>NZ_RJKM01000001.1 GCF_003752005.1 Saccharothrix texasensis | reverse complement strand
GGTGGCCGCAACAGCCTCGGCGGCGCGCTCATCGCGCTCGTGGTCGCGCTCGCCCTCGGCGTGCCCGGCGGTCTGGTCGCGGGCTACTACGGCAAGTGGTTCGACTCGCTGGCGAACGGGGCGAGCAACTTCGTGATGGCGCTGCCGGCCATGATCGTGCTGCTCGCGTCGAGAGCCATCCTCGGCCCGACCGTGCCGGTCCTCATGGTCGTGCTCGGCGTGCTCGTGGCCCCGAGCTTCTTCCGGCTCGTGCGCGGCATCGTGGCCACCATCCGCCGCGAGCTCTACGTCGACGCCGCACGCGTGTCCGGCCTGCGCGACCGCCGGATCATCTCGCGGCACGTGCTGATCGTGGTCCGCGCGCCGATCATCATCCAGGTCGCCCTGGTCGCCGGCATCGCGATCGGCTTGCAGGCAGGCCTGGAGTTCCTCGGCATCGGCAGCGGTGACACCCCGACCTGGGGCGCGATGCTCAACGAGGCGTTCCAGAACGTGCAGCGCGACCCCTTGCTGATGCTGTGGCCGGGGCTCGCGCTCGGCCTCACCAGCGCAGCCCTCGTGCTGCTGGCGAGCGCGCTCCGCGACGTGCTGGAGGACCGGGGCGCTTCGGCGCCCGGGCCGCGGGCGCGGCGGGCCGCCCGAGTCGCGGAACCGACCACCGCGGACGGTTCCGGGGAGCGGGCGTCACTGCTGTCCGTCCGCGACCTGGCCGTGTCGTACGGCCACGGCCCGGCCGCCGTCGAGGTGGTGCGCGGGGTCGACCTCGACGTCGCCGAGGGCGAGGTCGTCGGCCTGGTCGGCCAGTCCGGCTCCGGCAAGTCGCAGACGGCGTTCTCGGTCCTGGACATCCTGCCCGAGGGCGGTCGGGTCACGCGGGGCAGCATCCTGGTCGCCGGCACAGAAGTGGTCGGCCTCCCCGAGAAGGAGTACCGCGCTCTGCGCGGAGGGGTCGTCGCCTACGTGCCGCAGGAGCCGATGAGCAACCTCGACCCGGCCTTCACCGTCGGCAGCCAACTCGTGGAACCGATCCGGGTGCGCTCGGGGCTGTCCCGCAAGGACGCGACGGACCGGGCGCTGGACCTGCTGCGCCAGGTGGACATCACCGATCCCCGGCGCGTCTTCGGCCTCTTCCCGCACGAGATCTCCGGTGGCATGGCCCAGCGCGTGCTGATCGCCGGCGCGATGAGCTGCGACCCGCGCCTGCTCATCGCCGACGAGCCGACCACGGCGCTGGACGTGACGGTCCAGGCCGAGGTGCTCGACCTCCTGCGCCGCCTGCAGGCCGAGCGGGGCCTGGGTGTCCTGCTGGTGACGCACAACCTCGGCGTCGTCGCCGACCTCTGCGACCGCGTGGCCGTGATGGAAGCCGGTCGGATCGTCGAGACGGGCCCCACCGGTCAGGTGCTCGGGCAACCGCGTGACCCGTACACGCGCAGCTTGGTCGAGGCCGTGCTCGACGACGTCCCCGCGCGATCCGCCTGGGTCGCGCCGCGAACCACGGAGGTGCCGGCATGAGCGGCAACGCGTCGTCCGATCCGGCGACCGCGCGGATCCTCGACGTCCGCGACCTGCGCGTGTCGTTCCCCGGCAAGGGATGGCGCGCGGCGCGCGTCGACGTCCTGCACGGCGTCTCGCTCGACATCCGGCCCGGTGAGACCGTCGGTCTGGTCGGTGAGTCGGGATCGGGCAAGACGACGATCGGACGAGCCGTCCTCGGCCTCGTCCCCGTGGCCGGCGGAACCGTCGAGTTCCGGGGCGAGCGCGTCGAGGACGCGCCCGCCCGGCAGCGCCGCCGGCTCAGCCGCCACCTCCAGGTGGTGTTCCAGGACCCCTACGCCTCGCTGAACCCGTCCATCCCGATCGGGGAGACGCTCGCCGAGCCGCTGCACGCGCAGGGGATGACGGGCCACGACGCCCGCCACCGGGTCCTCGACCTGCTGGACCGCGTCGCGCTTCCGGTGGACGCCGCCCGACGGCTGCCGAGGGAGTTCTCCGGTGGGCAGCGGCAGCGGATCGCGATCGCTCGGGCGCTCGCGATCGGCCCGGAGCTGATCGTGTGCGACGAGCCGGTGTCCGCGCTGGACCTCACCACGCAGCGCACGGTGCTGGACCTCCTGCTGGAGATCCAGGAGCAGACCGGGGTCGCCTACCTGTTCATCTCCCACGACCTGTCCGTGGTGCGGTACATGAGCCACCGGGTGAACGTGATCCACCGGGGTCGCATCGTCGAGTCCGGGGAGGCCGGTCAGGTCACCGCGGAGCCCCGGCACCCGTACACACAGCGACTGCTGCTGTCCGCGCCCGTCGCCGACCCCACCGCCCAGCGGGCCCGGCGGATCGCGCTGGGCCGACGCCAAGCCGAGGAGACCTCATGACGACCCTCCCCCTCGTGCCGCTCCCGGCACGGATCACCGCCACCCCGCCGGGACGGGTGCCGCTCGGGACGTCCGGAACGGTCGTGATGGCCGTGCCGCCGGGGTTGGCGCCGGGCGTGACCGAGTGGTTCACGACCTGGGCACGTCGACTGCACGACCTCGACGTCCGGGTGGCCGCCTCCGGTCACGTCACGGTCGTCGTGGACGACCCGGCCGCACTCGGGCTGGCAGACGTGCGCCCGCCGGACGGGGTCGACCCCCGCCCGGCGGCAGCCGACGAGCGGTACCGGCTGACGGCCGGCCCCGACGGCGTGCTCGTCGAGGCCGCGAGCGACGAGGCCGCGTTCCGAGGGCTCACCACCTTGCTCCAGCTCATCGGCGCGCAACCGGCGTCAGTGCCCTCGGTCGTGATCGAGGACGGCCCCGCCTACGCGTGGCGCGGCCTGTCCCTGGACGTCGCACGCCACTACTCCACACCGGCCGAGGTCCGCCGCGTCATCGACCTCATCTCCTGGTACAAGCTGGACGTCCTGCACCTGCACCTCACCGACACCCAGGCGTGGCGGGCCGAGGTCGCCCGACGGCCGCGGCTCACCGGCGCCGGGGAGCCGTTCTACTCGCGGGAAGAACTCGACGCGATCATCGCGTACGCGGCGGAGCGGTACGTCACCGTGATCCCCGAGTTCGACGTGCCCGGCCACGTGGCCGCCGCGTTCGCCGCCTACCCGGAACTGGGCGGCGACGCCGAACCGGCGCACGAGCACGTGCGCTACCTCGATCCCGAAGTGCCCGAGGCCGTCGCCTTCACCCGTGACGTGCTCGAGGAGGTCATCCGCCTCGCGCCGGGGCCGTTCGTGCACCTGGGCGCCGACGAGCCGTTCGGCATGCCGGTGCAGGCGTACCGGCGGTTCGTCCGAGAGGCGCACGCGCAGCTCCGGTCAGCGGGCAAGAGGGTCGTGGCCTGGCAGGAGGCGGCACGTGCGGGGTGCCTGGGAGAACACGACGTGCTCCAGTACTGGATCGGGCCGGACAACCCCTTCGACACCGAACGGCTCAAGGCACGGGCGCCGGTCGCGCTGCACACCCTGATCGAGGAGGCGGCCCGGATGTTCGCGCTCGCGCCGGGTGACCTGCCGGCCGCGGCGGCGGCGGGCGTTCCGGTGCTGGTGTCGTCCAACACGATGCTCTACCTCGACCGCCCTTACGCGGACCCCGCCGGTGACGAGGAGTCGGAGCGGCGGCGGCACCACGCCGGGCACCCCGACTACGAGGCCCGGAGCCCGGCGCGGGCGTTCGACTGGCACCCGTCCGTCCTGCCGGAGGTCGCGGCGGCGGGAGCGCGGGTCGCCGGCGTCGAGGCGGCGATCTGGTGCGAGACCGTCGAGTCCTTCGACGACCTGGCGTTCCTGCTGCTGCCGCGACTCGCGGGTGCCGCGGAGAAGGCGTGGACGAGGCAGGTCACCGAGTGGGGTGACCACGGGCCACGTCTCGCCCGTCACGTCGACGCGTGGCGCGCCCTGGGCTTCCGGGCCGCGTACCGACCGGCCCACCCGGAGTAGCGGATGAAGGCTTGGCGATCACCCGGGGGGTGATCGTCTCGGCGAGCGGGTGGACGTTGCCGATCAGCCCGGACACCGATGCGATCGCCGAAGACCGCAGCGGTGGGCCCCGGCACCGACTGATTCCCCCTCCGGCCTTTAACGTTGACCGCGGTTTGCGGCAGAGGCATAGCATGTTGTCCATGACGCAAGATGACGGCGGGTTGGACGGCCTCGTGCGCAAGCGCATCCGCGCCCTGCGGGTCGCGCAGGGCCTGTCCCTCGAGGAGCTGGCCGCCCGCGCCCACCTCAGCCAGTCCTCGTTGAGCCGCATCGAGAGCGGTCGACGCCGCTTGGCGCTGGACCAGCTCGTCACCCTGGCCCGAGCGCTGGACACGACCCTCGACCAGCTCGTCGAGAACGCCGCCGACGACGTCGTCATCAGCCCGATGACCCACGGCTCGCACAACCTGAGCTGGCCGGTGAAGGGCGACCCGGCCATGAGCGTCATGCGCAGGCGGCTGACCGAGCCGCCGCCCGACAACCCCGCAAGGATGCGCGCCCACCCGGGCCGGGAATGGCTCGTCGTGCTGTCCGGCACCGCGACCTTGGTGCTGGGTCACCGCCGCTTCCGCGTCGAGACCAACCAGGCCGCCGAGTTCCCGACGATGATGCCGCACGCGATCGGCGCCGAGGGCGGCCCCTGCGACATCATGTTCATCTTCGACCGCGACGCCCGGCGCGGCCATCGCGAGACCGACGGTCGAGCCGGGAACGGTGACGCGCAAGCGGGCTCGTAGCCACCGCCTTGCGCGCCCGGCAGCACGAGCAGCGTTCGTCTTGCGTTTCCCGCAAGACGACGTGCCGATAGCGCAGCACGGGCTTAGCGTGGCGGTATGCCACCACCGCACACCCACCACGAACACGGCCACCACCACCAGAGCGGCGACGGCGGGCAGGCGGAGATCCTCGACCTGGACGCGGAAGTCCTCGCCGAGCACATCGCCGCCATCACCCGATGGCTGCCGGTGCGGAGCGACCCGCGCCGGATCGTCGACCTGGCCGCCGGCACGGGAGCGGGCACCTTCGCGCTCCTGGACCGCTTCCCCGAGGCGCACGTCATCGCCGTCGACGCCTCACCCGAACACCTGCGACGGCTGCGGGAGAAGGCGTGCGCCCGCGGTGTCGACGGGCAGGTGCGCGTGGTGTCGGCCGACCTCGACGACACCACCTGGCCCGACCTGGGCACACCCGACCTCGTGTGGGCGTCGGCGTCCCTGCACCACCTGGCCGACCCCGACCACGCGCTGCGCGCCGTCCGCGACCTGCTCGCACCCGACGGCCTGGTCGCGGTCGTCGAGTTGGCCGGACTCCCCCGCTTCCTGCCCGAGCACGCCCCCGCCGAGCGGCCCGGCCTGGAGGACCGCCTCCACGCCGCGGCCGACCGCCTGCACACCGAGCACGTGCCCCACCGCGGCGCCGACTGGGGAGCCCTGCTGACCGCCGCCGGTTTCACCGTCGCGGACGAGCTCGCCGTCGCCGTCGACATCGAGGGAGCCCGCGACCCGGCGATCGGCCGCTACGCCCTGGGTGTGCTGCGGCGCCTGCGGGGCGCCGTCGCCGAGGAGCTCGCGGCGGACGACCTCGCCGCGCTCGACCGGCTGCTCGACACCGGCAGCCCGCACGGCCTGCTGCGCCGTGACGACCTCGCGCTGCGCACCGAGCGCACGGTCTGGGCCGCGGGCCTACGGCCGTGAGGTGAAGGCGGCGACCACGCCGGGGACGAGCACCGCGTTCACGTTCCCCAACGGCACCCAGGCGGCGGGTTCCGCCGCGCCCGCCCGGTGGATCGAGACCCGGTTGTCGGCGATCCGCACGTCGGTGATCGCGCTCCACGGCAGGGTTCCCCCTTGCACGTCGACGCCTTCCCGGCGCACCCGCAAGCCGCCGAGGTCGACGGTCTCGCCCTGGCGGACCCGGTCGGCCAGTCGGGCGACCAGCCGCGGTTCGAGGTGGCGCCGCGCCAGGTCCACCAGGAACGACCACGCCTCGGGCGGGGCGGCGTCCTTGCCCTCGGTGGTGAACTCCAGGTCGATCTTGTTCGCGAACGTCGCCGGGTACGCGCCGAGCGAGAAGTACCAGAGGGTCTGCCGCGAACCGAGGCCCAGGAAGCGCTTCGTCGTGGCGGGGGCGCTGAGGTAGCGGACCCACTCGACCCGGTCGAGCGCGATCGAGCGGTCGCCGTAGCTGACGGACCGGGCGTCGGCGTGCAACCGCCTCGACTCGATCTCGGCCTCGAAACCCTCACCCGGGCCGTCGTCGGCGGCGAGGTGGTCGGCGAGCCAGGCGGGCACCCGATCGCGCGGGTAGGCGGCCAGGTCGTCGCGGTAGTGCTCGGGCGCGAACAGGTCTTCGGTCGGGAACGGCTGGTCGCCGTAGTCGTACTCCACGGTCGTCTCGCCGAGGTGCGTGACGGTCAGCAGCAGTCGCCACCACGGCCCCGCCGGCATCCGCGCCGCGACCTCGCGCTGCTCCCGCACCAACGCCATGATCGCCTCCGGCACCGCGACCGCGTCGTCGGACCGCTCGGTCCGGAACCGCACCCGGCCCCTCTCGGCGGACGCGGTGACCGCGAACACCGCGCCGAACCGCCGCCACCCGGGCGGGCCGAGCAGGGCCAGCTGCTGGACGATCGGCTCGATCAACCTCGACGCCCGCTCGGCGATCGCCTCCTCGGGCGGGGTGTCGACGATCGTGAAGCTCTGGATGACGCCTTCCTCCTTCAACTGCATGGCCGCCCACTCGATGTCGATCATGCCGTTCGCGGCGCGCTCCTCGGCGATGAACTCGTCCTCCGCCTGCCTCGGCGGGACCGAGCTCGACGTCTCCTTGACCCGCCCCGAGTCGCCCACCAGGAACACCGACCGGCCCACCGGCATGTCCAGGAACGCCATCGGGTCGCTCTCGTCCACCTCGACCGGCGCGTACACGCTCCACCCGGCCTCGAAGCGATCCGCCACCAGCCCCTCGGTCGGGTAGTCCAGGCGGCGGGACCTGATCGACTCGACCACCAGCGCGATCGCGGCCCGCGCGTCCGCGACCGCCGAGCCGCCGCCGCGGACGTCGCCGGTCACCTCGGGGCGATCCTCCTCGCGCAACGGGGAGTCCTCCGGGTCCTCCCCGGCGAACAGCGCGTCGAACCAGTCGTTCTCGAAGGCCATGCCGAGGCGGCTGAGCACGCGCCGGTACGCCGCCGTGGCCGCCGCGTCGAGGTCGATGACCTCCGAGCCGCGCCGCTCGGCGTCGAGCGCGAGGCGCAGCAAGGCCTGCGCGTCCCCGTCGGTGGAGGACGAGGTGGCCAGCATGGCGTCCAGGAAGTCCTCGGCGTCGTCCTCGACCGCGAGTCGGCGCAGGGCGGCCAGGTCGGCCTCTCCCAGTTCGGCCCGGCGCACCGCGACGAGCTGCGGGAACACGTCGGCGACACCGCAGGAGCGCCACGGGGACGCTTGGCGGACGCGGTCGGCGATGGTGTCGAACAGGCGGGCTGCGGCGTCCGTCTCGGCGGCGAGGTCCTCGAGGATGTCGCACATGGCCTCGCCCGGGACGAGCAGCCACCCCTCGGTGTCGGCGTCGGGCAGGCCCGTCGGGTCGACCGGCGGCCAGGTGCGCCACACCGCGGCCGGGGGCGACGGCGCACGACCGTCGTAGTCCGGGTCCAGGAACTCCACCAGCCGCCGGGCCTGCGAGGAGTCCGGGCGCCGGGCGACCAGGTAGCCCGCCCCGCCCAGCAGGTGTCCCAGCTCGCGCAGGCGGTCGGTCAGCCACCCGGGGAAGTCGTGCTCGTGCAGCAGCGCCTGGGCGAAGGCGTCGACGGCCTGGTGGTCGTAGGCGACGGCGGGACGTGGTGGGCGTGGCCGGACGAACCGGCTGAAGTCCGGGCTGCTCTGCCCGGTGTAGCCGCCTTCCCCGGGTGGCTGGCCCGCGCCGAACCAGAGGCACGCCTCCTCGAACCGCGAGCGCGCGTCCTCCGCCGGTCCGCTCGCGGACACCTCTTCGACCTGTCCGCGGGCGCCGACCAGGAACACCGACCGCTCCGCCGGCTCGGGCGAGTCGTCCGCCGGGTCGGGATCGGCGACCATCACCGGCGCGAAGACGCACCAGCCGCCCCAGAACTGCTCGGCTTCCAGTCCTTCGGTGGGGTAGTCCGCCCCTGCGGACCGGATCCGCTCCGACACCAGGGAGATCGCCTGCGCCGCGTCCATCGCCCGTCCTTCCGCGCGTTGCCGGCGGTTCCGTGGCGAACCGCACCGGGGTCGACCGTCGCCAACCTAGCGGATCGATCACGGTGCGGGTGGGGCAACGAATGAGCTTGCGGCGCAGCGGTTGCGCGCCACATGCTGGCACCCATGTCCGAACCGGTGCACGTTCTGGCACGTCCGGTCAGGTGGCGGCGCACGGGCGCCCGCGCGTTCGCGTTCGCCGCCCGGGTGGACGGCACCTGGTGGGTGCTGAGGCTCAACGACTTCCCCCACCACCCGCTGTACACGCTGTTCGTCGACGGCGCGGTGGTCGGCGATGTGGAGGACGTCCCGTCCAGGGCGCCGGGTTGGGACCTCGGCAGCGCCGACGGGCCGGGGCTGACCGACGAGCAGCGCGCCGAGGCGCTCGCGTCGGTGCGCGGGCTCGAGCCGTACGGCAGCGAGGTCGGCCGGCCCTGTGACGGCGACTGGTGCTCCTGCGCCGGGTACGCCGAGGAACGCGGCGCCGCGACTGGATGAGCACGCGGCAACCGCGGAGCACAAGTGTCGTTCACCTATACGATGCGCCGGTGGAGATCGACGACTGGTGGGCCGTGGTCGAACGTGCCCGCGTCGCGGTGGGCGACCGCGCCGGGGACCGCGACGACGCCGACGACCCGCTGCCCGACGCGTTGACCGACGAGCTCGCGAAGCTCGGCGCGGACGACATCGTCGACTGGGAGATCACCTTCGTCCAGGTCACGGACTCCGCGTACCGCCACCCCTTGTGGCACGCGGCGTACTTGATCGAGGGCGGCTGCGGTGACGACGGGTTCATGGACTTCCGCGACGGGCTCATCCTCCAAGGCCGCGACGTGTTCACCCGGGCCGTCGACGACCCGGACACGCTCGCCGAGCTGCCCGTGGTCCGCGCGATGGCCGACGAGGAAGGCGGCGGTTGGCTGGGTTTCCAGTCGATCGGCACGTGCGTCGAAGAGGCCTACCGACGGGTGCGCGGCGAGACCGACTCGTTCCACGAGGCGGTCGACCGGGCACTCGCCGGCCTGTCCCGCCCCGGTGAACCGGCGGGACCGGGGTGGCACTGGTCGGACGACGACGCGTTCCGCGAGCACCTGCCCAGGCTGTCCGCGCTGTTCCAACCCTGAACCTCAGCCGTGCGCGGGCGCGGGGTCGACGGCTTCGCGGGACAGCAGCGCGAAGCGGGTTCCGCCGAGGGCCGTGTCGATCGGGCGGTCCAGCTCCAGCACGAGCGGGTCGTCGGTGATCCGGTAGGTCCGGAACGAGGTCGTGCCGAGCGGTTCCCGGTCCTCCACCGCGTGCCGCGTCCCGCCGTCGACCACCGACCACGTGCCGGACAGCCGCACGGCCGGTTCGACCTCCAGCACGCCGGGTGCGGTCACGCGCCAACGGAAGCGCTCGACGGTGAACTCCGTGCTCCAGCTGCACCAGTACGTCCAGCCCGTGCCGTCGGCGCGGAACACGACCTCGGAGTACTCCGGGTCGTGCGGGTACAGGTCGCGGTCCGACCAGTGGCCCACCAGGTTCTCGTCCGGCACGGGCGGATTGTGCACCACGGTCCGCGCCGGTGTCGTGCTGTCGACGCGGTGTCAGGCGACGGGCGCGACCGGGTCGGCCGGCCGAGAGGGATCGCTGCGGGCACGTCGACCCAGGGATAGCCGCCCTGTGCGTGCTCCGACCGCGACCAGTCGACCCTGGCCTACGCTCCTCTTCGTGGACGTTCCACCGCGGGATGTGCTCACGCCGGACGAGATCGCCCGGCGGGTGGAGCGCGGGCGGTCGTTGATGCTCCCGGTCGGTGTCGCCTCGGACCTGGACGCCGCCTCGGCGTCCGCGCGGGAACTGCGGGCGTCGCTGCCTGAGGACCTGTGGGTCTTCGCCTCGCCGGGATCGGTGTCCGGCGGGCCGGTGCTCGTGGTGATGCGACTGGTCGGCGCGGCGGAAGCGAAGGAGCTGCGGCCGGCGCTGGAGGTGTTGATCGCGGATTTCCGGCAGTGCGCCGGCGCGCTCGTCGCGGCCCTCCGCGCCGACGTCCTCCCCGCTCACGACAGCGGCGACGAGTACCCGGGCGAGGTCGAGGCCGCCGGTGTCACGTGGCTGATCGAGGTGCACGGCGAGCACTGCCGGTTCGAGGACCCGGTGAGCGGTGTGGTCGTGGAGGCGAACACCTACGACCCCGACCTGCTCGACCCCTACTTCCTGCTGCTGTTCGCCCGGACCTCCGGGCGCCACGACGCCGTCCTCGCCGCGTGCGTGCACGGCTTCCACGACATGTGCCGCCTGCTCGACCTGGCCGAAGTCGGTTACGGCTGAACGCCCGGCCGGGGCCCGCTCACCCTCCCGAACCGCGTTTCCCGGTGCGGGGTGCGGCGATGCCGAGCCCCCGCACCGGGAACGCGGCCTAGTTCGCCTCGCCCGTCAGCGCGAAGGACCGCAGCCGACGGGTGGCGCCGACCGTGCCCACCACGACGAACACCGACGCCATGACCAACGCGGTCGGCACCGAGAGCGTCGAGGAGATCAGCGGGGTGTCGCCGATCGCGTCCGCGATGGCCGTCGCGTGCTGGCGGATGCTGAACACGCGGGCGCCGTCGACGAACGACACCAGCAGGTTCTCCCACAGCACGATGTAGATGAGGCCCACCGCGACCGGCCGCTTGGTCATCACGCTCAGGGCCAGGAACAGGGCGCTGTAGGCCAACCCGCCCAGGGCCGTGCCGGCGACCAGGCCGACCGCCAGCGGGCCGGAGCCCGCGATCAGGGCCGCGACGGCCAGCGGCACGGCGGTGGCCGCGGTGGTCACCAGCCAGGCCACCAGGAGCTTCGACAGGATGATCTCCGAGCGCGGCAGCGGCTTGGTGATCAGGTGGGTGATGGTGCCGTCGTCGATCTCCAGGCCGAGCGCGCTGCTGCCGACGATCAGCGCGGTGAGCGGCAGGATGACCGCGAGCCCGAGGTTGGAGAAGACCAGCGGGCCCCAGTCGGACGGGGTCTCGCGCTCCTCGCTGAAGACGCTCAGCAGGGTCAGCCCGATCAGGATGATCGGCATGGGGAGCAGCAGCAGCACGCGCCTGCGGCCCAGGAGCGCCCGCGCGGTGAGGCGGATGATCGTCGGGTTCATCATGTGGTCACCAGGTAGGAGAAGACCTTCTCGAGGGACTCGTCCGAAGGCAGGATCGTGGTCAGCCGGACGCCCCGCGCCCTGGCGATCTTGGCCAGGGCCCGGGTGAACGCGCCGTAGTCGCTGGTGTGCACCTGGAGGCCCGCCTCGGCGATGCTCACCCCGGACACCGACGGCTCGCCCATCAGCGCCGTCGCCAGCAGGCGGTCGTCGGAGGAGGCGATGGTGAACACGTGCGGGCGGGTGGTCATCAGCCGCCGGATGTGCCGGTAGTCGCCGGAGGCGGCGAGCCTGCCCGCCACGATCACCTGCACGGTGCCGGAGAGCTGCTCGACCTCCTCCAGGATGTGCGAGCTGAACACGATGGTCCGCCCCTGCTCGGCCATGCCGTCGAGCAGCTCCATCATGTGCATCCGCTGCCGGGGGTCCATGCCGTTGAACGGCTCGTCCAGCAGCAGCACGTCCGGGTCGTGCACCAGCGCCGCGGCGACCCGGCTCCGCTGCCGCATCCCCTTGGAGTAGCCGGAGATCCGGCGGTCCTGCGCGTCGCGCAGGTCCACGGTCTCCAGCGCGGCGCGGGCGGCGGCCGCCGGGTCGGGGAGCTTGTGCAGCTTCGCGCTGGCCAGGACGAACTCCCACGCGGTGAGGAACCCGGGCACGCTCTCGCGCTCGGTCACCAGGCCCAGCTTGCGGTACACGGCGGGGTTGGCCCACGCGGGTTCGCCGCCGATCACGACCTGGCCCTGCGACGGCGCCAGCAGGCCCGCCATGAGGTGCAGCACGGTGGTCTTGCCCGCGCCGTTGGGTCCGAGGAGCCCGGTCAGCCCGGGGCCGATCGACAGGGTCACGTCGTTGACCGCGACCACGTTGCCGTACCAGCGGGAGACGCCTGCGAGTTCGACCGTGTTCATGACTTGATCCCCCTGTACCGCCACACCGCGACCATCGTGCCCAGCGCGGTCAGCCCGACCGCGACGAGGCCGTACACCGGTCCGAACGAGCCGATCGGGACGATGTCGACGTCCACTCCGAACAGCCACTGGTCCACGCCGTTGAGCAGGCTCGTCGGGTCGAGCAGCCCGGCGAGCGAGCCGATGGTCCCGGAGTCCAGCTCGCGCAGGACGGCCGAGATCGGGGCGGTGAGCAGGAAGACGCCGATGATCATGCCGGTGGCGAACACCCGCCGGCCCGACAGCGACGCGATCGGCAGGCCCAGCGCCGACAGCAGCACGGCGTGCACGGCCGCGGCGAGGAGGCCGACGAGCAGCCCGCCGAACTCCTCCAGCACCCCCGGCACGCCGTCGTCGGTGCCGAAGGCCATGCCGACGAACATGATCAGCATGGGCACCGCGAACAGCAGGAACGTCGCCGTGGCCAGGGCGGCGACCTTGGTCAGCGCGTAACCCGACCGGCTCAGCGGGCGCGACAGGTACAGCTGCACCAGCTTCGTGCGCAGGTCCACCGACACCAGCTCGGGCGCGACCACGGCGACGAACACCGTCGCGGCGAAGGTGAAGGTGGACGCGACGCCGACGTAGTCGAGCACCGGCTCGGACAGCCGGCTGTTGATGATCACGATGATCAGGGAGGCGAGGCCGGCCAGGCCGACGAGCCCGATCGGCAACACCTTCGCCCACGGGCTGCGACCGAGGCCGTAGGCGCTGCGGACGCTGTGCACGTACAGCGAGCGGGCCGAGTAGCCGGGGCCGAGCCGGGGGCCGGTGTAGCGCTGGTAGCCGATGTCGTGGATGACGCCGGGCTCAGACATGGGACACCTCCTCGGCCGGGCGGTCGCGGAACAGGTCGGCGACCTGGTGGCGCTGGCGCTCCAGCCGGTGCAGGCTGAGGTCGAGGTCCGCGACGGCGTCCCGGATCAGGTCGTACACCGCGCCGTCGTCCTCGCCGAGGCGGACGGTCAGCACGCGGTTGTCCCGGCGCACGTCCACGCCGCCGGTGGCGAGCGCGGTGGCGAGCCGCTCGGCGCCCTCGTCGACCTCGACGACGAGCAGGTCGTTGTGCTCGGTCATCGAGGACAGCGTCGCCGAGCGCAGCAGGGTGCCCGCGTCGATGGCGACCAGCGACGTGCAGATCCGCTCGATCTCGCCGAGCAGGTGGGAGCAGACCACCACCGAGATGCCGAACTCGGTGCCGATGCGGTGCACCAGGTCGAGCATCGCCCGCCTGCCCGCCGGGTCGAGCCCGTTGGTGGGTTCGTCGAGCAGCAGCAGCTCGGGGTCGTGGACCAGCGCCTGCGCGAGCTTGACCCGCTGCTTCATGCCGGTGGAGTACCCGCCGATCCGGCGGTAGCGCTCCTCGTAGAGCCCCACGTGCCGCAACGTCTCCGACGCCCGCTCCCGTGCCGCCGCGGCGGGCAGGCCGCTGACCCGCGCCATGTGCGTGACGAACTCGGCGGCGACCATGTCCGGCGGCAGGCAGTCGTGCTCGGGCATGTAGCCGAGCTTCGCCCGGACCTGCTCCCCGTCCGCGATCGGGTCGAGGCCGAGCACGCGGATCCGCCCGCTGGTGGGTGTCAGCAGCCCCAGCGCGAGCTTGATCAGCGTGGTCTTCCCGGCGCCGTTGACCCCGACCAGGCCGACGACACCCGCCTCGATGTCCAACGTCAGGTCCGCCAAGGCGGTCACCTTGTCGTCGTAGCGCATTCCCAGCGCGGTGGTCTCGATGAGTGGCACACGAGGACCCTACGGCCGGCGGCCACCCGCGACATCCGGCCGACACCCTGAGCCGAGGGCTAACGACCCCTAGGGGTCGACGGCGCGTCCACGAGGTCCTGGAAGTCGAGGACCCGGTGCGCCACCGCATCGAGGAGCGGGCGGTCGTGCGAGACGGCCAGCACGCCGATCCGCCGCGACTCGACGGCGGCGCGCACCAGCTCCCAGATCTCGACCTGGCTGATCGGGTCGAGGCTCGCGGTGATCTCGTCGGCCACGAGGAAGCGCGGGTCCGCCAGGAGTGCCCGCCCGAGGTTGACGCGCTGGGCCTCGCCGCCGCTGATCTCGTGGGGGAAGCGGTCCAGGAGCGCCGGCGGCGCCAACGCCGGGTCCAGCCCGTCGAGGACGTCTTCCCCGACGCCGGTCTCCGCCAGGCTCCGCCGGATCTTCCAGAGCGGGTCGAGCGACAGCAGGGCGTGCTGCGAGACGAGTTGCACGGGGTTGGCCGTGCCCCGCCCGGGACGCGGCGCCCGTCCGTCGGCGGAGACGTGGCCGCGCTGCGGGCGCAGGATGCCGGACAGCAACCGGCCGAGGGTGCTCTTGCCCGCGCCGCTGGGCCCGTGCAGGCCGACGACCTCACCCGGTTCGACCGACAGCGACACCCCTGTGACCACCCAGCGCGACTTGCCGGAGTAGCGGAACCACACGTCGTCGGCGCGCAGGGTCATGCGTTCTCCAAGAGCCGGAACCCGTTGCCGGGCAAGGCGTGCCACAGGGCTCGGGTGTAGGGGTGGGTCAGGTCGTCCGCGCGGAAGTCGGCGGGCCGCGCCTCGTCGACGGTGCGGCCGTGGCGGCAGATGACGACCCGGTCGGCGACCTCCAGGGCCGCGGCGAGGTCGTGGGTGATGAGCACGACCGCGCGATCCTGGTCGGCGATGCGCCGCAGGTCCGCGAGGGCCGCGCGGACCGCCTCGGGTGGCAGGCCGGGGGTCGGTTCGTCGGCGATGACCAGCGCGGGATCACCCATCAGCGCCATGGCGGTCAGCACGCGCCTGACCTGGCCGCCGGACAGCTGGTGCGGGTACTGCCGGTGGACTTCCGGTCCCAGCCCGCGGCCGTCGAGCGCCGCGCGGGCGACGACGTCCGGCGACGTCCGACCGGCCAGCTCCGCGGAGCGGCGCACCTGGCGGCCGACGGGGGTGACGGGGTCGAGGAACGTCACCGACTGGGGCAGCAGCGCGATGTCGTGGCCGGCCCGGTCGCGCCGCGCCGGCGGGTCGAGGACGACGCCGTCGAAGCGCACCGTGCCGCTCTCGGCGGCGTTGGGCGGCAACATGCCCAGCACGGCGTGGGCGAGCAGGCTCTTGCCCGCTCCGCTGGCGCCGACCAGGGCGACCAGCTCACCCCGGTCGGTCGTCAGGTCCATGCCGGACAGCGCGGTGACGGTGCGGCGGCGCAGCCCCCGCTCGTACTGGGTGAACGAGACGGCCAGCGAGCGGATGTCCAGCAGCGGGGTCGCCGGTGCGGTGGTCACAGGTGGTGGCTCCTCGGGTCGATCAGTGACCGCAGGTTGTCGCCGATGCCGTCGACGACCTTGACCACCAGCAGCAGGCACAGGCCGGGCAGCACGGCGAGCCACCACGCGCCCGTCGAGAGGAACCGCATGGACTCGGCCAGCAGGATGCCGGTCGAGGGCTCGGCGGGATCGACGCCCAGGCCGAGGAACGACAGCGCGGCCTCGTGCAGGATGGCGTGCGGGAACAGCAGGACCAGGCCGACCAGGAAGTGCCCGGTCAGGTGCCCGGCGACGTGCTCGCGGGCGACCCACCACCGGCTGCGCCCCAACTGGACCGCGGCGGTCGCGTAGTCGGAGTTGGCCACCTGCTTGGCCTGGCCCCGCAGCACCCGGGTCAGGTGCGGCCAGTGCGTCACCGCCACCGCGATGATCACCGCGTCCGTGCCGCCGCCGAGCGCGAAGGCGAGCAGGAGCAGCAGCACCAGGTGCGGCAACGCCATGAACAGGTCCACCAGCCAGCTCACGACGGCGTCGACCCGCGGTCCGCCGACGGTGGCGGCGCAGGCCAGGACGAGCGCGATCACCGCGGAGATCGCGGCGGCGGTCGTGCCGACGACCAGGCTCATCCGCAGGCCGGACAGCACGCGGGCGAGCACGTCGCGGCCCAGCCAGTCGGTGCCGAACCAGTGCCCGGCCGAGGGCGCGCTGTTGCGCTCCCCCAACGACGTCGTCCGCGCGGCGTCCTCGGCCCACGAACCGGCCACGAGCACGCCGAGCACCACCACCGCGGACACGCCCAGCAGGACCAGGGTGCGGGTGCGGCGGTCCACCCTCGTCACGACCGCGGTCATCGCTTCCTCCGCACGTCGACGAGCCGTGACCTCGGGTCGAGGGCGGCGTGCACGCGGTCGCCGACGAGGTTGCCGGTGAACACCAGCACCGTGGTGAACAGGGCGATCCCCAGCAGCAGCGGCACGTCCTGGCCCAGCGCCGCCGCCGTGGTCGCGGCGCCCAGCCCGGGGTAGGAGAACACCTGCTCGGCCAGCACGGAGCCGCCGAACAGCTCGCCGATCGAGCCGAACTGGAGCAGCAGCGCGGGCGCGGCGGCGTTGCGCACCACCCGGTGCAGCACGAGACCCAGGCCGCGTTCGCCCTGCGCCCGCGCGAACGCCACGTGGTCCGAGGCCAGCGCCTCCACCACGGCCTGCCGCGTGTGCAGCACCACGGGCGCGATCCCCACGACGCTCAACGTGATCGCGGGCAGGGCCAGGTGCGCCAGCCGGTCGCCCAGCCCCACCTCGTCGGCGGGCACGCCGATCGGCACCGCGCAGCACACCGGCGCCCAGTTCCACGACACCGCGAACACGTAGAGCAGCAGCAGCCCGACCCAGAACGTCGGCGCGGACGCGAGCGTGTACGAGAACCAGGTGATCGCCCGATCGGCGAACCGCCCCCGGCGCGTCCCGGCGACGAGGCCGAGCGCGAAGCCGACCAGGCCCGACAGCAGCCACGCCAGCGCCATCAGCGCCAGGCTGGTCAGGAACTTGTCGCCGATCACCTCCAGGACCGGCCGGTTGAACGTCAGCGAGAACCCGAAGTCACCGCCCAGCAGGTTGCCGAACCAGCTCAGGAACCGCTCGTGCGCCGGGTCGTCCAAGCCCCACCGCTCGGCGATCAGCGCGCGCTGCGCCGAGCCCAGCGACGCGACGTCCGCGCCCACGTAGGCCGCCACCGGGTCCACCGGCGAGTTCACCATCAGCACGAACGAACCGACCGCGACGGCCGTCAGCAGGAGCAGCAGGCGCGAGACCCGCGCGGCGACCGCGACCACCACCGGGCGTGCCGCGGAACCCGCCGTCAGCACGTCCAGCTCCACCCGGCGATGCCCCGGGTGATCGGCCAGCCGTGCCCGTGCGGCTCGACCTGGAGCTTCCCGAGGTCGAGGCACGCGTCGGCGTAGTAGGTGTGGTCGAGGTTGACCAGCCACGCCCACGCCGCGTCGGCGCCCGGCCCGAACTGCCGCTGCGCCGCCTTCCAGTGCGCGGCGGCCTGCCCGGGGTCCGCGGCCGCCATCGCCGCGTCCAGCTCGGCGTCCACCACCGGGCTCCGGTACAGCGCGGGGTTCCACAGCTCCACGCCCGCCTGCGCCGACGAGTACAGGTTGTGCATCTCGGTCGCGTCGTGGCTGCCCCAGCCGAACAGCACCGGGTCCGCGTGCATGCGGGTGCGGATGACCTCCCAGCTCTCGCCCTGGGCGGTCACCGCGACGCCGATCGGCTTCAGCATGTCCGCCACGGCCAGGGCCAGGCCCTGCCGCACCGAGTCGCCGGCGGGGTACAGCAGCGGGAACTCCGCCCGGCGGCCACCGCGTTCGCGCACGCCGTCACCGTCGGCGTCGACCCAGCCGGCGGCCTCCAACACCCTCTTGGCCCCTTCGGGGTCGTCGTCGGGGACCGCGGTGGCCGGCTCGTGCCAGGGCAGCCCGTCGACCGGGCCGGTGGCCGGGCGGCCGAAGCCGTTGAGCACGCCGTCCACCAGGGCCCGCCGGTCCAGCGCCACGTTGACCGCCCGCCGCACCGCCAGGTCCGACGTCACGTCGTTGCCGATCGGCCGCCCCTCGTCGGTCCGCCGGCCCTCGTCGGGCTGGAACGGGAACGCGATGCCCCGGTTGTCGACGGACTCGACCCTGGTCAGCCTCATGCCGGGGATCTCGCCGGTGGCCAGCGACGACGGCAGCGCGGCCAGGTCGACCTGACCCGACCTCGCCGCGGCCAGGCTCGCGTCCTCGCCCGTGAAGACGAACACCACCCGCTCGAACGCGGGCTTCGCGCCGTAGTAGGCGTCGTTGCGCCGCACGATCAGCTGCTGGCCCTCGTCCCACTGCTCGAAGACGAACGGCCCGGAGCCCACCGGCTTGCGCGCGTAGTCGGGCCCGTGCGCGTGCTCGGGCACGATCCCGAGCGACACCAACCGGTTCACGAACGTGCTCTGCGGCTTCGTCAGGCGCAGCTCCACGGTGTCCTCGTCCACCGCGACCGCCTCCCGCAGCACGGTCACGTCGGTCGCCCCGCCGCTCTTCGAGGCCGCGGTGAACGTGTAGGCCACGTCGCGCGCGGTGACCGGCCGGCCGTCGCTGAACTTCGCGTCGGCCCGCACGTCGACCGTCCACACCAGACGGTCCGGGCTCACCTCGTACCGCGTGGCCAGGTCGTTGACGATGTTCAGGTCCGCGTCCCTGGCCAGCAGCGTCGAGTGGAACAGCGGCGAGCCGTAGCGGCCCCAGCCCAACGTCGGGTCGTAGCCCTCCTCGGACTCGCCGCCGATCGCCAGCCGCAGCTCGACAGGCCTGCCGCCGGACGCGCGGTGCGCTTCGGTCGAACACGACGCCAAGGCGATCCCGGCGACGGCCACGGCCGCCGCGCGGAACCGAGCAGACCTGCGCACGGCACTCCCCCTCGATCGTTATTGCCGAAGATAGGCAACAAGCACTTGTGGGCATTAAGGCACACCAAGATCGGCGTCACAATCAGATGTGATCTCCACGTCACCGTTCGCCGGGGAGCTGCCGGCCGTGATGCCACCGCCCGCGAAACCCGGTTGGCGGGCCGAGGCGACCGCTGCTACGTTTCCGGCGGCCGTGCGAGAGACCGAGGAGGTGGTACCCGTGGACGTTTCGACATGGGTGCTCCCCTCAGGGGTCACGGTCGGGCGGTAGGTCGCCCGGGAGCGCCGTTCGCGAGCACTCCCGAAAGGCACGACCATGCGATTCACCTCCGAACAGCGCTTCGACGACGGCGTCCTCGAACGCGAGTTCGTCCTCGGCGAGATCCCCGGCATCCTGTGGACGCCCGCACCCGCGTCCGCACCGGCGCCGCTGGTCCTGGTCGGCCACCCCGGCGGACTGCCCACGATGTACCCGCGGCTGGCGGCCCGGGCCCGGCACGCCGCGGCGGAAGGCTTCGCCGCGGCCACCATCGAGCTGCCCGGCTCCGGCGACCGCCCCCGCTCCGCCGCCGCCGACCAGGCCCGCGCCGACCTGCGCCGGGCGGTGCGGGCCGGTGAGCCGGTCGCCGACGAGGTCGTCGACCGCCTCGTCCTCCCGCTGGTCGACCAGGCGGTCCCGGAGTGGCGGGCAGCCCTGGACGCCCTCCTCCCGCTGCCCGGGCTCGGCGGCCCGGTCGGGTACTCGGGCGGGGTGATCTCCATCGGCGTCCGGCTGGCCGTCGTCGAGCCCCGCATCTCGGCCGCGCTCCTGTTCGCGGGCAGCTACGTGCCCCGCGCCATCGTCGAGGAGGCCCGGCAGGTCACCATCCCGCTGCAGGTCCTGCTCCAGTGGGACGACGAGGGGAACGACCGGCAGGTGGCCCTGGACCTGTTCGACGCCTTCGGCTCCGCGGAGAAGACGCTGCACGCCAACATGGGCGGGCACACCGGCGTCCCGCAGTTCGAGGGCGACGACGCGAACCGCTTCTTCGCCCGACACCTGAAGTGACGCCGCGCCGACAACGCTAGGGGTGCCACCCGGGCCACCGCCGTCGAGGACGGGCGCCGTCCCCTCTCCCCTCGACGGCGGTGGCCCGGGCGACGTGCACGACCGATAACATCCGGCTTTCGTCGAACCGGATGGAGTGGCCCGTGTCGGAGGAACTTCGGCGTGCGCTGGAGGCGGAGCTGGCCGGGCAGAAGTCGGCGGCGCTCGCACCCGTCGTCGAACGGCTGTCCGCCCGCTACCGCGAAGGCGGCGCGGCGAGCGAGCCGATCCTGCGCACCCGCGCCGACGCGAGCGCGTACGCCGCCTACCGCATGCCGGCCACGTACGCCGTGCTGCGCCACGTCCTCGGGGAAGCCGCGGCACAACGACCGGACCTCGCACCGCGCACGCTGCTCGACGTGGGCGGCGGCACGGGCGCGGCGCTGTGGGCGGCGGTCGAGACGTGGCCGGACCTGACCTCGTTGACGGTGTTCGAGCAGGCCGAGGAAGCGTCACGGCTCGGGTCCAGGCTGGTGGCGGGCGCGACGAGCCCCGCGCTGCGGTCCGCGCGGTGGGTCCGGGGCGTGCTGGGGCCGACGACCGCCCTGCCCGGAGCGGACGTCGCCACCCTGTCCTATGTGCTCGGTGAGCTGCCGCAAGCCCTGCGCGACAAGGTGGTGGACGCGATGGTCGAAGCCGCGGACACCGTGGTCGTGGTGGAGCCGGGCACGCCGGCCGGGTACCGGCGGGTCCTCGCCGCGCGGGACCGGCTGATCGCCGCGGGCCGCTCGGTCGCGGCGCCGTGCCCGCACGAGGCCGCCTGCCCGATCGCCGGGTCCGACTGGTGCCACTTCTCCGCCCGGGTGGCCCGGACGTCGTTGCACCGGCAGGTCAAGTCGGCGACCCTGGGTCACGAGGACGAGAAGTTCGCCTACGTCGTCGCCACCCGCGTGCCGGGTCCGCACGCCGGGAACCGGGTCCTGCGCCACCCGTTGCGCCGCAAGGGGATGGTCCAGTTGCGACTGTGCGCGCAGGACGGTGCGGTCGAGGACCGCGTGGTGAGCAAGCGCGACCCCGACGCCTACCGCGCCGCCCGCGACGTCGAGTGGGGCGACCCCTGGCCGTGACGGCGCTGCCGATCACCCGCGGGCGTCACCCCAGCTGGCCGCGGCGGCGGGTCAGGTAGGCGATCTCGGCGGTGTTGCCGGCCAGCTCGACGGCTTTGTCGTACGCCGCGCGCGACTGCCCGCCGCGGCCCAGCCGGCGCAGCAGGTCGGCGCGGGTGGCGTGGTAGGCGTGATAGCCGGCCAGCCGGTCCTCGAGGCGGTCGACGGCCGCCAGCGCCACGTCCGGGCCGTCGAGTTCGGCGACCGCGATCGCCCGGTTGAGGGCGACCACCGGCGACGGGTCGACGCGGACGAGCTGGTCGTAGAGGGCGAGGACCTGTGACCAGTCGGTGTCGCGGATGTCGCGGGCGGAAGTGTGCACGGCGTTGATCGCGGCCAGGATCTGGTAGCGGCCCGGGGCGACGCCGGCGGCGGCCGCGGCGAGGCGTTCGCGGACCAGCCCGTGGCCCTCGGCGATCAGCGTCGCGTCCCACGCGCCGCGGTCCTGCTCGGCCAGGGGGACCAGCTCGCCGCCGGTCGACACCCGGGCCGGGCGGCGGGCCTCGATGAGCAGCATCAGCGCCAGCAACCCGGCCACCTCGCCGTCGTCCGGCAGCAGGGCGCGGATCAGGCGGGTGAGCCGGATCGCCTCCGCGGTCAGGTCTCGGCGCACCGGGTCGGTGTCGGGCCCGGTGGCCAGGTACCCCTCGTTGAAGACGAGGAACAGGACGGCCAGCACGCCGGAGACGCGGGCGGGGAGGTCCTCGGCGGACGGCACGCGGTAGGGGATGCGCGCCGCCTTGATCTTGGCCTTCGCACGGGTGATCCGCTGCCCCACGGCGCTCTCGGCCACCAGGAAGGCGCGGGCGATCTCCGGCACGCTCAGACCACCGACCATGCGCAGCGTGAGCGCCAGGCGGGACTGCGCCGCCAACGCCGGGTGGCAGCACGTGAAGATCAGCCGGAGCCGGTCGTCCTCGATGACGCCGTGCGGCTCGGGCGGGTCGTCGTCGTGCGCCATCCCGGCCTCCTGCTGCTTCTCGGCACGTTTGCCCTCGCGGCGGATGCGGTCGATCGCCTTGTGGTTGGCGGTGGTGGTCAGCCAGGCGCCGGGGTTGGGCGGCGCCCCGTCGGCAGGCCAGCGCTCGACGGCGATCGCGAACGCCTCGGCGGCCGCTTCCTCGGCGAGGTCGAGGTCGCCGAAGCGCCTGGTCAGGGTGGCGACCACCCGGGCCCACTCGGTGCGGTGGGCCCGGGTGATCACCTCGTCGACGTCGCTCATCGGAACGGCCGCACCTCGATCTTCCGGTCGCAGACCTTCGACGCCTCGGTGGCGAGTTCGAGCGCCACGTCCAGGTCGGGGGCCTCCCAGACCCAGAAGCCGGCGAGGTACTCCTTCGTCTCCACGAACGGCCCGTCGCTGAACACCGCCTCCTCGCCCCGGTTGTCCACGACCGTGGCCGAGTCGGTGTCCGCGAGGCCGCCCGCGAAGACCCAGTAGCCGTCGGCGATCAGCCGTTCGTTGAACGCGCTGATGGCGGGCTGCCGGTCCGTGCTGCCGGGGTCGACCTTGTCGTCGATGACGGAAACCAGGTACTGCATCTGCACTCATCTCCTGCGGGGTCGGGACGGCTCGGGTTCGTCGGTCGGGACTTCAGGGTGTCGCGTACCGCGGGCGCCCGGCGGGCCGGTAGACCTGGATCGTCACGCCCTTCGAGTCGACCCGCGACTCGACCAGGTCGAGCGCGAGGTCCGGGCCGCGGTCCGGGAACAGCCGCGCGCCCTGGCCGAGGACCACCGGGACCACGATCAGCGTCAGCTCGTCGACCAGGTCGTTCCGCAGCAGCCACCGGGTCAGCGCGCCGCTGCCGTGGACCTGCAGCTCACCTCCCGGTTCGGCCTTCAGCTCGCGGACGGCGGCCTCGACGTCCCCGGACAGGACGGTGGACCCCGGCCACGCCGGCCCGGTGAGCGTGGTCGACACCACGTACTTGGGCCGGTCGTTCAACGCCCGCAGGACAGGCTCCCAGCCGGGGACGTCCCGGGCCGTCGACGACCCCCACGAGTCGGCGAACAGCTCGTAGGTCCGCCGGCCGAGCAGGAACGCGTCGGCGCGCCGGTAGGTCTGGTTGATGAACGCACGGGTGTCGTCGTCGCCCTTCCCCCGGGCCCACCCGCCGCGTTCGAACCCGTTCCCGCGGTCCTCGTCCGACGCGTGGCCGTTGCCCTGCGCCACGCCGTCGACGGTGACCTGGGTCATGGTGGTCAGCTTCATGATCGTGGTTTCCGTTGCCTCGGTGCCACCCCCTTGCGGCGGCCTCACCCCTGCTACGAACACGGCGGACCCGATCCGACACCTCCGCCGGATTTTTTCGAGGATCTTTCCGAGCACGTCGTTCCCCTCACGGGTGCGCGACCGCGTCCCGGGGCGACGACCGCGTAGGCGGGACGGCGCCGTTCTCCCACCACTGCACCAGACCGCGGCCTGGCTCCTGACCGGCGCGGGTGTGCGCGCAGTGGGCGTAGTCCGGGACCTCGACCAGCGCTTCGCCGAGGGCGACCTTCGTGGCGACTTAGTCGGCGTGCTCGGAGGCGGTGCGGTGCAGCACGTCGACCCACACGGGTCCGAGGGGCAGCCCCGTCCCCACGTCCTCGACCGCGGTGATCGTCAGCCGGCGCCAGAGGTGCTGGGCGACGTCCGCCGAGGTCGTGAACATCTCGTGGGCGGCGAGCACACGGCCGGATCGGACGACGCCCAGGCGACCGCCGACCCGTGCGCACCCGACGACGGGAGGGCGAGGGCGGCGTCCAGGGCGAGCGCGGCGACATCGGCGGCCGGCAGCGCCCGGTCGTCGAGGCGGAAGTCCCGGACCTGGCCTTTGATCCGCTTGTCGGCCGCGTACTGCGAGCGGCCGATGACGCGTGTGATTCGACAGCGGCCACGGCCTCCCGACAACCGCACCCCCGCCATCACCAGCCACGCCCACACCAACTGGGCCTTCGAGGCCGCCGGCACCTACACCGCCGTCTTCGAGGTCACCGCCACCAAGGCGGCGGGCGGCGCGGTCACCACCGGCCGGCAGGGCTGCACCTGCACCGTGCAGCCCTGACCCCTGACCGGCCCGGATCGGGCTCAGTGCTCGTCGTAGTGCTCACCGTGCACGGCGTGGCGGTGGCCGTCGTGCACGTAGTCCACGTGGTCGGCGTGCGGGACCGCCACGTGCCCGCAACCCTCGCCGTGCGCGTGACCGTGGTCGTCGTGGGCCCCGTGGTCGCCCGGCTCGCACTCGTCGAAGTGCCCCTCGTGCGCCCGGTGCAGGTGGCCGTCGTGCACGTAGTCCACGTGCCCTTCGTGCGGAACCGCCACGTGGCCACACCCCTCGCCGTGCGCGTGGCCGTGGCCGGTGTGCTCCAGGTGTGCCGTGGTCATGGCCGACCACCTCTCACTGTGCCGGGCCCGTCACCCGGGAGTCCGAAACGCCCGTCACCGAGCGCAGCAACAAATTAGGACCTGCGCATGTGACCCGCATGTCGACCAACCACCCGAACGAGCCACCCCGCTCGTGTGTTCGAACCCCGGGGCGCCACGGCTCAGCGGCCGGGGAGGCGCCAGGTCTGGTTGCGCGGGGTGCTCTGGCCCGCGGGGTTGCAGGTCCACTGGTGGACCACCGCGCCGGGGGTGGTGGAGATGCTGTTCACGTCGACGCACTTGCCGCTGTGCCGGGCCACGAGTTGGTAGTCGTCGGGGTCGCTGTCGGAGTAGGTGACCTTCCGCAGGGCGAACTGCTGGTTGGCGCCGCTGTTGCAGGACCACTGGATGACCGCGGCGCCGTCCGCGGTGGACGCGCCGTTGACGTCGAGGCACTTGCCCGACTGCTGGTTGACGACGGTGTAGGTGTCGGCGAGCCCGGCCGCCGGGCTGAAGTTCCACCGCTGCTCGTCACCCGTGCCGCAGGCGAGTTGCTGCTGCTGCGTGCCGTCGGCGGTGCTGCGGTTGGGGTTGGTCAGGCACTGCTGCGAGTGCTGGGCGACCGCGGTGGACTGGAAGGCGCCGCCGCCGGTGTCCGAGGGCGGCAGGAGCGTGATGGTGAACGACTCGTCGACGTTGGAGTGCGGCAGGTTCACCGTGGTGGCGTTGGCGGACAGGGTCACCACCGTGTTCAGCACCGGCACCGGCCCCTGGACCGCCCCGCCGTTGTTGTACGGGATGCGTTCGGCGAGCACCCGGACCTGGTTGTTCACCACGAGGCCCTCGGTGGCGTCGAGGCGTTGCAGCCGGACCGCGATGTTGCCCGTCGTGCGGCCGCCGCCGACCAGCACCTTCGCCTCGCCCGGCGCCTTCGTCGCGAACCCGTCGTAGGACTGGCTGGGCGTGACGGTGGCGATCCGCCCGGTCTGCGAGCCGTAGAAGCGGTAGACCCACCACTCGCCCTTGGGCTGGTGCACGCCCGCCGAGTTGCGGACCAGCAGGTTGCCCAGGTCGTTGTGCAGGTTGCCCGCGCTCGCCCAGTTGGCGCGCAGCCCGTCCGCGCCCGCGCGTTCCAGCCTGGCGATGTACCAGGAGCCGTCACCGGGGTTCTGCTCGTTCGACGCGCCGTACTCGTTGATCTGGTACGGCCGCGGGTGCGGGATGCCCCGTGCGTCGAGGGTGGCGTTGGCCGTGGCCACGTTCGCGACCGGGTCGCCCGGCAGGGAGTGCCAGCTGACGATGTCGGGCACGGTGTTGTTGGCCCGCGCGAAGTCCAGGTACTGGGTCCACCAGCCCGACGAGGACGGGACGCACGCGCAGCTCGGGCCGACGATCGGCTGCGTCGGGAACTCGGCGCGGATGCGCTGGTAGGTGCGCCGCCACAGCTCGAAGTACTGCGACTGCGGGCGGTTCCAGAACAGGGTGATGTTCGGTTCGTTCCACAGGTCCCACTGCACCGGCGCGCCCGTCGCCCGCACGTCGTCGACCAGTCGGGTGAGGAAGGCGTCGTAGTCGCTCCAGTTGCCGTTGTCGCCGGGGAACCGGGAGATCGGGTACCCGTCCGCGCCCCACAGGTCGTGGACCAGCAGCACGAACTCCCCACCCAGCGACCGGGTGCGCAGGAGCTGGGCGCGGGTGGCGTTCCACCGGCGGTCGTACTTGCCCGCCACCCAGCCGCCCGGGCTGTCGAGCTGGGCGCCGCCGGCGCGCATGTAGCGGAACTTCACATCGCGGTAGAAGTTGTCCGCCGGGCCGGACGCGTTCTCCGTCATGCCGTAGATCCAGCCCGACGCCCGGTAGGTCGGCGAGGCGCCCGTCGCGGAGAAGTCGACGGTGATGGACTCGTCCGCCGCCTGCGCCGGTGCGGTGAACGCGACGGCCGAGGCGGCGGCGGACACGGCGACGCTGACGAACGTGATCAATCTCCGGAGGCGGGCGCCCCTGGTTGTGGTGTTCACACCTGACTCCTCGGGCAGGGGAAGGGAACCCGGCACGACACCGGGTCGGCGGAGCAGCGCGGCGGATCGCTCCGAGTGGCCTACGGGACGTGCCACACCTCGACCGGCGGCACACCGGGGCGGAGGAGCGGTGAGCGCGGCGCGGCCCGGCACGCGGACCGCGCGCCAGGCGCGACGGGGACAGTTCGCCGTTGAACCATGATCACTCCGAACGGGTCGGGCAACACTGGTCGAACCGGTTCGATCGAATGGTCAGCGTAAGTGCTAAATCTCGCTGAAGGCAACAACTGCGTTCATCGAATTGATTCGACCGAAGCCTCCCCGAACGACCCTCCCCGCTACCCCGCCGACCGTTCCGGACAGGGTCCGCCCATGTCCGGCCACGAAAAAACCCACCGGGGACGGCCGCTTGGCAGCGGCGGTCCCCGGTGGGCTCGTGGGGGTCGACTCAGCAGGTCAGCGGTTGGCCGTCCCGCTGCCGGAGGTCGGCTGGACGCGTTCGAACCGGACCCGGTGCAAGGCTCCCGGGAGGTCGCTGAGCGTGTACAGCTCACCCTGCGCGTCGGTGGCGATCGCGCTCGGCTGGGTGGGCAGGTTGCCGATCACGGCGGACTCGTAGGTGCCGTCGAGCTTGGGGCGCACGGCGAACACGCGGGTCGAGCAGTAGTCGGCCGCGATGTAGGTGCCCCACGCCTCGGGGGTCCGGGAACCCCGGTACACCACTCCGCCGGTCACCGAGCAGTTGTCGTTGTAGTGGTCGTACTCGTAGACCGGGTCGGTGTACCGGCCGCCCGCACGGCACTGCTCCGGGTCGAAGATCGGGGTGCCCTCCTTGCACGACCAGCCGAGGTTCGCGCCGCCCTGCCACGGGCGGATGTGGTTGATCTCCTCGACCAGGCCCTGGCCGACGTCGCCGATCCACAGCGAGCCGTCGACCGGGTCGACGGAGAACCGCCACGGGTTGCGCAGGCCGTAGAGCCAGATCTCCGGTCGGGCGCCCGCCGCGCGCACGAACGGGTTGTTGGTGGGCACGCAGTAGGGCTTCGGCCCGCAGGCGCGGTTGACGTCGATCCGCACGATCTTGCCGAGCAGCGTGCCGAGGTCCTGCCCCGACTTGAACGGGTCGTACGCGTGGCCGCCGTCGCCGAGCGACCAGTACAGGTACCCGTCGCGGCCGAACGCCACCTGGCCGCCGTTGTGGTTGCCGTACTCGGCGTGCTCCTGGGTCAGCAGCACCTGCAACCGCTCGGGGGCGCCGAGGGGCACCCGCGCCAGCGTCAGCGCGCCGGCCGGCAGGCTCGTGTAGGCCACGTACAGCATCCCGGTCCGGGCGAAGTTCGGCGCGGGCGTGATGCCGAGGAGGCCGCGCTCGTTGTCCGACGGGTCGATCCGGGCGGTCAGGTCGAGGATCGGCTCGGCCGCCAGGCCGGTGTCGGGGTGGTAGACGCGGACGGTGCCCTCCTTCTCCGCGATCAGCATCCGTCCGTCCGGCAGTCCGGTGATGGCGATCGGCCGCCGCAGACCGGTCGCCACCTGTTCGGACGCCACGGTCAGCTGGGCGACCGGCACCGCGCGGGCCTGGGAGGTGCCGGCCGAGGCGACACCGCCCGCCGACAACGAGGGCAGCAGGAACGCGGACAGGGCCAGGATGAGCAAGCCGGCCAGCAGGGTGACCGGGCGACAACGTCGTCGCAACATGGTTCGGCTCCTCGAGCAGGGTGGAAGACACATTCTGGGAGCGCTCCCAACGTACCGCGACTTCACATCCGGCGGAAGGGCGTCACCGCGGCCCGCAGGTGCCGCCCCGATCGACAGCGCATTCCGAACCCCGCCGGTCGACGTCGTCACAATCTTCGGAAAACCGCGCTCGAATAACCTGGACCCGCACCGCAGGCGAGTCGCCGTCACTTATTTTCGGGACATCCCCGTTCCGGCCCGTTCGGAATCCCGCACTCCGACCGGAAAGAGCCGGTTCCGCGGAGCGGCGACCGAATGGCGCAGGCCGCAGGTCCACCACTCGGACCACGTAGTCGACCCTTCGCACACGGTCCGACCTGTGCGTGGACAATCTACACGCCCTCCGGGGCACTTCGCCGCAAGTACCACGCGATTAACCCGGGAACACCCACGGTCGTCCGAACAGTGGCACCCGTCCGAACCGGACGTGCCCACCCGGATGGCCACGCCAAGCCCTTTCTCGAATCGTTTGGAATAGCTCCGGCCACTCTTGTCGGTGTCCGATCGACCCGCTTAGGGTCGCGCTGCCCAGTCCCACTCCGAACCGAATGAGGGAGGAAGCCATGGACTTGACTTTCGACGTCGAGGACCTGGTCCTGGACGAACTGGCCGTGACCACCATCGCCGACGCGGCCTTCGCGGACGGCAGCCCCGCGGTCGCGACCGTGTCCTGCTCGTGCTGCGCGGAGACCAGCCCGTACATCGACACCACGGAGGAGTAGCCGGTCCGGTGAGCTGACGCGCTCGCCGCGGCGGACCGTCCGCGGGTGCGCGTCGCGTCCCACGTCGGGGGCGTCGGTTCCGGCGCCCCCGACCCACCCCGTGGAGGTAGCGCGCATGGCTGGTGTGATCACCACCGAGTTGGCGCCGTACGCGTTGGTCCGCGTGGCGGCGTTGCCCCACCCCGTGCCACCGGCGGGCGCGAACGGCTTCCGGGCGGCGATGGCGGCCGTGGTCGCGGCGCGGTCCCGCCTCCGGGATCTCGCGCCCGAGGTGGCCGACGCGTTGCACGACAGCGCCGGTGACCACCCGGCCGAGTTCCACCGCCGGGTGGTCCTGCCCCTGCGGCGCGACGTGCACAACGACCGTTCGCCGCGTCCCGCGCTGCTGGCGGAGCTGGGCGCGCTGCCCGAGAGGGTCCCGCTGGTGACGCGGTGGCTCGACGAACGGGCCGCCCTCGACGAGGCGACCGGGGCGGCGCTCGACGCGTGGCCGGCCGCACTGGCCGCCGAACGCGCCGTGCTGGCCGAGCTGTGCCGGGCCGAGCCGCTGCGGCTGGCCGGGGTGCTGACCGGCGCGGACCTGCTGCACGGGCTGACCCGCGCGGCGGCCGGCGGCGGCACGCCCGACCGCAGGACCCGCAAGGCCGAGGCGACGGTGCTGCGGTACGCGTTGCGCGCCACCTCCAAGACCAGCCCGCTGTCCTGGTACACCCACGTCGGGTGGGGCACTTGGGGTGACGGTCCTTGGCCGCGGGTGCGACCGGTGGCGCACACCGAGGTGAACCGGGTGCTGCTGACCCGGCTGGTCGCCGCCTTCCGCGACCGGCCGCACCGACTCGCGCCCGGCCTGCGCGAGCACGACGGCCACCTGCTGTTCCGCCGCGACACGCCGGTCGTCCCCGGACCCGGCGCCCCGCCGTCACGGGTCGACCTCACGCGCGAGGAACAGGTGGACGTGGCGGCCACGGCGCCGCTGCGGTTCCTGGTGGCCGCGGTGCGGGACGCCGGTCCGGCCGGCGTGACGCCCGCCGAGCTGGCCGAGGCGCTGGCCGCCAGGTTGTCCGCGCCCGATGCGGGCGCCGCCGCCCGCGCCTACGTCGAGCGGGTGCTCGACCTCGGGCTGCTGGTGCCCGTGGAGCCGGTGCACCCGCAGGACCCGGACGCGCCGGCGGCGATCGCCGAGTGGCTGCGCGGACTGGGCGCGCACGACGTGGCCGACCGGCTGACCCGGCTGGTGGCGACCACCGCCGCGTTCGCCACCGCGGCGCCCTCCGAGCGGGCCGTCGCCACCGCCGAGCTCACCGCGGGCTGGCGCGACCTCGGCGAACGGGTCGGCGCGGACCTGACCGGTATCGCGCCGGTGCTGGAGGACGTCCTCCTCCCCCGGCCGGTCCCGGTGCCCGCCACCGGCGCCGACGCGCTGACCCGGCTCACCCCGCTGCTGGTCCTGTTCGACCAGCAGGTGCTGCTGCGCAGGCTGGTGCGCAACCGGTTCGTCGAGGCGGTCGGCCCCGGTGGCGTGGCGTCGCTCGCGGAGTCCGCGATCTTCCTGTCGGGTGTCACCCAGGACGTCGCCGAGTCCCAGCGTGATCCCGCGGTCGTCGCGCTGGTGGAGTCGCGCGCGAAGATCGCGGCGGCGGTGCGCGCGGACGGGGTGCTGACCGACGACTTGGTGCGCGAGGCCGCCGACCACGTGCCGGAGTGGTTGCGCCGTCCCGGTTCGTACGCGTTCTTCGGTCAGCCGACGCGGGACGGGCGGCTGGTGGTCAACCACGTCTACCCCGGCTTCGGCAAGTTCACGAGCCGGTTCCTGCGGCGGTTGCCCGGCGCGGCGGACGCGGTGGCCGCGCAGCTGCGGCGGGCGCTCGGCGAGCGGTTCGCCCAGTTCCGGCCGCTGCGCGGGTTCAACGCCAACCTGCACCCGTTGCTGGCCGCCCACGAGGTCGGCGAGGACGCCCGGTGGGCCGACCTGCCCGCCGACGAGCTCCAGCTCCGGCACGACCCGCGGACCGACGAGGTCAGGGTGGTGCACCGGGGTGAGCCGCTGGACGTGGTGTACCTCGGGTTCCTGCTGCCGTTGATGCTGCCCGACCGGCACCTCCCGCTCCACGCGGACCTGGCGTGCGGCTGGGTCGCGCTGAGGTCGCTGCGGTCGAGGGAGGTCGACGGCGACGTGGTGCGGCGCGGGGGGTTGCGCTACCGCGACGTGGTGCTGGCCCGCCGCACGTGGGACTTCGCCGTGCTCCCGGAGTTGGGCGCCGAAGAGTCGGTCGCACCAGCGGTGGCGCGGTGGCGCGCCCGGCACGGGCTGCCCGAGCACGTGTTCGTGGACGCCCGCGCCGCGTCGCTGCCCGCCGACTACCTGGAGCGCAGGCTGATCCGGGCCAAACCGCAGTACGTCGACCTCGGCAACGCCCTGCACCTGCGCTGCCTGCCCCGGCTGCTGTCCCGGTTCCCCGGCGGCGTCGAGCTGACCGAGGCGTTGCCCGTGCCGGGCGCGCAGTCCCCCGGCGGCCGGGTGCTCGAAGTGGTCGCGGAAACGTACTGGGGGATCTCGTGACGGACGAGCCGGCAGCCGAGGGGACGCGTGGCCGGGGCACTGCCCGGCGGCACGGGTGCCGCGGTCAGAACGTGGCGATCGGGTTGACCGGGCTGCCGGACGTGCCGGCGAAGCGCACCGGCGCGACCGCGAGGTGGAAGTCCCACTGGCCGAGTTCGGCGGCCGTCGACGCGCACGCCTCCAGGTCGCAGTTGTCGAGCAGCCACAGGCCCATCGCGACGAGCCCCACGGCGTGCACCGGCATCAACACGGCGTCGTACCCCGACGGCTGGACGTCCTGGGGTGTGTCGGCGGCGATCAGCGCGACCTCCCGTTCCCGCAGCCACGGCAGGCAGGACGCGTGCCAGCCGGCCTGCGTGAACCCGCCCGTCTCACCGGCTTCGCGCCGGGCGCGGCCCTGACCGGTCCGCAGGAGCACCGCGTCGCCGGGTCGCACCCGCACGCCTTGGCGGCGCTCGGCCTCCTCCAGGTCGTCGGGGAACACGCCCTGCCCCGGCTCCAACCACGGCACGTCGCGGACCCCCGCGACGTCCAGCAGCGCACCCCGCGTGATGATCCCGTTCGCCGCCGCCGTGACGGCCGCCCACGCCGATCCCGTGGCGGCGTCGACCAGCGAGTGCGACCGCCCGTTGTACATCGTGCCGTCCCAGAAGATGTGGCACGGCGAGTCGACGTGGGTGATGGTGTTGCCGTGGAACGCGAGGCCGAGCCGTTCGGACGAGAAGCCCCAGCGCCGGTCCTGGTGGAAGGCGGGCGGCATGTGCTCGGCGCCCGGCATGTCGGCGGCGCACGGGCACGTCGTCGTCGCCCGCTCCACGTCTCCCGGCGCGGCGACCTCCCACGCGCACGACACGCTCCGGCCGTGGCGCACGGCCCGCGCCGCCGCCACCCGGACGTCGTCGGTGATGTGGTTCAGCGTGCCGAGTTCGTCGTCCTCGCCCCACCGCCCCCAGTTCGACAGCGTGGTGAAGTACCCGAGCACGTCGTCCTGCGTGGGCATCGGCCGCTCTGTCGTCATCCCAGCACCGACTCCTCCGGTCACGCGGTTGCGGGCAGGCAGGGTAGCGCGCCTTCCCCCCGCCCCGCCGAGGCGCGCGGAGGTGGTCGCCGGGAGCGGTCGACGCCTCGGGTCACCGCTTGGGCGCGAGGGTGAAGAACCTCCGCCGCCACAACGACACCAGTTCGGCGCGCGCCTCGTCGGTCAGCTCCCCCGCCAGCGCCGCGATCGTGCTCTCCCCGTCCACCGCGGCCAGCAGGTCGAACACCGCGGGCGACACCTTCGCCGACGGGCCGAAGGAGTAGCTCAGGTAGACCTCGCCCCGCACCTCGTCGCCGGGCCGCCAGTCCTGCCGCAGCCGGGTGTCCGGGCGGAACGCGGGCACCAGGTCGTCCAGCGCCCGGATCACCGGTTCCCGCCGCCGGACCAGGAAGTCCTCGACCACGAGGACGTCGATCTCGGTGGTCAGGTAGGTGGTGAGGGCGTCGTGCACGGTTTGCACGATGGGTTCGGCGTTGTTGTTGAACGAGGTGTTGAGCAGCACGGGGGTGCCGGTGAGCTCGCCGAACCGGGTGATCAGTTGGTGGAAGCGCGCGTTGGCCCCGGGTGTGACGACCTGGACGCGGGCGGTGCCGTCGACGTGCGTGACGGCGCCCAGTTCGGCGCGCCGGTCCTCTTGGACGTGCACCACGAACGACATGAAGCCGTGGTCGGCCTTGGTGCCGGTGAGGTCGAAGTAGGTGGCCGCGGCCTCCGGTGTGACGGCGGGTGCGAACGGCCGGAAACCTTCCCGCTTCTTCACCATGGCGTTGATGCGGTCCCGGTTCTCCACCGGGCGGGCGTCGGCCAGGATGCTCCGGTTGCCCAACGCCCGCGGCCCGAACTCCGACCGCCCGTGCGCCCAACCGACCACCGCGCCGTCCGCGAGCAGCCGCGCCGTCGCGTCGACGACGTCCTCGGGCCGCTCGACGTCCACGATGCCGCTCCACTCCGACAACTGCCGCTCGACCTCGTCCGGTGTGCCGAGGTCGGGGCCGAGGCTCGCGCTGGTCAACCGTCCGACCCGGGTGTGCGGTGTGCCGAGGCGGGCGGCGGCGACGATCGCCGCACCTTCCGCCGCGCCCGCGTCGTGCGAGGAGGGGTGCACGAACACCTCTTCGAACAGACCCGACCGCAGGATGACCCCGTTGAGGCTGCTGTTGTGCGCGACACCGCCGGTGAAGCACAGCCTGGTCGCGCCCGTCTGCCGCGCCCAGTGCGCGATCACGTGCATGGCCAGGACTTCCAGCGTTTCCTGGAGCCCGGCCGCGAAGTCCTGGTGCTCCTGCGTCACCGGCTCGCCGGCGGTCCGGGTGGGGAACCCGATCGCGTGGAACGGCGCCACGGTCGGGTTGATGTCCGGCAGGCCGGCGACGAGTTCGTAATCGCCGTCGGGCAGCAGGGTGTAGAGGCTGCGGAACTGCTCGCGGTAGGCCGCCGGGTCGCCGTACGGCGCGAGCCCCATGACCTTGTACTCGTCGCCGAAGCCGTAGCCGACGTGCCCGATCGCGTTCTGGTAGAGCAGGCCCAGGGAGGGCGGCACCGGGTAGGACCGCAGCTCGCGCATCTCGCCCGACCCGGCGAGGTAGATCGTGGTGGAGACGTCCTCGCCGCGACCGTCCATGACGACCACCAGCGCGTCCGCCATGCCCGAGCGGGCGAACGACGACCACGCGTGCGCGAGGTGGTGCCGCGCGAACACCACCCGGTCCGGGGCGATGTCCCAGTCGAACCGGGCGCGCAGCCGGTCCCGGAGCAGGTCGAGGCCGGACGTGCCCGGTCGCACGGGCGCCGCCACCTGGAAGGTCAGCAGGCCCAGGTCCAGGAGGTCCTGGTCGAAGTAGTAGCCGACGGCGTCGACGTCCCGCGGTCGGACGCCGGCCAGGTCCAGGCACGCGCGCACGGCGCCGGTCGGGAACCTGTTCGTCTTCTTGATCCGGTTGAACCGCTCCTCCTCGACCGCCGCGACGAGTTCGCCGTCGGCCACCAGGCAGGCCGCGGCGTCGTGCATGTAGCTGCGGTACAACACCGGCGACAGGTCGAAGTGTCCGCTGATGCCCAACGTCAGCATGGCTCTGGCTCCGCTCGTGAGGTCCGGCGCTGCCGGTCGTGAGGTTCGGTACCACCCGTCGGGCGACTTCGTCGACGAGCCAACGGTTCCAGCTCCGCCACCGGCACGGCCAGCCGAAGGTTCGGGTACCGCTCGCCGACGTTCGCGATCGGGCCGGGCATCCTCCGATCGGAGGATGGGGTGCTCTACCGCGTCCGCGGTGATTCCGGCCCGCGCGGTCGATCCGGCGGGCCGTCGCGGGCGGCAGGGTTTCCGGCATGGCGATCATCGAGGTAGACGGCCTCGTCAAGCGCTACGGCGACCACACCGCGGTGGACGGGGTCGGCTTCGCCGTGGAGCAGGGCGAGATCTTCGGCATCCTGGGCCCCAACGGGGCCGGCAAGACCACGACCGTCGAGTGCGTCGAGGGGTTGCGCACCCCGGACGGCGGGACCGTTCGCGTCTGCGGACTCGACCCGCGGCGCGACGCCGGCGAGCTGCGGCAGTTGCTCGGCGCGCAGCTCCAGGAGAGCGAGCTGCCCGACAAGCTCCAGGTCCGCGAGGCGCTGGAGCTCTACAGCTCCTTCTACCGCAAGCCGGCCGACTGGCGGGAGCTGGTCGAGGTGCTGCGCCTGACCGACCGGCTCGACACGCAGTTCCGCCGGCTGTCCGGCGGGCAGAAGCAGCGCCTGTCGATCGCGCTCGCGCTGATCGGCCGGCCGCGGGTGGCGGTGCTCGACGAGCTGACCACCGGCCTGGACCCGCAGGCCCGCCGCGACGCGTGGGACCTCATCGCGGGCGTGCGCGACCGCGGCGTGACGATCCTGCTCGTCACGCACTTCATGGAGGAGGCGGAACGGCTGTGCGACCGGCTGGCCGTGATCGACTCCGGCCGGGTCGTCGCGGTCGACTCGCCGACCGGGCTGGTCTCGCGGGTCGGTGACCGGCAGCGGCTGCGCTTCCGCCCGTCCGCGCCGCTGGACCACGCCGTGCTCACCGCGTTGCCCGAGGTCACCTCCGTCCGGCAGACCGGCGACCGGCTCGTCGTGTCCGGCACAGGCGACCTGCTGCTCGCGGTGACCACCGTGCTCGCCCGCCACCGGATCACCGCGGCCGAGCTGAGGGTCGAGCAGACCTCGCTCGACGACGCGTTCGTCGCGCTCACCGGCCACCCCACCGACTCCTGAGGAGACCACCGTGTCCGCCCTGTCCCGGCTCACCGCCACCGAGGTGAAGCTGTTCTTCCGCGAGCCGGTGCTCGCGTTCTTCACGCTCGCCTTCCCGCCGCTGCTGATCGTCATCTTCGGCGTCATCCCCGCGATGCGCGAACCCTCCGAGGACGCCGCCGGTCTGCGGCCGATCGACCTCTACGTGCCGATCATCGTCGCGCTGGGCCTGGCCCTGTTCGCGTTCACCTGCCTGCCCCAGCTGTTCGCCACCTACCGGGAGAAGGGCGTGCTGCGGCGGATGCGGACCACACCGGTCGAACCGAGGGTCATGCTCGGCGCGCAGCTGCTGATGGCCGTGGTGCTGTCCGTGGCGACGGCGCTGGTCGTGCTCCTCATCGGCCGGCTGGCGTTCGACGTGAGCCTGCCCCGGCACCCGCTCGCCTACCTCCTGGGCTACTTGCCGGCGGCGTTGGCGGTGTTCACGATCGGCCTGCTCATCGCTTCCCTGGCGTCGACCGGGAAGAGCGCCGGCGCGATCGGGACGCTGGTGTTCTTCCCGGTCGCGTTCTTCGCCGGCCTCTGGCTGCCGCGCGACAGCATGCCCGACGTCCTGCGCACGATCAGCGACTTCACCCCGTTGGGCGCGGGCGTGCAATCATTGCAGGACGCCACGGCCGGCCACTGGCCGCAACCGCTGCACCTGGCCGTGGTGCTGGGCTGGGCGGTCGTGGCCGGGATCCCGGCCGCGCGGTACTTCCGCTGGGAGTAGGTCGTGGGCGTCGAGGCCGAGCTGCGCGAGGAGTTCGACCGCTGGGAGCGCCGGGAGACCGCGGTCCTGAAGGTCCTGCCGTACCCCCTGCTGGCGATCAGCGTCCTGTTCACGCTGCTGCAACCGCTCTGGCACGCGCCGGTGCACGTCCCGGCGGTGCTCGGGCTCTCGACCGCGCTCACCGCGTGGGTGCTCTGGTTCCACACCCTGCACCCGGAGTCGCACCGCGACGGCCCCCTGATGGGCCTGTACTACGCGGGTCTCGTCACGATGACGTGCTGCCTGGTGCTGCTCACACCCTGGTTCGGCTTCTTCGCGTTCATCGGCTACGTGCACGCGTTCCAGTACTTGAAGGGCCGGTGGCGGTACGCCGGCGTGGCCGTCACGTCCACGACCTCGGCTGTCTCGTACGTGGGAGGCTCGGCCGGCATCACCGCCGACGAGTGGTGGAAGTGGCCCGCCGTCAGCCTGATCACCATGGTGCTGGCGACGGCGGCCTTCCACGCCGACGTGATGGCCGACCGGCGCAACCACCGGCAGAAGCGGGCGCTGGTCGAGTTGCACCGGGCCAACGCCGAGCTGGAGGCCGCGCTGGCGGAGAACGCGGGCCTGCACGCCCAGTTGTTGGTGCAGGCGCGCGAGGCGGGCGTGCTCGACGAGCGGCAGCGGATGGCGCGGGAGATCCACGACACGCTCGCCCAGGGCCTGGCCGGCATCCTCACCCAGCTCCAGGCGGCCGAGCAGGCGTCGGACGAGCCGGTGACGGCGCGACGGCACCTGGCGAACGCGAGGGACCTGGCCCGGGAGAGCCTCGCCGAGGCCCGCCGGACCGTGCACGCCGTCGGACCCTCCGCCCTGGCGGAAGCCCGCCTGCCGGACGCGATCGGCGACGTGACCAGGAGGTGGTCGGAGGTGAACCGGGTCGAGGCGGTGCTGACCACGACCGGCGACGCCCGGCCGATGCACACCGACGTCGAGGTGGCGCTGCTGCGGACCGCGCAGGAGGCGCTCGCCAACGTCGCCAAGCACGCCCGAGCCGGTCGGGTCGCCCTGACCCTGTCGTACATGGAGGACCTGGTGACCCTCGACGTGCTGGACGACGGCGTGGGGTTCGCGCCCGACGCCAAGCGCGCCGGCGGTTCACCGGACGGCGGCTTCGGGCTCGCCGGCATGCGACAGCGGGTGCAGCGCCTCGCAGGGCGGCTGGACGTCGAGTCGGAGCCGGGCGGCGGCACGGCGATCACGGCGACGGTGCCGGCGATCCCCGTGGGGGGTGGGAGTTGATCTCGTTGCTGATCGTCGACGACCACCCGGTGGTGCGGGACGGGCTGCGGGGCATGTTCGGCGCCGACCCGCGCTTCGAGGTGGTCGGCGAAGCCGGTGACGGCGTGGAGGCGGTCACCGCCGGGGAACGGCTGCGGCCCGACGTGATCCTCATGGACCTGCGGATGCCCGGCGCCGACGGGGTCTCCGCCATCCGGGAACTGGCGAAGCGCGGCGTGCCGTCACGGGTGCTGGTGCTCACCACGTACGACACGGACAGCCACGTGCTGACGGCCATCGAGGCGGGCGCCACCGGCTACCTCCTCAAGGACGCGCCGAGGGAGGAGCTGGTCCGCGCGGTGGAGGCCGCGGCGCGCGGGCAGGCGGTGCTCTCCCCCGCCGTCGCGACCCGGCTCGTCGGGCAGGTGCGCCGACCGGCGCCGGCGCCGTTGTCCCAGCGGGAGCTGGAGGTGCTCGAGCTGATCGCCCGCGGCTCGACGAACCGCGAGGCGGCGAAGCGGCTGTTCATCAGCGAGACGACGGTCAAGACGCACCTGCTGCACGTGTACGCGAAGCTGGGCGTCAAGGACCGGGCGGCCGCCGTGGCCGCCGCGTTCTCGCGCGGCTACCTGACCCCGCCGGGCTGACGGCCCGGCGCCGGACCTCCGAAGCGTTCTGCCGATCGGTGGTGCTGTGGTTTCCGGTGCTGCTGCCATCCTTCAGAAGTCCCGCACCCGCGTACCCGGGCCCGGTCCCGGGCAAGGAGGTCCACCGTGATCCGTCGTCTGCTGGTCGGCGTCGTGGCGGCACTCGGGGTCGTCGCCCTGGCGCCTGCCTCCGCCCAGGCCATCCCGGTGTGCAAGAGCGGCTACGCGTGCCTGTACCAGTGGTACGCCGACCCGGAGCACACGGTGTTCAACGGCTTCCGGTCGATCGACTGCGACGGCAGCGTCGACAACTCCGGTGTGCAGCGCGGCTACCTGGTGTTCGGCCAGGCTCGCTGCAACCCCCTCGACTGACTCCGGAGGGCCCGGGACGGGCCCTCGATCGTTCCGCCGGGGTCGGCCGGCCCGCCGGGTGGTCGGCGGGCCGGCCGGTTCTCGACGGGCGGTTACGGCTCGACGGAGAGCAGGTGCGCCTTGAGGCCCTCGCCGACGCCGGGCTCGGGCGTGCCGCTCCAGTCCTTGATGAGCACCGCGCCCGTGCTGCAACCCCACGGGTTCCACGTCCACGCCAGGTAGCTGATGTGGTGCGCGTCGGCCCAGTCGACCAACCGCTGCATGTAGTCGAAGGCGCAGTTGTCCTGGCCGAACTCGCCGAGCACGATCGGGACCTGCTGCGCCAGCGGCGCGATCTGGGTGTCCCAGCACGCTTCGGTGGCGCAGGCGTTGAAGCTGTAGGCGTGCCACGAAGCGGCGAGGTTGTCCAGCGGGTCGACCGGCTTGTGGGTGAGCCACTCGCGCATGTCGTTGGCCCACTCCAGGCCGCCCAGCATCAGCACGTTGGTCGCCCCGGTGGCCCGCACCGCGTCGACCAGGTCCTGCATCCCCGCGACCTCGTAGGGGATGCCGGCGCAGGTGCCGCCGTCGCGCCAGCACTGCCAGCCCAGGGTCTTGTCCCACTCGGCGGGCATCTCCGGGTACGGCTCGTTGAACAGGTCGAACACGACCGCGTCGTTGTCCTTGAACGCGTTCGCGACACCGGTCCAGAACTGCGGGGCGTACTTCGCGTCCGGCGCCGGCTTCTGGCACACCGCGTGCTCGTCCTTGCAGTGCCAGTCCGGGCTGTTGGTGTACGCGCCCCAGGTCCAGTGCAGGTCCAGGATCACGTTGAGGCCGTTGGCCACCAACAGGTCGACGTAGTCCTTGACGGCCTGCTGGTAGGTGGCGCCGCCGGGCGTGCCGTAGACGCCCAGCCAGCACTCCTCGTTCAACGGGATCCGCACCGCGTGGATGTTCCAGGTCTTCATCGCGTCCACCGACGCCTGGTCGACCGGCCCGCCGTCCCACATGCCCTTGCCCTGCACGCACGCGAACTCGCCGCTCGAACGGCTCACGCCCAGCAGCCGGTGCGGATCACCACCCGCGGTCACCAGCTCGTTGCCCGACACCCGCAGCTCCGGAGCCGGACCATCACCCGGCGGAGTGGTGGTGGTCGTCGTGGTGGTAGTGGTCGTCGTGGTGGTAGTGGTCGTCGTGGTGGTGGTCGTCGTCGTCGGGTCGGTGCCCGTGCACGGGGCGCCGTTGACCGCGAAGTCCGTCGGCTTGGCGTTGCTGCCGCCGTAGGAGAAGTTCGCCCCGGTGGAGACGCTGCCCTTCGCCGGGATCGTGCCGTTCCAGCTCGCGTTGGTCACGGTGACCTGCTTGCCGGTCTGGGACCACACACCGCTCCAACCCTGCCGGAGGGTCTGGTTGCCGGCGTAGGAGTAGGTCAGCGTCCAGCCGGTGACCGCCGACGAGCCGACGTTGGCGATGGTCACGTTGGCGCCGAACCCGCTGCCCCAGTCGTGGGCCGAGTAGTCGACCCGGCACGCGAACGCCGCCGCCGCGTTCGCGTCACTCGCCCACGACCCACCCGCCGCGGCCATCAGGGCCGTGCTCGCGAGGGACACCACAGCGCCCAACGCGGCTAACGCGGTGCGGCGTTTCCTGATTGTTCCGAACATCAGCACTCCTTCGTGCGGGTGACACCCGGTCCTCCGCCACGTCTTCCAGGAACGGTTGAACTGGTCTGGGAGCGCTCCCAGGAAGAAGGTAGCGAAGAAGCCGGGAAATCTGAAGACCTTGCCGCCGAATTCGCCTGCGCCATCCACTTCGCCGACGAAACCGGCGCTCAACTGCGAAAACAGGTCGCCGAATTCCGGAGATGCGACCGATCACCCCCCACCGCGGCCATCAACTCCGGAATGCGGTTTTCCTTTACTCGAAACCCCGCCGGGTTCCGTCGAGCGTGTCGCGGGCGACCGGGTCGACCCGGTCACGTCGTCCACCACCGCGTCGACGGCCACGCCCTCAGCGGTCGTGACCGGCGCTACGCGCCTCGGGTCGGTCGAGGCGGCGCGCCCGAGCCGGTGCGGCAGAGCCCCGATAGTTACTCAGGGAGGTGAAGTAAGTCAACAGCAGCCGCTTCGGTATCCGTCTCCGATGGCGACGACCGAGCCGACAGCGGCCGTTCTGCCTCTTGCCGACTTAGTCAGGCAGCTTAAGCCGGCGCGTCGACCTGGCCCGCGAGCGGCACGTCGAGGAGTCCCGGGGCTTCCGGGCCCCGGTCGGCCGGACCCGGTGCGACGCGCCGGTGTTCCAGAACACCGGCAGCGACCTGTCGCCGAGCGTCCTGCAGACCGGTCAGGGCGCCTCGGCCGCGCCGGCGGGCACCGGTCGCGGCCCGTCCTCGGGACGGCCGCGGCCGAGGGTCAGCTCGCTCTGCAGGACGAGGACCGCCCCGCCGATCGCCGCCGCGTCCGACCCGTTGACCGACGGCACCACCCGCACCGGGTGCGCCCGCCGCGAGAACAGCCGGCGGTCCAGCTCCTGCTGGATCACCGCCTGGTAGGTCGAGCCCGCCACCGCGAAGCTCTGCCCGGCCAGCACGATCAGGTCGAGGTCGAACAGCACCGCCAGGGTGACCGCGGCGTGCCCGAGGTAGCGCGCCGACCGCTCGACGAGCGCGCGGGCCTCGGTGTCGCCGGCGTTCGCGGCCGCAGCGATCCGGGCGAACTCGGTCAGGAAGTTGTCGGCGGCCGGGTCGAGCGCCAGCCGCCGGGCCAGTCCCGGTGTCTCCAACGCCTGACGGACCAAGGCCGACGGGCCCGCGTAGTTCTCCAGGCAGCCGACGTTGCCGCACGGGCAGTCGTCACCGTGCACGTCGATCGAGATGTGCCCGATCTCCGCGGTGTTGGACGAGCTGCCCCGGTACACCTCGCCGCCGACCACCACGCCGCCGCCGATCCCGGTGGCCATGTAGATGCAGCCGTAGGTGCTGTGCGGTTCCACCGCGCCCAGCCAGTACTCGCCGATGGCCGCCGCCGCGGCGTCGTTGTCGAGCAGCACGGGCAGGCCGAGGTGCTCCGCGAGCCGTGGCGCGACGGGGTGGTCACGCCACTCCTCCGTGGGCTGCGGCGTCAGCAGCACTCCCGCGCCCCGGTCCTGCGGGCCGTAGCTGACCAGGCCGACGCCGAGCACCTTGCCGCGCTCGACGGCGGCGGTCGTCAGCAGGGCGTCCACCTGCGCGGCCACCATCGGCAGCGCCCGCTCCGGCGGCAGCGACGCCACGCCCTGGAACGAGGTCCGGGCCACCGGCCGGCCCGCCAGGTCGACGACCACGATGACGCACGTGTTGCGCTCCAGGTGGACGCCCACGCCGTAGCGGGCCGTCGGGTTGAGCTGGACCAGCGTGCGCGGCTTGCCGCCCGTCGGCGCGCCCCGGCCGGCCTCGACGACCAGGCCGTCGCCCAGCAGCTCGCGCACGACCTCGGAGATCGTCGCGCCGGTGAGACCGGTCGCCGCCGCGAGCTCCACCCGGCTGATCGAGCGCGCCGCCCTGATCACGTCGAGGACCAGGCCGCGCGTCTTCGGCCGGCTCGCCCACGCCGGGCTTCGCGCCACGGTTCCTCCTCCGTCACAGCGTTCGCCCGGCTGCTCCACGCACCGCGCCCGCCGGACCGGCCGCGCGCGGGTTCTTCCGGCACCGGTCGCCCAGCAGCGCGTTCGTCGATCATAACCAAGTTGACAAAGGGTCCTGACCAGCCGCTCGTCCGGCCACGAACGGATCACCGGCGCCGCGACCGGGCTCGGCGGTGGCACGGGCAGCGGAGCGGCGGTCGGCGAAATCGACCGTGCGGAAGCGCCGGCGGACACGTAGCGTAGGGGTCAGGTGAACCGTCATCGGTCTTCCACAGTCGACGACACGGGTTGAGCAGCAGCTCGATTTGCCTGCCTCGTACCTCGACGAGAGGCGCCCTCATGCTCGACACGAGCAGCAAGAACGACATCGTGACCGTCGAAGCCACCAGCTACCGCGGTGTGCCCGTCCTCGCGGTGTGCGGCGAGTTGGACTCCACGACCATCCAGCCGCTCCGCACCGGCCTGTCCGACCAGCTCGACCAACGACCCCCGGGGCTGGTCCTCGACCTGAGCGGCGTGACCTTCATGGGCTCCACGGGGTTGCAGGCGCTGGCCGACGCGATCGTCCGCTCCCGGCAGTCCGGCACGGTCCTGGCGGTCGCGGCCGGCCATCGCGCCGTGCTGCTCCCCCTCGGGCTGACCGGTCTGGACGGGGCGGTCGTCGTCCGCCCCACGGTCCACGACGCCGTGGCGGCGGTCCTGCCACGCTGACCCCGCGCCGATCCAGCCCGGTCCTGGGCCCGGTCCTCAGGACCGGGTGCTTTCTCCCGCCCCGCAGTCGATCTCCGCCCACACCGTCTTGCCGTGCTCGTGGCGGTCGACCGCCCAGCGGGTGCTGCAGTGCTCGACGAGCATCATCCCCCGCCCCCGGTCCGAGCCGAACCGCGAGCGCCCCAGGACCACCTCGTCGTCCGCCGCGTCGTCGACCTCAATCCGCACGACGCTCGGTTGCGACGACCTGCGCAGCCGCACCCGACGGGGCGCTTCACCGTGGTCGTAGGCGTTGGACACCAGCTCGGTGACGATCAGCAGGCAGTCCTCCAACTCGTCGTCGGACAGACCGGACAGCACCTCGCCCACCCACCGGCGGATCCCCACCAACGGCGGGGTCTCGTCGGTGAGGTCCAGAGCCGATGGTCCAGCACCGGCTTCTCCCTCGTAGAGCATGACCATCCGCTCCGCCCCTCCTGCCACGTACGCCGGACCACACGAGGTGTACCCGCGCAGGGCCGAACGAATCACCTCGGCGGCGACCGGCTTGATCGCCCGCTCCCCCGGCGAGACCACCGCGCCGAGGGTGATCGCGGCCACGGGGCAGTGGCCGCGATCACCCTCGGCGCGGGACCGGGTCTCCTGGGGTCAGGAGGCGGGCATCAGTACCTTGTCGATGACGAACACGGTGGCGTTGGCGGTCGGGATGTTGCCGCACAGGACCTTGGCGCCGTTGACCGTGACGTTGTCGCCGGAGCCTTCGACCTTGAGCGCCCCGCCCTGCACGGTGGGCAGGTTCGCCGAGGACAGGATGCCGTCCTTGTCCATCCGCTGCGGCACCACGTGGTAGGTCAGGATGCCGGTCAGCTTGGCCTTGTCGGCCAGCACGGCGTTGAGCGTGTCCGCGCCGAGGGCGTCGAAGGCGGGGTCGTACGGCGCGAAGACGGTGTACTTGGCGTCGGCCTTGTTGAGCGTGTCGACGAGGTCGGCGGCCTTGACGGCGGCCACGAGCTTGGTGAGCAGCGGGTTGTTGCTCGCGGCGGTGGCCACCGGGTCGTCGACCATGCCGTCGAGGGAGCCCTCGGTGCCCTTCGGCAGGTTGGCGCACGCGGCGCCGAACACGTCGCCGGTCTTCGTGACGCCGTCGCTCATCGCCATGGCGGTGGTCGTGGTGGTCGTGGTCGTCGCGGCGTCCGAGGTGGTGGTGTCGGAGGCCGCTTGGTCGCCGCTGCCGCAGGCGGTCAGGGCGATCAGGGCCGCGGTGACAACGCCGATCGCGGACGCGAGCCGGGTGCTGCGCATGAGAGGTCACTCCTTTGAGGACGGTCGCCGGGGGGTGGTTCTTCCCGGCCTGTCACAAGTGGTTCGGCGCCGGTGGGGCGTCGGATTGGTCGATCCGGGGAAAAATCGCGGGAGTTCCCGGGCCTGCGGCGTCCGGGCTGGTCACGGCCGGGCGGTGAACACGATCGTGTGCCAGCCGGCGGCGCCGTCCGGGATCGGTTCGGCCCGCTCACTCGTCTGCGTGTGACCGGTCCGGTCGGTGGCCCGCACTTCCAGCGTGTGCGACCCCGCGGGCAGGTCGAGTTCGGCGCGCCACATCCGCCAGGTGTCGACGTTGACCTCCCGGCTCAGGGTCGCGGCCTGCCAGGGGCCGCCGTCGACGCGGACCTCGACCCCGTCGATGCCCCGGTGCTGCGCCCAGGCCACCCCGGCGGCGGTGAACTTCCCGGCGGGCACCTGCTCGAAGGCCTTGGGCCGGTCCACGCGGGACATGGTCTTGATCGGCGCGCGGCGCGCCCAGTCGCGCTTGACCCAGTACGCGTCGAAGTCGGCGAAGGTGGTGAGCTCGGCGTCGACGAGCCACTTGGTGGCCGAGACGAAGCCGTACAGCCCGGGCACGACCATGCGCACCGGGAAACCGTGCTCGGCGGGGAGCGGTTCGCCGTTCATGCCGATGGCCAGCAGCGCGCCGCTGTCGGGTTTCATGATGTCCTCGACCGGTGTGCCGCAGGTCCAGCCGTCGACGCTGCGGGTCGCGAGCTGGTCGGAGCCGGGCCGGACCCCTGCCTCCACGAGGATGTCCCGCAACGACACGCCGATGAAGTCGGTGGTGGAGATGTAGGGCCCGCCGACTTCGTTGGACACGCAGCAGAGGCTGATCGTCCGCTCCACCAGCGGCCTGTTCACCAGGTCGTCGTAGGTGAGCACGAGTTCGCGGTCGACCATGCCGTGCACGCGCATCCGCCAGTCCTGCGCCCGCATCCGGGGCACCGTCAACGCGGTGTCCACCCGGTAGAAGTCGGCGTTGGGCGTGATGAAGGGGGGTGTGCCGGAACCGGCGAAGTTCGCGCCCTCCGGTATCGGCGGCGCGACCTCGCCCGGGGTGAGCCGGATGGCCCGACGGGACGCTTCCACGTCGACGCGGCCGCCGATGAACTGGCCCGCGGCGGCGGTCGCACCCGCGGCGGCGGCGACGGCCGTGGAGGTGATCAGGAAGCGGCGGCGTCCCAGCCCCGGCACCGACCAGTCCAGCGGACGCCGGACCCGACCGTCCACAGTGTCCTCAAGGGCGGGCGTCGCGTCCGCGGGGGCACGGCGGGCGAGCCGGTGCAGCCACCGGAAGACCACGACGCCGACGACCAGGCTGGTCGCCGGCGCGAGCATGGCGGTCGCCCCCAGCGTGGGGCGGGCGAGCACGGCCGCGATGCCGACCGCGCCGAGCGCGGCGGCCAGGACCGTCCCCGGCAGCGCGCTGCGGCGGGACAGCAGGCCCGCCACGACGGCCGCGCCGGCGATGACGAACGCCATGCCCGCCAGCAGGACGAGCTTGTCGTCCTCACCGAACACGCGGATCGCGAAGTCCTTCACCGGGTGGGGTGTCAGGTCGATCGCGGTGTTGCCCACGGCCAGGAACGGCGAGGCGAACGGGTCGATGAGCGCGGCCACGAGGTGACCGGCGGCCAACGCCGCCCCCACCGCGACGACGCCCGCCGCGGCCGCCGCCCAGAGCGGCAGCCGCGGCGCACCGGGATCGGTTCTCTGCCTGCGAGTGGTTGCGTTCACACCAGTTGTTCGCAGCGGACGGTCCGGCGGATTGCCTTCGTCGACCGGTATCTCAGACCAGCGGCAGGACCACCACGGTCGGCGTGGTGGGTTGGGGCGACCCGCCACGCGGCTCCACGGTCAGGCCCACTGCTTCCCGGCCGGTGAAACCGCTCGCCAGCAGGGGTTCGGCCGACCCGGCCGAGGACGTGAGCAGACCGGCGGGACGCGGACCTCCGGCGCCGATCAACCACAGCTGGTACGTGCGGTCCTCGGGCAGTCGCGCCAGGCCCTGACCGAGGAACAGCACCTGGCCCTTGGCGGACGACGCCACGACGGTGCCGGTGCCGCCACCGGTCACGTCACCCCGGACGAGCTTGGCGTCCGGCGCGGACAGCAGCTCGGCCATCCGACTGCTGTCGGCGTTGACCTGTTCCAGCGCCTGGAGGTCCTGCTCCAGGCGACGGTTGGTGTCCACGGCCTGGACGCCCAGCGTGACCGCGACCGCGATGCCGGCGGCGGCGGCGAGCGTGGCCGCCCTCCGCAACCACACGACCCGGCCCGGGGTTCCGCGCCCCGGTTCCACCCGGGGCGGCTCCGTTCCCGTCCGGACGGGAACGCGGACCCCGGTCTCGGTCTCGGGCGGGAGTTGGCGGGTGTCGGCGACGGCCACCAACACCCGCTCACGGAGGTGCGCGGGAGGCTCGACCGCGGCCGAGGCGGCCAGCAGCGCGGTGGTCTCCAGCAGTTCGGCGGTGTCCTGCGCGCAGTTCGAGCAGCTCGCGAGGTGTTCCTCGAAGAGGCGGCGCTCGGTGTCGGAGACGGCGTCGAGCACGTAGGCGCCGATCAGCGTGTGGGCTTCGGCGCGCGTGGTGTCTTCGGTCATCGGGTCACCCCCAGGCAGTCTCGGAGTCTGATCAGTCCGTCGCGCATCCTGGTCTTCACCGTGCCCAGCGGGATGCCCAGCACGGAGGCCGTCTCCGGGTAGGTGTAGCCCTGGAAGTAGCCCAGCAGGATCGACTCCCGCTGCAGCTCGGTCAGCATCGTCAGGCACCGCTGCACCTGCCGCCGCTCGATCCGCGAGGCGACCTGCTCGCTGACCGCGTCGAAGGGCGTCTCCACGTCGCGCCGGGCGGCGAGGTCCTCCCTCCGGGTCGCGGACTGCGCGGAGCGGACCCGGTCCACGGCGCGGCGGTGCGCCATCGTCATCACCCACGCCATCGCGCTGCCCCGCTCCGGGTCGTAGCGGGCGGCGGTGCGCCACACCTCCACCAGCACCTCCTGCGTGACCTCCTCGGACTGGGCGTGGTCGCGCAGGACCCGCCGGACCAGGCTCAGCACCTTGCCCGCCACCACGTCGTACAGCCGCTCGAACGCCCGGTCGTCACCTCGCGCCACCAGGCACAGCAGCTCCTCGGCCGAGACGCCGTCCGCGTCACCGTCGCCGGTGGTGGACACGGCCTGGAGCTTGCGCTCACGCCCTGTCATCGTGTTCCTCCCGATCGACCCGTCCTGGACGGGCATCCGTCGCCGATCGTCTCCTCGGATCGCCCGGAGCGCAGATCACGGCGTTCCCCTGCGGGGAGGCAGGGGCAGGAAGCCGCTGGTGCGCTCCACGTAGTCGGCGTAGCCGGGCCGACGACCGCGCAGGTGCGCTTCGAGCATCGGTTTGCCGGTGCCCTTGGCGAGCAGGAACGTCATCGCCACCGGTGACACGACGGCCGCCACGCCGTACCAGGACGAGCAGGCGAGCAGGAACAGCCCCCACCACACGCAGGCGTCACCGAAGTAGTTCGGGTGCCGCGTGTAGCGCCACAACCCCCGGTCGAGGACCCGGCCGCGGTTGGCCGGATCGGCCCGGAACCGCCGCAGCTGCCCGTCGCCGACCGCCTCGAACAGCACGCCCACCGCCCACAGCGCGATCCCGGCCGCGATCAGCCCGGGGTGCGCGGGGGGACCGTGCTGGGCGACCTGGACGGGCAGCGAGACGACCCACATCACCACGCCTTGTGCCAGGTAGGCGCGCACCAGCACGTGCAGGTGCGGGTTGCCCTTGGCCCGGCTCCGCATCTCGGCGTAGCGGTGGTCCTCCGGCTCGCCTCGGCCCCGCAGCGCGATGTGGACAGCCAGGCGCACGCCCCACACCACCGTCAACGCCGTGACGAGCAGCCGGGTCGCGGTGGCGCCCTCGCCGTCGGACAGCACGAACGTCGTGCCCGCGACCAGCGCGAACCCGAGGCCCCAGGCGACGTCGAGGGTGTCGTGCCGGTCCCTGAGCACCGAGGCGGTGAAGGTGACCACCAGCAGCAGCGCCACCACGCCGGCGCTGACGGCGAGGTTGGCGGGCAGTCCGGCGGGCAGGTCGGACCAGGTCACGGCTCACCCCTCCGACGCGACGCGGTCCGCCGCCGGCACGTCGCCGCGGTCCCACGGCATCCCGCTCGCGCCATCGGTCGTCGGGCGCACGGCGAGGATCTGGTCCACGCCCATGCGGTTGTCCTCGAAGGCCAGCGCGCCACCGGCCAGGTACAGCCGCCACACCCTCGCCTGGCCCTCGCCGACCAGCGCGACGACCTCGTCCCACCGCCGTTCCAGGGTGGCCGCCCACTCCCGGACCGTGCGCACGTAGTGCTCGCGCAGGGCGTGGACGTCCCTGATCTCCAGTCCGGCGTGCTCCAGGTGCGTCAACGTGCGGCTGAGCGGTCGCATGGTCATGTCGGGCGCCACGTAGGACTCGATGAACGCGCCGCCGCCGGGCGCGGTGGAGCCCCGGGACATCTGCTGCAGGAGCAGCCGGCCGCCGGGGCGCAGCAGCCGGTGCAGGGTCGAGGCGTACACCGGGTAGTTCTCCTCGCCGACGTGCTCGCCCATCTCGACGGACGCCACGGCGTCGAAGGGCTCGTCGGGGATCTCCCGGTAGTCCCGCAACCGGACGTCGACGGTGTCCCGCAGGCCCAGCTCGTCGATCCGGCGGCTGACGTGGGCGTGCTGCCGGCTCGACAGCGTCACCCCGGTGGCCCGGACGCCGTGGTGCCGGGCGGCGTGCAGCAGCAGCGAGCCCCACCCGCACCCGACGTCCAGCAGGCGCGTGCCCGGGCGCAGGGCCAGCTTGCGGCAGATCAGCTCCAGCTTGTCGCGCTGCGCGTCGGCCAGGTCGTAGCCGGGTTCGCCGTCGGGCCAGTACGCGCAGGAGTAGGCCATGGTGGGGTCGAGGAGCAGTTCGTAGAACTCGTTGCCCAGGTCGTAGTGGTGGGCGATGGCGGCGCGGTCGCGGCGGCGGGTGTGCAGGCCACCGGCCAGCCTGGCCTCTTCGACCGGTGGTCGCGGCCGGGGGCCCAGGACGCCGAGCCGGGCGGCGGTCCGCAGCAGCGAGACTCGGTCGGGGACGGAGAGCCGCCGACGCGCCCCGCCGGCTCCGGCCAGGCCCCAGAACCGGCGCAGGCCGGTCGTGAGGTCACCCTCGACGTCGAGGTCGCCGGAGACGTAGGCGCGGGCCAGTCCGAGCTCGTCCGGGTTCCACAGCAGGCGGCGCAGGGCTCGGCGCGAGCGCAGCACCACCCGCGGACCGCCGGACGGGCCGGCCTCGCTGCCGTCCCAGGCCCGCAGCCCCACCGGCAGCTCGGCGCCCAGCACCCGCTCGACGACCTCGGCCAGCGCCGGGGCGTGCCCCGTCTTCCCGTCCCGCACATCGTCCCCTTTTCCTCGGTCGGTCTCCCGTGGTTCGCGGCCGACGGGCCCGCGGGTCGGTCGCGGCCCGAAAAAGTGATGCCCGTCACAAGAGCCATCTGTCGGGGCGCGCACGCCGAATGGAGGTCGTGTCCCCACTCCGCCCCGCCGCCGACCTGCCCTTGATCCGCAGGTGGGAGCCGACGACCTCGGCCAGCGCCGCCGTGCTGGTGCTGCCGGGTGGCCGCGCCCGCAGCCGTGAACCCGCGAGCCGCGCCAACCTGTCGTACCGGCGGATGGTGCCGTTCGCCCGCGACCTCGGCCGGGTGGGTCCGGCCGTGTGGCTCGTGCGCTACCGGTACCGGGGGTGGAACGAACCCGACCGCGACCCGGTCCGCGACGCCCGGTGGGCGCTGGCGCGGTTGCGCGAGCGGCTGCCCGGGACGCGCGTCGTCCTGGTCGGCCACTCGATGGGCGCCCGCACCGCCCTCCGGGTCGCCGACGACCCCGCCGTCGCCGCCGTGTGCGCGTTGGCGCCGTGGCTCGAACCCGGTGAACCGGTCGACCACCTCCGGGGACGTGCCGTCGTGCTGGCGCACGGCGACGTCGACCGGTGGACCGACCCGCGGGCGTCCTACCGGTACGCGATGCGCCTGCGCGAGGTCAACCCGACGACCTGCCGGTTCGTCGTGCACGACAGCGGCCACACGATGCTGCGCCGTCACGCCGACTGGAGCGGGCTGGTCCGCCGGTTCGCGCGCGGCGCGGTGGATCCCGCGGCCACCGACCCCCTGATCGCCGACGCGATGGCCGCCCCTGCCCCGCACGGGCTCTCCGTCGCCCTGCCCCGAGGAACCCGATGACGTCCAGACCGCAGCGCGTCGCCGTGATCGGCGCGGGAGTGGCCGGCCTGACCGCCGCCTACCTGCTGCAACGCCGCTACGACGTGCTCCTGTTCGAAGCCGGGCCGCGCTTGGGCGGGCACGCGCACACCCATGACGTGGTGGCCGAGGACGGCGGCACCGTCGCCCTCGACAGCGGCTTCATCGTCCACAACGAACGCACCTACCCCACCCTGCTGCGCTTGTTCGCCGAGCTGGACGTGCGCACCAGGGGCACGGAGATGTCGATGAGCGTGCGCTGCGAGGGCTGCGGCCTGGAGTACGCGGGCGCCAAGGGCTTCGGCGGGCTGTTCGCCCAGCCCTCGAACGCGACGCGCGCGCCGTACCTGCGCATGCTCGCCGAGGTCGGCCGGTTCCACCGGCACGCCCGGCGCGTGCTGGCCGACCCGGCGGCCGACGGCGTCACGCTCGGCGCGTTCCTGGCCATCGGCGGGTACACCCGGTTCTTCGTGGACCACTTCGTGGCGCCCGTGGTGTCGGCGGTGTGGTCGGCCGACCAGGTGACCAGCCTGCGCTACCCGGCCCGGTACCTGTTCGAGTTCCTGCACAACCACGGCATGCTCTCGGTGACCGGCTCGCCGCGGTGGAGGACGGTGGTGGGCGGCTCCCGCGCCTACGTGGACCGCGCGGCCAAGCAGCTGACCGCCGTGCACCTGTCCACCCCGGTGCGGGCGGTCACGCGCACCGGCTCGGGCGTGGACGTGCGGGACGACGGCGACGAGGTCCACCGGGTCGACAAGGTCGTCGTCGCCACGCACCCCGACCAGGCGCTGGCCCTGCTGGCCGACCCGACCGACGACGAGCGCGAGGTGCTGGGCGCGTTCCGCTACTCGCGCAACGACACCTGGCTGCACACCGACCCGTCCGTGCTGCCCCGCACACCCCGCGCCCGCGCCTCCTGGAACTACCTCAAATCCCACTGCGGCTCCGACGACGGCCCGGTGCTGGTCAGCTACGACCTGAACCGGCTCATGCGGCTGGCCGAACCGCAGGACTACGTGGTGACCCTCAACGCCACCGACCGGATCGCGGAGTCGTCGGTGATCGCCCGGATGCGCTACGAGCACCCGGTGTACACGCCGGAGTCGGTGGCCGCGCAGCGCCGCCTGCCCGGGTTGAACGCCGGGCCGACCGCGTTCGCGGGCGCCTACCACGGCTGGGGCTTCCACGAGGACGGCTGCGCCTCCGGCGTCCGGGCCGCCTCGGCACTCGGCGTCGACTGGTGACCGCGCCGGCGCTGTACGACGCCGTGATCGCCCACACGCGCCGCCACCCGGTGCGCCGGTCGTTCCGGCACCGCACCCACCTGTGGCTGGTCGACCTGGACCGGCTGCCTGCCGTGCCGTGGTGGCTGCGCCCGGCGGCGCGGTTCCGCGCGGGCGACCACCTGGGCAGCCCGGACCGCGGCATCCGGGACAACCTCGACGCCTGGCTCGCCGGGCGGGGCGTGGACCTGCGTGGCGGACGCGTGCTGATGCTGACCAACGCCCGCGCGTTCGGCCACGTGTTCAACCCGATCACCGTGTACTGGTGCCACGACCCGGACGACGAGCCGGTCTGCGTCGTGGCGGAGGTGCACAACACCAACGGCGAGCGCCACTGCTACCTGCTGCGCCCCGACCGCGACGGGCACGCGGAGGCGGACAAGGCGTTCTACGTCTCCCCGTTCCTCACCGTCGAGGGCCGGTACGTGATGCGGCTGCCGCGACCCGCCGAGCGGCTGTCCGTGGCGATCAGCCTGCGCCAGGGCCCGCGGACGCCATTCAGCGCCTCCCTGACCGGAGCGCGCCGACCCGCCACGCCGTGGACGCTGCTGCGCCTGCTGCTGCGCGACCCGCTGCCGACCCACCGGGTCAGCGCGCTGATCCGCCGGCACGGCATCGCCCTGTGGCTGCGCCGGCTGCCCGTCGTCCCCCGCAGCCCCCACGACGCACAGGAAGGTGTCCGATGACCACCTCGCCCACCCGACAGCCGGACACCGCGGCGGCCGGCCACCCGGCCCGGCGCCGACCGGGACCGGTCGAGCCCCGGTGCTCCTCCGCGCGCGCCACCGCGGCCCGCCTGGTGTTCCGGCACGCCGTGAAGTCCCTGCCCGTGCGGGTGGCCCTGCCCGGCGGCGAGCGCCTCGGCGCGGGCGGCCCGGACTCGCCCGTGATGCGGATCGTGCGACCGGGCGCGTTCCACCGCCGGCTCGGCGCCGACGCCAAGATCGGGTTCGGCGAGGCGTACATGGCCGGCGACTGGACCAGCAACGACCCCGCCGCCCTGCTGACCCCGTTCGCCGCCCGCATGGCCGACCTGGTGCCCCGGCCGCTGCAGGTGTTCCGCCGTTGGGTCGACGCCCGCCACCCCGCGCACGAGCGCAACACCGCCGAGGGGGCGCGGGCCAACGTGCACCGCCACTACGACCTGTCCAACGACCTGTTCGCCGCGTTCCTCGACGAGTCGATGACCTACTCCTCGGCCTGGTTCTCCCCCGGCGACGACGACCTGCACGCCGCCCAGCTGCGCAAGGTCGACGGCGTGCTCGACCTGGCCGACGTCCGCGCCGGCACGCGCCTGCTGGAGATCGGCACCGGCTGGGGCGCGTTGGCCATCCGCGCGGCCGAGCGAGGCGCGCGCGTCACCACGCTCACCCTCTCCGCCGAGCAGAAGCACCTGGCCGAGCAACGCATCGCCCGGGCCGGGGTCGCCGACCGCGTGCAGGTGCTGCTGCGCGACTACCGCGAAGCCCACGGCAGCTACGACGCCGTGGTGTCCGTGGAGATGGTCGAAGCCGTGGGCGCCGACTACTGGCCCGCCTACTTCCGGACGCTCGACCGCGTGCTCGAACCGGGCGGCCGGGTGGGGCTCCAAGCCATCACCATGCCCCACGACCGGCTCCTGGCCACGCGGCACTCGCACACCTGGATCCACAAGTACGTCTTCCCCGGCGGCCAACTGCTCTCCGTCCCCGCGATCCAGGACGCCGTCCGACGGCACACCGCGCTCGGCGTCGCCCGAAGCCGCTCACTCGGCCCCGACTACGCCCGCACCCTCCGCCACTGGCGCACCCGCTTCCTCGACAACTGGCCGCAGGTCGCCGCGACGGGCTTCGACGACACCTTCCGCCGCATGTGGGAGTTCTACCTCGCCTACTGCGAAGCCGGCTTCCGGTCGGGCTACCTGGACGTGGTCCAGCTCGGCTTGACCAAACCTCGCCACTGACCCGGAGCCGTGCACCCCTGCGGACCGGGCCAGGAGATCACGTCCGCGAATCGGCCGAACGGCGTGTTCGGCCGATTCGCGGACGCTCAGATCGCGGGCAGGATCTCGATGTGCCCGTCGGTTCCGTTCACCCGGATCCGCTGCCCGTCCTCGATCAGCTGCGTGGCGCGTTCCACCCCGACCACGGCGGGCAGGCCGTACTCCCGCGCGATCACCGCGCCGTGCGTCATCAGGCCGCCGACCTCCGTCACCAGGCCGGCGATCGCCACGAACAGGGGCGACCAACTGGGGTCCGTGTGCGCGGTGACCAGGATGTCGCCCGGTTCGACGTCGGCCTGCGCCATGTCCAGGATGACCCGGGCCCGCCCTTCGACGGTCCCGGCGGAGACGGCCAGGCCGACCAGCGCGCCGTCGGGCAGGTCGTCGCGCCGGTACGCGCCGCTGAGGGTCTCGCCGTCCGAGGTGAGCACCCGCGGCGGCGTGAGCGCTTCGTACGACCGGAACGCGTCCTTGCGCCGGCGGAGGAGGTCGTCGTCGACCCGGTTCGCCCGCACGACTTCCCGGAGTTCCTCGAACCGCAGGAAGTAGACGTCTTCCCGCTCCCGCAGCACACCGGCCCGCACCAGGCGGTCGGCCTCGGCCAGCAACGCCCGCTTGTACACGAAGTAGCGGCTGATCATGCCGTACTTCGGGTACTCGCGGTACCCGGCGAACGTGCGGACGAGGTCGATCTTCCGCTTGGTCTCCTCGGCCTTCGGCTCACCGTCCGGCAGCGCCCGCAGTCGCTCCAGCACCTCCTGCTCCTTCTGCCACGCCTCCTGCCGCCCTTGCTCGAAGCGCCGCACCCCGGCGCCCGGTTCGAGGTTCTTCACCGTGGACAGCAGCAGGGGCAGGAGCATGGCGGGCCGTTCGCTCCACCGCGGCCTGGAGATGTCGATCTCGCCGACGCAGCGCATGCCGTACTCGTCCAGGTAGGCCTGGATGGCGTCGCGCGCCTCCCGTCCGCCGTCGAGGTCGACCAGCCGGTCGAGGAAGTCCTCGTCGGCCCGGTCCGCCGCGTCGCGCAGGAACGCGACGACCTCCGGGTGCGGGCGGATCGCGTCCGCGACGTCGAGGAGCGCGAGCCCCATCTCCGAGGTGACGTTGTGGGGCACGGACTGCGAGAGCGTGTCGGCCGCGTTCTTCTCGCCCAACCACTCGTGCAGCCGCTCGTTGAGCCACCACGTGGCCTGCATCGCCGCCATGATCGGCTGGATGCCGCGCGGGTCGAACAGCAGCCGCCTCAGCTCCTGGACGTCCGCGGTGATGAAGTCCAGCAGCTCCACGCCGGACTTGCCCCGGATGTCGCGCGCCGCCGCGGCGACGGACGCCGCGCCGTTCTCGACCAGCTCGGCGACGAGCGCCGGATCGGCCTCGATCGTGACCGGCTCGGCGCCGGGGACCGCCTGGCGGGGAGCGTCGTCCGGGAGCGACGGGAGGAAGCCGTCGCGGTCGAGGACGGTCTGCAGCGCGTCGCCGATCAGCGGGTCGGACTTGCCCACGACCGCCAGGAAGCCGACGCGGTTGACCGGCGAGGCGAGCAGCGGGGTGACGTCGACGAACAACCTCCCACCTGCTTCGGCCATGGGCCGCGGGGTCGTCATCTGCCACACGGAGAGCCCGAGTGGCTTCATGGCGTCGGTCATCATCTGCTGGTGGCCCACGGAGACGTAGACGTGGTTCTCCTCGTCGCCGGTCTCGGGGACGGGGAACAGCGTGGTGATCGGCCGGCTCTGGACGACCTGGAAGGCGTCGTCGACCAGGCACCACTCGATGTCCTGGGGACGGCCGAAGTGCGCTTCGATCCGCCGGCCGAGCCGCACGAGCCGCACGACCTGCTCGTCCGTCAGCGCCGGCTGCTCCTGCCCCGCGGGCTCGATCGCCTCTTCCCGCGTCCCGCCGCCCGGGGAGGCGTGCAGGGCGAGCTTCTTGGCGGCGACGGCCTTGGCCACGACCTCGTCGTCGCGGACCTGGTAGGAGTCCGCGTTCACCAGGCCGGAGACCAGGGCCTCGCCGAGGCCGAAGGTGGCCTCCACGGCGGCGACCTTCCGGTCGGACGTGACCGGGTCGGCCGTGAACAGGACCCCGGACGCGTGCGGGAAGACCATCCGCTGCACGACCACGGCCATGTGGACCTTGCGGTGGTCGAAGCCGTTGCGCAGCCGGTAGGTCACGGCCCGCTCGGTGAACAGCGAGGCCCAGCACCGGCTGACGTGCCGGAGGACCGCCTCCGGTCCCACGACGTTGAGGTACGTGTCCTGCTGGCCCGCGAAGGAGGCGCCCGGCAGGTCCTCCGCGGTCGCGCTCGACCGGACGGCGCAGGCGGCGCCCTCGCCGAGCCGGGCGAGGGCGCCGGTGATCGCCGCCGCCACGTCGTCCGGGACGGCGACCCCTTCCAGGGTTCGCCGGATCTCCGCGCTGCGCCCGCGGATCGCCTCCCGGTCCTCCGGGTTCAGGTGGGACACCCCGTCGAGCAGGTCGCCGAGCGACGGCGCCTCGGCCACGATCCGCCGGAAGGCGTCCGTCGTCACGCAGAACCCGGGCGGCACGCTGACGCCCTCGATCCGCGAGAGCTCGCCCAGGTGCGCCCCCTTGCCGCCCACGACGGCGACCTGCCGCTGGTCGACCTCGTCGAAGTCGAGCACGTAGCCGCCCATCCCCACACCTTCCGTCGTGCCCGTCAAGCCTTGTCCGCTCCTCGTTCGCACCGGCGGTTCCCGGTCTGGTCCACCTGTTGTCACAGCGTTCTACCGATACCTTGTTTTCGCAGGTTGTGGGCTTCGGCCGGAGATTCTGCGGCATGACGGGGGTCTTGCCACAAGACCCCCGATGGGCTATATGTTGATAATGGCGGGGAGTGTGCGATCTCCTCGGCCGTCGCCTTCACCGGGACACGACCCGGGCCCGCTAGTCCCCGGCGCCGTTCCCGGTGGCCGGCGCCGTCATCGGCAGGTGGACGCGGAAGCGGGTGTCGCCGGGCTCGGACTCCACCCGGATGTCGCCGTGGTGGCGGTCCACCACGATCCGCCACGAGATGTCCAGGCCCAGCCCCGTGCCCTCGCCCACCGCCTTGGTGGTGAAGAACGGCTCGAAGATGCGCCTCTTCACCGCGTCCGGGATGCCCGAGCCGGTGTCGCCGACCTCCACCACGACGTCCTCGCCGGCGCGGTAGGTGCGCACGGTCAGCGTGCCCTCGCCGGCCATGGCGGCCACCGCGTTGTCGACCAGGTTCGTCCACACCTGGTTGAGCTCGGCCGGGTAGGCGGGCAGCGGCGGCAGCGAGCGGTCGTAGTCCTTGACCACGCGCACGCCGTCGCCGAGCTTGCCGCCGAGCATGACGAGCGTGGAGTCGAGCAGTTCGTGCACGTCGACCACCTGGAAGGGCGCCCGGTCGACCTGCGAGTACTGCTTGGCCGCGCCCACCAGCGCGGACACCCTGGTGGTGGCGTCCTCGATCTCGTTCATCAACGTCTCGGTCTCCACCGTGTAGGCCAGCCAGCGCACGGCGGCCTCGGTGGCGGTCTGCGGGCACAGCGCCGCCGCCCGGTCCAGCCACTGCACGTCCAGCCCGCCCGCGACCAGCACCGGCGCCAGGTCCCAGCCACCCGACACGCCGTGCGCGTCCAGCCAGTCGGCGACCTCGTCCTCCAGGTCGGAGGTCTCCATCGGGCCGAGCTTCGGTGCCTTCGCCACCTGCTCGACCGCGCTCTCCTGCAGCTCCACCAGCACCGGCAGGGTGGCCGGGTCGATCGAGCCGCTCGCCAGCAGCGCCAGCTTGTGCCGCATCCCGGCGACCCGTTCGCGCAACGCGCCGGTGGCCCGCACCGCCGCCGCGGCCGGGTTGTTCAGCTCGTGGGTCAGCCCGGCCGACAGCGACCCGAGCGCGAGCAGCCGTTCCCGCTGGCTGACGATCCGCTCGGTGTTGCGCATGCCGAAGAACAGGCCTTCCAGCAGGTGCATGGCCATCGGGAACCACGAGCGGAACATCGCGCCGAAGTCGTGCGCGGGCAGCTGGTAGAGCCGCACGTCGGTCACCGCGTCGGCGGTCATCTGGTAGACCGTCTTCGCCTCCACGTCGGAGCCCAGGTACGCCTGGGTGGCCCCGAAGTACGCGCCGCGGTGGTCGGTGCGGTTGGTCTCCACGCGCTGCCCGCCGATGACGCGGCTGAGCGCCACCACGCCGTCCAGCAGCACGAAGAAGCACGTCGCCGCCTGGCCCTCGCGCAGCACCTGGGCGCCCGCCGGGTGCGTCTCCACCTGGCCGTGCGCCACGAGCCACGCCAGCTGGTCCTCCGACAGGTGCTCGAACAGGAACAGGCCGCGCAGGTCGTCGACCGTCAGGTTCTCCATCACGACCTCTCCAGGTAGCGGTGCACCAGCGACACGGCCATCGCGCCGTCGCCGACCGCCGACGCGACCCGCTTCACCGAGTCCGCCCGCACGTCGCCGGCGACGAACACGCCCGGCAGGCTGGTCTCCAGGTGGTAGGGCGGCCGGTCGAGGTCCCAACCCTCGGGCAGCCGCCCGTCGGTGACCAGGTCCGGTCCGGAGAGCACGAACCCGCGCTCGTCACGGGCCAGTGTGCCCGCGAGCCAGTCCGTGTGCGGCGCGGCGCCGATGAACGCGAAGAGCCACGACGCGGGCACGGTCGTCGTCTCGCCGGTCTTGGTGTGCCGCAGCGTCACCGACTCCAGGTGCTCCTCCCCCGTGCCGCCGACGACCTCCGTGCACGTGCGCACCTCGACGTTGTCGACCCGGGCGAGCTGCTCGACCAGGTAGTGCGACATGGACCGGGCCAACGAGTCGCCGCGCACGACCAGCACCACCCGGCGGGCGTGCGCGGCGAAGTAGAGCGCCGCCTGGCCCGCCGAGTTCGCGCCGCCGACGAGGTAGACGTCCTGGCCCGCGCAGCTCGGCCCCTCGGTGGTGGCCGCGCCGTAGAACACGCCCCGGCCGGTCAGCGCGCCGAGACCGGGCGCGTCGAGCACCCGGTAGGACACGCCGGTGGCGAGGATGACGGTGTGCGCGGCCAGTTCGGTGCCGTCGTCCAGCCGGACCACGCGGGCCGAGCCGCGCGCCTCCAGGCCCACCACGTCGCACGCGGTCAGCACCTCGACGTCGAACTTCAGCGCCTGCCGGCGGGCGCGGTCGGTGAGCTGCTCGCCGGACACCCCGTCGGGGAAGCCGAGGTAGTTCTCGATCCGGCTGCTGGTGCCCGCCTGACCGCCGGTGGCGCGCCGCTCGACCAGCACCGTGCGCAGTCCTTCCGAACCGCCGTAGACGGCCGCGCCCAGCCCGGCCGGACCGCCGCCGACCACGATCAGGTCGTAGAAGTCGGCGGAGGGTCGCGTGGTCAGGCCGACCCGGTCGGCCAGCTCGGCGTCCGACGGCTCGACCAGCGTCTCACCGGCCGCGGTGATGACCACGGGCAGCCGCACGCCGTCCTCGCCGCACGCGGTGAGCAGCCTCCCGGCTTCGGTGTCGCCGTCGTCCAGCGCGTGCCAGCGGAACGGGACGGAGTTGCGGGCGAGGAAGTCGCGCACCTCGTAGGACCGCGAGGACCACCGGTGCCCGATCACCCGGACCTGCCGGGCCGGGCGGCGGTCGGCCGCCTGCCAGGCGCCGAGCAGGTCGTCCAGCACCGGGTACAGCTTCTCCTCCGGCGGGTCCCACGGTTTGAGCAGGTAGTGGTCGAGGTCGACGACGTTGATCGCGCGGATGGCCGCGTCGGTGTCGGCGTAGGCGGTCAGCAGCACCCGCCGGGCCGCGGGGAAGAGGTCCATCGCGGCCTCCAGGAACTCGATGCCGCTCATCCCGGGCATCCGGTAGTCGGCCAGCAGCACGGCCACCTCCTCCCCGCGCAGCTTGATCTCGCGCACCGCGTCGAGCGCCTGGGCCCCGGACTCGGCCCGCACGATCCGGTAGTCCCGGCCGTACTTGCGGCGCAGGTCGCGCGCCACGGACCGGGACACGCCCGGGTCGTCGTCCACGGTGAGGATCGAGGGCCGGGCGACCTGAGGAGTCGTCATGTCCACATTGTCGTGCCCGCCCGAACGGCTGTCCCGTCGCGGTTACCCTCTGCTGGTGTTCGGCGCCGTGCGGTTCGGGGTCCTGGGGCCGTTGCGGGTGGAGCGCGACGGCGAGCCGCTGGCGCTGGGCGGGCCCCGGCAGCGCGACCTGCTGACGCTGCTGGTGCTGCGCGCCAACCGGGTCGTCAGCGCCGGGTGGCTGGTCGACGCGCTGTGGGACGGGCGGCCGCCGGCGGGCGCGCACATCACCCTCCGCTCCTACGTGGCCGTGCTGCGCCGTGCGCTGGAACCGGAACGGGGACGTCGTGCGCCCGCCGAGCTGTTGCGCGGCCACACCGGCGGCTACGAGCTGAGCGCGCCACCGGACACCGTGGACGCCGTCCGCTTCACCGCGCTCGCCGGGCACGGCGCGCGGGCGCTGGCCGACGGCGAGTGGGAAGCGGCCGAACGCCACTTCGCCGACGCGCTCGCCCTCTGGCGCGGCGGGTTGACCACCGACCTCGCCGCCGTCCGACCGGACGCGACCCGCCTCGCCGAGGCGCGTGCCGAGGCGGGCGAAGGCCGCTTCACCGCCGCCGTCGCCGCCGGCCGGCACCAGGCCGTGCTGCCCGACCTGCGCCAGTTCGTGGCCGCGCACCCGGAGCGGGAGAACGCCCGTGCGCAGCTGATGCTCGCGCTCTACCGGGCGGGCCGGCAGACCGACGCGCTGGCGGTCTACGACGAGGGCCGCCGCCTCCTGGCCGACGAGCACGGCGTGGAGCCGGGCGAAGCGCTGCGCGACCTGCACCGCCGGGTCCTGGCCCACACCGTGCCACCGGTGGGCGGGAAGGCGGGCGCGGCCACCCGCACCCGCGGACCCGGTCGCACCGCCGGTCCCGGCCGCGCCGCGGGCGGCCCGCACGCCACCTTGGTCGGCCGCACCGCCGAGCTGTCCCTGCTCACCGACCTCCTCGCGGCGTCGGGCCGCGACGGGGGCCGGTTCGCGGCGATCGTCGGCGAAGCGGGCATCGGCAAGACCACCCTGGCCGACGCCCTCGCCCGCCGCGCCGCCGACGCCGGCGTCCCGGTCGCGTGGGGCCGCTGCCCCGACCTCGGTCAAGCGCCGCCGTTCTGGCTCTGGACCCAGGTCGTGCGCGCCCTGGCGCCGGCGGGCGACGAGGAGGCGGACCCGGCGCTGGCGGGCTTCGGCACGGGCCCGGCCACCGGCGCCGACATCGACCCCACCGCCCGGTTCCGCACGTACGACGCGGTCTCCGCTCTCGTGCACGCGACCGCCCGCGCCCGCGGCCTCGTCCTGGTGCTGGACGACCTGCACGCCGCCGACGCCGACTCCCTGCTCCTGCTGCGCTACCTGGCCACCACCGTGCGCACGTCCCGCGCGCTGGTCGTCGCGACCCTGCGCCCCTACGAGCACGACCCCGCCCTCGTCGCCGCGCTCGCCGACCTGGCCCGCAGCCCCGGCTGCCGACAGCTCCGCCCGGCCGGCCTGGACGCCGACGCGGTCGCCGACCTCGTCCGGGAGCACACCGGCGCACCCGCACCGGCCGACCTGGTGCGAGACCTCCTCACCCGCACCGGCGGCAACCCGTTCTTCATCACCGAGCTGCTCACCTCCGCCGAGCCGACCGGCGCGCCGCCGCCGAGCGTGCGCGACACCGTCCGCCGCCGGCTGCACGCCCTGGACGACCGCACCCGCGACTGGCTCGACGTGCTGAGCGTCGCCGGCCGGGACCTGGACGTCGACCTGCTCGAAGCCGCCACGACCACCGAGGTCCGCCTCACCCCGCACGTCGCCCACCTGGTCGCCGAGCCCGGCGCCGGGGTGGTGCGCTTCCGGCACCCGCTGTTCGCCGAGGCCGCCTACGCCGACCTCGCCCCGACCCGCCGGGCCGACCTGCACGCCCGGCTCGCGGACGCGGGACGGCACGTCCTCACCCCCGCCGAGCTGGCCCACCACTACGACCGGGCGCGCGGCCGGGAGGACGAGCACCTGCGCTGGACCCTCGAAGCCGCCGACGACGCCACCCGACGCCTCGCCTACGAGGACGCCCTGGCGCACCTCGACCGGGCCGCCGCCCTGCTCACCGCCCCCGAACGGGAGCTGGCCGTGCAGCTGCACCGCACGTCGTTGCTCCAGATCACCGTCGGCATCGGCAGCGACGCGGTCGACCTGGCCGCCGCCCGCGCCCGCGAGCTGCTCGCCCGCGTCGACCCGGGCGCCGACGTGCGACACGCCCTGTGGACGCTCGGCGAGCTGGCCTGCAACCGCGCCGAGTTCGCCATCGCCGCCGACCTCGCCGGCCGCCTCGCGTCCGACGACGGCGTGATCGGCGCCGCGGGCCACTACCTGCTCGGCGTGGTCGGCTACTTCACCGGCCGCCTGGTGGAGGCCGACCGCCACCTCACCGCCGCCATCGACCGGTTGCGGGAGCTGGACCCCCGGGAACTGGTCGGGCGGGCCGGCCGCACCCCGACGCTCGCGACCTACGACTTCCGCGCCCTGGTGCGCTCCCTGCTCGGTGACGCGGCGGCGGCCCGGTCGGACCTCGCCGCCGCGCACGCCCTCGCCGAACGCGCCGACGACCCGTACGGGCGGGCCAACGCCACGCTGTTCGCCGCGTGGACCGCCGTGCAGGAGCACGACGTGGCCGCCGCGCTCGCCGCCGCCCGCCGCTGCCGCGAGATCGGCAGGCGCCAGCACATGCCGCACTTCGTCACGACCGGCGACTTCTACGCCGAGTGGGCCGCCGTGCGCGGTGGCGACGACAGCCGCCTCACCGCCATGCGGGCGGCCCGGGAGGGCGTCCACCGGCTCGGCCTGCGCGCGACCCGCACGATCAGCCTCGGCGCGATGGCGGACGCGTACCTGGTGACCGGGCACCACGCCGACGCGGCGGCGTTGGCCGACGAAGGTCTCGCCATCGCCGAGCAGGTCGGCGAACGGGTCTTCGCCGCCGAGCTGCACCGCGTGCGCGGCCTGGCCACCGGCGACCCGGCCGACCTGGCGGCCGGCGCGCGCCTGGCCGAGGCGCAAGGCGCCGACCTGGTGCGGGCCCGCTTCCCACGCTGATCCAACAGAACTCCAACAGCTCTCCGCTGGCATGTGACCAGACACCGGAGGAGGACGCATGGAGTTCGACGTCGTAGTGGTCGGTTGCGGGCCGGTCGGGGCGCTCACCGCCAACCTGCTCGGCGCCAGGGGCGTGCGGACCCTGGTCGTCGAACGCGACACCGCGCCCCACCGGCAGCCACGCGCGTTCTCCTGCGACGACGAGGCGCTGCGGATCTACCAGCAGGCCGGTCTGCTGACCGAGGTCGCCGGGGACATGCACCAGCCGCGCCGGGCCGAGTACGTCAACGCCAAGGGCCGGGCGTTCGCCACCATCGCCCTGGACGAGGTCGACTTCGGCCTCGGCCACCGTCCCCTGCACTTCTTCGACCAGCCGCGCCTGGAAGCGGCCCTGCGCGCGGGGTTCGACCGGTTCCCGCACGTCACGCTGCGCACCGGGGTCGAGCTGATGCGGCTCACCCAGGACGAGGGGGCCGCCACCGTCACCCTGCGCGACCTGGCCACCGACGAGGAGACCGAGGTGCGGGCGAAGTACGTGCTGGGGTGCGACGGGGCCCGCAGCACCACCCGGGTCGCGGCCGGGATCGCGCTCACCGGCTCGTCCTACGCCGAGCCGTGGCTGGCCGTCTCCGGCGACGTCGCCCCCGGCGCGGTGCGGGTGCCCACCACGACGTTCGTGTGCGACTGGCGGCGGCCCGCGTTCGTCTCCCCCGGCGCGTTCGACACCTACCGGCTGGAGTTCATGCTGCGCCCGGACGAGGACCCGGCCGACATGACCGGTCCCGGTGCGGTCGCCCGGCTCGTCGCGCCCTACGTGGACCCGGACCGCTTCACCGTCACGCGGGCGATCGTCTACACGTTCCACCACCTGGTCGCCGAGCGCTGGCGCGACCGGCGGGTGTTCCTGCTCGGCGACGCCGCCCACCAGATGCCGCCGTTCCTGGGACAGGGCCTGTGCAGCGGGCTGCGCGACGCGGCCAACCTCACCTGGAAGCTCGCCCTGGCCCTGGAGTCGGACGCTCCCGGGTCGCTGCTGGACAGCTACGAGGCCGAACGCCGCCCGCACACCGAGGCGATGGCGCTCACCAGCGTCCGGCTCGGCCGGGTGTTCCTGGTGCGCAACAGGTTCGCCGCCTTCCTGCGGGACGTGGTGCTGCGCGCCGTGCAGGCCGTGCCGCGCGTGCGCCGCCTGGTGCGCCACTTCGAGTTCAAGCCGCTGCCCGCGCTGCCGGACGGGCGCGTCATGTTCCCCCAGCCCGAGGTGGTCGTCGGCGGGGTCAGGCGGCTGCTCGACGACGTGCTCGGCCCCGACTTCGCGGTCCTCGGGCCGGGGGTGGACGGGAGCACGGCGCGGGACTGGTCGGGGCCGCGCGCGCGGTTCCTCCGGGTGGTCGCCGAGGGCCGACCCCGCACCGAGGACGACCTGGTGGACGTCACCGGCGAGCTGACCGCCTGGTTCGCCCGCCACCGCACCGACGTCGTCGTGCTGCGCCCCGACCGGTTCGTGCACACCGATCAGGTCAGGAAGACCCAGTAGAAGTCCCAGGCGCCCTTGCTCGGCCAGCAGGCGTAGTAGTCGACGCCCTCCGGGATCTTCGCGCCCTCGGCCTCGCACTCCTCCTCCGTCGCGAAGGTGGCCATGTACTGCCAGTAGTCCATCGCCGCCTGGACGGGTGAGGCCTGGGCCGGTGCCGCTTGGGCGGGTGCGGCCTGGGCCGGTGCGGACTGGGCGGCGCCGAGGATCAGGAGGCTCGCCAGGAGCAGTGCGCGCATCGGTTCTCCCTTTCGCGGAAAACGCTTTCCACCGGCGGCGCACCGATCACAGCACAGTCGTCGCCACCTGGCAACGCGTCGCACGCGCCGGCGCCCACCCGTGCCGAAGGCCCGCAGTGGCCCGCCGGTCCCGGCCGCGGCACCGCGCCCCGGCCCCGTCAGCGGTCCGTCAGTGGTCCGTCCCGTGGGCCTCGTCGGTCTCGTCCGCGAGGTCGACGTCGGCGAGGTCGTCCACGCCGACCACGTCATCGCCGTTGAACACCACCACCAGGCCCAGCTCGGTGAAGCCGGGCACGCGGCACTCGGCGAACCGGACCAGCCAGTCCCGGCCGGGGTGGAAGGTGAACTCCGGGTCGGCCACGGCGTCCGCCTCGTAGCCCGGGTGGTCGCGCAGGTGGTCGGCCACGGCTTCCCGGGCGGCGGCGAGCAGCCGTTCGCGGTCGTGCAGGACCGAGCCGATGAACGGCAGGTCGAGGTCGTCGGTGGTGGCCGGTTCCTCCACCAGCACGCTCACCGACGTCCCGGCGGCGGTCGCGTTCCAGCACGCCACACCTTCGGGGGTGTGGTCCACCGGGGTCAGTTCGCCGAAACCGGGAATCGTGATCGTCACCGGGCGATCCTATGCGCCGCTCCCGGACCTGACCGGAACCGGGCCACCGGGCACGTCAGATCCGGTCGCCCGTTCCCTTGACGGCGGCACTGCGGTGAAGTTCTCTGTGGGAGAGCGCTCTCCGAGAGTTTGTCGACGATCCGCGGCCGGCGGCACACCGGCCGCGGGTCACCCCTGCCTGGAGTCGCCATGCCCGAAGCCCCCGCCCGGCGCCGCCGCCGGGTCCTGCCCCTGCTCGCCGTCCTCGCCGCCCTGGTCGCCGGGCAGCTCGTCGCCTCGGTCGAGGCGAGCGCCGCCGGTGTCCTGCTCTCCCAAGGCAAACCGACCACCGCCTCGTCCGCCGAGAACGCGGGCACCGCCGCGTCCGCCGCCACCGACGGCAACGCGGGCACCCGCTGGTCGAGCGCGTTCGCCGACCCGCAGTGGTTGAGCGTCGACCTGGGCGCCACCGCGACGTTGGACCGCGTGGTGCTGACCTGGGAGGCCGCCTACGCGACCGCGTTCCAGCTCCAGACCTCGGCCGACGGCGTCACGTGGAGCACGGTCCACACCGCCGCCAACGCCACCGGCGGCACGCAGAGCATCCCGGTCACCGGCTCCGGTCGGCACGTGCGGCTGTACGGCACGGCCAGGGCCACCGGCTACGGCTACTCGCTGTGGGAGTTCCAGGTCTACGGCACGACCGGCGGCGCCACCACCGGCCGGCCGATCTCCGAGTACAAGCAGGTCGCGGCCTCGACGTGGGAGGGCGGCAACGCGCCCGCCGCCGCGCTCGACGGCCGCGCCAACACCCGGTGGTCCAGCCAGTTCGCCGACAACCAGTGGCTGCGCGTCGACTTCGGCGGCGTCGCCGCGGTCAACGAGGTGGTGCTGACCTGGGAGGGCGCGTACGCGAAGGGCTACCGGCTCGAACTGTCGAACGACGCGGTGAACTGGACGCAGATCTACGCGACCACCACCGGCGCGGGCGGCACGGAACGGCTCGCCGTCGGCGGCACGGGCCGCTACCTGCGGTTGTTCGCCACCACGCGCGCCACCGGCTACGGCGTGTCGCTCTGGGAGTTCCAGGTCTTCGGCACCGTGGACACCTCGGCGGCCACCCCGCCGCTGCTGTCGCCGCCGACCAAGGCGCCGGCGGTGACGGGCCGGTTCGCGCTGTCCTCGCCCGCCGACCACGCGATGATCACCTCCACCCGGCGTCCGGCGTTCTCCTGGGCCGCCGTGCCGGGCGCGGTGCGCTACCAGGTCTGGCTCAACGTCAGCCGCACGGACTACGACTTCACCGCATCGGGCAACCTGATCGACCTCTACACCAAGGTCGCCGAACCCACGGGCACGAGTTACACCCCGTCGTGGGACATCGCCGACCGGTGGACGTACCGGTGGTTCGTGGTGGCGGTGGACGGCGCCGGGGGCACCGGCGCGTCGAACATCCGCACGTTCAGCGTGTACGTGCCGACGCTGACCTCCGTGGACGACGGCGTGCGGGTGGTCAACGGCAGCCGCGACCTGAACAAGAACGGCTCGATCGAACCGTACGAGGACTGGCGGCAGCCCGTGGAGACGCGGGTGAACGACCTGCTCGGTCGGATGACGATCGAGGAGAAGGCCTACCAGATGTTCTACAACGCCCAGGTGTTCCCGCGTTCGGGGTGGCACTTCGGGCCGGCGGAGGCGCAGGACCTGCACACCGCGCTGCTCGGGTCGAGCGGCACGCGGCTCGGCATCCCGTTCGTCTCCGCGGGCGACACCATCGCCGGGTACAAGACGACGTACCCGCTGCAGAGCGCGTTGGCGGCGGCCCGGAACTACCCGCTGGACTACAAGCTCGGCGACATGCAGCGGCGCGAGCAGCTGGAAGTCGGCACGCGCGGCGTGCTGGGGCCGTTGGCGGAGGTGGGCACGAAGGTGCTGTACCCGCGCATCCAGGAGGGCAACGGCGAGAGCTCCGAGGTCGCGGCGGCGCAGGTGCGGGCGCTGGTGGCCGGGTTGCAGGGCGGGCCGGAGCTGAACCCGGCGTCCGTGCTGGCGACCGTGAAGCACTGGCCGGGCGAGGGCGCGGGCGGTGAGGCGCTGATCGTGTACGACGCCGTGACGATCAAGTACCACGTGGCGCCGTTCCGGGCCGCGATGGAGGCGGGCGCGGTCAACATCATGCCGGGTTACGCGGGCAGCTCGCTGCTCGACCCCGGCGGTCCGGGCGCGGGCGACAGCGCGAAGATCCTCGCGTACCTGCGCCAGAACCTCGGGTACACCGGGCTGATCACGACCGACTGGCTGCCGTCGGGCTCGTGGGTGGGCGCGGCGAACGCCGGTTCCGACGTGATGGGCGGCGCGGACCCCGGTGCGCCCGGGTTCACCATCGGCGGGTTCACCTCGGCGGTGCCGGCGGCGCGGATCGACGACGCGGTGCGGCGGGTGCTGCGGCTGAAGTTCAAGCTCGGGATCTTCGAGAACCCGTACGGCGACCCGGTGAACGGGCCGTACCGGTTCCACAAGCCGGAGTACGCGGCGTTGGCGAACCAGGCGTCACGCGAGGCGATGACGTTGTTGAAGAACACCAACGGTGTGCTGCCGGTGCGGCTGAACCGGGGCGACAACATCGTGGTGGCCGGTCCGCGTGCCGACGACACGGCGGCGTGCTGCATCTGGACCAGCTACTTCCACCAGGAGTACGGCTCGCAGACCATGCTGGAGGCGATCCGCGCGCGTGCCGGGCAGGCGGGGGTGAACGTCTTCAAGGACACCGGGCCGTCGCCGAAGCTGGCGGTCGTCGCGGTGGGCGAGACGTCGTACACCCACGCGACGAGCTGGCCGAAGGAGCAGCCGTACCTGCCGCCGGACCAGGTGGCGTTGATCCGGGACTTCCAGCGGCAGGGCATCCCGGTCGTGGTCGCGCTGGTCCTGCCCCGCCCCTACGTGATCACCGAGTGGCACGACCTGGCGAGCGCGATCGTCGTGACCTACCGCGGCGGCGAGGAGATGGGTCCGGCCCTGGCGTCGCTGCTGTTCGGCGACTACACGCCGACCGGCAAGCTGCCGTGGCAGCTGCCCCGTGCCCTGACCGACGTCCTGCGCCCCGGCGGCACCGACACGCCGGCCGACGCCACCGAGCACTGGGACCTCCCGTACGACCTGGGCGCCACCGCCGCCGAACGCGCCGACATCCGGGCCCGAATCGACTCGGGCGCCCCCGTCCCCTCCACCTACGGCACCCCCCTCTACCCCTTCGCCGCCGGCCGCCCCACCTTCTGACCTCCGCGCGTGTCCTACGTTCGGAACACCCGAGTTGAGCATTCAGAACAAGATCGACTGTCCTGAGTGTTCAACTCGGGGTACCGGAACGTAGGACACGCGTGTTCCGAACGTAGGACACGCGGATTAGGAGAGGGTGGTGATGCGGTGGCGGAGGGCGGATTCCAGGTCGCGCAGTTCGCGGGCCGGGGAGCCGAGGCCGGTCATGGCGAGGCGGCGGGACTCCAGGCGGTCGGTGCGGAAGCGGGGGAACGCCAGCCGCAGGGCGCAGTCCAACATGACGAGGTGGTAGCGCAGGAGCTCCACGATCCGCTGCGGCGGCGGGGGCCGGTCGGTCTGCCACACGAGGTCAGCCGCCCAGCCGGACAGCCTGCTGTACTGGGCCGCGACGACCCGGCCGCTGCGCGCGACCTCCCACGACGGCTCGCCGGGCTGCGCGCAGTCGGCGATCACGGCTTCCGCCCGGTCCTGCAACGCGACGGCCTGCACCACGACCTCCAGCAACGCACCCAGCCGCACGAGTTCGGCCGTTGCCGGATCGAGCATGACGCTCGTCGGTTCGGCACGGCGAGGTGCCCTGCGCGGACGAATGCGCACCACCGCACGGTACCGCGCGCGGACGTCATCCGAACCACCGTAACGATCAAGACGGTCGTCCGGCCGGTGGTGGCGGGCCGCTGCCCGGCAGGACCAGCCCGCTCTGGTAGGCCGCCGCGATCGCCTGGGCGCGGTCACGCAGCCCGAGCTTCATCAGGATCCGCCCCAGGTGCGTCTTCACCGTCGCCTCGCCGACGACGAGGTGCGCGGCGATCTCCGGGTTCGACAAGCCGTGGGCCACGAGCACCAGCACCTCCCGCTCCCGCGCGGTCAGCTCACCCATCTCCGCCGACGTCGGCAGCTGGTGGCGCGGCCGGGCGGCGAACTCCCGGATCAGTCCTTTCGCGACGGTGGGGTCCAGCCACGCCTCGCCGGACGCCACCGTGCGCACCGCGTCGACCAGTTCCCGCGGCACCGCGTCCTTGAGCAGGAACCCGGTCGCACCGGCCCGCAACGCCGCGTACACCGCTTCGTCCACGTGGTAGGTCGTCAGGATGATGATCTTGGTGGCGTGGTCGCCGCCCGCCGGGTCGGCGGCGATGATCCGCCGCGTCGCCTCGACGCCGTCGACGCCGGGCATCCGCACGTCCATCAGCACCACGTCCGGGTGCAGCTCCGCGGCCCGCGCCACCGCGCCCTCGCCCTCGTCGGCCTCGGCCACCACCTCGATGTCCGGCTCGGCGTCGAGCAGCATCGCCAGGCCCGCCCGCACCAACGGCTGGTCGTCCACCAGCACCACCCGGATCACCGGTGTTCCCGCACGGGCTCGCCGGCCACCGGGCCGGCGACCGGCAGCACGGCCGTCACCCGGAACCCGCCGGCCCACCCCGGTTCGGCCGTCAGCCGCCCGCCCACGATCGCCAGCCGCTCCACCAGCCCGGCCAGGCCGTGGTTCGTGGACAGGGCCTGCTCCGGCCGCCTGCCCCGGCCGTCGTCGGCGACCTCCACGGTCAGCTCGTCCTCCTCCCACCGCAGCCGCACGTCCACCTCCGCGCCCGGCCCGACGTGCTTGGTCACGTTGGTCAACGCCTCCTGCACCACCCGGTACGCGGCGAGGTCGACGCTGGCGGCCAGCCGGCGCGGCTCGCCCTCCACCCGCGTGTGCACCCGCACCCCCGCGGCGGCGACCGTGGCGACCAGGTGCTCGATGTCGGCCAGCCCGGGCTGCGGCCGGCCGGTTACCCCGTCGCCCGACTCGTCGTCGTCGCTCAGCCGCAACGCCGTCAGCATCCGCCGCAGCTCGCCCATCGCCTGCTCGCCCGCCTCCTCGATGTGGCCCAACGCGTGCCCGACCCGGACCGGGTCGCTGTCGAGCACCCGCCGCGCGCCCGCCGCCTGCAGCACCATCACGGTCACCGAGTGCGCCACGATGTCGTGCAGTTCGCGCGCGATGCGGGTGCGCTCCCCCAGCACCGCCTCGTGCGCCTCCACCCGGCGGCGGAACTCGAGGTCCTGGGCGTGCTGCCGGCTCAGCCGCGCCCACCGCCCGCCGGCCCACACGCACCCGTACACGAGCAGGTAGAACGCCAGCGTGACGTAGGTGGCGGCCATCCGCGCCTCGGGCGGTCGGGACGCGGCCTGCCACAGCCCGGCCAGCACGGCGAGCACCGAGCACGCGAGCAGCGCGCCGGCCGACGCCTTCGCCTCCCGGTGCAGGGCGACGGCGAACAGCGCCAGCGACGGGATCGCGGTGGGCTGGAACTCCAGCTCGCTCAGCGGCGTGACGAGCACCGCCCACACCCAGACGATGCCGAACACCAGCACCGGTCGCCTTCGCCGCGCCGACAGCGCCGCGAAGGCGACCGCGACCAGGGCGACGAACAACCACGGCCCCGGGCCCCCGGGCGGGCGGTTGCTGACGTCGGAGAACAGGAAGACGTCCACCACGGTGGCCGCGGCCGCCAGGGCGACGTCGACCGCCGTGTCGCGGGACAACCGCGGTGGCCGTCCCCCGCGGTCCATCAGACCGAGTCCGTCGGGCAGGTCGCACGCGCCGGCCGCGCACCGGTGGGCGGGGCGGGCCACGCGGGTGAAGCGGTCCGGCACGGTGTCGGGAGGGCGCGGCCCGCGGCCGCGGGCGCCACGCCCGGCTCGACCGGGCGCACGGTGGAACCGGACACTATGTCCTCCCCTGGTCACGCGATCCCGTGTTCGGCGGGCAGGTATTTCCAGGCACGCCGAGAACAATGGGATCACCCCCTCCCGGAACTATCGTCCCCCCTGCGTCGGAGCTTGACGGTCCCCCACCGGGTTTACCTCGATCGGGCGATGCAGCACGGGAAAGCGCACACCGCGAATCCACCCGGGGACAGACGAAATGGTCCACCCCGTTTCCGCATGATTGCCGTCGAAACCAGCAGCCGATCCAGATCAACGGAGTCGCGAGTGACCACCGAGCCAGTTCCGCGCAGCCACACCGGGGTGTTGTCCGAATGGGAGACGGCGCGCTGGAAATCGCTGCCCGCCGCCCAGCAGCCGTCGTGGTCGGACCGCCGCGCGCGGTCGTTCCGGGCGCGGCTGGCCACCTCGGCCGGGCTGGTGACGCCCGCCGAGGTGGCGGCGCTGCGCGCGGAGCTGGCCGGGGTGGCGGCCGGTCGGCGGCTCGTCGTGCAGGCCGGTGACTGCGCGGAGCCGTTCGCCGAGTGCGGTCCGCGCCACGTGACGCCCAAGGCGTCGCTGATCGACCGACTGGCCAGGGCCCTCGGCGGCGACGGGCGGCCCGCGCTGCGGGTCGGCCGGATGGCCGGGCAGTTCGCCAAGCCGCGGTCGCGGCCGACCGAGGTGGTCGACGGGGTGGAGCTGCCGGTGTACCGGGGCGACCTGGTCAACGCGCCGCAGGCGGACGGGTGGGCCCGGCGGGCGGACCCGGCCCGGCTCGTCGCCGGCTACCACGCGGCGCGGACGGCGACGGAGCTGCTGCGGCGCCACCACCCGTCGACGTGGACCAGCCACGAGGCGCTGGTGCTCGACTACGAGCTGCCGCTGGTGCGCCGGGACGAGGAGGGCGTCCCGCTGCTCACCTCGACGCACTGGCCGTGGATCGGCGACCGCACCCGGGACGTCGACGGCGCGCACGTGCGGCTGCTGGCGTCGGTGGCGAACCCGGTGGCCTGCAAGGTCGGTCCCGGGCTGCGGCGCGACGGGCTGCTGGCGCTGTGCGAGCGGCTGGACCCGGAGCGCGAGCCGGGGCGGTTGACGCTGATCGCCCGCATGGGCGCGGACGCGGTGTCCGAGCTGCTGCCGCCGCTGGTGGCCGCGGTCCGCGCGGCCGGCCACCCGGTGATCTGGCTGTGCGACCCGTTGCACGGCAACACGGTCACCGGTCCCGGCGGCCGCAAGACACGACTGGTCGACACGGTCGTCCGCGAGGTCGCCGCGTTCCGGGCGGTCGCGCACGCCGCCGGCGGGGTGGCCGGCGGACTGCACCTGGAGACCACGCCGGAGCAGGTCGCGGAGTGCGGTTGGGACGACTTCCCGACCGGCTCGTACGAGAGCCTCTGCGACCCCCGGCTCAATCCCGGACAGGCGCTCGCCGTGGTCGCGGCGTGGCGTTCGGTCCGACTCTGAGGGGAGAGAACCATTGCGTGGCAATGTCATCGTGACGCCGCCGTGCACGTTCCGGACGGCGGAGGACTTCGCCGTCCTGGCGGGCGACACCGTGTTGGGCGCCGTCCGCCACTCGACCGCGGGCGGTCCGCCGCGGTGGGAGCACGGCCTGCCGGTCCTCCCGCTGCACATGGTGCGGCCGGGTGGGCCCGAGGTCGTGGAGGTCTGGCACACCGAGGGCGGCGTGATCCGGACCGGCGAGCACAAGGGGCTGCTCTACGCGCACGACGGCGAGGTGCTGTTCTGCGCCGGGTGGATCGGGCCGTCGGCGGACTGCGAGGAGGCGACGCGCCAGGCGTACGTCGCCGCCTTCGAAGTCGTCGAGGACCTGGGCTACCCGAACGTGTACCGCATGTGGAACATGCTTGACGGCATCACCGGGCCCAGCGCGCGCGGGACCGAGGTGTACCGGGACTTCTGCGTCGGCCGGGGCAGGGCGTTCGACCGGTTCGGGCACCCCATGCCCGCGTCGACCGGCATCGGCTCGCTGGGCGACGGCGTCGCGTTCTACTTCCTGGCGCACCGGTCGCACGCGGCCGTGCACCTGGAGAACCCGTTGCAGGTGCCCGCGCACGAGTACCCCGAGCAGTACGGGCCGAGGCCGCCGAGCTTCGCGCGGGCCACGTACCTGAAGCCGGAGCGCGGTCGGGGCTCGCTGTACGTGTCCGGCACCGCGAGCATCCTCGACCACGCCACCGTGGCGCCCGGCGACGTGGCGCGCCAGGTCCAAGTGACGCTGGCCAACATCGCCGCCCTCATCGGCGCGGACAACCTCACCGGGCACGGGATCGACGGCGGCTACCGCCTCGAGGACCTGCGCGCGATCAAGGTCTACGTCAAGCGCCCCGAGGACGTGCCGATCGTGACGCGGCTGTGCCGCGACGAGTTCTCCCGGCGCGCCGACATCGCGGTGTTCACCGTCGACGTCTGCCGCCCGGACCTGCTGGTGGAGATCGAAGGGATGACACCGTGAACCGAGAGGGAGCACCCATGCCGAGCACGTCCGTCCTGGCCGAACCGGCCGCCGTCCGCATCCTGGTGGTGACCGACGGGACGGCGAGCTTCGACCGCGCCGACTTCGGCCTGGCCACGCTCGTGGACGTGCTGTCGACGCCGCCCGGGCCGTGGGTCCGGTTCGAGGTGACGCGGGCGCACCGCGAGGAGAACCTGCCGGCGTTGTCCGCGGACATCGCGGGGTTCCGGTTCGACGGGCACGACCTGGGCCGGTACGACCAGGTCTGGCTGTTCGGGGTGGCCCGCGCGCCCCGGCCGCCGTTGGACCAGACCGAGCTGCGGGCGTTGGCGGAGTTCATGGACGGCGGCGGCGGCGTGTTCGCCACCGGCGACCACGAGGACCTGGGCGTGTCCATGTGCGGCGACCTGCCGCGCGTGCGGAGCATGCGCAAGTGGCACTGGCCGGAGTCCGGCCCCCTCGGCGAACCGGTCGCGCCGTCGATCGACGGGCCCGACCGCAACGACACGCTGTCGGAGGGCCACGACCCGCTGTTCGAGCTCAACGACCAGTCCGACGACGTCCCGCAGGTCATCACGCCGCGGATGTACGCGACGTCGGACTCGCCGAAGTGGGCGCACCAGGGCTACCCGCACCCGCTGCTGTCCGGGCCGCGCGGCACGATCCGCGTGCTGCCGGACCACCCGCACGAGGGCGAGTGCTACGTGCCGGACGACCTGACCAGGTCGTTCACCTTCGACGGGTACGAGACGACCGAGTACCCGGCGGGCCTCGCGCCGGAGGTCGTGGCGTGGTCGACGCTCAACGCCCGGGCCGCGGACCGCGACCCGCGCAAGGGGCGGCTGGACGCGGGCACGTTCGGCGCGATCGGCGCGTACGACGGGCACCAGGTCGGCGTGGGCCGGGTGACGGTGGACGCCACCTGGCACCACTTCTTCAACATCAACCTGGTCGGCGACCCGACCGTGCCGAACGACCCGGTCAAGAGCGTCGGGTTCGCCGCCTCCGAGTCGGGCCGCGCCGCGTACGAGGACATCAAGGCGTACTTCCGCAACATCGCGGTGTGGTTGTCGCGCCCCGCCACCCAGGAGGCCATGTGGTGGCGCGCGGTGTGGGCGACGCGCTGGCACCACCAGGTGGCGATGGACCTGCGGCCGGCGCTGATGAGCACGCCGGAGGACTTGGACCTGGCGGAGCTGCTGCGGATCGGCGTGGACGCCCGGCAGGTGCTGACGGCCACCGTCACCAGGGCGGACGCGTTGCAGTGGGCCGGTCGGTACGGGGTGGGCGCGGTCGACGCGGGCCTGTGGGAGACGGTCCGGCCGCAGCTGGACCCGTGGCAGCCGCGATCGGGTGACGAGGAGGCGGGGCACCTGCCGAACCTGGTGATGTCGCTGCTGCCGGAGCTGGTGCTGGACGCGGTGCTCGGCGCGGTCGTGTACGCGGTGGCCGCGGCGTTCCCGGAGCCGACGCGGGAGGCCCGCGACCGGGCGGCGGGCGTGGACTGGTCCGCGACCGTGCGCCCGCACCTGGACCAGGCGCTGGACGTGGTCGCCGAGCAGGTCCGGCGGACCGACGCGCGGCTGCGGTCGCTGGGCGACACGCTCACCGCGGGCCGCCGGTCCGGCGCCTGATCAGAACGACGACGAGGGGGGAACGGCGGATGACCGAGGAGCTGACCGATGTTCCGAAGACCGACCGCGCGCGGCCCGCGCGCCCGACGGTGCTCGACGCGGCGTCACGCGCGGTGGACGGGCTGCTCGACCGGAGCGTTCCGCTGCTGCGGATCGCCCTGGGCGTGGTGTTCCTGTGGTTCGGGGCGTTGAAGGTCGCGGGCGCGTCCCCGGTGCGCGACCTGGTCGCCGGCACCGTGCCGTTCCTGCCCGCGTCCTGGTTCGTGCCGGCCGTCGGCGTGGTCGAGGTGCTGGCCGGGACCGCGCTGATCCTGGCGGTCCGGGTGCGGCTGGTCGCGGCGCTGACGGCGCTGCACCTGCTCGGCACGTTCCTGGTGCTGGTGGTGCAGCCCGCGTCGGCGTTCCGCGACGGCAACCCGCTGCTGCTCGACGTCACCGGTGAGTTCGTGGTGAAGAACCTGGTGCTGCTGGCCGCCTCGCTCGTGGTCGCACGGCACCACCGCCGACGGCGCTGAGACGCCGTCCCGCCCGCCGGTCGGTCAGCTCTGAGGGGTGCTGACCGGCCGGCGGCGGTCGTGCGCGGCCCTCAGGACACCGTCGGGCTCGCCGCGCCCGTCGCCCTGGTGTAGGTGAGGCAGTTGGCGGCGTGGTCGCCCTGACCGGGGCCGACCCGCACACCGGACGCGGTGCACTCCAGGTCGGAGTTGTGGACGCAGTCGGTGCGCGAGCAGGCGCCCACCTGCGCGACGACCTTCGACAGGCCGCCCTTCCGGGCGAGGGGGATGAACGTTCCGCAGTCGGCCGCGCCGTTGGCACCGTTCACGGTGATCGCGAAAGCGTGACAACCGTCGTGGTTGTAGGAACAACCCGTGACGGTGCACGAGTTGACGGCCGGCATTTCCGTGGTGGTCATGACCGCTCCTCTGGGCTGCACTTCTCTTTACCGGGACGGTGCCACCGACCACCCGGCGCCGCAACACGAAAACATTGAGGGGAGCCTAACCTAAAGGCCCGCGCGATCATTGGAAACGGTGTCGGCAAATGCGTTTCCGGCCGCCCCCTCACGGGGTCACCGGGATGTTCGTGAGGCCGTTCACCGCCCCCGTCGCGGTGTTCGACGCGTGCACCACGTTCGGCGTGCCGGCGCACTTCGACGTCGAGGTGATCCGGATCGCGTACTGGCCGACGCCGCCGAGGTCGGAGCGGTTGTCCCGCCACACGGTGCCGCACCCGTTGGGGAACGACGGCGTGGTCGCCGGGTTGTGCGTCTCGTAGCCGTTGGCGAACGCGCCCGGCGCGGCGAACGTGCCGGTGTTGCCCTCGATCGTGTAGCCGACGCCCTTCACGTCGACCCACGAGTCGGCCGAGTTCTGGCCCGAGATCCCCGTCCCGTCGAACGTGTTGCCCCGGATCACCCCGTCGAACGTGCCTTCCTTGACGTCCACGTGCTCGGCCGCGACACCCGGCCCGATGCGATTGACCAGCACCTGCACCCGGTCGCTGCGATCCACGCCGCCGGAATTGCCGTGGCAGGCCCAGTTCGAATTGGCCGACCCGAGGTAGACGGCCTCGCCGTAGCCGGGCTGCGCCAGTCCCGTGTGGCTGATCGCGGAATCGCGCAGCACGCCGTCCGCCGACGACCGCCGGAAGTGCACGGCCTCCTCGTCCACGTGGTGCACCTGCACGTGGTCGATCACGGTGTGGTGCGAGTTGTCGACGACGATGCCCTTCTTCGACTCCCGCACGGTGAACCCGACCAGGTTCCAGTGCGGCGCGTCGTGCAGCCACAGCCCGTACCCGGGATCCCAGCCCGGCGTCGGCGTCGGGCAGCTCGGCGCGGACCCCGACGGGCCGTCGTTGACCAGCACCGCGTCCGCCGGGCCGGTGAGCGTGACGGGAGCGGCGGCCGTGCCCGGCCGGGTGATCACGAACGCACCCCGGTACACGCCGGCGGCCATCCGGATCGCCTGCCCCGGCACGGCGGCGGCCAGCGCCGCCTGGAGCTGCGCCGCCGTGGCGACGTCCACCGCGGACCCGCCCGCGCCGGTGGTGACGGCGACCTCGGCGCTCGCGCCGGAGACGTTGCCCGCCGCGTCACGCGCCCGCACGGTGAACGCGTAGGCGGTGCTCGGCAGCAGGCCGCCGACGGTCACCGCGGTGGACGCCGCCGACGCCACCGCGGTCGAGCCGCGCAGCACCTGGTAGTCGGCGACGCCCACGTCGTCGCTCGACGCGCCCCACGCCAACGACACCGAGGTCGCCGTCACGCCCGTCACCCGCGGACCCGCGGGCGCGGTGGGGGCCGACGTGTCGGGAACCGGACCGCCGCCCTCGCACGGCACGCCGGCCACCGTGCAGCCGGTCGGCAGCCCGAGGCCGGAGACGGTGAACCCGAAGCTCACCGTGCCGCCGGGGCTGACGCGGCCGTTGAACCCCGCGTTCGCGAACCGGTAGTGCTGCCCGTCGCGGGTGAGCGCGGAACTCCACGCGTTGGCCACCGACGACCCCGGCGGCAGGTCGAACTCCACCACCCAGCCGCTGCTCTCCACGTCGCCGGCGTTGGCCACCACGACCTGCCCGCCGTACCCCGTGCTCCACACCGACGACCGGCTGAACGCGGCCGACAGCTCCGCACCGACCGCCCCCGCCGGACCGGCCGGCACTCCCACCAGGAAGGCGAGCACGACGCCCACCGCCACCAGGCGCTTACCCATGCGACAGCTCTCCTCGATCTCCGGCGGCGGCCGTGAGTCGACCTCTGGTTACCACGTCGGCGGCGGCCGGTCGAGCCCGTCACCTTTCACCGCTCCCGTTCGTCTACCGGGCAGACGACCGGGAGGGGACCGATGCGCGACGACTTGGCGGACCGATTCGAGGCGCACCGCGGCCACCTGCGCGCGGTCGCCCACCGGATGCTGGGCTCCCTGCCCGAGGCCGAGGACGCCGTCCAGGAGACCTGGCTGCGGCTGGGCCGGGTCGACGCCGACGGGATCGACGACCTCGCCGCCTGGCTGCGGACCGTCGTCTCCCGCGTCTGCCTGGACGTGCTCCGCCACCGCCGCTCCCGCCGCGAGGACGTCGTCGACCGGGTGCCCGACCGGCCCGCCGACGACGACCCCGAGACCGAGGCGGTGCTGGCCGACTCGGTCGGACGGGCGCTGCTCGTCGTCCTCGACGCGCTCGCACCCGCCGAACGCGTCGCGTTCGTCCTGCACGACACCTTCGCCGTGCCGTTCGAGCGGATCGCGCCGATCGTCGGCCGCAGCCCGGCCACCACCAAGAAGCTCGCCAGCCGCGCCCGGCACAAGGTCCGCGCCGCCACCGGCCTCCCCGGCGCCGAGCCCACCCGCCACCGCCACGTCGTGGAGGCGTTCCTCACCGCCGCGCGCGCCGGCGACTTCGACGCGCTGCTCGCCGTGCTCGACCCCGACGTCGTCCGCCGCGCCGACCCCGGCGCCCTGCCACCCGGCGCGGCGACCGAGGTCCGCGGCGCGCACGCGGTCGCCGCCGAGACCGTCCTGCTGGCCGCCAACGCGCGCCACGCCGAACCGGCCCTGGTGGACGGACGCGTCGGCATCGTCGTCGCACCGGCCGGCCGGCTCCGGCTCGTGCTCACCGTCACCGTCCGGGACGACCGGATCGCCGCCTACGACGTCATCGCCGACCCCTCCCGCCTGCGACAACTCGCGATCGTCAGACCACCCGACTTTTATCGTGACTTGAATCAAGTGCGCTAGTAAGGTCGGCCCCGGCTGCCAGACCTTTCCCCGACCGCGTCCACGACCGTGCGGCTCCCCCGCCGCCCGCACGCGAACGACGCCATGGGCACCCCTGTGAAAGGACCACGTCCATGCAGTCCCCTGCACCATCACGGCGCACCACCCGGTGGGGCGCCGCGGGCCTCGCCCTCGCCACGGTCGCGGCCGGCCTCGCGGTGGCCGTCGCCACCGCGCCCGCGGCCCAGGCCACCGTCCTGCCCAACGGCTTCAAGAGCGTCGGCTACCTGCCGTCGTGGGCCGGCAGCGTCAACGCCGTCCAGTACACCAAGCTCACCCACATCAACTACGCGTTCGCCCTGCCCAACGCCAACGGCACCCTCCAGGCCATCCCCGACCCGGGCAAGCTCTCGTCCCTGGTCACCCTGGCGCACAACAACGGCGTGCGCGTCTCCCTCGCCATCGGCGGCTGGAACGACGGCAACGACTCGGCGTTCGAAGCCCTGGCCGCCAACGCCTCCAGCCGCACCACGTTCGTCAACGCCGTCGTCGGCGCGGTCAACCAGTACAACCTCGACGGCGTCGACATCGACTGGGAGTACCCCGACCCCGGCGCGTCGGCCAACAACTTCACCGCCCTCATGGGACAGCTCAGCACCGCCATGCACAGCCGGGGCAAGCTCCTCACCGCCGCGGTCGTGTCCGGCGGCGGCACCGCGGAAGGCGTCCAGACCGCCGTGTTCGGCCAGGTCGACTGGCTCAACATCATGGCCTACGACGGCGGCAGCCCGCACGCCAACTACGACTGGTCCATCGGCACGGTCAACTACTGGAAGTCACGCGGCCTGCCCGCCGCCAAGGCCGTGCTCGGCGTGCCGTTCTACAGCCGGCCGAACTACTACACCTACGCGCAGCTGGTCGCCATGGACCCGGCCAACGCCAACCGCGACTGCGTCACCGTCAGCGGCGTGCAGCAGTGCTACAACGGCGTGCCCACGATCAAGCGCAAGACCCAGTGGGCCACGGCCAACGCGGGCGGCGTGATGAACTGGGAGCTGTCGCAGGACACCACCGGCAGCACCTCCCTGCTCAGCGCCATCTACGACACCGTCATGGGCGGCACCACCCCGCCCGGCCGCACCGGTCCCATCACCGGCATCGCCGGCAAGTGCGTCGACGTGGCCAGTGCGTCCTCCGCCAACGGCACCGCGATCCAGCTCTGGACGTGCAACGGCACGACCGCGCAGAGCTGGACCGTCTCCGGTGACGGTTCGCTGCGCGCCCTGGGCAAGTGCCTGGACGTGGCGGGCGCCGCCACCGCCAACGGCACCGTCGTCCAGCTCTGGGACTGCAACGGCACGGGCGCGCAGAAGTGGCAGGCCGCCTCCGACGGCACGCTGCGCAACCCGGCCTCGGGCCGCTGCCTCGACGCCACCGGCCCCAGCTCGGCCGACGGCACCCGACTCCAGATCTGGGACTGCTTCGCGGCCTCCAACCAGGTCTGGCGGCTCCCCGCCTGATCGGACACGGACACGGCCCGCTCCCCGGTGGGGCGGGCCGTGTCCCGCTTGCCTGCGGCACGGTCAACCGCAAGGGTGGTGCGATGGGTGAAGAGCGGGACGGCGTGGCGCTGACCAACCTCGACCAGCCGTTGTTCGACGGCGCCGACGCGACCAAGGGCGACCTCGTCGACTACCTCGACGCGGTGCGCGACCGGATCATCCCGGCCCTGGCCGGGCGACCGCTGTCGGTGGTGCGGGTGCGACCGGGCCAGGAGCCGTTCACCCAGAAGAACCTGCCGAAGTACACGCCGTCGTGGATGCGGACCGTGACGCTGTGGGCGGAGACGTCCAAGCGGGAGATCCGGTACGCGCTGTGCGAGGACCGGCGCACGCTGCTGTGGTTCGCCAACCAGCGCGCGGTGGAGTACCACGTCACGCTGGCGCCAGCCGGCGCGTTCGAGCGGCCCGACTACCTGGTGCTCGACCTCGACCCGCCGGAGGGGGCGGGCTTCGACGTGGTCGTGGCGGCGGCCGGACTCGTGCGGCGGGCGCTGGCCGAGGACGGGCTGTCCGGCCTGGTGAAGACCAGCGGGTCCAAGGGCGTGCACGTGTTCGTGCCCGTGACGGGCGTCGACCACGACGTGGCCGCCGCGACCCGGGCGTTGGCGGCGCGGGCCGAGCGGCTGGACCCGGAGCTGGCGACCACCGCGTTCATCAAGGACGACCGGGGCGGGCGCGTGTTCCTCGACTCGACGCGGGCCTACGGCTCGACCGTGGCCGCCGCGTACAGCCCCCGGATCCGGCCGGGAGCCACCGTGTCCTTCCCCGTGGACTGGGACGACCTCGGCTCCGTGACGCCCGCCGACTTCACCGTGAAGACCGCGCCCGCGCTGCTCGGCGACGGCGACCCGTGGCACTCGCGGATGCCCGCGCCGCAGCAGCTCCCGGACGACCTCGTCGCCGAAGGCCACACCATCCCGGTGGCCCGCGTCCAGGCGATGCACGAGGGCAAGCGGCGAGCTCGCGCTCAACGCGCCCAGCAGTAGCCCTCGGGCTCCCGTGCCGCGCGCCCCGGACCCCGATGACTGAATTCTGTCCGCACTGAAGCAATCGAGGTTACAGAACTACCTGGTCTGCGTCCGAACGTGCCACGACGAAAGGCGCTGGCGCGGGGATGGCACAGCCCGCACGCTCGTGCGTGGCTTTCCCTACACCCTGCGGAGGCAGCCGTGTCCCTGAGAAGGACGACCCCGTTGGCGAGCGCGCTGGTGCTCGCCGCCGCCCTGTCGAGCCCGTCCGCCGCCACCGCGGCCCCGGTGAGCGGGCTGGCCGTGCCGGACATCCCGGTGGCCAACGTCCAAGCGCATCTGAACGACCTGCAGGCCATCGCCACCAACAACGGCGGCAACCGGGCGCACGGCAGGCCCGGCTACCTGGCGTCGGTCAACCACGTCAAGGCGAAGCTCGACGCCGCCGGGTACCAGACGTCCGTGCAGCAGTTCACCAGCAGCGGCGCGACCGGGTACAACCTGATCGCGGACTGGCCGGGCGGCAACCCGGACGACGTGCTGATGCTCGGCGGCCACCTGGACAGCGTGAGCGCCGGTCCGGGCATCAACGACAACGGCACCGGCTCGGCGGGCCTGCTCGAGGTCGCCCTGACCGTGGCCCGGGAAGGCCTCGCGCCGACCAAGCACCTCCGGTTCGGCTGGTGGGGCGCGGAGGAGCTGGGCCTGGTCGGCTCCACGTACTACGTGAACAACCTGCCGACGACCGAGCGGTCGAGGATCAAGGCGTACCTGAACTTCGACATGATCGGCTCGCCGAACCCCGGCTACTTCGTCTACAGCGCCTCCGGCCAGCCGACCGGGTCGTTGCTGCTGCAGCAGACGCTGCAGGCGGCGTTCAGCGTGCCGACCGAGCTGACGTCGGTCGGCGGCCGGTCCGACCACGCGGCGTTCGCCAGGGCGGGCATCCCGGTCGGCGGCACGTTCACCGGCGCCGAGGTCACCAAGACCGCCGCGCAGGCCCAGAAGTGGGGCGGCACGGCGGGCGTCGCCTTCGACCGCTGCTACCACCGCTCGTGCGACACGATCGGCAACGTCGACGTGACCGCGCTGGACCGCAACAGCGACGCCATCGCCTACACCCTGTGGACGCTGGCCGGTTCCGGCGGCAACCCGCCCGGACCGCGGTTCGAGAACCCCGCGGACGTGACCATCCCCGACCTGACCACGGTCGAGAGCCCGATCACCGTGTCCGGGGTCGCGGGCAACGCGCCGTTGGCGCTGGCGGTGGGCGTGGACATCACCCACACCTACCGGGGCGACCTGGTGATCGACCTCGTCGCGCCGGACGGCTCGGCGTACCGGGTGAAGACGTCGAGCAACGACAGCGCGAACGACCTCGTGACGACGTACACGGTGAACGCGTCCGCCGAGGTCGCCAACGGCACGTGGAAGCTGCGCGTGCAGGACGTCGCGTCCGCCGACACCGGCCGGCTCAACGGCTGGTCCCTGCAGTTCTAGTCGCCGGCACGCCGGGCGGCGGCGCGGCACCCCGCGCTGCGCCGCCGCCGGGTACGGTGGATCCGGCACGTCGACGTCGGAGGTGATCACGGTGCACCCGGTCCCATGACAGCCCCATCCCGGGGCGTCACGGAGCCGAAAGGTGACCGTATGAGCAGGACCGACAAGACCCGGCCCTGGTGGGTGCGGCTGGCCGAGGCGCCGATGGTGACCTGCGTGCCGGTCCACGACCACCGGTCGGGGGTGTGCACGCTGCCGGAGGCGGTCACCGCCGACAACGCGGCGCCGACCCGCCGCGCGGCCGGGTGCCACTGGGGCGGCACGGCGCGCCACCCGATCTGGCGTGACACCAAGGGCAGCCACCGGGAGTGGCGCCGGATGCGCCGGGAGGACCGGCGTCGCGACCGCCACCGGGCACGCCGCGAGCTGCGGACCGGGCACGGCGAGGAGTGAGTCGTGGAGGGCCGGCCGGTGTCGGCCCTCGCCCGCCCGGCCCTCGCCTGCCCGGCCCTCGTCGGTTCAGGGCAGGCGAGGCAGGTAGGCGGCCACCTCGGCGATCGCGTCGAGGGAGTCGTGGTCGAACTGCCCACCGAGCGCGTTCTCGGCCTCCGCGATCGTGACGGCCGCGCCGTCGCGGTCGCTGCCGTAGCGCAACCCGGTGAAGGTGATCTCGCCCAGGTCCAGCAGCGGTCCGCCCAGCGGGGTGATGTCGCCGCTGCCCTGCACGTCCACGACGTCGAGGAACCGGCGCGCGTCACCGGCGCTCGACGTGCCGACCCACGCCACCGAGACCGCCGCGGTGTTGCCCGCCTCGTCGGCCACCGCGAACAGCACCCGCTCCACGTAGGTGCAGCGGTGGGTGGTGAAGAACTCGCGGACCCGGCCGAACGAGACCGCGAGGCACTCGGCCTGCTGCTTGACCGTCCGCTTGACCTGCCGCAGGCCCATGCGCCGCCACGCGCCTTCCGGCCCCTCGTTCCGCGCGGCCTCGCGCCCCTCGCCCTTGCGCGCCCGCAGCTGCCCCGGGGAGCCGCCCAGCCGCACGGAGCCGACACCGACCTGGGAAGCCCCCGCCTCCGCCACCGCGCCCGCTCCGGCGCCCACCGTGCCGACGCCCCCACCGGCGGCGAAGACGCCCAGTGCGACCACCCCGGCCACGACCGGCCCCGCACCGCGTTTGCCCCTGATCGGCCTGACCCGCCCTTGCGGGTCGGTGAAGAACCCGTCCGCCATGTTCCACCCCTCGAGTACTGGGCCGAACGGCCCAATCGACGATGGCGCGGAGGATAGCGACCGGGACCGACAACCACACACCTATGCAACTAGTTGCACTGCACCTTGTTGCACAGCTACGGTCACCGCCATGGCGTTGGAACACGCGATCCTCGTGTCGCTGGACGAGCGCTCGGGCTCGGGCTACGAGCTGGCCCAGCGGTTCGAGAAGTCCATCGGCTTCTTCTGGGCCGCCACCCACCAGCAGATCTACCGCACGCTCAAGCGCATGGTGGAGCTGGGCTGGGTGTCGTGCGCCGAGGTCGCCCAGGAAGGCCGCCCGGACAAGAAGGTGTACGAGGTCGCCGACGCCGGCCGCGCGGAGCTCGCCCGCTGGCTGGCCTCGCCCGGCGAGCCGGAGACGATCCGGCACGAGCTGTCGGTCAAGGTCCGCGGCGCGTCGGCGGGCGACGCGACGGCGTTGGTCGGCGAGGTCGCCCGGCACCGCGACCTGCACGCCGAGCGCCTCGACGTCTACCTCGCCATCGAGAAGAAGGACTTCCCGGACCCGTCGGCCCTGTCCGGTCGGCGGCTGCACCAGTACCTGGTCCTGCGCGGCGGTGTCCGGGCCGAGCGGGCGCTGGTCGAGTGGTGCGACGAGGTGCTGGCCGCGATGCGAGAGGACGACCGGCGATGACCGCCTACCCCACCCTGCTCAAGCCCCTGGACCTGGGCTTCACGACCCTGCGCAACCGGGTCCTCATGGGCTCCATGCACACCGGCAACGAGGACCGCGCCAAGGACTTCGACGCGCTGGCCGCCTACTTCGCCGAACGGGCGCGCGGCGGCGTCGGCCTCATCGTCACCGGCGGCTTCTCCCCCAACCGGGCGGGCTCGCTCTACCCGTTCGCCTCCAAACTCACCACGCACCGCGAGGCGCGCGACCACCGCGTCATCACGCAGGCCGTGCACGAGCACGACGGCAAGATCGCCCTCCAGCTGCTGCACGCCGGCCGGTACGCCTACCACCCGTTCAGCGTGTCCGCGTCCGCCCTCAAGGCCCCGATCGCCAAGTTCCGCCCGCGGGCGCTGTCCGACCGGGGCGTGCGGGCGCAGGTCGACGCGTTCGCCCGGGCCACCGCGCTGGCCCGGGAGGCGGGCTACGACGGCATCGAGATCATGGGCTCCGAGGGCTACTTCATCAACCAGTTCCTCGCGCCGCGCACGAACAAGCGCACCGACCGCTGGGGCGGCAGCGCGGAGAACCGGCGGCGCGTCGCGGTCGAGGTCGTGCGCCGCTGCCGGGAGGCGGCGGGTCCGGACTTCGTCATCGTCTACCGGCTGTCGATGATCGACCTGGTCGAGGACGGCCAGACGTGGGACGAGGTGGTCGCCCTCGGCCAGGAGGTCGAGGCGGCCGGCGCGACGATCATCAACACCGGCATCGGCTGGCACGAGGCGCGGGTGCCGACCATCGTCACGTCCGTGCCGCGCGCGGCGTTCACGAACGTCACCGCCAAGCTGCGCCCGCACGTCGGCATCCCAGTGGTCACGTCGAACCGGATCAACATGCCGGAGGTCGCCGAGGAGGTGCTGGCGCGCGGCGACGCGGACATGGTGTCGATGGCCCGACCGTTCCTGGCCGACCCGGACTGGGTGCGCAAGGCCGAGACCGGCCGCGCCGACGAGATCAACACGTGCATCGCGTGCAACCAGGCGTGCCTGGACCACACGTTCTCGTTGAAGAAGGCGACCTGCATGGTCAACCCGCGGGCGGGCAACGAGACCACGCTCCGGCTGCTGCCGACCCGCCGCGTCAAGCGGGTCGCGGTGGTCGGCGCGGGTCCGGCGGGGCTCGCGGCGGCGACCGCGCTGGCCGAGCGGGGGCACGAGGTCGAGCTGTTCGAGGCCGACGACGACATCGGCGGCCAGTTCGCGATCGCCCGCCGCATCCCGGGCAAGGAGGAGTTCGCCGAGACGATCCGCTACTTCCGGCGGCGCGTCGAGCTGACCGGGGTGACGCTGCACCTCGGCGCGAAGGTCACCGCCGACGACGTGGCCGGGTTCGACGAGGTCGTCGTCGCCACCGGCGTCGCGCCGCGACTGCCCGCCATCCCGGGCGTCGAACGCGCCCTGTCCTACGTGGACGTCGTCCGCCACGGCGCGCCGGTCGGCGATCGGGTCGCGGTGATCGGCGCGGGCGGGATCGGGGTGGACGTGGCCGAGTTCCTGACCCACGCCTCCTCCCCCGCCCTGGACGTGGCCGAGTGGCGTGCCGAGTGGGGTGTCACCGACCCCGAGCTGGTGCGCGGCGGTGTCACCGCGCCGAAGCCCGCCGAGCCCGCGCGCCAGGTGTACCTCCTGCAGCGCAAGGCGTCCCGGATCGGCAAGGGCCTCGGCAAGACCACGGGCTGGGTGCACCGGGCGGCGCTGGCGGCCAAGGGCGTCGAGCAGCTGACCGGGGTGAACTACGAGCGGATCGACGACGCCGGCCTGCACATCACGTTCGGGCCCAAGCGCGAACGGCCGCAGGTGCTGGACGTGGACACGGTCGTCGTGTGCGCGGGCCAGGAACCCGTGCGCGACCTCGTGGACGCGCTCACCGGGCGCGGTGTCGTCACGCACGTCATCGGCGGCGCGGACGTCGCCGCCGAGCTCGACGCCAAACGCGCCATCGACCAGGGCACGCGGCTCGCGGCCACGATCTGACCAGGAGGCACACGGATGAACGCGGCACTGCGGTTCAAGGCGGCGGTCGAGGCGGGCGACATCGTCGGCGCGACCGAATTCTTCAGCGACGACATCACGCTGCACAGCCCGGTGAAGTTCCGGCCGTTCGAGGGGATCGACACCGTGCGCGCCCTGTTCGGCGTGCTCCAGCGGACGTTCGAGGACTTCCGGTACGTCGGCCAGTACGACGGCCCGACCGGCCACGTCCTGCACTTCCGCACGGTGGTGAACGGCAAGCAGGTCGAGGGCATCGACCTGATCGAACTGGACGAGGACGGCCGGATCGGCACGTTCACCGTGATGATCCGGCCCCAGTCGGCGGTGACCGCGGTCGGCGAGGCCATCTGGGCGGGCCTGGTCGCCGACGGCGTCGTGTCGTAGCGACCCCGGCGGGCGCACCTGCTCGTAGGCTGCACGACGTGGACTTCATCTTCACCCGGCCCGACTCGAAGGCCGCCGCCGCCGCGCTCGAGGTCTGCCACGAGTACGCCGAGCCGTGGCTGCTGAACCACTCGTTGCGGGCCTACTCGCTGGCCGCCGCGCACGCGGCCGTGGTGGACATCGCCCACGACGGCGAGCTGCTGTACGTCGCCGCGCTGCTGCACGACCTCGCGCTCACCCCGCCGTTCGACAGCCACACGCTGCCGTTCGAGGAGGCCGGCGCGCACGTGGCGTGGGTGTTCGCGGCCGGCGCCGGGTGGGGGCGGGTGCGGCGGGACCGGCTGGCGGAGGTCATCGTGCGGCACATGCGCGCCGACGTGCCCGCCGACGAGGACCCGGAGAGCCACCTGCTGCAGGTCGCGGTCGGCGCCGACGTGTCGGGACGCGGGCTGGACCGGTTCGCCGAACGGGTCAAGGACGACGTCGTGACCCGCTACCCGCGGCTCGGGTTCGTCGACGCGTTCCTGGACCGGGCCGAGGCGCAGGCCGAGCGCAAACCGCGCTGCGCCGCCGCCGAGCTGATGCGCGACGGCTGGGCGGAGCGGGTGGCGGGCAACCCGCTGGACGCGCCCGGCCGGTGACCGGGCGCGTCCAGGGGCCGGTCACCTCAACCCGTAGGCCCGGATGATCGTCTGGTCGACCGCGTTGCCCGCGGCGTCGCGCGCCCGGGCCTTGAGCGAGACGAACTTCGCGCCGGCCGGGTGGACGACCGCCGCGAGCCACCGCTGACCGACCTTGACCAGCGGCGCGGGCCGCCACGTCGTGCCGTCGTCGAACGACACCTGCACGGCGGGCTTGGCCACGCCCCGGGCCCCGGTCTCGACGGCCGCGGCCACGTCGACCCGACCCGCGCCCTGCTCGTGCACGGTCAGGTCGGGGTTGGGCTTCGCGCTCGCCATTCGGACTCGTAGCCGCCGCCGTGGTCGTCGAGCACCTTGCCGTTGAGCACCGCGCTGTCCGGCGCCACGCCCTGGTAGCGGCCGGAGCCGGTGATGGTGGCGGCGACGTGCGTGCCGTGGCCGACGTGGTCGTCCGCGTCGGGGCTGTCGGTGAAGTCGCGCGACTCCACGACGGCCCCCACGAGGTCCGGGTGGGTCGGGTCGACGCCCGTGTCCAGGACGGCGACCTTCGCGCCCGCGCCGGTGTGCCCGGACTGCCAGGCCCGCGGCGCGCCGATGCCGGGCAGCGGCTCACCGGCCACGACCGGGCCGGTCGACGTCACGATCAGCGGCGTGACGCGGGTCGAGCGGTCGTCGTAGCCGGCCCGGATCAGGGCGGTGACGTCGAACAGCCGATCGTCCAGCACCCCGGACCGCACGTCGCCCAGCACGTCGGTCGGCAGCACGTGCAGGTCGCCGTGCTCGTCCAGGCGTTGCGCGAACCGCACGTCGGCACGTCCGGGACCGGGGCGCACGCGGTTCGGCGGCCCGCTGCGGCGTCCCGGCGGCGGCCGGGATGGCCGCGGCGACCATCATGACCGCCGCGAACAGCCCCGACGGGAGTGGTGCCCTGGTCCTGCGGGACATGTGAGCTCCCCCCACCGCGGCGGTGCCTCGCCGACCACCACCGCCCTCAGTGATCAGGACACCTCGGAGAGCCACCGCGTTGCTTCGGGGAGGCGCGACCTAGGGAGCGATACCCACTTGGCCCAGTCGCCCCCACAGCCATTCCTGCCGGGCCGTCATCGCCGGCCACCGGGTGCCGCCGGGACGCGGGCGCACCTGCGCCGAGTAGGGCGCGGGCCGGTAGGCGGGGTCGAAGAAGCAGCCCGTGCCGTACCGCGCGTCGGCGGCCGGGCAGTCGGCGGCGATCGACGCGGGCGTGGGCTTGCGGCCGGTGCTCTCCCACGTCACGAGCGCCCGCAACGCGGTGGCGTACTCGGCGTCGCTGAGCGCGCTGTGCTCGTCCTCCGAGGTGAACGCCTGCACGAGGTTCCCCTCCGTGCCCGCGCCGACCCGGCTCGCCCGGTACGCCGTCTCGTGCTCCACGAACGCCGTGGGGTCGCCGATCGCGTGCACGGTGATCACCGGGATCGACACCGCGCCGGTCGGGTCGCTGTCGTAGGACAGGTCCCGCGCGGCCGACGGCGTGGCGCTGAACCGCTCGACGCCCGCGTTCAACGCCTCGTCGTCGTGCGAACCGGTGTACCGCACTCCCCTGTTGCCGAACGGGTTCCGCCCGCCGAGCCGGTGGTGCACGATGTCGCGGAACGTGAACGTGGCGAAGGTGAGGTGCGACGCGAGCGCGCTCTCGGGGACCTTGGTGACGGCGAGGATGTCGTCCAGGTTGCGCTGTTGCAGCGCGCTGCGCTCGGCGGGCGGCGACTGGTGGCCCGTGCACTCCTGGAGCCGGGCGCGCAGCCCCGCGCCGGTCATCGTCGAGTCGGCGCGCAGCCCCATCCACAACGGGTACTGCGGTTCGTCCCGGCGCGGGTGGTTGCCGCAGTAGTACTGGTAGACCACGCGCAGGTCGACGCGGTAGTCGTAGCCGCGCGACCCGCCCGCGAGCACGCCGCTGGTGAGCAGCGCGGCGTCGTAGGAGTCGTAGATCTCGATGGTCTTGGCGGCCACGTTCCCGCCCCACGACTGGCCGTGCAGGAACGTCTTGCGCGGCCGGCCGAACCGCTGCCCGAACGCCTTCCGCGCGTTCTCGGTGTCCTCGGCGCCCATCCGGGTGCCGTAGCCGCCGCGCCGGTAGGACGAGCCCGCCAGCGCGAAACCCTCGCGCACCACCACCGCCCAGCGGTCCAGGTCCTCGGCGGGGCGCTCCGCGGTCGGCGCGCCCAGGTCGGGGCCGCCGTGCGCGTGCACGACCAGCGAGCCGTTCCAGTCCGCCGGGATCGCGAACGCGTGGAACGCGCCGTTGGCGTCCTGCCCGCCGTAACAGGTCGCGTCCGCCGGCAGCCGTGCGGGACACGGGATCCGGCCGGTGTCGGCGGACGCGGGCGCGGTGGCGAGCACCGCGGTCATCGTCACGGCGAGCGCCGCGCTCAAGCCGGAGCGGTTCACGGACGACCTCCTCCGAAGAGCGGCGGCGCCTCGTCGCGCCACGGTGCGCGTCACCCCAGGTGGACCAGGTCGGGGAACCTGGGGTTGCCCTGACGCCGCCGGGCAAACGCCCCGGCGGAACGGACGCAGGTGGTCCAGCGCACCCCGGCGGTCGAGCGGGCGGCCACGCCAGGCGTCGAAGAGCCGGACGGCGTGGTGGCTCGACCGGGACAGGACTTCCCGCGCGGTCGACGGTCCCCCTCGATTCCGCTGTCCGGCCGACGCCGGCGGTCCCGCCCGAGGCTACCGTTCGAATCGATTCAGCGGACATCTCGCACTGGAGCGACCATGCCCAAGTTACGCACGCCCGCGGCCGTCCTCGCACTGGCCGTGGCCCTGCCGCTGCTGACCGCGCCCGTCGCCCGGGCGGCTGCCCTGGTCACCGAACTGCCGGGCCTGCCCGGCTACCCCACCCACCGGACCGTCGCGGTCAACGACCTCGGCCAGGTCATCGGCTTCACCAGCGGGAACGGCGCGCCGCACACGGTGCACTGGTCACCCGGCGGCGCGCACACCGACCTCGGCCTCGGTATCCCGTCCGGGCTCAACCAGGCCGGCCAGGTGCTGATCCAGGAGGCCGTCAACGGTGCGGGCCCTTACGTCCAACGGCCGCGGATCTGGCACGCGGGCAAGGTCACCGACATCTCGCCGGGCGGCGGCTGGGTCATCGCGTCAGCGATCAACGCCAAGGGCTCGGTGCCGATGACGTACTCCACGTCGTCGTCGGGCTACCACCAAGAGCGGGCCGTCATGTGGCAGGACGGCAAGCACACGGCGTTGCCGTTGACGGGGCCCCACCTGTGGCTGAGCGCGATCAACGACGCCGGGGTGGTCGCGGGCAACAAGCTGCCCATGTTCAGTGGCGACGCGTACGCGTTCCGCTGCGTGGACACCACCAGGTGCGAGCGCCTGGCCACCGCGCCCGGCTCCGGCATGTACTCCGTCGAAGCGATCAACGAGGCCGGGGTGATCGTCGGCAACGAGGGCACGCAGGCGTTGCGCTGGGAGGGGTCGGAGGTGACCGTGCTGAGCAAGTCCGGCGGCGTGGCGAACGGCCCGCAGGCGATCAACGAGCGTGGCGACGTCGTCGGCTGGACCACCGAGTTCAACGGCGACCGCAAGGCCGTGCTGTGGCCCGGCGGCGGCAAGCCGGTGGACCTGGGCGTGCCCAGCCCGTCCGAGGCGGTCGCGGTCAACGAGCGCGGTGACGTGATCGGCTGGAGCTCGGCGGACAACCCCGACGCGCCCCGCGCGTTCCTGTGGCGCAATGGGAGGGTGACCTACCTCGGGTCGCTCGGCGGCGCGCACAGCCTCCCCACCGCGTTGAACGACCGGGGCACGATCGTCGGCGAGAGCACCACCGCCGACGGCACGCTCAAGGCCGTGAAGTGGACCCTGATCAGCACCACGCCGGTCCGCTGATCACGGCTGGAAGCGGTAGCCCCGGCCCGGTTCGGTGACCAGGTGCCGCGGGTGGGCGGGGTCGGGCTCGAGCTTGCGGCGCAGCTGCACCAGGTAGACGCGCAGGTAGTGGGTGGCCGACGTGTGGTTCGGCCCCCACACCTGCGCGAGCAGCCGCTGCGCGCTGAGCACCTCGCCGCCCGCCCGCACCAGGGCTTCCAGCAGGCCCCACTCGGTCGGCGTCAGGTGCACCTCGGCGCCGTCGCGGTGGATCTTCTTCGCGGTCAGGTCGACGGTGAACGACGCCGCCCGCACCGGCGGCTCGTCGGCGTCGGTCCGCCGCCTGCCCGACCGGCGCACGGCCGCCCGCAGCCGCGCCAGGAACTCGTCCATCCCGAACGGCTTGGTCACGTAGTCGTCGGCGCCCGCGTCCAGCGCCCTGACCTTGACCGCCGGGTCGAGCCGGGCGGACAGCACGACGATCGGCGCGGACGTGACCCGGCGCAGACCGGTGATCACGGCGAGGCCACCCAGGTCCGGCAGGCCGAGGTCGAGCACCACCACGTCGGGCCCGTCCTCGGCCGCGCGCAACGCCGACGCGCCGTCCGACGCGGTCAGCACCCGGTAGCCGTGGGCGTTCAGGCTGATCCGCAGCGCGCGCACGATCCCCGGGTCGTCGTCGACCACCAGGACCGTGGTCATGCCGTCGTCACCCCGGCGATCGGCAGCGAGATCACGATCGTCAGGCCGCCACCGGGGGTGTCCTCGGCGGTGATGGCGCCGCCCATCGCGTCCACGAACCCCTTCGCCACGCTCAACCCGAGGCCGATGCCCGGCGTGGCCTCCCGGTCCCCGAGGCGCTGGAACGGCGCGAACACCGCGGTCGCCGTGTTCTTCGGCAGCCCCTGCCCGTAGTCGACGACCCGCAGCTCCACCCGGTCGCCGTACGCGCTGGCGCGCACCGCGACCTCCGGCTCGTCGGCCTCGATCCGGCCGTCGCCGTCCACGTCGACCCTGCGGCGCGGGCGGAGCCTGCCGTGCCGCAGGGCGTTGTCGATCACGTTCGCCACCACGCGTTCGAGCAGGCCCAGGTCGGCGAGCACGGGCGGCAGGTGCTCGGCCACGTCCACGGACACCGCGCGGCGCTCGTCGATGCCGGCCAGAGCGCGCGCTACCACCTCGTCGTAGGTCACCGCGCGCAGTTGCGGCACGACCGCGCCGGTGGCCAGCCGGGACGAGTCGAGCAAGTTGTCGATCAAGCCCGTCAGCCGGTCCGCGGACACCTCGACGGTCTCCAGCAGCTCGGCGGTGTCCTCTTCGGACAGCCGCAGGTCGGCGTCGCGCAAGCTGCCGACCGCGGCCTTGATCGACGTCAACGGTGTGCGCAGGTCGTGGCCGACCGCGGACAACAACGCGGTGCGCAGCTCCGTGGTCTCCGCGCGGCGCTGCGCCTGCGCCGTCTCGGCGGCCATCCGCTGCTGCCGCAACGCCATCAGCGCCTGACCCGCCGCCGCCTCCAACGCCCGCTGGTCGGCCGCGGGCAGCGTCCGACCCCGCAACGCCAAGTGCACGTCCGCCGTCACGGGCACGTCCACGTCCGCCTCGTCCGGCTCGGCGCAGGGCTGCGGCCCGACGCACGCCACCCGTTCCCACTCGCCGTCGCGCCGCTCCAGCAAAGCCACCGACTCCAGCGCGAAGTTCTCCCGCACCTTCTCCAACAACCGGGCCAGCGGGAACGGGCTGGTCAGCACCGTGCGCGCGTAGGAGGCGAGCAGCGCCGCCTCGGTGCGGGCCCGCGCGCCCTGCACCGCCAGCCGCGCCGCGTGGTCCACCACGAACGCGACCAGCACCCCCACCACCAGCATCGCGACGAGCGTGACCAGGTTGGCCGGCGTCGCCACGGCCAACGTGTAGTACGGCGGGGTGAAGAAGAAGTTCAGCAGCCCCGCCCCGAAGAACGCCGCCGCCACCGCCGGTCCTTGCCCACCGACCAGCGCGACCACGACCGTCGCCAGGAAGAACCCGACCAGGTCCGTGGAGAACGCCACACCCTCACCCAGCAGCAACCCCACCCCGGTCACGACCCCGGGCAGCAGCACCGCCAACACCCAGCCGAGCAGCCCGCGGAACCAGGGGTGCGCGGCAGGCGCCCACCGCCGGCGCGGGCCACGACGCGCCTCGTCGTGGGTGACCATGTGCACGTCGATCGGCCCCGACGCCTGCACCGTCGCCGCGCCGATGCCCTCGTCGAACACCCTGGCCAGCCGCGACCGGCGAGACGTGCCGAGCACCAGCTGAGTGGCGTTCACCCCGCGGGCGAAGTCGAGCAGCGCGGTCGGCACGTCATCACCGACCACCGTGTGGAACGTCGCGCCGACATCCTCGGTCACCCGCCGCAACCCCGCCACCAGCTGCGGCGACACACCCGCCAACCCGTCACCGCGCATGATGTGCACGACCAGCAGCTCCGCGCCCGCACGAGCCGCGATCCGCCGGGCCCGCCGGATCAACGTCTCGCTCTCCGGGCCGCCGCTGATCGCGACCACGACCCGTTCCCTGGTCTCCCAGGTGTCGGTGATGCTCTGCTCCGAGCGGTAGCGCTGCAACGCCACGTCGACCTGGTCGGCCAACCACAACAGCGCCAGCTCCCGCAACGCGGTCAGGTTGCCCACCCGGAAGTAGTTGCCCAACGCCGCATCGATCTTGTGCGCGGCGTAGACGTTGCCGTGGGCGAGACGGCGACGCAGCGCCTCCGGCGTCAGATCGACCAGCTCGACCTGCTCCGCACGCCGCACCACCTCATCCGGCACCGTCTCCCGCTGCCGCACACCCGTGATCCGCTCGACCACGTCGTTGAGGGACTCGATGTGCTGCACGTTCACCGTGGACAACACGTCGATACCCGCGTCCAGCAGCTCCTCCACGTCCTGCCACCGCTTCGCGTTGCGAGAACCGGCCGCATTCGTGTGCGCCAGCTCGTCGACCACCACCACCTCCGGCCGGCGGGCGAGCAACGCGTCCACGTCCAGCTCTGGATTGGATTGCGCCGCCTCCGGCGTCGCGGGCGAGGTCGCCGGGAAGTCGACCGCGCGGGGTTGGTCGCCCTCGTCGGTCGGCTGGGGAGGAGCGGGATCGGGGGTGATGGCGGAGGTGCGGGCAGGGGTGGGGGTGGGAGCGAGCGGGGTAGGTGGGTGGGTGGGGAGTTGGGGTGCGGGTGTGGGGTTGGGGTGGGGGTGGGGCAGTTGTTCGAGGCCCGTGAGCAGGGCGGCGGTGTTCTCGCGGCCGTGGGTCTCGACCAGGCCGACCACGACGTCCGTGCCCCGGTCCTGACGCCGGTGAGCCTCGCCGAGCATGGCGAACGTCTTGCCGACACCGGGTGCCGCGCCCAGGTAGATCCGCAGCTCGCCGCGCTTGCGCTTGCCGTCCACCGCCCCAGTGTGCGCGTGTCCGTTCCCCCGCGTGGCCGAACCTCGGTCCTTTACGCGGTCTTGACGGTCCGGTCGAAGTGTTCACCCGGAGTTCGGCTCCGGTCACCACCCGACGCACGGCGGCGAAACGATACTTCGGTCTGCCGCCGTTCGGGTCATGATCGGAGTACCGCATGTCGCACGACCACCACCACGACCACCACCACGAGGACGTGGAGGGCAGCTGGCGCGACGACCAGGACGACCGGCCGCTCTCGGTGGCGCGACGGCGGTTCCTGGCCGGTCTGGGCGCGGCCGGTGTGGCGACCACGATGGGCGCGCTGCCCGCCCACGCCCACGGCGACCGGCCGGCCGCGCCGGTGAACCCGTGGGCCGGGCGCGGGCGCTGGTACGCGGGCGACCACCACATCCACACCAAGTACTCCAACGACGCCCAGTACGAGGTCGCGCAGCAGGTCGCCAAGGCGCGCGAACACGGGCTCGACTGGGTGGTGATCACCGACCACGGCGGCGTCGCGCACGAGAAGTTCTCCATCGACCAGGTCGCGCCGGACATCGAGCGCGCCCGCCGGTCGCACCGGGACGTGCTGGTCTACCAGGGTCTGGAGTGGAACATCCCGGGCGCCGAGCACGCCACCGTGTTCCTGCCGCCCGGCCGGTCCACCGTGGACATCCTGCGCGCGTTCGAAGCGGCCTACGACGGCGGTGTCCTGTCCACGCCGGTCGCGAACGGCGGCAAGGGCCTGCTCGCCCGCTCCACGTCGGCCGACGGCGAGCCGCACGCGCTGGCGGCCCTGCGGTACCTGGAGGCGCAGGTGCTCGCCGGCCGCACCGAGATCGCGCTGATGTTCGCCAACCACCCGGCCCGGCGCGGCGTGGACAGCCCGCACGAGTTCCGCGGCTGGCGCGACGCGGCGCCCGGCGTGGCGGTCGGCATGGAGGGCGCGCCCGGCCACCAGGCGTCCGGCATCCCGACGGCGAACGGCGGCCGGGGCGCCGCGCGCGGGCTCTACGACGCCTCGCCCAACCAGGACAGCTTCCCCGGCTTCGCGCCGACCGCGACCGAGAACCCCTACCGCACCTACGGCGGGTTCGACTGGATGACCGCCAAGGTCGGCGGCCTGTGGGACTCGCTGCTCGCCGAGGGCCGGCCGTGGTGGGTCACCGCCACGTCCGACTCGCACCGGGTGCACCTGGACACCTACAAGCAGGGCGACGGCGACCACGACACGACCGGCAGCCGCGGCGCGCCCGTCGACACCGGCGTGCCGCGGGTCGAGAGCGACTACTGGCCGGGCTTCTACAGCTCCACGCTGGTCGGCGCGGACTCCAAGTCCTACGTGGACGTGATGCGCGGCATGCAGGGCGGCAAGGTCGTCGCGGTGCACGGGCGGATCGTCGACGGGCTGAACCTGCGGGTGCGCTCGCTCGGCGAGGGCGACAACCGGGGCGTCACGATCGGCGGCCGCACGTTCGTCCGGCGCGGCCAGGACGTCGAGGTGGTGATCGAGGTCGACCTGGCGCGTGGCGCGAACTTCGCGGGCGTCGTGCCGCGCCTGGCGAAGGTGGACCTGATCGCCGGTCCGATCACCGGCCCGGCGGCGGACCGCGACGCGTTCTCCGCGCCCGCCACGACCGTGGTGAAGACGTTCGAGGTCGCCCGCACCGCTCGCGGCACGGTGAAGTTCACGCACGTGTTCCGCCGCGTGGAAAGCGCGTTCTACCTGCGGCTGCGCGGATCGGACGGCCACCGGCTCACCTCGGACGGCCACCCGGTGATGGACGTGGTCGGCGACGCCGACCCGTGGGCGGACCTGTGGTTCTACGCGAACCCGGTGTTCGTGGACGTCATCTGATGACCTGGCTCGGCGCCGTGCCCGCCCTGCCCGGCGAGCACGGCGCGGCGCACGTGGACGCGCTGCTGCTGGCGGCGTTGGCCGGGGTGGCGGCGGACTTCGTGTGCACGCACACCGACCGGTCCGGGCCGGTCGCCGTCACCACGTTGTCCGCCCACGTGACCGGTGACGTGGACGTGGACCGGTTGGCGGGGGCGCTGGGCGGGCCGGTGGCCGTGCTCGACGACTCCGGCACACCGGCCGCGCGTGCCGCTCGCGCCGGTCGCGACCGGCTCGACGGCCGGTGCGTCCGGTTCCCCGGCCAGTCGGCGCTCACCGGCACGCACCCCGCCGCCGAGGTGGTGGCCGTGTCGGCGATCGACCGGGTGGTCGGCATCGGAGTCGAGGTCGCGCCGACCGACCCGGTGCGGACGCTGGGTTTCCTGCGCCCGGTGTGCCGGGACGGTGAGCTGCTGCTACTCGTGGAGCCCGCCGTCGGCGGCGTGCTGCGGCCGGCGGAAGCGGAAAGCCCGCACCAGTGCCGCGGGGGTCATTGACCGGATGCCGGGACCGCCCGCGAACGCCCACAGGGCGATCACCGGGTCGCAGATCGCGCAGCCCAGCGACGAGTGCTCGGCGAACGGCACGATCGGGTTGCCGTGCAGGTGGTGCGCCACGTCGGCGGCCGTGTGCACGAGCCACCCGATGCCGATGAACGTCCACGACGTCAGGCCGCGGTAGGCGCAGAAGGTGATGACGGTGGTGATGGCGAACTCCCACGCGCCCAGCCCGCCGCCGCTGAGGTACGCCGCGCCGGCGCCGCCGACCATGATCGCGTTGAACGGTCGGCGGTGCCGGTCGGGGACGAAGGAGTTCAGGAGCACGTACAGCACGCCGATGAGCAGTGCCGAGACCACGACCATGGTTGGCGGTCCTTGTCGTCGCAGGTGATCGTTGCGCCTGGGACGTTAGGAGCGCGGCGGCCGGCGCGGCAGTGGCCGCGGTGCCAGACCCCGACGGGTTCTCGCCAACACCGGCCGCCGCTGCTCGCCGACCCGCGCGACGACGGGGGCCGGTGGCGCTGATCGCACCACCGGCCCCCGTCCCCCGTCCCGGCGCTAGGCCTCCGCCGCGACCTTGGGCTGCTGCTCGACCAGGTCCAGGCTGGTGCGCAGGGTGATCGGCTTGAGCAGCAGGGCCGCGACCACGCCGATGACCGCGATGGCCGCCGAGATCAGGAAGATGTGCCCGGTGGCGTCGCCGTACGCGTTGCGGACGATGTGCTGCACCGCGTCCGGCAGCACGTTCAGGTTGAGGCTGCCGCCGCCACCGCCGCTGACGGGGATGCCCGCCGCGGTCAGGTCGCGGGTGATGGCGTCCTCGACCCGCCGCGCCAGCACCGCGCCGAGCACCGACACGCCGATCGTGCCGCCGAGCGACCGGAAGAACGCGATGGTGGAGCTGGCCGCGCCGATGTCCTTCAGCGGCACCGTGTTCTGCACCGCGAGCACCAGGTTCTGCATGCTCATGCCGACGCCGACGCCCACCAGCAGCATCGCGCCACCGACCAGCACCAGCGAGGTGTCGTGGTCGATCTGGCCCAGCGCGAGGAACCCGAGCACCAGGGTGGCCGCACCGATCACGATGTAGGGCTTGACCCGGCCGGTCTTGGTGATCAGCCGCCCGGACACGATGGACGCGGCGAGCACGCCCACCATCATCGGGATGGTCAGCAGGCCCGCCTCGGTCGGGGTGTAGCCGCGGCCGATCTGGAAGTACTGGCCGAGGAACACCGCGCCGCCGAACATCGCCATGCCCACCGCCACGCTGGCCAGGATCGCCAACGCCGTCGTGCGCTGCTTCACGATCCCCAGCGGCACCACCGGCTCCGCGGCCCGCGCCTCGACCGCGACCGCGCCGCCCAGCAGGACCACCGACGCGCCGACCATGGCGAAGCTCTGCCACGACAGCCACGCGAACGAGCTGTCCACGAACGAGATCCACACCAGCAGCACGCTCACGCCGACCGCGATCAGGCTCGCACCCAGGTAGTCGATCTTCACGTCGTCCCGCCGGACCGTCTTCACCTTCAACGTGGCCTGGAGCACGAACAGCGCGATCACCGCGACCGGCACGCCGATGAAGAAGCACCAGCGCCAGCCCAGCCACGAGGTGTCCACGATGAGGCCGCCGAGCAGCGGGCCGCCGACCGTGGCCAGCGCCATCACGCCGCCGAGGTAGCCGTTGTACCGGCCGCGCTCGCGCGGCGGGATCATCGCCGCGATCACCACCTGCACCAGCGCCTGCAGGCCGCCGACGCCGATGCCCTGGAACGCGCGCGCCGCGATGAGCTGACCCGCGCTCTGCGCGAAACCGCTGACCACCGAGCCCAGCACGAAGATCACGATGGCGACCTGGACGAGGGTCTTCTTGTCGAACAGGTCCGCTAGCTTGCCCCACACGGGCGTGGTGGCGGTCGCGGTCAACAGGGTCGCGGTGACCACCCAGGTGTACTGGGTCTGCGAGCCGTTGAGCGCGCCGATGATCTGCGGCAGCGCCGTCGAGACGACGGTGCCGCTGAGCATCGCGACGAACAGCACCAACAGCAGACCGCTCAGAGCCTCCAGGACCTGGCGGTGGCTCATCGTGCCGTTGGTGGTGGCGGGTGCGCTCATCGCGCGGCCTCCAAGGTGGAGCCGAGGGCTCCTTCGACGTCAATGGTCAGGCGCCCCAGCGATTTGGTCAGCGCCTCGACCTCTTCAGGGCTCCAGTCGGCAAGCGCGCGGCTCAGGAGCCGGTCGTACCAGTCGCGGGCGACGGCCAGCTCGCCGTGACCGCGTTCGGTCACCACGAGGATGCTGGCGCGGCCGTCGTCGGGATCGGCACGCCGTTCGACCAGCCCGTTGGCGACCAGCGCGGCCACCGCGCGGCTCACCGTGGACGGGTCGAGACCGGCGTGGACGGCCAGCTCCTTGGCGTGGCACCCGGTGGGGTTCGCGCCGGCGCGGGCGATCAGGGCGAGTGTGCCGATCAGACCGGGCGGTAGCGAGTGGGGTCGCTGCTTGACCATCCGCACGACCCTCAGCAGGTCGCGCAACCGGTCTTCCAGCTCCCGCGCGACGGCGTCCATGCCGTCCCCCCATCTCCTCGCATTGCTTGCCACATACAACTATCACCTAAACTTGCACGACGTGCAACTTTGCCCGATGTGCAGTGAGTTACATCAGAAAGCTGCACAGCGTGCACGTTTTGGTACCGTGGGTCACCGTCACCACGCCGAGCAGCGGCCCGGTCACGCCGGGTCGGGAACGGACCGCCGATGACCACCGCTCCCCCGGGCAAACGCCCCTCCTCCGGCCGACCGACCGTCCCCCTGCCGCCCGAGCTGACCCGCCGCGACGCCGGCCCGTTCGACCCGCCGACCGCCCTGACCCGCCTCGGCGAGCAGGGGCCGGTGCACCGGATGGCCATGCTCGACGGCGACCCGGTGTGGATCGTCACCAGCCACGAGCTGGCCCGCACCCTGCTCGGCGACCCGCGGCTGAGCTCGGACCGGTTCCGCAGCCGCCGCGTGCTGGAGAAGCTGCCCCAGCCGGTCCGCGCCAGGTTGACCGACGCCCGGGCGCGGGCGGGCAGCTTCATCACCATGGACCCGCCCGAGCACACCCGGTACCGCAAGCTGCTCACCGGCCAGTTCACCGTGCGCCGGATGCGTCAGCTCGAACCGCGCATCCAGCGGATCGTCGCCGACCACCTCGACGCGATGATCGCCGCCGGACCGGGCGCCGACCTGGTGCGGGCGTTCGCGCTGCCGGTGCCCTCCCTGGTCATCTGCGAGCTGCTCGGCGTCGAGTACGCCGACCGCGACGAGTTCCAGGAGCGCACCGGGAAGCTGCTGCGCCTGGACCTGCCCGTGGCCGAGGTGATGCGGCTCGCCGACGAGCTGCGGGCCTTCATGCACGGCCTGGTGCGCGCCAAGCGCGCCGAGCCGACCGACGACATGCTGTCCGGCCTGATCGAGGCCGACCCGACGCTCACCGACGACGAGCTGATCGGCATGGCGAACCTGCTGCTGGTCGCCGGCCACGAGACGACGGCCAACATGCTGGCGCTGGGCACGTTCGCGCTGCTGGAGCACCCCGGGCAGCTCGCCGCCCTGCGGCAGGACCCGGCGCTGGTCGGCGGCGCGGTCGAGGAGCTGTTGCGCTACCTGTCGATCGTCCACCTCGGCGTCGTGCGCACCACGCTGGCGGAGGTGGAGATCGCGGGCGAGGTGGTCCCGGCCGACTCCACGGTGCTGGTCTCCGTCCCCGCGGGCAACCGCGACCCCCACCACTACCCCCGGCCCGACGAGCTGGACGTGACCCGCGCCCGCGGGCCGCACCTGGCGTTCGGGCACGGCGTGCACCAGTGCCTCGGCCAGCAGTTGGCGCGGGTGGAGATGACGGTCGGCTTCACCGGGCTGCTGACCCGGCTGCCCGGCCTGCGACTGGCCGTGCCGGCGGCGGAGGTCCCGATGCGCGACGACATGCTGGTCTACGGCGTGCACGCGCTCCCGATCACCTGGGACGCCTGAGCGCGCCCCCCGATCGGCGGCGTTTGGCCGACTTTCGCCACGGGCACTCCGGGATGGGCAGACCGCCGATCTCGACGTCATCCGCCCCTGGGGTCGAAGAATCCGAGCGGTGACCACAAAGGACACTCCGGGCCATGGCTCCGCTCTGCCCGAGCGGAAGGCCGGCGCAGCCATGACCGCCACCCCCTGAATCGAGGTCATCCGTGACGACCGAAATCCACGTGACAACCCTGGGCCACTGGTCGAACTCGAGCGCCGGCCCCACCACGTCGTTCCACCTGGCCGCGGACGACGCCGAGGTGATGCTCGACGTCGGCGTCGACCCGGTCGGCAGGCTCCAGGCCGCCGGCCTGTCGCCGACCGACGTCACGCACGTGTACGTGTCGCACCTGCACTCCGACCACGTCGGCGGGTTCGCCAACTTCGTGTTCACCCGCAGCCTGCTCAACCGGGCGGGCGACGTCCCCCTGCTCAAGCTCACGATCGTGGGGCACCCGTCGGTCCTGGCCGGGCTCAAGGAGCTGCTGCGGGTCCAGTACCCGGAGCGGGAGTTCGACCTCGCGTGGGTCGAGTGCGGCGAGGAACCCGTGGCGCTGGGCGGGCAGCTGACGATGCGGCTCGTGCCGACCGACCACCCGGTGCCGTGCTACGGCGTCGTGGTCGAAACCGGTCGGGCGAGGATCGGGTTCACCGCCGACACCGGCCCGGTGCCCTCGCACCAGCACGACTTCGCCGGCTGCGACGTGCTGATCGGTGAGGCGTTCGGCTTGCGGGGTGACGTGGGCGAGAGCATCCACCGCCGCGGCCACATGACGGCCGAGGACCTCGGCGAGCTGGTGGCGGCCACCCGGCCGAAGTTCGTGGTGCCCTTCCACTTCGGCCAGGAGTACGCGGACGCGGACAAGCGCGCCGAGCTGCTGAGCGCCTGCGGCGCGGCGGAGGTCACCACCGTCGACCCGGTCGACGCCAAACCCGTGATCATCGGCGGCTGACCACGCGCGTCCGGCCGGTGGGGACGTCGGACGTCCCCACCGGCCGGGTGACGTGCGCCCGTGCTCAGCCCAGCAGGCAGAGCAGGGAGCAGGCGGTCGCCGAGGACCACGCCGAGTACGACGGCGGGGTGCCGGCCGGCGAGTTGCGCGGCGTGTACTTCGCCTTCGCCTGGTTGGTCATCGGGTACAGGGTCAGGAGGGCGTACGTGGAGCAGTAGAAGGTCTTCGTCTCACCCGGTTGGAGGGTGAACGTGCCGGCGGCCGCCTCGCACGCGGGCTCCTCGTAGTCCACGACCCGGGCGTCGGTGACCGCCACCGGGCCCTGGTTGGTCACCGTGATCCGCCAGTACGCGGTGGCGTTGAGCAGGCCCAGCGTGCCCACGGGCGCCTTCTTCGCCCACGGTCCCGACCCACCGGGTCCGCAGTGGGACGCCGTCTTCGAGGCGCAGATCTCCTTGTCCACCGTCACCACCGGCTGGCAGGCCGCGCCGGGCGCGACCGGGACGGTGACGGTGTTGGAGGTGAACGCGCCGGTCGCGTCCGTGCCGGTGGCGGTGTTGGCGACGTCGGCCACGGCGCAGGCGGCGCTGATCGTGGTGCGGAAGCACACCTGCGGCGGGTCGCCCGTGAAGTCGACCACCAACCGGGGTTGGTTGCCGCCGCCGAAGTCGGCGCCGCTGGTCAGCACCAGCGTGGTGGTGACGGCGATCGTCGGGTGCGCGGTCGGCGACACGCCGCTGAGGTCGACCGAGCCGTCCGGCGCGAAGCCGGGCGTGGCCACGGTGGCGCCGTCCTGGTCCACGACGGTCACCCGGGACGCGCCGAAGTCGACGTTGCCCGGCGTGACGCCGACGAGCCGCGCGGAGCCGTAGCCCTGCACGTGGTCGGTGTCGCCGTCGCAGTAGAACGCGCCCGGCGTGAGCGAGACCTGACCGCCGGAGCGCACGCACGGCGAGCTGCCCGTGAGCGGGTCCATCGAGAACAGCACGCCCGCGTCGCCGAGACCGATCATGCAGCCCGTCGGGACGTCGTAGGCGTAGCCGTAGTCGCGGGTGTTGCCGCCGTTGACGCCGGGGTGGGTGATCGGGTTGGGCAGTCCCGCGCACGCCGCCGCGGTGGTCCAGTCGTGGCAGACCGCCGCGCCCGCGTACGGGCCGCCCCAGATCGCCAGGTAGCTGCGGAGGTGGCCGTCCGGGTCGGTGATCACCTCGGGGTTGAACGCGATCACGCCGGCGGGCAGCGCGGCCACCGAGGACGGCGCGGGCAGCGCCGAGCCGTCCAGCGCGTAGCAGGTGGTCACGTCGGGCGACCCGGTCATGGTGGAGCAGGCGCCGACCTGCGCGCCCGTCGTGCTGTACGCGGTGTAGGCGTTGTAGGTGTAGTTGCCGGCCGCGCCGAGGGGCCGGGGCGCGGCCCACCCGGCGCACGCGGCGGCGGTGGTCGGGTCGAAGCAGCCCATGGCCGCCTGCAGGCCGGTGTTGGGCCGCGACGACGAGGCGAACACCTTGCCGGCCACGACCGTCATCGCGCCGTAGAAGTACAGGCTGCTGGGCGTGTCGCCGCTGGGCGGGACGATCGGCGCGTACGGCTGGCCGGGGCAGGCCGCGCGGGTGGCGACGGTCCAGCAGGTGACCGCGCCCGTGCTGGCCACGCCGTAGAGGTTGCCGCCGACCTCGACCAGGCCGGCCAGGCTGTACACGCCGGACGGTGACCCGCCGGCGGCCATCAGGGGCCAGTAGCCGCAGTTCGCGGCGGCGGCCAGGTCCAGACAGCCGACACCGACCGACGAGGGGGTCACGGCGGCGTAGAGGACCTGCGAGGTGTTGGCCGGGTCGCGGAAGTACTGCTGCGCCATCCCGCTGCCGATGTCACCGGTCGCGCCGCTGCCGAGCGGGCCGGGCGTGGTGTTGAGCGGCTTGGGCCACGGTCCGCCCGCGCAGAGCTGACCGGTGGCCAGGTCGCTGCACACCACCTTCGCCACGTTCGGGGCCGCGTGGTGGTAGATGTTCCACGCCTGGAGGGCTCCGGTGGGAGTGCGGTGCAGCAGCGGGGTGAACCCGTCGCCGCCGGTCGCCGTGGTGGCCGCCTGGACGGGCGGGGTGAGCAGGCCGGACAGCGCCGTGCCGCCGGGCCGGGCGTCGGGGTTCTGCGCCCGCACCGCGACCACGCCCGAGGCGGGTTCGGTCGCCTGGAAGGTGCTCCCGTCCGTGGACCAGGACGGCGACCACCCGGGCGGCACGTCCAGCGAGCCGGTGACGTAGGACTGCCCGGCGCCGACCGCGTCGGTGATCGTCGCCTGACCGGCGGCGGCCGCGTTGTTGTCGTAGTCGACGACCCAGGTGGCCGTGGCGCCGTGATCGGCGGGTGAAGACACCCCCCGGACGGATTTCGTCAACGTCGACACGGCCGCCGCGGCGGGGTCGGCCGCCGCGCCGGGGACCGTGACGGCGAAGGCCACGAGCGCGCCCGTCGTCAGAACCATGACCAGACGTCTTCGCATGACGGTTCTTCTTTCCCACAGCCGGAACTCGGGGTCGTCCGGGACCCCAGGCACGCTAGGGACCTGCACCGATGCCGAGGTCCGAGGTCACCCGGCTGCGGCGCACGAGCATCCCGACAGCGCAGCGCCGACGGGATCGGCCCATACCGGGATGCGTCATTCCACGTCGGCGCCGCACGGGATTTCACCCGGGTGCACCCGATTTCGGCCTACTGCGCGCCGGGTGGACGCGATAGACGGCGGCGACCGGGCGAGTCCTGGTCGCCGCTCGGGTGAACGGCGGCGAAACCCGCCTCCAGCCGGTCGATCATCACGCCGATCAGCTCGGACAGCTCGGGGCGTTCGGCGGCGTCCAGCCACCAGCCGACGACCACCCGCAGGGTCGCCATCACGGTGGCCGCGAACATCGCCGGGTAGAGGTCGGTGGTCGGGTCGACGCCGACCCGGGCCGCGACGGCGGCGGCGAGCTCCCGTTCCTGCACGGCGAACGCGGCGATCTGGTGCGGCAGCAGGGCGGGCGTGCGGCGCAACGCGCGCAGCTGCGCCACCCGCTCCGGGTCGATGCGGTCGGGCACCACGTCCACCAGGGCCGACCGCAGCGCCGGCAGCACCGGCTCACCTTCGGGGCGGGCGGCGAAGGCGTGGACGAACGCGGCGGCCGTGGCCACGTCACCCGCGACCACGGCCTCCTCCTTGGAGGAGAAGTAGTTGAAGAACGTGCGCAGCGAGACGCCCGCCTCGTTGGCCACCTGTTCGACGGTCACCCCGTCGAGGCCGTGCTCCACGCACAGCCGCAGGGCGGCGTCGGCCAACGCCGTCCGGGTGGCGAGCTTCTTGCGTTCGCGCAGTCCTGACACGCGCGAAAGTGTCGCACTTGTCCGACCGTGAGCCGGACAAGTGCGACACCGTGTCTTCCCGCGGCCGAGCCGCGGCCCGCCAGGTCAGCGGCCCGTCAGCGGCCTCTCAGTGACCCGCGGCCATCTCCGCCGCCAGCCGCTCGTCACCGCTGAGCGTCTTGAGCGGCTTCTCCTTGATGAACAGCACCGCCACCAGCGCCAGCACCGCGATCGGCGCGCCGATCAGGAACAGCTCGGCGGTGGCCGTGGCGTAGATCTCGCGCACGATCACCCGCACCGGCTCGGGCAGCAGCGACAGGTCGGGCACCGCGGCCTCGCCGCCGGTGGGCGCCGGGCCGAACTTCTCCTCGCTCAACGCGGTCACCCGGTTCGCCAGCACCGCGCCCAACGCGCTCACGCCGATCGCGCCGCCGAGGCTGCGGAAGAACGTGAGGGTCGAGGTCGTGGCGCCGAGGTCGCGGGCGGGCACGTCGTTCTGCGCGGCCAGCACCAGGTTCTGCATGAGCATGCCGACGCCGACGCCGAGCACGGCCATGTGCACGCTGACCATGAACACGCTCGTGTTCGCGTCGATCGTGGCCAGCAGCAGCATCCCGCCGACCATGATCACGCCGCCGGCGACCAGGAACGCCTTCCACCTGCCCCACTTGGTGATCAGCTGACCGGCGACGGTCGACGACACCAGCAGGCCGAAGATCATCGGCAGGCTCATCAGGCCCGCCTGCGTCGGCGTCTTGCCCAGGCCGATCTGGAAGTACTGCGACAGGAACACCGTGCCGCCGAACATCGCCACGCCGACCAGCGCGCTGGCCAGCGTCGTCAACGCCACCGTGCGGTTGGAGAAGATCGTCAGCGGCACGATCGGGTCGGTCGCCCGCGACTCGACCCACACGGCCAGGCCCAGCAGCACCACGCCGACCGCCACGAGCACCGCGGTCCACGCCGAGGCCCACTCGAACTGGTGGCCCGCCAGCGTCGACCACACCAGCAGCGTGGAGACGCCGCCGACGATCAGCACCGCGCCCAGGTAGTCGATCTTCACTTCCTTGCGCACGATCGGCAGGTGCAGCGTGCGCTGGAGCAGGAAGATCGAGGCGAGGGTGAACGGGACGCCGATGAAGAAGCACCAGCGCCAGCCCAGCCACGAGGTGTCCACCATGACACCGCCGATGAGCGGGCCGGCGACCGTGCCGACGCCGAACACCGCGCCGAAGATGCCGGCGTAGCGGCCCATCTCGCGCGGCGGGATCATCGCCGCCATCACGATCGTGGCCAACGCCGTCATGCCGCCCGCACCGAGGCCCTGCACGACGCGGCTCGCGATGAGCACCTCGACGTTCGGGGAGAAGCCCGCGATGAGCGAGCCGACCACGAACAGGCCGAGCGAGAGCTGGATGAGCAGCTTGCGGCTGTAGAGGTCGGCGAGCTTGCCCCACAGCGGCACGGTCGCCGTCATGGCCAGCAGCTCGGTCGTGACGACCCAGGTGTAGACGGACTGCGAGCCGTGCAGGTCCGCGATGATGCGCGGCAACGCGTTCGACACGATGGTCGACGCGAGGATGGCCATGAACATGCCCAGCATGAGGCCGGACATCGCTTGCACGACGTCCCGGCGCGAAGTCGTGCCGGTTTCGGTGGACATCGGATCCCCCCAGTTGTCTTCGACTGTGACGCGGTGTTGCGGATCGGTGGTGCGCGCGGCTCGTGGTTCAGCCGCGGTGGCCGCGGGGCGGGTGGGCGAGCCCCGCGGCGATGAGGTCGAGCGTTTCGGCGAGCAGGTCGTGCAGCGGCGCGTCGGTGCTCGACCAGCGGGCCACCGCCACCCGGAACGCCGCGCCCGCCGCCGCGCCGAGCAGCTGCGGGTAGGTGTCGTCGGCGGGCAGGCCGACCCGTTCGGCGATGCCGGCGACCAGCTCGCGCTCCAGGGCCTCGCCGCCGGAGAACAGCCGGGCCAGCAGCACGGGGTGCTGCTGGACCACCCGCATCCGCCGCAACCAGAACTCCCGGTCGTCCGCCAGTTCCGCCGCGATCTCCGCCAGCAGCGCCTCCCGCACCGCCGCGCCGGCGGACAGGTCCGCCGGTTGGGCGAGCACCCTGGCGCGGACGCGCGGGCCGGCTTCCGGGTCGGGACCGAGGACGGCGTCTTCCTTGCTGGCGAAGTAGTTGAAGAAGGTGCGCGGCGAGACGTCGGCGGCGGCGCTGATGTCCTCGACGGTCACGTGGTCGAGGCCGTGCTCGGCGACCAGGCGGACGGCGGCGTGGCCCAGAGCCGTGCGGGTCTGCCGCTTCTTGCGGTCGCGGAGCCCTTCGGCCGCCGGTGTGCTCACTCGATCAGGGTAGGGAAAAACCTGCACTTACTGCAACTTTGCAGGGACTGCACAGTTTGTGATCCCGCTCTCGCCCGCCGACCCCCGGTCGCACCCAACCCGCACCCCCGTTCCCGCGGCTTCCCGCCACGGCCGGCGATTCTGCGGCAACACCCGGGCCTTGCCGCAAGCCCCCTGTTGCGCTATAAGTTGGAAATGGCCAGGAGTGATCACTCCTCCGGCTCCTCGCCGCCAGGTCGACGGCACGTTCCCGCGATCACGTCACACCGACGGGTGAGCATCGACCGCGTTCGGGCGCGCCGGCTTGAAACGCCGCCACCGCACCGCGACGCTGGTACCCCCGAAGGCATGGCAAGTTCGACTCGCGAGGGAGGGCGATGCTCCGCAGCACTCGCCTGTTCGGCCCGAAGCGCCGCGTGACCTTCTCACTGCCCCTGGAGCAGCCGAGCGGGCCGGTGAGCGTGGTCGGCACGTTCAACGACTGGACCCCCGGCGTCCACGAGCTGGTCCCCCGCCGCGACGGCACGCGCACGGTGACCGTGATCCTCTCGCCCGGCACGCACCGGTTCCGCTACCTCGGCGACGGCGGCGTCTGGTTCGACGAGCCCGACGTGCCCACCGTCGACCCCGACGGCTGCGTGCTCACGATCGACGCGACGTGAACTGACCGTGGAAGCCGAACGGGATGGCGTGCGGCACGTCGGCCCGTGCGATCTCGGTGAACGTGGCCGCGTCGAGCACCAGCAGGCCGGACCGCCCGGCCTCGGCGTCGAGCACCACTGACAGCAGCACGCCGTCGTCCTCGGCCCGGCCCCCCGGCGTGGGCACGAACACCGGTTCGCCCGGGTAGCGGCCGGGCTCGTGCCACCGGATGGTCCGCCCGCTGGAGACGTCGAGCTTGACCAGCTGGTCGAGGAAGTCGCGCGTGCCGTTGTCGCGGGAGCCGACGCCGTAGGCGTACCGGTAGTCGCGCCCGTTGTGCGACCCGTACGCGATGCGCGGCAGCTCGAAGGAGTCCGACGCGAGCCGCCGCGACCGGATGCCGCCGCCCGAGAGGTCGACCTCGTACCGCGTCGGGAACGCCGCCGGCAGCTCACCGTCGCCGCGCACCCGGTCCAGGTACAGCGCGTCGACCACGCCGGAGTCCGGGTAGGTGGAGATGTCCACGACGACCCGCCCGTCCTCGTCGTAGGCGTTGATGTGGTGGAAGGCGAAGAACGCGTCGGTGCGCTCGTCGGCGACCACCGAGCCGTCCCGCTGGTCGAACACCACGAACCGGGTGCCCAGCTCCGGCCGCCACCGGTAGTTCTCGATGAACGGCTTGGCGCGCAGGAGCAGCGACAGCGGGTTGACCACGAGCGGGAACACGGCCAGCACCACGTGCCGCTCGGTGACGGCGAAGCTGTGCATGTAGCCGGGGCGGTCGGCGGGCAGGGAGGCGAGCACCTCCCGGGTGCGGCCGCGTTGCCGGTAGATCCGGTAGACGCTGCGCCGGCCGAACTTCAGCACGTAGTTGACCAGGTCGCCGGTGAGCGGCGCCCGGTGCGGGTGCGCGGTGGTGACGTGGCCGGAGATCGCGTCGTCGTAGTCGGCGAGGCCGACGGTCGCCAGCGTCTCGCGGTCGAACTCCACCGCGATGGGCGTCTCGGTGAGCGCGAAGTCCCGGTCGCCGTCGGACACGACGTTGACGTTGGCGTTCGACGTGCGGCGCAGCCGGGGGTGGGTGAAGAAGCGGCTGAAGATGGAGCGGCACGGGTCCGTGGCGAACTCGCCGAACGCGATGTGCCCGTCGTCGCGCGCCGCGCGGAAGCTCGGCGTCTCCAGGTAGCGGTTGCGGTAGGTGACGGCGCCGTCGGCGAAGCCGAAGCGGTGCAGCATCGCCAGGCCGTCGAACCAGTGGCGGAACGATCCCTTGTCGGTCTCGAACTTGGCCGGGCCGTTGCGCACCAACGTGCCGGCCAGCCAGGGCGGCAGCTCGCCGCGCACCTCCAGGTCGACGTCGACTTCCCGGTCGAGGGTCTCGAACCCGGCCCGCACGCCCATCACGACCCACCTCCACAGAACAGTGTTACACAACAATGTTATAAAACACCGTTTTGCTTCAGCCGTCAAGGGTGACCTCGTCACCCCGCTCGTGCGCCCACCGGCCGAGCGCGTCGATCGGCTCGAGCAGGCTGCGCCCGAGGTCGGTGAGCCCGTACTCGACCCGGTCCCGCGACGCCGTCCGCACCACCAGCCCGGCGCCCTCCAGCCGGCGCACCGTCTCGGTGAGCACCTTCGGCCGGATGCCGCCGATCACGCGACGCAGCTCGGCGGGACGGCGCGGGCCGTGGCGCAACGCGTGCAGCACCACCGGGTTCCAGGTGTTGGCCAGCAGGTCGAACGCCTGCCGGGCGCGGCAGTCGGCGAGGAAGTCCACGAGCGGCCCCCTGGGTCGTGGACACCATTCGGTGCCCGCCGGGCTTTCTAACGTCGACCCCAGCCAATCACTTCGGTGGAGGAGGAGAGCGTGCGGATCGGTGTGCTGGGAGCGGGCGGGATGGCCGACGCGCTGGGTGGCCGGTGGGTCGAGGCGGGGCACGAGGTGGTGATCGGCGGGCGTTCACCGGAGCGCTCGCGGGAGCTGGCGGCCAGGATCGGAGCGGCGCCCGCGACACCGGCCGACGCGGTGGCGTTCGGGGACGCGGTGCTGCTCGCGGTGCCCGCGGCGGTGGCGGCCGAGGTGCTCGGGCACGCGCCGGGACGGGTGGTGGTCGACTGCACCAACTCGGTGGTGCCCGGCCGGTTCGTGCTGGACGAGCCGCGCGCCGCCGCACGGCTCGCCGAGTCCTCGGGAGCGCACGTGGTGAAGGCGTTCAACCTGTGCCACGTCGACGTGTGGCGACAGCCGTCGCCCACCTTCGAGGGCAAGCCGCTCGGGGTGCCGCTGTGCGGCGATTCGGCCGACGCGCTGGACGTGGTGCGCGAACTGGTGCGGTCGACCGGGTGCGTGCCGGTGGACGGCGGGCCGCTGGAGCGGGCCGAGCTGCTCGAGGCGATGACGGCGTTCGCCATCGGGCTGTGGGTCGGCGGCGCGGACGTGAGGTCGATGTTCCCGGCGATTCCGTAAGCACTAATATAACAGCACTGTTGCATCACGAGGAGGAACCGTGCTGTACCCGGAGATCGAGCCGTACGACCACGGCATGCTCGACGTCGGCGACGGGCACCACGTGTACTGGGAGGTGTGCGGCAACCCGGACGGCAAACCGGCCGTGGTGCTGCACGGCGGGCCGGGCTCGGGCTGCACGCCCCGCGCCCGGCGGTACTTCGACCCGGCCGCGTACCGGGTGGTGCTGTTCGACCAGCGCGGCTGCGGCCGGAGCACGCCGCACGCCGGGCACCCGGTCGTGGACCTGTCCACCAACACCACCGATCACCTGGTCGGCGACCTCGAACGGCTGCGCGGGCACCTGGGCATCGACCGGTGGCTGGTGTTCGCCGCGTCGTGGGGCTCGGTGCTCGGCCTCGTGTACGCGGAGCGGTTCCCGCACCGGGTGTCGGCGATGGTGCACGCGGGCGTGGCCACGGGTCGCCGGTCGGAGACGGACCTGTTGACCACGGGGCTGGGGCCGATGTTCCCCCGGGCGCACGCCCGGTTCCGCGAACTCGTGCCCACCGGCGACCCGGCCGCCGGGTACCTGGAGCTGCTCCTCTCCCCCGATCCCGCCGTGCACCGCCGGGCCGCCGAGGAGTGGTGCGCGTGGGAGGACGCGTTGCAGCCGCTGTCCTCCGGGCTGCGCTTCGAGGTCCCGGAGCACGCGCTGGCGTTCGCCCGGCTCGTCACGCACTACTGGGCGCACGGGTCGTGGCTGCCGGAGGGGATCGTGCTGGCGGAGGCGGGCAAGCTCGCGGGCATCCCGGGCGTGATCGTTCAAGGAGCGCTCGACCTGGGCAATCTGATCGGCACGCCGTTCGACCTCGCGCACGCGTGGCCGGACGCGGAGCTGATCCTGATCTCCGAGACCGCGCACGGCGGCAGCGACGCCATGACCGCATCACGGCGCGCGGCTACTGACAAATTCCGGTAACACCCGGAAACTCGGTGCGATGCACTGGTGGCGGACCGCCCCCGGGGTGGTCGACGGTGGCGAAGGATTGATGTTGGAACGGTTCACCGAGAGCGCGCGCCGGGTCTCCGTGCTGGCACTCCAGGAGGCGCGGGGATTAGCCCACGCCGCCATCGGCACGGAGCACCTGCTGCTCGGGTTGGTCGGCGAGGGCGGCGCGGCGGCGTCGGTGCTGGCGTCGGTCGGCGTGTCGCCGGCCGGGTGCCGGGCGCGGGTGCTGGAGGTGTCCCGGCGGGGAACGACACCCGTGTCCGGCCGGCTGCCGTTCACGCCCGGCGCGAAGCGGGCGTTGGCTGCGGCCGTGCGGGAGTCGCTGGCGCTGCGGCACCGGCACGTCGGCACCGAGCACCTCCTGCTGGGCGTGCTCGCCGCGGACGAGGGCGTGGCGCTCGACGTGCTGACCGGGTGCGGCGTGGACCTCGCCGAGGTGCGCGACCGGGCGTTCGCGGCGCTGGCCGGGATCGAGCTGTCCCCGGCGCGGCGGGCCGCGCGGCTGTTCCTGAGCTACCGGCGCCCGCACGACGTGCACCTCGCCGGGCGCATCGCGGACCGGCTGGACGACTTCGGCCGGGCGGTGGTGGGCGACGTCGGCGAGTGCGACGTGCTGCTCGCCGTCGTCGGGCCCGGCTGGACGCCGACCGACCTGATGCGCACCGAGGTGCAGCGGGCGGCGGAACGCGCGGTGCCGGTGATCCCGGTGCTGGTCGACGGGGCGGTGCTGCCCGCCGACCAGCTGCCGGGGACCGGCCGCGTCGCCGATCACGTCACCGTCCGGCACGAGACGTTCCGGGCGGACGTGGCGCGACTGGCCGACGTGGTCCGCTACGCCCAGCCGGGCATCGGGTAGCCCGCCATCAGGTCGGCGACCTCGGCGGCGATCCGGTCGAGCGCCTGCCCGTCGTCCGCCGCCCGGATGGCCCGGTCGATCCACTCCGCGACCTGCGGCATGTGGTCCTCGGTGAGGCCGCGGGTGGTGATGGCGGCCGTGCCGAGGCGGACACCGGACGGGTCGAACGGCTTGCGCGGGTCGAACGGGACCGTGTTGTAGTTGGCCTCCACGCCCGCCCGGTCCAGGGCCTTGGCGGCGGGCTTGCCGCCGATGCCCTTGCCGGTCAGGTCGACCAGGACCAGGTGGTTGTCGGTGCCGCCGGAGACCAGGTCGAAACCGCGGTCGAGCAGGGCGGTGGCCAGCGCGCGGGCGTTCTGCACGACGGCGTGCGCGTAGAGGCCGAACGACGGCTCCGCCGCCTCGCCGAGCGCGACCGCGATGGCCGCCGTGGTGTGGTTGTGCGGTCCGCCCTGCAGACCCGGGAACACCGCCTTGTCGATCGCCTTCGCGTGCCCGGCGTCGGTGAGGATCATCGCGCCGCGCGGGCCGCGCAACGTCTTGTGGGTGGTCGTGGTGATCACCTGGGCGTGCCCGACCGGTGACGGGTGCGCGCCACCCGCGACCAGGCCCGCGATGTGCGCGATGTCGGCCGCGAGCACCGCGCCGACCTCGTCGGCGATCTCGGCGAACGCGGCGAAGTCGATGGTGCGCGGGATGGCCGTGCCGCCGCAGAAGATCACCTTGGGGCGTTCGGCGCGGGCCAGGTCGCGGACCTGGTCCAGGTCGACCACGCCGGTCTCCTCGCGCACGCCGTACTGGACGCTGCGGAACCACTTGCCGGTGGCCGAGACGCTCCAGCCGTGGGTGAGGTGCCCGCCGGCGGGCAGGGCCATGCCCATGACCGTGTCGCCGGGTTCCAGGAACGCCAGGTACACGGCGAGGTTGGCCGGTGAGCCGGAGTAGGGCTGGACGTTGGCGTGGTCGACGCCGAACAACGCCTTGGCGCGAGCGACGGCCAGCTCCTCGACCGGGTCGACGACCTGCTGGCCCTCGTAGTAGCGGCGGCCGGCGTAGCCCTCGGAGTACTTATTGGTCAGCACCGAGCCGGTGGCTTCCAGGACGGCGGTCGAGACGTAGTTCTCCGAGGCGATCAGGCGGACCTTCTCGAACTGGCGGCGTGCCTCGGCCTGGACCAGGCGGGCGACCTCGGGGTCGGCTCCGGTCAACGACGGGATCGCGGGTTCGTGCACGACGACCTCCACGCGCGCGGGGGCGCTGCCGCAGCACCCAGGCGCGCGGTGCATCTCGGCTCAACGCTCCCCGGTGGTCGGTCCCACCCTCGGCACGCCAGTCGCGAACACCGGGAGCGTACCCCAGCGGTTCGCGCCGACCGGCGGCTTTCCCAGGCCGGACGGCGACGATTTGGGCGGAACGGGCCATTGCCGCGCCGGCCGGTCACCCATACTTTGTGGGTTGGAAAACTTCCAACCGGCCATGCGCAACGTCAGCACTTCCCCCTGCCCCCGAAAGGACTGACGTGCTCGATCGGCGAACGTTCGTGCTGGGTGCCGCCGCCACCGCGGCCCTCACCAGCGCACTACCGGCCCACGCGGGTGCCGCGGCACCCGCGTCGGACGCCGCGGAGAACCCGCGCAAAGCCGCGGGCGTGTTCCTCGCGCCCGACGGCACCCCCCTCATGTTGACCGAACAAGACGGCCAGTGGATCGTCGCGGACGAAGGAGGCTCGGTCCGCATCACCTCCGGCCTCGCCGGCGCCGACCTGGTCGACGTCACCCGTGACGGCTCCACCTGCCACGCGGTCGGCGCCTTGAGCGGCGACCCGATCGCCACGATCTGGGAATCCACCGACGGCGTCACGTGGCGCGAGGCACGCCGCCTGCACGGCGTGCGCTCCGAGTTCACCGCGGTCGGCGGCGGCCTGGCGTTCGGCTCCGTGCTCAAGCACGAGCGCGCCTCGGTGGTCCGCATCGCCGCCCGCCGCACCGCGTCGGGCTGGAACACCGTGCCCGTGCGAGGACTGGAGTGGACCGACGGCCTGTCGGCCACCGCCGTCACCGCGACGTCCGACGGCTGGGTGGTGGCGGCCGTCGACGTCTCCGGCACGGTCCTGCACACCTCGCGCGACGGGGTCACCTGGACGGCCCGTCCCCGCCTGGACGGTGTCGCCGTGCGCGGCCTCGCCTCGGTGGCCGGCCGCGTGCACTGGGTCGGCAACGAGGTGGTCGACGCCACCCCGCTGACCGGCGTGCTGGACGCGGACCGGACCAGTCCGGCCGTGCCGCGCGACGCGAAGGCACTCGGCGTCGCAGGCGCCCGTTCCGGCTGGCTCACCGGCGGCCGGCTGATCACCGCGGAGGCGACCCGATGATCACGTTCCAGCGGATCGACGGCACCCCCGTCTACTACTGGCGGTCCAGTCGCGGCGACACGACGCTGCGCAACTGGCAGGCCACGCAGGCGTTCTACGACTCCCTGGTGCTCTGGATCCGGGACCTGCGGTCGCTGTCGTCGGCGTACGGCAGCATTACCTACCTGGTGTCGGCGGGCTTCTACGTGAACAAGCCCGGCGAGCACGGCGCGGGCACCGCGATGGACCTCGACCACGTCCGGTGGAGCGGCGGGCAGGTGTCGTCGCCGCTGGACCGCGACCACGCCTCCGGCACGCTGGCCACGCGCCGCCGTTACCTGGCGGTGGACGCGGTGTGCCGTCGCCGGTTCCGGTACGCGTTGGACGGTTGGTACAACGCCGACCACGCCGACCACATCCACTCCGACTTCGGCGGCCTGCCGGTGCGGTGCGTGACGGGGTCGGAGAGCGACACGAAGTTCGTGCAGTCGCTGTGCAACAACTTCCAGAGCTCCGGTCTGGTGGTGGACGGCATCTGGGGTCCGAAGACGCAGAGCGCGTTCGACACCGCGAAGTCGCGGCTGGGCACCACCGGTGACCCGCACACCAGCAGCTCGGCCTGGCAGTCGTTCCTGTCGGCGGCGGCGCGGAAGGGCTTCGCGAACCAGGCGTTCTGACCGGCGCCGGCGAGTGACGGGCCCGTGGGTCGATCACGGCTCACGGGCCCGTCGCCGCGCTGACGTGGCTCAGGGCACGCGCGGTGGTGGTGTCGGTGGTCGAGACCAGGCCCGGCAGGCTGCGGCGGTCGGCGCGCGAGCGGGCGGCGAGGCCGACCACGACGGCCGCGAAGAACACGATGCCGCTGTGCCCGGTGGAGATGAGCAGCAGGACCGGCAACCACCACACCAGGAACCGCAGCACGACCGCTCGGGCCGGCGCCCTGCCGCCCGTGCGCGCGTCGGTCAGGGCCAGGTGGAACGCGATCTGGCCCGGTGTGGCGCGGTCGGCGCGCAGCAGCGGCACGACGACCGTGGCGAGCACCGGCACCAGGACGCCCAGCGCGGCGCCGAACCAGTCCGACACCGCGACGTCGGTCAGCCCCGGTGTCCCCGTCCCCTCGCCGAGGAGCACGAGCACCGCCCGGCACGCGAACTCGACGAGCGCCATGGTGAGCAGGTCGCCCGCGAACGCCAACCCGCGGCGGAGCAGGCCGGGCGGCGCGGTGTCGGCCACCGGCGCCGGCACGGCCGCGGGCAGCAGCGGCCCGACCCGGCGCCCGAGCAGCCACCCGACGAGCGTGCCCGCCGTGTTGGTCATCAGGTCGTCCACGTCCGCGATCCGGTACGGGCACGGGTAGAGGCCGAACACCGCCGTGCCCTGCGTCGTCTCCACCGCGAGCGACACCAGCAGCCCGACCGCGGTCGCCACCACGACACCGCGCCGGAACCGGTAGCGCAGCAGGAAACCCAGCGGCACGAACAGCGCCACGTTCAACGCCACCTGGAGGAACGCGGGGCTCGTGGGCGAGTAGCCGGCGGCGGCGATGTCGTCCAGGGACGCGAACGGGTGAGGCTGCCAGTAGTCGCGCAGCGGCCGGCCGGCGCAGAACTCCCCCGTCACGTCGGGCAGCGGGAACAGGGTGAAGGCCACCAGGGCGCACCCGTACAGCGCGCCGGCCGTCGCCACGACCGCGGACCACCCGCGCAGCCGACCGTGACGCCGGTACTGCCAGTGCACCCACGGCAGCACCGCCACCGGCACCAGCAGCGCGAACAGCACCAGCGTGATGATCGACTCGCTCATCCGCACCGACACGGCGGCCACGCTAAGCCGTGCCCGCGCACCTCGCTCGACGGTCACCTGATCGGGGGGCACGCGACCGCGGACCACCTGACGACCGTGAACGGCTCGCCGGCGGTGCGGCGGCGACAGCGGTTCGGCCGCGTGCGGTGGCGGTGCGGCGGCAGCGGTTCGGCGGCGTGCGGCGGTGCGGCGGCGACCGCGGTTCGGCGGCGTGCGGCGGCGGTTCGGTGGCGGGCGGTTCCCGTGCCGCGATCAGCGCGGGCCCAACCCCGTCTTGCCGTCGAACAGCTCCCGCCACGCGTCGAGGTGGCCGGCGTGGCGCGCGGTCTCCTCGATCACGTGCAGCACGATCCGGCGCAGGTCGGTGGTCTCGTCACCCAGCGCGCCGGGGTGCCGCCCCACCGGGCGGGTGTCCAGCGGCGTGTCGGCGAGGACGGCGTTCGACCGCTCGCACTGGTCCCGGTAGAAGGCGAAGACCTCCGCCGACGACCGGGGCGTGGTGAGCGGCGCGGGGTCGTCCGGCCACGGCAACGGGTCGGCCCGGCCGTGGAGGATCTCCTGGAACCAGTGCCGCTCGGCGTAACCGAGGTGTTCGACCACACCGAGCGGCGTCCACCCGGACGGCAGGACCGAGGTCGTCAGCGCGTCCTCGTCGAGGCCCTCCAGGATCGCGGCCACCACTCCCCGCTGCGCGTCCAGGAACATCGACAGCGCCGCCTTCTCGCCCTCGCCCACCGGCCCTCCCCCTGTCCGTCGGATCCGCCCGGACGTTAACAGGGGGCACCGACACGTCGAGGGGGGCTGCGCGGGCTCGCCCGGCCAAGCAGCTCAGGTGCCCCCGGGCCGGACGACGTCGTCGGGCCCCTTGTCCGGCCGCAGTCCGCGCCACGACGAGTGCCGCAGCCGTCCGTCGGCGGTCCGGGTCCGGTACTCGACCTCGCCGACCAGCTCCGGCCGCACCCACCGCGCGCGGCGGGCGTGGTCGGCGGGCACCGCGTCCACGAACGGCGACCCCGTGCGCGCCAACGGCCGCAGCCTCTCCTCCAGCGCGAGCAACGCCGAGTGGGTGAACCCCGTGCCGACGTCCCCCACGTAGCGCAACCCGTCGTGGCACGGCACGCCCAGCAGCAGCGACCCGATCGTGCCCGCCCGGCGACCGTCACCGGGCAGCCAGCCGCCGATCAGCACGTCCTGCGTGCGCACCGACGGCACCTTCACCCACGCCGCCGAACGCCGCCCCGGCTCGTAGCGCGAGGCGATCCGCTTGGCGACCACGCCTTCGAGCCCGTAGTCCCCGGCCACCGCGAGCACGTCCTCGCCGCGCGCCCCGGTGAACGTCGGCGGCACGCGCACCTCCGGCCGGCCGCTCAGCCCGAGCGCCGCCAGCTCCAGCCGCCGTTGCGCGTAGCACGCGCCGAGCAGCGACCGGCCGTCCACGTGCAGCAGGTCGAACACGTAGTACACGACGGGCACGCGGGCCAGCAGGTCGTCACCCGGTCGGGCCACGTGCACCCGGGACCGCAACCGGCCGAAGTCCGGCTGCTTGCGCTCGTCCAGGGCGACGATCTCGCCGTCCAGCACGGCCTCGCGGTCGCCCAGCAGTTCGGACAGCGCGCGCACCTCCGGGTAGCTCGCGGACACCTCCAGGTCGGTGCGGGTCATCGCGCGCACCTGCCCGCGGCGCGCGTAGGTGACCGCGCGGACACCGTCCCACTTGAACTCGAAGGCCCACCCGGGCCCCGGCGGGACTCGGCCCGGCGTGGCCGACATGGGCCGGATCAACCCGGGGGAACCCGACTCGGCGCGCAACGGCATGCGACCGTCCCTTGTAGACGGATCAGGTCGCGCCCAGTGTCACCCGCCCCGCCCGGAGCCGCACATCGGCGGACACGATCGTGGCGCCGGGCCGTTCCGAACGTTCAACTCGGGTGTCCTGAACGTAGGACACGGGTGTTCCGGACGTAGGACACGCGCGGGTTGGGGGCAGGGCCCTCGCGGGCTAGCAGGTGGGGGCGGTGGTGGGGGCGCGGCGTTCGAGCATGACGGTGTCGCGCCAGACGCCGTGGTGCTCGGCGATGCGCTCGCGGACGCCGACGGTGCGGTAGCCGGCCGAGTGGTGCAGGGCGATGCTGGCGCGGTTCTCGGGGAAGATCGCGGTCTGGAGCGTCCACAGGCCGCCTTCGTCGGCGGCGGTGACCTGCTTGTGCAGCAGCGACTTGCCCACTCCCCGCCCCCGGAAGCCGTCGCCGACGTAGACCGACGTCTCGGCGACACCGGAGTAGCACGCGCGGGCCGAGACTCCGGTGGCCGCGGCCCAGCCGGCGACCCGGCCGTCGACGACCGCCACCCAGCGGTGCCCGGGCAGCCACTTCGCCTCCAGGGCGCGACGGCTCGGGACCTCGGTCTCGAAGGTGGCGTTGCCGGTGGCGATGCCCTCGCCGTAGACGCGGCGGACGTCCGCCCAGTCGTCGTCGGCCAGCGGGCGGACGGTGACGTCGGCGGGCAGGTCGGTCGGGCAGCACGGCCGCGTGACGATGGTGCCCATGACGGCGTCGGCGGCGTGCGGCAGGCCCGTGCAGCACGCCGGGTTGACCGACACCAGGGTGGCGGTGCCCTCCTTGCGCAGCCGCACGAACCCCACGTCGGCGAGCTTGCGCAGGTGGTGCGAGCAGGTCGACTGGCTGACGCCGACCGCCTCGGTCAGCGCGCCCACGGTGATCTCGCCGGGGTGGGTGGCGACGGTGTGCAGCAGGCGCACCCGGGTCGGGTCGGCCAGGCAGGCGAACCACTCGGCGTAGGTCGAGGCGTCCTCGGGCGCGAGGCCCACGGCGGGCGGCGTCGTCGTCATGCGCCCCAGAGTATCGACAAACACCGATGGTTGCATCAATCTATGTTCCTCGATACATTGCTTCGCGTTCGATCGAGGAACACCGATGAAAGAGGTGCGTGGTGGACGAGCTCTCCGTGGTCGTGGTCGGAGCGGGGCCGGTCGGGTTGGCGGCGGCGGCGCACCTGCTGGAGCGCGGGCTGCGACCGCTGGTGCTGGAAGCGGGCCCGCGGGCGGGCGCGGCGGTCGCGCAGTGGCGGCACGTGCGGCTGTTCTCGCAGTGGTCCGAACTCGTCGACCCGGCCGCGCGCCGGCTGCTGGAGCCGACCGGGTGGCGCTTTCCCGACCCCGACGGCTACCCGACCGGCGAGCAGTGGGCGGCCGAGTACCTGGAGCCGCTGGCGCAGGCGCTGGGCGAGCACGTCCGGCTGAACGCCCGCGTGGTCGGCGTGGCCCGCCGGGGACGGGACCGCGTCGTGGACGCGGGCCGCGACAGCGAGCCGCTGACCGTGCACGTCGAGGGCGGCGAGCGGATCACCGCGCGCGCCGTGGTCGACGCCTCCGGCACGTGGGGCGGGCCGAACCCGCTGGGCGGCGACGGGCTGCCGGCCGCCGGCGAGCGGGAGGCGGCGGACCGGATCGGCTACCGCGTGCCGGACGTCGTCGGCGAGCAGGCCCGGTACGCGGGCAGGCGGGTCGCCGTGGCGGGCAGCGGGCACTCCGCGCTCACCGCGCTGGTCGCGCTGGCGGACCTGGCCGAACGGCACCCCGGCACGCGCGTGACGTGGCTGCTGCGCCGCGGCGCGGTCGGCGCGGTGTTCGGCGGCGGCGAGGCGGACCAGCTGCCGGCGCGTGGCGCGCTGGGGCTGAGGGCGCGGGCCGCAGTGCGGGCCGGGCACGTCGAGGTGGTCACCGGCTTCCGCACCGCCGCCGTCGAGCGCGCCGGCGAACGCCTGGTGCTGGTGTCGCAGGACGGGCACCGCCTCGACCCGGTGGACGAGGTCGTGTCCCTGACCGGGTTCCGGCCCGACCACTCGTGGCTGTCGGAGGTGCGACTCGGCCTGGACCCGGTGCTGCAGGCGCCGACCGGGCTCGCGCCGCTGGTCGACCCGAACGTCCACTCCTGCGGCTCCGTCCCCCCGCACGGCGCAGGTGAATTGCGCCACCCGGAACCCGGCGTGTACCTCGTGGGTATGAAGAGCTACGGGCGCGCGCCCACGTTCCTCGCGCTGACCGGGTACGAGCAGGTCCGCAGCGTGGCCGCCGAGATCGCGGGCGACCACGAGTCGGCGGCCCGGGTCGAGCTGACGCTGCCCGGGACCGGCGTCTGCGGCGGGTCCGGCGTGTTCGACGTCGAGCCGGCGTCCGCCGGCGGGTGCTGCGCGACGCCGCGGGTGGCGGAGCTGACGCTCACCGCGCCGGGTGGCCGGGTCTGACCTGGCGCGGTCCGGCGTGCCGAGGGGACCCGCCGGGCCGCGCCGCGTGCTGGTCGTGCTGTGCCTGACCCAGATCACCAGCTGGGGCGTGCTGTTCTACGGCTTCCCGGTGCTCGCGCCCGCCATCGGCGCCGACGCGGGCTGGTCCGGCGCGGTGGTCACCGGCGCGTTCTCGGTGGCGCAGCTGGTCAGCGCGGTGGTCGGGGTGCCGGTCGGCGGGCTGCTCGACCGGCACGGGCCGCGCGTGGTGATGACGACCGGGTCGCTGCTGGGCGTCGGCGCCCTGGCGGTGGTCGCGTCGGCCCGGACGCTGCCGTGGTTCTACGCGGGCTGGGCGCTGGTCGGCGTGGCCATGGCCGGTGTGCTCTACCAGCCGGCGTTCGCCGCCCTGACCCGTTGGCACGGCCCGGAGCGCCGGGTGGCCGCGCTGACCGTCGTCACGTTGGCGGGCGGGTTCGCGAGCACCGTGTTCGCGCCGCTCACCGCCGTGCTGGCCGCGCACCTGGACTGGCGGCAGACCTACCTGGTGCTGGCCGCGGTGCTGGCCGTGCTCACGGTTCCCGCGCACCTGTTCGGGCTCCGCCTGCCGTGGCCCGCCCACCCGGCCACCCCGGACACCCGTCGCCCGACCACGATCGCCCGCAGCGGCCCGTTCGTGCTGCTCGTGGTGTCGATGAGCCTCGGCGCGCTGGCCGTGTACGCGATCGTGGTCGCGATGGTGCCGTTGTTCGCCGAACGCGGTCTCTCCACCACCACCGCCGCCTGGGCGCTGGGCCTCGGCGGCGTCGGGCAGGTCCTCGGGCGCCTCGGCTACGGACGCCTGGTCGCGACGACGGGGGTGAAGGCCAGAACCGCCGGGGCGCTGCTCGCGGCGGCCGGCACGACCCTCCTGCTGGGACTGGTACCGGGTCCGGCGGTCGCCCTGATCGGCGCCGCCGTGCTGGCGGGCGTCGTCCGGGGCACCTACACGCTCATCCAGGCCACCGCCATCACCGACCGCTGGGGCACCGCCCACTACGGGCAGCTCAGCGGCATCCTGCAGGCGCCGCTGAACGTCACCGCCGCGGTCGCGCCGTGGGCCGCGACCGCGCTCGCCGGGACGCTGGGCGGTTATCCGGCGGTGTTCACCGCGCTGGCCGCGCTGGGGGTGGTCGCGGCGGCGGTCTCCCTCAAGTCCGTGCCGCCCTACACTGTGGGCCGGGACTTCCGTGGGGGCCGCAGTGGCAGTGAGCAGTGACGCTTTCATCCGGATCGTGAACGCACTCGTCGACGTCGAGCGCGCGGAGGGCGGGCACTACAGCTCGTTCAGCGTGCGCGGCAAGAGGTTCGGCTACTACTGGCCGGCCACGCAGACCGTCGGTCTGAAGCAGCTGCTGTCGGAGCAGCGGGCGCTGGTCGCCGAACGGCCGGACGTCTTCGAGGAGCAGTACACGTCCGGCGGGTTCGGCTGGGTGGTGGTCTACCTGGCCGGCGTCGAGGCCGACGAGCTGGCCGAGCTGGTCTTCGAAGCCTGGCGCCTGTCCGCGCCGGAGGAGCTGCTCGCCCGGGTGCCCGACCCCGCCCGGCAGGGACACCGCTGACAGTCGGCACGCCCCACCGCGAGGCCCCACCCGGCACGCACGAGACGCGGCGCTCGGCCGGGCGCGCCGGGCCGACGGTGGAGGTCGGTCGGGCGCGCCGGGCCGACGGTGGAGGTCGGTCGGGCGCGCCGGGCCGGGGCCCCGGTCAGTCGGTGCCCGCGACGAGCGGCTCCAGCACCACTTCGGGGTGCAGTCGCTTGAGCACGCCCAGGGCGGTGGAGTCGGGGAACAGCGCCAGGTGGGTGCCGTCGGCGCGGGTGAGTACCTCGCCGCGGTTGTTGTCGACCAGGGGCTGGTGCGCGGGGTCGGGCAGCCGCCGCACCACGGTGTAGGGCAGCCGGTCCAAGCGCACGGGCGACTTGAACTCGGCGTCCAGGCGGTGGGCGGCGACCTCGAACTGCATCGGTCCGACGGCGGCGAACACCGGCGCGCCGTCGCCGCGTCGCGCCGAGCGCAGGATCTGCACGACCCCCTCCGCCCCCAGCTGCTCGATGCCCTTGCGGAACTGCTTGGACCGGCTCAGGTCCGCCGGGCGGACCGCCGCGAAGTGCGCGGGCGCGAAGCTGGGCAGGCCGGGGAACCGCACAGCCGGCTTGTCGGTGTAGAGCGTGTCGCCGACCCTCAGCGAGTGCGCGTTGACGAGCCCGATCACGTCGCCCGGGTACGCGACGTCCAATGTGGAGCGCTGCTGCCCGAACACCTGCTGGACGTACTTGGTGGCGAACGGCTTGCCGGTGGTGGCGTTGGTGACCACCATGCCCCGCTCGAACACGCCGGAGCAGACGCGGGCGAACGCGACCTGGTCCCGGTGCGACGGGTCCATGCCGGTCTGGACCTTGAACACGAACGCGGAGAACGGCGCGTCCAGCCCGCGGGGCCGCGCGTCGACGTCCGGGCGCGGGGTGGGCCGGGGCGCGAGGTCGACCAGGAGGTCCAGCAGGTGCCGCACGCCGAAGTTGAGCACCGCCGAGCCGAACAGCACCGGCGTGGCCGACGCGGCCAGGAAGCGGTCGAGGTCGAAGTCGCCGCCCGAGGCGGCCAGCAGGTCCAGCTCCTCCACCGCGCGCGTCCACTCGGCGCCTTCCTCGGCCTCCGCCCGCGCGGGGTCGAGGCGTTCCTGGGCGGCGGCCGTGGCGCCGCCGGCGGTGCGCGAGTAGCGGATGAACTGCCCGTCGCGGCGGTCCACCACGCCCCGGAAGTGACCGGCCTCGCCGACCGGCCAGGTCAGCGGCATCGGCTGCAACCCGATGCGCTCCACCAGCTCGTCGCACAGCTCCAGCGCGTCACGGCCGGGCCGGTCCCACTTGTTGACGAACGTGATCACCGGGATGCCCCGGTGCCGGCACACGTCGAACAGCTTGAGCGTCTGCGGCTCCAGGCCCTTGGCGGCGTCCAGCAGCATCACCGCCGAGTCGACGGCCGCGAGCACCCGGTAGGTGTCCTCGGAGAAGTCGGAGTGACCGGGCGTGTCGAGCAGGTTGACGACGGCGTCGCCGTAGGCGAACTGCAGCGCCGCCGAGGTGATGGAGATGCCCCGCGCCTTCTCCATCTCCATCCAGTCCGACACCACGCCGCGCCGGCCGGCCTTGCCGTGCACCGCGCCCGCCTCGGAGATCACCCGCGCGTGCAGCGCGAGCGCCTCGGTCAACGTGGACTTGCCCGCGTCGGGGTGGCTGATCACCGCGAACGTGCGTCGCCGATCCGCCTCCCGCAGCACGTCGGCGGGTGGGGCCGTCACCGAACCTGCGGTGGTCATTCGCTGTTTCTCCCGGACTCGGCTGATACCACAAAATCTACCCTCACGTTACGGTAGCCTCCGGTCGTGCCGCACCGGGTGCCACAATGGTCGAACGTATTAGGCGTCGGAAGGGATCTTGTGGGCGGGCACATGCAGATCGGCGAGGTGGCCGACCGTACTGGCCTGTCGCTGCGCACGATCCGCTACTACGAGGAAGTCGGCCTGGTCGTGCCCAGCGCCCGCAGCCAGGGCGGGTTCCGCCTCTACACCGAGCCCGACGTCGACCGCCTCCAGGTGGTCAAGCGCATGAAGCCGCTCGGCTTCCAGCTGGAGGAGATGCGCGAGCTGCTGACCATCCTCGACGCCCTCTCCGCCCTCGACGACGCCGACCGCGACAAGCACCTCGACCGCCTCGCGCAGTTCCACACCACGGCCGAGGAGCGCTGCGAGGAGCTGCGGGCCCAGTTGCGGATCGCCGAGGACTTCGCCGGCAGCCTCCGGGCCCGTCTGCCGCGCGGCTGAGCGCGCGGAACCCGGGGCGGCTGTGCAGGCGCGAACACCCTCACGTAACGTGAGGGTGTGACCATGGCTCGAACCTCCACCCCTCCCCCGGCCCTCACCCCCGGCGCGCTGCGCGTCATCGCCCTCGGCGGGCTCGGTGAGATCGGCCGGAACATGACCGTGTTCGAGCACGAGGGCAAGCTGCTCGTCGTCGACTGCGGTGTGCTGTTCCCCGAGGAGCACCAGCCCGGGGTGGACGTGATCCTGCCGGACTGGACCTGGATGCGCGACCGGCTGGACGACGTGGTCGCCGTCGTGCTGACCCACGGCCACGAGGACCACATCGGCGGCGTGCCGTACCTGCTGCGCGAGCGGGCCGACATCCCCGTCGTCGGCTCCCGCCTGACCCTGAGCCTGCTCGCCGCCAAGCTCGTCGAGCACCGCATCACGCCGGTCACGGTGGAGGTCAAGGAGGGGCAGCGGTTCGCGCGCGGCCCGTTCGACCTGGAGTTCCTGGCGGTCAACCACTCCATCCCGGACAGCCTCGCGGTCGCCATCCGCACCGCCGCCGGCCTCGTGCTGCACACCGGCGACTTCAAGATGGACCAGTTCCCCCTCGACGGCCGCATCACCGACCTGCGCGGCTTCGCCCGCCTCGGCGAGGAGGGCGTCGACCTGTTCCTGGTCGACTCCACCAACGCCGACGTGCCCGGCTTCACCACCTCCGAGCGCGACCTGGCCCCGGCCATCGACGAGGTGTTCCGCACCACGCCGCGCCGGGTCATCGTGTCCAGCTTCGCCAGCCACGTGCACCGCATCCAGCAGGTACTCGACGCCGCCCACGCCCACGGCCGCAAGGTCGCCTTCGTGGGGCGCTCCATGGTCCGCAACATGGGCGTGGCCACCGAGCTGGGCTACCTCAAGGTGCCCGACGGCCTGGTCGTCGACATCAAGCGCATGGACCGGATGCCGCCGCAGCAGGTGACCCTGGTCTGCACGGGCTCGCAGGGCGAGCCGATGGCCGCGCTGTCCCGCATGGCGGGCGGCGACCACTCGATCCAGGTCGAGGAGGGCGACACCGTGCTGCTGGCCAGCTCGCTCATCCCCGGCAACGAGAACGCCATCTACCGGGTCATCAACGGCCTGACCGACCGCGGCGCGAACGTCGTGCACAAGGGCAACGCGAAGGTCCACGTCTCCGGCCACGCCAGCGCGGGCGAACTCGTCTACTGCTACAACATCGTGCAGCCGTCGAACGTGCTGCCGGTGCACGGCGAGGCACGCCACCTGCGCGCCAACGCCGAGCTGGCCGTGCGCACCGGCGTGGACCGCGACCGCGTGCCGATCGCCGCGAACGGCCACGTGGTGGACCTCCAGGACGGCCGGGCCCGCATCACCGGCAAGGTCGAGATCCACAACGTCTACGTCGACGGGCAGACCGTCGGCGGCGTCACCGAGGCCTCGCTGGCCCAGCGCCGGACCTTGGGCGAGGAAGGCGTCATCACCGTCGTGGCGATCGTCGACATCGACTCGCGCCGGCTCGCCGAGCCGCCGGACTTCATCGCGCACGGCTTCGAGCACGACGCCTCCACCTTCCGGCCCGCGATCCCCGCCATCGAGAAGGCCCTGGTCGGCGCGAGCGAACGCGGCGTCACCGACTTCGAGGAGCTCGAACGGCTGATCGCGCGCGAGGTGCAGAACTGGGCGTACCGGACCCACCGCCGCCGCCCGGTGGTCATCCCCGTGGTCATCGAGGCCTGAGAGCAGGCGGCGCGGCCCACCGGCCGGCGGCACCCGGCACACCACCGCGGCCGCCGGCCGCCGCAGGTTCAGCTCGGGCGCGGACCGGGGCGGGTCGGCAACCGTGGCGGTGGCCCGGCCGGGGACGTGGTCCGGTCCTCCGGCGGGCCGCCGCAGGCCGTCCCACCCGTCACCGGTGGTGGCCGGAGAGCTTGCTCACCATCGGTTCACCCTCGCGGCGCACCCCGCCCTTCCCGCCCACCACGAGGCAGGCACACCCGCGCCCGTCGTCGTGCGCCGGGATCACCCCCTGTTCACCACCCGAGCAGCCCTGCCCGCTCGCGCTGATCCCCGAGGCGCTGTCGTTCTCGATCATCGCGGGGGTCGACCCCGAGGTCGGCCTGTACGCCTCGTTCACCGTCGCGATCATCACCGCCTTCGCCGGCGGGCGTCCCGGCATGATCTCCGCCGCGACGGGCGCGATGGCGTTGGTGACGGTGCCCCTGGTGCGCGACCACGGCGTGGAGCACATGTTCGCCGCCACGGTCCTCACCGGCGCGTTCCAGATCGTGTTCGGGCTGGTCGGGGTGCACAGGCTGATGCGGTACGTGCCCCGCACCGTCATGGTCGGCTTCGTCAACGCCCTGGCGATCCTGCTGTTCACCGCCCAGATCCCGCACATCACGGGCGGCGGTTGGCCGGTCATCGCGCCGGCCGCGTTCGGCCTGGGCGTCATCTACCTGCTGCCGAAGCTCACCAGAGCCGTCCCCTCGCCGCTGGTCGCGATCGTGGTGATCACCTCGCTGACGGTGTTCCCGCACGTCGACGTGCCCACGGTGGGCGACATGGGCGACATGGGCGACCTGCCCGACCCGTTGCCGTTCTTCGGCCTGCCGATGGTGCCGTTCACGGTGGAGACGCTGGTGGTCATCGCGCCCTACGCCCTCACGCTCGCCGTCGTGGGGAGGTCCGGGGGCGGGGCATCGCCAACATCGCCACCGGCTTCCTCGGCGGCATGGCCGGCTGCGCGATGATCGGCCAGTCCATCATCAACGCCAAGTCCGGCGGCCGGACCCGGCTGTCCACCCTGGCCGCCGGCGTGTTCCTGCTGGTCCTGGTCTACGCCCTCGGCCCGGTCGTCTCCCTCATCCCGATGGCCGCGCTCGTCGCGGTGATGGTCTTCGTGTCGATCAGCACGTTCGACTGGTCCAGCGTCACGCCCGCCGGCCTGCGCCGCGCGCCGCGCAGCGAGACCGCCGTCGTGGTGGTGACCGCCGGCGTCGTCGTGGCCACCCACGACCTCGCCCTCGGCGTGGTCGCCGGCGCCCTGCCGGCCGCGATCTTCTTCGCCCGCCGCGTCGCCCACCTGGTCGGCGTCTCCAGCGTCCTGGACCCCGACGGCCGCCTCCGGGTCTACGCGCTGACCGGTGAGCTGTTCTTCGCCTCCACCAACGAGCTGGCGCACTCGTTCGACTACACCGAGGATCTCGACAAGGTCGTCATCGTCCTCTCCGGCGCGCACGTGTGGGACAGCTCCGCCGTCGCCACCCTCGACACCGTCACCGCCAAGTTCGCGGCGCGAGGCGTCGAAGCCGAGATCACCGGCCTGAACCCGCACAGCGAACAGCGGCACCGCAAGCTCACCGGGCAGCTCACCGGCTCGCACTGACCGGAGCGCCCACCCGGTTGACTCCCGGCCAGTAGCTCAAGCATCATTGAGTCAATGAGTACTGACTGGCCTTCGGGAACGGTGGCGCGCGCACGCGTGCACGCGGCCCTGGGCGAGCCCGCCCGGCTCGCCCTGGTCGACCTGCTCGTGCTCGGCGACGCCTCGCCCGGCGAGGTCGGTCGCAGGCTCGGGCTGCCCAGCAACCTCCTCGCCCACCACGTGAAGCTGCTCGAGCAGGCGGGCGTCGTGGAGCGGTCCCGGTCGGAGGGCGACCACCGGCGCACCTACCTGCGCCTGCGCACCGCCGCGCTCGCCGACCTCGTGCCCAGCGTCCTGCGGCGGGCGCCGCGGGTGGTGTTCGTGTGCAGCCACAACTCCGCGCGCTCGCAACTGGCCGCCGCGCTGTGGAAGCGGCGCAGCCCGGTGCCGGCGGCGAGCGCGGGCACCCGCCCCGCCGAGCGCGTGCACCCGCTGGCCGTCGCCGCGGCCCGCGCGCACGGGCTGCCGCTGGCCCGTGCCCGCACCCACCACCTGGACGACGTGCTGCGCGACGACGACCTCCTGGTCGCGGTGTGCGACAACGCCCACGAAGAGCTCACCGACCACGACGACCGGCTGCACTGGTCCGTGCCCGACCCGGCCGCCGTCGGCACGCCGGCCGCGTTCGACGCCGCCTACCGCGACCTCGCCGACCGCGTCGACCGCCTCGCGCCCGCCGTCCGCCCCGCCTGAAGAGGGACCACCCATGCCCCGCCCGCTCCCTCACCGGCTGCTGGCCGAGTACCTCGGCAGCCTGCTGCTCGCCGCCCTGGTGATCGGCTCCGGCATCGCCGCCCAACGCCTCTCCCCCGGCGACGTCGGCCTGCAACTGCTGGAGAACGCCGCCGCCACCGCCGTCGGCCTCTACGCGATCATCCTGGTCTTCGGCCCGGTCAGCGGCGGCCACTTCAACCCCGTCGTGTCCGTGGTCGACGCCGTGTTCCGCGGCCTGCCGTGGCGCGACGTGCCGTCGTACGCGCTGGCGCAGGTGCTCGGCTGCGTCAGCGGCGCGGTGCTGGCCAACGTCATGTTCGACGCCGCGCCGGTCGGCATCAGCACGACCGAGCGCGCCACCGCCGCGCACGGGGTGTCGGAGGTCGTGGCCACCACCGGCCTGCTGCTGGTGATCTTCTCGCTCGTCCGGTCGGGCCGGGCCGCCCTCGCGCCGGCCGCCGTGGGCGCCTACGTCGGCGCGGCGTACTTCTTCACCAGCTCCACCAGCTTCGCCAACCCCGCCCTCACCGCGGGCCGCGTGTTCAGCGACACCTTCGCCGGGATCGCGCCCTCCTCCGTGCCGGTCTTCGTGCTGGCGCAGGTCGTCGCCATCGCGGTCGCCGTGCCGCTGCTGCGCGCGCTCCACCCCCTCCAGCCCACCACCGAGGCGCCCGCCGCGCCCGTCACCGAAGGACAGGTCCGTTGAGCCGCGAGCAACCCGAAGTCCTGTTCGTCTGCGTCCACAACGCCGGTCGCTCCCAGATGGCCGCCGCGCTCCTGCGGCACTACGCGCTGGGCCGCGTCACCGTCCGCTCCGCCGGCTCCGCCCCCGCCGACCGGGTCAACCCGGCCGCCGCCGCCGCGCTGGCCGAGCTGGGCCTGGACATCACCGCCGAGGTGCCGGCCAAGCTCACCACCGGGGACGTCGAGGCCTCGGACGTCGTCATCACCATGGGCTGCGGCGACTCCTGCCCCGTCTTCCCCGGCAAGCGCTACCTCGACTGGGAGCTCGACGACCCGGCGGGCCGGGGCCTGGACGCGGTGCGCCCCATCCGCGACGACATCGACCGCCGGGTCCGAGGACTGCTCGCCGAGCTCCTCGACGCGCCGGCCTAGCCGTCGAGGAGCGGCCCGGCCCCGCCGTCACCCCGGTCGGGGGCCTGCTGCGACGATGGGCGGCCGACCCGGAGGTGGAACCCGATGAGCGCGCGTTTCCAGGAGCTCGACTGGCGTCAGACCCCGCTGGGCGAACTCGTCCTGCGCCGCCGCTGGGACCCGGTGTTCGACCGCGAGGTGCACGAGATCAAGCTCAACGACGAGTTCCTGATGTCGAGCCTGTTCACCGTGTCGGAGGTGGAGCTGGCGCGCCTGGCGCTCGCCGACCTGCCCGCGCCGCTGGACGTCGTCGTGGGCGGGCTGGGCCTCGGCTACACCGCCCGAACCGTGCTGGAGAACCCGGCCGTGCGGTCGCTGGTCGTCGTCGACGCGCTCGGCGAGGTCATCGACTGGCACCGGCGCGGGCTGCTGCCCGGCGGGCAGGAACTGGCCTCCGACCCGCGCTGCCGGCTCGTCCACGACGACTTCTTCGCGCTGGCGCGCTCCGACGGCGGCCTCGACCCGACCGACCCCGACCGCCTGTTCCACGCGATCGTCGTCGACATCGACCACTCGCCCCGGCACCTGCTGCACCCCGGCAACGCCGACTTCTACGAGCCCGACGGCCTGCGCCGGCTGGCCGCGCGCCTGCACCCCGGCGGCGTGTTCGCCCTGTGGTCCAACGACCCGCCGGACGAGGACTACACCGCGGCGCTGGCCGACCGGTTCGCCGACGTGGGCGCGGAGGTCGTCCGGTTCCCCAACCCGCTGCAACAACGCGAGGCGACCGCCACCGTGTACCTGGCGAAGACGGCGGGCGGTCGCTGACGCGACCTCTGGCCGGACCGGCCGGGGGACGTAAGGTTGTCCGGTTGGCGTGGGAAAAGCGGGGTTCGCCGGTGATGGACGTGGGGCGCTTGGTGGCCGGGCGGTACCGGCTGCGCGGGCGGGTGGGCGCGGGCGCGATGGGCGTGGTGTGGCAGGCGTTGGACGAGCGCCTGGACCGCGTGGTGGCGCTCAAGCAGCTCGTGGTGCCCGAGGGCGCCGACCCGGTGGCGGCGGTGGGCCGGGCGGCGCGGGAAGCGCGGATCGCCGCCCGGTTGCAGCACCCGAACGCGGTGACGGTGCACGACGTCGTGCAGGACGAGGGCAAGCCGGTGCTCGTCATGGAGTACCTGCCCGCGCGGACCCTCGCCGAGCTGATCGCGCGCGGACCGCTGCCCGCCGAGCGGGTGGCGACCATCGGGGCGCAGGTCGCCGGCGCGCTGGCGGCGGCGCACGCGGCCGGCATCGTGCACCGGGACGTCAAGCCGGGCAACGTCCTGCTGACCGACGACGGCACCGCGAAGATCACGGACTTCGGCATCGCCCGCGCGGTCGGGGACGTCACCGTCACCAGGACCGGGCTGCTCGCCGGCACGCCCGCGTTCCTCTCGCCGGAGGTCGCGCGCGGCGGCGAGCCGGTGCACGCGTCCGACGTGTTCGCGCTCGGCGGCACCTTGTACGCGGCGGTGGAGGGCCGTCCGCCGTTCGGCGACGGTGACAACGCGATCGCCCTGCTGCACGCCGTCGCCGCGGGCCGCTTCCCGCCGCCGACGCGAGCCGGACCGCTGACCGACGTGTTGGCGGAGTTGCTGCGCACCGATCCGGCCGCCCGGCCGACGATGGCGCAGGCCGCCGACCGGCTGCGCGCGCTGACCGCGACGCGGCCCGCCGCGACCCGGCTGGACCTGAACCCGGCCGACCTGGCGCCGCGGCCCCCCGATCGGAGTCCGGCGGCACCGCCGACCGCCCCGGCCCCGGCGTGGTCGGCAGACCCGCAGCGGGCGCACCCGACCGCCCTGGCGCCCCGGCCGGCGCGCACCGGGCGGGTGGGGCTCGTCGCGGTGGCAGCGGCGGCCGTGGTCGGACTCGTCGTGCTGGCCCTGGTGCTGACGAACGGGAACCGGTCCGCCGACGACACCGCCGGCGCGAGCGCGCCTGCGCCGTCCGCCACCACGGCCGCGTCGGCGCCCGGCGACGACCCCGGCCCCGCCCGCCTGGAACAGGCCGTCGCGGAGTACTACGCGTTGCTGCCGAAGAACACCGCCCAGGCCTGGGACCGGCTCGGGCCCGGCCTGCGCGCGCAAGGCCGCCCGCAGTACGAGAAGTCCTGGCGGGAGGTCAAAGCCCTCACCGTCAGCTCACCGCCCGCGACCGCCGGGGCCGACACCGTCACCGTCGGCATCGACCTCACCGGTCCCGGGGGCGGGAAGACGCGCGAATCGCACCGACTGCGGCTCGTGGTCCAAGGCGGAACGCCGCTGATCGACGCGGACGAAGTCCTGTCGTCGCAACGCATCGACGACGCGGACGACGACCACGAGGACAAGAAGAAGGACGACGACCGGAAACGCGGTGGCGGCAAGAGCGGCGAAGGCTGACAACAGCCCCCGGTCACGTGACGACTTCGCCCCACACCGTCTTGAAGCTCCTGTGCGGGTCCACACCCCACCGCGAAGCCAACCGGTTCACCAGCAGCAGACCGCGGTCGCGCAGTCCCCGACCGCCCGGCTTGCCCAGCACGGGCAGCAGTTCGGGGCTGGCGTCGTAGACCTCCACCCGCAGGACGTGCCCGCCGGACCGGTGGCTCAACCGCAACCGCCGCGGGGCTGTGGCGTGCTCGAACGCGTTGGTGAGCAACGCGTCGGCGATCAGCAGCAGGTCGAGCAGCGTCCGCTTGTCCAGTTCCGGGACGTTCTCGGTGATCCACCTCCGCGCGCGGCGCACCGGTGGAACGGTGTCCTCCAGATCGAAGTCGACGTGGTCACAGGACCCTTCGACGACGTTCACAACACGAGCCTTCCAATACTAGGAACTCCCCTTGGTGGCTCAGGGCGTAGCCGCCGGGTTCCCCGGGGCCGCGCCCGCAAACGGTGAGCGCGACCTCATCGCGGGTCCGCGCCGACCGGGATCAGGTGGTCGACCAGCCCGGAGGTCGCGTCGATCAGCTTGACGACCCGCGTGACCTCGGGTGACGCCACCAGCGTCAAATCCATGCCGTGGTCGCGGCACAGGTCCGCCGCGTGCAGCAGCACCGCCAGGCCCGCGACGCCCATGAACGTCACCCCGCCCAGGTCGAGCCGGATGCCGTCCGGCCCCAACCCGTCGCGCACGAGGTAGTCCTGGATCCGGTCCGCCGCCACGATGTCCACCTCGCCGGACACCGTGATCACCGTGGTGCCTTCGCCGGTGCGGCACTCGCAGGAGAAACCCGCGCGCGGACCGCGACTGCCGGATGTGGGGGTCACCGAATCGCCTCCCCTGTCGCTCGTGTGCAACCCAGCGTGGTGGGAACGATTCAGACCAGTGCGGGTCGCGGTGCGGGAGGGAGGTGCGGGAGGCCTGTTCGGACGCGGTCCCGGGATGGTTCGACGGTGTTCATAGGTCCACCCTCCAGCTGCCCTGTTCCCTCAAGGCACGAGTCAGGCGGTAGTACCCGGTGGGTCGACGGGCCAAACCCGGCGGCTACTTCGGCGTGACCACGACGGACGCCTCGACGGGAACCGGCTCACCGGCGCCCGCGGCGACCGTGCCGCTGATCGTGCCGCCGACGGACTTCGGGCCCGCGAGCAACCGCAGCACGAACACCACCGAGTCACCGGCCGGCAGCTCGCCCTCGGCCGTGCAGGTGACGGTGCCCTTTCCCGCCGGACAACCGACCGCCATCCGGGCCGCGCCCTCCAGCCGCAGGAGCGGTTCGCCCAGCAGGTTCCGGCCCGAACCCACCACCTGGAGGCCCTCCGGCAACGAGAGCACCAGCGTGGTGGGGGCCAGGGGCGTCGGACCGGTGTTGTGGATGACGACGGGGAAGTCGACGGGCGGTCCGCCGGTGGTCATGGTGAAACCGGCCGGCACCTCGGGAACCAGCGGCTGCCCGGGCGCGGGACCCGCGGTCGTGGTGACGACGGCCGTGTCGGGTGCGGACGCCTCGTCGGAAGGCTGGTCGGACGGTTCGGCCGTGCTGGCCGGCGCGCCGGACTCCGTCGCGGGCACGGACGTCCCCGCGATGACCGCGGACGTCCCCCGGTCGGCCGTCGCCGCAGGTGGCGGCGCCTGCACCGCGGGCACCGCCACCTGGTGCCCGGCGTTGAGGCCCAGCGCCACGGCCGCGGCCATCGCGGTCGCCGAGGCCGCCATGCCGAGCCACTGCGCCGTCGTGACCGAGTTGGCCGCCGCCCCGGCGCCTGCGCCCGCCCCCACACCTGCGCCTGCGCCTGCGCCTGCGCCTGCCACCACCGTGCCCGCCTTCGCCGTGGCGGCGGTCGTGGCCAGGTAGCCCGAGACACTGGAGCCGAGCACCAGCGGCGCGACGACGGCGCGCAGCGTGCCGTTGACGTCGGCCAGTTCGGCGGCCATCGCGGGGCACGTCGGGCACTCGTCCAGGTGAGCCTCCACCTGGGCGGTCTCCCGCTTGGTGAGGCCGCCCCTGGTCCACGCGGCCAGCTTCGCGACGGTGGCGCGGCAGCGGTCCGTGGGGCTGTGCGCGAGGTGCGCCTGGAGGTAGGCGGTCTTGAGCCCTTCCCGCGCCCGGTAGGCCAACGCCGAGGCGCCGTTCGCGGTGAGCCCCAGCAGCTTCGCCAGCTCGGCGGCCGACTGGCCCTCGATCTCGGTCTGCCACAGCACCGTCTGCCACCGCTCGGGCAGGCTGGCGAACGCCCTGGTGGCCAGCGCCCGCTCCAGCGTCGCCACGGCCGGGTCGTGGAACGGCACCGTGGTGACCTTCTCCACGCCCGTCACGGCTTCCACGTCGTCGGCCAGCTTGAGCTTCTTGTCCCGCCGCGTCTTGTCGTAGGCGGTGTGGCGCAACGCGGTCAGCAGGTAGGCGCGGAACGCGGAGTCCGGTCCCCCGCCCGCGCGCAGCGTGTCGAGCACCTTGGCGAACGCGTCCGACACCAGGTCGTCGGCCTCCGCGCTCGACCGGGCCAGGTGCCGGGCCAGGTTGCGGGCGGCGCGCACGTGCCGTTCGAACAGCTGCCCGTACGCCTGGATCTCCCCGCCGCGCACGGCGTCGATCAGCTCCGCGTCCGACGGCGACCGGGACGATCGCGGCACGCCCGACGAACCGTGCGTCGAGCTCGCGTCGGCGTTGAGCGCGTGGTCCAGGTCGTCGCGCAGGGCGGCCAGGTCCGCTCGCGCCCACCGTTCCAGATCGCGCTCGTCGGGATGCCCGATCACCGGACGTCTACCTCCCAGCACGGTAGGTGAGCGATTCGGATCGGACCATATCCAACGCGCGGGCGTGGGATTCACCCCGCCGGCTCCGCCACCACCCGGCTCGCGCCCGCCACGCATAGGGATCGCCGTATCGACCGTGACGACACTTCGGCACTCCGAACCGCCGGCGCCCGTGGGCGTCCCACGATTCATCGACGGCCCGTGCCGACGGGCTACGTACACTTCGGCCGTGACGGGGAGCACCGCGGACGGTCAGCGGCGCGGCCGGCGGCGCGGTGAGCTGACGGTCGGGACGATCGCCCGGCTCGCCGGGGTGTCCAAGCCGACCGTGTCGAAGGTGCTCAACGGCCGGGCGGGCGTGGCGTCGGAGACGCGGCAACGGGTCGAGGCCCTGCTGCGCGAGCACGGCTACCGGCGCCCGGACGCCATCGCGCCCGCCGCCGTCCTCGAAGTGGTGTTCTACGGGCTCGAACGCCACATGGCGGTCGAGATCATGCGCGGCGTCGAACCGGTGGCGCGGGAGCGCGAGCTGGCCGTCGCGTTCACCGAGGTGGTCGAGCCGACGTCGCCCGGCCGGTCCTGGGCCGAGAAGTTGCTGTCCAGGCACCCGATCGGGGTGATCGCGGTGTACTCGGCGTTCACCCCGGAGCAGCACGCGCTGCTGGCCGCGAGCGCGATCCCGCTGGTGGCGCTCGACCCGTCCGGCGAACCGCTGCACGCCGTCCCGTCGGTCGGCGCGACGAACTGGAGCGGCGGCATCACGGCCGCGCGGCACCTGCTCGACCTGGGCCACCGGCGGATCGGCGTGATCGGCGGGCCGACCCGTTCGCTGGGCGCCCGTGCCCGCCTGGAGGGCTGCCGCGCCGCGCTGGACGCGGCGGGCACGGCGCTGGACGACCGGCTCGTGCGCACCGGGGAGTTCACCTTCGAGCAGGGCCTCGCCCTGGGGCGGGAGCTGCTGACCCGGCCGGACCGGCCGACCGCCGTGCTGTGCGGCAACGACCTCCAGGCGCTCGGCGTCTACACCGCGGCGTGGCGGCTCGGCCTGCGCATCCCCGAGGACCTGAGCGTGATCGGCTTCGACGACATCGAGGCCACGCGCTGGTGCTGCCCGCCGATGACGACCGTGCGGCAGCCGTTGGCCGAGATGGGCGCGACGGCCGCCCGGATGCTGCTCACCCTCGCCGCGGGCGGACCACTCGCCCAGCCGCGGGTCGAGCTGGCCACCACGCTCGTCGTGCGCGAGAGCACCGCGCCGCCCGCCTGAGCCCGAAGCGCGTCACGCACGCTCGTCGCAGAGCCGTGCGTCCCTCCGGCCCTTGTCTTCCGAACTGTTTCGCTCGATACTCCTAAATGTTTCAGCGCCGGCACGCGAGCAGGCCCGGGGGAACTCCCGGCGCCCACCCGGCACACCTCGCCCCGGAGGACTGACCCCTCCGCCCGAATCCGCGCCCCCGCGACCCGAAGTCGTGGTCCGGTGTGCCGCGGTCTCGATTGTTAGCGCTAACAAGACACTGACCTCACTGGAGAGGAGTCCGGGATGCGGCATCCCGCACGACTTCGCACCCACCTGTCCGCCCTCGCCCTCGCCGGGTTGACCCTGGCCGGCACGACCGTCGCGCTGTCCGCGCAAGCCGCCGAGGCGGCGGGCTGCTCGGTCGAGTACTCGGTGACCTCGCAGTGGTCCGGCGGGTTCGGCGCGAACGTCTCCGTCACCAACCTCGGCGACCCCGTCGCCGGGTGGACGCTCACCTGGTCCTACCCCGCCGGCCAGAGCGTCACCCAAGCCTGGAACGCCACCGTGACGCAGAGCGGCGCCCAGGTCAGCGCCCGGAACGTCAGCTACAACGGCGGCATCGCCACCGGCGCGAGCGTCGCCTTCGGGTTCAACGGCTCGTGGAACGGCAGCAACCCCGCGCCGACCTCGTTCTCCTTGAACGGCACGGCGTGCACCGGGAACGTCGGCCCCACCACGACCACCACCAGCAGTAGCAGCACGACCACCAGCACCACCACGACGACCACGACCACCACGACGACGGGGCCCGCGGGCAGCCTGCCGTCGAGCTTCCGCTGGTCGTCCACCGGCGCGATCATCGGCCCGAAGCCGGACTCGACGCACGCCAACGTGGCCGTCAAGGACCCGAGCGTGGTCTACCACAACGGCAAGTGGCACGTGTTCGCCTCGACCTACACCACCGGCTACAACCTGATGTACACCAGCTTCGCCGACTGGTCGCAGGCGTCCTCCGCGCCGCACACCTACCTCGACCGCACCGCGATCGGCACCGGGTACAAGGCCGCGCCGCACGTGTTCTTCTTCGCGCCGCAGAACCTCTGGTACCTCGTCTACCAGACCGGCGACAACGCGTCCTACTCCACCACGACCGACATCGCCGACCCGCAGTCGTGGAGCGCGCCCAAGAAGTTCTACGCCAACGGGATGCCGCAGATCATCCGCGACAACATCGGCAACGGCTACTGGGTCGACTTCTGGGTCATCTGCGACACCGCCAAGTGCTACCTGTTCTCCTCCGACGACAACGGCCACCTGTACCGGTCGGAGACCACGGTCGCGAACTACCCCAACGGGTTCACCAACACCGTGATCGCCCTCCAGGACTCCGACCGGAACCGGCTGTTCGAGGCGTCCAACGTCTACAAGGTCGCGGGCAAGGACCAGTACCTGCTGGTGCACGAGGCCATCGGCTCGGACGGCAGGCGCTACTTCCGCACCTGGACCGCGCCGTCCATCACCGGGCCGTGGACCGGGCTGGCCGACACGGAGTCCAACCCGTTCGCGCGCGCCAACAACGTCACCTTCCCGAACGGCGCCTGGACCCGCGACATCAGCCACGGGGAGATGCTCCGCTCCGGCGTCGACCAGCTCATGGAGATCAGCCCGTGCCGCCTGCGCTTCCTCTACCAGGGCATGGATCCCAACTCCGGCGGTGACTACAACCGGCTGCCCTGGCGGCTCGGTCTGCTGACCCAGACCAACTCGGCCTGCTGAGCCCGCGCCGGGCGCGGCATAACGCAACGGTCAAGCCTCGATGAGCGGCCCCGGAAAGCACCGGACGCTCGCGGTGGCCGCGGCCGACCGGGCGTCGCCGGAGGGCGGCTGTCCACTGTCGACTCCGTCGAAGGGGCCACGCTGTCGGTGCTCACCGGCGGGCCCGGGACGCTCCGCACGAGGCGCACCGGTGGACGTCGACCCGGTGCTTCACACGGCCCACGAGCCGGGAGGGCCCGGCTCGTGGGCCGTGTGGCGGGACGCGGGCGCCTGCCGACGGGTGGCCGGCGCCGCCCCGTCAGCGGTCCAGGGCCTGGGCGATGTCCTGCCACAGGTCGTCGGCGTCCTCGATGCCCACCGACAGCCGGATCGTGCCGCCGGTGATGCCGCTCGCGGCGAGCTGCTCCTCGGCCAGCTGCCGGTGGGAAGTGCTGGCGGGGTGCAGCACCAGCGTCTCCGTGCCGCCCAGGGACGGCGCGAGCCGGACCAGCTCGACGCCGGTGACGAACTTCCGGCCCGCCTCGACGTCCGCCACGTCGAACGAGAACGTGCTCCCGAAGCCGTCGAGGAACCTGGCCGCCACCGCGTGGCTGGGGTGCGCGTCGAGGCCGGGCCAGTGCACCACGCGCACCGCCGGGTGCCGGGCCAGGCGGCGGGCCAGCACCCCGGCGTTCTCCTCGTGCTTGCGCACCCGCAGCGCCAGGGTCCGCAGGCCGCGGATCGTGAGCCAGGCCGCGAACGGGTCCGGGGTGACGCCCAGCTCGACCGAGTGCTTCCAGGTCGAGCGGTACCGGGCGTCGTCGGCGAACACCGCGATGCCGCCGGTCACGTCGCTGTGCCCGCCGAGGTACTTGGTGGTCGAGTGGACGACCACGTCCGCGCCGTGCTCGATCGGCCGGCACAGCAGCGGCGACGCGAACGTGTTGTCCACGACCACCAGGACGTCGTCCGGCACGGCGGCCCCGAGCGCGGGCAGGTCGCTGACGTGGCCGGTGGGGTTGGCGATGGTCTCCAGGTAGAGCACCTTCGTCTCGGGCCTCAGCGCCGCCCGCACCTCGTCCGGGTCGTGGCCGCCCACGTAGGTGACCGCGACGCCCCAGCGCTCCGCGAGGTCGCGCAGCAGGGCGAGCGTGCCGCCGTAGAGCGCGCCCTGGGCGATCAGGTGGTCGCCCGACTCGAGGTTCGCGAGCAGCACCGCGTTGATCGCGCCCATGCCCGACGAGGTGGCCAACGCGGCCGTGCCGCCTTCGAGCGACGCCACCGCGTCCTCCAGCGCCCGGACGGTCGGGTTGCCGAACCTGGTGTAGACGAACGCGCCGTCCGGCCGGGTCATCCCGTCGGCGAGGGCGTCCAGGTCGTCGAACGCGAAGCTGGAGGTCTGGTAGAGCGGCACGGACAGGGGCGTGCTGGTCAAGGCGGGGACGGCGGTGCGGGCCACGCGGGTGTCGGCTTGCATGACCCGAGCATCGGTCATGAAGCGGTGTGGGTTGAGAGCCAATTCGCCTAGATTGGTCTCATCATGAAGCCAATTCCGGTCGACGACCTGGCGGGCAGGCTCGGGCGCTGGTCCGCCGGCCGGGGCTCGCTGTACCTCCTGCTGGCGGCGCGCCTGCGCGAGCTGATCGACGAGGGCCTGCTGCCGCCGGGGACGGTGCTGCCGCCGGACCGGTCGCTGGCCTCGGGGCTCGCGGTCGGCCGGACGACCGTGATCGCCGCGTACGACCTCCTCCGGCAGGAGGGCCGGTTGGCCCGGCGGCGCGGCAGCGGCACGTGGGTGTCGTCGGGCGGGCGCGCGGCGGCCCGCGAGGAGACCGCGAACCCGATGTTCGTGAACCTGCTGGAACCGCCCGACGGCGTGCTCCAGTTCGCCTGCGCCGGGCCGATGGCGCCGCCCGGCCGGCTGGTCGAGGCCCACCGGCGGGCGGCGGACCGGTTGGCGGGCGAGGACCTGGGCTACCACCCGTCCGGGCACCCGGCGTTGCGCGCGGCGCTCGCCGCCCGGTACCGGGACCTCGGCGTGCCGACGACCGCGGGCCAGGTCCTGGTGACGACGGGGGCGCAGCAGGCGTTGGCGCTGCTGACGCGCGCGCTCGTGCGGCCGGGTGACGAGGTGCTGGTGCAGGCGCCGACGTACCCCGGCGCGCTGGACCTGTTCCGGGAGGTCGGCGCGGTGGTCCGCGCGGACGACGACCTCGCGGGCGCGCTGGGCCGCCGCACGCCGGCGCTGGTGTACGCGATGCCCGCGTTCCGCAACCCCACCGGCTCGTCCCTGAGCCCGTTGGAGCGGGCGCGCCTGACCCGGTCGGCCGGCGACGTGCCGCTGGTGTTCGACGAGGTGCTGGCCGACCTGGACCTGAGCGGGGCGCCGGCGGCGCCGCCCGATCCCGGCGCGATCACGGTGGGGTCGTTGAGCAAGGTGGTGTGGGGCGGGTTGCGGGTCGGCTGGGTGCGGGCCGACGCGGCGCTCGTCGCCCGGCTGGCCCGCTTCAAAGCCGTGCACGACCTGGGCAGCGCCGTGCTGGACCAGTTGGCGGCGGTGGAGCTGCTGGCGGACTTCGCCGCCGTGCGGTCCGAGCGCGTCACGGCGTTGCGGCGGCAGCACGAGCACCTGTGCGCGCGGGTGCGGGAGGAGCTGCCGCAGTGGGAGTTCACCCCCGCCGAGGGCGGTCAGACGCTGTGGGTGCGGCTGCCCGACGCGGACGCCGCCTCCTACGCCCAGGTGGCGTTGCGGCACGGGGTGGCCGTGCTGCCCGGCGGCTCGCTCGACCCGACGGGCCGCAGCGCCGACCGGCTGCGGCTGCCGTTCACCGCCGAACCGCCGGTGATCAGCGCCGCCGTCACCGCGTTGGCCGCCGCTTGGCGCGCCTTCGGCGTCGACCACCCCCACCGACCACTTGTGCCGTCGATGTCGGTGTAGCGCCGCGCCCCCGCGAGTCGGGGCGCCCGCCTCGGCGACCCGCCACCGGGGAATGGTCGGCGCCGCCGTGGCCGCGGCGGCGCCGACCTGGCATCACGCGCGCTCGAGCACGTAGCCCGCGTTCTTGACGGCCGTGGTCACGGCCTCGACGTCGGTCGTGCCCACGACGCGCAGCGTGGCGGCGTCGAGGTCGAGCTTGACCCGCGTGACACCGGGCACCCGGCGGGCCGCGTTGGTCACGCTGGCGGCGCACCCCTCGCAGCTCATGCCCTTGACCACGAACTCGAGCCCCGCCTGCCGCGCCTCGTCGGAGAGCGCCCCGTTTCCCTCGGACATGCGGTTCATCCTCCGAATCCATACCCACCAGGGGTATGACGTGAGCCTACCTCCGCCCGCCCCGGCCGGACCTCTCGCAAATTGCCCATTCCCGACGACCCGTCATAACCACCCGGCGTCGCGGGCGCGCAGCAGGGTGCCCGGCTTGCCGTGCCCGGTCAGCACCAGCACCCGGCACTCCGGCAACCGCTCGGGCAGCCGCCCGGCCGCGGTGAGCCCGTCCACCCCGGGCAGGTCGGTCAGCGCCACCAGCGCGTGGCGGATGAGGTGCATGTCCTCGGCGATCAACGCCTTGATCACAACGTCTGCCCCGGGCACTCGCCACGACGCGCCCGGTGGTCACTGCGCCGCCCACCTGGAGCCCGGGTTGAGGGCCGACGACGTCCGGGCTTCTTCCGCGCCCTTCGCTGACGGTCCGGCTGCCGTGCGGCCGGCGTCGCGGGTGCGGGGCCGCCCGGTGTCGTGGGCGGCCCCGCACCGCGTCACCGGAACAGGCGCAGTGGCACGGCCTCCGCCATCGCGGCCATGCCGGCGTCGTTCGGGTGCAGGTGGTCGCCGCTGTCGTAGGCGGGCAGCAGGCGATCGGGGAGGTGCGGGTCGCGGACGGCGCGGTCGAAGTCGATCACGCCGTCGTACTCCCCGCCGGTGCGGATCCAGTGGTTGACGGTCTGGCGCGCGGCCTCGTTCTCGGGGCTGAAGAAGCCGAAGGTGTCGCCCCGGAACGGCGTGATGGTGCCGCCGTGGATGCGCAGGCCCTGGTCGTGGGCGCGGGCGATCAGCTGCCGGTGCGCGCCGATGATGTCCTGCGCCGTCACCTTCTCCGTCAGCGGCGCGCTCGTGCCGGGGTGGCCGAGGTCGTTGACGCCGAGCAGCACGACGACGTGCCCGACACCGGGCTGGGCCAGCACGTCCCGGTCGAAGCGGCGCAGGGCGGCCTGCCCGAAGTACGCCGCGTAACCCTCCGCCGGGTGGCCGGCGGGCGGGTTGGGGTCGTGCAGCAGCCGGTTGCCGCTGATGCCCTCGTTGACCACGCCCAGGTGCCGCAGGCTCCGCTCGTCCTGGAAGCGGCGGGCGAGGACGTCGGGCCAGCGCCGGTTCGCGCCGCGCGTGGTCTCCGCGCCGTCGGTGATGGAGTCGCCGAACGCCACCACCGTCGAACCGCGCTTGCCGCCCGTGACGCTGACTCCGGTGAGGAAGTGCCACTTGCCGAGCACGGCGGTCGGGGTGATCTCCGCGCGACCGGTGACGTTGCCCGCCGCGACGTACCCGTCCTGGAACGGGAACGCGTGCACGGTGTTCCCGAGCGTGCGCTGCGGCAGGTGGATGCTGATCACGAGGTCGGAGTCGGCGTCGACGGGCAGCGCCACCGGGTCGCTGAGCAGCGGCGTGCCGGGCGGCAGGGTCGCGGACGGGCGTCCGCCGAAGCTCAGCCGCCGGTCGCTGCCGGGCTGGACCGCCGAGCCCGTGCCCGCCCGCCGGGCGACGTGCGCCTCCCCGATCACCAGCGGCTGCGAGCCGAACTCGTTGGACAGCCGCACGCGGACCGTGCCGCCGCCGACGCTGAGGCGCACGACCTGGCGCAGCGTCTGGTCCTCGAACGCCGTGGTGTCCGAGGCGGGGACGGTGGTGGGCGAGGTGGCCCACGCGCCGACCCAGGTCGGTCGCGGCGACGCGGAGGCCGCGGTCGGCAGCAGGAGCAGCAGGGCGGTCATCGCCGCCGTCGTGGCACGCTTCACGGTTCGCACTCCTCAGCGACGGGCGGGACGGTCGAAGCGCCAGCCGTCGGCGCGCAGTTCGGGGATGAGCCGGGCCACCGCGTCCACGGTCTGGCCGCGCTCGTTCGGGCCGTCGTGCATCAGGACGACCGCGCCGTCGGTGAGGCCTTCCTTCACCCGGCGCACCAGCTCGTCGACGCCCGGCGGCTCCCAGTCGCCGATGGCGAGCTTCCAGCCGAGCGGGGTCATGCCGAGCTTGGCCGCGACCTGCGGGCTCTGCCCCCAGCTGCCGTAGGGGGCGCGGAAGTAGCGGATCGGCACGCCGGGCGCGGCGCGGTGGATCGCCGCGCTGGTCTGCCTCAGGTCGGCCTCGATCCGCTCGGGCGTCCACTGGCCCATGTCGTCGTGGTGCATGCTGTGGTTGCAGAGGGTGTGCCCGCCCGCGACGATCTTGCGCACCAGCTGCGGGTTGGCCTCGACGTAGTCGCCCCAGAGGCAGAACACGGCCTTGACGTGGTGGCGGCGCAGCACTTCGAGCAGGCGTGGCGTGTCGGCCGGGTTGGGCCCGTCGTCGAAGGTGAACGCGACCGTGCGGCCACCGTGCCGGGTGGAGTCGACGATCACCGGTCCGTCCGCGCTCGCCGGCGCCGAGCTCAGGCCGAGCACCAGGCCAGTGGTCAACAGCACCGTTCTCCACCGCATCGCGAAACCCCTTCCGTCGGGCGAGCGCTGCCACTATCCGGTCGCGATCAACCCACCTACCAGACGTTGCGCGGAAGTTTCGAGTCTCAACTGGCCGTCACCGCGACGGCTGATCCCCACGCCGCCGCGAGTTCGGGGGTCCGTGCCCGACGCGCTCGACCTCCCGTGACGCGCATGGCGTATTCACATCGTTGGTACAACGTTGCAAAACTGTCCGGAGCCGAAGTCGACGACGACCGGGAGCCGACATGTCGATCCGACGTCGCACGTTCCTCACCGCGGGCGCCGCCGCGGCCCTCACCTCGGGCACCGGCACCGCCCCCGGCGCGGCACCGCCCCCGGCCACCGCGCAGGCCGGCCCGTTCTACCCGGCGCATCGCGCGCCGTTGCGGCCGGCCGCCTTCCTCCGGTTGCCGCCCGGCGCGGTGCGGGCGCGCGGCTGGTTGGCCACCCAGCTGGACAAGCAGCTCGACGGCCTGAACGGGCGCCTCCAGGAGGTCTCGCACTTCCTGCGCTTCGACGCCACCGGGTGGGTCCGCCCCGAGCTGGGCGGCTGGGAGGAGGTGCCGTACTGGCTGCGCGGCTACGGCGACCTCGGTTACGTCACCGGGGACGCCCGCGTGCTGGGCGACACGCAGCGGTGGGTCGAGGCGGTGCTCGCGACCCAGGCGGCGGACGGGTTCTTCGGCCCCTCGGCGTTGCGCGGCTCGCTCAACGGCCACGCCGACCTGTGGCCGCACATGCCGATGCTGCACGCCCTGCGGTCGTGGGCGGAGTTCCACGACGACACCAGGGTCGACCGGGCGCTGACCCGGTTCTTCGCCTTCACCGCGCGCCAACCCGACGCGGTGTTCGCCGACGGCTGGGGCGCCACCCGCTGGGGCGACACCATCGACGTGGTCCTGTGGCTCTACAACCGCACCGGCGACACCGCGCTGCTCGACCTGACCCGCCGCATCCACCGGTTCTCCGCGAGCTGGACCGGCGACCTGCCGACCCTGCACAACGTGAACATCGCGCAGGGGTTCCGCGAACCCGCGCAGTTCTCCGTGCTCTCCGGTGACGACGCCGACCGCGCGGCGGCCTACCGCAACTACGACACCGTGATGAGCCGGTACGGGCAGTTCCCGGGCGGCGGGTTCGCGGGCGACGAGAACGCCCGGCCCGGCTACGGCGATCCCCGGCAGGGCTTCGAGACGTGCGGCGTGGTCGAGTACATGGGCAGCCACGAGCTGCTCACCCGGTTGACCGGCGACGCCGTCTGGGCCGACCGCACCGAGGACCTGGCGTTCAACCTCCTGCCCGCCTCGCTCGACCCGGCCGGACGGGTGGCGCACTACGTCACGCCCGCCAACGCCGTGCGGCTGGACGACGTGCCCAAGCGCCGCCGCCAGTTCCAGAACGGCTTCGCGATGCTGGCCTACCAGCCGGGTGTCGACCAGTACCGCTGCTGCCCGCACAACTACGGCCAGGGCTGGCCCTACTTCGTCGAGGAGATGTGGCTGGCGACCGCCGACGGCGGTGTGGTGGCCGCCCTGTACGGCCCTTCCGCGGTCACGGTGAAGGTCGGCGACGGCACCGCGGTCACCATCACCGAGGACACCGCGTACCCGTTCGGCGACACCATCCGGTTCCGGGTCGCGACACCCCGGCCGCTGTCGTTCCCGTTCGCGGTCCGGGTGCCCGGGTGGTGCGCGGACCCCGTGCTGACCGTCAACGGCGCGGCGGTGGCCGTCCAGGGCGGTCCCCGGTACGCCACCGTCACCCGGACCTGGTCCGACGGCGACACCCTCGTGCTGCGGCTGCCGATGGCGCCGCGCACGCGGACGTGGCCCGACAACCACGGCGCGGTCTCGGTCGAGTACGGCGCGCTGGCGTTCTCACTGCGCGTGGAGGAGCGTTGGACGCGCTACGGCGGCACGGAGGCGTGGCCCGCGTACGAGGTCGCGGCGGGTTCGCCGTGGAACGTGGGCCTGGTGCCCGGCCGGCCGATGTCCGTGACGACCGGCGGCGACGTCGACGACCCGTTCACCCTCGGCACCGCGCCGATCAGGATCACCGCGAAGGCGCAGGACATCCCGGATTGGACCGCGGACAGCGAGGACGTCGTCGCCACGATGAGCGACAGCCCGGTCGCGACCGGGGCGCCGGTCCGCGACGTCACGCTGATCCCGGCCGGCGCCGCGCGGCTCCGGATCACGTCGTTCCCGCTGACCGGTGGGTCACGCGGCTGGGGCACGCCCGGTGTGGTGCTGCGCGTGCAGAACAAGAACAGCGGCAAGGTGCTCGCCGTGGACGGCGCGTCGACCGCGAACTCGGCCAGGGTCGTCCAGTTCGCCGATGTCGGGACCGCCGACCACGCGTGGCGGCTGGTGGACCAGGGCAACGGCCGGGTGAAGGTGCGCAACGAGAACTCGGGCAGGGTGCTCGGCGTCGACGGCATGTCCACCGCGAACTCCGCGCAGGTCGTGCAGTTCGACGACAACGGCACCCGCGACCACCTGTGGGACCTGGTGGACAACGGCGACGGCTGGTTCCGGCTGCGCAACGCCCACTCCGGCAGGGTGCTCGGCGTCGACCTGATGTCCACGGCCGACTCGGCGCGCGTGGTGCAGTACGACGACAACGGCACCGCCGACCACCTCTGGCGGGTCGTGCCCGACGGGCCGGTGAAGATCCAGAACCTGAACTCGACGAAGGTCCTCGCCGTGGCCGGCATGTCGACGGCGGACTCCGCGCGCGTCGTCCAGTTCGGCGACACGGGCACCGCCGACCACCGCTGGCAGTTCGTGCCCGACACCGACGGGTGCTTCCGCATCCGCAACGCCCACTCCGGCAAGGTGCTCGGGGTGGACCGGATGTCGACCGCCGACTCGGCGATCGTCGTGCAGTTCGCGGACAACGGCACCGCGGACCACCGGTGGCGGTTGCGGGCGGGCACGGACGGCCTGTGGCGGGTGCAGAACGCGAACTCGGGCAAGGTGCTCGGGGTCGACGGCATGTCGCACGCCGATTCGGCCCAGGTGGTCCAGTTCGGCGACACCGGCACCCCCGACCACCTGTGGCGGTTGCTGCCGGGGTGACCGCGTCGTGGTGCAATCACCGCGTGACGACGATCGCCCAGCTGCGCAAGACCGCGTTGTCCCTGCCCGAGGTGGCCGCGCACGACCGGGCGTTCACCGTGCGGGGCGAGCGGTTCGCCTCGGTGGACGAGCGCGACCGCGTCGACCTCCACCTGCCCGCCGAGGAGGTGGACGCGGTGCTCGCGGCCCACCCGACCGCCGAGCGGCTGCCCCTCGGCGTGCTCGTCCCGCTCGGCGACGTCGACGGGCAGCAGCTCAACCACTGGGTGCGGCGGGCGTGGCTGTGGCGGGCGCCGGAGGACCTCGCCGCGCGGGCGGCCGGGGCCGGGACCGCCGAGCCGGGCGAGGTCGGCGACCTGCCCAGGGGCATCGGGCGGCCCGCCACGCGGGCGCTCGCCGCCATCGGCGTCACCACGCTCGCCCAGGTCGCCAGGCTGAGCGACGCCGAGCTGCTCGCCGTGCACGGCGTCGGCCCGAAGGCCGTCCGGGTGCTCCGCGAAGAGCTCGGACGCTGAACGGCCGACCTCAGAACGTGTAGTTCACGACGAACGCCGGGTGGTCCGTGCGGTACATGGCGTACTCCTGGGTCGAGACGAACGTGAGGGTGCGGGCGATGACGTGCTGCACGTCGCCGTCACCCTTGCGGAACCAGCCCGACGGGACGCAGTTCTGCGCGTTCGTCGCCGAACCGGGGCTGTACCTCAGGTTCAGGTCGCCCACGACCACGTGCCTGGTCGTGGCGGAGCCGGTCGGGTCGTGGGACAGCACGGTCGCGGGCACCAGCTCCTTGCACTGCGCCAGCGCCGTCGCCCCGGTCGTGCTCAGGTGGGTGGTGCAGGCGGTGAAGCCGCGCACCTCGCTCAGCGCGCACGCCCAGGCGCGGACCTCGTCGCCGCTGTCCTGCGCGGTGTAGGTGTTCTGCCCGCTGGTCCTGATGCCCTCCTTGACGATGATCCCGCTGCCGTACGCGCCCCGGCCGGCCGAGCACTCGATGTCGGTGTTCGTGGACTTCCGGCGGGCGAACGCGAACTGGTACTCGGCCGTGGCGCCCACGGCGGCGGTCAGCCGGGGCAGGTCGGACAGGCACACCTCGTTCACCGACACGACGTCCGGCACGCGGCGCTGGATCATCGCCACGGCTTCGTCCACCGCCGACCCGCCCTGGTAGCACCCGGCGGCGCCGCTGTTGCAGAGGTTCATCTGCAGCACCTTGAACGCGGTCGCGGCGGAGGCGGGCGCCGTCACCAGCCCGCACAGCAGCAGCACGGCCAGGACGGGACCGGCGGTGGCGCGTGGGAGGCCCATGCGCCTCATTCTGTCCCGCCGCACGCGGTGTGACCAGGGTTGATACCTTCCCCGCATGGCGTTCACGCTGGAACAGCTACGGGGTTTCGTAGCCGTCGCCGAGGAGCTGCACTTCAGCCGGGCCGCCTCTCGGCTGGCGATGACCCAGCCGCCGCTGAGCAGGCAGATCCAGAAGCTGGAACGGGCGGTCGGCGCGCAGCTGCTGATCCGGGACAACCGGCGGGTCACCCTCACCGCGGCGGGCGAGGTGTTCCTGGTCGAGGCGCGGCGGCTGCTGTCGCTGGCCGACACCGCGCCGGAACTGGCCCGGCGGGTGTCGTCCGGGTCCAGCGGCGTGGTGCGGGTCGGGTTCACCGCGGCGGCGACCTACGGCATCCTCGGCCGGCTGCTCGACGAGCTCGCCGCGCAGCTGCCGGACGTGGACGTGGAGCTGGTCGAGCTGGTCACCCGCGAGCAGGTCTCGGGACTGGTGAACGAGGAGATCGACCTCGGGCTCGGCCGGCCGCCGTTCGACGACTCGACGTTCGGCTCCCGGCTGCTGCACCGGGAGCGGCTGCTGCTCGCCGTGCCCGGCGGTCATCCCCTGGCGGCGCTGGGACGTGCCGCGACGGCCGCCGACGTGGTCCGCGAGCCGGTCGTCATGCACTCGCCCACCGACGCGCGGTACTTCTACGACCTGGTCGTGCGCACGGTGCCGATCGCGCCGGAGAACACCGTGCACACGGTCAGCCAGGTGCTCACCATGCTCTGGCTGGTCGCGGCCGGCCGCGGGGTCGCGTTCGTGCCGGAGTCGGCGGCGCGGCTGCGCATCGACGGCGTCGAGTTCGCCCGGCTGGAGACCGCGGTGGCCGAGCCGGTGGAACTGCACCTGCTGTGGTTGAAGGCCTCGGCCAACCCGGCGCTGTGGCGGACGTTGAGCGTCCTGGAAGGCCGCACGCCGTTCGAGTGATGCCGTCCGGGTATCGCGCAATGCCGAACAACTCTTGGACAAGCATCACTCCTGCTCCATACGTTGGGGTCGTGACGAACCCAGCCGCACTCGCCGACCGCCTCGCCTCCGGGCTGCTCTCCTTCCCGGTCACCCACTTCGACGCCGACCTGCGGTTCGACGAGCACCGCTACCGCGAGCACCTGGCCTGGCAGGCGAGCTTCGACGTGGCCGGCCTGTTCGCCGCGGGCGGCACGGGCGAGGGGTTCTCGCTGACGCCGGACGAGGTGGACCGGGTGGTCCGCGTCGCCGTGGACGAGGTGGGCGGCAAGGTGCCCGTCCTCGCGCCGGCGACCGGGGCGACTGCCCTGTCGGTCGCCCAGGCGCGTGCCGCCGAGGCCGCCGGCGCGGCCGGTGTGCTGCTGTTCCCGCCCTACCTCACCGAGGCCGGCCAGCGGGGCCTGGTCGAGCACGTCTCCGCGGTGTGCCGGGCCACCGGGCTCGGCGTGATCGCCTACAGCCGGGCCAACGCCGTGCTGACCGACGCGACGGTCGCCGAGCTGGCCGACCGCAACCCCAACCTGATCGGGCTCAAGGACGGCGTCGGCGACGTCGAGCAGCTGACCCGCACCTACGCCCGCGTCGGCGACCGGCTGATCTACATCGGCGGCCTGCCGACCGCGGAGACGTTCGCCCTGCCGCTGCTCCAGCTCGGCGTCACCACGTACTCCTCGGCGCTGTTCAACTTCGCGCCCGAGTTCGCGCTGCGGTTCTACGCCGCCGTGCGCGCCCAGGACCGCACCGCCGTGTACGGGATGCTGCGCGAGTTCGTCATCCCCTACCTGGACATCCGCGACCGGGAGCGCGGGTACGCGGTGTCGATCGTCAAGGCCGGGCTGACCGCCGTCGGCCGGGACGGCGGCCCGGTGCGCCCGCCGCTGACCGACCTGACCGACGACGAGCTCGCCCGGCTCACCGCCCTGGTCCGACGCATCGCCTGACCGCCCGCACCCGAGGAGGAAGAGCCCGATGCCCACCAGTGCCGACCGGATCCGCGCCGTCACGCTGTCGTCGGTGACCCTGCCCCTGCCGACCCCGATCAGCGACGCCAAGGTGTTCACCGGCAGGCAGCGGCCGATGACCGAGGTCGCGATGCTGTTCGCCGAGATCCGCACCGAAGCGGGGCTGGAGGGCATCGGGTTCGGCTACGCCAAGCGGGCGGGCGGCCCCGCCCAGTTCGCCCACGCCCGCGAGGTCGCGCCGGACCTGATCGGCGAGGACCCCAACGACATCGGCAGGCTGTGGACGAAGCTGGTCTGGGCCGGGGCGTCGGTCGGGCGCAGCGGCGCGGCCACGCAGGCGCTGGCCGCGTTCGACATCGCGCTGTGGGACCTCAAGGCCAAGCGCGCGAACCTGCCGTTGGCGAAGCTGCTCGGCGCGCACCGCGACTCCGTGCGCTGCTACAACACCTCCGGCGGGTTCCTGCACGAGTCGGTCGGGCAGCTCAAGGACAACGCCACCCGCACGCTCGACTCCGGCGTCGGCGGCATCAAGATCAAGGTGGGTCTGCCGGACCGGTCGGAGGACCTGCGCCGGGTCGCGGCCGTCCGCGAGCACCTCGGCGACGGCGTGCCGCTGATGGTCGACGCCAACCAGCAGTGGGACCGCCCCACCGCCCTGCGCGTCGGCCGGGCGCTGGAGGAGTTCGACCTGGTCTGGATCGAGGAGCCGCTGGACGCCCACGACGTCGAGGGGCACGCCGAGCTGGCCCGGTCGCTGACCACCGCCGTCGCCTCCGGCGAGATGCTGACCAGCGTCGCCGAGCACTACGAGCTGATCCGGGCCGGCGCCGTGGACGTCCTGCAACCGGACGCGCCCCGCGTCGGCGGGATCACCCAGTTCCTCAAGCTCGCCACCCTCGCCGACCACCACCACCTCCAGCTCGCGCCCCACTTCGCCATGGAGGTCCACGTCCACCTCGCCGCCGCCTACCCGCGCGAGCCGTGGGTCGAGCACTTCGACTGGCTGCACCCGCTGTTCACCGAGCGGCTGGAGATCAGGGACGGGCGGATGCACCTGTCCGACCGGCCGGGGCTGGGCATCACCCTCTCCGAGCAGACCCGCGCCTGGACCGTCGAGACGGCCACCGTCGACGCGCCGCGGTGAACGTGGCGCGTCCGGACCTGGTTCGGACCGCCGGGTGAACGCGGTCCTGGCCGGTTTCGCCACCCTCGTCGCGGTGATCGCGGTCGGCTGGATCGCCGCCCGGACCCGGGTCCTCGGCGAGGGTGCGACCGGCGTGCTGTCCCGGCTGTCGTACTTCGTCGCGACCCCGGCGTTGCTGCTGCTCACCCTCGCCGAGGCGGACCCGGCCGTGCTGCTGTCCACCACGCTGGTCGCCACGGCGGGCAGCGCGGTGGCGTGCGGTCTGCTCTACCTCGCCGTCGCGCGGTGGCGGTGGCGGCCGCGCGCCGGTCACCTCACGACCGGCGCGCTCGCCTCGTCCTACGTCAACGCGGGCAACCTCGGTGTCGCCATCGCCGGGTACGTGCTCGGCGACGCCTCGCTCGTCGCCCCGGTCCTGCTGTTCCAGGTGCTGGTCCTGGCGCCGATCGGGCTGACCGTGCTGGCCGCGTCACGCGATCCCGGCCAGAGCGCGCCGACGCGCGCGCAGCTGCTGACCCAACCGCTGCGCACGCCGCTGGTGATCGGCTGCGCGCTGGGGTTGGCGCTGGCTTCCGCCGGGTGGATGCCGCCCGCGCCCGTGCTGCGGCCGGTCGAGCTGCTCGCCGACCTCGCGGTCCCGGCCGCCCTGCTCGCCTACGGCGCGGGCCTGCACGGCGCGCCACGCCCGGCGTCGGCCGGCACGGCCGGCCAGGTGTGGCTGGTCGTCGTGCTGAAGACGGTGGCGCAGCCCGCGTTGGCCTACGCCCTGGGCCGCTGGGTGGTCCGCCTGGACGACCCGGCGCTGCTGGCCGTCACCCTCACCTCGGCGCTGCCCACCGCCCAGAACGTGTTCGTCTACGCCACCGCCTACGACCGGGGCGCGGAGCTCGCCCGGGACGTCGTGCTGCTCACCACCGTCCTGTCGGTGCCGGTCCTCACCGGGGTCGCCGTCGTGCTCGGCTGACCTCGACGCCGCGTCGGGTGACGCCCCACCGCGGCGCGGGTTCGTCCGGGTCGGCGTCGGGCCTAGCCGCGGACGGGCAGGCGCACCGTCACGTCGCGCAGCAGCATCGCGCCCGGCGTGCGGCTGCCGTGCAGGACGAACATGTCCGAGATCGGCGTGACGGTGAGGAACAGCGACTGACCGGCCGGGACCGTCGCGGCGACCGCGGGCAGCTCGATCGTCCGGCGGGCGCCCGGGTGCAGGCCGCGTTCGCGGTGCGGCAGCACGTTGTTCTGGATCACCTTGGCGGTCGCCGGGGACGTGCCGACGCTGAGGCCGAAGAACGCGCGGTTGTCCAGGCCGAGGGTGCTGACGACGGCGTCGAGCACCGGCGACCCGGCGACGGCGAGCGGGCCGTCCGCGATCTTGACCGCCTGCGGCAGGCCGACGCCGGCCGTGGTCAGTATGTCCGGCAGGGCGGCGGTGGTGGTCGGCGCGACGGAGTCGACGGTGACGCAGCCGCCCTCGGCGGTCATGAGCTGGTAGCGGCCGTGGCCGGTGACGGCGCGCGGCGCGCCTTGCAGGTTCTCGGCCAGGAACCGCAGTTCGAGGTCGTCGTAGCCGCCCTGCCGCGCGGAGCACTCGTCACCGGCGACGGCGTAGCCGGTGGGGATGACGTTGGGCAGCGCGTGACCGCCGTTGTAGCCGATGAGCAGGCTGTTCGCGCGGGCGCGAGGGGTCAGGGCGCGGTCGAAGTTGTCGATCGCCTGGTCCAGCGGGAACAGGTTGTCGCTGATCCCCTGGCGCAGCAGCACCGGGATGTCCAGCCGGCGGCCGGCCGCGACGTGGTGCGCCGGGCCGTTGTCGCGGAAGAACTCGTCCATGGAGGCGGGCCAGTCGCCGGTGAGCAGGCCCTCGGCGTAGCCGGCGTGCATCGTCGAGGTGTGCGCGTCGAGCGCGGCGGCGTACAGACCGGTGACCCACGTGGTGCGGACGACCTCGCGCGGGGCGAGGCTGTCGTTCAGCGAGTGCCAGGTGATCTGGGGCGCGAGGGCGTCGAACCGGGTGCGGCCGGTCTTCGCGACCTCGGTGAACGCGCCGGCGAACTGGAAGCCGCCGCCGTAGGAGCCGCCGACGGCGCCCAGGACGGGGTCGCCCGGCCCGTTCTCGCGGACCCAGTCCAGCGAGGCGACGTGGTCGATCACCCGGATGACGTCCTCGCCCTCGAACGCCGGGTCCTCCACGTGCGCCTTGCCGCCGCTCTCGCCGAAGCCGCGCTGGTCGATGCTGACCACGCCGAACCCCGCGTCGAGGTACCGCCGGAACGAGCCGGGCGCGGACGTGCGGCTGCCTCCCCAGCCGTGGCTGTGCAGGAGCACCGGCACCGGGTTGTCCGGGGAGGCGGTGGCGGGCCTGAAGACGCTGACGCAGATGTTCACCGGTCCCGGTTCCAGCGGATCGGTCTCCGGCACGCTCGCGACGCAGACGTGGTCCGGCGCGGGGTGCTCGGCGCTCGCGGCGGCGGGCGGGGTCACGGCGAAGGCCGCGACCACGAGTGCGGTCACCAGGCGCATCGGGTTCCTCCGGTCGGTCGGGGCGCGTCGGTCGCGCGGTTGTTCCAACGAGCGGGCGTGAAGATCGTCACGGTCCCTATTACCTTGTGCACAACTCAATCGCGCACTAGCTTTATGGCATCGCACCGCAAGACGAACCGAGGAGCACGCGATGACCGGTCAGACCCCCACCGTCGTCCTGGTACACGGCGCTTTCGCCGACGGCTCGAGCTGGGCAAAGGTCGTCGACCTGCTGCGGGAGCGGGGCGTCGAAGCGCTCGCGGTGAGCAACCCGTTGCGCGGGTTGGCGCACGACGGCGACTACGTGGCGAGCGTGGCCGGCCAGGTGGACGGGCCGGTCGTGCTGGTCGGCCACTCCTACGGCGGCCCGGTGATCACGCACGCCGCCACCAAGACGCCGAACGCCAAGGCCCTCGTGTACGTGGCGTCGTTCGGCGTCGACCTCGGCGAGAGCGCGCTGAGCTCGGTCGAGGGCTTCCCCCCGGTGGAGCTGAACACGTCCCTGGTGCCGCAGCAGTTCCCCGACGGGGAGGGCGACGACACCGAGTTCACGATCCGCCGTGACGCGTTCCCGAGCGTGTTCGCCGCCGACCTGCCGGACTCGGTCACCGCCACCGCCGCGGTCAGCCAGCGCCCGATCGCGGCCCGCGCCCTCGGCGAGCCGCTGGCCGTCGAGCCCGCCTGGAAGACCCTGCCGTCGTGGTTCGTGGTGGCGACGGCGGACCACGCCATCAACCCGGACTCGCAGCGGGCCGCCGCCCGCCGGCTGGGCTCGACCACCGTCGAGGTGGACGCCTCCCACGCCATCGCCCTCTCCCGCCCGACCGAGGTGGCCGACCAGATCCTCGCCGCCGTCGCCGCCGTCTCCTGACCCCGCCGCCCCGGGTCGGGGCGATCACGTGCCACCGCGACGGCGTGGCCGGCCCGCGAGCCGGCCACGCCGCGGCGGTCAGCCGACCTTGCCGACGCCCGCGCCGGCCATGACCGCCGCCTTCACCGTGTTCGGGTCGTCCAGTGCGTAGGCGTAGTAGTCGCGCGGCTCCTGGACGCTGCCGCCGCAGTCCGGCCGGCCGGACTCACCGACGAACACGTTGTCGCGCGCCACGCACCGCCCGCCGGGACCGGCGTAGCTGTTGCTCACCGGCTCCTCCACGTCCTCGAAGTAGTTGCCCTCGACGACGCAGCCCGAGTCCGCCTGGCACGCCACGCCGACGTCGGTGTTGTAGAGGTAGTAGTTGTTGAACATGTGCACCGGCTCGCCGAACCGGACCCTCGGGTTGCGCTGCGGCGTCCTGTCGAACCAGTTGTGGTGGTAGGTCACCTTCAGCCGGCCGACGTCCTGCGCGCCGTTGCCGTCGTCGTGGCCGAGCAGCATGTTCTTGGTGTGGTTGTGGGTGTGGTTCCAGGAGACGGTGACGTAGCTGGAGCCGCGCTTGATGTCGATCGCGCCGTCGTAGCCGTTCGACAGGTCGTTGTGGTCGAGCCACACGTGGTGGGAGAACATCTGCACGTTGATCGCGTCGTCGGCCCAGTCGCGGAACACCAGGTTGCGGACGACGACGTTGCGCACCGCGTCGGCGGGCGGCGAGGTCACGTCGGAGACCGGCAGGCCGATGTTCAGCCCGCCGCCGGTGAAGCCGGAGGCCGACCCGATGCCGACGATCGTCTTGTCCGAGGTGACGTCGTGCATGGGACCGGGCAGCGCGATCATGCCGCGCACGCAGATGTTCAGCGGTCCGACCTGGGCGATCGCGGCCAGGAACTCCGCCGCCGTGTCGACCTCGATCGTGGGACCGCCCGCGCCGCCGGTCGTGCCGCTCTGGCCCCACGCGGTGACGGAGGCGAACCCGACCGGGCGACCGGAGGTGGCGCAAGTGCCCGGCTGCTGCGTGGTGGTGGTGGTGGTGCTCGTCGGCCCGCCGGGGCCCGCCACGTCGGTCACCAGCACGTCGTCGAACGTCGCCGCCGCGTAGTAGGTCGCCACGCCGATCCGGCCGCTGCCGAACGTGCTGTCGGTCGCCGTCACGACCTGCGCGCCGTTCACGAAGCCGCGCAGCGTGCTGCCGAACGCCTCCAGCCGCACGGTGTGCCAACTGCCGACGGCCACGGTGGCCGGCGCGGTGGCCAGGGTGGTGTGCCCGCCGCCGACGCGCTTGCCGAGTACCGCGGCGCCCGCGTTGGACAGGGCCAGGTAGTAGTAGTTGCCGGTGTTCTGCACCCGGGCGGTCACGGCGACGTGCCGGTTCGTGCCGTTGAACGCGGTCGGCTTCACCCGGGCCTGCACCGACTGGCCGGCCCAGACCGCGCCCGCCGACGCCTTGGCGTCCGTGCTGGTGCCGGACTGGCGCCAGGCCCGCGACCCGTCCGCGACGACCGCCCAACTGCCGCCGCCGGCGCTCCAGCCGGTCGAGTCGCCGTCCTCGAAGTCGTCGCCGAACAACGTCGCGGCCGCTGCCGAGGGCACCAGCAAAACCGCCACCGCGACCACGAATGCGCTCGCCACCGCGGCGAGCGACGCTAATCTGCCGTGCTTGCCCACAAAAGCCTCCTGTGCTGGACCGGACGTTGCCCGTCCGATTCCGCCGGCCCTTCCGCGTTCATGGTGGTGAATGCGTTCACGCTGGTGAACGCCGGTGTGAACGCGTTCGGGTGACGGCTGCCGACAAACGGAGGCGGCGGTTGGCGGCACGCTCTCGAGAATGCTCCGAATCCTTGCCGCGAAGGTAGAGCTTGGTTTCCGGGACGTCAACGCCGGGTCGGGCGACATGTTCGGACACCGCTCGCGGAACCGTGCCGCAACCGATCGGGGACCGGAATTCAGGGGCCGTCGACCGGGATCGTGTCGAGGACCGAACCGGCGATCGACGCGGCGGTCCCCGCGTAGGCGCCGGCGAGGGTGTGGAACACCTGCTCGGCGCGGATCGCCGGCCAGTCGTCGGGCAGGTGCTCGGCGGGCAGCCGCGGGTCCTGGCGGACGAGCTGCAACCACTCGGTGTGCAGCAGCAGCTGCCTGGCCAGGTCGTCCGGCGCGTCGGCCAGCGGGCGGTCGTGGTCCCAGCGGCGCAGGAACACCTGGTAGCGCTCGGCGATGGCGGGCACGTCGAACGCGGTGCGCGCGATCTGCTCGGCCTCGGTGGGCTTCGCCGTGTGCGCGGTGAACACCTTGAGGTGGTCGTCCAGCTCGAGGTCCTCGACCAGGGCGGGCACGTCGACCACGCCGGGCGCGATCCACAGGCCGTTCTGCAGCGGGCCGAACCCGCCCCAGATCAGCCGCGAGCGCAGGTCGTGCCGCTGGCTGCGCCAGGACTCGGGCACCGAGAAGCCCACCATCGTCCAGACGCCGTCCCAGTCGCTGTTGACCGCGCCGCTGCGCCAGACCCGGTGCTCGCCGTCCTCCAGCACCGCCGCCGAACGCGCGGTCAGCCCGAAGTACATGCGCCTGCCGTCGCGGTGCCGCGCCAACAGGTCCCGCTTGACCATCCGGGTCAACGTCGAGCGCACCGCGTCCTCCGACACCCCGACGCGGGCGAAGACGTCGATGACGCTGCCGGAGAAGACCGCCACGCCCCGGTTGAGCACGTGGATGCCCAGGAAGCTCAGCATCAGCGACTGCGGCCGGACCGATGCTTCCTGATCACGGGCCTGCGGGTCGTCGTGCGGGATCACCGGGCGAGCGTAACGCCGGCTCCGCGCCCTTGTGCGACCCGGCCGATCCGCTACCGTCAACGTGAAACTCCTTCACCTTCGGTCGGGTGAAGGGCGCCGGACGACCTGTGGTTCGACGGCTCCGCCGTGACCGTCGCCGACGGCGCCTTCCGCGACGAGCACGGCCGCGAGGTGGTGTTGCGCGGGTTCACCGTGTCCGGCACGGCCAAGCTCGCCGAGCACCGGGGCCTGCCGTTCCCGAGCACGGCGGACGCGCGCTCCTGCGCGGCGGCGATGCGGCGGATGACCGGGGCGAACGCGGTGCGCTTCCTGCTCACGTGGGCCTGGGTCGAGCCGGAGCCGCGCCACGCCTACCTCGACCGGGTGAGCGAGCAGGTGGGCGCGTTCACCGACCAGGGCATCCGGGTCTACCTCGACTTCCACCAGGACCTGAACTCGCGGCACCTGGTCGACCGCGACAGCTGGTACACCGGCGACGGCGCGCCGGCGTGGGTCGTGCGCGCGGGCGGCTACCCCGAGGAGTCGTGCGGGATCTGCGTGCACTGGGGCCAGAACATGAAGAGCAACAACGCGGTCACCGCCGCGGTGCACGACTTCTGGCACAACCGCGAGGTCGCCACGTCCGCCGGGCCCATCCGGATCCGCGACGAGTTCCTGCACCAGGCGGGCGAGGCGACGCGGCACCTCAAGTCGTCGCTGTCGGCCGAGGCGTTCCGGCTCGTGCTCGGCGTCAACCCGTTCGACGAGCCCCACGCCGGGCGGTACGACCAGGGCCAGGACGGCCCGGCGCGGGAACGCGACCTGCTCATGCCGCTCTACCGGCGGCCGTGGCGTCACCGGGTGACCGCTACGCGTTCAACTCGCACTTCTGCGACGGCAAGGCGCAGTCCGGTCTGCTCAAGCCGGGCAAGGCCGCCGACGGCGAGTACGCGGCGGACTTCGCCCGGATCCGGGACCGGGCGGCCGCGCTCGGCACGACCGGGATCGTGTCGGAGTTCGGGCACCCGGTCGCCGGCTTCACCTCCGACAAGAACCCGAGCGTGCTCAAGGCTGTGTACCAGGCGCTGGACTCCCGGCTGCCCGGCGCGCGGTGGTGGGCGGGCGCGGCGGGGTCCGGGCCGGTGCCGTCGGGCGGCCAGTGGCACTGGGACGTCGACTACGGGCGGCACCACGAGGTGGTGAACGACAACCCGGACAAGGTCCGCACCGAGGGTGACGCGATGAACGACGAGCACTTCTCCGCGGTGCGCGTCGACGACGCCGGGAACCACGTGCTGACGGTGGAGGGCCGCGTGGTCGACCGCCTGTTCCCGCGTGCCGTGGCGGGCCGGGCGGTGGCGTTCGCCTACGAGGACCGCGCCCGCGACGGTGGCGCGGTGCTGACGTGGAACCGGATCCCCGACGCGATGCCCGCGGTGCGCGCCCTCGTCGGCGCCGGGCAGTTCGGCGTGCTCGTGTGGCGGGGCAACGGCGTCGCCGCGCCGACGGAACTGCACCTGCCCTCGTCGTTCCCGCCCGCGTCGACCACGGTGGTGAGCGACCTCGCGGCCGTCACCGGGCCGCCCGCGCACACCGGCGCCGAACCGGTGGCCGTCGCGCCGGAACCGGGCGCGCCCGGCGTGAACCGGCCGCTGCTGTCCACAAGGGACACCGGGTGGCACTTCGCACTCGTGACGAACGCCGCGCCCACCGGGTCGACGGCCGCCGCGCGGGCCGAACCGGCCGCGTGGGCGCCACCTTCCGTTAGCCGCACCCCTTCCGCCCGACCCGCACCACCTTCCGCCCCGGCGCGTCACCCCTCGCCGACCGGCGCGACCGGTCCTTGCCGAAATCGTTTTCGTGAGTCATGGTGGCGAAGCGGGCGCTCCCGCCGCCACCGCGTCGAACTCGTTCGACGCCGTCCGGCGGGGCGTTCGACGAGAGCTGACCAAGGTTTCCGGTCGAATCCGCCGCCGTCGCCGGGAAATCTCCTGGAGTACCGAGTGGAAGGTGTTCGACGGTGTGCTTGCCCAGAACAGCGGTCGGCGTGAGGACCGCGCTCACGGCGGTGCTCGCGGCGGTCCTCGCCGCGGCCCTGCTGACCACGCCCACCGCGACCGCGGCGGCGAAGACGGTGTACCTCCCGGCCCGGTGGACGCAGACCGGCGAGGTGCCGTGGGCGGCCAACCGGATGCGGGAGTCGACGAACTTCGTGCTGCTGTGGGGTGACCGCTCGGGCACGAACCCGGTGTCCGCGCCCTCGCCGTACAACTTCGACCCCAACAGCGTGATCACCCAGCTGGAGAACCTCTACAGCTTCTACGTGAACACCATGCGGTTCACGCCGGAGACGGGGCTGCTCGCCCAGCACAAGATCATCGTGATCGTCACCAGGACGTGGGGCTTGTCCAACCTGGAGGCGTGGGCGACGGGCGGCTCGGTCGACGGCCGGGTGGGCATCATCAACGTCGCGCCCGGCGCCGCCCTGCCCGGCTCGTGGGGCCTGGCGCACGAGCTGGGCCACGTGTTCCAGGCCTACACGACCATGGGCCGCTCGGGGTACGGCTTCACCGCGCCGTACTCGGGCACGTTCTGGGAGACCAGCGCGGAGTTCATGGCGATGCAGGCCCTGCCGGGCACGGCGGCGGGCGACCTGACCCGGTGGTTGCGGTCGGAGAACCTGTACTGGAGCTCCAGCAGGCACCACTACGGCAACTGGATGCTGATGCAGTACATCAAGGACCGCGACGGCCTGGCGATGTTCAACCGGCTGTGGAACGAGGCGCGCAGCACCGAGCACCCGCTCGAGGCCTACCGGCGGATCACCGGCATCAGCCAGGCCGAGCTGAACCGCCGCGTCGGCGAGTACGCCACGCGCAACGTCACCTGGGACTTCGGCAACCGGTCCACGCTGATGCCGTTCATCGACAACGTCTACGGCGCGGGGTTCCTGCACGCCTACAACGGCGGGCTGGTCGAGCCGGTCGACGCGGGCGCCGGCCACTTCCGGATGAACACCAGGGCCGCGCCGTCCGACTACGGCTTCAACAAGGTCAAGCTGGTGGCCGACAGCGACGGCGCGCTCGTCAAGGTGCGGGTGAGGGGCCACGCCGAGACCGGGGCGACCGGGTGGGCGTTCGGCCTGGTCGCGGTGCGCGACGGCGCGCCGCGCTACTCGCCGGTGACGGTGGGCGTGGACGGGCGGATCACCTTCCAGCTCCAGTCCGGCGAGCGGGAGGTCTGGCTGGTCGTGACCGGCGCCCCGGCCACCGCGGTGCCGCACTACGCGTTCCTGGACGGCTACAACTCCGCCCGCCGGTACCCGTACGAGTTCCGGGTCTCCGGCGCCACGCCGTCGGGTTTCGAACCCGGCCACGTGAAGCCTGCGCCCACCGGCGGCGGGCGCTGGCACGCCAACGGCGGCGGCTGGGTCGCCAACACCGCGTCCGTGTCGGCCTCCGCGTACGTCGGGCCGAAGGCCGCCGTGTACGGCCGGGCCACGGTGCGGGACAACGCCCGCGTCGAAGGCCTCGGGTGGGTCAACGGCGGTGTGGTCGGCGGCAACGCCGTGGTGAAGGACAACGCGTTGATCCAGGACGGCGCGAACCTGTCCGGCGGCGTGGTGGTCGGCGGCGACGCCGAGATCGCCTTCGCCTGCTCGTCGGGCACGTACCTGAGGTTCACCCCGGACCGCCGGTGCGACGGCCAGGGCGGCGAGGCGGACGTCAACCCGTCGCACGGCACGTTCCCGACCTCGGACCTGTCGCTGAGCTGACCGGGCGGGGGCGGGCGCCACGACGGCGCCCGCCCCTCCTCCTCTTCGGCGCGCAAGGGTTTCGCGGGCGGTTGCGCTGTCCGGGCGGCGCCGGGCCGGGTGGCCCGGGGTTACCGTTCGATCGATCCAGTGCCACTGGAGGACGTCCTCGCAACGGAGCGGACATGCCCGAGTTACGCGCCGCGCTGGCCGTGGTGGCGCTCGCCACCGCCCTGCCGCTCGTGTCCGCGCCGTCGGCGGTCGCCGACCCCGAGATGGTCGCCGTCGTGCTGGCCGGCCTGCCCGGCTACCCGGACCACGTCACCGGCCTCAACGACCTCGGCCAGGTGGTCGGCAGCGCGCAGGGCCCCGACGCGCCACCGCGCGCGGTGCTGTGGTCACCGCGCGGCGGCGCCACCGACCTCGGCCCCGGGTTGGCGGTGGAGGTCGACCGGCACGGCCAGGTGCTCGGGATCGAGACCCGGACCGCCACCGCGCCGTACCGGAACAAGCCGTGGATCTGGTCCGCGGGCACGCGGACGGTCGTCGCGCCGAACACGGCGTGGGCGTCCGCGCCCGCGATGAACGGGCACGGCGCCGTGCCGGTGCGCTACTCGACGTCCCTGTTCCGGCAGGAGCACAACCGCGTCGGCGTGTGGGAGGACGGCCGGCTCACCGAGCTGTCGCTGTCCGGGCCGGACCTGTGGGTGTACGGCATCAACGACGCCGGTGTCGTGGTCGGCGGCTACGCGGCGTTCGCCACCCAGGACTTCGCCGCCGTGCGCTGCGTCGACGGCGCCTGCACGCGGCTGGGCGACTCGCCGGGCTACGGCACGTACACCCCGGAGGGGATCACCGAGGCCGGGGTGGTCTTCGGCAACCGGGGCACGGTCGCGGTGCGCTGGGAGGGCGTCGAAGCCACCGTGCTGTCCGAGAACGGCCGCGTCGCGCACGGCGAGCAGGCGTTCAACGAACGCGGCGACGCGGTCGGCTGGGCGGCCGACGAGAGCGGGACCCCCCACGCGGTGCTGTGGCCGGCGGAGGGCAAGCAGGTCGACCTCGGCGTGCCCGCGCCGGCCGAGGCCGTCGCGATCAACGAGCGCGGCGACGTCGTGGGCTGGACGGCGGCCGACGAGTCCTCGACGCCGCGCGCGTTCCTGTGGCGCGCGGGCCGGGTCACCTACCTCGACCCGCCCACCGGCCACCACAGCCTCCCGGTCGCGATCAACGACCGCGGCGTCGTCGTCGGCCACACCACCGGGGCGGACAGCACGAACAAGGCCACCCTCTGGACGCCGGTCCCGACCACCCACTGACTCACGCCGGGTTGGCGTTGCGGTACAGCCGGACCGCGTTGCGCATCGCCATGGTCACGGTCATCGAACCCACCCGGGGCACGAAGACCGAGGCGCGCTCCACCACGTCGTCGGCGAAGTTCTTCATCGTGGAGAAGTTCAGGCACACCGCGCCCGGCTTGATCTCCTCCGCGCGGACCAGCGGGAAGTCACGTGACGGCACACCGGTGACCACGACGTCGGCCTCGGCCAGGGCGGTGGCCCGGTCGGTCGCCACGGCGTCCACGTGGTGGCCCTGGATGCCCGCCGCGTGCCGGAACGCCAGCGAGCCCGAGAGGTCGAACGACGTCACCTCGGCGCCGTCGTTGGCGAGCATGGCGGCCAGCGGCCGGCCGACGATCTCGCTGCGGTTGAAGACGCACGCCTTCACCGACGCCAGCGGGGTGTCGCCGTCGCCCCGGAACGCGCCCGCCTCACCCAGCAGCTTCATCACGGCCAGCGGGGTGCACGGCAGGACGGCCCGGCGGGTGCCGGCGTCGTCGATGAACCGCCGGTTCTCGTAGAGGCACCGGCTCCAGAACGAGTGCAGGCCCTCGACGTCCTTGCGGGGGTCGACCAGCTCGCGCAGCCAGCGGTCGCGTTCGGGGTCGCGGACCGGGTAGTAGACGAACACGCCGTGCACGCCGTCGTCCGCGCCGGCGTCGCGCACGGCGGCTTCGACGTCGTCGGCGCGGGGCGTGCGGAGGTCGAAGTCGATGCCGACCTCGGCGCACGCGCGCCGGGTGTACTCGGCGTAGGTCCGCGCCGGCCGGTCGCCGTCGACCAGGAAGCCGACGACGGTGAGGCGTTCCGGGATCGCCGCCAGGTCGGCGCGGATCCCGTCGCGGATGGACTCGGCGAGGACGGCCGGGTCGATGGTGCGGGCGGTCATTCGGCTTCCTCCGGGGTGCTCTCGAAGCGGGTGTGCGCGGCCACAGCGGCGCGGCGGACGGCATCCAGTCGCGTGGTGAAGGACCCGGCGTCGGCGCCGAGCTGCGCCACGTTGGCCTCGGCTCCGCGCAGGGTGGCCAGCACGGACCCGAGCAGCAGGTCGGCGCCCGCGCGGACGTCGCTCACGACCGTGCCGGTGACGACCGGCAGCACCGAGAACGCCCACTCCAAGGTTTCCACCGCGTCCGCGGCGGCCGTCAGCGGGCCTTCCGTGGCGGCGACCGAGGCCGCCGCCACCGCCGCGTCCCGGGCGGCCCGCTCCTCGTCGGTGGAGCGCGGGAGCCGCCGGGCCCGCAGGTAGTCCTCGAACAGCTCCACGTCGCGGTCGGCGGCCGCTCCGAGGCGGTCGAGCAGGACCTGGCCGGCCTCGACGGCGTCACGGACCGAGGGGTCGCGCCGGGCGGTGATCTCCAGGGCCATGAGCACCAGCGCGCAGCCGAACGCGGCCGTCACCGCGGCCACCGACCCGCCGCCGGGCGTCGGGCTCGCGCCGGCCGTCCGCGCGCGCAGGTCGGCCAGGCTCACGTTCCACAGGCTGTCCGTCACGTCGAGATCTTCGCCTACCCCGCCGTCGGCTGCCACCACGCGTGGCCCCGCCCGCCGTGGTGGCGGGCGGGACCCCCGGGAACGCGCCGGTCAGCAGGCGGGCGCGCCGACCGCGCCGTGGCCCGCCCAGTCGTACCAGCCGTTCGTGCCGGTCCAGGTCTTGCGGATCAGGTCGGCGCCGCTGTTGCGGGTGAACACGTCGATCCGCTGGCCGGTCATCGACACCGCCGTGGGGCTGGTGAAGATGTGGCCGCCGAAGTCGCTGGCCGGGTAGGTCGTCCAGTCCGCGCCGTTGGGGCTGTAGCGGTGGATGAAGCTGTCGTCGTGGTCGCGGAGGAAGATGTCCACGGCGTCGCCGCCGCGGGTCGACGCGGTCGGCCGGCCGGTGAAGTTGCCGCCGCGGTCGGCCCAGCTGTACCAGCCGGCGTCACGCGTCCACATCAGCGACAGCAGGCTGCCGTCCGTGGCGCGGGCGAAGACGTTCATCCGCGAGCCGTCCGCGTTCGCGACCGCCGCCGGCGCGCTGGTGGCGGTGACCGCGGCCGCGTTCAACCCGATGTTGGACCAGTTCGTGGTCCAGCCCTGCACGGTGTCGTAGTGCCGGTAGACGATCTTGTTCTCGCCGTTCTTGGCGAACACGTCGATCCCGGTCGCGTGGCGGCTGGTCACCGCCGGGGAGGAGGTGACGGTGTACTCCCCCATGTCGGCCCACTGGTACCAGCCGTAGGCGGAGGTCCAGGTGATCTTCTTCAACCGGTTGTCGACACCCTGCGCGAACACGTCGATCCGCCCCGCCGAGAAGATCGCCGCCGGATCACCCTTGATCTTCGCGTTGTACGGCAGAGTCGCCCAACAACCCCACACGCCGTCGTTCATGTTCCGGTGCTTCAGATGACCGTCCGACGTCGCCGCGAACACGTCGAGGTCACCCGCCGACCGGGAGATCGTCGACAGACCGGGCAGCGTGGTCGAGGTGCCCGGCGCCGCGTTCCACAGCGCGGCGACGATCAGCTGCGCGTCGGCGGCCTGCACGCCGTACCGGTACCGGTACTCGGCCGCCGGTCGCTGCACGTCCGCCGCGACCTCGCCGATCGGCTCCGCCGCCCACGAGCCGTTCGGGTAGAACTGCTGCATCACGTCGAGGAAGCTGTTGGTCGCGGTCGGCGGGTGCAGGCGCTGCGCGGCCGTGCCCCAGGAGTCGCGCTGCTGGTAGAGGCCGAGGCTGTCGCGGTCGCCGTAGTTGACGTTGCGCAGGTGCGACTCGACGATCACCGTCGCGATGGCGATCGCCGCCGCCCTCGACGACAGGCCGCGGGCCTTCACCGCCTGCACGACCATCCGGGCGCAGGACGTCTCGTAGGCGTCCATGTTGCCTCTCATGTCCGAGTCGAGCTGCGCGTTGAGCTGCTGGCCGATCGTGACGTCCTGCGAGGTCGTGCCGCCGGGGTCGCAGGCCCGGATGTCGTCGGCGGCCGCTTCGGGCGGGTTCGCGCCCAGCACGGTCAGACCGACGCTCAGGGCCACGGCGGCGAGGGTCGCGGACAGCGTCCGGCTCACGGCGAGTTTCACGGGATGCTCCTGGTTCAGGCACAGGGAGGTGCTGCGGGAGAGGGGAAGAGGGGGAGGGCGACCGGCCGGGGTCCGGCCGCCCTGCGCACCGGTCAGCAGGCGGGCGCGCCCACCGCGCCGTGACCTGCCCACTCGTACCAGCCGTTCGTGCCGGTCCAGGTCTTGCGGATCAGGTCGGCGCCGCTGTTGCGGGTGAACACGTCGATCCGCTGGCCGGTCATCGAGACGGCGGTCGGGCTGGTGAGGATGTACCCGCCGAAGTCGCTGGCCGGGTACGTGGTCCAGTCCGCGCCGTTGGGGCTGTAGCGGTGGACGAAGCTGTTGTCGTGGTCGCGCACGAAGATGTCCACGCTGTCGCCGCCGCGGGTCGAGGCGGCGGGACGGCCGATGAAGTCGCCGCCCCGGTCGGCCCAGCTGTACCAGCCGGCGTCACGCGTCCACATCAGCGACAGCAGGCTGCCGTCCGTGGCGCGGGCGAAGACGTTCATCCGCGAGCCGTCGGCGTTGGCCACGGCCGCCGGCGCGCCGGACGCGGTGACGGTCGAGGCGTTCAACCCGATGTTCGACCAGCTCGTGGTCCAGCCCTGCACGGTGTCGTAGTGCCGGTAGACGATCTTGTTGGCCGCGTTCTTCGCGAACACGTCGATGCCCGTGGCCGAGCGGCTGGTCACCGCCGGGGAGGACGTGACGACGTAGTCACCCATGTCCGCCCACTGGTACCAGCCGTAGGCGGAAGTCCAGGTGATCTTCTTCAACCGGTTGTCGACACCCTGCGCGAACACGTCGATCCGCCCCGCCGAGAAGATCGCCGCCGGATCACCCTTGATCTTCGCGTTGTACGGCAGAGTCGCCCAACAACCCCACACGCCGTCGTTCATGTTCCGGTGCTTCAGATGACCGTCCGACGTCGCCGCGAACACGTCGAGGTCACCCGCCGACCGGGAGATCGTCGACAGACCGGGCAGCGCGGTCACCTCGCCGTCGTCCTCGATGACGTTGTCGTAGCGGTAGGGCAGGTAGGTGCCGCTGTAGTACGGGTACGGGATCTTCCGGTACACGGCCCTCGGCGGGGTCTGCTCGAACTCGTAGTACTCGGTGCGCGCGGTGTCCGCCCACTTCTCGAAGATCACCACGTGGTTGTCGTAGCTGAGCAGGATGTCGCCCGCCTTGAGGTCGTCCTTGTCGATGCGGTGCGCCACCTGGTCCAGGTTGCGGGTGGTCAGCGACTCGCTGAGCTTCCACGCCATCGACACGAAGCCGGAGCAGTCGGTGCGGTACCCGCCGTAGTAGTCGCTCTGGCTGTAGGGGACGCCGGCCGTCGTCCACGTCCGGGCCCGGGTGATGATCTCCGACCTGGTCACCGGCGGTGTGGCGACCTCGGCGGTCACGGTCGCGCCGGACACCTCGGTCGACGTCACGGTGGTCGTGGGCGTGCCGGGCGCGGCCTGGTAGCCGGCGACGGCGGCGCGCAGCCCCTCGCCGCCGGTCGGGTCCGCCGCCGGGGCGGCGGTGGCGACGCCGCCGCCGAGCACACCGGCCGCGATCACCACCGAGAGCAGCAGCCTGGCCGCTCGCTGGTCGAGTCTCATCGTCGTGCCTTTCCGTCGTGGCTGGTCGACACGAGCCTGGAGCCCGGAGAGGCGGGGGCGTAGGTGGCAGATCGGCCATTGGCCGCCACTGGACACGTCCGTACGCTGGGGCTCCGGTTTGGGGAACCCGGGGGTGGGACATGCTCGAAGGGCTGCTTTCCATGGGCGCGGGAGCGCTGTACGACTCGTTGGTGCGCGGCGGGCCGATCGCCGTGGACGACCCGCGCGCGGACAGCTCGGACATGGCCGAGCTGTTCGAGAAGGGGTTCGTGCGCCGCGACTACCGGGGCGACCCGACCATCGCGCCGGTCGAGCCGGTGCGCGCGGTCGACCACGCCATCCTCGCCGCGCAGCAGCAGGTGCTCGACCAGCAGCGGGCGATCGTGGCGGCCCGGCACCAGCTCGACGTGCTGCAGGCCGCCTACCGGATGGCGAACTCCTCGGGCGACACCGCCGACATCGAGATCGTCACCGACCCGCAGCGCATCGGCCAGATCTCGTTCGAGCTGTGCCTGTCCGCGCGGGAGGAGTTCGTGACGTTCTCCACCCGGCACTTCCGCAAGGCGCCCAGCGCGCAGACGGTGATGACGCTGCCCGCCGTCGTGGCCGAGCGGGGCGTGGTGCTGCGCAACGTGTGCGAACGGGCGGTGCTGGAGTTCGAGAGCTCCCGCGACATGGTCGAGGGCAACATCAAGGCGGGCTGGCAGATGCGCGCGGTGCCGGAGCTGCCGATGAAGATGGTGATCGCCGACCGGCACTCGGCGCTGGTGCCGCTGGACCCGACCGGCATGGAGGGCGCGCTGCTGATCCGGACGCCGACGATCATCGCCGCGCTGCGGATGCTGTTCGAGCTGGTGTGGAGCCAGGCGGTGCCGGTCGGCGCGCAGGAGACCGGCTCGCGCAACGGGCTCACCCCGACCCAGGCCAAGGTGCTGGACCTGCTGGCCACGGGCATGACCGACGGCGCCATCGCCCGGCACATGAAGATCAGCGAACGGACGGTCCGCCGGTACGTCTCGGGGCTGCTGGAGGCCCTGCAAGCGGACAACCGGGTGGCCGCGGTGTACGCGGCCACCCGGTTGGGTTGGCTGAACTGACCGGTCAGTCGCTCGGCAGCGTCCAGCCGTAGTCCTCGTCGCACGACAGCGTCGGGTCGGGGCACGGGACCGGCGGGTCGGTCGGGTCGCCGCCGGCCGCCACGGCGGTGCTCGCGGCGGCGGCGCTCACGGCGGCGGTGGCCGCCGTGGCGGCGCCGAGGGTGGCGGCGAAGACCGCGGCGAGCACCGCGCCGATGATGCGCTTGGACATTGTTTCCTCCTGGTCACTGCTGGTCCCCCGACCGGCTCTGGCCAAATCCTGACCGCCCTCGGCGGTCGGCGGCAGTGGCGGGTCCGGCCACCGTCCGCAATAGGTCAACCCGGCCGGCGGTGGCCTGGAGCGGCCGTTGGCCGGAGCCGACCGCTGTGCGGATCGCGGCACGTCCCTAGCGTCGGAGGCGCAAGTGCTCGACGTCGGGAGGTGATGAGTGGACTGCGAACCGATCGCTGAGCCCCCCGGGCCGACCCTGCCGGTGCCGACCGGGTGGTGGCCCGAGCCGGACACGATCGGCTGGGTGGTGCGACCCGCCGAACCGGACGGTCCGGACGGCGTGGACGAGGACGGCGTGGACGACTGACGTGGACCCCTGGGCGTTCCGCGGCGGGGAACGCCCGGGGCCCGCGTCAACCGGCCGAGCCCCGACGCCCGGCCGCCGCGGCGAGCCGGGCGACGAGCACGGCGACGCCGCCGAGAGCCGCCACCGACAGCAGGACCACGAACGTCGGGTACAGGTACGGCACCTGCGCCCAGGACACGTCACGCCCTCGGTACAGGAGGCCGACGACCCGGTGGATCGTGGTCAGGAGCAGGAGCGGTAGCGCGAGCGGCAGCAGGCGCGCCACCGTCCACGCGGTCGACCGTCGGCGCGCGGCCCACCGCCGCGACCGGAGCGCACCGCGAAGGGCCAGCGCCCCGACCACGGGGGTGAGGCCGAGCAGCACCACGTCCACGAGGGTGTGCGGGTCGTCCACGGGCGGCAGTCGCCTGCCTTCGACCAGGGCGATGAGCCGCGCGCCGATCGCCTGGGCGTCGCCGTGCCGCATCCCGGTGTTGGCCAGGACGGCGATGCCGTGGCCGGAGGCGGGCAGCAGGGCCTGGTACGCGGTCGAGGTGAACAGGTCGCCGCCGTGGTCGACCAGCGGGGCGCCGGACGGTGTGACGCCCACGAACCAGCCGAGGCCGTAGGACGGCGACGCGGTGGACGGCGTGTGGGTCTCGGCGATGCTCCGCGGGGTGGCGACCGACGTGCCGTCGGGCCCGCGCCCGCCGTTGTTCTGCGCGATCAGCCACGCCGCCAGGTCGTGGGCGGAGGTGAGCACGCCACCGGAGCCGTTGCCGAACGCCGGTGGTTCGGGCAGCGCCACGGGCAGGCCGAGGACCTTGACGTGACCCGCGGCGCTCGGCGGCAGGTCGCTCGCGGTGTCGGCGGTGCGGCTGTCGGCCATGCCGAGCGGTGCGAAGACCTCGCGGCGCAGGTGGTCGGCGAACGGCAGGCCGGCGACGACCTCGACCAGCCGGGCCGCCACCTGGAAGTTCGGGTTGTGGTACTCCCAGCGCGTGCCGGGCGCGGCGGCCGGCTTCGAGTCGCGCATCGCCGCCACGGCCTCCGCGAGCGTGTGCACCGGTGGGCCGCTGAACGACCGGTGGGTCGTGTCCGACAGGCCCGAGGTCTGGTCGAGCAGGTGGCGCACGGTGATGTCGGCGGCCCGCGGGTCGGCCATGGTGAACTCGGGCAGGTGCGCGCGCACCCGGTCGTCGAGCCGGATCCGACCGCTCTCCACGAGCCGCATCACCGCCAACGCCGTGAACGACTTGCTCACCGACGCCGCGGCCATGGTGGTGTGCTTGGACACCGGGTCGCCGTCCGGGGTGTGGCCGTACCCGGCGGTGCGCACGACCTCGGTGCCGTGCGTGACGGCCACCGCGACCCCCGGCAGGGCCGTGTCCTCCCGGTACTGCCGCACGACCGCGTCGACGGCGGCGCCGTCGACGGTGGGCGCAGCCGCGGTGGCAGGACCGAGGGACACGGCGGAGACGATCAATGTGGACAGGATCGAGGTGATCACCCCGGCAGTGTCGGAGCGTTCCGGTCCCGTGCCATCGGACCGTGGTCCGAGTTCCGCCGGACGCCACCCGGTTACCGTGCCACCTGTGGTGGGACTCGGCCCGAAGGGGCTGCTGGTGGCGGACGCCGTGATCGCGGGCGTGGTGGTGGTGTGGGCGGTCCTGCGCGCGCCCGCCCTGGACGTGGTCGCCGTGGTCTCGGCCGTGGCGCTCGGCGTTCCGCTCGCCGCGCGCCGGCTGCGGCCCACCGCCGTGCTGTCCACCGTGCTGCCGGTCGGCGCGGCGGCGATCGCGGTCGGCACCGGGACCGAGTCGACGGTGGTGGCCGTCGCGCTGGCGCTCCACCCGGTGGCGCTGTCGTCGTTCCGGTCGGGCGCGCTGGGCCTGGTCGCGGCGCTGGCGTGCGTGGTGACGGCCGGCGTGGCGGTGGCGACCGTGCCGGGTCTGCCGCTCGTCCCGGCCCCGGCGGGCACCGAGTCGTTCGCCACGAACCCGGTGTCCACCTCGCTGTTCAGCGCGGTGGTCGTCACCGGGTCGTGGGCGGTCGCCGCCGCCGTGCGCACCCGCAGGCGGCACCGCGCCGAGCTGGCCGAGTCGCGCACCGCGCGGGCGGTGGCCGAGGAGCGGCTGCGCATCGCCCGCGACATCCACGACGTGGTCGGGCACAACCTCAGCCTGATCGCCATGAAGGCCGCGGTCGCCAACCACGTGGCGGGCACGCGGCCCGACGAGCGGGAGGCGGCGCTGCGGGGCATCGAGCAGGTGAGCCGGTCGGCGCTGGCGGACGTGCGGACCGTGCTCGGCGGGCTGCGCGAGCCGTCGGCCCCGGCGGGCGCCGCCGGGCTGGACCGGCTGGTGGACGACGCGCGGTCGGCCGGCGTCGACGTGACGGTCGAGCAGGCCGACCTGTCCGGGACGCCGGCGGCGGTGCGGATCTCGGCCTACCGCATCGTGCAGGAGGCGTTGACCAACGTGCGGCGTCACGGCCGCCCGCCGCGGTGTCACCTGGTCACGGCCGTCGAGCCGGGCAGGCTCGTCATCTCCGTGGTCTCCGCCCTCGATGAGGACACGGACCCGGGCCGCGACGGGCACGGCCTGCTGGGGATGCGGGAACGGGTCGCGCTCCACGGCGGCACGCTGCGCGCGGGCCGCGCGCCCGGTGGCTACGAGGTCCGCGCCACGCTCCCGTTCGAGCCCGACGCCCGTCATGGCTGAGCCGATCCGCGTGCTGCTGGCCGACGACGAGCCGATGTACCTCGGCGCCATCCGGTTGCTGGTCGACGCGGACCCCGGCGTGGAGGTGGTCGCGGCGGCGGGCACCGGTCGGGAGGCGTGCGAGCTGGCCGCCCGGCACCGGCCGCACGTCGCGGTGCTCGACGTCCGGATGCCCGACCTCGACGGCATCGACGCCACCCGGCGCATCACCGCGCTGCCCGACGCGCCCAAGGTCCTCGTCCTCACCACGTTCGACCTCGACGGCGTCGTCTACGAGACGTTGCGCGCGGGTGCGAGCGGGTTCCTGCTCAAGGACGTCCCGCCGCACCGGCTGCTCGACGCCATCAGGACGGTCGCGGCGGGCGAAGCGCTGCTCGCGCCCACCGTCACGCGCAGGCTCATCGCGGACTTCCTCCGCTCCCCCGCGCCGCCCCGCGTCCGACGGCCGCTCGACCGCGTGACCCCTCGGGAGCGGGAAGTGCTCCGACTGATCACGAGGGGACTGTCCAACACCGAGATCGAGCAGGCCCTGCACCTGAGCCGGCACACGGTCAAGACCCACATCGGGCACCTCATGGCGAAGCTGGCCGCCCGCGACCGGGCCCAACTGGTGATCGCGGGCTACGAAGCAGGCCTCGCCGACACCTGACACCCGCACCGGGCACGACGACCTGGCCGAGGCGGTTCCCGGTGCGGCGCGACGACATCGCCCGCCCGCGCGACCCCGGCGGCGTCGCCTCCGCCTGCCACGACATCGTCAACGGCCGGCCCACGCCGAGGCCGAGGCCCACCAGGCCGAGCAGCCACACCGGCATCGGCACGGCCGCCGCCGCGAACCCGCCGCGGCCGGCGCCACGCGGCCCAGCAGCAGCGTCCGCACCAGACCGGGCCGCCGCGGCAGGTCCCGCACGCCACCGTGACGACGGTCAGCACGAACGCCACCAGGAACGCGGTGTCCGTGCGCGGAATCGTCCGGTCGCCGCCGAACAGCAGGTTCAGGGGTCCGGAGGTGCGGGGAGCGGTGGCCGGCCGCTTCGCCGACCACCGCTCCCCTGGTCGTCTCAGCCGGCCGAGGGGCCGGTCCAGCCGGTCGGGACGTAGCCGACGCGGACCCGCTGCGGGTGGTCGCCGACCGGCACCGACACCAGCTTGCGCCCGGTCGCGAAGTCGATCGCGGTCACCTGGTCGGCGCCGCTCTCCGAGATCACGCAACTGCGCCCGTCACCGCTGACGGTCGCCCAGTAGGGCTTGGCGGCCGGCACGAGCGGGCCTTCGCGCAGGGTCGCGCGGTCGACGACCACGGCGTAGTCGTCCATGGTCCCGGCGATGCACAGCTTGTCGCCGCCGGGGCTCATCGACATGCCGTGGTGGCGCGAGTCGTTGACCCAGGTCGTGCGGTCCGCGCTGGTGTTCGGGTTCTTCGGCAGTTCCTTGAGCCGGGTGATGCGGTCGGTGGCGACGTCGTACTCCAGGAAGCCGTTGAAGAACGACACCTGGAAGTACAGCTTCGACTCGTCGGGCGCGAACGCCACCGGCCGCACCGAGTCGGACAGGTCGGAGCGGCCGAACGCGTCCAGCCGCGACCTCATGTCGATCACCTCGACCTGCTGGAACGTCGTCGCGTCCACCACCGTGATCCGCCGGTCGCCCTTGGTGAAGTCGAACGCCGGGTCGTCCAGCGCGGTGTTGACCTCGCCGATGGACATGTTCCAGAGGTAGCGGCCGTTGTCGGTGAACACGTTCTCGTGGGGCTTGTCGCCGGTCGCGAACGACCCGACCTGGCGACCGGTCTCGATGTCGAGCACGTGCACGGTGTTCGAGGTCGAGGCGGACACCGCGACCCGGCGGCCGTCGGGCGAGACGGCCATGTGGTCGGAGCGGAAGCCCGACACCGGGAAGCGCCAGTTGACCCGGCCGGTGGCCAGGTCGATGGACACCACGTCGGCGAAGCTCGGCCGGGACGCGACCACCGCCCGGCCGTCGGGCGTGGTGTACATGTCGTCCACGAACTGGTCGTGCCCCTCCCCCGGCCCGGACCGGATGCCGAGGAAGAACGCGAGCTTGATCGGGTTGAGGTAGATCTCCCACAACCGCTCCTGGCGGTCGGGGATGATGTCCACCCGGCCGATCCGCGCGAAGTCGCCGCGGGCGGCGATCACGTCGGCGGTGCCGTCCCAGTTGTTCCCGACGAACATCACCTCGCGCAGCGCCGCGCCCGCGGGAGGTTCGGCGGGGGTGGCCGCGGCGGGCGCGGCGGTCGCGGCCAGCACGCAGGTCGCCAGGAGGCCGAGCAGGCGCGTGCGGGGTGCGCGCCTCCGTCCTCCCGACCCGGATTTCTTGTCCACGAGAGCTCCAAACCGGATGCGGAGTTGTCACATCCGTGCAGGGTTTCGAGGTCGTCCACGCCAGTTCCCGAACCCGTGACCCCGGGCCCGGCCGGACTGTTACCGTTCAGTAGGCAATAGATACCGGCTCGCGGCGCGACCGCGGTAGGGGCCGATGCCCAACGAGCCGCTTGCCCGTTATGCCACTGCCACAACGTCGCGGCGGGAGGATGGGCCGGTGTCGGCAACGCACGACCGCGGTCGCCTGCTCGGGCAGGTGCTCAGGGGCATGGCGACCGATCGCGGCGTCGTCGAGGAGCTGGTCCGGGCCGCGCGCGGCCAGTCGCCGGAGGTGGCGCGGCTGCCGGAGGCGGAGAACCGCCGGCACGTCGAGGTGCTGCTGGCGACCGGGCTCGACTTCTTCGAGCGGTCCGAGGAGCCGGAGGCGCAGGACTTCGGGGCGGCGCAGGCGTTGGGGGCCGACCGCGCGGCCCAGGGGATCTCGATCGACGGGCTGCTGCGCGGGGTCCAGGCGGCGCGCACCGCGGCGATGAACGTCGCCATCGCCCGCAGCCGGGCCGCCGGCGTCCCCGACGAAGTGCTGCTGGAAGGGCTGGTCGACCTCGACCGCTACACCGGGGTGCTGGAGCGGCACGTCATCAACGGCTACCACACGGCCGAGCTCGAGCTGTCCCGGACGAACCGGGACGCGAACACCCACCTGCTGCGGCGGCTGCTCGTGCACGGCGACGACACGCCACCGGAACCGGCGGAGCTGCGGCGCGCGGGCCTCGCGCCGGACGGGCGGTACCACTGCCTGGTCTCCGACGTGACCCTGCCGGGCGAGGCGCGGGCGCTGGAACAGCGGCTGCTGGGGTTCGGCGGCGTCTACGGGTTGGTGGAGGGCCGGTTGGCCGGCTTGTCCGCTCGACCGCCGGCCGACCTCGCGCCGGACGTGCTGCTGGTGGTGGCGCCCGCGACGGGGCTCGCGGTGATGCGCGACGTCCACCCGTTGTGCGTGGCGGCGCTGCGGATCGCCGGGAGGGCCGGGCTACGCGGGGTGCGCGACCTGACCGACCTGGCGGGCGAGGTGGCGCTCGCCGCGCAACCCGTGCTCGCCGACCTGCTGCGCGGCACGCTCGCCGGCCTCGACCACGACGACGACTTCCACCGCGAGCTGGTCTGCACCGCCCTGGTCTACCTCGACCGCGGTCAACGCCTCGGCCACGCCGCCGCCGCGCTGCACGTGCACCCCAACACCGTCCGGTACCGGCTCGACCGGCTCGCCGAGCTCACCGGCGCGCCGTGGGACGACAGCGGCGCGGACGACCCGTCCACCGTCCTGGGCACCCTGCGCCACTGGTGGGCGCTGCGCGCCTGGCTCGACCACAGGCCGTCGCAACCCTCCGACCTGCTCGTATCGCCGCTAACAAGAAAGTGTTGGCACTGATTCGACTCCGTGTTATCGTTGCTAACATGGACCACAGATCAGCGATCCTGGCGGCGGCCACCGAGCTGCTGGAGTCCTCGCCGAACGGCGACATCTCCACGCGCGGTGTCGGGGAGAAGGCCGGGGTGCAGCAGCCCGTGATCTACCGGCTCTTCGGCGACAAGGACAGCCTGCTCGCCGCGGTCGTCGACCACGGTTTCGCGCAGTACCTCGCGGCCAAGCGCGCGGCCGTGCCGACCGACGACCCCGTCGCCGACCTCCGGCGCGGCTGGGACGGGCACACCAGGTTCGCCCTGGACCACCCCAACGTGTACCGCCTGATGTACACGCCCCGGCTGACCTCCCCGCCGCGCGCGGTCCGCGAGGCGGACGAGTTGCTGCGCGGCGTGCTCGAACGGGTCGCCCGGGCCGGCCGCCTGGCGGTCGAACCGGACCGCGCCGCCGACGTGGTGATGGCCGCCAACACCGGTGTCGCCCTGTCCCTGCTGAACCGCCCCGAACCCGACCGCGACCCGGAGCTGTCGGCACGGGTGAGGGAGATCGTGCTGCCCGGCATCCTGACCCCGGAACCGGACGCGGATCCCGCCGACACACCGCCGTCGGTGGCCCAGGCCGCCACGACCCTCGGCGCGCTGCTGCGCTCCCACCGGCCGGACTCCTTCAGCCCGGCGGAGTTCGCCCTCCTCACCGAATGGCTCACCCACCTCGCCACTGCCCCCAAACCCTGACCCACCCGCACCTCCGACCCACACCGCCGCCAGAGCACCCGTAGCCGCGCGCCATACCCGAACCCCCAGAGCACACATCCCTTGCACCAGAGAGGAACCTCATGTCCGAGAACACCACCAACACCTCCCCCGCCGGCACGAGCAGCACCGCCACCCGGGTCGCCCTCGTCACCGGCGGCAGCGGGGGGATCGGGCGGGCGGTGGCCGAGCGGCTCGTCGCCGACGGGTTCGCCGTGGGCGTGCACTACGCCGGCAACAAGGACAAGGCCGACGCGACCGTCGCCGACATCACCGCCCGCGGCGGCCAGGCCGTGGCCGTGGGCGGCGACGTGGCCGACGAGGGTGACATGAGCGCCGCGTTCGACGCGGTCGAGGCCGCGTTCGGCGGTGTCGACGTGGTCGTGAACACCGCCGGCACCATGGTCCTGGCGCCGATCGCCGAGCTGGACCTCGACGACCTCGACCGCATGTGCCGCACCAACATCCGCGGCACGTTCGTCGTCGCGCAGCAGGCCGCCCGCCGCGTCCGCCGGGGCGGCGCGATCGTCACCTTCTCCACCTCGGTCACCCGCACCCGGCTGCCCACCTACGGCGGCTACGTCGCCGGCAAGGCCGCCGTCGAGAGCATCACCCTCGTCCTCGCCCGCGAGCTGCGCGGCAAGGACATCACCGTCAACGCGGTCGCACCCGGTCCCACCGCGACGCCGTTGTTCCTCGACGGCAAGGACGACGCCCTCATCGCCGACTTCGCCAAGGCCACCCCGCTCGAACGGCTCGGGCAGCCCGAGGACATCGCCGACGCCGTCGCGTTCCTCGCCGGTCCCGCCCGCTGGATCAACGGCCAGGTGCTCTTCGCCAACGGCGGCCTCGCCTGATCCACCACCTCCGTCCACACCGGAGGAACCCCCAGCGAGTTTTGATCTACACTGAAGCTACAGAGGTTGAGAAACTCCAAGGTCGGTCCGCCGCGCTTCGAGAACCTCGCGCAGCGGCACGGTCGGCCGCCCGACCAGGTCGGCGAGGGTGGGGCCGACCTCCGCGAACCGCCCTTCACGACTCGCCGCGAACATCCCCACGAGCAGGTCCGCCACGTGACCGGGCAAGCCGTGGGCGAGGAGCCCGGCCCGGTAGTCGTCGTCCGGCACGACGACCCGCCGGATCGGCCGGCCCGTCACCTCCGAGGCGATCGCCGCGACCCCCGCCAGGTCGATCGACGCGGGACCGGTGAGAGGAGGCGTCACACCGTCCAGGACATCCCCGGTCAACGCGAGCGCCGCCGCCTCGGCCAGGTCGTCGTGCGACGTCCACGACACCGGACCGTCCTGCGGCGCGGCCAGTTCACCCGTCTTCATCGCCCCGCTGAGCAGCATGAGCGCCGACGACGCGTAGAAACCGTTGCGCAGCGCCGTGAACGCGACGCCCGAGTCCCGCAACAGCACCTCCGTGGCGGCGTGGTCGACCATGGGCGCGAAGAACGACGACGGGCTCGCGCCCATGTGGCTGGTGTAGACGACGCGCTCCGCGCCCGCCCGCACGGCCGCGTCGATCGCCGCCCCGTGCAGGCGCACCGCCGCCTCGCCGCTGGTGTCCACCGACACGACCAACACCCGCGACGCGTCCTCGAACGCGTGCGCCGAACTCCCCGCGTCGGCGAAATCACCCTGCCGGACCCGGACGCCCCGCCCGGCCAGGCCCCGCGCCCCCTCCGGGTCGCGGACGCACACCCCGATCCGGTCCGCCTCGACCCGGAGCAGCAGCCGTTCCACCACCGCTCGACCGAGTTTTCCGTTGGCACCGCTCACGATGATCACGCGTTCACCCTGCCCGCGACCCCGACAGGTCGGAAGGATCACCAAGGACCGGGTTGTTACCCTGAGGGACATACCGAGCGGAGGTGTGCGGGTGGAGTCACGCCCCCTGCGTTGTTTCGTCGCCGTCGCCGAAGAGCTGAACTTCGCCCGCGCGGCCGAACGCCTGGGCATCTCGCCCCCTCCCCTGTCCCGCACGATCCGCAAGCTCGAAGCGGAGTTGGGGGTCGCGCTGTTCGAGCGGACCACGCACAACGTCGCGCTGACCCCCGCCGGGTCGGTGCTCCTCGACCAGGCCCGCATCGCCTTGGAGGCGTTGGGCGCGGCCGGGCGGCGGGCACGACGCGCCGCCGAGCCGAAGCTCGTCCTGGCGGTGAAGGCCGACAGCGACGCGGGGTTGCTGGAGACCGTCCTCGCCCGGTACGCGGCCGACCCGGCGTCGTCCCTGCCGGTCGCGGTCCGCCTGTGCCGGTGGGGCGAGCAACCGGGGCTCCTGCGCCGGGGCGAAGCCGACGCCGCCCTGGTCTACGAGCCGTTCGACCACGTCGGGCTCGACGCCGAGACCGTGACCGTCGAACGGCACGTCGCCGCCGTCCCGACCGGCCACCCGCTCGCGGGGCGCGGGCACGCCACCCTCGCCGACCTCGGGCTGCCCATCGACGACGCGACGCGGCTGGACCAGCTCCACCACCACCTCGACGGGATCGTCGCCCGGCACGACGTCCGCGACCTGCCCCAGCTGCTGAAGCTGGTCGAGCTCGGCGAGTTCGTCACCCTGCTGCCCGAGTCCGTCGTCGACCGCTACCCGCGACCGGGCATCGCCTACCTCGACGTGCCGGACGCGCCGCCCGCGACCCTCTCGATCGCCTGGCCCCAGCAGTCCCGGTCGACGGCCACCGCCGCCCTCGTCCGCGCGGCAGTCCCGTGACGCCCCGCCGAGGTCCGGGAACCGGACGGGGGTTCCGACCGACCACTGGGTGACACCGGGAACTGGGGAGGTCACCGTGGAACGTCGTGCGTTCCTGCGCGCGTCGGCGCTGTCCGTCGGCACGATGGGCGCTGCGTCCGGCGCCGCGGCCACCGCCACCGCGTCGTCGCCGCTGCGGGTGCGGGTGTTGGTGTTCGACGGGGTGGAGGAGCAGGACTTCATCGCGCCCGTGGAGGTGCTGGGGCTGGCCGGGCGGATGAGTGGCGGCGCGTTGACGACGACCTTGGCGACCACCGGTCGCCCCGGCGCGGTCACCTGCCGGTACGACACCAGGGTCCAGGTGGCGGAGGGGTGGTCGTCGGACCGGGCGGACGTGCTCGTGGTGCCCGGTGGCGGGTACACCGACAAGACCGGACCGGGCGTCAACCGGCTCGCCGCCGACCGGGGTTTCCTGCGCCGCCTGGCCGGCGTCGACGCGCTTCGGGTCGGCATCTGCACCGGCACGATGGTGTTGTCCGCCGCGGGGGTGACCAGGGGCCGCAACGCGACCACGCACAGCGGCGCGAAGGCCGACCTGGCCGCGCAGGGCGCCACCGTCGTCAACGCCCGCGTGGTGGACGACGGCGACCTGGTCACGGGCGGCGGCATCACCTCCGGGTTGGACGTGGCGCTGTGGCTGGTCGAGCGGTTCCTCGGCGCGCAGCTCGCCCAGCGGGTGGAGACGGTGCTGGAGTACGAACGGCGGGGCACGGTCTGGCGCGCCTGACCGTCTCGACCGGCGGCCACCGGGACCGGTCGACCGACCCAGTTCGCCGACCACGAGCCCGGCGGTGGCCTGACCGCGAGCCCGACAGCGCGGGCCGCAAGTCGCGGCAGCCGAGCGTCGCCACGGGTCAGGCGGCACGCCGGTGGGCGGTGGGCCGCAGACCGCCCCGGCCCCGCCTCTCCGCCCGCGCGGGACAGCGGTCGCCGCCCGTCTCGCCCGGACCGTCGTGCACGTCGTGGCCGTGCACGTCGTGGCCGTGCTCGGCTGGTGTGCCGGGGGCCGGCTGGTTCCGGTGCGCGCGGTGGACCAGGTGCAGCAGCACCAGTCCGGTCAGGACCGGCAGGTGCGTCAGCACGCGCGCCGCCGTCGTGACGCCGGTGAGCAGGTCGTGCGCGGAGAAGGCGGCGAGCACCGCGACGAAACCGCCGAGCGTGGGCAACAGCCCGGCGGCGCGGTGCGCGTGCACGGCGGCAACCAGCAGGCCGATGTCCAACGCCGGGTTCCACGCCGCGCCCTCGTTGAACAGGTGCCCGGAGATGCCGTGCACGGGCGGGGACGTGGCGCCGGCGAGCAGTTGCGCCAACGCCGGCCACAACTGGACGATCGCGACCGCGGCCAGCGCCAGGCGCGGTGCCAGGGCGAGGTGGCGAGGTGGCGCGTCCGCCGGCACGACAGCGACCAGGTCCGGTCCGGGGTGAGCCAGGCGCACCCGGATCGCCCTGGTCAGCGCCTGCGCCCGGACCAGCCGCGTCGAGCAGTCCGCGCACCGCCGGGCGTGCGCGTCCACCTCGGCGGCGGGCGCGGGCTCGGCTTCACCGTCGAGGCGCGCGGACAACGCTTCACGGCGGGTTCGGCAGTCCGCGTCCCAGTAGTAGCTCCATTCGGTGCACGAGTTCCCGACGGCCGTGTGGTTACGATTCGGAGTCGTGACCTTCCCCGACGTGACCAACCCCGACGACGAGGTGACGCGCTGGGCGTTGCGGGCCCGCTCCGGTGACCGGGACGCGCTGGAGCGGTTCGTGCGGGCCACGCAACGGGACGTGTGGCGGTTCATCGCCCACCTCGCCGACGTCGGCGTGGCGGACGACCTCGCCCAGGAGACCTACGCGCGCGCCCTGGTGAGCCTGCCCCGGTTCGCCGGGCGTTCGTCGGCCCGCACCTGGCTGCTGTCGATCGCCCGCCGGGTGGTGGTCGACCAGGTCCGGATGGCGCGGTCCCGGCCGCGGCTGTCGCCCGGCGCGGACTGGGAGCGGGAGGCGGACCGGCGTCCGGTCGAGTCCCGTTTCGAGGACGCCGTCGAGCTGAACGTGCTGCTGGACGCGCTGGACCCGGACCGCCGTGAAGCGCTGGTGCTCACCCAGGTGCTGGGGCTGCCCTACGCGGAGGCGGCCGAGGTCGCGGGCTGCCCGGTCGGCACGATCCGGTCCCGGGTCGCACGGGCGCGCGACGACCTGCTGCGCGCGACCGGCCGGTCCGGCGCCACCGAGGCCGGCTGAGCGACCGTGCGACCGGACGTCCGCCCCGGCGGGACGCTGTTGCGCGACACGGCGTTCCTGCGGTTGTGGATCGGCGCCACCGCCTCCGGCCTGGCCACGTGGGCGTTGCCGTTCGTGCTCGGGTTCGCGGTGCTGGAGCGGTCGATGACCGCGGTCGAGCTGGGGGTCGTGCTGGCCGCCCGGACGGTCGGGTTCCTGGTCGCGGTGCCGGTCGCCGGTGTGCTGGCCGATCGGCACTCCCGGCGGCGGGTGGTGTTCTGGGCGGGTTCGGTCGCCGGGCTCACCTCGCCGTTGATCGCGGTCGGGTTGGGGCGTTCGGTCGTGGTGATGGCCGTCGCGGCGGCCGCGGTCGGCGCGGGGCAGGGCGCGTGCCGCCCGGCTTTCCAGGCGCTCACGGCGGAAGTCGTGGCCGAGGAGCAGCGCCGGCGGGCGAACGCGGCGATGACGTTGGCCGTGCGGGTCACCACGTTGGTCGCGCCGGGCCTGACCGCGTTGCTGGCGCTGGTGGTCGACACACCGGCGTTGATCGTCGCGACGGCGGTGCTGTGGTTGGCCGCGGCGTCGATCCCACCCCCGGGCACGGCCGTCGTCCCGGCGGCCCGGCGGCGTTTCGCGGCGGAGTTCGTCGACGGGGTCCGGGAGGCGCGGCGGCACCCGTGGTTCGTGGCGGGGCTGGGCGCGTTGACCGCGGTGATCGCCACCGGGTACTCCGCGACGGGTGTGGTGCTGCCGTTGGTGAGCCGCGACCGCTACGGCACGGGGGCGGTGCTCGCCGCCGCCATGACCGCGTACACGGTGGGCGCGCTGGGTGGCGCGATCATCGCCGGACGGCGGGGTTCCCGGGCGCAGGGCTGGACCGCGCTGGCCGGCCTGGCGTGCTACGGGTTCGTGCCGCTGACCCTGCTGCTGCCGGTGCACGCGGTGTTCGTCATCGGCGCGTACGTGGCGGCGGGGGTGGGGATCGAGCTGTTCAACGTGCCGTGGTTCACGGCGACGCAGCGCGAGGTCGAACCCTCGATGCTGGCCAGGGTGTCGTCCTTGGACTTCCTGCTGTCCTACGGCCTCGCGCCGGTCGGCCTGGCCCTGATCGCGCCGGCGATCGACGGGTTCGGCGCGGACGTCGTCCTCGCGGTGTGCGCGGTGGTCTGCTTCGCCGCGCCGGCCGCCGCCGCGCTCGTGCCCTCCGCCCGGGACTTCCGCTGACCCCGGGCCGGCGAGCACCTGCCGAGCACCCTCGCCGGGCGGCACGGCGACCAGCCGCCGCGCCGAAGTGCTCCTCCGGCGGCGCCGAGCCGTTTGGACAACATCCACGACCACCTGTGAAGCTGCTGGGCGTGACACCGCCGCACCGCACCGTCAGCCGCCGCTCGTTCCTGGGCGCGGCCGCGCTGCTCCCGCTGGCGGGCTGCGCCCAGGACCCGACGCCGGTGTCGGCGCCCGTCGACACGGCCGCTCCCACGTCCACGCCGGCCGCGGTGCCGCACGATCACCTGATCGAGTTGGAGCGGAAGTTCGACGCGCGACTCGGCGTGTACGCCGTCGCCACGGGCACCGGGACGACCCTCGCGTACCGGGCCGACGAGCCCTTCGCGTTCTGCTCCACGTTCAAGGGGTTGGCGGCGGCCGCGGTGCTGCACCGCAACCCGCTGTCCCACCTGGACACCGTCGTCACCTACACCGAGGACGACCTGATGGCGAGCTCCGCCGTCACCAGGCGGCACGTGGCCACCGGCATGACCATCCGCCAGGTCTGCGACGCGGCGGTCCGCCACAGCGACGGCACGGCGGGCAACCTGCTGCTGCGCGACCTCGGCGGCCCGGCCGCGTTGACCGCGTACGCGCGCGGGCTCGGCGACACCGTCACGCGGTCGGACCGGTTCGAGCCGGACCTCACCACCGCCGTGCCCGGCGACCCCCGCGACACGACCTCGCCCCGCGCCATCGGCGTCGACTACCAGCGGATCGTGCTCGGCGACGCCCTCGGACCCGACCAGCGCGCCTTCCTGCGCGACCTGCTCGAGCGCAACGCCACCGAGGCGGGCGCCCACCGCGTCCGCGCCGGCGTGCCGCGGGGGTGGGCCGTCGCCGACAAGACCGGCACCGGCGGCTACGGCACGGTCAACGACATCGCCGTGGTGTGGCCCCCGGACGCCGCGCCGCTCGTAATCTCGATCATGTCGAGCAAGGCCACCGCGGACGCCGCGCGCGACCAGGCGCTGCTCGCCGAAGCCGCCGCGTACGCCGTGGGCGCGTTGACCTGATGCGCCTCGTCGTGATCGGTCGGCTGGTCCTGCCGTCGCGGGACGGCCGCTCGCGATCGTGGAGGAGGTCCCGGGCCCGGCGACCGGGCAGGTCTGCGCGCCGGCCGGGCGCTACGTCGACGAGGAGTGGCACTTCGAGCACGCCCCGGCCGACGCGACCGCGAGCGGCCCCACCCGAGCGACCCCGAGCCCCTGGGGACCGTCGGAGCGGTCAGCCCCAGGGGATCGTCGCCTGGAGCACCGCCTCGGTCAGCGCCCGCGTGCGCAGGTGCGTCACCCGCTGGTACTCGGGATCGGCGACCATGCGGCCGAACGCAGCCCGGTCGGGGTAGCGGACGATCACCACGGCGTCCCAGCTCTGGCCGTCCTCGGCGGCCAGCACGGTGGAGCCGGCGCCCGCGTACCGGATTTCCGCGCCGTAGCGGGGCAGGAAGACCTCGCGCAGGTGCCGCGCGTACTCCTCGTAGGACGCCACGCCGTCCTCGGCGAAGCGCAGCAGGTTGAGCATCACGACCGGGCCGCCGGGGTCCTCGGCGAGCAGTCGCTTCAGGTCGGAGCCACGCGGGTCGACAGCCATTCCCACAGCATGGGCGCACGTGATCACGTCCGCATCGGTGAGTCCACCAGCCGCGGCTCAGAGGGTGATGACGACCTTGACGTCGTCGGGCCGGGCGGTGAAGGCCTCGGCGAACCGCTCCAGCGGCACGCGGCGGCTGATCAGGCCCTCCAGCCAGGTCGGGTCGGCTTTCGCCAGCGCGTCGGCCGCCTGGCGGTAGTGGCGCGGGTTGGCGTTGACCGAGCCGACCACGACGTCGTTCTCCAGCACCATCGCCCGGTTCGTGATCGCGACGTCCACGTTCACGGTGTGGCCGCCCGACGAGATGCCGGTCAGGCACACCACGCCGAACGCCGCGGTGTTGCGCACGGCGGAGAGGACCACGCTGCCCACGCCGGTCGCCTCGATCACCACGTCGGGCCGCAGCCCGGAGGCGACCTCGTCCACGTCGCCGTGGTGGTAGGTCGCGCCGAGCTGCCGCGCCAGCAGTGGCTTCGGCCCGTCCTCGACCCGGTCGAGCACGTGCACGTCCAACCCCTGCTGCACGCCGATCATCGCGGCCAGCAGCCCGATCGGCCCGGCGCCGGTCACCAGCGCGCGTCGCGGCTCGTACCAGGCCCGCTCCCCCACGCGGCGGACCTGCTCCCACGCCTTGGCGACCACGGACGCCGGCTCCACGAGCACGCCGACCCGGGACAGTCCCGGGTCGAGCACCACCGCGTAGTCGGCTTCGACGCACCACCGCTCGGACGCGTACCCGTCCAGCTCCTTGATGCCGCGCTCGGTGTAGTCGCCGTTGCGGCAGTTGTCGAACTCGCCGTGCGCGCACGCGCCGCACGGGACCGGATCGGGTCGCCGGACGACGCCCACGACCAGGTCACCGGCCGCGAAACCACTCCCCGGGGGCGCTGTCGTCACCCGGCCGAGCGATTCGTGGCCGAGCACCAGCCGGTCGCGTCCCGGCGGCGCCCAGCCGTACTCGGCGCGGGCGATCTCCTTGTCCGTGCCGCAGACACCGACGGCCAAGCCCTCGACCAGCAGCTCACCGGGCTGCGGCGCGGGCTCCGGCACCTCGGTGACCTGCAACGAGTCCGCCGTCCCGGGGTCGAGCGTGAGCGCGCGCATGGCCGTGGGCTACCCGTCCGCGCGACCGGCACACCGGGGCCGGCCGCCGGCGTCCCCCGGTGGGATGGGTGTTGTTTGCCGGTCCCGGGCAGTGGCACCCGTGGTGGACCCGGTCGGCGGGAGGGAACACCCGGCGGAGGAGGCCGACGATGACCGAGGGTGGTTGGGCCTACGACGGCGAGCCCGTCGCGCTGTCACCCGACACCGTGACGCTCGTCCACGGCACTTCGTTCTGCGTCTGCGGCAGCGACGGCGACGTGGACGGCGCGGCCGCGCAGGGCGTGTTCTTCCAGGACACCCGGATCGTGTCCGGGTGGGCGCTGCGGGTGGACGGCGCGGCCGTCGAGCACATCACCACGCTCACCCGCGACCCGTTCCGGATGACGTTCGTCGGCCGCGGCCGGTCCCGCTCCCACGACGCCGAGAGCACCTTGCTCGTGCGCCGCGAGCGGTACGTCGGCGCGGGCATGCGCGAGGACATCACGCTGCGCAACTTCGGCCGCGAACCGGCCGCGCACGTCATCTCGGTGCACGTGGAGGCCGACTTCGCCGACCTGTTCGAGGTCAAGGAGAGCCGGGTCCGCGCGCGCGGCCGGCACCAGTGCGACGTCGAGCCGGACGAGCTGCGCCTGACCCGGCGCCTGGACGGCCAGAGCCGCGGCGTGCGGGTGCGGGCGGGCGGCGCGGACTACTCGCCGTCCACCCTCACCTTCCGCGCCGTCATCCCGCCCAAGGGCGAGTGGTCGACGTGCGTGACCGTGCAGCCCGTCGTGGACGGCCGCACGACCGAGACGATGTTCCCGCCCGAACGCCCGATCGACGAGTCCGTCCCGGTGCTGCGCGCCCGCCGGTGGCGCGAGGACGTGCCCGTGCTGAGGAGCACGGGCAAGCCGTCGCTGGCCGCGACGCTGCAACGCAGCAGGCAGGACCTGGGCGCGTTGCGGATCTTCGACCCGGACCGGCCCTCGGACATCGCGGTCGCCGCCGGCGCGCCCTGGTTCATGACCCTGTTCGGCCGCGACTCGATCCTCGCCTCGCTGATGTCGCTGCCCATCGACCCCAACCTCGCCCTGGGCACGGTCCGGACCCTCGCCCACCACCAGGGCACGCGCGTCGAGCCGAACAGCGAGGAGGAACCGGGGCGCATCCTGCACGAGATGCGGTTCGGCGCGGACGCGTCGCTGGTGCTGGGCGGCAGCAACGTCTACTACGGCACCGCGGACGCCACACCGCTGTTCGTGGTGCTGCTGGGCGAGCTGTCCCGCTGGGGCATCGACCGCGGCCAGGTCGAGGCGATGATCCCGCACGCCGACCGCGCGCTGGAGTGGGTCGAGCGCCACGGCGACCGGGACGGCGACGGTTTCGTGGAGTACCAGCGCGCGACCGAGCGGGGGCTGGCCAACCAGGGGTGGAAGGACTCCTGGGACGGGGTGAACTTCGCCGACGGCCGGATCGCCGCGGGGCCGATCGCGCTGTGCGAGGTCCAGGGCTACGTCTACGCCGCCTACCTGTCCCGGTCGTGCATGTGCGAGGACTTCGGCGACCCGGACGGCGCGCGGCACTGGCGGGAACGCGCCGCCGAGCTGAAGGCGCGGTTCAACGAGCGCTTCTGGCTGCCCGAGCGCGGCTACTTCGCCGTCGCCCTGGACGGCGACAAGCAGCCGGTCGACGCCCTGACCTCCAACATCGGCCACTGCCTGTGGAGCGGCATCGTGGACGAGGACAAGGCCGGGCAGGTCGCCGAGGCCCTGCTCTCGCCCGCCATGTTCACCGGGTGGGGCGTGCGGACCCTCGCCGCCGACATGGGCGCGTACAACCCGATGAGCTACCACAACGGATCGGTGTGGCCGCACGACAACGCGCTCGTCGCGCACGGGCTCATGCGGTACGGCTTCGTGGACGCCGCGCGACGGGTCGCGAAGGCGGTGCTGGACGCGGCCGACTCGTTCGGCGGCAGGCTGCCGGAGCTGCTGTGCGGGTTCGACCGCGCCGAGTACCCGGACCCGATCCCGTACCCGACGTCGTGCTCGCCGCAGGCCTGGGCGTCGGCCACGCCCGTGCACCTGCTGCGCGTGCTGCTGCGGGTGGAGCCGTACGCGCCGCACCGGAAGGTGTGGATCGCGCCCGTGCTGCCCAAGTCGTTCGAGCCCCTGGCCCTCGACGGCATCCCGATGATCGGCGCTCGGGTCACGATGGAGGTCGACGGCGACGACGTCCGGGTGACCGGCCTGCCCGACGACGTGGAGGTGGTGCACGGGCCCGTCGGCCTGCACCCCGACCTGGACGGGGGTGGGGCGCGATGACACCGCTGCGCGTCGCGATGATCGCCCCGCCGTGGTTCGAGCTGCCGCCGTCGGCCTACGGCGGCATCGAGGCGATGTGCGCGGACCTGGCGGACCGGTTGGTCGCGCGCGGCAACCACGTGGTCCTCGTCGGCGTCGGGCGCAACGGCACGACCGCCGACTTCCGCGCCACGGCGGACCGGGCGCAGCCGGACCGGATGGGGCAGGGCATCCCGGAGGTGGTGCACGCCGCCGCGCTGCCCGCCATCCTGGCCGACCTGGACGTGGACGTCGTGCACGACCACAGCCTGGCCGGGCCGCTGCTGGCCCGCGGCCGCTCGGTGCCCACGGTCGTCACCACGCACTCGCCGGTGACCGGGGAGATGGGCCGCTACTACCGGGGTCTGAACGGCAGCGTGCACCTGGTGGCCGTCTCGAACACCCAGCGCCGGCTCGCGCCGGACCTCGCCTGGGCGGGCACCGTGCACAACGCGGTCGACGTCGGCGCCTTCCCGTTCAGCCGGGACAAGGAGGACTACGCGCTGTTCCTCGGGCGGGCCGCGCCGTTCAAGGGGATCCCCGAGGCGATCGCGGCCGCCGCCGAGGCCGGTGTCCGGCTGCGCGTCGCGGCCAAGTGCCGGGAGCCGGAGGAGCGGGAGTACTTCCGGCGCGAGATCGCGCCGCTGCTCGGGCCGGGTGTCGAGTGGATCGGCGAGGTGGGCCGCGAGGAGAAGCTGGCCCTGCTGACCGCCGCGCGATGCCTGCTGTTCCCGATCAGCTGGGACGAGCCGTTCGGGTTGGTGATGGTGGAGGCGATGGCGTGCGGCACGCCCGTGGTCGCCAACCGCCGCGGCTCCGTCCCGGAGGTGGTCGCGCACGGGCAGACCGGCTTCGTGTGCGACGACCACGCGGCGCTGGTGGCCGCGCTGCGCCGGATCGACCGGTTGTCGCCCGACCGGTGCCGGGCCGAGGCTCTCCGCCGGTTCGACGTCGACCTGATGGCCGCCCGCTACGAGGACGTCTACCGCGCCGCCGTCGCCGAGTCGCCGCACGTGGTCGAGGCGGTGACCACGACCCGGCGGGCCGCCGCCCGCTGACCGGCCCGACCCGGCTCGTCCCGGAAACGGCAACAGGAGTTGTCGATCCTGACGGAGGGGTCGAGGCTGGCCCCATGACCGAAAACGACGCGGCGGCGGTGACCCGGGTAGGGCCACCGCCCCGCCACCACCTCGCCCTGATGATCTGGGTGGCCGTCTTCCCGACGCTCACCGCGCTGCAACTGCTGCTCGGCGACCTGCTCGCCGGCGCGCCGACCGTCCTGCGAACCCTGGTCCTGGCGACGATCGCGGTGCCGATCGTCATCTACGGGCTCATGCCCCCGTTGCAGCGGCTGCGGGTCCGGCTGCTCGCGCGGCGGTCGTGACGGGCCCGTGCAGCCGGCGCGACACCTCGTCGAGCCACCGGTCCCGGCCGTGCCCGGCCCGGTCCAGGTGGGCGAAGTGCGTCGCGCCGGCCAGGGTCACCGACCGCACGTCCCTCGCCCGGCCGAGGTCGGCGACCAGCGTGGTCACGTCGCCCTCGCGTGACCAGAAGTCGCGCTCGCCGCGCAGGACCAGCGTCCGCGCGGTGATCGTGCCCGCGTGCCAGAGCCCTCGGCCGGTCGCCAGGTGGAAGCTGTCCTTCAGGGCGCCGGTCGGCGCGCGGAAGCTCGGCGGCTCGCGGTCGGCCGACGTCGGGTCGCTCGCCATCGCGTGCTCGACGTAGGCCGCCGCCACGCGGGGGTCGCGCCGGGTCCTCGTAGTCCGAGCCGCGGCCGAGCACCGGGTGGCCGTCGATCGCGCCGTACAGGCTGTTGTAGACCACCAGGTGCTCGACCCGGTCGGGGTGTTCGCTCGCGTACCAGGCGGCCCAGTGCCCGCCGGTCGCCCAACCGGCGACGTCGACGCGGTCGTGTCGGACGCGCCGCAGCCGCGCGCGTCCACGATCAACACGCGGTGTCCTCTCCTGGCGAGGTCGGCGGCCAACGACCCGCCGGGCACGGGCAGGTCGAACGACGCGATGCCGGGCACGCGCGCGCCGTGCGGCAACAACACCGGCCGGCCGCGCGCCGGCCCTCGCGGACGCCGAGGCGCCCGGCCCCGCCACGCACCTTCCAGTCCTTGCGCACCACCCGGTCCGCCGCCCGGGGCCGGCGCGATCGCGGCGACCGTCGCGAGCGTGAGGATCGTCTTCGGCATGAGGCCCAGGATGCCGCCGGGCCGGCCCTCTGATCTGATTGCGCACATGATCGGCGTTTGCTGATTCGGCGCTGGTATGGATCTCAGGCACCCGCGGGCCGCCGTGGCGGTCGCCGACCACCTGCACTTCGGCCGGGCCGCCGCCGCGCTCGGGATGGCGCAGCCGCCGTTGAGCCAGGCGGTGAAGGCGCTGGAGACCGAGCTGGGCGTGTCGCTGTCGCACCGCGACACCAGGAACGTCCACCTCACCCGGGCCGGTGAGGCGTTCGTCGCCGACGCGCGCGCCGCACTGTCCATGGTGGACACCGCGGCGCGCCGGGCCCGGGCCGAGGCGAGGAGGGCTCGCTGTCGATCGGGATGGTCGGCTCGTCCGTCCTGCCCCCGCTGCCGAGGATCATCCGAGTTGCCGGGCGCGCTACCCCGCCGTCACTCTCGTTCTCCGTGCCGCAGGTCGAGCTGCTGCGCACGGCCGCGCTGGACGTCGGCCTGCTCCGCCCCGCCGCTGCCCGGTCCGGCCGACGACCTGGAGCTGGTGCCGTGTCGCGCGAGCCGCTGGTCGCCGTGGCGCCGGACGACCACCGCCTGGCCCGCCGGCGACGGGTGCACGTCCGCTCGCCGGCCGGCGAGCCGTTCGTGCTGTTCCCGCGCCACCTCGGGCCCGGGCTGCACGACGAGATCACCGCGCCGTGCCGGCGCGGCGGGTTCACGCCCGAGGTCGCGCAGGAGGCCGTGCGGGTGCCGACCATCGTCGGCCTGGTCGCGGCGGGCTGCGGGGTGTCCGTCGTGCCCGGCTCGGCCGCCGCCCAGCCCCGGCCGGAGGTCGTGTTCCTGCCGCTGAGCCCACGGTCCGGCTGGTCGACCTGGCGCTCGCGCTGCCCGTCCCCGGCCGGTCCGCGGTGGCCGCCGACTTCGCCGCCCTGGCCCGCGACCTCACGCGAGTGCGCTGAGTCCCGCTCCGGGCGTTCGCGGGGATCGCCGGGCAGGCAGGAGTCGCGGGCGGCCCGGTCCGGTGTGGACGGCAGCCCGGCGACGTCGCGCGACCGTCAGGTCGACCCGGTGCTCAGTCCTCGAGCCAGTTGTACTTGCGCGCCATCCCGACCAGGTTCTTGCGCACGTTCAGGATCTGCTCGGCGGTCATGCCGGGCGCCGAGGACAGCAGCGTCTCGGTGACCTCCTGCAGGTAGCGCTTGGTCGACACGACCTCGCAGAACATGTCGTTGCCGTTGACGTCGTCACCCGAGTGGTACGACGGCGCCCCCGCCCGCACCGAGGCTTCCCGCACCAGGCTGACCCGCGAGGCCTTCGGCCCCCGGTCGCCCATCTCCACCAGGAACTCGACCAGGGCGCCGGGCGCCATCAGCCGCTTGTCGAAGTCGATGTCGTTGACGTGGATGAACACGTCCTCGCCACCCTCCTCGGGCGACACGAACCCGTACCCGCGCACCTCGTCGAACCGGACGACCTTGCCCTTCACCACCACCGCAACCCCTTACCAGCAGCACGCGCCACACCCGTGGCGACATCACCACGATCCTATCCCGAACCCCATCGCGCGACTCGTGCGCACGATGGCGCCCGGCCCACCGCCGCCTCGCGGCGCGCTCAGCCGATCTTGCGACCGACGGCCGCGAACGTCGACATCGGCTCCGGGTCCTCGTCGCCGGTTCCCGGCCGCCACCCGGCCAGGTCCAAGCAGGTCTCTCGCGGTCCGCACGTCGGAGCGGCGACCGTGTCGTGTCAGAACTTCACAAGCCATCCAGATACGTGGAGAATCCTTGGCCAGAAGTCGCACCGGCGTCCCGGAGGAGCTCCCATGCCCAGATCACGGTCGTTCGCGCTCGTCCTGGCCGCCGTCGCGTTCGTCGCGACACCGGCCGCCGACCTGGTGACACCCGCGTCCGCGCGGGCCGACGACGCCCTCACCCGGGACCTCGACGCGATCATCGGCAGCACCGCCCTCGCCGGCGCGGACGTCGGCCTCGTGGTCCGCCACGCCGACACCGGGGCCGTGGTCTACTCCCGGGACGGCGACGAGCGCGGCCAGCCCGCCTCCAACGGCAAGCTGATCAGCTCCGCCGCCGCGCTCGACATCCTCGGCCCCGACCACCGGTTCCGCACCACCGTGGCCGCGACCGGCGGCGAGCGCGGCGGGGTGCTGGCCGGCGACCTGCACCTGCGCGGGACCGGCGACCCGACCATGCTCGCCGCCGACTACGACGCGCTGGCCGCCGAGGTCGCCCGGAGCGGCGTCCGACTGGTCCGCGGCAAGCTCGTCGCCGACGACACCTGGTTCGACGCCGTGCGCCTGGGCACCGGTTGGGCCTGGGACGACGAGCCGTACTACTACAACGCCCAGATCTCGGCACTGACCGTCTCACCGGACACCGACTACGACGCCGGGTCCGTCATCGTCCGGGTCGCGCCCGGTGAGGCGGGCCGACCGGCCGCGGTCACCACCGAGCCGCCGACGGACTACGTCACGATCGCCGGCACCGCCGTCACCGGCGCGCCCGGCACGGCGTCGAGCGTGTCCGTCGAGCGGCAGCACGGCACCAACGTGATCACCGTGCGCGGCAGCGTCCCCGCCGGCGGCGCCGTCGTGACCGAGTGGAGCACCGTCTGGGAGCCCACCGGGCTGGTCACGTCCCTCTTCCACGACGCCCTGGCCCGGCACGGCGTCCGCGTGCTCGGCGGCACCGGCGTCGGCGCGACCCCGGCCGACGCGCGGGTGCTCGGCGAGCACCGGTCGATGCCGCTGTCGCAGCTGTTGGTCCCGTTCATGAAGCTCAGCAACAACATGCACGCCGAGATCCTGGTCAAGACCGTGGGCCGGGCCGTGTCCGGCGAGGGCAGCTGGGACGCGGGGCTGCGCGCGATGACGGCGAAGCTCGGCGAGCTGGGCGTGGACCCGGCCGCGCTGTCGCTGCGGGACGGCTCCGGTCTGTCCAGGATGGACCAGGTCTCCCCGGCCCAGCTGGCCGCGCTGCTGGTGGCCGCCAAGCGCGAGCCGTGGTTCCGGCCCTGGTACGACTCGCTGCCCGTGGCCGGGAACAGCGACCGGATGGTCGGCGGCACGCTGCGCAACCGGATGCGCGGCACCCCGGCCGAGGGCAACGTGCGCGCCAAGACCGGTTCCCTGACCGGTGTCAGCGCCCTCTCCGGCTACGTGCGCACGGCCGACGGCACCCCGCTGGTGTTCGCCATGATCAGCAACGACACCCTCACGTCGGCGAAACCGTTCGAGGACGCCGTCGCGGTCCGGCTGGCCGGCCACCGGGAGGGCTCGGCCCCGCCCGCGGTCAGGGTCGCCACCGAGCCCCTCCCCGACCGGCAGCTGGAGTGCAGTTGGACCAAGTCCTGCTGAACCCGGGCCGACCGGGGTCAGATGACGACCGCGCGGAACGCGTGCACGCACCACGGGCCGTCGTAGCCGGTCACCCAGAGGTTCGTGGAGTAGCCCTCCAGCCGCTGCCCCTTGGCGGTGCCCTCGAGGTAGAGCTGGACGGAGTCCTCGCCCGTGGTCCTGCCGTCCATCCCCGCGTCGAGGGCCAGGTCCGGCTCGTACCCGACGAGCTCCTCCACGTCCGCCGCGTCGTTGATGGCGTCCGGGCACAGCAGACCGGCCGCGGCCGCCGCGTCACCGGCGTTCACACCGTCCAGGAAGGACCGCATGACGGCGAGCGCCTCCGGCGCGACCGGCTTGCCGCCGGCCGTCGGCTCGCCGTCGGCGGTCGGCGCGGCGGTCGCGGTCGGTCGCCCGCCGGCGGACGGCTGCCCCTCGGCCCGCGCGATGTCCAGCCAGCACCAGTCTCCGTCCTCGCGGACGACCGTCACCTCCACCTCGGAGGTCCGCGAGTCGGTGGTGACCTCGACGGTCGCCCGCACCTTGTCGTCGTTGACCTCGTCGCGGTCGACCAGCTCGGCCTTCTTGAGCGCGGACACGTCCTTGATCGCGCTGCCCACGGCGGCTTTCGCCTTGGGGCACTCGATCTTCCTGAGCGCGGCGCCGTCCTGCGAGTCCAGTCCGGCCACCAGCGCCTTCAGCAGTTCCTCCGCGCCGCCGGTGTCCACCGACGTGGACGACGCGGTGGTCGGCGGCGTGGTCGTGGTCGTGGTGGCGTCCCCACCGCCCACGAAGAACCCCGGCCGCACGAACCCGGTGAACGCGACACCGCCCAGCACCAGCACGACCACCGCCACGACCGCCACGACCGCGCCGGTCCGCTTCTTCGGCGCGGGGGGCGGCGGCGCGAACCCGCCGTACTGGTAGCCGCCGTACTGGCCGTAGGGGTCCGGCCCGCTCGGCGGTCGCGGTGGGTGGTTCACGGTGCCTCCCCGTTCGTCGTTCGCGCCTTCGACGACGAACGGGGGCCGCGCGTTCCCCGGGATCGACGGCGGAGCGCGCCGCCGGCCGGAAGTTCCACTGTGGACCGGGTGTCGCCGTCGGGGAGGTCAGCGAACCGGGCGGGGGCCGTTCACCGGCACCACGGCGTCGCGCACCTCGGCCACCAACGCGCGCATGGCCAGCTCGGCGGCCTCCGGGTGCCGGGACGCGACCGCCCGCGCCACCTCCTCGTGCAGGTCCAGCGCGCTGGGCACGGGCTTCTCGGGCATCAGCCCCAGGCTGGTCCGCCCGCGCAGCACCACCGCCACGACACCCCGGAGCGCGGCGAACATCTCGTTGCCGCCCGACTCCAGCAGCAGCGCGTGGAAGGCGACGTCCAGTTCGAGGAACGCCGCCGACTCGCCCGCCTCGCCGAGCCGCCGCATCCGGGTGGCCAGGTCGAGCAGGCGGTCGCGCTCCCGGGCCGACGCGTTCCACGCCGCCCGCGCCGCCGCCACCGGCTCGACCGCGATCCGCAGCTCCGTGAGCGCGCGCAACTGGGCGTCGCGGTGCGGACCGGCCAGCCGCCACCAGATCAACCGCGGGTCGTAGACCTGCCAGGACGACTGGGGCTGCACGGTGATCCCGACCCGGCGCCGCGACGTCACCAGGCCCATCGACTCCAGCACCCGCATGGTCTCGCGGGCGACGGTCCGCGACACCCCGAACTGCTCCTGGATGCCGTCGAGCGTCAGGACCCGCCCCTCGGCGAGGTCACCGCTGGTGATCTGGAGCCCGAGGGTGTCGAGCACGGAGGTGTGCAGGGCGTTGCCGCCCGGCACGCCCCCCTGGCGTTGTACCGGCACGGCAGCAGCGTAGCCCGACCGACCTTCCTCAGCGCGGTCAAAGGTGCTACCTTTCACCGCCAAAGATACTACTTTTGATCGTCTCGTCGTCGCAGCCGAGAGGTGCACCCCATGACCACGAGCGCCGAGCCGACCTGCGTGGTCGTGATGGGCGTGTCCGGATCGGGCAAGAGCACGGTCGCCCGGTTGCTGGCCGACCGGCTCGGCCTGCCGATGGCCGAGGCGGACGAGTTCCACCCGCCCGCCAACATCGGGAAGATGTCGGCGGGCACCCCGCTCACCGACGCCGACCGGGCGCCCTGGCTGGCCGCGATCCGCGACTGGGTCACCGGGCACGCCGCGGCCGGCGAGAGCACGGTCGTCACGTGCTCGGCGCTCAAGCGCGCCTACCGGGACGTGCTGCGCGCCGCCGACGCGCGGGTCCGCTTCCTGCACCTGCTCGGCACGCACGACGTGATCGGCGACCGGATGCGGCGCCGGTCCGGCCACTTCATGCCGCCGTCCCTGCTCCGGTCCCAGTTCGACACCCTCGAACCGCTGGGGCCCGACGAGGACGGCGTCGCGGTCGACGTGGCGCGGACGCCCGAGCTGATCGTCGAGGAAGCCGTGACCCGGCTCGACCTCGCCGCCGGGAACCCGGCCACCACCTGACCCCCCTTCGAGAGCGACGGAGCTGCCGATGACCACCAACGACTGGGCGCAGACCCTCGGCGCGGGCGCCCTGCTCGGCATCGCCGGGGGCGCGATCGCCCTGCTGCTGTTCCTCATCATGTACCTGCGGGTGCACGCGTTCCTGGCGTTGGTGCTGGTCAGCCTGCTCACCGCGTTCGCCGCGGGCATCCCGGCCGGCGCGGTGGTCCCCACCCTCACCACCGGCTTCGGCACGACCCTCGGCAGCGTCGCGCTGCTCGTCGGCCTCGGCGCGATCCTCGGCAGGCTCGTCGAGGTGACCGGCGGCGCCCAGTCGCTGACCGACGCGCTGATCCGCCGGTTCGGCGAACAGCGGGCGCCGCTCGCGCTCGGCGTCAGCTCCCTGGTCTTCGGCTTCCCCATCTTCTTCGACGCGGGCCTGGTCGTGATGCTGCCGATCGTGTTCGCGGTGGCCCGGCGGCTCGGCGGCGGTGTGCTGCGCTACGGCCTGCCCGCCGCCGGCGCGTTCTCCGTGATGCACGTGTTCGTCCCGCCCCACCCGGGCCCGGTCGCGGCGACCGAGCTGCTCGGCGCGGACGTCGGCCTGGTGATCGCGTTCGGCCTGCTGATCGCCATCCCCACCTGGTACCTGACCAGCTACCTGTACGGCCTGTGGATCGGCAAGCGGCTCGTCCTGCCGGTGCCGACGATCCTCAGCGGCGGTCCGCAGGCCGAGGACCACGACAACCCGCCGAGCCCGGCGACCGTCGTCGCGCTCCTGCTGCTGCCGCTGGTCATGATCTTCACCAACACCGGTCTGGACGCCGCGCGCGCCGCCGGGTGGGTCGACGGCGAGGCGTCCTGGTACGGGGTCGCCCGCGCTCTCGGCTCGACACCGGTCGCGCTGCTGGCGACCGTGCTCGTGGCCTCCTACGTCCTCGGCGTGCGGCGCGGGCAGGGCAAGGCGTCGGTGGAGAAGCTGGTCGACTCGGCCCTCGCCCCGGTGTGCGCGGTCATCCTGATCACCGGCGCGGGCGGCATGTTCGGCGCGGTGCTGCGGGCGGGCGGCATCGGGCAGGCCCTCTCCGACGGCCTGTCCGACCTCGGTCTGCCGGTGCTCGTGGCGGGCTTCGTGGTCGCCGCCGCGCTGCGCGTCGCGCAGGGCTCGGCCACGGTCGCGTTGACGACGGCGGCGGGCCTGGTGCAGCCCGTCGTGCAGGCCGGCGGGTTCGGCGCGGTCGAACTGGCCGCGATCGTGCTCGCGCTGGCGGCCGGCTCGGTGATCGCGAGCCACGTCAACGACTCCGGCTTCTGGCTGGTCGGCAACCTGATGGGGATGGACGTGCGGACCACGTTGAAGACGTGGACGGTCATGGAGACCACGATCAGCCTGGTCGGCTTCGGCCTGTCCGCGGTGCTGTTCGCGCTCGGGTGACCCCTGGCCGCGCCGCCGGCTCGCACCAGGGGTGACACCGGGGATCTGCCGGATCATGGACGGGGCGCGGGGCGGGAGGCTCGGCGGCATGACGAGAACCTTCCGCCGCGCGGCCGTCGCGGCACTGGCGGCCACCGCGCCGGCCGGCACGGCGCTGATCGGGTCGGCGCTGATCGGACCGGCCTCGGCGGCGCCCCGGCACACGGCCGCCCAGCCGGTGCCGGCGTTCGACTTCGCCGACTGCCCCGCGCTCCCCGCCGGCGCGGACCCCGCGCAGTGGCGCTGCGAGGTGCTGATGTCCAGCGGGACCATCCGGATCGGCGACCTCCGCGAGCAGGGCACCGGCGCGATGCGGCTGACGTTCGCCGAAGGGCGGGTGGACGGGCGGTACGCCCAGGTCTTCGGCGCGCTGCGGGCCGAGCCGACCCCCGTGCCGGGCGGGCTGCTCGGCGTCGCGGCGCACCACCCGTCGCTGCGCGCGGACCTGCACGTCGAGTACGCCGCGTTCGCCGACTTCCTCTCCGACGGCGACCGGATGGGCGTGCAGCACCTGAAGCTCCGCGTGCTCAACGGCCTGCTGCCCGAGACGTGCGCCATCGGCGACGACTCGGACCCGCTCGTGTTCCGCCCCGTCCGGACCAGCGGGCCCGACCGGGTCTCCGCCGACCCGCCGGTGCTCCGGTTCACCATCGAGGACGACGCGTTCGCCGTGCCCGCCGCCCGCGGCTGCGGCCCCCTGGACCGCTTGGTGGACAAGCGCTTCGGCCTGCCCTCCCCCGCCGGCGCGAACTCGATGGAGCTCACCACGCTCGTGGGCCTGAAGAGCTACACCGGGATCTGACGGCCGCCCGGGAGCGCCGTGACCGTCGAACCACGCGGTCGGGCGACGGCCGGTCGCCGGTGCGACGCCCGTGCCGGGACGTTAGGTTTCGTGCATGAACGAAACCCCGGACATCAAGCCGCGCAGTCGCGACGTCACCGACGGCCTGGAGAGGACCGCCGCGCGCGGGATGCTGCGGGCGGTCGGGATGGGTGACGACGACTGGGTCAAGCCCCAGATCGGCGTCGCCTCGTCGTGGAACGAGATCACGCCGTGCAACCTGCCGCTCGACCGGCTCGCGAAGGCGAGCAAGGACGGCGTGCACGCGGCGGGCGGCTACCCGCTCGAGTTCGGCACCATCTCGGTGTCCGACGGCATCTCGATGGGCCACGAGGGCATGCACTTCTCCCTGGTCTCGCGCGAGGTCATCGCGGACAGCGTGGAGACGGTCATGCAGGCCGAGCGGCTGGACGGTTCGGTGCTGCTCGCGGGCTGCGACAAGTCGCTCCCGGGCATGCTCATGGCCGCCGCGCGGCTCGACCTGGCCAGCGTCTTCCTCTACGCGGGCTCCATCCTGCCCGGCCGGGTCACCCTGACCGACGGCAGCGAGCGCGAGGTCACGATCATCGACGCGTTCGAGGCCGTCGGCGCGTGCGCCCGGGGCCTGATGAGCCGCGAGGACGTCGACCGCATCGAACGCGCCATCTGCCCCGGCGAGGGGGCGTGCGGCGGCATGTACACCGCGAACACGATGGCGAGCGCGGCCGAGGCCCTGGGCATGTCCCTGCCGGGCAGCGCCGCGCCGCCCGCCACGGACCGGCGGCGCGACGGGTTCGCCCGCAAGTCCGGCGAGGCCGTGGTCGGGATGCTGCGCAAGGGCATCACCGCGCGGCAGATCATGACCCGGGAGGCGTTCGAGAACGCGATCGCCGTGGTGATGGCGTTCGGCGGGTCGACCAACGCCGTGCTGCACCTGCTGGCCATCGCGCACGAGGCCGAGGTGGAGCTGAGCCTGGACGACTTCACCCGCATCGGCGCGCGGGTGCCGCACCTGGCCGACGTCAAGCCGTTCGGCCGGCACGTGATGACCGACGTCGACCGCATCGGCGGCGTGCCCGTGGTGATGAAGGCGCTGCTGGACGCGGGCCTGCTGCACGGCGACTGCCTGACCGTCACCGGCCGCACGGTCGCCGAGAACCTGGCCGACATCGCGCCGCCGGACCCCGACGGCACGGTGCTGCGCGCGATGAGCGAGCCGATCCACCGCACCGGCGGCATCACGATCCTGCGCGGGTCCCTCGCGCCCGACGGCGCGGTGGTCAAGTCCGCCGGGTTCGACTCGGACGTGTTCACCGGCACCGCCCGCGTCTTCGACCGCGAGCGGTCGGCCATGGACGCGCTGGAGGACGGCACGATCGCCGCGGGCGACGTGGTCGTCATCCGCTACGAAGGCCCCAAGGGCGGGCCGGGCATGCGGGAGATGCTCGCCATCACCGCCGCGATCAAGGGCGCCGGGCTGGGCAAGGACGTCCTGCTGCTCACCGACGGCCGGTTCTCCGGCGGCACGACGGGCCTGTGCGTCGGCCACGTCGCCCCGGAAGCGGTGGACGGCGGTCCCATCGCGTTCGTCCGCGACGGCGACCGGATCACCCTCGACGTCGCCAACGGCACGCTCGACGTCGACGTGGACGCCGCCGAGCTGGCCTCCCGCCGCGAGGGCTGGGCGCCGCTGCCCGCGCGCTACCAGCGGGGTGTGCTGGCGAAGTACGCCAAGCTCGTCGGCTCCGCCTCCGCCGGCGCGGTCTGCGGGTAGCCGGCACGGCGGACGGCGCCCGACCTCGCGATCGAGGTCGGGCGCCGTCCCGGTCTCACGGCGCCGGGTACTCCGCGACGTAGACCGGGGCGCCGACGTTGGTCAGGTCGGCCGGGCCGCCCACCCCGTTGACGACGTGGTCGATCACGCCCGCGCTCAGGTTGACGGTCATGATGTGGTGCAGCTTCACGCCCGGCGTCTCGGGCACCTCGAAGCCGTTCTCGGTGTGGATCTGCGGGTTGTTCTGGTTGAACACGTACACGCCCGCGCCGTGCAGGGTGTGCTTGCGCACGTGGTCGCCGACCTTGTAGCCGGCCCAGCCCTCGACGTCGCCCTTCATCCAGTCGGCCTGCGTCGGCGGGTCGTAGGGCAGCTCGTTCTGGTAGAGCACGACGGTGCCGCGCTCGCCGTTCCAGACGGTGTTGTGCCGCTGGAAGTGCTCGACGAACAGGCCGGTCGCGGTCACGTCGTCGCCGTTGACGACCACGCCGGTGAGGCCGGTGTTGGTGTTCCAGCGCTGCGTGTCGGTGAAGCCCTCGACGCCGTGGTCGGCGCGCCACACCCAGGTGTGGTCGATGAGCACGTGGTCGCTGTTGACCTCCAGCGCGGTGTCGACCTTGCCGACGTGCGGACCGCCGACGCGGAAGTACACGTCCGACAGCGTGGTCGGGTCGGCCGGGTCGGCCGGTCGGTGGCCGTGCTTCTTGCCCACGCGCAGCAGCACCGGCGACAGCTCGGCGCCCGCGTCGATCGTGACACCGGCGATGACGACGCCCGGCACGTCCGCGACGTCCAGCGGGACCGAGCCGTTCACGGCGGTCAGCGTGGCGTGCCCGAGACCGAGCACCACGGTGTCGGGCCGCTTGACCTCGATGCTGCGGGCGATGTCGTAGACGCCCGGCGTGAACAGCAGGTGCTTGCCGCGCGCGAGCTGGTTGTTGATGTCGCGCACCGAGTCGCCGGGCTTGGCGACGAAGAACTCCGACAGCGGGATCGTGCGGCCCGGCGTCAGGCCGTTGGCCCAGGACACGCCGCTGGTGTTCCGCTTGGCGGCCGGGACGCGGACGTTGTACCGGCCCTTGTCGTCGACGAACAGGTACGGCTTCTCACGGCTCAGCGGCGTGGTGTCGAGCGTGGTGTAGGGCGGGTTCGGGAACGCCGCGTCGTCGGGAGCGCCCGCGACGCCGGAGAACACCTGGTTCCACACGCCGTTCGACCAGCTGCCCAGCTCGCTGTTGCGGGTCAGCCACTGCTGCTGCGAGCCGTTGACGACGGACGGCAGCCGGGAGTCGGCGATGAAGCCGCCGCTGGCGTACTGCGGGCCGGCGGTGCAGTAGTCCATCAGCGTGAACGTGCCGCTGGTGACGTTGAGCCGGCGCAGCGACACCGCCTGGGACACGGCCCAGAAGTTGGCGCCGGACCGGCAGCCGTCCTGGCCGGCGCCGTCGATGTTGATCGTCAGGTTGCCGAGCGTGCGCCAGAAGTTGACCAGGGCCAGGCAGTTGCCGGTGCCGCCGTCGGCGAGGCAGCGGTTGTAGACCTCGACCTTGCCGTTGATCACGACGTCGGTCGGCGAGGCGCCGAGGCCCGCGATCTCGGTGTAGTAGCCGACCTTGATCTGCAACGGCTGCTCGGCCGTGCCGTACCGGCCGGGCTTGAACAGGTAGGCGTAGCGCTGCGCGCCCATCTCGTTGTCGACCTGGGCGGCGTGCGTGGCGTCGAGCGCGGCCTGGATCTCGGCGACCGGCATGGACGGGTCGAACACCTTCACGTTCACGCCGAGGTCCTGCGTGCGCCGGGGCGGGTCGGCGCTCACGGCCGGTGCCGCGGCCGTGGTGGCGGCGGCCAGGGCGAGGCCGAGCACGAACACCCGGCGCAACCTCGCGGGAGCGCTCTCACGTCTGGCGTGGCGCATGATCGTCATTGACATGCCTCTGGGGGTAGTGACGCCGGCCTCCAGCGTGAGAGCGCTCTCTCAGGCTGGGCGGAATCGGGCGTCGGCGGTGTGGAGTTGGCTATTTCTACTTCACGATCCGCTCCCGCGCCATGCCCGGTCACCACGAATTCGTCCCGGTACGACCGGGAAACGCGGGTGCGCTCTCCCTGCGCGGTGTGCCGGTCACAGATCGTGGAACGACCGGCGGCCGGCACCCCGGCGCACGCGGAACGCCCCATCGCGACCGCACCGCCTCCGCCTTCCCGCGCCGGTCGAGCCGTCCACCGGACGTGGCGGTCGGCCGGCGCCGGCGCCGGGTGGTCGACGTGCCCGACTACCGGGGCAGCTTGTCCGGCGCCACCACCAGGTCCACCCGCCTGACCCGTCCGCCGCGGAGGGTGAAGGAGCAGACGAACCTGGTGGTCGCGCCGGCCAGCACGGCGAACCCCGGGCCGCCGTTCACGGTCAGCGGCACGACGCGCTCGTCGGCGGCCATCTTGCGGCGCACCCCGACCAGGAACCGGGCCACCCGGTCCGCGCCGGCCACCGGCCGGCGGGCCACGCCCTGAAGGCCGCCGCCGTCGCTGGTCAGCAGGACGTCCGGGTCGAGCACGGACAGCAGGCCGGCCAGGTCGCCGTGGCCGACGGCGCGCAGGAACGCCTCGACCGCGCGGCGGTGCTCGGCGGCGCCGACGTCGACCCGGGGCGCGCCCGCCGCGACGTGCGCCCGGGCCCGCACGGCCAGCTGCCGCACGGCGGCCGGGCTGCGGCCGACGACGGCCGCGACCTCCGGGAACGGCATGCCGAACACCTCGTGCAGCACCCACGTGGTGCGCTCGGCCGGGGTCAGGGTCTCCAGCACGACCATGAGCGCGAAGCTCACCGTGTCGTCCAGCGTCACCCGGTCCGCCGGGTCCTCGGCGACGGCGTCCACGAGCGGTTCGGGCAGCCAGGGGCCGACGTACTCCTCCCGCCGCACCCGCGCCGACCGCAGCACGTCCACCGCGCGCCGCGCCACCGCCACCACCGACCACGCCTCGACGTCGCGCACGGGCTCCTGCGCGTCGGCGGCGGTGAGCCGCAGCCAGCAGTCGGACACCACGTCCTGCGCCTCGGCCACCGTGCCGACCAACGAGTAGGCGACGCCGACCAGGCGCGGCCGGAGGCGGGTGTACTCGGCGGCCAGTTCGGCGAGCCGGGCCTCGGCGGGCGGGTCCTCGGCGGGGTGCGTGGCGGCGGGTTCGGTGGCGCGGTCGGTCACGGGCGCACCGTGTCCAGGTACCCGGCGAACGTCCCCTTGCCCTCGACGTACTCGCCCTGCGGGCACAGCGCGCCGGTGGACAACCCCGCCGGGCCCTCCGCCGCCTCCTCGACCCGCAACGCGTCACCCCGCCGTGCCACGACCTGCCGCGCCATGTCGACCACCCGGATGCGCTCCGGTCCCGCGATCGGCGCGGTCAGCCCCTGCGGCTCGCCCACCGCCAGCTCCACCAGCCGCGCCGCCACGTCGGAGGTCGACACCGGCTGCGACAGCATCGGCGGCACCTGCGCCACCGGTCCCGTCGCGCCCGCCAGCACCTGCGAGGCGAACTCGAAGAACTGGGTGGCCCGCAGCACCGTCCACGGCACCGGTCCGGCCGCGACCAGCGCCTCCTGCCGCCGCTTGGCGAGGTAGTAGTCCAGGTCGACCACGTCCGAGCCCACGATCGACAGCACCACCAGGTGCCGCGCGCCCGCCCGGCGCGCCGCCTCGACCAGGTGCCCGGTGCCCTCGGTGAAGAACCGCTCCACCTCGTCCAGCCGCTGCCAGTTCGCCGGGTTCGACACGTCGACCACCGCCTCGGCCCCCGCGAGCGCCTCGTCGAGCCCGGCGCCGGTCAGCAGGTCGACCCCGCCGGAGCGGCTCAGCACGACCGGCTCGTGCCCGGCCCCCGCCACCGCTTCGACCACCCGACGCCCCACCGCGCCCGTACCGCCGACCACCGCGATCTTCATCGTCAACCGTCCTCGTGCCCGTGCCGGAAAACCCTGTCACACCCAGGACGATCCGGCCGGTGCGGACTGTGACACCACCCGGGTCAGTCACGCCCCCGGGCCAGCCGGGACGGCCACCAGATGCGCTTGCCGACGTCCACGGCCAGCGCCGGCACCAGCAGGGACCGCACCACGAACGTGTCCAGCAGCACGCCGAACGCCACGATGAACGCGATCTGCGCGAGGAACAGGATCGGCAGCACCGCCAACGCCGAGAACGTCGCCGCGAGCACCACCCCCGCCGACGTGATCACGCCGCCGGTGATGGTCAGCCCGCGCAGCACGCCGGCCCGCGTGCCCAGCTCGGCGGACTCCTCGCGCACCCGGGTCATCAGGAAGATGTTGTAGTCGATCCCGAGCGCGACCAGGAACACGAACCCGAACAGCGGCACCACCGGGTCGGCGCCCGGGAAGTCGAAGAGGCCGTTGAACACCAGCGCCGCCACGCCCATGGTCGCGGCGAACGACAGCACCACCGTGGCGATCAGCAGCAACGGCGCGAGCAGCGACCGCAGCAGCAGCGCCAGCACCAGGAAGATCACCAGCAGCACGATCGGGATGATCACCAGCCGGTCGCGCTCGGACGTGGTCTGCGTGTCGAGCTGGGTGGCGGTGGGCCCGCCGACCTTGGCGTCGGCGTCCGGCACCGCGCGCACCGCGTCACGCAGCCGCTGCACGGTCGTGATCGCCGCCTCGGAGTCGGCCGGGTCGTCCAGCACGACGTCGAGCCGGACCAGGCCCGAGGCCTCGCCCGCCGGCCGCACGTCCGACACGCCGTCGACGTCCGCCGCCGCCCGGGTCACCGCCTCCGCCTGCCCGGTCCGGGCCAGCACGACGGTCGGCGCGCCGCTGCCGCCCGGGAAGTGGCGTGACAGCACCTCCTGCCCGGCGACCGAGTCGACCTCGGTGAGGAACACGTCCGACTGGGCCGTGCCGGACGCCTTGAGCTGCGGCACGAACGCCACGCCCGCCAGCAGCACCACCGCGGTCAGGACCCACGTCGCGCGCGGCCGAGCGGAGATCATCCGGGCCACCCGCGCCCACAGCCCGCTCGCCTCCGGGTGCGGCGAGCCGAGCTTCGGGCGCAGTGGCCAGAACGCCGAGCGGCCCAGCAGCACCAGCACCGCGGGCAGGAACGTCACCGAGGCCAGCAGCGCCGCGCCGATCCCGATCGCGGCCACCGGGCCGAGGCCCTTGTTCGAGTTGAGGTCGCTGAACAGCAGGCACAGCACACCCAGCACGACCGTGCCCGCCGACGCGGCGATCGGCTCGACGGTGGCCCGCCACGCCACCCGCATCGCCTGGTAGCGGTCCTCGGTGTCGCGCAGCTCCTCGCGGAACCGGGACACCAGCAGCAACGCGTAGTCCGTGGCCGCGCCGAACACCAGGATGAACAGGATGCCCTGGCTCTGGCCGTTGAGGTCGATCACGTCGCCGTCCGCGAGCAGGTACACGGCGAGGCTGGCCAGGCCGAGCGCGAACACCCCGGACAGCAGCACCACGAGCGGCAGCAGCGGGCTGCGGTAGACCAGCACGAGGATCAACGCCACCACCGCGCCGGCGACCAGGAGCAGCAGGCCGTCGATGCCGCCGAACGCCTCCTTCAGGTCGGCGACCTGCGCGGCGGGCCCGGTCACCAGCACGGTGAGCCCGTCGGGCGGGTCCGCCACCTTCGCCCTGATGTCCTCCACCGCGCCGGCCGGGTCGCCCGGGTCCACCGCGACGACCACCTGCGCGGCCTGGTCGTCGCGCGGTGACGGGATCACCGGCGAGGCCTCGCCGGGGAAGTCCCGACCGCCCAGGTAGTCGCGGTCGGCCTGGGTGAGGCCGGAGGCGCGTTCGGCCACCACGACCGCGGGCAGCCCGCGCGCGTCGCCGAACGCCTTGACCTGCTCGGCCACCTCCGTCGCCTCGGCGGACGAGGGCAGGAACGCGGTGCTGTCGTTGACCGCGACCTCGCTCAGCTTGCCCGCGAACGGGCCGGAGAACCCGCCGAGCGCCAACCAGGCGACCGCCACGAGGGCGGGCAACAACCAGCGCGTGCGGGAGCGGGTCGCGTGCACGGGACAATGACCTCCGAGACGGCGTAGTTCGACGATCCAATAGTTCGATCGTCGAAATAATAACTGGAGGGCGCATGGCCGACCACTCGGCCCTGGTCAGGTTGCTCCGGCAGCTCACGGTCGAAACCGATCTGTTCGTGGACATCTTCGGCGAGAAGCAGCGGATGCACCGCACGGACCTCAACGCGCTCGCGGTGATCATGGACGCGCGGTGGGGCGGCGAGCCGATGTCGCCCACCCGGCTGGCCGAGGCCCTGCACCTGAGCGCGTCCGCGACCACGTCCGTGCTCGACCGGCTGGAGGCGTCCGGGCACGTCGAACGCGTGCGCAGCCCGCACGACCGGCGCAAGGTCGAGCTGCGCGCCTCGGCCAAGGCGCTGAGCCTGGGCCGCGACTTCTTCGTGCCCCTCGACGAGGCGTTCACCCGTGCGTGGCAGCAGTTCGACGACGCCGACAGGGCGGTCATCGCCCGGTTCCTGACCGCGAGCATCGACGCGACCGTGGCCGTGCGGACGGGGCTGACGCCGTCGCCCCACCCGAAGTCATCCTCGCCCGATCCGCAGTGACCCGCAGGTAACCCGGGCGCACCGGCCGCAAAGCGACAAGCTCTCACCTGTGGAGATCCTCTTCTCTAGCCTCGGCGCGCACGGGCACACGTTCCCGCTGATGCCGCTGGCCATCGCCGCCCGCGAGCAGGGCCACGACGTCACCTTCGCGACCACGGGAACGTTCGCGCGGGCCCTGACCGCACGCGGCATCGAGCACGTCGCGGGCGGGATGGACATGCTCGACGCGTTCGAGCTCGGCAACGCGAGCCCGGCGGCGCGCAAGGCGAAGGACTTCGACCCCAGGCGCGTGTCGCGGGTGTTCGGCTCGATCCTGGCGCGCCGGCACGTCGCGGACCTGGTGCCGATCATCGTCGACCACAAGCCCGACCTGGTCGTGCACGAGGTGGCCAACGTCGGCGTGGCGCTCGCGGCCAAGGTCACCGGGGTGCCCGCGGTGTGCCACTCGTTCGGGCGGTACTGGCGGCCCAGCGGCCCCATGGAGGACATCCGCCTGCACCTGGCCGAGGTCGCCGCGGAGTACGGCGCGGACGTGCCCGACGGTGACGTCATGCGGTTCGACAACCCGTACATCGACATCTGCCCGCCGTCGGTGCAGGACCCGGACTTCCTCGCCACCGCGACGGACCGCATCCTGTTGCGGCCGGTGCCGTTCGCCGAGCCCGGCGAGCTGCCGCCGTGGGTGCTCGAACACCGCGAGCCGCTGGTCTACCTGACGTTGGGCACGGCGTTCGCCACGGTGGACGTGCTGCGCACCGCCATCGAGGGTCTCCGCGCGCTGAAGGCGAAGGTGCTCGTCTCCACCGCCATGGTGGTGCGGGCGGGCGAGCTGGGCGACGTGCCGGACAACGTGGTCGTGCGGGAGTGGCTGCCGCAGGGCGACCTGCTGCCGTACGCGGACCTCGTGGTCCACCACGGCGGCGCCGGCACCACGATGGGCACGTTCGGCGCCGGCGTGCCGCAGCTGATCCTGCCGCAGGGCGCCGACCAGTTCGGCAACGCCGCGATGGTGACCGGGGCGGGCGCGGGCGACCAGGTGCTCGGCGCGGAGCTGACGGCCGAGGTGATCGCCGACAAGGCACGCCGCCTGCTCACCGACGACGCCGTGCGCGACGCGGCGCGGGCGATGGCCGCCGAGGTGGCCGCCATGCCGTCACCGGCCGACGTGGCGAGCGTGCTGCCGGACTACGCCTGAGCCCCCGGCGTCGCCACCGCGCCGGGCAGCGGTCGTGAGTGATCTTCACCTCACGGCGCGAAGAGCCCCAATCGGACGAAATTCACCCGACGTAGAAAAAATCTCGCTACCCTCGAACCAGTGCGAATCCTCTTCTCCAGCCTAGGTTTACACGGACACACCTACCCTTTGCTGCCGCTGGCGATCGCCGCCCGCGAGCTGGGCCACGACGTCACGTACTTCACCGGCGCCGCGTTCGCGAACGCCCTGACCTCGCACGGCATCGAGCACGTCGAGGGCGGCATCGACCTGCGCGCGGCGTTCGAGATCGCGAACGAGGGCGCCCCGGTGACCAAGCCGCAGGACGCCGACCCCGACCGGATCGCGGCCGCGTTCGCCTCGGTGCTGCCGCGCGCCTTCGCCGCCGAGCTCGCGCCGGTCCTCGCCGACCTCAAGCCCGACCTGGTGGTGCACGAGCTGGGCAACCCCGGCGCGGGACTGGCCGCGAAGGTGGCGGGCGTGCCCGGCCTGTGCCACTCGTTCGGCCGGGCGTGGGTGGCGGACGAGTTCGCGAGCAGCGCGCGCAGGCGCCTCCTCGACGTCGCCGCGGACCTGGGGGTCGAGGTCCCCGAGAACGACCCCATGGGACTCGGCAACCCGTACATCGACATCTGCCCGCCGTCGGTGCAGGAGCCGGGCTTCCTGGCCGGCCCGACGCAGCGGATCCCGCTGCGCCCGGTGCCGTTCGCCGAGCCCGGCGAGCTGCCGCCGTGGGTGCTCGAACACCGCGAGCCGCTGGTCTACCTGACGTTGGGCACGGCGTTCGGCGAGGCGGGCGTGCTGCGCACCGCGATCGACGGCCTGGCCGGGGTGGGCGCGAAGGTGCTGGTCGCCGCCGGCCCCGCGGTCGACGTGGGCGGGTTCGGCGAGCTGCCGGACAACGTCGTCGTGCTGCCGTGGGTGCCGCAGGCCGACTTGCTGCCGCACGTGGACCTCGTGGTGCACCACGGTGGCAGCGGCACGACGATGGGCACGTTCGGGGTGGGCGTGCCGCAGCTGGTGCTGCCGCAGGGCGCCGACCAGTTCAGCAACGCCGCGGTGGTGGCCGCGGCCGGGCTGGGCGACCAGCTGCTCGGCGCGGACGTGACCGCCGAGGCGATCGCGGCCAAGGCGCGGCACCTGCTCGCCGACGAGGCCGTGCTCGGCGCGGCCCGGGCGATCGCCGACGAGGTGGCCGCCATGCCCTCGCCGCACGACGTGGCGCGCACGCTGCCCGAGTACGCCTGACACCGGGTGCCCGCCTGACCGCGTCACCCGGGGGGTCGTGGTCAGGCGGGATCGCCGCGGGGCCGGCCCGGCCAAGGGCTCCTCAACACGTAAGTCCGGCCACTCACCGCAACTATCGCGCCGCTCGTCGTGACGAGCTTGACCGGTTAATCGACCCGCTGCCACGGTCGGCCACGCCACCGAAGACGACGGCGTTGGGAGACCTTCATGGCAAGACACGTGGGGACACTGGCCGTGATCGCCGCGCTCGTGGCGACGGCGGTGCTGCCGTCGCCCGCGACCGCGCACGGCAAGCCCTGGGTGGCAAGCTGGGCGGCGAGTCCCGTGGTGGGCAGCGAGATCCCGTGGAGCGACTGCCCGGCGGGCGAAGGGCTGCGCGACCAGACCGTGCGCAACGTGGTGTTCCTCAGCGCCGGCGGCGAGTCGGTGCGGGTGCGGCTGACCAACGCGTTCGGCGCGACGCCGCTGCGGGTGGGCCGTGCGACGGTCGCCGTGCAGCAGGCGGGTGACGCGGCGGTGCCGGGCACGGTGCGCACGATGACGTTCAAGGGCAGGCGGGACGTCACCGTGCCGGCCGGCCGGGAGGTCTTCAGCGACCCCGTCCGGCTGGACGTTCAGGCGCTGTCCACGCTGCTGGTGAGCGCCTACCTGCCGGACGCCACCGGCCCGCTGACCAACCACCCGTTCACCGCGCAGGGCAACTACCTCGCCTCCGGCGACCGGACCACCGCCCTGTCGGGCGGGTTCCAGGACACGCCCTGCTGGATGGTCGTCGACGGCGTCGACGTCGCGCCCGCGCGGCGGGTCGCGGGCACGGTGGTGGCCTTCGGCGACTCGATCACCGACACCGCCAGCACCACCGGCAACGCCAACCGCCGCTGGCCGGACTTCCTGGCCAGGCGGCTGGACGCGGTGCCGGGCCGCACGCTGTCCGTGGTGAACGCCGGCCTGGGCGGCAACCGGCTCATCGCCGACCGGGACGAGCCCTTCTGGGGCGTGGCGGGCGTGACGCGGGTGCGGCGCGACGTGCTGTCGCAGACCGGGGTGAAGGCGATGATCCTGCTGGAGGCGGTCAACGACATCGGCTACAGCGCGTCGGCCGAGGACCTGATCGCCGGGCACCGGGACGTGATCGCGCAGGCGCGGGCCGCGGGCGTCAAGGTCTACGGCGGCACGATCCTGCCGTTCAAGGGCTCGTTCATCTGGACGCAGGAGCGCGAGGCGACCTGGCGGACGCTCAACGACTGGATCCGCACCTCCGGCGAGTTCGACGGCGTGGTGGACTTCGCCGCCGCGACCGGCGTGCCCGGCGACCCGGCGACGCTGAACCCGGCCTACGACAGCGGCGACCACCTGCACCCGAACGACGCGGGCACGCGGGCCATGGCGGACGCGGTCGACCTGGCGATGCTGCTGCGGCGCTGACCCGCGGGGCGGACCCTCGCGGTCCGGGGTGGATCCGCTGTCGGCGAACGCCCCGGACAGCACGGCCCGCCCGAGAGCACGATGGTCGTGACCGGGGTGAGCGACGGAGGCGCCGATGGATCCGCTGGACGCCTACTCGCAGGCCGTGATCGCGGTCGCGAAGTCGGTCACGCCGCACGTGGCCGCCGTGCGCCTGCCGCGCGGCGCCGGGTCCGCGGTGGTGTTCACCGACGACGGCTACCTGCTGACCAACGCGCACGTCGTCGGCGGCAGCCGGGAGGGCACGGCGGTGTTCGCCGACGGCGCCGAGTCGCCGTTCACGGTCGTCGGCGCCGACCCCCTCGCGGATCTCGCCGTGCTCAAGGCGTCGGCGGACGCGCCCGGCGCGGCGAAGTTCGGCGACGCCGACCACCTCCAGGTCGGCCAACTCGTCATCGCCGTCGGCAACCCGCTGGGCCTGGCCGGTTCGGTGACCGCCGGGGTGGTCAGCGCGCTGGGCCGGGCGGTGCCGGTGGGCAGCGGCCGGGCGGGACGCGTGATCGAGGACGTGATCCAGACCGACGCCGCGCTCAACCCCGGCAACTCCGGCGGCGCCCTGGCCAACTCCGCCGGCGAGGTGGTCGGCATCAACACCGCGTTGGCGGGCATCGGCCTGGGCCTGGCCATCCCGGTGAACAGCACCACCCGGCGCATCCTGTCGACCCTCATGGTCGAGGGCCGGGTGCGACGGGCCTACCTCGGCGTGGTCGGCGCGCCCGCGCCGCTGCCGGACGCCGTCGCCGAGCGCACCGGGCAGCGCGCGGGCGTGCGGCTGGTGCAGGTGGTGCCCGGCGGTCCGGCCGAACGGGCGGGCCTGCGCGACGGCGACCTGGTGCTCAGCGTGGCGCGCACGCCGGTCAGCGACGCCCAGGGCATCCAGCGGCAGCTGTTCGCCGAGGCCATCGGCCTACCGCTGCCGGTGACCGTCCTGCGCAACGGCGCGATGGTCGACGTCATCGCCACGCCCGGCGAGCTCACCGCGTAACGCCATCGCGAACCGCCGGCACCCGGGCGCCCGCGCCGACTCCCGTCGCAGCCGCGCCTCGTCCGCCCGGTCCGCGCGCCGGAACGCCTTCGCCGACCGGGGCCCGGGTCGCGCCACCGCGGCGCGCGGCGACTCGTCGGGCGACGCGCGGCGCTCGGCGATCACGTGCGGCTGGTGGTCGCTCTCGGCGAAGCCCATGGCGCGGTACCAGCGCAGCGTCAAGGGGTTGTCCCGGGTCCAGGCGTCCAGCGTGGTCGCGCCGAGCGCGGTGGCGCGGGCCCGCGCCCGCGACAGCAGCGCGCCGCCGATCCCCCGGTGCTGGTGGTCCGGGTGGACGGCGATGGTCTCGATGGTGGCCAGTCCGCCGTCGACCGCCAGGTCGAGGATGCCGACGACCACGTCGCCGTCCACCGCCACGAGTTCCGCGCCGGACACCGCCGGCTTGGCCGCGACCACGTCGTCGTGGAACGCGGTGCCCAGGGACGACACCACCCGGCACCGCAGCCAAGACGGTTCGTCACCGGCGACGTAGTCGCGCACCGCGTACCCCATCGCGACAGCCTGCCCGATCGGCGTGGCGCGGGTGCACTGATTTACCCGATCGCCGGAGTCCTCGTCGCCGACATGGGCACGGCACGGCCGGCGCCGGGTGCCGGCGAGGGTGTCGGGGTCCGAGCCGGCCTCAGCGGAACGACGCGGTGAAGCAGGCGAGTCGGGCGCCCGCGCTGCCCGCGCGGCCGTGCCCGGTCTCGGTGGTCGGCTGCTCGTGCAGCACGATCGAGGACGGCACGCGGTCGTCGAAGACGAACGGCACGGTGGTCCCGGCCACGCCGTTGCCCTGGCCGTCGGTGGTCAGCTCCAGCCAGATCTCGTTGTGCGGGTTGGCGTACGCGGGGTCGACCGACGGCCGCTCGGGTGTCGCCGCCGGGTCGACCTCGTGCTGGTAGTGGGGACCGGCGTCGGTGCCGTTCCGGCCGCACGGGTCGGTGTGGGCGTGGGCGGCGTAGCCGCGGTTCGGCTGGAGCATGTCGGCGGACAGCCGCACGGTCGTCGAGCCGTCGCCGCGGCTCACCTCCAGCTCCAGCTCCGCGCCCGGCGGCGCGGCCTCGGGGTCGTAGGTGAACGCCACGTCCGCGGCCTCCGCCGGGGCGAGCACACCGATCTCCCGGCTGCCGACCTCCTCCGCGGACGGCTTGGCGCCGCCCGAACCCGGATCGCCGCCGCCGCACCCCACCGCGACGACCACCGCGGCCAAGGCGATGACGATGCGCATACCGGTTCCCTCCACGCGTCGGCTGTGATCACCGGTCGACTACCCTCGCCGCTCCGGGTGAAACCGCGCGCGCGGCGGACCACTCGGCCGGGTGGTCGAGCGCTAGTCCGCCGGACGCGGGGAAACCTCGTGGTGCCACGTCGTCGCCACGTCGAGCGGCGGCGCACCACGACCCGAGGGGGTTCGATGAGCACCCGCACCCTGATCGCCGCACTCGCGTGCACGGCGGCGTTCCAGGCGCCGATCGCGCACGCCGCCGACGATCCCGGCGCGTTGATCGCCTGCGGCACCACCGAAGCGGACCGCGTCACCTCGCGCGAGGAGGCGCTGGCCCGGTCGCAGTCCTGGTTGGACGCGCGGGTGCCGTACAGCCAGCAGGCCTGCTACCGCAACGAGCACGGCAGCTACCGCACCGACTGCTCCGGCTACGTCTCGATGGCGTGGGGCCTGACGCACTCCCGCACCACGACCACGCTCCGGGAGGTGGCCGCGGAGATCCCGCGCGCCGACCTCCGCCCCGGTGACGCGCTCACCACCTCCTACCACGCCGCGCTGTTCGTGCGCTGGGCCGACGACGCGAAGTCGGAGCCGGTCGTGCGCGAGCAGACCGGCCCCGACGGCGCGGCTCCCGTGGAGCGGAAGTGGACGGCGCAGACCGCGAACGCCTACACCCCGCTCCGCTACTACCGGGTCACCGGGGACTGACGCCTCAGCTCTGGCACCCCACCCCGTTCAGGGTGAACGCGGTCGGCTTGCCGTTGGCGCCCGTCCAGCTGCCGAGGAACCCGAACGACACCGAGCCGCCCGGCGCGATCGTGCTGTTCCACGAGGCGTTGCGCACGCTCACCGCCGAGCCGGTCTGGGTGTGGACGCCTCCCCACAGCTGCGTGACCCGCTGACCGTCGGCGAACGACCACGCCAGCGTCCACGCGGTGACCGGCGCGTTCCCCCGGTTGGTGACCCGGACCTCGCCCTGGAAACCGCCCTGCCACTGGCTGCCGATCGCGTACGCGACCGCGCACGTCGCCGGCGGCACCGTGGTCGTGGTGGTCGTCGTCGTGGTGGTCGTGGTCGTGCTGGTGGGCCCGCCGATCCGGCCCGGGTCCACGACACCCCAGTAAGCGTCCTTCGCCTGCAAGCGCGTGTCGAACAGCAGCGGGTGGTCCTTGCGGGTCACCGGGAAGCTGTCGAGCCACGTGTTGTCGTCCGCCAGGCCCCACAGCGTCACCGAGCTGATGTTCGCCGAGTACTTCTTGTACAGCTCGAAGAAGTCCCGGTACCGGTAGGCCTGCGCGAGCAGCACCTCGGCGGGCGGGGTCGGGTAGGACTGGCTGTCGTCGGTGTAGATCGAGACGTCCATCTCGGTGATCTGCTGGTCGATGCCCAGCGGGACGAACTTGGCCAGCATCGCCTCGGTCTCCGCCACCGACGGCCACTGCACGTTGACGTGCATCTGGTGGCCCACCGCGTCGATCGGCACGCCCTCGGCCCGCAGCCGCACGACCAGGTCGTGCAGCTTGTCGCGCTTGGCCGGCACGTTGGTGTTGTAGTCGTTGATCACCAGCTCGGCGTCCGGCGCGACCTCGCGAGCCACCCGGAACGCGGTGCGCAGGTAGTCCAGGCCGGTGATCTCGAACCACTTGCTGCGGCGCAGGCCGTCGGCCTGGTTCTCGTCGATGACCTCGTTCACCACGTCCCACACCGGGATGTCGTCGCCGAAGTGGCCGACGACGCCGCGGATGTGCGCCTCCAACCGGGCCAGCAGCAGCGCCTTGTTCTCCGGCGTCGCGGTCATGTCGTTGCCCGCCGCGTCCTTGAACACCCAGGCGGGCGTCTGCTGGTGCCACACCAGCGTGTGCCCGCGCACGGCCGCGCCGTTGGCCTTCGCCCAGGAGACCAGGGCTTCCGCGTCGGTGAAGCGGAACGCGCCCTCGGTGGGTTCGGTCGCGTCCCACTTCAGCGTGTTGCCGGGGGTGATCGAGTCGAAGTGCTTGGCGAGCAGCTGCCCGTGGTTGTTGAGCAGCTCGGCGTTGCCGACGGCGGCGCCCACGGCGAAGTGGTCGGCCAGCACGTCCTTCAGCGACGGGAGGTCGGTCTGGATCGGCGGCAACGGGGTGTGGGAGAGGGAGAAGTCGTCGATGTGCAGGGACGCCGTGGCGCTGCTCAGCTCGACGTACGTGGCCAGGAACTCGACGTCGGCGGCCAACGTGTAGCTGCCGCGCAGGTTGGCCCAGCCGTCGGCGGTGACCGCGGTGTCGCCCACCACCTGGTCGTAGCTCGCGGTGCCGCCGGTGCGCCGTTCCACGGACAGCCGGGCCTGCGTCGGCGCCTCGCCCGCCGCCAGGCGGACCCACACCGACAGGTCGTACCGGATGCCCTTCTGCGCCTTCTCCAGCAGGTTCAGCGTGGGCCCCTGCCAGGACTGCTCACGTCCGGTGACCGCGAGGCTGTGCGTGCCGCCGTGCGCGACGGCGGTGCTCGGCGCGACCGCCTCACCGGCCCGGGACGTCCAGCCTTGCGCCGTGCCGTCGTCGAACGTGCTGGAGACGACGACCACGGGTTCGTCGGCGGCTGCTCGGGGGCTCGCGTGCGCCGCCAACGTGACCAGGCCGGCCAGGACCGTGGTCGCGAGCACACCGGCGAGAACTCTCCTCATCGAGAATCCCTCTTCCGTCGGACGCGTTCTGGGAGCGCTCCCAGAACATCTCGCCGGACTATAGGCAGGCGCGCCGACCCCCGCCCAGCCGCCGTTCAGCCCAAACCGCCGGCGGTCACGCCGGGACGAACCCGCTCAGTCCGCCGCGATGAGCGCTTGAGGCGCGGCCTGCTTGATGCGCGTGCGCAGCCACGTGAGTTGGCGGGCGGTCTCCTGCTCGCCGGACGTGACGACGTCCAGCAGCTCCCCGTCGCGCAGCCCTCGGGCGGCCTGGCCGACGACGGTCCAGGTGATGTCGGTCAGGCTCGCCAGCGTGTAGAGGTCCTGGAGGTCGCGCAGCAGGCCGACCGCACCGCTGCGGGTGGACCCCAGCCCGGCGGCGTGCAGCCGCTCGGGCTCCACCTCGCGGTGCTCGCCGTAGCGCCGCACCACCGGCGCCAGCGCCTCGGCCTCGTGCTCGACGCGACCGGCCAGCACCCGGCAGGTGTGCCACACGTCCGGTTCGTCGCCGTGCCCCTGGCCGACCTGCCGGAACGCGTCGGCCAGGGTGGTCAGCGAGTGGTGCAGCAGGCCCAGGTAGGTCGCCAGGTGCATGGCTCAGCCCTTCGGAGCGACGTGCGGCAGCACGCCGGGTGTCCGGTCGGGGGTCGGCGGCGGCGCGGGCGGGTCGGCCGACGTCACGTCCTCGCGCACGTCGTCCTCCCCCCTGGTCGCCGGGACGCTCGCGAGGTCGTGCGGCGCGGACGCCGTCGTGGTGGGCGCGGGCGCCGGGCCCGTGCCGTCGGCCGACTTGGTCACGCGCACCGCGGCCAGCTTGAACAGCGGCTGCTTGGACACCGGGTCCCACTCGGTCATCGTCAGCTCGTTGGCCGCGCGCGCGTGCCGGTCGCCGTCGGTGTCCCAGTAGCCGTAGTGGAACGGCACGAACACCACGCCGTCGCGGCCGCGCCCGACCCGGGCGGGCGCCTCGACCCGGCCGCGCGGCGACTCGACGCGCACCAGGTCGCCCTCGCGCACGCCCAGCGCGTCGGCGTCGCGGGCCGACAGCTCCACCCACGGCTCGGGCGCGGCCCCGCGCAACCGCCGGGACCGGCCGGTCTTGGTGCGCGTGTGGAAGTGGTAGGCCGTGCGGCCGGTCGTGCACACGAACGGGTAGTCCTCGTTCGGCTGCTCGGGCGGTGGCGCGTACTCGGCGGCCTTGAGGAACGCCCGGCCGTCCGGACGTCGCGCCCGGTACCGCTCCGGCGCCGTGGCGCCCCCGGTGAGCAGGTCGTGGCCGTAGTCCTCGCACACGTCGGGGTGGGTCGGGAACACCCCGTCCGCGTAGAGCCGGTCGCACCCGTCGGGGTGGTCCTCGTCGCACGGCCAGGGGATGCCGCTGCCACCGCGCAGCTTGTCGTAGGACAAGCCGGTGTAGTCGCACAGCCTGCCCCGGCTGCACTCCTTCCACGCCTCGAACGCGCCCTCCGGGTCGTGCCAGCCGATCAGCGGCGCGCCGTCGCGGTCGCGCAGGTCCATGCGGCGGGCGTAGTCCAGGAAGATGTCCAGGTCCGACCGCGCCTCGCCGGGCGGCTCGACCGCCCGCTCCGACAGGTGCACGGTCCGGTTGGCGTTGGTGAACGTGCCCTGCTTCTCGCCCCACAGCGCGGCGGGCAGCACCACGTCGGCGTACTCGGCGGTCTCGGTGCGGAAACCGTCCTGCACCACCACGAACAGGTCTTCACGGGCCAGGATCTCCCGGACGCGCGGCAGTTCCGGCAGCGACACGGCCGGGTTGGTCGCCGAGATCCACAGGAACCGGATGGAGCCCTGCTCGGCGTAGCGCCAGAGCTGCATGGCGTGCGTCGGCGGCGCCCAGTGCGGGATCGTCGCCGGGTCGACGTTCCACAGCCGCGCCAGCTGCTCGACGTGCTCGGGGTTGGCCCAGTTGCGGAAGCCCGGCAGGTCGCCGTCCGCGCCGCACTCGCGCGTGTTCTGCGCGGTGGGCTGCCCGTTCATCTGCAGGACGCCGCTGCCCGGCGAGCCGATCAGCCCGCGCAGCAGGTGCAGGTTGTTGACCTGGCAGGACGCCGCGGTGGCCTGGTGCGACTGGTAGAAGCCCTGCAGCACGGTGGACAGCACCCGGTCGGACGTGCCGAAGATCCGCGCCGCGCGCCGCAGGTCGTCCGGGTCGATCCCGCAGGTCTCGGCCACGTGCTCGGGCGTGCACGGCTCGACCGTCGCGGCCAGCTCGTCGTAGCCGAGGGTGTGGGCGTCGACGTAGTCGCGGTCCACCCAGCCGTTCGCGATCACCTCGCGGACCAGGCCGTTCATCAACGCCTGGTTGGTGCCCGGCAACGGGGCCAGGTGCACGCCGCCGGACGCCACCGCCGCGTCGGCCACCTTCGTGCGCCGGGGGTCGACCACGACCACCGCGGGCCGGTCGGGGCCGTGCAGCCGGTCCAGCACCCGCGACCACAGCACCGTCTGCGTCTCGGCCATGTTGTGCCCGAACAGGAACAGCGCGTCGCACGAGTCGACGTCGTGGTAGCTGCCGGGCTGCCCGTCGGAGCCGAAGCTCTCCTTCATCGCCGCCGCGGCCGTGGCCGTGCACAGCCGGGTGTTGCCGTCCATGTGCGGCGTGCCGAGGCCCGCCTTGCCGATCACGGCGAGCGTGTAGTACTCCTCCAGGAACAGCTGCCCGCTGGTGTAGAACCCGTGCGACAGCGGCCCGACCTCGGTCAGCAGCTCCCGCGACCGGCGCACGACCAGGTCCATCGCGGTGTCCCAGTCGGACTCGACCAGCACACCGCCCCGCCGCACCAGCGGGCGCGTCAACCGGTCGTCCCCGTTCCACTGCCACGAGCCGTACAGGCCCTTCGGCCCCAACCGCCCGTGGTTGACCACGTCGCCCGCGCGGCCGCGGACCCCGACCATCCGCCCGTCCTTGACCGCGATGTCGCACGCGCACCCGTTGCTGCACAGCACGCACGCCGACTGCACCCACCGCTCGACGTCCGCCTCGGCCACGCCCTCGTCCAGGTGCAGGTCCACCCGCACCGGCCACGGCGCGTCCTTCGCGTGCGGCGTGCGTGCGCCCCAGATGTCCGCGATCCGATCGGCCATGCGGTTCCTCCGTCCACGCCGCACTCGACCAGCGCGTCGACCGTCGCCGCCGCCCGTGCTCACCGGGGCGTGTACCCGCTCAGGTCCCCGGCAACCGGCGCGACGGGGTCAGGCGGTGATCGTGGCCGCCACGACGCAGGTGTCGTCCAGCGGTGTGGCGGGCACCAGGCGCGACGTCAGCGCCTCGGGCATCCGCGCCGGGTCCAGCTCCGCCACGAACCCCCGGATCTCCTCCACCAGGCGTTCCAGGTCGTCACCGCGGGCGCCGGCGGACGGCCGCTGCTCGATCAGGCCGTCGGTGAACATCAGCACCGTGTCGCCGGGCGCGAGCAGCGTCCGCGCCGTCGCGTACACCGCGCCCCGCACCGCGCCCAGGATCGGACCCGCGGGCCGGTCGAGCCGCTGCACGTCGTGCGACCGCAGCAGCAGCGGCGCGGGGTGACCCGCTTGCGCCCACGACAGCCGGCGCGTGGTCGGCTCGAACCGGCCGACGACGGCCGACGCCAGCGTCACGCCGCCACCGCCGGTCAGCATCCGGTTCAGCACGTCGAGGACGCCCGCCGGGTCCGGGTTGGTCAGCGCGGCCCCCGTCAGCGCGTACCGCAGCTTCGCCATCGCCGCCGCCGTCGCCAGGCCGTGCCCCGCCACGTCGCCGATGGCCAGCAGCGTGCTGCCGTCGTCGATCGGGAACGCGTGGTACCAGTCGCCGCCGACCTCCGCCCACTGCTCGGCCGCGAGGTAGCGCACCGCCACCCGCATCCCCGGCAGCTCCAGCGGCCGGCTCGGCAGCGGCAGCACGGCGGAGCGCAGGTGGTTGGCCACCTGGTGCTCCTGCGCGAACTGCTCGCTGAGGTCGAACACCCGCTTCTCCGCGCGCCGCATCGCGGTCACGTCCTGCAGCACCACGTCCAACCGGACGGGCCTGCCCTGCACGTCCAGCACCGGCTCGCCGATGAACCGGCCGTACCGGACCTGGTCGCCGGCGCGCAGGCGCAGCTCCGAGTCGGCGCCCTCGCCGTGCTCCAACATCCGCCGCACGGCGTTCTGCAGGATCGGCAGGTCCTCACCGACCACGGACGCCCGGATCTCGTCCAGCGGCATCGGGCCGAGCGCCGGGTCGCGGTCGAAGATGACGTAGAGCTGGTCGGACCAGTCGATCTCGTTGGTCACCAGGTTCCACTCGCCCCAGCCGATGTTGCCGAGCCGCTGGACGTTGCGCAGCCGCTCCAGCTGCAACGGGTCCTCGTGCTCGTGCCACGCCAGGATCAGGCCGTCGCCGAACTTGCCGATGGTCAGCGTGTACCGGCCCTGCTGCGGCAGGCCGGGCGTGTTCTCCTCGTAGTCGAAGAGGCTGACCACCTCCCTGACCCCGGTGCGCAGCACCCGGAAGTACGCCGCCCACAGCTCCGTGCCCGCGACGGTCGGGTAGCTGGTCAGGATGGTGCGCCCGACCAGCTGCCGGTAGCGGCGGCCGGTGAAGTCGACCGCGTCCGGGCTGGCGGCCTCGAAGCGGAAGTCGACCACCTCGCCGTTGTCCCCGTGCACCGCCCCGAGCAGGGCCACCGAGCCGGGCAGCACGTCGAGCAGGTGCTGGACCCAGAGCGTCCAGTTGCGGCCCCGCGCGACGCCGTCCGCGCCCACCAGCGCCAGCAGCGTGGAGCCGGCCGCGCGGACCATCACCTCCAGCTCCCACCGCTCCTCGGACGGGAAGTCGTGCGCGCCGGCCCACAGCAGGCCGACCACGCCGGCGATGCGGGTCCGGTCCTGGAACGGCAGCCACGCCCGCGACCTCCACACCGTCTCCGGGTCGCCGATCACGGTGTGCAGCCGGCGGGCCTCCTCCAGGTCGGGCAGCCACTGCGGCAGGCCGCTGCGCACCGACGCGAGGACACCCGTGCTGAGCCGCAACGGCACCCGCTCCCACTCCAGCCGCACCGTGGCGGGCACGTTCGCGGCGGCCTCCAACCGCAGCCCGCCGTCGGGTTCGAGCAGGTAGACCAGCACGCTGTCGCAGCCGACGTGCTCGCGGACCAGCTCGGCCAGCTCCTCCGAGTCGGTCGCCGTGCCGATCGCCGCGAGCGCCACCGGCTGCGGCGTGCGCTCACCCGGCGGGGCCGGCGGCGGCTTCGAGAGCCCCACCTGCCGCACCCGGCGCTCCGGGTCGTACAGGCCTTCGGTGGACACGGGCGACAGGCCGGGCGCGGGCGGTGGCGGCGGCACGCCGAGCACACCGGCCGCGATGACGGCCAGTTCGCTGCCCGTCGCCTGGGCCAGCCGCACCATGTCCTCGAACGCCTCGTCCGGCCGGCACGACAGCCGCTCGGCCAGCACCCCCTTCGCCTGCTCGACGACGGCCTGCGTGCGCGCAGCGGACCTCAGCCGGTCGATCTCGTCACGCTGCCGGGCGACGAGGTCGGCCAGCGCAGAACCGGTCGGATCCCGCTGCACCGCCATCGCGTCCAGCATCACCCGCCCACCCGCGCACGGCCAGCCGAGCCCCCAGCCGATCCGGCCCCACCGCCCCGCGCACCCTCCGTCGACCGCGGCCCGGCCACCCGAAGGGATGAGTCGGAGGACACTCCGGATCGCGGAACACCCGGCGCCTCCCGGCGCGTTGCACGGGACGGTCGGTGCGGTCCGTGTCCCCCGGGCCTCACCTTCAAGCCTTCGCGGAACACCGTTCGGCTGGAACCGCGTCGGGCAACCCGCCGAGAGGCGACCGCCGCGCCGACCCCCGAACCAGCCTCCGGCCGCGCTCTCCCCCCGCGCGGTCGGAGGCTGCCCCACCTCCCCCGTTGCACGCCCTGTGCCGCACGTCACGCCGCCGCGCTGTCACGAGGACCGGGTCGCCGGTGCCTTGTGCACGTCAGCGCAGGGCAACAGAACGGAAACCCCGTCGTGAGCAAGATCTGGTTCGTCACCGGTTCGTCGCGCGGCCTGGGCCGCGACTTCGTCGAGGCCGCCCTGTCCCGCGGCGACCGGGTGGCCGCGACCGCCCGGAACTCCGCGAGCCTGCACGACCTCGTCACCGCCCACGGCGACGCGGTGCTCCCGCTGGAGGTGGACGTGACCGACAAGGCCGCCGTCTTCGAGGGCGTGAACCGGGCCGTCGAGCACTTCGGCCGCCTCGACGTCGTCGTGAACAACGCGGGCTACGCCCAGGTCGGCGCGATCGAGGAGCTGACCGAGCAGGAGCTGCGCGACCAGTTGGAGACCAACCTGTTCGGCGCGGTGTGGGTCGTCCAGGCCGCGGTGCCCCACCTGCGCGCGCAGGGCTCGGGGCACATCGTCCAGCTGTCCTCGGCGGCCGGTCTCGTCGCGATGCCGCTCGGCGGGGCCTACCACATGTCCAAGTGGGCGGTCGAGGGCTTCGCCGAGGCCCTCGCCCAGGAAGTCGCCGGGTTCGGCGTCAAGGTGACCGTGGTCGAACCCGGCGGCTTCGCCACCAGGGGCGGCAAGAACCCCGACCCCCTGGCCAACGGGCACCTGGCCCGGACCAGCCCGGTCTACGACGACCTGCGCCGGCGGCTCGCGGGCCTCGTGGCGGAGCAGCCCGCCGGCGATCCGGCCGCCGCCGCCCGGGCGTTGCTCGAGATCGTCGACGCCGACCGGCCGCCCCTGCGGGTCCTCTTCGGCCAGGGCTTCTACCCGATGATCCGGCAGGCCTACGCCGACCGGCTCCGGACGTGGGACGAGTGGCAGGACCTCTCGGCGCGGGCGCACGGCGCCCTCGACCGGACCACCGACGCGCGGTAGCGGGGTTCGCCGGCACCGACGTGCACGAGGCCGGGAACCGTCCGCTCGATCGCGTGCGGCGGCTCCGGCCGCGCGCCCGGCCGTTCGACGGCGGTCAGGCGGTCGACGCCGGACCCGCGGTCACCGACCCGCTCTCCCCCGCCCGTCGGGCGAGCTTCGCCTCCACGATGGCCACCAGGTCGGTGACCGTGTTCCGCTGGCTCACCTCGTGCTCGCTGATCCTGATCCCCAGTTCCTGACCGAGGGCCTCGATCAGCTCGACCGCGGTCAGCGAGTCGATGTCCAGGTCGGCGAGCGTCGCCTCGGGTGTCACGTCCTCGGGGCGGACCCTGAACTCGTCGGTCAGGATGGAACCCACGACCGCCTGGGCGGAACTCATACCGTCTCTCCCTCTGTCCTCAACAAGTGGTCACCGGTCTTCGCCACGCTGTGGAGCACCTCGCGCACCCGGTCGACGTAGCCGGCGACGCTCACGTCGGCCGTCTCGGTGGCCGGGTAGCGCGCGGTCAGCCAGAACCCCTCGTCGGTGCGGTGGGTCCAGATGTTCACCTTGCTGCCGCTGGTGCTGATCCGGACCAGGGGCCTCGCGTCCCACTCGGGCCACCGCGAGACCCCCGGCACCACCCGCATGTCGGCGAAGGAGACGAACGGGAACACCTCGGGCATCCGCCGTTCGAGTTCCCGTTCGATGCCGAGGATCTCCGCGATCCTCGGCATCGGCACGCGGCTCAGGCGCAGCGCGGTCTTCGCGGACCGCTGCGCGACCGGCACCACGTCGAGGAAGCTGCCCGCCGCTCGCACGTCGATCTCGATCGGACCCACGCCGATGTACCACCCCATCGACGACAGCCACTCACGCCGGGTGCGGGTGCTCGACGGCATCACCGTCCGGTAGACCGGCTCGCCCGTCACCTGGTGGGCGACGATCGCCAGGGCGGCGAGCAGCCCGGCGAGGAAGCCGCCGCCCGCGTCGTGGCACGCCTCCTCGACCGCGTCGGCCTCGGACGCGTCCAGCAGCAGCACGTCCTGCTTGGCGTGCGGCAGCTCTTCCCCGTCCGGGACACCGAGGTCGAGCGGGAACCGCAGCACCCGGTCGCCACCGGCCTCGATGAACCGGGCCCAGTGCCCGACGGCCGGGTGGTCGGCGTCGACCTCCCGGGCGGCGGCGCGCTCCACCCCGCCGAAGTCCACGTAGCTGCCGACGTCGTGGTGCTCGACCGGGCGCCCGGCGACCGCGGCGGCGTACAGCTCCTGCCACTCGGCGACGGCGGTCATGACGGACGACCCGTCGGTGTGCGCGTGGTCCAGCGCCACGATCACCGTCGTGGAGTCCGCGCGCTCCACGGTCTCCACCACGTGGCTGGGCAGGCTGAACGCGCCCGTCGCGGCGTCGATGCGCTGCTCCAGGCAGGCCCGGAGATCGTCGTCGCTCGCGAAGTCGCCCACGACCACGTCCCGCACGGACACCGCGTCGGGCTCGACCGTGAAGCGCTCCGTCCCGGCGCCCGTCGCCCGGAACGCCGTGCGCAGCGTCTCGTGCCGCTCGACCCACGTCCGCAACGCCTCGCGGAACGCCTCGACGTCCAGCGGCCCGGCGAGGTCGAACCGGAACCCCATCCACAGTGGAACCCAGGCGTCGCGCGCGGTGAGCGACGTGACGAACCTCAGGTGCCACTCCTGGTTGTACGACGGGGGCGCACCGCGCTCGGCCGAACTCGCCGCTTCCCGGAAGGGCGCCTCGTCCAGTGACCACTCCCTGAGCCGGCCAGGACGCACGCGGTACTCGGAGAGCGTCGTCATCAGCATGCCCTTGATCAGCTCCCCTTGGTGGCTGGTGAAGGGCACAGCTTTCACCGTGGGTCCACGTGCGTCGATCCCTCGGGAGCGTGAAGAGCGTCCACTTCCGAGTGATCACAACCGGTTACGCCAGTCGGTGATCCGGGCGGGCCGGAGGTGCGGCGGCACGTCAGCTGTACGCCTTGGCCTGCAGCGCGAACAGCTCCGCGTAGAGGCCGCCGCGGGCGGTGAGCGCGGCGTGGTCGCCGGTCTCCACCACCCGGCCGCCGCCGACCACGATGATCAGGTCGGCCATGCGCACCGTGGAGAACCGGTGGGACACGAACACGGTGATGCCCCCGGTTCGGCCGGCGACCCGCTTCGCGTGGTCGGCGTACCGCTGGAACAGGACGTGCTCGGCTTCCGGGTCCAGCGCGGACGTCGGCTCGTCGAGCACGAGGAGCAGCGGGGCCTCCCGCATCATGGCCCGGCCCAGCGCCAGCTTCTGCCACTGGCCGCCGGACAGCTCCGCGCCGTCGGCGTAGCTCTTGCCCAGCGGGGTGCTCAGGCCGTCGGGCAGGTCGTCCGGCACGCCGGCGGCGCCGGCCCGCGCCAGGGCGGCGCGGACGGCCGGCTCCGACGACAGCCGAGGCAGGTCGCCGAGGCCGACCACGTGCCGGGCGGTGAACTCGTACCGGACGAAGTCCTGGAACCCGGCCGCGATCCGCGCGCGCCACTCGTCGACCGCCATGCCGCGCAGGTCCGCGCCGTCCACCAGGATGCGACCGGCGGAGGGCCGGTAGAACCCGCAGAGCAACTTGACCAGGGTCGACTTGCCCGCGCCGTTCTCGCCGACGATCGCGACGGTGGCGCCGGCGGGCAGGTGCAGGTCGACGTCGCGCAGCACGGGCACGTCGGTGCCGGGATAGGTGAAGGCCACCCCGGCGAGGTCGATCCCGTCGCGCAGCCGGGCGGGCGGCGCGTGCAGGGGCGCGGCGGTCGCGGGGCCGGTCACCGACGCGGTGACCTCGGTGAGCCGCCGGTACGCGCCCGCCATCCGCTGCAGGTCCTGCAGGAGGGCGACGGCCGTCGCGACCTGCTGGTTGACCTGGGCGGCGAGCACGATCACCAGCACGACGTCGCCGACACCCCGCCGGCCGGCTATCGCGTCGCGCACCACGAGCAGCACGCCGCCGATGTACGCGAGCGCGAAGACCACCTGTCCCGCCGCGCGCACCCACGTCGCGGTCAGGTGCGCGCGCCACAGCCCCCGCGTCGCCCGCGACCACAGCCGGTCGTGCCGGGCCCGCAGCTCGTCCCGCACCCCGGAGACCCGCAGCTCGCCGGCCAGGCGGGCGGACGTGGCCAGGTGGAACAGGTTGAGCGCGGCCCTGGTCGGCTCGGCGGTCGCCGTCCGGGCCCGGTCGAGCACCCGTTCGGCCACCCGGCCGGCGAGCAGGGGCGGCACCGCCGCGACGGGCAGCAGCAGCAACAACGGGTTCTGCACGGCCAGCAGGACCGCGGTGAGCACCACCGCGAGCACCAGGCCGACACCGTTGAGCAGCGCTTCGAGGCCGGTCCGGAACTGCCTGCCCTCCTGCCGCAGCACGGTCCACGTGTCGGCGTCCTCGGCCCGTTCGTGGTGCTCGATGCCGGCCGAGCCGTTCGACACCTCGATCACGCGCTCGTCGAAGTCCAGCTCGGCCAGCTCCGAGAGCTCGTAGTAGGCCAGGTGGGCGAAGTGCGCGAGGGCCAGCACCAGCACCGCCGACACGGCCACCGCCACGCCGGCGAGCACCGCGCGCCCCGGCGTGCCCGCGACGACCTCGCGGGTCATCCACCCGAGCGCGGCCGCCAGCAGCGGGGCGGCGACGGCGCCGGCCGTCATCAGGACCACCGCCAGCGCCGTCTTGCGCGGGTTCAACCGCCACGCCGTGGCGATCATGGTCCACGCGCCGGTCAGGAGCACCTTCACCCGGGCGCTCCCTCGACCGCGTCGACGGTGTCGAGCAGGTCCGCGGTGTCGGGCACGTCGGTCGGGTCCGCGAACCGGTCGGCCTGCAACCGGAACAGCTCCGCGTAGCGCCCGCCGAGGGCCAGCAGGTCCGCGTGGCCGCCCTGCTCGGCGACCCGGCCGCGTTCGAGCACGACGATGTGGTCGGCGTGCCGCACGGTCGAGAACCGGTGCGAGATGAGCAGGGTGGTCGCGCCGGCGGCCAGGCGGGCGAACTCCTCGAAGAAACCGGCCTCCGCGCGCACGTCCAGGCTCGCCGTCGGCTCGTCCAGCACCACCACCCGCGCGCCGTGGCGCAACGCGAACAACGCCCGCGCCAGCGCGACGCGCTGCCACTGGCCGCCGGACAGCTCCGCACCGTCGGCGAGGTGCCGTGCCAGCGGCGTGTCCAACCCGCGGGGCAGGCGCGCCACGGCGTCCGCGAGGCCGACCGACTCGACCACCTCGCGGACCGCCTCCCGGTCGTGCAGGAAGCGGACGGCGCCGAGCGCGACGTTGTCCGCGACGGACGACTCGTACCGCACGAAGTCCTGGAAGATCACGCTGAGCCGGGTGCGCCACTCGTCGACCGGGAACGCGCGGAGGTCGACGCCGTCGAGCGTGATCGCGCCTTCGGTGGGCTCGTGGAGCCTGGCGAGCAGCTTGACCAGGGTGGTCTTGCCGGCGCCGTTCACGCCGACGACGGCCGTGCAGCGGCCGACCGGGATCGTCAGGTCGAGACCGTCGAAGATCACGCGCCGCTGACCGGGGTACCGGAAGCCGACGCCCTCGAACCGGATCGCGCCGACCGGCTCGGGCACCGCCGGCCGCCGCACGGGCGCGGCGTCTTCCCCGTGGGCGTCGACGTGCGCGTCGACGTGCGCGGCGAACCGTCGCACGGCGTCGTAGGCCCGCATGCCGATCGCGGTCGGCAGGTCCGCCTCCGGGTAGTGCTCGGCCAGTCGCAGCAGGCCGAGGCTCGCCGTCGCGACGAGGACGAAGCCGGTGAGCGTCATCTCGTGCGCCGTCGCGCCGACCACCCCGAAGACCACGCCGGTGACCGCGAGGGCCGCGACCGAGAACCGGACGAACGGCCACAGGTAGATGGCGCGACGTTCGGCCCAGAGGGGTTCGAGGTAGCGCAGGTGGGTGTCGCGCAGGCGTTGCCGCAACCAGCCGGCCAGGCCGAACACCCGGATCTCCTTGCCCGCGGCGGCCCCGCCGGCCAGGTCGCGCAGGTAGTCGACCTCCCGCTGGTCGGCGGCGAGCAGGGACCGGGTCTTGGCGTAGCGGCGCAGCCCGCCGCGCTGGCCGTGGCGGAACAGCAGCACGGTGACGACCAGCGCCGCCGAGGCCGGCCACGAGAACACCACCCCGACCGCGACCGCGCAGCCGGTGAGCTCGGTGTACCGCGCGATCAGCGCGAGCAGCCCGGTGGCCGCCCGGCCGGGGCTCTGCACGCCGAACTCCACCTCGCGCGCGGCGGTGCGCAGCGCGTCGAGCGCCTGCTGGTCCTCCAGCGGGCCGAGGCCGGGGCCGCGCAGCGACGCGGCCATCAGCTCGTCGAACACCCGGCCGTCGATCCGGCGCGTCGTCAACTCGCCCATCGCGCGCTCCACCGGGGAGAGCAGCTGCCTGGCCACGAACGCGCCCGCCGCGACGCCGAACGCCGCGACCAGCGAGTCCCACGCGCCGGAGTCGAGCCCCGCCGCCACCGCCGCCGGCACCCGTCCGAGCACCATCGCCGTCGCCACGGTGAACACGACCGGGAGGCACCCGAGCAGCAGGTTCACCCCGACCGACGCGGCGACGAGCCAGGCGCCCGCGCGGGGGAGCAGCCGGACGATGTCCCGCCGTGCGGCGAACTGCTCCCGCGCGACGGCCAACCCCTCACCCATGTCGTCGGTCTACCGTGCGGTCAGGTAGTCGGCGCAGCGGGGCAGGCCGCGTTCCTCGATGACCTGGTTGAAGTTCGAGAAGCGGATCGCGGGTTGTTCGACCAGGAGCTGGAGGATCGGCGTCCCGTACTTCTCCGCGATGTAGCGGTAGTTCTCCAGGGCGAACCTGGTGTTGTCGTCGTGGTTCTTCTCGTGCGGGTAGTGGATGGAGCTCGCCTCGCGGCTCACCGCGAACCGGGCCCCGGCGCGGTGCAGCCGGTAGGCGAGGTCGAGGTCCTCGCCGCCCCACTGCCGGAGCCGCTCGTCGTACATGCCGACCTCGCGCACCTGCTCGGTCAGCGCCGACGCGTGGCAGGTCCAGTACATCAGCCACGGCGCGGGCAGGTGGCCGAAGTCGTCGGAGTACCGCTCGTAGAACGGTTCGCGCACGTCCGGCCACGCCCGCGTGCGCGCCAGGTGCCCGATGGAGGCGTCGACGTCCTCGACGTCGACCACCTCGCGGATCCGCTGGGCGTCCTCGTTGTCGAGGTTGAAGCAGTACACGTACCCGTTCAGCGCCAACGGTTCCGCGGACGCCTCGTGGCCGGCGACGTGCGCGCTCAGGCTCCCGGAGTGCAGCAGCACCCCGGAGTCGACGAACACGCAGATCTCGCCGGTGGCGTGCCGGATGCCGGTGTTGCGGGCCTCGGCGACCCGGTAGCCCTCGTCGGGCTGGTAGAAGTACCGCAGGTCGAGCCGGTCCTCGAACTCCCGCACCAAGGCCGCCGTGTCGTCGGTCGAGCCGTCGTCGACGACCATCACCTCGAACCGGTCACGGGGCAGGTCCTGCGCGGCGAGCGAGTCGAGCGTGAGTTCCAGCAGCCGTCTCCGGTTGTAGGTCGGGACGATCACCGTGCAACGCGACGAGCTACCCACGAGAGGTTCTCCTTGTCGACGTCCCGCCTCGCACGACGAGGCCGGGGGATCCGGCGGGACCGTCACGGAGATCCGCTCTCCCGGGTGGCGCCCCGCCGATCACCGCGCAAGTCTGCCGAGCTGCGCGAGCGCCGGTCAACACCGCGCACGAAGTCCTCTGCGGCGGCGGTGCGGCCCGGTCGATGCCGGCGTGCGGCTCGCGCCCCCAGCGAAGACGACCCCGCACCAGGCCCGCGCGACCCACCGCGAGCAGCGGTCCGACAGCCCGCAGCACGGTCGAGGCCAGTGGTCGCAGGTCCGGCGGCGCACCGGCGCCGGCCTTGGCGCACCGCGATCCGCGGCGGGCGCGGTGCGGGCGGTGCAGGACCGCCCGCACCGCGGTGGTCATCGCCGTCGCGAGCCGTGGTGGGTCAGTGCGAGACCTGCCAGTGGCTGTTCGCGGTCTGCAGGGTGAACGAGAGCCCGTAGCAGCCGAAGTCGGTGCTGGACACGCTGCCCGGCGGCGTCACCGAGGAGTTGGCCGTCGTCAACGCCGTCCACGTGCCGTTGAGCTTGACCTGGAGGTTGGCCGCGTGGAACTGGGTGCCGTAGGTCTCCGTGCAGTAGTAGCCCTCGCCGGTGGCCGAGTTGTACTCGGTGTACACCTCGAACATGCTCCAGCCGCCGTGCGGGTCGATGAGCTTGACCGGGTCGGCGCTGGTGAACAGCGCGTCCCAGGACGAGGTGGTGTAGTTGTACAGGTAAGCCGTCCACGAGTTGGTCAACGCGTTGGTCTGCACGTCCAGGACTTCGTAGGCGGGCAGGCCCTGGAACGTCGTGGTGTAGGTGCTCAGGAACGTCGAGTCGATCCACGCCACGGCGGCGAAGCCGGGCGAGGCCGCGCACCAGTCCCAGGCGCCGACGCCGTTGCCGCCCTGCCAGTAGAACGTGGTGACCTCGATGCAGGTCTTGCCGCTCGGCACGAGCGTCGGCGCGTACACCACGTCCGGGTTGCCGGACGGGATGCTGATGCCGGGGTTGACGGTGTGGGTCGCCTGCGCGCCGTCGGAGACGACGGTCGGGAACGTGCCCCAGACGGAGTGCAGCGAGCCGCTCCACGGCGGGAGCGGCACCGCGTCGGCACTGGCCCGCCGCTGCTCGTGCCCGGCCTGGAACTCCTCGCCCCGCTTGAGGACCTGCGCGCTGAGCTCGGCGCCGGCGGCGGCTCTGGCCGCGTCACCCCGCAGCGCGGGCACGGCTTTCCCGCTGACCGGCGACTCCGGCGTCGGCCGGGCCGCCGCGACCGGTTCGACCGGCGCGGACGCCGCCGAGGCCGACCCGGGCAGCGCGGGCACCAGGAGCGCGCCGGCGGCCACCACCGCGACGGCGACCCGGCGCAGCGGTGAGCGGCGTGACGGACGTGCTGAGAGCGATGAAGACGGCACTGCCGTTTCCTCTCGACAGAAGGATTGGCGTACCGCGGACGTGGAAGGGCGCGAACGACTCGTGCTTGTCCCCCCAGGACGTCGCGGTACCCGAAGCCTGCTCTTCACCGGCGAGCGCGGCCATAGCGCGACGACGTTGCGTGCGGACGTCCGAACCGTCCTGGCTCCGTATGCTGTGCCCTTTCGGCACTGCACACGAGGGGGCTCGGTGAAAGATCTCGCGGACTCGGTCGAATCGGTGGAGCAGCTCGCCGCCGCTTGGCGCGGCATGGTCCTCGACCGCGACCCGGACGCCGACGTGCGCGACCTGCCCGGCATCGCGGTCCGCTGGGCCGACAGCCGGTTCGCGTTCTGGAACTGCGTCACGCTGACCGAGGTCGGCGCGGACGCGGAACTGCTGGAGCAGCGCCTGGGCCAGGTCGCCGACATCATGCGCGCGAAGCGGCAGCCCGGTTTCCTGTGGCTCTTCGAGGACCTCCTCGCCGACGACGCCCGCGCCGCGCTCGACGCGGCCGCCGGCCGGGCCGGTCTCCGGCACGCGTTCCCCGGCACCGGCATGGCGGGCGACCTGCTGCCGCTCGACGAGCCGGGCCACCCCGACCTGACGTTCGCGCGCGTGAGCACCGACGACCAGCTGCTGGCCTACGCGGACCTGAACTCGCGCGCCTACGGGTTCCCGCTGGAGGCCGGCCGCGACGGGCTCGCCGGTTCCACCCTGTGGAAGAACAACGTGTACGCGTACCTGGCTTTGCGCGACGGTGTTCCGGTGGCGTGCGCCGCGTCCGTCGAGGCCGCGGGGCGGCTGTTCGTCGCGCTCGTCGCCACCGACCCGGACTGGCAGCGCCGGGGCTACGGCGAGGCGGTCACCCGGAAGGCCCTGCACGAGGGCGGCCGGGCCACCGGGCTGACCCGCGCCACCCTGCACGCGACCGCCGCCGGCGCGCCCGTGTACCTGCGGATCGGTTTCCGGCCGAACTCGACGGTCCACTTCTACGGCCTCGAGGGCTGACTCCCGCCGCCGCCGGCCGCCCATCGTCCGTCCGGGTGATCTTCGCGAGGCGCCGGCGGCGGGGAGGCCCCACTACCGCGCCGACTGCTCAGTGGACGGCGTGCACCACGACGGCGAGGCGATCGCCGAGGAGACCGGGTCCGGTCGCGTCCACATCGGACGGAACCTGACGCCGCGACCGCTGGTGCCGGAGGTGGTGCACGTCAACCCCGTCGGCGGCGTCGCACGACCACCACCGCGCCCACGACCAGTGCGGACGCCAGCAGCACCGGCAGCACCGCGGGCGACGGCCACGACGAGCGGACGTACTCGGTGACGACCACGACGGCGCGGTGCGGCTCGTCGGTCGCGGCACGCGTGAAGCGGATGTCGTCGGTGATGTGCGCCGGCTGGAACTCCGCGTCGTAGCGGGTCAGGTACCGCGGGCCGGTCAACGCGGCGGACAACGTCGGGTACCGCGGGTCCGGCTTCACCTCGCCGGCGAACGTGAGGTCGGGCGCGGCGCCCCGGGGCGCCGGGTTGCCGACGTCCATCCGGTGGTCGGCCAGCACGTACAGGCGCAGCGGCTGCCGGCCCGCGGCCGTGGCGGACAGCCGCATCGGGTAGACCGGCGCGTCGGTCTCGAACGCCAGCCGCATCGGCGGCAGGCCGTCGGCGAGGCTGCCGGAGGTCGGCGCCAGGCGCACCGCGACGACGAGCCACCCCTCCGCGAGGTACGGCCCGAGCGCGCCGCCGAGGGCGTCGGGCAGGGTGAAGTCGTGCTCGCCCAGCCACTGCGTCACGGCGGTGGCGTCGGTGCCGGCGAGCTGGGCGACCTCGTAGGGCCCGACCTCGACGTGGTCCACGACGGTGGCGCGGTGATCGGACTGCGGCGGGGCGCCCGCACCGTCGCCGTCCACCACCACGCGCCGCACCTCGACGTCCGGGCGGCTGATCCGGTCGAGCTCGGTGAACAGCTCGCCGTCGGCCACCTCGAAGCGGGCGCGCGCGGGCACCGGCATGAGGAACGCCGCCCGGGTCGCCTCGGACCGCGCCCGCACCGAGAGCGTGATCGACTCGGTGCGACCGGTCAGCTCCACCAGCGCGGTCTCCTGCTGGGGGCGCAGCTCGTCGTTCGCGACGAACGCGCCGCAGGCGCACGCGCCGGACGTCGCGGGGTCCACCGCCACCAGGGTGGCGGCGAACGCGAGCACCACCGCGATCCGGGTCGCCGTTCGGCCGGTTGCCATGCCCCGTCCGACGCGGCCGGCCGCCGCCGGGTTCCGCCACCCGGACCACCCGTCTCGACCAGCGGCGGAGCGGGTGGCGCGCCCCGCGCCGGGGTCGGTTTCCGGCGGCGGTCGTCGGGGTTTGCTATCGTTTTGGGCAGGAGAGCCGGGTGAAGGGGACTCGACGTGGCGGGTGAAGACGACATCTCCGGGTGAGATCCGGATGTGATCGGCCATCGGCGTTGCCGCCGTGGCCGTCTTAGTCGTCCACCTTTTCCTCTTGGGCACCGCGGTGCCCGCATCACCTCAGAGGTCTCACCACCATGTCCGAAACCTGCGTCGTCGTGTCCGGCCTGTCCTTCTCCTGGCCCGACGACACCCCCGTGTTCGACGGGCTGTCCTGCACCGTCCCGACCGGCCGCACCGGTCTCGTCGCGCCCAACGGCGCCGGCAAGTCGACGCTGCTCAAGCTGATCGCGGGCGAGCTGCGGCCCTCGGCGGGCACCGTCGCGGTCGACGGCGTGCTCGGCTACCTGCCGCAGGACCTGCCGCTGACCGGTGAGCCGAGCGTCGCCGAGGTGCTCGGCGTCGCGCCGGTCCTGCGCGCCCTGGCGGCCGTCGAGTCCGGCGACGTCGCCGACGAGCACTTCACCACCATCGGCAACGACTGGGACGTCGAGGAGCGCACCCGAGCCCAGCTGGACCGGCTGGGTCTGGGGGACATCGCCCTCGACCGCCGCCTGCACACGCTCAGCGGCGGCCAGGTCGTGTCCCTCGGCCTGGCCGCGCAGCTGCTCAAGCGACCGGACGTGCTGCTGCTGGACGAGCCGACCAACAACCTGGACCTCGACGCGCGCCACAAGCTCTACGACGTGCTCGACGACTGGCCGGGCTGCCTCCTCGTGGTCAGCCACGACCGGGCCCTGCTCGACCGCGTGGACCGCGTCGCCGAGATCGACGGCGGCGAGGTCCGCTACTACGGCGGCAACTTCACCGAGTACGAGCGGGCGGTCGAGGCCGCGCGGGACGTCGCCGAGAAGAACATCCGCAACGTGGAGCAGGAGCTCAAGCGCGAGAAGCGGGAGATGCAGCAGGCACGCGAGCGCGCCGCGCGCCGGGCGAGCAACGCGGCGCGCAACCTCGGCAACGCGGGCCTGCCCCGGATCTTCGCCGGGACCATGAAGCGCAACGCGCAGGAGTCGGCGGGCAAGGCGAGCGGGACGCACGCGGCGCGGGTCGGCGCGGCCAAGGCCAGGTTGGACGAGGCCGAGCGGGCGCTGCGGGACGAGCAGAAGATCTCCCTGGAGCTGCCGCAGACCGCGGTGCCCGCCGGGCGCACGCTCTTCCTGGGCGAGGGCCTGCGGGCGGGTTACGGGGATCGGGAGCTGTTCGCGGGCGAGGGCGCGGACCTGGCCATCCGGGGACCCGAGCGGATCGCGCTCACCGGGTCCAACGGCGTCGGCAAGTCCACCCTGCTGCGGATCATCCACGGCGACCTGGAGCCCGCCGGCGGCGAGGTCAAGAGGGCCGACGGTCGGATCGCCTACCTGTCGCAGCGCCTCGACCTGCTGGACGGCGCGCTCACCGTCGCCGAGAACCTGGCCAGGTCCGCGCCGGCGATGCCGCCGGCGCAGCGGATGAACCTGCTCGCGCGCTTCCTGTTCCGGGGTTCCCGGGCGCACCTCCCGGTGGGCGTGCTGTCCGGCGGCGAACGGCTGCGCGCCACGCTGGCCTGCGTCCTGTTCGCCGAGCCGGCGCCGCAGCTGCTGCTGCTCGACGAGCCCACGAACAACCTCGACCTGGTCAGCGCCGGGCAGCTGGAACGCGCGCTCGACGCCTACCAGGGCGCGTTCGTCGTCGTCAGCCACGACGAGCGGTTCCTCGCCGAGATCGGGATCGACCGCCGGCTGCGGCTGGAGGACGGCCGGCTGCTGGAGACCGCCGCACCCGAGGCGGGCTGAACCGTGGTCGAAGCAGCTCTGCTCGCGCACGACCTGGTGCGCGTCCTCGGTGGCCGGCGCGTCCTCGACGGTGTCTCGCTCACCGCGGCCCCGGGCCGTCGGATCGGCCTGATCGGCGAGAACGGCGCCGGCAAGTCCACGCTGCTGCGGTTGCTCGCGGGCGTGGACCACCCGGACCGGGGCCGCGTCGAGCGGCCGGCGGACCTCGGCTACCTGCACCAGGAGCTGTCGTTCGCCCCCGAGGCGACCGTCGCCGACGTGCTCGACGAGGCGTTGGCCGACGCCCGCGCGGACCTCGCCGAGCTGGACCGGCTCGCCGGCCTGCTCGCCGACTCCCCGGACGACGCGGACCTCCTCGCCGGCTACGCCGACCGCCTCGACCGGGCGCAGCGGCACGAGGCGTGGGACGCGGACCGGCGGGCGGAGGTCGTCCTCACCGGGCTCGGCCTGGACGACGTGGCGCGCCACCGCGCGCTCGCCTCGCTCTCCGGCGGTCAACGCGCACGGCTCGCGCTGGCCGCGCTGGTGGTGCGCAGGCCGTCCGCCCTGCTGCTGGACGAGCCGACCAACCACCTGGACGACGACGCGGCCGGCTTCCTGGAGGAGCAGGTGCGCGGCCTGCCCGGCGCCGTCGTGGTGGCCAGCCACGACCGGGCGTTCCTCGACGCGGTGTGCACGGACGTCGTCGACCTCGATCCCGCGCCGGACGGCCCGGTGCGCCACGGCGGCAACTACACCGCCTACCTGACCGAGAAACGCGCTCGACGGGCGCGTTGGCAGGAGCGCCACGCCGCGGAGCAGGAAGAGCTCGCGGCCCTGCGCGACTCGCTCGGCGTGACGACGCACCAGGTCGCGCCGAACCGCGCCAAGCACGACAACGAGAAGATGGGCTACGGGCACCGGGCGGGCCGGGTGCAGAACCAGGTCGCGCGCCGCGTGCGCCACGCCACCCGCCGGCTGGCCGAGCTGGAGCGGCGGCAGGTCCCCGCGCCGCCGAGGCCCCTGCGGTTCCACCCGGACGCCCTCGTGCACGGGGACGCCGTGGACCGGGCGCCTGACGACGCCCTGGTGACGCTGCGCGACGTGCACGTGCCCGGACGCCTGTCGGTCGACCGGCTCGACGTGCCCGCCACCGGGCGGCTGCTGGTCACCGGTCCGAACGGCGCCGGCAAGTCGACCCTGCTGCTCGTGCTGGCCGGCCTGGTCGAAGCCGGCGGCGTGCGCCGGCGCCCCGGGCTGCGGGTCGGCCTGCTCGGCCAGGACACCCGGTTCGACCACCCCGGGCGCACCGCGCGGGAGACGTACGAAGCGGCCCTGGGTCCGGCGCGGACCGAGGCCGTGCCGCTGCTGTCGCTGGGTCTGCTGCACGAGTGGGACGCGGACAAGCCCGTCGGCGACCTGTCGGTGGGTCAGCGGCGGCGGCTGGCGCTGGCGCTCGTCGTGGCGGACCCGCCCGACCTGCTGCTGCTCGACGAGCCCACGAACCACCTGTCCCCCACGCTGTGTGACGACATCGAGGACGCCCTCGGCCCCGGGCCGGGCGCGATCGTGCTCGCCTGCCACGACCGCAGGCTGCGTTCGCGGTGGCGGGGCGCCCATGTCCGGGTCGACCCGGCGCGGCCCGGAACGCCGCAGGTCGGGCGGGTGGTCGCGGACGAAGGCGGGTGATGCGGGAAGGGTCGGCCCGGCCGCACTCGCGGGGTGGCGGCCGGGCCGGCAGGTGCTCAGCGCCGCCAGTCGTTGGGACGGCTGGTGCGCCAGTCGTTGGGGCGGCCGTTGCCGGTGGTGATGGTGACGGTGCTCATGTGCTCTCCCGGGGTGCTCGACTCTGTGTGAGGGCTTGGTTACGGTGTCATCACCTGGCTTGAGGCGGTGACACCCAATGGTCGCGGGGAGCCGACGACAACGCGCATCCCCTCTGGGGTGGTGGCGTGGGTGGTCGCTGTGGCGGCTGCCGCGCGCCGTGCTGGTGTACGTGCTGGGCGTGGAAGTCGTGGCCCTGGTGGCGGTGGCGTCCGTGGCGACGTTGACGCCCGTGACGAGCCGCCACTGGGTGTGGTTCGCGGTGCTCGCCGGCGCGGCCGTGGTGCACTTCGAGGCGGCACGCGGGCTGGAACGGGTGCGCGAGGTGGCGGCCGAGGGCAGCCCGTACGCGCACCCGCAGTCGATCTGGCTGTTCGCGGGTGTGCTGGTGCTGCCGCCGCCGCTGCTGGCCGCGCTGGTCGCGGTGAGCTACGGCTACGGGTGGGTGCGGATCTACCGGCGCAGCCCGCTGCACCGCAAGGTCTTCTCCGCCGCCACGGTGCTGCTCGCCTGCTGGTCGGCGGGCGCGGTCCTGCTGGCCGCGCACCCCGATCCCGCGCTGCCGCACGCCGCGCAGCTGACCGGCCCGGTCGACCTGGGCGCCCTGGTGGCGGCCGGTGTCGCGTACTGGCTGGTCAACCTCGCGCTGGTGGTGGGCGCGATCCTGCTGTCCACCCCGGTCCGGCCGGGTCGCGACGTGCTGGGGCCGTTGAGCCAGCAGCTGGTCATCGCCGCGTCGATCGGCCTGGGCACGGGCCTGGCCGTGGTGCTGGTCACGGCGCCGTGGGTGGTGCCGGTGCTGGTGGTGACCATGCTCGGGATGCACCTGGGGCTGCTGCTGCCGGTGTACCGCACCGCCGCCCGCGTCGACGGCAAGACCGGCACGCTGACCTCCGTGGCCTGGACCGAGCGGGCCGCGGCCGAGCTGACCCGCTCCGCCGCGACGGGTGCGCCGATGGCCGTGCTGCTGCTCGACCTGGACCACTTCAGCGACATCAACAACACCCGCGGGCACCTGGCCGGCGACCACGCGCTGCGCGCGGTGGCCGCCGAGCTGCGCCGCCAGGTCCGCGACGGCGACCTGGTCGGCCGGTGGGGCGGCGAGGAGTTCGTGGTGCTGCTGCCCGGGACCGGCCCGGTCGACGCGCGCCACGTCGCCGAACGGATCCGCGCCGCGGTCCGCGAGCCGCTGACCGACGTGCCCGGCGGTGTTCCCGGCGCCGACGGCGCGCTGCGGATCACCGCGTCGCTGGGCGTGGCGGTGTTCCCCGCCCACGGCGGCACGGTGGACGAGCTGCTGCTCGCCGCCGACACCGCCCTGTACCGCGCGAAGAACAACGGGCGGGACCGGGTGGAGACCGCGCCCTCCGGCACCGCGGGCTGACCCGGGATGGTCGACGGGGACGCCGGGCGGGCGCGGTACCGCGAGGTGTTCGCCTCCGCCGAGTTCCGGGCCCTGTTCGCCGCGCACACCGTCTCCACCATCGGCGACCAGTTCGCCCGGGTCGCGCTCACGGTGCTGGTGTTCCGCGACACCGGCTCGCCCGCGTGGGCGGCGATCACCTACGCGTTGACGTTCCTGCCCGACCTGGTCGGCGGTCCCCTGCTGGCGGGTCTGGCCGACCGGTACCCGAGGCGCGCCGTGATGGTGTGCTCCGACGTGCTGCGCGCCGCGCTGGTCGCGCTGATGGCCGTGCCGGTGCTGCCGTGGCCGGTGGTGTGCGGGCTGCTGGTGCTGCTGCAACTGGCCGGCGCGCCGGCGGTGCCCGCCCGGACCGCGCTGCTGCCGCACGTCCTGCCCGGTCCCGCGTTCCGCGCGGGCGCCGCCGCGCTGTCCACCGTGAGCCAGGCCGCGCAGGTCGCCGGGTTCGCCGCCGGCGGCGTCCTGGTGCTCGCCGTGGGCACGGGCGGCGTCCTGCTGCTGGACGCCGTGTCGTTCGCGGTGTCCGCCGCCGCCGTGGCCTGGTGGGTGAAGAGCCGTCCCGCGCCCGGTGGCGGGGTGGCGCGGCCGGGGTGGTGGCGGGCGATGACGGCCGGCGCGCTCCTGGTGTGGCGCGACCGCAGGCTCCTCGCGCTGGTGTGCTTCGCGGCGCTGTCGGCGTTCTACATCAGCGGCGAGGCGCTGGCCGTGCCGCTGGCCGACCAGTTCGGCGGCGGGCCGGTCGCGGCCGGGCTCCTGTTCGCCGCCTACCCGGCGGGCTGCGCCCTGGCGAGCCTGGTCGTGGCCACCCGCCCGGAGGCCGCGCAGCTGCGCGCCCTGCCCGTGCTGGCGGTGGCCACCAGCGCGCCGCTGATCGCCTGCGCCCTGCACCCCGGCCTGCCGGTCCTGGTGCTGCTGTTCGTGGCGTCCGGCGCCGCGTCCAGCTACCACGCCATCGCCTCGCCGACGTTCGCGCTGTGGACCCCGGACGAGGCCAGGGGTCAGGTCTACGGCCTGGCCGTGACCGCGCTCAAGATCGCCCAGGGGCTCGGGGTCGCCGCCGCCGGTCTCGCCGCCGAGCACGTGCCGCCGCACCAGGTGGTCGCGGCGGGCGGTGTGCTGGGCGTGCTCGCGGCCTTGGGCGTCGGCGTGCTGTGGCGGCGCAGCGGCGCCACCCGCGTGGACCGGCCCGTCACCCGGTGAGCGGGCGTGGCGGGCGAGCCGCGGTCGCCGTTCGGCGGCGGTGATCGCGTCCAGGTCGCCGCGGGTCGCCTCGACCTCGCCGATGCCCGGGACCGGTGGCGTGCCGCTGCGGCGGGCGAGGCAGGATCGTGGCATGAACCTCGATCCGCGGCGGGCGGCGGTGCTCGCGCTGCACTGGCAGGTCAACGTCATCGAGCCGGAGGGGTTCTTCGGGCCGATGCTGAGCGGGCCCGTGGCCCGCAGCGGCGTCGTCGACCGGGCCGTGCGCTTCCACGAAGCCGCCGGTGTCCCGGTGTTCTTCACCAGGTTCACCATCCCCGAAGGCGAAGGCGGGCTGGTGCGCAACACCGGCTTCATGCGGGCCGTCGGCGACGCGCAGGAGGCGTTCCGGCCCGACGCGCCGGGCGCGCGGCTCATCCCGCGGATGGCGGGCGGCACGCCGACCGTGGTCGACAACCAGAAGCTCTCCGGTCTCGCCGGCGGCGACCTGGCCTCCCGGCTGTCCGGGCAGGGCGTCGACACACTGTTCCTGACCGGTGTGGCCACCAACCTGACCGTCGAGCAGACCGCGCGCCACGGCACCGACCTCGGGTTCACCGTGCACGTGGTCAGCGACTGCGTGACCGCCGCCGACGACGCCGCGCACACCGCCTCCCTGGCGAACCTGGAGCTCACCACGGCGGGCTGCCTGACCGCGGGAGAGGCCCTGGCGCGCCTGCGCGTGCGGTCCTGAGACGAGGTCAGGTCGCGGGCAGCGAGACGAACCCCTCGCGCACCACGCAGCGGCTCGTCGTCGCGGCCCGGTCGAGCCGCGCCGCGACGGCGGCTGAGGCCGGCGCGCCGAACGGTCCTGGCACCGTACCGCCCACCCGCCCCGGGGTAGGGCGGAGGTTCGGTGGGTGCACGCTCAGCAGCAGCACGCGTGCTCACCACGCTTTACCGGGGACGAGGCCGGTGACCTCGGGCGTGACGGTCACGTGCGGTGGGTTGCCCGGTGAGACGCGCCGCCTGTCCGGTGGACGGTTGACCGGGGACCCCGTCAGGCGACGAGGTCCCCGGTTCCGGTGGTCAGTAGATCCAGCCGTAGCCCTCGACGCGCACGAACACGTACCCGGCGGCGCGCGCCGCGTCCTCGGTGGCACGGGTGGCCGCCAGCAGATTGTCGCCCCGACCCGGGTGCCACCACTGGGTCAGCGGCACGGTGCCTTGGTAGCCCGGGTTGGCGAAGACGTAGCCCAGGGTCATCACGTACTTGTAACCGGCGGAGAACCCGGCGGCGCGGCCGTCGTTGGTCGCGGTGATGTAGTCGTCCTGGCGGCCCTCGTGCCACATGAGCGTCAGTTCGCGCTGCGGGTAGGCGGGGTTGTTCTGGAAGGCGGTCGCCGCCCCGAACTCACCACGCATCCGCACGTACCCGAGGGTTCTCATGTAGTCGCTCAGCGATGGGGGGACGAGGGTGTTGTCCTCCCACCCCTCGTGCCACCAGGTGCTCAGCGGCACGATGGTCCAGGAATCGGCGTGCGCGACGGGCGCGGTCGCCGTGCTGCCGACGAGCAGCAGCAGCGCCAGCAGCACGGTCGGCAGACGGCGTGAGCGCGCACGCGCGGGACCCGGTTGGTTCATGGACGGCCTCCGTTACTTGTGCCAGACGGTGTAGGTGATGACGAGCGGTTCGTCACCGGTGGGGATGGCGGTGACCTGGACGGCCACCAGGTTCTCCTCCGCGGTGCGGGCGCACAGCCACGCGCCGGGGTCGAGGGGACCGATGGCCACCTGGTCGTAGCTGCGCCGGGCCAGTTCGTCGGCGCAGGCGGCGGCATCGGGCGGGGTGGCGACCGGCGTGATCGGCAGCTTCCCGCCGCCCGATGTCCACAGCTCGCGGTAGCCGCCGACGTACCAGAGATCGCTCGCGCCCGGCTCGACCTCGCCGATCCGGCCGGTCTCCACGTCGAGGTAGTCCTGGTCCCGCAACGACGTCGTCCCGGTGCGCACGACCGCGCCCGGCGCGACCGCGGTGACGGAGCCGGCCGCCGTGGAGCCGGACGGCGTGGTGGTCGGTGAGCCGGACGGCGTGGTGGTCGTCGAGGTCGCGCCCCGGCCCGGACCGGCGGCCGTGCCGGCGCCGGTCCAGTAGCCGTGGACGGCCGCGCCGGTCATGCCCGCGGCGATCGCGATGAGCAGCGCCATCGCGAGCGCGCTCAGGCCGACCGGCCGGCCGGTGAGCTGGATCAGCCCCAGGAACCCGGCGAGCACCGACAGCAGCCCGGCGACCAGCACGCCCGCGTCGGACCCGGTGGTGACCAGTTGCGCCACCGCCGCCACGTCGGCGATCGAGCTGAGCCCGGCCAGGGCCGTGGCCCGGCGCCCGACGGCCCGCGACACCGCCTCCTGCGCCGGAGCCTCCTGTGCGGCAGAACGCGGCGTCACGGCTTCCTCCCGCCCTTCGGATGTGCCACGGATCGTGGCAGCGCGAGGACGGCGGACGCGTCCCGGAAAACCGTGATTCGCCGGGTGCTCAGTTCCCCGGCAGGCGGTCCAGGTAGGTGAGGACGGCGAGCACGCGCCGGTTGTCGGCGGCGGTGTCGGGCAGGTCGAGCTTGTGCAGCACCCGCTGGACGTGCGTGCCGACGGTGTTCAGCGAGACGAACAGGCGCTCCGCGATCCCCCGGTCGGTCAACCCCTGCGCCATCAGCGCGAGCACTTCCCGTTCCCGCCTGGTGAGCACGCCGAGCCGGTCGCCGAGCACCTCCTCGACCACGGTCGCGTCGATCACGACCTCACCCGCGACGAGGCGCGCCAGCGTCGACTCCAGCTGCGCGGCGTCGAGGAGGTGGTCCTTGAGCACGTAACCGCAGCGGCGCGCGCCGGTGAGTTCGAGCAGCGCGGTGGCGTAGCCGGGTTCGGCGTACTGCGACAGCAACAGCAGCGGGAGGTCCGGGTGTGCGCGCCGCAGCTCCCCCGCCAGCCGCAGGCCCTCGTCGGTGAACGACGGCGGCATCTTGATGTCGAGGACGACGAGGTCCGGCGCGGTGGCGCGGATCAGCGCCGGCACGTCGTCCGGTGACCCGGCGGCACCGGTGACCACGTGCCCGTGCGCGGTCAGCAGCCGGGCGAGGCCTTCCCGGATCAGCCACGAGTCGTCGGCCAGGACTAGTCGCACGACAGCTCCGCGATGAGCAGGGTGCCGGCGGGCACCGCGTCGGTGACGGACAGCGTGCCGTCGAACGCGGCGGCCCGGTCGGCGAGCCCGCGCAGGCCGCTGCCGTTCTCGGGGACGGCTCCGCCGACGCCGTCGTCCGACACCTCCACCCGCAGCACGTCGCCGTGCAGGGCGAGGCGCACGCGCGCACACGTCGCGTGAGCGTGCTTCACCACGTTGGTCAGGGCTTCGCTCACCACGAAGTAGGCCGCTGTCTCCACCGGTTGGGGCAGCCTGCGCGGCAGCGAGTCGTCCACGGCGACCGGTAGCGGCTGGCGGCGGGCGAGCGCGCGCACCGCCGGGGAAAGGCCCTGCTCGGTCAACACCGCCGGGTGGATGCCGCGGGCCAGCTCGCGCAGCTCCGCGATGGCGCCGACCAGTTCCTGCCGCGCGTCCTGCACTGCCTCGTTGACGGCCTGGTCGGCCGGGTCGAGCTGCTGCTGGAGCAGCCTCAGCGCGATGCCGACGGCCAGGATCCGCTGCTGGGCGCCGTCGTGCAGGTCGCGTTCGAGCCGTCGTCGTTCGGTGGCGGCGGCCTCCACGATGCGCCGCCGTGACGCCCGTGCCTCCACGAGCTGCCGGCGCACCACGGCGTGCAGGCGGGCGTTGTCCAGTGCCAGGCGGGTCGCGGCGGACGTCGCGGTCAGCAGCTTCGGCTCGTCCTCCAGCGCCGGGTCGTGCAGCACCAGGCCGATCGGGGGTGTGCCGCCGATCGGCAGCGCGGCCCGCCCGTCGACGGACACGTGCTCGCCCTGTTCGTCCACGTACCGGTCGCCCTGCGGGAACACCAGCCGGAGCGTCGGGTCGCGCAAGGCCTTGCGCAGCGCGGGCTGCAACCGGCCGATGGGCGTGTGCTCGACGGCGCGCACGAAGTCCGCCACCGACCCGTACCGCAGCCGCTCGCGCAGCAGGCCGAGCAGGAACGCGCCGGGCATGGTCACGACCGCGAGGTAGGGCAGGGCGTCCGACAGCCGGTTGCCCGCCGGCGTCGCGCCGGCCACGACCAGCACCGTGGACAGCGCGAACAGCATGATCACGACGAAGCCGCAGGCCAACGGGTAGGCCAGCGTCTTGCGCCTGCCGGGGCTGGCCCGTCGCACCTTGAGCCACATCAGCGCCGGGTAGACCACCGCGAACGCGAGCCAGCCGGCGTCGACCAGGGTGGACGACCCGCCGCCCGCGAAGCCCGACTCCGGGGACGAGCCGGTCCACGGCGTCCGGGTGACCGTCCGGATGGCGGCGGTGAGGCCGAGGACGCCGACCAGCGCGCCGTAGCCGTAGAGGGCGGCGATGAACCTGCGGGACGACCTGTGGTGGATCCGACCTTCCGGGTAGGACAACAGCAGGTGGGCGAATACGACGACCTGGAACGGCAGCACGGTCCTCGCGACGACGAGGTCGACCGCACCCCACGTCCGCGTGGTCTCGATGACGAACCCGGCGGGCGCGTCGAGCAGCAGGATCAGGCCCAGCAGCTGCATCAGGAGTCCGACCCGCCGGTCCGGGCGGACCACCACGGCGAGCACGCCGACGCCGACCCACACCAGCGGCGAGCCGATCTCCCACGCGTACCACGCGGGGTGTTGGCGCCCGGCGGTCACGGCGAGCACCACGTCCGCGATGGCGACCAGGACCGAAGCGGCCGACAGCGCCCACGTCAGCGCGACCGGTCGGCGCATCACCCCTCCGCGAGGAGGTCGACGAGCGCTTCCACGGTGAACTCGTCCTTGCCGAGGAAGCCGCGCACCAGGACCAGGTCGGCGAACTCGCCGAAGTCCGCCCGCTGCCTGCCGGAGACCAGCACCACCGCCGGCCGGACCGGTCCGGCTTCGAGCCGGCGCGCGACCTCGAACCCGTCGAAGTCGGGGAGCAGCACGTCGAGCACGACGAGCTCCGGCGCGGTCGCCGCCGCGAGCAGGAGGGCTTCGCGCCCCGTCCCGGCCTCGGCCACCACGTCAAACCCGTTGGTCCGCAGCAGCCGCGCCAGCAGCCGGCGGTACGAGACCTGATCGTCGACCAGGAGGACGCGCACCATACCCACACCATCCGGCACCGGCGGACCGGGCGCGAGGCCGCGGGCCGAACATCACGGATCTCCATGATCTGCGCACGGCGGCAGGATGCCGGCGCGCCCCCCGGGACGCCGGCACGACGCGGCACGTCCACCCCAACGGCCGTACTCGGACCGACTCGGACGAGCACGCGGAGGTGTCGACGACGGGAGGTGTCACCCCGCGCCCGCGGGTCGGTTGGGCGTTCCACCCGACATCCGAACCTGCGGCCCAGGCCCGGCCGCCCGTTCGGCCGAGCGGCAGGGCCACCGGGTCGACCACCGCGAGGGAGGTGACGGGTACGGACGGGCAGACCTGTCCCGCCGGGCTTCCGGCGCACCCGTGCGACGTGGTGGGCTCAAGCCGGCTCCCTGCCGCCGGGCGGACGGGGGTTCCGGAGGACCGGTACCGGCCCCGGTGCCGGTGCGGAGGTGCGAGGCGATGAGGTCCCAGGAGCACGGAGGTCGGGTGGCGGACGGTTCCACGCCGGAGAGGTTCGCGGGCGACCTGTTCCTCGACCTGGCGGCCAAGGGGTGGCTGGTGGTCGAGCCGTCGGAGGCCGCGCGGGTCATCACCGGTCTCGAGCGGACCCTGGAGGTCGTCCGGTCGCGGGCGCACCGGTTCGAGGTGTCGCGGCGGCTGCGGAGCGCCGGTGGCGACGACATCGACCCGGACGTCGACCGGCTCGTGGTCGACGCGGTGTTCGCCGAGCAGGTCACGGCGGGTTCCTGGGAGCACGCGCTGGCCGAGCTGCCGAAGTACATCGAGGCCTTCCGGATGGCGGCCCGCAACGCGCCCCGGCGCGAGCCGTGACGCCCACGCCGAACGACATCTCGTCGTGCGACCTGCGGTTCGAGCTGGCCGCGGCCGTCAAGGACCTCCGCCACTACCGGGACACCCACGACCACGCCACGGCCGACCTGATGCTCGCCTGGATCGACGCGCTGCTCGACGAGTGGAACCGCCGCGCCCGGTGCCGGTGACCCGACCCGACGGGTGCGCCGCGAGCGGGCGTTCGCCGGGCAAGTGGCGGTGTCCGCGATGGATATGGTGGTGGTGACGGCTGACGGGGGCAGCCGCGCCATCGCGCTGCCGCCGGCCCTGAACGTCCGGTGAGGACAGACGAGGGGGGCACATGGACGTGGTAGTGGTCACGGGGTCGGCCGGCCTGGTCGGGGGTGAGGCCGTGCGGGCGCTCGCGTCGAGGTTCGACCTGGTCGTCGGCGTGGACAACGGGATGCGGCGGTACCTGTTCGGCCCGGCCGGTTCCGTCGCGGACAACCTGGCCGACGTCGAGCGCATCCCGAACTACCGGCACCACCGGATGGACGTGCGCGACGAAAGCGCGCTCACCGCGTTGTTCGGCGAGTACGGCTCGGACGTGCGGCTGGTCGTGCACACGGCCGGGCAGCCGAGCGACGAGTGGGCGGCCGACCGGCCCGTGGTGGACCTGAAGGTCAACGCGGTCGGCACGATGAACGTGCTGGAGGCCGTCCGGCGGCACTGCCCCTCGGCGGTGGTCGTGCTGACGTCCACCACGAAGGTGTACGGCGACGTGTCCGACTCCCTGCCGCTGGTGGAGACCGACACGAGGTGGGAGATCGACCCGGCGCACCCCTTCCACGAGCACGGCATCGACGAGTCGATCCGGCTGGGCGGCAACCGGACGTTCGCCGGGGTGTCGAAGCTGGCCGCCGACCTCGCCGCGCAGTCGTACGCGGGTCTGCTCGGGCTGCGGGTCGGGGTGTTCCGGTGCGGCAGCGTGACCGGCGCGCGGCACGCGGGCGTCGAGCAGAACGGGTTCCTGTCGCACCTGGTCCGCAGCGCCGTGCGAGGGGCGACGTTCCCGGTGATCGGGCACGGCGGCAAGCAGGTGCGCGACGTGCTGGACGCGCGTGACCTGGTGGAGATGTTCTGGCAGTTCTACCTGGAGCCCCGGCCGGGCGAGGTCTACCACGCGGGCGGCGGGAGGGAGCGCAGCACGTCGATCCTGGAGCTGATCGCCCGGTACGAGCACCTGACCGGCCAGGAGGTGCCGTTCGAGCACGTGCCCGAGCACCGGTTCGCGGACGTGCGGTGCTGGATCACCGACACCCGCAAGTTCCGGCACGACTACCCGGCCTGGCAGCCGGCGCACGACCTCTCGGACATCCTCCGCTCGGTGCACGAGCACTGGGTCGACGCCGACATGACGGGGGTCGACGACCTGAGCGACTCCACGGCGACCCCTTGACCCGGAACGCGCCGGCTCGTCCTTCACGCCGTCCGGATGTCGTCCAGCGGGCGTGAAGAATCCTTTTAGACGCTCTTGAGACCGCGTGAAGTCGCGGCTCGCAGACTCGGTGGTGCAAGCCGAGTCTGCGGGAGGTAGCGGTGGAACGAATCCGGGTCGTCGTCCAAGCGGCGGATCACCTGAGCATGACGGGCCTGATCACCTACCTCGGTTCGAGGCCCGACTTGGAACTGCTGGACGGCCCCCTGCCCGTGAAACCGGACGTGGTCGTCATGGCGGTCGACCGGCTGGGCGTCGAGGTCGTGGCGCGGCTGCGGCGGGCCGCGACGCACGTCGGCGCGCCGGTGGTGCTGATCGTCGACGAGGTCGGCGAATCCGACGTGTTAACGGCTGTGGAGTGCCGGATCGTGGCGATCCTGCCGCGTGCCGCGGTGACCGACCAGCTGGTGCTGCGCAGCGTCCTGACCGCCGCGGAGGGCGGCGGCGCCATGCCGGCGAGCATGGTGGCCGAGCTGCTGCGGCACGTGCAGCGGTTGCAGCGGCAGGTGCTCACGCCGGAAGGGGGACGTGACCGGCTGTCGGCGCGGGAGACGGACGTGCTGCGGCTGATGGCCGACGGGTTGGACACGGCCGAGATCGCGGGCCGGTTGTCGTACTCGGAGCGGACCATCAAGAACGTGTTCTACGGGATCACCACCCGGCTGAACCTGCGCAACCGGCCGCACGCGGTCGCTTACGCCCTCAGGAAGGGAATGATCTGACCTGTCCAAGGCCAAGGTCAGGCCACCCGGCCGGGGATCGAGGACGCGCTTCCGAGATCACCCGAAAGTGGCACAGGCGTGGGGGATGAATGGAAACGGTAGATTTGTTGCCGGGAAAAGAAGGTGTGGCGCCACGGCCAGGACCGCTGTGCCAACGCCACACCTCCGCACCCACCGACCACCCTCCACGACCACGAGCCCTCCCCCGCCGACCCCACCGACCCCACCGACCCAGCCCACCTCGCCTACCTAGCCCGCTCTGATCCAGCCCACCTCACCTCTCAGACCACGCTGCCCGTCCCACCGCTGCCCGTCCCACCGCTGCCCGTCCCACCGCTGCCCGTCCCACCGCTGCCCGTCCCACCGCTGCCCGTCCCACCGCTGCCCGTCCCACCGCTGCCCGTCCCACCGCTGCCCGTCCCACCGCTGCCCGTCCCACCGCTGCCTGCCCAGATCCAGCCCACCTGCGCGCAGCCCGCTTGCCTCGACCCGTCCCCGCTCAGCGCGCCTCCGCCCAGCGCACCCTCGCCCAGCGCATCCCCGCTCAGCGCATCCCCGCTCAGCGCATCCCCGCTCAGCGCATCCCCGCTCAGCGCATCCCCGCTCAGCGCATCCCCGCTCAGCGCGCCTCCGCGACCCGTGCGATGGCCCGCCTCATATCCCACCGCGCACCGAAACCGCGGTAGAGGTCGGTCGCCTCGCCGACGACGCCCTCGGCCGCCGCCGCCTCGCCGCGCCGGGCGAGCAGGACGGCTTGGTCCTCCAGGGTCTGGGCCAGCTCGAACGTCCGCCCCACGGCGCGGTAGTGGCTGATGACCGGGACCAGGCCCTCCGGGTCCGACGCCAGCACGCTGCGACACCGCCGCGCGGCGGCTGCGGCGCGGGCGGCTTTGGTTTCGCGGGCGGCCTCGGCTTCGCAGGCTTCGACGGCGGCCCGGGCGGTCGCGTGGTCGTTGCCCGCCAGGGCTTGCCGGACCAGCTCGGGCAGCCACTGGTGGCGCAGCATCATGTCGGCGTAGCGGGTGTCGAGGATGGTGCCGAGCACCTCGACCGCGCCCGCGTGATCGCCTTCGCGCGCCGCCGCCATCGCCTGCGCGGCGACGAGGAAGTCGCAGTTCTCGCGGTACGCCTCGGTCACCAGGGGCAAGGTCAGCCCGGTGGTGAGGTGCGTGTCGAGGCGCGCGCCGTCGTCGCGGTGCGCGGCGATCAGCGCGACCACGCCGTGCAGCAGCACGGGACCGCCTTCGCGCAGGCCGAAGCCGGTGAACTCGGGGTCGCCGACGACCGCCTCCAGCCGCCCCACCGCCTCGTCCCAGCCGCCGAGCCAGAACTGGTGCACGGCGGCGGCCAGGTGCAGGCCCGCCACGGGGGTGCCGCGACCGGCCAGGTCGAACGCGGCCCGCAGGCTCGACGTGGCCTCCTCCAGCCGGTCCAGGCACTGGAGGGTGAAGATCCGGTTGTCCAGCAGCAGCAACCGCAGGTCGGTGAGGCTGACGTCGGTGCCGACCACGTCGAGGGCCTGGTCCAGGTACGCCACGGCGCGCGGGTAGTCGCGGCGGACCGCCTCGACCTGCCACAGCACTTCCAGCGCCTGGCCGATGGCGAACGGGTCGGCGGCCCGCTCCCCCGCCTCGATGGCCGCCCGCGCGCTGCTCTCGGCGCCGTCCAGCTCGCCGACCCCCGCCCGCTGCACCAGCGCCAGCAACGACAACAGCCGTGCGCGCCACATGTCCGACAGCACGGGGTCGGCCAGCGCCTCACGCGACGCCGTCACCGCTTCCTCCGCCCGCGCGCCCCGGTAGGGCATGTACGCCAACGTCCAGCGCACTTCCGCGATCAGGTCCGGTGACCGCAGTCGCGGCAACGCCCGGCGCGCATGCTCCTCGGCTTCGGCGTCCCGCCCGATCCGGAACAGCGCGCTGCTGAGGTGCGCCATCAACGTCGCGTCACGTTCGTCCCGCGCGACCGACGACCCGAGGCACCGCTGGAGCAGTTCGACCGCCACCAGCGGCGCGCGGTAGACGAGTGCGGGTGCTTGGGCGACCAGCCAGTCGACCACCCACGGGCCCACCTCGCCGGACGCGGCCAGCAGCTGCTCCGCCACGTGGTCCACGGGTGCGCCGGACGCGGCGAGCGCCTGCGCGGCCTGCTGGTGCAGGGCGGTGCGCAGCGCGGCGGGGGTGCCTTCGTAGAGGGCTTGCCGGATGAGCGGGTGCCGGAACGCCATCCGGGGTCCGGCGTCGCGCAGCACGCCCGCCGCGACGGCTTCCTCCAACCGGCCGGCGAGGTCGAACACGGGCGTGCCGAGCACCACCGACAGGTCGCCGACCGCGAACTCGCCGCCGAGCAGGGCGGACCACCGCAGCACCTCGCGGGTGGGGTCGGCCAGGAAGTCCAACCGGCCGGTCACGGCGGACACCAGCGACACGGGTACCCGGTCCAGGGCGTGCGGGGCGACGTCCGCGATCCCGGTGTCGATCTCGACGACCCGTTCCCGGACGAGCGCGTCGGCGACCTCCCGCAGGTACAGGGGGTTGCCGCCGGCGCGGGCGGCGATGCGGCGCAGCCCCGGGCCGGGTGAGGCGCCCACCAGGCGTCCGACGAGGCCGGCGACCTCGGTGTCGGCCAACGGCGCCAGGTCGAGCACCGCGCCGCCGCCCGACTCGACGTCGCGGCGCAGTCGCGCGACCTCCGCCCGGTACGGCACCGGCCTGGCCGCGCCGACCAGCAGCAGCGGCAGGCGCCGGGCGACGGTCGTGAGCCGGTGCCACACCTGCGTGCTGGTCTCGTCCGACCACTGGAGGTCGTCCAGCGCGAACACGAGCGGGCCGTCCGCGCACAGCTGTTCCACCAGGGCCACCAGCCGGTCGACCGCGCCGAACACCGGGTCGGCGTCGGCGAAGATCGACCCGGCCGGCCGTTCCTGGCGCAACGCCCGCGCGGTCGCCGCCCGCCTGGGGTCGGGTGAGCGGGTTTCGACGCGCAGGCCGTCCAGGGCGAGTCGCAGCGGGAAGCGGCTGCCCAGTTCGTCGGCGACGGCGTGGGCGACCTGGTGGCCGGACCGGGTGGCTTGTGCGAGCAGCGCGGCCGTCAGCGCCGACTTGCCGATGCCCATCTCGCCTTCGATCCACAGCAGCCGGCCCGCGCCGGCGGTGACGTCGTCGACCACCCGCCGCACCGCCGCCAGTTCCACGTCGCGGCCGACGAGTTCCGCGGCGGGCGGCGGGTCGACGGGTTCCACCGTGGACGGTCGCCGCGCGGCCGGCACGGGTTCCGGGTCGGTGCCGCCGAGGATGTGCTCGTGCGCGGCCCGCAGCCGCCGTCCGGGCTCGACTTCCAGTTCCTCCACGAGGACGCGGCGCGCGTCCCGGAACACTTCGAGGGCTTCCGCGCTGCGCCCGGACCGGTGCAGGGCGAGCATCAGCAGTTCGCGTGCCCGTTCCCGCAGCGGTTCCTCGGCCACGAGGTCGGCCAGTTCGGCGACGACCTCGCCGTGCGCGCCGGAGGCGAGCGCGGCTTCGGCGCGCAGTTCCCGCGCGGTGGTGCGCGCTTCGCCGAGCCTGCGCCGCTGGGCTTCGGCGAACGGGCCGGTCAGCCCTGCCAACGCCTCGCCGCGCCACAACGCCAGCGCTTCGTCGAGCGCGCGTCGGGCGGCGCCGGGGTCGCCGTCGGCGAGGTGTCGCCGGGCGAGGTCGCGCGAGGACTCGAACGCGGCGACGTCCAGGCCGCCGTCCACGAGCAGCCGGTAGCCGGAGCCGACGGACACCAGTGACCGGGCGGGGACGCCGCGCGGCCGGTCCGGTTCCAGGGCCTTGCGCAGCGTGGACACGTAGGTGTGGACGCTGCCTTCGGCCGTCGGGGGCGCGTCGGCGCCCCAGACGCCCGCGACGAGCTCGTCACGGCCCACGCCGCCGGACCGCAGCGCCAGCATCGCGAACAGCGCGCGTGGCCGTGAGGAGCCCAGGTCCACTTCCCGCTCACCGGACCAGGCGCGCACCGTGCCCAGCAGTTCGACCCGCAACGCGCCCGTCATCCCGCAGACCGCCTCTCGTCCGACACCCCGCCCGCCGACACCGCGTCCACCCGCACCGCGTTCACCCGCACCACGTTCACCTGCACCGCGTTCGCCCGCACCGCGCCCACCGCCGCGCGCCGACCCTCACCCCACCGACCGCCCCGCCGGACCGCTGCCGCTCAGCTGACACCGACCCATCCGAACTCCTGTCCCTCACCGCGCGGACCACGCATCCGGGCCCGCGCCCGTCGCACGTCGTGCACCGCGCCCAGCGCCTCGTACCCGGCCAACGCCTCGCGGAACGCCGCGTCGGCCGCCGACCGGTCGCCCCGTGCCGCGAGCAGCACCGCCGCGTCCTCCGACGCTTCCGCCAGCTCCACCGGCCGGCCCACTTCCCGGTACCGCGCCACCGCGGCCAGCACCGGCCGCGGATCGCCCGCGACCAGTCCCCGGCAGCGGGCTTCGGCGGTGGACGCCCGACCGGGGACCCGTTCCAGCGCGGCCTCCTCGACGCAGCCGGCCAGCGCGCGTTCGGCGATGTCCGGCCGTCCGGCGCGCAGGGCCAGCCGCGCCACGTCGGGCAGCCACTGGTGCCGCAGCACGAGGTGGCCGGGTTTCGGGGTCAGCAGGGGCTCGACGGCGGCGAAGGCCTCGTCGGGTCGTCCCGCGCGCTCGGCCAGCACCGCCCGTGCGACGAGCAGGAAGTCGCCGTGCTCCCGGTCGGCCGGGGTGACGGGTGGTCGGTCGGCGGCGGCCCGGAGGTGGTCCTCGGCCGACCGGACCCGGCCGCGCCGGGCGGCGATCAGCGCGGCCACGCCGTGCGCGAGGAGCACCGGGCCGCGTTCGCCGAGCGCGCGGCCCGGGTCGTCGCGCAGGGCGTCCGCCTCCGCGAGGGCCCGGTCCCACCGGCCGCGCCAGTAGTCCTGCGCGGCGGTGGTGACGTGCGGGCAGGTCGTGCCGGCGCGGGCCAGGTCGCGGGCCGCGCGCAGCACCTCGTCGGCTTCGTCGAGCCGGTCCAGGTTCTGCAGGGTGAACGCCTTGTCGTCGAGCAGTCCGAGCCGCAGGGTGCCGAGGTCGGGTCGCCCGGCGGTGAGGGCCAGCGCGCGGTCGACCCGTGCCAGCGCCTCCGGGTGGTCGCGGCGGACCGTGCTGACCTGCCACAGCCCTCGCAGCGCGTGTGCCGCGGCGAGGTCGTCCCGCGCGTCCTCGCCGCGCCGCAGCGCGCGGCTCGCCGTCTCCTCCGCGGCGGCGACGTCGTTGAGGCCTTCCCGCTGCACCACGGCCAGCAGCGACTCCAGTCGCGCGCGCCACGGTGGCGGCACCGCGTCGTCGGTGACCGCCGCGCGCAACGCGCCCACGGCGTCGGTCGCCTGGCCGTCCCGGTACTGGGCGTAGGCGAGGATCCAGCGCATCCCGGCGGCCCGGTCGGCGTCCCGGGTGCGGGCCAGCACGTACCTCGCGGCGGCCTGCGGGGGTCGGCCGAGCCAGAACATCAGGGTGGCCAGCAGGGCGGCCAGCCGTTCGCGGCGCTCACCATCCACAGTGGACTCGGCGATGACCGCGCGGAGCAGTCCGACGGTCGCGTCCGGCGCTCTGTCCGCGAGCACCACCGCGTTCGCGACCAACCAGTCCGCGGCCCGCTCGTCCACCGTGCCGGGTGCGGCGGCCAACTGCCCGACGACCAGTTCGGCCGACGCGCCGGCCCCGGCGAGCGCGTCGGCGGCCTGGCGGTGCAGCGCGGCCCGGACACCGGCGGGCACCGAGAGGTGGAGCGCCTGCCGGACCAGCGGGTGGCGGAACGCGAGCTTCGGCCCGCCGTCGTCCAGGACGCCGGCGGCCGTCGCCTCCTCCACGGCGGCGAGGAGACCGCCCAGCGGGCGGCCGAGCGCGATGGCGAGGTCCCCGAGGGCGAACTCGTCGCCCAGCAACGCCGCCGAGCGCAGCACGTCGGTGGTGGTCGGGGACAGGAAGCCGAGCCTGCGGGCCATCACCGACACCAGGGCGCGGGGCAGGTCCTGGTCGACGTCCGACGTGGTCTCGGCCTGGCCGCCGGCCACCCGGACCGTGCCTTCGCGCAGCACGACGTCGACGAGGTCCTTGGTGTAGAGCGGGTTCCCGGCGGCCAGGGCGGTGAGGGCGCGCAGGCTCCGGCCGGGAGGCGCGCCGAGGCGCGTGGTCAGCAGCGCGGTGACGGAGTCGGCCGGGAGGGGGCCGAGTTCGACGACCCGGCCGCCGGAGCCCGCGACGGCGCGGCGCACCTGGTCCACGTCGGACCGTCGTGGCACCGGCCTACTGGCGGCGACCAGCAGCAGCGGCCGCTGGCGCACCACCCGCAGCAGGCAGTGCCACAGCAGGACGCTGGCCTCGTCCACCCACTGGAGGTCGTCCACCACGATCACCAGCGGCGCTTCGGCGCACAGCTCGTCGACCAGGCCGAGCATCCGCTCGATGACCAGCGGCACCGGGTCGTCGCACGCGTCGGCCGGGCCGCGCAGCGCGTGCGCCAGGGCGGCCCGGCGCGGGTCGGCGGAGGACTCGGTGACGTCGAGGCAGTCGAGCAGCACCCGCAGCGGGGTGCGCGGCCCGAACTCGTCGCCCGCGGCCCACGCGACCCGGCACCCGGCCTCGGCGGCGCGGGCGAGGCCGGTGGCCAGCAGGGCGGACTTGCCGATGCCCGGTTCGCCGCCGACCCAGACCGCGCCGCCCCGGCCGGCGAGCAGGTCGGCGACGGCCAGGCGCAGCGCGTCCGCTTCATCGTCCCGTCCGACGAACACGGCCGGTTCGATCATGGGTGACGCGCCGACCCGCGGCGCGGGGACGTCGTCCGCCTTGTCCTCCAAGACGATTCGGTGCGCTTGCCGCAGCGCGACGCCCGGTTCGATGCCCAGTTCCTCCACGAGCACGCGCCGTGCGTCGTGGTAGACCTCCAACGCCTCCGCCTGCCGCCCGGCCCGGTGCAGGGCGGTCATGAGCAGTGCGCGCAGGCCTTCCCGCACCGGGTGCTCGCGGGTCAGCGCGGCGAGGTCGGCGATCACGTCCTCGTGCCGGCCGACGACCAGCGCCAGCTCGGCCCGCCGCTCGGCGGTGGCCAGCCGCAGCTCGCGCAGCCGCGACCGCTGCGACTCGGCGAACGGGCCGGGCACCCCGGACAGCGCCTCGCCCCGCCACAGCGCGTGCGCCTGCTCCAGCTCGGCCAACGCCAGCGCCGGTTCGCGGTCGGCCAGCTCCCTGGCCCGTTCGCGGTGGCGTTCGAAGCGGTGCACGTCCACGCCGTCCACCGGCACGCGCAGGCAGTACCCGGACCCGGCCGAGGTGAGCACGACGCCGGCGGACCGCTTGGTCCGCTCCGGCTCGAACGCGCGGCGCAGCCCGGAGACGTAGGTGTGCAGGCCGGCGCCGGCCGTCGCGGGTGGCGCGTCGCCCCACACGCCGTCGATCAGCTCGTCCTTGGAGACCGCCTGCCCGGCGCGCAGCGCGAGCAGGGCGAACACCGCGCGCCGCCGGGCGGTGCCCAGGTCGACCTCGGTCCCGTTGCGCCAGGCCCGGACCACGCCCAGCAGTTCCACCCTGACGGGGACAGCCGTCACCGCTTCCGCCCGCTGCGGCCGGCCGGCGGCGTCACGACACCCGCGCGGACCCGCCGCCGGCGCGGAAAGCGGGGAAGCGGGGCGCATTCCACTGGGCGGGGAATGGCGTCCGCCGCGCATTCGATCGCCGACATCGGATCACCACACCCCTCGTCACACCGACCTTGCGGCAATCGGCCCATCCACCGAACGGGCACGATCCCACTTCCCAACATAGCCACGGGGAGCCACTCCTGGTCGCCAACAGTAGCGGTAAACGCGAACACCGCCGGAAGCGCGAAAGCCGGGTGGCAGAACACCGCGGTCACCGCATTGGCCGATGTCGCAGGCGGATCAGCCGGATCAGCCGCGCGGGTGATCGGACATCGCGAGCGTCCCATTTCGCTGCCCGCGACTTTCGCGACTCCGCTCGCCGACGACACCGGTGAATGCGCGTCCGCATCGGGCCGGTGCGCGCGCTGAAACCGCCGTGAAACCGCGGTGATCCGGCGCGGCGGCACTGTCGCCCGCATGACGAACCTCCCCACCGAGCCCGCGATCGCGGTGACCGGTCTGCGCCGGTCGTACGGCCACCAGGTGGTGCTCGACGGCATCGACCTGCACGTGCCCGAGGGCACCGTCTTCTCGTTGCTCGGCCCCAACGGCGCGGGCAAGACCACCGTGGTCCGGATCCTGTCGACCCTGATCCGCGCCGACTCGGGCGAAGCCAGGGTGGGCGGGCACGACGTGGCCCGCGAACCCGACCTGGTGCGGGCCGCGATCGGGGTCACCGGCCAGTTCGCCGCCGTGGACGACTTCCTCACCGGCGAGGAGAACCTGCTGCTGATGGCCGACCTGCACCACCTGGGCCGGGCCGAGGGCCGGCGGCGCGTGGCGGACCTGGTCGAGCGGTTCGACCTCGGCGACGCGGCGCGGAAGGCGGGTGTGACGTACTCGGGCGGCATGCGGCGGCGGCTCGACCTCGCCATGGGCCTCGTCGGCGACCCGCGGGTGATCTTCCTCGACGAGCCGACCACCGGGCTCGACCCGCGCGGCCGGCGCGACGTGTGGCAGGTCGTCCGCGACCTGGTGGCCGGGGGCGTGACGGTCTTCCTCACCACGCAGTACCTGGAGGAGGCCGACCGGCTCGCCGACCGGATCGCCCTGCTCGACCGCGGCGTGATCGTCGCCGAGGGCTCCCCGGACGAGCTCAAGCGGCTGGTGCCGGGCGGGCACGTCGAGCTGCGGTTCGCCGACGACCGCGCCCTGGCCGAGGCGGCCGCCGCCCTGGGGGTCGCGCCGGAGCCGGCCGACGGGTCGTCGGTCCTGCGGGTGCCCGGCGACGGCGGCGTCCGCTCGCTCAAGGCCCTCCTCGACCGCCTCGACACCGCGTCGGTCGACGTGGACGGGCTGGCCGTGCGCACCCCCGACCTCGACGACGTGTTCTTCGCGGTGACCGGCCGACCGGCCTCGACCACCGCCCCCACCTCCCCGGAAGCGAACGCCCGATGACCACGATCACCCTCGCCGTGCGCGACTCGACCACGATGTTGCGCCGCCAGTTGCGGCACATGGCCCGCGCCTGGTCCGTGACGTTGATGCTGCTCGCCGTGCCGATCGTCTTCCTGCTGCTGTTCGTCTACGTGCTCGGCGGCACCCTCGGCGACGGCCTGGGCGGGTCCGGCGGGTCGGGCGGTCGCGGCGCCTACGTCGACTACGTGACGCCCGGCATCCTGCTGATCACCATCGTCGGGGCCGTGCAGGGCACCGCGATCTCGGTGGCGATCGACATGACGACGGGCATCATCGCCCGGTTCCGGACCATGGCCATCGCGCGGGTGTCCGTCCTGACCGGGCACGTGCTGGGCAGCGTGCTGCACACCCTGTTCAGCCTCGCCGTCGTCCTCGGGGTGGCCGTGCTCGTCGGGTTCCGGCCGAACGCGACCGGGGTCGAGTGGTCGGCGGTCGCCGGGGTGCTCACCGCGACCGCGTTCGCGTTCGCGTGGCTGACCGTCGCCATGGGGCTGGTGACGAAGACGGTCGCGGCGGCGGGCAACCTGCCCATGCCGTTGACGCTGCTGCCGTTCCTCGGCAGCGGGTTCGTGCCGACCGGGTCGCTGCCCGCCGGGCTGCGGTGGTTCGCCGAGCACCAGCCGCTCACCCCGGTCATGGAGACGCTGCGCGGCCTGCTCCTGGGCACGCCGATCGGGGACGCCGCCGTGGTCGCGCTCGGCTGGTGCGCCGTGATCGCCCTGGTCGGGTACGCGTGGGCGAAGCGGCTCTACGACCGGGACCGCTGACCGGGGTCCGAGGCTTCAGCGGTCGGGCTGGGCCGGGCGTCCGCGCAGCAGGTCCAGCGCCGCCGCGCGGAGACCGGCCGGGTCCAGGGCGGCGTACGACGACACCGCCTCGTCGTACGCCGCCCGGTCGGCGCGTCCGGCGTCCGCCCGGACCGCGGCGGCGGACATCGTCGGGTGGAAGTCGCGCGGGAACCGGAAGCGCTCGGCCAAGGCGAGCATCCGGGCCGCCGGCCGCGCGCGGCACGGGTCGCCGGCCCGGCGGGCGCGGGCGAGGTCCGCGGCGGCGACGGCCACCAGCAGGGTGCCGCAGGTCGCCTGCCCCGCCAGGACCGGCGGGGCGGTCAGCAGGTCGGTCAGCGGTCCGGGCAGCGCGTCGGCGACGTCGGCGACGAGGTCGAGCCGGTCGTGCCGGGCGTGTGCGACGACGGCCGTCGACCGCGCTTGCGCCGCCCACGGGTCCGAGTCGGGCAGGCCCGCGTCGCGGATCCGGTCCAGGGCCCGCCGCCACAGCCCCAGGCCCGGCTCCACCTCGCCGCGGGCGAACCGCACCTCGGCCCGGATGCCGAGGTCGTAGCCGACCGACGTGGTCTCCTCCTCGTCGAGGGCGACCCGCGTGAGCCCGGCCAACCACCGCTCGGCCTCGGCCGGGTCGCCGAGCTGGAGGTTGGCCAGCACGAGCCACGCCCGCACGCCGACCACGTCGACCCGGGCTCCGAGTCGCCGCAGCAGCGGCAGCGCCGCGACCAGGTGGTCGCGGGCCTGCGCGCCCCGGCCCGCGCGCAGGCAGATCTCGGCGATCCGGCCGTGCGCGAACGAACGCGGCCACGGCAGGTCGTGCCCGGTGAACACGTCGAGCGCCAGCCCCGCCGCCTCCAGCGCCGCGTCGACGTCGCCGACGGCTTCCCGGTGGTAGCTCGCGAAGGCGTTCGCGACGGCGGCCACCAACGGCTCGGCGCTGTCGCACAGCCGCCCCAGCCGCGCCGGGTCGCCCAGCGCGGCGACCACCCAGCCGACCGCCCGGACCACCGTGTCCGGCTCCGCCACACCGAGCCGGCGCAGCGCGACGACCGACCGCGACGGCCGCGGCCCCTCCGAGCCGAACGCGTACGCCGCGGCCACGGTCAGCGCGGTCCGGGTCACCTCGACGAACGCGGGCTCCGGCCGGTAGCTCGACAGCGGCGGGGAGGTCTGCCGCACCAGCGCCGTGAGCCGCGGGTAGTTCGACTCGAGGCTCCACCGGCCGCCGAGGACCGCGGTGACCGCCGCGACGGTGGGCCGGTCGTCGCGGTCGAGTGCCGATCGGAGCGCGTGCAGCAGGTTCTCCTGCTCCGCCTGGACCGCGGCGGCCGTGGCGTGGGGGTCGGCGGCGAAGAGGTCCGCGTGCCCGGCCAGGCCGAACGCCCGCGCCCACCCCAGGAACGCGGTCGTCACGGCGTCGGTCTCCCCCGCCGCCGCCAGCCGCTCGGCGCTGAACTCCCGGACGGTCTCCAGCATCCGCAGCCGGGTGCCCGCCGGGGTGTCGGACACCTTGACCAACGAGTGGTCGACCAGGTGCTCCAGCACCACGTCCGCCTCGCGGGTGGTCGTGGGCAGCGCGTCGAGCAGCACGCGGGCGGCGTCGGCGGTGAACCCGTCGGGGAAGGCCGACAGCGCGCGCATCGCCGCCTGACCGGCCGGGTCCAGCAGGTTCCAGCTCCAGTCCACGACGGCGTGCAGCGCGTGGTGGCGGCGCGGCGCGTCCCGGGCCCCGCCGCGCAGCAGCGCGAACCGGTCGTCGAGCCGCCGGACGATCTCCGCCACGGACAGGACCCGCACCCGCGCGGCGGCCAGTTCGAGGGCGAGCGGCAGCCCGTCGAGGCGCCGGCACAGCTCCGCCACGTCCGCCTCGGGCAGGTCGACGCCCGGCCGCGCGGCCCGCGCCCGCTGCCCGAACAGCTCCGCGCTCGTCGCCAGGTCCAGCTCCGGCAGCGGGTACACCGACTCCGACGTCAGGCCCAGCGGTGTCCGACCGGTGGTGAGGACGCGTGGCTCGGCGGTCAGCGACACCAGGGTCCGCACCAGGTCGGCGACGCCGTCGACGACGTGCTCGCAGTTGTCCAGCACCAGCAGGGACGGGCCGGCGGCGAGCTTGGCCGCGATCGCGGCGACGTCGCCCGTGCCCGTGACGTGCCCGCCGGGTGTCCGGCGCCCGCCCACGCCGAGGGCCGTCGCCACCTCGTGGGCCACGTCGGCGGCGGCTGCGATGGCCGCCAGCGGCACGAACGTCACCAACGGCGCCTCCGCGCGGCGGGCGACGGCGTGGGCGAGCCGGGTCTTGCCGAGGCCGCCCGGCCCGACGATCGAGGTCACGCGGGAGGTGCGCAGCAGCGCCTCCACGGCGGTGACGTCGTCGTCCCGGCCCAGCAACGGGTTCGGCTCGTGCGCGACGCCGTGCCGGACCGCGGGCACGGCGCCCTGGAGCAGCCGCCGGTGCTCGGCCAGCAACGCCGGGCCGGGGTCCGTGCCGAGTTCGTCGCGCAGCGCCCGCCGGTAGGTGTCGTAGCGGGCCAGCGCCGTGGCCGGGCCGACCGTCGCCGCCTCGCACCGCAGCAGCTCGACCAGCACCTCCTCGTCGCGCGGGCGTGCCGCCGCCACCTCCGCCAGCGGGCCCACCGCCTCGGCGGCTCGACCGAGGCGCGCCAAGGCGAGCGCACGCGCCCGGACCAGCGCGCGGTAGGTCGCGGTCCGCTCGGCGCGCAGGGCGTCGACCGGGCCCGTGTCGGCGCCGGGATCACCGGCCCACAACGCCAGGCCGGCGTCGGCGTGCGTGAGCGCCGCGGCCTGGTCGCCTGCCCGCGAGCACCGCGCGGCGTCCTCGGCCCGGAGCAGCACCGCCGAGCTGTCGACCTGCTCCTCGGTCAGCGCCAGCCGGTAGCCGGTCGGGGTCCGGGCGATCACGTCGGCGCCGAGCAGGGACCGGGCCCGGGACACGAGGACCTGCACGGCCTTGGGCGGGTTCGCCGGCCGCTCGTCCGGCCACAGCCCGTCGGCCAGCCGCCCGGCGCCGCAGCCGGCGCGCAGGTCGGCGGCGAGCAGCGCGAGGAGACCGCGCAGTCGCGGACCGGCGATCTCCCGGCCGCGGAAGGACACCCCGGACAGCAGGACGAGGTCGGGGGGCACGCCGCCAGCGTATCGACCCGGGCCGGGGCGGCTAGGACACCCGGCTCGACGCCCGCATCCGCAGTCGACGCGGCCGGATCACCGCCGCCGTCGCGGGCCGGACGTCCTCGTCGCCGGGCACGTGCGTCAACCGCCACCGGGCGACGATGGACGCCAGCGCCATCGTCGCCTCCATCAGGCTGAACCTGTCGCCGATGCACTTGCGGGCGCCGTTGGCGAACGGCACGAACGCGTGACGCGCGGGTGTGCGGGCCGGGTCCCAGCGGTCGGGGTCGAAGCGGTGCGGGTCCGGGTGCAGCTCGGGGTCGTGGTGGATGGGGTACGGGCTGTAGGCCAGCACCGTGCCCGCCGGCAGCGGGTGCCCGCCCAGCTCGGTGTCGGCGGTGACCTCGCGGGTCAGGATGTACACCGGCGAGCGCAGGCGCAGCGTCTCGGTGATCACGCGCCCGGTCAGCTCCAGCGCGGCCACGTCCTCGGGTCCCGCGGTCCGCCCGGCGAGCACGGCGTCCACCTCGGCGTGCAGGCGGCGTTCGACGTCGGGGTGCCGGGCGATCAGGTGCAGCGCCCAGGCGAGGGTCACGGCGGTCGTCTCGCTGCCGGCGAGGTGGAAGGTCAGCATCTGGTTGACGACCTCGTGGTCGGACAGCGTCCGGTCCGCGCCGGTGGACTCCTCGTCGTACCCGGCCAGCAGCGCGGACAGCAGGTCGCCCCGGTCGCCGCCCTCCTCCCGCCGGGTGCGGACGATCGCCTCGATCATCGCCCTGATCCGGGTGTGCGCCCGCTCGAACCGCACGTTGACCGGCAGCGGCAGCTTGGTGAGCGCCTTGGGCATCATCATGCGCGGCAGGACGTCGGCGGCGAGCACGTCCGCGTCCTCCTGCGAGCGCTTGAGCTCGGCGGGCGTCAGCGTGTCGGAGAACATGGTGGCGGTGAGCACGTTCGTGGCGAGCATGCCCATCTCGGCGGGCACGTCGAGGACCTGCCCGTCGCGCCACGCGCCGACCCGGTCGGCGATCTGCGCGGACATCGTGCGCCCGTACGCGTCGAACCGGCCGACGTGGAACGCGGGTTGCAGCAGCCGGCGCTGCCTCCGGTGCTCGTGGTGCGGGCAGGTGGACAGGTTGTTGCCGACCACGTCCCGCACCCGGTCGGCGAACGGGCCGCCCTTGTCGAACGTGCGGTCGTCGCGGAACATCCGCTGCGCCAGCTCGGCGTCGCAGACCACGACCGCCTTGACCGGCCCGAGCGCGATCCGGACCAGCGGGCCTTGGCGGGCGAGCGAGCCGAGGAACGCCAACGGGTCGCGCATCATCGGCCAGGCGTGCCCGATCAGCGGCAGCCGACCTCGTGCCATGGGAATCCGCGTTGCCGAGTCCACTGGACGCACCTCCCGCGCTCCACCCCATGGTGGCGGTCCCGTCGCGGTCAGTCGACTACGGTTTGCCGATCGAGCCGTTCACACAGCGCGGTCCGCCATTCGGTCGGCGACCGGATCGGGCGGAGAAGTCGCGCGGACCGAATGGCGCGGACTCGCGTGACGGATTTCCGGTGCGGCTCGCGCCGGTGCGCCCCCATGCCTTGCGCGGTCGACACCACACGTGCGCGCACCGGATTGTTCCGCTATTCGCGGCATGGCGGAAAGCCCGGCAATTCGGCTTTCCGCCCAGATGTGCCGTCGACGACCGGGACACGGCCGACCCGGATGCCCGACCGCCGCCGATCGGCGGCGGGGTGAGGTCAGCGCAGGCTCCGGAGGTAGCCGTGCTCCAGCAGCCACGCCACGTTCAGCCGCTCCGGTGCGTCCGGCACGAGCTCACCGCGCAACTGGTACTGGAGGCCGCCCCCGGACTGGGCGAACCACGGCGCGATGGGTCCCGCGTCCACGGTGAAGTCCCTGAGGACGACGTAGACGTGGTAGTTGCAAGCCGCCGCGGGCACGCCGACGAGGCTCTGCGGCGGGATCGAGCGGGCGGTGTACGGCAGGCCGTCGGGCGCGAGGAACCCGCCGTACTCGCTGCCGTAGCGGTCGATCCACTCGCCTTCGCCCAGGGTCTCCTGCCACTTGATCGGAAGGCCGTCCGGGCCCACCTCGTAGCCGTCCTCCGGCGGGTAGCGCCACGAACCGGTCGCGTCGTCGTAGTAGGTGTCCAGGAACTCCTCCTCGGAGAGGTCCCCGGTGCGGCTGTACCCGGCCAGCTGCCGGGCGACCTCGCCCACCACGGGCAGTCGCTCGGGCCCGAGCCGGCGGTCGCCGTGGTACAGCTCCTCGGAGCACTCGCCGGGGTCGTGCGGCTGCGCGTGCGCGGACGGTGCGGCGACCAGGGCGGCTGCCAACAGGATGGACGACACGGCGGTGGCGAACTTGGCGAACCCTCGCATCCGACGACCTCCTCGTGCTCGACGGTCGGACGCGGCGAACGCTAGCGCCGTCCACGGCCTGGTTGGAGCGGCCGACGGCGGGTTCACCCGATCCAACACCCCGCGCGTAATCCGGTCGAGCACGCGGTTTCGCTGTGTAGTGACCCTTGGCGCGTGCCCGGGTGCCGGCCGTCCCAGGCCACGCCCGCGATGATGGACCGGTGAACGAGGTTGATCAGTCGGTGTCGCCGCCCCCCAGGGGGGTGGGTCGCCTCCCGGTGGTCGCCGGACTGGCCGAGCCGGCGGTCGCGGTGGTGCCCGAAGCGGCACGGGCACCGAAGGACCAGCGCGTCGAGCTGGGCGTGCGGTGGTCGGCCACGCACGGGGACTGGCTGCTGGTCCTGGACGACGTCACCGGCCCGAAGACGTGAAGTGTCTGCTGGAGCGCGTGCGGGAAGCCTCGGCAGGCTCTGCGCCTACAGCATGATCACGCTCACCGGCACGACCGTCGGCGTCCACCGGCTCGTGCAGGCCGTCGCCCGGACGCCGGACGACGAGGACCCGTTCCGGCAGCCCGCCGACATCGCGCAGGCGCGGCGGACCGCGCGGCCTCGTAGGCGCCCGCCAGGTTGCCTGCGGCGGCCGGGGTTTCGACCCGGTCCGGTCCGAGCAGCCTCGTGCAGGCGTCGAAGGTGGCTTCATGCAAGGCGGTGGCCGTCGTGAGGTCACCGGCGGCCATGTGCGCGCCGGCGAGTTCGTCGCGGGCGGTGAGCGTGTGGGGTTGGTCCGGCCCGAGCACCCGCCGCCGGTCGGCGAGGGTCTTCTCGTGCAACGGGATCGCGGACGTGAGGTCGCCCGCCGACTCGTAGGTGTCGGCGAGGTTGCCGCGCGGTCCAGGTGACGGGAGCCTTTCGCCCACCCGCTTGACGCGGGCACGGCGGCGCTGCCAGCATTGAGAACGATGTTTGCGTAAACATTTCGTGCGGGACGGTGACGGCGCCCCGTCCCGGGAGCTCGCCGGCGCACGGATCAGCCCACACCGGGCGCCGGCCGTTCGATCCCTGTGGTGGGCCGGACAAAGGAGTCCAGATGTCCCGCTTGTCCCCGAGGCGGTGGCGCGCGGTGTTGACCGCCGCGGCCGTCGGTTTGGCAACCCTGCTGCTGCCCGGTGGCACGGCGCACGCCGCGCCCGTCACCGTCGACGTGGGGGTGCAGTTCACCGACACGAGCGGCAACCTCGTCCAGGCGCACGGCGGTGGCGTGATCAAGGTCGGCAGCTACTACTACTGGTTCGGCGAGAACCGGCACCCGGACAACCTGTTCCGCGCCGTCTCGGTCTACCGCTCGACCGACCTGAAGACGTGGGAGTTCCGCAACAACGTCCTCACCCAGAACAGCCACTCGGAGCTGCGCATCTCCTGGGTGGAACGACCGAAGGTCGTCTACAACGCCTCGACGGGCCAGTACGTCATGTGGATGCACTGGGAGAACGGGCAGAACTACGGCGAGGCGCGAGCGGCCGTGGCGTACTCGTCCACTGTGGACGGAAACTACACCTACCAGGGCAGCTTCCGGCCGCTCGGGCAGCACATGTCCCGTGACATCACGCTGTACAAGGACGACGACGGCACGGCGTACATGATCTCGGCCGCGCGGGAGAACTACGACCTGCACATCTACCGGCTCAACGCCGACTACCGGGGTGTCGCCCAGCTGGTCGGCAACCCGTGGCCGGGCGGGCACCGCGAAGCGCCTGCGTTGTTCAAGCGCAACGGCGTGTACTTCATGCTCACGTCCGGCGCCACGGGCTGGTCGCCGAACCAGGCGAAGTACGCCACCGCCACCAGCGTGTCCGGTCCCTGGAGCGCGATGCGCAACGTGGGCGACTCCACCACGTACCGCTCCCAACCCGCCTACGTGCTGCCGATCCAGGGCACCCAGACGACCTCCTACCTCTACCTGGGCGACCGCTGGGCGGGGGCCTGGAACGCGCCGGTCGGCGACTCCAGCTACGTCTGGCTCCCGATCACCTTCTCCGACAACACCACCATGAACCTGTCGAACGCCGGTCAGATCGTCATCGACACGGCCGCGGGCACGATCACCACCGTGGCCCTGACCTACAACCGGATCAGCGTGCGGCACTCCGGCAAGTGCCTCGACATCGCCAACGCCAGTGGCGCCGACGGCGCGGCCCTGATGCAGTACCCGTGCGGCAGCGGGCAGAACCAGCAGTTCCGCCTCCAGTCCGCGGGCGGGAGCTACTACCAGGTGATCGCCCGGCACTCCGGCAAGTGCCTGGACGTGAGCGACGCCGCCACGGCCGACGGCGCGGCCGTCGTGCAGTGGAGCTGCAACACCGGCCAGAACCAGCAGTGGTCCCTCGTGGACGCCGGGTCCGGCTACTCCCGGCTGGTCGCGCGGCACTCCGGCAAGTGCCTCGACCTGCCGAGCAGCTCGCAGGACAACCTGCAGTTCAAGCAGTACCCGTGCGGCAGCGGGCAGAACCAGCAGTTCCAGCTGACGCGCGTCTGAACCGGCCACCGCCGGGTGCTCCCGCCCCTGTCCCGACCGGCGAGCGGTCGGGGCGGGGGCGGGAGCTCGCGTCCCGTGGTCAGACGAGGTGGTGGAACCCGGTCGCCGCCGCCGTCAGGGCGTCCACGCACGCCCTGATCGCGCCCCCGGTCGTCGTCCTCGGCGCGGTTGATCGCGTAGATGGTGCGGTTCAGCGCCGGCCTGGTGGTGAGCAGCCGCACGCCGTCGGGCACGGAGTCGCGACCGAGGCGCGGGATCACGGCCGCGCCCACGTTGCCCGCGACCAGGGCCAGCTGGGTCGGGTAGCTGCCGACGGTGCAGGTGATCCGGGCGCTCATGCCCTGCTGCCGCAGCACGTGCACGAGCCAGTCGTGGCAGCCCGAGCCCGCGCTCCAGGCGATCCACGGCAGGTCGTTCACCTCGGCCAGGTCGACGGCCTTGCGGTGCGCCAGGCGGTGGCCCGCCGGCAGTGCCAGGTCCGCCACGTCGGACAGCAGCGTGGTCCGCGACGTCGACGGCGGCACGGTGACGGGGCGGTGCGCCCAGCTCTCCAGGACCGCCACGTCGAGCCTGCCGTCGACCACCAGCGGCATGGTCTCCTCGGCCTCGCCCTCGTGCAGCGTCACCTCCAGGCCGGGGTGCTGCGCGCGCAACGCCGCCAGCACGGGCGGCAGCAGGGCGTGCACGGTGGTGGGGATGGCGCCGATGCGCAGGGGGCCGGTGAGGTCTTCGCGCAGCAGCTCCAGGTCCGACCGCGCCTTGTCGAGCTGGGCCAGGATGGTGGCGGCGTGGCCCGCCAGCACGTGCCCGGCGGTGGTGAGGCGGACGGTGCGGCCGTGCGGCTCCAGCAGCCGCTGCCCGGCTTCCCGCTCCAGCTTCGCCAGCTGCTGGGACACCCCGGACGGGGTGACGTGCAGCGCCGTCGCCGCCGCCGCGACCGTCCCGTGGGTCGCCACGGCGTGCAGGGCACGCATCCGCTCCAGACCGAACACGGTAGAGATGCTACCGAGTTCCGCTGACGACAATTCGCTTGTCCTTGATGGTTGGTGGTCGCAGGGTGGACGGGTGACCACGACCGAAGACCGTCCGGCGACCGTGCCGCCCGGGACGCGGGTGAACCCGGTGCTGCTCGCGATGGCGGGCAGCCTCTGCATCGCGCTGTCCTCGGTGTTCATCAAGGTGTCCGGCGCCAGCGGCAGCACCAGCGCGTTCTGGCGGTGCCTGTTCTCGCTTCCGGTGCTGGGCGCGCTGGTGTGGTGGGAACGGCGGCGTGGCACGGCGCGGCGGCGGTTGGTGCTGCCGCTGCTGGCGGGTGTCGGGCTCGGCGTGGACTTCGTGCTGTGGGGTGACGCGATCGCGCTGGTCGGCGCGGGCATCGCGACGGTGCTGCTGTCCGTGCAGGTGGTGATCGTGCCCGCGGTGGCGTACCTGGTGTTCCGGGAACGGCCGTCGAACCGCTTCTTGTGGGCCGCTCCGGTGCTGCTGGGCGGGATCGTGCTCGCGGGCGGTCTGGCGGGCACGCCGGCGTTCGGCCCCGACCCGGCCCTGGGCGCGGTGCTGGCCTTGGGCGCGGGCGTGGGGTTCGCCGCCTACCTGGTGCTGATGCGCCGCAGCACCGGACCCGGCGCCCGCGACCACACGTTGTTCCTCGCCACGGTGTCGGCGGGGGCGGTGGCGGTGGCGATCGGCGTGCCGACGGACCGGCTCGACCTGTCGCCGGGGTGGCCCGTGCTGGGCTGGCTGCTCGCGTTGGCGCTGATCGGCCAGATCGCGGGCTGGTTGCTGATCTCCACGGCGCTGCCCCGCCTGTCGAGTGCGACGGGCGCGACGATGATGCTGCTGCAGCCGGTCGGCGCGATCCTGATGGGTGTCGTGCTGCTGCACGAGCGGCCGAGCGCGCCGCAGCTGGCCGGGTGCCTGGTGGTGCTCGGCGCGGTCGCCTTCGTCAGCGTCGGGTCGCGCCGCTGACCGCAGCCGGGGCACGGGGCGTCAGCGTGGCGTGGTGTTCGTGAGGCGGACGAGGAACTCGGCGTTGTCGCGGGTCTTGCGCAGGCCGTCGAGGAGCACGTCGATCGCGTCCTCCTTGCCGGCGAGGACCCGGCGCAGCAGGCGGGTCGCCGTCGCTTCGCGGGGGGTGAGCAGCAGGTCGTCGCGGCGCGTGCCGGACTGGGTGACGTCCACGGCGGGGAACACGCGTCGGGCGGCGGCCTTGCGGTCCAGCCGGAGTTCGGCGTTGCCGGTGCCCTTGTACTCCTCGAAGAGCAGCGCGTCGCCCGCGGAGCCGGTGTCGACCAGCGCGGAGGCGATGATCGTCAGCGAGCCGCCGTCCTCGACGGCGCGCGCGGCCCCCAGGAACCGCTTGGGCCCGGCGAGGGCGCCGGCGTCCACACCTCCGGACAGGGTCCGGCCGGACACCGGCGCGGCGAGGTTGTGGGCACGGCCGAGCCTGGTCGCGGAGTCCAGCAGGACCACCACGTCCCGGCCCAGCTCGACCAGGCGTTTCGCGCGTTCGACGGCCAGCTCGGCGAGCGCCGCGTGGTCACGCGGCGGGTGGTCGAACGTGGCGGCGACGACCTCGGCCGGCACGGCTCGCGCGAGGTCGGTGACCTCCTCCGGACGTTCGCCGACCAGGACGAGCATCAGGTGGCACTCCGGGTGGTTCTTGGCGATGCCGTGCGCGATGGCCCGCAGGACGGTGGTCTTGCCGGCTTTGGGCGGCGCGACGACCAACGCGCGCTGCCCCTTGCCGATGGGCATCACCAGGTCGACCACCCGCGTGGTCAGCTCGTGCGCCTCGGTCTCCAGCCGCAGCCGCTCCCGCGGGTGGGCGGGCACCAGGTCGGTGAACACCGGCCGGGACCGGGAGTGGCGCGGGTGCGCGCCGTTGACGGCCTCCACCGTGACCAGCGACGGCGACCTGCCGTCCCGTGCCGGTGGTGCGACGCGGCCGTGCACCTCGTCACCGCGCCGCAGCCCGTGCTCGGCGACGAGGTGCGCCGCGACGGTGGCGTCGTCCGGTCCCGGCAGGTAGCCGTCGGTGCGCAGCACGGCCCGGCGGTCCACGACGTCGAGGACGCCGGAGGTGAGGCGGGTGCGGGAAGGATCGTTGTGGTTCAAGGGTTTCTCCCTGATCGCGGGAATGGTGGACGACGCGGCGGCACCGCGTCGGGAACCCGCTGCCAGGTCGGGGAAGGCCGCACGGCCACGTCCGACCGCAGTCCGGGTCTGAAGAGAATCCGCGGGAGGGGCTGAGGCCACCTGCGTCCGCGAGAACTAGATGTCACGCAGCATAGCCGTCGGTCCGGACCACGCGCAAGCGTCGCCCCGCTCCGGCCCGGCGACGGTGGGCTGTTCGGCGTAGTCGCTGGTATACCGTTGTGCGGCGAGGTCTGGTCGAGGGCGAGGAGTGCCGGCGGTGTCGCGGTTGTTGCTCGTGGAGGACGACGCGGCGTTGGCGGAGGCGCTCGCGCGGGCGTTGCGGGGCCTCGGGCACGAGGTGGTGGTGGCCGGCAGCGGCGAACGGGCGTTGGAGCTGCTGGCCGAGCGGCGCGCGCCCACCGACCTGGTGCTGCTGGACGTGATGCTGCCCGGGGTGGACGGGTTCGAGGTGTGCCGCCGCCTGCGCGCCCGGGACACCGTGCCGGTGATCCTGTTGACCGCGCGTGGCGACGCGGTGGACGTCGTGGTCGGTTTGGAGGGCGGCGCCGACGACTACGTCGTGAAGCCGGTCGAGCCGAGGGTGCTCGACGCCAGGGTGAAGGCGGTCCTGCGCCGCTCCGCGCCCGCGCATCGACCGCCGACGCCGCACGTGCACACCATCGGCGACCTCGAGCTCGACACCGCCGCCATGGTGGTGACCCGCGACGGCGTCGAGCTGGGCCTCACGTCGACCGAGCTGCGCCTGCTGGTCGAGTTCGCCGAGCACCCGGGCCAGGTGCTGAGCAGGCAGGCGCTGCTCAAGCGGGTGTGGGACTACGGTTTCGCCGGCGACTCGCGGCTGGTCGACGCCGCCGTGGCCCGCCTGCGCGCGAAGATCGAGCCCGAACCGGCCAACCCCGTGCTGCTGCGCACCGTCCGGGGGTTCGGCTACCGCCTGGTCAAGCCGTGAGGTGGCGGCCGGGTCTGCGGGCCGCCATCGTGCTGACCGTCGCGGCCGTCAGCCTCGTCACGACCGCCGCCATGGCGTTGACGACCTACCAGCTCCAGGCCGGCTCCGCCCAGGAGCGGTTCACCGCCTCGGCTCAGGCCGCGTTCGACTCCGACACCCAGCAGGCGCACCAGTTCCTGGTCCGCAGCACCGCGTTCGAGTCCGCGGTGGGCGGTGTGGCCGAGTACATGGGCGCCCGGCTGGGCCTGACGTGGGCGCTGGTCAACTTCACGCCGACGTCCGGCCCCGTGTCCACCGCCGCGGACGGCAGGTACGTCCCGGTCGCCGGCACGGGCGGGTCGTTCGCCGGGCAGCTGCCCGTGTCCCGGGTGGACGAGGCACGGCGGGGCGGGCGCTCGGTGCGCTACACCGCGGACACCCCGGACGGCCCGCAGCTCGTCATCGTCGGCGAGGTCGAACCGGGCTTGCTGCTCGCCGAGTTCTACCACGCGCGCGGCATCGACCGGGAGCTGTCCGCCCTGCGCGACCGGCTCGCGGTCGTGGCGGCGGTGATCGCGCTGCTCGGCGGCGCGCTGGGCGTCCTGGCGGCACGGGGCGTGCGGCGCCGGGTGCGCACCGCGGCGCTCGCCGCCCGCCGCTTCGGCGACGGCGCGCTGGACACCAGGCTGCCGGTGCGGGGTCGTGACGAGCTGGCCGACCTCGCCGGGTCGTTCAACGCGATGGCGCAGCGGCTCGGCGAGTCCATCGAGCAACTGCGGCTCAAGGACCAGCAGCAACGGCGGTTCGTCGCCGACGTCGCGCACGACCTGCGCACACCGGTCGCGTCGATGGTCGCGGCCGCCGACGGTCTGCGCAGCCCGGACGCCGAGGACCGCGCCCGGTCCGCCGAACTGCTCGCGAGCCAGGCGCGGCGGCTCGGCGCGCTGGTCGAGGACCTGCTGGAGGTGTCCCGGTTCGACGCGGGCGCCGCCGAGCTGCGACCCGAGGCCGTCGACCTCGAGGCGCTGGTCGAGGACGCCGTCCAGGTGAGCGCGCCGGACGCGGACGTCACCGTCCGGAGCACCGGGGACGTCACCCTGTTCGCCGATCCCCGCCGCCTGCACACGATCGTGCGCAACCTCGTGACCAACGCCGTCCGGCACGGCGAACCGCCGGTCGCGGTGACCGTCGACGGCACGGCTCCCGACCTGGTGCGGGTGGCCGTCGCCGACTCCGGACCCGGCCTGCCCGCCGAGCTGGCCCCGGTCGTGTTCGACCGCTTCGTGCGCGGCGACCGCGCCCGCAGCCGCACGGAGGGCAGCGGCCTCGGGCTGGCCATCGCGCGGGAGAACGCCCGCCTGCACGGTGGCCGCCTGGACGTCGACGGCGCGGTGTTCACCCTCACCGTGCCGCGAGGCGAACCGCCGCGCGTCGACTGATCGGCGGGCCGCTGTCACACAACGCGCACACAACGCGCACCGGCCGGGGACATCGCGCGGGCAGTGTCGGACACGTCCGATCCGGCACTACCAGCGAGGAAGAAACATGGTCTGCCCATGGGCGCGCGCACGTGTGGACGGTGACCGGCGATCGGGTCGGCGGATCTCGGCGGCGGTGGTCTGCGGGTTCGTGCTGGCCCTGTCGGCGTGCTCGCCGGGCGCCCCGGCCGGCCCGGCCGGGCACGCCAAGAGCCGTGCGGTCGAGGACGGCAGCATCCCCGACCACACCAGCATCTCCCCCGACGACTCCGGCCACCCCGCCATCTCCGGGCTGGACCCGGACCTGCTGGCGGCGGTGCGGAGAGCGGCGGCGGACGCGCGGGCGGCCGGTGTCGAGCTGCGGGTGACCTCGGGGTGGCGGAGCAAGGCGTACCAGCAACGCCTCCTCGACGAGGCCGTGGCCGCGCACGGGAGCCTGGAGGAGGCTCGGCGGTTGGTCAGCACGCCGGAGAAGTCCGCGCACGTGACCGGCAAGGCCGTCGACATCGGCCCGACCGACGCCGCCGACTGGCTCATCCGCAACGGCTCGGACCACGGCCTGTGCCAGACCTACGCCAACGAGATGTGGCACTTCGAGCTCTCGACCACCCCGGGGGGCGAGTGCCCGGCGCCGCGCGACGACGCGGCCGGCTGAGCGGTCGCCGTCACGAGGTCGCCGGCGCGGCTTCGGCGGTGCACGGCTTCTCCACCGGCCCCGGGTCGCGCCGGTCGAGCGGCCACACCCGGACCTCGCCGCCCACGCGCCGCCCCATCACGCAGTCCTTGCCGTCGCCGCCGGTGTTCGCGGACAGCGCCACACCGACATCGCCGCCTCGGACGTGCACGAGTACTCGGGGCGGGATGCTCGCGAGGCCGGTCGCCGGGTCCACCCGCGGCGCGGGCAGAGCGGCGGCCACGGCGTCGCCGGGTGTCCCGGGCAGCGCGCCGAGGGCGGTTCCCCGGGCCGGCGCGAAGTCCGACGGGATGCCCCGCTTCGGCAGCGGCGGTGGCGTGACCGGGGTGGCGTCCTCCGGGCAGGTGACCCGTGACGGCTCGGCCACCGCGCCGCAGTGGTCGAAGTCGACCTCGTAGCAGGCGTCGAACGCCGGGGTCTTCTGCCACTCGGAGTCGTGCGCGTCGCGGTGGATCCGCCAGACCAGGCGCGCCATCGGGTCCTCGGGCCCCTCGTGGGCCAGGTCCTCGGCCGGCAGCACGCTGAAGCCGGGCGACCCGCCGAGCGGTGTGGCCAACGCGGCCCTGGCGAGACCGGCCGCGTCCGGCCGGCGCGGGTAGCCGATGGCGTCGGCCAGGGTCGTGGACTGCCGATCCGTCCCCGCGTCCGGCCGGCGTCCGACCGGCGTCGCGACGGCCTCCGCGCGAATTGTCGGTGCCCCTCGATAGCGTGGCCGAAGATCACGTGATGAAGGAGCGAACGCATGTCTGCCACGACGTACCTGGAGCTGTCCGAGGCCGATGGTGGCGCGCACAAGTTCTACGAAGTGCGGGTCGACGACACCGAGGTCACCATCACCTACGGGCGGATCGGGGAACAGGGGCAGGTCAGGAGCGCGACCTTCGCCGACCACACCAAGGCGCTCAAGGCCGCCGAGAAGAAGATCGGCGAGAAGGTGCGCAAGGGCTATGCGCCCGCCGTCAGGGGGATGCGCCAGCGCCGGTCGGTGAGCAGGCGGCAGATCGTCAGCACCCGCTCCACCGCCACCCAGGCGCCGGTGCTGTGGCGCTTCGCCTCCGGGGCGCCGGCGTTCGGCATCTTCATCGGCGAGGACCACGCCTGGGTCGGCAACGAGAAGGGCGACGTCTACACCCTCACCCACGACGGCCGGGTCACCGGGCGCTTCGGCCTGCCCGACGCGGTGAAGTGCATCGTGGCCGACGACTTCTGGATCTACGCGGGGTGCGACGACGGCCAGGTGTACGACCTCGGCGCCAAGGTGCCGCGGGTGGCCTACGAGATCGCCGACGACGTCGACATCTACTGGCTCGACATCCACGACGGCGTGCTCGGCGTGTCCGACCGGCAGGGCGGGGTGACCGTGGTGGACCACGAGGACGAGTTCCAGTGGTCGGTGCCGGCCACCGGCGACAGCGCCTGGATGGTCCGCTGCTCGCCGGAAGGCGTGTTCCACGGCCATTCCCGGGGCGTCACCCACTACACCGGGCGCGGGAACCGGGCGTGGCACGCGGACACCGTAGGCGGGGTGCTGTTCGGCTGGCAGGAGCGCGACGAGGTCTTCGCCGGCACCAGCCGCGGCCGCGTGCACCGGTTCGCCAAGGCCGACGGGCGCCAGACCGGCGAGTACCGCTGCGACGCGGCGGTGTTCTCCTGCGCGACGTCACCCGACGGCGAGTTCGTCTTCGCGGGCGACAACCAGTCCTCGGTGTACTGCTTCGCCGCCGACGGCACCCGGCTGTGGAAGCTCGCCACGGGGTGCGGTTCCGCGTTCTCCATGCAGTACCGCGACGAGCGGCTCTACCTGGTGACCACGGACGGCTCGCTCGCGTGCCTCGACGCCGGCGTGGACGCCGTGCGCGCGGCCGAGCAGGGCCGGTTGCCGCAGCGCCAGGACATCAAGGCGGGCGCCATCGACCGCGTCGAGGCGACCGCGGAGGTCGAGGTCGTGTCGGACGTCGAACCGGGCGACGGCGTCGTGGTCGAGTGCGTGCAGGTCGGCGGTCGGGTCCGGGTGCACGTCGTCTCGGAGGGCTACGACCGGACGTGGGGCGTGCAGTTCCCCAAGAACATCCGCGTGCCCGGCGCCCGGTACCTGGTCACCGAAGTGGTCACGTCGGCCGGCGGGTCGTTCTACCGCACGCGCGGCGAGATCAAGCGCCTGCGGTGAGCACCGGCGCCGCGGCTGCGGCCGGACCAGGTCGAACGGCTGATCGAGCGGGCGCTCACCTCGCGCGAGGACCGCACCACCCGGGTCGACCCGCCGACGGTCCGCACGCCACCCGGGCACCGGTCGCCCGGTCAGGCCCGCCGCCCGCGGCGCCACCGGCTTCCGACGCGGTGGCAGCCGTTCGTGACCGGCGCGGTGTTCCTGTTGTGCTCCACGGTCTTCCGGCCGCACTGCACCCCGGCCTGTTCCCGCTCCGTCGGCCGGGTCGACGGAGCGAGGCTCACCGAGCGGTCATGACCGAAGGCTGAGGGGTCCTCGACGCGGGGCGGCCGTGCTGGCGCGCACGACCAGCTCGGTGGACAGGACCAGCCGGTGCTGCGACAGGGGTCTGCCGTTCGCCAGGTCGATCACCATGCCGGTGGCGGTGGCCGCCATGTCGCTCAACGGCTGCCGGACGGTGGTCAACGTGGGGATCATCCACTGCGCGGGCGGCAGGTCGTCGAAACCGACCACGCTCAGGTCGTCGGGGATGCGCAACCCCGCCTCGTAGACGGCCTGGTACACACCCAGCGCCTCGCCGTCGTTGCCGGTGACCACAGCGGTCGGCGGGTCCGGCAGGCGCAGCAGCTCCCGGGTGTGCTCCAGGCCGTCGGCGATCTGGAAGTAGCCCTCGCGGACCAGCTCCGGGTCCACCGGCACACCGGCCGCGTCCATGGCCGCCCGGTAGCCGTCGAGCCTGGCCCGGCCGGACAGCATCTGCGGCGCGCCCGTGATCACCGCGATGCGCCGGTGGCCGAGGTCCAGCAGGTGACGGGTCCCCGCCAGGCCGCCGCTCCAGTTGTCCGCGCCCACCGACGGCACGTCGTGCCCGGGCTCACCGGTCGGGTCGACCAGCACCACGGGGATGTCACGGCTGCGCAGCTGCTCGTGCTGCTCGGGCGTGGGACCGGAGAAGACGGCGACGACCCCGGTCGGCCGCCGCGCCAGCACCCCGTCGATCCAGCTCCGGCCGGGGGTGTGCGTGCCGTGCAGCTCGGTCAGCCCGATCGTCAGCCCGTGGTCGGTGACGACCCGTTCGACCCCCTTGATCACCTCGACGGGGTAGGTGCCGGCCAGCTCGTGGAACAGGACCTCGACCAGCGGCGCCTTGCTCACCTTCTTCTGCCGCCGGTACCCCTGCTCGCGGAGCAGGCCCTCCACCAGGGCGCGCGTCTCCGCGGCGACCTCGACGTGCCCGTTGACCACCTTGGACACCGTCGCCGCCGACACGCCCGCCAGCTCGGCGATCCGCGCGATGGTGATCCCGGCGCCGCCGGCCGCGCCGGGGGCCTGGTCACGCGTCGAAGCCATGCCGCGAGTCTAACGGCCGGTCCGGGACGGCCCCGGTCGCGCAGACCGATCAGGAATCGAGAAGCACCGGGCACGGGGGCCGACCTGGCGTCGTCGGCATGGCGAACATCGAATCCGTCACCCTGGACGTGGCCGACACCGCGGCCGCCCGCCACTTCTGCGCCGACGCGTTCGGCTTGACCGACCAGCTCCGCCTGCGGACCTCCGAGGCGCCGACGACCGGTTTCCGCGGCTACGCGCCGGCGCTCACGGTGTCCCGGCCGGCCACCGTCGACAGCCTCGTCGCGACCGCTCTCGAAGCCGGCGCCACCACGCTCAAGCCCGCCGCCAGGTCGCTGTGGGGCTACGGGGCCGTCGTGCAGGCGCCGGACGGCGCGATCTGGAAGGTCGCGACCTCGGCCAAGAAGGACACCGGGCCGGCGGACCGGCGGATCGACGAGGTCGTGCTGCTGCCGGGAGTCGCGGACGTCGCCGCGAGCAAGCGGTTCTGCACCGGGCGGGGGCTCGCCGTCGGCAAGAGCTTCGGCCGCGTGTACGTCGAGTCCGCCACCACCGCGTCGGGTCCCGTCAAGCTGGCGCTGTACCGGTGTCGCGCGCCGGCCAAGGACGTCGGCGTCACGCCCGACGGCGCCGGCTCGCACCGGCTGACGCTCGGCGGCGACCGGCTCACCCGACCGCCACCCTTGCCATAGTCCGACGATCGGTATATACCGATCACATGAGAGACGGTCCCTTGAGGGAGCCGACGTTCCTGATCCTCACGGCGTTGGCCGCGCGGGCGCAGCACGGCTACGGCATCCTGCTCGACGTCGAGGAGATCTCCGGTGGTCGGGTCAAGCTGCGCGCGGGCACGCTGTACACCGCGCTGGACCGGTTGGCCGCGGACGGCTGGGTGGCGGTCGACCGGGAGCAGGTCGTCGACGGCAGGCTCCGCCGCTACTACCGGCTGACCGACGAGGGGGCGGCCAGGCTGGAGGTCGAGGTGCTGAGGTTGCGGGCGCAGACCCGAGCCGCGCAGCGACGCCTGCGGCTCCGACCGGCGGGAGGCACGGCGTGAGCGGGCTGGAACGGCGTTACCGGCGGTTGTTGGGGTTGTACCCGCGCGATCACCGCGCCCGCCACGGCGAGGAGATGCTGGCGGTGCTGATGGCGGGGGCCGGCGGTCGGACCCGGCCGAGCCCGCGTGAGCACGCCGACCTGCTGTGGGCCGCCGTGCGGCTGCACCTGCGGCGGGTGGTGGCGGCCGACGGCGGCGTCGACGCCCGGGACGTGCTCGCGGTCGTCAGCCTGCTCGCCCCCGTGTCACTGCTGGCCGGCGCGACGACCGGCGTGCACGAGGTCGCGTGGTTCGTGAAGGCGGACAGCCTGGGGGACATGCCCTGGGCCACGCAGTTCCCGGACGCGCCGGTGTGGGGCCTCTGGGCCGTGGTGGCCGCCCTCGTCCTGCTCGGGCGGTCACGGGCCGGTGCGGTGGTCGCGTGGGCGGCCGTGGTCTGCTCCGTGCTGGTCGCGGTGTTCCTCCCGCACCAGCACTGGTGGAGCGGGATGGACGCGGGGTGGATCCTGGTGGGTCTGCTGACCGCGGTCGCGCTGACGTGGTCGCCGGGGCCGGCGCGCGGTCGGGAACTGGCCGGCGGCCGGGCGGTCCCCGTGATGGCCGCGACGGTCGGCGTGACCGTGGTGCTGGGCGTCTTCGGCCACGGCGTGGCGCCGGCCGAGTTGCTCGGGCTCGCAGTGGTCGTCGTCGGCACCCTGGTCGCCTGCGGGCGGCGGTCGCGCGTCGGCCGCCGGGCCGCGTTGATCCTGCTGCTGCCGACGGTGACCACGGCGCTGGGCTTCGCGCAGTTGCTCCTGTCGTTGCGCATGCCGACCTCCTTGGAGGTGGCCGTGTTCTACGGCCTGCCGGTCGTGGCGCTGCTGGCGCTGGGCGGCCTGCCGCGCCGCGTGCGCAGGCGTCCCGACCGACCGATCACCTGACCGTCCGGAGCGAGGGCGCCCGGCTGCGGCCGGGCGCCCGTCCCCCCAGAATTCACTCCGTAGGGTGGTCTTCCGAACCACCCCGACGTGACGGCACGTACCCCCGGTGCCGAACGTCCCGTGCACGACGCGTGGCCTCCGACGCCCCGTTCACCCCACGGTCAGGACGATGTCACCGGAACCGGTGACGCGGTGTCCGGTTCGGCGCCCCGGACGGGCCGGCCCAGGGCCGACTGATCGACCTCGGGGCGCTCCCGGAGCGCCCCGACCGCGATTGCCGCCCCCGCGACCGGCGCTTACGCTCGGTGCACAGGACGGCCCCCAGATGCCGCCGGCGACGAGTCGGCCGCCCGAACGGGGCGACACCGGATGGCAGGTCGTGGACCCCCGATGACGGATCGAGGTCCACCGCGGCCCACCGTGACTTCCGCGCAGGAGCGACCATGCCAGAAGCGCCACTCCAGTCCACCGCCTCCCCCCGACCCGGCGACGGCATCCGCGACGACGCCCTGGTGGCCGCCGTGTCGCACGACGCCCTGGCCGTCCCCGGTGCGCCGTGAGCGCCGAGCACGTGGCGGTCGCCGTGGTCGGCGCGGGGATCGGGGGCCTCGTCACCGCCTTGGCGTTGCGCCGCACGGGTGTCCGGGTCGTGGTGTTCGAGCAGACCGAAGCCCTCACCGAGGAGGGGGCGGGGCTGGCGCTGGGCGCGAACGGCATCCGGCCGCTGCTGCGGCTGGGCCTGGGCGCGGAGATGCAGCGGGTGGCCTTCCAGCCCTCGCGCGTCGTGTTCCGCCACTGGCGCACCGGCGGGGTGCGGCAGGCGCTGCCCCTCGGCCGTGACTACGAGGACCGGTTCGGCGCGCCGTACTACACCTTCCACCGCGCGGACCTGCGCCGGCTGCTGGCCGAGCGGTACCGCGACGAGGGCGGCGAGCTGCGCACCGGGCACCGCTGCCTCCGCGTCACCCCGTCGGCCGACCGGGTGGTGGTCGAGTTCGACGGCGACCGGCGGGTCGAGGCCGGTGTGGTGGTCGGCGCGGACGGCGTGCACTCCGCGGTGCGGACCGGCGTCGTCGGCGCCGACCGCGCGGTCTACTCGGGCCGGTCGGGCTACCGCGGCCTGGTCGCGGCCGACCTGGTCGGTGACGCGGTGGACGACGAGCTGGCGTTCCACCTCGGCCCGAACAGGCACCTGGTCGCCTACCCGGTGCACGGCGGCGACACGGTGAACTTCCTCGCCGTGGTGCGGGACCCCCGGTGGACCCGGGAGTCGTGGGTGCGGCGCGGCCGGGTCGCCGACGTGCTGGCCGCGTTCGCCGGGTGGTCGCCCGCCGTCACCCGGATCCTGGGGGCCGCCGACGAGGTGTCGCACTGGGGCCTGTTCGACCGGGAACCCGTCGACCGCTGGAGCCTGGAGCGGGTGACGCTGGTCGGCGACGCCGCGCACCCGATGCTCCCCCACCAGGGTCAGGGCGGTAACCAGGCGGTCGAGGACGCCGTGGTGCTGGCGGCCTGCCTGCGCACGTGGCCGGACCGCCCCGCGCTGGCACTGGACCGCTACGAACGGGCCCGCCGCACCCGGACCCGCATGCTGCAACGCGGCTCGCGGCACAACGGCGAGTGCTACCAACTCCCCGACGGACCCGCCGCCGACGCGCGGGACGCCAAGCTGCGCCGGCTGCCGGAGGACATGGCCTGGATCCACGGCTACGACGCGGAAACCGCGCTGGCGACCTCGGAGGGGACCCACCACGGCGAACTGGTCTGAACTCGACGCCGACCGTCCGACCGGTGCCGGGGCGACGCGCGGAACCGGCACGCCCCACGGCTTTGCTGCCACAGCAACGCGAACGGCTCACCGCGGAACTGGACCAAGTCGCCACCGGGCGGACCGCGGACCTGCGCGCAGACGATCCCGAGGCGAAGCGATCGCTGCTTTCGGCGGCGCCGGCGCGACAAGCGACCGAGACGGTCACCGGCACCGGCACGTCACCGACACAACCGGGTTCCCGCGCCGTCCCGGACGGCGCGCGCCGGGAGACCTCGACGCGATCCAGGCCGTGCTGCCCGGGTCAGGTGCGTCGACTTCATGCCGACGAGGGCCGCCGCGCTCAGCAGGTGAGCAGTTGGGACGGCGGGGTCGTGCGGTCGAGCCGTTTCACGTAGGCGTCCCCGCCGACGGCGGCGCGCTGCGCGCACGCCTCGTCCTGGGTGCCGAAGGTGCCGTAGTACACCGCGTAGATGTCGGCCCCGTCGAGTTGGTGGCGCAGCGAGCCGCACCCGGTCGTCGGCGAGTGCAGGTACCGCGCGCCGGGGTGGTCGGACAGGAGCCGCTGGACGTCGGTGCGGTACCGCCCCGGTTCGACGGCCGCCCCGACGAACGTGACGTAGGCGCCGTCACAGGTGGGCACGCTCATCGGCTCGGCCAGACCGAGGTCCGCGCCGGGTGGCGCCACGACGGCCGGCGGCACGCTGACCGGCGGTGGTGAGGTCGTCGTAGGTGCGGCTGTTGTCGTCGACGAAGGCGTCGGGGTCGACGACGTGGTGGTCACGGCGGCGCTCGCCGGGGTGAATCGCTCCGCTGGCGTCCCGTCGGCGCTGGTCGCGGTCCCCGGCGTCGACCGTCCGGCGAGGCTGACCGCCGCGCTCACCGCAGCCGTCGCCAGCACGACTGCCACGGCCGCGACCAGCCACAGCGTCCGCCGAGGCCGTGCGACCGCGTGCACCGACGTCGGCCGGGGCGCGACCGGCGGCAGCGGGGCGGGCAGCGCGTGCCCGGCGAGCGCCGCCCGCGCGGCGGCGGCCAGTTCGGCCGCGCTCGCGAAGCGGTCGGCCGGGTTCTTCGCCATCCCCCTCGCGACGACCGCGTTCAGGGCGGGCGGCAGCCCGGGGCGCAGCGCGTCGAGCGAGGGTGGCGGCTGGTTCAGGTGCGCGCCGATCAGCGACGCCGCGGTGGTGCCGGCGAACGGCTTGCTGCCGGTCAGGCACTCGTGCAGGAGGCACGCCAGCGAGTAGACGTCCACCCGGTAGTCGGTGGGGCCATCGCCGAACCGCTCCGGCGCCATGTAGTCCAGCGTGCCGATCGCGGCACCGGTCCCGGTCAGCCCCGTCGTCGCGTCCAGCGCCCGTGCGATCCCGAAGTCCACGAGATACGCGAACCCGGCGTCGGCGATGAGGACGTTGGACGGTTTCACGTCCCGGTGCACCAGGTTCTGCGCGTGGGCGGCGCCGAGCGCCTGCGCGACCTGCTCGACGATCCCCACCGCCTCCCCGGGGTCGAGCGGGCCGCCGCCGCGCAACCGCGCGGCCAGATCCTGCCCGTCGACGAGCCGCATGTCGAGGTACAGCCGCCCGTCCAGCTCACCGTAGGCGTGGATCGGGATGATGTGCGGCTCCTGCAACCGCGCCACCGCGTGCGCCTCCCGCCGAAACCGCTCCCGGTACTCCGGGTCCTCCGCGAACCGCGCGGCGAGCAACTTCAGCGCGACCATCCGGTCGTGCCGGGTGTCGTAGGCACGCACCACCTCGCCCATCCCGCCCCGCGCGATGAGCGACTCCACCCGATAGGGCCCATACTCCCAGACCACTGAACAACCCTCCGGCCCTCGTATCGCGCCCGACCACCCACACGTCGGGCCACCCCTCCCGTTCGTTACAAAGGGCCGGCGGCCAGGAACCCACGAACACCTGGGCTTTCCGGTGGCTTTCCGGTGGCTTTCCGGGCATGGTCCGATAGGGACTGAAGGCAGTCGTCCGTGGCACCACCGAGGAAGTACCCCGACGAGTTGAGAGCGCGTGCGGTCCGGTCGCACCGGGAGTCGACTACACCTCGCCGACCGCGGCGGCTTGGATGGATTTGCGCAGGGCCGGGCCGATCGGTCCGCTGAGTTCCGCGAGTTCCTGGATCCGCTGCTTGTTGGCACGTTTGGTCTTGCGGTCGAGGACGAGAGCGAGGTCGGCGGCGGCGATGATGGCCACGAGTGCGGCGTCGGCGGGGTCGATGCTGTCGAAGGGCTCGTGCAGGACGGCGTTGACCCGGCCGACGAGTTCATCGCGGACGCGGGGATCGCGGATGGTCACCCTGGTGGCGGGGAACAGCCCGAGGATCTTGCGGGGTTGGAGGTGAACCCAGCCGCCGTCGTCGAGGTGCCGGCGTACCGCTCGGAAGGTGGCGCCCTGCCCGTGGTTGATCCAGGACTGCCACGCGTGTGGCTTGGACCCGGCGATCTCCTCGAGGAGCGCGTCGAGGACGGGATCGTCGCAGGGGCGCCGGACGTGGATGGTGGCACGGCCGCGTTCGTCGGTGAGGTGGCCGCCCAGGTAGAGGTCCGCGAGGGTCGCGGCGCGGAGCATGGCGCCCAGGTGGGTCCCTGAGCCGACCTTGCCCTTGTCCGGGTTGTACGCCAGCAGGTAGACGCGCTCGGGGAGGCTGCGGGGCACGGCCATGTCATGCTTCTTTCGGGTTGTGCGTGGCCGGGGATACCGAGATGCCCGTGGTCAGCGCTGTTCGGACGATGCGGATGGCCTCGTTGGTGTCGATGCCGAGGCCGGCGATGACGGCGGCGTAGTCGGCGGCGGCGCGGCTTGCCCGTTCGCGTCCCTGCTCGCCGGCCGCGGACACGAACGAGCCGGCCGACCCACGGGTTTCGATCAGACCCGCCTCCTCCAACTCCCGGTAGGCCCGGCCGACGGTGTTGACGGCCAGGCCGAGGTCCGCGGCCAGCCGGCGGAGGGTCGGCAGCCGGGTGCCCACGGCGAGCGTGCGGTCCTGGATCTGCCGGGCGAGTTGGGCACGGAGCTGCTCGAACGGCGGGACGGGCGAGGCCGCGTCGATGGAGATCATTCGGGTCACGGTGCGCTCATGGCGTTCCGCGCCACCGCGGCGCTCCGGGCGGTCCGCGCCTCGATCAGGGCCAGCGCGATGACGCTCAGGACGATGAAGGCGACCCAGGCGGCGTTCCACCAACCGAAGGCGGTGCTGAACACCGACACGACCGGCAGCGACCACACCGACCACACCGCGGTGGGCGCGGCGCCGACTCGGGCGTCCTCGACCCGCATGATGACGTCGGCGGTCAGCGAGACCTCGTCGTCCGCCACGACCGGGTGCGTCAGGACGTGGCGCAGCTGGACGACAACGCCGACGGCGAGCCCGCACAGCCCGATGAGCAGGATGACCGCCGCATACCTCGCGGTGGGGTCGTCCAGCGTCAAGGTGCCGATCGCCGGCGCCGTCCCGCCCGCGAACGTGGCGACCGCGAACGCGGCACGTGGCCGGCCGAGCACGGTGCGCCAACCGAGCCGGACCGGGTGGGCCGCCCGTCGCGGCAGCGTCGCACCGGCGCGCCGGTCGACTCGCCGCACCCACCAGTCCAGCGACGACTGGGCCAGCACCAACCCGACCACCAGCGCCGTCAACACCAGCAACGACCAGCGCCGATCCCCGGACCCGTCCACCGTGCCGCCGGTGTAGGTGAGCGCGACCGCGATCAGGAACGCGGCCAGCAGGACGGAAGCAGCCAGCCGGGCACGTCGCCGGACCTCCAGACGTGTCGCCAGCAACGCTGTCGGCCGGACGTCGGCCAAGCCGTGCCCGGTCAACCACACACCGGCCCGTTCGAGGTCCGCCGGACGCACCGAAAGGTCGGCACCCGGCGAGGTCCCCTTCGGCATGACGCCTCCTATGTCGCAACTTCTGTCTCAACATGGTGCGTCAAGATTTGCGACAAGTCAACCGGCCGCGGAGCAGGCGCTCGGCGCGGCGACCTCGGCGTTGACCGGTTCGGCGGTCAGCGGCTCCGACGTGCACCGGGTGGACGAACGGGCAGCGGTGCGGTTCGAGAACGCGTCGCGCGACCGGGTGAACCGGGGTGCGACCGTCGACGGCAGGCCGCACTCGACCTCGCGTGGATGGACGGTTCCACTGTGGATGATCGTCCGCGAGGACCGGCGTCGCGAGCGCTACGACGGCACGGTCGAGCCGGCCCGGCGGAAGTCCCGCGACCGCGACGGGATGCGCAGGAGGCTGTCACGGTGTTGGGAGCACGTCCGGGTGATCGTGCCCTTGCTGTACGAGGTGGCCCGGAAGCTGGTGTCCGCCTGGACCGGGATCAGGCGCGGCCGGGTCAGAGGTAGGCGAACAGGGGCGGGAAGAGCAGGACGACGACCCAGGCCCACACCGCGTAGACCGGCAGGTAGGCGGTCTGCCAGCGTTCCAGCGCGGTGAACGGCGCGCGGCGGCGGATCAGTGACAGCATCAGCCACGCCGTCCACGCCAGGTTGGCCAGCAGGATGACGTTCTCGCCCAGTGCCGCCGCCTTGTTCGGCGTGGTGCCGAACTCGGTGATCCGGCCGGTGATCTCCAGCAGCACCAGCACGTCGATCACCAGCGCGCTGACCACGAGGGCGAGCTGGAGCTTGTCGAACCCACCGGGAGGCGCCAGCGGATCGCGGGCCGAGAACGAGTAGAGCAGCAGGCCGAGCACCACGACCAGCAGCAGGTCGAACAGGATCAGCGCCTCGCGTTCGACGTCGATGCCGGAGCTGGTGACGCCGAGCGTGACCAGGAACGCCAGCAGCACCGCGGTGAACAGCGGGGTGAACAGGCGCGTCAGCACGGGGGCGATGTTCTCCACGACGCTCTGCTTGGCCTCGACGAGCCACCCGGCCACGACCGCGGCCGCCGCCGCGCCGCACGGCAGCACCCACTGCGAGACGACGGTCTCCGGCGAGATGCCGATCGCCTGGAACGTGCCGAAGGTGAACCCGATCAGCACGCCGCCGCCGAGCGCGATGAGGACGTAGTAGATGAACCACTCGCCGGTGAAGCGGACGAAGTCCATCCGTCGCCGTGACGACCGCACGTCGTCGGACACGTAGGCCAGGCCGACCACGAACCACAGCGCGATCGGCAGGTGGATGCCGGTCAGGACCAGCGACTGGGAGTCCTCCGCGAGCGGGTAGGCGTTGGCGGCGACGGCGCCGAGCGCGAACAGCGCCACCAGCACGCCGACCAGCCCGGTCGCGGCGCGGCGGCGCCAGGCCAGGAAACCCGCCAACCAGGGCAGCACGAGCAGGCCGACGTTGGGCACGTAGAACGCGGCGTCGTCCTCCAGGGTCAGGCCGAACAGCTCCGGCGCCTTGACCGACGCCGCCGCGCCCACCGCGCAGGCCACCATCACCCACAGGTCGCGCCGCGACCGCCCGCCCGGCGCGGGTCCGTCGGGCCCGCCGGTCAGCACCAGCTGCTTCCACAACCGTTCCGAGTGCTCCCGGGCGAACTCGCGGGACAGCTCGTCCAGGCTGCCCATGCGCTTGACCGCGACCAGGAACGCCTCGTCGGCGTGCAGCCCGGCGGCCAGGAGGTCGTCGACCGAACCCCGCAGGTGGTCTTCGAGCTCGTCCACGTCGGCCTGCCGCAGCTCCCGGCGCCGCTGCACGTAGTGGCGCCACTGGGCGAACTGCGCGTCCAGGTCGCCTCGGTCGTCGGTCATGCGAAGCCTCTCAGGGGGAACGCGGTCGACGGCCGAGGCCCGTCCGGACGGGGCCAGATCTCCTGGAGCGCGCCGACCACCGTGTCCCACTGCCGGCGCTGCTCGGCCAGCTCGGCCAGGCCGCCGCGGGTGATCCGGTAGTACTTGCGCCGCCGCTCGCCGGCGACCGACTGCCAGCTCGACTCGACGTGCCCGAGTCGCTCGAGCCGGTGCAGCAACGGGTAGAGCAGGCCCTCGGTCCAGTCCAGCTCACCGCCGGACAGCTCGTTGATCCGCCTGAGGATGGCGTAGCCGTAGCTGTCCTCCTCGGCCAGGATGCCCAGCACCATAGGGGTCGCCGAGGCGGCCACGAGGTCCTTGGTGACCTTCACGCGAACTCCCCTCGGCGACGTGACCTAGATGTGCAAGGCATAGTACTTCTAGGTATCAAGGCGTAGCAAACAGCGCGGACGGACCATCTGGGACGCAGGCGGCGGAACTCCGATGGTCGGCGCTCTCATCACGTTGACCGAACACCCGGAAGTGGGATTCTGGTGGCGTGCAGGGCAACTCCAGATCCTGGCCGGCCAACTGCTTCCGGTTGCTGCTGGTGGAGGACGACCGCGAGCTCGTGGAGTTGCTCGCCGCCGCGCTGCGCGACGAGGGCTACGCGGTGGACGTCGCCCTGGACGGGCAGCGCGGGCTGCACCTCGCCCTGACCCGCCCGTACGACGTGGTGGTCATCGACCGCGGCCTGCCCGGCCTCGACGGGCTCGACCTCCTGGTGCGGCTGAGGTCGAGGTCGGTGCGGGCGCGGGCGTTGATCCTGACCGCGCTGGGCACCGTCCACGACCGGATCGACGGTCTCGACGCGGGCGCGGACGACTACCTGGTGAAGCCGTTCGACCTGGACGAGCTCAGCGCGCGGCTGCGGGCCCTGTGCCGGCGGGCGCTGGAACTGGCCGACGTGCTGCGCATCGGCGCCGGGCACCTCGACGTCGGGCAGCGGGAAGCGGTGCTGCCCGACGGCGGGCGGGTGCCGCTCACCGCCCGGGAGTTCACCCTTCTGCGCGTGCTCGCCACCCATCCGGACACGGTGCACACGCGGGCGTCGTTGCGGCGCGTGGTGTTCCCGGACGCTTCGGCAACATCCATTGTGGACACTTACGTGTACTACCTGCGGAGCAAGATCGACCGTTCGGTGGTGCACACGGTGCAAGGACTCGGATATCGCTTGGGGGCGTTGTGAGCCGTTCGTGGGCCGAGGCGGAACGGGCGGTGATCCGGCGGGCCCGCCTGCGGATCAGCGTGCTGGTCGGGCTGGCGATCACCGTGCTGGTGGCGTTCGTCGGCGGCATCGCCTACGGCGTGATGGTGCAGGCGCAGGTGGCGCAGGTGACGCGCGAGCTGCGCTACAACGCCCAGTTCGGCGCGCCGTCGACGCCTCCGGGGTGCACGTGGCTGTTCATCCTCGACGACGGCGTGCTCGACGACGGCGTGCTGAAGGTCCCGCCGGGCTTCCCGCTGCGCGACGACCTCGACGCGGTCGAGGCGTCGGGCGGGGTCGTCGAGCGCGACCTGCGGCTCAACGGCACCGAGTACCTGGTGCTGACCCAGCGCGGCGCGGACGGCACCACCGTGCAGGCGGTGTTCGACACGCGCTACCAGCTCGCCGACCGGCGGCACCTGCTGCTGGCGCTGGTGATCGCGGAGCTCGGCGGCCTGCTCGCGGCGGCGTTGTTGGGGCTGGGCGTCGGCCGCGGCACGGTCGCGCCGCTGGCCGAGGCGCTGGCCAGGCAACGGCGGTTCGTCACGGACGCCAGCCACGAGCTGCGGACCCCGATCGCGCGGGCGTACACGCGGGCGCAGCTGCTCGCCCGCTGGGCGAAGGCCGCGGACCTGCCCGACGACCACCGCGACAGCCTCGACGCGCTCGCCAGCTCGATCCGCGGGCTCGGCGACGTGGTGGACGACCTGCTGCTGTCGGCGCGGCTGACCCGCCAGTCCGAGGGTCCCGGCGGCCGGGCGGTCGACCTGGCCGCGCTGGCGGAGTCCGCGGTGCGGACCGAGGGCGACCGGGCGGACGAGCGGCGGATCACGCTGACCGTCGAACGCCCCACCGGTCCCCTGATCGTGACCGGGGTCGAGACCGCGTTGCGGCGCGCGGTGGACGAGCTGCTGGCGAACGCCGTGCGCCACACACCGGAGGGCGGTCGGATCGACGTGCGCCTCGGGCTGCGGGGCGGGCAGGTCGAGCTGACGGTCGCGGACACCGGCGAGGGGTTCGACCCGGTCGAGGCGGACCGGCTCTTCGACCGGTTCCACCGGGGGCCGGTCGGTCCGGGCGCGCCGGAGCGGCGGTTCGGGCTGGGGCTGGCGCTGCTGCGCGAAGTGGTGACCGGCCACGGCGGGACGGTGGAAGCCGTCGGCCACCCGGGCCAGGGCGCGCGCTTCACCCTGCGCTTGCCGGCCGCCCCCGACACCGCCGGCGCCGCGACGGACGAGGCGATCACCACCGGCCCGCGCTGACCGGGCCGCCCGAGGCCGCGGCACCCGCCCCGACCGGCACGGGCAGCGGTGGCCGAGCCCGCGCGACGACCCGACCACCGCCACCGCGCGCCGACCACGACCGGCGAAGCGATCGGCACGAGCACCCGGCGACCGGCCCGACCGCCACCGCCACCGGAGATCAGTACCGGCCCGAGGTGACCAGGTCGGCGGCCACCCGCACATCCGCGTCGAGGGGCCGGTCGGGGTCGACCGGGGCGATGGCGTCGGAGAGGGCGTCGAGCAGCGCGGCGCAGCGGGGGGAGGTCGGGCGGCGTCCGCCCACGTGGACCGCCTGGCGCAGGCCGAGGGCCAGTGAGCCGCACAGCAGCCGGAGCAGCTCGGCGAGGTCGTAGGAGCGCAGCGCGGCCTGGGTGCCGAACGGCACGACGTCCTGGTTGTGCAGGTTGGTCGGCAGGCTCTGGGTGCTCGCCGGCACGGCCGCGCGGCGGATCTCGGCGACGAACGCGGTCGTGGCCAGCTGCACGCCCTGCAGCCCGTGCTGGCGTCCGGGCCCGGCGGCGAGCATCGGCGGCAGGCCCGTGTTGCGGGCCGGGTCGACCAGCAGGTCGAGCTGCCGTTCGGCGAGGTTGCCCAACGACGCCGTCACCATGGCGAGCACGTCGGCGGCGAACGCGGCCGGCTGGCCGAAGAAGTTGCCGCCGTGCGCGACGAGGTCGTCGCCGGGGAAGAACAGCGGGTTGTCGCTGACCCCGCCCAGGTCGGCCGCCACGACACCGTCGACGTAGCGCAACGCGTCCTCCGCCGCGCCGAGCAGCTGCGGCGAGCACCGGATGCTGTAAGGCTCCTGGAGGGCGCGCTCCCCGGTCGGGATCGTGCCGACGAGGGTGGCGCGCATGCGGTCGGCGACGGTGGCCGCGCCGGGGTGCCCGTAGGCCGAGACCAGGCGGGGGTCGAGGAAACCGGGGTCGGCGCCGAGCACGTCCACGAGCAGGCACGTCAAGTCCTGGATCGCCCGGTGCGAGGCTCGCACCCCGTCCAGCGCCAGGGCGGTGGCGGCGGTCGTGACGGACGTGCCGTTGACGAGCGCCAGCGCGTCGCGCCCGTCGAGGGTGAGCGGGGTCAGCCCGGCGCGGTCCAGGGCGTCCCGGGCGGGCATCCGCTCGCCGTCCACGTAAGCGTGGCCGCGCCCGCGCAACGCCTGGGTCGCGTAGGCGAGCGGGATGAGGTCGCCGCTGGCGCCGACCGACCCGTAGCGCGGGATCGCCGGGACGAACGTGGTCGCGAACATCGCCGCGAGCCCGTCCACGACGTGCCCGGACACCCCCGAGAGGCCTTGGGCGAGCGACCACGCCCGCACGAGCAGCGCGGCGCGGGCGATGTCGGCGGGCAGGTCCGGCCCCTGGCCCGCGCCGAGGTGGGCGAGGGTGTTGTCGCACTGGTCCGCCTCGTCCTCCCGGCCCGCGAAGCCGATCAGCGCGCCGAACCCGGTCTTCGCGCCGTAGACGGGTCGTTCGTCGTCGGCGAGCACGGCGCGCAGGTACTCGCGCCCCCGGTCGACCCGCTCCCGGACGGCGGGGCTGACGAGCACCGGCAACGGCGCTGCCGCACGGTGGAGGTGGTCGCTCCGCAGGGGCGCGCCGAGGTCCACGGGTGCGTCGGTCACGGTCGTGGTCACGGCACCGACAGTAGGCAGTCGATCTCAGAGAGTTCTGAGATCCGGTGCGTAGCTTCCTGGCTCATGGCGCACGACTACCTGATCATCGGGGCGGGACCGGCCGGTTTGCAGCTCGCCGCCCTGCTGGAGCGTGACGGTCGCGATTACGCCGTCCTCGAACGCGGCACCGGACCGGGCACCTTCTTCACCCGCTACCCGCGGCACCGGACCCTGATCTCCATCAACAAGGTGCACACCGGTTTCTCCGACCCGGAGCAGCGGCTGCGGATGGACTGGAACTCGCTGCTGACCGACGACCCCGACCTGCTGTTCACCCGCTACAGCGACCGGTACTTCCCGGCCGCCGACGACCTGCTCCGCTACCTGGCCGACTTCGCCGCGGCCACCGGGGCCCGGGTCCACTACGACACCGAGGTCACGCGGATCTCCCGTGACGACGACGGTTTCGCCGTGCTCGACGGCGGTGGCCGGACGTGGCGCGCCGCGCGGGTCGTGGTGGCGACCGGGGTTTCGCAACTGCACCTGCCGCCCATCCCGGGCATCGAGCACGCCGAGCGGTACGACACGTTCGACACCGACCCGGAGTCGTTCACCGACCAGCGGGTGCTCGTGATCGGCAAGGGCAACTCCGGGTTCGAGACCGCCGACTCCCTGGTGGAGCACGCGGCGGTCATCCACGTGGCGGGTCCGCACTCGGTGCGGCTCGCGTGGCAGACGCACTACGTCGGCCACCTGCGCGCGGTGAACAACAACTTCCTCGACACCTACCAGCTCAAGTCGGAGAACGCCGTCCTCGACGGCACGGTGGAGCTCGTCGAGCCCCGACCAGGCGGTGGTTTCCGCGTCCTGTTCCGCTACGCGCGCACCGTGGAGTCGTTGCGGGAGCTGGAGTACGACCGGATCGTGGTGTGCACCGGGTTCCGGTTCGACGCCTCGGTGTTCGACGACAGCTGCCGCCCGGCGCTGGTGATCGACGACCGGTTCCCCGAGCAGACGCCCGCCTACGAGTCGACCACGGTGCCGGGCCTGTACTTCGCGGGCACGCTCACCCAGCAGCGCGACTTCAAGAAGTCCACCAGCGGGTTCATCCACGGCTTCCGGTACGGGGTCCGCGCCCTGCACCGCGTGCTCGCCGCCCGCCACCACGACACCCCGTGGCCGTCGACCGCGCTGGCGCCGTCGCCGGAGGCGATCAGCGACGCGCTGGTGGCCAGGGTGAACCGGTCGTCCGCGCTGTGGCAGCAGTTCGCGGTGATCGGCGACGTGGTCACGGTCTCCGGCGGGACCGCCCGGTACGAGGAGGAGGTGCCGGTGGCCTACCTCGCCGACGGCGGCCTCGGCCCGGCCGAGCACCGGTTCGTGGCGACGCTGGAGTACGGGCCGGACCACGACACCGTGGACCCCTTCGACATCACCGTCCCGCGCGTGGCGGAGAACGACGCGGCCAACGCGCAGGACGCGAGCTACCTGCACCCGGTGGTGCGCCACTACCGCGACGGCGTGCTCGCCGCGACCCACCACCTGGCGGAGAACCTGGAGAACCACTGGGACCTGCCGGCGGTGCACCAGCAGCCGTTGACCGCGTTCGTGAAGGAGTGCCTTGCCGGCGCGTGACGCCGAGCCGTTCCCCCGCGCGGTGCTCGACGTGCTCGAGACCGCCGGTGGACGGCCGGTGTTCGAACACGGCTCGCGCGTGGTGAGCGGCGCGGAGCTGCTCGACCTGGTCTCGCGGATCGCGGCCGGGTTGCGCAAGAACGGGCTGGGCCCGGGTGACGGCGTCGCGCTCGTGCTCGGCGTCGACCCGGAGGCGTTCGCCACGATCCTCGCCGCGCACGCGGTGGGCGCGCGGGTGCTGGGCGTGCGGCCGGGTCTGCCCGACGATCAGGTGCGCCACCTGCTCGGCCTCGACATCACCGCCGTGATCACCGACTCGGACGCCGCCGCCGCGCGGGCCACCGCCGCGACGGGCGCCCGCGTGCTGACCGTCGACTCGTTGCGCAAGTCCCGGGCCGAGGGCCGGCCGCGGTGCGCCGGCAGGCTCGCCGACGTCGCCCGGCTGATCCACACCAGCGGCAGCACGGGCGCGCCCAAGGCGTGCGCGCAGACCTACGCCGCGATGACGGACGCGTGGGCCGCGCGACCGGACGCGTGGCCGCCCGCGATCCGCGAGCTGGCCTCCCGGCTGGACCGCTTCCTGGTGTTCGGGTCGCTGTCGAGCCAGGTGATGTTCGAGTACGCGGTGCTGACGATCACCGCCGGTGGCGCCGCGGTCGTCGCCGACCGACCCGGTTTCCCCGAGGCGATCACCCGCCACCGCGCCTCGGCGAGCGTGTTCACCGTGCCCCGGCTGGCGAAGCTCGTCGCCGCGCAACGCCGCGCGCCGGCCGACCTGTCGACGTTGCGGGCGCTGATGGTGTCCGGGTCGCCGCTGACCGCCGCGCGGCACCGCGAGGCGCTGGACGTGCTCGGACCGGTCGTGTTCCACGGCTACGGCCAGACCGAGACGGGCATGATCGCGATGGCGACCCCGGCCGACCCGCCCGGCACGGTGGGCGTGCCACCCGCGGCCGTGCGCGTCGAGGTGCGCGCCCCGGACGGCGCGCCGGTCCCGCCGGGCGTGGACGGGGAGTTGTTCGTCCGCACGCCGGCGCAGGCCGGCGCGTACTGGGCGGACCCGGAGCGCTCGGCCGAGGTGTTCACCGGCGGCTGGGTGCGCACCCGCGACCTGGGCCACGTCGACGCGGGCGGCCACCTGCACCTGACCGGCCGGACCAGGGACGTGGTCATCGTCAACGCGAACCTGCACTACGCGGGGCCCATCGAGCGCGTCCTCGCCGAGCACCCGGACGTCGCCGAGGCGTACGTGGTCGCCGTGCCGGACGAGGACACCGGCGAGGCGGTGCACGCGTTCGTCGTGCCGAGCGGTGGTCGGACGCCCGACCTCGCGGCACTGCGCGCCCTGGTGACGCACCGGCTGGGCGCGGCGTGCGCGCCGGTGGCCGTGACCGCGATCGAAGAACCGCCGCTCGCACCGAGCGGCAAGCCGGACAAGCGCCTGCTGTCCCGCTCCCGGACGTGAGGAGAAAGTCGTGTCCAGCGAGGTTTCGACGGAGTGTCTCGTGATCGGCGCCGGCCCGGCGGGGCTCCAGGCGTCGTACCTGCTCTCCCGCGCCGGGCGGGACCACCTGGTGCTGGAGGCCGGTGACGCGCCCGGCACCTTCTTCACCCGCTTCCCCCGGCACCGCACCCTGATCTCGATCAACAAGCCGATCACCGGTTGGGACGACCCCGAGCTCGACCTGCGCACCGACTGGAACTCGTTGCTGTCCGACGACCCGGCGCTGCTGTTCACCCGCTACACGCCGCGCTACTTCCCGCACGCCGACGACATGGTCCGCTACCTGGGCGACTTCGCCGCCGCGCACGACCTGCCGATCCGCTACGGCACGTCGGTGGTGGAGGTGACCAGGCCGGACGACTTCGTGGTGCGCGACCAGAACGGCGACACCTACCGGGCCCGGCGGATCATCGTGGCCACCGGTGTGTCCAAGTCCTACGTGCCGCCGATCGACGGGGTGGAGCTCGCCGAGCGGTACGACGAGGTGTCGGTGGACCCGGCGGACTTCACCGGGCAGCGGGTGCTGATCATCGGGCGCGGCAACTCGGCGTTCGAGACCGCGGACAACCTCGTCGAGACGACGTCGGTCATCCACGTCGCCGGGCCCGGCTCGCTCAAGCTGGCGTGGCAGACCCACTTCGTCGGCCACCTGCGCGCGGTGAACAACAACTTCCTCGACACCTACCAGCTCAAGTCGCAGAACGCGCTGCTGGACGGTCGGGTCGTGGACATCCGCCGGGACGGCGACGGCTTCCTGGTGCGGGTCAGCTTCGTGCGGGTCGACGAGCGGGTGAAGGAGATCCGCTACGACCGGGTGATCCTGGCGACCGGGTTCCGGTTCGACGCGTCGATCTTCGCGCCCGAGTGCCGTCCCCGACTGACGATCAACGACCGCTTCCCGGACCAGACCGCCGCCTGGGAGTCGGTGAACGTGCCCGACCTGTTCTTCGCCGGCACCATCACGCAGGCCAGGGACTTCAAGAAGTCGACGAGCGGGTTCATCCACGGCTTCCGGTACGGGGTGCGGGCGCTGCACCACGTCCTGGAGCACCGCTACCACGGCGTGGCGTGGCCGAGCCGGGACCTCGCCCCCACCTCCGAGGCGGTGGCCGACGCGGTCATCGAGCGGGTGAACCGCACCTCCGCGTTGTGGCAGCTGTTCGCGTTCATGGCGGACGCGGTGCTGGTCGGGTCGGACGGCGCGCTGCGCTACGCCGAGGAGGTGCCGTTGGCCCACCTGCACGAGGCGGTGGGCCGGGGCGACTTCGGCGACGTCGAGTCCTACCTGGCGGTGACGCTGGAGTACGGCGAGGGCCACGACCGGATCAACCCGTTCGACGTCACCGAGAGCCGGGTGTCCCAGCAGGACACCAGCGGCCTCGACGGCCGCTACCTGCACCCGGTCGTCCGGCACTTCCGGGACGGGGTCCTGCTCGGCGAGCACCACCTCACCGAGAACCTGGAGAACGAGTGGGACAGCGAGGACGTGCACCGGGCGCCGCTGCTGGCGTTCCTCGACACCCGACTCGCCCGGACCGCCGCGGTCTCGCCGTGAGCACCTGGATCGCCGGGTTGCCCGAACAGGCCCGCGCGGTGCTCGACCCGGTGCACTACGACTACTACGCGGGCGGTGTCGGCGACGAGGTCGTGCTCGGGGAGAACGAGGCGGCGTTCCGACGCCTGGCCCTGCTGCCGAGGGTGCTGCGCGGCCGGTCGGAGCGGGACCTCTCGGTCGAGCTGCCCGGCGGTCGCCTCGACCTGCCGGTGCTGATCGCGCCGACCGCGTTCCACCGGCTGGCCCACCCGGACGGCGAGCTGGCCACGGCGCGGGCCGCGGCGGCGGCGGGAACGGTGCTGGTGTCCGGCGTGGCGGCGACCGTGGCGATCGGCGAGGTGGTGGCGGCGGCGCGGTCCGCGGCCGCGGACGCGTCCGTCTGGTTCCAGCTCTACCCGCAGCCCGACGAGGACGTGACCGCGTGCCTGGTGGAGCGGGCGGAACGGGCGGGGTGCGCGGCGCTGGTGGTGACCGCCGACTCGCCGGTGTTCGGCCGCCACCGCCGCGACGCCGAGCACGGCTTCCACGACCTGCCGGCCGGGCTCGCGGCGGAGAACATGCGCGACCTGCCCGGCGCGCCGCCGGGCGGCGTGCGGGACATCGAGATGTCGCCGTCGGTGTCGTGGGCGCACCTGGACCGGTTGCGGGAGCTGACGTCGTTGCCGGTGTGGCTCAAGGGCGTGCTCCACCCGGCTGACGCGGTGCTCGCGGTCGAGCACGGGATGGCCGGGATCGTGGTGTCCAACCACGGCGGGCGCCAGTCCGACCTCGCGCCCGCCGCCGTCGAGGCGCTGCCCGCGGTGGTCGACGCGGTGGCGGGCCGGGTGCCGGTGGTGCTGGACGGCGGCGTCCGCTCCGGTGGTGACGTGGCCGTGGCGCTCGCGCTCGGCGCGGCGGCCGTGGGCGTCGGCCGGCCGGTGCTGTGGGGTCTGGCCGCGGCCGGCGAGCCGGGGGTGGCGCGGGTCCTGGACGTGCTGCGCGACGAGTTCGACCACGTCCTCGCGCTGTGCGGCGGGCGTGACCCGGCCGACCTCACCCGCGACCTGGTGGTCGCGCGCGGGACGGGGGTGTTCGCGCGGTGTGGGTGACCGGGGTGCTCGCCGCCGCCGCGGTGCTGACCGCGCCGCGCTGGCTGCCGGCACGGGTGGTCGCCCTGCGCGGCAAGGTGTTCGAGAAGGTCAACGGGGACGACGCGATCACGTTCCCGAACGCCGACGTCGGGCCGGACCGGTTCCAGGAGGTCTACGGCCACCCGGCGGCGAACGGCCGCAGCCGGGGCGCCGGGCTGTCGGACCTGTTCTGGTACTGGCTCTCCCCCGGCCCCGAAGTGCACCAGGAGCACTTGGAGGCCGGACCGCGCTACGACGACGTGGCCCGCACGACGCGCGCGCTGCTGGCCGGGCCGGGCGACGCGCTGTCGGCGGCGGCGGCCCGCTGCGCCGGGCGGGTGCTCGACGAAGTCGTCACCGGGCAGGTCGCGCTGGTGCGACTGCGGGACCTGATGACGCCGGTGTGGGCGGAGTACTTCTACGAGCTGGTGTTCGGCGAGCCGTGCCCCCGCGAGGCGCGCGACCTGATCGTGGGGCACGCCGACGACGTGGTGACGTCGTTGAAGTGCACCGGCCTGCGCCACCCCGCCCGGCGGGCGCGGCTGACCCGCTACCTGGCCCGGCGGGTCGCGGCGGGCGACGTGCGGCGGCCGTTGCCGGCGAGCCTGTCGCCCGCCGAGCAGGTGCACTACCTGCAAGGCACGTTCTTCAACACCGCCGTGGTCCAGATGTCCGAGGCGATGGCGCACGTGCTGCTCGCGCTGGCGCAGCACCCGGACGTGGCGGCCCGGCTCGCCGCGGACGAGCGCTACTTCGCCCACGTCCTGGACGAGACCATGCGGCTCTACCCGCTGTTCGGCATCGCGCACCGCATCACCACCGGGGACATCGCGCTGGACGAGCGCACCACGCTGCCCGCCGGCTCGGTGCTGTGCTTCAGCTACCCCGACTACCACGCCACCGGCTACGCGCGCCCGGACGTGTTCGACCCGGACCGCTGGCGGGACGTGCAGGCGCGGACCGCGCACCACATCCCGTTCGGCGTCGCCGCCAACCGGCCCTGCCCGGCCTGGCGGCTGTCCCCGCTGGCGCTGCGCGGCGCGACCGCCGAGGTGCTGCGCCGCGTGACGCTGCACTCCACGGTCACGCACACCCGGTCGTTGCCGAGCCGCGGCCCGTGCCTGCTGGTGCGGGCGGGCGAGCCGCTGCCACCGCGTCGCCTCGCGGTGCTCGGCGCGTTCCTGCGCGTGCGGGACCGGTGGGAGGACGTGTGGCGCAGCGTCGTCCAGCTCGTGCTCGGCACGGTCATGGTCCTGCACGCCCACCGGCTGCGGCTGGCCGGGCGCTACTTCGACACGCACGACACCCAGGGTCGCCCGCTGCGGCAGGAGCCGCCTTCCACCCAGGAGATCACCGAGTGAACCAGATCCAGTTCGCGTTGAAGGTGTTCGCCGCGCTCGCGGTCGTGCTCGCCGCGACGACGTTGTGCGGGCGCATCGCCATGGCGGTCAAGCAACCCAGGGTGGTCGGCGAGATGGTCGCCGGCGTCCTGCTCGGCCCGGCCCTGCTCGGCGCCGTGGCGCCCGGCGTGCAGGCCCAGGTCTTCCCGGCGGACGTCAAGGACACCTTGTACGTGCTGAGCACGATCGGGCTGACGTTCTACATGTTCCTGGTCGGGTCCTCGCTCGACCACAGCCTGGCGAGCGGGCAGCGCATGCGGCGGGCGGTGGCGCTCGCGGCGTCGGGCATCCTGCCGACCTTCGCGCTGGGCGCGGGCGCGGCGGCGCTGTTCTTCGGCTCGCTGAGCCCGGACGGCACGACCCGGTGGGAGTTCATGCTGTTCGTCGGCGGCGCGCTGTCGATCACCGCGTTCCCGATGCTGGCGCGGATCCTCCAGGAGCGCGGGATCGCGAACACCCCCATCGGCGGCCTCACCCTGGTCGCGGCGGCGATCGACGACGCGGCGGCGTGGGTCATCCTGGCGGTGATCATCGCGGTCGCGGCGGCGGGCAGCCCGTTCGACGCGGTGGGCACGGTGGCGGGCGCGGCGGTGTTCGCGCTGCTGATGCTCACGGTGGGGCGCGCCCTGTTCTCCCGGCTGGGCGCGCGGGTGGAGCGCGAGGGCCGGATGAGCCGCGACGTGATGGCGCTCGTGCTGCTCGTCGTGCTGCTGGCGGGGTGGTTCACCGACTACATCGGCGTGTTCTCGGTGTTCGGCGGGTTCATCACGGGTCTGGCGATGCCGCAGTCGGCGATCGTGCGCCGGGAGCTGGAGACGCGGCTCACGGACCTGAACTCCATCCTGCTGCTGCCGGTGTTCTTCGCGTTCAGCGGGCTGAACACGCAGGTGTCCGGCTTCGGCGCGGGCGGCGGGCTGTGGTTGCCGCTCGCGGTGATCATGGCGGTCGCGTTCGCGGGCAAGTACCTCGGCTGCGCGGTGGTCGTGCGCGCCCAGGGCTTCTCGTGGCGCTACGCGTCCGCGGTCGGAGGGCTGATGAACGCGCGGGGGCTGATGATCCTGATCTTCATCAACATCGGCCTCGCGCACGACATGGTGACGCCGGAGTTGTTCGCGATCCTGGTCGCGGTCGCGATCGTGACCACCGCCGCCGCGATGCCGATCTACCGGGCGTCCCTGCCCGAGAGCCTGGAGCGCGGCACGACCGACTTCATCCCGTCCACGGTGCCCGCGCCGAACAAGTGAGCCTCACCGCGGGCTGAGAGGAGCCGTCGTCGGCGGACGGCGGCTCCTCGCCGACTCCCAGGTCGGCCACAGCAGGGCGGCGGCGATCACGACGGGCGACCAGAGGGCCAGCCGCTGCCACACGAGGTCGTCGGTGCGGACGACGTGCAGCTCGTGGAAGACGGCGTGCGGCAGGTGGAACAGCAGCACGCCGGCCAGCAGCGCGGCGACGAACACCGGTTCCGGCCGCTTCAGGCAGACCAGCGCCAGGGGCGCCAACTGCAGCAACGCCATCCCGTAGTCCCGCACGAGGTGCTCGTTGTACGGCGGGTACAACGCCACCCAGCCGACCTCCGGCGTCGGGTACCCGGAGAAGAACCCCTCCGGGGCCAGGGCCGCCCACAACCCGACCGCCACCTGCACCAGGACCAGCAGCGCGCACCCGACCCGCAACACGACCCGTGTGTCCACTGCCCCACACCCTCCCGGTGCTCGCCGACACCGGTTTCTAGTCGCGGGGCCCGCGTCCCGCACGCCGAACCGGGGCGGATCACCCGGTCGGGACTCGCCGTGCCGCGATCGTGGAGCCGGTGGCGGGAGGGTGGTCTCGTGGACGCCGTCGGTCCCGGTGGCCGGTTTCGACCGCCGGGCGACGAGCCTGGCCGCGTTGCGCACGGCGGCCGACCCGGCGCGTGCGGCCGGCGCGGAGCCGCGCCGGCCGCACGTGCGCGCTACACCGGCCGCCGACCTCCGGCCCCGGCCGGCGCCCCGACCTCCACCAGGCCGGTCAGGGCCGTCGGCAACGGGTCCCGGTGCAGCACGCCGAGGCGCTGGGTGGCCCGGGTGAGCGCGACGTAGAGCTCGGCCGCGCCGCGCGGGCCGTCGGCGAGGATCCGCGCCGGCTCCACGACCAGGACGGCGTCGTACTCCAGGCCCTTCGTCTCCGACGCGGGCACCGTGCCCGCCATGCCCGCCGGCCCGATCACCACGCTGGTGCCCTCACGACCGGCCTCGTCCCGGACGAAGTCCTCGATGGCGGCCGCCGTCGCGTCCTCCTCGACCCGCCTCGACCACGGCTGGACGCCGCACGCGCGCACCGACTCCGGCGGCTGGACCCCCGGCGCGAACTCGGCGAGCAGCGCGCCGGCGACGGCCATGATCTCCGCCGGGGTGCGGTAGTTCACCGTCAGCGCCCGGTAGACCCAGCGCCCCGGCACGTACGGCTCCAGCATCGCGTCCCACGACCTCGCACCGGCCTCGGACCGGCGCTGCGCGAGATCGCCGACCACGGTGAACGAGCGGCCCGGGCACCGCCGCATGAGCACCCGCCAGTCCATCTCGGACAGCTCCTGCGCCTCGTCGACCACCACGTGCCGGTAGGTCCAGTCCCGGTCGGCGGCGGCGCGCTCGACCAGCTCCCGCGTGTCGCGTTCGAGCACGCGGTCCGCCAGGTCCTCGGCGTAGAGCAGGTCCGTGGCGTAGAGGTGGTCCTCGTCGTCCATCGAGTCCTGGCGGCCGTGCAGGCTGTCCAGCACGCCCTCGGCGTACTCGGCCTCCGCCTTGCGCTGCCGCTCGGCGGTCCGGTCCGCGGCCTGGTCCCGGCCGAGCAGGTCCACCAGCTCGTCGAGCAGCGGCACGTCCGACACCGTCCAGGCGTCGCCGTCGACACGCCACAGCGCCTCGTCCGCGCCCGCCGCCCGCAGCCGTTCCCGGGACGTGTACAGCGAGGACAGCAACCCGGCCGGCGTCAGGACCGGCCACAGCTCGTCGAGCACGGCGACGAACTTGTCGTCGTCGGCGAGCTCCTTGACCAGGTCCGCCCGCAGGCGGTCCCACGCCTCCTTGTTGTCCCTGGTGAGCCAGCCGCGGCCGATCCGACCGATCGCCCGTTCGGTGAGCACGTAGGTGATGATCTCGCTGAACACCGCGCGGGCCTCGTTGTGCGGCAGCCCGCTCGCCCGCGCCTCGTCCCTGGCCCACTCCGCGGTGGCGGCGTCGATCCGCGCCGGGCCGCCGCCCAGCTCGACGGTCAACGGCTCCACCGGCAGCAGCTGCCGATCGGCGACCGCCGCCGCGAGCACGTCCAGGATCTCCAACGAGCCCTTGAGCCGCGCGGCGGCCGGCGTGTCGTCGGCCGTCACGCGCAGACCGGGCACCAGGTCGCCCGGCGTCATGAACACCACGTCGGACTCGCCGAGCGACGGCAGCACCCGGCCGATGTGGTTCAGGAACGCCGGGTTGGGCCCGACCACCAGCACCCCGTGCCGCTCCATCCGCTCGCGCTGGGTGTAGAGCAGGTAGGCGACGCGGTGCAGCGCGACGACGGTCTTGCCGGTGCCCGGTCCGCCCTCGATCACCAGCACGCCCGGGTGGTCGAGCCGGATGATCTCGTCCTGCTCGGACTGGATCGTCGCCACGATGTCGCGCATGCCCTCGCCGCGCGGCGCGTTGACCGCCGCGAGCAGGGCCGCGTCACCGCGCTCGCCGCCGTCGGGGCGGCCGAGCACCTCGTCGGTGAAGTCCGCCACCAGGCGACCGCGGGTGTGGAACTGCCGGCGGCGGCGCATGTTCTCCGGGTTCGCCGCGGTGGCGACGTAGAAGGGGCGCGACGCGGGCGCACGCCAGTCGAGCAGCACCGGCTCGTACTCGTCGCCCTCGTCGAACAGCCCGATCCGCCCGATGTACGAGCGCTCGCCCGTGAGGGTGTCCAACCGGCCGAAGCACAGCCCGTTGTCGGCCACGTCCAGCCGCTTCGCCGCCTTGGCCAGCGTGCGGACCTCGACGTCGCGCTCCATGGGCGTGCCGCCGGTGCCGCGCAGCGCCGCGTCGTACTCCCCCTTCACCCGCGCGCGCTCCGCGTCCAGCCGGCGGTAGAGCCCGGCCACGTAGCCGCGCTCGGACCGCAGTTCGTCTTCGTACCCCTGAGTTGACACATGCCCCTCACAGCGCTAACTTGGTTTTAGATTCGGCGGGTTCTCCACTGCATTTCGGAGCGCACGCCGACTTTTTATTGTCCGGCCCCTGTCAAGCCCCTCCCGCGCCGCGCCGGCGGGGGCGTCGCGCCCGGACCGCGCCAAGCCCTCGACCGGTCAGGCGACCACTCCTGCGGGCACTCCGGCCAGACCTTGATGTTAACGCGAACATCGAACATACTCGCCGCTGACGCGTGAGGGCGGTGACAGCCGTGTTCGAGGTACCCGCCCTGCGTTGTTAGCGCTCACCCGCCTGCTGGACACCGCACCGCTCCGATCGTGACCCACCCCGTGATCAAGGGAGATCACCCGTGCCACGAACACCGACGAGGATCGGCGCGCTGGTCGCCGCCGTCGCCCTGCTGTTCACGTCCTGGTCGGTCACCACCGACCGGCGCGCCGAGGCGCTGGAGCCGTTCACCGGCTACCTGATGGCGCACTTCACCGGCGAGCACGCGACCGGCGAGCAGATCTACCTCGCGCACAGCCGCGACGGGCTGCGCTGGACCGACCTCAACAACGGCGCGCCCGTGCTGCTGTCCACCGTGGGCACGCGCGGCGTGCGCGATCCCGCGCTCGTCCGCTCCCCCGCCGGCGACCGGTACTGGATCATCGCCACCGACCTGCGCATCGCGAGCGGCACGTCGTGGTCCGACGCCGCGAACCGGGGCAGCAGGTCGCTGGTCGTGTGGGAGTCGACCGACCTGGTCACCTGGTCCGCGCCACGGCTGCTCGACGTCGCGTCCGGCATCCCCGGCGCGGGCAACGCCTGGGCGCCGGAGGCCATCTACGACCCCGCGTCCGGCGAGTACGTCGTCTACTGGGCGACCAACGCGGCGCTCAACGGCGTGACCAAGCACCGCATCTACTACGTCCGCACCAGGGACTTCCGCAGCGTCAGCTCGCCGGTGCTCTACATCGACCGGGGCGCGGGCCAGGGCATCATCGACACCCAGATCGTCGAGTCGCCCGGGAGCGTCGGCGGCTACCGCTACTACCGGGCCTCCGCCGACGGCCACATCACCGTCGAGGGCAGCAACTCGATCCTCGGCTCGTGGACGACCATCGGCAACCTCTCGCACATGGGCATCTCCAACGGCACCGGCGGCGGCAACGTGGTCGAGGGCCCGATGTGGATGCAGTTCAACGGCCGCGCCGAGTGGGCGCTGTGGCTGGACCAGTACGCCACCGGCCGCGGGTACATGCCGATCGCCTCGACCAACCTCGGCAGCACCCGCAACTTCCGCGCGGTGTCGGACTACAACCTCGGCGCGACCCGCAAGCGGCACGGCTCGATCCTCAACCTCACCGCCGCCGAGGAGGGCCGCGTCCTGGCCAAGTGGGGCGCGACCAGCCCCGTCAACCGCATCCAGTCCTACAACTTCCAGGACCGCTACGTCCGCCACGCCGACTTCGACGTGCGCATCGACCCGAACGTCAGCCCGGCCCAGGACGCCCAGTTCCGGGTGATGCCCGGTCTGGCGGGCTCGGGGACCGTGTCGTTCCAGTCGGTCAACTACCCCGGCTACTACCTGCGGCACAACAACTTCGACTTCGTGCTCGCGGCGGACGACGGCAGCTCGGCGTTCAAGGCCGACGCCACGTTCCGCCAGGTCGCCGGGCTCGCCTCGGCGTCGTGGTCGTCGTTCCAGGCCTACAGCCACCCCGACCGGTACCTCCGGCACTACGCCTACCAGCTCCGGCTCGACCAGATCACCGACGCGACGGGCCGCGCCGACGCCACGTTCCGGCTGACGAGCTGACCAGGGGGCGGAGCGGGGGTGGGCGCTCTCGGCGCCCACCCCCGTCACGTCACCAGTAGCTGCGCCAGTCGGGCCGCAGCCGGCGGCTCAGGGCCTCCAGGTAGAAGTAGTCGCCCCAGAGGCTCCCCTCGTCCACGCCGACGTCCTTGGGCTTGTCGTAGACGCCGTGCAGGAGCAGCGCGGTGGACCCCGGCTCGCGCGCGGTCGAGTAGGAGGTGGCCAGGCTGTCCAGCATGGCGTCGGCCTCGGCGCGGTAGCGCTGGGCGGCGCCCTGGTCCTCCAGGTGCTCCGCGAGCTCGTACAGGCCGCACGCGGCGATGGCGGCGGCCGAGGAGTCGCGTTCCTGTCCGCTGCCGTCGGTGAACACGAGGTCCCAGTAGGCGATGCGGTCCTCCGGCAGGCGGGTGAGGAAGTAGTCGGCGCAGCGCCTGGCCGCGTCGAGGAACGACTCCCGCCGCGCGTGCCGGTAGCCGAGCGCGAAGCCGTAGATGCCCCACGCCTGCCCGCGGGCCCAGCAGGAGCCGTCCTGGTGGCCCTGCTCGGTGCCGCCGCGCAGGGGTTCGCCGGTCTCCGGGTCCCAGTAGTAGGTGTGGAACGTGGTGCCGTCCGGGCGGATGATGTGCTGCCGCAGCTGCTCGGTGTGGCGGATCGCGGCGTCGGAGTACGACGGCGTGCCGGTCGTCTCGGCCGCCCAGTACAGCAGCGGCACGTTCATCAGGCTGTCGACGATCGTGCGGCCGCGTTGCAGCGGGTTCTCCAGGTCGCCCCAGGCCTGCAGGATGCCCGCCGGTTCCAGGAAGCGGTCCATCAGGTGGTCCGCGGCCTTCAGCGCGGTGTCTCGCGCCCCCTCGTCGCCGAGCAGCCGGTACGGCGTCACGCTGGACAGGGTGTAGAGGAAACCGAGGTCGTGGGTGTCGAGGTCGATCCCGCGCCGGACGCGGTCGGCGAAGCTGTCGACCTGGTGCCGCGCGGCCCGCAGCACGGCGTCGTCGCCGGTGGCCTCCCAGACCAGCCACAGCATCCCCGGCCAGAAGCCGGTGGTCCACCCGACGTTGGCGCCTTCGGGTTGGCCGTCGCGGGCCGTGCGCGGCCGGTACGCGCCCGCGGTGGTCGTGTCGTCCGGGTACCAGGCGGTGAAGTCGGCGATGTTGGCCCGGACGGTCGCCACGGCGGCGTTCCAGGCCACGGCCAGGTGGTCGGTGGTCGGTGCGGCGCGGTCTGCTTCCGCGGACATGGTTCTCCCTCAGAACGGGTGACGGAACGACGGGCGCGGGTCAGCGCGCCGCGGCGGGACGCGGGTCGGGCTCGGAGCCCGGGACGGCGCGGAGGGGCTTCAGGGTCGCGCGACTGCCCACCCAGACGACGTACAGCGCCGGTCCGGTCAGCAGGGCGAGCGCCGGCACGGGCACGGCGCCGACGGCCGCCGCCAGCACCCACAGCGCCGCCGACGAGACGACGGTGAACTGCGGGCGGCGAAGCGCGAGGAACAGGCAGGCCCGCAGGAGGCGCCCCAGCGGCACGTCGGGGTGTTCGACCACGCCGGTGAGCGCCACCAGCGCGGTGACCGCGGCGAGGGCGGCGAGCACGACCAGGACCGGGATGGCGACCGCGCCGACGGGTGAGCCCCAGGCCGCGCGGACGTCGACGGCCAGCACGACCAGGAGGGCGGCCGCGGCGCCGGCCACGATGGCCGACCGGCGGCCGTGCCGGCGCCAGGCGCGCAGGAAACCCCGCACGACCGGCGCGCCGTCGTCCTGCGCGAGGGAGCCGAACACGGCGTGCGCGGCGGCGACGGCCGGTCCGAGGAACGGGGCCGTCAGCACCAGCAGCGGCCAACTGGCCGTGACGGGCGTGAACAGCAGCACGGCCAGGAACGGCCCGGTGGCGCCCACCACGAGCGCACTGGTGGCCAGCAGCGCGTAGGCGGTGGTGAACACCCGCGCGTAGATCTCGTGCGACACGGTCCTCAGCCCTTCAGCCCGCTGGTCGCGACACCCTGGACGAAGTACTTCTGCCCCAGGAGGAACACCACCGCGATCGGCACCACGGACAGCACCGAGCCGGTCATGATCAACGCGTGCTCGGCGTTGTACTCGCTGACGAACGACTTCAGCCCCAGCTGGATGGTCCACAGGTCCGGGTCGCGCAGGTAGATCAGCGGGCCGAGGTAGTCGTTCCAGGTGGTGACGAAGGTGAGCAGGGCCAGGCTGGCCAGCGCGGGCACGGACAGCGGCAGCATGATCCGGAAGTAGATGCCGTACTCGCTCAGGCCGTCCACCCTGGCGGCCTCGCACAGCTCGTCGGGGATGGTCAGGTAGTACTGCCGCATCAGGAACACGCCGAAGGCGCTGAACGCCTGCAGGGCGATGACGGCCCACGGCGTGTTGGTCAGGCCGACCTCGGACATCATGATGAACTGCGGGATCATGTACGCCTGCCACGGCACCGCGATCGTGCCGATGTAGACCAGGAACAGCAGGTTGCGCCCCGGGAAGCGGGCCTTGGCGAACCCGTAGGCGGCGAAGCTGCCGGTGAGCAGCTGGAGCACGGTGACGACCACCGAGAGGAAGACCGTGTTCTTCAACCACAGCAGCATGTCCGAGATCCGCCAGATCTCGACGTAGTTCGCCCACTGCGGCGACTCGGGGAACCAGGTCACCGGGATGGCGAAGACGCCGTTGGCGGTCTTCAGCGAGGAGGACACCATCCAGAAGAACGGCAGCAGCAGGCCGGCCGCCGCCACCACCAGGACGGCGTAGCCCAGGACCTTGCCCGGCGCGGGGAGCCGCGTGCCGCCGCGTCCGGACGGCGCGGCGGGACCGGCTCCGGCCGCCCCTGGCGCGGCGGGGTCGAGCGCGGTGTGCGACGCGGTCATCAGGCGTTCCTCCTGCGGTTGATGACGAACTGCACGACCGTGACCAGCATGCAGAGCGCGAACAGCACGACGGAGATCGCGGAGGCGTAGCCGAACCGGTTCTCCACCAAGCCTTTCTGGTAGATGTACTGGGAGAGCACGAGGGTGGACTGGCCGGGGCCGCCGTTGGTCATCACCAGGATGAGGTCGAAGACCTTGAAGCTGCCGATGGTGAGCATCACGGTGACGAAGAACGTGGTGGGGCGCAGGCACGGCAGGGTGACGTTGCGGAAGCGCGCCCAGGCGTTCGCCCCGTCGATGCGGGCGGCCTCGTGCAGCTCGGGCGGGACGGTCTGCAGGCCGGCGAGGAAGAGGAGCATGTAGTAGCCCATCTCGCGCCAGACGCCGACGATGATCACGGCCGGCATGGCCCAGGTCGAGGACGCGGTCCAGCCGGGCGGGTCGTCGACCCCGAACAGGCCGAGGATCTGGTTGATCGGCCCGGCGTCGCGGCTGAACAGCAGGTTCCACGCGATGGCGATGGCCACGATCGAGGTGACGTAGGGGAAGAACGCGGCGGTGCGGAAGAACGCCACGCCCCGCAGCTTGCGGTTGAGCAGCAGGGCCAAGCCCAGGCTCGTCACCAGCGTGAGCGGGATGTGGAACGCGGAGTAGTACAGGGTGTTGAGCAGCGCGCGGTGGAAGCTCGCGTCGCCGAGCAGGCGGGTGAAGTTGTCCAGCCCGATCCACTTGGCCTTGCCGAAGACGTTCCAGTTGGTGAACGAGATGTAGAACAGCGCGACGACCGGGCCCAGGGTGAGCAGGCCGAAGCCGAGGAAGTTCGGCAGGACGAACGACGCGCCCTGCAATGACCGGCGCGCCCGGTACCACCGCTTCGTCCGGTCCGCGCCGGTGCTGCGCGGACCGCCGACCGTCGTGGTGCTCATCGGCTCTCTGTGCTCCTGCGTAGGGGGTGTGCTGGGGGCGGCGCGGGCCCGACGGCGCCGGGCCCGCGCCGGGTCGTCACTTCGACTCGAGGACCTCGCTGCGGGCCCGTGCGCCCGCCTTGGCGAGCGCCTCGTCCACCGGGGTGCTCCCGGACATGATCGCCGAGTGCGTCTCCTGCAGGATGTTCTGCAACGCGGCCGTCTGCGGCGAGACGGGGTTCTCCGGGCGGGTGTCGTGGTTGTTGAAGGTGAACAGCGAGAGCTCGTCGGTCGGCACGCCCTGGACCTCGAAGTAGGCCTTGGCCACCTGCTCGGTCAGCGCCGCGGGCGTGATGCCGATGGAGGCCAGCGCGGTGGCGCCGCCCTCCCCCGCCACGTAGGACAGGAACTCCTTGGCCGCCTTGACCTTGTTCTCGTCGATGGCGGCGTTGATGCCCAGGCCGGTGGGGTCGCCGAAGGTGACCGGCTTGTCCTTGGTGCTCGCGTCGCGCTGCGGCGCCGGGGCGAAGCCCCACTTGAACGACTGCGCGGCGCCGGACTTCTGCTGCGCGACGAGGGTGGCGACGTACCAGCTGCCCATCAGCATCGTCGCCGCCTGCTGCGTGCCGAACTGCGCCTGGTACTGCAACGTGTTGGTGGTGGCCGTGCCGTAGTCCACCTGCGCGCCCGACTCCTGCTGCTTCAGGGCCCGCTGGTAGTAGGGCGCGTAGTAGCCGTAGTCACCGCTGTTGAGGTCCGCGCCGGGGGTCTGCGCCAGCGCCAGCCCCTGCACGGTGGACTGCCACACGTGCTGGTAGGCGGCCTTGGCCGGGGAGCCCGCAGTCTTGAGACCCGCCGAGAGGTCCGCCACGGTCCGCTCGTACTCCGCCCACGTCCACGCCTCGGTGGGCGGCGTCACGCCGGCCGCCGCGAAGAGGTCCTTGTTGTAGAAGACGTACCAGGAGTCCTGGCGGTACGGCACGGAGTAGGTGACACCGTCCACTTTGTAGTTGCCCAGGCCGTTCACCTTGTCGCCCAGGCCGTCGGCGACGTCGGAGACGTCCAGCAGCTGCTCGCCGGCCTGGTAGGTGATGAAGTTCTTGAGGGTCTTGTGGGCGAAGACGTCGGGTCCGCTGCCGGCGGCCAGGTCGGCGGTCAGCTGGGTGTCGTAGTTGGTGGCGTCGTACTCCTTGAACTCCACCTTCACGTCGGGGTTGCGCTGGTGGAACCCGTCGGCGAGCTTCTGGAACTCCGGGGTGGAGTTGAGGCTCCACGCGCTCATCGTCAGGGTGACCGGCCCGCCGCTGTCGGCGGCTTCGTCGGCGCCGCAGGCGGTGGCGGTGAGGGTGAGGGCGGTGACGGCGACCGCGAGGGCGGTCCGCCTGGCATGGCGGTGTCGCATGGTCCTTCACTTCCTGGTCGAGCGGTGGGGAGGACGGGGAGTGCTCAAGCGGCGCCGGGTGGCGGACCGCCGGTCAGGACAGCGCGGTGCGGGTCTGCGCGCCGTCGGGCCACCGGGTGGTGACCCAGCTCGTCGTGCCACCGCGCGAGAGCCGCACCTCGGGTTCGGCCGACCAGGGCCGGGCGTCGCGGGTCAGTTCGAGCAGCGCGGCGAACCACTCGCCGGGCAGGACGGGGTGGCGCGTCCACGGCACCGCGGCGACGGGTCCCAGCGGGCTCGCGTCCGCGTGCCGGGACACGCCCGAGTCGGTCGTCTCCCCCAGGAGGACCACGAGCGTCGACTGCGCTCCGCCGTCGCCGCGGGCGCACGGCGGGTCGGTGGCGAGGGTCTCCGGTTCCGCGCCCGCGACGGCCCACCCGGACAGCTCCAGGCTCACAGGCGGGCGGTCGCGGGAGACCTCGTCGACCCGGACCAGGCGCACCTCCCACGGACCGCGGACGAGCGAGTGCACCGCGACCGTCCCGGCGTCGTGGTGGCGGCCCTCCCAGCCCGAACCGTGGTGCTTCTGCGCGTCGTCGGGCTCCAGCCAGCGGACCGCGCCGGACGAGGACGCGGTTCCCACGGTCACCCCGTCGACGTCGAGCACCTCCGTCGGGCCGAGCGCCATGCCGGACCGGTGGGACGCCCGGCCCTCGGCGTCCACCAGCACGACGGCCTGGTCGTGCGGGTCGACCCAGCTGTCGCGGTCCAGCAGCGGACTGGTGGCGGTGGAGTAGCCGAAACGCGCGTAGAGCGGTGAGTCGCCCCTGGTGTCGCCGGGGAGGGCGTGGTCCGTGCCGTGGTTGACGATCCGCACGACGCCGTCGGCGGCGGTGCCGCTCACCAGCCAGCCCGGCGCCTCGACCGCCCGCAGGTAGTCGCCCCGCTCGACCGGCAGCGGCAGTTCGCCGGTCGCCCACACCGGGTGGTCGGCGGGCAGGACCAGTCCGAGCATGCCCTTCACCGCCCAGTACGGCGAGCCGGGGCCCGAGTACGACTGCGCGAGCCGCGGCCACCGGCCGTGCCAGCCGAGCGACAGCAGTCCGCGTTCGTCGAAGCCGTCCCGGTCGACGAAGTGGCGCACGACGCTCGACGCCGCCCGGCGCAGCACCCCCGCCGGGGTGGACGGCACCCCGGCGAGCACCCCGGCCCAGAACGGCGCGCCGGCGGCGAACCGGTAGGTCAGGCTGCGGCCCTGCAGCAGCGGCGACCCGTCGGCGCCGACCAGGTGCACGGCGTCGAGCAGGTAGCGGTCGAGCAGCGCGTCGTCCCGCACCCGGCGGTCCTCGGCGAACCCCGCCGCACCCGGCATCCGCGACCACAGCAGCGGGTAGACGTGCAGCGCCCAGCCCACGTAGTGGTCGAACGAGCGCTCGTGGCCGTCGGCCATCCAGCCGTCCCGGCGGAGGAAGCCGTCGTGGGTGGCGAGGTCCTCGGCGACGTCCTCGGCGGACCAGGGACCGCCGACCGACCGCAGGAACGCCTGCACGACCAGCCGGAACCACACCCAGTTGGTCTGCGGGTAGGTCCGGTCGCCCACCGCGGGGGCGAGGTAGTCGACGAACCGCTCCTGGACGGCCGGGTCGAGCCGGTCCCACAGCCAGGGGCGGGTCAGGTCGAGGGCGAGCGCCAGCGACGCGGCCTCGACCTTGGCCTGACCGTGCTCGTCCAGGCGCACCCAGCGCTCGGGGGACGAGGGGTCGGTGCCCGCCGCGATGCCCTCGGCGTAGAACTCGAGGAGGTTGTCCGGGTCGGCTCCGCGTTCACCCGCGATCCGGAACCCGGCGAGCAGGAAGGTGCGGGCGAAGCCCTCCAGGCCGTCCACCTCGGTCCCGTACCCGCCGGCCGGACCGGGCAGGGTGATGCGCGCGTGCCCCGGCGAGGCGTACGGGCGCACGGCGCGCAGCATGGCGTCGGCCGTGCCGGCCCACTTCTCGCGGGTCCACCCGCCGGGTGGGGTCGGTGGTGCGTCTGCTCTCAGGAGAGGTTCGGGCGGCATGTACTCGTCGTCCTTCTTCGTCGAAGGCGTTCGATCAAAAACAGCACAGTTGCTTTCGTTTTTGATCGCTTTGGCTGTCAAGTAGTAAATACGTGCAGGAGCGATCGTGTCAAGACTCACATGAACACTCCGATCCCCGACCGCCCCGGCCTGCCGCCGTGAGGTGTCCCCCTGCGCCGCCCACATAATTGGGGCCTCGATCAACGACGAGAGGACGTGCGGTGACGAAAGCGCGCAGGGGGCACGGTGCGGCCGGCAGGAAGCGGGTGGCGGTCCGGCCGACCGCGGGACCCCGGCCCGACGCCACGGCGCCGTCGCCCAGCGCCACCGCGGCGGAGGCGTCGTGAGCGCCGAGTCCCGCACGCTCGCCGCGAAGAGGCGCGCGTCGATCCTCGAAGCGCTGCACCGGGACGGCATGGTCCGGATCTCCGACCTCAGCGACAGGATGGGCGTCACCGCCGTGACGCTGCGCCGCGACATCGCCCACCTCGACGGCGAGGGCCTGCTGCGCCGGGTGCACGGAGGCGCCACGCTGCCCACCGCCGAGCTCCTGCCGCCCGCCGCCCAGCCGCTGGACCTCCCGGCGGAGCCCGCGTACTTCGGCGCCGCGGGCATGCTGGTCCCCTCCCTCGACTACTACTGGCCGGAAGTGGTGCGCGGCGCGGAGGAGGAGGCGTCCGCGAACGGCTTGAGGATCCTGCTGCGGGGTTCGTCCTACGAGAGCGCCGACGACCGGCCCCAGCTGGAGCGGCTGCTGGACAACGAGGACGTGTGCGGGCTGATCGCCGCGCCGAGCCTGACCGCTCCGTCGGCGGCGGCCACGATCGAGTGGCTGAGCACCATCGACACCCCGGTCGTGCTCGTCGAGCGCGTCGCGACGGTCGGCCCGCGCCAGGCGGTCGTGGAATCGGTGGTGTCCGACCACGCCCTGGGCGCGGCCATGGCCGTGCACCACCTCGTGTCCCTGGGCCACCGCAAGGTCGGCATGGTGACCAGCGAGCACAGCCCGACCTCGCCGCACGTGCACCGGGGCTGGCTCGACGCGTGCGCCGAGACCGGCCTCGACCCGCGGTCCACCGTGGACACCGCCGTCCCGGCGCCGGGCACGCCCGGGTGGGACACCGCGCTGGACGGGGTGCTCGACGGGTTGGCCGCCACCGGCACCACGGCGGTGCTCGTGCACGCCGACACCGAGGCGATGGCCCTGGTCCAGCGCGCCGAGCAGCGCGGCATCCAGGTGCCCGCCGGGTTGTCGGTCGTGGCCTACGACGACGAGGTGGCGGCGTTGTTCACCCCGGCGCTCACCGCCGTGCGCCCGGCGCGGCGCTCCATCGGTCGAGCGGCGGTGTCGCTGCTGGCGGCCCGGCTGCACGACCCCGACCGGCCGTCGCACCGGGTGGTGATCACCCCGTCCCTGCGGGTGCGCGGCTCGTCGGTCCCGCCGCCCGACTGACCGCGTCCGCCCGGCTCAGCGGGCCAGCCAGCCGCCGTCGACCGGGAGGACGACGCCGTGCACGTAGTCGGCCGCGCGGGAGCACAGGAACAGCACCGCGCCCGCGATGTCCTCCGGTTCGGCCCAGCGCCCCGCCGGGATGCGCTCGAGGATGGACCGGTTGCGGTCCGGGTCCGAGCGCAGGGCACCGGTGTTGTCGGTGGCGACGTAGCCGGGCGCGACGGCGTTGACGTTGACGCCGCGCTGCGCCCACTCGTTGGCCAGCGCCTTGGTCAGGCCGGCCACCGCGGACTTCGACGCCGTGTAGCCGGGCACGGTGATGCCGCCCTGGAAGCTCAGCATCGACGCGACGTTGACGATCCGGCCGGAGCCGCGGGCCAGCATCACCCGGCCGACGTCGCGCGACAGCGTCCAGGTGGCGCGCAGGTTGACGTCGAGCACGTGGTCGAAGTCGGCGTCGGAGTGCTCGGCGGCGGGCGCGCGGCGGATCGTGCCGCCGTTGTTGACCAGGACGTCCACCTCCCGCCCGGCCAGCAGCGCCCCCAGCTCGGCCACCTGCGCGTGGTCGGCCAGGTCGGTCCGCACGGGGGTGAACACCCGGCCCTCGCCCTCGACCGCGGCCCGCGCCGGGCTGTCGCCCTCGGGCATGGACGAGGCGATGCCGATGACGTCCGCGCCCGCGGCGGCCAGCAGCCGCGCCACGGCCAGCCCGATGCCGCGCCCGGCCCCGGTGACGGCGGCGGTCCTGCCGGTCAGGTCGAGCAGGTCGGCCACCTCCGACGTCATCGCAGCGCCGCCGCGGGGTGCGGGTCCATGTCGTCGAACGCCTGGTTCTCCCCCGCCATGGCCCAGACGAAGCTGTAGGCGGCGGTGCCGACGCCGCTGTGCACCGACCACGGCGGCGAGATCACCGCCTGGCGGTCGGCCACGACCAGGTGCCGGGTCTCGCTGGGCTCACCCATCAGGTGCACCACCCGGGCGTCCTCGGGCAGGCCGAAGTAGAGGTACACCTCCGTGCGGCGCTCGTGGGTGTGCGCGGGCATCGTGTTCCACATGCTGCCCGCGTGCAGCGTCGTCACGCCCATCACGACCTGGCAGCTGCGGACGCCGTTCTCGTGGATGTACTGGGTCAGCGTCCGGCGGTTCGACGTCAGCGGGTCGCCCAGCTCGCGCACGGTGCCGGCGCCCGGCTCCACCAGCACGGTCGGGTAGGCGGTGTGCGCGGGCGCGGAGAACAGGTAGAAGGCGGCGGGCGCGTCGGGGTCGTCGGACGCGAACGACACCTCCTCGACGCCTCGGCCGACGTACAGGCACGCGGTCGGTTCGAGCCGGTGCTCCTCGCCGTCGACGGTCACCGTGCCCGGTCCGCCCACGTTGACGATCCCGGCTTCGCGGCGGTCGAAGAACCGCTCCGACCTCAGCTCCGGGAACGCCGGCAGGCTCAGCGGGCCGCCGCGAGGCAGCGCGCCCACCAGCACGACCCGGTCGTGGTGGCTGTGCACCGCGCGCACCTCGCCGTCGGCGAACAGGTCTTCGACCAGATAGTGCTGCCGCAGGTCGTCCGTGGTCATGGACGGGACCTGCCGCGGCGCGGTCGCGTAGCGCTGCTCCACGTTGCGTCGCCTTCCTAGAGTCGATCGTTTCACACACTTGATGGCAGGAAACAGTCAATCTCAGACACAAAGGAAGGGCAAGACTGTACAGTTTGCTTGTTACGATCAGTTTCGATCAGGACCACGAGGCGAGCAGGCGGTCATGGCGGACAAACCGGGTGCGGAGGCGAGGGGCGCGATGCTGCCCGCCGCCCGACGGCAGTGGCTGCTGGAGCACTTGGCGGGCCGGGGCGTCGTGCGCATCACGCACATCGCGCAGGCCATGGGCGTCACCCCGGTCACCGTGCGGCGGGACGTGAACGACCTGGCCGCCGAGGGCTTGGTGGAACGGGTGCACGGCGGTGTCAGGCTGGTCGACGACCTGCCCGCCGAGGCCGGGGGCGCGGACGCCACGCCGGCGATCGGGATGGTCGTGCCGTCGCTGGACTACTACTGGCCGGAGGTCATCCGCGGCGCGCAGGACACCGCGCACGAGAAGTGCGCCCGGCTCGTGCTGCGCGGCGCGTCCTACCAGGTCGACGACGTGCGGCACCAGGTCGAGTGGATGATCGGCAGCGGCGCGGTGGACGCGTTGCTCGTCGCACCGCCGACCCGGGGGGCCGGGGCCGAGGAGCTGCTCGCGTGGCTGACGGCCCTGCCCGTGCCGGTGGTGCTGGTGGAGCGCTCGGCGGTGTCCGGCCCCTACCGGCAGCACGTCGAGTCCGTGCGCACCGACCACGCGGCGGGCGCGGAGCTCGCCGTCCGCCACCTGCACGGCCGGGGCCACCGCGGCATCGGGCTGGCGATCAGCGCCACCAGCCCCACCTCCGGGCAGGTCCGCGACGGCTGGCACCACGCGATGACCGACCTCGGCCTGACCCCCGCCCCCGAGGTGAGCGTGGCCGCCTACTACGAGCCGGGCTGGGCGGTCGACGTCGACCGGGTCCTGGACCTGTGCGCCGAGCACCACGCCACCGCGCTGGTCGTGCACTCCGACCGGGAGGCGGTGTCGCTGGTGCAGCGGGCCGAGGAGCGCGGCATCCGGGTGCCCGCCGACCTCTCGGTCGTCGCGTACGACGACGAGGTCGCCCGGTTCGCCCACCCCCCGCTCACCGCCGTGCGCCCGCCGAAGTACGCCGTCGGCAGCACCGCCGTGCACCTGGCGCTCGAACGCCTGGCCCAGGGCCCGGACCGGCCGGTGCGCCGGGTGGTCCTCAGCTCCGAACTGCGTGAACGCGCCTCGACCGACGCGCGCACGCGGGCCGTGCGCTGATCGCCGCACGCCGGCGACGCCGACCCGCACACCAGCCGCACGGCTCCGCATCCCCTCCCGCGCACCGGCGCCCCGGCTCATCACCGCACCCCGGCCACACCGTCCCGCACCCCGGCCGCGCTGATCCGGGCGGCGGCCCACGCGGCCGGATCGGCGACGAGCAGCCGTGCCACGTCGGCCGGTGGCAGCGGCACGGCCACGTCGGACATCGTGCACAGCGCGCCGGCCGCGGCCAGGTGGCCCGAGCGCAGGCAGCGGGCCGGCGGGTGGTCGGCCAGCAGGCCCGCCAGGAAACCGGCGGCGAAGGCGTCGCCCGCGCCGACCGGTTCGACGACGTCCACCGCCAACGCGGGTTCGAACACCGGCGCCGAGCCGGCCGCCAGCACGGTCGCGCCGGCCGCCCCCTGCTTGACGACCACTGTGCCGGGCTCCGGCAGCACCTCGCGGACCGCGGCCGGCCCGGACACGCCCCACAGCGCCTCGGCCTCGTCGTCGCCGACCAGGGCGATGTCAGCCCGGGCGGCCAGGGACCGGAGCACCTCCGGCCCGGACGGCCCCCACAGCGCCGGCCGCCAGTTCACGTCGAACGACGTCGTGATCCCGGGGTGGTCCAGCAACGCGCGCACGAGGGCCAGGCAGGACGGTGACAGCGCCGCCGTGATGCCGGTCAGGTGCACGTGCGACACCACGCCCAGGTCGAGTCGATCGACCAGGTCCGGCCCGAGCGCGGACGCCGCCGAGCCGGCGCGGTAGTAGCGCACCGCGCTGCCGGTCCTGCTCGCTTCCTTGACGTAGAGCCCGGTGGGGCGGGTCGGGTCGACCAGCACGCGCGAGACGTCCACCCCGGCCTGCGCCACGGACGCGACGACCGCCCGCCCGAACGGGTCGTCGCCCACCGCGCTCACCCAGCCGACGGGCACGCCGAGCGCGGCCAGGGCGCAGGCCACGTTGGACTCCGCGCCGCCGACGCCGCGCGTCCAGGCGCGCACCTGTTCGGGAGGCCCGGTTTCGGCGGGGGTGAACACGGCCATGGTCTCGCCAACGCACAGCACCGCGACCACTTCGACTCCTTCGGGCTCAGGTTCGAACAAAACGATCGTAAACGATCAAATAGTGCTTGACCCGACTCAAACGATCGCACATGCTCATCCCGTGCTCTCCCGCTCCGCCCACCGGGCAGGACTCCGAAGAGGAGATCGACGACGATGAGCCCTCGCCGGGCACGCCGACACGTCAGGTCCAAGCCGGCCGCCGCCTGCCTGTCCGCCGCGTTGGTCGCGGCGTCGGTGACCGTGCGGCCGGACCCGTCCTACCGGCGGCCCCCGTTCGAGGCTGGGGCACCCGGCTCGGTCCCGACGGCCAACCCACCGGCGGCCGGCAGGAAGGCGCCCACGCCGGACGAGACCAGTCCCACTCTCTTCCGCACCGACTGGAACGCCTACGGCCCCGAGGGCAGGGCCGCCGTCGACCAGCTCGACGTGCACCCTCGTGACCTGCCCGATCCACACCAACACCGACGTCCACGTCGACAACACCGACCAGCGGCGCGCCGTCACGCTCGACCTGTCGCGCTTCGGCGCGGTCCGCGCGAACGCCTCGGTGACGCCGGTGGTCAGCGACGCCGAGGGCGGCCTGGTGCGGGGCAGGCCGGTGCGAGTCGAGGAGGACCGCTCGGCGTCGGCGACCGCGAGCGCCACGCGGTGCGACGACGGCAAGCGGCTCGCCGACCGGGACGGCGGACTGGTGCTCGAAGCGGGCGCGCAGACCGACCCCGCCGCCCAGTGGATCATGTCGACCACCGGTGACGGCAGCTACACCTTCGTCAACGCCTCCTCCGGTCGCCTCTTCGACGTGGTCGGCCAGGGCACGGGCGTGGGCACCCGGGTGGGCGTGTACGCGCCCGACTCCGGGTCGAACCAGCGGTGGGCGGTCGTCGACCGGACTCCGCACGCGGGCTGACGGAACGACCGACCGACGAGAGGACAGGCGATGGTGTCGGACACCGGGCGGGCGACCGCGCCGAAGGCGACCCTGGTGTCCGACACCGTGCTGGACCGGGCCGCGCTGTTCTTCGTGTCCTACGACGGCGTGGTCAACAACAACTCCTTCCAACAAGACGCGATCGTCACCCACGCCGGCCACCAGTACGCGACCTGGTACACCGGCAGCCGCCACGCCGTCGTGGCGCGCAGGCGGCTCGGCGGCGAGTGGGAGAAGGTGGTGCTGCCACACCGGTTGAGCGTGGACGACTCGCACAACGTGATCTCGCTCGGCATCTCCCCGCGGGACGGGACGCTGCACGTCGCGATGGACACGCACGACAACCGCGTCTTCTACGTGCGGTCGACCCCCGGCCTCACCACCCGACCGCTCCCCTGGGACGCGTCGGCGTTCGGCGCGGTGCGACGGACCCTCGACGGCGTCGACCCGGGTGACATCACGTACCCGCAGTTCGTGGTGACCCCCGAGGACGTCCTCCAGCTGAGCTACCGCACGGGGTGCTCGGGCAACGGCGTCAACGAGCTGGCCGAGTACCGCGACGGCGGCTGGACCCGCCTGGGCGCGTGGAGTTCCGCCACCGGCGACTACACCGGACCGAACGGCGTCGTGTCCACGACGCGCAACATGTACCTGCACGGCCTGGACTACGACCGCGGCGGGCGGCTGCACGCCGCGTTCACGTGGCGCGAAGGCGACAGCGGCGTCCTCCACGCCCCCGGCGGCCTGGCCAACCACGACACGGGTTACGTCTACAGCGACGACCGCGGCCGCACGTGGCGCAACGACGCGGGAACCGTCGTGGGCACGACCGGCGGGACGCCCGTGGCCGTCTCCTCCCCCGACGTCCTCGTCGACCGCCTCGACCCCGACCACGCGCTCATGAACCAGGAGAGCCAGGCCGTCGACTCGACCGGCACGCCCCACGTGGTGATCAGCTCCGTGCCGGAGCGGTTCGTCCCCCGCGTCTCGGACTACGCGGCGCAACGGGCGCGGCACGCCCGCACCTTCCACCTGACCCGCGCGGACGGCGCCTGGACCAAGCGGGAGGTGCCCGTGCCGCCGCACAGCACCCAACGCACGAAACTCGTCCTCGACCGCGCCGACAACGCCTACCTGGTGATGCCCCGGGGCCGCATCGTGGCGGCGGGCAGGGCGAGCGGCTGGACCGACTGGGCCGTGCTCTTCGACGACCCGTCGCTGGCCGCGTTCGGCGAGGTCAACGTCGACCGGACCCGCGTCGCGGTCGACGGCGTCCTGTCCGTGCAGTACCAACAGGTCTCGTCGGGCACCACGCCGTCCCCGATCCGGGTGGCGGACTTCCGGTTGGGCTGAGGGACCGGGTCCCCGCGGTGGCGGGGACCCGGTCGTCGGTCAGCTGCGCCGCCACACCTGGTTCGGTTTGCCGTTGCAGTGCCAGAAGCCGACCGCGCTGCCGTTCGCGGTGGCCTCGCCGGTCACGTCGAGGCACAGGCCGGACCGGCCGTTGGTGACCGTGCCGTTCGACTGGAAGGTCCACTTCTGGTTGGCGCCGCCGTTGCAGTCCCAGATGACCAGCCGGGCTTCGGTGCCGCCACCGGCCTCGGCGTCCAGGCACTTGGTGTCGTAGACGCGCAGCTCCTGGGCGGCGGTGTGGGCCCACCGCTGGTTCACGCCGCCGTTGCAGTCCCAGAGGGTCGGCGAGGTGCCGTTGGCCCGGCTCGCGCCCGGCACGTCGAGGCACCGGTTCGACCCGGCGCCGCGCAGCACCCCGTCGGTGGGCGTCGGGGTGGATCCGCCGCCCCACCCCCACCGCAGCCGGTCCGCGCCGCTGGGGTTGGTGACGTTCAGGGTGAGGTCGGTCCCGCTGCCGCTCAGGGTGGTCAGGGAGTAGCTGTCACCGGTGCGCAGACCCGGCCAGTAGACCGAGCCCATGCCGAGGGAGCGCAGGGTGTCGGTCGCGGCCTGGAGGTAGGCGACCTCGTAGGAGCCGTTGACCGGCCCGTTGTAGTCCAGGCCCGAGGTCATCTCGGCGCCGAACTCGTCCAGGACGGTGCGCGAGGCGCACGTGCCGATGCGCGCCCGGAGGTCGTCGGCCCACTGCCGCGGGCTGGTCCAGTCCTTGTGCCAGAACCCGTACTGGTGCAGCGCGAGGTAGGTGCCGTCGAGCCTGCTGTCGGCGCACACCGGCTTGACGTCCTCGCTGTAGCCGGTGCCGCCGACGAACACCCGGTTGCGCGGCACGGCCGGCCGGGCGGCCAGCCAGTTCGCGGCCACGTCGCGCCACTCCTGGCTGCTGTAGCCGAACGGCTCGTTCATCGGCTCGAAGTACACCGCGCCGACGGCCGCGTACTTCGCGGTGATGCGGTTCCACATCGCGTCGAAGGCGGCGGTGTCGTCGATGCGACCGTCCTTGGCCGCGGCCGACTCCCAGTAGCCCAGGACGACCTTGAACCCCTTGGCCGCGGCGGCGTCGATCGCCCCGGTGTAGGAGTTCCAGAACGGGCCGTTGACGGTGGTGGGGTTGACGGGCAGGCGCACGGTGTTCGCGCCGAGCCTGGCCTGGAACTGGCCGATGACCGCCGTGGCCTTGGCGTGGGTGGTGGCGTAGCTGTCCGACTTGGACAACCCCGAGGGCACGACCTCGTCGGCGGCGTAGTTGTCGCGCGGGTCGGCCCAGTTGACCCCCTTGAACTGGCTGGTGTCGGCGCCGGCGGGCGACGCGGTCGCGGTCAGCAGCCCGGCCACGCCCAAGGCGCAGCCGACCGCCGCCGCGACGCGGGCGAGGCGTCGGCGTCGGGTGGGCGAAGAGTTCATCGTTGATCTCCTCACGAGTGGTGCCGGGTGTCGCGGCCCTTGCGGACCACGTCATGTTTGCGCAAACATGGCTGGCGGCCGGGCCAGTCTGTGACCCGGGCGGCGGGCTGTCAAGAGAGCCGACCGGGACAAACCCGCTCCACGAGGTGGCGTCACGGCCCACTGGACAGGTCCGGGTCGACGGGCTAGCGTGCCGCCAAATGTTTGCGTAAACATCCTCGCCGTGGTCAACAGGAGAGACGATGACGTCCATCTCGGCGCCGGTCGAGGCGCCACCGGCACGTCCGGTCCGGCCGACGCGCGACGTCGGCCGCCTGCGCGTGGACCGCAAGGGCTGGCTGTTCGTCGCGCCGTTCCTGGTGGTGTTCGCCCTGGTGTTCCTGGCGCCGATCGCCTACGCGGTGTGGCTGAGCCTGTTCCGGGAGCAGGTGTTCTTCGGCGGCACGGAGTTCGTCGGGTTGGCCAACTACGCGGCGGTGCTCGGCGACGGGAAGTTCTGGGAGTCGTTCCTGCGGGTGCTGCTGTTCCTGGTGGTGCAGGTGCCGGTGATGCTGGGGCTGGCGCTGGTGGCGGCGCTGGCGATCGACAGCGCCCGGCTGCACGCGGCGGGGTTCTTCCGGATCGTGGTGTTCCTGCCGTACGCGGTGCCCGCGGTGGTGGCGACGCTGATGTGGGGCTTCATCTACGGCGACAGCTTCGGCCTCGCCGCCGACCTCAACCGGCTGCTGGGCGACGACGTCGTCTCGCCGCTGTCCGGCGACTGGATCCTGCTGTCGATCGGCAACATCGTGACGTGGGAGTTCGTCGGCTACAACATGCTGATCCTGTACTCGGCGCTCAAGGTCGTCCCGAACGACCTGTACGAGGCCGCGGCCATCGACGGCGCGGGCGCGTTCCGGACCATCCTGAGCGTGAAGCTGCCCGCGATCCGGGGCGCGGTGATGATCGCGACGATCTTCTCGATCATCGGCAGCTTCCAGCTGTTCAACGAGCCCAACATCCTGAGGTCGTTGGCGCCCAACGCGATCAGCACCTTCTACACGCCGAACATGTACGCCTACAACCTGTCCTTCGGCGGTCAGCAGTACAACTACTCGGCCACGGTGGCGATCGTGATGGGTGTCATCACCGCGATCATCGCCTACGTGGTGCAGCTGCGCGGCTCCCGGAAGGGTGCGTGACGACCGTGGCCCTGTCCCCGCTCCGGCCCCGCAAGTCCCGGGTGCTGACCACCGTCATGGCGGTGTACCTGGTCTACACGCTGGTGCCGCTGGCGTGGCTGCTGATCAGCGCCACCAAGACGCAGCAGGACCTGCTCTCGACGTCCGGCCTGGCGTTCGGCGGCACGTTCGCGCTGTTCGACAACATCGGGCAGACGTTCACCCACGACAACGGCATCTTCCTGCGCTGGCTGGGCAACACGCTGCTCTACGTCGTGGTGGGCGCGGGCGGCGCGACCGCGCTGGCCACCGCCGCCGGCTACGGCCTGGCCAAGTACCGCTTCCGCGGCCGGCGCGCGGTGTTCGCGGTGCTGCTCGGCGCCATCGCCATCCCCGGCACGGCGCTGGCCGTGCCCACGTTCCTGATGTTCAGCAACCTCGGGCTGACCAACACGCCGTGGGCGATCATCATCCCGTCGCTGGTCAGTCCCTTCGGCCTGTACCTGGTGTGGACCTACACCACCGAGGCCGTGCCGGACGAGCTGCTGGAGGCCGCCCGCATCGACGGCGCGGGCGAGCTGCGGATCTTCTTCACCGTCACCCTGCGCCTGCTCGCGCCCGGCGTGGTCACGGTCGCGCTGTTCGCGGTGGTGTCGACGTGGAACAACTACTTCCTGCCGCTGATCATGCTCAGCGAACCCGACTGGTACCCCCTCACCGTCGGCCTCAACCAGTGGAGCGCCCAGGCCTCGGGCGTCGGCGCGCAGCCGATCTACCACCTGGTGATCACCGGGTCCGTCGTCACCATCGTCCCGCTCGTCATCGCGTTCCTGCTGCTCCAGCGCTTCTGGCAGTCAGGCCTGACCGCGGGCAGCGTCAAGCAGTGAGCCTCTCCCACCGCCGCGAAAGGACCTCCCCATGTCACCCACCAGGCGCAGTCGCCAGGTGGCCGTAGTCCTGGCCACCGCCCTCGCCACCGCGCTCTCCGCGTGCTCCTCCGGCGGCGACGGCGGCACGACGCCGGGCGGCGCCACCGGCACGCAGGACGCGGTCGACGCCGCCCTGCGCGACGGCGGCGAGATCACCTACTGGAGCTGGACCCCGTCGGCCAAGGCGCAGGTCGAGGCGTTCCAGCAGGAGTTCCCCAACGTCAAGGTCAACCACGTCAACGCGGGCACCGGCAACGACCACTACACCAAGCTCCAGAACGCCATCAAGGCCGGCTCCGGCGCGCCCGACGTCGCCCAGGTCGAGTACCAGGCGCTGCCCCAGTTCGCGCTGACCGGCTCGCTGGTCGACCTGGGCCAGTACGGGTTCAACGCCTTCGAGGACGACTACACCCCCTCGACGTGGAACTCGGTCAAGGTCGGCGGCGGGCTGTTCGGCCTGCCGCAGGACTCCGGCCCCATGGCCCTGTTCTACAACAAGGCGCTCTTCGACCAGCACGGCATCACCGTGCCGAAGACCTGGACCGAGTACGTCGAGGCGGCCAGGAAGCTGCACGCCGCCGACCCGACCAAGTTCATCACCTCGGACACCGGTGACGCGGGCTTCGCGACCAGCATGATCTGGCAGGCGGGCGGCAAGCCGTTCACCACCGACGGCAAGTCGGTGAAGATCGACCTGCAGGACGAGGGCGCCAAGAAGTGGACCGCCACCTGGGACCGGCTCGTCGAGGAGAAGCTGGTCTCGTCGATCCCCGGCTGGTCCGACGCCTGGTACAAGGCGCTGGGTGACGGCACGATCGCCACGCTGGCGACCGGCGCGTGGATGCCGGGCGTGCTGGAGTCGTCGGTGCCCGGCGGCGCGGGCAAGTGGGCCGTGGCCCCGATGCCCACCTACGACGGCGGCGCACCGGTCACCGCGGAGAACGGCGGCGGCGGCCAGTCGGTGCTCAAGCAGAGCGCGAAGCCCGCGCTCGCGGCGGCGTTCGTGCGCTGGCTCAACAACGGCAACGGCGTCAAGCCGTTCCTGGAGAGCGGCGGCTTCCCCGCCACCAAGGCCGACCTGGGCTCCTCCGCGTTCAAGGACGAGGCCTCGCCCTACTTCGGCGGGCAGCAGGTCAACCAGGTCCTGACCGCCGCGGCCGGCCAGGTCGTGCCAGGCTGGAGCTACCTGCCCTACCAGCTCTACGCCAACAGCATCTTCAACGACACCGTCGGCAAGTCCTACGCCGACGCCACCGGCCTCGACCCGGGTCTGACCGACTGGCAGAAGGCGCTGGTCGACTACGGCAACCAGCAGGGCTTCACCGTCAACGGCTGACCCGGCGGCGGGACGGCCCTCACCCGGCCGTCCCGCCCACCGCGCACACCCCGCGCCACACCCGGAAGGAACACCTGATCCCGTGCCCGAGTTCAGCATCGGCGAGCGCGACTTCCTGCTCGACGGCAGGCCGTTCCGCATCCTGTCCGGGGCCTTGCACTACTTCCGCGTGCACCCCGACCAGTGGGCCGACCGCATCGACAAGGCCCGGCGCATGGGTCTGAACACCATCGAGACCTACGTCGCCTGGAACGCCCACGCGCCCACCCCGGACACCTTCGACCTCACCGGCGGGCTCGACCTCGGCCGGTTCCTGCGCCTGGTCGCCGACGCGGGGATGCGCGCGATCGTGCGGCCCGGACCGTACATCTGCGCCGAGTGGGACAACGGCGGTCTGCCCGCGTGGCTGTTCCGCGACCCGGAGGTGGGCGTGCGGCGCGCCGAACCCCGTTACCTGGCCGCGGTCAAGGCCTACCTCGACCGCGTCTACGAGGTCGTGGCCCCGCTCCAGGTCCAGCACGGCGGCCCGGTCATCCTCGTGCAGATCGAGAACGAGTACGGCGCCTTCGGCGACGACAAGACCTACCTCAAGACCTTGGCCGAGCACACCCGCGACGCGGGCATCACCGTGCCGCTGACCACGATCGACCAGCCGACGGACGAGATGCTCGCGGCGGGCAGCCTGGAAGGGCTGCACCTGACGGCGTCCTTCGGCTCCCGCGCCGTCGAGCGCCTGGCCGCGCTGCGCCGCCACCAGCCGACCGGTCCGCTGATGTGCGCCGAGTTCTGGGACGGCTGGTTCGACCACTGGGGCAGCCACCACCACACCACCTCGGCCGCGGACAGCGCCGCCGAGCTGGACGCGCTGCTGTCCGCCGGCGCCTCGGTCAACGTCTACATGTTCCACGGCGGCACCAACTTCGGCTTCACCAGCGGCGCCAACGACAAGGGCACCTACCAGCCGACCACCACCTCCTACGACTACGACGCGCCGCTGGACGAAGCGGGCGACCCCACCGCCAAGTACCACGCGTTCCGCGAGGTCATCGCCCGCCACCACGACGTGCCCGACGAACCGCCGCCCGCCGCGCGACCCACGCCGCGGCTCACCGCGCCGTTGACCGACCCGGTGCCCCTGCTCGACTGGTCGAAGCGCTCGACCTCCTGGCAGCGCCACGACACCGTGCCCCCGCTCGACGACCTGCCCGGCGCGCCGCGGCTGGCGCTGGCGACCACGCGGGTCGAGGCCACCGACCCCGCCGTGCTGTGCTTCGGCGAGGTGCGCGATCACGCCTCGGTGTTCCTGGACGGGTGGCCGGTCGGCGTGCTGCTGCGCGAGCACCACCAACGCGCCCTCGGCCTGCCGGGCGCGGCCGGTGAGCTGGCGGTCCTGGTCGAGGACCACGGCCGGGTCAACTACGGTCCGCGCATCGGCGAGCCCAAGGGGCTCATCGGCGGCGCGGCCCTCGGCGGGCATCCCCTGACGGGGTGGGACGTCCTCCCGCTCGCCCTCGACGCGCCGCCGCCGGTGTGGACCGGCCGGGACGGCACGACGCCCGTGCCCGGGGCGGTGGCCGGCCCGGTCTTCCTGCGCGCCCGGTTCGACCTCGACCGGCCCGGCGACCTCCACCTCGACACGGGCGGCTGGGGTCGGGGCGTGGTGTGGGTCAACGGCTTCTGCCTCGGCCGCTACTGGTCGCGCGGCCCGCAGCGCACCCTGTACGCGCCCGGCCCGGTGCTGCGCGCGGACGGCAACGAGCTGGTCGTGCTCGAACTCGCCGCCCTGACCGACCCGACGGCCCGGTTCGTGCCGCGACCGCTGCTCGGCCACACCGAGGCCTGATCGATGTTTGCGCAAACAAGCCTGGTCGGGCGCGGGCTATAGTGGCCACGCGCCACACGGCGCCGAAGCGCCCGGTGGGAGGAGCCCTGACGTGACAGCGGAATCCACGTCCGGGGCGTCCCGGCAGCCCGCCGCGCGGCGCGCGCCGGCCCGTCGGGTGTCGATGGCCGACGTCGCCCGGATGGCGGGGGTGTCGGCGCAGACCGTGTCCCGGGTGTCGAACGGGCACCCCAGCGTCGTCGGCTCGACGCGCGAGCAGGTGCTGGACGCCATGCGGCGCCTCGGTTACCGGCCCAACAGCGCGGCCCGCGCGCTCAAGTACGGCGAGTTCCGCACCATCGGCGTCATCCTGTTCACCCTCTCCACGGTCGGCAACAGCCGCACCCTGGAGGCCATAGTGGACCACGCCGCGCACGAGGGTTACGCCATCACGCTGATCCCCGTGGCCGTGCCCACCCAGGACGGCGTGCTCGGCGCGTTCACGCGTCTCGGCGAGCTGGCCGTCGACGCGGTCATCGTGATCATGGAGGTCCACCTGCTCGACGCGGCCACCATGACCCTCCCGCTCGGCATCCCGGCCGTGATCGTCGACTCCAACGGGGGCGACCGCTACACCGTCGTGGACACCGACCAGGCCGACGGCACCCGCCAGGCCGTCCGCCACCTGCTCGACCTCGGCCACCGCACCGTCTGGCACGTCGCCGGCCCCGAGGACTCCTACGCCGCCGAACGCCGCGCCGAGGCGTGGCGCGACGCGCTGGTCGAAGCCGGCCTGCCGGTGCCCGCGATGGCGCGCGGCGACTGGTCGGCCGACTCCGGCTACCGGGTGGGGCTCGCGCTCGCCGACGAGCCCGGCTGCACGGCGGTGTTCGCGGCCAACGACCAGATGGCCCTCGGCCTGCTGCGCGCGTTCCACGAGAAGGGGAAGGTGGTGCCGCGCGACATCAGCGTGGTCGGGTTCGACGACATCCCCGACACCACCTCGTTCATCCCGCCCCTGACCACCGTGCACCAGGACTTCACCGAGGTCGGCCGGCGCTGCGTCGAACGCGTCCTGCGCCAGGTGCACCACCGCCGCACCAAGCCGGGCACCACCCTGGTCCCGACCCGGCTGGTCGTCCGCGCCAGCACCGCGCCGCCGCCGGCCTGACCGGACACCTCACGTGACCGCCGCCAGCCGGGACGCGTGCCAGAAGCCGGCGTGACGGCCGACGCGGCGCGACAACTCTTCGCGGGTTCCCGTCCACGGCGGTCGTCGCTCCCCCGCCCTGGTCAGGCCGACGCGAGGTGCTCCCTGAGGAACCCGGCGACCTCCGCCCGCGCGGCCTTCGCCTGCGGCACCACGTTCGGCATGCTGAGGAACGCGTGCGTCGCGCCCGGGTGCTCGGCGAGCCGCGCTGGCGTCCCGGCTTCGAGCAGCGCTTCGGCGTAACGACGGCCGTGGTCGGCCAGCGGGTCGAAGGTCGGCACCACCACGAGCGCCGGGGCCAGCCCGCCCAGGTCGTCGGCGTGCAGCGGCGACAGCGGCCGGGGATCCGTTCCCGGCGGCACGGCCAGGCGGTGGAACAGCCGCATCTGCTCGACGGTCAACGTCGGGCTGTCCGCGTGCCGGGTCATCGAGGCGTGGTCGTACATCGCCCCGGTGAGGTCGACGGCGGGGTTGGCCAGCACCTGCGCCCGCAGCGGCAGACCGGAGTCCCTGGCGCGGATCGCGGCCAGCGCGGCGATCAGCCCACCCGTGCTCTCGCCGAACACCGCGGTCCGCGCCGGGTCGACACCCCATCGCGCGGCGTCCCGCACCACGTGCCGCAGCACGTCCCAACCGTCGTCGACGGCGGCCGGCAGCGGTGTCCCCGGCGCGAGGAGGCGGTGCTCGACCGAGACGACGACGGCGGGCAGCCGTGTGGCGAGGTGGCTGTTGACCCAGTCGCTCTGCGCCGCGGTGCCGACGAACCCGCCGCCGTGCACGTGCACCACGAGCGGCAGGTCGGCGTGCCCGGTGGCCGGTCGGGACACCCGGACCCGCAGGGCCCGGTCGGGCAGGGCCACGTCCTGCCACCGGATCACGGCGCCCCGGTCCGGTCGCCCCGTGATCACCCGGATGAGGCGGGACGCCCGCTTGCGGTTCTCCGCGTCGCGGAAGGCGGCCAGCTCCCCGTCCGTCATGGCCGACCAGTCGGGTTCTCTCCGCAGGGCGTGCAGCAGCCGGATCCCCAGCGGCGGCCGTGCGACGCCGGTCACGTGGTCCATGTGTCCCCCTCCTCGACCACCGGGTTTCGCTACCGGCGGTATCGATACCGATCGTAGCGCAACTCGGTATCGTTCGACCATGACCCGAGCGACACCGCACGCCAAGCCGCCCGGCCGCCCGCGCGCCGGCATCGACGCCGCGGTCTTCGCCGCGACCCTGGGCACCGTGCGCGAGCTGGGCTACGCGGGCGCGACGATGGACCGCATCGCGGCGGCGGCGGGCGTCGCGAAGACGACGATCTACCGGCGCTGGCCGTCGAAGGGCGCGCTGATCACGGACTGCCTCGTGGACGCGTTGGGCCCCGTGCCGCTGGGGGGCGGCAGTCGGCGCGAGGACATCTCCTCGGCCATCCGCTGGATCGCGGCGAAGATCGGCGAGCCCGGGATCGGCGCGGCGTTCGCGGGCGTGTTCGTCGACGCGGTCAGCGATCCGAGCCTGCGCGAGGTCCTGTCCACGCGGTTGCAGGACCCGTACCGGATCGTGCTCCAGGACGCGCTCGACGAGCCGGAGCACCGGGTCCTGCTGCTCATCGACGTCATCGTCGGCACCCTGCTGCACCGGATGGGCATGACCGGCGTGCCGATGGTCGACGCCGACGTCGACGCGCTGACCGGGATGATCCTGCGGCACTTCGCCGACACCGGCGGACCGGCCTGACCACGCCGGTGTTCACAACTCGTTGTTCAGCCTGCTCCCGGCGAACCTGAACACGCCCGCCGCCGCTTGACTCGGGACCGGTAACCGAGCCCGTGCCGCGTTCACCGTCCGCGGCACGGGCTCCTCCCCCGCGGACAGGGAGGTCCCGTGGCGCGACGAGCAGTGGCATTGGCGCCGGCCGCCGCACTGGCAAGAACGGCGGCGCGCGGGGCACGACGCCGCCGGACGAGCGCAGGACCGTCCCGGCAAGGTGTGGCGGGACGCGACGCCGGACGTCGCCGTTCCTCGACGAAGGAGCTGTGATGAGCGCGAACCAGGAGCGGTACGGCGCGGGCCGGACCTACGACCGATCGTTCGGCGCGCCCGTCATCGGCCCGGTGATGTACTCCGGCGGCTACCCGAACCTGGCGCGCACCGGGGACGAGGTGTCGTTCTCGCTGTCGTTGTTCGGCGACCGGGAGGGCAACGAGGGCTACTCCAAGGTCACCTCCGCGCGGACCGCGCTGTACCGCGACGGTGAGCTGGTCGGCGAGAACGACAGCAGCGGGCACGGCGCGTTCCCGGTGCCGCCGGGGCCCGCGGTGTTCCGGGCGCGGGCCGAGGTGACGCGGGCGCCGGAGGTCTCGGACTTCAGCACGCGCATCACGGTGGACTGGACGTTCCGCTCGGACACGACCACCCGCGAGCGCCGGCTGCCGATGTCGGTGGTGCGGTTCACCCCGGAGCTGGACGCCGCGGGCAGCGCGCCCGCGTACCGACCGCTGACCGTGCCGCTGGTGGTGGACCGGCAGCGCGGCGTGGACAGCCCGCCGTTGCGCCACTTCCGCGTGGAGGTGTCCTACGACGACGGTGCGACCTGGGTGAGCCTGCCGGTGCTGGGCAGTGCGGCGCTGGTGGGCAACCGGGCCGAGCCGGGGACGTTCGCCTCGCTGCGCGTGCACGCCACCGACGGCCGGGGCGGCGAGCTGAGCCAGACCGTGATCCGGGCCTACCGGCTCGCCTGACGGTCCGCGGCAGGCGCCGGGCGGGTCTCCCTCCCGCCCGGCCCTGTCACGGGCACAGCGGTCGTGGCGGGACGCCCGGGAAGTGCGCCGCCCAGTCGACGTCGACCAGGTCCGCGCACACGTCGCGCACCACGCGGTCGACGTCCACCGCGAGCCGCCACAGCGCACCCCGCCGCAGCTCCACCATCAGCAGCTCGTCCCCCTCGTAGCGCACCGAGCCGAACTCCACCCCGGACGCGCGCAGCGACACCGGTTCCCCGCCGGCCAGGTCCCACAGCCACACCGACTCGCGGTGCAGCGCGGTGACGGCGCGGCCGTCGCGCGAGAACTCGACCACGGCCATCTCCGGGAGCCCGTCCGCCTCCAGCACGGTCGTCGTCCCGTCCAGCACGGTGAGCCGCCCGCCGTCGAGGTCGGAGACAGCGAGCAGCCCCGCCGGACCGGTCACCAGCCCCAGCCGGGCGGAGCGGCTGAGGACCGGGGTGGAGCGCCCGTCCAGGGACCACACCTCCACGTGGCGCCGGTCGCCTTCGCGGCGCACCAGGACCACGCCGGCGCCGTCCTGCAACGGCACGGCGTGCTCGACACCGGTGGCGGGCAGGCGGGTGCGGGCGGTGTCGCCGGGACGCCAGTGCACGGCCGCGCCGTCCTCGACGGCGGTCAGGAGGGTGCCCGCCGCGTCGATGCCCTCGGGGAACGGCCACGCCCTCATCGTGGTGGTCAGCCTCGGCACGTCGGGGTCGCCGATGTCCCAGAGCTGGAACTCGTCGGGTCGGACGACCACGAGCGCGGTGCGCTCGTCGCCGCTGATGAGGTTCAGGAAGCCGGTGGAGGGGATCGGGATCGCCCCGGCTCGCCGCCTGCTCGGCCCGTCACCGGTCCAGAACCGGTAGTTGATGCCGGGCGAGCCGGGTTCGGGGCCGAACTCGTGGGTCACGGCGATGCCGCCGGGCACGCGCAGGTAGCCGCCGTCCAGGGTGGTGGCGGTGCCCGCGGCGCGGGCGAGCAGGAGCGCGTCGCGGGCCTGGGCGGTGGGTGCGACGCGGTACGCGGCCAGCGCGAGCGCCGCCGCGTCGCGCGGGCGGGCCAGCAGGTCCAGGGCGCTGTCGGCGGCACGCATCGACAGCGCCTGGTTGCGTTCGCGGGCGGCGTCGCGCTGGGCCCCGACCGCGTACACGACGGTGGAGGCGAGCAGCAGCACGAGCGCGCCGAGGCAGGCGACGAGCACGCGCAGCCGGCGCACCGCGCGCTTGCGCACCGCTTCCCGGTCCCGTTCGGCGGTCAGGCCCGCGTCGACGAACTCGCGCTCGGCCGCGTTGAGGCGGGACGACAGGCGGCGCGCCTGGTCGAGGTGGACGCCGCGGTAGAGCGCGTCCGGGTCGCGGTCGTGCGCGCGCCAGGCGTCGGCGGCGTCGGTGAGCCTGCGGTGGGCGCGCAGCGCCTCGCGGTCCTCGTCCAGCCAGCCCACCAGCCTCGGCCAGGCGCGCAGCAGCGCCTCGTGGGTCAGCTCCACCGTGTCGCGGTCGAGGGTGATCAGCCTGGCCGCCGCGAGCCGGTCGAGGAGCGCGTCGCCCGCCTCCAGCTCGGCGCGGGCGACGCGGCGGCGGGTGTCCTCGGTGCCGTCGCCGGGCGCGACCAGCCGCTGGAATACCTGCCGCGCCACCTGCCGGTCCGGCTCGGACAGGGCTTCGCAGACCTGTTCGGCGCTGCGGGCCAGGGCGTGCTCGACGCCGCCCGCGTCCTCGTAGCCCGTCAGTGTGAGCACCGCGCCGCGACGTCGTCGCCACGTCTCGACGAGCACGTGCGAGGCGAGCGGCAGCGCGCCCGGCTGGGCGGCGACGTCCGCGATCAGGCGTGCCACCAAGGCGTTCTCCAGCGAGGCGCCTTGGCGGGCGGCGGGTTCGACGACCGCGCGGCGGAGCTGCTCGGCGCTCATCGGGCCGACGAGCGACTGCGAGCGGTGCAGCGCTTCGAGCAGCTCGGGGTGCCGGGCGCAGTGGCCGTAGAAGTCGGCGCGCACCCCGATGACGACGTGGGCGGCGCCGGCGGCGTGCGTGAGGGCCCGCACCAGCCAGCGCCGGTCGGCCTCCCGGCAGAGGGTGAAGACCTCCTCGAACTGGTCGACCACGAGCAGCAGGTCGTCGGCGGCCTGGCGCAGCAGCACGCGCAGGTGCTCGGGGTCGGCGGCGAGCTCGGCGCGCACCTCGACCGCGGACCGGTCGTCGGCGAGCGCCGCGGCCAACTCGGTGATCGGGTCCGCGCCGGGCGTGACGACCAGGTGCGCGTCCCACCGGGCGGCCAGTCCCGCGCGCAGCAACGACGACTTGCCCGCGCCGGACGCGCCGAACACCCCGACGAAGGGCCGTTCCCGCACCAGGGCCAGGAGCCTGCCCACCTCGGCCTCGCGACCGAAGAACCGGTCGGCGTCGGCGACCTGGTAGGCGGCGAGTCCCACGTACGGCGCGTCGCCGTCGTCCGGCCCCTCGGCGGCCAGCTCGCGCCAGCGGGCCGTCCACTGCTCGACGTCCCCCCCGCACGCGCGGACGAACGCCCGGGTCACCGCCAGACTGGGCAGCCGCCGCCCCGCCACCGCCTCGGACAGCGCGGCGGGCGAGTAGTTCGCCAGGCGGCCGAGTTCGCGGTAGGACGGCAGCCCGGCGCCGCGTCGCAGCCGCCTCAGGTCGCCGGCGAACTTCAGCACCGGGGTGTCCTCTTCGACCAGCGGCCGTTCCGTGCGCGGCACCCTGCTCCCCCTTCGACGCCCCCAACACTGCCCGTCGGAGGTCACCGGTGGGCATCGCCACGGCAAGGTCGCCGTCCGACGTCGTGTCACGTTGCGCAACGTTGCGCAAGACCCCGAACGGCTTCAAGCGCGGCACCCGATTCGTCCCACGCGTTCGGTCCGCATGGCCGCTTTGTGCGGTCGTAACCCGAATGGCGGATGCCGACCAGGTGGCACCACCTGACACTAACACCGCTCTGGGAGCGCTCCCAGAGTCAAGCGGAGGCACCCCGCGCGATTCCACGTCGTCGATCAACGAAGATTTGGCGGTCCACATGCTTCGCTTCTCCCCAGACGTCCCCGACCGGCCTCGCCGGGCACCGGGCACCACGACGGAGGCCGCGCCGGGCCGCGGCAGGTCCGCCGCCTGGCGGGCGTCCGCGGTCCTCGGCGCCTGCCTGACCCTGCTGACGACCGTGCTGGTCACGTTCGGCGCGGGCAACGCCTCCGCGCACGGCGCGGTCAGCGATCCGCCGTCACGCCACTACGGCTGCTACAACCGCTGGCCCAACGGCCCGTCGCAGCAGATGGCCACCGAGGACCCCATGTGCTACCAGGCGTGGCAGGCCGACCCCTCGGCCATGTACAACTGGAACGGCCTGTTCCGCGAAGGCGTCGCCGGCAACCACCAGGGAGCCATCCCGGACGGGCAGCTGTGCAGCGGCGGCCTGACCTTCAACGGTCGCTACGCCGCGATGGACAAGCCCGGCGCGTGGGTCGCCCCGAGCAAGCCCAGCCGGTTCACCCTCAACCTCAACGACACGTCCTCGCACGGCGCCGACTACATCCGCGTCTACGCGACCAAGCAGGGCTTCGACCCCAAGACCCAGGCCCTGAAGTGGAGCGACCTGGAGCTGGTCGGCCAGACCGGCAAGATCCCCACCGGCTCCCGGACGCCCGTCGAGGTCGACGCGCCCGGCCGCACCGGCCACCACGTGCTGTTCACGGTGTGGCAGGCCAGCCACCTCGACCAGAGCTACTACGCGTGCAGCGACGTGAACTTCACCGGCGGTGGCACCACGACGACCACCACTCCGACCAGCACCACGACCACGACCACCACCACGACCACCACCGGGGGCAACCCCTCGGCGGGCTGCTCGGCCACCTTCCGGGTGACCTCGCAGTGGTCCGGCGGCTTCCAGGTCGAGGCGCGCGTGACCGCCGGCGCCACGGCGATCTCCGGCTGGGCGGTGAGCTGGACGTTCGCCAACGGTGAGCGGATCAACTCTTCGTGGAGCGCGACCCTGACCACGAGCGGGTCCACGACCACCGCCCGCAACGTCGCTTACAACGGCGCGGTGGGCGCGGGCGCGAGCACCACGTTCGGTTTCGTCGCCTCCGGCACGGCGGGGACCCCGACCCTGGTCTGCACCGCGTCCTGATCCCGTCGGTCCGCCCGTCGCCGCCCCCGACGGCGGCGGGCGGACCGGCCCGGGTCAGCCCGCCTGACGGCTGAGGTGCTCCCACTTGGCGAGCTCGGCCGTGCGCGCCCGAGCCATCTCCTCGACCATGCCGTAGGCCGCGCCGCCCAGGACCAGTCGCTTCGGCGGCTCGGGCAGGTCGACCACCCGCAGCAGGACCGAGGCGGCCAGCCGCGGGTCGAAGTCCTCGGACTCGCCCCAGAGCTCGTTCAGCCAGGCGCGCAGCGGCGCGTAGGCGGGGTCCTCCCCGGTCGTGGTCAGGCCGAGGGTGAACAGGTCGGTGCGGTACCCGCCGGGCTGCAGGATGGTCACCTTGATCCCGAAGCGCTCGACCTCCATCGCCAGCGCTTCGCTCATCGCGTCGAGCGCGGCCTTGCCCGCGCTGTACAGGCCGGTCGCCGCGAAGCCACCGGCGGACCCCATCGACGAGACCTGCACGATGTAGCCCGAGCCCTGTGACCGCAGGAGCGGGACCACCGCCTGGTTCACCCACAGCGCGCCGAAGAAGTTGGTGTCCAGGTGGGCCCGCGCCTGCTCCTCGGTGACCTCCTCGACCATGCCGAGCAACGCGCCACCGGCGTTGTTGACCACGACGTCCAGCCCGCCGAACGCGGCGAACGCCCGCTGCACGCCGGCGAGGACCGCGTGCCGGTCGGACACGTCCAGCGGGAACGTGACCAGCCTGCCGCCGGACTCGGCGACCAGGTCGTCCAACGGCGTGGTGTCGCGGGCGACGCCGACGACCCGGTCGCCCGCCGCGAGCGCGGCTTCGGCGAACGCGCGTCCCAAGCCGCGCGAGGCGCCCGTGATGAACCAGGTACGACTGCGGTCGCGCGTCATGGTGTCTCCCCAAGTTGTGAGACGATACGTTCCGTCTCGATGCGAGAACCCTGACAGACCCCTGGGCGCAAGTCAAGACGAACCGTCTCGTTCCGAGTAGAGTGCCCCCATGCCCACCAGCCCCACGCCGAACAGCACGCGCCGCAGCGAACGCTCCCGGGTGGCGATCCTGACCGCGACGCGCGAGCTCATCGGCGACCTCGGCTACGCCAAGCTGACGATCGAGGCCATCGCCGCCCGCGCGGGCGTCGGCAAGCAGACGATCTACCGCTGGTGGCCGTCCAAGGGCGCGGTCGTCTTCGACTCCCTGCTGGTGCTGAGCGAACGGCCGGACGGCGGCGGCATCGAGCTGCCGGACACGGGAGACCTCGAGCACGACCTGAGAACCGTCCTCCGCGCGACCGCGGCCGAGTTCTCCGACCCGGCGTTCGAGGCCCCGATCCGCGCGCTGAACACGGAGATCATCAACGACCCCGACCTGGCCGCCGTCTACCGGGAGAAGATGGAAAGCCCGATGCGGGAGGCGAAGCGCCGACGACTGCGCAGCGCCCAGGCCGCCGGCCAACTACCCGCCGACACCGACCTCGACCTCTTCATCGACCTGCTGTACGCGCCGCTGACCCAGCGCTGGCTCCTGCGCTCCGGCCCCCTGGACGCCCCTTTCGCCGACGCCCTGGTCACCGCCGCCCTCCGCGCCTTCCGCCCCTGACACGGAACGTCGAGGACGCAGCCACCGCGGGACCTCGACGTCGTCGGTGATCTCGCGGTGGCCTTGGGAACTCCGTGCCGCAGGCAGCCCGAAACGCGATGATCGCGTCCGTGCACGGGACCGCCTCATCGGAGATGCCGTCCCGGGAAACCGCACAGAGTGATCCCGCAGTTCCGCGGCGGACAACGCCCACGCACGGTGTCCCACCGCAAGCCGTTCAGCCGATTGATGACGGACGAGCCGCTCGCGAAACTCGACCCGTCCACCACTTGTTGCGAGAACGGGATCCGCATGCGCCTGCGTTCACTGATCGTCGCCGTCGTCGGCGGGCTGCTCGGCGCCGCGGGAATCTTCCACCTGCCCGCCTCGGCGTCCGTGGTGGACGTCAACTGCGCCCTGGGCACCCAGGTCGGCACCTACTCCCCCGGCATGACCCTGCTGCCCAGGCAGATCGACTTCAGCGCCACCGGCACGCTGGGCGGCTGCGCGTCCCCCAGCCACCCCGAGATCACCGGCGCGACCTTCACCTCCCTGGTCAGCGGCACGTTCAGCTGCCTGGCCGGCTCCACCACCAACACCTCCACCTACCACTGGAACACCGGGCACAGCAGCACCGTCCAAGGCGGCTTCGAGGTCAACCTCAAGCCCGGCGGCACCACCGTCCTCGTCCTGACCGGCACCGTGGTCGCCGGGTTGTTCCAGGGCGCGACCGTCGTGCAGACCAAGGTCCTGCCCGCCACCGACCTCACCGCCTGCCTCACCCCGCAGGGCCTGACCAGCGTCAGCGGCACCGTCACGTTCACCGCGGTCCTGTGAACCGGCCGAGGATGGACGCGGACGACCGCCCCGGCGGTCCGAGGAACACCGCCCGGGTGAAGGCCGCCCTCTCCGCCACGACCGCGCTGATCGCGTCGTCCCTGCTGTTCTCGCCATCCTCCGCACACGCGGCGCCGGTCGACCTCCTCTGCACCGAGAACGAGTCGGTGTCCTACTCCCCCGGTCTGCTGACCACGCCACGGCCGGTGGACGTCGACGTGCACAACATCCTGTCGTGCACGTCTCCCACCGACCCGGCCGTGACGGGAGGGCACGTGCGGGCGACCGTGCGCGGTCTCAACCGATCGTGCACCAACCTCGCGGCGTCCGGCATCGGCTCGTACACCATCACCTGGAACACCGGGGAGACCAGCACGATCGACTACAACCGGTCCGCCACCTACGTCCTGGGCACGCTGGTCATCACCGAAACCGGGACGGTCACCGCCGGCAAGTTCACCGGCGACTCCACCACCCACGTCGTCGAACTGCTCACCCTCGACCTCCTCGCCTGCCTCGCCGAACCCGGCCTCACCACCACCTCGGGCGTCGGCACCTACGTCTTCACCTGACAGGCCAAGTAGGAGCCCGCGTTCTCGTCGGCCATCCCGACCACGACCACAGTGGCCCCACCGACGACGTCCGCGTCGAGGTCGATGGACTGCGTCCTCGTGCGGTTGCACCAGAGGGCGGAGTTGTTCCAGTCCAGCAGGGTGTTCGCCCGTGCTTCCCCGTATCCCCGCCGGAACCCGGGCGGTTCATCGAGCTGCCCGAGGGCCTTCACCGACGTTCCGTCCTGCCGCGCGGCACTGCCGATGCCGTGTGCGGCGGTGACGTTCGGCATGACCACCACCCGGACCGTCAGCCGTTGACCTCGCGTGCCACGGCCAGCTGTCGATCCTTGTGCTGCCGCTCGCCTGCCAAGTCGTCGTCGTGCTGCCGGACGAGCACGTCCTGCACGGCGCGTTCCACCCCGACCCACGTCCTGACCCACTCGACGCGCTCCTTGCACGCCACGTCCCGGGTGGCGACGGCCAGCTCGTGCCCGGACGGCCACCCGGCGCTGAACGCGGGGTCGTTGATCGCGGCATCCGGACCGGCGTAGGCGAAGCCCGCCTCCGCCATGCACCGCGACCACCCCGCGGCGGCGGCGACCACCGGCCCGGTGGTCGCGGTGATCTCGTGGCTGCGCCGGCTCAGCGTCAGGCTCAGCGGCTCCTGGCCGGGTTTCGCATCGGCCGCGAGCCCCCGGTCCGCCTCCCCCGCACAACCCCCGGGCGGCACCTCCCGGCCGCCGACCTCGCCCCGGCGCGTGCCGGTGATCAACGAGACGACGTCCGGCGACGGCTGAGCGGCGGCCTGGCTGCCGGCGTCTCGCGTGGCGAGCACTGCCGGGTCGCGGTAGCCGTACGCCGCGGCCTCGTCCGCGTCGACGAGACCGTGCCGCCTCGGCTTGGCGGCGTCCCGCGCGGGATCGACGACGGGGAAGGTGAACGCGATCCCGTGGTCCGCGAGGCACCGCTCCATCAAGGTGTTGCGCGCTTTGATGACCTCCAGCTCCTGGACCGGTGTCAGCAGCGACCGGTCGAGCGGCAGGTCGAGGCCGCGCACCGCCGACAGGTCGGCGGGCACCCTCCCGAGTGCCGCATCGAGGTCGGCCGCGCCGAAATCGGGTGTGGTGGTGGGTGTCGTCGAGCATCCGACGAGCGCGGACACCGCTATCGCCGCGGCGAGCGCACCCGCGATGAAGTCGGCTGCGCGGCGTGGCGTGCGGTCGGGTGCGACCACGGTGGGACCTCCGATCCCCGACGGGTCGCGCCTGGTCGGCGCGACCCGGTCGTCCGACTAGAACTGGTCCCGGTTGGCGCAGTCCCTGAAGGTGCCCGAACTCGTGGGCCACTTGAAGCTCGCGTTGTCGTTCTTCATGGGCTCGGTGAAGTTGCCCTTGCCGTACGCGCCGAACGACTGCGACGCGACGCTGCCGTTGCAGCCGCTGTTGTAGTAGACGGTCGCGTAGTAGGACCAGTTGTTGACGACCGAGGCCGCGTGGTTCTTCACCACGTAGTTGAAGCCGTTCCCGTCGGTGCCGGCGTTGTTGAACTTCTCGTTGTCGAGGTCCCCGTCCGAGAGCAGGTAGTCGGCGCGGGCACCCTCGAAGTTGCTGTTGAAGTAGAAGCAGAGGTAGGCCTCGCGGCACCCCTCGATCGTCGCAGCCGAGGCCGTCGGAGCGATGGCGAAGCTTCCGATGACCGTGGTGATGACCGCCGCGAGGCCGACCAACCTTCGTGTGACGCGCATGGATCCTCCTGGTTCGTGGCGCTTTGCCGCACCTGGACCGGGCGCTCGGCGTCGCCGTGCCCGGAACGGACCTCACCCTGTCGGAGGTGGTCCTCCGCCCGTCCTCACGGCGTCATCACGGCGTCCTCGTCGGCTGCCTCGTCGGCGTCTACTCCTGGTTCGACCACCGCGCTATGCTGTGAGAACGTCACTACCGGTGACCGATGAGGGGGGAGCCGGGGGGATGGACTTCGGTGTGCTCGGACGGCTGGAGGTCCGGACGGCGCGGGGGCGGTTGGAGCTGACTCGTCCGCGTCAGCAACGAGTGCTGGCCGCGTTGCTGCTGGCGCCGAATTCCGTGGTGCCGCTGGCGAAGCTCGTCGAGGTCGGTTGGGGCGACGAACCGCCGTCGACCGCTGTCAAGCAGGTCCGCAACTGCGTCTCGGCGCTGCGGGAACGACTGGGGGATGTCGACCGGCAGGTCATCACCACGGAAGACCCCGGTTACCGGATCAGGGTTCGCCCGGACCAACTCGATTCCCTGCGGTTCGCCAAAGGGGTCGCCGATGCCCGGCACTGCGTCGGAGAAGGCGCCCTCGACCGGGGAGTGGAGCACGTCCGGGCGGCACTGGGCCTGTGGCGGGGTCCCGCGATCGACGGCCTCGACAGCCCGACGTTGGCCAGGTCCGCGATGCGCCTGGCCGAGCAACGGCTCACCGCGCTCGAGCTGTACGCCGACTGGTTGGCGGAACTCGGCGAGCATCGCGAGGTGGTGGACGAGCTGGCGGAAGCGGTCCACGAGCACCCGCTGCGCGAACGCCTGCACGCGCAGCTGATGGACGCGCTGGACCGCTGCGGCCGGCGAGCGGACGCGATGATCGTGTTCGGCCGGCTGAGGAACCGACTCGCCGAGGAACTCGGCGTCGATCCCGGGGCCGACGTGAGCCGGCTGCACCAGCGGATCCTGCGCGGCGAAGCCCGGCCCCACCGGGACGGCGGGCTCCGCCGGCACCGGAGAAGCCCTGCGGGGGCCGCCGAAGACCTCGGCAGCGGTGGGCTGGACCGGCGGTCCACCCGGCACCGGCAGATCCCGGTCACGAGCCTGCCGGGGACCGCCGCGCCACCCGTGCCACGGCAGCTGCCGCAGTCGATCCGCGACTTCACCGGTCGTGCCGACCACCTGGCCGCGCTGGACGCCCTGCTGCCGCCGGAGAGCGGTCAGCACGGTGGGCACGCCGTGGTGATCTCCGCGCTGGACGGCTCTGGAGGCGTCGGCAAGACGACGCTCGCGATGCACTGGGCGCACCACGTCCAGCACCGGTTCCCGGACGGCACGCTGCACACCAACCTGCGCGGCTACGGTCCCGGTCGGCCCGCGAGCCCCGACGAGGCCCTCGACGACTTCCTGGTGGCGCTCGGGGTGCCGGCCGCGGCGGTGCCCGCGGGGCTCGGCGCCCGCTCCGGGCTGTTCCGAACGCTGCTGGCGGGACGCCGGGTGTTGATCGTGCTCGACAACGCCAACAGCGCCGAGCAGGTTCGACCGCTGCTGCCCGGGACGCCGGGCTGCATGGTGCTGGTCACCAGTCGGGACAACCTCACCGGCCTCGTGGTGACGGACGCCGCCCACCGGCTCACCCTCGACGTGCTGTCGCCGCCCGAAGCCCTGAGCCTGGTCGTCGGCATCATCGGCCCGGCGCGGGCGGACGCGGAGACCGTCGCCGTGGACGAGCTGATCCGGCTGTGCGCCGGACTTCCGCTGGCGCTGCGGATCGCCGCCGGGCGCGTGGCCGCCCACCAGCACCTCTCCGTCGCCGACATCGTCGCCGAACTCGTCGACGAGGACTCCAGGCTGGATGCGCTGACCTGGGGGCAGGACCCCCGGGCCGCGGTCCGCAAAGTGCTGGCCTGGTCCTACGAGCAGCTCCCCCGACCGGAAGGGTTCCTGTTCCGACGCCTCGGCCTGCACCCCGGTCCGGACCTGTCACCGCCCGCGGCGGCGGCACTCGCCCACCTCCCACCGCACCGGGCGCGCTTGCTGCTCGACGCCCTGGCGGACGCGCACCTCATCGAACCGGTCGCCAAGGGCCGCTACCGCTTCCACGACCTGCTGCGCGCCTACGCCGCCGAGCTGGCCCGCCACCACGACAGCGCCGCCGATCGCCGCCGTGCCACCCACGCGTTGCTGACCTGGTACAACCACACCGCCCACGTCGCCGACAAGCAGCTCTACCCCACCAGCACCCGCCTGGTGACCGACCTGCTCGAACCGGACCACCCGCATCCCGTCGTCGACCGCGACCACGCCTGGACCTGGTTCACCGACGAGCGGGCCAACCTGGTCGCCGCCCTGCGCCACGCGGTCGACCGGTGCATGGACCGGCAGGCCGTCGAGCTGGTCGACGCCTTCGGGTTCCTCATCCTGATGGGCGGTTGGGAGGAGCGGATCCAGACCTCGGACGTGGGGCTGATCGCGGCGCGCCGAGTCGGCGACCGCGCGCACGAGGCCAATGTCCTGCTGGCCCGCGGGGAGGCCCTGGGCCACCTGCACCGGCCCGACGCCGAGGCCGACCTGGCCCGTGCGGTCACCGTGGCGCAGGAGGTCGGCAACACCCACATCCGGATCGCCGCCCTGAACGAGCTCGGCCAACTGCTGCGCCGGCAGGGCCGCCACACCGAAGCGCTCGGCCACCTCGTGGACGCCCTCGCGCTCAGCCGCGGCTTCGACACCGGTCGTTGGGAGGCGGTGGTCGAGGGGATGATCGCCGCGGTCCACGTCGACCTCGGCGCCCACCGACAGGCGATCGACCACGCCGAACGCAGCGCGCGGTTACGGCGCCGGATCGGTGACCCCGACGGCGAGGCGTGCGCGCTCGCGGTCCTGGCCGGAGCCTGGCAGGGCGTCAACGACCACGACACCGCCATCGGCCACTGCCGGCGGGCGATCGCCCTCGGTCGCCGTTCCCTCGGCAGCCAGGACGAGACCCTCGCCCCTCCGCTCGCCATCCTGGCGACCTCCCTGCACCGACTCGGCCACGTGGAGGAAGCCGTCGCCTGTTGGCGGGAGGCCGCCACGATCTACGCCGACCGCGGCCTGCACGCCGACGCCGCGAGCATCCACGACCGCATCCGCGCGGCGCGGTCCGCGACAGCGGTGACCCGATGAGGCGTTTCGTCCTGGCTCAGCCTCGAGGGAGCCGCGCTGCGCTGCCCGGGTGGCGCGGGCATCCGGGAGCGGGCGGGCACCGGTGACGGCCTGACCTGACCGTGACTCTGGCTCGCACTCGGGTGCACATCGGGTCGGAGGTGCCCTCATCCGGCCGGCCGCCGCGTCGACCTGGCCCGCCGCCGCGGTCGCCGTCGGCGGAGGCGCGGTCCGGCCGATCCCCCCTAACGGACGATGTCGGTGCCGGCTGGGAATGCGTACATTCGACCGGAATGGTGATTTCCTCACTGTAGGAGAGCGCATGAGGAAAATCCTCAACCGTCGACAGGTGCTCGTCGGCGTGTCGGCCCTGCTGGTCGCCTCGGCCCCGGCGGTCACCGCGTCCGCCACCGGCGACGTGGTGGCGGACGCGGTGCGGCGGATGAGCCTGGAGGAGAAGGTCGGCCAGCTGTTCGTCACCTACGCCTACGGCGCGACGGTCGACACGGCCGACCCGGCTTCGGTGGCCGCCAACCGGCGCCAGCACGGCGTGGACAACGCCGAGCAGCTGATCGGGAAGTACCACCTCGGCGGCATCATCTACTTCGCGTGGTCCGGCAACACGGCCGACCCCGCGCAGGTCGCGGCGCTCTCGAACGGCATCCAGCGGGTGTCCTCGATCCCCGCCCTGGTGAGCACCGACCAGGAGTACGGCGTGGTGTCGCGGATCGGGGAACCGGTCACGCCGTTCCCCGGCAACATGGCGCTGGGCGCGGCCCGCGACCCGGAGGCGGCGGGCGAGGCGGCCCTGATCGCCGGCCGGGAGCTGCGCGCGATGGGCGTCAACCAGGACTTCGCGCCGGTCGCCGACGTCAACGTCAACGCGCTCAACCCGGTGATCGGCGTCCGCTCGTTCGCCGAGGACCCGGAGTTGACGGCCCGACTCGTCGAGGCGCAGGTCCGGGGGTACGAGCGGGGCGGGGTGTCGGCCACCGCCAAGCACTTCCCCGGGCACGGCGACACCGCCGTGGACAGCCACACCGGCCTCCCGGTGATCGGGCACAGCCGCGAGGACTGGGAGCGGTTGGACGCGCCGCCGTTCCGCCGCGCCATCGCGGCCGGCATCGACTCGATCATGACCGCGCACATCGTGGTGCCCGCGCTCGACCCGGCCGGCGACCCGGCCACGCTCTCCCGGCCGATCATCACGGGCATCCTGCGCGACCGGCTCGGCTACGACGGCGTGGTCGTCACCGACTCGCTCGGGATGGCCGGCGTCCGGCAGAAGTACGGCGACGACCGCGTGCCCGTGCTGGCCCTGAAAGCGGGCGTCGACCAGCTGCTGATGCCGCCGAACATCGACCTCGCGTTCAACGCGGTGCTGGCGGCGGTGCGCGGCGGCGAGCTCACCGAGCGCCGCATCGACCAGTCGGTCCGCCGGATCCTGCGGATGAAGGCCGAGCGCGGCCTGTTCGACGACCGGTTCGTCGACCCGGCGAAGCTGCCGGAGGTCGTCGGCACCACGCCGAACAAGCAAGCCGCGCAGCGGATCACGGACCGCACCACGACGCTCGTGCGCAACGAAATCCTGCCCCTGCGCACCCCGCCGGCCTCCGTCTTCACCACCGGCTGGGGGACCACCGCCGACCCGGTGCCGCAACGGCTCGCCACCGCCGTGAGCCGCCGTGCCGCGACGGCGAACGCCCTGGCCACCGGCGCGAACCCGAACCAGGCGACGATCGACCGCGCGGTCGCCGGGGCGAACGCCGCCGACCTGACGATCGTCGCGACCAACAAGGCGTGGACCGACGTCGGCCAGCAGAACCTGGTGAAGGCGCTGCTGGCCACCGGGAAACCGGTCGTCGTCATCGCGGTCCGGGACCCTTACGACATCGCGTACTTCCCGGAGGCGCGAACCTACCTCGCGACCTACTCCTACACGGAGGTCTCGATGGAGTCGGCGGTGCGGGTGCTGTACGGGGAGCACGCCCCGGTCGGGAAGCTGCCCGTCACGATCCCGGTCGCGGGCGACCCCTCCACCGCGCTGCACCCGTTCGGCCACGGCCTGACCTGGGAGGGCTGAGCCGATGCGCCGACTGACGACCGCCGTGCTGTGCGCGCTGCTGTGCGCGGCCCCGTCCGCGACGGCCGAGCCGGCGGGCGCCGCGGACCCGGAGTTGACCGTGATGACCTACAACATCCACACCGGCGTCGGCGTGGACGGCAGGCTGGACCTGGGCCGGGTGGCCGCGGACATCACGGCCTCCGGCGCCGACGTGGTGGGGTTGCAGGAGGTCGACGTCCACTGGATGGCGCGCAGCGAGTGGCGCGACCAGGCGGCGGACCTCGCGGAGGCGGTCGGCATGGAGGTCTACTTCGCGCCCATCTACGACCTGGACCCGGCGGAACCGGGCCTGCCGCGGCGGCGGTACGGCGTGGCGGTCCTCAGCCGGCACCCCGTCGTCGCGGCGGCGAACCACTCGATCACCAGGCTGTCGACCCAGGTGCCGAACCCGACGCCCGAGCCCGCGCCGGGCTTCCCGGAGGTCGAGCTGGACGTGCGCGGCGAACGCGTGCACGTCTACAACACCCACCTGGACTACCGCGCCGATCCGGCGGTGCGCCGGGCCCAGGTCGCCGACATGCTGCGCGTGCTGGCGGAGGACCGGGGTGAGGCGCGGGTGCTGCTCGGCGACTTCAACGCGCCGCCGGACGCGCCCGAACTCGCTCCGCTGTGGACGGAGCTGGTCGACGCGTGGGCCGTGGCGAACCCGCTGTCCCCCGGCCTGACCTACCCGGCGGCGGCGCCGGCCAAGCGCATCGACTACGTCGCCGCCGGCTACCCGGCCCGGGTGCGCGAGGCGCGGGTGATCACCACCGGCGCGTCGGACCACCTGCCGGTGGTGGCCGAGGTGACCATCACCCGGCGGCCGGGCTCCCCCTGGCACGCGGCGCTGCCGGACCAGCGCCTGCGGCCCGGCACGCCGCGGCAGGCCGGACTGGCCGCCGAGCACGTCGACCGGCTGGTGCCCGACGTCGAGGCAGGCGTGCTCGCGTCACCCCAGGCCTTCCCCGGCGGCGTGGTGCTGGTCGCCCGCAACGGCGTGATCGCCCGCCACGCGGCGGTCGGGGACGCGTTGCGCTACGGGTCCGACGGCGTCGAACTGCCGCCCGACCAGCGGATCCCGATGCGCGAGGACACCATCTTCGACGTGGCGTCGATCTCCAAGCTGTTCACCACCGCGGTCGCGATGCGGCTCGTCGAGCGCGACCTGATCGACCTGGACGCGCCCGCCGCGCGCTACCTGCCCGAGTTCGCCCAGAACGGCAAGCAGGACGTCACGCTCCGGCAGTTGCTGACCCACACGTCCGGGCTGCCCGCCGGTCTGGCGCTCGGCTCGTACCCGACGGTCGAGCAGCGGTTGGCCGCGGTCTACGCGGTGGCGCTCCGGTCGGAGCCGGGTACCCGGTACGTCTACTCGGACCTGAGCCTCATCGTGGTCGGCAAGGTGCTGGAACGGGTCACCGGCCGGTCGCTGCCGGACCTCGTGGCCGCGGAGGTCACCGAGCCGCTGGGGCTGCGCGACACCATGTTCACGCCGCCGGAGAGCCTGCGGCCGCGCATCGCGCCGACGCAGTACGCGGGCGGCTCACGCGGCCTGATCTGGGGGCAGGTGCACGACTCCACGTCCTGGTACCTCGGTGGCACGGCAGGGCACGCCGGGGTCTTCTCCACCGCGCACGACCTCGCCGTCTTCGCCCAGATGCTGCTCAACGGCGGCCAGTACGGCGGCCGGCGCGTCCTGCGGGTGGAGAGCGTCCGGGCGATGACGACGAACTGGAACGCCGCCATCCCGGGCGCCGCCCGAGGGCTCGGCCTGGACGTCGACAAGCCCGCGTTCATGGGCATGCTGGCCACCCCGTACACGGTGGGTCACACCGGTTACACCGGGACCTCGCTGGTCATCGAGCCGGGCAGCCGGTCCTTCGTGCTGCTGCTGACCAACCGCGTGCACCCGACGGCGGCCGGGCCGGCGACCAACCCCTACCGGCACGTGGTGGCCGACGACCTGGCGCGTGCCGTGCTGGACCGGTGAGTCAGTCCCTCGACCGCAGGAGCAGCCGCCTGCCCCACCAGACCCCGACCAGGGCCAGCACCAGCCACGCCGCACCGGCCGCGATCGAACGGGGTGAGCCGAGGTCGAGCGCGGCGTCGCCGAGGGTCGCGGCCAGGGCGGTGGTCGGCAGCAGCCCGAGCGCGGTCCCGGCGGCGAAGGACGTCGGCGCGACCGCGGTGACACCCGCGCCGTAGTTGGAGACGGCGAACGGGACCACCGGCAGCAGGCGCAGCACCACGGTCGCGGCCAGGCCGTCGCGGGCGAAGACCGCGTCGAGCGCCTTCAGCCTGCCGGAACCCAGCCACCGCGCCACCGACGGCCGCCCGAGCAGCCGGGCGACGAAGAACGCGATCACCGCGCCCGCGGTGAAGCCCGCCACCGCGATCGCCAGGCCGGGCAGGACGCCGAACAACAGCCCGGACGCCGCGGCCAGCACCGGTTTCGGGAAGAACGCCGCCGTGCCCACCGCGCACACCGCGAAGAACACCAGCGGCGCCGGCACGCCGTTGCCGTCGATCCAACCCCGGAGCTGCTCGGGGTCGGGCAGGTCGAGCACCGCGGCGGCGACCGCGAGCACCACGACCACGACGGCCAGTCCGACCACCCGCACGTGCCGCACAGCTCTCCCGGACTCCTTCACGCTCGAGGCCGTCATCGTAGGTCCTCGCCGCGCGGCGCCGTCCCCTGGCGGGTCAGCCACCCGCGGCGGCGTGGTCGTCGGCCGGCCGGGCGATCAGGTGGTCGACCAGGCCTGCGGGCATCTCGGCCCGCCCCGGGCCGCCCGCGGCGACCCAGTCGAGGACGTGCTCCACCGCCTCGTCGGTGAGCACGCCGCCCAGCCACACCGGACGGGCGCCCGTGCCCCGGGCGGGCCTGACCACGACGACGTTGGAGAACTCGCAGGAGCTCAGGCAGTTGGCCACGGTGACCGCGCGCTCCCCCGCGGCTTCGCGGAACTTCCGCAAGTGCGTCGCGTGGTCGACGTCCGGGTGCTTCGCGACGGTGCCGCAGCAGCAGCCTCGGCAGACGGTCAACTTGCTCGTTTCGGGCACCTGATCTCCATGCTGCGGTGAGCCAGTGGGACGGTTGATACCCCGGCCGGGTATGGCGGAGAACGTAGCATACCCAGCGGGGGTACCGGATCACGGCGGTCGGGCGTCGACGACCACCGACTCGACCACCGACCTCCCGGGCCGGGTGGGCGCCGGACCTCCAGCGGCGTCAACCGTTTCTTCGGTTCGTCGGGCCGACCGGCGGGCAGGACCACGAGCACGACCGAGGTGTCCGTGACGGGTCCCACCACCACTGCGGTGGTACGGCGTGCGGCAGGCGTACGACCCCGGTGGTAGGCCGATCGACAACTCCGGCCCGACGACTCGCGCCCGTCCCGGTTCCTACGCTGCTCGCACTTGTCGCCCGAGCGAAGGAATCCCTGATGCACATGGCCACTGCGCTTACCGCCGTCAGCGCCTACACGATGAGCCCCGGCCGGATCGGCGCCGGCCTCGGCGGGGTGCTGGGCCTGGTCGGCCTGGTGGTCGGGGTCTTGGCCCTGACCCGACCCGCCGGCCGCTTCGGCACCGGCACCGGACGCCTCGGAGCCGCGGTGTCCCTGGCCGGCGGGGTCGTCGGCCTGGCCCTGGGCGGGCTCGTCGCGGTCACGGCCGACAGCGGCATCGGCACGGGCAACGGCCGCGGTGGCGCCTACGTGGCCTTGGTGGTCGGGGCGGCCGCCGTGGCGCTGGGCGGGGTGGCGCTGGCCCGGTCCCGTCGCGCCACCGCCTGATCGGCCAGCCAGCCCGGAACGGTGAGACCGGACTCGTAGGCCAGGATCACCAACTGGGCCCGGTCGCGGACCCGCGTCTTGGTCATGATGCGACTGACGTGGGTCTTCGCCGTGGCCGGGCTCAGCACCAGCCGCGCCGCGATCTCGTCGTTGGACAGGCCGGCGGCCACCAGCGCCATCACCTCGCGCTCGCGGTCGGTGAGCGCGGTCAGCCGCGGGCCGGGGTCGGGGTGCGCGGCGCGGTTGGCGAACTCGGCGATCAGCCGGCGGGTGATCGACGGCGCGATGAGCGCGTCGCCGCGCGCCACGACCCGCACGCCGTGGATCAGCTCCGCCGGCTCGGTGTCCTTGACCAGGAAGCCGCTCGCACCGGCCCGCAGCGCGCCGTAGACGTAGTCGTCCAGGTCGAACGTGGTCAGGATGATCACGCGGACGGCCGAGCCGGCGGTGATCTCCCGCGTGGCGGCCAACCCGTCCAAGCCGGGCATCTGGACGTCCATGAGCACGACGTCGGGTCGCAGGTGCCGGGTGAGCCGCACCGCCTCCGCGCCGTCGGCGGCCTCGCCGACCACCTCGATGCCGTCCTCACCGTCCAGGATGGACCGGAAACCGGCGCGGACGAGGGTCTGGTCGTCGGCGAGCAGCAGGCGGATCACGCCGGCACCGGGTCCGCGCGCAGCGGCAGGCGGGCGTGGACCCGGAAGCCGCCGTCCGGGCGCGGGCCGGTGCTCAGCGAACCGCCCAGCGCCTGCGCCCGTTCCCGCATCCCGAGGATCCCGTTGCCGGGGACGCCCGGCGCGCCGGTGCCGTCGTCCTCCACTTCCACGAGCACGTCGTCGTGGTCGGGTCGGACGCGGACCACGGCGGCGGTCGCCCCCGCGTGCCGGGTCACGTTGGTGAGCGCCTCCTGGACGATCCGGTACGCGGCCCGGCCGACCTCGGGCGGCAGCGGCCGGGTCTCGGCGAGCTCGACGCGGATCTCCAGCCCCGACCGGCCCGCCGTCGCGACGAGGTCGCCGAGGCGCTCCAGGTCGGGTGGCGCTTCGCCGTCCTGGCGCAGGGCGTTGAGCGTGGCTCGCAGCTCGCGCAGGGTGTCCTTGCTGGTCTGCTTGATCGCGGTCAGCGCCTGCTCGGTCCGGGCCGGGTCCGGGCGGTGCAGCGCGGCACTGGCCTGCACGTTGATCAGCGACAGGTGGTGGCCCAGCGCGTCGTGCAGCTCGCGGGCGATGCGCAGCCGTTCCTCGGTGGCCCGGCGCCGGGTCTCCTCCTCCAGCCGCTGCTCCGCGGCGAGGGTCCGGGCTTCCGCTTCGGCGAGGTAGGCCCGGCGGTTGCGGGTCACGCCGACGATGACCGCGACGAGCCAACCGGCGTGCAGGAACGTCGCGCCGTTGCCGGTCCGGTTGAAGCCGTCCGCGAAGGCGAAGGCGAGGACCGAGGCGACGCCCAGTCCGACGGCGACGGCGACGTGGCCTTCGTCGACGACGGTGTAGAGCGCCACGACGAACACGACCATGATCGGGCCGGGCTGGTGCAGCAACGCGCCGTACGCGCTCACCGCGGCCAACGCCACCACGCCGACCGGGACGGGGTGGCGGCGCCGGAACACCAGCGCGCCGGCGGAGAGCAGCACGACGGCCAGGGCCGCCCACTCGGCCGGGGCGCCGATGCCGCGCGCCTGCACCACCAGCCCGAGCAGCGAGACCAGGCCGGCGGCGACCGCCACGGCGGTGTCCGCGGTCCGGCCGCGCCACCTCGACATGGCCGAAGCCTAACCCCCGGCCGGTGAGCGGGAGGTCAGGCTTCGGCGAAGTCGGGCGTGCGGGTCAGGAGACTCGTTTGCGGCTGTAGAAGCCCGCGACCAGGCTGACGCCCACGGCGGCGAGCGCGACCTGGATGATCACTTCGATCCAGTCGATGCCGCGGGTGTCGCCGACGCCGAGCGCGTTGGCGAGGAAGGTGCCGATGAAGGCCGCGACGACACCGACCACGATGGTCAGCCAGATCGGGATGCTCTGCTTGCCGGGCAGCACGAGCCGACCGAGGGCGCCGATGATCAGACCCACGATGAGGGCGCTGACGATTCCGGAGACGGGCACGATCACTCCTTCGAGTCAAGTGATCCTCAGTTACCCGATCGACGCACCCGTCACTCCTCCGTGTCCGTTTCGTCCCTACGATGCGCAGAATTCGTTACCTTCCGGGTCCCGCATGACCCACCAGTGCCCGGCCGGCCCTTTGTCGAACTCGCCGACGCGGGTCGCGCCGAGCCCTTCCAACCGGGCCACCAGGTCGGCCAGTCCGCCGGGTTCGCCGTGGACGTCGACGTGCAGGCGGTTCTTGCCGGACTTGGCCTCGGGCACGTCCTGGAACAGCAGCCGCCGGCCGCGACCCACGCCGCTGGTCGCGTCGAACGGGTCGTCGGGGTGGCGGACGGCGGCGTAACCGCGGAAGTTCTTGCGGCCGTTGTGCTCGACGACCGCTTCCGCGCCGAGGTGACCGGCCGCCAGCAGCTGCTCGATGAGCGCGCTCGGATCCTCCACCTCGTAACCCAGGGCCGCGGCCCAGAAGTCCGCGAGGGCGGGTGCGTTCCTGGTGTCGATGACCAGCTTCCAGCTCAGTGCCATGTAACCGATTATGAGGGTTACAACGGGGTCGTCGCAAACCGCGGGCCGCCGACCGGGTGTCCGCGGCGTTGCGGCAACGGGGTGACGGGTCGGGCGACCGTCGTCGTTCGAGCCTCGCGCCGCCCCTTCCCTGCGACACTGACCGCGCCTGCGCTCGTCAGGCGAACTCCGTCGAATCGGGAAGGAACGCGACATGGCAAGGGATCTGCGACTGCTGCCGGTCCTCGCGATCGCGATCGGCACGATCGTCCTCGGCTCGACCGCGACCGCGTCCGCCGACAGCGGCGCCCAGGTCGGGCCGAACGGCTGCACGTGGAGCAACTGACCGGCAACGGCTCGCGCCGCGGACAGGCCGCGCCGGCATGAGGGCGGCGCTGCTGATCGTCGACGTGCAGGAGGTGCTGGTGCCGCTCGTCTGGCGCGGCGAGGAGCTGGCCGACCGCGTCGCCGCGTTGGCGCGGGAGGCCCGCCGCGCCGGTGTGCCGGTGATCGCGCTGCGGCAGGTCGGGCCCGGCGGCACGGAGTTCGACCCCGACTCGCCCGGCGCGCGGATCAGCGCGCGTCTCCGGCTGGAGCCGACCGACGTGGTGGTCGACAAGACGGCGACCGACGCGTTCTACCGCACCGACCTCGCGGCGCTGCTCGCCGAGCGGGACGTGGACACGGTGGTGCTGACCGGCCTGGCCACCGACTACTGCGTGGACGCGACGGCGCGGTCGGCGTTGAGCCACGGCCTGGACGTCGTGCTGGTGAGCGACGGCCACTCACCGGCCGCCGACGGCGACCCCGGGGCGCGCCTGACCGCCGAGCAGGTCGTCGACCGGCACAACCGGCTCCTCAGCACGGCCGTCCACCCCGGCGGGACGGTGCGACTGGTCCCGGCGGCGCAGGTCGCGTTCGGGCCGTGAGAGCGCCGAGAGGCCGGTCCGGGCGGACACCCGGACCGGCCGGTTCGGTGGATCAGCCGCTGACCGAGGCCGAGAAGCTGTTGACCGCCAGGCCGGTGCCACCGTTCCACGGCTCGAAGCCCGCCTGGATGCTGGTCAGGTACCAGGACGTGGTGATCGCGCCGCGGTTGCGGACGTCGTTGACGAAGTCGAGCACGTTGAACGACCACGACGTGATCGGCGACGGCGCGACGTAGGAGATCACGTTGTTGGCGCCGTTGCTGCCGCGCCAGACCTGCCAGGTGCGACCGCCGACGGTGGCGTTGCCGACCGCGCTGCCGATCGGCTGGATCGAGCCCTGGCGGTTGAACCAGATCATGATCTCCATCTGGTTGACCCCGTTGGTCTTAGGCGTCGGGTCGAGCCAGATGTCGTAGGAGGCGTTGTACGTGCCGCCCACGTAGCTGTAGTTGATCGAGGACGACGCGCTGCGGATCCGGCTGACCTGCATGGGCAGGTTGCTGCCCGGCGAGCAGTTGGAGTAGTGGCAGCCGAGGAACACCGACGGGTACGACAGCGGCGCGCCGTTGGTCGGCGCCGAGCCCTGCTGCTGGGTGATCCGGAAACCGGTCGAGGTGACGTTGATGCACTGGGTAGCCGACGTGCCCCAGCGGTTGTTCTGGACCACGTAGCGGCCCTGGATGGTGGTCGATCCGTACTGCTCGCAGATCGTGGTGTCGGCTTGGGCCGGCCCGGCTGCGGCGACGACCGCGGACGCGGCCATCAGCCCGGCCAGCACGAACGCGCGGACAGTGCTTCGCATGGAACTCCTTCCGAAGGGTCCACGACGGCGGGGAATCTCTCCTGGGAGCGCTCCCAGGGTAGCCCCGAACACCCTCTGCCGCCTATCTCGAATCGCGCACACGGCCGAATCGGACGAGCGCCCGCACCCGTCGGCCCGCCCGGCGGCGGACCGCCCGACGGCACGGTGATCGGGCCGCGACGCGACGAGCGAGGTCAGACGAGCCCTTGCGGGAACGCGAGGACGCGGTCCGGGTCGTAGCGGCGCGCGACCCGGCGCAGGCGTGGGAGATTCCGCCCGTAGTAGGCGGTCGGCCAGTCCGGCATGTCGGGGTCGATGTAGTTGACGTAGCCGGTGCCGTGGCCGATGCCGTCGCGCAGCTCCGCCGTGATCCGGCGGGCTTCGGCCTCGTCGACGCCGACCACGTCGACGTACGCCTGCGCGCTGGCGATGGCGTCGCGGTGCGGGAACGCGGTGGCGTCCGGCCGCACGCGCGCGATCGCGCCGCCGAACGTGTCGAACTGGACCCGTCCCGTCCGGCGGCCGTCCAGCAGCGCGACGACCCGCGCCGGGTCGACCGGCCGGTGCAGCATCCTGGAGGAGGCCACGAACGGCGAGCCGTCGTCCGGCCGGCACTCGGGCAGGCAGCCGGCGAAGAACCGCATGGCGGCGCCGTAGTCCATCGGGCGGACCGCGCGGCCGGTCGGCGCGACCTTCGCGGCGAACCGGTCGAGGTGCCGGCCCAGTTCCCGCGCGGACCCGATCCAGGTGCCGGCCACGCCCGCGACCGGTGGGGCGCCGGCGGCGACGTTGCACGCGGACCACAGGCCGTCCGGGGTGCCGAGCGCCCACTCCTGCCACGCGCCCAGCACGTCGGTCGCCGCGTCCGCCGGGAAGTCCAGCAGGAACACCGTCACGTCCGGCGCGGGCTCGGTGTCGAAGGTGAACGACGTGACGACGCCGAAGTTGCCGCCACCGCCGCCGCGCAGCGCCCAGAACAGGTCGGGTTCGGCGTGCTCGTCGGTCCGGCGCGGCCGGTCGCCCGGCGTGACGATCCGCGCGGCGCGCAGGTGGTCGATCGTCAGGCCGTACTCGCGCCCGACGACGCTGATCCCACCGCCCAACGTGAGGCCGCCGATGCCGACCGTGGGGCACGACCCGGCGGGCAGCAACCGACCGGTCCGCGCCAGCTCGTCGTACAGGTCGATCATCCGCGTGCCCGCGCCGACCTCGGCCCGCCCGCGGTGGTCGACGCGGACGGCGCGCAACGCGGACAGGTCGACGACGAGACCGTTCTCGGGCACCGAGTAGCCGGCGTAGCTGTGCCCGCCGCTGCGCGCGGCGACCGGGATCCGTTCCCGGGCGGCGAAGTCGAGGCACCGCGCGACGTCGGACTCGTCGGCGCACAGCGCGACGGCCGCGGGCCTGCGGTGCGCGTACACGGTGTTGTACGGCCTGCGCACGGTGTCGTAGACGTCGTCACCGGGCAGGACCAGCCTGCCGGTGAGCACGCGGCGCAGCCGGGCCCAATCGCTGTCCCACCCGCCGAGCGCGACGAGTCCGGTTGCCTGGATGAAGGTTCTCCGACCGAATCGCATGAGCACTCCCCCGGTGCCCATGGTGCCGCTGCCGCCCGCCGCGCCACTCCGCCGAACGGGTTCGGTGCGGTCAGGACGCGGCAGCGAGCAGGACGAGCGCGGCGCGCAGGGCGTGGTCGCCCGCCCCGGTCGGGCCGTGGTGCGTGGCGACCACGGTGGCGCCTTCGACCAGCATGAGGAGCTGCCGCCCGAGGAGCCCCGGATCGGCGGCCCCGGCGCGTTCGGCGATGCCGACGAGCGTGTCGAGGTACCGGTCCAGGTGGCGTGCGGTGATGGCGCGCACCGGCTCGACGTGGTGCTGCGCGGCGGCGTTGAGCATGGCGCAGCCGCGGAACCGGGGCTCGTCGTAGGTCTGCTGGAAGGTGTCGAACACGGCGGTGAGCTGGTCGGCGGGATCGGGTCCGGCGGCGGCGACGGCGGCGGCCAGCGACCGCGTCACCCGCTCGCTGCGGGCTTCGAGCACGGCCCGCACCAGGCCGTCCTTGGTGCCGAAGTGCCGGTAGAGCGTCTCCTTGGACACCCCGAGGCGCGTGCACAGCTCGGCGACGCCGATGCCGTCGAGGCCGCGCTCGTAGAGCACGGGGGTGGCCGCGTCGAGGATCGCGGCCCGGGTGCGTCCCGGATCGATCGTGGAGCCCTTGGCCACCGGCATGACCCGGATGGTACCGATCAGTTCGATCGCCTGCTAGCGTGCTGATGGTACCGATCGGTTCGATCTCCGGGGGCACGGATGTGGCAAGCCGTTCGGCTCGCGCTCGGCACGGCGTCCGCGCTCGGGCTCGCCCGGTTCGCCTACGGGCTGCTCCTGCCCGCGATGCGCGACGACCTGCGCTGGACGTTGGCCGAAGCCGGCGCGATGAGCGCCGCCAACGGCCTCGGCTACCTGCTCGGCGCGCTGGTGACCGCGGCCGTCGTCCGCCGTTCGGGCGTCACGGCCGCGTTCCGCCGCGGCATGGCGGGCACGGCCGTCGCGTTGGCGGCCACCGCGATCAGCGACGACTTCGCCGTGCTGCTGGTGGTGCGCGCGGCGGCCGGCGCGGCGGGGGCGGTGGTGTTCATCGCCGGCGGTGTGATCGCCTCGCGCATCGCCACCCGGGTCGGGTCCGGCACGCCGATCACCGTGTACTTCGCGGGCGCGGGGCTGGGCATCGCGTTCGGCGGCGTGGCGATCCCGTTGCTGGGCGACGGTTGGCGGGCCGCCTGGGTGGTCCTGGGCGTCGCCGCCGGCGTGGCCGCGCTGGCCTCCTGGACCGCGGCCCGCGCGGACGGCGAGGCGCCCGCCGCGACGGCCGGTCGGGCGCGGGTGCGCCCGCTCTGGCGGGTCGCGTCGGCGTACGCGCTGTTCGCGCTCGGCTACATCACCTACATCACGTTCCTGTCGGCCTACCTGGTCGAGCGCCGGGCCCCGACCTGGCAGGTGGTGCTGACGTGGGCGGCGCTCGGGCTGGCCGTGGTGGCGACGCCGGTGCTGTGGAGCCGGCCGATCGCCGCCTGGCCGGGCGCCCGCGCGCCGGCCACGTTGCTGGGCGTGCTGGGAGGTGGGGCGGCGCTGGCCCTGGTGGCGCCCACGCCGCTGGTGATCCTCGGCTCCGCGATCGTCTACGGCGCGACGTTCATGGGCGTGCCGGCCGCCGTCACCGCGCTCATCCGGGACGCCGTGCCGGCCGCCGACCTGACCGCGACGCTGGCCGCGTTCACCACCCTGTTCGCGGCCGGCCAGACCGCCGGGCCGTGGCTGGCCGGCCTCGTGGCCGACCGCACCTCGACCGACGCGACCCTGGCCTGGACCGCGGTCCTGTGCGCCCTGGCGGCGGTGATCGCGGTCAGTCCACGGCGGCGGCGAAGCGCGCGGCGAGCGCCGCGACCGCGGCCCGCAGCTCCGGCCCGCCCTCGACGCGGAAGTTGAACGGCACGGTCGCCAGCCACTCCTGCGCGTACATGGCCGGGTTGCTCGTGCTGCCGACGAGCACGCACCCGTCGCCCAGCGGTTCGAGGCGGCCCATCGGGGGCCGGACCCACGGCGCCACCTTCTCCGCCGGCGCGTGGAACACGACGCGGGTCGGGAACTCCCAACCGGCACCCAGGTTCTCCTCCACCACCGCGACCGGGTCGAGGTCCGCGGGCGGTTCGAACCCGTGCTCGGTCTGCCGGACCGCGCGGACCCGGTCGATCCGGTAGGTGCGGACCGCGTCCGCGCGGTGGGAGTGGCACAGCAGGTACCAACGCCCGTGCCGCACGACGACCGCCCACGGGTCCGCCTCGGTCTCCCACTCGCCGCCGGAGTCGGGGCGGTAGGTCACCACCACGCGCCGTCGGGCGGCGATCGCGGCGACGAGCGCGCTGGTCGTACCCGGGTCCGGGCGGATCGCGCTGCGGTCGGGCGCGGCGGACGCGTGCTCGCGCAACGCCGCCGCCTGCTTGCCGACGTGCTCGGGCAGCGCCCGGACCACCTTGCCCAGGGCCGCGTCCACGAGGTCGTCGGCCGGGTGGTCGAGCACCGCCATGACCAGGACGAGCGCCTCGGGCTCGGTGAACACGACCGGCGGCAGCCGCGTGCCCCGCCCGAGCCGGTACCCGCCGTAGGGGCCCCGGGTCGACTCGACGGGGATGCCCGCCTCGCGCAGGATGCCGACGTACCGCCGCACGGCCCGTTCCGTCACGCCCAGCCCGGCGGCGAGCTCACCGGCCGTCACGCCGGGTCGCGCCTGGAGGATCTCCACGGCGCGCAAGGCTCGCGCGGTGGGGCTGAGTTCGATCGGCACACCTGGACCTTAGACGTGGCCCGGACTCGGGCCGTCCGCAACGCGAGCCGGCGCGGGTGCACGCGTTCGCACCGGGGGCCAAGTCGACGTCAGGCGGAATGCCGCCGACCGGGCTGGACCTCGTCAGGGCACAGGCGGCCCACGCCCTCGGCCCGAAGGCATGCGGAACATCGCCGACCAGCGTGTCCCCTGACGGACGATTCCACTGTGGACCGACCGGTCACGGCGAAGGGCACACGCGCCCGACCGTCTGGACGACGCCCATCGACAGCGCACCGGCCACCAACCGCGCGCCGTTGCGAGCATCCGCCACACCTCGTGCATCTCGTCCATCACGCCACGCCTCCCCTGTTCGGCGGGCGAGGCCACGCGAACGGGCGTGCCGGTCCACCGACCCGCGATGCGACGCTGGGCCACTCGCCGTCGCCGTCGCAGGGGGTTTCCGTGATGAGTGCCGACGTCCTGACCGCCATCGCGGACCTCGCACCGCGGTTGACCGCCGCCGCCGCGCGAGCCGACGCGGAACGCCGGGTCGCCGACGAGACCGTGGCCGTGCGCCACGTGACCCGCGCGCTGGAAACGCTGCTGCACGCGCACGGTTCGCGCGGCTTCGCCGACTCCAGCCCGTTGCAGCGGATGTGGCGTGACGCGAACGTGGCCGCGCGCCACGGCATGCTCCTCCCCCGGGTGAACCTCGAACTCTGCGGCGCGGCCCTGGTGGGGGCGGAGAACGCGGTCAGCCCGTTCGTCTGATCACACGACCCGGATCACGTGCTTCCCGCGCACGCCACCGGCTTCGAGCGCGCGGTGGGCCGCGGCGGTCTCGGCGAGCGGGTGGACGGTGTCGACCACCGGCCGGACCGCGCCGCTCTCGACCAGCGCGGTGAGGTCGGCGAACAGCTCGGACTTGGGGTTGCCGCTGAAGAACCGGACGCGCCGCGCGCCGAACACCGCGGAGGCGAGGAGGTAGCCGACGTCACCGGCGGAGCGGAACGCGATGGCGACCATGCGGCCACCGGGTCCGAGCAGGCGGCGGTACGTGCGCGGTGAGCTGCCGTACGTGTCGAGGACGACGTCGAAGCGGCCGAGGTCGGCGGGATCGGTGCGGTAGTCGACCGCCTCGTCGGCGCCCAGCTCGCGGACGAAGTCGAGTGCCCGCTCGCCCGCCAGGGCGGTGACGTGCGCACCGCGGGCCTTGCCCACCTGCACGGCGACGCTGCCCACGCCCCCGCTCGCGCCGCGCACCAGGAGCCGTTCGCCGCGGGCGAGCCCGGCCTTGTCGCGCAGGGCGGTGATGGCGGTCGTGCCGACACCCGGCAACGCGGCGGCCCGCACCAGGTCGAGGCCGGCGGGACTGGGCGCGAGTTGGCGCGGGTGCACGACGACGTACTCGGCGGCGCTGCCGAACCGACCGCGCGGCAAGCCGCCCCACACGTGCGCGCCGGGCGCGAACCCCGGCCCGGACACGACCTCGCCCGCGAAGTCGATGCCCACCCGCTTGGGGAACTTCGAGCCGAACAGGACCCTCATCCGGCCCGTCCGGTCGATCCGCTCGCCCCCGTTGACGCTGGCCGCGTGCACCCGCACCAGCACGTGCCCCGGCGGGACCTCCGGGTCGGGCACCGTGCCCTCGTACAAGACCTCCGGCGGCCCGTACCGGTCGAACAGCGCTGCGCGCATCCCTCACCCCTCGCATAAGCGGAAGACACCTTCCACTTCGACGTTAACACGCTAACCGGAGGGCACCTTCCGCTTGGGCTAAAGTGAGAGGCGTGACCCGTGAGACGACTCGGTTGCGCGTGGACGCGCGGCAGAACCGCGACCGCATCATCGCCTCGGCGCGGGAGGCGTTCGCCGCCGAAGGCCTGGACGTGTCGATGACCGGGATCGCCCGCCGCGCCGGGGTGGGCGTGGCCACCCTCTACCGCCGCTTCCCCACCAAGGAGGCGCTGGTCAGGGAGGTGTTCGCGGAGCAGCTCGAAGCGTGCACGGGCGAGGTGCACCGGGCGGCGCAGGACGCCGACCCGTGGCGCGGCTTCTGCCGGGTGGTGGAGAAGCTGTGCGAGATGCAGGCCCGGGACCGGGGGTTCAGCGCCGCGTTCCTGACCGCCTTCCCGGACGCCGTGCCGGTGGACGAGATGCGCGCGCGGGCCGAGGAGGCGTTCGCCGGCGTGGTGGAACGCGCCAAGGGCATCGGCGTGCTCCGGCCGGACTTCGCCCTCGACGACCTGACGCTCGTGCTGATGGCCAACAACGGCCTCGTCACCGACTCGGTGGACGAGGCGGTGGCCGCCTCGCGCCGCCTGGTCGCCTACTTCCTCCAGGCGTTCCGGGCCCGCGACCCGCTGCCGCCGCCGGTGCGCCTCGGCCTGGACCGCGCGCTCGGCTGACCAGGCCCACTTCGCGGCGGGCCCACCCGGATGCCCGGTACTCCGTGATACCTTGTAGTGGTACTCGGTATCACCGAGTACCGGGAAGGACCGAAGAGGACCGCGATGGACGACCTGACGGAGATGCTGAAGGGCACGCTGGAGGGCTGCGTGCTGGAGATCATCGGCAGCGAGGAGACCTACGGGTACGCCATCACGCGCCGGCTGAACGAACTCGGCTTCGCCGACGTCGTCGAGGGGACGGTCTACACCATTCTGCTGCGACTGGAGAAGAACGGGCTCGTCCAGGTGGCGAAACGACCGTCCGGGCTCGGTCCGCCCCGCAAGTTCTACGCGCTCAACGACGCGGGACGCGCGCGGCTCGCGACGTTCTGGGCGAAGTGGGAGTACGTCACGTCGCGCATCGAGAAGCTCCGAGAGGGCGGGGAATGAGCTTGCGGACCTCCTGCCGGGAGCCCACCAGCGGGAAGCCGGGCGAGACCCGCGGCGCGGACCGCTAACCCTGCTCCTGCTCGACCCGCCGGTTCCACTCGCCCTTGGACGACTGCCAACCGTCCTCGTCCGCGCCGAGCCGCCAGTAGCCGGAGATCGACATCTGCTCGCGCGGCACGCCCCGCTCCACCTTCAGGTGCCCGCGCAGGTCCTTGACCATGGTCGCCTCGCCGTGCACGAAGACCTGGACCACGCCCTCGGGGAACGCCAGCGCCCGCACCGCGTCCACCACCAGCCGTCCACGCGGGCCGCCGTCGCGGTGCAGCCACCGCAGGTCCACCCGACCCGCCGACCGCACGACCTGCTCGTCGTCGGGGCCGTCGACCTCGACGAACACCTCCGCGCGGGCGCCGGCCGGCAACACCTCCAGCGCCGCCGCGATGGCGGGCCACGCGCTCTCGTCTCCGGCCATCAGGTGCCAGGCGACGTCCGGGTCGGGCGCGTACCCGCCGCCGGGACCGGCGAAGTGCAGCACGTCACCCGGCTGGGCCTTCGCCGCCCACGGACCGGCCACGCCCGAGTCACCGTGCGTGACGAAGTCGATCCACAGCTCGCCGGCCCGCTCGTCCCACTTGCGCACGGTGTACGTGCGGGTGCGCGGCCACTGGTCGCGGGGCATGGTCGCGCGGATCGCGCCGAGGTCGAACGGCTCGGGGTAGAGCACGTCGTCCAGCGGGAACGCGAGCTTGACGTAGCTGTCGGTGTACGGGCCGACGGCGAAGTCCGCGAGCCCCTCCCCGCCGAGCACCACGCGGATCACCTGCGGCGCGACCCACTCGGTGCGCACCACGCGACCGCTCCTGCCACCGGACCGTTCGGCCATGTCGGGTACTCCTCGGTGGTTCCAACGGCGCAACCAGCCTTCACCGTACGTGCCGGCCGGCCGCGGCCGACGGGGACCACCGTCGCGGGCCGGGCGGTGGGGATGCCGGACGTCCCCACCGCCCGCGCCGTCAGCGCACGTTCCACTCCTGGGCGAGCTGGGCGGCCAGACCGAGGTTCGCCGCGGCGGCGTCCTCGGTCCGTCGCCCGTAGCCGCACGCGGCCGCGATGCCGGCCACCGGCATGCCGAGCGCTTCCACGGTGAGCCGCAGCGCCTCGCGGGTCTCCTCCGGGTGGTCCTCGGCCACGACTCCCGCGATGACCTCCACGCCACGTCGCAGGCGCTTCAGCTCCTCGTAGAAGGCGGAGTCGGTCGGCGGCGGGTTGCCGCCGCCGGCCACGGGCAGGTGCACCGTCGGCATCGGTGCGCCCCGCTCCGCCAGCGCGTCGGCCAGCGCGTTGAGGAACAGCACGGCCGGCCGCAGGTCGCTCGGCGTGAACACCGGCACGTGCTCCAGGTCGCCGTAGCACAGGTGCAGCACCCACCGGGTGCGCGGCGCGGCCGCCAGGACGCCGGCCACCTGCCCGGCGAGCTCGGCGGTCAGCGCCGGCCACGTGGCGGGCGGGGTGAGGTGGTAGGCGACCAGCACGGCGGGCGTCTCCAGCTGGAGCTGCAGCCGGTCACCCCACCGGGCGACCAGTTCGGTCACCTCGTGCACGACCGCGACCTGCATGGTCGGCAGCCACTCCCGGGCGGCGTCGACCGAGCCGAACGCGAACACCGCCAGGTCGAGGGCGTTGGGGATGCCCACCTGGACCCGGAGCTGTTCGCAGGTCCCGGCGAGGCGCAAGCGGTCCAGCGCCGCGAACGCCGCGTCGGCCTGCTCGACGCGGGACAGGCCGATCTCCTCCGCGCACAGCCGCTGGCCGGGGCGCACGCGGTAGTACGGCATGTCGTCGTAGCCGCGGCTCTCACCGCCGCGCACCTGTTCGAGGGCCGGCACGGCGGACATGTGGTGGGTGAGCCAGTCGATGATCCAGCGCGGGTCGCGGTCGGACGGCAGGGCGGTCAGCGCGGCGCCGCCCCGGTGCCGGAGGAACCAGCCCATGGCGGTGGCGGGGTCGTCGCACAGCGGTCGCGGCAGCGAGCCGACGAGGTGGACGGGCAGCGGGTGGTGGTCGTGCTCTCGATCATGGGTTTTCGTGGGTGCCTGTGCGGTCATGAGTGGTGTTCTGCTTTCGAACGAAGAACGTGAACTGCCCCGGGAGTGCCGCAGGATCTCCGCGTCCGACTTCCCGGGTGTGCACCCATCGTGACCGCACCGACGAGGCCTGTCCACTTAGGATGATCAACTAAATCCGACCGTGCGCATCATCCACGCGATAGTGTGACCGCCGCGGTCGGCGATGAATTCTGAGTAGTCGCAGAAACAAGAGCGACAATCATGATTTTCGCCGGACGTCCGCGACGACGGCGACACCCGCGGCGAGATCCGTGTCGGAAACGCTGTCATCAAAGGTGATCGGCAGGTGCGGCCCGGCGGCGCCGTGCACGACCTCACCGGGCAGGTGCCGGGCGACGGCAAATGCGTTCCAGTTCCCGGGACGCCATCATGGCGGCCAACACGAGTTGCGGCGGCACGGCATTGCCGAGGTCGGCGCACCCCTTTGCTTCGATCACACCGTTTCGATACGCGTCGGGCACGGGCAACCAGCCGACGCGCAATGCCGGGCGAGCACTTTGGACACACTTCCCGTGCGACAAACACGATCGGGGAGCATGGCGCGGAATGCGGGAACGGGCGGCCTGCCACAACGGTGTTCCGCGTCGTAATCGTCCTCGATGACGAGAACCGCTGGCCCGACCCACCTCGACAACTCGCGCCACCGAGGACCACACCGGTGCTGACGCGCGCCGAGCGAACCGGGGTCTTCCACGGCGACTCCCGTGACGCCGTCGGCGCGCAGCAGCGGGCAGCCTGCTCCCGACCGGCGGCCGCCCGTCCGCGATCGCCTCCCGCAGCCGCCGGGCCGGCCAGTCGGCCCGAGCCACCCACCGGCGTGTTGCACACGACGTGCCTGAGCGTTCAACTCGGGTGTTCCGAACGCAGGACACGGGTGGTCTGAAGGTAGGACACGCGCGTTCGGAAGGTAGGACACGCGGGCGGGTGAACGGGACACTAGGCTCCCCGCATGGCCAGGTACTTCGACGTGCACCCGGTGAACCCGCAGCGCAGGTCCATCGACCAGGCGGTGGAGCTGATCAAGTCCGACGGCCTGATCGCCTATCCCACCGACTCCTGCTACGCGCTCGGCTGCCGGCTCGGCAACAAGGCCGGGCTGGACCGGATCCGGCAGATCCGGCACCTGGACGACCGGCACCACTTCACGCTCATGTGCCGCGACTTCGCCCAGCTCGGGCAGTTCGTGCACGTGGACAACGCGGTCTTCCGGGCGATCAAGGCGGCGACGCCGGGCAGCTACACGTTCATCCTCCCGGCGACCACCGAGGTGCCGCGCCGGCTGATGCACGCGAAGAAGAAGACGGTGGGCGCCCGCATCCCCGACCACCCGGTCGCGCAGGCCCTGTTGGCGCAGCTCGGCGAACCGCTGCTGTCCAGCACCCTCCTGCTGCCCGACCAGGAGGAACCGCTGGTCCACGGCTGGGACATCAAGGAACGGCTGGACCACGTGGTCGACGCCGTGCTGGACGCGGGTGACTGCGGCACCGTGCCGACCACCGTCGTCGACTTCTCCCAGGGTGAGCCGGAGGTCGTCCGGCACGGCGCGGGCGATCCGTCCCGCTTCGAGTAGGACCTGCGAACGGACCAGGGGTGTTGCGCCGGTCAGAGGTGTGGGAGCGTTCCCAGAGCCGATAGCTTCCTGCTGCCCCCCTCAGCGCAGAAGGAGCTACCCGTGCGGAAACGGTTGTCCTCGGCGGTCCTCGCCGTCCTGCTGTCGGTCGTCGCCCTGCCGGTCGCGGACGCCGCCGGTCCCGATCAGGCCGATCACCGGCTGAAGACCTGCGCCCGCGCGGGTCTGCTGTTCTGCGAGGACTTCCAGCAGGTGCCCACCGGCGCCGGCACCAGCCTCAAGTGGGGCGTCGACACCCGCAACGGCTCGCTGGAGGTCGAACGCGACCGGCGCGGCCAGAAGGTGCTGCACGTGCGGACCGAGGGCAACGGCCGGGCGTTCCTCAAGGTGGACGACTTCGCCGCGCCGGGCAACAGCTTCTACGGCCGGGTCCGGGTGCGCGTCGAGGCGTTCCCGGACGCGCCGGACTGGGCCCACTACACGTTGGTCGAGGCCACGGGTGACGGCCCGGAGGTCGTGCGCCCGCTCGGCGGCCAGTACGTGCCCACGCTGGACAAGGCGTTGTGGGGTGTCGGCGCGGACGGCGGCCCGACCGGCGACTGGACGAACTGGCGCGAGTCGGCGCCCTCGAAGGCCGGCGCGTGGCAGTGCGTCGAGTGGCGGATGGACGCCTCGGACAACCGGATCACGCTGTGGTTCGACGGCAAGCCCAACCCGGACCTGACCGTCTCCACCCGCGAGCACGGCGGCAACCAGGTCGACTTCCTGTTCCCGCGGTTCGACACGGTCAAGCTGGGCTGGCAGCTCTACCAGCCCAACGAGGGCAGCCACGACCTCTGGCTGGACGACATCGCGCTGGGCGCCGACCGCATCGGTTGCTGACCGGATCGGTCGCCGACCGGGCGTAACCCAGGCGCGGGACGGGCGGTGGCGCTGCTAGCGTCGCCGCCATGTCCTCGTCGTGCCCCGTCCTGATGCCCCGCCACGCGGGGCGGCCGACGCTGCACGGATGACGAGTCCGAGGCCCCCGTCCCAGGGGTCTCAGCCGGCTGGGAACTCCGCACCAGGAGGTTCCGATGCCCCGCTTCTACGTGACGACCGCCATCCCGTACGTCAACTCGCGCCCGCACCTGGGTTTCGCGCTGGAGCTCGTGCAGGCCGACGTGCTGGCCCGGCACCACCGCCTGCGCGGCGACCGGGTGCGGTTCCTGACCGGCACCGACGACAACTCGCTGAAGAACGTGCTGGCGGCGCGGGCGGAAGGCGTGTCGACCGGCGACCTGGTCGACCGCAACTCGGCCGCGTTCGCGGCGTTGCGCGACCCGTTGGCGCTGTCGTTCACCGACTTCATCCGCACCAGCCGCGACGCGCGGCACCGGACCGGCGTGGAACGGCTGTGGCGGGCGTGCGCGCACGACCTCTACCGACATCACTACGAAGGCCTGTACTGCGTCGGCTGCGAGCAGTTCTACGCGCCGGCCGACCTGGTGGACGGCAGGTGCCCGGAGCACGAGGTCGAGCCGCAGCGGGTGGCCGAGGAGAACTGGTTCTTCCGGCTCTCCCGCCACGCCGACCGGCTCCGCGACCTGGTCCTCGACGGCACGGTCCGGATCGAGCCCGCCGCGCGCCGCAACGAGGTGCTGGCGTTCATCGCCGCCGGCCTGCGCGACTTCTCGGTGTCCCGCTCGCGCGAGCGCGCGCACGGCTGGGGCATCCCCGTGCCGGGCGACCCGGACCAGGTCGTCTACGTGTGGTGGGACGCGCTGGGCAACTACATCACCAGCCTCGGCTACGGCGGGGAGGGCTCGAACTACCGCCGGTGGTGGGTGCGGGGCGACCGGCGCGTGCACGTGATCGGCAAGGGCGTGGTCCGGTTCCACGCCGTGTACTGGCTGGCCATGCTGCTGTCGGCGGGTGAGCCGCTGCCGACCGACATCCTGGTGCACGACTACCTGACCACCGACGGCCGCAAGATCAGCAAATCGGCGGGTGCGGCGGTCGACCCGGTGGCGCTGGCGGACCGGTACGGCCCGGACGCGGTGCGGTGGTGGCTGCTGCGCGACGTGCCGCGCGTCGGCGACGCCGACTTCACCGAGGCGCGCCTGGTCGCCCGCGCGAACGAGGACCTGGCCAACGGCCTGGGCAACCTGGTCAGCCGCGTCACCGTCATGGTCCACCGCTACCGCGACGGCCGGCCGCCCGTCGGCGCCGTGCCGGACGCGGACGCCGAGCCGGTGGCGAAGGCGTGCCGCGAGGCGCCGGACCTCGTGCGCGCCGCGGTCGACGACTTCGACTTCCGGCGGGCGACCGCGGCGGTGTGGCGGATCGTGGAGGAGGCCAACCGGTACGTCGAACAGGTGCGGCCGTGGGACCTGGCCCGCGCCGAGCGCGGCGGCGACACCGGGGCGGGCCGGCGGTTGGACTCGGCCCTCAGCGCGCTGCTGGCCGCGTGCCGCGTCCTGGCCCGGGAGCTGACGCCGTTCGTGCCGACCCTGGCCGCGCGCGTCTCCGAGCAGTGCGTGACGCTGTCGGGCGAACTGCCCCAGCCGCAGCCCCTGTTCCCGCGGTGGTGAGCCGGCCGGTCCCGCCGGGGGTGACGCCCCGGCGGGACCGGCCGGGGCGTCACCGGGGCAGGTAGGCGCGGTGCGAGCGGGAGAACTCGAAGCCGCCGAAGCGGTCCCAGTTGATCGACCACGTCATCAGGCCGCGCAGGTTCGGGTAGACGGCCTTGGGCTGGTAGGCGCCGCAGTTCGCGCCCTTCATCAGGCAGTCCAGCGCCTTGTGCACCTCGGTGACGGACGTGAAGCCGTTGCCCGCGTTGATGCCGGCGGGCAGGCCGATGGCGACCTGGTCCGGCCGCAGGCCCGGGAACACCTTCGTCGCGTCGCCGCGCACCGGGAACCCGGCCAGCACCATGTCCGCCATGGAGACGTGGAAGTCGTGGCCGCCCATGAAGTGGTACTGGTTGTCCAGGCCCATGATCGGGCCGGAGTTGTAGTGCTGGACGTGCAGCAGGGTGAGGTCGTCGCGCAGGGCGTGGATCACCGGCAGGTACGCGCCCGCGCGCGGGTCGGCGCCGCCGCTGCCGCCGTAGTGCTGGTAGCCGACCTGGACGAAGAACGTCTCCGGGGCCATGGTGAGCACGAACTTCGCGCCGTAGCGGCCCTTCAGGGTCTTCAGCGCCTGGATCAGGTTCACGATCACCGGGGTGGTGGGCGCGCGGAAGTCGGTGTCGTTGGCGTTGAGGGACAACGAGTGGCCCTCGAAGTCGACGTCGAGGCCGTCCAGGCCGTACTTGTCGATGATCGCCGAGGCGGACCGGACGAACGCGTCGCGCGCGGCCGTGGTGGACAGCTGCACCTGGCCGTTCGCGCCGCCGATGGAGATCAGCACCTTCTTACCCTTGGCCTGCTTGTCCCGGATGCCCGCGATGAACTCGGCCTCGGACTCCACGTTCGGGCACTCGGCCACGGGGCACTGGGCGAAGCGGAGGTCGCCGGAGGTGGCGGAGGTGGGTTCGGCGAAGGACAGGTTGATGATGTCCCAGTCGTCGGAGACGTCCTTCATCCGGACGTAGCCGGAGCCGTTGGCGAAGCTCGCGTGCAGGTAGCCGACCAGGACCCGCTTGGGCAGACCGGTCACCGGCGGTGTGGTGGTGGTCGTCGTCGGCCCGGTGGTCGTGGTCGTCGTGGTGGTTGTGGTGGTCGTCGTCGTGGTGGTCGGCGAACCCGCGCACGACGCGCCGTTGATCTTGCAGTTGGCGGGGCTCGCGGTGCCCGAGGCGTTGAAGCCGAACGTCACCGCGGCACCGGGCGCGATGGCGCCGTTGTACTCGCGGTGGGTGAACGCGTAGTGCCCGGCCGAGTTGGTCTGCAACGCGTCCCAGTAGGCGCCGACGGTCGTGCCGGCGGGCAGGTCGAACTCGACCTTCCACCCGGAGACGGCCGCGCTGGTCTCGTTCCTGATCGAGAACTGCGCGGTGTAGCCGGTCTCCCAGCTCGACGTCCTGGTGAACGTCGCGGTGACCGACGCGGCGTACGCGGGCGCGAAGCCGACCGCCGCCGCTCCCACCACCAACGCCGCCACCACCGCCACCCTGGCGAACAGGACCCTGCGCGACATGCGTCTCCTCCCAGCGGTGGCGGCCTCCAGGTGGGAGAATTGGACTAGACCACCATCGGGATGTCAAGACCGCGCCGGGCGCGACCGGTGCGGCACGTCGTCGCCGACGCGCCGCCCGGGGTCAGTTGTCGCCGTCCTGCTCGCCGTCCTGCTCGTCGCCCTGGTCGCCGTCCTGCTGGTCCTGCTGCTCGACGCCAGGCCGGTCCTCGTCGCCGTCCCCGTCGCCCCCGCTCTCGCACCCGGCGCCGAGGGAGAGGAACAACGCCGCGCCGCTGACCAGCACCGCGAGTGACTTCTTCAGCACTTTCGGTTCCATGCCGTCCCGGTACCCCGAACGGGCCCGCGCCAACCGGGGCACCAGGCCCGTGTCCGACATCGGGCGGCCCGATCCGGACAACAGGACGCGTTGTCCGGAGGTTGTCCGGATGATCACCGCCGTGGCCGAAAGGTCTCCTCTGCGCAGTGATCGCCGGTTACCGTGCGCTGGTGCAGATCCCGTGGCGAGCCGCCCCGCGCGCGGCCCTGTCGAGTCCGCTGACGTTGCTGGTCAGCGTGGTCACCGCGCTGTTGCTGAGCTTCGTGGTGGCCGCCGCCGTGATGCACTCGGCCGCCTCCGGCAGCGCGGCGATCGACTACCAGCGGAGCCGGCTGTGCGAGGACGCGCTGCACCCGTCGCTGGAGTCGACCACGGGCGTGCCCCACGAGTACGTCGCCCAGGGCGTGAAGGGGGTCACCGACGCCATGGCGGGCCACCCGACGTTGATCGGCATGTACACGCGGGAGAAGCGCGCGGACTTCGGCGGCCGGCAGACCTACGCGAAGTTCGGCTACCGCGCCGGGGCGATGGACCACCTGGAGGTGCTGGAAGGCGGCGCGAAGGACGGCTTGTGGGTGCCGCGGAGCATCGCCGTCACGGCCGACGTCCGGTTGGGCGAACGCGGCCTGGGCGGGCGGCTGCCACCGGTCACCGCGATCTACGCCGACGTGATCGACCCACTGCCCCGCTGGTGGTGCTCGGAACGCCACTTCGTCGTGCCGAACGTGCTCGACCGCGACGAGCTGGCCACCGCCGTGGTGTGGATGCCGAGCGCCGAGTCGTTCCACGCGCTGCCGCCGGAGGTCACCGGCCCCACCGACGTCACCGTGCGGTTCCCGTCCGACGTGCCGCGGACCGTCGACGAGGCCGCGGCCCTGCTCGAGGAGGGCACCGCCCGCATCGCCCCGATCAAGGACGGTTTCAACCGCGTGATGTCGCCGCTGGTCCTGCCGGTGGAGAACGCCAGGCAGACGGTGGCCAACGTGCGGTCCGCGGTGCTGCCGCTCACCCTGATCAGCCTGCTCATCGGCCTGGCCGGCGTCGCCACGGTGACCGTCCAGTGGGCGCAGCGCCGCCAGTCCGAGCTGCGGCTGCTGTGGGTGCGCGGCTCCGGGCCGTTCGCCCTCGGCGGGCGGGGCGTGCTCGAACTGGGCCTGCCGCTGGTGGTCGGCGGCGCGCTCGGGCTGGGCGTGGCGCGGCTGCTGCTGCCCGTGTACGCGCCGTCGGACCTGCTGCCGCCCGGCACCGTGACGACCGCGGCGCTGGCAGTGGTCGTGGTGGTGGCGTCGAGCATCGTGGTCGCGTTCGCCACGGCCGCGCTGCGCGCGCACCGGATGTTCCAGGTGTCGGGGAGCGGCAACCGGCTGCGCAAGGTGCTGACCGCGGTGCCGTGGGAGCCGGCGACCGCGGCCCTGGCGGTGTGGGCGTGGAACCGGGTGGAGCACAGCGGCCTGGCCACCACGACGAAGATCGGCGGGCTGCCGCGCATCGACGCCGCCGCGTTGGCGTTCCCGCTGCTGGTCGTGCTCACCGCGGCGGTCCTGGCGGCCCGGCTGGCGAAGTGGGCGTTGGCCGCGTCGCACCGGGTGCGGCTGTGGTCCAAGCCCGCCGCCCAGTTGGCGATCCGGCGGCTCGCGGCCGGCGCCGGCCCGGTGACCGGCGTGCTGCTGGTCGGCGTGCTGGCGGTCGGCACCATCGCGGTCGGCACCGCCATCGCCGGGTCGCAGAAGACCGCGCTGGAGGTGAAGGCCGGCATGTACGCGGGCGCGAACAGCTACGCCCAGATCCCGTCGGAGGTCGCCGAGCTGCCGGAGGCGTTGCGCGGCAACTCCACCATCGTGGGCTTCGTCAAGCAGCACGACCGCACGGCGCTGGTGGTGGACCCGAAGACGTTCCGCGACGGCGCGTTCCCGTTCGAGATCGACCCGGCGCTGCTCGACGAGCCGCTGCGGGTGGGCGACGTGCCCCGCCGGGAGGTCCGGCTGCCGGGGCTGCCGGCGATCGAGCCCGCCGCGTGGGTGCCGTCGTTCCCGAAGCTCGGCACGTCCGGCTGGGTGGTGCCGGTGGACCGGATCGCCGACCGCGGCGACGTCGGCTCCTGGTACGTGTGGTCGACCAGGCCGTTGCGCGAGGTGACCGAGGCGTTGTCGGCGGCCGGCGTGCGGCTGTCGCGCAACGCCGACGAGAAGGAGAAGGCGGTGCAGGGCCTGCCGTTCCTGACGATCCAGTGGACGTTCGGGTTCGTCACGGCGCTGGGCGCGGTCCTGGCGGTGGTGGCGTCGATCGCGCTGCTGCTGGCGGTCGAGGTGCGGCGGCGGCAGAACGCGCTGTCCGGCGCGTTCAGCGCCCGGATGGGCCTCGGGCCGGCCGCGATGCTGCGCAGCCACCTGCTCGAACTGGGCGCGGTGGCCGCCGCCGCGGTGGTCGTCGGCTCGGCCGCGAGCGCGGTGAGCAGCGGCTTCACCGTCCCGAAGCTGGACCCGGCGCCGCGGCTCACCCCCGCGCCGGAGGTGCCGGACCCCGTGCCGCTGCTGGCCGCGACCGCGGCGGGCAGCGTGCTGGTGGTGCTGGTGGCGGCGTGGATCGCGGTGCGCTCGGTGCGCTCGGCGAAGATCGGGGAGCTGATCCGTGGTTGAGCACGTGTTGCGGTTGCGCGAGGTGGGTGTGGACTACCGCACGCCCGCCGGGGCGGTGACCGCGGTGTCGGACGTGACGTTGGACGTGCCCGCGACGGGGCTGACGGTGCTGGCCGGTCCGTCCGGGTCGGGCAAGTCGACGTTGCTGCGGGTGTTGAGCCTGGTGGAGCGGCCGACGCGCGGCGGGGTGGAGCTGCGCGGGATGGGCACGGCGCGGTTGTCGTCCGGCGCGCGGCGCGAGCTGCGGCGGCGGGACATCGCGCTGGTGTTCCAGAACCCGGCGGACAACCTGCTCGGCCACCTGGACGTGGGCGACAACCTGCGTGCGGCGGCGCAGGCGGCGGGCCGGGCCGTGGACGTGGACGAGGTGCTGGCGCAGCTGGGGCTGCCGGGCACGGCCGCGTGGAAGGTGGCGGCGATGTCGGGCGGGCAGCAGCAGCGGCTGTCGTTCGGGTGCGCGTTGGCGCGGCAGGCGACGGTCGTGCTGGCCGACGAACCCACCTCGCAGCTGGACGCGTCGTCGGCGGACCTGGTGCTGGAGACCTTGGCGGACCTGGCCCGGCGGGGCGTGCCGGTCGTGGTGGCCTCGCACGACCCGAGGCTGATCGCGTTGGCGGACACCAGGTTCGACCTGCGGAACGGGGCGTTGGCGGCATGACGGCGTTGCTGGTGAAGGGGATCGAGCGGACGTTCCGGCACGCGAGCGGGCCGGTGCACGTGCTGCGCGGGGTGGACCTGGAGGTGGCGCCGGGCGAGCTGGTGACGCTGTCGGGGCCGTCCGGGTCGGGCAAGAGCGCGTTGCTGGCCGTGCTGGCGGGGTTCGACCGGGCGGACGCGGGCACCGTGGAGATGGCCGGCGAGGTGCGGACGTCCGCGCCGCCGTGGCAGGTGTGCGCGTTGCTGCCGCAGGCGCTCGGCCTGGCCGGCGAGCTGACGTTGGCGGAGAACGTGGCGCTGCCGCTCCGGCTCGGCCGCACCGGGGGTTCGCTCGACCGGGTGACCGGGCTGCTGGTGGAGCTGGGTGTCGGCGAGCTGGCCGACCGGTACCCGGCCGAGGTGTCCTACGGGCAGCAGCAGCGGGCCGCGCTGGCCCGCGCCGTGGTCGGCGGGCCGAAGGTGCTGCTGGCCGACGAGCCGACCGCGCACCTGGACCAGCGCAGCGCGCCGACGGCCGTGCGGGTGCTGCGGCGGGCGGCCGACGCGGGCTCGGCGGTGCTGGTCGCCACGCACCACGACGAGGTGCACCGGGCGGCGGACCGCACGCTGGTGCTCAGCGGCGGGCGGATCTCCGTAGGATAGGCACCGATGTCTCGCCGAATCGTGTCCGTCGCCCTGGTCCTCCCCCTGCTCGCCCTGTTGCTGCTGGTCAGCGACTCGCCGTACCCGGCGCTGCCGGGACCGAAGCGCGACGCGCCCCGCGCGATCGTGGCGATGGGCGACAGCACCATGGCCGGCGAGGGCGCCGGTTCCTACGAGCCGGGCACGAACGGCGAGAACGACAACTGGTGCCACCGGTCGACCAAGGCTCAGGTGCACCGGACGCGGGTCGCCGGCGTGGACAAGGTGTTCAACCTGGCTTGTTCGGGCGCGAACTCCGAGCAGGTCGGCGTCACCGACCAGGTCCGCAACACCGAGGGCTCGCAGGCCAGGCAGCTGGCCGCGATCGCGCGCGAGTACCGGGTGTCGGTGGTCGTGGTGGCGGTGGGCGCGAACGACGACCCCCGGTTCGCCGACGTGCTCGGCGCGTGCCTGCGGGCGTGGATCGAGCGGCGGGCCGACTGCGCGAAGGCCATGGCCGACGAGTGGCGGGCCCGGGTCGAGCGGATGACGCCCAAGGTGGAGCGCGCGCTGCGCGACATCCGCCGGGTGTTGCAGGACGAGGGCTACACGCCCCGTTCGTACACGTTGGTGCTCCAGTCCTACGCCGCGCCGGTCGCGCCCGGGTTGCCGTTCGACCTGCAGAACCTGGCCGGGTGCCCGTTGCGCACGGGTGACCTGGAGTGGGTCCGGGACAAGGCGGTCGAGCAGCTGTCGGAGGGCCTGCGGACGGCGGCGGAGGCGGCGGAGGCGCGGTTCCTGGACCTGTCGAAGGCGGGTGACCGGCGTGAGGCGTGCATGGGCGGCAAGAAGGCCGACGCCGAGTGGTTCACCCGGCTCACGGTGGACTTCGACGGCTTGCGGGACGAGGCGCGGGCCCGGCACGCGCTGCAGGAGTCGTTCCACCCCAACGACCGGGGCTACGAGCAGTTCGGCCGGTGCCTGACGGAGTTCCTGGCCACGACGGCGCGGGAGGCGTCGTGCGTCGCCGGGGACGACGGGAACCTCGACGCGGTGGTGGCGAAGGACTGACCCCGTCGTCAGCGCCGCGCGGGGTCGACGAGCGCCGCGACGTCGGCCGCCGACCAGAACGGGGTGCGGCCGGCGAGGTAGTCGGCGATCCGCCCGGTGCGCCAGCCGTGGGTCTCGGCGAGGCCGGTCGCGAGCACGGTCAGGTAGTTGGCGGAGGGCTTGGTGTGCTCGACGTCGGCGGCGCCCCACGGCGCGGTGAACGTCAGCGCCGGGTGGCCGTCGTGCTCGCCGAGGTGGAGCAGGGTCTCGTAGCGGCCGGGGCCGAGGACGTGCCTGCCGTCGGCCGTCACCACGGTCAGGTCGAGGTCCGCGCCGGGTTCGCGGTACATCTCCTGCGCGGCGACGTCGGCGAACTGCGCGGCCGTGACGAGGTAGCCGCGGGCGGCGGCGACGCCGGGCAGCGCCGGGTCGTAGAACGCCCGGCCGCCGAGCCAGACGGGCGACTCGGTGGCGAAGTAGATGCCGCCGGGCACCTCCAACGCCCTGGTGGCGAGCGGCGGGCGGGTGTCCCGGCACCCCGGGTACCCGCGCGTCGCGCCGACCGGCGTGCCACCGGCGAGGTAGCACGCGAACCGCTCGGCGTGCATGTTCGACCCGTAGCTGACGTACCAGACCAACCCGCTCGCCACGTCGACGGCCTCACAGGCAGAGGCGGCACGGGCGGGCGGTCGGGTGTTCGGTCTCCAGCTCCACGCGAGTGCCCACGAGCTTCACGTAGCTGCCCACCCAGGTCGTGCCGCGGGCCGGGGTGCCGTTGATCGTGCCGCAGGAAGCGCGGTGCAGCATGAGGTTGTCCGGGTTCAGGCTGCGTTCGGCGTTGACGACGTACTGGTCCTGGTTGTCCGCCAGCCAGTGCTCGTAGGCGCCGCTGTCCTCCGTGAACCTCTGCATCCGGACATCATGCGCCGCTCGGCCGCCACCGGCTGTCCGCCATCCGGTGCCACTCGTCCTCCAGGATCGCGTAGATCATCTCCTCGCCCCAGGCGCCCTTGAAGATCTCGTTGTGCCGGAAGTGGGCTTCGCGGCGCATGCCGAGCCGTTCCATCACGCGCCACGACGGCTCGTTGGAGGCGTCGCACGACGCGACGACGCGGTGCAGGCCGAGGTGCGTGAAGCCGAGGTCGAGCATGGCGGCGGCGGCCTCGGTGGCGTAGCCCCGGCCGTGGTGGTCGGGGTGGAAGATGTAGCCGACCTCGCCCTGCCGGTGCGCCTCGCTGAGCCACTTGAGCACGGCCTCTCCGATCACCTCGCCGTCGTGCTCCACGGCGAGGGCGAGGTGGTCGCCCTCCTTCTCCGGCCACGTCACCGACATCTTCGACGCCAGGCTGTCGGCGGTCTCCTCGGGGGTGCGCGCTTCGCCGTACAGGTAGCGGACGACGTCCGGGCGGGACTGCCACGAGTGCAGCGCGGCGTGGTCGTCGAGGGTGAACGGGCGCAGGGTCAGGCGCCGGGTGCGGATGGGGTAGGCGGGCTTGGTCACGTGGCCAATCTACGAAAGTCCCGCCCCGCCGTCGTCCCGGTTTCACCGGGCGGGCCGGTGGGGCGGGTGTCCCCGCTCCACCGGTCCCGGAAGTCGGCCGGCGGTCTCAGAGGTCGGCGAGGGCCGTGACCGGCGACTCCACGCAGTCCGCGACGAACCTCAGGAACCCGCCCGCCGTGCCGCCGTCGCACACCCGGTGGTCGAAGGCGAGCGTCAGCTGGGCGACCTTGCGCACGGCGAGCTGCCCGGCCACCGCCCACGGCCGGTCGATGATGCGGCCGATGCCGAGGATCGCGGCTTCCGGGTGGTTGATGATGGCGGCCGAGCCGTCGACGCCGAACACGCCGTAGTTGTTGACGGTGAACGTGCCGCCGGTCATCGCGGCGGGCGTGAGCCGGCCTTCCCGCGCCGACGCGGTGTGGGCGGCGATGGCGGCCGCGAGCTCGGCGGTGGTCAGGGACTGGGCGTCCCGCACCACCGGCACGACCAGGCCGCGGTCGGTCTGGGCGGCGAAGCCGAGGTTCACCCGGTCGAGGACGACGACCTCGTCACCCTCGACCCGGGAGTTCAGCTCGGGGAACTTCTTCAGGCCCAGCACGGCGAACCGGGCGAACAGCGCGAGCAGCGACACCGTCGGCATCGCGGCCCGTGCGGCGAGGAAGTCGGTGGCGTCGACGTCCACCCAGACGGTCGCCTCGGGGATCTCCCGGCGCGAGGTGGCCAACTTCGCCGCGACCGCGCCGCGCAGGCCGCGCAGGGGGATGCGCCGGTCGCCGGAGGGCGCGGCGTCATGGGCCGGGGCGGCGTCATGGGCCGCGGCCGGGTCGTGGGTCGGGTCCGGGGTGGTGCGGACGGCGAGTTCGCGTTCCACGTCCGCGCGCCGGATGACACCGCCCGGCCCGGTGCCGGCGATCCGGTCGAGCGCCAAGCCGCTGTCCCGCGCGAGCTGCCGCACGAGCGGGGAGATGACGGCGGGCGCGACCGCGCGACCGGTGTCCGACGGCGCGGGTTCGGGTGTGCCGAGTGGTGAACCCGGGTGCTCCGAACGGGGAAGACCCCGGTTCCGGGCGTAGGACGCGCGGGGGCGGCGTCGGCGCGGCGTCTCGGAGGTGCCGTAGCCGATCAGCACGTTGCCGCTGCCCGACTGCTCCGGCGCGCCCACGGTGAGCAGCACCGAGCCGACCGCCAGCTTCTCCCCCGGCTCGCCGAACCGCGCGCTCACCACGCCCTCGTACGGGCACGGCACCTCGACCACGGCCTTCGCCGTCTCCACCTCGACCACGGGCTGGTCGATCGACACCTCGTCGCCCACCGACACCAGCCAGGTGACGATCTCGCCCTCGGTCAGCCCCTCGCCCAGGTCGGGCAGCCGGAAGTCAGGCACCGTAGCTCCCCACGACCTCGTCGTCCCACTGCAACCGGGCGATCGCGTCCAGGATCCGGTCCACGCCCGGCAGGTGGTGCTCCTCCAGCTTCGGCGGCGGGTAGGGGATGTCGAACCCGGTCACCCGCAGCACCGGCGCGTGCAGGTGGTGGAAGCACCGCTCGGTCACCCGCGCCACGACCTCCGCGCCGTACCCGCCGAACCCGGACGCCTCGTGCACGACCACCGCGCGGCCGGTCTTCACCACCGAGGCGCACACCGTCTCGTCGTCGAACGGCGACAACGACCGCAGGTCCACGACCTCGACGTCCCAGCCCTCCTCCACCGCCGCCTCGGCCGTCTCCAACGCCGTCGCCACCATCGGCCCGTACGCGATCAAGGTGACGTCACGCCCGGGTCGCCGCACCAGCGCCCGGTCGAACCCGACCGAGGTCGCCGGGTCGAGCGCGCCCTTGGCCCAGTACCGCCGCTTCGGCTCCAGGAAGATCACCGGATCGGGCGAGTCGATCGAGTCGCGCAGCAGCCGGTAGGCGTCGTCGGGCGTGCCCGGCGTGACGACCCGCAGCCCCGGCGTGTGCGTGTAGTAGGCCTCCGACGAGTCGCAGTGGTGCTCGACCCCGCCGATGCCGCCGCCGTAGGGCACCCGGATCACGACCGGCAACGACACCCGGCCGCGGGTGCGGTTGCGCAGCTTGGCCAGGTGGCTGGTGATCTGCTCGAACGCCGGGTAGGCGAACGCGTCGAACTGCATCTCCACCACGGGCCGCAGCCCGTTCATCGCCATGCCGATGGCGGTGCCGACGATGCCGGACTCGGCCAGCGGCGTGTCGAACACCCGCTGCTCGCCGAACCGGGCGGCCAGCCCGTCGGTCACCCGGAACACGCCGCCGAGCGCGCCCACGTCCTCGCCGAACACGAGCACGGTCGGGTCGGCGGCCAACGCGTCGCCCAACGCCCGGTTCAGCGCGCCGGCCATGGAGACCTGCGTGGCCTGGGACGCCTGCGCGGACACCGCGGTCATGCCAGTTCCTCCCTCAGCGCCGCCGCCTGCTCCCGCAGGTGGCGGGGTGTGGTCGCGTAGACGTGCTCGAACAGCTCGTCGGGCGAGGGCACGACGTCGACGTTCAGCTTGGCCCGCACGGACGCCGCGAGCTCCTCCGCCTCGGCCGCCACCGCCGCGCGCCGCGCGTGGTCCAACAGCCCCCGCGAGACCAGGTACGCCTCCAGCCGGTCGACCGGGTCCCGGTCCAGCCACGCCGCGACCTCGTCGGACGTGCGGTAGCGGGTGGCGTCGTCGGCGTTGGTGTGCGCTTCGATCCGGTAGGTCAGCGCCTCGATCAACGTCGGCCCGCCGGACTCCACCGCCTCGCGCACGGCCGCGTACACGGCCGCCACGTCGTTGCCGTCCACCAGCACGGACGGCACGCCGTACCCGATGCCCTTGTGCGCCAACGACGGCGCGGCGTTCTGCTTGGACAGCGGCACGCTGATCGCGTAACCGTTGTTCTGCACCAGGAACACCACCGGCGGCCGCCACACGCCGGCGAAGTTCAGCGCCTCGTGCGTGTCGCCCTCGGAGGTCGCGCCGTCGCCGAGCATGACCAGCGCGGCGGTGTCCTCGCCCTTGAGCCGGGCGGCGTGCGCGAAGCCGACGGCGTGCAGCGTGTTGGTCGCCAGCGGGGTGCACTGGGGGCCGACGCGGTGCTCGTACGGGTCGTAGCCGAGGTGCCAGCCGCCCTGCAGCAGGGTCAGCGTCTCGGCCGGGTCGACGCCGCGGGTGACCAGGGCGACGGAGTCGCGGTAGGTCGGGAACAGCCAGTCGTCGGGGCGCAGCGCGAGCACCGCGCCGACCTCGCACGCCTCCTGGCCGCGTGAGGACGGGTAGACCGCGAGCCTGCCCTGCTTGGTCAGCGCGGTGGCCTGGGTGTCGAAGCGCCGGCCGAGGACCATCCGGCGGTGCAGCTCGACCAGCACGTCGTCATCGGGCATGGCCAGCGGCGAGTCGTCCACCGGCGTGCCGTCCTTGCGCAGCAGCGACAGCGGTTCGTCGCTGGGCAGCAACGTCCGCTCGGGCGCGCGGGTGCGGGCCATGGGCACCTCCGGGTGTCTCACTGGGCGAGATGGAGGGCATGGTCCAGCTCACAGCGGCCAATGTTCCAGATCCGGGCCCGGAATCCGGACGAACGGTTGCGCAGACGGGCTATTGTCGGCCGCATGACGGTCCGGGCTGGACATTCGGCGCCGCTCGACGAGCTCGACCGGCGCATCGTGGAGGAGCTGCGCGCGGACGGCAGGCTGTCGATGCGGGCGTTGGCGGAGAAGCTGCACATCTCGCGGGCGAGCGCGTACTCGCGGGTGGAGCGGCTGCACCGGGACGGCGTCCTCACCGGGTACGCCGCGGTGGTCGACCCGGAGCGCTACGGCTTCGGCATCTCCGCCTACGTGTACCTCAAGATCAGCCAGCACTCGTGGAAGGCGGTGCGGCAGCGGGTGATGGAGATCCCCGAGGTGTGGCACGGCGCGCTGGTGTCCGGCGACTACGACCTGGTGCTGCTGGTGCGCGCGCCGGACGCGCACAGCCTGCGCGACCTGGTGCTGTCGCGGTTGCAGACGATGCCGGACGTGACGTCCAGCCACACCGTGCTGATCCTGGACGAGCTACCGGCCGGCCGTGACGGTCACCAGCCGAAGTTCTGAGTCCAGTAGATGCCGTAGGAACCGCCGCGGGCCATGCCGACGCCCAACGTCTTGAGCTTGCAGTTCAGGATGTTGGCGCGGTGGCCCGGCGAGTCCATCCAGCCCTTGAGCACGGCCTCCGCGGTGCGCTGACCGGCGGCGATGTTCTCCGCGCCGGGTGACGGGTACCCGGCGGCCTTGACCCGGTCGACGAAGCTGCGGCCGTCCTTGGAGACGTGGTCGAAGTAGTTCTGCGCGGCCATGTCGGCGCTGTGGGCGCGGGCGGCGGCGGCCAGCCTGCCGTCTGCGGCCAGCGCGGGGCAGCCGTTCGCGGCGCGTTCGCCGTTGGTCAGCTCGACCACCTTCGCCTCGGCCAGCTCGACCTCGGTCCTGGTCGGCGCGGCGGGCGCGGGCGGCGGCGCCGGGACCTGCGCCTGCCGCGGCGGCTCGACGGTGGTCGTGGTCGTCGTCGTGGTGGTCGTGGCCGGTGGCGTCTCGGAGGTCGTGGTCACGGACGAGGACGGTGCGGCGTCCGACGAGGTGGCCGCCGTGCCGGCCGTGGTCGGCTCGACGTCCGGTTGGGGCGTGGTGCGCGCGGTGGCGGTGGCGCCGGCCGTGACGAGGGCCATCCCGTCCGGGTGCTCGCACCCGGCCAGGGCCAGCCCGGCGAGGACGACGACGACGGGCAGCACACTGCTCTTGCGCGACACGCGGAAAACCTCAATCTGCATTCGGCGGCATTTCGGGCGCGGCGACCGCGGTGCGCTTCTTCGCAGGGTAAGCGCACGCGGTCGCCGCACCGGAGTGGAACCGGGAGGACCGGGCAAGGGTGGGAGCGCCGCGGTCGACCTCAATTCCGTGAATAACCTTATCCCGGAATGCAGAACTGTCAACGGCCGATTATTTAAGGAACATTTAAAGGTCGCATCAGGCGCGGAAAAGGGACCGCGGGTCAGACTGGCTCTTCCGCGCGGCCGAGCCGGAGCTGGACCCGCGTGCCGCCCAGCGGCCCCCGGTCGACCACCAGGGAGCCGCCGGTGGACTCCGCCGCCCGGCGCGCGATGTCGAGGCCGAGCCCGGTCGAGCCCGCGCCGCTGCTGCCCCGCCGCAGCGCCGCCGCCAGGTCCTGGATGCCCGGCCCGGCGTCCTCGATCACGATGACCACGCGTTCCGGCTGGTGGAAGAGGGCCACGACGAACCCGACCCCCTCGGGCGTGTGCCGGAAGACGTTGCCGAGCACGGCGTCCATCGCGGCGGCGAGGTCGCTGCGGGTGAGCGGGACGAAAGCGGGCCGCTCGGTGCCGCGCAGGTTCCACAGCCGCTGCTGGTCGTCGGCGAGGGCGGACCAGAAGACCAGGCGGTCGTGCACGACCTGCGCCGCGTCGCACCGGCCGCCGTCGGGGTCGTCCAGCTCGCGGCGGGCGGCCCGGATGAGTTCGTTCACCTCGCGTTCCAGCGCGTGCACGGCCTGCCGGACGCGGTTGGCGCCCGGGTCCTGGCCGAGGGTTTCCGAATCGAGCCGCAACGCGGTGAGCGGGGTGCGCAAACGGTGCGAGAGGTCGGCCAGGATTTCGCGTTCGTTCGCCACCAGTTGGCCGATCCGGTCGGCCATCCGGTTGAACGCGGCGCCCGCGTCGAGCAATTCCGGCGGACCGGTCGGAGTGACCCTGGTGGCGAGATCGCCCTGGCCCATTTTGCGCGCGCCTTCGGCGAGGGCGGTCGACGCCCTGACGACCCGCGCGCCGAGGCGGTCGGCGACCAGCACCGAGCCGAGCACCAGCACGACGGCGACGCCGCTGAGCGCCAGCCACGCCTGCTCGACGCCCCGGGACAGCTCGGCGCGCGGCACGAACGCCTCCACCACCGCCACCCGGCCCTCGCCGAGCAGCACGGGCTGAAGGTGCACGAGACCGGCCGGTATCGGCTCGGTGGACGCCAGCCCCTGCTCCCGGGCGGTGCGGATCTGCCGGTCGGTCGCCACCGGCACGCCGACGACCTGGCCGTCGGCCAGGTGCACGGCGACCCGGCCGGCGGTGGCGGTGAGGGCCTGCCCGACGGACGCCGGGTCCGAGGTGATCACCAGGACCGGCGTGAGCGCGCCGGCGAGGCGTTCGGCGTCGGCGAGCGCGCGGTCCTCGGCGAGCTGGCGCACCACGAGGGCGAGCGGGATCAGGAACGCGAGCGCGACCATCGACGTGACGGCCAGCGAGACGAGGGCGAGCGACTTCCTCACTCGGCCGCCGTGAGCTTGAACCCGACACCGCGCACCGTGTGCAGGTAGCGGGGTTGGGCGGCGCGTTCGCCGAGCTTGCGGCGCAGCCAGGACAGGTGCACGTCCAGCGTCTGGTCGTCGTGCCTGCCGGGCAGGTTCCACAGGTTCGCCAGGAGCTCGCCGCGCGGCACCACCTTGCCCTCGCGCGCGGCGAGGTAGGCGAGGAGGTCGAACTCCTTGCGGGTGAGGTTCAGCTCGCGGCCGTCCAGGCGCGCTTCACGGCGGTCGGGGTCCACGGTGAGGCGGCCGACGCGGAAGGTGGCGGGCGCGGCGTCCTTGCGCGCGCGCCGGAGCACGGCGGAGAGCCGGGCGGCGAGGTGCTCGCTGGAGAACGGCTTGACGAGGTAGTCGTCGGCGCCGGCGTTGAGCAGGCGGACGATCTCGCTCTCGTCGTCGCGGGCGGTGGCGACGATGACCGGCACGTCGCACACGCCGCGCATCATGCGCAGGGCGTCCGCGCCGTCCATGTCGGGCAGGCCGAGGTCGAGCACGACCAGGTCGAACGCGCCGCCGGTGATCTCGCGCAACGCCTCCAACGCCGTGCCGACGGGCAGCACCGCGTGCCCGAGCCCGGTCAGCGCCCGGGTCACCGCCGACCGCACCACCGGGTCGTCCTCGACGAGCAGCACCGAGACCATGGCGCGCACCGTAACGCGATCGGGTGACTTCCTCGCCGCTCCCCCGGCGCTACCGGCGCTACCGGCGCACCGAGCCCGCCGCCCGGTCGGGTTCGGGGAGGAAGAGCCCGTCGAGCAGCACGGGGATCGCGCGGCGCGGGTCGGGGGTCAGGTCCACGGCCGCCTGGAGCATCGTCAGCACCACCACGACGTCGTCGAGCACGATGTCGTGGCGCAGGTGGCCCGCCGCCCGGGAGCGGTCGAACGGCCCGCGCAGCACGTCCAGCAGCCGCCGCACGTGCCCGCGCCGGTCGGGTTCGGGGAAGCGGCGCAGCGCGTCCACCAGCGGGCGCATCGACACCTGGTAGGCCATCACGGCCTGGAGCAGCGCGCGGAACGCGGCGGGGTCGTCGGCGTCGCGCCCGGCCGCCTCCACCAGCAGCCCCAGGTGCTCGCGCGCCACCGTGAGCAGCAACGTGCGGCGGTCGGGGAAGTGCCGGTACACCGTCGCCTGGCCGAGGCCGGTGAGGCGGGCGATGCGCGCCGGTGACGGCGTCGTGCCGCGCAGGACCAGCTCCTCGGCCGCGCGGATGATCGACGCCCGGTTCCTCAGGGCGTCGCTGCGGCGCGGAACGGTCATGGCGGCACCCCGACGAAGCAGTCCAGGTTACTCGCAGGTAATGAGAATAGCACCGACTGTGATCCCTCGGAACGGCTTCGTAACGTCGTCGGTCTGCCGCCTTCACGCAGGTGACGTTTCGAGGAAGGACTGGACGTGCGCGGACGTCTTCTCAGGGTCGTGTGCGCGGTGCTGCCCGCCGCCCTGGCCGTCATGCTCACCTCGACCGCGGCCCAGGCCGCCGCCCCGGTCGACTACGTCGCCCTCGGCGACTCGTACTCCTCCGGCACGGGCGCGCCGCCGTACCTCAGCGGGTCGTGCTACCGCAGTTCCCGCGGGTACGCCCAGCTGTGGGCGAACACGCACGAGGTGTCGTCGTTCAAGTACGCCGCCTGCGGCGGGGCCACCACGCAGAGCATGACCGACCAGTTCGCCTCGCTCGACGCGGGCACGGACCTGGTCTCGATCACCATCGGGGGCAACGACGTCGGGTTCGCCAACACCATGATCACCTGCGTCACGGGCAGCGACACGAGCTGCGTCAACGCCGTGAACGCGGGCATCGAGACCGCGCGCACCACGTTGCCCGGTCGGCTCGACGCCACGTACGCCACGATCCGCGACCGCGCGCCGAACGCCACCGTGGTCGTCCTGGGCTACCCGCACCTCGTGGAGCCGAACGGCTCGTGCATGAGCGCGACCAAGCGCACGGCGCTCAACCGGGGCTCCGACGACCTGCACGCGGTGATCTCGGCCCGGGCCGCGGCCGCCGGCGCCCGCTACGTCGACGCCCGCGCCCACTTCGCGGGCCACGGCGCGTGCGGCAGCTCGCCGTGGATCAACTCGTTCTCCCTGTTCCGCCTGGCGGAGTCGTTCCACCCCAACGCCACCGGCTACAGCCAGGGCTACCTCCCCCTGCTGAACTCCGCCACCTCCTGACCCCCGAGAGTCCAACCTCCACGGCGCGAGAGTCGTACCTCCACGGCGCGAGAGTCCAACGTTCACGGCACCTGAATTCAACGCTCAGACACCGACCGCTCGGCGTGAGCGTTGAACTCGGGGTGTCTGAACGTTGGACTCTCGCGCCGTGAACGTCGGACTCTCGCGGCCTGGAGGTTGGACTCTCGTGGCCTGGAGGTACGACTCTCGCGGTTCCGCCGGCAGGATGTGCCCGTGACCAGGGGCCTGCAGTACTTCGCCGCGTGGTCGGCGTCGACCGCGGTCGCGGTGGTGTTGTCCTGGCTGGGCATCCGGTTCGTGCTGGACGCGGGCGCACCCGAACGGCCGCGCGTCGTCGCCGGACCCACGCAGTCGTCGGCCGTCGCGAGCGCCACCACCACGACCACCACCGCCGTGCCCATCACCACGACGACCACGGTCGCGGTGATCGCGACCGTGGCGCCGACCACGACGACCACCCCGCCCGCGCCGACGACCACCACCACGACCACGCAGCCCCTGCCCTCCGAGAACGGCACGTGGACCGAGCGCAACGGCGAAGCGGTCTACCTGCGCAGCTTCACGCTGCACGGCGGCGTCGCCGCGGTCAGCTTCTCCGCCAAGGACATCGAGCCCATCTCGGCCACGCCGCGCCAGGGCTTCGCCGCCACCGTCGAGCAGCCCGCGGACGCCGTCGTGGTCGAGTTCACCAGCGCCGCCGGCCACCGGTCCCGGCTGGAGGCCACCTGGGTCGGCGGGCCGCAGTGGCGGATCGTGGAAACCGGCTGACCTCGCGACGCCGCCCTGCCGCGCGCTTGCCAGGATGCTGAAGTAGGTAATAAAGTACGGCTTCACTATGAAGCCGGTAACGAACGACTTCCGACCCGACCAGGACGGCACCCTCTACGACTCGCGGGTCAGGACCGCGATGACCCTGTTCACCCGAGGTGGCGACACCGCGGCGTTCGAGGCCGCCGCCGCCGTGCGCACCGCCCACCACGCCGTGGAACGCCTGCGGTCGCGCGGCACCGACAGCCGCGGGCTGAGCGCCGGCGCGCTGGACGTGCTCGTGCGCCTGAGCACCACCCCCGACGACGGCATGACGCTCGGCGCCCTCGCGCGCTCGGCCGGCGTCAGCGCGCGCAACGTCACCGGACTGGTCGACACCCTCGAACGGGACGGCCTGGTGGCACGCGAGCCCGACCCCACCGACCGGCGCTCCGTCCTCGCCCGGATCACGCCGACCGGCCAGGAGTGGCTCGACGCCTTCCGCCGGCCGTCCCAGGTCGCGATGGAGGCGATCTTCCGCGGCTTCACGCCCGCCGACCTGACCGCGCTGCGCCACCTCTGCCTCCGGCTGGCGGACAACCAGCGCCTGATCGAAGAGCACCTGGACCGGACGACCGGCTAGGAAGCGCGCACCCGGCGCACCGCTCGGTGCGCCGTCAGGCGGCACGGGACGGCACCGCGGCCGCGGCCGAACCGACCACCGCGCCCACTCCGGGCAGCACCGCGCCCCGCCGATCACCGCCACCCCTGATTCGTCAGCCGGGAGTCGATCACCCGCTCCCCGACGGGCGGCACGCCCCCGCTGTCCAGCCCTTCACCCGTTCGCGGCCGGGACACCACCCGTTAGCCGAGTGGTGGTTCGATCACGGTCATGACGCACCCGGGCGAACCGCACCACGACCTCTCCGGCCGCCTCAACTGGCTGCGCGCCGGCGTCCTCGGCGCCAACGACGGCATCGTGTCGACGGCGGGGCTCGTGGTCGGTGTCGCGGGCGCCACGGCCGACCGCGCCACGATCCTCGCGGCGGGCGTCGCCGGGCTCGTCGCGGGCTCGCTGTCGATGGCGGGCGGCGAGTACGTGTCGGTCAGCACCCAGCGGGACACCGAGCGGGCCGCGCTCAAGCTGGAGGAACGCGAGCTGCGCGAGATGCCCGAAGAGGAGGAGCGGGAGCTCGCCGGCATCTACCAGGACAAGGGGCTGTCCGAGGACCTGGCCGCGCAGGTCGCCCGCGAGCTGACCGAGCAGGACGCCCTGCGCGCGCACGCCGAGGCCGAGCTGCAGATCGACCCGGACAACCTGACCAGCCCGTGGCAGGCCGCGTGGGCGTCGCTGGTGGCGTTCGCGGCCGGCGCGCTGATCCCGCTGGTCGCGATCGTGCTGCCGCCGACGGGGTGGCGGGTGTGGGCGTGCGCGGTGGCCGTGCTGGTCGGCCTGGCGCTGACCGGGGTGGTCAGCGCCCGCCTCGGGTCGAGCCGCCCGGGCCGCGCGGTGCGCCGCAACGTGGTCGTCGGGTCACTCACGATGATCGTCACGTACTACGTCGGTCTCCTGTTCGGCGTAGCGGTCGGCTGACCGCGATCACGCTCCGCGCACACCCCTGGGAGTTGTCGAAAAAAAGTCACCACCCGGAGGTGTGAGGTACGCAAAGTGCGGGTACTCGCAGCCGACTTGTCGACGTCGAGCGCGACAGGCCCGGACCGGAGGTGCGCGCCGTGATCCACCCACCGACTTCCCTGCTCGTCCTGCGTGGCGAGAAGGCCGAGCGGCGGCTCTGGGCGCTGCTGGCCGCGCTGTTCGCGCTGGTCGCGGGCGTCAACGTGATCTTGGCCGTGAGCGAGGCCGCGTGGTGGCAGGGCGCGCTCGCGACCCTGTGCCTCGTCGTCGCGGTGGGCTGCGGGCGGGCGTCCAGAAGAGCCCACCGCTGACTTCATTCTGCACTGAAGCTACGAAATTCAGCGAAACTCTAGTCCGACCGGGTGTACCGCGTTGGTCACAACGGCGTCAAGTGGTGGTGTGATTCACCACGACGCCCTGTCGGACTAGAGCCATAACCGCGAATTCACACTATCGTCACAAGACCCCGGCAATCCCGGTGCACCGCCAAGCGCTCCCGAGCGGCCCCATCCGGTCGCGAGGCGCGCACGAGGAAGTGCAGTTCTCCCGCACAACGGAGTGCGGAACCCACGCCGAAGATCTCTCGGGCGTGGATCCACAGCCAGTACCTGCAGGCCGAGTTGTCCGCGTAAAGCCGCGCGCGGGCGTTCGGCCGTCTCCGTATGCCCGGACGACGCCACGGGAGGGCCCGTTGTGACCCACCACCGCAAGCCTGCCGAAAGCAGGCTTCCCGGCCTTTACGACCCGCAGTACGAGCACGACGCCTGCGGTGTCGCGTTCGTCGCCGACCTGGCCGGTCGCAGAAACCACGCGATCGTCAGCCAGGCCCTGGTCGCGCTGCGCAACCTCGAACACCGGGGTGCCCGCGGCGCGGAACCCGAAACCGGTGACGGCGCGGGCATCCTGATCCAGGTGCCCGACGCGTTCTACCGCGAGGTCGTCGGCTTCCCCCTGCCCGAGCCCGGCGGCTACGCGGTCGGCACCGCGTTCCTCCCCCAGGGGGGCCAGGACGAGGTCAAGGCCGAAGTCGAGCGCATCGCCGCCGAAGAGGGCGCGACCGTCCTCGGGTGGCGCGAGCTGCCGGTCGACACCGACCACGTCGGCCCGACCGCGAAGACCACCATGCCCGCGTTCAGCCAGCTCTTCCTCAGCGGAGCGGAAGGGCTGGAGCTGGAGCGGCTGGCGTTCGTGGTGCGCAAGCGCGTGGAGCACGCGACGGACGTGTACTTCCCGAGCCTGTCCGGCCGGACCATCGTCTACAAGGGCATGCTCACCGAGCCCCAGGTGGAGAAGTTCTTCCCCGACCTGACCGACGAGCGGGTCACCAGCTCGATCGGCCTGGTGCACTCGCGGTTCTCCACCAACACGTTCCCGTCGTGGCCGCTGGCCCACCCGTACCGGTACGTGGCGCACAACGGCGAGATCAACACGTTGCGCGGCAACCGGAACTGGATGGACGCGCGCGAGTCGGTGCTCGCCACCGACCTGATCCCCGGCGACCTGTCGCGGGTCTTCCCGGTCATCACGCGGGGCGCCAGCGACTCGGCGACGTTCGACGAGGTGCTGGAGCTGCTGCACCTGGGCGGGCGCAGCCTGCCGCACGCGGTGCTGATGATGATCCCCGAGGCGTGGGAGAACCACGCCGAGATGGACGCGCAACGGCGCGCGTTCTACGAGTTCCACTCCACGCTCATGGAGCCGTGGGACGGTCCGGCGCTGGTGTCGTTCACCGACGGCACGCTCATCGGCGCGGTGCTCGACCGCAACGGCCTGCGGCCGGCCCGGTACTGGGTCACCGAGGACGGCCTGGTCGTGCTCGGCAGCGAGGCGGGCGTGCTGGAGTTCGACCCGGCCACGATCGTGCGCAAGGGCCGGTTGGAGCCGGGCCGGATGTTCCTGGTCGACACCGCCCAGGGGCGGATCATCGACGACGAGGAGATCAAGGGCCAGCTCGCGGCCGAGCACCCCTACCAGGAGTGGGTGGCCGACGGCGTCCTGCACCTGGCCGACCTCCCGGCGCGCGAGCGCGAGGTGCCGACGCACTCGTCCCTGGTGCGCCGTCAGCAGGCGTTCGGCTACACGGAAGAGGAAATGGCGCTGCTGCTGCGCCCGATGGCGCGCTCCGGCGCGGAACCGATCGGCTCGATGGGCAACGACGCGCCCTTCGCGCCGCTGTCGGACCGGCCGCGGCAGCTGTTCGACTACTTCACGCAGCTGTTCGCCCAGGTGACCAACCCGCCGCTGGACGCGATCCGCGAGGAGCTGGTGACCTCGCTGCACGCCACCCTCGGCGCGGAGCCGAACCTGCTGTCGGTGGACGCCACGTCGTGCCGCCGGATCTCGCTGCCGTTCCCGGTGCTGGACAACGACGAGCTGGCCAAGCTCGTGCACGTGGACGACGACGGCACGCTGCCGGAGTTCCGCACGTTCACCGTCCGCGGCCTCTACGAGGTGGCGGGCGGCGGCGAGGCGCTGGTGCGGCGGCTGGACGAGATCCGGGCCGAGGTGTCGCGGGCGATCGAGGACGGCGCGCGGCTCGTCGTGCTGTCCGACCGGGACGTCGACCAGGAGCACGCGCCGATCCCGTCGCTGCTGCTGACCGGCGCGGTGCACCACCACCTGGTGCGCGAGAAGACCCGCACCCAGGTGGACCTGATCGTGGAGGCGGGCGACGCCCGCGAGGTGCACCACATCGCGCTGCTCGTCGGCTACGGCGCGAAGGCGGTGAACCCGTACCTGGCCATGGCGTCGGTCGAGGAGCTGCCGGACGTCGAGCCGGAGGTCGCGACCCGCAACCTGATCAAGGCGCTGGGCAAGGGCGTGCGCAAGGCGATGTCCAAGATGGGCGTCTCCACCGTGGCGTCCTACACCGGCGCGCAGATCTTCGAGGCGATCGGCCTCGGTGACGAGGTCGTGGACACGTGCTTCACCGGCACCACCTCGCGGTTGGGCGGCATCGGCTTCGACGTCATCGCCGAGGAAGTGGCGCGGCGGCACCGGGTGGCGTTCCCGGCCGACGGCGTCCGGGCGCACCACCGCGAGCTGGCGGTCGGCGGCGAGTACCAGTGGCGCCGCGAGGGCGAGGCGCACCTGTTCAACCCGCAGACGGTGTTCAAGCTCCAGCACTCCACCCGCACCGGTCGTTACGACATCTTCAAGGAGTACACGCGGGGCGTGGACGAGCAGGCCAAGCGGCTGATGACGCTGCGGGGGCTGTTCGCGTTCAAGGAGGGCGTGCGCGAGCCGGTGCCGATCGACGAGGTCGAGCCGGTCTCGTCCATCGTGAAGCGGTTCGCCACCGGCGCCATCTCCTACGGCTCCATCTCGCAGGAGATGCACGAGGTGCTGGCCATCGCGATGAACCGGCTGGGCGCGAAGTCCAACACCGGCGAGGGCGGTGAGGACGCCGACCGGTTCACCCCCGACGCGAACGGCGACTCGCGGCGCTCGGCGATCAAGCAGGTGGCGTCGGGCCGGTTCGGCGTGACGAGCGAGTACCTGGTCAACGCCGACGACATCCAGATCAAGATGGCGCAGGGCGCGAAGCCCGGCGAGGGCGGGCAGCTGCCCGGCGCGAAGGTGTACCCGTGGATCGCCAAGACCCGGCACTCCACGCCGGGCGTCGGCCTGATCTCGCCGCCGCCGCACCACGACATCTACTCGATCGAGGACCTGGCGCAGCTCATCCACGACCTGAAGAACGCCAACCCGGCGGCGCGCATCCACGTGAAGCTCGTCTCCGAGGTCGGCGTCGGCACGGTCGCGGCGGGCGTGTCCAAGGCGCACGCGGACGTCGTGCTGATCTCCGGGCACGACGGCGGCACCGGCGCCTCTCCCCTGTCGTCCATCAAGCACGCGGGCGGGCCGTGGGAGCTGGGCCTGGCCGAGACGCAGCAGACGCTGCTGGCCAACCGGCTGCGCGACCGGATCGTGGTGCAGACCGACGGCCAGCTCAAGACCGGGCGCGACGTGGTGATCGCGGCGCTGCTCGGCGCGGAGGAGTTCGGCTTCGCCACCGCTCCCCTGGTCGTGTCGGGCTGCATCATGATGCGGGTCTGCCACCTGGACACCTGCCCGGTCGGCGTGGCCACGCAGAACCCGGTGCTGCGGGCGAAGTTCGCGGGCAAGGCCGAGCACGTGGTGAACTTCTTCGAGTTCGTCGCGCAGGAGGTCCGGGAGCTGTTGGCGCAGCTGGGCTTCCGCACCCTGGCCGAGGCGGTCGGGCACGCGGACCTGCTCGACACGCGGGCCGCGGTCGACCACTGGAAGGCGGCCGGGCTCGACCTGTCGCCGATCTTCCACGTCCCGTCGCTGCCCGAGGGCGCGGCGCGGCACCGCACCACCTCCCAGGACCACGGTCTGGACAAGGCGCTGGACAACACGCTGATCCAGCTCGCCGAGGGCGCGATCGCCTCCGGTGACCGGGTGCGGCTGGAACTGCCGGTGCGCAACGTCAACCGCACCGTCGGCACCATGCTCGGCTCCGCGGTGACCAAGCGGTGGGGCGGCGAGGGCCTGCCCGACGACACGATCGACATCACGTTCACCGGCACCGCCGGGCAGTCGTTCGGGGCGTTCGTGCCGCGCGGCATCACGTTGCGGCTCATCGGCGACGCGAACGACTACGTGGCCAAGGGCCTGTCGGGCGGGCGGGTCGTCGTCCGGCCGGTGCCCGACGCGCAGTTCGCCGCCGAGCAGCACATCATCGCCGGCAACGTGATCGGCTACGGCGCGACCGGTGGCGAGATCTTCCTGCGCGGCAAGGTCGGCGAGCGGTTCTGCGTGCGCAACTCGGGCGCGCTGGCCGTCGTCGAGGGCGTCGGCGACCACGGTTGCGAGTACATGACCGGTGGCCGGGTGGTGGTGCTCGGCGCGACCGGCCGCAACTTCGCCGCGGGCATGTCCGGCGGCATCGCCTACGTGCTGGACGCGGCGGTGCCGCGGGTCAACCCGGAGATGGTGGACCTGGACCCGCTGGACGAGGCGGACCGCGAGTTCCTGCGGCAGGCCGTGGAGAAGCACTACCTGGAGACGGACTCGGCGGTGGCGCACGCGCTGCTGGCCGACTGGGACCTCGCGGCGGACCGGTTCACCAAGGTCATGCCGAAGGACTACAAGCGGGTGCTGGCGGCACAGGCCCGGGCCGTGCTGGAGGGCCGGGACGTCAACGAAGCGATCATGGAGGCGTCTCATGGCTGACCCTCGTGGGTTCCTCACCACCGAGCGTGAGACACCGCGCAGCCGCCCGGTGTTCCTGCGCCTGCGCGACTGGCGCGAGGTGTACGAGGAGTTCGAGCGGCCCAAGCTGGAGAAGCAGGCCGGCCGGTGCATGGACTGCGGCATCCCGTTCTGCCACCAGGGCTGTCCGCTGGGGAACCTGATCCCCGAGTGGAACAACCTGGTGTGGAGCGACGACTGGCGCAAGGCGGCGGACCGGCTGCACGCCACGAACAACTTCCCGGAGTTCACCGGGACGTTGTGCCCGGCGCCGTGCGAGGCCGCGTGCGTGGTGGGGATCAACGGCGATCCCGTCACCATCAAGCGGGTCGAGATCTCCATCGTCGACCGGGCGTGGGACGAGGGCTGGGTCACGCCCCAGCTGCCCGCCGCGCGCACCGGCCGCTCGGTGGCGGTGGTGGGTTCCGGGCCGGCGGGCCTGGCCGCCGCGCAGCAGCTGACCCGGGCCGGGCACGACGTGACGGTGCTGGAGCGGGCCGACGCGATCGGCGGCCTGCTGCGCTACGGCATCCCCGAGTTCAAGATGGAGAAGTGGCGGCTGGACCGCCGGCTGGACCAGATGCGGGCCGAGGGCACCGAGTTCCGGACGAACGTGAACGTCGGCGTCGACGTCACGGTCGAGGAGCTGCGGGAGACCTACGACGCGGTGGTGCTGGCCGGCGGCGCGACGGCGTGGCGCGACCTGCCGGTGGCCGGCCGCGCCCTCACCGGCGTCCACCAGGCGATGGAGTACCTGCCGGGCGCGAACCGGGTGGCGCGCGGCGAGCTGGACGCGCCGCCGATCACCGCGGAGGGCAAGCACGTCGTCGTCATCGGCGGCGGCGACACCGGCGCGGACTGCGTCGGCACGGCCCACCGCCAGGGCGCGTTGTCGGTGACGCAGCTGGAGATCATGCCCCGGCCGCCGGAGAAGCGGGCCGAGGCGCACCCGTGGCCGACCTACCCGATGCTGTACCGGGTCACGTCGGCGCACGAGGAGGGCGGCGAGCGCCTGTACTCCGTGTCGACCGTGGAGTTCCTCGGCGACGACGAGGGCGCGGTGCGGGCGTTGAAGCTGGTCGAGGTCGAGGCGTCCGGCGGTCGGTTCGAGCCGGTGCCCGGCAGCGAGCGGGAGATCCCGGCGCAGCTGGTGACGCTGGCGATGGGCTTCGTCGGCCCGGAGAGGGACGGCCTGCTCACCGAGCTGGGCGTCGACCTCGACGCGCGGGGCAACGTGGCGCGGGACGAGGAGTTCGCGACCTCGGTCGACGGCGTGTTCGTGGCCGGCGACATGGGCCGCGGCCAGTCGCTGATCGTGTGGGCCATCGCCGAGGGCCGCTCGGCCGCCGCCGGCGTGGACGCCTACCTGACGGGCCGCGCCGTGCTGCCCAGGCCGATCGAGCCGACCGACCGGCCGCTCGTGTGACTCGTCCCCGGCCGCACAGCGCCGTGCGGCCGGGGACGCCCTTCCCGCGTGGCCGGACAGCGTGGTCCGGCCACGCGGGTCGGTCGACCCGGCACGCGCCGGCCGGTCCGGCGCTTCGCGCACGCGCCCAAGCGGGCCGGCGCGTGAATTCGACACCGGCCGGAGGCGGTCCGCACGACGTTCGCCGGAAATGCGACGACATCGCGCCCCATCGCGTCCCGAAGGGTCACTTCGGGCGGGCGGCGGTCACCCGTCGGATCAATTGCACCATCTGTGCGCGCTCGTCCTCGTCCAACACGGCGAACCACCGCGCCTCGCGCCCGTTCTGGTGCGGGAAGACGCGCGACACCGCCGAGCGGCCCTCCTCGGTGAGCGCCACGAACACCACCCGCCGGTCCTGGCCGTCCCTGGTCCGCTCGACCAGCCCGCCCCGCTCCAGCGTGTTGATCAGGTTGGACATCGCCGACCTGGTCGTGCCGGACAGGTCGGCCAGCCGCGCGGGCTGGGTCGGGCCGAGGATCCACAGCTTGAACATCAGCCGGAACCCGGGCATGGTCCACCCCTGCTCGCGGTGCACCAGGGCCTCGTAGTCGGTGATCATCATGTACGCCAGGTGCAGCACGTTGTAGGAGAGGCCGAACGCGTCCGCGTCGCCTCCCAGCTCACCGATCCGGTGTCGGGCGAACCGCTCGTACTCCTGCTCCGTCGCCACGTCGGCGGCGACGGGAACCTCCTGCTCTGCCACCCGGCGATCCTGCCAGTGCGACCCGGCCGAAGGCACCGGAATGCGGCACACTGGCCGACGTGATCGGGACGAGGCGGTTCGCCATCACGGCCGCGGTCGTGCTGGCCCTGGCCACCGCCGCGTCCGTGGCCGCCAGTTTCGACATCGTCAAGGGCGAGGGCGCGGTGGTCCTCGACGACCTCGCCCAGCTCGCCACGGGCCTGTTCGCCACCGGTTGCTGCTGGTGGACGGCCCGCCGGGCGACCGGCCCGGACCGCCGCTGGCGGCTGGCGACGGGGTTCGGCATGGCGGGCTGGTCGACCGGTCAGGCGCTGTGGACGTGGTACCAGCTGGTCGAGCGGCGCGCGGTGCCGTCACCGTCCCCGGCGGACGCCGGGTACCTCAGCATCGTGCCGTTCGCGTTCGTGGCGCTGCTCGTCATCGGCAACTTCCGCCGGTCCGACTCGCCCGACGCGCTGCTCGACCGCCGCTCCCGCGGCGCCCGGCTGGTGCTGCTGCTGGACGGCCTGATCGTGGTCGGGTCGCTGTTCGTGCTGGCCTGGACCACGTCGCTGGGCGGGCTGGTCGCGGCCGGGAACCCGGGCTCGGCGGCGTTCCTGGTGGCCATCGCCTACCCGGTCACGGACCTGGTGCTGCTGGTGATCGTGGTGGCGCTGTGCGCGGACCGCAAGGTCGTGCTGCGACCGCAGCTGCGGTTGCTCGGGCTCGGCCTGGCCGCGCTGGCCGCGTCCGACTTCGCGTTCGCCTACCTGGTCAGCGTCCAGGCGCCGGAGGTGCCGCCGCTGGCCAACGCGGGGTTCGTGGTGGGGCCCGCGCTGATCGCGCTGGCCGCGCTGGCGCCCGTGCCGTCGCCGTCGACCGGCCCGAGCCGCGACCGGCGGTCGTGGCAGTGGGCGTACCTGCTGATGCCGTACGTGCCCTTACTGGTCAGCAGCGTGCTGGTGCTGCGGCGCACGATCATCGGCGGCCTCGGGCCGTTGGACGCGGTCGAGATCGGTTGCGGCTTCACCGTGTTCGTCGCGGTGATCCTGCGGCAGCTGGTGACCCTCGTGGACAACACGAAGCTCGTGCTGCAACTGCGCGAGTCCGAGCGCACCCTGACGCACCAGGCGCACCACGACCCGTTGACCGGGTTGGCCAACCGGGCGCTGTTCGAGCGCCGGCTGGACGAGGCGATGGCCGACCACCACCGCGACGGCACGCCGTTCGGGTTGCTGTTCGTGGACCTCGACGACTTCAAGGCGGTCAACGACGTCTCCGGCCACGCGCACGGCGACGCGCTGCTCGAACGGGTGGCGCAGCGGCTGCGGCAGTGCGTCCGCGACACCGACGTGGTGGCCCGGCTCGGCGGCGACGAGTTCGGCGTCCTGGTCGAAGGGCTGGAGGAGCCGGAGAAGGTGGCGTTCCGCATCCTCGACGAGCTGGGCGAGGAGATCAGCGCGTCGGTCGGCGTGGTGATCTGCGCCGACCCCGACCCCGAGGCGACCGCCGCGACCGTGCTCAGCCGTGCCGACCACGCCATGTACGAGGCCAAGCGCGACGGCGGCCGAGGTCTGGTCATCCACTCCTGACGCTCTCCCACGAAGCACACCTCGGCATTCGCGGGCAGTCGGAGGAGATTCACGTCGACCACGACCGGGATTCCCGGCAAATCATCGGGGAATCCGATTTCTCGGTTGTCCCGGGCACCATCGCGTCACCTCGCGGACGCGGATCGTATTGGTTCTTGACGCGGCCGGCGAACGATGGGTGGATTCCTTTTCCCACCGTCCGCCAGTGATCACCGGAGTCGGCGATGCACGCTCGGAGAGCGCTCTCCTGCACGGTGGTCGCGATGCCGGCCGTGGGCTGCGGCGCCGGCCCCGACGCGGGCGTGGCCGGTGGCGGGTCCGCCGGCGAACCGGTCGTGGGCGTGATCCTGCCCGACGACGAGGCGTCGTCGCGGTGGGTGGAGCAGGACAGCCCGAAGCTCGCCCAGGCGCTGCGGTTCGCCGGGGTGGAGCCGCTCATCGAGCAGGCCGACCACGACGAGGCCAGGTTCGCGGCCATCGCGGACGACATGATCGCCCGCCGGGTCGACGTCCTGATGACCACGCCGCTGAGCCAGGCCGGCGGGGTCGCGGTCGAGGCCAAGGCGAAGGCCGCCGGGATACCGGTCGTCGACTACGACCGGATCAGCCTCGGCGGGCACGCCGACTACTACGTGTCGTTCGACGACCTCGACGTGGGCGAGTTGCAGGCCGAGGGGTTGCTGGAATGCCTCCGGGACCGACCGCGCGCGCGAATCGTGGAACTCCGGGGATCGCCGACGGACCACAACGCGACCCTGTTCGCGGCCGGGTGGACGGGGTGGTCGCGGCCAACGACGGCCCGGCGGGCGCGGTGACGACGTGCTCAAGGCCGCCGGCGTCCCCGCCGGCCAGGTGCCCGTCACCGGGCAGGACGCCACGCTCGACGGCCGGCGCGCCATCCTGCGGGGCGAGCAGCGCATGACGGCCTGCAAGCCGATCCGGGACGAGGCCGAGGCCGCCGCCCGGCCGGCCGCGGCGATCGCCAAGGGCGACGCGAGCGGCGCCGACGACCTGGCCACCGGCAACACCCGCGACGTCGTGTCGGGGCGCGACGTCAAGTCGGTGCTGCTGTCCGCCGACCTCGTCACCCGCGAGGACGTCCGCCAGGTGGCCGTCTCGGAGAACGCGATCAAGGCGGCCGACCTGTGCGCGGGCGACGTCGCCGCCGCGTGCGCCGAAGTCGGCGTCCTGGTCGGCTGAGGCGCGCGGCGCGCGGCTACAGGAGGTGGGTCTCGTCCGCCCCGGCCCCGGTCTCCACCAGGACCGCGCTCCACGCCGCGGTGGGGCTGGCGTCCAGCAGGACGACGCGGCTGCCCGCCGGGACGGTGGCGGTGTGCAGGTTGTGGAAGGTGTCGTTCGGGCCCAGGTGCGCGTACCGGGTGAGGTTCTCGGCGCAGGACGGCGTCAGCGGCGCGCCCAGGATCTCGGCGTAGTTGCGCTGCGCGGGCCGGGACAGGTTCTGCGCCACGAAGCACGTCACGTCCGCCGCGGTCAGGCCGTTGCGGGTGAGCAGGCGGGAGGTGAGGTCGCGCAGGCGGTTGCGGGTCTCCACGGCCAGGCGGAACGAGTAGGTGACCGGGTCGGCGCACTCCTCGCGCCACTCGTCGAACGGGCGGTCGCGGTAGGGCACCCGGAACAGGTCCGCGTAGTCGCCGTTGGTCTCCAGCAGCACGTCGCGGATGCGCGTGCCGCCGGCCCTGGTGAGCACGAGCGCGCCGCCGCTGTCGCCGTTGACCGTCACCGGGTGGCGGTAGCGGCGGGACGTGGCCGGTTTGCTGCCGTGCGCCACCAGGACGGTCCGCACGTCGGGGCCGCGCAGCAGGCCGGCGGCGGTCATCAGGGCCGGGGTCAGGGACGCGCAGCCCAGGCCGCCGACGGAGAACGCCATCGCCCGCCGCGCGCCCAGGGCCGCTTGCAGCCGGGTCGCGTCCGAGCTGATCAGCGTCTCCGGCGCCCGTGCCTCCACCGTGATCACGACGTCGACGTCCGCCTCCGTCCGGGAGGCGGCGGCCAGCGCCCGGCGGGCCGCCACCGCGGCCAGGTCGGTCGCGCTCGCGTCGGCCACCGCGACGCTCTCGATGCCCAGGGCCTCGCAGACGGCCCGCTCCGCGTCGTCCAGCCCCGCCCACTCCGGCAGCTGCCGCAGGGGCACCGGGTCGCCGAGGCACCAGCCCGAGCCCGCGAGCGCGATCACGCCAGTTCCCGGTGGACGGCGGTGATCTCGTCGGCCAGGGCCTCCAGCTCGGACTGGCCGAAGTCGACCAGGCTGTTGATCTCCAGGCGTGCCTCGCCCGCCCGTTCCGACACGGCGATGATCAGCGGGAACCAGGACGTCATGGCGCGCTTCAGGTTCACCGACAGGTCCCAGCGCGTCCGCAGCAGCCCGACACCGGAGTCGAACGCCGCCACGTCACCCGGCACGTGCACGAGCAGCGCGCGCGGCTCGGGCAGCGCCCGCAGCCCGGACACGGCGGGCCCGTGCGGCGAGAGGTGGCGCAGCACGCCGTACCCCACGCCGTCGTGCGGCACGGACCGGGCGCGGTCCACCACCAGCGGCAAGGTGTCGTGCGCGGTGCCGGCCACCGGCAGCGCCACCGGGTGCAGGGTGGTGAACCAGCCGATGGACGGTCCGCGCCCGGCGTGCCGGTACGCGTTCGGCGTCGCCTCGCCCTCCACCGTCAGGTAGGCGCCCGCCGCACCGCGCCACCGGGCCAGCCCCAGCGCCACCGCGCACAGCGCGACTTCGCGCTTGGACGCCGCCGCCGTGTCCGCCGCGGGCGCGACCGACCGGCTCACCAGGCCCTCGCCGCCGGCGCCCTCCAACGCGCCGAAGGACGCGCCCTCGCGCATGACCGCCGTCCAGTACCCCAGCTCCCCCGCCACCTCGTCGGACGCCGCCATGTCGTGCAGCCGCCACGCCCACTCGCGCCACCCAGCCGGCGCGGGCCGGTGCGCCGCGGCACGGCCCGCCGCCACCTCGCCCAGCAGCACGTCGAGGTCGTCCATCAGCACGACGGTCGACATGTTGTCGAACACGAAGTGGTGCACCAAGAACACCAGCAGCCCACCCCGCCGGTGCCCCCGCTCGTAGTACCGGGCGCGGGCGAGCGGCCCGCGTTCCAGGTCCAGGTCGTCCTTCAACGCCCGGCAGTCCGCCTCGACCGCGGCCCGCTCGTCACCCGGCGGCAGGAACACCACGTCGAACGGCACCTCGGCGTCCGCGGCGCACTCCGCCCGCGTGCCGACGGCGTTGCGCCGGAACCGGTAGCGCAGCGGTTCGTGCCGCGCCACCAGGTGTCGCACGGCGGTGCGGACGACGTCGGCGGTGATGTCGGCGGAGGTCAGCTCCAGCACGTGCACCTCGACGAAGTCGCCGCGCCGGTCGGGCAGGTGGTCCAGGAAGCTGCGCATGATCGGCGTCAGCGGGATCGGCCGCTCGTCCCGCGCCCCTACCGCCGCCACCACCCCGTTCGGCACCACCCCGTTCGGCACGGCGACGGCAGGCGCCGCCCCGTTCGGCACCGCCCCGACGACCTCGGGCACGGCCGGTTCGCCGTCCACCACGGCCGCCGCCGCCAGCTCACCCAGCGTCGGGTGTTGCAGCAACTGCTGCGGCGTGATGTGCACCCCCGCCTTCGCCGCCCGCGCCGCCACGCGCACGCCGAGCACCGAATCACCGCCCAGCGCGAAGAAGTTGTCCCCCGCCGACACGGAGGCCGCGCCGAGCAGGTCCGCGCAGATCGCGCTCAGCACCTGCACCGCCCGGGCCGGACCGCTGCTCGTCACTCGCGCCTCCAAGCGCTCGGGCGGCGGCGCGGCCGCGGGCGTCACCACCGCGAGGTCGTCCAGCCGGATGTCGGGATCGGCCACGACCCGCGCCACGAGGGCGGGCAGCCACGTGGCCAGCCGTGCGGCCGTCTCCCGGTCGTACAACGCGGCGACGTACTCCAGGTAGCCGCTCATCGGGCCCTCGCCCTGGTCCACCACGCCGACGGTCAGGTCGAACTTCGCGGTGCCGGGCGCGATGCCCGCGATCGCGCCGTCGAGGTAGCGCGAGCACGGCAGGCCGGCCAGCTCGGCGGTCGCCTGGGGCACGTTCTGGTAGGTGTAGACGACGTCGAACAGCGGGTGCCGGCCCGGGTCGCGGCGGCCGAGCACGTCGGCGACGATCTTCTCCAGCGGCACCTCCTCGTGGTCGAGCACGTCGGCGACGGTGCGGGCGCAGCGCTTGACCAGGTCGCGGAACCGCAGCTCGCCGCCCACCGCGGTGCGGAACGGCAGCACGTTGTTGAAGTAGCCGATCAGGTCGTGCGAGGCCGGGTCGACCCGCCCGGACGTGGCCACGCCCACCACCACGTCGGTGAGCCGTCCCCAGCGGTGCAGCAGGACGTCGACCACGGCCAGCATGGTGACGAACGTGGTGACGCCCAGTCGCCTGCTCAACGCCCGCACCGCCTCGGCGTCGCGCGCGCCCACCTCGAACTCCACCATCCCGCCCTCGAAGGAGCGGGCGGCGGGCCGCGGCCGGTCCAGCGGCAGCTCCGGCGACGCCAAGCCCGCCAGCGCCGACCGCCAGAACCGCAGCCCGTCGTCCAGCGCACCGTCGGCGAACCGGCGGCGCTGCCAGTCGGCGAAGTCGGCGTACTGGGCGGTCAGCTCGGGCAGCTCCGGCGCACGCCCGGTCAGCGCGGCCCGGTACAGCTCGGTGAAGTCGCGGAAGAACACCGTGGGCGACCAGCCGTCGAAGACGATGTGGTGGTAGCTCCACAGCAGCACGTGGTCCTGCTCGGCCAGGCGCAGCACCGTGGTCCGCACCAGCGGCCCCGAGGCGAGGTCGAACGGGCGCAGCGCCTCGGCGTCGACCACCCGCCGCGCCTCGCGGTGCCGTTCGGCCTCCGGCAGCGCGCTCAGGTCGAGCACGACGACCTCGGGTTCCTCCTCCCGCACGTACGCCCGCAGCACGCCGTCGTCGTCGGCCTCGACGCGGGTGCGCAGCACCTCGTGCCGGGTCAGGACCCCGCGCACGGCCGCGACGAGCGCCGTCTCGTCCAGCGGGCCGGTCAGCCGCAGGTCGTGCGGGATGTTGTAGAGCGGGGTGCCCGGGTCGAGCCGGTCGAGGTACCACAGCTGCTCCTGCCCGAACGACACCGGCAGCGCGCCGCCGCGCGGCACCGGCTCCAGCGCCGCGGACGCGGGCGTGCCGCCCGCCGCGGTCAGCTCGGCCACCCGTGCGGCCAGCCCCCGCACGGTGGGGTGGGCGTAGAGGTCGGCGAACGTCAGGTGCACGCCGAAGTCCCGTTCGAGCGCGCGCAGCACGCTGATCCCGGCGATGGACGTGCCGCCGAGCGCGAAGTAGTCCGAGTCCGGGGTCAGGTCCTCCGCGCCCAGGACCTCCTGCCACACCTCGGCCACCCGGGCTTCGGGCGTCGCGCCGGCGGTCGGACCGGGCCGGGTCGGCACCGGCCGCGGCCGGGTGTCCTCGATCGGCCCGAGGGGCCGGCACCAGCAGCGCACCTGCTCGAACGGGTAGGTCGGCGCCTCGATGCGCGGGACGGCCGCGCCGGCGTAGTGGGCGTCCCAGTCGATCCGCGCGCCGAGCCGGTACAGCGCGCCGAGCCGGCGCAGCACGCCGCGCCGTCCGGGCGCCGCGAACAGCTCCACGCACGGCAGGTCCGGCCGCAGCCGGCGGATCTCCCGGGTCAGCACGCCGGTGCCGCCCAGGTCGACCAGCACGGCCCGGTCGGCGGCGAACCGCTCGACGACCCGGGCCAGCCGGGCGCGGTCGAGGTCGGCGCTCACGCCCAGTTCGGCGGCGGTGGCGGTGGCGTCCTCGAGCGACAGCTCGCCCCGGGCCACCCGGACGGCCAGGTTGCCGGCGCCGGAGCCGACGAGGTGCGCGTCCCGCACGCCGAGCCGGCGGGCCAGGCCGAGCACCGCGGTCTGCGCCACGACCAGCCGGGCGGCGGGCGCCGCGGGCAACACCACGTCGGCCAGCTCGGGGAACTCGCCGACCAGCTCCGCCCACGTCCCGTCGTCCGGCACGGCGTCACCGGACAGCAGCACCACGACCGGCCGGTCGTCGGGGGCGGCCTCGTCCGGCGGCACGGCCTCGCGGAGCGCCTTCACCAGCTCTTCCGGGCTCTCGGCCGGGAACGCGCCGCGGTACGGGTGGTCGTCCCGGCCGCGGTTCATCGCGTGGGCCACGGTGCGCAGGCCGTGTCCGGTCTGCTGCACGAAGTCGGCGAGGCGCTCGCAGTAGGCCCGGAACGCGGCGGCGGACTTCGCCGACACGGTCACCAGCTCGACGCCGGACGCCGGCTCGGGCGACGACTGCGCGGGCGGCTGCTCCAGCACCGCGTGGACGTTGGTCCCGGTCATGCCCAGAGCGCTCACGCCCGCCCGGCGCGGCACGCCGTCGCGTTCGGGCCACGGCCGGAGGCCCGGGTTGACGTGCACCGGTCCGGACAGGTCGAGCATCGGGTTGGGCGACTCGAAGTGCGCCGTGGGGTACAGCTCGCCGCGCCGCACGGACAGCAGCGCCTTGAGCAGGCCGGCCATGCCGGCGGCGCCGTCGAGGTGGCCGACGTTGCCCTTGATGGAGCCGATCGCACAGCCCGGGGCGGGCACGCCCGCGTCGGCGAAGGCCTGGCGCAGCGCGTCCACCTCGATCACGTCGCCGAGCGGTGTCGCCGAGCCGTGGCACTCGACGTAGGCCACGGTCGCCGGGTCGACGTCGGCGTCCTGCCACGCCTGGCGCAGCACCTCGGTCTGCGCGACGCGGCTGGGCGCGCTGAGCCCGACCATCCGGTGGCCGTTGTGGTTGACCGCGATGCCTTTGACCACGGCCCGGATCGGGTCGCCCGCCGCCACCGCGTCGCGCAACCGGCGCAGCAGCACGACCGCGCCGCCCTCGCCCGCCGTGGCTCCGGTGGCGCGCTCGTCGAACGGCCGGCAGTGCCCGTCGGTGGACTCCACGCCCCGCACGGGCGTGTGGGTCTGGTCGGTGAACAACACCGGACGCACGCTGACCCCGCCCGCCAGCGCCAGGTCCGCGGTGCCCTTGCGCAACGCGTCCACCGCGCCCGCCAGCGCGGTGAGGCTGCTGCTGCACGCCGTGTCGACGACGTACGCCGGTCCGGTGAGGTCGAGGTGGTAGGAGATCCGGGCGGCCGAGGACGCCGACAGCGCGCCGAGCGTCTGGTGCGGGTCGTCGCCCTGGTACAGGGTCTCGTAGTCGGACTGCGAGTGGCCGAGCACGACGGCGGTGCGCGAGCCGCGCAGCGAGCCGGGCGCCAGGCACGCGTTCTCGATCGCCTCGTGCGCCAGTTGGAGCAGGAGCCGCTGGTGGGGGTCCATCATCTCGGCCTCGCGGCGGGAGATGCCGAAGAACCGGTGGTCGAACAGGTCGATCCGGTCGAGGTGGGCCATGGGCAGGTACCGCGTGCCGGGGTGGCCGCCGGTGTGGCGCACGCGGGTCGGCGACGGCTGTCCGACGAGGTCGGTGCCCTCGGCCAGCAGCCGGTGCAGACCGTCGAGCCCCGTCGAGCCGGGGAGCAGCGTGGCGACCCCGATGATGGCGATGTCCTCGTCCCGCACTGCGGCCTCCGTCGTCACAGCTGGTAGTCCCGCGTCTCGGCGTCCTCGGCGGCGGTCGCGCCGAGGGTCGCGGCGAGCGCGCCGACCGTCGGGTGGTCGAACAGGGTCCGGGGCGGCACGGTCCGCCCGAAGATCGGCCGCAGGCGGGCGGCGACCCGGATGGCGAGGACGGAGTCGCCGCCCAGCGCGAAGAAGTCGTCCGCCCGCCCGACCCGCCGCACCCCGAGCACCTCGCCGAGCACCTCCGCGACGGCACGCTCGCCCGGCGTGGCGGGCGGCACGAAGCGCGGCGGAGCGGCGGCCGGCGGTCGTGCGGGCGGTTCGTCGTCGGCCGCCGGCGGCAGCGTGGTGTCCGCCAGACCGGTCAGCAGCGCGACGAACTCCTCGACCAGGCCCGCGGCGGTCGCCGCGTCGAACAGGGCCGGGTCGTAGCCGAGCTGCACCGCCAACGGCTCGGCGTCGTGCACCACGAGGTGCAGCGGGTAGTTCGTGCTCTCCACCGCCTGCACGTCCACGGCGGCGAGGCCCTGGTCCACGGGGTAGTTCTCCACCACCACGACGCTGTCGAACAGGCGCGTCCCGGCCGGCAGCCCCGCCCACCGCCGGATGTCGGTCAACGCGGCGTGCTCGGCCGGGCGCCCTTGCGCCTGCACGCCCGCCAGCCAGCCCGGCACGTCCTCGGTCCGCACCCGCAACCGCACCGGCACGGTGTTGACCAGCATCCCCACCACGGTGTCCGCGCCGGGCAGGTCCGGCGTCCGCCCCGACACCACCAAGCCGAAGCACACGTCCCGCGTGCCGCCGTGCCGGGCGAGCAGCAACGCCCACGCGCCCTGCACCACCGTGCTCAACGTCAACCGGTTGCGCCGGGCGAACGCGCGCACGCCGTCCGGCGCCTCGACCCGGCACACCGCCGAGGAGCACGAGAGGTGCGCGCGGTCCGGTGGCCGGTCGTAGGGCAGCGCGGTCGGCCCGCGGAACCCCGACAGCGCCGCACGCCACCGCTCCTCCCCCGGGTCCTGGCTCAACACCCGCGCCACGTGGTCGCGGAACGGCCGCCGCGCCCGGGGCTCGCCCAAGACCTCCGACAGCACCTGGAACGCGCTCCAGCCGTCCAGCACCAGGTGGTGGAAGGTCCACAGCAGACGGACGGCCCGATCACCGGTGCGCACGAACGTCAACCGCGTCAACGACTTCGACAGGTCGAACCCCGCCGCGCGGTCGTCCGCCACCAACCGCCGCCACCGCTCCTCGTCGGCGTCGGCCCAGTCGTGCCGGGCGATCGGCGTCTCGACCGACCGCCACACCACCTGGACCGGCGAGCGCACCCCCTCCCACACCACGGTGGTGCGCAGCGCCGGGATCGCGTCGACCACCCGCCGCCACGCCCGGGCCAGCCCGTCCGGTGACGCGTCGGGCAGGGTCAGGTGCAGCTGCTCCACGTACGCGCCCGGCTGGGACAGGCTGTGGAACAGCATCCCGGCCTGCACCGGGGTGAGCGGGTACACGTCCTCGACCGACCGCCCGTCGCCCGCGATCCGGTCCAGCTCCTCCTGCGTCAGCCCGGCCAGCGGGAAGTCCGACGGCGTGACGCCGCCCGCGCCCGGTCCGGCGCAGTGCGCGGAGATCTCCCGCAACGCGGTCAGCACGTCCTCGGCGAGCCGGGCCACCACCGGCGTGGGGTGCGCGTCCGGCGCGTGCGCCCACTCGACCTCCAGCTCGCCGGACGGGGTGACGGCGGCCGTGACGTCGAGCCGCGGGGCGATCGTCGGCGGCTTGGCCAGCCGGACACCGCCGGGCACGCGGGCGAACACGGCGTCGAACCGCCCCAGGTAGTTCACCCGCGCCAACGGCCGGTGCCCGGCGGGGTGGGTCGCGGTCAACCACCGCAGGGCGCCGTGGCTCACCCCGTGCCGGTGCGCGGCGCGCAACCGCTCCTTCACCGCCCGCACCGCCGCGCCCCAGTCAGGGCCGGGCGCCGGTGCGGTGAACGGGAACAGCGCGGTGAACCAGCCGACCGTGCGGGACAGGTCGACCCCGGCGAACAGGTCCTCCCGCCCGTGCCCCTCCAGCTCCAGCGGCACGCGGTCCAGTCCGCTCCACCGCGACAGCACCTTCCCGATCGCGGCGACCAGCACGTCCTCGGCTCCGGCGCGGTAGGCGGCCGAAGCGCCGCGCAGCAGCGCGGCCGTCTCCTCGGCGGGCAGCCGCACCGCCACCGTCCGCTCGGGCAGTTCCGCCGCCTCCGCCGCCGGGTGCTCGGACAGGTGGTCCGCGGCCGTCCCGGACACGGCGGTCTCCCAGTACGGGAGGTGTTCGGCGAACCCGCCGGCCTCGGCGTGCGCCCGCAGCCGCCGCGCCCACTCGCGGAACGAGGTCGTCCTCGGCCCGAGGTCGACGTCCTCGCCGGCGACGGCCTGCCGGTAGCCGGTGGCCAGGTCCTCCAGCAGGATCCGCCAGGACACGCCGTCCACGACCAGGTGGTGCGCGGACAGCACCAGCCGCCCGGTCGACAGCACCGCCCGGAACAGCGGTCCGCCGGCCGGCGGCAGTTCCGGCTCCACCTCGGCGAAGAAGACCTCGCCGACCTCGTCCGGCACGTGCTGCGCCCACTGCCCGTCGACCTGGGAGAACCGCGCGCGCAGCAGGTCGTGCCGGGCCGGCAGCGCCTCGACCGCCGCCCGCAGCGCCGCGACGTCCACGTCCGGGTCGAGCTCGACCTCCACCCACTGGGTGAAGTGCGCCGGGTTCGGCGACGTGGCCAGGAACCACCGCTGGACCGGCGTCAGCGGCACGGCGCCGGTCGCGGGCTCCGCGGGCGCGGTCCGCCCGGTGGTGGCGTGCGCGGCGACCGCGGCGAGGGTCTGGTGCAGGAACACGTCCCGCGGTGTCACCCACACGCCCAGCTCCCGGGCCCGCGACACCACCTGGATGCTGAGGATCGAGTCGCCGCCGAGGGCGAAGAAGTTGTCGTCCGCGCCGACCCGCTCGGCGCCCAGCACCTCCGCCCACGCGCGGGCCAGCGCTTCCTCGTGCGGTCCCGACGGCGGGACGTGGGTGCGGGTCGAGCGCGCGCGCGGGGGTGGCAGGGCCCGGCGGTCCACCTTGCCGTTGACCATGAGCGGCAACGCGGGCAGCGGCACGAACACGGCGGGCACGAGGTGCGGCGGCAGCCGGTCGGCCAGGAACCCGCGCAGCTCGTCGGCGCCCGCGCCCGCGACGACGTAGGCGACGAGCTGCCGGTGCCCCGGCACGTGCTCGTGCGGCACGACGACGACCTCGGTGACGTCCGGGTGGCGGCGCAGGGCCGCTTCGACCTCGCCCGGCTCGACCCGGAACCCGCGGATCTTGACCTGGTCGTCGGCGCGGCCCAGGAACTCGAGGAGCCCGTCGGCGCGCCAGCGCACCACGTCACCCGTGCGGTAGAGCCTGCCGCCGTCCCCGAACGGGTCCGCGACGAAGCGCTGCGCGGTCAGCCCGGGGTGGCCGAGGTAGCCGCGCGCCAGGCCGGCGCCGCCGAGGTGCAGCTGGCCGGGCGTGCCGACCGGCGCCGGGTCGAGGTTCTCGTCCAGCACGTAGCAGCGGGCTCCGGTGACCGGCCGCCCGATCGGCAGCCGACCCGCCAGGTCCGCCGGGCGCACCACGTGCGCGGAGGCGAACGTGGTGCCCTCGGTGGGGCCGTAGCCGTCCACGATCCGCAGGTCGGGCACGTGCCGCAGCACGGCGGCGCAGTGCTCGGGCGAGATCACGTCGCCGCCGCTGCCGAGCTGGCGCAACCCGGTGAACGCGCCGGGGTCGGCGGCGGCGATCTCGTGGAACAGGCCGGCGGTCAGCCACAGCACGGTGACGCCGTGCGCGGCGACGAACCCGCGCACGTCGTCCCCGGACAGCAGGGTGCCCGAGGACACCGCCAGCCGGGCGCCGGACAGCAGCGCGGCCCAGATCTCGAACGTGGAGGCGTCGAACGACAGCGTGGAGCACTGCGCCACCACGTCGTGCGGGCCGATCGGGAACGGGTCGCCCTCGGCGAGCCGGGCGACCGACCGGTGCTCGACCAGCACGCCCTTGGGCCGGCCGGTGGAGCCGGAGGTGAACATGACGTACGCGGCGTTGCGGGGCCGCACCACGACCGGTGGCGCGTGCGCCGGCCGTGCGGCGTGCGAGCCCGGGTCGACGACCTCGACGTCGGCGGGCAGCCGGTCGCGCAGGTCGGCGGGCGCGAGCACCAGGCGGGCGCCGGAGTCGGCGATCATGTCGGCCAGCCGGGTCGGCGGGTAGCCGGGGTCCAGCGGCACGAACGCGGCGCCCGCCTTGAGGATGCCGAGCAGCGCGATGACCGCGGGCAGGCCGCGTGGCGCGCACAGGCCGACGCGGTCCTCGGGCCGCACGCCACCGGCCAGCAGGCCGTTGGCCAGCCGGTTGGTCGCCGCGTCGAGCTCGCGGTAGGTGAGGGACGTGCCGTCGCAGGTCACGGCGACCGCGTCGGGCCGTTCGGCGACGCGTTCGGCGAAGCGGCCGGTGATCGTGCGGTCCGGGCTCGGCGCGCCGGAGGTCCAGTCGTGCAGCACCCGCTGTCGTTCGTCCGGCGCGAGCAGCCGCAACCGGGACAGCGGCCGGCCCGGGTCGGCGGTGACGTCCGCGAGCAGCACCGCGAACCGGTCGACCAACCGGGTGACGGTGGCGGCGTCGAACAGGTCGGTGCTGTGCTCCACGGCCAGGTGCAGCCCGCGGGCGTCGCGGGTGAACTCCAGGGTCAGGTCGAACGCGGCGGCGTGGCGCGGCGGGTCGAACTCCTCCACGTCGAGGCCGGCCAGGACGGGCGGCGCGGCCGGCGCGTTCTGCAGCGCCACCACCACGTCGACCAGTGGTGAGCGGGCGGCGTCGCGGTCGGGCCGCAGCAGCTCCACCAGCCGGTGGAACGGCACCTCGTCGTGGTCGAGCGCGTCGCGGACGGTCGCCTTGACCCGGGCCAGGTGGTCCGCGAAGGACAGTCGGGGGTCGACCTGCGAGCGGATCACCACGGTGTTGACGAAGAAGCCGACGAGACCGGCCAGGTCGGGGTGGTCGCGGCCGGAGGTGACCGTGCCGACGGCGATGTCGCGCTGACCGCTCAGGCGGGCCAGGAACGCCTGCGTGGCCGCGACGAGCGTGGTGAACAGCGTCGCGCCGTGCGCTCGGCCCAGCTCCGCCAGCCCCGAGGCGACGCTGGCCGGCAGGGTGCGGCGGTGGGTCGCGCCGGCCGTCGTCCGCACGGGTGGGCGTGGCCGGTCGGTCGGCAGGTCGAGCGCCGCCATCCCGGCCAGCCGCCGTTCCCAGTGGGCGAGCTGCGCGTCCAGCACGGCCCCGGTCAGCCCGGCGCGCTGCCGGCGGGCGAAGTCGGTGTAGCGCAGGGGCAACGGCCCGAGGTCGGCTTCCGCGCCGCGCGCCGCGGCGGAGTAGCACCGGCCCAGCTCGTCGGCCAGCACACCCATCGACCAGCCGTCGGTGACGATGTGGTGCAGGCACAGCACGAGCAGGTGCCCGTCCCCGGCGGCCAGCACGGCTGCGCGCAGCAGCGGTCCGGCGCCCAGGTCGAACGGTCGGGCGACGAAGTCGGCGAGGTCGGTTTCCGCGCCCAGCTCCGGGCGGACCTCGTAGGGCGGTCCGACGACCTGGGCGCCGCGGCCGTCGACGGTGTGGAACGTGGTGCGCAGCTGCTCGTGCCGGGCGACCAGCCGGGTCAGCGCGACGCCCAGGGCGTCCAGGTCGAGGTGGCCGCGCAGCCGGAACCCGGCCGCGGTGGTGTACTCGGCCCCGCCGGGCGAGAACTGGTCCAGGAACCACAGGCGTTCCTGGGCGAACGACAGCGGCGCGGACGTCCCGCCCGTCGCGGCGGGCGCCTCCGGCCGGTCGCGGTCGGCGGACAGCTCCGCCGCGAGCGCCTCGACCGTGCGCAGCGCGAACACCCGCCGTGCGGGCAGGTCGCGGTCCAGCGCCGCCACGACCCGCATGGCCAGGATGGAGTCACCGCCCAGCGCCACGAAGTCGTCGTGCGCGCCGACCCGCTCGACGCCCAGCACGTCCTGCCACACGGCGGCCACCCGCTCCTCCGCCGGGGTGCGGGGCGGCGTCACGGGTCCGGGTCGCGGGGGCTCCGGCAGGTGGTCGCGGTCGAGCTTGCCGTTGGCGGTCAACGGGAGCGCGGCCAGCGGCACGATCAGCGACGGCACCGCCGGGGCGGGCAGGAGCTCCGCGAGGTGCGACCGCAGCGCCTCCGGCGGCCGGTCGGCCACGACGTACGCGACCAGCCTGGCGTCCCGGAGCACCACGGCGGCGGCGGACACGTCCGGGTGCCGCAGCAACGCCGCCTCGACCTCGCCCGGGTCGACCCGCGCGCCGCGCACCTTGACGTGCCCGCCGGTCCGGCCGAGGTGGTCGAGCAGGCCGTCCGGGCGGCGGCGCACCAGGTCGCCGGTGCGGTACATCCGGCTGCCCGGCGGGCCGTGCGGGTCGGCCACGAACGACGCGGCGGTCAGCCCGGCCCGGCCGAGGTAGCCGCGCGCCAGGCCGGGGCCGGCCAGGTACAGCTCACCCTCGTCGGCCGGGCGCAGGTGCTCGTCCAGCACGTGGGCGCGGGCGCCGGCGATCGGGCGGCCCAGCACCGCGTGGTCGACCTCGGTCACCGGGCACAGCAGGCTCTCCACCGCGACTTCGGTGGTGCCGTAGGCGTTGTGGGCGGTGACGCCCGCGGCGACCAGGCTCGCGCACAGGTCCGGGTCGACCGGTTCGCCGCCGGTGACCACGATCCCGGGTCGGCGGTCGCCGGCGAGCAGGCCGGCGCGCAGGAGTTCGCGCAGCCGTGACGGCGTCTCGTCCAGCACGTCGATCCCGGTGCGCACGACGTGGTCGACCAGGGTCCGGGGGTCGGCGAGCGTGTCGTCGTCGATCACGTGGACCTCGTGCCCGGCCAGCATCCACAGCAGCGGCAGCCACATCGCGTCGAAGCCCAGGCCGGCGGTGTGGGCGACCTTCAGCCGCGCGGGGTGCGCGAACAGCCCGGCCTCGTGGTGGGCGAACAGCGCGAGCAGGCCGCGGTGGGTGGCCAGGACGCCGTTCGGGCGGCCGGTCGACCCGGACGTGTGCAGGACGTAGGCGAGGTGGTCGGGCGTGACGCGCGCCGCCGCCGCCGGCGGGTGGTCGTCCTCGATGAACGCGGTGCGGACACCGGGCAGCCGGTGCGCGAGCGACTCGCGGGTCAGCACGACCCGCGCACGGGCGTCGGCCAGCAGGTCGCCCAAGCGCGCGTCGGGCAGGTCGACGGCCAGCGGCACGACCGCACCGCCCGCTCTCAGGATGGCCAGCAGCGCCACGACCGCGTCCACGCCCCGTTCGAGGAGCAGGCCGACCGGCTCCTCCGGGCGCACGCCGCGCAGGCCGCCGGCCGCGCGGTCGACCCGCGCGGCGAGGTCGCGGAAGGTCAGCCGCTCCCGGCCGCACACCACCGCGGTGTGGTCGGGATCGGCGCGCACGCGCGCCGAGAAGAGGTCGTGGACGTTCGCGGGCGACAAATGCTCGACATCCATGCGCAATTCCGCCAGTCGACTCCGGATATTGGCGCCCAATGCGCCGGCCGGATCACCGACGTTTCCAGCGCCACCCGTGCGAGGACAACCGCCGATCGGCGGCATACCATTCGGGGAGCCGAAGCCGCCGGTCGCGCTGCGAATTACCGAACGTCGCTCCCCCACGCTTGCCGGAACGTGTTACGTTGCCTGGGACTTCACCGGAGGAGGTCACGTGGCCAGCGACTTCGGCACGGACGACGACCTCGGCACGATCGTCGAGCAGGTCCGGTCGTTCTTCACCTCGGTCCTGCCGGAAAGTGCTCTGGAACCCGATCAGGACTATTTCGCGCTCGGCTTGGTGAACTCGCTGCTCGCGTTGGAACTGGTGACCTACGTGGAAAAGCGCTTCGCCATCCGGGTGGACGTCGAAGACCTCGACCTGGACAACTTCCGGACCATGAACCGAATAGCCGCGTTCGTGCGCGGCAAGCTCGCCGGGGCGCGGTGAGCGGTGGACCACGGGGCGTTCGCCGAGTCCGTGCGCGCGGACGCGGGCGACTGGGACCGGTCCGGCGGCGTGCCCGCCGAGGTCGTGCGGGCGGTGGCGGAGGCCGGGTTCCTGGCCGCCGACGTGCCCGTCCGGTACGGCGGTCGGGGCTGGTCGCCGACCGAGGTGGGCCGGCTGTGCGAGGACTTCGGCGGTGTGTGCAGCGCGCTGCGGGCGCTGGTCACCGTGCAGGGCATGGTGGCCGCGGCGGTGCTGCGCTGGGGTGACGCCGAGCAGCGCGACCGGTGGCTGCCCGCGTTGACCTCGGGCGGGGTGGTGGCCGGGTTCGCGGCGACGGAGGCCGGCGCGGGCAGCGACTTGGCGGCGGTGAGCACGTCCCTGGACGGCGGTCTGCTGCGCGGCCGCAAGCTGTGGGTGACGTTCGGCGCGGTGGCCGACGTGTTCCTGGTGCTGGCGTCGTCGGCCGGGCGGCCGGTGGCCGTGCTGGTGGAGGCCGGGCAGCCGGGCGTGTCGGTGGAGCCGGTGTCCGGGCAGCTGGGGCTGCGCGCGGCCTGGATCGCGCACGTGGGCTTCGACGGCGTGCCGGTGGCCGAGGTGCTGGCGCCGCCGGGGTTCGGCCTGTCGCACGTGGTCGGCACGGCGTTGGACCACGGGCGGTTCACCGTGGCCTGGGGGTGCGCGGGGATGGCGGCGGCCTGCCTGGAGCGCGCGGTCGAGCACGTCAAGACCAGGGTGCAGGGCGGCGTGCCGCTGTCCTCGCACCCGGCCGTGCGGGCGGTGCTCGGGCGGTGCCTGGTGGAGGTGCGGGCCGCGCGGCGGTTGTGCGCCCACGCCACGGCGTCGCGCGAGCGCGGTGACCCGGAGGCGTTGGCCGAGACGGTGCTGGCGAAGTACGGCGCGGCGCGGGCGGCGTCCGTGGTGGCGGAGCACGCCGTGCGGCTGCACGGCGCGGCGGGGATCGCGCCGGACAGCGCGGTCGGCCGGTTCCACCGCGACGCGGCGGTCATGCGGGTCATCGAGGGCGCCGACGAGGTGGCCGAGCAGCACCTCGGCGGCTACGCGTTGCGAGGTGGGTCGTGACGGTGGTCAAGTGCCTGGTCTGGGACCTGGACGACACGTTGTGGGACGGCGTCGTGCTCGAAGGCGACCGTCCGGTGCCGCGCCCGGAGGCGGTGGCGGCGCTGAAGGCGTTGGACGAGCGGGGCATCCTGCACGCGGTGGCCAGCCGGGGTGACCACGCGGTGGCGCTGGCGCACCTCGCCGAGCACGGCCTCGACGGGATGTTCTGCGCGGTGGAGGTCGGCTGGGGCGCGAAGTCCGAGGCCGTGCGCCGGATCGCGGAGGACCTGAACATCGGGCTGGACACCGTCGCGTTCGCCGACAACGACGCCGTGGAACGGGCGGAGGTCGCTTCGGCGCTGCCGCAGGTGCGGTGCTACCCGGCCGAGCAGGTGGGGCGGTTGGCGTCGTTGCCGGAGTTCCAGCCGGGGACGGTGACGGCGGAGTCGCGGCGGCGGCGCGAGTCGTACCTGACCGAACGGCGGCGGGTGGAGGCGGAGTCGCGGTTCGGCGGGTCGGCGGTGGAGTTCCTGGCGTCGCTGGAGCTGGAGCTGACCGTGGCGCCCGCGACCGAGGCCGACCTGGACCGGGCGGGCGAGCTGACGGTGCGGACGCACCAGCTCAACACGACCGGGATCACGTTCGACGCGGCGGAGCTGCGGGCGCTGTGCGCGTCGGCGTCGCACGAGGTCCTGGTGGCGCGGTTGAGGGACCGGTTCGGCGACTACGGGACGATCGGGCTCGCGGTCGTGGCGCACGTGGGTGGGGACGCGGTGGTGGAGCTGCTGCTGATGTCGTGCCGGGTGATGTCGCGCGGGGTCGGGGCGGTGCTGCTGGGCGACATCGTGCGGGACGCCTTGGCGCGCGGGCGGCGTCCGGTGGCGCGGTTCCTGCGCACCCCGGTCAACCAGGTGATGCTGGTGACGCTCCGGTTCGCCGGTTTCGAGGTGGTGGAGCGGGACGGCGACCGGCTGCTCCTGGCCCGCACCTCCCCCACCCCGCCCCCGCCGCCCGCGCACGTGCGGTTGGTCGACGGCAGGCAGCGGTGACACCCGCCGCGCCGGCCCGGACCGTCTGCCGGAGGCCGACCGTGACCGCCGGCCCGACCCGATCACCCCGCAGGAGGCGTTCGTGAAGGTCGGCGTGGTCGGCGCGGGGGTCATGGGCACCGGCGTGGCGCAGTGCTTCGCCGCGGCCGGGCACGAGGTGGTCGTGGTCGACCCCGACCCGGCGGCGCTGGCCGGCGGGCCCGACCGGGTCCGGCGGGGGCTCCGGTTGCAGGCGTTGCTGGGTTCCGCGCCCGCCGACCCGGACCTCGTGCCCGACCGGCTGAGCTGGACGGCCGACCTCGGCGACGTGGCCGGGTGCGGGTTCGTCGTGGAGTGCGGCCCGGAGCGGATCCCGGTGAAGGAAGGGCTGTTCGCCGCCCTGGACGACCTCTGCGCGCCGGACACCGTGCTGGCGTCGTGCACCTCGGCGATCCCGGTCGGCGTGCTGGCCGCCGCGACCACCCGGCCGGACCGCGTGCTGGCCACCCACTTCATGAACCCCGCGCCGTTGAAGGACACCGTCGAGGTGGTGCGCGGCCCTGGGACGTCCGACGCGACGATGGCCCGCACGGCGGACGTGCTGTCGTCGCTGGGCAAGAAGGCGATCGTGGTGTCGGACGCGCCCGGCTTCGTGACCAACCGGGTGCTGATGCTGGCCATCAACGAGGCGGTGAAGGTCGTGGCGGAGGGCACCGCGCCCGCGGCGGCCGTCGACCAGGTCTTCGAGTCCTGCTTCGGCCACCCGATGGGCCCGCTGCGGACCGCCGACCTGATCGGCCTGGACACCATCCGGGACACCCTGCTGGTGCTGCGCGACCTGCTGGCCGACCCGGCCTACACCCCGAGCCCGCTGCTCGTGGAACTGGTCGCGGCCGGCCGGTTGGGCAAGAAGTCGGGCCGGGGCTTCCACGACTGGCGGCTCTGAACCCTGCCCGCGAGCGGTCGGCGCTCGTCCGGCACCACGGCCTTCCGCGTGCGATTTTCACGATCCGCCACCGGTTGGTTGACTCTTCACCACCGGGCGCGGTTGTCTGGCAGCGACCGACCACCCACCCCGCGAGGAGCCCCTGATGAGCCGTGCACTGGCGGTCCTGGTCGCCGTCGTCCTCTGCGCCCTGGCCACGACGCCCGCACACGCCTACGCCCAAGCCTTCTACCCCACCCAGGAGACCGGCAACCGGGGCGTGGACGTGCTGGCCGCGCAGCACCTGCTGCACCACCACGGCCGCCAGGTGACCGCCGACGGGATCTTCGGCTCCGCGACCGACGCGGCCGTGCGCGACTTCCAGCGCGCCAAGGGGTTGACCGCGGACGGCGTCGTCGGCCCCGACACCTGGGCGCAGCTCGCGGTCACCCTCCGGGAGGGCGCCACCGGCCCGGCCGTCCGCGCCCTCCAGGTCCAGCTCAACGCGAAGCGACGCACGTCCGCCGCCGTGACCGGGACGTTCGACGCCGCCACCCGAGGGGCCGTGGTCGCGTTCCAGCAGCACGCGGGCATCGGCGCCGACGGCGTCGTGGGTCCGACCACGTGGCGCAACCTGCTGTGGCACCACGTCCACCCCGACCTCGCGGCCGGTCTGTGCGACCAGGACCCGGACGGCAACGGCGGCGCCAACTGGGGCACCGGCGCCGCGATCGGCCAGCTGGAAGCCGCCGCGCGGACGTTCGCCGCCACCGGCCAGGGCCGGATCCCCCTGGGCGACGTCGGGTTCGAGCACGGCGGCGACATCCCGGGCCACGCCAGTCACGAGGTGGGCCTCGATGCGGACCTCTGGCCGATCCGCACCGACGACGCGCAGTGCACGGCCGGGCGCATCACGTGGCAGTCCGCCACCTACGACCGCGACGCGACCCGCCGGCTGGTGCAGGCCGTTCGCGCCGCCGCGCCCGGCCACGTGGCGCTCGTGTTCTTCAACGACCCCGTGCTGATCGGCGAAGGCCTCACCACCGAGTACCCGAACCACGACAACCACCTGCACGTGCGCTATTGCGAGAACGCGCACCCGAACAGCGCCTACGACTGCTGACCCGAGGCGGGCTCACCTGTTTGCCGCCGGCGTGATCAGGGCATTCGGAAGTGTCCTGCTCCCACGACCGGAGGTACGAGGTGTCACCCTCGGCAGGAGAGAACGTGCTGGCCGACCGCTACCGGCTGATCGAGCCCATCGGGATCGGCGGCATGGCAGAAGTGCACCGGGCGTGGGACACCGTGCTGCGCCGGCACGTCGCGGTCAAGCTGGTGCAGCCCGGTTTCGATCCCGAGGCCGCGCGGCGGTTCGACAACGAGGTCCACGTCCTGGCCGGGCTCACCCACCCCGCGCTGGTGTCGGTCTACGACGCCGACACCACCGCGACGCCGCCGTTCGTGGTGCTCCGGCTGGTCGAAGGCCGGACCTTGCACGACCGGCTGCTCCTCGGCCCGCTGCCACCGGACGAGGTGCGCCGACTCGGCGCCCGGCTGGCCGACGCGCTGGCGCACGTGCACGCCCACAACCTGGTGCACCGCGACGTGAAGCCGGCGAACATCCTGCTCGACCACCAGGACGACGCCTACCTCGCCGACTTCGGCCTGGCCCACCTGACCGGCGCCACCCGGCTGACCCGCACCGACCAGCTGGTCGGCACCGCCGGCTACCTCGCGCCCGAACAGGTGCTCGGCCAGGACGTCGACCACCCGGCCGACGTCTACGCCCTGGGGCTGGTGCTGCTGGAGTGCCTGACCGGGCGGCGCGAGTACGAGGGCGGCGACGTGGAGGCGGCGGTCGCCCGGCTGCACCGCCCGCCCGTCATCCCCGACGACCTGCCCGCCGACGTCCGGGACCTGGTGGCGAGGATGACGTCCGCCGCACCGGAGGACCGGCCCACCGCGCACGACTGCGCGCGGATCCTGACGGCCGGCGTCGCACCGCTGCCCGGCGCCGCCGCACCGCTGCCCGCCGCCGTGGCCGAGGCGGACACCGAGGAGCTCCCGCGCACGCCGGGCCGCCCGTCGTGGCAGGTGCTCGTCGCCTCGGCGAGCGCGCTGGTCGGCGCGTTCGCGATCACCATGGCCGCGATCCCGGACGACTCGCCGGCGACCTCCCCCTCGCCCGCGTCCACGACGCAGCAGGCGTCACCCGGCACGGCGGGGTCGACGGACGCGCCGCAGGACCAGGCGGAGCCCCGGTTCATCGTGACGCCGCAGACCACCGGCACGGGTGCGGCGGCGACCGCCCAGCAGCAGGCCACGACGCGGGCCGGGGCCCCGGCGGCCGCGGAGGTGGACGCGGCGGACCCCGCGGCCGGACCGGACGGCGGCACCACCGCGCCCGTCGTGCCCACCACCACGGTCCAGCCGACCACGGCCCCGGTGACGACCACGTCCGCGGCCCCCGAGCCCAGCCCGGAGCCCGAGCCGTCGGTCCAGCCGACCGAGAACACCGAGAACATCAAGAACCCCGAGGACGAGGGCTGACGCGCGGTCGACGACCTCCTGGCGAACGACCACTGGTCATGACTCTCGGTCATCGCTAGTGTGCGGACCGTGTCGACTGTGGAGAACTCGCCCGGACCGGCCGGACGGCCGGCGGAGACCGATCCCCGCTTCGCCCTGATGGACCACGCGATGGGCTACCTGTTCTCGGCCGCCCTGCGCGCGGTCGCGGCGTTGAGCGTGGCCGACCACCTGGGCGCGGGACCGCGCCCGGTCGCCGAGCTGGCCGAGGCGGTCGGCGCCGACCCGCTCAACCTGCACCGGGCGTTGCGGCTGCTGGCCACGCGCGGGATCTTCACCGAGGACGCCCCGGGCCGGTTCGCGCTCACCCCCGCCGCCGAACTGCTGCGCGGCGACGTGCCCGGGTCGTACCGCGCGGCGGTCCTGATGCTCACCGACCGGACGTTCTGGCGGCCGGCGGGCGAGCTGGAGGAGACCGTGCGCACCGGGACCTCGCCGTTCGACCGGCTGTTCGGGATGCCGTTCTTCGACCACTTCGCCCGCGACGCCGAGACCGCGGCGGTCTTCCACGTCGGCATGGCGGCGATGTCGGACCCGGAGAACCCCCTGGTCGCGCGGGCCTGCGAGTTCCCGCCGGCGAGCACCGTGGTCGACCTGGGCGGCGGACACGGCGGCCTGCTGCTGGCCGTGCTGCGCGAGCACCCGGGCGTGCGCGGCGTGCTCTTCGAGCAGCCGCACGTGCTGCGGGAGCACCGGCTCGGCGAACTCGGCGCGGACGACCGCTGGGACCTGGTCGCCGGCGACTTCTTCGCCGAGGCGCCGCCCGGCGACTTCTACCTGATCAAGCGGATCCTGCACGACTGGGACGACGAGCAGTCCGCGCGCATCCTGCGCCACTGCCGCGAGGCCGTCTCCGAACACGGTCGCGTGCTGGTGGTCGACGCCGTGATCCCGCCCGGCAACGACCCCGACCCGGGCAAGGTCATCGACCTGCTCATGATGAGCTCGCTGCCCGGGCGGGAACGCACCCGCGCCGATTTCGACGCGCTGTTCGCCGAGGCGGGCCTGCGCGTGACCAGGGTGCTCCCGACCGGAACCCGGCTGTCGATCGTCGAGGGCGCGCCCGCCACGTGACGGCGGTCCGCGGTCAGGGGTGCACGCCCGGCCCGGGGTCGGTGTCACTCGAGTCCACGTCGTCGGCGTTCGCGAGCGGTGTCGGGCTGAGCGCGGTCTCGTCCTCCCCCTCCTCCAGCAGCGTGGCCGCCGGCCCGACCACCCGCGGGTCCGGCTCGCCGACCACCTCGGGGTCCTTCTCGGCGTAGTCGACGCGGGCCAGCACGCTGCGCATGGCCTCGACCCGGGCCCGCTTCTTGTCGTTGCTCTTCACCACGGTCCACGGCGCGGCGTGGGTGTCGGTGGCCCGGAACATCGCCACCTTCGCCTCGGTGTAGGCGTCCCACCGGTCGAGCGACTTGATGTCGTTCGGGCTCAGCTTCCACTGCCGCACCGGGTCGACCTGCCGGATCAGGAACCGCGTCCGCTGCTCCGCGCGCGACACCGAGAACCACAGCTTGACCAGCATGATGCCGTCGTCCACCAACATCCGCTCGAACGTGGGCGCCTGCCGCATGAAGCGCTCGTACTGCTCGTCGGTGCAGTAGCCCATGACCCGCTCGACACCGGCGCGGTTGTACCAGGACCGGTCGAACAGCACGATCTCGCCGGCGGTCGGCAGGTGGTCGACGTACCGCTGGAAGTACCACTCGCCCTGCTCGCGCTCGGTCGGCTTGCCCAGCGCCACCACCCGCGCCCCGCGCGGGTTGAGGTGCTCGGTGAACCGCTTGATGGTGCCGCCCTTGCCCGCCGCGTCACGCCCCTCGAACACGACGACCATGCGCCCACCGGTGTCCTTGATCCAGTACTGCAGCTTCAGCAGCTCGATCTGGAGCAACCGCTTGGACAGCTCGTACTCCTCGCGGGTCAACCGCGTCGGGTACGGGTAGTTCTCCCGCCAGGTGTCGATCTCCGTGCCGTCGGGGTGCCGCAGCACCGGGTCGTCCCCGTCGTCGTAGTCCACCACGAGGTCTTCCACGCGCAGGCCGGGGAACAAGTCACCGAAGTCGAGCAGGCTGTCCACGGGATCGACGTACCCGGCCGGGGTTCGGCCAAACCTGCCGGTCACGCGGGTCGCGCCCGGGAGCGCGACCCGCGTGGGGGTCAGAGCAGCGCGCCGATCTGGGCGGCCACCAGGTCGATGCGGACGCCCTGGTTCGGGCAGCCGCCGTAGTGGTGCAGGCCGATCACCTTGTGCGTGCTCCGGGACAGCACCGGCGAACCGGACGAGCCGCCCTCGGTGTCGCACCGGTAGGCGATGTCGGACTGCGACGAGCTGCCGTTGACCCGGACAGCGGACACGGCGCAGTAGCCGCCGCCGTTCTGGTCGTCGCGCAGGGAGAGCTTCTTGAGCTTGCCCGCCGGGTGGCCGACGATGTACATCTCCTCGCCGACCGCGGGGACCCGCGCGTCCAGCTCCAGGTAGCCGAACGAGGCCAGCGACGCGAAGTTCGTGACGCTGAACAGGGTGTAGTCCAGCGCCGCGCTGGTCTTGAGCACCGAGGACACCAGCACCTTGGTGACCGTCGCGGTGGCGGTGCCGCCGCAGGTGGGGCACTGGTAGTTGAACCACACCTCGATGCCGGTGCCGCTGGTGAAGCAGTGGTTGTTGGTCAGCATCCGGTTGTCCGCGCCGACCCGCCAGGCCGTGCACAGCGAGCCGCCGTTGCGCAGCAGCTTCGCCACCGCCTTGGTCTTGCCGAACTCGGTGGGGTTGCTCGACTGGTAGCAGACGGCGTCGCGGTAGTCGTTCGTGCCGCACACGCTCTTCGGCGCCAGTTCCGCCGCCGCGGCCATCTCCGCGTCGGTGTACCCGCGGGTGATCTTGTCGAGCTTCACCCGGCTGGCCGGGTGCGCCGGGCCGCCGTCCCGGCCGCGCAGGCCGACCACGGCCTGGTCGCCGGTGACCGACATGGCCCAGAAGCCCGTGCCGTCCACGGTCGCGGTGCCCGACGCGGTGACGTCGGCGGTGTAGCGGTAGGTCTCGCCGCCCGCCGGGTCGGACACCGTGAGCACGTCGCCCGCGACCAGGCGCAGGCCGGTGAAGTGCGTCTTCAGGTACCAGGAGCCCGGTCGTCGGAGGGTCGTGGTCTGGTGCCGGCCGTCCAGGACGGTCGAGACGACCTCGTCCTGGCCGACCTGCTGGACCTGTTCGACGAGGTCCGGCGCCGGCGCCGCGGTCGCGGTGCCGCTTGACAGCGGTACCGCGAGGAGGGCGGCAGCGAGGAGTTGCAGGGTTCTCCGCACTGGTTCACCTCACATCTGGAGCAGGGATGGGTGACCACCCCGATGCTGCTCCTCCGGACGTGGGGTGTCAGCCCGCCGAACGTCGGGTAGCGGTTGTCAGTCCACAAAGGACGAAGAGGTCGGCCGGCCGCGAACCCGCCCGGTCGACCGTCCTCTGTGGACTGTCCAGTGACCTGGAAGAACTGCGCGTGCCCGAGCCGCCGGCTCAGCCCGGCGACCCGGTCCGGGAAACCCCGGGCTGGGCGCGTCGGGCAGGCGGCGGCCCCGCACCAGCACCCGGGGACCGATCGGGGGCGCGACGAACACCGCGCCGTCGTAGGCCGGCTCGACGCCGTGCGCCCACGTCACCCGCTTGCGCCGGATCAACCCGAGCACGTCGGCCGCGGTCGCCGCGTCCGGCGCGGTGACGGCGGCCGCACCTGTGGCCGAACGGGACTGCCGGCCCTTGATCGTCGGCGCCACCGTGCCCGACGCACGTGCGTGACCGGCCGGCGCCGTCCCGCCCACCAGTACGCTCGACCCGGCGCCGAAGGAGATGTCATGCCCGAGCTTCCCGCGCGACCGGATCTCGACCACCTGCGGCACCAGGCCCGGGACCTGCTGCGGGCCGCCCGCCGGGACGACGCCGCCGCGCTCGCCCGCGTCCGGGCGGTGTCCGACCGGGTCGTCCTCGCCTCCGCGCAGCTCGCGGTCGCGCGGGAGCACGGGTTCCCGAGCTGGGCCGGGCTCAAGCTGGAGGTCGAGCGCCGCGACGTCCTCAACCGGCGGGACCCGACCCGGTTGGCCGAGCTGCTGGCCCGCCACCCCGAGGCGGCCACGACCCGGATGGAGAACTGGGCGGACCACCGCAAGGGCGCCGACGTGCTCGGCTACCTGGCCATGCTGCGGCTCGACCACCGACGCCTCGGCCTGCCCCGCGACCTGCCCGGTTCGGACGCGGCGGCCAGGGCGCTGATCGACGCGGGCGCACCGGTGGACGGGCACCCCGGCGACCAGGAGACCCCGCTGATCACCGCCGCCAGTTGTGGCGACGTCGGCGTCGCCGAGGTGCTGATCGCGGCCGGCGCCGACCTGGACGCGACCGCCGCGCCGGACTCGGGCGGCGTGCCCGGCGGCACGGCGGTGGAGCACGCGGCGGTGTTCGGGATGACCGAGGTCCTCGACCTGCTGGTGGCCGCCGGCGCCCGGGTCGACAGCCCGGAGATGGCCGCCGACCTGTCCGCCTGGCCGCCGGAACGGCTCGGCCCGCAGTGCCGGCTGCGGTCGCTGGTGTTCGCCGCCGACCACCAGCGGCTGGAGGTCGTCGACCGGCTCGTCGCCGCGGGCACGCCCGTCAACGAGGCCGACGCCGACTGGCAGCGGCTGCCGCTGCACGTCGCCGCGGCCAACGGCAAGCCCGCCGGCGTCCGCCGGCTGCTGGCGCACGGGGCCGACCCGACCCTGCGCGACCCCCGGCACCTCCGCACGCCGCTGGAGTGGTGCGAGCGTTCGGGCGACGGCGGCCCTGGGCACGCCGAAGTGGCCGCCGTCTTGCTGGAACAAATGGAACAAAGGCTGTAACGAGAGCTACCGAGCGGGCGCCGGTCCGGTCGAGTCGCGCACGACCAGCGTCGTCGACAGCTCCAGGTGCAGCGCTTCGGGCCGGTGGCCGTCGAGGACGCGCACGAGCTGGCTGACCGCGATGCGGCCCATCTCCTGCAGGGGCTGCCGGACCGTGGTCAACGCCGGCCGGGTCGCGCGGCTGAGGTCGATGTCGTCGAACCCCGCGACGGACAGGTCCTCGGGCACCCGCAGCCCCCGGTCGTGCGCGGCGCGCAACGCGCCGACCGCGAGCTTGTCGTTGAAGCAGACGATCGCGGTCGGCCGGCGCGGCTCGTCCAGCAGGTCGGCGGCGGCGCGCAACCCCTCGGCCGCGGTCGGCTCCACGTGGTGCACCCGGTGGCGGGCGGGCAGCACGCCGGCCTGCGCCAACGCGGCGTGGTGGCCCGCCGTGCGCGCGTCGCCCGCCAGCCACTCCCGGGGTCCGGCGATGACGCCGATGTCGCGGTGGCCCAGGTCGACCAGGTGCGCGGTGAGCGCGCGTGCGCCCGCGAGGTGGGCGGCCGACACCGAGGCGATGTCCGGCGGCGGCGCGGTGCGCGGGTCGACCACGACGAACGGGAGGCCGCGGCGGGCCAGCGCGACGAGCTGGTCGCCGTCCTCCGGCGGCAGGATCAGGATCGCGGCGTCGACGTCGGGCTCGTCGGCGAGCGCGCCCAGCACGTCGGAGCTCCGGGCCGACACGCCCGCGTCGAGGACCATCCGGGCGCCGTGCAGCCGCAACGTCTCGGCGATCGAGGAGACGATCAGGCCGAAGTAGTCCGTCAGCACGTAGGGGCACCGGACGTGCACGGTGCGGCGGCCCCCGGGCGCGTCGGCCCGGCTGCGCGCCATCGCCCGGAGCACCAGCTCACGCGTGCGCGGCGCCACGCTCACGTGGTCGTTGAGCACCCGGGAGACGGTGGCGATCGAGACACCCGCCTCCGCGGCGATGTCGCGCACCCTCGCACGCCTGTTCACCTCGGCAGCTTAACCGCGGCTTGCGCCTTGACTTGCCTGACGCGTCACGTGTTCCATCACGAAACACATTCCAGCGGTTGTTACATTGCCCGAGGAGCGCGATGAACAGATCCCGGACGATCGCCCTGACCGCCGTCGCGGCGCTCGCGGTCGGCCTGACCGGCGCCGCGCAGGCGGCGGACCGCGACACCCCCTCGGCCCGGGTGTGGGTCACGACGGTGGACCGGAGCGAGCTGCTCGCCGAACGGCCGTCCGTGGCGTTCCGGAGCGGCGCGTCACCGCACCCGACCATCGTGGTCGACCCTGACGTGACCTACCAGGAGGTCGACGGCTTCGGCGCGTCGATCACCGACTCGTCGGCCGACGTGCTGCACCGCCTCGACCCGGCGACGCGCGAGGAGACGATGCGCAAGCTGTTCGACCCGGTGCGCGGCATCGGCGTGAGCTTCCTGCGCCAGCCGATCGGCTCCTCGGACTTCACCGCCGAGGCCGAGCACTACACCTACGACGACGTCCCGGCCGGTCGGACCGACTTCGAGCTGCGCCACTTCAGCATCGCCCACGACCAGGCCGAGATCCTGCCCCTGCTGCGCCGGGCCAAGCAGCTCAACCCGGCGCTGAAGGTCATGGGCACGCCGTGGAGCCCGCCGGCGTGGATGAAGACCACGGACTCGCTGGTCGGCGGCCGGTTGAAGGACGACCCCGCGATCTACCAGGCCTACGCGCGCTACCTGGTGAAGTTCGTCCAGGCGTACACCGCCTCCGGGGTGCCGGTCGACTTCCTGTCGTTGCAGAACGAGCCGCAGAACCGGACGCCCGACGCCTACCCCGGCACGGACATGCCGGTGGCGCAGCAGATCAAGGTGATCGAGGCGCTGGGTCCGCTGCTGCGCAAGGCGAGCCCGCGCACGAAGATCCTCGCTTACGACCACAACTGGAGCACCCACCCCAACGACGTCGCCGCCACCCCGCCCGGCGAGGACCCGGAGACCGACTACCCGTTCCGGATCCTGCGGAGCCCGGCCGCGCGCTGGGTCGCGGGCACCGCGTACCACTGCTACTCGGGCGACCCGGCGGCGCAGACCGCGTTGCGCGACGCGTTCCCGGACAAGGGCGTCTGGTTCACCGAGTGCTCCGGCTCGCACGGCCCGGCCGACCCTCCCGGGCGGGTCTTCCGCGACACGCTCACGTGGCACGCCCGCAACGTCGTCATCGGCACGACCCGCAACTGGGCGAAGTCGGCGGTGAACTGGAACATCGCGCTGGACAGCGCGGGCGGCCCGCACAACGGCGGCTGCGGCACGTGCACCGGCCTCGTCACGGCCCACCCGGACGGGACCGTGTCCACCGACGCCGAGTACTACACGATCGGCCACCTGGCGAAGTTCGTGAAGCCGGGCGCGAAGCGCGTCGCCAGCACGTCGTTCGGCACGACCGGCTGGAACGGCCAGGTCATGGACGTCGCGTTCCGCAACCCGGACGGTTCCGCGGCGCTGGTGGTGCACAACCAGAACGACGACCCGCGCACGTTCGCGGTCGCCGTCGGCGAGCGGACCTTCGAGTACACCCTGCCCGGCGGCGCCCTGGCCACGTTCACCTGGCCGCGCCACAGGGCGTTGCGGGACGGTCTCGATCCGGTCTCCCTGGCCGGCGCCGTCGCCACCACCTCGCCGATCGGCGAGAACGCGGCCGCCGCCGTGGACGGCGACGCGTCCACCCGGTGGAGCAGCGGCCGGGCGCAGGAACCCGGTCAGCGGCTCCAGGTCGACCTCGGCCGGGAGACGACGTTCCGGCGGGTGGTCATCGACAGCGGCGGCAACCTCGGCGACTACGCCCGCGGCTGGCGGTTGTCGGCCAGCCACGACGGCGTCGACTGGCGGACCCTGGCCGCCGGAGCGGGCGCGGGCCAGGCGACCACCGTCGACCTGCCGCGCACGCGGGCCCGCTACCTGCGCGTCAGCACCACGGCGTCGGCGGGCGACTGGTGGAGCGTCGCCGACGTCCGCCTGTACCGCTGAGCCGCGGCCCGGTCGGGGTCGCGCGACCCCGACCGGGCCGCGGCCCCGGACGACGTACCGTGGATCAGGTGAGCACCGCACCGGCAACCGTCACCCTGGGCGACCACTTCGCCCGCACGCTCCCGGAGCTGGCCCTGGCGTGGCGGGCCGAGCCCGCTCCCGCGCCGAACCTGCTCGTGCTCAACGAACGGCTGGCCGCCGAGCTCGGCCTGGACGCCGCCTGGCTGCGCGGCCCGGAGGGCCTGCGACTGCTCGTCGGCGAGCAGGTCCCCGAGGGCGTCACGCCGGTCGCGCAGGCCTACGCCGGGCACCAGTTCGGGCACTACGCGCCGCGGCTCGGCGACGGCCGCGCCCTGCTGCTCGGCGAACTACCCCACGCCGACGGCCGTCCCCGCGACCTGCACCTCAAGGGCTCCGGGCGCACCCCGTTCGCCCGTGGCGGCGACGGCTTGGCGGCGGTCGGCCCGATGCTGCGCGAGTACGTCGTCAGCGAGGCGATGCACGCCCTCGGCATCCCGACGACCCGTTCGCTGGCCGTGGTGGCGACCGGGCGGCCGGTGCGCCGCGAGACCGTGCTCCCGGGAGCCGTGCTCGCCCGCGTGGCGAGCAGCCACCTGCGCGTCGGCAGCTTCCAGTACGCCCGCGCCACCGGGGACGTCGACCTGCTGCGCCGGCTGGCCGACCACGCCATCGGCCGCCACCACCCGGAGGCGGTCGAGGCCGCGAACCGCCACCTCGCGCTGTTCGAGGCGGTGGTCGCGGCGCAGGCGTCGCTGGTGGCGCGGTGGATGCTCGTCGGCTTCGTGCACGGGGTCATGAACACCGACAACATGACGATCTCCGGCGAGACCATCGACTACGGGCCCTGCGCGTTCATGGACGCGTTCGACCCGGCCACCGCCTACAGCTCCATCGACCACGCCGGGCGCTACGCCTACGGCAACCAGCCGCGCGTGGCCGAGTGGAACCTGGCCCGGCTCGCCGAGGCCCTGCTGCCGCTGTTCGCCGACGACGAGGAGCGGGCCGTCGCGGCGGCGGTCGAGGCGCTGGGCACGTTCCGCGCGCGGTACGACGACGCGTGGTCGACCGGCATGGCCGCGAAGCTCGGCCTCGACCACCCCGCGCCCGCGCCGCTGGTGGACGACCTGCTCGCGCTGCTCCGGGACAACCGCGTCGACCACACCTCGTTCCACCGCCGTCTGGGCGCGGCGGCCGACGGCGACACCGAGCCCGCGCGCGAGCTGTTCCTCGACCTGGCCGGGATCGACGCCTGGCTGGTCCGCTGGCGCGCCCTCGGACCGGACGCCGCCGCCATGCGCCGGGTCAACCCCGCCTACGTCCCCCGCAACCACTTGGTGGAGGAGGCGCTCACCGCCGCGACCGAAGGCGACCCCGCCCCGCTGGAACGGCTCCTCGACGCGGTGACGGCGCCCTACGACGAGCGGCCCGGGCTGGACCGCTACGCCGAACCGGCGCCGGAGCGGTTCGCCGCCGCCTACCAGACGTTCTGCGGGACCTGAGCCTCCGCCGCGCCGGTTCCCGTCACCGGCGGGCGGCAGGTCGGACGAGGTCGTCGTGCGGCCGGTCCATCCAGGCCGCCCTGCTCGCCGGCCGGCTCCGCCTGACGCCCGAGGACCACCACGACGGGTGACGACGAGCCGACCGGTCAGCGCTTGGGCACGAAGGCGTAGACGCTGGCGGGCGAGCCGGAGCCGCGGCGGTTGACCGTGCCGCCGACCAGGACGTGCGCGCCCTGCTCGGGCAGCGAGGCCAGGTTCGCCAGGACCTCCAGGCTGATCCGGTGCTCGCGGTAGAGCAGCTTGGACACCCGGTACTCGGCGTCGAGCGCGGACTCCGGGCTGAACGTGTCCGTGCCCAGCGCGCCGCGCCGGCCGAGGCGACCGGTGTCGACGAGCCACTGCACGGCCGCCAGCGAGAACCCCGGCTGGTGCATGGCGCCGTCGGCGTCGAAGTTGAAGAACGCCGGGGTGCCCCAGCGCTCCTCCCACCCGGTCCACAGCACGACCGCGGCCTCGTTCGGGATGCGGCCGTGCCGCTTCTCCCACCGCTGCAGGTCGGCGACGCTCACCTCGTAGTCGGCGTCCCGCGCGGCCCGTTCCCGCACGTCGATCTTGACGGCGGGCAGGAACAGGTCCTCGGCGTCGAGCTCGTCGGCGTGCGGCTGGTCGTCGTTGAAGTGCGCGGGCGCGCCCCAGTGGGTGCCGGTGTGCTCGCCCTGCCGCGCGTACTGGAGGTAGTACCCGTGCTCCGGCACCGTGGTCACGGTGGTGAGGGTGAACTCCGGGTCGCCCGGGTAGACGTTGGTCCGGTCCGGGTCGTTGACGTGGGCCAGGTTCACCAGCCGGTAGTCGGCCAGGCCGAGCCGGCCGGAACGACCCGAAGCGCCCGCCGAACCACCGCCCGCGAACATGCCGCCCACCGCTGTCGCCACACCCGCGAGCATCGAGCGTCTCCGCACCGCTTACCACTCCTCTGCCTGGCCGTCACCCGATCCGGGTAACCGTACCGGCAGGGTGATCACAAAACGACGACCTGCCGGACGGCTTCTCCTGACGCCAAACGGGTGAACCCGGTGTTGATGTCGTCCAGCTCGAGGCGCCCCGACAGCAGTTCGTGCACGGGCAGCTGCCCGGCCCGGTAGAGGTCGACGAACCGGGGCACGTCCCGCCGCGGCACGCACGAGCCGAGGTAGCTGCCCTTCACCGTCCGCTCCTCGGCGACCAGGCTCAGCGCGGGCAGGGTGATCGTCCGGTCGGGGTGCGGCAGGCCGACGGTCACCGTGGTGCCGCCCGCGCCGGTGGCCAGGTACGCCTGCTCCAGCACGGCCGCCACGCCGGTGGTGTCGATGACCTTGTCCGCGCCGCCGCCGGTCAGCGAGCGCACCTCCGCCACCGCGTCGGGACCGCCGGCCACGTCGTGGGTGGCGCCGAGCTTGCGGGCCAGCTCCCGCTTGTGCGCCACCACGTCCACCGCGATGATCTGCGACGCGCCGGCGGCCCGTGCGGCGAGCAGCGCGGCCAGCCCGACGCCGCCGAGCCCGAACACCGCGACCCGGTCACCGGGTGTGACGGCCGCGCTGTAGAACGCCGCGCCCGCGCCGGTGAGCACCGCGCAGCCGAACAGGGCGGCGATCTCGAACGGCAGGTCGGCGGGCACGAGGGTGGCCGACTTCTCCGACACCACGGCGTACTCGGCGAACCCGGACACGCCGAGGTGGTGGTGCGGTCGAGTGCCGTCGGGCAGCCGAAGCCGCCGGTCGCCGCCGAGCAGCGTGCCCGCGCGGTTGGCCGCCGCGCCCGGTTCGCACAGCGCCTGCCGCCCGGACACGCAGCGGCGGCACGACCCGCAGGCGGGCACGAACGACAGCACCACCCGGTCGCCGACCGCGAAGTCCGACGCGCCCTGCCCGGTCTCCACCACCTCGCCCGCGGCCTCGTGGCCGAGCAGCATCGGCAGCGGCCGGACCCGGGAGCCGTCGATCACCGACAGGTCGGAGTGGCACAGCCCGGTGGCGCGCACCTGCACCAGCAGCTCGCCCGCACCGGGCGGGTCGAGCTCCAGGTCGAGCACCTGAAGCGGTCCGCCGACCTCGGTCAGCACCGCGCCCCTGGTCTTCACGCGACCACCAGCCCTTCCATCGCGGCGCGCAGACCGGCCGGGATCGCCACCGGCTTGCGGGTCTCGCGGTCGGTGAACACGTGCACGAAGTGCCCTTCGGCGACCACGTCGTCCCGTCCCTCCGGGTAGAAGCCGACCTCGTAGCGGACGCTGGAGCGGCCGAGGTGCCCGATCCGCAGGCCCGCGTCCACGGCCTCGGGGAACGCGATGGACGCCCGGTAGTTGCAGTGGGACTCCACGCACAGCCCGATCGCCTGCCCGTGGTGGATGTCCAACCCGCCCTCGGTGATCAACCAGGTGTTGATCACCGTGTCCATGAAGGCGTAGTGCACGACGTTGTTCACGTGCCCGTACACGTCGTTGTCGTGCCACCTGGTCGGCATCCGCTGCCAGTGCCGGTAGTCCTCACGCACGCGTCCTCCTGAACCGCACCGAACCTCCTGGGTCAGTCGAGCATCCGAGTCAGCTCGACGCGGGACCGCACCTCGAGCCTGGCGAAGATGTTGCGCAGGTGGTGCTCGACGGTGCGGTGGCTCAGGAACAGCCGCGCGGCCACCTCGCGGTTGGTCGCGCCCTCGGCGACCAGGCGGGCGATCTGCGCCTGCTGCGGGGTCAGGCCCGCGGTCGGGTCGACGTCGGAGCGGCCCGCGGCCCGGTTGGCGGCGCGGTCGGCGGTCCGGTCGGCCTGGGTCGGCCCGACCGCCTCGCCCGCCGCGCGCAGCTCGGCGCGGGCCCGGGCGACCCAGCGGTCGGCGTCGTAGCGCTGGAAGATCTTCACCGCGTCGCGCAGCAGGTCGCGCGCGGCGCGCGGCTTGCGGTCGCGGCGCAGCCGGTGGCCGTAGAACAGCTCGGTCTTGGCCAGTTCCATGGCGGTGCCGCTGGCCCGGTGCAGCCGGATCGCCTCGCGGAAGTGCTCCTCGGCGCGCGGCCCGTCGGCGAGCAGGCCGCGGCAGCGGTGCGACAGCGCGAGCCGGGCCGCGCTGCCCGTGGTGCCCGCCCACTTCTCGTACCGGCGCAGCGCCCGGTCCGCGGTGGCCGGCCGGCCGCAACCGACGGCGGCCTCCACCACGTGCGGCGCGGCCATCACCTTGATGCCGGTGTGCACGCCGCCCGACCCGGCGGCCATCAGCCGCAGCCGGTCCAGCGCGTCGGCCGGCCGGTCGAGCACGAGGTCCACGCAGGCGAACGCCCACGCGCCGAACGTGCCGGAGCGGCCGAGCCCGCGTTCGGCGATCTGCTCGGCGGCGGCGTCGATGCGGTGCATCGCGGTGTCGGTGTCGCCGCGCAGGGCGGCGACCAGGGCGAGGATCGTGAGGTGGTCGACCACGGCGTTGTGCTGGCCGATGGCGGTGGCCGCGTGCACGCCCTCGAACGCGGCCGACAACGCCACCGAGTGCTGGTCGAGCAGCAACGCCGAGAGCGCGCGGTAGACCAGCGCCCACGGCACCAGCGCGGTCAGGCCGTGCTCGTGCGCCGCGGTGACCGCGCTGGTGGCCAGCTCGTGCGCCCGGGACGCGTCGCCGAGGGTGTAGGCCGCCTGGCCGCCCCAGATCTTGGCCTGCGGGTGCGGCACCCGCTCGGCCAGCTCGATCACCGAGCGCAGCACGGGCAGGGCCTCCTCGTGCCGCCCGGCGAACGTGGCGGCCATGCCCGCGAGGTGGTCCAGGGTGATCCGGGTCCCGTCCGGCTCGTCGGGCCGGCGCAGGCTCGCGGCGAACGCGGCGGTCTCGGCGTACCGGGCGTGGTCGCCCGCGATGCTCGCCGCCTCGCCGGCGAAGCCCAGCGCGGTGATGGCCAGCGAGCGGTGGGTGCCGACCAGCTCGCCCGCCGCGTGCAGCAGCCGGCGCACCGCGACGTCCGGCAGGCCGTTGCCCAGGTCGATGCCGCCGCGCAGCAGCTCGGCGCGCGCCCTCAGCTCGCCGCTGTCGGTCAGCCGCGCCGCGGTGCGCAGCGCGACGCGGGCCCGGCGGGGCGCGCCGGAGGCCCAGTGGTCGGTGGCGGCGGCGATCAGGTGGCGCGCCTTGGCGTCCGGGTCCGCGGCGAGCGCGGCGGCGCGGTCGTGGTCGCGGGCGGCGGCCGGGTAGTCGCCGCAGCGGCGGGCGCGGCCGGCGGAGGCTTCGAGCCGTTCGGCGAACGCGTCGCGCGCGCCCGGCGCGCGGGCGGCCTCGTGCCAGGTGCGGCGCGGTCCGGGCGGCAGGTTCGCGGCCAGCGCGGCGTGCGCCGCGTAGCGCAGGGCCAGCGGTATCGCGGTGCGCAGCGTGGACCGGACCAGCGGGCCGCCGTCCAGCAGGGCGGCGGCCTCCTCGACCGCGGCCAGGTCCAGATCGGGCATCCGGGCCAGCGCGTCGGCGTCGACCTCGTCGTCCACCACGCTCAACGCCGCCGCGAACCGGGCCTGCGGCGAGAGGGCGCGGAAGCGGGCGCTGAACCGGGCCCGCAGTGAGCTGTCCTCGGGCAGCTCGTCGGGCGCGGGCGCGGTGCCGCCGAGCTGCTCGGAGGTCAGCGCGCGGGCCAGTTCGGTGAGCGCGAGCGGGTTGCCCCTGGCCAGGTCGGCGACGTCGTCGGCCAGGCCGGGCGCGAGGCCGGGCCTCAGGTCGCGCAGCACGCGCAGGCTGTCGGCGTGGTCGAGCGGGTCGAGCCGCACCCACGGCAGCCCCAGCGGCTCGCCCTCGGTGGCGATGAGCACGGCCACCGGCTCGTCGGCGGCGTCGGCGGCCAGCTCCACGAGCCAGTCGACGTCCTCCAGCAGGTGGGCGTCGTCCACGCACAGCAGGACCTCGCGGTCGGTGGTGACGGCGGTCTCCCGGACGGCGGCCAGCATCGCCGTCTTGCCGGCGCCCAGGCCGCCGCGCAGCACCAGCGCCCCGCCGTGACCGGCGCGGGCACGGGCGAGCAACGCGTCGACGGCGACGCGCTGCCGGTCACGTCCGCGCAGCATGCAGCCAGTCTGGCGGGAGGGCGACGTCCGGCGGAAGAGCTGCGGCAGAAATTATCTACCAGCGTTAGTTTTCGGCTCGGGACCGGTGGTTGCACCGATGCGGAGCGCTCACCCAGTGGCGCAAGGTCATCGCTGACCGTAGTTCCCTGCCAAGCGAGGTGTACACCGACGTGCAACTCCGCAAACTGATCCCCGCGCTGATCCCGGCGATGGTCCTGTCCCTGGTCGGCGTGAGCCCGGCCAACGCCGCCGAGGAGGAGTTCCGGCGCGGCCCCGCGCCGAGCAACTCCAGCATCGAGGCGTCCCGCGGCCCGTTCTCCACCTCTTCCACCACGGTGTCTTCGCTGGTCTCCGGCTTCGGCGGCGGCACGATCTACTACCCGACCAGCACCTCCGAGGGCACCTTCGGCGCGGTCGCCATCTCACCCGGCTTCACCGGCACGGAGTCCACCATCGCGTGGCTGGGCCCCCGCCTGGCGTCGCAGGGCTTCGTGGTGATCACCATCGCCACCAACTCCCTCTACGACCAGCCCGACAGCCGGGCGGACCAACTGCTCGCCGCGCTCGACTACCTGACCCAGCGCAGCGACGTCCGCAGCCGGATCGACGCGTCGCGGCTGGGCGTCATGGGCCACTCGATGGGTGGTGGCGGCACCATGCGCGCCGCCGAGCAGCGCCCGTCCCTGCAGGCGGCGATCCCGCTGACCGGGTGGCACACCGACAAGACCTGGGGCAGCAACCGGGTGCCCACCCTGGTCGTCGGGGCGGAGGACGACACGGTGGCGCCGGTGGCGTCGCACTCGATCCCGTTCTACACCTCGCTGCCGTCCACCCTGGACAAGGCGTACCTGGAGCTGAACGGCGCCAGCCACTTCGCGCCCAACAGCTCGAACACGACGATCGCGAAGTACAGCATCGCGTGGCTCAAGCGGTTCATCGACAACGACACCCGCTACGAGCAGTTCCTGTGCCCGTCCCCGGCCGACAGCTCGCTGATCTCGGACTACCGGGACACCTGTCCGCACTCGGTCTGATCGACCGGGTCGCCGACCCGGGCGTGGCGTCGCGCCCGATCTCGACGCCACGCCCGTTCCACGGCTCGACTACGCGGTGCCGACTTCACGTCGGCACCGCGTTTTTTCGTGCCCGCCGGAGGATGAACTTCGGTCCGCACATCGGCGAAACCGCAGACCAGAGGTGGTCCAAGACGCTGTCAACGACACTTTCCAGTGAATATTGCTACGCCAAATGATACCGCCATTCCTGCTCATCACGAATAATGCTCCAATGCACGTCAAGATCACCCGTTGATGACTTGCGAAGCAGACAACATCCACAGTGAGTACGCACAACAGGCCTGAATGACCCTCAGGGGGGTCGTCACATCGGCCGCTTCCGGTAGCGCATTCAGGCTCACTACGGTCGATGCGGACCACTGAGCTGAACCGATTGGCGGTGTGATGCGGTGACTGTGACCGATTCGGACTTGGACATCGAGCGACCACGCTTGAGCCTGGGCACGGCGGCGGCGCGGAACCTCGCGACCACGACCAAGTCCGTTCCCCAGATGCAGGGCATCACCTCGCGGTGGCTGCTGAAGGTCCTGCCCTGGGTGGAGGCGAAGGGTGGCGCCTTCCGGGTCAACCGCAGGCTCAGCTACGAGATCGGTGACGGACGGCTGACGTTCACCAACATCGGCGCCGACGTGCGGGTCATCCCGCAGGAGCTGACCGAACTGGCGCTGCTGCGCGGCTACGAGGACGTCGAGGCCCTGAGCGCGCTGGCCGACCGGTTCACCCAGCACGAGTACGAGCCCGGCTCGGTGATCGTGGAGGAGGGCCGGCCGCAGGACGCGGTCCACCTGATCGCGCACGGCAAGGTGAACAAGATCGGCCGGGGCGAGTACGGCGACCAGACCGTGCTCGGCACGCTGGCCGACGGCGAGTACTTCGGCGGCGACGTCCTCGCCGGGCCGCAGGGCGAGTGGGACTTCACCATCAAGGCCGTCACGCCGGTGATCGTCCTGGTGCTGTCGTGGGAGGTGTTCGAGCAGCTCAACGGCGAGGCCGGCGGGCTGCGGGCGCACATCCAGCGGATGTTCGCGGCGGGCGGCAAGTCCAACGCCTACGGCGAGGCCGAGATCGACATCGCCTCGGGCCACGAGGGCGAGCCCGACCTGCCCGGCACGTTCGTCGACTACGAGGTCTCGCCGCGCGAGCTCGAGCTGAGCGTCGCGCAGACCGTGCTGCGGGTGCACAGCCGCGTCGCCGACCTCTACAACCAGCCGATGGACCAGGTCGAGCAGCAGCTGCGGCTGACCATCGAGGCGCTGCGCGAGCGCCAGGAGCACGAGATGGTCAACAACCGCGACTTCGGCCTGCTCAACAGCGCCGACCTCAAGCAGCGCATCCACACCCGCAGCGGACCGCCCACCCCGGACGACATGGACGACCTGCTGGCCACGGTGTGGAAGGAGCCGACGGCGTTCATGGCGCACCCCCGGGTGATCGCCGCGTTCGGCCGCGAGTGCAGCAAGCGCGGCATCTACCCGTCGACCATCGACCTCAACGGCCACCACGTGCCCGCGTGGCGCGGCGTGCCGGTGCTGCCGTGCAACAAGATCCCGATCACCAAGACCCGCACCAGCTCGGTGATGCTGCTGCGCGCCGGCGAGCACAACCAGGGCGTCATCGGCCTGCACCAGACGGGTCTGCCCGACGAGTACCAGCCCGGCCTGTCGGTGCGGTTCATGGGCATCAACGAGAAGGCGATCATCTCCTACCTCGTCAGCGCCTACTACTCCACCGCGATCCTCGTGCCGGACGCGATCGGTGTGCTGGAGCACGTTGAACTCGGCCGCGAAGACTGACTAGTCCCCCCGACCAGATTGGGCAGCCCAAGTGACCGTGACAGACCCCGGCCTCGCACCCGAGGAGGCCGAGCAGCAGCGGCAGAGCCTGAGCACCGCCAGTGCCCGGAACCTCGCCAGCACCACCAAGTCCACCCCGCAGATGCAGGGCATCTCGCCGCGGTGGCTGCTGCGCAAGCTGCCCTGGGTGACCACCCAGGCAGGCACCTACCGGGTCAACCGCCGCCTCACCTACGCGCTCGGCGACGGACGGGTGAGCTTCACCAGCACCGGCGCCGACGTCCGGGTCATCCCGCAGGAGCTGCGGGAGCTGCCCGTGCTGCGCGACTTCCCGGACGACGACGTGCTGACCGCGCTGGCCGACCGGTTCCGGCAGCGGGAGTTCCGGCCGGGCGACGTCCTGGTCTCCTCCGGTGACCGGGCCGACGAGGTCTACCTCATCGCGCACGGCAAGGTGAACAAGCTCGGGCAGGGCAAGTACGGCGACGAGACCGTGCTCGACACGCTGGCCGACGGCGACCACTTCGGCGACGAGGTCATGTACGGCGACGAGGTGGAGTGGGACTTCACCATCAAGGCGGTCACCCCGGTGATCGTGCTGGCGCTGCCGTGGCGGGCGCTGCGGGAGCTGAACGGGCAGGCCGACGCGCTGCGGGCGCACATCGACGGGTTCGCCCGCGCCGCGGGCAAGCCGCAGAACAAGCACGGCGAGGCGGCGATCGAGATCGCCTCCGGCCACGAGGGCGAGCCGGACCTGCCGACGACCTACGTGGACTACGAGCTGGCGCCGCGCGAGTACGAGCTGGAAGTGGCGCAGACCGTGCTGCGGGTGCACAGCCGCGTCGCCGACCTCTACAACCACCCGATGAACCAGACCGAGCAGCAGCTGCGGCTGACCATCGAGGCCCTGCGCGAGCGCCAGGAGCACGAGATGCTCAACAACCGCCGCATCGGGCTGCTGCACAACGCCGACCTCAAGCAGCGCATCCACACCCGGTCCGGCCCGCCCACCCCGGACGACCTGGACGAGCTGGTGTCCCGGCGGCGCAAGACGGCGTTCATGCTGGCCCACCCGCGCGCGATCGCCGCGTTCGGCCGCGAGGCCAGCAAGCGCGGCCTGTACCCCGGCACCGCCAACGTGGACGGCACGCAGGTCGTCACCTGGCGCGGTGTCCCGCTGCTGCCGTCGAACAAGATCCCGATCACGCCGCAGGGCACCACCTCGATCCTCGCCATGCGGGTCGGCGAGAAGGACAACGGCGTGATCGGGCTGCACCAGCCGGGCATCCCGGACGAGGTGCAGCCGAGCCTGAACGCGCGGTTCATGGGCATCAACGAGAAAGCGATCGTGTCCTACCTGGTCAGCGCCTACTACTCGGTGGCCGTGCTGGTGCCCGACGCGCTCGGGGTGCTGGAGCACGTGGAGATCGGCCGGTCCTGACCGCGGCGTCGTGCACGACAGCCGGGCCGCCACGCCCGGCTGTCGCTCTCCCCTGCCCGTGCCTGCTCCGGTAGCCGGGCTCCTCCCCCCGAACAGGAGTTGTGGCGGATGACCGACCTGGACGTGAGCCTCGATCACCGGACCGCGCGCGAGGTGCTGGACTGGAGCCGGGCGGGCCTGGACCCCGCGTTGCGGGCGGCGGTCGACCGGCTGCCCGACTCGATGCGGGCCATCGCGGGCTACCACTTCGGGTGGTGGGACCAGCACGGCAGGCCGATCGGCGCGGACGCGGGCAAGGCGATCCGGCCCGCGCTCGTGCTGCTGGGCACGCAGGCGGTGGGCGGCGCGGCGCACGCGGCGCTGCCGGCCGCGGTGGCGGTGGAGCTGACGCACAACTTCTCGTTGCTGCACGACGACGTGATGGACGGCGACCAGACCCGGCGGCACCGCCCGACGGCGTGGCGGGTGTTCGGCGTGAACCCGGCGATCCTGGCCGGCGACGCGTTGCTCACGCTGGCGCTGGACGTACTGGCGGGCAGCGGTCACCCGAGGGCCCAGCAGTCGATCCGGGTGCTGTCGTCGGCGGTGCAGCGCCTGCTGGACGGGCAGAGCGCCGACCTCGCCTTCGAGGAGCGCGCCGACGTGCGGCTGGCGGAGTGCGTGCGGATGGCCGAGGGCAAGACCGGCGCGTTGCTGGGCGCGGCCTGCGCGTTGGGCGCGTTGTTCGGCGGCGGGCGGGTCGACCAGGTGGAGCACCTGCGGTCCTTCGGCGAACGGGTCGGGTTGGCGTTCCAGTTCGTCGACGACCTGCTCGGCATCTGGGGCGACCCGGAGGTGACCGGCAAGCCGGTGTACTCGGACCTGGCCAACCGCAAGAAGTCGCTGCCGGTGGTGGCGGCGCTGACCTCGGACACGCCCGCCGGCCGCGAGCTGCACGCGCTGTACCACGCCGAGCAGCCGCTCACCCCGGCCGACCTGGCACGTGCGGCGGAGCTGATCGAGGACTCGGGCGCGCGGGCGTGGAGCCAGGGCCGGGCGGACGAGCTGCTGGCGCAGGCGCGGGAGCACCTGCGGGCGGCCGGGCCGTCCGAGCGCGCCGAGCGCGAACTGGACGCGCTGGCCAGCCTCGCCACCCGCCGCGACCACTGACCCTTCCGCCGCCTACCCAGGAGTGCTCATGGCCTTCCCCGTTGTGCTGCTGGCGTCGCCCCGGTCGTTCTGCGCCGGGGTGGAACGGGCGATCGACATCGTCGACCGGCTCCTGGACCAACGCGGTGGACCCGTCCACGTGCGGAAGCAGATCGTGCACAACACCCACGTGGTGGCCGAGCTGGAGGCGCGCGGCGCGGTGTTCGTCGACGAGCTGGACGCGGTGCCCGACGGCGCGACCGTGGTGTTCTCCGCGCACGGGGTGTCGCCCGCCGTGCGCGACGAGGCCGCGCGGCGCGGGTTGGACGTGGTCGACGCGACGTGCCCGCTGGTGACCAAGGTGCACGCGGAGGCGAAGCGGTACGCCGAGCGCGGCGACACGGTGGTGCTGATCGGGCACGCCGGGCACGAGGAGGTCGAGGGCACGCTCGGCGAGGCGCCCGCGCGGACCGTGCTGGTGGAGACGGTCGCGGACGTGGCGGCGCTGGAGGTGCCCGACCCGACCAGGGTGTCCTACCTGACCCAGACGACGCTCGCGATGGACGAGACCGCCGAGGTGCTGGCCGCGTTGCGGGCGAAGTTCCCGGCGCTGCGCGGTCCTTCCTCGGCGGACATCTGCTACGCCACCACCAACCGGCAGGACGCGGTGCGCGAGATCGCGCGGGAGGCCGACCTGGTGCTCGTGGTGGGCTCGCGGAACTCGTCGAACTCGGTGCGGCTGGTGGAGACCGCTCGGCGGATGGGCACGCCCGCGCACCTGATCGACGACGTCTCCGACATCCGTGAGGACTGGCTGGACGGCGCGCGGGTGGTCGGGGTGAGCGCGGGCGCGTCCGCGCCGCCGAAGCTGGTGGACGAGGTGGTGGAGGCGTTGGGCGCGTGGGACGTCCAGGTGCGGGAGACGGCGCGGGAGACGATCCGGTTCACCCTGCCCCCGGCGGTGCGCGGGACGTCCGGCCGGTCCTGAGCCGCGGGCCGGCCGGGGCGACTACCGCGGGCTCGGGTCCAGCTCCCAGGTCGACACGTGCTTGGTGCTCTCGGCGGTGAGCTCTGAGCGGTCCCAGTCCGCCCAGCGGTGCTTGAGGCGCATCCCGGCGATGCGCGCCATGAGGTCCAGCTCGGCCGGCCAGGCGTAGCGGAAGGGGATGCGGCGGAACGTCCCCGTCCCGTCCGGTGACACGGTGACGTGGTTCGACGTGAACTCCTGCGTGACGACGTCGTACCGGTCGAACCCGACGTAGCCGCCGCCGTCGGCGCCGGGCGCCACCGCGAACGGCACCACGTCCTGGCCGGGCGGCAGGCGGCGCAGGTCGGGCAGGCCCACCTCGACGAGGAACAGCCCGCCCGGCCGCAGGTGGGCGGCGGCGTTGCGGAAGACGTCGACCTGCCCGTCCTGCGCGGTCACGTTGCCGATGGTGTTGAACACCAGGTAGACCAACGAGAACCGACCGGCCACCCGCGTCGACGTCATGTCGCCGATCGTCACGTCGACCGCCGCGCCGCCCGGCTTGCCCGCGATCCGTGCCGCCATCGCCCGGCTCAGCTCGATGCCGCTCACCGGCACGCCGCGAGCGGCGAGCGGCGCGGCGATCCGCCCGGTGCCGACGGCGAACTCCAGCACCGGACCGTCGGCCAGGTCTTCGAGGACGTCCACCACCGGCGTCACGACCTCGGGCGCGCTCGCCCCGCCCGGGGCGTCGTAGCCCGCGGCGACGCTCTCGGGGAACCAGCCATCCGCCGGGTCGTCTTCCATCATGATCGCCGACGCTACGCCCGCGACCGCCCTGTCCCCCAACCATTTTCGTCAATGACCTGATCGTGGATTTCCCGGAGCCGGCCTGAACGGGCAGACCGTGCGGCACGGCCTTGTGGCCACCGCGACGGGTGCGACATGCTCGCTGCCGCGAGAAGGGGCCGCCAGGTAGTGGTCATCGTGCACCGCCACCGGATTCGGGTGTGGCGACCGGCGGAACGCCGCCTTTTCGAGGTTTCACCATGGGGAGGAATCGTGCGGTTATTTCACAGGTTCACCGTTGTCCTCGCCGGATGCGTGGCGGGAATCGGCGTGATGGCCGGTCCCGCGGTCGCGCAGCCGGGAGGTCAGTCGGTGGACGCCGCCGGGCTGACCGCGGGCAACACCGGATCAGCGGTCACGTCGGCGAAAGGGCTGAGCGCGGAGGAATACTGGACGCCGGCGCGCATGGCCGAGGCCATCGTCGCCGGACCACCTCGGGTCACCGCCGGCAGCACGGTGGAACAGCGCGCGCCGAGACCCGGGCCGAGGGGGAAGGTCGAGGGCGCGTTGCCGACGGTGGTGAGCCCCAAGGCGGACATCCACACCATGTCCGGCCGGGTGTTCTTCGTCGACGACCACGGCGGGGACCACTCCTGCTCGGGCAGCACGGTCAACAGCGGCGGCAAGCGGCTGGTGTTCACCGCGGGGCACTGCGTGCACGGCGGCGGCTCCGGTCGTGGCTGGTTCGACGTCAACCGCTGGGTGTTCGTGCCCGAGTACCACGGCGGCTCGCCGTTCGGCACGTGGAACGCCTACCAGCTGTGGACCAAGACCGCGTGGATCGACAACGCGAACCGCGCGTTCGACGTGGCGGCCGTGGTGATGCAGCCCAAGGACGGCGTGCGCATCGTGGACGCGGTGGGCGGCCAGGGAATCCGATGGGGATACGGCTACGGCCACGGGGTCCACATGTTCGGCTACCCGGCCGATCCGCCGTTCGACGGAAGCGGCCTCTACTACTGCTCGGGCACCACGTGGAACGAGGGCGGATTCCCGACCTTGGGCTGCACCATGACCGGTGGCGCGAGTGGCGGCCCGTGGCTGGCCGAATACGGGGTGACGTTCTGGGCCTATCTCGACGGGGTGAACAGCTGGATGTTCTGGGACCCGGACCCCACGCACGTGTACAAGTGGCAAAGCCCTTATTTCAGCTACGATACCGCCGGGAGCTTGTTCGACGCGGTGAAGGACATGTAGCGGCGCTGATCGCGCGGGACGACCTGTCCGCCGGGCGGTCGGGCGGACCGGTCGTCGCCTTCGCGCGGCGGACCGGGAGGTCGTGTTGTGCGACGACGAGCGGTCATCCCCCTCGCGGCGGCGGTGACGGCGGCGGCCGTGGCCGGCCTCTGGCTCGGCGTCCTGCGGCCCGGTTCCCCCGAGGTCCCCGGTCCGGGCTCGTGCGACGCGCCCCCCGGTCAGGCCTCCGGCCCCGTCGCCGGCACATCGGGACGTGGCGACGAGTACTGGAGCCCCGAGCGGATGAGCAGCGCCGGGGGCGCGCCGATCCCCGGGAGGGCCGATCCCGGGAACTGCCGCTGAGCACTTCCCGGCCGTCCGGCGCCGGCCGACGCGCGGCGGAAATCGCCGCGGAATCGCCGTCGGGGCAATTCGCCCCGACCGCGCGCGGGAGCTCCAACATCAAACCTTGGTCAACAACCGTTGTGAGAGCGCTCCACCTCTCACTACCTTCGGTTCCGGCCACAAGCCACTCGGTGGTGAGCTCATCGCCAGGACACCAGAAACCCCCCACGTGTTCTGCGAGGTAAGCGTGATCGCGAATCCCACACCCATCGGGTAGACCCCCGGCGGACGCCTGGGACGACCAGTCCCAGGCGATCCGGAGTCGGACCACCGGCGAACGAACGGTGCAGAAGACCGATCATCCGATGCCTGCGCACCGGCCGCGCACCGCGTCGAACACCCCGTGGAAGCGGCCGGGCACAGACCGTCGCGACGACGCGCAGAACCTCCCACATGCCGGGAAAACCGAGACAGGAGCCGTGATCACTCGTAGGGTCTAGCGGCGTCAGCGACCCTGACGCACGCGCGACCATGATCACTTCGACGGCTTTGAGGAGCTGGTGTGTCGACCCTCCGGGTGCGCCCCTACACCAGAACCGGCGGGCGCACGCGCTCCGCGACGACGTTGGCCATCGAGACCATCGTGACGACGAACGAAAGAGCGGCGAGAGACGCTCTCACGTCGACCGCGGAACACCGCGTCATCAGCGACCTGTGCCGCAACCCGCATTCCGTCGCGGAAGTCGCGGCGACATTGCGGTTGCCGCTCGGCGTGGTCCGCGTGTTGTTGGCGGACATGTCCGACATGAGCCTGATCAACGTGCACGAAGATCAGGCGATCGACGCCAAGGGTCGGCCGTCACTGGAGTTGATGGAACGCGTCCTGCTCGGTTTGCGCCGAATCTGACCGTTCCCGCAAGGCGTGCACGACGGCGGTCATGTCCTGCTTGCCGTGCCCCAGTTCCACCGTGCGGCCCATGAGTGCCAGGCACTGGTCCACCAGCGGCGAGGCGACCCCGGCGGCACGGGCGGCGGCGGTGATCAGCCGGGTGTTGGTGAAGACGTCGGCGGCGGCGGCCTGCGCGTCGAAGTCGCCGGCGAGGAGCTTCGCGGTCTTCGCGCGGGACACCTTGCTCGCCATCGGGCCCTTGTCCAGCACCTCGACCAGCGTGCCGAGGTCGAGCCCGTGCCGTTCGCCGAAGTGGAACGCCTCGACCAGGCCGGTGGTCATGGTGATCAGGAACAGGTTCACCGACAGCTTCATCAGCAGCGCGTTGGGCGTCGGGCCGCAGGACACGGAGTCCGCGCACATCGGCGTGATCACCTCCCGGACCCGGGCCACGGCGTCCTGGTCGCCGGCGAGCATGGCGACGAGTTCGCCCGCCTCGGCCGGGCCGCGCGAGCCGGAGACGGGCGCCTCGACGTAGTCACCACCGGCGGCGCGGACGTCGGCGCCGAGCGCGTGCGAGTAGCCCGGCGAGGTCGTGCCCATGTGCACGACCGTGCGGCCGGCGACGAGGTCGGCGAACCGGTCCGTGCCGCGTTCGAGGACGGCGTCGATCGCGTCCTCGTTGGCCAGCATGAGGATCACGACCTCGGCCGCGGCGAAGACCTCGGCCGGTGTCGCCACGACCCGCGCGCCCGCGTCCCGCAGCGGTTCCACCCGGTGCGGCGAGCGGTTCCACACCACGAGCGGCCGGCCGGACCGGGCCAGGTTGAGCGCCATCGGCTGCCCCATGATGCCGAGACCGATGAATCCGACCTCCACCACGACCTCCTCGCACGACGGCACGGCGCCGTCTCCCCGGGGGATTGAACGCCGTGCCGGTGGTGCGGGTCTTGAACGGTGGTGCGCTCGGCGTGTCCCGGGCGTTCGACCCGGGTGTCCTCAACGCGGGACACCCGCGTTCCGGGCGCAGGACACGCGGGTGGTCAGGAGGTGGGGAGGCGGACCAGGGGTTCGCCGTCCTCGGTGTCCCGCACCACGAACTCGGTGATGTCGTGCCAGCGCAGGCCGACGGAGGCCCGCACCGTCACCGGGTCCTTGCCCGGGCCGGACGTCGTCACCAGCCAGGAGCCGAGGACCATCGCCTCACCCGTGCGCGACTTCGCCACCAGCTCGCACCGGGTGGGGCCCTTCGCGCCCTTCACCTCGACCTGCACCGACGTGCCCCACGGCTCGGGGGTGGCCGAGAGCCGGGCGAACACGCCGGTCGTGGGATCGGTGCGGGTGATGGTGCCGGACGGGTCCGGGGCGCCCTTCGCCACGTTGGACTGCTCCGGCACCGACGGCGTGGAGGAGGTGGCGACCGGGTCGGACGGTGCGGCGGCGTAGACCGACACGACCGCGGTCAGCACGACGAGCAACACCGCGGCGGCGGCGGCCAGCAGCGCGACGTTGCGGCGCTTGCGCGCCCTGACTTCCGAGACCGAGTCGAGCATCGCGCGCACCGAGCGGCCGTCGGGCCGCTCCCCCGCGTTGGCGCGCAGCATGCCGTTGGCGTCGGCCTCGTCGAGCAGATCGGGAAGTTCGGCGAAATCACGCAGGTCGAGCGCACATCGACGGCACTGGGCGAGGTGGTTCTCGAACGCGTCGACCTCGTCCTCGTCGAGGACACCGAGGACGTACGCCGCCACGTCGACGTGGAACGGCTGCGAAGTCACCTGTTCAGCCCCGATCCTGCAACGCTCGCCGCAGGGCGCGGAGCGCGTAGTACACCCTGGACTTCACCGTGCCGGGCGGTACCCCGAGCACCGCTGCGGCTTCCCCGACGGTCCGATCCCTCAAGTACGTCTCGAGAATAGCCTCCCGGTGTTCCTCCGTCAGTCCGTTCATCGCTTCGGCTACGACTATGGCCGCCAGCGTGCGGTCCGCTTCATCACGCTGCGGGGCCTCGTCGGACGGCGTCAACTCCGACTCCTGCGGTCGGACGCTCCGCTTGCGACGGTCGTCGATGACCAGCCGCCGGGCGACGGTGAACAGCCAGGAGCGCAGCAGGACGGGGTCCCGCTCCAGCTTCTCGGCGTTGCGCCACGCCCGCACGAGCGTCTCCTGGACGATGTCCTCTGCCCACTGCCGGTCGCTGCCGGTCAGCCTCATGGCATGCCCGAGCAGCGCGCTGCCGAACTCCTGGTAGAGCCTGCGGATCAGCTCGTCTTCCAGACTCAAGTCCGGCCAACCGTGATCTCTTTGGGGGGAAGTGCTGCGTCTGTGCCGCGCCACGCCGAGCATCCAAGCGCGCCGGGGGCTGCCGCGTCGAGGGTTTGGCCGCAAAAAAAGTCGTCGATTTGTTCGTGAACCGTCATCGCATCGTGTCCGTACTCCACGGTATCCGCTTCAAAGCCTCGGACCCGGCCTACCGGTCCGCTAGGCCTTTCGGCGGACCCGCCGGCCGGAGAAAGGACCAATGATGCGAAGTCGACGTACCCGGAGGCCGTTGCTGCTGGTACCGGCAGCCTCGGTGTTGTTGCTGGTCAGCGCCTGCGGCGCGACCGGTGTGGACACCACCGCGGGCCAGGGCGCCGCGAACGGCGCCGGTTCCGGTCCGACGACTCTCCAGCAGCAGCCGGAATTCGGCAAGGAGCCGCACCAGATGCTCTCGGCGACCGAGTCGAAGCAGGTCGGGTGGTTCGTCTCGGACGCGGGCGGCTTCGCGCTGTACCGCTACGACAAGGACACCGCGAAACCGTCGAAGTCCAATTGCGATGCCGAGTGCCTGAAGGCGTGGCCGCCCGTGCTGGTCAGCGACCACACCATGACCTCCGGCGTCGACCCCACCCTGGTCGGCTCGGTGGCCCGCGCGGACGGCGGGAAGCAGGTCACGCTGGCCGGCTGGCCGCTGTACCGGTACGCGGGCGACAAGAAGGCGGGCGACCTGACCGGGCAGGGCAAGGGCGGCGCGTGGTTCGCGGTGACGCCCGACGGCAAGAAGGCGCAGACCGACGACGGCGCGGCGCCCGACCAACCGTCCACCGGCGACGGCTACTAGGACGAGAAGACCATGTCAGCCAAGCGTTTCGCGGCGGCCGCACTGGCCCTGCACCTGCTGTTGCTGCCCGCGCTGCCCGGGGTCGCGCACGCCGACGACCCGCCCGGGGCGGGACCGGTGGAGCAGACGCCGCTGGGCCCGATCACCGCGCTGGACAAGGAACTGCTGGTGAAGGTACGGCTGGCGGGCCTGTGGGAGATGCCCATGGGCGAGGAGGCGCAGACCCGCGCGGCCAGCGTCCGGGTCAAGGAAGTCGGCGCGCAGCTGGCGAGCGACCACACGTTCCTCGACGAGCGGGTGGTGCGGCTGGCGTCCCAGATGGGCGTCGCCCTGCCGGACGAGGCCAACGCCGACCAGCAGTCGTGGATGGCGGAGATGCGGGCGCGCACCGGCGCGGCCTTCGACGACTCGTTCGCCAACCGGCTGCGCGCCGCGCACGGCTCGATCTTCCCGGCCATCGCCACCGTGCGGGCGAACACCCGCAACGAGGCGATCCGGCAGTTCGCCCAGGTGTGCAACCAGATCGTGCTCAAGCACATGACCTTGTTGGAGAGCACCAACATGGTCACCGACATGGGTCTGTCCAAGCCCGTGGCCGCCGGCGCCGCGCCCGCGAACGCGGTGAGCGCCGACCCGGTGCGGGCCGCGGCGCAGCTGCCGACGGGCGGCCCGAGTCCCCTTTCCGTGCTCCTCATGTGCCTGGTGGGCGCGGTCGTGACGATCGCGATCCTGCGCCTGTTGCGGCCACGCGCCAACGTCAAGTGAAAGGAGGTGGTGAACGGGAACCACAGCGCCTCTCCCATCGCGGAGGACTTCCACCCTCGAACCCGCCCGGCAGGTCGTGACCACTCCTGCGCGGCCGGCCGGGCGGGTCGGCCCGAACGGGGCCGGCCACGGGTCGGCCCGCTCCCACCGCCTGCGAGTTCTCCCCCGCCATCTCGGAGGTAAGACCAGTGCTCACCCAGGTTCCGCTGCTGATCGCCCAGGCGACCGGCGGCGACCACGACGCCGGAGTGCGCCACGTGGCGCAGATCTCGGCCCGCCTGGCCTACGCGTCCATGTGCGCCACCCTGTGCTGGGGCGTGCTGATCGCCACGGGCTGGGCCAACAAGATCTCCGGCAGACAGGGGTTGCGCAACAGCCACATGGTGCTGGCGACCATGGCCCTGACGTTCGGGTCGCTGCACGCGCTGGCGTTCACCCTGTTGCAGCTCGGCGCTTTCTCGTACTTGAAGGTCCTGGTGCCGTTCTACGACGGCGGCCTGCTCCGGCACGCCCTCGGCATCCTCGGCCTGGAGATCATGCTGACCATCGCGATCACCGCGGGCCTGCGCAAGAAGGTCTACTACCGCAAGTGGCTGCGGCTGCACCAGTTGGCCTACCTCGCGGTCGCGGTCACCGTGGTCCACTCCTGGTTCGGCGCGGTCGCGAACGGCAACCTGGCCGTGCTGTGGTTGGCCGGCCTGACGATCCTGGTGCCCACGGCGACCATGGCCGTCGCCCGCTTCCTGCCGCCGGACTGGCTGGTGAAGCTCGGCATGCTGGAACCCGAGCCCGGTTTCGAGCCCGAGCCGGACGGCGCGGGCGGCAGCGCGTTGGACATCAGCGTCGACAACGAGCGCTGCCACCGCTACGGCATCTGCCAGGCCGAGGCGCCGGGGCTGTTCCAGCTGGTCGACGACGAACGCCTGCGGTACGAGCGCAGGCCGCCACCCGAGCAGTTCGCGAAGGCGCGGGCCGCCGCGCGCGCGTGCCCGATGCGCGCGATCGAGCTGCGGGAGCGTGTGCGGTGAAGAACGAGGAACGCGTGGTCATCGCGGGCGGCGGGCTGGCCGGTCTGCGCGCGGGCGAGCGGCTGCGGGAGCTCGGCTTCCGCGGCGAGATCGTCATCGTGAGCGCGGAGCGGCACCTGCCCTACCACCGGCCCGCGCTGTCCAAGGAGGCGATCAACGGCGAGCTGATCGCGTCCGACCTGCGGCTGACCATCAGCCGCGAGCTGAACGCGGTGTGGCGGCTCGGCACCGCGGCCACGCACCTGGAGCCGGACCGGCGCGTGGTCGGCCTGCCCGGCGGCGAGGAGCTGAAGTACGACGGGTTGATCATCGCGACCGGTGTCGAGCCGCGCCACCTGGCGGGCGCGCCGCGCCAGGACCCGCGCATCCACGTGCTGCGGACCGTGGACGACGCGATCGCGATCAAGCGGGCGATCAACTCGACGCAGGGGCTGGTCGTGGTCATCGGCGGCGGCCTCATCGGCTGCGAGATGGCCGCGTCGGTGAAGACGATGGGCCGGGACGTGGCCATCGTGAGCCGGTCGTCCACGCTGCTCGGCAGCGCGGTCGGCAAGAACATCGCCGACACGGTCACCGAGGCGCACCGGGTGCGCGGTGTCCGGATGGCGATGGGCGTGAAGATCCGGCACTGGGTGCGCCAGGCGGGCGGGGTGGCGATCCACCTCTCCGACGGGCAGGTGTTCTTCGCCGCGGTCGTGGTGATCGCGGTGGGCGCCTCGCCGTCGACGGCCTGGCTGCGCGGATCGGGTCTGGTGTTGGAGGACGGCGTGCTGTGCGACCCCACGTGCCACGTGGTCGGCGGGTCCGACATCGTGGCCGCGGGCGACGTCGCGCGGTGGCCGAACCTCCGGTTCGGAGGGCAACCGCGTCGGGTGGAGCACTGGCTCAACGCGGTGGAGATGGGGCGGGCGGCCGCGGAGAACCTGTTGGCGGGCAGGGACGACTCGCGGCCGTTCACCCCCGTCCCCCGGTTCTGGACCGAGCAGTACGGCATGCGCATCCAGGGGTCGGGCCTGCCTTCCCTGGGCCAGGACACGACGACGTTGGCCGGTTCGCAGAAGGACCACCGGACCATCACCGGGTTCGTCAGCGACGGGCGCCTGGTCGGGATGGTCGGGTTGGACGCGCCGACGGCGATGATCAAGCTGTCGACCGAGCTGTGGCGGCAGAACCGGGTGACCGCGAGCGGACCTCAGCGCCGCCCGCCTCAGCCCGTGCCCCGACCGGACGCCGTGCCGCGGCCCGTGGCGCAGCAGCCCGTGCCGCCGAGGGAGTCGCCGGTCCCCGGGCCGATGGCGGCGCCGGTCCGGCGCGAGGAGTCGGTCCGGCTCGAAGCGCCGCGCACGGAATCGGTGCGCTTCGAGGCGCCGCGGGCCAGACCGACGCGGTCCGAGCAGTCGATGCGGTTCGAGGCCGTGCGCACCGAGGCGCTGCGGCTGGAGAACGCCTTGCTCCAGGAGGCGGTCCGGTCCGAGGCCGCGCGCACGAACGCGGCACGCGCCGCGTCGGCACGCGCGGAGCCGGCGCGACCGGAACCGTTGCGATCGGAATCGGTGCGATCGGAATCGGTGCGGTCCGAGCCCGGACCGGCCCGCACGCAGTTCTCGGACCCCGTCGAACTGGCCAGGGTGCCACGTCAGCAGCAGGAGTCCCAGCCGTTGCCCTTGCCGCCGTCGCACGCCCCGGTCGTGCGGTCGCGCGGGCAGGGCCGGTCGTTGGTCCGCACCGGACCGAAGGCCAGACCCCGGTGATCCACCGCCTCGTGCCGCGGACCGGTGGCGTGCGGTCGGCGGCTTCGCGGCCCCGAAGGCACGTGCGGCACCGAGCCGGGTTCGGCGACGTCCCACCCTCGTGGCACGGCCCGCACGACCAGTTGTTCACAAACTATTCGCGTGGTGTGAAATATTCAGACATCCGGGACAGATTGACGCAAGTTTACCTCTCCGCCAGGCTCCAGAGCCGTCCCCCAACCAGGTCTGGAGGTCCCTGTGCTCCGACTAGTGTCCTACCTGGCGTCGTTAGCGCTCGTCGCCGTGGTTCTCGTGGCCGGTGGCGGCACGGCGCAAGCCGACGGCTGCTACACGTGGAACCGAACCCTGTCCGAGGGCGCGTCCGGTGAGGACGTGCGACAGCTGCAGATCCGGCTGTCCGGCTACCCCGGCTACGGCGCCGTGCTCGGCCTCGACGGCCAGTTCGGCCCGGCGACGCGGTCCGCCCTCGTGCGCTTCCAGCAGGCTTACGGCCTGGCGGCGGACGGGGTGGCGGGCAACGCGACCTACTCGCGGATCTACTCGCTGCAGGACGACGACTGCACGCCGGTCAACTTCTCCTACGCGGAGTTGAACAACTGCAACTCCACCTGGGCCGGTGGCAACGTCTCGGCGGCCACGGCGAAGGCCAACGCGCTGGTGTCGATGTGGAAGCTTCAGGCGCTGCGGCACGCGCTCGGCGACCAGTCGATCCGGGTCACCAGTGGTTTCCGCAGCGTGGCGTGCAACAACGCGGCCGGCGGCGCGTCCAACTCCCGGCACCTGTACGGCGACGCGGTCGACCTGGGCTCGGGCCCGCACTCCCTGTGCCGCCTGGCGCAGCAGGCCCGCAACCACGGGTTCAACGGCATCCTCGGCCCGGGCTACCCGGACCACAGCGACCACACCCACGTCGACCACCGGGGCAGCCGCTTCTGGTCGGCCTCGTCCTGCGGCATCTGACCGGTCCGCCAGGGCACCACTCCGGCCACGCGCGGGTCCACCCCCCGACCTGCGGTCGCCGATCCCCGGATCCCGTGGGAACACCCCTTCACCGGCGGGATCCGTCGAAGGACCGCGGGCCGCGGACGGGCCTCCACACCCCGTCCGCGGCCCGCGGCGCCTCACCCGCTCACCCGGTGGGACGACCGGCGCCGCCCAGTAAGGTTCGAGCGGGCGAGACGAGGGGGCGCTATGGGGGCGCGATCAGGCTTAGCCGGGTTCGGGCGGTACGAGATCCGCGAGCTGCTCGGACAGGGCGGCATGGGTGTCGTGCACCGCGCCTACGACACCGTGCACGACCGGGTCGTCGCGCTGAAGCGCCTGTCGGCCGCCGCCACCGACCACGAGTACCGGGCCCGGTTCCAGCGCGAGTCGCGCCTCGCCGCCGCGCTGCGCCACCCGAACGTCGTCCCGGTCAACGACTTCGGCGAGATCGACGGCCACCTGTTCCTGGACATGATGCTGGTCGACGGCACGGACCTGCGGCGCGCCCTGGGCGCCGGCGAGGTCGACCCGGTCCGGGCGCTGAAGATCCTCCGCCAGGTCGCCGCCGCCGTGGACGCGGCCAACGCGCGCGGCCTGGTCCACCGGGACGTGAAGCCGTCCAACATCCTGATCGCCGCCGACGACCACGCCTACCTGGCCGACTTCGGCATCGCCCGGGAGACCTCGCCCGAGGCCACCGCCCTGACCCGGTCGGGCGACCTGATCGGCTCGTGGGACTACATGGCGCCGGAACGCCTGTCCGGCGGCGAGGTCGACGGCCGGTCCGACCAGTACTCCTTGGCGTGCGTGCTGTTCGAGTGCCTGACCGGCCGCCTGCCGCACCCGGCCGCCGACCCGGCCGCGAAGGTCGCCGCGCACCTGTTGCAGCCACCGCCCGCGCCCTCGGTGTTCAGCCCGACCGTCAGCCCCGGCTTGGACGCCGTGGTGCTGCGCGGGCTGGCGAAGGACCCGGCACGGCGGTTCGAGTCGGCGACGGCGCTGATCGCGGCGGCGGAGTCGGCCGCGTTCGACGGCGCCACCGAGCACGCCGCCCGGCCGACGTCGCCCGGCCCCGGCGAGGACCAGGGCCGGCTGGTGCGCGCGATCCTGCGCTCCGCCAACCGGCCGCGCGCGTCGCGGTCGCGACCGCCGGCCACCCCGTACCCCGGTCTGAGCGGGTTCGAGCGGGCCGACGCGGACCTGTTCCACGGCCGCTCGCACGTCGTCACCGAACTCCTGGTCCGGCTGGCCGAGCAGGTCCGCGGCGGTGAGCCGGTGGTGCTGGTCGGCGCGTCCGGAGCCGGCAAGTCGTCCGTCCTCAAAGCCGGTCTACTGCCCGCGCTGGCCGGTGACGGCGACGAGACGTGGCCCCAGGTGGTGGTGACGCCGGGCGTGGACCCGGTCGGCAACCTCGCCGCCGCGATGGCCGCCCGCACGGCGACCGACGCGGCGCGGTGGGCGCGGCTGATCCGGGAGTCGCCCGGCCGGTTCGGCGAGTGGTGCGCGGGCGCGACGCGGCCGGTGATCGTCGTCGACCAGTTCGAGGAGGTGTTCAACGCGCCCGAGGCGGACCGGTTGGCGTTCGCCGGCGCGTTGACCGCCGCCCGGCCGGCGCTGGTCGTGCTGGCCGTCCGGGCGGACCTGGTCGACCGGTGCATCGAGCTGGCGCCGCTGCGGCCCGCGCTGGCCGCGCCCGTGCTGCTCGGCCCGTTGGACGCGACCGGGCTGCGGCAGGCGATCGTCAGCCCCGCCAAGGACTTCGGCGTCGACGTCGAGCCCGGTCTGCCCGAGCGGATGATCGCCGACCTGGGCGTGCGCGGCGAGATCGGCTACGACCCCGGCGCGCTGCCCCGGTTGGCGCACGCGCTGCGCGAGTCGTGGCTGCACCGCGACGGCCCGGTGCTGACGCTGGCCGCCTACCGCCGCGCGGGTGGCATCGACGGCGCGGTCGCGCGCACCGCCGAGGAGATCCACTCGGCGCTGGACCCGGTGGGGCGGCAGGCGTTGCGGGCGATCCTGCTGCGGCTGGTCGCGGTGCTCGACGACGGCGCGGTGGTCCGGCGGCGGGTCGAACCGCGCGAGTTCGCCGCGCAGCAGCACGTGCTGGACCGGCTGATCGCGGCCCGGCTGGTGACCGTCGACGGCTCCGGCGCGCGACTGAGCCACGAGGCGCTGTTCACCGCGTGGCCGCGGCTGCGGGACTGGATCGAGGAGGACCGCGCGGGCCTGGTGCAGCACCGCCGGTTCACCGACTCGGTCCGGGTGTGGGTCGAGTCCGGGCAGCACGACGACGACCTGTACCGGGGCGTGCGGTTGGCGTCGCTGACCGCGTGGCTGGAGTCGGCGCGGGACCGGGTGCGGTTGCAGCCGGTCGAGCAGGACTTCCTGGCCCGGTCCACGGCGGCCGAGCACGCCGATCAGGTCGCGGCGCGGCGGCGCACGACCCGGTTGCGCGGCTTGGTCGCCGCGTTGAGCCTGCTGCTGGTGGTCGCGTCGGTGGCGGTCGTCGTGGCGACCCTGTCGCGGCAGTCGGCGCAGGCCGAACGGGACCGGGCGGACAACGGGCGGCAGCAGAACCTGTCCCGGCAGCTGGCGGCGGAGTCGGCGTTGGCCAGGGCGGTGGACCCCCGGCGGGCGGCGCTGGCGGCGTTCGGCGCGTGGCGGGCCAGTCCGACCGTCGAGGGCCGCAGCGCGCTGCTGGGCGCGACCACCGACGCCTACCGCGGCCGGATGACCGGGCACGTCGGCGCGATCAACGGGCTCGCGCTCAGCGGTGACGGGAAGGTCGCGGCGTCCGGCGGCCGGGACGGCACGCTGCGACTGTGGGACGTGCCCGCGCGCCGGGAGCTGGCCGTGCTGGACGACAAGGGCAAGTGGTACCGGACCTTGTCGATGAGCGCCGACGGCCGGCTGCTGGCCGCCGCCGACCCGCTGACGAACAAGGTCGAGCTGTGGGACGTGCCCGCGCGCAAGCGGGTCTTCACCGTGCCGGAACGGGCGGTGGACACGGCGCTCTCGCCGGACGGCGGCGCGCTCGTCGCCTACACCGACCGCGGTGTGGTGGTCTGGGAGACGACCGGGTTCACCGAGCGGGCCGTGTTCGTCGCGGCGCCCTCGATCCGCATGGCGTTCCTGCCCGACCCGGGGCTGGTCGCGTTGACCAGCGGCAACGACGTGGTGGTGCACCGGGTGGGCGACGGCGCGGTGGTCGCGACGCTCACCGGGCACACCGACGAGGTGAACTCGCTGGCGTTCGCGCCCGACGGCGGGCTGCTGGCGAGCACGGGCATGGACGCGACGGTCCGGTTGTGGGACGTCGGGACGTGGACCGAGCGCAAGGTGATCACCTCGGCCGAGGTGGGGCTGAGCTCGATCGCGTTCACGCCGTCCGGCCGGGCCGTGGTGGCGGGCGCGGTCGGCGCGAGCGTCTACTCGTGGGACATCGCGACCGGCGAGGCGCTGACCCAGTTCGCCGCGGGCTCGGTGACCACGTTCGGCGTGGCGATGTCCGCCGACGGCCACACGCTGCTCAGCGCCGACTCCACCGGGGTGATCACGGTGTGGTCCTACGAGCGGTTCACTCTCGGCCCGCGGGACGCGGTCGTGCTCGGCGCGGCGTTCCAGCCACCCGGCGGCGACCTGCTCGCCACCACCAGCGGCAACGGCGCGGTGCGGCTGTGGGACCACCGGAACTCGCGGTTGGTCCGGGAGATGCCGGGCCACCGCGACGCCGCCTACGACGTCGCGTTCAGCCCGGACGGCAGCGAGCTGGTCACCGTGGGCAAGGACGGCCTGCTCGTGGTGTGGAAGGCGGAGACCGGCGCGGAGGTGCGCCGGTTCTCCCGGCCGGGCACCGAGTTCACCGCGGTGCGGATCAGCCCCGACGGCAAGGTGATCGCCGTCGCGGGCCGCAAGCCGACCGGGTCGACGGAGGAGCGCGACGAGCTGCTCCTGTTCGACGCCGCCGACCTCCGCCTGGTGAACCGGCGGCCGACCGCCGAGGAACCCCGCAACACCCCGGTGAACGGGGTGGAGCCCAACTACCCGACCGGCGTCTCGTTCAGCCCGGACAGCCGCACGCTCGCCGTGACGTTGTCGGGCGGTCGGATCGGGCTGTGGGACCTGGTGGACCCCGGTGCGCAGTGGACGATCCTGCCCGGCCACGAGGGCATCGCGATCGACGTGGAGTTCAGCCCGGACGGCGCGGTGCTCGCCACCGGCGGCGGTGACCGGCTGGTGCGGCTGTGGCGGGTCAAGGACGGTGTCCAGGTCGGCGCGCTCACCGGCAACGACGCGCCGGTGCGGCGGGTGACGTGGAGCCCGGACGGCCGGACGCTGGCCACCGCGAGCCAGGACACCGTGCTGCGGCTGTGGGAGGTCGACGGTACGCGGCAGCTGGCGCGGCTGGACCGGCACGGCGGCGAGCTGAACGACGTGGCGTTCGACCCCGGCGGTGAACGGGTCGCGTCGGTGGGCGCCGACGGCGCCGTCCGGCTCTGGGACCTCGCACCGGACCGCGCGGTCGAGGTGCTGTGCGGGTCGCTGGACCGCGAGTCGCTCGCCGAGGAGTGGCGCGCCCTCGGACCGGACCGGGGCGATCCGCCCGGTTGCCCGGAGTAGCGCCGTGCCCAGGGTGGTGGTGCGCGGCGCGGGCCTGGCCTCGGTGGTGCTGGGGCCGGGTGAGTCGCTGCTGTTCGGACGGGCGCCGCACGGTGTCGTGGGTCCGGCCCGGCCGGGGCGCGTGGTGGTGACGCTGCCGGACTGCGCGCCGCACGTGTCGCGGCTCGTCGGCGAGCTGGCGGTGGGCGCGGACGTGGTGTCGTTGACGTGGCTCGGCGCGGGCGAGGCTCAGCTGTCCAGCCTGTTCGACGCGCCGGGCGGGGCGCGTCGGGTGATCCTGACCCGGTCGGCGTCGGCGTTGCTGGACGTCGGCGAGAACCAGCTGGTGCTGCTGCTGGGCCGCAACGGTCCGGGCGACGGGTTCGCCGACCTGCTCATCACCGTCGACGTGGAGCACGTGGCGTCGACGTCGGAGGTGGGGTTCGGCGCGGGCGGCGACGACACGCGGACCGGTCCGGGGCTCGTGCGGGGCGGGCGGGACTGGTTCGTCGCGCTGGCGCTGTGCGAGCCGTGGCTGGTCGGCGCGGACGACTACCCGCGGCCGCCGTCGAACCGGGAGATCTTCGAACGCGTCCGCGAGTGGCACGGCTACACCTGGAACCTGCACCGGCCGCAACGGGTGGACGACGCGATCCGGGCGATCGCGGCCATCGCGTTCGGCGCGGCGGACGACCCGTTCGGGGCGCCCCACGCGGGCCGGCTCCAGAACACCAGGTTCGCCGTGGCCCGCCGGGCCGCCGAGGTCCGCCTGGTGACCGCCGCCGACCTCGCCGAGGTGGAGCGGACCGCCAGGAACCGGAAACTTCCACCCCCGCCGTCCTCGCCGGGCCACCCGCCCGCTCCGTAGCGTCACCGGTCAGGGGCGCCGGACGGGTCGCCCCGCTCCTCACGGCACCGGACCGGTTCCGCCACGCGGCGACCGGGTCCGCGCCGTACCCGGAAAGGACCGCCGCCATGGTGCAGCACGACTCCTTCGACTCGCCGAACACCACCCTCCGGGCCGAGCCGCGCGTCAAGAAGGGCGCCGGCATCGTCGTGCTGCTGGTGCTGATGACCCTCGCCAACGCGCTCGTGCTGGTGCTCGGCGTGGTGAGCTGGGTGGACGAGGTCGACCACGGCGCCGAGTGGGGCGACGGCCCGTTGCGGCTCGTCGTGCTGCTGACCTCGGTGAGCGTGGTCGCCGTCGTCGGGCTGCTGGGCGCGTGGTTCACCCGCAAGTGGGGTCCTCGGCTCTACGTGCTGACGGCCGGGTTCAGCCTGCTGTTCGGCCTGCTCGTCTCGGGCGGCGCCGGCTTCTCGCCGCTGAACCTCGTCGGCCTGGGCCTGGCCGTCGGCCTGTGGCTGCACGCCGAAGCCAAGTGGTAACCCGAGAGTCCAACCTCCACCCCCCGAGAGTCCAACCTCCAGCCCGCGCGTGTCCTACGTTCAGAACGCGCGTGTCCTACGTTCGGAACACCCGAATTCAACGCTCAGCGCAGCCCGACCGTGTGCTGAGTGTTCAACTCAGGTGTTCTGAACGTAGGACACGCATGTTCTGAACGTAGGACTCACGCGTGCTGGGGGTTGGACTCTCGGGGGTCAGGAGTTGGCGGTGTAGGCGTGGCGCAGGTGGGTCAGGGTGTCGTCGTCGATGTCGTCGGCGCTGCCGATGCCGATCCGCACGGTGATGGTGCCGTCACCCGGGGAACGCAGCGGCTCGAGGCGGCCGGTCGGCGGGTGGTCGGCGAGGCGCAGCCCCAGGTCGACGCGGGCACGGCCGGTTGCCTTCACGATCGCGAACGTCCGGCGCGGCGACACCAGCGCCACGTGCGTCTTGCGCGCCTGCACGCGCATCGGACCCAGCAACGCCGCCTCGGCCAGCAGCCGGTCGAGGATCGGGCGCAGCTCGGACCGGTCGGCGTACTGGGCGTCCACCAGCCCGTCCGACGACGCGCTCAGCAGGTCCGGGTAGCCGAACCGCTCCATCACCAGCAGCATCTGCGGGTACCCGGTCACGCCCTGCTCCCGCAGCCAGAGCCGCAGGTCGCACTCGTTGTCGAGACCGGACGACAGGACCCGCCGGTTCCACTCCGGCACGCCCTCGCCGGTGCCGCGGCGCAGCAGCGCCACGGACCAGTCGACCATCTCCCGCCAGTTCTCCGCCACCACCACGGGCGACATACTGCCGCCTCACGGCAGACGTTGCCCGAAGAGCAGCGCGCCCGCCACGGCGATCATCCCCAGCACGGTGCCCAGCGCCACCCACGGCCGTGACGCGTCGGCCTGCTTCTTCTCGTACCCGATCTGCTCGCCCAGCGTGTCGTACACCCGCCGCAGCTCCTCGGCGCTCGCGGCCTTGAAGAACTCGCCGCCGGACAGCTTCGCGATCTCCTTCATCGAGTCGTCGTCCACCGGCACCTCCTGCCGCCGCCCCTCGATCTCGACCACGCCTTCCTCGGTGCCGAACGAGATCGTGGAGATCGGGACGCCGGCCTTCTTCGCGTCCTCGGCCGCGTCGAACGCGTCCCGCGTGCCGACCGTCTCCTTGCCGTCCGTCATCAGCACGACCCGGGCGGGCGGCGGCCCGTCCGCGCCGCCGACGACCTTGCCGAACGAGTCGATCGCCGCCAGCGCGGCCACGATCGCGTCACCCGTCGCGGTCGACTGGGCCAGCTTCAGCCCGTCGATGCTCTGCGTGACGGCCACGCGGTCGGTGGTGGGCGCGACCAGCACGGTCGCCGAACCGGCGAACGAGATCAGCCCCAGGTTGATGCCGGGCGTGAGCCCGTCGGCGAACGACTTGGCGGCCACCTGCGCGGCGTCCAACCGGGACGGTTGCACGTCGGTGGCCTTCATCGACAGCGACGTGTCGATCACCAGCATCACGGTCGCGCGGTTGCGCGGCACCTTCTGCTCGGCGGTCGGCCCGGCCAGCGCCACGGTCAGCGCGATGAACGCGACCATCAGCAACGCGACCGGCACGTGCCGGTACCAGCCCTGCCGCTTGGGCGCGACCTTCTCCAGCATCGACAGGTTGGCGAACCGCAGCGTCCGCTTGCGCAGCACGCGTTGCAGCACCACGTAGAACGCGGCGAGCGCCACCACGGCCACCAGCAGCAGGAACCACCACGGCGCGGTGAAACCCGACAGGCTCATCAGGCCACCCCTCCCGACCAGCGGCGCTTGCGCGCGACGACGAACCGCACCGTGTCGGCGATCCAGTCCGAGTCGGTGCGCAGCACCAGGTGGCCGGCTCCGGCGCGACGCAGCCCGGCGGCCACCTCGGCGCGGTGCTCGGCCGCGGCGGCGGCGAACTCGCGGCGCAGCAACGGCGACGCGACGACCTCGCGCTGCCTGCCCGACTCCGGGTCGGCCAGCACGACCGTGCCCACCTCGGGCAGGTCGATGTCACGCGGGTCGATCACCTCGATGGCCACCAGGTCGTGCCGGGCGGACAACGCGCGCAGCGGGCGCTGCCACTCCGTGCCGCCGAGGAAGTCGGAGATCACCACGACCAGGCCGCGCCGCCGCGGCGGGCGGCGCAGTTGCTCGACCACGTCGGCCAGCGAGCCGCGGGTGCCCTCGGGGGCGCGCGGCGTCTCGGCGACCTTGCGGATCAGTCCGCGCGAGTGCGCCAGACCGCCGCGCGCGGGCACCCGGACGAGGTTCTCACCGGTGGAGACCAGCGCGCCGATCCGGTTGCCGCCGCCGCGGGTCAGGTGCGCCACCGCGGCCGTCGCGGCGACCGCCAGGTCGCGCTTCTCGCACGCCGCCGTGCCGAAGTCGAGGCTCGGCGACAGGTCGATCGCGAGCCACGTCTCCAGCTCGCGGTCGGCGACGGTCTCGCGGATGTGCGGCACGGTGGTGCGCGCGGTGACCGCCCAGTCCATCCGCCGCACGTCGTCGCCGGGCTGGTAGGGCCGCGCCTCGCCGGGTTCGGAGCCCGGTCCGGGCACGAGCCCGAGGTGGTTGCCCTGGAGCAGGCCGTCGAGCCGGCGGCGGACCTCCAGTTCGAGCGTGCGCAGCGCCGCTTCCATCCGACCGCCGTGCAGCACCGGTGGCGCCCAGTTCGGCCGGTCGGCGTCCTGCGGGTTCGGCCCGGTCACGGCCTGCCCGCGGGCTGCGGCGTCTGCGGACGTGCGGAGACCTGCGGCAGCGGCACGGTCTGCAGCACGCGGGTGATGATGTGGTCCAGCGGCACGCCGTCGGCCAGCGCGTCGTAGGACAGCACCAGGCGGTGGCGCAGCACGTCCGGCACCACGTCCACGACGTCCTGGGGCAGCACGTAGTCGCGTCCGCGCACCAGCGCGAGGGCGCGGGCGGCGGCGATGATGCCGAGGCTGGCGCGCGGCGAGGCGCCGTAGGCGACCCACCCGGCCACGTCGGTGAGCTGGTGCTCCTTGGGCGCGCGGGTGGCGATGACCAGCCGGACCACGTAGTCGACCAGCGCGTGGTGCACGAAGACCCGGGAGGCCACGCCCTGCAGGCGGACCAGCTCGTCCGGGCCGAGCACCTGGCTGGGCACCGGCGGCTCGACGCCCATCCGGTAGACGATCTCCCGCTCCTCCTCGGCCGTCGGGTACTCGACCTGGATCTTGAACAGGAACCGGTCGCGCTGCGCCTCGGGCAGGGGGTAGACGCCCTCGTTCTCGATCGGGTTCTGGGTGGCCAGGACCAGGAACGGGGTGGGCATCGGGAAGGTCTTGCCGCCGATCGACACGTGCCGCTCGGCCATCACCTCGAGCATCGCCGACTGCACCTTGGCGGGCGCGCGGTTGATCTCGTCGGCGAGGACGAAGTTGGCGACCACCGGGCCGAGCTCGACGTCGAAGCTCTCGCTGCCCTGGCGGTAGATGCGGGTGCCGAGGATGTCGGCGGGCACCAGGTCGGGGGTGAACTGGACGCGGGAGAACGAGCCGCCGACGACGTTGGCGAACGTCTCGACGGCCAGCGTCTTGGCCACGCCGGGCACGCCCTCCAGCAGCAGGTGGCCCTTGGCGAGCAAGCCGACGAGCATCCGCTCGACCAGCCGGTCCTGACCGACGATCACCCGCTTGACCTCGAACACGGTGCGTTCGAGCAACTGGGCGTCACGAGCCGGCGTGTTGGGAGCCTCGGCGGCGGGCTCGGACAAAGGTCCTCCTCGACAGGGTTGTACGACGGTGCCCCAGTCTTCCCTGCCGACGGTATGGCTCTTGTGAAGGGGTCCACCCCCGGAAACGCGGCAGCGATGCAGCTCACGCCCATCTCACCCGATCTTGGTCACCGGTCGCGGTGCGAGACCGGTCGCCCGTCACGGTGCGAGGTCGGCCGGGGTGTCCACGTCCCGGGCCTCGCCCGGTCGGGCGGTGACGGGCGTCGGGTCCAGCGGCCCGAGGACGGAGCGCGCGGAGGCGTCGCGCGGGTCGGCGGGCACGGCTCGGCGCAGGGCGCCCGTGCGCCACGCCCCGGTGAGCCACTGCGACCGCCCCTCGCCGTCCACGAGGACCGAGCCGGTGTCGCCGACGGCCGCGAGCAGCCGGTCCACCGTGGACCGGGTGATGCCCGGCTGGTCCACCGCGAGCACCACCACCAGGTCGGTCTCCACGTGCGCGAGCCCGGCGGCCAGTCCCGCGACCGGTCCGCCGCCGGGCGGGTCCTCGCGCGCCCACGTCACGCCGGGCACGTCGTCCTTGCGCGGACCGACCACGACGATCCGCGCGGCCGGCGCGACGGCGTGCAGCACGTGGTCGAGCAGCGTGCGGCCGTCGACCACGACCGACGCCTTGTCCACGCCGCCGAGCCTGCTGCCCCGACCACCCGCGAGCACCACCGCCGTCCAGGACGTCACGCGTCGACGGTAGCCGCTAGACGGGCTCGCCGAGCGCGTCGTCGTCGGAGGTGAAGAGCATCCACAGCAACGCCGCCACCACGAGGGCGCTGGTCACGAACACCGGGAACACCAGGTCGAACGCGGACGTGCCCCGCGGCGCGGGGATCGTCGGATCGGAGGTGACCCGCACCGCGGCCATGCCGGTGTAGTGCATGCCGGTGACCGCCACGCCCATGATCAGCCCGGCCGCGAGCCGCGCCGCCGTCGTCTTCACCACCAGGGTGAACCAGAACGCGGCGGTCGCCGCGACCACCGCGATCAGGAACGACAGGGCGACCAGGGTCCGGTCGTAGGAGATCTCGCCGCGGAACCGGATGGCGGACATGCCCAGGTAGTGCATGCCCGCCACGCCGAGCCCGGCCAGGGTGCCCGCGACGAGCAACCGCATCTTGGTGAACCGCACCAGCGTGACCAGCGACAACCCGGCCCCGACGACGACGATCGCCACCACCGCGGACAGCGCGGTCAGCGGCACGGAGTACTTGATGGAGGCGTCGGGCACGTCGAAGCCGAGCATGGCGATGAAGTGCATGAGCCAGATGGCGACGCCACCGATGGCGAACGCGCCGAACACCGTCCAGCGCGTCTTGACGGCACGGCCCGGCTCCGCTTGGGCGCGCGCCATGCAGGCGAGGCCGATGAGCGAGCCGATCACCGAGACGACGTAGGCGAGCACGAGGGTGGAGAGGCCGTCGGAGAAGTGCTGCATCGAGTCGTGGTCCACGCCTCTTACTAACTCACCGTGATCGCCTTCACCAGAACGGCCCAGGTGAATTCATTGATTCGCAATGCAACTAGCCAGTTCTTCTACTCAGCGTAGTCGTACGGTGCGCCAAACGGACTACCGCACTGCCGTGCGGGTGAGACGGTGGGGGTCACCCGCCGGTCCGACGGCCGACCACCCGGTTGCGGCCCGCGTCCTTGGCCTCCAGCACGGCGACGCTGGCCTCCTCCACCGCGTCGGTGACGGAGGCCCCCGGTAAGACCTCGACCGCGCCGATCGACACCGTCACCACGCCGCCGGTGTTGCCCCGGTGCTCCAGCCCCAGCCGGTGCACGGCCTGCCTGATCCGCTCCCCCGACGCCAGCGCGCCGTCCAGCCGCGTGCCCGGCAGCAGCACGGTGAACTCCTCACCCCCGTACCGGTACGCGCGATCACCCGCTCGGGTGGTGCGGTCGATGGCCTCGGCGACCCTGCGCAGCGTCTCGTGGCCGGCGAGGTAGCGGTAGAGCGTGTTGTAGCTGTGGAAGCGGTCGATGTCGACCAGCAGCAGGCTGTACGGCTCGCCGGCGCGGTTGCGGCGGGCGTGGTCGGCGTCGAACGTCGCCGGGTTCGGCAGGCCGGTGCGCTGGTCGATGGTCGCCGCCTCCGCCAGCGCCCGGTTCTCCGCGTGCAGCTCCTCCAGGCGTTCGGCGAGCCGGTCGACCTGGTGCTTGCGCGCCAGCGCCCAGTCCTCCAGGTCCTGGTCGTAGACGGCGACGGCGGCCGGGCCGATCGTCTTGGCCCGGTACATCGCCAGGTCGGCCTGGTGCAGCAGGGCTTCCGCGCCGTGTCCGGGCCGGACGAACGTGATGCCCGCCGACACCGACACCCGGATCGCGCCCTCGTCCAGCACCACCGGCGTGGCGATGGCGGCGAGGATCTCCCGAGCCGCCGCGATCGCCTGCCGCTCGTCCAGCTCGTCGAGCAGCACGACGAACTCGTCACCGCCGAGCCTGGCCGCCGTGCCGCGCCCGGCCACCACCGCGGCCAGCCGGGACGCGACCAGGCGCAGCACGTGGTCGCCCGCCGCGTGCCCGTGGCAGTCGTTGACGTCCTTGAACTGGTCGAGGTCGAGGAACACCAGCACGGGGCCCGGCGCGCCGCGCACGGCCTGCTCCAGGCGCGGCAGGAACCCGGTGCGGTTCGCCAGGCCCGTCAGCGCGTCGGTGTTGAGCCTGCTGCCCAGCTCGTCGGCCGTCTCCGCCCAGCCCGTGACGTCGAGCGCGACGACCACCAGGCCGCGCACCTCCGGGTCCTCGCTCAGGTCGCGGGCGATCAGGTCGACCCGCCGGTGCACCGAACCCTCCACCGGCACCGCGCACGTCAACCGCGACGCGCCCGCGCGGCCCGCGGCCTGGAGGAACGTGCCGACCGCCGCCGCGTCGCCGTTCGCCACCAGGTCGGGCAGCAGGCCGGACGCGGCGCCGAACAAGCGCCGGGCCGCCGGGGACGCCCACCGCACGGCCAGGTCGCCCGGATCCACCACCAGCACGGCGGCGTCGGCCCGGTCGAGCACCGCCTGGTGGAAGCCGCCGTTCATCGCGACGCGCTGAGGAACCGCGGCAGGGCGCGGTCGAACTCGTCGGGCCGGTCCACCGCGGTCGACGCCCGCGGCCGCGCGAGCTGGTCCAGGACGAACGGGTCCTCGAACACCGTCCCGCTCACGCCCGGCCCGACCAGCACCAGGCCCGCCGGCAGGTCGAACTGGCGGTCCCACGGCGCCACCCCGAGCCCACCGCCGTGCAGCAGCACGACCGGCGGCCCGTCACCGCGTCTGTGACAGGTCGATTCGCCGTCGTCGAGAATCAAGCGGCCGGCCGTCATGGTCCCCCCTGGACTTGACTTCCTCCCTCAGACCACCGACGCTACCGAATCCGGCTCTCGCATTCAGGTGATCACCCGCATTTTTCCGCAATTCCACGGTCGCCTTCCGGGATCGCGCCGAATTGGGGTTCATATCCACCCTTAATCCACTGTGGACGGACCGCGCGGCGCGACTCGGGCAACCGGTGGGCACCCGCTCGCGGTCTGCCCGGCCTCACCGCCGTCCGTCCCCGCGTGCGCGAACGAGGTGCATTGCCGGCCCGCTCCGGAGCGGACCTCGCGCGCGGGCCCGCGCTCGTCGGCTCGACCGCCGCGCCGGGGTTGCACGCCAAGCGGTTCGTCGACCTCCAGGTCGGCACCCGCGCCAAATCGGCATTCTTCCGCTCGACCGGGTGAATTCACTCAAGCCGTACAGCCAACCCGCCGATGGGGCGGTGCTCGATCGAGCGAGATCCCCGACGCGTGCAGGAGGAGTTCGGCATGGGTTTGCGCGACCGCGTCCGCGACGTCGTGGACGGCAGGCGCTTGCAGCGGGTGGTCATCGCGGTGATCGTGGTCAACGCGGTCACCCTCGGCTGCGAGACGTCGACGGCACTGGTCGCGTCCTACGGCGGCGTCTTCGACGTGCTGGACCGCACCGCCCTGGCGATCTTCGTCCTGGAACTGGTCGCGCGGCTGTACGCGCACGGCCCCCGCTTCTTCCGCGACCCGTGGAACGTCTTCGACTTCGTGGTGGTCGGCGTCGCCCTGCTGCCGGCGGCCGGTCCGCTGTCGGTGGTCCGGGCGCTGCGCATCCTGCGCGCGCTGCGCCTGGTCGCGATGGTGCCGAGCATGCGCCGGGTGGTGACCGCGCTGGTGAAGTCCGTGCCGGGCCTGCTGTCGCTGTCCGGGCTGCTCGTGCTGATGCTGTACGTCGGCAGCGTGGTCGCCATCAACCTGTTCCGCGGCAGCGGCGACCCCCGGTTCGGCGACCTCGGCGCGACCCTCCTGACGCTGTTCCAGCTCACCACCGGCGACGGCTGGTCGGACGTGATGCGCGACCTGATGGCCACCCAGCCGCTGGCCTGGATCTTCTTCGTGGTCTACCTGCTGGTCGGCACGTTCACCATGCTGAACCTGTTCATCGCGGTCGTGTGCAGCGCGATGGAGTCCGAGGACGCCGCGCCCGCGCCGAGCGGCGCTACGGACGACCGGCTGCTGGACGAGATCAAGGCGCTGCGCGAGGAGGTCCGGGCGCTGCGCCTGGAACCCGTCGGGGACCGGCGCTGACCGGGCTCCCCACCGCGGAGGAAGGTCACAGCAGGCGCGTGGCGTACGGCATGATCCCGCCGTACCGGACCGGCGCGACGCGGACGTGCGAGCCGGAGTACGGCGCCTCGACCATCATGCCGTCGCCGAGGTAGAGCGCGACGTGGGTGCCGCCGCCCGGTCCCCAGAACAGCATGTCGCCGCGCCGCGCCTGGGAGAGCGGCACCTTGCGGCCGGCGTTGTACTGGTAGCCGCTGTAGTGCGGCAGGTAGACGCCGACGCCCGCGAACGCGTACATCATCAGCCCGGAGCAGTCGAAGCCGACGCTGTAGTAGTCGCCGTGCGCGTCGCCGACGCCGCCGTCCCGGATGCCGACGGTCGGGCCGTCGTAGTTGCCGCCGCCCCACGAGTACCGCACGCCGAGCTGCGCCAGGGCGCGGGCGACGACGGTCTCCACGCCGGTGCCGCTCGGCGCCGACACCACCGGCGGACGAGGAGCCTGGGGCGCGGCCGCGGCCGCGGCCGCGGCCGCGGCGAGGGCGGCCAGGCGTGCGGCTTCCTCGTCCTCGCGGCGCTTGTCGTCCAGCCACCGGTCGTACTGGGCGCGTTGACCCTCCAGCCCTTCGACCGCGTGCAACGCCTGGTCCAGCTCGCCTTCCACGCGGGTCTTGTCGTCCTGGAGGCCTCGCGCGGCGGCGGCCTGGCCCTCCTGCGCCAGCACGGCGGTGGTCCGGGCGGCGTCGGCGTCCCGCGCGGCCTGGTCCGCGGCGGCCTGCTTCCGGTCGGCCAGGTCGAGCGCGGCGCGCGCGGCGGAGTCCTTGTTCGCCTGCTCGGCGCGGGTGCGCTCGACGTCGTCCAGCGCGTCGAGGCTCGACTCGCTGACGGCCTGGAGCAGCTGCGCGCGGGCCAGCAGGTCCTGCGGGCTGGTGGCGCCGAAGTAGGCCGAGACGGAGCCGACCAGGCTGCCCTGCTCGTAGCTGGCGGCGGCGAACTCGTCCAGCCGCACGCGGGCGTCCTCGACGGCGCGGGCGGCGGCGTCGGCCTCGACCCGGGCCCCGTCGGCGTCGCGGCGCGCCCGGTCGGCCTCGCCCTGGGCGGTCTCCAGGTCGACCCGCGCCTTGTTGGCCAGCTCCAGCGTGAACGCGACTTCGTCGGTGAGCTCGCGCAGGCGGGCCTCGGCGTCGGTGAGCCGACCGGTCAGCTCACCGACGTGGGCCGCTTTGGCGTCGGCCTGCTGCCGGCCGGCGCTGATCTCGGCGTCGCTGGGGTTGGGCGGCGGTGGCGGCGCCGCGTGCGTTACGCCGCCCAACCCCACCGCGGTGGTCAACGCGATCACGACCGGGATCACCCATCGAGTCACGACTGCCGCCCTCCCCGCGCACTCGGCCGATCAGCGTTACGCCGAACGGCGCTATGCGGATCGACTCTGCCACTCGTGCCTCACTGTTTCCAACCGACCCGGCGTCAACATCAGCCACACGGGTCACAGCGGACGCGGGGAGCCACCCTCACCCGGGTGACGGGATCACGGTCAGTTGACCTTGCGGTCGAGGTCGGCCCAGTACGGCTCGCGCAGCTTGAACTTCTGCACCTTGCCGGTGGCGGTGCGCGGGATGGCGTCGCGGAACTCGACCGAGGTCGGCGCCTTGTACCCGGCGAGGCGGGTCTTGCAGTGGGCGATCAGCTCGGCCTCGGTGACCTCCGCGCCCTCGGCCCGCACGACCAGCGCCTTGATCGTCTCGCCCCACTTGTCGTGCGGCACGCCGATGACCGCCGCCTCGGCCACCGCGGGGTGGCCGAACAGGGCGTCCTCGACCTCGATGGACGACACGTTCTCGCCGCCGGTGATGATCACGTCCTTCTTGCGGTCGGAGATCGTCAGGTGGCCCTCGTCGTCCAGCTCGCCGCCGTCGCCGGTGTGGAACCAGCCGCCCTCCAACGCCTCGGCGGTGGCGCCGGGGTTCTCCCAGTAGCCGGCCATGACGACGTTGCCCCTGGCCAGCACCTCGCCGGTCTCGGACACCCGCAGCCGCACGCCGAGCCCCGGCGCGCCCGCGCGGGACAGCTTGCGCGCCCGTTCCGCTGGCGGCAGCGCGTCGTCGGCCGGTCGGGTGCGGTTGAACGTCAGCAGCGGCGAGGTCTCGGTCAGGCCGTAGAGCTGGAGGAACTCCCAGCCGAGCTCCTCGCCCACGCGGGCGATGGTGCGGCTGGGCGGGGGCGCGCCGGCGCAGATGATCCGGACCCGGTCGCGGCCGGGGATCTCGCCGTCCCAGTCCTGGGCGGCGTCGAGCACGGCGTTCCAGACGGCGGGCGCGCCGCACATCAGCGTGACGCCGTGGTCGCGGACCCGGTTGAGGATCTCCGCGCCGTCGACCTTGCGCAGCACGACCTGCGGCACGCCGAGCCCGGCCAGGCCGTAGGGCATGCCCCAGCCGTTGCAGTGGAACATCGGCAGGACGTGCAGGTAGACGTCGCGTTCCCAGACGCGGGCGTGCATGGCGAAGGTGACCGCGTTGATCCAGATGTTGCGGTGGGTCATCTGGACGCCCTTGGGGCGGGCGGTCGTGCCGGAGGTGTAGTTGATCGTGGCGGTGGCGTCCTCGTCCGGCTCGCGCCAGGGGCGGGGCTCGGTGTCGAAGCGCATCAGCTCGGTCTCGGTCTGCTCGCCGAGCACGAAGCGGTGCCGCGCGGTGACCCCGTCCAGCTCCAGCTCGGGGTCGACGAGCAGCGCGGACGCGCCGCTGTGCTCGACGATGTAGGAGATCTCCTCGGGCCGCAGCCGGAAGTTGACGGGGACGGCGATGCGGCCGGTGGCGGGCACCGCGTGCAGCAGTTCGAGCAGCCGGGCCGAGTTGTGGCTGACCACGGCGATCCGCTCGCCCTCGCCGAGGCCGAGCGCGTCGAACCCGGCCTGCCAGGCCCGGACGCGGGTGCCGAACTCGCCGTAGGTGGTGGTCGGCACGGGCGCGGCGGGCTGGACGGGCTCGTCGACGGAGGCCGGGGTGTCGGCGAAGACCTGCTCCGCCCGGTGGAGGAAATCGGCGACGGTCAGGGGTACGCGCATACGAGGTGACCTTATTTACCGGTGACCGCCCCGGCTACCTCCCGCGTCACCCGGTCGCCAGCACGAACCGCCGGTTCACCGGCTGGACGGGGCGGGGGTGGTCGGCGTGCGTGCGGATGAACGCGCGCAGGGCCGCGTCGTCCACCTGGACCGGCCGGTCCATCACGACCCAGCTGACGATCTCGTCGAACTCGCCCGTGGTCAGCGAGCCCTCGTAGCGGTGGAAGCCGCCGTCCGGGAAGAGCGCCGGCAGGTCGATGCCGCTGGGCGGCTTCCCCTCCGACGGGCCAGGCTCGCCGAGGTCGACGAACACCGCCACCACGCACGCCCGCAGCTCGTCGTCCGCCCGCAGGTGGACGGCGTGCATCTCCGCGCCGCGCGACCGGCCGCGCACCCAGTGCTCGCTCGGCCGGTGGAAGTGGAGGTTGTCGAGCCGGAACTGCTGCCCGCCGAGGCACACCACGTGCTCGCCCCTGGGCCGGAACCGCCACCCGTGGCCCTCCTCCCGGGCGCTGAACTGGTCGGCCCGCCAGCGGACGTCCAACTGCTCCGCCAGCCGGGGCACGACCACCGCGTCACGGAGGTTGATCGGTGACTGTTGACTCCCCATGCGGCCACCTTGGCACCGCGATGCGCTCACGAACGTGTGGTCACGCGTCACGAGCGGGTGGTTCACCAGGTGCTGGGGTCGCCCCACGTGCGGATCGGGCCGGTCGCCACCACGGGCACGGCGGCCAGTTCCGGCAGCGCCGACGCGGCCGGCTCGCGCACCACCGCCGCCGCCAGCGAGTCGTACGGCGTCGGGTCCAGGGAGCAGATGACGACCGCCGCGCCCGCCTTCGCCGCCAGCGGCACGAGCTGCGCGGCGGGTTCGACCGTGAGCGACGTCCCGGCCACCAGCATCACGTCGCAGTCGAGCACCGCCATCCGCGCCGTGCGCAGCACGTCGTCGGGCAGGGGCTCGCCGAACGCGACCGCCGCCGGCCGCAGGACACCGCCGCACACCGCGCAGTCGGGCGGGACCTCGCCGCCGCGCACGCGCGCCAGCGCCTCGCCCATCGCGCCGACCGCGCCGCACGAGACGCACACCACGCGCGACATGGTCCCGTGCAGTTCGACCACGGGGGACCCGGCCCGCTGGTGCAGCCCGTCGACGTTCTGCGTCAGCAGCGACCGCACCCGTCCGGCCCGCTGCAACCCGGCCAGCGCGCGGTGCGCGGCGTTCGGCTCGGCCGTCCACAAGGGATCGTCCAGCCAGGACTCCCACACCTCGCGCCGCACGCGTGCCGACGTCAGGAACGCCGACGCGTCGAACCGGAACCGCACCACCCCCGACTCCAGGGAGACGCCCGCGCCGGTGAGGGCGGTGATGCGCCGCGCGAGGGCCATCACGTCCCGTGCACTCATGCCACCACCGTCCCACACGCCTGCGAGCATGTCGGGGTGCGCGGGACAGATGGGCGGAGCCGACCATGACAGGACCGTCGGTGGAGCCGACCACCAGACGTTGGACGGGCGCGGTGCTCGGAGTTGTCGGTTTGGTCACAGCGGTGACCGGTTTCTTCTTGCCGTGGCTGCGCTCCGGCACGGTCACGAGGACGAGTTACGAGGTGCTCGCTCTGCGTGGTTTCGCCGGGTTGGACGGTGTGCCGGGTGAGGTCGTCCGGGGCGCGTGGGTGGCACTCACCCCGTTGGCGGTGTGCTGCGTGGTGCTTTGGGCGGTGCGTTTTCACCGAATCGCGGCATGGCTCGCACTGGTGTTTGGCACGATTGCGGGAACGGTGGCGGCACTTGCCGCCGTCCAAGGGGGCAACGAGGCGGCACTGGTCGGGATCAGCCTGACCGGACCGGTGACCACCCTCGGTGGTGCTGTGCTGGGGATCGCCGGGGCGATCACCGTGCTCACCGCGAAATCCCGCACAGCGATCAGCACTCCAGGAGGAGCACCGTGACGCACCCAGGTGGCGGCGGAGGCGAATGGCCACCGCAGAACAACCCGTACGGCCAGCCGCAGCAGGGCGGCTACCCGCAGCAGGGCCCCCAGCAGGGCGGATACCCGCAGCAGGGTGGCTACCCGCAGACCGGTCCCCAGCCGCAGCAGGGTGGCTACCAGCCGCAGCAGGGCGGTTACCCCCAGCAGGGCGGCTACCCGCAGACGGGCCCGCAGGGCTTCCCGCAGCAGCCGGGTCACCAGCAGGACTTCGGCCAGCCCTACGGCCAGCAGCCCTACGGCCAGGGCCCGGTCGGCTTCGGGGGCGGCGAGCCGCCGAAGAAGAAGCGCACCGGCCTGGTCGTCACCGCCGTCGTCGCCGTCCTCGCGCTGGCCGCGGGCACGGTCGCCACGGTGTGGGCGCTGCGCAGCTCCGACGAGGTGGCCGCCGGCTCCGAGAGCCCGTCCACCGCGGCGAACAACCTGCTCAGCGCGCTGGGCAGCGGTGACGTCCTGGGCATCATGAACGGCTTGGCGCCCGCCGAGGCGAAGCTCAGCAAGGACTACACCGAGGCCACGATCAGCGAGGCCAAGCGGCTGGAGATCCTGAAGAAGGACGCGGACCCGAACAAGCTCAGCGGCGTCCAGATCAAGAGCGAGGGCATCAAGTTCGACGACGCCGCCGCGGAGAAGGTCAACGACCACCTGACGATCAACAAGGTGGTCGAGGGCAAGATCACGGTCACCTCGGACGTCAAGCAGATCCCGTTGACCGACAAGCTGGTCGACGCGCTCGGCGCGGAGCTGGACAAGGCCGGCACCGAGACCGACACGCTGGACTTCGCCAAGGAGAAGGCCGACCGCGACGGCAAGCCGATCGGCATCGCCACCATCAAGGTCGGCGACGAGTGGTACCCGAGCCTCTTCTACACCATCGCGAACGCCGCGCTGGAGGAAGAGGGCCTGAAGTGGCCCGCCCAGGGCATCGCGCCGGCCGGCGCGGGCTCCGCGAACGACGCCGCGAAGCAGATGGTCGAGAAGGCGCTCGACGGTGACATCGAGGGCGTCCTCGCGCTGCTGCCGCCGGACGAGATGGGCGTGCTGCAGGACGTCGGCCCGGTCCTCCTGGACCAGGTCGGCAAGACGCCCGCCACGGGCGCGAAGCTGGTCGAGCTGGAGACCGACGCCAAGGACGTCTCCGGCGGCAAGCTGCTCACGATCCGCAAGCTGGTGGTCGAGGCCGAGGGCGAGACCGTCGAGGTCAGCCGGGACGGCGACTGCTACGCGGCCACGGTCAAGGGCCAGACGCAGCGGCTGTGCGCGGACGAGATCACGCAGCTGGTCGAGCAGCAGGGCGGCAGCGACATCCCCCCCGCCGCGGTCGACGTGATCGCCCGGATCGGCGCGCAGGTGCTGAAGGACGGCCTCGGCGTGGTCGCCACCGAGGTCGACGGCAAGTGGTACGTCAGCCCGTTCCGCACCTACAGCGAGCTGTTCCTGACGCTGATGCGCGGCCTGGAGCCGAAGGACATCGACGAGCTGATCAAGGCGATCAAGTAGGTCGCACCGCACCACCGGAACGCTCCGCAGGGGTCCCCGCCCAAGGGGACCCCTGCTTTTATTCTGCCGGCGGGGTCCGACAGTTCCGGCCGCCGAGCCGCCGCCCGCCGTGATCTCGCCGGACGCCGCTGAGCCGGGTCAGGCATCGCCGGAACGCGCCGAGCCACCACCCGGGCACCACCGAGCCGTCGCCGGGCCGCTGCCGAGACCCGGCGAGGTCACCGCGAGCGCTGGCCGCGGCGCCGGCGCGGACAACCGGACGTCGAGCACCCGGGTCGAACCGACCGCACCGAACCGACCGCGCCGGAACCGGGGCGGAGTGCGCCGTCACAACCCGCCCCCGACGAGCGACAACGGTCGGTTGTGCGCCCTTACGCTCCCCCGGTGGACACGGAGGCACTGCGGTCGTTCGTCCGGGCAGCCGACCTCGGCCAGGTGGGGCACGCCGCCGCCGAGCTGGGCGTCACGCAGCAGGCGGTCTCCAAGCGGGTGGCCGGGTTGGAGCGCGAGCTGGGCGTCCACCTGTTCACCCGCACCGCGCGCGGTGTCGAGTTGACGCTCGACGGTCAGGCCTTCCTCCCCCACGCCCGCGCCGTCGTCACGGGTGTCGACCGCGCCGTCGCGGCGGTCCGCCCCGGCTCCCGGGCCCTGCGGGTCGACGTCCTCGGTCTGCGCAGCGCGCAGGCGGTCGTCCTGCACGACTACTGGCGGTCGCACCCCGGGACCAGGCTCGACGTGGTGACCCTGAAGGTCGAGGACCCGCTCCTGGCGGCCGTCGCGGTCGAGTCGGGCGAGGTCGACGCGTCGTTCCGCACGGTCATCGACCGGTCCGCGCTGCCACGCGGCGTGCGGATGGTCCACGCGTTCGACTCGCCGCTGGAGCTGCTCGTCGGCCCGCGGCACCCCCTCGCGGCGGCCCGCCGGCTCACGCCGAGCCGGCTGCGCGAGCACCGGATCTGGGTGCCGGGCATCACGCCCCGCAGCGAGTGGGCGGAGTTCTACCACCAGCTCGCCACCGACTTCGACCTGCGGATCGACGCGGCGGGTCCGAACTTCGGCAACGAGGTCCTCCAGGACACCCTCGCGGACTCCCCGGACGTGGCGACCCTCGTCGGCGCGCGCGACCGGTACACCTGGCCGGCGCACCACGACCTGCGCCGCATCCCGATCGCGGAGCCGACGATCGCCTACCCGCTCTCCCTGCTGCACCCCGACGCGAACCCCCACCCGGGGCTCCGGCCGGTCGTCGACCACCTGCGCGGCCTGCCCTGCCTGCCCGGGGACACCTGGCGCCCGTCCTGGGCGCCGGACCCGGACCCGGACCCGGACGACACCACGAGGAAGTGACCGAGCCGTGCGCGACGACCGACTCCTGCGCATCCGCAGCGCCGAGTTCCGGGCCATGTCCGGGAGAGTCCTGCGGGCCACCGAGCTGACCTCCCGCCTCAACGCGCTGCCGTTCGAGGACGAAGCGGGCAAGGCGGAGCTGCTGGCGGAGATCCTCGGCCGGCCGCTGCCGGGCGGGGTCACGATCCACCCGCCGTTCTTCACCGACCACGGCCTGCGCCTGGACCTCGCCGACCGCGTGTTCATCAACCAGAACTGCACGTTCCTCGACTACGCCGGCATCCGCCTCGGCGAGCGCGTGATGATCGGGCCGAAGGCCACGTTCATCACCGTGGGCCACCCGGTGGACCCCGAGGAGCGGCGGGAGTGGCTGAGCGGCGGGCCGATCGACGTGGCGGAGAACGTGTGGATCGGCGCGGGGGCGACGATCCTGCCCGGTGTCACGATCGGGCGCGACGCCGTGGTCGCCGCCGGAGCGGTCGTGGCCGACGACGTGCCGCCGGCCAGCCTGGTGACCGGCGCCAAGGCCGCTGTCCGCAGGCAGTGGTGACGACCTCGCCGAGCGGTGCGACCAGTGGTGCGAGCTAGCCGCGCCGGGGGCCCACCGCGGCGCCGAGCCAGGTCGCGCCCGCCACGAACAGCACCGCGACCACGCCCGAGAGCGCCAACGCGGACGTGACGCCGTCGTCGTGGGACAGCGCCCACAGCACGTTGCCGACGGGCGGGGTGCGGCCGAACAGGAACACCAGCACGACCAGCGCCGTCGACGCGAGCACCGACCAGCCGGCCTGCGCAACGACCGGGCGGCTGCACAGCACGCCGACGCCGACGCCGACCAGCGCGCACACCGCCAGCGCCGCGAAACCCTGCGCCACCGTGCCCGGCGGGTAGGGGCGGGGTTGCGTCACGACCGGCGCCAGCGTCGCGACCAGGGCCACGCCCAGTGCCGCGAGCACGGCCAACGCGGTCACGGCGGACTGCGCGCGGGCCCAGCCCCCGGCGGTCACCACGGTCATCGTCCGGCGCACCGGGTCCTCCGCGGTCGCGATGACCACGGTCAACCACGCCGACACCGGGTAGACCAGCACGCACGTGCCGGCGTACGCGGGGAGCGGAGGCCCGGCGTCGGAGGCGTAGAGCATCCCGAGGACGGCGGTGAGCAGCAGCAACGGCGGCAGCCAGCGCTGCGTGCGCAGCACGTCCACCAGCAGGTACCGCACCAGGGCCGTCACGACCGCACGCTCCGCACCGAGCAGCCCAGCCGCAGCGCCTCGGCCAGCACGCCGTCGCTGAACCCGGACCGCACCTCGACCCGCGCGCCACCGCCGACCTCGTGCGCCGCGAACACCCCTTCCAGCGCGCTGATCAGCGCGAACGCCTCGCCCACCCGGTCCAGCTCGATCACCACGCCGCCGGGTCGGGTCGCGCCGAGCGCCACTTCGCGCGCACCCGGCAGGTCGTGCCCGTGGTGGTCGGTGAGCACGACGGCGGCCCGCGACGACGTCACCAGCTCGCCGAGCACGGCGCCGGCGGCGGCGTCCAGCCCGGACCACGGCTCGTCCAGCACCAGCAGGTCGGTCGCGTGCAGCGCCTGCGCCAGCGCCACCTTCTGCGTGTTGCCCTTCGACAGGGTGGCCATCGGCGCGTCCGGGTCGCCGACGAACCCCAGCGCCTCCACCAGCTCCCACCGCGCCGGCACCCCGCGCACGGCGGCGAGGTGGCGCAGGTAGGCGCGGGCCGACAGCTTCACCCCGGTCGGGAACCGCTCCGGGGCGTACCCGACCGACGCGCCGCGGCTCACCCGGCCGCTGGTGGGGGCGGTCACGCCCGCCGCGACGCGCAGGAGGGTCGACTTGCCCGCGCCGTTGCCGCCGCGCAGCACGACCACTTCACCCGGTTGCACGGCGAGCGACACGTCGCGCAGCACCCAGGGGCCGCGGCCGTAGCGCTTGCCGATTCGATCAAGACGCACCACGGGTGTGATGATGCCCCGATCAAGGTAGGGCCGGGTTGAAGCGGAATACAGGACACGCGTACTGTTTGGGGTGAGAGGGCATCGCACCCGCGGGTGCGGGAGACTCAGCAGTAGTTCCCCTACCGACTTTGCGCGTCACCAGATGGAGTTTCACGTGACTGCACCAGCGAGTTCCGTGCCTGCCGGCAGCGGAGGCACGAGCAAGGACAGCTTCGGCGCCCGCGGCACGCTCACCGTCGGCGACGCCTCGTACGAGGTGTTCCGGCTGAGCGCGGTCGAGGGCGCCGATCGCCTGCCGTACAGCTTGAAGATCCTGTTGGAGAACCTGCTGCGGACCGAGGACGGCGCGAACATCACCGCCGACCACGTGCGCGCGCTGGGCAGCTGGGATCCGTCGTCCGAGCCGGACACCGAGATCCAGTTCACGCCCGCCCGCGTGGTGATGCAGGACTTCACCGGCGTGCCGTGCGTGGTCGACCTGGCCACCATGCGCGAGGCGGTGACCCAGCTGGGCGGCGACCCGACGAAGGTCAACCCGCTGGCGCCGGCCGAGCTGGTCATCGACCACTCGGTGATCGCCGACATCTTCGGCCGGCCGGACGCGTTCGAGCTGAACGTGGACCTGGAGTACCAGCGCAACAAGGAGCGCTACCAGTTCCTGCGCTGGGGCCAGACCGCCTTCGACGAGTTCAAGGTCGTCCCGCCGGGCACCGGCATCGTGCACCAGGTGAACATCGAGCACCTGGCCCGCGTGGTGATGGTCCGCAACGGCGTCGCCTACCCGGACACGCTGGTCGGCACCGACAGCCACACCACCATGGTCAACGGCATCGGCGTGCTCGGCTGGGGCGTCGGCGGCATCGAGGCCGAGGCCGCCATGCTCGGCCAGCCGGTCTCCATGCTGATCCCGCGCGTGGTCGGCTTCAAGCTGCACGGCGAGCTGCCCGCCGGCGCGACCGCCACCGACCTGGTGCTCACCATCACCGAGATGCTGCGCAAGCACGGCGTGGTCGGCAAGTTCGTCGAGTTCTACGGCTCGGGCGTCGGCGCGGTGCCGCTGGCCAACCGCGCCACCATCGGCAACATGAGCCCCGAGTTCGGCTCGACCTGCGCGATCTTCCCGATCGACGGCGAGACCATCGACTACCTGAAGCTGACCGGCCGGTCCGCCGAGCAGCTGGCGCTGGTCGAGGCCTACGCCAAGGAACAGGGCATGTGGCACGACCCGGCCGCCGAGCCGGTGTACTCCGAGACGCTGGAGCTGGACCTGTCGACGATCGTGCCGTCGATCGCCGGCCCGAAGCGCCCGCAGGACCGCATCGAGCTGACCAACGCCAAGGAGGCGTTCCGCCAGGCGCTCGGCGCGTACGTGTCGAACACCGACGCGGCGGCGGACTCGCCGGTCGACGAGGCGTCCCAGGAGTCGTTCCCGGCCAGCGACGCGCCCGCCCTGAGCAACGGCGACGCGGGCGGCAAGCCGCACGTGTTCCACACCGCCGCCGAGGGCGCGCAGGGCCGGGCGTCGAACCCGGTGAAGGTGTCCCTGGACGGCGCGGAGTTCGAGCTGGACCACGGCGCCGTGGCGATCGCCGCGATCACGTCGTGCACCAACACGTCGAACCCGTCGGTGATGCTCGGCGCGGCGCTGCTGGCGAAGAAGGCCGTGGAGAAGGGCCTGGAGCGCAAGCCGTGGGTCAAGACGACCCTCGCGCCGGGCTCCAAGGTCGTCATGGACTACTACGAGCGCGCCGGGCTGCTGCCCTACCTGGAGAAGCTGGGCTTCCACCTGGTCGGCTACGGCTGCACCACGTGCATCGGCAACTCGGGCCCGTTGCAGGACGAGATCTCGGCGGGCATCAACCAGGGTGACCTGGCCGCTGTGTCGGTGCTCTCGGGCAACCGGAACTTCGAGGGCCGGATCAACCCGGACATCAAGATGAACTACCTCGCGTCCCCGCCGCTGGTGGTGGCGTACGCGCTGGCCGGTTCGATGGACAAGGACATCACCACCGAGCCGCTGGGCACCGACCAGAACGGCGAGCCGGTGTACCTGGCCGACATCTGGCCGTCGCCGCAGGAGGTCTCCGAGGTCGTCGCGTCGGCGATCTCCCCGGAGGGCTTCACCCGGGGCTACGCCGACGTGTTCGCCGGCGACCAGCGCTGGCAGTCGCTGCCCACGCCGACCGGCAAGACGTTCGAGTGGGACCCGCAGTCGACGTACGTGCGCAAGCCCCCGTACTTCGAGGGCATGGAGATGGAGCCGGCCCCGGTCACGGAGATCGGCGGCGCGCGCGTGCTGGCGCTGCTGGGCGACTCGGTCACCACCGACCACATCTCGCCGGCCGGCGCGATCAAGGCCGACTCGCCCGCGGGCAAGTACCTGACCGAGCACGGCGTGGAGCGCAAGGACTTCAACTCCTACGGTTCCCGGCGCGGCAACCACGAGGTGATGATCCGGGGCACGTTCGCCAACATCCGGCTGCGCAACCTGCTGCTGGACGACGTGCAGGGCGGGTTCACCCGGAACTTCCTGGCCGAGGGCGCGCCGCAGACCACGATCTACGACGCGGCGGAGGCCTACGCCGAGGCGGGCGTCCCGCTGGTCGTGCTGGCGGGCAAGGAGTACGGCTCGGGCTCGTCGCGCGACTGGGCGGCGAAGGGCACCTCGCTGCTCGGCGTGCGCGCCGTGATCGCCGAGTCGTTCGAGCGGATCCACCGGTCGAACCTGATCGGCATGGGCGTCCTGCCGCTGCAGTACCCCGCCGGTTCCACGGCGGCGTCGCTCGGCCTGGACGGCACGGAGACCTTCGACTTCACCGGCATCACCGCGCTGAACGACGGCGACACGCCGCGCACGGTGCACGTGGTGGCGACGAAGGCGGACGGCTCGAAGGTGGAGTTCGACGCGGTGGTCCGCATCGACACGCCGGGTGAGGCCGACTACTACCGCAACGGCGGCATCATGCAGTACGTGCTGCGCAAGATGGTCCGCAGCTAGTCGATCGACCCGAGAGGGCCGTCCACCTCCGGGTGGGCGGCCCTCTCGCATCCCCGCCGGCCACGCCGCACGCCTGCGCGGGCCCGGCGGGACGCGGGGCCGGCGCATTGTCGTCACAATTCACGTTTCTTCCGTAACGATCCTCAGATCGAAAACGACCGGAAATTGCACTGCGCCGAACGGGTGAAGCTATTTGGCGTTTGCCAGAATGGCTGCCTAACCTCGTGATGCCGACGCATCCGACTCGCACGGAACGGTCATTCGGTCGGATCTTCGCTGGTCCGCACCTGTTCGGGGACTGACCCGCCCGATTTCACCGGAATGCGCGAACGTGATTCCAGAGGGGATTTCACGTCTGTTCGGCGCGCACGAGGAGGTGCGATACCGAATGAACCAGAACACTCGAAGACGGGCTTGCGGCGTGACCGCGGTCCTGCTGGCCGCCCTGGCGGCGCCACTCGCCACGACCACCGGCGCGGCAGCCGCGGACGGCTCCGTCACCGGGACCAAGACCCTGGGTGCCACCGACATCGCGTGCGGCGGGTCCGTCCCGGTCACCGTGACGCTCGACGCCCAGACCGGCATCGCGGGCGCACCGGTGGACGTCGAACTGGTCCTCGACCGCTCCGGCAGCATGCAGGACGCCATCGACGAGCTGAAGACCGCCGCCAAGTCGTTCGTGGACATCCTCGACGAGGCCACCGACGGCTCGCTGGACGGCGTCATCGCCAACGGCAGCCGCGTCGGCGTGGTCAGCTTCTCCGACAACGCCTCGGTCGACGCCGGGCTGACGTCCGACGCGAACGCCGTCAAGGCGGCGATCGACGCGCTGGTCGCCAACGGCCTCACCAACCACTCCGCGGCCATCTCCACCGGTCAGTCGCAGCTGGCGGGCTCGCTGCCCGGCAACGCCAAGAAGATGATCGTGATGACCGACGGCCAGACCACCGTCGGCGGCGACGCGAGCGACGACGCGCTGGCCGCCCGCGCCGCGGGCACCGAGATCTTCGGCATCGGCCTCGGCACCGTCGACGCGGACGAGATCCGGGACTGGACCTCCGACCCCGACGCCACGCACTACTACCAGGCCCCGACCCCGGCGCAGTTGCAGGAGGTCTTCGAGGCCATCGGCGCGGCCATCGTGGTGCCCGCGGCGACCGGTGTGACCGTGGTCGACACGGTGTCGCCCCAGTTCTCGGTCAGCGGCGCGGCGGCGTCCAAGGGCGCGGTCGGCCAGAACGGCAACCAGCTCACCTGGACCATCGACCAGCTCGGCACCGAGACGGTGACGCTGACGTTCACCGCGACGCACCTCGCGGCCACCGGCGGCGGACCGTTGCCGGTCAACCCGACCGTCGCCTACACCGACGCCGAGGGCCACGTCGTCACGTTCGGCAACCCGGCGGTGAACGTGCGCGGTTGCGCCGCGGCCATCGACGTGGAGCCCGAGCACGCGGTCAACGAGCTGGGCACGCCCGGCCAGACGCACACGGTGACCGCGACCGTCACCGACGACTTCGGCGACCCGGTGCCGAACACCCCCGTCGACTTCTCCGTGCTCAGCGGCCCGAACGCGGGCGCGGCGGGCAACGGGAGCACCTCCGGCGCCGGCGCGGTCGACTTCACCTACCCCGACGCCCAGGGCCTCGCGGGCCTCGGCACGGACTCGATCCGCGGCTGCTTCACCCACGCCGCGGGCCACCAGGTGTGCGACGACGTGCTGAAGGACTGGGTGGACACCACTCCCCCGGTCGTGACGTGCGCGCCGACCACCAACCCGAGCGGCGGCACCACGCCTCCCGCCGACAACGAGGACGGGTTCTTCGTCATCTCCGCGACCGACGCGGTCGACCCGAACCCGCAGGTCTTCGTGTCCGACTCGGCCAGTCCGGCGGTCTTCGGCGGGTTCCCGAGCGGCACCCGGATCAAGCTGGTGCAGGCGCCCGGCGCGACGCCCAACCAGAAGCCCGGCGTCGGTGCCATCGACTGGCGCATCACGCTCAAGGGCGACGCCCTCGTCTACGGCGTCGACTCGTCGGGCAACCAGTCGGCTCCCGTGAGCTGCCTGGTCCCGCCGCCGCCGAAGTAGCGGTCCCACCCGAGACCGTGAGGGGCGTCCACACCCGGGGCGCCCCTCACGCCCGACCTCACCGGTCCTCACCGGTCCTCGGCAGGGGCGCTAGGGTTACGCCCCCGTGGGGGCCGTCGTGTGGGCGTTGCCGGTCGTGGTCGGGCTCGTCCTGCCGCTGTGGGAGGACGGCCCGCCGCCCGGCGCGTCGTCGACCCTGGTGATCGCCGGGCTGCTGCTCAGGGCACGGCAGGCGCACGCCGAGCGGCCGGGTGCCTGGTTCCCGCTGCTGGTGGCGGGGTCGACGATGTTCGCGCTGGCGGCGGCCGGTGAGTCGGCGGGCGGGTGGTCGCTGCCCGCCTGGTCCGTCCACTTCGACCTGTGGCGGTTCCTGCTCGGGCTGGTGATCGCGGTCGGACTGGGAGTCTGGGCGTGGCGGGCGCGCAGCCACACCGTCGCGCTCACGGCTGCCGGCTACCTCGCCGCGGTCTGGTGCTTCGAGCCGTCGTCGGCGCCGGTCGCGGAGTTCGGCTGGATGTCGTACGGACCGGTCGGGGCCCCGACACCGTCGCCCGACGCGCTCGTCACGGTCGACCCGCCGGCCACCGGGCCGTACCCGGAGCTGGTGGTCGTGGCCGGCGCGGTCCTCGCGCACGCCCGACTGGGGCGGGTGCGGCCGTGGCACGTGACGGCGATCGCCGGGTTGCTCGGCTCGCTGTGGCACTGGGGCGCGTTCGCGCTGCTCGTCGTCGCCGCGGTGGCCGCCGCCCACGACCTGCACGCCCGCCGGCCTGGCACGTGGTACCCGCTGCTGCTGGTCGGTGTGGGCCTGGTGGTGTGGCCGGTGCTCCTGGCGCTCACCGCACCGGCGTGGCCCGGGCCGACGGTCGAGGACCTGGGCGCGACCGCCGAGGTCACGACGCTCGTCGCCGTCGACAGGGGTTCGTCCGCGGTCGCCGTCTCGTTCGTCGACTACGACGACCTGTTCATGGCGTTCGTGGTGGCAGTGGGACTGGCCGTGTGGTCGTGGCGGCGCAAGAGCCCGATCGTGGCGCTCACGGCGGTCGTCTACCTGGGTCTCACCTGGCTGCGCACCGCGCCCGTGCGGACGGAGCTGGTGGTCCTGGCGGGTGCGGCCGTCGCCCTCGCGACGACGGCCGCACCCGGCGCCGCTAGAACGGCTGGGCGTTCGGCTGGAACACCTGACCTTCCGCCGGGGCCTTGAGGTCGACCAGGTAGTCGGTCACCGCGGTGTCCACGCCGGCGCTGTCACCGAGGATGCAGTGCCCGAACGCGTCCACGCTGAGCAGCCGCGCGTTGCCGAGCTGCCGGTCCATGCGCTTGCTGAACTCGTACCGCGTGGCCGGGTCGTAGTAGTTGCCCACCACGACGATCGGGTTCGGCGTGCGCTTGCCCCAAGGACCCGCCCAGCGGTCCGGCCGCGGCACCGGCCAGGTCGCGCACGTGAGCAGGTCGGACGCGGCCTGCGAGCGGCCGAACGTGGGCGACTCCCGCTCCCACACCGCCGCCGTCACCGGGAACAGCTGCGGCGCCCGGAGGAACGGCTTGTCCGTGCAGTTCACGCCGTAGTACGAGTCGTCGTACAGGTACTCGGTGTCGCCCGTGAGGCCGGCCCTGATGTCCGCCAGACCGCGCTTGTTCGCCAACGGCGGCAGCAGCGCGGCCTGCTCCTGCGCGGAGGACGTGGCGACGCCCGGGTGCAGCACCGCGTAGATGCTCTGCAGCCACGCGGCCAGCGCCTTGAAGCGGGTCGGCGCGTACAGGTCGCTGCCGACCCGGCCGATGTAGCCGTCGTAGGTCACGACCTGGCCGTCCGGCAGGGTGATCGGCTTCGTGCGCAGGTGGTCGCGCACCTCGTCGAACTTGGCCCGCGGGTCGCCGTCGCTGTAGGCGCACTTGTCGCCTTCGACGTCGCAGCGCTTCAGGAACGCGTCCAGCGCGAGCTCGAAGCCCTGCGCGCGCTGCCGGTCGTACTCCGCGCCGTTGGAGGTGCGCAGCGCCGGGTCGACGTTGCCGTCCAGCACGAGGGCCCGGGACTTCGACGGGAAGATGTTGGCGTAGGTCGCCCCCAGCAGCGTGCCGTAGGAGAAGCCGACGAAGGTCAGCTGCCGGTCGCCGACGCCCTGCCGCAGCAGGTCGAGGTCACGTGCCACGGCCTCGGTGGACATGTGGTCGAGCAACGGGCCCGCGTTGCGCGCGCACGCGTCGGTGTAGTCCTTGGTCGCGTCCATGGTGTTGCGGATCTCGGTGCGCGTGACCGGGACCGCGGACATCCGGCCGAAGATCTCCTCGGCCTCTTCGAGGGTCTTGAAGCAGCGCAACGGCGAGCTGCGGCCGACGCCTCGCGGGTCGAACCCGATCAGGTCGAACCGGTTCATGACCTCCGGCTGGAAGAACGAGCTGCCGTAGGCGGAGTAGATGAGGCCGGCGCCGCCGGGGCCGCCGGGGTTGATGAACAGCGAACCGACCTTGGTGGCCTGGTCGTCGGCCGGGCGCTTCATCAGCGCGACGGTGATCTTGGCGCCGTTCGGCTTGCGGTGGTCCAGCGGCACGGGGTGGTTGGCGCAGCTGACCTTGTCGCGCTGCGCGGCCGGGATCTCGTCGAGGACGTCCTGGGCGCAGGTCGTCCACTGGATCGGGGCGGCGCCCCGTGCTTCCTGCGCGGTGGCGGCGCCGGTGCCCACGAGACCGGACACCGCCGTGCCGACGGCCAGCGCGAGAACCAGCGCTCTGTTTCGAAGTGGCATGCGATAGCGCTCCCTCGGTTCGCTCGGCGTCGCCCCTCGGTGACACCGCGACGCCATCGCGCGAGGCTTTCACTCGAACGTGGTCGGCAACACCCGCAGAACGGAGGATTCGTGGCCGACGAACGGTTCTTGCCGTGCCCTGCCGCCGGCCGAGCGGTCCACCGGAAGCCCTCCGAACCGCTGCCCGGAGCGTACGTCCAGCCGGCCGTGCCGCGCTGAGCGTTGAACTCGGGGGTCGTGGAGGTAGGACTCTCGGCGCGTGGGGGTAGGACTCCCGGGGTCAGGGGGTGGGGCGGAAGACCGCCAGGCGTTGGCCGTCGGCGGCGGTGAGGATCTCCGAGATCAGGTCGACGTGGTTGCCCGCGGCGTCGCGGAAGGTCCGCCGCGAGCCGCTCTTGACCTTCACGTCGTAGTGCCGCCACAGCGCCGCGAACTCGGCGCTCGCCGCCGACAGCTCCGCCACCAGGGCCGCCAACGCCGCCGAGCCGGGGTCCGCGGCGGCGACCGTGCGCAGGTGCGCCACGCAGTCCCGCGCCATGCCCTCCCACCCCACGAACACGTCGCGGGCGCGGGGATCGGTGAACACGTAGCGCACCAGGTTGCCCCGCCCGCACACGCCCGGCATCAGCCGCTCGCCCTCCGGGTTCACCGCCAGCAGGTCGCTGACCTGGTCCAGCACGTACGCCGGCGTGGGCCGCACCGCCTCCAGCAGGTGCAGCAACCCGGGGCGCGGCGCGCCCGCGCCCGACCGCGGCGTCGGGCCGGCGGAGCCGCGCGCCAACGCGTGCAGGTGCGCGCGCTCGTCCTCGCCCAGCCGCAACGCCGACGCGAGCGCGTGCAGCACCTCGGCTCCGGGGTTGGTGTCCCGCCCCTGTTCCAGCCGGGTGTAGTAGTCCACGCTCACGCCGGCGAGCGCCGCCAGCTCCTCGCGGCGCAGCCCCGGCGTCTGCCGCCGCCCGACCCCCGCGGGCAGCCCGACGTCCGCCGGCCGGACGCGGCCACGCCGGCTGCGCAGGAACTCACCCAGCACACCCATGCCCCGAGTGTCGCACCACCGCGGGGGTGGCCCCGCCGGGACCAGGCCCGGCGCGGTCTCCCCGCGCCGCCCGACGTCCACGACGCTGCTGGGCATGACACACGTACTCGTCATCGGCGGCAGCTCCGGCATGGGCCTGGCGACGGCCCGCCTCCTGCTCGACCAGGACGCCGTCGTCACCATCGCCGGCCGGTCCGCCGACCGACTCGCCGCCGCCGCGCGCGACCTCGGCGACCACGAGCGCCTGCGCACCGCCGTGGTGGACGTCGCCCGGGAGGACGACGTCCGACGGCTGGTGCGGGACGCCGGTCCCCTCGACCACGTCGTCGTCACCGCGGTCGACGCCACCGACGCCTACTTCCCGATCGCCGACTTCGCGCTGGAGCACGCGCGGGCCGTGATCGACACCAAGCTGCTGGGGCCGTGGCTGGTGGCCAAGCACGCCGCGCCGCGCGTCCGGCCCGGCGGCTCGATCACCTTCACCTCCGGCATCGCCGCGTACCGGCCGGGGACGGGCGCCTCGGTGCTCGGCGCCGCCAACGGCGCGCTGGAAGCCCTCGCCCGCGCGTTGGCGCTGGAGCTCGCGCCGGTCCGGGTCAACGTCGTCTCGCCGGGATGGGTCGACACCCCCGTGTGGGACGAGCTGGCCGGCCCGGCCAAGGCCGAACGGCTCGCCGCGATGGCGGCCCGCCTCCCGGTCGGCCGGATCGGGGCGCCCGAGGACCTCGCCGAGGCGTTCGTGGCCGTGCAGCGCAACCGCTTCATGACCGGCTCGGTCCTGCACGTCGACGGCGGGCACCGGCTCGTCTGACGACGCGGTGGTCCCGTGCCCGGCGCCGGGCACGGGACCACCGCGAGTCCGCTAACCGACCGCGCGGGCCAGGGTCAGCGCGAAACGGCCCTCCGGGTCGGTCCACCAGCGTTCGAGGGCGAAGCCCGCGGCGGTCAGCTCGCGGGTCACGCCCTCACGGCGGAACTTCGCGGACACCTCGGTGCGCAGTTCCTCGCCCTCGGCGAACTCCACGTCCAGGGACAGCGCGGCGACGTGGGCCTTGACCGGGCGCAGTGCCCGCAGGCGCATCTCGATCCACTCCTCCTCGGCGTTCCACAGGGCCACGTGCTCGAAGTCGGCGGGGTCGAAGTCGGCGTCCAACGTCCGGTTGATCACCCGCAGCACGTTCCGGTTGAACTCCGCCGTCACGCCCTGCGAGTCGTCGTACGCGCGCACCAGCACGTCCGGGTCCTTCACCAGGTCCGTGCCGAGCAGCAACCACTCCCCCGCCTCCAGCACGTCGCGCACCGAGGCGAAGAACTTGTCCCGCTCCTCCGGGATCAGGTTGCCGATCGTCCCGCCCAGGAACGCCACCACCCGCGGTGGCGCGCCGGGCAGCAGGCCCAGGTGCTCGGTGAAGTCGCCGACCACCCCGTGCACCCGCAGGCCGGGGTACGCGGCCAGGATCGCCCGCGCCGCCTCCGTCAACGCCGAGGGCGACACGTCCAACGGCACGAACTCCTGCAGCGTGCCGTGCGAGCGCAGCGCGCTGAGCAGCAGCCGGGTCTTCTCCGACGAGCCGGAACCCAGCTCCACCAACGAGTGCGCGCCGGTCAGCGACGCGATCTCCGCCGCCCGCGCCACCAGGATCTCCCGCTCCGCCCGGGTCGGGTAGTACTCGGGCAGCCGGGTGATCTCCTCGAACAGGTCGCTGCCGACCGCGTCGTAGAACCACTTCGGCGACACCCACTTCGGCCGCGCGGTGAGCCCTGCCCGCGCCTCGGCGCGCAGCGCGATCGCCGCGTCCTCGGGGGTCAGGTGCACGTCCAGCACAGGCTCGGTCATCCTCGTCCAATCGGTTGAACGTCCACAGTAGACACATCAGCCGTGACGACGTGCCCGTCGGGCACCTCCCGCCAGCGCGGGTCGTCGTCCAACGGCTCCGAGGCCAACGTCACCGCGCCGTCGCCGGAGCGCACCCACAGCGAGTGGGTCCACGTCGTGCCGGCGAGCACGGTGCCGTCGGTGAGCAGCAGGTTCAGCCGCGAACCGGGCGCGGCGGCGGCGACTTCGGACACGACCGAAGCCAGCGCGACGCCCGGCGCGACACCCGAAGCGAGACGCGACCGCACCAACGCCCACAGCAGGGCGGCGTCGGTCGGCGCGTCCAACGTCAGCAACGAGGCCGCCGGCACGGTCTTCGCCACGTCCACGACGGACTCCGGCCAGTCGGCGACCCGACCGTTGTGGCTGAACAGCCACCGCCCGTCGGTGAACGGCGCGCACGCGGTGTCCGCCACCGGCATGCCGACCGTCGCCGAGCGCACCGCGGCCAGCACCGCGCCGGACAGCGTCACCCGGCTCAGCGCCAACAGGTTCTCGTCGGACCAGATCGTGCCGGCCCGGCGGTAGCGCACCGCCGGGCCGCCCGGCGCGGGGTACCACCCCACGCCGTAGCCGTCCACGTTGACCGTGCCGCCGCCGCGCATGTCCCGAGGGGCGTACGACTGCCGCACCAGCGAGTGCGGCGGGTCGTGCACCAGCGCGGCGACGGGCACGGCGGGGCCCAGGTAACCCAGGTGGCGGCACACGGTCAGGTCAGGTCGTCCCGTGAAGCGTCCCGCGCGCAGCGGAAACCCGCGAAGATCTGCCGCCGGATCGGGTAGTCCCAGTTCCGGAACGTCGAGCGCACCGCGGCCTGGTCGCTGCCGAACGACCCGCCCCGCAGCACCTTGTAGTCCGGCCCGAAGAACACCTGGGAGTACTCGGCGTACGGGAACACCTCGAACCCGGTGTAGCCGTGGAAGTCGGAGCTGGTCCACTCCCACACGTCACCGATGAGCTGGTGCACCCCCAACGCCGACGCGCCCGCCGGGTACGCCCCGACCGGAGCGGGCGTCAGGTGCCGCTGGTTCAGGTTCGCGTGCGCCTCCGTCGGGTCCTCGTCGCCCCACGGGTAGCGGCGGGACCGGCCGGTCGCCGGGTCGAAGCGGGCCGCCTTCTCCCACTCCACCTCGGTGGGCAGCCGCTTGCCCGCCCACTTCGCGTACGCCTCGGCCTCGTGGTAGCAGACGTGCACGACCGGCTGGTCGGGCTCGATCGGCTCGGTGCGGCCGAACGCGGTGCGGTACCACTGGTCACCCACCCGTTCCCAGAACCGGGGCGCGACCAGGGACGCCTTGCGCACGTGCGCCCACCCGGCCTCGCTCCACCACCGCGGGTCGCGGTAGCCGCCGTCGGCGATGAACGCCGCGTACGCGCCGTTCGTCACCGGCGTGGTGTCGATGAAGAACGGCTCGGTGACCACCTGGTGCGCGGGCCGCTCGTTGTCCAGCGCCCACGCCTCGGTGGACGTGCCCATGGTGAACGGGCCGCCGGGCACCAGCACCTCGGCCGGGCCGACCGGGCCGCCGCGCGGCGGGCGGGGCGCGTCCAGCACCGGGTCGCCGACGCGCAGCTGGTGGGTGGCCAGCATGGTCTCGTCGTGCTGCTGCTCGTGCTGCACGATCATGCCGAACGCGAACCCGCGGTCGACCAGCCGGTGGCCTTCCAGCGGGGTGCGCTCGAGCACGTCGAACACCTTGTCGCGGACCTCGCCGACGTACTTGCGCGCCTCGGCGGGTCCGAGCAGCGGCAGCTCCGGCCGGGCCGACCGGGCGTGCTTGAACGCGTCGTACAGCTCGTCGATGTCCGCCCGGACCGGCTCGCGGCCGCCCACGTCCCGGACCAGCCACAGCTCTTCCTGGTTGCCGATGTGCGCGAGGTCCCAGACCAGCGGCGACATCAGCTTGGAGTGCTGGCGGACGAGGTCGTGGTCGTCCACCGCGTCGGTGAGCAGCCTGCTGCGGTCACGGGCCCTGGTGAGCTGGGCGGCGACCTGGTCGCGAAGGTTCTCGGTGCTGGTCATGAACGGCCCCCTCCGGTCTTCTCAGCGAGCGTGCGGTGCAGTTCTTCGGCGATGGCGTCGGTCTGGCCGACCGACAGGTCGGTGTCGGGCAGCGCGGCGCAGCCCAGGTCGACCACGTCGCGCGCCGCGCGGGCGAGCACCGGGTCGGCCAGGCCGTAACGCGCGGCGGCGAGCCAGCGGTTCGCGGCGCCCTCGGTCACCGCGAGCACCTCGTCCACGTACTCGGACGTGCTGAACAGCGCCGCCATGAGCACCACCGGCGGCAGCCACCGGCCCTGCGGCGGCGAGTCCAGGTAGCGGACCTCCAGGTACCCGCGCGGGCGGACCGGTGGGAACTGGAGGGTGAGGTGGTAGTCGAGGTCGTCGGCCGTCGGCGGGCGGTCGAGCGCGCCCGCGATCCAGTCGGCGAACGTCAACGGGTGCGGCGGCAGCCAGTTCGGGCCCGGTCTGCGCACCGCGATGACCGGTGTGTCGAGCACCCGCTTGGCCCACGCCTCGGCCGGGTTGGCGCACACCGCCGCCGCCCGGGTCCGCACCGGGTCGGTGGCGTACAAGGTGCGCATCCTCGCGCTGGCCCAGTCCGTCCGCCGGCCGTTCACCCCCGGCGAGTTGGCGAACAGGGCGGTGACGACCGGTCCGAGGGCGTGCACCGCGGCCCAGCGCTTCGGCAGGTCGGAGGCCAGCCCGAAGTCCAGGCAGACCTGGAGGCCCGCGGTGCTGCACATCATCGTGATGCCCTCGGGCCCGATCGGGGCGAAGGCGTGTTCCATGGCCGCGTAGCGCGGGACCTGGAGCATCCGGCGCGGCGGGCGGAAGGGGTCGGCGCCGTGCTGACCGAGCCGGAGACCGGCCGGTCCGAGCAGGCTGTGGAGGTGGTCGATGTCCGCCGCGACGGTCTTCAGCAGATCCGTCAGCGATTCCCGCGGCGGTGTCGAGATCTCGACCTGGCCACCCGGTTCCACGGTCAGCGGGGTGCCGGAGGGCAGTGGCCGCTGAGGGCTGTCGGGGACGAGGGTCGGTGGCGCGTGCCCGCCGAGCGCGGCCGCGAGGGTCTTCGCGTCGAGCGGTCGGCTGGGATCTTCGACGTGGTGGACGGTCCATTCCAATTCGACTCCGAGCAGCCTCGGAGGCCCGTGCTTGAAGCAGACCGAGGCGACGTAGGCCTCGGCCTCCGCTCGGTCCCGGAACACCGCCGGAGCGGGTCCCGGAGCCGGCGCATTACGGACAGCAGTCACTGGTGGCACTCCCCGTGATCAAATCTCGTCCGTTCGACGCTACACGCAGGCACCGACACTCGCAGCTATGGAAAACCGTTGCGGATCAACGACATGCCCGGAGCCGTGCGCGGGGCTGACGGCCGGTCGGGTGGAGGGCGGCTGCGTTCCGGTGGCGTCCCCCTTGCGCCGGTTGGACGAATCGCGGTGGCCGAACGGACAATCCGGGCGCGGTGTGAACAACTCGTGGCAACCGGGTGACCGGTCAGGAACCCGGGTACTCGAGGTCCACGTGCAACACGCGGTCGTTGCCGACCTCCTCGTCCAGGTCCCACGTCGTCGTCACCCAGAGGTCGCCCTCCGGGTCCACCTCGACCGTCCTCAACCGCCCGTACTCGCCCTGGAGGTAGACCGCCTCCTCGACCAGCTCCGAGCCCTCGATGCGCAGCCGGTACAGCCGCTTGCCGACCGTGGTGCCGACGAAGAGGTGGTCGTTGACGATCGCCAACCCGCTCGGCCCGCCGGCCGTCGTCGGCCACATCCGCTTCGGCGGGATGCTGCCCTCGCAGTACCCCTGCGTGCCCTCGCAGCCGGGCCAGCCGTAGTTGCCGCCGCGCGTGATCAGGTTCAGCTCGTCGAGCGAGTTGTTGCCGAACTCCGTCGCCCACAGCCTGCCCTGCGAGTCGAAGTCGAGGCCCTGCACGTTGCGGTGCCCGTAGCTCCAGATCGCCTTGCCCGGGAACGGGTTGTCCGCCGGGATCGAGCCGTCCGGGTGGATGCGCAGGATCTTGCCCGCGTTGGTGTCCAGGTTCTGCCCGTAGCTGCCGTTCTGCGCGTCTCCGGTGGAGACGAACAGGTACCTGCCGTCCGGGCTGAACCGCAGCCGCCCGCCGTTGTGGTAGCGGTTCTTCGGCAGGCCGCTCAGGATCGTGGTCCAGCCGGTGAGCGTCTCGCCGATCAGCCTGGCGCGCACGACCTGGTTGCCGGACGACGTGGTGTGGTAGATGAACACGTGCCGGTCGGTGGCGAACGCGGGCGACAGCTCGACGCCCAGCACGCCGCCCTCGCCGTTGGTGCCCTGCGCGCCCGGCACCCGGCCGACGTCGGTCCGCGTGCCGTCCGGCGCGAGGCGGTAGAGGGTGAACCGCTCCCGTTCGGACACCAGCGCCGTGCCGTCGGGCAGGAACGCCAGGCCCCACGGCACGTCCGTGCCCTCGCGCAAGGTCGTCACCGCGCCGGGCCTCGGCTCGCCCGGCGGCGCCGTCCCGCCCGGCGCGAGGATCACCTCGTCGCTGAACGGCGAGAGGTTGCCCGCCGCGTCGCGCGCCCGCACGGCGAACCGGTAGCCGGTGCCGGCGCTCAGGCCGGTGACCGTGGTGGACGGGCCGTCGGTCGTGCCCACCTGCACGCCGTCGCGGTGCACCACGTACCCGGTGACGCCGACGTTGTCGGTGGCCGCCTCCCACGCCAGCGACACGCTGGTCGGCGACTTGCCGGCGGGGCGCAGGCCGCCCGGCGCGGTGGGCGGCTCGTCGTCCGGCGGCGGGGCGTCGGTGCGCACGACGACGTTGTTGCTGGCCTGCGAGACGTTGGGCGCGGCGTCGCGGGCGAAGACCGTCCAGTCGTACGCCGTGTCGGGGCGCAGGCCCGTGACGGTGGCGGACAGGGTCGTGCCGGGCACGCTCGTCATGAGCTGACCGTGCTGGTAGACGTCGTAGCCGACCACGCCGACGTCGTCCGCCGCCGCGCCCCACGCGAGCGACACGCTGGTCTCGGACCGGTCCGTGGCGCGCAGGTCGCGCGGCGGGGTGGGCGGCTCGGTGTCGGTGTCGTCGACCACGAGGCGGTCGGCGTTCGGCCCGCCGGCCGCGGTGGTGGCGGTGGCGCGGACCCGGTTCACGCCCGCCCGCAACCGGACCGGCGCGGTGACGTCGCGCCACGTGGCCCACCCGCCGGTGCCGGGGAAGGGGACGACGCCGGCCCGCGCGCCGTCCACGGTCAGCGCGAGCGGCCGGTCGGTGTCGCTCCCGTTGGCGTAGCGGAAGACCAGCGCGTGCGTGCCCGCCCGGGCCGCGGTCACCGAGTACTCGACGTAGCCGCCGAACGCGTTGTCGTAGTCCACGTACCCGGTGCCGGTGAACCCGGCGTGCTCGGCCTCCACCGCGCCGCGCGAGATGGTCGCGGCCTCGGACTGGTGGTCGGTGAGCCCGTGCGCGGCGCCGGAGGCGGTGAGGAGCGACAACGCCGTCGAGGCGGTCACGGCGGCGACCGCGAGCCGCCGTCGCGGCGACCGCTGCGGTCGTGCGCCCAGTGCGTTCGATCCCATGTGTCTCCTCACCGGCTCCGGTAGCGCGCGGCCTGGCGGCCGAACTCCGCCCGCGAGGACGGCACGTCCAGGGCGATCCGGTCGAGCACCTCCGCCGGGCGCCGACCTTCGGGCAGGGCGAACGACGACCGCAGCACGCCCACGTGGCCTGCCGCGAACGGCACCAGGCGCACCGGCGCGTCGGCCCGGTTCGCCAGCGCGTCCAGCTGGTCGGCCATCACCGCCTCGTCGCCGACGCGGACGTGCAACGCGGCCTCGTGCACGAAGAAGCTCGCGGCGGCGTGCGGCAGCCGGTCGACGCCGCTGTCGTCGCCGAGCGCCAGGGCGTAGGCGGGTGTGCGCAGCGGCTCCGGGACGCACAACGCCTCGTAGACCACGACGGAGCAGCCCGGCGAGTGGTCGGCGGTGTCGCCGGGCCGTCGGCCGACGAGCCTGATCAGATCGATCAAGTCCGGGCCGTGCCGACTGCGGTCCACCGTGGACGGTCGGTTCGACCAGCCCAAACCCGGCACCAGCTTCAGCGGCGGACGAATGTCCTCACCTGCGGTCACGGTGCGCCACCGTAGTGACGGTGACCTGGGGTTTCGAGCCGAGACGGCGAAGTACACCCCAAAGTGGACGGGGCAAGCCGTACGTACTGATTGGATTTCGTCAGGCGGCCCTGGCAACATCGACAGGTGCCCAGGGTGAGCCAGGACCACCTCGATGCCCGTCGCCGTCAGATCCTCGACGGCGCTCGTGCGTGTTTCGCGCGTTTCGGCTATGAAGGCGCGACCGTGCGCCGCCTGGAAGAGGCTACCGGCCTGTCCAGGGGCGCGATCTTCCACCACTTCCGGGACAAGGAGTCGTTGTTCCTCGCGCTCGCCGAGGACGACGCGCTGCGCATGGCGGAGGTCGTCGCCCAGCAGGGCCTCGTGCAGGTGATGCGCGACCTGCTGTACCCGCCGGACCCCAACGACGTCGAGCACCCGGCGGACTGGCTCGGCACGCGGCTGGAGGTGTCGCGGCGGCTGCGCACCGACCAGGAGTTCCGGGCCAGGTGGGCGGAGCGCTCGCGGCAGCTGACCGACGCGACCCGGCAGCGGCTGGAGCGCCAGCGCGAGGCGGGCAACCTGCGCGACGACGTGGACGTGGACGTGCTGACGTCGTTCCTGGAGCTGGTGCTGGAGGGCCTGGTGTCGCACCTGGCCATGGGCCTGCCCGCGGACGACCTCGAACCCGTGCTGGACCTGGTGGAGGAGAGCGTCCGGCGGCACCGCCGCAAGGGCTGACGGTCCGCCGCGGACCTCGGCCGGACGGCGAGGCGGCGGCCGCGGTCTTGGTGCCGCCCGCCCTCTCGCGCCGCGGGTCGACCGCACCGCGCGGGGTGGTGCTCGCGCTGTGACCACTCACCGCGTGGTCGCCGACGGCGGTGATCCCGCTGGTCGCGGTGGGCCAACTGGTCGAGGCGTCACTCGGAGCAGCCACCGCTAGGCCGACGCGCACCGTCCGGGTGACCCCATAGGATCGCCGACATGGCTGACGCCCGACCTGCCCACGTGCACCGGGTGCGGGTGCGCCCGGTCGACTGCGACCGCCAGGGGATCGTGCACGCGTCGCGCTACGCGGTCTTCTTCGAGGCCGCCATGGTGGAGACGCTGCGGTCCCTGCTGGGCTCCTACAAGGAGTTGGAGAAGCACGGCGTCGACTTCGTGATGGCCGAGACCTCCATCCGCTACCTCAACCCGGCCGGGTTCGACGACCTGCTGCGCATCGCGGTGCGGGTGCGGACGTTGGGCACCACCACGTTGACCATGGGGTTCGACGCGGACGTCGACGGCACACCGGTGGCCACCGGCTGGAACCGGTACGTCTCCTTCGGCACGCCGGAACTGCGCAGCACCCCGATCCCGGCCGAGTTCCGCAAGGTCCTGGAACGCAGGCCCGCCGCCACCAGCCCCAGGGCCGGTTCCGCGACTAGGTCCGCACCCGCGCCCCGGAGCTGACCGCGTGACCCGCGCCTGACCCCTCGGCCCGCGCCACCACCCGGCCGCCCTCGACGCGGATCGCGGTCTCGGTCTCGTCGCTCACCGACGGCACGCCCGCGGCGGCCGCCACCGCGCCGGCGTCGTCGCACACCACCCGCAACCGCGGCCACGCCGTGACCGGGAACGACTGCCGCAGGCCGACGCACAGCCGCGCCAGCACCAGCCGCGCCAACGGGGCCAGCTCCCCCGGCGTGCCCGTCACCATCGCGAGGGTCACCCGCCCACCGGTGGCCCGCACCGCCTCCTCCACGGCGGCGAGCCGGTTCAGCCCGAGCACGACCACCACGCCGTCCTCGTCCGGCGTCACCTCCGCGCCGCGCACGAGGTCGACGGCGGCGGGCGGCGTCCACGGCCGGTCCTCCCGCAGCACCGCCGCGCCGGGAGGCGCCGACCACCAGTCGTTCAGCTCCAGGCCCGCGAGCTGTTCGCACGCGCTGACCACGTCGAACGGCTCCAGGAAGCCGGGCGCGGCGGTGGCGAGGCCGCTCGCGCCGTGCAGGGTGGCGAGCACGATCTCGGCGAGGCGGACCACCCGGGCCGGTGGCGAGCCGGGCGGCGGCACGGCCGGGTCGAGCGCTTCCAGGGCGAGGCTCAGCAGCACCGCGTCCAGCTTCATCAGCTGCGTGAACGGCCGGCGCGTCACCTCCTCCGCGGCCACCTCGGGCAGGAAGTCCCGCGCCAACGCGTCGTGGCTGAGCGAGGTGACCCACGCGCGGGCCAGCGCGCCGAGCGCCGCCCGCCGGTCGGCGCCGCGTTGCGGGTTGGCCGGCGCCGCCGCGCGTTCCGCGAGGTCGGCCAGCACCGCGAAGTAGAGGGCGCGCTTGCCGGGGAAGTTCGAGTACACCGCGCCCCTGGTCAGCTCGGCGCGCTGCGCGATCGTGTCGATCTTGGCGTCGCGGAAGCCGCGCTCGACGAACTCCGCGCGGGCGGCGTCCAGCACCCGCGCCCGGTTGCGCTCCTGCGCCTCCGCCCTGCTCAGCCGCACCGTCACGCTCCCCGTTTGCCAGGCGTCGCACGCCCAAGATACCGTGACCATTCAGATGATGAGAACATCTGATCTGAACATCCGGAGGCCAGAGTTGACCGTGCCCGAGATCGACCCCGCCAAGCCCGAGGTGCTGCTCGACCCGTTCACCGCCTACGGCGAGGCCCGCGAGCGCTGCCCGGTGGCGCGGATGCCGCTGCCCGGCATGGGCGACATGTGGGTCCTCACCCGGCACGAGGACGCCAAGGCGATGCTGGCGGACCCGCGCTTCGAGCTGAGCCCCAACAGTTTCATGGGCCTGCCGGGCATCCCCGAGCACTGCAAGCCCTACCTGCGCACGATGTCCGAGATGAACGGCCCCGAGCACCTCCGGCTGCGCAAGCTGGCCGCGCCCGCGTTCACCGCGCGCCGGGCGGAGGGCTTCCGGCCGCGGATCGAGGCGATCGTGGCCGCGCTGCTCGACGCCCTGCCGGACGGCGAGACCGTGGACCTCATGGAGCACTTCGCCCGGCCGCTGCCGATGGACGTGATCTGCGAGCTGGTCGGCATCCCCGAGGAGAGCAGGCCCCGGTGGCGCGAGTACGGCGCCGCCGTGGTGAGCGGCTACGGACCCGGTTTCACCGCCGCGATCCCGGGGATCGTCGAGGGCGCGCTGGAGGCCGTCGAGCTGCGCCGGACGTCACCGGGCGACGACCTGATCTCCCAGCTGCTCCGGGTCCGGGACGAGGACGGCGACCGCTTCACCGACGCGGAGCTGGTCACCCTGGTCTGGCAGCTGGTGATCGCCGGGCAGACGCCGAGCAACCTCATCGTCAACGGCTTGGAAGCGCTGCTCACCCACCCCGACCAGCTCGCCGCGCTGCGGGCGGACCCGGCCCTCATGCCGCGCGCGGTGGAGGAGCTGACCCGGTGGGTCGGCCCCCAGCTCCTCACCGTGCCCAGGTTCACCCGGGAGGAGGTGAGCTTCGGTGACGTGGTGATCGGCGAGGGCCAACCGGTGATGACGGCGATCGTGTCGGCCAACCGCGACCCCCGGGTCTACTCCTCGCCGGACGAGCTGGACGTCACCCGCGTGCCGTCGGCCGGCCACCTCGGCTACTCGCACGGGGCGCACTTCTGCCTCGGGGCCGCGTTCGCCCGCGTGCAGACGCAGGCGGCGCTCTCGGCCGTGCTGCACCGGTTCCCGGACCTGGAGTTGGCGCAGACCCCGCAGCGGACGCCGGACGGCGGCACGTGGCGGCTGGCGTCGCTGGTCGTCAGGCGCTGAGGTCGGGGAAGAACCGGTCCAGGACCTCGGTGACGACCGCGTCGACCTCCCGGCCGTCGGTGTCGACCACGACGGCCGCGGCGGGCGGCGCCGGGGTGGGGGCGGCCAGGCGGCGCAGGTCGTCCTCCGGGAGGCCGCGCAGTTCGTCGCCGGGGATCGGCGGTCCCCCGCCCCGGCCGCGCAGGAGCAGGCGGGCCACGAGTTCGTCGTGTCCCGCGTGCAGCCAGCACAGCTCCGCCTCCGGCAGGAGGTCCGCGTGGTGCTCTCCGGTGACGACCAGGTGCCGCGCGCCCTCGGCCCGGTGGACCCGCCGGACCGCGCCGAGCCGCCGCGCCTTGCCCGCCAGGTCGAGCGGCGGCGTGGCGAAGGTGAGCTGGGCCAGGTCGAGGTACCCGGTCTTCGTCGTCGCGGAGAGCCTGCTGAACACCTCCCAGCCCACCGTCGACTTGCCGACCGCGCGCGGCCCGGCGATCCACAGGACGGTCACGCGGTCCACCTCTTCCGGACCTCCGCCGCGACGGAGGAGGGCGCGCGACCGTCGGTGTCCACGGTGAAGTCGGCGAACCCGGGCGCCGCCTCCAGCACCTCGGCGTGGTCGAGGACCCCGTCGACCGCTCCGGTGAGCCACCCCCGGCCGAGGAACCGGGCGCGCAGCTCGGCGCGGCTCACCCGCAACCGGCACAGCGTGAGGTCCGCGCCGGGCAGGCGGTCGGCGTACCGGCGGGCCTCCGCGGGATTGTCGAGGAAACCGGAGACGACCAGCGGGGAACCCCTGAACTCCGGCCACAGCGCGCCGAGCGCGGCCGACTTGACCCGGTGGTTCGCGGGGTCGTCGGCGGTCGACGGGTAGCAGAGCCCGAGCTGGTCGGCGTCCACGTAGGAGGCGCGGTCGAGGGACCGGTAGACCAGCCAGCCGACGGTCGACTTGCCGACGCCGGAAGGGCCGAGGAGCCAGAGGACGGTGCTCATCGCGCGGGAGCGTAGTTCGGCCGGCTTCGCCGCGGCGACCGCTTTTCCGCCCGGTCCCGGGCTTGAACCTCTCTCGCGTTCAGGCCACCGTGGGGGCATGCCGTCCACGGTGAAGAACGCGACGCTGCTGTTCCTGGGACGCACCGTCGTCCGGGCGCAAGCCCTCCTCGGCGATCCCGCCGCCCGGCTGCTCGGGGAGAACCCGACCAGCGACCCCTACCCCGTGTACGAGTCGGTGCGCCGGCAGGGCGTGCTGGTGAAGACGAGGATGGGGCTCTACCTCACCGCTTCGCACGAGCTGTGCTCGCAGTTGCTGCGCGACCCCGGGTTCGGGCCGCTGTCCGCCGGCGCGCTGTCGCCGGTGGACTCGTCGGTCGAGCTCGACGGGCGGCGGCTGGTGAACCCGGTCGAGGAGTCCTTCCTGGTGCGCAACCCGCCCGACCACACGCGACTGCGCCGGCTGGTCGCGCCCTGGTTCACGCCGCGCGGGCTGCGCGCGCAGGCGGCCACCGTGGAACGGGTGGTCGAGGAGTACCTGGACGAGGTCGCGGACCGGCGCACGTTCGACCTCGTCGGCGACTTCGCGGCCAGGGTGCCGATCCAGGTGATCGCCGACCTGCTCGGCGTGCCCGGCGCGGACCACGCGACGTTCGCCCGGTGGGGCAGCGCGCTGGTCAACGCGCTCGACGGCGTGCGCGGCATGCGCGAGATGCGGGCGTTGCAGGGGGCGTTGCGGGAGTTCGAAGCGTTCCTGGACGACCTGATCGCGCACCGGCGGCGGCGCCCCGGCGGCGACGACGTCGTGTCGGCGCTGGTCGCGCACGACGACCTCACCCGCGAAGACCTCATCGCCACGACGGAACTGCTGCTGGTGGCCGGTTTCGAGACCACCGTCAACCTGATCGGCAACTCGGTGCTGGAGGTGCTGGGGCACCCGGAGGTCCGCGCGCGGCTGCTCGCCGACCCCGGTCACGCCGACGCCGTCGTGGAGGAGACGCTGCGCCACGACCCACCGGTGCAGTACACGGTGCGGGCGCCGTTCCAGGCCACCGAGGTCGCGGGCACGCGGCTGCCGAAGGGGACGCCGATCATGCTGATGCTGGCGGCGGCCAACCGGGACCCGGCGGTGTTCGCCGATCCGCACCGGTTCGACCCGGGCCGCGCGGACGTGCGGGAGCACCTGGCGTTCTCGTCCGGCATCCACTACTGCCTCGGCGCGGGACTGGCCCGGATGGAGGGTGCGGCGGCCCTGCGCGGCCTGTTCCGCCGGTTCCCGGACCTGCGGGCGGCGGGCCCGGTGCGCCGCCGACCGTCGCGCGTCATCAGGGGCGCGGCAAGGCTTCCGGTCACCACGGGCGCGAAAAAACACCACTCGATCGGGCAAACCATCAGCTAAGGCTCAGGAATGTGGTGCATGCTGGTACTCGCGCGTCGACCCGCCGCACCGCCGCCGCGGCGGGTCGTTGCGTCCTTTCCGCACTAGTGCGGATTTCTCCGGCCCCCATCGCGGTCCTTCGCGTCGTGCGCCTGCCGGGCCAGCTCGACCTTCTCCAGGTTCACCGCCGACCACTCGGCCAGGTGCGCGAACAGCGGCGCGAGGCTGCGCCCGAGTTCGCTGATCTCGTACTCCACGCGCGGCGGCACCTCGGCGTGGTACGTGCGGACCACGAGCCCGTCGCGCTCCAGTTGCCGCAGTCGCTGCGTGAGCACCTTGGGCGTGATCGTGGCGATGCGGCGCGACAGCTCCACGAACCGCTGCCGCCCGAACTCGTTGAGCGCCCACAGGATCGGCGTCGTCCAGCGGCTGAACACGAGGTCCACCACCGGCGCGATCGGACAGGCCTGCTCCGGGGCGACCGCCGTCGCGCGTGTGCCACTGGTCACAACGACCCCTCTCCGCCATTACTATCCTCTAGGTACCTACTATACCCAGGACACTAGTTTCCCCCGAGTACGCAGTTCGCGAGGGACGGGGAGTGGACATGATCGTGGTGACCGGTGCGACCGGGAACGTCGGCGGGACGCTGGTGCGGGCGCTGGCCGGGGCGGGCGAGCGGGTGACCGCCGTGTCCCGCGGGATCTCGGCGCGGGACCTGCCCGAGGGCGTGCGACCCGTGCGGGCGGACCTGGTGGAGCCGGCGAGCCTGGCGCCCGCGTTCGACGGCGCCGACTCGCTGTTCCTGCTGACGTCGGGCGACTGGATGTCGGCCGGTGGCGACGGGACCGTGGTGGCGGACGTGCTCGACCGCGCGCGGACCGGTGGCGTGCGGCGGGTCGTGCTGCTGTCCTCGCAGGGCGTGCAGACGCTGCGCCACTCCCCCGACCTGGAGGACGCCGTGACCCGGTCGGGGCTGGAGTGGACCGTGCTGCGGCCCGGCGCGTTCGCCTCGAACGCCTTCGCCTGGGCCGCGACGATCCGCGAGCGGCGGGAGGCCGCCGCTCCGTTCGCCGACGTGGCGCTGCCCGTCGTCGACCCGGAGGACATCGCCGCCGTCGCCGCCGTGGTGTTGCGGGAGGCGGGCCACGGCGGCGGCACGTACGTGCTGACCGGGCCGGCGGCCGTCACGCCCCGGCAGCAGGTCGCCGCGATCGGGGACGCGCTGGGCGAGCCGGTCCGGTTCGTCGAGCAGACCCGCGAGGAGGCACGGGCGCAGATGCTGCGGTTCATGCCCGAGCGGGTCGCGGACGCCACCCTCGACGTCCTCGGCACGCCGACCGCCGACGAGCAGCGGGCGCGCCCGGACGTCGAACGGGTCCTCGGCCGCCCGGCCGGTTCCTTCGCCGGCTGGGCCGCGCGCCACGCCGCGGCGTTCCAGTAGCCGCCACCGGCCGGACGGAGGTGGGGTGACCGTCCGGCGGGGGTGTGCGCCGCACCCTCGCCGGACGGGGTCGGGTCAGTCGACGCCGCGCATCAACCGGTGGATGGACTTCGTCGCGACGACCAGCGCGACGCCGAGGCCGATCGCCACCGCGCCCAGCACGCCGAAGTACGCCACCGCGTTCTCGTCGCTGTAGAACCGGACCACGATCGCGCCCACGCCCGAACCGGCCGCCGTGGCCAGGAACCACAGGCCCATGGTCTGCGAGGCGAACGCGCGCGGCGCGAGCTTCGTCGTCACCGACAGGCCCACGGGCGAGAGCATCAGCTCACCGCACGTCATGACCAGGTACATCAGCACCAGCCACAGGAAGCTCACCCGCACCGCCGGGTCTCCCTGGCTGGCGACCATCATCAGCAGGAACGACAAGCCGACCAGCAGCAGCGCGTAGCCGAACTTGCGCGGCGTCGCGGGCTGGCGCTTGCCCAGCTTCACCCACAGCAGCGCGAACAGCGGCGCCACCGCGATGATCATCACGGGGTTGATCGACTGGATGAACGACGGCGGGAACCGCAGGCCGAGGAACGAGTTGTCGACCCGGGTGTCGGCGAACGCGGCGATCACCGTCGCGCTCTGCTCGAACAGCAGCCAGAACATCGCCGCCGCGATGAACAGCGGGATGTAGGCGATCACCCGCGACCGCTCCACCGGCGTGGTGCGCGGGCTGCGGATCATCACGGTGAAGTAGCCGATCGGCAGCAGCACCGACAGCAGGCTGATCAGGTTGATCACGCCCTCGGCGCCCAGCACCCCGAGCACCACCAGCAGCGCCACCACGGCCACCGCGCCGAGCGCCACGGCCACGATCCGACCGATCACCCGGACGCGCTCCTCGGCGGGCAGCGGGAACGGCGGCGCGGCGGCCGAGTCGCCGAGGCCGCGCCGGCCGAGCCGGTAGACGACCAGGCCCAGCGCCATGCCGACCGCCGCCGCGCCGAAGCCGAGGTGCCAGTCGTAGGTCTCGCCGAGGTACCCGCACACCAGCGGCGCGAGGAAGCCGCCGAGGTTGATGCCCATGTAGAAGATCGTGAAGCCGGAGTCGCGGCGCGGGTCCTGCTGCTCGTACAGGCCGCCGACCACCGTGGAGATGTTCGGCTTGAGCAGGCCGGTGCCGAGCACGATCAGGATCAGGCCGGTGTAGACGCCCGCCACGCCGATCGGCAGCGCGAGCGCGACGTGCCCGAGCATGATCAGCACGCCGCCGTAGAACACGGCCCGCTGCCCGCCGAGCACCCGGTCGGCCAGCCAGCCGCCCGCGACGCCGGACATGTAGACCGACGCGCCGTAGATGGCGACCAGCGACAGCGCGAAGCTCTTGTCGAGCCCGAGCGCGCCCTCGGCGGTGGACCGGTACAGGTAGTAGGCGAGGATCGCCTTCATCCCGTAGTAGGAGAAGCGCTCCCACAGCTCGGTGAAGAACAGCGTCGACAGTCCTCGGGGGTGACCGAAGAAGCCCCGCTGCGGGGTGGAGACGGCGCTCGTGGCGCTCACTGGTTCCTCCTGTGTCAACGATGTCACCGTCGGCGTACCGGGTCACGTTACGCCGTACGGGGGTATGCGATGAAACCGTGATACGACCGAGTGGCCTACTGCACAGCCTCAGGGTGCGCTCCGGTTCAACGTTTGGTGCACTCGTGGGGTGGATCTGATCGAGGCTCACGGACGCGCGATGACGGAGTTCGACTCGCGGGTGCGCCGGGTGCGCCCCGAGCAGTGGGACTGGGGTACCCCGTGCAAGGAGTGGTCTGTGCACGACCTGGTCAACCACTTGGTGCACGAGCAGCTGTGGGCGCCGGAGCTGCTGGCCGGCTGCACGGTCGAGCAGGTGGGCGACCGCTTCGAGGGCGACCAGCTCGGCAGCGACCCGCTGCACTCGTGGGTGTTGGCGGCGGCTGCCGCGCGTGAGGCGTGGATCGCGCCGAAAGCGCTGCTCAAGCCGGTGCACCTGAGCTACGGCAGGGCGACGGCGGTCGAGTACGGCTGGCAGATGACGTCCGACCTGGCCGTGCACTCCTGGGACCTGGCCCGCGCGATCGGCGTGGACGAGCGGATCGACCCGGACCTCGCCGAGACGGTGCTGGAGCACATCGAGCCGGACGCGGAGGCGTGGGCGGCGAGCGGGCTGTTCGACCCGCCGGTGCCGGCGCCGGACGACGCGGACCCGCAGACCAGGCTCGTCGCACTGCTCGGCCGGACCCCCTGACCGCGGTTCCCGCCACTCGGGCGGCGGTTCGCGCAGCGGTGGTCCACCGCGGGGAAGAGCCCATCGGAAGCTCTTCCCCGCGGCCCATTCCTTGGCACGGGCGGGGCCCCCGTCACCAAGCCCGGTAGCGCACGCCCCGTCCCGCGCAGCTCCCCGACCGCGCCGGACGGGGCGCACCTCCCCCTCGCGGCGTGCGCAGCCCCCGACGTCCCGACGCACAGGACAGTGATAGCCCTCGCGCGTTGTCAGCGGTCGGGGGTCGCCGCCTTGACAACACTTCCCGGACAACGGCGTCGGGCCCCGCCGCGTGGTGCGGCGGGGCCCGGGCGGTGTCGAACGGTCGTGGCGGGACCGGCGGGGTCAGGGGCCGCTGACGCCCGGCTCCCAGCTCTCCGGCCGGCCGCTCTCGGTCAGCAGCAGCTGCCAGTCGCCGAAGCCCATCGGCGCGTCGTGGTGCCACGGGAACTTGCCGTCCGCGGTCGGCAGGATGATCTGGAGCGCGGCGAAGTCGCCCTTGCCGTAGAGCAGGAACGCGCTGCCGAAGAACTCCGGGTAGAAGCCCTTGAAGACGCGCTCGAACGTGACCGGCACGCCGTCGAGGAAGTCGTGGTAGAGCCGACCGGGCACGAACCTCTCGCCACGCCTGGCGCGGTCGACGTAGGCCCGGATGAGCACTTGCGCGTGCTCCGGCGGCAGGCCCAGCACCACGGCCTCGGCGACGCCGAACCGACGCCACGCGCCGACGGAGAACGAGTAGCCGGCGCCTTCGGCGTCCTCCGGCACGGTGACGACGGCGTGGCCGTGCTGCTCGGCCTGCGTCAACAGCCAGTTGCGCAGGTTGATGTCCTGGACGGAGGGGGCGGAGGGGTTCGACACCCGGCCATTGTGCCCGTTGCCCGCGTGAACCCCGCATGAGCGCGGCCCCGACGTGCCCCGGACGGCGGCCCCGGACGGACGTCAGCCCCGCGTCGGCACTGCCGGCGCGGGGCTGACGGGACGGGCCGGGGTCAGTCGACCTCGGCCATCACCTCGTCGGAGACGTCGAAGTTCGCGAACACGTTCTGCACGTCGTCGCAGTCCTCGAGCGCGTCGATCAGCTTGAAGATCTTCCGCGCGCCCTCGGCCTCCAGCTGCACGGTCACCGAGGGCAGGAAGTTCGCCTCCGCCGACTCGTAGTCGTACCCGGCTTCCTGCAGGGACTTGCGCACCGCGACCATGTCACCGGCCTCGGACACGACCTCGTAGCTCTCGCCGAGGTCGTTGACCTCCTCCGCGCCCGCGTCGAGCACCGCCATCAGCACGTCGTCCTCGGACAGGTCGCCCTTCGGCACGATGACCACGCCCTTGCGGGTGAACATGTAGGCCACCGAGCCCGGGTCGGCCATCGAGCCGCCGTTGCGGGTCATCGCGGTGCGGACCTCGGACGCGGCCCGGTTGCGGTTGTCGGTCAGGCACTCGACCAGCACCGCCACGCCGTTGGGGCCGTAGCCCTCGTACATGATGGTCTGCCAGTCCGCGCCGCCCGCTTCCTCGCCACCGCCGCGCTTGCGGGCGCGCTCGATGTTGTCCAGGGGCACGGAGTTCTTCCGCGCCTTCTGGATGGCGTCGTACAGGGTCGGGTTGCCGTCGGGGTCGCTACCGCCGGTGCGGGCCGCCACCTCGATGTTCTTGATCAGCCGCGCGAAGAGCTTGCCGCGCTTGGCGTCGATTGCGGCCTTCTTGTGCTTGGTGGTCGCCCACTTTGAGTGGCCGCTCATCTTTCCTCCGTCGAATACTCAGCCCGCGGCACGGACCATGTCCACGAAAAGGCGGTGCACCCGCCCGTCGCCGGTCAGTTCCGGGTGGAACGAGGTGGCGAGCACGTGCCCCTGCCGAACCGCGACGATCCTACCGGCGGCCTCTCCGGCGTCTTCCGTTTCGGGCACCCGGGCGAGCACTTCCACTTCGGACCCCGCCGATTCCACCCACGGGGCGCGGATGAACACGGCGTGCACCTCGCCCACGTCGGTGAAGTCGAGTTCGGCCTCGAAGGAATCGACCTGCCTGCCGAACGCGTTGCGCCGCACCACGATGTCGAGCCCGCCGAGCTGGTGCTGGTCGGGCCGCCCGTCCAGGACGCGGTCGGCCAGCAGGATCATCCCGGCGCACGAGCCGTAGGCGGGCATGCCCTCCTTGATCCGGGCGCGCAGCGGTTCGAGCAGGTCGAACGTGGCGAGCAGCCGGCTGATGGTGGTCGACTCGCCGCCGGGCAGCACCACGCCGTCGACCTCGGCCAGCTCCTCGGGCCGGCGGATCGGGCGGGCGAGCACGTCGGCCTCGGCCAACGCGACGAGGTGCTCACGGACGTCGCCCTGGAGGGCGAGGACACCGACGACGGACACGGCTGGATTTCCTCCTAGGTGGAACTGCCACCAGCCTAGGTGACCGGGCCGGACGGGTGCTCGTGGCACCCGCCCGGCCGTTCGGTCATCCCGCGACGCGCCAGTCGCGCACCGCGACCCGTTCGACGGCTTGGTGGGCCGTCGAACGACGGGCTCTGGCGGCTCGCCCGCACCGGGAGGGAATGGTCCGGCGAGCACCGGGGGAAGCCGGGACGCGAACCGGCCGACGGTTCCGGCCGGCCGCGGGTGCGCGGCGGGCGGGAATGGCGTCCGACCGATCGGAAAACCACATCGCGGCACGTCGACGCAACGGGCGAACCGGCATCCGGCGCGTTCTCCGACTTCCCGGCATGACTTCGGACCGAAGCGCGCGGTGGCCTGTTGTAGCAGGTCCGGCCGCCGAACAGCCCGATTGGGGCACTCGACGGCGGCCGACTACGCGCGCTGGTGTCGAACCATGACGGTAAAACGTTAGTGGTTCACGACCGGCTCCCGGAAATCGCTTGAGGAAGACTTGATGTAATCCTGTTCACAATGTCCGGAAAGGGCCTGGTCCCGTCCACGCCCTCGCCCGGACAGGGCGCGGTCGAGATCGGCCCAGAGGTCCTCGACGTCTTCCAGGCCGACGCTCAGGCGCAGGAGGCCGGCGGGCACCCCGGACGCCTCGCGGGCGGTGTCGGGCACCAGCCGGTGGGTGAGCGCGGCGGGGTGCTCGATGAGCGTGTCGACCGAACCGAGGCTCACCGCGGGCGTGATCAGCTCGAGCCTGCGCACGACCGCGGTCGGGTCCTCGCGGGTGGTGAACGCGAGCATCGCGCCCGGACCGCGCAGCTGCCTGCCGATCAGCCCGGCCGGGTCGGCGCCGGGCAGGCTCGGGTGGCGGACCAGCCCGGTGCCGGGGTGGGCCGCGAGGCGCGCGGCCAGCTCGGTCGCGCCGCGCTGGGCGGCCTCGACGCGGAGCGGCAGCGTGGCCAGGCCGCGGTGCATGAGGTAGCCGCCCAGCGGGTGCAGCACCGCGCCGGTGATGATCCGGACCTGGCGCAACGGCCCGGCGTGCTCCTCGGCGCACGCCACCACGCCGCCGAGCACGTCGCCGTGCCCGCCGAGGTACTTGGTGCCGGAGTGCAGCACGTAGGTGGCGCCGTGGGCGGCCGGGTTCTGCAGCACGGGCGTGGCGAACGTGTTGTCCACCATCACCGGGACGTCACCCGCCCGGGCGACAACGGCGGCGATGTCCAGCAGGTCCAGGTTGGGGTTGGCCGGTGTCTCGATGACCACCAGGCCGGTCTGCGGGGTGATCGCGTCGCCGACCTGGTCGACCGACGCGTACGTGGTGCGCACGCCGAGCAGGCCGGAGGACAGCAGGTGGTCGGTGCCGCCGTAGATGGGGCGCACGGCGACCACGTGCGGCTTGCCGGGCAGCACGCACGCGGCCTGCACCACGGCGGTCACCGCGGCCATGCCGCTGCCGAACGCCACGGCGGCCGATGTGCCCTCCAGCGCGGCCAGTGCCTGCTCGAACCGGGCCACGGTCGGGTTGTGCAGCCGGGAGTAGACCGGCGAGGCGGCGTGCGCCGCGCCCTCGGCGAGGTGTTGCAGCGCGTGGCCGCCCTCGGCCTGGTCGGGGATCGGGTAGGTGGTGGACAGGTCGATCGGCAGGGCGTGCACGCCCAGGTCGGCGAGGTCGTCGCGCCCACCGTGCACCGCCATCGTTCGCAACCGGGTCATGTCCGAATCTTGGACTTCTCGTCGGTGAACAGGGCAGACTTCCGCAGGTCGTTCGGCGGCGGGAGGGTTTTGCGGTGCTGGATTCGGTGGACGCGGCGATCGTGCAGGAGCTCCAGAAGGACGCTCGGCTGCCCAACAAGGACCTGGCGGACCGGGTCAACGTGGCCGCGTCGACGTGCGTGGTCCGGCACCGCTCGCTGCGCGAGCGCGGCGTGATCACCGGCTACCACGCGGAGGTCGACCTGGCCGCCGTGGGACGACCGGTGCAGGCGATCATCGCGGTGCGGGTCCGGCCGCACACCAGGGCGATCGTGGAGCCGTTCATGGACTACGTGCTGACGTTGCCGGAGGTGCTGGCGCTGTCGCACGTGGCGGGGCCGGAGGACTTCCTGGTGCACGTCGCGGTGTCGGACACGGCACACCTGCAACGACTGGTGCTCGACCGCTTCACCACCCGCCGGGAGGTCAGCGAGGTGCAGACGAACCTGCTGTTCCAGCACGTCCGCAAGCACACCGTGCCGCCCGCGGGCGGCGATCGGTGAGGCCGGGACGGGCGGCCGGTCGAAGGCGGAGGCGACGGCGCCGGCGGGCCGATCGGGTGAACTTGTGTTAGCAAAGGGGCATGGGGATCACGGCGGGTGGGGTCGAGGCGCTGCGCGAGTCGCTGGACGGGCGGTGGGGCGCGGTGCGGCGCGGCTCGGTGGAGTTGCTCGGCGGGCTCAAGCCGCCCGGTGAGCTGGAGCGCGAGGAGTACCGGGCCTGGGTGGCGGAGCAGCTGCACGCCTTGGCCGAGGGCGGTCACCCGCTGATCGGGTTCCCGGCCGAGCACGGCGGGCAGGACGACGTCGGCGGCTCGGTGGTGGCGTTCGAGGTCCTGGGGTTCGGCGACCTGTCGTTGATGGTCAAGGCGGGCGTGCAGTGGGGGCTGTTCGGCGGCGCGGTGCAGGCGTTGGGCACGGCCGGGCACCACGAGCGGTACCTGCGGGCGATCATGAGCTTGGAGTTGCCCGGCTGCTTCGCGATGACCGAGACCGGGCACGGGTCGGACGTGCAGCACCTGCGCACCACGGCCACCTACGACCCGGACACCGAGGAGTTCGTCGTCGACACGCCGGACCCGTCGGCGCGCAAGGACTACATCGGCAACGCGGCGCGCGACGGGCGGATGGCCGTGGTGTTCGCGCAGTTGGTGACCGGTGGGGTGACGCACGGCGTGCACGCGGTGCTCGTGCCGATCCGGGACGGGGGCGGCGCGCCGATGCCGGGCGTGCGGATCGAGGACTGCGGGCCGAAGGCCGGGCTGAACGGCGTCGACAACGGGCGGTTGTGGTTCGAGCGGGTGCGCGTGCCCCGGGCGAACCTGCTCAACCGGTACGGGGACGTCGCGCCGGACGGCACGTACTCCAGCCCGATCGAGGGTGAGGGCCGGCGGTTCTTCACCATGCTGGGCACGTTGGTCCGCGGGCGGATCAGCGTGGCCGGCGGCGCGGGCAGTGCGACCAAGAAGGCGCTGGCGCTGGCCGTCCGGTACGGCGAGACGCGTCGGCAGTTCACCCGGCCCGACACGGGCGAGGAAGTCGTGGTGCTCGACTACCTGGCGCACCAGCGGCGGCTGCTGCCGGCGTTGGCGACGACCTACGCGCTGCACTTCGCGCAGGAGGAGATGGTGTCGGCGCTGCACGACGTGAGCGACGACCGGCAGCAGCGGGAGCTGGAGTCGCGGGCGGCGGGGTTGAAGGCGGTGGCCACCTGGCACGCCACGCGGACGATCCAGACGTGCCGCGAGGCGTGCGGCGGCGCCGGGTACCTGTCGGAGAACCTGATCGCCGGGCTGAAGGCGGACACCGACGTGTTCACCACGTTCGAGGGCGACAACACGGTGCTGCTGCAACTGGTCGCGAAAGGGCTGCTGACCAGCTACCGCGACCACGTGGGCGACCTGGACCCGTGGGGCATGGCGCGGTTCGTGGCCGACCAGGCGGTGAACGTGGTCATCGAGCGGACCGCGGCGCGGGCGATCATCGACCGGCTGGTGTCGGGCAGCTCGGACGCGCTGCTGGACCGGGGTTGGCAGGTGCGGCAGTTCGAGGACCGCGAGAAGCACGTGCTGGAGGGTCTGGCCAGGCGGTTGCGGCGGGCGTCGAAGGAGGACGCGTTCGACGTGTTCAACGCCGCGCAGGACCACGTGCTGCACGCCGCGCGGGCCCACGTGGACCGGGTGGTGCTGGAGGCGTTCGTGGCGGCGGTGGACCGGTGCGAGGACCCGGAGGCCGCGGCGCTGCTGGACCAGGTGTGCGACCTGTACGCGCTGAGCACGATCGAGGCGGACCGGGCGTGGTTCCTGGAGCACGGCCGGCTCACGCCGCAGCGGGCCAAGGCGGTGTCGCAGGCGGTGAACGAACTGTGCGCCCGGCTGCGCCCGCGCGCCCGCGACCTGGTCGACGCGTTCGGCATCCCGGAGACGTGGCTCACTGCCCCGATCGCCGCGTGAGCGGCCGCGGGCGCGCGGAAAGGTCCAGAATGAGAGGTATGGACGACAGTGCGCTGATCAGCCTCGGACTGGCCCGGTACGTGCGAGCGGTGGCCGAGGAGATCGGCGTGCCACCCGAGGGCACCGAGTTCGAGGTCAGCGACACCGCCACCGCCTACCTGGGCCTGGAGGGGCCGGGACCCGACCTGATGCTGCTGTGGAACGAGCGGCGCGGCTGGTCGATCGCGGTGGAGACCGACCCGACCGAGAAGCCGGTCATCGTCGCGCACCTCGGCCTGCCGCTCGTGCCGCCGCCGGACGAGGTGGCGCAGTTCGTGGACGACGTGCTGGCGGGCCGCACGGGTGGCGCCGAGCCGGACTTCGGCACGACCCAGGACCGCCACCGGCTCGCCGGCCGGTTGAGCGCCTACCTCTAGGGCACGCCGACCCTCTAGGACACTCCGACGAACCGCAGGCCGGCCGTCGTCACCGCGGCCAGCACGACCACCACGACGAACGGCGCCTTGCGCCACGCCGCGACACCGGCGACGAGGACGCCGATCGGCAGGGCGAGGCCCGCGAAGCCCTGCCCCTTGGTCAACGAGGCCGTCGCGACCAGGGCGAACAGCAGCACGGTCGCCGAGGTGGACATCAGCAGCTCGACCCGCGCCGACAGCTCGACCCGGTCGCGCAGCAGCGGACCGGCCAGGCGGAACGCGTAGGTGCCCGCGGCGAGCACCAGGACCGCGGTCAGCGTCACCGCTCCACCTCCTGTCGTGCGGTGACCAGCAGGCCGCCCAGCGCGAACAGCACCGGGACGCCGGCGGGCAGGAACGGCGTGGTGGCCAGGGCGACGGCCGCGCCGAGCAGGGCGGCGTGCCGGGTGGCCCGGTCCTTGAGGGCGGGCAGCAGCAGCGCGAGCAGGGCCGCCGGGAACGCCGCGTCCAGCCCGAACGCGGCCGGGTCGCCGATGGTGCGGCCGATCAGCGCGCCCGCGACCACGGCGACGTTCCAGGAGATGAACAGCGCGACGCCGCACGACCAGTAGGCGGCCTTGGCCTTGCGCGGGTCGCTCTGGGCCAGCGCGAACGCGGTCGTCTCGTCGATCAGCAGGTGGCTGCCGACGAGCCGCGGCAGCAGACCCTTGCCCAGCACGTCGCCGACCGCCAGGCCGAACGGCAGGTGGCGGACGTTGAGCAGGAGCCCGGCCAGCACCGCCGCGGCCGGGCTGCCGCCCGCGGCGACCACCCCGACCGCCATGAACTGCGAGCCGCCCGCGAAGACCAGCACCGACATCACCACCGGCAGCCACCAGGGCAGGCCGGCACCGGTGGAGATCGCGCCGAACGAGGCGCCGCTGACCGCGGCGCCGGCGGCCACCGCGGCGACGTCACGCAGCAGCCCGGCATCAAGGGTTCGCCATGTCGAACGCATCGTCTTCTACGATGAACAGTGACAAGGCGTTCGTCAAGTCGAACGATTGGACTGTCATGCCGAACACAGGGGCGCCGCTCGACGTCATCGCCGCCTCGCTGCGCCGTGAGCGTGAACGCGTCGGGCTGTCGTTGAGCGAGCTGGCCAAGCGGGCCGGGATCGCGAAGTCCACGCTGTCCCAGCTGGAGTCGGCGAGCGGAAATCCCAGCGTGGAAACCCTGTGGGCGCTCGGCGTCGCGCTCGGCGTGCCGTTCTCGCGCCTGGTCGACCCGCCGACACCGCGCGTCCGGGTGATCCGCGCCGGCGAAGGCCCGGCGATCTACTCGGAACGCGCCCACTACACCGCGACCCTGCTGGCGTCCTGCCCGCCGGGCGCCCGGCGCGACATCTACCTGCTCCACCTGGAACCGGGCCCGGCCCGCGAGTCCGAACCGCACATGCCGGGCACCGTGGAACACGTGGTCGTGAGCACCGGCCGCCTGCTCGCCGGACCGCAGGAGGAGCCGGTCGAACTGGGCCCCGGCGACTACCTCCTCTACCCCGGCGACATCCCGCACACCGCCCAAGCACTCGAACCGAGCACGACCGCCCTGCTGGTCTCGGAACACGTCTAGCACGCACGTTCGAGCGATCCAGCCGACCGGTCGATGGATCGTGGACGTGAGCGAGCGCGAGACCATCCAGCGGACCATCCGCGAGTTCCACGAGGAGGATCGGTGACGGCCTTCGACATCGTGGCGGACCGCTCGGCGCTCATCGAGGTCGTGGCGAACAAGGCGCCCGACCGGGTGCTCCCGCGACGGCTGGCGAATTCGACCGCCGCCGCACCGACCGCGCTCGACGTCGAGGCGGGCCGAACGGCCACAAGGTCGACATCGAGGTCCACCCGGTCTCCTGACACGACGAACGGCCCGCCGGACGTCCGGCGGGCCGCGTCACGTCAGCGTTCTACCAGCCGCGCTCGGCCAGGCGGTGGGGCTCGGGGATCTCGTCCACGTTGATGCCGACCATGGCCTCGCCGAGGCCGCGCGACACCTTCGCGATCACGTCCGGGTCGTCGTGGAAGGTCGTCGCCTTCACGATCGCCTCCGCGCGCTGCGCCGGGTTGCCGGACTTGAAGATGCCCGAACCGACGAACACGCCCTCCGCGCCGAGCTGCATCATCATCGCCGCGTCGGCCGGGGTGGCGATGCCGCCCGCGGTGAACAGCACGACCGGCAGCTTGCCCGCCTCGGCGACCTCGCGGACCAGCTCGTACGGCGCCTGGAGCTCCTTCGCCGCCACGTACAGCTCGTCGGCGGGCAGGTTCTGCAGCCGCAGGATCTCCGCGCGGATCTTGCGCATGTGCGTGGTGGCGTTGGAGACGTCGCCGGTGCCGGCCTCGCCCTTGGAGCGGATCATCGCCGCGCCCTCGGTGATGCGGCGCAGCGCCTCGCCCAGGTTCGTCGCACCGCACACGAACGGCACGGTGAACTGCCACTTGTCGATGTGGTTGGCGTAGTCGGCCGGGGTCAGCACCTCGGACTCGTCGACGTAGTCCACGCCGAGGGACTGCAGCACCTGCGCCTCGACGAAGTGACCGATGCGGGCCTTGGCCATCACCGGGATCGACACCGCGGCGATGATGCCGTCGATCATGTCCGGGTCGCTCATCCGGGACACGCCGCCCTGCGCGCGGATGTCGGCGGGCACCCGCTCCAGCGCCATGACGGCCACGGCGCCGGCGTCCTCGGCGATCTTGGCCTGCTCGGCGTCGACCACGTCCATGATCACGCCGCCCTTGAGCATCTCCGCCATGCCCCGCTTGACGCGGGAAGTGCCGGTGACCTGGGTGCCGGCGTCGGGTGAAGTGGCCACGACCAGCCTTTCTCGAAGTAGAGGGGCGAACACCACCCATGGTAAGGCCGACGTGGACCGCCGAAGCATGCCAATCGAGCACGTTCTCGGCAGGCCACTTCCTCTTCCTTCGCAGGTAGTGGCGTACGCCACCCTCCCCGACCGCAGAGCGTCCACCGGCAGCCCGACGACGTGCGGCACGCGTGGTGACGGCCTCCGTCCGGATTCCTCCTGCCGGGTTGGGTGTGGCCACTTGGGGTTGTCCCCCACGCCGCACGGGTGTGAGATCGGACACTAAAGACTTGTGGAGGGTGGTCCCTATGGGCAGCAAGCACTCCGACAACGGCCACTCGGCAGGCGCGGTCGCTGTGGACGACCCGGCCAAGGTCCGCAACGTCGTGCTGGTCGGCCCGTCCGGCTCCGGCAAGACGACGCTCGCCGAGGCCCTGCTCGCCAGCACCGGCGTGCTGACCCGACCGGGATCGGTCACCGAGGGCAACACGGTGTGCGACCACGACCCCGCCGCCGTGCGCCAGCAGCGGTCCGTCGGCCTCGCGGTCGCCCCGGTCCAGCACGGCGACATCAAGATCAACCTCATCGACACGCCCGGTTACGCGGACTTCGTCGGTGAGCTGCGCGCGGGCCTGCGCGCGGCCGACGCGGCGCTGTTCGTGGTCAGCGCGGCCGAAGGCATCGACCCGGCGACGGTGGCGCTCTGGGAGGAGTGCGCGATGGTCGGCATGCCGCGCGCCGTCGTCATCGCCCGCACCGACCACCAGCGCGCCGACGTGCTCACCGAGATCACCGCCTGCCAGGTGGCGTTCGGCGCGGGCGTCGTGCCGCTGTACCTGCCCGACGGCGACGGGCTGGTCAACCTGCTCACCACCGACGACCCCCGCTTCGAGGAGGAGCGCAACGCGCTCATCGAGGGGATCATCGCGGAGAGCGAGGACGAGACCCTGATGGACCGCTACCTCGGCGGCGAGGAGGTCGACCAGGCGACGCTCGTCGCGGACCTGGAGACGGCGGTCGCCCGCGGCTCGTTCCACCCGGTGATGCCGGTGTGCGCGGTGACCGGCCTCGGCCTGCCGGAGGTGCTCGACGGCATCGCCCGCGCGTTCCCCTCCCCCCTGGAACACCCGCTGCCCGAGGTGACCGGCGTGGACGGCATCCCCCAGCCGCGCCTGGCGGCCGACCCGAACGGCCCGCTCGTGGCCGAGGTCGTGCGCACGGCCGTCGACTCGTACGTGGGCCGCGTGTCGCTGGTGCGCGTGTTCTCCGGGACGCTGCGCCCCGAACGCCCGGTGCACGTCTCGGGCCACGGCATGGCCGACCGCGGTCACGAGGACCACGACGTGGACGAGCGGGTCGCGCACGTCTACTCGCCGTTGGGCGCGAACCTGCGCGAGGTGCCGTACTGCGTGGCGGGCGACCTGTGCGCGTTGACGAAGCTGGGCTCCGCCGAAACCGGCGACACGGTGTCCGCGCCGGAGAAGCCCCTGCTGATGGTCCCGTGGGAGATGCCGGAACCGCTGCTGCCGGTGGCCGTCGTCCCGCGCAGCCGCAGCGACGAGGACAACCTCGCCCGCAACCTCGCCAAGCTGGTCGCGGGCGACCCGACGCTGCGGCTGGAGCGCAACGCCGAGACGCACCAGCTCGTGCTGTGGTGCATGGGCGAGGCGCACGCGGACGTCGTGCTGGCGCGGTTGCGCGCGGGCGGCGCGGACGTCGACACCGAGCCGGTGCGCGTGGCGTTGCGGGAGACGTTCGCGGAACCGGCCAAGGGCCACGGCCGGCACGTGAAGCAGTCCGGCGGCCACGGCCAGTACGCCGTGTGCGACATCGTCGTCGACCCCCTGCCCCGCGGGTCCGGCTTCGAGTTCGTGGACAAGGTCGTCGGCGGCGCCGTGCCGAACCAGTTCATCCCCAGCGTCGAGAAGGGGGTGCGGGCCCAGCTCGAACGCGGCCTGCACGGCGGCCACCCGGTCGTGGACATCCGCGTCACCCTGGTGGACGGCAAGGCGCACTCCGTCGACTCGTCGGACGCCGCCTTCCAGACCGCCGGCTCCCTGGCGTTGAAGGAGGCCGCCGCCAACGGCCGGACGTGCCTGCTCGAACCCGTCGACGAAGTGACCGTGCGGCTGCCCGACGACCACCTGGGCACTGTGCTGGGCGACCTGTCAAGCCGCCGCGGCCGCGTGCTGGGCACGGAAGCGGAAAGCCCGGGCTACACGGTGATCCGCGCCGAGGTGCCCGCCACCGAACTCCTCCGCTACGCCGTCGAGCTGCGCTCCCTGACCTCGGGCACCGGCACCTACACCCGCCACTTCAGCCGCTACGACCCACTCCCCCAAGCCCTCGCCACCCAGACGAAATGAGCCCACCACACACCGCCACGCCCCCACCAAGGCCCACCACCGAGCGCTGAACTCACGCCCTCCGAACGTTGAACTCACGCCCTCCGAACGTTGGACTCTCGCACCCTGAACGTCGGACTCTCGCCGTCCTGAACGTTCAACTCGACCATCCGGAACGTAGGACACGCGTGTTCTGGAGGTAGGACACGCGTCGGGTCAGGTGTTCTGGGGGAAGCCCAGGTTCACGCCACCGTGCGACGGGTCGAGCCAGCGGCCGGTGACGACCTTCGTGCGGGTGAAGAAGTGCACGCCCTCCGGCCCGTACGCGTGCGAGTCGCCGAACAGCGAGTCCTTCCACCCGCCGAACGAGTAGTACGCCACCGGCACCGGGATCGGCACGTTCACGCCCACCATCCCGACCTCGACCTCGTTCTGGAACCGCCGTGCCGCCCCGCCGTCGTTGGTGAAGATCGCGGTGCCGTTGCCGTACGGGTTGGCGTTGACCACCTCCAGCGCGTCGTCGTACGTCGCCACCCGCAGCACCGACAGCACGGGGCCGAAGATCTCGTCCCGGTAGATCGCCATGTCCGTGCCGACGTGGTCGAACAGCGTCGGTCCGAGCCAGAAACCCTCCGCCGCGCCGTCGATCTCGTGCGACCGGCCGTCCACCACCAGCGTCGCGCCCTCGTCCTGACCGCCGTCGACGTAGGACACGACGCGGTCGCGGTGCGCGCCGGTGACCAACGGCCCCATCTCGCAGCCCGGACGGCGGCCGTCGCCGACGTGCAGCGCCCGGACGCGGTCCACGATCTTCGACACCAGCTCGTCGCCGACCGGGTCCACCGCGACGACGACCGAGATCGCCATGCACCGCTCGCCCGCCGAGCCGAACCCGGCCGACACGGCCGCGTCCGCCGCCAGGTCGAGGTCCGCGTCCGGCAGCACGACCATGTGGTTCTTGGCGCCGCCCAGCGCCTGCACGCGCTTGCCGTGCCGCGTCCCGGTCTCGTAGACGTACCGCGCGATCGGTGTCGACCCCACGAACGACACCGCCTTCACGTCCGGGTGCTCCAGCAGCCGGTCCACCGCGACCTTGTCGCCGTGCACGACGTTCAGCACGCCGTCGGGCAACCCGGCCTCGGCGAACAGCTCCGCGATGAAGTTCGCCGCCGACGGGTCCTTCTCCGACGGTTTGAGCACCACCGCGTTGCCGCACGCGATCGCGTTCGGCACGAACCACAGCGGCACCATCGCCGGGAAGTTGAACGGCGAGATCACGCCGACCACGCCCAGCGGCTGCTGGATGGAGTACACGTCGACCCGCGTGGACGCGTTCTCGCTGAACCCGCCCTTGAGCAGGTGCGGGATGCCGCACGCGAACTCGACGGACTCCAGCGCGCGCTGCACCTCCCCCGCCGCGTCGGACAGCACCTTGCCGTGCTCGGCGGTGACGATCGCGGCCAGTTCGCTCTTGCGGGAGTTGAGCAGCTCGCGGAACGCGAACATCACGTTCGACCGCTGCGCGAGCGACGCGTCGCGCCACGACCCGAACGCCGCGCGCGCCGCCGCGACCGCCTCGTCCACGGTGGACTCGTCGGCGAAGTCGACCCGACTCGCCACCTGCCCGGTAGCCGGGTCGTAGACGTCGCCGGAGCGCGCGCTCTCGCCCTGCCACGGCTTGCCGCCGATCCAGTGGCCGATCCTCGCGGTGGTCACAGCACGTCCTCCAGGATGCCGAGCGCTTCCTCGACCTCGTCCTCGGTCAACGTCATCGGCGGGGCGAGGCGGATGACGTTGCCGTACAGGCCGCCCTTGCCCACCAGCAGCCCGCGTTCGCGGGTGCCTTCCAGCACCGCGACGGCCCTCGCCGGGTCCGGCGCGCCGTCCGGGCCCACCATCTCCAGCCCGATCATCAGGCCCTTGCCGCGCACGTCGCCGACCGCGGGCCGGTCCGCCGCGATGTCGCGCAGCCCGTCGATCAGCCGTTCGCCGAGCTTGGCGGCGTTGGCCTGCAGGTCGTTGTCGAGCAGGTAGTCCAACGTCGCCAGCGCGCCGGTGGTGGCGATCGGGTTGCCGCCGAACGTGGACAGCGAGTTGGCCGTGAGGCAGTCCATCAGGTCGCCGCGCGCGACCACGCCGCCGATCGCGAGACCGTTGCCGAGGCCCTTGGCGAACGTCATCGCGTCGGGTGTCACGCCGTGCGACTGGATGCCCCAGAAGTGCTCGCCGGTGCGGCCCCACCCGGTTTGCACCTCGTCGGAGACGAACAGGATGCCGTACTCGTCGAGCACTTCCTTGAACGCGCCGAACAGCCCGTCCGGCGGCGAGGAGAACCCGCCGACGCCCTGGATCGGCTCGGCGATCATGCACGCCACGTCGCCCGCGGTGGTCGTCTCGATCACCTCGCGCAGGTCGGCCACGCACGCCTTGACGTAGTCGGCGTCGGAGAGGTCCTTGAACGGGCTGCGGTACCGGTAGCCGCCGTGCACCCAGCTGACCTTCACCGGGCTGAGCGAGGACGCCGACCAGCCCCGGTTGCCGGTGATCGCGACCGTGGCGAACGCCCGGCCGTGGTAGGAGTTGCGCAGCGCGAGGACCTGGTCGCTGCGGCGGAACTGGGTGGCCAGCATGAGCGCCGTCTCATTGGCCTCGGTGCCGGAGTTGGTGAAGAACACCTTGGCGTCCGGGATGCCGGACAGCTCGGCGATCTTCTCGGCCAGCTCGACCTGCGAGCGGATCAGGTAGAGCGTGGAGCTGTGCAGCACGCCGGTCGCGAGCTGGGACCGGATCGCGTCGGAGATCTCGGCGACGTCGTAGCCGACCGCGTTGGTCAGGATGCCGGCGAAGAAGTCCAGGTAGGTGCGCCCTTCACGGTCGGTGACGCGGCGTCCGCTCGCGCTCGCCAGCTCGATCGGGTGCTCGTAGTAGAGGGCCATCCAGTCGGGCATCACCGCGCGGTGCCGGGCCAGCAACTCCTCGTGTCCCATCGCGTCCTCCGGTCGTAGGTCCCTCCAGAGGAGTCTGGTCGGCGGTGCGGAGGGCCGCCATGCACAACCTGTACCCCTTTCCGGGCCGGCGGATTACGTTGTGTCCATGTACCCCACGGTCGCCGAAGCGCTGGCCCTGCCCGTGGTCCGGCGCGGCGGGCCCGCCGTGGTGGCGGGCGCGGCCGGGATGGGCCGCCGGGTGCGGTGGGTGCACGTCGCCGAGGTGGCCGACATCGCGCAGCTGCTGCGCGGCGGCGAGCTGGTGCTGACCACCGGCATCGCGCTGCCCGACGACCCGGACGGGCTGCGCCGCTACGTCGCCGACCTCGCGGCGGTGGGCGCGTCCGGGCTGGTCGTCGAGCTGGTGCGGCGGTGGAGCGACGAGGTGCCGGGCGCGTTGGTCGCCGCCGCCGAGCAGCACGAGCTGCCGCTGGTCACGTTGGCGCGGGAGACGCGGTTCGTGTCGGTGACCGAGGCCGTGGTGTCGCTGATCGTGGACGCGCAGCTCGCGGAGCTGCGGGCGGCCGAGCAGGTGCACGAGGCGTTCACCGCGTTGACCGTGGCCGGGGCCGAGCCCGCCGAGGTGCTGCGCGAGGTGGCGCGGACGGCCGGGCTGCCGGTGGTGCTGGAGACGTTGGGGCACGAGGTGCTGGCCTACGACGCGGCCGGTCACGACCCGACCGCGCTGCTGGCCGACTGGGGCCAGCGGTCACGCGCGGTGGCCGTGCCGGAGCGGACCGCGTACCACGAGCAGGCCGGGTGGCTGGTGACGGTGGTCGGCGCGCGGGGCGCGGACTGGGGGCGGCTGGTGCTGCTCTCACCCGAGCAGCCGCCGCACCGGCACGTCGTGGTGGCCGAACGCGCGGCGTCGGCGTTGGCCGTGCACCGGCTGGTGGCGCGGGACCGGGAGTCGTTGGAGCGGCAGACGCACCGGACGCTGCTCACCCAGCTGCTCGGGCAGCCGCCGCACGACCTGCCGGCGCGGGCGGCGGCGCTGGGCGTGCCGCTGGAGCGGCGGCAGCTCGTCGGGGTGGCGATCCGGCCGGGCACGGCGAGCGTGCCCGCGCAGGCGTTGGCCTCGCAGGAGGTGCTGCGGGACTTGGCGGAGGCGACGGCGTTGGCGGCCCGGCGGGTGACCGTGCCCGCGCTCGTCGGTGTCGTGGACGACACGAGTGTGCGGGCGCTGCTGTCGTTGCCGCCGCAGGCGGGGTTGGACGGGGTGCTGCGGCGGTTGGCGCGGGAGGTGCACCGGCGGGCCGCGTCGACGCAGCACGCGTTGCCCGTGGTGGTGGCCGTCGGCACGACCGTGACCGCGGTGCCGGACGTGCGGCGGTCGTTGGGCGAGGCGGCGCACGTGGCGGGTGCGGCGCTGCGGTCGCCGGGGACCAGGCTCTACCACCGGCTGGACGACGTGCGGTTGCGCGGGCTGCTGCACCTGCTGCGCGAGGACGAGCGGGTGGTCGCGTTCGCGGACCGCGAGCTGGGGGCGCTGCTGTCGCGTGACGCCAACCAGGGCACCCGGCTGGTGGAGCTGCTGCGGTGCTTCTGCGAGCACGGCGGCAACAAGTCCGCCGCGGCCGCCGCCGCTCACCTGTCCCGCACCGCGTACTACCAGCAGTTGAGCCGGATCGAGCAGGTGCTCGGGGTGTCCTTGGAGGACCCGGAGTCCGTGCTCTCGCTGTACGTGGCGTTGCTGGTGCACGAAATGGGCGAGCGGGATCCTCAGCTACCCCGCCCGCCCAGCTCCGCGACTTAGCCGAGCGGCATCGGCACCGGCAGCTTGCCCAGCTCGCCGGCCAGGTCGGGCATCTCGCTCGGACCCGAGACCGGCGGCTTCACCGGCAGCTCCGACAGCGCGGGCAGGGCACGGGCCTGCGGCGCGAGGAGGTCGCCCACGAACGGCAGCGCGGGCGCGGCCGGCGCCTGGAGCGCGGCCGGCGTGGCCACCGTGGGCGCCGTGACGTCCGACGTGCCGCCGGGCAGCGGCGCGGGCAGCTTCACGGCCTGGCCGCTGAGCAGGTCGGTGACGGGCTTGGTGGCGTCGAGCCCGACCTCGGGGGCGTTGCCGATCTTGGCGATCGTGCCGTCCACGATCTCGGTGGGACCTTCGGCCGCGGACGCGGCGGACGCGAGCAGCGGAGAGGTACCAACGGCGAGCAGTGCGGCGGCACGCAGTAGTCCGCGCGTGCGGTATCCGGACACGGTTTTCCTAACCTGGTTGGGGACCTGCAAGTTGACCTACTCCGCATCGACCACCACACCCCCACCCCTTGACCGCTCGATCAGGTGACTGACGCTCCGTATCCCCACCCCACCCGATCGGGTAACACGGTCGCGTGGACGAGCGACGACAGGGCTCGAACTCCTCGGGGCCTGCATCCCGACGCAGAAATGGTGAGAGCCCCGCGGGTCCGGGGTTGCCGGAACCCGCGGGGCCGCCCGCCCCCGATGGCGGATCTCGGGCCGTGCGGGACCGTGTCGGGGAGACGTGAGGGCGACGCGGTCCCGCAGCGGCTTTCCCCCGGGGCTAGGGGTTCGTGACCCCGAGCGTGTAGCTGCCGGAGCCGCTGTAGGCGTGCACGCGGTAGCGGTAGTAGCCGGGTGTGCCGTTGTAGTTGACCGTCTCGCTCGCGGCGGGGGTGTCGGCCTTGGCCACGACCGCCCAGGAGCTGCCGTTCCACTTCTGGAGGTAGAGGTCGAAGTCGGCGCCGGCCGGGCCGGCCAGGCAGCCGACGTGCGCGCCCGACACCGTGGACTGGTAGTAGCCGTTGTCCGGCTGGTAGGCCTGCCCGCCGGTGGCCAGGGAGCCGTTGTACGAGGTCTCCGAGCCCTGGCAGCCGGTCGGCGGGTTCGGGTCGCCGCCGCCACCGGTGACCAGGGTCAGGCCGTAGGCCTGGAGGATCTCGTTGACCGGCTGGAAGTAGGTGGTGCCGCCGGACGAGCAGTTGCCCGAGCCGCCGGACGTGACGCCCTGCGCCTGCGTGCCCGCCACCAGCGAGCCGCCCGAGTCGCCGGGCTCCGCGCACACCGTGGTCTGGATCAGGCCGGTCACCGTGCCCTGCGGGTAGGTCACCGACGAGTTGCGCGCCTGGATCGTGCCGCAGTGCCAGCCCGTGGTGGACCCGGAGCGGCACACGGTGGAGCCGACCGGCGCGTCCTGCGAGCCCGCGACCGACACCGTGCCGCCGGCGTAGTTGTTGACCAGGCCGCGCGGGGTGTTGCCCGCTGCGACCTGCACCCACGCGTAGTCGTTGCCGGGGAAGCTCGACCCGCGGAACGTGCCGCTCGGGTTGGCCGTCGACGCGCCGGTGGAGCCGCAGTGCCCGGCGGTGACGAAACCGCCGTTGACGGAGAAGCCGACCGAGCAGCGGGTGCCGCTGCCGATGGTGTAGGCGTTGCCGCCGATCACGTCGATCAGCGGGCGGGGCGCCTCGGTGGTGGCGGCGTACCGGACGGCCGACGTGCCGACACCGGACGCCGCGGCGAACGCGCGGGCAGCGGCGAGTCCGCCGGGCTCGGACTTGACCACGACGGTGTTGGTGGGCAGGTCGACGTACCAGCCGGGCACGGACTTCGGCGCGCGCGCCACGTTCGCGTCCAGCGCGGACTTCACCGCGTCCAGGTCGCGCTCGCTGCGCTGGACGAGCTTGGTCCGCACACCGCCCTGGTCCACGTCGGACGCGCGGGTCACGCCGACGGTGAGCGTGCCGGACGAGTCGATCCACGCGCCGCCGAACCGGCCGTCCAGCCGCTTGCGCAGGCCGCGCGCGGTGTCGGCGGAGCGCTCGTCGGCGGCCAGCCGGGCGCGCGCCTGGTCGGCGTCCAGGCCGAGGTCGCGCTGGAGGGCCGACAGCACGGGCGCGGGCAGGGCCTCGGCGTCCCGGCCGGGCGCGGCCTGCGCGGCGGCCGGGGTCAGGATGCCCGCCGCGACGAGCGCCGCGGCGAGCGCGATGGGTCTCAACACTGCTGACATGGGGAATTCTCCTCGAGGGAGGGCAGGGATTCCCCGTGAAAGTAGGCCCGCCGACGCGGGCGCGGTAATACCACTCAGGTCATAAGGCGCGGTGATGGCCGCCCTCACCGGGTGGTTCGGATCGGCGACGATCCGCGGCCGGGTGGACGGCCGGACGGGTCGTCAGCGGGTGTTCGGGCCGTGCGCCGAGGGCGACGGCGTGCGTGGGGATTGAGAGCGTGCGCCGAGGCGTGCGGTCAGACCAGGGCCCTGGGCGGCACCGCGCCGTACTCCGGGTGCTCGGGCAGCCAGCCCGCGTAGCGCGGGTTGCGCTCGGCGGTCTCCCGGTAGGCCTCGGCGGCGTACCGGAGCACCTGCGGGCCGAACGCGGCCCCCGGTCCCTCCGGGTCCCAGCCGATCAGGTGCCGCCACCGCAGCGGCGCGCCCGCCAGCGGCATCGCGACCAGGCCCGGCGTGCGGCGGAACGTGGGCTGGCACAGCGCGACCGCGTCGCCGGACGCGGCCAGGTCGATGCAGCTGTTGATGTCGACCTCGTACATGGTGCGCGGGGTGAAGCCGGCCCGGCTGCACGCGGCCACGAAGCAGTCGCCGAAGCACCCGTCGCCCGGTGTCACGGCCCACTGCATGTCCTTCAGCGCGCCCAGCTCCACCTCCGCCAGCACGGTGAGCGGGTGGTCCTCGGGCATCAGCACGAACACCGGGTCGACCGCGATCACGTGCCAGGTCAGCCCGTGCTCCGACGGTGGCGGCGCGTCTCCGCACACGCCGACCAGCACGTAGTCCAACCGGCCGGCGGCGACCATGGCCGACAGCTCGCGGCCGGACCACGACACCTGCGTGGAGACGTGCGCGCCGGGGTGCGCCTCGGTCAGCCGGTGCACCAGCCCGCCGAGCATCGGTCCGTTCACCGCGCCGACCCGGTAGCGGTCGCCGGGCACGGTGTCGTCCAGCAGGCGGGTGGCGTCCTCCTGCAACCGGGAGAACGCGGGCAGCAGCACGCGCGCCCGTTCCAGCACCAGCTCGCCGAGCACGGTCGGCCGCGCGCCCCGGTGGTCGCGCTCGAACAGCTTGCCGCCGAGCAGGCCTTCGATCCGGTGCAGTTGGGCCGTGAGGGCGGGTTGCGCCAGGCCTAAGAGGGAGGACGCCTTCGACAGGCTTCCCGCGTCCGCGATCGCGCAGACGACCCGCAGGTGCCGCAGTTCGAGCTTCATCCGTCGGACGTTAGGTCACCGCTCACCCGCCAGTCGAGGGCCGGCCGGGGCCACCCGCACCGGCCCGGACCAGCGGCTTGAGTGGCAATGGACAGAGTGTGCCCTGATCATGGCAAGCGTGGACACTTTGCCACTGCCGACGCGCACGGGTCGACCGGAGGATGCCGGGATGGAATTCGCGCCGAACCGCCCGCACGAAGGGTGTTCCACGAGCGTAACAGGGAAGTGACCGATGGCCCTTGACTCCGCAACCCAGGTCACAACCGATCCCGACGGCCGGGTCGAGCTGCGTGATCATTCCGCGATCGCGGACAGCCCGCACTACAACGCCGACCTGGCGCCGGTGCCGCTGGAGCGGCGCACCTGGTCCACGTACAACTTCTTCGCGCTGTGGATGGGCATGGCGCACAACATCCCCAGCTACACGCTGGCCGCGTCGCTGGTGGCGTTGGGGATGGACTGGGTGCAGGCGTTCCTGACCATCACCCTGGGCAACCTGATCGTGCTGGTCCCGATGCTGCTCAACAGCCACGCGGGCACGAAGTACGGCATCCCGTTCCCGGTGTTCGCCCGCGCGTTCTACGGCATCCGGGGCGCGAACCTGGTGGCGTTGCTGCGGGCGTTCATCGCGTGCGCGTGGTTCGGCATCCAGACGTGGGTCGGCGGCAAGGCGCTGCACGTGATCGTGGGCCGGTTGGCCGGCGACGGGTGGGCGCACGCGCCGGTCGTGCTGGGCCAGGTGTGGACGCTGTGGCTGTGCTTCCTGGTGTTCTGGGTGGTGCAGATGCTGATCATCTGGCGGGGCATGGAGGCGATCCGCCGGTTCGAGAACTGGACCGCGCCGCTGGTCAGCGTCGGCTTCCTGGTCCTGCTCGGCTACGTGGCGGTGAAGGCGGGCGGTTTCGGCCCGATCCTGTCGGAGCCGTCGAAGCTCGGCTGGGGCGCGGACTTCTGGAAGGTGTTCTTCCCGTCGCTGATGGGCATGATCGCGTTCTGGTCGACGCTGTCGCTGAACATGCCGGACTTCACCCGGTTCGGCGGCAGCCAGCGCAAGCAGGTCGTCGGTCAGCTCCTCGGCCTGCCCACCACGATGTCGTTCATCGCCATCGTGGCGATCCTGACCACCTCCGGGGCGATGGCGCTCTACGGCGAGGCGATCTGGGACCCGGCGGAGCTGGCGAGCCGGTTCGACAGCACGGCGGTGGTGCTGGTGGCGCTGGTGGCGCTGGTGCTGGCGACGGTCTCGGCGAACCTCGCGGCGAACGTGGTGAGCCCGTCCTACGACTTCTCCAACGCGTTCCCGAAGAAGATCACCTTCGCGGTCGGCGGCCTGGTCACCGGCGTGATCGGCATCGTGATCCAGCCGTGGCGGCTGATCTCCGACCCGGGCATCTACATCTTCGCCTGGCTCGGCTTCTACGGCGGGCTGCTGGCGTCCGTGGCCGGTGTGTTCGTGGCCGGCTACTGGGTGCTGGCGAAGACGCGGCTGGACCTGCCGGACCTGTACCTGGCCGGGCGGGGCGCGTACTGGTTCAAGGCGGGCTGGAACTGGCGGGCGGTCGTCGCCACGCTGGTGGGCTCGGTGCTCGCGGTCGGCGGCGCGTACAACGGGCCGTTCCCGGCCGACGGCCTGATCCCGTTCCTCAAACCGCTCTACGACTACAACTGGGTCGTCGGCCTGGTCGGCGGCATGCTCGTCTACCTGGCGCTGGCGCCACGGAGGGAGAACGCGTGAGCAACATCATCCGTGCTGGTCTGGTGCAGCAGAAGTGGACCGGCGACAAGGAGTCGATGATCGCGAACGCGGTCGAGGCGGTCCGGTCCGCCGCGTCGCGGGGCGCGCAGGTGGTGTGCCTGCAGGAGTTGTTCTACGGGCCGTACTTCTGCCAGGTGCAGGACGCGGACTACTACTCCTACACCGAGGGCATCCCCGACGGCCCGACCACCGAGCTGATGTGCGAGCTGGCCGGGCAGCTCGGCGTGGTGCTCGTCGTGCCGATGTACGAGGAGGAGCAGCCGGGGATCTACTACAACACCGCGGCCGTGATCGACGCGGACGGCACCTACCTCGGCAAGCACCGCAAGAACCACATCCCGCAGGTCAAGGGGTTCTGGGAGAAGTTCTACTTCAAGCCGGGCAACCTCGGCTACCCCGTCTTCGACACCGCCGTCGGCAAGGTCGGCGTCTACATCTGCTACGAGCGGCACTTCCCGGAGGGCTGGCGGGCGCTCGGGCTGGGCGGCGCGCAGATCGTGTTCAACCCGTCGGCGACCAGCCGCGGCCTGTCGGAGTACCTGTGGCGGCTGGAGCAGACCGCGGCGGCCGTGGCGAACGAGTACTACGTCGGCACGATCAACCGGGTGGGTGTGGAACCGCTGGGCGACAACGAGTTCTACGGCCAGTCCTACTTCGCCGACCCGCGCGGGCAGCTCGTGGGCGAGGCGGCCTCCGACACGGAGGAGGAGATCGTGGTCCGCGACCTGGACATGGACCTGCTCGCCGAGGTGCGCGACCTGTGGGCGTTCTACCGCGACCGGCGGCCCGACACCTACGAGGGCCTGGTGAAGCCGTGAGCACCCTCGTCAAGGGCGGCACGGTGGTGAACGCCACCGGCTCGTTCGCGGCCGACGTGCTGGTGGAGGGCGAGAAGATCGCCGCGCTGCTCGCGCCGGGCTTCCCCGTGCGGGCGGACGAGACGATCGACGCCACCGGCAAGTACGTGATCCCCGGCGGCATCGACGGGCACACCCACATGGAGATGCCGTTCGGCGGCACGTTCTCCGCCGACACCTTCGAGACCGGCACGATCGCGGCGGCGTGGGGCGGCACCACCACGATCGTCGACTTCGCCGTGCAGTCCAAGGGCTCCTCGTTGCTGTCCACCCTGGACAAGTGGCACGCCAAGGCGGACGGCCGGTGCGCCGTCGACTACGGGTTCCACATGATCGTCTCCGACGTCACCGACACGTCGTTGAAGGAGATGGAGTCCTGCATCGACGCGGGCGTGAACACGTTCAAGATGTTCATGGCCTACCCCGGTGTCTTCTACGCCACCGACGGCGAGATCCTGCGCGCCATGCAGAAGGCCCGCGAGACCGGCGCGACGATCATGATGCACGCGGAGAACGGCATCGCGATCGACCAGCTGGTCGCGCAAGCGCTCGCGCAGGGCCGCACCGATCCCGTCGAGCACGGCCTGACCAGGCCCGCCGAGCTGGAGGGCGAGGCCACCTCGCGCGCCATCACGCTGGCCAAGGTCACCGGGTCGCCGCTCTACATCGTGCACCTGTCCGCGGCGCAAGCGCTGGACGCGGTGACGAAGGCGCGCGACACCGGGCAGAACGTGTTCGCCGAGACGTGCCCGCAGTACCTGTACCTGTCGCTGGAGGACCTGGCGAAACCGGACTTCGAGGGCTCGAAGTACGTCGCCTCTCCCCCGCTGCGGCCCAAGGAGCACCAGTCGGAGCTGTGGCGCGGCCTGCGCACCAACGACCTGTCGGTGGTGTCGACCGACCACTGCCCGTTCTGCTTCAAGGACCAGAAGGAGCTGGGGCGCGGCGACTTCTCGAAGATCCCGAACGGGATGCCGGGGGTCGAGCACCGGATCGACCTGCTGCACCAGGGTGTGGTGAAGGGTGAGATCACGCTGGAGCGCTGGGTGGAGATCTGCTCCACCACGCCCGCGCGGATGTTCGGCCTGCACCCCCGCAAGGGCGTCATCGCGCCCGGCGCGGACGCCGACGTCGTGGTGTACGACCCGGACGCGCGGCAGGTGATCTCCGCGGCCACGCACCACATGAACGTCGACTACTCCGCGTACGAGGGCATGGAGATCACCGGCAAGGTCGACACGGTGCTCTCGCGCGGCCGGGTGGTCGTGGACGCCGGCGGGTTCCACGGCGCGGCCGGGCACGGGAAGTTCCTGTCCCGCGAGCTGAACCAGTACCTGGTCTAGGGGGCGGACGTGGACTTCGGGGTAGTGCTCCAGACCGACCCGCCCGCGCGGGACGTGGTGGCCCGCATGAAGGCCGCCGAGGACAACGGGTTCCGGTACGGCTGGACGTTCGACTCGGTCGTGCTGTGGCAGGAGCCGTTCGTCGTCTACTCGCAGGTGCTGGCGGCGACGAGGGAGCTGGTCGTCGGCCCGATGGTGACCAACCCGAGCACGCGGGACTGGTCGGTGACGGCGTCGCTGTTCGCGACGCTGAACGACATGTTCGGCAACCGCACGGTGTGCGGCATCGGGCGCGGCGACTCCGCCCGGCGGGTGATCGGGCAGCGGCCCGCGTCGCTGGCCACGCTGGGCCGGGCGATGACCGTGATCAAGGACCTGGCCGAGGGCCGGGAGGTCGAGCACCACGGCACGCCGGTGCGCATCCCGTGGGTGCGCGACGGCAAGCTGGAGATGTGGATGGCCGCGTACGGGCCGCGCGCGTTGCGGCTGGTCGGCGAGCAGGCCGACGGGTTCATCCTGCAGACCGCGGACGTCGACATCGCGCGGTGGACGATCGGGACGGTGCGGGAGGCGGCCGTGGCCGCCGGCCGCGACCCGTCGGCGATCACGATGTGCGTGGCCGCGCCCGCGTACGTCGGCGCGGACCTGCCGCACCAGCGCGACCAGCTGCGCTGGTTCGGCGGGATGGTCGGCAACCACGTGGCCGACCTGGTCGCGCGGTACGGCGACTCTGGCGCGGTGCCCGCCGCGCTGACCGACTACATCAAGGACCGCGAGGGCTACGACTACGCCCACCACGGCAAGGCGGGCAACCGGTCGACCGACTTCGTGCCGGACTCGATCGTGGACCGGTTCTGCCTGCTCGGCCCGGCGTCCGCGCACGTGGACCGGTTGCGGGAGCTCCGGGAGGCCGGCGTGGACAACTTCGCGCTGTACCTGATGCACGACGCGAAGGACGAGACGCTGGCGGCCTACGGCAACGAGGTGATCGGCCGGGTGTGACCCGGCGGCCCCCGCGCGGACCCCGGTGGGCCGTCCGCGTGGGGGCCGCTGCGCGGTTCGCGTCGCCGTGTAGCGATCCCCTCACCCGTCACGATCACCGTCACGATCCTCGTGGTCGCCGCAGCGGTGCCGCCGGGCGGGGAGAGCGGCGTCACGCAGGCGCTGTGGCCTGCGTGTTCACCCCGCAGCATCCCGGTGTGCACACGATCGTGGGTCGGGTGAACACCGACACCGCGGTCGGCGACCCCTCCGTGCCCAGGACGCTGTACGTCGGCGTGCGGGCTCCCGCGCCGGGGTTCATCCCCGGGTCCGTGCCACCAGTGCGGCTTCCACACCGAGGACCCGGCGGTTTCCGCGGACCTGGCGCAACGGGACACGCCGGTCGCGGTGCGGTTGTGGCGGGGTGACGGCACGCGGCCGGCGGCCCTGCCGACCGGCGTGTCCCCCGCGCCCGTGCCGGTGGAGCCGGGTGTGGAGTACGTCGCCTCGTTCACCTCGCCGCGCGGCCGGTGCGCGACGACCGACGACCGAGGACAGCCACTACCGGGTAAGCCACCCTGTTCCAGGCCCGGTGACCGACGGCGGTCCCCGGCCGGCCGGGGACTGTCGGACCCCGTTGCTACCGTCGCGCCATGATCCTTCCGACCGCTGCCGAAGAGGCCCGCTTCTGGGCGATGCTGGAGAACGCGTGGGCCGGGCTCGGCCCCGGGCCGAACGACCTGCGCCGGGCCCTGGCCAAGCGCGACGTGTCCGCCGAGGCCTTCGAGGAGGCCGCGGAGCTGGAGGAGCACCTGGACACCGTGCTGGTGGCGCTGGCGTCGGCGTGCGAGGGGCTGTCCGCCGAGGAGCTGACCGCGCTGGACCGGGTGGCCGAGCGCAAGCTGCACGAGATCGACCGGGTCGACGTCCAGGAGGTCACCGACGGCTCGGACGACGGCTTCCTCTACGCCCGCGGTTTCATCCTCGCCCTCGGCCAGGAGTTCTACGAGGCCGTGGCCCGTGACCCGCGCGTGGCGGTGCAGGACGCCGAGTGCGAGGCGTTCTGCTACTTCTTCGCCCACCTGCACGCCGCGAGGTTCGGGGATCACCCGGAGACGGGGTCGGGGATCTCCCGGGAATCGGCCTCCAACCCGGCGGGGTGGCCGCGGTAGCCGGTACCGTCGAACGTGTGATCGACTTCGAGAAGCAGTCAGTCTTCAAGCTGGCGCCGTGCCGGCCCGAGGACATCGCGTCGCAGGTGTCGCCGATCCTCATCCAGGGCGAGCAGATCGTGTCGAGCTTCAAGACGGTGCGCGACTTCGTGGTGTTCACCACCAAGCGGGTGATCGCGGTGAACGTCCAGGGCATGACCGGCCGCAAGAAGGACTTCACGTCGCTGCCCTACAGCCGGGTGCAGGCGTTCTCCATCGAGACCGCGGGCACGTTCGACATGGACGCCGAGCTCGACCTGTGGTTCAGCGGCCTGGGCCAGGTGCGGCTGGAGTTCAAGGGCCACGCCGACGTGCGGCTGCTCGGGCAGATGATCGCGACGTTCATCCTCTAGGCGCCCCGGGCGCCGGGGTCTGCGCGCCGTCGCCCAGGCTGCCCGCCCGCCGACCCCACGCCCGCACCGCGCCGTCAGGCGGGCGGGCGGGGTGCCGTGCCCGCTGTCGATCGCCGTCGACCCGATCGGGCCGGTGACCTGGACCGGGGTCGCGGGCCGGCAACCGGGTCCCGGCCAGGCGCAGGTCCCTCCGGCGCCGGGCGCGGACGACCCCGGTGAGCCCGACCACCTGGGACGGGCTCACCGCGTCCGACCCGTCCGGCCGCCCGGTCACACGTCGTGCGGCGACGCGTTCCACTGCTCGACGAAGGTCTCCCGGGTGATCGGCTTGACCGGGTCGTCGTGCGGGTCGATCGGCTCGTCGGTGAGACCGCCGTAGGCGTCCTCCACCCGCCGCCACGAGTAGCGGTGCATCCCGCCCGCCGAGGGCAGCTCGATCTGCCGGATCGCGATCAGCTCCCCCTCGTGCTCCACGGCCTCGTAGAGCGCCCGCGCGCCTTCGTCGACCCAGCCCTCCGCGTCCACGAACTCGAAGTACGCGCGGGGCCGGTCCGACTCCTCCAAGGCGCGGTAGAAGGAGACGACGTCGTCCATCCGGCTCGAGATGCCGATCATCGGACCGAACGGGTCGTGCCGTCCCACCCGACCAGCGCGCCGGGCAGCACCTCGGCCAGCTGCACCGGGTACACCGTCGCGTCGGTGGCCGCCAGTTCCGCCACCGACCACCACCGGTGCCGGCGGATGGTCTGCTGCTCGATCTCGTTGAACCGCGAGGTGTCCACGTCGACTGCCTCCACCTTTCCGACGAAGAACCACTCGACCGCCGCGTAGTTCAAGCCGTCGAAGGCGAACACGGCGTGCCGCTTCCACACCGGACCGACCAGCTCGTCGTCGGAGACCTCGACACCGGTCTCCTCGAACAGCTCCCGCACCGCCGCGGTCCGGACGTCCTCCCCGGGCTCGACCCCACCCCCGACGGTGAACCAGAACAGCTCGTCCGGCCGGGTCGGGTCGAAGCCCTCGAACAACAGCACCCGGTCGTCGGCGTCCAGCAGCACGACCCGCGCCGACACGCGCTGGGTCAAGGTGGACGCCTCGACGTCGCCGCCGGGTTCGGCGATCTCGAAGTAGGACGGCGTCGGCGCGGTGCCCGCCAGCCGCAACCACCGCACGGACCGCCGCCGGCGCAGCGCCAGCGTGTCGCGCACGGCGTCATTGTGCACCCGCCGGGCCAGCACCACCCGTTGTTCCGCGTCGGACAGCTCGGCCGCGAGCGCCGGTTCCAGCACCGACCGGTCCAGCGCCTCGAGCAACGCCGAGAGCCGGTTCTCCGCCGCTTCCCGGTCCGGCCGGGTCGACCGCTCGGCCCGGTCCGCCGCCGCGCGCAGCTCGGGCTTGCCGCACACCGCCGCCACCGCCCGCGTCACCACGGCGCGCCGCGCCAGGGCCGCGTCCAGGGCCGCCCAGGCCGCGTCCGTCCTCACGTGCAGCCGGTCGAGCCGGTTGGCCGTGCCGAGCGTCCACGGCCCGATCAGCACGGCCAGCGCCAGCAGCACCAGGAACGTCGTCGCGACGCCGGAACTGGTCACGCCTCACCCACCCGACGCGGGTCGGCCGCCATGGCGCTCTCGTAGACCCGCACCACCTGGTTCGCGACCACCGACCAGTCGAACATCATCACCCGCTGCCGCGCCGCGTCCACGTAGTCCGCCCGCCGCCCGGGGTCGGTCAGCAGCGCCCGTAACGCCGCGGCCAGCGCGGACGAGTCCCCGACGGGGGTCAGCACACCCGCCTTGCCGTCGTCGAGCACGCGCCGGAACGCGTCGAGGTCGCTGGCCAGCACCGCCGCGCCCGCCGACATCGCCTCGGTGAGGATGATCCCGAAGCTCTCGCCACCGGTGTTGGGCGCGCAGTAGACGTCGACGCTGCGCAGGGCGCGGGCCTTCGTCTCGTCGTCCACCATGCCGAGGAACACCACCCGCGACGCCAGCTCCGGCCCCGCCTGCTTGCGCAGCTCGTCCTCGTCGCCGCGACCCACGACCAGCAGCCGCACGTCCGGCGCGTCGAGCCGGCGGAACGCGTCGAGCAGCACCGGCATGCCCTTGCGCGGCTCGGTGAACCGGCCGACGAACCCGACCGTGCCTCCGGGCCGGGGGTAGCCGTCCAGCGGGGCCGCGTCGGCGAAGAACCCGACGTCGACCCCGTTGGGGATCTCCACCGCGTCACCGCCCAGGTGCTCCACCTGCACGCGGCGGGCCAGCGCGGACACCGCGATCCGGGCGGTGATCTTCTCCAGGAACGGTTGCAGCACGGCCTGGAACGCCGACAGCATCTTCGAGCGCGGCGTCGAGGTGTGGAAGGTGGCCACGATCGGGCCGTCGGCCACCATCAGCGCCAGCATCGACAGCGACGGCGCGGTCGGCTCGTGCAGGTGCAGCACGTCGAAGTCGTGCTCGGCGATCCACCGCCGGACGCGGGCGAACGACACCGGTCCGAACGACAGCCTCGCCACCGAACCGTTGTACGGGATGCCGACCGCGCGACCGGCCGATGTGACGAACTCCGGCACCGGCGTGTCGTCGTCGGCGGGCGCCAGCACCTCCACCTCGTGACCGAGGCCGCGCAGCGCGCGGGCCAGGTCGACCACGTGCGCCTGCACTCCCCCGGGCACTTCGAACGAGTACGGGCAGACGATGCCGACCTTCACGCGGATTCCCCCCGGCGGGCCAGCACCCGGCGCAGCGCCTTCTGCCTGCTCTCCGGCAGGTCGGCCAGCCACAGCTGCTGCATCATGTGCCAGTCGGTGGGGTGCGCGGCGATGTCGGCGGCGAACACGTCGGCCACCTGCTGGGTCGCCGCGGGCACGCCCGCCGTGCCCGGCACCCGGACCGGCGGGTGCAGCCGGATGACCCAGCCGTCCTCGGTGAACCACAGGCCGGCCGGGATCAGCGCGGCGCCGGTGGTCGCGGCCAGGTGGGCGGGACCGGCGGGCATCATGGTGCGCTCGCCGAAGAACGTCACGGGCACGCCGCCCGCGGTGAGGTCGCGGTCGGCGAGCAGGCAGACGACCTGGTTCGCGCGCAGCCGCTCGGCGAGCACGAGCGCCGGGTTGCGGTCGCCGCCGGTCAGCGGCACGACCTCGAAGCCGAGGCTCTCCCGGAACGCGATGAACCGCCGGTACAGCGACTCGGGCTTGAGCCGCTCGGCGACGGTGGTGAACGTGCCGCAGTGCCCGACCAGCCAGACGCCCGCCATGTCCCAGTTGCCGCAGTGCGGCAGCGCGATGACCGCGCCGCGCCCCTCGGCCAGGGCCGCGTCCAGGTTCTCGACGCCGGTCATCGTCCGGTCCAGCTCGGCGTAGAGCGCCGCCTGGTCCAGCGACGGCATCCGGAACGCCTCGCGCCAGTACCGGGCGTAGGAGCGCACGGCCAGCCGGACCAGCTCGTCCAGCTCGGCCTCGCCCGCCCGCGGCACGACCCGGCGCAGGTTCGACCGCAGCTGGCGCACGCCACCGCCGCCGCGCTTCGCGGCCCGGTCGGCCGCCGCGTCGGACAACGCCCGCGCCGCCTTCTCCGGCAGCAGCCGCGCCAGGCGCCACCCGGCGGCGTAGCCCAGGTCGGCCAGGCCGCCCTTGATGTCCCGAGCGGTCACGTCCCGAGCTCCTTCGCGGCGCGGCTCACGGCCAGGATGCGCTGCACCACGGTGATCGTCACCAGCGCGGCCAGCAGGTACAGGGCCACCGGCAGGACGTAGGGCACGCCGAGCCCGTGCAGGCCGACGCCGACCAGCGCCACGATGAACCGCTCGGCGCGTTCGGCCAACCCGCCGTCGGCGGAGAGCCCGGACGCCTCGGCGCGCGCCTTGACGTAGGACGTGACCTGCGCGCCGACCAGCGAGACCAGGGTCGCGGCGGCCAGGCCGTGCTCGTCGGCGCCGAACGCCCACCAGGCGACGGCGGCGAACAGCGCGCCGTCGGCGATCCGGTCGCAGCTCGCGTCCAGCACGGCGCCGAACTTCGTGCCGCCGCCCTGCGCGCGCGCCATGGCGCCGTCGATCAGGTCGAACAGCACGAACACGGTGACCAGCGCCGCGCCCGTGAAGAGCTGCCCGCGCGGGATGAACCACAGCGAGACGGCGACGGAGCCGACGGTGCCCAGCACCGTGACGGCGTTCGGGGTGAGGCCGCGACGCAGCAGCCACGCACCGATCGGATCGGTGACGCGCGAAACCGACGCGCGGGCGAAGATGTTCAGCATGGGGTGGCGGGGCACCTACCGACGGGGACGAGGTGGTCACCGGCAGCCTAACCACCCAGCTCAGCCGAGCTTGCGGTGGTCCCTGGAGATCTGCTCCAGCAGGTCTTCCAGCGCGTCGCCGCGCACCGCCAGCCGTTCGAGCCTGCCGAACAGGGCCAGGTACTCGCGCACGTCGTGCGGGTCGGTGATGGTCGCGTTGCCGGTCAGCACGCTCAACGTCACCACCCGCTCGTCGTACACCTGGAACCCGTGCAGGGCCACCATGTTCGCGTCCGCCGTCCACGGCACCACGCCGAGCTGCACGTTCGGCCTGCGGATGATCTGCACGAGGTGGTCGATCTGCTCGCACATCAGGTCCGCCGAACCCATCCGCCAGCGCAGCGCGCTCTCCGCCAGCAGGAACACGAACCGCTTACCCAGATCGTCCATCCGGGCACGGCGACTACGCAGCGTGGCGATCGCGGTGTCCTGCTCGTGCGAGGGCATCGTGTTGTGCACGACCCGCAGGTAGTTCTCGCTCTGCAAGAGCGCGGGCACACCCGCGTTCTGGAAGAAGCGGCTGGTGGTGGCCCGTGCCTCGATCCGGGCCACGGTCTGCTGGTGTCGATGCGCCCCCCGGTGCAGCACCACGCGGCGGGTCTCCGCCTCGGCGTGCAGCTGACGGGCCAACTCCACCAGCTCGACCCTGGTCTCCCTGGTCGCGGACAGCTCGGCGACCAGGCGCTCCACATCGGTCACGGACGGGAGGAGCATGCCGTTCTCGATCTTCGACAGCTTGGACTGGCTCATCCCGGTAGCGCGCGCCGTGGCCGTGCCGGTCATCTTGGCCTCGGTGCGCAGCCTCCGTAACTCGCGCGAGAGCCGTTCTCGGGCCAGCCGCGAACGCTCAGGTGCGGTCATGCAACGCACCGTATCGACGCTCACCCCTCTTGACGATCGGCCAGGAAGGTGTCTGAGGCCCCTCCGGCCGTCGCCCCGGGTGATCTGGAACACGTCGGCGGGTGTTTCGGGGTGGTGCACGTGCATCCGGCCGTGCAGGTGCGCCTGCACCAGGTCGCGGGCCTGCGGGTGATCGTCGGGGCGGCCCGCCGGCGGCGGCCGGGAGCGGTCAGAACTCGACGCGGAGCAGGACCAGATCGTTCTGCACCAATCTGATCTCGACGCCGGTGATGTCGGATCGGGCCAGCTCGGTGGTCGCGGTCGGCCGGGTGGTCGAGCCCGGACCGGCCGTCCAGGTCGCGACCCGCACCGAGGCGCCGCCGGCCACGACCACGTGCAGGGCGTAGGCGAACTCGGGCGGTGGCGGCCCGGCCGGCACGGCGTAGGCGCACAGCACGTCGATCCGGGTGCCCCACGGCTCGTCCACCAACCGCACGCTGGCCGTCACGGGGCTGGGCACGGTCTGGCGCATCGCCACGTCGGGCGCGGACGTCGGCGCGGCGGTGGTCGAGGCGGTGGCCGGGACCGCGGTCGAGGCGGTGGGAGCGGCCGGTCGCACGGCCAGCGCGACCGCCGCCCCCGTGAACGCCGCCACGACCAGCGCGGCGGCCACCAGTGCCCGCGCCCGCCACCGCCGCGACCGCTCGGCCGCCAGCAGGCCGGTGAGCACCGCGGGCGGCGGCTCGGCGGCGAACTCGGGCTCGAGCAGGTCGAGCGCCCGGTCGCGGGGCACCGCCGAGAGGATGCCGGGCACGCCGGCGAAGGACGCCACGTCACCCGAGCACTCCGGGCACCCGGCCAGGTGTCCCTCGAACTCCCGCCGTTCGCCGGGCGACAGCGAACCCAGGACGTACGCGGCACCCCAGTCCCGGTACGGATCGACTGGCGAGCTCAACGTCCGGTGACCCCCTTCTCCTCCAACGCCACCCGCAGCGCCCGCAGACCGTAGTGCAGCCGGGACTTCACGGTGCCCTCCGGCAGGTCCAGCACGACGGCGAGCTCGGCGACCGACTGCCCCATGTAGTAAGCACGCACGATCACCGCGCGGTGCTCCGGCGTCAACTGGGTGAGCACATCGGCCACCAACCAGGCGTCCAACGCGGAGTCGCTGTGGTCGTTGCGCGCCCGTTCGGGCAGCCGCTCCGACCCGATCTCCCAGCGGGCGCGGGCGCTGCGCCGCTCGTCGATCACGACGTTGCGCGCCACCGTGTAGAGCCACGCCCGAGCCGCCGTCGCGCCCTGCTCGAGCACCTTGGGGTTGCGCCACGCCCGCAGCAGCGCCTCCTGCACCACGTCGCGGGACAGCTCGTCGTCCCCGGTCAGCCGCCGCACGTACCGCCACAGGGCGGGCGCGTGCTCGTCGTGGAGGGAGCGCAGCAGGGCAATGTGACTGTCGTTGATCGCGCACCTCCTCGGCTAGTCGTGGAGCAGCGGTTCCCGAGCCCCGACCGGGGGGATCGCGCCGGGGAAGACCGGCCGGCGCTTGGCGAGGAAGGCCGCCGTGCCCTCGCGCATGTCGTCGGTGGTGAACGCCTCGCGGAACGCGTCGAGCTCGAACGCCAGCCCGGCGGCGACCGTCGTGCCGCCGGAGGCGTGCACCGCGGCCTTGGCCAGCGCCACCGCCGTGGCCGAGTTGCCCGAGATCCGGCCGAGCACCGCGCGCGCGGCGGCCAGCATCCCATCACGGTCGTCGAACACCGCGGTGACGAGCCCGAGCCGCGCCGCCTCCGCCGCGTCGACGTGCCTGCCGGTGTAGATCAGCTCGCGGGCGGCGGCCGGCCCGACCAGGCGTTGGAGCCGGACGCAGCCGCCGAAGCCCGGGATGAGGCCGAGCACGACCTCCGGCTGGCCGAAGACCGCGCGGCGGGTCGCGTAGGCGAAGTCGCACGCCAGCACCACCTCGCAGCCGCCGCCGAGCGCGTAGCCGTCCACGCACGCGACGACCGGGCACGGCACCTCCTCCAGCAGCCGGGTGACGCGCTGGCCCAGCGCCCCGAACCGCGCGCCCTCCTCCGGCGTCATCACCGCCATCTCGCGGATGTCCGCGCCCGCGATGAACGCCGGGCCGGGCGCCGCGGTGAGGATGATCCCGCGCGGCGCGGGTCCGACGAGGACGCCGGACAGGAAGTGGTCGAGTTCCGCCAGCACCCGGCCGGACAGCGCGTTGCGCGCCGACGGCCGGGACACGGTGACCGTCGTGACGCCGTCCTGTTCTTCGACGAGCAAGGTCGAGTAGTCCACGAAGTCTCCTCACGAGTCCCAGATGGCGCCGAACGCGGGCACGCCACGCGCTTCCAGCTCCTCCACCACGTGCCAGGTCGTCTTCTTGTTCGAGATGCAGATCACGGCTTCGGCGTCGAACTCCCGGTGCGCCCGCAGCACCAGTTCCACCAGGTCGGGCTTGCCGTCGCGGACGGTGTCCCAGACCAGCGCGTCCGGCTGCACGGCCTCGATCTCGTCCACCAGCTCGTCGCCGTAGGTGTCGCGGGGCGTGCGGGTGGACCACACCAGGCGCGACGGCGTGTCCCGCGACAGCAGGTGGGGCAGGCACGGCCCGATGCCGCTGCCGGTGGCCACCCACACCACCCTGGTGAACAGCTTGTCGATGTTGCCGACGCCGGCGGTGGGCACGCCCTTCACCCACAGGTGCGCCGGCAGGTCGTCGATCAGCGAGCCGGTCCAGTCGCCCGCGCGCGAGATGGTGAGCCGGAACCCGGTGCGGCCGGGGGTCGGCACGTTGGCGAACGAGTGCCACTCCAGCAGCGGGTGGCGGCTCACCGCGGTGGACGAGCCGGCGAACGGCGTCACGCCGTGGTCGAACGACACCAGCGCGACGTGCCGCGACGGCCTGGTGATCCGCACCGGCACCCGCCGCAGCCGCGTCCACGGCAGCGCGACGCTCGCCACGACCAGCAGGAGCAGCCAGAACTGGGTCGAGCCGACGAAGCCGGGCTGCCGGGACGAGTGCGCGGCGAACAGGGCGAGCACGGTCCAGCCGGCGAAGCGGTGCACGCGCTCGAACGCGTCGTGCCGCCGCGCCCGCAGGCCGGGCAGGGCGAAGACCGCCATCGCGACCATCAGGGCGAGGATCACCCAGGTCAGCGGGTCGGGCCGGATCACGGCGAGCGCGGTGAACCACGCGGTGGCGCTGAGCGCCGCGCCGACGTGCAGGCCGCCGAAGTGGTAGACCTTGCCCAGGGTCCGGCGCACGCGCAGCGGCCACGTCGTCGGCGCGCTCGTGGCGAGCCGGAACAGCAGGTTGATCACGTGCTGCTGGCGGATCAGGACGGCCAGGGCGACGTTGACGACGACCAGGTCCGCGAGCTCTCGCGCGTCGGCCACGCCGAACGCCGCGACCACGTTGGCCAGGACGACGGCGGCGGCGAGCCGGTTGTGGTGGGTGAACGGGCGCTTGCGGAGCCTGAGCCCCAGCGCCGACGGCGGGTCGGTGCGCGTGGTGGTCATGCGACCGTCACCAGTGACGAGAGCGCGGCCCGGTCCACTTTGCCGCGCGCGGTCAGCGGCAGGTCGTCCACCGCGACGACCAGCGACGGCACGCAGTAGTAGGGCAGGGCGCCCGCGACCGCGTCCGTGGCCGCCGCGGGGTCCACGGTGGCGGGGCTGACGAACCCGACCAGCCTGCCGTCGTGCACGACGGTCGTCGCGCGGGCGCAGCCGGGTGTCGTCTCCAGGGCGGAGGTGACCGCGTCCAGCTCGACCCGGAAGCCCCGCACCTTGACCTGGTCGTCGGTGCGGCCGTGGTGCTCCAACTCGCCGTCCGGCGTCCAGCGGCCCAGGTCGCGGGTGCGGAACATGAGGTGCTCGCCGCCGAGGAAGGGGTCGGGGCGGTAGCGCTGGGCGGTCAGCACGTCGTTGCCGAGGTAGCCGGCCGTGACGCAGGCGCCGCCCGCCCACATCTCGCCGACCTCGCCGATCCGGCACGGCCGCAGGTCCTGGTCGAGCACGTAGACCGTGCTGTTGGGGACGGGACGGCCGATGGTCAGCCGGCCCGTGCGCGGGTCGTAGCGCTGCACGGTGTTGACGATCGTGACTTCGGTGGGTCCGCAGGCGTTGTGGAACGCGGCGCGGGCGGACCAGGCGTCGGCGAGGGGTTTGGGGCAGCGCTCACCGGCCACGGCGACCGTCCGCACGTCGGGACACCCGTCGGGGTCCAGTGTGGACAGCACGCCGGGCGTGGCGATGAGCACGGTGGCGGTCTTCGCCGTCTGCCCGATGTCCCGGCCGCGGATGACGGAGGTGGCGCCGTGGGCGAGCGCGCCGAAGATCTCCCACACCGCCATGTCGAACGCGATGTTGAGCAGCTGCGCGACCCGGTCGCCCGGCCGGATGCCGAGGTCGCCGGGCGCGGTGAGCAGGACGTTGCACAGGTTCGCGTGGGTGACGCGGACGCCGTTGGGCACACCGGTGGTGCCGGAGGTGAAGATGACGACGGCCGTGTCACCGGACTCCGCGCGAGGTGGGCCGACGCGGCGGTCCGGGACGGTGTCGAGGGCGAGGACCTTCGGCGCGGCGAGGCCGCGCACGTGCCGGGCGTGCTCGCCGGTGGTCAGGACGACCTCGATGCCGGCGGTGCGGATGACGTGGTCGAGGTGGGCGGCCGGGGTGATCCGGACGTCCTGCGGCACGTACGCCGCGCCGACCTTCAGCACCGCCAGGATGCCGACGACGAGGTGGGTCGAGCGCGTTAAGAAGACGCCGACGTGGTCGCCGGGGCGCACGCCCGCGTCGAGGAGCTCGGCCGCCACGACGTTCGCGCGGTGGTCGAGTTCGCCGTAGGTCACGCAGGCGCCTTCGTGCTCGACCGCCCGCGCGTGCGGCGACCGCGTCGCGTGGGACTCGAAGGCGTGGTGGATCCGGTGGAACGGCGGTGTCGCGGTCGGACCGCGGCCGAATCGCCGGAACAGGGAGCGGTCGTCCGGGGGCAGGCCTAGCACGGCGTCGGGCTCGGTCATGGCCGTCACAGGGTGCGCACCTCTCGTCAGCCGGGCGTGGACACCCGGTCTGAACGAGACAGCCCCACCGTCCGTTCAAGCCGAAACCAAAAAAGTTGAACTTTCGCCGACCTCGTGAGTCGAACGCCCGCGGCCCCGTGTCGAACGCTCAAGACCCCTGCGTCGAACACTCAGGTCATCCCGGTCGAACGCCCTGGGCGCGGCAGTCGAACGGGCCGGGGGTCCGCGTCACCAGTCGAGACGGGCGGGTGCCTCTTCGCGCCGTCGGGCCCGTCGACCCACGGCGCCGGTGGGCGCGTTCGGTGCGGTCATCCTTGTCCCGCCGCACGGGACCGTCCCGGGCAGGCCTTCGCCCGGATCGTCAGCCGGCGGCGGACCAGGCGTCGGCCAGGAGCTGCCTGGTCTCGCCGAGCAGTTGCGGCAGGACCTTGGTGTGGCCGATCACCGGCATGAAGTTCGCGTCGCCGCCCCAGCGCGGCACCACGTGCTGGTGCAGGTGGGCCGCGATGCCCGCGCCCGCCACCACGCCCTGGTTCATGCCGACGTTGAACCCGTGCGGCGCGGACGCCGACCTGATCACCCGCATCGCCTTCTGGGTGAACGCGGCGAACTCCGCCGTCTCGGCCTCGGTCAGGTCGGTGTAGTCGGGCACGTGCCGGTACGGCAGCACCATCAGGTGGCCCGGGTTGTACGGGTACAGGTTGAGCACCGCGAACACCAGCTCGCCGCGCGCCAGGATCAGGCCCTCGGCGTCGTCCAGCCCGATCACCCGGCAGAACGGGCACCCCTCGGGCTCGTCGCCGACGGCCTTGCCCTCACCGCGCACGTACGAGAGGCGGTGCGGGGTCCACAACCGCTGCAACGCGTCGTGGACCCCGACCCCGTCCTGTTCCTCGTGCCGGTCCGTCACTGGACGAGTTCCGCCGTGGGCGAGGCGTTCTCGCGTCGCGCCACCCAGTCCACGACCGTCTCGACGGCGCGCTCGACCGGCACGCCGTTGATCTGCGTGCCGTCGCGGAACCGGAACGACACCGCGCCCTGCTCCACGTCCTTGCCGCCCGCGAGCAGCATGAACGGCACCTTCTGCGTGGTGTGGTTGCGGATCTTCTTCTGCATCCGGTCGTCGGAGGCGTCCACCTCGACCCGGATGCCCTTCGCCTTGAGCTGCGCCGCCACCGCGAGCAGGTGGTCGACGTGCTCGTCCGCGATCGGGATGCCCACCACCTGCACGGGCGCCAGCCACGCCGGGAACGCGCCCGCGTAGTGCTCGGTCAGCACGCCGAAGAACCGCTCGACCGAGCCGAACAGCGCGCGGTGGATCATGACCGGGCGCTGCCGCGTGCCGTCCGGGCCGGTGTACTCCAGCTCGAACCGCTCGGGCAGGTTGAAGTCCACCTGGATGGTCGACATCTGCCAGGTGCGGCCCAGCGCGTCCTTCGCCTGCACGGAGATCTTCGGCCCGTAGAACGCGGCGCCGCCCGGGTCGGGCACCAGTTCCAGCCCGGAGTCCTCGGCCGCGACGCGCAGCGCCTCCGTGGCCTTCTCCCAGACCTCGTCGGAGCCGACCGACTTCTCCGGGTTGCGGGTCGACAGCTCCAGGTAGAAGTCGTCCAGGCCGTAGTCGCGCAGCAGCCCGAGCACGAAGGACAGCAGCGACTTCAGCTCGTCCTGCACCTGGTCGGGCGTGCAGAAGATGTGCGCGTCGTCCTGCGTCATGCCGCGCACGCGGGTCAGGCCGTGGATCACGCCGGACTTCTCGTATCGGTACACGCCGCCGAACTCGAACATGCGCAGCGGCAGCTCGCGGTAGGACCGCCCGCGCGACTTGAAGATCAGGTCGTGGAACGGGCAGTTCATCGGCTTGAGGTAGTAGTCCTGGCCGGGCTTGCGGACCGTGCCGTCCTCGTTGAGCTCGGCGTCGAGGTGCATCGCCGGGTACATGCCGTCGCGGTACCAGTCGAGGTGACCGGACGTCTCGAACAGGTTGCCCTTGGTGATGTGCGGCGAGTAGACGAACTCGTAGCCCTCTTCGGTGTGCCGGGCGCGCGAGTAGTCCTCCATGGCCTTGCGGATGACGCCACCCTTGGGGTGGAACACCGCCAGGCCGGAGCCGATCTCGTCCGGGAAGCTGAACAGGTCCAGCTCGACGCCCAGCTTGCGGTGGTCGCGCCGCTCGGCCTCGGCCAGCAGCTCCAGGTACGCGTCCAGCGCCTCCTGCGACTCCCACGCCGTGCCGTAGATGCGCTGCAGCTGCGGGTTCTTCTCGTTGCCGCGCCAGTACGCGGCGGCGACGCGGGTCAGCTTGAACGCCGGGATGTGCTTGGTCGTCGGCACGTGCGGGCCGCGGCACAGGTCGCCCCACACGCGCTCGCCGGACCGCGGGTCGAGGTTGTCGTAGATGGTCAGCTCGCCGCCGCCGACCTCCATGATCTCGGAGGTGTCGACGGCGGTGTCGGACGATCCGGACTTGAGGTCCACCAGCTCGAGCTTGAACGGCTCGTTCGCCAGCTCGACCTTGGCCGCGTCGACCGACTCGACCACGCGGCGGTTGAACCGCTGCGCGCCCTTGATGATCGACTTCATGCGCTTCTCCAGCGCCTGGAGGTCTTCGGGCGTGAACGGCTTGTCGACCCGGAAGTCGTAGTAGAAGCCGTCCTTGACCGGCGGGCCGATGCCCAGCTCGGCGTCGGGGAACTGCTGCTGGACGGCCTGCGCCAGCACGTGGGCGGCGGAGTGCCGGATGACGCTGCGGCCGGCCTCGGTGTCGGCGGCGACCGCCTCGACCTCGACGTCCACCTGCGGCGCCCACGACAGGTCGCGCAGGTGGCCTTCGGGGTCGCGCACGACCACGACGGCGTCCGGCCCCTTGCCCGGGAGCCCCGCTTCACGCACCGCCGTCCCCGCGGTGGTCCCCGCCGTCACCACCACGCGCGGTGGGGTCGGGACGGCTGCGGGACGTGGCTGGGACACGGTGACTCCTCGGTGTGGGTAGGTCCTGTGCCCGAGATGTTATCGGTGCGCGCCGAGTCCTTTCCCGGCGCACCGGGTCGGCCGGTCCGGTGTCCCGCGGATCACCCGGTCGGGTGGGCGCCCAGCCGCGGATCAGGGCGGGCGGCGCGTCGACCGAGGTCACGGCACGTCCGGTGGGGCGCCGGCCGCGGCGGACGGGGTCGTGGCGGCGGCCAGGTCGGCGAGCGGGACCTCGCGGTCGCGGTCACGACCGCGCCGGGGCGAGGCGCGGCGACGCCAGGACGGCCCGGTCGGCCCGGCCTCGTCGAGATCGGCTCACAGCGGACCGACAGCCGCTCATCAGCCTCCGCTCAGGTCGACCGCGCACGATGGCGTCACCAGCACGGGAGAGCAGGAGCCCCCCATGTCAGACCCGAACCAGCCACCACGCGCCACCCCCGACCCGGCGGCGGACCGCACTCCCGCCACACCGCCCGCGCCGGACCAGCCGCCCGCCGACGCCACCACGCCCCTGTCCACCCCGCCCGCGTCCACCCCGCCCCAGTCCAACCCACCCCAGTCCAACCCACCCCAGTCCAACCCGGCGTCGGACCCCGCGAACCCGGCCGCACCCGCCACGCCCGCCGCGGGCCCCGCGCCCGAGCAGCCGGCGGCGCGGCCCGCCGGCGGACCGGCCGCCCACCAGGCCCCCGGCGCACCGCACCCCGGCCACTACCCGCCGCCTCCCGGCCGGGGTGCGGTGGCCGGCCGGGTCGTCAAGCACCGCGCGACCCAACTGGTCGCCGTCGGCCTGCTCGGGCTCGTCCTCGGCGGCGGGATCGTGGCGCTGCTCGACCACGACCGCCCCCGGTACGGCGTCGGGGCCGACCGGCCCGGTCACTCGCGGTTCGACGAGCGCGGCGAGCGCGGTGAGCGGGGAGACCGGGGAGACCGCGGCCCCGACCGGTTCCCGGGACGCGACTTCGAGCGCTGACCCGGGCCGGCTCAGGACAGGAAGCCGCGCAGCAGCAGGGCCGTGCCGTCCAGGTGCTCGGCCATCGCCCGCCGCGCGGCCTCCGGGTCGCCCGCCACGATGTGGGTCACGATCTCCTCGTGCTGCTCGTTGGAGTGCGCCAGGTTCGGCGGCAGCAGCGGTATCCGGTCGAGCAGGGCGTTCACCCTGGTCCGGGCGTCGGCGACGGCCGCCGTGAGCGACGGCGAGCCGGTCGCCTCGGCGATCGCCAGGTGCAGCCGCGAGTCCTTGCGCCGGTAGGAGTCCACCGACGCGTCACGGCACTCGACCAGCCGCGCCAGCAGGTTGCGCCGCTCCACCGGGCCCAGGGCGCGACCGGCCGCGCACTGCGCCGCGCCCGTCTCCACCGCCCACCGCACCGTCAACGCGTCCGCCAGCTCGCCGGCGTCGACCCGGCGGTCCGGCGCGGGCGCGGGCAACGGCGAGTTCACGAACGTCCCGCCGTACCGGCCGCGGCGCGACTCGACGTACCCGGCGTCCTGGAGCGACCGGATCGCCTCGCGCAACGTCACCCGGCTGACACCCAACCGCGCCGCCAGGTCGCGCTCCGCGGGCAGCCTCTCCCCCGGGCCCACCACACCGAGCCGGATCGCCTGCACGAGCCGCTCCACCGTCTCCTCGAACGCGTTGCCCGCCCGCACGGGGCGGAACAGCGCGTCCCGCAGCGGCATCACAGCGGTGTCACGTAGGCACCGGCGATCCCGCCGTCCACCAGGAAGTTCGACGCGGTGATGAACGACGAGTCGTCACTGGCCAGGAACGCCACCGCCGCCGCGATCTCGGTCGGCTCGGCGAACCGGCCCAGCGGCACGTGCACCAACCGCCGCGCGGCCCGCTCCGGGTCCTTCGCGAACAGCTCCCGCAGCAGCGGCGTGTTCACCGGCCCGGGTGACAGGGCGTTCACCCGCACCCCCTGCCGGGCGAACTGCACGCCCAGTTCGCGGCTCATCGCCAGCACACCGCCCTTGGACGCCGTGTACGAGATCTGGGACGTCGCCGCGCCCATCGTCGCCACGAACGACGCCGTGTTGATCACCGAACCGCGCCCGCGTCCGAGCATGTGCGGGATCACGTGCTTGCAGCACAGGTACACCGACGTCAGGTTGACCTTCTGCACCCGGTCCCACGCCTCGATGCCCGTGGTCAGGATCGAGTCGTCGTCCGGCGGCGAGATGCCCGCGTTGTTGAACGCCACGTCCACTGAGCCGTAGGTGTCCACAGTGGTCCGGTACAGCGCCGACACCTGCTCCTCGTCGGTCACGTCGACCTGGACGAACAGCCCGCCCACCTCGTCGGCCGCCGCCTTGCCGGACTCCGCGTCGACGTCCGCGACGACGACCCGCGCGCCCTCCGACGCCAGCCGCCGCACCGACGCCAGGCCGATGCCGCTGCCACCGCCGGTGACCACGGCAACCCGGCCCTCAAGTCGCACAACCATGTCTCTCCCAATCAGTGAGCGATGAAGACGTTCTTGGTCTCGGTGAACGAGTCGGGGGCGTCCGGCCCCAGCTCGCGCCCCAGCCCGGACTGCTTGAACCCGCCGAACGGCGTCCAGTACCGCACCGAGGAGTGCGAGTTCACCGACAGGTTCCCCGCCTCGACGGCGCGCGACACGCGCAGCGCCCGGCCCACGTCCCGCGTCCAGATCGACCCGGACAGGCCGAAGGCGCTGTCGTTGGCCAACCGCACCGCGTCCTCCTCGTCGGTGAACGGCAGCACCGCCACCACCGGGCCGAAGATCTCCTCGACCGCAGCCCGGTCGCCGGGCGCGACGGGCGCCAGGACGGTCGGCGGGAACCAGAACCCGGGGCCGGGCGGAGCCGAGCCGCGGAACGCCACCGGCGCGTCGGGCGGCACGTAGGACGCGACCTTCTCCCGGTGCGCGGCCGAGATCAACGGCCCCATCTCGGTGGCCTCGTCGCCGGGCTCGCCGACCACGACGCCCTTGACCGCGGGCTCCAGCAGCTCCATGAACCGGTCGTAGACCGACGCCTGCACCAGGATCCGGGACCGCGCGCAGCAGTCCTGGCCCGCGTTGTCGAACACCCCGTACGGCGCGGTGGCCGCGGCGCGTTCCAGGTCCGCGTCGGCGAACACGATGTTCGCGGACTTGCCGCCCAGCTCCAGCGTGACCCGCTTCACCTGGTCCGCGCAGCCGGCCATGACCTGCCTGCCGACCCGGGTCGAGCCGGTGAACACGACCTTGCGCACGTCGGGGTGCGTGACGAACCGCTGCCCCACCACCGGTCCCGCGCCAGGCAGCACCTGGAACACGTCGGGCGGCAAGCCGGCCTCCAACGCCAGCGAGGCGAGCCGCAGGGCCGTCAACGGCGTCAGCTCGGCGGGTTTGAGCACCACCGTGTTCCCCGCCGCCAGCGCGGGCGCGAAGCCCCACCCGGCGATCGGCATCGGGAAGTTCCACGGCACGATCACGCCGACCACGCCGACCGGCTCGTGGAAGGTCACGTTCAGCCCGCCGGGCACCGGGATCTGCCTGCCGAACAGCCGTTCCGGCGTGGCCGAGTAGTAGTGCAGCACGTCGCGGACGTTCCCGGCCTCCCACCGCGCGTTGCCGATGGTGTGCCCGGCGTTGAGCACCTCCAGCGCCGCCAGCTCCTCCACCGCGCCGTCGACCGCCTCGGCGAACCGCCGCAGCAGCCGGGCCCGGTCGCCCGGCGCGACCGCGCGCCACGCGGGCAGCGCCGCCGACGCGCGGGCGATCGCCGCGTCGGTCTCCTCCAGCGTCGCCAGCGGCACCGAGCGGAGCACCTCCTCGGTGGCCGGGTTGATGACGTCGAACGTGGTCACTGCTCACCCCTGTTCCGAGCTGCCCGGTCCCGTCCCGCGCCGACGAGCGCGGCGAACAAGCGGTCGTCCTCGGTGTCGGCCTCCGGGTGCGACTGCACGCCGAGCACGAACCGCGCGCCCGTCAGCTCCACCGCCTCCACCGTGCCGTCCGGCGCGCGCGCGACCACCCGCAGGCCGTCGCCGAGGACGTCCAACGCCTGGTGGTGGTGGCAGAACACGGTGGTGGCGAGGCCGACGATGCCGGCGAGCGCCGAACCTGGCGCGACCGCGATCCCGGTGTGCTCGTACACGGCGGGCGACGGGTTGTGGCCGTCGACGTGCTGGACCAGCGTGCCGCCCAGCGCCACGTTGAGCACCTGCATGCCGCGGCACACCGCGAGCAGCGGCAGGTCCAGCTCCAACGCGGCGCGGGCCAGGCCCAGCTCGACCGCGTCGCGCTCGGGCCGCGCCGGCCCGGTGCGCGGGTCGCGCGGCCGCCCGTACCGCGCCGGGTCGACGTCCGCGCCGCCCGCCAGCACCAGGCCGTCGAGGAAGGAGGCGCTGTCGGCGTCCCACGTGCCGACCGGCGGCAGCAGCACGGGGTTGCCGCCCGCGCGCACCACCGAGTCGAGGTAGTCGCGGTGCAGGACCGCCGCCTCCACGTCCCAGACGCCGAACTTCGCGCGCTCCAGGTACGTCGTGACGCCGATCAGCGGCCGTGCCCTAGAGCCGTTCGAAACCACGGATGCGCTCCCAGTCCGTCACCGACGAGTCGAACGCGGCCAGCTCCACGCGGGCCGCGTTGAGGTAGTGGTCCACGACGTCCGCCCCGAACGCCTCGCGCGCGAGCTCGCTCTTGGCCAGCAGGGACGCGGCGTCGCGCAGCGTGGTGGGCACGGTCGGCTTGTCGGAGGTGTAGGCGTTGCCGGTGAACTCCCGCTCCAGCGGCAGCTCGTTGTCCACGCCGTGCAGACCGGCCGCGATCAGCGCGGCGACGGCCAGGTACGGGTTCACGTCCGCGCCGGGCACCCGGTTCTCGAACCGCAGCGACTGGCCGTGCCCGACCACGCGCAGCGCGCACGTCCGGTTGTCCTTGCCCCACGCCACCGCGGTCGGCGCGAAGCTGCCCTGCGCGTACCGCTTGTAGGAGTTGATGTTCGGCGCCAGGAAGTAGGTCAGCTCGCGCAGGGCGGCCAGCTGCCCCGCCATGAAGTGCTCCATGAGCCGGGACATGCCGTGCCCCTCGGCGAACACCGGCTCGCCGTCGGCCGAGCGCAGGCTGAGGTGGATGTGGCAGGAGCTGCCCTCGCGCTCGTTGTACTTCGCCATGAACGTCAGCGCCTTGCCCTGCTGCGCCGCGATCTCCTTGGCGCCGGTCTTGTAGAGGCTGTGGTTGTCGCAGGTCGCCAGCGCCTCGGTGTAGCGGAACGCGATCTCGTGCTGGCCGGGGTTGCACTCGCCCTTGGCCGACTCGACCACCATGCCCGCGCCCGCCATGTGGTTGCGGATGGCGCGCAGCAGCGGCTCGACGCGCGCGGTGCCCAGCAGCGAGTAGTCCACGTTGTACTGGTTGGCCGGGGTGAGGCCGCGGTAGCCGCGGTCCCAGGCGTCCTCGTAGGTGTTGTCGAAGACGATGAACTCGAGCTCCGTGCCGACGAACGCGCGCAGCCCGCGCTCGGCGAGCCGGTCGAGCTGCCGCTTGAGGATCTGGCGCGGGGAGGCCACGACCGGCGCGCCGTCCTCCCAGACGAGGTCGCACATGACCAGCGCGGTGCCCTCGTGCCACGGCACTCGGCGCAGCGTGGACAGGTCGGGCTTCATCACGAAGTCGCCGTAGCCGCTGTCCCACGACGACATGGCGTAGCCGCCGACGGTGTTCATCTCCACGTCGACGGCCAGCAGGTAGTTGCAGCCCTCGGCGGTGTTCGGCAGGACCTCGTCCACGAAGTAGCGGGCGGCGCAGCGCTTGCCCTGCAGGCGGCCCTGCATGTCGACCGCGGCGACCAGCACCGTGTCGATGTCCCCGGCGTCCACGAGCACGCGCAACTCCTCCACGGCGAGCATCCGCAGTACCTCCAAAGGTATGTCAGCGAGCCATTGGACGCCTCATCTTGACACCTTCGAGTGAAGGCCGCCACACCCCTCTCGCGCCGACTTTCCGGCGGGGCGGCTGTTGACACGATCCGGTGACCCGCGCCACTCTCCCTGCAAAGGAGCGCGACTGACCCATTAGGGAGCGCAGATGGCCAAACACGTCGAGTACGAGAAGGTGGGCAGCGAGTACCTGGAGCACCGGCAGCTCAAGCGGGGCGCCGCGGGCTGGGTGCTGCTGGCGGGGCTGGGGGTCTCGTACGTCATCTCCGGCGACTTCGCCGGGTGGAACTTCGGGCTCGCCCAGGGCGGCTGGGGCGGTCTGCTGGTCGCGACGATCCTGATGGGCGCCATGTACACGTGCATGGTGTTCGGCTTGGCGGAGCTGGCCGCCGCGCTGCCCGTGGCCGGCGCCGGGTACGGCTTCGCGAGACGTGCGCTCGGACCGCTGGGCGGGTTCGCCACGGGCATCGCGATCCTGGTCGAGTACGCCATCGCGCCCGCCGCGATCGTCGTGTTCATCGGCGACTACGTGCAGGCCCTCGGGCTGTTCGGGCTCACCAGCTCGTGGCCGGTGTACCTGGTCTGCTACGCGATCTTCGTCGGCGTGCACCTGGTCGGCGTCGGTGAGGCGCTGCGGCTGATGTTCGTGATCACCGGGGTCGCGGTGGTCGCGCTGATCGCGTTCGCGGTCGGGATGGTCCCGAAGTTCGACTCCGCGAAGCTGTTCGACGTCGGGGACGGCAGCTTCCTGCCGTTCGGCGTCACGGGCGCGCTGGGCGCGCTGGTGTACGCGATCTGGTTCTTCCTCGCCGTCGAGGGCGTGCCGCTGGCGGCAGAGGAGGCGCGCGACCCGAAGAAGGACATGCCGCGCGGCATCATCGGCGCGATGCTGGCCCTGCTGGTGTTCGCGGCGGCGATCCTCGTGCTCGCGCCGGGCGGTGCGGGTTCGGCGGCGTTGATGTCGTCGGGCAACCCGCTGCCGGAGGCGGTGCGCGCGGCCTACGGTGGCGACAACGCGCTGGCGCGGGTCGTGAACTACGTGGGCCTGGCGGGGCTCGTGGCGTCGTTCTTCTCGATCATCTTCGCGTACTCGCGGCAGCTGTTCGCGCTGTCCCGGGCGGGCTACCTGCCGCGCTGGCTGTCGAAGACCGGCAAGCGGAAGACGCCGTACCTGGCGCTGATCGTGCCCGGCACCATCGGTTTCGTGCTCGCGGCGGTCCTGAAGAGCGGCGCCACCCTGATCAACGTCGCGGTGTTCGGCGCGGCGCTGTCGTACGTGCTGATGATGGTGTCGCACATCGTGCTGCGGGTGCGCGAGCCGGGGCTGGCGCGGCCCTACCGGACGCCGGGCGGCGTCGTCACCACCGGGGTGGCGCTGGTGCTCGCGGTGGCGGCGGTCGTGGCGACGTTCTTCGTGGACGAGCTGGCCGCCGGGATCACCGCGGGCATCGTCGTGGTGGCGCTGGCGTACTACTGGTTCCACAGCAGGCACCACCTGGTGGCCGCCGCGCCGGAGGAGGAGTTCGCCGCCATCGCGCAGGCCGAGGGGGAGCTGAAGGGCTGACCGGCGGTGGTCGGGTGGCGGACCCCGCCGCCACCCGACCGCTCACCAGTCGCCGGGCGCGTACGGGAACTCGCCGCCGTCGGCGCGGACGATCGCGGCGAACTCCTCCAACGGCCGCGTGACGTCACCGAACCGGAACACCTCGTCGCGTGGCAGGAGGAGGCAGTTCATGTCGATCCTGACCACCCGCCGGCTCCCGTCCGGGTAACCGAGGCCGATCTGGTGCTCGCGCCGCGCCGGCACCGGGCACGCCATGTCCCTCATCTCGTGCACCTCCTTCGGGGCCAGGGAGTTCATCGCCCGGACCACGGTCGCGACATCGTGCCCGAGCTCGGCGCGGTACGAGATGTGCGTTCCCCCGCCGTGCACGCAGAGCAGCGCGTTCACCGCCGACTCGTCCGCCACCGGGCCGTCCGCCTCCACCGCCGGGAACGGCCGCTCCACGACTGCGGGGGGACAGTCGAGGACGGGCGACGCCGCCGTCACGCCCGCGCGGGCCCGGCGGCCCACCTCCGCCACCCGGTCGGACTCCGGCAGCTCCGGCACGGCGTCCTCCCGGAGCACCCCACCACGCGGGTCGCGTCCTGCACGCTGCGGTCCTCGAAGGACCGCAGCACCACCACCGCCCGCTGCCGGACGCTCAACCGCGCGAGCCGGGCGCGCACGGCCAGCCGCACGACCACGTCGCCTGCCACGTCGTCCCGCGTCCCGGTGTCCGGCAAGGCCGCGGACGGTGTCTCCGGGCGGAGGCGCCCGGTTCGTCCACCTTGGACCAGCGCTCCACAGCCGCACGGGCCAACGAGTCGGATCCCTCGGCGACGGACTCGGCGAACCCCGCCGGCGATCCCGGATCACTGCGCATCAGCACCTCCACCACCAAGACGACCTGGCCCTCGGAGTCGGTTGACACGTCGTCACCACAGTTCCACCTATCGTGGAATACAGGTCCTCTCTCAAGTGGGAACCCCTTGACAACAGGAGCCCCGACCACGAGAAGAGGGACGATCATGAAGAGCAAGGTGATCACCGCCGGAGCGGCAGTCGCGGCGCTCGTGCTCACGGCCACTCCGGCACTCGCCACGCAGACGTTCGAAGACCGGGTTTTGAGTCTGACGAACGGGGAACGCGCCGCCGTCGGCTGTCCGGCGCTCACCGCGAACGCCCAGCTCGACGCGGCAGCCAGGCGGCACACCGACGACATGGCGCGCACCGGCAACTTCAGTCATACCGGCACCGACGGGAGCACAGCCGGGCAACGCGTCACCGATGCGGGGTACCCCTTCCGCATGATGGCCGAGAACATCGCCGCCGGTCAGGGCACGGCGGACGAAGTCGTGAGCTCTTGGATGAACAGCGAGGGCCACCGGGCCAACATCCTCAACTGCGAGCTGCGGGACCTGGGCGTCGCCCGCGCCGTGGACGGCAACAACAAGAGCTACTGGACGCAGGACTTCGGCGTCACGGGCTGACGCCCCGCCGGTTCTCCGACGCGCCGGTCGGACCGCCGACGACGACCGCACCCGCCGACGCCGGCGGGTGCGGGTTCCGGTGCGGGTCAGCAGTAGATCGAGGTGAACAAACCCATGACGGCGGACGCGGGCACCTCGGTCGGCAGGGGGTTGTAGGACAGCGTGACCCGCGTGCCGTCGTCCGCGCGGGTGGCGTAGGTCAGGTAGCCGATCAGCTCGCCGCCGTGGCCCCACACCGACCGGCCGCACGGCAGGTCGAACCGCTGCAACCCCAGGCCGTAGGCGAAGATCGCGCCGGTGTCGTCCACCGTGCGCCGCATGGCGTCGAGGGACGCCGCGCTGGTCAGCCCGCCGCTCAGGAGAGCGTCGAAGAACCGGTTGAGGTCCTCGGCGGTGGAGATCATCTCGCCCGCCGCCCAGTCCAGGGTCGGGTTCATCAGGGTCGCGTCGACCAGCCGCCCGTCGACCTCCGCGTAGCCGCGGGCGTGCGGGTGCGGCAGGGCCGGCCACCGCCCCGGCACGCTGGTGCGCGTCAGGCCGAGCGGGCGCAGGATCCGGGAGCGCACCTCGTCCCCGTAGGGCCGGCCGGTCACGCGTTCGACCAGCATCCCGGCGACGACGTAGTTCGTGTTCGAGTAGTGCCACCCCTGCCCCGGGTCGAAGTAGGGCGTCCCGGCGAACGCCACGTCCAGCAGCTCCTGGGGTCGGTAGGTCCGGAACCGGTCCGCGCCCCGCCACCGGTTGGTGGAGTAGCCCGCCTCGTGCGCGTAGTCGTACAGGCCGCTGGTGTGGTTGAGCACCTGGCGCACGGTGGCCCGGTCGCCGTTGCGGCCCTTCGGCACGCCGGTCACGTACCGGTCGACGGGGTCGTCGAGCCCGACCCGGCCCTCGTCCACGAGCTGCATCACGACGGTGGCGACGAAGGTCTTGGTGGCGCTGCCGATCCGGAAGTGCCCGCCGACCGCCGCCTCACCCGCCGCGTCCGCGCGGACACCCGCCGAGTCCTCGACGGTGAGCAGCGCACCGGACGCCCAGTCCTGCTCCACCCACCCGTCCAGCGCGGGGAACACGCTGGTCACCGCCAGCACGACGCCGGCAATCACAGTGTTGATCATCACCGGGACCACGCTAGGAGGCGGCACCGCGACCGCCCATGAGGAACACCACCCGGTCGGCTGTGGAAAACCCCAACGGCGATGTGCCCTGGACCGTCGCCCCTGGCAGGATCGGGGTGTGAGTGACATTCAACGTGTTGGAGTGGTGGGCTCGGGCCTGATGGGCTCCGGCATCGCCGAGGTCTGCGCGCGCGCCGGCCTCGACGTGCTGGTGGCCGAGGTCAACCCGGACGCCACGGAGGCCGCGCGGGGGCGGATCGCCTCTTCGCTCGGCCGAGGGGTGCGCAGCGGCAAGCTGTCCGCCGAGGACCGGGACGCCGCACTGGAGCGCCTCCGGTTCACCACCGACCTCGCCGACTTCGCCGACCGGAACCTGGTCGTGGAAGCCGTCGCGGAGAACGAGCAGGTCAAGACCGAGGTGTTCGCGGCGGTGGACAAGGTCGTCGCCGACCCGGACGCGATCTTCGCGTCCAACACCTCCTCGATCCCGATCATGAAGCTGGGCATGGCCACCAGCCGTCCCGAGCAGGTGATCGGCGTGCACTTCTTCAACCCGGTGCCGGTGCTGAAGCTGGTGGAGCTGGTGCCCTCGCTGCTGACCGGCGACGAGACCAAGACCAGGGCCGAGGCGTTCGTGACCGGGGTGCTGCACAAGGAGGTCATCCGCTCGCAGGACCGGGCCGGGTTCGTCGTCAACGCCCTGCTGATCCCCTACCTGCTGTCGTCGATCCGGATGCTGGAGTCCGGCTTCGCCAGCGCCGACGACATCGACAACGGCATGGTGCTCGGCTGCGCGCACCCGATGGGTCCGCTGCGCCTGACCGACCTGATCGGCCTGGACACCACCAAGGCGATCGCCGAGTCGATGTACGAGGAGTTCAAGGAGCCGCTGTACTCGCCGCCGCCGCTGCTGCTGCGCATGGTGGACGCGGGACTGCTGGGCAAGAAGAGCGGGCGCGGGTTCCACAACTACGCGTCCTGAGCGGGACCACCGCCCGGACCGGGCGTTCGCGGGGCCGTCGATCCTGGTGATCGGCGGCCCCGCCCGCATGTCCGGGGCGCTTTACCACAGCACCGGGTCCGCCGTCACCCGAACAACTCCGCGAACAATTAACACCAGCGTCTCGAATGGTGGAGAGCATTAGCCGGCAAACGATCGACCGTACCCCGGGCCGCGTCGGGGACAAAATGCCACGATCCGTCATCGACGACGGCCGTCCGATTAGTGCGAAAGACTGACGAGGAGCTCGTCAAGAGGCCGTTCGGAGTAGTCTTGATTACCGTCGTCTTCCTCGTGGTCACTGATCGACAGGACCTGTGAACTGCCTTTAGAGTGCCCTACGTCACGCTACGGCCGCCTGGTGGACAAGATTGCTTCGCCTAGCGTAACTTTCGACTCGCCCCCCACGAGGAGAACCCCGCCTTGGACCCTCAAAAAGTATCCATACGCGATTTCACGGGCCGCCAGCTCAGCGCCCTGTTGCATTCGCTGGGTATCACGGACAATACCGTCAAATCCGTGGGACTACTCGCTGACGCGCTCGGACCCGGCGGTCTCCGACCGGTTTCCACCAGCCCGGCCTGGCCTTCCGACGTCGCCGACGACCACACCCCGGTCGAGTTCTCCACGGCGTTCGCGGCAGGCGAGTCACCGACCCTCCGGACCATCGTCGAACCTACCGCGACCAGGCCTTCCCGTGCGGCGAACACGTCGGCGGCGCTCGCCGCGCTGGACCGGATGAAGCGGCACGGCGGCCTCGACACCCGCCGTTTCGACGCGGTCAAGAGCCTGTTCCTGCCGGAGCACCCGGAACGGGATTTCGCGTTCTGGTACTCACTGGTTTTCCGGCGTGACGAAGCACCCGCGGTGAAGGTCTACTTCAACCCGGAAGTGCGCGGTGAAGACGCCGCCGAGGAACTGGTGCGCGAAGGCCTGGAGCGGACCGGTTTCGCCGCCGGTTTCCCGGTTCTCCGCAACCACGCGGTCTCCCGGCCCGGACTTGACAAGTATTCCTTCTTCGCCCTCGACCTGGTGGAACAACAGCGGGCGCGGGTGAAGGTGTACATCTCACACCACGCCGCCGATGTAACGGACGTCACGCGCGCCGCGAACGTCGCCCGGGGTGTCGATGTGGACAGGGTGCCCGACTTCTGCTTGCTCACCGGCGGCAGCACCGGAACGTTCGACAAGCGTCCCCTCATTTCCAGCTACACGTTCCTGGACGGCGACGCGGACGCGCCGAGCGGCTATTCCCTGTACGTGCCGATCCGGGACTACGTGACCGACGACGAAGAGGCCCGCCGCCGGGTGCTCGCGATCATGGCCAAGTACGACATGGACCCCACGCAGTTCGACAGCGCGCTGCGCACCATCGCGCGACGTCCGCTGGACGAGGGCGTCGGCCTGATCGCCCACGTGTCGTTGCGCATGGGCAGGCCGCGCCCCGGAATCACCGTCTACCTCTCGTCCGAGGCCTACGACGTGGCTTCGCCGCGTTCGGTCAGCCTGGCAGGCTAGGAGTCACCCATGCCCACGATGGAGCCGTACCGCATCAAGGTCGTGGAGCCCATCCCGATCACCACGCGCGCGCACCGCGAGCGGGCGCTGGCCGCCGCCGGGTACAACCCGTTCAACCTCGCCGCCACCGACGTGACGATCGACCTGCTCAGCGACTCGGGCACCGGCGCCCTGTCCGCCGAGCAGCAGGCGGCGGGGCTGCGCGGTGACGAGACCTACGCGGGCGCGCGCTCCTACTACCGGTTCCACGACGTGGTGCACGACCTGACCGGCTACCCGCACGCCTTCCCCGTGCACCAGGGGCGCGCGGCCGAGCGGATCCTGTTCACCGCGCTGCTCAAGCCGGGCCAGGTCAGCGTCAGCAACACGCACTTCGACACCACGCGCGCGAACGTCGAGATCCTCGGCGGCCAGGCCGTCGACCTGCCGTGCCAGGCCGCCAAGGACCTCGACGACGACGCGCCGTTCAAGGGCGACATCGACCTGGACGCGTTGGACGCCGTCCTGTCCGGGCCGCAGGACGTCGCCGTCGTGCTGCTCACCATCACCAACAACGGTGGTGGTGGGCAGCCGGTGTCGATGGCCAACCTCAAGGCGGCGGCCTCGATCGCCCGCCGCCACGGTGTGCCGTTCATCCTCGACGCGGCGCGCTTCGCGGAGAACGCGTGGCTGGTCACGCAACGGGAGCCCGGTTACGAGCACCACACGCCGCGGCAGGTCGCCGAGGAGGCGTTCCGGCTGGCCGACGGGTGCGTGGCGAGCCTGAAGAAGGACGCCATCGTCCACATGGGAGGGCTGCTCGCCCTCCGCGACCCCGAGCTGGCCGCCAAGTGCGAGCTGCTGCTGATCGCGACCGAGGGCTTCCGCACCTACGGCGGTCTCTCCGGCCGCGACCTGGAGATGCTGGCGCAAGGCCTGCTGGAGGTGACCGACCCGGAGTACCTGCGGGCCCGGGCGGACGCCACCTCGTACGTGGCGGAGCTGGCCCAGGCGGCGGGGGTGGACAGCGTGCGGCCGACCGGGGTGCACGCGGTGTACCTCAACGCCGGGCGCCTGCTGCGGCACCTGCCGCCCAGCCGGTTCCCGGGGTTCGCCCTGGCCACCGAGCTGTACCTGGCGGGCGGCATCCGGTGCGCCGAGCTGGGGTCGCTGTACCTCGGCGGCCTGGACGACGCGGGTGAGCTGGTCAAACCCGCGCCGTACGAGCTGGTCCGGCTGGCCATCCCCCGCCGGGTCTACACGCAGAGCCACCTGGAGTACGTCGGCGAGACGCTGGCGGAGATCGCGAAGGACCCCGAGCGGGTCCCCGGGTACCGGTTGACGTACGCGCCGAAGCTGTTGCGGCACTTCAACTGCCGGCTCGAACCGGTGGTGTAGGCGGGACGGGTGACCGGTTCCGGTCACCCGCCGTCGCTGCCCCGCCGCGGGCGCGCCGGAGCCCGAAGGCCCGGCGTCCGCGCGAGCGCGTCGCCCGGCCCCCGGCCGTCGGGCGGTCAGGCCATGGCGTCGAGCCGGTCCATGGTGTGCTGGATCAGGCTCACCAGCACGGTCTTGGCCGACTCGCGGTCCCGCGCGTCGCACAGCACGAGCGGGATGGCCGCGTCCACGTCCAGCGCCCGCCGCACCTCGTCGACCTCGTAGTTGTGCGCGCCCTCGAAGCAGTTCACCGCGATGATGAACGGGATGCCGCGCCGCTCGAAGAAGTCGATCGACGGGAAGCTGCTGTCCAGCCGCCGCGTGTCGACCAGGATCACCGCGCCGATCGCGCCGTAGGCCAGCTCGTCCCACATGAACCAGAACCGGTTCTGGCCGGGTGTGCCGAACAGGTACAGCACCACCTCGGGGTTGATGGTGATGCGGCCGAAGTCGAGGGCGACCGTGGTCGTCTCCTTGGACTCCAGGCCCAGCACGTCATCGACGCCGACACCGGCCTCGGTGAGCAGCTCCTCGGTGTGCAGCGGGGGTATCTCGCTGACCGAGTTGACCATCGTCGTCTTCCCGGTGCCGAAGCCACCGGCGATGACGATCTTCACTGGGGTGGGGACGAGCAGTTCCCCACCCGGCCGCTCAGATTCCACGGACACCATCCAACACCGCCTGGAGCAGGTTCCGGTCCGGCACCTGCGGGACTCGGGAGGGGTCACGGATCACGACGTCACCGCGCTGGATCAGATCGCTCAACAACACCTTGACGACGACGAGCGGCACGTCGAGGTACGCGGCGACCTCCGCCACGGACAGCGGGCGCCGGCACAGCTCCATGATCTCCATGTGCTCGACCGACAACGCGTCCGGGTCCGACGGCGACGGCATCGCGCGCACCTGCGTCACCAGGTGCAGCTCCGGTCGCAGCGGACGGGTCCGACCGCGCACCATCGCGTAGGGGCGGACCAGCGGGCCCGCGGCCTCGTCGTACCACCAGTCCTCGCGGCCCGCCATCAGGAGGACCTTCGGGCGGCGGGCAGGCTCGCCGCGGCCGTGCCGCGCGGCGCCGACGACAGGTACGTGCCGACGCGCTTGACGAGCATGTTCATCTCGTAGGCGATCATGCCCATGTCGGAGTCCTCTTCGCCGAGGACGGCCAGGCAGGCGCCGTGGCCGGCCGCCGTGACGAAGAGGTAGGCGTGCTCCATCTCGACGATGGTCTGCCGCACCGCGCCGCCGCCGAAGTGCCGCCCGGTGCCGCGGGCCAGGCTCTGGAACGCCGACGCCATCGCGGACAGGTGGTCCGAGTCGTCCTTCGACAGCCCGGGCGAGCGGCCCAGCAGCAGACCGTCCGCCGAGAGGACCACCGCGTGCCGAGCTCCGACCACCCGGCCGACCAGGTCCTCCAACAACCAGTTCAGTTCGTTGTGCTGGCTGGTCATGTCGTTCATCGGGTTGCCTTTCCGGTTTCCAGTCGTCCGGCCACTGCTGCTGGTCAGGGTTCGAGGTCGTCGGCGGGTGTCCGACGGGCGTCGCGTGTGCCCCGTTGGAACGCCGACAGGCCCTTGCGGACCCTCTCGGCGGACTTCTCGGGGTCGACCTCGGGGAGCGGTTCGGGCGAAGGGTGGAAATCGTTGCGCACCAACTGCGGCGCCAGGTTCTGCTGACGACGCCTGCGTGGCAGTTCGGGTCGGTCGGAGTTGGCGGCGGCCGACTCCGGCTCGTCGGCGGGCCACTCGGACGTGGCCCGCTTCCGCTGCGGCAGTTCCAGCTCGCCGCTGCGCTGCGACAGGTCCAGCCCGCCGCTCAGTCGTTCGACCTCTGGAGTGGAATCCTGGGTGACGGCGGCCTCGGCCTGGGCCCAGAACCCCTCGAGGTCTCGGGAACCGTCGGGAAACCTGGCGTTTCGCACTGAGTCGTCGCCCTGCTCCGGGATGTCGTGGAAGGAGCGTCGGGGCAGCTGCCGGGTCTCGGCGGGCTCCGTCGCCGTGGTGGGGCCCGCGACGATCGCGGACGGGATCAGCACGAGTGCCAGCGTGCCGCCGTAGGGCGAGTCGCGCAGCTCGACGTGGACGCCTCGGCGGGCGGCCAACCGGGCGACGACGAACAGGCCGAGGCGCGACTCGCCGCGCAGGCGCATCGCGTCGAACTCCGGCGGGTCCGCCAGCATCGCGTTGTGCTGCTCGCGGTCCTCGGGGTTGATGCCGAGGCCGTGGTCCTCGATCTCGACCACGATGCCCTGCGGCACCTCGCTGGCGTGCACCTGCACCTGGGACCGCGGCGAGGAGAACGCGGTGGCGTTGTCCACGAGCTCGGCGATCAGGTGGATGGTGTCGGCGACGGCCGCGCCGACCAGGGCGGTGTCCGGCACCGGGTTCACCTTGACCCGCACGTACTGCTCGGTCTCGGCCACCGCGGCGCGCAGCACGTCGAGCAGGCGCACCGGCTTGCGCCACTGCCTGCCCGGCTGCTCGCCCGCGAGGATGATCAGGTTCTCGGCGTTGCGGCGGGCTCGGGTGGCGAGGTGGTCGAGCTGGAACAGCGCGTCGAGCTGCTCGGGGTTCTCCTCCTCGCGCTCCAGCTTGTCCAGGATCTTCAGCTGGCGGTGCACCAGGCCCTGGTTGCGGTGCGCGATGTCGAGGAAGACCCGGTTGACGCCTTCACGCGCCTGGCTCTCCTTGACGGCCGCGGCGACGGCGGTGTACTGGGCGGCGTTGAACGCGTCCGCCACCTGGCCGATCTCGTCGCTGCCGTAGTCCAGCGGCGGCACCTCGACCTCGACGTCGACGTGCTTGCCCTCGCGGAGCCGGTCGACGATGTCGGGCAGCCGTTCGTGCGCCAGGGTCAGCGAGTCCTTCTTCAACGCCGTGAGGCGCGTGATCAGGGCCCGGTTGACCAGGCGGTTCGACGTGCGGATCGCGATCAGGATGCCGATGATCACGGCGAGCAGCGCGACCAGGCTGCCGATCAGCACGGTGCGGAACTTGCTCTCGCCGCGACCCATGGTGACGTTCACCGCGCTCGCCGCCTGCTCGCTGACCAGCGCGGTCAGCTCGTCGGAGATGGGGCCGCTGACGTTCTGCCACTCCTGCAGCGACCCGGCGTTGCTCGGCTTCGGGCCGTTCTGGATCAGCCTGCCCTCGAACTCGACCAGGCGCTTCCACTGGTCGCCCTCGATCATGAACTGGTAGTGCTCGCGCACCTCCGGCCGGGCGTAGGGCGCGATCGAGTCGTAGGAGGAGTGGTAGGCGCCGACGAGGTTGGCGAACTCGATGTGCTCCTCGGGCGTGAACTGGCCGGCGGCCAGGGCGCTGGAGGCGAGCGAGGTGGCCCGGGACATCCAGTCGGCGGCCTTGAAGTACTCGGTCGCGGTGATGGCGCCCTTCACGGACTCGTGGTCGGGCACCACCCGGGCCTGCACGCTGAACAGCGCGTCACCGGCGTCGAGGAGGCTGTTGTAGTACGTGTAGATCTCGGACTTCGAGGCGCGTTCGGCCTCCAGGGCGGAGCGGCGCTGGGGCAGCTGGTCCAGCAGCACGTTGAGCGCGTTGATCTTGTCGACGATCTCCTGCGGCGCCTGCGACGCCAGCTCCTCGAACGCCGCCCGCATCTCGTCGACCGCGCGGTCGGTCTCGGCCTGCTGCACCTCGAGGTCGCTGGTGCCGAGGGCGGGCTGGCTCAGCGCCGTCATGCTGAGCTCGCGCTCCTTCTGCAGCGCCGCGAAGGTCTGGACCGCCGGGATCGAGGCGTCCTTCACGCCGGAGGCGACGGCGCGGAGGTAGAAGCCGTCGAACAGGGTGTACGACGAGAACAGCGCCCACATGATGAGCAGGACGATGCTGGGGACGACGACGACACCGGTGAGTCGTGATCGGATCGTCTTGTAGTTCGTCTCCGTGGTGCTCTTCTGCTTCACAGCGCTCCGCAGCCTCGTCCGTTGCCAGGTCAGGCGCAGCACTAGGACCGCTGACTCTTCTTCACCCGATCGGCGACGGAACGGTAACACTCAAAGATCATCATTACGAAGAGACAGCGATCACTTGCGCGACGCGACGATGAGGTTACCCAGTCGAGTGATCCCACGAACAGGGGGCCGATGTGAACTTCTTCGCACCGGCCCCCTCACTTTCACGGCTTCGGCACCGAAACCACGTTGTACGTCGTCGTGGGCGTGGGAGGGGTGGTGAAACGGGCGTTGGGCAGGTAGAGGCGGCCGGCGAACGACGCCACCGTGGTGGGCACGTCGAACCGCGCGTCCGTGACCTTGGTCACGAGCGCGCCCCGCGTGCCGTCCTTGGCCAGGGAAAACACCGCGACCGCGTTGAGCCGGTTCTGCACGACGTACAGCGTGCGGCCCTCGACCAGCAGCCCGTCGCCGTTGGTCAGCACCTCGCCGCCCAGGTCGACGGCGGTCGTCACGCCGGTGCGCGCGTCGACGCGGTGCAGTTGCCCGGTGTTGCTCTGGACGATCAACAGCGCTTTGCCGTCGGGCGTCTCCGCGATCCCGTTGGCGTTGTTCACCCCCGGGGTCAGGACGAAGTCACCGGAGAGCGGAATCGCGGTGTGCGAGTCCGGCAACGAGCCGTGCCGGCCGAACGGAACTCGATAGATCATCGCCTTCCGCGAGTCGGTGAAGTAGGCGGCGGCGTCGGTGATCACGACATCGTTGACGAACGTATTCGCGTCGTCCGCGAACCGGTAGGACTGGAGGACCGCTCCGGTCCGGGCGTCGACGACCCGCCCGTCGCCACCCGCGCCGCCGGCCACGAACAGCCGCTTGCGCGAATCGACCTTCAACCCGACCGACGCCGTGCCGGGCCCCTGGCTGAACACCTCGCCGCGCCCGGTGCGGAGGTCGACGCGGAACAGGTCCCCGTCGGCCCGCGACCCGAAGTAGGCGGTCGGCGCGGCCCCGATCGCGATGCCCTCGGGCAGGAACCCGTCGGGCAGGGGGAACTCGGCGGGGAACGGGTGTGCTTGCGCTGCGGCGGCGGGCGCGGCGGTGACGAGGGAGACCCCCAGCACCACGGCGGCCAGCGCACCGAGTGAGCGAGACATGACCACTCCTTTTCGCTTTTGCGGCGTCCCGGGAGTGTTCCGCAGCGCTCGGCCGCCGGCGAACCCCACGGCGCGCGTGGGGTGGCATCCACAGCGAACCGACAGCAGCAGGGCCCGGTTCGACACAGGGGTCAGTCGAGGTAACGAAACGATAACGGTCAGGTCGCGGACCGAGTTCGGTACGTATGCCACTGTGTCCACCGCCCACCGGCGGTCGGGGTTCACCGCACACATGCGCGTACCTACGACGAGGTGACACATCCATGACGCGAAACCAGGGGCGGCACCGCTTCTCCCGGCGCACGAAGCTGACTGCCGGCGTGACCGGGTTGGCGCTCACGATCGGCCTGGCCGTCGCGATCAGCACCACCGGCGATCAAGGCACCGCCCAGGCGGACGGGGCCGACATCTCCCTGTTCGTCGACATCACCAAGCAGCAGCGCAACGTGAAGGCGCCCCAGCCGCGCCGGGGCGCGAGCACCGGCACGTTCACCGTGGACTGCGGCCGCAACGAGAACGGCCACTTCAACCCGGACAACTTCATCGCGCAACCGGGTGTCCGCAACGGCGCCGAGCACCTGCACGACTACGTGGGCAACGTGTCGACCGACGCCGACTCCACCGACGAGAGCCTGCTCGAAGCCGACACCACCTGCAAGAACGGCGACAAGTCCGCCTACTTCTGGCCCGTGGTCCGGATCGACCGCGAGAACGAGGACGACGAGCCGGGCGAGCCGGCCGGCGCCGAGGTCGAGTGCCCGGACGTGCGGCGCAAGCTGCGCGACGTGCCGCGCCAGGCCAAGGCCGAGGTGGACCGCAACATCCAGGCGATGGAGGACCAGATCGCGGAGGCCAACACCAGGCTGAAGGCCGCCGCCGACGTCGACGACCCGAACTTCGTCAACAACGCGATCCTCCGGCCGCTGCGGGACAAGCGGACCGCGGCGATCGACCGCATCGTCCAGGCCATCGACCGGGTCGGCCAACGCCCGCGCGGGCTCAAGCGGCTCGCGCCGTGCACGGTGAAGGACGGCGACGCCAACGACGCCAAGGTCGCCGAGGCGGCCCAGGAGGCCGAGGCGGACGCGCCGGAGAAGGGTGACGGCAAGAGCGCCAGCGACGAGAACGAGCTGCCCGGCAACGAGGGCGAGATCCAGCGGCCCGAGGTCGTGGACATCACCTTCCGCGGCAGCCCCGTCGGCAAGGTCGAGGCGATGCCGCGGTTCCTCCGGATCCTCTACGGCGACGCGAAGGTCTCCACGAACGGGCCGAAGAACGCGCGCAACTCGTGGACCTGCACCGGGTTCGAGGACAAGGTGCTGATCAACAAGTACCCGATCTGCCCCGAGGGCAGCAAGGTCAAGCGCGTGCACGACTTCAACAGCTGCTGGGACGGCAAGAACACCGACAGCGCCAACCACCGCGACCACATCGTCGCGCCCGACCAGAACGGCAAGTGCCCGAAGGGGTTCAAGGCCGTGCCGCAGCTGCGGATCAGCCTGACCTACGACATCCCGCGCGACGTCCAGGTGGCCGGGCAGTACGCGGTCGACGCCTTCCCGCAGGAGGAGCACAACCCGTTCTCCGACCACGACGACTTCGCGAACGTGATGTCCGACGAGATCATGAACCGACTGGTGCAGTGCGTGAACTCCGGCCGCCGGTGCAAGGAGTGACGGCGCGCAGAGCGGACTCCACGAGGTGAGAAGACGTCATCCCCGGCCCGCGCGGCGGCAGGTCGGGGATGGCCCCTTCCCGGGGCGCGTTTCGCTCCCACCCCGGCGAGGTAACCCGAGCGTGTCTTGATCACCGGGGAGGTCCTCGTGGCACGCATCCGCCCGTCCAAGCCGATGGCGGTCTTCGGGGCCGTGGTCGGCGTGGCGATCCTGGTCTTCGGCCTGGTCAACTTCCCGTTGGACCGGCCGTTCATCTGGCTGTGGCTGGCCGTCGGCATCGGCATCGTCGTGTTCAACCTGTGGGCCGCGTTCGGCAAGAACGGCGCGACCCAGATCATCGACGAAGACCGCCGGTAGGGTCAGCCCGCCTGCAGGGCCAGGTACAGGTCCACCCGTTCGGTGAAGTCCGACAGGTTCACGCCCAGCAGGTCCCCGACCCGCCCCACCCGGTACCGCAGGGTGTTCACGTGGACGTGCAGGCGCGCGGCGGCGGTGGTCCACGAGCCGGAGCAGTCGAGGAACACCCGCAGCGTGCCCACGAGGTCCGAGCCGTGCTCGGCGTCGTAGTCCAGCACCGGGCCGAGCAGCCGGCGGCGCAGCGAGCGGCGCAGCTCCTCCGGCACGCCGGCCAGCAGCAGTTGGTGCAGCGCGATCTCCTCCCCCGCCACCACGCACGTCCGCCCGGTCCGCCGCTCGCCCAGCCGCCGGGCGTGCGACGCCTCCTCCGCCGCGCCGCGCAGGCCCGAGTGGCCGACCGGTGACGAGATCCCGACCAGCACCCTGGCCGAGCGCAACCCCGGTTCCACCGCCCGCAGCGCCGACCGCACGCCCTCGGTCCACGCCCCGGACGGCGCGAGCGCGTACACCTCCGCGCCGACGGCGGACACCAGGGACGCCGACGTGACCGACGCCAGCACCTCCTCGACCAGCGCGACGGCCTGCTCCGCCTGCCCCTCCGAGACGGAGGCCGCCAGCACGCGCAGCGGCGCGTCCGGGTCCCACCCGACCGCCGCGATCCGCGCGGCCAGGTCGCCGCCCGCGAACACCTGCCGCAGCAGCGGACCGGCCGCGCGGTTCTCGATCTCCCGGCCCTGCACGACCCGCGCCCGCTCCACCCCGACCAGGCTGGCCAGCTCGGCGGCCACGTCGTCCCGCGTGCGGTCGCCGGACACCACGAGGATCCACGACGTCAGCCGCGAGCCCCCGCGCGCGGACACCGGCAGCAACGTCCGGCCGCGCACCACCCTGGGCAGCCGGTCGGCCAGCAGGAACTCCCGCACCAGCTCCACCGCCTCGGGCAGCTCCGGCCCGGCGACGACGTGACCGGTGCACGACAGCACCCAGCACGGCGCGTCCAGCTCCGCCGCGCCCGCGGCCACCAGCTCGGACAACCCGCCGCCGTCGGCGACCACGGTCAGCAGCCGCCGGTGCCTGCCGAGCAGCGCGCCCGCGTCGCCCACCCGTTCGGCCGCCAGCTCCGAGACCACCCGTTCGGTGATGACCGCGAACGACAGTTCGACCGGCACCTCCAGCAGCGGCACGCCGTGCCGGGCACACGCCTGGACCAGCGCCTCGGGCAGTCCGGCCGCATCGGGCGAACTGGCGGCCAGCGCGGAGACCCCCGCTGCCGCCAGGGACGAGACGAACCGGTCGCAGTCGGCGGCCGTCCGATGCCACAGGAGTCCGGAGAGCACCAGCTCGCCACCGGAGAGGTAGCGGGCCGGGTCGGGCAGCTCGGTGCCGTAGAGCCTGGTCACGGGCCTGTCCAGGGACTCGGCGCCGCCGACGAGGCGCAGCCGGAGCTCCGGCATCCCGAGCAGGCTCCGAACCAGCAACACGGGCGTCCCCTCCCCGTCATCCGGGCGCATTACCTTCGTCCGATCGTGTTTGTAGGAAAGCACAAATCCACTCGCCGTAGGAGCCTGGGATTCAGCCGCACCGCCGTAGCCGACCACCACCCCGGGTCTGTGTACTGGCTCACACACCGCGCACCCCACCCACCGAGGTAGCCGATGGATTTCCTCCGCCCCGCCACCCTCGCCGAGGCGCTGGCCCTCAAGGCGCAGCGCCCGGACGCCGTGCCCATCGCCGGCGGCACGGACGTGATGGTGGAGCTGAACTTCGACCACCGCCGGCCGACCGCCCTGCTCGACCTGACCCGGATCGCCGAGCTCCGCTCCTGGGACGTCGACGGTGAGGACCGCGGCGGCGACGGCGGCACGGTGCGCATCGGCTCCGGTGTCCCGTACACGCGGATCATCGACGAGCTGGGCGACCGCCTGCCCGGGCTGGCGATGGCGTCCCGCACGGTCGGCTCGCCGCAGATCCGCAACCGGGGCACGGTCGGCGGCAACCTCGGCGCCGCCTCGCCCGCCGGTGACACGCACCCCGTGCTGCTCGCCGGCGGCGCCACCGTCGAAGCCGCCTCGACCAGGGGCACCCGGCTGATCCCGGCCACCGGGTTCTACCTGGGCGTGAAGCGCCACGCGCTGGAGCCGGACGAGCTGATCACGGCGATCCACGTGCCGGCCACGCGGGCGCCGCAGCAGTTCGCCAAGGTCGGCACGCGCAACGCCATGGTGATCGCGGTGTGCTCGTTCGCCGTCGCCCTGCACCCGACGCGGCAGCGGGTCGGCGCGGCGGTCGGCAGCGCCGCGCCCACCCCGCGCCGGGCCACGGCCGCCGAGGAGTTCCTGTCCGGCGAGCTGACCGCCACCGGCCAGTGGGACTCGCCGAAACCGCTGCTCGACTCGGTGAAACGGCGGTTCGGCGAGCTCGTGGCGGAGGCCGCGAGCCCCATCGACGACGTGCGCGGCTCGGCCGCGTACCGCAAGCACGCCCTCTCCGTGCTGGCCCGCCGCACGCTCGACTGGGCCTGGCGCGACTACACCGAGGAGGTGGCCTGACCATGCGGGTGAACGTGACGGTGAACGGCGAGCCGAGGCAGGCCGACGACGTGTGGGAGGGCGAGAGCCTGCTGTTCCTGCTGCGCGAGCGGCTGGGGCTGCCCGGGTCGAAGAACGCGTGCGAGCAGGGCGAGTGCGGCTCGTGCACGGTGTACCTGGACGGCACGCCGGTGTGCTCCTGCCTGGTGGCCGCGGGCCAGGTGCAGGACCGCGAGGTCCGGACGGTGGAGGGCCTGGCCGACGGCGATCGGCTCGACCCGGTCCAGGCGGCGTTCGTGGAGGCGGGCGCGGTGCAGTGCGGGTTCTGCACGCCCGGTCTCGTGGTCGCCGCGCACGACCTGCTCGACCGGGTGCCGCGGCCGAGCGACCCGGAGATCCGCGAGGCCCTGGCCGGGAACCTGTGCCGCTGCACCGGGTACGAGAAGATCCTGGACGCCGTGCGCCTGGCCGCGAGCCGCAAGGCGGACCCGGAGGCCGCGACCCGATGACACCGACCATCCTCGACGGCGTCGCGGTGGCCGCGGTGGACGCCGCGGGCACCGAGCACGCGTTCGGCCACGTCGTCGTCGAACACGGCCGGATCACCGCCGTGGGCGCCGGCCAGGCGCCCAGGCCGACCGGCCCGCACACGTGGGTCGACGGCAGCGGCTGCCTGGTCACGCCCGGCCTGGTCAACACCCACCACCACCTCTACCAGTGGGCGACCCGGGGCTTCGCCCAGGACGCCACCCTGTTCGAGTGGCTGACCACCCTGTACCCGGTGTGGCGCGGCCTGGACGCCGAGATCACGCACTCGGCGGCCTCCGCCGGGCTGGCGAGGCTCGCGACGACCGGGTGCACGACCGCCGCCGACCACCACTACGTCTACCCGCGCGACGGCGGCGACCAGTTCGCCGCCCTGGTCGAGGCCGGCCGGCGCATCGGTGTCCGCCTGCACGCCGTCCGCGGTTCGATGGACCGCGGCCGGTCGCACGGCGGCCTGCCGCCGGACAACCTGGTCGAGGACACCGAGGTCGCGCTCGTCGCCACCGAACAGGCCGTGAACGACCACCACGACCCGGGCCCGGACGCGCTGACCCGGGTCGCCGTCGGGCCGTGCTCGCCGTTCTCGGTCAGCGCCGAGCTGATGACCGGCGCGGCGGAACTGGCCCGCGCCAAGGGCGTCCGGCTGCACACCCACCTCGCCGAGACCGTCGACGAAGAGGACCAGTGCCGGGCCGAGTACGGCTGCACGCCCACCGAGTACGCCGAACGCCTCGGCTGGCTCGGTGACGACGTGTGGCTCGCGCACACCGTGCACCTGTCGCCCGACGCGGTGAAGCGGCTGGGCGCGACCGGCACCGGCAGCGCCCACTGCCCCACCTCCAACGGCCGGCTCGGCACCGGCATCGCCCCGGTCCGCGACCTGCTCGACGCGGGCGCCCCGGTCGGCCTCGGGGTGGACGGCGCGGCGTCCAACGAGTCCGGTGGGATGGTCGAGGAGCTGCGCCAGGCCCTGGTGCAGGCCAGGCAGCGCGGCGGTCCCAAGGCGCTGGACGTCCGCCGGGCGCTGTGGCTGGGCACCATGGGCGGCGCGCGCTGCCTCGGACGTGACCGGGAGATCGGCTCGATCGAACCGGGCAAGCTCGCCGACCTGGCCGTGTGGCGGCTCGACGGTCTCGACCACGCCGGCATCGACGACCCGGTGGCCGCCTTGGTGCTCGGGCCGCAGCCGACGCTGAAGCTCCTGCTGGTGGGCGGCCGGACCGTGGTGGACGACGGCGAGCTGCGCACCGCCTCCGAGACCGAGCTCGCGCGCGACCTGCGCGCCGCCGCCGAGCGACTGAAGGGGACGCGATGAGCCTCACCCCGGCCGAACTGACCTCCGCCGTGTCCGGTGGCGTCGGCTCCAGCCCGCAGCGGCCCGACGGGAACCTCAAGGTGCGCGGCGAGTTCGCCTACGCCTCGGACCTGTGGCACGAGGACATGATCTGGGGCGCGACCCTGCGCAGCCCGCACCCCTACGCGCGGATCGTCTCGATCGACCTGACGGAGGCGCTCCGGGTGCCCGGGGTGCACGCCGTGCTCACGCACGAGGACGTGCCCGGCCGCAACCGGTACGGGTTGGAGCACAAGGACCAACCCGTGCTCGCCGAGGACATCGTCCGCTACCAGGGCGAACCGGTCGCGCTCGTCGGCGCGGACCACCCGGAGACCGCGCAGCGCGCCATGAAGCGCATCAAGGTGCGGTACGAGGTGCTCACGCCCGTCGTGGACATGGAGACGGCGGTCGACGACACGCCGCTGCACCCCGGCGGCAACCTCGTGCGGCACGTGCCCGTGCGGCGGGGCGACCAGCACGCCGAGGCCGAGGTCGTGGTCACCGGCCGGTACGAGGTCGGGATGCAGGACCAGGCGTTCCTCGGGCCCGAGTCCGGTCTGGCCGTGCCCGCCGAGGACGGCGGCGTCGACCTCTACATCGCCACCCAGTGGCTGCACGTCGACCAGGGTCAGGTCGCGGCGGCCCTCGGCATGCCGCTGGAGCGGGTGCGGCTGACGCTGTCCGGTGTCGGCGGCGCGTTCGGCGGGCGCGAGGACCTGTCCATGCAGGTGCACGCGTGCCTGCTGGCGCTGCGCACGGGCAAGCCGACCAAGATGGTCTACAACCGCGAGGAGTCGTTCTACGGGCACGTGCACCGGCACCCGGCGGTGCTGTACTACGAGCACGGCGCGGACCGCACGGGCAAGCTCGTGTACGTCCGGGCCCGCATCCACCTCGACGGCGGCGCCTACGCCTCCAGCACCCCCGCCGTGGTGGCGAACGCGGCCACGCTCGGCGTCGGCCCCTACGACGTCGACAACGTGACGGTCGACTGCTGGGGCGTCTTCACGAACAACCCGCCGTGCGGCGCGATGCGCGGGTTCGGCGCCGTGCAGGCCGCTTTCGCCTACGAGTCCCAGATGGACAAGCTCGCCGAGGCGCTGGGCATGGACCCGGTCGACGTGCGGATCGTCAACGCGATGAGCGAGGGCTCGGTCATGCCGACCGGGCAGGTGGTCGACTCGGCCGCGCCCGTCGCGCGGTTGCTGAAGCTGGTGAAGGACAAGCCGATGCCGCCGGCGGCGACCGCGGTCGACCTGCGCGACATGCCCGGCGGCGTCTCCAACACCACGCACGGCGAAGGCGTGGTGCGCGGCGTGGGCTACGCCGTGGGCATCAAGAACATCTGCTTCTCCGAAGGCTACGACGACTACTCCACCGCCCGGGTGCGCTTGCAGGTCATCAACGGCGAACCGGCCGCGCTGGCGCACACCGCCGCGGCCGAGGTCGGGCAGGGCCTGGTGACGGTCATGCAGCAGATCGTGCGCACCGAGCTGGGCGTGGAGCGGGTGACGATCCTGCCGATGGACACCAGCATCGGCAACGGCGGCTCCACCTCCGCTTCCCGCCAGACCTACGTCACCGGCGGCGCGGTGAAGGCCGCGTGCGCGGCCGTGCGGGAGAAGCTGGCCGAGCTCGCCGGCGGCCGCGACCCGGCCACCGCGGACCTGGCCGGACTGCTGGGCGACGACGTGATCGACGAGACGGTGGAGTGGCGGCACCGCGCCACCGAGCCCATCGACCCCGAGACCGGGCAGGGCAACGCCCACGTGCAGTACGGGTTCGCCGCGCACCGCGCCGTGGTGGACGTGGACGTGGAGCTCGGCCTGGTGAAGGTGGTCGAGCTCGACTGCGCGCAGGACGTCGGCAAGGCGCTCAACCCGCAGGCCGTGCTCGGCCAGATCCAGGGCGGCTCGGCGCAGGGCCTCGGCCTCGCGGTGATGGAGGAGATCCAGACCGAGGGCGGCAAGGTGCGCAACCCGTCGTTCACCGACTACCTCATCCCGACCGTGCTCGACATGCCGCCGATGAGCATCGACGTGCTGGAGCTCGCCGACCCGAACGCGCCGTACGGTGTGCGGGGCGTCGGCGAGCCGCCCACCATCTCGTCCACCCCGGCCATCGTCGCGGCCATCCGCGCCGCCACCGGTCTCGCCCTGACCCGGGTGCCCGTGCGACCGGAGCACATCACCGGCACCTGACCCCCCGCGCAGGCCCCGCACCGATCGACGCAGTCGCCACGGCCGCCGTGGCGCGCACGCGCACGCCCCGAGGAGCACCCCATGACCACGTCCGTGTCCCCCGACCACGCCTGGCTGCGCGAGTCGATCGACCTCGCGACCCGCAACGTCGCCGCCGGCGGCGGCCCGTTCGGCGCGGTGGTCGTCCGGGCAGGCGAGGTGATCGCCACCGGCACCAACCAGGTCACCACGGCACTGGACCCCACCGCGCACGCCGAGGTGGTCGCCATCCGGGCGGCGTGCCGGGTCGTCGGCGACTTCCGGCTCACCGGTTGCGCGCTCGTCTCGTCCTGCGAGCCGTGCCCGCTGTGCCTGGCCGCGGCGCTGTGGGCGCGGGTGGACCGGGTCGTCTACGCCGCCGACCGGCACGACGCCGCCGCGGCCGGGTTCGACGACCGCGAGTTCCACGAGCTGTTCGGCCGGCCGCGCGAGACGTGGAGCCTGCCGGTGCACCAGGTCGCCACGGGCGAGGACACCGCGCCGTTCGCCGCGTGGCTGTCCCGGCCCGACCGCGTCGACTACTAGCACCCCCGAGCCGGCACCCCCGAGCGGACCACCCGACGCGATCGACGACCGGCTCGCCCACGCGGCCGACGGTCAGGAGCCCAGCAGCCCCCGCTCGTAGGCCACCGCGACGGCGGCGGCGCGGTCCTTCACGCCCAGCTTGGCGTAGACGTGCACCAGGTGCGTCTTCACGGTGGCCTCGCTGATGAAGAGCTTCGCCGCCGCCTCGCGGTTCGTGCACCCCCGGGCGATCAGGCCCAGCACCTCCACCTCGCGGTCGCTCAGCGGCTCCGCCACCGGCTGCCGCACCTGACCCACGAGCCGCGTCGCCACGGACGGTGACAGCACCGCCTCCCCCCTGGCCGCCGAACGCACCGCCCGGAACAGCTCGTCACGTGGCGTGTCCTTCAGGAGGTACCCCGTGGCGCCGGCCTTGATCGCGGGCAGCACGTCGCTGTCCGTGTCGTACGTAGTCAGCACCAGCACCCTGGTCGGGAAGCCGCGCAGCCGTTCTGTGGCCGTGACACCGTCCACGCCGGGCATCCGCAGGTCCATCAGCACGACGTCCGGCCGCAGCGCCCGCACCACGGTCACCGCCTCCCCGCCGTCCGCCGCCTCCCCCACCACGTCCACGTCGCCGGCGCCCGCCAGCATCCCGCGCAGCCCGTCGCGCACGACGGGGTGGTCGTCCACGATCACCACGCGGATCACGGCGCCACCTCGGCGGGGATCGCGGGCACCGACGCGGACACCGCCGTGCCGCCGCCCGGCTCCGACTCCACGATCAGCGCGCCCGCCAGGCGCGACACCCGCTGGCGCATGCCGACCAGCCCGAACCCGTCCGTCCTCACCTCCGGGTCGAACCCCGCGCCGTCGTCGCGCACGTCCAACGTCACCACGTCCTCCATGTACGACAACGTCAACCCGACCCGGGTGGCGCGCGCGTGCTTGGCGACGTTCGACAGCGCCTCCTGCGCGGCACGCAGCAACGTCACCTCGACCTCGGGGTGCAGGGGCCGCGCCGCACCCGTCGTGCTGATCGAGGCCGCCACCCCGGTCTGGTCCGTCCACCCCGCCGTGACCTCGGCCAACGCGTCCGGCAGGTTCGCGTCCACCAGCGCGGGCGGGCGCAGGGCGTGCACCGAGCGGCGGGCCTCGGCCAGGTTCTCCCGGGCCAGCCGCAACGCCGTCTCGACGTGCCGCGGCGGGTTCTCGTCCGCCTGGAGCTGCGTGATGATGCCGGCGAAGCCCTGGGCGAGGGTGTCGTGGATCTCCCGCGCCAACCGCTGCCGCTCGTCCAGCACGCCCGCCTCGTGCGCCTGGATCAGCAGCTGGGCGTGCAGGCCGGCGTTCTCCCGCATCATCGCCGCCATCTCGGCGACCATCTCCTTGCGGCGCCGGGACTGCTCGGAGGTGACGTGGCCGACCGTGGTGAACGTGCAGGCGATGATCACGATGAACACCACGATGATCAGGTACACCAGGATCGGCCCGAGCTCCGCCGGCGGGAAGCCGCCGTACAGCGAGGTCGCCGCGAGGACGCCGGTGGCCGACACCCCGACGAGCTTCCACCGGCCGGGCAGCACGTCGATGGCGTAGATGTACCCGGCGAAGGAGAAGAACCCGAACAGCGGGTCGCGCAGCCCCAGCAGCGCGTAGGACACCAGGACGCCGACGAAGAACAAGGTCATCAGGCCGGTCCGGGAGCGCCAGCCCGGGTGCAGGGTGTACCACCAGAGCATCCACAGGGCGGTCACCGCCGCGATGCCGACGTTGACCGCCCTGGTCGGCCCGGGGTCCGTCCCCACCACCAGGTACACGACGGTCGTCAGCACCAGGACGAAGTACGGGATGGCGTGCCCGGCGACGTTCAGCCGCCGCTCCCACGTGTCCAGCACGTCCATCGCGCGCACCCCTACTCCCAGCGGAACGACTTCGCCGCGACGGTACCCGCCGCCACCGTGACCAGGGCCAGCACGCCGAGGTGCGCCGGGTCCGGCGCGACGCCCAGCCACGACTGCTGCAACGCCTCGACGCCCGGCGGCAGGTAGGCGCCGACGGCGTTGAGGAAGTCCGGCAGCAGGAACCTCGGCAGGTACACGCCGCCGAAGAACATGACCAGCATGAACACCACGGTCGCCCACCCGCCGGCGGACCTCGCGTTCGGCGCCCAGGCCGCGACCAGCAGGCCGATCGCGGACAGTGACGACATCCCGAGCAGGAACGTCACCAGGAACCAGAACGGGTGGTGCGGCAGGTCGATGCCGAACACCGTCCGGGACACGACCGCGAGCAGCGCCACCGAGATCACGCCCGCGATCAGGTTGACGAGCACCTGCGCCACCAGCAGGCGCGCCGGGTGGACCGGGGTGGTGGAGAAGCGGCGCAGCACCCCCTTCTCGCGGTAGGTGGCGACCGTGGCGGGCAGCTTGTTCAGGCCGAGGAACGCCAGCGTGGTCACGACCAGCGACGACATGAAGGCGTCGATGAACCGCTGGTCGCCGAAGTTCGGGTCGGGGGTGCGCAGCGCGGGGATCGCGCCGAGCACCAGCAGCAGGATGGTCGGGAAGAGGACGGCGAACACGACCATGCTCGGTTCGCGCAGGAACAGCTTCCACTCGGTGTTGACGATCTTCAGCATGTCTGCTGCTCCGTGAGCGCGCGGCCGGTGAGGCGGATGAAGGCGTCGTCCAGGCCGGCCTGCTCGATGCGCAGGTCGGCGGCGACGATCTGGTTGCGGGCGAGGACGGACGTGACGGCGTGCAGCAGGTTGCCGGTGCCGGTCACGACGAGCTGCGGGCCGTGCTTCTCGACGCCGGAGACCTCGGGCAGCTCTTCGAGCAGCCGAACGTCCAGCGGCGCGGTCGGCCGGAACCGGACCCGCTGCTCACCGTCCACCCGGGACACGAGGCCGGCGGGGGTGTCGACCGCGACCAGCTTGCCCGCGTCGATCACCGCGATCCGGTCGCACAGCCGCTCGGCCTCCTCCATGAAGTGGGTGACCAGCACGACCGTGACGCCGGCGTCGCGGATCTGCTCGACCAGGCTCCACGTGTCGCGGCGGGCCTGCGGGTCGAGGCCCGTGGTGAGCTCGTCCAGCACCGCGACCTTCGGCTTGCCGATCAGCGCCAACGCGATGGAGACGCGCTGCTTCTGACCGCCGGAGAGCTTGCGGTACTCGGTCTTGGCGCGATCGGCCAGGCCGAGGCGTGCCAGCAGCTCCCGCCAGTCGGCCGGGTCGCGGTAGAAGGACGCGTACAGGTCCAGCGCCTCGCCGACCCGGATGCGGTCGGGCAGCTCGCTCTGCTGCAGCTGCGCGCCGAGCCGGGTGCGCAGCTCCGCCCGGTCGCGTCGCGGGTCCAGGCCGTCGACGCGGATCGTGCCGCCGTCCGGGGTGCGCAAGCCCTCCACGCACTCCACGGTCGTGGTCTTCCCCGCCCCGTTCGGGCCGAGGATCCCGAAGATCTCCCCCTCGTCGACGGTGAACGAGACACCGTCCACCGCGACCTTCCGGTCGTAGGTCTTGACGAGGTCGACCACCTCGATGATTGCCATGCCACAAGCGTCGTCGGCGGGGCGGCCGAGCGGATCACACGGCGGGCCACACCTCGCATCAACCGATCGGTTGATCTTCCCGTAGACCACCCCGATCCGCCCTCAGGGTGCACCCGGGCGTTCAACTCGGGGGTCGTGGACGTAGGACACGCACGTTCGGAACGTAGGACACGCGCGTTCGGAACGCAGGACACGCGCGGTCAGGGGATGGTGATCGCCCTCATCCGGTCGATCTCGTCGGTCTGGGACACGGAGACGTCGTTGGCCATCTCCTCGACCCGCACGTCGGTGCCCGAGGACAGCACCTCGATCGCCATCCGCACGGCGCCCTCGTGGTGGGCGATCATCAGCTGGAGGAAGAGCCGGTCGAAGTCCGCGCCGCGGGCCGCCGCCAGCGCGGCCAGCTGCTCGTCGGTGGCCATGCCGGGCATCGAGCGGTGGTCGACCTCCGGCAGGGTGGCGCCGTGGCCGTGCGCGGGCGCGTCCTCGGCGTACTGCCGCTGCCACTGCTCCATCGCGGCGATCTCCGGGCCCTGCGTGTCGTGGATCCGCGACGCCAGGCCGCGCACGGTCTCGTTCTGCGCGCGTTCCGGCGCCAGCGCGGTCATCTCCAGCGCCTGCTGGTGGTGCACGATCATCGAGGCCACGTACCGGAGGTCCGCCTCGCTCGGCGCGACCCACCGATCGGTGCCGAAATCCTCCGGAGCCAGTGTCTGCGCTTGCTCACCGGGACCTTGCGGCGCGATGATCGGAGGCTGGTCGTCCGCCTGGGACGTACACCCCGCGAGGACGGCCACCAGCACCGCGACGAACAAGATCCGCATCCCGCTACCCCCTAGACCTCCGGTCGGCGTCAACGTACCCGGCCGTTCCACCAGCCGGAAGCCAGAAAATTTCCGACGATCGGGTCTGGTACTTAGCCAAGCGAACGGGTGATACTGCGGGCCCTGCAGTGGGTTGGAAGGGGAACCTGAAGTGGAAGCACGCGATGTGACCCGGCGGCGCAGAACGCCGGCGGCGGTCTTGGGGGCGTTCGCGCTGAGCCTGTCGGTCGTGGCCTGGGCGCCGCAGGCGACCGCCGCGCCGGACGACGCCGACCTGGCCGGGCTGTCCGAGACCCAGCTGTCGAGCCAGGAGCAGCCGGCCGCCGGCATCCCGGGCGTCGACGAGATCCGCAACAGCCGCAACGTCAAGCACCTGGCGAACCTGCCGAAGCCGGCGCCGTTCACCGCCTCGTCCACGTGGTCCGACCTGGCGTTCCAGAACGGCTACGCCTTCGACGGCAACTACGACGGCTTCGTCGTCTACGACGTGCGCAACCCGCGCAAGCCGGCCATCGTGAGCACGGTGTGGTGCCCGGGTTCGCAGAACGACATCTCGGTCAAGGACAACCTGCTCTTCCTGTCCACCGACTCGTCGCGCAGCGACAACTCCTGCGCCAGCACGCCGCTCTCCGCGACCAACAAGGACGCGTGGGAGGGCATCAAGATCTTCGACATCAGCGACAAGAAGAACCCGAAGTACGTCGCCGCGGTCGAGACCAAGTGCGGTTCGCACACGCACACGATGGTGCCGGACAAGAAGGGCAAGAACGCCTACCTGTACGTCTCGTCGTACGGTCCCAACGACACCTTCCCCGACTGCAAGACGCCGCACGACCTGATCAGCATCGTCAAGGTGCCGCTGAAGGACCCGGCGTCGGCCTCCGTGCTGTCGGAGACGGTGCTGTTCCCGGACGGCGGCAACCCCGGCCGTGACGGCACGGTCGAGGAGGGCTACGTCCGCGCCACCTCCGGCTGCCACGACATCACCGTGTACCCGTCGAAGGACCTCGCGGCCGGCGCCTGCATGGGTGACGGCGTGCTGTGGGACATCTCCGACCGGGAGAAGCCCCGCGAGATCAGCCGCGTCCAGGACAACGTGAACTTCGCGTTCTGGCACTCGGCCACCTTCAACAACGCCGGCACCAAGGTCGTCTTCACCGACGAGCTCGGCGGCGGCGGCGCGCCGACCTGCAACGAGAAGATCGGCCCGACCCGCGGCGCGGACGGCATCTACGACATCACCGGTCGTGGTGACAACCGCAAGCTGGAGTTCCGCTCGTACTACAAGATCTCCCGGACCCAGGGCGACACGGAGAACTGCGTGGCGCACAACGGCTCGCTGATCCCCGTCCAGGGCCGCGACATCATGGTGCAGGCGTGGTACCAGGGCGGCATCTCGATCTGGGACTTCACCGACTCCCGCAACCCGAAGGAGATCGGCTGGTTCGAGCGCGGCCCGCTGCCCGACGGCGCGGGCGGCGGCTCGTGGTCGGCGTACTACTACAACGGCTACATCTTCTCGTCCGACATGGCCAAGGGCTTCGACGTCCTCGACATCCGCGACCCGCGGACGGCGACCGGCAAGCTCGTCCGCGTCGGCGAGTTGAACGTGCAGACGCAGGGCTCGTACCGGGACCTGTTCCCGCGCTAGTCCGGACGGTCTGACCGTCGTGACACCAGGAGGGCCCGCCGCGCACCAGCGGCGGGCCCTTCGCTCATCCGACGGCGGTCGCCTCGCCCACCCGGTGGCGCGCCACTTCGCCCGCCCGGCGGACGCGCACCCTGCATATTCCCCTTTTAACACCGCATTCCCAAGGCCCGGTACTCCTTGCCGGTGAATTCGCCCGCGGTCACCCGCACCCCGCGTAGGATCGAAACCGATTCCTCTTCACGAATTCCTCGCGAGGAGTATTCCCATGCCGGACATGACCCTCTACCGGGGTGAGCGCGACAATGTCTGGCCGGCCCCCGCGGTGCGCCTCATCTGGGGTGGCATGACCATTCGCGACCCGTGGCCGGGCGCCCGCCTGCCGAACCAGACGGCCACCGGCGCGTGGTCGGCGCTGTCCCGGGCGATCAGCACCGGCGGCGGCGACCTGGCGGCGTTCTCCCGCACCCTGCGCACGGCGGGCGTGTCCTACGGCCTGACCTTCGGCCGGACGCCCGTGCCCGTCGACCCGGACTGCGACCACCACTACGTGGTCACCATCCACCACGCCCGCACGTTCCTGCTGCGCTACGGCGGCGTGGGCGGGTGGGCGCTCGGCGACGAGGTGCCGTGGGCGACCGACCTGACCGCGGCCGACCAGGACTACGTGGTGCTGAACGGCCCGAGCGCGAGCCGGTCGACGGTGTTGGGCTACGGCCATTTCGCCGACCGGCCGGAAGTCACCTTGTTCACCGATGTGCCGACCACTTGGGTGACTTCCGTGGACGGCCGGCCGATCGGCCCGCACGGGGTGCGCGTTCTGACCGATTCGGCGCTTTCCGACGACGAGCGGATCAGGTTGACGAAATTGCGCCGGCCGTAGCGCGCCGACCGGAGACCACCAGCGCCACGAGCGCGACGAGCACGATCGCGACGGCGTGGACCGGCGCGGGCGTGAACGTCACGGCGAGCACGAGCACGGCGGCGGTCGGGAACGCCCAGAGCTCCGCTCCGCGTCGGGCCGGGCGCACCTGGAGCAGCCACACGACGACCAGGAACACCGCCACCGGCACCGTGGTGGCCAGCCCCGCGCCGAGCGCCGGCAGGTGCGCGACGTGCAGGTCGTGGTCGACCGCGACCTCGAGCCCCGCCCCGACCGCCGCCGCCGAGGCGAACACCAGGTAGTGGCCGTAACCCCAGGCGAACGCCCGCGCGGAGGTCTCGAGCAGGTGGTGCGCGGGGTAGTCGAAGTAGAGCCACCACATCGCGAACACGATCACCAGGCCCGCCACCGCGAGCGAGATCAGCGCGAAGCTCGCGTGACCGGCGTCCAGGGCCGCGCCGATCGCGCCGGTCGCGGCGAGGATCGACTCACCCAGCACGATCAGCGTGAACAGCCCGTAGCGCTCCACGACGTGGTGCGGGTGCCACGTCGTCCGGCCGGCGCGCTCGGCCCAGACCGGCACCGCGAGCTCGGCCACCACCATCACCAGGAAGCCGGCCACGAACAGCTCGTCGGGCAGCAGCAGCCGTGCGACCCAGCCGACCTGCACCACCGTGATGCCGACGGCGTACCGCCGGGCGCACGCCCTGCGCTCGGCGTCGGCGCTCGCCGCGCGCAGCCACTGCGCCACCATCGCCAGCCGCATGACCACGTACCCGATCGTGATCACCGTGTAGTCCGAGTGGTCGAACGCCCGGGGCACGCCCGCCGCCAGCACCAGCACGCCGCCGACCTGCACCAGGGTGGTGAGGCGGTACGGCACGTCGTCGGTGTCGTAGGCGGACGCGAACCAGGTGAAGTTCAGCCAGCCCCACCAGATCGCGAAGAACACCAGCAGGTAGCCGAGCACCCCCGAGCCGATGTGGTCCTCCGCCAGCGCGTGGTGCAGCTTCGCCGCCGCCGACGCGACCGCCACCACGAAGCTCAGGTCGAACAGCAGCTCCAGCGGTGTGGCCGCCCGGTGGTCCTCATCGGACCGCCGGGCCGTCATCCGCCGGTACAACGTCGTCATGGTGGCATCATGCCCCGACCACCATGAGCCTGCCGCCCCCGAGGTCCAGCGCGACCGCCGTGCCGGGCGGGAAGTCGGCCGCGCGGCCGGACGGCTGGTCGACCCGCACCACCTGGTCGTCGCCGTCGAGCCGCACGGACAGCCTGGTCACCGGCCCGAGGAAGCTCTGCGCGAGCACGGCGCCGGTCAGCGCGCCGTCGGCCTGGCCGGGGTGCGGCGCGATGCCGATGTCCTCCGGCCGCACGATGACCTCGACCTCGCCGGTCAGCCCGTCGGCCGCGGCGGTGTCCAGCCGGTGGGCGCCCACCCGCACGCCACCGGCCTCGGCGGTGCCGCGCACCGCGTTCGTCACGCCGACGAACCGCGCCACGAACGCCGACGCGGGCTCCCGGTACACGACCGCCGGCGTGTCGAGCTGCTCCAGCCTGCCCTGGGACATCACGCCGACCCGGTCGGAGACGGCCAGCGCCTCCTCCTGGTCGTGCGTGACGAACAACGTGGTCATGCCCAGCTCGGTCTGGATGCGCCGGATCTCGTCCCGCAGGTTCACCCGCACCTTGGCGTCCAGCGCGGACAGCGGCTCGTCCAGCAGCAGCACCCGCGGCTGGATCGCCAGCGCGCGGGCCAGCGCCACGCGTTGCTGCTGGCCGCCGGAGAGCTGGTGCGGGTACCGCTTGCCCAGGTGGGCGAGCCCGACCAGCTCCAGCAGCTCGGCGACCCGGCCCGCCCGGTCCGGCGCCTTGCGCAGCCGCGGGCCGAACGCCACGTTCTGCGTCACGGTCATGTTCGGGAACAGGCTGTAGGCCTGGAACACCATGCCCATGTCGCGCTTGTTCGCGGGCACGCGGGTGATGTCGCGCCCGTCCACCAGGACGGCGCCCGAGTCGGCCGTCTCGAACCCGGCGACGATGCGCAGCGCGGTCGTCTTGCCGCAGCCGCTCGGCCCGAGCAGGCTCACCAGTTCGCCCTCGGCGAGTTCCAGGTCGAGCCCGTCGAGCGCGCTCTGGCCGCCGAACGACTTGCGCAGCCCGTCCAGTCGCAGGTAACCCATGATCAGCCTTCCTCCACGGCGGTGTCCCGCCGTCGCCTGCCGACGAACGAGAGCAGGAACAGCAGCGCGAACGCGATCAGCAGGCTCAGCAGCGACACCGCGATCGACACGCCCGCGTCGCGCTTGCCGAGCAGGTTGACCCGCACCTGCAAGGTGTCGAAGTTCAGCAGCGACGCGATGGTGAACTCGCCGAGCACCAGCGCCACCGACAGCAGCGACGCGCCGAGCAGGGCGGTGCGGATGTTGGGCACCACGACCCGCAGCAGCACCGCGCCCCAGGACGCGCCGAGGCCGCGGGCCGCTTCCGCCAGGGTCGTCAGGTCGATCGCGGACAGGCCCGCGTCGATCGCCCGGTAGGCGAACGGCAGCACCAGCACCGCGTAGGCGAACGTCAGCGTCAACGGCGAGTCGCCGAGGAAGTAGTTCACCCACGCGTACAGCGGCGCCATGCCCACCACCAGCACGATCGCCGGGATCGCCACCGGCAGCAGGCACAGGAACTCCACCAGCCGGCGCAGCGCGGGCAGCCGCAGCCTGATCCACGTCATCGTCGGCACCAGCAGCGCCAGCACGACCAGCGAACTGGTCACCGCGAGCTGGACCGACACCAGGATCGCCTCGACCAGGTCCGGGTCGTCCACGATCGCCGCCCACGACGCGAGGCTGCGCGTGCCGCCCGCGCCCCGGGTGGAGAACTCCGCCATCGCGACCAGCGGCAGCAGGAAGAAGGCCCCGAGCACGAGCAGGATCACGAACCGCGCGACCGCACGCCCGGTCGGCCTGGTCACCGCTGCCACCGGGCGAACCTCCGCTGCACCACCGCGTACAGGCCCATCGCCACGCCGACCACCACGACCATGCCCAGGCCGAGCGCCTTGCCGAGGTTCTCCCGCCCCAGCAGCACCTCGCCGGTCAGGAAGCCCCGGATCTGCAACGGCACGATCGGGCTGCCCTGCGACACGAGCGCCGCCGCCGTGGCGTACGCGGAGAACGCGTTGGCGAACAGCAGCAGCAAGGCGCCGAGGAACGCGGGCATCAGGACCGGGCCGCCGACGTGCCGCCAGTAGGTCCACGACGAGCCGCCGAGGCTGTCCATCGCCTCACGCCACTGCGGGCGCAGGCCGTCGAGCGCGGGCAGGAACACGATGACCATCAACGGGATCTGGAAGAACGTGTAGACCAGCGTCAGGCCAGGCAGCTCGAACAGCCACGCGCCGGTGGCGAACAGGTCGATGCCGAACGAGTCGCGCAGGAACTGCGTGACGAAGCCCTGGAACCCGATCGTGGCGAGGAACGCGAACGCCAGCGGCACGCCGCCGAACTGGGCGAGCACACCCGCGCCGGCCACCACCGCGCGACGCGGCAGCCCTTCCCGGTCGCCGACCGCCACGGCCCACGACAGCAGCGCGCCGAACACCGCGCCGAGCAGGGCGGTGATCGCGGACAGCTCCACGCTGCGCAGGAACGCCCGCAGGTACGCGCCTCGGGTCAGGTCGGCCAGGTTCGCCAGGGTGAACCCGCCGTCCGAGTCCTGGAACGACCCGGCCAGCACCAGCGCGGTCGGGTACACCAGGAACGTGCCGACGTAGGCCAGGAACGGCACCACGACCAACCAGGCGAGGAAGGACTTCGAGGACGGCCCGCGGTTGTCGTGGCGTGGGGACGCCTTGGCGCCTCCCCCGACCGCGGTCGTGACGGGTGCGGGTGCGACCACCGGTCAGCCCACCGCCTGCGCCCACGTCGAGGACAGCACCTGCTTGGCCTTGTCCGACTGCTCCTGGGTCGGGAACACCTGCTCGCCGGACGTCTTGGGCAGCTTCGCCGCCGCGTCCGCGTCGACCGCGCCGGACTTGGTCATCGCGTCCATCCGCACGGGCCGCGACAGGCCCTTGAGGAAGATGTTCTGGCCCTTGTCGGAGTACAGGAACTCCTGCCACAGGCGCGCGGCGGCCGGGTGCGGCGCGTCCTTGTTGATCGCCTGGTTGTAGTAGCCGCCGACCTGCGCCTCGACCGGGACGACGACCTGCCAGTCGACCTTGCCCGCGAGCTTCGCGGTCTGCGCGGCGTTGGTGTAGTCCCAGTCGATCACGACGGGTGTCTGGCCGGACTCGACGGTCGCGGGCGACGGGTCGACCGGCAGGAAGTTGCCCGCGGCCTTGAGCTGCTTGAAGAACTCCACGCCGGGCGCGATGTCCTCGGCCGAGCCGCCGTTGCCCAGGGCGGCCATCAGCACGCCGGAGAACGCGGCGCCGGCCTGGGTCGGGTCGCCGTTGAGGGCGACCTTGCCCTGGTACTCGGGCTTGAGGAGGTCCTTGACCGAGGTCGGCGCGGGCGCCTTGGCGGCGTCGTAGCCGATGGACATGAAGCCGCCGTAGTCGCCGTAGTAGAGCCCGGACGGCTCCTTCAGCTCGTCGGCGATGTCGGCCCAGGTCTGCACCTGGTAGGGCGTGAACAGGTCCTTGTTGGCGATCGCCACGTTCAGGCCGAGGTCGAACACGTCCGGCGCGCGGTCGCCGCCCTTGAGCTGCTTGGCGGCGTTGATCTCGTCCTGGCTGGACGCGTCGGGCTGCGCGGAGTCGACCTCGATGCCGTACTCCGCCTCGAACGCCTCGATCATCTCGCCGTAGTTGGCCCAGTCCGGCGGCAGCGCGATGACGTTGAGCTTGCCTTCCTCCTTCGCGGCCGCGACGAGTTCGTCCAGCCCGCCGAACTCGGCGGCGGACTTCGCGGTGGCCGCGGGCGGGTCGCTCGCGGCGCCGTCCTTGGCCGGCGGCGTGCCGCAGGCCGCGACGAGAGCCAGCGCGGTGACGCCGACGCCTACCGACCGCAGGACTCGGGTGTGGTTCACGGGTCGAACCTTCCTCGGTGGAAAAAGGGGGTATTTCGCGGACGATCACAACGTTCAGCCCAGCGGAGGATTCGGGACGTCGCGCGCACTTGTCAAGCCACCCGGGCGGACTGAGACCGGTTCGACCGGGTGGGCGAATTCCGGGTGGTCCGGGGGTGTCCGAAGGGTTAACGGCGACCCGGCCCGGATCAGCCCGGATCAGCCGCTGAGCTAGCCCGTTCGACGGAGGCGACGCCGTCCGCGGTCACCCTGCGAATCGTTCCGCTGGACCATCCGGACGATTCTCACTCGGAAGTGCGTGAATGCGTAGCCCGATTTTTGCTCAATTGTCTACTCACATTCCGGGGCCGGGTAACGCCGGCCGGCCGCCCTTCGACACCCGGTTGTCACGTGACGGAAATGCCCGAAATATCCGCGCACACCGAAGAAGGGCAGTTCCATGCGTCACCCACGAAGATCCCTGGTGTCGGCCGCCGTCGGCGCGCTGCTCCTCCCCCTCGTCGGCACGCCGTCGGCGTCCGCCGCGCCCGTCCCCGGCGAGGACGTGCTCTACACCTTGGACGCGGACTTCGACCGGGGCGTGCTCCAGGACGTGAACCACGACGCCCCGGGCAACGACCAGCTCCAGCTCAACCGCCAGAGCGTGTTCTTCCCCTACGTCAACGTCGCCGCCTCCGCGCGGGGCACGATGGTCCGCATCGACGTCAACACCGGGGAGATCGTCGGCGAGTGGCTGTCCGCGCCGGACGGGCAGGGGCGCAACCCGTCCCGCACCACCGTCGACAAGCTCGGCAACACGTGGTTGTCCAACCGCAACGAGGCGAGCGGCGGCCGCGGGTCGGTCACCCGCGTCGGCGTGATCCGGGGCGGCACCCGGACGGACGCGGCCGGCGCCCCCGACCCCGCCGGCGGCTACCTGAAGGGGCCGTTCGGCTACAACACCTGCGTCGACCGCGACCTCGACGGCCTGTACGCCACGTCTCGGGGCCTCGGCGACATCCGACCGTGGACCAACGCGGGCGGCGCCGACTCCGAAGGCGGCGTCACCACCGCGGCCGACGAGTGCCTGATCACCTACAGCCGGGTCGCGGGCACGAACACCCGCACGGTGGCCGTGGACGCCGACAACAACCTCTGGACCGGCGGCTCCAACACGCAGCACCAGAAGATCTCCGGGGTGGACGGCACGCCGCTGACCGCGCCGGTCAGCTTCGGCTGCGGCGGGTACGGCGGCCTGGTGGACCAGGCGGGCACGCTGTGGTCGGCCCGGTACGGCGCCAACCTGCTGCGCTACGAGCCGGGCAGCGGCTCGGGCGCCTGCCTGGACACCTCGCACGGCGACTACGGCCTCGGCATGGACCCGCGCACGGGCGAGATCTGGCACACCCAGGTCAGCTCGGGCAGCACGGTCAAGATGGACGCGGCGGGCAACGTCCTCGGCACCTTCCCGCACGGCCACCCGCGCGCCCAGGGCGTCGCGGTCGACGTGGACGGCAACGTCTGGGTCGCCCACGCGCTCGACAACGGCACGAACACGGTCGGGCACCTGCGCACCGACGGCACGTTCGTCGGCAACGTGACCCTGCCCGGCGGCAACGGGCCGACCGGCGTCGCGGTCGACACCAACGGCAAGGTGTGGGTCACCAACATCAACTCCGACAACGCCCAGCGCATCGACCCGGACGCCGGTCCGGTGGGCGGCGGCGGCTTCACCGTCGGCGCGGTCGACCTGACCGTCGACCTCGGCGCGGGCGCCGGGCCGTACAACTACAGCGACATGACCGGGTCGGTGCTCGGCGAGATCACCGCGCCGGTCGGCACGTGGTCGGTGGTGCAGGACGGCGGTGTCGCGGGGCAGACCTGGGGCACGGTCACCTGGAACACCGAGGCGCAGGGCAGCGTCCCGGCCGGCACCTCGATCACGGTCGAGGCGCGCACGTCCGACACCGAGGCGGGCCTGGCCGGCGAGACGTTCACGCCGGTGGCCAACGGGGTGGAGTTCGCCCGGGTCGGCCGGTACGTCGAGGTGCGGGCGACGTTGACCGCGAGCCCGTCCGGCGACACCCCGGTGCTGTCGGACCTGCGGATCAAGTCCTCCGAGCGGACCGGCGTGTTCTCCTGCCAGGCGACCGCGCTGAACCTGGCCGGGATCGTGGTGGCGCGCGCCAACCCGCCGGACGTGCCGTGCGTGGACGACGCCGAGAACGTGGCCGACGTGAACCTGTCGGCGGGCATCCTCACCGTGCGGGCCAACGCGTTGACCGCGAGCACCGAGCAGACACCGGACGACCTGCTCGCCCTGCCGCCGGCCCCCGGTGACGGCGCGGTGTCCAACGCCCGGATCGACCACACGCGGATCAGCACCCTGCTGGTGACCATCGAGGTGGGCGTCATCCGGGCGACCGCGTCGGTGACGTGCGACGCGAACCTCGACCCGGTGTTCGCAGGCTCGTCGCAGATCGCGAGCCTGCGGATCAACGGCGTGCAGGTGGCCGTGGGCAGCGCGCCGCTGACCATCCCGCTGGTCATCGGCTCGTTGCAGCTCAACAGCACCACCACGACGCCGACCAGCGTGGTGCAGCGGGCGTTCGCCCTGGACACCCCGCTGACCGACGTCGTGCTCGGTGAGGCGAAGGCGAACGTCGAGCCGACCGAGCCCGGCGGCAGCCCCTGCCGGGTCTGACCCGTCACTCCACTAGTAGCCGTGCTATATGTAGTACGGCTACTAGTGGAGGGTCCCTCATGGGTCGGAAGTCGCTGGTCTGGTTGCACGTGGTGTCGTCCACGGGCTGGATGGTCATGGCGCTGGTGCTGTTCGTGGTGGTGGACCACTCGTTGAGCACGCCCGGCGGGCGGGCCGTGTTCGAGGTGGCGACGCTGCTCGACGTGCAGGTGCTCCAGTTCATGGCCACCACGTCGGCGTTCAGCGGGCTGATGCTGTCCGGCCTCACCCCGTGGGGCTACTTCCGGCACTGGTGGGTGCTCGCGAAGTTCGCGATCACGTTCAGCCAGCTCTACGTGGGCATCTTCGTGCTCAGCCCGAACCTGCACCAGGACGGCTCGCCGCTGCTCATGCGCGTCGGCTCGCTGCTGATGGCGTCGGCGCTCGCGTGCCAGGTGTGGTTGTCGGTGGCCAAGCCGTTCAAGCGGACGCCGTGGGCGGCGCCCCGGAAGCCGGCCACCGCGCCGCCGTGGGGGTTCGCGGCGTGCCTCGCCGTGCCGGCGTTGGACTACGCCCTCGGCCAGAACCTGCTCGGCACGCCGCTCCCGGCGGTGTCCGCGCTGGTCGCGGCCGGCTACCCGATCGTCCGCGCCGTTCGACGGCCCGGCCGGGTGCCCAGCCGCACGTGACGCCGGGCGTCAGAGCCGGGCGTCAGAGCCGGGGTCGACCGGCTCCGACTCCAGGGCGAGCACCGCGAACACGCACTCGTGCACGCGCCACAGCGGCTCGTCCCGGGCGACGCGCTCCAGCGCCTCCAGGCCGAGCGCGTACTCGCGGACCGCCGGCGACCGCTTCGCGCCGAGGCCCCGCTCGCGCAGGCGCGCCAGGTTCGCCGGCGGCGTGACGACCATCCCCTCGCCACCCGGCGGCGGTCAGCTCCTCCCGCCGGCGGATGCCGGCGGCGACCTGCTCGTCGTCCGCCGTGTCGACGACCAGGTGCCGGGTCGGGGTGAGGAGGTCGCCCGCCAACCGGCCGAGCACGTCCAGGTGCCACCGGTGGTCGCGGTCGTGGAACGTCCTGCCGCGCGGCGAGCAGCCGGAACGGCGCGATCGTGACGCCGGCCAGGCCGTCGGTCGGCCGCGCGTACCGCCGGTAGGCGTCGCGGTAGCCGGTCGCGTTCGCCTGCCTGCGCCCGGTGCGCGCCCGCGGCCGCCGCGCCGACCGAGGCGTGCTGCTCCTCGATCAGTCTCAGCGGCGAGCCGGCGACGTCCGCGCGGGTAGAAGACGTGCGCGGTGCCCGAGGACGTGGTGAACGACTGGGCCCGATCGGGGTGCTTGTGCAGCAGGTGGCCGGGCGGTGGGTCGTGGTCAGCGTGAGCAGCACGACGTCCAGTGTGGACGAGCCGCGCCGTCGCCCGCGCCCGATTCACCGCAGGCCGGCCGGCGCGGGCCCTTGTTGCGGAATCGGCAACAACGTTTGCCGTTTTGCCCGCCCCGCACGCATGGTGGTCGTGGAGGTGGTCGAGATGACCGGTCAACTGGGTGACAGCTATGACGTGGTGGTGGTCGGCGGCGGGGCCGCCGGCCTGAACGGGGCCTTGATGCTGGCGCGGTCGCGGCGGTCGGTGGTCGTGATCGACGCCGGGTCGCCGCGCAACGCGCCGGCCGACGGCGTGCACGGGCTCCTGGCCAGGGACGGGATGCCGCCCGCGGAGCTGGTGGCACGCGGGCGGGCGGAGGTGCGGGGCTACGGCGGTCACGTGGTGACCGGTGAGGTCGACGCCGTGACCCGGGAGGGCGACGGGTTCGTGGTGGCGCTGGCCGACGGCCGCGTGGTCCGGGCCCGCCGGCTGCTCGTGACCACGGGTCTGGTGGACGAGCTGCCGGACGTGCCGGGCCTGCGCGAGCGGTGGGGGCGCGACGTGGTGCACTGCCCGTACTGCCACGGCTGGGAGGTCCGGGACCAGGCGATCGGCGTGCTGGCGACCGGGCCGACGGCGGTGCACCAGGCGTTGATGTTCCGGCAGCTGAGCGCCGACGTCACGTTCTTCTCGCACACGCGGCCGCCGACCGCCGAGCAGGCCGAGCAGTTGGCCGCGCGGGGTGTCGACGTCGTGGCGGGCGAGGTCGCGTCACTGGAGGTCGCGGGCGACCGCATCGTCGGCGTGCGGCTCGCGGACGGACGCGCGGTCGGCCGCGAGGTGATGGCGGTCGCGTCGCGGATGGTGGCCCGCGCGGGTTTCCTGGCCACGCTGGGGCTGCGGCCCGTCCAGCACCCGTCCGGGATGGGCGAGCACCTCCCGGCCGACCCGCTGGGCCGCACCGACGTGCCCGGGGTGTGGGTCGCGGGCAACGTCACCGACCTCGGCGCCCAGGTCGGCGCGGCGGCCGCGGCGGGCGCCACCGCCGGCGCCCAGATCAACGCCGACCTGATCGCGGAGGAGACCCGCGTGGCCGTCGACGCCTACCGCGACCCGTTCTCCGCCGAGGCCGAGGCCCGGGTCGCCGAGCTGGTCGCGGGCGACCGCCGCCACGGCTTGTGAGGGCGCGGGCCCCGGCACGCCGATGCCCGCACCGGCCGCGTCGAGCGCGGACCGGTGCGGGCACGGGGTCTTCGGCCTTTGGGGGCGTCACGTCCCGCTCGTCGTCACCTCCCGCTCGGTGTTCGGGGCGGACGTGCGGCGGGCCACGACGAGGCCGAAGACCAAGGCGGTGAAGAACATGACGAACCCGTAGGTCACCGGCGGCATCGCCATCACCGTGTTGTTGAGCAGCGACGGGCTCATCGCGATGCCGATCGCCAACGGGCCGTTGTGCAGGCCGATCTCGAACGCCGAGGCGGTCGACTCCCGCGGGCCGACCTTCAGCAGGCGCGGGCCGAAGTACCCGATCGCCATGCCGATCAGGTTGAACAGCACGACCACCACGATGATCTCGCCGAGGATGGCGAAGACCTCCGAGCCGAGACCGGCGATCACGCTGGCGATCATCATGATCAGCACCACGACCGAGAGGATCTTGACCGGGCGTTCCATGCGGATGGCGAAGGCGCTGAACTTCGCGCGCACCACCATGCCGACGGCGATCGGGATCAGCACCATCATGAACACCTGGAGGACCTTGTCCACCTGGAGGCCGATCGAGCTGTCCGCGCCGATGAAGCCCGCGACCGACAGGTTCACGATCAGCGGCAGGGTGAACATCGCCAGCACCGAGTTGACCGCCGTCAACGAGATGTTGAGCGCCACGTCGCCCTTGAACAGGTGGCTGTAGAGGCTGGCCGTGCTGCCGCCCGGCGAGGCCGCGAGCAGCATCATGCCGATGGCCAGCTCGGGCCGCAGGCCGAACGCGACGACCAGCCCGAGGCAGATCGCGGGCAGCACCACCATCTGGCAGACCAGGCAGACCACCATCGCCCGCGGGTACTTCACCACCCGGCGGAAGTCCGCCACCGTGAGCGTGAGGCCGAGGCCGAGCATGATGACGGCCACGGTGATGGGAAAGAGGAGGAGTACCGTGGAGTTGTTCATGCCACCCTGCCTTCCGCTCGGAGCGAGGTACAGGGAGTTTCACACCGGCGGTCGACCCGCTACTTCTCCACACTTGCGCTTTGGGTCCGATTTGCCGTGGTCGTGCGCTGTGCCCGGAAGCCGGACGCGCGTGCGCCGCTCGACGTGAGCGGCGCACGCGCGCCAGGTGCCCCGGGTCCCGGTCAGTCGTTGCCGGCTTCGAGCGCCGCGTGGTCGAGCAGCTCGTCGTCGGCGACCTTGCCGCGGGAGGCGATGACCTCGGCGCCGCCCTCGGGCATCGCGCCGATCAGCTCGGTCGGCGCCACCTGCGCCACGCCGATCAGCGGCGACTGGCTGCCGACCATGCCGAGCCCGGCGTACTGCTCCAGCTTGGCGCGCGAGTCGGCGATGTCGAGGTTGCGCATGGTCAGCTGGCCGATGCGGTCGACCGGCCCGAACGCCGAGTCCTCGGTCCGCTCCATGGACAGCTTGTCCGGGTGGTAGCTGAACGCGGGCCCGGAGGTGTCCAGGAGGGAGTAGTCCTCACCGCGCCGCAGGCGCAGCGTCACCTCGCCGGTGACCGCCGTGCCGACCCACCGCTGCAACGCCTCGCGCACCATCAGCGCCTGCGGGTCCAGCCAGCGGCCCTCGTACAGCAGCCGGCCCAGCTTGCGGCCCTCGTTGTGGTAGGAGGCGAGGGTGTCCTCGTTGTGGATCGCGTTGACCAGCCGCTCGTAGGCCGCGTGCAGCAGCGCCATGCCCGGCGCCTCGTAGATGCCGCGGCTCTTGGCCTCGATGACCCGGTTCTCGATCTGGTCGGACATGCCCATGCCGTGCCGGCCGCCGATGGCGTTGGCCTCCAGCACCAGGTCGACCGCGGAGGAGAACTCCTTGCCGTTGATCGTCACCGGCCGGCCCTGGTCGAAGCCGATCGTGACGTCCTCGGTGGCGATCTCGACCTCGGGGTCCCAGAACCGCACGCCCATGATCGGGTCGACGATCTCGATGCCCGTGTCGAGGTGTTCGAGCGCCTTGGCCTCGTGCGTCGCGCCCCAGATGTTCGCGTCCGTCGAGTACGCCTTCTCCGTGCTCGACCGGTACGGCAGGCCCCGCGCCTGCAACCACTCGGACATCTCCGTGCGACCGCCGAGCTCGCCGACGAACGCGGCGTCCAGCCACGGCTTGTAGATCCGCAGGGACGGGTTGGCGAGCAGGCCGTAGCGGTAGAACCGCTCGATGTCGTTGCCCTTGTAGGTGGAGCCGTCGCCCCAGATCTGGACGTCGTCGTCGAGCATGGCGCGCACCAGCATGGTGCCCGTCACGGCCCGTCCGAGCGGCGTGGTGTTGAAGTAGGCGCGACCGCCGGACCTGATGTGGAACGCACCGCAGGCCAGCGCCGCGAGCCCTTCCTCGACCAGGGCCGCCCGGCAGTCGACCAGTCGGGCGATCTCGGCGCCGTACACCGCGGCGCGGCTCGGCACCGAGGCGATGTCGGGTTCGTCGTACTGACCGATGTCCGCGGTGTACGTGCACGGCACCGCGCCCTTCTCCCGCATCCAGGCGACCGCCACGGACGTATCGAGACCACCGGAGAACGCGATGCCGACGTGTTCGCCGGCGGGGAGGTAAGTGAGCACCTTGGACACGATCAGAAGTATGCACGACGCTGCATGACCATGCATAGCCGGGGGTCGAACAACTCTGACCTGCGGTGACACGGGGTCGACGGCATGAACCGCCGTCGACCCCGTGATACGGCCTACCGCACGATGCCGTACCGGGCGGTGCCCTGCCCGGCGACGGCCTCCAGCAGCCGGAAACCGGCCCCCTCCAGGACGCGGACCGAGGCGGGGTTCGACGACTCCACCTCGGCGCCGACCGCCCGGACACCGGGCGCGGTGAACGCGAAGTCGGTCAACGCGCGCGTGGCCTCGGTGGCGTACCCGCGACCCCGCCGCGACGGCACGACGCCGTACCCGATCTCCACGACGCCGTCGACCGGCGGCCAGAACAACCCGATCGCACCGACCACCAGACCGCTGTCCCGCTCGACCATCACCCGGTGGCCGTACTCGTCCAGCCACTCGGGGTGCTCGCCGAACAGCCCGGCGACGACCCGGTCACCCTCGGCGGGGAAGTCGTCCGCCCAGTGCGGCAGCCGACCACCGCCCACGACGGCGTCGACGTCGACCGCGGCCCACGACCGCAGCACCAGCCGTCCGGTGGTCAGGTCCGGGACGGCGACAGGGGAAGAAGAAGACACTCTGAACTCCTGGGCATCGGGATGACCCGGCCCACGCGTCAACCGCGGGCGGACCGGATGAGGACGTGCCGAACACGGCTGCCGACAGCCATATTCATCAACCTCCTCGTCCCCGATGAGCGAGCGATCCGCACCGCCGCCGTGACGCTAGCAACGGCCCGCACCCCGGACAAACGCTTTCCGCCCGCCGAGCACACCCCCTTGCAGTTGCCTTGCAGTGGCCTTGCAGTTCGCGCGGGCCGCCGATCGCCGCGCGGCCGTTCGGCACAACGGAGCAACAACACGACATTGCACTGCACAACCCGCTCGGACTCCAGCACACTGGCAATACCGGACCGTCGTGCCAGCGAAAGGTGAACGCTGGTGGAATTCAAGATCCTGGGCAAGACCCGATTACGCGTGGCGGAGAAGGACGTGGACCTCGGGTCCGCGAAGCAGCGCGCCGTTCTGGCGCTGCTGCTCTACCACGTCGGCCAACCCGTCGGCATCGGCACGATCGCGCAGGCGGTGTGGCCCGACGAGGACCCCTCCGGCATGCGAGGAAGACTCCAACCCCTGATCAGCCGCCTGCGCGGGGTGCTGGGCCGAACCGGGCTCGACCGGTCGATCGACCGGGAGGGCGATGCCTACCTGCTCGACGTCGACCGCGAATTCGTCGACTACCACCGGTTCCGCAAATTGGCGGAAATGGGCCGGGCGGCGGCGTCGGCGGGCGACCACGCGCGCGCGAAAGCGGTGCTCCGGGATGCGTTGGCGCGGTGGCAAGGACGCCCGTTGCAGGATGTGGAAAGCATGTGGGCGGACCACCTGCGTTACCAGATGGACACCTTCGACCGGCTCACCGCGCACTACGCGTTGGTGGAAAGCCTGAACGCGCTCGGCGAGCACGTCGAGGCGATGGGCGAAGCGGGCAGGCTCGCGCAGGAGCACGAACTCGACGAGGTGCTCGCGAGGCTGTACATGCGCTCCCTGGAGGGGCAGGGCAAGTACGCCGCGGCGCTGGAGTACCACGAGCGGTTCTGCGAGCGCCTGTTCGAGGCCACGGGCGCCGAGCAGGGTCCGGAGCTGCGCGCGGTGTACCAGAGCATCGTCGGCAAGCAGGCGGGCACCGCGACCACGTCCACCAAACCGCACCAGGTCCCGCCGCGCCAGCTGCCCCGCAGGGCCAGGACCTTCATCGGCCGGGAGGACCTGCTCGCCGCGCTGGACGCGTTGCTCGACGGGCCGGACGGCGGGCGCGGGCAAGTCGTCGCGCTGCACGGGATGCCGGGCGTCGGCAAGACCGGACTGGCCATCCACTGGGGACGGACGAGGGCCGACCGCTTCCCGGACGGCCAGCTGTTCCTCGACCTGCGCGGCTTCGGCCGCGGCACCGCGATGACCGCCGAGGACGCGTCCGGTGTGCTGCTGGCCTCGCTCGGCGTGACGCACATCCCGACGACGGGCGCCGAACGCGCCGCCGCGCTGCACCGCGCGCTCGGCGACCGCAAAGTGCTGCTGGTGCTGGACGACGCCCGGCACAGCCCCCAGGTGCGCCCGCTGCTGGGCGCCGCGACGAACTGCTTCACCATCGTGACGAGCCGGACCCGCCCGTGGGGACTGGGTCTGCACGACGACGTCCACCTCCTCGCCGTGCCACCGCTGTCGTTCGACGAGTCGATCGAGCTGCTGCGCCGCAAGATCGGCGCGAGCCGGACCGACGCCGAGCCCTCCGCCCTGTGGGCGCTGGCCTCCCGGCTCGACGGCCACCCGATGGCGGTCAAGATCATCGCCCAGCACGTGGCGAACCGGCCGCAGGTGCCGATCGGCTTCCTCGTCGAGGAGTACGCGACGCAGGAGGGGTTGGGGATACTGGGCTCGCTGGACGACAGCGACGACGACAGCGCCAGCCTGGCGTTCGCCTTCGGCGTGTCCTACCGGGACCTGCCGACCGAGACCGCGCGGGTCTTCCGGCTGCTGGGCCTGCACCCGACGGCCGAGTTCTCCTCGGCGGCGGCGAGCGCCCTGACCGAGCGCCCGGAGCACGACGTCGTCGTCCACCTGCGCACGCTCACCAAGGCGAACCTCCTCCAGTACACGACCCACGGGCGCTTCCGCCTGCACGACCTGTTGCACGACTACGCCCTGGACCGGGTCCGCACCGAGGAGTCGGCCCACCAGCGGCAAGCGGCCCTCAGCGGACTGCTGACCTGGCAGCTCGCCGGCGCGATCGGCCTGGAACGCGCCCTGAACGCGCACGACGACCCCGTGCCGCTGCTGCCGGGCATGACCCTCGACGCGGTGCCCCGCTTCGCCGACGAGAACGACGCACTGGCGTGGTTCTCGACCGAACGGGCCAACCTCGTCGCCGCCGTGCCCCACGCGTTCCGCCACGGCTTCGCCGGGCACGCCTGGCGGATCGCGGCGAACATCGACCGCGCCCTGGACCGCACCGGGGCCTACCGCGACCTGGCCGCCGTCGAACGGGTCGCGGCGGACGCGGCGCGTTCGACCGGGGACCTGGAGGGCCAGTGCGGCAGCCTGCTGAACCTGGGCACCGCCCACTACCGGCTCGGCGAGTACGACGAGGCGGTCCAGCACACGCAGGAGGCGCTCTCCATCGCACAGCGCACGGAGAACGTCGAGTTCACCGAGATCGCCGTGCACAACCTGGCCAGCGCGCACCGCGAGCGCGGTGACGTCCGGGTCGCGCTGTCGCTGTACGAGTCGGCGCTGGAACTGCACCGCGCGACCGGCCAGCGGAGCCTGGAAGCCTCCACACTGGACCAGATGGCCGCCGCCTACCAGCGGCTGGACCGGGTCGACGAGGCCGTGGAGCTGTACCGCGGGGCGTTGGCCCTGCGCCGGACCATCAAGCACCGCCACGGCGAGGGCACCACCCTGACCGCGCTCGGCAAGCTCCACCACCAGCGCCGCGAGCTGGACGACGCCCTCCGGTGCCTGGAAGCCGCGCTCGAGATCAACCTGTCCACCGGTGAACGGGCACGCACCGTCGAGGCCCTGGTGGCGCTCGCCCGCGTCCACTACGACCGCAAGGCCCACGACAGGACCATCGAACTCTGCCGCCGCGCGCTGGAACTGTCGACCGACCTGGACGTCACCCGCGAAAGGGCACAGGCGCTTTTCCTGCTCGGCCACGCGCACGCCGTGATCGGCGACCAGGCGGAGGCGGAACGGCGATGGAGGGAAGCCGCGCCATTGCTCGCCGACTCGGACCTCACCGAGAAAATGCACACCGAGCTCGGCGCGCCGGAATTCATGCGAAACCGACCGGACGCCATTCCGGATCCACGCAGCCACCTATCGCCGCGCAACTCAAATAAGCCCGTCCGCGACGACAGGCACAGCAACGTAAAAGGTACTCCATTCGACCAGGGAAAGAAAAGTCACCCGATCGAGTGAAGAGGAAATAACTCGCACAACTGCGGAGCCACATCACCCTGACGCGCGACCACACACCGCTTCAGGGACCCCCGGTACGTGGTATTGAGACGGCCATGCTTGAATGCTGCCGTGTGGATCAAGAAGATGCGCCAGGTTGGGCTCTACCTGGCACAACACCTCAGCACCAGTCCCTGGCCCGCACTGGCGACCATCACCGTGCTGAGCATCGCGCTGGGCTGGCCCAACGTCATCTACATGGATGACATCCGGATGGACTTCCAGCCCGCTTAGCGCGACGACGCCGTTCTTGCATCACCCATCTGGGGAAGGTACGAGTCATGCCGAAGTTATCCATCAATTCGGAAAGAGCCGCCACGACGTCGTGACGCGCGCGGGGCAGGCGGGTGTTGCCGCCTGCCCCGCCGGTCAGTCGCCCTTGACGTTGACGATCTGGCGCAGCGTGTGGCGCACTTCGACCAGATCGCGCGCATCGCGCATCACGACGTCGATGTCCTTGTAAGCCGCCGGGATCTCGTCGATGAACGCGTCGGTGTCGCGGTACTCGATACCGACCATCGCCTTGCGCAGGTCGTCCCGGTCGAACGCGCGGCGCGCGGCCGAGCGGGAGTACTCGCGGCCGGCACCGTGGGGCGAGGAGTTCAGCGAGACCGGGTTGCCCTTGCCGACCACGACGTACGACGCGGTGCCCATCGAGCCCGGGATGAGGCCCGCCCGGCCCTTCTCGGCGTTGATGGCGCCCTTGCGGGACAACCACACCTCCTTGCCGAAGTGGGTCTCCTGCTCGGTGTAGTTGTGGTGGCAGTTCACGACCTCCTGCCGCTCCACCTCGCGGCCGGTCCAGTCGGCCACGCGGTCGACGACCCGGTCCATCATCTCCTCGCGGTTGGACCAGGCGAAGTCCTGGGCCCAGCGCATCTCCCGGATGTAGCGCCAGAACTCGTCCTCGCCCTCGACCAGGTAGGCCAGGTCCGGGTCGGGCAGGTCGATCCACCGGCGGCGGCACTGCTCGTGCGCGATCCGGATGTGCTTCTGGGCGATCTTGTTGCCCACGCCGCGCGACCCGGAGTGCAGGAACAGCCACACCCGCCCGGTCTCGTCCAGCGTGACCTCGATGAAGTGGTTGCCGCTGCCGAGGGTGCCGAGCTGCAACTCCCAGTTGCCCGCGTAGGAGCCGGGGTCGAAGCCGGCCGCCTCCGCACGGCGGGCGAGCACGTCGACGCGGTCGCGCGCGGTGTCGGTCAGCCGCGTGTTGTACTTCCCCGCCGACAGCGGCACGGCGTCCTCGATCGCCTCGCGAAGCGGGGCGAGCGGGCGCGAGCGGAAGTCGTCCCGGGTGAACTGGGTGCGCACCGCGATCATGCCGCAGCCGATGTCCACGCCGACGGCCGCCGGGATGATCGCGCCCAGGGTGGGGATGACGCTGCCGACCGTGGCGCCCTTCCCCAGGTGCGCGTCCGGCATGAGCGCCAGGTGCGGGTGGATGAACGGCATCCGCGCGGCCCTCTCCGCCTGCTCGCGGGTGCCCGGCTCCAGGATGGACGCCCAGTTCACCAGTCGCTTGCTGATCTGCTCCACGGTTCTCCTCTGCTCGACGCAGAAATTAGGCGCGATCGGGTGGCTCCGCGACCGATTTCACGCCGGTCCGGGGCCGCACGACCCCTCGGTTGTCGGTGGTCGCCGGTAACTTGTGAGCCGTGAACGCTCCGGAACGCATCCAGGAACTCGCCGATCGGATCGTCGTGCTGCGCGACGCCTACTACCGCGGCTCGCCGCTGGTGGCGGACGCCGAGTACGACGCGATCGAGGACGAGCTGCGCGGGCTGATCGAGGCGAACCCGGAGCTGGCGCCCGACCCGAACCCGCTCGACCAGGTGGGCGCGCCCGCCGTGCTGCACGCGCCGATCCGGCACTCGCGGCCGATGCTGTCGCTGGAGAAGGCGACCAGACCCGAGCAGGTCGCGGCCTTCTTCGACCGCTTCCCCGGCCAGCCGGTGGTGGTCATGCCCAAGCTGGACGGGCTGTCGCTGGCGCTGGTCTACGAGAACCGGCGGCTCGCCCGGGCGATCACCCGGGGTGACGGCACGACGGGCGACGACGTGACGCCGCTGGTGCGCGCCCTGGTGGACGGCGTGCCGGAGCACCTCGACGCGCCGGGCCGGGTCGAGGTGCGCGGCGAGGCGGTGATGCTGCGGTCCACGTTCGCCGCCTACAACACCGCGCACCCGGACAAGCCGCTGATCAACCCGCGCAACGCCGCCGCGGGCACGTTGCGGGCGAAGGACCCGGCCACGGTCGCCGAGCGCCGCCTGACGTTCTTCGCGTTCGACCTGGACACCTCCGAGGGCGGCGCCGCGGCCGACCTGGAGCGCGGGCTGAGCACGCTCGGGTTCGCCGTCGCCGACATGCGGCACTGCGACGACGCGGACGCGGCGCAGGAGGTGATCACCGGCATCGAGGCGCGGCGCCACGAGCTGGACTACGACCTGGACGGCGCGGTGCTGCGGCTGGCGAACCGGGACGCCTTCGCCGCCGCGGGCACCCGGTCGAGCTCGCCGCGCGGGGCGCTGGCGTTCAAGTTCGCCGCCGAGGAGAAGACCACGCTGCTGCTCGACGTGGTCTGGGACGTGGGCAAGACCGGCAAGATCGCCCCGGTGGCCTGGCTGGAGCCGGTGTTCGTGGGCGGCACCACGGTGACCCGGGCGACGCTGGCCAACCAGGAGGTGATCCGGGCGAAGGGCATCCGGATCGGGGACACCGTGCTGATCCGCAGGGCCGGTGACGTCATCCCGTTCGTGGCGGGCGTGCTGGACGAGTCCCGGCGCACGGGTGCGGAGCGGGAGATCGTGCCGCCGTCGCAGTGCCCGTCGTGCGGGCAGCCGTTGACCGAGCAGGGCAACAGCCGCGAGCTGTTCTGCACCAACGTCGCGTGCCCCGCGCAGACCGTGCGGCGGTTGATCCACTGGGCGTCGCGGGCGGCGGCGGACATCGAGGCGGTCGGCCCGGTGTGGATCGAGCGGCTGGCCGAGGCCGGGCTGCTGGAGAACCCGTCCGACCTCTACACCCTGACCAAGGAGCAGTTGCTGGAGTTCGACCGGATCGGCGAGACCTCGGCGACGCGCATGATCGACTCGATCGCCGCCAGCCGGGCCGTCGGGCTGCGCCGGGCGTTGATCGGGCTCGCCATCCCGATGGCCTCGGAGGGCACCGCGACCCGCCTGTGCCGGGCCGGGTTCGGCTCGCTGGAGGAGGTCGCCGACGCCGACGAGGAACGCCTGGTCGCGGTCGAGGACATCGGCCCGAAGGTCGCCGCCTCCCTGACCGAGCACCTCACCCGACTGCGCCCCGAGCTGGAGCGGCTGCGGCGGCACGGCGTGTCCCTGGACGTGCGGGACGAGGACCTGCCGCCCGTCGTGGCGTCCGACGCGCCGCTGGCGGGCAAGACCGTGGTGGTCACCGGCGCGATCAGCGACCCCCGCTCGGGCGAGAAGGTGCCGCGCCCCACCTTCCAGCGGCTGTGCGAGAAGGCCGGCGCGACCACCGCGACCTCGGTCTCGGCCAACACCGACTACCTGATCACCGGCGCCGACGTCGGCGCGAGCAAGACCGCCAAGGCCGAGAAGCTGGGCGTCGAGGTCGTCGACCAGGGGGTGATCTGGCAGCAGCTCATCGCCGCCGGCATCGCCTAGGCCGGGCCGAGCGGGGAAGCGGCCGCAAAATCCGGCGACAGCGGCGGCCGCCCCCGCCAGGATGGCCGGTGTGGAAGAGGTCGAGGTCGTCGTCGCCCACAGCCAGCGGGCGACGTTGCGCGTCGGTGACGTGTTCCTGAAGGTGGACGTCGACCCGGCGCACGCCGAGGTCGAGGCGCGGGCGATGGCCATGGTGCCGGTGCCGACCCCGGCGATCCTCTGGCGGGAGCCGCCCGTGCTCGCCATCGCCGCCGTGCCCGGCCAGACGCTCGGCGTGCTCGGCGAACCGTCGACCGCGTCACCGGCGGCGTGGGCCGCGGCGGGCGCCGCGATCCGGAGGCTGCACGACGCGCCGGTGCCGCCGTGGCCGGGGCCGGCACTCGACGACGTGGCGGCGGAGCTCGACCGCGAGTGCGCGTGGCTGCTCGCCAACGACGTCCTGCCCGCCGAGGTGATCCGGCGCAACCGCGAGATCGCCGAGGCCGCGCTCCGGCCGTGGCGGCCGGTGTTCATCCACGGCGACCTGCAGATCACCCACGTGTTCGTCGACGGCGACGAGGTCACCGGCGTCATCGACTGGTCCGAGGCCGCCCCCGGCGACGCCATGTTCGACCTCGCCACCCTGACCCTCGGGCACGAGGAACGCCTGGACGACCTGCTGGCCGGCTACGGCGACGGCGCGGACCGGGACGTGATCCGCGCCTGGTGGTCGCTGCGCAGCCTGGTGGCGTCGCACTGGCTGATCGAGCACGGCTTCGACCCGGACGCGCCGGGCTGCGAGTTCGACGTGCTCAGAGCCCGGATGCGGGAACCCTGAGCCACCGTTGACGTGGTGGCGGTCGGCGCGGGAAGTCTCCTCGAAGTCACGTCGGTGCCGCTCGTCGAGACCGTCGTGCACCCGGCCGACCCGCGCCACCGCGTCGGGATCCGGCTCGACGAGCACCTTGCGCCGGTCGTGCGCGTCCGGCCCGCGGGATGACCGGTATCTGCCACCGCGCCACGGCCCGCAGGGACCTCCGACCGCGCGTCGTCCGGCTGCGGCGCGCGGTCGCGCCGTTGTTCAGCGCGGCCAGGATGCGGGCGGCCCACCCCCGGCTGCTGGTCACCGCCGAACGGCTGCTCGCCCGCCTCGACGCCGGTGAGGTCGACCTCGTCGAGGACTTCACCACCCGCGGCCCGTTGGCCGTCCTGTGCGACCTCCTCGACATCCCGGACGGAGCACGTCGACACCGCGATGCCGGCCCGCCGGCTCGTGCACACCGAACTACCCGGACCACGGGGGGCAGGCGATGGCCGCTTTCGCCGACCTCGCGGGGTCCGCCCGCCCCCGTTCGACGACCTCCGCCACAGCGGGCCCGGCGGCAGCACGGGCAGCCGGCTCCACGCGCTTCCCGTGCTGCTGCGGTGACCGGCAATCCCACTGCGACACTCACTCAAACGTGTGACACCTTGGGTTATCGGCCGCGCTGGTGGCCTGGTCGGAGCAGTGTCGCCCGTCGACGCCGACCGGAAGTGCTTGACAGGCCGAGACATCGGCGGTCAACCTCGATGGCGGTGGCGACCCGGGGAGTCGTCGCCGATCCATTCGACGTGATGACGGGGGAATCATGTCGGTGAACGAGCACGCCCTGCGCGAGAAGCGGGGCCGCGGCGGGAACCTGGTCGAACAGCTGGCGGGGCTGGCGCGCGAGCACGGCTGGCTGGATCGGCCCGCCTACCACGACGACGGCGGGACCTACCGGTTCGCCGACGTCTACGAGGGCGCGGGCCGAGCCGCCGCCGCGTACGCCGCGAGAGGGCTCGGCGCGGGCAGCCGCATCGCGCTCGTGCTGCCGGACGGCATCGACGCGGTCTGGGCGTTGCTGGGCGCGTTGCGGATCGGCGCGGTCGCGGTGCCGGTGAACTCGACCGTGCACCCGGACGAGCTGCGCCGCGCGATCGTGATCGCGGCGCCGGACGCCGTCGTGTGCGAGGAGGACCCGGGCGGCGCGGCCGCCGAGCTGATCGCGCCCGAAGAGCTGCGGGCCGCCGCCGCGCACCCGCCCTACGCACCGGCCACGGCGGACACCCCGGCGTACGCGGTGTTCACCTCGGGCACCACGGGCGACCCGAAGCTGTGCTTCCACGCCCACGGCGACCCCGGCGTGTACGAGCGGGCCATCGGGGCGGTCGTCGGCATCACGCCGCGGGACGTCACGTTCTCGGTGTCAAGGCTGCACTTCGCTTACGGGCTGGGCAACTCCGTGTTCCTCCCGCTGCACCGCGGCGGCACGACGGTGCTGTCGCGGGCACGGGCGACCGAGGACGACGCGCTGCGGATCATCGAGGACCGCGGCGTGACGGTGTTCTACGGCCAGCCGAGCTTCTACGCCCGGCTGGCCCGCCACCCCGACCACGCGTCGCTGGCACGGCTGCGGTTGGCGGTGGTCGCCGGCGAAGTGCTGCCGGCTCCGCTGGAGGCGCGGCTGAGGCAGGTGCTCGGCGAGCGGCTGCTGAACGTCTTCGGCACGACGGAGATCGGGCACGCGGTGGTGGCCGGCGCGATCGGCCACCGCCGTGACCGCACCGTCGGGCGGGTCCTGCCGCCGTACCGGCTGCGGATCGTGGACGAGGTGGGCGCGGAGGTGCCGCCGGGCGTGCCGGGCGCGCTGGAGGTGGCGGGTCCGTCGATCGCGTTGGGCGTGGCACGGGGTGGCGATCCGCCGGCGCGGGCCGGGCAGTCCTGGTACGCCACCGGTGACGCGGCGACCGTGGACGAGGACGGGTACGTGCGGCTGCACGGCCGGCTGGACGACGTGGAGATCGTCGGCGGCCAGAACGTGCACCCGGCGGAGACCGAGGACTTCCTGATGCGGCACCCCGGGGTGCGCGAGGCCGCGGTGTGCTCGACCCGGCGCGAGACCGGGGTCACGACCCTGCGCGCGTTCGTGGCGCTGGACGACGACGCGTCGCCCGAGGAGGTGCGCGCCGAGCTGCTGGCCGGCGCGCGGGCGGCGCTCACCTGGTACAAGGTTCCGGAAGACGTGGTCTTCGTGGCCGAGCTGCCCCGCACACCCACGGGCAAGCTGCGCCGGCGTGAGATCCGCGCGATGGCGGGGGGCTGATCCGGTGCGGCGCAGCGGTGTGGACGGGAAGGCCGCCGCGGCGGTCCTGGTCACGATGGTGTTGTGGGCGTCGGCGTTCGTCGGCATCCGGTACGCCGGCGAGCACTTCGAGCCGGGGTCGCTGGCGCTCGGCCGGTTGCTGGTGGGCGCGATCGCGCTCGGGGCGATCGCGGTGGTGCGCGGCGTCGGCGTGCCGCCGAGAGCGGCGTGGCCGGGGATCATCGGGTCGGGCGTGTTCTGGTTCGCGCTCTACACGGTGGCGCTGAACTGGGGTGAGCGGCACGCGGACGCCGGCACGGCCGCGCTGGTCGTCGGCGTCGGCCCGATCCTGGTGGCGTTCCTGGCCGGGTGGCTGCTGCGCGAGGGCTTCCCGGCGCGGCTGCTCGCCGGGCTCGCCATCGCGTTCGCGGGCGTCGCGGCGGTCGGGCTGGTCGACTCCGGCGGCGGCTCGACGACCCGTGGCGCGGTGCTCTGCCTGGTCGCGGCGGGCGGGTACGCGGTCGGTGTGGTGGCGCAGAAGCCCGCCCTGCGGCACGCTTCCCCGTTGCAGGCCACCACGTTCGGCTGCGTGGTCGGCGCGGTCGTGTGCCTGCCGTTCAGCGGGCAGCTCGTCGGCGACCTCGCCCGCGCACCGGCCGCCGCCACGCTCTCGGTGGTGTACCTGGGTCTGCTGCCGACCGCGGTGGCGTTCTACACGTGGGCGTACGCGCTGTCCCACATGACCACCGGCAAGCTCGGCGCCACGACGTACCTGGTGCCGGTGATCGTCGTGGTGCTGTCGTGGGCGCTGCTCGACGAGGTGCCCGGGCTCGTGGCGTTGGCGGGCGGCGCGCTCTGCCTGGTCGGCGTGGCGGTGTCGCGCGGCAAACCCGCACCCGCCGTCACGGCGGCGAGGTGACGGGTGGACCGTTGAGGAACGATCGTTCTTGACTGGTCGTTCCTTAACGGTCTACGGTCGACGCATGGGTCGACCGAGGGGATTCGATGAAGCCGAGGTGGTGCGGGCAGCGGCGGCACTGTTCGCGGGACGGGTGTACGACGGGGTGTCCGTCGACGACCTGGTCACCCACTTGGGCGTGCACCGCAACAGCCTCTACAAGACGTTCGGCAGCAAGCGCGGGCTGTACCTGGCGGCGCTGCGCCGGCACGTGGAGCACGAGATCGGCATCCTCACCGCGGCGCTGAGGCGTGCCGACGACTTCGAGGAAGCCTCGCGCTCGGTGGCGGACACCGGGACGGGGCTGGACTTCCTGCTGCTGGCGGCGGCCGAACGCGCTCCGGTGGACGACGAGGTCGCCGCGGAGGTGAACCGGGCGCTGAACGCCATCGACGAGGCACTCGGCGCCGTCACGGACCTCCCGCACGCCACCGCGGCGTTGCTCGGCCTGCGCCTGCGCGCCAAAGCCGGACCGGACCGCGCGGGCGCCACCCCCGACCCCTCCCCCCGACGATAAGGAGCACGACATGGCGAAGGTCCACATCGACGGCGACGACCTGGTCGTGACGATCGAAGGGTTGAACAAGCTCTGGGCGCTCAAGAGCACCCTGACCATCCCCCTGGCCAACGTCCGGGGCGCCACCGCGGACCCGGGGATCGCCAAGGAGCCCAAGGGCATCCGCGCCCCCGGCGCCCACGTGCCCGGCGTGATCACCGCGGGCACCTTCCACCTCGACGGCGACCGCGTGTTCTGGGACGTGCGCGATCCGGCCAAAGCCGTCGTCATCGAACTGGCCGACGAGCGCTACGCCCGCTTGGTGCTCCAGGTCGACGACCCCCGCACCACCGTCGAGCTGGTCGAGAGCGTCACGCACCGCCCCTGAGCTCGGCCACCCGACCGGGAGGCGTCACCGTTGTTCCAACGCCGAACAGCGCTCACCGCGGTGCTGACCACGACCGCGCTCCTCGTCCCGACCGCCGCCGAAGCGACGCCGCGGCCGGTACCGGCCCTCGACCGCGAAGTCGTGTTCACCGTCGAGGGCACGAAGACCTACGGCACGCTCCACGTCCCGGCCCACCGCCGGGGACAACGGCTGCCCGCCGCGCTCCTGCCGCCCGGCAGCGGCCCCACCGACCGCGACGGGAACCAGCCGCCGGCGGTCACCCCCCACACCCTGTCCCACCTCGCCGCCGCGCTGGGCCGACAGGGAATCGTCACCCTGCGCTTCGACAAGTACGGCAGCGGTCGCACCGGCCTGGGCGCCTACGCGAGCCGTCCCGGGGACCTCGACCACCCGGCGTTCGTCCGCCAAGCCGCGGCCGCCTACCGGCTGCTGCGCGCCGAACCCGTCACCGATCCGCGAGCGCTGGTCGTCGCGGGCCACAGCGAAGGCGCGCTCACCGGGCTCCTGCCGGCCGACGAGGTCCGACCGCGCCCGGCCGGCGTGGTGCTGCTGCAACCGCAGGCGATCCGGCTGCTGGACCTGATCGCACGGCAACTGCACGCCCAGCCGGCCGCCGCCGCACGAGGCGGGCAGATCACCCCGGAACAGCAACGGGTCAACGACGAGGGCGTCGACCGCGCGGTCAGCGCCTTGCGGTCGGGCGAACCGCTCGACCCCACCGGTCCCCTGCCCGTCATCGCCCAGTTCTTCCAAGCGCTGTCCGACGGTCCCAGTCGGCGTTTCGTCCTCAGCAACGACCAGGTCGACCCGTCGACCGCCGCCGGCCGGCTGCGGGCAGGCACCCGGGTCCTGCTGACCTGCGGCACCGCCGACGTCCAGGTGCCCTGCGACACCACCGCCCCCCTCGCCGAAGCCCTGCGCCGAGCCGGCGCCGCGGGCCCGGGGCGCACGGTGCTGACCGGCGTGGACCACAACCTGCGCGGCACCGATCCGAACACCCTGACCCCCGCCGTCGTGGACGCCCTGCGCGCCTTCACCGACGGCCTGCGCTGAACCCGACCCGGGTGGGCGGCGGTCGTCGAGCACCGAAGGCCACTCGGCGTCGGCGCCTCACCCGTCCGGCGGGCCGGGCCGTGCTCCGGCCGAGCCCGTCAGACCGGACCCGATCACCGTCGCGACCGCCCGCCGGCACGGGACCGCAGGTCAGCGCCCCGGAAATGGCGAGTGATCCTCAAATTCGGACAATAGGGACCATCACTGAATGTTTCGTTGAAGTTTCGCTGAGTGACGTATAGTCTGAGACTCGCTCTGGGAGCGCTCCCATAAACGATCACCGCCGCTCAACCACCCGAAGAGTGGAGGTTCCTCCATGCGCAAGCGCAGTACCACCGTGTCCGTCACCAAGCGGCATGGCGTCATCGCACTGATCCTCGGTGTGCTGGCCAGCATGCTCGTCATGACGCCGACGGCCACGGCGCACGGCACCATCGTCGGTCCCGCCACCCGCGCCTACCAGTGCTGGCAGGCCTGGGGCAGCCAACACACGAACCCCGCCATGCAGCAGCAGGACCCCATGTGCTGGCAGGCTTTCCAGGCCAACGCCGACACCATGTGGAACTGGATGAGCGCGCTGCGGGACGGCCTCGGTGGCAACTTCCAGGGCGCGACCCCCAACGGTTCGCTCTGCAGCAACAACCTCTCCCGCAACAGCTCCCTGAACAAGCCCGGCAACTGGCGGACCACGAACGTCGGGAGCAGCTTCTCCCTGCACCTGTACGACCAGGCCAGCCACGGTGCGGACTACTTCCGGGTCTACGTCAGCAAGCAGGGGTTCGACCCGACCACCCAGACCCTCGGTTGGAGCAACCTCGACTTCATCACGCAGACCGGCAGGTACGCGCCGGCGAAGGACATCACGTTCAACGTCCAGACCAACGGCTCGTACCGGGGACACCACATCGTGTTCACGATCTGGCAGGCCTCGCACCTCGACCAGGCCTACATGTGGTGCAGTGACGTGAACTTCGGCTAGCACCGGGGTTCACCGAACGCGACGCGAAGAGCACCCGGCCCGGCGCAGCGGCACTCGCGCCGGGCCGGCGCGCTGCGCGGGTGCGGATCCGGTGTCCTCGCCTCAGAAGCTGAAGTGCCGGATCGCCGCGCCGCCGGTCGCGGCCGTCCCCTCGAGGAACACGACCAGGTCGCCGTAGTTCTGCCGCAGGTAGTCGATGTCGCCGTCGTCCCAGAGGTGCCTCATGGGGTAGACCTCCTCCTCGCTCAGCTTCCGCGGGTCGTAGTAGCCGGCCAGCACCTCGAACGGCGTCGCGCCCAACGCCTTGGCGGCTTCGGCGACCATGCCGTCGCTCCAGCCGAAGAGGGTGCACTCCTCGTCGATGGCGTCGCCGTCCTCGTACACGTCGACCCGCACGTCGGCCGCGTCGAGCAGGAACTGGATGCCCGCCCAGGACTTCTCCAGGAAGCAGTACGGCAGGCCTTCGTCGTCCAGGCGCTCCAGCGCCCACTCCGGGTCCCCGAACGCCCGGTCCAACTCCCCCGGGGTGACCCGGGTGAACGACAACGTCATGCCCATGAACCCACCACTCCCACCTCGGCCGCCGCGAACGACGGCCAGTTTTCCACGCCCGCCGCCCCCGCGACCGGCGCCCGGTCACCCGGCCCGGCGGTGGAGGGACGACGAGTCGGGCACGTGCACCCAGCCCTGGCGGGGCACGTACCCGATCTGCACGTTCACGTGCGGCGCGAAGGCCGACGGCGAGATGCCCTCGTAGCCGTGGTGGACCACGGCCCGGTACAGGTCGTCGGACACGACGAGCACCAAGGGCTCGGTCGTCTCCCGCAGCGCCAGCTTCAACCGGGGCGCGTCGAGCAGGCGGCACGACACGTCCAGCAGCTCGCCGTACTGACCGCGCTCGTCGTAGTGCACCTCGCCCGCGTGCACCACGGCCCGCAACCGCAGCGGCAGGTCGGGCCTGCGCGCGTTGTGCAGTGCGAGCAGGCCGCTCAGCTCGGGCACCACCGACCCCAGCAGCACCGTCTTCGGCAGCCGGTCCGACGGCCGGATGAGCACGATCACGCCGTCACCCAGGTCCACCAGGCGGTCGATGTCGTCGTCACCGACGCCGTGCAGCGCCATGGCGTCCATCAGGACCCCGTACATGACCTGGCGCAGCGTCGCCTTCTCCTGGTTGCTGCGGGTCGTGGAACCCTCCATGTCCACCCCGAGGGCGATGCGGTACAGGGGGTGTCGTGCAGTCGCGTTCACCATGACGGAAACCTTGCCGATCCCCGGTTCCCGGGAACAAGCAGTGCGCCGTCCCGCATTTCCGGGTTCACTCCGGCGTGGCGCCGATGCCGTGCTGCCGGGCCTTGTCCACCAGCTCCTGGCGGCTGCGCACCTGCAGCTTGTTCTGGATGTCCACCACGCGGTTGGCCACCGTCTTGCCGGACAACGTGATCTCGTCGGCGATCTGGGCGTTCGTCAGCCCCCTGACCACGAGCAGGAGGGTCTTGTACTCGGACCGGGTGAGGTTGAACGGCAGCTCGCCGCCCGCCGCGGCCGCCGGCATGGTCAGCAGCGCCCGTCCCACGCGCTCGTCGAGCACCATCTTGCCCTCGGCGACCGTGCGCACCGCCTGCACGAGCTCCTTCTCCTCCTTGCGGAGGTAGCCGTGCGCACCCGCCTTCACGGCCGCCAGGACGTGTTCGAGCTCCTCGTGCATGGACAGCACGAGCACCTTGCTCTCCGGCGCCACCTCGGTGATCCGGCGGATGGCGTCGGGCCCGCACATGACCGGGTCGGCGCCTGGGGACAGCGGGATCCTGAGGTCCATGACCACCACGTCGGGGCGGTGCCGCTCGACGGACGCGACGGCGTCCTCGGCATTGCCGGCGTCGTCCACCACGACGATGTCCGGGGCGTACTCCAGCTCGCCCCGGAGTCCCTTGAGGAAGATCGGGTGGTCGTCGACGAGCAGCACCCGGTACCCGGTCTGCGTCATGTGGCGCTCCCAGCGGGTGCGCGGCGCGGCGGCTTCGTCGGCGCCGCGCCGCGCACCCCGCTCAACTCGGTTCGAAGGGGATGTGGGCGGTGATGCGGGTGCCGGGGGTGAGCTGGTCGACGGAGAACACGCCCCCGAGCGCCTTGCAGCGCTCCTTCATGGACGCCAGCCCGATCCCGAACGGGAGTTCGTCCGGCAGTCCCCGGCCGTCGTCGACCACGCTCACCTCGAGCCCGGAACCCGTCCGGTTCAAGGAGATGTGGCACCGCGAGGCGTTCGCGTGGCGGACGACGTTGAGCATGGCCTCGCCGGCGATGAGGAACGCGGCGCGCCCCACCACGGGCGGCACGTCGTCGAGCCGCCCCGTCGGGGTCACCTGGACCTGCAAGCCGTCCGCGATGCTCTCCGCGCGCCGGCGGACCGCCTGGGTCAGGTTGGGCCCGAGGTCGAGCGCCCGGGCGTTGCGCACGACCCGGCGCACGGTGCCGGTGAGCGTCTCCAGGTCCACCAACGCTTCCGCGATCAGCGTGCGGGCGCGGGCGTCGGCCGGCTCCAACGTCCGCAGCGCCACGCCCATCTGCTTGCCGATGCCCACCACGCTCGGCCCGATGTAGTCGTGCAGGTCGTTGCTGATCCGGCGCAGCTCTTCCCGCCGCTCGCGCTCGAACCGGGCGTCGGCCTCGCGCAGCGCCAGCGCCATCCGCGCCGAGTGCACCGCCGGCGCGGCCTGCCCGGCCATGTCCTCCAGCAGCCGCACGTCCCGCCGGCCGAGCACCTCGCCCCTCGCGCGGGCCTCGGCCACGAGCAGCCCGATCTTGCGGCCCTGGTGCCGGAGCACCACCGAGTGCCTGGTCGACCCGGTCTCCGCGCCGTGCACGGCCGACGGCGCGGAGTCGCGGAGGTCCAGGTGCACCGCCACGTACGGCAGCTTCAGGCCCTTGCCCACCCACGACACCACCGCCGGCAGCAGCTCGTGCTGGCGCATGGGGTGCGCCAGGGTCCGGCCGAGTTCGACCAACGCCCGGTACGGGTCGGACCGCGCGCCGTACAACGCGCGGTTCACCGCTCGCAGCAGCACCTTGTGCAGGGGCGCGAGCGACGCGACGACCACGACGGTGGCGATCACGTTCCCCTGGGTGGGCGCCCTCGTCGTGGTGATCAGCACGACGGTGGAGTAGACGCCGATGAGCAGCACACCGAGGAACCCGTACAGCAGGGTGCGGTGCAGGATCAGCTCGATGTCGTACAACCCGTAGCGCATGATCGCGATCACCACTGCCACCGGGAACGCCGCCGCCGCGACCAGCCAGGCTCCCCACGCCTCCCCGAACGCCAGCTCGAGCCCCAGCGCGGGCACGAAGACGAGCGAGCCGGCCAGCACCCACCACACCACGCGGCGCTGCGCCCCTCCCGGGGTCCGCCACCCGCGCACCGCCAGCGACGCCATCGCGGCGCACATCGCCACCACGAACGAGGCGAACCCGACCGCCGCGACCGCCACCGGCACGCCCCGGCGCGCGGTGCCGGCGAAGACCTGGTGCCAGAACTCGGCCGGATCACCCCAGGCCGCCCACCCGAGCCCGACGGCGGGCAGGAGCACGCCGACCGCCGCGATCCCGACGGCGACCCACCAGCGCCGGCCGGGCGGCCGACCCGTGGGGAACAGCAGGAGCACGACCGGCAGCAACGAGTAGGTCGGCCACCACGACCAGGCGCTCACCCACGCCAGCCAGCGCTGGTCCGGCAGCACCGTCGCCCCGGCGGCCAGCGCGCCGCTCACGCCGGTCGCGAGCAGGCACCACCCCACCGGGTTGCGCTGCGCGTGGGCGACGACCCGTTCACCGAGCAGGCAGTACACGACCGCGATGAACCAGCTGTGCGGGTGCGACGGAGGGGCGGCGCCACCCAGGCGCAACGCCACCGCCGCCGCGACCAGCCCGACCGCGCCGACCGCGAGCAGCCGGGCCAGGAGCAGCACCCGGTTCCCGCGTCTGTTCCCCTTGTCCCCTGACGCCCTGTCCACCACACGTCCCCCTGCTACGAGCCGACCCACCCCGCCCCCGCGCGACCTCACGACGTGCCGTTGAGCCAGTGCCAGAAGTTGTGGCACGGCGAGCCCTCGTCGTACCGCACGACGTCCCGGTAGACGAACTCCACGACGTCCGGCACCGCCGCGCCGGCGAACGCGGTGACGTCGCCCTCGCCGACGGGCAGCGCGGTCCCGCCGTCGTCGCCCGCGACGTGCGAGTGCCGGTGCACGTCGACCCCCACGTCCGCCATGATGCCCAGGCCCAGCGCCGCGCGCATCGTCTTGAGGTCCGGCAGGAGCCCGGCTTCGGCCACCGGCCCGTAGCGGGACTCGAACCAGACCAGACCCTCGGCGACCCGTTCCGGGCCGACCACCGCGGCGGTGGCGTGGGCGCCGGTGAAGTGGGGGTTGCCGGCCGGCGCGGTCGCCGCGTACAGGCGGAACACCTCGTACCACTCGGCCAGGTCGCCCAGGACGGGGTGCGAGAGCTGCCCTCGGTCTTCGGTGGGTGCGGTCATCGGCTCTTCCTCCGGTTTCGCTCGTGTCCTGGTGCAGCCTGTCGAGCCCGGCGTCCCGGGAACCAGGGGTCTCCATCCTGGATTTCCGGGCGACCCCGCACGCGAATCCCGACCGGCCCGGGACAAGATCCGACACATCTTGGTGAAGAGTCCGGCACAGTGCCCGCGATCATCGTGATCGCGTTCCTCCGCGGACCAATGGGGCTCGATACTCGCACATGATGACCACGATTCACCGGCTTGGCAACCGCAATAAGTCGACCGGCGCTTACCCGCAATCCTGCGGTCGACCGCGCCGCACGTACCTCAGGGGCAGGCCTTCTACCAGCGAGAACGCGAACCGACAAGGTCAGTTGACGCAGAAGGGCGAAAACATCGTGAAACGAACCGGGTGGCGATCAGCAAGACCCCGAACAGCCATGCCGCGAATTGCCGGCACGGGCAGGAGCGCTTCTCCACAAAACACCGGACGGCCTTTCGCCGTCGATTGTCGAGCGGGCGCGCGAGACGCAACGTGCCGTCCGCACCGAGTGCGGCACGTGCCGGCGGTCGTGTTGTGGTGCGGGGTGCGGGGTGCGGCGACCGCGGGATCCGCCGGGTCCCGGCCAGGTCGGGCGGCGCGGCGTGCGGCAGCCGCCCCGGCCGGGGGTGATCACCGGACTCCGGCAGCAGGGCGGGGTGGCCCTACGGCGACGACCTCGGCGCGAGCGTCGCCTGGAAGGCGGCGGCGGAGTCGTCGGGACCGAAGAGCGGACCGGTGGCCAGCTCCGCGCCGGCCTCCCGCCACCAGGCGGCCTGGTCCGCGGTGGTGACACCGCAGACCGCGACGACCGCGCCCGTGTCGCGCAGAGCCGCGGTCAGGGCGTTCGCATAGCCTGCGTTCGCCGTGTCCCCGAGATCGGTGAAGCGCTTGGCCACCCGGATGACCCGCACACCGAGGTCCCGCGCGGCGGTGAAGTCGTCCGGCCCCAGGGCGAAGTCCTCCAGCGCCGTGCGCACGCCCATCTCGGCCAGCACGGAGAGGTTGTCCACCGCCTCGGCCACCCTCGCCACCCGCGCCGGGATGCCGACCACCAACCGGTCCGCCGGCAGCCCGGCGGTGTCCAGCACCCGCACCACCCGCGGCACGAGGTCGGCGTCGCACGCCTGGTGCGCGGTCAGCGCCACGGTCAACGGCGAGGCGAAGCCGTTGCGCCGGCGCCACCAGTGGACCTGACCGGCCGCGCCGCCGAGCAGCCACTCCCCCAGCGGCAGGACGAGACCCGTCCGCTCGGCGAGCCCGAGGCACTCCTCGTGCCCGAGCGGTCCTCCCGGCCGCTCCCAGCGCAGCACCGCCTCCACCCCCGCCACGCCGCCGTCCGCCAGCCGCGTCACGGGCCGGTAGTGGACGGCGATCTCGCCCCTCTCCCACGCGCCCGGCATGCCGACGGCCAGCGCGTGCGTCGACCGCTCCGCGACGTCCCGCTCCGGGTCGAACACCTCCCACTGCCCGCGCCGCCGCGTCCTGGCCCGCCGCAAGGCCTGGTCGGCCGCGCGCAGCAGCTCGGCCGGGTCGTCGTCGCGACCGCCTCGCGCGACGCCGATCGAGGTGGAGAGCGCCAGGCCGTGCCCGTCGACGTACAGGGGTTCGGCCAGCTCCCGGTTGACGGCGGTGGCGATGGTGGCGATGTCCGGCGTCGTCGCCGTGTTCTCCACGAGGATGCCGAACTCGTCGCCGTCGAGCCGGGCGACCATCGCCTTCTCCCGCGCCACCAACGACTTCAACCGCTGCGCGACGTGCACCAGCAGCCGTTCCCCGGCGCGGCGGCCGAGGCTGTCGCACACCATGCCCAACGCGTCGAGGTCCAGGTGCATCAGCGTCAGGCCGTGCGCGGGGTCGGCCCGCCGCACCGCGCTCTCCAGGTGGGTGCTGAAGAACTGGCGGTTCGGCAGGCCGGTGAGCACGTCGTGCAGCGCCTGCCGGTTCAGCTCGTTCTGCAGCAGCACCAGCTCGGTGCCGTCCTCGACGACCACGACGAAGTGGCTCGACGCGTCGCCGGCGTCACCCACCAGCGACGCGGTCAGCGAGATCCGGGCGACGTCGCCGTCCTGGCGCAGCAGCCGCTGCGACTGCCGGACCCGGTCCTGCGCGCCCTCGACCACGGCGCGCATCCCCTCGCGCAGCATCCCGACCGTGTCGGGGTGCACGAGGTCGAACAGGCTCGTCCCGGTCAGCTCCGCGACCGTGCGGCCGAGGATCTCGCCGATGGCGGCGTTGGCGCGCACGAGCAGGCCGGCCGGGTCGGCGATCAGGACGCCGCTCGCCGACGACGTGACGACCTCGTCGAACCTGGCTTCGCTCTCCTTCAGGTTCCACTTGGCGTCGCGCACGGCCTTGAGCAGCGACAGCTGCATGCGTTCCTGCTGCTCGAACACGGCGCGCCGGTTCGCGGTGAGGAAACCGGTGGCCAGCGCGCCGATCGCGAGCGCCAGCCGGTCCGCGTGGGCGTCGACCGGCTGGAACTCGGGCAGCGACGCGAGCCCCTTGCCGAGGACCTCGACGGTGCGGCGCAGTCCGTCCTCGCCGACGTACCCGGTCGCGACGACCTCCTCGCCGATCCGCTCGACCGCCGCCGCGTCGAACGGGTCGACGGCCAGGACCGAGCACAGCGCGTCGAGCCGGTTGCGCAGTTCGCGCCCCAGCTCCTCGGTGGTCAGGGCGGTCGCCGCGACACCGCTCAGGAGGTAGGTCCACTTGCCCGCGAGGAGGTCCCGCGCGCGGGCGCCGTCCGGTGGCGTCGGAGAGGGCTCGGGCACGGGCAAGTTGTGCGGGATCATCGTTTTCGGGCGACTCCGCCGTAGATGACCATGTTCATCCCCGGGGTCTGGGACATGTCGCCGGGGCCGGCGGGCCGCCACGCCGAGCACCCGACCAGGCCCGGCTCGACCACCTCGAAGTCGCCGAACAGCGCCAGCACCTGCTCGTGCGAGCGCTCATTGAGCTGGTCGGCGCTGCGGCTGTCCTTGATCAGGTCCGTCACGTCGGTCAGGCTCTCGTCCTGGTTGTCGGCGGTGACGTGGGTGATCGCCAGGTGGCTGCCGGGCGCCAGCGCGTCGCGGTAGGTCGACATCAGCCCCCACGGGTCGGCCTCGTCCGGCACCCAGTGCAGCATCATCAGCACGAGCAGGCCGACGGGCCGGTCGAAGTCGAGCAGCCGCCGGGTCTCGGGGTGGTCGAGGATCGCCCCGGGGTCGCGCATGTCGGCGTGCACGACGGCCGCGTGGTCGTTGTCCGCCAGCATCAGCTCGCTGTGCGCCACCGCGATCGGGTCCTTGTCGACGTACACGACCCGGCACGTCGGGTCCGCGGCCTGGGCAACCTCGTGCACGTTGGCGACGGTGGGGATGCCGGAGCCGATGTCGAGGAACTGGGTGATGCCCTGCCCGATCATGTGCCGGACGGCCCGGCCGAGGAAGGCGCGGTTCACCCGGGCCGCGGACCTGGCGTCGGGCATGATCCGCTCGACCTGCGCCGCGAGTTCCCGGTCGACCGCGAAATTGTGGGCGCCGCCCAGCAGGTAATCGTACGTGCGGGCCATGCTCGGCACCGAAACGTCGACGCTCTGGGGAATCCACTCCCGTTGCACCACTGCGAACACCCCTTTCGGAAGAGGGGATCATCCTAACCAGGCGGTCGGTATCGACACTGCGCCACCCGAGTGTGCATAGTCACCCGATCGGGCACTGTCACTATCACCCGAACGGCTTCTATGGTGGGCCGTCCCGTCAACAGCGACGAGGAGCGGACATGCCCGTCCCGGCAGCCCCGGGCCGTCTTCCCGTGCTCGGCCACACCGTGTCGATGCTGCGCCGCCGACAGCTGTTCACCGCATTATTGCGGAATCACGGCGATGTCGTCCGGATTGACCTGGGAACGATGCGCACCTATTTTGTGACGAACCCTCGATTAGTCCACGAACTACTCGTCACCAAGGGATCGTCATTCAGGAAGGGCGCCTTGTTCGACAGGTTCCAGCCGATCTTCGGCAACGGGCTGGCCACGTCGAACGGCGAGTTCCACCAGCGCCAGCGCCGGATGGTGCAACCCGCCTTCCACCGGCGGCGCATCGCCCACTACGTCGACACCATGGCGCGCGCCGCGGCCGACTGGACGGCCGGCTGGCGCCCCGGACAGGTGCGCGTGCTCGAAGAGGACACCCAGGCGCTGGCCGTCACCATCGTGGGCGAGGCGCTGTTCTCCACCGAACTGGGCAGGCACGCGGTCGACGAGGTGCGCCGGTCGTTGTTCACCGTGCTCAAGCAGGGCATGGTCCGCGCGCTGTCGCCGTCGTTCGTCGAGAAGCTGCCCCTGCCGGGCAACCGCGCGTTCGACGAGGCCGTGGCGCGGATGCGGGCGATCGTGCTCGACGTCGTGCGCAGGTGGCGGGAGGACGGCGTCGACCGGGGCGACCTGCTGTCGGTGCTGCTGACGGCCCAGGACCAGGACACCGGCGCGGGCATGTCCGACGAGCAGGTCCACGACGAGGTCATGACGCTGCTCGTCGGCGGTGTCGAGACCACCGCGCTGGCGCTGGCCTGGGCGTTCCACGAGCTCGCCCGGCACCCGGAGGTCGAGCGGCGCGTGCACGCCGAGGTGGACGAGGTGCTCGGCGGCCGCACACCCACCTTCGCCGACGTCGGCGACCTGGTCTACCTCAAGCGGGTCGCCAACGAGGTGCTGCGGATGTACCCGGTGTGGTTCCTGATGCGGCGCACCCTCACGCCGGTCGAACTGGGCGACGCGGCGCTGCCCGCGGGCGCCGAGGTGATCTTCAGCCCGCACGCCCTGCACCACGACCCGGTGTCGTTCGAGGACCCCTACCGCTTCGACCCGGACCGGTGGACCCCGGAACGCGCCGGGCGGATCCCGAAGGGCGCGTTCGTCCCGTTCGGCGCGGGCGCGCGCCAGTGCGTCGGGAACCTGTTCGCCCAGACCGAGATCGTCGTCGCGCTCGCCACCGTGGCGGCGCGGTGGCGGCTGGTCCCCGTGCCGGGCAAGCCGGTGCGCGTCAAGTTCACCTCCGCCGCGTACCCCAGCGGAATGCTGATGACGGCGGTTCCCCGAAATTGAGTTGGAGGACGTTGCCCGTGGGTTGGTCGCGTTTGCGCCGGATCGTCGCCGTCGCGCTGGTCGCCGCCGGTACCTGCCTCGCACCCGGCACGGCCGGCGCGGCGCCGGCCGTGTGCGAGGACGTGAGGGTGCCGGTGGCGGTCGCGTTGACGGCGCACTCCGTGTACGGCCGGTTGTGCGTGCCGGAGGGCGCCACGACGCTGCAGGTGCTGGTGCCCGGTGGCACGTACAACAGCGCGTACTGGGACATCGGCTACTCCCCGGAGAACCTGTCCTACCGGCAGGCGATGAACCGGGCGGGCATCGCGACCGTCGCCGTCGACCGGCTCGGCAGCGGGCGCAGCTCCAAGCCGTTGAGCGTCCTGCTCGGCCTCTCCACCCAGGCCAAGGCGGTGCACGCGGTGATCCAGTCGCTGCGGCCGCGGTTCGAACGGGTCGTGCTGGTCGGCCACTCGATCGGCTCGGCGGTGGCCACGACCGAGGCGGTCACGTACCGCGACGTGGACGGCGTGGTGCTCACCGGCCTCAGCCACCAGATCAACCTGCCGGGCGCGGTGCCGGTGTTCACCACCCTGATCCCGACCACGCTCGACCCCCGGACGGTCGGGCGCGGCCTCGACCTCGGCTACCTGACCACGATCGCCGGTTCCCGGTACTCGTCGTTCCACTCCCCCGGCGTGGCGGAGCGGGGCGCGCTCGACTTCGACGAGGCCACCAAGGACGTCGTCACACCGCTGGAAACCGTGAGCACGGTGCTGATCAGCGAACTGCTCCCGCTGTCACGCCGCATCACCGTGCCGGTCATGGTCGTCATGGGCGGTCGCGACGGGAACTTCTGCGGCCCGCCGCTCGGCGCGGACTGCTCGTCCAGCGAGGCGCTGCGCCTGTCGGAGGGGCGGTTCTACGCGCCCGAAGCCCGGCTGAACGCCTATGTCGTCCCCGGTTACGGGCATTCGCTCAACTTCTCGCCGAACGCGCCGGGCTACCACCGGGCGGTCGCCGAGTGGACCGACCGGATCGGCTGACCCGACCTGCCGGAGTGATCACGGACACGGAAGTGTGAATCCGGAAATATTCCGCATCCAGTGCTGCTGTCCATCGTTTGCCACCGCGCCGGACAACGCGGCGGAGTCGCCCGCGGAATTGCGTTGCCGCGCGCCGCCCGATGGGATTCGGTTGACGTGTTCCGGCCGTTCGGCCGTCATTCGCGGGTCGGGTGAGCTGTGACCGGCTCCGAGGGCCGGGTTTCGCCGGAAGTGGTGAGCCAGACCGGAAACGCGTCCGGCGGGTGGACCGTGATCCAGGCCGGCGGGAACGTGACCGTCCACGGTCACGTGTCGGCCGTGCCGGCGGACCAGCCGGTGGAATCGGTCCCGCTCCCACCGGGAGTCGGTCGGAGGCCGTCGCCTCCGGGCGCGTTCGTCGGTCGCGTCGCCGAGCCGGCACGGCTGGACGCCGCAGCGGTCGGCCGCGGGGCCGTGGTGGCGGTGCACGGTCCCGGAGGGGTGGGCAAGAGCGCCTTGGTCGCGCGGTTCGCCCCGGCGACGAGGTGGTGGAGCTGCTGTGCCGGCGGCTGCGGCAGGAGTGGCCGGAGGCCGACCTGACGGGCGCCGCGGCCCTGTGCGACGAGCTCGGCCGGCGCGGTTCCCGGGCTGGACGCCCACCGCGTCGAGCGACTCGGTGCCGCTCCTCGTGGCGGAGTTCCACGCGAGCCCCGACCACGAAGAGCGCTGCCGGATCGTCCGGGAACTGGCCAGGTCGGGCACCACGGCGGCGCGGGAGGCCCTGAGGTCCTCGACCCCGAGGCACGCCATCGAACAGCTCACGATCCGGGAAGCGCATCCTGGACGGCCGGCGCAAGCCGCCGCCGACCAGCCGGCAGGACTGGTTCAAGGCCAAGGCCCAACCGGCCTACGCCACCGTCGCCCTCGCCAGGGCGGCGGCCGCGGCGCGCACCGCGGGCGGTGGCGGGGGCGAACCGCCGTTCAACCTCGACCGGACGGCGCTGGGCCTGGGCGGCGAGGGTCCCGGCGAGCCCCGCGTCTCCGTCGACCTGTCCACCATCGACATGCCGGAGGACGGCCTCGACCACGTCGTCTTCAAGGCCACGCTGAACGACCGGCACACCGATGTCCGGGTCGAGGCGGGCGTCGTCGCGCCGGCGGACGACCCGGCGCTCGACCACCCGCAGAGCCTCGAACAGGCGCTGAAGGACGTGCTCCGCGAACTCCGGGAGAGCCCGCCCGCGATCGAGCCGCAGCCCTCGGGGAAGCCGCAGGCCGTCGCCGTCATCCCGGACTCGAACGCGGCCGTCGCCAAGACCGAGGACGAGGTGCTGACGGCGGCGATCCGAGGCGCCCGGCCGGGCTCGGCGAGCGGGCAGCCGGTTCACGGCCGCATCCTCGGGTCGTGCGTGGGGTCGGCGTACATGGGCGGGCAGCCGTCGACGACGGCCTCCGGACGCAGTTCGTAGTGCCACGGCTCGTTGCGGTAGACCTGGCACAGGCCGTGCTCGGCGCCGTGCTCGGACAGCCACGCCCTGGCGGCGGGCGGCCCGAGGTCGACCGCGTCCCCCGACACGTGGGCCGACGTGCCGGGGCTCGCCACCCAGCGGGCGGCTTCCCCTGCCGAGCCGTACTTCGCGACCGCCTCCCGGAACAGCCGCTCCTGGTACTCGGGGGACCGCCAACCGCCGTTGACGAGGACCTCGACCCCGTCGGCCGCGGCGGCCGTCGCGGCGCGGCGCAGGGCCCCGAGCAGCTCTGGCCGGAGGTTGGCCACGGCCGGGGTCTCGTCGTCGAAGACCGTCACGGGGTGCGGGACGGCGCCCTGCTCGCGCCGGCCGGCCGAGGGGTCCGGCCTCCGGGTTCGGGTCGGTTCGCTCAGGCGCATGCCCCGAACCAACCCGGCGCGGTGTTGCCGGCGCGTTCGCGCTTTCGGATATGCCGACGATATGTGCCCGGTCGTAGCATCGGGGCATGCGCGTGCTGGTCGTCGAGGACGAGCCCTACCTGGCCGAGGCGATCCGGGACGGGCTGCGCCTGCAGGCGATCGCCGCCGACATCGCCGGCGACGGCGACACCGCGCTGGAGATGCTGGGCGTCAACTCCTACGACATCGCCGTGCTCGACCGCGACATCCCCGGACCGTCCGGCGACGAGGTCGCCGAGAGCATCGTCGCGTCCGGCAGCGGCATGCCGATCCTCATGCTCACCGCGGCCGACCGGCTCGACGACAAGGCCTCCGGGTTCGAGCTCGGCGCCGACGACTACCTCACCAAGCCGTTCGAGCTGCGGGAGCTCGTGCTGCGGCTCAGGGCGCTCGACCGCAGGCGCGCGCACAACCGGCCGCCCGTGCGGGAGATCGCGGGACTGCGGCTGGACCCGTTCCGCCGCGAGGTCTACCGCGACGGCCGGTACGTGGCGCTGACCAGGAAGCAGTTCGCCGTGCTCGAAGTCCTCGTCGCCGCCGAAGGGGGTGTCGTCAGCGCCGAGGAGCTGCTGGAGCGGGCGTGGGACGAGAACGCCGACCCCTTCACCAACGCGGTGCGGATCACGGTCTCCGCGCTGCGCAAGCGCCTCGGCGAACCCTGGGTCATCGCCACCGTGCCGGGCGTCGGCTACCGCATCGACCCGGCGCCCGGCGACGGGCGTGGGGCACGGGACCGTGGGTAGGCAGCCCGGGTTGAGCGTCCGCCTCAAGCTCACCCTCAGCTACGCCGGGTTCCTCATGCTCGCCGGCGGCCTGCTGCTCACCGTCGTGTGGGTGTTCCTGCTGCGCTACGTGCCCGAGGTCATCGCCCCCGACCTGCCGGGGAGGTGGCCGCCCGGCCCGTCGGTGCCCGACCGCACCGCCCTGGAGCGCGCCTTCGTGCCGAAGGCGGCCGTGGTGATGGTGGTCCTGCTGGTGTTCGGCCTGCTGGGCGGGTGGCTGCTGGCCGGCAGCATGCTCGCGCCCCTGACCCGCATCACCCACGCCACCCGCCTGGCCGCGAACGGCTCGCTCTCCCACCGGATCGGGCTGGAGGGCCGCCACGACGAGTTCCGCGAGCTCGCCGACGCCTTCGACACCATGCTCGCGCGGATCGAGGCGCACGACGCCGAGCAGCAGCGGTTCGCCGCCAACGCGTCGCACGAGCTGCGCACCCCGCTGGCGATCACCCAGACGCTCCTCGACGTCGCCCGCAACGACCCGGACCGCGACGCGGGCGAACTCGTCGACCGCCTCCACTTCGTGAACACCCGGGCGATCGACCTCACCGAGGCGCTGCTCCTGCTCAGCCGCGCCAACCAGCGGTCCTTCACCAAGGAGCACGTCGACCTGTCCCTGATAGCGGAGGAAGCCGCCGAGACGCTCCTGCCCCTCGCGGAGAAGCGGGGCCTCACCATCGAGACCTCCGGCGACCTGACGCCCACCGCCGGCTCGCACGCGCTCCTGCTGCAGATGACGACGAACCTCGTGCACAACGCGATCGTCCACAACCTGCCGGAAGGGGGCACCGTGCGGGTCACGACCGGCGCCCACCCCGCGAAGGCGGTGCTCACGGTCGAGAACACCGGCGAGAAGCTCACGCCGCAGGTGGTCTCGACGTTCACCGAACCGTTCCAGCGCGGCACCCAGCGCGTGCGCAGCGACCACGCGGGCGTCGGGCTCGGCCTGGCGATCGTCCGGAGCATCGCCCAGGCCCACGGCGGAACGCTCACCCTCGCCCCGCGAGCCGGCGGAGGGCTCCGCATCACGGTCCGGCTGCCCCTCGCGCCACCGCCCACCGACCGGTGACCGGTGGACCGGTGGACCGGTGACGCTCAGGTCGACGTGATGGGGAAGTCGAAGTAGCGGTCCGGGTACGGCTCGTCCGCCAGCGCGTAGTGCCACCACTCGCAGTCGTACGACCGGAAACCGCAGTCCTCCATGATCGAGCGGAGGTGCCGGCGGTTGTCCGCCTCGACCGGGGTGAGCCCCGTCGCGCCGTGGTGCGAGACGGGGTCCATCAGGTCGTGGCCGCCACCCGTGGCGGCGAGCTCACCGGTCGCCAGGTGGTAGAGCGTCAGGTCGACCGCGCTGCCCCTGGTGTGGCCCGACCTGGCGGCCACGTACCCCTTCCCGACCATCTCGGCGCGGTCGATGGCCGGGTAGTGCCGCGGCTTCGTCCGACCGTCCTCCGGTTGCCGCGTCCAGCGCAGGAAGTGGTCCACCGCGCGTTGCGGGCGGTAGCCGTCCCAGACGAGCAGGCCGAAGCCCAGGGTGGCGGCCTTCTCCTGCGCGCTCCGCAGGGCCGCGCCCAGCGCCCGCGTGCCGACGACCCGGTTCGCCGCGTAGCCGTCCACGGGTCCGCCGGTGAAGTTGTCCCCGGTGGCGTACTTGGCGTCCCAGCGCAGTCCGGGCACGAACTCGTCGAGGAAGACGAAGTCGTCGTTCACCGGGCCGCTCCGGCCAGGGCCAGCGACACGACCCGGTCGATCACCTCGCCGAGCGGCATCCCGGCCGCCGCCATCATCCTCGGGTACCGGCTGTACGAGGTCAGGCCGGGCAGGGTGTTGACCTCGTTGAGGACCACCGTCCCGTCCTCCGTCAGGAACATGTCCACCCGAGCCAGTCCCCGGCAGCCGAGAGCGCGGTACACGGTCTTCGCGGTCTCCTGGACGAGCGCGCGCGCCTCGGCCGGGATGTCGGCCGGGACGATCGCCGTCGAGTTCTCGGAGCCGCTCTCCGGCTCGCTCTCCTGGTGGATCCGGAAGAAGCCGTGCGAGAGCGCGATCCGGTCCACCTCGCCGGCGACCGGGTCCGCCGCGTCGCCCAGGATGGCGCAGCCGACCTCGCTGCCGACGACGGCCCGCTCCAGCACCACCTTCGAGTCGTACTGCCTCGCGGTCTCCACCGCGTCCGCCAAGTCCTCCGGCCGGGTCACCTCGCTGACGCCGAAGGACGATCCCGAACGGGCCGGCTTCACGAACACCGGGTAGGACAGCCGGTCGGGTTCGACCCGCTCGTCCTTCTCGACGACCCTGAAGTCCGGCGTGGCGATCCCCGCGGCGCGGGCGACGAGGTAGGCGAGGGACTTGTCCATGCACAGGGCGGAGCTCTGCACGTCGCAGCCCGCGTAGGGGATGCCGGAGAGCTCCAGCAGGCCCTGCGTCGCGCCGTCCTCGCCGAGCCTGCCGTGCAGGACGGGCAGCACCACGTCCAGTTCGATCGTCCGGTACCGCCCCTCCTCCAGCACCAGCAGTCCCCGCGCGTCGCGGTCCGGCGACAGCACGACCGGGCGGGAACCGCCGTTCTCCCACCCCGGTTCCGGACCGTCGCAGAGCCGCCAGGCGCCGCTCCGGGTGATCCCCACGTAGAACGGCTCGTACTTGTCGGTGTCGAGGTGCTTGGCCACCTCCCGGGCGGATTTGACGGAGACGGAGTGCTCTTCGGAGCGACCCCCGAACACGATGCCGATCTTCATATCCAGTGCTGCTTTCTGCTCTCGAAGTCACGACAGTTGATGAGGGAGTTCGCCACGGTGTCGCGGAGCGCGTGGTCGGTGTGGTAGGCGGTGTGCGGTGTGATCACCACGTTCGGCAGTCGCCGCAACCGCGACAGGTGCTCGTGGTCGAGGGGCCGGTTCCGGCGGTCGGCGTAGAAGATCCCCTCCTCCCCTTCGAGCACGTCCAGCGCCGCGCCGCCCAACCGGCCGCTCTCCAAGGCGGGGAGGAGCGCGTCGGTGTCGATCAGCCCACCCCGCCCGGTGTTGACGACGAACGCGCCGTGCTTCATCCGCTCGATGCGCCGGCGGTTCAACAGGTGGCGCGTGGCCGCGGTGAGCGGCGTGTGGAGCGTGACGACGTCGCTCTGCCGGAGCAGTTCGTCGAGCGGCACGTGCTCGGCCGACGACCCGGGTCGGACGTCGTGGGCCAGCTGCCGACACCCGAAGCCCCGCAGCCGGTCGACGACCGCGGCGCCGATGCGGCCCGTGCCGACCACCCCGACGGTCAGGTCGCGCAGTTCCCGCCCGGGCAGGTCGGGCAACCTGTAGTCGTGGGCATCCGCGCGCCTGAGGACGGACCCCGCGTTCCGCACCGCCATCAGCATCAACATCACCGTGTAGTCGGCCACGCTGTGGGGCGAGTACTCGACGGTCCCGACGGTGATGCCGACGCTCGCCGCGTAGGCCACGTCGATGTGGTCGTCGCCGATGCTCCTCGTGGAGAGGTAGGCCACACCGACTTGGCTGAGCGCGAGCAGGGTCGGGTTGGTGATCCGGGTCTTGTGGCCCACACTCACGCACCGGTTCCCCGAGGCCAGTGCCGCGTTGGCCGTGGACACCGCCTCCCCGGTGATGGTCGGCGCCACGCCGAAGCGAGGCGCCAGCTCGCGGAACAGGACGGCTTCGTCCGGTCCGCAGCCGTACACCGTGATGCCCAGCGGCGGGCCGGGCGGGGAGGACCGGGGCGCCGGTGATCGGGTGCGGCGGGCCGACGGCAGTGCCGGTTCGCGGTCGGTCATGGCGCCAGTCAAGGCGAAGCGGCGTTGCCGGCACGTATGCGGTTCCCGATATGCCGACCATATGTTACCGACCAGTAGCACGGAGGCGGTCGCCCGACCGTCGACCGGCCGAGCCCTTCCCAGCAGATGAACGCTCGTCCGAACGGTCGCGTCGAGCAGGTACGGTCCGTCGCGCAAGCGCTGACACGACCCACCAGGGGAAGTGTCCGCCCGAAGAACTGGGAGGGAACGAGCCGTGCGCCGTCCTGTCCGTGGCACCGCTGTCGTCGCGCTCGCGCTGACCGGCCTCCTGGTGGTGAGCGCGTGCGCGAAGGACTCCGGTGGCAGCAGCACCGGGTCGACCGCCACCGGCGCCGCTTGCGAGTTCGCGACGCCGCCCGGCGCGCCCGCCACCTCGAACACCGGCACCACCGAGGCCGACGGAGTGAAGGTCGACGGCAGCGCGCTGAAGATCGGTCTGGCCTACGACATCGGCGGCCGTGGCGACGCGTCGTTCAACGACCTCGCCGCCGCCGGGTTCGACCGGGCCATCGCGGACTTCGGCGTGCGCAAGGAGAACACCCGCGAGCTCTCCGCCTCGCCGAACGAGGACGAGTCGGTGAAGCAGTCCCGCCTGCGCCAGCTCGCGCGCGAGGGCTTCAACCCGATCGTCGGCGTCGGCTTCGCCTACACCGAGTCGCTGAAGGTCGTCGCGCCGGAGTTCCCGGAGGTCCGGTTCGGTCTGGTCGACTCGGCGGTGGAGGGCGCGGCCAACGTCACGCCGCTGGTCTTCGCCGAGCAGGAGGGCGCGTTCCTCGCCGGTGTCGTGGCCGCGTACCAGAGCAAGAAGTGCCACGTCGGGTTCGTCGGCGGCGTGGACATCCCGCTGATCCACAAGTTCGAGGCCGGCTACGCGCAGGGCGCGAAGGCCGCCGCGCCGAACATCGTGGTCGAGAAGAAGTACATCACCCCGGCCACCGACTTCACCGGCTTCCAGGACCCGGCGAAGGGGCTGGAGACCGCGAAGGGCCTCATCGAGAAGGGCGCGGACGTCCTCTACCCCGCCGCCGGCGCGTCCGGCATCGGCGTCTTCTCCGCGGTCAAGCAGGCGGGTGTGCTGGCGATCGGGTGCGACGCCGACCAGTACAACCAGCCCTCGCTCGCGGACACCCGGGACGTCATCGTCGCGTCGAGCCTCAAGCGCGTCGACGTGGCGGTGTACGACTTCTTCAGCGCCGCCGCGCGCAACGACCTGGCGTCGCTGCCGAAGGTCTTCGACCTCAAGGTGGACGGCGTCGGGTACGCCACGTCGGGCGGCAAGGTCGACGCGAAGCTGCAGGGCATCCTCGAAGGCTTCAAGGCGCAGATCATCGACGGCTCGATCAAGGTCGCGGACAAGCCGTAGTCCACCGGTCCGCGGCCGCCGGGCCGGGTGGGGGTGCCGTCCCCGCCCGGCCCGGCGGTCCGCCGGGGGCCGGACGCGCCCCGGCGGGCGGCGGTCGGGGCGGGAGCGGTCAGAGCGCGGAGAAGTGGGCCGCGTCGCCGACCACCGTGGTGCTCGTGACGCCGTCCACGCTGACCGGGACGTCACCCGCGATGGTGATGCGGTGCAGACGGCGGCGCGCGTCGTCGTAGTCGGCGACGCCGTAGTGCTGGGTGGCGCGGTTGTCCCAGATCGCCACGTCGCCGTCGGCCCACTGCCAGCGCACCGTGTTCTCCAGCCTGGTCACCCGGTCCTGGAGCAGTCGGTGGACCGACTGCGACTCGGCGTTCGTCAGCCCCACGATCCGCTTGACGAAGTGGCCCAGCAGCAACGCCCGCTCGCCGGTCTCCGGGTGCACGCGCACGACCGGGTGCTCGGTCTCGTAGCGCTGCGACTCGAACTCGTCGCGGTAGGACTCCTCCTTCACGTCCACCCCGCCGATGCGGGTCGAGTCCACGTGCCCGGCGTAGTCGTAGACGTTGCTGTGCACCGCCCACAGCCGGTCCACCAACGCCTTCAACGCCGGCGGCAGCTCCTCGTAGGCGCGCACCGTGTTGGCCCACACCGTGTTGCCCCCGTAGGGCGGCAGCTCGACCGCGCGCAGGATGCTGATCGCGGGCACGCGGTCGACGAACGTGACGTCGGTGTGCCAGCTGTTGGCCTTGCCGTAGTCGGAGTCGATCGGCAGCACGTTGGCGTGCTCGCGGCCCTTGACGGTCGGGTGGGCCAGCGTCGGCTCGCCGAGCAGCCGGGCGAAGGCGAGCTGGCCGTCGTCGTCCAGGTGCTCCTGGCCGCGGAAGAACACCACCTTGTGGGCCAGCAGCGCGTCCCGGACGGTCGCGACGGCGCCCTCGGACAGGTCGCCGCCCAGCCGGACGCCGCCGATCCGCGCGCCGATGCCCGCGCCGAGCCGGTGGACGGTGATCGTGTCGGAAAGCTGTGCGGTCATCACGGTGTCCTCTCGTGGGAATGCGTTCGCACTTCACGATGGGCAGCCACGGGTGTCGGCCACAACATTGCGCGGCGGTGAATTAAGTCGTCCCAGCACGCGGACGCGGTTGACACGACCGAGCGCCTCGACACTTCTTTGCGCGGCGCAAAGAAGTGCCCCGTGTCCAGCTCCGCGAACCGCCGACTCCATGATGTGGGACGGCCACCGAGCCCGTTGACCCGGCCTGACCTGGGTGTGAGGCTCGTCGGGTGAGCCAAGCCGTCAACCTCACCTCGCGCCGGCACGTCGACCTCCGACGGCAAGCCGGCGCCCTCTGTCGCGCCGGTCGCTGAACGCGCCTCCCCTTTCTCGCCACTCGGGTCCCGCGACCCGGTATTTCGGCCTGCCCGCATTTACCCAACAAAGGATTCGCCGTGATCAGCACGCGACGGAACTTCCTCGGCCTCACCCTCCTCGGCCTGACGGCGGCCGCGGTCGGCTGCTCCACCGCGGGCGCCGGCGGCGCCGAAACCAGGACGCTGCGCTACCAGGGATGGGCGGGCGACGTGACCCTGCCCGAACTGGCCGCCGACCTCGGCTACCTCGGCGACGTGACGCTGGAGTGGGTCGGCAACACCACCAGCGGCCCGCAGGACATCCAGTCCGCCGCCACCGGCCAGGTCGACTTCGGCGGCGCGTTCAACGGCGCGGTGGTCAAGCTCAAGGCCGCGGGCGCCCGGATCAGGTCGGTGATCGGCTACTACGGCTCCGACGAGGCGGCGTTCAGCGGGTTCTACGTGCCGGAGGACAGCCCGATCACCTCCGCTCGCGACCTGATCGGCAAGAAGGTCGGCATGAACACCCTGGGTGCGCACCACGAGGCCATGCTCGGCATCTACCTCAAGCGCAACGGGCTGTCCCCCGACGAGATCAAGAAGGTGGAGCCGATCGCGGTGCCGCCGGTCAACATCGAGCAGTCCGTGCGGCAGGGGCAGATCGAGGTCGGCGTCCTCGGCGGCATCCTGCGCGACAAGGCGTTGGAGAAGGGCGGCCTGCGCAAGCTGTTCTCCGACTTCGACCTGCTGGGCGCGTTCACCGCGGGCACCTACGTGTTCACCGAGGACTTCCTCAGGGACAACCCGGGCACCGTGCGAACCTTCGTCAGCGGCGTGGCGCAGGCCATCGAGTGGAGCCGGACGACCCCGCGTGAGGAGGTCGTGGCGCGCAAGGTCGACATCCTCACCAAGCGCGGGCGCAACGAGGACCCGGCCGCGTTGCGGTACTGGAAGTCCAACGGCGTGGCCGGGAAGGGCGGCCGGATCGTGGACCAGGAGTTGACGCTGTGGGTCGACTGGCTCGCCGAGCGCGGCGAGATCGCCAAGGACCAGGTCACGCTCTCCGACCTCTACACCAACGAGTTCAACGGGGTGGCGGCGTGAGCGCCCACATCGGTTTCCGCGACGTGGGCAAGCGGTTCGCGGTCCGCGACCACGCGTCCCGGCGGCGCGCCGAGTTCACCGCCGTGCAGGGGGTGGACCTGGACGTGGAACGCGGTGAGTTCCTGGTCCTGGTCGGGCCGAGCGGCTGCGGCAAGTCCACGTTGCTCGACCTGCTCGGCGGCCTGACCGAGCCGAGCGAGGGCCAGGTGCTGCTGGACGGCGTCCCGATCACCGGACCGGGCCTGGACCGCGGCGTGGTGTTCCAGCAGTACGCGTTGCTGCCGTGGCGCACCGCGCAGGGCAACGTCGAGTTCGGGCTGGAGGCGGCCGGCGTGCCGCGCCGGGAACGCGCCGGGCGGGCCCGCGAGTTCCTGGACCTGGTGGGGCTGAACGGGTTCGAGGACCGGCACCCGCACCAGCTCTCGGGTGGCATGCGGCAGCGCGTCGCGATCGCCCGCAGCCTGGCCTACGACCCGACCGTGCTGCTGATGGACGAGCCGTTCGCGGCCCTGGACGCGCAGACCCGCGAGTCCCTGCAGGACGAGCTGCTGCGCATCTGGCGGCGCACCGGCAAGACGGTCGTGTTCATCACGCACTCCATCGACGAGGCGGTCTACCTCGGGCAGCGGGTCGCGGTGCTGACCTCGCGGCCGGGCCGGGTCAAGGAGGTGGTGCCGATCGAGCTCGGTGACCGCGTCGGTCAGGTCGACCTGCGTTCGAGCACCGAGTTCGCGCGATATCGACACCGGATCTGGGAGCTGCTGCACGACGAGGTCTCGCGCGCCCAGCAACAGGAGAAGGAGGTGGCGGGGGGATGACCGCGCTGTTGGAGTCACGACCGGTCGCGGACGAGGAGCGACCCGCCGGCCGGGTGCGGAGGCCCTCGGTCGCGCGCCGCGTCGCCGACGCGCTGGTGACGGCGACGGGCAAGGTGGCGGCGATCGCGGTGCTGCTGGTGGTGTGGGAGGTCGCGCCCCGGCTCGGCCTGGTCGACGCCACGTTCCTGCCGCCGTTCTCCACCGTGCTCGACGCCTGGTGGGAGCTGGCCGCCGGCGGTCAGCTCGTGGACCACACCGGGGCGAGCCTGGCGCGTTCGCTGTCCGGGTTCGGCCTCGCGGTGGCGGTCGCCGTGCCGCTCGGGTTGCTGATCGGCTGGTACCAGCCGGTGGCGACGCTGCTCGGTCCGCTGCTGGAGGTCTTCCGCAACACCGCGGCGCTGGCGTTGCTGCCGGTGTTCGTGCTGCTGCTGGGCATCGGCGAGACGTCGAAGATCGCCATCGTGTTCTACGCCTGCACCTGGCCGATCCTGCTCAACACGATCAGCGCGGTGCGCGGGGTCGACCCGACCCTGCTGCGGCTGGCCCGGTCGGTGGACCTGTCGGGGTTCCGGCTCTTCCAGAAGGTGATCCTGCCCGCCTCGGTGCCCACGGTGTTCACCGGCATCCGGCTGGCCGGCGCGGTGTCGATCCTGGTGCTGGTGGCCGCGGAGATGGTGGGCGCCAAGGCCGGGCTCGGCTACCTGGTCAACGCCTCGCAGTTCAACTTCGCCATCCCCCGGATGTACGCGGGCATCGTCACCATCTCGGCCATCGGCGTGGTGTTCAACCAGCTGCTGGTCGCCTTGGAGCGCCGGTTCACCTCCTGGCGCGTCCCCGTCGGTTCCTGATCCACCTCAGCACGGGAAGGAGCACGCGCATGACGCTCGAACTCGACGCGGACGTGCTGGTCGTCGGCGGTGGGCCCGCCGCGACGTGGGCGGCGCTCAAGGCCGCCGAGGACGGCGCCGCGGTGGTGCTGGCCGACAAGGGCTACTGCGGCACCAGCGGCGCGACGGCGTCCGGCGGCACCGGCGTGTGGTACGTGCCGCCGGAGCCCGAGGCGCGGGAGCGGGCCATGGCCAGTCGGGAAGCGCTCGGCGGGCACCTGGCGGACCGGCGCTGGATGGCCAGGGTGCTCGACGAGACCTACGACCGGATCAACGAGCTGGCGGAGGTGGCCCGCTACCCGTTCCCGACGGGTCCGGACGGCCGCCCGCTGCGCAACGGCCTCCAAGGGCCGGAGTACATGCGGCGGCAGCGGGTGCGGGTGCGCCGGGCCGGGGTGCGGGTCCTCGACCACAGCCCCGTCACCGAACTGCTCACCGCGGACGACGGCGCGGTGGCGGGCGCGGCGGGCCACCAGCGGCAGGCCGACCGGCCGTTCCGGGTGCGGGCCGGCGCGGTGGTGCTGGCGACCGGTGGCTGCGCGTTCCTGAGCAAGGCGCTGGGCTGCGACGTGAACACCGGTGACGGCGCGCTGTTCGCCGCCGAGGTCGGCGCGGAGCTGTCCGGCATGGAGTTCTCCAACGCCTACGGCATCGCGCCCGAGCACACGTCGGTCACCAAGACCGCGTTCTACAACTACGCCACGTTCTACCGGGCGGACGGCTCGGTGCTCGACGGCGCGGGCAGCCAACGGGGCCGGTCGGTGATCGCGAGGACGCTGCTGACCGGGGAGAAGGTGTTCGGCAAGCTGGACCGCGCCGACGAGGCGGCCCGCGGGGCGATGCGGCTGGCCCAGCCGAACTTCTTCCTGACCTTCGACCGGCTGGGCGTCGACCCGTTCACCCAGCCGTTCCCGGTGACCCTGCTGGCCGAGGGCACGGTGCGCGGCACCGGCGGCATCCGGATCGTCGACGACGGTTGCGCGACCACCGTGCCCGGCCTGTACGCGGCCGGCGACGCGGCGACCAGGGAGCTGATCTGCGGCGGGTTCACCGGCGGCGGCAGCCACAACGCGGCGTGGGCGATCTCGTCCGGGTCGTGGTCGGGACGGGCGGCGGCCCGGTTCGCCCGCGCGCTCGGGCCGTCCGCGCGGCAGCGCCCGGTCCGCGCCGCCGGTGGCGCGGGACTGCGCCCGACCGGCCCGGCGACATCGCTGTCGGCGGCGGAGGTCGTGCGCGCCGTGCAGGCCGAAGTGCTGCCGTACGACAAGAACTACCTGAGGCACGGTGACGTGCTGCGCACTGCGCTGGGGCAGCTCGACGGCACGTGGTCGGCGGTGCGCTCCGGCCTGCGCGCCGAGGGCCGCGACGTGGTGCGGGCGCGCCAGGCCGCAGCGATGGTCGCGCACGCCCGGTGGATGTACACCTCGGCGCTGGTCCGCAGCGAGAGCCGGGGCATGGCCAAGCGGCTCGACTTCCCCGAACTCGACCCCGCCCAGCACTTCCGGGTCACCTCCGGTGGCCTGGACGCGGCGTGGGCCCGACCGCAGGAGGTGGCGGCGTGATCGAACTGGTGTCGGCCGCGCGGTGCGTCACCTGCGACAAGTGCGTCGCCGTGTGCCCCACCAACGTGTTCGACCGCGGCGCGGACGGAGTGCCGGTGATCAGCAGGCAGCAGGACTGCCAGACCTGCTTCCAGTGCGAGGCGAACTGCCCGACCGACGCGTTGTTCGTGGCGCCGCAGACCCACCCGCTGCCGGCCGGGTCGTCCGCCCACGACGAGGATCACCTGCGGCGGACGGGACTGCTCGGCAGCTACCGGCGCGACATCGGGTGGGGCCGCGGGCGCACACCGGGCGCGGCGAAGGCGGTGGGTCCCGCGCTGTCCCCGTCCGGCCCGCCGCTGATCTCGTGAACCCCGCGAGGCGCGGCACCGGGGCGGCGGCGGTGTTGGGCGCCGTGCTGCGGCACGGACCGGTCGCGCGCACCACCATCGCCCGGCTGACCGGTCTGAGCCCGGCGGCGGTGACGCGCAACTGCGCGGCGCTGGCCGGTCTCGGCCTGCTCACCGAAGCGGCCGGGTCGCTGCCGTACCGGGGCATGGGCCGTCCGCACTCCCCCGTCGACGTGGAGACCCGCCGGCACCTGGTGGCCGGGATCCACGTCGCCCACGACCACTGCACGCTGGCGTTGCTGGACCTGCGCGGCCGCGTCCGGGCCAGGCTGCGGGTGCCGCACCGCGACCCGGACGACCACCGGGAGGTGCTGGCGACCGCCGCCGACCGCCTGGTGCGGCTGCACGCCGAGCACCTGCCGGGGCACGTGCCGCTCGGCCTGGGCGTGGCCGTCGGCGGCTGGGTCGACACCGAGGCGGGCGTGCTGGTCGAGCACGCGTCGCTGGGCTGGCGGGACGTGCCCGTGCGCGACCTGCTCGCGGCGCGGACCGGCCTGCCGGTGCTGGTGGACAGCCACGCGCGGGCGTTGGCGCGGGCGGAGCAGCTGTTCGGCGCCGCGGGACACCACCGGTCGCTGGTGCACCTGTTCGTCGGCAACGTGGTGGACGCGGCGATCATCACCGGCGGCGGCCCGCACCGGGGCACGCGGTCGGCGGCGGGAGGTGTCGCGCACCTGGCGCTCGGCGACCCGGTGATCGACTGCCCGTGCGGCCGCAAGGGGTGCCTGGAAGCCACCGTGTCCGACCGCGCCTGGGCGTGGCGCGCCCACCGGGCGGGTGTGATCCCCCGGCCGTCGATCGCGGACCTGGTCGACGCCGCCGCGGCCGGGGACGCGAGGGCCACCGCGCTGCTCGTCGACCGCGCCAGGATCGTCGCCCGCGCCGCGGCGCTGCTGTTCGACATCGTCAACCCCGACGTCGTCGTGGTCACCGAGCTGGGCGTCATCCGGCTGCCCGAGTGCGCGGACGCGTTGCGCGCCGAGGTGGCCGCGACCTCGCGCGCGTGCCCGTCGCCCTCGACGGTGCTGCCGAGCAGCTTCGGCCCGGACGTCCTCGGCGTGGCGGCCGGGGCCGTGCAGCTGGACGCGATCTACGCCGACCCGCTCGACATCCGCAACCCGATCCGACTGGGAGTCTGAAGTTGTCCGCACGAGAGCTCCACCTCAACGCGTTCCTGATGGGCGTCGGCCACCACGAAGCCGCCTGGCGGCACCCGCGCGCCGACCCGCGCGCCCTCGACGAGGTGGCGCACTTCCAGCACCTGGCGCGGATCGCCGAGCGCGGGACGTTCGACTCGGTGTTCCTGGCCGACGGCGTGCAGATCTGGGGCGACGTGCGGCACACGGCCGCCAACCGGTTCGAGCCGATCACGCTGCTGACCGCGATCTCGCAGGCCACCGAGCGCATCGGGCTGATCGCGACCGCGTCGACCGGGTTCAGCGAGCCGTACAACCTGGCACGGCTGTTCTCCTCGCTCGACCACATCAGCGGCGGGCGGGCCGGGTGGAACATCGTCACCACGGCGGGCGACCGGTCGGCGCAGAACTTCAACCGCGAGGTCAACTTCGACCACGCCGAGCGCTACCAGCGGGCCGACGAGTTCCTCGACGTGACCACCGCGCTGTGGGACTCGTGGGAGGATGACGCGCTGGTCGTGGACCGGGAGTCCGGGGTGTTCGCCGACGACGCCAAGGTGCACGAGATCAACCACAAGGGCCGGTTCTTCTCGGTGCGCGGACCGCTGAACGCGGTGCGCGCGCCGCAGGGGCGCCCGCTGCTGGTGCAGGCCGGGTCGAGCGAGGACGGCAAGGAGTTCGCGTCGGCGTGGGCGGAGGCGGTGTTCACCGCGCACCAGGCGCACGGCGACGCGACCGCGTTCTACGCCGACCTCAAGCGCCGCGTCACGGCGCGGGGGCGTGACGCCGACGACGTGAAGGTGCTGCCCGGCATCGTCCCGGTGCTCGGCGGCACGGAGGCCGAGGCGCGGGCGCTGGCCGAGGAGCTCGACGGGCTGATCATCCCGGTGCGGGCGGTGCGGCAGCTGACCGAGCTGATCGGCGTCGACTTGACCGACCACCCGCTCGACGAGCGGTTGCCGGAGTTCCCGCCGGTCAGCCAGGTCAACGGCGCGAAGAGCCGGTTCGAGCTGGTGCGCGACCTGGCGCAGCGGGAGCGGCTGACGCTGCGCCAGTTGCTCGGCCGGCTCGGCGGCGGGCGCGGGCACCAGGTCGTCGCCGGCACGCCCGAGCAGATCGCCGACCACGTCGAGCTGTGGTTCACCACGGGCGCGGCGGACGGCTTCAACGTGATGGCGCCCCTGCTGCCCTCGGGGCTGGAGGACTTCGTCGACCACGTCGTGCCGCTGCTGCGGGCCCGGGGCCTGTTCCGCACCGAGTACACCGGCCGCACGCTGCGCGAGCACTACGGCCTGCCGCGCCCGGTCAGCCGGTACGCCGCGGCTTCGTTGATCTGAACGGCCCCCCGACCTCCCTCCGCCGCACCGGGCGGGTGCAGTCGTCCGGTGCGGCGGGGGGATCCGGAAGTGCCGCCGCCGCTCCGGTGCGCCGCGGGCGGTTGCTAGCGTGTCGCCGTGTCTGAGCGAGAGCACACCGGGCGGATCCTCGACGGCCGGTTCGAGCTGCTGGAGAGGCTGGGCAGCGGCGGGATGGGGACGGTCTGGCGCGCCCTCGACCTGGGGCTGCACCGCGAGGTGGCCATCAAGGAGGTCCGCCCGGCCGACGCCGACCAGATCGACGGCAACTCCGCGATGGCCGCCCAGCTGCGGGAGCGCGTGCTGCGCGAGTCCCGCGCGCTCGCCCGGTTGCAGCACCCGAACGTCGTGTCGATCTACCAGATCATCGAGTCCGCCGACTCGCCGTACCCGTGGATCGTCATGGAACTGGTCCGCGGCACGTCGCTCGACGCGCGGCTGAACGACGGCGTGCTCACCCCGGCCGAGGCTGCGGGCATCGGGCGGGACGTGCTCGCGGCGCTGCGCTCGGCCCACTCGGCGGGCGTGATGCACCGCGACGTCAAGCCCGGCAACGTGTTGCTGCGGACGGACGGCAGCGCCGTGCTCACCGACTTCGGCATCGCCGCCCTGCAGGGCTCCACCCAGCTCACCGCGACCGGCGACGTCATCGGGTCACCGGAGTACATCGCGCCGGAGCGGCTGCGCGGCGACGAGACGCACGCCGCGTCGGACTTCTGGTCGCTCGCCATGCTGCTGTACGTGGCCGTCGAGGGCTACCACCCGATGCGCCGCGCGTCCACGATGGCGACGCTCGCCGCCGTGATGACCGAGCCGGTCCCGCCGCCACGACGCGCGGGCGCCCTCGCACCCGCGCTCAACGCCGCGCTGCGCAACGAGCCGGCCGAGCGGCCCAGCGGCGAGGTGCTGGACCAGATGTTCGCCGCGGCCGAGCGCGACCCGGTTCCGCTCCTGGGACCCCCCACCCCGGCGGGGTTCGCCGTCCAGGGGCCGCCGAGCGGTCCGCAGCCCTCGCCGCAGTACCCCCGCTGGCAGACGCCGGCGCCGGTCGGCGGGCCGCCTCCGCACGGTTACCCGCAGTCCTACCCCACCCCGCTCCCGAAGCCGCGCAAGCGGGCGGGCGCCGTGGTGGGCTCCCTCGTGGGGGTCGCGATGGTCGTCGCGGTCACGCTGCTGGTGGCCCGCCTGACGGGCGTGTACGACTGGACGGCCTCCCCCGGCGGCTCGGCGACCACGCCGATGCTCACCGACCTGCCCGCCGGCCGGACGACCACCGCGGCCACCGCGGCGAAGAGCGACCTGCTCACGCCCGCCGGCGCGCGCGAGGCGGTCGCCGCGCTCCGCGAGGCGATGGGCGGCACCGCGGTGTCCGAGATGACGCTGTGGTCGGACCACGCGACGGCCGTCGCCCCGACCGCGGCGGTCGCGCACGGCTTCGACGACTTCGAGTACCGGGGCGGCAAGGCGACCCGGAAGGGCCCGGACGGGGTGGACGCCGACCGGGCGGTGATCGACCTGAACGAGGTGAACTGGGACGCCCTGCCCGCGCTCTTCGACCAGGCGAACACGGAGCTGGGCGTCCCGCAACCCACCATGCGGTACCTGATCATCGACACCGACATCATCGACAAGACCCCGTCGTTCCGGGTGTACGTGATCGACGGTTACGGCGCCGCGTTCCTGGAGGCGAACCTGAAGGGCGAGGTCCAGAAGACCTATCCGCGCGGCAAGTGACCGCTCGGGACGGCGACCGGCCGGTCGCCGTCCCGGTCGTGACGCCGACGGGCCGCGGCGACGGGCCTGCGGCGTTCCAGCACCCAGTCGGTCACCAGCAGCAGGAGCAACGGGCTGAGCCAGACCCCGATGCTCGCGGAGCTGTGCCGGAGCAGTTCCGGGCTGCCTCGGAATGTGGTGTCCAGCTGGGGCGTGAGCACGATCGTGGCGACGATGTTCACGACCCGGCTCAGCACGATCGACATGCTGAGCGCGAAGCTGCGCGACATCCACCGGCGGTGGTCGCCGAAGCGGCGTTGGCGGGCCATGCGCAGACCCGCGACCGTGACCGCCAGCCACAGCGCGGAGCCCACGAGGTTGGCCACGCGCACCGAAGGGCCTCCCGCGGTGTGCCAGCCGATGTAGAGCCCGAGCACGCCGGCGGGCAGCGCGCCGGCGAAGACGTAGACCCGCCCGGTGAGCCGGTGCCCGCGCGGGTGGCTCGCGCGGAACGAGGGCCACACCTGGAAGCAGGCGGTCACCATGGCGACGGCGCCGAACAAGACGTGCGCGACGAGCAGCGGGTAGTACAGGTCGTCGCCCTCCGGCGGCTCCAGGCGGGACCGGGCCGGGTCGAAGGTCAGGTAGGGCGGCACGGAGAAGGCGAGGAACAACGCCGCCACCGTCATCAGCGGGGCGATCCAGGGGCGACGCCACCAGGTCCGCGCGCGGCGGGGCGGAGCCGTGCGCGGCACGTTCGCGGTCGGGGTCATGGCGGTTTCCGTTCATGCTGGGCCGGGACGGGATGCGTACGCCGTATCGGCGAGGTGCGCACACCGTATCGACCCCGTGCAGCCGAAATCCCTGCTCAGCGGCATGAAGTGCACTAGTACGGGCGACGAACTGCACTAGTACGATTCCGGGATGTCGTCAGCACAGCGACCGGACCCGCCCTACCGGCGGATCGTCGCGGAACTCCGCGCCCGCATCCTGACCGGAGACCTGCGGCCCGGTGACCGGATGCTCTCCACCCGGCAGATCGCCCAGCGGTGGGGCGTCGCGGTCGCGACCGCGACGAGGGTCGTGGCGACCCTCCGCGACGAAGGGCTGGTCGAGACGAAGGTCGGTTCCGGCACGGTGATCGGCGCCCGCCGCGACCCGGAGCCGACGGCCGGCCGGGTCACGCCACCGCGACCCGGAGGCGTCGCCGAGCAGGCGTCGACCCGCGGGCACGTCCTGCGCGCCGCCATCGCGATCGCCGACGCCGAAGGGCTCGACGCGGTGACGATGCGGCGACTCGCGGCCGAGCTCGGCGTCGGCCCGATGTCGCTGTACCGGCACGTCGAGAACAAGGACGAACTGGTGGCGCGGATGGCCGACGAGGTCTTCGGCGAGCTGGACCTGCCGACGCCGGGACCGCCGGGGTGGCGGGCCGGGCTGGAGCTGATCGCCCGCCGGCAGTGGCAGCTGTGCCGACGTCACCTCTGGCTGCCCAGGGCCGTCTCGTTCACCCGCCCGCTGCTGGTGCCCAACGTGATGGCCCAGACGGAATGGGTGCTGCGCGCGCTCGACGGGCTCGGCCTGCCCATGGCGACAGGGGTTCGCGAAGCGCTCACGCTGCACGCGCTGGTCATCACCGCGGCCCTGCCCCTGGCGGACGAGGTCGAGGCCGAGCAGGAGACCGGCGTGCCGCTGGACCGGTGGTGGCGGGCGCGGCGGGCGCGGGCCGACGAGCTCCTCGCCGGCGGGCGCTTCCCCCTGCTGGCCACGATCCCGCCGGACGTGACGTCGGACCTGGACGAGCTCTTCGAGTACGGCCTGGCCCGCCACCTCGACGGGTTCGCCGCCCTCGTGGGAGGTCGGGCCTGAACGCGAATGACGCGACCGCTGCCGCCCGTCGACGCGAGGCGCGCGGGCGGCAGGGCGACGTCACCTGGCCGAAGCCGCTTTCCGCTGCCACAGCAGCTGGATCTTCGACTCCATGAGCGCGGCCATCTCCGGCCGGCGCTCCTCGACGAAGAAGTGCCCGCCGTCGAACTCGGTGCTCTCCACGCGGTGCTCGGTGTAGCGCTGCCACCCGTCCGTGACGACCCGGTCGTCCCGGCCCTGCATCAGCACGACCGGGCACCGCAGCGGCTCGAACGCCGACTCCTCGTAGCCGCCCAGCAACCTCAGGTCCGCCGCGATGATCGGGGCGAAGTAGCTCATGAAGTCCCGGTCGGCGAGGTTCTCCTCGCTGAGCCCGCCGTAGTCGCGCAGCACCTGCTTGAGGCCTTCGGGGGTGTCCAGCTCGGACACCGCCTTGAACCGGCTGTCGGACGGCGCGGCCGACCCGGAGCTGAAGAACACCAGCGGCGGGTTGCCCAGGCGTTCCTGGCAGAGCTTGGCGACCTCGTAGCCGATGACGCTGCCCATGCTGTGTCCCCAGATGGCGTACGTCCCCCGGAAGGAGTCGACCAGCTCGGTGAAGATGTCCCTGGCGAGCAGGGGCAGCGACGCCGGCATCGGCGTGGTCGTCCGCTGCTCGCGCAGCGGGTACCGGGCGATCTGGACGTCGATGCCGTCACCGAACGCGAACTTCCACTTGCTGTAGTACAGCATCCCCGCGCCCGCGTGCGGGAAGCACACGAGCGGGAGCTTGTCCACGACGCTCACCAGCGCCCCTTCCTGTCCAGCCGACCGGCGGTCGACCCGATCACCCGGGTCGCCGGGACAACGGCACGGCCACGTCCGCCGCTCCGGGTGGCCGTGCCGCCGCGCGACACCCGGGCCGGGCGCCGCCTCACGCCCGTTCCAGGAACCGCACGGCGCCGAAGAAGCCGACCACGGTCCACGCGGCGAGCACGATGTAGCTGATCGGCTGCGCCTCGAACGTCGTGTGCGCCAACGACGCCCTCATGACCTCGGCCATGTGGTAGATCGGCAGCACCTCGTGCACCGCCTGGACCCAGCCGGGCAGCCGCTCGATCGGGAAGTTGATCGGCGAGAACATCAACGAGATGAACGCGATCAGCTGCGACAGCGCCATCGCGGGCTCCGCCGGCATGACGAACGAGTAGCCGTACCCGATGGCGAAGCAGGACAGCACCATGAGCACGAACGCGGGGATGATCGTCCACGAGATCGCGTAGCCGGGCTCGAAGATCAGGTTCGCGACGAAGACCGAGATGGCGATGGCCGGCACGGTGACCATGGCCCAGATGCCGACGTCGGCGATCAGGAACAGCTTGCGGCTCACCGGCAGCGACTTCACGAAGTCGAGGTAGCCGGTCATCTTCGCGCCCGCGTTCTGCATCGGCACGGTCACCAGCGCCGTCATGATCAGCACGATCGTCGGCGCGCCGGTCGCGAGGTACAGCATGCCGCCGCCCTCCGGCGACGACATCAGGTACGAGAAGCCGATCGCCACGCCGAGGGCGATCACGATCATGATGATCGAGAAGACGACCAGGTAGCTGCCCTGCTTGCGGGCCTGGAGTTCGATCACGTACTTGAGCTTGCTACCGCTGGGCACCTTCGACCGCTCCCCTGCTGCCGACGAGTTCGATGTACATGTCTTCGAGGGTGATCTCGGTGAGGGAGTACTCCGCGAGCAGGCCGCGGTCGCGCTGCTCGGCGGCCCACTTCAGCGCCTCCGAGGCGAGCTCGCGCTCGAAGGTGAGGGTCAGCTCACCGTCCGAGATCTTCAGGCCCTCGCCCCAACCGGGCTTCTCGAACCGGTCCTCGGTCGCCTTGGCGACGGCTTCCAGCTTCATCCGGTTGCCGGCCGCCTCGCCCCTGATCTGGCGCGCGTTGCCCTGCTTGAGCACCTTGCCCTCGTTGAGCACGGCCATGGTGTCGACCGTGTTCTCGGCCTCCCGGATGCTGTGCGTCACCACCACGACGGCCGTGCCGTCCTTGGTCAGGTCGCGGATCGCGCTCCACAGGTAGCGCCGCCGGACCGGGTCGACGTCGTTCGTCGGCTCGTCCAGGATGACCGCGCGACCGGGCGCGACGGCGGCCATGCAGAACCCGGTGAGGCGCAGGACGCCGCCGGAGAGCTTCGTGCCCTGCACGTCCGCCCACTGCGTGATGTCGAGCTTCTCGAACAGCTCCGTCGTGCGGCGGTCCACCTCCTCGGGGCTGATCCCGCGGAGCTGGCCCATGACGCGGGTGACCGACCGGGGGGTCAGCTCGCCGAGCGGCGTCTTGGACTGGGGCTGCACCGAGCAGAGGTAGCGCCCCAGGTTCCGGTTCTTCACGATGTCCTGGCCGTCGATGACGATCGAACCCGAGTCCGGCTTCAGCAGGCCCAGCAGTTGGTTCACGATCGTCGTCTTGCCCGCGCCGTTGTGGCCGAACAGCCCGAATACCTCGCCCTCGTCGACGTGCAGGCTCACGTCGTCGTTCGCCAGGGTCCGACGACCTCTGGACTTGTACGATTTCGTCACGTGGTCCAGCTCGATCACAGCCATTGTCAACCTCCTCCGAAAATTAACGTATCACCCGGCGACGACACGCCCGGTCAGATACTCGACTTCGTCATCCAAAATTCGGACGAGATCTTCCGGGTCGTCGACCCACTTGCTCAGGACGAGCAGGTCAAGCCGCCCGTTGCCGACTTTTGACACGCCGTAGCAGTCCGCGTAGTCCAGTTTGGCCTGGTCGTCGGTCAGCTGCGCGAGCGTCATGTCCCAAATTGCGTCGTACTCGTCTTCGACATTTCCGACGAAGTTCAACAGGCACGTCGGCCGAAGAGTTTTGCCCATCACCGAGAGGACTTTCCGGTGCTTGACGATCGACCGGACGTTCTGCACCAGGTTCAGGAAGCTGACGTTGTTCTTGTTCATCATGCGGACCTTGTCGGTGATGATCCCGTCGAGGTCGCGCATCGTGTCGCGCTCGCCCGGCACCAGCACCGGGAGGCTGCCGAGGACCATGCCCATGACCTCGGAGTAGTCCTTGTCCTCGAACACGCGCGATTGGAACAGCATGATCAGCGCCACCTTGTCGATGCCGAGCAGCCGGGCGACGACGCGGGCGTAGAGGTGCACGACCAGGTAGAACAAGTCGACCTCCGTGCCGTCGGCGGCCCGGAGCCGGTCCAGGTCCACGGAGTAGCGGACGTCCCGGATGCGGCTGTTCGCGAACCTGGCGGATTTCTCCTGGACGATCTTCGCATACCGGACGTACTCGACGAGGTCGAACTTCTCGATCAGCTCGTCCGACGTGATGTCGACCGGGCCCTTGGCGATCTGGTCCTGCAGGTGCCGGTAGCTCTTCGCGATCGGCATCGCCCGGCTCGTGCCCGCCGTCAGCTCCTCGTAGCGCTTGAGCAGGTCGCCCCGGAACAGCTGGCCGGACGCCGCGTCGAAGATCGAGTGGTCGAACTGGAAGAGCAGGTCGTGCGACCGGTCGTTGTACTTGATCAGGACCACCTGGTACATCGGCTTGTCGACGACCTTGAAGTCCATGTTCCACTCGCGCTTGACCAGCTCGGCCCGCAGCTCCTCCTGCTCCTGCGGCTCCAGGCCGGACAGGTCCAGCCGCGGCAGGGCGATCGTCTCCGGCGCCTCGAACTCCTTCCACCGGAAGCGGCCGAACGACCGGCTCAGGAAGCTGCGCATCAGCCCGTGCCGCCCGATCACGTCGCACAGCGCCTGCTGGAGGACGTCGAGGTCCACGAGGTCGTGGAACTGGATCAGGTAGAGCTGCAGGCGCGACTCGGTGGCGAAGTGCTGCTTCTGCATCGCGCTGATCGGGTACGTCCACTTCACCGGCCGGGCGCCGACGGACCGGCGCAGCTCCTCCTGCCGGCGGTCGATCTCGTCGAAGACCTCCGAGTAGCCGCCGGCGTAGGACGGCAGGCCCGCGGCCGCCTTCAGCGCGGCGAAGTCCAGCACCGCCCCGACCTCCTCCTCCCCGCCGCCGGGGACGACGTAGTGGGGCACGAACTCGGCGGGCACCCGGAGCTCGCCGAACTCCCGGACGACCCTCTTCTTCAGCGCGGCGTCCAGACCCGCCACCTGGAGCACGACGAGCGTGTCCTCGTCCCGCCCGGACTTCACCTCGCGGAACGCGCAGGCCGTGCCGAGCCGTTGTGCCAGCAGGGCCGCGAGGCCGTCGAAGGTCAGGTCCTCCGACCCGCCGCGCCTGGCCGTCCGCTCGACGAACGCGGCGAGGCCCGCGATCGTCGGGTGGTTGTAGACCTCGTTGGCCAGGACCTTGTAGCCGTTCTTCTCCAGGGCGTTGGTGAACTGCACGAGCTTCACCGAGTCGAGGCCGATGTCGAAGACGTCGGCGCGCTCGTCGACCTCGCTGAAGCCGAGCAGCGTCCGGATCTCCCGCTCGATCACCGCCGCGATCGCCTGCCGCTCGTCACCCCGGTCGGGTTCGACCTCGACGTCGACCACCTTGGCGGCGGCCTGCGCCCGCAGGAGGTCCAGCCCGTGGTAGGCCGTGCCGATCCCCGCTTCGCGCAGGCGGGGCAGCAGGTCCAGCACCGAGCGGTCGTCTTCCCGCACCGCCGCGAACGAGTAGAGCCGGGTGAGGCCCGCGCCCGAGTCGCCGCGCTCGTTCCCGGCGAACCACGTGGTGACCTCGCGGTCCCACCCGAAGCGGTCCAGTCCCGGCCGCGACAGCACGTGGCACGGCACGCGCCGCTCCCGGCCCAGCTCCGCCAGCAGAGCCGACAGCCCGTTCCGGTCGACGTCGCCGCCCTCCCGGTCGGGCGTGTCCCACAGCACGATCTCGTCGACCCCGGGCCGGGCGCGCAGACCGGCCCGGAGCCTGGCGGACAACGCCTCCCAGGTCGACCCCGTGACCGCGGGCAGGACGGTGACCCGCTCGTCCACCGCGCCGACCCGCGTCACCGGGCCGTCCGCGCCCAGGTCGAACGGCAGCACCTCGAAGCTCCGGGCGGGGTGGCCGCCCGCGAGGTCCCGCACCACGTCCTCGACGTCGCGGCGGCGGCTCAGGACCACCGTCCGCGCGGGCCGACCGGCCGCCGGCTCGCCGCCGTCCAGCGGCACCAGCCTCGGCACGAGCCGTTGGCCCCGCTCGTAGCGGACCGCGACGTCGTCGGGCCGGTGCGCCTCCAGCTCCGCGCGCAGGCGCTCGCGCCACACCTCCCCGCCGCGGCGGTCGGCGAGGGACGAGTCGCACCGGACGGCCCGGACCCGGAACTCCGGGTGCTCGTGGTTGAGGCCGATCAGCAGCGGCAGGAAGTCGCCGCGAGTGGCCAGGGCGTCGCCGGTGTCCAGCACCACGACGTCCGTCACGCACCGCTCCCGCATGTCGGGGACGGCCGCGCAGAGGCCCCGCAGGGTCGCCACCGCCGACGCGTGGTCGTCCCGGTCGACCACGAGCGTGTCACCCGCCAGGGCGTGGCGCTCCAGGTCGTCGAGCAGCCGCCGGAGGTCGCCCTCGTGGCCGGGGCGGACCACCGCGCCGGACTGCCGGTCGAACCGGTACTCCGGGCCGGACGTGACGTAGAGCGCCCGCCAGTGCGCGACGCCGTCCAGCACGCGCTTGGTCCGGCGGCGGTCGTCGGTGAGCACGACCAGGACCTTCGGCTGCTCCTTGCCGGTCGAGGACGGCCGCACGGACCGCGACCAGGTCAGTTGCGAGGCGGGCGCCGGCGCCGTCACGACGGTCCCCGTCGCGGCCTGCCGCGCGGGCCGCGCGGTCACGGCGCGCGTGCCGCCGTCGGCCGGGTCGTCCAGCAGCCGCTGGAACTCCTCGATGTCGACCGGGTACTCGACCTTCTCGAACGGGTACAGCGGGAGCTTCACCTTGCGCGGCTCGCGGCCCCGGTGGAACGCCTTCCAGTCCAGCGCGACGCCGTTCTCCCACAGCTTGCGGACCGCGCGCGCCAGGTGCTCGTCGTCCCCGACCTCCTCCATCCGGTGGCGCAGCACGTTCACCGTGGTGACGTCCGCGTCGCGGCCGATGGCGCGCACGAACGACGACAGCGCCTTGCCCGGCCCCACCTCGACGAACAGCGTCCCGCCCCGCTCCAGGATCGCCTTGACGCCGTCGGAGAAGCGGACCGTCTCGCGGGCGTGCGAGCAGTAGTAGTCGCGGTCGGTGGCCTGCGCGGCGGTGATCCACGTGCCGGTCACGTTCGACAGGTACGGGATCTTCGGCGGGTGCAGGGCCACCCCGTCCAGCACCTCGCGGAACCGGTCGAGCATCGGGTCCATGTACTGCGAGTGGTAGGCGTGGTCGGCCTCGATGTGCGCGAACTTGACGTCCCGCTCGGCGCACTGCCGCTCCAGCTCGGCGACGGCCGCCGGCGCGCCGGAGACGGTGCAGTCCTCCGGGCCGTTCACCGCGGCGATGGCCAGCTCGTCGGTCAGCATGGACCGCACGACGTCCTCGGTCGCCCGCACGGAGGTCAGCGCGCCCTCGACCGTGGTGTCCATCAGGCTGCCCCGCGCCTGGACGAGGCGGACGCCGTCCTCCAGCGAGAACACGCCGGCCACGCACGCCGCCGCCAGCTCGCCGGTGCTGTGCCCGACCATGCCCTTCGGCTTGAGGCCCCACCCGATCAGCGTCCGCGCCACCGAGGTCTCCAGCATGAACAGCAGGACCTGGGTGGTGCCGATGTTGTTCAGCTGCTTCTCGGCCTCCGGCGAGTCGCCGAAGAACACCTCGCGGGGCACCTCGCTGCCCAGGGCGGTGCTGATCGTGAAGCACTCGTCCAGGTGGGCGCGGAAGGTCGGTTCCTTCTCGTAGAGGTCGCGCGCCATCCGCAGGTGCTGCGCGCCCAGGCCGCTGAAGAGGAAGTAGACCTCGCCGCGCGCGTTCTTGTGCACGCGGGCGGGCGGTTCCCCGGCGTCCAGGGACTCCTGGAGCCGCTCACGCAGCTGCTCGGCGTCCTTGAACTCCACCGCGTAGCGGTAGGCGAGGCGGCGTTGGCGGTTCTGCAGCGTCCACGCCAGGTCCGAGCCGTCGACGTCCGGGTGCGCCGCCAGGTGGTCCGCGAAGTTCTGCTTGATCCGCCGGACCGCGTCCTCGGACGTCCCGGACACGACGAACGTGTTGTACGCCCGGCCCTTGGCGGAGGCCGGTCGCGCCCCGGGCGCCTCCTCCAGCACCACGTGGGCGTTGGTGCCGCCGATGCCGAACGAGCTGACGCCCGCGCGCAGCGGCAGGACCTCGTCGGCCGCCGACCGCTTCGGCCGCAGCTCCTGCTTCTCCGCCACGACGTAGAACGGGCTGCCGTCGAGGTCGATGTTCGGGTTGAGCTCGGTGAAGTGCAGGCTCTGCGGCACGGTCCGGTGCTCGAGGATCTTGCACGCCTTGATCAGGGAGGCGACGCCCGCGCCGGTGTCGAGGTGGCCGATGCTCGCCTTGAGCGAGCCGAGGCCGGTCGAGCCCGGCTCCCCCGCGCCGAACGCCTTGCGCAGCGCCTCGACCTCGATCGGGTCGCCGAGGGCGGTGCCGGTGCCGTGGGTCTCGACGTAGGACACCTCGGCGGTGGGCACGTTCGCGACGCGGTAGGCCTTGCGGATGACCTCGGCCTGGCCCTCGATGCTCGGCGCGGTGTAGCCGACCTTGCGGTTGCCGTCGTTGTTGACCGCCGAACCCTTGATCACCGCGTGGACGTGGTCGCCGTCGCGCAGCGCGGTCTCCAGGCGCTTGAGCACCACGACGCCGACGCCGTTGCCCTCGACGGTGCCGCCCGCGGCCCGGTCGAACGGGCGGCAGGTGCCGTCCGGCGAGTGGATCATGTTCTCCTGGAAGCGGTACCCGTTCTTGTGCGGCAGCGTCAGCCCGCTGCCGCCCGCCAGCGCGATCTGGCACGCCCCGGTCCACAGGTTGCGGCACGCCATGTCGATGGCGACCAACGACGTCGAGCACGCGGTGTGCAGGGTGAGCGCGGGGCCTTTGAGGTCCAGGGCGTAGGCGATCCGGGTGGCGGCGAAGTCCTTGTCGTTGAGCTGCATGCCGGTGAACGTCATCCCCGACTCCAGGATGTGCCTGGTCAGGGTGTGCGTCTCCCACGCGAGGTTGTTCGTCGCGCCGAGGAAGAGGCCGATGGCCTCGGACCGCCCCTCCGCCGAGTAGCCCGCGTCCTCCAGCGCGTGGAAGACCTCCTCGTGCAGGGCGCGGACCTGGGGGTCGATCAGCGTCGCGTCGGCGGGGGTGTAGCTGAAGAACTCCGCGTCGAAGTACTCGAGGTTCGGGAACACGCCCTTGGCCCGCACGTAGTTCTCGTCCTCCAGCGCCGCCTTGGCCACGCCGACGCCGAGCAGCTCCTCGTCGGTGAAGCGGGAGATGGCGTCGACGCCCTCGACCAGGTTCGCCCAGAACCGGTCGACGTCCTCGGCCTGCGGGAACCGGCCGGCCATGCCGATGACGGCGATCTCCAGCCCGGTCTCCCGGCGCTTGGCTGCCTTGTTGTCCGACATGGTCAGAGCTCCTCTTCAAGCTCGGCGGCGAGTTCCTCGGCGATTTCGTCCGCGATCTCCCGCAGCAGCGCACTCGCCGTGAAGGCGCGCTCCTCCTCCTGCTCCTCCTCGGCGAAGGCGTCCTCGGGTCCGCTGTCGTCGGGTCGGGAGCCGGGTTCGTCGGCGCCGCCGTCGAGGTAGGCCGCGAGCGAGGCGATGGAGGTGTGCTGGAAGAGCTGCACCAGCGGCACGTTGCGGTCCAGCGCCTTGCGCAGCCGGTTGTTGATCGTCAGCAGGTTGAGCGAGTTGATGCCCAGGTCGAAGAAGTTGCGGTTGACGTCGATGGCCTCGGCGGGGACGAGGTCGGCGATGATGTCGACGAGGAGGCGCACCACGTCGGACACCGCCCCGAGGTCCGGCGCCGCGCGGCGGGCCTCCGGCTCGGGCCGCAGCGCCGCCAGCCGCGCCCGGTCCACCTTGCCGCTCTTGTTCAACGGGATCCGGTCGAGCTGCGCCAGCCCCGCCGGGACCATGTACGGGGCGACCACCTTCGCCATCGCCTGCCGCACCGCGTCCGGCGCGATCGGCTCGCGGGCGACGTAGTAGCCCCGCAGGCTCTTCTCCCCGTCCACCTCCACGCAGATCACGGCGGCGTCCTCGATCCGGTCGACGGACCTCAGCACGCTCTCGACCTCGCCCAGCTCGACCCGGAAGCCGCTGATCTTGACCTGGTCGTCGGCGCGGCCGAGGTAGTCGAGCGTGCCGTCGGGCAGCTCGCGGACCAGGTCGCCGGTGCGGTAGAGCCGACGGCCGGGCAGCGCGGGCACCGTGACGAAGCTCGTGAGGTCGAGCTCGGGCCGGTTGTGGTAGCCGGTCGACACGCCGTCGCCGCCCACGCACAGCTCGCCGACCGCGCCGGGCGGCAGGAGGTTCAGCCCCCGGTCCAGCACGTGGACCGAGGAGTGCGCCAGCGGGCGCCCGATGGGGATCCGCTCGCGGCGCAGGTCCTCCGCGCGGATCTCGTGGGTCGTGGAGAACGTCGTGTTCTCGGTGGGCCCGTAGCCGTTGGTGATCCTCAGGTCCGGGCACGCGTCGCGGACCCGCTCCAGGTGCCGCACCGACAGCGCGCTGCCGCCGACGAGGAGGTGGTCGAGCCGGTCGAAGATCGCCGGGTCGTAGGCGGAGAGCTGGTTGAACAGCGGCGAGGTCAGCCACAGGCCCGTCACCTGGTTGCGCTTGATCACGTCGCGCATCAGGTCTCCGTCGAGCACGTCCAGCTCGTCGGCCAGCACCAGGGTCGCCCCGAACAGCAACGTCCCCCAGATCTCGAACGTGCTGGCGTCGAAGGCGGGCGAGCCGGTGAACATCACGACCTGGCGGTCGTGGAAGTCGAAGAACTCCTGGTCGGCGAACAGCCGCAGGACGTTGCGGTGGGTGATCCGGCAGCCCTTGGGGTTGCCGGTGGAACCCGACGTGTACATGAGGTAGGCGGTGGCGCCGTTGAGGTTGCGGCGGCGCGGGAACGGCGGCACGTCACCGGTGGGCCGCGCGACCAGCAGCACCCTGGACGACGCCGGCGCCTTCTCGGCGTGCTCCAGCACCGTGCACAGGTGCTCCACGCCCGCGTCGGCGACGACGTACTCGACCCGCGGCTTGGCGTCCTTGGTGTCGATCGGGACGTAGAAGTTGCCGTTCTTCAGCAGGCCGAGGATCGCCGCGATCAGCTCCGGGCGCCGGTCGGCGAGCACGCCGACCGCCGTGCCCGGGACCACGCCGCGGTGGTGCAGGTCCCAGGCGACCGAGTCGGACCAGCGGTCGAGCTCCGCGTAGCTGTACTCGTTGCCCCGCCACACCAGCGCGGTCTTGTCGCCGTGGGCGGCGACGACGTCGGCGAACACGTCCACCACGGACGAGTCCAACATGGCCGACGGAGCCGGGAGCGGCCCCGGGGCGTCCTCCGCGCGGCCGGCCACCAGCGCGAGGTCCGCGATCCGCGTGCGCGGGTCGTCCACGGCGGCCGTGAAGACGCGCACCAGGCAGCGCTCCAGCTCGCGCACCAGCTCCGGCGAGTAGTGGTTCGCGTTGTAGGCGAACGTGACCGCGAAGTCGCGGCCGGGGTTGACCACGATGTGCAGGTCGTAGCTCGTCCGCTCGAAGACCTGGACGCCCTCGAACGCGAGCCCCTCGCCCTGCTCGCCGCCGAAGTCGCGCAGCTGCTCGGACAGCGGGTAGTTCTCGAAGGCGACGACGTGGTCGAGGAGCTTGTTCTTGAGCGGGGTGAGGCCCTGGATCTCGTGCAGCGGGAAGTTCTCGAAGGCGTTGGCGCGCAGGTAGGACTCGTGCACGTCGCGGCACAGGCCGGCGAGGTCCTGGTCCGGGCCCGCCGTCACGCGGACCGGCTGGGTGTTCGCGAACAGCCCCACCGCGTCCCCGATGCCGCCCAGCTCGGCGCCGCGCCCGGACACCACGCTGCCGAAGACGACGTCGTCGGCGTAGTTGAACTTCTGCAGCACGACACCCCAGGCGGCCTGGAAGACGGCGCTCTGCGTCACCCCGGTCTCCTGCGCGAACCGCGTCAGCCCGTCGTGCAGCCCGGCGGGGAGGGTGAACCGGTGCGTGGCGCCCCGGTAGCCGCCGGGACGCGGGTCGGCGGGCAGGACGGCCGCGTTCTCGTAGCCGTCCAGCACCTCCGCCCAGTGCCGCCGGGCGTCCTCGCCGCGCTGCCGCTCGTGCCACGCGATGTAGTCGCGGTACGGCAGGGCCTCGCCGCGCGGCAGGAACGAGCCGGTGCGGGTCAGCTCCTCGTAGTACCCCATCAGCGTCGCGAACAGCGGGCCGAGGGACCAGCCGTCCAGGATGATGTGGTGGAAGGTGACCACGAGCCGCCAGCGCCGGTCGCCGACCCGGATCAGGGTCGCCCGCAGCAGCACGTCCGCGCTGAGGTCGAACCCCTTCGCGCGGTCGGCGACCTTGAACTCCTCGACGTCGCGGCCGAGGTCGGGCCGGTCGCGGTAGTCGCGGACGTCGAGCTCCGGCGCCCACTCCTTCAGCACGATCTGGTACGGCTCGTCGGTGTTGCGGTAGGAGAAGATCGTGCGCAGGACGCTGTAGGTCCGGGACACGCCCGCGAGCGCCGCGCGCATGTGCCCGGCGTCCACCTCGCCCGCGATCACGAAGTCGAACTGCTCCACGTAGGCGTCCGAGCCCGTGTCCACGGCGTGGCTGAAGAGCATGCCCTTCTGCATCGCGGCCAGACCGGAGATGGACTCGATGTTGTCTTTGTCAACCATGAACCAGGCTCTCTGCTTCGCCCTGACGCGGTGATCGGGTCGTGGTGGCCGTCGGCCGGTGGTGGGGTGCGGTGGTCGTCATGGGCGCCGGTCAGCTCCCGCCCGCGACGTCCAGCAGGATGTCCGCGAGCACGTCCTGGCGGATCGGCGACGACACCTGGAAGCCGCGTGGCCCACCGGACTTCAGGGCGTCGCGGACCTCGTGGAACGACCTGTCCACGGCCTCGGCGACCTGCCGGGCCAAGCCGCTCGACTCCCACGAGCGCGGGTGGCGCACCTCCACCAGGAGGTCGCGCCCGCTGCGGGACGCGAGGATGTCGAGGGCGTGCGGCGAGCGGACCTCCGCGTCGGTGGTGATGTCCGCCGGGAGGTGGGTGACGGCGACGCCGTCCGCGCCGTCGGCGCTGTCCTGGCCGCCCAGGTAGTTGAAGCAGACCCGGGGCCGCACGGCGGCCAGCGTGACCCGGTCCTCGCCGAGGCCCGAGTCGAACCGGAGCAGGGGACCGAACCCGGCGCCCTTGTCCGGCAGCCGCTCGAACGAGTGGCGCACCGCGTCCAGGGTGTCCCCGACGCCCCGCTCGACCCGCACCAGGTGCGGGAACGTGCTGGTGAACCAGCCCACCGTGCGACTGAGGTCGTGGTCGCCCGCGATGGGCTCGCGACCGTGCCCCTCGAGGGTGAGCAGGACCCGGTTGCGACCGGTCACCGAGGCCAGCGCGCGCGCCACGACGGTCAGGACGGTCTCGGCGGCGCTCACGCCGTGCGCCTCGCGTGCCGCGTCGAGGAGCGAGAAGTCGTCGGCCTCCGCCAGCCGGACGACCGTCGTGGCCGTCTCGGACCGCGCCAGGTCGGTCTCGGCGAACACCTCCCCCGCGTCGCCGGCGGTTCGCGCGACGTCCAGCCAGTAGGGCAGCTGGGCGCGGAAGACGCCGTCCCGGGCACGCCGCCGCACCTCCGCCGTCCACTCCGGGAACGGCATGGTCTTGGCCGGTGCCTCGGCGTCGGGGTCCGCGAGCCAGGCGAGCAGGTCCTCCAGCACGACGCCCCACGACACGACGTCCACGGCGAGGTGGTGGATCGCGATGGCGAACTGCCCGCGCCCCTCGCCCAGGCCGGCGGCCAGGCTGACCACCGGGCCGCCCCGCACGTCCACCCGCGACTGCACCGTCCGCAGGTACTCCGCGAGGTCCGCGCCGGACAGCCCGGCCGGCGCCTGCTCGCCGTGCACGAGCGAGGGGGTGTCGACGTCCCGCACGTTCAGCCCGCCCCGGTCGTCCACTTCGACGCGCAGCAGGTCGTGGTGGCGCACGAGCCGTTGCGCGGCCCGCACCAGGCGGTCCAGCGGCGCGGGCGTCGCCGGCGTGACCAGCAGGCACTGGTTGAACACCGGGGCGCGGTCGCCGAGGTCGTCGAGGAACGACTGCTGGATCGGGCTCGGCGTGATCGGGCCGGACAGCGGCGCCGGGTCGTACACCCGCGGCCCGGCGCCGGCGCCCGCGGCCTCGGCCACCTTCTCGTCCAACGTCCGCAGCGTCGCGTTGCCGAGCAGGTCCGCGACCCGGACCGCGACGTCCCGCTCCTTGAGCCGGGCCACGATCTGGATCGCCTTGATCGAGTCGCCGCCCAGCGCGAAGAAGTTCGCGTCGATGTCGTCCACCGGGACGCCCAGCACGTGCCGCCACGCGTCGGCGAGCACCCGCAGCGAGTCGGTCTCCGGCGCCGCGGCCGACGCGGCCGCGGTGAAGTCGGGCTTCGGCAGCGCCGCCACGTCGACCTTGCCGCTGGCGTTCAGCGGCACCTCGTCCGCCCGGACGATGAACGGCGGCACCATGTAGTCGGGCAGCCGGCGCGCCAACGCCGCGCGCAGCACGGGCTCGTCGTGCTCCCGGCCCGCTTCGTACCCCACCCAGAGGCACAGGCTCCGGCTGCCCTCCGCGGTCTCGTGCAGACCCGCGTGCGCCCAGCGGACGCCGGGCTCGTCGAGGGCGACCTGGATGATCTCCGCCAGCTCGATGCGGTAGCCGCGCAGCTTGATCTGCTGGTCGACGCGCCCGGTGTAGTAGAGCAGCCCGTTGCTCTTGAAGGTGACGATGTCGCCGGTCTTGTAGAGCCGCTCGCCCGGGACCGAGGGCACCCGGACGAACCGCTCGGCGGTCAGCTCCGGCTGGTTCAGGTACCCGTCGGCCACGCCGCCGCCGCCGATGTGCAGCTCGCCGCTGACGCCGATCGGGACCGGTCGCAGCCGCTCGTCGAGCACCCACAGCGAGGTGTCGCCGACGGCCCGGCCGATCGGGACGGCGTCGTCCTGGTCCAGCGAGTCGAGCGTGTGCACGGTCGCGAAGACCGTGGTCTCCGTCGGGCCGTACGCGTGGCCGATCCGGCCGGGCCCGAGCAGGTCGAACGCCCGCTTCACGTGCACCGGCGAGGCGATCTCCCCGCCGAAGATCACCTTGCGGACGCTGCCGAGCGAGCCCGGCACGTGGTCGACCATCGCGTTGAACATCGCCGTGGTGATGAAGAAGCTGGTGACCCCGTGCCGCTCGATCGTCGCGCCCAGCCGGTCGAGGTCCAGCACGGACTCCTTGGCCGGCAGCACGAGGGACGCGCCGTTGGTCAGCGCGCCGAACATGTCGTAGACGGAGCCGTCGAACGAGTAGTCCGAGATCATGAGGAACACGTCGCTCGGGTCGGCGGCGTAGAAGACGGACCGGTGGACCACGCGCAGCACGCTCCGCTGCCGGATCACCGAGCCCTTCGGCACGCCGGTGGTGCCCGAGGTGTACATGATGTAGACCTCGTCGGCGCTGCTGCCCGGCAGGTCGGGGTTCCCGGTGCCGGCCCTCGACCCCGCGAGCGCCGCGAGGTCCACGATCCGGAGCCGTTCGGAGATCAGCTCCGCCGCCTGCCCGCTGCGCGCGCCGGTGGTGAGGAGGATGCCGGCGCCCACGTCCCGCACCATCACCCGCAGGCGCTCAGCGGGGAACTCCGTGTTCAGCGGCACGTAGTGGCAGCGCGCCTTCAGCACGCCGAGGATGGCGACGACCATGTCGGCGGAGCGGTCCACGAGCAGCGCGACCGGCGAGCCGGGCGTCACCCCCAGCCGGGCCAGGCTGTGCGCGACCCGGTTGGCCCGGACGTTCAGCTCCCCGTACGACAGGCGCTCGTCGTCGGTGATCAGCGCCGTCCGCTCCGGGTCGGCCGCGACGTGCTCCTCGAACAGCCGGGCGATGCCGCGCGTGTCCACCGGCGGCGCGGGCACCGTCGCGAACTCCCGGATCAGCTCCGCCTCCCGGGCGGACACCAGGTCGAGCCCGCCCAGCGGGTCGTCGTCCGCGGCGGTGACGAACGACCTGAGCAGCGTGGCGTAGCGCTCCGCGTAGAGCGCCATGGTCTCCTCGCGGAACAGGGCGGTGGAGTACTCCCACTCCAGCAGCAGGGCGCCGTCGGCCTCCCTGGTGCTCAGCGTGATGTCGTACTTGGCGCTGCCGTCGTCGAACGGGATGACCCGCTCGTCGTCCGGCGTCAGCCCCATGTCGGTGTTCTGGTGCACGAAGCAGACGTCGAACAGCGGCCGGCGACCGGGCACGCGCGGCGGGTCCAGCTCCTCGACCAAAGCCTCCAGCGGGTACTCCTGGTGCTCGAACGCCTCCAGCACGGTCGTCCGCAGGTCGCCGAGGAAGTCGCCGACCCCGGTCGTGGGCGCGGCGGCGACCCGGAGGGGCAGCGTGGTGACGAACATGCCCACGAGGTCCTGGTAGGTCAGGTCCGGCCGACCCATCACCGGCGCGCCGACCACGACGTCGCCCTGCCCGCTCAGCCGGGACAGCAACTGGTGGAAGACCCCGAGCAGCACCACGTAGAGGGTGACGTCGTGCTCGCGCGCACAGCGCTTCGCGGCCTGCAACGTCTCCCCGTCGACGGACGCGAAGAGCGTCGCGCCCGCCGCGGTGGCCGTCTCCGCCCGTTGCCGGTCGGTGGTGAGCTGGAGCGTCGGCGCGCCGTCGGCGAACCGGGAGACCCAGTAGTCGCGGTGCGGCCGCACGTCGTCGCCCGCCTGCCGCGCCAGCAACCCCCGGATCGCCGAGCGGTGGTCCCGGACCGGCGGCAGCGCCTTCCCCTCGGCGATGGCGCCGAGGTCGCGGAACAGGATGCCCATCGAGGTGCCGTCGGTGACGATGTGGTGGATGTCGATCGCCACGCACGACACGCCGTCGTCGAACTCGAAGTAGCCGACGCGGAACAGCGGCGCGGTGTCGAGGAGGAAGGGGCGGACGAACCGCCGCATCTCCCGGCGGGCCGCGTCCTCGTGCGCGTCACCCTCCGCGAGTGCGCCGAGCCGCCGGTGCTCGACCGCGACCGGCACCTCGGCGCGCACCCGCTGGAACGGCTCGCCGTCCCGCAGGTGGAACGTCGAGCGGAGGCTGTCGTGCCGCCGCACCAGCACGCGCAGCCACTCCTCCAGCTCGGCGACGTCCAGCGGGCCGGTGCGGATCGTCAGGCCGCTGACGTTGTACGCCACCGAGTCCTCGTCCACCTGGCTGGAGACGAACATGCTCCGCTGCGAAGCCGTCAGCGGCAGCTCGTAGTCCTCCAGGACCCGTGCCGCGGGCGCCGGGCGGCGGGCCGAGCCGCCCAGCCGCGACCGGACCAGCCGCTCGTCCACCCCGAAGTCGCGGACCACCGCGTCCGCGAACCCGTCGAACGTCGGCTTCGCCAGCAGCGTGGTCGGCGGGATGTCGACGTCGAGCACCGCGTTGAGCAGCTGCGTGATCTTCACCGAGGAGATGGAGTCACCGCCGAGGGCGAAGAAGTCGTCCGCGCCGCGGATCACCGGGTAGCCCAGGACCTCCGACCACACCCCCGCGACCACCTTGCGGGGCACCGCGTCCACATCGGACTCGGCGAGCCCGTCGAGGCGCGGCGGCGCCGCCAGGATGACGCGGAGCCGGTCGACCGGATCGGCCGACGCCTGCTCCTCGACGCCGGGCGCCGGCTGCGCCCGGACCGTCTCGTCCCACAGCCGCACGTGGTGGAACAGCTGGGGCGGCAGCGGCACCCGCCGCACGTCCGCGTCCCGGCCGAGGCCCGCGAACGGCCGCGCGCGACCCGCGAGGAAGGCCGTGGCCGCGTCGGCGAGGTGCCGGAGGTCCCCGGGCCAGGACGACGGGACCTCGCGCAGCAGCACGCCGCCGTCCACCAGGCGGGTGTCGTCGGCCTGGTCGGGGTCCAGCAGCCGCCGCAGCCCGTCGCGCAGGCCCTCGACGGTCTCGCACAGGACGACCGCGCGGGCGGCCTGGTGCTCGCGGCCCACCTGCATGGTGAAGCACACGTCGGCCAGGCCGTGCCCGGGGTGGCGGTCGAGGTGCGCCAGCTGCGCCGCGGCGGTCCGGGCCAGCAGCTCCTCGGTGCGCGCCGAGATCGGGTAGAGCCGCGGCCCGCGCGCCGGGTCGGCCGTCGCCGCGCGGGTGGGCGCTTCCTCCAGCACCACGTGGCAGTTCGTGCCGCTGAGGCTGAAGCTGCTCACGCCCGCCCGGCGCGGGGTGTCGCCGGCCTCCCACTCGGTGAGGCGGTCGGCGACGTAGACCGGGGCGTTGGCGAGGTCGAGCAGCCGGTTCGGCACGTCGAAGTGGATCGACGGCGGGATGGTCCGGCGCTCCAGGCACAGCAGCGCCTTGATCAGCGAAGCCAGCCCCGCGACGCCGACCGTGTGGCCGATGTTCGTCTTCACCGAGCCGAGCGCGCAGAACTGCCTGCGGTCGGTGAACTCGGCGAACGCGCTGGTCAGGCCCTTGATCTCGATCGGGTCGCCCAGGGTCGTGCCGGTGCCGTGCGCCTCGATGTAGGACACCGACTCCGGCGCGATGCCGGCCCGCTTCCACGCGCTGACCAGCAGGTTCTTCTGCGCCTGCGCGTTCGGGGCGGTGAGGCCGTTGCTGCGGCCGTCGTTGTTGACCGCGCTGCCGAGCAGCACGCCGTAGACGTGGTCGCCGTCGGCGAGCGCGCGCGACAGCGGCTTGAGGTAGACCCCGGCCACGCCCTCGCTCCACACCGTGCCGTCGGCCGAGGCGTCGAACGCCCGCACGCGGTGCTCGGCGGACTCGGTCTCGTTGCCGAGGCTGGACGGGGACAGGAACAGGTTGATCGCGGCCACGAACGCGGTGTCGCAGTCGCCGTTGCGCAGCGCCTTGATCGCCGCGTCCACCGCGACCAGGCCGGACGAGCACCCGGTGTCGATGACGGTGGCGGGTCCGCGGAAGTCGAGCAGGTAGGACAGGCGGCTGGCCAGGATGCCCGACCACGACCCGGTGATGGCCGAGAAGTCCAGCTCCGAGAGGAACGGCAGGTAGGACGTGATCAGCCGGTGCGTGTGGTCGTTGCCGACGAAGACGCCGGTGTTGGACCCGTACAGCTCGCTCTTGGCGTACCCGGCGTCCTCCATCGTCTCGACCAGCACTTCGAGGAGGTTGCGGTGGTACGGGTCGAGCTGCGTGGCCACGTGCGGCGGGATGCCGAAGTACTCCGCGTCGAACAGGTCGACCCGGTCGAGGTAGCCGCCCTTGCGGACGGCCTCCGTGCCGCCCTCGACCCGCCGCAGGTCCTCCAGCCGCTGCGGCGGGAAGTCGCCGATCGACTCGCGGCCGTCGACCAGGTTGCGCCAGAACTGCTCCTTGTCCGACGCGCCGGGGAAGCGGCAGGCGATGCCGACGACGGCGACGCGGTCGTCCACCCGACCGGCGTCCCCGATCGCCCGGATGAACCCCTTCGCCCGGTCGACGTCCAGCGCCTCCTGCTTGACCTGCATGAGCAGGTACCGCAGCAGGTCCTTCTTCACTTCCGCGCTCGACGTCATCGCTGCTTCCTCCCGGCACCGTCGGTGTCGGCGAACATGGTCATGAGCTCGGCGTCGCCGATCTCCTCCAGCACGTCCTGTAGCGACTGGTCCGCTTCCCCGACGTTCGCTTCCCCGACGTTCGCTCCCTGGGGCCCGGCCGCCCCGGACTCGGCCGCCACGCGCTCGTCGATGTAGCCGGCGAGGCTGGTGACGGTCGCGTAGGAGTACAGGTCGGCGATGTCGATCCGGCCGGGGTAGACGTCCTCGACCTTCTGCAGCAGCTGCGCCGTCATCAGCGAGTTGCCGCCCAGGTCCTGGAAGCTCGCGTGGGCGTCCACCTCGGCCAGGCCGAGGACGGCGCCGTAGACCGCGCCGATCCGCAGCTGGGTCTGGCCGGGGTCGGACAGGCCGACGAGGCGGACGTCGGTCACCTCCTCGCCGGCCGGCGTCGAACCCGTGCCCGCCCGCGCGACGGCCTCCGCGACGTCGTCCTCGAGCAGGAAGGGCATCTCGTCGAGGCGTTCCCGCAGCACGCCCAGGTCGAACCGGGACGGGATGGCGCCGTCGGCCGGGTGGCGCAGGAAGTGGCCCAGCCAGGCCACGCCGTCCTTCACGGTGAGCGCGCGGAACGGCGAGTCGCCGTCGCCGACCCCGTACTGCGCCGCCATGCCGACCTCGGACCACGTCGGCCAGTTGATCGACAGCGCGTCGACCCCCTCGGCCCGCGCCCGCGTGGCCAGCGAGTCCAGGAACGCGTTGGCGGCGCAGTAGTCGCCCTGCCCCTGCCCGCCGGTGACCGCGGTGATGGAGGAGAAGAAGACCAGGAAGGCGCCGGGGTGCTCCTTCGCCAGCGCCACCAGGGCGACGCCGCCGTCGACCTTGGGCGCCAGCACGGCGTCGAACACCGAACGGGGCTTGTTGGCCAGGAACCCGTCGCCCGCCACACCCGCGGCGTGCACGATGCCGCCGAGGGCGACGCCCTCGTCCCGCAGCCGGGCGGCCAGCCCGCGCACGTCGGCCTCCCGCGACACGTCGCACACGACGTACTCGGCGGCGGCGATGCCCTGGACGCGCCGCGCGGTGTGCTCGTCCAAGGCGCGGCGGCCCAGCAGGATGATCCGCGCGGCGCCCTCGCGGGCCATCTCCTCGGCGACGCCGAGGCCGAGGCCGCCCGCGCCGCCGCTGATCACGAACGTCCCGCCCGCGTACCGGGCCCCGGCGGGGCCGTCCCCGGCCGGCTCCGGACCGGCCTCGGCGTACCGCAGGCGGCGCAGGAACGTCCGGGAGCCCCGCAGCGCCCGCATCACGCCACCCGCGCCGGTCAACGCCTCCCGGAGCAGCGGGGCAGGCTCCGCGTCCGCCCGCGCGTCCACCACGTCCACCAGCAGGTGCCGGTGCTCCTGCCCGACCACCTGCGCGAGCGCCTCGGTGGCGGCGGAGTGCGGGTCGGTGACGCCGTCGCCCGGCTCGACCCGCCAGGCGTCCCCGCCCAGCACCTTCAGCCCGTGCGCGAGCTTGACCCGGTGCGAGACGAACGCGCGGTACAGCTCGAACAGCCCGTCCACGCCGGCCGCCCTCCGCCGCGCGTGGGAGAGGTCCCCGGTGGCGGTGAAGTCGGTCGCGAACAGCACGCCTTCGACCAGCTCCTGCCGCAGCCGCTCGGCCAGCAGCCCCGCGCCGTCCTCGTCCAGGGCGAACACGTCCCGGCCGGTGTCGGTCCGCTCGCCCACGTAGCACGGGACGACCCGGTGCCCGAGCGCTTCGACCTCGGCGACCAGCCGCCTGCCCGCCGCGTTGTCGAGCACCACGGGCGCCCACACCGACGGCGCGGCGGCCTCGGCCGGCACCCGCGGCACCTCCAGCCACTCGGTCTGGAGGAACCGGCGCGGCCCCGTCAGGCTGAACCGCCGCCAGTCGACCTTCTTCACGGTGTAGTCGGTGATCCGCGCGAACGGGCGGCCGTCGGCGTCGAGCAGGTCCACGTCGTAGGTGATCGTCTGGCCGTCGCGGCTGTCGTCGCGGACCGTGCGGATCAGCGAGTAGCACGTCTCCGGCATGGGCCCGTGGAGCACGAAGCTCTTGTACAGGTAGGGCAGGAACGTCTCGCCGCTGTTCTGCGAGATGAGGTTCACCGCGTTGTCCAGCTTGGCCGGGTGCAGCCCGAAGCCGTCGTCCGGCACGCCGTCCGGCAGCCGCAGCAGGGTCAGCGCGCCGGCCTGGTGCTTCCACACCGCGCGGACGTTGTCCCAGCGCGGGCCGAACTGGAACACGCCCGTGTCGGTCTCGGCGGGGTACGGGTCGGTCACCTCGACCGCGGCCGCCTTGAGGACGTCGAGGTCGACGGTGTCCGCCGGGCCGTCCTCGCGCAGCGGGCCGACCCGGCCTTCGACGTGGGTGACCCACTCGCCGGCCCGCGAGCTGGCCACCTGGAACGAGTACCCGTGCCCGACCCGGTCCAGCCGGGTGCGCACGGTGGCCTCCTCGCCCTCCTCGACGGAGAGCGGCACGAGGAAGAACACGTTCTCGAAGCGCATGCTCCGCGTGTTCTCCAGCGCGGCCAGCGCGGCCCGCGCCATCTCCAGGTACGTCGTGCCCGGCACCACGGGCCGCTGCTCGATCCGGTGGTCGGAGAGCACCCAGTGCCGGTCGACCGACAGCCTGCTCTCGAACACGATCCCGGTGTCCGAGCGGCTGACCTCCACGCCCAGCAGGGGGTTGGCCTCGGCGGTGGCGAAGCCCCGCACGCTCGTCCTCATGGGCTTGGCCCAGTGGCGGGTCGGCTCGAACGGGTAGGTGGGCAGGGGCACCCGTCGGCGCGGCTCGTCGGCGTAGAACCCGGCGAACCCGACGCGGGCGCCCCGGACGTACGCGTTCGCCAGCTCGGTGAGGGCGGCGGCGTCGCCCCGCGCGCGGTACTCGGCGAGCTTCGCGTCGGCGGAGTCGGAGAGCCGCTTGCCGGTCTGGGCGGTGATGTCGCCGGGCCGCAGGTCGCCCCTCTTGTCGCTGACGACGGCGTGCACGCCGTGGAAGACGCCCCGCTGCTCGTCGGTGCCGAGGCCGCGCCGCCGGAGCCGGTCGACCGACTCGGCCAGCTCCTCCTTCGTCCCCGCGACGATCATGACGCGGTGCTCGTGGTGGCCGCGGCCGAGGTTGGACGTGTAGCAGATGTCGGCGAGCGACCAGGGGCTGTCCGCGAGCACGGTCGCGTACCGGTCCAGCAGCGCGGTGAGCGCCGCCTCGGTCTTCGCGCTGGCGGTGAAGCAGTAGCGCTCCCGCAGCTGGGGTTCGGCGCGGTACCGGGGCGCTTCCTCCAGCACGAGGTGGCAGTTGGTGCGGATGAAGCCGAACGAGCTGATCCCGGCCCGCCGGGGCTCGCCGCCGGTGTCCCACGGCACGAGCCGGTCGTTGACGTACAGCGGGCTGTCGGTGAAGTCGATGTAGGGGTTGGGCACGGCGAAGTTCGCCGACGGCGCGAGCAGCCCGGACTCGAGCGACTTCACCACCTTGGCCAGCGAGGCCGACCCGGACGCGGCCACCAGGTGGCCCATCGTGGTCTTGAGGGAGCCGATGCCGCAGAACTGCCTGCGGTCGGTGTGCCGGCGGAACGCGTTGGTCAGGCCCTTGACCTCGATCGGGTCGCCGAGCACGGTGCCCGTGCCGTGCGCCTCGACGTAGGTGATCGTCTCGGGCGGGACGTCGGCCTTGGCCCAGGCGTCGAGGATGACCCGCTCCTGCATCAGCGCGTTGGGCGCGGTGATGCTGTTGGACGTGCCGTCGTTGTTGATGGCGGAGGCCTTGATGACGGCGCGCACGTGGTCGCGGTCAGCCAGCGCCTTCTTCAGCGGCTTGAGCAGCACGATGCCCGCGCCCTCGCCCCACAGCGTGCCGTTCGCGCGGGCGTCGAACGTCCGCACGGTGTCGTCGTCCGAGACGACGCTGTCCATCGTCGCGCCGGACAGGAAACTGGTCTTGGGCTCGCCGCCGGAGGACAGGTTGATGCCGCCCGCCAACGCCATGTCGCACTCGCCCAGGAGCAGGGACTGGATGGCCTGGTGCACGCTGACGCTGCCCGCAGAGCACGCGGTGTCGGTGTTGATGCAGGGGCCCTTGAGGTCGAGCACGTAGGAGATGCGGCTGGCGACCATCCCCTCCCACGAGCCGGACAGCTGCATCGGGTGCCGCTCGGAGAACATGCGGTAGTACGAGTAGTTCGACTGGTCGCGGCCGAGGAACACGCCGGTCCTCGACCCGACCGCGCTCTCGCCGCCGTAGCCCGCGTTCTCCAGCGCCTCGTAGGCCACTTCCAGCGCGATGCGCTGGTTCGGGTCCATGTAGTCCGCTTCGAGCGGGGGGATGCCGAAGAAGCGCGAGTCGAACTGGTCGATGCGGTCGAGGTAGCCGCTCACGGAGTAGAGCCGGTCGAGGTCGGCCTCGTCGACCGGCCGGCCCAGCAGGACCTCCGCGTAGTACGGGTTGCGGAGGATGTCGTACATGTCCTCCTTGCGCGACTGGGGGTAGTCGCGGATGCAGTCCCGGCCGACCTTGAGGAAGTCCCAGAACTGGTCGACGTCCTTGGCCTCGGCGAAGCGACCCGCCAGGCCGATGACCGCGATGTCCTCGTGCAGGTCGGCTTCCGACAGTTCGAGCAGCAGCCTCTTGGTGCGGTCGCGGTCGATCTGCTTGTTCACGAACTGCTCGAGGATGAAGTCCTTCACGCTGTCCATCTGGTGTCCGTTTCCTCGAGAAGACCCTGCCTGTCTTCGACCGTGATCGCGCCCTGCTCCAGCAGGTCCAGCAACTTGTCGATGTCGCCCTCGTCGGCCTTCGCGGCGGCCGGCGGCGGGCTCGCGGCGACCGGCGCGTCCACCCGCGACTTGGCCGCCAGGCAGGCCGCCTGGGCGGCGACGGTGGTGCAGCGGAACAGGTCCGTGATGTCCATCAGACCCGGGTAGCGCTCGTCGTAGAGCTTCAGCACCTGCGCCGTCAGCAGCGAGTTGCCGCCCAGGTCGCCGAACTCCTCGTGCGCGTCGAGCACGTCGAGGTCGAGCGCCTCGGCCCAGATCTCCGCGACACCCCGTTCGAGGTCACCGACGGAGTCCAGCCCGTGCAGCCGCACGGCGCGTCCGCCCGAGCTGCGGCCGGCCTCGCGCGGCGCCTGCCGGGAGGGTTTCCGCATCCGCCCCGGCATCAGCACCGGCACCGTGTCCCCGGAGGCCATCAGGGCGTCGAGCAGGTCCACCGCCTCGGCCGTGTCCAGCGGCGGGAACAGCTCGTCCTCGTCGGCTGCGCCCATCCGCTCGGCGATCCCGGTCTCGCGCCACGCGGGCCACTGGACGCTCAGGCCGGGCAGCCCTTCCCGGTCGCGGCGCTGGGCCAGGCTGTCCAGCACCAGGTTCGCGGCGGTGTAGTCGGTCTGGCCCTGGTTGAGCAGGAGCCCGGCGATGCTGGAGAACGCCACGAAGTAGTCGGGCCGGTCGACCAGCGTGGCCTCGTGCAGGTGCACCGCGCCCAGCGCCTTGGGGCGGTACACCCGCATGAACTCGTCGAAGTCCTTCGTGTACAGGAAGCCGACCCCGGGACGCCCGGCGAGGTGCAGGACGCCGGAGATCCGGCCGTGCCGCTCGCGCAGCTCGCGCACGGCGCGGTCGACCGCCTGCCCGTCGCCCAGGTCGAGCCGGACGACCTCGAACACGTCCAGGTCGCGCTCGAACTCCGCCCAGTCCGGCCGGGTCGCGCCCGCGTGGTCGGACCCCAGCAGGACGAGCTTGCGCACACCGCGCGACACCAGGTGCCGGGCCACGGCGGTGCCGAGGTCGCCCGTGCCGCCGGACACGAGGGTCACGCCGTCGCCGGGCGGCAGCGCCCGACCGCCGTCCCTCGCCGGGACGGGGTGCCGCTTCACGTGCGGCTCGTGCGGTCGCCCGTCCCGGTAGAGCAGGAACGGCGGCCGGTCGGCGCCCGCGGCCTCGGCCGCCAGCGCCGCCGGGCCGGTGCGCTCGTCGCTGTCGACGCAGCGGATGCCGAGGGCCTTGTACTCCAGCGCGGCGACGCGCATCAGGCCGAGCAGCCCGGCCTGGCCGGGGTGCAACGCGGTCTCGTCGCCGGTGACCGCGAGCGCGTTGTGCGTCAGGGCCAGCAGGCCCCCGGCGAACACGAGCTGCCGGTCCGAGATGAGCTCGATCAGGCCCAGCGCCCGTCGCACCGGCTCGCTCGTGGCGTCGGCGAGCGAGGCGTCACCGGCGGGCAGGCAGGCCAGCACGCCGAAGGCGAACTCGCGTCGCCCGCCCAACCGCTCGTCCGCGTCACCGGCGTCCGGCAGGAGGACGCAGTCGTAACCGGCGGACGCCAGCTCGCCGCGCACGCCGTCGAACGCGGCGCCGAAGTCACCGCAGAGCAGGACGGTCCCGCCGCCACCGCGCGTCGGGGCCGGCGGCGCGACCAGCCGGTAGGCCTGGACGTAGCCGTGCTCGCCGGCTCCGCGCACGTCGAGGTCGACCGCGGACTTGACGCAGTAGTTGTCCACGGTCAGCAGCACCCGGCCGGACGGGTCGACCACGGTCACGTCGAACGCGTGCAGCGCGCCTGCCACCGACTCCGGCCGCTTGCGGAAGTGGGCGAGCACGCGGGCGGGAAGGGAGTCGCGGATCGTCAGGACGCCGTAGGAGAACGGCAGGTACAGCCGCTCCTGGTCGTAGACGTTGCTCGGCGCGTTGATCACCGTGTCGAACAGCGAGGGGTGCAGGACGTAGTCGGCCAGCTCGGACCGGTACCGCGAGGGCAGCTCGAACTCGTAGAGCAGTTCGGCCGCCCCGGCGTCGGCGTGCCCGTCGCCCAGCGCCCCGGTCCAGCGGTCGCTGACGTCCAGCCCCTTGGCGTGGTCGGAGCCCTCCGGCTCGCGCAGCGGGTGGTCCAGCCGCCGCCGCAGGCCCTCGACGTCGAGCGGCGGGACCGCGTCGGCCACGGCGCCGCGCACCAGCTCGGCCCGCGCGTTCTCCACCCAGCCGCCGTCGGCGCCACGGCCGGCGATGGTGACGGCGGTGACGTCGCCCCTGGTCTCGAAGATGAGGTGCACCTCCTTGACCTCGCCGTCGGCGACCGCCAGCGGCGCGGCGAACAGGACGTCGCGCAGCACCACGTCCGACCCGGCCAGGCCGAGCCGCCGGGCCGCCGACACGACCATCTCGACCAGCCCGGTGCCGGGCAGCACGCCGACGCCGTGGATGCGGTGCTCGGCCAGCTCCCAGAAGTGCTCCGGGTCGAGCCGGCACACCACGATGTCGCGGTCGAGCGACCGCACCACGTCCGCGCCGTCGATCAAGCCCCGGCGGCCCTGACCGGCGGGTTCGACCCAGCACCGGGACCGCTCGAACGGGTAGGTGGGCAGCGGTGTCCGACGGGCGCCGCGGGGCGCGGCCCGCCGCCAGTCGACCTCGGCGCCGCGGGCGTAGAGGGACGCCAGCCGGCGCAGCGCCGCGCGGTCGGCCGTCGGGGAGGCCACGGCCGCGGCCGCCCGGTCCAGCTCCTCGCGCTCGGCGTGGGTGAGGTCGTGCGGCTCGCGCTTCTCGCCGGCGTCCACCACCAGGCGGAACGACCCCCGGGCGACGTCCGGGTTCGCGGCGGAGCCGTCGACGTCCTCGATGTGCCGCGCCAGCAGCGCGTCGAGCTCCGCCCGGCTCTCGAAGACGAACGCGGCGCGCACGCCGTGGTGCAGCCGGCCGACCGACGCGGTGAAGGCCAGGTCGGCGAGGTCGACCTCGTGGTCGGCCAGGAAGGCGCGGTAGCGCTCGGCGAGCCGGGCCAGCGCCCGGTCGTCGCGGGCGCTCAGGGGAAGCAGGAAGCAGGTGGGCGACTGCGCCCCGGCGCGGTCGCGGACCGGGACCGCGTCCGGGCCGCGCAGCACGAGGTGGCAGTTCGTCCCGCTCAGCCCGAAGCTGTTGATGCCCGCGTACAACGCCTCCCGCTCGTCGTCCGACCACGGCACGGTCCGGTCGTTGACGTACACGGGGGTCTGCGCGAAGGCGATGTTCCGGTTCGGCTCCTGGAAGTTCAGGCTCGCCGGCAGGACGCGGTGCTTCAGCGACAGGACGAGCTTGGCCAGCCCGACCAGGCCGGACGCGTTGTCCATGTGGCCGATGTTCGTCTTGACCGTGCCGATGCCGCAGAACTGCTTGCGCGCCGTCTGCCGGGAGAACGCCCGGTCGATGCCGCTGACCTCGACCGGGTCGCCGAGCCTGGTCGCGGTGCCGTGCGCCTCGATGAAGCTGATCTGCTCGGCCCTGACCCCGGCGTCGGCGAGGGCGTCGGTGATGAGGTCCGCCTGCGCGTCGGCGTTGGGCGCGGTGATGCCGTTCGACGCGCCGTCCTGGTTGACCGCGCCGCCCATGATGACGGCGTGGACGTGGTCGCCGTCGCGCTGCGCGCGGTCCAGGGACTTGAGCACGAACACGACGCAGCCCTCGGCGGTGCTGGTGCCGTCGCCGCGGCGGTCGAACGTGCGGGTGCGGCGGTCGCCGGAGAGCGTGTCCTGGATGTCCTTGATGCCGATGCCGGACTCGTCGTCGGCGTCGACCGGCAGCAGGTCGGTCTTCACCGCGCCGACGATCGCCATCGAGCACTCGCCCTGCTGGATCGCGCGGTAGGCCGTGTAGGCGGCCACCAGGCCCGACGAGCAGGCCGTGTCGACGAGCAGCGACGGGCCCCTCAGGTCCAGCAGGTAGGCGATCCTGCTGGCGATCATCGACCGGATGTTGCCCGCGACCGCGATCTCGGGCGCGCCGGGGTCGATCGCCTGGACCACCGCCCGGTAGTCCTCGCCGAAGTCCGCCGACATGCCGGCGTACACGCCGACCTTGCCGCCGCCGATGTCCTTGTTCAGGTAGCCGGCGTCCTCGAGCGCGGCCCAGGCGGTCTCCAGGAAGATCCGCTGGTTCGGGTCGATGGACTTGGCCTCCTGCCGCGACAGCGAGAAGAACCGGTAGTCGAACTCCGACACGCTGGGCAGCCGGGCGCCGCCGGAGTAGCGCTCGGCGGCGATCGGCAGCCGCACGCCGCGCGCGGCGAGGTAGGCGTCCACGTCGGCGCGCCGTTCGGCCGACAGGTCGCGGTACCCCTCCTCGCCGCGCAGCAGGCTCGCGAAGAACCCGTCGAGGTCCTCCGCCTCGCCGACCCGGCCGCTCATCCCGATGATGGCGACGGGTCCGGCCTTCTTCCGCGGGCTGGAGCGGGTGACGCGCACCTCGGAGTCGTCCGGGAGCCGCGTCAGGTCGAGGTCGTCGAGACCGGGCAGGGAGCTCATGTGGCGAGGGCCCCCGCGATCGTCCGGAGGCCGGCGTCGCCGGTGCGCCGCAGGATCGACTCGACGCGGTCCCGCTGCTCGGCCTCGGGGACCTGCTTGGTCCTCATGATGGTCAGCAGCAGGTCCAGCGCGGTCTGCTTCTGCTCGTCGGACAGCGTCTCCTGGTCGAGCTTGGAGAGCTCCTGGAGCTTGCGGTACGGCAGGACGACACCCTGGTCGTACGCGGCGGTGTCGAAGTTCCGGTTGCGGGTGGCCGCGGCGGCGCCCAGGCACAGCCCCACCAGCCCCGGCTCGCGCTTCTTCAGCTCGACGAGCTGGTCGAGCACCGCGCGGACCCGCTCCGGCTCCTCGTCGAAGCTGTGCACCTCGCCCGAGCCGACGGCGCCCGTGAGCATCTTCTTCAGCACCTGCTTGGGCCCGACCTCGACCCACACCGCGGCTTTGCGCTCCACCAGGGACGCCACGATGGCGCTCCAGCGGACCGGGCTGGTCAGCTGCACGGCCAGCGACTCCCGGATGCTCTGGGGGCTCTCGTGCGCCTCGCCGGTGACGTTGCTGTAGACCGGCACGGTCGGCTCGGTGAACTCGACCTCGTGCAACGCCTCGGTGTACGCGGGCACCGCGTCCGCCATGAACGAGCTGTGGAACGCGCCGGCCACGTTCAGCTTGACCACCTTCGCCCCTCGGTCCTCGAGGTGGGCGGTCAGGCCCTTCAGGTCGTCCAGCGTGCCCGACAGCACGGTCTGCGCCTCGGCGTTGTAGTTGGCCACCTGCACGTCGTGGCCGCCGGAGTTGAACTCCTCCACGCACTTCTCGACGTCGGCGACCGGCATCCGCACCGCGGCGACCATCCCGGTGCCGCTCTCCGCGACGCAGCTCTCCATCGCCTCGCCGCGCGCCTTGACCAGCCGCACGGCGTCCTCGAACGTCAGCGCGCCCGCCGCGAGCAGCGCGGTGATCTCACCCAGGCTGTGCCCCGTCATGGCCGACACCGGGATCTTCCGGTCCTCGGTCATCACCTCGTACATCGCGTAGCTGAGCACCAGCAGCGAGACCTGCGCGAACCTGGTCCTGGTCACCTCCGCCGGCGGCGCGGTGAAGCAGAGGTCGGCCAGCGAGTAGCCGACGAGGTCGGACGCCTGCCCGAAGCGGTCCCGGACGACCCGGTTCCCGTCGAACCACTGCTTGCCCATGCCCGCGAACTGGGAGCCCTGCCCCGGGAACACGATCACGAGATCCTTCATGACTGCACCTTCTCCTTCGACGCGGGCGGAGCCAGGGCTCCGAGGAGCTTCACGTGGCCGCCCAGCAGCTGTTCCACCCGCGCGGGGTCCACCTCGCGGGCGTGGTCGATCCGGACCGAGACGGCGTCGGACCCGACGTCCACGGCGAACACGAGGTCGAAGTGGCCGAGCAGGTCGGCGTCCTCCACCTGCCGGGCGGCGCCGCACGCGACGGACACCGTGCCGTCGACGCCCCGGCAGGCGACGAACCGCTCCAGGTCGATCCGGTCGTTCCGGTCGCGCTGCCGCCGGTAGTCGTCGAAGACCTCGGCGAGGTCGGCCTTCCCGGCGAAGTCGAACCGGACCACGACCACCCGGCCGTCGTCGTCCACGACGCACAGCGAGACGTCGTCCACCTTGAGGACCTTGTTGAGCGTGACGGCGAGCGCGACGTGCGCCACGTCCTCCGGCTCGTGCGCCCCGCCCGCCCGCAGCCGGTCCAGGGTGTCCCTGGTGCTCGCGGGCAGCACGGCCTCGACCCGGCCGTCGGCCGCGGCGTCGCTCGTGAACCACGACTCCGGCAGCCGCACGCCGAAGCCGGTGAGCAGCGCGTCGGCGTCACGCCGGGCGAACCCGGCCTCCAGGTGCTTGCGCAGCTTTCCGATCGTCGGGTTCGCGAACAGGTCGCTCACGTCCAGCATGCCGGGGAACTGCCGGTGCAGCTCCTCCAGCAGCAGGACCAGGCTGAACGAGTTGCCGCCGAGGTCGAAGAAGCTCTGGTCGTAGCCGATCGGGATGTCGCCGAGGACCTTGCGCCACGCGGCGACCAGCTCCTGGGCCACGCCCGTGCGGTGCTCGTCGGCGGGCGCGGCCTCCACCGGCTGGTCGGCCCGCGCCTCCAGGGTGCGGCGGTCGACCTTGCCGCTGGTCGTCATCGGGATGTCCGGGACCGGCGACAGGGTCGCCGGGACCATGTAGTCGGTCAGGCGCTCGGCCAGCCAGTCCCGCAGCGCCTCCGGCGCGAGGTAGGCACCCTCGCGCACCTGGTAGAAGCCGCGGATGACCTGGCCGCCCGACACCTCCCGGACGATCACCGCCGCGCCCGTGACCAGGTCGTGCCCGGTGATCGCGAGCTCGATCTCGCCCAGCTCGACGCGGTAGCCGCGGATCTTCACCTGGTCGTCCACCCGGCCCAGGCAGTGGACCTCGCCGTCCCGCCAGAGGGCGCGGTCGCCGCTGAGGTAGATCCGGCCGTCGCCGAACGGGTCCTCGCGGAAGCGCTCGCGGGTCAGCTCGGGCCGGTGCAGGTAGCCGGGCGACACGCCGAGCCCGCCGATCCACAGGTTCCCGGCCACGCCCTCGGGCACCAGCCGGAGGTTGTCGTCCAGCACGTAGAAAGTGGTGTTGGCGATCGGGGCGCCGATGGTGACGGGACCCGTGGCGCCGGTGAGGTCCTTGGCGCTGGACCAGATGCACGTCTCGGTCGGGCCGTAGACGTTGTGCACCTCCAGCGACGCGTGCTCGCCCAACCGCGGCAGCAGGTCCTCCGGGAAACCCTCGCCGCCCACGATGAGCTTGTCCAGCCGCGCCAGCGCGCGGCGCGCGGCCTCCGGGTCGGCGAACAGCAGGCGCAACCGGGTCGGCGTCATCTGCAGGTACTCGACGTCGTTGGCGGCGACGAAGTCCGCGATGTCCGCGGGCGTGCGGACCTCCGACTCGCCCGCCACCACGACCGTGCCGCCCTGCGCGAGGGTCAGCAGGGTCTCCAGCAGGAAGATGTCGAAGGACGGGGTGGTCAGGCAGCCCACCGCCTTGTGCTCGGCCCACCCGAGCGCCGCGGGCATCCCGACGAGGAAGTTCGCCAGCGACCCGTTCGTCACCGTGACGCCCTTGGGCGTCCCGGTCGAGCCGGACGTGAAGATGACGTACGCGAGGTCGTCCGGCCCGGCCGGCGTCGCGGTGGTCGGCCCGTCGAGCGGAGCGTCCTCCCGCAGCACCAGCGCGTGGTCGCCGAGGTCCACCGCGGCGGCCAGCTCCTCGGTGCAGACGACCTTCTCCGGGGCCGCCGTGTCGATCACCAGCCGCAGCCGCTTCGCCGGGTCCTTCACGTCCATCGGGAGCCACGCGGCGCCGATGCGGTTGACCGCCAGCATCAGCGCGACCAGGTCGGGCGTCGGCGGCAGCAGGAGCCCCACCAGGTCGCCGGCGCCGACGTCGTGCGCGCGCAGCAGGCCGGCGAACCGGTCCACGCGCTCGGCCAGCTCGGCGTAGGTGACCTCCTCGCCGCCGAAGCGGATCGCGGGTCGTCCCGCGTGGTCGCGCACCGCGGCCTCGAACACCTCGGCGAGGGCCGGCACGTCCACCACCGGCCCGGCGCCCCAGGTCAGCAGCCGGTCCCGGGTCCCGTCGTCCAGCCGGGACAGTTCGTCGACCGTCTGGTCCGGCTCGCGCACGACCCGGGCGACCAGGTCCGCGTACTGCTCGGCCAGCTCGGTCATCCGCCGATCGCCGTAGACGCCCGAGAAGTTCAGGTCGCCGAACAGGCCGCCGTCGCGCTCGGTGAGCTCCAGGGAGAGCGCGAACATCGAGCGCGGCACGGCGAAGTCCTCGGACGTGCCCTCGACGTCGCCGAACCGGTGCACGCGATCACGCGCGTTGGTGAAGGTGAACATCACGTCGAACAGGGCGTTGCGCCCGAAGTCCCGGTCCAGGTCCAGCTCCTGCACCAGCACGTCGTAGGAGTACGACGAGTGCTCCACCGCCGCGAGGCTGGTGTCGCGCACCGCCTGGAGCAGGTCCGGGACGCGGGTGTCCGCGGTCGGGCGGATCCGCAGCGGCAGCGACTGGGCGAACATGCCCACGGTGTCGTCGAACGACCCGGTGATCCGCTGGTCCAGGGGGATGCCGACGCACAGGTCGGCGCATCCCGTGGCGTTGGCCAGCAGCACCGACCACAGCGAGAGGTAGAAGATGAACGGCGTGGTGCGGTGCCGCTCGATGACCGCCTTGGCGGCCTCGTGCAGCGCGTCGTCGATCCGGAAGTGGTGGTGCGTCCCGGCGAAGTCGTTCACCACCGGGTAGGGCGAGTCGGTGGGCAGGTTCAGCGGCGGCGGCACGGTCTCGAACTCGCGCAGCCACCACCGCCGGTGCTCCTCGTAGGCGGGCAGGCCGGCGGACCGCGCCTGCGCCCGCACGAACGCCGGGTAGCCGTCGGACCGCACGTCGGCCAGCTCGCCGCGCGCGAGGTGGTCGGCGAGGTCGTCGAGGATGATGTCGATCGACGCGCCGTCGGCGATGATGTGGTGCAGCGAGATCACCAGGTGGTGCGTGCCGTCGGCGTCGATGACGATCCCGCAGCGCCACAGCGGCGGCCGGGCCAGGTCGAACGGCCGGTTCAGCGCCGCGATCACGTCCTCGGTCCGCAGCGCGGGGTCGCTCCGGTGGTCGAAGACGTGGAACTCCGGGGTGACGTCCGGGGCGACGCGCGCCTTGATGTCGGTCGCGTCGATCTCGTAGTGGCCGCGCAGCTTCGGGTGCTTGCGCGCGATGGCCCGGAACGCCTCGGCGACCCGCTCCGGGTCGAGGGCGCCGTCGAAGCGCAGGCCGGTCACGATCTGGTAGGCCTCGTTGCCGCCGCGCATCCGCGACAGCACGTAGACCCGCTTCTCCTGCTCCGACACCGCGCTGTCGTCCAGCGGGTCGAGACCGGCGCCGCGGCCCGTGCCGGAGGGCAGGCCGCGGGGCGCCGTCGACGTCGCCCGCCGGAAGTCGAACCCGCCCGCGCGCAGCGCTTCGACGCTGGCGCGGATGACCTCGAAGATGCGGTCCTGGTGCTCCCGGGTGTGCGCCAGGGAGAAGAAGGCGGTCCGCCGCTCCCACACGTAGACGCCGTGGAACACCATGAGCTTGAAGAACAGGTTCAACGTCAACGTCATGTCGGACATGTCGCGCGGCACGACGGTCTCGTACTTGTAGAGCGACGAGAAGTGCGACACCTTCAGCGGCACTTCCTCCGCCTCGAAGTAGTCGTTCACGCGGCGCGCGAAGTCCGCGGTGAGCTCGTTGACCGCGGCGAGCGCCTCGACCCCGTGCTCGCGCAGGTGGGTCAGCGCGGCCTTGCAGGCGGCCATCGTCAACGGGTGCTTGCAGAACGTGCCGGCGAAGAAGGTCGTGGGCGTCGAGGGCTTGGAGTCGTCCACGTCGGACCACGCGCCGCCGTCGACCGCGTCGAGGTACTTGGACTTGCCGGCGATGATGCCGATCGGCATCCCGCCGCCGACGAGCTTGCCGTACAGCGACATGTCCGACTCGACGCCGAAGTGCTCCTGGGCGCCGCCCAGCGCGATCCGGAAGCCCACGATCATCTCGTCGAAGATCAGCGCGATGCCGTGCTCCGTGCAGATCTCCCGCAGCTCGCGCAGGAACTCGGTGGGCTGCAACGTGGGGTTGCGCGACTGGACGGGTTCGACCAGGACGGCGGCCAGCTCGGCCCCGTGCCGCCGGATGCGCTCCAGCGACTCGGGGCTGCCGTAGGTGAGCACCACCGTGTCGTCGACCGCCGACTGCGGGATGCCGATCGAGGTGGGGATGCTGTCCTCGCCGTCGGCTTCCGCCAGCACGGCGTCGTAGCTGCCGTGGAAGGAGGTGAGGAACCGCACCACCTTGTCCCGGCCGCTGACCGCGCGCGCCAGGCGCACGGACACCATCACGGCCTCGGTGCCGGTGTTGCAGAAGGCGACCCGCTCGGCCCCGGTCATCTCGTGCACCAGCTCCGCGACCTCGCCCGCCACCCGGTTCTGCGGGCCGAGCTCGTAGCCGCGGTCGAGCTGGTCGCGCACGGCGTCGACGATGAAGTCCGGCTGGTGGCCGAAGAAGTGGACGCCGTAGCCCATCGCGGTGTCGATGTACTCGTTGCCGTCCACGTCCCAGAACTTCGCCCCGCGCGACCGGGCCGACACGACGGGGTAGACCGTCTCCTTGAGGCTGGGGTTGAAGTTGAGCGAGGCGATCCAGTCGGCCAGCACCTCGCGGTGCTCGCCGGCGTACACCTTGGAGGTCGGGGTCTTCGCGGTGAACCGCGCCACGAAGTCGCGGATGAACGCGGCCTGCTCGGCGGTGAGCCGGTCGTCGACCAGCTCGATGTTGTTGGTGTGCGTGCCGACCTTGCGCGACCGGGCCACCGGGCGGCCCGGCTTCGCCTTCGGCTCAGGCGCCGGGGCCTGCGGCGCCACGCCCGCCAGCACGTCCAGCTGCTGCCGCATGATCTCCAGCTGCGACCGGATGACGCCCTCGATGCCGGGCGCCTGCGCGGACGCGCCCACGTCGAGCCCGGCGCGGTCCCCGACGGCCGGGACCGGGACGGCCCGTGGCCGCGGGGTCGGCTCGGCGGTGATCACCGGGGCCGCCTCGGCCGGCCGGTGCTCCAGCACGAAGTCGGCCAGCAGCCCCGGCGTGTAGAGCGACTCGAAGAACGCCTTGATCGGGATGTCCAGGTCGTACTCCGCCTCGACGCGCTTGCCCAGCTGGACGAGCATCAGGGAGTCGATGCCCAGCGCGAACAGCTGGACGGACTCGTCGATCGCGTCCACCGCGACGCCGGTGACCTGGCCGATGCTCTGCTTGACGAACTCGACGACCGCTTCCCGCTCGGCCATGCGCCGGACACCCGTCCTCTCCACCTCGGTGACCACCGGGGGCGACACCTCGCCGCCGCGCTGCCCGGCGCGGTCGGAGTACCAGGTCCGCCGCCGGTCGAACGGGGTGCGCGGCAGGTCGCGGACGAGCTCGCCCGACCCGCCGGGCAGCCGGTCCCACGCCAGGGACCGGCCCAGCTCCCACAGCACCGCCGCGCTCTCCAGCAGCTGGCGGGTGTCGGAGCGGCCCTTCCGCAGGCTCGGCAGGACGACGGCGGCGTCCGCGAACTCCTGCGCGACGAGCCCGCCGACCGTGGCCGTGGCGCCGATCTCCAGGAACACGCGCGCGCCGCTGTCGACCGCGGCGCCGACGGCCGCCCGGAACAGGACGGGCTCGACCAGGTGCCTGCTCCAGTAGGACGCGTCGATCGGCGAGTCCGCCGGGACGGGCTCCCCGGTCACCGCGGAGATCCACGGCAGGGCGGGCGGGTCGAACGCGTGGTGGCGGATCTGCTCGTGCAGGTCGTCCGCCGCCTGGGCCATCGAAGCCGAGTGGTACGGGTGCGAGACGTCCAGCCGCTCGGTGAAGATCCGCTGCTTGCGCGCGGCCTTGAGCACCGCGGCGAGGCTCTCGGCGGCGCCGGCGACGGTGGTGTTCTCGGCCGCGTTCACCGCGGCGACGGAGACGTCCGGGTGGTCGGCCAGCAGCTGCTCCGCCCGTTCCCGCGAGCACAGCAGCGTCGCCATCGAGCCGTCCGCGGTCGAGGCCGCCACGACCCGTGCCCGGCGCGTCACCAGGTCGACCGCCTGGGTGAGGCTCATGACCGACGCGAAGCAGGCCGCCGCGTACTCGCCGACGCTGTGGCCGATCACGGCCGAGGGCGTGACGCCGAGCGCCTGCCAGTACCGCGCGAGCGCCAGCTCGACCGCGAAGATCATCGCCTGGGTGTGGCGCGGTGACCGGAACGGCGCCTCGTCGTCGCCGAACATGGCCTCGACCGGCGACACGTCGCCGATCCGGCGGAACACCCGGTCGATCTCGTCCAGCTCGGCGCGGAAGACCGCGGCGTGCTCGTAGAGCTCCCGGGCCATGCCCGGGTACTGCGTGCCCTGCCCGGAGAACACGAACACCTGGCCGGCGCCCGCCTCCCGGGCGGACGCGAGCGAGCCCAGCGCGGTCTCGACGGCGGCCGGGATGTCGGCCACCGAGTCGCAGACCAGCGCCGCCCGGTGCCGCAGGGCCGCGCGCCGCTCCCCCAGCGTGTGGGCGATGTCGGCGAGGTCGGCGGACGTGCCCCCGCTCCACCCGGCCAGGTTCCGCAGGGCGGTGCGCAGCGCCGCGTCCGACTTCGCCGAGACGGGCAGCAGGCGGGCCGGGGCGGGCGTCGTCCGCGCGGCCCTCGGCTTCGGCCGGTACTCCTCGACGATCATGTGCGCGTTGCTGCCGCTGATGCCGAAGGAGCTGATCCCGGCCCGGCGGCGACCGCCGACCGGTTCCCAGGCGACCTCCTCGGCCACCACCTCGATCGGGATGGCGTCCCAGTCGATCAGCCGGTTGCCCTCGCGGAAGTGCAGGGTGGCCGGGAGCCGGCCGTGCCGCATGGACACGATCACCTTGCACAGCGCGGCCATGCCCGCCGCGGACTCCAGGTGCCCGAGGTTGGACTTCACGCTGCCGACGCGCAGCTTGTCGCGCCTGCCCGCGAAGACCCTGGCGAGGGCGTTGACCTCCTGCGGGTCGCCGATGGGCGTGCCCGAGCCGTGCGCCTCGACGTAGGAGACGTCCTCGATCCCGACGCCGGCCTCCGCCATCGCGGCCTCGACCACGCGCTGCTGCGCGGTGCCGCTCGGGACGGTGAACCCGCCGCCCTGGCCGTTGTGGTTGATCGCCGAACCGCTGATCACGGCCAGCACGTCGTCACCGTCGCGCTCGGCGTCCGACAGGCGCTTGAGGACGACGACCGTCCCGCCCTCGCTGCGGATGTAGCCGTCGGCGCCGTCGTCGAAGCTGCGGCACCGCCCGGTCGGGGACAGCGCCTGCAACCGGGACCACGACACGTGGCCCTCCGGGCTGAGGATCAGGTTCACCGCGGCGGCGACGACCATGTCGCAACCACCCTGCTTGAGCTCGCGGCCCGCCTGGTGCAGCGCGTACAACGACGACGCGCAGGCCGCGTCGATCGCCTGGCTGGGGCCGTCGAAGCCGTAGGTGTAGGAGATCCGGCCGGCCGCCGAGTTCGCCATGTTGCCGGTGTAGCTGTACCGCTCGGCCGGGTGCCCGAGGTTCTTCCCGACCTGGACGTAGTCGTTGGTGTAGATGCCGACGAACACGCCGACGCGCCGGTCGCGCCCCGCCGCGGTCGGGTCCATCCCCGCGTCTTCGAGGGCTTCCCAGGTCAGCTCCAGCAGCAGCCGCTGCTGCGGGTCGATCGACTCGGCCTCGGTGGGTGAGATGTTGAAGAACAGCGGGTCGAAGCCGTCCACCTGGTCGAGGTAGCCGCCCTGGGTGGTGGTCACCTCGCTGGTGTCGAGGTCGCTGTGCGCCCACCGGTCGGCGGGCACCTCCCGCACGACGTCGACCCCGCCGCTCAACGTCTCCCAGAGCTGGTCGCGGGTCTCGATGCCGCCGGGCAGCCGGAACGCCAGGCCGACCACGGCGAGGGGCTCGGCGGAGAACGCGCCCTCCCGCGCCGGGGCGGGGCGCGCCTCGGCCGGCGCGCGGACCTGACCGACGCGCCGGGTCAGCTCGGCGGTGAGCGCGTCGGCGGTGGGGTGGTCGATGATGAACGTGCTCTCCAGCGAGACGCCCAGCTCGCGCGCCAGACCGCTCTGCAACCTGATCAGCTGGACCGACGTGCAGCCCAGCTCGAACAGGCTCTTCTCGTAGTCGTCCTGGCGCAGCTCGCCGCCGATGCCCAGCACCTCCGCGACGTGCCTCGACACCAGGTCGGGCAGCGAGGCGCCGTCGGCGGCGGGCCGGGTCGGCGCGGTGCCCGCGCGGGAGCCGGCCGCCGGCGCGTCCAGGTCCGGCAGGTCGATCGTCCGGCCGCGGCCGGCGAGCACGGGCTCCCAGTCCACCGCCAGGCCCTGCACGTGCGCCTCGGCGAGCGAGGTCAGGAAGTGGTCCAGGCGCGGCTCGTCGCGGCGCAGGGAGTTCAGCACCGGCGCCTCGACGCCGACGTCCTCCGCGGTCTGCCGCAGCGCCAGCGTCAGCACCGGGTGCGCGGTGACCTCGACGAACGCCTGGTAGCCGGCTGCCAGCATGGCCCTGGTCGCGCTCTCGAAGAGCATCGGCTGACGCAGGTTGCGGTACCAGTAGTCGGCGTCCAGCCCGGCGGTGTCGACCGCCGCGCCGGCCATGCCGGAGTAGAACGGGATGTCCGACGCGCGCGGGGTGATCGACGCGAGCGAGGTCAGCACGGTGTCGCGCACCTCCTCGACCCGCGGGCAGTGGGCGGCCAGCGGCACGGAGGTCACGTGGGCGTAGACGCCCGCCGCGCGCAGCTGCTCGGCGGCGAGCGCGAGCACCTCGCGGTCGCCCGAGACCACCACCGTGCGCGGCGCCATCACACCCGAGACGTGGACGTCGTGGCCGTGCTCGGCGAACCACGAGGTCACCTCGCGCACCGGCAGCGCCACCACGGCCATGCCTCCCCGGCCGGCCAGCGTCGACTGGGCGCGGCTCCACAGCACGGCGGTCTTCGCGGCGTCGTCCAGCGACAGCGCGCCGGACACGAACGCCGCGGCGGCCTCGCCGATGCTGTGCCCGACGACCGCGTGCGGTCGGACGCCGTAGGAGCCCCACAGCCCGGTGAGCGCCACCATGATCGAGAACAGCACGGGCTGCACGACGTCCGTCCGGTCGTACAGGTCCGCGTCGTCCGACCGCAGCACGTCCACCAGCGACCAGTCGACGTGCGGCGCCAGGGCGTCGGCGCAGTCGGCGATCCGCCGGGCGAACACCGGCGAGGAGTCGAGCAGGTCGGCGGCCATCCCGGGCCAGATCGCGCCCTGGCCCGGGAACACGAACGCGGGGCGCGTCACCTCGACCGCCGTCCCCTCGACCACGTGCGGCGCCGGCCGACCTTGGGCGAGCAGGTCCAGCGGCCCGGCGAAGTCGTCGCCACGCCCCAGCAGCACGGCGCGGCGCGCGTGCGGCGGTCGGGTCGTCGCCAGGGTGCGGCCCACGTCCCAGGCGTCGACGGCGCCGTCGCGGACGAAGTCGCGCAACCGCGCGGCGACGTCGCGCAGCGCCTGCTCCCCCGGCGCGCCGAGGATCCACGGAATCGTCATCGCCGCCTCACCACCCGGTCACACGGGGTGCTTGCCATGACGCCCTCCGGGGTGCTCGCGACGCGCGGGATCTCACACGGTTCATTGCCTAGTTCTTCCTGGCGTACTTCTTGTAGCCGAAGTCGGCGATCATGACCTGCTGCAGCTGGGAGGTCCCCTCGATGACCTCGAGGATCTTCGCCTCCCGGAACAGGCGCTCCGCCGGGAAACCCGACCAGCACCCGTTCCCGCCGAGCACCTGGACCGCGTCCGACGTCGCGCGCTGCGCGATCGTGGACGAGAAGTACTTCGCGATGTTGGTCTCCATGGCCGCGTCGGCGGTGCGCGGCGCCAGGAAGCGGCCCGCCCGCCGGCACAGCTCCCTGGCCGCGGCGACGTTCGTGACCGCGTCCGCGACCATCTTCTGCACCAACTGCTGCGTGCCGATCTTGACGCCGAACTGCTCGCGGCGCGTGGCGTAGGAGCACATCTCCTCCAGCGCCGCCTGCGCCAGCGCGACGCCCGCCCACGCGATGCTGTACCGACCGTGCAGCAGGGCCGTGTTGACCACGAAGCCGAAGCCCGCGCCGACGCCCGCGACGAGGTTCTCCGCCGGCACCTCGACGTCGGCGAAGGCGACCTCCGCGATGTGCGTCGCCCGGTTGCCCAGGAACCCGGACATGGGCCGGGTGTCCACTCCCGGCGCGTCCCGCTCCACGATGAACGCGCTCGTCGTGCCGTGGTCGGAGGCGACCACCAGGAACAGGTCGGCGATCCCGGCGAAGGAGATCCACTTCTTCCGTCCGTTGAGGACGAACGTGTCGCCCTTCCTGGTGTAGGTCGTGGTCACGGCGGCGGCGTCGGACCCGGCGTTCTCCTCGGACAGCGCGAAGCACGCGATCCGCTCGCCGCGGGCGAGCGCGGGCAGGTACTTCTCCTTGAGCCGCTTCGACGCCAGGTCCACCAGCGTCCCGGCCACGATGGAGGTGTGCACGGTCAGCAGCGCCCGGGTGGAGGCGCACGCCTTGCCGATGACCTCGGTGAGCTCCCCGTACGCCAACGGGTCCAGGCCCAGGCCGCCCCACCTCGCGGGGATCGCCGCGCCGAGGAAGCCCTCGGCCGCCATGGTCCTGACGACGTCGGCCGGCAGGCGCTCGTCGCGGTCGAACTCCGCGGCCCGGGGCGCCAGCCCGGTGTCCGCGAACGACCTGGCTCTCGCGATGACCTCGGACGGGTCGACGTCACTCACCCGACGGGCTCTTCAGGTCGGCGACCATGTCCGCGAGGCGGCGGACCGAGCTGAAGTTCCGCAGCACGATGTAGTCGTCCGGCACCTCGACGTCGAACGTGGACTCCACGTAGTGCAGGAGCTGCATGGCGAACAGCGACGTGAAGAAGCCCCGCTCGAAGATGTTGTCCTCGTCGTGCAGCTCCACGTCCTTGAACGCGGTCATGTTCTCCCGCAGGTAAGCCCGGATGTTGGCCGCGGCGTCCGCCACCGTGACGTCTGCCATGTTCACCACCGCCTCGTCATGCATCGATCTCGACCTTGATGTACTCGGGGTATCCCTGCCGGAGAGCGAGGTCGTTCTCGTACAGGTGGTCACTGCCCTCTTGCGACACCACGCGGAAGTTCGCCAGCTGGTAGGTCACCAGCATCTGGCGGTTGCGGTCGGTGCGGCGGAAGCGGGCGAACAGGCGCTTGCCGTGGTCGGCGGCGCGCTGCAGCAGGAACGACAGCAGCACCGTGCCCACGCCCTTGGACACCGTGCGGCAGGACATGAGCAGCAGGTTGATGGTCCAGCGGTCGTCCCGCTTCTCCACCAGCGCCATGCCGATCTTGCCGTACGAGCCGTAGCGGTCGGTCAGCTCGCAGACCCACAGGTCGTGGTCCGGGTCGCGCATCAGCTCGTCGAGCTGCTCGTAGGAGTACTGGATGCCGGTGGAGTTCAGCTGGTTGGTGCGCTCGGTCAGCTCTTCGAGGCGCAGCAGGTCGTCGTCCTTGGCCCGGGAGATGGTGAAGATCATGCCGAGGCCGCCGAGGAACTCGTCCGCGGGACCCCGGTGGTCGAGCTCGGCCTCGTGGCGCGCCTGGTCCTCCAGGTACATGAGCCGACGCCGGCTCGCGTCCTCGGTGACCACCTTGGGGTTCAGGCGGGGCATGGACAGCACGGTGTGCAGCTGCGCCGAGTCGACCGTCTCGACCTCGGGGTGGGCGAAGGCCACCTCGTCGCGCTCGAACGGCTGGTCGTCCACGAACATGATCGTGTCGATGCCGATGTTGAGCTTCTCGCGGATCGCGGCGACGGAGCTGGACTTGCTGTTCCAGTTGATCTGCGGGTACAGGAAGTACTCGGCGAGGCCGAGCCCTTCCAGCACGCGCATCGCGTCGTCGTGGTTGTTCTTGCTGGCGACCGACTGGAGGATGCCGCGGGCGTCCAGGGTCTTGACCAGGTCCACCACGTCGTCGCGCGGGACGAGCTCGTCGCCCGCCGACAGCGTGCCGTGCCACAGCGTGTCGTCGAGGTCCCACACGACGCACTTGACCATCTTCATGAATCGACGTCCCCCAGAGTGATCACTGCCTGTGCCGTTCCCGCGCGGATCAGTGCTGCGCGTACGTGTAGAACCCCTGGCCGCTCTTCCGGCCGAGGAGCCCGGCGGCGACCATCTTCTTGAGCGTCGGGCAGCAGCGGAACTTGCTGTCCTGGAACTCCTCGTAGAGCACGTTCAGCGAGTTGACGACGGTGTCCAGCCCGATGAGGTCGGCGGTCTCCAGCGGACCCATCCGGTGCCCGTAGCCGAGCTTGAAGATCGCGTCGACCTGCTCGGGCTCGGCCACGCCGTCGTGCACCAGGAAGGCCGCCTCGTTCATGAAGAGGTGCGACAACCGGTTGGACACGAAGCCGGGCATGTCGTTGACCACGATGGACCGCTTGCCCAGCGAGCCGACGAACTCCTCGGCCCGCTTGATCGTGTCGTCGGAGGTGTGGAAGCCGCGCACGACCTCCGCGCACTCCAGCAGCGGCACGGGGTTCATGAAGTGGATGCCCACGACGTCGGCGGGTCGGGCCGTGCGGGCGGCGAGCTTGGTGATGGAGATGCAGCTCGTGTTCGCGGCGATCTTCACGCCCTCGCCGCAGACCTCGCGCAGCCGGAGGTACAGCCGCTCCTTCGCGGCCAGGTCCTCCACGATGTTCTCGACGATCCAGTCGGCCTCGGCGAGGTCGCCCAGGTCCGCGGTGAAGCGGATGCGGCCCAGGACCTCGTCGGCTTTCCACGAGCCCGTGGTCGGGGACATCATCCGGAACTTCCGGACCAGCCCGCGGGCGTCCCGGGGAGCCGCGGCCAGCACGTCGGGATCGTGGTCGGTCAGGATGACGTCATAACCGTTGGCGGCGCACGTGATGGCCACGTCCTTGCCCATCACGCCCGCGCCGATGACCCCTACTGTCGCCATGCCCCGGTCGCCCCCGCTAACGAAGAGTGCGCGCAGTGCGCGCGAACGTCCACACATTCTTTTTTCGCGCACGCCGCCCGCCGACGTCGTGCCGAGAACCGGCCGGGCGTCGAAAACAAGCTTCGTACTCGATTGAACCGTCCTTCGGATACGGGCACCCGAAGAATCAGCCGTAGCCCGCCCGAACCATGCGAGATCAACCCCTACTGACCCTTTCGGCCAGGAGGAGGCTTTCACTACGCCGTTTGCGCGCTACGTCCGGTTCGTACCTTCCGTGCCAGGGACGATACACAGAACGCCGCAGCCGCGTAAAGGTTTCACCAAGGCTACGGAAGGTAGCAGGCCGATCGCGCGGCGTGCCCGACCCGAACATTCCCGTACCTACCGGGAAGTAAAGTCCGAAAACAGGCCGCGGCACAGTGTCGATCTTGATCGGGGTTAGGACCACCCGCGTGGACTGGACATTCCGGTGCCCCACAAGGAATTTCCCGGATCCGTGGAAGCCTCGCATTCGAGCCGGCACGGTCCCTCTCGACCGGCCCGACACCAGAACGGCAGATACCCCGCCCGACCTCATCAAGAGTGGTCTGACCAGCACAAACATCGCCAGCAGGACCGACATCGCGGCGTTTCCCCCGCCGACGCGCCACCCACCCGGAGCCCCTTATAGCGGACGACCGCCGCCCTTCTCCGGTGTTTGACAAGAATTTTTCGCGAAGTTAAGAGCGGGTCAAGGGAACCGCCGCCGATCGGTCTCCGACCCGACGGATAGCGGCTGGTCACTACGCGGTTCCGCATCCGGATGATGTCGTCTCAAATGGTAGAAGATTCAACCTGGATGCTGAATCCCGCACCTGTCGGTGCGCCGTCGATACCGCCGGACAATCCATCCGGTGACGGGGTCGAACGCACCCTTGTCGACCTTGGGGGCAACGTCTAACATGCGTCGTTCCGCCTCGACGAAACCACCGACCAGCAAGGAACGACCGTGGACAGAACGTTTGCCGAAGATGTCGGCGACTGGCTGGTCGCCCAAGCCGACGATCTCCTCCAGGTCGGCGGCACGAAACAACTCATGGGGCTCGACTGGACGGTTCTGCCGGAAGTGTGGCCGCCCGATCCCGCGACCGAGGTGTTCACCTCCGCGCTCCCGTTCGGCCCCGGCACGCGCTTCCTGGAAATCGGCTGCGGCGCCGGCGTGACGAGCGTGATGGCCGCCAGGAACGGGTGCGAGCGCGTCGTCGCGGCCGACATCAACCCGGCCGCCGTCGCCAACACCGAGCTGAACGCCGAAACCCACGGGGTCGGGGACCGGGTGGAGGCGCTGACGAGCGACCTGTTCCACGAGTTCGCGCCGACGGACGTGTTCGACCTGATCGTCTCCAACCCGCCGCTCGTCCGGGCCCGCGAGGACCGCGCCTACGACCGGCCGATCGAGCGGTCGGTGTTCGATCCGGGCTACGGCATCCACCAGCGGTTCTTCGACGAGGTGAAGCCGCACCTCGCCGAGGACGGGCGGATCTTCATGAACACCAGCGACACGATGGGCGACCCGAAGTCGATCGTGGCGCTCGCCGTGCGCATGGGCTTCGCCGTGCGCAAGCACCACTCGAACCGGATCGAGATCCCCGGCTCGCTGATCGGCTGGACCCCGGCGGTCGCCGCCGCCGCGGACGAGCACGGCCTGGTCCACATCGACTCGTCGATCTACGAGTTCCAGCTGATCTGACGGCCGACCGTCCACTGTGGTCAGGACGAGTCGCGCGCGGTGTCCCCGGACGACGCGCGGTGTCCCGGAACGACCGGTGGCCCGCGGACGGGGATCGTCCGCGGGCCACCGGTCACGTGAGGGTCAGCCGACCGGGCCGTCGGTGACCGTGCCGAAGACCGTGGTGCCGATCGAGCCGGGGGTGCGGGTCGCGAGGTCGAAGCGGATCCGCTCGGTGGGCTCGACCTCCGCGTCGGCCACCGTCAGCACGGACACGTCCACGCTCACCTGCCCGCGCTGGAAGTAGGCGGTCACCCCCAACCCGGTGGACGACAGCGGCCGGGAGGGCAGCGGTTCCTCCCGGGACACGCGTTGGCGGAACCACACCTCGTCGACGTCCGTGGTGGACAGTTCGACGCCGTCCGGTGCGATCGGCCGGCCGGCGACCGTGACGTTCGAGTCGGCGACCGAGGACAGCGTCACCCGCCACGTCAGCGTGCCGCCCTCGGTGACCTCGCCGACGACCGGGGTGGCGGTGACGGTCGGCTCGGGGTCGTCGTTCGGCACGGTCAACCGGTCGGTGTAGCGGCCGACGACCGCGCCCTTCACCGCCTTGGCCAGGACCACGCGCTTGGCGCCGAAGCTCCAGCGGGTGTTCCCGGTGACCTGCACCGGGATCGCGACCTCGTGCTGCCCGGGCTCGATCGCCACCAGCTGCTCGGTGTACGCGCCGTCCTCGCCCTGGACGAGCACCCGCACGGAGCCCGCGCCGTCACCGGTGACCGAGACCGGGAAGTGGACGGTCCGCGTGCCGGAGTCGCCTTCCTCCACGGTCAGCGCGCCCACGTCGACGCGCGGCAGCGCCACCGGGCGCGGGTCCGGCAGGCCGGGCGCCCAGCCGTGGGCGTCGATGAGCCACGCCTCCCCGGAGTCCCCGTGCGGGACGAGTTCCAGCTCGGCGACGCGGCGCAGGTCGATCCCGCGCGCCGGCAGCGGCACGCGGACCTCCTGCGCCCACCGGGCGGAGAGCCGCTCGGTGGCGGGCAGGCCGTCCAGCGCCACCGTCCCCAGCTGCGCGCGCCGCCCGGCGGCGTCGGTGACGGCCACGTCGAAGCGGTTGGCGGTGGTGTTCGGCGGCACGGCCAGCCTCAGCGCCAGGTGCCTCGACCCCGCCAGGGACACCGGCGCACCGGGGCGCACGGTCGAGGACTGGCCGTCGGCGGTCCACCGCAGGGCCACGGCGAACCGGCCGGACTCCGGCACCACGCGGTTGAACCGGACGAAGTGCGGTGACGGGCGGGCGGCGGCCGGGTCGACGCACGCCGCCGCCGCGTCGGCCGAGACCTGCGCGCACACCCGCGCGGACCCGCTCGCCGACGTCGTCTCGTCAGGCACGACGAACGGTGAGCGCGCGCCGCCGACGGCGTGGGCGAGCACGCGCGCCGGGTCCGCCGAGGGCGCGCGGACGCCCGAGCCGTCGAGCAGGGGCAGCACCCGCCGGTCTCCCGCCACGAACAGCCGCGCCGCGGCGGCGATGTAGGTCGCGCCCGCGTTCTGCTGCTGCTCGGCCGTGAGCCGGGTGGGCGTGCCCGGCGAGCACACCGCGTCGGTCCACGTGACGGGGAAGTCGTCGTTGGCCGGCGCCTCCGCCTGACCGGGCGTCCACTCGGTGTTGAAGAAGTTGTGGTTCGCGCCGACGACGTACAGCGCGCTGTGCAGCGCCGCTCCCCGGCTCACGCCGCGAGTGCCGTCCACGGACAGCTGGCCCTGGAGGTCGGACACGTCGCCGTCGCAGCCGGGCAGGATGGTCGCCGACGGGACGTCCGGCGCGGGGTTGTGCCCGAAGATCGTCGGGCCGATGAGCAAGGTGCCCTTGACGGTCCAGCGCACCGGATCACCCTGGGGCGGCGGGGAAACGCTGTCGACCGCGGCCCGGTTGACGCCCTCGCCGCCACGCGAGTGGCCGACCAGGAACACGGCGCCCAGGTCGGCGACGGGCGCGGCGCGGACGACCTCGGGCGCGGCGGCCCGACCGGCGCCCGCCCAGTCGGCCCACCTCGCCAGGTGGGCGCGGACCAGCGCCGAGCGCGCGCCGGCGCCCGACTCGACGTCCAGCGTGTCCTGGGCGTTGACCGAGTTGGCCGACACGGACACCGTCACGTAGCCCTGCGAGGCGAGCAGCCGCTGCGCCTGGAGGTAGCCGCGGTGGCTCGGCACCGGCTTGGCGGGCGCCGGGCAGGGCCACTCCAGCAGGACCTGGGTCTCGTTGTAGCAGGTGACGTGCCTGCCGTGCAGGAACAACGCCAGCGGTCGCCTGCCCGGCGCGCCGGTCGGCGCGACGACCACGGCCCGCATCTCCAGCGGCACCGCGTAGCCGGGCGCGGTGATCGGGTCGAGTTCGTACTCCCCGGTGCGCGTGGCGAACGGGCCGGGTTTGCCGGGGTCGACCTCGCCGGCGGGCGACAACGCGGGTGGCTCGCCGATCGACGCGGTCGACGCGGGCGCGGGCTCCTCCGCGTCCAGCCGCCGGCCCGAGACCCGCACCTGGAGCTCGTCGACGTCGTCGAACCCCGCCCCGGGCAAGGTGTACGTGCGCAGGTCGGCGGACGTGCCGGGCACGCCCAGCAACCGGTCGCCCTCCCAGAACTCGACCGCGGCGCCGCCGGGCGGAACCGGGGCGGGCGCGGTCCACGTCAGCCCCGCACCGGTGATCGCCCACCCCGCGGGCGGCGACGGGTCCGCCGGTCGCGCCTGGGCCGGCGCGGCGACCGGCAGGACGAGAGCCGCCACCGTCAACGCGGGTAACAATAGTCTGATCGAGCGCATGAGCGATCCCCCTGAATCGACCGACGTGCGACCAGTTCTAGTGGTGGCGGACGGGGCCCCACAAGCGTTGGCGAAACTGTTGCGGGCCGTTCGCCCCGACATTGCCCGAAAGTCCCTTCACCTCGCGTCGGCCGCGCGGAGGTGCAGGCGGATCGCCGAGATCAGGAAGAAGACGCCGCCCACGGCCGCGTAACCGGCGATGGTGGTGAGCGACGCGTCGGCGCCGCCGGCCTGCAGGACGAAGGTCGAGCCGGCGACGGCGGACAGGCCGCCGCTGAGGATCATCGCCCACTGGCCGCCGAGCCGGCGGCGCTGGATCGCGACGACCAGCTGCACGATGCCGGCGGTGATCGCCCAGGCGCCCCACACCCGCAGCACGCTCGGGATGTCGGAGCCGGCGGCGACGGCCACGCCGATGGCGGCGAGCAGGCTCAGCGCCATGTTGGCGTACAGCGGCGCGCGGGGTCGTGCGGAGCCCGAGGAGCGGAAGTCGACTACGGCGGCGGCGACGTCGAACAGCGGGTAGACCACCAGCAGCGCGATGCCGAACGGGGTGAGCGCGGACGCGGTGAGGGCCAGCAGGCCGGTCCAGACGATGGCGAAGCCGAACCGGGCGTAGTAGAGGTTCCGCAGCCCGTCGGCGCCGCCGGTGGTCTCGGTGGCGACGGGGGTGGCGGCTTCGGTGGAACTGGACATCAGGTCCCTCTTCCGGTGATCGGGGCGGTGGCGGGGCGACTGCCCCGGCGACCGCAAGTAGACAGAACGATCGGTACACCCAGAGCGTGCGGCACACCCGCCGCGCCTGTCAAGACCGACCGTTCTATCTGCTAGCCTCGGTCAGGGGTCGCGAAGGGCGGAGATCCCGAAGGGTTGGGGAAGATGTCGGAAGCACGAGCGCGACTGCTCGGCACGGCCAGCGCGCTGTTCTACGCCGAAGGGCTCCACTCGGTCGGCATCGACCGCATCATCGCCGCCGCCGGGGTGACCCGGGCCACGCTGTACCGGCACTTCCCGAGCAAGGACGACCTCGTGGTCGCCTACCTGACCCAGGGCGACGAGGCGATCCGCGCGCGAACGGACGCCGCGCGGAGCCGCGACTCGTCCCCAGAGGACGTCGTCCGCGCCGTCGGGCGGTCCATCGCCGACGACATCCGCCGCCCCGGCTTCCGGGGCTGCGCGTTCCTCAACGCCGCCGCCGAGTACCCCGACCCGGCCCACCCGGTCCACCGGGCGGTCCTCAGGCACCGGCAGTGGTTCCAGGCCACGATCACCGAACTCCTCGCCGCCACCGGGGAAACCGACCCGGAACCCGCCGCCCGCCACTTCGCCATGCTGCGGGACGGCGCGATGGCCGCCGGCTGCCTGACCGACCCGGAGCCGATCTGCGAGACGTTCCTGCGCGGGGTCGAAGAACTGCTCGAACACCTCGGTCGCGACCGTCGGCAACCGCATCCCGCCTGATCGCCGGCACTCGGGCCGACTGCCTCCCGAAATTATTTCGAATACGCGGGAGGTGAGCGACCCTCTCGACGTCCCGGAGCACTCCGGAACGCCACCGCAATTGCGCCGGTGAACTGCGGGAACCGCGGGACGGCGCATCGCACCGCCTTCACCGCATTGATCCCGCGAGCCCATGTCCGAAGCCGATGGGCGGTGTCGCGCGCGCCGGGGGGCGCTCGACCGTTCGGCCCTGTACAGGGGGTGGACGTGCGGTTGGATGATCGCATGTACAACGCCATTGTCGTAGGTGGCCGGTGCGCCGGGGCGGCGGTCGGGACGCACCTGGCCCGCCGCGGGCTCCGGGTATTGGTCGTGGACCGGTCGACATTTCCCAGCGACGTCCTCTCCACGCATTTCGTGTGGCCGCACGGAGCCTCCTACCTGAACCGGCTGGGGGTGCTGGACCAGATCAAGGCCGTGACCCCCGGGCACACCCACGTCACCATGGTCAACAATGGCCTCCCGTTACGCGGCAGCGTGCCCGAAGAATTGTTGCGCAACCAATTCCGCTTACTGCACGACGACGACCGCGGCATCACCACGGAATACTTCTCGGTCCGCCGGCACGTGCTCGACAAGATCCTGGTCGACAACGCGGTGCGGGCCGGCGTCGAATTCCGCGAGGGCTACACCGTCAAGGAGCTCCTGCGCGACGAGGACGGGACCGTCGTCGGCATCGAGGGCCGGGACGGCACGGTCGAGCACGCCCAGGTGGTGATCGGCGCCGACGGGCGCAACTCCTTCGTCGCCCGCGCGCTCGGGATCGGGAAGTTCGACGAGCGACCGAGGTGCACCTACGCCTACTGGAGCTACTTCAGCGGCATCCCCGACGCCGAGGCGCAGCTCCACCGGCGGGGCAGGCTGGGGATGGCGATGGCCTCGACCAACCACGGGCAGACCATGGTGCTGACGTGGGGGCCGAGCGAGTGGGCCGAGCGGTTCCGGGCCGACGTGGAGGGCAACTTCCACCGGGCGCTCGGGCTGATCAGCGAAGAGGCGGCGGACACCGTGGCGCGGGCGCGGCGGGAGGAGCGCTTCTACGGGACGCTCGACCAGGCCGCCTACCTGAGGCAGTTGCACGGGCCCGGCTGGGTGCTGGTGGGCGACGCCGAGTCGTTCAAGGACCAGTGCACGGCGCTGGGGATCACCCACGCCCTGCGCGACGCGGAACTGGCCGCCGAGGCGATCGGCCGGTGGCTCGGCGGTGAGACCGACCGCGACACCGCCATGGCCGGGTACGCGGCCAAGCGGCGCAGCCAGACCGCCGCGGCCTACTACGACTACGTGTGCACGCTCGCGGAGATGAAGCCGCTGCGGCACGACGAGCTCCAGCTGTTCGCGATCCTGCGCGGCAACCAGGCCGAGATCGACCGCTTCATCGCCACCCACGTCGACGTGGCGCCGGTCTCGGAGTTCTTCGACCCCTCCAACGTGTTCCTGCTCAACGACACGGCCAAGGAGTCCTCGCGCGACCACAGCGCGTTCGCCGACTTCGAGGCGACCTACCGCGAGCACCAGCGCAACCCGTTCTCGCTCGCAGCGGCGGAGGCGACCCGATGACCGGCGTCCTGGCACACGAGCGCGAGGACGGCGAGGTCGTCGCGTCGCTGATCGCCGCCGCCGACACGGCCGGCGCCGACCCGCTCGCCGCGGCCAAGGCGGTCGCCGAGGCCGCGCGCGAGGTCTCGGACATGATGCGGAACTGGGCGTCGCACATCCCGTGGGAGGACCTGGAGGAGCTCGACACCCTCCCGCCCGACGAGGTCGTCCGCTTCTTCGCCGAGGACTACCCGGCGGTCCGGGCCGACCTGGAGCCGATGTGGGAGCCGGCGACCACGGCCGCGCCCGCGATCGACCCCGACGAGGACTACGCGCTCGACAAGAACGCCTACGACTTCTTCCGGCCCGTCGGGGCCAACCTGCTCGGCCGGACCGAGGAGTTCCACGGCTGGGTGGAAGCACGCCGGCGCACCGAGACCTGGCAGTACTCCCGGGTCCTGGAGGCGGCGCCCGGCGGGGTCGCCACCATCACCAACGACCTGAGCAAACCCGCCCGGGGCATCAACTTCAACTCCCAGGACTACCTGTCGTTCAACGCGCACCCGGAGATCCGGGAGGCGGCGGTCAGGGCGATGCGCGACTTCGGCCCGCACAGCGCCGGGTCGCCGATGGTGCTGGGCAACACCCGCATCTCCGACGAGCTGGAGGCCGCCCTCGGGGAGCTGGTCGGCCTGGAGCACGTGACGCTGTTCTCGAACGGGTGGTCGGCGGGGTTCGGCGCCGTCACCGGCCTGGTCCGCCAGGAGGACCACATCCTCATCGACCGCCTCGCCCACTCCTGCCTGCAGACGGGGGCGCGCGCGGCGACCAGGAACATCACCCGCTACACCCACCTCGACGTCGAGGCCGTGCGCGCCCACCTGGCCCGGATCCGCGCCGCCGACACCCACAACGGCATCATGGTCATCACCGACGGCCTGTTCTCGGTGGACTCCGACTGGCCGGACGTCGCCGCCCTGCAGGAGGTCTGCCACGCCTACGACGCGACGCTGCTCGTCGACGTCGCCCACGACCTCGGCTCGATGGGCCCCGGCGGCACCGGCGTGCTGGGCATGCAGGACATGCTGGGCAAGGTCGACCTGGTGATGGGCGCGTTCTCCAAGACCTTCGCCTCCAACGGCGGCTTCGTCGCGGCCAAGTCGCCCGCGGTGAAGCAGTACATCAAGATGTTCGCCGGGTCGCACTTCTTCTCCAACGCCCTGTCGCCCATGCAGACCGCGGTGGTGCTCCAGGCGGCCCGGATCATCCGCACCGACGAGGGCGAGGCCCTGCGCGGGCGGCTGTTCTCCGCCATCCACGCCCTGCGCGACGAGCTGACGACGCGCGGGTTGACCTGCATGGGCTCGCCGAGCCCGATCGTGCCGGTGCTGATCGGCAACGAGAAGCTCGCGCGGACCGTCAACCGGCTGCTGTTCGACCGGGGGGTGCTCGCGTTCATGGTCGAGTTCCCCGTCACCCCGACCGGCGCCTCGCGCTTCCGGTTGCAGGTGCAGGCCGCGCACGAGCCGGCACAGGCGCGGGAAGCGGCCCGCATCATCGACGAGGCCCTGCGCGACGCGAAGGCGTACCTGTCCAGCGCGTTCGGCAACTCGTTCTAGTGGGTCGGGCGCCCGCGGCGGTCGCGAGCGCCCTCCCCCGCCGCGGGTCCCGGGGACGCGGTCAAGCAGGCCCGCACCGTCGAGCAGGCCCGCGCCGGCTCAGCTCGACGGTGGTCGGACGCTGTCCCTCGGCACCAGCGTCGGGCTGGACGTGCGGCGGATCTCGTCGACCGGGTTCCCGTCGATCTGGGTGATCAGGAGGTCGAGGGCGTCGCGGGCCACCTCGGCGAAGTCCGGCCGGACGGTGGTCAGCGGCGGGATGAAGTACGCGGCCTCGGGCACGTCGTCGAAGCCGACCACGCTCACGTCGTGGGGAACCCGCCTGCCGCGCTCGCTCATCGCCCGGAGGATGCCGAGCGCCAGGTGGTCGTTGGCCGCGAAGATCGCCGTGACCTCGGGCATCCGCGCCAGCACCTGGCCCGCCCGGTACCCGGAAGCGGCGCTCCAGTCGGCGGACATGATCGGCGGCACCTCCGCGCCGACGGCCTCCAGCGCCGACCGCCAGCCCACGATCCGGCCGGCGCTGTCGAACCAGTCCGACGGTCCCGAGACGTGCCACACCGTGCGGTGGCCCGCCTGCAACAGGTGGGCGGTGGCGGCGAACGCGCCCGCCGCCTGGTCCACCGTCACCAGCGGGGTCGAGCGCTCGGCGTCGCCGTCGACCATCACCAGCGGCACGCCGGGCGACACGGCGTCCACCGCGTCGTGGGCCGACGCGGTCGGCGCGATCACGACGATCCCCGCCACCCGCTGGTCGCGGTGCCGCTCCAGGGCCGTGGTGATCGACTCGCGGTCCAGCACGTCCACGCGGTGCGCGGTCACCACGAACCCGGCCTCGACGGCGACCTGCTCGAACGCCGCCAGCAGCGAGACCGGTCCGCAGAGGGTCGTGTTCTGCGCCACCACGCCGATCAGCTGCGAGCGGCCCGTCACCAGTGCCCGGGCGGCCCGGTTCGGGCGGTAGCCCAACTCGTCGATCGCCGCCTGGACCCGTGAGCGCGTCTGCTCCTGGACGTACGGGTGCCCGTTGAGCACGCGCGACACCGTTTGGTGCGAAACCCCGGCGAGCCGGGCGACGTCGGCCATCGCGGGCGCGCTGGATGTCCTGTTCCCCACTAATGTCCCATCTGCGCAGAACCGGCCGCGACGCCCACGACAGCGGGCACCGCGGGACCGGACCGCGGACGGCCGTGGGCCGCCACGGCGAGTCGGGCGCGGGTCGGTGGTCGAGACGGGCACGCCGGAAGCGACCACGCTCATCGGAGATCGGTGCCGAGCAGTCGACATCGGGGCCGATCGACAATGATCAGCAAGTCAATGTAGCCATATTTCAACCGGTCGGTCAACGCGCCCGCACGCTAAATATCGGGGTGCCGGTTTTAGCTCCGCGAAGCGGTCCGCAAGTGTTTCGGAGCCACCGCGGAAGGCGAGTCGACTTCGGCCCTTTGGGGCCGCTTTTCCATTCATGCGCGCCCGGGACGCCGCCGTGCGGCAATGGCCCGCACGGCAAGAGGCGGCCCGGAGAACCGGGCCGCCTCGTCGTGCCGGATCGCGCGCGGGTCGCCCCGGCGGTCGCGGTCAGGCGGTCGTGCAGGTGGCGTTGCCGAGGGTGTAGGTGGCGGGTTCGGCGGTGTTGCCGGTGTGGGTGGCCTGGAAGCCGATCCCCACCGACGCGCCGGGGGCGATGGTCGCGTTGTAGGACACGTTGCGGGCGGACACCTGCCCGGACGTCGGCGAGTAGGTCGCGTTCCAGCCGGAGGTGATGGTCTGGCCGGCCGCGAGGGTGAAGGTCAGGGTCCAGCCGTTGACGGCGGTGGTCCCGGTGTTGGTGATGGTGATGTCGGCGGTCAGGCCGGTGTTCCAGGCGTTCGTCGTGTTGGTGACGCGGCACGCGCCCGGTTCCGGTTGGCCAGTGGTGGTGGTGGTGGTCGTCGTCGTCGTGGTGGATGTGGTGGTGGTCGTGGTCGACGTGGTGGTCGTGGTCGTGGGACCGCTTTGGAACTGGGTGAAGAACCGCCACGTCTCGGCGGGCAACCAGGTCCGGGAACCGCTGTCCCCGGTGGCGCCGTCCTGCGGGGCGGCGATGTGGCCCTCGTCGAACGCCGCCCACACCACCGGGTAGCCCTCACGGCACCCCGAGTAGGTCGTGATCACGTGGGTCAGGCTGCCCTGCGCCGGTTCACGCGGGCTCTGGGCGGCGCAGCCGTTGTTGGCGACGAAGCGGTCGCGCATCGACCGGCCGCCCGCGATCCCCAGCACGTTGTCCCGGAGGCCGTGCGCCGCGAAGTACGCGATGGGCCGGGTGCCTCCGCTGCACCCGCTGAGCTGGCCCACGGCGTAGACCGCGACCGCGCGGAAGACGTCCGGTCGGGCGCAGGCGACGGCGTAGCTCATGGCCGCGCCGTAGCTGAAGCCCAGGGCGAAGCGCTGGGTGGTGTCGACGCAGAGGCCGGCGTCGAGCTGCCGGTTGATGTCGTCGACGAGCGTGATGTCCTCGCCGCCGTTGTTGGCCCACCCGTTGTTCAGGCCCTGGGGCGCGACGAAGATGGTGCTGTTGTCGGCCAGGCGTTGCAGCCCGTAGTAGGCCCAGACGTCCGTCTGCACGGTCCGGCCGGTGGCCACGTCGGTGGCCGAGCCGTTCAGCCAGTGGAAGCCGAAGACCACCCGGTACGGCCGGTTCACGTCGTAGTTGTCCGGCACCCGCAGGATGTAGCTGCGGGACTTGCCGCTGCTCTGGATCGCGATCGTGCCGCTGCGCAGCGACGGCGCCTTCCCGCAGCCGGCGGTCGCCGCGGCGGCGGTGACCTCCGCGGCCGAGGCGCGCTCGCCGAGGTCACCGCTCAGCACGGTGCCGACGGACGCCACGACGAGCAGCGCCGCCGCCGCGACCGAACCCAGGATCGACCTGCGCCTCGTAGTCACACGATTCTCCTCGTTGTCGGGCCGGGACCGCCCGGCGCTCAGGACGTGGCGCACGGCGTGCCGTTCAGGGTGAAGGACGTCGCCTTGGCGGCGTTGCCGTTGTGCGTGGCCTGGAAACCGATGCCGATCGAGGCGTTGGGCCCGATCGTGGGGTTGTAGGCGACGTTGCGCGCGGTCACCTGCCCGGACGTGGGCGAGTAGGTGGCGCTCCAGCCGGAGGTGATGGTCTGCCCGCTCGGCAGGGTGAAGGCCAGCGACCAGCCGTTGATCGCGGTGGCGCCGGTGTTGGTGATCGTGAGGTTCTCGGTGAGGCCGGTGTTCCAGGCGTTGACCGTGCCGGTGACGCGGCACGAGCCCGAGCCGCCCGGCGTCGTCGTGGTGGTGGTCGTGGTGGTGGTCGTCGTCGTGGTCGACGTGGAGGTGGAGGTGGAGGTGGTGGTGCTGGTCGGGTCGCCGGGTCGGTCCAGGCCGAAGAACGCGACGGCCTGGGCCGCCATGCCGCCGGCGGGCAGGGTGTGACCGGCGCCCTGGATGCTGTACGCCTCGACCCGGGTGGTGCCGGAGGCGTCGTTGTAGCGGCGCCGGTTCCAGTTCGCCTGCGGGGTGTCGGTGGACGACGGCGTCTGGCTCAGCCCGAACACGTCGGTCCACTGCTCGATGCTCTCCTGCAGCAGCGCGTACGGCACGAGGGTGTCGTTCGTGCCGTGCCAGAGCTGGACGCGCGGTCGGACGCCGGTGTAGCCGGGGTAGACCTGGCGCACCGCGTCACCCCACTGCTGCGGTGTGCGGTTCGCTCCCCCGTTGCCCGTGCACTTGCTGCTGCCCGGCGGGTAGTCGGCGGCGTTGGCGAAGCAGTTGAACGGCACGCCCATGAACGCCGCGCCCGCCTTGAACACGTCCGGGTACAGGGCGAGCATGTGGTTGGTCATCATGCCGCCGGAGGACGACCCGGTGGCGTAGACGCGGTTCGGGTCACCGCCGTAGCGCTGCTGGACGTAGTTCACCATCGACACGATGGACACCGGGTCGCTGCCGCCGCCGCGCCGCTTGGCCGCGTCGGACCAGGTGTCGAAGCACTTGCCGAACCCGGCCTGCTGCTCGGCGCTGGGGTAGATGACGACGAACCCGTGCCGGTCGGCCAGCGAGGCGAACTCGCTGCCCGAGTAGAAGCCGGGGCCGGTGCCGCCGCAGCCGTGCATGGCCACCACGATCCCGGGGTTGGCCGGGCGGGCGTCGGGCACGTAGACGTGCATCCGCATCCCACCGGGGTTGGAGCCGAAGTTGGTGACCTCGGTCAGCGACGCCGCCGAAGCGGGGGTGGAGGCGACGGAGACGAGGCCGGCCACGACCAGTGAGGTCGCGGCGGCGAGTAGCAGACTCGGTTTGACCTTCATGCGCTTGACTCCTTTGTTTCGCGCACGGCCGGACGGGGTGTTGGCGGCGGGCCGGTGCGACCCGCGGTGCGGCGGCGGAGATCCACGCGTGGACGTGTCCGGCGGTTGACCAGCCGGGTGCGGTCGAGCGCACGGGTCTCGGCCGGTCGGATCCCGTCCCTAACGTGTGACAGTTAGCCTGCCGCGCGGACAGTAAACTGTCAATCGACTGTCTCGACCGCGGGCGTGGCCCGTGCGGTGGATCCCGGCCCGATTAGGGTCGGTGGCGACGACCTGTCCGAGCCACCGCCGGAGCCGCCGTGACCAGCCCGTACGACATCGAGGAGATCTTCCCGGACGACGCGGTCCGGCTCCCCCGGCGGCAGTCCGGCAACTCGCCCCAAGGCCTGGCGGTGACCCTGCTGGCCGACTACACCCTGCGGACCGGGGCCTGGCTGCCGTCGGGCGCGATCGTGGCGCTGCTCGCCGAGGCGGGCGTCAGCCACGCCGGCGCGCGCACCACCATCAGCAGGCTCGCCCGGCGCGGCGTCCTCGAAGGCAGCAGGCAGGGCCGCAACAGCTCCTACCGGCTCACCCCGCCCGCCGCGCTCAACCTGGCCGCCGGCGGCCGGTCGATCGTCGCCGCCGCGGCCGCCGACGAGCCCTGGGACCACCGGTGGACGTTGATCGCGTTCTCACTGCCGCAGGACGAGGTCGCGCAACGCCGCGAGCTGCGCAGCCGGCTGCGCTGGTACGGCTGCGCGCCCCTCTACGACGGCCTCTGGATCTCGCCCCACGACATCACCGAGAAGACCAGGGCACAGCTGGTCGAGCTCGCCTTCGGCACCATGACCGTGTTCCGCGCCCGCCACGTCGACCTCGGCGACGAGACCGGCCGCAACCCCCTCGACGCCTGGGACACGACCGCCATCGCCCGCCACTACGACGCCTTCATCCGGCGCTGGCGCCCGCTGCTGCCCGACATCCGCGCCTCCCGGATCACCGGGATGGAGGCGGTCCGCGCCCGCACCGAGGTCATGGACACCTACCGCCGCCTGCCCATCCTCGACCCGAGGCTGCCCCTCGAACTGCTGCCCCCGGGATGGCTGCGCGCCCCCGCCCGCGACCTGTTCGCCGCCGTCTACGACGGCCTGGCCGGCCAGGCCCAGGACCACGTGCGGGCCGTGGCGGGCCGGTTCACCACCGACCCGCTCACCGACGTGCAGGCGCACACCGTCGCGGACATGCTCGCCGGCCTGCGAGGCGCCGGGGAACCGACCACCGACCGCGCCGGATCACCCACCGGGAGCTGACCGCGCCGACGCCCTGCCCGACGGCGAGGCGGTCAGGGTCCGGCGACGTCGAGAGGACCGTGGTCGAACCAGTCGAACCAGGCGGTGCCCTCGGTGACGTACATGCCGATCACCCGGCCCGTGAAGCCGGTGGCGACCTCCGTCGACAGGTACCGGCCGTCCAGCTCGGCCAGCGGCTCCGGGTCCTCGCCCACGTGGAAGGCGAGGTAGTCCGGCGCGGCGACGTGCAGGCCCGCGGGTTCCTCCCCCTCCGGCCACCGCCTGGCCGAGCGGGTGGTGATCGCGAGGGTCACCGGTCCCGGGGGCACGGAGCGGGTGGCCACGACCTGGCGCAGGGGGCCGATGCGGGCGATCACCGCGGCCTGCCCGTCGGCCACCTCCAGGTCGTAGTGGTGGCCTTCGTCCAAGCGCGCCGACAGGCCCGCGCGACCAGCGGCCGGGTCCAGCAGGACGGCGGTCCGGCTCTCGACGTGCTGCTGCCGCCGGCCGACGAAGGTGCAGCCCGGTCGGTCCAGCGTCGAGCCGGTGGCGTGCAGCGCGAGCCACCCGGGCCGTTGCGCCAGGGACCACGAGCCGTCCGGCCGCGAGCGCGGCGAGATCCACCGCGGATCGAGGTCGGGTGCGTCGAAGTCGTCCCGCCGCGGCGCCGCGACCGGCGTGCGCGCACCGGCCGGCGCCGGCGCCCTCAGGTCGACGGGCGCGACCCGCGGCCAGCCGTCCTCCCACTGGACCGGGGTGAGGAACGTTTCCCGGCCCAGGACGTGGAACTTGGGGCTGTACCCGACGGGGCGGGTGGCCAGCAGCACCATCCACCACTCGCCACCCGGTGTGGTGACCAGGTCGGCGTGGCCGGTGCTCTGGACCGGCCGGCTCGTGCTCCGGTGCGACAGGACCGGGTTGACCGGCGCCGGCTCCCACGGACCTCGCGGCGAGCGGGCCCGCGCCATGGCCACGGTGTGGCCGCGCTCGGTGCCGCCCTCCGCGATCATCAGGTACCACCACTCCCCGACCCGGTAGAGGTGGGGCGCCTCCGGCCACTGCAACCCGGTGCCCGCCCAGGCGGGCTCCGGTCCTTCCAGCACCTTCCCCGCCTCGGGGTCGATGCGGGCGATCTGCACACCGTGGAAGTCCGGCCCGTGGGCCCCGGCGAAGGAGCACCAGCAGTTGCCGTCGTCGTCCCACGCCAGGTCGGGGTCGATGCCGGGCAGGTCGATCCACACCGGGTCCGACCAGGGGCCTTCGGGCCGCTCGGCGGTGACGATGAAGTTGCCGCCGTGCGACACGTTCGTGGTGATCAGCCAGAAGCGGCCGTCGTGGTGCCGGATCGTGGGCGCGTAGATGCCGTCGGACGCCATCGCGTCGGCCGGCAGCGGGAGCTGCGACGGGCGGTCGAGGACGTTGCCGATCTGCCGCCAGCCCACCAGGTCGCGGCTGTGGAAGATCGGCACGCCCGGGAAGTACTCGAAGCTGGAGCACACGAGGTAGTAGTCCTCGCCGACCCGGCACACGCTGGGGTCGGGGTGGAACCCGGGGATCACGGGGTTGTCGTAGAACGACGCCTCGGCGGGCGATGAGGTCATGGTTTCCCTTGTTGTGCGAGGGCTTCAGCCCTTGAAGGCGCCTTCGAGGATGCCCGCGACCATCCGGCGCCCGACCACGACGAACAGCACGACCAACGGGATCGTGGCGAGGAAGGAGCCGGACATGGCCAGGCCGAGGTCGACGTCGAGGCTGTTCTGCAGCGCCTTGATGGCGATCTGGGCGGTGTAGCGCTCGGGGGACTTGAGCACGATGAACGGCCACAGGAAGTCGTTCCACGCGGTGATGAACCCGAACAGGCCGAGCACGAACGCGGCCGGGCGCACGATCGGGAACGCGATGCGCCAGAACACCTGCGCGGTGCTCGCGCCGTCGATGCGGGCCGCTTGCATCAGCTCGTCGCTGATCGTGGCCGAGATGTGCTGGCGCATCCAGAAGATGCCGAACGCGCTCGCCAGACCGGGCACGATCAACGCCTGGAGGGTGTCGACCCAGCCCAGCTCGGACATGATCATGTACTGCGGGATGACGGAGAGCTGCGTCGGCACCGTCATGGTGAGCACGACGACCACGAACAGGGCGTTGCGGCCGGGGAAGCGCAGCTTGGCGAAGGCGAACCCGGCCAGCGAGCACAGCACCGCCTGGCCGACGCCGATCGCGGTGGCCACGGCGAGGCTGTTGAGCAGCGACTGCACGAACGGCACCGTGTCCAGGACCAGGCCGGCGAGGTGGAAGAAGTTGCCGCCGGGCACGACCTCGGGGGGCATCTCCGTCGCGGTCGCCGTGTCGGTGGTGGCGACGATGAACATCCAGTACAGCGGGAACAGGCAGACCACGGTGGCCGCGGACAGCAGGAGGTAGGTCCACCAGCGGACCCGGCCGGGGCCCCGGCCGCGCGTCGAGGTGCTCGTCATCGGTCCGCCTTGATCCGGGTGGACAGCACGAAGTTGATCGCGGCGATCGCCACGACCATGACGAACAGCGCGACGCCGATCGCCGAGCCGTAGCCGAACTCGAACTGCCCGAAGCCCTGCTCGTAGAGGAACAGCGTCAACGTCTGGCACTGGCGCACCGCGCCGCACGTCAGCCCGGAGCCGGTCAGCAGCGGCTCGGTGAAGATCTGCAGGCCGCCGATGGTGGAGGTGACCACGGTGAAGATGATCACCGGCCGCAGCGACGGCACGGTGATGTGCCGGAAGCGCTGCCACGGCCCCGCGCCGTCGATGGCGGCGGCCTCGAACACCGACCGGGGCACCGATTGCAGCGAGGCGAGGTAGAGCAGCGTGGTGTAGCCGAACCACCGCCAGGTCACCATCGTGGCGATGAGGACGTGACTGCCCCAAGTGGACTGGACGAAGTCCACCGGCTCGATCCCGACCAGTCCGAGCAGCCAGTTGAGCAGCCCGTAGTCGCGGTCGAACAGCTGCGCGAAGACGACGGCCGTGGCCGCCACCGAGGTGATGTACGGGACCAGCACCGACATCCGGAAGAACAGCGCGAACCGCAGCCGGGCGTGGTTGAGCACGTGGGCCAGCACCAGGGCCAGCAACAGCTGGGGCACGGTGGACAACGCCCAGATGCTGACCGTGTTGCCCGCGGCGTTCCAGAACCGCGGGTCGGCGAACATGCGGGTGAAGTTGTCCGTGCCGATGAACACCTGGTCGCCGATGGGGTTCCAGTCGAACAGGGCCACGTAGAAGGTGAAGAGGAGGGGGAACAGCCCGAACACCCCGAACAGCACGAAGAACGGGGCGATGTAGGCGTACGGCGACAGGCGCTCGGCCAGCCCCCTGCCCCTCGGGGAGGCAGGGGGCGGCAGTGCCGCCGACGGCGCCGGGGTGAGCGTGGCGGTCACGGTGGTCACTCGCCGATGGCGGTCTTGATGTTGCGCACCGCGTCGTCCCACGCGGTGGCCGGGTCGCCACCCGCCTGCTCGACGTTGGTGATGGCGTCGAGGAACTCCTGGCCGATGGCGGCGCTGTCCGGGCCGATGTAGAACGGCTTGAGGCCCAGCAGCGAGTCGGTGTAGATCTTGCCGGTCGGCGCGTCGGAGAAGAACGGGTCCTTGCCGTCGGTGAGCTTGGCGTCCTGGTAGACCGAGGGCGTGGAGGGCAGGGCGCCGACGCGGGTGAAGTGCTCCAGCTGCCCCTCGGGCGACTGCATCTCCTTGATGTAGTTCCAGGCGGCCTGCGGGTTCTTCGCGGCCTTGGGGATGGCCAGGTAGCTGCCACCCCAGTTGCCGGCCGCGCCGGGGATCTTGGCGATGTCCCACTTGCCCTTGGTGTCCGGGGCGGTGCTGCGGATGCTGTTGAGCATCCACGACGGCGCGGACACCGCGGCGTACGCGCCCTGGCCCATGCCGGCGCTCCACGCGCTCTCGAACGAGGACTGCCCGGCGGTGATCCCCGAGGTGGCCGCCTTGATGCCGAGGTCGAACGCCGCCTTCACCTGCGGGTTGGTGCTGTAGACCAGCTTGCGGTCCGCGCTGTAGTACTTCTCCGACACCTGGTTGACCGCCTGGTAGAACACGCTGGTCGCCGCGTTGTCGGTGAACGCCTTGCCGGTGGTCTGCTTGTAGCGCTTGCCGGTCTCGATGAACGCGTCCCACGTCGGCCACAGCGCGCTCACGGCCTCGCGGTCGGTGGGCAGCCCAGCGGCGGCGAACAGGTCGGTCCGGTACGCCACGGCCATGCCGCCGACGTCGGTGGGGACCCCCAGGACCTCACCGTCCTTGGCGACGCTCTGCTTCCACACCCAGTCCAGGTAGTCGCCCTTGATGTCGTCGGCGCCCAGCGTCCGCAGGTCCACGAAGTTCTGCGGCTGGTCCACGAACTGCGGCAGGTTGTCGCCCTGGATCAGCACCAGGTCCGGCACCTTCCCGCCGGCCAGCGCGGTGGTCAGCGACTGGGCGGTCTCGGTGGAGGTGCCCACCTCGGTCAGCTTGATCTGGACGTCCGGGTGCTTCGCCTGGTAAGCGTCGACGGTCAGCTTCTGGTTGATGGCCGAGAACGACCAGAACTCGAAGGACTTGCCGTCCCCTTCCCCGCCGCCTCCGGTGCCGGGTGTGCACGCGGTGAGGAGGGCCAGGACCGCGGCGGCGCTGAGCAGGGGCAAGCGGAGTTTCACGACGCTTCTCCAAGGTGTGCGATAACAGGCGGCACCGCCACCGTGCGGTTGGCCACCGCAGGCAGGCGATCGCGTGAATCGGACCGAGCCCCGCCGCACCGTGCGGCCGAAAGTTTCGGTCTCAGTTCCGATTGTTAGCGCTCACGACAGTAAGCTGTGTCACAGGAGCCGTCAAGAACCGTTGCCCTGCCCGAGATCCCTCGAGCACAACCTCCCTCAGTGGACTATCGGCAACACACTTTGTGAACGCGAACTATCTAAGGTCGTCGAGCGGTGTCGGCCGCGGTGGCGGGTCCCTGCGGGCCGCCACCGCGACCACCGCGCCTGCTACGCGGTGAACTGCCACCAGTTGAGGTTGAACAAGTAGCCGCTGCCGCCGGTGAACCGCAGGTAGAGGTCGTGGGTGCCCGTCGCGCCGCTGATCGGGCAGGAGACCGTGGTCCAATTCTGCCAGCCGCCGGTGGCCGAGACGCCGCAGCGACCCACCACCGTGCCGCTCGGACCGTCCAGCCGGACCTCGACGGTGCCGCCGGCGCCGGCCGAGGCGACCCGCGCGCTGAACGTCCTCGCGCCCGAGCCGAAGGCGGCGCCCTTCACCTTGGTGTAGTCGCCGTTCTCGATCCAGCCCACGTTCATCCCACCCTCGGAGGACGGTTCCGTCTCGATGCCCGACCCCCAGGCGATCGTCTCGGCCTCCTGGCGGACGAAGGGGTTGAGCGTGCCCGCCTGCGGAGCTCCGCCGGTGGTCATGGTGATGGTCGGGATCGTGCCGTCGGCGTTGTAGGTGAACCTCTCCACCGCCACGGAGCGGGTGAACCCGCCGCCGCCGGACAGGGCGCCGTTGTGGTAGAAGAAGTAGGAGCTGCCCTTGAAGTCGACGATCCCGGCGTGGTTGGTGAAGCTCGCGCCCTGGGTGGGCATCACCGTGCCCCGGTAGGTCCACGGCCCGGTGGGGCTGGTCGCGGTCGAGTAGGCGATGAACTCCGAGCAGCACTTCGCCGCGAACACGTTGTAGTACAGGCCGTTGCGCTTGTAGACCCAGGGGCCTTCCTCGTAGAGGGTGGGCCTGGCGGCGTCACCCGCGCGGGAGCCGAAACCGGCCGTGGTGAGCGGGATCTGGGTGGGGCTGCCGGAGAAGGAGGTCATGTCGGCGTTGAGCCGCACGTACCAGAGGTTCGGGTTGCCCCAGTAGAGGTACGCCTGGCCGTTGTCGTCGATGAAGACCGTCGGGTCGATCTCGCCGTTCTCCACCAGCGGGCGGCCGATCGCGTCGCGGAACGGGCCGGTGGGGTTGTCGGCGACGCCCACGCCGATCGCCATCCGACCGGTGGCGCGGTTGACCACGGGCACGTACCAGTAGAACTTGCCGTTGCGCTGGATCGCCTGCCCGGCCCACGCGTCCTTGCTCGCCCAGGAGAAGGTGCCCACGTTCATCGGCGAGCCGTGGTCGGTCCAGTTCACCATGTCGTCGGAGGACCAGACGCGCCACTCCTTCATCGTGAACCAGGTGGAGCCGTCCTCGTCGTGCCCGGTGTAGAGGTACACGCGTCCGTTGTGGACCAGGGGAGCCGGGTCGGCGGTGTAGATGTGCTGCACGATCGGGTTGTCCGCCTTGGCCAGCGCGGGCGCGAGGGCCAGGGCGCAGAGGACCGCGGTGAGCAGCGCGCCCACCCGTCGCGCGAGCGCCGAGAGGGACCACGTCGATTTCACAAGAACCTCCGGAGGTGCGTCGGTCGGCGGCGCGGGTGGGGCACGGCGCTCTTCGGCGTCGTCGGCGGGGGAAGTCGAGCCGGGGCGACGGGCGCGCGTGGGCGGTCCGGCGGCCGGGTGTGCCGCCGGACCGCGGTGACGGCGCTCGGCGCCATCGGGCTTCGTCGCATCGGCGTCCCCACGTCGTCGTCGGCGGCGCTCACGGCGGCGCTCAGCCGGGCGGGGTCACGCCGGGGCGGAGCGGCCTTGGATCTCCTGCCATGTAACTACGCGCTCTCGGCGCCGTCAAAGCTAAAATGTGAGCGCTAACTTTAGCTCTCTGCCGCCGTTCAGCCCAAAAGCCTTCCCCAGGCCATTCCCACCGGCGTTCCACCAGCTAAAGATGTTTGCGCTAACTTTAGCAAGAGCGGCAAATGCGCAGTCGAACGACATTCGAACTGACCATGACCCCCGTGACGACTCGCACGGGCCACCGGCGGACTCGCTTCCACCACGATACCGCGCCCTACCTGCACGAAACTTTTTCGTAACGCCTTGACCGAGCGTGTGCCATCCTTCACAGTCGGAGAGGCACGGCGCGCGTTCACCGCGACAACCACGGCACCTCATTGCCAACCCATTTGCACTGAGGTTGTTCGAGCCCGTAGTTGTTAGCGTTAACAGATAGTCGGACGGGCGTCGGCCAGTTACCCCTGCCACCGCGGCACAAGACCCGCGGTGTGCTGATCCGTGAGGACCCGTGATGAATCATTCGATACGAGCGGTCAATCGGCCGACGCCCGCGCGTCGACCGAGAACAACGGCGTTGCTGCTCGTCGTAGGACTCGTCGCCACCATGATGACGGTGGCGTTCGACGGCCTGGCCCTGGCGGGCACGACGCTGGGCGCCTCGGCCGCGGAGAAGGGCCGGTACTTCGGTGCCGCCATCGCGGCCGGGAAGCTCGGTGACAGCACCTACACGACCATCCTGAACCGCGAGTTCAACCAGGTCACCGCCGAGAACGAGATGAAGATGGACGCGACCGAGCCCAACCAGGGCCAGTTCACGTTCACCAACGGCGACCGGATCGTCAACCACGCCATCAGCCGCGGCATGAAGGTGCGCGGTCACACCCTGGCTTGGCACTCCCAGCAACCGGGCTGGATGCAGCGCATGGAGGGTTCGGCGCTGCGCCAGGCCATGCTGAACCACGTCAGCCGGGTCGCCACCTACTACAAGGGCAAGATCCACTCCTGGGACGTGGTGAACGAGGCCTTCGCCGACGGTTCCAGCGGCGGGAGGCGTGACTCCAACCTGCAACGCACCGGCAACGACTGGATCGAGGCCGCGTTCCGCGCCGCCCGCGCCGCCGACCCCGCCGCGAAGCTCTGCTACAACGACTACAACACCGACGGCGTCAACGCCAAGAGCACCGGCATCTACAACATGGTGCGCGACTTCAAAGCCCGCGGCGTCCCCATCGACTGCGTCGGCTTCCAGTCCCACCTGACCAACTCCGCCCCGTCGGACTACCAGGCCAACCTCCAGCGCTTCGCCGACCTCGGCGTCGACGTCCAGATCACCGAACTGGACATCTCCGGCTCCAACCAGGCCAACGCCTACGCCGCCGTCACCCGCGCCTGCCTCGCCGTCGCCCGCTGCACCGGCATCACCGTCTGGGGCATCCGCGACAGCGACTCCTGGCGCACCGGCCAGAACCCCCTGCTCTTCGACAGCAGCGGCAACAAGAAGGCCGCCTACACCTCCGTCCTCAACGCCCTCAACGAGGGTTCCAACCCCCAGCCCGGGGTCATCGACACGACCGCCTGGTACGTGCTGGTGAACCGCAACAGCGGCAAGGCGTTGGACGTCTACAACCTGGCCACGAACGACGGCGCCCGCATCACCCAGTGGGCGCGCAACGACGGCAACCAGCAGCAGTGGCAGTTCGTCGACTCCGGCGGCGGCTACTACCGGGTGAAGTCGAGGCTGTCGGGCAAGGTGCTGGACGTCTACAACTTCTCCACCGCCGACGGCGCCAACATCGTGCAGTGGGCCGACGGCAACGGCACCAACCAGCAGTTCCGCGCGGTCGACTCGAGCGGCTACGTCAGGTTGGTCAACCGCAACAGCGGCAAGGCCGTGGAGGTGCAGGGCGCGTCCACCGCCGACGGCGGCAACGTCGTGCAGTACAGCGACTGGGGCGGCGCCAACCAGCAGTGGCAACTCGTCCGCGTCGGGTGAGCACGCGACCCGCCACGACGCCCGACCGACCCGGCACGGGTCTGCCGACCCGGCCCTGTCCACCCCGCTGACCGGTTCCGGAGCCCTCGCACGCCGTGCGGGGGCTCCGGCCGTAACGCCGCTGGAAGAGCGGCGGGTAAGGAGCTGTCATGTCTGTCCCCGATCAACTCCCACGGCGCCTCGCGCGCAGACGTGGCCGGTTGTCGCGGATGGCCGCGGTGCTGGCCGCGGTCGTGCTCGGAGGTGTGATGGTCGTCTTCAGCTCGGCGACCAGCTCGGCGGCGACCGTCGACACCAACGCGTGGTACGTGCTGGTCAACCGCAACAGCGGCAAGGCGCTCGACGTCTACAACTTCGCCACCAACGACGGCGGTCGCATCACCCAGTGGACCCGCGGTGACGGCGCCAACCAGCAGTGGCAGTTCGTCGACTCCGGCGGCGGCTACTACCGGCTCAAGTCCAAGCACTCCGGCAAGGTGCTGGACGTCTCGAACTTCTCCACCGCCGACGGCGGCGCGATCGTGCAGTGGGCCGACGGCAACGGCACCAACCAGCAGTTCCGCCTCGCCGACTCCGACGGCGGCCACGTCCGGCTGATCAACCGCAACAGCAACAAGGCCGTCGAGGTCCAGAACGCCGCCACCAACGACGGCGCGAACATCGTCCAGTACAGCGACTGGGGCGGCGCGAACCAGCAGTGGCAGCTCGTCCGCGTCGACGGCGGCGGCACCACCACGACGACCACGACCACGACCTCGCAGCAACCGGGCGGGCAGTACACCAACCCCGTGGTGTGGCAGGACTTCGCCGACGTCGAGGTCATCCGGGTCGGGGACGCGTACTACATGACCGCGTCGACCATGCACTACTCCCCCGGCGCGCCGATCCTGCGCTCCTACGACCTGGTCAACTGGGAGTTCGCCGGTCACTCGGTGCCGTCCCTGGACTTCGGCACGAAGTACGACCTGACCAACGGCCAGCGGGCCTACGTCAACGGCATCTGGGCGTCGACGCTGCAGTACCGGCCGAGCAACAAGACCTACTACTGGGCCGGGTGCATCGACTTCAACGACACCTACATCTACACCGCGACCAGCGTCGAGGGGCCGTGGAACCGGCACGCCCAGCTCGACAACTGCTACTACGACGCGGGCATGCTCATCGACGACAACGACACGATGTACGTCGCGTACGGCAACAGCACCATCAGCGTCGCCCAGCTGTCCGCCGACGGGCGCAGCCAGGTCCGCGCGCAGCAGGTCTTCCAGACCCCCTCGAACATCGGGACGCTGGAGGGCGCGAGGTTCTACAAGCGCAACGGCAGCTACTACATCTGGCTGACCCGGCCCGCCAACGGCCAGTACGTGCTCAAGTCGGACAACGGGCCGTTCGGCCCGTACACCGTGCGGCAGGTGCTGCTCGACCTGCCCGGCCCGATCTCCGGCGGTGGCGTGCCCCACCAGGGCGGCCTGGTCCAGACCCAGACCGGGTCCTGGTACTACATGTCGTTCGTGGACGCCTACCCCGGCGGCCGGGTGCCCGCGCTCGCCCCGATCACCTGGACCTCCGACGGCTGGCCGACCCTCCAGACGGTCAACGGCCGCTGGGGCGTGAACTACCCCTCGCCGCTGCCGACCCGGGCGGTCAAACCCCTCACCGGCACCGACACCTTCGCCGGCACCGCCCTCGGCCCGCAGTGGGAGTGGAACCACGACCCGGACACCTCGAAGTACTCGGTGAACAACGGTCTGACGTTGCAGACGGCCACGGTCACCAACGACCTCTACGCCGCCCGCAACACCCTCACCCACCGCATCCAAGGACCCACGTCCACGGCCACCATCGAGCTGGACTACAGCACCATGCGCGACGGCGACCGGTCGGGCCTGGCGATGCTGCGCCAGTCGTCGGCCTGGATCGGCGTCAAGCGCGACAACGGCCAGACCCGCGTGTCCATGACCAACGGCCTGGCCATGGACGGCAGCTGGCGCACCACCAGCACCGGTAGCGAGGCCGCGAGCGCCGCGGTCAGCGGGGGCCGGATCTGGCTGCGGATCAACGCCGACATCCAACCGGGCTCCAACCGGGTCGCCCGCTTCTCCTACAGCACCGACGGCGTGAACTTCACCTCGCTCGGACCGACGTTCACGCTCAACAACGCCTGGCAGTTCTTCATGGGCTACCGCTTCGGCATCTTCAACCACGCCACCCAGGCCCTGGGCGGCGCGGTGACCGTCCGCAAGTTCGCCCTGACCACTCCCTGACCCCGGGGAACAGCACCGTCCCGAGTGGCGGTCCCGGCACGGCCATCCGGCCTACCGGGGCCGCCACTTCTCGTTGTGGCAGAGAGAAATTTGCGAATCTTCTTTCGAATAGTTTCGATACTTTGTCGCCGCAGACCTCCGGGCAGGGAGGCAGAACCCCAGGGTTGGTTGAACCGCTTCACCAGCTCTCATCTGCGGTTTCACCTGCCCTACCGGAACCGATCTCACGTGGTCCGGCCACCCGTCGAGGCTGAACAGGACCACATCGACCGCCGGAGGCAGGCCTTGATAGCGCGAACAGTTTCGGTTAATACTCCTAAAGATTTCAGTTTGCCCGACTGGAGGCGTCGGAACTGCCCGACGCCCGACACCGAGCGCGCCGCAGGCCGCTCGAACCCGATCCGTCCTCCTCCACCCGCGTGGCGCGGGTGCTCCCCAGAAAGCCCCGAACATGACGCTGACAGCGAAGTCAGTCGCACGGGCCGCCCTCGTGTCGACCCTGCTCGCCGCGACCGCGGGCGCCGCCCTGCTGGCCGCCTCCCCCGCCAGCGGCGCCGCCTCCACCCTCGCCGCCGCCGCCCAGCAGAGCGGCCGCTACTTCGGCACCGCCGTCGCCGCCAACAAACTCGGAGACTCCACCTACGTCGGCATCCTCAACCGTGAGTTCGACATGGTCACGGCCGAGAACGAGATGAAGATGGACGCCACCGAACCCAACCAGAACCAGTTCAGCTACAGCAACGGCGACCGCATCGTCAACCACGCCCGCAACCAGGGCAAACGAGTCCGCGGCCACGCCCTGGCCTGGCACTCCCAGCAACCCGGCTGGATGCAGAACATGTCCGGCACCTCCCTGCGCAACGCCATGCTCAACCACGTCACCCAGGTCGCCACCTACTACCGCGGCAAGATCTACGCCTGGGACGTCGTCAACGAGGCCTACGCCGACGGCAGCTCCGGCGGCCGACGCGACTCCAACCTCCAGCGCACCGGCAACGACTGGATCGAGGCCGCCTTCCGCGCCGCCCGCGCCGCCGACCCGAACGCCAAGCTCTGCTACAACGACTACAACACCGACAACTGGTCGCACGCCAAGACCCAGGGCGTCTACCGCATGGTCCAGGACTTCAAGTCCCGCGGCGTCCCCATCGACTGCGTCGGCTTCCAGGCCCACTTCAACAGCGGCAACCCCGTCCCCTCCAACTACCACACCACCCTGCAGAACTTCGCCGCGTTGGGTGTCGACGTCCAGATCACCGAACTCGACATCGAAGGCTCCGGCAGCACCCAGGCCCAGCAATACCAAGGCGTCGTCCAGGCCTGCCTCGCCGTCACCCGCTGCACCGGCATCACCGTCTGGGGCATCCGCGACAGCGACTCCTGGCGCGCCTCCGGCACCCCCCTGCTCTTCGACGGCTCCGGCAACAAGAAAGCCGCCTACACCTCCACGCTGAACGCCCTCAACGCAGCCGCCACCACCGGCCCCACCACCACCACCACCTCCACCGACCCCACCGGACCCACCACCACCACCACGCCGCAGAACCCCGGCGGCTGCACCGCGACCTACACCGAAGGCCAGAAGTGGAGCGACCGCTTCAACGGCCAGGTCACCGTCACCGGCACCGACAACTGGATCGTCACCGTCACCGTCACCTCACCCCAACGCATCATCGCCACCTGGAACACCACCGCCACCTGGGACACCGCCAACGTCATGACCGCACGCCCCAACGGCAACGGCAACACCTTCGGCTTCACCATCCAACACGGCGGCAACTGGAACTGGCCCACCCTCTCCTGCCGCATCGGCTGAACCGGAACGGCGACCCGCCCGGGTGTTCCGGGCGGGTCGCCGCGCCAATGGCTCAGATGAAGCGCCAGAGGTGGTCGTTGGTGCCGTTGTCGTCCCAGAGGACGATCTGCGCGCCCCGCGCGGTGGAGGCCCCGTTGACACCGAGCACGCGCCCGCCGTTGCCGCACTGGATGCGGAAGTAGCCCCCCGAGCCGTAGCGCAGCCGCCACTTGTGGTCGTTGGTGCCGTTGTCGGCCCACTGGAGCACCCGGGCGCCGTTGGCGTTGGCGGCGTTCTCGACACCGAGGACCTTGCCGCTGTTGGAGTTGCGCAGCCGGAAGTAGCCGTCGGCGTCCACCACGGCGGTCCAGAGGTGGTCGGCGGTGCCGCTGTCGTCCCACTGCACGGCCAGGCCGCCGTCCGCGGTCGACATGTCCTGCACGCCCAGGACCAGGCCGCTGGCGAGGTTCTGGACCCGGCGGGCGCCGGCGGGCACGAACCGCCAGCGGTTGTCGGCGGTCCCGTTGTCCGGGTCCTGCACGGCCTGGGCGCCCGCCGCCGTGGAGCCGTTGAGGATGCCCAGCAGCTTGCCGCTGTTGCCGTTGCGCAGCTTGTGCGTGCCGTCGCCGTTGTCGACGACCGTCCACTTGTGGTCGGCCGCACCGGTGTTGCTCCACTGCAGGACGCGGGCGTTGTCCGCGGTGGACGCGTTCTCCACGCCGAGGACCTTGCCGCTGTTGCGGTTGCGCAGCCGCACGGCGCTGCCGTCGGTGACCAGCTCCCAGTTGTGGTCGGCCGTCCCGGTGTTGTTCCACTGCACGGCCAGGCCGCCGTCCGCGGTCGACATGTCCTGCACGCCCAGGACCAGCCCGGTGGCCGCGTTGACCAGCCGGTAGCCGGCGTCCGAGCCGCCACCGCCGCCGTTGGTGCTCCAGTAGACGGTGTAGTTGTAGCCGTGGGCGTCGTAGAACGGCCCGAGGTTGACGGTCGCGCCGTCGGCGCGGGCGGTGAACGCCAGGCCCGACGTGCCGGTGCGGGTGATCGAGGCGGTGTCCAGCGCGGGCAGCCTGCTCAGGGCGGTGTTGCCGTAGTTGCCCGCCAGCACGACCGGGCCGTAGGTGATCGCGGCGACGGCGGAGTTGTCGTTGGCGGGCTGCACCACGACCCGCATCGGCAGGCGGAGGGTCACCGCGTCGCCGGCGGCCCACGTCCGGGTCAGGGCGGCGTAGGTGCCGGGCGTCGTGGCGACGTCCTGCGCGACCCCGTTGACGCTGATCGTCGCGCCGGTGGTCCAGGCCGGGATGCGCAGGCGCATCGTCCACGACCCGCTCGCGTTGCCGGTCACGGTCAGCGTGGTGGTGTCGGAGGCCGGGTAGCTCGTGGTCTGCGTGACGGTGATCCCCCGCTGCGCCCAGGTCAGCACCGACGGCGTGTACAGGTTCACCGTCAGCGTGGTGCCGTTCTGGAAGTAGATGGAGTTCGCCAGCGAGGTGTTGACCTCCAGCGCGGTCCCCTGGCAGCACCAGAACGTGCCGTAGTCGGTGCTCCAGTTGCCGCCACCCCAGGCCGGTCCGGTGTTGCCGCGCCGGTGGCCCGGGTTGAGGCCGGTGAAGTAGCAGATGTGGCCGTGCGGGTCGGCCGTGTTCTGCTGGCCGAGGAGGTGGTTGAGCAGGGCGCGCTCGTAGAAGTCGAAGTACGAGGCGCGGTTCGGGTCGAGCAGCCACAGCTCACGGGTCAGCTTGAGCATGTTGTAGGTGTTGCACGCCTCGGCCGTGTCGGTGTTGAGGTAGGCGGCGATGGCGTTGGGCGCGCGGAAGTGCTCGGCCTGGCTGTTGCCGCCGATGACGTAGGTGTGCGCGCCCACCGTGATGTTCCACGCGTTCGACGCGATGTCGCGGTAGCGGGTCGTGCCCGTGGCCTTGTACTCGCGCGCGGCGCCGATCCACTTCGGCACCTGCGTGTTGGCGTGCAGCCCGTTGAGCCGGTCCTGGTTGGCGGCCAGCGGGTCGAAGACGGAGGCGTGGTCGAACCGCTGCGCCGCCGCGAGCCAGCGCGAGTCGCCGGTCTGCTGGTAGAGGTCGGCCAGCACGGCGTTCATGCCGCCGAACTCGGTGCCCAGCACGCGCTGCATCTGGCTGTAGGACAGCCTGGCGGTGCGCCAGTCCACCCAGCCCGCGAACCGCAGCAGCACGTCGCGCGCCTGCGTGCTGCCGATGTGCCGCCACACGTCCAGCAGACCCGCCAGGGTCTTGTGCAGCGAGTAGTACGACACGGACTTGGGCGAGCCCGCCTCCATCGCGTCGAAGTCCGACTCCGGGAACCCGGACAGGTAGCCGGTGTTGAACCCGGCGGCCGCGTTGTTCGCCTGGCACTTGGCCAGCTCGGCGACCATGTAGTTGGCCCGGTCCCGGGACGTGGTGTCGCCGAGCACCGCCCACGCCTGCGCCCAGGCGCTGAGGAAGTGGCCCTGGCTGTGGGTGCGGAAGGGGAAGTTGGGCGCTTCCCAGCCGCCCAGCGCCGCCGCGCCGTTGGTGGACAGCCGGTGGTTGGCGCGGAAGTTGTAGAGCAGCCGGTCGACGTCGACGAACCGCAGGTACGACAGCGTCCGGCTCTGGTTCTCCATCCACCGGCCGGGGCTCAGGCGCACCTCGCCCAGGTCGAACGGCTGGGCGGAGACACCGAGGTCGCCGCGGACCGGCGGCACCGTCGCCGCGACCGCGGACCCCGAGGTCAGGCCGGGCACGGTCGTCGCGACGGCCGCGACGCCGACGGCTTGCAGCAGCGTGCGACGGCTCAGGGGTGACGACATGAGCTCTCCAGTGAGTTGGGGGGTCGGCCGGCCGGGACGTCGTGCCGAGGGCACGGCGGGGCGACCGGCAGGGACCTGTCGGCGGAGGGAGATCGGGCACGGCGGGGTGGCGCGTGAGGAGCGCCGGGGTCCGACGACCGCGGGCAGTCAGCGGTCAGGCGGTCACGACGTGCGGAGGCGGTGGGGATCGCGCTGCGACGGCGACGACCCGCGCCGTGCCGGAACGTGAGCGATGTGCCTTGTGCGTCGCATCGAAGTCCCCATCGTCGTCGTTGACGGGCGGTCCTGCCGGCGGATGCGTGACCGAGTGGGCCCGGTGGCCCGGCTGTCAGCACAGTAGCCATCGCCGGAGCGGGGCGTCAACGCTGCGGAGCGGCTAAATGTTCACGCTCACTTTAGCGACCGCCGGGCACCCGATCGGGCAAACTCGGTCAATGCTGGCTATTTGCCGAGGATCTCCGCCACAGGCCGAGCCTGAGGCCGACGGTGGGCGCCCCCTCCGGGTTGACTTGTGTGAGCGTGAACATCAGGATCGGTGAGGCGAATGCCGCCGGCCGGCGCCAGGGGGCGGCCGGGTGGCCGGATGTCGTCCCGCGGTCCGCGCGGGGCCCGCCGCCACCGGGCGGGGCGGTCGTCGCCGACCGCGCCCCGGACCGGTTCGCGGCGGACCGCGTCGGCGACCACCCCGCGCGGGCCCTCACCGGACCCCGCTCACCCGCCGGTGGAGAACGCGGCGTCGAAGGAGGCCGTCGGCGCCTCGAACGCGTTGCGGCGCACGAACTCCAGCGCCTCCGGCGCGCCGATCAGGCGGTCCATCCCGGCGTCTTCCCACTCGACGCTGATCGGGCCCCCGTAGCCGATGGTGTTGAGCATCCGGAACGCCCGCTCCCACGGCACGTCGCCGCGTCCGGTGGAGACGAAGTCCCAGCCGCGCCTCGGGTCGGCCCACGGCAGGTGCGAGCCGAGCCGGCCGTTGCGCCCGTCGCCGACCTGGCGGCGGGCGTCCTTGCAGTCGACGTGGTAGATCCGGTCGCGGAAGTCCCACAGGAAGCCGATCGGGTCGAGGTCCTGCCACACGAAGTGCGACGGGTCCCAGTTCAGCCCGAACGCGGGCCGGTGCCCGATCGCCTCCAGCGTCCGCACGGTGGTCCAGTAGTCGTAGGCGATCTCGGACGGGTGCACCTCGTGCGCGAACCGGACGCCGACCTCGTCGAACACGTCCAGGATCGGGTTCCAGCGGTCGGCGAAGTCCTGGTAGCCGGCGTCGATCATCGACGGCGGCACGGGCGGGAACATCGCGACGGTCTTCCAGATCGAGGAGCCGGTGAACCCGACCACGGTCGACGCGCCGAGCTTCGCGGCGGCCCGCGCGGTCGCCTTCATCTCCTCGGCCGCGCGCCGGCGGACGCCTTCGGGTTCGCCGTCGCCCCAGATGCGCGGGGACAGGATGCCCTGGTGGCGTTCGTCGATGGGGTCGTCGCAGACGGCCTGGCCGGTGAGGTGGTTGGAGATCGTCCACACCTTCAGGTCGTGCTTGGCCAGGATCGCCAGCCGGTCGGCGACGTAGTCGTCGTCCTCCGCCGCGCGCCACGGGTCGAGGTGGTCGCCCCAGCAGGCGATCTCCAGCCCGTCGTAGCCCCACTCGGCGGCCAGGCGGGCGACCTCCTCGAACGGCAGGTCGGCCCACTGGCCGGTGAACAACGTGATCGGACGCGCCATCTCGTTCTCCTCTCAGACGTCATGCCAGGTGCGGGACGTCGCGCTCGCCTCGACGGCGGCCAGGACGCGCTGCAGCTGGAGCCCGTCGGCGAACGACGGGGCGGGATCGGTCCCGGCGGCCACCGCGCGCACGAAGTCGACGGCCTGGTGGGTGAACGCGTGCTCGTAGCCCAGGCCGTGGCCCGCGGGCCACCAGGCGTCCACGTAGGGGTGCTGCGGCTCGGTCACGACGATGCGCCGGAAGCCCGCCACCGACGCGTCGTCGCCGCCGTCGTAGTAGTGCAGGACGTTCATGTCCTCGAAGTCGAACGCCAGGCTGCCCGCCGAACCGTTGATCTCGATGCGGATGGCGTTCTTGCGGCCGTTCGCGAACCGGGTCGCCTCGAACGCGCCGAGCGCGCCGCCGGAGAAGCGGGCCAGGAACAGGGCGGCGTCGTCCACGGTGACCGGTCCCGTGCGGTCGGACACGGCGGTGCCCGACAACCCGGAGTGCTCGGCCGCCAGGGGCCGCTCGGACACGAACGTCTCCAGCGTCCCGGACACCTCGCGGATGGTGTCGCCGAGGATGAACTGGGTGGCGTCGACGATGTGCGCGCCGATGTCGCCCAGCGCGCCGGAGCCGGCCCGCTCCTTCTGCAGCCGCCAGGACAGCGGCGCGGCCGGGTCCACGATCCAGTCCTGGAGGTACTGGGCGCGCACGTGGTGGACCCGGCCCAGCCGACCCCGCGCCACGAGCTCGCGGGCGAGGGAGAGCGCGGGCACGCGCCGGTAGGTGAACCCGACCATCGCCCGCACGCCCGCCGCGGCGGCGCGGGCCGCCGCCTCCGCCATCGCCTCGGCTTCGGCGACGGTGTTGGCCAGCGGCTTCTCGCACAGCACGTGCTTGCCCGCGGCCAGGGCCGCGACGGCGATCTCGGCGTGCGTGTCACCGGGCGTGCAGATGTCCACCACCTGCACGTCGTCCCGGTCCAGCACGGCCCGCCAGTCGGTCGCGGCCTCCGCCCAGCCCAGTCGCGCGGCGGCGGCCTCGGTGCGGGCCCGGTCCCGACCGCACACCACGGCCATGACCGGGCGCAGCGGCAGGTCGAAGAAGCGGGGCGCGACCCGCCACGCCTGGGAGTGGGCGGCTCCCATGAAGGCGTGGCCGATCATCGCGATACCCAGCGTCGCTGTCGTCACAGCGGTGATCTCCTAGGACTCGAAGGCGGTGGGCAGGTAGCGGTCGACGTTGTCCTTGGTGACGACCGGCGCGAACAGCTCGACCTGGCGCGGGACCTCGACCTCGACCAGGTCGCCGAGGCTCTTGCCCTGCACGGCCAGCCGCGCCAGGCGGATGCCGTCCGCGCCCTGCGTGGACGGGTAGACCACGGTGGCCTTGTGCAGGCCGTTGGCGGCCTTGATCTCACGCATGACGTTGGCCGAGCCCGCGCCGCCGACCATGAAGAACTCGCTGCGACCGGAGTTCTTGATCGCCGCGGTCACGCCGACGCCCTGGTCGTCGTCGTGGTTCCAGAGGGCGTCGATGCGCGGTGCGGCCTGGAGCAGGTTGGCCGCGGCCCGTTCGCCGCTCTCCACGGTGAACTCGGCGGCCACGCGGTTGTTCACCTTCAACCCGCAGTCACCGAGGGCGTCGGCGAAGCCCTTGCTGCGCTCCTGCGTCAGGGGCAGCGAGTCGATGCCGGCGATCTCGGCCACGACCGCGTCGGACTTGCCGCCGAGCTCCTGGCAGATGTAGGTGCCGGCGGACACGCCCATGCCGTAGTTGTCGCCCAAGACGGTGGAGCGCGCGGCGAAGGGGCTGCCGAACTCGCGGTCGACGTTGATCACCGTGATGCCGGCCTTCATCGCCTTGAGCGCAACCGGCGTCAGCGCCGCGCCGTCGAACGGCAGCAGCACGATCGCGTCGACCTTGTCGTTGATGAACGTCTCGACCTGGCTGATCTGGAGGTTGACGTCGTTGGTGCCCTCCACCACCTTCAGCTCCACGTCGGAGTACTTCGCCGCCTCCGCCTTGGCGGCGTTGGTGATCGCGGCCATCCAGCCGTGGTCGGCGGCGGGCGCGGAGAAGCCGATGACGACCTTCTCGCCGGGCTCGTCGTTGGCGACCCGGGCGCCGCCCTGGTCGCCGCTCCCGGCAGCGGGCTCGGGGGTGTTGCCGGTGCAGGCGGTGAGGGCGAGGCCGACCGACAGCGCGGCGATGAGACGGGTTGTTGCCTTGCGAGACATGAGGTTGCTCCTCGGTGTGGCGGCGGTGGTGGCGGGGTCAGGCGCCGCTGCGGCGGGCGAGCCGCTGCTGGAGCAGGACGGCGATCACGATGATCGCGCCCTTGGCGACGGCCTGGGCGGAGATGGAGAGGTTGTTGAGGGTGAACACGTTCGACAGCGTGGTGAAGATCAGCACGCCGAACACGGTGCCCGCGATCGTGCCGCGACCGCCCGACAGCAGCGTGCCGCCGATGACGACCGCGGCGATGGCGTCCAGCTCGTACAGGCCGCCGTGGGTGGAGCTGCCGGTGGTGGTGCGGGCGATCAGCATGACCGCGGCGATGCCGCAGCACACGCCCAGCAACGTGTAGAGCAGCACGGTGTGCCGCCGCACGTCGATGCCGGCCAGCCGGGCGGCCTCGGGGTTGCCGCCCACGGCGAAGGTCCGCCGGCCGAACGTGGTGCGGTTGAGCACCACCCACCCCACGGCGGCCACCAGCGCGAAGATCACCACCAGCACCGGCACGCCGAGCACCGACGCGTCGAAGAACGCGGAGAAGCCCGGCACGTCGACGATCTGGGTCTTGCGGTTGGAGATGATCTCGGCCAGGCCGCGGGCGGCGGCGAGCATGGCCAGCGTCGCGATGAACGCCACGATCCGCCCGTAGGCGATGAGCAGGCCGTTGACCACGCCGCAGCCGGCGCCCACGGCGAGCGCGGCGAACACGACGACGAGCCAGTGGCTGTCGTTGGCCATCGCCTGGGTGGCGAGGGTGGTGGCCCAGACCGAGGACAGCGCGACGATCGCGCCGACGGACAGGTCGATGCCGCCGCCGGTGATCACGAACGTCATGCCGACGCTGACCACGCCGATCACCGAGGCGAGGCGCAGGATGGTGAGCAGGTTGTCCACGTCGGCGAACCGGTCGCCCGCGGTGGCCACGCCGACCAGGCACAGCAGCACCAGGGCGACGACGAGACCGGTGTTGCGGCCGGCCGCGGACCCGAGCAGCGCGGTGACGCCGCCCTTCGCGCGGTCCGCGGTCGGCGGCCTGACCGCGGTGGTGTTCTCGCTCATGCGGCGGTTCCTTCCATGACCAGGTCGAGGACCCGGGATTCGTCGATCTCGTCGGCCGGCCCTTCGTGGACGACCCGGCCTTCGCGCACCACCAGCACCCGGTCGGCGAGCCCGAGCACCTCCTCGACCTCGCTGGACACGACCACCACGGCCACGCCGCGGCCGGCCAGGTCCCGGATCAGCTCGTAGATCTCGCTGCGCGCCCCCACGTCCACGCCCCGGGTCGGCTCGTCGAGCAGCAGCACGCGGCACTCGCGCAGCAACCACCGCGCCAGCACCACCTTCTGCTGGTTGCCGCCCGACAGGGTGCGCACCGCCCGGTCCACCCCCGGCGGTCGGACGTCCAGCGCCGTGGTCAGCTCCCGCGAACGCGCGCGCTCCGCGCCGCTGTCGAGGAAGCCGAAGCGGGAGAACGCCGACAGCGTGGACACCGTGATGTTGCGGTACACGGCCTGGTCCAGCAGCAGCCCCTGGCTCTTGCGCTCCTCCGGGCACAGCCCGACACCCGCGCGCACGGCCGCGCCGACGCTGCCCCGCCGCAACCGCTTGCCGTCCACCTCGACGGTGCCGGCGGTCAGCTTGCGCGCGCCGTAGACCGCTTCCAGGATCTCCGACCGCCCCGACCCGACGAGCCCGGCGAGCCCGACCACCTCGCCCGCGCGGACGGTCAGGTCGACACCGGCGAACCGCTCCCCCGCGGCCAACCCGCGCACCACCAGCACCTCGGGCGCGGTCGGGTCGACCGGCTCTCGGGGCGGGAAGGCGTACTCCACGTCGCGGCCCGTCATCAGCCTGATCAGGTCGGCGGTGCGGGTCTCGCGGGCGGGCAGACCGGTCGCCACCGTGCGGCCGTCCTTGAGCACGGTCACCCGGTCGCCGATCTCGCGGATCTCCTCCATCCGGTGCGAGATGTAGACGATCGCCACGCCCTGCGCGGTCAGCTCCCGGATGACCGCGAACAGCTTGCGCACCTCGTCCTGGTCCAGCACCGCGGACGGCTCGTCCATGATGAGCAGCTGCCCGTCGCGGGACAGGGCGCGCGCCATGCTGACGATCTGCTGGTTCGCCGCGGACAGCCGGCCGACGTCGCGGTCCGGTGGGATGTCCGGGTGGCCGAGCCGGTCGAGCAGGGCCCGGGTGCGGCGGTGGACCTCGGCGCGGCGGGTGAACCCCGCCGTGGACAGCTCGTGGCCGAGGAAGACGTTGTCGGCGACGGACAACCCGGCCACCAGGTCCAGCTCCTGGTAGATGGCGGCCACGCCGCTGCGCATCGCGGCGGTCGGGTTGTCGAACGACACGACCTCGCCCCGCCACCGGATCTCGCCCTCGTCCGGGCGGTGCGCGCCGGCCAGCACCTTGATCAGCGTCGACTTGCCGGCGCCGTTCTGGCCGAGCAGGCAGTGCACCTCGCCGGCGCGCACGTCGAAATCGACCCCGCCCAGGGCGGTCACGCCCGGGAAGCGCTTCACCACGCCCCGGACGGACAGCAGCGGGGCTGTCGTGGCCGTCATACGGTTTCCTCCTGTGCCAAGGGCTTGTCGACCGGCTCGACGAGAACGGGGTCGCGGAAGACGCGGTCGAGGATCTGCGACGCCCCGCCGCGCACGGGGCCGGAGAAGCCCAGGGGCGAGAACGCGACGCGCGTGCCGCCGATGTCCCGGGCGAAGACGTGGCCGCGCAGCTCCTCGCGCAGGGACCCGGCGATCCACGGTCGCAGCGCGGCGAAGTAGCCGCCGAGCACCAGCAGGTGCGGGTTGAAGGCGTTGACCAGGATGCCCGCGCCGATGGTGAGCCACCGGTCGATGTCGGCGATGGCGGCCAGCACCCGCTCGTCACCCGCCGCGGCCCGCTCGCCGATGTCGGCCAGCCGGCGCTCCAGGTCCGGCAGCGGGTCGTGCTCCGGTTCGTGCGCCGACGTGCGCGCCGGCTCGTGCTCCGGGGCGGCGGCGAGCAGCGCGTTGAGTCCCACGGCGGCCTCCCAGCAGCCCGTGCGGCCGCACGCGCACGGCGGGCCGTCGTCGCGCACGCGCATGTGCCCGACCTCGCCGGCGAACCCCTGCGCGCCGCGCAACAGCCGCCCGCCCACCACGATGCCGCTGCCGACGCCGGCCGCCGCGGTGAGCAGGATGAGGTCGCCGCCTCGGTCCAGGCCCTGCGCCTCGACCTCGGCCAGCGCCGCGAGGTTGGCCTCGTTGTCCAGCAGCACCGGGTACGGCGGCTCGCCGAGCAGCCTGCTGATCTCGGCGACCACCGGGATGTCGGTCCACCCCAGGTTGGGCGCCGCGCGCACCACCCCGGTGTCGGCCTCGACCAGGCCGGGCACGGCGATGGCCACGCCGACCGGCCGGGCCGTGACGCCGACCAGCGCGGAGTCCAGCAGCCGGGCCAGCCGGGCCAGCACCAGCGCCGGCTCCAGCGCGGTGGTGTCCAGCGCGATCCGCTGCCGCGCCACGACCTGACCGCGCAGGTTGAGCGCGAGCACCGACAGGTAGCCGACGTTGACCTCGGCCCCGACCGCGACGACGTGCTCGCCGTCGAGCCGGATGATCTGGCCCGGCCGCCCGACGGTGGCCCGCTCCGTCTCACCCTCGCCCACCAGGCCGCGGTCGACGAGCTCGGCGACCAGGCTGGACACGGTGGCCTTGTTCAGCCCCGTCTCCCCGGCGAGCCGGGCCCGCGACCGCGGCCCGTGGTCGCGCAGGTGCGACAGCACGACGGAGAGGTTGTGCCGGCGGACCGTGGCCTGGTCCGCGGTCGAGCCGCCCGTGCGCGGGCGAGTCGGCCCGTTCCTCATGGCACTCCTCGGTTCTCGGGCAGGTGGGGCGGGGCGTGGCACCGCGAGGAAGGGCGGGTCGAGCGGGTGAGGCCCCGGACGGGCCTCACCCGCGACCGTCAGACGTGCTGCCAGCAGCCGTCGTCGCGACCCGGCCGGGGCGTGTACCGGCCGGTGGCCTCGACGTTGCCCGCCACGTCGATCGAGCGGTACTCCAGGTACTCCTTGCCGTTGGGCCGGAGGTGGATCTCCCCGCCCCGGTGGACCTGCCACTTGCCGCCGGAGATGCGGTACTCCGTGCGGGCGACGCCCGAGGTGGCGTCGGAGGCGGTGAGCCGGACCCTGGCCGCGGACTTGCCCGGCTTGGCCTTCGTGACCGGCGGCGCGGTGTCCACCTTCACCTCGACCGACTGCTCGGCGGAGGTGTTGCCCGCCGCGTCGGTCGCCCGCACCGCCACCCGGTGGACGCCGTCGCCCACCCGCACGACACCGGTGTAGGGCCGCCACGGGCCGCCGTCGAGCCGGTGCTCCAGCACCGGTCCGCCGGACGCGTCGTCGGTGGCCGTCGCCGAGACCAGCGCCTGCCGCGTCCACCAGCCCTCGGGGCCGGGTGCGTTGTCCACCTTCACGGTGAGCCGAGGCGCGGTGCGGTCGATCTTCACCGTCGCCGTCTTCTCCTCCGAGACGTTGCCCGCGGCGTCGGACGCGCGGAACGCGACCACCCGCTCCCCGTCGTCGGCGAACGACAGGGGTGTCGTGTACGCCGTCCAGTCGCCCGTGCCCACCCGGTACTCGACGCGCACCGGTCCCGGCTGGTCGTCGGTCGCGGAGGCGGTGAGGGTCACCGGACCCGTCCACCACCCGCCCGTGCCCGGCGACGCCGGGTCGCTGACGACCGACAGCACCGGGGCGGTGCGGTCCGTCACCACCCGGAAGTGCGCGAACTTCGCGGGCTTCGACGCGGTCTGACCGCCGCCGAGGGCGAACAGCCCGATCCGCGCACCGGCCAGGTTCTCGTTGACCACGGGCGCCAGCGACGTCCAGGTCCGCCCGTCCGCGCTGTAGGAGCCGGTGTAGGTGGAACCGGACTTGGCCAGCCGCAGGTGCCACACCCCGCCGGTGAGGCCGTTGGCGCCGGGCTGCGGCTCGCCCACCACGTCGCCGCTCTCCGTGCGCAGCTCCACGCCGCGCTGGACGGGCGTGCCCGCCTCGTTGGTGGCGATGTGGTCGAGCTTCACGTAGTTCGCGTCGTCCGCGTAGGCGATCAGGCCGGCCTGCTGGTAGCGCTCGTCGAACGCCGACGCGTCCACCTCCGTCTCGATCACCCAGTCGCCCTCGGGGGCGCGCTGGAGGATGAAGTTGGCCGGCTCGTCGGCCGCACCGCCGTAGATGTCGCCGGCGCTCGTGTCGATGCGCAGGCTGCCGTCGGCCACGCCGTAGCGGGCCGGGTCGGGTCGGACGACGGCGTTCCAGCGGCACCCGTCCAGCGCCGTGCCGGCGAAGTCGTCGTCCGGCGCCACCGACGCCCGGTCGTCGGGGGTGAGGGTGAACCAGTCGAACTCGGCGTCCACCACCGGGCGGTCACCGCCGCCGCCCACGAGCGAGAGCAGGCCGATCTTCGGGTTCACCATGCCCGCCAGCGCCTTGGTCTGCGGCATGTCGGTGAACGCCTGCCCGTCCGCGCTGTAGGACGCGGTCAGGTTCTGCCCGTCGCTGGTGAAGCGGACCCACACCGAGTCGGGGAACCCGGCGCCCAGCGCCGCGGTGTTGGACTCGGCGACCTCGTTGGGCTGTCCGGCCTCCTCGCGGATGAACTGGAAGATCCGGCTCGCCGCGTCGTCGGTGTCCGACCGGCCTTCGAGCACCATCTTCGCGTAGTTGTCGTCGTCGCCGTAGATCACCAGGCCGGCCTGCTGGTAGGCGCGCCGCACGGGCACGCGCACCTTGGCCGTGGCCTGGAACGGCCCGGACGGCAGGTCCTGGAGCACGATGTTGGGCGTGGTGTTGGTGGTGCCGTAGATGTCGGACGGGGCGGTCGGCAGCACCAGGTGGCCGTCGCGCACCGCGAGGTCCTGGTTCTCCCGCACCACGGTGGTCCACCGGTCCCGGTCGAGCGCGGCGCCGAGGAAGTCGTCCGAGCGGCCGGCGAAGCAGGTGACGTCGGGCGCGCGGACGGTGATCGGGATGGTCTTCGTCCCGCTCGCGCCCCGCGCGTCGGTCGCGGTGACCTTGGCGTTGAAGGTGCCCGGGGCGGTGTAGGTGTGGCTGACCGACGCGCCTGTGGCGGTGCCGCCGTCGCCGAACACCCAGGTGTAGCCGATCGGGGTGTCGCCGTCCGGGTCGGTGGCCGACGCGGTGAAGTCGACCTCCAGCGGCGTGGTGCCCGTGGTCGCGGTGGCCGAGGCCTCGACCGCGGGCCGCTGGTTGTGCGTCACGCCGCGACCGGCGAACTCCAGCCAGTTCACGTTGGCCAGGTAGCTGGTCGTCGTGCTGCCCTGCGGCCTGCGGGTGACGAAGTACAGCTCGGACCCGGCCGGGACGTCGTCGGCGATCTCGGCGGTGGCGGTGGTCCAGTTCTGCCAGCCGCCCGTGCCGGCGAAGGTCGCCGTGCCCGCGAGCGGGCCGTCCGGCGCGCCGACGCGGACCTCGAGCCGGCCGCCCTCGGACCCCGAGGCCACCCGGAACCGCACCTGCTCGATGCCCTCCAGGGTCGCCGGGCGCAGGGAGAACCAGTCGCCGTCGGTGATGAACCCGATGTTCCTGCCGCCGCCGGTGTCGGTGGTGTCCTCCTGCTGCACGCCCACCGTGTCGTCGCCCACGCCGTCCGCGGTGCGGCCGGTCGCCGTGTAGAACTCGGCTTCCTTGTGCTTGGGCTGGAGCACCAGGATCGACTCGCCGGTCAGCGGGGACGCGCCGGCGCCGCCCTTGTCGGTGTACTTCGCGGTGAGGACGCCGAAGATGTTCGCGCCCACGTGGCCCTCGTCGCCCGACATCAGCGCCAGGCCCTCGCAGCCGCGGTACTGCTCGTAGCCGTGGGAGTGCTCGTCGTGGCCCAGGGCGGGCTGCACGACGACGTCCTGGCAGTCGACCGTGCCGTCCTCGGCGTCGGTGACCGTGACCCGGTAGGAGACCTGGTCGCCGAAGTCGATGAAGCCGCCGTCGGCCGGCGCGGTCAACGTGACCACGGGGGGCGTGTTGCCGACGACGATGCGCACGTTGGCGACCGCGGACCGGCCGCCCTGGTCGGTGACGGTGAGCCGCGCGGTGTAGTCGCCGTTCGCGGTGTAGGTGTGGCTGGGCGCGGCCTCGGTGCTGTCGGTGGCGCCGTCGCCGTCGAAGTCCCACGCGAAGGTCAGCTCGTCGCCGTCGGGGTCGCGCGACCCGGCCGAGTCGAACCGCACGGTCAGCGGCGCGTGCCCGGAGGTCTTGTCGGCCTTCGCGGCCGCGACCGGCGCGCGGTCGCCGCGCACGTAGTCGATGCGGTAGACGCCGCTGTCGGCGTTGTTGCCGCCGAAACCGGAGCCCCACTCGATCAGGTACAGCGCGCCGTCCGGGCCGAACTGCATGGCGTGCGGCCGGTTGAACGCCATCCCCGGCAGCATCCGGCTGATGTCGGCGACGCCCGTGCCCTCGGCGTCGAGCTGCAGCGAGAACAGCCGGTTGTCGTTCCAGTCGCCCCAGATCGCCTTGCCGTCCCAGTAGGCGGGCCACTTGTGCTCGGAGGCGAGCTCCGCGTCGTACCGGTAGGTGCCGCCCGCCATGGGCGCGCCGCTGCCGCCGATCTCGGGGTTGCCCGTGCTGGTCTTGCCCTGCCAGATCTTGGTGCCGATCGCGGCGGGCAGCTGGGTGATGCCGGTGTTGTTCGGCGAGTTGTTCACCGGGGCGGCGCAGTCGAACTGCGCGCCGGAGGCGCCGGTGGCGAAGTCGTAGTCGACGTACGGGGTGTTGTCGCCGACGCAGTACGGCCAGCCGTAGAACCCGGGCCGGTCCACCACGTTCCACTCCACGCGGCCGTCCGGGCCGCGCTGGGGGTTGGCCTGCCCCGCGTCGGGCCCGTAGTCGGCGACCTGGAGCTTGTTGGTCAGCGGGTCGAGGCCGATGCGGAACGGGTTGCGGAAGCCCATGGCGAAGATCTCGGGCCGGGTCTTGGCCGTGCCGGCCGGGAACATGTTGCCCGCCGGGACGGTGTAGGTGCCGTCGTCCTGCGGCGTGATGCGCAGGATCTTGCCGTTGAGGTTGTTGCTGTTGGCCGCGGAGCGCTGCGAGTCCCAGGCCGAGCGACCGGCGGTCTCGTCGAGCGGCGAGTAGCCGTCGGAGGCGAACGGGTTGGTGTTGTCGCCCGTGGTGATGTAGAGGTTGCCGTCGTTGTCGAACTCCAGCGCGCCACCGGCGTGGCAGCACTGCTCGCGCTGGGTCGCGACGGTGAGCAGGATCTTCTCGCTGCCCGCCACGATCGTGTCGCCTTCCAGCGTGAACCGGGAGACCCGGTCGACGGCCTCGGCGCCCGCGGGCGAGTAGTACAGGTAGAGCTGGTTGTTCGTGGCGAAGTCGGGGTCGAGCGCGATGCCGAGGAGGCCGAACTCCTGTCCGGTGTAGACGTTCAGCGTGCCGGCGGTGACGACCGCGCCGTCACGCCGGATGACGCGCACCGCGCCGTTGCGGTCGATGTAGAACACGCGGCCGTCGTCGGCGATCGTGAGCTCCATCGGGTTGGCGGTGGTGTCGTCGAGGGTGACCTTCTCGAAGGCGTCGGTCCGGGTGGCCGAGCAGTCCGCCTCCACGGCGCCCGCCGCGGTCTGGATGCCCTTGAGCAGGTGGTCCAGGAAGGCGGGCTCGGCGAAGGACTCGTCGGCGTGGCCGAGGCCCGTGTACCAGGACCGCCCGCCGTCGTAGTCCTGGCACCAGGCGATCGGGTGGCTCGACCCCATCGTGCCGCCGCGGTAGCTGGTCTCGTCCAGCTCGGCGAGCACGTGCACGTCGGCGGAGGGGTCGGTGCGGTAGTTGTACCACTCGTCGAAGCGCCGCCAGGACTGCGGCAGGCCGGCCGTGGACGGGTGCGCCGGGTCGACGACCTTCACCGTCGCGTCCTGCGGTTCGGGGTGGCCCTCGAAGTAGGCGCCCACGAGGTCGCCGTACCAGGCCCAGTCGTACTCGGTGTCGGCCGCGGCGTGCACGCCCGCGTAGCCGCCGCCTGCCTTGATGTAGCGCTCGAAGGCGGCCTGCTGGGTGGCGTCGAGGACGTCGCCGGTGGTGGAGAGGAAGACCACGACCTCGTACTCGGCGAGGTTGGCGTCGGTGAACGCGGCGGCGTCGTCGGTGGCGTCCACGGTGAAGCCGTGCTCGACGCCGAGCTGGCGGATCGCGGCGACGCCCGCGTCGATCGACGGGTGGTGGAAGCCGGCGGTCTTGCCGAAGACCAGGGCCTTGAACGTCTCGTCGCCGTGGCCCGGGTGCGCCTGGGCCGGTGCGGCCAAGGAGACCAGCGACCCGAGCAGCGCGGCGACGACCGCGACGACCGACCACCGTCTCCTACCGCGTCTGGACGAGCTCACCATTGAGGCCTCCAAGCCGATAAACACGCCGAACGGCTGATGACAGGATTCGTCTGTCGGGTAAACAAACTAATGAGGCGTTTTCCAGGGGGTCAAGGTCGCCGGATGTCCACAACCCGCCAATCCGCGACCTGCCGGAAACCCGCGAATACCGCGTTCGGCGGCTTTACTCCGCCACCGCGCCGCCGCAGACTGCGCGCGCACGCGCCCGGCGCCCGCGCGGAGAGTTCGGCAACCGGCCGAAGTCGTCCGGACGCCCGAGCGGTCCGCGCGCGCTCCGGCCGGTCCGTCGCGAGTGGACGGTGCCGTGCGTCCGATCGCCGCGACGGGGTAGGCCTCCCGGCGGTGACCGGCCGGCGCCGTCGGCCGACTGCCGGCTGTGCACGTTCACACCGACCCGACCGAGCCGGACCGACCGGATGAGTATGACTCATCAGCTCCACCGGGGCACCCCGCCCCACCGATCAAGGGCACCGGCAGCACCGCGACCGAGCCGGCCGAATCCGGACATTTTGAGATCGACGGCCCTCTTCCCTTGACTTGAACGGCTTCGGGACGCTGTCATTGTGTGCCGGACACGCTCGGAGACCGGTCGGCTCCAGGCGGACGTCGGACACGGGCTGTCCGGTCGCGCCGGCCAAGAGTAAGACCCATCTTCGACGAGTCCCGCCTGCTCCCCCGACGTCCACACCCGTGCGAGGTGTCTTCGACATGTGCCGCCATGACCACGCTTGAGCCGGCGCGACCGACCATGTCGGCCGCCGGGCGGGACGTGGGCGAGGTGGACCTCGAACCCACGGACGAGACCCGGCGGCTGCTGCTGCTCATGCGCACCGGCGCGATCGACGAGGCCATCGCCCGGGAGCTGGGGGTCAGCCTCCGCACCCTGCACCGCCGGATCACGCGCCTGCAGAACCTGCTGGGCGTGCGGTCGCGCTTCCAGCTGGGCGTGATCGCCTGCGAGCGCGGCTGGGTGTGACGCGGCGCCGGCACCGTCCACTTCGGAGCGGAACGCGTCCCCGCGCCGGCGGCCGGGCACCTGTCCGGCCGATTGTGCGGGCGGCCGTCGACCCCGTACGGTCCGATGTGTTGATCGAACCGGTTCGAAATCTAGTCCGCTCAAGCGTTCCGATGCCGTCCGCGAGCCTCGGGGCACGGCGGCGCGTCGAGCGGGGACGAGGAGCGAGCATGGCTCGGGTGCTGGTCCTGACGGCGGACGCCGCCGAGGAACTCGACTCGATGTACCCGGTGTTCCGACTGCGCGAGGGTGGTCACGAGGCGGTCGTGGCCGCTCCGACGACGCGCGCGGTCAAGCTGGTGGTCCACGACTTCGAGCCCGGTTGGGACGCCTACACCGAGAAGCCCGGCCACCTGCTGCCGGTGGACCTGGCGTTCGGCGACGTCGACCCGGAGGAGTACGACGGGCTGGTGATCCCGGGCGGGCGGGCGCCGGAGTACATCCGGACGAGCCCCGACGTGGGGCGGGTGGTGCGCCACTTCTTCGACCGGGGGCTCCCGGTCGGCACGATCTGCCACGGCCCGCAGGTGCCCGCCGCGCTGGGGTTGTTGAAGGGCCGCAGGACCGCCGCCTTCCCACCGCTGAGGACGGACGTGGAGCTGGCCGGCGCGACGTTCGTGGACGAGCCGGACGTGGTGGACGGGGCGATGGTCTCGTGCCGCGGCTGGCCCGACCTCCCCCTGTGGTCGCGCGCGTTCATGGCGGTGCTGGAGAAGTCGCAGATCCCGGCCTGACGGCACGGCGCGGTGGGCCGGCGCGGTGGATCCGCGCCGGCCCGGGTCGGCTCAGCCGCGCAGGCTCCACTGCTGGTTGGCGCCGCCGCCGCAGGACCACAGGATGATCTTGGTGCCGTTCGCGGTGGCGGCCCCGTTGGCGTCCAGGCACAGCCCGGACTGCACCCCGGTGATGGTGCCGTTGGCGTTGACGTTCCACTGCTGGTTGGTCTGCCCGTTGCAGTCCCAGATCACCACCGCGGTGCCGTTGGCGGTGCCCTGGTTGTTGGCGTCGAGGCACTTGGTCCCGGACACCTGCAGCTGCTTGCCCGAGGTGTGGGTGAAGCGCTGGTTCGTGCCGCCGTGGCAGTCCCACAACTGGGCCTGGGCCCCGTTGGTGACGGTCGTGCCGGGGATGTCGACGCACCGGCCGGACTGGCCGCCGACGATCGTGACGCCCTGCTGTCCGCCGCCGCCCTGGCGCCGGACGATCGACTTCGACTCGGCCGACCGGTTGCCCTGCGCGTCCACGACGTAGAGCCGGTAGTCACCGGACGTGGCCGGCACCTCGATGGTCGTCGCGGCGCCGCTCGCCCTGGTCATCGTCGGACCGACCGCGAAGGTGGTCGTGCCCTGCGGGGCCAACCACACCGTCCTGGTCGCGTCGCCGGTGCTCCGGACGGGGATCGACGAGCTGCCGGCGCCGACGAACGTGCTCGCCGGCAGGGCGTGGTCGGGCGCGGAGTAGTTGCCCGGCGGGACGATGTCCCGGTAGGCGTCCTCCAGGCCGGAGCTCACCGCGATGCCGTGGGCCGCCGCCGGCCAGACGTAGTCCGAGGAGACGAGGATGTCCTGGACGGTGCTGTTCGGCAGGTTCTTGTTGGAGACCTTGTTGATCGGCCCGTAGGTCTGGGTGATGCTCAGGTCGTGCTTGCGCCCGAAGTCGTCGGAGTTGATGAGCCACGTGATGTTCTTGTCCACGCTCAGCACGTTGTCGCGGAAGGTGATGTAGGCCGAGCCCTCGTCCGGGTGGAGTCCGTACTTGTGGCCCGCCGGGACGCCTTGGAGGTAGTTGTTCGTGATCGTGGTCCCCGGCTGGCTGCCCAGCGTGTAGATGGGGGCCGTGTCGCTGAGGCGCTGCACCGTGTCGATGATGTGGTTGTAGCTGATGTTGTTGTTCTTCGCCGTGGTGGTCGGCCGGTTGGGCGCGATCGAGCCCGACGACCCGTCGAAGTTCCACCAGCCCCAGCCGAGCGTGATGCCCGACCACGGGCTCTTCTCGATCCGGTTGTGCTGCACCGTGAGGCCGTCGGCGAAGTAGGCCGAGATGGGGCTGTGCCCGTTGAACAGCACGGCGCTGTCGTAGAGGTAGTTGTTCTTGATCTCGATGTTCTTGGGCAACCCCTCCACCTGGGCGGAGTACTTCTCGCCGTTGGTCGACGTGTGGTCCCCGATGTAGACGTGCTGGGGGTGGCCGACGGTGATGGCGGAACCCGCGATGTCGTTGGTGTGGTTCCCGGTCAGCTGGGTGTCCTGCACGTCGTTGACCATGTTGATGCCGTCGGCGCCGGTGTGCTGGACGCGGTTGCGCTGCAACTGGACGTGGTCGGCGTTCTCGATCTGGACGATGCCCGGCGCGACGTCGACGTTGCGGTAGTAGTAGACGTGGAAGTTGCCCTTCACGTACACGGTGTTGCCCAGGTTGCCCTGCTGGGCCTGCTTGAACGAGGACCCGGCGACGGTGAACAGGTTCCAGTCGGAGTGCTGCACCGTGAGGCCCGCGAACGTGATGTTCCGGACGTGGTTGGTCGTGGACGTGCCGGCGACCCGGAGCACGGTGGCCACGTTGTTCGGGGCGTGGACCGTCGCCGTCGCCATGTTCTCGGAGTCGGCCTTGTAGTAGTACAGCGTCTTGGCGGTCTTGTCGAAGTAGAACTCGCCCGGCGAGTCGAGGAACTCGTAGGCGTTCATGAACTTGTGGCTCCCGCCGACCTGGTGGTTGCCGTTGAACGCGCCCTGGGCGATGGCCGCGCCCGGTTGCTGGAACAGCGCCACGCGGCTGGCGCCGTCGCTGCTCGTGGTGACCTGGCGGACGCCCGCGATGGCCGTCGTCCAGGTCGTCGCCGTCTCGATCTCGATGTCGTCGGCGTTGCGGGAGATGGCGGGCAGGTCGGCCGGGGAGTACTTGGCGCCGTCGCACTGCGAGCCGGACTCCCGGGCCCAGGACGCCTGCCCGGCGGTGATGTTGTACGTGCCGTAGCACCCCTGCGAGCTGATCGTCTTGGTGGCCATGAACGCGCGCTTGTCGTTGACGTAGAGCGCCCGCAGCTTGGTGGCGCGGTTGAGCGGGGCCTTCCAGATGTTGCCGCCGTGCTGCGTCCACCCGGTCACCTGCACGCCGCCGCTCAGCACCGGGGTCTCGTTCTGGTAGGCGGAGTACACGACCCGGTGGCCGTTCGTGCCCGAGTCACCCGGCGCGAACTCGATGGTGCTGCTCACCGGGTAGTTGCCGCCGCGCAGGTACACGTAGATGTCGCCGGTCATGCTCGCGTTCGTCGTGCGGACGACGTCCCGCGCGCGCTGCACGGTCTTGAACGGCGCCGTGATCGTCCCGGGGTTGGCGTCGTTGCCGTCGGGTGCGACGTAGTACGTCGCCTGGGTGGCGGCCGAGGCCTGGAAGTGGTCCGCGAAGGACGGCAGCAGCGCGGCGGACACGAACACCGCGATCGCCACCAACGACCTCGTGGCGGTGTGGACTGGTCTCACCTTCTTCTCCCTTTCGCTTGGTTTCCGATCAGACGTGTTCGCCGAGCGCGCCGCGGGCGCGCGCCCGTGCGTCGACGGGTCCGCGCACGGGCGGGGTTCCAGGGCACTTCGCCGCTTCCGGACGGGTGGACCTGCGCGAGATGTGTGCTACTGATCCCGGCCCGTCGCAAGGGATCTGCCGCCCGCGGGCCCGCGATGAGGACGCGGGGCGGGGGGTCAAGGGCATCGACAGGCTAACAAGACATCCCATCCCCCCGGAAGGGTTTCGGCGCCCGGAGCTGCGGTGGCGAGTACTGGCCCGAGGTCTTGACCAGCTTGGTCGACCGACGCGACCCGCCGCTTGGCCGTGCGGGATGGACACCGACCCGCCGGTGGTCCTCTAAATCCATCCCATGTCGGTCCGCCGGTCGTCATCGCGCGGACACGCCGCCGACACGCCAAGAGAGGTGGTCCGCCCGCCGTGCACCCGGCGGCCGGGCGTCCTCCTCCCCCGCCACCGGACGAAGGAGCGTGCGCCGTGGACGGCCCAGTGGACCGGCGTGGTTTCCTCGCCCTCACCGCGTTGGCGGCCGGAGCCGCCGCCGCCTGCCGGGTGGGCGGGCCGGCGCCGCCGTGCAACCGCAGGTGACCTTGCCGGAGCGCGGCATCCACGACACCGCGCCGGCGACGGCGTGGACCGACGGGTTCCTCACCGGGAACGGCGAGTACGGGCGCGGTGCTGCACGGCGCGCCCGCCCTGGAGAAGGTGATCTTCAACTACCACCGGCTGGTGCTGCCGAACGGCACCCGCTCCGTCGCCCCGCCGGTGACCGCCGGACGGTTGGCAGCCGCGCGCGACAAGGCCCTGGCGGGCGACTACGCCGGCGCGAACCGGGACTTCGCGGCCGGGTGGACGTTGCGGTGGACGCAGACCTACCACCCGGCCTACGAACTCCGGATCGCCACTCCCGGCGCGACGGCGGTGGACGACTACGCGCGCGTCACCGACTTCCGCACCGGCGAGGTCACCTCGGCCTGGACCGACGGCTCCGGCGCCTGGACCGGGCGGGCGTTCGTCTCGCGGACCGACCGGGTGATCGTCCACGAGCTGCTGCCGGCGACCGGCCGGACCGTGGACACCACGCTCAGCGTGAACACCGCGCTGGAGGGCCGGCCCGACACCGTCGGCTACACCACCGCGGCCACGATCAGCGGCGGCTCCGGCTACCTGACCCTGCGCGGCACGTACCCGGCCGGGCAAGGGGTCTTCGGCTACGAGGGCGTCACCCGGGTCGTCCCGACCGGCGGCACCGTGACCGCGAGCGGGTCGACCGTCGTCGTGGCCGGCGCGACCCGGCTGCTGCTGCTCACCAAGCTGGAGCGGTACGAGTCGCCGACCGCGTGGGACTCCCGGCCGCTGCACGCCCAGCTGGCCGCCCCTCGGCGTCGACTACGCCGCCCTGCGCTCCCGGCACGCCGCGGTCCACACCGGGATGTACGACCGGTCGCGGCTCGACCTGGGCGTGCCGGAGGCCGACCGGCGGCTGTCCACCGGCCACCTGATCGCCCGCCAGAACGCCGACCGCGGTGTCATCGACCTCGCCCTGCTCGCGTCGCCCCTCGGCGGCCACGCCCGCGAGGTGACGCTGGTCGCCGGGCGGTGCACGGACCTCACCGTGTCCCTGCCGGCCACCTCCCCGCCGACCGGTTGGCACCGGCTGGTCAACCGGGCCAGTGGCAAGGCCCTGGACGTCGCCGGCGCGAGCGTCGCCGACGGCGCCGAGGTCGTCCAGTGGAGCGCGACGGGCAGCCTCAACCAGCAGTGGCGGTTCCTGCCGAACGCCGACGGCTCGTGCCGGCTCGCGGCCCGGCACAGCGGGCGCCTGCTCGACAGCCCGGGCGGGTCGGGCCAGGGCGCCCGGCTCGACCAGTGGCAGGACACCGGGAGCGACAACCAGTGGTGGCGGCTCGTCGACGCGGGCGGCGGTTACCACCGCGTCGTCAACGTGCGCACCGGGTTGTGCGTGGACGTGGAGGGCGGTTCGTCGGCCGACGGCGCCCGCGTCGTGCAGTGGCCCGTCACCGGCGGCGCCGACCAGGAGTGGCGGATCGTCGCCGGGTGAGCGGCACGCCCTGTCGAACGCCCGGGGGCCGTCGAACCCGGCCGCCGCACCGCGCCGCCGGGTGTCGCGGACGCGCCGAAGCGGTTCCCCGTCCCGCGGAGGCGAATCGGGACGGGGAACCGCTTTTCAGGGCCGGTTACGGGGTCAGGAGCACGCCGTGCCGTTGAGGGCGGGTGAGCCGAACGGCGGTGTGGTCCCGTTGTAGTTCGCGTTGTAACCGATGGTCGTCGTGCCACCGGTCGGCAGCGACCCGTTCCAGGACGTGTTGGCGACCCGGACCACGTCGCCCGTGTCCGTCCACGTCCCGTTCCAGCCCTGCGCGACGGTCACACCGGGCGCCGAGAAGGTCAGGGTCCAGCCGTTGAGGGCCGCACCCCGGTTCCCGATCACGATCTCGCCGGTGTACCCGCCCGTCCACTGGCTGACCACGCGGTGAGTCACCGTGCAGCCGCCACCCGGGTTGTTGCCCGTGGTCGTGGTGGTGGTCGTCGTTGTCGTCGTAGTGGTGCTGGTCGACGTCGGACCCGCCGCGATCGCCAGGTCGTACGCGCGCTGCGGCACGAACTGGCCGGCCGGCGCGATGCAGCCGTCCGCCTCACCCGGCAGCTTGACCCACAGGAACGCGGCGATCTTGGAGTCGCCGGTGTTGGTCGTGCTGGGCGTGCCGATCGCGCGTCCGGCCGGGTCGCACCACTCGGTGCCCAGCGGGCCGTTGCCGTTGCGACTGGTGTCGATCACGGCGGTGAGCCTGCCGTCGCCGAGGGCGTTGAGGATGTTCTTCGTGTAGGCGACCTCGTCGGACGTGCTGCGGTAGTTCGACACGTTCGAGGCGATGCCGTCGGCGCTGTTGGAGATGTCCGCGGCGCGGAGCCTGTTGGCGGCCTCCGACGGGCTCAGCCACGCCGAGTTGCCGATGTCGAAGTACACCTTGGCCTGCCCGGAACCGGACTTGAGCTTCTTGCCCGCGTAGGCCATCGACGCCCTGGTCTGGCTCTGCTGGTCGGCGCTCTGGCAGTTGCTCATGATCGGCAGCACGTCGGGCTCGAGCACGATCGTCGCCGGCCGACCCGCCAGCCCCGCCGCGACCTCGTCCACCCACGCCCGGTAGGCCTGGTGCGAGGGCGCGCCGCCGCCGCTGGCCCCGCCGCAGTCGCGGTTGGGGATGTTGTACACCACCAGGATCGGCACCTTGCCCGCCGAGGCGGCCGCGCCGACGAACGAGCTGATCTCCGAGCGCACCGTCGAGGTGTTGGTGGTGGTGTACCACCGCGCCTGCGGCACCGAGGCGATGCGGTCGCGGATCACCGCGGCCCGGGAGTCGCCGGAGTTGGCGGCGACCCACTTCGCGCTGGAACTCGACGGGTCGACGTAGAACGCCGAGTCCGCCGCCTGCGCCGTCGCGCCGCCGCCGACCGCCAGGGCCACCGCCCCGGCCAGCAGCGCGCTCGAGAGGAGGCACGCGGCCGTGGTCTGCTTCCTGCGGGTCATCGGGTCACCCCCTTCACAGGGCCGGGTAGGCGTTCTGCACGAGCGAGGTGAACCCGGCGGGGAACCACGAGCCCGCGTGCGGGGCGCCGGCCATCGCGCCGGTCAGGTTGCCGCCGTTGGCCTGGTCGTCACCGCGGAAGGTCGGGTCGCACATCGGGTCGTGCTGCTTGCCCTCCTCGTTGGGGCCGTCGGTCTTGGTCGCGATGCCGTCGGACTCGCCCGGGGGCTTGATCCAGACGTAGGCGTCGAAGCCCGAGCGCGGCGCGGCGGTGGGCCGTGCGCCGATGCCGGCGCCGCTCTGGTTGCACCAGTTGCCCCGGTGCAGCTTGCGGTCGATGCGGCCGGAGTTCACGTACGCGTCCACGGTGGACCCGCTGGCGCCGGTCGGCCGGTTCGGGCCGCCCCAGCCGTTGCGGGAGGTGTCGATCAGCATGCCGATGCCGCTGGGGAAACCGGCCGAGATGAACCGGTTGCGCATCTCGGTGCCGTAGTCGGCCTCGTCGAAGTACGGGTTCCACTGGTAGAAGGCCGCGGACCGCAGCTGCTGGCTGCCGACGGTGAGGTTCGGGTCGGGCAGGTTGACCTCGTCGGTCGGCGAGGTGTTGGCCAGGTTCGACACGAAGCCGTCGATGCTGTTGACGCCCTTGGTGGCGCCCTTGATGGTGTTGGCGATCAACGTGACCGAGGGACCCATGTTGGTGTCCCAGCCGAGCCACCCGGCGTGGCCGATGTCGATGTAGTTGTAGACGTTCGAGATCGCGCTGAGCTTGCTCAGGGCGTACTGGATGCCCTGGACGTAGGCGCCGCTGGTGTTGGCCTCGGCGCACTTCGGCTTGCTCAGGTTCGTCACCAGGTTCGGCAGCGAGTCGGGCTCGACGATCGCGACGATCCGCAGGGAGCGGTACTTCGGGTCGGCCAGGATCGCGGCGATGGGGTCGATGTACTCGGCCTTGTAGCGAGCCAGGCCGTTCTCGCTGACCTTGAGCTCGCCGTTGGACGCGAGCGCGGCGCAGTCGCGGTTGGGCAGGTCGTAGACGACGACCTGGATCACCACCGGCGTGCCGCCCGCGGACTGCCGCAGCGCCTCGTCGAGGTGGCCCGTCAGACCACGACCGGCGGTGATGGCGCCGATGCGGTCCATCCACACGGCGGTGGAGTTCTGGGCCACCTTGCGCATGGACGTGCCCAGGGCGCCACCGGTCGCGTCGGCCAGGCTGTTGACGTTCGTGACGTAGTCGGGGTTCAGGTACCCCTTCGCGCCCGCGTACGGGTTGGCCACGTGATCACCGGGGTTGTCCGGCGTCGTCGTGGTCGTCGTGGTGGAGGTGGTCGTCGAGGTCGAGGTCGACGTGGAGGTCGACGTCGACGTCGTGGTCGACGTCGGGCCGCCGCCACACGTGTTCCCGTTGAGCTTGAACGACGTGGGCAGGGCGTTCGTGCCCGAGTACGAGGCGTTGAAACCCATGGTCGCGCTTCCACCCGTGGGCAGCGACGACGCCCACGAGGGGCTCTTCGCGCTCACGTGCTGACCTGACTGGGCGTAGGTCGCGCTCCAGCCGTTGGTGATCTTCTGGGTGCCCGGGAAGTCCCATTCCAGGGTCCACCCGCCCGAGATCGGGTCGCCGAGGTTCTTGAGCGTGACGTTGGCCGTGAAGCCGCTGTCCCACTGGTTGACCTGGTAGTCGACCGAACAGCCGGGTGCCGCGCTGGCCGAGGTGCTCGCCAGCGTCAACAACCCCGCGCACAGGGTCAGGGCCGCGGCAGCGGCGCCGCCGCGTGCCAGTTTCGTTGCACTCATTCAGGGTCCTCGCAGCGTCGGTGCTGTGGGTTGGGGGTGAAGCTTTTCCGGGAGCGCTCCCAGAAGTGGGTTCGCCCGACTGCTCGTCCACCGCGGGTTTTCGGCACGGCAACTGCCGTCGGGCGAGGTCGCGAACCGGTCGTCGTTGACGGGTGGTCACGGCAGGGCCGCGCAGCGGGCTCAGCTCCCGCCGGAGAGGGTTCACTTCGGGTCGAATGTAACCAGGCGAAGCAGTGCCGTCAATTGCCGGAAATGCTAAAGGTGTTAGCGCTAACTTTAGCGCAATAGGTTACGAAACCCTTTCGCGCCACAAATGATCACGCCTGTCAAGTGCGGTTTTGGTTGCCCGGTCGGCCAAGTTCACCCATATGAACCAATAGGGTGATTGGTTTTGACCAATTCTGTTAGCGCGCACAAGACGGTGGCGCGTCGTGCGCCACCGTCGGTGAGGATCAGTTGAAACCGCGGTAGTCGAACCAGTCGAACGCCGCGACGCCACGCGTGACGTACATGCCGACGACCCGTCCGGAGAGGCCCGCGGTGACTTCGGGCGACAGGTACCGGCCGTCCAACTCCGCCAAGGGGCCCGCGTCGTCGTTGACGTGGAACGCGATGGTGTCCGGCCCCGAGGGCTCGACGCCCGCCGGGTCGTCGGTCGGCCGCACGAACGACGGCGGCACCAGGTCGGTCGTGCGGGTGACGACGGTGAGCGTGATCGGCCCGGGAGGTCTGGTGCGGCTGGCCACGACCTGGCGCACCGGCCCGATCCTGGCGACCACGTCCACCCGACCGGGCACGACCTCGAAGTCGTAGCGGTGCGCCTCGTCGCGCCGGATGCTCAGCCCCGCCCGCGCCGTGCCGGGGTCGAGGCGGACCGAGACCCGCGATTCGAGGTGCCGCAGCCGGCTGCCCACGAAGGTGCAGCCGGGTCGGTCGAGGGTGTCGCCGGTCGCGTGCAGCGTCAGCCAGCCGGGGCGTTCGGTCAACGACCAGGACCCGTCCGGCAGCCCGCGCGGCGAGATCCAGGACGGCGCCAGCACGAAGTCGTCGAAGTCGTCGCGCGCGAACTGCGTCGGCGGCACGTGCGGCTCCGCAGGCATCGGCGCGGCCTCGGCCACCCCGACCACCTCGGGCCACTCGTCCCGCCAGCGCACCGGCGTCAGGAAGACCTCCTGCCCCAGCACGTGGAAGCCCGACGGGTGCTCGCGGGTCCCGGGCCGCACCAGCCACCAGGCGCCGTCCGGTGTCGTGACGAGGTCCGCGCGACCGCTGCCCCGGGTCGGCCCGGCGGTGTCCACGAAGGTGCCCGGCGCGGGCTCGAACGGCCCGCGCGGCGTGCGCGCGCGGGAGACCGTCAGCGACTGGCCGCGCTCGAACAGCAGGTACCACCAAGCGCCGACGTGGTACAGGTGGGGCGTCTTCGGGCTGGAGGTGTCGCCACCGCTCCACGTCGGCCACGGCCCTTCCAGCACGGTTCCCAGGTAGGGGTCGATGCGCGCCGTGCGCCCGTCGGCGGTGACGCACCAGCAGTCGCCGTTCTCGTCCCAGGCCAGGTCCGGCACGACACCGGGCAGGTCGAGCCACACGGGGTCCGACCACCGCCCGGCGAGGCGGTCCGTCGTGACGACGAACGTGCCACCCGCCGACAGGTCCGTCGCGGTCACCCAGAACCTGCCGCCGTGGTGGCGGATGGTGGGCTGGTGGATGCCGCGCGAGGTGGGCGTGCCGGCGGCCGGCCGCAGCTGTTCCGGCCGCTTGAGGACGTTGCCGACCTGCCGCCAGCTCACGAGGTCGCGGCTGTGGAAGATCGGCACGCCCGGGAAGTACTCGAAGCTGGAGCACACGAGGTAGTAGTCCTCGCCGACCCGGCAGACGCTCGGGTCCGGGTGGGAACCACCGATCACGGGGTTGCGGGCGGTGCGCACGGTGCTCCTTCCCTGGTTGTCGTGGGGGCGTCGGGGATCGACGTGGGGCGGACCCGGTCCGCTCGCGGGGCTGTGCGCGAGGGGACCGGGTCCCGGAGAGCAGCGCTCACGTGGTGCGTGACGCGGCGGCGCCGCAGGGCGGGCGCGTCGCACGGGTCACCGTCAGGCGCGGCTCCACTTCTGGTTGCCCTGGCCGTTGCAGGTCCACAGGATGAGCCGGGTCCCGTTGGCGGTGGCGGCCTGGTCGGCGTCCAGGCACAGGCCGGCGCGGGTGTTGCGGATGGACCCGTCGGAACCGAGGGTCCACTTCTGGTTGTCCTGCCCGTTGCACGACCACGTGATCACCCGGGTGCCGTTGGTCGTGCCCTGGTTGTAGGCGTCGAGGCACTTGTCGCCGAACACCCGGATCTCGCCACCCGCCCAGGTGGTCCACAGCTGGTTGGCGGCGGTGTGGCAGTCCCAGAGCAGCACGGTCGCGCCGGCGGCGGTGGAGCCGTTCTCGGTGTCGGCGCAGCGGTTGGAGCCGGCGCCCCGCAGGCGGGAGGTGGTGGCGGAGATCGGGCTCCCGCCGGAGACGCGGAACGCGGCCACGCCGTGCGCGGGCACGCTCGCCGAGATCGTGCCCGAGGTGGTGGACGTGCCGCCGGTCCACAGGTCGGTGAGGGTGAACGAGCTGCCCGACAGGCCGGCCTGGGCGGCCGTGGTGGACACCGTGGCGGTCACGCCGCCCCGGTTGAACAGACCGACCGCGACCGAACCGTCGGACAGGGTCTTGGCGAAGACCTCGGTGTTGCCGTCGTCGCGCACCCGCCGCCCGCCCGCGCCCAGCCGGTCCTGGTTCACCGCGATCAGCCGCGGGTTGCGCAGCACCGCGCTCACGTCACCGGACATCGTGCGGATGTCGTTGCCCGCCATCAACGGCGAGGCCATCAACGCCCACAACGCGAAGTGCGCGCGCGACTCGGTCAGGCTCAACCCCGGACGGCCGACGACGAGCATGTCGGGATCGTTCCAGTTGCCCGGACCGGTCTGCGCCGCCAACGGCGCGGTGACGTCCAGGACGTTGCCCACACCCATCGGGTAGCTGTTGGTGTTGCCGTTCTGCCAGATGTCCAGCAGGTCCTCGGTGGTCCGCCACAGGTCGGCGACCTCGCCCCAGTCGTACTTGTCCCCCGTCGGCGCGTGGAAGCTGTTGGAGTTGATGCTGTAGACGATCGGACGACCGGTCGCGCGCAGGGCGTCGCGCATGATCGTGAACCGCGCGATCTGCTCGTCCCGCGTGCCGCTGCCCGAGCACCAGTCGTACTTCAGGTAGTCCACGCCCCAGGAGGCGAACGACCGGGCGTCCTGCACCTCGTGGCCCTTGCTGCCGGTCGAGCCCGGATGCGTGCCCACCCCCTGGGCGCAGGTCTTCTCGTTGGGCGCCTGGTAGATGCCGAACTTCAGGCCCTTGCCGTGGATGTAGTCCCCGAGCGCCTTCATCCCGCTGGGGAACTTCGTCGGATGGGCACGCAGGTTGCCCGACGAGTCGCGCTGCGGGTCGAACCAGCAGTCGTCGACCACCACGTACTGGTACCCCGCGTCGCGCATCCCCGACGACACCATCGCATCCGCGGCCTGCCGGACCTGCGCCTCGGTGATGCCGCACCCGAAGCTGTTCCAGCTGTTCCACCCCATCGGCGGGGTCAGCGCGGGGCTTCCCGGCGCGGCTTGGGCGGCGGGCGCGGTGGGCCCCGCGATGACCACGCCCAGCGCCGCGACGGCCGCCATGGCGAGGTGGAGCAGTCGTCCACGTGTACGGGTGGGCATCGTCGCCCCTTCGGTTTCGGCTCAAGGGATGCGGTCCGACTCGGCTCACCTCGTCGCACCGCGCACAGCGGTCGTGGCGGCGCTCCGGGCGGATCACGCCCGGGACGACGCGGCCTGATGTCACGCCCATGAAACTATGACCAACCAAGACGGGTCAAAGCTAAATGTGAGCGCTAACTTTTGAGCTGTCGGACGACAGCCGAGCCGGACCAGGTCTTATCGGGGACCACGCGGCGGGGCAACGGACGGCAAGTTGCCCCGTTCGGACCAACGACCGGCCGGGCCCGGCCGGCGCGTCACGCGAACCCCGCCCTGCCCGTTCGCCGCCGCAGCCGGGCGGGACGACCTCGCTCCACATCAGACAGCGGGTAAACGCCGCCGCTGCCGGAAGACCCAACAGGACATCCGGGCGATTCGACGAAGGCCCGCCCCTTCGTCCCCCCGTCCGAAACAGTTGCGTTACATCTTGACCGACCGTGTGCCATCGTTCACAGTCTGAAGGGCGCCGACCGATGTCCGTGGCCATGTTGCCGCACCCTGATGCGCCCTTTTCGCACCAGGTGGCCCTCCAGCCCTGGTGTTAGCGCTAACACGCGCGCACCCGGTGGCGGTCCGGCCCCGCGGCCGTCGACGGCGTCCCCGCCACCGCGGGCACCCGAGCCCGCGGTGGCCGACCCGAAGGGCATCTGATGGAACACTCGACACGAGCGGTCATTCGACCGGCGCTCGCGCGCCGGTCGAGAACAACGGCGTTGCTGCTCGTCACCGGACTGGTCGCCAGTGTGCTGTCGTTGGCGGCCGCCGGTCCGGCCGGCGCCGCGGGCGCGACCTTGGGCGCCGCGGCGGCGGAGAAGGGCCGGTACTTCGGCACCGCCGTGGCCGCGGGCAGGCTCGGCGACTCGACCTACTCCGGGCTCCTGCAGCGCGAGTTCGACATGGTCACGGCCGAGAACGAGATGAAGATCGACGCGACCGAGCCGAACCAGAACCAGTTCAGCTACGGCAACGCCGACCGGATCGTCAACCTCGCCCGGTCCCAGGGCAAGCGGGTGCGCGGCCACACCCTGGCGTGGCACTCCCAGCAGCCGGGCTGGATGCAGAACATGTCGGGCAGCGCCCTCCGGTCGGCGATGCTCAACCACGTCACCAAGGTCGCCACGTACTACGCCGGCAAGATCTACGCCTGGGACGTGGTGAACGAAGCGTTCCAGGACGGCAGCTCCGGCGCGCGGCGCGACTCCAACCTCCAGCGCACCGGCAACGACTGGATCGAAGCCGCGTTCCGCGCCGCCCGCACGGCGGACCCGAACGCCAAGCTCTGCTACAACGACTACAACACCGACGACTGGTCCCACGCCAAGACCCAGGCCGTCTACCGGATGGTCCAGGACTTCAAGTCCCGCGGCGTGCCCATCGACTGCGTCGGCTTCCAGTCGCACTTCAACGCCCAGAGCCCGGTGCCCTCCAACTACCAGACCACGTTGCAGAACTTCGCGAACCTCGGCGTCGACGTCCAGATCACCGAGCTGGACATCGAGGGCTCCGGCTCCGCGCAGGCGTCGAACTACGAGCGCGTCGTGAACGCGTGCCTGGCCGTCACCCGCTGCGCCGGCATCACCGTCTGGGGCATCCGCGACACCGACTCCTGGCGCTCCTACGGCACGCCGCTGCTGTTCGACGGCTCCGGCAACAAGAAGGCCGCCTACACCTCCGTGCTCAACGCCCTCAACGCCGGCTCCAACCCCCAGCCCGGGGTCATCGACCCGAGCGCGTGGTACGTGCTGGTGAACCGCAACAGCGGCAAGGCGTTGGACGTGTACGGCCTGGCCACCAACGACGGCGGGCGCATCACCCAGTGGACCCGCAACAGCGGCGCCAACCAGCAGTGGCAGTTCCTCGACTCCGGCAGCGGCTACTACCGCGTCAAGTCACGCCACTCCGGCAAGGTCCTCGACGTGCCGAACTCGTCGACCGCCGACGGCGCCGCGATCCAGCAGTGGACCGACCACAGCGGCGTCAACCAGCAGTTCCGCGCGGTCGAGTCGGGCGGTTACGTGCGCTTGGTCAACCGCAACAGCAACAAGGCCGTCGAGATCCAGGGCTCGTCCACGGCCGACGGCGCGAACGTCGTGCAGTACGGCGACACGGGCGGCAACAACCAGCAGTGGCAGCTCGTCCGCGTCGGCTGACCCTCCTCCGCCCCGGGTAGGGGCCCCGCGGCGCGGCGGCACCCCAGCCGCCGCGCCGCGCGGAACGCGAACCAGCGCCCACCGGGAACGGTGATTCCGCGGAATCGCCGTCGAACTGCCCGGTGGGCGCTGGTTCGATGTCGTGATCAGGCCGCGGCGCGCAGGGTCCACTGCTGGTTGGTCTGCCCGGAGCACGCCCACAGGACCAGCTTGGTGCCGTTGGCGGTGCCGTAGTTGGACGCGTCCAGGCACAGGCCGGACTGCACGTTGGTGATCGTGCCGTTGGCGTTGACGTTCCACTGCTGGTTCGTGTCGCCGTGGCAGTCCCAGATCACCACCTGCGTGCCGTTGGCGGTGCCGCGGCCGTAGGCGTCCAGGCACTTGGTGCCGTAGACGACCAACTGCTTGGCCGAGTTCTGCGTCCACGACTGGTTGGGCTGGCCGTGGCAGTCCCACAGCTGCAGCTGCGTGCCGTTGGAGGTCGTCGAACCCGGCACGTCGAGGCAACGCCCCGACGCCGTGCCGACGACCTGCCTGCCCTGCGAGGCGACCGGGTCCCCGATGCTCCCCGGCACGGCGCGCAGCGCGTTGTACCAGGTCGCGGCCATCTTGTCGTAGCCGGTCGCGGTCGGGTGGACGCCGTCGATCAGGTCGGCCGTGGTCAACGCGGCGTGCATGTCCACCAGCCGCACGCGCTTGCCCGCGTTGACCTTGCTCTGCACCATGCCGGGGATCGTGGCGTTGAAGGTCCGGGCGGCGGCCTCCTGACCGGAGTTGGCCAGGGGGATGATCGTCGCGACGAACACGTCGGCGTTCGGCACGGTCGCGGTGATCCGGTCGACGAGCGCCGACAGGCGGGCGGGCGCGTTGGCCACGTTGTAGTTCTGCAGGATGTCGTTGGTGCCGATGTGCAGCAGCACCGTGCGCGGCGTGGTGTTGCGCAGCCACGTGACGACGTTCGCGTCGATCTGGTCGATGCGCCAGCCCGGGTGGCCCTGGTGGTCGTGGTCCCCGAGGGACCCGGGGCCGTTGAACTGCGAGCCGACGAAGTCGACCCGGTAGTTGCCGGACCCGAACCGCTGCCACAGCCCGATCCGGTAACCACCGGGCACCTGCGTGCCCTCGGTGATCGAGTCACCCAACGGCATGACCCGCACCCCGCCGTTGGACTCGGCGGCGGCCTGGCCGGCCGGCAGCAGCGCGGCGGTGACCAGCGCGGCGGTGGTCAGGGCCGCGGCACGCGCGGCGAATCTGCTGAGGCGTTGTCGCACTTGCACTCCTCGGGGTTGAGCCGCGGTCCGGCACGGCGTGCCGGACCGCTGTCGAGTCACGAACTCGTGGTGGGGTTCAGCTGACGCCCCACTGCTGGTTGGCGCCGCCGTTGCAGGTCCACAGCTGCACCTGGGCGCCGTTGGCCGTGGACGCGCCGGACACGTCCAGGCACAGGCCGGACTGCGCGCCGGTGATCGTGCCGTTGGCGTTGACGTTCCAGCGCTGGTTGGCCTGGCCGTTGCACGACCAGAGGACCGCCCTCGTGCCCGCGCTCGTCCCCTGGCCGTAGGCGTCGAGGCACATCTGGGCGGAGCCGGTGTACACGGCCAGCTGGCCGGAGGACGTCCGGGTCCAGGTCTGGCCGGCGCTGCCCTGGCAGTCCCAGATCCGGGCCTGCGTGCCCGCCGTCCCGTTCGGCACGTCGAGGCACTTGCCCGCGCCCACGGCGCGCACCGCGCCACCGCCCGGGTTCGGGTTGCCGCCGGTGGTGTACCCGGCCGTGACGACGTTGGCCTGCACCGCGCTCTCGGTCGCGTCGGACGGGTAGCCCGCGACCATGGCCCCTTCGTAGAAGGTGCCCGCGCTGAGGTTCGCGCCGCCGTCGGGCTTGCAGCAGTCGCCGCCGCTGCCCAGGATGATGGCGCCCTGCTTCTTCATCGGGCTGTACCCGTTGGGCAGCGCGCCGTCGTACAGCGTGGTCAGGCCGCCTGCCTGCGCGTCGCTGCCCTTGAGCGCGAACCGCGTGGTCCCGTTGTTCTTCAGCATGGCCGTGACGAACCTGTTGGGGAAGGCGCGCTGGTTCGGGTTCCACTGCTGGCTGCCGCCGGGGAACAGGCCCCACTCGAGGTCCGCCTGCACCCACGGTCCCGTGCCGGAGCACCCGCCGAACCAGCACTGCGTGCTGAAGTTGATCGCGTCCATCGCGCCGGCCGCGTCGGCTTTCCGGGTCGTCTCGCTGTTGCCGTAGTCGAAGCAGCAGCCGTTGTTCACGTGCGTGCCGCTGGTCACCATGTACATGCCTTCCGGCGCGGCGCCGGTCGGCACGCCCGTCAGGTGGCCGTCACGCCAGTAGCTGTTGCCCGGGTTGATGTAGAGCGAGTACGCCTTGCTGCCGCCGACCGCCACCGATTCCGACGTCGCGACCGCCGGCCTGCTCTGGGGCGAGCCCGGGACCACCGACGAGCCCTGGTACCACAGGTCGTTGCCCCGCCCGGACTGGTCGTAGACCACCGTGATCACGCAGGTGGAGCCCGCGCAGAACGAGTCCTGCGCCGCCGCGTTCGCGGTGCCGCCCGCGGTCAGCACGCCGACGTCCCTCGTCGTGTTGTCCGAGGAACGCCTCACCTGGTAGAGGTTCCCGGCGTACGAGCCGTAGAGCGCCCGCGTGGTGCTGTGCGCGGCCACGCAGGGCGTGCCGCCCGACGCGTAGATGTCGCACGGCCCCGTGCCGGCCGCCGACGCGCTCACCGGCGCGGACCACGTCAAGAACGCCGCGGGCAGCAGGGCCAGCGCCATGACGACGCGCGAGCGCACCGCAGCCGGCGAGCGCCACCACCGCTGCACGGGCCCCGCCGGGGAAACGGGTGAAGGCTGCATTTTCACTCCTACGACGATGTGGGAGGGCAGGGCGAGCGGCGACGGTCGCGCACCCGGCGGCCGGGCGCGCGGAATGACGAGCGGATCGCGGGCAGCATCGCGAATCGCCTCGAATCGCCTCGACGGTAAGCGCTAAAAGAGGGCTAAAGCAACGGTTCCGACAGCCCTGCCACCGCCGCGACCACCCCTTCCGGGGCGGTCACGCGTTCTGCCGCCGCCAGTGCTGGGCGGTGCTGCCGTCGCAGGTCCGCTGGACGAGCTGGGCGCCGTCCGCGGTCGAGCCGTCGGCCACGGTCAGGCACTTGCCGCTGTGCTGGGCGACCAGTCGCGCGTAGCCGTCGCCCGCGTCCTCGAACCGCCAGCGCTGGTTCGCGCCCGAGTTGCACGTCCACTGGACGACCCGGACCCCGTCACCGGTGGCCGGTGCGCCGCCGTAGACGTCCAGGCACTTCCCGCTGCCCACGTTGACGACCTCGTGGTGGCCGCCGCCGACGTCGCGCACCCGCCAGCGCTGGTTGGCCTGGCCGTTCGCGCCCCACTGGACCACGTTGCCGCCGTCGGCGGTCGAGGCGTTGTAGACGTCGGCGACCTTGCCGCTGTGCCGCGCGGTGAACGTCTCCGCGGTCGGCACCGGCACGGTGGTCTGCGGGGTGAGCCGGTAGAGGCCGGAGCCGTGCGCCGGCAGCGAGCGGGACAGCGTGCCGCTCACCGTGCCCAGGCTCGCGCCCGACCACAGGTCCACCGCGGTGGCGGAGCCGATGCCCAGGTCGGCCAGCGTCGCCGACACGGTGGCCGTGCCGCTGCCCCGGTTGAACAGCGCGAGGTACTTGTCGCCGCCGCTCGGCGCGTTCGCCGTCCACGCCGTGTGCGTGCCCGAGAAGAGCTGCCGGTTGCCGGTGCTGTGCTGGTCGACCGCCAGCACGGCGGCGTTGGTCATCAGCGCCAGTTCCGCGGCCCGGTTCTGAGTCAGGTCCCCGCCCCACATCAGCGGCGAGCGCGTGATGGACCAGAGGGTCATCAGGGTGCGCTGCTCGTCGGGGGTCAGGTTGGAGTAGCGCGGCGAACCCACCGGTCCCTGCTGCGACAGGCGGCCGATCGGGATCATGTCCGGGTCGGGCCACGCGCCGGGCCTGCGGTGCGGCGTCCACGCGTGCAGCCGCTCGAACAGGGCGTCCAACGACGACCAGTTGTCCCACAGGTCGTTGACGACGCGCCACATGTTGGCGTTCTCGGCGACGTGCGCGCCGTTGCCGGTCGACGTCGGGCCCGGGGACAGGCTGAGCACCATCGGCCGGCCGCTGCGCTGGATCGCCCGCTTGTAGCCCTCGATCTCGGCCTGCCGGTAGGTCGGCGCGGCGATGTCGTCGACCTTGACGTAGTCGACGCCCCACGAGGCGAGCAGCGTGAACTGGGCGTCCAGGTAGGCTTGGGCGCACGGGTTGGCCATGTCCAGGCCCCAGTTGAGGTTCAACCAGGCCGCCGTGGTGTTGTTCTCGATCTCGTTCGCCCGGCAGCTCGTGCCCGGCACGGGGAGGTTGTCGGCCACCACCTGGCGCGGGATGCCGCGCATCAGGTGCACGCCGAACTTCAGGCCACCCGCGTGGATGTAGTCGGCCAGCGGCTTGAAGCCGTTGGTACCCGAAGCGGAGGGGAACCTGGTGGTGTCGGGCAGGAGCAGGCCGTTGGCGTCGGTGCGCAGCCGGGGCTGGAGGTTGGCGTCCTGACTCGGCGCGCCCGAGCCGCTGCCGGGGCGGTACCAGGCCCAGTCGACGACGATGTACTGCCAGCCGTGCTGCTTGAGGTTGTCCCTCATGTAGTCGGCGTTCGCCTTGACCTGCGCCTCGGTCACGTTCCAGTTGAACGAGTCGTAGCTGTTCCACCCCAGCGGCGGGGTCGTGGCGACCCCGTTGTCCCACGCCATCGCCGGCTCCTCCGATCCCGACGTGAACGTGGTGGCCAGCAGGGCCGCGGCGGCGAGCACCACGCCCGCCTTGCGCGAGGCTGACGTCCGGACTCCACCCACGGTGCCTCCTGCTCGTCGTCGAGAGGGCGCTCCGCCGATCGCCGGACTGATTGTTCACGCTCACATGTGGGCGTCAGACCGGCGACCTGCTTCGCCGAGTCTGCTGATGCCCGCGAGAGTAGTCAAGGCCAGGTCCGTAGTTAGCGCTCACACGGCCCAGCGGTCAGGTGGCGCGCGGGGACCGGCGGACCGGCCCCCGCGCGGTCGGTCAGCTGCGCACGCCCCACTGCTGGTTCGTGCCGCCGTGGCACGACCAGAGGTGGAGCAGGGTGCCGTTCGCGGTCCCGTTGCCGCTGGCGTCCAGGCACAGCCCGGACTGCACCCCGGTGATGGTGCCGTTCGCGTTCACGTTCCACTGCTGGTTGGTCTGCCCGTTGCAGTCCCAGATGATCGCCGCGGTGCCGTTCGCGGTTCCCGCGCCGCTGGCGTCCAGGCACTTGTTGCCGTTGACCACCAACTGCTTGCCCGCGGTGAGGGTCCACCTCTGGTTGGCGCCGCCGGCGCAGTCCCAGAGCCGGGCCTGGGCCCCGCTGGCGCTCCCGCTCGCGACCTCGGCGCAGCGTCCCGACTGGGCGCCCACGAGCATCGCGTTCTGCGGACCGGTGCTCGTGCCGCCGCCCGGACCGGCGTTGGCCATCACGGCCTGCGCGCCGGCCGGCCAGTTGCCGTTGGTGACGACCGTGTTGCCGGACACCACGTTGCCGCGGTCGCCGTTGGTGACGTTGGTGCTGCTGTTGGTCGACCAGTTGTTGGTGACCGTCCAGTTGCCCATGTTCTCGCCGCCCCAGTAGTTGGCGGTGGCCCACGTGCCGGTGTTGTTGAAGACGTTGCCCGTGACGGAGTAGTACTTCGAGCCCTCGTCGAAGTAGACCCCGAAGTAGCCGTTGGTCCGCTGGCAGTGGTTCCCGCTGATCGAGGCGCCCGGGTTCCACGACAGCGTGTAGATGCACCCGCCGTCGTTCATCTGCTGCATGACGTCGTGGACGTAGTTGTTGATGAGCCGGTTGTTGGACGCGGTGGTGGGCGTCGTGTAGCGCGGCTGGTAGTTGTACAGGCCGCGGTTGGCGTAGTTGGTGTTGCCGCCGGTGTCGTTGGCGCCCCAGCCGTAGCCGATCGACATGCCCGAGTACGGCATGTTGTAGACCTCGTTGTGGGCGACGGTGGCGTTGGTGACGTAGGTGTTCAGCACCGAGACGTTGCCCCGGTACTCGACGCCGAGGTCGTGGATGCGGTTGTAGCTCACGGTGATGTCCCGGTTGACCATCCGCTGGTCGCTCGGGTGGTGCGCGTCGGCGCGCACGCCGCCGACCACGATGCCGCCGGCCGAGCTGCGGGCGATCTCCGACCGCGTGACCGTGATGTTGCTGGCGCCGAGCCCGACACCGCTGGCGTGCGCGTTGGCGTCGTTGCCGATGCCGATGGCCGTCTGGCCCAGGTTGACGAACTGCGACTCGCTGAAGGTGATGTTGTTGGCGGCGGAGACCTGCACGGCGGCGGGCATCTGGTTCCAGTGCGGTCGCGCCGCCTCGAACTGGGTGCAGCCGTTCTGGCACGAGGTCAGCCGGTCGCCCGGCCAGTTCCAGTTGCCCGCCAGGTACGAGCCGGTCTGCTGGTCCGCGTACCCCTGGTTGCTGCTGGGTCCGAGCCAGCTGGTGCCGGTGAACGTGATCCCGGTGAACGAGATGTGGTGCGCCGGCGCGTCATAGGTGCCGCCGACGTCCACCAGCGACTGCAGCACCGGCAGCTCCACGCCGACCGTGCTCATGTTCTGCCCGGCCAGCGGGATGTAGGACAGCGCGCCCGTGCCGGGGTTGAGGTACCACTCCCCCGGCGTGTCCAGGAACTCGTAGGCGTTGGCCAGGTAGAACGGCCCGGCCCGGTGCGGCTGGGTCAGCGTGTCGTACCCGAAGGTGTTGTTGTTCCACGCGGGCTGCTGCATGGTGAGGAAGTTCCCGCTGATGGACTGCACGGGCGAGTACCGGTCGGTGAACGAGTTGACGCTCTCCACCTCGACCCGGTTCTGGTTGCCCACGCTGTTCAGGTAGTTCAGCGCGGTGTTGGAGAACCTCATCCCCGTGCTGGTGAACGTGAAGTCGGCCCGGTTCACCTGCGTGCGCGCCCGGGTCGCGATCGCGCCGTTGACGTAGAGCTGGCGCGAGTCGGTGCCGGCGGGGACGGTGGCCCGCCAGATGTTCCGGCCGGCGTCGACGACCGACCACCCGGTGACGGCCCGGGCGCCGCTGATGACGGGACGCGCGGACGGCGCGGCCTGCCACTGCACGCGGTAGCCGTTGGTGCCGGAGTCCGCCGCGGTCAGCCGCAGCGGCTCGGAGAGCCGGTACACCCCGTCGGCCAGCTGCACGACGATGTCACCGGACATGCCGCCGGTGCGCGACCGCACCGCGGCCTGCGCGCCGGGCAACGAGCACGGCTGGGTGGCGGAACAACTGGTGCCGGAGCCGGACGGCGAGGCGTAGAGGGTGGTCGTGGCGGCGGACGCGGTGGGTGCGAGAACCACCGCCGCGATGGCGGCGGTCGTGACCGCGGCGGCAACGCCGACCGACATCGGCCTTCGCACCGCGGAAGAGGACGCGAACAAGGGGACCTCCTGACTTGGAGTGTGGTGCGACGCCCGGTCGAGGTGTCGAACGGCACTTCGTGGTGGCGCGGGCGTGCCGGCCGCGGCCGCGGACCCGGTGGACGGGGACGTGGCCGGCCGGGACGCCTCGCGTCGAGCGGCGCCGGACGGAAGAAGCGGCGGGTCGGAGCGGCGCCGGGCGGGAGCGGCGCGGGAGGGGCAGCGGTGGCTAGCGGGACAGCGGTGGCTCGGCGCCCGGCGGCGGCACGGCGGCGTCGGGGGTCAGGTGCCACACCTCGCGCATCGGCTCCCAGCGGACCGGGGACTCCGGGGCGGTCGGCGACTCCTGGCACGGGTCGGTCAAGGCCCACCAGCGCTGCGACTCCGGATCGGCCGCGATCCGCGCCTGGTCGGCGTCGTGGTCCTCGCCGGTGTACTCGTAGTAGCCGAAGAGCAGGTCGCCGTGCAGGAAGATGGTGAAGTTGCGGATGTTGGCCTCGATCAGCATCCGCTCGACGGACGGCCAGACCGCGGCGTGCAGCCGGAGGTAGTCGTCGCGCCGCTCCGGTCGCAGCCGGGTGACCATCCCATAGCGTTGCAAGCGGTCCACATCGGACTCCTAGAGGGGAGGTGCGGCCGGCTCGACATCGTTGTCGGGCCGGACGATCAGGAGTGCAGGGGGTGCAGCGGCTCCGGTGGCGTGCCGACGCCCTGGACCACGGCCAGCAGGCGCTGCCCGGCGCGTTCCGGCCGGACGTGCGGACCCTCGGTCACCGGGACGGCGAGCCGGCGGCGGGACGCGCCGATCGCCTCCTCGTCGACGCGGATGCCCAGCCCCGGGCTGTCGCCCAGCACGAAGGCGCCGTCCTCGACGTGCAGGTCGATCGAGATCCCCGAGGGCGGTTGCAGGTCCTGCAACTCGCTGACCAGGTGGTTCGGCACGGACGTGGCGGCGTGCAGCAGCCCGACCGGCGTGTTGCCGATGGGGCTGACGGGCAGGTCGTGGGCGTGGGCGAGCACCGAGACCCGCAGGAAGTGGGTGATGCCCCAGCCCGCCGCCGCCTGGACGACGTCGATCGCCCCCGTCGAGATCAGCGGTCGGTACTGCTCGATGCCGGTCAGGTTCTCGCCGCTGGCGACCGACGCGCGGACGCCGCGGCCGACGACCGCGTGGCCCTCCGCGTCCCACCGCCGGACCGGCTCCTCGATCCAGATCAGGTCGAGCGTGCGCTCGAGCTCGCTGACGTGGCGCACCGCCTGCTTGCGGGTCAGGGCTTCGTTGACGTCGAGCATCAACCCCGGCCGGGTGCCCCCGCCGGCGGCGGTGAGCACGTCGCGCACCAGGATGAGGCGGTCCCGGTCCCGGTCGACGTCGAGGCCTCCCTTGAGCTTCGCCACCCGCAGGCCGTGGGCGGCGTAGTTCTCGTACAGCGCCACGAGCTCGTCGTCCCCCAGCCCGATGTCCACCCCGGAGGCGTACGCGGGCACGCGGCGGTCGCGCCCGCCGAGCAGCCGCCACAGCGGTTCGCCCGCGGCCTGCGCCTTGATGTCCCACAACGCGGTGTCGAGGGCACCGATGGTGCCGAAGACCGCGCCCGCGTGACCGGCCTTGAACGTCTGGCGCAGCATCCGGTCGTAGAGGGCGGTGACGCCGCGCGGGTCCTCGCCCTCCAGAGCGGCGAAGATCGAGTCGATCTCCACGTGGGAGCCGAGCCCGACGCCGGTGATGCCCACGTCCGTCTCGACGAGGACGATCGGCACCCGGACGACGCCGTCGGCGAAGACGCCGTTGGCGTCGCCGATCGGGCGGCCCCAGTCCTGGACGGTGGTGAGGGTCCGGTAACCAGTGATGCGCATGTCAGCCCTTCGTGGCCCCTGCGGTGACGCCGTCGGCGATCTGGCGCTGCAGGAACAGGTAGACGACGAGGACGGGCACCGCGGCGATCAACACGCCGGAGGCGAACACGGGAATGTCATCCGAGTACTGCCCCCGCAACGAGGTGACCCCGACCATGAGCGTGCGATGGTCTGCCGACGGCATCATGAGCAAGGAGATGAGCACGTCGTTCCAGCAGAACAGTGCGTTGAGCACACCGACCGACAGCAGTGCCGGCCTGCCCAGCGGCAGCATGATCCGCCAGAACACGCCGTACACCGTGTTCCCGTCGATCCGCGCGGCGTCCACGATCTCCGCGGGCACCGTCGAGTAGTAGCTGGTCATCAGGAAGACCGTGAACGGGAGGAACTGCGCCACGTACGCGAGGACGAGCCCCGGGTACGCGTCGACGAGACCCGCGTCGGCCATCACCCTGGTGAGCGGGATCATGATCACCTGGAAGGGGATGAACAACGCGGCGAGGCAACCCAGGAAGAGCACCGAAGAGCCTCGGAACCGCAACCGGGCGAGCGCGAACCCGGCCATCGACCCGAACAGCAGCAGCAACGCGACCGAGCACGTCACCACCAGCGCCGAGTTGAGGAAGTAGCGGGACATGCCGACGCTGGTCCACGCCGCGGCGATGTTGTCCCACCGCAGTGCGTCCGCCGGCGAGAACCGGTCGAGCACGTACTCGCGCCGGGTCTTCACCGCGACGTTCGCGGTGAACACCAACGGGTAGACCGTCGCCAGCGCGAGCAGCGCCATCGGCACCGCGACGACCCACTTCGACACCCGTCGGCCGGCCATCAGCCCTCCCTGCCCGCGCGACGCAGGACGGCGACCTGGGCCAGCCCCACGACGAGCATGATCAGGAACAGCGCCGTCGACGCCGCGGACGCGAGCGCGGGCTGGTTGAACTGCCCCTGTTGGACCCAGATGTAGTACTCGGGCAGGTAGGTCGACGCCTCCGGACCGCCGTTGGTCATCACGTACAGCAGGCCGAACATCGACGTCAGCATGCCGATCATCGTGGTGACGAAGACGAACTGGATCGTGCGCGTGAGGCCCGGGACGATCACGTGCCAGACGGTCTGCGGCAGGGACGCGCCGTCCACCCGGGCGGCGTCCAGCAGCGAGCGGTCCAGGGTGGAGAACCCGGCCAGGAAGACGACCAGCGCCATGCCGAACGTCGCCCAGACGTGCACCCCGACCACGGCGAAGATCGCCACGTCCGGGTCGCCCAGCCAGTCCACCGGCCCGAGCCCCACCACGCCCAGGACCGCGTTGACCGGGCCGTCGTAGGCGAGCAGCAGGTTGAAGATCGCCCCGACGATCACCGGGGAGAGCACGGCCGGGAAGAAGTAGACGCCGCGGTAGATCCGGTGGCCGGGCACGCGGAGGTAGATGAACGTGGCGAGCAGCCCGGGGATCGCCACGGCCACGGGGAGCAGCAGCACGAGCAGGCCGACGTTGCGCAGCGCGGTCCGGAACAGCGGGTCGCCGAACAGGGTCAGGTAGTTGTCCAGGCCGACCGAGGTGCCGTTGCGGTCGCCGTCACCGGTGAAGGAGAAGTTCACCCCGAGCGCCAGCGGCCACAGGCGCAGCGCCACGATGATCAGCACGGCGGGCGCCACCAGGACGAACGGCGCCAGGCGCTCGGCCCGCGACCCGCGACGGGATCGCCGCGGGGACGACCGCGCCGGTCGCCGGGCCGGCGCTTCGGCGACCGCCTCCTCCGCGCCCGGCCCCACGACGGCCGGGCGCACCGAGGACGGAGAACCCCCGGACGGCACGGATCAGCTCGCCTTGTCGGAGTCGGCCAGCTGCGCGACGGCCTCGTCCACCGTGATCGAGCCGCTGAGCAGCTGCTGCGAGAGGCGGCCCATCAGGTCGATCGTCTTGCTGGACAGGGCGACGTGCAGGGCCGGCTTGCCGGTCTTGATCCCCGCGACGATCGCGGTGACGGCCGGGCCGGCGGCGGAGACGTCGATGGTGGTGTCGGACGCGATCGCGCCCGCGTCCGCGTAGAAGGCCTTCAGCGCCCCGGCCGACGTCAGCGACCGGACCAGGTCGGCGGCCGTCTTCGGGTCCTTGGTCCACTTGGCGACCGCGTAGCCGATGCCGCCGTCGAAGGGCAGGCCCGGCGTCGCCGCGGGGTTGACCACCGGCGGCGCCATGACGCCCACGTCGCCCGGGTCGAGGAACTCGGCGAAGTCCTTCCAGTGCCCGATGTCCGACATCAGGCCGATGATGTGCGCGGCCTTGGCCGACTGGAACACCGCGAACGCGTCGTTGAACATCGCGGTGGAGTTGATCCCGTCGTTGTTCAGGCCGTTGTCGTTGACCTGCTTCCAGAGCTCGAAGACGCGCTTCACGTCCGGCGAGGCCCAGTCCCGCTTCCCGGCGATCCAGTCGTCGTACTCCTGCGGCGTGAGCACCGCCGAACCGATGCTGGACAGGAAGAACTGGATGCCGATGCCTTCCTTGTTGCCCACGCCGAAGCACTTGGCGCCGGTCTTGCCGGTGATGACGCCGCAGTCCTCGACGAAGTCGTCCCACTTCCCGGCGGGCGCCTCGGGGTCCAGCCCCGCCTGCTCGTACAGGGCCTTGTTGTAGTAGAGCGGGTGGCCCTGCAGCGTCACCGGCGAGGCGTAGGTCTTCCCGTCGCGGGTGAACGCCTCCCAGCCGGCCAGCCGCTCCTTGTCCTGGGCCACGTACTCGTCCAGCGGCACGAGCGCGTCGACCCGGTCGCGGAGCTGGCCGCCGCCGTTGAAGAGCATGACGTCCGGGCCCTTGCCAGCCTGGATCGCCGCCCCGAGCAACGTGTAGTACTGGTCGAACGGCTGCGCCACGAACTCGACGGCGACGTCCGGGTGGCTCTTCGCGAAGTCGGCCTTCGCCTGGTCGAGGTAGGCGGCCACGTTCGCGTCGCCGGACTTCCAGTCCCAGACCACGAGCTTGTCACCGGAGCTGCCGGAGGAACCCGGAGCCGTGGCACTCCCGCAGCCCGTTGCCAGGGCCAACCCGAGGACCACGGCAGCCGACCACAGTGCGCGCTGCTTCATTGCTGCTCACTTCCCAGACGGCGGCCGGGCGTCGACGCGCTCGGCGCGATTGGTGCACAAACCTAACTCGTATGACGTCTGACGTCAACGGTCCTACGTATACTCGGAGCAGCCCTGGAACCGCGGGGCGCGTGGCACAACCGGAGGAAAGATGACCGCAGCGGGCCGCCGACCGACCGACGACTCCCCCGCACCTCCCGAGTGGGCGCGTCGACCGACCAACCTGGCCAAGGCGGTCACCGCGGAGCTCGTGGGGCGCATCGTCCGCGGCATCCACCCGCCCGGCACGTCCTTGCCGCCCGAGCCCGCGCTCGGCGAGACCTTCTCGGTCAGCCGGACCGTCATCCGCGAGGCGGTGAAGATCCTCCAGGAGAAGGGCCTGGTCCAGGTGCGCCAAGGCGCCGGCACCATGGTCACGCAGCCGACGACGTGGAACATGCTGGACGAGCTCGTCCTCTCGGCCACCATCGCCGAGGACGAGACGCTGGCCGTGCTCGACGACCTCGTGGTCACCCGGCGCCTCCTCGAATCGGACATGGCCCAGGTGACCGCGCGCACCGCCGACCAGGACACGGTCGACCGGCTACGCGCGCTCGTGGACCGGATGGACCTGCTCGTCGACGACCCCGAGGCCTACCGCGAGCAGGACCGCGCCTTCCACGACACGATCATGCAGGCGTCGGGCAACCGGATCGCCCGTGGCGTCGTGCGCTCACTGGAGAGCCAGGTCATCAACACCGCCCGCTACATGGGCCGCAGCGAACGGGCGTTGTGCGTGGCGTCCAACCAGGGGCACCGCCGGGTCTACGAGCGGATCGCGGCCCACGACCCGGCCGGGGCGGCCGACGCCATGTTCACCCACATCACCGAAGCGTGGTTGGTGCGCCGCACCGACAACGGGGACCCGAGCCGCCTGGAGCGCTAGGTGGTCACTCGACGACATCACCCCCTCCGCGCAGCCACTCCGCTGAGCGTCGTCGGCTCGCGGCCGACGACTTCGGTCAGCATACCGATCTACGGGCCTCCTGGGAATGATGAGTAGTACTTACCTGATCATTCACTGCGGACTTCGGGGCACAACGGACCGGATGGTCGCCCGCACGCTGCCGTGACGGGAAATAGGCAGGGCGATTCCCTTGACGACACAGGCATGCACAGGCTGTCATGAGTAGCTAGGACACGGCCCGATGAGTCTGACTCATCGACAGGAGATCCGGCCCGCGGACTCCGGCCCCGAGCACCACGACGTAGTGGAGCGGCTCATGCCACCACGGCCGAACGGTCGCGCACCCTGCGCGCACCGGACCGGCGGCCCCGGCTGACGCGCGGGCGGGCCGTCCGGCGATTCCGGTGTTCCTCGATGTCGAACGACCCCCTTGTGTCGTGCACGCACCGATCGCGGCGCGCCGACGACCGGATTCGGAGAACGGGAGGTCCACGTTGGGCGCACGACGGGTGACCCTCGCCGACGTGGCCAAGGTCGTCGGCGTCTCCCAGACCACCGTGTCGCTGGTGTTATCGGGGCGCGGGCGCGACCTGCGGATCTCCGAGGAGATGCAGCGCCGGGTCCGCGAGGCGGCGACGGAGCTGGAGTACCGCCGCGACCGGGTCTCGATGGGGCAACGCGGGCCGCGGACGCAGACGATCGCGTTCGTGTCCGACTCCGTGGCCAGTTCCCGGCTCGCGGGCCACATGATCAAGGGCGCGCTCGGGGCGGCCCGCAGGCACGGCGTCACGCTGCTGTTCGGCGAGACCGAGGGCGACGCCGGCTTCCAGCGCACGCTGATCGAGACGATGCACGACTACCAGGTCGACGGCATCATCCTCGCCGCCGTGCACACCAGGACCATCAGCATCCCGGCCGAGCTCGCCACCGGCCCGGCGGTGCTGCTCAACGTGCTGCCCCGGGAGCCGTCACGGCTGGTCTCGGTGCTGCCCGACGAGGTGCAGGCGGGCCGCGCCGCCGCGCGCGTGCTCCTCGACGCCGGGCACCGCGAGGGCATCCACCTCATCGGCGTCGGCTCGTCCGGGGACGACGTGCCACCGGGCCGGACCGCCGCTTTCGACCGGCTCACCGGCATCCGCCGGGAGCTGGGCGAGGTGGGCGTCGAGGTGGAGAGCGGGCGCGCCTGCCGCTGGTGGCTGCCGAAGTACGGCTTCGAGGCGACCCGGGCCCTGCTGGACGAGGCCCGCCCCCGTGCGCTGATCTGCCTGGACGACCGGCTCGCGCTCGGCGCCTACCAGGCGTTGCAGGACGCGGGCCTCACCGTGCCCGACGACGTCTCCGTCGTCTCCTTCGACGACCACCCCGTCGCCTCGTGGCTGCGTCCCGGCCTCACCACCGTCGCCCTGCCGCACCACGACCTCGGCGCGACGGCCGTCGACCTCCTCTTCGCCGACGCCGACCGCCCGGAAGCGGACCGCGCGCGCCGGGGCGGCACCCACCGCGTGCCGATGCCGGTGCGCCACCGGGACTCCGTCGCGCCACCTCGGTGAACCCGGGAGCGATGACGCCCGGACGTCCTCTCAGCCCCGGGCGGGCGGTGCGCTGATTCCCTGCAGTGCCAGCAGGAAGTCGCGGACGTCGGTGGCGGCCATCCGACCGTCCCGCTCGACCGACCGCGGCACGGTCGGGTCGGAGCACAGCAGCACCGGGCCGTCGGCGGCGGTGTCCGGGAGCCTGCCGTGGGTGCCGCGCACGCACGACGGGTCCAGTGGCACCACGTTCATCGCGTAGCGCAGGCCGATCTTCTTGCGCGCCAGGTTCACCCCCGCCTTGACCTTGGCCAGCGGGTCGGCCGGGTCGAAGAACAGCTCGGCGGGGTCGTAGCCGGGTTTGCGGTGGATGTCCACTCCGCGCGCGAAGTCGGGGGCGCGGCTGTCGTCGGTCCAGTAGTAGTAGGTGAACCAGGCGTCCGGCTCGGCGACCGCGATCAGCTCGCCGGAGCGCTCGTGGTCGAGATCCGCCTTCGCCTGCCCCTCCCGGTCGAGCACGACGTCGACGCCGGGCAGTTCGCGGAGCACCGCGCGGGTCCTGGCCAGGTCGGCGGGATCGGCGACGTAGACGTGCGCGACCTGGTGGTCGGCCACCGCGAACGCGCGGGACGTCCACGGGTCCAGGTACTCCATGCCCGCCTGCGCGTAGACCTCCAGCAGCCCCGCCGCCCACAGCGCCCGGTTGACGTCGACCGGCCTGCGCGCGTCGGTGATGCCGTACTCCGACAGCGCCACGATCGTCGCGTCGGCGTCCAGGAGCGGCTTGAGCGCCCGGTCCACGTCGGCCGCGGCCTTGACCGCCTGCGGTGACGTGGGACCGAACCGCTGCAGGTCGTAGTCCAGGTGCGGCACGTAGACCAGCAGCAGGTCGGGCCGGTGGTCGGCCAGGACCTTCAGGGCCGCGCCGACGATCCACTCGCTGGAGGCCAGGGAGGCGGTGGGGCCCCAGTACTGGAACAGCGGGAAGTCACCCAGGGCACCGGTGAGCCGGTCGTGCAGCTCGGGCGGGCGGACGTAGGCGTCGGGCGACTTGCGGCCGTCGGCGTGGTAGATCGGCCTCGGGGTCACGGTGATGTCCGTGGACGCGCCCATCGCGTACCACCAGCAGATGTTGGCCGCCGTGTAGCCCGGGTGGACCCGCCGCGCGGTCTCCCACAGCTTCTCGCCGCCGACCAGCCGGTTGTGCTGGCGCCACAGGTGGATCTCGCCGAGGTCGCGGAAGTACCACCCGTTGCCCACGATGCCGTGCCGGGCGGGGGTCAGGCCGGTGAGCAGGGTCGCCTGGGCGCTGCACGTGACGGCGGGCAGCACCGTGCCCAGCTCGGCCCGCCAACCCAGGCCGGTCAGGTTGGGCATGTGTTCGAGCAACGCCGGCGTCATGCCGACCACGTCCACGACCACCAGTGGTTTCACGCCGGTACTCCCGTCCGGAGGTGTTCGCGGGCCCACCGCGGTTCGGCGGCGGACCCGTCGGTCGGGCCGTCGGCCGGGTGGGCGGTCGCGCGGCGCGCGATCACCGCTCGCCCCTGACGACCGAGTTCCCGGTGGCGGTGTCGGTCGCGCCGGCGGTGGCCGGGTCGAGCAGGAGCCGGCCGCTCCGGCCGTAGAACCGAACCGGGTTGCGCCACAGCACGGTGTCGACCTCGGTCTCGTCGAACCCGGCTCCGAGCATCGCGAGACCGGTCGACCGGGTCTTCAGCGGGTCCGAGCGCCCCCAGTCGGCGGCGGAGTTCACCAGCACCCGGTCGGTGCCGTGCTCGGCGAGCAGCGCCACCATCCGCGCCTCGTCCATCTTGGTGTCCGGGTAGATGGAGAACCCCATCCAGCACCCCGAGTCCGCGACCAGGCGCACGGTCGTCTCGTTGAGGTGGTCGACCAGCACCCGTTCCGGCGGGATGCCCGACTCCCGCACCACGTCCAGGGTCCGCCGGGTGCCGGCCGGCATGTCCCGGTGCGGGGTGTGCACGAGCACCGGGAGTTCGTGCACGACGGCCCGTTCCAGTTGGCGGGCGAACGCGGCGTCCTCCTCGGGGGTCATCGAGTCGTACCCGACCTCCCCGACCGCGACGACCCCGTCCTTGACCAGGTAGCGCGGGAGGTGGTCGAGCACTTCGACGCACCGCGGGTCGTTGGCCTCCTCGGGGTTCAGCGCGATCGCGCAGTGGTGGGCGATGCCGAACTGCGCCGCGCGGAACCTCTCCCACCCGACCAGGCCGTCGAAGTAGTCGAGGAACGAGCCGACGTTCGTGCGCGGCTGCCCCAGCCAGAACGCCGGCTCCACCAGCGCTCGCACCCCGACCGCGTGCATGGCCTCGTAGTCGTCGGTGGTGCGCGAGGTCATGTGGACGTGGGGGTCGAAGATGCGCATCAGGCGGCCTCACCGAGCAGGTCGAGGGCATCGGCGGGCACCGGCCGGCCGGCCGCGCGGCGTTCGTCGGCGAACGCGGACACCATGCGCCGCAGCTCGTCGTCCGCCCGCCGGTCGAGGTCGCTCACCACGGTCAGCGGGATGCCCGTGAACAGGCACTTCAGCACGCCGTGCCGCCACGTGTGCTGGTCGAGGTGGCGGGCGGCGAACGCGCCCATGGCCGCCGCGACGAGCCCCGTCTCGTTGCAGCGCAGGGCGTCCTTCACCAGTTCCACACCCGTGTCCGGCACCCGGTCGCCGATCTGGGCGAGCCCCCTGAGCACCCCGAGGCGTTCGGCCGAGGTGCCCTGCCGGTAGAGCGTGGTGAGCCCTTCGGCCGGGTCGCCCGCGTGCTCGACGTAGGCGACGAGCAGCCGCGTCCGGGCCTCGCGCTCGCCGGAGGGCACCGCCCGCCCCACCACGGGGAAGAAGGTCCGGATCGAGGAGGGGTCGGCCCGCAGCGACTGCTCCGCCCCGGCCAGCCACTTCGCGGCGCGCAGCGCCTCGAACGCCCGCCCCGCCACCACCGGCGCGGCGTGGCTGTGCCGGGGCAGCTCCACGGCCGCGACGCCGGTGTAGCCGAGGTCGGTCAGCGCCCCGAGGGTGTCGGGCAGGTCCAGCTGCCCCTCCCCGAACTCGAGGTGCTCGTGCACGCCCTGCACCATGTCGTCCAGCTGCACGTTCATCAGCAGCCCGCCCGCCTGCTGGAGGCACGCCGCCGCGTCCTGCCACTCCACCGCCACGCAGTGCCCCACGTCCACGGTGATCCCCAGCAGGCCGGGGTCGCCGAGCTCCTCGCGCAGCCGCAGCGCCTGGTCCAGCCGCTCCACCACCATGCAGGGCTCGGGCTCCAGCGCGAGCGGCACCGCCGGTCCGCCCGCCAGCGCCGCCTCGACGCCGGACTTCAGGTGCTCCCAGCTGTCCGAGGACCCGACCCCCGACCAGAACGACACGCAGTCCGCGCCGAGGTCGGCCGCGATGCGCTTGGCGCGCACCAGGAAGTCGACCCGGACCTCCTGGTTCTCGCTGACCAGCGTCGGGTGGTGCTTGCGCCGCGGGTCGAGCAGGTACCGCGCCCCCGTCTCCACGACGACGCGCAGCCCCAGCGCCGAGAGGCGGGTCGCGAGCCGTTCGGTCCGCGCGCCGACGTCGGCGGCGTACGGGTCGAGGTGGTGGTGGTCGAGCGTGAGCGCGACCGCCGTGTAGCCGAGGTCCGCGATGATCGCGAGCGCGTCGTCCAAGCGGTGGTTGGCGAACCCGTTGGTGCCGTAGCCGAGGTCGAACGTCATGTCGGGCCCACCTTGCGGCTCAGCGCCCTGGCCAGGGGCAGGACCAGCGCTATCGCCGCGCCGTGCCGGGCGAGCGCGGACTGCAGCAGCACCAGGCCGTGGATGCCCGCCTTGGTCGCCGCGCGCACGCGTGCGGCGGACGGGTCGCCCACCACGGCCCACTGCGCGCGGCCGACGGAGACGGCGTAGGCCGCGGCCGCCGCGACGGCAGCCGGTCGGCCGCCGACGACCGAGGCGGCCGCGGCGGTGATCGCCGTCCCGCCGACGACCGCCTTGGCGACGGCCGGCGACGTGCCGTGCACCTCGCCGCGCGACAGCGCCGTCACGCCCAGCGTGTGCAGGGCCACCAGGGCGGCGGGCAGCGGCGCCCGGCCGCCCAGCAGCACGTCGAGCCCCCGGCACGCGGCCATCGCGAGCGGACCGGCCGGGGTGCTCTTCAACACCGCGTCGTAAGCCCACACGGCGACCGCGAGCGGCACCGCGTTGCGCCCGGCCGCCGCCGCGAGCCCGATGCCGGCGGCGGTCAGGCCGACGGCGGTGGCCAGGGCGGCGTCCGGGCTGATCCGCCCCGACGGGATGGGCCGCTCCGGCCGTTCCGCGGCGTCCAGGTCGCGGTCCGCCCAGTCGTTGAGCGCCATGCCCGCCCAGTGCAGCGCGGCCGACGCCGCCGGCAGCAGCAGTCGCCTGCCCCGGAGCGGGGCGGCGGACCCGACGAGGGTGTCGCCGAGCGCCGTCAACGCCGCGGGCGCCCGCACGAGTTCCGGGTACGACCTCATCCCAGGCCTCCCGCCCACTCGTGCAGCGCGCGGGTCTGCTCGGCGAAGCGGTGCTCGTCGCTGCCCAGCGGGTCCTTGAAGAAGAACGCCAACGCGCCCAGCGCGCCGCTCTCCCCCGCCGCGTGGGCCGCGGCGACCAGCCGGGCCAGGTCGAGCACCAGCGGCGCGGCCAGCGCCGAGTCCAGGCCGGTCCAGGTGAGCTGGAGGCTCATCCGCGCGCCCAGGAACCCCTCGAACGACACGTGGTCCCAGGCGGTCTTCGTCTCGCCGAGGTCCGGCACGTTGTCGATGTGCAGGGGCGCCGTCACGTCGCCGCCGAGCAGCGCCGCGAGGCCGTTCGCCTTGGACCGCAGCTTGCTGTCGGCGTGCGCCGGGTCCTCCAGCGTCGCGCCGTCACCGCCGCCGAGCAGGTTGGTGCCCGCCCACGACCGGACCGACAGCGCCCGAGCGGTGAACATCGGGGCGAGCACCGTGCGCAGCAGGGTCTCGCCGGTCTTGCCGTCCCGCCCGGCGTAGGGCAGCCCTTCCCGCCGGGCCAGCTCGTCCAACGCGGGCAGGGCGATCCCGGTCGAGGGCGTGAACTCGACGAACGGGCAGCCGGCGGTGAGCGCGGCGTAGGCGAACAGCGAGCTCGGTGGCAGCACGCGCCGGTCGGGATCGGCCATCGCCCGTTCCAGCGCGGCCAGGTCGGCGTGCTCCGGCAACGACGGCACGGGAGCTTCCGTCGAGGACACGTTGATCACGACGACCCGCGCGAGCCGCCGCCGTGCGCGGAACTCGGTGATGTCGGCGGCCAGCCGCCGCGCGACCTCGGCCTGGACGCCGTCGAAGTCCGCCGTCCGGATCTCGCCGTCGACCTCGCGCAGACCGGGCCTGACGCTCTCCAGCAGGTGGTGCGGCAGCACGCCTCCCTCGGCGAGCAGCTCGGCCCGCTTCTCCAGGGGTGTGTGCGCGATGTCGTGGCCGCCGACGACGAGGTCCGACCACCCGGGCAGCGTGACGCCGGCCAGCTCGGGGCGCTCGGTCACGCAGCCGGTCACCGGTGTCAGGCCCGCGCGCAAGGCCAGCAACCCGCTCACCGCGGTCGTCGCGACCGAGCCGCGCGCGCCGATCAGCCAGAGCCCGGTGGACTCATCCGCCATTGGTCATCCCTCCGAACTGGGTGCCGCGGTCGGCTCGGCCGGGTCGCTCCCGGGAGAACCGGGGAGCCCGGCGGCGCGCCTGCCCGCCGAACGGCCGCGCTCTCCGGGGAATTCGGTCCGCCGCTGTTCGGCGGATCACGGCCTGGAGCGAACCGTAGAAGCGCCGTCGGGCACCTGTCAATCAAAACCGTTGGCAGCACTGCGCATGTGCTTCATCCGGGAGGTAGCGGCGACCCATCCTTCTTCCACTGTGGACAGTCTGTGGCCACTTCCGGAGGAGGACCGCCGCGGTGCGGGAGCCCGTCCGGTCGGCCTCGTCGACACGTCGAGGCGCCTCGGCTCCGCCGCTGCGCTGCCGGCCGCTCTGGCCGGTTGGTCGCGCAGCGGGAAGCCGAGGCGCCCCGTCCGCCGTGCCGGTGGACCGGTCCGGGGTCAGAACTGGGAGATGAACTTCCAGGCCTCACCCTTGGTCCAGGTCCGGACGCCGTCCTCGCACGAGCAGCCGTCGACCGGACCGGGACCGTGGCCCCCGTCGAACGCGGCCCACTGCACCGGGTACCCGGCGCGGCACGAGTACGTCGTCGTGATGTGCGTGCGGCTGCCCGCGGCCGGTTCGCGCGGGCTCTGCGCGGCACAGCCGTTGTTCGCCACGAACCGGTCGCGCAACGACCGGCCCGCCGAGATGTTCAGCACGTTGTCCGAGATGCCGTGGATGCCGAAGTAGGCGACCGGCTGCGTGCCACCGGAGCACCCGCTCAGCTGGCCACCCGCGTAGACCACCACCGCGCGGAACACCGTCGGCCGCGAGCAGGCCAGCGAGTAGCTCATGCCGCCGCCGTAGCTGAACCCCATCGCGAAGCGCAGCTTCGGGTCGACGCAGAGGTCCGCCTCGATCCGCTTGACCATGTCGTCGACGAACACCACGTCCTCGCCGCCGGAGTTCGCCCACCCGTTGCCCAGGCCCTGCGGCGCCACCAGGATCGCGCTGTTGTTCGACTGCTCCTGCATCCCGTAGTACGACCACGCCGTCCCGCTCGTCCCACCGCCCGACACGTCGTTCATCGTGCCGCCGTTCCAGTGGAACCCGAAGATCAACCGGTACGGTCGGGTGTTGTCGTAGCCGTCGGGCACCCGCAGGACGAAGCTGCGGCTCTTGCCGCTGCTCTGGATCGTCTGCGCGCCGCTGCGCAGCGTCGGCGCCTTGCCGCAGCCGGAGCCGCCCGGGTCGCCGCCGCCCGACACCTTCGCCAACTGCCACTGCTGGTTGTTGCCGCCCGTGTCGCCGTACTGCACGACGTTCGCGCCGTCGGCCGTGGACGAGCCCTGGACCTCGACGGCCTTGTTGCTGTGCCGGGCGATCAACCGGACGTTGCCGCCGTCCGAGTCGGCCAGCCGGAACTGCTGGTTGGTGCCGCCGTGGTCGGTCCACTGCTGGATCGCGGCGCCGTCGGCGGTCGACGAGTTCGGCACGTCGAGCACCTTGCCCGAGTGCCGCGACTTGAGCCGGTAGTAACCGCCACCGGAGTCCAGGAACTGCCACTGCTGGTTGGCCCCGTCGTTGCGGGTCCACTGGGCGATGCGCCCGCCGTCGTTGGTGGCCAGGCCGTACACGTCCAACGCCTTGCCGCTGTTGCGGTTCACCAGCACGTACCACGCGCTGGTGTCGACCGTGGCGGCCGAGGCCGGCGTCGCGGCCACCGCGGTCACCGTGCCGGCCGCGAGGAGCACCGCCACGGCCGCGGCGGTCACCGGCCGGCGGCGTCGGGTCTGTGGGGAGGCGAGGGCCTCACCGCTGGCTGTCATCGAGCACTCCTTCGGTTCAAGGCAGGGTCCAGCGCTGGTTGGTGCCGCCGTGGCAGCTCCAGACGATCAACTGGGTGCCGTCCGCGGAGCTGCCGCCGTTGGCGTCCAGGCACTTGCCCGACTGCGGGTTCACCAGCGAGCCGTTGGCGCCGGTGGTCCAGTTCTGGCCACCGCTGCCGTTGCAGGTCCACAACCGGACCGCGGCGCCGTTGGCCGTGCCCGACACCTCCATGCACTTGTCCAGCGCGCGCAGCGTGGACCCGTTGACCGTCCAGCGCTGGTTGACGCCGCTGTTGCACGTCCACAGCTGCACCTTCGCGCCGTCGGCGGAACTGCCGCCGTTGACGTCCACGCACTTGCCGGAAGCGCCAGTGATCGGCCCGGTGCGCGTGACCACGCCACCCAGCTCCTTGATCCGGATGTTGCGGAACGACACGTCGTCGCCCGTGCCGTGGTTCTGGATGCCGATGTGCCCGGACGTCAGGGAACGGGCCGGGTCGGTGTTGGTGAAGTCGTTGACCCGCGTGCCGTTGAGGAACACCTGGAGGCGTTCGCCCTCGACCAGCAGCTCGAAGGTGTTCCACTCGCCGGGCGGGTTGAGCGCGGCGTCCCGGGCGGTCAGGTCGGCGCCCTTGAACCCGTAGACGGCGCCGGTGGTCCGGTCCGCGGTGTCGGTGGCGTCGATCTGCACCTCGTAGCCGTTGGCCATCGCCGAGTTCGGGTCGCTGCTCGCCGGGAAGCCGACGAAGACGCCGGAGTTGTCGTCGCCGGGCATCCGCCAGTCCAGCTTGAGCGAGTAGGAGCGGTACTCGCGCGCGCTGTTCCACAGCAGGCCTTGGCCGTCGAACGAGGTCAGCGTGTTGTCGCTGTTGGTGAAGCCGCCCGGGCCCGCCTGCGACCAGCCGGTCGTGGAGCCGTTGTACAGCGTGGTGTACCCGTTCTCGGGTCGGCAGTCGGCGTCGGCCCGGTTGGCCGTGTAGCGGATGCCGCCGAGCACCATGGCGCGGAACCCGGCCTCGGTGTAGCTCGACTGGGTGTGGCCGCTGCCGGTGTAGAACGAGCGACCGCCCTGGATGGTCTTGCACCAGGTGTGGGGGTGGTCGGCGCCCATCGAGCCGCCGCTGTAGCTCGACTCGTCCAGGGTCGCCAGGACCCGGGCCGTCGACCGGACGCTGCCGCGGAAGTTGTACCACTCGTCGGTCCGGGTCCACGCCGGCGCGAGGTGCGCGGTGGCCGGGTGCGCCCGGTTCTCCACCCGGACCGTCGCCTGCTGGATCGCCGGGTGCGAGGTGAAGTACGTGCCGACCAGCTCGCCGTAGAACGACCAGTCGTACTCGGTGTCGGACGCCGAGTGGATGCCGACGTACCCGCCGCCGCCCCGGACGTAGGACTCGAACGCGGTCTGCTGCGTCGCGTTGAGCACGTCCCCGGTGGTGTTGAGGAACACCACCGTCTCGTACTTGGCCAGGTTGGTGGTGGTGAACTGGCTGGAGTCCTCGGTGGCGGTCACCGTGAAGCTGTTGGCCGCGCCGAGGTCCCGGATCAGCTGGATGCCGGCCGGGATCGAGTCGTGGCGGAAGCCCGCGGTCTTGGAGAACACCAGCACGTCGTAGGGCGCGTCGGCCGCCACGGCCGGCGGAGCGGAGTTGAGCGCGGCCGCGGTCAGGGCGGCCGCGGCCACACCGATCACGCGCCGGGCGAGGGAAGATCTCATCTCTTTGCCTCCTGGGAGGAGGGCGACGTGGCGTCGCTCCGGTGGTGGGAACGACGCCACGTCGCGGTCCTTGCCAATTTCACCCGGGCGGCTTCCGCCCGGACGGGTTCGCCGGGTCGGCGTCGGTCAGGGCAGGGTCCAGCGCTGGTTGGTGCCGCCGTGGCAGCTCCAGATGATCAACTGGGTGCCGTCCGCGGAGCTGCCGCCGTTGGCGTCCAGGCACTTGCCCGACTGGGAGTGGACCAGCGAGCCGTTGGCGCCGGCGGCCCAGTTCTGGGCGCTGCCGCCGTTGCAGGTCCACAGCCGGACCAGGCTGCCGTCGGACGTGCCGGCGCTCTCCATGCACTTGTCCAGCGCGCGCAGGGTGGACCCGTTGACCGTCCAGCGCTGGTTCGTGCCGCTGTTGCACGTCCACAGCTGCACCTTCGTGCCGTCGGCGGAGCTGTTGCCGTTGACGTCCACGCACTTGCCCGAGACCCCGACGATCGGCCCGGTCCGGGTGCCGCCCGTCGTCGCGCCGAACGTGTAGGCGTCCACGTCGAACAAGGTGCCCGTGCCGCCCGCGAACGTCAGGTACAGCGTCACGGTCCCGCTCGGCACGTTGGACAGGGTGGTGGACACGTCGGTGAAGGTCTCCCACCCGCCGGTCACCGGCACGGTGACGGTGCCGAGCACCGTCCCGGTCGGCGAACCGGTCCGCACGGACAGCGTTCCGCCGGAGCCCGCGGACGACACCCGCGCGGTGAACTTCGTGGACGCGCCGAGCGCGTACGGCTCGAACGCGATCCAGTCGCCGTTCTGGATGTCGCCGACGGTCCGGCCGCCCTCGGCGGCCGCCTTGTCGTACAGCGCGGTGCCGGACTGCGTCGAGTAGTGCTCGGCCTGGCGGTGCCGCAGCTGCAGCACGTGCTGCGTGTGCGTGGTCACCGGCGGCTGGCCGTTCGCGCCGGAGTCGGTGTACTCGGCGTCGAACACCGCGAACAGGTTCGCCGCCGTGTCGTGCTCGCCGTCCACCGGGATCTGGAGCGTGCCCGAGCAGCCGGTCTGCGTGGTGATCGGGTGGCCGTGGCTGTCGTGGCCGAGCAGGTAGCTCAGCTTCACCCGGCCGCAGTCGATCGTGCCGTCCTCCGCGTCCGACGCCGTGATCGTGTACGGCACGGTGTCGCCGAAGCTGAACAGCGACCCGTTCGCGGGGGTGTCCAGCTTGACGACCGGCGCGGTGTTGCCCACCGAGATCGACACGTTGGCGGCGCCGGACCGGCCGCCTACGTCGGTCACCGTGAGCGTCACCGAGTACTGGCCGTTGGCCGTGTAGGTGTGGCTCGGGTTGGCGGCCGTGGACGTCGTGCCGTCGCCGAAGTTCCACGAGTAGGCCAGTGCGCCGCCCTCGGGGTCCGAGGAGCCGGCCGAGGAGAAGTTCACCGTCAGCGGCGCGCTGCCGGAGACGCGGTCGGCCGCGGCCCTCGCGGTCGGCGCCTTGTTCCCGGCCGGGTTGTACTCGATGCGGTAGAGCGCGGAGCTGGCGTCGCCGCTGCCCCAGCCGGTGCCGTAGTCCAGCACGTACAGGGCGCCGTCCGGACCGAAGGTCGCGTCCATGACCTGCGTGCCGCGCCACGGGAAGTCGCTGACCTGGCCGGCCGAGCCGTCGGCGTTGACGTCGATGGTCTTGATCCAGCGCCGGCCGAACTCGGTGGCGAAGACGTGCCCGTCCAGGGCGGCCGGGAACTTGATCGACGACGGGTTGGCCGCGTCGTAGCGGTACACCGGTGCCGCCATCGGGGACTCCGAGCCGCAGCCGAACGCGGCGAAGGAGCAGTTGTCGTACTTGATCCACGCCGAGCGCGCGGCCGGCAGCGTGCCCAGCCCGGTGTTGCGCGGCGAGTTGTTGACCGGCGCGGCGCAGTTGAACCGGCTGCCGGACGGCCCGGACGGGAACGTGAAGTCGACGTACGCCTCCGCCGTGGTGTTCGAGCCGACGCAGTACGGCCAGCCGAAGTTGCCCGCCGAGGTGATCCGGTTGAACTCCACCAGGCCGGCGGGGCCGCGCGTGCTGCTGCTCGTGCCCGCGTCCGGCCCGTACTCGCCGAGGTAGATCGCACCGGTCTGCTTGTCGACGTTGAAGCGGAACGGGTTGCGCAGGCCCATGGCGTAGATCTCGGGCCGGGTGTTGGCGGTGCCGACCGGGAACAGGTTGCCCGCCGGGATCGAGTACGACCCGTTGGCGTTCACCTTGATCCGCAGCACCTTGCCGCGCAGGTCGTTCGTGTTGCCGGCGCTGCGCTGCGCGTCGTAGACCGGGTTGCGGTTGGTCCGCTCGTCGATCGGGGCGTAGCCGCCGGAGTCGAACGGGTTGGAGTCGTCGCCGGTGGACAGGTACAGGTTGCCCGCCGCGTCGAAGTCGATGTCGCCGCCGACGTGGCAGCAGTTGCCCCGGTCGGTCCCGACCTCGAGCACGGTCACCTGGCTGGCCATGTTGAGCGTGTAGTCGGCGTTCAGGGTGAACCGGGCCAGCCGGTTGACCCCCTTCCACGCCGAGAAGTCCGACCCGGTGGCCGGCGCGTCCCCACTGGGGGTGGACAGCGGCGGCGCGTAGAACAGGTAGATGAACCGGTTCGTGGCGAAGCCCGGGTCCACCCCGATCCCCTGCAGGCCTTCTTCGTCGTGCGTGTAGACCGGCACCGTGCCGATCACGCTGGTGACACCCGCGGCCGTGGTGCGGCGCAGCGTCCCGTTGCGGGCGGTGTGCAGCACCGAGCGGTCCGGCAACACGGCGAGCGTCATCGGCTCGCCCACTTCGGCGACCCCTCGGGCCAGCTCGACCTGCTGGAAGTCGGCGGCGTTGACCGCGTGCGCGGAGGCCGGTGACGAAGAGCCGATCACCGTCGCCACCACACCGGCGGCCACGAGGAGAGCGGCGGTCATCGCCGCCCTGACTCGGTATCTCATGGCAGGCTCACACCCTTTGTTCTCAGCTGACAGGGGGCTTCGACGCGGACGGTGCGCGGGGGCGGCGACGCACCGGTGGAACGCGGTCGCGGGGTGGTCGTCGCCTGCACCGGCACGATCCCCTCGACCGTTCGCTCTTCCTGCCCGACTGGTGCCCGGACCTGCCCGGGAGCGCTCCCAGTCGAAGTCGGGAAGAATGGAGAGCGGGACGGTTCGGCGCGCGATCAGCCGGTCGACCGGCCGGCGCCGAATGGCCGCGGCGGACCGACTCCGCACGCGATCGCCAGGGCGGCGGGCACGACCGGGACAGTTCGCCGTTGAACCATGGGTACTCCGAACGAATCGGGTGGTGCGCGGTCCGAACCGATTCGAACCAAGGGGAGGCTAGGTGCTAATAATCGGCTAAAGCAACGACTTCGCCGATCGCCCGCCGGACATCCGCGCGACGCGATTCGCACCGTCCTCAATGGATGGTGCGACGAGAGGGGCGTGACCGGCCACCTGACCTCGTTCCGGCGGATGAGCCGATCGGGGCACGACACCCGGTCGACCCCACGGTGTTCCTCGCATCGAAAGAGCCCCCTCGTCATCGTTGACGGGTACGACCGGGCCACCCACCTCGAGCCGAACCGCGGGTCTCACCGGAGCCTTCCGCACCGTAACCACCGCCGACCCGGGGCGTCAACGTTCCGCGTTGCTAAAATTGTTAGCGCTAACCGTTTAGCTGACCGGACCTCGCCCGTGCTTTCCGATTACCGCAGCACGTTCCGGCGAATGCCGACGAACCCGGATCAACGGGCCCGTTAGCTCGTGTTATCGCTAACACCGATCGTTCGCCCGGCATTGACGGCGACGTTCGGCGGTGGCTACGTTGCCCGAGGGCTTCGGTTGAGCTGTGGACGTCGCGACCCGATCCGCCGGTCCACCAGCCACTGAGGACAGTCGCGTCCCGCTCCCGGTCCACCACCGTCCGCTTTGGAGGGTCCAGCATGTCGGATTTGCCCCGTAGGCGACTCATGAAGCTCGGCGCGGTGAGCGCCGGCGCCGTACTGGTGCCGGGCGGTTGGACGGCGGTGGCCCGGGCCGACTCGGCCGCACCGCCGGAGGTGCGCGCGGTCGACGACCTGGCGCTGTGGTACGACCGGCAGGCCGGCACGGAGTGGCTGCGCGCGTTGCCGATCGGCAACGGCCGCCTCGGGGCGATGGTCTTCGGCAACGTCGACACGGAGCGGTTGCAGCTCAACGAGGACACGGTGTGGGCCGGCGGTCCCCACGACTACACCAACACGCGGGGCGCGGCGGCCCTGGCGGAGATCAGGCGCCTGGTGTTCGCCAACCAGTGGTCGCAGGCGCAGTCCCTCATCGACCAGGCGATGCTGGGCAGCCCGGCCGCCCAGCTGGCCTACCAGACCGTGGGCGACCTCAGGCTCACCTTCCCCACCCCGAACGGGGTGTCCGGCTACCAGCGGTGGCTCGACCTGACCACCGCGACGACCGTCGTGACCTACGTGGCGAACAACGTGCGGTACCGGCGTGAGGTGATCGCCAGCGCCCCCGACCAGGTGATCGCGGTGCGCCTGACGGCCGAGACACCCGGGTCGGTCTCGTTCACCGCGTCGTTCAGCACCCCGCAGCGGGCGACGGCGTCGAGCCCGGACGGCACGACGATCGGGCTGGACGGCCGCTCCGGCGACCACCGGGGCATCACCGGCGCCGTCCGGTTCCTCGCGCTGGCCAAGGCGATCGCCTCGGGAGGGAGCACCAGCAGCTCCGGCGGCACGCTGCGGGTGACCAACGCCGACAGCGTCACCCTGCTGATCTCGATCGGCACCAGCTACGTCGACTACCGCAACGTGGGCGGCGACTACCAGGGCATCGCCCGCGGGCGCCTCAACGGCGCGCAGGGCACGGCGTACGACGTGCTGCGCAGCCGGCACGTGGCCGACTACCAGCAGTTGTTCGGGCGCGTCACCCTCGACGTCGGCCGGACCGCGGCGGCGGACCAGCCGACCGACGTCCGGATCTCCCAGCACAACTCCACGAGCGACCCGCAGTTCTCCGCCCTGCTCTTCCAGTACGGCCGGTACCTGATGATCTCGTCATCGCGGCCGGGCACCCAGCCCGCGAACCTCCAGGGGATCTGGAACGACCAGCTGACGCCGTCGTGGGACTCGAAGTACACCCTCAACGCCAACCTGCCGATGAACTACTGGCCGACCGACTCGACGAACCTCGCCGAGTGCTACGAGCCGGTGTTCCGGATGATCGCCGACCTGACCGTGACCGGCGCCCGCACCGCCCGCGCGCAGTACGGCGCCGGTGGTTGGGTCACCCACCACAACACCGACGGCTGGCGGGGCTCCTCGGTCGTGGACGGGGCCCTCTGGGGCATGTGGCAGACCGGCGGCGCGTGGCTCGCCACCATGATCTGGGACCACTACCAGTACACCGGCGACGTGGCGTTCCTGCGGACGTACTACCCCGCGATGAAGGGCGCCGCCCAGTTCTTCCTCGACACCCTGGTCGAGGAACCGACGTTGAAGTGGCTGGTCACGAACCCCTCGAACTCCCCGGAGCTGCCGCACCACCCGAACGCCAGCGTGGCCGCCGGCCCCACGATGGACATGCAGATCCTGCGCGACCTGTTCGAGGGCTGCGCCCGCGCCTCGGAGGTGCTGGGCGTGGACGACGACTTCCGGACGCGGGTGCGCGCGACGAGCCAACGACTCGCCCCGACGCGGGTCGGCTCGCGCGGCAACATCATGGAGTGGCTCTACGACTGGGTGGAGACCGAGCCGAACCACCGGCACGTCTCCCACCTGTACGGCCTGCACCCCAGCAACCAGATCACCAAGCGCGGCACGCCCCAGCTGTTCGAGGCCGCCCGCCGGACCCTGCAGCTGCGGGGCGACGACGGCACCGGCTGGTCGCTCGCCTGGAAGATCAACTACTGGGCGCGGATGGAGGAGGGCGGCCGGGCGCACGACCTGATCCGCTACCTGGTGACGCCGGCGAGGCTCGCGCCCAACATGTTCGACCTGCACCCGCCGTTCCAGATCGACGGCAACTTCGGCGCGACCTCGGGCATCGCGGAGATGCTGCTGCACAGCCACAACGGCGAGCTGCACCTGCTGCCCGCGCTGCCGTCCGCCTGGCCGGCCGGCAAGGTGGACGGCCTGCGCGGCCGGGGCGGTTACACGGTGGGCGCCACCTGGAGCGGCGGTTCGGCCAGGGAGCTCACCATCACCCCCGACCGCGACGGCGCGGTCAAGGTCCGCGGCCGGGTGTTCACCGGGACCTACGAGCTGCGGGACGTGACCAGCGGCGCCGTGGTCCAGCCGGAGCGGCCGGAAGCCGACCTGATCCGGTTCACCGGGCAGGCGCGGCACACCTACCGCGTGACCGCGCAGGGGCAGCCGGCGCTGGTCGTGCCCGGGGTGAACTACCACCTCGTGGCGCAGCACAGCTCGAAGCGGGCCGACGTCAACGGCGCCTCGACCGCCGCCGGCGCCGCGCTGGTCCAGTGGTCGGCCACCAGCGGCCTCAACCAGCAGTTCGACTTCCTGCCCTCCGGCGACCACTACCGCATCCGGGCCCGGCACAGCGGGCTGGTGCTCCAGGTCGCGGGCACCGCCACCGGCACCGACATCACCCAGCAGCGTGATGCGGGCACGTCGAACCAGCTGTGGCGGCTGGTCGACCACGGCGGCGGCGTGGTCAGCGTGGTCAACCAGCTGAGCGGCCTCGCGCTGGACGTGTGGTCCGCCTCGACGGCCGACGGCGCGCGCATCTCGCAGTGGACCCTCACCGGCAACCCGAACCAGCGCTTCCTGCTCCAGCGGGCCTGACGCCGCGGACCCACGTGCCACGGCCGTCATCGTTCCCGGTGGCGGCCGTGGCGCGGTCCGGTGACGTGGGACGTCTTGCTAGCCTTCGCCCCGCCCGGGCCCCGCCGGACCGCGATGCGGCCGAAGAACTGCCGACCGAGGTGGAGACGACATGACCCGGATCGACGCGCACCACCACGTCTGGCGGCTCCTGCCCGGCCCGCCGGACCGGACGGGACCGAGCCCGCGCGCCCACGACTGGCTGGACGGCGCGGACCTCGCCCCGATCCGCCGCGACTTCGCCCTGGACGACCTGTCGGCCGTCGCGGCGGTGGCGGAGGTCGACCGGACGATCCTGGTCCAGGTCGTCCCCGAGGTCGAGGAGACCGCCGACTTCCTGGCCCTGGCCGCCGACGAGGGCAAGGGCCTCGTGGCCGGTGTCGTCGGGTGGGTCGACCTCACCGACCCCGGCGTCGACGACGTGCTGGCCGCCCTGCGCGCGGGTCCCGGCGGCGAGCTGCTGGTCGGCGTGCGGCACCTGGTGCAGGGCGAGTCGGACCCCCGCTGGTTGACCCGGCCGGACGTCCGGCGCGGCCTGCGCGCGGTCGAGGCGGCGGGCCTGGCCTACGACCTGCTCACCCTCGTGCACCAGCTGCCGGCGGCGATCGAGACCGTGCGCGCGCTGCCCGGGGCGACGTTCGTGCTGGACCACCTGTCGAAACCCCCGATCGCCTCCGGCGAGCTCGAACCCTGGGCGTCGCACCTGCGCGAGCTCGCCGCCGAGCCGAACGTCACCTGTAAGTTGTCGGGCATGATCACCGAGGCCGACCCCGTCGGGTGGACCGTGGCCGACCTGCGCCCGTACGCCGACGTGGCGCTGGACGCGTTCGGCCCGTCGCGGGTGATGTTCGGCTCCGACTGGCCGGTCTGCCTGCTCGCGGGCTCCTACGAAGAGGCCGTGGCGGCGGCCGAGGGCCTGACCGCCGGGCTCTCCGCCGCCGAGCGCGACGAGGTCTTCGGCGGCACGGCCGCGCGCGTCTACCGACTGCCGGGGGAACGACTGTGAAGGTGCGCCTCGCCTACGGGGAGTCCGGGCTCGACATCGACCTCGACCCGGCGGCCACCACCGTGGTCCAGCCCGTGCACCACGACGCCGCCGCCGACCAGGTCGGCGTCCTGCGCGCGGCGCTGCGCTCCCCCGTCGCCGGGCCGCCGCTGCGCGACCGCGTGCGCCCCGGCCAGACGGTCGCGATCTCGGCGTGCGACGGCACCCGGCCGCAGCCGCGCCGGCTGATGATCCCCGCCATCCTCGCCGAGCTCGACGGGGTCGTGCGCCTCGAGGACGTGGTGATCCTGGTCGCGACCGGGACGCACCGCGGCAACGACGAGGACGAGCTGCGGCGGATGTTCGGCGACGAGGTGGTCGACTCCGTGCGGATCGTCAACCACGACGCGCGCGACCGCGACCGGTTGACGTGGGTCGGCACGCACGGCAACGGCGTGCCGGTGTGGCTGAACCGCGAGTGGGTCGACGCGGACGTCCGCATCACCACCGGTTTCGTGGAGCCGCACTTCTTCGCGGGCTTCTCCGGCGGCCCGAAGCTGGTCGCGCCGGGGCTCGCCGCGCTGGAGACCGTGCTGGTCCTGCACGACGCGGCCCGCATCGGCGACCCGCGCGCCACGTGGGGCATCACCCGCGGCAACCCGGTACACGACGACGTCCGGGCGATCGCCGCGGCCACCGGGGTCACCTTCGCGCTGGACGTGGTCCTGAACCGGGACAAGGACGTCGTCGCGGCGTTCGGCGGCGACCTGGCGCCGATGCACGCCGCCGCCACCGCCGTGGCGAAGCGGATGGCGATGCGGCCCGTGGACGCGCCGTTCGACGTGGTCGTCACCACGAACTCCGGCTTCCCGCTGGACCAGAACCTCTACCAGGCCGTCAAGGGCATGTCGGCGGCGCACCAGGTGGTGCGCCCCGGCGGGACGATCGTGTGCGCGGCGGAGTGCCGGGACGGCTTCCCCGACCACGGCTCCTACCGGCAGGTCCTCGCGTCCGCCCCGTCGCCCAAGGCGTTGTTCGAGGACATCAGCGCGCGCGTGGACACCGTCCCGGACCAGTGGCAGGTGCAGATCCAGGCCCGCATCCAGTCCACCAGCCGGGTGGTCATGCGCACCTCGTACCTGAGCGACGCCGACCTCGCCGCGGCCCACCTGGAGCAGACCGGGGACATCTCGGCCACCGTGGCCCGGGCCCTCGCCGACGCCGGTCCCGGCGCCCGCGTGTGCGTCCTGCCGGAAGGTCCCCAGACCATCCCCTACCTGGCGGGCGGGCCCCGGTGAGCAACGGAGTGCGGTCCACCCTTCACCTCAAGGAGTGAGTCCTATCCATCGCCGCGTGGGCCGGTGCGGCGGCGACGTCGCTCGCTACGCCTTGTGACCAGGCGTTACACGCGAAAACTAATCGGTTTCGACGGTGGCGGTGGTCTCGACACCATCACCGTCGAGACCAAAATGAGCATGCTTATCCAGTGACCGGTCGACCGGGCATCGTTCGCTCCGCGTACGATCACGCCTGCGACGTCGCGGCGCCATGCGGCGCGGCGCGCGCTCGGCGCTGGTCGTCCTACCCGGATGTAGTCTGGGCGGGCAGCGGTGAGCCGTCATACCCTTCAGGCGACCCGTCACTAAGGAGCGGCGTTGACGGATGGCGCACTAGTGCCGGACGGCCCCGCGGGGCAACCGGACACCACCCCGGCGCCCGGTCCGTACCGGCCGGGCTACGAGCTCGTCTCCGAGCAGATCCTCCAGCTGATCGCCGAGCTGGACCTGCGGCCGGGCGACCGGATGCCGACCGAGAACGAGCTGGCCGCGCGGATGGGGACCAGCCGGACGGTGGTGCGGGAAGCCGTCAAGATCCTCTCCGCGATCGGGCGGGTGCGGGCGCACAAGGGCCGCGGGCTGTACGTGGCCGACGACGAGGGCATGCTCGGCTCCTCCCGGTGGGGCGGGTTCTTCCTGCCGACCAACCTCGACCACGTCTACATGCTCTTCGAGTTCCGCCGCGTCCAGGAGACCGCCGCCAGCCGCCTGGCCGCGACCCACGCCACCCCGGCCGAGCTGCGCGCCATCGCCGCCGCCGCGGACACCTGCCGGCAGGGCCACCTGACCCACCAGCTGCCGCTGTTCGAGCGCGGTGACGACGACTTCCACCTCGCCGTCGCCGAGGCGTCGCACAACCAGTTCCTCGTGGCCGCCGTGCGCGAGGCCCGCCGCCTGCAGCACCAGTCGAGCACCATCGGCCTGCACGGGACCGTGGGCGGGCACGCGGCGGAAGCGGTCGAGGAGCACCTCGCGATCTACGAGGCGATCCGCGACGGCGACCCCGAAGCCGCCGCCACCGCCGCCGGTCTGCACATCGACAACACCCTGCAGGACTACCGCAGCGAGATCCAGCGCCGACTCTTCGGCTGAGAGGCCCTTCGTCCGCCACGGGAAGAGTGCCGTGGCGGTCTCGCGCGTCTGGACTCGTTCGGCGGATGTGTGCTACAAATCGCGGCGGATACACGAGTACATGTATGACATCCAGCACCCGGGCAACGACGCACCGAGGGAGCGCTCATGTCAGCTCGTCGTTGGACTCGATCATCGCCGTCGGCGAGTGTGGACGGGTTCGACTCCCCCGCTGAAACGCCCTGAGTCCCACGGCGGCCGGCACCTGGTGGTGTGCCGGCCGGACCGACTTCGAACCCGAGCCGGTGCGGCGCCGTGCGCCACGCCGGCCGGACCCTCGTGCGCCGGGCTCGACCAGCACGCGCACACCGCCCACCGGTCCCGGTGACAACCCACCGGACCGCCGCACCTGCCGCACACCGGTCCCGGTGACGACCACCGGGCCGCCGCACCTCCCGCGTACCGCCGCACTTCCGCACACCGCCGCCGCGTAATCCAGTCAGTCGCCTCAAGCGCCCCAGAGGAGTGGCAATGCGACACAGATTCGCGCGCCTGTTTTCGATCATAGGTTGCGTGGTGGTGATGATGGGCCTGGCTTCCGCGCCTGCGCCCGCACACCCCGAAGGGTTCCACGTCCTGCTGTTCAGCAAGACCGCGGCCGGCGCCTACCGGCACGACTCGATCCCCGCCGGGATCACGATGTTCGAGCAGCTGGCAGCCCAGAACAACTGGGAGCTGACCAAGAGCGAGGACTCGTCGGTCTTCAACGACGCCACCCTCGCCACGTTCGACGTGGTCGTCATGCTCCAGACCTCCGGCATGGTGTGGGACAACGACGCGCAGCGCGCCGCGGCGCAGAAGTACCTGCGCGCCGGCGGCGGCTACGTCGCGATCCACAACGCCACGGACATGAACGTCGAGCAGCAGTTCCCGTGGTGGGACCAGGTGCTCGGGATGACCATGACGGCGCACTCGGCGACCGTGTCCGGCACCGCCAAGGTCGCCGACCGCAAGCACCCCTCCGGCGCGGCGCTGCCGGACCGGTGGACGCGCACCGAGGAGTGGTACAACTTCAACCGCTCCGCACGCGGCAACGCGCACGTGCTGGTGACCGCCGACGAGACGACGTACGACCCCGGTTCGAGCCGGATGGGTTACGACCACCCGATCTCGTGGTGCCGCAACTACGAGGGCGGCCGGTTGTGGGCCACCGCCATGGGCCACCAGGCGTCCAGCTACTCCGAGTCGCTGTTCCGCGAGCACATCAAGGGCGGCGTGGAGTCGGCGGGCGGCAAGGTGCAGGCCGACTGCGGGCCCACCGTGTGGAGCAGCTTCGAGAAGGTGACGCTGGACGACAACACCGTCGGGCCGGCCGCGCTGGACGTCGCCAAGGACGGTCGCGTGTTCTACGCGGAGTACGGCGGCAAGGTGAAGATCCACAAGCCGGACACCCGCACCACCGTCACGGCGGCCACCCTCAGCGTCTACACGGGCGGTGAGGACGGGCTGACCGGGCTCGCGCTCGACCCGAACTTCGCCACCACCAAGTGGATCTACCTGATGTACTCGCCGTCGGGCGGCGGCGAGGACATCGCGCGCGTCTCCCGGTTCACCGTGAACGGCGACTCGCTGGACCTGTCCAGCGAGCGGATCCTGATGAAGGTCCCGTCCTCGCGGCAGGCGCCGGAACCGGGCCACACCGGCGGCTACATCGCGTTCGGCCCGAACGGCAACCTCTACATCGGCACCGGCGACGACGTGCAGCCGCACCGCTCCGACGGCTACGCGCCGATCGACGAGCGGCCGGGCTGGTCGAACAACGACGTCCAGGCGACCGCGGCCAACACCAACGACCTGCGCGGCAAGATCCTGCGCATCCACCCGGAGACCAACGGGACCTACACCGTCCCGTCGGGCAACATGTTCGCCCCGGGCACGGCCAAGACGAAGCCCGAGATCTACGCGATGGGCTTCCGCAACCCGTTCCGGTTCTCGGTGCACCCGACGTCGGGCACGATCTACGCGGCCGACTACGGCCCCGACGCGGCCAACGACAACGCGAACCGCGGACCCGGCGGGACGGTGGAGTGGAACGTCATCACCTCGCCCGGCTTCTACGGCTGGCCGTACTGCATCGGCGACAACATCCCGTTCAACGACTACAACTTCGCCACCGGGCAGTCGGGCGCCAAGTTCAACTGCGACCAGCCGGTGAACAACTCGCCCAACAACACCGGCCTGACCACGCTCCCGGCCGCGCGCAAGGCCGAGGTCTGGTACGGCAACGGCGCGAACGGCAACAAGTTCCCGGAGATGGGCAGCCCGTCGGGCGGCGAGGCGCCGGGCGCGTTCCCGATCTACCAGTACGACGCGAACAACCCCTCCCCCACCAAGTTCCCGGCCTACTTCGACCAGACGCCGTTCTTCGGCGAGTGGTCGCGCAACCGGATGTGGGAGTTCCGGGTCGGCCAGGACGGGAAGCTGTTGAAGATCAACGACTTCCTGTCGAACCTGAGCTTCAAGTCGCCGCTGGACATGAAGTTCGGGCCGGACGGAGCGATGTACCTGCTCGAATGGGGTTCCGGCTACGGTCGGGACAACCCCGACTCCGGGCTCTACCGCATCGACTACAAGAGCGGTGACCGCAGTCCGGTCGCGACCGCGACGGCCACGCCCACCTCGGGTTCCTCACCGCTGACGGTGCGCTTCTCCAGCGCCGGCTCCGGTGACCCGGAAGGCGGCCCGGTGACCTACCGGTGGGAGTTCGGCGACGGCGGCACGTCCACCGAGGCCAACCCCTCGCACACCTACACCGCCAAGGGCCAGTTCAACGCCAAGCTGACCGTCACCGACGCCGGCGGGAAGTCCGGCGTGGGCAGCGTGGTCGTGACCTCGGGCAACACCGCGCCGACGGTCAACCTCAGCATCCCGGACGGCGGCATGTTCGGCTGGGGCGACTCGATCCCGTACACCGTCGCGGTCACCGACCCCGAGGACGGCACGATCGACTGCTCCAGGGTGACCACCACCCCCGCGCTGGGACACGACCAGCACGGGCACGACCTCTCGCCGATCCCCGGCTGCACGGGCACGTTCAAGGCCGAGACCGACAGCGCGCACGCCAACCTGAACTCGTTCTGGGTGGCGGCGAGCAGGTACACCGACAACGGCACGAGCGGCGTGCCCGCGCTGGAGGGCAGCCGGAAGGTCCTGCTGCAACCCAAGCGCAAGCAGGTGGAGTACTTCACCGGCTCCTCCGGTGTGCGGGTGGTGTCGCAGTCCGGGGCCGAGTCCGGCGCCCGGGTCGGTGACATCGGCACCAACGACTGGGTCTCGTTCACGCCGTACAACTTCACCGGCATCAACCAGGTGTCCGTCCGGCTGTCCTCGCCGAGCGGCGGTGGGTCGATCGAGTTCCGGACCGGTTCGCCGACCGGGGCGCTGATCGCCACCGTCCCGGTGCCGAGCACCGGCGGTTGGGACAACTACGTGAGCACGTCCCCGGTGAACGTCACCAACCCCGGTGGCACCACCGAGCTGTTCATGGTGTTCCGGACCGGCACGAGCTCCTTCGACGTCGACTCCATGACGTTCAGCGGGAACGGGGTCGGCACACCGGGCACCGGCGGTGGGACCGGGCGCATCGTGGGCGTCGGCGGCAAGTGCGTCGACGTCAACGGCGCCAGCAGCACCGACGGCGCCAAGGTCCAGCTGTGGACCTGCAACGACGGCGCGAACCAGACGTGGACGCGCACCGGGCAGACGCTCCAGGCCCTGGGCAAGTGCCTCACCGTCAACGGCGGCAGCACCGCCGACGGCGCGCTGGTGCAGCTGTGGACCTGCAACGGTTCCGCCGGGCAGAGCTGGTCGTCGCAGTCCGACGGCACGCTCCGCAACGGCTCCAAGTGCCTGGACGCCAACGGCGGCAGCTCCGCCGACGGCACCCAGCTGATCATCTGGACCTGCAACGGCGGCGCCAACCAGCGGTGGACGCTGTCCTGAGCGGGCGGCCCGCGGCACCGGCACGCGCCGGCGCCGCGGGCCTCCGCCGCCGGGTTCCTTCTCACCGCACGGCAAGGAGGAAGGTCATGGGCAGGACCACGTCGGTGGGGCGGGCACGACCGGGCAAGCCCCTCCCCCGGGCCGCGGCGCCGCGGCCACCGTGGAAGTCGGCCACCGCGCTGGTCACCACGTTCGCGCTCGGATTCGCCGTCGCGTTCGTGACCGGCTCGTGGACGTCGGGGCCGGACGCGACGGAGCGGCGGATCGCCGAGCTGACGCAGGCCGAGGCGCAGCGGGACGTCGAGCAGGTCGGGACGTTGATCGACCTCGCCAAGGGCGGCCGGGAACGTCTGACCCCGGTGCTCCAGGCGATGGCCGGGGCGTCTCCCCCGCAGGGCACCGCGACGCCCACGATCGAGGACGTGCGCGGCTGGCGGGAGGTCGTGTCCGCGGAGGTGCAGCGGTACGCGGAGACACCGTCCGCGGGCAACGGGGTCAACGTCGCCCGCACCGGGATGCGGACCGCCGTCGAGCAGCTCGCCGCCGCCGTCGACGGTTTCGCCGCCGCCGTCACCGCTCCCGCGCCGCTGGCGGCGGACCTGCTGACCCTGGCCGGCGCGCAACGCGCGTTGGCGCTGCGCACCTGGTCGGTCGCCGCGCTCCAGCTCGACGTCATCAGCATCGACGCCGGCAAGGGGCACGTGCACGTGTACCTGCCGTCCGGGCCGGACTCCGGCGCGATCCCGGCCGACACGGCCCCCGAGGGCAGCGGGTGACCGCCCGAACCGCCCCATCACCGAGCCACACCGGACAGAACGGAAGCACTCACGTGTCAAAGGACAACCGCCCCCGCCGGCGTTGGGCGCTGATCGGCGCCGCCGCAGCGCTCCTGCTGACCGGCGCGGGCGCCGACGTCGCCGGCGCCGCACCCGCAGCCGCGCCGGCACCCACCTCGTCCGACGTCGTCGCCGCCGCCGCGACCCCCGGGTGCGGCAAGGCGCCCACCCTGCGCAGCGGCACGCACACCATCCAGAGCGGCGGCAAGACGCGCAGCTTCATCCTGAGCGTCCCCGACAACTACGACAACACCCGTCAGCACCGGCTGGTCTTCGGCTTCCACTGGTTGGGCGGCACGATGGACCAGGTCGCCGGGGGTGGAAGCGACGGTGACGTCTACGCCCACTACGGGCTGCGGCGGCTGGCGAACAACACCGCGATCTTCGTCGCGCCCCAGGGCCTCAACAACGGCTGGGGCAACTCCGGCGGCGAGGACGTCACCTTCGTCGACAACATGATCAAGCGGATCGAGGACGACCTCTGCGTGGACACGACGCAGAGGTTCGCCCTGGGCTTCAGCTACGGCGGCGCGATGAGCATCTCGCTCGCGTGCTCCCGGCCGACGGTGTTCCGCGCCATCGCGGCTATCGCCTCGCCCGGTGAGATCAGTGGCTGCGCGGGCGGCACCGCACCCGTCGCCTACATGGGCATCCACGGCCTCTCGGACAACATCGGCGGTGGACGCGCCCAGCGCGACAGGTGGGTGCGCAACAACGGCTGCACGGTCCAGAACCCGCCGGAGCCGGCCCGGGGCAGCAACACGCACATCAGCACCACCTACTCCGGGTGCCGCACCGGGTACCCGGTCGTCTGGGCCGCGTTCGACGGCGGTCACCAGCAGGGACCCGTGGACGGGTGCGCGGGCTGCGAGAGCGGCGCGAGGAGCTGGGTCAAGAACGAGGTGTGGCGGTTCTTCACCGGGGAGCAGCCGCCGACGCCGACCACGTTCCGCCTGCGCGGTGAGGCCGCCGGCCGGTGCCTGGACGTCAACGGGGCGAACTCGGCCAACGGCACCCCGATGATCATCTGGGACTGCAACAGCGGCGCGAACCAGCAGTTCAGCCAGAACGGCAAGGCCCTTCAGGTGCTGGGCAAGTGCCTGGACGCGCCCGCCAACGCCGCCGCGGGCGCACGGGTGCGGATCTGGGACTGCCAGGGCGGCACGAACCAGCAGTGGAACCTCAACACCAACGGCACGATCAGCAACGCCCAGAACGGGCTGTGCCTGGACATCACCGGCGCCGGCACGACCAACGGCACCGCGGTGATCCTGTGGAACTGCCACACCGGCGCCAACCAGCGGTGGGCGCGGGCCTAGCAGCCGGGTTCGGGGCGGTCCGCGAACGCGCGGACCGCCCCGACTCGTCACCACCGACCCGACCGGCGGCCGGATTAGGCAACCGGCACGAGACCGATCGCCGCCCAGCCGGCCGGCACGCGGCCACCCAGCACCCAGCCGGCCGGCACGCGGCCGGCCGGTGTGTCCTGATCGAGGTCAGGCGGGATCCGGTCCTGCCGCGGTCGCTCCACCGTCGGCGGCCGGGGGCGAGGTGGTGAGGCGGAACCCGGCGAGCCGGAAGTCGCCGTGCAGGCTCAGCCGCAGGTCGTGGACCCCGTCCACCGCCCCCTGCAACCGCGTCGCGGCCCTCGTCCACGTGTAGCGGTCGCCCGTCACCGGCACGTCGACCACGCCGAGTGACCGGTCGGCCAGGTGGAACTCCAGCCGTGCCTGCCCCGAACCGGCCACTCGCGCCACCTCGACCTCGACGCCGACCGCGCCGGTCAGGTCCGCGGCGCGGAACAGCAGCGTCGCGGGCAGCGCCGGGTCGACCGGGGCGACCGCGTCACCGGTGGCCCGGGTCGCGTCGACGAGCACGACCCCGGAGTAGTCGTCGAAGTCGACGGCGCGGGTGTCCCGGTCGAGCACAGCGCGGGGCGCGGGGTCCTCGCCGGTGACGGTGAGCCGCGCGACCAGGACGTGGTCCCCGGCGGACCGGGCGACGACGATCTCGTAGTCACCCGGGTCGACGGTGAACGCACCGCGGTCGACGTCCCAGTGGGCGAGCCGGTCGACGGGCAGCCGGAAGGTCAGCGCCTCGCTGTCCCCCGCGTCGACGCGGACCTTGCGGAAGTCGACGAGGCGCAGCCTGGGCGCCTCGTAGCGGGCGGCCGTCGCCCGGGCGTAGACCTGGACCACGTCGCTGCCCGGCCGCGCGCCGGTGTTCGCCACCGTCACCGAGACGTCGAGCGCCCCGTCCTGCGGCACGACCTCCGACGACAGGCGCAGGTCGCGGTAGGCGAAGTCGGTGTAGGACAGCCCGTGGCCGAACGGGTACAGCGGCGCGGTCCGGTGGTACTGGTAGGTCCACCCCGCCTTGATGACGTCGTAGTCGAGCGGGTGGGGCAGGTCGTCGTCGCCCCGGTACCAGCTCTGCGGCAGCCGGCCGGCGGGCTCGGCGTCGCCGAGCAGCACGGCGGCGAGCGCGTGACCTGTCTCCTGCCCGCCGTGGGACGTCCACACCACGGCGGGCAGGTGCTCGTCGGCCCAGTCCAGGGCGTAGGGGTAGCTGCTCGTCACCACCAGGGCGGTGGCCGGCCGGACCTCGGCGACGGCGCGCAGCAGCGCCTCCTGCGCGGCGGGCAGCGAGGTGCCGGTGCGGTCCTGGGTCTCGCGGCCGTTGATGAGCGGGTGGTTGCCCAGCACGACGATCGCGACGTCGGCGGCGGCCGCCGCGGCACGGGCCTCCTGCGCGCCGTCGCGCACGACCTCCCGCGACCAGCGCTCGGCGGCCCCGGGCGTCCCGGCGGTGACGACCACCCGGCCGTCGGCCTGGTCGACCGCCGCGTAACGGCCGGTCAGGACGTTGCGCAGGAGCACCGCGCCGTCGTCGTCCGCGACGGGCTCCAGCACGAACGTCTCGTGCACGTCCCAGCTCTTGACGCGTTCTTCCTCGACGACCAGCGAGCCGTGCCTGGCGCCGAGGTGGCGGCCGGTGTCGGCGGACCGCAGGGTCACCACGTCGTCGCCCCAGTCGGTGACGTCGAAGGCGGTGTCCCCGAGCAGCCGGCCGGTGGTGCGGGAACGCAGCTCGACGCGGTCCTCGCCCGACACCCGGACCACCTCGCCGACCGCCTCGGCCAGCCCGGCGGCGACGGTGACCCGGTACGGCATCGTGCCGCTGTACCAGTCCTCGTGCAGCACGTCGGCGAGCGGGCCGATGACCGCGACGCGGGGCGACGCGGCCCGGTCCAGCGGCAGCAGCCCGTCGTTCTTGAGCAGCACCACGGACTCGGTGGCCGCGCGGGCGGCGAGCGCCCGGTGGTCCGGGTGGTCGATCACGTCGGGACCGATCGAGGCGTACGGGTCGAGGTCCGGGTCGAACTCGCCGAGGCGGAACCGCAGCGCCAACTGCCTGCGCACCGCGCGGTCGACGTCGGCCTCGGTGATCAGGCCGCGGTCCAGCGCCTCCCGCAGCCGCCCGACCGGGGTGTCGCTGTCCAGGCCGTGGTCGGTGAAGCTGTCGATGCCCGCCTTGAGCGCGGCGGCGTGCGACTCCACGTGGTCGTCGAAGTAGTGCTCCAGGTCGACCAGGTTCGACGGCGCCTCCGCGTCGCTGACCACGAACAGCTCGTGCCCGGTCGGTTCGGCCCAGCGGCGCAGCTCGTCCTCGATCAGCGGGCTGACGTGGCACGGGCGGCCGTTGACCAGGTTGTAGGCGGCCATCGCGCCGGTCGCCGCGCCGGAGGCCACCACGGGCCGGAACGCCGCCAGGTCGTACTCGTGCAGCACGCGCGGTCGCACGCCGGAGGAGGTCGTGCAGCGGTCGTCCTCGTTGTTGTAGGCCAGGAAGTGCTTGAGCACGGGCGCGGCGCGCAGGAACCGGGGGTCGTCGCCCGCCATGCCCCGGCAGAACGCCTCGGCCAGCCGTGCGGTGTGCACCGGGTCCTCGGAGTAGCCCTCCTCGTTGCGCCCCCAGCGCGGGTCGCGCAGCAGGTTCACCACCGGCGCCCACGCCTGGAGGCTGGTCGGGGCGTCCCCGTCGGCCGGCGGGCGGTGCCGGTGGAAGGCGCGCAGCTCGACCGAGGTCGCCTCCGCCACCCGGCGCACCAGGTCCTCGTCCCAGGTCGCGCCCAGGCCCACCGCCTGCGGGAACGCCGTGGCGACGCCGAGCCACGACACGCCGTGCAACGCCTCGGAGCCGGTGCGGAAGGCGCCGACGCCCAGCCTCGGTACGGCCGGCGCGTGCTGGTGCAGCATCGCGATCCGCTCGTCGAGCGTGAGCCGGTCGAGCAGGTCATCGACGCGCTTGCGCACGTCCAGGCCGGAGTCGTGGAACGGCAGCCGCTCGGTGGCGGGCAGGGAGGAGGAACTCACGCGGCACAACCCCTTGAGTCTGATCAGGTGAAGCGCTTCAACGCTGACATGGTGTCCGTGAGGCTGTCAATCAGGACGAACGGTCCGCATCTCAGCAGGGAAGTGGCTCTTGCCGTGCGCCACGTCACATGATTAGTCTCCGGCATCGTCTAAGCGCTTCGACACACCGCTTTCAACGTAGAAGGGTGGACCCTGTCATGGGGATTGAGCTGAATCGCCGGAGGTTCCTGAGCGTCACGGCCTCGGTCGCGGGACTCACGGCCATGGGTGGCCTGCTGTCCGCTTGCGGCGGCGGCGTGGAGCAGAAGACCGGCGCGAACAGCGAAGCCCTCAGGTCCGCGCTGCCCAACTACGTGCCCAGCACCTCGATCAACCCGGACATCGCCTCCATCGCCGGCGGCCCGGACGTCCTGACCGACCCCGGCTTCCTGTCCTACCCGTCGAACCGGGTCGCCACCGTGTCCGGCGTGCCGGGCAAGGGCGGCAGGTACACGACCGTCACGCCCCTGTGGGGCACGATCCCGCCCTCGGACAACTCGTTCTACCAGGCGATGAACAAGGCGCTGGGCGTCACGCTCGACATGAAGCCCGCCGACGGCAACAACTACGCCACGATCATCCCCACGATGACCGCCGCCAAGCGGCTGCCCGACTGGATCCAGCTGCCGACCTGGTGGAACTCCAACTTCAGCGTCGGCGAGCTGGCCGGGTCGCAGCTCGCGGACCTGACGCCCTACCTGTCCGGCGACAACATCAAGAAGTACCCCAACCTCGCGGCCATCCCCACGGGCGCCTGGCGGGCCGGCGCCTGGGGCGACAAGATCTACGGCATCCCGTCGTTCTCCAGCGGGTACGTCGTCGCCGGCACCACGTTCTACCGCCGCGACGTCCTGGAGGCCAGGGGCATCACCGCGGACCAGGTGAAGTCCGCCGAGGACCTGATGAACCTGGGCAAGGAGCTGACCGACGCCAAGGGCGGCGTGTGGGCCTTCGACGACGTGTGGACCTACCTGTTCCCGTCGTGGAACGTGCCGCTCAAGTGGCGGGTGGAGAACGGCAAGCTGATCCACAAGTACGACCTGCCGGAGCTGCTGGACGCCCTGGAGTGGCACTACCGGCTCGCGACCTCCGGCTACCTGCACCCGGACGCGCTGGCCGGCAACAACGCCGACGGCAACGTGCGCTTCTACTCCGGCAAGGTGCTCATCAGCGGCGGCGGCACCGGCGTCTGGAACGCGGCCGACCACCAGTCCGGCACGGCCGCCAACCCGAACTTCCGGCGGGGCTCCCTCGACTACTTCACCGCGGACGGCAAGGGCGACCCGCTGGTCGAGATGGGCCCCTCCACCAGCATCATGAGCTACCTCAACAGCAGCCTGAAGCCGGAGCAGGTCGAGGAGCTGCTGGCGGTCGCGAACTACCTGGCCGCGCCGTTCGGCTCGGTGGAGTACACGCTGGTCAACTTCGGTGTCGAGGGCGTGCACCACACCATGGTCGACGGCGTGCCGACCGCCACCGAGGAGGGCAAGAAGAACGTCCAGGCGCAGACCTTCCCGTTCCTGGCCTCGCCGCCCGCCGTGGTCAGCAACCCCGGCTCGGACACCGTCACCAAGGACCTCACCGCCTGGCAGGCCGCGAACGTCAAGCACCTGCGCAAGCCGGTGTTCTGGAACATGAACATCAGCCTGCCGCGGTCGATGGCCACCGCCGACGCGGCGCAAGCCGTCGAGGACGCCATCAAGGACTGCTACCACGGCAAGAAGAAGGTCGCGGAGGTGAAGGAGGCCATCACCACCTGGAAGTCCAGCGGTGGCGGCGACAAGCTGGTCCAGTGGATGGACGAGAACGTGCTGCAGAAGTACGGGACCGGGCAATGAGCTCCGTGACCGCGGAGCCGCCCGCGCGCAGGAACAAGCTGAGCCTGCGGGCGAGGCTGCGGCGGGACCGGTCGCTGCTGCTGATGACCGTGCCCGCCGTCGTCCTGCTCCTGGTCTTCAACTACGTGCCGCTGTTCGGGCTGCTGACCGCGTTCCAGGACTACAACCCGCTGGTGGGGGTGTGGAACAGCGAGTGGGTGGGCTTCGACCAGTTCACCACCCTGTTCGGGGACTCGCTGTTCTGGGGCTCGCTGACGAACACGCTGTACCTCAGCTTCGTGCAGCTGATCCTGTTCTTCCCGATCCCGATCGCGCTGGCCCTGCTGCTCAACTCGGTGCTCAGCGAGCGGTTGCGCAACCTCATCCAGTCCATCGCCTACCTGCCGCACTTCTTCTCGTGGGTGCTCGCGATCACGATCTTCCAGCAGATGTTCGGCGGTGCGGGGCTGCTCAACCAGTTCCTGCGCGGCAACGACGTCAGCACCTGGGACATCATGACCAACCCGGACACCTTCGTGCTGCTGGTCACCTCGCAGGCGATCTGGAAGGAGGCCGGCTGGTCGATCATCGTCTTCCTCGCCGCGCTCGCCGCCATCAACACCGACCTGTACGAGTCGTCGGCGGTGGACGGCGCCGGGCGGTGGCGGCGGCTGTGGCACATCACCCTGCCCGGGATGGCCGGCGTCATCATGCTCATGCTGGTGCTGCGCCTGGGCAACGCGCTCACCGTCGGGTTCGAGCAGTTCCTGATCCAGCGGGAGGCGGTCGGCCACGAGGCGGCCGACGTGCTCGACACCTTCGCGTTCTACTACGGCATCGCCACCAACAACTACAGCTACGGGGCGGCGGCCGGGTTGTTCAAGAGCGTCATCTCGCTGCTGCTCATCTGGGGCGCGAACAAGCTGGCGCACGCCTTCGGCGAAGACGGGTTGTACCGGAAATGACCGAGACGCTCAGCATCGAACGCACCGAGGACCGGCGCGAGACCGCCGGGCGCAGGCCCGTCCGGCAGCGCAAGCGCGCCACCCGGCCGGCCTGGGAGGAGCCCCCGACCGCGGCCGGTCAGACCGCCAAGGGCCTGACCCTGGGCGTGGTCGTGGCGGTGGTCCTGGTGCCGTTGTGGATCATCGTCGTGACCAGCCTGTCCACCCAGGCGGCGGTCAACCGCGCGGGCGGCCTGGTGCTCTGGCCGACCGACGTGACCTTCGAGGCCTACCGCGTGATGCTCGGCGACTCCACGGTGCGCAACGCGCTGCTGGTCAGCCTCGGCATCACCGCGGTCGGCACCGCGGTGTCCATGGTCGTGTCGATCCTGTGCGCCTACGGCCTGTCCCGGTCCGGCTCGGTGGCCCACCGCTTCATCCTGGTGCTGCTGATCCTCACCATGTTCGTCAGCGGCGGCCTGATCCCGACCTTCCTGGTCGTCACCGAGCTCGGCGGCTACGGGCAGTGGTGGGCGCTGATCCTGCCCAGCGCGGTGTCGGTGTTCAACATCCTGGTGCTGCGGGCCTTCTACTCGGACACCTCGGCGGACCTGATCGAGGCGGCGCGGATCGACGGCGCCGGCGACTGGCGGATCCTGTGGTCGATCGTGCTGCCGACGTCACGGGCGGTGACCGCGGTCGTCGCCCTGTTCTACGGCGTGGGCTACTGGAACTCGTTCTTCAACGTGATGCTCTACATGCCGACCGACAGCGAGAAGTGGCCGCTGCAGTACGTGCTGCTGACCTACGTCAACCGGGGCAACGGGCTGCCCGGGTCGGTGAACTCCGGCTTCGGCTCGCAGTTCGCGCAGACCGCGCCGCTGTCGTTGCAGATGGCGGTGGTGGTGCTGACGATCGTGCCGCTGCTGCTGGTGTACCCGTTCATGCAGAAGCACTTCCGCGTCGGCGTGCTCACCGGGGCGGTCAAGGGCTGACCCGGCACACTAGGCGCACGCGGGCGCCGCAGCGGGCCCGGGAAGAACGAGAAAGCAGGAGCATCACGCATGGTGACACTTGCCGATGTGGCCAGGCACGCGGGCGTGTCCGCCAGCACGGTCAGCTACGTGCTCAGCGGCAAGCGCTCGATCTCCGAGGAGACCCGACGCCGCGTCGAGCGTTCGGTGGCCGAGCTCGGCTACCACCCCAACGCCGGCGCCAGGGCGCTGGCCGCGAAGCGCTCCCACATAGTCGCCCTGGTGGTCCCGCTGCGCGCCGACGTGTACGTGCCGATCATGATGCAGATCGCCATCTCGGTCACCGTGACGGCCCGCCAGCACGGCTACGACGTGCTGCTGATCACCAACGACGAAGGCCCGGAGGGCGTGCGCCGGGTCGCGCTGAGCGGGCTGGCGGACGGCGTGATCCTGATGGACGTCGGGTTGGCCGACGAGCGCATCCCGGTGCTGCGCGAGCTGCGCACGCAGGCCGCGCTCATCGGCCTGCCCGACGACCCGAGCGGCCTGTCCTGCGTGGACCACGACTTCGCGGCGGCGGGCGCGTCGTGCGCGGACCACCTGGCCGACCTCGGTCACCGGGAGGTCGCGTTCATCGGGTACGGCTCGGGGGTGTACCAGCGGCACGCCGGGTACGCCGAGCGCACCCTGATGGGCTTCCGGGAACGCGCCGAGGAGCGCGGCCTGCGGTTCGTGCACCGGCCGTGCGAGGGCACCTACGAGAGCACCGCCGGGACGTTGGCCCGCATCCTCGCCGACCGGCCGGACACCACGGGGTTCGTGGTGCAGAACGAGGGCGCGATCGGCCCGCTGCTCAGCCTGCTGCGCATCAGCGGGCGGACGGTGCCCGAGGACGCCTCGGTGATCGCGCTGTGCCCCGAGCTGCTCGCCGAGCAGTACGCGCCCGCGCTGACGGCGGTCACCGGCCCGGCCCAGGAACTCGGCCGGGTCGCCGTCGAGCAGCTCCTGCGGCGGATCACCGCCGCCGGCCGCGACGAGGTGCCGGACGACGAGCTCACCCTGCTCCGCCCCGTCCTGACCGTCCGGGAGAGCACCAGCCAGCACCGCAGCCGGACCCCGAGCTCGTCCTGAGGCCCGCGAGCGGGCTCCTTCCGCGTCCGCCGCCCCGGCCTTCGGGGGCGACGGACCACCACCACCGCCAGGAGCGCCGAATGCACCTCCGCGACCCCGGTCGACGGCGTGCCGACCGAGCGCATCCCCCTGGCCGTGCGCGACGACGCACGGCTGCCACGGCACGAGGAGCAGGCATGACGACCCGGAAGCTGACCGGACGGCTCGACGGGCTCGCGTTCGGCGGTGACTACAACCCCGAGCAGTGGGACGAGGCGGTCTGGGCCGAGGACGACGAGCTGATGCGCCGCGCGCGGGTCAACCTCGCCACGGTCGGCGTGTTCTCCTGGGCCCTGCTGGAACCCGAGGAGGGCCGCTACGACTTCGCCTGGCTCGACGCCCACCTCGACCGGCTGCACGCGGGCGGCGTCGCCGTCGACCTGGCCACGCCGACCGCCTCCCCTCCCCCGTGGTTCACCAGGGCGCACCCGGACGCGCTGCCGGTGACCGCCGAGGGCGTCCGGCTCGTGCACGGCAGCCGCGACACCTACTGCCTCGCCGCGCCGGCCTACCGCGACGCGGCCCGCCGGGTCGCCGCCGCCCTCGCCGAGCGCTACGGCCGGCACCCGGCGGTCGCGCTGTGGCACGTGCACAACGAGTACGCCACGCTCTGCTTCTGCGACCACGCCGCCGCCGCGTTCCGCACCTGGCTGCGCGACCGGCACGGCACGCTGGACGCCCTCAACGAGGCGTGGGGCACGGCGTTCTGGAGCCAGCGCTACCACTCGTGGGACGAGGTCCTGCCGCCGCGCGCCACGCAGTGGCACCACAACCCCGGGCAGTCGCTGGACTTCCGCCGCTTCTTCTCCGACGTGGCGCTCGCCGCCTACCGGGAGCAGCGCGACGAGATCCGCGCGCACAGCGACCGGCCGGTGACCACCAACCTGATGCTGCCCGGCTACCAGAACCTCGACCTGTGGGCGTTCGGCCGCGAGCTGGACTTCGTGACCATCGACCACTACCCGGACCGGCCCGGCCTCGACGCGGCGGCGGACACCGCGTTCGGCGCGGACCGCGCCCGTTCGCTCGGCGGCGGCCGGCCGTGGTTGCTCATGGAGCAGGGCGCGAACACCGTCTACGCCGAAGGCCGGGTGCTGCCGAAGGACCCGGGCGACATCTTCCGGCACACGCTGGGCCACATCGCGCGCGGCTCGGACGGCGCGTTGTTCTTCCAGTGGCGCCAGTCGAAGGCGGGCGCCGAGACGTGGCACTCGGCGATGGTGCCGCACGCCGGACCGGACAGCCGGATCTTCCGCGAGGTGCGGGCGCTCGGCGAGGCGGTCGCCCGGCTCGCCGAGGTGGCCGGGTCGACCGTGACCGCCGAGGTGGCCGTGCTGCACGACGCCGAGGCGTGGTGGGCGTCGGAGGCGGACGGCCTGCCCTCGCCGGAGCCGGGCTACCACTCGATGCTGCGCCGCGCGCACCGGGCGTTGTGGGACGCGGGGGTGGTGACCGACTTCGCCCACCCGGAGCACGACCTGAGCCGCTACCGGCTGGTGCTGGCGCCGGCCCTGCCGCTGGTGACCGACGCGGGCGCGGCGAACCTGCGGCGTTACGTCGCCGGCGGCGGCACCCTGCTCCTGCAGCACTTCGGCGGCGTGGTCGACGAACGCCCCCACGCCCGGCTCGGCGGCTACCCGGCCGGGCCGCTGCGCGAAGCCCTCGGCGTCCGGGTCGAAGAACCGCGCCCGTTGCGGCAGGGGGAACGCGTCGCGCTGTCCGACGGCGCGCACGGCACCGCGTGGAGCGAGTACCTGCGCCTCGACGGCGCCGAGGCCGTCTCCGCCTACACGCACGGGATGCTCGCCGGCCACCCGGCGCTCACCCGCCACTCCTTCGGCGACGGGCGCGGCTGGTACCTCTCCACCGTCCTCGACACCGGCGACTACGGCGCGCTGGTCCAGCGGCTCCTGGGCGAAGCCGGCGTGGTCCGCGAGTGGCCGCCCGGCGTGGAGGCCGTCACCCGGGGCGCGTGGCGCTTCCTGCTCAACCACGGCGGTGACGCCGTCCCGCTCCCCCGGGCCGCGCACGACCTGCTCACCGACGGCCCGCTGACCGAGCTGCCGCCGCACGGCTGCGCCGTGCTCCGGATGCCCTGACCCCCACCCGACCCCGTCGACCGCACCGTGCGCCGCGCCGCACCGGTGCGCTGGAGCGCGCCCCGACCACGAAGGACCTGATGGGATGTCACCGGACCACAGCACGTTCGCCAACCCCGTGATCGCGGGCTTCCACCCCGACCCGAGCGTCTGCCGCGTCGGCGACGACTACTACCTCGTCTGCTCCAGCTTCGAGTACTTCCCCGGCGTGCCGATCTTCCACAGCCGCGACCTGGTGCGCTGGACGCAGCTCGGCAACGTGCTCGACCGGCCCGAGCAGCTGCGCCTCCCGCTGGACTCGCCGTCGTCCGCCGGCGTCTACGCGCCGACCCTGCGCCACCACGACGGCCGGTTCTGGCTCATCACCACGAACGTGAGCGGTGACGGCAACCTGCTGGTCAGCGCCACCGACCCCGCCGGACCGTGGTCGGACCCGGTCCTGCTGCCCGACCTGCCCGGCATCGACCCCGACCTCGCGTGGGACGACGACGGCAACTGCTGGTGCACGGTCGCCGGGGTGTCCCAGGTGCGGATCGACCCGCTCACCGGGCAGGTGCTCGACGCGCCGCGGCGGATCTGGTCGGGAACGCCCGGCGCGAAGGCCCCGGAAGCGCCGCACCTGTACCGGATCGGCGAGTACTGGTACCTGCTGATCGCCGAGGGCGGCACCGAACGCGGCCACGGCGTCTCGGTCGCCCGCGGCCGCACGCCCGCCGGCCCGTTCGAGCCCTGCCCGGCCAACCCGGTGCTGACCCACCGGAGCACCGACCACCCGATCCAGAACACCGGGCACGGCGACCTCGTGCGGGGGCCGGACGGCTCGTGGTGGCTGGTGCTGCTAGGCGTGCGGCCGGGCGGCGGGACACCCGGCTGGCACGTGCTGGGCCGCGAGACGTTCCTCGCGCCCGTCACCTGGGTGGACGACTGGCCGGTCGTCGGACCGCTGGAGCCGGAGGGGACCGTGCCCTGGCCGTTGCGGGCGGAACGGGACGCCTCGGGCCGCGACGACTTCGACCTCCCGGTGCTGCACCCGTCCTGGATCTCGCTGCGCGACCGCCGGGAACGGCACTGCACCACCGGGGAGCGCGCCGGGTGGCTGACCCTCCACGCGCGCGGCGAGTCCCTGGACGAGCGCGACGTCGTGTTCGTGGGCCGCCGCCAGCGCCACCGGTCCTGCCGGGTGCGCACGCTCGTGGACGCCACCGGCGGGACGGGCGGTCTCGCGGTGCGGCTGGACGAGGAGCACCACTACGAGATCGAGGCGACCGCCGGCGAGGTGCGGGTGCTCGCCCGCGTCGGCTCGCTGAAGGCGGTGGTGGCGTCCCAGGCGACGCCGGCCGGACCGCTGGTCCTCGGCGTCGAGGTGCGCGAGGAGAAGACCCTCCGGGACGCGCGCACCGGACCCGACACCCTGTCCTTCGGCATCGACGGACCGGACGGGTTCACCGCCCTCGCCACCCTCGACGGCCGCCACCTCTCCACCGAGGTCGCCGGCGGCTTCACCGGCCGGGTCATCGGCCTGTACGCCACCTCGGGCGCCGTCCACTTCGACTGGGCCGACGACGAGCCGCTCGACAGCTGACCGGCGTCCCGCGCGGGCTCCACCCGCCGCAGCAGTTCCACCGACCGCGGAGGTCACCGCCATGGATCGATCCACCTCGCGGGCGCGGTTCACCGGCATCCGGGTCGGCGAGTCCGTGTGGTCCACCTGGGAACCGGAGAACGGCCGGTTCGACCTCGACTGGGTCCGGCCGATGCTCGACGGCGCGCACGAGCGCGGCCTCCCGGTGGTCATCGGCGAGTACGGCCTGCTGGGCTTCGACCGGCACACCGGCACCGTCGAGCAGGGCGAGAAGCTGAAGTTCTTCGAGTACCTCGGCCACTACGCGCGCACCAGGAAGCTCACCACGATGTTGTGGGACAACGGGCAGCACCTGGACCGGACCACGTTCCGGTGGTGCGACCCGGAGCTGTACGCGCAGATCGGCCTGTACCAGGGCAGCACGAAGCCGGCGCGCGGCCGGGACTACGCGGTCGAGGGTGACCGGCTCGCCCTGACCGCCGCGGCGCTGACCAGGCTGAGCGGCTTGCGGGGGCTACGGCACGAACGCGGTGCTGACGGCCTTCCGCGGCGACCAGCTCGCCACGATGCAAGTACGACGACAGCGCCAACGCGGGCCCGAACGACTGGACGTCCTTCAAGGAGTACGACCGGACGTTCACGCCCGGCTACCCGGGCGGTCGCACCGCGCTGACGCCGGAGTTCTCCGCCTCCGTCAGGGACGACTCCCGGGTGACGCTCACGTTCCACTGCTGGAGCGGCGCCCGGGTGACGTACCACGTCACCGAGTCGGGCGGGGCGGTCACCGGCACGACGGCCTGACCCGGGGTCGCGTCGACGAGGAGGACCGCCGAAGGCCGTGACCGGCCTTCGGCGGTTCCCTCCCGGTCGCTTGCCGGCGCGACCGGTGGTGTCAGGCGACGCTGCAGGCCGCGCCGTTGAGGGTGAACGAGGACGGCTCGCCGGCGTTGCCGGTGTGGTTGGCCTGGAAGCCGATGCTCACCGTCGCACCGGGGGCGATGGCGCCGTTGTAGGAGACGTTCCTGGCCGTGACCTGTCCCGACGCGGGCGAGTAGGAGGCGTTCCACCCGGAGGTGATCGTCTGCCCGCCCGGCAGGGTGAACACCAGCGACCAGCCGTTGATCGGCGCGCTGCCGGTGTTCGTGATGGCGATCTCCGACGTCAGACCGCCGTTCCACGCGTTGACGGTGTCGGTCACCCGGCAACCGTCACCGGGCGGGTTCGTGGTCGTGGTGGTGGTGGTGGTCGTCGTCGTCGTGGTCGTGGTGCTGGTCGTGGTGGTCGTGGTGGTGCCGGGGCCGCCCTGGAACTGGGAGATGAACTTCCAGGCCTCGCCCTTGGTCCAGGTCCGGATGCCGCTCTCGGTGTAGGTGCCGTCGACCGGGCCGGGCATGTGGCCGTTGTCGAACGCGGCCCACTGCACCGGGTACCCGGCGCGGCACGAGTACGTCGTCGTGATGTGGGACATGCTGCCGTTGGCCGGCTCGCGGGGACTCTGCGGCGTGCACCCGTTGTTCGCCACGAACCGGTCGCGCAACGACCGGCCCTGCGAGATGTTCAGCACGTTGTCGGTGATGCCGTGCATGCCGAAGTACGCGATCGGCTGGCTGCCGCCGCTGCACCCGCTCAACTGCGCGCCCGCGTACACCACGACCGCGCGGAACACCGTCGCGCGGGCACACGCCAGCGCGTAGCTCATGCCGCCGCCGTAGCTGAACCCCATCGCGAACCGCAGCGCGGTGTCGACGCAGAGGTCCGCCTCGATCCGCTTGAGCATGTCATCGGTGAACACCACGTCCTCGCCGCCGGAGTTGGCCCACCCGTTGCCCAGGCCCTGCGGCGCCACCAGGATCGCGCTGTTGTTCGACTGCTCCTGCATCCCGTAGTACGACCACGCCGTCCCGCTGGTCCCGCCCGAGGACACGTCGTTCATCGTGCCGCCACGCCAGTGGAACCCGAAGATCAGCCGGTAGGGACGGGTGTTGTCGTAGCCGTCGGGCACCCGCAGGATGAAGCTGCGGCTCTTGCCGCTGCTCTGGATCGTGTGCGTGCCGCTGCGCAGCGTCGGGGTCTTGCCGCAGCCCGCGCTCGACGCGAGTGCGCCGACCTGCGCGGCCGGCGCGGTCTCGCCGAGCCCTCCGCTCAACGCCGTGCCGGTCGCCGCCGCGGTGAGGAGCACCGCCGCCAACGCGGGCCCGAGAAGCCTACGCGTGATCATCGAAGACTCTTTTCTGCCGTTCCTGCATCGAGTGCGTGGTTGGCGGTCACCACGCGGGGCGGAGTCGCGCGGTGACCGGATCGCGGGAGCCGCACCGGATCGGCCCCGCGCGGACCACCGTCCTCGATGGGAGGTCGCGCCCGGGCGCACTCCCGGCCGGCAGGTTCGAAATTTTCGACGGAATAACCTTCACTTTCGAGCCAATCTAGCCGGCGACTCGGGCGGTGGTCAACGCCGGGGAAAGCTAAAATTGTTAGCGCTCACTTCACGTGGACCAGACCACTCAGGTCCCGGAACCCGCTTTGCACGGTGAGCAATCTTGTTAACGCAAACAAAGCCTCGTCAGCACGGCGGACGGCGCCGTCGGCAGCGCGAGCACCAGGTCGGCCTGGTCACCGTGCCACGTCGTGGCGGCCCCGCCGGCACCGGGGTAGAGCAGGTCGACCACGACGTCCGCGCCGCGCAGGTGCGGCAGGCGCAGCGTCACGGCGCCCTCCGCGCCGGGTCGCCGCCACGCGGCGAGGTAGGTGGTGTCGGGTGTGCGCAGGGCGAGCGCGATCCACGGGTCGTCCCAGGCGGGCAGACCGAGCGGCCAGGCGGGCACGGCCAGCGGCAGGTCGGCGCGGATGTCCTTGTACACCGCCACCGCCTCGTGCACGAGAGCACGGGCCTCGGGGCGGAGCTCCGAGATCCGCCCCGACAGGTGCATCCGGCCGAGGAGCGCGTTGACCATGGTGAAGGCGACCTCGTCCAGCGAGTCCTCCGGCTGCGGGTAGGCCCACACCGCGCCCTGCTCCGGGGTCATCGCGGTGGGCGCGGCGGCGGCGATGGGCGCGTAGAGCACCAGGTCCTGCTGGTCGCTGGTGGACTGCACCTGCATCCGGGACAGCAGCGCGTGGTCCATGCGCATACCGCCGGAGGCGCAGTTCTCCAGCACCAGGCGCGGGTGGCGGTCGAGGACGCCGTCGAGCCAGTCCAGGTGCGCGCGGTTGTGGCCGAGCAGACCGGCGCCGGGGTTGTCGCCGGTGCCGGGACCGGCGTCGATGTTGTGGTCCAGCTTGAGGTACCCGACGCCCCACTCGCCGACCAGGCGGTCCACCACCCGGTCGAGGTGGGCGCGGGCGGCGGGGTGGCGCAGGTCGAGCTGGTAGCGGCCCGCCTCGACCACGCGCACGCCGTCGCGCCGGAAGAACGCCTCCTCGGGCAGCGCGTCGGCGACCGTGCTGCGGACGCCGACCACTTCCGGCTCCAGCCACAAGCCGGGCACCATGCCGCGGTCCCGGATGCGGTCCAGGACCTCGTGCAGGCCGCGCGGCCCGGGGAAGCGGGAGCGCGAGGCCTCCCAGGGGCCGACGGTGTCCCACCAGTTCTCGGTCTCGTCGGCGTACCAGCCGGCGTCGATGACGAAGTGCTCCGCGCCCGCCTCGGCCGCGGCGTCCACCAGCGGCAGCAGCTTGGCGGCGGTGGGGTCGCCCATCAGGCAGTTCATGTAGTCGTTGAAGATGACGGGCAGGCTCTCGTGGTCGGGGTGGGGTCGACGCGTCGCACGGCGGTAGTCGGTCAGCGCGGCGAAGGCGGTGTCGGGCCCGCCGTCCGCGCCGAACGCGAGGGCAGCGGGCACGGTGCGGAACTCCGCGCCCGGTTCGAGGTCGTGACGCCAGCCGTGGTGGCTGTCGCAGGGGCCGAACACCGCCAGGTAGGCCGACTCCTCGCGTTCGCCGCACTCCCAGCGCCAGCCGCCGCCGTTGTGCTCCACCTGCCACAGCCACGTCCGGCCGGTCCGGCGGTCGGCCAGGCCCCCCATCGGCAACCGGCCGCCGCTGGACCAGGCGCCGACGCCCGCCAGCACGAACGCGCCCCGGCCGTCGGGGGTCCGCACGCGCCCGTTGAGGGCGGGCGAGGTCAGCCGCAGCGGGCTGCGCCGCCAGCGGCACTCGGCGAGCCAGTCGTTGTCCGCCCACAGCAGGTCGGCGTCGTCCAGCGCGTCCGCCCGTCCCGGGGTGAGGCACCCCACCGCGAGCGAGCTGACCGCCTGGAGCGGGAGGACGGTCTCTCCCTCGTTGCGCAGCAGGACCTCGCCGCGCAGCACGGGCACGCCGTCCGGCGAGCCGTAGACCACCTCGGCGACCAGGCCGGTCACCGGGTCGTCGAGTTCGACGACGAGCGTGTGCCACCCGTCCTCGTGGGTCGAGCGGTGCGCCCGGTAGCGGAGCCGCTCACCGATCGCGGTGTGGATGAAGCGGTCGCCCGACCAGGTGCGGCCGTGACCGACCGCCGTCACGGCCACCAGCGGCACCGGCGCACCGGGGTGGCGCCCACCCGGCGCGTCACCGGGCGAGCCGAGGCGGGTCAGCCGGAGGACGCCGTCCGCGCCGAGGCCGAACTCGACCGCCAGGCTGCCGTGGCCCCAGTGGATGACGCGCGGTTCGTCGGTCACGATCACTCCTTCTGTTGAAGCGCTTGAACAGTCTCATTTGGGGGTTCGCCGATTGACAGGGCGGCCGGCCGAATGCGAACGTCGAAGCGCTTCACCACTGGCCAACGGGTCACCGACCGGCACCTGCTGCGCTCCGTCGAGGTGGACGACGTCCGGTTCCCCGGCTGGAACGGCGAACCGGTGGCCGCCTGGCTGCTGCGCCCGCGCGGCGCCGAAGGCCCGCTGCCCGTCGTCGTGACCTACATCGGCTACACCGGAGGTCGCGGCCTGCCCACCGACCACCTGCTCTGGTCGGCCGCCGGGTACGCGCACCTCGTCGTCGACAGCCGCGGCCAGGGCCACGACACGCCGGACACGACGGAGGGCAACGGCACCCAGTGGGCCGAGGGCTTCATGACCCGCGGCGTCGACTCCCCCGAGCACTACTACTACCGGCGTCTCATCACCGACTGCGTCCGGGCGGTGGACGCGGTCGCCGACCTGCCCGGGCTGGGCCACCGGCGGGTGGTCGTCACCGGCGGGAGCCAGGGCGGCGGTCTGGCGCTCGCCGTCGCGGGGCCGGCGTCGGACGACGTGGCCGCGGTCATGCCGGACGTGCCCTTCCTGTGCCACTACCGCCGGGCGGCGGAGATCAGCGGCGAGGGGCCGTACGAGGAGCTCGCGAAGTACCTGCGCTGGCACAGCCGCCGGCACGTAGAGCGGACCTTCACCACGCTGTCCTACTTCGACGGCGTCCACTTCGCCCAGCGGGCCACGACGCCGGCGCTGTTCAGCGTCGGCCTGATGGACCCGATCTGCCCTCCTTCCACCGTCTACGCGGCGTTCAACCACTACGCGGGCGAGGACCGGACCATGACCGTGTGGCCCTTCGCCGACCACGGGGGCGGCTACGGCTCCAACCCGGTCGAGCAGCTGGCATGGTTGCGCGAGCGCGGACTCGGCGTGCCGGCCTGACCGGCACACCCGCCTGCCGGTCAGGTGGTGCAGGCCGCGCCGTTGAGGGTGTACGACGCGGGTTTGGCCGCGTCGCCCGTGTGGGTGGCCTGGAAGCCGATGCCGACCGACGCGCCCGGTGCGATGTCGCCGTTGTAGGAGACGTTCCTGGCCGTCACCTGCCCGGAGGACGGCGAGTAGCTCGCGTTCCAGCCCGAGGTGATGGTCTGCCCGGCGGGCAGGGCGAACGCCAACGACCACCCGGCGATGGGCGCGGACCCAGTGTTGGTGATGGTGATGTCCGAGGTCAGGCCGTTGCCCCAGGCGTTCACGGTGTTCGTGACCCGGCAGGAGCCGCTCGGCTCCGGAGTGGTGGTCGTGGTGGTGGTCGTCGTCGTGGTGGTCGTGGTGCTGGTCGGCCAGCCGGACCCGGACGCCCGGTAGACGACGGTGCCGTGGGCGGGCACGGACGCGGAGATGTTGCCGCTCGTCCCGGTGACCGCGTCCGTCCAGACGTCCCGCAGGGTGAACGACACGCCTTCCAACCCGACGGAGAAGCCGTTGGTGGACACCGTGGTCGTCGTCGAGCCCTGGTTGAACAGCGCCACCGCGACCTCGCCGTTGGACAGCCGCTTGGCCAGCACGCGGCGGGTGCCGTCGTTGGAGACCTCGATGGCCTGCACCCCGAGCGGGTCCTGGTTGATGGCGATGAGGTTGGCGTTCTTGAGGATCGTGGACGTGGCCGCGTTCATGTTGCGCAGGTCGTTGCCGGCGATGAGCGGTGACGCCATGACCGCCCACAAGGCGAAGTGGCTGCGCATCTCGGTGTCGGTCATGCCTCCGCGGCCGACCTCCATCATGTCCTGGTCGTTGAACGCGCCCGGCTTGGCGTAGGACCACAGGGGCACGGTGACGTTGACGATGTTCTGCACGCCCATCGGGTAGCCGTTGGTCTGCCCGGTGTCCCACTTGTTGGTGATGTCCTCGGTGGTGCGCCACATGTTCGCGATGTCGCCCCAGTTGCGGCGGGGCCCGGTCTTGTCGTGGATGCTGTTGGAGTTGATGCTGTAGACGATCGGCCGCCCGGTGGCCTTGAGGGCGTCGCGCATCTTCGCGAAGGTGCGCACCTGGTCGTCGATCGTGCCGCTGGGCGAGCACCAGTCGTACTTCAGGAAGTCCACGCCCCAGGCGGCGAACTGCCGGGCGTCCTGCTCCTCGTGGTTCAGCGCCCCCGTGGAGCCGGGGTAGGAGTCGAAGTACTGCGCGCACGTCTCGGCCAGCGGCGCCTGGTAGATGCCGAACTTCAAGCCCTTGGAGTGGATGTAGTCGCCCAGCGCCTTCATGCCGCTGGGGAACCGGCTCGGGTCGCCCTGCAGGTTGCCCGACGAGTCGCGGTTGGGGTTCATCCAGCAGTCGTCCACCACCACGTACTGGTAGCCCGCTTCACGCATGCCGGAGCTGACCATCGCGTCGGCCATCTGCCGGATCAACGCCTCGTTGATGTTGCAGCCGAACGTGTTCCACGAGTTCCACCCCATCGGCGGGGTGCGCGCCACGCCGTTGTCCAGCGCGCGGGCGGGTTCGGCGTTCAGCACCGTCACCATGCCCGCCGCCACCAGCAGGGCCGCGGACACGGCGTGCACGACGCGATGTCGCCGGGATGGGTGTTCCATGGTCTCGGGTCCCTTCGCTGTTCGGTGTCGTGGCTCGCGCGACGCGCGGCGGCCCAGCGTCGTCCGACCGACACCGGCGGGGTCGGGTCGCGGACGGCGGGCGACCCCGATTGCCAGTCGAATGTAGCGACGCGCGATTCGGCCGGTCAAAGCTAAAGATGTGAGCGTTCACTTTAGCCACCGGCCGTGGACCGCGTGCTGCTCCATCCAGCGCAGCAGCCCGACATCCCGGCCGGAACCCGGTGCGGGGCAAGCGGATCCGGGACGAGGACGGCGGCACGGGCGGCCACCGCGCCGGGGAGACGCGCTCTGCCGATCCGCGTTCGCGCCGCCCGCACGGCCGCGCCCGGCTGGTCGGTGCTCCTGTCAGGCCGCCCGGACGCGCGGGACCGGGTTCACTCGTGGTTCAGGGCGCCCGACCGGAACACGGCCAGTTCGACGCCCTCGAAACCCGCCGCCCGGACGACCTCCGCCAGGGCGGGCGCGAGCTCGGGCCGGTCGACCAGGTGCGGGTCCAGCTCGACCCGGCCCGTGTCGCCGAGGTCGCGCACGCGCAGGTCCCGGGTCGGGGTGCCCGCGTCCGCCAGCCACGCCCGGACCGCCACCTCGGCGCGTTCCACCCTGGCCAGGCGGGCTGGGGTGATCGCCACCCCGTAGCGCACGCGGCTGGCCAGGCAGGGCATCGCCGGTTTGTCCCAGGTGGACAGTCCCCAGTGGCGGCTCACCGCGCGGACGTCGGCCTTGGTCAGGCCGAGGTCGCGCAGCGGGGTGCGCACGCCGATCTCGTCGCCGGCGCGGATGCCCGGCCGGAACGGGTCGTGCGCGTCGTCGGCGTTCACGCCGGTCGCCACCGAGGCCACACCGTGGTCCCGCGCGACGGCGGTGATGGTGTCCAGCACGGTGGACTTGCAGAAGTAGCAGCGGTCGCGGCCGTTCGCCGCGTACGAGGGGTTGTCCAGCTCCGCGGTGCCGGGCGCCAGGTGCCGCACGCCGAGGCCGGTGGCGAACGCGACCGCGGCGGCCAGCTCGGCGGCGGCGAGGCTCGCGGAGTCGGCGGTGACCGCGAGCACCGCGTCGGGCCCCAGGGCGCGCGCGGCGGCGGCGAGCACGAGCGCGGAGTCCACGCCGCCGGAGAAGGCCACGGCGACCGGGCCGACCTCCGCGAGGTGTCCCACGAGCCGTGTGGCGGCGGTGCTGGTGTCCATCAACGCTCCTCGGTGCTTCGCGCGGCCATCCCGAGCACGGTGCGCAGCGGCAGACCGGTCTGCCGGGCGACGGTGACGGCGTCGTCGTACTCAGGTTTGCCGTGGTGCGGCCCGTGCTTGCGGCGCACCGGCATCCCCCGGACCTGCACGGTGTCGGTCTCCCGGGGCTGGGCGTCCCGCCGCACGGTGGTCCGCCGCACGCCCAGCGTGCCCGTCTCCACGAGCATCCGGCGCTCGATCCCGTCGGCGGCCTCCGGTGTCGCCAACGCGTGCAGCACGTGGCCCGGCCTGCCCTTCTTCATCGTCACGGGGGTGATCCAGCTGTCCAACGCGCCCGAGTCGAGCAGCAGCGCGACGACGTACCCGAGGACCTCCCCCGTCACGTCGTCCAGGTTCGTCTCCAGCACCACCAGGTCGCGCACGTCCGCGGGCTCCCGGTCGCCGAGCCGGACGACGGCCACGTTGGGCCGGTCGGGCAGCGTCCTGGTGCCCACGCCGTAGCCGGTGGACCCCATCCGCATCGCCGGCGCGGGGCCGTAGTCGGCGCCGATCGCGAGCAGCAGCGCGGCGGCGGTCGGCGTCACGGTCTCGCCGGACAGGCTGGTGCCCACGACGCGCGCCCCCGCCAGCAGCGCCGAGGTCGCCGGGGCCGGGCACGGCAGCACACCGTGCGCGGTGCGGACCGTCCCGGCGCCGATCGGCAACGCCTCGCAGTGCACGGCCCGCACGTCCAGGGCGCGCAGCGCGGCGGCCACGCCGACGATGTCCACGAGGGTGTCGTGACCACCCAGCTCGTGCAGGTGCACCTGATCGGGCTCCTCGCCGTGCAGGCGTCCTTCGACCTCGGCGATGGCGCGCAACGCGGCGACCGCCACCTCCGCCACCTCCCGGTCGCGCACCCGGGACGCCATGGCGATCAGCTCGCCCGCCTTGCGGCTCGTCGCACCGTCGGTCACCGACACGGTCGCGCGGCGGCCGGTGAGCCCGTGCGTGAGCACCGGCGTGACGGCCAGGTCCCAGCCGGTCAGGCCGGTGTCGGCGACGGCCGCCCGGACCGCCTCCAGCGGCGCGCCCGCGTCCACCAGCGCGGCCAGCAGCATGTCGCCGGCCAGCCCGGTGAACGGCGAGATCACGCAGACCCGGCTCACGGCGTCCTCCGCCGCGCCACGCGGGCGAGCCGGAACGCGGCCATCGCGGCGCCGAAGCCGGAGTCGATGTTCACCACCGTGATGCCCGCCGCGCAGGACGCGTGCATCGCCAGCAACGCGGTGACGCCCTCCAGCCCCGCGCCGTACCCGGTCGAGGTGGGCACGGCCACCACCGGGCAGGCGACCAGGCCACCCACCGCGCTGGCCAGGGCGCCCTCCATCCCCGCCACGACGATCACGGTGTCCGCGGCCCGCAACCGGTCCTGCTCGGCGAGCAGCCGGTGCAGCCCCGCCACGCCCACGTCGGTGACCGTGGTGACGTCCAGGCCGGTCGCGGCGGCCACCGCCGCGGCCTCCCGCGCCACCGGCAGGTCCGCCGTGCCCGCCACGGCCACCACCACGCCGAACCCGAGCGACGCCGCCGGACGCCACACCAGCAACCGCGCTTCGCGGTCGTACGCGCCGTCCGGCACGGCGGCCAGCACCGACGTCGCCACGTCGTCGTCCACGCGCGTGGCCAGCACCGGGCCGTCGTTGTGCCGCAACAGCGTCCGCACGATCCCGCTGATCTGCTCGGGCGTCTTGCCGCTGCCGTAGATCACCTCGGGCAGCCCCTGGCGCGCTTCGCGATCGACGTCGACCCTGGCGAAGCCGAGGTCGACCACGTCCGGTCCGGCCACGTTCATCCTCCTCGCGCGACCGCGGCAGGCGCGCGCGTGCCGGGTTCGCGCCTGATCATGTCACCCCCGACGCGTCGAGTTCCGCCCACAGCGCCTCCGGGATCGCGGTGGCGGCGTGCGCGATGTTCTCGGTGACTTCCCGCGCGCTGCGCGCGCCCACGACGACGCCGGTCACCGCCGGGTGCCGCAGCGGGAACCGCAGCGCGGCGGCGGCCGGCGCGACGCCGTGCTCGGCGCACCGCTCGGCCAGGGCGCGGACTCGCCGCCACACGTCCTCCGTGGCGGGTGCGTAGTCGTAGGTGGCGCCGGGGACGGGGTCCGCGAGGATGCCGCTGTTGAAGACACCGCCGACGATGACGCCCACCTGCCGCCGCGCGCACAGCGGCAGCAGGTCGTCGGCCGCCGTGCGGTCCAGCAGGGTGTACCGGCCGGCCACGAGCACGCAGTCGACGTCGGTCTCGGCGACGAACCGGGTGAGCATCGCCGTCTGGTTCATCCCCGCGCCGATCGCCCGCACCGCGCCCTCGGCGCGCAGGCGTTCCAGCGCGGGGTACGCGCCGGTGACCGCCTCCTGCCAGTGGTCGTCCGGGTCGTGGATCAACGCGATCTCGAAGGAGTCGAGGCCGGACCGCTCCAGGCTCTCCGAGAGCGACCGGTAGACGCCCTCGGCGCTGTAGTCGCGCACCCGGACCAGGCCCTGGTCGTCGTGGAAGCCCTCACCGCCCGCCGTCGCCTCCCCCGGCACCAGCAGCCGGCCGACCTTGGTCGACACCGCGGCCTCCGCGCGTGGCCGGGTGGCCAGGAACGCGCCGAGGCGTCGTTCGGCCAGTCCGGCGCCGTAGTGGGGTGCGGTGTCGAAGTAGCGGATGCCCGCCGCCCACGCCGCCTCCAACGCGGCGGTCGCCTGGTCCTCGCCCACCGCCGAGTACAGGCCGGCCAGCGGCGCGGTGCCCAGGCCGAGGCGGGTCACGGTGACGTCGGAGCGGCCCAGCGGCACGCGTTCGGCGAACCACGACCGCGCCGGGGACGCCATCACGCCTGTCCGAGGACGTGGCGCTGCCGGCCCAGCCCGTCGATCTCGGCCTCGACCACGTCACCGGCGCGCAGGTAGGGGAAGTCGTTCGCGCCGAACGCGACGCCGGCCGGGGTGCCGGTGTTGACGACGTCCCCGGGCTCCAGCACCATGAACTGGCTGAGGTACCACACGACGTGGCGCACGCCGAAGATCATGTTCTTGGTGTGGCCGTCCTGGCGCGGCTCGCCGTTGACCCACAGCCGCATCGCCAGGTCCTGCGGGTCGCCCACGTCGTCGGGCGTGACCAGCCAGGGGCCGAGCGGGTTGAACGTCTCGCACGACTTGCCCTTGTCCCACGTCCCGCCGCGCTCGTGCTGGAACGCCCGCTCGGTGACGTCGTCGGCGATGGCGTAGCCCGCGATGACCCCGTCCGCGTCGGCCTGCGAGTCCAGGTAGCGCGCGGTGCGGCCGATGACGACCGCGAGTTCGACCTCGTAGTCGGTCTTCACGCTGCCGCGCGGGACGAGCACCGCGTCGTCCGGACCGACGACGGTGTTCACCGCCTTCAGGAAGACCACCGGCTCGGCGGGCGGCGGCGTCCCGGTCTCGGCGGCGTGGTCGGCGTAGTTGAGCCCGACGCAGACGACCTTCCCGGGACGGGCGACGGGAGCGCCGACGCGCTGCCCGGCGAGGTCGACGACGGGCAGCAGGCCGTCGGCCAGGGCCTGCCGGACCCGGTCCACGCCGCCGCCCGCCAGGAAGGCGCCGTCGATGTCGGCCGTGAGCGGGGTCAGGTCGTGCGCGACGTCGTCGGCGTCCAGGACGGCGGGCCGCTCGGCGCCCGCCGGGCCCACGCGGAGCAGTCTCATCGGGTTCTCCTCACTGCGGGTACGTCGGCAGCGGCGGGCCGTCGACGCCGGGCCGGGTGTCGCCGTCCCGGTCGACGTGCTCGCGCAGCCAGCGCTCGGTGGTGGTGATGTGGACCAGGGCGGCGGCCTGGGCGAGGACGGCGTCCCGGTCGACCAGGGCGTGGTAGATCGCCTCGTGCTCGGCCAACGTGCGACTGGCGGCGTTGTCGTCGACCAGGCCGCGCCACACCCTGGCCCGGACCGTGGGCCCGGAGATGCCCTCCAGCAGGGTCGTCAGGGTGGCGTTGCCGGTGGCGGCCACGACCGCCCGGTGGAACGCGGCGTCGTGCTTGTTCAGCAGCTCCACGTCGTCACGGGCCAGGCGCATCGCGTGCAGGTGGCGCTCGACCTCGGCGAGTTCCGCCGCGGAGATGCGGGTGGCGGCGAGCCCGGTGGCGACCGGCTCGAACAACCGGCGCACCTCGGTCAGCTCCAACAGGGTGTCGCCCCTGAGCAGCTCCACCGCCGACGCGATGCTGCCGAGCAGCACCTCCGGCTCCAGGCTGGTCACGTAGGTGCCGTCGCCCCGCCGGATCTCCAGCACCCGCGCGACGACGAGCGCCTTGACCGCCTCCCGCATCAGGTTCCGGGACAGGCCCAGCCCGGCGGCCAACTGCTGTTCCGGCGGGAGCTTGGACCCCGGTGGCAGCTCGCCCGACTGGATCAGGTCCCTGATGCGGTCGATCGCCTTGTCGGTCAGTGACATGCGGTGGATCTCCCCGGAACGTGGCGTGCGCGCCGGGGCAGGCTAGCAAGACATCCTATCTCCGTGGAAGAGATGGGATGTGTCGCCGAAGCGGCAGATTCTCGCCAGAGGCGTTCCACCAGTATCTATGACCTTTTCTCACCCGAATCTGGCTGCTCGACCTGGACATCGCCCCGGCGAAGTCCTATAAATCCATCCCATGTCCAGGATCGATTCGTCGCACCTCTGAACCGGGAGTGCCGGGCACGATGACTGAGCTGATCACCGCCGTCGACGCGGTCGACGTGCGGTTCCCGACCTCGCTCGACCTCGACGGCTCCGACGCCATGAACCCCGAGCCCGACTACTCCGCCGCCTACGTCACCATCCGGACCAGCGGGGGCGGGGAGGGGCACGGGCTGGCGTTCACCGTGGGACGGGGCAACGACGTCGAGGTCGCCGCCGTGCGCGCCTTGGCGCCGCTGGTCGTCGGCCTGCCGGTGGACGAGGTCCTCGGCGACCTGGGCGCGTTCTCGCGCCGGCTGACCGGTGACAGCCAGCTGCGCTGGCTCGGCCCGGAGAAGGGCGCCATCCACATGGCCGCCGCCGCCGTCGTCAACGCCGTCTGGGACCTGTACGGGCGTCGCGAGCGCAAGCCGGTGTGGCAGCTGCTCTCGGAGTCGTCCCCGGAACAGCTCGTGGACCTGGTGGACTTCCGCTACCTGGAGGACGCCCTCACGCGTGACGAGGCGTTGGACATCCTCCGCCGCGCCGAACCCGGTCGCGCCGAACGCGCGGCGCACCTGCGGAGGCACGGCTACCCGGCCTACACGACGACCCCCGGCTGGCTCGGTTACGACGACGAGAAGCTCGTGCGGCTGTCGCGGGAGGCCGTCGCCGACGGGTTCACCCAGATCAAGCTCAAGGTCGGGGCCGACCTCGCCGACGACGTGCGCCGGCTGCGGCTGGCCCGGGAGGCGGTCGGACCCGACATCAGGATCGCCGTGGACGCCAACCAGGCGTGGGGCGTGCGGCAGGCGATCGACTGGATGACCGCGCTGCTGCCCCACGACCCGTACTGGATCGAAGAACCCACGTCACCCGACGACATCCTCGGCCACGCCGCCATCCGCCGGGCGCTGACCCCGGTGAAGGTCGCCACCGGCGAGCACACCCACAACCAGGTGATGTTCAAGCAACTGCTCCAGGCCGGCTCCCTGGACGTCCTGCAACTCGACGCCAGCCGCACCGCCGGCGTCACCGAGAACGTCGCCGTCCTGCTGCTGGCCGCCAAGTTCGGCGTCCCCGTCTGCCCGCACGCGGGCGGCGTCGGGCTGTGCGAGATGGTCCAGCACCTGGCGATGTTCGACTACGTGGCCGTCAGCGGCACGACGGAGGACCGCGTCATCGAGTACGTCGACCACCTGCACGAGCACTTCACCGACCCGGTGCGGATCCGCCGCGGCCACTACCTCCCCCCGACCGCGCCCGGCATCAGCGCCGAACTGCACCCCGCGTCCATCGCCGCCCACCGCTTCCCCGACGGGCCCGTCTGGAACCGGCAGGCCACCGCGTGAGCGCGCCCGAACTCGCCGGCCTCGCCGCCGTGGTCACCGGTGGCGCCTCCGGCATCGGACTGGCCACCGCGCTGCTGCTGGCCTCCCGCGGCGCCCGCGTCGCGTGCCTCGACCTCGCGCCGGAAGGCCTGCCGGAGCCGCTCGTCGGCATCCGGGCCGACGTGTCCGACGACGCCGGCGTGCGGGCGGCCGTCGACCAGGCCGCGCAACGGCTCGGCGGCATCGACATCCTGGTCAACAACGCCGGCATCGGCGCCCAGGGCACCATCGAGGACAACCCGGACGACGAGTGGCGGCGGGTCTTCGACGTCAACGTCTTCGGCATCGTGCGCACCACCCGTGCCGCGTTGCCGCACCTGCGCCGGTCCCACCACGCGGCGATCGTCAACACCTGCTCCATCGCCGCGACCGCCGGCCTGCCCGACCGCGCCCTGTACTCCGCCACCAAGGGCGCGGTGCTCTCCCTCACCCGCGCGACCGCCGCCGACCTCGTCGCCGCCGGCATCCGCGTCAACTGCGTCAACCCGGGCACCGCCGACACCCCGTGGATCGGCCGCCTGCTCGACCGCGCCGCCGACCCCGAGGCCGAGCGCGCCGCGCTCAACGCCCGCCAACCCACGGGACGGCTCGTGACCGCCGACGAGGTGGCCGCCGCCATCGCCTACCTGGCGAGCCCGCTCGCCGGCTCCACCACCGGCGCCGACCTCGCCGTCGACGGCGGCATGAGCGGTCTGCGCACCCGTCCCCGGACCCCGACCCCCGACCCCGGCTCCCCGCACCACACCGCGCGCTAGGAGAACCGCCGTGCCGACCACATCCCGCGCCGCCGTCGCCGTCGTCGCCGCCCTCACCGCCGCGCTGAGCGCCTGCGGCGCCCAGGACTCCGGGCAGTCCGGTTCGGGCGGACCGGTGGTCGGCGTCGACTACCCGCGGTCCGACACCGACTTCTGGAACTCCTACATCAAGTACAGCCCGGAGTTCGCGGAGGAGCTCGGGCTCGAGCTCAAGACCACCAACTCCCAGAACGACGTCGCCAAGCTCACCGCCAACGCCCAGACCTTCATCAGCCAGGGCGTCAAGGGCGTCGCGATGGCGCCGCAGGACACCGCGGCCATCGCACCCACGCTGGAGCAGCTGGCGGCGAAGAAGATCCCGGTCGTCACGGTGGACACCCGGCCCGACACCGGCGACGTCTTCATGGTGGTCCGGGCCGACAACCGCGCCTACGGCGAGAAGGCCTGCCGCTTCCTCGGCGCGAAGCTCGGCGGCAAGGGCAAGGTCGTGATGCTGCAGGGCGACCTTGCCTCGATCAACGGCCGCGACCGCACCGAGGCGTTCAACGACTGCATGAAGGCCCACTACCCCGACATCACGGTGTTCGGGGAGGCCACGAACTGGGACGGCGCGGTCGCCGCGCAGAAGCTCCAGACCGACCTCACCGCCCACCCGGACATCAAGGGCGTCTACATGCAGTCCAGCTTCGCGCTCGCCGGCACGCTCCAAGTGCTCAAGCAGAAGGACCTGCTGGTCGGGCCGGACGACCCCGAGCACGTGTTCGTCGTCTCCAACGACGGCATCCCGGAGGAGCTGACGAGCATCGCCGAGGGCCGGATCGACGCCACCGTCTCCCAACCGGCCGACCTCTACGCCAAGTACGCCCTGCACTACCTCAAGGCCGCGATCGACGGCAAGACGTTCGCGCCCGGCAAGACCGACCACGACAGCACCATCATCCAGGTCCGCGAAGGCCTCCTGGAGGACCAGCTCTCCGCTCCCCTGGTCACCGCCGACGGCGGCACCTACGACGGCGTCCCCAGCCTCAAGAGCGACGACCAGTCGTTGTGGGGCAACAAGCTCGGTTGACCGGAAGGGCGGCACGCGAGATGGCTGCGACTGCGCCCGTCGTCGAGGCGACGGGGATGACGAAGCGGTTCGGGTCCACGGTGGCCCTGCACGAGGCGTCGATCAGGATCGAGGCCGGCCAGACCCACGCCCTGGTCGGGCGCAACGGGGCGGGCAAGTCGACCCTGGTGTCCATCCTCACCGGGCTCCAGCCGCCGGACGAGGGCGAGGTGAGGTTCGACGGCGAGCCCGCGCCCCGGCTCGCCGACCGGGACGCCTGGCGGCAGCGGGTGGCGTGCGTCTACCAGAAGTCCACGATCATCCCCGAGCTGACCGTCGCCGAGAACCTGTTCCTCAACCGGCACGGCCGCGGTCGCGGCGGGCTGATCAGCTGGCGGACGGTCCACAGCAGGGCACGCGAGCTGCTGGACACCTGGTCGGTCGACGTGGACGTGCGCACGCCCGCCAAGGAGCTGGGCGTCGAGCAGCGGCAGTTCGTGGAGATCGCCAGGGCGCTGTCGTTCGGCGCGCGGTTCATCATCCTGGACGAGCCGACCGCCCAGCTCGACGCCGCGGCGATCACCCGGCTGTTCGCCCGGATCGGCGACCTCCAGCGGCAGGGCGTCACGTTCCTGTTCATCAGCCACCACCTCCAGGAGATCTACGAGATCTGCGACACGGTGACGGTCTTCCGCGACGCCAGGCACATCCTCACCGCCGCAGTCGACGAACTGCCCCGGGCCGAGCTGGTCGCCGCCATGACCGGCGAGGCCGCGGCGGAGGCGGGCGGTCGACGCCGAGGACCGGCGGCGGACGCCGCCGACGTGCTGGAGGTGGACGACGCCTCCCTGCCCGGGGTGTACGAGAACGTGTCGTTCCGCGTCCGGGCCGGTGAGATCGTCGGTCTCGCGGGCGCGGCGAGCAGCGGTCGCATCGAGATCGCGGAGACCGTCGTCGGGTTGCGGGCGGCCGAGCGCGGCACCGTGGAGATCGCCGGTTCCCGGCCGCGGCCGGGCAGCGTGCCCGCGGCGCTGAGAGCCGGGGCGGGGTTCGTCCCGCAGGACCGGCACCACCAGGGACTCGTGCCGGAGATGTCCATCGCGGACAACGGGACGCTGACCATCCCGGAACGGCTCGGGCCCGGCGGGTTCATCGACGGCCGCCGCCGCGACGACCTCGCCGCGGCCATGATCGAGAAGCTGGCGATCAAGACGCCGGGACCGGAGCTGCCGGTCTCCGGGCTCTCCGGCGGCAACCAGCAGAAGGTGGTCATGGCCCGCGCCCTGGCGGGCGACCCGGAGCTGCTGGTGCTGATCAACCCGACCGCCGGGGTGGACGTGCGGTCCAAGGAGTTCCTCCTCGGCAAGGTCGAGGAGGTCGCCGACGCGGGCGCCGGCGTGCTCATCGCCTCCGACGAGCTCGACGACCTGCGCCTGTGCGACCGGGTCCTGGTGGTGTTCCAGGGCCGCGTGGTCGCCGAGACGACCAGCGGCTGGCACGACCACCAGCTCGTGGCCGCGATGGAAGGAGTGGACCTCGATGCCTGAGACCACGACCGCGGCCGCGGTCACCGACGACGGCTCGACGGGCGACCCGGTCGGGAAGCGCCCGTCCGGCGGGCGCGCCGGCGGGCGGCGGATCGCCTTCGCCCGCCTGCGGGACCTGGCGCTCATCCCCGCCATCATCGTGATCGCGGTCGTCGGCCAACTGGTCAGCCCGGTGTTCCTCCAGGCCGACAACCTGATCAACATCCTGCAGACCATGTCCGAGATCGCGGTCCTGGTCCTGGCCCAGACCCTCGTGCTGGTCGTCAAGAAGATGGACCTCTCCCTGGAGTCCACCGTCGGGCTCGCGCCGGGGATCGCCGCCTGGCTCACCGTGCCCGTCGGCACCGGCCACGGGCTGGGCCTGGTGCCCGGCGGCTGGTCGGTCCCGATCACGCTGGCCGTCGGCGTGCTGATCGGCGTGGTGAACGCGTTGTTCATCATCCGGTTCGGGCTGCACGGCTTCATCGTGACCCTGGGCATGCTGATCGTGCTGCGCGGCATCCTCACCGGCATCTCCGGCGGCCAGACCTTCTTCCGCCTCCCCGAGTCGATGCTCTACCTCGGCACCGCGCAGTGGTTCGGCGTCCCCGCGTCGGTGTGGCTGTGCCTCGTCCTGTTCGCCATCGGCATCGTGGTCCTCGGCTTCACCAGCTTCGGCCGGTCCCTCTACGCCATCGGCGGCAACGTCGACGCGGCCAAGGCCGCCGGCATCCGCACCGACCGGGTGCTGTGGACCGTCATCGTCACCGCGAGCCTGCTCGCCGCCCTCGGCGGGCTGCTGCTCTCCGGGCGGCTGGCCTCGGTCGCCTCCGCGCAGGGCAACGGCTACATCTTCACCGTCTTCGCCGCCGCCGTCATCGGCGGCATCAGCCTCAACGGCGGCAAGGGCACGGTGTTCGGCGCCTTCACCGGCATCCTGCTCCTGTTCATGATCCAGAACGTGCTCACCCTCGGCGGCGTCCCGGCGCAGTGGATCGGCGCGCTCAACGGCGCCATCATCCTCATCGCCCTGGCCCTGTCCCGCGTCACCGGGGGCAAGGCCCAGGAATAGCTCCGCAGGTGTGCGGTTTTGCGGTCACCCGGCCCGCGAACCGCCACTAGGGTCGATCCGGTGATGCCGCAGTCGCAGGTGCCGGGGTACCGGCTGCTCGATCCGGTGGGCCGTGGCGGGTTCGCCGTGGTGTACCGGGCCGTGCAGGTGAGCGTGGACCGCGAGGTCGCGGTCAAGATCGACAGCCGGATGGTGCTCGACGGGAACGACCGCCGCCGGTTCCTGCGCGAGGCGCGGGCGGCCGGGCGCCTGTCCGGGCACCCGCACGTGGTCGACCTGTACGACGCCGGCGTGCTCACCGACGGCCGCCCCTACCTGGTGATGGAGCTGTGCACGGGCGGCTCGTTGCTCGACCGGCTGCGCGACCGGGGCGCGCTGCCGGTGCACGAGGCGTGCGCGCTGGTGGTGAAGATCGCCGACGCGCTGGCCGCCGCCCACGCGGCGGGTGTGCTGCACCGGGACATCAAGCCGGCGAACATCCTCGTCAACCGGTACGGGGTGTGCGGACTGGCCGACTTCGGGCTCGCCGCGCTGGCCGAGCCGGGTCGGGAGTCCTCGGCGAGCCTGACCGCGTTGACGCCTGCCTACGCGGCCCCGGAGGCGTTCCGGCAGGAAGCGCCCACCGAGCGGGCCGACATCTACGCGCTGGGCGCCACCCTCTACGCCCTGCTGTCCGGCCGGCCGCCCCGCTTCCCGCGACTGCGCGAGCCGAACCTGGCCGAGATCATCCGGATGCACGACCAGCCGCTGCCGGGCATCGCCGGCGTCCCGGACGGGGTGATGGCCCTGCTGGGCGAGGCGCTGGCGGCCGACCCGGCGAACCGCCACCCGTCCGCGGCCGACTTCCGCGACGCGCTGGCCGCCGTGGACGTCACGCCGGTCCTGCCGCCTGCCGACGCCTTACCACCCGCCGTCGCCGACAACGCCGACAACGACGCGGCGCCCACCGCCGAACCTCCGACCGCACCCGCCGACGGGCCGGAGACGGTCGCGCCGGAGCCCGACGTGACCGAGGCGGTGTCGCAGACGCCCCCGGCCGGTCCGACCACGTCGTTCGGGTTCGGCCCCCGGCGCGACGAGGCGCTCACCCTGGGCCGGGTCGTGGCGCCCGACCCCGCCGACCCCGCCGACCCCGCCGTGGAGGCGACCACGCACGTCGCGGCCGAGCCGGCGACCTCCGCCGAGCCGCCCCGGCGCCCCGGCCGCCGGCTGTCGAGCACCGCCCGGCGCGGCGCGGTCGCCCTGATCGCGGTCGTGGTGCTGGTGGCGGCGGGGATCGCGTGGGCGGTGTCGAGGGGCATCGACGACGGCGTGCGGACCGGCGAGGTGCTCGACGTGCCGGGCAGTCCCGACACCGCCGACGGCGCCACCGACATCCTGCTCGTCGGCAGCGACAGCCGCACCGACGCCGAAGGCCGGCCGCTGCCGGACGCCGTGCTCAAGCAGTTGCGCACCGAGCAGAAGTCCGGCGTGGCCACCGACACCCTCGTGCTGATCCGGGTGCCCGACCAGGGCGGCCGGGCGGCCGCGGTCTCCCTCCCGCGCGACCTCCGCGTGCCCATCCCGGACGCCGGGGACGGGCCGCTCAACAGCGTGTACGACGTGGCCCGGCAACGCGCGGAAGCCGAGCTGCGCGGCGGGGGCGTCACCGACGGGCAGCGCCTGGCCCGCGAGTCCGCCGACGCCGGCCGCAAGGCGCTCGTGCGGGTCCTCCAGCAGCAGACCGGGATCAGGGTCGACCGGTACGCTGAGCTGAACCTCTACGGCTTCTACCTGATCAGCGAGGCCGTCGGCGGTGTCGACGTGTGCCTGAACGCGGACACCGCCGACCCGGGCTCGGGCGCGGACTTCAAGGCGGGGCGGCAGTCGATCTCCGGTGGCGACGCGCTGTCGTTCGTCCGCCAGCGGGGTGGGTTGCCGCGCGGCGAGCTCGACCGCATCGCCCGGCAGCAGGCGTTCATGAAGGGGTTGGCCGACAAGGTGCTGTCCACCGGGACGCTGACCGACCCGACGACCATCTCCCGGCTCACCGACACGCTGCGGCGCAGCGTGGTCATCGACGCGGACTGGGACATCCTCGACCTCGCCCGGCGGATGCGGGACCTGGCGGCGGGCAACGTCGAGTTCGTCACCGCGCCGACCAGCGTCGCACCGGACGGGACGACCACCGCCGACGCGGCCGGGCTGCGCGCGTTCGTCGGCGGACTGGCCGCCGGCGCGCCGACGACCTCGGCCACGGCCGCCGCGGCGGAACGCGGGGCGGCGCCGGTGGCGCCGGTGGGCTTCGTCCGGCGCGAGCCCACCTGCGTCAACTGACACCGTCCACAAGGCACAGCCGTCCGCCGGCCGGATGAGGAGGCGACGCCGTCGACCGCACCCGGGAACGCGGCGGCGGCACGACCTACCGCCTCGGCCCGGCCACGCCCCGTGCCGCGTCCTCCGTGCGCGACCGGTCGCGCGACCCCGCAGTTCCGCGGCGACCGACCACCAACGACAGGTGATTCAGGCCGATCGCGGGTCAGGCCGGTGGGATCGGCCGGTGGCCGCCGAGCCGTCGGCGCGATAGCCCTCCTTCTCCTTGTCCGCCACCAGTGTCATGACGTGGGCCGTGGCCGCTCCCGCCGATGCCGGCCCTGTCACCGGGGTCCGATCGGACGTGCCGGTCCGTCCGAACCGGACGGTCACGGGAGCGCCGATCGACAACTGCCCGAAAGGGCAGGGAGTTTCAGCGGACTCTGAGATCCGGTCGGTACGGTCAGCCGAGGCGTTTTCCGCACCAGTTCAGGAGGAATTCGGTGACATCGACTTCTCGGATCGTCAGATCGGCGCTCGCCCTCGTCGCGGTGCTGCTGCTCCCCCTGGTCGGACCGCTCGGCGTCGCGTCGGCGGAGACGACCGCGCAAGATCAGACCTGGCAGCTGGAGGAGTGGGACCGCCCGCAGCGGATGTGCGTCCAGCACGGCACGGACGACCGGGTCCACCGGTCCTACTTCATCTTCGCGGTGACCGGTGACTGGTCCACGAACCTGGACTACGGGATGCGCGACCTGCCGCCCGGTTGGACCTCCACGGAGAGCGTCCTCCCGCCGGGTTCCAACCACCCCGACCCGGACGACGGCGGGGTCACGATCAACGGGTGGCTGCTCGTCGGCGGTCCGGTGTCGGTGCCGATGGGCGTGTACGACGCGCAGATCCGGGTGTCGGACGGCACGGTGACCGAGAGCACCCCGGTCGAGATCGTCGTCACCACCGCGTCCTGGCTCGACTGCATGCAGGCACGGGGGTGAGCACCGGGCCGTGACCCCCGGCCCGGATCGGGAGGTGACGTCCGTTCGCCGGAACGAGCGTCACCTCCCCCGCCGGACCGCCTCCCGCGCAACAAGGTGTCGACATCCGGGAGGGGGTGACGGATACGATCAAGACGGGTGGACGGGGGCCGGCACCGGCCTCGCCCGCCCGGGATGTCGTGGCCGTCGAAGAGCAGTTCCCGGGGGTGGGCGTGAGGCAGCCGAAAGCACTGGTGGTCCGGGGCGGGTGGGAGGGTCACCGGCCGGTCGAGGCGACCGACTCGTTCCTCCCGTTCCTGGAGCGCGGCGGCTACGCCGTGCGGGTCGAGGACTCGACCGAGGTGTACGCCGACGCCGCCGAGATGGCCGACACGGACCTGATCGTGCAGTGCGTGACGATGTCGCAGATCACCGCCGAGGAGGTGGCCGGGCTGCGCGCGGCGGTCGAGGCGGGCACCGGCTTCACCGGCTGGCACGGCGGCATCGCCGACTCGTTCCGCGCCTCGTCGGACTACCTTCACCTGGTGGGCGGCCAGTTCGCGACGCACCCCGGCAAGCGGCCGGGCGAGCGCGCGGGCGGGCCGGAGGACAACTACCTGCCGCACTCGGTGACCATCACCGCCCTCGGCCGTGAGCACCCGATCACCGCGGGCATCGAGGACTTCGAGCTGGTCACCGAGCAGTACTGGGTGCTGCACGACGGCCTGAACGACGTGCTGGCCACGACGACCCACCCGGCCGAGGAGTGGCAGCCGTGGCAGCGGCCCGTCACCTGCCCGGCGATCTGGACCCGCCAGTGGGGCGCCGGCCGGATCGTCGTGACGACCCCGGGGCACAGCCTCGACGTGCTGGAGCACCCCGACGTCCGCACCGTCATCGAGAGGGGAATGCTGTGGGCGACCCGCACCGCGTCGGCGTCGTAGGTCTCGGGGTCATCTCCCGCGCCTACCTCGACACGCTCGCCGACCACCCCGCGGTGCGCATCACCGCGGTCGCCGACCTCGACGACGCCCGCTCGGCCGCCGTCGCCGCCGGTCTCCCGGGAGCCTCTGCGGTGAGCGTGGAGCGCCTGCTCGACGGGCCCGACGTCGACACCGTGCTCAACCTCACCACCCCGGCGGCGCACGCGGAGATCGCGCTGCGCGCCGTCGACGCGGGCAAGAACGTGTTCGGCGAGAAGCCCTTGGCCGTGACGTTCGAGGAGGGCCGCACCATCGTCGACCGGGCCGCCGCGGCCGGTGTGCTGGTGGGCTGCGCACCCGACACCGTGCTCGGCACGGGCACGCAGACCGCGCGCGCGGCGATCGACCGCGGGCTCATCGGCCGGCCGCTGTCGGCGTCGGCGGTGATGGTCACGCCGGGGCACGAGCGCTGGCACCCGAACCCCGACTTCTACTACGCGCCCGGCGGCGGTCCCCTGCTGGACATGGGCCCGTACTACATCGCCGCGCTCGTCCACCTGCTCGGCCCCGTGCGCGCGGTGATCGGCGCGGCGGCCCGGCTGCGCGACGAGCGCGTCATCGGGTCCGGACCCCGGGCTGGTCAGCGGATCCCGGTCGAGGTCGCCAGCCACGTCTCCGGCGTGCTCGAACACGCCGGCGGCGCGCTGTCCACCATCACCACGAGCTTCGACGGCGTGGCCACCTCCGCCGTGCCGATCGAGGTGCACGGCGAGACCGGCACCCTCGCCGTCCCGGACCCCAACCACTTCGACGGCGTGACCCGCCTCTTCCCGCTGGGCGGGGCCGAGTGGCAGGCGCTGACCCCGGACGCCGGCTACGCCGGGGCCGGCCGCGGCATCGGCCTGCTCGACCTCGTCGCGGCCGGCGGCCGTCGACCGCCGCGCGCGGGCGGGGACCTCGCGCTGCACGTGCTGGAGACGATGACCGCCGTGCTCCGCTCCGCCGGGGAAGGGCGGAGGATCGACCTCACGACCACCGTCGAACGCCCGTCACCGGTCCCGTTCACGCCCGCGCAGGAGTGGACCACCGCCCGCTGACACGCCGGGACGGGCGAGAGCGCGGCCGCCTCCGCCCGCGCAGGAGCAGTTGCCCGGCCGGGCACAATCACCGTGTGCCCGATGACGACCTGCTCCGCCGGCAGTTCGACCTGACCTGGTCGCTGTTCGAGTACCACCTGGAACGGCTGGTGCCCGAGGACCACCTCTGGGAACCCGCCGGGGTGGTGTGGACGATCCGGGACGGGACGCCGGACTGGGCCGAGACCGAGCCCGACCCGGTGCCCGTGCCGACCATCGCCTGGGTGTCCTGGCACCTGGGCTGGTGGTGGTCGGTCGCGATCGACCACGCCCTCGGTCGCGCCCCGCGCCACCGCGCGGAGATCCGGTGGCCCGGACCGGACCGGGTGGTGGACTGGCTCCGCGGTCTGCGCGACGAGTGGGTCGGGCTGCTGCCGACGTTGGACCTGTCCGCACCGTCCACCTTCCCGTGGCCGGACGGCACGGTCGGGCACGCGGTGGCGTGGGTGAACGCCGAGTTGATGAAGAACGTGAGCGAGATCGGGCAGCTGCGCCTGCTCAGGGCAGCCGCGTCGACGAACCCGGAGGTCGACGGCCGCCAGGGTTGAGCCCGAGCCCCCGCGCGACGAAGCCCCTCGGGGTCGCCGAAGGGCTTCGTCGCGCGGGTCCCACCGCCTCGCGATGGGTCCAGTGGTCCTACCGGGTCCCGTCGATCTCCGCCGTGTTCTCCACGCCCGGACGCGTGTCGCCGCTGCCGTAGGCGACACCGCCGCCGCAGCCGCCGTCATCCCAGTACACGACGTTAGCCTGACCGGTGATCCGCCGGCCCTGGCGCGCCACCGCCTGGTCGATCGCGCCGATGTCGTCGTTGTCGTGGCTGCTGCGCATGACCCGGCCGGCCGGCCGCCCCCCGGAGTCGCAGGCGACGCGCGGCGACAGGTCGCCGCCGTGCTCCGCGGCGCGGTTCGAGACCATGGCGTTGGACTGGACGAAGTGCTGCCTCATCAGCGGGACCATCGTCGCCGACGCGTCGGGCGGGTGAGCACCGCTCGCGGTGCGCACCTTGAACAGGCCGTCACCCGTCTCGCACACGTCCGCCCCGAGCCCTTCTCGGGGTGCGAAGTCGTCCGCGTGGTGGCACTGCCCCGCCGACGTCGACCGCGGTGGGACCGGAGCGCTCGCGGCCATCCCGCCGGGCAGGGCCGGCACGGATGCGACGACCGCGCCGGAGGCGATCATCGAGAGCGACTTTCTTCATGGGGGTCAGACCTCCGAGGATCACGACGACCGGGTGGGCAGGGCGGCGATCGCGGCACGCAGGTTCGGCAGGGGGCCGATGTTGCCGGTGGCGGGGTTGGCCTGCGGGGTCCCGGTCGACTTCAGGATGGCGCGCACCCGGTCGGGGGTGAGCGTGGTGCCGCGTTGCCTGGCGACGCTGGACAGGGAGGCCGCGGCCGCCGCCACGATCGGACCCGCGCTGGACGTCCCGCTGAACGAGGCCGTGTAGTAGGCGTTGGCGCCACCGCTGCTGTGCAGGTTCCCGTACCCGGTGCTCACCACGCAGTTGCCCCAGCCCTGGACGTCGACCCGGCTGCCGTAGGTGGAGAAGTTCAGCCGGGCGCGGGCGGTGCCGCAGCCGGGTGCGGAGCCGGCGCCCTCGATGATCGAGCCGGAGTCGGGCCTGCCGCGCGGGAACCTGCTGCCGAAGCACGGGTTGTCCAGGTTCATCGACCCGTTGCCCGCCGTCTCGACCACGGTGATGCCCGCGGACGTGGTGGCGACGATCGCGTCGTAGATCGCCGGGACCCACTCGGGGGCGACGTACCCGGTGCAGCCGGCCGGGCCGGAGGTCTGCTGCTCGATCAGCAGCACGTCGCCGGGCCGCAGCGACCGGGCCAGGACGATGACCGAGTTGGCCACGTCCCAGCCGCGTTCGGCGTTGGCCGCGTTGGTGACGTGGATCGGCGAGTCGGGGACCAGCCCGGTCACACCGCCCGCGTTCGCGTCGCCGACCAGGATGCCCGCCACGGCGGTGCCGTGGTTGTTGTCGCCGAACGGGTCCTTCGCGGTGCCGTTGGCGACGAACGTGCCGGGGGCGCGCAACTCGGACAGGTCCTCGTGGGCGAAGTTCCAGGCGTACTCGATGTCGGCCACTCGCACGTTCGCGCCGGTGCCGCCGGGGACCGTCCGCGCGTAGTCGGCGTCGATCCCGCTGCCGGTGGCGGCGGAGCGGTAGCCCTGGCGCGCGGTGAAGTCCGGGGCGATCGGCGGCGAGACGGCGAGTGGTTCGGCGTAGGCGATCTCCACCTCGCGCAGCGCGTTGAGCGCGTCGATGACCGCCACCGGGTCGGCGCCCGGTCGCAGGTCCAGGCGGTACCACAGGGTGAGGTCGGCTTGCGCGCGACCCGAGCGGGCCGCCGCCTGGTCGGTGAACGTCCGCAGCGCCTCCTCCGGCGCCGTGAACAGCCGCCGCACCGCCGAGACCGCGCCGGATCGGAGCACCTCGCGGACCGCGCCGAGGTCCGTGCCCGGGGCCGACGTCAGCTCGGCGCCGCGTAACCGGACCCGGCTCCCTTCCGCGAACTTCACGTGCACGTGCTCACGGGAGTCGTTCGCCGTGAGGGTGGTCGACGCGGGTTTCTCCGCCGCCCGGTAGAGCTGGTCGGCCGCCGGCGCGCCGGACCCGGCGGCCTGGGCGGGTGTGCCGATCCCGAAGGAGAACGCCGACGCGAGGCAGACCGCCGCGGTGAGCGCTCGGTGTCGAAGACCTCTCGTTCGCCGGCTGTTGATCACGAGGACCTCTCGGTGGTGCGCAGGGATGAGGCGTGACCGGGGATGTGGTTCCCCGTACGGCTTGCGGGCGCGCGGGGTCGCCGGTCCCCGCGGTCGCGGGGACCGGGCCTCGCCGCTTGGCGCCCGGTGGTCCCGGGTCAGTACAGGAAGCTGCCGTACGGGCCGTTCAGGATGCCGTTCTTCTGGCTCTGGGTGAAGTGCGTGTTCGGGTAGTCGTAGAAGGACGCCGACATCGGGGTGCCGTCGGTGTAGGAGGAGTCGGGCAGGCCGAACGCGTGCCCCAGCTCGTGCACCATGCCGCCGTACCACCGGTTCATCGGGCCGTTGACGCCCGCCGCGCCGTCCGCGTCGTGACCGGACAGGATCACCCAACCGCCGCCGCCACCGCCGCCCGCGCCGGGGCCTTCCGCGCGGATCTCGCCGACGTTGAGCCAGCGCCGGTCCGGCGCGCCGAGGCCGAGCCGGCGCATCAGCTCCTGCTGCATGTTGAACACCGTCCACCAGTACCGCTCGGGCCCGTTGGGCGTGTTCTCGTACCAGCTGCGCACCCGCTCGCCCCGGATCACCTCGACCGCCGGGCTGTTCAGCCGGAACGTCTTGCCCAGTTCCTGCTTGTAGTAGCGCTGTGCCTCGACCATCACCCGGGTGATGCCGTCCACGTAGCGCTGGTCGGGCGCGACGTCGGACGGGACCAGCAGGTGCACCCGCACGGTCCCGGTCGGCGGGGCCGTCGCCGCCGGGCCGTCCACCGCCTGTGCCGCGCCCGGCCACGTCGCGGAGCCGGCGAGCAGGGCCGCCAGCACCGGCATGACAACTCTGGCGAAACGCGTCATCGAATCCTCACATCCTCGCTCGAGAACGGTCTGTCCGCAGGCGGCGGAGGACGCACCGTCCACACAGGACGGATAGACTCGCCGACCGGCCCGTCGCCGGTGGTGAGAGCGCCACTCAGCACTGTGGCAGCCGAAAATCGTTTCGGCAATGGCGCGGGGCCGGATCCACAGTGGATGCCCGTCGCGACGCCGGCGGCCGACCCGTCCACCGCGGGAACGCGCAGGTGGAGACCTGTCCGGGACGCACGAAGGCCGTGGCACCTCGCGGTGCCACGGCCTGGTGGTCGTGCGGTCAAGCGGTCGGCGGAGCGGTCACTCCTCGAACGCCATGTCCTCGCCGCCGTCGTCCTCGAAGACCTCTTCCACGACCTCGCCGAGCACCATGCCGCCGACCACACCGGCCGCGACGCCGCCGACGACCGCGCCCATGCCCGGACCGCGACGGCCGTGGTGGTGGTCGTCGTCGTAGTGACCGCCGTGGTGCCCGTACCCGGGCTGACCGTAACCGGGCTGACCGTAACCGGGCTGGCCGCCGAACGCGGAGTGGCCGCCGCGCTGGGAGATCTGCGCCATCCACTGGTTGATCGCGCCGGCCCAGTCGGTGTTCAGCGCGTCCTGGTGCGTCACGTGGAAGCGGCCGAACGCGTCCGAGCCGGAGGAGAACATGCCACCGCGCTTGTCGGCCTCCAGCACCACGACCAGCTCGTGCGGGTTGGTGACGAAGGTCAGCTCGACCTGGTTGACCCGCCCCGCGAACTGGCCGGGCGGGTAGAACTCGATCTCCTGGTAGAAGCCGAGCTCCTGCTGGACGCCGTGGATGCGCCCCGCCTCGACGTCCGCGCTGCGGAACTGGAAGCCGAGCTGCCCGAACGCGTCGAGCACCCGGTCCTGGGACGGCAGCGGGCCGACGAGCAGCGGGTCGAGGTCGCCCTTGTCGGGCGCGCCGGAGATCACCAGCTCGGTGCGCACGCCGACGGTCATGCCGGGCAGAGGCTGCCCGCCGACGGCGGTGATCGGGGTCTCCCACGGCACGGGGAGCTGGAACGGCACCGCCATCGGCTGCCCGGCCGGGACGCGCACGCCCTGCGCGACCACCACGCGCAGGAACTCCGACACGCCGGCGAACTCGTGGTCGCCGTGCTCGACCTCGACGCGCGTCACCAGCGACAGCACGATCTGGTCGATGTTGGCGTCGTTGCTGCCGCCCTGGATGCGGACCTGACCGGTGACGACCTGGCCGGGGGTGGCGTGAGGCGAGTCGAGGACGGTGTCGACGGACGGTCCGCCGACGCCGAACGCGCTGAGCATCCGTTTGAACATCGGGTTCATTCCTCCGGGAGGGTGTGTTCAGGTGGTGCGGAGCAGGGTGTCGGTCTCGTCCTCGAAGTCGCCGATCAGCTCTTCGAGGAGGTCTTCCAGGGCCGCGATGCCGATCACGCCGCCCGCCGCGTCGGACACCAGCGCCAGCTGGGCCCGGTCGGCGCGCATCGCGGTGACCGCGCTCGCGACCGGCATGGCGGCGGGCAGCGTCACCGTGGTGTTCATCAGCTCGCGGGCGGTCGTCCGGCGGCCCGCGGCGGTGGCGCGGACCGCTTCGCGGATGTGCACCAGGCCGAGGAACCGGCCGTGCACGTCCATCACCGGGAACCGGGAGCGCCCGGACTCGCGGCTGCGGCGTTCGACGGCCAGCGGGCTGCTGTGCTCGGAGACGCTCAGCGTGTCTTCGATCGGCACCATGACCTGGGCGACGGTGGTGTTCTGCAACTGCAGCATCCTGGTGAGCAGCCGCTGCTGGCCCTCGGGGATCAGGCCGTGCTCGGCGGACTGCCGGACCAGCATCCGCAGGTCGTCCGGCCGGTGCGCCTGCGCCAGCTCGTCCTGCGGTTCGACCTTGCCGAGGCGCAGCAACGCGTTCGTGGTGCGGTTCAGTCCACTGAGGACCCAGCGCACCGAGTGCGCGAACGCCCGGAACGGCAACGCCAACAGCACGGCCGAGCGCTCGGGGTGCGAGATCGCCCACGACTTCGGGGCCATCTCGCCCACGACCATGTGCAGGAACACCACCAGCACCAGGCTGACCGTGAACGCGACCGCGTACGACACACCGGAGGGCAACCCGGTGGCCAGCAGCAGCGGGTCGATCAGGTCGGCCACGGCCGGTTTGGCCAGCGCGCCCAACCCGAGCGTGCACAGCGTGATGCCGAGCTGCGCGCCGGCGAGCATGAGGGACAGCTCGCGAATCCCGGCCACGGCCGCGCGGGCGGCGCGGCTGGTCTCGGCGTCCTGCTCCAGGCGGTGCCTCTTGGCGGCGATGAGCGCGAACTCGGCGGCCACGAAGAACGCGTTGGCCACCAGCAGCAGCAGGGAGATCAGCAACGACCAGGTGGTGCTCATCGGGCGTCCTCCCGCTGCGCGGTCCGGTCGATGGTCGGGGTGGCCAGCACGAGGCTGGCGGGCACGTTGCGGGCCACGGCGGTCACCCGCAGGGACACGCCGTCGACCTCGATCTCGTCGTCCACCCGGGCGGTGCGGCCCAGGCGGGTCAGCACCAGGCCGGAGACGGTGTCGTAGCTGTCGTGGCGCGGCAGGTCGACGCCGGTCGCGTCGGCGATCTCGTCCACCCTCATCCGGCCCGGCACCCGCCACGCGCCGTCACCCAGCGGTTCGATGCCGGCCTCGTCCAGGTCGTCCTCGTCCCGGATCTCCCCGACCAGCTCCTCGGCCAGGTCCTCCAGCGAGACGACCCCGGCGAAGCCGCCGAACTCGTCCACCACGCACGCCAGCTGCCTGCGCTCGGCGCGCAACCGCTCCAGCACGCCGGGCAGCGGCAGGGTCGTGGGCACCACCAGCGCGGGCGAGGCGACGGCGCCGATCGGCGTGTCCGCCCGCCGCTCCGGGTCCACGGTCAGCAGCTCGGCCAACCCGACCACCCCGCGCAGGTCGTCCAGGTCCGCGCCGAACACGGGGAACCGGGAGTGACCGGTGTCCAGCAGCTCGACCACCCGCGCGACGGGCTCGTCGGCGCGCACGGAGTGCACCAGCACCCGCGGGGTCATGGCCTGCTCGGCGGCCAGCTCGCGGAAGCCCAGGCCGCGTTCCAGCAGGTGCGACAGCTCCGGGTCGAGGTGACCTTCGCTGCTCGCGTCGCCGATGATCTGCTTGAGGTCCTCCGGGGTCGCGCCCTGGGGCAGCTCCTCGACCGGCTCGATGCCGACCGCGCGCAGCAGCCGGTTGGCGGCCGCGTCGAACAGGCGGATCACCGGGCCGGCGACCTTGAGGTAGACCAGCGTGGAGGCGCTCAACGCCTTGGCCAACGGCTCGGGCCGGGCGATGGCGAAGTTCTTGGGCAGCAGCTCGCCCAGCACCATCTGCACCACCGTGGCGACCACCAGCGCGACCACCATGGACAGCGACACCGACACGGCGGGCGACAGGCCGGTCAGCCCGACCAGGTCCGCGAGGCCGGTGCCGAGCAGCGGCTCGGCCACGTAACCGGCCAGCAGCGCGGTCACCGTGATGCCGAACTGGGCGCCGGAGAGCATGAACGACAACTTCTGCGTGACGCGCAGGGCCCGCTCGGCGGCCTTGTCGCCGCCCTCGGCCATCTGCCGCAACCGGCCCCGGTCCACCGCCATGTAGGCGAACTCCTGGGCCACGAAGTACCCCGTGGCCACGGTGAGGGCCACGATCACGAGCAAGCCGGAAACGATCAGCACGGCACGCCCGCCGGAGAATCCATGATCAGCCGGGTCCCACCCGGCCTACTACTACAACCGTCCACGTCGGCGTCTTCAGGCATACTTCACGGTAGCACGTGAGGCTGTACGGTTCACGGTGAGCAACCGGAGGTGAGACCCCCAGTGACCGACGTCCTGCTCAAGATCGGCGAACTCGCCGCCCGAGCCCAGGTCAGCCCCCGCACCGTCGACTACTACACGAGCCTCGGCCTGCTGGCGCCGGCCAAGCGCACCGCGAGCAACTACCGCCTCTACGACCCCGCCGACGTCGACCGCATCCACCTCGTACAACGTCTCGAGGTCCAGGGAGTTCCCCTGGAGGAGATCGCCGCCGCGCTGCAGAGCCGGCACGCGGACGTCGGCCCGATCCTGGAACGCATCGACGAAGACCTGCGCACCCTCCAAGCCGCCGCCGAAACGGCCTCGCCCGAGGTCCAGGGCCTGCTGGCCGCGGTCGCCACCCGCGTCCACTCCCTGATCACCGTCGCCCTCCAGATCCCGCCCGACCTGCCCCTGCCCTGACCCCGACGACCGGCCGGCCGCCCGATGATTGGGAACCGGCCGTTCGGGCAACATCAACACCATGGCATCAGCTGCGGTCGCTCGACGGGCGTGGACACGGGTCGTGGCGGTGGCGCTGGTCGTGACGTCCGCCGCCGGTTGCCAGTGGCCGCGCGACGCGGACGGGACGCTGGACCGGGTGCGCGAGGGCACCATCCGGGTCGGGGTCGCGCACAACCCGCCGTGGACGGTCACCGGCGGCGACGCGGCGGACGGGCAGCCGCCGGAGGGCGTGGAAGCCGTGCTGGCGCAGCGCTTGGCGGACAGCCTGGGCGCCCGCGTGCAGTGGGTGCGCGGCAGCGAGGCCGAGCTCATGGCCTCGCTGGCCGAACGCGGCCTGGACCTCGTGGTCGGAGGGCTGGACGCCCAGTCGCCCTGGTCCCAGGACGTGGCCCTGACCACCGACTACCTCACCACCGACACGGTCGTCGCCGTGCCCGCCGGCTCGGCGACCGAGGTCGCCGGACAACGGGTGCTGGTGCGGGAGGGCAGCACCGACGCGGCCCTCCTGCCCGACCACGACGCCACCGCCGTCCCCGTCGCCGACCTCCCCGAACGTCCCGACGCCGCCGCGGTCGTGCCGGACTGGCTGGTGGACGCCATCGGGCTGACCGACACGGGCACCCACCTGTCCAGCCTCGACCACGTCATGGCCGTGCCGCCCGGCGAGAACGCCTGGCAGAGCACGGTCGAGCGGTTCCTGCTGGCGTTGGACGACGACGAGGTGCGGCGCCTGCTGCTCGACAACCACCGCGCGGGGGCGTGACATGGCCGCGGTCTACGACCACTACGAGCTGCCGCCCGAGAAGGCGGCGCTGCACCGCCGCGCCGTCCGCCTCGAGTGGTGGACGATCGCGTTCTTCGTCGTCGCGATCACCGCGCTCGCCGTCGTGCTCGGCCAGTCACAGGCCATGAAGGCGGCCTGGGTGGAGGACATCCTCGCCCTGGCGCCGCCCGTCGCGTTCCTGATCGCCAACCGCTACCGCAACCGGCCGCCCGACGCCGACCACCCCTACGGGCGCCACCGCTCGGTGGCCATCGCGTTCCTGGCCTCCGCCTTGGCGCTGCTGGCGCTCGGCGGCTACATCCTGGTCGAGTCCGTGCTGCGACTCGTGCAGGGCGAACGCCCGCCGATCGGGCTGATCGAGGTGTTCGGCCACACCCTGTGGCTGGGCTGGCCGATGATCGCCGTCCTGCTGGCGACCATGGTCCCGGCGATCCTGCTCGGCCGCGCCAAGACGAAGCTCGCCGAGCAGCTGCACGACAAGGTCCTGCACGCCGACGCCGAGATGAACCGCGCCGACTGGCTCACCGCCGCGGCCGCCGTCCTCGGCATCCTGGGCATCGGCGCGGGCCTGTGGTGGGCCGACGCGGTCGCCGCGATCGTCATCTCCGCCGACATCGTCCGAGACGGCCTGCGCACCACCCGGGTCGCCGTCGCCGACCTCATGGACCGCCGACCCCGCACCGTGACCGACGACGAACCGCACCCCCTCCTCGCCCGGCTCACCTCGCTCGCCCTCGACGAGCCCTGGGTCGAGGACGCGTGGATCCGGCTCCGCGAGGAAGGGCACGTCTTCGTCGGCGAGATGCTCGTCGTGCCCCGCCCCGGCACGGACGACCTGGTCGAGCGGCTCGAACGGCTGGGCCGGCTGCTGCGGGAGGCGGACTGGCGCATGCACGACATCGCGGTCGCGCCCGTTCTCGGGATCCAGCGGTGAGCCGCACGGCGGCGGCCGTCGCGGGCTCCCGGCCAGATGGGCAATCCGCGCTCTAGCGGGTGACCCCTCCCGAGGTGACACTGGAACCGGCACTTGACCCGGCACAGCGGAGGTGGCGAGGTGGCACTGCGGGACGACGAGAAGCGCGCCCTGGCGCAGATCCAGCGGCAGTTGGCCGATGACGATCCCCGGTTCGTCGCCCGGCTGAGCCGCAAGGGCTCACTGTTCCGCATCCCGCGGCGGGTGTTGTTCACCGCGGCGCTGCTCACCACCTACGCCGTCGGTCTGCTGGCGATCGTGATCGGGGTGACCCTGCCCTCGGCGCTGCTCGTCATCGTCGGCGCGCTGGTCACCGCCGGCTTCCCCACCGCCGTGGCGGTGCGGGCCTGGCGCGGTCGCCGGTTCCGGGAGGACGACGTCTTCGAGCTGCCCGACCGGGTGGAGTAGCCGGGTCGGCCGGACGTGGCGGACCGCCACGAACCGCGCCGGTTCGCGACAGCGAGCACGAGCCGCCGCCGGCGCGCCGTTTCGCACGGCGCGCCGGCGGCGGCCGTCGCAAACCCGCGGCAGTACACACACTCGGGTGACGTTCGACGGCGTGTCCGCACCGAAGCGGTGATGGGGGGCGCAGCCGTGGGACCGGGTGCCCTACCGTGGCCGCCATGAAGCCATTAACACCCTGACTCTCGCACGTCACCGCCGACGGATTCGCGACCGGCCCGAGGTTTCCCCGCCCGTGCGCGCGAGCGCTGTCGAGCTGAACCCGCCTGCGGCGGCATGGTCAGGAGTATCGGATGCTGGGCGTGCTCGGCCCTTTTCCCGAGTCGGAGTTGTGCCACCCGCTCGATCGCCAGTGGTTGCACTACGCATTCCTGTCACCGAACGGTTCGCACGCGGTGATCTCGAACCTGTCGGTGCTCGGCGCGGAGCCGCCGGCAGACGGTTCGACCACCCGCTGGGAGCCGCAGCGGATGGCCATCCTCCTGGTGTACGACCCCGTCCACGGGTGGTCGTCGACCCAGTTCAACGCGGACGCGCCCGATCCGGCGTGGTCGGCGTTCCGGATGCCGCACCCCCACGCGACGCCCGGCCCGTTCGAGGTGGCGGCCGTGGCGGGCCGGCCCGCGGTCGACCTGCGGCTGTCGCGCACCAGCAGGCCGTGCACGTCCCAGTGCGCGCCGTTCGGGGACGACCAGTTCCTGCGCTGGCAGTCCGAACCGGGCGTGCGCGGCACGGGGACGCTCCGGTCGCCGCACGGCGACACCCGCTGCGAGCTGGTGGGCTACCACGAACGCGTCCGCGGCCGGTGGAGTTGGCCGGTGCTGGGCGGCTGGGTCTTCGGCTTCGCCAACGCGCCGTCCGACGACCCGGTGGCCCCGCCGCCGTGGTCGGTGGTGTTCACCCTCATCCAGCCGCGGTACCCGCGCGACGCCGCCAACGGCTCGGTGATGTTGTGGCGGGACGGCCGGATGATCCGGCACTTCCCCCGGCGACGACTGGAGGTCGCGGTGCACGGCGAGCTCGACCGCGACCGGGTGGTGCTGGTCCCGCCGCTGGCCGCCACCCTGGCCACCCCGCCCGCCCCGGTGGTGCCCCGCCGGCTGCTGATCACCGCGCGCCTGGGCGACGACCGGCTCGTGCTCGACTTCCGACCCACCACGGCCGCCCGGATCGCCAACCCGTCCGAGACCAGCCTGAGGCCGTTCAGCGTGCACGAACTGCTCGGCGCCTGCGCGATCGAAGGCGTCGTCTCCGGCCGCGCGTTCGGCTTCGAGACGCACGGCATCGTCGAGTTCGCCGGAGACGCCCATGACGACTGACACCGCCCCGTACACCGGCACGCGGCTGCTGGCCGAGACCGTGACCGCCCTGTCGGAACGCGCGCCCGCCATCGTGGCCGCCGCCGCCGAGGAGCTGCGTGAGATCCGGCTGGGGCTGCACTTCCACGACGGCAGCCGGGCGACCCTGACCGCCCGCCACAGCCGCCTGCTGGTCGAACCCGACCTGGTCGGCGAACCGGACGTCGAGGTGGCCTTCGACGACCGGGCGATGAACCTGGTCTTCGACGCCCAGCGCCCGCCGGTGGAGCAGGTGTTGCCGCAGAGCCTGGACGTGCGCGGGCCCCGCGACCGCGTGCTGGCGGTGTGGCGCGCGTTCGTGCTGCTGTCCCAGCGCGCCTCCGGTCTGCGGTTCGTGCAGCAGCTGTGGCGCGACTACCGCGAACAGGCCCCCCGCCTGTGGGGTGCGACCACCGGCGGTTCGGCGCCGCGCTCCTCACCGCACGGCGACACGCCGACCGGCTGGCACGCCGTCGACTTCCTCGCCGACCGCCGGCCGCTCGACCCCGGTGAGCAGACGACCATCGGCGGCACCGTGAACGCCGAGCCCAGGCTGCTGTGGGACGGCCGCCGCAGCACCGGCTGGTGGGAGGTGAAGCCGGTCGACGACGCGGACCTGGTGGAGACCATGCGGGCCTGCCGCGCGCGGGCCAACCGGGAGATCGACCTGCTGCTGCCCGACCGGGAGCCGAAAGCGGACCTGTACGACCTGATGCGGTCCTACCCCACCCGCCAGGGCAAGGGCCTGCGCCCGACGCTGGTGTTCGCCGCCTGCGCGGCCTTCGGCGAGAAGCCCGAGAACGCGGTGCGGGCCGCCGCCGCGCTCGAGCTGTTCCACAACGGCTTCCTGGTGCACGACGACATCGCCGACGAGTCGACCCACCGCCGCGGCCTGCCCACGATGAACACCGAGTTCGGCAACGGGCTGGCGGTCAACACCGGCGACGGGCTCAACCTGCTCGCGGTGGACGCCGTGCTGGCCAACCTCGAAACGCTCGGGCTGGCCCGGACGCTGGGGCTCATCCAGGAAGTCATGCACATGTGCCGGGAGTCCATCGAGGGCCAGGCCGTGGAGCTCGGGTGGATCCACCGCCGCGTGGTGCCGACCCGGGACGAGGACTACTTCACCATGAGCACCAAGAAGACCGGCTGGTACACGTGCATCAGCCCGTGCCGGATGGGCGCGGTCTGCGCCGGGATCACCGACCCGGACGTGCTCGGCCGCTTCGACGAGGCGTTCCGGCTGATCGGGATCGCCTTCCAGATCCAGGACGACATCCTCAACCTCGTCGGCGACGAAGCGCTCTACGGCAAGGAAGCCCTGGGCGACCTGCTGGAGGGCAAGCGCACGGTGATGCTGATCCACCTGTTCCGCCACGCCGGCGAACGCGAGCGCGCGCGGCTCAGTCAGCTGCTGCACCAGCGACGGGTCGACAAGTCCCAGGACAACGCCGAAGAGATGCTCGCCGCCATGCGCGAGCACGGCTCCATCGAGTACGCCACCGACCTCGCCGACCGGCTGGCCGCCGAGGGCATCGCCCGGTTCGAGCGCGACCTCGCCATCATCCCGGAGAACGAAGGAAAAGCAGTGCTGCGACAGATCGCCCACTACGTCACCACCCGACCGCTGTGACCGGCCACCTCGACGACTCCGCCCTGCGCGACGGCGACCGGGCCGCGATGCGTTCCCTGGGCCGGGTCGGCGTCCGGCTGCGCGGGGTGCTGTGCACCCTGGCCCGGCGCGGTGTCGCGGTCCGGCGGGACGACCCGCGGCGGGCCAGGCAGATCCTCGACGCCCTCGCGCCCTGGCCGTTCTACAAGGGCGGCCAGTTCCTGTTCGACCTGCTCGAGTGGGAGGACTTCATGATCGACGGCGAGCCGCCGCCGATCCTGTCCCGCGCGGAGCTCGGCGCCCTGCTGGACCTGCCGGTGCGCTGGGTGGACACCGCGGTCACCGCGGTCGACCACCTGCCGGGCCCGCTGCGGCACATCGGCGCGAACCCTCAGCTGCGGTGGTTGACCGCCACCGCCCAGTCGACCCTGCGCGGGGTGGTGCGCGGACTGACCGAGGTGCTCACCCCACCGCCGGACGCACCCGCTGCCGGCGCTGCCACCGACGACGAAGCCCTGCCGCCCCTGGAGGGCGGCTTCTACCTCTACGAGGACGTCGTCCTCGGCCTGTTCGACCTCGTCGTCGGCCGCCTGCCCCACTCGGCCGAGCCCGAAGCCGAAACCGAAACCGAGCCCGAGCCCGAGCCCGAGCGCGAAGCCGATCGCGAACCGGACCCCGGGCTCGAACCCGAAGCCCATCCCCAGTCCCCGTCCCCGTCACCGGAGGAGCCCGGCCAGGAACACGACGCCGAAGGAAGTGCCATGACCACCAGCCGACAACCCGCGCCGACCACGAGCACACCCTCCACCCAGGTCTTCCCGATCGAGGAGACGTTCCGGGCCACCCGGGTCGCAGACCTCGCCCACGACTGGACGTTGCGCGGTGACGCCACCCTCACGGGTGACGACGGCCTGCAGCTGACACCCGCCGCGAACGACAAGGCCGGCACGGCGTTGCTGAACACCCCGTTCCCCTCCTCGGCCGGTGTCGCCATCGATTTCGACTTCCACTGCGCCGGCGGTGACGGCGACGGTTTCGCCGTCTACCTCATCGACGGCGCCCACGACACGGACGTCGGCGGCTACGGCGGCGGGCTCGGGTACGGCCCCGGCCCCGCGGGCGCGGGGGTCAGCAAGGGCTGGGTCGGCCTGGGCTTCGACCGGCACGGCAACTTCTCCACCACCTGGGGCGGGCCCACCACCGACAACGTGGCCAAGCCGAACCGGATCGTGCTGCGCGGCTCCGGCGACCGCGCCGCCGGGTTCAACTTCATCACCGGCGCGCCCGCCCCCGGTGGCGTGACCGCGGTCTGGGCGGACCGGGCGCACGTCCAGGTCGTGATCGTCAACGCCGTGGTGACCGTGCGCGTGACCCGAGGTGACACGATCACCACCGTGTTCGACGGGGTCGACCTCAAGCTGGCCCAGGGCCAGGCGGCGATGCCGGAGACGTTCAAGCTCGGCCTGTCCGCGAGCACCGGCGCGGCGATCTCCCGGCACTGCGTGCGCAACCTCGTGGTGGCCCTGCCCGCCGCGATGCCGCTCACCGTCGACGGAGCGGCCGAAGCGCCGGCGGGCAGCCAGGTCGACTTCACGGTCACCGTCCGCAACGACGGCCCCAACGACGTGCCCGACGCCGTGGTGACCGGCACCCTCGACCCGGCGCTGCCGGACGTGGGCATCTCGGTCGCCCAGACCGGCGGCGGCGGCGCGGGCACGGTTCCGGGCAGCGCCGGCCTCGGGGTCTTCCAGCAGCCGCTCGACCTGCCGGTCGGCAGCACCGCCACGATCACCCTCACCGGCACCGTCGACCGGGAGGCCACCGGCAAGGTCAGGTGCGCGGCGACGATCGAGTCACCCACGCGCGGCAACACCGCGCCGGACAAGTCGGATGCGCACGACACGCGGCTGACCGAGCACATCCTCGAGGACGACCTGCGGGTGTGCCAGCACGCGGCGGTGTCGGTCGCGCCGGGAGCCGAGGGGCACGTCGCCTTCAGCGTGGAGAACCCGGACGGCAACCCCGTCGACCTGGCGAGCGCCGAGCTGGTGTTCGACGCGCCGACCGGGTTCGAGTGGACCGGCACGATCACGTTCACCTACTACAACGCCGGCGGCCAGAGCAAGGGCAGCGGGAAGGCGAAGCTCAAGCCCACCCTGGAGAACGGCGACACCCGCCTGCGGCTGACCGGGTTGCAGAAGTTGCAGGCCACCAAGGGCTACGTGCTCACCTACGCCCTGGGCATCAGGGCGAAGGCGGACGCGCGGCCCGGCCGGCACACCGACGGCAAGGTCGTCCTCGGCGACTCCCGGCCGCTGCGCCTGACCGCCACCGTGCAGGGCGCCGCACAACCGCAGACGTTCACCAACGACGACCTCGCGCTGCCCGTCGTCCAACCGGCCCTGCTGGAGGTCAAGCAGGGCGAATCCGGGTTCATGGCGGTCACCGTCGGTTTCGAGAAGGCGGCCGGTCAGGACCTGAACAGCCTCGACCAGGTGTTCCGCGCCCCGTCCGGGTCCCGGTGGAACGGTTTCGTCTCGTACTCCTACTACAGCGGCGGCCAGACCACTCAGGGCGGTCACGGCGACGTCAAGCACCAGCTCACCGGGAACGGCGCGGTCCTGAAGATCACCGGCATGCCCGCGCTCAAGGTGTCCAAGGGCCTGTACCTGACCTACGTCCTCGGCCTCACCGCGGACGAGGACGCCGCGACCGGCCCGCACGACGACGGCAAGGCCGAGATCGGCGACGCCCGGCCGCTCGCCCTGCACACCCTCGTGATGGACAAGACCGAGCCCTCCCGCTGCAACCGCTGAGCAGGCGCTCCGGTGCGGACCCGACGGGTCCGCACCGGAGCCGCACCCGGGCACGGTCGGCGACCGCTTCGCGGGCCGCGGTCACCGAGACGGGTGTCCGGGCGACGAGTCGGATGACGCCCCGCCGCCGAGGACCCACCCGCGACGTGGTCCCGGACTAGCGTTCAGCGCGTCCGACCGCGGGCGAGCGGCCCAGTGGTCCGCCGACAGGAGGTCGTCCATGACAGGCCACCGATTCCTCCTCGCCGCCGCGGTGGTGCTCGCCGCGATGGTGCTCCCCACCGGGACCGGACACGCCGACGTGCCCGCCGGCGCGTGCGCGCTGCCCGCGACCAACGCGCACCTGTCCGAGGGTGTGCCCAACCTCGCGGGATCGGCGCCGTCGCACGGCACGCTGCGGGCCACGATGCTCTTCGTCGACTTCCCCGACGCGCCGGCCACCGACTCGACCACGAGCCTGCGCGACCAGCTGCTGCCCGGCGGCCCGGACTGGTTCGCCACCAGCTCCTACGGCGGCCTGGCGCTGTCGGTCGACGCCGTCACCGCCCGCTTCCACCGGATGCCGCGCCCTTCCGCGGACTACGGCTGGCGGCGCGGCCTCACCGCCGAGGCCCACGCCCGCTACCTGAACGACGCGCTGGCCGCGGCCGGCCGGGCGGTGTCGTTCAGCGGCACGCACCTGCTCTACGTCGTGCCCACCCGTGCCGCGGGCGAGATCTCCTTCGCCGCCGCCTACCTGAACCCGCTCACCGCGCCCGACGGCACGGTGATCACCAGGTCGGTCACCTTCGGCCAGGACACGGCGCACTGGGGCGGCAAGGTCCTCAACCACGAGACCGGGCACGCACTCGGCCTGCCGGACCTGTACGGGTACAGCGGCGAGGTCCACCGGTTCGTCGGCGGCTGGGACCTGATGGGCCTGATCTCCGGGCCGGGCCCGGACCTCCTGGCCTGGCACAAGTGGAAGCTGAACTGGTTGCGCTACGACCAGATCGGCTGCGTGAGCGCGCCCGGCCGCTACCTCGACACGCTCGTCCCCGTCTCGGCGCCGGGAGGGCGCAAGGGCGTGGTGGTCCGGACCGGCGCCACCACCGTGCTGGTGGCCGAGGCGCGGTCGCGCGCCGGCCTCGACTCCGCCTCCTGCGCCACCGGTGTCCTGGTCTACTCCGTCGACACGGCGGTCGCGAGCGGCAACGGGCCCGTGCTGGTCGCGGACGCGCGACCGCGCTCGGGCGGCTGTGACGGGCACGAGTTGAACGACGCGCCGTTCGACGTGGGTGGCCGGTTCCACGACGCCAGGAGCAACACCACGATCGACGTCGTCGGCCGGGCCGGGGACGACTACCGGATCACGATCGCTCACGGCGTGGCCCCGTGAGACCTACCGCCCCGGCTGGGGGAAGCGCTCGTCGGCGTGCGCGGACCGGGTCGCGCGCAGTGATGCCAGGAGCCGCAGCCGGTCCGCGTCGGCGCTGCCCGGCTCGGCGGTGAAGACCAGCACGACCGGTCCGGGGTTGCCGGGCAGCGGGTAGGTGTCCCAGTCCAGGGCGATGTCGCCCACCCCGGGAACCCGGAAGGTCTTGGTCCCGCTGACCGACTCCCGCACGTCGTGCCGGGCCCAGAGGCGGCGGAACTCGGCGCTGCGGATGCTCAGCTCGCCGACGATCGCGGTGGCGCGGGGGTGGGTCGGGTCGGTGGCGACGGCGGCCCGCATCATGCCGATGCAGTCCAGGGCCTGTCGCTCCCAGTCCGGGCAGCTCCGCCGGCCGGTCAGGGCGTCGTCGAACAGCAGCAGCAGCATGTTGAGCCGGTCGGGCGGGTAACCGGTCGGGTCGCCGAGCAGCGCCTCCGCCATGGGGTTCCAGTCGAGCAGGTCCAGGTGCCTGCCGAGCACCACCGCCGGCGTGTCGGTCACCCGCAGCAGCCGACGCGTGCGGTCCGGCACCCGTTCCGGGCGGCGGTCCGCCCGGGCGGGCACCGGCCGGCGGGCGGCGCGGGCCAGGGTGAACAGGTGCCGGCGCTCCCCGTCGCCGAGGCCGAGCGCGCCGGCGATCGCCTCCAGGACGTCGTCGGACGGGCGCACCTCCCGGCCCTGCTCGATCCGCTGGTAGTAGTCGGTGCTCAGGCCGGCCAGCAGGGCCAGCTCCTCGCGCCGCAGGCCGGTGACCTTGCGCCAGCCGCCCGGTTCCAGGCCGACGTCGCGCGGGCGCAGCCGACCGCGCCGGGCGCGCAGGAAGTCGCCGAGCTCGCGGGCGTGGGGATGACGGCTGCTCATGACCACCAGTGTGTCGCCCCGCCGGGCGGCGAGGTAGGTCTCGCGGACCCAGGCAACCGGGACCGACCGAGCGGACCCGGACCACTCCTAACGTCGTCGGCGGAGCACACCGACACCCCAGGAGCAGCACATGACCGGATGGACCGCCGACCGCATCCCCGACCAGCACGGGCGGGTGGCCGTCGTGACCGGCGCGAACTCGGGCCTCGGCCTGGTGACCGCCACCGAGCTGGCCCGGCGCGGCGCCCACGTGGTGCTCGCCGTCCGCGACACCGCCGCCGGGGAGCGGGTGGCCCGCGGCATCGACGGCGACACCGAGGTGCGCGAGCTGGACCTGGCCTCGCTCGACTCGGTGCGCGCGTTCGCCGCCGGGCTGGTCGTCGACCACCCGGCGATCGACCTGCTGGTCAACAACGCCGGTGTGGTCCTGCTCGGCCCGCGCCGCACCTCGGCCGACGGCTTCGAGCTGCAGTTCGCCACGAACGTGCTGGGCCACTTCGCCCTGACCGGTCTGCTGCTCGACGCCCTGGCCGCCGCGCGGGCCGCACGGGTGGTCGGCCTGAGCTCGATCACCCACCGGAACGCGCACCTCGACTTCGACGACCTGCTGTTCGAGCGCGACTACCGGGCCGCCGCCGCGTACGGCAGGTCCAAGCTCGCCACCACGGTCCTCGGCGTCGAGCTGGACCGCCGCCTGCGCGCCGCCGGATCGCCGATCGTCGCCGTGCTGGCCCACCCCGGTCTCACCCGCACCAACCTGACCCCGCGCGCCTGGGAGCACCGCGGCCGGTCGGGGCGGCTGATCGCGCGCCTCGGCCTGCTCGCCACCCAGTCGGTCGAGCGGGGCGCGCTGCCGCAGTTGCGCGCCGCGACCGCGCCGGGGGTGCGGGGCGGCCAGTTCTTCGGGCCGTCGAGGTTCTGGGAGACCTCGGGCCCGGTCGCCGAAGCCCGGTTCAGCCGGGACGCGACGGACCCGGCCGTCGGCACGCGGCTCTGGGCGGCGGCCGAGCGGCTGACCGGTGTCGCCTACCTCTGAGGTCCGGGGTCAGCCGATCGCGACCTGCATGCCGCGCAGCTCGTACCCGGCGATCTCGTCCTTGAACGCGATGCGCGGCGGCCGGACCATCCGCACCCCGTCCGACGACATGAGCCGGCGCAGGAAGATGTCCGACTCCAGCATCGCGACGTGCGCGCCGGGGCACTTGTGCGGGCCGTCCCCGAAGGACAGGCCGGTCGAGCTGCCGCCGTCGGCCACCGGCCGGCCCGGGCACAGCGCCGAGGGCCGTTCGCCGACCACCCCGGGGTCGAGGTTGGCGTGGTCGAGCTGGACCCGGACCAGGGAGCCCGCCGGCACCGTGACCCCGTCCACCCGGACGTCCGCGGTGGTGCGGCGCTTCAGGTGCCCGATGACCGGTTCGAGGCGCAGCACCTCGTGCAGGAGCCGCAGCCGCTCCGGTTCCCCGGCGGCGAGGTACCGGGCGCGGAGGGCGTCGTCGGTGAACAGGTGCCACGCGGCCATCACGATGAACTCGCGCGTGGTGACCATGCCGGCGGCCGCGAAGGTCAGGCACTCCCCCAGGATCTCCGCCGACGTGAGGCCCTCGTCGAGCAGGTGCGAGATCAGGTCGTCCCGGCGGTGCGCCCGCCGCGCCCGCACCGCCGGCCGGACGTCGCCGAAGTAGATGGCCGACCAGCCCTTGAGCTGCCGCCACGTCCAGTAGAGGCCGTGCGGGCTGGTGAACCCCGGCTTGCCGAACTCCTCCGGGAAGAAGTAGTCCAGCCGCCGCTTGATGCCGGGCTTGCTCCCGGTCAGCCCGATCACCGCCGACGTGACGTCGATGACGAGCTGGAAGCCCAGGTCGGCGAGGTCGACCGCGCCCGCGCCGCGCAACCGCGCCACCTGCTCGTCGGCGACGCGTTCCATCACCGGGCGGTAGGCCTCGTCGACCCGCCGGGGTGTGAAGAACCGCGCCGTCTGCTTGCGGTGCTCGCGGTGCTCGGGTCCGTCGCGGTAGAGCACGGGGCGGCGGATCCGGCGCGGGAAGTTCTCGGTCGTCTCCACGCCCAGGCCCGCTTGCACCGTGTTGTGGTCGCGCAGGAACGCGCGGGCGGCCGCGTAGCCGTCGACCTGCCACGTCCCGTCCGGCTCCTGGTGGACGGGACACCCGGCGTCCGGCAGTCCCCGATCGACCTTGCGAGCGCTCACGACCGCCGAGCTTCCTCCCCCGCCCCAGGGCGGCGCAACCGGCGTGGTCGCGGGGGTGTCCCGCCGCGCGCGCGGCGGGACACCCCCGGTCGGGGCAGATCCCCGGTCGGAGCAGATCCCCGGTCGGGGCAGGTGCCGGTCAGGGCAGGGTCCACCTCTGGTTGGCCGCGCCGTTGCAGTCCCAGATGTGCAGCGCGGTGCCGTCGGCGGAGCTGTTGCCGGACGCGTCCAGGCAACGCCCGGACTGCGGGTTGCGCAGCGCGCCACCGGACTGCGCCGCCCACTGCTGCGCGCCGCTGCCGTTGCACGTCCACAGCTGCGTGAGCGTGCCGTTGGCCGTGCCGCCGGAGCGCACGTCGAGGCACTTGCCCAGCGCGCGGACCGTGCCGTCACCCGGCAGGGTCCACTGCTGCGCGTTCGTGCCGTTGCAGGTCCACAGCTGGATCTTCGTGCCGTCCGCGGTGCCCGCGTTGCTGACGTCGACGCACTTGCCGCCCAGGCCGGTGATCCGACCGGTGCGGGTGGCCGACAGCTCCTTGACCCGGATGTTGCGGAACGACACGTCGTCGCCGTCGCCGTGGTTCTGCAGGCCGAAGTGCCCCTGCTGGAGGCTGCGGGCCGGATCGGTGTTGGTGAAGTCGTTGATCTTCACTCCGTTGAGGAACACCTGCAGCCGCTCGCCCTCCACGAGCAGCTCGTAGGTGTTCCACTCGCCGGGCGGGTTGAGCGCGCCGTCGCGGGCGGCGATGTCGGCCGACTTGAAGGTGTACACCGCGCCGGTGGTCCGGTCGACCGCGTCGGTGGGGTCGATCTGGATCTCGTAGCCGTTGTTCACCGCCGACCACGGGTCGCTGCTGGCGGGGAACCCGATGAACACGCCGGAGTTGTCGTCGCCGGCCAGCTTCCAGTCCAGTTTCAGCGAGTACGACCGGAACTCCTTGGCCGAGTACCACAGCATGCCCATGCCGCCCCGCGAGGTGAGGGTGGCGTCGGCGACGGCGAAGCTGCCCGGACCGGCCTGGCTCCACCCGGTGGTGTCGGAGCCGTTGAACAGCGAGGTGTAGCCGGTCTCGGCGCGGCAGTCGGCCTTGGTCGTGCCGGCCGCGTAGCGGATGCCGCCGAGCAGGTGCGCGCGGAAGCCGGGCTCGGCGAAGGCCTGCTCGGTGTGGCCGCCGGCGGTGTACCAGGACCGGCCGCCCTGGTAGGTCTGGCACCAGGCGATCGGGTGGTCGCCCATGGTGCCGCCCGAGTAGGTGCCCTCGTCCAGGCGCGCGAGCACGTGCACGTTCGCCCGCGGGTTGGCCTGGAAGTTGTACCACTCGTCGGTCCGGACCCAGTCCGGGCCGAGGTGGGAGGTCGAGGCGTGGGCGCGGTCCTCGACCCGCACCGTCGCCTGCTGGATCGCCGGGTGGGAGTGGAAGTACCCGCCCACCACGCCGCCGTAGAACGGCCACTGGTACTCGGTGTCGGACGCGGCGTGCACGCCGACGTAGCCACCGCCGGCCCGCACGTAGGACTCGAAAGCGCCCTGCTGGGTGTCGTTGAGGACGTCACCGGTCGTGGACAGGAAGACCACGGCGCGGTACTGGGCCAGGTTCGCGCCGGTGAAGGCGCCCCCGTCCTCGGTCGCGTCGACGGTGAAGTTGTTCGCCGCGCCGAGATCCCGGATCGCCTGGATGCCGTTGGGGATGGACGAGTGCCGGAAACCCGCCGTCTTGGAGAAGACCAGCACCTTGTAGGAGGGGTCCGCGGCGGGCGCCGGGACGGGCGTCGCGGCGAGGACCATCACCGCCGTCGCGGTGATCGTCGACAGCACGGATCGCAGTCGGGACATCAGTTGCTCCTCGGTCGAGCGGTCGTCGTGGTCAGGGCCCGATCCACTTCTGGTTGGCGCCGCCGGTGCAGTCCCGGATGGTCAACGCGGTGCCGTCGGCGCTGCTGCCGCCCTCGGCGTCGAGGCAGCGCCCGGACTGCGGGTTCACCAGGGCGCCGTCCGGCTGCGCGGCCCACTGCTGGGCGCCGCTGCCGTTGCACGTCCACAGCTGGGTGGCCGTGCCGTTCGCCGTGCCGCCCGACCGCACGTCGAGGCACTTGCCCAGCGCGCGCAGCGACCGGTCGGCCGCCGCGGTCCACTGCTGCGCGGTGGTGCCGTTGCAGGTGTACAGCTGGATCTTCGTGCCGTCGGCGGTGGCCGCGCCGCTGACGTCGACGCACTTGCCGCCGACGCCGGTGATCCGGCCGGTGCGGGCGCCGGTGGCGAAGGTGAAGTCGTCGACGTCGAACAACGCGCCCGTGCCGCCCTTGAACACCAGGTAGAGGGTGGTGGTGCCGGCGGGCCGGTTGGTCAGGGCCGCGCTGACGTCGGTGAAGGTGTCCCAGCCGCCGGTCACCGGCACGGTCGCCGAGCCGAGCAGGGCGCCGGTCACGGACCCGGCCCGCACCTCGATGACGCCGCCCGCGCCCGCCGAGGACACCCGCGCGGTGATCGACGTCGCGTCGGCCAGCACGTAGGGCTGGAACGCGATCCAGTCGCCGTTGTGGATGTCGCCGACCGTCTTGCCGCCGTGCGCGGCGGCCTTGTCGAAGACCGCCACGCCACCGGCCGAGCCGTGGTGCTCGGCCTGCCTGGTCTTCGGCTGGGTGACGTGCTGGGTGTGGGTGGTGGCACCGGCGCGGTCGGTGTACTCCGCGTCCCAGACGCCGAAGATGTTGGCGTTGGGGTCGTGCTCGCCGTCCTGGGGTGTCTGGACGGTGCCCGAGCAGCCGGTGGCCTCGGTCAGCTTGTGGCCGTGCGAGTCGTGCCCGAGGATGTAGCTGAGCTTGACCTTCGTGCAGTCGACCGCGCCGTCCTCGGGGTCGGTCACGGTGATCCGGAACGGCACCGCGTCGCCGAAGTCGAACAGCTGCCCGTTCTGCGGCAGGTGCAGCGTGACGGTCGGGGCCGTGTTGCCGACGGTGACCTGCACGCTCGCCGTGGCCGTCCGGCCGGTGGCGTCGGTGACGGTGAGGGTGGCGGTGTAGACGCCGTTGGCCGAGTAGGTGTGCTGCGGGTTGGCCGCCGTCGACGTGCCGCCGTCGCCGAACTTCCACGCGAACGTGATGGCGTCGCCGTCCGGGTCGGACGAGCCGGCCGACGAGAAGGTCACCGCCAGGGGCGCCTGGCCGGAGGTCTTGTCCGCGGCGGCCTTGGCGATCGGCGCGAGACCGCCGGTCGCGTACTCGATGCGGTACAGCGCCGAGTTCGCGTCACCGGCGAACCAGCCCGTGCCGTAATCCAGCACGTACAGGGCGCCGTCCGGGCCGAACGCCGAGTCCATCACCTGCGTGCCGGTCCAGGGGAAGGCGGCGATCGCGCCCGGCGTGCCGTTGGCGTTGACCGTGATGTCCTTGATCCAGCGGCGGCCGAACTCGGTGGCGAAGAAGTGCCCGTCGTAGGACTGCGGGAACTTCACCGCCGAGTTCAGGCCGGCGTCGTAGCGGTAGACCGGGCCGCCCATCGGCGACTCGCTGCCGCAGCCGAGCTCGGCCACCGAGCAGTTGTCGTACTTGATCCAGGCCGCCTTCGCGGCGGGCAGCGCGGGCAGGCCGGTGTTGCGCGGCGAGTTGTTCGTCGGCCCGCCCGCGCAGTTGTACTTGGCCCCGGAGACGCCGGTGGCGAAGTTGTGGTCGTTGTAGGTCTCGTCGGCGGTGTTCGAGCCCGTGCAGTACGGCCAGCCGTAGAAGCCGGGGCCGGTGATGCGGTTGAACTCGACCTGGCCCGCCGGGCCGCGGGTGGCGCTGGTCGACCCCGCGTCCGGGCCGTAGTCACCGAGGTAGACGACGCCGGTCGCCTTGTCCACGTTGAACCGGAACGGGTTGCGGAAGCCCATGGCGTAGATCTCGGCCCGGGTGCCCGCCGTGCCGGGCGCGAACATGTTGCCCGCGGGCACGGAGTAGCCGCCGTCCGCGTTGACCTTGATCCGCAGGAGCTTGCCGCGCAGGTCGTTCGTGTTGCCCGCGCTGCGCTGGGCGTCGAAGGCCGGGTTGCGGTTGGCGCGCTCGTCGAGCGGGCTGTAGCCGTCGGAGGCGAACGGGTTGGTGTCGTCGCCGGTGCTCAGGTAGAGGTTGCCCGCGGCGTCGAAGTCGATGTCGCCGCCGACGTGGCAGCACGTGCCGCGGCTGGCGGGCACGTCGAGGACCACCTTCTCGCCGGCGGTGTTCAGCGTGCCGTCGGCGTTGAGCACGAAGCGGGACAGCCGGTTGACCCCGTTCCAGGCGGAGAAGTCGGTCCCGTCGGAGGGCGCGTCGCCGGCCGGCGTCGACAGCGGCGGGGCGTAGTAGAGGAACAGGTGGCGGTTGGTGGCGAAGTTCGGGTCGGCGGCGATGCCCTGCAAGCCCTCCTCGTCGTGGGCGTAGACGGTGAGCTTCCCGGCCACCTTGGTGTTGCCGGCGGCGTCGGTGAGCCGGACCGTGCCGTCCCGGGAGGTGTGCAGGACCGACCGGTCGGGCAGCACGGTCATGGAGATCGGCTCGCCCATCTCGGCGGCGCCCTTGGCCAGCGTGACCTGTTGGAACGAGGGCGCCGGCGCGGCTCGCGGCGCCGAGTGGCCCCGCAGCTCGGGTGCTTGGGCGACGGCGGTCGTCGGTACGGCGGTCTGGACCGCGGCGGCCACCAGGAGCAGGGCGGCGGCGCCGAGGCCGGTGCGGGTTCGCGCGGATCTTGCCATGGTGATGTCGTCCTCCCGGACTTCACTGCCTGGGCGTGGGGCTGGGGGGTGGTCCGCCGGCCGGCAGGGCGACCGGCGGACCCGTGGCGTCCCTGCGCTCAGGGAAGGACCCACTTCTGGTTGGCGACGTCGAGGCAGTCCCAGATGTGCAGCGCGGTGCCGTCGGCGGAGTTGTTGCCCGCCACGTCCAGGCAGCGCCCGGACCGCGGGTTGCGCAGCGAGCCGTCGGGCTGCGCGACCCACTGCTGGGCGCCGGTCCCGTTGCACGTCCACAGCTGGGTGACGGTGCCGTTCGCCCTGCCGCCCTGCTGCACGTCCAGGCACTTGCCCAGCGCCCGGACCGTCCCGTCGGTCGCCACCGTCCACTGCTGGGCGGCGGTGCCGTTGCACGTCCACAGCTGGACCTTCGTGCCCTCGGCCGTGCCACCGTCGCTGATGTCCGCGCACTTCGCGGCCAGGCCCTTGATCGGCCCGGTGCGGGCGGTGGCGCCCGGCTTGGCGTTGAGCGTGTACCAGGCCTCCGTGCTCCACAACGACTTGCCGGACTCGGAGGTGAACGGCCGGGGCGAGCGCAGGTGCACCACGTGCCCGCTCTGCAGGCCGGAGAGCAGGACGGTGACCTTCTTGCGGTCCGCGGACGGCGTCGCCGACTGCACGGTCACCGTCTGCTGGCCGATCTTCGGCCCGCCGTAGGCCGAGGTCGGCAGGTAGCGCCACTGCGTGGCCCGGTACTTGCCCGCGAGGCCCTGCACCGTCTGGGCGGACAGCGGCTGGGTGTACTCCAGCTCGAAGCCGCCCTGGACCGCCCGCATGGCGACGATGTCGAACGCCTCCGCGCCGTTGGGCGTCAGCTTCTGCAGGCCGAAGTTCAGCTTGCCCGCCTGGCCCCAGTTGCCACCCGCGCCGATGCCGCCGGTGTAGATCGCGCCGTCGGGGCCGAGGCTGATCCGGTTCACGCCCGATTCGAGCCCTTGCGTCAGGCGGAACACCGCGCCCTGGTACTCGCCGCCGACCTTCTCCAGGAAGCCGCGCTGCAAGCCGCCGTAGGTCACGTCGCCGAAGACCACCTGCCCGGCGAACGGTCCCGTGGTCAGCTGCACCGGGTTGCTCGGCGAGTTCGCGATCTCGTTCTGCGGCAGCCACAGCACCGGTGACGTGATGGCGCGGTTGTCGAACGGGCCGGCCGGGTTCGTGTAGTGGTTGAAGAACCGGTCCTGCTTGATGTGCACCAGCTTCGACGACGGCAGCCAGCCGCCCTGGTTGTCGGTGACGAAGATGTCGCCTTCAGGGCCCCAGCCGATGCCGTGGGGCGTGCGCAGCCCGCCGGCGAGGTAGGTGACGGCGCCGGTGGCCTTGTCCACCTTGATCGTGGTGCCGCGGTTGGCCGCGGGCTGGGGATCGGTCGTGGCGCCGCCGTAGTCGATGGCCACCGACAGGTTCAGGTAGAACGCGCCGTCCCGGTACAGCATCCCGAACGCGAACTCGTGGAAGTTGCCGCCGAACGGCCAGGTCGCGACGCGGCGGTAGTCGTCGGTCACCCCGTCGCCGTTGGTGTCGTTCAGCTCGGTGAGCCCGACCTTCTCCGACACGTACAGCTTGCCGTCGACGTACTTGAGCCCCATCGGCTCCTGGAGCCCGGAGGCGATCCGCTGCGTGCGGACCTTCGTGGGGTCGGTGGCGCCGGTGACCCCGCTGATCAGGTGCACCTCGCCCAGCTTGGTGTTCGAGCCGCCCCAGGTGGCGATGGCCAGCCTGCCGTCCGGCAGCCAGTCCATGCCGCTGACCTGCGGCTCGAACCCGCTCGGGCGCAGGTTGGTCAGGGAGTAGGCGGGGTGCACGGAGGTCAGCGGCAGGCCGTCGCCCGCCGCGTCGCCGCCGCCCTCGCACTCCTTGCGGCCCGGCGCGGTCACCCGGACCACGCCCGCGTCGGTGCTGAGCGCGGAGTTCGGCACGACGCTGAACCCGGTCGCGCCGGGCGGCTGCCACTCCAGGGTGAGCTGCTGGCCGCCGCCGTTGTCGAAGTGGTCGATCCGCAGGGCGTGGTAGCCGGCCCCGAGCTGGACCGAGCCGCTCTTCGACTCGCTGCCGTGCAGCCCGTCGTGGTCGACCACCACCGCGTTGTCGATCCGCAGCCGGGAACCGTCGTCACTGGTGAGGCGGAAGGTGTGGGTGCCGGCGGTGGTGACGTTGACGTTGCCCGTCACCTCGGACAGGAACCGGTCGCCGAGGCCGAAGTCCCCGGTGGTGGTCCAGTCGACCGACGGCATGAGCTTGTCGACGTTCGGCGTCTGGCCGGTTTTGAGGACGCACAGCCGGGCGAGCTCGGTCTGCATGTCGAAGACCCTGAGCGTCACCCCGGGTTCCTGGGGAGGGGGTGCCGCCGCTGCGGCGCGCGCGGACGAGGAGACGGACAGGGACGCGGCCGTGACGAGGGCGATCGAGGCGAGGGAGCCGGTGGCGCGCAGCCACCGGATGCGACGGGCAGGGGACGACATCGGGCGTTCTCCCTTGAGCTAAGCCGGTGAGCAGGGGACTCGACTCGGCAAGGGGTCGGGGGCAGGGAGCCCTGGGAGCCGGCGTGTTAGCCAGGTCACATCCGGCCAGGTGACGGTAAGGCGACTTTTGTACAGAGTCAACGAAAGACCGTACGAAAAATACGAAAGTAGTGCCAATGCTTGCGCAACTACCGGCGTTCGGCCGCAGCCGATGGTCGGTCAGGCGCACCGGGGCCGTCCGCCGACCCCGGTGCGCGGTCATCCGGGCCGACGCCCGGACCGGTCAGCCGGCGGCGTTCATCAGGTCCACCGCGCTGTGCTGGCGCGCCGCGTCGCTGCGCTGGAACGGCCCCGCCCACGGCTGGTCGTAGGAGTCGCTGCTGGACCGGTCCCGCGCGTGGGCGGTGTCCGCCTGCCTCTTGAGGTAGGCGGTGTACGGGCGGTCGGACAACGCCCGGTTCAGCTGGCCGAGCCCGCGCGCGAAGGCGCCCTTGAACGACGGGACGTCGCCACCGCCGCCGTTGTCGAACACGATCCCGCCGGGGTTGAGCGCGGCGTTCGTCGTCGAGGCGTCGGCCAGCACGCGCGCCCTGGCGAGGTACGCCTGGTCACCCGTGGCGCGGTGCAGCTCGGTCAACGCGGCCAGCGGCACGCCCTGGTTGTAGCTCCACGGCGTCTGGCCGTTGTTGCGGCACGTGGACGTGACGAGCCCGTCGTTGACCAGGTTCGACCCGTTGACCATCCCACTGCCCTCGAACCACCGCCAGCCGTCCCGGGCGCGCTGCACGTAGGTCGTCTCGCCGGGCAACCGGTTGTGCAACGCGGCGTTGAGCTGGACGTACAGCGAGTTGGCGATGGCGTTCTTGTAGGTCCGGCTCGACGTCCACCAGATGCCGCCGCCGCACGTCTGGTCCCAGTAGCGGTGGATGTGGTCGGCGCCGACGCGGGCGGTGTCGAGGTAGCGGCGGTCGCCGGTCAGGTCGTAGGCGGCGATCCACGCCAGGCCCCACCACGCGACGTCGTCGTTGTACTCGTTGACGAAGTTGCCGCTCCAGGCGGTCCGGTTGAGGTCGTAGGTGCGCGCGATGGCGTACCGGTAGCTGCCCATGCCGCTCACCCGCGCGTTGTCGATGATCGCGTTGAGCGCGTTGGCGGCGTTCCACCAGCCGGTGGTGTCGAACAGACCCGTGCCCAGGTTGTACCGCTGCATCAGGGCGGTGGCCGCCGCGGTGGCGCGGTTCCCGGCGTTCCAGGTGGTGCGGTACCAGCTCGTGCAGGCGATGGACGACGACCCGGCCGGTTGGCCGCAGGCGCGCAGCAGCCCGACGCCGAGGTTCGCCCAGTCGTCCACGTTGTGCATGGACGTGCGCCAGCCGCCGTAGCCCGCCGGCGTCGTGGTCGAACCGAGCTTGGGCTGCCAGGTCGCCCCCGCGTCGTAGGAGCGGTCGAGCCAGACCGCGTCGCCCTGGCCGCCACCGGAGATGACCGCCCAGCCCATGGTCTCGGTGCTGTCGAAGTGCAGCGCGACCCGGCGGGTGCCGGCGGGCACGGCCTGGGCGACGCGCTCCCCCGCCGAGAGGGCGGGGTCGCGCCCGTCGCAGTGGAGGTTGCAGACCGGCGCCAGGGCGGTCGGCCGGGGCGCGGTCGCCGGCCGGGTCGGCGACCGGTGCGCGCCGGGGGGCAGGGCGGGGTCGCGGTCGTCGCAGTAGCTGTCGCAGACGGCGGTCGCCGACGGCGGCACGGTCGCCGGATCCGGTGACGCGGTGGTGGAGGGTGCCGGTAAGGCCACAAAGGACAGAAGCAGGGCTGCGTGAACCACGGTGTTCAGCACAGGACCTCCCCAACGGGAGTGAGCGGCCGACAGGGGTGTGAGAACGCTCTCACGTCGAGGCTAGGACCGGCCTTCACGCAGCGTCAACACAGCGCACCGGACAGACTCGGGCCGAGCACCCACCGCCTCGTCCCGGCCTTTCCCGGTGCGAACCCGTCCATCCACAGTGGACTCACCTTGCCGCGCAGGTGGCAACCCGGGACGCGGGGGGCGACGGCATCGGGGTTTCCCATTGACAACGGGCGGTGCGAGTACGTGTAATTCTTTCATATGTCACTCTGCCCACCTGTCCCTGCACGCAGAGTAAAGGTAGGTTCGGCCATGTCCTTGTCGCACCCCACCCGATTACTGGTCTCGACGATCGGCGCCCTCGCGGTCACCGCCGGCCTGGTGACCGCGCCGGCCCACGCCGCGCCCGCCGCGACCACCGCACCCGCGGACTCCGTCGCCGCGGTCACCGACCGGATCGCCGCCCGGCTGGCGGGCGAGTTCGCCGACGACGCCCGGCGGGCCGGCGTGCTGTCCGCCTCGACCGACCCCGTGCCCCTGGCGCGCGCCGCCGGGGACACCGCGCTCGGCCGGGCCGTGCGCGACGCCGACCGGGAGGTCCTGACCGCCAAGGGGCTGCCGCAGGACGGCACGTCCCTGCTCACCGTCCGCCTCGCGCACGCCGACATGGCCGCCGCGCTGCGCCGGGGTGCCACGCCGCTGATCGCGTCGTCGCCCGCCGACGACGCGCCGACGACCGTGACGGCCTACGACCGCGCCGGCCGGCGGATCGCGCTGGCCGCCGACCGCGTGCCGGCGCGTCCGGTGTACCTGGTCGAGGTCGACACCGCGACCGCGCTGGCCAAGGGCACGGAGGTGCTGCGCTCGACCCTGTCGCACCGCGGCCTGTCCCCCGCCGCGGCACGCGCGGCCGTCACGCCCGCCTCGGGCTACTGGGCCACGCAGCTCACGTCGATCCGCCTGGACGACGACCACGAGCCGTGGCACAAGGGCGACGCGGAGATCTTCACGATCACCGCCGGGTTCGGCCTCGACGGCAAGGTCAAGGTCGACACCGCCCAGCTCCCCTACCTGGACGACGACGGCAAGACCTACTACCCCAACCAGCTCCTGGTCCACTTCTCCGACTACAAGTACGACCTCGCCGACATCGTCATGATGGAGGAGGACGGCGGCACCAACTACCGCGACCTCGCCCTGGCCCTCACCCAGGCGCTGCTGACCATCATCGACGGCGGCGCGTACATCCCGCTGGTCAACGCGATCATCAACGCCCTGCCGGACGGCTGGTGGACCGACGACCCGGACTACGTCGACTCCTGGTACACCCTGTCGACGACCACCAGCGGCACCCTGCGCGGCGCGGCGGGCAACGGCACGATGACCGTCGTCCCCTACTGGGTCGCCCCGCTGTAGCGCGCTCGCGCGGGCGAACCGCTCCCGCACGGCGCGGCGGCCGTTCCCCTCGTTAGCTGGATCGAGTGACACCGACAACCGCGCACGACCGCCGCGCGCCGGCCCGGCGACGAACCGCTCCCGGTTCGTCGCCGGGCCGGCGCCGGTGACCGGGTCCGGCCGCGTTCACCTCACCGTGTCCGCACCGCGCTCGCGGTCCCGTCGCCGAGTGGCGGACGGTCACGTCCCGACGGGTGACGACACTGCAAAGAGTGCGGCTCTGCGGCCATCGGTGGGACGGGACGGGGAAGGCCTCGGCGAACCGAGTCGATCTCCGATGATCCTCCGCGACGCCCTCCGGACCCCCGGTTCCGCGCCGGACGCCGATCTTCACTCCGACGAGCGTAATCCCGCGTTCCCCCTGTGTGGCAACGACATTTCGCGCTGTCATGTCCATGCAGAGCGCCCGGCACCCGTCGTGCGCAGGGGAAGGGCAGGAAGATGGGCAGATTCAGGTTCGCGACCGCCGCGTCCGCCATCGCGCTGGCGGTCTGCGGGTTGCCGGTGGCCGCCGCGGGCGCCGCTCAGGCGGAAGCCGGGTACGACGACATCGCCATGTACAAGCAGGAGAAGACCCAGTGGTGCTGGGCCGCGTCCGGCCTGACCATCGCCAAGTACCAGGGCTACGGCAGCACGCAGACGGACTTCTGCAACCGGGCGCAGCCCTACTACGGCTGCAACAACCAGCCCGCCACGCTGGAGGACATGGCCAGGGCCTGGGGCAGCCTCGGCATGGCGCACACCGGTTCGGGCCTGAACAGCGCGGCGTCGTTCAACCAGGTCTACACCGACGTCAAGGCGGCCCGGCCGCTCGGCGCGCGCATCGGGTGGAACTCCGGCGGCGGCCACATGAACGTGGTCTACGGCTTCGACACCTCGAACACCACCATCGCCGTGGCCGACCCGTGGCCGGACACGACCACCTACACGTGGTGGAACTACAACGACTACGTCAGCAACAGCTCGTTCAAGTGGACCCACTCCCGGATCGGCATCTCCCGTTAAGGCAGGCGACATGCGCGAAACACCGACGTCCGGCGGACGGGCGGCCGCACGCCTCTCCCGCCTGGCCACCGCCCTGGCGCTGGGCGCGTCCGCGCTCCTGTGCGTCACCGGCCCCGCCCACGCGGCGCCGGCCCATGACCCGAGCGCCGTGGACATCCCCGACTACCAGGCCGCCCTCGCGGCGGTGAAGTCGCAGGCCGTGCTCAACGCCGTCTGCCGCTTCCTGAGCGCGCCGGTGCCCCAGGGCGGGTCCGACACGCCGCAGGCGATCCCCGACAAGGCCGCGCCGTGCGAGGGCCTGCCGGCCTTCACGGTCAAGGACCCGTTGGCGGTCAGCGAGATCACCCCGGGTTTCGTCGCCGGCACGGCGAAGCCCATCCCCACCGAGGCGGTCAAGCTGAGCCACCTGGTGTCGTCGCTGAGCATCAGCGTCAACAACCGCCAGGCCACCGTCATGCTCGCACCCACCCAGGGCGGGGGTTGGCACCTGGCGGCGGTGCGCGAGGGCGACAGCGACGCCGTGTACGCCGGCAAGGCCGAGCCCGGGGGTCTGGTGTTCGCCGAACCGCAGATCCGGGCCTGGTACCAGCTGACGCTGCTCACCGTCACGCCGCTCAACGACCAGGCGCGGCAAGGGCTGAACGGCCGGGCGTCGATGTCGCTGAGCGACTACCAGAAGCAGGTCAAGGCTCGTTACGCCGACAAGCAGACCGGGTCGGAGTACGACACCAAGGGCTTCTCCAGCGGCTACGGCAGCGCGGGTGAGGAGCCGGAGTCGTCATCCGCGCCGCTGGTCGTCGGCGGCTCGAGCGCGGCGCTCGTGCTCGCGGGCGGCGTGCTCCTCCTCCGCCGCCGGCGGCGCGACCCCGTCGACTGAGCCAGGCCGCGTTCGCCTCCACCGTCTCGCTGTCGGAGGACGGGCCGTCGCACGGGTAGGTGCGGCGGCCCGTCCTGTTCCGGCTCGAACGCCCGTCAACCGGTGCAGGGGTTGCCGTTCGGGTGGGCGCCGGTGCCGTGGACGTCGGCGTGCGCCTCACCGATGACCACGTCGGCGAGCACGGTGTCCAGCACCACGGCGCGCTGGGTCACCGAGGTCGCCGTGGTCTCGGTGCTGTTGAGCCTCAGCGAGCCGATCAGCAGCGGGATGGTCAGCGGCGCGGAGCCGACGGTCGTCGACACCCCGTTGATCTTGAGCGAGGCGATGGTCGAGCCACCCGAGAACCGCGGCGCGAGGCCGCCGCCGCTCGGCGCGCACCGGGCCGAGGCCTCGGCCTGGACCACGCCCAGCTCGATGGTCAGGCCGAGGGTGCTGATGGTGGTCGTGTCGACCTTGGCCTTCGCGGTGGCGTCGTCGCCGGCGGCCGGCGGCGCCGAGGTGAGGTCGTCCGGCGTCTGGTCGGTGGTGGCGGACAGCACCTCGGCGCCGACCGTCAGCGCGCCGGCGTTCAGGCCGACCTGCGCCAGCGCCTCGGCGTCGTCCACGCACGGCACGTCGGCCGGGTTGGCCACCACCGGCTCGATGCCGACCACGTTCACGGCGCTCGCCCGGCAGGAGAACACCCCGTCGCGGTCGTCGTCGCGGATCGTGCCCACGCCCACCGCGTCGGTGATCGCCGCGCCGCCGGCCGCGGCCAGGGTCACGGTGAAGGTCTCGTCCAGCTCGTCCACGGTGTCGCCGACGACGGGGACGGTCACCGGTTTGGCGGTCTCGCCCGGCGCGAACGTCACCGTGCCCGCGGTCGCCGAGTAGTCCCCCGGCGCGACCGCGGTGCCGTCGGCGGTGGCGAAGTCCACCGTGACCGGGCTGGGGCTCGGCCGGTCGAGGCTGACCGTGAAGGTGGCGGGTGTGGTGCCCGCGTCGCCCTCGGTGACGGCCACGTCGTCGATCGACAGGCCGGGCACGTGCACGGTGTTCTGCTCGACGAAGCCGCGCGAGGCGCCGTCGACCAGGAAGTCGACCGTGCAGTGGTAGGTGCCGGCCGGCGTGCCCGGGTCCACCGCGATGGTCTCGGTGAACGCGGCGACGTCACCGCTGTCCACGGTTCGGCTCGCGGGCGCGAACCCGAGGGTCAGCTGCGGGTCGCAGGCGGTGATCGTGGGCGTGACGGTGACCTGCACGGCTCGGATGCCGTCCAGGATGGCCTGCGCGACCTGGTCGGACGGGACGTTGTTCAGCAGCACGCCGCCGGTCGCGGCCACGATGGCGGTGGCTTGGCCGCCGGCGTCGAGCCCACCGCCGGCCGGACCCACGTTGACCGCGACGACGCGGATGTCCGCGGCCTGGAGCGCGGCGATGGCGTCGGCCAGGGTGTGGCCCTGGCTGGGGTCGTGGGAGGGCGCGTCGCCGAACCACGCCACGATCCGGGTGCCGTCGGGGCGGAACGCGATGGCGCCGCTACCGATCTCGAACAGGGCGTTGATGGCGGCTTCGGGGAGGTCGCCGCCGCCGCCGGCGACCCAGGCGTTGATCCCGTCCTGCACGGCGGCGGGGTCGCCGGTGAGGTTCTGGTCGACCCGGAACGCGAACGCGTCCCCCGCGTCGCGGTACTCCGCCACCGCGAACCGCGCGGTCGGCTGCGCGTCGAGCACCGCGCTCGTGACGGCGCCCGCGTTGTTCCGGACGTCGGTGATGGCACCGCCCATGCTCCCGGTGGTGTCCGCCAGGAACACCAGGTCGGGGTTGGGCGGGATCGCCGGGGTGGTGACCGTCTTGGCCACGGTGGTGCTCGCGCCGGGGCCGAGGGTGACGACGACGTCGACCGGGTCGACCTGGGCCGCCGCCTGCGGCGCCGCGACGACCACCGCCGTCGCGGCCCACAACGTCAGGGCGGCCGTGGCCGCCGCCGCGGATCTCCGCAGCGCCGAGCGGCGCCGCCTGCCGGACTGGGACATGAATCCTCCCGATGAAGGTTGGTTCGCACGACGCGCCAAGGGGTGCGGCGGGGTGTCGGGCACTGACCGGCACCAGCGGGCGCGGCAAACGTCAATGCGTCGAAATCCGACGAGCGAAATGCATCGCCCCGTCCTGGAAACGTCACTGGGATCATCGTCGCCGCGATGACTTCGACCAATCCGCCACCGGCGGGACACCGAAAATCGGGTCACGACACTGGCGGTGCCTTCATTGGTGCCGGCAGGTGACGCGCACCGCTGTTCGCGGTCACGCCCGGCCTACACCCGCGGTATTCGTCGATCGATTTCCCGCGGCGCGCCGATCGACGAATACCGGGTGCTCGGCGCAGCCGCGAGCGGGCCACCCACGTCACCGAGGTCCGGTCGCACCACCGCTGCCGGCTGTCGCGAGCACCGTCCCCACGGGGTTATCCTCCCTTCGGGGGATGCGTCGATGACACACGCCCGACCGCGGCGACGTCCGCCGCGAGGAGTGTTGAGGTGTGCGGATGCGCAGGTCCGGGTTGGTGGAACACGTGCGTGGCTTCGGTCCTGGCGACCACGTCTGCTGGCGGTACCGCGACGTGCGCGAGTTCCGCGACCGGGCCCGGGAGTTCCTGTCCGAGGGGCTCGCCCTGGGCCAACGGGTCCGCTACCTCGGCGTCGGTGACCCCGACGCCCTGGTCGAGCACCTGAACGGGATCGACGGGATCGACGAGGCGCTGCTCACCGGCGCCGCCCAGGTCGCGTCGCTGGACGCCGCGTACCCCGTCGGCACGGTGATCGAGCCCGCCGCGCAGGTGCGGACCTACGCCGGGGCGACCGAGGCGGCGCTGGCCGCCGGGTTCACCGGCCTGCGCGTCGCCGCGGACTGCACGCCGATGGTGCGCAGCCCGGAGCAGCTGGCGTCCTTCGCCCGCTACGAGCACCAGATCGACCACTACATGGCGGGACGGCCGTTCTCGGCGATGTGCGCCTACTCCGCCACGGAGGTGGACGACGACGCGTTCGCGCAGGTCGCGTGCATGCACCCGAACACGAACACGTCCTACCCCGGATTCCGGTTGCACGCCGCCGGCGACCGCACCACCGTCCTGAGCGGCGAGGTCGACTCGACCGACGGCGACCTGTTCCGCCTCGCGCTGCGGCGGGCCGACCCCCGCCCCCGCGACGGGCAGCTGGTGTTCGACGGCGCCGACCTGACCTTCCTGGACCACCGAGGCCTGCTGCACCTGGCCCGGCACGCCGCCGGCCGGGGCGCGTCCGTCGTGCTGCGCACGTCCTGGCCGGGCGTGTCGACGCTGGTGGACCTGCTCGACCTCGCCAACGTCCGAGTGGAGCCCGCCGCGTGACGATCACCCACCTCCCGCCCCTCGGCGACTTCGTCCACCCCGCGGTGTTCTACGCCTCCGACGAGGAGTACCTGGCGCTGCTCGTGCCGTTCGTGACCGAAGGCCTGGAGCAGGGCCACCCGGTCGCCGCCTCCGTGCCCGACGGCCGGTTGCGGCTGCTGCGCGACGCGCTGGGCGACGCCGCGGACGACGTGCTGCTGCTCGACATGGAGGTGGAGGGCCGCAACCCGGGCCGGATCATCCCCGCCGTGCTGCGCCGGTTCGCCGACCGCCACCCCGACCGGCACGTCCGGATCATCGGCGAGCCGATCTGGGCCGGGCGCACCCACGTCGAGTACCCGGCCTGCGCCCAGCACGAAGCGCTGATCAACCTGGCCTTCGCCGGCCGGGACGTCACCATCGCGTGCCCGTACGACACCTCCTCGCTCGACGAGCACGTCGTCGCCGACGCGCTGGCCACCCACCCGCTGGTGTGGGAGGCCACCCGCCGCTACGACAGCGCCCACTACGCCCCCGACGCCGTCGTCGACCGCTACAACCAGTCCTTCGACACCGCTCCGGACGCCGCGACGTTCGAGGTCGCCGGCACCTCCGGCGCCCGCGACGCCCGCCGCTTCGCCACCGGGCAGGCGGTGCGCCTGGGCCTTCCCGCCGAGCGGGTGGCCGACCTGGTGCTCATCACCACCGAACTGGTGGTCAACGCCCTGCGGCACACCGGCGGCGGGTGTGAGCTGAGCATCTGGCAGGACGGGACCCACCTGGTCTGCACCGTCCGGGACGGCGGGCACCTGACCGACCCGCTCGCGGGCCGCCGACCGGCCGCACCCGACCAGGAAGGCGGTCGGGGCCTGCTGGTGGTCAACCAGCTCGCCGACCTCGTGCGCACCCACACCTCCCCGCACGGCACCACCACCCACGCCTTCCTGCGCGTCACGGGCTGAACGTCGGCGGCCCGAAGGCCGACCCGCCGGGGACGAAATGTGCGGTCCCGCCCCTCCGGAATGCGCACGGAAAGTGTCATCGACATTCTTCACCGCCCGGCGCACCACCCCTCCGGTCACCGCGCCGATCCGTTTTCGCGATCCGGATCACGGATTCGCGCCCGGTCGGCCGCAGGTGGAATCGGAGAAGGTGGTCCGGGGTGCGGCGAATCGTCGTGGGGGCGGCGGCGGGCCGCCCGGCCCGGTTGATCGCGTCCGGCCGGGCACGTGCCGCCGGCCGCCGCGCCCGGCGCTGGTGGAATACTGCCGCGGGTGGACGTGCTGAACAGGAACAACGTGACCGTGTCGGGCCCGGTGGACGGCCGCCCGGTGGTGTTCTCGCACGGTTTCGGCTGTGACCAGAACATGTGGCGGCTGGTGGCCCCCGCGTTCGCCGACGACCACCGGGTGGTGCTGTTCGACCACGTGGGCGCCGGGCGCTCGGACCCGTCGGCGTGGCAGCCGCAGCGCTACTCCTCCCTGGCCGGCTACGCCACCGACGTCCTGGAGATCCTCGACGAGCTGGACCTGCGCGACGTGGTGTTCGTCGGGCACTCGGTGAGCGCGATGATCGGCGTGCTGGCCGCGAACCGGGACCCGTCCCGGTTCGGCGCGCTGGTCCTGGTCGGCCCCTCGCCCCGCTACGTGGACGACGGCGACTACCGGGGCGGGTTCAGCGCGCAGGACATCGAGGAACTGCTGGACTCGTTGGACAGCAACTACCTGGGCTGGTCGGCGACGATGGCGCCGGCCATCATGGGCAACCCCGGCCGCCCGGAGCTGGGCAGGGAGCTGACCGAGAGCTTCTGCCGCGCCGACCCGGACATCGCCCGGCACTTCGCGCGGGTGACGTTCCTGTCGGACAACCGCGCCGACCTGGCCCGGGTGAGCGTGCCGACCCTGGTGCTGCAGTGCCGCGAGGACGTCATCGCCGCCCGGGAGGTGGGCGAGTTCGTGCACCGGAGCGTCCCGGGCAGCGAGCTGGTGGTGCTCGACGCGACCGGGCACTGCCCCAACCTGAGCGCGCCGGAGGAGACGACGAAGGCCATCCGGGGGTTCCTGACCGGCCAGGGGAGCACACGGCCGTGATGTGCCCCGCCGGGACCGGCCTGGGTGATGCCGACGAGCCCGGCGAGGACGGCGACCCGACCGTCCGCGAGCCGCGGGTGGTGTTCTCCTCCCTGCTCGAGGACGACGCCGAGGAGCTGTACGACAACGCGCCGTGCGGTTACCTGTCGACCCTCATGGACGGCGAGATCGCCAAGGTCAACGGCACGCTGCTGGGCTGGCTCGGGTACCGGCGCGAGGAGCTGGTCGGGGTCAGGCGCTTCACCGACCTGCTGACCGGTGGCGGCAGGCTCTACCACGAGACGCACTACGCGCCGATGCTGCGGTTGCACGGCGAGGTCCGCGAACTGGCCCTCGACCTGGTGGCCGCCGACGGCCGCAGGCTGCCCGCCCTGGTCACCGCGAAGGTCAAGGTCGGCGAGGAGGGCCAGCCGCTGCTGGTGCGGGTCACCGTGTTCGACGCGCGCGAGCGCCGCGCCTACGAGCAGGAACTGCTGGCCGCCAAGCGCGAGGCGGAGCGGGAACGAGAGCGGTTGGCGAAGCTGACCGGCACCCTGCAACGCACCCTGCTGCCCGACGCGCTGCCCGACGTCGACGGCGCCGAACTCGCCGCGCACTACCACGTGGCGTCCAGCGACCAGGTCGGCGGCGACTTCTACGACGTGTTCCCGCTGGGCGGCGACCGGTGGGGGTTCTTCCTCGGCGACGTGTGCGGCAAGGGCCCCGAGGCCGCCGTGCTGACCTCGCTGACCCGGTACGCCCTGCGGGCCGCCGCCGTGCGGGACCCCGACCCGGTCGTGGTGCTGACCACCCTCAACACGGTGATGCTGCAGCAACGCAGGCCCGGGGCGCCGCGGTTCTGCACGGTGATCTTCGGCCTGCTCGAACCGGACGGCGACGGGTTCGCCGTCACCATCGCGGGCGGCGGGCACCCGCCACCGCTGGTCCTGCGCGCCGGCGGCGAGGTCGACTTCCTGGCCACGCCGGGCGGCCAGCTCGTCGGCCTCCTGCCCGGCGCCCGCTTCACCCGCGCGAGGACCCGCCTCGGTCCCGGCGACGTGGTGGTCCTCTACACCGACGGCCTCACCGAGGCCCGCCGCGCCGACGGCGCCATGCTGGAGGAGGAAGGCTTGGCCGAGGCCGCCGCCACGATGACCGGCAAGGACGCCCCCACCGTGGTGGACCTGCTGGTGCGGCTGTTGACCGACTGGTCGCAATCCCCTTCCGACGACACCGCGATCCTCGCGATCGGCAACCCCGGCGCGGCCTCCCCGGAGGCACGGTGTTCCACCTGACCGCGGCCACCGACGGCGACGTGCACACCATCGCCCTGACCGGGGAGCTCGACCACCGGTGCACGCCGCGGTTGCACGAGGCGCTGACCCGGCTGCGGCTCGTCGCGGGTGATCGCCTCGTCCTGGACCTGGCGGAGCTGACCTTCTGCGACTCCAGCGGGCTCACCGCCTTCGTCGTCGCGCACGAGCTCGCCGCCGGCGCGGTCGACCTGCTCAGCCCGCCCGCGAAGCTGGTCAGGATGCTGCGCACGACCGGGCTGGCGGAGCTGTTCACCATCCGCGGCGCCGACCAGGGCCGGCCGATCCGGTGAGACGCCGCCGTGTCGGCGGCGGTGTCAGGGCGGTGGCGGCCCGGTGTCAGGGCGGCGCGTGATCGTGGTTCCACCGAGCGAGTCGGATCCACGGGAGGAACTGCGCCATGACGAGCACTGCGGGACCGGGTGTCGAGGACGGTTGGGGCGAGGTCGCCGACGTCTTCCGGGCGAACTTCGAGGGCGAACCCGGCGAGGTGGGCGCGGCGTGCAGCGTCTACGTGGACGGACGTCCCGTCGTGGACCTGTGGGACGGCCTCGCCGACCGCGCGACGAACCGACCGTGGACGGGTGACACCGTCGTCCAGGTCGCGTCCACGACGAAGGGCGCGACCGCGATCTGCGCGCACCTGCTGGCCCAGCGCGGCCTGCTGGACCTCGACGCCCCGGTGACCCGGTACTGGCCGGAGTTCGGCGCGAACGGCAAGGACCGCGTCCTGGTCCGCCACCTGCTGTCGCACCAGGCCGGGCTGCCGGTCGTCGACGGGCCGCTGACGTTCGAGCAGGCGTGCGACTGGGACCCGGTCATCCGCGCGCTCGAAGTGCAGGAGCCGTTGTGGGAGCCGGGCGCCGAGCACGTCTACCACGCCGTCACCTACGGGTTCCTGGTCGGCGAGGTCGTGCGCCGCGTCACCGGCAGGTCCCTCGGCTCCTTCTTCGCCGAGGAGGTGGCCGCGCCGCTCGGGTTGAGCGCCTGGATCGGGCTGCCCGAGGAGCACGAGCCGCGAGTGGCCGCCTTCGAGGACGCCGCGCCGTTCACCTTGGAGGAGCTGCTCGCCGGGATGATCGCGACGACCGGGCTCGACGCGGACACGGTCACCAGGTGGGTCGAGTCGATGTGGAGCCCGGACGCGGTCCAGATGCGCGCGGGCGTGCTCGGCGGCGCCATGGACCCCGCGACCGGGTACTTCCGGACCCGCGCGTGGCGCGCGGCGGAGTTCCCGGCCGCGAACATGGTCGCGGACGCGCGGTCGCTGGCCCGGATGTACGCCGCCACGGTGAGCGAGGTGGACGGGGTGCGGCTGCTCGACCCGGCGACGGTCAGGACGATGACCGCCGTCCAGACCGACCGGAGCCGGATGTACGGGGTGCCGGCGGGGCTGGACCTCCCGGCCGAGCGTTCGTTCGCCATGTCGCTCGGGTTCTGGCGCGCCTGCCCGCCGATGCCCATGGCCGGGCCGGGGTCGTTCGGCCACCCGGGCTCCGGCGGGTCGATCGCCTTCGGCGACCCGGACGCCCGGGTCGGCTTCGGCTACGTCACCAACCTGTGGAACTACCGGCCGGACGACCCGCGGGCGGCGAACCTCGCCGCAGCCGTCCGGTCCTGCCTGGGGTGACGGCTGCCGCGGGTGGCGGACGGGCTGCCACGGCGTCGGCCGCGGTGCGGGCGGCGCCCGGTACCCTTTCCCCATGACGGGCACCGACACCGCAGCGGACCGCTGGTGATGGCGGTCGTCGCCGGCGTGCTCGCCCTGGTCCTCGTCGCGGGCTGCGGCTGGGTGATCGGGATGGGCGGGGTCGGCGACCTGGTGGCGAGGTTGACGCCGCTGGGGAAGCTCGCGGCGTTCGGCGGCGTGCTGGTGCTGGTGGCGGCCGCGGCGTGGACGGCCGGGGCGGCGGTGGGACCGGTCGGCGACCCGCCTGCCTCGGTGGCGCCGACGTCCGACCACAGCGGTGACCGCGGGCACGGTGGGTGACCGCGGCGTCGTGGTGGCTGCCCATCGGGGTCCCGGAGGGGTGAACCGGTCGGGGACGACGGTCAGGCGGCCCGTTTCCTGCTGACCGGCCGCAGGTGCCGCAAGCCGCCGTGCGGGCCCGGGTCCTGTCCGGGGTCGAGGTCGTCCGCGTCGTCGTCGACGTCGAGCCCCGGGTCGTCCGGCAGGACCTCGGTGGGCGTGCCGTCCTCGGGAGCGCGGTGCGTGCGGCGCACGACCACCAGCAGCGCCAAGCCGAGCAGCAGGAAGGCGTGCGACGTGATCCGGGGAAGCGCGACCGCCCCGGTGACGAGGTCGTTGACGGAGAACGGCACGAGCACCGCGACGAACGCCGCGACGACCGGGAGCACCCCGACGACCGCCTTGGGGCGCAGCGCGGTCCAGAGCAGGCCGAGGCCGAGGGCGAGGTTCCACGCGGTGCTCTCGTTGAACAGGTGCGTCGACGTCTGACCGGCGCCGGGGTGCCCGCCGTGGACGGGGATGCCGGTCACGCCGAACACCTGCGCCATCCCGAGCGTGAGCTGGACGACGGCGGTCCCGGCCAGTCCCATCCGCCAGTACCACCCACGCGTGGACCGCGACACCGGCGGTGTGACCGGGGTGGCGGCGAGCACGGCCGCGGTCAGGTCGGGCACCTCCGCCGCGGGGCGGACCCGCAGGCCCCGGGTGAGCGCGGCGGCGTCCTCCCGCCACCGCCGGCAGCGGGAGCAGGAAGCGAGGTGCGCGTCGGTCTCCTCGGCGGGCACGGGTTCGGCTTCGCCGTCGGCGCGCGCGGAGAGGGCTTCGCGGCAGGTGTCGCAGTCCACGTGGCGATTGTCCCCCAGAAGTCGCCGGAAGTTCCGGTTCGCCGACGCGGTCGCGGGCCGGTCGGGCTCGCGGGGCCGTGACCGCGCCGGGTGGTGGCAGTCCGTTCCCGCTCCCGCCGCGGCGGGAGCGGGCGTGAACGCCTCACACCGCCGCGTCGACCCGGCGCCCGGCCCGGACCACCGGGATGATCCCGCCCGCGGCGGCCTGGGCGCGGTGCAGGGCCAGTTCGGCGGTGGGGGCTTCGGCGAGGACGATGCCGGTGCAGGAGCGCTGGTCGGTCAGGTGCTCCAGCACGTCGCCGGGACTCGCGGTCGGGTACCACTCGGGGTGGCCTGGCAGGTCGGCCAGCCGCTCCAGGCCGGTCCACCCCTCCAGCACGCCCGCCTCGCGCGGGTAGAGCGCCACGAAGCCGGTCGCGACGCCACCGCCCGGCACGCCGTCGAGCAGGTCCGGCCGGGCGCCGAGGGCGACCTGGACCATCGCGTCGTAGGCGTTGGCGCCCAGCGCGCGGCACAGCGCCTCGCCGACCAGGGCTCCGCCGATGCGGGCGTTGATCTCGACGACCTCGGGGCCGTCGGCGGTGAGCACGAACTCCGTGTGCGCGAACCCGCGCTCGTGACCGGCCGCCGCCAGGACCCGGCCGATCCACTCCCCCAGCTCGGCGAGGTCGGCCGCCGGGAAGGCGACGGGGAAGGACGCCGCCTCCTCCCGACGCGCGGGCTCGGGCGAGAGGACGCGGCTGAGCACGCCCAGCAGCCGGGTCTCGCCCCGCCAGGAGATGGTTTCGGCGCTGTAGAGGGGACCTTCGAAGTACGGTTCGGCGATCAGGCGGCCCTTGAACGGCGTCACGGCAGCCGCCAAGAGGGCGGCGTCGCGCTCGGCGGGGGTCCGCACCAGCCACACCGCCCGGGATGACGTGCCCGCGGAATCCTTCAGCACCAACGGGAACACCGCGGTCGTGACCGGGTCGAGCGGACCGCTGCGGCTCAGGCCGCGCTCGTTCAGCCTGGCCCGGACCGCGGCCTTGTCCCGCAGCACGCGCACCGAGTCGGGCGACGGACCGGGCAGTCCCAGCCGGGCGGCCAGCGCGGCTCCGGGCAGCGCCCACGTGTCGGTCGAGCTGATCAACCCGGCCAGGTCGCCCATGCCACCCAGCACCCGCTCGCACGCGGCGACGTCGGTGGTGTCGACGTCCACGACGCGCAGCCGGTCGCCGCAGCGGGACAGCTCGTGGGTGTAGATCGAGCGGTCGCCCGTCAGCAGCACCAGGTCGTGCCCCGCCGCGCGGGCGGCGTCGGCGATCCGGCCGAGGCCGAAGGTGAGGGCTTCCAGCAGCACGAGGGTCATGGCACGGGGTCCTTCCGGCGTTCCTGGGTGGGGACGATCGGTCCGTGAGGGCGTCGTGCCCGGTCCATCGCGACCCACGGCGGGGCCAGGTCCTCCAACGAGCCGATCTCCACCGGCGCGAGCGAGGCGGGGTCCAGCGCCTCGCGGTGGCGGTTGAACACGCGTTCGGTGTAGCGGTGGCCGGTGTCCGCGCCGATGACCACGTGCGTGCGGACCGGGTCGCGCCGCGCCTCCCGGGACGCGGCCAGGTGCGCGGCGCCGGTGGACAGCCCGGCGAACACGGCGTGCCGGCGCATGAGGTCGACGGTGGCGGCCGTGGCGTGCTGGAAGGCCGCCAGTGGGTGCGGTCGTACAGCTCGTGGTGGACGTTGTCGAAGTGGATGGCGCTGCCGATGCCGGCGATGATCGCGTCGGGGTCGGTGAAGCGCTCGCTGCCGAACGTGACGCTGCCGAAGGGCCGCACGCCCACCAGCCGCACGCGCGGGTCGTGCCGGCGCAGCGCGCGGGTGAGCCCGCCGGTGGACGCGCCGGTGCCCACGCTGCCCACCACGGTCAGGGGTTCGCCGGGCAGCGCCCGGAGCAGCGGGTCGGCCAGTTCGGCGTAGCCGAGGTGGTGCACGGGGTCGTGGTACTGGCGCATCCAGTGCACGTCGGGCCGGTGGGCCGGCAGCTCCCGGACCCGCGCCACCCGCCTGCTCTGGTCCAGGCGCAGGTCGTCCGAGGGCGGCACCTGGTCCACGGTCACGCCCGGGATCTCCAGCTGGGCGCGCATGGTGTCGTTGACCGTGGTCGAGGCGACGATGTGGCAGCGCAGCCCGTAGCGGTGGCAGACCGGCGCGAGAGCGAGGGCGTAGATGCCGCTGGAGCTGTCCACCACGGTCTGCCCGGGGCGGACCGCGCCGATGGCGACCAGGTGCCGGACCGCGCCGAGGGCGGCGTAGACCTTGAGGGTCTCGAAGCGGACCAGCACGGTGTTGGGCGTGAGCCGGATCAGCGTCGGCGCTTCGATGGCGTCGGTGACGTGCTCGTGGACCGGCGCCGCGGCGTCGTGCTCGAGCACGGTCCTCACCTGCCGATCGGGCGCGGGCAGCGGGTCGTGCCCGGTGTCGCCGTCATGCGTTCCGGGATCATGGTCGAGGCCCTTCGGGTGTGGTCGCGTCATCGAGCGCTCCAGTCCTACTGGTCGTCGGGAGGACTCCCCCGGTTCCCGGGCCGCGCGGGAATCACGACCACCGGCCTTCCGCGCGATCGCGGGAACCGGACGCCGACGCCGCACGACTTCCAGGTGGTGGCCGGTTCCACGCCGGGGGGAGGGACGGGGTGCGCGGTGTCGGGTAGTGGCACGGGTGTCGAGGGCGTGACCGAGGACGGGGTGGCGGCCCGGACCGCGCCGGGGCGGCGCCCCCCGGTCCCGCTGGCGCGTCGGGCGCGTGGCCGGGTTGTTCGGGCTGCTGGTCCTGCTGTTGCCGGGCGCGTCGTGGTGATGCTGGTCGCGCAGGGCTCGATCGCCATCCCGGTCGGCGAGGTGCTGCGCATCCTGACGGGTCGGGGCGCCGCGTCCGAGGTCGACCGCACCATCGTGCTGGACGCCCGGCTGCCCTGCTCGGCGTCAGCTCCGGGGCGGTCCTGGGCGCCTCGGTCGTCATCCTGGGCACCGGTGGCGTGGGCCGGCTGTCGGGGTTGGGCGTGGTCAGCCAGCTCGGGGTGACGGGTGCGGCGGTCGCGGGGGCCGCCGTGGTGCTGCTGATCGCCCTGGGCATCGCCCGGCGGGTCGGCGACCCGGTGGTGGTCCTGGTGGTCGGGGTGATGCTGGGTTACCTGGCCGGCGCCGTGGTGCCGGTTGCAGGCGCCGGCCACGTTCACCCGCGGCTCGGTGCGCAACGCGACGTGGACCGAGTTGCGGGTCGTCGCGGTGTCCTGCGGCGTGGTGCCGGCGCTGTCGGTGTTCCTGGCCCAGCCGCTCAACGCACTGCTGCTGGGCGAGCGGTGCGCGGGCAGCCTGGGGATCGACGTCCGGCGCGTCCACTTCCTGTCCCTGGCGGGCGTCGCCGTGCTGTCCGGGGTGATCACCGCCTTCTGCGGCGCCATCGGCTTCGTCGGCTTGGCCGCACCTGGCGCGCGGGCTGAGGCGCACCGCTGAACTCGGTGACCGCGTTCGTCGGCGCGCCGGTGATTTTCTGGGTGCTGCTGTCCGGTCGGGCGAGGGGGCAGGCGCGGTGACCGCCAGGGCCGGAGGCGATGACGCGCCACCCGGCGTGGGCCACGGCGTCCGGGTCGAGGACCCGGCAGGTCGGGGCCGCGGGCGGCGGCACGGGCGGTGGCACGGACGCCGGCTGGTGCGGCGACGACCTGATCGGCCTCACGGGTGCTCCGGGCGGGTGGTGGCTCGGACCGGCGGCGGACGACGCCGTTGCCCGAGTGGTCGTCCCCGAGCCGCCGCCGGTTCCCGTGCCTCACCGCTGCGGGTGAACCGGTGTCACGTGAAGTAGCGCAGCCAGACGTAGCCCCAGGCCATCACGGTGCTCAGCACCGTCACGACGATGCCGTACCGGGTGAACTGCCAGAAGCTGATGTGGTTGCCGGTGCGCGCGGCGATGCCGATGGCGACGACGTTGGCGCTGGCCGCCACCGCGGTCCCGTTGCCGCTGAAGTCCGCGCCGAGGGCGAAGGACCACCACAGCGCCTGCCCGGTCGCCGGGTCCGGCACCTCCGCGACCATGCCCTCCACGACGGGGCTCATCGTGGCCGCGTAGGGGATGTTGTCGAAGAAGGCGCCGAGCACGCTGGAGCCGAACAACAACGCGGTGGCCGCGACGAAGTAGTTGTCGCCGACGCCCTGCACCGCCCAGCGGCCGATCGTCTCGATCACCCCGGTGTGCACGAGTCCCGCGACCATGACGAACAGGCCCATGAAGAAGGCCAGGGTGTGCCACTCGACCTCGCGCAGGACGTCGCCGACGTCGGCCTTGGTGGCCAGCATCATCAGCCCGGCGCCCACCAGGGCGACCACGGCCGGGTCGAGGTGCAGCACGGAGTGCAGGCCGAACCCGACGACCACCACGGCGAACACGGCCAGGCACCGGCGCAGCATCGCGGGGTCGGTGATGGCCCGGCGCTCGTTGAGCGCCATCACGGCGGCCACGTGCTCGGGGTGGTGCTGGAACGACTTGCGGAACAGCACCCGGGTCAGCAGCACGAACACCACGAAGATGACGACCACGATCGGCGCCATGTGCACCAGGAAGTCGGTGAACGTCAGCCCGGCGCGACTGCCGATGATGATGTTGGGCGGGTCGCCGATGAGCGTCGCCGCGCCGCCGATGTTGGACGCGAGCACCTCGGCGATCACGTAGGGCTGGGGCGCGATGCGCAGCCGGTTGCAGACCACGATGGTCACCGGGACGACGAGCATGATCGTGGTGACGTTGTCGAGGAACGGCGACGCCACGGCCGTGATCGCCATCAGCATCACCATCAGGCGGTACGGCTTGCCCTTGGCCTTCTTGGCCGCCCAGATGGCGAGGTAGTCGAAGATCCCGGTCTGCTTGACGATCCCGACGATGACCATCATGCCGAACAGCAGGAAGATGACGTTCCAGTCGATGCCGGCGTGCTCGGAGAAGAACACCTCGGCGCCGGGGATCAGGCCCAGCACGGCCATCGCGCCCGACGCGATGAGCACCACCTTGAGCTTGTCCGCCTTCTCCGTGGCGATGAAGAAGAACGCCACCAGGAAGATCGCGAGAGCGAGGACGGCGCTCATCGGTCACGACCCGGGGGGCCGGTCCGGCCGTCGGCGTGGCCCGAGCAAGCGGTGGGTTCGCGGCCTGGTGATGGTGTGGTCGCGGCACTCGGGCACACGGAAGGCACTCTCCTAAGTGGACGTGGTGAAGCGCACCCGCGTGAGGGCGCGGGTGTTGGGGGACGGTGGTGCGACGGGGTGGCGTCAGCCGTCGCCGGGGGTGGCGCCGAACACCGCCAGGCTGGTGATGAGGCGTTCCAGCGTGACGGCGCCGAGGAGCGCTCCGCCCGCGTCGACGACCGCCACGAGCGGGCTGTGCAGGCGCGCCATGAGGGCGGCGACCTCCAGCAGGGTCGCGTCGGCCCGCGCGGTCACGGGTTTCACCGGTCGCCGCGGCGCGCAGTCGCCGACCGTCAGGTCGCCCGACTCCAGCCAGAAGCGGTCCGCGTGCGGTTCGTCGACGGCGCGCGCGAGCGCCGGGTCCTCCTGGTAGGCGCTGGGGACCACCAGGCGCAACACCTGGGTGCCGGGCAGCACCATCAGGGGTCGCGACCGCTCGTCGACGACGATGAGGCCCGGCAGGCGGCTCACCGCCATCACCCGCACGGCCTGCGCGACCGGATCGTGGACGGTGACCGTCGGCACGTTCACCGCGATATCGCTAGCGTGCATGGAACCAACCTGTTCGGCGTGGCGGCGGAGGTGGGCCTGCGGCGTTCTGCCGGCCGCGTCACCGGGAACGGGGGCCGCGTGCGGTCGTGCGAACGTCGGAGATCCCGATCCCACCACGGCTTGCACCCCTTCCACCCGGCGTCGTGAACCGTCCGCACCAGTCTGCGAAGCGCGCGGTGACGGCACAATCGGTGCTGACACCCATCCGGGGGCGGTGGTGACGTGCACGTGGCGAATGGGTGTCACCCCGGATGGACAGGCGCCGGACCACCCGGCAGCCTGGGAGCGGAGGAGGCCGTGACCATGTCCCTGTTCTGGCGGATCTTCCTGCTCAACGCCGTGGTGCTGGTCCTGGCCGCGGCGGCGCTGCTGCTCGGGCCGGTCACGGTGTCCACTCCGGTCCTGTTCACCGAAGCGGTGGTCCTGTCCGGCGGGTTGGCGGTGATGCTCGTCGCCAACGCCGTGCTGCTGCGGGTGGGCCTGGCCCCGCTGGACCGCCTCACCCGGGCAATGACCACGACGGACCTGCTGCGCCCCGGTCCGCGTCCCACGCCCACCGGGCACGGCGAGATCGCGCGTCTCATCAGGACCTTCAACACCATGCTCGACAGGCTGGAGGCCGAGCGCGGCGACAGCGCCGCCCGCGCCCTGTCCGCGCAGGAGGCCGAGCGCAGCCGCGTCGCGCGGGAGCTGCACGACGAGGTCGGCCAAACCCTCACCGCCGTCCTGCTGGAGCTCAAGCGGGTGGCCGACCACGCGCCGCCCACCGTGCGCGACGAGCTGCGCCAGGTGCAGGAGACCACCCGGGGCGGCCTGGACGAGATCCGGCGGATCGCGCGCCGGCTGCGCCCCGGTGTCCTGGAAGAGCTCGGGCTCGTCAGCGCGCTCAAGGCGCTGACCACCGAGATCGCCGGCCACAGCGGCCTGTCGGTCCGCCGGCGGTTCGACGGCCACCTCCCCGACCTCGGCAACGAGGTCGAGCTGGTCGTCTACCGGGTCGCGCAGGAGGCGATCACCAACGTCGCGCGACACGCGAGCGCCGGCCACCTCGACCTCACGCTCAGCCACGACCGCGACCGCGTGGACCTCCGCATCCGCGACGACGGTCGCGGCCTCGGCGACTCGGCCGAGGGCTCGGGCATCCGGGGCATGCGCGAACGCGCCCTGCTCATCGGCGCCGGGCTCACCGTCCACTCCGAACCCGGCGGTGGCACCGAGGTGCGACTGCGCGTGCCGATCCCCACCCGGAGCAGCTGACCATGCCGAAGCCACCGACCCGCGTCCTGCTCGCCGACGACCACGCGCTGGTCCGCCGGGGTGTCCGGCTGATCCTGGACGGCGAGCCGGACCTGACCGTGGTCGCCGAGGCCGGTGACGGCGCCGAAGCCATCGAGAAGGCCCGCGCCGAACGTCCCGACCTGGCCATCCTCGACATCGCCATGCCCCGGCTGACCGGGTTGCAGGCCGCGCGGGAGCTGTCCCGCCTCCAACCGGACCTGCGGATCCTCATCCTGACCATGTACGACAACGAGCAGTACTTCTTCGAGGCGCTCAAGGCGGGCGCCTCCGGCTACGTGCTCAAGTCGGTCGCCGACCGGGACCTGGTCGAAGCCTGCCGGGCCTCGATGCGCGGCGAGCCGTTCCTCTACCCCGGCGCGGTCACGGCGCTCATCCGCAACTACCTCGACCGCGCCCGCGACGGCGCGGACATCCCCGACAAGGCCATCACCGACCGAGAGGAGGAGATCCTCAAGCTCGTCGCCGAGGGCCACTCCTCCAAGGACATCGCGGGGCTCCTCGTCATCAGCGTCAAGACCGTCGAGCGGCACCGGGCCAACCTGCTGCAGAAGCTCGGCCTGAAGGACCGGCTGGAGCTCACCCGCTACGCGATCCGCGCCGGTCTCATCGAACCGTGACGGCGGGCCGACCCCGCCGACCCCGCCGAACGAAGTCGGCGGGGTCGGCGGGGTCGCCACGAGCACCCGCGCTCTAGGCCACGGCCATGTGCGCGAGCGCCAGCAGGGCACCGGGTCCGGTCAGCACACCGAGTCCCAGCGCGCCGTAGAGCGGCTTGTCCTTGACGAACATCCCCACCATCAAACCGACTGCCGCCAAGACCATGGCGACGAGCAGAACGAGCACGACGAAGTACATGTACGGGTCCTCACGGGAGCTGCGGTCGTGCGGGCACGCGTCGACCGGCGCCACCGGCGGTGGCGCGCGACGAGCCCGGCACGGGGAGGCGACACGACTCGAACAGCCCGCGCGCGTCCACCGCGCCACCCCGACGGGGAGGTGCGCGACGGACGTGGCAGGGCGGTTCGGCTCCGGCCCGGCCGGATCAACCCCGGCTCGGCCGGATCACGCGGTCGGGGGTGCCCGGCTCGACTGCGGCGTCGGCTCCCCGGCGCCCGTGCCGGTGCGGTCGACCTCCCGGGCGGTCGGCGGTCCCGGACGGGTGCGCGCACCCGGCACGGGCGAGTGAGCGGCCCACCAGGTCTCGGGCACCGCCGTGTTCGGCGCGGACCGCGCCGCCATCGACAACCGCAGCCAGTCGTGCAGGTCGTCGCTCATCGACGGTGAGGCCGACGCCGACTCCCCGAGCACCGCTGCCCCGGGCCGCGACTGAGGTGGCGGCCCGGCGGTTCCGCCGCCGGTGTTCGGCGCGACGCCGGCGCTCACGCCGAGGAGCACGAGCAGGAGGGCGAGCAACAACCCGAGCCGGTCGGTCTTCTCGACTGCTCGCACTCGCCTGCCCCCCTTCACCGCATCGACGCGCTCTTCCGAGGTGCGCACAGCCTACGTGCTGCCGGGGGCGTCACGGCGCGCGTTCGCCCCGGGCCGGTGAAGAGCCCGTGCGCGGGCTCACGGCCAAGGAGCGGACGAGCAGGAGAACGAGAACGTGTCGGCGGACGCGCCGGTGCTGTCGGTGACCGTCGCGGTCAGGGACAGGTAGGTGCCGCCGCGGCACGACTGGTAGACGTAGGACATGTTGTCCGAGGCGGGCATGGCGCTGCCGTTCTTGGCCCAGTTGATGGTCGTCGGGCCGACCGCGCCGGACACGAGCACGTCGCAGAAGTAGGCGTTGCCGCCGGTTTCGCACAGCACTTGCACGGTCGGCGCGGCGGATGCGGTGGGCGCGGCGGCCAGCAGGGCCGCGCCACCCAGGGCCACGACGACCGCGCGTAACGACTTTCCTGTTCGACTCACGGAAACCTCCAGGTCAGCAGGGTTTCGTCACGCTACCTCCGGTGGCCGGGCGCCGCGATCCGCCACGACGGTGACCGTCCGGCTCGAGGCGGCTTTCTCCGCGTGGGCGAGGACCCGTCCGCTCAGTCGACGGGGACGACCAGCACGTCGCACGGGGCGCCGCGCATCGCATGCCGGCTCACGCTGCCGATGAGCGCGCGCCGCAGCTTCGCTCCCTGCTCGACACCGACCACGACCAGGTCCGCGCCGCGGCGGGCGGCCAGTCGCGAGATGACCTCTTCGGGCCGTCCGGGTTCGACGAGGATCTCGGAGGGCGCGGGCGTCAGGTCTTCGGCCAGCCGCTCGACCTCGGCACGCGCCGGGGCGAGCTGGCCACCGCGCAGCTCGTCGATCGCGTGGTCGTCGGCGCCGTTGAGCCGCAACAGGTTCTCGCCCAGGATCGTGACGGCGTGCGCCAACGCGTATCGCGTGCCGCGGGTCAGCGCCAGGCCCAGCTGCGCGGCCCGGAACGACCGGCTCGACGCGTCCACCGCCGACAGCACCGTCGAGTGCTCCGGGGTGTCGCCGCCTTTGACCAGGAGCACCGGCACCGGGCTCACCTCGACGACGAGCTCGGCGGTCGAGCCGAGGAAGGCGCCCCGCAGCCAGTGCGCGCCGTGGGCGCCCACGACGACCAGGTCGGCCTGGTGGCGCTCGACCTCCGAGGCGATCACCGAACCGACCGCCCCGGTCACCAGGGCGGTGTCCGCGGGCACCGGCGCGTCCCGCACCAGTCGCCGCAGCTCCCGGTCCGCGGCCTCCGCCAGCTCGTCGGCCAGACCTCGCGGCACGACGTGCACGACGGTGACGCCCGCGCCGTGGCGCCCGGCGATCCCGAACGCGCGGCGCAGCGCCACGGTGGCGCCCTCGGAGAAGTCCGTGGCCACCAGGACGTGCCGCACCGGCCTCGCCGCACCGCCCGGACCTTCGTCATCCCCGTGCCGGAGACCGGCCATGCGGCCATGGTCCCACCGGACGGCCGGCCGGGCGACCGGTGACCACAGAGGACTGACGCCGGCCGGCCCGGTCCTCGGCGTGGCCGCGGGAGCTCCGCTACTCCCCCTCGCCGGCGGAGCGGCTGCCGGTCCCGCGTGCGTCCCGGTTGCCACGGCGGTGGGCGGCTCGGGCTATCGCGTGGCCGGCGACCGGCGAGGTGAGCGCGACGAAGGCGATCGCGAGCAGGGCGAAGGTGATGATCGTCGCGTCCTCGGTGGCGATCGAGGAGGCGAGGATCGCGACCACCCCGGGCCCGGCGGCCAGTCCCTGCGCGTGCAGCTGGCTGTAGGTGTCGGGCAGCCGCAGGACGCCGACGAGGCTGATGGTGAGCAGCACCAGGCCGATCAGGAGCAGTGCGCCGCCGACCACGTCGAGCACGATGGAGATCACCCGAACGGCCCTCCCGAGTCGAGGTAGCGCGCCGCCGCCACGGTGGCGACGAAGGACAGCAGGGCGAGCGCCACCGCCGCGTCGAAGTAGTACGCCTGGCCCCGCAGCTGGGACAGCAGGGCCAGCAGCGCGATGACGATCACCGCCAGGAGGTCGAGCGCGACCACGCGCTGGAGGGCGTCACGGGCGCGGACCAGCACCAGACCACCGGCGACCAGCAGCAGGGTCACCCAGAACAGCGCGGGGATGATGACGACGGCGGGCACGGCGGTCAGGGGAAGACCCGGCGCTGGCGCCGCTCGTAGGAGTGGAGCTGCGCGGCGACCACGGCCTCGGGGTCGCTCGCGTCGAGCACGTGCAGCAGCATCCGGCCACGCTCCTCGTCGAGCTCGACGACGACGGTGTCCGGCACGAAGCCGACCCGCACGCCCCAGGCCGCGGCCGAGACCTCGCCACCGCGGGGGATCGGGACCTCGACCAGTCCCGCCGAGGCCGGGCCCCGGCCCACCAGGCAGGCGGCGGTCCGCCAGGTGCCGACCGCCAGGTCGACCAGCGTCCCGCCGAGCAGCGCAGGCACCCCCGCGAGCCGGCGGCCCAGCGGCAGGGTCGACGGCGGTGGTTGACGCGGGCGGACCCTCCTGGACACGACGAGGACCAGGGTCGACAGGACGAGCCCGACGAGGACGTCCCCGGGGTGCAGGCTGGTCAGGGCCAGCAGGTAGATCGAGGTGAGCACGACGACGCGGAGCAGCATGGCGGGCATCCGGACCTCCGTTGTCATTGCGGGTCTACGGCCAGCAAGGCGTCCACCGCGTCCTTGCTGAGCAGGAGCAGCGGCTCGGGCCACAGGCCGGCGGCGAGCACCAGCAGCGCCGACACCGCGGTGAGCAGCCGCTGCGGCAGCGGGCTCGCCACGCCGGTCGCGGACGGGTCGGGCCGCCAGAAGCTGCGCTGGTAGACCTGGAACAGGTAGACCAGCGAGAGCGCGCTGCCGACCACGAGCAGCACCACGAGAGCGGCGCTGCCGGCCACGATCGCGGTGCGGAACAGCTCCAGCTTGCCGATGAACCCGGCCGCCGGCGGCACACCCGCCACGCTGAGGGCCCCGACCGCGAACGCGGCCGCGACCAGCGGGCCCCGCACCCCCGAGGTCAGGAACAGCAACGCCTTGTTCAGCGAGTTGACCACGCTGTAGAGCACCGCGGCCACCAGCCCGACGGGCCCGCCCACACCCAGCGCGACCAGCACGTACCCGACCTGGCCGATCGCGGAGTAGGCCAGCATCTCGGCCGCGTCGCCACGCGCGACCGCCAGCACCCCGCCGTAGACGATCGACGCGGCGCCCAGCACGACGAGCGCGACCCCGGCGAGCCGCAACTGCTCGGGGAACAGGTCGACGCCGAAGCGCAGCAGGCCGTAGGCGCCGATGTTCGCCACCGCGCCGCTGAGGATCGCCGCGACCGCGGGCCGGGCGCCGGCGTAGACGGTGGGCAGCCAGAAGTGGAAGGGGAACAGGCCGAGCTTGACGCTGAAGGCGATGAAGAACCCGGCCGCGATCAGGATCGCCGCGTTGGGGTTGACCGCGAGCACCCGCTCCGCCACCTGCCCCATCGCCAGCGCACCGGTGACGTGGTACGCGCCGGCCACGGACAGCAGGAAGACGAACGAGCCCAGCAGGTTGACCGCGGTGAACACCACCGCCGCCCTCAGCTGGCGCCGCTTGCCCCCGTAGGCGCTGAGCGCGTACGAGGCGGTCATCGCCAGCTCGAAGAAGACGTAGAAGGAGAACACGTCGGCGGTGACGAACAGGCCGGTCAGCCCGGCGCCGAGCAGCACGACCAAGCCGGGGAAGGTGCGCGACCGCACCCCGCCCACCGCCTCGTGCGCGGCGCCGGCCAGCAGCACGAGCAGCGAGAGGAGCGCGAAGGCGACACCCAGCGCGTCCGCGCGCAGCACCACGCCCACCCCGGCGGGCCAGCCGCCGGTGACGACCTGCCGGGCGTCCCCGCCGAGCACGTCGGCGGCGAGCACGCCCAGCACGGCGAGGGTGGCCGCGAGCGACGCGACCGCGAGCCAGGCGACCACCCGCCGGCGGCCGTCCAGCGCGACGAGCACGGCGCCCGACACCCAGGGCAGCAGGAGGGCGGTCGACAGCAGCATCAGCGGCCCCGCTCCCGCCCGGCCCGCCGCTCGTCCTCCGGGCGGATGTCGTCTGGACGGGTCTCATCTGGGTGGGTCTCGGTCTCCTCGCGGTCGGCCTGCCGCTGCCGTTCCAGCCCGGCCTCGTGCTCGGCCTCGGTCGCCGCCAGCTCGTCCTGCTCGGCGGTCCGGAAGACCACGACCGCCCGGTGCACCAGCGCGAGCAGCAGCGCCACCGTGGCCAGCCCGATGACCAGCGCGGTCAACGCCAGCGCCTGCGGCAGCGGGTCGCTGACCGCATCGCCCGGCGCCACCGCGATCGCCGCCCCGCCGCGGCTGAGCGCGGCGGCGATGATGGTGACGACGGCGCACTGCGAGATGAGCATGATGCCCGCGACCATCCGGATCAGGTCGCGCTTGAGCAGCAGGTAGGCGCCGGAGCCGAACAGGACGGCCGCGGCGAGGGCGAAGGCGAGGATCACCGCCGGACCACCCCCAGCGGGCGGCCGAACTGGTGCAGCAACGTCGTCAGCACCCCGATGACCAGCAGGAACACCCCGAGGTCCAGCAGCAGCGGGGTGAACAGCTCCAGCGCGCCGACCTTGGTGACGTGGTCCCCCGGGGCGGGGCGGTGGGTCACCGGCGCCTCACCGAGCAGGAGGGGGAAGAACCCGCTGGCGAGGGCGAGGAGCAGGCCGCCGACCGCGAGCTTCGGCGCGTGGCGCAGCACCGGCAGCGCCACCTCGGCGTCCTCGGCGCCGAGGGCCACGTAGACCAGCGAGATCGCCAGGCCGACGATCACCCCGGCGGCGAACCCGTCGCCCACCTCGGCGTACCCCTTGACGATCAGCGCCGCCGCGACCACCAGGCTCGGGCCGGGCAGCAGCCGGGCGACGACCCGCACCACGGGGTCCGTCGGCGCTTCGTCGCCCCCCGCCCTCACCACAGCCGCCCCCGCCGCATCAGGGTGGCCACGCCGATCACCGCGACCAGCAGCACCGTGATCTCGACGAGCGTGTCCAGGCCGCGGAAGTCGGCCACGATCACCGTGACGACGTCACCGCCGTGGGCGGTCGGGGTGAGCCGGATGTGCTCGGCCGAGACGCTGTCCGCCGCCGGTTGGGACAGGAACCCCCACACCGAGGCGAAGACGGCGAGCCCGGCGACGCCACCGGCCAGGGGGTCCCGCCAACGCCTGCTGGGACGGGCGGGGACGACCGCGTCCCGCGCCGCGTCCCCGCCGGGCATCCGGGCCAGCGCCGCGAGGAACACCAGGGTCAGCATGGTCTCGACCACGACCGCCACCAGCGCCACGTCCGGCGCCCCGACCAGCGCGTACACCGCCGCCAGCGCGAAGCCGACCACCGACAGGGCCAGCGCCACGGCCAACCGGGAGCGGGACCGGGCGATCACCACGGTCGCGATCACGGTCAGCGCCAGCAGCGGCAGGATCAGCCAGTCCGCGCCCGCGACCGCGCCGACGTCGTACGCGCCCGCCGTCGGGGTGGCGGCGAACGCGAGGCCGATCAGCAACCCGGCGGGCACCAGCACCGCGGCGATGCTGGTGCGCAGGTCCCGCACCTCGCGGTCGTGCAGCGCGGCCGACAGGCGGTCCAGCGCGTGCAGTGCCGCCTCGTAGATCCGCCGAGGCCCCCACCTCTCCCCCGCGACCGCGGCGACCCGCGCGACCCGGTCCGCCACCCGCGGCGCGAGCAGCAGCAGGCCGCCCAGCGCCCAGGCGGCGACCGCCATCAGGTTCTCCGGTCGGGCGTCGAGGTGGTACGCCGGGGAGAGCGTGACCGGCCCGCCGGTCGAGACGCGGGCCGCGTCACCGGCCAGCCGCGCGAACGGCGCCACGACCAGGCCCCCGAACAACGCGATCGCGGCCAGGACGACGACCGGGGCGACGAGCAACCCGGACGAGGCGCCGACCTGCCCGCGCGGCGGGCCGAGGAACAGCACCAGCCAGAAGCGGCCGATGTAGGCGAACGTCAGGGTCGCCGCGACGACGGCCAGCGCCGCGGTCACCGGACCGTGCCGCAACGCCGCGGTGAACAGCAGCTCGTCCTTGAAGAACCCGATCGTCAGCGGCAGCGCGGCCAGCGTCGCGGACGCCACGCCGGCCGCCGCCGCGAGCACCGGCGCGCGGCGGCCGAGCCCGCCCAACCGGGACAGCCGGTCTTCCCCGGTGGCCATCGTCACCGCGCCGGCGGTCATGAACAACGCGCTCTTGGCCATGCCGTGCGCCAGCACGTAGAACGCCGCCGCGCCGTTGCCCTCGGCCCCGCCGATCCCGTACAGCATGACCAGGTAGCCGTACTGCGAGATCGTGGAGTAGGCGAGGACCTGCTTGAGCACGTCCTGCCGCAGCGCCAGCACCCCGCCGACGACCACCGACGTCGCCCCCACCACCACCAGCCCGGTCAGCACCGCCTCGCTGCGGGCCAGCAGCGGGTGCACGCGCCCGATCACCAGCACACCCGCCGCGACCATCGCCGCCGAGTGCAGGTAGGCCGACACGGGGGTCGGCGCGGCCATCGCGCGCGGCAACCAGAAGTGCAGCGGGACCTGCGCGCTCTTGGTCAGCGCGGCCACCGCCAGCAACGCGGCCGCCGCGGTGGTCGTCGTCGACGGGCCGGCTCGGGCCAGCAGCTCCGGGATCGAGAACGTGCCGTGCGCCGCGTAGAGCACCACCGCGGCGACCAGCATCGCCACCGCGGCCACCACCGTGACCAGCAGCGCCATCAACGCGGAGGCGCGCGCCCCGCGCTCGGCCCGGTCGAAGCCGATGAGGAAGTACGAGCACACCGCGGTCAGGTCGAAGAAGACGAACACCAGCACCAGGTCCTGCGCGGTGGCCAGGCCCACCATCGCCACCGCGAACAACGCCATCCACGGCCAGAAACGCCACCGCTCCGTGGCGGAGCGGCGCTGGTGCTCCAGGTGCAGGGTCAGGTAGCGGGTGCCGTAGGCGAAGACGAGGGCGCCCACACCGGTGGCCAGCAACCCGTAGAGCACGGCCAGCCCGTCGAGCGCGAAGCTCAGCCTCAGGTCCAGAGTGGACGCCCACGGCACCGAGAACGCGCCGCCGCCGGCCAGCCACCCGAGCAGGCACAGGGCGAACCCCGCCGCCGCGGCCGCGCACGCCAGCCACCCCTGCCAGTCCGCCGCCAGTCCCGGGTGCCCGTCCTCCTCGCGCGTCGCCGCGGCACCGTGAGTGACGACCACGGGCAACTCCTCCAGCCGGACGTCGACTTCTCCGCAACGTACGGGATCGACACCGGATCCGCAGACGGGACGAGTCCACTTGGGACACCCGATCGGGCGAGTCCGGCGGGCCGACCGGTGATCACGCCTTCCTTCGCGCGGCGCTCGGCCGCACGACCCCCGGACGGGTTAACGTGGTGTGGATTACCAACCATTACGAAGTAGTTGGTATTGCCAACTACCTGTCCGACGACCTCCCTCGACGGCGGCGGCTACCCGGAGGCCGCCGCGGCCTTCACCGGCGCGCCGACACCCGACACCCGCGAACCGGGCGGGTGGTCACCGCCCCGACAGCGGTTCGAGGCGCACGCAGCAGAGGTCCGGGGCCGGGTCGAGGTGGGCCGCGAGGCCGGTGTCGCCGACACCGCGGAGGAGCCCGTCGACCAGGTTGAGGTTCATCCCGCAGACGAGCCTGGTGTGGTCCCGGGCCAGCGCGTGGAACGGGCAGTTGGCCAGGACCACCTGGTCGCCGTCCGCGCGCGGCTCGAACCCGTGCGACTCCAGCACCCCCAGGAACACCTCGGCCGCGGGCCGGTCGCCCCGGGACTCGCCGGCGAGGCGCCCGAGTTCCTCGCCGAGCAGGCGGGCCCGCCGGTCGAGGACCGGCCGCACCGGCCGTTCGGACTGGTCGGCTTCGTCGATCGCCGCCGCGAGCAGGTGGCCGGCGAGGTCGTAGCGGCGTTCCGGCAGCGACACCGCCACGTGGCGCCGCGACCGGCTGTACAGCTTGGCCGGTCGACCCGCCCCCGGTCCGCTGCGACCGGTGCGCCGCTGGTGGGTGACGTCGAGCAGGTCCTGCTCGACCAGCTGGTCGAGGTGGAACGCGACCGTCGCCCTGGGGATGCCCAGGGCGACGGCGACCTCGTCCCGGCTCACGGGCGCGGATTGGCGCACGACGTGCTCGTAGAGCCGGCGCCGGGTCGGCTCGTCCAGCGCCGCCACCGCGGCCACGCGCCCCGCAAGCGTCTCGTCCACCCCCACATTCTAAAACAAACTCCGGTTGACGAAAACTCGCCTCCCGTTCTAACGTCAGCATCAGTTGATTTTAGAAGGAGGCAGTCATGACGAGTCGAGCTTCGGCGTCCCCGCTGCGGGGCGCGGTCGACCGCGCGGCCTGGGGCGACCCCGGCTACCAGGCGTTCCTGGCACTGCGGGCGGTGTTCACCGCGGCGCCCGTCCTCTTCGGCCTCGACAAGTTCGCGAACCTGCTCGTCGACTGGCCGCGCTACCTCGCACCGTGGATCGACGACGTCGTGCCGGGCACGGCCCAGCAGGCGATGCACGCGGTCGGCGTGGTGGAGGTGCTGGCGGGCATCGCGGTGGCCTTCGTCCCCCGGTTCGGCGCCTGGCTCGTCGCCGCCTGGCTGCTCGGCATCATCGTCACCCTGCTGACCATCCCGGGGTACTACGACATCGCCCTGCGCGACTTCGGGCTGCTGGTCGGCGCGGTGGCGCTGGCCCGACTGGCGACCCGGTACGGGCGCGGCGGCTCCGGCGCGGGGAGAGCCGACCGATGAGCGTCCACGACCTGGGCGAACCCGGCCGACGACTCCCGACCGTCGACCTCGGCCGCCGGCTGCGGATCGCGGGTGATCGCGCGGAGCCGGACGTCGAGGGCGCGGCGCGGGCGGTGGCCGACCTGCTGGTCGCACTCGGGAAGGACCTGTCCGGCCCGCACCTGGCCGACACCCCAACGACGAGGTGGTGCTCGCGAAGGGCATCCCGGTGCGGTCGTTGCGGACTGGTCGCAGGAACACCTGGCGCCCCGAGGGGTCGGCGTGGTGATCGAGGCCGAGCACCTGTGCATGCCGCCGCGGGGCGTGCGCGCCGTGGGGGCGCGCACCGTCACCTCGGCCCTGCACGGGCGCCTGCGCGCCGACCTCCGCGCCCGACAGGAGTTCTTCGCCCTCCCCGGGACCGGCGCCTGACCGTCCGGGCGTGACTCGCCGGCGGCGCGGTGGGCCTCGGCTGGAAGCTCGCCGGCCGGTCTTCCGCTTCAGGGCGGCGCACCCGCCGGCGGGTGGGGACGGGTGGCCCACCCGCCGGCGGGCCGGTCACAGGCCGATGGTGCCCTGCGGACCGGAGTAGGTGCGGAGCAGAGCGGGGACGTCCGCGGCCGGGTCCAGGGTGTAGGCGTAGTAGGACCGCGGGTCGAAGGCGTTGCCGCCGGTCTCCCGCTGACCGGTCGAGTTGACGACGATGCTGCCGGACTGGCGCAGTTGGGCGGTGTCGTCGCGGTAGTACGGGTCCTTCACCCCGTCGTAGTAGGTGTTCTCGATGACCATCTTCGTGTTGCCGCGGGCGTAGTTCCCGTAACCGGTGATGGCCTGCATGTGATTGTTGTAGAGGTGCGCGTAGGCGACGTTGTCGGTGCTGGGGTTGCGCTGGTTGTTGTGGTGGATCCAGTTGTGGTGGATCGTGATGCGCGCGGTGGTGTTGTCGGTCCAGCCGATGCCGAACGCCTTGTTGTTCTCCGCCAGCACGTTCCAGGACACGGTCAGGTTCGTGGTGTCCTTGCGGCTGTCGATGAGGCCGTCGTTCATGCGGGTGATGGTGTTGTGGTCGATCCAGACGTTGCGCGCGGTGTCCATCTGGATGCCGTCGTAGTCGAAGTCCTTGTCGTCCGGGTCGTCGGACGCCATCCGGGTATCGCGGATGGTCAGGTTCCGGATGATCACGTTCGACACGTCGGAGAGGTTGAAGCCGCCGTTGACGATCTGGCCGGCGGTACCGACACCGATGATCGTCTTGTTCGAGGCGACCTTGATCTCGGTCCCGTACGGGGTCGCGGTGATGGCCCGGTCGACCCTGATCGTGTACGGGGCGGCCGCCGAGGCGTAGCGGACCAGGTCCGCGTAGGTGGTGGCGGTGACGGTCTGGCCGCCCGCGCCGCCGGTGGTGCCCGCCGCGCCGGCGAAGCCGTCGGGCGAGTTCGACCACGCCCGTCCGCCGGCCGTCGGGGTGAACAGCCACTGCTTGTTGGAGTTGGCCGTGCAGGTCTCCTGCACCACCGCCACCCCCGCAACCTTGCCCGCGTCCTTGTTCGCCAAGCACAGACCCGACTGCACGTTGACCAACTGGTACGTGCCACTACCCGACGAAGTCAGCCGCCACTGCTGCATCAACCCACCCGAACAACTCCACTGCTGCACCTGCACGAACATCTCCCCCGTGCCGTACGGGATGTCCAAGCACTTCCCCGTCGCCACGTTCACCAACGCATACGCACCAGAACCCGAAGCACGCAGCGTCCACTGCTGCATCGGACCATTCCAACAATCCCACTGGTGCACCAACACACCGTTCTCCACAGCACCATCGATCACGTCCAAGCACATCCCGCTGTTCTTCACGCTCACCTGGTACGTGGTCCCGGCCGCCGGCACGGCCGCGACGGCCGTGGGTGACGTCAGGGTCGCCAATCCCAGGCTTGCCCCGAGCAGGGCCGCGGTGAACCGCGACGCCCTCCCGGTCTTGCCACTTCTGAAGCGCACGACTGCCCCTTCCTCGACCGGCACCGATGACGGGCAGCCCGCCCGGCAGGGCGGGCCGGGCTGCGAAGGCACAGACACCGCCGGCGGGCCGCGATAACGAAACCCGAGGAGGTTCACTCGTTCGGACTAACCCGACGGGGACGCGGCGCGCGGTCGTCGAACGATTCGACGATCTTTACAAGCGTTTCCCACCTGTGCCAGCCTCTGCGACCGCGTCGCGTGACGCGCCGGGACCGGGCGGACGAAGGGCTGCGACATGAGGACGACGGTCGACGCCGAGGTCGTCGCGGCCGCCAGGTCGGGTGACCGGCGTGCCCTGGACGACCTGGTCGCCGCCTGCCTCCCCCTGGTCCACAACGTGGTGCGCCGGGCGCTCCCCGGCGACCCGGAGGCGGACGACGTGGTGCAGGAGACGATGCTGAGGGTGGTGCGGGGGCTGCCCGCGCTCAACGACCCGGAGCGGTTCCGCGCGTGGGTCGTCACCACCGCCATCCGGCAGGTCCGCAACCACGCGCGCGGACGTCGTGCCGCCCTGGCCCGGCGGCTGCCGCTGGCCGCGGTCGCGGAAGCGCCCGACCCGCGGGCGCGGGTGGCGGAGGACGCCGTCGAACGCGTGGCGGCGGCGCACGAGCGGCAGGACCTGCTCGCCGCCACGCGGTGGCTGGCGCCGGACGAGCAGCGGGTGCTGGCGCTGTGGTGGCAGGAGGTCAACGGGGAGCTGACGCGCGCCGACGTGGCCGAGGCGCTCGCGCTCAGCCCCGCGCACACCGCGGTGCGCGTGCAGCGGATGAAGGAGCGGCTGCTGACCGCCCGCACGGTGCTGCACGCCTGGCGCGCCACGCCCCGCTGCCCCGGCCTCGCCGCCACCGGCCGCGGTTGGAGCGGGGCGCCGGAACGGCGGTGGCTCACGCGCTTGGCGCGGCACGTCCGCGACTGTCCTGTGTGCACGGTCGCGGGCCGGCCGCGCACGTCGTCGGAGCACCTGGCGCTGGGGATCGGCTTGCTGGCCGTGCCGTCGGCGTGGTCGGGGCTGCCCGCGCAGGCCGCGGCCGGGCTCGTCGAAGGGGTGCGGCGGTTGTTCGACGCGCTGTCGGCCAAACCCGCGCTGCTCGCCGTCCCGGTCCTCGGCGGCGCGGCCGTCGCGCTCACCGTGTGGATCACGCCGCTGCCCGTCGAGGACGGGATCGCCCTGCCGACGACCTCCACCGCCGCAGCCGCGCAGACCCCCGTCGCACCGACGTCCGCCGCGGCGCCGGTGGCGCTCTACGTCTCCCCGGACGGCGACGACGCGGCCCCGGGCACGGAAGCCGCCCCGTTCGCCTCGCTCGGGCACGCCGTGTCCGTCGTGCGGCCGGGGCAGACCATCTACCTGCGCGGCGGCACGCACCGGCCCACCGCCCCGGTGGAGATCACCACCAGCGGCCACCCCGGCCACCCGATCACCCTGACGGCCCCGCCGGGCGAGCACGCCGTCCTCGACGCGAGCCGGGTCACCGGCGACGGGCCGTTCATCGTCCAGCGAGCCGAGCACTGGGCCGTGCGCGGCCTGGAGATCACCGGCGCGCCGGGCGCCGCCTACTCGTGCGAGTCGTGCCGCGCCACGGTGTTCCAGCACCTGTCCGTGCACGGCAACCTCGGCACCGGGCTGCGCCTGCAAGGCCCCGGCACCACCGACAACCAGGTCCTCGACAGCGACTTCCACGACAACCACGACCCGGCCGGGCAGGAGGCCGACGGCCTGGCGCTGGGGCCGGGGTCGGGCACGGGCAACGTCGTGCGCGGCTGCCGGACGTTCGACAACGTCGACGACGGCCTCGTGGTCGACGGCTTCACCGACCCGGTCACCGTGGACTCCACCTGGTCGTGGGGCAACGGCATCAACCGCTGGTCCTTGCCCGCCGCCGACGGCTCCGGCCACGGTTTCGACCTCGGCGACGTCGGCGCGCACGTGGTCACGGGCAGCGCCGCGTGGAAGAACAACGGCCACGGTTTCGCCGCCGGCGGCGGCACGCCCAAGCAGTTCACCCGGAACAGCGCCCTGCGCAACGCGGGTGACGGCTTCGCCCTGGGCGCGTCGGGCTCGCAGGTGCGCCGCAACTACTCCTTCGGCAACCGGGAGCAGGTCGTGCCCACCCGTCGCGTCCCCGCCGAGGGCAACACCTGGGACGGACCGGGCTGGGGCACCCACGTCCTGCGCGAACTGGACCCCGCCACCGCCGAAGGCCCCCGCGCGCCGGACGGCTCCCTGCCGCCCACCGAGTACCTCACCAACACCAAGGACGCCTCCGTGGGCGCCCCCATGACTGCGCCGCGCTGAACGAGCGGGTCAGGACGGGTCGGCGGCGGGGGTGTGCCGGATCGTCAGCAGGGCGATGTCGTCGTTGGCCGGTCGGTCGCCCACGAGGGTGGTCATGATGCGGGTGCAGGCCGCTTCCGGGGCGGACGGGGTCACGACCCGGCGCAGGCTCTCCAGCCGGTCGTCCAGGTCCTGCCCGCGGCGCTCCACCAGGCCGTCGGTGAACAGGGCGACCAGCGAGCCGGGCGGCAGGTCGACGCGGGTGCCGCGGCGGCCGGTGAGGCCCAGGTGGTAGCCGATGGGCGGGCCGAGCGCGGCGTCGACGAAAGCGGGCTCGCGGCCGGGCACGGCGAGCACGGGCGGCAGGTGGCCGGCCAGGGCGAGCTCCATGCGCGAGGTCGCCAGGTCGATGACGGCGTAGGCCACCGTGGCCATGGTGTGGGCCTCGAAGTGGCTGGCCTTGCGGTCGAGCTTGCCGAGCACCTCCGCCGGGTCGGCGAACTCCAGGGCGTAGGCGCGCAGCGCGCTGCGCAGCCGTCCCATCACGATCGCGGCGGCCAGCCCGTTGCCGACCACGTCGCCGATCACCAGGCCGATGCGGTGGTCCGGAAGGGTGAACACGTCGTACCAGTCACCGCCGACGCCACTGTCCGTGCCCGGGACGTAACGGGCGGCCATCTCCCACCCGTCCGTGACGGGCAGGTGCCCGGGCAGGAGGCTGTCCTGGAGCATCGCGGCGGCGGCCCGCTCCGAACGCGACCGGTGCACGTGCGCGGCCATCGCCAGCCGGTCGGCCACCAGCCGCAGCAGCTCGACCTCCTCCTCGGTGAACCGGCGGGGCGTGGTGCTGCCGACGTGCAACACCCCGGTCAGCTCGCCCTGGGCGATCATCGGCACGCCCAGCAGGGTCCGCAGGCCCCGCTGCCACAGCAGCGGGTTGACCACGGTGGACTCGTCGACGTGGGTGAGCTGCACCGGTTCCCGGCGCTGCGCCACCTGCCCGGCGAAACCGGCGCCCACCGGCACCCGGACGCCCTGGAAGACCTCTTCCTCCAGGCCGGACGCCGCCCTGGCCACCAGCTGCGCGCCGTCCGCGTCGATCAGCAGGACGGTGGCGGTGTCCGCGGCGAACAGCTCGCGCACCTGCACCAGCAGCACCTCGAACACCTTGTCCAGGTCGAGTTCGCGCAGCGTGCTGTCGGTGACCGCCTCCAACACCCGCAACCGCTTCCCCAGGGCACCTGGGTCGTCCATCCGTGGATCCCATCCTCTGTCTCGATCACGTGCACCGAGCGGGCAGCGCGAGCACGTGACGGATGCCGTGTGAGTCGGTGTCGGTCGGGTCAGCGTACCCGGAGCGGCCGCGGGCGATCCGGGAGCAGCCCGAACGTGACCCTCTCGACGACCGCGCCCCCGGCCCGATGCCGGTCCCGCCACCCCCGTTGAACTCGTGGAGGTGTGAAATCGGTGCGATGTGGGCACCCCGACCCCTGTAACGATCACGCCGCGTCGCAGGAGTCGGCGTGGCACGAGGACAAGGAAGCACCGTGGGCATCCTGGGTTGGATCGTTCTGGGTCTCATCGCCGGCGCCATCGCCAAGGCAATCATGCCCGGCAAGGACCCCGGCGGCATCGTCATCACCATGCTGCTCGGCATCGTCGGCGCCATCCTCGGCGGCTTCATCGGCCGCGCGATCTTCGGCTCCGACATCGGCAGCTTCTTCGACCTGAGCACCTGGCTGCTCGCCATCCTCGGCTCGCTGGTCGTGCTCGGCATCTACCACGTCGTCACCAGCCGAGGCCACCGCGCCCACAGCTGACCCGACACCACCACAGCGCACGGGCCCGCCGGCACACAGCCGGCGGGCCCGACGCTTGTCCCCGGTATCCCTGCTCTCCCCGATCTCCCGCACGCTGCGCGGTCAGCCCGTGCGGCAGGTGCGGACGGTGACCTGACCGTCACCGCGGTCGGCCCACCTCAAGCCGTCGCCCCACGACGGTTCGTCAGACGGTCACCGGGTCGGCGGCCTGCTCCACCTTCTGCATCACGTAGGCGATCAGTTGCAGCAGCGTCTGCTTCACCTCGGCGCGATCACGCGCGTCGCAGCGCAGCACCGGGATGCTCGGGTCGATCGCCAACGCGCGCCGGACGTGTTCGAGGGGGTGGTGCAGGATCCCGTCGAACGTGTTGACCCCCACGGCGTAGGGGATCTTGCGGTTCTCGAAGAAGTCGATCGAGGTGAAGGAGTCGGTCAGACGCCGGGTGTCGGCGAGGACGACCGCGCCGAGCGCGCCGCGCACGAGGTGGTCCCACATGAACCAGAACCGCTCCTGCCCCGGTGTGCCGAACAGGTAGAGCAGCAGGTCGTCGCCCAGCGCGACCCGGCCGAAGTCCATCGCGACCGTGGTCGCCATCTTGTTCGGGATGCGGCTGGTGTCGTCCAGCTCGTTGCTGACGGCGGTCATCATCGCCTCGGTCGTCAACGGCTGGATGTCCGAGACGGCGCCGACGAAGGTCGTCTTCCCCACGCCGAACCCGCCCGCCACCACGATCTTCGTGGAGGTGACCGAACCGATCTTCTTCACGGGACCGAAATCGTCCATCTTCATGGTGCGTCGCCCTTCCTTCCTCGGTCCCTCAGTTGGACGCGGAACCGGCGGAGACGCCCTGCTCCGCGTCGTCGGCGCGCTCCCCCGGCGTCAGCTGGGTGCTGAACTTGTCCACGAGCAGCGCCATCTCGTAGGCGATCTGGCCGATGTCGTAACCGGGATCGGCGAGGATCGACATGCACGAGCCGTCGCTGATCGCCATGAGCAGCATGGTGCCCGCGTCCATCTCGACGATGGTCTCCCGGACGTTGCCCGCCTCGAAGCACCGGGCCGCGCCGTCGGTGAGGCTCAGCAACCCCGACGACACCGCGGCGAGCTGGTCCGCGCGGTCCTCCGGCAGCGCGCCGGAGGCGGCGAGGAGCAGTCCGTCGGCGGAGACCGTGATGCCGTGAGCCACACCGGGAACGCGATCCACGAACTCGTTGATGAGCCAAGAGCACTTGTCGACGAGCTCCTGGTAGGTCATCGACCGCGACTTCGACTGTCCGCTCATTTTCCTGTCTCCCTCTCCAGCACGGTCCAACCGCCTGTGTGGTGTTGCCGGCCCCGCATCCGGTCCTCTTGTTCCTTGGCCTTGCGCACGCCGACCTGGTAGCTGGACAACCTGCGCCGCAGGTGTGCCGGGTCGCGTTCGATCGGCTTGTGCCGGTCCGGCCCGTCCGGGACGGCGACCGCGATCCCGGGCACGAGGTTCGCGCCCTTCCGGCGCAGCGGCAGCCCGTCCTCGGTGTAGACGGTCTCCTGCCGCGGCGGCTCGGGGGTGACCGGCGGCGGCGCGTCCCCGTCCGACCGGGCGCCCGCCACCTCGTCCCGCGCCCGGAACCACCGGGACGCCGCACGCGCGTCCTGCTTCACGTCGACCGGGGCGGCCGGGGCGACCGCGACGACCGCGGGGGCCGCCTCGGGTGCCGGCGGCGCGCCTCGGGTGCCGGGAACCCTCATCGGCAGGGTGGCGGGGATGTCGTCGTGCTCCCTGCCCCTGCGCTCGGCGGCTTCCCGGCGGGCGCCGCTCAGCGCGTTGTCGCGTTCGGCCCGCCACGCCTTCGACTTGCCGTACCAGGAGGAGACCCGGTGGACGGTCGCGCCGTCGTCCTTGGCGTGCTTGGTCTCCCGCATCCGGACGGTGGTCCTCACCGCCACCGGGTCGGGCACGCCCGCGCGCACCGCTTCCTCCTCCAGCAGTAACGAGCTGGGCACCGAGATGAGCGCCGACACGCCCTCGACCTCGTCGCCGCCGAACAGCTCGACCTTGAGCCCGTGCCGGCCCGCGAGCCTGCCGACCACGAACAGGCCCACCCGGCGTGACCGGGCGATCTGCGCCGAGCCCAGGTTCCGCAGCTGCTCGTTCGCCTTGCGGACGTCTTCATCCGACATGCCGATCCCGTTGTCGAACACTCCGATGGACAGCCCTGCGTGCCTGCCCAGCTCGGCGTTGACCGTGACCTCCTTGTCCGGCGGGCTGAACGCCGTCGCGTTGTCGAGCAGCTCGGCGATGATCCGGATGAGGTCGCCCGCCGCGGTGTTGGAGATCCGCACCGACGGCATGCCCAGCACCCTGATCCGCTGGTACCGGTCTACTTCGGACATCGCCGCGCGGAACACGGCCTCCACGGGCACCGGGTCCTTCGTCGCGCGCACCAGCTCCGTCCCCGCCAGCACGAGCACGTTCTCGTTGTTGCGCCGCATCCGCGTCACGAGGTGGTCGAGCTGGAACAGCAGGTGCATGTCGGTGGAGGACCGGTCGCCGCTCTCCAGCCGCTCGACCACCTCCAGCTGGCGCTGCAACAACGTCTGCGACCGCCGGAACATGTTGACGAACACCTCGGTGTACCCGGCGCGGACGTCCTCGTTCTCCGAGTCCCTGCGCGACACCGCCGCGCACAGCTGTTCGACCTGCCCGACGAGCAGGCCGAGCCCGTCGTCCGACACCGCGGGAAGACGGTTCCTGACCGCATCGTCGTCTCCGCCGGCCATGAGGTCGGCGAACGGCACCGCGGCCAGGGCGTCGATCTCGCCGCGCACCGAGGCGTTCGCGCGGTGGAGGCGTCGCACGTCCAGCGCCACCGCCGCCAGGAGCGCGACCGCGCCGGCCGCGAGAGCCGCGACCGCCACGCGGACCCAGCCGCCGGTCGTGAGGTCGGTGACGGCCGCGAGGGCCACCACCGCGAGCTGTGCCGCCGCGGTCGCGGCGATCGTGACGTCCAGGCGTGTGGTCATGGCTGCTCCCTCCTGGTCATCGGGTGTCGGACAGCTGCGACAGCCCGGAGTAGACCCGCCGGAGCAGGTCCATCGACGGCAGGCCGTTGACGAGGGGCGCCGTCTCGTGCACGCGCAGGTAGTCGTTCCCGATGCACTCGCCGATGATCGTCCGGGTCAGGCCGAGCGGCGCGGAGATGGCGACCGCGACCTCGGCGACCGACTGCGGCACGACGCACACCCGGCACACCGCGCGCTGGTCGTCGCTCATCTCCCCGGCGGGCAGGGACACCAGGGGGCGGGCGAGCTCGACCACGGTCTCGAACCCGAAGTCGTCGTCCTGGGCGTCAGGACGTTCCGCCGGGCGCACGTACGGCCGGATCAACGCCGCGTCGCCGAGCTCGGGCGCCGGGCCGAGCTCGACCTCCGGGCCCCCCACCCCGCTCGACGGCACCAGGCAGGAGCGCCTCGACCCGCCGTTCTCCTCCCGCACCAGCACCTTGATGGGCACGAGGTCGGTCAGCGCCTCGACCACGATCGCCGCGTCGGTCGGCGGACCGGGTTCCTCCGCCGCCCGCCGGTCGCGGAAGTCGTGCTCGGCCCACTCGCGGTAGTCGGTCCACCCCCCGAAGCGCGCCGGTTCGGGCGAGCCCCGCTTGGCCGTCGTCACGAGGCGGTGGTCGGGAACTCCCACGGCCCGGTCCCGGTTCACCGTCATTTGCGCGCCCCGTGGTCCGTGCGCATGCCGATGCCCCGCTCGGACTCCGGCCAGACCTCGTCGAAGCGCTCCGCGTCCACCGGTGCGACCAAGGTGCGCCGCGCTTCCCGGTACGGCAGCGGAACGACGACGCGCAGCCCGCGGTTCGAGTCGGAGGTGGAGATCGTCACTTCGGTGGTGAGCGACGAGAAGTTGGGCGACTGCGCGACGGCGACGGCGAGGCCGGCGCCGACGAGCAGGCCGAGCACCGCGGTGAGCGCCCGTGGGTTGAGTCGCATCGCTTGTGCCTTTCCAGGTGGTGTGCGGGTCGGCTACACGTGCGACAGCGGCTGCGCGGGCGGCTGCCGGTCGCCGGTCGCGCCGGTGTCCGGCCACGACGCGTCCCTCAGCTTCTTCCCGTAGTCCAGCACCGCCACCGAGCGGTCGAACCCGATGACTCCGGTGAGCTTGCCGTCCCGCAGGTAGCCGGTGAGCGATCGCTGCGAGGTGGACACCTGGTCGAGCGAGACGTGCTCGACGCCGACCGACGGCATCCCGACGGCCTGGATGCGCAGCCCGTGCTGCTCGGACCAGAACCGGGGAACCGGGGTGAACGGCGTCGCCGACTCCCGGCCGCTCAGCAGGCTCTCCGCCGCGGCCCGGCCCATCTCGATCGCGTTGGTCCAGTGCTCGACCCGTCGCGGTTTCCCGTCGAACCGCAGGTTCGGCCAGGAGGCGACGTCGCCGGCCGCGACCACGTCCTCCATCCCCTCGACGTGGCACGTGGCCTCGCACACGACCCCGTTGTCCAGCCGGGCGCCGGAGTCGCGCAACCAGGACACCGCCGGCACCGAGCCGACCGCGACGACCACGCAGGACGCGCCGAGGGTCCGGCCGGTGGACAGCAGCAGCTCGGCGCGGGAGGCGCCGCCCGCCCAGGACCGCACGGTGACGCCGAGTTCGAGGCGGACCTTGTTGCGCCGGTGCAGGTCCGTGAGCCGGGTCGCCAGGTCGTTGTCGAGGAGGTTGTTCATCAGCGTGCCGGTGCGCCCGACGATCGCGACGGACCGGTCCATGGACCTCAGGCTCGACGCGACCTCGCAGCCGATGAACCCCGAGCCGACCACCACGACCTGCTCCCGGGAGCGGTCGAGCAGGTTCTTCATCTTCCGCGTGTCCGCGCGGGTGCGGACCACCACGACCCTCGGGTGGGCGTTCATCCCGCCGGGGTGCCTGCGCGGCTCGACCCCGCTCGCGATGACCAGCCCGTCGTACTCCAGCTCCTCACCGCCGGGCAGGTGCACGACCCGCCGGCGCGGGTCCAGCTGGGACACCGGGGTGTTCAGCCGCCAGGTCGCGTCGAGGTTCTCGGCGGGCGCCGTCAGCACGTCCGCGGCGGCCAGCTCGCCGGTGAGGAATTGCTTGGAGAGCATCGGGCGGTGGACCGGCATGGTCGACTCGGAGCCGACGATGACGATCTCACCGTCGAACCCGAGCTCGCGCAGCCGTTCGGCGGCGCACAGGCCCGCGATGCCCGCTCCGACGACCACGATCCTCGGCAATCCGTTCATGCGTCCCTCCCGGCGACTTCGATGGCCCGCATCGGGCAGGACCGCGCCGCGGAGAGCACGTCCAGGTTGCGGGTGGTGTCAGGGCTCTGCCGGTAGGCCAGCCGACCGTCCTCCTGGAGCTGGAAGACGTCGGGGGCCTCGGTCTGGCAGAAGCCGTAGCGGTGGCAGCGCTGGTTGTCGACGCTCACCTTGAGCGGCGCCGCCTTGTCGACCGGCGCCGCCCGCACCGCGTCGCCCTCGATGAGCCCGACCTTCGCCAGCGCCCTGGGCGGCACGAACCGCACCGCCACGAGCGCGAGGGCGGGCGCCGAGACGGTGAGACCGGCGAGCCACACCAGCTCGAAGTTGCCGTTGGCCCACGCTCCCCACCACGCGTGCGCGGCGGCGAGCACGAACACCGCGTACGCGGTCTGGTGGAACCGCAACCAGTTCCGGTAGCGGAAGACGCGGTGCATCCCGGCCGTGACGACGATCGCCACCATCAGGTCGAAGGCGATGATGCCGAGGGCGTGCCGGACGTAGCCGTTGAGGAACGGGACCACCACCTGCGAGCCCACGACGAGCTGCTCGTCCAGGAACCAGAACCCGAACCCGTGCACCGCCGCGGTCGCGAGGGTGAACGTGGCCAGCATCGAGTGCCCGCTGCGCAGCGCGTGGTGGCCGGTGAACCGGCGGACCCAGCCGGTGGCGGTGAACACGCCCCAGCACAGGGTCAGGCACAGCGAGAGGTAGGACAGTCGCGCGGAGAGCGCCACCACGCCGCGCACGCCGTTGTCGTTCCCGGTGTAGCCCACCGCGAGCACGTCGGCGGCCAGGCCCGTCATCGCGATCACGTCCACGCCCCTTCCTCGGTCTCTTCGTCCTCGACGGCCTCTTCCGGCCGGGTCCGCGAGCCGACCCGGACCACGAGCAGCGTCCCGGCGCCCACCGCCACCAGCAGGACGATCCCGAGGACGAGGTCCACCGGCGCGGGCAGTGCCTGGTACCGCGCGTCCGTGCCGGAGTGCACCGCCAGCGCGTCGGACGTGGCGAGGCCCGTGCTCTCCAGCAGCGCCATGTGCCGCGACACGTAGTCCTCGGCGATCGCGGCGGAGGAGCGGACGACGTCGTTCTCCGTCGTGGACCGCACCGCGGCGATGGCCATGTAGACCGACCCGTGCGCGGCCCTCGTCAGGTTGACGTAGACCCGGTCGAGCTCGTCGCCGCTCGCCGCGCGGATCTCGTCGCGCCAGCCCCGCTGCTGCGGGGTCGGCGCCTGCGGCAGCTGGACCTGCAGGCGGTCCGCGGCCGCGATGTTGTTCTTGTGCAGCACGTGGTGCTCTTCGGCGAGCTGCGCCGCGACCGCCCGCACCTTCGGGTTCGTGCTGCGCCGGGCGACGTCCTCGCTCGCCGGCGCTTCCCACAGACCCGCTTGGGCGACCGCGACGAGCATCTTCACGTCGGCCGGGTACAGCGGGCCGTGCGGCGCGTCGATGGTCGTGTCCTTCCGCACGCCGTGCCCCGGTGGGTCGCCGTCGTGCCAGCCGCTGGTCGCCGAGACCCCGCACGCCCCGACCGTCCCGGTGACGGCCAGGACGAGTGCCAGCCGGACGACCAGTGACCGCCGCTCGGCGCGCGTACTACGCCAGAAAACGCTCATCGATGCCTTCATCCGAGGTGTTGAGCCGAGGTGTGTGGTCGAGTCCCGCTGGTGGAAGCCGCGGACCGACGGCGTCAGTCAACACGCCGGCCCGGCGGAGCGGAACGACGACGAGGCCTTCAGGTAGCCGCCGTACCCGAAGAGGAAGAACGACCCGTTCGGCCTTGCCCGCCGTCCCGTGTGGTGGTATCCCGGCAAGGTGACCGAGAGGAGTCCACCTGGTCCGTCCATTCAGGACAGCGCGTCTCGATTCGTCGCGGTGCCGGCGCGCGGCCGGGCAGCGTGATCACGGTGCTCGACGGGCGCGGGCAGGCCGGCGCGTGGCCGGTGCGCTGGAGAAGTGGCGCGAGGGCGGGGAGATCCGGTCCGTCGCGCCCGATGTGGACCCACGCCGCCACCACCGGGCGGGTCGCTGTCGCTCAAGACCGGCCGAGTGAGGGGTGGGTCCACCGCACGTGACGCGGCGGCGGGCCCCCTCGGCCAGGGGACCCGCCGCCGTGATGCCCGGAAAACCCCTACCGGAGCTTGTAAGCGCGGATCAGGGTCTGCTCGAACACGTTGCCCTTGCTGTCCGAGCCCTTCACCCGCAGCGAGGCGTACGCGCCCGGCGCGGCGGCGTTGCGGACCAGCGCGGTGCGGCCGATCACCGGGGCGTCGGACCACGTGCCGCCGTCGTCGAACGACACCTCGACGCGCACGTGCCGCACCCGCCCGTGGTCACCGCCCGCCTGCTGGGTGATGACCAGCGGCACGGCGAGCGGTCGGCCGGCGACGGCCGCGCCGTTCGCGTCCAGCTCAGGGGTGAAGCGGACGACGGTGAGCGGCAAGGGCTGCCGCTCCTCGCCGGGCGCGGTGCCGGAGCGGAACGTCCAGGCCGAGTGCACCCGGGTGGTGAACTCGGAGACCTCGTCCGACCGCGAGCTCTCCACCTCCAGCCGGTAGTCCGCCGGCCCCGGCGGCACGGGGAACGCCCCGATGCCGGGCAGCGGCGTCTCGCCCACCACCTCGCCGTCGCGGTGCAGCGTGGTGCGGGACGTGCCGGTCAGCGAGTCGCCGAAGTTGCCCGAGCCGTCGCCGAAGAGCCACAGGTCGGCGACCACCACGTCACCCACGCGGAACAGGTAGGGCGAGGCCGAGTGCGGCGGTGTGGGGCCGATGACCGGGAACCCGAACGCCTCCGCGTACCTCCGGCCCGTCCGGTAGGTGCGGTCGGGGCTGAGCAGCACCGACTCCAGCGTCTCCGGTGTGCCCTGGAACAGCTGCCAGCGCCAGGTCGTGTCCGCCGCGAGCACGTGGTCGACCGCGCCGGACAGCGGTTCCGACGCGGTCACGCCGCCGTACCCGTAGATGCCGTCGGCGGTCGTCACCCTGCCGGAGTGCTCGCCGATCCGACCGGGCCGGCGAGGGCCGAACCCGGTGCGGACCTCCGTCAGCTCGCCCTTGCCGGGGCGGCGCGCGAACCCGGTCGGCGCACCGCCGCGCTCCTGCCACGCGAACCGGTAGGACACCGGTTTCCCGCCGACCGGCGCGCCGGTGAACTCCGCGCCGATCAGCACGCCGTACGCCGCCGCCGGCAGCTTCGGACCGCTGTTGCCCAGCGCCAGGTCGGAGGGGAACCCCTGCGGGTACACCAGGCCCATCACGGCCGTCGCGTCCTCGTGGTGCCTGCCGAACGCGACGTAGCCGAACCTGGGCTTGGCCCCCTTCTCGGGCGGCGTGATCGTCACCGGCGCCGAGGCTCGCGTGTCGAAGACCACCTCGGTGTCGGCGGTGACCGTGACGTCCGGCCGGAGCAGCACCGTCGTGTCGGGCTCGCCGAAGCGCTGCTCGGACACGGCGGTGTAGACGCCCTTGGGCACGCGGGTGGTGACGTCGCCGTCCGCGTCGGTGATCAGGCTGAACCGGTCGTTGGTGACCCCGATGAGCAGCGTGGAGTAGTTGCCCTCCGGTTGGCCGGACCGGTCGAGCTGGGTGATCCGGACGTCGTAGCTCTCCACCTCGCGGCTGACCGCGACGGGCGTGCGCAGCAGCACGTCCGCGCCGCTCCTGGCGAGGACCAGGCCGGAGTACTCGCCGTCGGCCGCGCCGGACCTGCCGTCGCCGGTGACCGTCACCGCCGCCTCGCCGCCCGCCGGGACGGTGACCGCGGCCGGGCTGACGGAGAAGGTCCCCGCCGGACCGGGTGTGCCGTCCGGGTTGCGCGCCTGCACGTCCAGGTCGAGCGTCACCGGGGTGGCGCCCGCGTTGCGGTAGGTCAGCGCCTTGCTCAACGGCACGTCGTCGTCGTGCGGCCACTGCTGGACGCCCAGGCTGACGCTCGGTGGCGACGTGGTGAGCGTGGTGGTCATGACCTCGGCCGAGTCGACGCGGCCGGAGCCCTGGTCGAACACGGTCAGGTCGGGGTTGGGCTCGGCCGCCGCCATCAGGGCGGCCTTGAGCCGGTCGCCCGGCCAGTCGGGGTGCTGCTGCGCGAGCAGCGCGGCGGCGCCCACGACGTGCGGCGTCGCCATCGACGTGCCGGACATGGCGTGGTGGTCCGCCGGACCGGCGCCCGGCAGGCTCCGCGACTTGGCGGCCACGATGTCGACGCCCGGCGCGGTGATGTCGGGCTTGACCCCGCCGTCGCCGACGCGCGGGCCGCGGCTGGAGAAGTCCGCGAGGGCGTCGTTCCGGTCGACCGCGCCGACGGTCAGCGCGGCCTCCGCGCTGCCCGGCGAGCCCACGGTCGCCGCGGCGCCGCTGTTGCCGGCCGCGACGACGAACAGCGTGCCGTGCGTCGCGGACAGGGTGTTGACCGCTTCCTCCAGCAGGTCGACCTCCGGCCCGTCGGCGCCGCCCAGGCTGACGTTCACCACGTCCGCGCCCTGCTCGGCGGTCCAGCGCAGGCCGTCGAGGATCGCGGACTCGGCGCAGCCCGCCTGCCCGCACACCTTGGCGTCGAGCAGCTGCGCGCCCGGCGCGACACCGCGGTACCGCGTGCTGTTGCTCGCGATGGTCGACGCGACGTGCGTGCCGTGGCCGATGGTGTCGGTGGCGTCGGGGTCGCTGGTGAAGTTGCGCTCGGCGACCTCCCTGCCCACCAGGTCCGGGTGCCCGCCGTCGACGCCCGTGTCCACGACGCCGACCTTCACGCCCGCACCGGTGTACCCGGCCGCCCACGCGGCGGGCGCACCGATCTGCGGGACGCTGTGGTCCAGCACGGGCCGGCGCACGCCGTCGAGCCAGACCTTCGCCACGCCCGGGGCGGTCAGCAGCGCCTGCCAGTCGGCCCCGGACGCCTTGGCCGCCGTCGTGGCCACCGCGCCCACGGTCGGCAGCTCGCGGTCGACCCGGAGCGCGCCCAACGCCGCGGCCCGGTCGCCGGAGCGCTGGACGATCAGCGGCACGCGGTCGCGGCGGGCGTCGTCGTAGCCGGCCTCGACCAGGCCCGTGACGTCGAACAGCCGCGCGTCCAACCTGCCCTCGGCGAGCGGGCGTGCCGCGTCGCGCGGGACGACGTGCACGTGGCCCCGGCGGTGGAAGGTCAGGTAGCCGATGTCCTCCCGGCCCGCGCCCGCGGTGACCGCGGCGACCCGGTCACCGTCGAGCACGACCCGGTCACCGCTGATGAGCGTGACGACCCGGGTCGTGCCGCTCTTTTGCGCTTCACCGGCCGCCGCCGCCTGCGGCGCCGCCGACGCGGCGGCCACCCCTAACGCGAGCACCGCGGCCGGCCACGCCGTGCGCCTCCGTGATCTCGAACCCGACACGAGTTCCTCCCGATCCTCCGGTTGAGGTCGGCGCCACGGAGCTGTCGAGTGGTGCGTGGCACGCACCGGTCGGCGCCGACCGGTGCGGACGCTAGGCGCTGCCGGGGTGTTCAGGATCGTGGCCGGTGAACTGAACAACGTCCTCCGAACACCGGACCGGGGAGGCGATGTCGTTGCTGCGCCGGATCCGCGTGACGTGGCTCGAGCCGTCGTTGCGCCGGCCGGGAGCAAGCCCTTTCCCGAGCCGTGCTCACCTCGCCGGCGCGGGCGCAACGCCTGCTGCCACCGGAGCGGCCCCTACCCCCTCCCGTTCCCCCTAGCTCACCGCATCCAGTCGGACGCCTGATCCCTCGAACAGACGGTCACCACCACGCGGTGGCGTTGTTCGCGGTGCACGTCCCGTTCGGGTCGACCACGTAGCACGCCCGGAACGCGCGGTTCGGGTCGGCGCTCGTCGGGTAGGCCTGCGTGTAGTTGCGGCTGCCCGCGGTGTAGGTCGAGAAGTCGTCCGCCACCCGGTCGCCGTTCAGGTCGACCTCGAAGCGGATGAACTCCGGCCCGCTGTACTGGAGGATCCTGCCCCAGCCGTACTGCGCGCCGCCGCAGTCGCCGTAGCGGACCTGGACGACCCGGCCGTCGACCGTGCGCTGCACCGCCGTCAGCGGGTTGCCGCACGTCGCCGGGTCGCTCCACCACGGAGCGGCCGCGGAGGCGGCCGCGGTCGTGGCGGCGATCAACGTGGTGGTCGTGGCGACGGTCGTCAGGACGGCCGCCACCTTCGTCGTGTTCCTCATCGTTCCCCCTGGTGTCCGGTTCGACGGAGGCGGTCGGCGCCGCGCCTGGGTTCGCGGCCGCGCACGGGGCTGGAAGCCCGCGTCCGGTCCCGGTCGGGAGTCGGGCCGAGGCCGCGCGTACCCGCCGACGAGGTCGGCGTCGCACTGGGACTCGGTGTCGTCACTCCCCCATCGACCCGAGCGCCTCACCGCCGACTTCATAGTCGCACCACTGACGGGGAATAGGCACGATCTCGTTCGGGTGAACGCGCGGTATCCGATCGCGCCGCGTGACCACCGTTGCCGCGCTGCTCTTCGCCCGGCCCACCGTCGTGGTCATCCGGCGAGAGTGCGCCCGGTGATCGCACGCCACCGGTTTCCGCGGAAGTCGCCGCACGCTTTCCCGTCGCCGTCGAGCCGGTCCCACCCCCCGGTCGGGACCGGCTCGACGGAAAGCGGTCGACGATCGGGATCGGCGACTGCCCTGGCCTCGGCACGCGGACCCGGTGTGATTCGACCGGTCCGGTATTTCGGCTCACGACAAGTGTGGCGCCATTGTCCGAAGTCCCACCATTGGCTGTTCCGCCATGCAGGAACCGCCACATCGACGGGCGTTCTCACGCGCGTTCCACTCGACGAAGGCGACCGCGGCGCCGACCCGTGACGCGACGCCCAGTTTCAGGATGATCCGGCCCACGTGCGCGCGCACGGTGCGTTCACCGATACCCAGGTAACGCGCGATCTCCCGGTCGGTCTTGTCGCTCGCGAGCACCCCGAGCACTTCGAGCTCTCGCTCGCTGAGGGCGGCGAAGGGCCCCGAGGGCCATTCCGGGCGCACGGTTCCCTCAGCCGACGCGCCGTGACTCGGCACGGTCGTCGTCCCGATCGGTCAGCCCGATCACGGCCGGCACTCCGCCGTCGTCCTCGATGACCAAGCCGCCGTGCGGCACCGGGTGGGGGTGATGACACCTGGTCGCGGTCTGCTGGTTGGCGCTGACGCACCACGACACGCCGATCACCGTGAACAGCACCGCCATCAGCACGACCGCGAGGAGTCGCGCCCCCGCCGGCAGCGCACCGATGGAGATCACCACAGCCGCCGTGGTCCCCGTCGCCACCAGGACGCACGCCATGGCCAGCACCGGACGCGCCAGGCTGGTCAGCAGGGGAAGGACGACGTCGCGGACGTTCGGCGGGCCGGCCGCCCGGTCGGCGCCGCGGGCGGCTGCCGGGTGGTCGGGTTCGACCTCCTCCCGGTGCTCGACAGGTTCCTCCACCGCCTCCGGGTGGTCGACCGGGACGGCTCCGCCCTGCAGCTCGCACCAGAGCACCACGACCTTCTCGACCTGCGGCTCGGGCAGCCCGCACGCGACGACGAACGCCCGGACCTGGTCCATCTTCGTGGGCAGCGAGGAGTTCTTCTGGTCGTTGACGAACCGGTAGGCCGTGCTGCGGGGGATGCCGCCGCGGGTGGCGACCTCGGCCGGGGTGAGCCCGGAGCGCACCTGGACCCGGCGCAGCAGGGAGATGAACTCCGCCGGGGTGCGGGCCTCCAGCTCGTCGTCCGCCACGGGCACGGCGCGCGGTCGCTGCCGCTGCGCATCGGGCACGTGCGGCGAGATCGGCACCACGTTCGTCGGTCCTGCGCCGCCGCGCCGCGAGGTGTCCAACCGCTTCCACGCCTCGTGCAGGTGCTCGACCGTGGACCTGTCGGCCGCGCAGGCGCTCAGGACCTTCCGGTAGAAGTGCCACTCGCGGACGCGCTGCTGCACGGCGACCCGCACGACCTCGGTCGACCGGCCCACGTCCTGGGCCAGGTCGGGGAGCGACAAACCGGCCCGCCTGATCTCGACCCGGACGGCGCCGAGGAACGCCGCCGGCGAAGTCAGGTGATCCTGCAGCCGCGGTGACGTCATAACGCCCACCCGCCCCGGTCGGACCACCGACGCCCGCCGCGGCGCCCGGCCGCCGGCCGGACGTCCGAGAGACAGCACAAACCCATGAGTCGCCCTCCAGTGTGAGGGCGTCGTCGCATGCTCGATGGTCGTTCGGCACAGACGACGACGCCGTGCAGCCGATCGTTCGCAGGCCGGTGGCCCGCCTCCCGCACGGGCAGTTGGCCCTGCACCGCACGAGGTCCGGACGGATCTCCGGACCCACCAGGCTTACCACCGCCACCTCGCCGTTTCCACGGAACACGACGGCATCGCTGGTGAAGGTGCCCCTTTTCCACCGCGTGGCCGCATCACCCGATCCGTCCCGCCGCGTCCCACCGCGTCCACACCGGGGTTGCGCGTCCATCCCCCGGGCCCGGTCGCCCGCCCGGCACGACCACCGACCCGGCCGGTGTTCGCGCAGATGGCGGCGATCCCACGGCGTCCAACGACGTGGTCCCACACCGTTGTCGGCGGGTACGTTCGGCGGGCAGACGCACACCGGCTCTGAAGGCACGCCGTGCAGCCGTGTCCCAGGGCCCGTCGGCCTCCTGTTGGCCCAGGAGGCCGACCAAGTCGCCTGCCCACCGCACCTCGCCGCTCCGCCCTTCCGCGGACGTGCGGTCGCCGCGCACCGGCCCTCGCGGTGGGCGCCGTCCCGGTCGAGCAGCCCGCACGGGATTTCGCCCGTTCGTCAGCCGGGAAAGCCTCGCCCGGCAATCGTCCGCAACAATGCGGACGGGTAGCTTTGACGACTGCCGACAACAAGAACGTGCGTCCCGATCACTTTTCCCCGTGATTGACGCACGCCTCGCCGATGCGATCACCGAAGTGGAGGACTGATCACGTGGCAGGCGTGTTCGTCAACTACCGGGCCAAGGACAACCCCGTCGCCGCCGCCGCGATAGCCCGGGTCCTGACCGACAACTTCGGCCGGGAGCTGGTGTTCCGGGACTGCGTCTCGATGGCACCCGGCGAGCCCTACCCCCAGGCCATCCGCCAGGCCCTGCGCGAAGCCGACGTCCTGGTCGCCGTCGTCGGCCCGGACTGGTTGGCCGTGGACCCGTCGACGGGGAGACCACGCGTCGAGGCCGAGGACGACTGGGTCCGGATGGAGATCGCGCACGCGCTGAGCCACGGCATCCCCGTCGTCCCCGTGCTGCTGCACGACACCCCGGAGAACGCCCGCGCCCCGCGGCACCACGAGCTGCCCTCCAGCATCAGGCGGTTCGCGAGCATCCAGGCCGCGCGCTTCAGCCAGCGGCGGTTCGACCAGGACATGGCCGCCCTGGTGGAACGCCTGGTCGACCTCGTGCCCACGCTCGCCGTGCCGCGGCTGTTCGTGCAGCCCGTGCCCACGCCGGGGGCCGACGTGGCGCCGAGCGTGCTGTTGCGGGCGGAACACGGCGTGGTGCCGTTCTCGGGTCGGCAGCGGGAGCTCGCGGACCTGGTGGCGTGGGCCAACGACCCGGCCACCAGCGCGGTGCGCCTCCTCGTGGGCCGTCCGGGGTCGGGGCGGCGGCGGCTGGCGTTGGAGTTGTGCGACAGGCTGCGCCGCACCGGGTGGTTCGCCGGTGTGCTCGACGGCGAGGCGCCCGCGGCCCAGATCCGCAGGGCCGGCACGGTCGACAAACCCCTCCTGGTCGTCGTCCCGGACGGCGAACTGCGGTCCGAGCGGTTGGCGGTGCTGGCGGAAGCGCTCGTCGACCGCTCGTCTGCCCGCGGCGCCACGAGCAGGTTGCTGGTGCTCGGGCGATCGGCCGGCACCTGGCTGACCCCGTTGCGCGACCACGCGGACCGCCGGGTCGCCGCGCTGTTCGCCGACGCCGACCGCGTCGGCGCGATGGCCCTCGACGGCGTTCCGGCCGGTGCGACGCCCGAGGCGGCGGTGGCGGCGTTCGCGGACGTGCTCGGGCTACCGGTGCGGCCGCAACCCGCCGGGCGGCCGGAGACGGTGCTCGACCTGCACGCGCTCGCCCTGGGCGCGGTCCTCGGGTCGGCCGACCGCGGGGACCCGCCGGCCCGGGTGCTCGACCACGACCGCGACCGGTGGCGCGCGGCGACCGGCGACCACAGCGCCCCGGAGACCGCCCGGACCGCGCTCGCGGTGATCGGGACGCTCGCCACGCTGTGCGCCCCGGCCTCGCGGGAACGGGCGGAGGCGCTCATCGCCAGGCTCCCCGAGGTCCTCGGGGAGGACTCCGCGGCCGTGCAGGAGTACGTCGGGCTCTTCTCCCGGCTGTACCCGGGACCGCACCCGGTGAACGCGCTGAGCCCCGACCTGCTCGGCGAGCGCCTCGTCGCGGACACCCTGACCGCGCAACCCCTGCTCGTCACGACCCTCGTCGCCGTGTTCCCGGACGAGTGGCTCACCTCGGCGTTGACCGTGCTCGGCCGGGCGCTCCCGCGGCGCCACGACCTGGCGCCCGTCGTCCAGTCCTTGTTCCGCGCCGCGCCCCACCGGGTCGAGCCGCTCGTCTTCGACGTGGTCACCAGGCTGGCGGACCCCGAGCCCCTGGCCAGGGCGATCGCCGAGGAGATGGCGACCGTCGACCGGCAGGTGCCCGACGTCGTCTCGCTGCTCATGAAGCTCGCCGGCGCGGACCAGGCCCGCGACCCGTTGCGCGGCGCCACGATCGACGCGATGCTCGACGCGGCCCGGAAGTTCACCGACCGGCTCGCGGAGCACAGCGGCACCACCGTGCCGCCACATGTCAGGCGCATCGTCGACGCCGCGACCGACACGGTGCGCGACTTCCTGGTGGGCGGCCTGGACCCCGGATCGGGGCGCATGCCGATCAAGCCGGACGGGAAGCCGATCCTGCCTCCGGGGACGCTGACCCTCCTCCGCGACCTGTTCCACACGCGCCCGAAGGGCGACGAGGAGGAAGACGGCTGACCCGGTGCGGTCACCGGGTGTGGCTGATCGCGGGCCACACCCGGCGGGGCGGATCAGACCGCGATCGGGCCGAAGATCCAGTTGCCCCGGACGTCCTCCTCCGGGCTGCGGAAGAACTGCTCGTTGGCGGTGTGGAGCTCGTCGCGCCCGATCCAGCCGTTGCCGTCCAGGTCGAGCTTGTCGAACGCGGCGTTGCCCGCGTCCTCCGACAGGCGGAAGGCGCTGGCCGCCATGCGCACGTACTCGGTCCTGGTGATCCGGCCGTCGCCGTCGACGTCCATCAGGTCGTAGAAGGCGTCGGCGATCGGGGCGATGTGGGTGCGGTAGCCCTCGTCGGACGTCGTCACGAACCGGTCCATGCCCGAGGAGTACTCGTCGACGTCGACGCGGTCGTCCCCGTCGGTGTCCATCGGGCGGGTGACCGCCTCCCACAGCCTGTCGTAGCGCTCCCGGACCAGTTCGCTCTCGGGCGAGCCCGGCGCGTAGCCGAACGCGGTGACGAGCCGGTCCGCGGACGCCGTGTAGTCCATCCTGTCGATGGCGCCGTCGTCGTCCACGTCCAGCAGGGCGAAGAGGTGCGCGAGTTTCCGTTTCAGCAGTTCGTTGAGCACGGGTGCGATCCTTTCTTCAGCGGGGCATTACGCTCACGACGTGAACGTTACTGTCCCCGATGCGAGCACGGTGAGGTTGCCGCGTGGCTAACCATGTGGTAGATGGAGCCAATGGTTTTGTGGCTTCCCATGTGATCAGCGCCCTGGTGGCTCGCGGCGACACCGTGACCGCATTGGCGCGGGCCGACGGGGAAGTCGTCCGGAGGAAGGTCGCCGACGCCCTGACCACGCTGCACCTGAACCCCGCCCTGGTGGAGAAGGTGCAGGTCAGCTCGTTCTCACTGGCCGAACCGGACCTCGGCATATCGGCCGCCGACGTGTTCGCCGAACCGTGCACGTATTGGCACAGCGCCGCCCTCATCACGTTCTTCCCGCGACGGGAGGCGGAGTTGCACGCGGTCAACGTGGTCGGTTCGGCCAACGCCGTCGCCGCGTTCACCGGGCACGCGAAACCCGGTTCCCGGTACGTCCACGTGAGCACCGCCTACCAACACGGCACCACTGAGGGTAGAGCGTTCGAGCAATGGCCTGATTATGGTCACCCATCCGAGTTTCGAAATGACTACGAGCACTCTAAAAGGGTCGCCGAAGTAGAGCTTTCGCAGACCGGGTTAGCACAGAGGGGTGACGTGCTCGTCGCCCGATTGGGCGTCATGGTCGGCCACTCCGGAACCGGCCGGGCGTTGACGGACCTCGGCATGTACGACTTCCTCCGGGTCATCGCGCTGTTCGCGAGGCGCACCCCCGGCGAACGGGTCCGCTTCGTCTGCCACCCGAGGGCGGCCCTGCACCTGACGCCCGTCGACGGCACCGTGGACCGGCTGCTGGCGCTGGCGGACGGCCCGTTCGACCGGCCGGTGCGGCACCTCGTGCCGCCGACCGCGGTGCCGGTGACCGACCTGTTCGCCGCGATCTCCGCGCACCTGCCCGTCGAGCTGGTCGCCGTCACCGCCGCCGAGGTCGAGGCCGAGCCCTTCAGCAGGTTCGAGGCCATCGTGAACATGCGGTGCAAGTTCACGTCCCCCTACCTGCGCCACGAGTACGGGTTCGAGTCCCACGCGGACGCCGAGCCGCCACCCGTCACACCTCGGATCCTCGACCTGCTCATCTCCTGGTACACCCGCGAGGGGCTGCCCGAATGACGGACTTCGTCACCCGCTTCCGCGCCCGCCCGCGCACCGACCGGAAGGTCTCATACCTCGCCGACGGGCGTCCGGCGGCCGAGCTGACCCACCTCGAGCTCGACCGGCGGGCGAGGGCCGTGGGGTCCTGGCTGACCGAGTCGGGGATGGCGGGCAGACCGGTGCTGCTGCTCCACCCCGCCGGACTGGACTTCCTCGTCGCGTTCCTCGGCTGCCTGTACGCGGGCGCCGTGGCGGTGCCCGCGCCCCTGCCCCTGTCGGGCGCCTCGCGGGTGGACCGGGTGGACCGGCTGATCGAGGACTCCGGTGCGCGACTGGTGCTCACCGACGAGGCGCACGTGGGCGTGCTGGGCGGCCTGTCGGCGCGGACCGCCGCCGAGGGCCCCGACTCGTGGGAGCCGCCGGAGGTGGACGCCGGCGCCGTCGCCTACCTCCAGTACACCTCCGGGTCGACCAGCAGGCCGCGTGGCGTCGAGGTCACCCACGGCAGCCTGACGCACAACCTGGAGCTGTTCCGGAAGATCAGCGGCGACGTCCCCGTCCGGCGGATCGGCGGCTGGCTGCCGCACCACCACGACATGGGACTCGTCGGGCTCCAGCTCCAGGCCCTGCACGCGGAAGCCGACCTGGTGCTGCTCTCGCCGGAAGCGGTCATCGCCCGTCCGATCCGCTGGCTGCGCGCGATCAGCGAGCACCGGGTGGACTGGACCGTGGCGCCCGACTTCGGCTACGCGTGGGCGACCCGCCGGGTCGACGACGCGGACCTCGCCGGACTCGACCTGTCCTGCCTGACGATGGCGGTCAGCGGCGCCGAGCCGATCCGGATCGCCACGCTGGACGCGTTCGTCGACAGGTTCGCGGCGGTCGGGTTCCGCCGCACCTCGCTGAACCCCGGCTACGGGCTCGCCGAGTCCACCCTGGTGGTCACCTGCACGTCACGGGGGCGCGGGCCGACCGTCCGCTCGTTCACCCCGGCGTCGCTGGCCGCCGGCGAGGTCGTGCCCGCGTCGGACGCCGACGGGGTGCCGCTGGTCGGGTGCGGCGAGCCGGGCGACATGCGGGTGCGCGTCGTCGACCCGGTCACCGGCGCCGTGCTGGACGACGGCACGATCGGCGAGATCGGGGTGGCCGGGCCCAGCCTGGCCGCGGGCTACCACGGCGACCCCGCCGCGACGCGCGCCACGTTCGTCACCGGCCCGGACGGCCGGTGGCTGCGGACCGGCGACCTGGGTTTCCTCCTGGACGGGCAGCTGTTCGTCACCGGCCGGCTGAAGGAGCTCATCATCGTCCGCGGCCGGAACCTGTACCCGCAGGACATCGAGGTCGCCGCGCGGGAGGCGCACCCGGACGCGGGCCGGGGCGCGGCCTTCGGCGTGCGGTCCGCCGATGCGGAGGAGCACGTCGTGCTGGTGCAGGAGATGCGCCGCGCCGCGCAGGCCGACCCCGTCGCGTTCGCCGACGCCGTGCTCGACCCCGTGACCAAGCAGTTCGGCGTGTCGGTGAGCCTCGTGGTCGTCCGCTCGAACACCGTCCGCCACACCACGAGCGGCAAGGTGCGCCGGGGGCACATGCGCGAGCTGTTCCTCGGCGGCGGGCTGGCGGCGCTGCACCGCGAGCTGACCCCGGCGGTCGCCGGCGTCGTCGCCGCCTCGGAGGCGGACCGTGGCTGACGAGTCGTTGAGGGCCTGGCTCGTCGACGCGGTGGCGGGGTACCTGGGGCTGCCGCCGTCGCAGGTCGGCACCGGGGTGGCACTGCGCTCGCTCGGCTTCGACTCCGTGCACGCCATGGGGCTGTGCGTGGACATCGAGGAACGCTGGGGAATCCTCGTGGAGCCCACGCTGGCCTGGGACTTCCCCACCATCGACACCATCGTCACGCACCTGGCCCCGCAGATCGACCGGATGTGAGCCGGCTGCGGCCGGTGTGCCACCATCGGGTTCGACGGCCGCAACACCGGCACGGCCGGAGCGCTCACCCCTGAACGGCGGAACACCCATGCGAGATCACGCTGCCGGCGGCGAGGCACGAATCGTCCCCGTCAACGACGTCGAGCTCTGCTACGAGACCTTCGGCGACTCGAACCGGCCCGTGCTGCTGCTGATCATGGGCCTGGGGTTCCAGCTCGTGCACTGGCCCGACGAGTTCTGCCGGCGGCTCGCCGAGCACGGCTTCTTCGTCGTCCGGTTCGACAACCGCGACGCCGGCCGCTCCACCCACCTGCCCGGGGCCACCTACGCGCTGGCCGACCTGGCCGCCGACACCGTCGGGCTGCTCGACGCGCTCGGCGCGAGCCGCGCCCACCTGGTCGGAGCGTCGATGGGTGGGATGATCGCCCAGGTCACGGCCGCGCTGCACCCCTCGCGGGTGCTGAGCCTGGCATCGCTCATGTCCACCACCGGCCGCCGCGGCAAGGGTCGCACCTCCCCGTGGCTGCTCCGCCACCTGTTCTCCAGGGGCGCCCGCACCGAGCAGCAGGCCGTCGAGCGGCGGGTGCGGCTGTTCGGCACCATCGGCTCCCCCGGCTTCGAGCAGGACGTCGACGAGATCAGGCGGGCGACCGCGCTCTCGTTCCGCCGCGACCCGGACCACCGGGGAGGCAGGCGCCGGCAGTACCAGGCGGTGCGCGCGGCGGGCGACCGGACCGACCAGCTCGCGCGGATCACCGCTCCGACGGTCGTCATCCACGGGACGGCGGACCGCATGTGCCACCACTCAGGCGGCGAGGCGACCGCGGCCGCGATCCGCGACGCCCGGCTCCTGCTCATCCCCGGCATGGGGCACGACCTCCCGCCCGGCGCGTGGCCGACGATCATCGACGCGATCGTCGAGAACGCCCGCCGCGCCCGGTCCTGACCGGCCCCTCGGAGGAGGCCGCGCCACCGCTCAGCGGCGCACCACCACGGGGATCGTGACCTGGACGGGGACGGTGCCGTGAGGTCCGGTGTCGGCCACGTCGCGGTAGCCGCCGTCGGCCCGCCGGCGCTGGTAGACGACGGTGAGCAGCGCCGGGCGGTGGCCGGTGGGGGTGACGGTGACCCGGTCGCCCCGCACGGTGACGGTGCCCGCGTCGGCGGGCCGCAGCACCGCGCGGACGCGGTTCTGCGGGTTCGTCAGGTCGAAACCGGCCCCGCGAGCGCTCCGGACGTCGACCGCCGTGGTCGCGGAGCCGTCCGCGCGCGGGCGCAGCACGGGGTCGTCGGCCCGCAGCCGCAGCGGTCCGACGCCCGATGGCAGCGGCTCGTCGGAGGTGGACGCGTCGATCGAGAGGCCGTCGCCGAGGTGCAGGCGCGAGGTGTACAGGGCCCGGGAGGACGTGGTGGACGGCCGCCCGTGGTGGACGTAGTAGAGCTGCGTGCCGTCCGGTGAGCCGATGACGCTGCCGTGCCCGGTCGAGTACAGGCCCTGGGCGGGGTCCTGGGACAGCACCGGGTTCGCGGCGCTCTTGCGCCAGGGGCCGAGCGGGCTGCCGGCCGTCGCGTAGCCGACGCCGTAGAACTCGTTCTCGTAGTTGTTGGCCGAGTAGGTCAGGTAGTAGCGGGGGTTACCGCTCGCGTCCACGGTCCTGACGGTGGTCGAGCCCTCCGCCCACCGCCGGTCCTTCTTCGCGCCGCCCGAGCCCGCGTGGTCGTGGACGTGCGCGTTCTCCCACTCCTGCGGGTCGGAACCGTAGTCCAGGACCGGGACGTAGCCGTCCTTGCGGACGCCGGGAAGGTCGCCCGGCGCCCGGTTGCGGTCGCGGTACTCGGGCGCGATCGCCGGCATGGTGCGGCCGGTGGGGTCGCGCCACCAGTCGCCGGTCAGCTCGACGGCGTAGATGTTGGACTCCTCGACGTACTTGCCGAGGTCGTGGTCCCACACCCAGTTGCGGTAGGCGTTGCGGGAGAAGTAGAGGTAGATCCGGCCGTCCGCGTCGAAGAAGACGTTCGGGTCGATGTAGGGGATGTAGGTGCCGAGCGGGGCGGTCCGGCCTTCCGCCAGGGTGGCCGGCGGCTTCTTCTGCGCCGCGTCCATGATCAGGTTGACGTCGTGGTACGCCGGGTCGTACGGGTGGTAGTCCAGCGGCGCCTCGGCGATGTCGCGGAACGGTCCCGCGGGTGAGCGGGACACCGCGACGCCCACCTTGCACGGCTCCTCGAAGTCGGCGTGCCCGAAGTGCTCGGCCACGCCGCGGTTCATCCTGGCCGCGTAGAACAGGAAGTACAGGCCGGTCACCGGGTTGTGGTAGACCTCGGGCGCCCAGAACCAGTCGTGCGCCCAGTCGCCGTCCTGGCCGGCCCGCAGCGCGCCGCCAGGCAGGTGCTCCCAGGTGGCGAGGTCGGGCGAGCGGTAGACGGCGAAGTGGTAGCCGGGGTCGGCGCCTTCCGTGGAGTAGGCGTAGTAGTGGCCGCTGGGACCGTCGAACAGCACGAACGGGTCCGCTCCGGGGGTGTCGGCGGCGTTGTGGAAGGTCGCGTCGGTCGACCGGGCCGGGTGGGCCGGGGCGGGGACGGGCACGAGCAGCAGGGTGGCGAACACGGCGACGAGCAGGGCGGTGAGTCGCATACCCGCCATCCTGCCGCGTGGCGGCTCGACGAGGCCGGTCACGACGTCGCCTCCGTGGTCCGCCGCGCGACGTCGTGGTACCCGTGGTCGGCTCGTGCGACCCGCAGCGGCACTCCCGCCCGCACCGCGGTGAGGACCCCGGCCTCCACCTCGGCCACCCTGGTCGCGGTGGCGACCACCTCGGCCACGAGGCCGGCCGGCACGACGACGACACCGCTCCCGTCGGCCGTGACGAGGTCGCCGGGGCGCACGGTGATCCGGTCGTCCTCCGCGCCGATGGTCACCGGCTGCTGCGCGGCCACCATGCGCACGCGGTTCTTGCCGGATCGCATGAACGCGCCGCGCGCCCACACCGGGTAGCCGAGCGCGCGGATGCCGTCGACGTCGCGGCAGTAGCCGTCGATCACGGTCCCGGCGATGCCCCTGGCCACCGCGACCTCGGTCAGGATGTCGCCCCACACCGTGCAGTGCGGGCCGCCGTTGGCGAGCACGACGACCGAGCCGGGCGGCACGTCGTCGAGGTAGTCCGCGGCGGCGGCGCGCTCGCCCTCGGCCACCGGCTCGAAGGCGACGGTGAACGCGGGACCGGCCACCGTGCCCGAGCCGGATTGGCGGGTGGCGCCCCACAGCGCGCCCGACACGCCGAGGACGTCCAGCGCGTCGCTGACCGCCGACGTGCCGAAGTCCGCGAGCCCGCGGCCGATGTCGGTCATGAGCCGCCGCCGATCACGTGCACAGCCAACTTCCGGCCCCCCTGAAAGATGTTGATCTTCGCGTGGCGGCTCGCCTTGGACCCGAAGCCCGCCACCCGGCCGCCGAACAGGTACGCGTCCAAGCTGATCGGCATGGCCTGCACCTGAGCCGATCCGGCCTCGACGACCGGGTAGCCGGTCGGCGCCACCCGCCGCTGCACGAGGTGACCGGCGCGCAGCCCGGCGGCGACGGCCTCGCGCCACGCGTCCGGAGCGCAGTCGTGGCCGATGGTCACGCCGTCGCCCCTGATGTCGTAGTGCCGCTTGAGCACGAACTCGCGCGGGTCGGCGAGCAGCCGGTCGGCCAGCGGGCGGCCGTCGTCGTCGACGGCCGCCGGGGTGAGCTTGCGCGACCAGGGCAGCAGCTCGGCGACCAGCTCCCGTTCCGCGGGGGTGAGCAGCTCGGCGAACCCGGGCTGCTGCACGAGCGCCAGCGTCAGCTTGTTCTCCGCGACGTACCGCGCGCCGAACGGGTTCACGTGCACCAGCGCGGTGTCCCGCACGGCGCGTTCCCACCGGTCGACGAAGGCCGGGTCGCCGCGGTACGCCGCCCAGGACACCGTGTTGACCTTGTTCCAGCACAGGTCGGCGGGCCGGCCGGCGAACCGCGCCCGGTCGCCGTCGACCTCGATCGCGCGCGGGTCGGCGAGGAACGCGTCCACGCCGGCGGCGCGCAGGCACCGCACCAGCTCGACGCTCTCCGCGTTCGGGGCGCCCGCGGGCTGGAGGACCGCGATGTGCGACGGGTCGGCGCAGCGGCCCGCGTCCCGTTCGGCGGCGGCCCTGGCGGCGGCCCGCAGCGCGTCGAGGAAGCGGTGCTCGCCGGTGTAGGTCAGCCCGCCCGGCGAACTCGACCGGATGCGCGCGACCAGGTCGTTGATCCGCGCGGTGAACAGGGTGCCCGCGGGCGAGTCGGCGTTGTTCTCCAACACCCGCAGCCGCTCCGAACCCGCCTCCAGGTAGCCGTCGAGCCGGCACACCCACGGCGCGTCGCCCACCGCGCGATCGGCGGCGATCAACCGGTCGGCGGCCGGGTCGAGCCCGTAGAAGTCCCGCACGTCCTGCCGCGTCCGGTACAGGGCGACGACCTTGCCGAGCAGCTCGACGTAGCGCGCCAGCAGCGGGGCGAGCCGTTCGGCCTGCTCGGCGCGGACCAGCACGGGGACCGGCGAGAGCGGGAACTCCTTGTTCCGGAACACCGGCCCGGCGGCCACCGCCCGCTCGGTGGCCCGGCGGGTGTCCGCCGGGCGCGCCACGGCGGCGTGGGTGGCGAGCAGGGCCGCCGGCCAGTCGATCAGACCGGTGACGCCCACTACCGGCCACCCGTCAGGCCGAGGTCGACACCGGTCGGCGCGGTGGCGCCGCGCGCCTGCGCGAAGTACGCGTCCACCAAGGCCTTCGTGACCGGACCCGGCGACCCGCCGGACAGGCGCACGCCCGCGACCTCGCGCACCGGACCGAACTCGAGGCCCGTCCCGCACAGGAAGACCTCGTCGGCCGCGGTGAGCCGCTCCTCGGTGACCGCGTCCTCGACGGCCTCGTGGCCGAGCGAGGGGGCGGTCGCCAGCACCCACGCCCGCGTGACACCGGGCAGGACGTGGTCGGAAAGCCTCGGTGTGACGACGCGTCCACCCTCGACGAGGAACGCGGTGGCCGTCGGAGCCTCGCTGATCACCCCGTCGGCGGTGCGCAGCACGCACGAGTCGTAGCCGTCGCGCCGGGCCTGCGCGAGCGCGAGACGCGGTCCGGCGTACGCGGAGATGTTCTTGGCGGCGCTGGGGAACACCGCGTCCGACGGCCGCTGCCACGCGCTGATGCCGAGTCTCATGCCCTCGTGGTCACCCGGCCGGCGCTTGCGGCCCGCCCGCGTGATCGTGACCGTCAGCGCGGTCACGGCGGCCTCGTCGATGCCGCCGCTGTTGGCCGCGCTCGCCGCGACCCGGACGTAGCCGTCCTCGTCGATCCCCTGCGCGGCGACCAGCTCGTCGATGATCGCGGGCACGTCGGCCGCGCAGCCCTCGTCGAGACCCATGAGCCGGCAGGAGTTGCGCAGCCGGTCGAGGTGCGGCCGGAGCAGCCACGGCGCGACGCCACCGCGGTCCTGCCGGTACAGCCGGATGCCCTCGAACACCGAGATGCCGTAGCGCAACGCGATGCTGCCGACCGGCAACGTCGCCTCGTCGCGCGGCACGAGCGCGCCCCGGTGGTGGGCCAGCGGCCAGACCACCGGGCCGTCGGCGGGCAGGCCCGTCATGCGGTGTGGCGGAACACCGGCTCCGCCGGGTCGTACGCCGTCCGCAGGATCATGTCGAAGTGGCGGTGCCGCAGCTCCAGCGCGTCGGCCAGCGCGGTGATCGCGCCCTGCCGCAGCTCGGGGGTGTCGCAGTAGCGGCGGAGCAGCTCGCGCGCGGCGGCGGCGTGCTCGTCCTCCAGTTCGCTGACGGCGTCCTCGCCCTCGTCCGCCGAGGCGTGGTGCACGAAGAACTCGTACCCCTTCTCCGGCAGGCCGTAGACGTCGCGCATCACCGAGAGCATGCTCTTGCCGCCCTGGTCCACGATCGGCGGCTGGCCTTCCATCAGCAGCAGCACCGACGCGACGCCCTGGGTGAAGTGGGCGCCGGTGTTGCAGACCCGCACGTTGTGCTCGACGACCGCCGCCGTCTCCGGCACGACCGGCGCGTGGGCCAGTTCGTCGGCGGTGACCCCGACGGCGGCGCCGAAGTCGGCGAAGGTGTCCAGGTGGCGGCCGGAGCCCGACAGCCCGCCGGTCTCCTCCTCGTAGATGTTCTCCACGAGCAGCACGCGCAGCCGGTGGTCCTCGACCCGGGAGGCGATGCCCAGGATGTTGCGGGTCCAGAAGCTCTTGATCGGCCAGCGGTGCAGCACGAAGTCGTGCAGCAGCCTCCGGGTGGCCTTGCCCGCGAGGATCGTCCGGTAGAGCTCGCTGGTCATCTTCTTCCGCGCGCCGATCATCCGGTCGAGCTCGGCGACGAAGTCACTCATCGGCACCTCCGTTGTGGTCGGTGGGGTCGGACGGCGGTCGCCCTCGGCCGGTCAGCGCCAGGATCGTCGCGTCGAGCCCGTCGGTCGCGACCAGGTCGGAGAAGTGGGCCGAGCCGTCCAGGTTCACGTCGAGCAGCCCGCTGACCACGGTCTTCGCCGCGCCGTCGGCGATCATCCGCAACTGGGTGGCCAAGGTGGTGCGGTCGGCGGCGATCGGGTCGAGCCGCAGCTCCGCGCCGTGCCGCACGATCAGGTGCGCGACGATGACCTCCAGCCGCAGGTTGCCGCCGCCCTTGCCGATGCCCGCGATCGACGCGTCCACCGCGGTCGCGCCCGCCGCCATCGCGGTCGTCGCGTTGACGAACGCCAGCCCGAGGTTGTCGTGGGCGTGGAAGCCCACCGGGACGGGGCTCGCGGCGACCGCCGCGCCCACCCGCTCGGCCACCGAGCCGGGATCGAGGCTGCCGTTGGAGTCGGCGAGGTAGACGATGTGCGCGCCGGCGTCCGCGCAGTCCTTGGCGGCCACCGCGATCGACTCGGGATCGCGCTCGCTGACCCGCGTCAGGTTCATCGTCACGTCCAGGCCCGCTCCGCGTGCCGCCGCCACGTAGGGCTCCGCCGCCTGGACCGATCCGCCCGGGACGAGCACCCGCACCATCGACACGCCCCGGTCGGGCAGTTCGGCGATGCGGTCGACCGGCGCCTCGCCGGGACGCACCATCACGGCGAGGCCCGGTCGCCCGGCCACGCGCGCGAGCGCGTCGAGGTAGGCGGGCGGGCAGCTGGCCGTCGGCCGGCTCGGCTCGTGCCGGTGCCGCAGGTACCCGATCTCCGCGTACGGCACACCGGCGGCCCCGACCGCGCGCACGATCGACTCGGCTTCACGCGTGGTCCAGCCGTGGTCGTTGAAATAACCGCCATCGCGCAGGGTCACGTCGAGAAGAATGGGCGTGGAATTCACGTCGACCGCGCGGTCCGACAGCGGGATAAACCTTCGGCGGAGAAGAGCAAAATCAACCGTCCCCTCGGTTTATCGCCCGATGGCCGACTTCAGCCTAACCGGAGGGTCAGCCAGGTGGCAACCGCTGGTCACACCATCCGCGACGACTGATCCGATTGCCGTATCAGCCGATGCGCCACAGCGTTCTGGCAATTCGGCACCCATGTCACACCACGCACGACCACGGCTGATGCGCGAAACGCGGTCGTCGCGCCAAGAGACCCGACCATTCGGTGGCTTGCCTCGGCGGCCCGCGCGGCGCGAAGCTGCTGTGGTCCGCGTGAAACCGGCCGGGCGGGGCGAACAAGTGGACGAACTGGAGACGCTCGACGAGCTTCGGGCCCGGCACGGGCCCATCTTCCGGCGCGGGCCGGGCGTGCTCTACGTGGCCGAACCGGCCGAGGCGAAAGCCGTTCTCGCCAACACGGGGTCGCGTTACCGCGAGCATTCGGACTTCTTCCGGACCGGCAACGGCGTCTTCGGGCCGCGTTCGGCGCAGCAGGAGATCGGCCGGGTGGCGCGGAACCTGCTGCGCGATCACTGGGCCGCGCGGTCGGACCGGCTGGCGGCGACCGTCGAGCGGGAGATCGGCCCGGACAGCCGCTGGCCGGACGCGGGGAACCTGCTGCTGTACACGTGCTTCCGCGACGTGCTGACGCCGGAAGGAGACCTGCGCCGGCTCGTCGACCAGGTGGTCCGGCACGCCGTCCTGGCCGGCGCGCGGGACCGGCGGTCGACGTGGTCGCGGGCCGTGCTGCGGCACCGGGTCCGCCGAGCGCTGGTCGCCGAGCTGGCCCTCCGGCGCACCGGGGACGCGCGGGAGCCGGCCGACCTGCTCGACGTCCTGGCCGCCGCGGCGCCGGCCGACTCTTCGCGCACGGCGCAGGCGCGGCTGGCGGAGGTGTTCCTGTCCTTCCTGTTCGCGGTCGCGGGCTCGACGGGGTTCCTGCTGGGCTGGTCGGTGTACCTGCTGGGCGCCCACCCCCGGGCGGGCGGCGACCTGGCCGGTGTGGTGCGCGAGGCGTTGCGGTTGTGGCCGGTGGCCTGGAACTTCGGCCGCTTCCCCGCCGAACCCCACCGGCTGGGCGCAACCGAGGTCACGACGTCGGACGAGGTGGTGGTGTGCGGCTACCTCGTGCACCGGGACAGCCGCTTCTGGCCCGACCCCGACGAGTTCCTGCCGCAGCGGTGGTCGGCGGGCGTGCCGCACGGGGGCGCGGAGGCGTTCATCCCGTTCGGCTGGGGCGCCCACACCTGCGTGGCGGCCGGTTTCGCCGTGCACGTGGTCGAGGACGTCCTGCGAGCGCTGCCGCCGGCCGAGGGGTGGCGGGTCGAGGCCCGCGGGCACCGGCCGCACATCGCGGCCGCGCTCGCCCCACCGGATTTCACCCTGCGCGCGAACGGCGCCCGCACCCGTCGAGGGAGGTGACCATGGCCAAGATCATCCACGCCGCGCTGGTGGCGCTCAACATCCGCAAGAGCGATGCCGAGTACCGCTGGTACGTCTACCACCACATCTGATCGGCGCGGGTGGGGAGCGCGGCCGCGCGCTCCCCACCCCGGGGAGGCACCTGATGACCGGTCACGACGACCCGGACGTGCTGGCGAACCTGCGCGCGCCCAACGCCGAGCACGACGGGGTGTTCCGGCACGGCGGCGGACGGCTGATGGTGTTCGACGCCGACGCGGCGAGCCGGGTCAACGCCGAGAACTTCGCCGACCTGACGCTGCCCGACCGGTTCGTCGACCGGATCCGCGGCCGGCGCAGCCCGGCCGTGTCGTGGCGGCAGGTGCGGTCGCTGTGGCTGTCGCAGATGCGGGTGCTCAGCGGGGAGGACCGGCTGCGCGCGCTGGCCGACCGCATGGCCGCGGTCCTGGACGGCCGCCGCGACCGGCACGTGGACTTCACGTGGCTGGCGCACGAGGTGATGTTCCGCTCCCTGGTCCCCGTCGTGCTCGACGGACTGTCCACAAAGGATCAGGCATGGCTCGGTCGGGACGCGATCGCGAAGCTGACCCGGCTCGACGCGGGCCCCGGCGGCCAGACCCGGCGGCAGCGGTGGCGGTCGGTCCTCGCCCAGCTGCACACCGGTCGGGTGGTGCGCGAGGAGATCCGCCGCCGGGCGCGCGGCGGGCGCGCCCGCGTCGACCTCACCCAGCCGATCGTGGACCGGCTGCTGCCTTCCCTCGGCCCGGACCGGGCGCTGGAGGCGGTGACGACGGTCCTGACCGCGATCGCCGGGCCACCGGGCGCGGTCGCGAGCTGCCTGATGTTCGAGCTGGCGAAACGCCCCGAGTGGGTGGCCACCCTGACGGAGGAGTTCGCGGCCGGCTCCGCCGAGCAGCTGTACCGCACCGGCACCAGGTCCGCGCCGCTCGCGCACCAGTTCGTGAAAGAGGTGCTGCGGATGTGGTCGGCCCCGCTGCTGATGACCCGCAGCGCGCGGGTCCCGCTGACCGTCCGCGGCCACCGGCTCGCCCCGGGCGGGCACTACCTGGTGAGCCCGTACCTGGTCAACCACGACGAGCGGCACTGGTCCGACCCGGACACGTTCGACCCGCACCGGTGGTCGGCCGGGGCGACCCCCCGTCCCCCCGGCGGGCACCACCACGTGCCGTTCGGCTGGGCGCCCACCTCGTGCATCGGCGCCGGCCTGGGCACCACCCAGCTGGTGCTGCTGACCCACCTGCTGTGCACCCGCTTCCGCCTGGAGCCGCGCTCCCCCGACACCGCCCGGGTCTCCCTGGGCTCCGTGCCGCGGCCGCTGGACTTCGACGGATGGGTCCGCGCTCGCGGTCCCTCCGAGCCGAGATCCGCGTAGCGCGGACCGATCACGGCCGGGACCGCGCACGTCGGCCTCGACCTGTCAACCCGACAGCCGACCGCGGAGGGTTTCCGCACGCGGGTCACCGAGCAGCTCGTACAAGTCGATGGCGGCCTGCCACCGGGCGGCCGCTTCTTCCGGTTCTCCGAGTTCGTCGAGGCTGTCGCCCAGCAACTCGTACGACACCGCCTTACCCGGCCAGTAGTCGACCGCGGTCAGGATCTCCAGCGCTTGCGCGGCGTCCCTGCCGGCCTGCTCGAAGTCGCCCATGGCGAGGCGCACCGCACCGAGGTCGTTCAGAGCTTTGCCGATGTTGCGCTCGTCGTTGTGCGAGCGCCTGATCTCCAGAGCGCGCTGTGCCTCGGTGAGCGCTGCGTCCAGCTCACCGGTCTCGACGTGCGCCCTTGCCAGACCGGACATCGCGGTCGCCTCACCCCAGCTGTCCCCGTCCTCGAGGTGCATCGCCAAGGCCTGCTCGAACAGGTCGATCGCCTCGGCGTGCCGGCCGAGTTGGTGGTAGGCGGCACCGGTGTCGCGCAGTGCCCAAGCGATACCCCAGCGTGTGCCGTCCCGACGCCAGTGCGGCAACGCCGCTTCCAGCCGCTCAAGTGCGCGTTCGGGTCGGCGCAGCCCGATCTCGGCGATGCTCAGGCTGGTGAGCAGCCATGCTTCGGCGGCTGTCTCGCCACGCAGGCGTGCCGACTCGAGACCGATCTCGTGGGTGGTCACCCAGTCCGAGTAGGGCTTGCGGACCAGCAGCAGACCGAACATCAGGACCGCCAACTGCCACGCGAGTTCGTGCTCGCCCGAGTCGGAGGCTTGCTGGACCGCGGCCTTGAGGTTGGGGCGTTCCACATCTCCCCATGCCAGTGCGGAGGCGCGGTCGGGGAACTCGGGAACGGCCGCGCCCGTTTCGGGCAGCGTCACCGGGATCTGGGAGAAGTACGGGATCACGGCGCGCACCGCGGCCTTCGTGGCCTGGGCGTACCAGATCAGCGTGCGACGAATGGCGGCTCGGCGTTCGTCGACCGGCTCGTCGGCTTCCGCGCACTCGCCCGCGTGCAAGCGCAGGAGGTCGTGCATCTGGTAGCGACGGTGGTCCTTCTCGGTCAGGAGGTGCGTCGACGTGAGTTCGGCCAGCACGCGCCGCGCCGGCCCCGGCTCAAGCCCGAGCAGGGCCGCAGCCGCGGCAGCCCCGATGTCACGGCCGGGGAAGAGCCCCAGGAGCCGGTAAGCCCGGGCCACCTGCGGCGCCAGCGATCGGTAGGAGAGCGAGAACACCGGTCGCACGGCGGTCGACTCGTCGCCGGGCGTCACGAGCACATCGAGCCGGTCCCTCTCCTCGGAAAGCTCGTCGACCAGGTCCGAGACCCGTGTCCCCGGGCTGACCAGGAGTTGCGATGCCGCGATGTTGAGTGCCAGCGGGAGATGGCCGCAGTACTCGGCCAGTCGGTCCACCGCCTCCGGCTCGTCCGCCGCACGTCGTCCGATGACCTGGCGCAGCAGTTCGCTCGCCCGGTCCGGTGACAGCACATCCAAGGACATGCAGTGCGCTCCGTTCTGCACGACGAGACCGGCCAACCGGCTGCGGCTGGTCACCAGGACTTTACAGCTCGAGCCTCCGGGCAGGAGGGGACGGACCTGGTCCGGAGCCGAAGCGTCGTCCAGCAATATGAGCATTCGCCGGTTGTGCAGGAGTGACCGGTAGAGCGCCGCACGGGCGTCGACCCCGTCCGGGATGCGCTCCTCCGGGACGCTCAGGGCCTGCAAGACCACACCCAGCGCCTCGTCGGCACCGACAGGCCCTTTCGGGTGATAGCCATGCAAGTCGACGAACAGATCGCCGTCGCCGAAGCGGTCACGCACCCGATGCGCCCAGTGCGTGACCAAGGAAGTCTTGCCCACACCTCCCGTGCCTGCCACGATCTGCACGGCGCCCGGATCGCCCTCTCGGGACTCCAGCCAATCGTCTAATCGACCGAGATATTCGGTACGATTCGTGAAATGGCCGATGTCAGGTGGCAGTTGCCGGGGCGCGGGCAGGCTCCGGGCCGTCTCGTGGAAATGTATCCCGCCATGCACCTGCGCAGCCTGGACCACATTCGTCGCAGATCCGGATAAATGGTTGCCGGAACCGGTTTCGCCCACCTGTCACCCCTGGTGATCCAGAACTTCCGCCTGGGCGGGCAACCTAGTGGATGATGATCACCGAGACCAGGAGCGCGATCTTCCCGGGCACGTGATCCGCGGCCGGACGGCACCGCCCTCCCGAACTCGCCCATGATCCGCTCCCGGGCGGCTACGATACGCCCGAGTGGTGGAATGTTACGGAGGGTGAGCATGGCGTCGGACGGGCACGAGGACGACTGGTTGGACCTGGCGGACGCCATCGACGTGTTGCGGGACCAGCTCTCCCAGGCGCAGCGCCGGGGCAAGGACTCCCCGCTGCGCTTCGTGCTCGGCGAGATCACCGCGGAGTTCGAGATCGAGCTGGTCCGCGCCAAGGGCGGCGGCGGCGGGCTGAAGTTCGGGGTCGTGGAGGCCAGCGCCCGCGGGGAGCGGACGAACCGGTCCACCCAGCGGCTGACCCTGCGCCTGAACCCGCAGCACCGCGACGGCGGGGACGTGGCCGTGGGCGACGACCAGGAGTAGTCCGCCCCGATGGAGCAGGACCAGGTCGTCAAGGTCCACGGCGCCCGTTTCGGCAGTGGCTACCTCATCGCGCCGAGACTCGTGCTGACCTCGTCGCACCTGTTGGCGCCGGGCGCGGACGTCACCGTCTCCGCGCCGGCGTCGGCCCCGGCGGGCGGGCGTTTCGCCGCGGCGGTGCGGTGGGACGGCGGCGCCGCGCTGGACGCCGCTCTCGTGGAGGTCACCGACGCCGACTGGTCGCCGCCCAAGACGCTGCGGGGACACCTCAGCCGCCGCGTGCAGCGGTGGGGTCGGTGCGTGACGGCGGGCAGTCCGGTGCCGGTCGCCGCCCTGGGGTTCCCCCGACAGCAGCGGCAGGACGGCGTCCGGGCCCCGGAGGAGCTGGCCGGGACGGTCAGGCCGCGCGGCCGCGGCGTCCTGGAGATCCTCGACCCGCACAGCCCGTTCGGGCGGGACGAGGACACCGGCACGCCGTGGTCCGGGATGTCGGGTTCGGCCGTTTTCCTGGACGGCGCGGACCTGCTGCTCGGCGTGGTGAAGGAAGACCGCCGACCACGCCACGGCGCGCGGCTGACGGCCGTCACCGCCGAAGACCTGCTCGCCCGTGACGACTTCCGGGCGGTCGTGCGGGCGGCGACCGGCGTCGACCCCCGGCTCGAACCCGCGGAGCTCGCCGACCTGCTGGACCCGGCGACGCCCACGGAGGTGCACTCGCCGGCCATGCTGCTGCGCGCGGACGCCGAGGTGGTGCCGTTCCACGGCAGGGACGAGCTGCTCGACGACCTGGAGCGGTGGTGCCTGGCGGACGGCCCGCCGTCCGCCCGCGTCCTCACCGGCCCGGGAGGGCAGGGCAAGACCCGGCTGGCCCGGCAGCTGATGGCGCGGCTCCGCGCGCACGGCTGGGTGACCGGCGCGGTGCGCGGCGAGCCGGGCGACCTGCGGGCGCTGCGCGCCGTCCAGCACCCGCTGCTCCTGGTCGTCGACTACGCCGAGTCCCGGCCCGAGCTGGTCCGGACGCTGTGGGCGCAGACCAAGCGGGCCGCGCACCCCGTGCGCCTGCTGCCGCTGGCCCGCTCGCTCGGCACCTGGACGGCCAAGGCGACGGGCGACCTGCCCGAGGTCAAGCTGCACGCGCTCAGCCCCGAGCCCGAGGACCGCGACCGCGTGTTCCGGGCCGCGGCACGGGGTTTCGCCCGCCGCCTGGCGGACGGCCTCGGCCGGCCGGACGTCGACTGGCCCGCTCTCGCGGACGCGCTCGCGGTCACCCGCCCCGCCGCGGCGGCGGAAACGGCGCTGACCGTGCAGATGGCGGCCCTGGTCGCGTTGCTGCGCCAGGCGCCGGGCGAGGACCGACGGCCGCTGGAGGCCGAGCTGCTGGAGGAGCACGAGCGCGTCTACTGGTTGGACACCGCCGAGCGGCGGCGCATCGGCGAGCTGGATCCGGGGCTGCTCGACCAAGCCGTGGCGACGGCCGTGCTGTGCCCCGCCGCGGACGAGGACGAGGCCTTCCGGACCATCGCGCGGGTGCTGCCCCACGAACCGCGCTGGCTGGTCGCGGAGGTCACCGGCTGGCTGCGGGACCTGTACCCGCCCGCCGAGGGCCACTACTGGGGCGCGCTGCAACCCGACCGCCTCGGGGAGTACCACGCCTCCCGGCAGGTCCTCCGCCACCCGGGGCTGCTCACCAGGCACTTCGCCGAAGCCCCGGACCACCAGCGGTCGCAGACCCTGACCGTGCTCGCCCGCGCGGCCGTGGCCCACGCCAACGAGCGGCGCGCGGACGACGCGCGCGAGGTGATCGGGCAGCTGCGCGCCGTGCTGCGCGCGGTTCCCGACCACGCACCGCTGACCGCCGCCGTGCTGCGCGCCCACTCGGACGCCCTGCCGGCGAAATCCCACGTGCTGCGCGACTACGCCCTCGACGTGGCCCGTGAGCTGAGCGGCCTCTGCCGCGCGACCGGGGACGACCCGGCGGCGCTGCGCGACCGCGCCTGGGCGTCGCACAACCTGGCCGAGCGGCACCTCGCGGTCGGTGACTGGGCGGACGCGGTGACGGCGGCCGGTGAGGCGGCGGCGATCCGCGAACGGCTCTCCGGCGACGGCGACGTCCCGGCCCACGGTGACGTCCCGGCCCACGGCGACGCCCCGACCCACCGCACGGAGTGGGCCGAGTCGCTGCTCGTGCTGTCGCGGGCGTTGCGCGCCGTCGGGCGGCTGACCGAGTCGTACCGGGCGGGCGAACGGGCCCTCGGCCTGTTCCGCGAGCTGGCGGCGGGGGGAGCGCGGGAGGAGGGCAAGCGCGAGCGCGGCCTGGTGCGCGCGCTCATCGGCCAGGCGCAGGTGGTCTGGCAGCTCGACCCGGAGACGATCGGCTTCGACCAGGTCGCCAGGTCCGACGAGTACACCGACGAGGCCGTCCGGCGGGCGCGCGACCTCGTGGAGCGCGATCCCGACCTGGACCCGCTGCTGCTCACCGACGCGTTGGAGCAGCGGGGCACGAACCTCTGGCGCTTCCAGCGGCTCCCGACGGGTCCGTCGCCGAACGAGGAGGCCGTGGCGACCGCCCGCCGGTTGGCGGGCGAGAACCACGACGCCTACGCCGGCGACCTCGCGAGCACCCTGCTCGGCCTGGCGGTCGAGATCAGCACGGCTTCCCCCGGCGACGGGATCGCGTTGGAGCAGGAGGCGATCGACCTGGTGCGCCCGCTGGCCGCCGACCTCCCCGAGGTCTACCTGCCCGAGCTGGCCGCGATCCTGCACAACCTGGCCTGGGACCGGTTCGACCGGGGGGAGCACGCGGCCGCGCGGGACGCCGTCGAGGAGGCCATCGAGCACCGGCGGGCGCCGGCGGACGACCCGCACCGGCTGGAGGTGCCCCGGCTGGCCGGCTCGATCTACGCGCTCGCCTACTTCGAGGCGGACGCGGGCGACCACGAGGCGGCGGTGCGGCACTTCACCGAGACCTTCGCCCTCTACGCGCGCGCGAAGGTCCCGCTCAGCGCCACCCACCTGAGGAGCCAGTCCGCCACCGCCCTCGCGCTCGCGCAGTCCTACGCGGCCCTCGGTCGCACGACGGACGCGCTGAAGTACGTGTCCCTGGCGGGCAGCATCCGACGTCGACTGCACGAGTACGCCCCGAGCCTGTACTCGGAGGGGTACGCCTACGCCCTGCGCGACCTCGCCGACCTGTACCGCAGGCAGGGCCAACGGATCCCCGAGCGCATCGTGCTGCGCCACGCCCTGCCGATCTACCGCCGGCTGGCCCGCGCCGACGCGTCGGGACGCGTGAAGCTGGCTTCCTGCCTGCAGGACCTCGGCGCCAGCTACGCCGAGGCGTGGTCGACCGCGGACCGGGCGGTCACCGTGCTGCGGGAGGCCTACGACCTGCTAGACGGGCTGCCGGACCGGGACGCGGGGCAGGACGAGCACCTGGCGATGATCTGCGCGGACCTCGCGCAGGCGTTGCTGAAGACGAGCCGCTTCACCGACGCCGTGCGGGTCGCCGAGCACCGGGTGCGGCTGCTCCGCCACCTGTCCGCCGAGGACCCCGACGGCCACGAGTGGCCCCTCTGCTTCGCGCTCCTGCAACTGGCCAGGGGGTTGACCATGGCGGGTTCCCCGGCCGCCGCCTGGCGCACCGCGCTCGAAGCGGAGCGGATCGGCCTGGCGCTGGTCGACCGTCCCGACCGGACGCCGGCCGAGGTCGCGCACCTGCTCTCCTGGCTGGCGCGGACCTTGAGCCTGTGCGGACGGCACGACGTGCGCAAGGCCGCGCGCGCCGTCGAGCCGGCCCGCCGGGCCGCTCGCCACTACCGCCGTCTGGTGGACCGGGATCCCCACGAGCACCAGGCGAGCCTGCGGTGGGCCGTCGACACGCTCGTCACGGCCCTGACCCGGGTCGGCCGGCACGCCGAGGCCGCCGACGTGCAGCTGAGAAGAGGAGCATGAGGCCATGACGGCAGCGCACCCCGACCAGGAGCCGGACGAGTCGGCCGAGGACATCCGGCGGGACGAGGAGAGCGTCGGCCGCCCGGCGGAGCTGTTCTACCCGAACGTCGCCGAGTTCGTCACCGACCGGCTCATCCACTTCATCCCCCGCCCGACACCGGAGTCGGGGCTGGTGTGGTGCTCGAGCTGGTTCAGGCACGCCCAGGCGCTCTCCCGGCTGGACTCCGTGTGGCGCGCGTGGGAGAACCTGCGCTTCGACCCCGCGTTGGGCATGGCGAACTGGTGGACCCACTACGTGGACCCCCACATGCGTGCCCTGATGGACCCGGTGGCCGGCCCGTTCGCCCGCTGCGCCGACGGCCACCGGCCGCACGAGCTGCTGCCGGTCGACCCGATCCCCGACCAGCTCTTCGACGACCAGCGGGACAAGTGGACCTGGCCGCTCGCCGACGACCCGCTCGCCCTCGACTGACGTCCGCGCCGCGTCCGGGCCATGTCACGTTCGGGCGGTGTCACGTTCGGGCGCGGTGCGGCGATGTGGTGTGCGGAGGAGGTGCGGTGGCGAAGTCGCTGAAGTCGCGGGCGGGCCGGGTCGTGGCCGGGGTCGTGCTGGTGGGCGCGGTCAGCGGACTGGTGTTCGTGATCCGGTCCTCGGCCGAGCAGAGGTCCTGGGCGAGCACCGAGGGGACCGTGGTGGAGCGGCTGCGGTCCGGCAAGAGCTTCTCGGTCAAGGTCGAGTACCCCCTCCCGGACGGCACCGAGCAGGTCGCCACCCTGTCCGAGAACGGACCGGCCCGCCACCCGGGCGACCACGTGACGGTCCGCTACGACCTGCGCGACGGCCACGTCGTCGACGCCGCGCTGGCCGACAACGACCAGGCGCACTGGGTGGCGGGCGGCATGTTGGGCGTCCTGGCCCTCGGCTCGCTCTTCGCCACCCTCCTCGCGTGGGCCCCGACCCCGAAACCCGAGTGACCCCGGACCGCCCGAGTGCCGGGCGGTTCAGTCACGGGTCAGCAGGTACGCCCGAGCGGGGTCGACGGTCACGGTGACGGCGGTGCCCTCGGTCAACGCCGTCGACGGGTCCCGGCCGGACTCCGTGACCGTGATCGTGCCCCCCTTCGTCTCGACGTCGTAGTCGGTGGTCGGCCCCCGGAACGTGACGCGGAGGACGACGCCGATGCCGGTTCCGCCGTCGGTGACCGCCGCCGGCCCCATCGTCTCCGGCCGGACCATCAGGTACGCGCGATCGGCGCCGGCCAGGACTTTGGGGTGCGCGGCGACGGTCAACTCCTGACCCAGCGCCGTGACGGTGGCGCGGTTTCCGGTGACGCGCCCCGGCACCACCTCGATGAAGTTCGCCCGGCCGATGAAGTCGGCGACGAACACGCTGGCCGGGCGGGCGTAGATCTCCCCCGGTGTCGCCACCTGCGCCACCTTGCCCTTGTCCATCACCACGACCCGGTCGGACATGCTCATCGCCTCGTCCTGGTCGTGGGTGACGTCGGTCAGTCGCCGGTTCGGCTTCGGCATCCCGACCGAATTCGTCCACTGGGTGACACCGACCAGGGTCCGTCCGGGTGGATTCCGTCATCCTCGGTGATGCGGACACACCCTGACCCACGTGAGGACCCATGAACAGCGACAGCGGACTGCCCACCCCCTTCCGAGCCGGCGCCCCGGCCCGCCACTCGGGCCGCGCGGACGTCGAGCGCGCCGACCACCGCGCGACGTCATGACCGCACCGACCTTCCACTCGGTGGCCGACGCCGAGCGCTTGGCGGCCGAGCGGCTGGCGCCCGATGTCCGGGACTTCGTCTCCGGCGGGGCGGGGGACGAGGTCACGCTCGCCGCCAACCGCGCCGCGTTCGACCGGGTGTCCGTGGTGCCCAGGTCGTTGGTCGACGTGTCCGGGCACGACACCGGCCGTGAGCTGTTCGGCGCGTGGTCGTCGATGCCGCTGGCCATCGCGCCGATGGCGTACCAGCGCCTGGTCCACCCGGACGGGGAGAGCGGGGTCGCGCGGGCGGCCGCGGCGGCGGGTGTGCCGAACGTGCTGTGCATGCTCTCCGCCGAGCCGATCGAGGACGTGGCGGCGGCCGGTGGTCCGCACTGGCTCCAGCTGTACTGGCTCAAGGACCGCCAGGTCGTCGCGGACCTGCTCCGGCGGGCCGAGGGCGTGGGCTGCCGCGCCGTCGTCCTCACCGTCGACGTGCCGCTGATGGGGCGGCGCGTCCGGGACCTGCGCAACGGGTTCGCGCTGCCGCCCGACGTGCGGCCGGTCAACATCGGCGGTGACGTCGGCGAGCGCCGAGCCGGTGATTCGGCGGTGGCCCGGCACACCAGCGCCGTCTTCGACCCGTCCCTGAAGTGGCGCGACCTGGACTGGATCAGGGAGCGCACGCGACTGCCGCTGGTGCTGAAGGGAATCCTGCACCCCGAGGACGCCCGCCGGGCCGTGGAGTCCGGTGTGGACGGTCTGGTGGTCTCGAACCACGGCGGGCGGCAGCTCGACGGCGCGGTGCCCTCCCTCGACGCCCTGCCCGACGTGGTGGACGCCGTGGGCGGCCGGTGCCGGGTGCTGCTGGACAGCGGGGTGCGCACCGGGGTCGACGTCCTGCGGGCGCTGGCGCTGGGCGCGGACGCGGTCCTGCTCGGCCGCCCGGTGCTGTGGGGCCTCGCCGCGGCCGGGCGGCAGGGTGTCGCCGCGGTGCTCGACGTCATCCGGCAGGAGTTCGAGACCGCGCTCCGCCTGGCGGGCTGCCGGGATGTCGAGGACGCGCGCCGGCTCCGCACGGTCAGGGCGTGATCCGCGCCCGCGGGCAGGCGGCGACCTCGGCCGGGCTCACGAGACCTCCCGGTTGAACAGGCGGATGGACCAGCCGACGGCCAGGGCGCAGGCGACGAGCATGACGACGCCGCCCTGCCAGACCGCGGGCGCGGTGAAGTGGCCGGTGAACAGGGCGCGCAGGGCGTCGGTGGCCCAGGCGAACGGGTTCCACAGCGCCACGTTCTGCACCCACAGCGGCGCGAGGGTCAGCGGGATGAGCACGCCGGCGAGCAGCGACACGGGCTGGCCGACGGTGTTGATCAGCACGCCGAGGCTGTTCTCGTTGCGCACCAGCAGGGCGATGGCGTAGGAGATGCAGATGCTGAGCAGGATCACCAGCGACAGCAGGGCGTAGGCCACCACCAGGTCGAGCAGGTTCACGCGCAGCCCGAACGGCAGGGCCGCGACGGTGATGACCGTCGCCTGGAACTCCAGCAGCGCCACGTGCATCAGCGCCCGGCCCAGCAGCAGGCCGGTGCGGCTGACGGGGGGTGACCCGGCAGCGGTCGATGATGCCCGCGCGCAACGAGCTGAGCAGGCCGTAGCCCGCGTACAGGCCGCCGAGCAGGCCCATCGCGACGAACAGGCCGGGCACGTAGACGGCGTAGGCGTCGCCGTAGCTCTCCACGCCGCGGCCCGCCATCGCGACCTTGAGGAAGGGCGCGAACAGCACCAGGAACGTGATCGGCTGGGCCAGTGTCAGCGCGACCACGGTGGGGTTGCGCGCCATGATCCTGGTCTCGAAGGTGAAGATCAGCCAGGTGTCGCGGAGCACTTTCACGCCGGCCGTCCTTCAGTCGTCCAGGGTGCGGCCGGTCTTGGCCAGGAACACGTCGTCCAGGCTGGGCCTGCGGGCCTCGACGGCGTTCGGCTCGATCCCGGCGCGCAGCAGCGCGGCCGTGATGAGGGGGATGGCGGTGGCCGCGCCGTCCACGTACAGGCGCAGGGTCGTGTCGACCGCTTCCACACCGCGCACGTAGCGCTGCGGGGCCAGCACGTCGGCGGCACGGCGCAGCTTGTCGGCGTCGAGCTGCCCCGCCTCGTCGGGGGCCGCCAAACCGACCGTGACGACGTCGCCGGAGATCTCCCGCTTGAGGTCCGAGGGCGTGCCCTCGGCGACGATCAGGCCCCGGTCGATGATGGAGATGCGGTCGCACAACGAGTCGGCCTCGTCGAGGTAGTGGGTGGTGAGGAAGACGGTCATGCCGTTGTCGCGCAACCGCCGCACCTCCCGCCACATGCGCGCCCGGCTGGGCGGGTCCAGGCCCGCGGTGGGCTCGTCGAGGAACATCACCGACGGCTGGTGGATCACCCCCAGCGCGAAGTCGAGCCGCCGGCGCTGCCCGCCGGAGTAGGTGCGGACGCGGCGGTCGGCGAACTCCTCCAGGTCGAACGTCGTGATCGCGGCGGCGGCCAGCTGCTCGGCCTCGGCCTTGCGCCGGCCGTGCATCCGGGCTTGGGCGACGAGTTCCTGCCGCGCCGAGGCGTCGTCGTAGGTGCCGCTGGACTGCGCGACGAACCCGATCACGTCGCGGACGCGCGCGGGCGAGCGCACCAGGTCCACGCCGCCGATGCGGGCGCTGCCGCCGTCCGGGCGGACCAGGGTGGCCAGCATCCGCAGCGTGGTCGACTTGCCCGCGCCGTTCGGCCCGAGGAACCCGAAGATCTCGCCCCGGCGCACCGCGAAGTGCACGTCCCGCACCGCTTCCACGGCTTTGGCCTTGCGCCCGCGCTTGCGGTAGGTCTTGCGCAGGCCGCTCGCCTCGATGACCAGGTCCCGCTCCTCGCCGACGGCCCGGTCCGGCGCGACGGGGTCGCGCGCCGACAGCGTTGGGCGGGTGCTCATCCGCTGAGGCTAGGTTAGCTGCGGTGCAACGACAATCACGCTTTCGGACGCGTCGGCGCACCGCCGCGGGGAGTCATCGGCTTCGGCGCTCCGCCGCGACCGGGTGTCCGCGCGCCATCCGGAGCAGGCGGCCACAGGTGGCGCGGCGGGGTGGGTGGCGCGGCCCGGTCGCGGGCGATCCCGACCAGGTCCACCGGCGGCGGTTCGGGTCTCCGCAGCCCGCGTGGCGGCAAGTCCCCTGCCGGCGGGGGCCGCCCGGCGGCCACGAGGTCCGCGTCCGGACCGACCAGTGCGCGCAGCAGCGTGCCCTCCCGGCCGCACCGCACCGTGTTGTCCACTGTGGATGGCCTCGCGGCGGCAGCACGACGAGCAGGAACCGTGGCGCCCGACGATGACCGGGCACATTGACGTTCGACAGGACGCGTGGTGTGATCCCGACTGTGACCGCGCTCGACGCGGTGTCGGTGCAGACGCCGGCTGTCCGCGTTCCCCTCGAAGTCCTCGCAGAACCGCTGGGGTCGACCGACATCCGGGTCCGGCGGTTCGACGGGCTGGGCGGGTTCAGCCACGACCCGGCGCTGTCGTTCGCCCGGCGCGCGCCGTGGCCCGGGGCTCCCGACCGCGCGCACCGGTCAGCCGCTCACCGTCGGGTGGTGGCGGCCGGTCGACGGGCTCGCCGGGCCGGGCGGGTCGGTGGTGGCCGGCGGGCACGACCGCGGACCGCGCCACCTCCGCCTGGTCGGGACCGAGGCGCGCGCTGACCGGAAACCGGCCGCACGACGAAGGAGCACGCATGATCCCCCTGTTCAAGGTCGCGATGTCCGGCACCGCGCCGGCCCTCGTCGAGAAGGTCCTGACCAGCGGCTTCATCGGGCAGGGCGCCAAGGTGGACGAGTTCGAGGCCGCCCTGGCCACCCGGATCGGCAACCCGAAGCTCGCCACCGTCAACAGCGCCACCTCGGGGCTGCACCTGGCCCTGCACCTGGTCACCGGCGGTGTCGGCGGCGAGGGCGGTGAAGTGCTGACCACGCCGATGACGTGCAGCGCCACCAACTGGCCGATCCTGGCGAACGGCTTACGCCTGCGCTGGGTGGACGTCGACCCCGCCAACCTCAACATGGACCTGGACGACCTGGCCCGCAAGATCACCCCGCGGACGAAGGCGATCATCGTGGTGCACTGGGCGGGCTACCCGGTGGACCTGCGGCGGCTGGCCGAGGTGCTGGACCAGGCGGAGAAGGTGCACGGCGTGCGCCCCGTGGTGATCGAGGACTGCGCGCACGCCTGGGGCGCCACGTTCGAGGGCAAGCAGCTGGGCAACCACGGCAACATCTCGGTGTTCAGCTTCCAGGCCATCAAGCACCTGACCGCCGGTGACGGCGGCCTGGTCGTGCTGCCGGACAAGGAGCTGGCCCGCCGGGCGCGGCTGCTGCGGTGGTACGGCATCGACCGCGAGACCACCGCGCGGTTCTCGTTCCTCAACGACATCCCCGAGTTCGGCTTCAAGTTCCACATGAACGACATCAACGCCAGCATCGGCCTGGCCAACCTGGACCACGTGGACGAGGTCCTGGCCAAGCACCGCCGCAACGCCGCGCACTTCGACGCGGAGCTGGCCGACGTGCCGGGCCTGGAGCTGACCGAACGCGCGCCCGACCGCGAGTCGTCGTTCTGGATCTACACGATCAAGGTCGACGACCGCGACGGGTTCATGCGGCGCATGGAGGAGGCGGGCATCATGGCCAGCCAGGTGCACGAGCGCAACGACGTCTACACGACGGTGCGCGAGTACGCCGCGCTGCTGCCCGGTCTGGACAGCGTGAGCACGCGGATGGTGTCCATCCCGGTCGGCTGGTGGCTGACCGAGGACGAGCGCGGGCACATCGTGTCCACCATCAAGGCGGGCTGGTAGGGACGCGCGCCGCGCCGGGACCCGGCGCGGCGCTCACCTCCGCGAGCGCGCGAAGGCCAGGAACCGGTCGTTGGCCTCGGCCGTGCCGACGGTGACCCGCACACCCCGACCGTCCAGGCACGCCACCAGGATGCCCGCGGCCTTGGCGTCGGCGGTGAACGCGGCGCTGTCCTCCCCCAGCGGCAGCCACACGAAGTTGGCTTCGCTGTCGGGCGCGGTGTGCCCGGCGTCGCGCAGCCCGGCGACCAGCCGGGCGCGCTGCTCGGCCACGTCGGCGCACCGCCGCGACAGCTCCTCGGTGACGTCCGGGTCGAGCGCGCGCAGCGCCGCGGCCTGGCCCAGGGAGTTGGGGAAGAACATCATGCCGGTCATCCGCGCGGCCATCACCCGGTCCGGGGGCAGCACCGCGTAGCCGACGCGCAGCGCGGCCAGGCCGTAGGCCTTGGAGAAGGTCCGCACCACGCACACGTTCGGGTGGTCGCGGCGCAGGTCCAGCGCGTCGGGGAAGTCCGGGTCGGTGACGAAGTGCCGGTAGGCCTCGTCGACCACCACGGGCACGTCGGCCGGCACGCGGCCGAGGAACTCCGCCAGCTCGGCGCGGCCCAGCGCGGAGCCGGTGGGGTTGTTGGGGTTGCAGATCAGCACGCACCGGGTGGCGTCGGTGACCGCGTCGGCCATAGCGCGCAGGTCGTGCCGGTAGCCGTCCACGGGCACGGGCACGCTCTTGGCGCCCGCGTTGGCGACGATCAGGGGGTAGCCCTCGAACGACAGCGCCGCGTGCACGACCTCCGGCGCCGGCCCGAACGACTGCACCAGGTGCTGCAACAGCCCGGCCGAGCCCGGTCCGACGAGCACCGCCTCCGGTGCGACGCCCAGGTGCCGGGCCAGCCCGGCGGTGAGCGCCCCGGCCAGCCGGTCGGGGTAGCGGTTGAGCAGCGCCGCGCCTTCGGCGACCACCTGCCGCAGCGCGGGCAGCGGCGGGTAGGGCGTCTCGTTCATGGACAGGTCGTGCAGCCGGTCGGCGTCGACGGCGGTCATCGGACCTCGCTTCCCCTCGGGTCGGCCGCGTGCGGGTCGTGGGCACGCCGGTCGGCGAGCACGCCCAGCTGGTAGAGCCGGTCGACGAACGTCAGCGGCCGGACGTCCGTGCCGGACATGTTGCCCGCGGTGCGCCGCAGCAGCCGGGGGTTGGCCGCGGTGCGGCGCATCATCCGCGCGCCCAGCAGCCGGGGCGCGCCGGACAGCGCGGTGATCATGCGGGCGGCGTTGTGGCTGACCTTCGCGATGTGGTCCAGGCTGGGCCGCCGGGCCTCCTCGTAGGCCGCCAGCGCTTCGTCCACCGCCGCAGCACCGTCCACGACGGACCGCGCGGCCAGCGCCCCGGCCAGCGCTTCGGCATCGGCCAGCGAGCTGTTGACGCCCTGGGCCGCCATCGGGTGCACGGCGTGCGCGGCCTCGCCGACCAGCGCCAGGCCGGGCACGGCCAGCCGTCCCGCGCGCAGCCGGGACACGCCGAACAGCTGGCGGCGGTGCAGGCTCGCCGCCAGCGCGGGCGCCAGCGGCGCGAGCGCGGGCACCTCGGCGAGCACGCCGTCGACCCAGCGGCCCAGCCCGGCCAGCCCGGTGGCGCGGAACTCGTCCGGCGCGACCTGGACGTAGAGCCGGCAGCGGCGGCCGGGCAGCGGGTAGACCAGGCGCAGTCCGCGCGCGGTGCGGTAGGCGGTCACCTCGCCGGGCACGTCCGCGTCGGCCACGTCGAAGGCCAGCAGCCGGTGCGGGTACTCGTCCCGGTCGACGGTGATCCCGGCGTCCTTGCGCAGCGCCGAGGACATGCCGTCGGCCGCCACGACCAACCGCGCGCGGACCTCGCCGCCGTCGACCGCGACGCCCGCGATCCGGCCGCCCTCGCGCAGCACCCCGCTGACGCGCACGCCGCGCACGACCTCCACGGTGTCGGGCAGCGAGCGGCTGATCGCCGCGCACAGGTCCTCGTAGGCCGCGCACAGCACCTGCCGGTGCGGGCCGGGCAGGGCGCCGTACTCGACGGTGAGCAGCGCGGCGCCGTCGCCGTCGCGGATGGCCAGCCGGTCGACCGGGCGCGCGTCGGCGGCCCTCAGGTCGTCCAACGCGCCCCAGTCGGCCAGCACGCGCACCGCGCCGGGCTGGAGGATCTCGCCCTTGGCGGTCGGCGCGGGGGTGCGCCTGCGGTCCAGCACCAGCACCCGCAGGCCGGTCGCGCCCAGCGCCCGCGCGGCGGCCAGCCCGCCCGCGCCCGCCCCGGACACGACGACGTCGACGGTCCCCGGGAGCGTCATCGGACGGCGGCCCGGTACTCGCCCAGCGCCTTGAGCGCCACGGCCTGCGTGATCACGCCGTTGGCGTAGCGCACGTGGTGGCGGATGTAGTTGCACACCCGCGTCGGCTCCCACCCGCCGTCGGGTCCGGCGGCGGCCACCAGCCAGGCCGCGCCCCGCTCCACCGCGTCCGCGCCGGTCCCCGCCGCCAGCAGCGCCTGGACCGCCCAGGAGGTCTCCTCGACCGAGCCCTCGGTCCCGTCACCCGGACCCCAGGAGCCGTCGGGCAGCTGGGTGCGCAGCAGCCAGGCCACCGCCTTGCGCACGACCTCGTGCCCGCCGTGCCCGGCCCGCGCCAGCGCGGCGACCACGACGGCGGTCCCGGACGTGTGGTCGCGGTACCACAGGTTCTCGAACGTGCCGTCCGGGTTCTGCGAGGTGAGCAGCCACGCGGCGGCGGAGGCCACGGCCGGGTCGTCGGCGGGGCGACCGGCGTCCAGCAGGGCCTGCACGGCCTGGCTGGTGATCGCCGGGCACGGCCCGTCGTTGGCGAGCTTGGTGTCGCGCACCCACAGGCTCCACGAGCCGCGCGTGTCCTGCCGCCCGGTCAGCCACTCCAGCCCGCCGCGCAGCCGGTCGTCCTCGGCGGCGCCGGGCAGCCCGGCCAGCGCGCTGAGGATCTCGGCCGACTCCAGCGTCACGGGCCAGCCGCGCCGGGTGGAGAAGCTCCAGCCGCCCGCCGGGACGTCCAGGACGGTGAACGGCTCGGTGGTGCGGGCGGCGTGCAGGAAGTCGCGGGTCGCGCGCAGCCGGGGGTCGTCGGCGTACCCGGCGGCGACCAGGCCGGTGGTGGCGTAGCCGGTGCGGGTCAGGTCGAGGTTGGCCACCGCGTCCCACGCGCCCTCGGGCCGGACCGCGGCGCGCAGCCAGCCCGCGATGGCGGCGGCGATGTCGGGCGCCTCGCCGGAGCGGGCCAGACCGAGCAGGACCAGGGCGGCGGGCCAAGGGTCCTCGCTGAGCGCCCCGGTGCGGCCCTCGTGCTCGTACACCGCCCGGACCAGTCGCAGCGCCGCCGGACGGGCCAGCCGCAGGGTGAACCGGCGCACCGGGCCCGCGGGCAGCAGGTCGTCCTGCGCCAGCGCCAGGCCGACGAACGGCGCGGTCCGGAACGAGATCAGCCGCCGGCGCAGCTTGTCGGCCAGCACGATCTCCAGCGGCAGCCGCCGCAGCGGCCCCGCCTCCGCGGTCAACCCGGCCAGGGTCAGGAATTGCCGGCACATCAGCGCCACCGCGCGGTCGGTCACCGCGTCCACGCCGCCCAGCGCGGCCAGCGCGGCGCGCCCGGCGGTCACGGCCGTCGCGCTGCGCTCCGGGGAGACGATGCGCAGGGCGGCGGTGGCGATGGCCGTGGGCACGGCCTCGGTGGGCGCGCCGTCCACCCCGCCCCAGCCGCCGTCACCGTGCTGCCGGTCGCGCAGCCACGCCGCGCCGCCCGCGACCAGGTCGGCGTGGGCGACCGGGTCGGCGGCGTGCAGCGCCGTGATCGTGCCCGCCGTGCCCAGCACGGAGGCGGGCGGGTCGTCGGTGAACGCGCCGTCCGGGCGCTGCCGGGCCAGCAGCGCCTCCGCGCCGCGCTCCACGGCCTTCGCGACGTCGACCTGCGACCCGGCTGTCATGTCTTGTCCTCCAACGGGATCAGACGGCGCGAACGGACCCCGGACGGCCGGGACGTGCCCAGCTCGTGCCTGCTCCGCATCGCCGACTGCGTCCACCATGTCAGCGCGGCCAGCGGCAGGGCCAGCCCCAGTTGCCAGCCGACGCCCAGGCCGAGGCCCACGACCGCCGAGGCGAGCACGAGCCGTTCGAGCACCAGCACTTCGTGGCTCCGCAGCGCGACGACCACCGGCACGTCCGCGCGCCGCCGGACCAGGGGCGCCAGCGCGAGCACGCCCAGCGCGGCCACGACGGCCAGCGTCACCAGGTACGCCGCCCGGTCGCCGATCGCGGACAGCAGCCCGCCCGCCACCGCCACGCCGATCACCGCCAGGTACAGCGCGAGGACCGTCCACACCGCGAACGGCATGCCGCGGCGCACCGGCAGCGTGCCGTAGCCGCCCGCCCGGTCGCCCTCCACGTCGCGCAGCGCGCCGACCAGGTTGGACGTCGTGTCGTGCAGCCAGAACACCGCCGCCAGCGCGACCACCGCGGCGATCCCCGACGACGGCCACGTCCCGGCCACGCACACCCCGTACACCAAAGCGATCGCGCCGAGCGCGCCGCGCACCAGGTTGCCCGCGATGCCGCGCGCCTTGGCCCACCGGCTGTAGGCGACGATCCCGAACACGCCGAGCACGGCGGCCAGCAACGTCGGCCACCCGCCCAGCACCGCGATCACCGCCACCACCAGCATGCACAGCACACCGCACGTCCGGGCGACGCGCGGGCTCAACCGTCCCGAAGGGATCGGTCGGTGGGGTTTGCCGATGGCGTCCAGGCGCCGGTCGAAGTAGTCGCCCAGGTAGTGCCCGCCCAGCCAGCCCGCGGTGGGCGCGGCCCACGCCGCGAGCAGCCGCCACGGGTGCCCGGCCGCGCCGGCCAGGACCGCGCCGCCGAGCCCGACCAGCCCGACGTACCAGAGCGTGTAGGGGCGCCACGTCTCCACGTGCGCCCGGACCGCCGCGCCGAAGCCCACGCCCTCACCCCCGGCCGTCCGGCGCCGCGATCACCGCGCGCCGCTCGTGGTCCAGCGCGCGATGTCGGCCAGCGCGGTCGCGTGCGGCGACGGCGGCAGCCCCGCCAGCCCGGCCAGCGCCAGCTCCACGTGGGACACCATCCGCCGGTGCGCGCTCTCCACCGCGCCGGAGGCGGCCACCAGGTCACGGACCCACCGCACGTCGCCCTCCTGGGCGGCACGGCGCCCCAGAACGTCCCGCAGCTCGCGCCGATCGGCCTCGTCGGCCGCCTCGTAGGCCAGCAGCACCGGCAGGGTGGGCCGTCCGTTGAGCAGGTCGCTGTCGCCGGGTTTGCCGGTCTGCTCGGGCGTGGCGACGAAGGCCAGCAGGTCGTCGCGGATCTGGAAGGCGATGCCGACGTTCTCGCCGTAGGAGGCCATCATCGTGCCGGTGTCCGCGCCCGCGCCGCCCAGCGTCGCCCCGATGTAGCAGGCGGCCCGGAACAGCGCGCCGGTCTTGAGGCGCACCATCTCCTCGTACCAGCGCGCGCCCTCCTCCGGGTCGCCGACGAGGCGCGACTCCAGCACCTGGCCGCGGCACAGCTCGCGGCCGACCTCGGCCAGCTCGCCGACCGCCGCCACCACGCGCGCCGGCGAGGCCGGCCACGGCTCGTCCACAAGCGACTCGAAGGCGCTGAAGATCAGGCCGTCACCCGCGACGATCGCGTTCGGGACTCCGTAGGCGGCGTGCACCGAGGGCCGGCCTCGGCGCAGGTCGTCGCCGTCGATGATGTCGTCGTGCACGAGGGTCGCGGTGTGGACGTACTCCAGCGCGAGCACGGCCGCGGTGACGCGCTGCGGGTCGCCGCCGACGGCCTGCGCGGTGTGCAGCGCCATCAGCGGGCGCAGCAGCTTCCCGGCCGGCACCAGGGCGAACCGCGCCATCGAGGCCAGCTCGTCGGTCGTCTCCGGCCAACGGCGGCGCAGCTCCTCCTGGAGGAGCCGTCCCGACTCGCTGTGGGCCAGACCGTCGAGGAAAGTCCGATGCTGCGGTGAGTCGGAAACGGTCATGCGCGTCCGCCCTTCGACAGGCGACAGGTTTGACGCTCAGCGTGACGGTAAGGCGCGGAGAATCGCGCGGCAAGAGGGCGATCAGCGCAACGCCGCCCGGAACTCCATGAGCGCCAGGCCATCCGAGCCCGCGAACGTCCGCGCCGGCGCCAGGCCGACCGACGCGGCGAGCGCGTCGTGCGCCGCGCGGTCCCGCTCCCGGCCGCCCACCTCCACCAGCATCCGGAGGTCGAACGGCGACAGGTGCGGCACGTGCGGCTCGGTGGGCAGCACCTCGACCACGAGCACTCGTCCGTCCGGGCCGGCCGCTTCGGCGCAACGGCGCAGGATCGTCGCGGCGGAGGCGTCGTTCCAGTCGGTCAGCACGCGCGAGACGACGTAGACGTCCGCGCCCGCGGGCAAGGGCTGGAAGAAGTCGCCCTCGACCGCCTCCACCCGCTCGCCCAGGCCGGTCCCGGCGAACCGCGCCGCCGCGGTGGCCACCGGCTCGGCCCGGTCCACCAGCATCCCGCGCAGGTGCCCGTGCGCGGCCAGCAGCTCGGCCAGCAGCGCGCCGGACCCGCCGCCGACGTCGGCCACCAGACCCACCTCCGGCCACGGGTAGAGCTCGGCCACCTGCGGCGCGGTCGACGCCTGGAGACCGGCCATCAGCCGGTCGAAGTGCGCGCGGTACTGCGGGGTCGCGTCCAGGTCGGACCAGAAGTCGCGGCCGTGCACCGACGCGTAGCCCGGCTCGCCCGTGCGCACCGCGTGCGGCAGGCCGAGCGCGGCCAGGTCCATCCGGGCCGGGAAGGCGTCCAGGTCGAACCTCGTGCCGTAGCCGGTGTCGCCGCGGTCGCGGAGCAGTTCGCCCAGTCCGGTCAACGCGAACACGTCCGGTGAGACCTCCGCGAACACGTCGCGGTGGGCCAAGTGGCGCAACAACCGGCCCAGCGCGTCCCGATCGGCGCCGCAGCGCTGCGCCAGCGCGGTCAGGTCGGTGGTGCCCGCCGCGATCAGGTCGGGCACGCGGAGCGTGACCGCCGTGCGCACGGCCATCGGGGTGACCAGGTCGGTGAGCGCGTCCAAGCGCTCCCCTGCGTTCTCGGGCGCCATCGGCGCAGCGTCCCGAACCGCACCACCGCAGTCAACCCGTGGACCAATGCCCCTTCGTGGCACAGAATGGCCCGATGACGAGTGTGACCGCCCCGGAAATCCGGCTGGTGTCCGGCGCCCTCGGCGCGGAGATCAGCGGCATCGACCTGAACACGTTGACCGACGACCAGTTCGACCTGATCCGCGACCGGCTGCTGCGGCACCAGGTGGTGTTCCTGCGCGGTCAGGAGAACCTGACGCCGCAGGCGCACATCGACTTCGGGCGGCGCTTCGGCGAGGTCGAGCTGCACCCGTACCTGCCGCGCCTGGAGAGCCACCCGGAGATCGTCGTCATCGACTCGGAGGAAGGCGCGAAGGTCGACGTGTGGCACACGGACATGACCTTCCACGAGAGCCCGCCGATCGCGTCGGTGCTGCACCTGATCGACCTGCCGCCCAACGGCGGCGACACCATGTGGACCAACCAGTGCCTGGTGTACGAGTCGCTGTCGGCCCCGCTGCGCGACCTGGTGGACGGCCTGACCGCGATCCACACCATCCGCGTGGGCACCGAGTTCTCCAGCCGCGCCGAGCACCCGGTGGTGCGCGTGCACCCGGACACCGGCCGTCGATCGCTCTACGTCAACCGCCTGTTCACCTCGCACATCCCCCAGTTGTCGCGCAACGAGAGCGACGCCCTGCTGGAGTACCTGTTCCGGTTCTCCGAAGGTCCCCAGTTCACCTGCCGCTTCCGCTGGCAGCCCGGTGACGTGGCGATGTGGGACAACCGGGTGACGCAGCACTACGCCGTCAACGACTACCGCGAGCGCCGCCGGGGTCAGCGCATCACGGTGCTGGGTGACGTGCCGACGGGCAACCCGCCGCGCTGGGAGCACTACGAGCCCGCGCCGGGCGAGCGGTACTGGCCCGACCGGGTCAACGCGGTGGAGGACTACTGATCCTCGCGCCACACCACCGGGAACTCCACGATGCCCCCGTTGATCCGGTCGTGGCGCCACGGCAGCTCCTCGACCGCGACCGCGGGCGCGAGCCCCGGCAACCGGCGCAGCAGCGTCGCGATGGACAGCTCGACCTCCATCCGGGCCAGGGCCGTGCCGAGGCAGAAGTGCGGCCCGAACCCGAAGGCCAGGTGCGCCGTGCGGGGCACCCGGTCGATGTCGAACACGTTGGGGTCGCTGAAGACCCGGGGATCGCGGTTGGCCACCCACGGCACGGCCATGACGCGGTCCCCGGCGCTCATCGCGACGTCACCGACGGTCACGTCCTCGGTGACGACCTGCACGCGGAACATGCTGCTGACCGCGGTGTACCGCAGGATCTCGTCCACCGCGGCGGGGATCTTCTCCGGTGACCGCACCAGGTCCGCCAGCTGCTCCGGGTGCTGGAACAGCACCCGGACGCCCGCGGCCGTCGAGCCGACCTCGAGGCCGCCGCGCAGCAACCCCATGGCCAGCAGGATGATCTCCTCGTCGGACAGGCCGTGGTCGTCGCCGCCCTCCAGCCACACCGACAGCAGGTCGTCGCCGGGCTCCACCCGCTTGGCGGCCAACTGCCCCGCCAGGTAGACCCACAGCGACTTCGCGGCCTCCGCGGAGTTGTAGTCCACCACCGAGTTCAGGCCCGCGAGCCAGCCGTGGAACCGCTCGCGGTCGGTGGCCGGGACGCCGATCACCTCGCAGATCACCAGCAGCGGCAGGGGCGCGACGAGGCCGCTGACCAGGTCGGCGGGCCGCGGGCCGGCGATCATCGCGTCCACCAGCTCGTCCACCAGTGCCTGCACGCGCGGCCGGTAGTGCGCCATCCGGCGACCGCCGAACGCGCGGCTGCCCACCCGGCGCACCGCCGCGTGCGCCGCGCCGTCCTGGTTGAGGTCGCGCAGCGGCGGGTGCCCCGGCGGCGGCCGGTGGAGCACCCGGCTGAACCGGGGGTCGGCCAGCACCTTGACGCACCCGGCGTAGTCCAGCACGAGCCAGGCGGGCTCCCCGTCGGGCAGCAGCACCCGGCTCACCGGGTCGGTCTCGACCATGCCGACCAGTTCCGGCGACAACTCGCCGGTGAACGGCTCGAAGGGGTACTGGCGCGGTTCGGGTGCGACGGCCACGGTGGTTAACACTGCGCCCGAACCCCTTCTGCGTCAACGGATTCCGCACACCCCCCGCACCGGGTTACCATGCCGGGTGCGCATTCTGATCTCGACGTGGGGCTGGCGTTCGCACTTCTACTGCCTGGTGCCGGTGGCGTGGGCCTTGCAGGCCGCCGGGCACGAGGTGCTGGTGGCCACCCAGCCGGGGCTCGCGCCGGTCGTGGACGAGGCCGGCCTGGTCGCCGTGCCGCTGGGACCGCACCTGGACTTCGAGGCCGTGTTCACCGACCGGATCGGCAAGGTCGGTGGCAGCACCGGTGACGGCACGCCCGATCCGGACGGTCCGGCGATCACCCCGGACGGCGGTGTGGTCCACATGGCCGAGTCCTGGGTGGACGACCTGGTCGCGTTCGGACGGTCCTTCCGGCCGGACCTGGTCCTGTGGGAGCCGTTCAACCTCGCCGCGGCCGTGGCGGCGGCGGTGCTGGACGTGCCCGGCGCGCAGGTCCTGTGGGGACCCGACCACGGTTCCACGCTGGCGTGGGACCACGAGGGCGTCTTCGGTCCGATGGCACGACGCTTCGGGATCACGTCGTCGGACGTGCGCGTGGCGGGTGGCCTGATGATCGACCCGGTGCCCGCGCCGCTCCAGGTGCCGCTGCCCGTGCCGAGCCTGCCGATGCGCTACCTGCCCTACAACGGCACGCACGTCCTCCCACCGTGGCTGCGCGAACCGCCGAGCCGGCCGCGCGTGTGCGTCACCGCCGGCACGGTCGCCGGGCCGGGGCTGTCCGAGCGGGCCGACCTCGCCGACGTCATCCGCGCCGTGGCGGACCTGGGCGCGGACGTGGTCGTCGCCGTGGCCAAGGCCCACCGCGACGCGCTGCCCCCGATGCCCGACACCGTGCGGGTGGCCGACGCGCCCCTCGCGCTGCGCCTGGCGCTGCCCGGCAGCGCGGCGTTCGTCCAGCACGGCGGCGCGGGCACGATGATGACCGCCCTCGTCCACGGCGTGCCGCAACTGGTCCTGCCGCAGGTCGGCGACGAGCACTTCAACGCCGAACGCCTGCTGCTGTCCGGCGCGGGCCTGGTGCTGGAGGAGCCCGATGCCGGGTCGGTGCGCGACAGCGTCGCCGCGCTGCTGGACGGCGGGCCGTGGCGCGAGGCCGCCGAGCAGCTGCGCGACCGCATCCACGCCATGCCCACCCCCGCCCAGGTGGTCGACCGGCTCGTCGCCTACGCCGAAGGAGGCCACCCGTGATCCGCTTCCCGCTCCCGCCCGCGCCGTCGCTGCACCACCCGTCGCCGGAGTACGCGCGCCTGCGCGCCGAGGACCCGGTGCCGGAGGTGGAGCTGCCCGACGGCTCCCCCGCCTACCTCGCGACCCGGCACGCGGACGTCCGCACGGTCTTCAGCGACCCCCGGTTCAGCCGCGCCGCGGCCACGGGGCCGAAGGGTCCGGAGTGGGAGCTGGGGTCGCTGGCCGACGACTCGCTGCTGGGCATGGACCCGCCCCTGCACACCAAGGTCCGCCGCGTGGTCGGCAGCGCGTTCACCGCGCGCCGCGTGGAGGACCTGCGCGCGACGGTGGCCGGGCTCGTGGACGGCATGGTCGACCGCCTCGAAGAGGCCGGCCCCGGCGCGGACCTGAGCGCGCACGTGTCCGCGCCGCTGCCCATCGCGGTGATCAGCGGGCTGTTCGGCGTGGCCGACGAGGACCAGGGCCGGGTCAAGGAGTGGTCGGACGCGCTGGTCGGCGACTGGCAGGCCGACCCGGGCCCGCCGCGCGCCGCGCTGGCCTCGTTCGGGGAGCTGATCGAGAAGCGGCGCGCGAACCCCGGCGACGACCTGATGAGCGCCCTGGTCGCCGCGTGGGACCGGGAGGACTCGCTGTCCGAGCGGGAACTGGTGTCCGTCACCGCCGGGCTGCTCGCCGGCGGCCACGAGTCGACCACCAACCAGATCAACCTGTTCGTCACCGTCCTGTCCAGCCACCTCGACCAGCTCGCGGCCCTGCGCGGCGACGACCCGCACGCCGTCGCGGTGGCCGTGGAGGAGCTGACCCGCTACATCCAGCTGGGCGAGAGCGGCATCCTGATGCCCCGGGTCGCCCTGGAGGACGTCGACCTGGGCGGCGTCACGGTGCCGGCGGGCTCGGTCGTGCTGCCCGCCGTGGTGTCGGCCAACCGCGACGAGTCGGTGTTCCCGGACGCCGACCGGCTCGACCTGACCCGCTCGCCCAACCCGCACATCGGGTACGGCGCCGGCGCGCACCACTGCATCGGCGCTTCCCTGGCCCGCATGGAGCTCCAGGAGGCCCTGGGCGGCCTGCTGCGCCGGTTGCCGAACCTCCGCCTGGCCGTGCCGGAGTCGGAGCTGCGCCTCAAGCCCGGACTGGTGGTCAGGAGCTTCCAGGAGCTGCCGGTGACGTGGGACCGATAGCGGGCGCCGTCGGGTCGAACGCGGCTCGCAGCGCCACCTCCTCGACCGCGTGGAGCATCGTCTCCACCTGGTCGGTGGTGAGCACGGCCATGTCGAACACCATCTGGAGGTGGACCGTGCCGGGGCGGTCCTCGACGCTGATGAACAGCTGGTCGGGCATCGCGTCGAGGTGGCCGTCCCAGGACAGGGACGTCCGGGGCAGTTCGGCCCGCACCCGCTGCTCGGTCACCGGGTCGTCGTCGGCCAGCAGCTCCTCGGCGTCCGGGCGGGTGCTGAACCTCAGGTCGCTGATGCGGCACGTGACCTCGGCCGGGTGGCCGCGCTCCGCGTCGAGGCGGGCCACCAGGCGGTCGAGCTGGTCGGGGTCGTAGTAGGCGCGCATCCACGCGGCCGTCGCCGCGTGCCGGGTCCGCGCCACCACCTCGTCCACCGTGCCGCCCAGGTCCAGCGTCACCACCGAGTTCTGGCTCAGCGTGCCGATCACGTCGGCGAAGCCGGGCCGGAACCGGTTGCTGACGATGACGTTGGTGGTGAGCGGGTCGACGCCGGTGGCGCGGCCGATCGCGATGGCCAGCACGGCCAGCAGCACCCGCGCGGTGTCGGTGCGGGTGCGTCGGGCGATGGCCAGCACCGCCAGGTGGGCGGCCGGGGAGCTGAACCGGCCGTGCCAGTAGCGGTGCCCGAGCCGCCCTTCCGGGTACTTCGGCTCGCCGAACGTCGCGCGCGGCAGGTCCCGGAGCCGTTGCTCCCAGTAGCGCATCGCGCCGTCGCTGGTGCGCCGCACCTCGGGGGTCTGCTCGCGGCGCGCGAGGTCCAGCCCGGTGATGGCGTCGGGGTCCAGCTCGCGGTCGGCCAGCTCGCCGACGCCCAGGCCGGTCATCAGCAGCAGCGTGCCCGTGCCGTCGGCGACGAGGTGGTTGACCGCGAACACCAGGTGCGCCGCCCGGCCTCGGTGCTCCAGCACCGCCAGCCGGACCAGCCACGGGGTGTGTCCCTCGAACGGGGTCATCATCCACTCGAACCAGACCTTGTGGCTGTGCCCCCGGACCTCGGCGGGGTCCGCGTCGTCGTCGAAGGCGGTCACCTCGACGTCGATCTCGCCGGAGGGCACGACCACCTGGCACGGCTCGCCGTCGTCGCCGACGCCGATCCTCATCCGCAGCGCGGGGTGGCGGCACATCATCTCGCCCAGCCGGGCCGCCAGGTCGGCGACGGTCACGCCTTCGGGCAGCGGGTGCGCGCCGCTGTTGTTGTGCGGCCAGCCGGTCGCGCGCATGTCGCGCATGATCGCCTTCTGGCCCCACGTCAGGGGCGCGGTGCCCGCGCCGGGGCCGGAGAAGGGCACGGTGACGCGGTGCTCACGCATCGGCGGGCCCGAGGTTCGGGCCGACGTGGTGGCCGCCGGAGCCGAACGGGTCGGGCCGGACGATGCGCGCGGGCGCGACGAGCAGGCGTCCGGTGTCACCCTTGGTCCAGCTCACCGGCGGCACGGCGCCACCGAGCACGTCCGTGACGGCCTTGGCCTCACCGACCTTGGCGGCGGCGCGCAGCGCGATCTTCATGCCGGCCGCGCGGGGCCGAGCGCGGAGTCCCCGCCGATCCGGTCGGTGTCGCTCTTCACCGCGGTGAGCGGCCGCCTCGGGAAGTCGCGGATCTCAGCGGTCATCGTCCACGCTCTCCTTCCCGGCCGGTGACAGGAGATTTCACGCCATCGGGTGCCGGCCGTCAAGCGACCCGTTCGCCGAACCGGCGCTCTGGACCGCGCTCGCGTCGGGACCGCAGAATGTGCGGCATGGCGACGACCGCGCTGGACCCGGTGGCCGGTATCGGCGCGCCGCCGGCCCCGGCTGCCGTCCCGCCACCCGGCGGTGGCGCGCCGAGCTGCGCCGAGCCGGCCGAGCAGGTCGCAACAGCGTTGCGGCACAACGACAAGACCGTCGTCCTGGGCACGGGCGACCGCCACCGGTCCGCGCTGCCGGCCTGTCTCGCCGCACTGCGGTTGGGCCACCCGGCCGCATCCCTTCCCTCGACCGCCGAGGTGCGGTCCGCCCGGTCGGCGGGGGCGGTGCGGCGGCGCGGTGGCCGGTTCTTCGCGCTGCGCGGGCAGACCGGGGCGACGTCCCGGATGGCCGTGCTCGCCCGGACCGTCCCCGGCGAGCGCGCGGTGCGCCACCCGTGGGCCAGGTGTGGTGCCGGGCCAGGCGTCCTGCCGGGCGGGCCTGGTTCGGGGCTCCGAAGTGGACCTGCCGGGCACCGGGCGGCGGCGGGCGGGCTCGACCCCGTCCGGCCGCGGGTGGACGGCCTGCGGGCGGCACTGCGGTGAACGCACCCACCCGGCCCCGCAGACGACGGGTGCGCCTGACCACCGTGCGCTCGGAGGCGGTCGAGTTCGCCGGTCTGGCCCACCGCGAAGGATCGCTGACCCTCGGGCAGCTGAACATCGTGCGCTGGCTGATGCGGACCCCGGACCACTTCCACGCCACCCTGCCCGTGGACGTGCCGGTGCCCCGAGGCGTTCACGTGCCGGACGTGACCGCGGCCGTGGCCGTCCTGGTCGCCCGTCACGAGGGGCTGCGCACCTCGTACTCGGGCCGCGAGGACCCCCGGCAGACCGTGGCGGCCTCCGGGGTGGTCCCGGTGGTCGTCTGCTCCCTCGGCGAAGGCACGTGGGGCGAACCCGACCAGCCCGCGGTCGCGTCGGCGCTCCTGCGTTGGCTGCGGGACACCCCGGACGGCACGCGGCCCGCGGCGCGCCTGGTGGTGGCGGTGGCCCCGGAGCAGGACGACCTGGTGGTCGCGTGCGCCGCCGAGTTCTCCCACATGGCCGTGGACCGGGCGGCGATCGAGGTGCTCAAGCACGAGTTCCGGGAACTGACCGCCACCCCGTCCCTCCGCGAGGTCGGCCCACCGCGCCGCCAACCGCTGGACCAGGCCGAGATCGAGGCCACCCCGCTGGAACGGCGCCGGGCACGGGCGGCGCTCGCGCACCTGGGCTCGTTGTCCCGCCGCACCCCCCGCTCGCTGTACCTGCTCCCCGGCGCCACCGCCACCGGCGAGTCGGCGGCGGTGGAGATGTCGTCACCGGCGGCGGGACGGGCGCTGCGCCGGATCGCCGCCCGGACCAGGGCGAGCCGCTCCAGCATCGTCCTGGCGGCGATCAGCGCCGTCCTGGCGCACCGCACCGGCTACCGGGAGCTGATCCTGCCCCTGCTGTCGGGCAACCGCTTCGACCGCGCCCTGACCGGGTACGTCGGCACCCTCGCCCAGGGCTGCCTGGCCGCCGTGGACGTGGCGGACCACGACTTCGACACCCTGGTCAGGCACACCTGGACGGCCGTCCTGGAGGCCAGCAGGCACGGCCGGTACGACGCCGCGGCCCGCGCGGCGTCGGACGACCGGACGGCGCACGACCGCGGCCTGGTGTTCGACTACGACCCGTTGTTCAACAGCACGGTGCCGGAGTCGTGGTTCGGCCCCAACACCCCCTTCGCCCGCCGAGCGCCCGCGCCCGCCACGTCCGGCGAGACGACGATCCGCTGGCGCTCGACCCCCCGCAACGGCACGCCGCTGCGCTTCGGCCTGACCAGCGTCGAACCCGACCTGGTGCTGGACGTCTGGACCGCCGACACCGGCCTGGTCCCGCGCGAGGAGGTCGAGTCCCTGCTCGCGGCGGTGCAACGCCTGCTCCTCGCCGCGGCCCGCGCGGACCTGACCCCGGCGCGGCAGCGGGAAGCGATCGCCCTGCCGCCCATCGCCCGCCCCGACACCTGGCACTTCGTGGACAACTGCTGGGTGGACCTGACCGAGGTGCAGGCACTGCTGGACGACGCCCTGGCACCGTCCACCAGCCGAGTCCTGCCCGCCGAGCACGGCATCCCCCTGGTGGCGCACCTGACCGCCACCCCGGAGATCCGCACGCCGGAGGAGGCGCACCTCCGCTGCCTGGCCGCGCTCCCCCGCTACCCCGCGGCGCTGGCACCACGCCACTACGTGCTCCACGGTTCGGCTCTCACCGACCCGCCGCTGACCTCCGGCACCGGCCGCTAGGAGCGGACTCACTCGGACCGGACGGCCGCCGATCGACAGGACCGCGGCGCGCACCGGCGCGGGAGGAACGGTTCCGGTCATGCACCGCGGCCCCTGTGGGGAGGACGCCCGTCAAGGACGTCCCGGGGGCAGCACGGGGTCGGTCGGCGAAACCTCGGTCCGGCGGGGCGCCGGCCGCGGGTCCCGACCGCCGAAGTCGGCCACCCGGTCCCAGATCCAGTCGGCCATCGACTCGGCGACGGGCTTGTCGGGTTGCCCGGGTCGACGCTCGACCAGCGCCCCGAGCGCGACGACGACCAGGTACGCCCCGGCGTCGTCGGTCATCACCTGTTCCCAGACCTCGTTCTCGGGCCATTCGGGGTGCGCTGCCGGATCGGCCTCGATCTCCGCGCCCAGGGCGATGATCTCGGCCGCGGACATCAGGCGGAACGGCCCGGCCGTCCCCCAGGCGGCGCCGGTGCCGGGCCGCTGGCCGTCGTGCCAGGCCACCAGGTCCTCCGCGGCCACGGAGCCGAGCTGGTCGCTCCCGGGCACGTCGGAGATCGCGACCCCCGGCCGGAGGGTGGCGCGCAGGTCGGCGGGCATCACGTCGTCCAACGCCGCCAGCGCGGAAGCCAGGTCGGTGCCGAGCACCTGGTCGCGGAGTTGCCGCCACCCCAGCTCGATCACCCCGCTGCGGCGGATGTCCTCCAGCGTGATGTCCTGGGTGTGCGCCTTGTCGACGATCCTCAGCATCGTCCGGGCCGTGCCCACCAGGTCCTGGAGCAGGTCTTCGGTCGGGTTCTCGCGCAGCAGCCGCAGACCGAGCTGTTCGGCGTCGGTGAACCGGTACTGCACCAGGTAGGACCAGCCGAGCATGAGCGCGACCCACGAGTTCGCCGCATCGGCCCGGATGGCCTCCTCGGCGGCGGGGACGAACCGGTCGGGTGGCGCGAAGCTCCCCAGCAGGTACGCCGCGCGTTTCCCGAGCGCCTTGGGCAGTTCGTCCGGCGCCGTCCGGGAGCACAGCGCCACCGCCTCGTCGAGTTGGCGCCACCCGTCCTCGTGCTCCCCGCAGAGCGCCTGGGCGTGGCCCAGCTCCATCCAGTCGCCCCACTCCTCGTGGTCCTCGCCCAGCACCGTGCGCGCCCAGCTCAGCGCCTCGGCGTGGTCGTGCTCGGCCACCGCCAGGTGTCGGAGGGCACGGGCCGCGTTGACGAACTGGTGGTCGCGGCGACCGGCCACCTGGAGGTAGAGGCGGCGCGCTTCGCCGGCCTCGCCGCACACCTCGCGGTGGTTGGCGAGCAACAGCGACACGCTGCTCCGCTCCGGCTGGGCGGCGAGCACCCGTGAGGCCAGCTCGGCGACCTTGGGGTGCGCCGGCTGTGCCGCGAAGAGCTCCCAGGCCAGGTCCAGGGTGCGCTCCACGGCGTCGTGGTCGTCGGCGGCCGCGTGGCCGGGGTTCCTCATCGCATGCCTCGCTTGACCCGGTACGCCCGGAGTTGGTCGAAGGTGCCGTCGTCGACGCCGTACTCCAGCACCGGCGCCACCTGGTCGAACCAGGACGTCGTGGACGGGGTGACGCCGCCGACCGCGGCCAGCAGCGCGTCGGTGGTGACCGGCACCAGCTCGCCGCTGCTCATCGACTCGACCATGGCCTGTTGCAGCACGGTGGTCGTCAAGTGGCCGAGGTCGGCGCCGGAGAACCCCTCCGTGGCCGCCGCGACGGTGACGGCGTCCACGCCGTCGGTCGGTTTGCCCTCCAGCGCGCCCTGCACGATCGCCGCCCTGGCGACCGCGTCCGGCGGCAGCACCAGCACCGTCTTGTCGATCCGGCCCGGTCGGCGCAGCGCGGAGTCGATGTCCCACGGCCGGTTCGTGGCGGCCAGGAAGTAGACCCCGTCGTTCACGCCGGTCACGCCGTCGAGCTCCTCCAGCAGCTGGGTGACGAGCATCCGCATCGTCTGCGACCCGCCGCCGCCGGAGGTGCGCCGCCCGCCGAGCGCGTCGAACTCGTCGAAGAAGATCACGCACGGCGCTGCCGCGCGGGCGTCGCGGAACACGCTCTGGATCGCCTTCTCGCTCTCCCCGAGCCACCTGCTGAGCAGGTCCGCGAGGGTGACGTGGATGAAGGACGCGCCGAGATCGCCGGCGATCGCCCTGGCGATGAACGTCTTGCCGCACCCGGGTGGGCCGTACATCAGCAGCGACCCGCCCGGTTTCTGCCCGAACGCCGCCGCCAGCTCGGGGTTGCGCAGCGGCGCCAGGAACGCGGTGTCCAGGTGCCGCTTGACCTCGGCGAGACCCACGACGTCGGCCAGCGTCACCGCCGGGCGTTCGGCGTCCCACAGCGACGCCGGCGTGGCGCGGCCGCCGTCCTGGCGGTCCCCGCGGGTCGGGGTCGGGACCTGGTCCGGCGCGCTTCCGCCGGACCGCGCCCCCGGTGCGGGGGACGCCGCCGGGGGCGGGGTCTCGGCGGGCGGCGACGGGTTCGAGGTTCGCATCCGCGACGCCATCAGCCGGGCGCGCAGCAGGCGGACCCGGGCCGGGTCACCGCCGAGCGCCTCGAACGCCGTCAGCTCGGTGGCGGCGCGGTCCGGGTCCCGCTCCAGCAGCAGCGTGATGAAGTCCTCGCGCAACGCCAGGTTGGCGGGGTCGGCCTCCACCTCGCGCGCGATCACCTCGACGAAGCTGTCGTCCGGGTCGGCGCCGCTCACTGCCCGGCCCCCTGGACCCAAGCCTTGAGCAGACCGAGGTTCCCCAGCGGGATGTAGTGACCGAGCCGCGGGTGGTCCAGGGTCACCCCGAAGACGCCGGTCTTGCCGAACGAGGCGACGTAGTCGACCGCCGCCGGCATCGGCACGCTGAACAAGGACGCCGAGCCGCTGTCCGCGTCGACCAGTCCGAGGGCGCGGCCGGCTTCACCCGCCCGTGCGGCGCTGCTGTAGAGGCAGATCATCGGCCCCTGCTCGGCGGCCACGGCGTAGGGACGGGGCCGGTCCGCCGGGCCCCGCGCGATGAAGAACCACTGCTCCAACGCGGTCACCTGCCGCCACAGCGCGATCTGCGCCGTGGTGTCTCCCGCGGGCGCCGCCCTGACCGCCGCGTCGAGGCGGTCCAGCTCGGCGACCACCTCGGGGTCGTTGTCTCTGGTCATCGGGTTCTCTCTCGTCTGCTCGGCTGTCCACAGTGGCGGGCACGGCCCTGAACGCGCGCACCCGTCCGGTTCCCAGACCAGAGACAACCACGTCGGCGCACCCGGGGCGTCGTCGGAGACGATGATGTCCTGCCCACCTCGGCCGTCGTGATGATGCCGCCACCGTCCGTGACGGCGAGGGTGGTCGGCACGGAGCCGGACGGATCGCCCGCCGACAGCCGACCTCGACCTCGCGCCCGCCAAGCTAACCGAGCGACGAACGCACCACATCGGTCGTTCGCACCACACCGACCGAACCGTCACCTCGCACGCCGGCCACGACATCCGAGTCGTACCCGAACGGGTTGCACGACGGCGTACTTGTGCGGATCGGAACGGAAACGTCGAAGTCATACTGGCCCCTCGGGGGTGGGCGGGTGGAACTCGAAGGTGACGGGGCGCAGGTCTCGCAGGCGGCGTGGGCGTCCGGCGGTGGCAGCGTCAACCAGGTGGGGCGCGACCAGCACGTCCACCTGGGTGACGGCGCGGGTGAGCGGGTGCGGACGTTCGGGCCCGTGGTCGGCGAGTGCCCCTACCCGGGCCTCGCGGCGTTCGAGGCCGAGCAGGCCGACTGGTTCTTCGGTCGGGACGCGGTGGTCGCCGACCTCGTCGGCTTGGTCGACCGGCGCAGCCGCGAGGGCGGCATCCAGGTGGTGATCGCCCCGTCCGGCGCGGGCAAGTCCTCGCTGCTCCGGGCCGGGTTGGCGCCGAGGCTGGCGCGGGCCGCCCTGCCGGGGTCGGACCGGTGGCGGGTGGTCGTGACCACGCCCACGGCGGAACCCTCGGTGGAACCGGGTGACGGCGAAGGCCGCGTCGTGCTCGTCGTGGACCAGTTCGAGGAGCTGTTCACGCTGTGCGCCGACGAGGACAGGCGCAAGGCCTACGTCGACCGGCTCGCCGAGCTGGCCGCGGACCCGGCGCGGGCCCTCGTGGTGCTCGGCGTGCGGGCCGACTTCCACGCGGCCTGCGCCGACTACCCGCCGTTGCGCGCGGCGCTGCAGGACGCACCCCTGGTCGTCGGCCCGATGAACCGGGCGGAACTGCGGGAGACGATCGTCATGCCCGCCCGCCTGGCCGGCCTGGACATCGAGGCCGGCCTGGTCGACCTCCTGCTCACCGACCTCGGTGCGACGTCCGGCTACGAGGCCGGGCGGCTGCCGCTGCTCGCCCACGCCCTGCGCGCGTGCTGGCAGCAGCGCAACGGGTCCACGCTCACCGTCCAGGGCTACCGCGACTCGGGCGGCATCCAGCACGCCCTCGCGACCACCGCCGACGCCACCTTCGCCTCGCTCGACGAAGACGGGCAACGCCTGGCGCGCACGGTGTTCCTGCGGCTCGTCCGGGTCGGCGACGGCACCGACGACACCCGGCGCCGCGTGCCGCTGCGGGACCTGCCCGCCGCGGTGGTGGACGCCTTCACCAGAGCCCGCCTCCTCACCAACGACCGCGACACCGTCGAGATCACCCACGAGGCGCTGCTGCGCGACTGGCCGCTGCTGCGCCGGTGGATCGACGACGACCGCGCCGGGCGCCTCGTCCACCAGGCGATCGAGGAGTCCGCCGCCGAGTGGGAGCGCGGCGGTCGGCACGACGCCTCGCTGCTGTACCGGGGCAGCCGGTTGGAGCTGGCACGGTCGTGGGCGTCCTCGGACGACCTCAGCGGCACGGGCCGCGCGTTCCTCCTCGCCTCCGAGGGCGCCCGGCGGCGGGCGACCTCGCGGCGACGGGTCGCCCGCGCGGCCCTCGTCGGGCTCAGCGTCGCGGCGTCGACCGCGGCCGCCGTCGCCTACCAGCAGCAGGGGAAGGCCGTGGAGCAGCGCGACGTCGCGGTCTACCACCGGGTCCTGGCGGAGGCCGACCAGCTCCGCGGCACGGACGCCTCCCTGTCGGCGCAGCTGTCCCTGCTGGCGCACCGGATGCGCCCCGACGAGGAGACCTACACCCGGCTGCTCACCGCCGGCCAGGTGCCGCTGCACACGAGGCTGACCGGCCACACCGAGAACATCAACCAGCTCGCGATCACCGCCGACGGGCGGACGGTCGCGTCGATCGGGGCCGATTCGACCGTGCGGCTGTGGAACCTCGCCGACCCGCACCACCCCGTGCCGCTCGCCGAACCGCTGCCACTGCCCGACATCGGGTGGGCCGTCGCGTTCAGCCCCGACGGCCGGGTGCTCGCGACCACCGACTCGGAGTCCGCGCGGCTGTGGGACGTGTCCGACCCGACGCGCCCGGCGGCCCTCGCGCCCCTGGACGGCCACGACGACGCGGTGTTCACCACGGCGTTCAGCCCGGACGGCCGGGTCCTGGCCACCGGCGGGCTGGACCGGACGGTCCGGCTGTGGGACGTCGCCGACCCGACGCGCCCCTCGCTGATCGGAGAGCCGTTGACGCAGGACGGCGGCGTGGCGGCGATGGCGTTCAGCCCCGACGGCCGCACCCTGGTCACGGCACAGGGCCCGGTGCAGAACTCCCGCGACCAAACCGTGCGGCTGTGGAACGTCGCCGACCCCGCCCACGTGGCGCCGTCGTCGACCCCGCTGGTCACCGGTCACGTCAACCCCGTGCTGTCCCTGGCGTTCACCCCGGACGGCCGCACGCTCGCGACCGGCAGCGCGGACTCCACCACGCGGTTGTGGAACGTCGCCGACCCCGCGCGGCCCGCGTACGTGAACCAGTTGCTCAGCGGCACAGCCCGGATGATCATGGGGTTGCGGTTCAGCCCCGACGGGCGGGTCCTCGCGACCGCCGCCGGCGACGCGACCACGCAGCTGTGGAGCGTGGCCGAGCCGGCCCGCCCGGCCGCGCTCGGACCGCCCCTCAGCGGCCACAGCGGCCCTGTGTCGTCGGTGGTGTTCGGTCCAAGCGGTTCGACCCTGGTCACCGCGGGCTACGACCACTCGGTCGAGGTGTGGGACCTGCCGGGCACGTGGCTCACCGGGCACACGTCGTCGGTGAACGCGATCGCCTACCGGCCGGACGGTGACGTGTTCGCCACGGGTTCGGCCGACACGACGGTGCGGCTCTGGCGGGCGGGCGACCCGCCCCGCGAACTGGGCCCGCGGTTGACCGGGCACACCGCGAACGTCACCGCGGTGGCGTTCAGCCCGGACGGGCGCACCCTCGCCGCGGTCGGGAACGACCAGACGCTGCGGCTGTGGAACGTCACCGACCCGGCGAGCCCGACCGTGCTCGGCCGCCCGTGGAAGGTGCACGACGCGGCGGTGACGGATGTGGCGTTCAGCCCGGACGGGCGGGTCCTCGCGACGTCCGGCGGCGATGCGACCGTGCGGCTGTGGAGCATCACCGACCCGGCCCGCCCCACCCGGCTGGCCGAGCCGCTGACCGGTTTCTCCCTCCAGGTGCAGGCGGTGGCGTTCAGCCCGGACGGGCGCACCCTCGCCGCGGGCGGGGTGGACCGCACCGTCCTGCTGTGGAACGTCGCCGACCCCGCCCACCCCACTCCCGTGCACACGCTCACCGGTCACACCGGGACCGTCTACAGCGTCGAGTTCAGCCCGGACGGGCGGACGCTCGCCTCGGGCGGCGCGGACTCCGCGGTTCGGCTGTGGGACGTCGCCGCGCCCGAGCGCGCCACGGCGATCGGCGGCCCGATCACCGGCCACACGACGCTGGTGACCGCCCTGGCGTTCAGCCCGGACGGCCGCCGGCTCGCCACCGCCGGAGGTGACGCGACCGTGCGGCTGTGGGACGTCGCGGACCCGGCGCGCGTCTCGGCCGTCGGTCGCCCGCTGGGCGGCCAGTCCAACGCCGCGTACGGGGTCGCGTTCAGCCCGGACGGCCATACGCTGGCGAGCGGCAGTTACGACTACGCGGTTCGCGTGTGGTCGCTCGACGTGGACCGCAACATCGACCGCATCTGCGGCGCGACGAGCGGCGCGCTGACCGAGGAGGCGTGGCGGCGCTACGTCGGCGCGGACCTCGCGTACGCCCCGCCCTGCTGACCGCGTCCGGCCCACGCGTGGCGCCCTGAGCCCGGATGGGGGTGCGTAGTGCCGACGTCCTGTCGGCACACGTTCGGCTGATGTCCGCGGGGGCCGGCACTGCTTATCTTCAAGCCCCAGGTCACCACGTCGGAGGTCTTCATGCCACGTCGCCTGCTCGCCTTCGCGATCACCCTGGCCGCGGCCGTGCTCGTCGCCCCACCCGCGCACGCCGCGGGCTTCGAGGTCAACGGCTACTGGACCGACGAGTCCGAGTGCGTGGCGTGGAAGCAGTCGGTCATCGACGAGGGCTGGGCCGAGGTCTACCCGTACGGGGTCTACTGCCTGCACGACGCGCAGGGCTACTACTCCATGGCGAAGTACTGAGGCGACGGCGTTGATCGACGCGCACCGACCTCCGCACCTGACCGGCGCCGAGCGGTGTCAGCGGGTGCCGACGCACCGCCACGCGTCCGCCGCTTGCTTGGCGAAGTCCGGTTCCAGCTCGCCGCCCGCGTTCAGGGCTCGGCCGATGCCCCGGCGGAACGTGCGGCTGAACTCGGTGTAGCAGCCGGTGATCGGCCGCGGTCGGGCCCGCTCGACCGCTACGCGGAGCTGCTGGCTGAAGGGGCGCTTCGCGATGCCGTACGCGGACTGGCGGGTCGGCGCGAACCCGCCGAGCTCCGACAGGATCAGCTGGCTGGAAGGGCTGGTGAGGAACTCGATCAGCGCCTGGGCGGCGCGCGGCTTGTCCGAGGCCGCGGAGATCGCCAGGTTCTGCCCGCCGAGCACGCTCGCCGTGGTGGGGGCCACGACCTTGAACGGCACCCGGTCGCCGATGTCGTCCCGCGCGACGGGCCAGTTGCGCATGTAGGGCGTTCGGCCCGAGGCGAAGACCTCGACCGCCGAGCCGTCCGTCGTCTGCCCGGCGTCGTGGGTCACCAGCTCGGGGTTCTTCGACGCGGCGGCGAGCTTCTCGATGCCCCTGAGGTCCTCCGGCGTGAAGTCGATCGAACCGTCGGGCGTGAGCAGCAGCTGCCCGTTGGGGCCGACGACTTCGCCCCCGGCGGCCCAGATGGCCTCGAGCGCGGTGATCGTGAGCATCTCCTCGTCGGCGAGCTGCGCGGCGTTCGCGGCCTCGATCTTCGGGGACGCGTTCTTCGCCGCGGCGAACGGGACCAGCGCCGAAGACCCGAAGTAGGCGTCCCACGACTCGGGTGCGGGGACGTCCGGCAGGTCGGACCGGTAGAACAGCAGGCCCGCGTCGGTGTTGAACGGCAGCGCCCACAGCTTCTCCTCCCACTTGCACGTGGCGAGCACGTTGGGCAGGAAGTCGCTCAACTGGGTCTCGGAAAGCCTCGGGTGGACCAGTTCCCGGAGGTAGTCCTGCTCGGCGAACTCGGCCATCCACACCAGGTCGAGCACGTAGATGTCCGCCCGGTGCGGCCCGCCCGGTCTGACGTCGTTCACCATCCGCTCGTGCTGCTGGTCGGTCTCGCCCGAGGCGAAGTCGAACTCGGCCGGGTTCTGCGGGTGCAGCCGGTTCCACTGCTCGAGCAGCAGCGTCCGGGGGTCGTTCGGGTTGGGCACGAACGCCGTCATGATCCGCAACCTGCCCGGCTCCAGGTCCGTCGACTCCGGCCGGATGACCACCCCGCCCGCGACGAGCGCGGCCACGGCGAGCAGCACCCAGAACGCCCGCAAGGGCGGGCGCAGGGTGCGCCAGAGCCATCCGGTGAGGTCGACGAACCCGATGTTGGCCTGGTCCGGGTCGCGCCACACCTTGCCGACGACCGCCGGCACCAGGTTGATGCCGACGCTGGAGAGCACCAGCACCAGGCCGATCGGCAACCACCGCAACACGGACCCGGTGCCGGCGGGCCCGTCCGCCGACGCGACCGACTGGAGCGACAGCGCCGTGAGACCGACGACGACCAGCAAGTAGACGACGATCACGACGAACCGGTAGCGCGGGCTCCACCGCCGCACCTCGGGCCGGTCAGGCTGCCGAGTTCCGTCCTCCACGACCCCACCTCTCGCACGGCGCGCTCAACCTCTATCACCGCCCGTGCCGGGTGTCGCCCTCAAAGTGCGGCTTTCCCCGTGCACGCCCGTCCAGGGTTCGCTCGGCCTCGACGATGTCCCTTTTCTTGCGGACAACACCGTCTATCGCCAATTTCCGCTGCGGGCGGGACTGCTGCGTTCGAGAGAATTCCAAGTGGTGCCGGCAATTCACACTTTCCAGTGAACACGCGAATCGTTCGACCGGGCAGGCGCAGCCTCCGACATCATGGGGACACCGCCATCGGACACGCTGGCGGGTCGATGGCGCGATTCCAGGTCGCGTCGTCATCCTCGACGGAAGCAGGAAACATGAACCATCCTCAGGCGGCGCTGAGTCGGGTCGACCTCGTCTTCACGTTGTTCGACGCCAACGGTTCCGGTGAGATCGAGGCGAACGACTTCGAGGTCATGGCCCACCGGGTGGTCGAGGCGGCGCCGCAGTCCGACGCGGCGGCGAAGGAGGCGATGACCGCGGCGTTCCACCGCTACTGGAAGACCCTCGCCGAGGAATTGGACGACGACCGCAACGGCCGCATCGACCGGGAGGAGTTCGAGGACAGCGTGTTGTCGCCCGAGCGGTTCGACTCCACGATCGACGAGTTCGCCCGGTCGTTGGCCGCGTTGAGCGACCCGGACGGTGACGGCCTGATCGAGCGGCCGGTGTTCACCGCGCTGATGTCCGCCATCGGGTTCGAACGGCAGAACATCGACGCGCTCTTCGCCGCGCTGGAGCCGGACCAGGACGACCGGATCTCCGTGTCGGACTGGGTGGACAGCATCAAGGACTTCTACCGACCGGACGCGGCCGGCATCCCGGGCGACCACCTGGTCCCGAGCGCCGGATGACGGCGCAGGTCGGGCTCGCCGTGGGCCGGGGCACCGGCCCCGAGTTAGCGGACGTCTTCGAACGGGTGGTGAACCGGTTGGGGCAGCTGCACGGCGTCGCGCCGGCCATCACCCGCTCACCCCGGGTCTACCACTCCTACTTCTCGCTGCGCGCCGAAGCCGACGGGATCGCGGACGCGCGCCGGTTGACCGAGGACGACGCCGGGCACTACGAGCGGTTCTGCCGGTCGCTGGCCCGGCGGGGCGGCGCCGCGGTGTTCCGCACGGCCGTCAACGCGCAGTCGCTGTACCTGGTCAGGCAGCGGCTGCGGGCGGTGAAGGTCGACGTGATCTCGGCGCCCGGCTCGTCGCCCGACGCGGCGCTGCTGCTCGTCCGGGACGAAGCCCAGGGCTTCTACACCGGGGAGAACCGGCACACGCCGGGGGTGCTCACCCGCACGATGCAGTTCAGCCGAGAGATCACCGACGACGTCATCGCCCACGCGCTGGCGCAGGGGTGGCGGCAGTGGCCGGACGGCGGGGCCGACCGGATCGTCATGGCTTACAAGCACCACCTGCTCGACGGCGCGTTCGACGACTGGGTGCACGCCGCGGCCGAACGCCACCGGGTGCGGATCGAGCTGAACCAACCCGACACCGTGAACAGGAACCTGATCCAGCACGGGTTGCCGAGGCGGACGGTCGTCGTGGCCGGCAACGAGTGGGGCGACATCATGCACGTCGTCCTGCTGGACCGCTACGGCGGGGACAAGCAGGAGAACCGCTGCTCCGAGAACGTCTACCTGCACCCCGAGCTGGCCGGGTTGGTGGAGTACCAGACCGTGCACGGTTCCGCCGACGACTTGGCCGGTCGCGACACCGTCAACCCGGTGGCCACCGTGCGGGCCGCGGCGGCCGTCGTCGAACGGCACTGCGACGGCGCGGGCGCGATCGAGGCGGCGGAACGGGCGCTCGCCGCCGTGACCGCCCGCGGCGTGCTCACCCCCGACCTCGGCGGGCGGCACTCGACCACGGCCGTGGTCGACGCGCTGCTCGCCGAACTGCCCCCCGGGCGCGTCGGGCGGCCGGCGAGGCTGGAGGCGGGTTCGTGACCCGGACGGCGTTGGTCGTCGTGGACCTGCAGAACGACTTCTGCACCGGGCCGGTCGCCACTGCCAGGTACCGCAAGGACCCCGCACACCTGGACGCGGTCACGACCAACGCCGCCCGCGCGGTCGACCTGGCGCGGGAGCGCGGCACCGAGGTGGTGTTCGTCCGCTTCGCCGGCGACGTCGAGCACCAGGGCCCGAGCTGGCGTCGGCGCAACGAACGCGGCGGTCGGGCGCCGACGTGCCGCGAAGGCACCTGGGGCGCGCGGTTCCACAAGGTCGCCCCGGCGCCGGGCGAGCTCGTGGTCACCAAGCACGCGTGCTTCGACGCGTTCCTGACCGACGGCTTCGAGCACCACCTGCGGCGGCGGCGCATCGAGCACCTGGTGTTCGCCGGCGTGTACGCGGACGTGTGCGTGGACTCGACCGCCCGCACGGCCTTCCAGAAGGGCTGGCACATCACGCTCCTGGTCGACAGCACCACCAGCCTGGTGCAGCGCGACGAGGACACCGTGCGGTTCATGGCCGACCTGTACGGGGCCCGCACCACCACCCACGACCGCCCCGACACGTGGTGCGATCCCGCCGGACGAGAGGACGAACGGTGCTCGGTGAGGGCGTCGCGCTGACCGCGCTCATGGTCGCGGCCGCCCGCGCGATCGAGACGCACCGCCCGGACTCCCTGGCCCGCGACGACTACGCGGAGCACTTCGTGCGGGCCGCGCCGGCGTCCGCGAGCTGGCCCGTGCACCCGCGTGACGTCCCGGACGGTGACGCGAACCCGCTGTGGGGCAGGCTCGCCCGCTACTTCGGGCTGCGCACCAGGATGCTGGACGACGTCGTGCTCGGCGCGGGCAACCGCCAGGCCGTGCTGCTCGGCGCCGGCCTGGACACCAGGGCCTTCCGCCTCGACTGGCCGCCCGGCTCCGTCGTCTTCGAACTCGACCAGGCCCCGGTGCTGGCCTTCAAGCAACGGGTCCTGGACGGCCTCGGCGCACACCCGCGCGCCACCCGCCACCCGGTGACCGCCGACCTGCGCGACGACTGGGCGCGGCTCTTACCCGGGTTCCGGCCGGAGGAACCCACCACCTGGCTGGCCGAAGGCCTGCTGCTGTACCTGCCCGGCGACGCCGAACGCCGGCTGATCGACACCGTGGACCGCCTGTCCGCACCCGGCAGCACCTTGGCCTACGAGGTCAAACTGGTCCGGGAGCACCCCGCGGTCCGCCACAACCCGGTCTACACGTCGACCAAGACCCAGACCGGCATCGACCTGCTCGCCCTGTTCGACGACGATCCCCGCCCCGACTCGGCCGCCACCCTCGCCGCCCGCGGCTGGACCACCCGGGTCCGCACCCCGTTCGACTTCACCCGCCGGCACGGACGCGGGCCACTGCCCGAACCCCACGACACCCTGGCCGCCAACCGCTGGGTCACCGCCACGAAGACCTGACCCCCCGTGGCTGCCGACGCCCTCGCCGCCCGCCTCGGACATCGGCCGACCCACCGCCCTGGTGCCGTCGTCAGGTCAACGCGTCGGCGCGCTCGTCGTCGCGGAGCCGGTCGCGGCGCAGGGCCGGGGTCGGGCCGGGGGTGGCGTCGGCCAGGCCGGTGAGCTGCTCGCGGGCGCAGTCGGTGCTGCTCACGCGTGGCGTCCAGGCCAGTTCGGTGCGGGCTCTCGTGGTGTCGATCAGAGGTGAGCAGGTGCCCACGTCGAACCAGCCCGGTGACATGCCGATCGCCCGCAGCCGCCACAGCACTCCCACGCCGGCCCGCATCACCGTTCCCGGCACCGGCACGGCGTGGGCGCCCGCCACCCGCGCCAGGTCGGCCGCGGTCAACGTGTCCGCGGCGAGGTTGAACGCGCCCGTGGCGCGGCGGCGCAGGATGCGCACGACCGCGTCGCCCACGTCGTCGGCGTGCACCAGCTGCACCCGCATCGCCGCCGGCAGCGGCAGCAGCGGCACCCGGCCGTCGTCGAGCAGCCGGATCAGCCACCGCGGCACCAGGGGGTCGAAGAACAGCGCCAGGAAACTGGCCGAGGCGGAGCCTTGCGCGACCAGGGTCGGCCGCACCACGGCGACCGCGATGTCCGGGTTCTCCCGCGCGAAGCGGTCCACGGCCGCCTCGACCTCCGCCTTGCCCGCGCCGTACACCGAGCCCGGCACACCGGTGGTCGGCCACGTCTCCGCCACCGGCCGGTCGCCCGCGGGCCGGTAAGCGGCGATGGACGAGGCGTGCACGACGTGCGGCACACCGCCCCGCCGGGCGGCGTCCAGCACCGCCGCGGTGCCCTTGTGGTTCGTGCGGTGCAGCCGCACACCCCGCCGGACCGGCTGGAACATCCACGCCAGGTGCACCACGGCGTCCGCGCCGACCATGACCCGGTCGAGCACGTCGCGCGCGCCCTCCTCCCCCAGGTCGCACGCCTGCCACGTCACGCCTTCGAACACCCCGTCCGCGGGCGGCCGGCGGCACACGCCCACGACCCGGTGGTCCGGGCTGTCCGCGGCCAGGGCGCGCAGCAGGCCGGTGCCCACGTTGCCCGATGCTCCGGTGATCACGACTTTCACGACACGTCCCCGTCCGATCGGACCGTTCCGGTCGGCTTGGACTACCCGTCGGACGACACCGCAACCTCACCCCAGCGGATCGGGCAGGCTCACCCCCCGACCGGGGGATCGCTCCACTGTGGCCGGTGCGACGGCCACCGGGTCGTGGAGCAGGCGCCGCAACCGCTGCCCCGCCCGCCGGTAGAACCGCAACTGCACGCGCCGCCCGAACCACCGCCATCCCCACCGCATCCACCACGGCGCACGCGGGTGCAATTGCGAGTGGCTTCGCGCGACGAACTCGACCTCGCCGGTGGCGTGGTGCTTGACCAACGCGTAGTCCACCCGGCCCCGCTCCAGGTGCCCTTCCAGCGTCTCGTACCCCCAGCCCCACAGCGTCCGCTCCGCGGTGGTCTCCTCCCGCACGCCGGTCACCCGCACGCCCATCAGGAACCGCACCCCCGGCAGTCGCGCCTCCAGCAGCATGTCGCGACCGGACAGCTCCGAACCGGGTTCGTAGTACGCGCGGACGATCTCGGGCGGGCTGAACTCGTAGGCCGCGACCAGGGGCTTGGCCCGCCACCACACCCCGCCCTCGACCGGCGGCCCGACCGCCTCCCGCCCCAGCAGGTGGCGGTGCACGTCGAACGTCCACTCCGGACGCCGCACCTCCGCCGGGTCGTAGTTGAGCCCACGACGCCGGAGTCGCCGCAGCAACACCCCCACGTCCACCCGACCCGACCGGACCACCCGCACGACGACTCCAACCTCTCGGGACCTCCCGTCGAGTACCCGAACGCGCGCCGCGAACACGGCAGGGTGGTCCGACGGCTCCCGCGGTTGACCGGCGAGTGGCGGGTTATCCGTCGGCGACGATTCGCGAACAGGCTGGGGACGACGGACATGACGAAGCTCTACAGCACCGCGGCGGTGTCCCGGGACGGCCGCGTGGAGGTCGACGACGCCGAGGGCACCGCACTGGCCGTCACCCAGCCGGTCGAACTGGGTGGCAGCGGGCACGGCTGGGACCCGGAACGCCTCTTCGCCGCAGCCCTGGCCACCTGCCTGCACCAGAGCCTGGTGCTGACCGCGTCATCCGGAGGGCACGACACGGAAGGGAGCGCGGTGCGCGCGGAGGTGTCGCTGAGCGCGCACGGCGCCCAGCGGTACGACCTCGACGCCCGCCTGGTCGTGGAGCTGCCGAACGTCACCGATGACGCGCAGCGACGCACCCTGGTGGACCGGGCGGCGCAGCACTGCCCCCTGGCCAACGGCTGGGAGGTGTCCGTCAGGTGACCGCGTCCCGGTGCGGCGACGTCAGCCCTTGCGGCGGCGAGGCGCGGCCGAACGCGGCGGAGTGGATCGCATGTGGTCGCGCACCGGCGCCAGCAGGGCGGCGAGCTTGGTGACGTCGGCCCGGGAGAGCGGTTCGAACAGCAGGCTGCTGACGACCTCGACGTGGCCGGGCAGCACGGCCGCGAGCAGCGCGCGTCCGGCGTCGGTGATGGTGACCGTGACGCTCCGCTCGTCGTCGGCGGACGGCGTGCGCTCGACCAGGCCCGCCTTCTCCAGCAGCGCCACCTGGTAGGTCAGGCCGCTGCGGCTGTAGACGACGCCGTCGGCCAGGTCGGTCATGCGGTGGCTGCCCGTGGGCGAGTCACCGAGCCGCGCCAGCAGCTGGAACTGCACGTAGCTCAGCTCGCCGGCCTCCTTCAGCTGCTGCTCGACCGCGTGGCGCAGCAGGCTGGTCACCTCGACGAGGTCGAAGTACGCGCCGAGCTGGACGGGGTCGAGCGACGGCGGCGAGTCGGCCATGCCACCAGTCTACTGCTTCGAATTCGAAGGACCATCGGTCGCCCGCCGGGCGTGCCATCGGGGCCGCCCCGTGCCGGACGTGCCGCACATCACTTTGCTTCGAATTCGAAGCAGTTCTATGCTCAGGTCCAGATGCTTCGACTTCGAAGCACATGGTGAAGGAGAGCAGCCGTGAAGGCAGTCCGCTTCCACGAGTTCGGCGGCCCCGAGGTCCTGCGCCACGAGGACGTCGAGCAGCCGGTCCCCGCGGCCGGCGAGGTCCTGGTCCGCGTCACGGCCACGACGTTCAACCCCGTCGAGGGCAACATCCGCCTGGGCGTCATGCGGGGCCCGATCCCGGTCGACCTGCCGCACACCCCCGGCCTCGACGTCGCCGGCACGGTCCACGCGCTCGGCGGAGGCGTCGAGGGCCTCGCGGTCGGTGACGAGGTGATCGGTTTCCTGCCGATGACCAAGCCCGGCGCGGCGGCCGACTACGTCCTCGCGCCGGCGACCGCCCTGGCCCCGGCGCCCGAGAGCATCCCGCTGGCCGACGCCGCCGCGTTGCCGGTGGTGGGCCTCACCGCCTACCAGGCGCTCTTCGACCACGGTCGGCTGGAGGCCGGGCAGCGCGTGCTGGTCAACGGCGCGGGCGGACCGGTCGGCGGCTACGCCGTCCAGCTGGCGAAGCGGGCCGGTGCGCACGTGATCGCCACGGCCGGCCCGCGCAGCGCCGAGGCCGTGCGGACCGCCGGCGCCGACGAGGTCGTCGACCACACCACCACCAGCGTGCTGTCCGCGGTGACCGAGCAGGTCGACCTGGTGCTCAACCTCGCGCCCGTCGACCCGGCGGTCCTGGCCGAGCTGGTCACGGTGGTCCGTCCCGGCGGAGTCGTCGTCAACACGACCGTCTGGATGCCCGCGCCGACCGACGAGGACCGCGACGTGCGCGGCATCGACCTCTACGTCCGCAGTGACGCCGAGCAGCTGGCGAAGCTCGTCACGCTGGTCGACTCCGGCGACCTGCGGGTCGACGTGGCCCGGCGGGTGCCGCTGACCGAGCTGCCGGCGATCCACGCCCAGGCCGCGTCGGGCGCGGTCCGCGGCAAAGTCGTCTTCCTCGTCTCCCACGCCTGACACCCCGCTCCGGGACCGTGCCACTCGACGGGCCTCGACCGACTACACCCACCGCCGCCCGACCGGCGCACCCGGTTGCCCGGTACCCGGTCGCGCTGGAGGTGCCTCGCTCATACTGACGCCGGTCCCGCGGCAGGGATGCCCGAGCCGCCCCCGCCGCGGCGTTCGCGGTTCTCGCCGCAGTGACGCCGGCGCCGACGGCGCAGGCCGCGGCGACCACGCTGCACGTGTGCGACATCGCGACGTGCACCGACGCCGGTGACGGCAGCGCGACCACGCCGTTCTGCACCGTGCAGGCGGCGGCCGACGTGGTCGAACCCGGCCAGGTCGTCGACATCACCGGCACGCAGGACGAGACCGTGACCATCACCCGGTCCGGGACCGCCGACGCGCCGATCGTGTTCGAAGGCGGCGCCGTGCGGCGGCCGACGGGCAGCACCGCTCCGACGATCACGGCGACCAGCGAGTCCCTGCTGACCACCGCCCGCTCCTGGCCGCTCGTGGTCGTGCCCGCCGGCGGGACGTTGAACCCAGGCCTGACCGTGAGCAGGCGGGGCGGCATGACGGTGGTGTTCGACGCGGACCCCGGCGGCAGTCCGCGGAACATCGCCGCCACCACCTTCGACTTCGGTGACGGCAAGACCGAGACCGTGACCGGCGAGGTGTCCCAGCACCGGTACGACCTGGCCGGCACGTACCAGGTCCGGGCCACCGCCACCGACGCCGGCGGCAACACCGCGACCACGACCACGAGCGTCGCCACGCTCGGCTCCGGCTACGTCAAGCACGGACCGACCCGCTTCCTCGACACCAGGACCGGTGTCGGCGCGCCCGTCCGGAAGGTCGCGCCGTACAGCACCGTGCGGCTCGCGGTCGGTGGCCGCCACGGGGTTCCGGCCGACGTGACGGCGGTGGCCATGAACCTCACCGTCACCGGCACGACGGTCGACGGGTACCTCACCGCCCACCCCTCCGGGCAGGCGAGGCTCACCGCGTCCGTGGTGGACTTCCGGGCCAGCGGGACCGTGCCCGGGCTGACGACCGTCGCGGTCGGTGCCGGCCACGTCGACCTGTTCAACGGCAGTCCCGGCACCGTCGACCTGATCTCCGACGTCACCGGCTACTTCGCGAAGGCCGCGACCGCCGAGGGCTTCACCCCCGTCCACCCGAGCCGGCTGCTCGACACGCGCAACGGCCTCGGCGCGGTGTCACCCCGACCTGTCGTGGCGGGCGAGACGTTCACCCAGCGGGTCGCCGGCCACTACACCGGTGACGTGCCCGGCCAGGCGACCGCGGCGCTGCTCACCGTCGTCGTGGTCGGCCCCCGCGCACCGGGGCACCTGACGGTCCACCCCTCCGGCACGGCCAACCCGCAGACGTCGAGCCTCAACTACTCGGCGAGGCCGACCACCACGAACTCGGTGATCGTCCCCTCGGCGGACGGCCACATCAACCTGTACGCGAACGCGACCACGGACGTGGTCATCGACGTCATCGGCTACTTCGCCCGGTTCGGCAAGAGCTACCTCGTGCCCGTGTCACCGATCCGCGCGGTCGACACCCGCGGCGGCATCGGCGGTCCGGACGGAGCGCCGCCGGGCAGGTCGAACACCCAGTACACCCTGGACCAGGGTGCGCCGAAGCTCGACTTCGGCCCCACCGCGGTGATCTTCAACGCGAAGGTCGTGAACCCCCGGCGCGGTGACCAACAACCTCGCCGTCACCGAGCAGGTGACGGCCGGGTTCTACAACGGGAGCGACGGCAGCCTGGACCTCGTGGTCGACGTGACCGGCTACTTCTACGAGCACTGACCCGCCGGCGCGGAGCAGCCACGTCGACCTTCCCCACCGGTCGCGCAGCCAGGTCCCCGACACGGGTTCAGCCGGATCGCCCACCATCCGGCGCACTGCCGTAGAAGCGCACGTCGCCGTAGATGATCCCCGCCTGCACGGCATTCCCGACAGAACCGTCGACGTTGTTTCGCACACCGGACCCGGCACCCGGCGGGAGCCGCTGCCCGGCCGCCTCCGCGTAGTCGGACAAGCGCTCCCGCACTTCACCCAAGTAGACCAAGCCCAGCTCCAGATGAGCGGAGCCGAGAGCTACCCGGTCGATCTTCGGAATCTTGCAGATGCGAGCCCCTTTCGTCTGGAATTCGAACCCCTGTGCCGTCTCGTCACCCAGACCGCGCCTCAACAAGGCGGCGGTGGCATCGTGCCAAACCCCTGCCTCCTTCAGCGCCACATCACCTCTTCTCAACCCGCACCGCACAGAGTGTCCCGCCTCGACCTGAGCGTCGAGGTCGGCCCTGAACAGGCGCTCGAGCACGCCACCTCGGAGCCGTGCGTACCGGGGCGGTCGCATCTCGGACACCGGACGGGCCACGGAGCCTCTCGACAACCTCTCCGCGAGCCCGCGGAGCTTCAGGTGGATTCGCTTGACCTCCTTCTCGAGTTCACCACCCCCGTAGAGGTTGTCCGGTTGCACCGGGTACATCGCCAACCCGATGACCTCGTTGAAGCCGATCTCGATGTCCGCCAGGGTTCGACCGAATAGAGCGCGGGAAGTGCAGAGCCCGTCATGGGGAGCGGAACGGTGCCGGTGATCCTTGCAGCTCCACGCGCTCCACTCCGCCCGCAACTCGTGCAGCCTGGACACGACATCTTCAAGAGCAGAACGAAGCTCTGGACGGGCATGGCCGGCAGCTTCTCCGACGTCGGACGCGACGCCTCTTCGGTAGCGGTGATCGGCGTGGCGGAAATCGCCCCCACCGGGAGAGCCGTACTGCCACGCCATGCCCAACCAGGGAGCGATCGTCGCGGCCAGGTCATGAGCCTCTTGACCCTGTTCGGCCATCCGCGCACGCGCTTCCCGCCCTTGACGGTTGATCGCAGCCCTGGCCTCTTTGCTGCTCACAGTCCTGAGCCGCGCGCGCTCCACACGATCCTGGCGTTGCGCCGCCTTGCGCTTCACCGTTCGATTATGGCGCAGCGGGATCAGCCAGTGGACTTTTCACGACGGTCGGCGGTCGGCGGGCCACGGGTGGGTGAGTCGCAGCCCTGGGTCCCGGTACTCGCTTCGGGGTGCTCTCGCCAGTTCGGCCACCAGGTCGCCGTCGTTCCTCCGTGGTGGTGAAGGCGCCGCACGGCTCACCCGCGCTCCGCGCAGGTCGCGGGCGGTGGGTCGCGAAGTCGTGGGCGATCACCTGGCAGAGCCGGTCGATCGCCTGCTCCACCGGTTGAAGGCCACCCTGGGCGACGGGTTCGGCACCTCCGGCGTGAACCGCACCAAGTCGGCGGACGCGTTCCTGAGCCGGGCGTGGACCGACCAGCAGGTCGCGGCCTGCTACCGGTACCTGGCGGACGGGCGGCAGACGGGCATCGGCGCGGTGTTCCTCTACTCGTACGGGGGCAGGATCAACACCGTGCCGCCGTACGAGACGGCCGTGCCGCAGCGCGACTCGGTCCTGCGCGCCTGGCTCACCTCGTTCTGGGCCGCCCGGGAGCAGGACGCCGACCAGCCGGCGTGGGTCCGCGAGTTCTACCGCGACCTCTACGCCACCACCGGCGGTGTGCCCGTGCCCGACACCGCGACCGACGGCGTGGGCGTCGACTTCCCGGACGTGGACCTCGCCGACCCGCGCTGGAACACCTCGGGCGTGCCGTGGCGCACGTTGTACTTCAAGACCGACTACCCCCGCCTGCAACGGGTCAAGGCCCGCTGGGACCCGCGCGACGTCTTCCACCACGCCCTGTCGATCAGGTCACCGTGACGGCCGGGCACCGCGGGCCGATCGGCGGGGTCAGCCGGTGGTGGAGCCGAACGGCGTGCCGGCGTTGACCGCGGCCACGTCGAAGCCGCAGATCTCCGCGTACCCGTCGATCAGCTCTCGCAGCTCGCGCCGCGAGAACGGCGGCGACTGCTCGTCGAAGCCGCCCGGCGCCGCCCGGTGCGCCAGGTTGACCACGGCCTCCGGGCCGTACTCCCGGTTGGCGCGCTGGATGCGGGTCACCGCCGGGCGGCGCAGCCGGTCGTAGGCGATCAGGGCTGCGGCCGGGTCGTCGGCGGCGGCGGCCAGGTGGTGGGCCATCGCGCGGGCGTCGAGCACCGACTGGGTGGCGCCGTTGGACCCCATCGGCACCATGGCGTGCGCCGCGTCGCCCACGAGCGTCGCGGTGCCCACCGACCAGCTGTCCAGGGGGTCGATGTCGGCCATCGGGTACTCCAGGACCTGGTCGCTGCCGCGGATCAGGTCCACCACGTCGACGTCGGCGAAGCGCCAGCCGGCGAGCTGGTCGACGAACACCGACGCGGGCACCGGCTGGTTCCAGTCCACGATGCCTTCGGCGTCTCGCGGGGTGGGGGCGACCACCGCCCAGTTCACCACCGCGGCGCCGCCAGGTGCGGCCGCCGTCAGCGGGTACACGACGGCCTTGCGCTCCTCGTCACCCCCGACGAGCATGGTGCGCCCGCCGGAGAACGGGGCGCGGTCCGCGGTGCCCCGGTAGATGGGCAGCCCCATCCGCCTGCGCGGTCCGGGGTGGTCGGGGTGGAGAAGTTCCCGCACCGCGGACCGGATGCCGTCCGCGCCGATCAGCACGTCGGTCTCCCACACTTCACGCGCGCCCGATGGCCCTGCGGTGACCACCCGCCACCGCCCGTCGGCGCGCCGGTCGAGGTCCACGACCCGCAGGCCGGTCGTGACGGCCCCGGCGCCGAGCCGCGCGCGCACGGCATCGAGCAGCACCGCCTGCAACGGCCCGCGGTGGATCGACAGCTGCGGCCAGCGGTACCCCGCCTCCGCACCGCGCGGCTCGCGCAGGATCAAGTCGCCGCCGCGGTGGTAGTAGCGCAGCTCGGCGGTGGACACCGAGACCCGGGACAGCTCCTCCAGCAGGCCGAGCGCGTCCAGTTCGCGCACCGCGTTGGGCAGCACGTTGAGCCCCGCCCCGACCGGCCGCAACCGCACCGCGGCGTCGATCACCCGGACCTCTCGCCACCCGACCGCGTGCAGGCTCAACGCAGTCGTCAACCCGGCGATCCCCGCTCCCACGACCAGCACCCCGACCACCGGACGCCTCCTCACCTCTCCCTGGTTCCTACCACCGATCACGGGGCGTTGTCGTGGGGGGAGGTGACTCGCGGGGCGGCTCCTCCACGACCCCGCGGACCGGTTCAGGTTCGCTGCCCTGTTCGGGTCGGCGGACCGGCGCGTTCTTCAACCGACCCGCGTGGTGAGCCTGGGACCGCCGCCACCGTCGCGCGAGTCGCGCGACGGTGGCGGCGGTGGGCGTGACAGGTCAGCAGAACCAACCGTTCTGGACCCAACCGTCCTGGTGGACGTTGCCGTAGGCGTGGCCGAAGACCCACTGCCCGCTGGGCGAGTAGCGCTGCACGTCGAAGTTCTCGCCGTAGTACAGGGTGCCGATCACCACGCCCGCCGCCGTGGCGCGGACGTACAGGTCCCGGGCGCAGACCTGGCGGACGGTCTGGGCGTCGACCGGGGCCGCGGAGGCGGCCGGTGTGAGGGTGGCCGCGGCGGTCAGCGCCGTGACGGCGGCAGCCAAGCGGAGTGTGCGCATGGTGGGGTGCTCCTCGCGGTTCGTCGGGTCAGTCGAAGGCGAAGCAACTGCGCAGCATGAAGCCCCACTGGCTGTGGTTGTGCCACAGGACGTCGGCGGAGCGGCCGTCGCCGGTGATGTAGCGGACCCCGATCCACGTGCCGCGCGGCAGCACGACGATCGGGTCCCGGTGCACGCCGCCGTAGTAGTTGCCGAACAGGGTGGTGGACTCACAGGTGGTGTGCGCTTCGCGCATCGGCACCCACGGGTCGTTCACGGTCCCGCTGCCGGCCAGGGCGGTGATCGGATCCGGTTGGGCCGACGCGGGCCCGGTGATCCCGGTCAACGCCAGGACGGCGCCGGCCAGGACGAGCAGGACACGTTTTCCTCGCATCATGAGCAGTCCTCTCGGGCAAGGTGAGAGCACGACCTTGTAAGTCCTTACCAGGATGCTCAGATAACCCGCAAGTTATTCACCCGACCGCCGGGCACGCGTGGACGGGGAGGAGCGGTCGCGGGCGTGGTCGTGCCGGACCACGCCCGCGGACCCGATGTGAGGTCAGCTCGCGTAGGGGGCCTTCGCCGCCTTCGCCGCCGTCAGGAAAGCGCCCTTGTTCTTGGGCCAGAACAAGCTGTCCACGCACGAGTACTGCGGGAAGAACCCGCCGCAGCTACCGCTGCCCGACCCGATCTCGAACGTGTAGCTCGCGATGCCCAGGTTGCCGTAGGTGAAGTCGTCGGTCGTGCCCGTCGTGTCGCCCTCGGCCACCACCGTGTACCCGTTGAACGCCGCCATCTTCCGGCCCAGCGCCGCCAACTGCGTCGCGTTCGGGTTCGCGTTCCACGTCCAGCCCCACGGGGGCATGATCAGGTTGCCGTAGCTGTGCACCGTGATCATCACGCCCTTGGTGGTCACCGGCGCGGGCTCGGTGTCGCCCGGTCCGCGCTGGTCGGGGAACAACTGCTTGAACCACGCCTCGATCGCCTTGGTCTCCGGCTCGGAACCGGCGGCCGTGCCCTGGTAGGTCTCGCCGCAGCGGCTGGTGCCGGCGCCGCCCCACTTGAACGTGGAGTTGCGGTTCAGGTCCACGCCGTAGCTCGGCGCCGAGCACGACGCGCTGGTGTTGTTGGCGTTCTTGCGCTGCATCAGCGGCTGGTTGCCGCCGGACGCGACGATGTCCACGCCGTCGGGGTTGACGATCGGCACCACCCACAGCTCGGTGGTGTCCAGGATGGACGTCACCTCGGCGTCCGTGCCGTACCCCTTGGTGACGTGGTCGATCCACCGCCACGCGAGCTCGCCCGTGGCCAGCTCCCGCGCGTGGATCTGCGCGATCAGCGCGAACCGGGGCTTGGCGGAGTTCGGGCTCAGCGAGCAGTCGCCGGACTGCTTCTTGGTGATGCAGATGGCCCTGATGTCGTGACCGCCCAGGCCGCGCGTCTTGCGCCAGCTGTCACCGATGTCGTACACCTGCGTCAGCGCCGGGTACGCGGCCGCCACGTCGGTCAGGTGCTTCTCGTGCTCGGCCACCGTCCGGTAGCCGCCGTAGAACGTCTGGACACCGATGTCCGCGGACCGGCCGGTCGCCACCGGCTTGTACACCGAGTCGAACCTGCTCGGCCGGTAGCCGAGCCTGACCAGCCGGTCGGCCACCCGTTGGTCGCCGACCACCTGCACGGCGCCGTCGACGCCGTGCTCGACGTCGAACCCGGCCGACTGCAACACGTGCTCACCGGCTCCCGGGACCTGCCAGTAGTACGGCGTGGTGTCGGTCGGCTGAGCAGCCGCCGCGTTGGTCCCCAGGAGTAACAGCACCGCCGTGACAAGACCTACCAGAACCTTCATCGACAGACCTCCAGACGAGCCGGCGGCCGAGGCAGGGTGACAGGGGGCCGCCGCGCCGAACGCGAGTATGGAGCACCGCACAGGTCACCAAAACCTACGAACGGGGGTCGCCCCCGGGCGCCGGCGTAACCTTGCGCCAGAGGGAGGAACGGCGTGCCGCCGACAAGCCCCTTCCCCGCGGACGGCGAAGGGGTGGCCCGACACCAGTGCAGTCCACAAAGGACTCTCCTTCCGGCGGTCGGCCGGAGGTGCGCACGCCACCGGCGCACCGGGACGCGTGGGAGCGGACACCAGGCGGCAACGAGTTCGAGGAAGGGACGGGGCTCTCCGATGACGGGTATCGCCGACTGGCGCCACGCCGGCCGCGCTGCGCCGGCTGCGCCGCGCTCCTCATGGTGTCGGTGACCGCTCTGCGGACAGCGCTGAGGCGAATCGTGCTCGCCGCGCTCGGCTGCGCGGTGGCGCTGATCGTGCTGCTCATCGGCATGGGACTGGCCGGCGTCGTCGGCTTGTCCTCCGACCCGCACGGTTACGGGATGTTCGCGGCGATCCTGTTCGCGGCGGTACTCACCCCGATCGCCCTGGTCCTGTGGTTGCTCTACCGGTTCCTGCGACGAGACGGCCAGTAGGCGGCCTCCCCGATGGGGTGGGCGATGCCGACCGGGCATCCCTCGCCGTGCTGCTGCACGGCGGCCTGACCACAGGTCAGACCACGTGGCCGACGTCGACACCGCGCGCTGCCGCCACGAGAGCGACCAGATCGGTATTCCGCCGTGGCCGCACCACATGCGCTGTTGAGCGCCCGTTCCCGAGCTTGAGCAGGTGAGCAGCCAGGGGTCGGAGCAGGTCGAGAAGTCTCAGTGAACTCTGAGATCCGGCCGGTAGCGTCGGCGAAACGTTTCCGCGCCAGTCGAGGAAGGGTTCGGTGAGGGTGGTGTTCCGGATCGCCAGAGCCGTGCTCATCCCGGTATCCGTGCTCCTGCACCTGCGGGTCTCGGACGGGACGGTGACCGAGACCCACCCGGCCGACATCGTCGTCACCACCGCGTCCTGGGTCGACTGCACGCGAGCGCGGGGGTGAACCCAGGCTCCACGTGGCCGACGCGGTGGTCGTCCAGCGGGCCCGGCTCCGCAGTCGACCGGCCGTGCCGGTGCTGAAACCCATGCGCTGTCCCGCCGGTCGCAACGTCGCCGAACGTCCGCTCGATCGGACGCGAGAGGAGTTGTCGTGGAGGAGAACACAGGGTTGTCGAGGCGCACGTTCCTCGGGATGAGCGCGCTGGGCGTGCTCGGCCTCGCCGGGTGCGGGGGTGGTCCCACCGCGCCGCAGGTCGACGTCCAAGTGCCCCAGGCGCTGCTCGACCAGGCAGCCGCGCTCCGCGGCGGGTCGGTCGGGATGCTGTCGCAGAAGCTCTACTCGGAGACCGCCAACCAGGCCTTGGACCGGTCGTTGCAGGCGTTCGCGCAGGCCACCGGCACCACGGTCCGCAACGACCTGGTCTCCGGTGACGCCGGCGACATGGTCGCGAAGATGGACACCGAGGTGAAGGCGGGCACCAGCCGCGACCTGGCCTTCATGAGCGATCGGCGGTTCGTCGGCCAGCTCCACAACCTCGACGCCCTCACCGACGTCACCGACGTGGTCGACGAGATGCGCGCGCTCTACGGGGAGCCCGCGACGGAGGCGGCGAACTTCTGCGTGTTCGGCGGGCGCTGGTACGCGATCCCGTACCACTTCATCGCGACCGCGATGTACCTGCGCAAGGACTGGTACGAGGAGAAAGGCCTCCCGCTCAAGCCCCACTACACGTGGGAGGAGCTGCGCGACCACGCGTTGGAGGTCTCCGACCCGGCGAAGCGGCGCTTCGGCTGGGGTCTCACGGTGAACCGCTCCGGTGACGCCAACGGCTTCATCACGAACGTCATCAACTGCTACGGCGGCGCGATCGCGGACAACACCGGCACGAAGGTGGTGTTCGACTCGCCGGAGACCGTCGCCGCCGTCACCTTCATCGGCGACATCTACACGAACCCGAAGTACGCGCCGATGCTGCCGCCCGGGGTCGGCAGCTGGACCGACTCGAGCAACAACGAGAACTGGTTGGCGCAGGTCCTGGGGCTCACGCTCAACCAGTTCAGCGTCTACGCCGACTCGAAGACCAAGAACAACCCGGTCTACGCGAACACGCACCCGTTCAACGGCGCCACCGGGCCGGCGATCGACCGGCCGCTCGCGTACGGCGAGTCCAACTCGTTCGTCGTGTTCAAGGGGGCGAAGAACCCCGACCTCGCCAAGTTGGTGGCGAAGTTCATGGCCGGCGGGAGCGCGCTGCTCGGCGTCGCGAAGGGAGCACCCTGCCTGGTCAACCCCGCGTGGGACAAGGTGTGGGACTCCGACCCGCACTACACCAGCGGTGACCCGGCCTTCCCCGCGCTGCGGGAGCAGACCCGCACGCCGCTCCCGCTGACCACCAAGACCGGCTACGCCTTCCCCCAGGCTCCGAGCCCGGGCGAGCAGGCCGCCACCGCCGCCTACCTGCTGACCGACATGATGCAGTCGGTCATCCAGGGCGCCCGGCCGGCCGAGGCCGTCGCCTCGACGCACGCCCGGATCGTCCAGGTCTTCGAGCAGCAGGGCTACCCGCAGTGACCGTTCCGCGTCCGCGTTCGGCGCCGGCCCGTCCGGCGCCGGGCACGTCGTCCTCCCTCACCTCGTCGCAGCGGTTGCTCGGGCGCGACTGGCGTCTCGCCGCCGTGTTCATCGGGCCGACGTTGTTGCTGGTGGCAGGCCTGATCCTGGTGCCGATCACCAGCTCGATCTTCACCAGCGCCACCGAGCGCCACGGCGCGGAGACGGTGTTCGTGGGGCTGGACAACTACCTCGCCCTCATCGACGACGCCGTGTTCCACAAGGGCGTGCTCAACTCGTTCGTCTTCACCGCCTACGCCGAGATCTTCAAAGTCACCCTCGGCCTCATCGCGGCGTTGATGCTGCACCACATGCGCCGCGGCCGGGCGATCGTCGCCGGGGTGATCCTGCTGCCGTGGGTGGTGCCGACGGTCGTCACGGCCTTCACCTGGCGGTCCCTGTTCGACCCGATCTTCGGCAGCGTCAACGTCCTGCTCACCGACTCGGGCATCGGGCCCGCCCTCGCCGCGATCGGGCTCGTCGACTCCTGGCCCGCGCAGTGGCTGTCCGATCCCGCGCTCGCGATGCCGGCGGTCATCCTGGTCAACGTCTGGAAGGGCGTCCCGTTCTTCGCGGTGACGTTCCTCGCCGGGCTCAAGGCCATCGACAGCGGTCTCTACGAGGCGGCGGTGGTGGACGGCGCCTCGCCGTGGCAGCGCTTCGCGCACATCACGCTGCCGGGTCTGCGCAACATCATGATCGTGACCGTGCTGCTGTCGTCGATCTGGACGTTCAACAACTTCGACCTGATCTGGCTGATGACGCAGGGCGGACCAGGGGACGCCACCGCCCCGTACGTGATGGTGGCCTACTCGAAGGCCATCCAGCAGCTGCAACTGGGCGCGGGGGCCGCGGTCACGCTGGTGATGCTGCCGGTCATCGGCATCCTCGTGGTGATCCTCGTGCGGATGATGCGACGCGGCGACCTGCCCGGCTCGGGTGACTCGGGACGCAGGCGGCTGACCCCCGTGCAGCGCCGGGCGCTGCCGTGGGTGGTCGTCGTGGGCTCGGTGCTCGTGCTGGTCTGGGCGTCACCGCACATCGTGTGGAAGGCCGCGCTCGTGCTGGGCGTGTTCGTCGTGCTCACGGCCGCCGTCGGACGGGTCGTCTCCGTGCTCGCCGCGCGCGGCAACCGGGTGGCCGCCCGGGTGGTCGGCGGCACCGGCAGCGGGATCGCGCTCGTGGGCCTGCTGGGCTTCGTGCTCGCCCCGCTCTACTGGATGACGGTCACGGCGTTCAAGTCCGACGACCAGATCGTCGCGCGCACCGATGACCTCTGGCCGACCCCGTGGAGCACCGAGCAGTTCACCAACCTGTTCACCGGCAGGGCGTTCGGCACCTGGTACGTCAACACGGTCCTCGTCTCGGTGGCGTCCACGGTGATCGCCCTGGTCTGCGCGGCGCTGGCCGGTTACGCGCTGGCGCGGCTGAAGTTCCGGGGTTCGGAGAGCTTCACGGTCACGATCCTGCTCACCTACGTGATGCCGGGCGCGTTGCTGTTCATCCCGCTCTACCAGATGATGAGCGGGATCGGGCTCAACGACTCGCTGTGGTCGCTCGTGCTCGCCTACCCCACGTTCACCCTGCCGTTCGCGACGTGGTTGCTCGTCGGCTACTTCAAGTCGATCCCGGCCGATCTTGAGGAGGCCGCGCTGGTCGACGGCTGCACGCGGTTCGGGGCGTTCATCCGGATCGTGCTGCCGCTGGCCAAGCCGGGCCTGCTCGCGGTCGCGCTGTTCACGCTCACCAACGCGTGGAACGAGTTCCTGTTCGCCTTCGTGTTCATCACGAAGGACGACTACAAGACGCTGCCCGTCGGCATGCAGTCGATGATCTTCGGTGACGTCGTGCCGCAGGGACAGCTGGCCGCGGCCTCGCTGCTGGTCAGCATCCCGGTCGCGGTCATGTACGGGTTCGGGCAGCGGTTCCTGACCGAGGGCCTCACCGCGGGGGCCGTGAAGGGATGAGCGTGCACACCCGGGGATCGACCCGGGTGACCAGTGCGCACGTGCCGTCCTCCAGCCCGCCGACTTCGATCACCTGGCCGGGCAGCGCCCACCGGCACTCGTCCGCCCGGCCGCGGGCGATGCCGTTCCCGAACGCGTCACCCCCGGGCGGGACCCGTGCCGGTGCGTCACCGATCGGCTCGGCGCGCGTCGAGGTAGGGGCGGAGCAGCCGGTCCAGCAGGCCCAGCACCGCCGCCACCCCGTCGGCCTCGATGTTCTGCGACGCCCGCAGGACGGTCGCGTTGATCAGCTCGGCCATGCGTCCGGTCTCGGGCTCACCGAGCAGGCTCAGGGAGTCGATGAGCGGCTCCTGGAGCCTGGCGTGCAGCTGCGCGCTGTGCTCGTGCAGCACCGCCGGGTCCATCACCGTCCGCAGCGCCTGGGCGAGCGCCTGCTCCGGCCCGGAGAACAGGGTGACGTTGGCCTCCACGTAGGCCCAGACGCGGTCGGCCGGATCGGTCACCGACGCGACGTGGTCGAGCACCCGCGCCGACCACGTCGGGAACACGTCCGCGGCCACGGCCTCCAGCAGGGCCTCCGCCGAGGGGAAGTACTGGTACACGCTCGACCTCGCGAGCCCGACGCGTTCACCGGCGGCGGCCAGCGTCGGCGCCGCGCCGGTCTCGGCGAGCAGCGCACGTGCCGCGTCCAGGATCGCCCGCCGCTGCCGGGCCCGGTGCTCGGCCACGGTGGGCGCCTGGATGCGGGGCACGTTCTCCTCCTGGCGGGTCGAGCCGTCCACTACGCGGTGACGGGCTCACCCGCCGTCAACCGGCCGTCGACCATCTCGAACACCCGGTCGCAGTGACGCAGCACGTCGTGGTCATGCGTGACGACGACTGTAGCCATTCGCCGTTCGCGCGTTTCGCGGGCGAGCAGTTCCAGGACCTCGTGGCTGCGCTGCCGGTCCAGCGCGGCGGTCGGCTCGTCCACCAGCAGCACGTCCGGTCGGGTGACGAGCGCGCGGGCGATACCGACCCGCTGCCGCTCACCACCCGAGAGCTGGTGGGGCCTGCGGTCCTCCTTGTGCTCCACACCCACCGCGGCGAGCAGCTCCCGCGGGTCACGCGGGTCCGTCACCCGTCCGAACGTCAGCGGGAGCCTCACCTGGTCGACAGCGGTCAGGGAGGGGATCAGGTTGTTGCTCTGGAACACGTAGCCGATCCGCTCGCGACGCACGCGCGCCCGGTCCCGCTCCCGTCCCGCCAGGTCGACGCCGCCGACGAGGACGCGGCCCGAGTCCGGCACGGTCAGCCCGCCGGCCACCGCGAGCAGGCTCGACTTGCCCGCCCCCGAGGGGCCGACGACGGCGATGATCTCACCCGGCTCGACGCGCAGGCTCACCTCCTCCAGCGCGACCGTGGTCTCCTCGCCGTCGCCGTAGCGCAGGCTCACCCGTTCCAGCAGCAGTCCTTCGCTCACCGGTTGCCTCCCAGGGCGGTCAAGGGGTCGATCTTGGTGATGCGCAGCACGGCCAGGGACGCCCCGGCCATGCCGAGCACGACCAGCAGCAGCGACGCGACCCCGATCGGCCCCGCCTCCAGCGCGAACGGCATGGGCGTGGCGGAGATGGCGGCGCCGGCGGCGAGGCCGACGCCGACGCCCACGGCCGTCGAGAGCGCCAGCAGCACCAACGACTGGGCCAGGCTGTCGCGCAACACGTACCAGGTGCTCGCACCCATGGCGCGCAGCACGGCGATCTCCGGTTTGCGCTGGATGGTCAGCACGGTGAAGAACGCGCCCACGACCAGGGCTGAGATGGCGTAGAGGAACACCTGGATCATCCGGAGGGTCGCGGTCTCCGCCGAGTAGCCCGGCGACGCGGCGAAGGAGTCCTCCACCGTCATCGACGTCGTCGCGGCAGCGCTGTCACCGGCGGTGAGGTCCGTCCCGGACGCCGAGCGCACCGCCACCGCGGTGATCTCTTCGTAGGCGTGCGCCGGCGCCTGATCACCCGGCCCGGCCCCGACCCGGATCTCCTGCCACGTGCGCAGGGGCACGTAGCCGACGTCCACGTGGCCGTAGGTGTGCTGGCCGTCCAGCACCCCGACCACCGTCAGCTCCGTGCCGATCCGGTCGATCGTGACGGTGTCGCCGAGGCGGACGCCCGCGTCCACCGCCGTGGCGCTCACCACGACCTCGTGCGGGTTCGACCCGAGTCGCGCGCCCCGTGCCGCGTCCGGGGCGATGAAGGAGCCGGGATCCACCCCGAAGAGCGCCAAGTCGACTGCCACGCCCCCGCTGGTCTTCGCGTTGACCAGCGTGTTCCCGTACGGCGCGGCCGCCGTGACACCGTCCCTGCCGGCCCACTCGCCCACCGCGTCGAGGTCCACCACGCTGCGCGAGAACGCGGCGTCGGCCGCCACGCCGCGCTCGAACGCGAGCGAGGTGACGGGCAGCTTCTCCAGCCCGGACACGCCGTCGTTCACCAGCCCCACCGACAGCCCGGACAGCAGCACCATCAGGACGGCGGTCAGCGCGACCACCGAGCCCATCAGCGCGAAGCGACTGCGCGCGAACAGCAGCTCGCGGATCGTCAGGAACATCCGTCACACCGCCCAAGGTTTACCGACACCATGTCGACTACCTTACCGACACTATGTCGGCAACATCGCGGTCGGGTGGTCGGCGGCGACGGACGTCACTCCGGAACAGGCGTGCGGCACGAGGCCCGCTGCTCCCGTCGTCACTACGATGCGACTCTTCTCACCAGACCGGGTGACAGTCGTTGGAGGCACGTCGTGCGGACGCCGAACGGGTTCGACGATGCCGGAGCCCCGGAGGTCCTCGTGGCGGCCGCGGCCTCCGCCACGGGTCTGTGGGGCTACTTCACGTTCTTCGTCGGTGACCACGCCTCCAGCGGTGGCTTGGGCGTCGCGATCCTGATGGGTTCCCACCTGGTCAACGCCTTGGCGCAGACCTCCCTGCTCCTGCTGTTGCGCGCCTGCCACTCGCTGCGGGTGAGGCTGGTGCTCGGACAGGTGGACGGCGCGGCGAGCGGGGACCGCTTCGCCCGCAGCAGGCAGCACGGGCAATGGCTTCGCCCGGCGGCCTTCCTCGGTCCGGTCGTCGTCAACTGCTCCGCGATGCTGGTCTTCACCCCCTCCGGGGCGCCCTCCGGGTCCGACGACTTCGGCATCACCACCACGATCTTCCTGTTCACGTTGCTCGGCCTGGCCGCGACGTTGCTCGGCGCGGTGGGGTACTTCTTCGTCGTGCTGCCCCTCACCGGGGTCGTGGGCGCGTTCCTCCCCGAATCGCTGGGCAGGATCGGGGCATCCCGCGCGGAGGCCGCCGCGAGGTCGTGGATCTTCCCCTTCATCGGCCTGTTCGGTGTCTCCCTGGGCGCGGGTGACGAAGTCCGCTCCTCCGACCTCGGCCAGTGGTTCGCCCACGACCTCGGCTCACCCGTCCCGCTGCCAGGAGTGCTGCTGGTGGTCGCCGTGGTCGGCACCACCGCCCTCATCGTGATCAACAACCGCGCCCGCCGTAAGCGCACGCGACAACTCGGGCGCGCCTGAACCACCGCGAGACGACGCAGCGCAAGAAAGCCATCACCGCCGGTAGAACGCCGATGACGCCGCGCACCGGCGGGCAGGCTCGTGCCAGGCAGTTGCGGCATCATCTCCCCATGACAGCCGCACGGCTGCTGGCGCGCCGCACCGAGCGGTGGTTCGTCCAGCAGGGAGCCCCGACGATGATCGAGGGCTACGGGTTCTTCACGCACGTGCTGCCGCGGATGCTGCCGGCGCTGGCGACCATCGCGATCGCCTGCCTCGTGTGGCTCGTCCCGCTGGGCGCGGCGGGGTACGGGCGGTGGGTGCTGCTGACGCTGATCCTCGCCAGCGCGCTCACGACCTGGATCGTGCTGTCGTCGTTCGTGCGGCGGCTGCCGCTGCTCACGCGCAACCGCATGATCGCGATCCTCGTCGGGTACGCGGTGGTGCCGGTGATCGTGCCGATCCTGCAGGACACCATCGAGGGCACGCCGGACAGCGACCCGGTGCAGCTGGTGGTGTTCTTCGCGGCGATCTTCGCCGCCGCGTGGTTCTCGGTGACGTACGGGCTGGTGGCGTTGCTCAAGGGCGCGATCCGGCACACGGTGAACGACTTGCGCAACAGCGTGCACCTGCTCGGCCGGGCGTTGCCGCCGTTGTTGTTCGTGACGCTGTTCCTGTTCTTCACCGGCGAGCTGTGGCAGGCGATGAACCAGCTGCCGTGGCAGCGGGTGAGCCTGGTGGTGGCGTTGTTCGCGGCGATCACCGTCCTCGCGGCGGCCGCGCGGCTCAAGGACGAGATCGGCCGGGTCGAGCAGGACCTGCGCCCCGAGGTGCTCGAGGAAGCCTGCCGGGGCACGCCGCTGGGCGACGAGGAGTTCGACGAGCCGTTGCGCCCGCGCAAGCTGAACGGACGGCAGTCCCGCAACCTGCTGGTGATGCTCGCGATCCGCCAGCTCGTGCAGGCGGCGGTGGTGGGACTCGCGCTGTTCGCGTTCTTCGTGGCGCTCGGCCTGATCGTGGTCACGCCCGCCGTCGCCGAGCAGTGGATCGGAGCGCCACCGGAGCCCGCCAAGTGGGTTCCCGGCGTGCCCGCGGCGATGCTGCGCAACGCCACGTTGTTCGCGGCCTTCGGCAGCATGTACTTCGCCGTGGTGTCGATGAGCGACGCCGAGCAGCGCAGGCAGTTCTTCGCACCCGTGATCGAGCGGATCGAGCGGACGCTGGCGGTGCGCGCGGTCTACCTGGCGGTCCGCGAGCGCGCCTAGTCTGCGTCACGCCACCTTGATCGGATAATCGGTCCAGGTGCGGATGGGTGAGTCGGTGGCGAAGCCGGTCTTGGGTCGGGCTCGGGCGTTGCGCCGGCGGATGTGGGCCGCGATCGCGGCGTTCTGCTCGGCGTGGCTGTGATGGTCGGTTCCCCGTTGAGGGCGGAGTAGCGCAGGGCGGTGACCTCACCTTGGTGATGTCGAGCTGTGGTGATCGTGCATCATGAGCTGCAGGGCATGCTCGCGCGCCTGGCGATCCGCTCCGAAGACCAGCGCACCAGTGCCGCTCGAATCCTGTGGTGCGGCGTGTTCACCAGATCCGACGAATGGCGCGGACCGATGACGCGGTGCCCACACCACATCCCGGGGTCGGGCAGTATTGCACTGTGAACGACGGCTCCTTGCCCCACCGCCCTGGGCCCGAAGACCCGGTCGACACCGATGAGACGCCGCATCCTCGGGGCGGCGGACGGGAAGCCGGCCAACGTGCGCGGGCGAGCTCGGACGGAGTGGTCCTGCAGGCCGGCCGGGACGTGACCGTCACCTTCGCATCACCCGATCGATCCGACACATCGAGATCGCGCTCGCGGCTGCGGATCGCGATCGCCGTGGTCGGGGTGATCGCTGTCGCGGCGGTGACGGCTTCCGTGATCACCTACCTGCGCGGCGCCCTCGTCCACACCCCGGCCGGAGCACAATCGCCGACGAGCACGAACACCGCTGTGGAGAACACCTCCTCGTCCTGGCCGCACTCGCCCGTCAGGCCTTCGAAGCCCTCCAGGCCGGACACGTCCATCGGCGAGCCCCAGCCCACCATGGCGAAGAAGGAGTACCGGCTCAAGCCGTCCTCGGACGTGCGGACGAACGACATCGACAAGATCGACCTCGACACGGGCTGCCCGGGCTGGGGCCCGACCTCCATCCCCGTGGGCCGCAAGCGGTGCGGTGAGCTCGCCGACCTCATCGTCGAGGACTACGGAGTGCACGCCCCCAACGACCAACCACTGCTCACACCCGTGGACGGCCTGGCCACCTACACGTCGTGCCGCGACCGGACCGACGGCGTCGGCACGATCCTCCTGGAGGACCTGCACGAGGGGGCACAGCTGTGCGTTTGGACCGACAAGCGCAACATCGCCGCGGTTCACATCAACTCGGTCGCCGAGACCGGGGAAGTGGTCATCGACTACGAACTCTGGACATCCTGACCGCCCGCTCACCGAACCCCGGCACTGTCGACCACCGACCGAACAGCTGTCACCGACTCGACACCCGCGGACGGCACCCCACCAGGTAGACCCCTCGGCGGGAACCGCCGGCTCGCGGCGTGGGACGCGCAAGAACTGCCCCGTGCTCGGGTCCGCCATTGTGCGGAGTGGTGCGGTGGGGCGCGGTGGAACGCTGGGGTGGTCGTCCGGTCATCGACCAGGTCTGGGAGGTGTCTCCGTTGGTGGCGTTCGAGCCGGAGCCGTCCCGCTTCCCCGGCTCCACGTCGGCCGATGTCGGCGACCTCGGTGTGCGCAATACGGTGTCCGGTGTCGTGGGCGGGGTGGTGCAGGCCGGTGTGGTGCACGGTGGCGTGCACCTGCACACGGCCCAGCCGACCTCCGCCTGGGTGGTGCCGCGCCAACTGCCCTCCGCACCGGCGTTGTTCGTGGGACGAGCTGTGGAGCTGGACGCGCTGGACCACGCCCTGGCTGCGGTTGCGCCGAACGGACGGGGCACCGCTGTGCAGGCTCCGACCGCACGCGGACCGTCCCTCGCCGAGTTCCCGGTCGGGGACGTGGCGACGGGGGTCTCCACCATCGGCGGCGCCGGAGGAATGGGCAAGACCTGGCTGGTCCTGGCGTGGGCGCACCGTCACCTGGACCGATTCCCCGACGGGCAGCTTTTCGTGGACCTGCACGGCTTCAGCCCGGCGCGGGAGCCGATGGACCCGGCCGTGGCGGTGCGGGGGTTCCTCGACGCCCTCGGCGTCGAGCCCGGACGCATCCCGGCCGACCCGGACGCGCAAGTCGCGCGGTACCGCAGCCTGGTCGCGGATCGGCGGATGCTGATCGTGTTGGACAACGCGGCCACCGCCGAGCAGGTGATCCCGCTGCTGCCGGGCAGCTCCACCTGCACGGTGCTGGTCACCGGCCGCACCAGGCTCGCGTCGTTGATCGACCGCCACGGTGCCCGCCACCTGACCCTGGACATCTTGACCCGTGACGAGGCGCGTGCCCTGTTGACCGCTCGCCTGGGTACCGGGCGCGTCGCCGCCGAACCCGACGCCGTGGACGAGCTGATCGCATTGTGCGGGAGTTACCCGCTGGCCCTGTCGATCACCGCCCGTCACGCCGTCACCAGCCCTGCCGTCCCCCTGCCCGAGATCGCCGGCGAACTGCGCGAATCGGGTCTGGAGGTGCTCGACCACGACACCGATCCCGCCGCCAGCCTGCCCGCGGTCCTCTCCTGGTCCCTGCGCCGGCTCACCGACGAGCAGCGCACCGTGTTCGCCCTGCTCGGAATCGCCCCCGGTCTCGACACGACCCCGCCCGCCGCGGCCGCGCTCACCGGCCTGGCACCGGCCCGCGCCCGCATGGCGTTGTCGGCGTTGGTGGAGGCGTCACTGGTCGATCGGCGCCCGCACGGCCGGTACGCGATGCACGACCTGATCCGCGACTACGCCACCACCACTGCCCACGACCTGCCCCACGGCGCACGACAGGCCGCGCTGGCACGGGTGATGGACTTCCACCTGCACACCGCCGCCACCGCGGACCACCTCCTCAACACCTACCACCCGTTCTTGCCGCCCGCCGCGCCCGCGCCCGGCGTGCACCCGCTCCCGCTGTCCGACACCACCACCGCGGCAGCCTGGCTGGAAGCCGAACACGCCACCCTCCTGGCCACCCAGCAGGCCGCCGCCGTGCTCGGCCGCCACCACGTCGTCTGGCACCTCGCCTGGGCACTCAACAACTTCCACATGCGACGAGGGCACCTGCGCGACTCGCTCGCCGCCTGGCGGGCCGCGCTGGACGCCGCCGTCCACCTGCCCGACCCGGCCACCCGCAGCCGCGCCCACCGGCACCTCGGCCGCGCCTGTGCCCGGCTGGGCCTGCACGAGGAGTCCCACGAACACCTGGCTCGGGCACTCGACCTGGCGGTGCGCCACCACGACACCGTCGAACAGGCCCACACCCACGGGGTGCTCGCGTTCTTCTGGGGACGCCAGGGGGACGACCGGCGGGCCTTGGCGCACGCCCGACACGCCCTCGGCCTGTACCGCGCCATCGGCCGGCCGCTGTGGGAGGCCGACGCGCTCAACTCGGTGGGCTGGTACTGCGCCCGCCTCGACGAGCTCGACACCGCGCGTGACCACTGCCACGCCGCCCTCAGCCTGCACCGGCGGTTCCACGACGCCGACGGCGAGGCGTCCACGATGGACACCTTCGGGCTGATCGCCCATCGCGCCGGCGACCACAGGCAGGCGATCCACCACTACCACCAGGCACTCACCCGCTACCGCGCCTTCAGGAACACCTACTTCCTCGCGTACACCCTCGACAACGTCGGCCACCCCCACGCCGCGCTCGGAGAACACGACCAGGCACGCACAGCCTGGCAGGAGGCGCTGGAGTTCTACCGTGAACAAGGCCGTGACATCGAAGCCCGACGCCTCCGACAACAGTTGCACGACCTCGACACCCTGATCTCTCCACCGGAGAGCGCCTGATCCCCGGGCCGGCTCACGCAGGGCATCCGGTCGGACCGAACGCCGGTACGCCGTCGTATCGGGGTGGTAGCCGCTGAACGCGCCGGTGCGGATCGCGGAGTCGAGGTGGTGGCCGAGGTCGGGGAAGGTCTCGGCGATGCGGGCGACGGCGGCACGGACCGCGCGGGTGACGTTGACCCTGGCCCGTTCCGCGGCCGATCCGGTGGGCCGGGCGCGTCCGCGGAGGCCGAAGGCCGCCGCGAGCTGCCGGGTGAGCGCGTCGAGCTCCCAGCGCGCCCAGGCGGCCCGCTCGGGGTCGTGGAAGGCTTCGGCGTCGGCCAGCTCCTCCCCCAGCTCGGTCAGCCGGCGGCGACCGGCCTGCTCGGCGATGTCGTCCAGCAGCGGTGAACCGGGTTCTCAACGACACCGTGTCGCCGTCAGCGGCCAAGTTGAACCGTACCCGCGCTTCCGGGGTCGACCGATCCTGGGCACGCTTCCCGCCGCACAACCGGATTCCCGTCTGGCACCGCCACCTCACCCTCTCCGTCATCTGCGCTGGGATGCCGAGCTGCGACGATCACGCGCGCGAGGGGTGGCGCCACGACTGCCATGCCCCGCAGCCAAGGACGTCGAGCTGCGGCCGCCGTTTCAGGCCGAGGACCTGCCCGGAAGGCATGGGTTGACTGCCCGGATTGTCGGGGTGGTCTGGTAGATAGTGGGCATGTTCCGCGACTTCAACTTCAAGCTGCTGGTCATCGACAAGCTCATGTACCAGGACAAGGTGATCCAGCCTCCGTTCCGGATCGCCGACGTCCTGCACGCCAAGGGCGCCACCGGCGACCTGTGGAAGTACCTGTACGAACGGGACCTCCTGTACACCGTCCTCGAAGAAGCCCGCCAGTACTTCACCGACCTGGAGATCACCCCCGACCAACTGGCCGCCGTGGACGAACTGACCACCGACGGCGGGTTGGCGATCTACCACCAGTGCTCCCCCTTCTGGGACGGCGAGGACGACCTCTTCGACGTCACCTCGCTGGACGACCTCGACCTGCTGCCCAACCTCCGCGTGATCCACGGCGGCGACGAGGCCATGATGGCCGCCCCCGGCGCCCAGGACACCCTCAAGGCCCGCGGGATCGCCGTGGGGTGAGCAGCCTCGTCCATTGCACCGCTCAACAGCTCCCGCGCCCCAACACATCCCGGCTGCCGACGTCCGACCCCCTGTGCCTGCTGAGAACTTTCGTCCATGCAGGTAAAGACGATATTTGGAAGCGCTCACGGGCACGGTTGTCATCCGCCGCGGAATCGACCAGCACGGCATGACGCGGGCGTTCCCCGACCACAACAACCACTGCACGCAGAGGTGGTGCGGCCACCGACCACAACCACCTCTGCGTTCACCGGACTTCAGGGGTGGACGCCGATCCCGTCGACCACGGCCGTCGTCACCGAACCGGATTCCACGACCGTCCCGGCCGGCAGGGTCCCGTCCGACTCGGTCAGCACGCGGCGGTCGCCGATGAACTCGCCGGTGGTCGGGTCGACGATGACCTCTTGGCGGTCGTCGCCGTCGGTCACGGCCAGCGCGACGCCCCGCCTGCCGTCGAGGTTGGCCGACTGGTCGACCACCTCCAGGCCGGGCAGCAGCGCCAGCGCCCGGAACAGCGCGGCCCGCAGGTCGGCGGGTACCTTGCCGCTGCGCAGCAGGTCGGAGGCGAGGACCAGCGCCTCCTGGTGGTCGCTGGACCCGCGTCCCCGACCGTCCGCGAGCAGGCGCTCCAGCAGCGCTTCCGGCGCGCGGGGCAGGCCGGCGATGAACCGGGCGTTGGGCTGCTGCCACGCCCCCGGGTCCTCCTGGCACTGCCGGTCGCACCGGCCGCGGACCTCGTCCTGCGCCGCGGGCCTCAGGTCCACTCCGGCGCTCCGGGCCTGTTCCTCGGTGCCGACCAGCCAGTCCCGCCGACCGGTGTCCCGGGGGCGGACCAGGTACTCCTCGCCCTCGGCCGCGGGCAGCCACACCTCCAGGACTTCCTCGCCCAGCCACCGGAAGTCCTGCCCGCCCTGCCGGGTCTGCACCGCGGACCGGCCGCGGCTGATCGCGTACCGGTACTGGCCGGGGCCCAGCACCGGGTCCGTCGTCGTGATCGCGTCCGCCGCCCTGGTCAACGTCTGCGCCGCCTCGGCGGTCGCGGGCGTCGGACCACCCAGCGCGACCTGGGCCAGCACCCCGCCCGCGGCCAGCGCGGCGACGCCCGCGGCGACACCCCACCAGCGCCGCGCCGGCCTGCCCGCCGGCCGTCCGGTCACGGTGAGCGCCAGCACCTTCTCCCGGTTGGCGATGAAGCTCTCATCGGTCATCGGAGCCGTGTCGCCGCGCACCCCCCGCACGACGTGGTCCATCTCGTCCTCACGCATCGCGCGCCTCCTCGGTCCTCAGCTTCGTCCTGGCCCTGTGCAGGCGCGTCCGTACCGTCTGCTCCTTGATCCCGAGCACTTCCGCGATCTCCGCCGCGGTCAGCTCGCCCCACGCCACGAGCAGCAGCACATCGCGCTCCTCGGCGCGCAGTCCCGCGATGGCCTCGGCCATCCGCCGGGCGCGCACGTCCGCGTCCACGCTCTCCGCGACCCGGTGGTCGACTTCGTCCTGGGTGGACCGGCGGCCACCGTCCCGCGCCCAGGCCCGCAGCCGGGTCTCCTCGGAGCGGTGGTGCCGTCGCAGCAGGTTGGTGGCTATCCCGTACAGCCACGCCTTGGGTCCGGCGCGGGTCGGGTCGAACCCAGCCCGCTGCTCCCAGGCGACCAGGAACACGTCGGCCACGAGGTCGTCGGCTACCGCCGTCCCGGCCCGCCGGGCCAGGTAGTGGTGCAGCGGGCGGGCGTGGGCGTCGTACCAGGCGGCCAGCACTTCCGGCCCGTCCAGCCGCTCCACCGGGGGACTCCTCCTGCGCGTCACTGGGACGCTGTCGGTTCGCACGGAACTGATTGCCGCTCGCCGCCACGAGCGTTCCCGCGCTGTCAGGAGCCGGAACACGTGCCGTGCGACCGGGGCCGACTGGCGCAATACTGACACCGAACCCGATTTGCGAACACCATTTCCGCAGTTGTGCGGAACTCGCAAACCGCATTCCCCTTTCACAAACGCAGGCACGGGGACACGGGATACAGTCGTATTCCCCTCATTCGGGATTCGCGCTCGCGCCGGAGGAGAACCGTGATCGACATCCACGCCGCCGACCTTCCGTCGCCCGTCGAGGTCATGGACGAACTCCTGAAGCTGGTGCAGGACCTGACCGAACGCCCCAGGTTCGGCGAACTGCCCGGCGGGCGGCCGGGTGCCCGCGCCGGGAACGACCGGGGCATCCCGCTGGTCTGCCTGGTGCGCGAGCGCGAGTCGGCCGGGCTGCTCAAGATCCTGCGCGCGCATCTGAGCGTGGCTCATCCGGGCCGGATTCCGCATGCCTACCACCAGTTCCCGGACGCCGAGGAGGAGAACACGTCACCGAGCCAGGTCGCGGAAGTGGGCGCGGTGCTGGCGGAGGTGGCCCGCGAACTGTCGAGTGCGGCCAACGGGCGCTACGGGCGGCACGTGTTCCCGCGTTTCCGGCTCGTCTACTGGTTGATGAACCAGCCCACCGAAGGCGGCTACGACGAGTCGACCACGAGCCTGCTCACCCGGCTGCGCGAACGCGACCTGCGGGGCCGCAGTGAAGAGGACCTGATTCCCCGGGAAGCGTTCGACAGCGCCGCCGAAGCCGCGCCGTGGTGGGCGCGCGTGGTGCTGAAGTTGTTGCCCTCGTTCTTGTTCCGGGCGAAGCTGCGCGGTCTGGTCCCGGGGCGGGAGTACCGGTGGTTGTTGCGCCAGCCCTACCTCGCGCCGCACGACCCCGGCACGTTCCTCGGCTTCGCCGAACGGCTCACCGGCACGCTCGCGCCCGGCCGGCGCCCGGCGCCGCACGAGGACACCGGGCAGCTCGCGAAGCTCCTGGTCAACGCGTTCCTGGAGGACGTCCGCCAGGGGTACCGGCGGACGCCGTGGCGGGTCCGCTCGGCCCGTCGCACCGTCTACCCGGTGGTGCTGCTCGACGGCATCCGCCGCGACAACGGCGGCTACGCGCTGCTGAAGCTGATCAACGACGTGCGCAACGACACCGGCGCGTTCGATCCGCTGATCATCATCAGCGGCAGCGAGAAGGTGCCACCCGACGCGGCGGCGGCCGACGAACGGGCCCCGGCGTGGGTGGAGAACGCCGGGCGCGCCTACGAGACCTGGACGCGCAAGCTCGCCACGAACAGCCGAGCGCGCCGACCCACGGCGTGGTTCCTACCGCTGCGGGTCCGACCGGTCGAGATCGAACCCGGCGAGGTGCCGCCGCCGGCGACGCTGACCGTGCGGCCGGCCCCGGTCTGGTCGCGCACGTGGGTCCTCGCGGTGGTGGCCGTGCTGCTGCTCGGCGCGGTCGCGGCGAGCGGGTACTGGCGGATCACCACCGTCGCCGAGGAACGCGACCGGCACTGCGGGTTGTCGCCGGGCGATTCGAACTTCAAGACGCTGGCCAGGCTCGACTCCGCCGGCTCCGCCGACTGCGTCGGAGTGAGCAGCAGGGCGATCCCGCTGCTCGACGGCGAGAGCAGTGAGCTCAGGGACCGTTTCATGCGCGTGCAGGAGAAGATCGCCTCGCAGAACGAGCAGGTGGAACGGGCCAACGAGAACAACCCGGACCGACCCTACGCGACGGTCGTGTACGTGTCGGCGATGAGCGGCCGGCCCGAATCGCTGGCCACGAACACCGCCCGGCTCATGGGCGTGGCCGCGATGCAGGCCCGGTTGTTGGACGACCGCGGCAACGGGCACCCGCTGATCAAGGTGTTGCTGGGCAACGCCGGCCGGACCATGCAGCACGGCGACGAACTGGTCGAGCACCTGAAGACCTGGATGCGCCGCGACCCGACCGTCGTGGGTGTGCTCGGCCTGGCGCAGAGCCGTCAGACGACCCGCGAAACGATCACCAAGCTGGGCAGGCAAGGACTGCCCACCATAGCCGCCACCCTGTCGGCGAACGAGTTCCCCGAGGTGTCGTCGAGGTACTTCCAGATCTCGCCGAACAACGACCGGGAGGCCGTCGTCGCCGTCGAGTACGCGAACAGGGAGTTCGCGGGCCAGGACAAGGTGCAGATCGTGCGTTCGACGGACGACGAAGACCTCTACTCCGCCGATCTCGCCCAGAGCTTCCGCACCCGGTTCACCGACGGGAGCCTGGGGAGGACGAGAGAGGTGCTGCCCGACCTCGCCTACCAGCCCACCACCGACAAAGACCACACCGACGCCCGCGCGATCGGACAGGAGCTCTGCAAACGCACGGCGGACACGCTGGTCGTCTACGCGGGGCGTCCTGGCGAGTTCTCCGACCTCTTGGACGGCATCGCCGGCACGTGCTCCGGGCAACTCGCCCTGCTGGCAGGCGACGACGTCATGCGGCACGCCGCCAACGCGGACCTGCGCGAGAAGCACCCGAGCGTCACCTACGACGTGCTGTCCTTCGCGGTCGGGGCCGAGTTCTGCGGCGCGAAGGAGGACATCTACCGGAAGATGCAGCAGATCTTCAAGTCCGAGTGCGAAGCGGACCAGAGGTCCTTCGTCGACGGTCAGGCGACACTGGCCTACGACGCCCTCGACCTCTACGCGCACGCCATGAAGGAGCTGTTCCCCGTCATCAGGCCGTCGTCCGGCGACCTGTGGAAGACGATCAGCGACATCGGCCGTCCCCCGGTGAACCCCGGCACCGCCGGGGACACCGCCCCCGACCCGAGCAGTCGGCCGGTGCTGGAGGGCAAGAGCGGGAAGATCGACTTCCGGGGAGGTCAAGTGCCGCACGACAAGCGGATCTCGGTCCTCCGGGTCACGCAAGGCGACCCTCCCGTGCTCCGCGCGACCTGCGACCAGTCCTGCGTCCCGACCTCGGGCTGAGCGAGCCGGCCGCCTTCTGCCTCGCGCAGTTCGACGACAGGAACCGAGCCACGAGCCGTTCCACTTCCGGCCATCGCCCTCATTCGTCCAGGCGTTCCGGGGTCCCGCCCTTCAAGGACGCGGCCCGCATCCGCGCACTCGGCGAACGCGCCGTCGCCACCGGCCTGACCTGGCTGACCTACGGCGGATGGCGCGCAAGTTGGTCGAGGGGCGCAGGTGGTGGGGATGTGGAGCGGTTCGCGTCGTCAGAGAAGTGACGGCAGCACGTGCTCCTCGGTGACCATCAGTCCCGTGGTGGCCATGATCCCGGCCAGGTCGGGATCCCAGGCGGCCTCCGGGGGGCGGCTGTTCAGCGTCGGCAGTTCGATGCTGCGGGCGATCAGCGTGGCGACGGCCTCGCGGTAGTCGTTCGCCGACATGCGCCACGCCGTGCCGTCGGTCCAGGCGAGGATGGCGTTGGTCGCGCGGATGCCGTCCGGCGTGAAGTCGTTGTGGCAGCGGACCGTCTTGCCCTCGAGGTGGTGCCTGGCCTGTGCGGTGAGGCCGTTCGGGAGCACCATCAACGGGCCGGGCACGCCGGATTCGAGCAGGCGTGGGCTGCGAACGACGGTGATCTCCGGGGTTTCGAGGGTGTCGTTCAGCGTCAGGTGGCCCTGGGAGGTCAGCACCGGGTCGCTGTAGGCGTCCTTGAAGATCCCGGCCTGCTCCCAGGTCGTGCCCATGAGTTCGAGCGCCTTGCCCACGATGCGGGTGAGCGGCCGTCCGTCGTCGAGGTCGTTGCCGGCCAGGGCGAACCGGGTCGTCGTCGGCCCGAGGCCGCCGAGCACCCGGGCGGCCTGGTTGGCGAGCATGGGCAACGCGGGCTGTGGGATCTTGCCGTACCGACGCACGTATTCGATCCACGGTGCGGCCCACGGTTCGTGCAGCAGGTCGTGCTCGCGCAGTGCGAACTTCACCACGGCCTCGGCCGTCGACGCTTCCCCGGTGGTGGACATGTCGACCGGCCTGCCGTGCAGCGCTTCCAGCACCTCGGTCAGGGTGCTGCCGTGCGCGCGGACGTGCTCGTCCAGGCGCGCCAGGGAGATCTGCCGGCGGGCCGGGTGCGCGACCGGCTTGCGCAGCAGTTCGGCGAGCGCCGCGGCGGTCTTCTCGTCCTCGACGCGAACGCTGAACGCAGACCGGCCGCCGCCCTCCAGGGTCTCCCGGGCCAGCCGCCACAACTCGGCCAGTTCAAGTCGGTCCAGGTCCACAGTCCGAGTCTAGTTTCGCGATCCGCACGGCGCGCACCGGCTCCGGGCACCTGCGGGGTGCCGGAACTCTGCGCTGAGGCGCTGCGGTGATCGCGCAGAAGCAGCTGGAGGAGCCCGATCACGGGGCCCATCACGGGTGGCCGGTGGCCGACGCGCTGTGGGCATACTTCCGGTTTCGCGACCGTCACCCGGACTGACCCTCGGCGGCCACGGCCGGGCTTATGCGACTACCGAAGCCTCAATTGTTCACAAGTGTGATCAGCACCCGTCGGTTCTGTTCACAAGTATGACCGCCGACATTGATCCGCAGCCGGCGGATGATCAATTGGACCGCCTTCCACCTGTGCGTTCGATGGTATTCGACACTCACTCGGCGCCAGTCGCCGAAACCGTCATTGACCGGCTACTTCCAGACCATCTAGCATTCGACGGGAAAGCGATTCCCACAACGACGTGAGGAAGCACCTCGGACGCGTGGTATTGGCCATCGCGTACCGGTGGATTTCTCGCCAGCGGGTTCCGCCCAGCGTGAATAGTCACCGCCGCCAGTTCCGGCGTCCAGGTAAGCCAGAAGCGGAGTAGTCGATGAATGTTCAACCTCCCATCGTGCGCGCCGCACGGCCGCGCGGCGCGCGATGGCGTGCGGGCGCGGCAGCGGTGGCGGGCGTCACGGCGTTGGCCGCCACGCTCGTCGCCTGGCCGATCACGACCGCTTCGGCGGCGATCGGCGCGGGCACGTACACGGTGAAGAACGTGGGCACCGGGCACTGCCTCGACGTTCCCAACGGGAACACGACCGCAGGCGTTCAGCTCCAACAGGCGTCGTGCGGCACCGCCGGCAGCCAGCAGTGGACGTTCACGGCGGTCAGCGGCGGGTACCGGATCAGCTCGGTCGCCACGGGACTGTGCGTCGGCGTGCAGGACGCGTCCACGTCGGCCGGCAAGGCGATCCAGCAGGTCGCGTGCACCGGCGGCGCGGGCCAGACCTGGACGGTGACCGCGAGCGGCAGCAACTACCGCCTGGTGGACACCAACAGCACCAAGTGCATGAACATCAAGGACAGCTCGACCACCGTCGGCGCCGGGGTGCAGATCAACTCCTGTGACAGCGTGGCCACCAAGCAGTGGACGTTGACGCCGGCGAACGGCGTGACGACCTCGACCACCACGTCGACGTCCACCAGCACGACGACGTCGACCACGACCTCGACCACCACGACGTCGAACCCGCCCACGGGCGCCGCGACCGGTTTCGCGGCGATGAACGGCGGGACGACCGGTGGTCAGGGCGGGGCGAGGGTCCGGGCCACCACGGGAACCCAGATCCACCAGGCCTTGTGCAGCCGGGCCGGCAGCTCCACCCCGATCATCATCGAGGTCGAGGGCACCATCAACCACGGCAACACCAGTCAGGTGTCGGGCGGCAGCTGCTCGACCGCCTCAGGGGTGATCGAACTCAAGCAGATCAGCAACGTCACGATCATCGGCGTCGGCAGCGGAGCGGTCTTCGACCAGTTGGGCATCCACATCCGCGAGTCCCGCAACATCATCATCCGGAACGTGACGATCCGGAACGTCAAGAAGTCGGGCTCGCCCACGTCCAACGGCGGTGACGCCATCGGCATGGAGAGCAACGTCCGCAACGTCTGGGTCGACCACACCACCCTGCTCGCGTCGGGCGGCGAGTCGGAGGGCTACGACGGCCTGTTCGACATGAAGAACGGCACCCAGTACGTGACCCTGTCCTACAGCACCCTGCGCAACTCCGGCCGCGGCGGGCTGATCGGTTCCAGCGAGAGCGACCTCTCGAACGGGTTCGTCACCTTCCACCACAACCTGTACGAGAACATCGACTCCCGCGCTCCCCTGCTGCGCGGCGGCGTGGGCCACATGTACAACAACTACTACGTGAGCCTCAACGAGTCCGGCATCAACTCCCGGGCCGGCGCCAAGGCCAAGGTGGACAACAACTACTTCAAGAACTCCAAGGACGTCCTCGGGACCTTCTACACCGACATGGCCGGGTACTGGCAGGTCAGCGGCAACATCTTCGACAACGTCACCTGGTCCACGCCCGACAGCGAGCACAAGCCCGCCGGGCCGGACGTCAAGTCCACCACCACGGTCAGCATCCCCTACAGCTTCACGCTCGACCAAGCCGCCTGCGTGCCTACCATCGTCGGGCAGACCGCAGGCGCCAACACGGGCATGAAGGAGTCGAACGGCAGCTGCTAACGGCAGGGCTTCGCACGGCGGCTACCGAGCCACACCGGCCCGGTAGCCGCCGTTTCGGCGTCAAAGCCCGAGACCTCGCGGCGGCACGGCTGTCGTCCGCCGCCGAGTCGACGGCACGGGAGGGTCGAGCGCGACTCTCAAGGAGTTGCGACGGTGGGGTTCACCTCGTGGCGCGCTCGGCTCCGGCGGCGCAGGTCCACGACCACGACGACGAGTGCCGCGCACAGGAACAGGCAGGCCACCGCGGTGGCCCGGTCGAGCGCGTCGCGGTGCAGCGCAGCGGGGGCGTCGGTCAGCGTGGAGCCGGCGCCGTAGATCGTCGAGTAGTAGGCCATCGACGCGGCCGCGACGCCGGTGCTGTTGCTGACGCGCTGGCCGAGTTGGCCGATGGCGCCCGCCGCGCTGCCCTGTGCGGGCGGGACGTCCACGAGGGTCATGGAGTGGTTGGGCGAGACCACCAGTCCGCCACCGAGCCCCTGCACGAGTTGCAGCGCCGGGATCACCGCCAGCACGGCCGCCGTCGACAGGTCCGAGTGCAGCAACGCCAGCGTGCCCAGGGTGCCGGCGAGGACCAGCAGCATGCCCGTGCCGGTCAGCACCCGGCCGAGCCTGGCCACGTGCCGGCCGCCGAGCCAGGCGCCCAGCACGGACGTGGCCGACGAGGGCAGCACGACCAGGCCCGCCAGGAACGGGGTGACACCGCGGGCTTCCTGGAGGTAGACGGTCAGCGCGAGCGCGACACCCGGCCCGGCGGCGAACCAGGTGAGGGAGACGAGCACACCGTTGCGGAACGACGGGATGCGCAGCAGGGCCGGGTCGATCACGCCCGAGCGGCCCGCCGCGACGCGTCGCCGTGACCGGGTCGCGAACAGTGCCGCGAGCACGACCGCCAGGACCAGCGCGAGCCACCGCGCGTCGACGTCGGAGGGTCGACCGGTGGTGAGGATGAGCGGGGTCAGCAACGCGACCAGGGCCAGGCTGCCCAGCACGACGCCGATCACGTCGATGTCCGGCGGGCGCCGCCCACCCTGGTCACGGCCGACGGCGGGCAGCAGGGTGCGCGCGGCGACGATCAGGGCGATGCCCACCGGGACGTTCATCACGAACACGCCCCGCCAGCCCAGCAGCGGTGTGGTCACCAGCAGCCCGCCCAGGCTCGGGCCGAGCGCGGTCGCCACGCTCACGCACATGCCGTAGACACCGAACGCCTTGCCCCGTTCGGCCGCCGGGAACAGCTGCTGGACGATGCCCATCACCTGTGGCATGAGCAGGCCGGCGGCGACACCGAGCAGCGCGCGGCCCGCGATGACGACACCCGAGGTGGGCGCGACCGCGCACAGCACGCTGGCGGCCAGGTAGAGGTAGACGCCCGCGTAGGCGAGCGCGAGCCTCCTGCCCGCGTCGCCGATGCGGCCCGCGGGGACCAGGGTGATGGCGAAGCAGACGACGTAGGCGGCCTGGATCAGCTGGATGCCCGCCGGTCCGGGCCGCAGCGCGCGCTCGATCGCGGGCACGGCGATCGACACCTTGTGGATGTCGAGCAGCAGGAAGCCGGCGGTGGTGCCGCACAACAACAGCACGGCCCGGCGGTTGACGACGGTGGTGGGCATCGTGGGACCCCGTGACGGCGGCGCGACCGCTGACCGCGCCGCCGTCCGCCTGTCCTCAGGCCTCCTGAAGGATCTTGCCGGAGTCGACGAGCGCGCCGAACTCGTTGCCCGAGTCGATCAGCCCCCAGCTGGCCACCCAGTCCAAGGTCCGGGTGAACTGGTCCTCCGGGTACGGGCCGGGGTGCACGTAGCGCAGCCGTCCGGTCTTGAAGTCCTCCGGCGCCAGCTCGGCGACCGGCGCCGCCTGGGCGATGAAGTGCTTCAGGTACGGCCGGATGTCCTCGTGGATCCGGTCCACACCGCGCGTCACGGCCCGGTTGATCCTGGTGAAGGTCTCGGCGTCGAGGGAGTCGTTGGCGACCTCCGCGCCGTAGTAGTGCGCCTCGGCGAGCACCTTGTAGCCCTGCTTCTCGGCGACCGTGATCCACGGCTCCATCACCGCGACGGCGTCGATGTCGCCGTCGCGCAGCGCTTCGAAGCGCTCCTTGCCCTTGATGCCGACCAGGTTGATGTCGGCACGGGGCAGGAAGCCCTCCAGCGTTTGCAGCACCAGGTAGTGCGAGCCGTGGTGGAAGTTCACGCCGACCCGGACGCCGGCCAGGTCGCCGGGGACGTTGTACGGCGAGTCGGGGCGGACGATGATCGCCTGGCTGGCGACCGCGGCGCGACGTGCCACCACCTTGCCGTTGACCTGGCTGTCCTGGGAGCGGCGCAGCTGGCCCCACTCGCAGGCGTTGTACAGCTGCGAGGCGCCGGCCTCGAACAGCTTGAAGCTGCTGAACGACGAGACCTTGCGCGGGTCCTCGATGAACCGCAGCCCGGTTTCGTCGGAGGGCCGGTGGCGGATGAGCTCGACGTCCAGCCCTTCGTCGGTGAAGTAGCCCTCCTCCTCCGCCACGTAGTACGGCAGGTAGAAGACGGCGCTGGTCGCCTCGATCTTGATCTTCGGCATGAGGTATCCCCAAGTGCGAACGTTAGAAGTTCTACGGCGAGTGCCCGCCACAGACTAGGACGGGCCAGCACTTCGACGTAGAAGTTTCATATAGCGAGACACCATCCACTACACCCGACGACAGCTCTAACGTTCTGGCGCACACGCCGACTGCGGACGGCGCACGTGCTCGAGACGAGAGTGGGTCACCAACGATGAAGCGGCACCTCCGCGACGCGACCGGCCGCGTCCGGCTCCCCCGACGCGCCACCGCGGCGCTCGCCCTGTTCACATCAGCCGGTCTCGTCCTGTCCGGCTGCGCCGCGGCGGGCGGCGGCGTGCAGACCGTGAGCAGCACGCCGGTCAAGGGTGGCGTGCTGAAGTACCGGGCGGCCGGCGGCGGCAAGTCGCTCGACCCCGCGACCACGACCGGCTACGGCCTGGCCGTGCCGTTGCGCGGCCTGGTCGACTCCCTGGTGTTCAACAACCCGGACGGCACGTTCGCGCCCTGGCTCGCCACGAAGTGGGAGGTCAACGACAACGCCACGCGGTACGCGTTCACCCTCCGCCAGGACGTCACCTTCAGCAACGGCGAGAAGTTCGACGCCACCGCCGTCCGGCTGAGCTACCAGGCGCTGCGCGACGGTGGCGCCAAGTACGCCGTCGCCAACCAGTGGATCGGCGCGCTCGCGCAGATCACCACACCCGACCCCCACACGGTCGTGTTCGACCTCGTCAAGCCGAACTCGTCGTTCCTCCAGGCGGTGTCCAGCACCGTGCTCGGCGTCGTGGCGCCCGCCACCGCCCGACTGCCGTTCGAGAAGCGCCAGGAAGGACTCGGCATCATCGGCTCCGGGCCGTTCGTGGCGGCCGAGAGTCGCGGCGAGGAGGGCTACACCCTCGTCCGCCGGGACGACTACGCCTGGGCGCCCGAGCCCGCGGCGAACCGGGGAGCCCCCTACCTCGACAAGATCGAGGTGCGCAACATCCAGGACAACAGCATCGCCGCGGCCGAACTGCGCTCCGGCGGCCTCGACCTGCTGCACAACACCGAACCGGCGGACAAGACCGAGTTCTCCACCAGCCGGGACATCACCATCCGGCGGGAGCCGCTGCCGGGCTCGGCGCTCGGGTTCGCCGCCAACACCGACGTGCCGGGACTGGACGACGTGCGGGTCCGCCGCGCACTGGCCCTGGCCGTCGACCGCGACGCCGTGCTCAAGCGCGCCTCGGCGATCGACATCGCGCCCAAGGGCGCCTACACCGCGAGCAACCCGTACTTCACCGACCAGTCCGACAAGATCAGGACCGACGTCGCGGCGGCGGAACGCCTGCTCGACGAAGCCGGCTGGCGGCGGGGCGCCGACGGTGTGCGCGCCAAGGCCGGCGCGCGGCTGTCCCTCGAGCTGGTCTACAGCCCGTCCACCATCTCGCACGAGCCGAACATCGCCGTGGTCCAGTCGCAGTGGAAGGCCATCGGCGTGGAGCTGAAGTTCGGCAGCCTCACCCAGGCGGAGCTCAACCAGCGCCTGCAGTCCGGCAACTACTCGTTCTCGTGGGGCTCGGGCACCCGCCCCGACGCCGACGTGCTGCGCTCCACCTACGGCGGCCTGGACGAGGAGCTGGACGAGGTCTTCGACCAGATCCTGGCCGAGCCGGACATCGCCGCGCGCAAGGCGCTCGCCACGCGCGCCTCGGAGATCGTCCTCGACGAGGCCTACTACATCCCGCTCTACGACTTCATCCAGCCGCTCGCCTACCGCAACAGCACGCACCTGCCGCTGCTGGAGGCCACGCACATCCCGTGGCTCGGCGACGCCTGGATCGACCAGCAGTGACCGGCCGGGGCCGTCGCCGACGGCCCCGACCCGTTGGGAGCCAACGATGAGCGAACCAGTCCCGTCCACTCGCGCCGGCGCCGCGCGCGACCTCGCCCGCGTCGTGGGCGCCAAGCTCGCGCACGCCGTCGCGGTGGTCTTCACGGCGTACTCCGCATCCTTCTTCCTGTTGTTCGTGCTGCCAGGCGACGCCGTGCTGGCCCGTGTCGGCACCACCGACACCATCGGCTCGGCCGACGTCGCCGACCTCGACCTGGACCTCCTGCGGGACGAGATCGGGCTGTCCGACAGCCTGTGGACCCAGTACCTGAGCGGATTGGCGGGGCTCGTGCGCGGCGACCTCGGCCACTCCCTGATCACCGAGCAGCCGGTCACGACCCTGCTCGGCGAGGTGCTGCCGAACACGATCACGCTGGCCCTCGCGTCGCTGGCGCTCTCGGTGCCGCTCGGCTTCCTCCTCGCCGTGCTCGCCGTCAACCCGCGCGCGCGTGCGGTCCGCTCCCTGGCTTCGCTGGTGCCGTCGGCCTACGTGAGCCTGCCGGTGTTCTGGGTCGGCATCCTGTTCATCTACTTCTTCTCCCTGACGCTGGGCTGGTTCCCGTCCAACGGCAGCCAGGGGTTCGCCTCGCTGGTGCTGCCCACGGCGGTGCTGGCGCTGCTCGGCGCCGCGCAGTTCGCGCAGGTGCTGATCAGCGGCCTGCGCGCCGAACTGGGCGCCACCTACGCGGCCGTCACCGCGCCGGCCAAGGGCGCCGGTCGCCTCCACACCCTCTACCGGCACTGCCTGCGCAACGCGTCGTTCCCCTTCCTGGCGGTGTTCGGCCTGCGGGTCGGGCAGCTGCTCGGGGGCACGGTCGTGGTCGAGGTGGTGTTCTCCCGCGTCGGGCTCGGCAGGCTGATGGTCGACTCGGTCAAGGCGGTCGACCTGACCGTCGTGCTCGGCCTGGTCGTGGTGCTGGCGGTCGCCTACGTGGCCGTCAACGCCCTGGTCGACATCGGGTACGTGCTGCTCGACCCACGTCTGCGCCGCCGTGCGGCGAGCGCCGTTGCCTCGGAGGTCCGGGCGTGACCGACACCATCGCCACCACCGTCGTCGAACCCCTCCCCACGTCGCCGGGCGCCTCAGCCCCCCTCCGGCACCCGCGTCGGCGGCGGATCCGTGAGCTGCACGTCCTGCTGGCGCTGTTCGCGTCGCTGGTGCTCGTCGCGCTCTTCCCCGGCCTGGTGACCTGGCACGACCCCTACGAGCTCGACGGACTGCCGTTCACCCCTCCCGGCGTCGACTTCTGGTTCGGCACCGACGAGATCGGCCGCGACCTGTTCTCCCGGGTCGTGCACGGCCTGCGGATCTCCCTGTTCTCCTCGGTGCTCGCGGTCGCGGTGGCCCTGGTCGGCGGCGCCGTGGTCGGCGTGCTGTCCGGGCTGCGGCCCGGTGGCCTGCTCGACCGCGGGCTCGGCATCCTCACCGAGGCGGTGATGGCCATCCCGGGCGTGCTGCTCGCCCTGGCGGTGATCACCACCTACGGCCGCGGCGCGTTCGTGGCGGCGATCGCCATCGGCGTCGGCGAGGCCACCGGTTTCGCCCGGCTGATCCGCGGCTGCGTGGTCCGGTCCGGCACGCTGACCTACGTCGAGGCGGCCCGCACCTGCGGCGCCGGTCCCCTGCGGGTGATCACCCGGCACGTGGTCCCGAGCATCCTGCACCCAGTGCTGTCCTACACCGCGCTGCACTTCGGCCTGGCCATGCTGGCCATCGGCTCGCTGAGCTACCTCGGCTTCGGCGAGGCGCCACCGTCGGCGGAATGGGGCGTGCTGATCGCGGGCGGCCAGAAGTACCTGGCGCACGCCTGGTGGGTCGCCATCGTCCCCGGCCTGGCGCTGACCTCCGTGGTCGTGCTGCTCAGCCGCATCGCCTACCTGTTCCAGGAGGACCGCGCATGACACCGCTCGTCCGCATCACCGACCTCACGGTCACCTACCGGCACGCGCGCGACGGCGCCGTGGACACCGCGCTCGACTCGGTGTCCCTGGAGATCCCCGAGGGCCAGGTGACCGCGGTGATCGGCGAGTCCGGCTCCGGCAAGAGCACCCTCGCCCACGCGGTCGTGCGCCTGCTGCCGCACAACGGGCACATCGTGGGCGGTCGCGTCGAGTTCGCCGGCGAGGACGTGCTCCGGCGCGGCGACAAGGCCTTCCGCGGGCTGCGCGGCCGGCACATCGGGTTCGTGCCGCAGGACCCGATCGCCTCCCTCAACCCGACCAAGACGGTCGGCGCCCAGCTGCGCGAGGCGTTCGCGCTGGCCCGCTCCACCCTGTCACCGGACGAGGTCGCCGCCCGGATCCGGCAGGACCTGCTCGACCTGGGGTTCGACGACCCGGACGCGCTGACCGCGCGCTACCCGCACGAGCTGTCCGGCGGCATGCGCCAACGGGTGCTGGTGGCCATCGCCTTCTCCCAGCGACCCGCGCTGGTGATCGCCGACGAGCCGACGAGCGCACTGGACGTGCTCGTCGGCCGGGAGGTGCTGCGCGCCATCCACACCGCACGCGCCAAGCACGGCACCACGGTCGTGCTCATCACCCACGACCTCGCCCTGGCCGGTCGCCACGCCCAGACGGCGGTCGTGCTGCACCGCGGCGAGGTCGTCGAGGCCGGTCCGATCGGCGAGGTCTTCGCCAACCCGGGGCACGACTACACCCGCACCCTGCTGGCGAGTTCCGCCCGGGTGTCGCGGGGCCGCGTGCTGGGCATCGCGGAGGCCTACGTGCGGCGGCCGAACCAGGCGGTGTCGGGTGAGCCCGCCGCACCGCCGGCGATCGAGCTGGTATCGGTGGCCAAGCGGTTCGGCACCGCCAAGCGCGGCACCCAGGCCGTCGACGACGTCTCCCTGGTCGTGCCGCGCGGCACGACGTTCGCGCTGGTCGGCGAATCCGGCTCGGGCAAGACGACCACCAGCCGGCTGATCCTCGGCCTGGAACGCCCCGACCGGGGCGTGGTGCGGGTCCTCGGCCGTGACGTGCCGCTGCTGCGGCGCGCCGAACTGCGCGCGCTGCGCCGCGACGTGCAGGTGGTGTACCAGAGCCCGTTCGAGTCGCTGAACCCCCGGATGTCCCTGCGCGACATCATCAGCGAGCCGCTGGACTCCTTCCGGACCGGCACCCGCGCCGAACGCCACGCCCGCGTGCGCGAACTCCTCGACCTGGTGCGCCTGCCCCAGTCCTATGAGGACCGCAAACCGGACGAGCTGTCGGGAGGCCAACGGCAGCGCGTCGCCATCGCCAGAGCACTGGCGCCGCGACCCGAACTGCTCGTCCTGGACGAACCGGTGTCCGCTTTGGACGCCACCGTCCAGGCACGCGTGCTGGACCTGCTCGTCGAGCTGCAGGGCGAGCTGAACCTGACGTACTTCCTGGTCACCCACGACCTGGCGGTGGTCGCGGACGTAGCGCGGCACGTGGCCGTCATGCGCGCCGGACGCATCGTGGAGCACGGGCCCGCGTCACAGGTGATCCTGGCGCCACAGCACGACTACACGCAGGCGTTGCTGGCCGCGTGACCCCGTCCCGGCCGGCTGGTTCAACCGGCCGGGGCGGGCACCACAGCGCGGATGTCCACGTCCAGCACCGTCGACACGGCGGGCAGCACCCGGCACCCCGCGCGGTACTGCTCCAGCAGCAGTTCGACATCCGGCTCGGCCAACCCGTCCACGAGCACCTCGACCAGCACCCGGCCCACCTTGAGCCGGTTCGGGGTGTAGCGGGACGTGCGAGCGCGCACGTTCACCGCCCGCGTGCCGGGGTTGTCCCCGTCGGGGTCGCCGTCGGAGCGCAGCACGTTGAGGAGGTTGACCACGAGCGCGGAGACCAGCAGGTCGAGCGGCCCGGGCGCCCTGCCGGGACCACCCGAGGCCACCGAGCCGTCCGCGAGCAGCTCGAACGCCGGTCCGCGGACGGCGAACCGTCCGCCGACGTCGGTCGTGCAGCCGGTGATGGCGCTGATGTAGTCGTACCCGGTCATCTGCCCTCCGAGAGCGCGAGGTCGCGTGTCCAGTGTGCGCCAACGACCCCTTCGGACCCGAGCCGTACCGCTATTTGGACACCGCGGGACCGGTCACCGCTTCGCCAACTCCGCGGCGAAGATCACCGAGGCCTTCTTCAGCACCTCGATCTCCTCCTCCATCGACCCGATCCGGACGTGCGCGGACTCCAGTTCAGCCTCCAGCTCCGCGATGCGGGCCAGCAGCCGCTCCCGCGGCGCCTGCCGCAGCCTGGCCGCCTCGCCCACGCTGAACATCCCGTCGTCCAGCCGCTTCACCCAGATCCGCAGGGACTGCTCGCCGACCTCGAACTCCTCGGCCACCTCGCGCAGGATCGACCGGTTGCCCGGCTCGGCCTGACGGCGCTCGACGACGCGGCGGACAGCGGCGTTGCGCACCTCGTCGCTGTACTTCCGCTCGAACACCATGACCGCCCTTCCGTCATCACCGTCTCGACACAGCGTAACGACTGTTCGCGCTCCCCGGCCCAGCCAGGGCGCGCTTGCCCGGCGCCCGGGATCGACGGTGCGCGGACCACCCGACGACCGGCTCGGGACGGTCCGGTCTCCGACACCTCCGACCTGAGCTCCGGCCCACGGTGCGCGAGCCGGCCGTGGAGGAGTCGCCGCCGACGAGCCGCGGTTCCCACCCGGCGGGGTAGAGCACCTGCCGCACTCACTTCGTGCCCGTGACGCGGGAGCTGGGGTGCAGGAGCGTTGCGTTGGGCGGGTTACGGTGCCCCCCGCTGAGGTCGGTGTCTCCGCGTGGTCGAGGGCGTCGAGTTGCCGCAGCACCCTTTTCGGCGTCTGATTCACGGCCTTGCTGCCGGTACATCGCCAGGGCTTTGCGCCAAGCGGCGTGGGCATGGTCGTGCTCGCCGAGAGCGGCGTGCGGAGAGCCGAGGCGCGAAGGCGCCCCGGCTGACCACCACCCGAGACCCGACAACACCCCGCCGCGGTACACAACCTCGACACCGCAGAGTGCGCACCCGCATACGAAGAAATTGCCCTACCGGACCCGCAGCCGACTGAAGCGCAGGTCAGACCATGTGGCCGACTCTGGGAACCCACCCACTCCGGGGTTGTCGGACCACCAAGGGGTGATGTCGGCGCACACACCGCTGCCGACTGGGTACACCACCGCGATAGTCGTCGACAGCACGGGAGAGCTCGATGTCCGACCTCAAGATCGCCGTCATCTACTACTCCGCCACAGGCAGCGTGCACGCGATGGCCCGAGCCGCGGCCGAGGCGGCCGAGGGGGAGGTGCGGCTGCGGAAGGTGCGCGAGCTGGCGCCGGACGAGGCCATCGCCAGCAACGAGGGCTGGGCTGCCCACGTCAGGCAGACCCAGGACGTCCCCGAGGCGACCTTGGACGACCTGGAGTGGGCCGACCTGCTCATCTTCGGCACGCCCACCCGGTACGGTCTGCCGACGGCGCAGCTGAAGCAGTTCATCGACTCCACCGGCCCGCTCTGGGCGCAGGGCAAACTGGTCGACAAGGTGGCGACCTCGTTCACCTCGGCGGGCACCGCGCACGGCGGCCAGGAAACCACCATCACCGCGCTGAACAACACCTTCTACCACTGGGGCTGCGTCATCGTGCCACCCGGCTACGCCGACCCGATCCAGTTCCAGGCCGGTAATCCCTACGGCACGAGCCACGTCTCCAACAACGGCCAGACCCCACCCGGCCAGGTGGAACTGGCCGCGGTGACCTTCCAGACCCGCCGCGCCGTGCGCATCGCCCGCGCTCTGAAGAAGGGCCTGACCGCCTAGCTCCGGCAGGAGCATCGCGCCCAGGCTCCACCCCGCGGACGGCCCTCGACAACGTCGTGCCGCAGTTGTCCCCTGCGATGCGCGGCACCTGTCGACAACCCGTCCGGGTCGTCGGCTGGTCGGTCCTGCTCGACCGGTCATCGGAGGCCAAGGACGTGGGAGTCGCCGGTGCTGCGGCACGAAGCCCCCGTGCCGCGCCGGACCACCCCTCGCCCGCGGTGGAACCGGGCCGACCGCGCTGTGCTGATGCGACGCCGGCCCGACTGGCTGCGGCACCATCGTGGCGATGATCGAGCGGATGGCCCGGGAGAACCCCGGCTGGGGCTACCGCGGGATCCAGGGCGAACTGCTCACCCTCGGCCATCGGACAGCCGCCTCGACCGTGCGCCGCGTGCTCAAGCGCCTGCGGATACCGCCCGCACCCCAGCCCGACACCGACACCTCCTGGCGACGGTTCCTCCGCGCCCAGGCAGCCACCGACGAAGCAGCCGTCACCCGACTCGACATCCGCCGACGACAGCGGCCTCACATCCGGCAGCGGAGTGCGGCATGCTCACTGCGCTTCCGACGAACGCGGTCATGCGCACGTCGGCTTCGCGTCAGGAGCCGGGTTGGTCACGGGTTCGCAGTAGGTGCGGGTGCGATCGGGGCTCATCGTCCAAGTGGCGGTCGCCGGCCAGTAGCCCATTCCGCCGCCGTCCTCGGTGGCGAACATCGGTTCGGTCATGGGGAATCGACGGAGTTCGTTCTGTTCCACCACGTCGATCCCGATGCGGTAGGCGAACGGCCCGGGTGTCCCCGTCAGGTCGACCACGACCTCCACTTCCGCCGGAGACCGAGGTGTCACCTCGTGCGGACCGGGCAGGGCCACCCGCTCCGGGACCCGGCTGAACGGCAAGCCGGTTCCGCCGCCGGCTTTGATCCGCGCCGCGTCGGATTCGGGAAACGGGAGGTCGGCGTCGGGGCGCGGCAGGCACACCAGCCGCACGCTCGGCGTTCCGCCCGTGTACGGCGCGGGGTCCGACACGACATGGACCTGCACGCTCTCGACGGTGGTCCGGTAGTTCGCCGTGATCCCGATCGTGTGCGGTGCGTCGCCGACCGGCAACGCACCTTCGCGCAATGCCCACTCCCGCAGCCCGCGGCAGTCGACCACGTCATCGGGCGGTGTAGCGCGGGCGAGGTCCTCCGAAGCCATCAGCACCCATCCCGCGTCGGCGTCGAGGGCGCCGGGCGCGATGCCGACGTCGATCCGCGGCTCCCGCGCGGGCACCGTGGTCCACGACGCGGGCGGCGACACGGCGGGTTCCGCCTCCCACCGCAGCGCGTGGCTCACGAAGAAGCCGGCGGCGAAGCAGACGACCGCGATGAGGGTTCTCCGCACGCCGGCCTTCACCGGAACATCCCGCCCTCGCCGCGTTCCACCCACGTGCCGCCGTTGATCTGATAGCTGAAGCGCTGTCGGTAGCGGTCGGCGAACGCCGTGGTCACCAGCGGCCCGTTCGCATCCCTCGCCTCGAAGACCTGCTGCTCCCCGCCGACCTCCGCGTGGATCTCCAGGTACCACTCGCAGCATGACGTCGTGGCACGTCCGACGACGTTGAACGGCTGGGTCTGACCGGGTTCCAGTTCTACGTTCTCGCCGTAGGTCCAGGGATCGCCGAGCGAGCCGTCCGCGTTGGCGGTCCGCGCCCTCGGCTCGTCCTCCTCCAGGTCGAAGGTCAGGTCGATCACCGGGACACCGCCTTGCGCGCCCGCCCACACCAGCGCGCCGGACAACGGCGCCGTCCGCTTCACCTTGGCCTTGACATCGGTGATCAGCACCGGTTTCGGCCAGTGGTTGACGACTGTCATCCTGGTCCTGGTGAAGTTGTACGGCTCTCCGAACGAATTGGACGCGATGTGGACCGGCCGCGCGCCGCTGGTGAGCGGCCCGAGTTCAGGCCCACCCTCGACCTTCAGCAAGTCCTGCACCTGGGCATCCGACAGCGGATCGGCGAACGCCCAGCCGAACGCGTCGTCCACCCGGACCTGGCGCTCCACTTTGGCCACGAGCACGCCCTTGACGCGTGCCTTCTCCTCCTCCGCCTGCTTGACGTTCTCCTGAGCCCTCGGCTCGCCGAACGGAGCGAAGACCGCACCGGTGGCACCGCCGACGACCGCGAGCCCGAGACCGAGCAGCACATCGCGGCGTGGCACCAGCCGCCGACGCCACAGCGCGCGATGCGCCAGGTCCTCGACCCGCGCGGCGAAGCGCTCGTCACGCCGGAGTTGCTCCGCCAAGGCGGCTGTGAGCTCACGAGCCACCCGTCCGTCGGCCGCGAACACCGCCCAGGACGACGCGTCACCCAAGTCGTCCACGAGCCGCGACTCCACGATGTCGTGCAGATGTTCCCGACTTCGCCTGAGCGAATTCTTCGCCGCGAGAACCTCGAACGTGAATTGTGCCAACTCATCCGGATCCATGACTCCCCCGGTGCCACCTGACCGACACTTCAGACGATATCAACCCCGGCAAGCACGGCAGAACCCGAATAACCCTCGATCGCAGAACGCCCAGCCGGCCCGCGCAGCGATATCCGACCGGCACGAATACTCGACAACGCCCCGGGCCGCCCCGTTGTCCGCCGAATTGCGGCCTATCGTCCCGTGCCGCTCGAAAGTCACCGCAGGTCGCTTATCACGAGCGTCGTTCCAAGCGCCCACGACCGAACACCTTCGACTCAATATCTGTCCCGGAGGGACGGAGAGAAGATCGCCACATCAGGTCCGAAGGCGACCGCCAGAGTTCCCCGCTGACCGAGGGACAGGCATTCGATGGACGCGGGCATCGCCAACTCGTCAAGGCAGACGCCCGTGCCGAGGTCCCATGTCCGCACAGTGTCGTCAGAGTCACCGGTCACTACGACGTGTCGGTGGCCGATCTTGGCGATCGCGATGTGCGTGGTGTACGTATCGCGCCCCGTGGACAGCTGCCCGATCTGCCGTTGCTGTGCCAGGTCCCACACCCGTGCGGTCTCCTGATCACTGGTGACCACGACAGGTCGACCGTCCAGCTCGGCCGTCGCGGCCGCCACTATGTACGTGCGGTGGCCGACGAGCCTGCCGATCTCCTGGCGCGCGGCCAGGTCCCAGACCCGCACGGTTCTGTCCAACCCACCGGTCACCGCCACGGTGCGCGCGTCCATCGTGGTCACCGCCAAGGCGGAGATGTCGTCGGCGTGGGCGATGAGCGGTTCGCCGATCTGTTCACCGGCCTTCAGATCCCAGAGCCGCACCGCACCGTCGTGGCAGCTGGTGACGACGACCGGGCGACCGTCGATCTCGGTTGCCTCGATTGTCCTGATGCTGTAGCCGCGGTCCGTCCAGATGCTACCCACCGGCGCCAAGTCGGCCAGGTCCCACATGCAGAGATCGGTGTAATGACCGCTGAGCAACGCGACGGGACGACCGCCAAGCTCGGCTACCCCGATGACGTGGTACTGACTCGACCTGGCGCGGGCGCCCTCGGAACGGGCGGGTAGCGAGCCGACTTGCCCCTGCGAGACCGGATCCCACACCCGCACCGTGACGGCGGGCTCCTCATCATCCGAGTCGTCGAAGGGACTGCTGGTGACAACGAAGCAACCGTTGTCTCCTTCTGCCACCGCCACTGCCTCGATATCGGCGTCGTGGCCGACGACAGGTCGACCGGTCTCGCCCCGCTCGGTCAAGTCCCAGAGGTAGACCGACCTGTCGAAGACACAGGTGATCACGGCGGGCCTGCCGTGCAGCTCGGCCACCGCGAGGTCCTTGACCTGCTTCGCGTGGCCGGTCAGCGGCGGCCCGATCTGGACGCGGTCGACCAGGTCCACCACACGAATCGTTCGTTCGTCGGAGCCACTGCCGACCGTGATGGCGACGGGCCTGCCCTGCCACTCGGTCACCCTGACCGCGGTGACGCCTGCCGGGTGACCGGTGATCGGGCTGGACAGTTCCTGTCGCTCCGCCAGGTCCCACATTCTCAGTGGTTCCTCGTCACCACCGGTGACGACGACCAGACGTCCGGCCACCTTCACCATCGCCACCGCGTAGATGGCTCCACCATGCGTTCCGAGGTCGCCGATCGGTTTTCGCTCAGTCAGGTCCCATACGCGCACGGTTCCGTCGAGGCTCCCGGTCACGCCGACGAGCCGGCCGTTGTGCTCCGCCACCGCGATCGCACTGATCTGCATGGTGTGACCCTGGAGCGGCCTGCCGATCAGCCGCTGCTCGACCAGGTCCCACATCCGGACCAGGTGGTCGTCGCCTGCGGTGACGGCAATGCGGCGTCCGTCCAGTTCGGCCACCGCGATCGCCCGGATGCCACCTCGGTGCCCACTGAGCGGCCTGCCGATCAGCCGCTGCTCGACCAGATCCCACAACAGCACCGTCCCGTCACCGTCATAGGCTCCGCTGCCGCAGGTGAGCGCGACAGGGCGACCCGCCAGTTCGGTCGTCGCGATCGCGTGTACGCCGTCCACGTTCCCGATGAGTGGCCGGCCGATCTGTCGTTGCTCGACCAGATCCCACAGTCGCAGCGTCCCGCCACTCCTGCCGTGTGAGGCGAAATCGCCGGTGACGGCGACCGGGCGACCATCGACCTCGGTCACGGCGACGGCGTTGACGTATCCGGTATGACCGGTGAGCGTGGCCATCGTCGCCTTCGGCCGGATGCTCCCGGTGGCGAAGCGGATCCGCCATTCCAGCTCGGGAAGTTCCAGGACATCCCGCACGGCGTCGAATCGGCGCTGCAGGTCCCGCATGCCGAGTCGCGCGGCGTCGAGTGCGAGGATGCGGCATCGCGCGCTGGGCGGGAGGTCGCGATGTTGGTGAAAGGACATCCGGTAGACGACCGCGGCGCGCTGCCCGTGATCGGTTGCCGTGTACGCCAGCGCGGCTCGCAACTGGTCCGGCTCGGCGTGCAGCAGGAAACCGGGATCGGTCAGCAGATCGTCGAGCAGTCCCGCTTCGGCCGCGTGCGTGGCGAGGTGGGTGCGCGGGTATGGGTCGGTGGCACCCCAGTCGCGGTGCCGGGCTCGCAGCGGTAGCGCGTCGATGAGCGCGGTGGTGATGGCCTGGTGCGGCGCGTGGTTGGGACATTGGTCACGGAGGTACTCGTCGAGTGCCTGGTGGTAGAGCCGGTAGCGGGGCTGCCCGGAATTGCCGTCGACGCGTTCCATCAGGTAGTTCGCGGTGCTCTGGAACACCGCCTCCAGTTGGGCTTCGGTATGCGCATGGCCGTGGTGCAGGGCATTCGCAACGGTGAGCCAGGTGCTGTCTCGGGACAGGCCGTCACCGTGGGCGAAGGCAAGCGCGGTGAGCAGGCGACGGGTCAGCTCGGTATCCGGACCGCAGCTGTCCAGATACCTGTCCATGGCCTGGCCGATGGTTTCCGGGAAATCGTCCAGAGCGACTGGAGGAGCGGAGAGAGACGTCAGCCAGCGGGTGACCAACTGGGCGACGAGGAAGTTGGACCGGGCTTTGTCGGCCACCGCTTCGCTGATCGCCGCCAGCTCCCCACGAGGGAGGTCGCGGTATCGGGTGAGATCCCCGTCGCCGGTCAACCGGCTGGTCACGTAGTCGACGACGTCCTGATTCCGCAGGTACGAGCCGGACTCCAGGTCGATTCGCTGAGCGGTGCCGCCGAACGCCGCCAGGATGCGAGCCCGCTCGCTACCGGCGGGTGCTGTCCGCACAGCGGCGAGAACCCGTACCGCGCGCGTGTCGGCGAGGTCGCGCAGCAGTGCGGCGATGTGCCGCGCTTCGTCAACGGTGACGGCCTCTTCCACCGCGTCGACCACGACGCTGAGCGGCCGATGTCCCGTCTGCACCCGTTCACGGAGCCCGACCAGGAGTTCCAGTGGTTCTCCGGCATCAAGCCCTGCCGCATCGGCCAGTCGGTGCACCACATCAACGCAGGTGAGACCAGTCGCCAGGACTCCGACATCGAACGCGCCGCGCGGTGGTCGCGGACCATCTGTCGGCACTGCCGCACCGAGGACGCGGTCAGCCGAGACCAAGAGGTGCGCCAGCAGAGCTGATTTTCCGGAACCCGGGCCACCGGTCACCACGAGTGCGCCGGAACTGGGAGCAGAGAGCCAATCGCAGATCACCTGGCGAGCGACATGCCTACCGGTGAAGAACCAGGCACTCGAATCGGACTCTACCTCGGAGCCTCGGGCCCGAGGGAGCCAGTGGGTTTTCAGGCGCGGGTCCAGATCCAGGCGCCAGCCGATCTGATCTGCCAGCAACGGCACCAGATCACGCAAGTACGTCAGCGGCAGCACATGCGCATGGCGTTGGCCATCGCGCACGACCATGATGCCGATCACGGCATCGACCTCATGATCGAACACCGGCGCACCGGAGAACCCCGGTGCGGGTGACCATTCCGCCGCGCCGTCCGCCTCAGCCTGGACCCACACACCACCCGGACCGTCGAAACTGCCCACCTTGCCGCGAATCACGTGTGCCGTCGACGTGTCCGGCGAAAACCCGTGCGTGGAGAAGGTGTGGCCTTGAGGCGAGGACGGCGCCTTCAACGGTGCTGGGATGAGCTCAACCGTTTCCGTCAGGCGCAGCGACGCGGCGTTTCCGGACGAGTCCGGCTCGATCGGCTGCCAGCTGACGATGGTCGCGCGGCGGCGAACAGGCGGATCGGCGAACGGGAAGTCCACCACCACCTCGCCCTGCGGAATGGTGCCGGTGCCCGCGGGTTGGCCCAACAGCCCGCCTGCCACATGGGCACAGGTGAGCACGTGGCGGTCGTCGATGAGCAGACCAACCCCGATGCCACTGCCGTCCTGTCGGCTCAGCCGGGCCAGCCACGGCGGCCGCTGAGCCAACCTGGCCGCCGTACTGCGGACACCGTGCTGCGCTGCGGAGGAGTAGTGAATGTGGATTCCGCCGGCCACATACCCGGCTTGCACCACCGGCCCTGAACCATGGCCCGTCACCGTATTGACCGTGACTGCCTTTGCCCCATCGGGTCTCCTGGCCACCTGTCGATACTCGTCAAGTCGCGTTGGCTTGGCAAGCACATCGCCGTGAGGTTGTCCCCGTGAACCGGACACCCTGACCCCAGACAGCGGTCTGGGGAGGGATGTCGCCGTGTCAGGCAAGTCGAAGTACCCCGAGCGGTTCCGCGAGGACGCCGTCGACCCGGCCCGCTCGTCGGACCGGGCATTAGGCCACCCCGATAGACACAGATCAGTGCTTCGCCCGGTCCGCCACCATCAATAGAATTTACTTATACAAGACTGAGAGTACGCGACGGACGGCCCCTCGGGCACCAACTTACTGGCCGGGACGCGATCGCCGATCCAGTTACCACTCTTCGTCCCAGGACTTCTCGCCCCGCAGGCCTGGCAACCATGCGCTGCACCAGACTCATTGATGATCGGCATTCGGTAACCGGGTCGATCCGACCACCACGAGCGATCGACACACCCTCCGCCGCATAGGGCCCTGGCTCCACCGTCAGATCGACGACCTTGTTCTCCCGGTCGCAACCATGCATCAATACTGCCACAGACCCGACAAGCACGTGATACGTGTGCATATCATCGACAGTCAGGTCGTGGACTGGCTCGAGATGCGCGTATCTGCGGACACTTAAAATAAACGCGTCCGACGGCTCCCATTCTGCTCCCACGCACTCCCCGCTCCCGGGCGATCTGCGGACCGCCGACCCCGTAATAGAAATTCACGGGCGCGATCCCGGTAGCTGCCGACGACAGATTATTCAGTCTACACTGAAATTATAGAGTCGACGCACGCCAAGGTGATGCCTGTACCGCTCGCAAAGTCATCGGGCTGCACGTCGATACGCCGCAGGGCATTCCGGTCGGCGACGATTGCCGACCTGCCCATACCGGTGTGCGGTCAGGTCGCCAACCGTCGCCAGGAGGCCAGGAACACCAGAGCCGCGATGAGCGACCCGGCCGAGGCGAACGACCCGGCACCGAGGTGGACGTCCCACTCGTAGTCGTGGTCACGCACCGCGCCGGCCAGGCCGGCGCGGGCGAGCGGCACGCCCCACAGGACACCGCCCAGGACCAGCCCGACCACGGCGGACATCGCGGCGATCGCCCCGATGACGGCCCGGCCGACCCGGCGACGGCCCTCGTAGCGGTGCAACGCTCCGCGGCGCACGAGCCACCACGACGCGAGCGCGGCCAGGGCCAGGGCGATCGCGTCGGCTGCGAGGGTGTCGCTGAGCCGGTGCCACTTCGCGGTGAGCGTGTACTGACCGATGCCCACCGCCCACGGCAGCAGGAGCAGCATCACCACACCGCGCCACCGGTGGGGCGCGACGATCACGGCGGCGAACAGCACGGTCATGGCGATCGCGGTGTGCCCGCTGGGCAGGCTGTTGTGGGTGTAGTCGCCGGTCACCTCCACCAACGGGGGCCGCACGAGCACGAACCGCTTGAGGCCCTGGACGACGACCTGGCCGAGCACCACGACACCGACCGCCGCGGCCGCGAGGTCCCACCGCCGCCGCAGCACGCCGACCAACGCGATCAGCGCCACGGCCACCGCCAGCGAGTACACGGTGATCTCGTCCAGCGCCCGCCACGCCTCACCGGCCTCGGCCGAGTCGACCTGGTCCGCGCCGCGCAACGCGGCGTTCTCCAGCGCCTGACCCGTCGCGGTCCACACGGCCAGCACGTAGACCAGCGCCGCCACCCCGAAAGCCGCGACCGCGATCACCGCCCACCGCCGGGACCGGATCGGTGCCGCGACCTGCTCCGGTCGGCGGTCGGACTCTTCCTCCGATGCCACGCCCACACCCTCCACCACGACGATCAGAGGTCCATCATGGAGCGGGCCGGCGCCCACCGCCCGGTGTGGCCACGCCGCGGACGAGGGCGATTACCGGACGGTACCCCTGTCTCGGGGGAAGACCGGTCACAGCTACGGAAGGGCCCGTCCAATCCTCGGTGCGAGTCGTGCCCAGGCCGCTGCGGCTCGGGTAGCGCGAGGTTCGGACCCGTGCCCCCACGATCCGCTCCCGGCGCCCCCAGAGGCGGCGCGATCGGGGAAGTCGGCGGCGGCGCGTCTGCCGGCCGTTCTCGGCGAGGTCGTCGGGCACGGAGACCGCGTCCGTCCGTGCCGGCGGGTACACGTTTGGTTGCAATCCTGCTCGTGGACCGGTGCCCGAGTTTGGTCGCCCGGGTGCGGGGCACCTCCCCCGGCATGGGCCTTGACCACCGCGATGAACCCGTGAACGTCGCGGAACGGGAACCGGGACTGCCGCTGGGTCGAGCCGACGGTGATGAGCACCCCCAGCTGGTGGCGACCCTGACGGGTGCGTTCCGTGACGACCCGCTGTTCGCGTGGCTGTTCCCGGACCGGGCGACACGCCCGCACCGCTCAAAGGAGTTCCTCCAGGCGATCGTCGAGTCGACCGCCGGCCACGGCGGACTCGTGATGACCTCGCCCGACTACGAGTGCGCCTACCTGGCGTACCCGCCCGGCTGGCACGGCGAATCCGCCGAGGACAGTGCCCTCGACCGCCCAGGGCTGCGTGACCGGGCCGACGCCGTGGGAACGCTGACGCGACTGCTGGGACAACACCGTCGCGGCCTGCCGCCACACCTCTACTGCACCTACATCGGCACCAGGCCCGAGGCGCAGGGCCAGGGCAGGGGCCGGGCACTGATGGCCGGCTTCGCGGCCTGGTGCGACGCCGAGGCCGTCGGCTTCTACGCCGAGGCGACCTCACCGAGAAGCCTGGCGCTGTACGAGCGCACCGGGTTCCCCCGCCTCGGCGACCCGATAACCCTGCCGAACGGACCTCGTCTCCAACCGGTCTGGCGCAGCCCACGAAACCCGGAACCGAGCCCGCACCAGTGACCGCCCGACGGCAGCCGCGGTGACCACGTCGTCGGCGCCACCGCACACCCGACCGCGTCCTGGATCATCCAAGCCGCCGGGGAACCTCGTCATGGACCTCGAAGTGATCCCAGGTCGGGTCGTAACGAACTGCTGCACCTGTTGATGATCGACACCGAGGCGTTCGGCCATGGGCTGCATCGACTGGCACATTCGCCATCCAGCAACAGTCCACGCGGGTGCAACCCTCCTTTCCGCGCTGATCACGCCGGGCGAGTCCTGTGCCGCTCGAAAGTCATCGCCGCTGGTAGAGCAATGCTCAGGAGCCGGTCGGACACCCCTGTGGCACCTGCCGCGTTCGCGCCGGCGACGCGGGCGTGGCTCTGATCGGCCCGGCCGGGTCTGCAGCGCTTCGCGTGTCGTGACCCACGTGTACGTTCGCCTGTCGCAGGGCATCCGGTCCGGTGTCGACCTCGTGAAGGCGGTTCGGGTGGATCCATGGCGTGACGGGCTTCGTGTGGCGGTGGTCGTTCACCCGGTCGCCGTAGTGGAGCACTCCGGATTTCGGGACCTGGTATCCCACACCGCCCGGGACCGCGGCTGGTGCGAGCCGCGGTGGTTCGAGACCACCCGTGACGATGCCGGGACAGGGGTGACGGCACTCGCCCTGCGCGACCACCCGCACCTGGTCCTGGCGTGTGGCGGAGACGGCACGGTCAACGCGGTGGCCGCCGGATTGGCGCACACCGGGGTGGCGATGGGCATCGTGCCGATCGGCACGGGCAACCTCGTGGCCCGGAACCTGGGGATCGGCAGCGCGGTGGAAGACGCCGTCGCGTCGGCGTTCGACGGGGTGGACCGCCGCGTCGACATGGGTCTGCTGGACGGACGCCCGTTCATCGGCATGGGCGGGATCGGCCTGGACGCGGAGATGGTCCGCGACACCTCGCCCAGGATGAAGCGCCTCCTGGGATGGCCCGCATACCTACCAGCGGTCCTCAAGGGTCTGAGGTCGGGCGCCAGTCGGGTGGCGGTACGGTTGGACGACGGCCCGTGGCTGACCCGCCGCGTCCTGGGGGCGGTCGTCGGCAACATCGGCGCTCTGCAGGGCGGGGTTTCCCTCCTGCCGGAGGCTGATCCCGCCGACGGGCTCCTGGACCTGGCGTTGCTGCGCGACGTGCACACCAGGGGTTGGCTCGTCACGGCGGGACGGCTGATCGGTTCCCGCCGGGTGGACGGACCGGCGGTGGAACGGTTCCGGTTCCGACGCCTGGAGTTGCGCAGCAACCGCACCAAGCCGTTCGAGGTCGACGGAGAAGTCTGCGGCACGACCAGGACGCTGAAGGTCGAGGTGGACCCCGGAGCGCTCGTCGTCAAGGTGCCGGCATGAACTCGCCGACCCCGTCCCGAAAGCTGTCCGGTCGCCGGCTGTGACCGGCATTCCGGGCGACCGCGAAAGTGCTGGTGCGGTTGTTGCGCGAGCGTGACGACCTGCGCGTAGTGAGCATGCCGGAGCCGACGCTGGATCCGCAGCCGCCACCCGCCACCGACCAAGCAGCCTCACCCACCTCGACATCCGCCAACGACTGGGGGGCATCCTCAACGAGTGCCACCACGCCACCTGACGTGCACGGACGACATATTCGGCAAGCACAGGGTCAGCGGCCAACTGGCGCGCCGCACCACTGCGGTGGCGGTCACGGGAACACGGTCACGTGCGGCATCGCGATCCTGAGGTCGTCCAGCAGGCCCGGGTCGACCGACCCGTAACCCACCACGGACACCTTCTTCAGCGAGTCCGCCCACCTCTCGACGCCGGCGAACGACCGCAGCGAGCCACCCTCGATCCGCAGCTCCACGACCGACTCCGCGAACTCGAGCGAACGGAGGTCCCCCAGGTCCATCTCGATGATGCTGAGGTTCGCCAGGCGCAACCTTGTCCTGATCGACGCCAGGTGCTCCTCCGGCCACCCGGAGATCCTCAGGTTCGACACCTGGTCGGGCAATTCGTAGCGGACCGCCGATGACCAGCCTTGGCCGGGGTGCGGCAGGTGGACCTGTTTCAGCGAGCCCATGTACTTCACCGCGGTCAGCGCGACTTCGCTGTCCACGAGCAGGCGCGGCAGGGTCGACTTCGCCAACACCGCCTCGCCGTACTCCCGGACGTCGAAGAAGGCCATGCACCGCAGGACCTCCTCGAACACCCGGGGCCGGGGATCGGAGGCGAACCGTGCGATGACCGGCAACGCCTCCTCGATCCGCGTCTCGGCCAACGCCCGAATCGTCGCCGTCACCTCGTCGACGGTCTGTGGTTGGCAGTCCGCCAGCAGGTCGAGCACGAACGGGCCCGCCGCCGCGATCGCCTTCGCCTTGTTGATGGACGACGGCGGCAGCAGCCGTGCCGTGTTCAGCTGGATCTCCCGCCGCAGCGACCCGCTCAGCTCGGGCGCGGTCTCCAATGACGCCAGCACCAGCAGGTTCAGATCGCCCCGTTCGAGCAGTCGCCCCAACAGCTCCTCGCGCTGCGTCTGCGACGCATGGCCGACCGCCATCACGACCACCTCGTGCCACTGGTCCAGGTGGGCGTGCTGCACCACCGTGCCCACGTCATCGGTGTTCATGGCGTCCTGGGCGGCCAGGTACTCCTGGAACGTGCGGTGGATGAAGTCGACCCGGCCATCGACCGGCTCGCGCAGCAGCCCCGAGCGTTCCAGCAGGTGCCGATAGACATCCTGGTTGCCCGCCCGGACCTGGGGCATCAGGTGCAGCCGCTGAGAGATGCGGTAGAGCGCCCGCGGCACGTCGACGTCCGTGTAGCCGTTGCGAATGAGCCAGTACGCCAGGTCGGCCAGCAACAACACCTTCTCGGTCCGGCCCAGCCCTTCGATCGCGCCGATCTTGCGCTCGACGTCGCGCCGCTCCAGCAGCATCTGCAACGCCACCTCGTACAGCTCCATCCGGTTGGTGGGCAGCGTGGCACGCCGGTCCCGGTGCAGGGCGCACAACAACGCGCACAGCAGCGGGTACCCGGCGAGCTTGCGCAGGTGGCCACGGGTGTCCAGTAGTTCGAGCAACCCGGTCTCATAGTCGTCGAGCGCCTGGCGCGACTCGTCGTCGATGCATCCCAACCGCATCGCGTCGTGCCACCGCGTCACGAACAGCCGGACGTCGGCCCGGCTCATCGGCTGCAGGTCCAGCACCGAGAACCGCGCGTCATCCAGCCACTGCGAAGGCGCGGCGCCAGGCCGGGACGTGACGATCACCCGCGCCAGCGGAAACGCGCCGACCAGGTCGCGCAGCCACGTGCGCGCCTCGTCGCGGCGGCCAGCCGCCAACTCGTCCACGCCGTCGACCAACAACAACGCGCTGCCGTCGCGTAGTTTGCGCTGCATCCAGCCGTGCGGCATCTCGCCCGCGACGTACTTGCCGACCTCGTCCAGGAACCGCTCCGGCGCGGGCAGGTCGCGGCCCGCGTAGCGCCGCAGCGGAATGAAGAACGGCACCGTCCCGTTCCAGTCGGCCAGCCGGTCGGGGAAGTCGCTCAACGCGCTGCGCACCGCGACCCACTGCAACAGCGTCGTCTTCCCGAGCCCGGCCTCGCCCCGGATGAACACCCGCCGCGCACCGGCTAGCAGCTCCTCGACCCGGTGGATGGGGCTGAGCTCGTCGGCGGAGGCCATGACGCTGATGTAGGCGACCGACAGCGGGTAGCGCCGGCTCGCGTCGGCCAGCGTCACGCCGAACATCTCGACGTGGTCGAGCTTGCGCGCGACGAGCTGCCGGTAGTCGTAGTCGAACCCGTCTGTGCGGTCGCGCTGCGGCAGGCGGGCCAGGACCTCACGGATGCCGTCGAGCATCTCGCGGTCCCGGCGCAGTAGCTCGGTCAAGGCGTTCGCGGAGAACGCGGGCAGGCCGCGGGAGATCTCGATGACGTAGCCGCAGCACTCGCGCAGCAACAGGTCGTGCAACGCCGTGCCGTCCGCCGACAGCAGTGCGCTCCGCGCCGGCACGCGGCGGCGGATCGCCCGGTCCAGGTGGCCTGCGTCGAGGTCGGCCGCGAACAGGTCGTCGTCATCGAGGTCTACCTCGTCGAACGTGTCGCGGACGGCGTCGATCGCGGCCAGCCGCTCGTGCTCCGGGAGCGCGCGGAACTCCGCGTCGATGATGGGCTCGATCCGGTCAACCACGGCGTCGGCGAAGTTGTCCAGGAGCCGCGCGAACTTGCGCCGATCGCGTTCCCTGGTCAGTTGGCCGGACAGGTGGTCGACCGCGGCGCCGCCGACCTCCGCGGCGATCTTGTGATCGCCCAGCCACAACTTGGTGGCGGTGCGGACGGCAACCGTGCCCAGCGCGATCAGGGCGGCTTCGACGGACATGGACCCATCCAAGCCCGTCGAAGCCGCAGCAGGACCACACTCTCACCGTCTGCACACGACCGGAGGAATGACTTGCACGTTCACCGAGGCCACACTCGATCGTGGTGACCGCTTGTCACATTGCCGGGGGTGCCGTGAGCCAAGGACTGCTGTTCGGACCGGACGACGCTCCCACCGCCAAACCCGTCGGGGACGGCTGGCAACAAATGCGGGTGCTGATCACCGTCAAGGCAGCGCCCAACCCGTCGGAGACCTACGGCGAGACGGTGTGCGTGGCCGGTATCCGCCTGGATTTCGACGCGCCCGGCTGGGTACGCCTGTACCCGATCAACTTCCGCGAACTCGACAGCCCGCACACCTTCAAGAAGTACGACATCGTGTCCCTGCGGGCCAAGCCCGCCCGAGGCGACTTCCGCACCGAGAGTTGGCGCCCGGACATCACCAGCGCGCACACCGTGGACCACCTCAAGCCGTGGACACGACGACGTGTCGAGATCGAGCCCTACGTCGACGCATCCATGTGCACGATCCGCGAAGCGGTCCACGCGAACTCCGCCGCGCCATCCCTGGCCGCCGTTCGCCCCGACCGGATCCTCGGCATCGACATCAAACCCCATCCGGGATGGAGCCCCGAGGACCAGCGCAAGATCGACCGCTACGTCGGTCAACTCGACCTCACCGGCGGTGCCCGGACCGCACTGCAGCCGCCGCGGTTCCAGGGCTGGTACCGCTACCGCTGCACACCACGCTGCAACGGCCACCGCCAAGGCATCCTCGACTGGGAGTTCGTCGCCCTGCAACGCAAGCTGAAGCACCACAACGACGAGGACCTCGCCCGCGAGCTACGAGCCAAGTACCTCGACCAGATGTGCGCGCCAGACCGGGACACGGTCTTCTACGTCGGCAACCAGGCCAAGAGCCCGCGCACCTTCAGCGTCCTGGGCGTCTACTGGCCCACACGCTAGACCGACACCTGATCCAGACGGGCACGAACCGCCTCCAGCACCACGTGCCGGTGACAGCGCTCCTCGTCGGCCTCGAAGCACATCACCGCCACCCGCCGCTCCCCCGCCAGCACCGCCAGCCGGTCCAGAGCACTATCCGCGGCCCCCACATCCAGCAGGTCCGCGTACCGCCCGCGAGCCCGCGACAACGCCACGTCGTCACCGGCAAACCCCGGCCTGTTGTCCTTCGGGTTGCCCAACTCGCGCAGGTGCAGGTACTCCACCCCGGCCCCGGACACCGCCTCGGCCAACGCACGCTTGCTGAAGCCGCGCTTGCGCGAGATCGGCGTCAACCGGACGTCCGCCAGGACGTGCACGCCGAGGTCGGCCAGCCGGGACACGAAGCCCTCCACGTCCAGGCCCTCGTACCCGACACCCACCACACCCAAAGCCTCTCGCACAGTCCGACTCTGCCACACCCTCTGCAACCACGAACACCGACCAGCCCCTGCACAGCCACCAGCCACGCGCTCCCCAAGAGCACGGGGTGCTTCTTCGGAGACGCAGAAGTGCTCACTCTGAGCACGGTCCGGCCACCATGCCGTTCACCGCTGTTGACCTGCGGTTTCGCGTCGTTCAGCGAAGTTGAGCGCGGTTCGAAGAGCACTTCGGTGTGAATGAAGCCGAAAAATACTTCTATCAGCAGAAACGCGATTACCGCAGGGAAACGTTGCCATTGGGAGCCGTTGAATGCGGATCAATGACGTTCAAAACGTCCAACGGCTCCCGATTTGCTCCCACCGCCCCTCCCACGGGCTCATCGAGGTGCCGACCCGCCAATCGGACCAGGGACCATGCATCCAGGTCACCAGCAACGCGCCTACCCGGTCCTACGCGGCCGGCAGCAGGGTTCAGACTTCGAACGCCTCACCGGGTGCGGCAGACGCCTCGGGCGGAAGCGGCGTCGGTGCTCAAGCAGCAACGCGGCACGGATCAACTCTGGCGATGGCCGGACACCACCGCGTTAGGCCATCGCCGGCCCACTCGGGCACCGACTCCAGACCGTCCACCCGACCAACCGACCGGTCGGATTCGGGTGGGCGAGCAGCCGACGAACCGACACCCCCGGATCGTGGACCCACCCACGGCCACCGAGCGTCGAAGACACCACCACGACCTCCCTGCCGCCCATCGAGGCCCCGGGCCGATCACCACCAGGCACGACTGCAGAGTGGCCGAATTCGCACTTCACCCTCTGTGTCGTCTCCGGGAATTCGGATGCCCGCAGCATGCGTTTCCCGAAGCGGTACCGACGCGTGACGCCTCGAGTCGGTTGCAGCAGCATCGGGTTGGATGTTGGTCGGAAGAGTCGAGCGCGTACGGCCATTCGGGCGACTTGGACACCGATCAATCGGTCGAGGGTATAGGTTGAGGTTGTTACCCCGGACCTCGGTGACGTGATACCTCCGTGTTGACCACGAAGGCGGATCGCACACCGAGGTTTTTTGCGGGAATGACGGCACCAATCCGCTCGATTCATGCCGGCTCCTGCGCCCGCCCTTCGCATCTTGTCGCACTGGCGCGCCGCGCAGGCCGCCTCCATCCTGTTTCAGGAAATGAATTCTTCATGCGCCGTATCCGCACGATCGTCCAAGCAGTGTTCGGGGCCACCGCCGTGGCCGGGGGCCTGCTCGCCCTCACTCCGGCGGCCCAGGCCATCACCATCCCCGTGGCGTGCAGTGAGACTGCCCTGGTCGCGGCGGTGAACCTGGCCAACTCCACCCCCACCTCGGACACCCTCGTCCTGGCCGGCGGCTGCACCTACGGCATGACCACGGCCCACGGTGGCGCGTCCAACGCGCTGCCGGTGATCACCACCCCGATCGAGATGATCGGCCCGGCCACCGTCACCAACGCCTCACTGCTGGGCCTGGGTCTGTTCCGGATCGCCGAGGTCGCCCCGACCGGCAGGCTGACGCTCAGCACCGGCGTCGCGTTCACCCGCGGCAACGTGCTCGGCCACGGCGGCGGCATCCTCAACCGCGGTGCGGTCACCCTCACCGGGAGCACCCTGACCGGCAACACCGCTTCGGGTAACGGCGGCGGCCTGGCCAACGCCGACACCCCGTCCGGCACCGCACCCGCGGCGACCTTCACCAACAGTCCGGTGTCCGGCAACACGACCCTGCTCGGCGACGGCGGTGGCATCTACAACGGCCTGCGCGGCACGTTGACAGTCACCGGTGTCTCCGGCAGCCCGTTGTTCGTCACCGGCAACAGCGCCGGTCGGGGTGGCGGCATCTCCGCGATCGCCTCCACGGCCACGACCCTGACCCAGACCGCCGTGACCGACAACCACGCGCTCTTGAGCCTGGGCAACTCCGGCGGCGTCCACCGCCAAGGCGGAACGATGACGACCAACAACGCACCCATCACCGCGAATACGGCCAACAACTGCGTCGGCAGCGTTCCCGCGGTCCCCAACTGCACCGGCTGACCGCTCCCGGTGACACCACACCGGGCGCTCTACCCATCAGAACCACCAACAGAAGGAGCACGGCATCATGGGAATCGTCATCGTCGGCGGCTTGATCGACTCCGTCATCGGCATCGTCAACGGCACCGCGGCAGGCATCCTCGGCGCCGCAGGGGCCGTCCTCTTCCCCCTGCTCGGCCTCTGACACCGCAACCCGATCGACACGACCCCCGCCAGACACCACCGGCGGGGGTCGCGCCGATCAACCAGATCTTTCCGGTGGTGCCGTGACGGTCACGGTCCTACGCGTCCCTCAAATTCCGTCTCGCAGCTCCTCGCGGAGACGGGCCCTTCGTGACTTGGCAGCGGAAGCAAGGAGCATCTACCTCGTGATCCGGTTCCCTCGATCGGTGGCGTGTCGTTCCGCTCTGCTCTCCGCCGCTCGGCCGGACGCCCGCCGTGCGGGTCAGGCGATGGGGTAGGTGGAGATGTCGCCGCAGGTGAGGGGGGCGGGTTCGGGGATGGGGGTGATGGTGGTGTGGCAGACCTGGACGGTGACGCGGTCGATCGGCACCGGGACCGGGGTCGGGACGAGCGGCACGGTGAGCACGAACTCGAACTTGGTCGCGCTGGTCGTGCCCTGGCGTTCGGTGTCGACGACGGTGCGGCCGCTGTAGGCGGTGAACACGGCCACCGCGACGGTGTTGACAGGCGGTGCGCACGGGGTGATGTCGCGCAGCGCCACCTCGCCGGTGACCTTGACCGCGGTCACGGGTTGTGGCGGCGGGACCGGCGAAGTGTTGCGCCAGGCCAGCTGGCCGGCGGTGTAGCTGCTGAGGCAGCGGTCGGTGTGCTCGGCCTTGAACGCCACCGACGCCGCCGTGGGGTCGGCGCTCGCGCCACCGGTGAGGGTCAGGGTGGTCGCGGCGGCCGCGAACGCCACTGCGGCGGCACGACCGATCCTGGATGACAGAGGTGAGGTCATTCGAGCAGACTCCTTTGTCTTCGCTTCGAATATTCCTGGTTGAACACCCCGCCGATGCCCGCAGACCCCCCGCGTCCGGCGCCGAGACCGGACACAGGGACAGGACCGGTGGGTCGTGCGGCAGATGCGTCGTGCCGCGACCGTCCGGCATCTCGGCGAGGGGTGACGGTGTCGACGACCACCAAGCCGCGGCCGGCCATCATCCGTTGATGCGGGCCGAACATGACGTCGCGATACCACTTATTCCGTAGCGGACCACCACCTCCGGGACTGGGTGTCGAACATGCTTGGACGGTGCGACGCATCTCCGCCTCTCACGCGAAACACTCTGGGTTGACCAACAGCTACTGCCAGTGCCGGATACGGGCAACCAGGCGACGTCACGTGACTGCGGAGTTGCACACGGTGCTGGTTCGGCAGTCGTCTGATGGAGACAGGTCGAGCCGAGGGGCGGACAGCACTCGACCATCAGGCACCGTGCGGCAGGTCCGAGGTACGACGCCCTCTGCGCGACGAAGCGGAACGGCGACGGTGCCACCCGACCGCGCGGGACTGCCGAACGCATCCGCACGTTCCCCGGCACCTGGAATGACGTCGCGGGGGCACTGTGCTTGGAGCCGTACCTCTGGGTTGTTCGTGGAAGACGTCGTCTCCTGCGGGGACGTCGGGGTGAACCGTGGCGATGCCGCCGGATCTCCGCGCGTGAGCGGGGGCGGGTCGCGGTCGGAGCACGGCTCGCGCGGATCTCGCCGTTCGGCGGTGTCCCGGGACTTCGGGCCGCGTGTGCTCGGCCTGCCCCGGTGGTGCGGGCGTGCTGCCGGTGACCCTGTCGACTGCGGTGGCGTCTGTGCCTGCTGATCGGTGGCGACGACCTCGTCACGACGGGCCGGCGTTCCTGGTTGTGCCAGGTGCGCCGGCCCTGTCGCGCGATCGGTGGCCCGGTTCGGGCCTGATCGGCTAGCGGACGGCTTCGAACACGGCCGTCCAGGTGGTGTGGAAGGTCATGGCCTGGCAGCGGATGTCGGTGTCGGCCTTGAGCTTCACGGCGTCGGTCAGCTTGAACGGGTAGTTCGCCTCGCTCACCGCCAGCGTGGGGAAGAGCGCGTCGGCGCCGGCGGTGGACAGTTCGACCTGGCCTTGGCAGTAGGCGCTGTCGACGCTGTTCCCGACGGTGTCGATGACGACCTCGCCCGCGGTGACGGACGCGAGTCTGGCCTTCACGTTGCTGTTGGGGTTGGTGAGCGTCAGGGTGACGTAGGCGTTCTCGCCGGGCAGCAGGACGCCGGTCTGCGCGCCGGTGACGGTGACGGAGGTGAAGGCCTCGGTCGAACCGGCGACCGGACCGGCGGTGCTGCTCTGGGCGAACGTGGCGACCGCGAAGCCGGTGACGCCCATCAGCGTGCCGACGGCGGCGAGGACGATCACGGGCTTGATCTTCGAGGTGACGCGCATGGCTTTTCTCCTGACATCGGGTGGGATCTCGTGGTGGGACACCGCGAGGTGAAGGGGTGGGGAGGCGGACGGCGTGGTCGTCAGGGCCGGGTCGTCGGTACCGGTTCGCCCGGGCTGGTCGGCTCGGGGACGAGTGGGGTGTCGACCACCGAGGACGTGGTGGGGCTTGTCCCAGGTGCGGTCGCGGTGGTGAGGATCGGCTGCCCTGGCGTCGGCGTGGGTTGTGCCGTCGTCGGGTGGGCGGTTGTCGTCGGTGCCGCGGCGGAGGTCTCATCGGGTGCCCATTGGCCGGTCGCGCCGTGGACCGACACGGTCACGTTCGAGGTCAGAGCGACCGCGGCGTTCGCGACGGCGGTGACGAGTTCCGCACCGACGAGATGGACGGCGACCACCGCGGCGATGGCGATGATTCGCCGGGCGGTGCGCGAGCTATCGGGTTTCTTGGGGTTCCGGTTTCCGGGATCTTCCGTCGTTCCGAGATCGGGCACGGTGGGCTCGCAATTTGTTCCTGCGCTGCGGGCTCGCCACCGGGAATTCCGGGGTGCACCCGCGATCCGCCAAGGGCTCGGAGATCCACCGAGCAGAGGACTGGCGGTGCGAGGTCTTCACCGATCATTTCGGTGCCGACCGGGGAAACGTTACTCCGGACGGTCGTGCGCTTTGACCCGGACGGCTGCGAATAATTCCAAGATCGGGTACGAATATCCGACGGAAGACTGCACGTGGCCAGATCGGAACGATGAGGAGTGACGGCTGCGGAATCCGCTCCGGATCCGATGCGTCGCCGGGACCTGTGGCGTCCGACGCGTCCGTCCGCCTTCGACTCGCGGGCGTTATTCGACCTGGCGCGGAAACTCACTGCGAGAATAGGGCCACCCACAGTAGAGAGGGCCCCTGGAAAGGGTAGGTATTTCTCGCATCGAGGGGAAAAACAGCGCATCGGAGTGGTCGTTCATGATGCGTCTTCCCTGACTTCACAAAGTGGCGGAGCGTGAGCCGTGAAGGGTGCCATCCGATTCGGCGTTTTCGTTCCAGGCAGCGTCTACCATGTGACTCCGGACCCCGGTCATTCGGATTACCCTTGCGGGTCCGCGGCATCGGCTCGGACCCACCCACGGGTGGAGAGTGATCATGACTTCAACAGCGCGCGCACGTACGGCTCGCCGTTTGGCTCGGGCTCTGATCGGTTTGGGCACGGTGGCCGGGTTCGCCTTGGTGGCGCCGGGCACGGCCCAGGCGATCCCGCCGGGATGCACGCAAACGGGCAACAACTTCGTCTGCACCGCCGGTGTACCCGCAGGCCAAGTCCTCGACGGCACCTCGGCCAACAACATCATCACCATCACCGGCGGCCCGGTCGACGGCACCGTCAACGGCCTCGGCGGCAACGACACGATCACCGTCACCGGGGTCGCGGGCGTCGCGGGACCGAACGGAGCGCCCGGCGCTAACGGCACCGCGGGCACCCCGGCCGGCAGCGCCGGCGGCAACGGCGGCGTGGGAACCGGCGGCGGTGTCGCCGTCGGTAGCACCGGGATCATCGACGGTGGCGCGGGCACGGACAGCGTCACCGTCACCGGCGGCGCGGGCGGCAGCGGCGGCACCGGCGGCACCGGCGGCACCGGGCTGGGCAGCGGCGCCGGAGGCGCCGGTGGCAACGGCGGTGTGGGCGGCGTCGGCGGCGCGGGCAACGCCGGGCTGATCCACGGCGGCGCGGGCAACGACACCGTCAACGCCACCGGAGGCAAGGGCGGCAACGGCGGCCTCGGTGCGCTCGGCGGCAACGGCGGCGCCACCGCGGGTGGCGCGGGTGCCGGTGGCATCGGCGGCGCGGCAGGTGTCGGTGGTGTCGGCAACTCCGGCACCATCAACGGCGGCACCGCCGACGCCGGTCTCGACACCGTCACCACCACCGGTGGTGCGGGCGGAGCCGGTGCCGCGGGCGGTGTCGGCGGCTGCGGCAGCGGCGGCGGCGCGGGCGGCGTCGGCGGAGCGGGCGGCGCGGGCGGTATCGGCAACTCCGGCACCATCAACGGCGGCGTCGGAGTCGACACCCTCAAAGCCAACGGCGGTCTCGGCGGCACCGGTGGTATCGGCGGCAAGGGCGGCAACGGCATCAGCGCCACCCAGCCCGGCGGCGCCGGTGGCGTCGGCGGAGCGGGCGGAGCGGGCGGTATCGGCAACTCCGGCGCCGTCAACGGCGACGCCGGTGCCGATGTCATCACCGTCACCGGCGGCAACGGCGGCAACGGCGGGGCCGGCGGCAACGGCGGCACCGGGTGCAGCGGCCCCGGCGGCGCGGGCGGTCTCGGCGGAGCAGCGGGCGCGGGCGGTCTGGGCAACACCGGCACCGTCGAAGCCGGCGCCACCATCGTCAACGGCACCCCCGGATCCCCCGGCGCCAACGGCGTAGCCGGTGTCAACAACGGCGGCGTCTGCTCCTGCTGACCCGACCCCGTGACGCAGAACCACCACGACCCCGGGCTTGCGGCCACCCCGCCGCAAGCCCGGGGTCCGGCCCGCGACGCAGCGAAGGCACTGTGCCCGACAGCGAGGACTCCCTCACCCCTTCGTGCCCGGCGACGCCCCTCGGACCTGATCGCCCGGTGATCCTGTCGGCGTTCGCCCGGCGTCACGCGACGTCAACGCTCCTCCGCTCCCACGCGCTCCTGGAGGTCGTGAACCGCCGCCGGACTCGCACGGACGACATCCGGCCAGCGCAACCCCCAGCCGACAGGGTCAGCCCAGCTACTGCACCAGCAGCAGGTGCACCTCGCGCTGCTCCTCCAGAATCAGGTATAAGACCTGACTCGCCCTATCCGGTCCGAAGCTCCAGTACCGCACCGCCGCGCCGGAATTGTCCTCGTGCTGCGGACCACCGCTCCGCTCGACGGGTCCACAACGGGCCGCCGATCGACAACTCCGGGGTGCAGTCCGCCGGAATGGCGGTGTTCAAGGTCGCAGGCGAGGAAGAACCCTGCGTGACCGGATCGCTGCCTGACCTGCCCGAATAGCACCGGATTCAGCCTGCGCCGTGACCTGCGCCGGCATGGTGAAAATTGCAGTATCAACTCCCGAGGCCGTCTGAGGTGTAACAAACGACCGTTGAACATCGAATCACCCATATGGGCAGACGAAAAAGACGCGAAAAGATCATGCGGCCCCACCATGACCTACCGGCGTCGGCCACGCCCGTCAAGGCCGGTTGGGTGGCCACGATGGTGAAAACCCCTGGTTCTTGGCCGCCGGAGCGCTCGTTGCCTTACTCGGCCTGGTAGCAGCCATCTTCGGCCCGGTACCCGACCGGTTGAAGGACGAGACCGAGGTATCGAACTTCCACGCCAAACCGGTGAACAAACGAGGGGTGACACAATTCGTCCTACCATTGGATGCACCGCTCGCGGACCTGCCGTCCGAACCCAGCGGCTACTGCAGCGAGCCCATCATCGACTGGCTCAGCAAGATCGGCAAGGAGATTCCGCCGTACCAACGGATCTCCATCACGAACACGGCCGAGGAAGGCGCCATGCTGGCAATTTCCAACGTCCGCGCGGTGGATGTGCGCAGATACGAACCACAACCCGTGATGGTCTTCACCTGCCCAGATGGCGGCACTGGGGACAACGCCGTCCTGCACCTGCGGCTGGATCACGATCCGCAGGCACAACTCTTCAACGTCGACACCGGGAAGACCGGACCGTTCGCCTTCAACCTCCAGCCCGGAGAACAGGGGTCGATCGAACTGCACCTGCTCGGCGACGAGGGCAATAGCTACTCCGGCCGCATCGTCGCAGATGTGTCCACGGGCGGAAAAACCACCACTGTCGACCTTCCACTCAACGGAGGCGTCGACGGATTCGACCGGATCAGTGCCGGCAAGTACGCGCAGCTGTACGTACGACCGGGCATGAAGCCGGGAACCTTGACGTGCGGGTGGAATGACGCGAAATCGGAAGAACGCGGCACGATGAGCCCTTCCTCCGACTGTCGGCCCGAGCAGATTCGTTCCATACTGGCCGAGATCAAGTAGCAGAGATCGGAAAACGATGCACAAAGCAGCATGGGTCGCGGTTGCCATGGTCCTGTTAGCCGCTGTCGGAATATTCGCGGCAAGGATCGACTGGCAGGCGGAATCCGGAACTCAAGTGGCTTCGAGCGAAAGAACCCAAGAGGAAGCGACCACACCCGAGGACCCCTCTCCACCGCGTGACGCGGCGCCTGACGCAGCGACCGAGGTGATCAACGTTGTCGCCGCCCGCGCCGGCGTTCCGGTCGACGGCTACACGGCCGGCCGGCCGGGCGCACCGATCGACAGTTGCTTCCCCTCCGCAGCCGGTGTGACCGCCGACATCGTCTCCTGTGGGACCACTGCCCACAACGCGGACGTCTGCTGGCTTGCCCCTGACCGCGTCGGACTCCTGTGCGGTACCGACCCCTGGGAGAAGGAACTACTCGCCTACACCACCGCCCAGCCGGTCACCCGCGCGCCCGCCACGTCCACGCCCCGGCCCTGGGCCTTGGAACTCGCCGACGGGTCACGGTGCCGGATGCGCACCGGCGGCTCCTGGCCTGGACGGGCGGACGGCTACGTGGGCGCGTACCGCTGCACCGGCCCGACGGAGTTCGTGCTGAGCAAGTCCGACGCTCAGGTGGACCGCTCCACCGCCACCTGGACGGTCATGACCGGCGGGCTGAGCGCGGACAACCGCACTCTCCCACCCCCGACACCGATCACCGTCGTCACCGCCTACTTCGCCTCTGTCTGACCCGACGACGAAGTAGTTTCCCGTACACCGAGAAGGCGCTCCACTCGAGAAGTCATCACTGGTAGCTGTTTCCGAGCTATTGGTGTTGGACGAGTCGACGGCTGGTGATGTGGATCGTGAACCAGCGGACCTTGGCCGCGTGGTGATGACGGAGCCGTTCGCAGTCGCGGACGCAGCGGCGGTGTCCGGTGATCCACGCCAGGGTGCGCCCTACCACCCACCTCCGGGGCAGCACGGTGAAGAAGACCACGCCCGCGTCTTTCACGGCGGGACTCGACCCGGCCCGGCGACGGTCGTGAAGCTCGTCGAGCAGCTTCGGGGTCGAGTTCGTCCTCCGGGCCCCTGGGCGTCGCCTCCTCCACCTACCACGCGGGGTGGCCCGACAGGCCTACCCGTCGGATCGCGAGCGCGAGGACCAGGCGGTCACCGCGGAGATCGTGGACATCCACACGGCCTCGGGCGGCACCTACGACAGCCCGCGGGTGCACCAGGTATTGCGACGCCGGGGTATCCGCGTGTCGCGCAAGCGGGTCGAGCGGTGATGCGCCGGACCGGTTGCGGGTGGCCGACGCCACCCGGATCCGCACCGGCGAGGACGTCTTCTGGCTCGCGGCTGTGCGCGACGCCTTCTCCAATCGGATCGTGGGCTGGAAGACCGGCGACCGCGGGTCGACCTACACGGCCCTCCGCTTCGGGGAATGGTTGGCGGACAACGGATTCTGCCTTCGATGGGGTCGGTCGGCGACTCGTCCACACCACCTCGAACTAGGTGGGCAACCCTCGGTGCGGGTGGTGGGGCCGGCACCAGCACAGGTCGGGGGTTGGCCTGATGGTTGAGCGGTCGGGGAATTTCTAGGGTTCTCCTCATGCTCGGACAAATGATCCCCCTGCGTCGCGAAGCGATCGCACTGTCCTCCGCGGTCCTCGTGGCCGTCTCGCTCGCAGCGTGCTCGACTCAGACCGCCGCGAGCAGCCCGGCCCCCAGCACGTCCGCCTCCGCCTCCGCATCCGCGACGAGCACGCCCGAGATCCGCAAGGTGACGAACGCCGAGCACGATCTGGTCTTCCACGTCGCGGACGGCAAGCTGCCCGCCCTGGTCCTGGACGCGGGCGGCGGCCTGAGCTCGTCGTACTGGAAGGACCTGGCGCCGCGGCTGGCGAAGGCCACGGGCTCGAAGGTCATCACCTACGACCGGGCGGGTGAGGGCGAGAGCGACGAGGTGTCGGGGCCGTGGCGGGTGGAGAACGCCGTGTCGGACCTGGAAGCCGGCCTCAAGGAGTTGGGGGTGACGAAGGACGTCGTCCTGGTCTCGCACTCGATCGCGGGTGAGGTCGCCACCAACTTCGTGAACAAGAACCCCGGCTGGGTGTCCGGCGCGGTCCTCGTCGACGCGAACGTGCCCGACTTCTTCACCGACGAGATGCTGACGGCGTTCGAACCCGTCATCGAGGCGCAGCGAACCTCCCTGCTGGCGCAGGAGTCGACCAAGAAGAACCGCCAACTGCTCGCCGTGATGGTCGACTACGCCCCCGTTCACCGCGTCTTCCACAAGCTCTCCTGGCCGCAGGACGTGCCGGTGACCACGATCGTCGCGTCCGAGACCCCGTTCGTCGACTCCCCGGAAGCAGCGAAGCTGTGGCGGGACGCCCAGGCCCGGTTCGCCCAGGCCGGCCCGAACCGGAAGCACGTGGTCGCCGAGAACACCTCGCACGAGGGGATCGTGACCGAACGCCCGGACCTCATCGCCGCCGCGGTCGACGACGTGCTGAAGACCATCCGCTAGCCGCACTGATCACAGCGCCGAGGGCAACCCGGACGGCGTCGCGCCGAACGGAACGCTTACGTCGTTCGCCGCGGCGGCGCTCCCGTCGAGCCACCGTCCGGTGTCGCGGCCCCGCGACCCGGTCACGGCCCGAAGTCAGGTGTCACCCGGTCGGGTCTTGTTCCACCTCAGATGGACTGACACCGCGAGCGGCGGGAAACCGTGTGACGAACCGTTCCGAGGAGGTGGGCGACCGTGCACCACCGTGTCCAGATCGCGCGCTGTGCCGCACAGCCGATCCTCGTCATCTCACCCCCCGGCCTGCTGACCACCGCCGTCGGGTTCGACCTGCTGCGCATCCTCACCCACCGCACCGAATTCGACGTGACCGCGGCCCACCTCATCGCCGCCGGAGTGGTGATGGGAGTCCTCAGCACAGCGGCGGCATGGATCGAGTGGTCCGTGTCCACCCCACCCCGCAGTCCCGTTCGACAAGTCGGCCGGCTCCAAGCCCTCACCAACGTCGTCATGTTGACGCTGTTCGCGAGCAGCTGGCTGCTCAGGGCCGAGCAGCCCGCCTGGCAGGCCACCGGCCCCGCGCTCGCCCTCGCCTGCACCGGGGTCCTGGTCGGCGCCATCGGCGGCTGGTTGGGCGGTGAGCTCGTCGAGCGGCTCGGCGCCGCGGAGCACAGCCGAACCAACCTGCCCAAACCCGTCATGAAACCGGCCTTCCGAGGCTGACGGCCCGACAAGTGCGCCCTACCGCCCTCCCGAACCGCGCAGGCCGGCTCAAGACACCCTGCTCCCGCAGGGAATCGCACGTCGAGACCGCGGACGCCGATAGCCCCCTCACTGGCCGAATGACTGGCGGACGCGACCGAACCGGCACGATGCGATTTCCCTTTCCTTCCGCCCACAGAGCACGGTGACACCCTGTGGGGTGCCAGAACTCTGCATCGAGGCGTTGAGCTGCGGTGATTGCGATCATGGGATACGGCCCTGCAGCGTGGCGTCACGACCGCCGTACTTGATGTTCGTCTGGCTGGTCCACCGGCTGGCTCTGCCCGCTCGATCGTCGCGACCAAGGATGTGCGGCGGCCGGCGCCGCGGCACCCGGTCCGTAGCGCCGGCAGACCGGACCGATCACAGCGATCGTCGCACCGGAGCGTCGACCCCCGGTTGCCGTTCGCTCACCGGGCACCGTCTCGCGACGGCACCAGCCCAGATCAGAGGAAGCGGAGCGCATGGTGACATGCCAAGCCGCCCCGGCCCGTTATCCGGGTTGAGCGGGCCGCCCCGCTCGGGCACCGGAGTCAGGGCTTCGAACGCCTCACCGAGCGACGAGCACCTCGGGTGGAAGCGCACGGATCTGCTCCTGCGCACCAGGATCGATGTCAAGGGTGTGCGCCATGATCGTCGTCGACCGCCGCCCGGCAGCGGCGACTGCAGACCCGACTCCGCCCGCAACTCGTCCCACGACGCACTGCCCGGCCGGGAGACACCCTGACGGGCCTCGACGGTGGTGTCCACCAGCCGACGGGCCGCTTCCGGGTTTTCGCGGTTCAGCAACGCGACCGGCCGCCACACCTGCAGGATCGACCGCGGCTGGTCCAGACGCAGAGTCCGCCGGGCCGCGGTCAACGCGGCATCGAGAGCCGCATCGAACTCGCCGGCGTGCTCCGGCGGCAAGGCGGTGCGGATCAACTCCGGCGAGCCGAACAGTGCGGCCGTCCTGCCACCATCCACCCGCTCGGGCGCCGACTCGAGACCGTCCACGTCCGCCACCCGGCCGACGGGCCGACGGGCCGACGGGCCGATCAGGCTCGGACGAACGAGCAGCCGGAGAACTCACACATCGGACAGCAGACCCGACCGCCGTCACCGAGCGTCGGGAGACCGCTGCACAGCGACCACCTGACCCGCACGGATGGCATTCCCGGCGGGCGCGGGCAGGCCCGGTGGGGTTCGGGGTCGACGTGGCAAGTGTCGGCTGTCGCTTCGTGGTTCCGTGCTCCGCAGTCCCCGACCGGACCAGGACACTTCTGCGATGAGCGGTCACTTCACCGTCACGCGTCGGAGCGAACCCGGCGATCCCCGGGACGCTCGTGACATCTGCCTCGTGGGAGTCGGCCCGCGCGGTCTGTCGGTGCTCGAACGGCTCTGCGCCAACGCCCGCGAGATGCCGCACCGCACCGTGCGCGTGCGCTTGGTCGATCCCCGGTTGGGCGTCGGTGGCCAGGTGTGGCGGTTCGACCAGTCCCGGCACCTGCTGATGAACACCGTCGCGTCCCAGGTCACCGTGTTCGTCGACGACAGCGTCGACTGCGCCGGTCCCGTGGTGCCCGGCCCCAGCCTGCACGAGTGGGCGCACCTCGTCGTCCGACTCGACCCGTTCCCGGACCTCCCGGCCTGGGTGCGCCGCGAGGCGCTGACCCTCGGTCCCGACGCTTACCCGACCCGGGCCCTCTACGGCCACTACCTGGACTGGGCGCTGCGGCACCTGGTCGAGCACGCCCCCGCCAACCTGGTCATCACACGGCACCCGCAGCGGGTGGTCGACCTCGTCGACCAGGACGACGGCCTGCAGGCGGCGGTCCTGTCCAACGGCGAACAGCTCACGGGGCTGCACCGCGTCGTGCTCGCCCTCGGCCACCTCGACACCGCGCCGACCCCCGCGCAGCAGCGGTTGCGGGACCTCGCCGCCCGCGACGGGCTGCGCTACGTTCCCCCGAGCAACCCGGCCGACGTCGACCTGAGCGCCGTCAGCGCCGGTGAACCGGTCATCCTGCGAGGCCTGGGCCTGAACTTCTTCGACCACCTGGCGCTGCTGACCTCCGGCCGCGGCGGGGTGTTCCACCTCAACCGGGGCGGGCGGTTGCACTACGAGCCTTCCGGCCGGGAACCCCACCTGATCGCCGGTTCCCGGCGCGGGGTGCCATACCACGCGCGAGGCGAGAACCAGAAGGGCGTGTCGGGCCGCCACGTCCCGCTGTTCCTGACCCCGCGCCGCATCGCGGCGCTGCGCGCGTCCGGCCCGGTGGACTTCCGCGCCGACATCTGGCCCTGGGTCGACCGGGAGGTGCGTGCCGTCTACTACGCCACCACCGTGGTCAACCGGTCGGGTGAAGTCGAAGGGGCGCGCTTCCTGCGCGAGTTCCGCGAGCTGGCGGAGTCGGCGGCCGCGGCCGGCGCGGAGGACGGACTGCTGCGCCGGTTCGGGTTCGGACCGGCGCAGCGCTGGGACTGGGAGTCCGTCGCCACGCCCTGCCGCACGCGGTTCGCCGGACCGGGCGCGTTCCGCGACTGGTTGTTGTCCCACCTCGACGCCGATGTCCGCGAAGCGCGCCTGGGCAACGTCCGCGGCCCGCTCAAGGCCGCCTTGGACGTCCTGCGCGACCTGCGCAACGAGATCCGGATCCTGGTCGACCACGGCGGCCTCACCGGCGCCTCTTACCGCGACGACCTCGACGGCTGGTACACGCCGCTCAACGCCTTCCTGTCCATCGGCCCGCCCGTGCAGCGCGTAGAGCAGGCCGCGGCGTTGATCGAGGCCGGCCTGCTCACCGTCGTCGGACCGGGGATGGTCGTGGAGCACGTCGACGACGGCCAGGGCTTCCTGGCCCGCAGCCCGCTCGTGCCGGGGGCCGAGTACCGGGCTCGCACGCTCGTCGAGGCGCGGCTGCCCGAGGTCGACGCCCGCCGCACCACCGATCCCCTGCTCACCCGCCTGCTCGCCCGCGGCGCCTGTGCCCTCAACCGCATACCGAACCGCACGACCGGGTGGTACGAGACCGGGGGCATCGCCGTGACCGCGCGCCCCTACGCGTTGCTCGACGCACAGCGGCGGCCTCACCCCCGCCGGTTCGCGTTCGGCGTGCCCACCGAGACCGTGCACTGGGCCACCGCCGCGGGAGTGCGACCGGGCGTCAACTCGGTCATCCTCGGCGACGCCGACGCGCTGGCCCGGGAATGCCTGGACCTGACCGCCCACGCGGTCGACGAACCAGCCACCGCCTGAAGGGATCAGACATGTTCGCAGACAGCGGTTTGCTCTCACCTGGGTGGGCCGGCACCGGGATCGACGACCTGCTCGACGACCGCGCCTGGCTGACCGCCATGATCCGGGTCGAGGAGGCGCTGGCCCGCGCGCAGGCCCGCATCGGCATGGTCCCGCCCGCCACGGCCTCGGCGCTCGCCGAGGTCGACGCCGACGCGTTCGACTGGCCCGACCTCGTCGAAGGGGTCCGCGAGACCGGCAACCCGACCGTCGGCTTCGTCGCGCAGCTGACCGGCATCGTCGCCGGGATCGACCCGCGGGCCGCGGACTTCGTCCACCGCGGCGGCACGAGCCAGGACATCCTCGACACCGCCACCATGCTCATCTGCCACGCTGTCCTCGGCCGGGTGCTCCACGACCTGCGGCGCACCGCCGACGCGCTGGCCGGTCTGGCCCGTGAACACCGCGACACCCCCATGGCCGGTCGCACCATGACCCAGCACGCCGTCCCGATCACCTTCGGCCTCAAGGCGGCGGGCTGGCTCAACGCCGTGCTCGACGTCGTCGACCGCCTCGACCACCTGCGCTCGCACGGGCTGCCCGTGTCGCTGGGCGGCGCCGCCGGCACCCTGGCCGCCTACCAGGAGTTCACCGACACCGACAGCCTCGACCTCGTCGAGCACCTCGCCACCGACCTCGGACTCACCGCACCGCTGATCCCCTGGCACAGCGCCCGACTGCCGGTCGTCGACGTGGCCAACGCGCTCAGCCTGGTCACCGGCACGCTCGGCAAGCTCGCCGCGGACGTCGAGGTCCTCACCCGCACCGAGATCGGCGAACTGGCCGAGCCGGCCGCACCGGGCCGCGGCGCCTCCTCCGCCATGCCGCAGAAGCGCAACCCCGTCCACACCACCGCCATCCTCACCGCCGCCCGCCAAGTGCCGGCACTGGTCTCCGTGCTGCACCAGTGCATGGTGGTGCCCGACGAACGCTCCGCGGGCGGCTGGCACGCCGAGTGGCAACCGCTGCGCGAAGCCCTGCGACTCGCCGCCGGCGCGGCGCGCAACGCCTCGCACCTCGCCTCCGGCCTGACCGTGTTCCCCGACAGGATGGCCGAGAACCTCGCCCTCACCGGCGGCGGCATCGTCTCGGAACGCCTCAGCGCCGCGCTGACCCCGCTGCTCGGCAGGGTCGCGGCGAAGAAGGTCATGACGGAAGTCACCGCCACCACCGGCGACACCGCCGAAGTCCTGGCGCGACAACTCCACGCCCAAGGGCACGACAGCGACCCGGCGCGGTGGCGGGCCCTGTGCGACCCGGCCGGTTACCTGGGCGCATCGTCCCGACTCGTCGACCGGGTCCTCGACCGCCACCTCACCGGTCGGCGACCGTCAAGCCCGCATCCTCGCGATGGTGCAACGACCCCCGCCGGTCCAGGAGACCTGTGGGGTCCCACAGGAACCTGAGTCGTGTCGGCACCTGGCGGGACGCGGCACCCCGGTGCCCGCTCCGTGCTTTCGGCACGTCCTCGTGAACGGCACCCCTGTCATCCAGGACGGCAAGGAGATCCCGGACGCACGCCCGCCGGGCGATCCGCCGGCCCAGGCACCCTCGCTGATCTCGCCGAGCCGGGCCGCCTTGCAGGGTTTCGCTGACCGGAGAGCCGGAAGAGTTCGGCGTTGCCGACGTGGCGATCCTCAGCGCCTCGACGGGCGGCAAGCCGAACTCTGTCGGCCCCGGCGCACCCGTGACGAGGCCGAGAACGAAGCCGCCTGGGCACACCACCCAGGTCGAACCGACCCCCATCCCGGCATCACCGACCCGATCCAGGTAACGACCGCCTCGGGTTATCGGGGGAAGTTCACCCGGCGACCGGACACCGCTAACGGCAGCGCCTGCGCGGCATTCTCAACGAGTACCACTACCTCGCCTGACCTGCACGGACGACATTTCGGCAAGCACAAGGCCGTAGCCTGCCTCGATGCCGACCCCGCGCGCCACCGCGCGGGCCTGACCGGCCGCCGCCAGTGCCGCGTCCCGGAACCATCCGAGTTCGGCACCTCGCGCACGCCCGTCCCGGTCGACGAGGAAGCGTGGATTGCGTCCCCTCGTTCAGCCCTCCACGTGCTTGAGTCGGGTCTCGTGGTGGGCGTTGCGTCGAATCCGGGTTCCCAGAGGTCGGGTTCGGCCGAGGCGTCCGGCTGGAGCACGCCCACATCACGTGACGCGGCGCGTTCGGTCCGTGGTCCAAGTCCTGCGGTGGGGTTGTCGCACTCGTCGGTGACCGGTGCTGGAGTGACGACGAGGAAGCGATGAGGTAGTCGATCGGCTGCTCCGATCAGGTGAGACGACGCTGGATCGCTCAAGTTGGTGCGCACGGCTGCCGATGGAGAGAGGAGAAGCGCCGGACCTGCCACAGCGGGCCGGTGCTCTGGCATCTGTGGCGGGTCCAGCAAGGATCGGACTCTCCCGGTGGGAACGCGCCGCGCGGCGGGCGACCGGAGCAGGTCCAACTCGCCCTCGGTCCGGCTCCGAGACCACGAGGGTGGGTGTGCCTTCGAGGTCTTCGGGACCGGTCGGAGTCGGTCGGTTCGGAGGGTGTCAGGCGGGATGGTCGACGGGGCCCAGGAGGTAGTTGCCCGGTGCGTCGGGGTCGGTGCTGAGGTAGAAGTCGACGATGGCCTGCCGGTACTCCTCGTAGCTGATGGTTCCGCTGCCGTCGCGGTCCAGCCTGGTGAACGCTTCTTCCGTGTGCTGTCGGGCGACGCCGAGCGCGCCGTACAGGCGCAGGTACTCCGCGCGGCTGAGAACGCCGTCGCCGTCGGTGTCGAAGGCGTCGAGGATGGCGTCGGCGATGGCCATGACGGCGCTTTCGAAGTGCTCGGGCGCGGTGACGTCGGTCTTCATGACGGTGATGAACTCGCCGCGGGACACCCGGCCGTCGCCGTCGGTGTCGCTGTGCCGGAGCAGCAGCTGCCACCACTGTTCGAAGGCGTCGTGGATGGCCGTGATGTTGGCGTGGTCCTCCGGTGGCGCGACCTGTGAGAACACCGTGGCCGTCGCCTTGAGGTCGTCGTGGGTGAGGTGCCCGTCCCGGTTCTGGTCGAACCAGTCGAACAGAGAATCGAACTTCCGGTCCATCATCGAGCCGGTCATGCTGACTCCCGTTCCCCGGACCGCGTCGGGCGGCGCGGTGGTGTCCGGGAGGACGCTAGGAACGCCGACGCTCAGACCACTCGCAAACCAGGTCCGGGTCACCTCCCCGGGTGGACAACTTCAGCACGACGGGTGACCCCAGGACGTGCACCCGGTTCGTGCGGTCAGCCGCCGACGTGGATGCCGGGGCGGCGGTCGCGGTCGCGTTCGTTGGTGCGGATGATCTCGCGGACGACCGGTGCCGTGTCGCCGCGGCCGAGGAGCAGGTAGCGGAACAGGTGACCGAGGGGGTTGCCCTCGCTCCACTCGAAGTGGCAGTGCGGGCGCACGCCGGTGGTGTCGCGCAGGGCGAGCAGGATGGCGGCGATGGCGTTGGGCGCGGCGGGGCTGTCGGCACGCAGCACGCGGTGGCCGTCGACGTCGATGCCCCGCACGCGCAGCACGTCGCTGAAGTCGGAGGGGTCGATCACGTCGATCTCCAGGAACAGCACGTCGGCCGCGCCCGGCACGGGGTTCATGCCGCGCTGCTCGGTCTCCTTCACCGCGTACTCGGCGGCGTTCCCGCTCTGGCGGCGGTTGGCGATCAGCGTCAGGGCGCCGTCGTGGGCGATGGACTCGGTGACGAACCGGCGGGCGGCGTCGTCGAACTCGATGTGCTTGACCCGCAGCTCGGTGGTGCGGGTGACCCGGGAGACCAGCGACACCGCGATGATGCCGAGGATGAAGAAGAACGAGATGGTGATGCCGTCGGGCTTTTCGATCACGTTCTCCACCAGCGCGTAGAGCAGGAGCAGCGTCAGCACGGTGAACCCGATCGCCTGGCGGCGCTGCCGGCGGCGCATCGCGGAGATGGTGACCGCGGTGGAGGCGGAGACCATCATCGCGAGGATGCCGGTGGCGTAAGCGCCGGCCTGCGCGTTGACGTCGGCGTTGAAGACGATCGTGACCAGCACGCAGACGGCGGTGTAGACGAGCACCACCGGCCGCACCGCGCGGGTCCAGTCCGGGGCCATGCCGTAGGCGGGCAGGTAGCGCGGCACGATGTTGATCAGACCGGCCATCGCGGAGGCGCCCGCGAACCAGAGGATCAGGATGCTGCTGATGTCGTAGGCGGTGCCGACCCACTCGCCGAGCAGTTCGTGCGCCAGGTAGGCCAAGGCGCGGCCGTTGGCCTCACCACCGGGTTGGAACGCCTCGGCCGGGACGAGGACGGTGGTGACGAAGCTGGTGGCGATCAGGTAGACCGACATGATCAGCGCGGCGGTGGTGAGCAGCTTGCGGGTGTTGCGGATGCGGCTGTCCAGCCGCTCCTGGTCGGTGCGGCCGTCGGCGGCGACCAGGGGCATCATGCTCACCCCGGTCTCGAACCCGGACAGGCCCAGCACCAGCAGCGGGAACGCCAGGACTGCCGGGCCGACCACCCCGGCGAAACCGCCGCCGCCGGAGGTCAGGGCGTCCACCCAACGGTCCAGCAGGGTGGGCTGGGCCAACAGCTCGACCACGCCCGCGCCCACGACCACGGCGTTGAGCAGCAGGAACACCGCCACGAGCGGGATGGCCACGCTGACGGCCTCGCTGAAGCCGAGCAGGAACACCCCGCCCAGGATCAGCAGCAGCACGACCGTGATCAGCACCTCGTGGCCGTGCAGGAAGTGCGGGGTGACCGGGTTCTCGACCAGGTGAACCGTGGCGTCCGCCGAGGACAGGGTGATCGTGATGATCCAGGAGGTGGCCACGAACCCGAGCAGGACCAGCACGAACAGCTTGCCCCGCCAGAACGGCAGCAGCTTCTCCAGCATCGCCACCGAACCCTGGCCGTGCGGGCTCTCCTTCGCCACCCGCCGGTACATCGGCAACATGCCCAACAGGGTCAACGCCACGATCAGCAACGTCGCCAACGGCGAGATCGCCCCGGCCGCCAGCGCCGCGATGCCGGGCAGGTAGGACAGCGTGGAGAAGTAGTCCACACCGGTCAGGCACATCACCTTCCACCACGAGTGCGGCTCGGCGTGGCTCTCGGCGCTGGCCGGCCCTTCGGGCGCGACCTGGTGGCGCAACAGCCACCGCCCCAGTCCGGTCGACGGCGCGGGCGGTGTGACTGGACTGTCCACACGTGCCGGAACAGCGGGTTCGGACATGCCGGTCATGCGAGCTCTCCTGGTGGTGATCGTGTCGTGCTGTGCAAAAGCATGCAGGGGTTTCCGATGTCGCGTGCGACGACGGCGGGCGACCAGCCGTGGCCCGCGGCGAACGGACGGGCGAAGCGGACGAAACAGCCGGCGCTACCCGTGATGTGGTGGTCGACAGCGGGGCCGCTGGTCACTCCCGCATTCCACGTCGGTGTTGTCGCGTGTCACCGCGTCCGGCCGATCAGCACGTCGCTTTCCCGCAGGCGGTTCGCCGTCGGATCGTCCACACTCTCCCGACCGGCATGATCTGGGCGGTGCCCGCGGTGCCCAGCCCGGTCAGCGTCATGGCCGCCAAGTGCGCCCCGATCCGCTCGGTGGGCACCACCAGGTCCGCTCCGGCCTGCCGCAACGCCGGCACGTGCTGCGGTTGACGCACCGCGACCACGATCCTGGCCTGGGGCCTGCTCGACGGACCAGCGTCACGACCATCGCGGTCGTCGCGTCACCCGTGCAGCTCACGACCACGCACCGCGCCTGCGACACACCCGCCCGGCGCAGCACTGCGGCATCGGTGGCCGCCGCACCGGTCCGGCTGTAGCCGATCACCAGTACCGCCCTCGATCGGGGGCCACCCTCCATCTGCGACGACGGGTCCGGGACACGCACCCGGCCACACTCACACATCCCCGGTTCGAATCGGCTCGGAGTCCTGAAGCTTTTACGTGTCCTTGATGCCGATCGACGCCGTGAAGGGCATGACCTCATCATCTGCGGCCATTGGGCGTCACCCGAGCGCACAATCGCGGTGCCACGAATGGAGACGGGTACGGGGCGGAGGATCCCGACGACCTCGGCCCGTCAGGATGGGAAGCGGTAGCCCTGTGCCGGGTCTGGCGGGCAGGTGCCCGGGATGTGAGGGCACGGGTCCGAGCAGGGGCGCGACGGCCCCGGTGGCCAGGCGGGAGGAGTCGAGCAGGTTGTCGACCAGGCCCGTCAGGCGGTCGGCGGAGACTCTCACGGCCTCCAGCAGTTCAGTGGTGTCCTCGGGCGAGAGCCGCAGGTCGGTGTCGCGCAGGCTGCCGATGGCGGCTTTGATCGAGGTCAGCGGGGTTGCGCAGGTCGTGGCCGACGGCGGAGAGGATCGCGGTGCGCAGTTCGGTGGTCTCGGCGCGCCGACGGGCTTCCGCCGGCTCGGCGGTCATGCGCTGATGCAGCAGGGCCAGCAGGGCCTGGTCGGCAGCGGCTTCCAGGGCCCGCTGGTCGCTCGCCGGGAGGGTCCGCCCCCGCAGCGCCAGGTGCACGTCCGCGGTGACCGGCACGTCGACGTCGGCCTCGTCGGGCTCACCGCACGGTCCGGGCCCCACGCATGCGACGCGTTCCCATTCGCCGTCATGCCGCTCCAGCAGCGCCACCGACTCCAGACCGAAGTTCTCGCGCACCTTCCCCAACAGCCGGGGCAACGGGTGTGGACTGGTCAGGACGGTACGGGCCCGCGCGCCCTGCTCGGCCAGCCGCGCGGCCCGGTCCACCACCAGTGCGACCAGGAACGCGACCGTGAGCATGGCCAGCAGGGTGACCAGGTTCTCCAAGGTCGCCACCGCCAGGCTGTAGGAGGGCGCGGTGAAGAAGAAGTTCAGCAGCCCGGCTCCGAGCAGCGCCGCGCCGAGCGCCGGTCCCAAGCCGCCGACCAGTGCCACGACGACCGTGGCCAGGAAGAACCCGACGAGATCGGTGGAGAAGGACATTTCGTCCCGGCCGAGCACGCCCAAGCCGGTGACCACGGCGGGCGCCACCACCGCCGACGCCCACCCCAGCAGTCGGCGCGACGGGGTCAGCGCGCCCCGGTTTGACCGGCCACCGGAAACCGCGCCTGGCCTGCGCGTGGGTGACCATGTGCACGTCGGTAGAAGACTCCCAGTTCCTGGTACGAGATTGAGCCGGGCAGTTCCACCACCTCGTTCGACGCGGTCTTCTCCGACGCAGGCATTCAGGTCGTGAAATGCCACCACGGTGTCCGCGAGCCAACGCCCACGCCGAGCGGTTCGCGCCCCACTACAACCACCGCCGACCACACAGAGCACTCCAGCTCGCACCACGACGACCGGACAGGCCAGAGGGAGAGCCGAACTGTACGTCGATACATCGCCGACCGGTCCTCGGCGGCCCCACAGGGCCGGCTGAACCTGGGGTTCCGCGGTCGCTACCTCGGCTTTAAGGACACGCTAAGGGCCGTTCCGAGACTCGTCCCCACAGTTGTCGCGTGAAGTGGAGGGGACGAGATGAGGACTGGACCACAGTCGGCGAGACTCGTCGCAGTGGGAGTGGCGCTGGTGTCCGCGGCGGCTGGAGTGGTGGCTCCGGCCTACGCCGCGCCCACCGTGCAGACGACGGTGGTGTCGCGCACGTCGGCGGCCACGCCAGTCGACAAGGAGGTGGTCGTGTCCTGTCCGCCGGGCACCAAGGTGTACTCGGCGGGCGGGCGGGTCAGCGACTGGTCGAAGTACGTCGAACTGGAGGCGGTTACCCCGCTGCCGGACCTGGCCGGGGTGCGCGTCGTCGCCACGACCTCGGCCACCGTGCCACCTTGGACCGCGACCGCCTACGCGGTGTGCGGGCCGGGGAACCCCTCGTTGGCCACCCCGGCGGTCGCGTCGCTGAACAATCCGTTGGTGAGCAAGCTTTCGGAGGCGGTCTGCGCGAGCGGCACGGCGGTCGGGGCCGGTGCCGAACTGTCCGGGGACATCGCCCAGGCCGGGATTGAAGGAGTGATGCCGCAGCAGGACAAGGGCAGGGCGTGGGCGTCGGGTGATCCGCTGGCCCAGTGGGAGGTGACGGCCTCCGCGGTGTGCCTGCAATGGCCGGGACAGGTGCAACTGGCCGAGAACAAGGTCTTCGTGCCGGGGACGATCGCCACCGCCACCGCGGAATGTCCCGTGGGCGGGGGGACGCTCCTCGGCGGGGGCGCTGTGACGGGTTTCGCGCCCAACGTGGTCACCAGGCTCGTGGAGCTGAAGCTGGAGCAGGGCAAGGTGACCGGGGTCGGCGTCCGCATCGAGGGGGCAAGCCCTTGGGCGGTGAGCGTCAGCGCGCTCTGCGGCACGTCCTGAACTCAGCGGGAGCGGTGGACCGGTGTGGGGCCGGGGAACGGCCTCGGCTCCACACCGATCTCGCGCATCCTGGCCACGTAGGCCCGGTAGCGCCGGCGGGCCTCGCCGTGGCCACCCTGGGCGGCCAGGGTCCGGACCAGGGTCAGGTGGGCAGTCTCGTCGTAGCGGTCGCGTTCCAGGACGCGCAGGCAGTATCGGCCCGCCGCCACGTGCTCGCCGCCTGCCTCGGCCTCCTCGGCCAGGGCCGAGGCCACCTGGAGGTAGGTGAGGCGGGCGTCGGCGCGCAGTTCGGCGGCCCAGTCCGCGTAGGGCTCCTCCTCAAGGAAATCGCCCGCGTAGCGCGCCTCGGCGGCGGCCAGCAGCGGCGCGGCGGCCATCGGCTGCCGCCCGCGCCCAGCCAGCCCGGCCTGGGCGTCGGCCAGGAAGCGCAGCACGTCCACCTCCACCACGGCCGGGTCGAGGCGCACCTGGTCCGCGTCGGCCACGATGCCGTGCCGGTCGCCGCGCCGAGGGTCGAGCACGAGCCGGGCGGTGGACAGCGCGACGGAGAACCGGTTGGCCACCCGCTGCGGCGGTTCGTCGGGCCACAGCATGGCCATCAACACCTCACGGGAGGTGGGTCGACCGCGTCGGGAGACCAGGATCTTCAGCAGGTCACGGGCTTTGCGCGACTGCCAGGCCGTGGCGGGCACCGGCTCACCGCCGCGCAGCACTCGGAAGCCGCCCAGGGTCTGCACCGACACCGCGGGCTGCCCCGAGTCCAGACACGCCTGCGCGACCGCCTCGGCCCGGGTGGCCAGACCGAGGGCGCCCGCCCGACGGGCCGCCTGCGCGGCGACCTCGGCCATGGCCCGCCCGTCCGCGCCGCCGAGCACCGCAGCGCGGGCGGTGGCCACGGCGATGTCGCCGAGGGGGTTGCCGATCTCCCGCCACAGCACGCCCGCCTGGTCCAACGCGACCAGCGCCTGGTCCCGGTCGGGGTGCGCGCGGCCGATAAGGGTAAGCGATTCGGCCAACGCGGCGCGGTCGCCACGGCGTGCCGCCACCGCCCGCGCCTCTTCCGCGCGGGCCGCCGCCTCGGCGCGATCACCCCGTGCCAGCGCCACCCGTGCGGCGGCCAACAGGGCCAGTGGGTAGCCGAACCCGGTGCCGCGGGCCAGGGCGCGCCGCACCGCCTCGCCCGCCGCCGCCGGATCGTCCTCGGCCAGGACCGTGGCCAATCCGGCGAGTGCGGGTACCAGTTGGGGTGCCGCGTCGTTCTCCTCGGCGAGACGGGCCGCCTCGGTCAGGGCAACCTCGGCCTGCACTCGGTCACCGCGCAGTCGGTGGATCTCCCCCAACGACTCCAGCGCCAGGCTGGCCAGCCGCGACCCCGTCCTGGTGTAGACGGTCCGGGCTGCTTGGAGGTCGGCGGCGGCCTCGTCCAGCCTGCCCAGAGCCAGCAGCGCCGCGCCGCGGTTGTTCAGCGCCAGCGCGCGGTAGCTGGTGAACCCGGTCAGCTCGGCCAGCCGCAACGCGGTGTCCAGCTCGGTCAGTGCGGCGCGGTGGTCGGCCTCGTGCACGAAGTGCGCCGCGCGGTTCACCCTGATCCGGGTCTCGGCGAGGACGTCGCCCGCGAGCCGGGCGTGGGTCAGGGCGAGCTCGTAGTGGCGCGCGATCGCCACCCGGTCCCCTTCCGCATCGGCGATCATGGCCAGCACGGTGTGCGCCGCGGCCAACGCGGCGTCGTCACCGGACTCGCGGGCCAGGTCCATCGCGGCACCGACCTCCGCGCGACCCACCGCGACGTCACCGCGGGCCCAGTGCGCGCTGGCCGCGATGCTGCGCACCCCGGATTCGGCCGCCGGGTCGCTCCCGCTGAACGCACACCGCCCGCAGGCGAGCAGCGCGTCGTCGGGTGCCCCGCTGAAGTAGTGGATGGCCGCCACCCGCAACGCGAGCGCGGGCGCGGTCCGATCGGTGTGCTCGGCCGCCCGCTGCAAGCAGGCCAGCGCTCGGCCCCACTCGCCGCGCACGTGGTGGGCCGCGCCCGCCATCTGCCAGAGCGCGGGGTCGCGCTCTTCCGACGGCATCAGCTCGACCGCGGCCAGGAGGGTGTCCGTACCGCCGCTGTGCAGCAATTGTTCGCCCCGTTCGACCAGCAACCGCCGCACGGGTTCGCGATCGGGCAGCGCGGCGAGCGCGGCGAAGGCTTCAGCGAGGTGGCCGTGCGTGGCGAACCACTCGGCCGCCGCCGCGACCAGGCTCCGCAGCCGGGGACCGTCCAGGGGGAAACGCCCGGACACGAACACCTTGGCCAGGGGAATCAGCCCGAACCAGCCGGGTGCCGACACCAGCCGCTCCACGAACAGACCGCGGTCGACCAGCCCGGTCAGCACCCGCTCGGCGTCAGCGAAACCGAGCGCGGCCAGCAACTCGGGAGTACAACGCTCGAACAGCGCCACGACGGCGAGCAGTTCGCGGACCGGGTGCGGCTCACGCTCGAATATCTCGTGGGCCAGGTAGTCGTAGAGAGCCCGGTCGTGCGGCAGGTCCGCCGACCACGCGGGTGCAGGCTCCCGACGCAACGCCTCGGCGACCATCCGCACGGCGACCGGCCAACCGCCGGTAGCCCGGTGCACGGCCGCCGCACGGGCCGGATCGCCGAGCAGGCGTGCGGTCTCCTGCTCGGCGAACGCCAACTGCGCCGCGGTCACCTCCAACACCTCCGACCTCCCCCGCAACCGCAGCACGGGGAACGGCGGGGCCGTGCGGCCGGCGAGCACGACCCGCAGCCCGGGTGGAGCCTGCAGGCACAGCGCCTCCACCAGCTCCCGTGACGCGGCGGTGGGGTCGATCAGGTGCGCGTCGTCGAGCACCAGCAGCAGCGGATCCCCCGACCTGGGCGGCACCGCGGACACCGCCTCGCACAGGGCCGCCGCCATGGCGTGCGCCCGGTTGGTCCTCCCGGCCGCTCCGGCCGCATCGTCGTCCGCGAGCGCGGTCGGCGGGTCGAACCCCAGCTCGGGCAGGGCCGTGCGCAGGGCCGCGACGAGACCAGCCAGCAGCACCTGGGGTGAGCGATCCTGCTCGGTGACCGCGTGCCAGGCGACAGGAACCCGCGCGGCCCAGTCCGCCAGGAGCGTGGTCTTTCCGTAGCCGGCAGGGGCGATCACGGTGGTCAGGCGGACCGTGCGGGCCGCCGCCAGCAGGTGGTCCAGGCGCGGGCGTGCCAGGGCTTGGGCGCTCGTGGGCGTGGTCACCTAGGGAGCATCGGCGGGCGATCGGCACGGCGTCGTGGCCGGAACGACCGGTCCACCCGATCGGATCAGCCACTCAGCCGCCACACCAGCGCGGGCCGGGGGCCGGGGCGGTAGGTGTTGCGGGTGCCGGTGTGCACGGTGGTTGTCAGGTGGTGGCCCAGATCGGGGAATGTCTCGGTGATGCGGGTGATGGCCGAACGCAGTGCGCGGGTGGTGTTGAGGCGGGCCCGTTCCGCTGCCGAGCCCGTGGGGCGGGCCCGGCCGCCGAGACCGAAGGCTTGGGCCAGTTGTCGGGTGAGGGCGTCGATCTCGGCCCTGGCCCGGCTCGCGCGCACCGGGTCGCAGCAGTCTTCGGCATCGGTCTCCTCCGCGCGCAGGTCCGCTAGCCTGCGCCGGTAAGCGTTCCGGGCGGTGTCGTCCAGTAGTGGGCCGAGGTCTCCGGGTTCGTCCATGGTCAGGCCCGGCTCCAGTCGCCCGGTCGCGCCAATTGTGGTGACCAAGTCCAGCGCGAACACCTCAACGCCGGGGCGGGCCAGCAGTTCGCGCAGGTAGCCAAGGCCTCGGGTGTGCCGCAGTGTCAGCACTGAGCCCGCCCATTCCAGTGACCAGTGGTCTCCCTGTCTGCTCAGCACGGCCGTCGGCGGACCGGACCCGACGAACCGGATTCGCAGGGAGACCGTGTCCCCCTCCGCAGCGAGATCGAGCACGCGCCAGCGGGCGTCCGCGAACGCCCGGCGCACCTCCCGCAATGCGCTGGTGACCGCGGACAGGGGCAGTTCGGTGGTTGGTGGTGTGGTGTGCATGGGTTCCCCCGGAGGTGGACGAGTGCTGGACCCGGCCGGTGTCCGCCGGCCGGGTCCAGGTTCGTCCCCGCTCTGTGGGTGGGCTTAAAGCCCACTGTGGGTCAGGGGTTGCAGTTGACCATGGTCGGGCCGTTCACGCAGGTGTCGGTACCGGCCTTGCCGTCGAGGGAGTTGGTGCCCGGTCCCCCGTCCAGGTGGTTGGCGAGGTCGTTGCCCCACAGGATGTCGTTGCCCGAGCCGCCGATCAGCGCTTCCACGGTGTTGGCGATCGAGTCGTTCTCGCCGAACTCGCCGTCGTTCTTGACGTCGTCGAGCTTGGCGTTCACCGGGTTGCTCCGGCCGGCGTAGGTGACGGTGTCGGTACCGCCCAAGCCGTACAGCCAGTCGTCGCCCAGCCCGCCGTCGAGGACGTTGTCGCCGCCGTTGCCGGTGAGGGTGTCGTTGCCGTTGCCGCCGGTGAGGTTCTCCACGTCGGCGCCGATCGTGTCGTGCTCGGGGTACAGGACGTCGCCGTAGGGGTTGACACCGTCGTCCCCGACGGCCCCGTCGAGGTCGGCGTACACGGCATTGGTGTAGCCGGAGTAGCTGACGGTGTCGACGTCCGCTCCACCGGTGAACGTGTCCGCGCCACCGAAGTCGATCGTCGTGTCGGCACCACCGTGGAACCAGTCGTTGCCGTCCTCGCCGAACAACTCGTCGTTGTCCTCCTGGCCGTACAGCACGTCGTCGTGCGGGCCGCCGTGCATCTCGTCGTTGCCGACGCCGCCGATCAACCAGTCGTCGCCCTCCCCGCCGGAGAAGTAGTCGTTGCCGCCCGTACCGATCAAGACGTCGCCGCCCTGGTTGCCCACCAGACCGTTCCCGACGTTGTTCCCGGTGAGGGTGTCGGGCCCGTTGCCCCCGTACAGGTCCTCGACACCGTTGCCGATCAGGTCGCCCTCACCGGTCGTACCGTCGTTGGCGAGGCCGTCGAGGTTGGCGACGACGCCCGCGGCGATGCCGTAGTAGGTGACGCCGTCCTTCCCCTGGTTCCCGTGCATGACGTCGGCGCCGACGTCGCCCCTTAGGATGTCGTTGCCCGACCCGCCGTGCAGCGTGTCGTTGCCCTCGTCGCCGCGCAGGAGCGACTGGGTGCCGGTGCTGTTGGTGATCGTGTCACCCAGGTCGCCCCCTCTGATCTCCATCCCCTGGATGCCCATGGCCAGGCACTGGACCTTGGTGGCGTCACCCGCCACGTTGCCGCAACCCGGACCGGCGGTGATCGGCACCGAGTCGTCGATGAAGTACGCGCCGCCCACCAGCGTGACGGTGATGACGTTGGCGTCACCCGCCGCCGCCATGTACCGGATGGCGACACCATCGACCTGCGCCACACCACCACCGGCGGCGTCGGCCGTGCCCACCGCCAGGAGGCACTGAGCCGCGACGACCACCGCACTCATCCCCACCTTGAGCGCGCGCTTGTTGGTTGACATTTCGTCCCCTCTCGGATGGGTCCTCCGTGCGAGGCCCCTTGCCAAGAAGGCGTTCATTCGAGGTGAACGATGTTCAGCACCGCTATCGCCATTCCGGTGGCCCGGTGGACGGTGGCCCAGCGGGCCACCGCGGCGTCCGCGAACGAGTCCACGCCCGGCGGCGCGTGCTCGCCGCGCAGCAACAACATCATCACCGCGTCGGTGAGCAGTAGGCCGTCGATCGGCTCACCGAGGCAGGCCGCCGTCGCCAGGGACGCCGGGGTCGCGGGGAAGAACAGGTTGTTCGACGCCCACGAGCGGCCTGGTGGTGCGGCGTCGGAGCGCGGCCCGCACTGGTCGACCCACGCGACCGTCGCACCCTCGGTCTTCGCCCTCGGATAGTCCTCGTCCAGCCAGGTCCGCACCGCACGGTAGAGCGGTTCTCATCGTCAGAAGTGGCACTACACCGCCAATCGACGTACGAGATGCTCACCGAGCGCCGAAACACCTTTCAAGTGCAGGTGCCGGTGTCTACTTCCGACTATCAGCCACGCCGCAACGCCCGTGGGCGACGTCCACTTGGGATGCCGCCCACGGGTCTCGAGATCATTCGGTTGTCGTGCCGGTCAGCTGGTGGTCACAGGGCCGGGTAGGCGTTGCGCATGAGCTCCTGGAACTGGGCCGAGAACCAGTGACCCGAGAGCGGCGCGTCGGGCAGCGCGCCGGACATGTTGTACCCGTTGCGGGCGTTACCGCCGTATGTCGGGTCGCACATCCGGTCGAAGCCCTTGCCCTCGTCGTTGGGGATGTAGGTGCTGGAGCCGTCGGACTCGCCCGGCGGCTTGATCCAGACGTAGGCGTCGATGTTCGGCTTCGGCGCGGCCTTCGGCCGCTCGCCGAGACCGGCGCCGGACTGGTTGCACCAGTTGCCCTTCTGGAAGCGGCGGTCGATGCGAGACTCGTCGATGTAGGTGTCCGGGTTCGTGGAGGTCGACTTGGCGGTGGGTCGGTTCTGTCCGCCCCAGCCGTTGCGCGAGGTGTCGATCAGCATGCCGATGCCGCTGTCGAAGCCCTGCTTGACCAGCTCGGTCCGGAACGCCGTGGCGAAGCCGAGCTCACCGTTGAAGTCGTTCCAGTCCACCCACTTCGCCGACTCCTTCACCGGACGGCCACCGACGTGGTCATCCACCGTCCAGTACGGCTCCTCCAGTGGCGAGTAGTTCGCCGTGTTGGTGATGAACCCGTGGACCTTGTCCTTGGTGGCGCCGTTTCGGCCCAGCACCGAGGCGAACAGCTTCGCCGAGGCGAAGAAGTTGTCGTACTGGGGGTTGGTGTCGCCCCAGCCGATCCAGCCGTGGTGGGCGGCGTCGATGTAGTTGTAGACGTTGCCGATCGCGCCCAGCTTGCCCAGCGCGTACGAGACGCCGTCGATGTAGTTGCCGTTGGCCTTCATCGTGTCGCACTGCGGCGTCGCCGTGACCCGCGGCGAGACGTTGGTGACCAGGTTGGGCAGCGAGTCGATCTCGATCACCGACACGATGCGCAGCTTGGAGTACTCCGGCCGCGACACGATCTCGGCGATCTTGTCGATGTACTCGCTCTTGTAACGACCGATCTCATCGGCCTTCAACTCGCCGTTGGAGGCGAGCGCCGCGCAGTCACGACCGGGCAGGTTGTAGACCACGAACTGGAAGACCAGCTGACCGTCCGCACGCGCGGCCCGCTGCTTCTCGGCCTCGTCGAGGTGATCGGACAGCCCCATGCTGCCGGTGGTCGGCGAACCGTTGCCGGTGATCGCGCTGATCCGGTCCAGCCACACACCGGTCGGCTGGTTCGCGATCCGCGAACCACCCGGCTCCGCGGCGGCCTGACGCGACCACTGCGGATTCACGTACACCCCGGCACCCACGTACGGGTTGTCCACCCGCGGACCACCGCCGGGGTTGTCACCCGTCGTGGTGGTGGTGGTCGTGGTGGTCGTGGTGGTCGTGGTCGTGTCGACGTTGCCGGTGCAGACCGTGCCGTTCAACCGGAACTGCACCGGCACCGGGTTGGACCCGGTCCACGAGCCGTTGAAACCTGGCGTCACCGAAGCCCCGGTACCCAGGTTCGCGCTCCACGAGGGATTGCGGACCGTCACCCGCGTCCCGGACTGGGAGAACTCGCCGTTCCACCCGCTCTGGACCGTCTGACCGGCCGCGAAGTCCCACTCCAGCGTCCAACCACCGGAAATGGCGTCACCCAGGTTGGTGACCGTGACGTTGGCGCCGAACCCGCCCTGCCACTGGTTCGCGATCTGGTACGACACCCGACAACCCGCGGCGGCGTTCGCGGTGGCCGTCGAAGCCACCACCCCGGCCACGGACAAAGCCGCCACCGAGGTCACCGCCAAAGCCCCGGTCAATTTCCGGGAACTGACGAAAGTGCGCAGACTCATGCATCGCCTCCTTGCGAGCAACCCGCCGTCTGGGAGCGCTCCCAGCAATAACGTCGGATCACTATCCGACGTGTGGTCGAGAAGGTGACTGGGAGCGCTCCCAGACAAACGATAACCCACTAGGGCCGGTTTGTCACCCATGTTGACAAACCGTGAGGCCGACTTTAGCGTGGGCGTCCGTCGTGCGACCAGCGGTCGCGGGCGCAGACCAGCACCCGCGTCGTTCCTGGTCAGGTTGCTGGTCGACTCCGCCGCTCCGACCACGCTCCCGCTCCACCGGTGACGGCGCCCAGCGCGTCACCGGCGGTCGAACCGACGCACCGGCCGCACCTGCGGCCGTTCGCCATCGAGCCCCTCGGTGGCGTCAGCACGCGGTCCGACCGCACGTCGGAGTCGATTACAAGCTACCCATCGAAGAACTCGGACAAATGGACCAGCGAAGTGACCCGTTCGTCGTGGTCGAATAGCGCCACCGGCGAACTCGGTCATTCGCTCACGCATTCTCGACCGCGACGCGGAAGACGTCGTTGTTCACCCGTCCTTGGTCAGCTCACCAGTCCCCCAGGAGGCGACCCGTGGTTGAAGAGTCGGTAGGACGCCCGGACCGTCCCACCGTTCCGCACAACGCAGGCGTGGCCGCACGAGCCGTCGGGTCGGCCGGCGCGCAGGCGGCGGGAAACCTGCAGCACCTCCAGCAGGCCTTCGTCGACATGCGGTTCGGGATGTTCATCCACTACAACATGGCGACGTACAGCGACGAGGAGTGGGCATCCCCCGACCTCGACCCGCGGTTGTTCGCCCCGACCGCGCTGGATTGCGCGCAGTGGGCGGCGACCGCGAAAGCGGCGGGCATGTCGTGGGCGGCGTTGACCACCAAGCACCACGACGGCTTCTGCCTGTGGCCGACCAGGCAGACCGGCTACAACGTCATGAACAGCTCGTACCCGCGCGACGTCGTTCGCGAGTACGTGGACGCGTTCCGCGCGCAGGGCCTCAAGCCCTGCTTCTACTTCTCCATCTGGGACCGCACGCAGGGAGTCGCCCAGGGGTCCGTGACGCGCGCCGGCATCGACTTCGTCAAGGACCAGCTCACCGAGCTGCTGACCTGGTACGGCGAGATCCCGGTGCTGGTCATCGACGGCTGGGCGTGGCAGATGGGCCACCAGGCGGTGCCCTACCAAGAGATCCGGGAGCACGTCAAAACCCTGCAACCCGACTGCCTGATCGTCGACCACAACGGGCAGACGGAGCCGTGGCAGAACGATTTGATCTACTTCGAGGAGCCGAAGGGCATCTGGGCGCCGCCGGACAACACCTACGCCTCGATCCAGGGGCAGAACATCGTCAGCACCGGGTGGTTCTGGCACCCGCGAGGCTCCCAGTACGGGTCTACAGTGGACTCACCGACGATGAGCCCCGACGACCTCGTCAACCGGCACCTCAAGACCTTGGAAGCCCGGTACTGCTCGTTCCTGCTGAACTGCATGCCCAACCCGGAAGGCAGGCTCGACCCCCACGTCGTGGCCACCCTGCGCCAGGTCGGCACCAGGTGGACGCCGGACACGTCCCGATCGTCGCTGCCACCGCAGCCGGACGTGCTGCACCACCCGGTCACCCCGATCACCGCCACCGCGACGAGCGGGACCGCGGCGAACGGCATCGACGGCTACCTGGACTGGTCGGGGGGAAGTGTCCAGAGCTTGTGGGAGTCGAGCGGACCGCTGCCCCAGTCGATCACCCTGGATCTCGGCTCGACCTACTCCGGCATCGACGCGCTGACCTACCTGCCGCGGCAGGACACCGACGGCTCCGGCGTGGTGACCACCGGCAACATCACCGGGTACCGCGTGCTGACCAGCACGGACGGCACCGCGTTCGGCGAGGTGGCGACCGGGACGTGGGGGGCGACCAAGACGTTGAAGCACGCCCGGTTCGCGCCGGTCAGCGCCCGGTACGTGCGCCTGGAGGCGACAGGGACGGTCGGCGGTGGCGATGCGATCCTCAGTGAGGTCGACTGCGGCGGCATCGCCTCCCGCCCGGTCTCCGACGGCAGCGGCACGGCGCACCGGTAGCCGGTCAGCCGGCGCAGGGGCCAGGGTCGTCGACGTCAGCGGTGGGTCGATGACGGGATGAACCGCACGACGGAGCCGTGGTGGGTGGAGTTCACCCACCACGGCTCCCGAACCGACCGGCGGCCTGCGCTGGCGGCGGGGAAGTGGGGCGGACGTCGGTGTCCGGTCCGTGGCCGCTCCCCCACCTCGTCGGGAGAACGGTCAGGCGGTGGCGCAGGTCAGGGTCGGCGTCGAAGGGCTGCCGCTGCCGATGAACCCGAACGAGGTGCTCGCACCGGAACCGATGGTGCCGTTCCAGGACGCGTTCTTCGCCGTCACGGTCGAGGCGTCGGTGGTGAGGTCGGTGTTCCAGGCGTTCTGCACGCCTTGGCCCGCGGCGAGCGGCCACTCGACCTGCCAGCCGGTGATCGCCGACGCCTTCGGGTTCTTCACGGTGACCTCGGCCTGGAACCCGCTGCCCCACTGGTTGACCACGCGCAGCGCCGCGGTGCAGTCGCCCGGGGGTTCCTGCGGTCCCCCTGACTGCTTGAAGTCCGGCAACTCGTCCAGGGTGATGACGGTGGCGTGGTGGTAGACGCGCCGCACGAAGTCGCGCGGGTTGGTCACGCCGTCCTGGATGAAGGACCCGGACCAGGTGACGAACCAGGACCAACGTGCCTCGTAGGCGCGGATCTCGTCGGGGTCGGGGATGGAGCCGACCTCGCCCAGCGCCACCAGCTTCCGGTCACCGCCCAGGTCCACCAGGCGCTCGTAGGCGCCGATGGCCGGGCCGTGGTCGCCCTGCGGCAGGTAGACGTCCGCGCTCACCACGTCGACCACGTCGTCGCCGGGGTACCACTCGGGCGAGACGGAGTTCCACACCCAGATCAGGTTGTGCAGCCCGTGGTGGCTGACGAGGCGCTGGTGCAGCAGCCGGTAGAGCTGCTTGGCCGGGCCCGAGCCCTTGGCGCCCCACCAGAACCAGCCGCCCTCGGCCTCGTGCAGCGGTCGGAACAGCACCGGCACCTTCGCGTCCGCGAGACGCTTGAGCTGCACCGCGATGGCGTCCATGTCGCGGATCAACAGCCCGTAGTCGGTCGAGGTCGGGTCCGCCAGCGCGGCGGCCAGGTCGAACGTGGTCGCGTCGGTGTAGAAGCCGCGCCACCACTCCTTGCCCGGCTGGTCGATCAACCCCGATGGCGCGTTCCAGTGCCACACCATCGTCACGATCCCGCCGCGGCGGTCGTGCGCGACGGCGTGGTCGACGTCCCGTCCGACGGTGCCGCGCTCGACCCGGCTGGGCGAGTAGTCCATCAGGTCGTAGCCACCGACGGCGGGCGCCTTGCCGGTGTTCTGCTCGACCCAGTCGATGCTCGCCTGGTCCTGCTGCCCGGACAGGATGTTCTTTCCGTAGTTGTCGGTCAGGTACCGCATCAGGCCCTTGGCCTCGGCCGTGGCGGCCGGGTCGGTGGGCGCACCCGTCACCTGGTGCGGCGGTCGCGACGCGCTGGGCGTCAACCTGACCGCGTCGATCAGGTACCAACCCCAGTTGTTGGTGATGGTGATCGTGTTGTCGCCCGGGACCAGCAGCGCCTTGCCCGCCGAAATCTCGGTGAACGCCGGGTTCGCGGGGAAGGTCACGTCGCCCAGGCCGCCGCCGTTCAGCGACAGCGACGCCGTCTTCTGCCCGTACGGCGTGGCGTAGCGGATGGTCAGGTCGTGCAGCCCGCCGGCGCTCGACGGGACGGTGATGGTGACCTTGTCGGCGGCCTGGTCGAACCCGGCGACGTAACCGGTGCCCGAGAAGCCTTGCCGGCTGGACTCGACCACCGTTCCGGACAACACCCCGTCCTCGGCTTCGAGCCACGTGCCGGCCGCCGCGCCGGCCGTTGCCGGGATCACCGCTTGGGGCACCGCCAGGGTCGCCACTATCAGCGAAACAAGCATTGGAATACGCATTGGATGTTCCTAACCGCCGTTGGCAGGAATAGGTCTGACGCGCAATCGTGAAACGTGTCGGAGCACCGGCGACACCGCGTCGCCGGTACGCCGAATCGGAAGATCGCGGGCGTGCGCCCGACGCGGCGTCGAACGCGTCGGGCGCACGTCACGTGCCACACCCGCCAGCGCGGCACGTGAGACACCCGGTGACGCAGCGGTCGGCCCGGAATCCGACACTGCGACCGGGAGCCCCCGGGTACTGCCTCCTCCCCTCGGACCGCTCCGTCGGACCGCTCCGTCGGACCGTGGTCCGGGATGGGCGTGTCGGTTCCGATCACAGGTGGGAGGCAGGGCCGTCAGCCGCATGGGAGCAGCGGCTGACGGCCCGGGTCGGGTGGTGGCTCAGCCCTTGGTGCAGGACTGGCCGTTGACGGTGAACGCGGTGGGGTCGGTGTTCTGGCCGCTGAACGAGCCGTTGAACCCGATCGACGTCGAGCCGCCCGGCGCGAGGTTGCCGTTCCACGAGACGTTCGTGGCCGTCACCTCGGCGCCGGTCTGGGTCCAGTCGGCCGACCAGCCGTGGGTGACCGTCTGGTTCCCGGGGAAGGCGAACTTGAGCGTCCACGAGTTCCACGCGGTGGCGCCGGTGTTGGTGATCGTGATGTTCGCGGAGAGGCCGTTGGACCAGGAGTTCGCCCGGTAGGTGATCTTGCAGCCGCCGGTCGAGGTGTCCGGCTTCGTCCGCACCGCCGTGGTCTGCGATGCCGCCGACGTCAGGTTGGCGCCGTTGCGGGCGATGATCGCGAACGTGTAGGCGGTGTCGGGCGTCAGGCCGGTCAGGGTCGCCGACGCACCCGACACGGTGGTGACGACGCGCTGTGCGCCGCCGTCGAGGGTGACGACGTCGTAGTTCTTGACGCCGCTCTCCGCGTCGGTGGCCACGTTCCAGGTGAGCTTCACGCCGGTGGTGGTGATGTCGGACGCGGCCGGGGCGCCCGGCGCCGACGGCGGGGTGGTGTCCTCGACCGGCGGTGTGCCGCCCGCTTTCTCCGCCGCCCAGTTGGCGATCCACGCGAGGGCCGAATTCCAGTTGATCGTGACCTCGTTGACCGTGAACGCCTGGATGTGGTCGACGTAGCACTTCTGCGGTTTGCAGTCGGCCGGGATGAAGCGCTGGGCGTGCGAGTCGCGGCCGTAGCTGTTCGGACCACCGGAGAGGGTGCCCGGCGCCGTGACCGGCAGGGCGGGGTCCAGCTGGTTGGCCCAGAACCGGTGGTGGCCGTTCTCGAACGCCCGGTCACCGTAGCCGGCGACGTAGGAGTAGCTCATCGGGTTGCGGCCCAGCAGGTAGCCCAGTGCGTTGTAGACGCCGTCGCGGTACTTGGCCTGGCCGGTGAAGTCGTGCGCCAGCGCGAGCACCGCGATGTTGTTGGCGACCAGGCCGTTGGAGCCCCACTCGTAGCCGCCGTCGCTCTTGCGGTACGGGGCCGGGTAGCCCAGATCGGCGACCTGGGCGAGGTGCTGGTCGGCCACGGCGGTGAACGCCGACTTGATGGCCGCGATGTCGGCGGCCGGCAGCCCGTTGGGCACGAGCGCGAGCGTGATGTCGCCCAACGGGCCGAGGGACTGCCAGTCGTAACCACGCGCGTTCAGGCTCTTGCCCTTGAAGTGCGGCGAGGAGGTGAGATCGGCGCGGTAGCTGGCCTCACCGGTGGTGGTGAACAGCTCCGCCGCGGCCCAGTAGAACTCGTCGGTCAGCACCTCGTCGCCGTAACCGCCGCCGCCGCTGTCGTCGGAGTTGAAGATCTTGTCCGGGTTGGCCTTCGCCGCCGCGTAGGCCGTGGTGGCCGCCGCGAGCGCCTTCGCCGAGAACGCGGGGTCGATCGTCTTCCAGATTCGCGCGGACTGCGCCGCCACGGCGGCCATGTTCAGCGTCGCCGCGGTGCTGGTCGCGGAGAGCAGGCGCTGGTACGGGTCCTGGTCGGGCCGCGTGGGCAGCAGGGTCCACTGCTCGCTGTGCATCTTGTGGTGGACCATGCCGTCGGGCGCCTGCATCTTCAGCAGGAACTCGACCTCCCAGCGCGCCTCGTCCAGGATGTCCGGCACCCCGTTGGCCTTCTCCGGGATGTTCAGCTTGCCGTCGCCCAGCGCCGCGGCGTCGCCGATCAGTCTCGCCCGCTCGTAGGTGTTGAGCACCTGCCACGCCGAGATGCCGCCGTTGACGACGTACTTGCCGTGGTCGCCCGCGTCGTACCAGCCGCCGCGCACGTCCAGCGTGTAACCGCAGTTGAGGTTGGCGCGGCACGGCACCGCGCTGTCACCCTTGTTCGGGGCGACGTCGACGTGACCGGCCGGCCGCGAGTACTGCGTGCCGACGTACTGCGCCTCGATCGGGATGCCGCTGCGGTTGTGGTAGAAGTACGCCAGCGAGTCGTAGCGCAGCTTCTTGAGCTCGTCCGTCGCGATGTCGAACGGGAAGCTCGTGTCCGCGCCGACGCTGAGCGTGTAGCCGGTGCCCGGGGTGTCGAACGACGAGAAGTCGATCAGGTGCACCGGGTCGCCGGAGTTGGTGTCCGTGCCCTTCGGGGTCGACTGGCCGGTGGCCACCGTCGTCCCGGCCGAGTTCTTCAACACCCACGGCTGCGGCGTGGCCGCACTTGACACCAGCGTGGCCTGCTTGGACAGACCCGGCACGTAGGCGACCTGGTTGACCTGCACCTTCTTGGGCGCCGGCGTATAACCCTCCCCGGGCGCCTTCAGCCCTCCGGTCAGCGACACGTTGTCGAAGCAGATGCGGCTCTCGGCCGCTTGGCCGCCGAGGTGGAAGTTCATCTGCCCGCCGCCGGCGTCGGGGAAGTCCATCGTGGCGGTGAACGTGAAGGTGAACCGCTGCTTCGTCGTGCCGAGCTGGAACTCCCGCTTGAGCATCTCCTGGTACGGGGGAACGCCCTGGCCGATGACGACCGCGATCGGCCGCGGCGCGGTGGCGTGGGCGTCGAAGGCCATCGTGTAGGACTGGCCCGCCTCGAACGGCACCCCGTTCTGGCCGAGCAGCGCGTCCCACGGGCTGCTCGTGCCGGCGCGGACCGTGCCGCACATCTCGCCGTTGACGGCCGCGGTCGACACGTTCCCGGCCCACCACGGATCGGTGGACCCGTTGTCGAACGTGCCGTTGAGGATTCTTTCGTACTCCGCCGCTTGGGCGACACCTGTGGCGAGCGCACCGCTCATCGCCATCGCCGCAGCGAGGGCGACCGCGGCGGGGCGCTGCCACCGGAAAAAGGGACGTGATGCCATCGAACTGTTCTCCTCCGTCTGCTCTGACGGTTGGCAACGGTTTACGGGACGTTCCGGGAGCGCTCCCAGAGGTGTTGTGTACGACCCCAGGACAATCGGGCAGCTGGTTCGCACAGGTCATCCGAGAATGAGCCGGTGCTCCTGGGCGCAGAAGGTCAGTCGGATGCCGGCGAGGAGGTCGCCAGCGGAGGGATCAGGTACCTCCGTCCAGTGCGGTGAGTTCGAGCACGAGGGCTTGGGCCGGCGCCAGGAGGGGCGCGGCGAGACCGGCTTCGGCCAGCACGCGGCCGGTGGCCACCGTCTTCCCGGCGGCCAGCCACACCGGTGGTCGGACGTCGAGCAGTCGGGGTGCGGGCAGTTCGTCGACCACCCGCAGCCGGTACCGGCGGGTCGGGTCGAGCCCGGGCAGGCGAAGGGGTGGCGGCACTGAGCGGTCGCCGGAGTCGGTGCGGGACAGGCGGTACACCGCGTGGGCGCGGTCGGGGGCGACCGCTCCGGTGAGCAGCGCTCCGCCGTCGATCGGGGTGTCGTGGACGAGTTCACCGGTGTGCAGGGTGGGGCGCACGCGGCGGTAGAAGTCGATCCACGCGGTCAGGACCTCCAGCTCGTGCGGGCCGCAGGTGGTGAGGTCCCATTCCAGGCCGGGTGAGGCGAACAGGGTGGTGGCGATGCGGAAACCGAGGTCGGCGTGGCGGCCCGAGGTGTGGGAGCGGGGTGGACCGACGTGGCTGCCGATCAGTTCCGGTGGCAGGAGCAGCTCGGTCCAGCGTTGCAGCCGGGTGCGCTCGACGGGGTCGTTGGAGTCCGACGCCCAGACCCGGTCGGTGCGGTCCAGGATGCCGAGGTCGATGCGGGCGCCACCGGAGGCGCACGATTCGATCTCCAGCGCCGGGTAGCGGGCGCGCACGGTGTCGAGGAGGTCGTAGAGGGCGCGCACCTGCGCGTCGACACCGGCGCGGCCGAGGTGGGTGGCTTCGAGCAGGTCGCGGTTCTGGTCCCACTTGAGGTAGGCGATGTCGTACTCGTCCAGCAGTGCGGACAGGTGCTTGAGCAGGTGTTCGCGGACCTCCGGCAGCGCGAGGTCGAGCACGTGCTGGTGGCGCATGGTCCGCGCCCGGTCGGCATCGGGGGTGAGCAGCCAGTCGGGGTGCTCGCGGGCAAGGTCCGAGTCGAGGTTGACCATCTCCGGCTCGACCCACAGCCCGAACTGCATGCCCAATCCGCGCACGTGGTCGACCAAGGGGTGCAGGCCGTCGGGCCACACCGCCTCGTCCACCACCCAGTCACCGAGCCCGGCGCGATCGTCGCGCCTTCCCCGGAACCAGCCATCGTCCAGCACGAACCGCTCCACGCCGATGGCGGCGCCGACATCGGCGAGCCGGCGCAGGGTCGGGAGGTCGTGGTCGAAGTAGACGGCCTCCCACGTGTTCAGCACGACCGGTCGAGGTGAGGTGGGGTGGTGCGGCCGGTCGCGCAGCGAGGCGTGCAGGCGGGCCGACACCCCGTCGAGCCCGCGGTCCGACCAGGCGAAGACGCCGTCCGGGGTCTCGAAGACCTCACCTGCCGCCAGTTCGACCTCACCGGGGCGCAGCAGCTCGCCGACGCCGATCGCGACGCGCCCCTCGGGCAGGTCGTCGACGCGGTAGCGCGCGTCACCGCTCCAGGCGAGGTGGGCGGCCCACAGCTCGCCGTGGCGGTCACCGAAACCCGGGACCCCCGCTGCCAGGAGGGTCGGTGAGTCATGGCCGGTACGCCCTCGCCGGGACTCGCGCACCAGGGTCCCCTGCGTACGGGGACGTCGCTGCGGCATCCGCTCGCGCGTCCAGCGACCGCTGAAGTCGAGCAGCTCGGTCGCGCGGTCGTCCAGCGGCAGCACCGCGTCGGCGACCACGACGCGCACCGGGGTCGCCCCTTCGTTGCGCACCCGGTGACGCACGCGGAGGACACCGTGCGCGTCCAGGCCGAGGTCGGTCTCCAGCAGCACACCGGCGGACCGCGCGGTCACCGTGATGTCGGTGGACGTGACGGAGAACCCGGTGACCCGCCAACGGGGGCGGATCGGGCCTCCGTTCCTCTCCAGCAGCAGACCCGGTGCCCCCGCCCAACCGTCGCCCTCGCCGGGCGCCAGGGTGAACGGCCACGGCTCGTCCAGCGCACTGGCCGACACCCCGCGCTCCCGCGCGATCCGGAACTCGTCGAGCTCCGCCTGACCGAGCGGGCCGAGGTCCGCTCCCCAGTGCAGCACCTCCGGCAAGCCCTCGGCCTGCGGCGCCAGCACGAGCGACACACCGGCCGCCGCGAGCACGACCGGATGACCGGGCCACGACGGCCCGGTCGCGCTCATCGGCGCTCCCGCACGACACGCGCCCCGGCGACGTCGAGGAGTGTGGAACAACGCGATCGCATGCGAGGTATCCCCTTTGACAGCCGCAGCCGCTGGTGCACTGCCCGAGCCGATCGCTCGTGCCAGGACACGCTAAGAGCTGCGGCGAGAGTTTGTCAATGACAGTGACAAAGACCGTTCAGGTCAGCGAGGAGAAGGACGCGGAGAAGCACCGGTGACGCGGAACTCGACGGCGGACCAGGACAGCGCGGGCAACGTCACGGACAGCGTCGTGCCGTCCGAAGAGGCCGCCGTGCGCACCCCGGCCAGGGGCACCGGTACGACCGGTTGGGCGTGTTCGGTGTTGGTCGCGTGGCGGGTCGTGCCGGGCGGCGCCATGACGCTGTGCGCCTCCTCGACCTCCAGCGAAGCACCGCGCAGCGACAGGATCACCTCGGTTTCGGCGTTGGTGGACCGGTTGGCCAGGAACGCGGCGGCCCGGCCGGTGTGCTCGTCGAACGTGATCGCGGCGTCGACGGGGTCGACCGGTCCGTGCAGCGAGGTGTGGATCGGCGCACCGGTCACGGCCGTCCGCAGGCTCACCCCGCGTGCGGCGCGGGCGACCAGGTGGAACGGGTGGAACGTCGTCTGGCGCCAGGCCGGGCCTCCGGGCTCGCTGCGGATGGGCGCGATGACGTTGACCAGTTGCGCCAGGTTGGCCATGGTGACGCGGTCGGTGTTGCGCAGCAGGCAGTTCAGCAGCGTGCCGACCACGACGGCGTCGGTGACGGTGTAGGTGTCCTCGATGACCCGACCTCCCGCCACCGGCGGCGCGGAGCGCAGGCGTGGTTGCTCCATCTCGTTCCAGTGCCGCTGGTCCCAGACGTTCCACTCGTCGACGGCGATGCCGATGCTCTTGTCCAGACCGAGGTCGGCCAGCGTCCGGTCGATGATCGCGGCGGTGTCCTTCAAGTAGCGGTCGAGGCCGACGGCGCTCGCGAGGTAGCTCTCCGCGTCACCGTCGTGCTCCTGGCAGTAGGCGTGCACCGAGATGTGGTCGACAAGGGCGGCGGTGTGGGTCAGGACGGTGCGCTCCCACTCGCCGAAGGTCGGCATGTTCGAGGCAGAGCTGCCCGCCACGACCAGTTCGACGGCGGGGTCGATCATCCGCATGAGGCGGGCGGTCTCGGCGGCCAGCCGACCGTACTCGGACGCGGTCTTGTGCCCGACCTGCCAGTGGCCGTCCATCTCGTTGCCCAGGCACCACAGTCGGATGCCGAAGGGCGCTTGCGCACCGTTGGCACGGCGTTGCTCACTGAGAGTCGTGCCGCCCGGGTGGTTGCAGTACTCCAGCACGTCGGCGGCTTCCTGGATACCCCTGGTGCCGAGGTTCACCGCGTACATCGGCTCGGCGCCCACCGCGTCGACCCACGCCATGAACTCGTGCAGCCCGAACTCGTTGGTCTCCACCGCGTTCCACGCCGGGTCGAGCCGGGTGGGCCGCTCGCCGACCGGGCCGACACCGTCCTCCCAGCGGTGGGAGGACACGAAATTCCCACCCGGGTAGCGGACCACGGTGACGCCGAGTTCACGGGCGAGCTCCAGCACGTCGCCGCGGAGTCCGTTCGCGTCCGCGCGCGGGTGGTCCGGTTCGTGCAGTCCGGTGTAGACACATCGGCCCAGGTGCTCGACGAGCGAGCCGAAGAGCCTCCGCGGCACCGGGCCGATCACGTCGCCCAGGTCCGCGTTGATGGTGACGACCATGCCTCTTACTGCTCCTTGTCCGTCTTCGGAGACCATGCGAAAGCCCGGGTCCGGTCATCGGCTCTCCCGCACGACCCTCACCTCGCGGCCCGGCACGACCAGTTCGTGGTCGACCACCTCCCCCGTCACCAGTTCGACGCCCTTCACCGCGACGCGACGCTCCCCCTCGCCGTGGTTCAGGGCGAAGACCCACGTGACGCCGTTTTTCTCGCGGCGCACGACGTCCAGTCCCGCTCCACGACCGGACGGTTCGATGCCGGCGTCGTCGAGCACGTGCCCGACGAACTCGTCCATGCTCGCCGGCTGGAGAGCGCACGAGACGTAGTAGGCGGCGCCAGAGCCGACCGCGCGGCGGGTCAGCGCGGGCCCGCCGGCCAGCGGACCTCCGGCGTAGCGCGCGATGACCTCGGCGTCGTGGACGTCCATGAGTTCCGACCACGAGTGGAACGCCGCCCCGGAGTCGAGTCGGCCGCGCTCACCGGGCTGGAGGGGGAAGAACTCCTCCGAGCTCACGCCCAGCAGTTCGCGGAACGCGCCGGGGTAACCGCCGGGCCGCACGGCGTTCTCGTGGTCGACGATCCCCGACATCCAGGTCACCACGACCACACCACCGCGTCGTGTCACCTCGGCGACGCGTTCGGCGGACTCGTCGTCCACGAGGAACAGCGTCGGCACGACCACCAGGTCGTAGCCGCCCAGGTCGGCCCACGGGGGCACGACGTCGACCAGGACGTTGCGGGTCCACAGGGCACGGTGCCAGGCGCGCGGTTCGTCGCCGTAGCGCAGTTCGTTGTGCGGCTTAAGCCCTCGGGAGAACGCCCACGCGGCCTCGTCGTCGAACAGCAGCGCGGCCCGCGCCGGTTCCACCGTCGAGCCCCGCACTTCGGCGAGGCGGCCCAGCACCGCGCCCAGCTCCCGCACCTCACGGCCGATCTTGGAGTCGAAGCCGGCGTGCGGCACCATGCCCTGGAGGAACTGCTCGGCTCCCCGCAACGAGGTCCGCCACTGGAAGAACAGCGCGCCGTCCGCGCCGCGCGCGATGTGCCCGAGGCTGTCCCGGATCAGCTCGCGCGGGGCCTTGGCCCGGTTGACGCGGTTCCACGCGGTGCCGCTGGCCGAGTGCTCCATGAGCAGCCAGGGGCCGCGACCGGGGGCCATGCCGCGCATCCGGTCCGCGGAGAAGGCGATGTCCTGCGCCGAGAGCGGGTCGTTCGGGATGGTGTAGTGGTCGTTGGCGACGATGTCGACGTGCCGCGCCCAGCGCGGGTAGTCGACGATGTCCTGCTGGGTACCGACCATGAAGTTGGTGGTGATGGGGGTGGTGGGGGCGAACTCGCGGATGACGTCGCGCTCGGCCAGGAAGTGGTCCAGCAGCGCGTCCGAGGAGAACCGGTCGTAGTCCAGCACCAGCGCCGGGTTGTGCGCCTCGCCGCCGCGCGGCGCGGGAACCTGGTCCCAGTCGGCGAGGTGGTGTCCCCAGAACGCCGTGCCCCAGGCGCGGTTGAGGTTGTCGAGCGAGCCGTAGCGGTCGCGCAACCAGCCCCGGAAGGCGGCGAGCGACTCGTCGCAGTGGCAACGCCCGTTCCCGCCGCCGAGTTCGTTGCTCACGTGCCACAGCACCACCGCCGGGTGGGCGGCGTAGCGCTTCGCAAGCGCTTTCGTCATGCGCAGCGCGTAGCGGCGGAACGTGGCCGAACTCGGGCACCACCCCAGCCGCGCGCCCGGCCAGTGCCGCGTCATGTCGGCGTTCACGGGCAGGATCCCGGGGTGGGCGGCGTGCAGCCACAGCGGTGGCGCGGCGGTCGGCGTGGCGAGGTCGACCGAGATCCCGTTGCGGTGCAGCAGGTCGATGATCCGGTCCAGCCACGTCCACTCGAACACGCCGTCGGCCACTTCGAGGGCGCCCCAGCTGAACACGCCGAGGGTCACGACGTTCACGCCCGCCTCGGTCATGAGGCGGACGTCCTCGTCCCACACTTCCGGCGACCACTGCTCGGGGTTGTAGTCACCGCCGAAGCCGAGCCCTGGGGTGGGCCAGTGCGTCGTCATCCCGTGAGTCCTCCAGTCAGCAGGTCGAGCTTCCGGGAACCGTTGCAGGCGCAGGACGAACGTCACGAGCTGGATGATCGCGACGGCCGCTCCGGCGATGGCCGGCGAGCAGGGGGCCGGTGATCCGAGCCCTCGGAGAGCAGGGTGCACAGCCCGACGGTGAGCCGGTGGGCGTCCTGACGGACAGCGACACGTCCGAGCTGCACGGTGCCCGGGCCGAGTCGATCGCTCGGCCCAGGACACGCTAAGGGCCACGCCAGAAGTTTGTCAACCTGAGTGACAAAATGACGGGTTCAGATCAGCAGGGAGAAGATCGCGGTTCCCGCCGCCGCGCGCGCCCATTCCGAGAAGTCGAACGCCTGCACGTCGAACACGGTGCCACCCGGCCCGCCCTCGGTGATCCGCTCGACCTCGGCGTGCACCACCTCGGCCGCGACCCGGTAGGTGTCCAGGCCGTCACCGGTCAGCACCACCTTCTCCGGGTCGACCGTGTTCTGGATGAGGCCGATGAGCCGCCCCAGCGCCACGCCGGCGGCCTCGACCGCCCGGCGCTCCGGACCGTCACCGGCGCGTGCCGCTTCGATGACCGCCCCGTAGTCGCCGGACGTCGAACCGGCGTTGCGCACCACCGCGCCGTTGTTGAGCAGCGCGCTCGCGCACCCTCGATGACCGCGCTCGCACACCGGCCCGTCCGGAACGACGACCACGTGATCCAGCCGCCCGGCGGCGCCGTGCGCGCCACGCACCACCCGCCCGTCGACGACGAACCCGAACCCCAGCCCTTCACCGATCGTGACCAGTGCCATCGACGACACACCGGCGCCGACCCGGCTCCACGCCTCCAGCGCCGTCAACGCGCTCACGTCGTTCTCGACCACCACCGGACATCCCGTCGCCCGCGCGACCAGCTGCGTGAGCGGCACGTCGCCCGTCCAACCGAGGAACGGCGACTGGTGGACCACCTCCCCACCCGGCGGGCCGGTCACCACGCCGGCGAGGCTGATCCCGATCGACGTCAGCCGCGGGAACCGACCCCGGACCTCGTTCACGTGGGCGGCGATCTGCGCGACCACGTGGTCGACGTCCTGCGCGGCGAGCGCCGCGCTCGAATGCCCCTGGACCGTCGCGGCCAGGTCCGTCACCACCGCGTGCAGCGCGTCACCGGTGAGCTTGATCCCCAGGAAGTGGTGAGCCGACACCACCGCCTCCAAGACCTCCGAAGGGCGGCCGGTCGTGGCCCGCAACTCGACCACGCCCTCCCGCACCAGCCCTGCCTCGAGCAGCTCCCGGGTGACCCTCGTGAGGCTGGTTCGCGACAGGCCCAGCATGCGGGCCATCTCGGCACGCGGAAGCCCACCACGCGTCAACAGCAGCCGCAGCGCCGCGCGTGACGACGCGGAAAGGCGAGGCCAAGCCTGAGCGTTGCCTCCAGGAGCATCGACGACGGTAGGACGTGCCATGCCCGTCACCGTACGCGACCGCGGAAGCACGCTCCCGCTCGCCGACCTGAACGGTACGGCGGGTGGTGACGAGGCGGGGACTGATGTCAGCCTTTGACGGCTCCGGCCATGATGCCCGCGACCAGTTGCCTGCCCGCGAACACGAAGAGGACCAACAGGGGGACGGTGGAGAGCAGTGCTCCGGTGAGGATGAGCGGGTAGTCGGTGTAGTACTGCGACTGGAGTCCTTGAAGAGCGACGGGCAGCGTGGCGCTCTTGCTGTCGAGGATGATGTAGGGCCAGAAGAAGTTGGTCCAGCTGCCCACGAAGGTGAACAGGAACAGCATCGCCGCGGCCGGGCGGGCGGCCGGTAGGGCGACGTGCCAGAACGTCTTGATCAGCGAGGCGCCGTCGATGCGCGCGGCGTCGATGAGCTCGTCGGGTAGCGCCCCGCGCAGGAACTGGGTCATCCAGAACACGCCGAACGCGGTGACCAGGCCGGGCAGGATGACCGCCAGGAGGCTGCCGCGCAGGTTGAGGTGGTTCATGACCAGGAAGAGGGGGACGACGCCGATCTGGGCGGGGACGGCCATGGTGGCGATGACCGCGACCAGCAGGGCGTTGGAGCCGCGGAACCGGAGCTTCGCGAAGGAGAACCCCGCCAGCGTGGAGAACAGGACGACCGCCAGCGCGGTCGTGGTCGACACCACCAGCGAGTTCAGGGTCGCGGCGACGAGGTTGATGTCGGCGGTGAGGACCCGTCGGATCGAGTCGATCAGGTTGGGTCCGACGGTGAGCGTGAGCTCGTCGGAGTAGATCACGTCGTTGGTCCAGCTGCCGACCACGATGGTCCAGTAGAACGGGAACGCGCCGACTGCGGCGACGGTCATGAGCGTCACGTAGGTGGCCCACCCAGGGCGACGGGCCTCGCCGAAGGTCTCCCGCCGCTTGCCCGAGCGCGACGTGGCCCGTCGGGCCCTGCTTTCGAGGGTCGTGGTCATCGCTTGGCTCCCGTGTCCGAGGCGATTTTCCGAGCGGCCAGGAAGTTGATCAGCCCGATGAGGACGATCAAGAGCAGCAGGAGCAAGGCGATCGCGGCGGAGCGGCCGAGGTTGGCCTGGCGCCAGCCGACTTCCCACAGGTAGAGCGTGATCGTCTTCCACTGGCCGTCGGCGCCGCCGACGGGTCCGTTGCCACTGGCGCCCCCGAAGATGCGGGCCTCGTCGAAGATCTGCAGGTTGCCGATGGTGGTGGTGATGATCACGAAGATGAGGGTCGGGCGAAGCATCGGGATGGTCACCGAGAAGAAGCGGCGCAGCCGGCTCGCACCGTCGATGCCCGCCGCCTCGTACAGGTCGCGGGGGATCGCCTGCATGCCGGCGAGCAGGATGAGCGCGTTGTAGCCGGTCCAGCGGAAGGAGACCATCGTGGAGATCGCGACGTGGCTGGCCGTCGAGGAGCCGGTCCACTGGACCTGCGGTAGACCGACGGTGGCGAGCAGGTTGTTGACGAGCCCGAACTGGTTGCCGAACAGGTTGGAGAAGATGATCGCCACCGCGACCGGGGCGGCCACGTACGGCAGCAGGACGGCCATGCGCCAGAACGTCCCGGCCCGCAGGTTCGCGTCCAGCACCGCCGCGATGAAGATCGCCGCGATCAACTGCGGGACCGCGGTGAAGACGAAGATCGACAGGGTGTTGAACACCGATTTCCAGAACATGCCCTGGCCGAGGACCGCGGTGAAGTTGGCCAGGCCGACGAAGTCACCCTGCCCGCCGATGGGGTGCCATTCGTGCAGGGCGACCCACGCGGTGTAGAACATCGGCGCGAGCCCGAACAGGAAGAACAGGACGAAGAACGGCGCGATGTACAGGTATGGCGAGACCCGCAGGTCCATCCCGCCGGCCGTGGACCGTCGCCTGGAGCCGCCGCGCGGGTGCCAGCGTTCCGGGGCCGGCGCAGCGGCTCTGGACCCTGTCGCCGGCTCGTGAGTGGTTCTCATCAGGGATTCCGTTTCCGTGTCGTTTCCGGCGGACCGGGCCGGGCCGTGCCGACCCGGCCCGTCTGCCTGCCCCGTCAGTTGAGCGACTTCAGGTCGGAGAGGACCTGCGCCCAGGACTGGTCGACGCTCTGCGACTTGTCCACGTCGACCCGGTTGAGACCGGCGACGACCACGTCGTGGACCTTCTTGTAGTTCGGGCCCTTGAACGGGACGACCTTGACCGCCGCGGCTCGATCGGCCCAGATCCGGCCGGTGGGCGCGTTGTCGAAGAACGGGTTGGTCAGCGGCAGGAGCTTCGGGGAGTTCATCGCCTCGACCTGGCTCGGGGTGCCGCCGCCGTTCTTCACGGCCTGGTCCAGCGTCACCTCGGCGGAGGTGAGGTAGGCGGCCAGGTCCTTGGCCTCTTCAGGGTGCTTGCACTGGGCCGGGACGGAGAGGTAGGACCCACCCCAGTTACCACCGCCGCCGGGGAAGACGTTGGCGATGTCCCAGCCGACGAAGCCCTCACCTGCGTTGCCCTTGATCGTGCCCGCCATCCACGACGGCGCCAGCACGACGGCGAAGGTGTCGTTGCGCTTGAAGGAGGCGTTCCAGTCGGAGGACCACTGCGCCAGACCCGCGGACTGCTTCTGCTCGGTGCCGTGCCGCAGCACGGTCCGGAAGATCCGCTCGACCTCGGAGCCGGCGAGGTCCTTGGGCGTGCCGTCCTCGTTCTCGTAGGCGTGCTCGACCTGGTTGATCATGGCGGTGTAGGCGCCCTGCACCGATTCGAACCAGGCCGCGTCGGACTTCGTCGTGAACTCCGCGCCGACCTCGTAGAACCGTTCCCAGGTCGCGTCGGCGCCGCCGAGGTACTCGGCGACCGCCTCACGATCGGAAGGCAGACCGGCCGCCTTGAACAGGTCGGCGCGGTACGCGACAGCCTGAGGGCCGATGTCGGTGCCGTAGCCGACGACCTTGCCGTCATCGGTGGTCGCCATCTCCGACTTCCAGTCGAACCACCGGTCCTCGAGCTCGGGGTCGGCCAGGTCGACGAAGCGGTCGGAGAACTGCTTGAGCTCCCCGAGCCAGTCGACCTCGAGCGCTTCGACACAGGCCAGTCCCGAGTCCTGACCGAGGAAGTTGAGCAGCTTCTCGCGCTGGTCGTCGCCGCCTCCGGCGGTCTCGTACTCGACGGTGACGTCGGGGTGCTTGGCCTTCCACTGCTCGATGTAGGGGGCGTATCCCCAGTCGCCGAACGTCGCGATCTCCAGGACGATCTTGCCGTCCGCCGCCGGCTTGGACCCTTCGGTCGAGCAGCCCGCGAGCACCAGGGCCGCGGCGGTCGCGGCGGCGACGGCGGACGCCGTGCGGCGCAGCATCGTTGTTCTCATCGTGGTTTTCCTCAAGGTTGGTGTTGTTCGGGGTTGGCCGCCCGTCGTTCCGCACGCCCCGGTCCGGAATCAGGTTCGACGGGGAGTGCCGGCGTGGCGGATCGCCCTTGGTGCGAGTCGGGATCGACGTCGGCGAGTCCCACCACCACGCGTGCGCGGTGGACCAGGACGGCGAGGTGGTGACCTCGAAGGAGGCCGCAGCAGAGCGGCACGATCACCCGGACTCGTCAGTGGCGAGGGATCGATGCCGGAAGCGACTGTCCACACCGGCAGGACGGGCTCGATTCCGCCTGTCGTGAGGGAGCGGAGCCCAGGTGCCCGGTCTGTCGCTGCCGGGACACCCACCGCCAGGCCGGTGGAGACCCGGATGGCTGCGGGCCGAGCCCCCGCGTCAGGCCGCCTTACCGGGAACCGAGGCGGCTTCGAAGGCCCCGCCGGGCGCGGGTCCCGATGGACCCGGACCAGGATGGAGTCCCGAGTCGGACGTCGTGCGTCCAGTCCGGGAACCTTGCCGTGATCGTCCGGCCGCCCTTGGTCAGGCCGGCGTGCCGGTGGTGCGCGACCGACTGTTTGCCGGGTTCGACGCAGCTCGGGGTGAGGTCGTGCAACAGCTCGTCACCGGTGTCGGTGACGGCGACCGCATGGGCGATGACGGTCCTGCGGGTTCTGCTAGACCCTGGGGGTGACGTGCCCGACATGGCCTTCCCTTCACGTCCGCCGCCACGACGCGGGCCTCCCCGCCATCGTGGTCGTCGGCGGGACCAGGCGCGGTGTTGACGGTGACCCGAACTCGATGTGGTGCAGGTTACGTACCTGCGGGCAGTTTGCCAACCTGCGTGACTAATCTGGGTAGCGAAAGAGTGCCCACATCTCGGTAACCTGGCCCTTCATCGATCACCCCGCGTTCGGCCGCGATCAACCTGTTACATATGGAGGAGGTACGGCATGGCGAGCACCTCGACGGCGCCGACCGCGAACCCGACCTCGTGGCCCGCCTTGAACAGCGGGGAGCGGGGCGCCCTGCGCGAGCTGCTGATCCACGGTCCGATGCCCCGCGCCGAAATCGCCCGCCGACTCGGCATGTCGCGCACGAGCCTCACCCGCGTGACCCGCGAACTCATGGAGCACGGACTGGTGGCCGAAGGCACCGCGGAGCCCAACGGAGCGGCCGGCAGGCCCGGGGAACTGCTCCACATCCGGCCACGGGGACGAAGCTTCCTCGGCGTCAACCTCACCGCGGACCGCCTCTACGCCGCGGTCACCGACCTGGAGGCCCGTGTGCTCGCCTCCCACGACGAGGCCTTGGACTCCGAGACCGTCGAGGACGTCATCGCCCAGGTCGGCCGCGTTCGCGAACGCCTCGTCGAAGGCCGCCCCGACGTCGCGGCGGCGGGGATCGCCCTCGCCGGTGACGTGGCGACCTCGACCGGTCGCCAGGTCGTCGTGGAGTCACCGTTCCTCGGCTGGCACCGGATCGCCTTGGCCGACCTCGCCGAACAGCGGCTCGGCGTGCCGGTCGCGACCGAGAACGACGTGCGCTGCCTGACCGCGGCCGAGCACTGGTTCGGCGTGGGCGCCGGGTTCGAATCGATGGCGCTGATCACCGTCGGCGTCGGCATCGGCTTCGGCCTCGTGGTGGACGGCAAGGTCGTCACCGGGGGCCACGGCAAGGCCGGACGCCTCGACCACCTGCCGATCGACCGCGACGGCCCGCTCTGCGAGTACGGCCACCGCGGCTGCGTCACCGCGTTCCTGCCCAACGCCGCCATCGTCGGAGCGCTGCGCACCCCGGGCCTCGACTACGAGGCAGTCGTCGCCCTGGCGCGAACCGGCGACCCAGCGGCGGTGCGCGCCTTCCGGGACGCCGCATACGCGCTCGGCATCCTCGTGTCCACCCTCGCCAACACCTTCGACCCCGAGAAGATCGTGATCACCGGCGAGGGCGTCCCCGTGGCCGAGCTGGCCCGACCCGCAATGGACTCCGCGATCGCCGCGACCCTGCACCCCACCGCCACACCAGTGACCATCGACATCCAACCGTTCGAGTTCACCGAGTGGGCGCGCGCCGCAGCCGTCCTCGCCATCAGGGACTGCCTCCAGTTCTGACCGCCGCAGCGCGCGGTCCTGCGTGCGTGGCAGGCGGCGCGGACCGGCGATTTAGTGCCACAAGTTGACAAATAGCCGGTGACATCGCTCCGTCTCGTCCGAGGTCGGATGCCAACGCCTGTGCCGCTCGATAAGTAATCGCCGCTGGTAGAGCGCGGGCTTCACCGTCCTGAGAACATGTCCGGGCGATCTTGTCCCTGCTGTTCGAGGTGACCCGGCAACTGCTGTCCGTGCCGTCGACAACTCACGGGTCCGGTCCACTACGAGCCCGCAGACGGTTCTGGTTCGCCGCCCTGTGCGGGTTGGCGGATCGTCGTCGGTGGCCGGAGATCTTCTCGGTTACGCCGGGTACCCAGGTCACCTGGCATCGCAGATTCGTAGCCCGTAAGTGGGACTGCTTTACGCGCCGACGTTGTGCCTGCCGATAACTTCATCCATACAGGTAGAGGACGTATAAGCCCAAGAGACGTCAAGCGCTCACGGTGACGGCTGCCATCCGCAGTGCCGTCGGTTGACGCGGCATGATGACCGGCTGTGTTGCTCCGACTGGCCTACCTCGGCGTGACCAACGCGTTCGCGTTGCTGCGCCTGCTGCCCATGAACGGCCAGGAAAAGGACACGGAGATCTTGGCGCTGCGGCATCAGATCGCCGTCCTGGAACGGCGACTCGAGGGCGACCGTCCACGGTTCTCCCCCGCCGACCGGGCTTTTCTCGCGGCCCTGCTGCACCGACTCCCGGTGCAAGCGCTTCGTCGACTGCGACTACTGGTACGCCCGGAGACGATTCTGCGGTGGCACCGGGACCTCCGAGCGCGCAGCCACGCCGCCAAGTCCCGTCCCAAGGTGCCCGGTCGACCACGGACCGTCCGCTCGATCCGGCTCCTGGTGCTGCGCCTGGCACGAGAGAATCCCACCTGGGGCTACCGCCGCATCCACGGCGAACTCCTCGTGCTCGGCATCAATGTCGCCGCATCCACGGCATGGCAGATCCTCGAGGACGCCGGAATCGACCCGGCACCCGAACGCACCACGACGACATGGTCAGCCTTCCTCTGCGCACAGGCCGACGCGCTCCTGGCCTGCGACTTTTTCGGGACCACCACCCTGAACAGCACCCGCCTGTACCTGCTCGCGGTCATCGAGCACGCCAATCGCCGGGGCCGCGTGCTCGGCGCCACCACGCGACCGACCGCGGCATGGGTCACCCCAGCCGCCAAAACTCGTCCTGGACCTCGAAGACGCAGGCAGCGCAGCCGGACCCGAACGGGCCATCCAGCACGCCGCCATGCAAGCGGGCGACCCACCTGCCGCTGGACCAGCTGACAGGGATTAACCGGATCGGGTGAGCATCTGGTGTACCTCCAACGTCCTCTTGTTCCTTCGACAGGCCATGACGAAGGGGGAAACATGCGCAAGGCCTTCCGAAAATCCGCACTGGTCGCAGCGCTCACGGGGGCGTTGACGCCGCTGTTGGTGGCGCCGGGGGTGTCAGGCCAGGCCGTGGCCGCCCACGGCGCAGCCGCCGCACTGCCCTGCCCAATGGACGTCGCGTTCCTTCTCGACACCACGGGCAGCATGAAGAACACGCTGCTCGAACTCAAAGCGCAGGGCGATGAAATCACCACAGCCGTCGAGGCCGCCTCCGGCGGGGACTACCGCATGGGGTTGATCGGGTTCGACACCGACCTCACCGTGAAGTCGCCGCTCACCGCGGACAACAAGGTCCAGATGGACACCCACTTTGCGCTGCTCAACTGGACGTGGGGAGGCCTCGGCCTCCCGGAGGCCTCCGACGAGGCCCTGGTCACCGCGGTCGAGAACCGCGAGGCCGGACTGAACCAGGTCGGGGACTTCCCGGGTCCATGGCGCCCCCACGCCTTCAAGACGATCGTGTTGATCACCGACGCCAAACCGGCGGGTTTCGACGACAACCACGACGACGGCGACCTCAAGAATGCCATCGAGGCGACCGAACGCGCCTTCGGCGAGGGCATCCGCATCATCGCGGTGCAGGTACCCGACTCGTTCGCGCCGACCGACGCCCTGGACCCTGAGATCGCCGCGATCATGAACGGCTACAGCACCGGGACCGACGGCCAGTACATCGGCACCAACGAGGAGAACAGCGCCGACGCGATCCGGGACGCGCTGAGCCGGTGCCCGCGCACCGACGCCTACATCCGCGACGTCGACACCGACACCGGCGTGGAACCGAGGGCCTCCGCGGGCAACAGCCCGGCGATCCGGCTCTGCACGACCAGCACCCTGCCCTCGTGCCCGCCCCCGGACGCCGTCGCCACCGACGTGGCCCAGACACCGGTGTTCTTCCACGTCGAAGTCCACAGCCCCGGCCCCAAGGGGAACAACGCCGCCACCTCGCACGGTGTGCTCAAGCTCTACCGCTCCCTCAACGAGGGACCGGGCGGGCACTGGCCCGCCCTGTGGACCGAGATCGGCTCCAAAGCACTTGACGTCCCACCGAACGCGATCACGCCGACCACCGCGGTCATCCCGTGGAAACCGACCATCGGGAACTGGACTTTCATGGCCCGCTGGGTGGCCTACAGCGACCCGATGGCCTTCGCCGAAGGACCCAACTCCGAGACCAACGTCAAGAACAACAACAACATCGCCTGGAGGAGGATCGACGTCACCCCGACGCCGCAGTGAGCGTCGAGGACGGTCTTGAACAGACATGATCGTCCCGGGGGGCGGGCCTGCGGAAGGCCCGCCCCCCGGATGTCGTCGCGCCAAGAGTCGACGGCCATCCCCGTGGTCAAGCCCTGTGGCAGGCCGCAGAGGTGTTCAGGGTCTCCGAACGGTCGGCGGGTACCTGGTGGCGGGCCTACCGACGGGGACGGTCGCGACGGTTCCCGCGTCCGGTCCGGCGACACCTGATCACGGGTCACGCGCCCAGCTCAGCGCCTCACCGGGGGAACACGCCCCAGTTGGCGGCGCAGCCATGCCGCTCGGGCGGCGATGGCGTCCTGCGGGATCACGGCGTGAGGAACCACGACGTCGAACCCGTGGAACCCGCCGGGCCAGACGTGCAGTTCGACGTTGCAGCCCGCCTGCCACATGCGGCTCGCATGGGCTACGTCCTCGTCCCGGAACGTTTCGGCCGACCCGACGTCGACGAACGTGGACGGCAGGCCGGAGAGGTCCGCGGCACGAGAAGGCGCGGCGCACGCGGACACGTCCGGTCCTCCGCGCACGCCGTCGCCGAGGAGCGCGTTCCACCCGGTCTCGTTCGAGGAGCTGTCCCAGATGCCGAGGCCGCGCATCTGCCGGGCGGAGGGCGAGCCGTTGCGGTCGTCGAGCATCGGCGACAGGAGCAGCTGGGCCAGGATGGCCGGGCCGTTGCGGTCACGTGCCATCAAGGCGACACCTGCTGCGAGGCCGCCGCCGGCGCTCGCACCGACGATGACGACGCGCTCGGGGTCGATGTCGAGCTCGTGGGCGTGCTCCGACACCCACACCAGCCCGCGCAGCGGTCCTCGACGGGACCGGGGTGGCGTGTCTCGGGTGCGAGCCGGTACTCGACCGAGACCACGACCATGCCCATCGGTTCGGCTAGATCCAGCATCTCCACGAGGCCGAACCGGTTGTCTCCGACGATCATGCCGCCCCCCGTGGACGTGGTAGATCACCGAGGTCGGGGTCGCCGCGCGCTTCGGGGGGGCAGATCAGCAGCGAGACGTCCGGTTGCCCGTCCGGCCCCGGCACCACCCGCTCCTCCACGCCGTAGGCGCCACCGCGCGAGAGGATCTCGTCGGTCGGGGTCTCCGCAGGTCATGGGTTTCTCCTTGCGGCAGGAGACGCGACGTCTGCCTGCCGCAGGTCACAGGTCATCGATGGACATGGGGCCGGCTCAGACGGTCGGCACGGTCCCGCCGTCGATCACGTACTCGGCTCCGACGATCGCCGAGGCGCGGTCCGAGACCAGGAACCCGACCAGGTCCGCGATTTCCCCGGTGTTCGCGAACCGCCCCAGCGGTACTCCTCCCAGGGAGTCGTAGATGGTCTGCTTGGCCGCCTCACGTGTGAGCCCGTTGCCCTCGGCGATCCGGTCCACGAACCTCTCGTAGGCCTCGGTCTCGATCCCGCCGGGGCTGACCGCGTTGACCCGGACGCCGCGTGGCGCGAGTTCGTTGGCGAGTCCCTTGTTGTACGTGCGCAGAGCGGCCTTCGCCGCCGCGTACGCCAGGGACGCGTCGTACTGGGGCAGTTCACGCTGGATCGAGGTGAAGTGCAGCACCACGCCCGCCCCGGACTCGATCATCGCCGGGAGAAGCGCCCGATCGAGCCGCACCGCTCCCAGGAAGTTGAGGTTCAGCTCCGTGAGCCACTGGTCGTCGGTGATGATCGCGAACCCACCGGCCGGCGTCGACGCACCTCCGACGACGTGCACCAGGATGTCCAGCGCGCCGCCGACCTCGGCGATTCGAGCGGCCACCGCGTCGGTGCCCTCGACCGTCATCAGGTCCGCTTCGATGAACCGGTCCGGGTGCTCGTACCCGTCGGGCATCGTTCGCGCCGTCACGTAGACGTCGGCACCCATCTCCCGCAGCCCCTCTGCGCGACAGCCTTGCCCGAGCCCTTCGAACCGCCCGTGACCAGCGCCCGGCGGCCGTCGAGACGATCGCGGTCGGAACCAGACATTTCTCTCTCCACTGAAGATCGATGTGGCACGGGTTCGGTCAGGCAGTGTGGTTGGCGATGACGAGTTCGGCGACGAGGCCGCCCCGCAGCGCGAACCGGTAGTCGAGCTCGGCGACCCCACCCGGGAAGGTGCCTTCGAGCCGCACGGTCACCACCCAGTGGGCGTCATCGACGCGGCGAGCGCCGAGCTGCTCGGTCGTGTACTCGAACTCGGACCCGGCGTCCCGCAGGAACGCGTGGACCGCTCCTCTGCCGCGGAAGGTCTCTTCCTGGTCCACGACCACGACGTCCTCGGTGAGGAACGAGGAGGCGCTGTCGGCGTCGCGGGCGACGTGGGCGGCGAAGAACTCGCGCACGGTGGCCGGGAGCAGGTCGGTGTGCTGTGTCATGAGACCATCGTGTGACCTCTCGGCGCGAGAGGGTCAAGCCGTGGACCCTCCCCTGGGGAGAGGGTCCAGAATGCGGGGATGTTGACCATCGGAGAGTTCTCGCGGCTGACCCACCTGAGCGTGCGGGCCCTCCGCCGGTACCACGAGGCGGCCCTGCTGGAACCCGCCGTGGTGGACGAGAGCACCGGCTACCGCTACTACGCCGTCGAGCAGATCCCGACCGCACAGGTCATCCACCGGCTCCGCGAACTCGACGTCCCCCTGAGCGACGTGCAGCGAATCCTCCGGACCCCCGACCCCGGTGTCCGCGCGGCCCTGGTCGCGGACCACCTGCGACACCTCGAGGACGTGCTCGACCGCACCAGGGCCGCGGTCGTGTCGCTGCGGCGCCTGCTCCGGCCCGACCCCGCGCCGATCGACGTCGAACTGCGCGCGGAGCCCGCCCGGACGGTCGCGGCGGTGGAGGCCGTGGTCGAGCACCACGAGGTCGCCGCCTGGTTCGCAGGCGCGATGGCCGAATTGGAGGCGGCCGTCGGCTCCGCCGTGACCGGACCACCGGGCGGCTGCTACGACAACGCCCTCTTCGAACAGGAGCGCGGTCACGCGCTGGTCTACCTGCCGACCGCTGCGCCACCTCGCACCGGACGCGTGCACCCCGCCGTCCTTCCGGCCGCGGAACTGGCCGTCACCACTCACGTCGGCGAGCACAACGGGGCCGATGTCACGTACGGCCAACTCGGGACCTGGGTGGTGGAGAACGCGATGTCGGTGGCCGGACCGGTGCGGGAGGTCTACGCCGTCGGTCCTCGTGACTCGAGCGATCCCGCCGCGTGGCGCACCGAGATCGGCTGGCCGGTCTTCCGCGTCACCTGAAGCGGTCAGCGCGGAGCGGAGTCTCGGGACAACGGGACATCGGGGACCAACGCCGAGGTGAGCCTCAGGTCATGTTGAGAGGCTAATTGTTGCGGGTCATGACGTTGGTGACGGCGGGGCGGCCCTGAACGGGCGGACGGGTCTTCCGACGGCAGGATGAGAAGTGCGACCAACTCGTCCGCCGAGCAGAAAGACCCGTCCGTGCTCCACCGTGACGCCCCGCTGTCCGTCGAAGGCCGCCACCGCCTGGTCCAACGCTGCAAGACCCGCCCGATCGCCCACGTCGCGGCCGAGATGGGCATCTCGCGGCAGTGCCCGTCGAGGTGGGTCAACCGCCACCGCCGCCACGGCGAGGCCGGCCTGCTCGACCGGCCCAGCGTCCCGCACCACCAACCCACCGCCACCCCCGCCGAGGTCGTGGCCCGCATCGAACGGCTGCGCCACGACCACAAGTACCCGGCCCGGCGCATCACCCTGGAACTGGAAGCCGACGGCGTTCGAATCTCGGTGCGCGCCGTCGGACGGCACTTGGCCCACCTGGGCCTGAACCGTCGCCGGTTCCTCGACCCGAACGACGAGACCAACCGGCGTCCCCGCCGGATCGCCGCCCGCTGGCCCGGCCACGTGCTGCACCTGGACGTCACTGCCCGTTTCCTAGCTTGAGCAGGTGAGGGGTCTTGGTGCGCTGATGGGGGAACTCCTGGTAGATCGAACGGTGTCTATGCGCCGTTCCACCAGGAGTTCCGTTGTTATCGTGCCCGTTGCCCGCGGGCGGTTCCACCGCGGGTGCCCTCTGCTGCCGTCTGGCGGCCTCCCACCAGCCCACCGTGCGGACGGCCCGGTATCCGACCGACGTCACCGATGCCCAGTGGGCCGAGCTGGACCCGCTGTCGCCGGATCCGGCGTGTCTGGCCGGTCGTGGTGGGCGGTGGGAGAAGCACTGCCGCCGCCTGATCGTGGACGCGATCCTGTATGTGGTCGACAACGGGATCAAGTGGCGGGCGCTGCCGGCGGACTTGCCGCCGTGCCCACGGTCTACAAGCGTTTCGCCGCCTGGGAGAAAGCCGGTGCGTCGCAGCGGCTGCTCGACGCGTTGCGCGACCGCCTCCGCCTGGCCGAGGGTCGGGTGGCGGCGCCGTCTGCGGCGGTGATGGACTCGCAATCGGTGCGCGCCGCGGAAACCGTCGGTCGGGCGACCCGCGGTTGGGATGGCGGGAAGAAGGTCGCGGGCCGCAAGCGGCATATCGTCGTGGACACCATCGGGCTGCTGGTGGCCGTTCTCGTGACACCGGCCTCGACGCAGGACCGGGTCGCAGCCCGCAGCCTGTTGCGCCGAATGCGCGACACCGCCGGGAAGCGGATCTCGCTGGTGTCGGCCGACGGCGGCTACACCGGCTCCTTGATCGACTGGGCACGGAAGACACTTCGCCTTGTGGTGCAGGTCGTCAGACGTCCCGACCTGCCGTACTTCACCGTGCTGCCGAGAAGGTGAGTGGTGGAGAGGAGGTTGGCCTGGATCACTGGACACCGCCGCTGCGTCCGCGACTACGAACGACTCCCGCACCACCACGAAGCGATGGTCCGCTGGTCCATGATCCGCATTACCAGCCGCCGACTCACCCAACACCAGTAGCTTGGAAACAGCTACTAACCGCAGGTCAGGTCCTGTGGCCGACTTTTGACACCCCACAGGACATGCTCTCGACACGCTGACACTCGCTCTACCAGCGACAACGGTCTCAAGTGGTACAGGGTTGCGGTGGCGCCGTCGTGCGGCACCCGACTCGACGAAGTGGCAACTGGGCGAATGCCTGCCGGAGCGTCGACCGATACGCTGGAAGAACACCGCCACCGTTCACCCGACCAGGGGAGCTTTCATTGGCGCGCTTGCGTTTTCTCGCTCACGCCACCGGTGCCGTGGCGCTGGCGGCCGTCCTGTCCGCCGCCGTGCTCACCGGTACCGCCAGTGCGTGCAGTTGTCTGCCCTATGACACCGAACCACAGCGCTACGCACGGGCCGATCACGTGTTCAGCGGCCACGTGTCCGCGTCCACCGTGCTGGAGCGCGGCAAGCCCGACTACGTCTGGGACGACCTGCGCGCGTACACCGTGCAGGTCGACCAGGAGTACAAGGGCGACGTGCCGGCGACCGTGACCGTGACGACCAACTACGCCGGGTCGATGTGCGGGCTCTCGCTCTACGTCGGCCAGTCGTACCTGGTGTTCGCGTTCGGCGACTCCACCGGCGGCGAAGTGTCGTCCCACTACTGCTCCGGCACCCGCCCGGCAAACGCCGGCCCGCCCGTGACGACCACGGCGATGGCCGCCCCGGCCGCAGCACCCACCTGCACCGCCGCCGCTGCCTGACCGCCCCCGGACCGGATGTGGGTGGCCGCCACCACCCACCTCCGGACACGTGTCGCAGCGCCTCGGTGACATCCGCTCACAGCTGACGGCGGCCTCGACCCCCATGCCGCTCGAAAGGTCATCGCCGCTGGTGGAGCGAGAGCGCGGTCGTCTTTGGGAGCATGGCCGGGTGATGGTGTCCCTGCTGTACAGGACGACCCGGAGGTCGCTGTCCGTCCCCGCGGTGCTGCTGCGCAGCCACGCGGCGAAGGACGCCGAACTGCTCGTGCTGCGGCACGAGAACGCCGTACTCCGTCGCTCTTGGGCATTGACGAGATCTCGGCGCGGTACTTCTTCGACCCGGCGGAGGTCTCGGCGAACACCATCCCGCCGAAGTACGCGCCCAGCACGATGCCCTCGGTCTCCTGGAACACGCTGGAGACGCCGAACTCCTGGCTGGTGTAGATGTAGCGCGCGGGCGTGACCTGCTGCCAGTGCGTGGTGCCGGACTTCTCCACCGCGCGGCGGATGGTCACGCCGTCCTCGGTCGACAACCCCAGGCCGCTCCACGCGACGGGCAGAGGCGTGGTTGGGTCGGGCGGTTCAGGTGTGCCCGGTAGGGCGAGGGAGAGTTCCCCGGTGCCGGGAACGCGGACCTGTGGGGTTTCAGAACTCTGCACTGAGGCGCTGAGCTGCGGTGATCGCGCACAAGAGCTATAGGAGCATGATCGCGGGGCGTGGCGCTACAACCGCTCCATCTGATCTTCGTCCGGCTCGTCGGCTGGCTGATTCTGCGCGGTCCCAGCATATGACGACAACAGTCAGGTTCGATCAAAACTGAAATATAGAGTCGACTCACGCCGAGTCGTGTTGCACCGCGCCACAAGTCATCGAGCTTCCGTCGACACGCCGTCGACCAGTCCTCGACGGCGTGATCGACGAGTACGAACCCACAGCCACGTATCGGCAGGTCAAGCCATGTGGCCGACTTCTGGCACCCCACAGGGGTGAACTGACCGGCCTGCAATGGACACGCGTCGACACGACCAACGGCGAGATCCGCGTCGACGCCCACGACGGCGCCCTGCACGAGGTCGGCGGCAAACTCACCCTCGGACCACCCAAGACACCCGCCAGCGTCCGCACCGTGCACCTACCGCCGTTCCTGGCCGACCTGCTCGAGGACCACCACGATCGCCACCCCGCCGCGAGGTTCGTGTTCACCGGCACCGACGGCGGCTTCCACCGCCGCTCCAACTTCCGCCGCCGCGTCTGGCTACCCGCACTGCGCGGCGACACCGCCACCGGCCGACCGCGGATCAACCCAGACATGCACTTCCACGACCTACGCCACACCCACAAGACCTGGCTCATCGAGGACCGCGTCCCCGAAGTCCTCCAACACAAAAGGATCGGCCACAAGTTCCACGGCGTCATGGGCGTCTACTCCCACGTCACCCAACCCATGATCGACGCCATGCTCGCCGCACTCCAACACCGCTGGGAGCAAACCCGGGAGCAAACGGGGAGCACGACACCATGACCACCTTCGCAAATACGGAGGTGGTCAAGATCGCTTGCTCCCCAGATGCTCCCCGAAACGATCAATGACCCGCAGACAGAGATCGTCTGCAGGCCATTTACCAGGTAAAACACACTGTGGGCGATACTGGGATCGAACCAGTGACCTCTTCGGTGTGAATGAAGCCGAAATAATGACTCCACCGGCGGAAACAGAATCATCGCAGGAAAAATATGGCCATTGAGAGCCGTTGAACGCGGTTCAGCGCTATCGAGCGCGTCCGACGGCTCCCATTCTGCTCCCAGCACCCGCTCCCACGTGCTCCCGGAAGTCGTGCACTGCCGCCCGACTCACACGGACGACATTCCGGCAAGCGCGACCCCGCAGCCGACAGGATCAGCCCAGCCACTGCACCAGCAACAGGTGCACCTCGCGCTGCTCCTCCAGGATCAAGTACACGACCTGACCCGCCCCATCCGGTCCGAAGCTCCAGTACCGCACCGCCGCGCCGGGATTGTCCTCGTGCTGCGGACGGCCGTTCCACGGCTGCAACTCCAACACCGCCAACACCTCGGCATAAACCGACAGCGCCTCCACGGGCAGCGCGGCAACCTGCTCCAGGCTCGCCGCGTCGGGCACGATCCGATACACCGACTACTCGGCCCGCCCCTGACGCCGGCCCAGCAGCGCCTTCATCTCCTCCAACGACACCGCGTCCGGATTGGCACCCAGACGCTGGACCTGCTCGGCCTTGGCCAACATCCGGTAGTACGAACCCGGATCGCGCAACTCGCCGTAGGCGATGTGCCGCCACTTGCCCAACAGATCCCGAATCCCGGCCAAGTCCTTCGACACCTTGGCCCGCTCCAACACCAACTCCCACTCACGATCGAACTCCGCCACCAGCATCGGCGTCAACGCAGCCCGGATCGCCACCGGATCAGCCGCAGGCACCACCGGACCGCCACCGGACGGCACCGACGCAGCAGGAGAGGCCATACCCCACCCTAACGCCCAACCACCACGAGCGTCCTCCGACCGCTGATCACCGGCCAGGAAGCCACCGCGGCGATGGTGTCTGAAAGACACTCATAACCGACAGGCCAAGCACGAGCCTCCGCAGACCGCCGGTCCACACGTCGACACTCCGCCCAACCATCCTCGATGATCTGATCAACGAGCACGAACCCACGACCGCGTAAGCGCAGCTCAGGCCGTGTGGCCAACTATTGGCACCCCACACGGCCGCACTCTCGGCGCGGAGATGGTGATCCCCATTCCCTGCAGACGACGAGCCGCGCCGGGCGGTCGCCGACTTTTTGCGCGAGGCCCAGCGGCTGCTTGGTGGCAACGAGATCGACAACTACCAGCGGGAATGCACATAGTCACCCAAGTGCGGCTGGAGTACTGGATCACAACCGGCCGCCAGGACACGCAGGTCAACAGCACCTAACGAAGTCCTACTAGCCCTCGTCGTCGAGACGGGCACCTTCGATAGTGCGCATCGGTGGCAGACCGCCAGCCTCGGCATTCACGTTGCTGAGAACCCGCACCACGTCTTCCCGATCGACCAGACCTTTCTCCAGTAGAAGCTGCAACATTTCGATGGCCTGGGAGAATTCTATTTCCCGCTGTTGCATCAGTAATCTGACCACGTCGTCTACGTCTTCGCCGTGCCCGGCCAAGCGCAGGGCGAGGAGGTTGTGACTTCCCGACTGCAGTACGTCGGCGTAGAACTCGATCCGTTCCCGCTTGAGGGCCAGTTCGTAGCGCTGCTTCATCGCGTCCAGCTGGTGCTGGTGTTCTGCTCGCTGTTTGCTCAGTTCGTGCTCGAAAATTTCGGTCTGGCGAACCTGGTCGAGCCATTCCCGTTTGCGTGCGGCGAGCGTCCAGTTCGCGACGTGAGCGGCCGTGGTCGCGTCGAGCGAGAGGGCTACGTCACAGTGGGTGACCACTATCGCGTCCGAGATGTGGAGCTGCCGCTCGTTGAACTCGAGGTTGATGCTCTTTTCCGCCTCAACACCGCTCTCGGGCTTGAAATTCCGGCTCAATTCCCGAAGGCGCCGTTCCAGGTGGTGGCGCACTTCGGGGCCAGGCGAATTGGTGTATAGGCGAACCGCTGCGATGGGATCTGTCACGCGCCAGGTGGCGCGAACTCGCGCAGAGAAGGTGAACACTTCCTCTTGTGAAGGAAGTTCTACCGTGAACTCCTCATGGTGCGGAAACGAGTCCACGGCGTAGGCGTCGGCACCACCGGCGGGGCGAGTCGCTGGAACCGAGTCGGCCATGGCGGAGAGCAGGCTACTGCCGGGTTGGCCGAGGGGGGCTCGCGCGAATGCGGGCGAGGAGTCCGCCATGGCCGACAGGAAGCGCTGCCAAAAAGAGCTGCTGTGGGTCATCCCTTCACCTTCCCTCCGGCGAGACAAGCGACTCCGCGTAGCCGGCGATCTTCTTCACCACGACCGGTGCGGCTGCGCCGATGCCGAACGCGACAAAATCGCTCGCTACGATCGCTGTGGTGGCAAGGGCTGCTGTGGTCGCCGTGGCGATGGCCAGGTGCAGCAGAGTGGCCACTGCATAAATGCCCCCACCGGGTCCTTTCGGACGAGTCCAAGGCCATGCCTTGACGCGCTGGGTGGCTTCGATGAATAATATTGCGCGATTGGCCGCAGCGCCGACCAGCCCCCACATAGCGTATTGCCACATGGCGATAAGGTAGCGAATACCGGGAGCCGCGTCGATGCACCGAACTCGATCGGTACCAAGGTGCAATCGCCGTTGCGGTACTGGCCTGATCGTGGCGCCGCGACACCGGCGTGCTTGACGTCGACCGGGCTGACGGACGTGCCCGCGACAGGCAAGGGCGCTTCCTGCACCGCCTGCCCGGGCGATCCGGACCCAGTGGTGGGCAATGCCGCTCCACCGGTACCTCTGCTTCACCGCCAGCGACGGCTTCTCAAGCGGCACGGGTCGATCGGAAACCCTGTGCCTGCCGAGAACCTCATCCATGCAGGTAGAGGACGTATAAACCCAATAGACGTCAAGCGCTCGCGGGGACGGCTGCCATCCGCTGTGACGTCGACCAGCACGGCATGATGATCGGCTGTGCTGCTTCGACTGGCCTACCTCGGCGTGACCAACGCGTTCGCGTTGCTGCGCCTGCTGCCTCTGAGCGACCGGGACAAGGACACGGAGATCCTGGCGCTGCGCCACCAGATCATGGTCCTGCAACGCCAACTCGGAGACACCCGCCCACGGTTCTCCCCCGCCGACCGGGCCTTCCTCGCCGCACTGCTGCACCGACTCCCGGCGCAAGCGCTTCGTCGACTCCGACTACTGGTGCGCCCGGAGACAGTCCTGCGCTGGCACCGAGACCTCCTCGACCGTCGCCACACAGCCGGATCCCGCCCCAAGCGGCCCGGCCGTCCACGGACCATCCGCTCGATCCGACTCCTGGTGCTGCGCCTGGCCCAGGAGAATCCTGCCTGGGGCTACCGCCGCATCCACGGAGAACTCCTCGTCCTCGGCATCAAGATCGCCGCGTCCACGGTATGGCAGATCCTCAAGGACGCCGGAATCGACCCGGCACCAGAACGCGTCTCCACAACCTGGTCGGCCTTCCTCCGCTCCCAAGCCGACGCACTCCTGGCCTGCGACTTCTTCGAGACCACCACCCTGAACGGCACCCGCCTCTACGCGCTCGCAGTGATCGAGCACGCCAGCCGCCGAATCCGAGTCCTCGGCGCCACCGCACACCCCACCGCATCCTGGGTCACCCAAGCCGCCAGAAACCTCGTCATGGACCTCGACGACGCGGGCAGACACGCGCGATTCCTGATCCGCGACCGCGACGGAAAGTACCCGGCACTATTCGACCCCGTCCTCGCCGACGCCGGCATCCAGGCCGTCCTCAGCGGAGTCCGGATCCCACGGATGAACGCGATCATGGAACGCTGGATCCACAGCTGCCGCCGTGAACTCCTCGACCGAACGCTGATCTGGAACCAGCAGCACCTGCTCCACGCGCTGCACGAGTACGAGCGGTTCTACAACACCCACCGGCCCCACCAGGGCATCGACAACGCCCGACCACTACAACCACTGCCACAGCCAGCCACCGATCAAGCGACCCTCACCCGCCTCGACATCCGCCGTCGGCAACGACTCGGCGGCATCCTCAACGAGTACCATCACGCAGCCTGAGCTGCATGGATGCGATTTTCGGCATGCACACCGCTGGCGGAAGGCATGAACCCGGCCCGTCGGCGTTCCGCACGAAGGACACGCCACCTCCTCGCCCCTGGTCGACGCCCGCACCACGATCACATCACCGGCGTCCTCGACGCCCTCGACCACCAGCGCCGAAAGCCCCGAGAACACCGCACCGACCAACATCGCCATCTGAGCCACAAATGATCATGACAACCCTCGCCCCTGTCACGGTCCGGGGGTCCACCGCACCACCACCGGAAGTGCGCCAGAGCCGATCTTGAAACAGTCACAGCGCGTCATCGCGGCCATCCTCGTCCTCCACCATGTCGAAACCCGCCGTCGACCACGATGAAAAAGGCTGTGAGACTTGGCAGTGGCTGGCCTGGGGCTGGCTGGCAGGGTCGGTGTCGTGGCCTTCGGTTTGGGTGTGGTTCGTGAAAAGGGTGGCCCGCAGGGTGCCTTGAGTGAGATCTGCCCGCCCGAGCCGGGGACGCGACGCCGGCCCTGCCGCTCTCGCCAGCTACGGCGCTACTTCTCCACCTGCCGCACCCCCACCCACAGCTCCGTAGCGACCACCGTGGTCTTCTCGCCCCGGGCGAACGGCTTGCCAGCCTCGAGTCGGATGCGTTCCGCGCCCGCTGCTCGCGGGGCGTCAAGCCACCACCCTGCGCATACCTCATCCACCCGGCATAGCGTGACGATCAAGAAACGTCACGGGGCCAGTTCCAGCCCACCAACGCGAATTCACCCCTGTAACTGTCAGTGGCCGGACTCGTGCCGTCGACGGCCCCGAGAGTTCAGGGGCGTGCGCTGCAATTATCAAGGAACAGGTTACGCTGTCGCCACCAAGCAAGGTGGCGACAGCGCTTTTGTTTCACTATGAATTTTTCAAAGAGCACTGCCGCACTGCGGCTGGCCAGCAGGCATGGGTCAGAGACTGCGAAAGAACGCCGCGAGTGCCGTCGCGACGAACCGCACCACCGCGACGAACCGCACCACGACCTCGGCAGCAACTGTCGGCTGGAAGAGGGCCAGCGCCACGAAACCCAACAGTGCCAGGGTGAACAGCGGCCGAAGTATCCTGCGACGGGGTGACTCGACCGTCGGCAGCCACATCGCCTTGCCGCCTCCGCGGATCATCATGCGTGCCATGATCGCCTCCTCTGGACCTGTCCTGTGCTGGTCGCAGGGAGAAGTTTCCGGTTTTCGGCCACTGATTCCGTGCCCTTCTCTGGTGAGGTTTTTTCCGCGCGCCCGGCAGGCCGGGAAGTGCCCTGGCCTGCGGATACACGAGTTTTTCTGCACTGATTTACCCCACCGTGGAGAAAATTCCGCGAGGTGTCGGAGGTGTCGCTTGCTCGTCTTCTATGACGGGCGAGGGGAGTATCCGGCGATCGAAGCACGCGCCAAGGCCGAGGGCGCGGCGATCGCCTGGGTCGACCAGTGCGGGCTGCGCTCCGATGCCGCACCGCCCGGCCGATCCTGGGCGCCGAAGGGCAGGACTCCGATCGTGCGGGTGACCGGCAAGCGGCTGCGGGTCAACGTCATGTCCGCGGTCGCCTCGCGGGGCGCGTTGTGGTTCACCGTGTTCACCGAGCGGTTCACCGCGTCGGTGTTCATCGCGTTCCTCGACCGCGTCGCCAGCCAGGCGGGTCGGAAGGTGCACGTCGTCGCCGACCAGCACCCCGTGCACCGAAGCGAGGCGGTCCTCGCCTGGCTCGAGGACAACGCCGACCGGGTCGAGCTGCACCTCATGCCCGGCTACAGCCCCGACAAACTGCTCAACGCCGACCTCAAACGCAACGTCAATGCCTCCCGCGCCCGCAACGTCGACCGCTGACGCCAACATTGGCGAATAACCGACGTCACCGAACACCACCAAAGCCAGCGGTGCCGCTCACGGCTGTAACGTTGGCCACGACCGCACTTCAGGGAGGTTCCATGACTGCCAGCAGCAGCCCCGTCGACCTCGCCGTGCTCGCCGCACGGGTGATCGACTCGTCGCAGGCACGCAGCGGGCGCTACCTGCTCGGCATCGCCGGGCCGCCAGCGGCCGGAAAGTCCACCTTGGCCGAGCGGCTGCGTGACGAGGTCAACGCCAAGCTCAGCCAGAGCACTGCAGAGATCGCCCCCATGGACGGCTTCCACATGTTCAACGCCGACCTGGACCGGCTGGGCCTGCGCGCGTTGAAAGGTGCGCCGCAGACCTTCGACGTCGAGGGGTACGTGGCCAAGCTAAAGCAGTTGCACACCGAGGCCGAGGTTGGCTGGCCCGCCTACGACCGGGAAGTCCTGCACGAGCCGGTGCCCGACGCGATCACCATCGGCCCAGACATCGGCATTGTGATCACTGAAGGGAACTACCTGTTGCTGGACCAAGAGCCTTGGGCACAGGTACGCCAGATCCTCCACGCGATTTGGTACCTGGACGAGCCGCTTGATGTAATCACCGATCGGCTGCGCCGCAGGCATTTGGCCATCGGCCGCACCCCGGAGCAGGCCGAGGTGAAGATCCGCGAAACCGACTTGCCGAACGCTGTGCTCATCGAGGCTGGCAAAGGCAACGCCGACCTCGTGTTGTTGAGTTAGGCGAACCGCTCCCTGCCCGACGCCATCCAGGCGCGGGTGCCGAACCGCTCGCAGGACGCCGCCGCCACGGCCGCTGCGTTCTCCAATGCCCTCGGGAAGTCCCGGTCGCGCAGGTAATAATGGCAGAACGCGCCGTGGAAGATGTCGCCGGCCCCGAGGGTGTCCAAGGCAGTGACCGATGGCGGTTTGACCACTCCCCCGTTGCGTCGGGTGGACCAGCGGATCGGCCCTTCCCCGGCTGTGGTGGCCGCGCACCGCACACCCTGGTCGTGCAGGTACTGGTGCGTCTCGTCCACATCAGCCGTGCCGGGAGGTGCATACCTGGACGAGCAGATGGCGATGTCGATGTGCCGCAGCAGCTCGGCGTGCGTGGGCTTCCAGTGCCCTCCGTCGAACACCACCGGCACCCCGGCGGCTCTGGCCGCCGCGGCGGCCGCCGCGCACGGCTCTGCCTGATGCCCGTCCACTAGTACGATCCCCGCCTCGCCGAGCAGCGCGGCCGGGTCGGCCGGGGCGGGGGCCTGGACGCGGGTGGCGTCCAGGGACACGACCGTCCGGCTCGCGGTCTTCCCGGAGACGATGATCGAGGACGCTGGCGGGCCGCCGTCCTGGTCGGGGGCGAGGTCGACCAGCTCCACCTGGTGGCGGGCCAGGTCGTCGCGGATGAGACCGGCCATCCAGTGGCGTCCCACTGCGGTCGCCAGCCGGGATTGCCCGCCAGCCAAGAATGCGAAGGCCACCGCTGCGTTGGTCGCCGGGCCTCCGGCAGCCGTGGCCTGCTCCAGCGCGGTGACCTTATCGTCCTCGTCCGGGTACTCGGCCACCAGGTACCCCAGGTCCACGGTGGACAGCCCGACGAACAGACCCTCTGCCATCAAGCGCTCCTGACTCCTCGACCGGCTCTGTGTAGGTGCTGGAGCACGGCGCTCTTCTCCGAGTAGCGGCGGACCTTGACCGCCGCGACGAAATCCGCAGCTCCGGCCTGATCGTGCAGGTCCCGCCAGTTTGTGGCCAGGTACCACGCCGCGCCGGGCGTGCCCATCGGCCCCAAGCCCGAGCACAGAAACCACACCCGGTCCGGCGCATCCGGGAAAGGCCGTGCCCGCACGATGATCCCGTACTGCGCATCCGGCGTGGACTTGAACTCGGTCTCGTCCGACAGCCGCAGGTACTCGCTGCCCTGCCCGTCGGGCAGGACCTGAAACAGCGGGCGGTCGACGGTCTCAAGATACATGTGGGTGACGTCGTTGCTGGACAATCCGAAGGAGATGAGGCTGCGAGCGGGGTTGCGCACCGCGTCGACGTCGGCCTCTAGCGTCCACGATACCCGCAGGTGGGTCTGGAACAGCTCGGCCGCGTACACGAGGGCGCGCATGTCGTTCACCGCGCACACGGCGGGCACATCGATCCTGTGCATCCTGGTGAACTGAGACTCCTCTTTCTGGTACAGCAGCTGCTGGTTCAGGTTGAGGCCCGCCAACGCCTGCCTGGTCTCGCCGGACAGCCGGAACACCGGGTAGACCAGGGCCGCGCCCTTCTCGGCGATCTCGGCCCCGACGAACTCGGAGAACTCCCTGGCTGCCGGGTCGCCGGGGGCCTCCGGCGGGGCGGAGGCCCCCGTGACCCCTGCCATCTCCAGCACCTGATTCTCATTGCAGGCACCCAGGTCCACCGCGTCCACCAACCGGTCGGCCGCCACGCCGTACATCCGGGCGAGCATCCGCAGCGCCAACGCCGTGGGCCGCCTACCGCCTTCCGGCCAACGCTCGTAGTCGGACACCCGCTGCGCGGTCATCGGGGCGCGGCCAGTGGAGTCCAATTGGTTCCACGCGTCGGCTGTGTCCTGCAAGGTCATCCCGGCTGCCCACCGCGCCGCCAGCCTGGGCCGGGCCTTCGCCTTGGCCTCGAAGACCTTCGCGATCTCAGCAACGGTGTGGCCGCTGGCGGATAATCGCCGGCGGACGGCCTCCCGCTCCGGCTTCTGCATCCGATAAGCGTAACTTCCACAGCGACCCTGTTGAAAGACCCAGCTCAGAAGGCATGTGGCAGGCGATGCCATGTGGAATCTGAGGTTCCCCCGATAGCTCGTAGTCTTTCCAGGCATGGTCCGATAGGGCCTGCCTCTCGGACCGGGGCTGCGTCTAACAGCCGGAATGCCGCGACCATCGTGGGCGAGGTCGCGCCGTGTTCGTCGAAGGCGACCTCCCCGGCGTGCACTGCCAGCCGCAGCCGGGCGCGCGCGGCGGTGGGGCTGGTGGTGTTGTGCGCGCACTGCCCGCGCCAACGCCTCGGGCAACACCTCCAGCAACGGCGCCTTCGGGTACTCCGGCGGGACCAGCACCACCACACCGTCCCCGGCGTCCCCGTGCCAACATGACTGCATCGGCACTCCCGCCGTAGCGAGCGCCTCGGTTAACACCCCTCTTGGTCAGACTGCTGTGAGACACCTCGTGTGAGCGGGGTTCCTGATCAAGAGCGGGATCGGAGATCCTTGTGCTCGTGTCCACCCCATCCGACAAGCCGCCTCGGCGTTCCTCCGGCGGGACACCGGCCGATCCGGCCGCGCGTCCGTCCCGGCGGACGTTCACCGCCGAGTACAAGCTCGCCCTGGTCGCCGAGTACGAGAACGCCCCGAACGGGGAGAAGGGCGCGATCCTGCGTCGCGAGGGCCTGTACTCCTCGCACGTCATCGAGTGGACCCGGGCCCGTGACGCGGGCCGGCTGGGAAGCGGACCGGCCGAGCCGGCGGAACCGAGGAGGAAGTCGACCGAGCAGATCGAGTTGGAGAGATTGCGCCGGCAGAACGCGAAACTGACCTCCGACCTGGCCAAGACCCGAATGGCACTGGACATCATGGGAAAAGCACACGCGCTCTTGGAAGAACTCTCCGGGAGCACGGACGAGGACAGGCCGCCGACGAGGTCTTGACGACTGCCTTCGGCGAGTTGCGTGCCGCTCTGGTCCCGGTGACCACGTCGTGCGCGTTGACCGGCAGGTCCCGGGCCACGCACTACCGCCGCCTCGGGGCGACGGGCCCGGTGCACGGCCCCCGACCGCGCCGTCGTCCGCCGCCGCACGCCCTGGACGCCGCCGAACGCGCCGGGGTGCTGGAGGTGTTGACCAGCCCGGCCTACCGGGACCTGGCGATTCCGCAGGTGTGGGTGCGGGAGCTGGACGAGGGCCGCTACCGGTGCTCGGTGTCGACGATGTACCGGATCGCCCGCGCCGCCGGGCAGGTCCGCGAACGCCGCCGCGTCGCCACCCATCCACCCCGCGCCCGGCCCGAACTGCTCGCCCACGGCCCGAGCCAGGTGTGGTCCTGGGACATCACCGCGCTGAAAGGGCCGGTGAAGGGCGTCTGGTACCGCTGCTACGTCGTGCTGGACATCTTCTCCCGGTACGTCACCGGGTGGCTGGTCGCCGCCGCGGAGGACGCGGTCGTGGCCAGGGACTTCCTCGCCGACGCCGTCGCCCGCAACGGCACCGCGCCGCACACGGTCCACGCCGACCGCGGTGGCGCGATGGTCTCCAAGCCCGTCTCCGGGCTCCTGGTCGACCTCGGCGTGCTCCGCTCCCACTCCCGCCCCCGCGTCTCCAACGACAACCCCTACTCCGAGGCCCAGTTCAAGACGATGAAGTACATGCCCGACTTTCCCGACCGGTTCGGCTCACTGGAGGACGCCCGCGCGTTCTGCGAGGAGTTCTTCCTCGCCTACAACCACGAACACCGACACTCAGGCATCGGCATGCACACCCCCGCGTCCGTCCACTTCGGAACCGCCGATCAGATCCGCGACCAAAGACAGGCCACCCTCGACCGCGCCCACACCCGATATCCGCAACGCTTCGCACACCGACCCCGGCCACCCCGACTGCCCGAGGCAGCCTGGATCAACCAACCCGTCGGGCAACCGCAGCCGACCCCGTAAACACAACCTGTCTCATCTGAATTGACAACTACCGGCGAGACACTGACAGCTCTTGGCGACGGTTCCTGCGCGCGCAGGCCGCGAGCATGTTGGTCTGCGACTTCTTCCACGTCGACTGCGCCGTCACACTCAAGCGGGTCTATGTGTTCTTCGTGATGGAGGTCGCCACGCGCTACGTGCACATCCTCGGCACCACGACCAACCCCGACTGGCCCTGGACCACGCAACAATCCCGCAACCTGCTCATGGACCTGGCCGATCCGGCAGACGGCTTCCGGTTCCTAATCCGCGACCGGGCCGGCCAGTTCACCGCCTCGTTCGACGCGGTCTTCTCCGACACCGGCATTCACGTCGTGAAGATCCCGCCACAATGTCCGCAGGCCAACTCCTACGCCGAACGGTTCGTCGGAACCGTCCGACGCGAAGCCACCGACCGACTGCCCATCGTCAACGAACACCACCTACGGGCGGTCCTGGACCGCTACGCGACCCACTACAACCATCGCCGACCACACCAAGCCCGGCAACTCGCGCCACCACGACCTGACCGACCGATCGCAGAGCCGGGCTGCATCTCGATACGCCGCCGACCAGTCCTCGGCGGCCTTATCAACGAGTACGAACCCACCGCAGCCTAACCGCAGGTCAGACCATGTGGCCGACTTCTGGAACCCCACAGGGTGAGAGCCATGCACGTCAGGTCCTCAAGATCTACGAGGAACACTACAACCGACACCGCGCCCATCAGGCTCGAGACCAACTACCACCCGAGACCCAACAACACCCCGCCGCGGTGCACGACCTCGACAGCCACAGAGTGCACCGCACCCGCATCCTCGGCGGACTCATCAACGAGTACAGACATACCGCCTGACCAGCAGCGATGACTTTCGAGCGGTACAGGTCCCACTGGCGCAGACGCCACCAGTACCGTGCTAGAAAGAGCCACTACCAGCGGAAACGCACATAGTCACCAAGTGCGGCTGGAGTATTAGGTTCGACGACGACCGCACCCCTCTACGGCCTCCACATTCTCTACCACTATTAGCGAATGGCATCAATTCTGCAGATCATACAACTGAGGTTTTGCGTGCATTACGCGCATTCCTGTCGTTTTAGCCCCCACGGAGAACAGCGCGTCGACCGTGCTCGCCATCGCAACGAAACTGGAACTTGAAGGCTGAACGTACTTATGGTGAGCGACGATAAAATTCTGCCGATAAATAGCGATTCCCCGTTTTTGCCAGTAACGCGTATCGTGAATTCCTAGCATATTGCCGGACCCTACAAGCAATGCGTCGCCCCCGGTAATCCGAGCCAGCTCATAGATTCTAGTAGTTCGTTCTGTCCGCGGACACAGGTCGGAAGCAAGGTAGATACGGCACCGCAAACCAAGCAAGTTGCAGAGGTGTCGAATTAGAGTCATATTAACATCTAGCAAGCGGTCACCCGAACTCCTCATCGCATCCCAGATCCCTGCATGCAACTGTCTATAATTAGGGTGGTGGCGGTACTCGTTCTCGAAGATGCGAATTACCCTTTCAATCCCGCGTGTGTGTATGTAGATATTTCTAATCACCTCCCCGCTTGAATGCTTTACGACTGGCAAAGTAGCCCAGCGTAGAGCCCCATCTCTCGTTACAATCCGTGTGCGATGCTGAAAGTAATCGCGACGAAAGTCGACATCATCGAGGAAAATAAAAGTGTCGCTAACAGCAAGCTTGTTTATATATCCAAGCCAAGGTAGAAAATGGGGTTGATGTATCGTCACAAGATTCTTGGGGCTCGGCATATCAGATGGCCTTACAGACGAAGTAGTGCCACTTATCAGTTGGTTGTTCACAGTTTTCCCAACGGCTACCGTCTGTCGCGTATACACTCAATACGCGAAACGACTCCTCTGCGAGCAATTCATTTTGCCACTTGCGATCAACGTAGTAGGTCATCAACCCGAAATTCAACGCTCTATCATTCACTAAGGCGTAGTCTTCGCCGAACTCTTGATACCTTCTCATCCTTGCTCGATTGAAAACGCATCTAAAGAAGCGTTTGGTTTCACCAAGACGCCACGGGCGCACGGGAATAGGTGTGCGAGCTGCCGTTTCGGCGAAGGTACGGTCGTGTGTTGAGAAGATAAAAAGACCACCACACCGCAACACGTTTCGCACTTCGCTAAATACCGTTCGTCGATCACGGATAGGAATTGAATCTATCCCGTTGTAGCCAAACCAGCAAAGGTCAAACTCCTCAGCCCTAAATGAGTGAAGATTACGTGCATCTACCTGTGACACCGTAATGCCAGGAAGGCGCTCTTTGAGTTTCCGTGTCATGGGAATGCTAAAATCAGTAGCCACAAGCGATTTAGATATGGTGGCGAGAGCGGCGGTAAGCCGACCTCCGCCGGCGCCGAGTTCGAGCGTCATTGCCTTGCGTAGCTCTGAGCCATAGTCTGCGATTATAGCAACCTCAGGTGGCATCCAGCCTCCGGTTGAGTACAGTTCCGCAACCCTGCGCAGCCCATATTTTCGCATGTTGACTGACTCGACGTCGACACTCACTTTTCGTATCAATTTTCGCTCGCTTCGGCCGCTATTGTGTGTTGTCGTAAAGTTGCGTTGATCTCGTGGACAGTTTCAAGAAGTCGAAAGTGTTGGTCAGACTCCTGTGCAAATCTGATCATCCCCAAAACGTCCTTCGGTAGACACTTTCCAGCATATCCCGGGTCAAGCTCAAATGCTGCAGTGTGGTCCCTCTCTATCCGTGAATCAAGTAGCCATCCTTCTCGAACGGTATGCCAGTCAAGATCAATCTTCGAACAAATCCTTCGGAACTCGTTAACAAAAATAACCTTCGTCGCAAGATACGAATTCTCCATGTACTTGATGAGTTCAGCCTCGGCTGCCTCACATTGGAAAAATCTCATGGCGGGTCCATACACCCTAGTTAGCAGCTCGATAATTTCACCACGGCCATTTTGTGATCCGCCGATGATCATATAAGGGGTTTGCTTCTCCAGCATGTCCCAGGGAGCTGCGATATATCTAGTCTCTCCAACGTACGCAGGAGAAAAGAGTACTTGCTTGCCAGTCGCTTGCGCGATTTGGTCGGTTGTGCCGGGTGGTACAGTCGATCGCACCAATAGAGTTTTGGAAGGGCACCGAGAAACGGCATTGAAAACGTTATTGATATTGATATCGCCGCTTGGTAGTGGCGGCGTATCCACGCAGATCATCGTCAGATCACAATCACGAAGCTCGCTTGTAGGATACTCGGAGCTAGAGGCAATATCATAGGTTACCAGGCTGCAAGACTTGGCTAATTGCTTAGCTAAGTGGCTACCGACATGCCCCAGTCCTATGATTCCCACCTTTATGTCATGTTGCCGCAACGCGTCGACTCCTACTCTCGTTGAGACGCAACTTCGTGGGCCGTGTCGAAACATAGACTGTTCGATCCTCCAATTAGACCCCGAGGTCCACCGCGCGAACAAGCCGCGTATTGGGTGATTCTCTCGGCTGGCCGGCTGGTGGTTGATGTAGCGGACCTTTGAGGTTGTCCCCTCGGATCGGACGCCCTGATCCCAGACAACGGTCTGGGGAAGGATGTTCCCCGTGTCAGGCAAGTCGAACTATCCCGAGCAGTTCCGCAAGGACGCCGTCGAGCTGGTCCGCTCCTCGGACCGGCCGTTGCGGCAGGTCGCCCGCGAGCTGGGCGTGAACCACGAGACCCTGCGCAACTGGGTCCACGCCGCCGATCGGGCGCAGACCGCCCCGCCGGTCGGCGGGGTGTCGGCCGATGAGCGGCAGGAGCTGCGAGACCTGCGCAAACGGGTGGCCGAGCTGGAGTTAGAGAAGGAGATCCTGCGCAAGGCGGCCGCCTATTTCGCCAAGGAGATGGGTCGTTGACCCGCAGCTACCGGTTCATCTCCGAAAACCGCGCCGCCTTCGGCGTCACCCGGCTGTGCAGGCTCCTGCGGGTGCGACACCCGGGGTTCTACGAATGGCTCGCCGCCGCCCCCGTCGAGGCGGCGCGGGCGAAGGCGGATGAGCGCCTGGCCGCCGAGACCGCCGAGGTCCACGCCGGGCACCGGGGCGCCTACGGCCGCCTGCGGATCACAGCCGAGCTGCGCCGCCGCGGCCGACAGGTCAACTACAAACGAGTCGACCGGATCATGCGCGAGCGTGGGATCGCAGGTCTCACCCGCAGGCGACGCAGGTCGCTGACCAGGCCAGACATGGCCGCAGCGCCGGTGTCGGACCTGATCGGCCGCGACTTCACCGCCCCGGCGCCGGGTCGACGGCTGGTCGGCGACATCACCTAACCCGCCCACCCGGGAGGGGTGGCTCTACCTGGCCACGGTGATCGACCTGCACACCCGCGAGGTCGTCGGCCACGCGATGGCCGAGCACATGCGCGCCGAATTGGTCCGCGACGCCCTCGACCTCGCCGCCCGGCGCGGCCTCACCGACCAAGACGCGATCTTCCACGCCGACCGCGGGACGCAATACGGCTCCGGGCTGTTCCGCCGCGCGCTGGCCGGTCACGACATCCGGCCGTCGGCGGGACGGACCGGGTCGTGCTTCGACAACGCCGTCGCCGAGTCGTTCTTCGCCACCCTCAAAACCGAGATCGGCACCACCGTCTGGAACACCCGCGACGACGCCCGACGCGACGTCTTCGCCTACCTCGGCTACTACAACCACGACCGTCTACATTCCACACTCCACTACCGCACTCCGCACGAAGCCCGCACCGGCTACCGTCAAGCACTCACACCCGTGGCATGAAATCCGGTGTCCGATCCTCGGGGACAATCTCACTTGAAGCCGCCAAGCGTGAAATAGTCCCGAGCCGCGTGGTAGGTTCGGCGTAGGCGACCCTGTTGCTATAGTAGACGTTCAGCCGTGTGACAGGGGGCCGCATGCCAACAGGGGATGATCACGGAAGCGCGGAGGCAGGGTCATCTGTCGTTAACAATCAGATCTCCGTGTCAACCTCTCCATCGATCGTTCAAGCTGGAACGATCACAGGCGGCATTCACTACAGTTTGACTCATCAGGTCCCAGTGCCACAGCAATTGCCGCCGGCGCCGATATGGTTTACGGGGCGATCTGGCGAATTAGACAAAATAACCGACGCCTTGGATAGGTCAACGAGTTCTGAAACTTCGACGACTACTGCTATAATCTCGGGCGCTGGCGGCATGGGCAAAACATCGCTTGCACTGCATTGGGCGTATCAGAACCTGCAGCGTTTCCCTGATGGCCAGTTATTCATCGACTTGTGCGGCTTTTCTCCCGTTGGCCAACCTTTGACATCGGGTGCGGCAGTAAGTGCATTCCTGGAGTCCCTCGGCGTCGACCAGCGCGCTATTCCTGTAGGTCTAGCCGCCCAGGTTGGACTATTTCGCAGCCTAGTGGCGGGAAAACACATCCTCATCGTATTAGACAACGCCCGAGAGTCTGAGCAAGTTGTTCCATTGCTACCCGGAAGCGCTACCTGTACGGTTCTGGTCACCAGTCGTGATCGTCTCTCCGGACTGACCGCCAGTTACGGGGCCGACCTAGTTCGGATCGATGCTCTCTCGGAGAGCGATTCCCGGCGCTTGCTAACCGATCGATTGGGATCGACACTCCTTTCCAGCGATCCCGTAGCCACAGATGAACTACTGGGCTGGTGCGGCGGTCTTCCATTGGCGTTAAGTGTACTGATTGGCCGAGTAAGTGCAAGTCAACCCGGTCTCCCGCTAAAGATTTTCGCAGCCGAACTGCGAGATGCCACCACGCGTCTAGGTGCCCTGGATGACGGTGAGCCAAGAGCCAGTTTGTCGGCTGTGCTCTCGTGGTCGTATCGTGGTCTTGATGGCGAGCAGGCGCGACTGTTTGATCTTCTCGGGTTGACTCCAAGTGGCGATATCAGCTTGAGCGCGGCAGCCAACTTGGCAAATCTTTCGGATAGTTCTGCAAAGGCGTTGTTGCGCAGCCTAGAGAGAGCTTCATTGATCCAGCAGCACATGTCGGAACGTTATCGAATGCATGACCTTCTGCGGCTATATGCCGCAGAGCGGGCATTCGGCAAACACACCGAGGGCGACCGCAAAGCCGCGATGCGCAGACTGGTAGATTATTACCTTCATACGGCACATGTCGGGGACAGAATCCTTCATCCTCATCGAGCATCCGTCGAACTGGACCAACGAGCGCCTGGTTGCCACTCTATTGATCTGCTGGACCAATCCTCTGCCTGGACGTGGTTCGACGCTGAACACTCTTGCCTGCTCGCCGTACAGCGGATGGCTCTGGATCAACGGTGGTATGCGGCAGTGTGGCAGTTGGCCTGGGTTTCAGACACCTTCTATACTCGACGCGGGAGACTCTACGACCATCTGGTCGTATGGCAAGTAGCGCTTGATGCGGTGTCCAGAATCGACGACGGAGCTATTCAAGCCACGGTGCATCGGCTCTTTGGGCGTGCATGTGCCCGCGCCGGTAGACACACCGTGGCCATGAGCCATCTGCAACGTGCACTTGTTTCCGCCGAAGCTGCTGGGGACCGCCTCGGCCAAGCGCATACCCACCACGCCCTTGCCTGGCTATTGGAGCAAGCTGGAGATGACACCCACGCTCTCGAACACGCTACTCTGGCACTACCCCACTATCGTGCTATCAATGATCCTGCGTGGGAAGCTCGTGCACTTGGTCTACTCGGCTGGTACCAGGCACGACTTAAGCACAATGACCAGGCTTACGCCACCCTACGAAACGCCCTTTCCCTTTCCCGTCATCACGGCTACATGTTGGGGGAGGCTGAGAGTTTGGATAGCCTCGGCTACCTTGCGCACAACACTAGCAAACATGCACAAGCGTTCCGTTATTATCAACACGCCCTCAGATTATATCGGACTCTGGAGCACACGTATGACGAGGCGGATATTCTAGACCGGCTCGCCGAGACCCTGTACGCTCTTGATCAATATGACCAAGCTCGCCAAACCTGGACGCAAGCTCTTGAACTGTATCGAACGCAGCAGCGTGTCGCCGATGCTAATCGCGTTGAGCGCTTGTTGGGCCAGTGCCGCTAGCGCATTTGCGCGCTATGCGCGTGAGGTGGAGTTGGGACGCGATGTCGACCATGGTCGAGTATCCTGTCCGGGCGCCATCTAGGCAGGTCCCATCGACTCGTCAGTCCGCTCCAGAGTACTTTCTACGGCAGACTGGGTGGCTGACTGTCTAACCGGCAGGATGACGTAGAGAACCGCCGTGGCCGTGATTATGTCGACCAAGTATCGCTTTCCGATCTTCTCGATGAACAAATGCGTCTTTGCTCCGGCCTGGCTAGCCAACTCTACCGGCGTAGCAGGTCGTGATCGACGCCAACATTGACCTCGGCGGTCGGTAATCCGTTCCGGGCAACCGCAACGACTACAGGGCCTACGCCGCGTCCGGCGTCGAAAAGCGCTGCCGCGGCGCGCACGTGATGGCTGACGGCGGCTGCCAGGGCAACCCGACGTGATCCGCTCTGCCGGAGCCTCGCGAGGGTGAATCCCCGTTGTCGCAGTGGAAGCGGACCTCAAACACCGTCCACAAGCACGTCCGGGCCCGCATCGAGTACGCCCTTGCGCACATGAAGTCCTGGAACATCCTGCGGAACTGCCGCCGCAAACGCGACGGAGTCTGGTAGGCCACCCGAGGCGTCGCCCAGGTGCGCCACCTGGCTTGTGGTGAGCTGACCGTGTGCCGCTCGGAAAGTCATCGCCGCTGGTGAAGCGAGAGCGCCGTCGTCTTTGGAAGCATGACCGGGTGATCGTGTCCCTGCTGTACAAGGTGACCCGGAAGCTGCTGTCCGTCCCGGCGGTGCTTCTCCGCAGCGAGACGGTGAAGGACGCCGAACTGCTCGTCTTGCAGCACGAGAACGCGGTCCTGCGCCGACAACTCGTGGGTCCGGTCCGTTACGAGCCCGCCGATCGGTTCTGGTTCGCCGCCCTGTCCGGGCTGGTGGATCGTCGACGTTGGGGAGAGGTCTTCCCAGTCACGCCCGCCACTCTGCTCGCCTGGCACCGCAGACTCGTGGCCCGCAAGTGGGACGGGTCTGCTGCACGTCGACGCATCGGACGCCCACCGACACGAGCGGCGATCAAGTCGCTCGTGCTGCGGCTCGCCAGGGAGAACCCGCGATGGGGTCACCGCCGAATCCAGGGCGAACTGGCCCGACTCGGCCACGGGATCGCCCACTCGACGGTCTGGCAGATCCTGCACGACGCCGGCATCGACCCGGCACCACGCCGCACCGGCCCGACCTGGCGAGAATTCCTCACCGCCCAGGCCCAGGGCATCATCGCGGCCGACTTCATCCACCTCGACACCGTGCTCGGCAAACGCCTCTACGCGCTGGCGTTCCTCGAGCACGGCACCAGGCGCCTACACATCACCGCAGTCACAGCCCACCCGACCCAGGCCTGGACAACGCAGCAAGCCAGGAACCTCACCGCAGACCTCGGAACGCGCATGGAATCCCTGCGCTTCCTGCTCCGCGACCGCGACGGCAAGTTCAGGGGTCTGCTGCACGGATTGGTGCCATCTGAGTTGGCTTGCCGTGATGGTGAGCTGGGAGGATGTCGCTGTGCCCAAGCCCTACCCTCGGGAGTTCCGCGACGATGTCGTGCGGGTCGCCCGTGATCGCGAGCCCGGCGTGACCGTCGAGCAGATCGCCAAGGACTTCGGGGTCCACCCGATGACCTTGTTCAAGTGGCTGCGCCAGGCCGACACCGACGAGTGCGTCAAACCCGGTGTGAGCGGGAACGACTCGGCCGAGCTGCGCGAGGCGCGCAAGCGGATCAAGCTGCTGGAGCAGGAGAACGAGGTCCTGCGGAGGGCGACCGCATATTTGTCGCAGGCGAACCTGCCGGGAAAAGGCTCTACCCGCTCGTGAACGAGCTCGCCGCCGACGGGATCCCCGTCTCGGTGACGTGCCGGGTACTCGACATCGCTCGACAGCCGTACTACCGGTGGCGTGCCCGGCCGGTCACCGGGACGGAACTCGATCAGGCGTATCGGGCGAACGTGTTGTTCGACGCGCACCGCGACGATCCGGAGTTCGGATACCGGTTCCTGGCCGACGAGGCCCGCGACGCCGGCCTGTCGATGGCGGATCGGACCGCGTGGCGGATCTGCTCGTCGATGGGTTGGTGGAGCGCGTTCGGCAGGAAACGCGGCCGCAACGGCAGGAAGGCCGGTCCGCCGGTCCACGACGACCTGGTCCGCCGCGATTTCACCGCCACCGCACCGAACCGGCTGTGGCTGGCCGACATCACCGAACATCCCACCACGGAAGGAAAACTGTATCTGTGCGCGGTCAAGGACGTCTGCTCCAACCGGATCGTGGGCTACTCCATCGACTCCCGGATGAAGTCGCGCCTCGCCGTCGCCGCGCTCACCAACGCCGTCGCCCGCCGCGATGAGGCCGTCGGCTGCGTGGTGCACACCGACCGCGGATCGCAATTTCGATCAAGAAAATTCGTCCGTGCGCTCGCACGCAACGGGCTGGCCGGCTCGATGGGCAGGGTCGGCGCCGCAGGAGACAACGCCGCCATGGAGAGCTTCTTCGCGTTGCTGCAGAACAACGTTCTCGACCGGCGTACCTGGCACACCCGCGACGAGCTCCGGATCGCGATCGTCACCTGGATTGAACGCACCTACCACCGCCGCAGACGCCAAGCCGCCCTCGGCAGGTTGACCCCCATCGAATACGAAGCAATCATGACCACGTCAGCCAGTCAGGCTGCGTGACTACCACTGTCACCTACTCGTGCAGCAGACCCAATCGAGTGACACGGGGATTCGGTGGCTGGGACGATTCTGCACGTTCGTGACCGCATGGACGCCGAAATGACGCACGTTGAACGCCATCTCCGCGGTCGGCGTGTTCATCCGTGTCGCGTCCGCGCCGCCGTTCAGCTACAACATCTTCCGCAGCTGCCGCTACAGGGAGGTGGCGGCGGTGCGTGTAGTCGCTCGAATGGGGCAGCGCCAAACACTCCGCCAGCGGGTAGAACGATGTGACTACACGTTCGGGGGTCGGAGGCGCGTTGGCTCAGGCAGACGCTACGACCGAACCCCGATCGCCCGCCCGAGTGGTCCCGGCCGACGACTCAGGTGCTCCCACCGCCGGTCACTTCCGGTACCAGCACCAAGTGGCCGCGGCCCACTGCCTGAACATGGCGAAGAACGGTCGTGTGGTCGCCGTCGTGTGCGAGTGGCACGCCGACTTCGCGCTCCAGTACGACGACGACAGCTGGGTGCTGGTGTCGGTCAAGCACCGGGAATCCGCCGCGTTGTCGTTCGCCAAGCTGTTCGAGGAGGGCGGCCTCGCGCTGTTGTTCGACTCGTGGATCGGGTTGGACCGACGTGTCGCCGTCCGGCTGTGCACTAACGCCGAGTTCTCTACCTCGAAGTCACCCATTTCGGCTAAGAGCATCGAACAGCTCTGCGGAGACGCGGACCAGCTCATGTCCCTGCCGCCCACCGACAAGATGTGCAGCGCGGTCGCGTGGGCGGTGCTCAAAGCCGCGGCCACACAGCAGCTGGACAACCTGCCGCCGGTGGAGAAAGTGCCGCCCAGCACGGCGTGGGAGAACCCCGCCGGGCTACCGGACGGAATGTTGGAGGCAGCGCGGTCGTTCCTCGGGGTGCTCCGGATCGAGAGGTTTCCGCCCAAGAGGTACGTTCGTGATCATGTCGTTCGGAACTACGTGCACCCCTTGCTGGGCGGCTTGAACCGGGATACCCGGACGGCGGACGAGTGCTACGACCGGTTGATGAAGGTGGTCGAGAACGCGAGCCGGGACAACGACGGCAGGCCGCTCGACCCGCTTGAACGGCTCGGCACGCCCGGTGCGCTCAGTCTCGCCGGAAAGCTCGACGAGCGCGTCCGACGCCGGACCATCACACGAGACCAGGTGCTGGACTGCATGACGGTCGCCCACACGAACAGCGTCCCGGTGCTCCCCGCAGGGCGACGTCCTCCTCGTGCGGCCGGCGGCAGAGACTTGATCCGCAAGCTGACGGACGGCGAGGTAGGCCCCGACGACCGGGAACAAGCCCTGGACCTGCGGGATCTGTGGCACGACTCCTGGCCCAGGATCGCCACCGGCTTCCCGCAGGACCTCCAGGTCCAGTACGCCTTGGAACAAGACATCATGAATCTGGTGCGGTCGCTGCGGCTGGAACTGGCGGGGGCGGATCACTTCGGCACCCGGCTGATGGCCGCGCTGCACGAACGGCTCACCGTCGACGCGTTGAAGAGCACCCCTGCACTTCCGCTGCACGACTATCACCTGGCCGGCTTCGCGTACGAGTTGAGCGACCGGTGCCGGTTCGAGTTCCGGGTGCCAGGGGCCGCGTCGTGACGTCCCCACCGACGCAGGACCAGGTGCGCGCCGCCCAGTTCCAACGCAGGCTGCGCACGGAGTCCGAATACCACCAAGCGAGGCTCCTGCTCCTGCTCGCCGGTTTCACCGAGGACGGCGACGTGTTCACCGGGCTCACCAAGCTGGTCAAGCTCGACTTCCTGCTGCGCTACCCCGCCATGACGAAGCGGCTCCTGCCCGAGGAGACCGAGTGGCCGGACGGCACCGAGCCGACGCGTGACGAGTTGCTGGCCGTGGAAAGCCGGATGATCAGGTACCGGTACGGCCCCTGGGACGACCGCTACTACCCCATGCTGGGTGCGTTGGTGGGACGAGGGCTGCTCGTGTTCGCCGGAGGCCACCGGTTCGCCGTACAGGTCACGCCCTCCGGGCGCCGGTTGTCGTTAGCCCTGTCCGAATTCGCGCAATGGCGGCCGACCACCGCACGGGTCCGCCTGCTCCGCCAGCACTTCGACTTCACTGGCGAGCAGCTCAAGGATCTGATCTACGAGCACCTGGACGACGTCGCTACCCTCCCGCACGGGGCCGAGATCTGACATGGTGAACGTCCTGCGACTGCGTAACCTGACGGTGACCACCGACTCGGCCGAGCGCACCTACCACTTCGCCGACGACCTCACCGTGATCACCGGAGCGGTCTCGACCGGCAAGTCGACGCTGCTGATGCTGGTGAAGTACGCGCTCGGCGGCAACGCCGTGCTCACCTCCGCTGTCGAGGACCACGTGCGGCACGTCACGCTCGAAGCAGTGGTCGGCACCACCCCGATGCGGCTGCGGCGCGAAGTCAGGGGCGACCAGCGCACCGTGCAGCTGCTCGAACTGGGCTCGGACGTGCCGGAGCGGATCTTCCCCCTCCTCTCGCGTGATCGGGAGACCGAGACGTTGTCGCGGTTCCTCCTCAAGGAACTCGACATCCCCGTGCAGCAGCTCCCCAAGAGCAAAAGCAAGCGGACCAACGAGGTCACCTCGATCGGCTTCAGCGATGTCTTCGCCTACTGCTACCTCCAGGCGAAGAACATCGACAGCTCCGCTACCGGTCACCACGACGCGGGCCGCGACCCGAAGCGCATCATGGTCTTCGAGGTCCTGCTCAACATCACCGATCCCGAGGTCATCCGCCTTCGGATCGAGCGCAACAAGGTCGCCGCGGACGCCCGTGACCAGCAGAACAACTGCGACGCGATCCGCCGCTTCCTCGAAGCTGAGGGCTACACCGACCTGGACGGACTCCGAGCCGCACGCTGGACCGCACAGGAACAGCTCCGCGCCGCCGAACGCCAACTCGCCCAGCTTCGCGCCGACGTCGCCGTGCTGATCGAACGCGATCGCGCCCACCGCGAACACCTCGGCACAATGATGCTGGAGGCGGCGCGCGCTCGGGAGGCGCTCGCCGTCACTCGTGACACGGTCAGAGCGCGCGAGGCGGCATTGGCCCAGCTCCGCCTCGACCTCGCACGCAGCGAGAAGGCCACGCTGGCAGCCGGTTTGCTCAGCCCGTTCGAGTTCGTCACCTGTCCACGATGCCTCCAAGCGCTTGCCGGTCGTGCGGTGCACGACGGGCTCTGCCTGCTCTGCCTGCAACCGGAACCACCGGTGTTGGACCTGGCGGACGACGATCAAACGTCGGCACTTCGCGCTCAGATCTCGGAGACGGAATCACTTCTGGAGCAGGAGCGTGAGGCACTCAGGACAGCCGAGGGCATGACCTCGGTCTCCGAGGTGAACGCCGCGGAAGCCCAACGGCGCTATGACGAACTCACCCGAGAGGCGGTCTCGCCGAGAGTTCAGGCGGTCGCGGAGGCGAGCACTCTGGTCGAAAACCTGCGACAGAACCTGACGACCATCGACCAGCGCGTCGCCACCTGGCGCCGTCTCGGCCGGCTCGAAGACGAAGCGGTGCAACTGCGCAAGCGCACCCGCCAGCTGACCAAGGAGATCAAGCAACTGGAGGGCCAACTCGCTCCCCGTTCGGAACGGATCGCGGAGCTCTCCCAGCTCTTCGCCCTTGAGGTGGCGCACCTGGGTGTGAGGGTCAACGGCAAACCATCGATCAACCCGGACAAGTATCTACCGATGATCGGCGGCAGCGACCTGGAGACGCTGCAAGCCAGCGGCGGCGGGACCACCACCGCCATCAACGTGGCCTTCTCCCTGGCGTTGCTCAACTACGCGGTGGGACACACCGACGTGCTTCTACCCAAACTGCTGATCCTGGACTCACCGCGCAAAGGGATCGGCCGCACCGAACGCGAGGACCAGGAACTCGGCCGCCGGATCTACGACCGCATCAAGACACTGTCGGAAGCACTCGCGGGGCGCGGGCAACTGGTGGTGGCCGACAACGACGCGGAACTGGGCGATGCGAAGGGCGTGTCGTTGATCCGCCTGACCGAGAAGGATTCCGCGGTACCCGGCGTGCCGAACACCGGCGTCGGCACCCGGCTCAGGGTCGAGGACCTGGAAGACCCGGACGCCTAGCTTGAGCTATGTCGTCGTGGTGCGTTCGGGTGCCGGGTCGGTCCCGGCGTCCTGGAGGATCTGCCACACCGTGGACGCGGCGATCTTGATACCGAGTACGAGGAGTTCGCCGTGGATGCGGCGGTAGCCGACTTCTTCGAGACCACCACCCTGAACGGCACCCGCCTCTACGTGCTCGCGGTGATCGAGCACGCCAGCCGCCGGATTCGAGTCCTCGGCGCCACAGTGCACCCGACCGCGGCCTGGGTCACCCAAGCCGCCAGAAACCTCGCCATGGACCTCGAAGACGCGGGCAGACACGTGCGATTCCTGATCCGCGACCGGGACGGGAAGTACCCGGCACTGTTCGACGCCGTCCTCGCCGACGCCGGCATCCAGATCATCCTCAGCGGCGTCCGCATCCCGCGCATGAACGCGATCATGGAACGCTGGATCCAAAGCTGCCGCCGTGAACTCCTCGACCGAACGCTGATCTGGAATCAGCAGCACCTGCTCCACGCGCTGCACGAGTACGAGCGGTTCTACAACACCCACCGGCCCCACCAAGGCATCGACAACGCCCGACCACTACAACCACTGCCACAGCCAGCCCCCGATCAGGCACCCCTCACCCACCTCGACATCCGCCGTCGGCAACGACTCGGCGGCATCCTCAACGAGTACCACCACGCAGCCTGAGCTGCATGGATGCGATTTTCGGCATGCACAAGGCCATGTAGACGTAGACGTCAGTCAGCATCGAGCCGTGGCCTCCGGCGACGACAAACGCCACCCCACTCGACGCCGTCGTAGGTAGCCCAACCCCGCCACACCCCGGAGCCTGGACAGTCACACCGCCACCCAAGCCCTCTCCACACCACCGGAACCCCGAGGCCAGCCGCGCACGACGTCGACCAGCACCACGGCCGCAGAGGACGTCGACCACGACGCCAGGCAGCGGTCGAGCCCGAGCACCAGGCCGCCAGCAGCCAATGCGACCGGGCACGACCTGGCGCGCAGGACGCGGCGACCGATGCGCACAGCGGTGAACCTGCCATTCTCGGGAACGTGTCCCCCTCCCGACCGACGGCCCGACCCTCGACCGACCACACCGGAAGCAGGCCGCGGTTGTCCCGGCTGCGCCCCACCCCGCCCCGACCGGAACCGGAACCGGAACCTACACGGTGGGGGCGATTACGCGGCCCGTGGAACTGGACAGCGATCGCCGCGCTGATCGCCGCCCTCGCCGCGGCCGGCGGCCTGGTCTACACAGGCCGTTCCATCGACATCACCGGCCGCTCCCTCGACGTCGCCCGCGCGCAGAACCAGGTCGTCGAACAGGGCCAGCTCACCGACCGGTTCACCAAAGCCGTCGACCAACTCGACCGCACCGGCGACGACCACCTCCAAGCCCGCCTCGGCGGGATCTACGCCCTCGAACGCCTCGCCCGCGACTCACCCCGCGACCACCCCACGATCGTCGAAGTCCTCTCCGCGTTCATCCGCAGCACCACACCACGACCCCCGAACCCCGACGGGACCTCCGGACCGTGCCCGGACCGCCCGCCCGCCGCCGACGTCCAAGCCGCCCTGACCGTGCTGGGCCGCCGCAACCCCGACCACGACAACGACACCCGCATCGACCTCACCCAAACCTGCCTACGCAACACCAACCTCGACCACGCGAACCTCACCGAAGCACAGCTCACCCGTGTGGACCTCACAGGCGCGAACCTCAACAGCGCGAACCTCCACGTCGCGTGGCTCGACGATGCGAACCTCACCAGAACGAACTTCATGCGCGCGAACCTGACCGGCGCGAACCTGACCGGCGCAACCCTCACCGGTGCGACCCTTCATGACGCGAACCTCCACGTCGCGTGGCTCGACAATGCGAACCTCACCGACGCGGAGTTCAACGGCGCGGACCTCACCATCACGCTGCTCCGGAACGCGAACCTCATCGGCGCGCGGTTCGACCGCGCGGACCTCACCGGCGCGCAGCTCACCGACGCGCGGCTCAACGGCGCGCGGCTCGTCGCCGCGCGGCTCACCGACGCGCGGCTCAACGGCGCGCGGCTCGTCGCCGCGCGGCTCACCGACGCGCGGCTCGACGGCACGACGCTCATCGGCGCGGACCTCTTCGGCGCGAACCTCAACGGCGCGAACCTCACCCACACGCGGCTCAACGGCACGAACCTCAACGGCGCCATCCTCGTCAGGACGGATCTGACCGGGGCTGTCCACGACGACGCCACCACCACCCAGGTCAAGGTCAAGCAGGACGTGATCGGCGCATGGTGGTGACCGCTCGGTCGTGCCGCTCAGCTGTCGACGTCCGGTCGCAGGTCGGCCACCCAGCGCAGCACCGCGCGCTCGCGTTGGAACGGCTCGCCCGCAACATGGCCAGGCGCCTCGCCGGTCCGATCGAGGACGCAGCCGACGAGGAACCCGCTGACGCGGCACCGACGCCTCCGGCCGAGCCACGCCGACGCGGCCCCGGCGGACGCCCCTCACCGGAGATCACCATCTTCGGGGAGACCAAGACTCTCGCCCAGTGGGCAACCGATCCCCGCTGCAAGGTCACCAGGCTGGCGTTCAAGAACCGCCTCGACACCGGATGGACACCGGAAGACGCGTTGACCACCCCGCCACGGGTACCCCGTCCCACCACCGACCCCGCCACGCCGTAGAGCCGGCCGTGCCGCTCCTGCTCACGCTCGTGCGGCACCCGCCACGCGACGCGGACCGGCCGCTCCTGCGGATTCGACCAAGCCCTCGAAACGCCCACCACGGCGCCCGGACCGACCATGACGGTGACCTCGTGAAACCCAGCAATCCCCGCCAGATCCTCCTCGGTCTCCTGGTCGGGCTCGTGCTCACACTGGCGCTCCACGCCGGCGCGTTCCTCGTGGTGGCCCGCCTGCTACCCGACTCGCCCTGGCAGATGCCGGCCGTGCTGCTGGCGCTCTACCTTCTCGGCTACCTCGCCCAACGCGGCATCGGCCAGCTCACCGACACCGAGGACACCGACATGCCCTGGTCGGTGTGGATCAGGCCCTGGCGCTGGAGCTGGATGAAAGAGACGCTCAACAGGCTCCTGTAGCGGGACGTCGTTCCACGCTGCGCAGGACCGTCGCAGCGCGTCAGGCCAGGTGAGCGCCAAGCGCATCAGCGATCCGGGCTGCCGGCCCACCCGTCGGCATCGACCTCCACCGCGACCTCGGCCACGGCCCTCCCCGGCGACGAGAAGTAGACGTGCCTGTGGTGCCCCGGTCGCCACAGGTCAGCCATCGCGCCGGGGATCACGAACAGGTCCCCGAACCATGCGGCCCCGCGTCCCGGTTCACACCAGGCGGTGACGGAGAGTGCGACACCACGTCGTTGCTCGTGGTCGAACAAGCAGGGGCAGCGCATCCCCTGGATTCACCGACGACCGGCGGAAGAATACTTCTGATCGGAACACCCACTGTGTCGTCGTCCCGCCGGTGGGGTGTCGGCGCAAAAAAATCACCGATTCATCCATCACGGACGAATCGGCGACTCGGCAAGAGGCCGGGTCGATCTCTATCGGCGACGCCTCAGCGCCCAGGAGATGCCGTGAAGGACGGCCGCCGCGATCTTCAACACGATGCTTTGATGTGAGTATGTGATCGTGGTCAGGGACGCCGCGGCGCAGCCCACGGCGAGCACGTCCAGGACCCAGGCTGCACGGCCGCGGTTCCTGTTCAACGTCGTGTCGAAGAACGCCCGCACGACGATCGACGCGACGCGGAAGAAGATCGCGGCCCCGCGTACAGCCACCAGGACCCAGGGGTCGTGGACTCCGCCGAGGAACATCGCCAAGGCGACCATTTCAAGCGCTGGGCCGAATTTGTCGGCGATCTTCACCAGTTGCATGGCGCCAGTCGCGCTGGCGTTTGGCGCTTGATCGGAAGGGTCGGGGGGTTTGTGGTGCGGAAAGGTGGACATGTGGCTCCCGTCTACAGATCGACATGGCCCGGACGCAGATATCTTCACGTGAAACGGGCAAAACCGGAAAGGGAACCAACTTGTGGGCTGGGTCACTGAATGTAGGGTCTCGCCGCGCATGACATGTCGATCTTGTGCGACTTGCAGATCCAGAGCCTGTCTCACGGTGATGTCACCATGATCAGTCTCAGTGGGCGTGTCATTTCCTCCGATGCTGCTGCATTGTGTGTGGTGAACGAGCAACTCGTGGCGGCGCTTGCCGAGGCTGAGGCGCAGTTCCGGACGCTCGTTGACGACTCCGGCTGGGCGCACGCGAGCGTGGAGTGCTGGTGCTCGACCAGGGCCGGTGGTGCTCAGGTCGTTTCGTCGTGTCCAGCCGTCTTCGCGAGCAGCAGTTGGGCCTGTGCCTCGCCCAGCAGGTGCTCCGTCTCTGCGTGGATTAGTCGTGCATGTTCAGCGTGGTGGGCGCCTGTCCGGTGGTCGCCTCGGTACACATGGATCGTAGCGAGGGCAGCGTGGGCGTGGCCCTCGTGAGGTCGATGGCCGGTGTGGCGGGCCAGGTCGAGTGCCGCGGTGGCGTCATCGACGGCGGACGCCAGGTGGCCGCGGTGGTGGTGGACCGCGGCCAGGCCGAGCAGTGCTTCGATCCGCCCTTGTCGGTAGTGCGAGGGGTCGGCGGCTGTGAGTGCGTGTCGGTGCAGCGACTCAGGGGCCCTGACCCCGGATGTTGGACACGGGGTTATGCGGCTGGGGTCAGCGTAACCGGTGTTGGTAGCAGGCCGTTCTCGTAGTCGATCGGGGACATCTGGCCGAGGTGGGAGTGACGTCGTCGGGTGTTGTAGCGGTGCGCCCAGCCGAACACCGCCAGGCGCGCTTCCCTTGCGCTGCCCCAACTCCGGGCGCCTTGCAGTGTTTCGCGTTTGAAGGAGGCGTTGAGGCTTTCGGCGGCGGCGTTGTCCGCGGAGCTGCCGACCGCGCCCATGGACCTGGTGACCCCGGCGGTGCGGCAGGCTTCGGCGAAGGATTTGGCGCCGTATTGGGCTCCGTGGTCGCTGTGGAAGATCGCCCCGGCCAGGCTGCCGCGTGTCCGCTCGGCGGCGTGCAGGGCGTCGAGGACCAGGTCGACGCGCATGTGGTCGGCGACGGCCCAGCCGACCAGCCGGCGCGAGCACAGGTCCATCACGGTCGCGAGGTAGAGGAAGGTGCCGTCGGCGATGGGCAGGTAGGTGATGTCTCCGACGTAGCGGGTGTTGGGTTCCTGGGCGGTGAAGTCGCGTCCGAGCAGGTCCGGGGCCTTGACCGCAGTGGGGTCGGCCGTGGTGGTGCGGTGCCGGCGGCGCAGCCGCAGCCCGGCCAGGCCGATGCCGCGCATCACGCGGGCGACGCGCTTGTGGTTGACCTCGTGTCCGGTGTCGTGCAGTTCGGCGGTGATGCGCGGGACGCCGTAGGTGCCCGCCGACTCGCGGTGGATCACCCGGATGCGCGCGGCCAGGTCCGCGTCGGCCGCGGCGCGGGCCGCCCGGTCCGGGGCGGTGGCCTTCCAGTGGTAGTAGCTGGACCGGGCGAGGCCGATGACCTGGCACAACCGCTTCACGCCGTACTGGCGTCGGTTTTCGGAGACGAACTCGAAGCGGTTCACCAGCGCGTCTCCCCTGCGAAATACCGGGCCGCCTTGCGCAGGATGTCGCGTTCCTCCTCCAGTTCGCGGATCCGCCTGCGCAGTGCGGCGTTCTCGTCCTCCGGCGAGGCCGGAGCCGAGGCGCTCGCGGTGGAGGCGGGCGCTTCGGTGCGTTGTGCGTCGTCGAGCCGGATCCAGTTGCGCAGCGTCTCGTGGTTGACGCCCAGGTCCTGGGCCACCGATTTGATCGTCGCGCCTGGGCGGGACCGGTAGAGCGCGACCGCCTCGGCCCGGAACTCCGGCGGGTAGTGCTTCATCACCATCTGAACGGGACTCCTGTCCACCCGGATCGTCAGGATCCAAGTGTGTCTGGTGTCCAACGTCCGGGGTCAGGGCCCAAGCGGTTCACCAGCGCGTCTCCCCTGCGAAATACCGGGCCGCCTTGCGCAGGATGTCGCGTTCCTCCTCCAGTTCGCGGATCCGCCTGCGCAGTGCGGCGTTCTCGTCCTCCGGCGAGGCCGGAGCCGAGGCGCTCGCGGTGGAGGCGGGCGCTTCGGTGCGTTGTGCGTCGTCGAGCCGGATCCAGTTGCGCAGCGTCTCGTGGTTGACGCCCAGGTCCTGGGCCACCGATTTGATCGTCGCGCCTGGGCGGGACCGGTAGAGCGCGACCGCCTCGGCCCGGAACTCCGGCGGGTAGTGCTTCATCACCATCTGAACGGGACTCCTGTCCACCCGGATCGTCAGGATCCAAGTGTGTCTGGTGTCCAACGTCCGGGGTCAGGGCCCCGCGGCTTTCTGGACGCACTCGGGATCGAGCCCGGTCGCATTCCGGTCGACCCACACGCCCAAGCCGCGCTGTTCCGCACCCTCGTGGCAGACAAGCAGATGTTGCTGGTGCTGGACAACGCCGTCGACACCGCCCAGGTCAGCCCGCTGCTGCCAGGTACCGGGTCGTGCACCGTGGTGGTGACCAGCCGCAACCGACTACCCGGCCTGGTCACCAGGCACGGTGCCCAACACCTGGTCTTGGACGTTGGGCCCTGACCCCGGACGTTGGACACCAGACACACTTGGATCCTGACGATCCGGGTGGACAGGAGTCCCGTTCAGATGGTGATGAAGCACTACCCGCCGGAGTTCCGGGCCGAGGCGGTCGCGCTCTACCGGTCCCGCCCAGGCGCGACGATCAAATCGGTGGCCCAGGACCTGGGCGTCAACCACGAGACGCTGCGCAACTGGATCCGGCTCGACGACGCACAACGCACCGAAGCGCCCGCCTCCACCGCGAGCGCCTCGGCTCCGGCCTCGCCGGAGGACGAGAACGCCGCACTGCGCAGGCGGATCCGCGAACTGGAGGAGGAACGCGACATCCTGCGCAAGGCGGCCCGGTATTTCGCAGGGGAGACGCGCTGGTGAACCGCTTCGAGTTCGTCTCCGAAAACCGACGCCAGTACGGCGTGAAGCGGTTGTGCCAGGTCATCGGCCTCGCCCGGTCCAGCTACTACCACTGGAAGGCCACCGCCCCGGACCGGGCGGCCCGCGCCGCGGCCGACGCGGACCTGGCCGCGCGCATCCGGGTGATCCACCGCGAGTCGGCGGGCACCTACGGCGTCCCGCGCATCACCGCCGAACTGCACGACACCGGACACGAGGTCAACCACAAGCGCGTCGCCCGCGTGATGCGCGGCATCGGCCTGGCCGGGCTGCGGCTGCGCCGCCGGCACCGCACCACCACGGCCGACCCCACTGCGGTCAAGGCCCCGGACCTGCTCGGACGCGACTTCACCGCCCAGGAACCCAACACCCGCTACGTCGGAGACATCACCTACCTGCCCATCGCCGACGGCACCTTCCTCTACCTCGCGACCGTGATGGACCTGTGCTCGCGCCGGCTGGTCGGCTGGGCCGTCGCCGACCACATGCGCGTCGACCTGGTCCTCGACGCCCTGCACGCCGCCGAGCGGACACGCGGCAGCCTGGCCGGGGCGATCTTCCACAGCGACCACGGAGCCCAATACGGCGCCAAATCCTTCGCCGAAGCCTGCCGCACCGCCGGGGTCACCAGGTCCATGGGCGCGGTCGGCAGCTCCGCGGACAACGCCGCCGCCGAAAGCCTCAACGCCTCCTTCAAACGCGAAACACTGCAAGGCGCCCGGAGTTGGGGCAGCGCAAGGGAAGCGCGCCTGGCGGTGTTCGGCTGGGCGCACCGCTACAACACCCGACGACGTCACTCCCACCTCGGCCAGATGTCCCCGATCGACTACGAGAACGGCCTGCTACCAACACCGGTTACGCTGACCCCAGCCGCATAACCCCGTGTCCAACATCCGGGGTCAGGGCCCGTTCTCGACAACGCCGAAGCCCACGACCTGTTCGTCACCAGGCTCGGGGCCAAGCGAGCCCAAACGGAAAGCGCTCCGGTCGAGGAACTGGTACGGCTGTGCGGCGGGCTCCCACTGGCGTTGAGCATCATCGCCGCCCAAGCACACATGCGCCCCCACCTGCCCCTGACCACCCTGGCCGCGGAACTGCGCGACCTGGGCCTTGCCGCGCTAGGCAGCACCGACATCACCGTGAGCCTGCCCACGGTCCTGTCCTGGTCCCTCCGCACCCTCACCCCGGATCAGACAACCGCCTTCGCCCTGCTCGGCACAGCCCCCGGTCCCGACATCAGCCTGCCCGCAGCCTCCAGCCTCACCGGCTTCCCGCTCGCGACAACCAGGACGGTGCTGCGCGGCTTGGAACAAGCGTCACTGATCTACCACGACCTCCACGGCCGATACCGGATACACGACCTGGTTCGCCAGTACGCCGCTACGCTGCCTGCATCGGACGGTGACGCGGCCCAGCGGCGACTGATCGACCATGGGGTTGACCCGCTTTGACGGACAGGGTCGATGAGTGTGGTCAGGCTACCCGGTTCACCGGGTGGTGTCGGGTTGCTTCGTAGGCGGCGGGGCTGAGGTAGCCGAGGCTGGAGTGCAGTCGGCGGGTGTTGAACCAGCCCTCGATGTACTCGAAGATCGCCTTGTGCGCTTTGGCCCTGGTGGGCCAAGGCGGCCGGTCGAGCAATTCGCTCTTGATCGTGGCGAAGAATGACTCGGCGACGGCGTTGTCCCAACATTGGCCCTTGCGACCGAACGACAACCGGACGCCCAGGTCGTCGGCGAGGGCGGCGAGCTGCGCGGATGTGTATTGGCAGCCCCTGTCGGCGTGGAAGATCACTCCGGGTTCGGGGCGCCGCTGTCGGACGGCGTTGTCCAGGGCCTGGGCGACGAGGTCGGTGCGCAGGTGGTCGGCGGTGGCCCAGCCGACCACGCGTCGTGAGGCGATGTCGATGACGGTGGACAGGTAGAGCCACCCTTCCCAGGTGTGGATGTAGGTGATGTCCCCGCACCACCGGGTGTCGATATCCGTTGCGGCGCAGGAGAAGTCGCGGCGGATCAGGTCGGCGGGGATGGTAGCGGTGGGGTCGGGGACGGTGGTGGTGCGCCACCGTTTCGGCGCGCGTCCGGCCCGTCCGGTCTCGCGCAGCAGACGGGCGACGCGTTTGCGGGAATGCCGATGCCCCCGGGCTCGCAACTCGGCGTGCACCCTGGGCGCGCCATAGGTGCCCCGCGATTCGTCGTGAATCGCGACGACCCGCGCGGTCAGCTCGGCGTCCTGTCGTGCGCGGGCGGTGGGCGTGGCGGTGCGGTGGGCGTAGTAGGCGGACCGGGAGACCTTCAGCAGCGTGCACGCCCGATGGACGTTGCCGCCGCGTGACTTCTCCGCCTCGATGAACGGATAGACGTTCACCGGATCTCCTTCGCGAAGAAAGCCGTGGCACGCTTGAGGATCTCCACGTCCTCGGTCAGACGGCGGTTCTCCCGGCGCAGCCTCGCGAGCTCCTCCCGCTCGTCGGTGGTCAACCCGTCGCTCCGGGTCCCGGTGTCACGCTCGGTCTGCACGACCCACTGCCGCACCGCGGTCTCGGTCAGGTCGAAATCCTTCGCGACCTGACCCACCGACCGGTCACCACGCCCGCACAGCTCCACGATCTCGGCCTTGAACTCCGGGGTGAACGACCGCCGAGGCCGCCGCTTCTTCCTACCCATGGGCTCCATGATGGGACATCCCTCCGGGGACCCGCGTCCCCTGATCTCGGATGTCCGTCAAAACGGGTCAGGCCCACCATCACCTGCACACGGCCTACACCGCAGCGCGGCTGGTGCACCCACACGGCAAAGTGATCGCCTTGCCCGCTCCAGTCCCTGGATGTGTCCCTGAGCAAGTAGCCACACAAGCACAGGCCTGGGCGTGGTTCCAGCGCGAACAAGCGTGCGCACTGGCGGCTCAACGTGCCGCCGCAGACCGACGCGAGCACCTGGCGGCCTGGCTGCTCATGCGTTCCTTGTACCCCTTTCACCACCTGACTGCGGACATGCGGAACCACGTGGAGGCGTGCCGGACCGCCCTGAACGCCGCCCTGAGCCAGAACGACCCCACGCTGCAATGCGACGCCCACCGCTTCCTCGGCGAGGCGCTGTGCGGCATCGGACGACACGACGAAGGCATGGAACACCTGCACACCGCGCTGACCACGGCCCGGCACCTCGACGACCGCAGCTACCTATCAGCCACCCACCACGCTTTCGCTTTGGCCTGGGAGCATCAAGGACGGCACGACGAAGCCCTGCGCAGCGCCACTCGCTTCCTGCGACTAGCGGCACTGTCGGGTAATCCAGTTCTGGAGGCCAGAGCGCGCTCCCAGGCCGGCCGCAATGCCGCTCGCCTCGGGCGTCACGACCTGGCCGTCGCGCACTGCCGAGCGGCATTGCCAGTGCACCGCGAATACCACGATCGAGACGGTGAGGCCAACTCCCTTTTCACACTGGGACTGACAGCGCTCGACACCGGTGACGCCCAACAGGCGGCCACACATTTCCAAGCCGCTCTGACCCTGTTTCGCACGCAAGCCAATACATCCATGCAAGCCGACACCCTCGATCGGTTCGCAGAGGCGCTGCACGCAGGCGGTGATCGCGAACAAGCCGGTGATCTGTGGCACGACGCCGCCGTCCTCTACCACCAACAGGGGCGTCACGACGACGCCACGCGAGTGCAGCGGCGACTCAACGGCCTCAGTCGCTTCCACGGCGTCCCGCTCACCGAATCCGCGAGGTAAGTTCGTATTACTATCTGGCTCGCCCGGCGTCCGAACTACCTTTCGGATTTGTTGTCCCTACGCTCGAACCTTGCGGTGTTCGGACTTACCTTGCGGGCTGACGACCATGATCTGGGGAACACCGAGAGGCTGCTCATTCCCCCAGCTCGCTGCCCCGGTCGTGGATTCCATCAAATAGGCCCGGACAAACAACGAAAAGCCGCCGGGGCAACGCCAACCTGATCACATCCGCATCGACCCGGTCCAATGGACAGAGGACCTCGATGTCCTCGCGCTGACGACGAAAGCCCACAGATACCGATCCGACTGCGGGCCTGTCCACCGATGCGTCGCCATCAGGGTGAGCTGACCGGTTGTGAGCCACACATCACCATCCGGCACCAGCAACACGACGCATGACCCCACGGCCTGTGGGGTTTCAGAACTCTGCACTGAGGCGCTGAACTGCGGTGATCGCGCACCACGAGCTGTAGGAGCATGATCGTGGGGCGTGGCGCTACGACTGCTGTACCTGCTCTTCGTCCGGGTCGTCGACTGCCTGGTTCTGCTCGGCCGGTCATCGGCGGCCAAAGACGTGGAGCTGCTGGTGCTACGGCACGAAGTCGCCGTACCGCGCCGCACCAATCCTCGCCCGCGACTGGACTGGGCCGATCGCGCGGTGCTCGCCGCGTTGGCGCGACGCCTACCCGGCTGGTTACGGGAACACCGGTTGGTGACACCGGGAACCCTCCTTCGATGGCACCGGCGCCTGATCGCGAAGAAGTGGACCTTATGCCTGCCGATAACTCCATCCATGCAGGTCAGAAGCGCACTCAGGACACGGGCTCGGGAAGGCCCGCAAGGATGCTGGTGTTCCACGGGCTCGTCGGGCGACGCGGCATGATGACCGGCTGTGCTGCTCCGACTGGCCTACCTCGGCGTGACCAACGCGTTCGCCTTGCTGCGCCTGCTGCCTATGAGCGATCGGGACAAGGACGTGAAGATCCTGGCGCTGCGGCACCAAATCGCGATCCTGGAACGTCAACTGGGTGACGCCCGTCCGCGGTTCTCTCCCGGCGATCGAGCGTTCCTCGCGGCACTGCTGCACCGACTTCCCGTCGCCACCCTTCGTCGGCTCCGCCTGCTGGTCCGTCCGGAGACAGTGCTGCGATGGCACCGCGACCTCCTCGCACGCCGCCACGCGGTCAGATCCCGTCCCAAGCGGCCCGGCCGACCACGAACCATCCGCTCGATCCGGCTACTGGTGCTGCGCCTGGCACGCGAGAACTCCGCCTGGGGGTACCGCCGCATCCACGGCGAACTCCTCGTGCTCGGCATCAAGATCGCAGCCTCCACCGTCTGGCAGATCCTCGAGGACGCCGGCATCGATCCGGCACCTGAACGCACCTCGACGACCTGGTCGACCTTCCTCCGCTCACAGGCCGACGCCCTGATGGCCTGCGACTTCTTCGAGACCTCCACGTTGAGCGGCACCCGTCTGTACGTGCTCGCGGTGATCGAGCACGCCAGCCGCAGGATCCGGATCCTCGGCGCCACCGCGCACCCGACCGCGGCCTGGGTCACCCAGGCCGCCAGAAACCTCGCCATGGACCTCGACGACGCGGGCAGCACCGCACGGTTCCTGATCCGAGACCGCGACGGCAAGTTCCCCGCCCTGTTCGACACCGTCCTCGCCGACGCCGGCATCCAGGTCGTCCTCAGCGGAGTCCGCATCCCGCGCATGAACGCGATCATGGAACGCTGGATCTGGACCTGCCGTCGAGAACTCCTCGACCGAACGCTGATCTGGAACCAACAGCACCTGCTCCACGCACTGCGCGAGTACGAGCAGTTCTACAACACCCACAGGCCTCACCAAGGCATCGCCAACGCCCGACCACTACACGCGCTGCCACCACCGACCACCGACCAAGCAGCGCTCAGCCAGCTCGACATCCGCCAACGGCAACGACTGGGGGGCATCCTCAACGAATACCACCACGCCGCCTGACCTGCATGGATGCTATTTTCGGCAAGCACAGGGTCCGGGTAGTGAGGCGTGGGTGGGCGTCCGACGCCGCCGTAGGGCGCGGTGGCCGGTTGCGCGGCGGCGGGGTGGGCGGTGGCGGTCGACCTGACCGCCAGCACGTAGGTCAACCCGCGGTCGGTGAGTCCCTGCCGGAATCTGGCGGCGTCGCCGTAGCCGGCGTCCGCGACCACCGGCCGCGCGGGAAGGCCCCAGTCGGCGAGTTCGTCGAGCATGTCCAGCGCCAGCCGCCACTTCTCCCGATGCCGCACCGCGTCCGGGATCGCGCACCGCTCGCGGCGATTCCGGACCTCGGCCGCCTCGGCGGGGTCGCCGGCCAGCCGGTCGTCCCAGGACTCGGGCAGGAACAACCGCCAGTCCACCGCCGCCGACGTCCAGTCGGTCACCGCGTGCACGCTTACCCCGACCTGGCAGTTCGCGGTCTTGCCCAACGCGCCGCAGTACATCCGGGCCACGCCCGGCGAGGCGTCGCCGTCCTTGGGGAACGCGGTGTCGTCGACCACCCACGCGTCCGGGTCCACGAACCCGCCGGCCCACACCGCCAACCGGCGCCGCACCTCCACGTGATCCCAGGTCGACGTGGTGACGAACTGCTGGAGTTGCTGGTGGTCCACGCCGAGGCGTTCGGCCATGGGCTGCATCGACTTGCGCTTGCCGTCCATCAACAGCCCACGCAGATACAGCTCGCCCTTCGCCCGCTGGTCACGCCGGGCGAACCCACCGAACATGTCCGCAGCGAAGTCCTCGATCACCGGGCGAACCCGATCCATCTCCTCCGGCCTCACCCGACAAGAAGATCACACCGCCTACCGAGCCCGTCACCCGACCTAACAAAGTCCTACAAGTGCCTCGCGCCCCCGGTTGCGGCGATCATCGCATCTGGTCCAAGAGCTCCTGCGCGTCGGCGATCCCTCTCTCATAACCGACTCGGGCCCAGTGATGCTGTGCCTGTTGCAATGCGTCCCGGGTCGCGTCGGTGTCGCCGCTTGTCCGGTAGAGCTGCGCCATGTTGAACAGCGTGCCACCGATGTGCTGGTCGTCGCCGAGTTCTAGTGACGCCTCCAGCGCCCGCCTGTAGTAGTTCGCGGCGTTGTCCAAGTCTTTGCGCACCAAGGCGAAGGTGCCGAGTTGGCCACAGGTCAAGGCGATCCCGCGCAGGTCGCCGAATTGGGTGTAGTAGCGCAACGCGTGGTGGCCGTGCGCCTCGCCGGTCGGGAAGTCGTGGTGCACCAGCGCGGCTGTCGCGAGGTTGTAGTAGGCCGAGGCGATGCCACGCACGTCGTTCGTGGTGTTGTACAGGGTCAGCGCCTGCTGGTACCAGGAAGCGGCGTCCTCGGCGTCCCTGCGGCTCACCGCCAGCTCCCCCAGGCCTTCCGCAATGTGCGCGGCGTCCGCGATTTCGCCGGCCTGTTGGAGGACGGCAAAGGCGTTCCGGTAGTCCTCGGCGGCCTGCTCCGGGTCGCCGTTGCGCGCCGTCATGCCACCGCGTTGCGCGCGCAGTCGGGCCGCGTCCGAGTGGGCTCCGATCTCGTCGAGGAGCGCGAGTGCCACCTCGTAGTGGGCACGCGCGATGGGCCGCCTGCCTTGTTCGTCGGCGAGCTGCGCGAGCAGTTGGTAGCACGTCGCCTGGTTGTGCCGGTCGTCGAGGGCCCGGAACGCAGCCAGCGCCGTGTTGCAATGCGCCTCCGCCGAGGACCGGTCACCGCACGCCCGGGCGTTCTGCCCGAAAAGGTAGTGCGTGGTGGCGATGCCCGACTCGTCAGCGAGTCTGCTGTAGATGTCGAGGGCCTCGCGGTATCGCTTGTCGGCCTCGTCGTACTGCTCGTGATCGTGCTGGAACTCGCCGATGCGGATATGTGCTGCGGCCGTGGCGAGTTGGTCACCGAGCCCTTCGGCAGTGTGCAACGCCTCGTGCAGGAAATGCAGGGCGCCGGTGAGATCACCACGATGGCCGCTCATCTCGCCGAGCCGGTTCAACAGGGTGACGACGGACGATTCGCCCGGCCCCAGGGCGTGCACGGTGTCCAAGAGGAGAGAGCGTTCCTGCTCCCACGCGCCGCGTCGGCGCAGCGTCTCGCAGGCTTGTTTGGTCCGCTCGCCTGCTTCGGCGGTGTCTCCGGCAGCCAGGTGGTGGTAGCGGGCCTCCAACAGCTTGTCCACGTCGTCGGTCTCCGGCAGTGCGTCGGCGGAGTCCGAGAGCCAGTAGGCGGCGGCGTGCTGATGGGCGCTGCGCAACGCGGCGGCGTGGTCGTCATCGGCGGCCCAGCGGCGGGCCAGCTCGGACGCGGTCCAGCGATGGACGAACCGACGTTCAGTGGCCGCGTCGGTGGCCAGGAGGCTGGACCGAGTGAGGAGGTCCACCTGCTTCGCCAGTTCCGCGGGATCGGCGGTGACGACGATCGGCCGGGGCGTCGACGGCATCGCCTGCAAGGCGGCGTGGGGGTCGCCAGTGGCAAGCAGGTCCCTCATCGCAGCCTCGCTCAACACCCAGGTCGGCCATTCCTCGATCCTGCTGATCTGGAACAGCAACGCCTCGTCGCCGACCGGGACGCGGTACACCGAGGCGCGCCGCAGCAAGCTGTACGCGTCCGAGGTCAGACCGGCGAGCAATTGGTCGAGCAGCACGTCGTCGGCTGCCTCGGTCACCGCGTCAGCGATGGCCGTGTCGAGATCGCGGTCCTGCGTGAACCATGCGTCCGCCCGGTCCCCTAGGCGCCTGCGGACATGCTCGTGCAGGCGGCCCGTGATGTCCGCGGCGTGGCCGTGGCTGCGCGCCAACAGCGCGGCCACGTACTCCAGTGCCCTGGGGTGACCGCCGACGGACTGCCAGATCCGGTGCAGTTCATCGGTGGCGAGTTCGTCCAGGGGAGGCAACGACCAGGCCAGCTTCATGGTCTCGGCGAAGCTGAGCGGTCCGACGTGGTGCCGGTGCAGCCGGCCCTCCGCCCCGTCGGGAAGCGAGAACGGGTGGCGGCTGGTGACGAGCAGGCTCCCGTTCGCCGTCGCCCGAACCCACTCCACCAGGAACGCCCGAAGGCCTTCGTCTCGCACCTCGTAGTGCTCGCCGTGGGTGAGGTTGTCCTCGAAGTTGTCGAGAACCAGAAGGGCCGGGACCGCGCCGAGGGCTTCCTCGCGCAGCATGTCCAAACGCTCGCGCCACGGCGCATTCCGGTTGTCGGCGAACAGGGTCGCCCGCCAGGCGCGACCGGCCTGCTGGTCGGCCGCGATGAGTTGCTTGCGCAACGCCCATGCGATCTTCCGCAGCACCGAGTCGACGTTGGCGACACCGGTCACCGTCGCCAATGCGAGATGGGGGTCGCGTTCCAGCGTGCGGCGGATCAGCTCGGACGCCAAGGCGGTCTTGCCGACACCGCCGATGCCGTGCAGGAGGACACCGCCTCGCCGGCCCCGCGACAACAGCTTGGGCAGGGACCGCTGGTCGGCGCGGCGGCCGACGAACTCACCGGCGTCGACGGCGTCGAGGTCGGGCAGTCCCCGGCGAGCGGTCACCGCCCGGCCGGGAACCGTGGGCTGGCTGCGCTCGGGCCCGAACACCACCGACGACCCGCTGCCCGCGAACACCGTGACCGCGGCCCAGTGGTCCCTGGCGGCCAGATCGCGGTCCCGGCGCTCGGTCGAAGCGGCGAGCTGGTCGTGGACCGTTCGGCGGGAGTGGGCGAGCGCGGCGACCACATCGGGCCGGTCGTCGTGTGCGAGGTCGGCGTAGAACGACGCGAACGCGCGGGTCGTGAACTGGTCGCCGACCGGTTGCTCCGTGTTGATGACGGCGGCAGCCCCGTGACCCGCCAGGTGGGCGGCGAACCCTTGGACGGCCGGTGAGTCCGCGGATCTTCGCACCGCCAGCGCCAAAACGGGTGGCACGGCGCCGGCGGGCAGCGCCTCGCGCAGGAACTCCTCCGCAGTCACTCTGCGAACGCCGCCCTCGTCGTCCTCCAAGTCGAGGCTGTTGCCGTCACCGCGGGCGCAGATGTGGAGCACGTGCGGATCTTCGGCGCGGACGGCGTTGCGGATCGCCGTGGTCGTCGCGAACGGCACGATCTCGACGCGCGCCGTACCCGCTCGCGCGCCGTGCACCGATGTGAGCACGGCTCGTAGCTCCATCTCGTAGTCGAGCACTTCGCCGCCGTCGCCGGTCGGGGCCGAGATGGCCACGACGACTCGCAAAGGACCCGGGACGACCCGAATCGGCGACTCGGGCACCTTGCGGTAGACCACCACCAAGCGGTGCAACGCCAACGGCTGCCCGGACACCGGGTCCGGCAACGCCTCCCATGGCAGCCGGGACAGTGCCGAATCATCGGCGACCTCGATCCCGATGCGCACGACCGTCGAGTTCTTCTCGGCCTTGCGCAGCACCTTCGCCAACACCTCGGGCACCCGCCCGGGCAGGAACGACGCGGCCAACAGGTAGCCACAGACCACAGCGGCGGCTGCTCGCCTGGGGCCACCGGTTCGCCCACTGCCTGTGTGCGCCACAGGTCTTCCAGCGCCTCGGCGAGCTGCGGGCGCACACCGGCGTGCGGTGCGAAGACGTCCAGGCCAGGGCCCGTTAATCGGGTCTGCACGGAATCTACGTGGAGCACCAGGTCCGTCGAACCCGGCGCCACCGGATTGTTGTCGCGTGCGGCGACGGCGGCGGCGTCACGCCAGGTCCACCACGGCCCGGTCGCACTGTCGTCCAGCACCAGCGAGTGTTCGGGAGGGACTGGCACGCGCTTGACCTCGATCTCGCGGATCATGGCTCTGAGCACGTCCTTGAGGTTCTCGCGAGTCGGGACGTTGCTGCCGTTGAACCAGTCACTGATCCGCTGCTGACTCACGCCAGCCTTTTCCGCGACCCGACTCTTGCTCAGTTTCGTGAGCCGTCTGAGGGTCTCAAGCCCTTCCGCCAACTCACTTTTTGGAGTACCACTCACTTTTTGCCTCGCAGAGAACATCCGGTACCGGACCGGTACACCGGTAACCCGCCGTTGACCTGGGCATCTTCGCACGTCGAACGCTGCGGGCAGACCCAATCCAAAAGGCTTGGGCCATCGTTTCGACAACTCGCCAAAAGGAGGCCGCCACATGGCTCAGACAGCGTTGACGATTGCCGCAATGCTGGTCCTGGTCATCTCGACCGCAACCCGCATTCCCCCAGCACTGACCAGGTTCATCAACTCGTTACGGCCGTTGATCCGAGCCGCATTCGCGTTGAGGCACGAGATCCGCAAAGCGAGGGCCGAACTCGGCCGCAATGCGACGGATGCCGGCTAGCGCATCGGCCACGAAGTTTCGCTGAGTTGGTCCGGCTGCAGAGCGTCGACCTCAGCAGGGGTGTTGTGCGCTGTCGACGTGCTCGTTCAGCGGCGTCAAGCCGCGACGATGCCGGAGTCGTCCGGCATCGGCCTCGCCCCGCGCGGCCACCGGGCCAGCATCGTGTAGTTGAAGTGGGCGGAGTCGACCTGGGAGGCGTGATGGAGACGACATCCGTGCGTCGTTGGCCTTGGCCGTGCGGACGCGCTCCGTGATCGATGCGGGCAGTGCCGAACGGTGGCGGCGTGGGTCTGGCGGTCAACAACTTCTCGGCCTCGGTCAGCGGATGACCCGCACGCCCTCATCGCCCGAGCCGGTCCGGGCCGGGCCGGGCCGACACCCGGACCGGCTCCGCGTCGGCCATGCCGGCGCATCGTCGTTGGCAAGCGGCCGGAAGGCAACTTCGGAGACTGGGGAGTTCACCGTTCACGGGGATCATCCGCGCGAGATCCGGCTGTCCTTCCGGCCGAGGACAACGTCGCTCAGGCCCTGACATCCCGCCGGATGAGGCGGGCTCACCGATACCCCGCAATGACGCGATCGTTGCACCATCACGGGATAGTGGGCAGCGTCTCCATGCCGGTGAACCAGGCCGACCGGTCCTGCACGCCCCGAACGGTGATGGACTCCAGGATCTTCCTGATCTCGGCCTCGGGATACCTGGACTCGTGACTGGGTGTGACGTTGACGATCAGGACGAACTCGACGCAGTCGACCGTGGCCCCTTGACTCCAGGTGTCGACGACCCTTCCGGCGATGCGGTCGCTCCCTCGAGGCCGAGGATACGACGGATCGGCGACCATGCCGATCCTGATCGCCACACCCGTCTCGGTGCTGCCATTGTCGTACCTGCCGAACGTGTCGTCGCAGAGTTCGACACTGCCTTCCCACGGTTGGACGCCGACCCGGGCAGGGTCCAGGCCGTCCGCACCACCACAGGCGCGCAGCCCGGTTGGCAGGTAGTCGAACCGAACGGGGAAGCGCATCGTCCGGTTCACACCCAGGCGGACGGCGGCGGCCACCTTCAGCAGGGTCTCGCGCGCCTTGGGCAAGGGATCGTCGGATTGCACGAGGTACCAGGAGTCGTTCGCGTACTCGACGGCGATCGTCGGTTTGCCCACCCGGTTGGCTCCGTAGTACCCGGGTTCGGCCACAGCCGGGAGGTAGTAGCCGGTCCGGCCGGCGACCGACACGGCCTCACCGGTTCTCAGCCGACTCGGATCGACGGCGCCGGCTTGGTAGAGCGACACCCACGCTGCCAAGCTGGAAGCCGTCGCCGACTCCGGATCGGTGATCACTTCGCGAACGTTCACGCGCTGCCGTGATTGACCGATCATGCTGTCGCCTATGCGGTAGCCGGCGATGTCGTCGACGGTGAAGGTGAGGGTGAGGTCCGTCGCCGCCGGGATCCGGGGACCGGAGGCGGACGGGCTCGTCGTCGGAGCCCGCGGTGTGGAACTCGCCGTGGACGAGGTGGTCGGTCCCGGAGCCGCTTGGTTCGTCGATGCCGGCCGATCAGCGACCAGAGCCGCAGCGAGGACGGCGCCGGTCACCGCGAGAGCGGTCAGCATCCACACGCGACGGCGGTCAACGGCCGACCGAATTGGACGCGCGGCCGTCCGGATGGCGGTCTGCACACGCCTGGGGCGGGCGGGCGGCTTGCGGCGTCGAGACCGGGTGGGGCCGAACACGGTGCGCCAGGCTTCCTCGATCTCCGCGAGATCCCGGAAGCGCTGTTCGACATCACGGTGGAGGGCACGGTTGAAGAACTCCGCGAGCCGCTTGGCCAGCGACGGGTCGAACTCCGCGGTCGCGATGGTGGGGAGCCGGTCGTCGGTCATCCGGGGGTCGGTGCCGTCACCCCACAGCGGGCGTACCCCCGATGCCATCTCATGCAAGGTGACTGCGGCCGAGTACAGCTCCGCGTGATCGTCGAACAGCGGACGATCTGCCGTGCCGAGGAAGGGGTCCCGGTAGCCCCATGTGCCGACCTTGATGTCACCTGGCCCTGCGTCGGCGAGCGAGAAGTCGAAGAGCATCAGCTGTCTGGCCCCATCGGCGCGCTGGAGGACGCCGAGGTTGTCGGGCTTGATGTCGCGATGGCGCACGTTCCGGGCCGCCAACTGGTCGAGCGCGCTGAACAGGTCACCACCGAACCTCGCGAGTTCGCGTCGGCCGAGCCTGCCACCGGTCCGCAGTCGTGCCGCTAGCGACTCCTCTCCCGCGTGTTCCAGCTCGAGGATTGTGCGTCCTGAGACGAGCCGCGGGCCGTTCAGCAGGCGCACAACCACTCCCCCGCCGACCTGGGCGAGCACCCGCGCCTCGGCCCGCAGTCGAACGGCTTTCTCCTCGTCGAGCGCGATCTTGAAGACACGCCGTTCGGTTCGGGTTCGATCGTCATCGACGATCTCTCGGACGACCTGCAGGACCCGCGCGGTCGCCCCTGTGCCCAGCACTCGCTCGACCAGCCATTTGTCGACCCGGTCGCCTGGCACAGCGGTGAGCGGATCGACCGGGTCCCGGTCCTCGTCACCGATGGAGTTGCGTTCGACCCGGTCCATTTCGAAGAGCAGCGAATCGACGGAGTCGAAGCGTTGCGCCACGTCGACGCGGGTGGCCTTGAAGATCAGCTCGCCCAGCGGGCCGGACGTCCGCAGCCCCCGCTCCGCGGTCAGTCGGTCGATCAGGTCGCTCCGCCGTTCGGCAGGCGGTTCGTCCGTGATGATCAGATGGGCCAGTGCTCCGAGCCCGAACACGTCCAGCCGCACTGCATCGGCGCGCGGCGCGTCGACCTCCGGAGCCAGGTAGACGTCGGTGATGTCCGCGAGGTGCTCACCGTTCACGGACGACTTGCCGATCGAGGACAGCCGGCTGACGTCGTCGCCGCGGAACGCGGTCTGCCAGTCGGCGATCCGCAGCACTGGCGAGGTCCCGTCGGTCTTCGCCGACACGAACACGGATCGGGCTGCCAGCGCCCGATGGCACAGCGAGTGGCTGTGCGCGTACCGGACCGCCTCGGCGAGCTGCCGCACCATCTCACGACGCTGTCGGGCCGTCAGCGACTTCCCGTACAACGCGAGGTAGGCATCGAGCCGCAGGTCGGACGTCTGGTGGCGGAACAGGATCGCCGGGTTGTCTCGGTGGTGCCCGAACTGCACCGCTTGTGCGATGCCCCGGTGCGTGATGTCCCGCAGGAGCTCGTACTCACGACGTGCCAGCCGCTCGACCGATGCTCGAGCGTCACCGGTTGCCTGTTGCGCGGTCAGGTAGACCCGGAGCCGTCCTTCCTCCCGGACCCCGCTGTTCCGGGTGGCCAGCCGGTCCTCCCACGTGCTCCCGAAGTCCAACGGCTCCGGGGCCAGCTCCCAGTCACCGAACCACCGATACGCGTCGGCCGCAGCAATCCCGAGGTGCCGCAGCAACTCTGGCAGCACGGCCGAGAAATCCTCCGTCACCAGCTGCTCGTCCGGCACCTGGCCGAGCAGGTCGCGCCAGATCCAGTCCAGCCCGGTGGATTCCCCGTCCCGGCCGTACACGCGGACACGGTGGATGTCGTCCAACTCCGACCGCAGACCCGGTGTGGTCAGGAAGATCGCCGGTTCGACCCTGGGCACCCGCAGCCCCGGCCGCTCCCTGCTGGCGACCCGGCGGAGTTGCGCCCTGAGGTCCTTGCTCTTCTGGTCGACCACCTGCAACGGGTTGTGAAGCACCCTCGGTCGCTTGGCGCCCGATCGGCGGAACACGAAGCGGCCGCCGTCGTTGGTCACGTGCTCGCCCAGGTCCTTGAGTTCCACCAGGAACAACCCGGCGGGCGTCGCCATCAGCAGATCACACTCCGGAAGATGCCCAGACGGCGTGGGAAAGCTGAACGTCGCCCAAGCCCGGTACGGCTCCCGATCAGGCATCAACCGACGCACGTGATCAAGACCGCTCTGCTCGTGCTGGTACCGCGACCTCCCCGCCTCGAACCACCGAGGGGCCGCCGGCCGGTCGTCCGCTAACAACACCACTCCTCAACCGGATCCGCACGCACTGGGCCGCGAATCGTACAGACCACCGGAACGTGAACGTGACTCAACCGAAAGACCGATTGAGATGGAGAGCCGGCCTCGCCGATCGCGGCCGGCGGAGTACACCGATCCCCTGATCCGGGGGCCGCAAAAGTGCGGACGAAAGGCGAGGAATACCGCGAAAGAAATTCACAACTGCTTGAGATTAGCAGGGTCCGGCCGGCTCCTCGCTCCCCTTACCCTGGCCGCGTGGACCCGGATGTGGCCGTTGGCACGGCTGGCGCCCTGATCGGTGGGGTGGCGGCCGTGATCGCCTACCTCCAGCTGCGACGCACCCCCGGATGTGCTGCGCTCACCACGAGGCGAGACCCGCGGAAGCTCGTCATCGGCGACATCCCGCGCGAGCCGCTGTCGTTCCGCCGTCGCGAGGCGCTGCTCTCGCACGTCGAGCGGACACTCGAGGCGCAAGCGACAGCTGTGCCTTGTGATCACCTCGTGCAAGAGCCGCCACAAGCCCGAGTCCCAGAAGGACGCCGCCCGTGCCCCCTGACCGCCTCCACGACCGGGGAACGCTGTGCTTGCCGAAAATACCGTCCGTGCAGGTCAGGCTGCGTAGTGGTTGTGCCGCTCGGAAACCATCGCTGCTGGTAGAGCGAGGTGTCGCCGCGTTGAGACCATGTCCGGATGATCGTGTCCCTGCTGTACAAGGTGACCCGGAGGTTGCTGTCCATCCCGTCGGTGCTTCTCCGCAGTGAGGCGGCCAAGGACGCCGAGCTGATCGTGCTGCGCCACGAGAACGCGGTCCTTCGCCGCCAACTAACGGTGTGCCGCTCGAAAAGTCATCGCTGCTGGTAGAGCGGGGTGTCGCCGCGTTGAGAGCATGTCCGGGTGATCGTGTCCCTGCTGTACAAGGTGACCCGGAAGTTGCTGTCCATCCCGTCGGTGCTTCTCCGCAGTGAGGCGGCCAAGGACGCCGAGCGATCGTGCTGCGCCACGAGAACGCGGTCCTTCGTCGGCAACTCGCAGGCCCTGTCCGCTACGAGCCCGCGGACCGGTTCCGGTTCGCCGCCCTGTCCGGGCTGATGGATCGCCGCCGGTGGCGGGCGGTCTTTCCGGTCATGCCCGGTACCGTGCTCGCCTGGCACCGCAAACTCATAGCCCGTCCTCAAAACCTACGAAGACCACTACAACCGACACCGACCCCACCAAGCCCGCAACCAACTACCACCCGAAGCCCGGCAGCATCCCGCCGCAGCACACGACCTCGACACCCACAGACCGCTCCGCACCCCCATCCTTGGCGGCCTCATCAACGAGTACAGACACGCAGCTTGACCAGCAGCGATGACTTTTCGAGCGGTACAGGATCCGCAGCTGCCGCCACGAACTCCTCGACCGCACTCTCATCTGGAACCAACCGCACCTACTCCACGCCCTGCACGAGTACGAGAAGTTCTACAACACCCACCGACCCCACCAAGGCATCCACAACGCACGACCACTACACGCCCTACCACCACCCATCACCGACCAAGCAGCGCTCACCCATCTCGACATCCGCCAACGACAGCGGCTGGGCGGAATCCTCAACGAGTACTACCACGCTGCCTGACCTGCATGGACGACGTTTTCGGCAGGCACAGGGCTCCGGTTCTTTCAGTCAACAGAAGAGCTTCCGCGCCTGTGCCGCTCGAAAAGTCATCGTCGCTCCGGCCCGGGGACTGTTTCAAGATCGGTGTGTTCGGCCCGACACGCCGGGCCTGGGGTCCGGCGGGATGGGCACTGTGAGTGATGACATCTGAGCTTGTGAGCGCACGGAAGAGCGAGACGGGGACCGGGCGGCAGCTGTCGCCGGAGCAGGCCGCCGCGGCGGCGATGGTGGTCGAGGCCAAGGCGCGAGGACTGGCGTTGACCGGCCCTGATGGCCTGCTCAAGCTGTTCACCAAGAGCGTGCTGGAGACCGCCCTGGCCGAGGAGATGACCGAGCACCTCGGCCACGAGAAGAACCGCGCGGAACCCGGCCGCGAGTCGACCAACGTGCGCAACGGCAGCCGGACCAAAACCGTGATCTCCGACGCGGCCGGCGGGGTGGGGATCGAGGTGCCCCGCGACCGGGAGGGCACCTTCGAGCCGCAGATCGTCAAGAAGCGGCAACGTCGCCTCACCGACGTCGACGAGATCGTGTTGTCGTTGTATGCCAAGGGATTGACCACCGGGGAGATCTCGGCGCACTTCGCCGAGATCTACGGCGCCTCGGTGTCGAAGGAGACGGTGTCACGGATTACCGACAAGGTCGTGGCGGAGATGAACGACTGGGCCGCCCGCCCGCTTGACGCCGTCTACGCGGCGGTGTTCCTCGACGCGATCGTGGTCAAGGTCCGTGACGGCCAGGTCGCCAACCGGCCGGTCTACGCCGCGATCGGCGTCACGGTGGACGGCCGCAAGGACGTGCTCGGGCTGTGGATGGGCACCGGCGGCGAGGGCGCCAAGTTCTGGATGAGCGTGCTGGTCGACCTGAAGAACCGCGGCGTGCACGATGTGTTCTTCCTGGTCTGCGACGGGCTCAAGGGCCTGCCCGACGCGGTGGCGAACGTGTGGCCGCAGGCCGTCGTGCAGACCTGCGTCGTGCACTTGATCCGCAACACCTTCCGACTGGTGGCCCGCCAGGACTGGGACGCGGTGAAACGGGGCATCGCCCCGATCTGCACCGCGCCCACCCCTGACGCCGCGGCCGCCGCGCTGGAGGACCTGGCGGAGAAGTGGGGCCGCAAATACGGGGCGATGATCCGGTTGTGGCGCAACGCATGGGACGAGTTCGTGCCGTTCCTCGACTACGACGTCGAGATCCGGCGGATGATCTGCTCCACCAACGCGATCGAGTCGCTCAACGCCCGCTACCGCCGGGCGATCCGAGCCCGCGGGCATTTCCCGACCGAGCAGTCGGCGATGAAGTGTCTGTACCTTGTCACCCGCAGCCTCGACCCGACCGGAACGGGCCGCACCAGGTGGACGATGCGCTGGAAGCCCGTGCTCAACGCCTTCGCCATCACGTTCGGTGACCGCTGGCCGAACGCCGAGACTTACTGATCAACAACGCCGGACACACCGATTACGAGATAGACCCCCGGCCCGCGCACGGGCTCGACCGTGAAGACATTCGTGATCGTGCTGCCGTCGACGGTCACCGAGGCGACGCTCTTGAAGGTGGCGCGGGAGTCGTTGTCCTGGTCGATCACGAGCCAGTCGAAGGAATTCGCGGTGACGGTGAGGCGATGGCAGTTGACGGGATTTGGTGTCGAGCACCGCACCCCCGTCGCGTAGTTGAGGTGGAAGTCGTTGCGGCAGTCGAGCGCACCGTTGCGGTAGTCGACGGTGAAGCCGTAGTCGGCGCTGTCGGTCTGGCCCTGCTGGGTCAGACCGGCTAGGACGTCACTGGCGGTGAGGCTGAGGGACTGCACCCCGTGTCCAACATCCGGGGTGAAGTCCCGACCCACTGGTAGACGGCCTCGTGGCTCACCCGCACAGCGTCCTCGCCGTCCTCGCCCCGTGCCAACCGGCCCGTGATCGACGCCGGTGACCAACCCGCCCGCAACAGCCCCGCCACCCGCGCCCGCAGCACCGGATCGCGGTCCACCGCCAGAGACTTCCGCCTCGACCGGACGGTTTCCGCGGCCCGGTCGGCCACCACCGCCGGTACCCGTCGCGACCGCCGTGCCGGGCCACGTCCCGCGACACGACCGAGGCGTCACGACCGATCCGAACCGCGATCTCCTTGTAGTCCAACGACTCGGCTAGTCCACGGGAGATCTCCTCCCGATTGGCCAACGTCAACATTCGGCGCACGGCGGCCGATCCTTCCCACCGAACTTCAAGATCACATGCTACGACCGTCTGAACCTGCCTCCAACAGCACCACAAATCAAAGATCAGCAAGCGCAATGTCGCGCATTATTGACCAGGATGATGAGCTCGATCCGCCAACTCGGCCACAAGGCCTCGATGACTTTTGGTCAACCAGTCGAGAATACCTGGATGGCGAGATTCGAAAGTCTCTAGCCAGTCGTGAAACTCTGGAAGAGTGAACGGTCCGGCCAATGCGAATACCGCCGGAGGTATGTGAAGCGAGGTGCCTACGTCTTGAGGAAGTACTTTTCTTGCGAATTCTAAAGCTTTATCTAGGTCATCAAGCACTTGCGCAATTTTAGCCAACGTGACGGACTCCGCACTTGAAAGGCTTCGCAGTAGTCCGCCCACATCAATGCGATTCCGCTTGACTGCCTGCTCTAACATCTCCAGCAACCAGTGGTCATCAATATCTTTCGGAATTACCCCACGTAGTGCTGCAGTGAGTTGGCTGCGGTCCGGCCTCAGTCGCCTCCACACCCGCAAGCCTGCTGTGAAAAGAAAGAGCGGGCCCCCCGTACCGACGATAATGTCGACGACTGATACTGACTCGGTCGAGCGACCGCCGGTCGCGATGAAGAAAGCAATCCCGAGGAGCACCAGAACAAGTGTAGGAAGGTCAGTAGCAACGGATCGAACCTCTGGTCTGGCCCATGCTGATCGCACGTGAGCAACCAGCCAAGGCAAAAAATGTTGCCGGACCAATGGCGCTTGAGGCAGCACCCAGTCGACCACGGCAGCAGGTTTGTCGAGTAGGGTCATTGCCAGCATGGCGGCTGGCCAAGTCGTAAAGTAGGCCACAAGAATAAATTTAAGCGCCGCCGCGAAGGCCCCGGAGAAAAGTGACACTACGGCTGGGAAGATTAAAATAGTGCCCGCCAGGAATCCGAGTGCAGCGGCGGCGGCGAATACTGCACCACATGCGTATGCCACAAAGCCGATACCAGATTCCGCCCGGACACGTGAGTCAGCCAGAAAAGCTATTGCGGGCAACCCAAAAATCAGTGAATATGCAACCTCGCTTTGCAGGATGCCATCAATGGAAAGGTACAACACGAGCAACAGAAGGGCGATTGCGAAAATCCTTCCGACCCTTAGAACGTTGCGCATCCGCCATGGCAAGCTATATGGTTCCCGAGCAGCTGGTGACACACTTTGTGGAATGTTCAGCATGTAGTAGCCGTTGTTGCTTAAAAGGGTCCTCGCGAGTACTGAGGGCTCAAGCTGCATATTTACATTGGGCAACCAAGCCAATTGTTCGAGCAGCGGATTTATGAGTGTTGAGTCTTCCTTGTCAACTAGAATCAAGCGCGCACAGTCCGCTGCCGTGTTTGGTGCAGCGAGGGGTAGTAGTTGTAAGGCCAGATTTCGTACACGCCCCGTGCTGGCTCTCATTGCCGACTGAACCATCTGCGTGGCCGGTTCAGAGATTGCTGGCTGTCCGAGCAGACTACCTGGCGCACGACAGAGTCCACGCACCAACATGATCATCACAGCACCTGCCCGGTCAGGCCACCGCGCCCCACCCAGTCCAACCTTGGACGCTTCGTGCAATGTAAGCAAGGAGGGCAACGCAGGGTCTGCCCCATCCTTCTCTTCTTTTAAGATCGTCTTCGCATCCTCGACAGCTTGTTCGACGAGGTGGGTTGCACCAGATTGCAGCGCACTGACAACGAACTCCTCGCGAAGCTCATTTTGCAATGCCCATCGCAAATTTAGTGGACAGTCACCGGCGATTAGTAACCGGGCGCCGAAATAGTCGCGAATCCATGGATGATTAAATCGGCACCTGTCGCCAATTGCCCGGACCAAGCCTGCACGTTGAAGTACACTTACCTCGTCTTTAAGGTCGGCGGGCATCACCGAATGCTCGTTTCCTGCTTCCGCCATCTGCCAGGCTAGCTGACCGGCAGCGCGCTCAACCGAAGTGCGAAGTTCATTGTTTTCACACAACAAAGAAAGCCGGCTTTGTACAATCCATCTCATTAGGTCGTAACCAGTATCGACAGGTTTGACCTGAGGAGGTAAAGCGCTAAGTGTCTGCACTAGAAGCGGACTTTCCCGAAATGTCCCGAAGTAGGGGTCAAATCGAATCCGGGTGGCCAACTCGGGATGGTCGACGCTTCCGAGTAATTCACGGAACTGATTATCAGTGAGTGGTTCGGCCTGGTATACGGGCACGTCGGCCTCGAGGTTCGGTACCGAACGCATAATGGCAACAATCTGAACGCGCTCGCGTGTACGAGCAAAATCTCGCGCTCGGTGCAAGTATTTTCGTACTGCCGCTTCCCGGTCCGAGATCTGACCACCAAGTGGAAGGTCGTCGATAGAGTCGATCACCACCAACCAACGCACACGCCCGCGACCTGTATGCATGCGGGTGGCAAGATAGTCAGCGACCGCTGCGTTGCCTTGTGCAGCGGCCATCTCCACGTGCGCTGCGATAAGATCAGAAGTAATCTCCTCGACAGTGTCGATCATGTTGACAGCGTTCGCATTTATCCAGATAGCCACTTGTCGCGGCCGACGGTGCCGGACCACATTTCTGCAGATCTTTGAGACAATGAATCCAATGTTGAAGCTCTTTCCACTACCCCGCTCACCGAACACCACAGTGAGTGGAGTCGCCGACCACCGCATGATCCGCCAATAGCCTCGAGTCGGACGAACAACCCGCGATGAAAGATCAATGCGCACTTGCTCCCGAGTCTCTCTTGCGACATTTCGCAACAGCTTATAACCTACGATAGGTGTTCGTACAGCCGTAATCGCGGCAATTATTCCGACTATAACAGCGCCAGCGGCGTACCAGGATAATCGTTGAGTCAGCCACTGCTGGATTGGAATACCATTCTCCGTTAGCCGCCACACGCACCCCACGACTACTGTCAACGCTAGCGCCGCTATGAACCACCCGGCGGTGCGACGCAGCCTGACTTCACGCTCCCGCGCCGCATTGAGCGCATCTAGACTGACTGATACTACTGCAGCGATGCTAGCTATCGCACCCAGTACACTGACGATAATCGCTACATTCGTCTCTGTAATAAACATGGCATCAACTCACAACTAGTCGACGGCGTCGAGCAGGTCCATATTACAGTACTTCTACTTGAAGTGGAACACCGCAACACTTTATTCCTTGCGGCAATCACATTCATATATTGAAATGAAAGCGATCGGTTGCCTGCAGGCTGGTCGTGTGGTTGAGATTGAGGGTGCGCATCGGTTGTCGCCTGCGGAGCAGGAGTGTTGCGGTTGCGGGTGGTGGCGCTGAAGTCGGGGCGGATGGAGGGCTACAAGCAGGCGGCGGAGGTGTTCGCGGTCTCGGAGCGACTGGTAGTACGCGCTCGGTCTGGAGCTGAGCGATCCGGGGTTCGACCACACCGTGTTGACCGGGTTTCGGCAACGGCTGATCGAGCACGGACTCGAGGAGACGGTGCTGGACCTTGTGCCTGCCGATTACTCCATCCATGCAGGTTGAAGCGGTGCGTAGCTTGAAGGGCCGAGGTGCTCGTGGGTGCGGCCGTAGGTCCACAGCGCCAGCCGCTGACGCGGCATGATGAGCGGCTGTGCCGCTCCGACTGGCCTACCTCGGCGTGACCAACGCGTTCGCCCTCCTGCGCCTGCTGCCCCTGAGCGACCGGGACAAGGACACGGAAATCCTGGCGCTACGGCACCAGATCACCCTCCTGGAACGCCAGCTCGGTGACGCCCGTCCACGGTTCTCCCCCAGCGACCGGGCGTTCCTCGCGGCACTGCTGCACCGACTCCCGGCCGATGCGCTTCGTCGGCTCCGACTACTGGTCCGTCCGGAGACAGTGCTTCGATGGCACCGCGACCTCCTCGCACGCAGCCACGCAGCCAGATCCCGTCCCAGGCGGCCCGGCCGTCCACGGACCGTCCGCTCGATCCGCCTCCTGGTGCTGCGCCTGACACGGGAGAACCCCACCTGGGGCTACCGCCGCATCCACGGCGAACTCCTCGTACTCGGCATCAAGGTCGCAGCCTCCACCGTCTGGCAAATCCTCAAGGACACCGGGATCGACCCGGCGCCCCAGCGCACCGCGACGACCTGGTCGGCCTTCCTCCGCTCACAGGCCGAGGCACTACTGGCCTGCGATTTCTTCGAGACCTCCACGTTGAGCGGCACCCGCCAGTACGTGCTCGCGGTCATCGAGCACACCAGCCGCCGAATCAGAGTCCTGGGCACCACCGCGCGCCCCGCCGCATCCTGGGTCACCCAAGCCGCCAGGAACCTCGTCATGGATCTCGAAGACTCGGGCGAACACGCGCGGTTCATGATCCGCGACCGGGACGGGAAGTACCCGGCACTGTTCGATGCCGTCCTCGCCGACGCCGGCATCCAGGTCGTCCTCAGCGGCGTCCGCATCCCGCGCATGAACGCGATCATGGAACGCTGGATCCACAGCTGCCGCCGTGAACTACTCGACCGAACGCTGATCTGGAACCAACAGCACCTGCTGCACGCCCTGCGCGAGTACGAGCACTTCTATAACAACCTGTGGGGTGTCAGAACTCTGCACTGGGACGCTGAGCTGCGGCGATTCTGCTCTCTGGCCTCCGAGGCAGGATCGTGAGGTGTGGCGTTATGACTGCTGTACCTGATCTTCGTGCCGCTCGGTGGCTGGTTGGTTCTGTTCGGCCGGTCATCAGCGGCTAAGGACGTGGAGTTGCTGGTGCTGCGGCACGAGGTCGCCGTGCTGCGCCGGACCAACCCCCGCCCGCGGTTGGACTGGGTCGATCGCGCTGTGCTCGCCGCATTGACGGGCCAACTGCCACGACTGCTACGTGAGCACCGGTTGGTGACACGGGCACCGTCCTGCGATGGCACCGCCGTCTGATCGCGGGTTGTGCCCGAAACCAGGACGAGTTCGTGGTCGCCTTGACGTACGTCGACGGCGGTGCCGGTGGTGGCGCCCCTGCGGACAGCAGGGGTTGCAGGAGTGCGGTGAGTGTGGTGCCGCAGCGCGGGTTCGGTCATAGGCGGGGTGTCAGCCGGGCCAGGGCGAGGGTGCCCGCGAACGCGGCAACGGTGGCGGGGTGGTGATGGGCTGCGAAGCGTTCGGCGCGGTCGCCGGTGACGGTGTCGCCGTCGCGCGGCAGCAGCCCGTCGGGATGCTGCACCCAGTCGCAGGGAATCGACCGAGGCACGAGCGCATCAGACGCTGCGCACACGACACTCGACCGCAGAGTAGGCACCCGTTCATCCGCTCAACCACGACGCTGGCCGAGTGCGGAAACGATGGACGTCCGGCCAGGGACGACCACACGGGTTGCTCATGCAATCGACGCCGGAGCCGATCGTTGAAAGACCATCACAGAATGTAAGCAGCTTCGGTGCGGACAGGCTGGCCGTCCGCATCTCGAAACGGCAGGCCAGTCAGGGTGAGGCATGGGAAGCTGAGGGAGCGGTACCGCTATCGTTCGGCGTCGATCGAGCGCGACCGCGGCAGGCGTGCAGGGGAGGTGAGGTCGGGTGGCTACGGCAGATCAGGTCAAAGCACTGGTCAAGAGCCATGCGGAGGGCGACGACACCCGCTTCTACTCCGTTGCCCTCCAGGTCGCCGCCGGGGCGGCCCGTAACGGGCACGGACGCTTCGCCCAGGAACTCAAGGCTCTGGTCGACTCGCTACGCCAGCAGTCGACCTCCCCGGTCACGCAGGGCAGGCTCGTCGCAGTCGCCCAGCCGCGTGGCGAACTCGCCCAGTTGCTCAATGTGAGCTATCCGCAGCTCGCACTGGCGGACATGTCACTCAATCCGGACCTGCTGCACAGGCTTGAACGCGTGATCTTGGAGCAGCGCCAGGCCGACCGGCTGCGTTCTCACGGGTTCCGTCCCGTACGGCGTCTGCTGCTGACCGGGGCGCCGGGGACAGGTAAGACCATGTCGGCACAGGTCCTGGCCGGTGAGCTGAGGCTGCCATTGTTCGTGATTCGCCTGGACGGTTTGATCACGAAGTTCATGGGCGAGACCGCCGCGAAGTTGCGTTTGATCTTCGACGCGCTCGTCGAGACGCGTGGCGTGTATCTGTTCGACGAGGTCGACGCTCTGGCAGGGGAGCGGACCCATGGCAACGACGTCGGCGAAATACGAAGAGTGCTCAACTCTTTCCTTCAGTTCCTCGAGACGCACTCCTCGGACAGCCTGCTGGTCGCGGCGACCAACCATCCGCAACTACTCGATCGGGCGATTTTCCGCCGATTCGACACGGTGATCGAGTACCCTCTTCCAGACTCTGCGGTGGCACGCCAGGTGATCAGGAATCGGTTGGCCACCGTGGAGGTGGCACGGTTGAACTGGGCGAAGATCGACCAAGCCGCCGAAGGGTTGAGTCAGGGTGAGATCACCGTGGCCGCCGAACTCGCCGCGAAGGACGCGATCCTGACTGACGGTGGGCCGGTGACCACGGCCGCTCTCTGTCAGGCCCTCCAGGCGCGTAAGGCGGACCACATCGGCTGAGCGATGGTTGAGGGTGTATGGCACAGCGGGACAAGACCCACTTGATCGTCTCCGACCGCTGCTCCACCTTCGACTACGCCCCCGTACCAGGTCGCGGCGATGCGAAGGTCATTCCGAACCCTGCGGACCGGCGTGCCCACGGTGGTTCGATCCGCAGCGGACTCGAAACGGCCGAACACGACGCCCGCGCTCGACGCGAGCGCAACCCGGTGATCGTTCCGGACGCCGTTCCGGGCACCTACGTCGCTTTCGAGAGCTTCCCCGGCATCGAACTGGCGTTGAACAGCCTCGATCCGCGCACCGGCAGTACACATCCCGAGCTGCGTTCGGTGCGCGTCGACGTGGTCAACGGGCAACGCGTGGAGACCGCCACGGTCTTCGTGCCCGAGGGCACCATGGGCTACTTCTTCGGGCGCCTGGACGAGTACCTGGCCTCGGTCGACAAGAGCGCGCCGAACCACCGCAACCTCGTCGACCGCATCCACGCCGTCCGCTTGGCCTCCGTCGAGGCCCTGTGGACCGATCCGATCACGCGGTTTCCCGACTCGGACGGGTCCGTGTGGTGGGAGGTGTGGCTGCGCCCGCGAGATGGCAAGGAACTGGCAAGGCTGCGCGCCTACGCCGACGCCGGGGACGCCGGCATGCGGGTCGGACGCCGGGCGCTGGGATTCAACACCCGGACGGTGGTGATGGTCCTGGCGACCGTGCAGCAGTTGGCATCGGCCATCGAGATCCTCGATGACATCGCGGAACTGCGCAGCCCGATCCATCGCGCCGAATTCCTGGCCGAGGAGGACGCCACCACGCAAAGCGGGTTCGTGCGGGACTTGGCACGGCTCGTGGTCGCCGCCGGGCCGGGTGCTCCCGCGGTGTGCGTGATGGACACCGGCGTGCACCGAATGCACCCCCTGCTGGACGCCTCGCTGCCACCGCAGGACTGTCACGCCGCAGACCCCCGTTGGTCCACCGAATACGACCACGACGGCCACGGCACGGCCATGGCCGGTCTCGCCCTGTACGGCGATCTCGCCGAGGCGATGACCACGACCGGCCCGATCACCCTGCGGCACGGCCTGGAATCACTGACACTGCTTCCACCGCCCGGCTTCCCCGACAACGAACCCGACCTCTACGGCGCGATCACCGCCTCGGGCGTCGCAGCAGTGGAAACCGTCGCGACCCGCCGACGCCGCGCCTACTCGATGGCCGTCACCGCCCTCACCTCCGAACCTCCATCCGCCGACGGCGTGACAGAGTCGGTGCTGGGCAAACCGACGTCGTGGTCGGCCTCTCTCGACGCGCTGGCCGCTGGACGCGGCGTGATCGAGTCGGAGACGGGTCTGTCCCTGCTCGGCGCGGCCCACCCCGGCGCGCATCGACTGTTCATCGTCTCGGCCGGCAACGTGGAGACCTTCGACCACGATCACCTGTCCCGCAGCGACATCGAACCCGTGCAGGACCCCGCCCAAGCGTGGAACGTGCTTACCGTCGGTGCCTACACCGACCTCGACACCTTCCTGTACCCGCCAGGCGTCTACGAAGGATGGAGCCCTCTCGCACAGCGTGGGGAACTCTCACCGTTCAGCCGCACCTCCGTGGCGTTCAACACCAAGTGGCCCGTCAAACCCGAGATCGTCATGGAAGGCGGCAACGTTGCGGAATCCCCCGACGGCACCGAACGCCACCCCGTCGGCGCACTGGAACTGCTCACCACCCGCGCGCCGGACAACCGGTCAACGGCGAGCAGCAGCCGCCAGCTGACCACCATCGGCGCCACCAGCGCCGCCACCGCCCAAGCGGCACACCTCGCCGCTCGGATCATGGCCGACTACCCCTCGCTGTGGCCGGAGGCAGTACGCGGACTGATCGTCCACTCCGCCGAGTGGACCCCCGCCATGCGCGCCCACGTGGACAGGACATCGAAGAAGCGGGACAAACGCACCGTACTGCGCCGCTACGGCATGGGAGTCCCCGACCTGACACGAGCAACCCGCAGCGCCGGAGACTCCCTCACCCTCATCGCCCAAGAAACCATCACCCCCTTCCAGGGCGACAAACTGCGCGAGATCCACTTCCACGACCTGCCCTGGCCCACCGACGTGCTCGCCGACCTCGGCGCGACCCCTGTCCAGCTGCGGGTGACCCTGTCCTACTTCATCGAGCCCAACCCCGCCCGCCGCGGATGGAACGGCCGCTACAACTACGCCTCCCACGGCCTGCGGTTCGACGTACGCCGCCCCACCGAGTCCAACGACGACTTCCACAAACGCCTCAACCTCAGAGCCCTGCAGGAAGAAGAAAAACGCCCCACATCAGCCGGAGACACCGGCGAATGGCTCTTCGGCCCCGAAGCACAAAGAGCCCCCGGCTCCCTCCACACCGACATCTGGACCGGAACCGCCTCCGACCTCGCCCAACGTGGAGCCCTCGCCGTCTACCCCGTCGGAGGCTGGTGGAAAGAACAAGCTGCACGCGACCGCGTCGACCACGACGCCCGCTATGCACTCATCGTCGCCATCAACACACCAGGCGTCGACACCGACATCTGGACCCCTGTGGCCCAACAAGTCCAGGTCCCAACCACCATCACCACCTGACCCGATTTCGATTGCCGCCGAGAACTCCTCGACCGCACCCTCATCTGGAACCAACCGCACCTACTCCGCCCGCTACCTTTCGTAGCTCCTGATCAAGGAGTCGTGGTCGCCAGGTCCGGTATGACGCCCTGCTGTCCTCCCGCACTCCCCAGCCCTGTGCCTGCCGATAACTCCATCCATGCAGGTCAGAAGCGCACTCAGGACACGGGCTCGGGAAGGCCCGCAAGGATGCTGGTGTTCCACGGGCTCGTCGGGCGACGCGGCATGATGACCGGCTGTGCTGCTCCGACTGGCCTACCTCGGCGTGACCAACGCGTTCGCCTTGCTGCGCCTGCTGCCTATGAGCGATCGGGACAAGGACGTGAAGATCCTGGCGCTGCGGCACCAAATCGCGATCCTGGAACGTCAACTGGGTGACGCCCGTCCGCGGTTCTCTCCCGGCGATCGAGCGTTCCTCGCGGCACTGCTGCACCGACTTCCCGTCGCCACCCTTCGTCGGCTCCGCCTGCTGGTCCGTCCGGAGACAGTGCTGCGATGGCACCGCGACCTCCTCGCACGCCGCCACGCGGTCAGATCCCGTCCCAAGCGGCCCGGCCGACCACGAACCATCCGCTCGATCCGGCTACTGGTGCTGCGCCTGGCACGCGAGAACTCCGCCTGGGGGTACCGCCGCATCCACGGCGAACTCCTCGTGCTCGGCATCAAGATCGCAGCCTCCACCGTCTGGCAGATCCTCGAGGACGCCGGCATCGATCCGGCACCTGAACGCACCTCGACGACCTGGTCGACCTTCCTCCGCTCACAGGCCGACGCCCTGATGGCCTGCGACTTCTTCGAGACCTCCACGTTGAGCGGCACCCGTCTGTACGTGCTCGCGGTGATCGAGCACGCCAGCCGCAGGATCCGGATCCTCGGCGCCACCGCGCACCCGACCGCGGCCTGGGTCACCCAGGCCGCCAGAAACCTCGCCATGGACCTCGACGACGCGGGCAGCACCGCACGGTTCCTGATCCGAGACCGCGACGGCAAGTTCCCCGCCCTGTTCGACACCGTCCTCGCCGACGCCGGCATCCAGGTCGTCCTCAGCGGAGTCCGCATCCCGCGCATGAACGCGATCATGGAACGCTGGATCCGGATCTTGTGCCGCTCGAAAAGTCATCGCCGCTGGTAGAGAAGGCTGCCACGGTGTTGGGACCATGTCCGGGTGATCGTGTCCCTGCTGTACAAGGTGACCCGGAAGTTGCTGTCCGTCCCGTCGGTGCTGCTGCGCGGCGAGGCGGCGAAGGACGCCGAACTGCGGTCCGGGGAACCCGGCTCCGCCCTCGGACGGCAAACAAGAACTCGGTGACCACTCGAGGACGTACCGCCAGCAAGCCGTCCACAAGCGGAACTGGGCGTGACATGCCGACGATCGCGCAAACCGTCACCGCCTTGATCACTGCGGCAACTGCCATCGGTGCCTTGATCTTCACGGGGCTGTCACTCAACGCCACCCGAGATCAGGTGGCTGCCGCCCAGGCTCAGAACAGGGTGGCTGAACAGGGACAGTTCACCGACCGCTACACGAAGGCGATTGAACAGATTGGTCAGCAAGGGGCTGATCGCCTACAGGTTCGTCTAGGTGGAATTTATGCTTTAGAGCGACTAGCCCATGATTCCCCTCGTGACCAGTCGACCATCATTGAGGTTCTGTCCGCCTTCGTGCGCACCAACGCTCCACGCCCCCCACTTCGCCCGTTTGAAGACACGTCGTGTCCAGATCAGACTGTCAGTCCCGATGTGCAAGCAGCTCTTACGGTCATGGGTCGCCGAAACGGAAGTAAGGACGAAGTGCGAGTCAACCTTACTTCCGTGTGTCTGATTCGGGCGAATCTGGACGGCGCTAACTTTTCTGGTGCCGATTTTTCCGGTTCATACCTTTCTGAAGCAAGCCTCGTCGAAGCAAATCTTGTCGGTGCTGACATGCGCGCTAACCTTAGTCGTACAGATATGACTCGTGCATCGCTCGTCGGCGCGAAGATGTCGATTGCATGGATGCAGAACGCAGTCCTATACGAGGCGGACCTGACTGGCGCCAAAATGAACGACGCAAACCTTTCGGGTGCAAATTTGTATCATGCCGATCTTACAGGCGCGGACCTCACTAACGCAAACCTCGTTATTACGACCGCAACAGGTGCTACGCTGATACGCACCGACCTGACGAGTGCCGACTTCTCACACTCAAGCCTGAAAGACGCGCGCCTGCTGGGCACGCGCCTAATTGATACCAATCTAACAAGTTCGGATTTATCCGGCGCCTTCTTGGCTGCAGTTGACCACAGTGGCACAATTGTCCAGGACGTAGTGGTCGATTCTCACACAACAGGAATATGGTGGTAACTGTTAGCTATAGCTGCAGCAGGCCATAGCGCTTAACCCTACTTGAGATCAGTCAATTGCAGACAAAAGTCGGCCGACAGTTCGTCGCTAGCGATCTTGACAGACCGCTCGATTCCGCCCGAAAGTCATCGTCGCAGGTTACGCAACACGGATAGAACTATGGCCAATACGACCTGTGGGGTGCCAGAGCCCTGCATTGAGGCGCTGAGCCTGTGGGGTGCCAGAACTCTGCACTGGCATGCTGAGCTGCAGCGATCGCGCACACTGGACCTTCAGGGCATGATCGCGGGGTGTGGCGTTACGACTGCTGTACCTGATCTTCGTCCGGCTCGGTGACTGGCTGATTCTGCTCAGCCGGTCCTCCGCGGCCAAGGACGTGGAGCTGCTGGTACTGCGGCATGAGGTCGCCGTGCTGCGACGAACCAACCCCCGCCCGCGGCTGGAGTGGGCCGATCGTGCGGTGCTCGCCGCGCTGGTTCGCCGACTCCCCCGACTGCTGCGCGAGCACCGGTTGGTGACACCAGGCACCATCCTGCGATGGCATCGACGCCTGGTCGCGAGGAAGTGGACCCACCCGCACCGCACCGGCAGACCACCGGTCGACGACACCGTCGTGGCGTTGATCCAGCGGATGGCGCGGGAGAACACAGGCTGGGGTTACCGCCGGATCCAGGGTGAACTGCTCAAGCTCGGCCACCGGGTAGCCGCCTCAACCGTGCGCCGCGTGCTCAAGCGCCTGCGCATACCGCCCTCACCCCAGCGTGACACCGACACCTCCTGGCGGCGGTTCCTCCGCGCCCAGGTCACGAGCATGTTGGCCTGCGATTTCTTCCACGTCGACTGCGCCGTCACCCTCAAACGCGTGTACGTCTTCTTCGTGATGGAAGTCGCCACCCGCTACGTCCACATCCTCGGCACCACCACCAACCCAGACGGACCCTGGACCACGCAACAAGCCCGCAACCTGCTGATGGACCTCGGCGACCGGGCAGACGACTTCCGGTTCCTCATACGCGACCGGGCCGGTCAGTTCACCGTCTCGTTCGACGCGGTCTTCTCCGGCGCAGGCATCCAGGCCGTGAAGATCCCACCACGGTGTCCGCGAGCCAACGCCCACGCCGAACGATTCGTCGCACCGTAAGACGCGAAGCCACCGACCGACTGCTCATCCTCAACCAACACCACCTGCGGACGGTGCTGCAGCGCTACGCGAACCACTACAACCACCGCAGACCACACCAAGCCCTGCGACTCGCCCCACCACAACCAGACCACCCGATCGCAGAGCCAGGCTTCACCTCGATACGCCGCCGACCAGTCCTCGGCGGCCTGATCAACGAGTACGAACACGCAGCCGCCTAACCACAGGTCAGACCGTGTGGCCGACTATTGGCACCCCACAAGGTCACCAGCAGCACGTCCACCCGGTCCTGGGAGGTCAGGAGCAGATAGGTGATCAAACCGAGTCCTTGGCCGAACGTGAGGTGGAACAGCCCGCCATCCGGATTGTCCGGGTTGAGCGGGCTGCCCCGCTCGGGCACCAGGGTCAGGACCTCGAACGCCTCACCGAGCGCGACGAGCGCCTCGGGTGGAAGCGCGGATCTGCTCCTGCGCGTCAGGATCGATGTCGAGGGTGTACGCCATGACCGTCGTCGACCGCCGCCTGGACCACTGGCGACTACAGACCCAACTCCGCCCGCAGTTCGTCCCACGACACACTGCCCGTCCGGGAGGCACCCGCACGACGGACCTCGACGGTGGCGTCCACCAGCCGACGGGCCGCCTCCAGATCCTCGCGGGTCAGCAGCGCGACCCGCCGCCACACCTGCAACGTCGACCGCAACTGGTCCAGACGAAGAGTCCGCCGCGCCGCCGTCAACGCGGCATCGAAAGCCGCATCGAACTCGCTGGCATGCTCAGGCAGCAACGCTGCACGGATCAACTCCGGCGAGCCGAACAGTGCGGCCGCCCTACCATCGCCCACCCACTCGGGCGCCGACTCCAGACCGTCCACGTCCGCCGTCCGACCAGCAGGCCGGTCAGGCTCGGACGAACGGGCAGCCGGAGAACTCACACAACGGATAGAGACCCAACCGCCGCCACCGAACGGTGGGACACCACCGCAACCCAGGTGCCGTACACCGAAGGTCCTCGCAGGCGAACACACCAGCTGCAGTGCGATGCGCCGGACCGCTGTACACAGCAAGCCATCTTCCAGGCCGCACACTCGACTGAGGCGCGACGTCGAACGCCGCCATGCGCGACTGCGGGATGGCGACTCCACAGGGCGGCCGAACTGCATGACAAGCGCCTGACCTGCATGGATGGAATTTTCGGCAAGCACACCGTCTGGTGCTCTGGCAGCGGACGGTGGCCGAGCAAGAGAAGAAGGGGTACGAGTTCGCCTGGGCGAGTAGAGGCTGAGCGAGAGTACGCCGTTCTCTGGCATCATTGACCCGTGCTCGGCCCACTGCTACGACGGTTGCGGAGAAGAAGCGAACCGACGGTGTCAACGACGAACACCATGTCCGGTGTCGCGAAGAACGTCGTGCAAGCCGGTCATATCGGGAACCTCTCGTTCCACAACAACGATATCGGGTCCCTGGAACTCGATATTCCCGCGTTGGATACCCCTGAGTCGTTGCTGTCGTTCGCGAACACGACCGTCGAGTTCGTGGGGCGAACAGTCGAATTGGAGGAACTGACGGCGTTCCTCGCCGCCGATCGGCCTTTCTTGTGGTGGGCGTGGACCGGGCCTGCCGGGATCGGCAAGAGTAGAATCGCGGTGGAGCTGTGCCGGTTCGCCGCTGACAACGGCTGGCATGCGGGCTTCCTGCGCGAAGCGGATCAATCGTCGCTGGGCAAGGCCGCTGCGGAGCGGCCTTCTCTTGTCGTGGTCGACTACGCGGCACAGCGAAGCCAATGGCTCTCGGACGCGCTTTCCACACTGAGCAGGCGCTCTCACAGCGCTCCGATGCGGTTGCTGATCCTTGAGCGCAACGCCGTCGGCGAATGGTGGTCGGCCGCTACTCGGATGAATCGAATGGAGGAATCGTGCCGCGTGAGCGCGGTGATGCACGCCGAACCCCGCAGAGTGTCCGGGATCGCCCGTGACGAAGCCCGTTCTCTAGCCCGGCGCACGGCTGCGGAATGGGGGGTCGGCGACCTCACCAAAGCCCGCGTCGAGGATATCGTCGACCAAGCCGAGAAAATGGACCCGAGTCTGCGCCCGCTCTTCGTGCAGATCGCGGCGCTCGACCAGTTCAACCCGGACGATTCACATTCCGGGCGGGATACGGCGTTGAGGCGCCTGATCGCCCGGAAAGCCGCCTGGCTGGATGGGCGGGCGGCATCGTCTGAGACGGCGGCGCTCGGCCACAATCTTCGTTTTCTGGCGACCTGTGCGGGTGGGTTCACCATCCATGCTTATGACGCTTTACACCCGTTGCCGGACCGGGTAAAGGATCTCCTCCCTGGGGCCTCCCAGTATCTTGGCCCGTCCACGACCAGCTCCGATTTCGTGGACGGGATTCGTCCCGACATCATGGGCGAGCTGTATGTGCTCGACTACCTCGACCGAGCCGCCACTGGCGTGCTTTCCGTGCCGCGGTTGCTGGCCTACGCGGCTCAGGTGCGCCCGGACGCTTACCGCGGCTTCGTAGAACGGACGGTGACTGACCACCCTTTCCACCCACGACTGCTCAGCCTGCTCGACGCCGTCGAGAACGACGAATCGCCCTTGGCCGGTCTTGAACTCGCGTTAGTGGTCATGCCGCTGCTGGAGCGCAGCGACAACCCGGTAGTCCAGTGGACCTTTGACAAGATGCGTACCGCGATCCAAGAGGGACGCATCGAGCCCACCTGTCGCACGGTCGCGGCCGTGCGGTTCAAATTCGCCAATCTGGTCTGGAAAGAAGGAGACGCGCAGCGGGCCAAAACGCTCTATTCCAATGCGCTCGCCGACTGCGACACAGCGTGGACCGAGTACGCAGCTATCCTGAACAACAGGGGCATCGTCAACCACCACCTCAGTGATCTCGACTCTGCCGCCGCGGACTTCACGTGCGTCATCGACCACGAGACCGTACTCGCCGAAGCGCGAGCTTGTTCGCTCAACAACCGCGCGGACATCTTCGACGAGCGGAACGAGTTCGCATCAGCGATCGCGGACCGGTCGGCCGTGCTGGACCTCGTGGGTACCACCTACAACCGTCGCTTCATAGCGTTGGCCCGTCGGGCACGGGCGTTGCGCAGGCAGGGGCGGCTGGCCCTAGCCTACGCAGACATCGACAGCATCCTCGACACCTCCGACATCACCGTCAAACAGAAGCTGAACGCCCTGCTCCTCCGCGCCGAATGGGCCGGTGAAGACGGTGATCATGAGCGTGCCCAAACCGACCTCGAGACCGTCGAGAAGTCGCACACGAACTTTGAGGAAGTGGAGCGGAGGGTCCGCGAGCTCCGATCCAAAGGACCGTAACTGATCGCCCAGTGCTGACCAGCCCGGCTCCCGTTGATCGGCATTACGCCTGGTCACCCCGCAACCGCACCGACGCCACCGTCTTCCTCGACGCTGGCTGCGAAGGCGACATCTACTACACCCCGAACCCCGGAGCAGGCACAGGCGAGCGCCTCCTTCCGCACTCCGTCGTCTTCTCCTGAACCAAGACAACAGCGCATCCGGCACAGACGCCACCGTGCGCGCCCAGCAGCAGGACCTCGTCAGCCAAGCAGGTCGAACTCGGCCTGTAGGGTTTCAGAACTCTGCACTGAGGCGTTGAGCTGCGGTGATCGCACACTACGAGCCTGTGCCGCTCGAAAAGTCATCGCCGCTGGTAGAGCGGAGGTGCCACCGTTTTTGGGAGCATGTCCGGGTGATCGTGTCCCTGCTGTACAAGGTCACCCGGAAGCTGCTGTCCGTGCCGTCGATGCTGCTGCGCAGCGAGATGGTGAAGGATGCCGAACTGCTCGTGCTGCGGCACGAGAACGCGGTCCTTCGTCGGCAACTCGCGGGTCCGGTCCGCTACGAGCCCGCCGATCGGTTCTGGTTCGCCGCCCTCGCCGGGCTGGTGGATCGTCGGCGGTGGCGGGAGGTCTTCCCGGTCACGCCGGGAACCCTGCTTGCCTGGCACCGCAGACTCATAGCCCGCAAGTGGGACCGCTCCGCGCGTCGACACACCGGACGCCCGCCGACACGAACCGCCACCAAGTCGCTCGTACTGCGCCTCGCCAACGAGAAACCCCGCTGGGGCCACCGCCGGATACAGGGCGAACTGGCCCGACTCGGCCATCGCATCGCCCACTCGACCATCTGGGGGATCACGCACGACGCGGGCATCGACCCGGCACCACGCCGTGATGGCCCGACCTGGCGAGAGTTCCTCACCGCCCAGGCCCAGGGCATCATCGCGGCGGACTTCCTCCACCTCGACACCGTGCTCGGCACACGTCTGTACGCCCTGGCGTTCCTTGAACACGGCACCCGGCACCTGCACATCACCGGCGTCACCACCCACCCAACCCAGGCATGGACCACGCAACAGGCCAGGAACCTCGCCACCGACCTCGGACACCGGACGCAGTCGCTCCGATTCCTGCTACGCGACCGCGACGGCAAGTACAGCCAGGCGTTCGACACCGTCTTCCAGTCCGATGATCTACGCGTCATCACCACCGCGCCACAGGCGCCCCGGATGAACGCCCACTGCGAACGGGTCATCGGCACCATCCGACGCGAACTCCTCGACCACACCCTGATCATGGGAGAGAGCCACGCACGACGAGTCCTCACGACCTACGAAGACCACCACAACCGACACCGACCCCACCAAGCCCGCGACCAACTACCACCCGAGACCCAACAACACCCCGCCGCGGTACACAACCTCGACACCCACAGAGTGCACCGCACCCGCATCCTCGGCGGCCCCATCAACGAGTACAGACACACAGCTTGACCAGCAGCGATGACTTTTCGAGCGGTACACCCTGAGCGACCGGGACAAGGACACGGAAATCCTGGCGCTACGGCACCAGATCACCCTCCTGGAACGCCGACTCGGTGACGCCCGTCTACGTTCTACCCCAGCGACCGGGCGTTCCTCGCGGCACTGCTTCACCGACTCCCGGCCGATGCGCTTCGTCGGCTCCGACTACCGGTCCGCCCGGAGACAGTGCTGCGGTGGCACCGCGACCTCCTCGCACGCCGCCATGCAGCCAGATCCCGTCCCAGGCGGCTCGGCCGTCCACGGACCGTCCGCTCGATCCGACTACTGGTGCTACGCCTGGCACGAGAGAATCCCACCTGGGGCTACCGCCGCATCCGCGGCGAACTCCTCGTCCTCGGCATCAAGGTCGCGGCCTCCACCGTCTGGCAAATCCTCAAGGACACAGGGATCGACCCCGCTCCCGAGCGCACCTCGACGACCTGGTCGGCCTTCCTCCGCTCCCAAGCCGATGCACTACTGGCCTGCGACTTCTTCGAGATCTCCACGTTGAACGGCACCCGACCGCACGTACTCGCGGTCATCAAACACGCCAACCGCCGAATCCACGTCCTCGGCGCCACCGCACACCCCACCGCGGCCTGTGGGGTGTCAGAACTCTGTACTGGGATGCTGAGCTGCGACGATCGCGCACGCTGGACCTTCAGGTCCTGCGGCACGAGGTCGCCATGCCGCGCCGGACCAACCCCGCCCGCGGTGGACTGGGCCGATCGCGCTGTGCTCGCCGCGCTGGTCAGCCGAATCCCCTGACGGCTGCGCGAGCACCGGCTGGTGACACCGGGAACCGTCCTGCGGTGGCATCGAGGCTTGGTCGCGCGGAAGTGGACCTATCCGAGCCGCACCGGCCGACCGCCGGTCGACGACACCGTCGCGGCGTTGATCGAGCGTATGGCCCACGAGAACACCGGTTGGGGCTACCGCCGGATCCAAGGCGAGCTGCTCGTGTTCGGCCATCGAGTATCCGCCTCGGCGGTACGACGCGTGCTCGAGCGCCTGCGGATCCCACTCACACCCCGGCGCGACACCGACACCTCCTGGCGGAATTTCCTCCGCGCGCAGGCCGCGAGCCTGCTGGCCTGCGACTTTCTTTCACGTTGGCTGCGCCGTCACCTCAAGCGCGTGTACGTGTTCTTCGTGATCGAGATCGCCACCCGCCACGTCCACATCCTCGGCACCACCGCGAACCCCGGCGGGGCATGGACCACCCCCGTATGAGCCTTTGGCCTTGCGGTGGAGTGCCTGGGGACCCGGTGTCGTAACGCCAGGATCCACCTCCGTGTCCCGATCGCTCCTGTCGACATCGGCCTCGAATTCATCCGACTGGCCTACGCACTCATCTGATACCGAACTTGCGCAACTCGTTGTGAATTCAGGTGTTGTTGGCGATCGTTTCCGCAGGAGCAGATCAGAGTCGACTCGCGGTGGTGCGTGTCGGGTGAGGTGCGAACCGGCCGCGGCGATTCGCGGATGACGTCGACCCTCAAGCGGGATTGGAGACTTCGATGCCCGTAGTGCGCAACCTCGGTGTCGTGCTGGCAGCCGCGTCGATGTTGGCAGCGGGTGCCCCTGCTGCGGTTGCCGCGCCACCGGACGCGGTGCCGTGCCTCGAAACGGCGGCCTGCACGTCCGGGCAGCTTCCCGACGGCACCCCGTACCAGTTCGCCAAACCGAACCGGTGGAACGGCATGGTGCTGGTCGACATGGACTTCGCCGACGGCGGTCTGACCGCGCCGCTGACCATGAGCCTCGTCAAGCGCGGCTACGCCGTGGGCGGCACGACCAGGGCCGTCACCGGGTGGCGCATCGCCCAGGCGATCGACAACCAGGCCGCCGCGCTCGGTCGCTTCGAGACGGTGTTCGGGTCCGCGCGGTGGGCGGTCGCCGAAGGCCGCTCGATGGGTGGGTTCGTGGCCGCGGGCGCCGCACAGGTCCACCCCGGTCTGTTCGATGCCGCCGTCCCGTTCTGCGGTGGGCTCGGAGGTTCGGTCGGGCAGTGGAACCAGAAGCTCGACACCATGTTCGCGCTGAAGACGTTGCTGTTCGGCGACAGCACTCTGCCTGTGATCGGGGTTCCCGCTGATGTCGCCGGTGTGCGGCAACAGTGGATCTCGGCCCTCGCCGGAGCGCAGTCCACGGCGGAGGGGCGGGCACGCATCGCGCTCGCGTCCGCCATCGGCCAACTCCCGGGCTGGGGGCTCGCGGCGGACGGCACCACGCCGCCGGTGCCGGCGTGGTGGGACGCGGCGGGCATCGAGAACGGCATGTACCAGGCGTTGGCGGGCGGCCCGCTGCCCTACGTCGGACAGGCGATGAGCAGCAGGCGTGCCATCGAACAGCTGGTGGGCGGGAACCCGTCCTGGAACACGGGGATCGACTACGGTCGGCAACTCGCGTCGGCCGAACCCGGTCAGCAGCTGACCGTCGCACGGCTTTACGCCCGAGCCGGGTTGGACCTGCGCGCCGACCTCGGTCGGTTGGCTGCGGCTCCCCGCATCGCCGCTGACCCTGCCGCTGTGTCGCACCTGTCCAGGGGAATCGTGTTCACCGGTGACGTGCGCGTGCCCGTCCTCACGGTCAGCGGGTTGGGTGACCAGATCTCCACCGTGGCGCAGCAGCAGTCCTACGAGGCGCTGGCCCGCCGCGAGGGCAACGGGCGGCTCGTGCGCCAGACGTACGTGCGGACAGCCGGACACTGCACGTTCACCGTCGGTGAGCAGGTCGCCGCGATCGACACGATGTGGCAGCGGTTGCGCACGGGCGCCTGGCCAGACCTCTCGCCTAGCACCTTGAACGGGCTTGCGGGCGACGGCCGGTACGTCGACTACGTCCCACCCGTGTTCAACCGGCCGTTCGCGGGCTGACCAGCGCAGACATCAGAGCCCAAACACCTCACTACGGTCATGCCCACCCAACGTCTCGACGAGAGCAGTCGTCAACGCTCATGCCCTGTCCCAGTTGAGGTCTGGGTGGGCAACGACGCGGCAGTTATTATTGAACCGAAAGTGTTCAGTTGCCTACATGATGGCGTAGCGGACGTGCGGCGCCTGGAAGTAGCCGCGGACGATGTGCGGCTGGCGTTGGCGGCGGTGCAGGAAGCGGCGGGTCTTGTGGGCGAGCCGGTCGACGTTGTGCGCGCGCGAGGCGTTGACGTTGCGCTTGAGGTCGGCGTTGAGCAGCTCGTCCGGGTTGAGCTCGGGGCTGTAGCCGGGTATCAGGTGCAGTTCGACCCGGTCGGCGTTGGTTTCCAGCCAGGCACGGACGGCTTTACTGCGGTGGACCGGGTGTCGGTCGGCGATGACGTGCACTTTCCGGCCCGCCTGGCGGGCGACACGGTCGAGAAACGCGGTGAACACGGCGGCGGTGAACCGCTCGGTGAACACGGTGAACCACAACGCGCCGCGCGAGGCGACCGCGGACATGACGTTGACCCTGTACCTGCCGAAAACTCCATCCATGCAGGTAGAGGGCGTGCAAGACCCAAGAGCTCGAGACGCTGACGGGGACGGCTGCCATCCGCAGTGCCGTCGGCTGACGCGGCATGATGACCGGCTGTGCTGCTCCGACTGGCCTACCTCGGCGTGACCAACGCCTTCGCGTTGCTGTGCCTGCTGCCCATGAGCGACCGGGACAAGGACACGGAAATCCTGGCGCTGCGCCACCAAATCATGGTCCTGCAACGCCAACTCGGAGACACCCGCCCACGGTGCTCCCCCGCCGACCGGGCCTTCCTCGCCGCACTGCTGCACCGACTCCCGGCGCAAGCGCTTCGTCGACTCCGACTACTGGTGCGCCCGGAGACAGTCCTGCGCTGGCACCGAGACCTCCTCGACCGTCGCCACACAGCCAAATCCCGCCCCAAACGGCCCGGCCGACCACGAACCATCCACTCCATCCGACTCCTGGTACTGCGCCTGGCATACGAGAACCCCGCCTGGGGCTACCGCCGCATCCACGGAGAACTACTCGTCCTCGGCATCAAGATCGCCGCCTCCACGGTGTGGCAGATCCTCCAGGACGCCGGAATCGACCCGGCACCTGAACGCACCACGACGACCTGGTCGACCTTCCTGCGCTCGCAGGCCGAGGCGCTCCTGGCCTGGGACTTCTTCGAGACCCGCACGGTGAACGGAACCCGCCTGTACGTACTCGCGGTCATCGAACACGCCAGCCGCAGGATCCGCGTCCTCGGCGCCACCGCACACCCCACCGCATCCTGGGTCACCCAAGCCGCCAGAAACCTCGCCATGGACCTCGACGACGCAAGCCGACACGCACGCTTCCTGATCCGCGACCGGGACGGCAAGTTCCCCGCCTTGTTCGACGCCGTCCTCGCCGACGCGGGCATCCAGGTCGTCCGCAGTGGAGTCCGGATCCCGCGGATGAACGCGATCATGGAGCGCTGGATCCAAAGCTGCCGACGGGAACTGCTCGACCGAACGCTGATCTGGAACCACCAGCACCTGCTCCACGCGCTGCGCGAGTACGAGCACTTCTACAACACCCACCGGCCCCACCAAGGCATCGACAACGCCCGACCACTGCGCACGCTGCCACCAGCCGTCCCCGATCAAGCAGCCCTCACCCACCTCGACATCCGCCGACGGCAACGACTGGGCGGCATCCTCAACGAGTACCACCACGCCGCCTGACCAGCACGGACGACATATTCGGCAAGCACACCCTCATGGTGAACCAAGTCCCCGACCACGCGCACGGATCCTCCGACCACCACGACGACAGGCAGGCAACGACCGACCTGGACGGGATCGCTCCGGAGCTTCCGGACCGAGCGGGTGGCGGGCGGCTGTTGCACACCCCGGCGCAGGCGGCGCGGGCGTTGTCGGTGCGCGAGTCCTGGTTGCGCCGCATGGCCGGGCGGCAGGAGATCCCGTGCACCCTGCTGGGCAAGCATCTGCGGTTCTCCGACGCCGACCTGCGCTCCATCGTCCACCGCGGATCCCGCTCCGCCCGTCGCGACGCCAAGTCCCGACCAGAGACACACGGTCCGTATTCGCGGCGGTGACAGGGCTGAACACAGTTCGCTTGCGTCACAACGGGTATAGAGCGTCACTGTCCGTCGGCCGTCGTCCACGACGGACCGATATCCCAACGAAGAGTCAGAGGAGACCGGCATGGCCTGGGCGGAGAAACGCGGCGACGGATACAGGGTGCGCTACCGACTGCCGGACGGATCATTGTTCACCGAAAACGGATTCGACACCCGCGAGGAGGCCGAGAACCGGGCGCAGGACGTGGAGTCCGACCAGCGGCGGGGACGGTTCGTCGACCCCCGGCTGGCACAGACCCGGTTCGGCGACTGGGTGCAGGATTGGGTGCAGGCCCACGACGTCAGCGCAGTGACGTGGGCGACCTACGACTCCCATCTGCGCAACCACATCCTGCCCCGCTTCGCCGACACCGAACTGGGCGACCTGACCAGGATGGTGGTCAAGATCTGGGCCAAGCAACTGCGACGGTCGCTGGGCGAACGCAGCGTCGCCGACGTGGTCAACCTGCTGTCGCGGATCATGGGCGAAGCCGTCGACGAAGGCCTGATCGGCGCCAACCCCTGCCGCAAACTCCGCCTCACCACCGGCGACCAACCCGAACGACCCCACGCCACCACCGCCCAGATCGCCGGCCTGGCCACCCGCGTGTCCCCCGACAACGCCGCCCTGATCGTCACAGCCGCCTACACCGGCCTGCGCTGGGGTGAACTGACCGGACTGCAATGGACACGCGTCGACACCGGCAACGCGGAGATCCGCGTCGACGGCAAGGACGGCGCCCTACACGAGGTCGGCGGCACACTCACCCTCGGACCGCCCAAGACACCCGCCAGCGTCCGCACCGTGCACCTACCGCCGTTCCTGGCCGACCTGCTCGACCAGCACCACGACCACCACCCCGCCGCGAGGTTCGTGTTCACCGGAACCGACGGAGGCTTCCACCGCCGCTCCAACTTCCGCCGCCGCGTCTGGCTACCCGCACTGCGCGGCGACACCGCCACCGGCCGACCGCGCATCAACCCCGACATGCACTTCCACGACCTACGCCACACCCACAAGACCTGGCTCATCGAGGACCGCGTCCCCGAAGTCCTCCAACACAAAAGGATCGGCCACAAGTTCCACGGCGTCATGGGCGTCTACTCCCACGTCACCCAACCCATGATCGACGCCATGCTCGCCGCACTCCAACACCGCTGGGAGCAAACCCGGGAGCAAACGGGGAGCACAAACCCATGACCACCTTCGCAAATACGGAGGTGGTCAAGATCGTTTGCTCCCCAACTGCTCCCCGAAACGATCAATGGCCCACAGACAATGATCGTCTGCAGGCCATTGACCAGGTCAAACACACTGTGGGCGATACTGGGATCGAACCAGTGACCTCTTCGGTGTGAACGAAGCCAATAGAATGACCCTACCAGCGGAAACAGAATTACCGCAGGAAAAACGTGGCTATTGGGTGCCGTTGAATGCGGTTCAACGCTGTTGAACGCGCCCGACGGCTCCCATTTTGCTCCCACCTTCCGCCCCCACATGCTCCTTGAGGTCGCGAACTGTCACCCGATGCACAGGTGGAACCAACTCGGTACGCCAGACATTTCCGACTCTTTGATCAACGACCACGAAATCCGCCGACGACAGCTACTGAACGGCATCCTCAACGAGTACCACCACGCCACCTGATCTGCACGGACGACATTTCGGCAAGCACAACCCCGCAGCCGACAGGATCATCCCAGCCACTGCACCAGCAACAGGTGCACCTCGCGCTGCTCCTCCAGGATCAGGTACACGACCTGACCCGCCCCATCCGGCCCGAAACTCCAGTACCGCACCGCCGCGCTGGGATTGTCCTCATGCTGCGGACGGCCGTTCCACGGCTGCAACTCGAACACCGCCAACACCTCGGCATACGCCGACAGCACCTCCACGGGCAGCGCGGCGACCTGCTCCAGGCTCGCCGCGTCGGGCACGACGCGATACACCGGCTACTCGGCCCGCCCCTGACGCCGGCGCAACAGCGCCTTCATCTCCTCCAACGACACCGCGTCCGGATTGGCACCCAGACGCTGGACCTGCTCGGCCTTGGCCAACATCCGGTAGTACGAACCCGGATCGCGCAACTCGCCGTAGGCGATGTGCCGCCACTTGCCCAACAGATCCCGAATCCCGGCCAAGTCCTTCGACACCTTGGCCCGTTCCAACACCAACTCCCACTCACGATCGAACTCCGCCACCAGCATCGGCGTCAACGCAGCCCGGATCGCCACCGGATCAGCCGCAGGCACCACCGGATCGCCACCGGAGGGCATCGACGCAGCAGGAGAGGCCATGCCCCACCCTAACGCCGAAGCGCCACGAGCGTTCCCCGGCCGTCGATCACCGGCTCGGAAGCCACCACAGTGACGGTGTCTGAAAGATACTCATGACCGACAGGCCGAGCACGAGCCTTCGCAGACCGCCGGTCCACACGTCGACACGCCGCCGAACCATCCTCGGCGGCCTGATCAACGAGCACGAACCCACAGCCACATAAGCCCAGGTCAGGCCATGTGGCCGACTATTGACACTTCACAGGGCGAGCACGAGCAGCGCCCGGCACCCGGAATCGAGTCGCCGCCACCGCGACCGACGCCGCACTCGCTCCGCGCTGATCACGTTGCCCAAGCGGACGAGTGTGTAGTTGGACAGCAGAATCGCGGCAGGGTATGACGGCACGGCAAGGCTCCCGATCGGAGCACCGGATCTTGGTCGACTGCTCGCCCACCGCTCAGCTTGTGCCGTGACCTGCACCGTGACGATGAAGGCTTACCGCCTCCCGTCACCAGGGCGTGATGAGGTCGAGCGACAAAGCTGCGGCGAACAACCCGGTCAGGACCGCCACCAGCGGCGGAGGTAGCGCCTTGACCGCCTCCGCCGCGGCGTGCAGCGCGACTGACAGCAACCGGTTGATCCAGAACGTGGTCCGCCCGACGACGTCCCCGTAGGTGTAGGCGAACGACGACGGGGTCTTCTCTCTGCGGCGGCTCCGGGTGCTCCAGCGGTACTCGGGGAAGATCAGCAGTGTGGCCGCCACAGCGATGGCGCCGCGCAGTGCCGACGCCGCCAAGCGCAGGAGGAACGGCGCCGCCCAGCGCGTGGCCAGGCAAGCGAACACGACTGCTGCCGCGACGAACAGGACGCCCGGAGGGACGAGCGGGCCGACGATCCTCGCGGCGAGGGTCACGGCAGGCTCGCACTGCCGTTGCCGCTGGCCACCGGTTCCCTGATCGCCTCACCAGAGGAGACCAGACGCGGCTGCCCGCTGCCGGTGAGCACCCTGAAAATCGACTCCTGCGCCATCTGCAGGGCGGTCCGCACCTGGTCGTCGATCTGCCAGCGGTCGAGCGCATCGGATTCGAGCAGGCGGTTCATGAAATCGAAGGTCGCCCGGAGGCGGCTGTCCCGTTCGTCCACGAGGACCTTGACCACGGAGTCGATGTCCGCGGGCTTCAGGGTGAGCTGCAACGCGAACTGGTCGAAGTCGCCTTCGGCGATGATCGTCCGGAAGTGGTCGACCTTCCGCTGGATGTCCGACTGCCCGAGGCTCGTATCGTCCATCGCCAAGCGGACGTGCGGCCGCACCCACAGGCCGCGGTCCGCGCCTAACGAGTCGTCCTCCAACTCCTCGTTGGCGCAGTTCTCGGCTTGGGCGGCGTCCTCTATGTCGAACCTGCGTGTCACCGCCCGCAGCCGTGCGAGAAGGCGCGGGGACAGAACCTTGCGGACGTCGGTGACGCCGGCCTGCACGACCTGCGCCGGGTCGGTCACCTTCCATTCCAGGTCGACGGTCGCCTTGAAGTAGATCTTGTCGCCGCGGCTGGGCAGGTGGGCCTTGACGGTGGACACGTGGATGCCGAGATCGACCTCGTACACCGTGCGGACCTTGTTCCACACCAACTCCCCGGTGGTGGGCTGCCCCGTCGCCGGATAGGTGAGGCAGTTGCCCGAACGCGTGACGAAGACCCGAGCGACCCGGGCTCCGACCGGCAGCCGCCGGTAGAGCAGCTCGAACCGCTTGACGTGGAGTTCATCTACGATCGGGCTGCCGAAATCCGGCGTCGTGACGGGAGCGAGCGGCCGCGCGCGGTCTTTCGTGCCCTCGGCGGCGGGGGGCGGTTCCTCGGTCCGCGCGGGGTCCTTCTTGGAGTCCGACTTGGGATCCGACTTCGTCATGACGCTTCCTCTCTGAGCGCGGGGACACGGATGGCGGCTTCGAGCAGCCGGGCGGCGTCGTCCTTAAGCGGGTCGCTCCAGTCGTGTCTCAGACGGTTGACCAGATAGTGGAGCCGGCGAACATCGAGCTCGTCGTGCACCAGATGCGGCACGAAGGTGATCAGCGCGCGCAGGCATTCACCGTCCTTCTCCGCAGCCCGGATCCACGGCCCGAACAGGTACCTGGCCACGAAGTCACCCCGCCGCCCGCGCAGCCCCCACCGCAGCAGGTCGGCGATAGGGGTGGCCAGGTGCGGCTGCTCGTCCTGCAACGCCAGCAGCAGCGGCCAGTGCTCCTGAGCCCTGGGCGTAGGGCGCTCCACCCGCCCCGCGGACAGCCGCAGCTGGTCGAGGTCGAAGCCGTGCATGTGGATCAGATAGAGCATCGCCCACCAGGCGAGCTTGCGGACGCTCTGCCGGTCGCTGGAGGTCCACTCGGCGAGCTTGCCCAGCACGGGCTCCACCTCACCGAACGCGAACAGGTTCGCCACGCTGTAGCCGGACGCCTGCACCAAACTGGCGTCCGTCCACTCGTCCAGGGCTGACTGCTGCTCAGACGGCGTGCCCAGGACGCGCAGCTCCTCGAAGGTCGAGTCGATCGACCGCCGCCCGAGGTCGTAGCCCAGAGCCGACGCGGCGGTCCAGCGCTCGGCGTCTGTGCCGGATCGGCGCCAGATCTTGAGCCGCTCGTCGACCGCGTCCGCAACCCGTTCGTCCCGCGCGGCCTGGTCGAGCGCGACGGCCGCGAAGAGTCTGCGTTGCCTCCTCCTCTTGCCCATCGCCGTGGCGCCGGGACGGATCATGTCCTCGAAGGTGGAGTGGAAGTCCAGTGAGCAGAACAGCCCGGTCGCCTGCGCGGCGCGCACCCAGATCATCGGACGGCCGTCCTTGCTCAGCGCCTTGAGCCACTGGACCATGACCTTGCGCAGACCGTGGTGGTTCTTCCACACGTAGCTGAGCAGCACCACCGGGAGGCGGTCGTCCGAGTACTTCGCGAGCCCAACCGGGACGCGCTCCAGACCGACCGACATCGAGCCCTCCACCACCTCGGCCCGCGACTTCGGCAACCGGCTCTGGTGATCGTCGGCGAACAGCGAGGACTGGGTCGTCGACACCCCTTTGACGTCCTTGAGGAAGAGGTCGGCGAGCTGACGGCCAGTCTCTGCGACCATGTTGTACGGCGACCTGTTCAGCACCGCCAGCGCGATGCGGAACGCCGCCAGTCGCAGAGCGTCGCCCAATTCGGCCGAGCGGAGCCCCGCCAGCCCGGCGAACCACTCCACGACCTGTCGCTGCACCAACTGGGCGGCCCGAGTCTCGACCTCGTCCAAGCCGATGGCGCCCCGGCCGTATTCGGCGAGCAGACGGGCCATCCGGGCGACCTCCACCGGCCGCGGGGCCGGACCGAGCGCCCGGCGCAGGCGGCGGGATTCACCGAGTTCGCGCAACAGCGCCTGCGCGTCCTGGCCATCCTCGCGCACCTCTTCAACGAGGTGGCTCTCCAGAACCCTGCCCGAATTCGGCGGGCTATACAGCACCGCGTAATTGCCCAGATGCCAACCCTGGAGATCGTCGCGTTCGGCGATGAGAACGATGTTGCTGCCGCTCTCCCCTACCAAGTCCCGCAGCTTGTCGAGCTGGGTCTCCGTCGTGGAGCTGCCCGCCGCGCCGAGAAGCTCCACGACGTAGCCGTGCCCGTTCTCGAAATCGTTCGACGTCAACGCGCCAATGTCCTGCCCGGCATCGAACCGGGAGATCACCTCGCACCCCACGCCGTCGAGCAGGCGCACCGCCGTGGTGAAGCGGCCCGTGCCGGGTTCGCCGCAGAGCACCATGACTCGGCGGTCCTCCAGGGTCGACAGCATGTCGTCGTACCCGTCAACTGGCACGTAGCGGGCGCGCACCGCCTCCAACTCGTCCTCGTGCACCGAGCCGGACCGGCGTTTGCCACCGCGGCCCGCCGAGTAGTGGTAGTGCCGGTCCCCGACGTGCATCTCGTCCACGACGGAATCGCGAATGAACGCCATCGGGCCACCGGTGGTGAGGTTGCGGCCCTCGTCGTACGCCTCGCCGAACGCGCGTCGGTCCGAACCGTACGGCGCGTCCGGGTCGCTGCTCTCCGAAGCCGTCTTGCCGTTACCCGCGCCGTCCTTGGCCGCCGTCGGGTTCTTCTCCCCGCTCTTGGCCGGACCCGCGCTCCGCTCGCCGCCCTTGGCGGGTCCACCACCCTTCGCCGGTCCCGTGCCTGACGTGCCGGGATCCGCCGGTAGGTCGGTTCCGCTCGCGGCCTCACCGCTCATCGCGACGCCTCGCGTTCATGTTGATCACCGCCGCATTGAACTGCTCGCCGATCCGCGCCCGGCCCTGGACGTACACGGTTGGTCCCTTGAGCACGTCTCCCGAGCGAGGTCCTCGACGTCGTTCCTCGACCCGGACCGGTCTCGGCGGCACCGAGTAGCCCGGCACGCGCACCCACCCGCCCGGGTACTCCTCGACCTGACGGTAGGAGCGCAGCTCGTTCGGACCTCCCTGGCGGCGCACGACCGCCTCGTGCAGTTCGTCCGACACGACGACGACCAGGTTCTTAGTCCGGGCCGCAGCGAGCACCCGCCTGGCGTAGTCGGAACCGGCAAGCTCTGTAGCCAGCTCCTCGTCCTCGACGGAGACACCCACCCGCACCGGGAACCGCACCTCGGCGGCGACGCGGTCGAGCCACGAGGTGACCACTTCCGCGTGCGGGACGTCGGCGGGCACCACGCAGACCAACCGGTCGTCCGCGACGCTGACGTCGATGCCATCCCGGCGGAACGACCGGGAGATCGCCGTCCGCAGCGCGGTCAGGTCCTCGTCGTCGGGGCGCAGCACCACGATGAGCTCTCGCTGGACCTCCTGAGGGGGAGGGAAGGGCACGGGGATCACGTGGGCCGGGCGCTGCACGACGGGCCGGCGCAAGCTCTCAGCGTTATCCATGATCAGCCGCTGCAGCTTCCCGAGTTCCGCATCCACTTCGAGCCCTCCGTTCTCGACTACCTGCTTGCGGTGCGTGGCGAAGGTGTCGAGCGCGTCTTGTGTGCGCCCGGCGAAGTGCAGGGAGGACATCGTGAGCCGGGTGACTTCGGCATTGCCGGGGTGCTCCAGGAACAGCTCCACCAGGCCCGGTACGCACTCGCGGTACCGCCCGAGACCGATCTCGATCTCGGCGAGGCGGATCCGGGCAGCGAGGCGTTGTTCCACCAGCGCGGTCCGGTAGGCGTCGATCCGGCGGCTCCGCAGCCCCGCCAGAGGCACCCCTTCAGCCAACTCCAGCGCTTCCGCGAGCAACGTGGCCGCCTGGCCGTCGGCGACGGAACGGGCCCGTGCGATCAACGCCTCGAAGCGGCGGACGTCGACCTGCGCGTCCACGACGTCCAACCGGCAGAGCCTGTTTCTGTTCTCCAGCAGGTCGCCGATCCCTGCCGCGACCAACCGACCGCGCAACCGCGTCATGTACCGGTCTATCTCCGACGCGGCGCTGTCCGGAGGGTCGTCCCACAGCCACTCCGGCAACGCGTCGCGCCGCACCCGCGTGCTCTTCCCGGCGAGTGCGACGAGCAAGCACTGCTCCTTCTCGGTGCCGAGGTCCACGCGCTCGCCGTCGCGGTACGCCGCCACCTGACCCCATAGTCGGAATTCCACTGATCGACCGGTCATTTTGGTCCTTTCGGTTCGAAGTTCTTCCGCAGGTGGATCTGCGTCCGTGCAGCGGTCCTGCCAGTCGGGTGCGGTGCTCCTGCCAGTCGCTTCCAGTGGCACGGCAAGCTGTTCGGCCAGTTCGACGGTCCAACCTTTGTCCATGCGACGGAAATGCCGGAGCGGAACAGGAGATGGAATCGTGAGCGCCAAGATCAGGAACTGGAAGAAGAGCTCGTTCAGCGAGGGTGGCGGCGCGTGCGTCGAGGTGGCCATGGTCTCGAACGGCGTGCTCGTCCGGGATTCAAAGAATCCCAGTGGACCGGAGTTGTGGTTTACCTCCCTCGAGTGGATCGCCTTCCTGTACGGCGTGCTGGCCGGCGAGTTCGGCGTCCAGTGACGGACCGGTGAGCGCGGGTGCCGCAGCTGGCCGCCGCGGCGCCCGGCTCAGCCGGTGGACGAGCGGATGTCTTCGGCAAGGGCGAGTAGCAACGAGCGGGCGTGGTCGTCGAAGACCGCCATCCGCTCCAGTCGGGACCAGTGGTTCTCGTACAGCCCGATGCCCTCGACGTCCACCACCTCGACGGGGCCGTGGATCATCTCGACCGCCACGAAGGTCCCGCGGCCCTCGTCGGGTCCCTCGTAGATGACGAATCCGTGGGAAAGGGTCGTCGACGCTTCGGCGCCGATCGGGATCAAGCCGAGCGACACGTTGTCGAGCGTGCTGATCGAGGCGAGGCGGTCGAGCTGGGCGAGCAGCAGCCGGGACGAGCCCGGTCGCCAGCGCAGGGCCGCCTCGGTGATCAGGAAGTCGAAGCGCCGCTCCGGCTCGAACACCAATTGCTGCCGGCGCAGGCGGGCGGCGACGGCGGCACTTCGGTCCTCGTCGGAGTACGGCACCTGGAACAGGGAGAAGACGCGGCGCGCGTAGTCGGCGGTCTGGAGCAGACCGGGCACCACCGAGTGCTGGTAGGTGCGCACCCGGACAGCCATGGTCTCCAGCGCGTGGACCTCGTCCTGGAGGTGGCCGCGGTCCTGGAGCAGGGCGCGCCAGTGCCCCGCCTCGCGGTGCGCGATCCTGGTCAACGCGTCGAGTCGTTCCCTCGTGTCGGTGGACGCCTCCAGAGCGGCGCCCCACGCGGCCACCTCGGGGAGCGAGGGGAGCACGGTTCCCGCCTCGATCCTGGACACCTTCGACTGGCTCATGTCGATGCGCCGGCCGAGTTCGCGACCCGAGACGCCGGACAGGCCGCGCAGCTGGCGCAGCTCTGCGGCCAGCCGCGCGCGCCCAGTCGACTCCGAGTTGGTGCTCTCCGCCGCCACGTCCATCTGACAGTCAATCCCTCCGGGACACCGTCGATTCGATATAACTTGATTTGATTCGATCTGAGTCAACACTCAACCAGTGTCATATCGCCACGTCAAGCACCTCCGGACTACTGTCAATAGTCCAAGTGAATAAGAATTATATGAATATCACTCAAGTATTTTCAACCTCATCCGGCGTTGAGGCGCACCGCGTGCGGAGTGCTCCGATGGTGTGCCGCTCGAAAAGTCATCGCGGCTGGTAGAGCGGGGTGTAGCAGCGTTGGGACCATGTCCGGGTGATCGTGTCCCTGCTGTACAAGGTGACCCGGAAGTTGCTGTCCTCGTCCGCGACCAGCGGCCGGTCTTGCAGCTTCGCCATGTTCCACCGGGCGATCTCCACCGATTTCCGCATCCGTTCCACACGATCGGCGGCGACCACAAGTCCCGCCTCGTCGCCGCGCAGTCTGTCGCCGATGTCTGTCCGGGTCAGATCGAAGCGCAGCTCGTCGACATGTGTGTCCACCTGTCCCCGCAGGGGTGCAAGCCAGTCCTCGTCGCCCTGCCACACACGGACGTGATGCCGCAGTTTGGCCGCATGCAACAGATATCGGGCTAGCGGCGGCATCGCCGGTTCGCCTCGACTCCAGGTCCACGCACTCAGCTCGGTGTCTCAGCCGAGTGGAGCGGCCCAATGGGCGGGGTCGACCGGTGAACCTCCTGTGGAGAACCCCACCGGTCGGCTACCGTGACGAGCGACACGCCAAGGCAGATGCCCGGCAGGTCACCGGGGGGTCGGGGGACCAGTCGCCTGTTCGGGCGTCCACTTCATAGGGGGCGAATTGTTACTGCGCCGAGTCCGTCCGCTCGCACGAAGATCCGCCGCGTTGGCCGTAGCGCTGACGCTCACCACCACCTTGTGCGCCAAGGCCTACGCCGAGGACGCACCGTCCGTTCAGCCGGCGGTCGTCGGGGAGTCGACCGGACGCACGACGGAACCGCCGAATGTCGAGCCGCCGCAGTCGGGACCTTCGGCGGACGAACCCACCGGGTCCGAACCTCCGGCCGACCCCGAGGTTCAGCCGGAGCCGCAACCCGAACCCGAGTCCCGGCCCGAACCCCGGACCCAGCCGGAGTCCGAGACCCAGTCCGGCGCGGAGGAGCCTGTCGCCGACCCTGGCATCGTGGCGAGGGTCGAGGGCGGCCCGTACCTGGTCGACCAGCTGTTCACGATCGACGTCACGATTACCAACCACGGCACCGCCGACTCCACCGGCCTGAACGTCTACACCAGCACCGTCTCCGGGTCCTGGGTCAGCCTCCAGTACCCCAGGCCCGAGCTGCCGAATGTCCTCCCGGCCGGCGAGTCCGTGGACCTGCGGTACCAGGCGCGCGTCTTCACCTGGAACGGACCGCCGGTCATGGACGTGTACATCACTTCCAACGAGGACCGGGCGTGGGACAACAACCGGTCCACGGTCGCACCGCCGTTCCTGTCGCCGGACGGGGCCAAGGGCTCGGTGAGCGGGCTGCTCTACGGCGACCGAAACGGGGTCCGCGAGCCGCTCGCCGGCGTCCAGGTGCGACTGAACCGCGGGGGTGAGGAAGTCGTCGGCACCACCGGAACCGACGGCCGGTTCCGCGTGACCGACCTGCCACGCGCCGTCTACTCGATCTACTTCGGCCGCGTGCCGGGCGGTTGGGTGCTGCCGGCCAACCTGAGCGTCGAGGTCGACGGTGACGAGTCGGTGGAGTACGCGGCGATCCGGCCGTTCACCGACCACCTCGCCGCCTCGGTCGCCTTCACCTCGGACACCTACGCCGTGGGCGACACCGCGCAGATCACCGTCACGTTGACCAACAGCGGCACCGTGGACCTGCCCAAAATCGTCGCCTTCTGCGACCGCAGCGGCGGTGAAGGGCCGCACGTGGTCGACATCGATCTCAACGGGCTGGCGTGGGACGCCGGTGTCGCGGTGCCCGCCGGGCAGACGGTGACGGTCACCATCACCGGTACGGTGCCGCCGAAGACGGCCGACTACGGCGCGGTGAGCGTCTCGTGCTCGTTCGGGGACGACTTCTACAACGAGCGAGGCTTCCCGCACGCTTACACGATCGCGCGGGTGCCGGCCGGGTCGACCCACACGTGGGTGAGGTTCGCCCACGATGCGAACGGTGACGACCGGATCGGCGACGACGAGGGGGTCTCCGGGCTGACCGTGCGGCTGGTCGACTGGTTCTCCGAGCAGACAGTCACCGAAGGCGTCACGGACGCCGGTGGCCGCGTGGACTTCGCGGATTTCCCCGCCGGTCCGTACTGGATCGTGATCCAGGGTCCGTGGCGGTTCGACTTCCCGGACGGAGACCCCACGGACAGGACCCTGATGTACTTCAGGGCGAACTGCGGTGACCACTGCGGCGGCTGGACTCCCCCGCTCGTTCCGGCGGCGGACAACACGCCGACGCCCCCCGGTGGCCAGGCACCGGGTGCGCAGACACCGGCGGCTCCCGCTGCCGGCGGTGGCGCGGCGGCGTTGGCCAACACGGGCGCGACGCCGCTCGGGCTGACCATGTCCGGCGTGTTGTTGCTGGTCGCCGGTGCTGCGTTGCTGCGCGGCGGACGGCGACGACTCGCCTGACCTTCCGTGAAGTAGCGGCCCAGGATTCTCGACAAGAGGGCTCTGGGCCGCGCAGTGCATCGCCGACCACGGCGTTGTGGTCGGCGGGTACGGCCACTCGTGGTGCTCGGGCCTGTGCTTGCCGAAAATGTCGTCCGTGCAGGTCAGGCGGCGTGGTGGTACTCGTTGAGGATGCCGCCCAGTCGTTGCCGTCGGCGGTGTGCCTGCCGATAACCTCATCCATGCTGGTAGAGGACGTATGAAGCTCAAAGGAAGTCGAGCGTTCGCGAACCGGCCGTCATCCGCTGTAACGTCGACCAGCACGGCATCATGACCGGCTGTGCTGCTCCGACTGGCCTACCTCGGCGTGACCAACGCCTTCGCCTTACTACGCCTGGGGTTGACCCGCTTTGACGGACAGGGTCGATGAGTGTGGTCAGGCTACCCGGTTCACCGGGTGGTGTCGGGTTGCTTCGTAGGCGGCGGGGCTGAGGTAGCCGAGGCTGGAGTGCAGTCGGCGGGTGTTGAACCAGCCCTCGATGTACTCGAAGATCGCCTTGTGCGCTTTGGCCCTGGTGGGCCAAGGCGGCCGGTCGAGCAATTCGCTCTTGATCGTGGCGAAGAATGACTCGGCGACGGCGTTGTCCCAACATTGGCCCTTGCGACCGAACGACAACCGGACGCCCAGGTCGTCGGCGAGGGCGGCGAGCTGCGCGGATGTGTATTGGCAGCCCCTGTCGGCGTGGAAGATCACTCCGGGTTCGGGGCGCCGCTGTCGGACGGCGTTGTCCAGGGCCTGGGCGACGAGGTCGGTGCGCAGGTGGTCGGCGGTGGCCCAGCCGACCACGCGTCGTGAGGCGATGTCGATGACGGTGGACAGGTAGAGCCACCCTTCCCAGGTGTGGATGTAGGTGATGTCCCCGCACCACCGGGTGTCGATATCCGTTGCGGCGCAGGAGAAGTCGCGGCGGATCAGGTCGGCGGGGATGGTAGCGGTGGGGTCGGGGACGGTGGTGGTGCGCCACCGTTTCGGCGCGCGTCCGGCCCGTCCGGTCTCGCGCAGCAGACGGGCGACGCGTTTGCGGGAATGCCGATGCCCCCGGGCTCGCAACTCGGCGTGCACCCTGGGCGCGCCATAGGTGCCCCGCGATTCGTCGTGAATCGCGACGACCCGCGCGGTCAGCTCGGCGTCCTGTCGTGCGCGGGCGGTGGGCGTGGCGGTGCGGTGGGCGTAGTAGGCGGACCGGGAGACCTTCAGCAGCGTGCACGCCCGATGGACGTTGCCGCCGCGTGACTTCTCCGCCTCGATGAACGGATAGACGTTCACCGGATCTCCTTCGCGAAGAAAGCCGTGGCACGCTTGAGGATCTCCACGTCCTCGGTCAGACGGCGGTTCTCCCGGCGCAGCCTCGCGAGCTCCTCCCGCTCGTCGGTGGTCAACCCGTCGCTCCGGGTCCCGGTGTCACGCTCGGTCTGCACGACCCACTGCCGCACCGCGGTCTCGGTCAGGTCGAAATCCTTCGCGACCTGACCCACCGACCGGTCACCACGCCCGCACAGCTCCACGATCTCGGCCTTGAACTCCGGGGTGAACGACCGCCGAGGCCGCCGCTTCTTCCTACCCATGGGCTCCATGATGGGACATCCCTCCGGGGACCCGCGTCCCCTGATCTCGGATGTCCGTCAAAACGGGTCAGGCCCAGACCCTCGGGACTGTTTCAAGATCGGTTCTGTCGCTGATTGCGTGATCAACAAGTCCGGGTGGCTGCTGGCAGGTGTCGTGGGTCTGTGATCATGGCCGGGGTGTGGTCGTGATTGGTTGGCAGCCCTGCTGCCGCACCTCGCCGGCGTGGTGGTGGAGCGGGTCGAGCGGACTTCTGTGGACGTGCGGATCTGGGCATGCACGAGGGTGACGACAGCGCGTTGCCCGTCCTGTGGTGTCCGGTCGGGTCGGGTGCACAGCCGCTATGACCGGAAGCTGGACGATGCGCCGGTGGCCGGTCGGCCGGTGGTGCTGCGATTACGGGTGCGCCGGTTCTTCTGCGATGACCCGGACTGCGTGGTGGGGACGTTCGCCGAGCAGGTCGACGGTCTGACCGTGGGGCACGCGCGGCGCACCCTGTTGTCGCGCACCGCGTTGGAGCGCATCGGATTGGCGTTGGCGGGCAGGACCGGAGCACGCCTGGCCGCCGGTCTCGGACTGCCGACCAGTCGAAGCACGCTGCTGCGGTTGGTGCACGCCCTGCCCGATCCCCCGATCGGGGCGGTGGAGGTGCTCGGGATCGACGACTTCGCGCTGCGGCGTGGTCGCCGCTACGCGACCGTGTTGATCGACGCGGTCACCCACCGCCGGGTCGATGTGCTGCCCGATCGCAGGGCCGGGACCGTAACCGCCTGGCTGCGCGAGCATCCCGGCGTGAGGATGGTCTGCCGGGACGGCTCGGCAACCTACGCGGAAGCCGTCCGCCAGGGCGCCCCGGACGCGATCCAGATCGGCGACCGGTGGCACATCTGGGACAACCTGGTCGCGGCGGTGGAGAGGACCGTGACCGCGCACAGCACGTGCTGGTACGTCGGACCGGAGCGACGCACCCAGGCCGCGGAGGAACGAGCCCTGCAGCGGCACGCCGCGATCCACGGCCTGCTGGACCAGGGCGTCGGACTGTTGGAATGCGCACGACGCCTCGGCGTGTCACTCAACACGGTCAAGCGCTACGCCCGCATCCCCTCCGCCGAGCAGTTGCGGCGCCCGCCGCCCTACCGGCGCAGCATGGTCGACCCCTACCGCGACCACCTGCGTACTCGCCTGGCACAGCAACCCGACGTCCCGGTCACCCACCTGCTCGCCGAGATCCGCGCCCTGGGCTACCCCGGCAGCGCCAACCTGCTGGTCCGCTACCTCAAACAAGGCCGGGCCGAACCCGACCGCGTCCCGCCCTCGCCACGACGCCTGGTCACCTGGCTGACGAGCAAATCGGAGAACCTGCCCGAGCACCACCGCCGCCACCTCGACGACCTGACCGCCAGCTGCGGGCCCATGACCGACCTCGCCCAGCGGGTCCGCGAGTTCGCCGTGATCCTCACCCACCGCCGGGGTCAGGACCTCGAGGTCTGGATCGACGCGGTTCTGGCCGACGATCTGCCCGCCCTGCACCGCTTCGTCCACGGCCTACGCAAAGACCACGAGGCGGTGACCGCCGGGCTGACCCTGCCCCACAGCAACGGACCCACCGAAGGAGTTGTCAACAAGATCAAGCTACTCAAGCGGCAGACCTACGGGAGGGCGAGCTTCGCACTGCTGCGCAAGCGAATCCTGCTCAACCAGTAGCAGCGGCAAGGCTGCGACCGGTCCTTCAGGTCGAATCGTTGATCACGCAATCAGCGACAGAACCGCTCGTTTGACAGACCCCCCACAGAGTGCGCCGCACCCGCATCCTCGGCGGACTTATCAACGAGTACAGACACGTCGCTTGACCAGCAGCGATGACTTTTCGAGCGGCACACGGAAGCCGACGACATCCGCGCCCACCCCGCGACCCTGCCCGGTCATCCTGACCGGGCAGGGTCGCGGACGTGGCGGCGTCGTGGTCTTCGCGTTGTCCCGGCCGGGCTACGTCCACCGGCTCGTGTTGCCGTGCGTCACACCGTTGCTGTCGGCGGACGGGGATTACCTCCTACGCACCACTGCCGCAGGGCACGGACCTGCGACAACGGCGGCGCAGCGGTCGGTCCGCAGTACCTGTGCGGCTGCCGAGGCGGTAGGGTGGGGGTATGGGGAAAGAATGCGCTTCGCAGGACGACGTGGCCGGGCTCACCGCCCAGCTGGCGCAACTGCTGGACGCGCATTCACGAGCCGTGGCCGAGCGGTTGGGCATCACGGCCGCGCAGGTCGTGGCGTTGCGCGAGTTGGACGCGCCGATGACCCTGCGCGAGCTGGCGGGGCGGATGGCGTGCGAGCCGTCGAACGCCACCTACATCGCGGACCGGATGGAAGCCCAGTCGTTGATCCGGCGGGAGCCACACCCGAGTGACCGGAGGTCCAAGCAGGTGGTGCTGACCGAAGCGGGTGAGCGGTGCCGGGCCAACGTGCTCGCCGCGCTCCAGGACCGGTCACCGTTGGACGTGCTGGACGGCGATGAGCAGGAGCAGTTGGCCCGGCTGCTGATGAAGGCGGTCAGCGCGGAGCACCAGGTGGGCAGTCGGCGTTCCTGATCTTTCCGGCGCGGTACATGTCCCCGACGACGGCGACGCGGCCAACCGGGTGCCGCAGGTGCACGGTCAAGGCAGGACGCCGGAACGCGCGAGTTCAGTGATTCAGTAGCGCATCGCGTACTGGATCTGGCGCAGCAGGCTCTTCTTGCGCTGAGCTTCGTGGTAACGGGCGTCCTCCTTGAGGTCGTCCAGATCGGTGGCGACCCGCTGCTCGGCGATCTCGATGGCCTCGGCCAGCGGCATGACGAGGGGCAGGCCGAACAGGTCGATGATCGTGGAGACCCGCTCCTCGATGCTGCCGCCGACCACGCGGTAGGGGATGCGCAACTCCTCCAGCGCCGCGATGAGCAGGTCGTCGGAGAGGCGGCGGAACGGCTCGGACACCGGGCGGTGACCGTCGGGCTCCATGTCGAACTCCACCGGCAGGTGCACGTACGCGTCGTAGATCCGCTTGGCCCGCGCCCGGGTGATCTCTCCCAGGGTGTCGGTGTAGCGCTGGTAGAAGTGCTTCACCGGCAGGCCCATCACCTTCTTGATGCCCTGGAACCACCAGGTGGCACCGGGGTTGATCCCGACGCGCATGCGGGCCTCGAAGTACACCCACTCGTGGAACACGCCGCCGTCGGAGATGAACGGACCCTCGCCGGACTCGTTGTGCACCCGTTCCTCGAAGCGGCGCAGCCCCAGCTTCACCAACTCCATCGCGCTGAGCTCCATGACCGTCTTGCCCGGCACCAGGTCGACCAGCAGTTGCCGGGAGGTCTTCGCGTGGGTGCGGGTGATCCCGGTGGCGACGGACAGCGCCTCGGTGGTCGTGGACTTGCCCGACGAGAAGGTGCCGGAGATGGCGAGCTTGAGGTCGGGGTGGTCCCGGAAGTCGGGTAACGGCATCGTGGGCGCGACGCGATCGCGCAGGGGCCCGTTCGCGGCAGAGCCCCTGGAGCGGCCGTCGGAGGTCGTGGTCATGTGGTGGAGCCTTCCCTTGTGGTGGTCTCGACAAGTCGGGCGACGCGGTCGAGCCGTTGCTCGACCGTCCCGGTGACCCGGTGCACCGGCCGATCGAGGTCGGCGCACAGGTCGGTGAGCATGGCGTCGGTGCGTGCGCGGAAGTCGTCGTCGATCGGCGCGTCGGCGGCGAGCGGCACCTCGGCGGGCAGGTGGACCAGCAGCGTGTACGCCTGCTTCGCGTACTCCCGCACTGCCGGGTACGGCGCCCAGAACAGCGGCAGCACGACGGGTCGGTCGGTGACGGCCAGTCGGGCCCGGTCGGGCCTTCGACCGGTACCCGGGTAGGAGCCGGCGCGCAGGCGCAGCGCACCGTAGACGAACTCGTGCAGCACACTGCCGTCGGACACGAAAGCGGCCCGGTTCTCGGCGGCCCGGCGATCGCCGTACCGGGCGACGGTGAGCCCGACGAGCTGCGCCGGGGTCCAGTCGTGGACCCGTTCCCTGTCGTCCGCGGGATCGATCCTCATCGGGCCTGCGGCCTGGACGGCGGGTAGGCCCAGTTCGCGCTCGATCGCGGTCGCCAGCGTGGTCTTGCCCGAGCCGTAGGCCCCCAGCAGCGCGATGCGCATGCCCGTCATCGCACCGGGTCGGCTTCCCGCACCGCGGCTTCCCTGGCGGCACGCCACCTCTCGCTCCAGGCGATCGAATCCAGGCCGCGCACGGTGGACCCGGTGAACACCGGGGCGACCTCGGTGGCCAGCAACTCGTAGCAGCGCTTGGTCGCCCACCAGGGCGCCCAGTTCATCACGTAGGCGAGGAAGGTGCCGAAACCGCCGGTCCGCTCGTGCAGATCGGCGATCGCCTCGACGGCGTCCTCGACCGAGCCGATGATGGCGCGCTTCTCGGCGACTGCGGTGAGCACGTCCTCGCGGGCGGAGGCCCCAGGGGTGACCGGGGCGCCGACCGCGTCGCCCCAGTAGTTGTGCATCCACCGCCCGAAGCCCCGTTCCACCTGGGCGTACGCCTGCTCCCGCGTGTCGGCGACGTGGATGGGGACGGCCACCCGCCAGCGCGCCCGGTCGACCTCGGTGCCGTTGGCCGCCGCCGACTCCTCGGCGACGCGCCACTGCGCGGCCAGGTCGACTCCCTGCCACCCCGGTGGAGGCGCGCCGAACGACAGCAGGTCCATGCCGAACTCGGCCGCGACCCGGGGCCCGAACGGGGACCCGACGCTCGACACGGCGAACCGGATCCCCTCCGGGGAGTACGGCGGCAACTGCATCCGCGCGTCGACCAGGTCGTACCAGTCGGTGCGCTCGGTGATCCGACGGGTGCCGTTGACCAGTTCGATGATCGTCGGGATCGCGGCCAGGGTGCGCGGCTTGAGCCGGTCGGCGGCGATGCCCAGCATGTGCGCGTCGTTCGGCGTCGCCCCCGGGCCGAGACCCAGGACGTAGCGGCCCCTGGTGAGGTGGTCGAGCAGCAGTGCCCGGGTGGCGATGTGGAACGGGTGGTGGAAGGGCACGGTCACCACCCCGTTGGCCAGCACGATCTGCTGCGTGCGCATCGCGGCGGCCGCGATCATCGTCTCCGGCGCTCCGACCAGGGGCCAGCCCAGGGAGTGGTGCTCGCCGAACCAGCACTCGTCGAAGTTGAGCCGGTCGGCGAGCTCGACCAGTTCCAGGTCACGCTGGATGTTGACGTGCGGATCGGTCGTCGGGTCGTGCAGCGGCGAGAGGAAGATCCCGAACCCTGTGTGCATGTTTCCTTCCCATCGGGACTGGTGACGACATCGGGACCTCCGGCTCGGAGGCCACCGGTCCGGTTCACGGGCGACGAAGCGGGTCGAGCCGGGGCGGCGGTCCCCCCGCGTCGGTGACGGGCGGGTGCAGCGGGTGGTAGGTGACCAGCTTCATGCCCGATCGTTCGGCGAAGCGCAGGGTGGTCCAGTGCATCGGCGTCGGGCCGTCCTCGGTTTCCACTGACACGTCACCGCAGGAATCCTCGGCGATGTCGTGCTGCCGCCAGAGCGCGCGGAACCGCGGGATGGCTTCCGACACCTGCCGCACCAGGGCGCGCACCCGCTCGTCACACGGGTAGTACGACGTGTGCGTGCGGAAACGGGCGACGAGATTCTCCTGGGCCTGCCGGACGTCGGTGAAGGCGGTGGCCACGGTCTCGTCCTCGAACATCGCGCGCACCAGGTTGACCCCGGGCCGCAGCCCCAGGACGGCGCGTGCGGAGGCGTTCACGACCAGCACGTTCCAGACGTGGTCGATCACGTAGGCCGGTCCCGCGGACCAGTATTCCGCGTACGGTCGCAGCAGGTGGACCGGGATGGTGCTCTCCGGCTCGGCCACCTTCGAATCCAGCCCGGCCAGCCTGCGGATGTAGAGTCGCTCGTTGAGCGTCATCCTCAACACGTGGGCCAGGCGGTCGAGCACCGCCGCGGACGCGTTCTCCGCCCGGCCCTGCTCTATCCAGGTGTACCAGGAAAAACCGACTCCGGCCAACTGCGCGACTTCCTCGCGGCGCAGGCCGGGAGTGCGCCGTTTCGCGCCGGGGGTCAACCGCAACCCCACCTGCTCCGGCCGGACGGTCGCCCGCTTGCGGGCCATGAAGTCGCCCAGTTCCCGCAAGGCCGAATTGTCGTCAACCACCCACGGACTCGTGGTCGCAGGAATTCCCATCTCTTCCTCCCCCGTTTCCGCCCAGCGCGTTGACCTGCTTTCGGCGGTCCCACGATTCCGAGCAGGACCGGGCCGCGGCGGGCGCGCCAGCGCAGTTCTCACCCCTCGACGGGCCGCTCCCCCGGCCCGCCCTGGTTCAGCAGTTCCCCTCGCGCGGACCTCCCGGATCGCCGCGGCGGAGGATCTCGTCCACGAGACCGTGGTGGGCTGCCGCGTGGTGGAAACCGACGGTCCCCGGGTGCGCGCTCGCCGCCCCGGTCAGCGTGTCGTGCCAGGCGGCGTAATGCTCGGCCACCACGGACACGGGTTTCGGGACGGGATCGACCTCCCCGTCGCCGCCCCGGTGGTCCAGGCCCGCCACCGGGACCAGTTCCTCGATGTCGCCGCCGCGGGACGCGCCGCGCAACGTCACCGCGCCGAACTGGAGGTGACCGGTGTCCCCGGTGAGTTGCAGGACCCCGTCGCTTCCCCGCACCTCCCAGAGGAAGGTGGTTCCCTTGCTCAGCCCGCCCTGGTAGTGCGCGCTCAGGACGGCGCCGGTCGTCGTGCGGGCCAGGAACGCGACCTGGTCGGGAGTCGTCTTGGTGATCACCTCGCCGGTGTCGACCACAGCGACTCGCGAGTGGTCGATGGTGGTGACCACCTCCGAGAGCTCGAGCGGGCCGAGCGTGTCGACGACGGCGTCGAGCGTGTGGCCCAGCGGGACGGCGGACAGGCCGGCGCCCGAAGAACCGTCCATTGTGTACGCGGTCGCGGAACGCGTCGTCGCACCCCACCCGCCCGCGTCCCCGATGAGCCTGGCGGAGCTGACGCGGCCGATGTGACCCGCGCTGATGAGCCGTTTCATCATACGGACTTCGGGCACGTGGCGAGCCTGCAGGCCGACCGCGGTCGGTGTGCCGCAGCGGTCGGCGAGCAGGGCGAGGCGTTCCGCGATCGCGGCGTCGGGAGCCAGCGGCCACTCGCAGAGGGTCGGCTTGCCGACCGGCAGCACCTCCCGCAACACCTCCTCGTGCAGGGGGACCCGCACGGCCACGACGATCACGTCGACCCGGTGGTCGGCGGCCAGTTCCGCGGGGGACGACGTCGCGACCGGCAGGCCGTACTTCGCGGCTGCCGCCGCGGCGGACTCCGCTGTGCCGGCGCAGGTCCCGACCAGGGTGAAGCGATCACCGCTGCTGATCGCCGGCGCGTGCGCGCGTGCCGCCCACCCACCCGTCGCGCTCAACCCGACGATCCCGACGCGCAGGCGATTCGCGGTGGTCGCCGTCATACGCGTGCTTCCGCTCGCCGGTTCCCGGACCACGCACGCGGCCGGCACACCGACGTGGTCGTCACGACGCCGCCTTCGAGTCGCGCTGGGCCTCGATCGGAGCCGACGCGACAACGGCGGGGATCCGCTTGACCCGCAGCGCCGCCCCGAGCAGCGCGGCGACCACGATGATGCCCGCGGCGACATAGGAGGCGACCTGCGCGCCGTCCACGACGTCGGCGTCCGGACTGCTGCCCGTCGCGGCGGCTCCGGAGAAGGCCACCAGCACGGCGAGGCCGACAGCGCCACCGATCTGCTGGCCGCTCGAAGCCACCCCGGAGGCCAGGCCCTGTTGCTCGTCGGGCAGACCGGAGGTCGCCGCCGCGTACATGCCGGTGAAGATGACGCCCTGCATCACGCTGAACACGACGATGCCGGGAACGAGGTCGAGGAACGAGCCGTCGACGCGCAGCAGCACGGCGAACAGCACGATGCCCGCGCCCGCGACGACCATCGAGGCCGTGAGCATGGCCCGCAGGCCGATCGTCGACGCCAGCTTGCCGCCGAGCACGGTGCCCACCAGCACGCCGGCACACGGAAGGATGAACGCCAGCCCCGTCTTGAACGCGCTGTAGTCGTACACGTCCTGCAGCAGGGTGGTCAAGAAGTACGGGATCGCCCCGACGGTCGCCATGAAGGCGAACGCGATCCCCGTCCCGAGCACGAGGTTGCGGTGGCGCAGCACGCTCAGCGGGATCAACGGTTCGCGGGTGCGCGACTCGATCACCGCGAACACCGCCAAGAGCACGGCCGCCGCGACCAGGCTGACGACCGTCACCGGTGCCGACCACCCGACCGCGGGGCCCTGCACGAGGCCGAGCACCAGCAGGGTGGACGCGGCGGTGATGGTCACCGCGCCGGGGATGTCGAAGGAGCGCAGGGTCCGCGCGGTGTTGGCGTCCCGGGGGATGGAGGCGGCGGCGAGCAGCGCGACCAGCACGACGATCGGCAGGTTCACGAAGAACACCGCGCGCCACCCCAGCCACTGGGTGAGGACGCCGCCGAGCAGCGAGCCCAGCACCATGCCGCTCGACCCGGCGGCGCCCCAGATGCCCAGCGCGCGGTTGCGCTCGGGCCCCTCTGCGAACGCGGTGGTGATCAACGACAGCGTGGCGGGTGCGAGGACCGCGCCGCCGAGTCCTTGCACGGCGCGTGCGGCCAGCAGCAGGAACGGGTTCTGCGCGACACCGCCGAGCAGCGATCCGAGCGCGTAGAGGGCGAGGCCGACGTAGAAGACGTTGCGGCGGCCGAGCAGGTCGGCGCACCGCCCGCCGAGCAGCAGGAACCCGCCGAAGGCGATGGTGTACGCGCTGATCGTCCACTGCAGTTGGTGCGCGTCGAACCCGATCGTGGAGATGTCGGGCAGTGCGACGAAGACGATGTTGTAGTCCAAGCCGATCGTCAGCTGGGCGATCGCCAGGGCGGTCAGGGCGAGCGCCGGGTTCGACACTCGGGCAGCGGTTGTCGGGAGAGCCACCGGGATCCTCCGCGGAGAAGAAGAAGTGGGTGACCGGGCACCCGGTCGCACCCGATCGTTCGAGTTCGCATAATACAAGTTCGAACTACATCGTTCAACCGGTCAGGGCGGGACGGTGATGACCCGCCACCCGCGCGCGGCGGCCTCGACCACGAGCGGACCGTGCGTCCGATCGGTCACCACGACCGCCTCGTCGACCGCGGCGAGCATCTCGAGGTCGGTCGGGTGGTCGCCGTAGGCGGTGCTGTGGCCGGGCGGCGCGTCCGCCAGGTAACCGCGCACCGCGCGGGCTTTGTGCTCGCCCAACATCGGGGTGCCGGAGGCGCCGGTGTACCGACCGTCGACGACCACCATCGGGGTGCACAGGACGTCGGTGGCGTCGAAGACCTCGGCCAGCGCCGCGAGCGGGGCGTCGAACGACGCGGACACCAGCACCAGTGCGGTGCCCGCGCCGCGGCGCGCCGTGATCTCGTCGTCCACCGCGCGGTGGACGAACCGGGTGCGGTCCGACCGGAGCCCCGACCGCACCCACTGCTCCGCGACGTCGAGCACCTCCGCCACCGGCCGGTCCGCCCACCACGAGTACAGCAAGGGCGCCGTTCGGGACCGGGGAACGCCCGACGCGGCCGCCTGGCGCACGGATCGGACCAACGCCTCGGCCGCGTCGACCGCGTCGCGCGTCCCGGCGTCGAAGAGCAGGAGGTCGATGAGGCTGGAACCGCGGATGAGGGTGCCGTCCACGTCGGCGAAGACGACTCCCGGCGGGCCCGCGGCCCTCATCCGGCGGTGCGGGCCGACTCGGCGCGCCTGCGCTCGTTCACCAGTGCCGCGAGCGTGCGGAAGTCGCGCGCGCCGACGATGTCGTCCTCGGAGAGCCGCACGTTGTACCGCTTGAGCAGCACCACTCCCAGCTCGACCAGGACGAGGGAGTCCAGGTCGAGGTCGTCGAAGGAGGTGCTCTCGTCGACGTCCGCGGCGAACTCCGGGAAGTGCTCGTTGAACGTGTCCGCGATGTCCAGGTAAGTCAGGTCCGTCGTCTCACTCATCGTTGTCTCCCAACACGGTCGTGGCGGACAGCCGGGAAGGCCAGACCAGCGTCGCCGCACCCCAGGTGGTCCCACCGCCGAACGCGGTGAGCAGGATCTTGTCGCCGGCGCGGAAGCGCGGGCTGGCCGCGGTCAGGGCGAGCGGGATCGACGCGGCCGAGGTGTTGCCCACCCGGTCCAGGTGCACGACCACGCGCGACTCGGGAACGTCGAGCAGGTGCGCCACCGCGCGCAGGATGCGGATGTTGGCCTGGTGTCCGACCACGTGGTCGACATCCGAGGCACGCCAGCCCTCCGCCCGCAACGCCGATCGGCAGGAGGACGTCATCGCGTCCACCGCGGCCTGGAACACCTTGCTGCCCGCCATCCGGAAGAACTCGCCGAACTCCTGCCCCGGCAACGACCGCGCCCGGGACCCCCCGCCCGGCACGGTGATCCAGTCCGCGGCGTCGCCGTCACTGCCGAGGTGGAAGGTTCCCCACCCGAGTTCGTCGACGACCCCGTCCCGGCCGATGACGGCCGCGCCGGCGCCATCACCGAAGATCACCGCCGTCGTCCGGTCGGTCGGGTCGAGGATTGAGCTGAACGCGTCGGCACCGACCACGAGGACCGTCGACGCCCAACCGGACCGGACGAAGGACGTCGCGATCGAGGCCGCGTACAGGAACCCGCTGCACACCGCCTGCACGTCGAACGCCGGGACGGTGCCGAGGCCGAGGCGCTTCGCCACCGCGGGCGCGGTGGCCGGGCTCGGGTGGTCGGGCGTCGTCGTCGCGACCACCACGGCGTCCACGGCCGTGCGATCGGCGTGCCGCAGCGCCCGGCGACCGGCTTCAACCGCCAGGTCACCGGTCGACTCGCCGGGGGCGCAGTGGTACCGGACGCGGACACCGGTGCGCTGCGTGATCCACTGGTCGGTCGTGTCGAGGCGACGCTGCAGGTCCGCGTTGGTGACCCGGACACCCGGGACGTACCCACCGATCCCCAGCACCGTCACCGGCGGGTGCACGCGCGGGCTACCGGTCACGGCGCAACTCCGGGAGGGCGTGCGCGACCGAGCAGCTCAGCGCCATCGACGCCCGCCGCGACCGCAACGTCGCGATCCGCCAGCGCCGGCCGCGCATCGTCACAACGCGTGGTGACCGGATTTCGGCGGTGACCCGGTCACCCTGCACGCGCGGGCGGAAGGGCGACGTCGCCTCGAACAGCGTGTTGCGCATCCACAGGGTGTCACTGTCGGCGCGGGCGAGGCCGTCCATCGCGTAGAGGCCCACCTGGCCGAGCTGCAGCATGTCGGCGAACGCCTCGGCGAACGTCAGGCTTTCGGGGTAGCGGGACTCGATCTCCTGGAACAAGTCCTCCTCCCCCTGCCCCGTGCTGTAGTGGACCGTCGCCGACACCTCGGCGGAACCCGGTGCCACCTCGACGTCGACCAGGTCGGACACCGTGGTCCGGTAGGTGCGCGGCCGGTCCACCGCACTCGGGGCCCGCACGCCACCACCGGGATCCACGTCCACCGTCACCAGCATGCTGCCGACCGTGACGGAGACCTGGAGCACCCGGGCTGCGGGGTCGGTGGAGGCGTGTGCCCACGTCGCCGACACCGGGATCCGATCGAGCCCGTCCTCGATCGGCGCACCGCCCGCCTTGATCGCGCACCGACGCACCCACGCGGCGCCGAGCGGTTGGTCGGCACCGGTCCCCCTCGGACCGAGCAGCGAGGAAGCCGCCGAGATCGCGAGCAGGTACGCGTCGATCGTGCTGACGTGCGGGTTCTGCGGGCCGGACGCCTTCACCGACCACGGCGCGGAGTACCCGACCGTGCCGAGGCCGACGAACCGGCTGTCACCGCCGACGCCGAAGGACCGGCCCGCCCTGCGCAACCGCACCACGCCCTGCCTGAACCCGTTCCCGAAGTACCGCCGATCCCGCGCGCCGAGAAGCGCGTCGATCGGCTCCCCCGAGCCGATCCGCGAACGCGAAGTCGCCATGCTTGAACTCCCCCTCAAGTTCACACTGGGACGGAATAGCGAAACACATTCTAAGTGCCACACCGGATCGCGTCGTGGTTCCAACGATCGTATTTGTGCCACCAACAGGAAGATGAATTCTAGGGTCACCAGCGGCCGAGTGCGCCCGGAATCAGAAAAGACATCTCGATGTCACATCATTGCCGTGGAGAGGTTTCCACGTCACCGGGCAGAAGACGCTCGTGCCGTCGAACCCGAAGGTCGCTGCGCGTCCGCAGGGTGGTGGGACGGCGCCGGTGGACGACCGGGCGGTGTTCACCGCGATGGCCTTTGCATTGACCAGCGGGTGCGCCCGGCGGAATCTGCCGCCGTCGTTCGGCGTGGCGGCGGTCGCACCAGGCCGCGCTGGACGGGTCCCGGCGTGGTCCGCGCCGCTTCCGCCCACGCGGACAGAGCCTGGGGCGTCGACGACCTCTGCCGGTGGATACGTCACCATCCCGCGCATCGCCCGCAAGGGCGTTGAATCCTCCGACCGCCTCGGCCGACGTCGCTGGGTAGTCGAACGCACCATCTCCTGGCTGACCTGTTACCGACGCCTGACCATCGGGGGCCGACCTCCCCGATTCCGCCGCCTCGCCTTTTCGAGCTGGTCGAACCCGCCGAGCAGCTTGAACCCCGTGATCACGACGATCACGAGAGCGGCCAGGACTATGAAGTGCAGCCAGGTCAACTCGGCGGCAAAATTCCCATGAGCACGCCGATCGTCAAAGCGACGAGGAGAGTCGCGACGATCAACGTTGTCCACGTTCTCCGCGACAAGGTCCTACCTTGCTCCATGCTGACGCTCTCCCCGTCGCCAAGGGCCTTGGTGCCGCAGCCAGGTTCGACGCTGTCCTGCGGGTCGGTCACTGCGGCGCAGCACTCGCCCGTCGACGTCTTGCGGTCGACCAGCAGGCCGTCGAGGTCACCGGTGCAACAGGTGCCCTCGCCGTTGTCCACGGTCTCTGTTACCCCGAGCGCAGCGCGCGTGAACACGTGCATCTTCTCCTGCGGCGGCGGCAAGCCACCGGGGTGGTCCGAGTCGGTGGCGGCGCGGTTCCCGGACGTTGTGCATGCCGATAACCTCATCCACGCAGGTAGAAGGCCTACGCAGCCCAAGTACCTGAAGCTCTCACGGGCCACGGTTGCCATCCGCGTGATGTCGTCCAGCACGGCATGATGACCGGCTGTGCTGCTCCGACTGGCCTACCTCGGTGCGACCAACGCGTTCGCGCTGCTGCGCCTGCTGCCCATGAGCGACCGGGACAAGGACACCGAGATCCTGGCACTGCGCCACCAAATCATGGTCCTGCAACGCCAACTCGGAGACACCCGCCCACGATTCTCCCCCGCCGACCGGGCATTCCTCGCCGCCCCGCTGCACCGACTCCCGGCGCAAGCGCTTCATCGACTCCGACCACTGGTACGCCCGGAGACAGTCCTGCGGTGGCACCGAGACCTCCTCGCCCGCCGCCACGCAGCCCGATCCCGCCCCAAACGGCCAGGCCGACCACGGACCATCCGCTCGATCCGACTCCTGGTACTACGCCTAACGCGCGAGAACCCCACCTGGGGCTACCGCCGCATCCACGGCGAACTACTCGTACTCGGCATCACAGTCGCCGCCTCCACCGCCTGGCAGATCCTCCAGGACGCCGGAATCGACCCGGCACCAGAACGCGCCTCCACGACCTGGTCGGCCTTCCTCCGCTCCCAAGCCGACGCGACCCTGGCCTGCGACTTTTTCGAGACCACCACCCTGGGCGGCACCCGCCTGTACGTGCTCGCGGTGATAGAGCACGCCAACCGCCGGATCCGCGTCCTCGGCGCCACCGCACACCCCACCGCATCCTGGATCACCCAAGCCGCCAGGAACCTCGTCATGGATCTTGAAGAGGCGGGTAGTTCCGCGCGGTTCCTGATCCACGACCGGGATGGAGAGTTCCCCGCCCTGTTCGACACCGTCCTCACCGACGCCGGTATCCAGGTCGTCCTCACCGGTGCCCGTAGACCGCGCATGAACGCGATCATGGAACGCTGGATCCGCAGCTGCCGACGCGAACTCCTCGACCGCACCCTCATCTGGAACCAACCACACCTACTCCACGCCCTACGCGAGTACGAGAGGTACTACAACACCCACCGCCCCCACCAAGGCATCACCAACGCCCGACCACTACGCGCCCTGCCACCAGCCGTCACCGATCAAGCAGCGATCACCAGACTCGACGTCCGCCGACGGCAACGACTGGGCGGCATCCTCAACGGGTACTACCATGCTGCCTGACCTGCACGGACGACATTTTCGGCAAGCACAGGGTCAGAAAAGTGCTCAATGGGCTAACGCAGGTGTCACTGATCAGCCGCAACCCACAAGGCCGGTACCGGATGCACGACCTGATCCGCCGATACGCCGTCGACACCGCCCATCGCTCTCTCCCAGAGCAGCAGCAGGACACGGCACTGCGCCGGTTGATCGATTTTTACCTTCACACCGCCGCAAACGGCGATCGGCTCCTCAATCCACCGGCACGGCCGCTCGAGCTAGCGCCACCGAGACCGGGTTGTGACCCCCTTTCACTATCCGACGAGGCTGCCGCCCTCACTTGGTTCGCCGCCGAGCACCACTGTCTGCTGGCCGCCCAGCATTCCGCTGCAGCACTGGGCATGCATCAGGTCACGTGGCAGTTGGCCAAGACTATGACCGCCTTCCACTACCGCGGAGGGCATCTGCACAGCAACCTCACCGCCTGGCGAACTGCCGCTGCGGCCGCCGACGAATCCCCCGACCTCGTTGCGCGGACCGTCTCACACCGGTTCCTCGGCTCCGCGCTGAGCGAGCTCGGACACCATGACCAAGCGTTCGACCACTTCCGAACAGCACTTGAGCTGGCCCGATACACGGACGACCGCACCGGGCAGGCCAACGCCCATCGATTCCTTGCATCGGCGTACGAACAGCGCGGTGACGACCGGCAGGCACTGGGTCACGCAACCCGCGCGCTGGAACTCTTCCAGGCCATAGGCAGCCCGACCTGGGAAGCGATTGCTCTTAACCAAGTCGGCTGGTTCACCGCTAGGCTCGGCGACTACGACACCGCCCGCGAATACTGTACCGCCGCACTCGCGGTACACCGCCGTCACTCAGGACACCGCGAGTGCCAAGCCAAGACGCTGGACAGCCTCGGCTACATCGCCTACCACACCGGCCACCACTTTGAGGCCGTAGTCCATCACCAACAAGCCCTTGCGCTGCTCCGTGGCCTCCGCCACACTTACGCAGCCGCTAGCACGCTGGACCGGCTCGGCCACTCATACCTCGCCACAAGGCAGCACTCCCAGGCCCGCACGGCCTGGCAGGAAGCACTGAAGCTGTATCGACAGCAGCAACGCTTCGACATCGCCGAAAGCATTCAGCGACAACTCGATAGCCTCGGCGACTCACTCTCGACAACGGCCACAGCAAGTACTGAGGTTGTCCCCGATGACCGGACACCGAATTTCATTCCACGAGGGTGAGACCTTGACGATAGCCGACGCGGGCTTCGTGGGGCGTGCGGTAGCCGAGTGTCGAATGTAGACGGTCGTGGTTGTAGTAGCCGAGGTAGGCGAAGACGTCGCGTCGGGCGTCGTCGCGGGTGTCCCAGACGGTGGTGCCGATCTCGGTCTTGAGGGTGGCGAAGAACGATTCCGCCACCGCGTTGTCGAAGCACGACCCGGTCCTGTGCCGCTCGGAATACCATCGCTGCTGGTAGAGCGGGGTGTCGCCCCGTTGGGACCATGTCCGGGTGATCGTGTCCCTGCTGTACAAGGTGCCCCGGAAGTTGTTGTCCGTCCCGGCGGTGCTGCTGCGCGGCGAGGCGGCGAATCGTATGGTCCCATCCAACGTCGAGGCACTGATTGCCGACCTATTCGGTTGACGGTATTTGGGGCCTGGGTTCTTCGTTCACCGCCAGAAGCTGCTGGGTAACACTTTCCGGGTCAGGTCGCAAGTCCAGCACCCGCATCGCGGTGACAGACTTGAGTCGGTCCCGCAAAACAGGATTTTCGACTTCGTCGATCAAGCGTAGGGTCTGCTCCAGCCTGCGGTCGTCCTGAAATTCCCGCTCCATCTTCTCAGCCTGTTCGGTGAGATGCTTTCGCGCCCTGCCCGCATGTACGGCAAACGCTCCACCGCACGAGCCAATAATCACCCCGCTCAGAGCAGTGAGCAACGTAACGTTGCCGCGCCCGACGACGTCGAACCTCGTGAGCGCCAGGATGCCACCCGCAATCACAACGGTCGCGCCGATAGTCATGAATATAACGCTCAGTCGAAACGTCGTACCGGCCTGCTTGAGCGCCTGTTTGTAGAAGTCGAACAAGAACGCTTGTCGACTCTTCGACAAACCGTCCTGGTCCGCACGCTCATCGGGTCGGTCGAGGTCGAGTGACACACTTTGGTCGCGCCCCGCCTGATGAATGAAGGTGCCGCCAGCGTATACGTTGATCGTATTCCGCTCGGCATGGGCAACCGAATCCTCACCGGGCAGCGGGTCCTGATCATCTTTCATGGCACTCCGGTCCGTGAAGGTAGGTGGTGCTGTCCCGGCCCACGGGGCAACCCACCGGCGAGCGCTTCCGGCCGCCACGGCGGCCGTAGGTCCAAGATGCCACAGTCGGCCAGGCCCGAGGTCCGCCCGAGCCGGGAGTGTCTGCGACTAGATGTTGCGGGTCATGACGTTAGTGACGGTGGGGCGGGCCTGAACGTGCGGACGGTCTTTCGGCGGCAGGATGAGAAGTGCGACCAACTCGTCCGCCGAGCAGAAAGACCCGTCCGTGCTCCTGTGCCGCTCGAAAAGTCATCGCCGCTGGTAGAGCAAGGCTGTCACGGTGTTGGGACCATGTCCGGGTGATCGTGTCGCTGCTGTACAAGGTGACCCGGAGGGTGTTGTCCGTCCCGGCGGTGCTGCTGCGCGGCGAGGCGGCGAAGGACGCCGAGCTGCTCGTGCTGCGGCACGAGAACGCGGTCCTTCGTCGGCAACTCGCGGGTCCGGTCCGCTACGAGCCCGCCGATCGGTTCTGGTTCGCCGCCCTGTCCGGACTGGTGGATCGCCGCCGGTGGCGGGAGGTCTTCCCGGTCACGCCGGGCACCCTGCTCGCCTGGCATCGCAGGTTCGTGGCCCGCACGTGGGACCATTCCGCGCGTCGACGCACCGGACGCCTACCGACACGAGCCGCGGTCAAGACCCTCGTGCTGCGACTCGCCCGGGAGAACCCGCGATGGGGTCATCGGCGGATCCAGGGTGAGTTGGACCCACTCGGCCACCACATCGCACCCTCGACGGTCTGGCAGATCCTGCACGACGCCGGCATCGGCCCGGCACCACGCCGCACCGGCCCCACCTGGCGGCAGTTCCTCACCGCCCAAGCCCAGAGCATCATCGCGGCGGACTTCCTCCACCTCGACACCGTGCTCGGCAAGCGCCTCTACGCACTGGCATTCCTCGAACACGACACCCGACGCCTGCACATCACCGGCGTCACCGCCCACCCCACCCAGGCATAGACCACACAGCAGGCCAGGAACCTCACCGCCGACCTCGGACACCGGACGGAGTCCCTGCGCTTCCTTCTCCGGGACCGCGACGGCAAGTACAGCCAGACGTTCGACGCCGTCTTCCAGGCCGACGACCTGCACGTGATCAAGAGCGCACCGCAGGCCCCCCGGATGAACGCCCACTGCGAACGGGTCATCGGCACCATCCGACGCGAACTCCTCGACCACATCCTCATCACGGGAGAGGCCCCCGCACGACACGTCCTCAAGACCTACGAACACCACTACAACCGACACCGCCACCACCAGGCCCGCCACCAACTACCACCCGAAGCTCAGCAACACTCCGCCGCGATACACGACCTCGACACCCGCAGAGTGCGCCGCACCTGCATCCTCGGCGGCCTCATCAATAAGCACAGACACGTCGCTTGACCAGCAGCGATGACTTTTCGAGCGGCACAGGGTCCCAGTTCGCGGCGAGGACGGCGGCGAAGTCGGCCAGGTCCTCCGGCGTGGTCACCGGGCGGATGTCGAGGCGACCGGTGGGAGGGATCTCCGGCAGGTCGGTCAGGTCGCGCCACATCCCGGTCTCGGACTCCGACGCGGGCAGGCCGGCAGAGGTGAGCAGGTCGCCGAGGTTCGCAGGTGTGGAGGCGGGGCCCACCCACCAGGAGAAAGGCCGTCCGGTGGCCTGGACGGCACGGACCGCCTGCTCGATGCGCTCGGTCGCGTTCTCCGACGTGAAGCGGGCGGCGGCGGCGAGGTTGAACGTGTCGTCTTCCAGCCCGCTGTCGGCGACCAGCAGGTCGCCGGTGTCGGTCACGATGGCGTTCGGCAAACCCCGGTGCAGGTGGGCGGCGTGCTCGGCGAGGTTGCGGTCCATCGCCTCCTCGATCATCACAGCTGATCATGCTACCGGCGGTGGCCGAACGGATCGGCCACCCGGCCAGGCGGGCGGAGATGAAGTCGCACAACCTATGAGCAGCAGGAACCCGTCCAGTGGCGAACAGGCTCTGGGACGGGGAAGGCCGGACCGGGCGCAGAGGCTGTGTGGTCAACCTTCCGGGCGGTCCGGCCCGGACCGGCCCCTAAGAGGAACGGTTCTACCGTGCGAGCACGCGTGCTGACGGTTCCCGGTCATTACCCGATTGCGGGCGACCTAATCAAGCGACGGTGGCGGGCTCGCCGGAGCGGCACCCCGCACCTCGGCAACAGCCCGGTCGACATCGGAGTGGATCGTGAACACCGGGATCAGGCCGGTGGCCTGGAGCGGCCTGAGCACAGCGCGATGACCGGCCACGAGGACGAAGGTCGTGCCGCAGCGCTCGGCGTGCTGCGTAGCTTCCACCAGCAGCGCCAGTCCGTGGGAAGCCAGGAACCTCACCGCGGACAGGTCGATCACCGAGGCGGAGGTCGTGGTGTCCAGCCAGACCAGCACCTCCTGCCGCACCGCGTCGACGGTGCCCATGTCGAGATCACCCGAGACGCGCAGCACCGGCACGCCCCTCACCTCGACGGCCTCCACCAGAGCCGCCCCGTCTTGCTGTTCCATCGGTCGCTCCCCTAACGCCCATGTCCACGGTGGCGGGCTGGCTTTTCAACCCCGATGCGGTCACTTCGACCAACCGTGACAGTAGAGATCAGCGGGTGACGGGAAACTACCGGAGGCCCGAATGGGGCAACGCCACGGCATGTCGGACACGCACTGTGACCGACATGATCCGGGTGGACTCGTATCTCGCCCTCGCCACGGTTGCGGAGGAGTACGAAGAGTTCGACAACGCACGACCACTACACCCGCTGCCACAACGTCGTCGATCAAGCAGAGGTCACCCACTCGGCATCCGTCGAAGTCAACGACTCCGCGGCGTCCTCGCCGAGCACCACCACACCGTCTGATCTTCGGGGACAACTTGCTCGGCAAGTGCGGAGTTCCCCGTCCGGCGGAGGCGACAACCGGACGGGGAACCGCTTCAGGGCTGGTCACGGGGTCAGGAGCACACCGTGCCGTTCAACGCGGGCGAGGTGAACGGTGACGTTGTTCCCTCGTAGTTCGCGTTGTACCCGATGGTCGTCGTTCCACCGGATGGGAGTGATCCGTTCCAGGACGTGTTGGTGACTCGGACCGCGTCTCCCGAGTCCGCCCACGTCCCGTTCCAGCCCTGCGTGACGGTCACGCCCGGCGCCGAGAAGGTCAGGGTCCAACCGTTGAGGGCCGAGCCCTTGTTCCCGATGACGATCTCGCCGGTGTAGCCGCCAGTCCACTCGCTGACCACGCGGTGGGTAACCGTGCAGCCGCTGCCGGGGTTGTTTCCCGTGGTGGTCGTGGTCGTAGTAGTGGTGGTGCTTGATGTCGGGCCTGCTGCGATCGCCAGGTCGTACGCACGCTGCGGCACGAACTGGCCGGCCGGTGCGATGCATCCGTCCGACTCACCGGGCAGCTTGACCCACAGGAAGGCGTCGATCTTGGAGTCGCCTGTGTTGGTGGTGCTGGGCGTGCCGATCGCACGTCCGGATGGGTCGCACCACTCGCTGCCGGCCGGACCGTTGCCGTTGCGGCTGGTGTCCACCACCGCTTTGAGCCTGCCGTCGCCGACCGAACTGAGCACGGCTTTCGCGAAGGACACCTCGTCCGAGGTGGTGCGATAGTTCGACACGTTCGTGGAGATGCCGTCCGCGCTGTTGGAGATGTCGGCGGCTCGCAACCGGCTCGCCGCCTCCGACGGGCTCAGCCACGCGGAGTGGCCGATGTCGAAGTAAACCTTGGCCTGCGAGGAGCCGGACTTGAGCTTCTTGCCCGCGTAGGCCATCGAAGCCCGGGTTTCGCTCTGCTGGTCCGAGCTCTGGCAACTGGTCATCAGCGGGAGGACGTCGGGTTCCAGCACGATCGTCGCGGGACGTCCGCCCAGTCCGGCCGCGACTTCGTCGACCCACGCGCGGTAGGCCGAGTGCGAGGGCGCGCCGCCCCCGCTGGCTCCGCCGCAGTCGCGATTGGGGACGTTGTACACGACCAGGATCGGGATTTTCCCGGCCGAGGCCGCCGCACCGACGAACGAGCTGACCTCCGAGCGCACCGACGAGGTGTTGGTGGTGGTGAACCACCGCGCCTGTGGAACCGAGGCGATCCGGTCGCGGATCACCGCCGCCCGCGAGTCGCCGGAATTGGCGGCGACCCACTTGGCGCTCGATGTCGAAGGGTCCACGTAGAAGGCGGAGTCGGCTGCCTGAGCGGTCGTACCGGCGGCCACCGCCAGGGCAGCGGTACTGACTACGAGCGCGGTGGAGAGGCCGAAGGCGGCTGTGGTTTTCTTCTTCCGCGTCACCGTGTGTCCTCTCAGAGTGCCGGGTAGGCGTTCTGGACCAGGGCCGTGAAGCCTGCGGGGAACCATGAACCGGCGTGCGGGGCGTTCGCGAGGGCGCCGGTCAGGTTGCCGCCATTGGCCTGGTTGTCTCCGCGGTAGGACGGGTCGCACATCGGGTCGTGCTGCTTGCCCTCTTCGTTGGGGCCGTCGGTCTTGGTGGCGATGCCGTCGGACTCGCCGGGCGGTTTGATCCACACGTAGGCGTCGAACCCGGTCCGTGGCGCGGCGGTGGGTCGTGCGCCGATGCCTGCGCCGTTCTGGTTGCACCAGTTGCCGCGGTGCAACCTGCGGTCGATGCGACCGGAGTTGACGTAGGCTTCCGCGCTGGACCCGCTGGCTCCGCTGGGGCGGTTGGCGCCGCCCCACCCGTTGCGGGAGGTGTCGATCAACATGCCGATGTCTCCGGAGAAGCCCGCCGAAACGAACCGGGCGCGCATCTCCGTGCTGTAGTCGGCCTCGTCGAAGTGCGGGTTGTACTGGTAGTAGGGCGCCGCCTGCAGCGGCTGGCCACCGACGTCGTACGTCGGGTCGGGCAGGTTGACCTCGTCGGTCGGCGTGTAGTTGGCCAGGTTGGACACGAACCCGTCCACGCTGTTGACGCCCTTGGTGGTGCCCTTCACGGTGTTGGCGATCAGCTGCACGGCGGGGCCCATGTTGGAGCTCCAACCCAGCCAGCCCGAGTGCGCGATGTCGAGGTAGTTGTAGACGTTCGGGATCGCGGCGAGCTTGTTCAGGGCGTACTGGATGCCCTGGACGTACGCTCCGCTGGAGCTGGCCTCGGCGCACTTGGACTTGCCCAGGTTCGTCACCAGGTTGGGCAGCGAGTCGGGTTCGACGATGGCGACGATGCGCAGATCACGGTACTTCGAGTTCGCCAGGATCGCCGCGATCGGGTCGATGTATTCGGTCTTGTACCGGGCCAGGCCGTTCTGTCCGACCTGGAGTTCGCCGTTGGAGGCCAGCGCGGCGCAGTCCCGGTTGGGCAGGTCGTAGATGACGACCTGGATCACCACCGGCGTGCCGCCCGACGCCTGTCGCACCGCCTCGTCCAGGTGGCCGGTCAACCCGCGGCCGGAGGTGATGGCGCCGATGCGGTCCATCCACACCGCGGTCGAGTTCTGGGCGACCTTCCGCATGGCGGTGCCCAGCGTGCCGCCGGTTGAGTCGGCCAGGCTGTTGACGTTCGCGACGTAGTCCGGGTTCAGGTAGCCCTCGGCCCCCGAGTAAGGATTGGCCACGTGCTCACCGGGGTTGCCAGTGGTGGTCGTGGTCGTCGTACCCGTGGTGGTCGTTGTCGTGGTCGGACTGCCGTTGCAGACTGTCCCGTTGAGTGTGAACGATGTCGGGGCGGTGTTGGAGCCCGAATAGGAGGCGTTGAAGCCGAAACTCGCAGATCCTCCCGTGGGCAATCCCGGTGTCCATTCCGGGTTCTTGGCACTCACGTGCTGACCGGACTGGGTGTAGGTCGCGCTCCAGCCGTTGGTGACCTTCTGGTTACCCGCGAAGTCCCATTCCAGGGTCCAGCCCTCTGAGATCGCGTTGCCCAGGTTCTTGAGCGTGACATCGGCCGTGAAGCCGGTGTCCCACTGGTTGATGCGGTACTCGACCGTACACGCGGGGGCTGCGCTGGCCGAGGTGCTCGCCAGGATCAACAGCCCCGAACAGAGGCTCAGTGCGGCGGCGACAACGCCACCGCGGGCCAAGATCTTCGCTCTCATGCAGAGTCCTCGCAGCGTGGGTTGTTGTTTGCGTTGCGGATGTTCGTCTGCTTCGGGGAGCACTTCCCGGTGGTCGGTGACCGATGGGCCACCGACCACCGAAGGTTCAACCCGCGTAGTACACGTCCGGCCAGGGCGGGGTGGCCATGCCGTTGCCGATGTGGAAGCTGGGGTGCGGGGGCTGGTTGTAGGCGGTGTTCTGCCAGGCGATCGCGACCCGGTACATGGTGTCGTGCATCAATGTGGGGATGCGCCGGTCGGTCTGGTCGGGGGTGGAGTAGATGCGCAGCGCGCTGTTGTCGCTGGTGCGCCAGACGACCTCTTCCCGCCAGTCGCCGAACAGGTCCGCGGACAGGGCCGGGGTGGCCTTGGTCCCGTTGTTGTACGACACGTTGGATCCGGTCAGGAGCCAGGTCTCGCCGCCCGTGCCGTACTTGTCGATCTTCGTCTGGTCGAGCAGCTCGCGGGTCGGGTCGCCGTCCCACCAGATCAGGAAGTTCATCGACGACGGTTCGCGGCCGATGGTGTTGCCCCTGGTGTCGCGGAGGCTGGAGTCCATGGCGGACCAGGATTCCGCGCCCGCGCTGCCCGCGTAGATGTCGCCGGACACGCCGCGGCCGTTGTCACCACCGGACGCCGTGGACCACAGTCGCTGGCCGGTGCGGGCGTCGGCGAACCACGAGCCCGGCTTGGAGGAGTCCTCGGAGACCTTGAAGTACTCCAGGCCCGAACGTGACGGGTCGAGGTCGCCCAGGTGGGCGGCGTCGCCGTGGCCGAGGCCGGTGTTCCACAGTCCGCGGCCGTCGTCGTCGATGGCGGCGGCTCCGTAGACGATCTCGTCGCGGCCGTCCTGGTCGACGTCGCCGACGGTCAGGGAGTGGTTGCCCTGGCCGGCGAATCCGCTGTTGCCGGAGCTGGAGCTGTTGGAGTCGAAGGTCCACTTGCGGCTGAGTTGGCCGTTGCGGAAGTCCCATGCGGCGACGACGGCGCGGGTGTAGTAGCCGCAGGCCATGATCAGGCTCGGGGTGGAGCCGTTGAGGTAGGCGGTGCCGGCGAGGAAGCGGTCGACGCGGTTGCCGTAGCTGTCGCCCCAGTTGGAGACGGTGCCGCGGGCCGGGACGTAGTCGACGGTGGACATCGCCGCGCCGGTCTGGCCGTTGAACATGGTCAGGTACTCGGGACCGGAGAGGATGTAGCCGGCCGAGTTGCGGTAGTCGGCGCTCGCGTTGCCGATGGACGTGCCGCGGCCGTCGCGGGTGCCGTCGGCGGTCTTCATCGCGACTTCGGCCTTGCCGTCTCCGTCGTAGTCGTAGACCTGGAACTGGGTGTAGTGCGCGCCCGCGCGGATGTTGCGGCCCAGGTCGATGCGCCACATGCGGGTGCCGTCGAGGCGGTAGGCGTCGATGTAGACGTTGCTGGTGTAGCCGGACTGCGAGTTGTCCTTGGAGTCCGAGGGGTCCCACTTGAGCACGAACTCGTAGTCGCCGTCACCGTCCAGGTCGCCCACGCTCGCGTCGTTGGCGCTGTAGCTGCCTCCCGGTGACTGGATGGGCACGTCCCGGTAGCCGTTGGCGAACGTGAGCGAGGCGGGTGACGCGGCCTGCTCGGAGCCGTTGACGACGGCGCGCACGGTGTACGAGGCGTCGGAGGAGGCGCCGCTGTCGTGGTAGTTGGTCGAGCCGGTGATGGGTGAGCCGTTGAGCTTGGTGCCGCTGCGGTACACGTTGAAGGCGACGTTCTGCGGGTCACCGCCGAGCAGTCGCCAGCTCACCAGGTTGCCGCTGCCCGAGCGGACGCTCACCAACCCACGATCCAGCCGCTCGACCTGCCTGCGGCCACTGGGATCGGGAATCGGCTGGTTCGTCGTCGTCGTTGTGGTCGTCGTCGTTGTCGTCGTTGTGGTTGTGCCGGTAGGGCTCGTGGTGGTTGTTGTCGGGTTCGTACCACCGGTGCAGGTGGTGCCGTTCAGGGCGAAGGACGTCGGCACACTGACCGTCGTGCTCGATGTGGTTCCGTTGAAGCCGAACGCCACGCTCCCGCCTGTCGGAATCGATCTGTTCCAGTCGACGTTGGTAGCGGTGATGTCGGCACCGGACGCGGTGAACGCCGCGTTCCAGCCCTGCGAGTACCGCTCGGCGCCGGGGAAGGTCCAGGCCAGGGACCATCCGTCGACCGGGTCTCCCAGGTTGGTGATGGTGACGTTGGTGGAGAATCCGCCCTCCCACCTGTTCTGCACCACGTAGTCGACCCCACAGCCGGGCGACGCCGAGGCGACGCCGACGACGGTCAGGCCGCCGACCAGTCCGAGCGCGGCGGTCGCGGCCAGGGCCGCCCGCCGTGACAGGGTTGTGAGCACCGTTGCTCCTGTCCGCGTCCCGCGGGCGCTGCCGTGGGACGTCGTTGTCCGTTGTTGGCAGGGTGGTGGTGGGTCGGAGCCCGCCAACGCCGACCCACCACCGGCTTTCGGGGCGTCAGACGGAGATCTTGCCCGCGCCCGCGCCGTTCACGACGGTGGACTTGACACCGCTCGCGCTGTCGACGGAGTAGGAGTACGGGATGCTCGCGACGGAACCCGCGGACTCGGGCGATCCGGAGCCGACGAAGTAGTTGTTGCGCTGCACGAGCGTGCCGGGATCGGAGTCGGCGTAGCCGACCAGGGTCGGTTCGTCGACGTTCTCGAAGTAGTTGCCTTCGACCAGCACACCGGCGTCCATGGTCGACGCCACGCCGTACTCGTTGTCCCGGTAGTAGTTGTTGAAGACGTGCACCGGGTTGCCGAACCGGACGCGCGGGTGCCGCGTGCCGGAGCCGTCGAAGTAGTTGTGGTGGTAGGTCACGCGCAGGTGCCCGGTGTCCTGGCTGCCGTTGCCGTCGCTGTGGCCCAACAGCATCGACTTGCCGTGGTTGTAGACGCGGTTCCACGACACGGTGATGAAGTCGCTGGCGCGCTTGATGTCCACCGCGCCGTCGTAGCCGTTGGTGAAGCTGTTGTGGTCGATCCAGACGTTCGTGGAGCCCGACTCGACGTTGATCGCGTCGTCGTCCCACCCGGAGAAGGACAGGTTGCGGATGATGACGTTCTTCGATCCGCTCAGGGTGAGGCCGCAGCCGGAGATCGTCACCCCGGACGCACCGAGGATCGTCTTGTTCGACCCGACTTTGATCATTCCGGAGCAGGAGAACGAGCTGGTGACTCGGACGACGGAGGCGTTTGTGCCGCTCACCGCCGAGGCCAGCGCCGACGAATTGCCCACGCTCACCGACGAGCTGCTGCCGCCGCCGGTGGTGCCGCCGTTCTGGGTGGCCCAACCGGCCAGGCCACTGGGCGGATTCTGGTTGTCTGTCGTCGTGGTCGTGGTGGTGGAGGAGGAGGTCGTCGTGGTGGCGGTCGTGGTCGACGTGGAGGTTGACGTGGACGTGCCCGTCGTGGAGCCGGTGCAGGCCACGCCGTTGAGCTTGAATGAACTGGGCGTCGGGTTGGAACCCGACCACTTGCCGTTGAAGCCCGGCGTCACCGACGCACCGGTGCCGATCGAACCGTTCCAGGCGGCGTTGCTCACCGTGACGGTGCTGCCGGATTGGGCGAACGACCCGCCCCAGCCGCTGTCGACGGACTGACCCGCGGCGAAGTCCCATTGGAGCGTCCAGCCCGACACCGCGTCACCCAGGTTGGTGATCGTGACGTTCGCGCCGAACCCGGTGTCCCACTGGTTGGTGATCGTGTAGTCGACCCGGCAGCCGGCCGCCGCACTGGCACTCGTGCCCCCGACGACCACCAGACCGGCGGTCACCGCTACCACCGTTGCCCCCGCGAGAATTCCCGTCCCCTTCCGGGATCGGAATACCTTGCGCAGACTCATGCACGCCTCCTTGCGAGCAGGAATGAGCGGAAAAGCTCTCCGAAGCGGCGTTCACACAGGTGAAACCGGGTTCTCTCGTGAACCATTGGGAGCGCTCCCAGAAACGCTAGCGCAATAGTTTCGAGAAACACAAGAGCAACTGGAGAGAAGACGGCCGGCGAGCCATTCTTTCACATTCATAAACCGGCGGTAAGGCACGCGGCGAGCCCGTGCGGACCACGGGAGACGAGTGGTCCGCACGGGCGTCGGCCGTCACCCGGTCACGAGACCGAGCAGGTGGCCCCGTTCAGCGTGAACGCGGTAGGCGCGCTGTTCGTGCCGTTGTACGAACCGGTGAAGCCGAGGCTCACCGAACCACCGGCGCCGATCACCGGATTCCACGTCTCGTTGCGGGCACTGACCTGGCTCCCGCTCTGCGACGCGAGGGCGTGCCACATCTGGGTCACGGTCTGGCCGTTGGAGAACGACCACACCAGCGTCCAACCGTTCACGGCCGACGACGAGGTGTTCTTGATCGCCACCTCGCCCTGGAACCCGCCGTTCCACGACTGGCTGACCCGGTAGGTGACGTCGCAACTGCCGCCACCGTTGCCGCCACCTGACAACGTTGTCACGGTGACGGTGCTCGACCTGGACGAGCGGTTGCCCGCCGCGTCCAACGCGTACACCGCGAACGTGTAGGAGGTCGAAGCGCTGAGCCCGCTGATCGACGCAGAGTTCGTCGACGGGGACGCCACGGTCGTCTCGGACGAGCTGTTCACGCGGACGACCTGGTAGGAGCTGACGCCGACGTTGTCGGAGGACGCGCTCCACGACAGGCTGACACCGCTGGAGGCCACGTTCGACGCCGACGGGGTCCCCGGCGTGCTCGGCGGCGTGGTGTCGTTCGGGTCGCCGCCACCACCGCCGTAGACGCTGGCCTCCTTGGAGGTGGCCTTGATGCCGTTAGAGCCGTTGAAGAACCGCTGACCCCAGGAGCTGAGGCTGGAGGCGTTGAAGCTGTTGGCCATGTCGAGGTACTCGACGCCGCCTCCGTTGCCGCTCCACGACCAGCCCATGTAGCCCAGCTTGAGCGACTGGGTGATGGACATGATCGAGTCCTCGTCCGGGTTGCCGTCCGAGTGGTTGTTGCCGAACTCGCCCACCAGGATCGGCAGCTTGGCGCTGACGAAGGTGTTCAGGTACGAGCTGATCTCCGACGACGTGTCGTACACGCCGTACATGTGGATCGAGAACACGGTGTTCTTCAACGAGTCGGCGCCGAAGACGGAGGAGGCGTTGTCGCGCATGGTGCCCGACCAGTCCTGGCCCCAGTTCGGGGCGTCGACCATCAGCGTGTGGGTCAGGCCGCCGGAGCGCAGGGTCTGAATGGCGCTCTTGGTGTCGTTGACCCAGTTGCCGTAGTTGGTGTTGCCGTAGGGCTCGTTGCCGATGTTGACGATGACGTACTTCTCCTGGCCGACGATGGCGCTCTTGATGCTCAGCCAGTAGTTCGCCGCCTTCGCCAGGCTGGCCGCCGCGCCGTCCTCGCCGTAGCCGGTGGTGTCGTGCACCTCCAGGACGCAGATGAGCTTGTTGGCCTTGCACTGGGACACGATGTTCGCCACGTCGGAGGCGTCGTTCTTGGTCCACCGGTCGCCGGAGCCGAGCACCACGCGGATGCTGTTGGCGCCCAGCGCCTTGATGTCCTTCATCGCCTGGGTGGTCTTGTCGGTGTACCACGTGTGCGCGTGGTTGACGCCCCGCAGCACGAAGTCGTTGCCGTTGGCGTCGTAGAGCCTGCCCCCGCTGACGTAGAACCCGTTGGCCGCCGAGGCGGCAGGGGCGGTCACCAGGGGCACGACCGCGGCGGTCAGTGCGACCGCGGCGACCATCGCCCATCGTCTGAACATTGCTTCCTCACAGTTGTCGGCGTTGACAATGCGGAACCCGCTACCGGGGCGGCTCGGGCCACCCGTTCGCCGCACATGTGGACCGACGAGCGGGAACCCCGTGCGGTGGATCGGCACTCGCGGCGATTCTCCGGGATGCATCCATCGCCCATCCACTTCAGCAATTAAGCGCTTAAGTGTCAAGAGCCACTCGCATCATGCCTGTTCGAACCGCTTCGACGACGGTGTCCACTTCCGGACAACGTGACTCTTACTCAACCGCTTAAGTGCACGGCCCGGTGCTTCCCCGTATGCGCAGGGTGGACACGAGGGTCACCTCCGCGTCCATGCGCCCACTGTGGATTCGATCCAGCAGCAACCTGGCGACACGGGCGCCGTAGCCCGGGTTGTCCCGAGCCAGTGCGGTCAGTTGAGGTCGGACCAGTTCGCACAACACGGAGTCGTCCCAGGCCACCACGGACAGGCTCCCCGGTACCGGGACGCCCATCTCCGCAGCAACGCCGAGCGCGGCGACGGCCATCACGTCGTTGTCGAAGAAGATCGCCGTGGGGCGCTTCGGTCGGGCCAGTAGAAGTCGGGTGGCCCGTGCTCCTTCGTCGCCCGCGGGATCGGACGTCACGACGATCGGTTCAGGCAGCCCATGGCGGCGGGCCGCGGCACGCAGCGCCTCGGTCCGCACAGCCGTACGGCTCAGATAGGTCATCTCGGCGACCCTGGCGATCCTTCGGTGCCCGAGTGCGACGAGGTGGTCCACCGCCGAGTCGACGGCCGCACCGTCGTCGGTCCACAAGCCGGACAGGTTCCCCAGACCCGCTGGACCGCCGGCAACGACCGTGGGCAGGCCCAACTCCTCCAGAACCGGCACCCGGACGTCCTCGGTCCGCAGGTCCACGACGATCACGCCGTCCACCATGCGCCCGGCCGACCAGCGGTGATAGGTCGCGATCTCCTCGTCCTGGTCGATCGCGACGTGCAGGAGGAGGGAGAACTCGTGCTCCGCCAGTTCGGTCTCGATCCCGGATACGAAGCCCATGAAGAACGGTTCCACACCGAGGGCCCGTGCCGGGCGGGGCACCGCGAGCCCGATGATGTGCGTGCGGTGGGCGGCCAGGGCGAGGGCGGCGCTGTTCGGGTGCCAGCCGAGGCGGGCGGCGATGTTCAGGATCCTCCGACGCGTCGTCTCCGACACCCCGGAGCGCCCGTTCAACGCGTAGGACACCGCGACCTTCGAGACGCCGGCCTCGCGGGCGATGTCGGACATGGTCGGCCGTCTCATCCGCATCACACCGATCGGTTCGACGGACCAGCGTTCCGGTGATGCGGCGCGCGTTCACTTGGTGGCACCGGCGGTGAGCCCGTTGTAGATCCACTTCTGCAGCAGCAGGAACACGACCAGCGTGGGCAGCACGACGATGACCACGCCGGCGGAGATGACCTCCCATTGGGCGCTGAACGGACCTTTGAAGCGGAACAGGGACGTGGAGATCACGCCGAGGTCGCGTGAGGGCATGTAGAGGAAGGGGATGTAGAACTCGTTGTAGATGGCGATGCCCTTGACGATCACCACGGTGGCGATCGCGGGTTTGAGCAGCGGGAGGATGACCTTCCAGTAGATGGTCCAGCGGGACGCGCCGTCGACGAGGGCGGCTTCGTCCAGGTCGTGCGGGATGGACCGGATGAACTGCAGGAAGATGTAGATGGACACGATGTCGGTGCCGGTGAACAGCAGCACGGCCGCGGTGCGGGTGTCGTGCAGGCCGAGCACGTCGATCACCTGGAACGTGGCGACCTGCGTCGTCACGGCGGGCACCAGCGAGGCGATCAGGAACGCGCCGAGCACGGCACCGCGCAGCCGGAAGCGGAACCGGTCCACGGCGTAGGCGGTCATGGAGCCGATGAAGATGGTTCCGGTGACGGAGAACAGCAGGATGATCGTGGTGTTGAGGAACGCCGTGCCCATCTCGCCGTCGGTGAGCGCGGTGGTGTAGTTGTCGAAGTTGAGCCAGTTCGAGGGTGGGTCGAACGGGCTGTCTGCGCGGAACTCGGCGGCGTCCTTGAGCGAGGCGAGCAGCACCACGGCCAGCGGCACCACCGCGACCAGGCCGGCGAGCACCAGCGTGACGTAGGCGACGGGCCCGGCCTTGCGGGTGGTGGCGGTCTTGTGGACTGCGGTCTTGCGGGTGCTCGTGGGAGTGGTGGTCATGGGGTCGTGCTCCGGTCGTCGGGGAACAGGCGGCGCTGCACCCAGGTCACCAGCAGCACGAGCGCGAGGAGCACGAACGCCATCGCCGAGGCCAGGCCGACCTTGTCGAACCGGAAGGCCATGTCCACGGTCTGGATGACGAACGTCCGGCTGCCGTTCGCGCCGCCGGTCATGATGTAGGGGATTTCGAACACCGACAGCGACCCGGCCAGCGCCAGGATCGACATCAGGCCCACGACCGGTCGGATGCCGGGCAGGATGATGTGCCGGAACTGCTGCCACCGGGTCGCGCCGTCCATGTCGGACGCCTCGTACAGGTCCGACGGGATGGACTGGATGGCGCCGAGGAACAGCACGAAGTTCAAGCCCGTGTAGCGCCAGACGGACACGCCCGCCAGCGAGTAGTTCACCGTGTCCGGGTCGCCCAGCCACTGGTGCCCGGACAGGCCGACGAAATTCAGCAGCGAGTCCAGCGTGCCGTCGGGCCGGAAGAAGTACAGGAACACGAACGCGATGGCCACACCGTTGACCAGGTACGGGAAGAACAGCAGGCCCTTGAACAGGTTCCCGAACCGGACCCGGAAGCTCAGCAGCGTCGCGAAGTACAGTGCCACACCGAGCTGCAGGAACGCCGCGACGACGTAGTAGAGGCTGACCAGGAACACCTCGAACAGCTGCGGTCTGGTGAAGATCTCCACGTAGTTCTCGGCGCCGACGAACGGCATCCGCTTGCTCACGCCGTTCCACGACGTGCTGCTGTACCAGGCCATGCTGATGACGGGGATGTAGGTGAACACCGCCAGCAGCAGCAGTGGAAGCGCCAGGAACAGCCACGGCAGCGCACCGGCCCGGCGTTTGCGGTGACGAACCGGCACCGACCGCCGAGAGGGGACGGTCGGTGCCGGCGCGGTGCGGGTCGTCACTTCGTGACCAGGGCCTTGGCCTCGGCCCAGCGGGTGTTCAGGTCGTCGAAGACGTCCTGCTTGCTCTTTCCGCTCGCACCACGTGCCGCGTCGACCAGACCCTGTCGGTAGGTCTGCTCGTACAGTCCGATCTCGGCCGCGTCGTCGATCTTGGTGACGACGGCGTCCTGGGCGTGGTCCACCTCGAAGTACTCGACGCCGGCGGCGGTGAAGTCGGCCAGGGTGTCCGGTTCAGGGCCGTCCTTGAGCGGGGAGATCCCACCCTCCGCCGTGGCGAAGTTGGACTTCTCGGCGAACCAGTCGATCCACGCGCGGGCGGTGTCCTTGTTCTTCGAGTGGATGTTGATGCCGTTCTTGTAGTCCCCGGCGATGGCCGAGTGGAACTTGCCGTCCACCTGCACCGGGAACGGCAGGTAGCCGATGTCGTCCTTGTTCGGCGCGGCGGCGCGCAGCTGGGTGATCGACCAGGAGCCGAGCATCATGGTGGCGACCTGGCCCGTGCCGATCATGCTCTTGGACGACTCCCAGTCGGTGGTGAGCGGGTCGTCCTCGGCGAGCTTGTTCGCGACCACGTCGAACAGCAGTGAGTCGATGGTGTGCTGGGTCTTGCCCTCGGCCCAGGGCGAGTCGTCCGCGGCCATCTTGTTCGACACCTGCGGGTCGGCGCTGACCGAGCCGCGTGCGTCCTGCCACTGGGTCAGCGGCCAGCCGTTGCGGTAGTTCGTGTACAGCGGGACCGCGTCGGTCTTGTCCTTGATGTCGCGCAGCGCGTCGAGGAAGTCCTCCGGCGTCTCGGGCGGTGCGGTCACGCCTGCGGCGGCCCAGACCTTCTTGTTGTAGGCGAAGCCGAACGCGTTGCCCGTCACCGCGAGGCCGTAGACCTTGTCCTCGAACGCCTTCTCGGTGACGAACCGGTACTTCTGCCCCAGCTCCGACACCGAGCCCAGCGGCTCGAAGTAGTCCGGCAGGTCCGACAGCGAAGTGATCGAGTTCGGGATCAGCAGCACGTCGCCGTAGTTGTCCGTGCTCATCCGGATCTTGACTTCGTTGTCGTAGTCCGTGATGCCCTCGAAGACCACCTCGACATCAGGGTGCAGCTGCTTGAACTGCTCCGCGTACTCCTTGAACTTCGTGTCGACCAGGTCGGTGCGGTTCGTCAGGACGGTGATCTTGCCGTCGATCTTCCCGTCCGCACCGGAGTCGGTCGCGTCAGTGCCGCACGCGGCGACGAGGACCACCGCGGCGGCAGCGACCCCCGCCCTGAACTTTCCCATTGTGCTGCTCCTCGGATATCGGCGCGCATCGTTGCGAAACACCGGCGTACAGCGACTCTGCCGGAGGTGTTCGAGACCGTACGCCCGACTTGGTTAACCGGTCAATACGATGTTCGGTTGCACCTTACGTGCATCAGTCCGTCCCAACTGCATCCGTACGAAGCAAAAGTCAGACCTGGGCAGAAATAGTTGAGACACTCACCCAATAGTTCGACCATGGGCTCTGACCTGCTCATATATCGTAAGACTTGCTAGTGCAAATCGTACGCATCGCTAAGCATTCACTGGACAAGAATTGTCATCGGGCATCCGGCCAGGCCGCACGACGACCCCCGCACCCATTCGGAGATCCTCAAGAGCGAGAGATCTGAGCCTGTTGACTTAAGCGGTAAAGTTCTGCACTCTGGCCGTGCGTCGCCGCTACAACGACTCGCACAAAGGAGTGAGAGCGGATGAGGAGATTCATCGGGGTGGTGCTCGGGCTGCTGCTGGCGGTCACGGGCGCCGTCATGAGCGCGGCCCCTGCGGTCGCCGAGAACGCGCCCAACGGCTACCCCTACTGCAGCAGCAGTTCCAGCGACCCGGACGGAGACGGCTGGGGGTGGGAGAACAGCGCGTCGTGCGTGGTGCGCGGCGGTGCTGCCGACACCGGCTCGGGCAGCGGTGGCAACGCCCCCAACGGCTACCCGTACTGCGCCAACGGCAGCTCGTCGGACCCCGACGGCGACGGGTGGGGCTGGGAGAACAGCCGCTCCTGCGTCGTGCGCGGTGGCGCCGCCGACGGCGGCAGCGGAGGCGGCGGAGGCTCGACAGCGTGCCCGTCGGGCATGAGCTGCGGCTCCTACAGCGTCAGCGGCCTGGGCTACCGCAAACAGCAGGTCCGCAACGCCGGCGGCAACAGCCTCGACCTGGCCGTGGCCATGCTGGAGACCGACAACATGTCCACCAACTACGCCTACGGCGACAACAAGACCTACGACGCCGCCAACTTCGGCATCTTCAAGCAGAACTGGCTGATGCTGCGCTCCAAGTGCAGCCGGTTCAGCGGCCAGTCGGTCAGCCAGTGGAACAACGGCGCGGCGCTCAACAGCAACCTCTCCGCCGACATCTCCTGCCTGCACCAGAGCCAGAGCGGCTACGGCCTCAACACCTGGTTCGCCGGCCACCGCAACGGCGAGACGGGCCTCAACAACCCCAACACCAGCGACATCAACGGCTACAAGACCGCCATCTACTGGATCCAGAGCCAGATCAACAGCAACTCGTCGAACCTCAGCAACGACACCCGCTTCTGGGTCGACGTCCGCCCCATCTAGAGACCAACACCCTCCCGCGCGGTGACGGCACCTCTCCCCCGAGGCCGTCCCGCCACCACCGGTCCGTCCCGGTCGCGCCCTTGCCCAGGAGCGACCGGGACGGACCACCCGTTTTCGAAGCAGGAGTGAAGCAACATGACCACCCTCGCCGACGTTGCCCGACACGCCGGTGTCTCGCTGAGCACGGTGTCCTACGCCCTCAGCGGGAAACGCTCGATCTCGACCGACACCCGACAACGCATCGAAGACAGCGTCCGAGTCCTCGGCTACGAACCACGGCGGCTCACCCGCAACAAGACGCTGGCGCTGCTCCTCCCCGGACAGGCCGACGTGGGACCAATGTGGCTCGGCTCATTCCTGGTAGCCGCATCCACACGCGCACGACGCGATGACGTGGACCTCCTGCTGAGCGCGACCGCCGATGCGACAAGCGCCCAAGAAGTCGACTCGCTGATCATCGTCTCGCCGGCCACCGCACCCTGCCACTCGTCAATGCCCGTGGTGCGGGTCGGCACACCGGACAGCGCGGTCGAAGACTCCCGGGTCGACGTCGACCGCGCCGCCGCGGGCACGCAATGCGCCACCTACCTGGCCGATCTCGGACACTGCACCGTTGCTTTCCTGCACCGAGATCCGCTCGAGGACTTCTTCTGGGGCTTCGCCAGCGCCGCCCGTGCCCTGGGCTGCACCGTGCGGACACAGGTCTGGCAGCCAGGCGTCAATCCGGTGGAAACCCACCCCAGCGCACTGGTCGTCGCAGACGAGCTGCTGATCGGCGAGGTGCTCTCCGAGCTGGATCAGCGTCATCTCCGCGTACCGCAGGACGTGTCGGTGATGGCCCTGTGCTCCGACGAAACGGCCACCCGCGCACCAGTGGCCATCACCTCGGTCGGAGTCCTCCCCGAAACCCTCGGACAGACAGCGGTGGACATCGCGTTGTCCGGTGCGCGGCGGACTCACCTCCTGGAGCCCCGGTTGACCGTCCGCGCCAGCACTGCCGTCGCACCGTCGTAGAATCCAGCGACAACACCGCAGTCCTCGGATGACTGCCGTAGGCCATCCGCGCTTCAGATCACCTTTCCGCTCTGTCACACTCCGTAGCTGAAGAGCAGGCCCACGCCGAGCGGTTCGTCGGCACCGTCCGACGCGAAGTCACCGACCGACTGCTCATCATCAACGAACACCACCTACAGACGGTGCCGAACCGCTACGCGACCCACTACAACCACCGCCGACCACACCCGAGCACTCCAGCTCGCACCACCACGACCGGACACGCCAGCAGTAGAACCGAGCTACACCTCGATACATCGCCGACCAGTCCTCGGCCGACTGATCAACGAGTACGAACACGCAGCCGCCCAACCACAGGTCAGACCGTGCGGCGATTATCGGCACCCCACAGGGCGCCCTGTACTGGGCCGCCTCCCTGCTCGACCTGCCAACCCTCTCCGACGGCGGCTACGACGGCACCGGCATAGGCGTGCTCACCCCGGTGAAACAGCCCACCGACAACCAGGTCCTCGATGTCGACACCCGCGCCTACAACGCCCTGCCGCGCGGCCTGCGCTGCCTCGGCGAACCCGGATTCGCCCTGCTCACCGGACGCTGGCGCGCATTACGACACTTCACCACCAGCCCACGCAAGATCGGCGACATCGTCAAAGCCGCCCTCACCCTCACCCACTTCGAGCACGGACGGCCCGCCTGAAACTCGTTGAGATCACGTCAGTGCTGCGCGTGGGTCGCCGGGTATGAGCAGCAGCCCAGGACGGTGCGCAGGTTCTGAGGTGGCAGGCGGGCCAGCACCAAATCGCGAGGTGCTCAGCAGAAAGCCACCCAAGGGTTATTGGGATCTCCGGCCCCCGTGAAGGCTGCGATCTGTCCAGAATCCGTGTGCACGACGCTCATCGCATAGATGCAGGTGCTTCCGGGGGCGTACACCTGCATGCCGAAAGAGCTCCCAACGGCAGGGTCGGTCTCGAGGTCCTCATAGAATCCTAACCAGCCGCCTTGACCGTCCGGTTGACTTGATGGGCGTCGGATGCCTTTAGTGACCGTGTTCGTACTGCTGGAGGCGTTGATGACGGCGCGAACCCAGTTGGTTCCGCATGAAGGCGAATAGCGCACCTCCATCGTCCCGTACAACGCCTGCGGACTTCTGATCGGCCTGGTCGCGATCGTAATCGCATCCGCCCCGCACCCGGTCGTCAATGGGTTCGTGCTGGTGTACGGATCGTATGACGCCGCGGAGGCCGGTGCCACCACCGTCATGGCGATACCAATCGAGACCGCTGATGCCGTGAGCGTTCTTCTTCCGACCCTGGGCATGATGCTCCTGTCCGGTTGCGTCGCTGTGCCCTACATCGAACGACATACCGCCACCGGAGGTAAGAGCCAATCGGGTTGCGCGGACTCTCCGAGTGTCGAGCGGCGGCGTTGCGGTCGCGCACTTCTTGCGTCGACCGCGGCGGCCCTCCCGGCACCCCCAGCCCTGCACCCGGGCAAGCCGCGCCTGGCGCTCCGATCCACGACACCGATCACACGGGCTCGACCACGACGAAGTCACCCGGACACCGGACGGCCCTCGTCGACAGCACGTCGTGCACCACCGGGTCCACTTGTCAGAGCCCATCGGATCTTCACCATGATCCATTCGGCGAGATATTATAGATCGTGGACACTGCGGTGGGATCTTCACGGACCTTGATGCCCGCGGCGAACCGCTCGAACCAGTGGGCCTCGGCGCGGTCGTCACCCTGCACCATGAGCATGTAGACACGGCGCTCGACGAGGCCGGAGGGCACGGCGGCGAGATTCGTCGCGACGTTCGCCGGCGTCTCCATGTAAGCGTGCATCTGACAGTCCCACGCCGCCGGGGCGCATGCCGCTACTGCGGTCGAGCTGGCGGACTGCTCGATCTGAGTGCTCTGGGAAATCAAGGTGGCCCTCCTCGGGTTGATGACGATCGATTTCCCGTCGATGGTTATAGCGAAATGCTAAGTTTCGCGAACGAGCAGGTTGATTGGGAAGTTTTCCTGCCGGTAGTTCTACTGCCACCGAACGCACGAGACCCCGGATATTCCATTCGAAACACCTGCCGATTCCAACTCAGTACTGGTACCGTGCCGGGGGTTACTGTCGCGGTACCACTTCTCACCCATCGCACTGATGCCGCCGGAGACGCAATGGTCGTGCTTTCAGCTCGTTAACGAACCGCGTTGGGCTATCCGGGCATGGCCCCGGTTGTTTCGGCGGCCTTCATCGCCTACCTGTTGTCGGGCATGATGAGCCTGAGAATGTGGGGCGCCTGAACTCTGCATTGGGGCGCTGAGCTGCGGCGATCGTGCACCATGTGCCGCAGGAGCATGATCGTGAGGCATGGCGCTACGACTGCCTTACCTGATCTTCGTCCGACTCGGCGACTGGCTGGTCCTGCTCGGCCGGTCCTCCGCGGCCAAGGACGTCGAACTGCTGGTACTGCGGCACGAAGTCGCCGTGCTGCGCCGGACCGACCCCCGCCCGCGACTGGAGTGGGCCGATCGTGCGGTGCTCGCCGCGTTGGTGCGACGCCTACCCGACTGGTTACGCAACCACCGGCTGGTGACGCCGGGCACCGTCCTGCGATGGCACCGGCGACTGATCGCACAGAAGTGGACCTACCCGAACCGCACCGGCCGACCACCGATCGACGATGCCGTGGTGGCGTTGATCGAGCGGATGGCCCGGGAGAACACCGGGTGGGGCTACCGCAGGATCCAGGGCGAGCTGCACAAGCTCGGCCATCGGGTAGCCGCCTCAACCGTGCGCCGCGTGCTCAAACACCTACGGATACCGCCAGCGCCCCAACGCGACAGCGACACCTCCTGGCGAAGGTTCCTGCATGCCCAGGCCGAGAGCATGCTGGCCTGCGACTTCTTCCACGTCGACTGCGCGGTCACCCTCAAGCGGGTCTACGTGTTCTTCGTGATCGAGGTCGCCATCCGCTACGTCCGCATCCTCGGCGCCACTACCAACCCAGACGGGGCATGAACCACCCAACAAGCCCGCAACCTGCTCATGGACTTCGGAAACCGGGCAGACGACTTCCGGTTCCTCATCCGCGACCGGGCCAGCCAGTTCACCACCTCGTTCGGCGCGGCCCTCTCCGGCACCGGCATTCAGGTCGTGAAGATCCCACCACGGTGTCCACGAGCCAACGCCCACGCCGAGCGGTTCGTCGGCACCGTCAGACGCGAAGTCACCGACCGACTGCTCATCCTCAACGAACGCCACCTTCGGACCGTGCTGGACCGTTACGCGACCCACTACAACCACCGACGACCCCACAGAGCACTGCAACTCGCGCCACCACGACCAGATCGGCCGACCGCAGAGCCGGGCTACACCTCGATACGCCGCCGACCAGTCCTCGGCGGACTGATCAACGAGTACAAACACGCAGCAGCCTAACCGCAGGTTAGGTCCTGTAGCCGGCTTCTGACACCGCACAGGCCGCAGCGACGACGGCGGTGCGTAAGCGTGCTGGACCACGGCTGTCCGTGCCAGTTCCAACTCCCCGCTCGCGGGTGACGAAGCCATCTGGCTGCATCAGGACTGAGACGCCGAAATCCAGAGCAGTCCGCGCGCACGAGCGCAGCGGCCCGACACAGGGGGGTTATGCCGGGCACGCCACTCGCGAGCAGATGGCATTCCCGGGGGGGGCGAGAGCCATCCACAGGGTGAAATCATAAGGGTGCAGCACGAGCCACGACAACATCGGCTAGCGGAAGGCCCAATCAACGCGAACCAGTGAACTTGGCTCACGTTTGCCATTACCGCCGTCTCACCTCCTGCTGTATCGTCCGGTGTTGGGAGACGTGCCGTCGTTAGCGGTCTCGACAGGCGCACCGTTCGCGCGTCCGTCGCCCACGCGATGCTGCTCGACATCGGCCGCTCACTGATTCATGGCTGTAAGTAGCTGTTTCCGAGCTACTGGGGTTGGGCGAGTCGGCGGCTGGTGATGCGGACCATGAACCAGCTGACCATGGCCTCGTGGTGATGCCGGAGCCGTTCGTAGTCGCGGACGCAGCGGCGGTGTCCGGTGATCCGCGCCTGTGGGGTGCCAGAGCTCTGCACTGAGGGGCCGACCTGCGGCGATCGCGCACCATGGGCTGTAGGAGCATGATCGCGAGGCATGGCGCTACGACTGCTATGCCTGGTCTTCGTCCGGGTCCTCGGCTGGTTGGTGCTCCTTGGCCGGTCATCGGCGGCCAAGGATGTGGAGTTGCTGGTGCTGCGGCACGAAGTCGCCGTACTGCGCCGCACCAACCCCCGCCCGCGACTGGAGTGGGCCGATCACGCGATGCCCGCCGCGCTGGTGCGCCGACTCCCCCGACTGCTGCGCGAGCACCGAGTGGTGACACCGGGCACCCTTCTTCGATGGCACCGGCGCCTGGTCGCGAAGAAGTGGACCTTGTGCCGCTCGAAAAGTTATCGCCGCTGGTAGAGCGGGGTGTCGCCGCGTTGGGACCATGTCTGGGTGATCGTGTCGCTGCTGTACGAGGTGACCCGGAGGTTGTTGTCCGTCCCGGCGGTGCTGCTGTGCGGCGAGGCGGCGAAGGACGCCGAGTTGCTCGTGCTGCGGCACGAGAACGCGGTCCTTCGTCGACAACTCGCGGGTCCGGTCCGCTACGAGCCCGCGGACCGGTTCTGGTTCGCCGCCCTGTCCGGACTGGTGGATCGCCGCCGGTGGCGGGAGGTCTTCCCGGTCACGCCGGGCACCCTGCTCGCCTGGCATCGCAGGTTCGTGGCCCGCACGTGGGACCATTCCGCGCGTCGACGCACCGGACGCCCACCGACACGAGCCGCGGTCAAGACCCACGTGCTGCGACTCGCCCGGGAGAACCCGCGATGGGGTCATCGGCGAATCCAGGGCGAGTTGGCCCGACTCAGCCACCACATCGCACCCTCGACGATCTGGCAGATCCTGCGCGACGCGGGCATCGACCCGGCACCACGCCGCACCGGCCCGACCTGGCGGCAGTTCCCCACCAGCCAGGCCCAGGGCATCACCGCAGCGGACTTCCTCCACCTCGACATCATGCCCGGCACACGCCTCTACGCACTGGCCTTCCTCGAACACCACACCCGACGCCTGCACATCGCCGGCGTCACCGCCCACCCGACCCAGGCATGGACCACGCAGCAGGCGCGGAACCTCGCCGCCGACCTCGGAACACGCTTCGACACCGTCTTCAAAGGCGACGACCTACACATCATCAAGAGCGCACTGCAGGCACCGCGGATGAACGCCCACTGCGAACGGGTCATCGGCACCATCAGGCCCGAGACCAACTACCACCCGAAGCCCGGCAGCACCCCGCCACGGTGCACGACCTCGACGCCTGCAGAGTGCGCCGCACCCGCATCCTCGGCGGCCTCATCAAGGAGTACAGACATGCCCTCTGACCAACAGCGATAACTTTTCGAGCGGCACAGGCCGCATGGGCGTTCCCCGGTATCTGGCCGAAACCATCGCACCTGGTCACGAGGACAAGTACAGCCTGCTCTACCTGACACCTGGAAGCCTGCGGTATGGGCGGCACTGGCGAACACAACTAACTTATCCGTCATGAACAAGGAACCGAACTCCTCTCTCACCCGCGGCCGAGCGCTGCTGGCGGTGCTCCTGGTCAGCAGCGTCGTGGCCAACGTCGCCACTCAAGCCTTCGGCCTGAGCTCCTACATCAGCGCCGCTTTCGGGATGGTCGCCGTCGCCAGCGGTGTCACGCTTTTCTCCAGCTACCGCAAGAACCTCAAAGGTTCGCGGAGATGAAGCGTGTGCTCCGCAACAACTTATCGTCGCCGCAGAGCGGCGAAGTACTTGCGCCGAGAACAAGTCCGAATGATCGTATTCCTGCTCTACAGGCGTCGGCGCTGGTGGACGAGGTGCTTGGCGCGACCCGGCGGGTGCAATGTCATGTACGGAAGCTGCCATCGCGGGTGGTGGCGCAATTCGCACTCACGTTGTCTCCGCATCGGCTCGAATAGGTACCGGGGCGTGTGCGCAAATAGGCACCTTCAGGTGACCCAGTCCTCCTTCCCGCAGAGGGCTGCTCGTAGGAACGCGCGCTGTGGCCACACTGCTGACGTATGACGAGATCATCGTCAGATCCTACATTCGCTTTCGGCAACTGCCACATTCTCGGACATCTCGGGGTCAAGCTGTGTTCGTGGTCATGGAAGTTTTGGGCATCTTGGCTTTCGCGCTCGCGGGCGCCATGGATGCTGCACGGTCGCGTCTGGACCTGTTCGGGATCGGCACGGCGGCGGTCCTCACCGCGATCGGCGGTGGCGTACTGCGGGACATCCTCCTCGGGGTCGAGCCACCGATCGGGTTGCTGACCGCGTGGTACTTCGTGGCCAGCTTGGTGATAGCGACGATTGTGGCCCTCTGGTACCCGCGGCTGTGGCGGTTCGACATGCCCTTGCGGTTCTGCGACGCGATCGGACTGGCCATGTTCGCCATCACCGGCGCGACCAGGGCGATGGAGCACGGCACGCCGGTCTACGTGGCCGGCATCATCGGCATGATCAACGCTGTCGGTGGTGGCCTGATGCGCGAGGTCCTGGTCATGAGAGTGCCGACGATGCTGCACAAGGAGATCTACGCGCTGCCCGCGTTCGGTGGTGGGATCCTCGTAGGACTCGGGTTCACCCTGCACCTGTCCCCCGAGGTCGTGGCGGTCGTTACTGTTCAGATGGTGGTCATCGTGCGAATGTTGGCGGTGGTCCGGAAATGGAACCTCCCGACGGCGCGGATTTACCGGATCCGGAACGCGCCTTCACGCGAACGGCGGCCTGATCCAGTTCCGTCAGGGCCGGCCTTGCACAGACAGGAGGATGTCGAACGCACGCTCGAAATGTTTCCTGCCCTGTCCGCCAAGCAGGTCATCGGCCAACGAACGGCGCAGCATCCGCACGGCAAGCGGGTTGCCCTGGGCGCAACGCCTCAAGCCCAGCCTCGTCGGACCGGCCGTCCGCATGACGGGCGGCCGAGGATGACCAAAGATATGGGGCTTCCGCAGGACAACGATGGTGGCGATCCCGTTACGGCTCCTATTTCCACAATCTGATGGACTGCACCGCGCTGTACGACCCGCAACCGTTTCGGCCACGACACGCGTTTCCTGCACCGGCAACCTCTTGAAGCTCTTAATAGAATGATCTTGTCAGGTTGTTTGTTGTTCAGCGGGGTTGATGTGGCCCGGCGTCGGCCCCGGCAGGTCGGGTACGAGCTGTGGGGTCGTTCGAGCCACTGCCGCCGAAGGTCGAACGGCGCTGATGGACGTGCTGCCTGCAGGTGTGTCCTTGCTTCGGCCTACCCCGGCCATGGCGATACGTGGACAACGCGGGAACGTTGCTGAGCGAGCGGTGATCACATGGTGTTCGGAGCCCTCTTCAACCCGCGCACGTGGGAGCCGTCCAGTACCGCCTGGAACCAGTCGATCGCCCCGCGGCGTCGATTCTGGCCAGCACCTCGTGCAAGCGTTGCCGCGCATCATCATCTGCCACGGTTCTGGCTGACTGCGGGCTTTGGCCGCGGTGACGCCGCTGACACCCACGGCGCAGTCCCGCAGACCGGCCAGTGATCGATCCGGTCGCTCGCTCAGCCCATGCTGAGTGCCGTGCGGCAGCAGCACCACGGAGCAGCACGTGGAAGCCGGCCCCGGTGAAGTCGTCGAAGCTCCGTCCCCAAGCGCCGCTGCCAGAAGTGCGGCAGAACGTCGGCCGCCCGACCCGGATACTGCCGATCACATCACTGAACACGTCCACACTGGAAGCATAGGCACAATCGCGCATGAATGCGGAACATACGCGCATGGCATGTGCTGGCCCAATTTTCATATAGTGGTAGTGCGATCCAATCGGACGCAGCCCCACCGAGGAGAAACACTGATCATGAAGGCTGTTGTTCTGAAGGCATTTGGAGGCTTGGAGAACCTTGTCCTCGCCGACCTCCCCGATCCCCGGCCGCGGCCGGGAGAAGTGCTGGTAGAAGTCAGGGCGGCCGGTGTGGGACACGTCGACGTCATGTCCCGCCGAGGTGAGTTCGGTGGTTCTCCCGGTTCCGTACCAGGCATCGAGGTGGCCGGCGTCGTCGTGGCGGCCGGCAGGGAGGTCGACGACGCGTGGGTCGGCCGCCGCGTCTACGCGATGCTGGACCGGACCGGTGGCGGCTATGCCGAGCTGGTCACGTCAGACGTCGAGGCTGTCGTCGCTCTTCCCGACCAGGTCGGTGAAGCGGACGCGGTCGCGCTTGGTTTCAACGCGTTGACCGCTCTGACATCGCTCGAACGTGCCGAGGTGCGCAGGGCAGACAAGGCTTTGGTCCGTGGCGCCGGTGGCGGGGTCGGGCTGACGGCGACCCTGCTGGGCATCCACCTCGGGGCTGCCGTGACAGCAGTGACCGGCTCCGCTCGTCGCGGTGAACGGCTAGCGGCGCTGGGGGCGTCGACCGTCGTGAACCGTCTTGCCGATGCTCAAACATACGAGGAATACGACATCATCATCGACCCGGTCGGCGGCCCGGAGTTCGATCGCTTCCTGGAGAAGCTGGCTCCCAACGGCCGATACGTGCTGTGCGGAGGAGTGGCGGGTTTCCCCACGCCGGACTTCGGCTCGATCCTGCTCGGCCGGTTCACGGCATCCCCGACCCTGCTCATGCTCAGCCTCTCCTCGATCAGCCGTGCAGAGCTCCGCGCACGCATGGAGAAGCTTTTGGAACTCGTCGCCGACAAAACGATTGCCAGTCTGATCGATGAAACATTCACTCTCGCAGCCGCGGCGCACGCGCATGACAAGCTCGAGTCCGGTGCCGCCTTCGGCAAGATCGTGCTCGTTCCCTGAAACCGATCCCGCGGTTTGCCGCCTTCGTCGGCTCACGCGAGAGCACCCCTGATCGACAGCAACGACAGATGATGCCGAGCTCTCGGCGAGAACTCGCCCCAATGGTTCGACAACCCACAGTCAGCACTCGGACAACGGCACGCCCAGGACGATGAAGATCTTCTAGGTGCCACCACGCGGCTGGATGTCGCCGTTGCGAGGCGTTGACAGAGGAGGCGCGTATTGCAGACTGTGGACTTGGCAACCGTTGAGGTAGCGACCGATCGGTTCACGCTGCGGCCGTGGCGGGAGAGTGACCTGAGTGTGCTGGCGGAGGCCGCGACCGACCCCTACATCACGTCGATCACGACGGTTCCGGCCACGTGCACGACGGAAGCGGGACATGGCTTCCTGCGCCGGATGACGGAGCTGTCGGCCGACGGAATCACGGTGCCACGAGCGATCGCGGACCGGGTCACCGACTCTGTCGTCGGACATATCAGCCTCCGCCTGCGCGATCTCGACCTCGGCCGGGTCGGGCTCGGCTATTGGGTTCTGCCGTCGGCGCGCGGCCGAGGGGTGGCTCGCGAGGCTGTGACCGGACTCGCCGACTGGGCGTTCGACCAGCTCGGCTGCCGGCGCGTCGAGCTGTGCATCGAGCCGTGGAACGAACCGTCGAAGCAAGTCGCGCTCAGCGCAGGGTTCGTTCGGGAAGGACTGCTGCGCAACTGGCAGGCCGTGGGTGGGCGACGGTCCGACGTGGAGATGTTCTCCCGCGTCCGACCGCTCGCATCCGGGTCGGACGACTGATAGGGCTGCTCGAGCCACCATCGACTCAAGCCGCGGACTCCGTCGCACTTGTATCGATGTGCGCGGAGAGGGACCGGCCGCTGTTGCCCCACTGGCCCATGTCCGGCGGCGGCCGGCTCCACCTACCGCCGCTGACGGCGAACAGCTGCCGCCACGACCGCCGGGATTGTGCGGACGTAACAACGCACGGTGTCCTCCTCCGCTCCGCTGCGTCGACGGCGTTCCTGCTCGTCGAGCCGGGGCCGGCATCGCCGCCGCGGAGCGAAAGGTACAGCCTGCGCTACCAAGAACCACCTGCAGTCTGGGTCGCTCTGACCAGCGGACGACATTACGTTCTGCCTTGGCATCAACGATGCCATGCGGCTCGCGATTGTTTGCGCCAGGCGTCGACGGCTGAGCACGTCCGTCCGACTTATCGACACAGACGACCTCGTGACAGCGACCAGCTTGCCCTGGTGGGGGCGACGGTGGGTAGGTCGACTCGGTCCGATGTGGAGTGTGGTGATCGGACAGGGTCTGGGCTCGGGAGGTGGAATGACTCGGGTGTGGCGGCGCCTGTGGACGTCGCTCGATGCCGTTGCGCGCCTGATAGGTGGCCTGGTGACGGCGTTGCTCGCAATGGCCGTGCTCGTCTGGATCGGCGTGGTCGTGCTGCTCAGCTGCGTTGGTGTCGGCGTTGTCCTGGTGCCCTCCGCTCTGAGTGTGCTGCGGGCGGTCGCGAACCGGGAACGGGCCCGGCTCGATGTTCTCGGCCCCGGCCTCGTGCCGCACCGGGTGCGGGCCGCGCTGCGCGACGTGACGGTGCGACGTGAGCTGGCATGGCTGTTGCTGCACGCCACAGCCGGCTTCGCCGCCGGGTTCATCGGGCTCTCGTTGCCGGCCGTGATGCTGCAGAACGCGACGTACCCGTTCTGGTACCACTTGCTGCCGCCCGAGGACAACTCCCCCAGCTTCTTCTTCTGGACCATCACGGGTCCCTTGACCGTCGGAGCCACCGGCGTGCTCTGCGGCGCCTTCATCGTCGTGCTCGGGCCGGCTCTCGCCCGGGCGCAGGAGTGGCCGGGCCGGCACCTGCTGGCACCTCCCGCGGGCACCGACCTCTCGTTGCGGGTCGTCGAGTTGACCGCCACCCGTGCCGCCGCTCTCGACGCGCACGCCGCCGAGCTGCGCCGCATCGAGCGGTCGCTGCACGACGGCACGCAGAACCGGCTGGTCGCGGTGACTGTGCTGCTCGGCGCCGTGCGGCGGGCCGTGGACCGCGACCCCGCAGCGGCCCATTCCGCGCTGGACCGAGCTCAGGACGCCGCCGAACAGGCACTTGCCGAGCTGCGTGCGGTGGTCCGCGGCATCCTGCCCCCGGTCCTGGCCGACCGCGGGCTCGCCGGCGCCCTTGACGGCCTCGCGAGCAGCTGCGGCGTGCCGTGTGAGTTGGTGGTGGACGTACCGGGGCGGTGCGCCGCCTCCGTCGAGGCCACCGCGTACTTCGTGGTGGCAGAGGCCCTGTCCAACGTGACCAAGCACAGCGGCGCCACGAAAGCCGTGGTGGAGGTGACCAGGCAGGGCAGCCGGCTGCTGCTGCGGATCTGCGACGACGGCCGGGGTGGCGCGGACGAGAGCCGCGGGTCGGGTCTGGCCGGTATCCGCCGACGGGTCGAGGCGTACGACGGGCGCTTCACCCTGGACAGCCCGGCCGGCGGGCCCACGACGATGCGGGTGGAGCTGCCGTGCGGATCGTGATCGCGGAGGACGACCCGCTGCTGCGGGAGGGATTGGCGCTGCTGCTGCGGGCCGAGTCGCTCGACGTGGTGGCCACCACCGACACGCCGGGATCGTTCCTGGAGGCAGTGGCAGAGCACGAGCCGGACGTCGCCATCGTCGACGTGCGGATGCCGCCCACCCACACCGACGAGGGGATCGTGGCAGCGGTCGAAGCCCGCCGCCGCCGGCCAGGTCTCGCAGTGCTCGTGCTCTCGGCGTACGTGGAGCAGACGTTCGCCACCGAACTTCTGGCCGCCGGCGCCGGCCGGCTCGGCTACATGCTGAAGGAACGGGTGGGGCGGGTCGACGAGTTCCTGACCGCCCTACACCGGGTGGCCACCGGCGGCACCGCCGTGGACCCCGAAGTCGTCGGTCAGCTGCTGGCCCGAAACCCGCACACCAGCGCGCTGGGCCGGCTGAGCCCCAGGGAACGCGACGTGCTCGCGCTCATGGCCGAAGGACTCGGCAACACCGCCATCGCCGAGAAGCTCGTCATCACCGAAGGCGGAGTGCACAAGCACATCCGCAGCATCTTCGCGAAACTCGACCTCGCACCCGACGACCGGGCCGACCGGCGCGTCACCGCGGTCCTGCGCTACCTCGAGGGCAGCGGACCGAAGTAGCGACGGTTCGTCGACCACCGCGGCGAGCGCAGAGCGGCGTTACGCCGCAGCGATCGACCGTTGCCTTCCCGGCCTTCAGCCGACTGGCTCGAAGCACCTCGGGAGCATGAAGACGTGGCTGCGTCGTCCTGGCCGAGCGATTGGCTCCAGGGCTGCGAGTGCGCACCGAGCTCCACACGGATTGCGGACGCGGAGCGAACCCGGAGCGGGCGGTGAGTCGAACGACTCGGGCCTGTGGCGCAGGGCTTCGAACACCGTCGTCAGCGTCCTCGTCGTCCAGACGCTTGACGACGACAACCGAAGGGCGTCCTCGCGGTGCGGACGCGCCCTTCGGTTGTCGTTCAGCCGGATCGGGACGGTCTGCTGCCCCAGGCGATCGTTACTCTTTGACGCCGATACCGGCGATCGGCGGGATTCGGAGCAGTCGCGCGATGGGCAGGACGGTGGTGAGCAGGGCCAGTAGCGTCGTGCCGCCGATGATGGACACCCATCCCAGCGTGGGAACGTAGGGAACGGTCCGCCCGGTGAGGGTGCGTACCACAGACACCAATGTAATCGCGGCGATGGTTCCACCGATCAGCAGGGAAACGCCGAGCAGGCCGGTCTGTTCCGCGTGAACCATTCTCTTCACCTGCTTGCGGGTGACGCCGACCAAGCGCAACAGAGCCAGTTCACGCCCACGGGTGAGGGCGGCCATGACCATGATGTTGGCGGCGGCCAGGGCGGCGTAGCCGACCATGATGCCGACCAGCAGCTTGTTCAACCAGGATCCCAGCTCCAGATCGTCGGCGAGCTGGCCGGTGAGGCTGGCGGTGCTCGTCACGGTGCTACCGGGGTGCCGGTCGGCGACCTCGGCCAGGGCGGTGGTGATGTCAGTGCCCGGTTCGCTGCGGACGAGGATCCGCTCGTAGCCGGTGGCGGCGGTGTGGCCGTCGATGACGTCCTTGGCGACGGTAGCGTCGCCGAAACCCATGCCCCGGTCGTAGATCGCGACGATGCGCAGGGTGGCCGGTGTGCCGTCGCCGAGCCACACCTCAACCTGCTCGCCGATCTCCCAGCCGTTGGAATCGGCTTGCAAGGTTGACACCGCCATGGCGGGGCCGCGCAGGTCGGCCAAGCTGCCGCTGCGGACCCGGAGGTCCATCGTGAGCTCGGCGCCGGCCGGATCGATCGCCTGCACACCGCTGGCCTCCTCTCCCCCGGCGGGGATGATCGAGGTATTGCGCATTCCGGTGGCGGCCGCCACGCCGGGAATCCCGCGGATTTCCGTGAGGGCGGAGTCAGGCAGACCTGCGGCGGAGATCACGGCGTGTTGGGCGAGCATCCCGTCACGGCTCTGCTCAACGGCCGCTCGTTGCTGGTTGTCCTGGAGGAACCAGATCGAGCCACCGAGGCCAACCGACAGCACCAGTGCGGTCAGCACGGTGACCATGCTTTGGGCGTTGGCGCGCAGGTTCGCCGCGGCGAGGTAACCGCTGTCGCCCCACACGGCACGCAGCACCGGGCCGAGCAGCCGGGCGGCCACCCGGTTGATCCAGGGGGCGAGCAGGGCGACCGCGAGGACGAGCACGAACAGCACGCCTATCGCGGTGCCGAGGGCAGCGGTCCCCTTCAGCGCAGTGGTGAGCGTGGTCAGGAAAACGCCACCGGCCAAGGCGACGAACCCGGAGAACAAGCGGATCTTGCTGTTCCGGCGGGGTTCCACAGCGATCTCGCCGAGTGCCTCCGTCGGGCGGATCAGCACCGTCCGACGGGCGGCGATCAGCGCGGCACCCACCGCCACCGCTATCGTCGCCACCACCACCGCCACCGCGGTCAGCACACCGCCGCTGAACGGGAACGTGTCGGGGATGAACTTGTGGTCGACCAGTTCCCCGCGCAGCCATCGGATGGCGAACCAGCCCGAGGGCACGCCGATCACGACCGACAGCAGACTGAGCAGCCCCACCTCGATGAGGATCAACCGGGTGATCTGGCCGGGGGTGGCGGCGACTGCCCGGAGCAGGGCGAGGTCGCGTCGCCGGTGCCGGACCGCGAGGCCGATGGTTCCGGCCACGACGAACATCACCAGCAGCGCCACGTACCCGCCGAAAACAGTGCCGAGCTGGACCAGCATCCGGCCGGCCGCCGCATCCGCGGACTGTTCCAGCAACCCGCGCTCGGCTCCGGCGTATGCCTTGGCTCCGGCCTCGGTGGCCAGCTCGCGTACGTCGGCGACCACTGCGGCACCGGACGCACCGGGCTCGGCGATGACGCCGACAGCGTCGACCCGGCCCTGCCGCGGGTACACGGCCGCCGCGTGCTCGTCAGTGAAGAACACCGCAGGCAACGCGTCAGGAGCCGGCCGTGGGCCGGCATTGCGCACGAGGCCACTGATCCGGTAGACGCGTGCCGTCCCATCCACCAGGATCGGGACCTCGTCGCCGGGCGCTGTCGAGCCGGCCAGGCGTTCATCCAGCGCGACCTCCTCACCCTTCTTCGGTTCGGCACCCGAGACCAGCTCGTAGGGGGTGAGCACCGTGCTGCTCCACCCGTGCCCGGTGGCCCCGCCGTTCTCCAGGATCACCGTCACCGACGTGTCCCCCACAACGGTGGCCACACCCGGTACCTGCCGGAGCCGTTCGACCATCGAGGTCGGGACGGTGCCCCCTTCAGGCAGCTCTACGGTGACCTTCTCCTCACCGCTGGTCGTGACCGTGATGTCGCGATGGGCGACAACAACGTCTGTTGCGGCGTAACGCTTCGGCGTGGCCTCGAACCGCAGGCCGGACTCCACCAGAAGTCCCATCGACATCAAGAGCACCACTCCGGCCGTCAAGGCCAGCAGGGTGGCGACCGCGCTGCCCATGCGGTGGCGCAGCATCTTCGCGGCCAGCTTCAGCATCGGTCAGCGCTCCTGCGTCATGCGAGGGCGACGACCCAGCGACGCCAGGTGCTCCGCGATGCGCTCCGCACCCGGCTGCGGCATGTCGTGCACGATCCGGCCGTCGGCCAGCACCATCACACGATCCGCATACGACGCCGCCACGGGATCATGCGTCACCATGATCACCGTCTGTCCCGCCTCGTCCACCACCGAACGCAGCAGACTCAGCACCTCGCCCGCGGTCTGAGTGTCCAGGGCACCGGTCGGTTCGTCGCAGAAGATGACCTCGGGGCGCGTCGCCAACGCCCGCGCGATCGCGACCCGCTGCTGCTGACCGCCGGACAGCTCCGACGGCCGGTGCGCCAACCGCTCGGTCAACCCGACCCGGTCGACGACCTGCCGCACCCACGTGGCATCGGCGCGTTTTCCCGACAACTGCAACGGCAACACGATGTTCTCCTGGACCGTCAACGCTCCGATGAGGTTGAACGCTTGAAAAACAAACCCGATCTTCGACCGCCGCAGCTTCGTCAGATCCGTCTCGGACAGTCGCGACAACTCCGTGTCACCGACCCACACCTGGCCGCCGGTCGGCTGGTCCAGCCCCGCCGCGGTCTGCAGCAACGTGCTCTTGCCCGAACCCGATGGCCCCATTACCGCCGTGAACGTACCTCGCTCGAACATCACGTCGACGCTCGCAAGGGCAGTCACCGCCTGCAGTCCCGTGCCGTAGACCTTCTTCAGGCCCTGGACCCGCACCGCCGACGTGGAACTGGCAACGCTCGCACCAGAAGATCCATCAGTCTGTACATTATGGATTGACATCACAATAAACCCGAGGTCCTATTCTTTGGTTTCCAGGACAGAACCGTAATGTCGCTCGTCGGCCGAAACGACCCAGGCTGCGGGCGGTTCTTGGTAGCGCAGGCTGCACCTGCCCGCTCCGTGGCGCCGACGTCGACCCGGATCCGACGAACACGGACGCCATCGGTGTGACATCAGCCGCCGCGGTCTCAAGATCCGGCTGATCCAGTGCACCAAGGCGCTGACGGCTTCGCCCACTGACCGAACATCGCTGCTCAGGGCTTCCATGAGTCCAGCAAGGCTGGAAGCACGCAGAGCAGAACGGCCTGCAGGCGGAGAAATCGTTCCCCGTGCCGCTCGAAAGTCATCGTCGCTGGTAGAGCCAGGCTGTCACGGTGTTGCGACCATGTCCGGGTGATCGTGTCCCTGCTGCACAAGGTGACCCGGAGGCTGTTGTCCGTCCCGACGGTGCTGCTCCACAGCGAGGCGGCGAAGGACGCCGAACCGCTCGTGCTGCGCCACGAGAACGCGGTCCTGCGCCGGCAACTCACGGGTCCGGTCCGCTACGAGCCCGCCGATCGATTCTGGTTCGCCGCCCTGTCCGAGTTGGTGGATCGTCGTCGGTGGCCGGAGATCTTCCCGGTCACGCCGGGCACCCTGCTCGCCTGGCATCGCAGATTCGTAGCCCGTAAGTGGGACTACTCCACGCGCCGACGTACCGGACGCCCACCGACACCAGCGGCGATCAGATCGCTTGTGCTGCGGCTCGCCAGGGAGAACCCTCGGTGGGGTCATCGACGGATCCAAGGCGAACTCGCCCGTCTCGGACACCGGATCGCCTACTCGACGGTCTGGCAGATTCTGCACGACGCCGGCATCGACCCGGCACCACGCCGTGATGGCCCGACCTGGCGGGAATTCCTCACCGCCCAGGCCCAGGGCATCATCGCGGCCGACTTCTTCCACCTCGACACCGTGCTCGGCACACGTCTGTACGCGCTCGCGTTCCTCGAACACGGCACCAGACGCCTGCACATCACCGGAGTCACCACCGACCCAAACCAGGCATGGACCACGCAACAGGCCAGAAACCTCACCTCCGACCTCGGACACCGGACGGAGTCCCTGCGCTTCCTGCTACGCGACCGTGACTGCAAGTACAGCCAGACGTTCGACACAGTCTTCCAGGGCGACGGCCTGCGCGTGATCAAGAGCGCGCCGCAGGCACCCCGGCTGAACGCCCACTGCGAGCGAGTCATCGGCACCATCAGACGCGAACTCCTCGACCATGTCCTCATCATCGGCGAAGCCCACGCACGACACGTCCTCACGACCTACGAAGACCACTACAACCGGCACTGACCCCACCAGGCTCGCGACCAACTACCACCCGACGCCCGGCAGCACCCCGCTGCGGTACACGACCTCGACACCCACAGACCGCTCCGCACCCGCATCCTCGGCGGCCTCATCAACGAATACAAAAATGCCGCCTGAACAGCAGCGATGACTTTTCGAGCGGCACAGCATGGACCACCCAACAAGCCCGCAGCCTGCTCATGGACTTCGGAGACCGGGCAGACGACTTCCGGTTCCTCATCCGCGACCGAGCCGGCCAGTTCACCACCTCGTTCGACGCGGCACTCTCCGGCACCGGCATTCAGGTCGTGAAGAGCCCACCACGGTGCCCGCGAGCCAACGCCAACGCCGAGCGGTTCGTCGGCACCGTCAGACGCGAAGTCACCGACCGCCTGCTCATCATCAACGAACACCACCTCCGGACCGTGCTGGATCGTTACGCGACCCACTACAACCACCGACGACCCACAGAGCACTGCAACTCGCGCCCACGACCAGATCGGCCAACCGCAGAGCCCGACTACACCTCGATACGCCGCCGACCAGTCCCCGGCGGCCTGATCAAACGAGTACGAACCCACAGCAGCCTAGCCGCAGGTCAGATGGTGTGGCCGACTTCTGGAACCCACAGGGCCGGGCGTTGCGGGGTGAAACGTGGCGACGCAGTCACAACGCACGCCCTGCTCGGTCATCCCGACTCCGACGACCAGCCGGATCAGCTCGACCACCGACTGGCTGGTCCACAGCGGCCCGCCGATCAGCAACTCCTCGACACGCCCCCGACCCCCGGTGCTTGTTTCCCGGATCGAGCGGTCCGGGATCTCGGCGCTTTACGCCGGCTGGATCACGTGCTCGCGGTTCTCGGGACTGTTTCAAGATCGGTGTGTTCGGCCCGACACGCCGGGCCTGGGGTCCGGCGGGATGGGCACTGTGAGTGATGACATCTGAGCTTGTGAGCGCACGGAAGAGCGAGACGGGGACCGGGCGGCAGCTGTCGCCGGAGCAGGCCGCCGCGGCGGCGATGGTGGTCGAGGCCAAGGCGCGAGGACTGGCGTTGACCGGCCCTGATGGCCTGCTCAAGCTGTTCACCAAGAGCGTGCTGGAGACCGCCCTGGCCGAGGAGATGACCGAGCACCTCGGCCACGAGAAGAACCGCGCGGAACCCGGCCGCGAGTCGACCAACGTGCGCAACGGCAGCCGGACCAAAACCGTGATCTCCGACGCGGCCGGCGGGGTGGGGATCGAGGTGCCCCGCGACCGGGAGGGCACCTTCGAGCCGCAGATCGTCAAGAAGCGGCAACGTCGCCTCACCGACGTCGACGAGATCGTGTTGTCGTTGTATGCCAAGGGATTGACCACCGGGGAGATCTCGGCGCACTTCGCCGAGATCTACGGCGCCTCGGTGTCGAAGGAGACGGTGTCACGGATTACCGACAAGGTCGTGGCGGAGATGAACGACTGGGCCGCCCGCCCGCTTGACGCCGTCTACGCGGCGGTGTTCCTCGACGCGATCGTGGTCAAGGTCCGTGACGGCCAGGTCGCCAACCGGCCGGTCTACGCCGCGATCGGCGTCACGGTGGACGGCCGCAAGGACGTGCTCGGGCTGTGGATGGGCACCGGCGGCGAGGGCGCCAAGTTCTGGATGAGCGTGCTGGTCGACCTGAAGAACCGCGGCGTGCACGATGTGTTCTTCCTGGTCTGCGACGGGCTCAAGGGCCTGCCCGACGCGGTGGCGAACGTGTGGCCGCAGGCCGTCGTGCAGACCTGCGTCGTGCACTTGATCCGCAACACCTTCCGACTGGTGGCCCGCCAGGACTGGGACGCGGTGAAACGGGGCATCGCCCCGATCTGCACCGCGCCCACCCCTGACGCCGCGGCCGCCGCGCTGGAGGACCTGGCGGAGAAGTGGGGCCGCAAATACGGGGCGATGATCCGGTTGTGGCGCAACGCATGGGACGAGTTCGTGCCGTTCCTCGACTACGACGTCGAGATCCGGCGGATGATCTGCTCCACCAACGCGATCGAGTCGCTCAACGCCCGCTACCGCCGGGCGATCCGAGCCCGCGGGCATTTCCCGACCGAGCAGTCGGCGATGAAGTGTCTGTACCTTGTCACCCGCAGCCTCGACCCGACCGGAACGGGCCGCACCAGGTGGACGATGCGCTGGAAGCCCGTGCTCAACGCCTTCGCCATCACGTTCGGTGACCGCTGGCCGAACGCCGAGACTTACTGATCAACAACGCCGGACACACCGATTACGAGATAGACCCCCGAGGACTGGTCGGCGACGTATCGAGGTGCAGCGTGGCTCCGTGATTGGCTGGTCCGGTCGCGGTGGTGCGAGCTGTAGCGCCTGGTGGGGTCGGCGGTGGTTGTAGTGGGCTGTGTAGCGGTCCAGGACCGCTCGCAGGTGGTGTTCGTTGAGGATGAGTAGTCGGTCGGTGGCTTCGCGTCTGATGGTGCCGACGAACCGTTCGGCATGGGCGTCGGCTCTCGGGCAGCGTGGTGGAATTTTTACGACCTTGATGCCGGCGCCGGCGAGGACGGCGTCGAACGAGGCGGTGAACTAGCCGGCCCGGTCCCGGATGATGAACCGGAAGTCGTCGGCCAGTCCATCAGCAGGTTGCGGGCCTGCTGGGTGGTCCAAGGACCATCGGGGTTGGTAATGGCGCCGAGGATGTGGACGTAGTGGGCGGCGGCTTCCATCACGAAGAACACGTAGACGCGCTTGAGGGTGACGGCGCAGTCGATGTGGAAGAAGTCGCAGGCCAATATGTTCGCGGCCTGCGCGCGGAGGAACCGTCGCCAGGAGGTGTCGGTGTCGCGCTGGGGCGCGGGTGGTATCCGCAGGCGCTTGAGCACGCGGCGAACCGTTGCAGCGCCTACCCGGTGGCCGAGCTTGAGCAGCTCACCTTGGATCCTGCGGTAGCCCCAGCCGGTGTTCTCCCGGGCCATCCGCGCGATCAACGCCACGACGGTGTCGTCGACCGGTGGGCGGCCGGTCCGGTTGGGGTAGGTCCACTTTCTCGCGACCAGGCGCCGATCCCACCGCATGATGAGCGGCTGTGCTGCTCCGACTGGCCTACCTCGGCGTGACCAACGCGTTCACCCTGCTGCGCCTGCTGCCCATGAGCGACCGGGACAAAGACACGGAAATCCTGGCGCTACGGCACCAGATCACCATCCTGCAACGCCAACTCGGTGACGCCCGTCCACGGTTCTCCCCCAGCGACCGGGCATTCCTCGCGGCACTGCTGCACCGACTCCCGGCCGATGCGCTTCGTCGGCTCCGACTACTGGTCCGTCCGGAGACAGTGCTTCGGTGGCACCGCGACCTCCTCGCACGACACCACGCGGCCAGGTCCCGCCCCAAGCGGCCCGGTCGACCACGGACCGTCCGCTCGATCCGACTCCTGGTGCTGCGCCTGCCACGGGAGAACCCCACCTGGGGCTACCGCCGCATCCACGGTGAACTCCTCGTGCTCGGCGTCAAGGTCGCAGCATCCACCGTCTGGCAAATCCTCAAGGACACAGGGACCGACCCCACGCCCCAGCGCACCACGACGACTTGGCCGGCCTTCCTCCGCTCCCAGGCCGACGCTGTGCCTGCCGGTAATCCCATCCATGCAGGTGAGAGCGCGATCGGGGCAAGGACTCGGTACGGCCCATGAGGGTGCTCGTGTTCCACGGGCTCGGCGTCTGGGGCGGCATGATGACCGGCTGTGCTGCTCCGACTGGCCTACCTCGGCGTGACCAACGCGTTCACCCTGCTGCGCCTGCTGCCCATGAGCGACCGGGACAAAGACACGGAGATCCTGGCGCTACGGCACCAGATCACCATCCTGCAACGCCAACTCGGTGACGCCCGTCCACGGTTCTCCCCCAGCGACCGGGCATTCCTCGCGGCACTGCTGCACCGACTCCCGACCGATGCGCTTCATCGGCTCCGACTGCTGGTACGCCCGGACACAGTGCTGCGGTGGCACCGCCACCAGTCGTAACCGACCAAGCAGCCCCCACCCGACTCGACATCCGCCAACGGCGACGACTGGGCGGCATCCTCAACGAATACCACCACGCCGCCTGACCAGCACGGACGGGATTTTCGGCAGGCACAGCCCCTCCCAGCCACAGGCCGCGTGAGACACCAACTGGATGACCGCGCCCAGCACGACGATGAGGTCCACGTTAGAGTCGTGCGCAGTCGCGGGTGGACTAAATCTGAATCGCGAACTCCATCTCTCTTCGGAGGCACTGGCCGTCACCCATCGCGCGTCATACGAAATCTAATTACTACCACCAGAAGTACAATGATCATGCCCATCACTACTATAGTGAATGTCGAGCCTGACAAGATGTATTTCTTCGCAAATAGAATTCCTGTAAATACCCACAGTGCCACCTGAGTGGCCCCAATCAACGATTGCATGGCAGAGTTGATTGTGGATGCCAACGTGGAAGGCTCCCTAACAAGCAGCAACGCGGCAGCTATTGACACAGGAATAAAGATTGCGGAGATTATCGGAGTAGCCGAGGATCGCCGAAGTACGTGCAGAATTTCTTGGAGAGTCGCCTGCCCTGGATCTGAAGCCGAACCCCAGGAGCCCACAAGATACGTCAGCATCCCCAACGCAGAGAATGCAGACAACAGGAAAACGGCGTACATCATGATTCCTCGATGTAGCGCCAGCCTGATGGGAATTGAAATTCGCGCATGTTGCTCGCTCGCGATCCCACCAGCACCGCTCCGAAGGGCTAGCGAGAACGTTTCCGGCGTCCACCGAGCTGACACCACACCGCGCTTGAATACGGGCGAACCTCTATAGGGGTCGATATCGGACCCGTTCACCCAATCGCGGCCAAGTTCCAGTTGCGAATCGCCGACCCTTACAACAACGTGGTTCGAGTGTGCATCCCCCACCGTCACGAGGTTTCGGACGTAAGAGTAGCGCCGCGGCCCCCAGGCAGCCGAAGTTCTAGACACCAACTGCAAGTCGAGTTGAGTTCTCTGGGCCACTTTTACAAGGAAGCTTTCATCCAAAGGCACGCGACACTCGGCCACAGCGGTCCAGTAGGCGCCCAGGCGAGCGTACGACCACACGCCAGCCTTATCCTTCATGCGTGTAAGTGCATCTACAAATCGCCGTACTGCAATCAAGTGCCCTTCAATGTCCTCGAGACTCGTCACACCAGGCAGGAAAGGCGCCGCCAGCAATGGGTTCTCAGCTGCACTATGCTGCACATGAGGCTTGTAGCCAAACAGAGCCTTACGGATGGGCACCACTCGACGGATATACTGCTGGTCCAGCCATCTGTGGGGAATCCGAAGCGCAGGGAATGATTTCGCAAGGAACATTTCGATCACACGGCGCTCTTGCTCATCGTCTAGGACCACGTCTCCAACACCCACCTCCTCCATTGCCACAAAGAGTAGTGGCGGCTGAAAGGAGCATATAGCCGTCAATGATCTCAGCACGTCTGGGGCATCCCCAAGGTACAAGCCGTGAGCTACCGCCCACTGAACGATTGACAGCGCTTGATACTGAGCCTGCGTCCGAAGCGGGACAAGGACGGCGGGTGCGTCAGCCACCCTTAGGTCGAAGTCCAGGAGGAGTTTTTTCTCAAATGAACCTATAGGCAAATGGAGCAGCGCCTCACGGTATTCTGCCGAACCACCTTCACCGCAAATCGTTTCTAGAGCATTCCGAAGTGGCGCCACTTGCACCGAACGGCGACGTTCACTCCAAAGCGCACTTGATAGATTTATTTGATCGACCGCACGTATGCGCCAGGCTGGCATGTTAGCCATTAGATTGTAGGCGACCGCCGGGGTATCCCGAAGGTCCCAGATTTTTCCCGCGACATAGGACGTTGCCTGCAAGCAACCGCGTCCTGGCGTTGCATCTTCAGGTTGCAAGGCTCACCTCCCCTCAGCCCTAAGCGGACGCCGGACAGCCAACCGGCTCAAATTGATCTAGCCATCTCCACCCACACGAGTGACGCCCAACCACAGGAAGCAACCAAACGTGACGCTGTGTCACTTTAGGGTTACCTCGTTTATGGATCATGAGAACGTCAACCACGGGCGGGTGAATCCTCATACCGGTGCAGCCAGACCCGTGTTACCGTGCAGACAACCGTGAACCTCCGGTTCACAACTGGCAGCGCAACAAAGGACGAGGTACCGGCCATGACTCTCGAGTCTGGACATGCCCGACCTGTGGCCGCCCGTGCGAAGCAAGGCACTTGGCCGGACATCGTCCCCCAGCGCGAGCTGATCGTTGATCATCTCGTACACATCAGCGAATTTCCCCCTATCCCACTTGAAGAGATCGAACTTACTGATGCCGAGGCGGAGAACGCCTGGCGCGGAACGCAGATCGGCTGATCTCTATAAGGGCACCTTCGCCGAGGTGCCCGCTCTGTGGCTACTTGTTGACTGGTGGCTCGGTCGATGCCAGACCAGGCTCGGTCGAAATGTTCGGCGGGATGCTCTCTCAGCGGCTGCCCACCCGTTCTTCTGGGTGACTCACTCATGACGTGTGTTTCCCGGGCGGTCGTGTCGACGAGTTCCTACAGGCCGTCGAAGACCAGGAACGCACGCCCCTTGACCAGCAGCCTGCGCACGGCGCCAACGGGTGCGGTGCATTGGTATCGGGTGCGCAGGATCGCTTCGACGGCCTCGTCGAGGTTGAACCCGTCTCGGTCCACGTCGACGTTCTTCAGCCGGATGACGAAGGGCACTCGGCCGCGGTCGAACGCCTGCCTCGCCAACAGTGTGGACGTGGTCGACTTACCCGCACCGGGGTCGCCGAGGATGACGGTCTTGCCGGTGCGTGCCGCGAAGTCCTCGTACGACACCCGCCCTTCAGGGGCGAGGTTGCGGGCACTGGTTCCCCAGGGACGGAACTCCCCGGACGAACAGGGCCTCGTAGGGCACGTGTGGGGTGCCAGAACTCTGCACTGAGGCGCTGAACTGCGGCGATCGCGCATCACGTGCCGTAGGAGCATGATCGTGAGGCGTGGCGCTACGACTGCTGTACCTGATCTTCGTCCGGGTCGTCGGTGGTTGGTCGTGCTCGGCCGGTCATCGGCGGCCAAGGACGCCGAGCTGCTGGTGCTGCGGCACGAAGTCGCCGTACTGCGCCGTACCAACCCCCGCCCGCGGCTGGAGTGGGCCGATCGCGCAGTGCTCGCCGCGCTGGTTCGCCGACTCCCTCCGCTGCTGCACGAGCACCGGTTGGTGACGCCGGCCACCGTCCTTCGATGGCACCGGCGCCTGGTCGCGAAGAAGTGGACCCACCCGAACCGGATCGGGCGACCGCCGCTCGACGACACCATCGTGGCGTTGATCGAACGGATGGCCCGGGAGAACGCGGGCTGGGGCTTGTGCCTGCCGATAATCCCATCCACGCAGGTGAGAGCGCGGTCGGGACAAGGGCTCGGGACGGCCCATGAGGGTGCTCGGTTCCACTGGCTCGGCGTCTGGCGCGGCATGATGACCGGCTGTGCTGCTTCGACTGGCGTACCTGGGCATGACCAACATGTTCGCGCTGCTGCGCCTGCTGCCCATGAGCGATCGGGACAAAGACACGGAGATCTTGGCGCTACGCCACCAAATCACCATCCTGCAACGCCAACTCGGAGACACCCGTCCGCGGTTCTCCTCCGTCGACCAGGCGTTCCTCGCGGCGCTGCTGCACCGACTTCCGAGCACCACGCTTCATCAGCTTCGACTGGCACCGCGACCTCCTCGCGCACCGCCACGCCGCCAGGTCCCGCCCCGAGCGGCCCGGCCGACCACGAACCATCCGCTCGATCCGACTCCTGGTGCTGCGCCTGGCCCAGGAGAACCCAACATGGGGCTACCGCCGCATTCACGGAGAACTCCTCGTCCTCGGCATCAAGATCGCCGCATCCACGGTATGGCAGATCCTCAAGGACGCCGGAATCGACCCTGCTCCCGAGCGCACCTCGACGACCTGGTCGACCTTTCTCCGCTCATAGGCCGACGCACTCCTGGCCTGCGACTTCTTCGAGACCCACACGCTGACCGGCACCCGCCTGTACGTGCTCGCGGTCATCGAACACGTCAGCCGCCGGATCCGCGTCCTCGGCGCCACCGCGCACCCCACCGCCTCCTGGGTCACCCAAGCCGCCAGGAACCTCGCCATGGACCTCGACGACGCAAGCCGACACGCGCGCTTCCTGATTCGCGACCGGGACGGCAAGTTCCCGGCACTGTTCGACGCCGTCCTCGCCGACGCAGGCATCCAGGTCGTCCTCAGCGGCGTCCGCATCCCGCGGATGAACGCGATCATGGAACGCTGGATCCGGACCTGCCGACGCGAACTCCTCGACCGCACCCTCATCTGGAACCGCGCGCACCTACTCCACGCCCTACGCGAGTACGAGCAGTTCTACAACACCCACCGACCCCACCAGGGCATCGACAACGCCCGACCGCTACAACCGCTGCCACAGCCAACCACCGACGAAGCAGCCGTCACCCGACTCGACATCCTCCGACGACAACGACTGGGCGGCATCCTCAACGAATACCACCACGCAGCCTGACCTGCACGGATAATATTTTCGGCAAGCACAGCGCTACCGGCTGCCGGACGGATCGTTGTTCACCGAGAACGGGTTCGACACGCGCGAGGAGGCCGAGAACCGGGCGCAGGACGTGGAGTCCGATCAGAGACGGGGACGGTTCGTCGACCCCCGGCTGGCGCAGACCCGGTTCGCCGACTGGGTGAAGGAGTGGGTGCAGGCCCACGACGTCAGCGCAGTGACGTGGGCGACCTACGACTCCCATCTGCGCAACCACATCCTGCCCCGCTTCGCCGACACCGAGCTGGGCGACCTGACCAGGATGGTGGTCAAGGTCTGGGCCAAGCAGCTGCGACGATCCTTGGGCGAGCGCAGCGTCAGTGATGTGGTCAACCTGCTGTCGAGGATCATGGGCGAAGCCGTCGACGAAGGCCTGATCGACGCCAACCCCTGCCGCAAACTCCGCCTCACCACCGGCGACCAACCCGAACGACCCCACGCCACCGCCGCCCAGATCGCCGGCCTGGCCACCCGCGTGTCCCCCGACAACGCCGCCCTGATCGTCACCGCCGCCTACACCGGCCTGCGCTGGGGTGAACTGACCGGACTGCAATGGACACGCGTCGACACCGGCAACGCGGAGATCCGCGTCGACGGCAAGGACGGCGCCCTACACGAGGTCGGCGGCACACTCACCCTCGGACCGCCCAAGACACCCGCCAGCGTCCGCACCGTGCATCTACCCGAATTTCTGGCCGACCTGCTCGACCAGCACCACGACCGCCACCCCGCCGCCCGGTTCGTGTTCACCGGAACCGACGGAGGCTTCCACCGACGGTCCAACTTCCGCCGCCGCGTCTGGCTACCGGCCCTGCGTGGGGACACCGCCACCGGCCGACCGCGGATCAACCCCGAGATGCACTTCCACGACCTACGCCACACCCACAAGACCTGGCTCATCGAGGACCGCGTCCCCGAAGTCCTCCAGCACAAAAGGATCGGCCACAAGTTCCACGGCGTCATGGGCGTCTACTCCCACGTCACCCAACCCATGATCGACGCCATGCTCGCCGCACTCCAACACCGCTGGGAGCAAACCCGGGAGCAAACGGGGAGCACGACACCATGACCACCTTCGCAAATACGGAGGTGGTCAAGATCGTTTGCTCCCCAGATGCTCCCCGAAACGATCAATGACCCGCAGATAGTGATCGTCTGCAGGCCATTGACCAGGTAAAACACACTGTGGGCGATACTGGGATCGAACCAGTGACCTCTTCGGTGTGAACGAAGCGCTCTCCCGCTGAGCTAAACGCCCGTATTCAGTTCCCACACTCGCTCTCGCGGTGTGGTCATAGCTTACAACATCATCCCCGCGAACCAAAAATCGGGCTCTGCAGCCAGGCCCAGTCGAGGCCGAACCAGCCGCCTACCAGCGAGAACGCACCGAGCAGCCAGCACGTCGTGATCACCACGAGGCCGGTGGCGGCCAGGACCAGTGCCTTCACCAAGAGGTTCTGTCGCCGCAACCACGCGACCCACGCGTCGTAGTAGCGCTTGGCGAACCGCAGCACCCGGCCCGCCCACTCGAACTCGGTGGCCAGGATCGCCAGCCCGGCGAAGACGACCAGCCAGCCCGGTCCGGGGTACGGGATCATCAGGACGCCCGCGACCAGCACCAGGCCACCGACCACGCCGACACCGATGCGGTAGGTCAGGTTCAGCGCGGGGTTGCGACGAAACCAGGGACGGTGTTCCGCGTCCTTGCCGGTGTCTTCGCGCTGTTCTGTGCTCATACCCACATCATCGCCCATTCGCCGTTCACGCAGGACCCACCTCGCCGGGTGCCACCACCGCTGATGGCCGCGGGGGCGCGGTGCGGCCCTCTCCAGCGAGATACCGAAGTCGTCGTGCCGGTGCGCGGCTGGCGGCCAGGTCGACAATCGGACGCGTGACTCACCTTCCGTGACGTCGAATGTGGTCAAAGCCACAAACTCCGGGGTGCTGGCCCCACACCACATCAGAGTCCGCAGCGATTCGCGGACACCGACCCGCCACGAGGACGATCGCATCCCCGCAGGTGGGCGTGGATCAGTGGTTCCTTGTTCGGTTCGAGCGCGTGCATCGCGTACCCGACTGCGGGTAGGCCAGCGTGCGCACCTGCCTCCGGTCTTCGGGAAGCCGTTGCACCGCCCTGGGCACTTCGGTGCCCACCGCAGCGCTCAGCGCGGCGTGGTCGGCGCCTTCCGCCGGTGTGACGTTGCGCTCAGAGGCCTCGTCGGTCAAGGGGAGGCTTCGTCTACTCTGACAGTTCTCGCGACGGACCGCGTCGACCGCGCGGTGGTGCACCACGGTCATCAGGCACGTGCCGAATCCGCCGCGTGAGTGGTCGTAGGCCGCGGGGTTGCGCCAGAGGCCAGGAACGCCTTCTGGACGACGTCCTCGGCCAGGTCGGGGTCGACACGGATCCGCCGGGCCAGTGAGTACGCCGGTTTCGCGTACCGGTCGTAGAGTTCGCCGAACGCCGTGCGGTCGCCGACCGCCACCCGTGCGGCGAGGTCCACGTGGGCGGGACGCGATCCCGGGCCGTGACGTGGTGGAGGTGAGTCAGCCACCAGAGAGGTCCTCACGTCCAACATTCGCGCAACAGCCGGTACCGGGTTCAGGTCAAACCCAGCAAGATGGGAGCAGCCTGACCCAGTGGACACGGAACGCATCGAGGTGGTCGCCCAGTGGAGTTGGATGACCCCAATCGGGTGATAAACCATCGGGAGTCGAGCGTTCCTCGCCACATATACGTCACAAGTAGAGAACTCGGTCGTTCCATTGGCCGGGAAGGGAGAAGAGGGTAACGACGATGCGCAACGACCACGTGACACTCCGCTCAACAGCGGTCTTCGACCTGCTGGCGCCGAGGACCCCGGCCGTCCCGGTGCAGGTGGAGCTTCGCTATGACACGAAAGACCCGTACGCGGTAGTCGCCGCGTTCCGAACCGGCCGTGCCGGATGGGTGGAGTGGGTCTTCGCCCGCGACCTGCTCGCCGACGGCCTGATCGCCGACGCGGGGGACGGCGACGTCCGGATCCGCCCGGCCGCGGACGACCCCGAAGTCGTGGTGATCGAACTGAGCTCGCCGTCCGGCCACGCCATGTTCGAGGCCTCGGCCCAGGAACTGGCCGACTTCCTCGACCGGACGTACGACGTCGTGGTGCCTGGGAACGAGCACCTGTGGGTCGACGTCGACGAGGCCCTGACCCACCTCATCTCCAACGACCTGACCTAAAAGCGCAGGTAGCGGGCCCGCAGGGAGGTCAACGACCCCCCGATTTGATCCCGCTGCGGTGCATGTAATAAAGTTCCTCTCGCACCGAGGAAGACCGGAACGACAAGCCCCAAAAGGGAAAGTTCCATGAAATCCACGGGGCATGCGGATGTAGCGCAGTTGGTAGCGCATCACCTTGCCAAGGTGAGGGTCGCGAGTTCGAGTCTCGTCATCCGCTCGGCAGAGGGCCCCTTGGGCTCAGGCCTGACTCCTGGGTGCTAGTCTTCAGGAATCACGGCGGAGTGGCCGAGTGGCTTAGGCAAGGGCCTGCAAAGCCCTGTACACGGGTTCGATTCCCGTCTCCGCCTCGGACGATTAGCTCAGCGGGAGAGCACTACCTTGACACGGTAGGGGTCACTGGTTCAATCCCAGTATCGTCCACCATCTATAAATGCAGGTCAGACAGCCCGTCGGTGATCTTCACCGGCGGGCTGTTCTGCTGCTGTGGGAGCAAATTGGGAGCAAACGATCTTGGCGTGATCGTCGACACCGTATGTGGTCACCCCTGCTGGACCCGTGGGAGCGACCAGCGAACGCTCCCACCGACGCTGCAGCCCGTCGAGCATCGCGTCCACCATGACCTGCGTCGCATGCGAGTAGATGCCCCGAACTCCTGCTATCCGGTGCCCGAGGCGCTTGCACTGGAGGTCTTCGGCACGCCGTCCTCGATGAGCCACGTCTTGTGCGTGTGACGTAGGTCATGGAAGCGCAGACCAGGGTGGATGGGTGCCCATCCCTGGGTCCGATCGCCGTTGACTAGGGCAACCAGACCCGCCGCCGGAAGTTCGACCGACGCAGCAGCCGTCCGTCCAGACCGGTGAAGACGTGTTCCTGCATCCGGCCGGCCCGGTGCTCGGTGAGCAGGTCGACCCGGAACGGAGGCAGATGCACGGTGCGGACGCCCGCCTTCGACTTCGGAGGTCCCAGCTCCAACCGGCCACCCACCTCGTGCAGGGCACCCTTGTCCGGGTCGATCGTGATGACCCCGCGGGCCAGGTCCACCCGTCCCCACCGCAGCCCGGCCAGCTCGCCCCACCGCAGCCCCGTGTACGCCGCCATGACCACCAACACGCTGTCCGCAGGTGAACACCGCTGGGCCATCGTCCGCACCTGCCCCGGCGAAGCATGAGGCCGCTCGTCATGATCACCGGTGTCGACCCGCGCCCGCCGACACGGGTTCGCCCCGATCAACCCCTCGTCGACCGCCTCACCCAACAACATCGACAACAGCGTTACGACATCGCCCACGGTCCGCTCGGCCAACGACCGCCGCAGCGCCTTGACCCACCCCTTCACCGCGATCCGCGAAATCTCCTTCAACGGCACGCCACCGAACCGCGGCAACACGTGATTGCGCAGGTGCGAGTCGTACTTCGCCCACGTCGTCGCACTCACGTCATGCGCGTCCGCCCACACCGGCACCCACTCCCCCAGCGGCATTCCGCCCACCGAAGGATCCACGAACGTCCCCCGACGCTGATCCGACTCGATGTCCCTCGCCCGACCGGCCGCCACCGACCGCTCGGTGAACCCGGTCTCCGACCCCAACGTCCCGTCCGGCAACCGGAACCGCACCCGGAAACCCGAACCGTGCTTCTCCACCCACGCCATACCCGTCACTCCTCGTCGACGACGAAACCGCGCCCCAGCGGACGCAGCAGGAATGGACGCTCCATAAAGGACAGGTGTCAACCCGTATGTGGTCACCACACCCACCCGAAGCCGAGTGTCCGTCGATCACCGAACCGATACCACCTCCATCACGAACACACAGCACGACGAACCTTCCGCAGCACAACCCGTCGATCGCTACAGTCCTGACCGGGGCCGCCGACCACGAGAAGGACGCGCCCCTCCGGTCACAATCGCGCGCAGGTCCTCGACCGAGAACAGAAGATGCTTGCCGACGAACGTGCGCGGAACCTCACGACGACCCGCCTTGCGGCGAAGCCACGACTCCCGCACTGTCAACAACTCCGCCGTACGCGCCGGCGTGAACAACGACGACTCCACCTCGTCGGCAACGGGTCACCGGCCGCCAGGGCACGACGCTGCACCTGCCGCCGGGCGCGCTGCTCGCGTTCTACACCGACGGGCTGGTCGCACGCCGCAGCATGGGCCTCTGGAGCGGGCCACCCCTGGCCGACGCGACACGGTGGCCGACTCCTGAACCCGGACCGGATGGACACACGGTCGGCCACAGGAGGCGATGTTCGCCTTTCGCCGGTTCGGCGGGGCCCTTGCACAACGAGCTTCCAGACCACTCGACTTCCTCCGAATGGATGGAATCGTGCAGGAATGTGATTCCCGCTCACAGCCACCCGACCCACTGCCGCGACGCTCGACAGCACGGGCCCGCAACAACGAAAACTGCGGTTCCTGCTCGCGAGCACATACGGAAAGTGGCACCGCATTTCGCCCGTTCGGCACACCACCGAGCGATTACAGTGTGAATCCGACCGAGTCACGGATGTGAGGAGTTTCCGATGTGGACATTGGCGGTCCCGGAACTGTTGTCGGCCGCGCGACGCTCCTTCGCGGGCGTCGTCGTCGCGATGTCGGTGGCGGTCGGGGTGGTGGCCGCCGCGCCCATGGCCCAGGCAGCGGACGTCGAGTTGCTGTCGTGCGTGGGCAGCGGTGCCAACACCTACCAACCGGGGGTCACCGCACAGCCCAGGGTCGTCGCCATCGGTTCCAGCGCGGACTACGGCTCCTGCGTCTCCAGCGGATCACCCGCGATCACCTCCGGCGGGTACGCGATCACGGCGAACGGTCTGGTGTCCTGCCTGGGCGGCGGTGTCTCCATCACGGTCACCATCACCTGGAACACCGGTGAGACCACCACGGTGGCCGCGGTCGGACTGCTCGTGCTGCGCCCCGCCAACGAAGTCGTCGTGGTCTACCAGGGCACGGTGACCGCGGGCAGGTTCACCGGAGCCTCCGTCGTGATGACCGCAGCCCTGCTCAACGCCACACCAGCGCAGTGCTTCACCCCCGAAGGCGTCACCGGCACCAGCGGCCCTGCCAACATCACCATCACCCAGCTCGTCTGACCCGATCGCCTTGCGACGACCGACGGCCGGAATTTGCGTTGTTCACCGGTCGTCGCCGTGGCTGGCGGGCTGCTCGGTGCCACGGGACTGTTTCACACGATGACAGCGGCTCAGATCAACCTCCCTTCACAGAGGAGTCCGCGGTCGCCGGACAGGGGGGCCGAGGAGGACCTGCGGGTCTTGTTCGGGCAGTCCATCGCCGTGTTCGCCTCCCGCACGCGCGGGAGGCGTTCTTCGCCGGCACCGCGGCCCTCGCCATCGAACGCCACCACGCCGAGCAGGCGCGCCGTGACGCCGAGACCCGCGCCGCAGCGGAGCAGCGCGCCGCCGCAGCAGCGGAACTCGCCGACCGGATGCGGGCCGCCGAATCCGCGCAGGCCGCCATTGTCGGCTCGGCGGGCCTGACGGGTGTGCCGCACCGGCCGAGCTCAAGGTCGCCGACGCCTGGGGCGACGCGGCGTGGGGCTGCCACGCCCACGCCGAGGAAGCCCTCCTCAACGTGCGGTCGGCCTTCATCGCCAACGAGGAGCTCGGCGACCTGGTCTCGCCGGTCACCAAGGTTCAACGACCTCATGGCAGAGCCCTTTCGGCAGGGTGCACCGTCGAGCACTTCGTCGCGCACAGCGCCGCGTCCCGCAGGGGAAGACGCGTGGCCGAGTTGTCGAACATCGGGTAGTAGCTCGACAACACCGGCACCGGTCGCGGATTCATGGTGCCGGCCGCTCCAGGAGTCAGCGGATTTCCGCGTCACACGGCGTCGCAGGACGAGCACGACGTCCTCGTGCCCCTGTGCTCTCCGCCGGCCAGGCCGGCTGAGGCGTCACGCGTCCTATGTAAGCGTGCGGCGGGCCAGGTGATCTGTGAGCTGACGTTCCGGATACGCCGCCGGTCGATTGTGCCGAGCATGGCAGGCACGTACTGTTGGTTCCGGTGAGTCGTCACCAATCCGCCGCGAAGCGACGATACGGGTTGAGCAGCAGCTCGTTGCCGGTTCTCGTGGTTTCGACGAGAGGCACCCCATGTCCGACACCGCTCAGGCCACAGCAGTTGACACCACCTACCACCGTGATGTTCCCGTTCTGGCGGTGATCGGCGAGGTCGACTCCACCAGCGTGGAGCCCATCCGCGCCCACCTGCTCGACCGGCTCGACCGCAGTCCGGCCCGCTTGGTGCTGGATCTCACCGGCGTGAGCTACTTCGGCTCGACCGGCCTTCAGCTGCTGACCGAGGCGATCGCCCGCGCGGAGCAGCGGGGCACGATCCTGGCGGTGGCGGCGCACCAGCGCGCCGTGCTGACACCGATGCAGATCACCGCCCTCGACCGAGAGGTAGCTGTGTGCGACACGGTCGAGCAGGCCGCGGCCGCGGTGCTCTCCCGCTGAGCGCCGAACTTCAGGTCCCGCTGCCCGACGACGGGTAGGAGCAGAGCACCTCAGCCCACACCGTTTTGCCGGCCTCGTGCCGGTCGACGCCCCAGCGCGCGCTCAGGTTCGCCACCAGCACCATGCCCCGACCCCGGTTGTGGCCCAGCCGCGACCGCCCCACCACCACCTCGCCGGGTGCCGCGTCATCCACCTCGATCCGAACCGAACACGGCTCGTCGGACCGGTGCAGGCGCACTCGACGCGGCGCTTCACCGTGGTCATAGGCGTTGGCCACCAGCTCGGTGACCACCAGCAGGCAGTCCCCCACCTCGTCATCGGTCAGGTCACCCAGCGCATCGCCCGCCCATCGCCGCACCCCCGCCAGCGGAGGGACGTCGTCGGCGAGTTCCAGAGCCAGGGCTCTGGGGCCGCCATCGTCTTCCTCGAGCAACGTCACACGACCCGTCCTCTCCCGCCGAAGACGTCGGATGGCGCGGACATACCCGCACGTTCGATTCGTCAACCACGCCGCGGCTCGGATCACCATAACCGGCCAGCCGGCCCGTTCGCCCTATTAGGGCCCACGCGTCGGCTGAAGCCACCCGCGCAGTCAGCACGGACCCGCGTCCGAGACCCCGGACACCTGCCCGACGACGCGAGCCGATCACACACGTCCGGAACAGCCGACCCGCCTGCACCACTCGTTGGTGCCATTCGACGCCACTGGTGTTCGGCCGCGACACTCTGGGGAGGCCGTTGCGCCCTTCCTCGCGGATGCCTGCCGGCGGTCGTATTGACAGGGCATCCGGTCCGTCCGACTTGAAGCGATGATCTTCAAGGCGACCGGTTGTGAGAAGCGGACGTCCCACAGGCGCACTCGTTGGAGTGGCACCCCGGTGACAGCGGTTCGTCGCCGGGGCAAGTGGCACCGGATAGTGGGCCGGTTCGAGTCGTTGGAGGGGCACTCGGACCGCCGACGTTCAACACGGTGCAGCACTGGAAGCACGTCGCCACCCACCGGGCTCAACCGCTGTGCGCGGCCACCGGGCACAGCGGCGTGGTCCGCAGCGGCTGGGCCGACCACTACTGCGTCTTCAACGAGGAATGCGCCGCCTGGGACCTGCACGTTCGGTCGGCCCCAGGCTGAGCAGCGATCACCGACGACCGGCCTCGCTCAGCGGACCTCCTCGTTGGAACGGCAACGTCGCACCACGGAGCGTCGCTGTCGACCAGGTCATCGCAACGACCACATCGGTTCGTCGGACAGTCCGCGTCACCGCAGCCGCGTGTACCACCAATTCCGCGTGCCACGGCGCTACGGGTGCCGCCCAGGTTCGACCGGGTCGTCTTCCAGACCGCGCACCGTGGTCATGGCGGAGAGCCCGGAGAAGGTCAAGACCGGAGCCAGGAGCGCGGTGGCGACCACTTCGATGCGATCGGCGTGTTCGAACAGCACGCTCAGCCCGGCGCTGTCGAGGTACTCGACCTCGGTGAGGTCCACCAGGACCCGCCCGTCGACGTCGTCGAGCGCGGCGGTCAGGGCGGTCGCGTTGCTCATGTCGATCTCGCCGACGACCTTGAGGATCGCGGTTCCGTCGGGGCCACGGCCTGGCGTGAGCGTGAGCGGTGTGGTCATCGGGGGATCCTCAGGTGCATGTCGACGGTGGTGCCGGCCGGGCCGGGGTTGATGGTGACCTGCCGCATCAGCGCGCGCATCAAGGCGACGCCTCGCCCGCGGTGCGGGTTGAGCTCGGGCTGGGGCGCTTTCCAGCGGCCGGTGTCGGTCACGGTGAGGTAGAGGTCGCCGACCAGTGCCTCGGCTCGTAGCCCGACCACCTCGGGGAGTGTGTCGCGGTATCCGTGCTCGATGGCGTTGGCACAGGCTTCACCGACGGCAACCAGGACGCTGTGCATGGCCTGCGGGGGCAGTCCGCACTGTTCCAGCCAGGTCCGCAGGGTCCTGCGGACCGGTGCTAGCTGGGCGGATTCGGCGGGGAAGGTCAGCTCCAGCGGAGCCGGGTGGCGGTAGAGCAGCAGGGCGACGTCGTCCTTGTAGCCCTCGGCGGGGGCCAGCCGCTCCATCACCTGGGTGGCGAGGTCGTCGAGGGCGGTGTCGCGGCCGTCCTGGACGACCTCGCCGGCCTGGTCGATGCCTTCGGTCAGCGGGCGACGGCGACGCTCGACGAGCCCGTCGGTGTACATCAACAACGTGGCGCGGGCAGGCACGGTGCACTCCGCTTCGGGGCGTCGGCGGCCCGGCCTCACCGCAAGAGGGGTCGAACGCCCCTCCTCCAGGAGACGGGTCGTGCCGTCGGGACAAGCCAGGATGGCGGGTGGGTGCCCGGCGCTGGAGTAGGTCAGGTGACCGGTGCCCGGGTCCAGGACGCCGCAGAAAACGGTGGTGCACAGCGCACCGGGCAGGCTCGCGGCGAAGTGGTCCAGCGCCATGAGGGTGGCGGCGGGGCCCGCCTCTTGCAGGAGCAGCGCCCGGCAGGCGCTGCGCAGTTGCCCCATGACGGCGGCGGCTTTCAGGCCGCGGCCGACGCAGTCCCCGACGACGATGCCGATGCGGCCGTCGGGCAAGGCGACGGTGTCGTACCAGTCGCCGCCGATTTCCAGTGGTCGAGCGGCGGGTTCGTAGCGCACGGCGAAGCCGCCGGGCAGCTGGGAGGGGCCGAGGATCGCGCGTTGCAGCGCCAGCGCGATCTCGCGTTGCTGGTCGATCTGATGGGCGCGGGTCAGGCCCTGGGCCAGGTGGCCGGCCAACACCGACAGCAGGACCTCGTCCTGGTCGCTGAAGGGGCGGCGACCGTCCAGGTCCAGCCAGAGCACCATGACGCCGTCGGGGTGTTCCAAAGTGACGCCTGTGCCCGTGGCGCCGTGGTCGGTCGGGCTCAGCGCGGGGCGCCCGCGCAGCGCGATGAGAGTCGCGCGCTCCTGTTCGGACAGGTCGTCCCAGGAAAGCTCGGGCCCGGTAGCGGTCAACGCCGGCGCGGCGCGCTCGGTGAAGACGGCGGCCACGACACGCCGGGCGTGCCAGAGGTCCTTGAGCTCGTCCAGCGCTCCGGAGAGGGCTTCCTGCAGGCTGGACCCCGCGGACAGCCGCATGCTCAACGCCGTCAGGGCAGTGTCGCGCTGGATGGCGTAGTGCTCGGCGGTCACGTCACGGAAGGTGCCCACGACCACGGTGCGCCCGGTGTCGGGGTCGCGGGCCGGGTTGAACATGACACTGACCCAGAGCACGTGGCCGTCGCGGTGGGTCACCGGGATGGTGTAGTTGCCCTGGCCTTGGCTGAGCAAGCCGGAGAAAGCGTCGTTGACCTGCCGGTGTCCCGCGGGGTCGGCCTCGGCGTCGGGCCACCAGGGGTGGACAGGTCGATAGGGCAGTCCCTCGACGCCGTAGCCCAGGATGTCGGTGAACGCGGCGTTGATCTCCACGACGGCGCCGTCCTCGTCGCAGATGAAGAAGGCCTCCTGCAGCGAGTCGATCAGCGCGGTCCGCCAGCGGGCGTGGTGGTTGCGCAACCGCGACAGCTCCACGTTCGCCCGCACCCGGGCCAGGAGTTCCGCCGCCGCGAACGGTTTGACCAGGTAGTCGTCCGCACCCGCCTCCAGGCCTTCGATCGAGGCCTCCTGCCCGGCACGGGCGGACAGCAGCAGGACCGGCACCGCCGCGGTACGCGGATCGGTCCGCAGGGCGGCCACCAGGGACAGGCCGTCCAGGCGGGGCATCATCACGTCGCTGACCACCAGGTCCGGTGTGCGGGCGCGGGCCGCTTCCAGGGCTTCCACGCCGTCGGTGACGGCGTGGACGTCGTAGCCGGCTCCCGTCAGCAGCCGGGTCAGGTACTCGCGCATGTCGGCGTTGTCGTCGGCGACCAGCACCGCGGCGGGCACCGCGGGACCGGCCGCGGTGTCCGGGTCCGACGACTTGACGTCGGTGACCGCCGCGCCCGCCTGTTCGGAGGGCAGCCAACGCAGGGCTTCCTGCACGTACGGGTCCGCCGTGACCGACACCGCAGTGGAGCCCGCGACGGGTGACACCGCGTCGGCAGGCAGGTGCGCCGAGCCGAACGGCAGGCGGATGGTGAAGCGGGTGCCCTCCCCCACGGCGCTGTCGGCGGTGATCGTGCCGCCGTGCAGACCCACCAGTTCCTCCACCAGGGCGAGACCGATGCCGCTGCCCTCGTTGGAGCGGGAGCGGGTGTTCTCGATGCGGTGGAAGCGCTCGAACAGCCGCGGCATCTCCTCCGGGGGCACGCCGACACCGCTGTCGGCGACCGTGACCACCGCCTCACCGTCTCCGGGGTGCGCGGAAACCTGGATCGAGCCGTCGAAGGTGAACTTGAGGGCGTTGCTGAGCAGGTTGAGGATCACCTTCTCCCACATGCCCCGGTCGACGAACACCGGCTGGGGCAGCGGTGGGCAGTCGACCTCGAAGGTCAGGCCCGCCTTCTCGATCGCCGAGCGGAAGACGCTGGCCAGCTCGGCGGTGACGGCGGACAGGTCGACCGGCTCGTAACCGGCCTGCATCCGGCCGGCCTCGATGCGGGAGAAGTCCAGCAGCGTGTTGACCAGCTTGCCCAGACGCAGCCCGTTGCGGTGCACGACCTCGAGCTCGCCGCTCGCCGCCGGGTCGGACTCCGCCAATCGGTCCCGCAGCTCCGCCACGGGCCCCATGATGAGGGTGAGCGGGGTGCGGAACTCGTGGCTGATGTTGGAGAAGAACGCGGTCTTCGCGCGGTCCAGCTCGGCCAGTTCCTCCGCCCGCCGCTGCTGGGCCTGGTAGCTGCGGGCGGACGCGATCCCGGCCGCGACGTGCCCGGCGACCAGCTCGACGAAACCGCGATAACCCTCGTCCAGGGGCCGGTAGCGGTTCAGACCCGCCACCACGAACCCGTAGGGCACGCCGCCCTGCTGCTGCAGCGGCACCACCAACGCCTGCGCCGGCGGCTCCGGCCAGTCCCCGGAGGGCAGTCCGGCGAACGCCGCCCCGTCCAACTCCACCAGCACCCCCTCGCCTGCGGCAAGCCGCGCCGCGGGCCACACCGCGTCCGGGTCGTCGGCGGCCTGCGTCGCGGGGGCGTTCGGGTGCCCGGCGGGGAGTCCGGTCACGCCTGCCAACCAGGCGGAGCCGTCATCGGCGAACAGGTAGGTCAGCGTGAACGGCAGGTCGCGCCGGTTGCGGTCGAGCTGGCGGCACGTGAAGGCGAGCGTCTCCTGCTCGGTGCGCACCACGCTGGGATCCGAGCCCAGGTCCCTCAGCGTCGCCATCCGCCGCTCACCGATGACGCGGTCGGTGTCCTCGCTGACCACGCACAACATGCCGACCACCACGCCGGAGTCGTCGCGCAGCGGACTGTAGGAGAACGTGTGGTAGGTCTCCTCCGGGTACCCGGACCGCTCGAGGAACAACAGCAACGCCTCGTCCCAGGTCGCCCGCCCGGTGGTCAGGACCCTGTCGATACGCGGGCCGATGTCGTCCCAGATCTCCGCCCACACCTCGCTCGCCTGCCGCCCCAGCGCCCACGGGTACTTGCGGCCCAACGTGTCGCGCCGGTAGGCCGCGTTGCAGAAGAAGGTCAGCTCCGGCCCCCAGGCCATCCACATCGGGAACCGCGAGGACAGCAGGATGCTCACCGCGGTCCGCAGGCTCTGCGGCCAAGCCTCCGGCGGGCCGAGCGGGGTCGACGCCCACTCCACCACGGCGAGATCCGAACCGACCTCGCCGTCCGCGGCGAACACGTCACCCACCACCGTCGGCTCGCGCCGGGCGTCGTCGGAACGCGTCACCGCACACTCCTTCGTCCACTCCCACCACACCCGGACGAATCGTCCCGGCACTTCGTGGCCGTACAACTCCCACCACCGCAAGCGGGTGAGGCGATCCGTAGGATAGGTGACCCGTCTCAGGCCGCACTTCCGTGTCGGACCGCGGAGCACGAGACCACGAAACGGTCGAATCGGCATGACGGGCCGCGCGGGCGACGTCACCCCTCCGGTTGACGAGCAGCGAAGAGCAAGGTGGTGCGCGCTACCCGCCCCGGTGGCACCACGACCACGGGGTCCGTGCGGTCTCCGGTGACCGATCGGACCAGCCACGGACGAGCGGACGCCACCAGTCGCGCCCGACGCGCCCCGCCGCCCCGGAGCCACCACCTACCTGTGAGGACTGCCAGGACGAGCACGACGGCGAGGCACACCACCGCGACGACCAGCACCTCGCGGTCGACCGACGGGGACACCGGCGACGTCATCGCCGACTGCGGGCCACGACCGCGCGGACCCGGCCGGCCGGCTCACGAGGGCTGAACGGTTTGGTGAGGTAGGCGTCCGCACCCCGGGCGAACCCGTCCTCGACGTCACCCTCCTGGACGCGGGCGGTCGACAGGATCACCGGTATGGCAGCGGTGGCGTCCGCCGCGCGCAACTCCTAGTGTGTCGCTGCTTAGTTGTGGTGCTTGTGGTTGAGATGCTGTTGTCCGGCAGGTCCTTCTCCCTGCCGGACAAGGACTGTTGAGATGGCATCCCAGTTGAAGCGGCCGGTCAGGTTGTCGGCGCGGGATCGTGAGGCTGATCCGGTTGACCACCGCGGGTGTGCATCCGGCGTCGTCGATCAGGCGGGCCCAGGTGCTGCTGGAGTTGGACATCTCGGTGGGTGAGCCGGATCCGAAGGAGGTGATCGCGGCCCGGCTCGGGGTCTCGGGCGAGATGCTGCGGCTGGTCGCCAGGCGGTTCGCCGAGACCGGTGGCGATGCGCTGGCCACGGTGTCGCGCAAGAAGCGGGATCTTCCTCCGGTGCCGTCTCCGGTGACCGGCGAGGTCGAGGCCCGGCTGATCGCTCTGGCGTGCTCGCAGCCTCCGGCGGGGTTTGCCCGGTGGTCGCTGCGGCTGCTGGAAAAGCACGTCGAGCTCACCGAGGACGCCAGGTTCGCGGAGCACTCGAGACCGCTCACGCCGCGCCCCGAGCAGCACTGGAACTCGCCGCTTCGCCGGGCAGCCGATTCGACGACAGCGGTCGCAAGCCCACACCGGATCAGATCCCGGATGTCACAGTGCCGGTCCGGCGGAGAAAGGTTGAGGGTCGCTCGGATGGGGTAACAGTGGATGCCGAGGCGCATCCGCGCTCAGGTGGAGTGCGACAGCGATGTCCGTTCAGCACGTGAAGGACCACAGCCATGAGCAGCGACGCCCGTCCCGTCCAGAGTTCCACCGAGCACACCGGTAGCACTCCGGGTAGCAGCCTTGGCGGCGGGGTGATCAGCGGCCAGGTGCGCACCGTCCCGACCGCCGAGGTGGTCGCGACCCCGATCTACGACGAGTTGGCCGCACGCTTCGACCTGCCTCGCGGCCGTGCGGCCGAAGGGCACGGGACCGAGCAGATCGACGTCGAGCACTCCCCCGCCGCGTAGGTGGACGAGGAACCGCAACCATGCGTTCGGCCTGCTGACCTGCGGTCCACCTTTCCAGCACACGGTTGTCGCAGGCAGGCCACATCACGTCCCGGCTGGCAGAGGTTCTACCGGCCGGGTCGAGCACGCAGCGGTCCCGGCGGACGTGCTGCCGACTGCACCGCCCGGCTGGTGGCAGCCTGGGCTGCACGCCCGTGACGCCGCGCCGTACGCGGCGCGGGTCGCCGACGGATCCCACCTCTGACGCACTGTCCGACGCGGTGACCGAACGAGTGCGAGCTCGCAGCCGTTCGACACGGCTCGAAGGCAGGTGTCGGCTTCAGACCGGTGGCCGCAGCGGGAACCCCAGATCGCGGCCGGCCTCGGTCAGTTCGTCGCGGGCTCGTGGGTGGGCGACGTGGTCGATGATCTGCTGCGCCTGCTCGCCGGCGTCGTGGCCCCAGATCGTGGCGGCGCCCTGTTCACTGACGAGGTAGCTGTGCTGGAACGAGGTGACCGGGCCGGCCAGGCGGGGCACCACGGTGGACACGTCGGCTTTGGGGTGCCAGGACGGCAGGGCGACGATCGCCCTACCTCCCGGTGAGTGCAGGGCGCCGACCACGAAGTCGGTCTGCCCGCCGAACCCCGAGTAGATGACCCCGTGCACCCGGCTGGCGTTGGCCTGGGCGTACAGGTCCACCTGCAACGCGCTGTTGATCGAGACCAGGCGCGGCCGGCGGGCGATCAGACCGGGGTCGTTGGTCTTCTCCGTGCGCAACAGCCGGACCCGCGGGTTGCGGTCCACCCAGCGGTACAGCTCCGGGCTGCCGAACACGAACGACGCGGTCACCGGGGTGTCCGGGTCGAGCGCCCCGGCCTGTTCCAGGCCGAGCACGCCGTCGCTGAACATCTCCGACCACACCGCCAGGCCCTGACGCCCCGTCAACGCCGCGAGCACCGCGTCGGGCACGGCGCCGATGCCCATTTGCAGGGTGGCACCTTCCGGGACGAGTGCCGCCACCCGCTCGGCGATCACCTGGGACACCTCGCCGGCCGCGCGGGGCACGGGCGAGGTGAGCGGCTCGTCGGCCTCGATCGCGTAGTCCACCTCCTCGCAGGGCACCACCCCGTCGCCGTGGGTGTAGGGCATCCGCGGGTTCAGCTGGGCGATCACCAGTCCGCCTCGGGCGCGGACCGCTTCGATCGCCGCGGGGAGGATGTTCACCTCCGTGCCCAGCGAGACGCAGCCGTCGACCGGGGTGGAGGTGTGGATCAGCACGATGTCGGGCGGCAACGCCTGCTGCAGCAGGTGCGGCACCAGCGACAACCGGGAGGGGAAGTAGCGCAGCGTCCGTTTGCCGCGCATGCCCGGCCCGACGAACGGCGTCTCCAGCACCACGCCCTCGCGGTCGGGAATGCCGGATTGGGCGTTCAACGCGAACAGGCGGTACTCGGCCACCGCCTTGTCCAGCACCTCCAAGGCGCGGTGAGGGGTGGCGTGGTTCCCGCTGACCACCACCCGCGGGCAAGTGGCGACTGCGGGCAGCACCGCGGCCAGCTGTGACTCGGACAGAACTCGCATGGAATCGATCACCCAACCGGGTCGGAGGTGCGGTGCGGCGTTGTCGGGCGCGGTCGGCCTGACTGGCGTCGGCCGCGGTGCAAGGCCCGGTGGGTACCCCGCACACCCTGGGACAACCCGGGATTCGGCCGGCCGTCACGTGGTCTGGAACGGCGTCAGAACTCGATGACGAGCCTGGCGGGGACCGCACCGGACAGCACCTCGGCGAAGGAGTCGTTGACGTCGTCGAGCTTGCGGGTCGCGGCGATCACCCTGGTGCGGCCGGCGGCGTGCAGGGCGAACACCGGGATCGGCAGGACCCCGGCGGCGGGCAGGCCGACGCAGACCAGGCGTCCGCCGCGGCGCAACGAGGCGAACGCCTGGTGGAAGCTCCGCGGCGCGGCACCGGCCTCGAATGCCGTCTGCGAACGCCGTCACTCACGTGCGCAGGTCGGCCGCGCTCGCTACGCGGATCGGCAGGACGTCGTGGCACTCCCCCGGGTCCAGCCAAGCCGCAGTGCCGGCAGGGACACCGACGCAGCCTAAAGAATATGAACACGCCACTTGACCTGCGCCGACGAGACTTTCGGCAGGCCGGGTGTCACGTCCGGCGCTTCGTGGGCGATGTAGCTCACAACTCGTCGGTTCCGGCGGGTGAGCAGAGCGGTCGCTGGGCGGGCTCTTGAGACACATCTACGGCTGGTGCCTGTTCGTCGCCGGGGTCATATGTCGTCGTGAGGAGTTGCCCGAGCACGGGCGCTTGGCGTCCGCCAGAGCACGTCGGCTCGCAACAGCGCTCGACCGCTACCTCGAGCGGAAGACCGACCTCCCGCGCAAGCTGTACGGGAGGTTGGCAGAACTGGCCGGCTTCTTCGACGGGTTGAAGCTCTACGACGAGGGTGACTACGGAAATGCGGGTCTCGCCTGGACGCAGTCGATGCTCGTGCGAATGGGACGCAAACCTCGCTTGATCCACACACCGTTGCCCGCGGACATCCAGGTCGCGCAGCTGTTCGAACTCCTCGGCCGCCAGTACGCGCGGCTTGGCGACTGGGAGTTGGCTTCCGAGTGTTTCGCGGGAACTCTGCTGTACGGAGGGCGCAGCCGGAGGTCGACCATCCGTGCAATTTCCAGTCAGGCGATCGCCTGTGAGCTCATGGCGGGCAATGCCGAAGGAGCACGCAATTGGTTCGACCTCATGCCGGACCGCATAACACATCGGGCCGGTCAAGTTTTCCGTGACATTGTCGACCAGTTGCTCACCACTGACGTCGAACTGGACGTGGACGTAGCTTCCAAGGTCTCCCAGGTTCGGTCGATGAGTGCGGTCACCTACGCCTACCTGACTGTGGTGATAGCGGAGCGGCTGGTTGCGGAGAACCGCAGCGGACACGCACTGGCATTGCTGCTTGAGGCACGGGGCGAACTCCGCGCGGAGCAGGCCGATGGCTACTTGAACGGCTCGTTGACTCAGGCAGCCGCAGGCATCTACTCGTCCATGAATGATCACGAGACTGCCTTGAGGCTAGCGGTGAGCGCGTGGTCGTCCATTGACGAGCAGCGCTACCTGGCTTGCTCCCATCGGCAACGACATCAGATCTGGAGCCGTTTCGGGCACGCCAGGTACGTGGCACTTCGGGCAAGTGTGGAAATGGGGGACGCCCGTGCCGTCGCCGAACTGATCGAGTCGAGCCGGCTCCAGTCGTTGATCGCCACTGAGATCGAGACGAATCACGACGAGAAGGACGGCCTGCGCAGCGCGGGCGAGACCGTTGCCGCAGCGACAGGCGAAAACGGCCGTGAACAGCCCGATGACGTCATGGTGTCATCCGCGATTTTTGCGGCGATGAACGACGGTTTGGCCACGACACTGCTCGAATCCTATGCGCCGGTGACTTACAGAGGGACTTCGCTTTTCCCCGTAACGAACCATCACTCGATCGCAGGTGCGACGTCGGTGAGCCGGGCGTTGGACGACGCGCTGCCCGAAGGCTTGTTCTGGTCCACCCACGTCGAGAACGGCGTCATGTTCTGGTTCCTCGCCGGCGACGGAGAACCGATCGGCTGCGGCATGACCGATCTGAGTCGCACCGAGAACGTCACGCCCGTGCTGCTCGGGCTCGCCGGCCACTCGGACTCCGCGGAACCGGAGACCTGGAGCCTTCCGCCGTACCAGCACCAGGCTGGTGACTACTACGAGCCCTACCTGCACCTGGCGGCGTGGATGTCACCGGAGGAGCAGATCATCTCGCACACGATCGGCGCACTGCTGCCTGACGCACTCGTCGACCTGCTGCGGACGGCGGACGCGCCGCTGGAGGTCACCATCGCGGCCGCACGGGAGTTCGGCTGCGTGCCGTGGCCGATCGCCGTCGTCCCCGGCACCCAGGACCGCCTCATCGAGCACGCGGTCCTGCGGATGTGGACCTCCGCGCCTACCCAACTCAGCCGCAGGAGCCGTCCGCAACCGCCCGCCGGTACTCCGATCCCGTTTCTCCTCGCCTGCGACAACCCGGATGGGACGCTGCGCGAGCGAACCGCCATCTCACCGGTTTCGAGCGCGAGAACCTTGTTGGGCGGGCCGGACTCAGCCGTGCCTGCCACCAAGGACACCCTCATGAGCACGCTGCACGAGATCGGGCCCGGTACCCCCGGCCTCTTCTACTACCGGGGGCACGCGGTGCACGACTCCGATCCGGCCTGGTCCACCCTGCCGCTCACAGAAGGATTCGTCCAGGCGGGTGAGCTGTTCGGGACATTGGACGACGGCACACCGTTCCTGCCGATGCCTTCTCGCGTGATGGTCACCGGATGCTCGAGTTCTGGCGGATCCCTGCTCGCCGGCGAAGGACTCGGCCTCGCGGCCGGGCTCATCCAGGCAGGCGCCACGCAGGTCGTCTCAACCGCGATCGACATCATGGACACGTCGTTCACCGAAGCGTTCGAGGACCTGCTGATCAAGGGAATGCTGGCACCGGGCACCGATCACGCCGTGCTCCTCCGTGCCGCGCAGCTGCGAATGCTGCGCGAGTGGAAGATCTACTCACTGCGCGGCGGATTCGATCACCGGGAGGACATCAAAGATCCACACCCGATCATCTGGACCGCCTACCACGCCTACTGAGACCTGACCGAGGAGAGTTGCGATGTTACGCGTTGAAGTGCCCGAGGAACTCGTGGACGAGCTGGTGTCCGAGGGCTTGGCAGTACGACCTGGACCGCGAGGCGGTATCGCAACCATCCTGATCGACACTGCGATCTCATCGGCAACCGCGATCAGCCTCCTCCAGGCACCCGACACCTTCACCAGACTCGCCCAGCTGATCAAGAACAGGTTCGCCAAGGAGTCCGGAGGCGGGGCCCTGACCCCGGACGTTGGACACCAGACACACTTGGATCCTGACGATCCGGGTGGACAGGAGTCCCGTTCAGATGGTGATGAAGCACTACCCGCCGGAGTTCCGGGCCGAGGCGGTCGCGCTCTACCGGTCCCGCCCAGGCGCGACGATCAAATCGGTGGCCCAGGACCTGGGCGTCAACCACGAGACGCTGCGCAACTGGATCCGGCTCGACGACGCACAACGCACCGAAGCGCCCGCCTCCACCGCGAGCGCCTCGGCTCCGGCCTCGCCGGAGGACGAGAACGCCGCACTGCGCAGGCGGATCCGCGAACTGGAGGAGGAACGCGACATCCTGCGCAAGGCGGCCCGGTATTTCGCAGGGGAGACGCGCTGGTGAACCGCTTCGAGTTCGTCTCCGAAAACCGACGCCAGTACGGCGTGAAGCGGTTGTGCCAGGTCATCGGCCTCGCCCGGTCCAGCTACTACCACTGGAAGGCCACCGCCCCGGACCGGGCGGCCCGCGCCGCGGCCGACGCGGACCTGGCCGCGCGCATCCGGGTGATCCACCGCGAGTCGGCGGGCACCTACGGCGTCCCGCGCATCACCGCCGAACTGCACGACACCGGACACGAGGTCAACCACAAGCGCGTCGCCCGCGTGATGCGCGGCATCGGCCTGGCCGGGCTGCGGCTGCGCCGCCGGCACCGCACCACCACGGCCGACCCCACTGCGGTCAAGGCCCCGGACCTGCTCGGACGCGACTTCACCGCCCAGGAACCCAACACCCGCTACGTCGGAGACATCACCTACCTGCCCATCGCCGACGGCACCTTCCTCTACCTCGCGACCGTGATGGACCTGTGCTCGCGCCGGCTGGTCGGCTGGGCCGTCGCCGACCACATGCGCGTCGACCTGGTCCTCGACGCCCTGCACGCCGCCGAGCGGACACGCGGCAGCCTGGCCGGGGCGATCTTCCACAGCGACCACGGAGCCCAATACGGCGCCAAATCCTTCGCCGAAGCCTGCCGCACCGCCGGGGTCACCAGGTCCATGGGCGCGGTCGGCAGCTCCGCGGACAACGCCGCCGCCGAAAGCCTCAACGCCTCCTTCAAACGCGAAACACTGCAAGGCGCCCGGAGTTGGGGCAGCGCAAGGGAAGCGCGCCTGGCGGTGTTCGGCTGGGCGCACCGCTACAACACCCGACGACGTCACTCCCACCTCGGCCAGATGTCCCCGATCGACTACGAGAACGGCCTGCTACCAACACCGGTTACGCTGACCCCAGCCGCATAACCCCGTGTCCAACATCCGGGGTCAGGGCCCGCGTACGCATGACGGTGAAGGGCGACAAGGGTTCGGTCAGCATCGAGATCACCACTGACACAGACGTCGAAACGTTCGCCCGACTCATCAAAGAGGGTCTCGTGGGCAAGGTGCGGTGACCGCGTCTGCCAAATCGGGCGACTCGGGTGCAACCGCGCGCGTGGTCGGTGGCCGGGTGTGTCTCGGATCTGAGGGTTTCTGGGTTCTGTGGAAGCGTCCCCGCGCTACCGGTGATCGTTGTCCGCCGAGTGGTCCGTGTCCGTCGTGGCGGTGGGGACCTCGGCGTGCCGGAACGGGGACCAGCCCAGGATGAGCGCCGCGCCGACCAGCCCGGCGATCCCGGTCCACAACGCGGTGCGGTAGCCGGCGGTGTGGGCGGGATTCCGCCAAGCGGCCCACCGACCACGATCATGCCGCGGTTGGGTGAGCGGATCGTGGTGTCCATCCGGCCTTGCGGGCGGTCAGGGGTCACCGATTGCCGGTAGCTCATCCCGTCGGGCTCGCGGCGCCCATCCCGGTCCAGGTGATGAACTGGGCGGCCACCTCGCTCTCCCCGAGAGTCAAGCCCAGTATCCGTCCACCATAAAGCTCGCTTTCTGCCCGCCGTGAATCCCGCATCCACCGCCCGCTAGGTCACGGTCAGTGGCCGGGGTGGTGGACTTCCCGTGGGATGCGGTCGTCGCGCAGGCCGCGCCAGGACGGGTGGCGCAGCCGGTGGTCGGTGGTCCAGTTCCGGAACTCGACGTCGCCGACGAGCACCGGCTCGACCCACCGCGCGTCACGGGCGAACTCGCGCGGGACCGATGTGCCGAACGGGTTGCTCGAACGTTGCAGCCCGGCCAGCCGCTGCCGCAGGTCGGCCAAGGCCCGGTCGGTGAAGCCGGTGCCGACGTGCCCGACGAACACCAGGTCGGCCCCGTCGTAGGCGCCCAACAACAGCGAGCCGATCGTGCCTGAACGCCGTCCTCGCCCCGGCTTCCACCCGCCGACGACCACTTCCGCGGTCCGACGCAGCGGTGTCTTGACCCAGGCCGGTGACCGGCGCCCCGGTTCGTAGCGGGAGGTGGCGCGTTTGCTGACGATGCCCTCCAGCTCGTACTGCCCCGCCACCCGCAGGATGGCCGCCGGTTCGGTGTCGGGGAAGCACGGCGGCACCTGGACCGCGTGCTCACCGGGCAACCGCAACCCGGTCAGCATCGCCCGCCGCTCCGCGTAGGGCAGGTTCCACACCGACCGCCCGTCCAGCACCAGCAGGTCGAACACGTAGTAGGCAATCGGTGCCGCCCTCAGCGCCCGCACCCCGACCGTGTCGCCGGTGCGTCGTTGCAGCAGCTCGAAGCTGGGACGCTGATCCGGACCGAGGGCGACGATCTCACCGTCGAGCACGACCGTGCGTCCTCCCACCACCTCCGGCAGCACCCGCAACTCCGGGAACCTGTCGGTCAGGTCCAGCTGGTTGCGGCTGAGCACCCGGACATCACCGCCCTGGCAGTACGCCACCCCGCGGTAGCCGTCCCACTTGAACTCCACCACCCAACCCGGGCCCGTCGGCGGATCGCCCGGCGTCGCGAGCATCGGCGCGATGATCGGCTGGTCACCGGGCACAGCGGCCGCACGTCCCACCCCGACCACCTCCGGCACCGACAGGTAGTCATCGTCACCGGGAATCAGCCGCGGCGCGAGCGCACGACCGGCCAACAGCCACCTCTGCCCCACCCGCACCACACGATCGGCTGGCACCTCCATGGGGCAACGCCCCTGGCAACGCAGCCAGGTCCGACCCGACCGCACCTGCGAGGACACCCTGGCCCCGCGGTCGCTGTGGCGGCCCGCCGCGGGACGACGGGCCGCCGTTGGTGGGGCGCGAGGTCTACTTGAGGTCGGGCAGTTCGTCGCGGGTGACGACGTAGCTGTGGTTGTAGACCTTCTGCAGGTGGCTCACGGAGTTGCTGACGGTCAGGTGGTTGCCGTGCCACGTGCCGAACAGCACCCAGCGGGTGTTGGTGGACTGCAACCGGTCGGGGTCCGGGATCGGGCCGTTCTCGTGCAGGGCGATCGGGACCGTGCCGCCGACGATGGTGCGCACGGCGTTGTACATGGCGTTCTGCGGGTCGTAGTTGCCGTCACCGGCGTAGGTGTCGGCCCCGCCGATGTCCACGACCGACTTGCCCGGGTAGAACGACGCCTGCGGCTGGCCGTTGTAGCCGTGCAGCCAGACCAGGTTGTCCAGGCCCTTGGTGTTGGTGAAGTAGTCGTACATGAAGTTCCAGAGCCGGTTGTACTGGCCGCCGCCCTCCTTGCTCCACCAGAACCAGGTGCCGCCGGCCTCGTGGAACGGCCGCCAGATGACCGCCGCGCCGGCGTTCTCCAACTGCTGGAGCATGGTCGCGGCCTGGTCGAGGCGGTCGATGAAGGAGCGGTACTCGGCCGTGCCCGAGGTCAGCACGGCGTTGATCGACACCTGCATCTGGGTGCCCTCGTAGGTGTCGGGCTTGGTCGGCGCGCCCATGTGGTAGCCGATCATCGGGATGCCGCCCGCCTGCCACCACGCGATGGCGCGCGGCGCGAGGTCCTTGGAGTCGCCGAAGTCCAGCGCCCGGATGGCCGGGTACTTGCCGGTGTTGTTCCGGATGTGGTTGATCTCGTAGTCCGGGCCGCCGATCCACGTCGACTCCTGCTGCCCGGAGAGGATGTGGTTGCCGTACTGGGAGTGCACGTAGCACAGCAGCTTGCGGGCCTGCGCCGTGGCGTCCGGGTTGACCGGGTTCACCGAGCACTGCGGGTTCGGGCCGGGAGTGGTCCCGCCGGTGCGCCACCGCTGGTTGGCCTGGCCGTTGCAGTTCCAGGTGAGGACGGCCGCACCGTTGGCGGTGCCCTGGTTCTCCACGTCCAGGCACAGGCCGGACTGGGTGGCGGTGATGCTGCCGTCGGAGTTGGCCCGGAAGCGCTGGTTGGCCTGGCCGTTGCAGGTCTGGATCGCCAGGCGGGCGCCGGGGGTGGTCGACTGGTCGGGCACGTCCAGGCAGCGCGTGCCACCGAAGACCCTCAGCTCACCGGGTGCGGAGAACTCCCACGCCTGGTTGGCCTGGCCGTTGCAGTCCCAGATGTCCACCGCCGTGCCGGCGGTCCGGGAGTTGCCGACCACGTCCAGGCACCTGTTCGACCCCGCTCCCACGAGCGGGGCGGGGGCGGCGTCGGCGGGCACGCCGACCGCGGTCAGGGCCGGGATGACCAGCGCGAGGGCGAGCAGGGCTCTGCCCGTGCGTCGTAGGGCGCGCATGCAATCTCCTTTGATCCACGCGGTGTGACGACGATGCGGTGCACCACATTGTTAAGCTCAAGATGAAACAAAGTCAACGGTGTCGTGTGGGTGCTCGACCGGCCCGTTGACGAGCGGCGACGGCTCAGACGCGCGCACGACGCCGGTAGCGCTCCGGCGCTCGCCGGGACGTCGCGCTGTCGACCGCGAGGGCGGAACGACTACGGACGGTATCGTCGCGTCGTGACGTCACCACCCCGTGCCGGCACCACGTCGCCGTGGCCGGACCTGCCCGAAGCCGCCCGCGACGTGCTGCTGGACGTGCTGATCCACGGCCCCGGGCCGCGCGTCGAGATCGCGCTCCGGCTGCGCCTGTCCCGGGCGACGCTCACCCGTGCGGCCAGGGCGCTGGTCGCGCACGGCCTGCTGGTCGAAGGCGGCACCGAACGGCGCTCCTCCACCGGCCGCCCGTCGGAGATCCTGCACGTCCGCGGCGAGGCACACCGCTTCCTCGGCGTGAAGCTCACCGCCGACCGCTGCTACGCCACCGTGACCGACCTGACCGCCACGCCGTCCGAAGCCGTCGAGCAGCCGTTGCGCTCCACCGATCCCGACGAGGTGGTCACCCAAATCGCCGCGATCGCGGCCGACCGCCCGGGACTGACCGGCATCGGCATCACGCTCGGCGGCGTCGTGCGCGGCGGCGTCGTGGCCGACGCCGGGTTCCTGGGGTGGCGGGACGTGCCGCTCGCGTCCGCGGTGACCGAGGCGACCGGGCTGCCGGTGACCGTCGACAACGACGTGCAGGCCCTCACCTCGGCCGAGCACTGGTTCGGCGCCGGCGCGGGTGTCGACTCGATGGTGCTGATCACCATCGGCGCCGGCGTCGGCGTCGGCCTGGTCGTCGACGGCGGACTCGTCCAGGGCGCGCACGGGCTGCCGCCCCGCTTCGCCCACCTCCTCGTCGACCCCGGAGGACCGCAGTGCGGCTACGGCCATCGCGGCTGCGCCTCCAGCTACCTGATGAGCCACGTCATCCTGCGGCGGCTCGACGGGTGCGCGACCTACGACGAAGCGGTCGAGCGGGCCCGGGCCGGCGACCCGGACGCCGGACGGGTCTTCGCCGAAGCGGGCTACGCGCTCGGCGTCCTCATCGGGCACGCCGCCAACTTCATCGACCCGGCCAAGATCCTGCTCACGGGCGACGGCCTGCCCCTCTACGAGATCGCTTCCGGGCAGGTGCGCGCAGGCATCGGGAACACCTACGAAGACGACCCCGCCCTGATCGACCTGGACGTGCGACCGTTCGACTTCGGCGAATGGGCGCGTGCCGCCGCGGCCCTCGCCATCAAAGCCGCGATCACCGGCGCCGCCTGATCCGACGAACTCGGGGCAGCCATCTCGTTGAACGTTCCATGAGCGGTGGCGGACGGTCTGACCGGCCACCACCGGACGCTGTAACAGGTTCGCAACGTTGAGCGTTCAATGTGTCCAGGTCGTTACCGGCGGTGGATCATGGGGTCGGTGCGCGGAGGTGGAGAAGTGCCCGCGGGCGGTGCGGGCCGGACCAGACGGCGGATCGGCATCGTGGACGTGGCCGCCGCCGCGGGTGTGTCGCGGCAGACGGTGTCCAACGTGCTCAACGGTCGCGAGGCGTACTACTCCGCCGCCACCTTCGAGAACGTCACCGACGCCATGCGGAGGCTGGGGTACCAGCCCAACCGCGCCGCCCAGACGCTGCGCTCGCGGCGCACGATGCAGATCGGCTACCACATCTTCGGCGAGCAGCTGGACCGGGCGCAGGGCTTCACCCTGCACTTCCTGCTGTCCTTGATCAAGGCCGGCGCCGAGGTGAACCACCAGGTGCTGGTGTTCACCCACCACCGTGAAGATCCCCTCGGCGTCTTCGAAGACCTCGTCGCCCGCCACGCCGTGGACGCGGTCATCCTGTCGGAATCCGGCGTCGAGGACGAGCGGGCCCGCTTCCTGGCCGACAACCACATCCCCTTCGCCTGCTTCGGCCGCCTCGCGCCCGACCTGCCCCAGCACTGGGTCGACGTGGACAACGTGACGGGCATGGGCACGATCGTGGACATGCTCGTCGTCGAAGGCCACCGGCGGTTCGCCTACCTCGGCGCCGACGGCGACCAGTACTGGAAGACCGAACGCCTCGACGGCTTCACCCGCCGCCTGGCCCACCACCGGGTCCGCCTGCCCAAGACCTCGGTCTTCCGCGGCCCCGACCAGGGCGTCCGCCGTCGCGCACGCCAACTGCTCACCGGCAAGAACCCGCCCAGCGCCATCGTGACGGGCAGCGACGCCGTCGCCGCCGTCGTCACCGGCGTCGCGCACTCCCTCGGCCTCAAGGTCGGCGCGGACGTGGCGATCACCGGCTTCGACGGCGGTGGCGTCGCGTTGGCGACCGACCCCACCCTGACCAGCGCCCGCATCCCCGTCGAGCGCATCTCGCACGAGCTGGTCACCCGCTGCCTGCGCCAGGTCGAACGCGGCCACGACGACGACCCCGGCCTCCTGCTGCCCACCGAACTCGTGCGCGGCGGCAGCGCCTGACCGCGAGTGCCGCGCGCCGCCGGTCAGGGGCGCAGCGGCCGACGACGGTGCCGGTGGCGCTGCCCGTGCGCACCCCGATCGTGCCGCGGGAGGCGACCCGGGCGGGCAGGCGCTTTCGACGTCGCGCGGTCGCCTCCCCCGGCGCCGCGCCGGCGGGTCACACGCGGTTCCACTTCTGGCTGTCCCGGCCGTCGCAGGTCCACAGCCGCGCGGACGTGCCGTTGGTGGTCGAGCCGCCGGTGACTTCCAGGCACAGTCCCGAGGCCACGCCGGTGATCGAGCCGTCGGTGTTGAGCCGCCACTTCTGGTTGGCGCCCCCGTGGCACGTCCAGCGACGTTCCCGCCGGAGCACTGGCTGTTCCACAGCGAGCCGTTGGTGGTCGCGAAGCACCCGGCGGGCACACCGGAGAAAGCCGAGGTCGCGGCGAAGAAATCCGGGTACTGGGCCACCGGCACGTTCGTCATCACCGCCCCGGAGGAGAACCCGCTGACCACGGTGCGGGCCGGGTCGACGTTGTGGCGCCGGCGGGTCCAGCCGACCATGGACATGATGCCCGTGGAGTCGCCGCCGCCGTCGCGGGTCAGCCCGGCGCGGGTGGACACGTCGAAGCAGTGCCGGTGCCGTTGAAGACCGCGCCGGCCGATCCGCCGCAGTAGTGCACGAGGACCGGCGAGGCGGGACGAGGTGCGACGTTGTCGGGCACGTGGACGTACATGCCGAGGGTGGTGGGGGTGGCGCGGAAGTCGGTGACGCGGGTCAGCGTGGCGGCCGCCGCGGGCCCGGCCGACACCAGCGCCCCTCAGGGCACGTCGCCGCGCGCCGCGTCGGCGGGTGCGGGGCGGCAGGCGGCGGGCGCGGCGGCGTTCCGACCACCACGGGATGGCCGGGGTGCGAGAAGTGGGTGCGAGAAGGGCGGTCGTGTCGTTGTGCGCGCGGTTCGGGAATCGGCTGCGCGACGAGCGCGTGGACCGAGGTCGCCACGAGTGCCGCACCGGATCGCGGGGCCGTGACCCGCGATCCGGTGTAGCCGGAGAGGCCGGCGAGTCAACGCACCACCTCAGCTCAATTGTTAGCGCTCACCTGCGGTTAATGTCGTCGAATTATCGTCGAATCACCTGACCCCGAAATCGCATAGTCGCAGGTAGAAGCAGTTCTGCGGCGATAAGCGAACATGCCGTCTCACATGGATACCTCACGGCCACTAACGAGCGCTCCTTTTCCCGAGAAGCGTCTTGTGAGCGTGAACAACGGGTGCGACACTGTCTTTCGTCGAAGCCGGGCGCCGGTGACGGAGCCGCCCCGTCACAGCCCGCCGGCGGACCTGTCCAACCCGGAATTCCGGAGCACCGGGCAACGCTTCGCCCGACCGTGCGGCAGCACGGGTGGCAGCCGGAATGTCGTACGCACCGAGGAGTGAACCAGGTGACAGCAACACGACTTCCCCGCCCCCGCAGGGCGGCAACGCTGGTGGCGGCAGGCATGCTGCTGCTGTCCGCGGTGACGGCGGCACTGCCCACGTCGTCCGCGCAGGCGTTGGAGAACGGTGTGGCGCGCACCCCGCCGATGGGGTGGAACTCGTGGAACACGTTCGGCTGCAACATCAACGAGGCGTTGATCCGGCAGATGACCGACACGATGGCCGGTTCCGGGATGCGTGAGCTCGGCTACCAGTACGTGGTGGTGGACGACTGCTGGATGAACCCCAACCGCGACTCGTCGGGCAACCTGCAGGGCGACCCGAGCCGGTTCCCCAGCGGCATGAAGGCGCTGGGCGACTACATCCACTCCAAGGGCTTGAAGTTCGGCATCTACCAGGCGCCGCTGGCCGAGACGTGCGCGCAGTACTTCGACTCCTACCCCGGCTCCACGGGGGCGTTGAACCACGAGGAGCAGGACGCCCGGCAGTTCGCCGCCTGGGGCGTGGACTTCCTGAAGTACGACTGGTGCTCGCCCAGCGGCACGATCGACGACCAGGTGCGCACCTTCGCGAAGATGCGCGACGCCCTCAAGGCCACCGGGCGGCCGATCGTCTACAGCATCAACTCCAACAGCATCCACGACAAGACCGGGCCCCGCCGCAACTGGAGCGACGTGGCCAACATGTGGCGCACCACCGAGGACATCACCAACAAGTGGGACACCGGGCAGACCAACGGCTACCCGATGGGCATCCAGAACATCGTCAACGTCACCGTGCCGCTCGCCTCCTACGCCGGACCGGGCGGTTTCAACGACCCCGACATGATGGAGGTCGGCCGCGGCGGCATGACCGACACCGAGATGCGCAGCCACTTCGCCCTGTGGGCGATCATGGCCTCACCGCTCATCGCCGGCAACGACCTGCGCAACATGAACGCCGCCACGACCACCATCCTCAAGAACGCCAACCTCATCGCCATCAACCAGGACAGCCTCGGCCTGCAGGCCCGGCAGATCTCCAACGACGGCACCCGCCGCGTCCTGGCCAAGCGACTGGCCGACGGCAACGTCGCGGTCGCCCTGTTCAACCAGAGCGGCGGCACGACCACCGTCTCCACCACGGCGAGCGCGATCGGCCTGTCGGGCAGCTCGTTCACGCTGCGCGACGCCTGGACCAACGGCACCACCACCACCTCCGGCGCCATCTCGGCCAGCGTCCCGGCCCACGGCACGGCGGTGTACGTCGTCAGCGGCGGCGGAGGCCCCGTGCCCACGTCGTTCTCCCTGGTGAGCCAGAACTCCGGCCGCTGCCTGGACATCCCCGGCAGCACGCCGACCAACGGCGCCCTGGCCCAGATCTGGGACTGCAACAGCCAGACCAACCAGCGCTTCACCACGACCACGGCCGGTGAGCTGCGCGCCTACGACGGCGCCAAGTGCCTGGACGTCTACAACCAGGGCACCGCCAACGGCACCGCCGTGACGTTGTGGGACTGCAACGGCCAGGCCAACCAGCAGTTCCGCCTCAACTCCGACGGCAGCGTGACCGCGGTGGCGTCGGGCAGGTGCCTGGACGTCAACGGCGGCGCCACCGCCAACGGCACGAAGGTCATCATCTGGGACTGCCACGGCGGCACCAACCAGAAGTGGACCCGCACCTGACCCTCGGCGCGACCACGGCCTTCGGTTCACCACCGACCGGGACCACACAGGTCGCGGCGGTGCGGGAGCGTCACGCTCCCGCACCGCCGCGACCACCGTGCCCGGCACCCGCGGGAGAGACCTCGACCGCCGGCACCAGGCGCTGTCGGGTCACCGCAGTGCGGTGAAGAACGCCCGGATGTCGTCGACCACGATCTCCGGGACCTCGAGCGCGGCGAAGTGGCCGCCCTGCTCGAAACGGCTCCAGTGCACGATGTTCGAGTTGTCCCGCTCCGCGAACACCCTGATGGTCTGGAAGTCGTCGGCGAACACGGCCACGCCGGTCGGGGCGGCGTTCACCGGGGCGGGCTCGTCGGCGGGGGCGGCCGCGTTGTCGAAGTAGGACCGGGCCATGCCCGCGGCGGCGTTCGCGAACCAGTTGACGGACACCTCGGTGAGGATGGTCTCCAGCGGCACCAGGGACGTGCCGTTGCCGAAGGAGTTGAACAGCTCGCTGTAGGCGAGCATCCCGATCGGCGAGTCGCTGAGCCCGGCCGCGACCGTCTGCGGCCTGCTGGCGTTCATCGTGTTGTAGCCGCCGACCTTCTGGAACCACCGCATGTGCTCCAGACCGGCGTAGTCCCGCGGTTCGAGTCGTTCGAACTCCGCGGGGTCGCCCGACGGGAAGGAGAACAGCTGCAGCACGTGCAACCCCAGGAATCCCTCCGGGGCGAGGATGCCGAGCTCACGGGCGACCATCGCGCCGTGGTCGGAGCCGTGGACCCCGTAGCTCCGGTAGCCGAGCCTGCGCATGAGGGTGTCGTAGGCGCGCGCCACGCGGGCGGTGGTCCAGCCCGATTCGGTGACCGGGTTGGAGAAGCCGTAACCGGGCGCGTCCGGCACGACGACGTGGAACGCGTCCTCGGCCCGCCCGCCGTGGGCGACGGGGTCGGTGAGCCTGCCGATCACGTCGAGGTAGTCGACCGACGAGCCCGGGTAGGTGTGCGCGAGCAGCAGTGGCGTCGCGCCCTCGTGCGGCGACTCGACGTGGATGAAGTGGATCGGCTGGTCCTCGATCTCGGTGATGAAGTGCGCGTGGGCGTTGACCCGCTCCTCGGCGGCCCGCCAGTCGAACGCGCGCCACGCCGTCACGGCCTCCCGCAGGTAGTGGTTGGGGGTGCCGTGCTCCCAGGTGTCGCCCGGCGCCGGCTGCGGCAGGCGGGTGCGGTCGAGGCGGCCGGTCAGGTCGTCCAGCTCGGCCTGCGTGACCTCGATGCGGAAGGGGCGGATCTCCGTGTTCGTCATGGCACAGACGCTAGAGTGCATATAGGAATGGTTCGTTCCTATAAGCCGGAGGTCGTCGCAGTGACCGCGGACACATCGGCGCGGCTCCTCGCGCTCCTGGCGCTGTTGCAGTCACGCCCGTCGTGGAGCGGCGCCGAACTCGCCGAGCGGCTGGGCGTCACGACCCGCACCATCCGCAACGACGTGGAACGCCTCCGCGTGCTCGACTACCCGGTCCGGGCCACCCGCGGCGCGACGGGCGGCTACCGGCTCGGAGCGGGCGGCAAGCTCCCCCCGCTGCTCCTGGACGACGAGGAGGCGGTCGCCGTGGTGATCGGGTTGCGCGCCGGCCGCGGCATCGCCGGACTCGAGACCTCCAGCGCCCACGCGCTGGCGAAGCTCGAACAGGTCCTGCCGCCGCGCCTGCGGCCGACGGTGGAGGCGCTGGCCTCGGTCGTCGACCACGCGCCGGAGAACACCGACACCGACGCCCCGGACCCCGAGGTCGACCACGCCGTGCTGCGCACCATCGCGACCGCGATCCACGACGTCGAGTGGTTCCGCTTCGACTACCGCGACGCCTCGCTGCTCGTCGAGCCCTACCGCCTGCTCGCCTGGAAGCGGCGCTGGTACCTCGTGGCCCGCGACCCGTCCAGTGGCGAGTGGGACGTCTACCGGGCCGACTGGATCACGCCACGCATGCGCACCCACCGCCGTTTCGCCCCCACCGCCCTCCCCGACGAGGACTACACGAGCTTCACCATGCGCCGTGTCGCCTCCAGCGGCTGGCAGGTGCACGCACGCCTGCGGATCGACGCGCCGGCCCAGGCCGTCCTCGACCGCATCCACCCCGCCGTCGGCGTGGTCGAGACCGTCACCGACACCACCTCGGTCCTCGTCACCGGCGCCGACTCGCTGGACACGATCGCCGCCTACATCGGCATGCTGAACATGGACTTCACCATCGAGTCGCCCAGCGAGCTCAGGCCGCTGCTGCGCACCCTCGCCGAGCGCTACGCCCGCGCCTGACCACCCCCGCGGCGCGCCTCGCAGGCCGACGGGGCATCCGGTCAAGGCCGATCACGCTGCGAACCGGCGCGAGCGAACCGTGCGCCGCCAAGCGACCGTCACCGCCGCAGGGATCAGCGAAGGGCTCCGACCCCCGTGCCGGACGCGCCTCGGGCGGCAGCCCGCCCGGCCAGCCACTCCAGGATCGCCCGGTTCGTCTCGTCCGGCTTCTCCTGCTGGATCCAGTGACCGCAGTCCAGGCCGACCACCTCCACGTTCGGCACGAACTCCGTCAGCCGCCCGGCCCTCAGGACCGTGTCGCGGTCGCCGTAGACCATGAGCGCGGGCTGCCGGACGACCGGGTCCGCGTCGGCCAGCAGGCGCCAGTTGCGGTCGAGGTTCCGGTACCAGTTGATGCTGCCCGTGAAGCCCGTCGACTCGAAGGCGGAGATGAAGACGGCCAGTTCGCCGTCGCTCATGACCGGCTCGCCGAGGGGCGTCTCCGCCCTGGCGAGGTCGATCATCGCCATACCCGGCTGAGGCGGCGCCGGGGGCTGGTTCTTGCGGAACAGGTTGCGCAGGAACCGGGCCGCGTGCTCGTCGAGCACGGCGTCCGCGACGCCCGGCTGCCGGTTGAAGTGGACGAAGTAGAAGTCGGCGCCGAGCACGGCCTCCATGGACTCGATCCACGGCACCTCTCCGCGCTCCTGGTAGGGCAGGCTCAGCGCCACCACGCCGTTCACCCGGTTCGGGTGCAGCAGGGTCAGGCCCCAGACCACGAACGCGCCCCAGTCGTGGCCGACGAAGGTGGCGTCCTCGTAGCCGTAGTGGTCGAGGAGCGCGACGAGGTCGCCCGACAGGTGCTCGATGTCGTAGTCCGCCACGTCGGCAGGACGGGACGAGTTGCCGTAGCCCCGCTGGTTCGGGACGATGACGTGGTAGCCCGCCGCGGCCAGCGCCGGCACTTGGTGGCGCCAGGAGAAGGCGTGCTCCGGCCAGCCGTGACACAGCACGATGGGCTTCCCCGCGTTCTCGCGGCCCGCTTCGAAGACCTCGAGTTCCACGCCGTTGACGCGGACGAGGGTGGGTTCGGGGAAGTCGGTCGGAGTGGACATCGCGTTTCCTGTCTGTCATGGGGACGTCAGCGCCGGCGCGGCCGACGGCTGATGCGGTCGTGTCGCCATCGTGCCGACCGAAACAGGTCACCCCGTGACCGGTTTTCTGTGCGAGTGTCGGCGGTGTGCGAGCCGACCGGTTGATGGCCCTCCTCCTGCTGCTGCAACAGCGCGAGCAGCTGACAGCGGCGGACGTCGCCCGGGAGCTGGAGGTGTCCGAGCGCACCGCCCGCCGTGACTTCGACGCCCTGGCCATGGCCGGCGTGCCCGTCTACTCGATACAGGGCCGGGGCGGCGGCTGGCGGCTCGTGGGCGGCGCCCGCACCGACCTGTCCGGGCTGACCGCGAGCGAGGCCCGCGCCTTGTTCCTGGTCGCCGGCCCGGCTTCGGCGGCGACGCCGGCCGTGAAAGCGGCGCTGCGCAAGCTGGTCCGCGCCCTGCCGGAGCCCTTCCGGGTGCAGGCCGAGGCGGCGGCGTCGTCGCTCGTCACGGACCCGCAACGGTGGGGGTCTGGCCCGGTCGAGCACCGGCCGCCGCCTCGCTTCCTCGACGTGCTCCAGGACGCGGTGATCCGCGGCGTCCAGGTGCGGCTCGGCTACGTCGACGGCAACGGCGCCGAAACCGAGCGGACCACCCACCCGCTGGGCATCGTCGCCAAGGGCTCGTCGTGGTACCTCGTCGGCAACACCGACGCCGGCCGGCGGACCTTCCGGATCGACCGCGTGTCGTCCGCCGACCCGACCGACGACCCCGTGCGCCGACCCGACGACTTCGACCTCGCCGAGAGCTGGCGCGAGATCGCCGACGAGGTCGAACGCAGGCGGACACCCCTCGAGATCCAGGCGACCTGCGCACCCGACGGGATGGCCCGGCTCCGGATGGTGCTCGGCGACCGGCTCGAGGTCGGAGGTTCCACGACCGACGGCCTCATCGAGGTCGTGATCCGCGGCTACAACGAGTACGCGCTCGCCGGGGAGCTCGCCGGGATGGTCGAATGGATCGAGATCACCGGCCCCGCGGGTGTGCGAGACCACTTGGCCCGCATCGGCAACGCACTCGTCGAACGGTACGGCTGAGACCTTCCCGTCGCTTCCGCAGCGTGGTCGGCAGGCGGGTCGGAGCGGGACTTCACCCGTCGTCGACAGCGAGTCGACCGACTACGACGGCCGCAGGGCCTCACCGGCGCGCGTCGGGTCGCGGCGCGCGCCGGTGACAGCCGATCACAGCCGGCGGCGGCCTCGACCCCGCAGTCGAGCGCGGAGCACCGCGTGCCGGGCACCGGTGCCCAGGTGCCGCTCCCGTCGGGCTCGGACGCGGCCTTGCCGGGTGGTGTGGTGGCCGCGGCCGGACGACGGGCCGTGGACGTGCCCGTCGCCCTCGAACACCCGCCGCCGATCGCGGTCGGGCAGGGGGACGTGGATGCGTTCGCGGAGGAGTGCCCTCGGTGTGCGGGCGCCGGGTGGGCCGAGGTGGTCGACCACCCAGAGCGCCGCGCGGTCGATGCCGGGCCCGGGACGTTCCGCGGGCAGGACGGTGCGGCGGAGTTCGCTCATGATCTCCGTGACTCCAGTGCTCGTGCAGGAGGCGTGGTGCGGCGCATCGCCTCGGGACCAGTGGTGTGCGGCCGGCGCCGATCACGCGGCGCGGGCTTCGAACGGCACGGCGGAGGGCGGCGGGGAGTCGCTCGAACCCGCCGTCGGCCTCTCCGGACGTCACCGGTCACTGCTGCATGCCGGCCATGATGGTCAACCCGCCGACCGCCGGTCAACGGGGTTTCCGGCGCTACTCCCGACGCGACCCGACCCGGCGCTGCGGCGGACCTTTCGCGACGCCCGGCCGGGTAGGTCGGCGAACGGTCCCCGGTGTCACCCGTAACGGTGATGGGGGGTTGTGGCGGCATGGTCCCTCTGGAACAACCGTGACATGGATTCGTCGCGGTCCGCCCTTGCACGGCAGGTGCCGGCCCGGTCGGGTGATGACCCCGACGGGGGTCGGCACACGCCCGGATACCCGTTCGTGCTCCCGGACCTGCGCGTGCCGTGGCCTGCCAGGATGAACCCGCACGTGGGCTCGGCGCGCCGGCACGCCAAGGACTGGGCACGGGAGATGGGCATGCTCTCCGGCCGGGGCACGTGGGACGAAGCCACCTTCGACTCCGACGACTGGCCGCTGTTCGCGGCCCTCACCCACCCGGAGGCGACGAAGGAGCAGCTGTGCGGGATCAGCCTCTGGGACGTCTGCCTGCTCGCTCTGGACGACTACTTCGTCGCCGCCTACAAGGACACCCGCGACCTCGCCGGGGCCACCGCGTTCGTCGAACGGCTCCGGGAGTTCATGCCCCTCTCGGGCAGACGCGTCCCCGTCCCGGCGAACCAGGTGGAACGCGGGCTGGCCGACGTCTGGGCGCGCACCGCCCCGGGCATGCCCCCGCGGCTGCGGGACCGGTTCCCGGACCACGTGGTCGACTTCGCCCGGGGCAACCTGTGGGAGCTGGACAACACCCTGCGCGACCACGTCGTCGACCCGGTCGAGTACCTGGACCAGCGGCGCCGCACCGCGGGCACCGAGCTGTCCACAGGCCTCGCCGCGTACACCCTGGGGGCGGCCCTCCCGGACGAGTTGTTCCTCAGCGGCCCGTTGCCCACCCTGGTCACCGCGTTCGCCGACAGCGTCGGGCTGCGCAACGACATCCACTCCTACCGCAAGGAGGTCGAGCTGGAGCGCGATCTCAACAACGGTGTGGTCGCCCTGCGACGCTTCTCGGGCGGTGGCCTGCAAGACGCCGTCGACCTCGCGCACGCCCTCTACAACGCCAGGATCGACGAGTTCCAGCACACCACCACGCGACTGCCCGCCTACTTCGCCGAGCAGTCCCTGGACGCGACCACGCAGGCTTCGGTCCTGCGCCACGTCAAGGCCCTCGAGGACTGGATGGCCGGCGACAACCAGTGGTACCGGGTGACCGGCCGGTACACCCGGAACTGGACGACCCCACCACGGGAACCGGCACTCGGCGGCCCGAACGGCGTCGGCACGTCCGCCGCCCGCATCGCCGCGCGGATGCGTTTCTGAGCCGGGCCCCGCCGGGTTGTCCCGGATGCGGGCTGCGAACACCCGGGGGCCGCCTCGCGCCGGGGTGGGGTGGTTCGAACGGCCACGGGAGTGGATCGGTTCGGCGGGGCCGCCGGTCCGGGATCCCGCACCTACCTCCTCGGCCGTCCCGCTGCGGGCGCCGGAACTCCGCATCGGGACGCTGAGCCCGGGGCATGACCGTGTGGCGTCGCGACCGCGGTGGTCGGGCAGCCGACCGGGGCGGCGGTGTTCACCCGGTGCGCGGGCCTCCCGCGTGTCGTGCCCGGACGGGTCGGCGGTTGAGGTAGGCGGCCAGGCCGCCGAGCTCCTCGTTGGCGATGAACGCCGACCGCACGTTGAGGAGGGCTTCCTCGGCGTGGGCGTGGCAGCCCCACGCCGCGTCGCCCCAGGCGTCGGCGACCTTGAGCTCGGCCGGTGCGGCGCACCCGTCGGCGCCGCCGAGCGCGCACTGCCGGGGATGCGGCACGGCGGCCTGCGCGGCTTCGGCGGCGTGCATCCGGTCGGCCAGCTCCGCCGCGGCTTCGGCGCGCTGCTCCGCTTCGGCGCGGAGCTCCTGCTCCGCGCGCATCGCCTTGGTCAGCTCGGCGTGCGCCGCTTCGGCGCGGGTCTCGGCGTCACGGCGGGCCTGCTCGGTGTGGTGGCGTTCGATGGCCAGGGCCGCGGTGCCGGCGAAGACGCGGGCCAGGGCCAGGTCGGAGTCCTGCGGGGCGCGCGGGGCGCGGTGGTACATGGCGAAGGTGCCCAGCAGGCTCCCGTCGCGGGCCAGGATCGGGGTGGACCAGCACGCGGCGAGCCCGGCCCGGTCGGCCAGGTCCCGGAAGTCGTCCCAGAACGGGTCGGTGGCGATGTCGGTGACCACGACCGACTCCCGCCGGTGTGCGGCCGTGCCGCACGAGCCGACGCCCTCGCCGGTGGCGATCCCGTCGATGGCCTCGTTGTAGAAGTCGGGCAGGCTGGGCGCGGCCCCGTGGCGCAGGTGCAGGCCGTCGGGGTCGGCGAGCAGGACCGAGACGAGCACTTCCTGCGGGGCGAGGTCCTCGATGCAGCGGGCCATCCCGTCGAGGACCTCGGTCAGCGGCGCCTGCCGGGCGATCTGCTCGAGCAGGGCGCGGTGCTCGGCCATCAGGTGCTGGGCGTGCTTGACCTGGGTGGTCTCCACGCCGATCACCCGGACCCCGACGACCTCGTCCCCGCCGTCGCGGCGCGGCTCGTAGGTGAAGTCGAAGAACGCCTCCCGCGCGTGCGGGCCGGTGCCGAGCACGACCCGCACGTCACGACCGGTGCAGGGCTCACCGGTGCGGTAGACCTCGTCGAGCAGGGCGGTGAAACCCTGACCGGCCAGTTCCGGCATCAGGTCCACCAGCGGGACGCCGGTGCGCGCCCGGTGCTCGCCGATGGTGGCGAAGAACGCCGGGTTCGCCGTCTCCACCACGTGCTCCGGACCCGTCAGGGAGGCGAACACGGCGATGGACTGCCCGAACAGGACCCGCAGGTCCTCCCCGGCCACCTGCCCGGCGACCTCAGACCCCGCGGCGAAGGGTCTCTGATCTGGTGCCGCTGTCATCGAGTGATCCATTTCTCGTCTGTGGTGCCCGAATACCGGTGCCGTAAACACGCCGGGGCGAGATTGTTCCCGGACCGGACACCGTGCCCCGGACAGCAGTCCGGGACCGGGCACCCGTCCGGTGGATCACGGCACGTCGGACTGGTCCGGAAGGAGTACGACGATCCATCATGCGGGTGGGTTCGCGGCGTGCCCACAGTACGGCGGGCCCTCCCCGCAGAAGCGCCCGGTCGGGCCGGGAGGAGTCGCCGTGGCCGCTGGTGCGCGGGGCTCCCGCCCGGGTGGGTGCCGGTCGAGCGCCCCGTCTTGGGGCTCGACCGGGTGACGTGCTGGACCTGGGTGACGGCGCGACGGCCGCGCCGCCGGTCGGCTGGCACCTGGAGAGCGGCACGGTGGTCGGCCGGGGACAGGAGAGCCCGGTCCGGCGCCAGGCGCTGCCGGTTTCGGGCGGGGCGACGGTGGAGCTGCGCGGTGCGGCCTTCGAAGGCACCGCGGAGGCGTTCCTCGACCAGGTGCGGCGCTCGCAGGGCGACGACGTGCGCGGTGTGAACGGGTCGCGCGCCACGCTCACCACCGACGCGGGAGTGGTGGGCGTCGCGCAGAGCGCCACGGGGCCGGGCGGCGTCGGGCCAGTTCGAGCGCTACCGGGGCGGCGTGACCGCACTGCGGCGCAGCATCACGCCGGGAGGGGGACGGTGACCGATGTCGCCGCGGGCAAGGCGGCCCGGACCTGGTGCCCTGCCAGCTGCTCCTGCGCTGCGGTGGCGTCGCCGCGACGTTCTGGACCGCTGCCGGCCGACACCGCGTTGCTCGACATCCGGGCGAAGGTCGGCGGCACCGCGTTCGCCGCCGACTGGGCGGCCGGGCTGACCGCGCCGACCACCGAGGAGTTCGCCGAGGCGCTCGGGCTGGTGCTGCTCATCGGCCTGGCACCGCGCCTGGTCCGCAGCGCCTACGACGGGTTCGTCATCGGCGCGTTCATCGGCCTGGGGTTCCAGGTCTTCGAAGACGTCCTGCACGTGGTCGACGGCGCCACGCAGAGCTTCGGCGTCGACCAGTTCGGCTCGTCGCTGCACGTGTTCCTCCTGCGCGACGTGCCGCGCGGCGTGCTGACCATGCTCTCACGGCGATGGTCTTCCACTTCGCCTGGGACGACATGGCCGGCCTCAGCGGCGGTGGAGCGCTGTTCCTCCTGCGAACGCGCGTAGGTCGGGGACCTGCTCGGACCGGAGGTCGCGACGGGCGCCGTCGAACCGCCCCGCTCGACGCGGTCAGCGGCCTGCGCAAGCAGCGCAAGGCCTACCGCGAGCACCTGTGCAGCCGACGCCGGGCACGGCACCTGATCGAGGGCGCACAGGACCTCGCCCACGAGATCGCCCGCTCAGGCGGCGAGGAGACACCCCCGGTCGCCCGAGCCCGGCCGAACTCCTCCGTCTCCGCGCCGCCCCCTGACCCGCGGCACTCGACCTGTCCGGCCGGATTCGGGCACCGTCAGCGCGCGACTGCCCTGATACCCGTGCCGCCGCGCAGGCGCTCTCGCGAGCTAAAAGAATTCGCACTGCTTTAGCACCCGACAATGCGGTCGACCATTCACCCTTTGACCAGTCGAAACATTTTCGGCGCACCTTGACCGCGCGCAGGACGTCCTCCACAGTCTGATGAATGCGACCGGCACCCGTGCAGTGGCGCTTCAGCCCGTGCGCCTGTTCTCGGCTTTCGCACCGACCACGCTGACGCACTCGTCGTTCGCGCGGCGAGCGCGACGGAACACCCCGGCGCAAGCGGTCCTCACCGGGCGCTGCCCGCGCCGCTGCCACGCTGCCCCGACCTCGATGAAGAGGAGCACACGCATGGCCGGATCAGGCCACCCGCCCACCGCTGCCCCACCAGCCCGCGGACGTCGCCTGGCAGGCGTCACCGCTGTCGTCGCCGTGCTGCTGGGCGGAGTGGTCACGGCGCTCGGCGCCGCGCCCGCGTCGGCGGCGACCGTCGACACGACCGCGTGGTACGCGTTGGTCAACCGCAACAGCGGCAAGGCGTTGGACGTCTACAACTTCGCCACGAACGACGGCGCCCGCATCACCCAGTGGACCCGCAGCGACGGCACCAACCAGCAGTGGCAGTTCGTCGACTCCGGCGGCGGCTACTACCGGGTGAAGTCGAGGCTGTCGGGCAAGGTGCTGGACGTCCACAACTTCTCCACCGCCGACGGCGGCGCCATCGTGCAGTGGGCCGACAACAACAGCACCAACCAGCAGTTCCGGCTCGCCGACTCCGACGGCGGCCACGTGCGGCTGGTCAACCGCAACAGCAACAAGGCGGTCGAGGTGCAGGGCGCGTCCACCGCCGACGGCGGCAACGTCGTGCAGTACAGCGACTGGGGCGGCGCCAACCAGCAGTGGCAGCTCGTCCGGATCGGCGGGACAAGCCCGACCACCACCACCACGACCACGACCACGACGCCCCAGCCGGGACGGCCCATGGTGGAGAACAACTTCCAGGTCACCCGTGAAGGCGCGTACGGCGACAACCGCTTCACCGTGTTCCGGCCCTCCGACCCCCAGGCCGTCGGCCGTCCCCTGCCCGTGCTGGCCTTCGGCAACGGCGCTTGCGCGCACACCAACAACAGCGAGGTCACGCGGCTGCTGACCGCCGTCGCGGCGAAGGGCATCGCCGTGGTGGACATCGGTTCCGCCAACGGCTCGGCCAACGGCCTGCCCAGCGGCTCCCCCATCCCCTCGCTCCTGACCGACGCCCTGACCTGGGCCGAACGCGAGCAGAACCGCTCCGGGGCGGCGTTGTCGCAGCGGCTCGACCTGACCAGGATGGCCACCGCGGGCCACTCGTGCGGCGGTCTGGAAGCCCTGATCGCCGCCCAGGACCGCCGGGTCGACGCCACCGTCTCGTTGAACAGCGGGCTCTTCGCCGACGGCTCGTTCGGCTACCCGCGCTCCGAGCTGTCCAAGCTGCACGCCCCGGTGCTGTACCTGGACGGAGGCCCCTCCGACATCGCCTACGACAACACCAGGGCCAACTACAACCTGACCACCGTCCCCGCCGTCCTGGCCGAGAACCCCCAGGCAGGGCACGGCGGCTTCATCACCGGTAGCCAGATGACCGACGCCGTGACCGCGGTCGTGCAGTTCCTCGACATGGTCCTGAACGGCAACCAGACCGCCCGCGACTACATCCTGGAACCATCCGGGCTGGCGTCCAAGACGCCTTGGACCGTGGCCAGGAAGAACTTCTGATCACGGGAGGCGGCCGTCACCGGGCACGCGCGGGAACACCACACGTGGTCGGTGACGGCCGTTCCTGAACTCCTTCGTGCGCTCCCTCTCATCCAGCGGCGGCGGACAGGTCAGCGGCCACGACCAGGCCGACGGCACCGCCGTCGAACGGCGCCGAAACGGCCTGCCTTAAGGTGGCCCGTCGGAGGTCCCCGTGACAGAGCAGAGCAGCCCGGCCGCGATGACGAGCAGGGCGATCCGCGACGAGATCAGCGCACCCGGTCGCGAACGCGTGGACGTGGACCACTCCGCGATGTCCCCCGCCGAGGTCTGGGAGACCGTCGACTTCTGGGCCGGTGTCCCGTGGCCGGTGTCCCGCGCCGAGGCGCAGCGGAGGGCGGTCGACCGCCTCGGCTGGGCGATCGACGTCCAGGAGGGGCTGGGGTACCTGGTCAACCCGGCCTTCACCCCGCCGGAGGTGTCGATGTCCGGCATCGACGCCGTGTCGTCCGTGCGCTTCCGGATCGCGGACGAGGTCACGGAGGGGACACCGGCGACGAGGGCCTTCCTCGGCGACCTCTTCACGCTGGTGGTGCGCGAGGGGACGGCCCGGCTGGGGCGTCCGTCCATCAGGCGCGACCGCGGGTGCACCGACGCGACCTGGGAGATGGGGCCCGCCCGGGTCACCGCCTCGCTGTGGTCGAGGTGCGCGGCGGTCCGCTTCACCACCCCGGGGGGCCGGTGACCGTGGTGTCCGACTGGGAGGCGTTCGGCGGGGATCTCACCGAGGCGTTGCGGGAGGTGTCCGACCGGGTCTTCCTGGTCGTCTTCTCGCGGGCCGAACCGCGGGTGTTCGTGCAGTTCGCCGGCGGCGAGCACGAGCTGCACGCCGAGGCGGGGTCGCCGGCCGCGGACCCCGGCCCGCTGGCCGCGGCCGGGTGGGCGCCGCCGACCGGTGACGCCCCGCCGAACTGGGCCTGCACCTTGCCGCTGCCCGCGTTGACGGTGGAGTACGCCGCGTTGTCGGCGCGCTGCGTGGTGGCGTTGCGCGACGTCCACGGGCTCCCCGGTCCCGATGAGCTGGTGTACAGGGCGTGGCGCGACGCGGAGTGGCCGTCCGACGCGGCGCCGGCCGCCGGACGGGACCGGGGTGAGCACCCGCTGGTGCTGTCGTGGCTGGGCATCCCGCCCGCGGCCGGGTGACGGCGGGCGACGAGCAGCCAGGTCCCCCGCAGGGTGGTGGCCGACGTCAGGCGGTGCCGGCGGCGGTCGATGTCGGTGCGATGCGAACAGCCGCAGGTGCTTCCCGGCCGCGGCCGTCGTGGGAATTCGCCGTGAGGGCGACTTGTGCCGGACGGGATCGACGCGCAACCCGCAGGCGTCCCGCGCGCCCTTAGGAGGGCGAGTCGGGGAGGACTCGCCTTCCTGAGGACGTCTCGTGGGGGGACGAACATGTCGTGGTTCAGCGTTGTGCCCGTGGCACTGGTCGCGGTCGGGTGGCTGTGGGGACCGGGGTTGCCGGTGGGCTGCCTGTTGGGGTTGCGGGGGATCGCGGCGTTCGCGATGGCTCCGGTGATCAGCGTCGCGGTGATCGCGGCGGCGGCGGTGGTGGCGGGGTCGGCCGGTGTCGCGTGGTCGGCGCCGGTCGGGTTGGCGGCGGTGCCCGTGGCCGTCGGACTGGCCGGGCTGCTCGCCTTCCTGTTGCGGCACAGGGGGTTGTTGTCCGCGAGGACCGATCCGCGGCAGATCGCGCTGGCCGCGGTGGCCGGGTCGCTGCCCGCGTTCGCGCTCGCCGCGATCGCCGTCGTGCGGGCGGTGGGCACGCCGGACGGGGTGTCCCAGGTCTTCGACACGCCGTTCCACTACAACGCGTTGGCGCACATCGCCGACAGCGGGGACGCGTCGTCGCTGACCCTGTACGCGCTGGGCGACCCGGAGACGCCCGGCGGCTTCTACCCGGCGGCGTGGCACGACCTCACCTCGCTGGTCGTGATGTCGACCGGGGCGTCGATCCCCGTCGCCGCCAACGTGGTCTGCGCGGTGATCACGGTCGTGGTGTGGCCCGTGGGCTGTCTCCTGCTGGTGCGGCAGCTGTTCGGGCGCGACGTGGCGGCGTTGGCGGTCGCCGGTGTGCTGTCGATCGCGTTCCCCGCGTTCCCGTGGGACCTCTTCGGGTGGGGCGTGCTGTGGCCGAACCTGCTGGGCATGGCGTTGGCGCCGGCCGGTTTCGCGGCGGTGCTGACGGTCACCGGGTGGGTGAAGGACGACTGCCTCGGCCGGGGCCGGGCGTGGCTGCTGCTGGCGATCACGCTCGTGGCCGCCGGGTTCGCTCATCCGAACGTGGTGTTCTCGTTGATCGTGCTGTCGCTCTTCCCGGCCGGTGCGGCGGTGTTCGCGCGGGCCCGGGCGCTGCGCGCCGATGGGCGTGCGCGGCGCGGTGTCGTCGAGTGCGCCGCGTTCGTCGCGGTCGTCTTCGGCGGCTGGCTGTGGGCGGCCACCACGCCGGTGCTCGCCGACGTGCGCAACTGGAACGCGTGGAAGTCGTTCGAGACACCGGCCGCCGCGGTCGGCGAGGTGCTGCTCAACGCGACCAACCTGCGTGAGGCGCTGTGGCTGCTGTCGGCGCTGGTGATCGTCGGCACGGCCACCGCCCGCCGCACGCCCGCGATCCGCTGGGTGCTCGCCGGCCACCTGGTCTCCGGGCTGCTGTACGTGCTGGCCGCCGCGCTCAACCGCGCCGACACCGACCTGCTCACCGGTTATTGGTACAGCGACTCGCACCGCCTGGCCGCGATGCTGCCGATCACCGGTGTGCCGCTCGCGGTCGCGGGCGTGCTGTTCCTGTCCGGGAAGCTCCTGTCCGGGAAGCTCCTGTCCCGCGCGCGGCGGCTGCCGCGGCCGGCCGCGGCGGTCGGGCTGACCGCGGTGCTCGTCGTCGCGACGGCCGGCCTGTACTCGACGGACCGCGAGGCGCGGGTGGCCGTGACCTACCCGAAGGCGCGGGAGCACCAGCTCGTCACCGACGAGATGCGGGAGTTCTACCCGCGGATCGCCGAGCGGGTCCCGGAGGACTCCGTGGTGCTCGGCAACCCGTTCGACGGCAGCGTCTACCTGTGGGCGCTGGCCGACCGCGAGGTGCTGTACTCCCACCTGCTCAAGCCGAAGAGCGCCGAGCAGGAGTACCTGGCCCGCCACCTGGACGAGGCCGCGACCGACCCGCGGGTCTGCGCGGCCCTGGCCCGCTACCGGGCGGAGTACGTGCTCATCGGCCGGGACGATCCGGCGATCACCGCCGTCGAGCCCTACGGGGGCATCGCGGGCGTGCTCGGGGCGCGGGGGTTCGAGCTGGTCGACCGGGCCGGGTCGACCCGGCTCTACCGGATCACCGCGTGCACCTCGGCGAGCCCGGTCGCCCACCGCGCCACCCGCTGAGAAAGCACAGGTCAGGCGGCCTGTCGGTGATCTTCACCGACAGGCCGCCCGCGGCGGTGGGCGCGGACGCTCGTCACCCGATCGCGTGAACGCAGTGGTGCGGGTAGCCTGAGGTCAGGCTCATGCCGGCTCCCCGGAGCCACCCGGCGGCGGACGTGGACCTGACCCGCCCGATGACGTTATGAGGTGACGGGCGCCGCCAGGAGGCCTTCCGACGTGACCGATGTAGCCGATGTAGCCGATGTGACCCTTTCCGCTCGTCGCGCGGTCGACGGGCGCGGGCAGGCCGCGCCCTACCCGTTGCTGGTGGCCGACGCCGACGGGGTGATCAGGTCGGTCAACTCCTCGGCCGGCGCGCTGTTCCCCCTGGCCCGGACCGGCGCGTCGATGGACGGCGCGGTCAGCGGCTGGTTGCGGCGGGCGCACGAGGAGACCACGGCCGGCGGCGTGGCGGTCCGGGCGGCGGGGGTGGTCGGCGAGCGCAGCTTCGAGGCGCACCCGGTCCCCGAGGGCGACGCGGTCGCCTGGTGGTTGGTGGAGGACACCGACGTCCGGCTGGCGCGTGAGGCGCTGCGCGTGGAGCAGGAGCGCACCGCCCTGCTGGGCCAGGTCTCGTCCGCCCTGCTGACCTCGCTCAACCCGCAGCGGTGCATGCAGGTGACCGCCGAGCTGGCCGCGGCGCACCTGGCCGACGCGGCGCTGGTCGTGGCGCCGGGCGGCACGGGCCGCGGGCTGCCGGTCACCGCGTGCGAGCGCGGCGGGGAGAGCACGTCCGCGGTGTCGGACGCCGACCCCGAGCAGGTCGTCGGGTTGGCGGAGGCGTTGCAGGGGTTCCCGCCGGTGCCCTCGCGGTGGATCGACCCGGAGGCGATGCCGGACTGGCTGGTCCCCGACGGTTTCGGGCCGGTGGGCTCGGTGGTGCTGACGCCGCTGCCCGGCCACGGCGTGCCCGCCGGCGCGCTGGTGCTGCTGCGCCTCCAAGGGCAGGAGGGCTTCACCGAGGAGGAGGAAGGCTTCGCGCGGTTGTTCGCGGCGCGCGCGGGCGCGGCGATGTCGGCGGCGCGGATGTACGCCCACCAGGCCGGTCTGACCGAGCTGCTGCTGCGCGAGCTGCTGCCGCCGACGCTGCGGCGCATCGGCGGGGTGGAGTTCGCCGGCCGCTACCGGCCCGCGGGTGACACCGAGCAGGTGGGCGGGGACTTCTACGACGTGCACCCGCTGGTCGCGGAGGGCACGCGCACCGACCGCGCCCAAGCCGCCGAGCAGGCCAACGCGTCGCTGGTGGTGCTGGGCGACGTGTGCGGCAAGGGCATGGAGGCCGCGGTGCTCACCGGGAAGGTCCGCACCACCCTGCAGGCGCTGCTGTCGCTGGCCGACGACCACCTGCGGGTGCTGACCATGCTCAACGACGCCCTGCTCAACTCGCACCACACCCGTTTCGTCACCCTCGTCCTGGCCTCGGTGACCAGGGTCCCCGAAGGGGTCCGGCTGCGGTTGACCAGCGCCGGGCACCTGCCTCCGCTGATCCTGCGCCGCGACGGGAGCGTGGAGGAGTCCGACACCGCCGGCACCCTGATCGGCGTGCTGCCCGAGATCTCCGCGACGACCGCCGAGGTGCTGCTGGAGCCGGGCGAGACGTGCCTGCTTTACACCGACGGCGTCACCGAGGCCCACGGCGGGCCGATGGGGCGGGAGATGTTCGGCGAGGAGCGGCTGAGCCGGGCGTTGGCCACGTGCGCGGGCATGCCCGCCGAGGCGATCGTGGAGCACGTGCACATGCTCGTCTCCCGCTGGGTCGGCACCCGCGACCAGGACGACACCGCGCTGCTGGCCATCACCGCGCCCCGTGGCCGGCACCCGGGCGCCGTCGACGGCCGGCCCACCGCATGACCGGTCCCTCCGGCCCGGCGATCCCGCACGCGCGGGCCACGACGACGAGCCCCGACCACGCAGACGCCCGGCCGGAGGGGTTCCGCGCCGACCTCGGGACCGGGGACGGGGCGGGTGGCGTGGTCGCCGCGACGGTCGAGCGGCTGTGGCCGGCGCTGATCGCGGGCGACGAGTACGCCGCCACCGACGTGGTGCTCGACGCGCTCGCCGCCGGCATGCCCGCCGAGACCGTGCTGCTCGACGTCATCGGCGCCGCGCAGGCCCGGGTCGGCGTGGAGTGGGCGGCCAACCGGGTCACCGTGGCGCAGGAGCACGCCGTCACCGCCATCAACGACCGGGTGGTGGGCGTGCTGTCCGCGAGCCTGCCCCGGCTCCGCCCGCACCGGGCACGGGTCGCCGTGGCGTGCGTGGACGGCGAGTGGCACGCCCTGCCCGCCCGGCTGCTGGCCGAGGTGCTGCGCCTGCGCGGGTTCGCCGTGGACTACCTCGGCGCGCAGGTTCCCACCCCGCACCTGGTGGCCCACCTGCACCGCACCGGGCCGGACGTCGTGGCGCTGTCGGCGTCGCTGGCCACCCGGCTGCCGCGCACGCACGCGGCCATCACCGCCTGCCAGGCCGCGGGGGTCCCGGTCCTGGCCGGTGGCGCCGCGTTCGGGGCCGACGGCCGCCACGCCCGCCGCCTGGGCGCGGACGCGTGGGCGCCGCACGCCCGTGCCGCCGCCGACCTGCTCGTGGCTGACCCGCCCGGCCACCCCCGCTCGGCGAGCACGACCGCAGACCACCTGCCCCACCTCGGCGACCAGGAGTACACCTTGGTCGCGCGCGGCACCGTCCAGCTGGTCAAGAACGTCTACACCGGTCTGGAGCAGCGGTTCGACGCGATGCGCGCCTACAGCGACCTGCAGCGCGAGCACACCGCCGACGACCTGACCCACATCACCGAGTTCCTCGCCGCCGCCCTCTACACCGACGACGCCGCGGTGTTCACCGACTTCACCGCCTGGACCGCGCACATCCTGACCACCCGCGGCGTCCCCGGCCACCTCCTGCCCGCGGCGCTGCGGCTGCTGGCCGACGAACTGCGCGACTTCCCCCGCGCCACCGCCATGCTCACCGTCGCCCGTCGTCGGCTCGCCACCCCTGACGCCGGGGCCTCCGCGTCATGACCCGACTTCCGTCGTCCCCGCTGCGCCTGACCGTCACGTCCGCGCACCACCGGCACCTGACCGTCGCCGTGGCCGGCGATCTCGGCTTCGAGAACGCCGACCAGCTCGCCGACACCGTCGCCCGCGCCCTGCGCGGCGGACCGGTCGGCGACGCCGCCGTGCCCGCGGCGGGCGCGACCTCGGCCGAACCGGCACCCGCGACCGCCGAACGCCGCCTGGTGCTCGACATGACCGGGCTGACCCACTTCGACTCCTACGCCCTGTCGGTGCTGCTGTCGTTGCGCGGCACGGCCGCCGAGCACGGCATGCGGCTGGTGCTCGACCACCGGCCCGCGCACCTGGACCGCCTGCTGCGTCGAACGGGTGTGCACCCCCTGTTCGACGAGCCCGCCCTTCCCGCGCCGGAACGGCAGGCGCAGGCGGTTCCCGACCACGGGCGGTGAACCGCTCACGCGCCGGGCAGCCCCGCGTCCGTCCACACAGGCCGCAGCCGCGTGGGCGGTGGCTTTCTCTTGGGCGGCGAGCAGGTTCGCGGTGGAGGTGCGGAAGAAGTGCAGCACGGCCTCGTCGGCGAGTCGGCCACGTCGACCACGACCTGGGCGCCCGCCAGCGCCTCGTATAGTCCCGCGCCGGTCAGCACGTCCACGCGCGAGTCGGGTGACGCGGACGCGGCCTCATGGCCGACCGGGGCGCCCGGCCGTTCCGGACGCCTCCCGCGATCAAGACCGGACAGCCCTCCCCGTCGTGACAGCCGGCGGTCGTCGTCGACGCGGAGGGGTGCCTGCGGCAACTGCGCGATCGGCACGCACGGCTGTGGAGGCGACCCGGCGGGAACTGCCGGCCGCCTTCATCGCCGCCGCCCGCGCCGGTGACATGGCCTCGCTGGAGCGGCTCTTCGTGCCGGACGTGACCAGCCTGTCCGACGGCGAGGGCAGGGTGGGCGTCGCGCGCAAGCCGGTCGTGGGCGTGGCCGCCGCGCAGCGGTGCCTCGGCTCGATCACCACCTGGTTCCGGGACGACCTGGACGTGCGGTGGGCGAGCGCGAACGGGCAGCCGTGCGCCGTGCTGCTGCGCCACGGCGCCGACTTCGGCGTGGTCGCGGTCAGCGCCACGACCGAGGGCATCGACCACGTGCTGTGGCTGCTCGACCCCGAGAAGATCACGGCCGTGTCCGACGCGATCTCCTCTCCCCCGTCGAAGATCACCGCGGTGCCCGGCCGGGGCAGGCGACCGCGGCAGGGCTGACCGGCGCGCCGGGCGGGTCTTCGGCGTCCACGAGTGAAGACCGGGTACCGCCGAGGTCCGTGACACCCCGGTCCGCCGCGGTGCCGGCGAGCGTCCGGCGGAGGTCGTGGGCGGCCGGTGTGGCCACGACCGCTCGGCCGTGCGGGATGTTCGGCGGGCGCGTGGGTACCCTCGGCCCAGTCGTTTGCCTGATCGTCCGGGTTCCGGGCTGGAGCCCGCCGACCGGTTCGCGCGAAAGTGGAAGGTTGGCGCACATGGATGCCGCGTCCGAGGCGGTGCCGGCTGAGGCCACCGACCTGCGCGAACTGGTGGACGGGCTGGCCGTGGTGCTCTGGCAGGCCGACGCGCGGACCCGCCGCTGCACGTTCGTCTCCGCCCACGCCGAACGGCTGCTGGGCCACCCGGCGAGCCGTTGGCTGACCGAGCCGGACTTCCTCGGCTCGCTGATCCTCCCCGAGGACCGGGCCGAGGCCGCCGAGGCCCGGTGGCGCGACGATCCCGACCGGGACGTGTTCGAGGTGGAGTACCGGGCGGTGACCGCGCGCGGCGAAGTGCGGAGGTTGAAGGAGAAGCTGCACGTCGTGCGGCATCCCGACGGCACGCCGAAGACCGTGCGCGGTGCGGTGAACGACGTCACCGCGCGTCACGCCGATCTGGAGCGGCAGCGGTTCCTCGCCGTCCTCGACCGCGAGTTGCAGCGGCTGGACGACGCCGAGGAGCTGATGGCGCTGGCGACGCGCCTGCTCGGCGAGCACCTGCGGGTGGACCGGTGCGCCTACGCGCGGGCCGAGGCCGACGAGGACCACTTCGTGATGAGCGGCGACTACGCCACCGGGCTGCCCCCGCTGCCCGGCCGGTTCGCCATGCGCGAGTTCGGCGAGGGCGCGCTGCGCGCCATGCGCGCGGGCGAGCCGTGGGTGGTGGACGACAGCGCGGACGACCCCCGGCTCGGTCCGGCGGACCTGGCCGCCTACCGGGTCACCGGCATCCGGGCGGTGATCTGCCTGCCGCTGCTGCGCGGCGGGCGGTTCGCCGCGGCGATGGCCGTGCACCAGGCGACCGTCCGGCACTGGACGCCGGAGGAGGTCGAGGTGGTGTCGGTGGTGGTCAACCGCTGCTGGGAGTCGTTGCAGCGCGCGCACGCCGACCGGGCGCTGCGCGACAGCGAGCAGCGCCACCGGCTGCTCGTGGAACGGGCCACCGACGCCATCTGGGTGCTGGACCACGAGCTGCGGTTCGTCGAGGTCAACCAGGCCGCGTGCGCGCTGCTCGGGCAGGGCCGGGACGACCTGGTCGGCCGCGCGGTGGGCGACCTGGTCGTGCCGGGGGCGCTGGACCGGTTGACCCGGCTGACCGCCGACCTGTCCGCCGCCCGGGTCGTCACCGAGGTGTGGGGCCTGCGCCGCCCCGACGGCACGGTGGTGGAGGTGGAGCTGAGCATCCAGGCCACGCCGACCGGCGTGCAGGCGATCGGGCGCGACGTCACCGAGCGGCAGCGCGCCGAGGCCGAGCGGGAGCGGCTGCTGCGGCGCGAGCACGAGATCGCCGAGGCGCTGCAGCGCAGCCTGCTGCCCCGCGAGCTGCCCGCGCTGGACCGGCTGGCCACCTCCGCCCGCTACCTGCCCGCTTCCACCCAGTCCCGGATCGGCGGCGACTGGTACGAGGTGCTGCCGCTGGGCGGCACCTCGGTCGCCCTGTCCGTGGGCGACGTCGTCGGCAAGGGCCCGACCGCCGCCGCCGTGATGGGGCAGCTGCGCAGCGCCCTGGCGGGCTACCTGCTCGACGGCCACTCCCCCGCCGCCGCGCTGGAGCGGCTCGACGCGTTCACCGCGCGGGTCAACGGCGCGGCGGGCAGCACCTGCGCCTGCCTGACGTTCGACTGGAGCACCGGCGGGCTGAGCTGGGCCGCCGCCGGGCACCTGCCGCCGCTGGTCCTCGACGCCTCCGGCAGCGCGCGGTTCCTCTCCGGGGGCACCGGAGCGGTGCTGGGCGCACCGGGACGCGCGCCCTACCTCGACAACACCACCGGCCTGGAACCGGGCGCGTCGGTGGTGCTCTACACCGACGGGCTGGTCGAACGCCGCGGCGCGGTGATCGACCAGGGCCTGCAACGGCTGCTCGACACCGTCCGCGACGCGCACGACCTCCCGCCCCGAGCGCTCAGCGACGCCATCATCGGGTCGATGCTGGCCGACGGCCAGGACGACGACGTGGCCCTGGTCCTCGCCCGTCACCTGCCCCCGCCGCTGCGCAACACCGTGCCGGCGCGGCCCTCCGAGCTGGCCGTGATGCGCCGCAACGTCGAGGCGTGGGCCGCCACCGCCGGACTGTCCCCGGACCAGCTGGACGACCTGCAACTGGCCCTCGGCGAAGCCGCGGCGAACGCCGTGGACCACGCCTACCCGGACGACGTGCCGGGCGAGTTCACCTACGACCTCGCCACCACCGCGACCGGCGTCCGCGTCACGGTCCGCGACCACGGCCACTGGCGGCCCGAGCCGGAGGACAAGGGCTACCGGGGCCGCGGCCTGCAGATCATCCGCTCGATCGCCGAACGGGCCGTGTTCCACCGCGCCGAGGACGGCACGACCGTCGAGTTCGACCTCGCCGGCGAGCCGACGGGCGCGCCGGTGGCCGCGGTGCGCGAACCGACCAGCGGGCACACGGCCGTCACCGGTTCCGCCGACGACGCCCCGGTGCAGGTCCTGCGCCTCACCGGCGACGTGGACCTCATGACGGTGGACGACCTGCGCGCGGCCCTGACCGCCGGGATCGACTCCGTCGACCCGCGACCGGTCGAGATCGACCTGGGCCAGGTCGGCTACCTCAGCAGCTCGGGCATCGCCCTGCTGCTGGACGCCGCCGCCACCGCGCACCGCGCCCACCGCGCCCTGACCGTGCACGCCGTCGAGGGGACCGCGCCCGCGCGCGTGCTGTCGTTGTCCGGCCTGCACGGCCTGACCGCCGACACCCTGTCCCTGCGGATCACGGTCGACCGCACCGAGTCCGACTAGGGCTCGCCGGTCGTCGACCGCGAGCCCGGCGCCAGGTCGTGGGCACCTGTGCTCACCCGCCGTGGTCAGTAGGTTCCGGTGTGGTGTTTGAGGGCCAGGAGCTTGTGGCGGTACATGCGGCACAGGGCCACCAGGAGGTGGACCTGTTCACCCGGGCTCAGCGGGCGCAGCTGCTCCACGAGCTCGTCGGGGTGCAGGTCGGCGTCGGCGGCCAAGCGCTGGTTGAGGATGTCGCGGGCGAGGTCGTGCGCGCGGTCGCCGATCGCCAGCCGGTCGACGGCGCGCAGGTCGTAGGTGTCCGGCAGGGGGAACCGGACGAGCGGCTCGGGGTAGCGGGCCGTCATGAGCTGCACGGCGATGTTGACCAGGCGCGCCACCAGGGCCGCCGCCCGGTCGAGGTCGTCGAGCATGACCGCCAGCTCGTCCACCGTCACCGTGTCCGGTTCGAACGCCGGCGGCGCGTCGACGTCCACGTCGAACCGGTGCAGGGCCAGGGTGATGTTGTCCAGCACGCGTTCGGGGTCGACCAGCACCCGCTCGGGGTGGCCGGTCTCGACGCTGGCCCGCGGGTGCCACGGGTCGAGGAACTCCCGCACCTCCGCCTCCGCGTGGACGTGGGCGTCGGGTAACGGTCGTCGGGGACGCGGGAACTGCTCCACCGCCCTGCCTCCTCATGCCGGATCCACCTGCCGGATCGCCGCCGGATCGCCACACCGCGACCGCCACCGGCGGCCGTGCCTGCGGTGTCCCCGCCGGTATACCCACTACGGGGCGGGACTACGAAACCGGTCTGCGCCGTCGACGTTCTTCGACGTCACCACGCCACTGAACTCCCGGAGGTGTGAAATCCGCGCGATGTGGGCACCCCGACCCCTGTAACGATCACGCCGCGTCGCAGGAGTCGGCGTGGCACGAGGACAAGGAAGCACCGTGGGCATCCTGGGTTGGATCGTTCTGGGTCTCATCGCCGGCGCCATCGCCAAGGCAATCATGCCCGGCAAGGACCCCGGCGGCATCGTCATCACCATGCTGCTCGGCATCGTCGGCGCCATCCTCGGCGGCTTCATCGGCCGCGCGATCTTCGGCTCCGACATCGGCAGCTTCTTCGACCTGAGCACCTGGCTGCTCGCCATCCTCGGCTCGCTGGTCGTGCTCGGCATCTACCACGTCGTCACCAGCCGAGGCCACCGCGCCCACAGCTGACCCGACACCACCACAGCGCACGGGCCCGCCGGCACACAGCCGGCGGGCCCGACGCTTGTCCCCGTACCGGGGTCCCGGTCCTACGAAGCGTCGGCCTGGGCGGCGGCCAGCGCGTTCTCCAGCGTCTCGTGCAACGGCAACAGCTTGTCCATCGCGGTGGCGGTCAGCGACCGGCGCACGGCCCGGCTGGCCACCACGTGGACCGGTCGGCGTCCGAGCGAGGCGCCGTGCGCGCGGATGTGGCCGAGGGCGGCGATTCCGGAGGAGGCGAAGAACGGCACCCCGGACAGGTCGATCACCAAGGTGTCCACCCCGCGGTCGAGCAGTTCCACGCAGCGTTCGAGCAGATCGTCACTGTTGGCCATGTCGATGTCCCCGACCACGCGAACGATCGTCGCGTCGCCGTGCGAGTCGGTGGTCAACTCCGGGGTAGGTGAGTCAGCAGCATTCACCGCACCATCATGACCGCTGCTCCCGGCCGGCCTGACCAGGGGCGGCGATCGTCACCGTCGGTGGTCAGGTGGTGTGCTGCCTGTCGCGGGTCGGCTCAGTCCGTGACCATGTGCGCTTCCATCTCCTCGAAGCTCTCGCGGTCCCAGGTGCCGAACTGCGACGGCTCGATGCCGTAGTAGGCGGCGAAGGCCACGACCCGCTCGATCGTGATGTTGTTCGAGTCGGCGAACCGGACGAGCTCGGCCGCGACCACCGGCACCGCGACGGTCGGCACCGGGGTGGGCGCGGGTTCCTCGTCCACGACCTTCCTGGCGCGCCGGGGCTGCGTGGTAGTGGTGGTGGTGCGGACCAGTTCCTCGCCGGACACCAGCGCTCGCATCACGCGCTCCAGCTCGTCGAGCATCCGCGTGTCCTTGGCGGTGAGCGCGAAGCCGTCCCGGACGACCGCCAGGTCGCTGCGGAACTTGGGGTGGCGCTTGTCCTTGGAGCCGTCCTCGGGTCCGATCGTCGCGTGCGCGGAGGTGATGTAGCCGCCGTCCACGAAGCAGTGGATGTGCGGGTAGTCCTCCACGCTGCCCTCGTCGCCCCAGATGTACCGGTCGCGCCCCGGTCCGTCCTTGGTCCTCCGGTCCACGCCGACGCCCGGTGGCAGCCGGAGCGGCCACTGGATGGACAGCTCGGTGGTCGGTTTCGCCTGCTTGATCCTGTCCAGGACCGCAACGGCGGTCTTGAAGGAGGCGTTGACCAGTTTCGGCGGGAACTGCGGGGCGGAGTACCCGGCCTCGTTGAACCAGGTGGCCAGGGCCGCGATCTGGTCGTTCGTCAGCTCGACCGCGTGGTTGTCCGCCGTCGGCCAGATCTCCTTCCGGCCGGCCTTGCGCTGCCACCGCACGCCCCCCGCGGCGAACTCCGTCTTCTCCACCTTCCCGCCGACGGCCGCCTCGACGGCGACGGCGAGCTCGTTCCACTTGGTGAAGTCGTCGAGCAGCACGACGTGGGCGCTGTCGCCGCCGCCGCCGATGTTCCGCACGAACCGGTAGCGGTGCAGGAAGTGGTAGTCGTTTAAGTGGTACTCGTCGCCGCTGTCGATCCTGATCTTCACGGGGCCCTCCTGCCGACGGATGTGGCGTAGAGGGTACCGGCGGACGCGCGGCGAGGTGGCTAGATCGGGAAGCGGCCGCGGCGCCACTGCCAGTGGCGGCCGGCGGTCAGGTGGTCGAGGACCGCGCGGTGCAGCGCGGTGCGGCGCGGCAGTCGGTCGAGCGGCGTGGTGAGGGTGCGGAACGTGAACCGCAGCACCTCGACGTCGGCGTCCAGCCCTTCCGGCTCCTCGTACGGCTCCAGCTCGAACCTCCGCTGGAACCGGATGATGTTCGAGTCCTCGGGCAGGTACTCCCGCAGCTGCGGGTCGAGCAGCCAGGAGCCGCAGGCGAACGCCGTGAAGCGCTCCTCGGGGAAGTGCCGGGGGAAGAAGGCGCGTGCCTCGTCGAGCGACGCGGTGACCGCTTCCGGGGTCAACGGCCCGGACTCGGGGATGTGCAGGTCGATGGCGCCGTCGCCGCGGTGGTGCTGCAACCGGCCCAGCTCGTAGACGGCGCCCCGCGCGTGCAGCGTCAGCCAGCTCTGCATGACCGGCCAGCCCTCGCCGTGCATCCGCCGGTCGATCGCGAGGTTCCGACCCAGGTCCGCGAGGGTCGTCCACGACACGGCGTCCGCCACGCCGTGGTCGCGGTGGTAGGCCCTGACGACGTCGACCAGGGCCAGGTACGCGTACGCGTAGAGGTGCCGCCAGGCGGGCCCGCGGTCGCGCGGCAGCGCCGGGCCGGGCGGCAACCAGCCGTGGCCCCCGAGGTCGGCGCGGACCAGGGCGACCGACCGGTCGAGCAGCCAGCGCAGCTCCGGGGTCCACAGTGGAGAGTCGGGGTCGGGCCAGCCGGCCGTGATCTCGGCGGCGTCGTCCGGCCGCACCCCGAGCCGGTCGAGGATCGCGGGCGCGTCGGCCTTGGCGGGCAGCGGAGCCGACGGCAGGTCGCCGGCGAGCCGGCGCACGCGGTCGACGTCCTCGACGGCTACCCCGAGCCTGGCGGCGGTCTCGTCCGGATCCACGCCGGCGATCCTACCGGTCGACCGGGGTCGCCTCCCCTTCCCCGGGACCGCCCGGACCGGTGATCACGCGACCGGCCGGGGCCCGTCGGGTCAGACCTCCCCGCAGCACGCCCGAGTGGCCCACTCCGGTTCGTGCCACCAGTGCCCGGGGTCGTGCGCCACGTCGTGGTCGTGCGACCGCGGTCGGCCCGGAGGGACGGGCGGCGGTGTGCGGAACGGGGCGAGGAGGTCGTCGACGCGGTGGGTGGTCCCGCCGACGACGACCTGCCGCACCGCCGCCGCGGCGCGGATGTCGACCAGCGGGTTGCCCGCGACGAGCGCGATGTCCGCGTGCGCTCCCGGCCGCAGCGCGCCCACCCGACCCGACAGGCCCAGCCACGCCGCCGGGTTGCGGGTCGCCGTGGTCAGGGCCTCCACCGGCGTGAAGCCGAAGGCCACCATGGCGCGCAGGTTCTGGTGCGTCGACGTGGCCACGGTGTCCAGCGGCGCGTCCGTGCCGCAGATCACGAGCCCGCCTTCGCGGTGCACGCGCAGCACCATGTCCACCCAGCCCGCGAGGATGTCGCGCGACCACGGCGACTCCGGCTTGCCCGCCACCTCGGCGTCGGCGGCGTACCGGTCGTACTCCCACGGCGGGAACAGCACGCGGGTGCGTTCGTCGGTCACCAGGGACTTGTCCTCGGCGTAGAGGGCGCGGGAGTGGAACAGGGTCGGCGTGACCGACATCCCGGAGCGGGCGAACAGCTCCACCACGTCCTGGTAGGCCCGGCCGGTGCGGCTCACCGTGTGCGAGTAGCCGAGCCTGTTGGTGGCTCCGACGTGCTCCATGCCGTCCATGCCGATCGCCGCGGCCGGGTACAGGTAGTGCGACGACAGCGGGACGCCGACGCGGCGCGCGGCCCGCACCGCTTCCCGCTGGAGCTCCACCGGCAGCCGCACGTAGGTCTTCACCAGGTCGTAGTCGAGTTCGAAGGCCCGCTTGAGCTCCAGGTCCAGCTGCTCGCGCGACAGCGTGGGTCGCATGAAGCTGTAGTAGACGCGCGAGCCGTCGATCGCCTCGCCGGTGCCGAAGAACCTCGGCCCCACCAGCGCGCCGGCCTCCAGCGCCTCCTTGGTCTCCAGCATCTGGTAGACCGGGTCGCCGGGCGAGCGGACCGTCGTGATGCCGTACGCGAGCCACAGCCTGCCCTGCCGCGCGCCCCACTGGCGGCCCCGCAGGTGCCAGTGGTTGTGGGCGTCGACCAGTCCGGGCATGGCCACGAGGTCGTGCGCGTCCACCACCCGCTCCCCCGCCGCCGCGCGGTGCGGCCGGACCTCCTGGACCCGGCCGTGCTCCACGACGATGTCGACGTCGTGGCGGAGGCCGCCGCTCTCCCCGTCCCACACCGCGCCGGCGTGGATGATCTCGCGGTGCGGCGGCGCCGGCCTGCGCCAGGAGAAGTCCAGGCGGATCGTGCGGGACGGCCCGCCGTCGAGGCGGACCCGGCGCAGCACCCCGTCGCGGAGGTGGACCAGGGCGTCCGGCCCGCACCACGCCGGGGAGTCGGTCACCTCCCGGGTCACCTGGCGCGGGTCGCCGAGGAACCGGCCCTCGGCGTCGACCGCGACGACCCAGGCGACGCTCTCCACGACGAACGCCAGGTGCCTGCCGTCGGGCGACCACACCGGGCCGTCGTCGCCGCGGGTCGCGATCGAGCGGAACGGCATCGGCTCGGTGTAGCGCAGTTCGCCGTCGGACAGGCGCACGGTGAGGATCTGGCTGGTGCCCTCGCGGAAGCGCCGGGAGAACGGCTTGACGGCGGCGAGCGCGAGCACCGTCCCGTCCGCCGACCACGTGGGCCTACCGGGTTGGAAGAGCGTGGGCGTGACCTGCCGGTGGCTTCCGGCCGCGATGTCGAGGACCCACACCGCGCCGTCCTGGTCCACGTAGGCGACCCGCTTGCCGTCCGGGGAGAACCGCGGCAGCGTCTGCGCGCCCGCGACCGCGCCGCCCAGCGCGGTGTCGTCCCCGGTGACCAGGTCGCGCAGGCGCAGCGCGGGAACGCCTCGCCGGTCGCTGGAGTACACGATGGACCGGCCGTCCGGCGCGAAGTCCGGGTCGGAGTCGAAGAACGCGCCGTCGGTGAGCCTGCGGGGCCTGCCTCCCGTGATCGGGACGACGTGGACGGCGTTGAGCGCGCGGAACGCCACCTGCCGCCCGTCCCGCGACACGACGGGGCTCGCGATGCCCCGCACCGGACCGCCTTCGGCCTCGCGCGCGGGACGGCGGGGTGAGCGGCGGGCGACCGGCACGACGGCCTGGAACGGGATCTCGCGGACCGCGCCGGCGAGCTCGCGGCGGCGGATCCGGCCGTCGGCGGTGTAGAGGGCGGAGTCGCCGGTCCAGGTCGCGGCGAAGCCGAAGACGTCCTCGCCGGTGGTGACCTGCCGGTCGCCGAGGACGAGGTCGGCGCGGGCGCCCCGCACGAGGGTGTAGCTCGGCGTGCGGTCGTCCGGTCCGAAGGCCGCGCCGTGGACGCGACCGCCCGCCGGCGCCGTGGCGACGCGGACGCGTTCGGCGGTGGAGACCGTCACGACGTCCACGGCGTTCTCGTCCACGGTGAAGACGATCCGCTCGCCGTCCGCGGACCAGCGCGGCGCGGCGGCCTCGCCCGGCGGTCCGGCGAGCGCGGTGACGTCACCCGAGGCGACGTCGAGGAGCCAGACCCCGTAGGAGCCGCCGCGGTCGCTGGTGAAGGCGATGCGCTTGCCGTCCGGGGAGAACGCCGGCTCACGGTGGTCGAACCGGCCACGCGTGAGCTGCCGCGGCTCCCCGCCGCCGACGTCGACGACGTGCAGGTGGAAGTTGCCGTCCCGATAGGACTGGAAGGCGATCGACCGGCCGTCCGGCGACCACGACGGCAGCGTGGCGTCCTGGAGGTCGGTGGTCAGCCTGCGCGCCGTGCCGCCGCGCGCCGGCAGCACCCAGATCGCCGTCACCAGGTCCATCGCGAGCCACCGGCCGTCGGGCGACGGGGCGACCGAGATGTTCGTGCCCTCCCGCAGCACGGCCCCGCCCTCGGCGCTACCGCCCGGATCGTCGTCCGCCCGCGCGCCCGGCGGCGCCACCGCGGCCAACGCGCCCGTGGCGCCCAACGCGGCCGCGATCCGACCGGAGCCGGCCAACACCGCGCGACGTGACAGATCTCCCCCGGTGGTCATGCCCTGCTCCCTCCCCGAACAAACCGCCGGCCCCCGTCAACGACACTGCCACAGCCCGCGGCGCCGGTCATGCGCCGCTCACCACGCGGTCACGGCTCCGAACGGCCACCGTCATTCGACCGGATGGCGTCACCCTTCCTGCCTACCGCGCGGGCGCGTGCTCGAACCCGTCGGCGACGCGCCCGGATCGGGGTGGGGCGCTCTCCGGGCGCCGGCAGCAGGCTGTTCGCCATCCGCCTCCTACGACACCGGCGGCCGGCCGCTGGACGTGCGGTCCGGTGACAGGTCCGCCGTGGCGCCGGTCGACGGGCCGCTGCGGCTCACGGAGATCAGGTCGCCGGTGAGCTGACCGCACCACAGGTCCAGTTTCCGCGCGTACCAGGCCTCGGCGTCGACCGGACGGGACTTGTCCAGGCCGCCCAGCCCGGCGGGGGGAGCGCATTCGGGCGCTGCTTCGTCCAGGTCCGTGCAAGGCGGCCGGTCGCCACGCCAGCGGGTCCACCTGAACGAATTACCGTTGATGTGGTTGCGGGATCGGTCGACATCCGACCCGGAAGTGTGAACCACAGCGCTGTTTTCCGCTCATCGAAGCGGACAGGACTTACGTTGCCCGGATGGATGACCACGGACGAGTGGACGGTCCGGTCCGCGTGACGCCGCACGGCGTGGCGGCCGGACCGGGCTCGGCCGCGTTGGCGGCGGCGGTCGACGAAGTCGTGTGGTACGACCGGTCGGCGTTCATCACGGCCGCGTGCGGACCGGCCATCCCGGGCCTGACCTACCGCCCCCGGCCCCGGCACGCCACCGGTCCCGCCGTCGGGCACGACGGTCGACCCGGTGCGGGACGGCGGGTGTCGGTCACGTTCGCCCCGGAGGACGACGGCGCCGCACGTCCGTGGGAGCACGACCCGGCCGCGCGGTTGCTCGCGCCACCCCGGCCGGTGGCCGAGTGGGCCGCGGACAAGATCAACGCCGTGTCGGTCTTCCGCGCCGCCGGGGCGCGCACCCCGCCGTCGGTGGTGCTCCCGGCCGGCGCGACGACCGTTCCCGGCGAGGTGTCGGGCTGGCTGCGCGACGGCCCGGTGGTCCTGCAACGGCGCGCCAACAACCTCATCGGCCGCGGCACCAGGCTGGTGCGCGCGGAGGAGGAGTTGGCCGAGGCGGCGGCCTCCTGGTCGGGTGAGCCGCTGAAGGTCTCCCGCCACGTGCCGGGGTTGCCGATCACGGTGTCGGGCTGCGTGGGCCGCGACGTGACCGTGGTGTCGGGGGTCTCGCACCAGCTGGTCGGGATCGCCGAGCTGGGGGCCGGCTGGGGCACCCACTGCGGCAACCAGCTGCTCGGCGACGCCGACGTGCCGGCGGGGTCGGCGGCGCGGGCCCGGTCGGCGTGCCACGCGGTGGGCGAGCGTTTGCGGGCACGGGGGTTCCTGGGCGCGTTCGGCATCGACGCGGTCCTCGACCGGGACGGTCGCGTGTGGGCCATCGAGATCAACCCGCGGTTCCAGACCGTCGTGTCGCTGGTGCACGCGGTCGAGGTCGGGCGGGGGCTGTTGCCGTTGCTGGGCGTGCACGTCCTGGCCGGCCTCGCCCCGCTCACCCCGGTGCTGGCCGCGGGCGACCGCGATCCGTCCGCTCCCCCGTTCAGCCAGCTCGTGGCGCACTTCGCCGACACCGGCCGGGCCCGGGGAGTGCCGGAGACCGGGTGCTACCGGATGGTCGCCCCGGGCGACGTCCGCCGCGTGGCCGACCGCGCGCTGTCGCGGTTGGGCCCCGACGAGGCGCTGGTGTGGGCGCACGCCGCCGAGGGCGACCCGGTCGGACCGGGCGACGAGGCGGTGCTCGTGCAGTTCGGGCACCGGGTGGCCGCCGTCGAGCACCCGCCCCGCCTCACCTCCGACGCGCGGGCGTGGCTCGACGCGCTGCGCCCCACCGCGCGGCCGCTCGCGGGACGTGACCGGTGATCGGCCGGGACGACGCCGGTGAGCTGCGCCGGCTGGCCCACGCGGTGGCCGACCTGGTGGTGGACCACCACCTCGGGCCCGCGACCTCGTCGCCGGGGCGCCGGGCCCGACAGGAAGACCTGGCGTGGCTGGACGAACCGGCCCCGCGCGGCCCCACGCCCGCCGACGTGGTGCTGCCCCAGGTCGTCGACGGGATCCTGCCCCACCTGGTGAAGGCCGACCACCCGCGCAGCTTCGCCGGCGTCCCCGGCCCGGCGGACCCGGTGGCCGCCCTCGCCGACGCGGTGGCCACCGGGCTGAACCTCACCACGGTGAACTGGTCGCTCGCCGCGGGCCCCTCCCAGGTGGAGCTGGTCACCGCCCGGTGGCTGGCCGCGGCGTTGGGCATGCCCGCCGGCAGCGGGGGCGTGTTCACCTCCGGCGGCTCCGTCGCCAACCTGACGGCCGTCGCAGTGGCCCGCGACCGGCTCGGCCCGCCGCCCCACGACCGCGTCCCGGTCGTCTACCTCGGCGAGCAGGCCCACCCCGGCGTCGGCCGCGCCCTGCGCGTGCTGGGCTTCGCGCCCGGGCAGACCAGGGTGCTGCCCTGCGACGACGACCGCCTCGTGCCCGACGCCGTGCGCGCCGCCGTCGCCGCCGACCGCGCCGCCGGGCGCCGGCCGCTGATGCTGGTCGCCACCGCGGGCACCACCAACACCGGCACCGTCGACCCGTTGGCCGAACTGGCGCGGGTGTGCCGGGACGAAGGGCTCTGGTTCCACGTCGACGGCGCGTTCGGCGCGGCCGCGGCCCTGGGCTCGTCCGGGAGTCCGCTGCTGGACGGGCTGTCCGAAGCGGACTCGGTCGCCGTCGACCCGCACAAGTGGATGTTCCAGCCCTTCGGGTTGGGCTGCCTGCTGCTGCGCGATCCCGGCGCGCTGGCGGAGACCTTCCACCTGGGCTCCGACTACCTCGCGGCGATGCACGACCCGGGGCAGTCCCGCGACCTGGGTGCGAGCGGCATCGAGTACACGCGTCCCTTCCGGGCGTTCCGGTTGTGGTTCAGCATCAAGGTGCACGGCCTGGACGCGGTGCGCGACGCCGTCGACCGCGGCCTGGCCCTCGCCTCCCACCTGGCCGCCGAGGTGCGCCGGCGGCCGGGCTTCGAGCTGCTCACCGGCCCTCGCCTGGCCGTGGTGTGCTTCACCCACCGCGCCGCCGGGCGCGACGCCCCGGCCCACCGCCGGATCAGCGACCTGCTCCTCGACCAGAGCCCCGGTTCCCTGCTGCTGCCCACCCTGGTCGCCGGCCGTCCCTGCTTCCGCGCCTGCACCACCAACCCCCGCACCACCGAGCAGGACCTCGACACCCTGCTCGACCACGTCGAACGACTCGCCGTCGCCGGACTGGAAGGCCGCGGCGGGCCATCGGGTTCCCGGGAGGAACGATGATGTGCGCACACAGGAGACTGACCGCGGCGCTGCTCGTCGCACTGCTGTCGGTGATCGCGGCGCCCGGCGCCCGGGCGCAGCCGACCCACCGGGCGGCCGAAGCGCTGACGACCTGCGCCGGGACCAACACCGTGCGCTTCGACCCGGGTCTGCGGCTGCTGCCGCGACAGGTCGGGATCTCCGGCAGCGGCGCCTACGACTGCGCCTCCACCGACCCGGCCGTCACGTCGGGGACCTCCGTCGTCACCGGCTCGGGGGCGTTGGGGTGCCTGACCTCCGACGGGAGCACCACGGAGGTCATCACGTGGAACACCGGCGAGCAGAGCAGGCTCGCCTACACCTTCGCCCTCATCGTGCAACCCGGCGGTGAAGCGGTCGTCGTCGTCGTGGGCTCCGTCGAGGCCGGGAAGTTCGCGGGCAGCCCCATCGCCTCGCCCGGTGCGCAGGTGACGCTCAACCCGCTGCGGTGCCTCACCGACACCGGCGTGGAGCTGATCACCGGACCGTCGACCCTGCTCATCGGCTGACCTCCGCGCGGGCGCGGCCACCGGCAGGAGGAGCCGGACCCTTGATCATCGTCGGGTGGCGCGCCACAGTGTGCGGACGAGGCGCGCTCACCCGGGAGGACCCGAACCCATGACCATGCCGATGCCCGACGACCACCCGCTCGGCCCACCCGCGGACGAGCGGTCGTGGGTCCGGGTCGCGACCGAACTGGCCGCCGGGTTCGCCGCCACCACCGACGAGGCCGACCGGACCGCGCGGCTGCCGGTGGAGAACCTGCGGGCGCTGCACGCCGGCGGACTCGACCAGGCCACCCTGCCGAGGGAGCTGGGCGGGCAGTCGCTGAGCTACCGCACCGTCGGCGCGGTCCTGCGGGTCCTCGCCGCCGCGGACCCGTCCACCGCCTGCCTGTGGCTCATGCACATCGGGGCCGCCGAGGGCCTCGTCCGCCACGGCACCCCCGAGCTGGCCCGGTACTACGCCGACGAGCTGATCGCCGGACGCCGCTTCGCCAACGCCCTGTCCGAACCGTCGGGCGGCAACCAGTTCCTCTCACCCCAGCAGGTCGCCGAACCCGTCGACGGCGGGTACCGGCTCACCGGCGCGAAGCGGTTCGTGTCCGGCTGCGAGATCGCCGACCACTTCCTCGTCAACGCGCTCGTGGACGGCCAACCCACCCTGTTCGGCCTCGAACCCGACCACACCGTGACGTTCGAGCCGCAGGACACCCTGGGACTGCGCGCCACCCGCAGCCACCTGGTCGGGCTCAACGGCACCGTGCTCCGCTCGGACCGGCGGTGCCCGCCCTCCCCCGTGCCCAAGCCCAACCACATCGCCGCGGGCCTGGCCTGGCTGTCGCTCGGCATCGCCGACACCGCCCTGGACACCCTCGTCCGCTACGCCCGCGGCCGGACCCTGCCCTCCACCGGGCGACCCCTGGCGGACGAGCAGCACCTCCAGTTCGACGTCGCCGACGCCGTGCTCCGCCTCGAAGCGGCCGCGCTGGTCGCCCACAACAGCGCCTGGCTGGCCGACCGGGACTCCCCGCACTTCCTGCCCTCCGCGCTGCGCGCGAAACCCACGGCCAACCGCGTCGCCCGCGACATCGCGCAACTGTGCCTCCAGGTCGGTGGCGGCTCCGGCTTCGTCGCGACCTCGCCGATCCAACGCATCTTCCGCGACGCGCAGACCGGGTGGCTGATGGCGCACTCCGTGGAGTTCTGCCTCAACCACATCGGGACCGAGGTCGTGCGCGCGCCCGGCGAGCAACCCTGACCGGCGCACGGGGTCAGCCGCCGACGTGGATGCCGGGGTCGCCGAGCCGGGTCGGGCTCGTGGGTGCGGATGATCTCCCGGACCACCGGGACGGTGTCGCCGCGGCCGAGGAGCAGGTAGCGGAACAGGTGCCCCAGCGGGTTGCCCTCGCTCCAGGCGATCGAGTCGGTGACGAACCGGCGGGCGTCGTCGTCGAACTCGATGTGGTCCACGCGCAGCTCGGTGGTCCGGCCGACCCGGGACACCAGGGACACGGCGATGATGCCCAGGACGAAGAAGACCGCGCGACGCGCGGCGGAGATCGTCACCGCGACCGACGCCGACACCGTCATGGCCAGGATTCCGGTGGCGTAGGCGCCCGCCTGGGCGTTGACGTCGGCTCGGCGTGCTGCCCCGAGCCCTCCGGCCCGACCGGCTGCACCCGGTGCTCCAGCAACCACCGCCCCCACCGGCCGCAAAGATTCCGTCAGGGCACCGGACGCGACCGGTCGGCGTGGCGACGTATCGTTCCACCGCAGCGAACCCCGAGCACTCCACGCGGAGGCAGTCCATGGCCGACTCACCCGCCGGTGTCGCACCGCGGACCTCCACGCTCGTGGTCGACGACGGCACCGCGATCGCCTACCACCGCTGGGAACCGGACCCCGGCGTCGACCCCCACCCCGTGCCGGTGGTGCTGCAGCACGGCTTCGCCGCCGACACCTCGGTCGAGTGGGCCGGTCGCGGCACGGTGGCGGCCCTCACCGCGGCCGGGCGCGCGGTCGTGGGCGTCGACGCCCGCGGTCACGGCCTCTCGGGGAAGTCACCCGACCCCGCCCGCTACGGCGAGCCGCGCATGGCCCGCGACCTGCATGCGGTCGTCGCCACCCTGGGCGTCCCCGCCGTGGACCTCGTCGGCTATTCGATGGGCGCGATCATCTCCCTGCTCACCGCCGCCGGGGAAGCCGCCGTGCGCACCCTGGTCGTGGGCGGTGTCGGCGCCGGGGTCGTCGAGGTGGGCGGCGTCGACACGCGCGTGCTGCCCAACGACGTCCTGGCCGACGCGCTCCTCGCCGACGACCCGGGTCCCGTGCCACCCGAGGCCGCCGGCATGCGCGCGTTCGCCGAAGCGGTGGGAGCCGACCTGCCCTCCCTCGCCGCGCAGGCGCGCGCCGCGCACCAGGGCGGCATCGACCTCGGCGCGATCACCGCCCGGACCCTGGTGATCGCCGGTGACGACGACCCGCTCGCCCGACGACCCCACGTGCTCGCCGACGCCATCACCGGCGCCCGGCTGCACGTGGTGGCCGGCGATCACGGCGGCGCGGTCGGCAGCCCCGCGTTCCGGAGCGCCGTCCTCGACTTCCTGACCGGCTGACGTCCCGGTCGGACCGGGCGCCGCACAGCGGCAACCCAAAAGCGCAGGTAATCAGCGCTGTTAACGCTAACGCGGGTGGATGGCCCCGTTGTTGGTCTTGTCGGCGGCAAACCGGTTGCGCTACGGTGCTTCTGGGAGCGCTCCCAATCATGCTCCCCCGGCACGCGACGACCACGACGCACCCTGCTCGCAAGGAGGCGAAGCATGGCTCCACGTGCGCAGAAGTCATCCAAGCCGCTCGCGAACCGCCGCAGACCCGGCCCGGTCCCCTCCGCGACCGCCGATCGGCACAGCTGAGCACATCTCCGCTCGAACACCCCCGGTGCAGGTCGACCGCCATCGACGCAGCATTGTTCCGCCTCAATTTTGTTAGCGATAACAAGGCAATTGGCCTTGCATTCCGCGAGAGGAACACCATGCGAGACTCCCTGGCGACGAGGAAGGGCCCGGTCCACCGCTCGCGACTGCGGGTGGTGCCGGTGGTGGCGCTGTCCCTCCTCGGCGTCGTCCTCCCGGTGTCCGGCGCGTCGGCCGCCACGGTGGACACCACCGCCTCGTACGTGCTCGTCAACCGCACCAGCGGCAAGGCGCTGGACGTGTACGGACGCGCCACCACCGACGGCGCCCGGATCTCCCAGTACACCCGCAACGACGGCGCCTGGCAGCAGTGGCAGTTCATCGACGCCGGCGGCGGCTATTACCGCGTCAAGTCCAGGCACAGCGGCAAAGTCCTGACCTTCCCGTCCACCGCCGACCGCGCCGGTCTGGTGCAGAGCACCGACGCCGACCGCGCCGACCGGCAGTTCCGGCTGGCCGACTCCGCCGGCGGGCACGTGCGCCTGCTCAACCGGGCCAGCGGCAAGGCCGTGACCGTGCTCGACTCCGCCACCACCGACGGCGCCCGGGTCGGGCAGCTCCCCGACACGGGCCGCGCGGACCAGCAGTGGCAGCTCGTCAAGCTCGGCGCCGACACCACGCCACCGACCCCACCGGGCAACCCCCGCACCTCGAACCTGACGTGCGCCGGGGTGACGTTCTCGTGGTCGGCGTCCACGGACGACGTCGCGGTGGCGTTCTACGACATCTACCACGACGGGCAGCTCATGACGTCGGTGCCGGGCACGGCGCGGTCGGCCGACCTGACCGTCGCGCCGGGCGCCACCTGGGGCCTGTACGTCAACGCCCGCGACGCCGCGGGCAACGTCTCCCAGGCCAGCTCCACGGTCACCATCACCGTGCCGCAGTGCCAGGCCGACACCGAGCCGCCCACCACCCCCGCCGGCGTGACGGCGACCGCGTCCGGCACGACGGTCACGGTGCGCTGGACGGCGGCCACCGACAACGTCGGCGTCACGGGCTACGAGGTCCTGCGCGACGGCGTCCAGGTCGGCTCGACCAGCGGCGCGACCACGACGTCGTTCACCGACAGCGGCCTGGCCGCCGACACCCGCTACACCTACCAGGTGCGGGCGCGCGACGCGCAGGCCAACCGCTCGGCGGCGAGCACGGCCGTCGCCGTCACCACGGGCAGCACGTGCGCCACGGCGCTGTGCTCGGTCACCAAGGTCGCCTCCGAGACCGACCTGCCGTGGGGCCTGACCACCCTGCCCGGCGGGCAGGTGCTCTACGGCCGCCGCGACGCCTTCGAGATCGTCCGCCTCGACCCCGCCACCGGCGCGAAGACCACCGTCGGGCGCGTGCCGAACGTGGCGGGCACCGACGGCGAGGGCGGGGTCCTGGGCCTCGCCGTGGCCTCCGACTTCACCGCCGACCCCTGGCTGTACGTCATGCACACCACCACGACCGACAACCGCGTGGTGCGCATCCGCTACACCGACGGCGCGCTCACCGGCACCCCGCAGGTGCTGCTGACCGGCATCCCGCGCAACAAGTACCACAACGGCGGCCGGCTGCGGTTCGGCCCGGACGGCACGCTGTACATCGCCACCGGCGACGGCCAGAACGGCGACTGGGCCCAGGACCTCGACAACCTCGCCGGCAAGGTGCTGCGCATCAACCGCGACGGCACGATCCCCGCGGACAACCCCTTCGGCACGCCGGTGTGGAGCTACGGCCACCGCAACCCCCAGGGCCTGGCCTTCGACTCCCGGGGCCGGTTGTGGGAACAGGAGTTCGGCAACTCCGTCATGGACGAGACCAACCTGATCGTCCGCGGCGGCAACTACGGCTGGCCGGCCTGCGAGGGCACCACCGGCAGCTGCGGCGAACCCGGCTTCGTCGCGCCGAAGCGCACCTACCCCGTCGCCGAGGGCTCGTGCAGCGGTATCGCCGTGGTCCGCGACGCCCTCTACATCGCCTGCCTGCGCGGCGCGCGGCTGTACCGGGCCGAGATCTCCGGCGACGGCCTGACCAACGTCGAGCAGCACCTCAACGGCGTCCACGGCCGGCTGCGCACCGTGGAACCGTCCGCCGACGGCGGCCTCTGGCTGACCACCAGCAACCGGGGCGACAAGGACAGCATCGCGAACAACAGCAACGAAAGCATCCTGAAAGTCCAACTCGGACGGTGAACCGCGCCGCCGGGCCGGGCGGACGTCCCGGCCCGGCGGCCCGGCTTCCCCGACCACGAAGGGAGTCGCCATGACTCACCGCAGGACGTCGCGCCACCGCCGCACGCGCACCCTCACGGCGGTGGCGATCGCCATCGCGGGCGTCGTGACCCCCGGCGCGCCCGGCGCTCTCGCCGCCGCGGCGACGGCCGCGCCGTGCACACCCGGAGCGACCTACGGCCCGCCGTTACCCGCGCAGTCGGTGTCCGCCCAGCTCATCCGAGGGGGGTTCAACTTCCTCGAGGGCCCGACCTGGGACCAGCGAACGGGCACCTTGCTGCTGTCCCACATGCAGAACCCCAGCGGCCCCCAGGGCGTGCAGCCGTCGTCCGTGCTCCGGTACACGCCACCGGCCACCTTCGAGACGTTCATCGCCGACTCCGGCAGCAACGGCCTCGCGGTCACGCCCGACGGCACGCGGTTGCTCGCCGCCACCCACGACAACCGCACCCTCTCCTCCTACAGCCTGGCCGACCGCAGCCGCGCCACCGTCGCGGCCAACTACCTCGGCCGCGCGTTCAACTCCCCCAACGACGTGACCATCGGCCAGGACGGCACCACCTACTTCACCGACCCGAACTTCCAGCGCGGCAACCGCGCCGACGAGCAAGGCGGCCGCACCGGCGTCTTCCGCGTGCGCGACGGCGTGGTCAGCCTCGTCGACGACACCCTGCGCCAACCCAACGGCATCGTCCTGTCGCCCGACGGCAAGACGCTCTACGTCGGCGCCACCAGCAGCAACGCGATCATGAAGTACACCGTCTTCCCCGACGGCAGCACCGGCAACCGCACGACGTTCGCGAGCATGCGGACGCCCGACGGCGCCACCGTCGACTGCGCGGGCAACCTGTACTGGGCCTCCTACGACGAAGGGCTCGTCCACGTCTTCTCCCCGTCGGGCGCGCGGCTCGGCACCGTCTCCGCTGGGCGCAACAGCACCAACGCGGCGTTCGGCGGACCGGACGGGCGGACGCTGTTCATCACCTCCGGGGTCGCCGGCGGCGGGTTCGGCCTCTACCAGACCCGCCTGAACGTGCCGGGCAACCCGTACTGAGCGAACCTCGGCGCTACTGCCGCTGGTGTTCCGGCACGACACCAGCGGCAGCCGCCGCCTCGCCGGGCTCGGCCGCCGCCGGGACGGCCAGGCTCCCGAACCGCAGCGCCAGCTCGGCGTTGACCTCCACGTGGCGGAGCAGGAACGCCCGCTCGTCCAGCCGCTTGCGCCGCAGCCACCCGGTGACCTCGGTGTTGCACTTGCTCGCGTTGCACGATCCGCACGCGGGCACGATGTTGTCGAGCGTGTACCGCCCTCCGCGTGACAACGCCTGCACGCAGTCCTTCTGGAGGGGCACGCCGGCGGCCCCGCAGTAGGCGCAGCCACCCCAAGCCGCCTTGAGCGCGGTCCACTCCGCCACGGAGAGGTCGTTCTCGGCGCGCTCCATCCGGCGCTTCCGCTTGCGCGCGGCACGTACCTTCCTGCTGCCTCCCACGGCCATGCGGCGGACCCTACGCCCACCGACCGGGTACCGGACCACGGCCTTGTTCGGTCTTCATTGAAGCTATAGAGATGTTGGAGATCAGGCCGGTGTGCCGCGATGGCGCTGGTAGTGGCGGGCGGAGCGGGCACGGTTGCCGCAGCCCGCGGAGCACCACTCCCGGCGGGGGTGGTCCTTGAGGAAGTACAGGACGCAGGCCGGCGCGAGGCAGGCGCGCAGCTGGTCGCGGGTGTCCCCGCCGAAGAGCGCGACGGCGTCCTCGGCGATGGCGGAGACGGCGGCGGAGGCAGCCGGTCCCCCGGCGCGCGGGTGCCGCGAGGGCGCCCCGCCCGGCGTCCAGGACAGCGCCGACCACCTCGGCGTGTCGCCGGCGGCCCGGTTGAGCGCGGTCACGGCCGCTTCGAGGCCGCGGTCGGCGACGGCCGCCGGGCGCGGGTCCCCGGTGACCTCGGCGGCCAGCCGGCGCAGCGCGTCGCGCAGGCCGATCAGCCGGTGGCCGAGGCGGTCGAGGTCGGCCGCGGCGAGCGCGTCGAGGTCGCCGGGCGCCATCAGGTCCGTCCGGGCGGCGACGGCGTGCAGCCAGGCCTTGATGCCGTCGCGGTCGCGCAGCGAGTCGTGCACGCCGTCCCGGTCGGCCCAGATGGTGTTCATCAGCTCCACCGGGAGCGGTTCGCCCAGCAGCGGCGCGTCCGTGTCCATGCCGTGGAGGCTAGCGCACTTCTAACGGTTGCCCAGGCCTCTGTCCGTTGACAGCGGGCGTGCGCGCGTGCGACAGTTCTTCTAATGGTTACTGACGCACGCAAGCGTCAGAATGGGTGCCGAAGGAGCGTTGCCGCATGACCGGTCCCACCCACGCCGAACGCACCGACACCACCGGCTTCCACGAAGGCGAGCTGGCCGTGCAGCGCCTGGCGGGCGTCTCCGCGGCCGCCGCGCGGCTCTCCGGGATGGCGGCCCCCGGCCGGCTGGGCCTCGGCGCGACCCGGTTCCTGGCGGAACGGACCTTCGCCGCCCTCACCGCGCGCGACGCCGACGGCACCCTGTGGCTCTCCCCGCTCACCGGCCCGCCGGGGTTCCTCCACACCGACTCCCCGACCACCCTCGCCGTGCGGACCCGCCCGGCCGAGGGCGACCCGCTCCGCGACCTGCCGGCCGACCAGCCGGTGGGGCTGATCGCGGTCGAGTTCGCCCTGCGCCGACGCCTGCGCGTCAACGGCACGCTGTCCGACGCCGGACCCCGCGGGCTGCGCGTCGACGTCGAGCAGGCGTTCGGCAACTGCCCCCAGTACATCCAGGCCCGGCGCCTGCGCGGCGCGCCCGTCACCGCCCCCGGCGCCGCGCCGGTCCGCCGCGGGACGGACCTCGCGCCGGAGGACGTCGACCTGATCCGCCGGTCCGACACCTTCCTGCTCGGCACCACCCACCCGACCCGCGGCAACGACGCCTCGCACCGCGGCGGCGCTCCCGGGTTCGTCCGCGTCGAGGACGGGAAGCTGTGGTTCCCCGACTACTCGGGCAACAACATGTTCACCACCCTGGGCAACCTCCGGTCCGACCCCGACGCCGCGCTGCTGTTCTCCGACTTCGCCACCGGCCGCACCCTGCACCTGTCCGGCCGGGCCGAGGTGGAGTGGACCGCCCCCGGCGTCCCCGGCGACGACGGCCGCACCGGCCGCCGCGTCCACTTCACCCCCCGGCAGGTGCGCGCCGGCCACCTGCTGCCGCTGCGGGCCGGCCCCGTGGCGCCGGCGCCCGACAACCCGCCGCTCACCGCACCGTGAAGGACAGCCCGTGACCGCCGCACGTCCGCCGTTCCCGCCGTCGACCTCGACGCCGCCCTGACCGAGGTCCACGCCGCCGAGGACGCCTGGACCACCCGCGACCCGCATCGCGTCGCGTCGCCGTCCGCTTCCGGTACGAGTGGCACGACGCGGCGGGACAGCGGTTCCGCTCCTACGGCGACGAGCTGTGGGAGGTCGCCGACGACGGCCTGGTGCGCCGCCGCGAGGCGAGCGTCGACGACCTGCGCGTCGACGAGGCCGACCGCCGCTGCTCCGGCCCTCGGCCCGAGCACGGGCGAGGCCCCGGACACGACCTCCCGCTCGCCCGACGTCGGCGGGTGACAGGGCGGCACGGTGGGGTGAACGGCGTCGCGCCGGGTGGCGCGGCGGTCGGCGGCGGAGGTAGGCACGAGTGGTGCGGCGAGGACCGGAGCCGCCGTCGACGTGTTGTCTCCGTGAGGGATGGGCGATGTCCGCACCGACGCTGAACCACCGGGCCACCGGGTACGACGCCCGCCAGGCGTACTGCATGGCGAAAGCCGCCGAGCTGGCTTACCAGGACCGGGACGGGGTCGAGGCCACCGCCGCGGGGTGGGGCTTCGACCGGGTGCGGCACCACCACTCGACGTTCTCCCCGCCGTTCGCGATCAGCGACACCCGGGCGTACACGATGGCGAGCCCGACGATGATCGTCACCGCGTTCCGGGGCACGGAACCGGCGCGGTTGCGGGACTGGCTGTCCGACACGACCACCCCGCCGTGGCCGGGACCGGCGAACACCGGCCTGGTCCACTACGGCTTCGCCGAGGCGTTGCGCGCGGTGTTCCCGTCCGTGCTCGCGGCCGTCGAGGAGCTGCGGGACGACGAGCAGACGGTGTGGTTCACCGGGCACAGCCTCGGCGGCGGCCTGGCCATGCTGGCCGCCGCGTGGCTGCACTTCGAGGAACCCGCGCTGCCCGCGCAGGGCGTCTACACCTTCGGGCAGCCCCGGACGTGCAACCACGCCCTGGCCGACGCCTACGACCGGGCGCTGTCCGGGCGGACGTTCCGGGTGGTCAACAACAACGACGTGGTCGCGCAGGTCCCGCCCGAGCCGGTGTTCCGCCACGTCGCGGCACTGCGCCACATCGACTCCTCCGGCAAGGTCCGCACCTCCACGTCCGTGGTGGGCAACCTCCTCGACCGCGGCAAGGGGATGACCGCCGACCCCTTCGCCCCCGCCGCCGACGGGGTGCGGGACCACCTCGTGAAGGCCTACGTGGCCGCTCTGGAGAAGAACCTCCCCTGAGCCCCCGACCGGTACCGGACGGGGGGCGCCGACGCCGCCGCGGCCCGGCGCGCCCCGGCCTGAGCGGTCAGCTGGTCGACGGAGCCGGCACCCGCTCGGCGGCGTCCGCGGGGCGGGTCCGGCGCAGCGCGGTCATCCCGACCACCGCGAACACCACGACCACCGAGGCGCCGACGGCGGCGACGGTGTGCAGCCCGGCCGCGAAGGCGTCCCGCGCGGTGGCGAGCACGTCGGCCGCCAGCGGGGCGGGGAGGGCGCCCGCCGCCTGCACGGCGCCGGCCATGCTGTCCGTCGCGAGGGCCGCGGTCTCGGCGGGCACCTCCGGGGGAAGGGCGACCTGGTCGCGGTAGACGGCCGTGCCGACGCTGCCGAACACCGCGATCCCCATGGCGATGCCGAACTCGCCGCTGGTCTCCGACATCGCCGAGGCGGCGCCGGCCTTGCGCGGCGGCACCGAGCTCACCACCATCTCGGTGCACAGCACGCCCTGCGGGCCCATCCCGAAGCTCGCGATCGCCATGCCCGCCACCACGAACGCCACCCCGCCGTCGCCGTTGGCCTGGGTGAACAGCACGATCCCGCCCGCCGCGACCAGCATCCCGAACCCGAGGACGAACTCCGGCCGGAACCGGCGCGCCAGCCGCGGCGCGATGAGCGACCCGACGACCACCGCGCCGGCCTGCGGCACCAGCCAGAGCCCGGCCCGCACCGCGCTCAGCCCGGCGACCAGCTGCAGGTACTGGCTGACCAGCAGGAAGACGCCGCCCATGGTGAGCGCGCCGACCAGCATGACGCCCACCGCCGCGCTGAACGCCCGCACCCGGAACAGCCGCAGGTCCAGCACCGGGTCCGCCAGGCCGCGCTGACGGCGGACGAACACCACGCCCACCGCGACGCCGGCGGCGAGCACGACCGCGTTCAGGACCGACACGCCGTCCTTGGCCGTCTCCTTGAGGGCGTAGACGACCGGCAGGATCGCGCCGAGCGACAGCACCACGCTCGCTGGGTCGAGCCGCCCGGCGGCGGTGTCGCGGTACTCGGGCAGCAGCTTCGGCGCGACGACCAGCAGCAGGACCATGACCGGCACGGCCATCAGGAACACCGAGCCCCACCGGAAGTGCTCCAGCAGCACGCCGCCGACCACCGGCCCGATCACCATGCCGCCCATGAAGCAGCTCATCCACACCGCGATCGCGGTGCCGCGCTGCCGCGGGTCCCGGAACATGTTGCTGATCAGCGCCAACGTGGACGGCATCAGGGTCGCGCCGGCGATCCCGAGCACGGCCCGCGCCGCGATGAGCGCCTCCGGGCTGGTGCTGAACGCCGCCACGACCGACGCCGCGCCGAACGCCGCGCCGCCCGCCACCAGCAGCTTCCGCCGACCGATCCGGTCGCCCAGGGTGCCCATCGTGACCAGGAACCCGGCGATCATGAAGCCGTAGACGTCGATGATCCACAGCAGCTGGGTGCCGCTCGGGCGCAGGTCGGCGGCCAGGTGCGGCACCGCCAGGTGCAGCACGCTCATGTCCAGCGACAGCAGCAGCGTCGGCAGCGCCAGCACCGCCAGCCCCCACCACTCGCGTCGTCCTGCCCTCATCGCCGTCTCCCCCGTCGTCTCGGTGGTGTCCTGCCACCCTTGAGTCGAACGGCGACGGCCCGGATCGACGGCGCGGCCGGAAGTTTCTCCGAGGACTTCCTCCGAGCGGGCGGGGCACCGGCCTGACCGGTGGTCCGACCCGCGCGGCCCTGCGATAGTGACTCCGGTGGGACGACCCGAGGATGACGTGAGCGCGCTCCGCGCCCTGGCCGGGTTGGCCACCGCGATGGCGCTCCGGGTCGCGGTGACCCTGGGGTTGCCGGACCGGCTGCTCGGCGACGGTCCCCCCACCGACGAGCTCGCGGTCGAGCTCGACGTCGACCCGGTCGCGCTCGGGCTCCTGCTGGCCCACCTCGCGGAGCTGGGGGTGGTCGAACGCACCCCCGCCGGCTACCGGACGACCGAGTACGGCGCGCACCTCCGCGCCGACGCCGGCAACGGCCTGGCCGACCTCCTCGGCCTGGACGCGGCGGGCGGGCGCGCGGAGCTGGCGTACGTCGAACTCGCGCACAGCGTCCGCACCGGCCGGGCCGCCTACCCGCGCCGGTACGGGCAGGACTTCTACGCGGACCTGGACGAGCACCCGCGCCTGCGCGAGTCGTTCGACCGCCAGATGACGCACCGGTTCCGCGCGCACATCCCGAGGATCGCCGCCGCCTTCGACTGGTCCCGGTTCGCCACCGTCCTGGACGTGGGCGGCGGCCAGGGCGGTCTGCTCGCCGCGATCCTGCTCGCCCACCCCGGCACCCGCGGCCACCTGGTCGACCTCCCGGCGCCCGCCGCCGAGGCCCGCCGCGTCTTCGCCGCCCACGGTCTCGAAGGCCGGGCCGAGGCGACCGCGGGCAGCTTCTTCGACCCGCTCCCGGCCGGCGCGGACGCCTGCGTGCTGTTCGACGTCCTGCACAACTGGGACGACGAGCACGCCGACCGCATCCTGGGCCGGTGCGTCGAGGCCGTCCACCCCGGCGGCCGCGTGCTCGTCGTCGAAGGGGTCGGCGGGCTGCGGGCGAGCAGCGCGAGCGACCTGGACATGCTCGTGATCTTCGGCGGCCGGGAGCGGCGCCTCGACGAGTTCCGCGCGCTGGGCGCGTCCCACGGCTTGGCCCTGGACGACGTCGTCGTCCTGACCGATCACCGCTGCCTGCTGGAATTCCGGCTCACGGCCGCCGGGTAGGCGGCACCGGATAGGCGGCACCGGGCACCTCTGCACCGGGTGCGAATCCACGCGGCCGTGCCGGGCTCCGCCGTCGACCTCCTGGCGGCCGTCGTGCGTCGGCAGTGGGGGGCCGAAGCGGAGGTGCGCGCGCTGCGGCGGTCGACCACCAGTGCCGCGAACGTGACGAAGAGCCCGGGTCGGCCGTCAGGGCGCCCGGTCGTCGGACGACGGCCAGTCGAGCAGCTTCGCGCCGAGCACCGCGACCTGGAGCGACAACGCCTGGGTCGGGTCGTCCACGGTGTACCCGGTGAGTTCCGCGACGCGTTGCAGGCGGTAGGTCACCGTGCGGACCCCGAGGTGCAGCTCCCGTGCGCAGGCCGCCGTCACCTGGCCGTTGGCGAAGTAGGACGACAGCGTCTCCAGCAGCGGCCCGGCACCGCCCCGTGCGCCGCGGAGGGGGTGCAGGACGACCGACACGAGGTCGGCCAACGCGGCGCTGTCGCGCAGCAGCACCCGGTAGACCAGCAGGTCGGCGGCCCGGTGCAGGTGTCCGGGCAGGTGCAGCCGTTCGGCGATGTCCAGGGCGTGCGTGGCCTGCTCGAACGAGCGGAGCACGCCGCCGGGGCCGGGGTGGGCGCGGCCCAGGCCGACCCGCCAGTCGGCGCCCGGCCCCAGGACGGCGGCCACCTGGCGCGCGAACTCGTCCGGCACCTCCGCCATCGTCTCGGGCGCGACGCAGACGAGCAGGCCCTCCTTGGTGGTGACCAGCACGCCGCGCGAGTCGACGCGCAGGGCCAGCGCCGTCTCCACGGCCCTGGCCACCTCGCCGCCGTCGACCACCGGGCGCGCCGAGCGGACGGCCGCCACGACGTTGCTGCCGGCCAGCCGCAGGCCGAACCGCTCCGCCCGCTCGGCCAGCTGCCCGAGGTTGCGCCCGTCGAGCAGGTCGTCGACGAACTCGCGGCGGAACGACTCCTCCTGGCGCACGGACCAGCGCTGCGCTTCCTCGTAGCCCTCCGCGAGCGCGGTGGCGGCCGCGTCGGCGGCTTTGAACACCGCCTCGCCCGCGGCGCGGACGTCGTCGGCGTCGGTCGCCGACCGCACACCGGCCAGCGACCGCCACGCCAGCCAGGTGGCGCTCAGGTGCAGGTCGATCACCCCGTGCAGGGTGACGCCGCGCTCCGCCGCGCGGGCGCCGACCTCCCGGCGGGCCCGGAGCTGCTCCGGCCGCAGCTGCCGCCTCGTCGTGCTGACCTCGTCCAGCTCCTCCAGGTAGCCCTCGAGGAGGTCGGCGGGCACGCCGTGCGCGTCGCGGCCGGCCAGCTCCGCGATCCCGGCCAACGGGTCGACCCCCTGCTCGGGCGTGCGGATCGCCCGCCTGGTTCTCGCCATGCGCAGGAGTCTGACAACCGCCGGGACGCCGCCGTCGACGCGGCCCCGCGCGGGGTGAACCTTGCGTTCAGCTTGCGAATCCGGGCAGGTGCCGGTGACGTGGGGCAGGATCGCGGTGTCATGGATTTCTCAGTGCTGCTGGTCGAGGACGACGAGCACATCAGGCAGGCCCTCGGCCTGGCCCTCGCGGACGAGGGCTTCGCCGTCACCGACGCGGTGTCCGGCGAGGAGGCGCTCGGCCTGCTCGCCGCGGCGGAGCCGGACGTGGTGCTGCTGGACCTGATGCTGCCCGGCGTGGACGGCCTGGAGGTCTGCCGCACCCTGCGTGCGCGCGGCGACCTGCCGATCATCATCGTGACCGCCCGCGCCGACGCCGCCGACGTCATCGCCGGGCTCGAGGCGGGCGCCGACGACTACGTCACCAAACCGCTGGTCGCCAGCGTCCTCGCCGCGCGCATCCGCGCCCTGCTGCGACGGCGCGGCGGGGGTCGGCAGGACGAGGTGCTCCAGGTCGGGCAGCTGGAGATCCGCCCCGACGTCGGCACGGTCCACCGGGACGGCGCCGAGGTGCACCTCACCCGGACCGAGTTCCGGCTGCTGGTGGAGCTGGCCTCGGCGGGCGGCCGGATCGTCACCCGCGAACAGCTCCTGCAACGCGTCTGGGGCTACGACTACTTCGGTGACACCCGGCTGCTGGACGTCCACATCCGCCGGCTGCGCCGCAAGGTGGAGGCCAACCCCGACGACCCCGCCCTCGTGCTGACCGTGCGCGGCGCGGGGTACCGGCTCGACGCGGACGCCTGACGTGGGGATTCGCCGGCCACCTCGTGGGTGGTCTTCCTCACGGACCGATCTGCGCTGGTGAGCGGTTGTGAATGCCTCACGGGGGTCGTATGGTTGTGGTGTACAGCTACCACTACGGGGAGCGACGAATCGGGTTGAGCAGAAGCTCGGTTGTGTTGGTTCTGGTACCAACCGAGGAGTGCTCAGTGGGCGAGACCTGCACCGAGACGACATCCGCCACAGCCACCCGCACCACTGACCACGCCGGCATCACCGTGGTCGCGGTGACCGGTGAGATCGACATGTCCTGCGAGCAGCCCATCCGGGCGACGATCCTGAGACAGCTGGACCGTCGGCCCGCCGGCCTCGTCCTCGACCTCGCCGAGGTCGACTTCTTCGGCTCCGCCGGCATCCAGCTGGTGGTGGAGGCGGCCCTGCGCGCGGAACGCCTGGACGTGCCGCTGGCGGTGGCGACCGACCGGCGCACCGTGCTGCGCCCGCTGGAGATCACGCTGGTGCACGAGACGGTCGCCATCCACCCCACCCTGGGTGCCGCGCTCGCCGCGCTGCGCAACGACGTGCCCTCCCGGCAGCCGGCGAACCGGTAGTCCGCCGGACCGCGGCGTCGAGCGGACGACCGTCGCCGGGCACGACCCGGCGGGCATCGCACGACCGCCGCGGCGCGTCCGCGCGCTGTCCGACGTCCCCGGGAGAAGAGCCGGCCGCAGGTGGTGTCCGCGGTCGGCGCCCGTGGCGCACCTCACCGGTGACGACGAGGACGGATGTGGACAGGGACCTGGTGACGCGGATGGTCGCGGAGTGCGCGGCGCAGCCCGGTCGGGGCGACTGGGCGCGGACGGTGTGCGCGGTGTCCGTGCGCGCGGTGGCGGGCGTGGACGGCGCGGCGTTGACGTTGCGCGGCTCGTCGCGGGCGCAGGAGGTGCTGGGCACCAGCGACCCGTGGGCGGCCGGGCTGGAGGAGATCCAGTACACCCTCGGTGAAGGGCCCGCGGTGGAGGCGTTCGCCGGGGGCGGACCGGTGCTCGTCGCGGACGTGCACGCCGACCGGCTGCGGTGGCCCGGGTTCGCCGAGGCGGGCGCGGTGGTCGGGGTCGGGGCGGTGTTCGCGTTCCCGTTGCGGGTCGACGACGTCCGGCTGGGCACCCTGGGCCTCTACCGACGGCGCTCGGGCGCGCTGCGCGCCGACGCGGTGGCCGACGCCTCGGTGCTGGCCGACGTGGTGACGCTGGCCCTGCTGCGGCACGTCGAGCGCTTCGAGGAGGACGACCTGCGCCGGGTCGTGTCCTACCAGGACGTCGACGTGGCGACCGGGATGGTGGCCGCGCAGCTGCGGATCAGCCTCGACGACGCGTTCGCCAGGCTGCGGGCGCGCGCGTTCGCCACCGACCGCTCCGTGCGGGAGGTCGCCGGCGACGTGCTGACGCGCGGCGCCTCCCCGGACCGGTTCGCCGACTGACCGGCCGGTCCGTCAGCCGTCCGCCAGGATCTCCTCGATGAACTGCTCGGCGTAGTCGCGGAGCTTGACGTTCGCCCGCTGCGAGCGGTCGACCAGCATGTCGAACGCCTCGTCCGCGGACACCCGGTGCACGGCCATGACGATGCCCTTCGCCTGGTCGATGACCGCCCGCGAGGTCAACGCCTGCCGCAGTTGCACCGCCTGCCCGCGATCGCGCAGGTGGCGGCGGGCGACGCGCAGCACCGTCTCCGCGGCCGTGGTGTACAGCTCCAGCAGCGCCGCGTCGAGCGCCCGGAACCCGTCCGGCCGTCGGCTGTAGAGGTTGAGCGAACCGGGCGCGCCCTCGACGCGGAACGGCGCCGACAGGTACCCGGCGACGTCGAGCCCCGCCACCAGTTCGCCGAACGACGGCCACCGGTCCGGCAGCTCGGCCGGCAGGGCGCGCACGACCTGCCCGGTCCTGGCGGCTTCCAGGCACGGCCCCTCGGCGGCCCGGTACTGCGCGTGGTCCACGTCCAGCGCCACCTGGTCGGTCGCCGCGCCGGTCACCGGGTCGCCGTCGGTCAGCAGCGTGACGCTGACCAGGTCGGCGCCCGGGATCGCGTGCGCCACCTGTCTGCAGATCCGGTCGAGGACGACCGCCAGGTCCTCCTCCTGCTCCACGAGACCGGACAGCCCCTCCAACGCGCCGGTGACCTCGTCCAGCCGCCGGACCAGCCCTTCGGCGAGGTGGTCGTCCGCCACAACCCGCTGCCCGCCGCCCATCGCCATCCGCCTCCCGTCGGTGCCGGCCAACGCTGTGGCCCGCGGCCGCCACCACGACCCGTCGCCCTCGTGCCCTTATCGTGCCCACTTCGACGCGTCGTCACACGTGCCGAACGAAGGCGTGGCGCGGCTCGAGAGCGGACCGGCGACTCGCCCGAAGGGGTCTCCGCGCCGGCCCGAAGCGGTCGAGCCGCCCAGTGCTTCGGGGACGATTATCCGGAATCCGAGCCGGAAAACCGGGCAACGGGCCCGCGTCCGGTTCTGCGCGGGTGCCAGGCCCGACGACGACGTCCGGGCGGCACACCGCGGGTCGACGACGACGGTGTTCACCCGATCGGTACGTCGAAAGGCGCTACCGTTCGGGTGAGATGACCGCACCCACCGGGCCCGTGCCCACCAGAGCGCCGGGCGCGCTGATCCGCGCCGACCCGCTCGCGCGCCGGTTCCACCCGGACCACGCCGAGGCCGCGTACCGCGTGTTCTACCAAGGCGTCGGGCACGACGGCCGGGGCCGCCTGGTCACCGGGTCGGTGTTCATCCCCGAGGGCGCCCCACCCGCCGACGGCTGGCCGGTGGTCAGCTACGCCCACGGCACCACGGGCCTGGCCGACCGCACCGCGCCGTCGCGCACCGGCCTGCTCCGGCTGGAACGCGCGCACATCGCCACCTGGCTGCGGGCCGGGTATGCCGTCACCGCGACCGACTACGAAGGCCTCGCCACCCCCGGCCCGCACCCGTACCTCAACGGCGAGGCGGTCGCCGACGACGTGATCGACATCGTCCGCGCGGCCCGGCGGCTCGACCACCCGCTGGACCGCCGGTCGCTCGTCGCGGGTTTCTCGCAGGGCGGCCACGCCGCCCTGTTCACCGCCCTGGTCGCCACGGGGTACGCGCCGGAGCTGGACTTCCTCGGCACGGTCGCGCTCGCGCCGCCCGTGCACCTGGCGCGGGTCATCGCCACCCGCACCAGCGACGCGTCCGGCGCCGTGTGCGCGTTCGTGCCGATCGTCCTGGCGGGCATGCGCACCCGGCACCCGGGCTTCGCCGCGGGTTTCCTCACCGAGCGCGGCGCGGGCCTGGTCGACCTGGCCGAACGCGTGTCCCTGGTCGAGATGTTCCGCGCCACCAGGGCGGTCACCAACGGCGAGACCGGCATGACCGACCTGACCCGCCACGTCGACGTGGCCCGGGTGCTCGACGAGTGCCGCGTCCCGGTCACCCGCCTGGACCGCCCGGTCTTCCTCGCCGCGGCCGGGCTCGACGAGATCGTGCCGCCGGCCGTGGTCCACGACTTCGCCGACGACCTCGCCACCGCGGGCAGCGCGGTCCACCTGACCACGTACCCGGACGCCGACCACGGCACGATCCTCGCCGCCGCGCACCCCGACGCGACGGACTGGGCGACCGCGGTCACCGGCCACACCCACGCCCCGCCCGCGCCCGCCGCCCGCTTCGACCTGCTGGACGCGACCGGCGACGGCTACCTGCGGCGCGACGACTACGAGGTCTTCGCGCTGCGGCTGGTCCAGTCGTTCGGCCACCCGCCCCGCTCGGCCGCCGCGATGGCCGTCCGCCTCGGCTACCGGGGCCTGTGGCGCGCGCTGGCCGCCGAGTCCGACACCGACGACGACGGCCGCGTCGGCAAGGCCGAGTTCCTCGCCTGGGCGGCCCGCGCCACGCACACCGCGTTCGACCGGACGCTGCGCCCGCTGGCGGCGGCCGTGCTGGCGCTGGTCGACACCAACGGCACGGGCGTCCTGGAACGCGACGAGTTCCTGACCCTGACCACCCGGTGCGGCCTGCCCGACCCCGACGCCCGCACCCTGTTCGAGCGGCTCGACACCGATCGGCGCGGCACCGTCGAGGCGGCCGAGATCATCCGCGCCACCAGGGAGTTCTGCCTGGACCCGACGCCGGACAAACCCGGCCGGTGGCTGTTCGGCCGGTTCTGACCCCGCCGGCCCGTGGTCAGGTCTGCGGCCACATCGAGTAGACGACGTCGTCCCCGTCCGCGCACACGACCTGCGGCAGCGCCGGCTCCGGGACCTGGTTGCAGGTCATCGAGCCGACCACCAGCGGCACGAGCCCGGGGGTCGGGTCGCGGCGCTGGGCGTAGTAGTCGACCAGCACCGCGGCGGCCCCGTCGCACGTCAGCCGGCCCGACGGGGTCTCCACGACGACGGCCAGCATCGGCTTGCCCAGCGCGCCGGGGAACGGGTCGTCGCAGTACCGGGCGGGCGCGCCCTCGTCGATCGTCGGCACCGGCACGGGGTCGTGCTCCGGGTCGGGTTCGGACGTCGGCTCCGGGGTCGAGTCGGAGGTCGGCCCGACAGTGGGCCCGGAAGTGGGCTCCGCCCCGGCCGCGGTGGTCGGCACCCCCGCGCCGGAGCCGGTCACGGTCGCCGAGCAGCCCGTCACCAGCGCGAGCACCGCGACGAGCAGCACCACCGGCGGCGCGCCCCGGCCCGCACCCGGCACGTCGTGGCTTCTCGCGGTCGATCGCCTCGCGGGCGGCAGCGTCTTCACGGCCACTGTGACGTGCCGGCGGGCCCGTCGGTTGCGACCGGTCCACCCGGCCCGGCACCCGCCACCGCCCGGAGCCGTGAAGCGGACCGCCGAGCGCGTTCCCGCATTTTTCGGGGAATTCGATCGGAACACGCGGGTGTACTCTCTTGTCCCATCCCTTCCGACTTCAGGGAATGCCATGACTGCCGACGTGCGCTCAGCCCTGTCCGAACTCGGTCTCGCATTGCCTCCGGTGAGCCCGCCGAAAGGCGCTTATCTGCCGGCGGTCCGGAGCGGCACCCTCGTCTTCGTCTCGGGACAGGTGCCGATGGTGGACGGCGAGGTCACCACCATCGGCAAAGTCGGCGCCGATATTTCACCCGAACGGGCAAAAGAACTCTGCCGGCAGTGCGCATTGGCGGCGTTGGCGGCGGTCGACTCGGTGGTCGGCCTGGACCGGCTCGTCCGGGTGGTGAAGGTCGTCGGGTTCGTCGCGTCGGCCCCGGGGTTCACCGGGCAGGCCACCGTCGTGAACGGGGCCAGTGAGCTGTTCGGGGAATTGTTCGGCGACGCCGGCCGGCACGCCCGCAGCGCCGTCGGCGTGGCCGAGCTGCCGCTGGGGGCCCCGGTCGAGGTCGAGGTCGTGGTCGAGATCGCGGGGTGAGGCCGGACGCGGCGGGCGCGGACGGCTGATGTCCTCCCCACCCGCCGGGACGGCCGTCGGTCACGGCAGCAGGACGGCGGACCCGGTCACGGCGATACCGCTCCCCGCCCCCGCCGGGACCGACACGTCGATCCGGCTCGGCCGCCCCATGTCGTGGCCCTGGTGCACGACGATCTCGCCCGGCGTCGGCATCAGCCCCAGCTCGCGCAGGTAGCCGCCGAACGCCGCAGCCGCCGCCCCGGTGGCCGGGTCCTCCACCACACCGCCCGGCGGGAACGGGTTGCGCGAGTGGAACTCGGTCGGCGACTCCCGCCAGACCAGGTCGACCGTGGCCCAGTCGCGGCGGGCCATCAACTCGGCCAAGGCGGGCATGTCGTAGTCCAGCCGGGCCAGCCGCTCCCGGTGGGCCGCCGCGATGACCGGGTGCCACGCGCCCGCGTACGCCGCGCGGGGCGGCAGGGCGGGGTCGAGGTCGTCCGCGGACCACCGCAGAGCCCGCAACAAGGCCGCCAGGTCGTCGTCCCCGATCGGCTCGACGCGTGGCGGCACGCTCACCAACGTGGCCACGACGGCGCCGTCGGCGGCGCTCGTGGTCGACACGGACACCGGGCCGGCCTTGGTCCGCAGGTTCAACGGTCCGACACCGTGCCGTTGCGCGTACGCGACCGCTGTGGCGATGGTCGCGTGACCGCAGAACGGCACCTCGACCAATGGGCTGAAATAGCGGATGTCCAGCACCCGGTCGCCTGCGGGGACGACGAACGCGGTCTCCGAGTAACCGATTTCCGCGGCTGCGGCCAGCATCTCCGACTCCGCGAGACCGGTCGCGTCGAGCACCACACCGGCCGGATTCCCGCCGCCAGGGGCGGCGCTGAAAGCGGAATATCTCAGGATGTCCATTCCGGCATGCTAGCCAGAGCACCGAAAGGAGGTCAAAGAGACCACCTGTCCACCACGGCCGGATCAGCCCCAGACGAGTATTTCGCCGGTGTCGGTGAGTCCCAGCGAAAACCCGAGCGCGATCCGCCGGCCGCCCCGACTGGGCCGCACCGCGTGGAAATTGCGCGGGTCGAACAACAGCGCCTCCCCCGGCGAGGGCGCCAGTTCGAACGATTCGGCTGACCCGACGACCGCCTCGCCGAAGCCGTAGGAGCCGGGCAACCTGAACTGCTCGTCGGCCGGGCTCCAGCGGTGCCGCCACACCACCGTCTCACCGCCGGACTCGGGCACGCTCAAGTACAGGTTGAAGGCGAACTGGGCGATCAGGTGGGCGTCGAGCAGGGCGCCGGAGAACTCACGCGACGCGTCGTCGTAGTGGACCTGGAAACCGCCATTGGGTTCACGGGCCACACCCGCGCCCATCTCCTTGCCGTCACGCGTGCCGACCGCGACCGCGCCGGGCCAGTGCTCGCCCAGCCGCGCACGGCACAGTTCGAAGGGGTCGAACGACAGGTCGAGGGCCGCCCACGCCTTGCGCGACGATTCCACCGCGTCCCAGTAGCCGTCAGCGACGCGCCCGTCCTCGCGGTGGTCGCTCACGCCGACCCCGAACCGCATGACCTGCGGGTAGACGCGTTCCTCGCCGTACGAGTCGAACTCGGCCCCGACCAAGGCGTCGAGCACCTCGTCGCACAGGGCGGCCGGCACGAAGTCCGGCACCCGGATGGCGGCACACCGGCCGGCCGCGAGATCCGCGATCTGCGCACGGCGGAGAACAGGTGTCGTCACGGCGAAGAAGTGGGGGTCGTGCAGGTCGACTGGGCTCACCGTCATCACCCGTTCCCACGAGTCGGAATGGCGCGCACCGAGCGTATCGCCACGTGCTCGCGGTAATCGCCCGCCTTTTGGTCGTATCGTTTGCCGGACCCGGCCGACCGAACGGCGAACAGACCGTCAGCGGAAGACGGAACGGGCTTCCACCTCGAGCGCCCGCTGATCTTCCTCCAGCGTCTCGAGCGCAATTTTGCGGGCTAGGTCGAGCTGATCTCGCCTGACCATTCCGGATGACCCGGCCGAATAACCCGAAGGCGGCCGATTGTCATCCCCGTCGTCCTTGGCGAAGATCATGAGGCACCTCTCGCAGCGTTTGCATCGGCAAGCGTTCATCGTCGGACCACTGGTCTGCGGCGGAACCCGGTTCCGCCGGCAGGCTCCCCGGACCTGCCGCAAACTACACCAGTTCTAATCGTGGATGGCGAACGCGGCGTTACATTCACTCTAGTGAGGCATCATCCGATCGGGCGGACGGACGCAACTCCCGACGGAGCCGGGCAAGCAGTCGGCGCGTGCGGTTCGTGACGGGGTGCTGCGACCCGTAAGCCTTTGCCTGATCGTCCACCAGGATCGCGAGGTCCTTTTCTTCGACCGTGCCGAGACTGACGCGCACAAGGCACAGGGAATACCGCAGCGCCAACGCCTCGCGCGCGTGCCGGTCGTCCGCGACGACGCGCAGCGCGTCGGCGAGCTCCGCTTCCGCCCGGCCCAGCTCGCCTTGGGCGAGCAGGCTGTTCGCCAACGTCCGGCGGACCGACAGGGTCTCCGGGTGCCGCCCGGACCACAGGCGCAGCCGGACCTCCAGGATGTCGCGGAGCATCCGCTCGGCCTCCGCGGCGCGCTTGAGCGCGAGGACCGTCCGCGCGAGGCTGTGCTTGACGACCATCATGTCCGAGTGCTCGGGACCCCGGACCGTCTGCTCCGCGTCCACGATCCGGCGCAGCAAGGGCTCCGCCTCGGCCCAGCGCCCCTGTTCGGCGATCGCCTTGGCGTGCTTGTGCATGCTCGCCAGCGTGTCGGGGTCGTCGTCGCCGAGCACGCGCTGCCGCGCCGCGACCACCTTGGCCAGCTCCTCCTCGGCGGCCAGCGGTTGGTCGCGCTCCAGGGCGATCCGGCCGCGCTCGTGCCGCAGCCCGAGGATCTCCGGGTCGTCCTGGTCGAACCTGAACCGCCCGCAGTTCGTGATCAGCGACTCGACCAGGTCCGAGCCGGGGTTGAGGATGCCGGTGGCGATCAGGTAGCGGGTGCTCGACTTGGCGAGCCGCAGGGCCGCGGCGACGAGCCGGCGGTCGGTCGGCGGCGGACCACCGAGCAGGTACGCCTTCGTCAGCTCCACGGAGTGGGTGATGACCTTGTTCCACACCGTCCACGACTCGGGCTGGTCCGGGTCGTGGACGGCCGTGGCGGCCAGCAGCATCTCGATGTCGAGGCCGTAGTAGTCGTCGCGGCGCTCCAGGACGTCCGGGTCCTGTCGCATGACGCTGTGCACCAGCGGGTGCAGGGTGAGCATCCGTCCGAGGTCGGGGTCGGTCACCCCGGCGACGCGCTGCAGTTCCACGAGGCCGAGGTCGGCCAACGCGTCCAGCGCGGGCAGGTAGTCCTGGTCCGAGGTGGCCTCGAAGTCAGTCAGCAGCGGCGTTTCGGTCAGCGAGAGGCTGGTGAACAGCATGTGGTACGGGATCGGCGCGATCTGGAAGCACGCGAGCAGCTTGAGCAGCGAGGCGGCCCAGGGCTGGCGGCGCGCGGCCAGCAGGTCGAGCGACAGGATGAACACCTCGGCGACGATCCCCAGGCCCAGCGACTCGCTGTCGGACCCACCGGTGGCCTTGAGGCGCAGCTCGAACGCGGCGCGGTAGCTGCGGAAGCCGGTGATCGAGGGAGGGCCGGAACCGGCGTGGTCGCGGATCACCGCGTTGAGGTACTGGGCGGCGGCGTGCAGCGCCAGCGGCAGGCCCCCCAGCGCCACGGCGAGGTCCCGGGCCTCCTGGGAGGTGCCGCCGTCGGGCACCCGTTCGGTCAGCATGGAGGCGCCGTCGTCGGGGTCCAGCGGTGGCACCGCGTGCACGGTGGCCCAGTCACCCCAGGTGGCCCGGCTGCGGTCACGGCTGGTGACCAGGACGCGGCCGTGCGGTGAGGCGGGTTTGCGCAACCACCCCGTGCCGTCGGACACCTGCTTGGTCGTGGGGTCGAGCAGTTGGGGGTCGTCGGCGTTGTCGAAGACGAGCAGCCACGGCTCGCCGGTCGCGTCGAGCAGGCGCCACAGCAGGTCGGCCGCGCTGCGCGGGCCCGCGTACCAGGCGGTCTCCGCCTCGTCGCGCGGCGCGCCGAGCTGGTTCGCCACCTCGCGCACGGAGAGGTTGATCCGGGGCACCTCGATCCACCAGACCCGGTGTCCGGCCTTCTTGGCGCGCGCGGCGACCTCGAGCGCGATCCGGCTCTTCCCGGAACCGCCGATGCCGCCCAGCACGTGCACCTTCGACTGCCGGTCGTAGACGATGGACGCGACGAGCTTGCTGCGCCCGTACAGCTTGGGCAGGCCGTCGAGCCGCGGCGTGACCGAGACGGCCGGTCGGCCCGCGTCCGTCTTCTCGACCACGGTCTCGGAGGTCGCGACGGAAGGCGCGCCGCCCTGGTTCAGCACGTCGAGCACGTGCCCTCTCAGCACGCGGTAGGACGAGGACGCCGAGTCCTCCGGCTGGATGATCGAGAAGTGGTCGCCGTCCACCATGCCGCTGTTGTGGAAGAGCCAGGCGCTGGACCTCGGCGGGACGATCCGGTCCTGCAGCCCCCCGTAGGCCGCGATCGGTATCCGACAGGTCGACTCGCTGACGCCCGTGGCGTTGACGACGGCGCGGAACAACGTCCGCTGGGTCTCCACGATCGCGGTGTCGAACGGCCGCAGTTGCGCCTCTTGCGGGTTGTTGGGGTACCACCACTTGCGGATGCCGAGGAAGAACTCGGAACCGTCGTTGGGACAGGCGAACATGACGACCTGCTTGATCCTGGCCAGCGACTCGCCCTCACCGCGCCACAGCGTCCTGGCCAGGAACCGCTGGGCGATCAGCCCGCCCTGGCTGTGGGTGACCAGCATGATCGACGACGACTCCCCCAGCTCGTGCCGCAGGTAGGTGCCGAGGCGGTCGGCGATGTCGTCCGCGGTCGCGATGCGCCGGTCCGGCCGGAAGCTGAATCTCGGCGAGGGGTACTCGAATACGTGGGTGCGCACCCGACCGGAGAAGTCCGGGTCGGTCGCGACCAGGTGCGCGAACCGGTCCCAGGTGCGGCCGGCGGAGAACAACCCGTGCACGAATACCGCGTCGACCGGTTCGGACCGTGCCATGGGCCCTCCGAATGACTGAACTCCGCGCAAATACCCAGACCATAGCCCTCGCAAACAGGGGCGGTACCGCAGTATTGCGGCGTTTTTCGAATGGTGACCGGGCATTCGGACCATCACCGGAATTCACCTCCGACCGGAATATCGTCCACTTCTCGGGGGCTTGCCGGGCATGGCGCGGCCCCACTTCGGAACAGCCCTTCGACGTCACAGCGCGGTAACGGTTGGGTGAGGTGGGCGCGGTGGTTTCGGCGGGGCGGTTTGCTGTGCGCCATGAACACGAAGGTCGCGTCCGCGCTGCTGGCGCTGGGGTTGGGCGCCTCACTGGTCGGGTGCTCCAGCAACGAGGACAAGTTCGTCGAGGAGTTGAAGGCCGCCGGGTTCACCGCGGTCGGCGAGCCGCGCAGCGAGTCGGAGAAGAAGTCCAAGAAGATCGGCAAGCGGACGGTCAAGTCCTCGCAGAAGACCATCGAGGTCACGGTGCGGGTCAAGGGCTGCGACCTGGAGTTCGCGAAGGTGTCCGGGCAGTCCGGCTACTGGCTGGACGAGCTGCACGTGAACGGTCAGGAGCCGGACTGGCCCGGCTACCCCGAGAACCTGAAGCAGCAGGACGTCGTGGCCGCGTTCGCGGGCTCCCAGCCGAAGCCGGACGGCTTCAAGGACTGCTACCAGCCCTAGCCCGCGACGGGTAAGCGGCCCCGTCCCCGGTCACGGGGGCGGGGCCTTTTCGTCGTCCCCCGAAGGCGTGTCCGGCGAACACAGGAGTTGTCCACCGCACTAGTGCGGGCAACTTGTCGCGCGCTCGTGGTGGTGTAGCGGTCGAACGCGCGGAATTCGCCCGGAAAGGGAGTGGGAGCACTGCCCGGAACACCGACCGGCTTCGACCCCGAGCCCCACTGGCTGAGCCTGGAGGGGGCGGAGCGGCACGCCGCCTGCCTGCTCGCCGCGCGCGCCGGCGACCGCCGGGCGCTGGACGCGGTGATCGCGGACCTGACGCCGCTGGTGTGGCACGTCGCCCGGGGGCACGGGCTGGACCGCGCCACGGCGGAGGACGTGGTGCAGACGGTCTGGCTCGCCCTGCTGCGCGACCTCGACCGCGTCGCCGACCCGCGCGCGTTGGCCGGGTGGCTCGTCGTCACGACGCGCCGCGAGGCGAAGCGGACCTGGACACCGGCCCGCCGCGAGGCGTCGGTGAGCGACGACACCGCGGAGCTCGTCGGCGAGTACGGGCTGCCCGAGGACGCGGTGCTGCTCGACGACCGGGACCGCCGGCTGTGGCGGGCCTTCGGCCGGCTCTCCCAGCGCTGCCAGGAACTCCTGCGGCTCGGCGCCCTGGCCGGCCGGGCGGGCGCCGGGGCGCCGGCCGCGCCGCGCGGGAGCCTCGGCCCGAGCCGGGGGCGGTGCCTGGACGTGCTGCGCGCGCACCTCGACGCCGAGACGGGGTGGCCGGGCCTGCCGTCGCCCGCGCGGCCGCAGCACCCGCCCCGCGACCCCCGGGTGCGGTTGCGCTCCGACCGGCCGGTGGTGGCGGGTGCGCCGACGGAGGTGGAGTTCGGCTACACGGTGGTCCGGGACGCCCTGACGACCTCCGGGCACGACACCGCGCCCGTGTCGGCGCCGGTCCGCGTGCTGCTGCACGCCGAGGGCGCCACCGTCGAGCCGTTGACGAGGGTGTTCCGCCTGCCGGCCGACGTCGACGCGGAATCGGTGCGGTTCCGCGTGGTGCCGGGGGCGCGGGGCACGCTCGAACTCGTGTTCCGGGTGTACCTCGGCGACGGACACCTGCTCCAGGAGGTCCGCGCCGACCTGCCGGTCGGTGAGGCCTGATGCGGGAGCTGACGAGCACCGTCACGGTCGACCACAGCGACCGGCTCCGGTCCATCCCGGACACCCGCCGCGACCGCACGATCCACCTCCGGTTCCTGCGCCTGGCCGACGGCTACCTCGTGCAGGCCTGGGGCAGCGCGTTCCCGCACGGCGGCGGCGGCCACCAGGGGCGCGTGCTCCTGGGCGCGTCGACGTTGGAGGCGGGCATCGACGACCTGCGCGCGCGGTGGCGCGCCGCGCTGACCGACGAGGGCGCGGGTCCGACCGGCCGGCCGTTCGTCGACGAGTGGGACCTGGCCGGTCGGGACGTCGACGAGGCGGTGCGGTCGCTCGCCCGCGCCGGCCACGGCCTGTTCGCCCTGCTGTTCCGCCACGGCGACGCGGGGCTCGACGAGCTCCGCGACCGCCTCCTCGCCGCGATGCGCGCCGGCGAGCACGTCGTCACCGTCGAGTCCGACGACCTGCGCGTGCCCTGGGGGCTGCTCTACGTCCCGCTCGACGACCACGACCCGGTGGGGGACGACGGGCACCGCTGGGACCCGCGCGGCTTCTGGGGCTACCGCCACCTGATCGAGCACACCTCCTCCCGCGCCACCGGGGCCGGCCCGACGGTCCCCCCGGGCGGGACCGGGCTCGTGGCCGCCCTGAGCGGCCCCGACCACCTCGGCCGCCGGGAGCTCGGCGACCACCTGCCGCACCGGGCCGCGAGCTGCCTGGTCGAGGCGCAGGTCGACCCGCCGCGCGCGTTCGCCCGCGAGTACGCCGCGAGGCTGGCGGACGCCCTCTCGGCGCCCGGCGCCACGCTCGGCGACGTCGTCCGGGACCTCGCCCGCGCGTTCCTGGACGAGCACCGCAACCCGCTCGGGTTGATCTTCTCGCTGCGCCTCGGGATCGACGCGCGCGTGTCGTCGGCGACGACGGACCGGTGATCGGACTACCCGCCGTGGTTCGTTACCTGAATGGGTGACAGTTGGGGGTGTTTACGCACGGCAGGAGCCGTATGCCTACTCGATGTGCGAAATTCCCTCTCGATGGTTACGCCGTTGTGCCACTATTGCCCTGTTCGAGCGGTACGAGGGGTCCGCTGAACTTGACTCAGAGCAATCGTCTGAGTCGTTGTAAGGCCACGACAGATCCTCAGGGGAGGGAGATCGTTTTGTCGACGCCCACCGAGACCAAGACCGACTTCGTGGACGAGAACACCGAGACCGTCGAGAACGTCCAAGTGGACGGGACCACGGCCCCGGTCGCCCCGGAGACCACGCCGGAGCAGCCAGGACACCAGCACCACCACCACACGCTGGAGAACGGCGAGTTGTCGCCGCTGTGCTCGGGTGGAGGGTGCGTGGACTCGCCGCCGGCGAAGTGAGCTGTCAACCGTGATCGAGCCCGTCGACCGGATCTCCTGGTCGGCGGGCTTTATCACGCTGCGTTGTGTGATGTCATGGAACTGTGCCTGAATCCGCTTCCGCCGACGAAGCCGCGGTCATCCGCGAAGCACGCGAACTGCACCGCCGCGGAGTCGACGCCTCGTGCGTCGGCCGGCACCAGGAAGCGGCCCGGTTGCTGCGGCGCGGGCAGGACCTCGCGAACACCATCGACCCCGTCGACCCGGTGGTCCGCTCCGAGTGGCTCGCCACCCGGATCCGGTTGGCCTCGACGGTCGCGGCCGAGATGGCGGAGACCTCGGGCCCGACCGCCGGGTTGGCCGGGCTCGCCGAGGCGCGGCGGCTGATCGAGGACGTGCCCGATCCCGTGGTGAAGGCCGAACTGCGCGGGCGGGTCGAGCACAACCGCGGCCTGCTGCTGCTGAACGCGGGGTTCATCGAGGACGCCATCACCGCCTTCGACACCGCGCTGGAGCACAAGGAACGCCGCCTCGCCGCCGGCGGGACGGTGTCGGTGCTCGTCGACCTGGTCGTGAAGACGCTGCGGAGCAGGGGCACGGCGCACACGCGGCTGGGCTCGGTGCGCCAGGCGCGGCTCGACCTCACCAGGGCCGTCGCGCTGGCCACCGAGCACGGGCTGCCGGACCGCGCGGCCGACGCGAACCACGCGCTCGGCCTGCTGGACCTGCGGGTCGGCGACGTGCCGGCGGCGCTGCGGCGCTACCAGCTCATCGAGCGGTCCTACCGGCAGCACGAGCTGGACGTGCCGGTGCTGCTCGGCCTGAACCGCGCCCAGGCGCTGATGTCCGCGGGCCTGGCCGACGAGGCGGGCGACCAGCTCGACACCCTGCTGCCGGAGATGCGCGCCGAGCAGAGCGTCACCCGCGACCTGGCCGACGTGGAGCTGTACCGGGCGGTGGCCGCGTACATGACCGACGACCTCGACCTGGCGCGCGCGATGGCCTCGTCGGCACGGCGGCGGATGCGTCGCTGGGGCTGCGAGACCTGCGTCGCGAACGCGACGCTCATCGGGCTGCGCGTGGACACCCGGCTCGCGCTGCGGTCCGGACGGGTGTCCCGGTCGTTGCCCGGTCGCGCCCTGGCCTTCGCCGACTCGCTGCCCGTGCCGCGGCTGGCCGAGCAGGCCGCCATCGCCCGGATGCTGGCGGTGCGGCTGGAGATCCGGCGCGGCGACGTCGAGGCGGCGCGGAGCATCCTGGACCGGGTGCCCCGGCCCGGGAAGCTCGCCCCGATCGACTACCGGATGCTGCGCCGGCTGTGCCGGGCGGAGCTCGCCCTCGCCCTCGGCCGCCGGGCCGCCGCGCTCGCCGAGATCCGCGCCGGTCTGACGGACCTCGACCACGTGCGCGACCGGATGGGCGGCCTCGACCTGCTGTCCGGGACCGCGCTGCACGGCCGGGAGCTGGCCGAGCTGGCCGTCCAGCTGGTGCTCGACGGCGGCCACGCGCGGCGGTTGTTCTCCTGGCTGGAGCGGACGCGGGCGCAGACCTACCGCTACGAGCCGCTCACCCACCTCGACAACCCCGAGCTGGCCGAGCGGATCGCCGAGGTCCGCAGCCTCACCCAGTCCATCCACCAGGCGGAGCACTACGGCCACTCGACCACCGCGCTGCGCGGGCGCCGGGCCGAACGCCTCCGCGAGGCCAACCGGCTCGGCTGGCACACGGGCCGGTGGGGCAGGCCGCGGCCGGTCGCCGGGCTGACCGACGTGCTGGCGCGCCTCGGCGACCGGGCCCTGGTGAGCTTCGCGTCGTCCGAGGACGACCTGGTCGCGGTGGTCGTGGTCGGCTCCGACGTGCGGCTGGCCCGGCTCGGGTCGGCCGAGCGGGCGGCCGAGAGCGCCCGGATGCTGAACGCGGACCTCAACGCGCTGGCGCCCGACCACCTGCCGGAGCCGCTGGTGCGGGTGATGTCGGCGTCGGCGCGCAAGCAGGCCGACCGGCTCGACGCGCAGCTGATCCGCCCGCTGGCCGAGCTGATCGGCGAGCGCGAGCTGGTGATCGTGCCGACCGGCGCGCTGTACGCGGTGCCGTGGGGCGTGCTGCCGACGCTGCACGGGCGGCCGACCGTCGTCGCGCCGTCGGCCACCGCGTGGCTGGCCGCGGACCGGGCCGAGAGCAGGCCCGCCGGCCGGGCGGTGCTGGTGCGCGGCCCCGGGCTGCCCGCCGCCGTCGGCGAGATCGACAAGCTCGGCGCGCACTACACCACCGCGGCGCTCATGTCGGGCCGGCGGGCGTCGGTCGCCACGGTGCTGGAGGCGCTGGACGGCGCGGGGATCGCGCACCTGGCCGCGCACGGCGTCCACGAGCCGGAGAACGCCCTGTTCTCCCGGTTGGAGCTGAGCGACGGCCCGCTCTACGCGCACGAGATGGCCGGTCTCGCCCACCCGCCCCGGCAGGTCGTGCTGGCCGCGTGCGAGCTCGCCCTCAACCGGATCCGGCGCGGCGACGAGCCCCTCGGCTTCGCCAGCGCCCTGCTCGCCAGCGGCTCGCAGCTGGTGGTGGCCCCGCTGAGCCGGGTCGGCGACCAGGCGTGCGCCGCCGCGATGGACGACTACCACCGCAGCCTGGCCGCCGGCGCGCGGCCGGCCGTGGCGCTGGCGGACGCGATCGCGGTCGACCCGCTGCGGCGGCCGTTCGTGTGCCTCGGCAGCGGCTGAGCCCGCCGCCGGGCTCGTCCGTTGTCGCCGAGGTGCGCCGGCTCACCGACCCGCGCGGTCTGGCCGGCACGCCGGGACTCGCCGACGCGCCAGTCGGTCGCTCGTCGGCCCCGGCGGGCTCGCCCTCGCGCGGGGCGCGGCCCTCCGACCCGACCTCGCTCCTTCGCGGTGAGGCGTCGCTCCCTTGAGGACGGATGAGCACGCCGGCCCGCCCACCTCGACGGCACTGGCGGCGCTTTGGCGGTGTCGGTCGCGCGTCGAACGGGTAATGGTGGGAGACGGTGTCGCAGCCGGGATCGGGGTGAGGGAGCGGCCGTGCACGGTGATGGAGAGCAGCCGCCGGTGACGGTCGAGGACGCGGGTGACGACGGTGTGGTGATCGCCGCCGTGCACGGCGACCTCGACGTCGACAGCTTCCGCGACGTGCGGGAAGCGTTGTTCACCTGCCTGAACGGTCGCGCGTCCGCGCTGGTGGTCGACCTGGGCGACGTGGGGTTCTTCGGGTCGATGGGCATCGCGGTGCTGGTCGAGGCGCGGCAGCGCGCGGACGTGGTGGGCGCCGGGTTCGCCGTCGTGGCGGGCAGGCGCACGGTGGCGCGGCCGATCCGGATGACCGACACCGAGGACCTGCTGCGGCTGCACCGCACCCAGGACGAGGCGCTGGCCGCGGTGCGCGCCCGGTCCGCGCGGGGCGCGGACGCCGAGTTCTCGTGGTGGTCGTCGTGAGGCGGTCCCGGACGGAGAGGTCCGGTCGGGGCGGGCCGTGACGGAGAAGTCCGCCGGCCCCGGCTCGACTACTCTCGAAGGGGTCGGAGGGAGCGGTCGTGACGGATGAGGAGCTCGTGGTCGAGTTCGCCCTGACCCGGCTGGACAACCCCGGCCTCGACCTGGAGGAGATCGCCGCGCTCGTGGTGCGGCGCGGCGGGCACGACCGCGTGGTGGAGTTCGCCTCGCGGAACCTGGCCACGCGCGGCGAGCTGCGGGGCGCGGCGTTCCCGTCCGCGGTCGAGCACGTGCTGCGGGTCGTGCTGACCCTGCGCGGCCCCGCCGACTGACGCCCGCCGGACGCGGCGGTCCGCCCCGGGGGCCGCCTCGCCGTGGCGGGCGGGTGTCAGACGCTGCGCAGCACCGAGACGACGGCCCCGAGGATCTCGGCCCGGTCGCCGTCGATGACGTCGTAGGCCGGGTTGCGCGGCTCCAGGACCACGTGCCCGCCGCGACGGCGGTAGACCTTGACGGTCGCCTCGCCGTCGATCATCGCGGCGACGATCTGCCCCGAGTTCGCCTCGTGCTGCTGCCGCACCACCACGATGTCGCCGTCGCAGATCGCCGCGTCGACCATCGAGTCGCCGCGCACCCGCAGGCCGAACACGGTGCCGCGCCCGGTCAGCTCGCGCGGCAGGGTCAGGACGTCCTCCACGTGCTCCTCCGCCGCGATGGGCGTGCCCGCGGCGATGTGGCCGACCACGGGCACGGGCACGGAGTCGGCGCTCTCCCGCGTCGGCGGCCGGTGCAGGAACAGGCGCACGTCCATCGGCCGGGACACGGCGGCGCCGCGCCGCAGGAAGCCCTTCTCCTCCAGCGCCGCCAGGTGCTTGGACACCGAGGACGACGACCGCAGGCCCACCGCGTCGCCGATCTCCCGCGTGCTCGGCGAGTACCCGTGCCGGACCACCCAGTCGCGGATCACCGCGAGGATCCGCTGCTGGCGCGGCGGGAGGGTGGAGGTGTCCAGGTGCTCGAAGGCGTCGAGATCGTCGTAGGCGGTCACCTGCGCGATCATAGAGGCGGGCTGGCACCGGCCGCGTCCGAGCACTAAGTTACCGGCTGGTAGCGAACTGGACCCCGGAGGAACCCATGCCGACGCTCGACCGCCAGGACGACGTGTTCACCCTCGACCTCGGGGACGCCGAGAACCGGTTCCACCCCGACTGGATCGCCTCGGTCGACGCGGCCCTCGGCGAGGTGGAGCGGGCGGAGGGCGCCCGCGCCCTGGTCACCACCGCCACCGGCAAGTTCTTCTCCAACGGCCTGGACCTCGAGTGGCTGATGGCCAACGGCGAGCGCCACCGCGAGTACGTCGTGTCCGTGCACGGCCTGTTCGCGCGGGTGCTGTCGCTGCCCGTGATCACGGTGGCCGCGATCCAGGGGCACGCGTTCGCCGCCGGGGCGATGTTGTCCCTGGCGCACGACTTCCGCGTGATGCGCGCCGACCGCGGGTACTGGTGCCTGCCCGAAGCCGAGATCGGCATCCCGTTCACGCCGGGCATGTCCGCGTTGATCCAGTCCCGGCTTACCCCCCGGACCGCCCACGAGGCCATGACGACCGCCCGCCGCTACGGCGGCGTCGCCGCGCTCGACGCCGGCATCGTCGACCACGCGGTGGACGAGGACGCGGTCCGGTCGACCGCGGTGGGGATCGCCTCGGCGCAAGCGGCCAAGGCGGGTCCGACCCTCGGCGCCATCAAGGCGCGCATGTACGCGTCCACTGTGGACCGCCTGCGCGACGAGGACGACCCGCTCGGCTGAGCGGACCGGGGAGTGGCCTCCGACCCGGGGGTCGACATCGGAGGCCACTCCGGGCAGCACCCGACCGCGGCGGCGACGCGGTCGTGCTGCGGCGGGGTGACACCGCGGCGCGGCGGGTGGACCGGCGCGTCACCGTGACTCGTGGGCCTCCAGGGCGAGCTGCCTCAGTTCGGCCGTGCACATCATGAACCGGTCGGTCGGCAGGTGCTTGAAGTAGTAGCCCACGTCCGCCCCCAGAGCGAACACGTGGACCGGCACCCCCGCCCGCCTGCCCGCCTCCACGGACTGGCGCAGCCCGGACATGACCGCCGGGTGCCGCGTCTGGTACGAGGAGGCGACCCGGTGGTTGCCCCGGTCCGCGGCGAGGTAGAACTGCGTCAGGTCCTTGGTGCCCATGAAGATCTCGCTCGCACCGGCCTCGCAGAACTCCGTCACCGAGTGGACGGCGGCGGGGGTTTCCACGAAGACCGACAGCGGCACGTCGTCGGGCAGCTCGAGCCGCTCCCGCAGGCGCAGGAACTCGTCCTGGTCGTTGATGAACGGCACCGCGAAGTTCAGCCGGTCGAAGTCCGGACCGAGGTGCTCCCGCACATGGGCGCGCAAAGCCCGGAACGCGTGCGGGTAGTTCGGCTCGTGCAGCAGCCAACGCGCGCCGTGCAGGCCGAGTTCCGGATTCGACTCGTGGTCGACGTCGACGTCGTTGGTGATCTGCGCGGCGTCGTCCGACCGGAGGTCCAGCAGCCTCATCACGAGGCGTTGCCCGGGGACGAGCTGGTCGACGATGGCGCACAGCTCCGCGCCGATCGCCGCGCCGTAGCGCTCGGCCTCGGGAATTCCCGCGCGCAGCGCGTCGAGGGGGCTGAGCCCCGACGAGAGGCAGACGAACTCCTCGCGGATGAAGAACGAGGTCACCTGGTCGACGCGGGGTTGGATCGCGTTCGTCGACTGGATGTCGGTCGCGTCGGCGATCACGACGCAGACCGAACGGAGGTCATCGGGGGTGACGGTGGGGTATTCGACGGAGTTCACCGAGACTTCGGATTCGCCGAGGGTGACCGATTCGCGGTCGGTCCGCACGGTCACCTCCCCGACCAGCCCGACGAGTTCGGCGTGGGGAATCCGCAGCACCGGGATTCCCCGCGACCGGCACAGGGATTCCATGTGACCGGTGCGGCCACCGCCGGAGCAGACCACGGCGGCCGACCTGACGATGGTGTCGTAGAGCTCGGGGCCGAGCGCTTCGACCACCAGCACGGAACCGGGCAGCGGTCTTCCGGTGTGGTTGGCGATGCCGCGAACACTCGTCGACGGCGAACCGACGAGCAAAACCCCGGGGATCTCGCGCGGGCTCACGGCATCCTCCTACCGATTCCGACCGGTGTGCGGACCTGGCGTGGGAGTCGGCCTGACCGCCGACCCGCGGGGCCGACGTCGTCGTGCACGACATCGGCCCCGGGTTTGTGTGGAACACGACGAGGCATGGCACGAGCCTCGCAGTCGGCCGGCCGGCGCCGCATCTTCTCGAGTGCGAGGTCGTGGTCCATTCGTGCGACACCGCCTTCGGCCGACGGGCAACGGCGAAGTAGTCGGGTGGTCGGGAACCGTGCGGAAATGGTCGGTAGATGAGCGGAGTTCGGTTCAGGCGACCGGCTCCACCGCCTCTTCGAGGCCCAGCAGGAAACGGAGTTCGCGCGGGGTCACGGAGAGGTCGGTCAGCTTCGTGGTGGCGGCCGAGCTCACCGCGAACCGCAAGGCGCGATCACTCGGCGGTGACGCGCCCTCGCGCGCGGCGAGTTCGCGCAGCCGCTGGATGTTCCCCTCGAGCCGGGCCGCGAGCGACTGGCGTTCGTCGTGGTGGCGCGCGGCCATCCGGCGGACGTCGAGCATGACCGAGTGCTCGACGAGTTCGCGCGATTCGGGATCGGCGGCGTCGGCCACCGTTCCGGCGATCTCGCCGCCCGACACGTCGTAACACGATTCGAGGCGGTGCAGCGTGGTGGCCGCGACTTCCACGGAGTGGTTCTTGATGGCGGCCAGGTTGAACGTGAACGCGCCGGTCCGGCCGTTGCGGACGATCTCGTCGCCCTCCCGGGGGCTGCCCACGACGGACACGGGACCGGACGGCGTGCCGTCGGGCCCGAGGAGCCGGCCGTAGGGGTCGACCTCGACGCCGCGCCCGGTGCGCCGGTGCGGCACGGCGATCTCCTTGCGCAGCAGGTTCGACCAGAGCGTCGAATCGGCGCGCTCGTAGTTCGTCTCGCGCCCGAAGTTCGACACCACGAGATCCGCTTCGATCGTCCGCGTCGAATCCCGGTCCGCGACGGACAGCACCAGCGTGCCCGTTCCGGTGGCCCGGATGTGCTGCACGCGACCGGTGGTGAGCGCGATCTGCTTGTCCTCGCCCATCGCCGCGTCGACGATGTCCGTGGTGTAGGACATGGCACTCACCCGCAGCACGGCCAAAAGCGTCCCGTAACCGTCGAGCAGTGCCCGCAGCTCGTCCGTTGGAATCCGTTCCAGAATCGCGGGCAGGTACGGCTCCCACGATTTCGCGACCCGTTCCGTCACCACCACCGGAGATATCTCGGGATGCTCACGGGTGAGGACGGTACAGGCTCGGTCCCATTCTTCGCGGAATCGGCGGACGAATTCCTCGCGGCCTTCGTAGTGGTCGCCGAGCAGTTGCGGAGCGGGCAGTTCGAGCACTTGGTGCCGGTGGTCCGGCGGATAGGTGCGGGGCGTCAGCCCGGAACCGGAGATCATGTAGATCCGGCCTTCGTGGCCCCGGCGCAACAACAGCGTCGCCGAGTCGTACGCGCTGAGCAGCGTGCCGACGATGGCGACGACGCCGTCCTTCCGCACGCCGAGCAGCCGCTCGATGCCGCTCTTGGAGTACGGGCTGCGCACGAACGACGGGTGCTCCAGCACCTCGGCCGCGAACGCCGGGTACTTCGTCTCCAGCCCGGTGGCGAGCACGACGTGGTCGGCCTCGATCACCGCGTGCCCGTCCTCGCCGCCGCCGAGCGGCTCGACCAGGTGCTCCACCACGACGTGCGCGTGGTCGTCGAAGACCTCCACGTCGACCACCTCCCCGTCGACCTCGACCAGCCGCACGCCCGGCGCCGCCTCGCGGACGGCCTCCGCGAGGCGGCTCTCCAGGTAGTCCTGGTAGATCCGGCGCGGCGCGGGGCCGGACTCGGTGAACTCGAAGTCGCGCCAGTCCGCCGGCCAGTCCGACCGGTCGGCCTCCTGGTTGGCCCAGCGGATGAAGTCGTCGACGTCCTCGCGGAATGCCGACATGCGGCCCGCCTGGATGTTGAACACGTGGTGCCAGTGGTTGCTCTCGCGCTGGTACGCCACCCCGGAGCTCCGATATTCCGGACGACGTTCCACCAACACCACCTCTAAAGGCTCGCGGGCGAAGCGGAGAAAGCGGATGGTGGTCGCGGTGCCGGCCAGACCCGCGCCGACGACGACTACCCTGCGGAACCGGCCGAAGCTTTTCACCATGCCACCTCTGTCCCCTCTGGCGCTACCCGCCGAAGCCGGGACGGCAGTGGCCGAAGCCGCACCGCCCCGCACCGCGCATTGGGTGATCGGGCAGTAGAATACCTGTCATCTTGCGAGGTGGACATGCCGCGAGACCCAATCGTTCCTCGGATTTCACGTCGGCGCCGGCCGGCCGTTCGACACGACCGCCCCGACGATCACCGCAGGTCACCGCGCCACAACCGGAACGGGTCGGCACGGCGGATTTCCGCACATTCCCGAAGCTTTTTCCGGCCGCGTGCTTGACTTTTCTTCGAACGACTCCCCGGAAAACGCCGGAGGCCGTCGACGGCGCGTCGACGGCCTCTCGCGGCGGATGGGGAGGGGCCCGGCGTCAGGTTCCTCCCGACCGCGGCGCGGCGGCCGGGAGGAGCGCTTCGGCCAGGCCCCGTCCCCGCTTGGCGGGGCCGTCCGGACCGAACGACTGACCCGACGCGTGCAGGCCTTCGAAGACCAGCACCAGGTGGTCGGACAGCGCGTCCGGGTCCTCGACCCCGAGCTCGCCCGTCAGCTCCCGGAACCGCGCCCTGGTCCACGACTTCGCCGCGAGGGCGTTGCGGTGCGCGGGCAGCCCGGGTTCCGGGAACTCGGCCATCGACATGAGGAACTTGCAGCCGCGGAACGTCGCGGAGGACACCTCGGCGAACATGAGGTCGAACACCGCCAGGATCTGGTCGCGCGGGTCGGGGCCCGCCTCCTCGACCGCGGCGGTGAACCGGTCGCGGAGCTCCAGGTCGGCGAGCTCGACGTAGGCGCCGACGAGGTCGTCCTTGGACGCGAACAAGCGGTAGAGGGTGGTGGGCGCGACGCCGGCCTCGGCGGCGACGAGGTCGACGCCCGTGGCGCGGATCCCCCTCTGGTAGAACAGGTCCCCGGCCACTCGCAGTACGTGGGACCGGGTCTCAGCAGCGGATCGGTGCACGGTTCCCCTTGCCGTCTGCCACGCTAGGGATGGTTCCCTCCAGGCTACTCGGGTCCCGCTGGCACCACCATCGGCCGCGAGGGCCGGCCGCTCGCGGCGTCCGGCGCGGCGGGCCGGGGTCACGCCGCGTCGCCGCCCGCGAGCCACGTGGCGCACCGGGACGCCTCCACCGCGAACGGCAGGCGCACCACCGCGACCGGCGGACCGGCGAGGTCGGCCGCGTCCAGCACCAGCACCTCGTCACCCGCGACGACCACCACCCAGCCCTGGCCCTCGTCCTCGCCGCCGGGCACGAACACCGGCTGGCCGGGCGTGACGCCGAGCTCGCGGCGCCACGTGCAGCCCAGCGCCACGTCGTGGCGGACGACCGCGGTGCCCGCCGTGCCGAACACGAAGCGGTGGCGGCGGCCCGCGAGGCGCTCGTCGACGACGCCGACGTCCATCGCCGGCAGCTCGACCCGGCGCACGCCGCCGGTGGCGAGGTCCAGCGTGTGGCGGCGCAGCACGCCCGGCGCCCACACGGCGTCCACGACCACGCGGCCGAGGTCCTCGTAGGCGTTGACCAGGGACAGCACCTCGCCCTCGGCCACCTCGAACCAGAGCGGGCGGCCGTAGGCGAGCAGGCCGATGCGCGTGGGGCCGGTGGCCGGGCCGGAGTACGGGTCGCGCAGCCCGACGAGGTCGGCGGCGCGGCTGTAGTACGGCGCCGAGTCGAAGACGACCACGAACCGGTCCGTCACGCCGACCGCGCGCATCCGGGGCGCGCCGTCCAGCGGGAAGGGCTCCGCGCGCAGCACCTCGCCGTCGAGGCCGAGCGTGACGTGCTCGGCGTAGCCGAGGTCCGGGTGCGACATGGCCGTGTGCCACACCTGGCCGTCGAAGACGGGGCGGGCCATCGTGGCGCCCGAGGGCCAGTCGGCCGGCGCGAGGGCCGCCGGCCTGGGCCCGCGGTACCACCGCGCGCCGTCCGGCCCCAGCCGGACACCCGACACGCCGTACTTGCCGGACCAGACGAGCGCACCGTCCAGCTCGGCGGGCAGCGCACCTCGCACCACCAGCGCTTCCGCGACTTCCCGTACCGACGCGACCACGCCCACCACCCCGTCCACGCGTTCCATAACACTGTCTTACTACTATTTATAGCGGCGTTATGGAACCTCGTCAAGACGATCCGGCCCTCGGCGGCGGGTGTACCCGGATGGCGTATTGCGCCCCCGTTCGGCGGCTCGCCGGACAGCCTCCCGCCGGGCCGTCACGGGTGGTCCTCCGGTTCCGGCGCGACCGCGGCGGCCTCGATCCCGAGCGGCGCGGCACGACCGGCCGCGAGCAGGCGGCGCCGGGTGACGTCGTGGTCGAGCTGCCGGGCCAGGCGCGGGATGGTGGTGGAGGTCAGGTAGCCGTCCGCGCCGGCGTCGAGCATGCGGCGGACCGGGCCGTGGAAGCTGACCGCGAGGCGGTCGTCCTCGACCTCGGCGACGATGACGCGGGCCCGCGGGAACGTCGACCGGAGCAGCCCGATCAGCTGCGGGCTGCCCGGCGGCACCAGCAGCACGTCCGCCGTCTTCGGCGCCGCGTGCAGGTCGAGCACGATGTAGTCCCCGCCCAGCGCCGCCGACAGCGCCGCCCTGGCCGACCGGGACAGCTTCATCGCGGTGGCGACCACGGTCACGTCCCGCACCGACGGCTCGCGGTCCACGTGCCGCGCGCCCGTGCCGGTGACCGTCGCGATCGGCGCGCCCTCGCGCGTGACGACCAGGCTCTCACCGGGCCGGAGGGCGTCGAGGAGCGCGACGACGTCCTCGGGCAGGCGGGTCACGTCGAGGTGTCGTGCACCGGGCTCGGCGCGGTCGTCGGTCATGCCCTACGGGACGGGTGTGACCCCTGCGGCGTTGTCCGGCGGTCGCTGCGGACCCGGCGCGCCCCGGTCGGCCGGCCCGGGCCCGGACGCGGCAACGGCACCTCGCTGTGGGACGAGGTGCCGTTGTGGAGGTGCCGCGGGGCTACAGCGGCACGTTGCCGTGCTTGCGCGCGGGCGTCGGGCGCCGCTTGTCGCGCAGCATCGCCAGTCCCCGGGCGACCGCGGACCGGGTGTGGGACGGGTCGATCACGTCGTCCACGAGGCCCCGCTCGGCCGCGTAGTACGGGTGCACGAGCTGTTCCGAGTACTCCGCTAGCAGCTCGGCCCGCAGCGCGTCCGGGTCGGCCGACGCGGCGAGCTCCTTGCGGAAGATGACGTTCACCGCGCCCTCCGCGCCCATCACCGCGATCTCGTTGGTGGGCCAGGCCAGCGCCAGGTCCGTCCCGATGGACCGGGAGTCCATCACGATGTACGCGCCGCCGTAGGCCTTGCGCACGATGACCTGGATGCGCGGCACGGACGCCTCGCAGTAGGCGTAGAGCAGCTTCGCCCCGTGCCGGATCACGCCCGCGTGCTCCTGCGCCGTGCCCGGGAGGAAGCCCGGCACGTCCACGAGGGACACGAGCGGGATGCCGAACGCGTCGCAGAACCGCACGAACCGCGCCGCCTTCTGGGACGCCTCGATGTCCAGCACGCCCGCGAACACCAGGGGCTGGTTGCCGACCAGCCCCACGACCGCGCCGTCGATCCGGCCGAACGCGACCACCACGTTGCGCGCCCACTCCTCGTGCACCTCGAGGAACTCGCCGTCGTCGACCAACTCCTCGATCAGGGTGCGCATGTCGTAGGGCTTGTTCGGCTCGACGGGCACGATCGAGGCGAACTCCGGCCGCACGTCGTCCACCGCGCCGACGGGCTCGAAGGCGGGCGGGGACTCCAGGTTGTTCGACGGCAGCATCGACACCAGGTAGCGGACGTCCTCCAGGCACGACTCCTCGTCGTCGTGCACGAACGACGCCACGCCCGACAGCTCGCCGTGCACCGACGCGCCGCCCAGCTCGTCGTGCGTGACCTTCTCCCCCGACACGGCCTGCACCACGTCGGGACCGGTCAGGTACATCTGCGCCGTGCCGCGCACCATGAACGTGAAGTCGGCCAGCGCGGGCGAGTACGCGGCGCCGCCCGCGGACGGCCCCAGCACCACCGCGATCTGCGGGATGACGCCGGACGCCTCGACCTGGCGGCGGAAGATGCCGCCGTAGCCGTCCAGCGCCATCACGCCTTCCTGGATGCGCGCGCCGCCGCTGTCGTTCAGCGCGATGATGGGCGAGCCGGTGTCGACGGCCATGTCCATCACCTTGTGGATCTTCGCCGCGTGCGCCTGGCCGAGCGAGCCGCCGAAGATGGTGAAGTCCTGCGCGTAGACGAACACGCGCCGGCCGTCGATGGTGCCCGAGCCCGCCACCACGCCGTCGGTGTGGGGGCGGTGCTCGGACACCTTCAGGCCGTGCGCCTGGTGCCGCCGGTAGAGCTCGATCTCGGTGAACGAGCCCTTGTCCAGCAGCATGTCCAGGCGCTCGCGCGCCGTGTGCTTGCCGAGCGAGCGCTGCCGGCGCACCGCCTCGGCGTTGGACACCGCCCGGTCGCGCAGGTCGTCGTTGCGCTCCCGCAGCAGGTCCATCGTGCGGACGGGCAGCTCGGGCCGGAAGTCCGAGTGCTCGCTGACGTGGTCGATCCCTGAAGTGGTCATCGGCGTCCTGCCTGGCGATCGGTCACCGCGCCGGTGTCGGCGAGCCACCGCACGGCGTCGGTGACCGTGTCGGCGAACGGGCGGGGTTTGAGGTCGAACGTGCTCGCGGCCGGGTCGACCCGGACCGCCGCGCCGACCGTGGCGATGGCCCCGTACTCGGCGGGGATGTGCCACGGCCAGAACGGCTGCACCAGGTCGACGAGCCGCCCGACGGGCGTCATCATCGCCGCGGGCAGGAAGACCGCGGGCAACGCGCGCCCGGTGGCCTCCCGGACACCGGCCAGGTACTCCTTCATGTCCAGGTAGTGCCCGGGGCCGAAGTGCCGGCCGACGGGACCCGGAGCCGCGTCCGGGGACAGCAGCGCCGCGTGCAGCGCCGCCGTGTCCCGCACGTCGCCGATCTGCAACCCGCCCGCGGGCCACATCGGCATGATCCCGCGCACCGTGTTGCGCAACCGGTCGATCTGGTCGCCGAGCTTGGGGTCGTGGGGCCCGAGGAGGGCCGGCGGGTAGCTGATGACCACCGGCGCCCCCTCGTCCTGGTGCCGTCTCGCGATGGCCTCCGACGCGGCCTTGGTCGCCGCGTACGGCTCCCGGGTCGTGCCGACGGGCGACTGCTCGCGGATCACCCGCACACCGGGCGTGAACAGCGCCGCGATGCTCGACACGTGGACGACGCGGCCCGCGCCGGCACGGCGGGCGGCGGAGAGCACCACCTCCGTGCCGTGCGCGTTGGTCCGCAGCATCTCCGCCCGCCTGCGCCGGTCGAACGAGTACACCGACGCCGCGTGGACCACCGCGTCCGCGCCCCGCACCGCCGCGGCGACCGACCGCTCGTCGGTCACGTCCCCGACGACGACGTCCACCGCGTCGGGCGGCACCTCCAACGGTCGCGTGGCGGCTTCCACCGCGCCCGCGTCCCGGACCAGCAGGCGGACCCGGTGGCCGGCGCGCACGAGCTCCGCCACCGTGTGCGAGCCGACGAAACCGGTACCTCCGGTGACGGTCACCAGCATGTGCACTCCTTCCCGAAGCGTGCGGACCCGGAGGTCAGACCTGGTGGAACGAGCTGCCGTAGAACAGCAGCGCCGACGCGTCCGCGCCGCGACTGGACCTCAGCACCTGACCGACGAAGATCGTGTGGTCCCCGCCGTCGTAGAACTGCACCAGCTCGCACTCCAGCCAGGCCAGCGAACCGTTCAGCAGCGGCGCGCCGCTGTGCGGTCCCTCGATCCAGTCGACCGCGTCGAACTGCTCCGGCCCGAGCGGCCGGCGCTTGTCGGCGAAGTACTTCGCGGTGTCCCGCTGGTCGGCGCCCATGATCGACACGCCGAACCGCTTGGTGTTGGCGATGGCGTCGTGCATGACCGCCGAGTGGGCGATGCAGGCCAGCACGAGCGGCGGGTCGAGCGACACCGAGGTGAACGCGTTCGCCGTCATGCCGTGGGCGTGCTCGCCGCCGACGGTCAACACCGTGACCCCGGTCGCGAACAGGGACATCGCGTCCCGCAGCGTGGTCTCCTCCATCGTGGGCGCCGACTCGTACATGTCCCTCATCCCCCCAGCCCGGCGCGGGCGAGCACCGGGGCCTCGGCGTAGGGCGCGAGCGCCTTCCGCAGGTCTTCGGGCACCCGGGAGGGCACCGTGTTGGTGTTCGGGCCGCGCATGCACGCGATCCGCTGCCGTCCCTTGGCGACCAGGACCTCCTGGCCGGCGGTGACCTTGACGTAGTCGAAGCTGAACTGGATCTGCGTCTGGGTCAGCTCCTCCAGCCGCATCCGCACCGACAGGTCGTCGAAGAGGGTGATCTCGGAGAAGAACTCGCACTCCACCTTGAGGGTGAACAGCTTGAGGTCGTCCTGGAGGTCCTTCAGCACGCTCGGCGCCTTCTCCTTCAGGAACATCTCCCGGCACCGCCCCTGCCACCGCAGGTAGTTCACGTAGTACACGTTGCCGACGAGGTTGGTCTCCTCGAAGCCGACCGTGTGGCGGATCTCGTAGTAGTCGGTCATGTCAGCCCTCCTTGCCCACGAGCACCGCGAACACCACCGGCTCGGCCCGGTCGACGACGGTGGTCACCCAGGTGGCGACCTTGGCGTCGCCGGTCGACAGCACGGCCCAGCCGTCCGGGTGGACCCGGTCGACGGTCAGCGCCTGCGTGGTGGAACCGGTCTTGCGCAGGCACTCCAGGGCACTCCACACGCGGGTGCCGGCGATGGCCGCCGTCTCGCCCACCTCGGAGGCGAGCAGGTCGCGCACGGCGATCAGGTCGTCGCCGAGCAGCCCCGCCCAGTCCTCTTCGGACCGGCCGACGGCCTCCTCGACGTCCACGCCGAGCGTGCCGCCCGGCGCCGCCGCGGCGAACGTGACGCCCGCGCTGTGCGAAGCGGACACCTCGGCCCCGTCGACCTCGGGCTTGCCGTCGGGGCGGTAGCGCACCTCGACGGGGCGGTCCAGCGCCCGGCTGAGCGCGAGCGCGGTCTGCGCCCGGTGCTCCGGCGAGGCGTCGGTCGGGTCGGGCTCGACCACGATCGCGCGGCTGCCGCCCAGGACCCGCTCCAGCGAGCGCTCCAGGTAGGAGCCGAGCATGGTCGGCGTCCACGGTCCCGCGCCGTCGCGCTTGCGCACGGCCCGCAGCACCAGGCCCTCCCACCGCTCGACGAGCCGGCCCTCGGGGTCGCGCACGTCGAGGTCGTAGGTGTAGCTGTCGCCGTCCTGCGACCGCTCGCGGGCGTCCAGCACCACGTACTGGGCCAGCTGGTCGACCGGCGCGGCCAGGTAGAGCCGCTCCACGCTCTGCGGCAGCAGCGTGGCGTCGGGGACGCAGCACTGGATGGCGTGCATCATCACGTCCCGCGTGCCCGGGTCGGCCAGCATCCGGTCCTGCGGCAGGAACGGGGCGAACCAGGTGGCCACGGACGTCGTGGCGACCTCGGCCACCGCGTGCCGGGCGCTCGCCCGCCGGTAGCCCTGCAACCGCTGGAACCGCTTGCCCTGGAACAGGACGCTGCCGTACAGCTCGGTGACCGGGTCGACCGGCACCAGCGGCAGCACGGGGTCGCCGTCGACCACGTCGCCGGGGATCGCCGGCCGCGGGAACCGCAGCCGGGCCCGGAAGTGGTCGGCGGAGAACCCGGTGTCCTCGGCCCGGATCGCCACGTCCACCGTCTCGGCGTCGCGGGCGAGCGCGGCGATGCGCACCGTCAGCGAGCCCCCCGGCCGCACGACCACCGGCCGCAGGAACTCCACGTCCTCCAGCAGCGGCGGCGAGTCGTGCCCGGTGAGGGCACTGGCCACCTGGGTCATCGCCTCCATGCCGATGACCGCCGGGAACAGCAGGTCGCCTTCGAGGAGGTGGTCGCCCAGGTACGGGTCGCTGCCGTCGGACAGGTCGGCCTCGGTGACCAGCTCCACCGCCGGGTAGTGGACCAGGACGCGGTCCACGAACCTGGCCAGCGGCAGCTCGGTGCGGGACATCTCCAGCGTGGGCAGGCCCGCCGCGCGGCCGGAGACCACGAGCACGGGGCCCACGGTCGGGTCGGCCAGCACCTCGCGGAGCACCGCGATGCCCGCGTCGGTGGAGATCGGCGTGATGCCGTCGCGCATCAGCGCCTCGACCACGCCCAGCCGCTCGCCCATGCCGGCGCCGGACCAGACGGACCACTCCAGCGCCAGGACCCTGGCGCCGGGGTGCTTCACGCCGAAGTCGACGGTCAGCTCGCTCATCCAGTCGTTGGCGGTCGAGTAGTGCGCCTCGCCGCGCAATCCCGCCCGGCCGATGATGCTGCCGAACGTGACCAGGAGCTTGATCCGGTCCTGGTCCACGGCGTCGAGCACCGCGGTGAGACCGGCGATCTTCGGCGCCAGCGTCGCGTGGAAGTCCTGTTCGGACAGTCCGGTCAGCGCCTTGGGCTCGTTGCGGCCCGCGCCGTGCAGCACGGCGGTCACCTCGCCCAGCTCGGCGCGGAACTTGGCGACCGCGACGGCGATCTGCTCGGCGGAGGTCACGTCGGCCCGCTCGTAGCGGTGCTTGATGCCCGCCGCGGTCATCCGGGCGAGGTTGGCCGCCAGCTCGGGGTCGGCGGCCGGGTCGGCCCGGCCGATCAGCGCCAGGGACGCGCCCGAGTCGGTGGCCATCGCGATGGCGCACTCGGCCGTGATGCCCTTGCCGCCGCCGGTCACCAGCAGCACGTCGTCCGAGTCGAGCGGAGTCCCCTGCGCAGGAGCGGGCGCCACCCGGCCGGACACCGCGCGCAGCACCGGCACGGTCCGCACGCCGTCGGCGTCGTACCGGACCTGCGAGAAGCCGGTCGTGGCCGCGACCTCGGCCGCCACCCGGCGCACCACCTCGGCCTCCGACCCGGTCAGCCCGGGCGCGAGGTCGACCAGGGTCACCGGGATGTGCGGCGCCTCCAGGTGCAGCGTGCGGGCCAGGCCCGACGCGCCCAGCTTGTGCTGCACGACCGCGAGCCTGCGGCCGGACGCCAGCACGTCGTGCGCGGCCTCGAGGAACAGGCCGACGTGCGCGTCGCCGCCCTCCGGCGGCAGCAGCAGGAGCACGCCGTCGCCGGGCAGGCCGGCCTTCAGCGGCTCGGCCAGCGGGTGGCCTTCGGGGGCGTACACGGTCCACTCCCCCACCGCCCCGGGTGTCGCCGCGACGAGCTCGCGCTCGACGTGCTCGACCAGGAACGGCCGCACCCACGGCGCGACGCCCGGCACCTCGCCGTTGTCGCGCTCGTCGGGGTGCGCCGTCTCGGCCAGGTTGTCGATCAGGTCGGCCAGCTCGCCCATCCGCACGGTGGCGAAGTTGGTCGTGCCCTCCAGGGCCGGGCGGCCGAGGCTGCGGGTGACCTCGTTGACCAGCTGGCCGACCGTGATGGAGCTCAGGTGCAGGTCGTCCAGCGGGTGGGTGTCCGCGGTGATGGCGTCCAGCGGCAGCTCCACGCGCTGCGCGGCCAGGCGGCGCAGCAGTTCCAGCGTGGACTCGCCGTCGGAGCCGGCGGCCGTCTCGGGCTTGGCCGCCCTGGCCGCGGCGGAGGCGTTCCGCTCGGCCGAGCGCAGGCTCGAGTCCAGCGCGGGCGCCGTCTCGCAGGGGCTCGCCAGGAACGTCATCGTGCCGTCCAGCGGCAGGTCGCGCAGGACCCGGTCGCTGAACAGGACCTCGGTGCGGACCGGCGCGCCGAGCACGTGCGCGGCGGCGACGACGGTCAGCAGCGACGTGAGCGAGCCGCTGTCGGTGTCGACGGAGAGCGCGGGCTTGTCGGGCGCGATCTCCTCCAGCAGGCCGGTGAGGACGCGGCCGGGGCCCACCTCGACGACCAGGTCGGTCACGGCGGCGGCCTTGGCGGCGGCCTCGTGGAACCGGACCGGGAGGGTGATCTGGTCGCGCAGCAGCTCGCGCAGGTCGGCGCCCGCCTCCAGCACCTCGCCGGTGACGGTCGAGTGCACCGGGCGGATCAGCCGGCCGAAGTCGAAGTCGACCAGCCGCTCCGCCATGGCCGCCGACGCCGGCGACACCAGCGGCGAGTGGAACGCGTGGGAGACGTTGATGCGGGTCGCCTGCACGCCCTCGGCCCGGGCCACCGCGCACACCCGGTCCACGGCCTCGGCCGGGCCGGACAGCACGGTCTGCGCGGGACCGTTGTACCCGGCGATGACGACGTCCTCGCCGGCCGCCAGCTCGAGCGCCCGCTCGGGCGTCGTGCCCAGGCCGGCCATCGCGCCGCCGCCCTTGCTCGCGCTCGCCATGACGCGACCGCGCTCGGCGGCCAGCGACAGCACCCGGTTGGCGCTGAGCGCGCCGCCCCAGTGCACCGCGGACAGCTCGCCGAGGCTGTGCCCGACGGCCGTGTGCGCCTCGATGCCCAGCTCCCGCAGCACGTTCAGCGCGGCCAGCGACCCGGCGACGATGCGCGGCTGCGCCACCTCGGTGGCGACCTGGTCGCCGTCGGTGGGCAGGCCGGCGGTCCGGAAGACCTCCTCGGCGACCGGGAAGCGGCGGCGGATGGCGCCGACCGCACCCCGACCGGAGCCCTGGCCCGGGAACAGGAACGCCAGGCGCGGCGCCGTGGTCCGGTCGTCCAGGAACACGCCGTCGTTGGCGTCGAACAGCGTGGCGCCCTCGCTCACCGCGACCATCAGCCGCTCGACCTTGCGCTCGGCCTCCTCGGGCGTGCGGGCCACGACGGCGCCGCGCAGCGAGGCGCCGCTCAGCCGGGCCGACAGCGCCGCCGCCAGGTCGCCCAGCTCGGCGAACGCCAGCTTCGGCAGCAGGGCGGCGACCTCGGCGACGCGGTCCTTCAGCGTCGTGCGGTCGGGCGCGTCGAACAGCAGCACCTCGGCGTCCTGGCGACCGGCGACCAGCGCCTTCGTGCGGACGTCGAGCTGCTCGCGGCGCGGCGCGTCGGGCGAGGCCTCCAAGGCGATGTGGGTGTTGATGCCGCCGAAGCCCATGGCCGACACGCCGGCGCGCACCGGCTGGTCGTCCGGCCACAGCTCGGCCTCCATCGGCACGTACATCACCGCGTCGTCGGCGGTCAGCTTCGGGTGCGGGTCGTAGTGGCCCGTGCCCGGCGGGATGACCTGGTGGTGCACGGCGAGGGCCGCCTTGATCAGTCCGGCGACCCCCGCCGCGGCCTTGGTGTGCCCGAAGTTGCCCTTGACGGTGCTCAGCGCGGCGGGCCGGGCGTTCGGGTCGGCGGTGCGGCGGGCCGAGGACAGCGCCTCGATCTCCGTCTCGTCGCCCAGCGCCGTGCCGGTGCCGTGGCCCTCGAAGTAGGACACCGACTCCAGGCCGTAGCCCGCGCGGCCGTAGGCGCGGTGCAGGGCCAGGCGGTGGCCGTCGGCCTCGGGGCGGGTGATGCCGCCCTTGCCGTCCGACGAGACGCCCCAGCCGGCGATGGTCGCGTAGATCCGCGCGCCCTTGGCCAGGGCGTCCTCCTCGCGCATCAGCACGAGCGACCCGGCGCCCTCGCCCGGCCAGAAGCCGTTGGAGTCCTTGTCGTAGACCTTCATCACGCGCTTGGCCAGCGCGCCGGTCTTGGCGAAGCCGATGACCTCGAACGGGTCGATCGACAGGTCGACGCCGCCCGCGATGGCGACGTCCATGTCGCCCTCGACGAGCGACTTGGCGGCCGTGGCGACCGACAGCAACGACGAGGAGCACGCGCCGTCGACGGTGTAGCCGCCGCCGCGCAGGTCGAAGTAGTTGCAGATGCGGCCGGCGATGGTGTTGGCCAGACCACCCGCCAGGGTGTCCTCGTTGATCTCCGGGAACGGGGCCTTGTAGTCCACTTCCAGCTGGCTGAGGAAGCCCGCGATCTCGTCCTCGGGCCAGCCCTTGCCGGTCAGCGCCGCGGCGACGGTGCGCCGCACGTACGGCCAGCGCAGCCGCATGACGTTCGCCCGGGAGAACTCACCGGTGAGGCTGTTGCCCAGCACCACGCCGGTCGTCCGCTTCGGCAGGCCCTCGCCGTCGGGGAAACCCGCGTCGGCCAGCGCCTGGGAGGTCACGTCGAGCGCCAGCCAGTGCGTCAGGTCGGTGGAGCGGAACGTGCTGCCCGCGACGCGGTAGCGAACGCGGTCGAACTCGAAGTCGCGCAGCACCGCCGCCTTCGTGGTGTAGAAGCGGTCCGGTGCTTCGGGGTCGGGGGAGTAGTAGTCCGCCTGGTTCATCCGCTCGTCGGGCAGCCTGCGGAAGGCCCGACGACCGGCCAGGACGTTCTCCCACAGTTCCCCGGTTGAACCGGCATCGGGGTAGCGCAGGCCGATGCCGACGATTGCGATCCGCTCACTGCTCATGCTTTCACCGTCTTTGAGGACATCGGGGGTTCTGGATGGTCCGAGAAATCTGCCGTGCACGGAAAGACAAAAACACCCGTGACACTTCGTAAATGTGCGCAACGTAAGACTGCACGACCGCCCGACGACCCTGCTTCTCCGATTTTGCCCTGCTGACCTGCGCTTTTCCATAACAGCGTGATTTGAATTCCGCGGGTGACCGCCGGGTCACCCGCGGGCGCCGCCCGACCGGACACCCGCGCGCCCCGCCGGCCCGGAGACCTGCGGACTCGGCTGATCGCGTCGCCGTATGCCACCCGACGTGGACCGTTCGGCCCACCAGGTGCGCACACCGGAAGAAGCACCCGAGACATAACGCTGGGATGCTTTGCGGGCCCCGAAACGACGCCGCGAAGGGGCGCACATCGGCCGATCGGCATTGCTCCGGAGAGGGAACACATGGCGCGCACCGGAACCAACAGACTCGTCCGGCGGGAGCCCGTGACGACGACCGTGGCCACGTCGTCGTTCGTCAACGGCCACTTCCCGCGCAGGCGCGGGCTCATCCTCGTGCTCAGCTCGATCGCGGGCTTCCTGCTGACCGTGGTGTGGTCGGCGCAGTTCGTCGACTCGACCATCGGTGACAGCGTGGCCAACACCCTGCTCGGCCACGACGCCAAGGAGACCCCGATCCAGGGCATCGCGGCGGGCATCGCGTTCGCCTTCGTCAGCGGCATCGCGGGCACCTTCACCGCGTGCAACATCGCCGCGTTCGGCGCGGTCGCGCCGATGCTCGGCGCCTCCGGGTCGCGCTGGTCGAAGCTGGCCGCGACGCTCAAGCCGGTCGGGTGGCTGGCCGTCGGCATGATCCCGGTGTCCGCCCTCTACGGGGTGCTGGTCGGGATCGTCGGCACGAGGATGCCCCAGTTCGCCACCGCGGCGAACCAGCCCGGCACCCTGAGCAGCCGCAGCATCCAGTCGCTGATCGTGTTCGGCGTCATCGGGCTCGTCATGGTCTACCTGGGGCTCGCCGCGCTCGGCTACGTGCGCGACCCGTTCCGCAAGATCGCCAAGCGGTTCCCGAACGCCCCGATGGTGTTCATGGGCGTGCTGATCGCCGGGTTCCTCATCGGTCGCCCGTTCGGGCTGTTCCGGCAGATGTTCCGCGACGCGGCGGAGAGCCACAACCCCCTGTACGGCGCCGCGGCGTTCACCCTTCAGTCGGTAGGCAACATCGTCATCATGGCCCTACTGTTCCTCGCGCTGGCGTACTTCACCGGCGGCCGTTTGCAGCGGTGGCTCTCCGCGAAGCCGAGCCGGATCGCCGCTGTGACGGCGGCCGCGCTGATCATCGCCGGTGTCTTCACCTTCATGTACTGGGACATCAGGATGCTGGCGCGGCGGGAGATCATCCCGTGGTACCCGACCGCGCCTTGGGCCTGATCACGTCGAGGGGAACAAGCACACCATGGGCATACCGACCGAGCCGATCGGCAGCGTCCCGCGTCCCGCGGAGCTCCTCAAGGGCTTCCAGGACCACGCGGAGGGCCGCATCGACGCCGCTGCGCTGCGCGCGCTGACGGACCAGGCGTTAGCGGACACGGTCAGCCGGTTCGAGGCCACCGGTTCGCCGGTGGTCACCGACGGCGAGCAGGACAAGCCGAGCTTCCTGACCTACCCGGTGGCGGGCATCCCCGACCTGGCGGCGGGCGGCGCGGTCGTGCCGTTCGCCGACGGCCACACCCGTGAGCTGCCCGTGCTCACGAGCGGGCCGTTCCGCTACTCCGCGCACGCCGTGGACCTGCTGCGCGCCGCGCAGCGGCTCACGGCGCTGCCGGTGAAGCAGCCGGTGATCGCGCCGTCGGCGCTGGCCCTGCTCTACCCGGCCGACGGGATCGACGGCTACTCGCGCGACGAGTTCGTCGCGGACCTCGTCAACGAGACCGAGGCCGACATCCGCGCCTGCCTCGACGCGGGGGCGGCCGTGGTGCAGCTGGACTTCACCGAGGGGCGGCTGTCGCTCAAGCTCGACCCGTCGGGCGGGCTGCTGCGCGACTTCGTGGCGCTCAACAACGCGGTGCTGGAGCGGTTCTCCGCCGAGGACCGGGCCAGGATCGGCCTGCACACGTGCCCCGGCGGCGACCAGGACTCCACGCACAGCGCGGACGTCGACTACGCCGACCTGCTGCCGGACCTGTTCCGGATCAAGGCGGGCCGGTTCTACGTGCAGCTGGCCAGCGAGCCCGACCGCCGTCGGGTGCTGGGGATCATCAAGGAGCACCTGCCCGCCGACGCGCGGGTCTTCATCGGCGTCACCGACCCGATCGACCCGCGGGTCGAGACGGCCGAGGAGGTGCGCGACCGCGTGCTGGAGGCGGCCGAGTTCCTCCCCGTCGAGCGGCTGGGCACCTGCGACGACTGCGGTTTCGCCCCGTTCGCCGACGACACCTCCACCTCGCGCGACACGGCGTTCGCCAAGATCGCCGCGCGCGTCGAGGGCACCAGGCTCGCCGAGGCGGCCCTGGGGATCTGACCCGTTGTCGACCGACGCCGGGGCGGCCGCGATTTCGCGGTCGCCCCGGCGTCGTCGTGCCCGCGTCCTCGTGCGCGCCGACAACGCGGGAACAGCAACGTGCGAGAAGAGGAAAGCGGTCCCGTAACGCTGTAATGCATAAATGCATTTCCTTTCGGGCCCGCAAGGCACGGAGGGAGTAGGCGGCGCGTCACCGGCGCCGAGACGATCGCAGGCGGGCGGCGTCGTGCCGCCCGGCCGAATCGCACGACGGGGGCGAGGATGACCAAGACCACTGGCCGCCTGGTGCGGCTGCCCGGGCTGGTCCTGCGCTGCGCGTGGGTGGGCGCCATCGTGTTCTGCTACGGCCTGCTCATCGCCGGGTCGGCGCTCGGCGCGCGGTTCCGGCGCTCGAAGGACGGGCGCGGCCTGCGCGACGGCGACCGGTGGGTCCGGATGCTGACCCGCCTCGGGCCGTCCTACATCAAGATCGGCCAACTGCTGAGCACCCGGCGCGACCTGCTGCCGGAGGAGGTGACCACCCCGCTGGGCCGGCTCACCGACGGCGCCTCGCCCCCGCGCAGGCGGCGGATCGAGCGCGCCGTCCGGCACGCCTACCGCGACCGGCCGTGGCCGTTCCGGGAGTTCGACTGGGAACCGGTCGCCTCCGGCAGCATCGCGACGGTCCACGAGGCCGTGACGCTGGACGGCAGGCACGTCGCGGTCAAGGTGCGCCGTCCCGGCATCGAGCGCGTGATGTGGCAGGACTTCACCCTGACCTCCTCGGCGATGAGCCTGATGGGCATGCTGCCCAAGCTGCGCAAGATGCCGTTCAAGCTCATGCACGGGCAGGTCGGCGGCGCGATCCTGCGGCAGCTCGACTTCGCGGCCGAGGCGGCGTCGCTGACCGCGTTGCGGGCCAACCTGGAGGGCGGCTCCCGCACCGTGACCATCCCGGCGCCGCTGCCGGAGCTGTGCACGCCCGAGACCGTGGTCATGGAGTTCATCAGCGACCTCAGGCGGTTCGAGCCGGGCGAGCTGGACCTCGACACCAGGCGCTCGGTGCAGCGGGCCGTGCTCGGCACGGTCTACGAGATGCTGTTCATCGACGGCTTCGTGCACTGCGACCTGCACCCCGGCAACCTGTACTTCGACCTCAACGCCGACCTGGTGATGCTGGACGCCGGCTTCGTCATCCAGCTGCCCGACCCGGTGCGCCGGTCGTTCGCGGACTTCTTCATCAACATGGCGATGGGCGACGGCTGGATGTGCGCCCAGATCGTCATCGAGAGCGCCGCCGAGATCGCCGACGACTGCGACCTGGAGGGCTTCCGCGCCGCGCTCGGCGAGCTGGTGGCGGAGACGTCGGGCGCGAAGTCCGGCGACTTCGACCTGGCCACCTTCGCCGGCCGGCTGTTCGACCTGCAACGCCGCTTCGGCCTGTTCCCCGCGCCGGAGTTCGCCTTCCCCCTGCTCTCGCTGCTGGTCATCGAGGGCATGATCAAGGGCTTCGACTCCGACCTCGACTTCCAGGCCGAGGCCATCCCGGTGCTGCGCCGACGCAACATCCCTCGTGACGCCCCATCCGCTGTTGAAAGGTGAGTCGAGCATGGACGCAACCACCCACGTCCGGGTCCCGCTGGTCGACGAGGGTCAGGCCGAAGGCCGCCTCGCCGAGCTGTACGCCGACATCAAGAGCAACACCAACCTGCCGTTCGTGCCGGACATGTTCCGCCTGCTGTCCACCCGGCCGGACCTCCTCGAAGGGGTGGTCGCCGGCTACAAGGGCATGTTCATCACCGGCATCATGCCCCGGCAGACGCGCGAGCTGATCGCGGCGTGGACGTCGAAGGTCAACCAGTGCCCCTACTGCGTCGGCACGCACAACTTCTTCTTCCAGGCCTTCGGCGGCCCCCAGGAGACCGCGCAGGCCGTGGAGTCCGCCGAGTCCGTCGAGGACCTGCCGGTGGACGAGAAGCACAAGGTCCTGCTGCGCCTGCTCACCAAGCTCAGCAAGGAGGCGTACAAGATCACCGACGTCGACTGGAAGCTGGCCACCGACGCCGGCTGGACGTCGGAGGAGCTGCTGGAGGGCTTCTTCATCGCCGGCATGTTCAACTTCATCACTCGCATGGTGGACGGGCTGGGCCTGGGCTTCTCGGTGGCGGCGAGCCGGGTGTCGCAGCAGGAGGTCCCGACCGGAGGCGACGCGTGACGGCGTCCCGCGCGGTCCTCATCACCGGCGTCAACTCCTCGGGCGGGCTCTCCTCCGGCACCGGCCGCGCCACCGCGCTGCGCCTGCACCGCGCCGGCTGGCCGGTGTACGCCACCGGGCGCGACCTCGACGGGCTGAAGGACCTCGCCGAGGAGGGCATCACCACGCTCCAGGTGGACGTCACCGACGAGGAGTCGATGGTGGCCGCGGTGGAGCGGATCACCGAGGACCACGGCGCGGTCGGGGTCCTGGTGAACAACGCCGCCTACAGCCTCAACGGCACGATCGGCGAGACGCCGATCGACCAGGTGCGCCGGCAGTTCGAGACGAACTTCTTCGGGCTGTCCCGGATGACGCAGCTGGTGCTGCCCGGCATGCGCGAGCAGCGCTCCGGCCGGATCATCATGATGTCGTCGATCTTCGGCCTGTTCGCCACCCCCGGCCGCGGCTACTACCAGGCGACCAAGCACGCCCTGGAGGCCATCAGCGACTCGCTGCGGCTGGAGGTGAAGCCGTGGGACATCAAGGTGTCGATCATCGAGCCGTCGCCGATCCTCGGCTCGTTCGTGCCGACCACGGTCGGCGACCTCGGGCTGGACACCGACAGCGACCTGTACGCCGACTTCTGGGAGCGCTTCGTCGTCTGGCACGGCGCCTACCGCGAGGTCGACAAGCCCAAGGGCCGCGGTCGCACGGCGGTGCGCTCCGGCAAGGTCGCGGAGACCATCGAGAAGGCCATCACGGACCCCAACCCGAGGATCCGCTACCGGCTCGGCCTGCCGACCCACCTGCTCAAGCCGCAGCGCGCGATCTTCGGCGACCGGGCCTGGGAGGTGTTCGTCACCAAGTTCTTCCCGCAGCCGTGACGACTGCACCGCACGACGCAAGCGGCTCCGGACCGAGAAGGTCCGGAGCCGCTTCCGTCGTGGTGGTCTCAGCCCTCACGCAGCCAGGCCGCCATCCGCTCCCCGATCATGATCGAGGTCAGGTTGGTGTTGGCGCGCACCGTGCTCGGCATGATGGACGAGTCGGCGACGTACAGGGACTCGATGCCGTGCACCGCGCCCCGCTCGTCCACGACCGAGTCCGGGTCCGAGGCCGGTCCCATCCGGACCGTGCCGACCGGGTGGTAGGCGCTGTCCAGACTGGTCTTCACGTACTGCCGCACCATGTCGTCGTTGTCGATCATGGCGTCCCGCAGCACCACGAAGCCCTGGCCGAGCTTCATGATGTCCGGGTGGTGCGCCAGCTTCCACGCCGTGCGGACGCCGTCGACGAGGATGTCCATCTCGCGCTCGTCGTCGAGGAAGTTCAGCACGATCGTCGGCTGGGCCGCGGGGTCGGCGGAGGGCAGCGTGATCCGGCCGCGGGAACCGGGGCGCTGCGACACCACCATCACGCCGAGGATCTCGGTCGCGCCCGCCAGCATCTGCAACTCCGGGAAGTGCGCCAGCGAGAAGTGGTTGACCATGTAGTACTGCAGGTCGTTGAACTCGCCGGTCACCGGGGACGTGGTGCGCAGGATCTGCTGGAGGAACGCCTCGGTCGGGTCGATCACCCCCGGCTGCGGCACCAGGAACGCGCCGGTCCGCTGGTGGTCGACCAGGTTGCCGCCGACGCCCGACAGGTCCGCGCGGACGTCGATGCCCAGCCGGCGCAGGTCCTCGGCCGGGCCGATGCCGGAGCGCAGCAGGATCATCGGCGACGCGACCGCGCCGGTGGCCAGGATGACCCGGCGGCCCTCGACGAGCTCGTAGGAGCCGCCCTTCGCCGCCGCCATGACCCCGATCGCCTTCGCGCCGTCGAACACCACCCGGTCGACCGACGTCTCGGCCCTGATCTCCAGGTTCGGCCGCTGCCGGATCAACCGCAGGTACGTCGTGCCGGTGGTGGCCCGGTGCACCGGGTCGTGCCGGGTGGACGGGATCGAGCCGACACCGGTCGCGTCGGGGTGGTTGTGGTCCTTGACCTCCGGGAAACCCGCCGCCAGGCAGGCCTCGACGAACGCCGTCTGCCCCGGCGACAGCTCCTCCGGCCGCCACCGGCGGATCGGCATCGGCCCGCCGCCGCCGTGGAACTCGCTGTCGCCGAAGTCGTAGTCGTTCTCCAGCTTGCGGAAGTACGGCAGCACCTCCTCGTAGGACCACCCGGGGTTCCCGGCGGCGGCCCAGTCGTCGTAGTCCTCCGCGACACCGCGCAGACCCACCGTCGCGCCGACCGCCGACGAACCGCCGGCGAGCTTGCCGCGGGGGAAGCGGATCCGGCGACCGTCGTGGACGTCCGCCCGGAAGGTCCAGTCATTGCCGTCGAACGACATGGCGCGGCCGTAGAAGATCTCCTCCGGCAGATCCTCCGGCTCGACGTAGTCCGGGCCGCCCTCCAGGAGCAGCACGCGTCGCGCGGGATCCTCGGTCAGCCGGGCCGCGAGCGCCGCACCGGCCGACCCGGCGCCGACGATGATGTCGTCATATTGAGCCGTCATAAGCAGTCCTCGAAAGATTGGGCGCTTCGGGCGCAGGGTTCTGCGACCCACCCGCCGAGCCTCGCACCGGCCGCGATGACCTTGCTACTCGCGCGTTGCCCGGCGTGCGCGCCGCCGTCGACCCCGCCCGACCGAGTGGAGGAACACTCGGTTTCACCGGTCGAAAAGCGCCCGGGAATGCGCCTCGCACCGGAAATGCCGCACCGGCCGCCGCCTTCTCCGATCATGCCGACTTCGCTGGCCACGGTGCCCGCGGAGGGCCTCGGGGGGCACGCTGGGAGTAGGCATCCGGGCGCGGTTGCGCCGACCATTTCAACCAAGTCCGAAACGCCGCGGCCACCCGTGGCGGGACGAAGGGAGCGAACATTGTCCAGCTCTTGGGGCGCGCTCAGGCGTCGCATCCTGACTCCCAACATCTCGGCGACGAAACTGTCGGTGCGCGGCTTCCACTACAAGGACGAGACCGCGCGGGAACTGCTGGAAACGGTCGGCCGGTCCTTCCTGGAGGGCTACGGCTACGCCGCCGAGTCGCGTGAGCCGCTCGAGGCCGAGCAGAAGCTCGAGAAGATGCCGTACAAGTTCCGCGGCTTCGCCTACGAGGGCGCCGGGATGGGCTTCGCGGTGCGCGACGCGCTCCCGTTCGGCCGGGGCGGGCGGACCGGGCGGTTCCTCCAGGGGCGGGCCAGGAACCACGACTACATGGTCCTCGTCGGCGTCGGCTGGGCGATGGCCCGGGTGCCGAGGTCGCGCTGGTCCAAGCTCGGGTTGGACGACCCGCTGCTGCGCTGGCTCGCGCTCGACGGCTACGGCTTCCACCAGGCGTACTTCCACACCGAGAAGTACGTGCGCGAGCAGTACCGCGAGCCGGCCTTCCCGTGGCCGACCGACGGCTCCAGCTGGTACTCGCCGCGCGGCATCGACCAGGGCATCGGCCGGGCGCTGTGGTTCGTCGGCGGCGCCGAGCCGAAGGTCGTGGCCGACCTGATCGAGTCGTTCGCCGAGGAGCGCCACGCCGACCTGTACGCGGGCTCGGGGCTGGCGGCCACCTACGCGGGCGGCCTGCCCGAGAGCGAGCTGCGCTGGTACGCCGACCGGGTCGGCCCCTACCTGCCCAACGTCGCGCAGGGCAGCGCGTTCGCCGCCACCGCGCGGGTGGACCAGGGCCTCGTCGTCGACCACACCGGTGTGGCGACCAAGGTCTTCTGCGACATGACGCCCGACGAGGCGGCGAAGCTGTGCCACGACACCCGGCCGCCGGCGGTCGCCGAACTGCCCGAGCAGCCCGGGATCCCGGCCTTCGAGGTGTGGCGCAGGCGCATCACCGCGACGTTCACGACCGATGCGGATGTGACGACATGACGACGACCGACACGGCGGGCGCGCGACGGGCCGTGCCCGGACCGCCGCGCAGCGAGACGCTGAGCCTGCTGGCCAGGATGGCGCGGGACCGGCTCTCGGTGATGACCGGCGTGTCCCAGCAGTACGGCGACGCGGTCCGGTTGCGGCTCGGCCCGAAGTCGATGTACTTCTTCAACCACCCCGACCACGCCAAGTACGTGCTCGCCGACAACCCCGGCAACTTCGTCAAGGGCATCGGCCTGGTGCACGCCCGCCGCGCGCTCGGCGACGGCCTGCTCACCAGCGAGGGCGAGCTGTGGAAGGCGCAGCGCAAGACGATCCAGCCGGTCTTCCAGGCCAAGCGGATCGCGGGCAAGGCCGACGTGATCGCGCAGGAGGCCGCCGGCCTGGTCGCCAAGCTGCGCGGGCACCGCGGCGGTCAGCCGATCGACATCAGCGAGGAGATGACCGGGCTGACGCTCGGCGTGCTCGGCCGCGCCCTGCTCGACGCCGACCTCGGCGCGTTCGAGTCCATCGGGCACTCGTTCGAGGCGGTCCAGAACCAGGCGATGTTCGAGATGATGTCGTTGAGCACGGTGCCGCACTGGGTGCCGCTGCCCATCCAGCGGCGCTTCCACCGCGCCAGGGCCGACCTGGACCGCATCGTCGCCCAGCTCGTCGAACAGCGCCGGGCGAACCCGACCGCCGACGGCGACGACATCCTGTCCCGGCTGGTCGAGGCGACCAGGAACGAGCCCGACCCGGTGGTCGCGCACCAGCGGGTGCGCGACGAGATGGTGACGCTGCTGCTGGCCGGGCACGAGACCACCGCGAGCACGCTCAGCTGGACGTTCTACCTGGCCGACAAGCACCCCGAGGTGTGGGAGCGGATGCACGCCGAGGCCGTCGAGGTGCTGGGCGACCGGCAGCCGACGTTCCAGGACATCCCCCGCCTGAGGTACACCACCCAGGTGATCCAGGAGGTCATGCGGCTCTACCCGCCGGTGTGGATCCTGCCGCGGGTGACGCGCGAGGACGACGTGATCGGCGGGTACCACGTGCCGGCCGGCGCGGACGTGCTGCTGTGCCCGTACACCCTGCACCGGCACCCCGGTTTCTGGGACGAGCCCGACACGTTCGACCCGGACCGGTTCTCGCCCGGCCGGTCGTCCGGCCGGTCGCGGTACGCCTACATCCCGTTCGGCGCCGGCCCGCGCGTGTGCGTGGGCAGCGGCCTCGGGATGATGGAGGCGACGATCGTGGCCGCCAGCGTGGTGCGCGAGCTGCGACTGTCCACTGTGCCCGGTTACGACGTGCGCGGCGAGCCGATGCTGACGCTGCGCGTGCGCGGCGGGCTGCCGATGACCGTGCGGTCGGCCGCGTGAGGCGGGAGCCGGCGCCCCGGCCGGCCGGCGCCACGAGCCGCGGCGCCGCGTCCACCTGACACGGAGGCCCGGCCGGGAGGCGGGAATCACCGGTGGGTGCCTGGAGTGCGCGCGCAGCGCCGGACGGCCGAACCGGGTCGTGGCACCTTACCAGCGGCGGAAGTTTCAATTACGCTGTGATTCTTCTTTCTCCCGATCCCTGAAGCGCCGGCGGAGGAACCGATTCCCATGCGACCAACACTGGTACAGGCCGGCTTGCGCGGGCTCTCCACCGCGCAGGTGCGGCAGGTGCGCGCAGTGCGTTACGGCGCGGCCGAGCAGGACGTGGCCCGGGTCTACCGGGAGCTCGAACGCGACTTCGGCGTGCTCGCGCCGCCGATCGCGCTGCACGCGTCGTCACCCGACGTGCTGGCGGCGGCCTGGTTGATGCTGCGCGAGACGCTGCTCGTGCCCGGCACGGCGTCGAGGGCGCACAAGGAGGCCGTCTCCACCGCCGTCTCCGAGACCAACAACTGCCCGTTCTGCGTCTCGATGCACTCGTCGATGCTGATCGACCTGGTCGGCTACCGCGACGGCGCCATCCCGGACCCCGGGACCCGTGCGGTCGCCGAGTGGGCGACCGCGAACGCGACCCCGGACGGGGCGGCCGGGCACCCGGTGCCGTTCCCGGCCTCGCAGGGCCCCGAGATGATCGGCACGGCGGTGATACTGCAGTACCTCAACCGGATGGTGAACATCTTCCTCGGCGAGCTGCCGCTGCCGCCGGGCGCGCCGGCCGCGTCGATGACCGTCGTGCGCCGGGTGCTGGTGTGGCTGATCAAGTCGGCCGAGCGGCGCGGACCGCGGCCGGGCGCCTCGTCGGACCTGTTGCCGGACGCGCCGCTGCCGGAGGACATGAAGTGGGCCGAGGGGCACGCCGCGATCGCCGGCGCGTACGCGCGTGCCGCGGCCGCCGTCGACGAGGCCGGTCGCCGGTCGGTGCCGGCCGAGGTGCGCTCGCTCGTGCTGGAGCACCTGGCGCGCTGGGACGGCAAGCCGATGGGCGTGAGCCGCGCGTGGGTGGAGGACGCGATCGCCGGGCTGCCGGAGGACCAGCGGGACGCCGGGCGACTGGCCCTGCTGACCGCGTTGGCGTCCTACCAGATCGACCAGTCGGTGCTCGACCGCTTCCGCGCGGGGCGTCCGGACGACGGGTCGCTGATCGACCTGACGTCGTGGTCGAGCCTGGCCGCGGCGCGGCGCGTGGGCAGCTGGATGACGTTCCGCGCGCAGGACGAAGCCCTGCCGCCGGCGGCGAACTCGACGCACGAGTGACGGGAGTCCGCCGGCGGCTCCGGCCCGACACCGGGAGCCGCCGGCGGCGCCACGTCCGGCGGCCTCGCGCCGGGAAAGCGTTGCGGCAACGGGGATCGCGGGCGGCGGTCAGCTCCGGTGTCGCTCGTCGGGCGGGGTGGCCAGGGCCGAGCCGAACCGGTCGACCACGACCAGCAGGAGCACGGCGGCCAGCAGACCCGCGCCCGCGCCGATCCACGCTCCCGCCAGCCGACCCACCCGCCAGCCGATCGCGCCGCCCGCCCCCACGAGCACGAGCAGCGCGGCCACCGCGGCCGGCCCGACCACCCACTTCCACGAGCCGGCGCGACGCACCAGGCACCTCCGGTCAGCGGGCCCGCGCGTCGAGGGGCGTCGCGCGGCCCAGCGGCGTCCGGGCGGCCGGCACGGCCAGGTCGACGTCCGGCGCTTCGCGGGTGTCCAGTTCGGGCAGCGCGAGCAGGATCGGCAGGTCCAGCGTGGACGCCGACCTGGTCTCGATGTCCGCCTCCGCGGTCCGGCCCGCCCGCACGGAGCCCGCCTCGGCGGCGCCGACGAACAACGGCCGCCGCTTGGACGGGTTGGGGTCGAGGTCGTCGACCGCGACCACCGCGACCCGGAGGTAGAACCGGCCCTCCGGCAGCGCTTCGAGCCGGTAGGGCCCCGAGCCGTCGCGGACGTCGCACGCGACCGGGACGCCCTGGGCGATCGGGTCCTTGAACGCGCCGACGTACACGCGCACGGGCGTCGAGGTCTCCGGCACGCCGACCCACCCGGCCACCGCGCCCGCCTGGGTGCCGCGCGCCGGTCCGGAGAACGACGACGGCGACAGGATGCCGCCGTAGGACAGCGCGCGGTAGCGGGCGGGCGGGACGCCGACGCTGCGGGTGAAGCGGCTGGTGAACGTGCCGAGGCTGTTGTAGCCCACCATGTACGAGATCTCGGTGACGCTCAACGACGTCTCCAGCAGCAGCTGCTTGGCCTTGGTGAGCCGGATCGCGGTGAGGAACCGGCCCGGCGAGGTGCCGGTCAGCGTCCGGAACACCCGGGAGAAGTAGAACTTGCTCAATATCGCGGTGTCCGCCATGTCCGCCAGGGAAAGCGGCTCGTGGTACCGGCTCCACATCGTGTCGATCGCGCGCTCTACCGCAGTCTGCACAACGGTTCCTCCATTCCACTCGCTGAAGCGGTCACGGTGAGCACCCGCACGGGCCCGGGGGCCCGTCCGAGGATGCTCCGCCGGTGTGGCGGGGTCTACTCCGCGCTTGCGGTGCGGCGTCGGCGGCAACGGTGGCTACCGCCGACCCGTGCCGACCGCGACCGCGACCGGATCCGGCGTCCGCTCGCGCATCCGGACGCTGATCCGCAGGTGCTCCCCCGGGCCGGTGGCGATCACGTGGCCGATCCCGCCGGCGAACTCCAGGCCCGAGCCGGACAGGCGCGGGTTGCCGGCGCGCAGCGCGACCGCGACGCACCGGGTGGCCGAGGCGCCGACGACGAGCTCGTGGTGCAGCGGGCCTTCGACGAGCGTGCTCGACGCGAACACGCTGCACGGGATCAGGTCGTCGATGAGACCCACCGTCACCTTCGACTCGTCGTCCCCCGCGGGGACCTCCAGCGTGCCGACGACCGAGCCGCTGCCGCCGAAGCGGGGCATCGGCATCGCGTCGAGCACCGACGAGCCGGTCTCCAGCGGGTTGTCGAAGTCGGGCAGCGCGACGGCCGCGAGCAGGCCGCTCACCGCCGGGTTGCGGTACTGGGTCGGCGAGAGGCCCACCGCCCGGGTGAACCTGGTGGTGAACGTGCCCACGCTGCTGTAGCCGATCGTGGCGACGATGTCCGCGACGTTCATCCACGTGGTCAGCAGCAGGCGTTTCGCCTCGAACAGCCGGACCGCGGTCAGGTATCGGCCCGGCGGCACGCCCACCGCGGCGTGGAACAGGCGGGAGAAATGAAATGGACTGACCAGTGCCGCGCCGGCCACATCGCGCAGGGTCAGTGGTTCGTAGTAGTGCGTGCGCATCAACGTGATGGCGCGCTGAACGGCATCATGCACGGTCGTTTCCCTTTCGGCCTGAATAGCGGTCGAATGATTCGCGGCACGGTGCCACGCGGCCGGACGTGCGACGCCCCGACGTCGTGCGGTCCGAGGTAGAGCCGCTGCGGCGCGGCGCGAATCTATCCACTCGCTTTATCGTGAATACGGCGGTTCCTACACGATGTGCCGATCTTCACCACCCCAGATGGCCTTTGCGCGAAGCCCCCAATAACTTCGCAACGGGAAGGACGCTAGCAGGCAGGGGTGGCGCTGGAAATTGCCCGAGAACCAGACCGCAATATGTGAGAGGACCCTGACCCGTTCCGCCCAACCGATACGGCCGTGCAGGTGTACCCCGGTGCACCCGACCGCCGAGGCGGGTCGCCGGTCGTCACGAAGGGTGACAATTTCCTCACCGGCTGTCCGAGGGACCTGATCCGACCACTCGGCGGGCCCTCCGGGGACTGCCCCGACCTCGGATCCGAGGGCCGAACCGAGCGGAGCTCGCAGGTCGGAAGGGCTGTCTGCGCCGATCCCGCACCGGGCACCCACGGTCACCGCCCCCGGCGTCGCCCCCTCGGCGCGTCGACCGAACGGCCGGTGCGGACTCCCCCGTCATCGCTAAGTGTAACGGTGTCATGCCATCACCGACCAGCACCGATCCGAACCCGTCCGTCACCGGACGCCCAGTCGAGACGGTAAATGCCAATCGGGCCCGCACAAGGACCGGTGATCGATTTCCCGGAATTCCACGCGACCGGGTTCCCGGCCATTCCACACCGATCTCCGCGATCTCCCACGCGGGCGTCGGACCCCGGCCGCGACTGTCCGCATCGGGATCCCGCAGGTCGATTCGACCCGTCGCACACCCTCCGCGGCCTCGATACGCGACCGTCTCGCGGGGGTCTCCGAGTCGCCGACCGGCGCGATGGCCGTTCGGCTCACCGATCAATTCGGCCATTCGTCGTACCACGCGACCGCGGGCACGCCCCTTGCTTGATCGATCCGTCTGCCCTACCGTTGCCCGCAGACGATAGGGATGGTTCCCTTACATCGGTTGGCGCCCGCGTGGAAGACGACCCGGAAAGGTGGGTGACGAGCGCACGCGCGAGCGTCCACCGATCCGGAACGACCCCGTACCGCGTGGCCCGCTTCCCGACGTCCGCGTCGCCCCGATCGGCGCGGTCGACGGCCCGGCGGACGCCGCGCCCCTGTCGTCGACCGCCCGCGCGGCCCTCGTGGTGGCCGCGCCGGCGGCCGGCCCGCCCCAGCCCACCCCGGAACCGGCACCCCAGGCCGACTCCGAGGTGGCGCCCGCGGTGGTGGAGGAGAAGTCGGCGAACCGAGTCGTCTGCTCCACCACGGGCGAGGCAGCGGCAATCCCCCGACCGCCGCCTCGCCCCACCGCACCCGCCGCGCACGCTCCGGTGTGGACGATCGCCGGCGCGGTCTCCGCGCCGCGCCAGGTGTTTCCCGGAATCGACAGGACGTCGGTTCGGCAAGCCGAACGACCCGGTGGGCGGGAGGTCCGACCCCCGGCCGCCGCGAACGCGGTGCGTCACCACCACGGCGCCGGCCCGGATCGGCGGCCTGCTCACCGCGCCGGCGGTCCCGACCCGGCCCGCGGACCGACCCAGCCGCCCAGCGGAGCGGCGCGGACCCGTCGTCCGATCCCCGGCCTCACGCCCACGACGACCCGGCCGTGCCAGGCGATCTGAAGGGCGGCTCCGACACGCCCCGGGAGGTACGCTCACCCGGTCCGCACCCCCGAACGGGGAGCGCGTGTCACACGATCGGCGCACCATAGCATAACATCGTTACGCAAAGAATAACGGTGTTGTGCAACACTGTCAAGGTGAGTCCTCGCAAGCTGGATCCGGAAACGCGCGCCACCCTCGTGGACATCGCGGCGCGACTCCTGGCCGAGCACGGCGCCGAGGCGCTGTCGACCAGGAAGATCGCCGCCGAGGCCGGCACGTCGACCATGGCCGTCTACACGCACTTCGGCAGCATGAGCGGCCTGGTGCGGGAGATGGTGCACGAAGGCTTCGCCCGGCTGGAGCGCCAGTTCTCCATGGTGGTGCGGACCGACGACCCGGTGGCGGACATGGCCGTGCTCGGCTACGCCTACCGCCAGAACGCCAAGGCGAACTCCCACCTGTACGCGGTGATGTTCGGCGGGCAGTCGCTGGCCGGGTTCTCCCTCACCGACGACGACCGCCAGTACGGCCGGTACACGCTGCTGACCGTCGTGGAGTGCGCCACCCGCTGCATCGAAGCCGGCCGGTTCCGCGACGGGGACCCGCTGCTGGTCGCGCACGAGATGTGGATCGCGACCCACGGCCTGGTCAACCTCGAGCTCGGCGGCTACCTGATCGACCCGGTCGACGCCGACCGCTGCTACGACACGATCCTGCACAGCCTGCTCCTCGGCGTCGGCGACGACGCCGAGGCGGTGGCGGCCTCGATGGCCGCGTCGAAGAAGCGCCGGGCCCACGAGGTCGAAGCCGACCTGGCCCCCGCGGAACCGGCCACCACCCACCGCTGACCCCACTTGGGACCCACCCGGGCTCGCCCCTCCCCCACCGCGACTCCCCGTGCCCGATCCGGCTGCCCGACACCGGCCGGCGCGGACCGGCCCGCGCCGGTCCCCTGACCACGCACCCCACCGCGACCCACCCACCGGGCTCCGGTCCGGGTGCCGCGGCGGATCGAGCGTCGTGGACCGGCCGCCGCGTTCCGGCACGACGCGAGCGCGGGGGCCGGGCCGTGTCGCAGCCCTGCCCCCGCGCTCGCGAGATGTCCACCCATTCCGGGCACCGGCACCGGCACCGGCCCCGGTCCGCGGCCCGCTACGCCTTGTACCGGGTGCCGTTCCACCAGTTGTCGTTGGGCCCGTGCGAGTCCTCGACGTCGTAGGTGTCCTTGAAGCGCCACCAGTCCCAAGGGTGCTCGAGCTGGTCTTCCTGCCGCCCCAGGTGGGTGATGTCCAGGTAGTTGTAGAAGCTCTTGAAGATGTCCCCACCGCGGTCGAAGATCGAGTAGGTGAAGAAGACGTCCTCGCCGTCCCGGTAGAACGAGCTGACGCCCGGCGACTCGCCCTTGTCGGTGGAGACCTCGTAGTCGTAGTTGAAGTCGCTGCCGAACGACGAGTACCACGGGATGTTCCAGCCCATGCGCTCCTTGAACGGCGTGAAGTCCGCCACCGGCGCCCGGGAGATCATGACGAACGTGGTGTCGCGGGCCCACATGTGCGAGAGCTCGCCGACGCTGTCCGCCTGCATGGAACAGCCGATGCAGCCCTCCGTGGCGCCCGGGCTGAACATGTAGTGCCGGACGATGAGCTGGCGGCGGCCCTCGAACAGGTCCAGCAGCGAGAGCCGGCTGCCGCCCGGACCCTCGAAGGTGTAATTCTTCTCGACCTTCACCATCGGCAACCGGCGGCGCTCCTCCGCGATCATGTCGCGGGCGCGCGTGACTTCCTTCTCCTTTTCCAGAAGCGCTTTGCGCGCCTCCAACCACTCTTGCCGGGAGACAACTCTCAACTGACTCATCGGTTCTCCTCAGGATTGTCGGGGGAACGACTCCACCGATCCCCGGCCCGGCGGATGGCGAGTGGTGCCACCTGCGGCGGCCGGGGACTATCCCTCGTCAGAATATGTGGATTCCGCGCGACCAAACTTCTTCGAGATTGACGTCTTGACAGCACGGATTCGATCTGAACACGCTGCGTGACGCCGGTGTCACGGAGATTGCGAAGATCGGCGGAGGACGGCCCGACGGCGTGCGCACGCCCGGTGACGTGGACGTGGAGCGGCGGCGTGACTGTCCAGCATGAGCGCCCGGCGGGCGGCGCGCATCCGCGTTCGTGCTCACCTGCGGCAAGCCGGAAGAATCCGCCGGCCGCGCCGTCACGGACAATACCCCGCCCACCGAGGCGGGCGAATGTGATCGTCCAAAAGCGACCGGGATCGACCCGGCGGACCGCCGGTAAATGCGCCGGAAGACCTGTCGCGTCACCCGGACAGCGCACACGGCAAGTCGCCGGGTAAGTCAGTAGCTAAATGCAACCTCCAGGGTGCGCCGAGTCGACCCCCGGTACCGCAAAACACCACTTCCACCACCGTGACCTGCGGGAACGACCATCAGAGGCGCTCAACACGGACGCCCGGAGCGGGCCGAAGACCGCATCGGCAAATGCTCCTGCACGTGCACCGTCCGGTGAGCAAGCCTGAAGTAGCTACCCTCGCGAACCCTCTGCAACTCTTTTCCTCGTTCGCTTGTCCGGTGACGGATCACCCGAGCTGGGGGGACGAGGTTGAGTGCACTGCGCGCCTCGCGGCGCAATTATCCCGAGATCGGCCGGCGCCAGTTCGACATCGATGGCGCCCATGCGATCGTGCGTGAACCCGCCGGAATGGGATTCGTCGCCGGACGCGGCGGACAGGCGCACCGGTTCGCGAACAAGAACCGGCTCCGGAACGAAAGCCACCCGCGGCCCGGCATCGGGCGACCGATGGTCGGGGCGCGGTGGCCCGCGAATGGGTCGCGGGAGAAGTTTCCACCCCCCGTGGCACGCCGGCACACCGGCAGTGGCACGTGGTTCGTCGGCGAGTCCGACGCCGAGCGCGTCGCCGACCTGATCGACCAGTGCCCGGAGCGCCGGGACGAGGCGCCGCGGACCGCGACGCCGACCGGCGCACCGGGCGCGGCAGCCCCGTTCAGCGGGGATGTGCGCGCCGCGCCGCCGGTCGCCGACGGCGCGGTGCTCGTGTTCGAGACGTGGCGGCGACGCATCGCCGAGCAAGTCATCCACCAGGAAGGAGTCAGCTTGTGACCTCCACAGCCAGTTGGCTGCGCAGGCAACTACCCGGCGTCTTGGCACTCGTGCTCGTCGCGGCCACGTTCTTGGTGGCCCGGCTGCCGGAGGTGTCGGCCGAGGAGCGGCAGGAAGTCGCGGCCCAGTTCGGGTTCCAGCCCGAGTCGATCGCCCTGCCCGGCGGCTACACGCAGCAGACCATCCGCCAGGTGAACCAGCGCTACCAGCACATCAACGCCTGGATCTCCTCGGTCGGCTCGGCGGTCGCGATCAACGACCTCGACGGCGACGGCCTCTCCAACGACCTGTGCTTCGTCGACGTGCGCACCGACCAGGTGATCATCACGCCGGCCCCGGAGTCGGGCAAGACCCCGCGCTACGAGCCGTTCGCGCTGTCGCCCGGCTCGCTGCCGATGAACGACGTGATGGCGCCGATGGGCTGCGTGCCCGGCGACTACAACGAGGACGGCCGGATCGACCTGCTGATCTACATGTGGGGCCGCACGCCGATCCTGCACCTGGCCCAGGCCGGCGCGACGGGCATGGACGAGGACACCTACGAGGCGACCGAGCTGGTGCCCGGCAAGTCGTCCGGCACCTACGACGGCCCGGAGTGGAACTCGAACTCCGCGACCGTCGCGGACTTCGACGGTGACGGCCACGCCGACATCTTCATCGGCAACTACTTCCCGCACGGCCCGGTGCTGGACCCGTCCAAGAACACGGGCGTCTGGATGAACGACTCGATGTCCGCCGGCTTCAACGGCGGCGAGGACTACATCTTCCTGTCGAAGGGCGCCTCGGGCGACACCCCGGAGTGGGAGATGTCCGACCCGTTCCCGCTGGAGGTCTCCCGCGGCTGGGCCCTCGCGTCCAGCTCCACCGACGTGAACGGCGACCTGCTGCCCGAGCTGTACGTCGGCAACGACTTCGGCCCGGACCGCCTGCTGTACAACATGTCCACGCCGGGCAACCTGAAGTTCGAGGTGGTCGAGGGCTCGAAGGGCCCGATGGAGCCGAAGTCCAAGAACGTCGGCATCGACTCCTTCAAGGGCATGGGCGTCGACTTCGGCGACCTGAACGGCGACCAGGTGTTCGACATGTACGTCAGCAACATCACCGCGTCGTTCGGCATCGAGGAGTCGCACTTCGCCTTCATGAGCCAGGAGAACAACCTGAGCCGGGTCACCTCCAGCCTGGAGGACGGCGACGCGATCTGGGAGGACGAGAGCGCGCCGCTCCAGCTGGCCTGGTCCGGGTGGGGCTGGGACGTGAAGCTGTCCGACCTCGACAACAACGCCGAGCTGGAAGTCCTCCAGGCCACCGGCTTCGTGAAGGGCGACGTGAACCGCTGGCCCCAGCTGCAGGAGCTGGCCACGGCGAACGACACGCTGCTGGACAACCCGATGTGGTGGCCGATCGTCGGCCCCGGTGACGACGTGGGCGGCAACCACCACTTCCACTTCTTCGCCAAGAACAAGGAAGGCTTCTACAGCGACCTGTCGGGCGACCTCGGCATGGCCGCCCCGATCCCGTCGCGCGGCATCGCGACCGGTGACGTCGACGGCGACGGCAAGCTCGACATGGCCATCTCCCGGCAGTGGTCCGACCCGGTCCTCTTCCACAACGACGGCGGCTCCGGCAACGGCTTCCTCGGGCTGCGCCTGACGCACGACGAGCAGCAGGCCGCGGGGGCGTTCCCCGGCGCGGGCTCGCCGGTCATCGGCGCGGAGGTCACGATCACCTCGTCGTCCGGCAAGAAGCAGATCAACCGCGTCGACGGTGGCAGCGGCCACTCGGGCAAGCGCAGCCACGAGGTCCACTTCGGACTGGGCGCCGACAACGGGCCGGTCCAGGCGCACATCAAGTGGCGCGACCGGGACGGCGAGATCCACGAGCAGGACATGACACTGAACCCGGGTTGGCACGACATCCAGCTCGGCGACCAGGCCAAGGAGAAGTGACGGAAATGGCCGAGACCAAGACCGCGCCGCCCAGCCCACCGCGGCACGACCCCAAGGTCACCTTGGCGCTGCGGAACTTCGCGATGTCCATCAGCGTCTTCAACATCATCGGGTACACGATCCTCGGGTTCGAGCAGGCGTGGCTGTGGCCGTTCATCGCCCTGGCCACCGCCTACACCGTCGAGATCGGCCTGGAGTGGATCGGCGCGCGCCAGGAGAACCGCGCACCCCGCTACGCGGGCCGCGGCATCAGGGGCATGGTGGAGTTCCTCTACCCGGCGCACATCACCGCCCTCGCGGTGAACATGCTGACCTACGTCAACGACCAGATCTGGGTGATGATCTTCGGTGTGGTCGTGGCGGTCGGCGCCAAGTGGGTCCTGCGGGCTCCCGTGAAGGGCCGCCTGCGGCACTACATGAACCCGTCGAACTTCGGCATCGCGGTCGTCCTGCTGGTGTTCCCCTGGGCGTCGGTCGCGCCGCCGTACCACTTCAGCGAGCACGTCGGCACCTTCTGGGACTACGCGATCCCGGGCGTCATCCTCATGGCGGGCACCATGCTCAACGGCATGCTGACCGGCCGGTTGTGGCTGATCGTGGCCTGGTTGGTCGGGTTCGCGCTGCAGGCCATCATCCGCGGCATGATCCTGGACGTCTCCATCCCGGCGGGCCTGGGCATGATGACGGGCATCGCGTTCGTGCTCTACACCAACTACATGGTGACGGACCCGGGCACCTCACCGTCCAAACCGGCCGCGCAGATCGCGTTCGGCGGCGGCGTGGCCGCGGTGTACGGCATCCTGATGGGCATGAGCATCGTGTACGGGCTGTTCTTCGCCACGGCGATCGTCTGCCTGATCCGCGGTGGCTTCCACTGGACGGTGCACTTCATCGAGAAGAACCGCCTCCAGGCGGAGAAGCAGAAGCAGGCGGAGGCGGCGCAGCAGGTGCTGGTCGAACCGTCCGCCGCGGACCCGGCCCTCAACGGCGCGCCGAAGCAGGGCGCGGTCGTCACCACCTGACGGAGGAGCTCGGCACGCACGACCCCGTAGCCGGGGCCGCCCGACAGCCCGCCACCACACCGGTGGCGGGCTGTCGGCTTGTCCGGCCGGGTCCGTCGCGGACAGTGCGCGGAAGGGCTCCGGGTGAGGCACATCCGGGCTTGCGCGGGTCCAGGTGGACACTCTGGGTAGGACTTCGCTCCGACGCGACCGGTGGCCTCGAAGCCCGGGGGCCGCGTGGCGCGCGAAGTGGACGGACCTGCCGGAACGCGGATTTCGCGCTGCGTAGCCGATCGGTCGCGCCGCGTGCCGGTCGCCGGGTGCGGGAGAGCGTCGGAGGCGGTGCCGGGCCGGAAAGTCGGGCAGCACCCCGGAACAGCCGATTCGCACTCCGTAGCCGGGCGGTCGCGTGGTGTGTCGACCGGTGGGCCGTACCGGCCCCTGGAGGCCTCGCAGCGGCGCGACGGCGGCGCGGTGAGGTCGGAGTGGCGGCTCGGGCGTCGAAAGCGCCAGGGGGCGGTCCGACGTCCGACGCGGTCGACCCCCGGCCGGGATCGCGGAAAAACCGACGATGCTTCGGTATTCGGATACGGCGTGCCGAAGAAAGGTCTGCCCTTTCGGGCACCCGACCGGACGGCCTTCCGGGCGAATCGCGTTCCGGCACCGGGCATTCGGGGGCACGGCGTGCCGGCGCGCAGCGGGTCGGGAGCGGCGATTCGGGCGCACCGCGGTTGCGCGCACAGCATTCCGCGCAAATGGTTCAAGCGCACAACGATTCAGGCGCACAGCGCGGAGGACCCGCCGTCCGGCCGGGACGGCGGGTCCTCCGAGTGGTCTGGCCGGCCGTCAGCTCGCCGCGCCGGCGTCCAGGGCGACGGTGCGGATGTACGGCAGTGCCAGCAGCACCGGCGGGTCCAGCGTGCCGATCGGGCGCAGGCTCAGGTCGACGTCCTTGACCTGGGCGCCCGCCCGCACCGGCACCGGGCCGTACGAGGCCACGTTGAGCGACTGGTCCTGTCCGAACGGTCCCTCGCCGGCCATCGATCCGCGCCCCAGTGCGACGGAGTGGGCCAGCATGTGCCAGGTGCCGGGCGGCACGTTGGTCAGCACGTACGGTCCCGGCCGGTGGAGCATGGTGCACCGGACCGGCTTGCCCTGCGGGATCCGGTCCGGGAACAAGCCCAGGAAGATGATTCCCGGCGCACCCCCCAGAGGTGCGTGGATCTCTCCTTGCACGGTGGACGTGCGCGCGTCGGAGCTGCGCCTGGTCAGGGGGATCGGCGGAGTCAGTCCCCCCAGCTGGCGGTACGTCGACGGCGACACGCCGACGCTGCTCCGGAACCGCGAGCTGAACGTGCCCACGCTCGTGTAACCCACCCGATGGCTGATATCGGTTACGGCCAAGGTGGTGCAGACCAGCAGCCGTTTGGCCTCCTGCAGCCTGATCGCGGCCAAAAATCGGCCGGGCGAGACGCCGGTGACCCGCTGGAAAGCCCTCGAGAAGTGGAATTTGCTGTACATGGCGGTGCGGGCCATGTCGTCTATGGTGAACTGCTCACCCAGATTCTGGTGCATGAAGTCGATGACCCGGCCTACGGCCCGTTCTATTACGTCCTCCACTACGACCCCCATTCGCAGATGTAATGAAAGCTGAAACACGCCGCCTCGACCCGCCGGACGACCCATAGCGTGGTGATGAACTGACGCTTCGTCGCGTCCCGACTCCAAGCGAAACCTTCCGGTACCCCCAGTACCCCCGATTTTTGCAAGCTACCAGGGGCCCAACAGCCTGCGCAAGGTGCGCAGACGCCGTTAACCGACCCACCCCATGATCGTCATTCACCCCGTTCCGATGATCTTGTGAACGCTCCCCGGCTCTATTTCCGATGACCATGGAACAGATTCTCGGTCACCAGGGGAGGTTATTGATGCGCCTTTCGGGTGATGTTGCGCCGAGCCCGCCCCGGACCTGCTCCATCGGCTGTGACGGCCGGCACGGGACGACCGCCGGAGCCCCGGTGGTCATATCCGGAGACCTGCCCGGCCCGTTTTCAGCCGGTATACGGCAATCACGAAGATGCGCCGGCAACCGTCCGCGAGGGACACTGGATCCTCTTCACGCGAGACCGGCGAGGGCTATTCCCGACGCCGCCGACCCCAGGGCCGCGGGCACCGCCCCGGCCATTTTCCGAACAATGGCCGACCGCGGCCGGCGCGACCGGCCGGGTCGACGTCCGCCCACTCGGGACGGAGATCGTCCCGGAGCCACGCGCACGCGTGAGGCCGGCCCGCGCTCACCGGGGGCCGCGGGTCCGGCGACGTGCGGGCCGCGGCGGCGCGGCACGCGGCACGTCGGGTGGGGAGCATTCGCAAGCGCGCCAAGGATCACCGGGCCGGCGCAGGCACCACACTGGACAGAGCGGCACGGGCGCGCGCCGAGGACCGCCGCGTCGCCGAACGGCGCGCGAGCGCGCACCGGACGCACCGTCCGGTGTGGACGCAGCACCCCGCGCGCCCGGCGGCGCGAAGGCCGCGGGGCGGCGTGAAGCCGCGCGGATGGGCCGGTACCAGCCCATCCGCGCGGGAGGCGGTCGCTCAGTCCGAGGAGGACGCGCGGGCCGCCCGCGCGTTCCGCTCGAGCGGGCTGGGGGTCCCGCCGACGAGTCGGAACACGGCATCGGCACGGAGCTCGGGCGCCGGGGGATCGCCCGGCGGCGCGACCTGACAGGTCACGGCCACCGGCACCCCCCGGACCTCGGTCCGCGGTCGACGTCTTGATCCCACAAGCTAACGGAGGTCGGTCCTATAAAGCAACCAACTAGTGCGGTTCCCGTACCGACCCCGACTAGACTGGGAGACCGTGGCGACCAGACGACGGTACGACGACGCGTGCACGGTGGCCCGCGCTCTCGACCTCGTCGGGGAGCGGTGGGCCCTGCTGGTCGTCCGCGAGCTGCTGTTCGGGCCGAAGCGGTTCACCGACCTGCGGACCGGGCTGCCGGGCGCGAGCCCCAACGTGCTGTCGCAGCGGCTGCGCGAGCTGGACGAGGCGGGCGTGCTGCGCCGCCGCAGGCTCCCGCCGCCCGCCGCCGCGTGGGTGTACGAGCTGACCCCGTACGGCCACCAGCTCGAACCGGTCGTGTTCGCCCTGGGCAAGTGGGGTGCGCAGGTGTCGGGCCCCCTCGACGGCAGGCCGCTCAGCGTGGACTCGATGATGCTCGCGATGCGGACGCTGTACGACCCGGCGCGGACCCGCGGGGTGGTCACCGACGTGGTGGTCGAGCTGGGCGAGGACGGGTTCCGCGCCACCGCCACGCCCGACGGCCTGCGGCTGGTGCGGGAACCCGTCGACCGGCCGGACGTGGTGATCCGCACGGACACCACGACGCTCAGCGGCGTCGTCTCGGGCGGGCGCACGCTGACCGAGGCCCTCGACTCCGGGGACCTGGTCCTGGTCGGCGACGACGCCGTGGCGACGCGGTTCTTCACGTTGTTCTCCCGCGAACGGCTGGCGTAGCGCCCGCCTGCACATCCCGGGCGCCACACCGCTACGGGATGCCGCTCCGGTCCGGATCGTTATCATTCCACGCGACTACGCCGAATGGCAGTAATAGGCCGGAACACCGCACGGCCGTAGCACACGACCGCCGTTCGCACTTCTTCCAGATTGCTCTCCTCCGGCCCGTTCACACCCGGTCGGGCATTCCGGGACCGCAACCCGGAAGAGGACAATCGCATCGGAGCGCTATACAGTCGACCTGCGGGTTCCCATGCGGTGACCAGGGGTGACCACCGTACCGACGCGTGGCCCGATTACCTTCTCCGCGATTGCGCAGTCCGCACGCAGGCGTTCTTGGCGCGTCTGAAACCCGATATCGTCGCTGGTCACGGGAATCGATCGGATCGAGACCGGCGCAGCAGGAGGAAACCCATGGTCGACACTCACGCCCATATCCACTCGACGGGCGGTCCGCTCAACACAGTCAGGCACAAGCCCGCGCTCTACGTGTTCACGTTGATCGTGCTCGCGCACTGGGCGGAGCACATCACGCAGGCCGTGCAGATCTACGCGCTGGGCTGGCCCGTGCCGCAGGCCAAGGGCGTGCTCGGCCTGTGGTTCCCGTGGCTGGTCACGTCCGAGGTCATGCACTACGGCTACGCGCTGGTCATGCTCGTGTTCCTCTTCGCGCTGCGGAAGGGGTTCGTCGGCCGCTCGAAGACCTGGTGGACGGTCGCGCTCGGCCTCCAGTTCTGGCACCACATCGAGCACCTGCTGCTGATCATCCAGGCGTCCGCCGGGACGAACCTGCTCGGCAAGCCGGCGCCGACGAGCATCATCCAGCTGATCATCCCGCGGGTGGAGCTGCACCTGTTCTACAACACGGTGGTGTTCATCCCGATGGTCATCGCGATGGTGCTGCACATGCGGCCCTCCGCCGAGGAGCGCTCGCAGATGCACTGCTCGTGCGCGGTCGGCGCGCCGGCCTGATCGCATGCACAACCACGGCGCCGTCGGCCTGCCGCTCGGCTTCACCCTTCTCCGGCTGATCCTGCTCGGCGCGGTGACCGTGGTCGCTGGCTGGGCCCTGGTCCGGCCGTTCGCGCCCACCACGTCGGGGTTGTCGACCCGGCGGGTGGTCACCGGGTCCGCCGGCATCGGCGGCGTCGTGGTGCTGCTCATCGCGGAAGCGTCGTGGCTGCCGCCGTTGGCGGCGGTGGCGTTGATCGGCCTGCTCGCCGTGCCGCCCGCGGTGCGGGCCGAGCGGCCGGTGCTCGGCCGGCTCGTGGTGGCGGTCGCCGTCCTCGCGACGGTGGCCGCCGGCACCTGGTTCTCCGGGCCGCCCTCGTCGTTCGCCTACATCACGTTGATGGCGGCGTTCGTCGGGGTGTCCTGGCTCGTGCTGTGCCCGCCGACGGCGACGGTGCGCGTGGTCGGCGCGGCGCTCGGCGTGACCCTGCTGGCGGGCCTCGGCCAGGTCACCATCGCCGGGCAGCTCGCCACCCCGGCCACCGGGGACCCGCTGCTGACCCGCGTGGCGCTCGGCGGAGAAACCGTGGACGTGCTCGTGGTGCCGCACATGCCCGGCTGGAACGTCGTGCAGACCACCGACACCCCGCTGTCGGTCGGCAACGCGCCCAACGCCCTGGTGCCCGCGCTGCCGCGCGACGGGACGACGGGCCGGTGGGCGTTGGTGTGGCTGCCCGAGGGTCGCAGCGACCTGTGGCTGGACCGGTCGGGCACGCGCACCACGGTCCCCGTGAACACCGGGACCGTGGCGTGGTCCGGCCCGGACGTCCGCGGCCCGGAGGGTCCGGACTACGCGTCCGCGGTGTTGGCGGCGAAGCTGACCGGCAAGCGCGGCGACCTGCCCTGGCCCGGGCTGACCGACTCGGACGCGGCGGCGTTGCGCGCGGAGGTCGCGTCGATCGGCGGGCCGTTCGCCGTCGTGGCGGACGGGTCGCGGCGCGCGGCCGAGGCGGCGGAGGTCGTGCGCGACGAGGCCGCACGCCTGGGCTTCGCGGTCACCCCCGGTGCGCCGGAGGTCCTGGTGCTCGGCGGAACCCCGCCGCCGGACGCGCGGAGCCGCCTCGCGCCGTGGCTGACGCCCCCGGACCTGACGACTCCCGAGGGGAGCCGGTACGCGCGGACGCTGTCGGCCGCCTTCCCCGGCGCCACCCCGTCCCGCGCGGGCCTCGCGGCCTGGTCCGGCTGACCGCGACCGCCGTCCGGCGGGGCGCTACCGGGGCCGGTCGCCGCCGGACTCGACCGCGAGGAACACCTCGTGGAGGCTCGCGTAGTCGGTCTCCGGTATCGCCCGCAGCGCCTGGACCGCGGTCGCGTCGCCCTTGCGGATCGCCGCGTCGAGCAGGTCGTCCCTGCTCGCCGGGAAGGCCACCTCGGTCAGGCAGTCCGTCAGGTGGTCGCGGGTCAGCGTCCCGGCCATGGCTCCTCCAGCTCTCTCGCCTGCCGGTGCGATACCCCCGACCCCGGCCGCGAAACGCGGTTCGGGCGCACACACCCGGGTATTCCGGCTGGGCGAGCGCCGACGACGTGACCGTCACCGCGCCCGGGACCGACCGGGCCCGGCCGCCGCCGGCACTCCACTTCGGACGGTCCACCCGCGGACCGCCCGGGGCGCCTTGTCCGATCTTGCTCGATCCGCCCGGCGGGCCGTCGCGGCGTTGACCTCCCGTCGAGGCCTCATTAGCGTCGATCCCGTGACTGCCGAACGCATCGCTCCCGTTGTCCCGACAGACGACCTCGCCGGCGCGGTCGAGCGGTGGTCCGCGTTGCTCGGCGTGGCGCCGACGTTCGTGGACGGCGACCGCTGGGCCCAGTTCGACGTGGCGGGCGGGCGGTTGGCCCTGTCCGGCGCGGACCGCGTGCACGACGGTCCGGCCGTGTTGGTGAAGGTGCCCGACGTCGAGGAGGCGCGGACCCGCGCCCAGGCCCTCGGGTTCCGGGTCGGCGACATCACCACCGGCCCGCACGAGCGGCGCTGCGTGGCCGTCGGTCCCGACGGGTACGCGGCGATCCTGCACAGCCCGCTCGGCTGAGCGGGCCCACGCGACACCCACCCCCGTCCGGGTGCGACTCCGGGTCGCCGGCCCGGCCGCCGGGCACCGCCCGTCGGGCAGTCGCCCGCGGCGGGACCCGGCGGGCAGGTCCGGCCCCCGACCCGCACGCACGCCGGCGCGAGCGGGTCGGGGACCGGGGATCAGGAGATGGCGCCGACCGTCAGCAGCACGTTCGCGTAGTGCCGGCCGTCACCGGTCGCCACGCACACCGCCAGTTCCGGCGCGCGGCAGGCCGCGTAGAAGTCCTGCCGCGCCAACGGCCGCAGCGGCAGGTCCGGGCCCAGCACGCGCTCGTAGTCGGCCCACGCCTCCGGGGTGCCGAGGTCGTCCGGCCGCATGGTGTGCACGGCCTCCACCGGGATCGCCGACAGCACCGGCGCCAGCACCTCGTCGACGGAGACGAGGCCGGGGCGCAGGTTGAGGTGGATCACCTCGGCCCGGTGGTGGACGTTGGTCCGGTGCGCGTAGTTGGCGTCCGCGATCAGGACCTTCGACCCGTGGCCCGCGGTGGCCAGGGCGTGCAGCAGCGGCGGGTGGAGCAAGGGGTAGCGCAGCACTTTTCGGTCACTCCAGGATGAACGTGGCGTCGGCGCGTGCGACGGCGTCGGGTGCGGTGGTCAGGTTGACGGTCGTGCCGTTGTGGCGGATGTACTCGCCGGGGAAGTTGGTCGATTCGAACGACACCGCGGAACCGGAGGCCAGGCCCGCGCGGCGGTGGAACGAGGCGTCGGCGCGGAAGACGGCGCTGCCGTCGTTGCGCTCGACCCACATCTCGTGGTTGCGGTGCCGCAGGTAGTAGCCGGGGAAGTTGGTCGACTCCAGCGACACCGTGCCGGAGCCGTTCAGGCCCGTGACGACCCGGAACTGGGAGTCGGCCAGCGGCGCGACGTTCGCCTCGACCCGGCCGCGGTACTCCCAGTGCCGGACGAAGCGGTCCGGGTAGTTGTACGACTTGAGGCGCACGGGCGTGACGCCGTCGGCCACCGGGATGCCGAAGTCCGGCGTGCCGTCGGCGTTCCAGTAGACCTTCTGCACGCGGGTGCGGCGGTTCGGGTCGCGCAGCGGGTCACCGGAGATGTCGCGGTAGTTGCGGTCGTGGTAGACGAGGATGTCGCTCTGCCCGTCCTCGGAGACGGTGAACGAGTTGTGCCCCGGGCCGTACTGGCCGGTCGCGGCGTTGGAGGCGAACACCGGGTTCGCGCCCTTCGTCCACGACGACGGGTTGAGCAGGTCCGCCGAGGCCGACGCGGTCAGCATGCCGAGGCAGTAGTTCGCGTCGGTGGCGCTGGCCGAGTAGGTGAGGAAGACCCGGCCGTTGCGCTGGATCACCGTCGGCCCCTCGGCGACCTTCACCCCGCCGCGCGTCTCCCACGCCAGCGTGGGCACGGTCAGCCTGGTCACCGTTCCCGTGACGCTCCACGGGTTGGCGCCCATCCGGGCGAGGTAGAGGTTCGAGTTCGTGGAGATGCCGGGCTCGGCCTGCGCCCAGGTGAGGTACCGCGTGCCGTTGACCACGAAGGTCGACATGTCCAGGGAGAAGGTGTCCCACGGGACGTTGACCTTGCCCCGCTCGGTCCACGTGCCGGTCAGCGGGTTGGCGCTGCTGTTCTCCAGCACGTAGGGCCGGATCCGCCAGATGTCGTCGGTGCGGCCGGCGGCGAAGTAGACGTACCACTTGCCGTTGATGAAGTGGATCTCCGGCGCCCAGATGTGCGCGCCCATCTCCCCCGACGAGTGCTTGCGCCAGATCACCGACTCCGAGGCGCTCGCCAGGCCCTGGATCGTGGTCGCGCGGCGCAGGATGATCCGGTCGTACTCCGGCGCGGTCGCGGTGAAGTAGTAGTAGCCGTCGGTGTGCTTGAAGATGTGCGGGTCGGCCCGCTGGTTCGCCAACGGGTTGGTGTACTGCACGGCCGGCGCGGCCTGCGCGGCGGGCGTCACCACCAGGCCCGCGAGCGCGGTCACGGCCGCCACCGCGACCACCGCCAGCCTGCGGGCTGTCCACCGGGGAACGGCACTGTTCATCGGTTCCACTCCATCGTGGCGTCGGGATGCGGCGCTGTTAACGCTAACAGCGCAGGTCACGCGCCTCAAGACCCCATTACGAGACGATTGAGGTCCGGGTAGCGGCACACGGCCCGCTGCCTCACATTCGCCCGCCATAGCGGCTGGTTATCGGCGTGATTCGCGGCCACCACTGGTGTTAGCGATAACATTGCGCTACGTTCGCCACCAGCGCGGGCATCGACTTGCCGGGTGGGCGGACGCGACTCTCCCCCCGTCCACCCACCCGGCCACCACGTGAGGTCCACTGTGGACCGCGTTCACCCCTGCCAGGTCATCCGCGATCCGGCTCAGCCGCGCGGCACGCGCGGCCGCCGTCCGCGCTGTCACGAGCCGGAGGAGCAGGGCGTGCCGCCGCGTCCGGTCGAGCCGCTCGAACCGCTCCCGCGCGCGGTCCGCACCCGCCGGCGCCTCGACCGGGTCGGGCGGCACGGTGGCGTCGCGCTGCCGCTGGTGGGCCGCGTCCCACCGGCCGTCGGCCCGCGCGGCCGCGATCGCGGCGAAGCCGCCCGCCCGCACCCGCCCGGCGGCGACGAGCGCCTCGACCTTCTCGACGCCGACGCGCGACCACGAGCTGCCCGGCCGGCGCGGCGAGTACCGCTGGAGGTAGCGGTCGTCGTCGAGGCCCTTGCGGTGGCTGTCGATCCATCCGTGGCACAGGGCGACGTCGAGCGCCTCGGCGACGCTGGGCGACGGGCGCCCCGACCCCTTCTTGGCGATCTTGAGCCAGGCCCCGCCGCTCGTGCCGTGGTGCTCGGCCGGCCACGCCTCCCACCCCGGCGGCGTCGGCGAAGTCGAGGGTCGGCGTGTCGGTGAGCGCGTCCATGACCCATCGTGCGCGGTCAAGTGCTCACCGGGTGAGCACTTTCAGGCGTCGGACTCGCGGCGTTCCGCCATGGTGTCGGGCGCGGACTCCGGGATCTCGGTGCGCACGTCGGAGTCGCGCAGCACCTCGCGCGCCTGGGCCTCCGGGTCGGCGCTGCCGGTCCGCCGCTCCTCGGGCAGCAGGGTCGCCCTGGTCCGCGACCTGCGGTCGACGTCGTTGCGCTCGTCGAACACCGGTGGCTCGTCGAGGTCGTGCGCACGCCTGAGGCGCGCCTCCTCGGACTCCGGGAGGTCCGTGGCGCCGAGGTCCAGCGGTTCCTGGTGCGTCATGGTGTTGCCATACCCCGACGGCGGCGTTTTGACTCCCGCGCGGCACCGCGGGGTGCGGACCAGGCTGCGGGGTCCCTGAGCTGATCAGACCGCTTGTGAGCGCTAACAGCCACTGCTGCCCCAGGTTCCCGGCCTGCCTGTTAGCGATAACAGAGAGGGTTGCCCACCCGAACGGGCCTGCGCTACGGTGCCGGGGAAGCGCTCCCAGTCCGGCCCACCGGCAGGCGACCGGAGGCGCGTCACGATCCCCGCTCGCAAGGAGGCGACGCACGGGTCCGCGCAGGCATGCCGCCGGCGGGTCGCGACGCCGAGCCTCCCTTCCTCCCAGCACCGCCGTAGTCCACTCAGGACACCCACGCCGCCGCGTCCAGTCCATCCCGAGAGTATCGAGGAAACCGTGGCTGCATTGAGGAAACGCGCTCTCGCCACCTTCGTCACCGCGCTCGCCGTCACCGGCGTGACCGTCGTGGCCGCGCCATCGGCGTCGGCCTACCCCGGACCCGGGGTCGTCACCGGCGACATCCGGGTGCACGACCCCAGCGTCGTCAAGAGGCCCGACGGCAGTTACCTGGTCGCGCACACCGCGGACGGCATCGGCCTGAAGACCTCGACCGACCGCACCGCCTTCCGCAACGCGGGGGCCGCCTTCCCCAACGGCGCCTCCTGGACCACCACCTACACCAACGGCAGCCGCAACCTCTGGGCGCCGGACATCTCCTACCTCAACGGGCAGTACTACATGTACTACTCGGCCTCGTCGTTCGGCTCGAACCGGTCGGCGATCTTCCTGGCCACCAGTCCCAGCGGCAACGCCGGCACGTGGACGCACCGCGGCCTGGTCATCGAGACGCGCACCAGCGACAACTACAACGCCATCGACCCCGACCTCGTCGTGGACGACCAGGGCCGCTGGTGGCTGAGCTTCGGCTCGTTCTGGTCCGGCCTCAAGATGATCGCGCTCAACCCGTCGACGGGCCTGCGCTCCGACTCCACGGTCCGCTCCATCGCCGGCCGCAACGGCGGCGCGATCGAGGCGCCGAACATCGTCAAGCGCGGCAACTACTACTACCTGTTCGTGTCGTTCGACTACTGCTGCCGCGGCGCGCAGAGCACCTACCGGGTCATGGTCGGCCGCTCGACCAGCGTCACCGGTCCGTACGTCGCGCGCAACGGCACGGCCATGACCTCGGGCGGCGGCACGGAGATCCTCGCCGGCCAGGGCAGCGTCCACGGCACCGGGCACCAGGACGTGTTCTCGGACGTCGACAGCGACATCCTCGTCTACCACTACTACGGTGACGACGGCGCGTCCCGCCTGGGCATCAACCTGCTCGCCTTCGACTCCGCCGGGTGGCCGTACGTCCGATGACCACCGACCGGCCGTCCGCCACCGTCCGCCGCGCCTCGCGGCGGGTGGTGGCGGCGGCCGGGGCGAGCGACCCCCGATCGGCGGCGGCACGGCTGCCAAAGTGGGCATTGACGTTGGCGCAACCTGCTCGTAGCCTCCCGGAAAGCGCTTTCCCTCCCACACCGCGCACGGCATCGGGAAGCGGTCGAGACCGGAGGATTTTCGGATGGGTGCACTGAAACGTTTCAGAGTCCTGGCGACGTCGATGGTGGCGCTGCTGGCGGTCGCCTGTGGCGGCAGCGGCGGCAGCGGCGACGAGACCCAGGCCGGTCCCGCCACGCTGCGGTTCTCGTGGTGGGGGAACGCCGAGCGCGCCGAGTTGATGCAGAAGGCGATCGACCTCTTCCAGAGCAGGAACCCCGAGATCAAGGTGACCCCGAGCTTCCAGGAGTTCGAGGCGTACTGGCAGAAGATGGCCACCGAGACCGCGGGCGGCAACGCCCCGGACGTGCTGCAGATGGACTTCGCCTACATCCGCGAGTACTCCGACCGCAACGCGCTCTACGACCTGAAGAAGCAGGACGGCAAGAACCTCGAGCTCGGCGACCTGCTCGAAGGGCTCAAGGGCGCGGGCGAGATCGACGGCAAGCTGTACGGCGTGCCGACGGGCGGCAACACCTGGGGCTACATCTACAACCCCGCGCTCTACGCCCAGGCCGGCGTCGAGGAGCCGAAGGAAGGCTGGACCTGGGACGACTACCGGTCCGCCATCAAGACGATCGCGGAGAAGACCGGGGTCCCCGGCGGGGGCAACTACATCGGCAGCTACTACAACCTGGAGCTCCAGCTGCGCCAGGAGGGCAAGTCGCTCTACACCGAGGACGGCAAGCTCGGCTTCGACCAGGCGCGGCTCAAGGAGTTCTTCGAGGAGGGCAAGGCGCTCGCCGACGCCGGGGTCGCCCTGCCGATCGAGAAGGGCGTGCAGATCAAGCCCTCGCACGCGCTGGAGATGGACCTCATCGCCGGCGACCTCGGCTGGGACAACTTCATGGCCCGCTACGACAAGGGCGCCAAGGCGGAGCTGAAGCTGGGGCCGGTGCCGTCGGACAAGGCGGACGCGGGCGGGCAGTACCTGAAGCCGTCGATGCTGCTGAGCGTGTCGCAGAAGACCGAGCACCCGGCGGCGGCGGCCAAGCTGGTGTCGTTCATGGTCAACGACCCGGAGGTCGGCAAGATCTTCGGCGCCAACCGCGGCCTGCCGCCGACGAACGCGCAGCGCGCCGCGGCCCAGCTCGAAGGTCCCCTGGCCGCCGTGGCGGCCTACGAGGACGACCTGAAGGACAAGTTCGGCAAGACGCCTCCCGCGCCGCCCAAGGGCGCCGGCACGTTGGAGCAGGCGTTCATCCGGATCACCGAGGAGCTCCAGTACGGCCGCACCTCGGTGGACCAGGCGGTCGACCAGTTCTTCACCGAGGCGGAAGAGACCCTCGGGTCGTGAGCCGGGCGACGATCGCGCCGGATCGCGGAGCCGAGGTCGCCGTCGCCGCGGGGACGGGTTCGCGCAAGCGGGCCCGTCTGCCCGGCGACGGCCTGGCGGGCTACCTGTTCCTGTCACCGTGGATCATCGGGATCGTCCTGCTGACCCTCGGCCCGATGGTGACCTCGCTGTACCTCTCGTTCACCGACTACGACCTGTTCAACACCCCGACCTGGATCGGGTTGGAGAACTACCAGCGGATGTTCTCCGACGCGCGGTGGCTGCGGTCGGTCCAGGTCACCGCGATCTACGTGGCGCTGGCCGTGCCGATCAAGCTGGCCGTGGCGCTGGCCGTGGCCGTGCTGCTCAACGGCAAGCGGGCCGGCCAGGGCTTCTACCGGGCGGCGTTCTACGGGCCGTCGCTCATCGGCGGCAGCGTCGGCGTCGCGATCGTGTGGAAGATGATGTTCAGCGACGACTCGGTGGTCGACCAGCTGCTGCTGCGCTTCGGCGTCGACACCGGCGGCTGGGCGGGCAACCCGGACTTCTCGCTGATGATGCTGGTGCTGCTGGCGACGTGGCAGCTCGGCGCGCCGATGGTGATCTTCCTGGCGGGGCTCAAGCAGGTGCCGCGGGAGCTGTACGAGGCGGCCGAGGTCGACGGGGCGGGCCGCGGGCGGCGGTTCTGGTCGATCACGCTGCCGATGATCTCACCGGTGCTGTTCTTCAACCTGCTGCTGGAGACGATCAACGCCTTCCAGGTGTTCACCTCGGCGTACGTGGTGGGCGGGCCGAACGGGCAGCCGGCGGGCAGCACCCTGTTCTACACGATCTACCTGTTCGACCGCGGGTTCGGCGACTACCGCATGGGTTACGCGTCGGCGATGGCGTGGATGCTGCTGCTCGGCGTCGGCCTGGTCACCGTGTTCCTGTTCCGCACCGCACGGGGTTGGGTGTTCTACTCCGGGGACTCGGGGGACAAGCGATGAGGCAGTCGTTGACCAGGGTGGCGTGGCACGTCGGCGTGCTCGCCCTGCTCGCCGTCGTGCTGTACCCGATCGTGTGGGTGGCGGCGGCGACGTTCAAGCCGTCCGAGGCGATCGTCGGCAGCCTCCATCTGCTGCCCACCGACCCGACGTTCGCGAACTACGAGCGGGTGTTCGAGGGCGTCGTCGGGATCGGCGTGGGCCGGTTCTTCTGGAACTCCGCCGTGCTGGCGGTGCTGTCGGTGGTGGGGACGGTCGCGTCGTCGGCGTTGGCGGCCTACGCGTTCGCCCGGCTGCGGTTCCGCGGCCGGACCGTGCTGTTCGGCATCATGATCGCGACGCTGCTGCTGCCGTTCCACGTGCTGATCATCCCGCAGTACATCGTGTTCCAGAACCTGGACCTGGTGGACACGTACGTGCCGCTGCTGGCGGGCAAGTTCCTGGCGTCGGAGGCGTTCTTCGTGTTCCTGATCGTGCAGTTCATCCGGCAGCTGCCGCGTGAGCTGGACGAGTCGGCGAAGATCGACGGGGCCGGGCACTGGATCGTGTTCTGGCACATCATCCTGCCGCTGTGCCGGCCGGCGCTCATCACCACCGCGATCTTCACGTTCATCTGGAGCTGGAACGACTTCTTCGGCCCGTTGATCTACCTGAGCACACCGGACAAGTACCCGTTGCCGTTGGCGTTGCAGCTGTTCATCGACGAGACGACCGGCTCGGACTTCGGCGCGCTGATGGCGATGTCGATGCTGGCGCTGGTGCCGGTGATCCTGTTCTTCCTGTTCTTCCAGCGGTTCCTGGTGGAGGGTGTGTCGACGTCGGGGTTGAAGGGGTGAGCCGGTGAAGCGGTTCTCGTTGTTCGGCGAGTGCCTGATGGCGGGGCTGCTGGTGCTGCTGGCCGCCCTGCCGGTGGTGACGGTGGTGCCGGCGCTCGCGGCCGGGTGCGCGCACATCAAGGCCCACGTCGACGGGGAGACCACGTCGATCCGGTCGTTCTTCGAGCGGGTGCGGTCGGCGCTGCCCGGCGGGTGGGTGGCGTCGCTCGGGGTGGTGGCGGCGTTCGCCGTGCTCGTGGTGGACGTCGTGCTCCTGCGGACGCGGGTCGCCGGCGGTGGCGTCGTGGCCGTGGTGTGCGGGGTGGCGGCGGTGGGTCTGGCGGTGGTCGTGCTGCGTGCCGCGGCGCTGTGGTCGCCGGGTTCGCGGTGGCCGGCCGTGGCGCGGGCGGCGGGGCGACGTGCCGCGTCCGACTTCGGGGGCTCCCTGCTGCTGGTCATGTCGCTCGCCGTGATGCTGATCGTGACCTGGCAACTCCCGCCGCTGGTGGTCCCGATGGCCGGCTGCGTGCTGATGGCGGCCGTCGCGGTCGACCGCCGCCACCAGCCGGTGTCTCCGGTCGCCGGGAGTTCGACTTCCCGTTAAACTGGCCCTGACCAGCTCTTTCCTCCTACCCCCCGTCCACGATCGAGTGAATCTGACCCCGATCAACAACCAGAACGCCGTTATCGAAGGCCTCGAACGTCGGTTGGAACAACGAGGCCGGCAACCAACCCCCGCCCCTCAACCCACCACCCCGCCCCCGCACCCCTCAACCCACCACCCCACACCTCACCCACCTCGCAACGGGCCACCCCGCAACGGGCGGCCGGCGGTCGACCGGTCGGGCTCGGCCACGTCGCCGGGTGAGTGGTCAGGCGGCCGGGTGAGTGGTCAGGTGCTCGCGCGGAGGACCAGGGTCGACGGGTAGAAGGTCTGCGGAGGCCCGGGTCGGCGGTCGAGGACGGCGGTGGCGGCGCCGGTGGTGATCGCTTCGACGGGGTTCGTGGTGGTGGTCAGGCCGGGCCGGCTCAGGGTCGCGTAGGCGATGTCGTCGAAGCCGGCGACCGCGACGTCGCCCGGCACGTCCACGCCCGTGCGGCGCAGGGCCGTCAGCGCGCCCAGCGCGGACAGGTCGCCCAAGGCGAAGATCGCGTCGGTGTCCGGCCAGCGGGTCATGATCTCGGCGGCGGCGGACTCGCCGGTGGCCGCGGTGAAGTCGCCGGCGGCCAGGCGGGGTGGGGCGCCGGCGTCGGCGAGGGCCCGGCGGTAGGCGGTGAGGGCGCGGTCGGTGCAGGGCAGCCACGAGGGGCCCGTGATCATGGCGATCCGGCGGCGGCCCGTGGCGAGGAGGTGTTCGACCACCCTCCTCGTGCCGGTGGCGTTGTCGACGTCGAAGGACGGGATGTCGCGGGTGCCGATGCCGATCGAGGCGATTCGGGCGCGGGCGCGTCGGGGGACCGCGGCCAGCGCCGCGGGCGTGGGGTTGACGACGATGATGCCGCCGATGTCGCGGTTCTCGGCCAACCTGCCCAGTTCGGCCGGGTCGTGCAGCGGTAGCCAGTGGAGGGACGCGCCGACGCCGTGCGCGGCGGCCGTGGTGGCGGTGGCGGCGGTCACGCGGGCCGCGTAAGGGTCGTTGAGCACGTGCGCGGTGTGGCCGCCGACGGCTACGGCGATGCGCGTGCCGCTGCGGGTGGCCAGGGCGCGGGCGACGGGGTTCGGGGCGTAGCCCAGGTCGCGGGCGGCTTCGGCGACTCGGTGGCGGGCGGAGGCGGAGGCCGGGCCGCGGACGCTCAGGGCGCGCGACGCGGTGGCGACCGACACGCCCGCTCGGCGCGCCACGTCCGCCAAGGTCGGTTCGCCCGCCGACCCCCGCGCTTCCTCGACCACGGCGGCGAGTGTGCCAGGCCGGCCCTTGTGGTGGAAGCGCTTCCACAGGCGGGGTCGGGTCCGGCGAGCAGGGGTGCGGGAGGGGCGGAGCGCGGTGTCGGGGTCGAACCGGGGAAGCGAGGACGTCGAGGTGACGTCGGGTGGTGTCAGGGGTGCGGCGGTCGGGGTGGCGGTCACGTTCGGGCTCAACGGGGTCGCGGTGGCGTCCTGGTTCGCCCGCGTGCCCGCCGCCCGCGACGCGTTGGGGCTCGGCTCGGGCGCGCTCGGGTTGTTGCTGCTGGCGATGTCGGTGGGCGCGACGGCGGCGATGCTCACGGCCGGCGAGGTGACCCACCGCCTCGGGGCCCGCCGCACGGTGCGCGTGTCGGCGGTCGGGGTGTCGGCCGGGTTGGTGGTCGCGGGCGCGGCCATCGGGGTGTGGCCGTCGGTGTCGGCGACGGCGGTCGGGTTGTTCCTGCTCGGCTACGGGTCGGGCACGTGCAACGTGGCGATGAACGTCGAAGCGGCGGCGGTCGAGCGGGTGCTCGGTCGCACGGTCATGCCGAGGTTCCACGCGGTCTGGAGCCTGGGCACGGTGGCCGCCGCCGGCCTGGCCGCGGCGGCGGCCTGGCTGGACGTGCCGGTGACCGCCCACCTGGCGGGTGTCGCGGTGGTCGCGGTGGCGGGCACGGTCGTCGCCGCGCGGTCGTTCCGGCACGGCGCGGACGACACGGCCGGCGGGAAGAGCGGTGTGCCGGCCGCGTGGCGGGAGCCGCGCACGCTGCTGATCGGGGTGCTGGTGCTGGTGCTGGCGTTCACCGAGGGCACCGCGAACGACTGGGTCGCGGTGGCGTTCGTGGACGGGTACGCGTTCGGGCCGGCGGCGGGCGCGGTCGTGTTCGGCGTGTTCGTGGCGACGATGACGTTCGGCCGGGTGGTGGGCACGGTCGCGCTCGACCGCTGGGGGCGGGCGCCGGTGCTGGTGGGCACGATGCTGCTGGCGATCACCGGGACGGCCCTGGCGGTGCTGGGCGGCGAGCCCGCGGTGGCGGTGGCCGGGGTGGCGTTGTGGGGTCTGGGCACGTCGCTCGGCTTCCCGGTCGGCATGAGCGCCGCCGCCGACGAGGAGGGCCGGGCGGCGGCCCGGGTCAGCGTGGTCGCGGTCATCGGGTACACCGCGTTCCTGGCCGGGCCGCCGGTCGTAGGGCTGCTCGGGGACCAGGTCGGTGTCCTGCGGGCGCTGCTGGTCGTGCCGCTGCTGCTGCTCCCGGCGCTCGCCCTGGTCCCCGTCGTCCGCCCTACTCGGTCCGCAAGGCCGTCGCCGTAGACGTCTTCGCCGCCCAGGTGGCCGGTGGCGCCGCGCCCGCGATCGCGATCAGCAGGCCGCCGACGCCGAGCAGCAGCAGCGTGAGCGGGTCGAGCACGGCGAACGCCGACGGGGGCAGGCCGAGCCCGGCGCTCTCCCCCATCGCCGGCAGCACGGCCCGGTGCAGCGCGACCCCGGCGGGCACGCCGACCGCGCCGCCGACCACCCCGATGACGACGACCGAGGCGATCACCATGGCGATGGTCTGCCGGGGTGTCATGCCGAGTGCTTTGTGGACGCCCAGGTCGCGGATGCGTTCGCGGGTGTCGAGGACGACGGCGTTCAGCACGCCCATGGCGGCGACCGCGACGAGCATCAGGGTGAGCGCGGCCGTCAGGCTGTCGATGAGCACGATGGTGTCGCTGATCTGGGTGGAGCCTCCCGCCCGGGCGGTGACGTCGAGCGGTTTCAGCGCCGTGTTCAGCCCGTCGAGGTACGCGGTGACGTCGGTGCCGGGCCGCACCGCGATGTGGTGGCTCACGTCCGCGGACCCGGACGCGTAGGTAGCCGAGTCGGTCAGCACCACCATGCCGTCGTGGCTCATCTCGAAGACGTCGCCGACGATCCGCAGGGTGACCGGGTTCGCGCCGTCGTTCACCGTCACGGTGTCGCCGATCCGGGTGCCGGTGGCGGTCAGGAACGTCGTGGGCGCGACGGCCTCGCCGGGCTGCGCGAACCAGCGGCCGGACACGAGCTGGTAGCCGTCCCAGGTGGCGTCGCCGGTGAACGAGACGAGCGCGGTCGTGCCGGCCACCCCGCTGACGGTCACGTTCGTCCGGGTGGTGCGGTAGTGCGCGCGCGTCCCGGCTTGTGCGTCGACGACGGCCGAGACCGCGACCGGGTCGGCCGGGCGGGCACCAGGACCGGGCCCGGGGCCGGGGCCGGGGCCGGGACGGCGATCGCCGCCGGCGCCTTCCACGCCGATCGTCACGTCCGCCGAGTCGTGGTCGCGGGCGATCTGGATCTGGTTGAGCGACGCCGCCAACCCGACCGCGAACGTGACCGCGGTGGCCCCGAACAGCACCGCCGCCACCATCGCCGCCGCACGGGCGGGGCGGGCGAACGGGCGGGCCAGGCCGAGGCCGACGGGTCGCGGCAGGGCCAGCCGGGCGGTCAGCCCGGCGGCCCACCGGCCGCGGCCGGGGCGCGGGGTTCGGCCGACGGCGATCGCGTCCACCGTGCGCAACCGCCCGGCGCGCAGCGCGCTCGCCCACGCCACGGCCGACACGAGCGCCAACGCGCCGGCGACCACCGCGGCGTCCACCCACGGCGCCACGGTCAACGTCACCGCGCCGTAGACGTCCTCGGTCTCGGCCAGCACCGGGATCGCGAGCAGGTTGCCCGCGACGACGCCGGCCGCCGCGCCGGCCGCCGCCGGGACCAGCGCCTGCCCCAGGTACGCCCACACGACCTGCGCGGGGGTGAAGCCGAGGGCTTTGAGGATGCCGATCCGCCGGGTTCCCGCGCCGACCGCGCCCGCGACCACGTTGCCCACCACCAGCAGCGACATGACCAGTCCGAGCACGCCGAACGCGATCAGGAACGGCACGAACACCGCGATGCTCCGGTCGGCCGCCCGCTTCAGCACCAGCCACGACTGCGACCCGCTCAGCGCGTCCTCGGGCATCGCCGCCGCGACCGCCGCGCGGGCCGCGTCGACCTCCTCGGTCGTGGCGGCGGACGCGAAGCGGTACAGCACCTGGTAGCCCTCGGGCTCGGTGATCCAGGACGGTGGCACCCAGCCGTCGGCGGTGCGGCTGACCGAGCGGGCCACGCCGACCACGGTCACCGCGGAGCCGTCGGCGAGGGAGAGGCGGCGGCCGACGCCGGAGCCGGTCGGCGAGTGCGCGTAGGGCCCGTCGGCGGACACCACGACCTCGCCCGGCTCGTCGGCCCACTCCCCTTCGGTCACCGTGACCGCGTCCACGGGTCCGCCGGCGGGGTCGGCCCGGCCGACGACCGTCATCGGCGTCTCGTCGCCGCGTCCGCCGCCGCTGGGCGTGACCGACTTGGTGGGGAACGGCCCGGCGGAGGCGGTGACGCCCGCGACGGGCGCCACCAGCTGTCCCGCCGTGGTCTTCGTCGCGTCGAACCACGCGGACAGGTGCGCGCCGCGCTGCTCGGCGAACGCGTCGTCGAACGGCGCGGTGGACGCCACCAGCAGCGACCCGCCGAGCACGGACGACGTGACGGCCATCGTGGTGGCGAGCCCGATCACCGCGGTCTGCACCCGGCGGCGCGCGATGCCCGAGCGGACGACCCGGCCCAGGCCGCTCATCGGGTCGGCGCCGCGGCGACGTCGCCCGCGATCCGGCCGTCGACCAGCCGGATGGTGCGGCGGGTGCAGGACCGGGCGAGCGCCAGGTCGTGGGTGACCACCACGATGGTCTGGCCGTCGGCGTTCAGCTCGGTGAGCAGCGCGCTGACGTCCTCGCCGGAGGCGGTGTCGAGCGCGCCGGTCGGTTCGTCGGCGAGCAGCAGCGCGGGCCGGTTCATCAGCGCCCGCGCGACCGCGACCCGTTGCCGCTCACCGCCGGACAGCCGGCCCGGGTAGGCGCGGGCGTGCCGGGCGACGCCGAGCTGGTCGAGCAGTTCCGCCGCGCGTCGGGCCGCGGTGCCGCGCGCCATGCCCGCGAGCTGGGCGGGCAGCACCACGTTGTCGGCCACGGTCAGGTCGTCGAGGAGGTTGAAGAACTGGAACACCATGCCGATCCGGGCCCGCCGGTGGCGCGCGGACGCGGCCTCGCCCAAGCCGTCGATCCGCACGCCGGCCACGGTGACGGCGCCGGTGTCGGGCCGGTCGAGGCCGGCGATCAGGTTGAGCATCGTGGACTTGCCGCTGCCGGACGGGCCGAGGACCGCGACGGCCTCCCCCGCCCGCACGGTCAGCGTCACGTCGCTCAACGCCGGTGGCCCGTCGTCGTACCCGCGGCTCACGTCACGCAGTTCGATCACCGGCGTGGTCATGGTCGGCTCCCTGGTTCGTCCTCGATGTGGCGCGGTGGACGCTAGGAGCGGCGCGGACGCGGGCGCGTCGGTCGGCGGGGGCATTTCCGGTAGCCCACCGGGACGACGGCGGCGCGGTGTCATCCCTGAGGTGTAGTCGAGCGGTGTAGGCGGAGGGGTCGCCGGGTGGATGTCCGCGGCCGGCGCGTCGGTGAGAATGGCCGGGTGACTGTCGCGCCGGTGGTGGACCGACTGCGGGCCTGGGCGGCGCTGGTGCTGCCGCCGACCGGTCCGCTGCCGCGGCCCACGGTGCGCAACTACGTGTTCGACGCGGTGCTGGCGCTGGTCGTCGGCATCGTCTCGGCGCGGTACGCGGTCGACTCGCAGGACGTGCCGGCGCGCGTCGTCGTGGTCGGCGGTCTGCTGCGACCGGTGCCCCTGCCTCCGCCGCCGCAGCCCGGCGCGATGGCGGGCGCCGTGGTGATCGCGGTGGTGGGCGCGGTGGCGTTGGCGCTGCGCCGCCGCTATCCGCTGGCCGTGCTGTGGGTGGTGCTGTACGCGACGTCGGCGTCGCCGTCGGAGTCGCCGGGGCTCACGTTCTACGCGTGCGTCATCGCCGCCTACTCGGCGGCGGCGTACAGCCCGCACCGGTGGCCCGCTCTGGCGAGCCTGCTGGTGGCGGTGCTGGTGGTGGCGGTGTTCCGGGACTCGGAGCTGCCGGTGGTGCCGAACGAGTACGTGCCGCTGCTGGTGCTGGTGCCGCTGATCATGGCGGCGAACGGCCTGCGCACGTGGAAGGTCCGCACGGACGAGGGCCGGGCGCAGGTGTCGGCGTTGGAGCGCGAGCAGGCGGAGGCGTTGCACCGGGCGGTCGAGCACGAGCGGGCCCGCATCGCCCGCGAGCTGCACGACGTGGTGACGCACCACGTGAGCGTGATGACGATCCAGGCGGGTGCGGCGCGCAAGGTGATGGCGTCCTCGCCCGGGCAGGCGCGGGAGGCGTTGCTGGCGGTCGAGGCGGGTGGGCGGGCGGCGATGACGGAGCTGAGGCACGTGATGGGGTTGCTGGCGGCGGACGGCGCCGACCCGGCGGACCTGGCGCCGCAGCCGGGGCTCGACCAGCTGGCGGCCCTGGTCGACCGGCTGCGGGACTCGGGGGTGCCGGTCGAGTCGACGGTGAGCGGGCAGCCGCGCCCGCTGCCGTCCGGGGTGGAGCTGGCCGCCTACCGGGTGGTGCAGGAGGCGTTGACGAACGCGGTCAAGCACGCCTCCGGCGGGTCGGCGGCGGTGACCGTGGTCTACGGTGTCGACCACCTCCGGGTGGAGGTGGTCGACACCGGCGGGGAACCCGGTCCCGGTGCGGCCGCGGGCAACGGGCACGGGCTGATCGGCCTGCGGGAGCGGTTGGCGGTGTACGGCGGCACGCTGGACGCCCGGCCCCGCGCCGGCGGCGGCTACCACGTCATCGCGTCGATCCCGGTGCAGGCGCCGTGAACGCCCCGCTGCGGGTGGTGGTCGCCGACGACCAGGTGTTGGTGCGCACCGGTTTCCGGATGATCCTCACCGCCGACGGCATCGACGTGGTCGGCGAGGCGACCAACGGCCTGGAGGCCGTGGAGGCGGTGCGGCGGACCGTGCCGGACGTGGTGCTGATGGACGTCCGGATGCCGGAGCTGGACGGCCTGGAGGCCACCCGCCGCATCCTGACCGGGGCGCGGCCCGAGCCGCGGGTGATCATCCTGACCACGTTCGACCTGGACCACTACGTCTACGCCGCGTTGTCGGCGGGCGCGAGCGGGTTCCTGCTCAAGGACGTGACGCCGGAGCACCTGGTCGCCTCGGTGCGGATGGTGCGCTCCGGCGACGCGCTGCTGGCGCCCGCCATCACCCGCCGGTTGGTGGAGCGGTTCGCGGACCGCGGTGCGGGCACCGCGTCGTTGCACCGCGACCTGGCCGCGTTGACGCCGCGCGAGCTGGAGGTGCTCGGCCTGCTGGCGCGCGGGCTGAGCAACGCCGAGCTGGCCGGGAAGCTGCACCTGTCCGAGGCGACGGTGAAGACCCACGTGGCGCGCATCCTGGCCAAGCTGGGACTGCGCGACCGCGTGCAGGCCGTCGTCGTGGCCTACGAGACCGGTCTGGTCACCCCCGGCGGGCGTGGCTGAGGTTCAGCCGAGGAACCGCACGTCGGGGTGCCGGTCGGACGGTCCGTCGAGCAGGTGTCGCGGCCGGTGGCGCAGGTGCCGGTCGAAGAACGCGGTCAGGTAGGCGCGTTGGGCGGCGGTGCTGCGGTCCGGGTCGACGGCGCCGATGACCGGCGTCGTCACCGCCGGGTCGAGGCCGAGGTGCGCGGCCAGTCGCGGCAGCAGCGACTGGTGGTCGGTGAACGACGAGTGCTCGCCGTCCGGCAGGTGCAGCTGCCGTGACCAGGCGCGGTGGCGGGCCAGGAACGACTGCCACGACAGGTCGGACGCCGCGCTGTGGTCGCCCGCGCTCATCAGCAGGAACGGCCGGTCCAGGCCCTCGGTGGCGACGCGGCCGAAGTCGCCCGCGGCCTGGTCGTAGGCCATGCTGCCGTCGAGGTTCGCGCCCGCGTCGATCCTGCGGTCGGTCAGCATGGTCTCGCCGGCGGTGAACCCGCCCGCCGAGTGGCCGACCACGCCGACGTGGGACAGGTCGAGCGAGCGGGCCAGGCCCGCCGGCGGGCGGCGGCGGGCCGCGTCCGGGTTGCCGCCGCGGGCCAGGACTTCCAGCTGGTCCAGGACGAAGCTCGTGTCCCGCACGCGGGTCGCCATCAGCTTCTTGTTGACGTCGATCGTCAGCGGCGGGACGGAGCGCGGCGCGACCCGGCCGTCCGGGAACCGCACCGCCGGCGGCTCGTGGGTGTGGTCGATGGCGACGACCGCGTAGCCCTCGCTCGCCAACTGCTCCGCGAGTCCGGTGCCCAGGGCGCGGGGGTTGCCGCGTCCCGGCGAGTACAGCACGACGGGTCGGCGGCCGGGGACGGCCGGCGCGTCGGGGACGGAGTGGGTGGCGAAGCCGTAGTCCAGCTCGGCCGGGTCGATGCGCAGGGCGCGGGCGTCGCTCGCGGCGACCACCTCGGCGACGCCGGGCGGCAGGTACGGCGCCTTCCCGTCCCCGTCCGCCCTGGCGGGGTACCGGATGGTGACCATCAGTTCCCGGGTGGCGCCCGGCACCCACGGGTCGGGGCGGGCGTGGTCGACCAGGTGGAGTTCGGTGGTCCCCACCGCGAAGGGGCCGGTGGGGGCGGGGAGTTCGAACCGCACCGGCGACACCGCGGCAGCGGGTGCGGGTGCGGCCGTCCGGGGTGGGACTGTCGCGGGTGGGGCTGTCCCGGGTGCGGCCGTGGCGGGCACGGCCGTGGCCAACGTCGCGCCGGCGAGCAGCGCCGGCAGGATCACTCGTTTTCCAGTCACCCGGACGAACCTAGGGCGGTCCGGGTGCGCACCGGATCAGGACGATCACCCAGCGGCACCCTGAGCCGCCCACTAGGTGACGTCGAATCCGGTCCACTGTGGAGCGCCCAGCGCGGCGGCGATCCGCCGCGCCCGCCGCCGGTGCCCGGCGGCCTGTCCGGGACGGCCGAGCGCGGCGGCGAGGGCGGCGAGGTGGTGGGCGGTCGGGCCGAACGCGACCAGGCCGCTGCCCGCGCCGGCGAGCTCCCCGGCCGCCGGGAGGAGCCGGTCGTAGAGGCGCGCCATGGTCGGCCGGTCGCCCGCTTCGACGGCGACCACCGCGTGCAGGCACGTCCTGACCTCGAACAGCAGGTCGTGCGGCGAGTCGGGGACGACGGCCGCGAGCGCTTCGGCGCGCTCGCCCCGCGCCAGCAGGACGACCGGGCGCGCCCACGGCTCGTACGGGCCCCAGTCGGCGTCCGGCACGTCGCCGAGGCCCAGCAGCGCCAACGGCAGGATTCCCCTTTCCACGCCCGGCATCCCGGCGCCGGACAGGCGGGACGCGGCGGCGCGGTAGGCGGCCCGCGCCTCGTCCCGCCGCCCGGTCACGGCCAGGCGCAGCGCGGCGTACCAGGTGGTGAAGACGCCGACCAGCGGCAGGTCGTGCCGTTCGGCGAGCGCGTCGGCCGCGGCGGCGTGCCGGTCGGCGGCGGCCAGGTCGGCGAGCGCGGCGTGGGACTGCACGAGGATGAGGTGGGCGAGCACCTCGAACGTCACCAGGCCGTGGCGGGCGGCGAGGTCCAGCAGCTCCGCGCCGATCCGGGCCCGGTCCGGCGCGAGGCCCGCCCGGTGGCACGTCTGGAGGAACCGGCCGTTGAGCGCCAGGGCCAGCAACGCCGGGTCGTCCAGCTCGCGGGCGACGGCCTCGGCTTCGAGGGCCGCGTCCCGGCCACGCCGCCCGGTGTCGGCGCGGCGTTCCATCGCGATGGTGACCAGGAGGCGGGCGCGTTCGGCGTCGTGGCCCGGCGGCAGGGCGTCCAGCGCGCGTTCGGCCGCGTCGACGAGGTCCGCGGACAGGGCTTCGTCGTCGTTGGTGGTCCAGATCGCGGGCACGTCGAACGAGCCGATCGTGCGGGCGGTCAGCACCGGGTCGCCGGCCACCTCGGCGACGGCGCGCGCCCGGTGCCGGCGGGCCTGGTCGAGGTCGCCGGTCACGGCCAGCGCCCGCACCAGGCCCATCACGGCGTCGAGGCGGTCCGGTCCTCCCGTCCGGGCCAGCGTCTCGCGCCACCACCTGGCCGCCTGGTGCGGCGCGGACCGGCGCTCCGCGCGTTCCGCGGCGGCCCGGGTGTGGTGGGCGGTCCGCGCGGCGGCGACCCGGTTCCCGGCGCGCAGGAGGTGGTGGGCGACGGCCTCGACGTCGTCGGGGCGCACCCGCTCGACGACGTCGGCGGCAGCGGCGTGCCACCGGGCCCGGCGGGCGTGCGCGATGTCGTCGTACAGCGTCTCCTGCACGAGCGCGTGGGCGAACCGCAGCCGGTCGGCGTCCGGCTCGACCAGGAAACCCGCGAGCAGCGCCGACTCGACGGAGTCCAGCACCACGTCCTCGTCGCCCGCGAGCGGGACCAGCACGTCCAGGTCGACCTCCTGGCCGAGGACGGACGCCTGGCGCAGGTGGGTGCGCGCCGTGTCGGAGAGCTGGGCGAGGCGGTGGCGCAGCACGTCGCGGACACCGGCGGGGACGGTGCTCAGGGCGGGGTCGGTCTCCCAGAGGCGGGTCAGCTCGCGGACGAAGAACGGGTTGCCGCCGCTGCGGGTGTGGATCGCGCGCACGTCGGCGTCCGTCGGCGCGCGGTCGGTGACGGCCTCGACCAGGTCGCGCACCCGGGCTTCGGTCAGGCCGCCCAGGTGGACGCGGGCGGGCTCGGTGCGGGCGGCCCGACCGAGGGCTCCGGTCAGGGCGGCGGAGATCTCGGTGGAGCGGTAGGTGCCGACGATCAGCACCCGGCCGGCGTCCGGGTCGGCGGCCAGGGACGTCACCAGCGCGAGGGTGTCGTCGTCGGCCCGGTGCAGGTCGTCGAAGACCAGCAGGACCGGCTGCTCCCGCCGGGCCAGGGCGGCGGCGATCGCGCGGTGCCGCTCGAACCGGCCGGCGGGCAGGTCGTCCCCGAGCGCAAGCGCTTCCGCCATCCGCGTCCACGGCCAGGCGGCGGGCGCGTCCTCGGCGCACGTGCCCCACGCGGTGGCCCAGCCGGCGGCGGCGAGCCGGGCGGCCAGCTCCTCGGCCAACGCCGTCTTGCCCGCTCCCGCCGTGCCCGAGACCAGCGCCAGCCGCCGGCCCGTCCGCGCGGCCCGGACCAGCTCGGCCAGCTCGTCCGCGCGGCCGACGAACGGGGTGGACCGGGCGCTCGACGGCTCGGGCGGTGGTTCGGGCGCGAGGGCCGGCGACTGGGCGAGGATGTCGGTCTCGAGCCGCCGGAGGGCGTGGCCGGGGTCGACGCCGAGCTCCGCGCGCAGCACGTCCCGGGACTGGCGGAGGGTGGCCAGCGCCTCGCCCTGCCGTCCGGTCCGGTAGAGGGCGAGGGCCAGCAGCCGCCGGCCGTCCTCGCGCAACGGGTGCGCGGTGACGTGCGCCCGCAGGTCCGGCACCGACTCCGCCGCCGCGCCCAGCGCCAACGCCGCCTCGGCCCGCCGTTCCACGGCCAGCAGCCGCACCTCGTCCAGCCTCGCGGCCTCGCCGTGCGCCCACGGCCGGTCGGCGAACTCCGCGTACGCGGGGCCGCGCCACAGGTCGAGCACGTCGTCCAGCAGCGCCTTCGCCTCCGCCGGCCGGCCGGCGGCCAGGGACCGGGCCGCCTCCCCCACCGCCGCCTCGAACCGCCAGGCGTCGACCTCGTCCGCCTCACCCGCCCGCAGCGCGTACCCCGGCGGCACGGTCACCAGCAGCCGGGCGGGCGCGCGGGGTGGGCGGTCGGGTTCGAGGGCCTTCCGCAACGCGCCGACGAACGTCTGCACGGCGCCCAGCGCACCGTCCGGCGCGTCGTCGTCCCAGAGGTCGTCGATCAGCCGCGTCACCGGCACCACCCGGCCCCTGGCGACCAGCAGGCGTGCCAGCACCGCGCGGTGCCGCGGCCCCTTGAGGTCGAGCGGCCCGCGCCCACCCACGGCTCCCAACGGGCCCAACACCCGGAAACGCACCATCGCCGACACCGTATCCGACCTGGTCCAGGCGTGCCCCGGGGTGCTGATCGGCTGCTGACCGGGCGCTGATCGGCGCCGCCCAGAGTGGGTCGGGCAACCGCACCCCGACCGAACCCGGAGCCGCACGTGAAGTTCACCGAGCAGCGCGTCACCGTCGCCGACGGCGTGGCGCTCAACGTCGCCGTGGGAGGCACGGGCAGCCCCGTCGTGCTGCTGCACGGCTTCCCCCAGACCCACCTGATGTGGCGGCACGTCGCCGCCGACCTGGCCGCCGACCACACCGTCATCTGCCCCGACCTGCGCGGGTACGGCGACAGCGACAAGCCGGCCGACGACGGCCGGGCGTACTCGAAGCGCACGATGGCCGCCGACGTCGTCGCCCTCGCCCGCGCGCTCGGGCACGACCGGTTCGCGCTGGCGGGCCACGACCGGGGCGCGCTGGTCGCCGTCCGCGCCGGGCTCGACCACCCCGCCGCGGTCACCCACCTGGCGTCGCTGGACGTGCTGCCGACCCTCGACACCTGGGACGTCATGCACGGCGTCACCGCGGCCGTCGGTTTCCACCTGTACCTGATGGCCCAGCCGCCCGGCCTGCCCGAGGCGATGATCGGCGCGTCGGCGGACGCGTTCTTCGGCCACTTCCTCGACACGTGGGCCGTCCACCCGGCCGCGATCCCGGCCGACGTCCGCGCCGCCTACCTGAAGGCGTCCCGCGAGGCGGTCCCGTCGATCGTCGCCGACTACCGGGCCTCCGCCACCGTGGACGTCGAGCACGACCTGGCCGACCGGGAAGCCGGGAACCGGCTGCGCATGCCGGTGACCGTGCTGCAGCAGGACTGGGGCACGGTCCTCGGCTTCGACGCCGCCGACCGGTGGCGGCAGTGGGCCCCGGACCTGGACCACCGCACCGTCACGTGCGGTCACTTCATGGCCGAAGAGGCGCCCGGCGAGGTCGTCAGGGCGCTGCGGGACCTGCTCGCCCGCTAGATCCGGTGGGTGACCGGTTTCGGTGGCACGCTTCGGGGCGTGGACTTCCCCGGCGGCGTGCCGCTGACGGACGACGCGGCGCTCGACTGGGCCGCCGACGACTTCGGGCACGTCGTGCGACGGCGGCCGGTCGGTGTGCTGCGCCCGACGTCCGCCGACGACGTCCCGGCCGCGGTGCGGCTGGCCCGCGCGCACGGCCTCACCGTCGTGCCGCGGGCCGAAGGCCACTCGACCGGTGGACAGGCGCAGGCGCCCGGCGGGCTCGTGCTGGACATGACCGGCTTCCGGACCGTGCACCGGGTGACGTCCGAGCACGTCGTCGTGGACGCGGGCGCGCGGTGGAGCGACGTGCTCGCCGCCACCCTGCCGCTCGGCGTGACACCGCCCGTGCTGACCGACTACCTCGGGCTGTCCGTGGGCGGCACGCTGTCCGTCGGCGGCCTCGGCGGCGCGAGCCACCGCTTCGGGGCGCAGACGGACACCGTGCTCGAGCTCGACGCCGTCACCCCCGACGGCGTCCGGGTGACGTGCTCGCCGACCCGTCACCCGGACGTGTTCGACGCGGTGCGCGCGGGAGGTGGCCGGCGGGGCGTGATCCTGCGGGCGACGGTGCGGCTCGTGCCCGCGCACACCCACGCCCGCTGCTTCCGGCTGCGCTACGACCGGGTGGGCGACTTCCTGCGCGACCAGCGGCTGTTGGCCGCCGAACGCCGGTTCGACCACCTGGAAGGGCGGGCCAGGCCGGACGGCGCGGGGCGGTGGTCGTTCCGGATCGACGCCACGGCCTACTTCACGCCGCCGGCGCCGCCGCCGGAGCCGTTGGCCGGGTTGCGCGACCGGCGTGAAGCGGCCGACGCCGACACCGCCACCTACCGCCGCTTCGCCAACCGGATGGCCGACGACGTGGCGGCCCTGCGCGTGCTCGGGCCTTGGCGGTGGCCGCACCCCTGGCTCACCGTGCTGCTGCCCGACGCCACCGTCGAGGAGGTGCTGACCGCGTCGTTGGCGGGGCCGGCGGTCGGCGGGAACGGCGTGGTGCTCGTCTACCCGGTGCCGCGCGCCGTGCTCCGCACACCCGGCCTCCGCGTGCCCGACAGCCCGCTCGTGTTCCTGCTGGCGTTGCTGCGGACCGCCGACTCGGCACCGGCCCTGCGCGCCATGGTCGAGGACAACGACGTGCTGCGCCGCCTCTGCCTCGCCGCCGGCGGCACCACCTACCTCCTCTGACCCGCGTGTCCTACGTTCCGGTCACGCGTGTCCTACGTTCAGAACACCCATGTTGAACGCTCGGAACACACGCTCGCCGTGCCGAATGTTCAACATGGGGTACCGGAAGGTAGGACACGCGCGTTCCGAAGGTAGGACACGCGTGGTGGTGGGCGGGTGCTGGTCAGTCGGGGCGTTCCGGCTCGGCCTTGGCGCGGCGGGCCCGCAGCGAGCCGGGACGTGCCTTCATCGACGGGTCGCGCCGCGTCTTGACCAGGCTCGCCACGGTCACCACCGTCAGCACCACGAGGATCACCGCGAGGCTGAGCAGCGTCGGCACCTCCGGCACGCGCGGGTCGAGGTCCTCGTGCGCCCAGTGCAGGATCAGCTTCACCCCGATGAACGCCAGGATCAGCGACAGGCCCGTCGACAGGTACACCAGCCGGTCGAGCAACCCCTTCACCAGGAAGAACAACGCCCGCAAGCCGAGCAGCGCGAACGCGTTGGCGGCGAACACGATGTACGGCTCGGACGTGATCCCGAAGACCGCCGGGATCGAGTCCAGGGCGAACAGCACGTCGATGCTGCCGATCGCGAGCAGCACCACGAACAGCGGCGTGGCCATCCGGCGGCCGTCGACGCGGGTGAACAGCTTGCCGTCCTGGTAGTCGTCGGCGATCGGCAGCACCCGGCGCGCGGTCTTCACCACGAGGTTGTCCTCGACGTCCGGGTCCTCGTCCCGGTGCCGGAACAGCTGCACGGCCGTGTAGATCAGCAGCAGGCCGAACAGCAGGAACACGAACGAGAACAGCGCCAGCAGCGTCGCGCCGACCGCGATGAACACCGCGCGCAGCGCCAGCGCCAGCACGATGCCGAACGTCAGCACCTTGTGCTGGTGCTCCTCCGGCACGGCGAACGTCGACATGATGATCACGAACACGAACAGGTTGTCGACCGAGAGGCTCTTCTCCACCAGGTAGCCGACGAAGTACTCGGTGCCGGCCTGCCCGCCGTACGCCAGCGTGAACCACACGCCGAACAGCAGGGCGAAGAGCACGTAGAACACCGACCACGCGGTCGCCTCGCGGATCTCGACGCGGTGCGGGCGCAGGACCGCCAGCACCAGGTCCACCGCGATCAGCACGAGGACCAGGCCGATGGTGAGCGCCCAGGTGAGCCCTCCGATGTCCGCCACGTCAGCGGCCCCGGCGGGCGGAGGTGGGCGGGACCGGCGGCGGTAGCGGGTTCGGCGGCACCGGGTCGGGTCCGGACGGCTGCGGCCGGCGCGGGACGGGGTCCGGGGTCGACGGGTCGGGCGGGTCCGGTTCGTGGCCGCGGGACGGGGAGGCGGAGGGGCGGGCCGGGTCGGGCCGGTGGGCGCGGAGTTGCGGGGTCACGCGTGCCTCCTCGTGGAGTCGTTGCGTCGCGGTGCGCGATCACCACCGAGCACGGCGCGTGGTCGAGCACAATGTGACGCACCGGGCCGCACGGCGCACGGCGGACCGCGCGGGGACGGCGTGACCGAGGCCCCCTCGGCAGGGCGTAACGCCGCACCGGACCAGGACGACGCCACGGTCACACAGGAGGTCCACACCGGGGGGCGGCGCGCCATGACCGATCGGCGTCGGCAGGGCGCGGAACTCGCCGTCGGCACGACCGAGGCGCACGGCCTCGCGGTCACCAGGGTCGTCGGCGAGGTCGACCTGGCGGGTGTCGACCTGGTCCGCGCCGAGCTGGACGCCCAGCTGGCCCGGCGGCCACCGGTGCTGGTGGTGGACCTGAGCGAGGTGACCATCCTGGGTTCGCTCGGCATCGCGGCCCTGCTCGACGCCCACCACCGCGCGGTCGCGGTCGGTGTCCGGTTCGCGGTCGTGGCGAGCCGCCGATCGGTGGTGCACCCGTTGGAGCTCACCGAGGTCGACCGGGTGCTGACCGTCGTGCCGTCCCTCGATCAGGTGGTCATCGGCTGACGTTCCCGCGCGACTCGCGGGGACGACGGGCGTAGTGCGCCACGATGCTCACGGTGGCCGCGAGGAACACGAGCTGCATGAGCGTGCGCGGCACCAAGGCGTCGCCGAACGACGGTGAGATGCCCTGCCGGGCGGCGTAGACGTTCGCCGGGAACATGCCGACCAGCATCGCGGTCAGGCCGGCCGCCGCCCACGGCGCGGTCCGCCGCCACAGCACGCCCGCCGCGCCCGCGAGTTCCAGCACGCCCGTCACGGTGATCACGAGACCGGGCGCGGGGACGGCGGGCGGCACCATCGCGATCAGCTCCTCGCGCAGGCCGGCGAAGTGCGCCACCCCGGTCGCGACGAACATCGCCGCGACCCCGCACCGCACGGCGAACGGCCAGGCGGGGACGCGGGTGACGCCGACGGCCCGCAGGCCTACCAGGGCGAGGGTGACCAGGACGAGGATCACGAGCGGTGCCACGGGCACTCCTCCGACGACGAAGACGAAGACGAAGACGAGACGACGCGAACTTGACAGTGGCAAGATTGACGGCGACCCACGAACTTGTCAATGACTAGATCGCGGGTAGGCTGCCGGGGTGACCACGGAGCGCCCGTACCACCACGGGGACCTGCGCCGCGCCGTCCTGGACGCGGCGGTCGAGGCGATCACCGAGCACGGCCCCGCCGGCGTCGGCCTGCGCGACCTGGCCCGGCGGGTCGGGGTGTCGCACGCGGGACCGGTGCACCACTTCAAGGACAAGGCGGGCCTGCTCACCGCGCTCGCCGCGGAGGGCTTCACGCTCCTGGCCGACGCGCTGGACGGGACGGTGGCGGAGGGCGGCGACATCGTCGACCTGGGCGTGGCCTACGTGCGCTTCGCGGTCGGGCACCGCGCGCACTTCGAGGTGATGTTCCGGCCCGACCTCCTGCGCCCCGACGACCCCGCGTTGACCGAGGCGCGCGACCGGGCCGGCGCGGCCCTGGCGGACGGCGTCGCCGACCGGCCCGACCCGGCGTCGGCGTCGGTCGCGGCCTGGTCGCTCGTGCACGGCTTCGCGACGCTGTGGAACACCGGCGCGCTGTCGCGGGCCGGCCGGGACCCGGAGGCGATGGTGCGGGCCTTCGCGGGCTCGATGTTCCCGACCTAGCGGCCGGGCGCGCGTCACGACCGCCGGCGCGGCACCTCCACGCACGCCGACGTGCCGGCCGGCCGCGGGCGGTCGGTCGGGTCCGGCGGGACGACCGTCACCGCTCCTCCACCAAGTCGCCCAGGTCGCGCAGGGTCCCGGTGACGGCGCGCAGCTCGGCCAGGGACATGCGGGCGGCCACGTCGTTCGCCCACGCCGCCTGGCGCAGCTCGACCTCGCGCAGGGCCGACCGGCCGCGCGGGGTGAGCGCGAGCAGCCGGGCCCGGCGGTCGCGCACGTTGTCCCGGAACTCGGCCATGCCGTCGCGGACCAGGCCGGCCGCCGTCTGCCGGACGGCCTGCCTGGTCAGCCCCATCACCCGGGCCACCTGCGCGATCGTGCGCGGCCCGTGGTCCACCACGCCGAGCACCTGCCACCGGGCGCTGGTCAGGCCCGCCGGCTCGGCCAGCCCGTCACCGGCGGCGAGGAGCAGGCCGTTCACCCGGAACACCTCGACGAGGAGGTTCGAGAACTCGCGGCCACGATCGGACAGGTCGGTCACATCGGACAATCTGGCAGGTTGACAAGTACCTGTCAAAAGCGGTCGACCGGTGAGCGCCGGCGGTCACCGGTCGGCCAGGTCCCGGTTGGACAGGAACCGCAGGTACTCGTCGTGGTCGAGCGGGTTGCCGTCCGTCCTGGCCCTGGTCGGCGCCGGGCCGCGGACCCGGCGGGCGGGGCCCGGTTCGTGCCGGATGCTCCCCTCGCCGCGGGTCAGACCGGGCAGGGCGGCGGCGAGGTCGTGCAGCGAGCGCGCCGGGAGGTCGCCCGGCACGCGCCACACCGGGCCGGCCGCGACGGCCGGGCCGAGGTCCGCGCCCAGCGAGAGCAGCAGGCCGGTCACGGCGCTGAGCGCGTCGTCCGGCACCTCCACCTCGACGGTGAAGCCGGGCTCGTGCACGGCGCTGCCCGCCTGCCGCAACGCCCGCAGCAGCACCACGGGCGTCAGGTGGCGGAAGTCGGCGGCGACCGTCATCGGCGCGTTGAAGCCGACGCGCGTGATGGTCACCGCGCAGTCGGTGACCTCCCACCCGTGCAGGCCTTGCCGCAGCGTCGCCGTCGCCGCCTCCTCGATCGCCCGGTGGTACGCCTTCGGCAGCAGGCCGAGCTGGGCCTGCCTGGTGAAGGTGTGGCCGGAGCCCGGCGGCAGCGGTTCGACGCGCACGCCGACGGTCTGCCAGAAGTCGTTCGGCCCGCGCGGGTCGAACTCGTGCACCGACTCGCCCCGGCCCACCGGCCGTTCGAAGTACACCGGCCGGGCCTGCTCGAACACCGCCTCGACGCCGAACTCGCGGTGCAGCCGCTCGGCGATCACCTCGCGCTGCACGGCCCCGTAGAGCAGCACGGACGTCGTGCCGCCGCCCGCCGCCCGGGTCCGGATGAGCGGGTCCTCGTCGGCCAGCCTGGTCAGCGCGGCGTGCAGCTCGGCCGCCCGGCCGGGTTCCCCGGGGCGGACCACCGACTCCAGGATCGGCGGCGAGAAGTGCGTTCTCCCGCCGTCGTCGTCCGCACCCAGCCGATCACCCACGCGCACGTGGGGCAGCCCGCGCAGCTTGCCGATGTCGCCCGCGGTGAGCGGCCCGGCGCCGCCGCCCACGACCTCCAGCCCGGCGACGCGCCCCCGGTGCTCCTCCACCGCGCCCGAGGGGTCCCGGCGCCGGAACGCCACCCGCTGCCGGCCGTGCAGCGTCCCGGAGAACAGCCGCAGGTAGGCGACCTTCTCGCCCTTGCCGGTGCGTTCGACGGCGAACACGGCGCCGCGCAGGTCGTCGGACGGGACCGGCCGCGGCGCGAGGAACCTCCGGATGCCGTCGGCCAGCTCCGCCGTGCCCGCGCCGGACACCGCCGAGCCGAAGTACACCGGGTGCACCAGCCCCCGGCACGTCTGGTCGCGCAGCGGCGCGGACACGTCCTCGGGCACGTCGCCGTCGATCACCCGGCCCAGCAGCGGGAGGTCGTGGTCGGCCAGGAGCTCGGCCGCCTCCGCCCGGAACGCGCCGTCGGCGGCGGGCCGGGCGACGACCCGGGCGTCCCGCGCGCCCAGCCGCTCGACCCGCACCATCGGGACCACGGCGGGCGTCAGCCGGCGGCGGATCTCGGCGAGCAGGTCGTCGTGCCGCGCGCCCATCCGGTCGATCTTGTTGACGAAGAGCAGGGTCGGCAGGCGCAACCGGCGCAGCGAGCGCAGCAGCACCCCGGTCTGCGCCTGCACGCCCTCGACCGCCGAGATCACCAGCACCGCGCCGTCCAGCACGGACAGGGCGCGGTCGACCTCGGCGACGAAGTCCGGGTGCCCCGGCGTGTCCACCAGGTTCACCTGGAGGTCGCCGAGCCGGAACCAGGCGACGGCGGAGCGGATCGTGATGCCGCGGCGGCGTTCCAGCTCGCCGCTGTCGGTCTGCGTGTCACCGCCGTCGACGCTGCCGAGCCGCGGGATCGTCCCGTGGTCGAACAGCAGCCGCTCGGTGAGGCTGGTCTTACCGGCGTCGACGTGCGCGAGCACGCCCAAGTTCAGGGTTCGGGTGGTGATGACGGTCCTCGGGGGTGTGGGAAGGGGCACCGGGACGGAGCAGACCGTCGAGTCGCCGCATCTCATTCCTCCTCAAGGCGCGAACACCTGCGCGGCACACCGTAGGGCGGACACCCGGCTTCGCGCCGGCCGATTTCACCCGGCGGTGCGCGGCGGTGGTGCGCGGCGCGGCGGACGACCGGTTCCACGCCCGTTCCCCAACGGGCGTGGAACCGCTCCCCTTCCCCCTGCTCCCCCTTGCCCCCACTTCCCCTCTGATCCCCCCGGATCCCCTCGCCCCCCGGCTCCCCGACCTGCACCAATCCTGATCGACGGAGCCACCGGGGACAATGTCGCACCCGGGCCGCTCCGAGACCCGGTCAATTGCCGGGTTCCGGCAAAGAAGCCCCGACGGGCGGGCCACGCCGCCATACCACGGTGAAGCTAGTCAGAAAATCTCCCACTTGGCCGCTGTGCGGTAAGTTGCCGGCACCTAAGCTGCTGTCCGACGACCCCTGCCGCATCCCTGCGCCGAGCCCCGGTCGATCCCGGATCGGCGAGGGCTGCCCGTCGAAAGGACAGTCCCCATGCGTACCGGTCGATTCCGCGCCGCCGTCGTGGCCGCCGCCACCGCCCTGCTCGCCGTCACCGGCGCGACCGCGGCCTCGGCCGCGCCCGCCGAAGTCGTCCAGGACACCGTCTTCCAGCCCGCCACCGACACCCCGGTCACCGCCCTGGTCACGAAGCTGACCCACGCGCAGGCCACCGCGCGCTTCAGCGCGGCCGGCATCTCGTGGACGTCCAGCGGCGGGTGCAGCGACCGCAACAACCCGACCTGCACCTCGTTCACGCAGATCAACCTGACCACGGTGCAGGGCGCGGAGACGCTCAAGCGGGCCACCGGCTGCGCGCTGACCATCACCGGCGGCACCGAGACCGGCCACGCCAGCGGCACCTACAGCCACTGGAACGGCTACAAGCTCGACTTCCGCCTCACCACCTGCCTCACCAACTACGTGAAGGGCACCTTCACCTCCATCGGTGGCAACAAGTGGCAGTCCGGCTCCGGGAACGTCTACTACCTCGAGAGCAACCACTGGGACGTCACCTACTACAACTGCGGCGGCTGCTGACACCGCCGCGTGGAAGGGGGGACCGGCGGCGCGACCGGTCCCCCTCTCACACCCTCGCGGTCACCCGAAGGCCTTCACCTCCAGCAGCCCGACCGAGCCCGCCCCGCTCCGCAGCACGACCCGCAACCGCGTCGTGCTCACCGGCGTGAACGTCACCTCCTGGTAGGCGTCCGGCGCGACCGGGTAGCCGCTCGCGCCCGCCACGTCCACGTAGGCCGACCCGTTCCACTGCTGCACCTTCCACGACGCGGGCACCCGCACTCCCCCGTTGTCGTCGAAGAAGTACACCCGTGCCGACCGCACCGACTGCGCCGACGCCCACGTCAGCTCGGCCCACTGCTCGCCGGTCTCGGGCCAGGTGCCCCACCGCGGGTTGACGGCGTCGTCGGACGACGGCGGGTCGACGCCGTCGTTGATCGCGGCCACCGACTCCCACGACGAGGTGTAGGACGCCGACGGCGTGGCGGAGGCGGCCAGGTTCACCGGCGGCTGCGGATCTGCGCCGCCTCCCCTGCTGTAGGCCTTCACCTCGGTCAGCCCGGTCCTGAACCCGGAGGCGTGCGTCACCTGGACCCGGATCCGCTGCGTGGACACCGGGGTGAACCCGACCCGGTTGTAGTTGGCCCTCGGCGTGGCCGGCGTCCTGCCCTGCGCCGCCGCGCCGACCCACGCGGAGCCGTTCCAGTACTGGATCGCGTACGACGACGGCGCCCGGTACCGGTTGCCCGCCCGGTCGTCGCGGAAGTGCAGCCGCACCTCGTCCACCGTGCGCTGCTGCCGGAAGTCGATCTCGTACCAGTCCGCGGCGTTGGGCGATCCCGAGGTGCCCCACAGCGGCTCGTTGATCGGGAACCCGTCGACCGCGGCCCCGACCGACGTGCCGGATGCCGTGTACGACGCCGTGACGCCCGCGCCCTGCGCCAGGTTCGGCGCGGTGGAGGTCAGGTCGACGCCCGCCTTGGCGAACATGTCGACCATCCGCGCGCCGCCGTGCGCCACGTCCTGCGGCGCCTGCAACCCGGTGACCGCCGCGGAGTGGTTCACCGTGCCGGCGCCGGAGGGGAACGTGACCTCGCCGTTGGCCGGGTTGTAGAGCACGCGGGTCAACCGGTCGACGGTGAACGCGCGCGTGCCGTTCAGGTAGACCGAGTAGCCCTGCGGCACGCCGTTGTAGCGGGTCACGCCGTCGGCCGGGTCGTCCCACACCACGCTGAGGTCCATGTTGCGGTAGCGCAGGTTGTTGACCGCGAAGTGCGACCAGCCGATGGTGATCGGCGACAGCTCGATCCGGGTGTCGGTGCGCGGGCGCAGCCCGGCCACGTCCTCCACCACGGTCCAGTTGCTGCTGCCGAGGATGTTGTGGTGGATCCACGACCGGTAGTCGATGCTGCGGCTGCCGGAGTTCCAGTCGGCCCAGAACTCGTTGGCGTCGGGCCACTGCGTGTTGCCGCCGACGTACTGCGCCCAGGTGTTCCAGTAGAGCAGCTTCTTGTAGTCCTCGGCGGTCATCCACTGGTTCGGGTAGTTGCGCAGCACCGAGGAGTACAGCCGGAACTGGACGGTGGAGTTGATGGTGGAGAAGTTGTTGGAACCGGGGTGGCCCGCCTGCGCGGCCTCCGCCTTGTCGCGCTGGTTGGCCGTGTAGAACGGGAAGACCGGGTACTCGTTCGGGTCGGCGAACAGCCGCAGCGCCTGCTTGTACTGGTCGGTGTTCGGCATCAGGCCGACCGAGAACGGGTAATAGTTGTTGATCTCCTTCCACGGCACGTGGGTGTTCGTGGCCACGTGCTTGTGCTCCAACAACTGCCGCGACGGGTTCCACAGCGTGGTCACCACGCCGTTGCGGATGCGGTCGGCGAGCGCTTGCATCTCGCTCGCCTTCGCGGTGTTGCCGGTCAGCGCGTAGGCCTGTTGCGCGGCCATCGCGCCGCTCCACACGTACGCCGTCTCGGCGCGGTCGAGGTTGCCCGCGCGCCAGTCGAACGACACCGCGTCGGCGTCGTTGCCCGTCATGGCGCCCCAGTCGTACTCGATGACGCCGTTGTCGTCGGTGTCGTAGGTGGCCAGTTGCCCCTTCACGTCACCTTCGGCGTACTTGGCCAGGTTGCCCGCGACGCCCGGCCGGCCGCCGTGGATCTGGTAGCTGCGCCACGCCGCCTCGGAGATGTACTGGGTGTAGGAGTTGGACCAGTTCTCCGGGTCGCCGGGGTTGTCCACGAACCGGCCGCCCTTGGACGACTGGCCGACCGACAGCCACGGCCCGTACGAGTAGACCGGGTCGCGCAGGTACTTCAGGTCGTCGATGTGCATCGGCTGGGTCAGCGCGATCGCGTTGTTGTAGCCGGTGACGCCCTCGATCGAGACCGGGAACTGGAAGTCCTGCCCCGGGATGTCCACGTCGAGGTGGTTGAAGCGCATCAGCCACCAGCGGTAGTAGACGTTCTTCTTGATCGCCGGGTCGGGCACGTCGATGTAGGGGATGTTGTCCGCCCACCACCGGTTGTAGTCGCGCACGTGGGTGGCGAACGCGACCGACGGCGAGTGGCCGCGGTAGGCGTTGTACTCGGTCAGCGACTCGGGGATCTCGTCGGTGACGAAGCCCATCACGACCTTGGTGGTGGCCGACTGGCCCGCGCCCAGCGTGACCGACCGGGTCAGCGCGCCGCTCGCGGCGGTGAACCCGTCGCCGGCCAGCCTGGGTCGGATGGTGGTGAGGTTGTTCTTCACCTGCCGCGAACCGGTCAGCTCGGCGCCGCTGACCGCGGTCGCGTACGGCGAGGTGACGCGCAGCGGCAGCGTGGCCGACGCCGAACCGGTGTTGGTGACGGTCAGGTTGGTGACGGCGACGTTGTTGTGCGTGATGAACTTCGCGACCTCCACCCGCACGCCCGTGCCGGTGTAGACGCCCTTCCAGTGGCTCGGGGCCTGCCGGCGGTTCGACACCTGCTCGGTCAGCGCCCCGGGGCCGACGGTGATCGCGTAGGCGTTCTGGCTGCTGATGTTGTCCCAGTAGGCGGCGTTGCCGCCGAACCCGATCACGGCCGGGTTGTGGGTGTACATGAACGCGCCGCGACCGCGGGTCATCAGCCACGGGCCGGCGGGGTCGTCGCCCGGTCGGGCGAGCAGGCGGTCCACCCAGAAGTCGGTGCCGCCGCTCTCGGCGTCGTAGATCGCGCGCATGGTGCTGCCGGTGCTGTAGCCGACCGGCGGCGCGGGGACCGGGGGACCGTTGAACGTGGGGTAGCCGATCGTCTGCGCGGCGGAGGCGCCCTGCACCGGCACGAGGAGCGCGCCGAGCACCACCACGGCCGCCAGCCGTCGGGTCACGCCTGGAAGGCCTGCCATTCCAACACCCCCGTCGAGAAGTCGGGCTTCGAGGTGATCGACAACCGCAGCCGCGTGGTGTTCACGGCGGTGAACGTGGTGGTGTTGAACGCGTTGCCCGCGACGCCGCACGCCGACTGGCCGGGCACGTCGACGTAGGCGCTGCCGTTCCAGTACTGGACCGCGCACGACGCGGGCAGGTCGATGCCCTGGTCGTCGTCGAACCAGTAGGTGGCCACCTTGTTGATCGAACGGCTGGACGGCCACTGGTACTCGACCCACTGCGTGCCGCGCTCGGGCCAGTTGCCGTAGGCGAGGTTCGAGCGGTCCGCCGAGCTCGCGGGCGTGCCGCCGTTGTTCAGCGCCGCCAGCGACTCCCACGTCGAGACGTGAGAGGTGGACGCGGTCGCCGACGTGGCCAGGTTCGTGCCCGTGCCGGGACCGGTGCCCGGGTTCGGCGGCGGGCCGGTCGTGGTCTGGGTGACCTTGCGCATCGTGCCGTCGGCGTTGAACTGCAGCAGGTCCACCGCGACGGACCGGCGGAAGTTGCCGCCGCCGGGCGCGTCGGCGTTGTGGTAGACGATGTACCACTGCCCGTTGAACTGCACGACACCCGCGTGGTTGGTGGTCGAGGAGACCTTGTCGAGCACGACGCCGCGGTGCGTCCACGGCCCCAGGGGGTTGGTGGCGGTGGCGTAGCGCTGGCAGGCGTAGCTCGAGTCGGTGACGCAGCCGTTGGTGTCGTTGGCCGCGTACATCATGTAGTAGAGGCCGTTGCGCTTGAACATCCAGGGCGCTTCCCAGAAGTTCGCCAGGCCCTGCGGCGTGGTCACCGCGCCGTCCAGCTCGACCATGGTGGGCTTCAGCTTCGCCGCCCGCGCGCCCCAGTAGCCGCCCCAGTAGAGGTAGGACTGGCCGTCGTCGTCGGTGAACACCGTCGGGTCGATGTTCAGCCCGGACGAGTTGGGCGTGCTGTCGCTGATCAGCGGACCGCCCTTGGCGTCGCGGAACGGGCCGAGCGGGCTGTCGCCCACCGCGACGCCGATGTCCATCCAGCCCGCGCCGTTGCCGTTGACCGACGTGTACCAGTAGTACTTGCCGTTCTTCGGCTCGACCTCGCTCGCCCACGCGTCCGCGCCCGCCCACGGGAACGTGCCGATGTTCGCCTTCGCGCCGTGGTCGGTCCAGTTGGCGGCGTCCGTCGAGGACAGCACCCGCCACTCGCGCATGAGGAAGTTGTTGTTGCCGGTCGCGGCCTCGTCGCGGCCCGCGTAGACGTACATCGTGTTGCCGACGACGAGGGGCGCCGGGTCGGCGGTGTAGTAGCTCGTGATGATCGGGTTGGCCGCGGAGGCGGTCGGTGCGACGGCGACGACGGCGGCGGAGGCGACGAGCGCGAGTGCCGCGCCCAGCCTCACCGCCCGGATTCGGGTGCCCATGAGTGAGTCCTAACGGTGGGGGATGGTGGCTAGCGGCCGGTGGCGTGCAGGTCGGCCACTTCGGCGGCGGTGAGGGCGCGGCCGTAGACCCGGAAGCCGTCCACGGCGCCGTCCAGGTAGGGGTCGCCCGCGTACTGGGAGCGCCCGATCCAGTTCTGCGTGGTGCTGCCGAGCGCGGACGGCCGCACGGTCAGCGCCGCGTTGCGGGCCGCCTCGACCCCGTTGACGTAGAGCACGCCGAGGTCGCCGGTCTGCGTCACGGCCACGTGGGTCCACGCGCCGGCGGGCAGCGGTGACGGCGCGTCGATGCGCTGCTCGGCGCCCGACCCGCCGGTGGTGATGGCGAACCTGGCGCCGCCCGCCGATCCGCGCGGCGTCAGGAACAGGGACGAGGTGGCACCCGTCCCGAAGTCGAACACGCGCGCCCAGGTGGTCACCGCGTCCAACCGCACCCAGGTGGCCACGCTGAACGCCGCGGCGCCCACCAGCAGGCCCGCGGGCAGCAGCACGTGCTCGCCGGCGCCGCCGAGGTCGACGGCCGAGCCGGTGCGTCCCGCGGTCCACCGGGCGCCGCCGGCGAGGGTGGCGGTCCGGCCGTTGCCGGTGGCGTCGGCCGCCACCGAGCCCGCCGCCTCGTCGAACGGGTAGTGCGCGATGAACGGCGGCGGCGCGGGCGTGTCGGTGACGTTCCAGTAGACCGTGTAGCGCTGGCCGTGCAGCTGGTAGAACGGCAGCAGCGTGACCTGGCCGGTGCTCGCCGTCGCCGTGTACCGCAGCGGGGTGGTCGTGGCCCGCAGGGTGCCCGGCTGGAGCGTGGGCATCGACGTCAGGTTCGTCGTGCCGTAGGCGCCCGCGAGCACGATCGGGCCGTGCTTGACCGCCTGCACGGCCGGGTTGTCCGGCGCGGGCTCCCGGGTCAGCGCCATCGGCAGGCTGAGGTCCACCACGTCGCCGCTGCTCCACGTCCGGTCCAGGCGCGCGTACGTGCCCGGCGCGGTCGCCACGTCCTGCACCACGCCGTTGAGCTTGAGCTGGGCGCCCGCGGCCCAGGACGGGACGCGCACGCGCAGGTCGATCCGGCCCGAGCCGGTGACGGTGAGCCGGGTGGCGGCCGACTCGGGGAACCCGGTGTCCTGCCGCACGGTGATCCCCCGGCCCGGCCACGTGAGCGCGGAGGCGATGAACAGGTTGACGTACAGGGTGTCGCCGGCCTGGAAGTAGATGCTGTCGGAGTGCTTGGTGTTGGTCTCCATCCCGGTGCCGTGGCAGCAGGTGAAGTCCTGGTAGTCGTTGCTGTAGGTGCGCCGGCCGCCGGGCCGCAGCGGCACGTAGTAGCTGTGGTGGCCGTGCGCGGAGGCCGGGTTCTGGCCGCCGAGCAGGTGGTTGTACAGCGCCTTCTCGTGGAAGTCGAAGTAGTGCGCCTTCGGGTCGGTGCGGAACAGCTGGCGGGTCAGCTTGAGCATGTTGTAGGTGTTGCAGCACTCGCACGTGTTGTCGGACAGCTCCGACGCGATCCGGCCCGGCGCCTTGAAGTACTCGCCGTTGGAGTTGCCGCCGATGGCGTAGGTGTGCGTGCCGACGACGATGTGCCAGAAGTTGGTCGCGATGTCGCGGTACCGGGTCAGGCCGGTGGCGTGGTACTCGCGGATCGCGCCGAGCGCCTTGGGGATCTGGGTGTTGGCGTGGTAGCCGTTGAGGGCGTCGGTGTTCGCCGCCAGCGGGTCGAAGACCTCGGCGTGGTCGAAGTGCTGGGCGGCGGTGAGGTGCGCCGGGTCGCCGGTGAGCTGGTAGAGGTTGGCCAGCACCTCGTTCATGCCGCCGAACTCCGTCTTGAGCATGTTCTGCCGCTGGGCCGGGGTCAGCCTGCCGTTGCGCGTGCCGACCCACGCGGCCATCCGGGTCAGGACGGTGAGCGCCTGGGCGTTGCCCGCCAGCAGGTGCATGTCCAGCAGGCCCGCCATGATCTTGTGCAGCGTGTAGTAGGGCGCCCAGACCTGCTGCCGGGCCTCCACGCGGTCGATGAAGCTCTCCGGGAACGCGGACAGGTAGCCGGTGGTGAACCCGGCCGCCTGCGCCCGGTCCTGGCAGGCGGCGAGCTGGGTGACCAGGTAGTCGCCCTTGTTCCGGAACGCGGTGTCGCCGGTGCTCGCGTACGCCTGGGCGAGCGCGGTCAGCACGTGGCCGGTGGAGTGGCCGCGCAGCTCGGTGGTCGGCGACTCCCAGCCGCCGCACGCGGCGGCCGACGAGGGCAGGCCGACGTTGAGCCGGAACGTGTGCAGCAGCCGGTCGGCGTCGAGGAACTCGAGGTAGGCGTGCGTGCGGGAGGTGCTGGTCTGGAACGGTCCGGCCAGCAGCGTCACCGCGCCGAGCGGGAACGGGTGCGCCGACGCGCCCGTGTCCGGTCTCGCGGCGGCGGCAGTGGCGGTGGTGGCGGCGGTGGTCGGGTCGGTGGCGGCGACGGCGGCGCCGGTCAGGGTGGGCAGGGCGGTGGCCGAGGCGACCACCGCGCCCGCGCGCAGCACGGCACGTCGGGATGGGGTGGGCAGGGACATGGTCGTGACCTTCCGTGGCAGAGGGGCCGGCACCCCCGGTGCGGGGTTCGGGGGCGCCGGCGGTCGCTCAGCGGCCGTAGCGGCTCTTCAGGTGCCGCCACCAGTCGCGGAACATCCAGGCGTCGAACTCGGTGATGGTCGTCGCGCTGCCCGCCTTCATGAGGAAGCCGCCCACGCCGGACGGCGTCCAGTCGTAGAAGTCGTCCAGCCCGAAGGTGTGGCCGATCTCGTGCAGCAGGATGTGCACGGTGGGCGAGCCGAGGTTGTTGACGAAGTACTCGCTGCCGATCCGCTGACCCCAGTCGCCGCCCGCGCCGCCGCCCATGCCGGCGGTCAGCCACAACGACTGGTCGTAGTGCCGGGGCACCCCGCCGGGGCAGTTGCGGTACTGGCCGTCGCGGACGAAGAACCGACCGCACTGCTCGGCGCACTGCGGCGCGTTCTCCCGGATGTTGTCGACGTAGACGTCGACCGAGTTGTCGCTCCACTGCAACGTGGCGCGGTCGCGCACCGCCCAGCCGACGACCTTGATCGGGACCTGCGCGTAGGGCCAGTTGTTGTGGCCCACCATGAGATCCGTCCACTTCTTGTACTGCTCGGCGAGCTTCGCGTGGATGCGGTCGCGCAGCGACGCGCTCACCGGCGCCGACGAGTCCCACCGCACGCAGAAGTTCAGGTAGCCGCCGTTGGCGAAGACCTGGTCCCAGCCGTAGTTGCGGAACCCGTACAGGTCGCCGTAGGTGCTCTCCTGGTGCGACCACACCTGGTTCAGCGGGGTCACCAGGTTCGACGGCGGGCTCCACGTCGCCGGGTTGGCCGCGGCCGTGACGTCACGCGCCTGCTCGGCCTGCGCGACGCCCGCGCCGCTCACCGCCAGCGCGAGCGCGAGCGCGGTCAGCACTGTTCTCATCCATGGTCGTGACACGACGATCTTCCTTCCGGTTGCCGGACGAAGCAGCGTCGGACGCGCGAGGTCAGCCCTGGACGGCTCCTGGGGCGACCCCGCGGACGTGGCTGCGTTGCATGGCGGCGAAGAACGCGGGGCAGGGCACTGCCCCGGGCACCACGGCGGAGGTGGTGGTGGTGCGGCCGTCGGCGCGGACCGGCTCCCCCGGTTCCCCCGCCGCGGCCCCGAACGGGTCGCGCGTCATCAGGGCGCGGCGGGAGGCCGCGGCGTCGGCGCCGCGCCGCCTCCCGGGCCCGGCGTGTCCGCCGCGGAGGCGACACGAAGCCGTCTGGTTCTCACCGGTCTCTCCTTTGAGCACGGTTCGGGTGGTGTGTCCGGCCGGGTGGCCGATCAGGGCGGGTCGGCCGGCGGGGTCAGGTGGCGGGCAGCCAGACCCGCATCGTGGACGGGCCGCCGCGCGCCCACCGGTGGTACGGCACGAGGTTCAGCGGGGTGCTCGGCCGGGTGCGGTCGTCGGCCGGCCGCGGCGCGCCGTAGGGCCAGTCGTCCGGGCCGGGGGCGGTGAACCGGGCGCGCACCTCGACGCCGGACCCCGCGTCGACCGGCGGCACGGTGGCGTCCACGCGCAAGGTGTCGAGGTCGACCTCGCCCTCGGACTCGGCGCAGTACACCAGCGGCCCGCGTTCCACCGCCACGCACCCGCGCGTCGCGTCGATCCTCGGGTCGGGCGCGGTGAAGCGGGGCCGGGTCGGCAGCTCCAGCCGGATCTCCTCGCCCACCGCGAACGACCGGTACACGACGATGTCGCCCACCGGCACGTGCCGGCGGCCGTGGGTGGTGACCAGCTCGGCGCCCGCCGCCCACTGCGGCACCCGCAGGGTGATCGACCACGGCTGGTCGTCGGTCTTGGTCACGCGCACGGTCACGGCGCCGTCGTCGGGCAGGCCGGCGCGCACCCGCAACCCCACCTCGCGGCCGTCGTCCAGCCGGGTGGAGATCTCGGAGTCGGCGTACTGGTGCAGGCGGACGCCCGTGTCGTCGACCGTGACGAGGTAGCACGAGAGGGCGGCCAGCAGGCGGGCCGCGTTCGGCAGGCAGCACGACACCTCGAACCACGGCGCCCTCGGCCCGCCGCCGAACCCCAACTGCTCCTCGTCCGCCGCCGACGCGGCCGTGGGCGTGCGCTGGTGCAGGGTGTGCGCGTAGAAGAACGACCGGCCGTCGTCGCCGATCGCGGTGGCGACGACGTTGTAGAGGATGCGTTCGATCACCTCGTCGTACCGGCCGTCGCCGGTGGCCAGCAGCAGCCTCCAGGCGAGCATGATCGCCGCCACCCCGGCGCACGTCTCGGAGTACGCCCGGTCCGACGGCAGCACGAAGTCGTCGCCGAACGCCTCGTCGGCGTGCCGGGAGCCCATGCCGCCGGTGAGGTAGGTGCGCCGGGCCAGCGTCCGGTCGAACTGGGCCGCGACGGTCCGCAGCAGCTCGTCGTCACCCGTCTCGACCGCGACGTCCACGGTGGCGGCGGCCAGGTAGAGCGCGCGCACGGCGTGGCCGTGCAACACGGTGGACTGCCGCACGGGCTGGTCGTCGCTGAAGTACGACCAGCCGAAGTGGTGGCGCGGCAACGTGCGGTGACCCCGGCGCTCGATGAACAGCGCGGCCTGGTCCAGGTAGCGCTGCTCACCGGTCAGTCGGGCCAGTTCCACCAGGCCCAGCTCGATCTCCGGATGGCCGCAGACACCGGGCGTGCCGTCCGGCCCGAACGCCTCGCAGACGTGGTCGGCGGCGCGGCGGGCCACGGCCAGCAGCGGGTCGGCGTCACCGCCGCCGGTGCGGGCCCTGGCGACGGCGGCTTGCAGCAGGTGCCCGGTGCAGTAGAGCTCGTGGCCCCACAGCATGTCGCTGTACCGGGCGGGTTGGCCCGGGCGACCGAACGCGGTGTGCAGGTAGCCGTCCGCCGCCTGGGCCGCCGCGACCACGCCGGTCAGCTCGGCGATCTGCGCGTCGAGGGCGCCGGTCTCGCCCGTGCCCCGCCCGACCTCCCAGGACATCGCCTCCAGCAGCTTGTAGACCTCGGAGTCGGTGAACTCCCGGCCGCGGCGGGTGGCCGACGCGGCGTTCCGGGCGGTGAAGTTGCCGGTCCAGCCGAGGCGGTCCTGCCACGACCGGGCGTGCGGGAGGGACGCGGTGGCGTTGACGTCCTGCCGTGCCCGCCAGAAACCGCCGGTGATCCGGACCTCGTCCTGGCCCAGCGGGCGCAACCTGCCTCGCGAAGGCACGACGGGACGTCCCCCGACGGCAGTGGTGTCCGGTGACGTCACTGTCATCCCAACCTCCCGCGATCCGTGTGCCTCGTCAGCACTGTGGCAGCCGAAAACGTTTTCGGCAATTGTCCTTGTGACGTCTCGGGACTGTGCTCCAGGATGACCTCTGACGGTCGTGAAGAGCGCCTACGATCGAATCGGCGTTCGACAACGTTTCGAAAGGCTTTCGATGGGCAGACGCCGGTCCGACGCGGTGACCCTCAGCGACGTGGCGCGGCTGGCCGGCGTCTCGATCTCCACCGCGTCCAAGGCCATCAACGCCAGGGACGAGGTCGCGCCCGCCACCCGCGAGCGCGTGCTGCGGGCCGCCGCCGAGCTGTCGTTCCAGCCCAACGCCCTGGCCCGCGGGCTCATCTCCGGTCGGACGCGCACCATCGGGCTGCTCACCGACGAGCTGGGCGGCCGGTTCGCCATCCCGATCCTGTTGGGGGTGGAGAACGCGTTGGCCAACGAGCAGATGTCGGTGCTGCTGTGCGACGCGCGCGGTGACGCGATCCGGCGCCGGCACTACATCAGCACGCTGCTGGCCAGGCAGGTCGACGGGTTCATCATCCTGGGCGACGACAACGACGTCCGGCCGTCGCTGACCCGGGACATCCCGGTGCCGGTCGTGTACGTGTACTGCGAGTCCAGCGACCCCGCGGACCTGTCGGTGATAGCCGACGACGAGGGCGGCGCGCGGCTGGCGGTGGAGCACCTGGTGTCGTTGCAGCGCAGGCGCATCGGCCACATCACCGGGCCGCGGGCCTATCGCGCGGCCCGTGACCGCGTGACCGCGTTGCACCGGGTGCTGGACGAGCACGGGCTGGGCCTGGCGGGCGGCGCGCCGCTGTACGGCGAGTGGTCGCAGCGCTGGGGCAGGCACGCGGCCGGGATGCTGCTGGCCAGCGATCCCGACGTGGACGCGGTGTTCTGCGGGAACGACCAGATCGCGACCGGTGTCGCGGACACGTTGTCCCACTGGGGGAAGCGAGTGCCGGAGGACGTGGCGATCGTCGGCTACGACAACTGGGAGGAGTTCGCCGCCGACTGCCGGCCGCCGCTGACGACCGTCGACCTCGACCTGGAACGGTTGGGCACCACGGCGGCGCGGTACCTGTTCGAGGCGTTGGACGGGCGTCGCCCGTCCGGGGTGGTCCGACAGCCGTGCCGGTTGGTCGTGCGCGAGTCAACGTCGGCGGTCGGCCGCGGCTGAGCCCGCCGCGCCGGGGTCGTGGGCTTCCCGGGGTTCGTCGGGTTCGAGGAAGGCGGCGATGCCGTCCAGCACCCGGCGCAGGCCGAAGTCGAACCAGCCCTCCAGGTCGGCGGGGGTCGGCGGGTCGGCGGCCAGTTCGGTGAGCCAGGGGTAGCGGTTCGAGCCGACCACGCCCGCGAGGCGGCCGAGCCGGTCGTGCCACCAGCCGCGGGCGCTGACGCCGGTGTCGCGGACCGCTTCGGACTCGGCCACCGCCATCATCGCCGTGCCCTGCACGTAGCCGCTCACCAACAGGTAGACCGAGAGCGCGGTGCGGTGGTCCAGGGGCAGGGCGGCCAGGAACCGGTCCACGGTCTCCAGGACGGAGCGGCCCAGTGGCGGGCGGGTGGTGCCGAGCGCGGCCAGCGACCACGGGTGCCGCCGGTAGAGCGCCCATTCCTCGCGGGCTTCGTGGTCGAGCAGGGCGCGCCAGCCGGTCGCGCCGGGCGGGGGCGGGCGGTGGTCGGCGAGGACGGTGTCGACCATGGCGGTGACCAGGTCGTCCTTGCCGGACACGTGCCGGTACAGGGACATCGTGGAGGCGCCGAGCCGGGCGGCGACGAGTCGCATCGAGACGGCGGCGAGCCCTTCGTCGTCGGCGAGGCGGATGGCGGCGCGGACCACCAGGTCGCGGTCGAGCGGCGCCGCGGCTCCACTGTCCACGAAGGACCGCCGGGGGACCGTGCCGTCCTTGCGCGCGCGGTAGGCCCGCGCCTGGCACGACCGGCCGCAGTACCGCCGGGGCCGACCCCGGGTGGGGTGCGTGATCTCGGCACCGCACTGCGCGCACTGCACGACCGACCCCCTTTCGTCACACCCGCGTTGTGTGACGCATGGCGTTGAACACGAGCTGTCGGCTCGAAATGCTGTGGTCGTGTACAGCGTACGAGGTGCTGGTGTCGAGGAACTGGACCGGATCGCCCCGGCCTGCGCGGCGGCGTGCGCCGACGAGGCGGTGACCGCGTGGGCGTTGGCCGGGCACGACTTCTCCGCCCTGTTCCGCGAGTGGCTGGCAAGCGCGTTGACCGATCACGAGGTGGTGATCGCCGAACGAGGCGGGGTGGTCGTCGGCGTGTCCACGTGGATGGCGTTGGCGTCCGCGGAGCCGGCGCGGCGGCAGGCGGAGGCGGTGGCGGAGCAGGCCCGGGCGAACCCGGCGTTGCGGCGGATGGCGGCGGCGGTCGCGCTCCCCCACCCCGACGTGCCGCACCTGTACCTGGCCTCGATGGCGGTGGTCCCGGAGAGCCGCGGGCGAGGCGTCGGCACCGCCATCCTGCGCCACCGCCTCACCCGCGCCGACGACGAACGCCAACCCGTGTACCTGGAGGCGAGCACCCCGCGCAGCGCCGCGCTGTACGCGCGGCACGGCTTCGTCCCCTCCGGGGCTCCCCACGCCCTCCCCGACGACGGCCCCGTGCTGCACCCGCTCTGGCGCCCGCCGCGCCACCCCCCGCGTCCCGCGTCCGGGACGACCGGGTCAGGCGGCGGCGGGCACCTTGCCCCGGGTGGACCCCGCTGACCGCGTCGGCCCCGACCGGGTGGTCGCGGTGCCGCGGAAACCACGCAGCCGCAAGCTGTTCGACACGACGAACACGCTGGAGAACGCCATCGCGGCGCCGGCGATCATCGGGTTGAGCAGCCCGGCCGCCGCCAGCGGCAGCGCCGCGACGTTGTACGCGAACGCCCAGAACAGGTTGCCCTTGATCGTGGCGAGGGTGCGCCGTGACAGCCGGATCGCGTCCACCGCCGCACGCAGGTCGCCCCGCACGAGCGTCAGGTCACCGGCCTCGATCGCCGCGTCCGTGCCGGTGCCCATGGCCAGGCCGAGGTCGGCCTTCGCGAGCGCGGCGGCGTCGTTCACGCCGTCGCCGACCATCGCCACGACCTTGCCCTCGCCCTGGAGCCGGGCGATCACGTCCACCTTGTCCTTCGGCAGCACCTCGGCGATGACCTCGGCGACCCCGACCTCGGCGGCCACGGCGCGCGCGGCGGCCTCGTTGTCACCGGTCAGCAGCACGGGGGTCAGGCCCAGTCCGCGCAACTGCCGGATCGCCTCCGCGGACGTCGGCTTCACGGTGTCCGCCACGACCAGGACCGCACGCGCCTCGCCGTCCCACGCCACCAGGACCGCGGTGCGCCCCTTCTCCTCCGCCGCGCGCTTGGCCTCGGCCAGCGGACCGTCCAGGTGGACGCCCCACTCGGCCAGCAGCCGCTCGCGGCCGACGACCAGGGCGTGCCCGTCGACCACTCCCCGCACGCCCAGCCCTTCGAGGTTCTGGAACCCCTCGACGTCGGGCAGCTCGCCCGCGCGGTCCAGGGCGCCGGTCGCGATCGCCTTGGCGATGGGGTGCTCGGAGGCGTGCTCCAGAGCGCCGGCCAGCCGCAGCACCTCGTCCTCGGTCACGTCCGCGGCGGTGTGCACGGACACCAGGCTCATCCGACCGGTGGTGACGGTGCCGGTCTTGTCCAGCACCACGGTGTCCACCCGCCGGGTCGACTCCAGCACCTCCGGCCCCTTGATCAGGATGCCCAGCTGCGCGCCGCGCCCGGTGCCGACCAGCAGCGCGGTCGGCGTGGCCAGGCCCAGGGCGCACGGGCAGGCGATGATCAGCACCGCGACCGCCGCCGTGAACGCGCCCGACACGCCGCCGCCGGCGCCGAGCCAGAACGCCAGCGTGCCGACCGAGAGGGCGATCACGACGGGCACGAAGACCGCCGAGATCCGGTCGGCGAGCCGCTGCGCCTGCGCCTTGCCGTTCTGCGCCTCCTCGACGAGCCTGGCCATCTGCGCCAGTTGGGTGTCGCCGCCGACCCGCGTCGCGCGGACCACGAGCCGCCCGCCGGCGTTCACGGTCGCGCCGACCACCGGGTCGCCGGGGCCGACCTCGACCGGCACGGACTCCCCGGTCAGCATGCCGGCGTCGACCGCCGAGCTGCCGTCCGCCACGACGCCGTCGGTGGCGATCTTCTCGCCCGGCCGGACCACGAACCGGTCGCCGACCGCGAGCTCGCCGATCGGGATGCGGACCTCGCGCCCCTCGCGGAGCACGGCGACGTCCTTCGCGCCGAGTTCGAGCAACGCGCGGAGGGCCGCGCCGGCCCGCCGCTTCGACCGGGCCTCGAAGTAGCGGCCCGCCAGGATGAACGTCGTCACCCCGGCCGCCACCTCCAGGTAGATCGCGCCGGCGCCGTCGGTGCGGGAGATCGTCAGCTCGAACGGGTGCGTCATGCCCGGCGTGCCCGCGGTGCCGAACAGCAGCGCGTACAGCGACCAGGCGAAGGCCGCGACCGTGCCCATCGAGACCAGCGTGTCCATCGTGGCCGCGCCGTGGCGCAGGTTCGTCCAGGCGGCGCGGTGGAACGGCCACGCGCCCCAGACCAGCACCGGAGCCGCCAGCGTGAGCGAGATCCACTGCCAGTGGGTGAACTGCCACGCCGGGACCATGGCGAGCAGGACCACCGGGGCGGAGAGGACCGCGGACACGACCAGCCGCCGGCGCAGCGCGGCGGTCGGGTCTTCCTCAGCGGTGGCGGCGGGGGTTCCGGGCTGCTCGGGCACGGGCAGCGCGGCCTGGTAGCCGGCGGCCTCGACCTGGTCGACCAGGACCTGCGGGTCGACGGCCTCGGGGAAGGTGACGCGCGCCTTCTCGGTCGCGTAGTTCACGGTCGCGGTCACGCCGTCGAGCTTGTTCAGCTTGCGCTCGATCCGGGCCGCGCACGAGGCGCAGGTCATGCCGGTGATCGCCAGTTCGATCCGCGCCTCAGCCATGACCGTGCTCCTCCTCGGCGTCGCCGGGTGCTCCGTCGGTGTGGGTACCCCCGGCACCCACGGTGGTCACGGTGAATTCGGCCGTGCGGACGACGCCGTCGTGCCGGAAGTCCAGGAACAGCCGGTAGCCACCGGCCGACGGCACCTCGGCGACGAACGCGATCTCCGGGCCGGCGGGAGTCCGGCCGTCACCGGGAGCGCCCTCGGGGTGCACGTGGAGGTAGGCCAGGTCGCTCTCGCGCAGCGCCACCAGATGACCGTACGCCGCCAGGTAGGGCTGCAGGTCGGTGACCGGCACGCCGTCCTCGGCCACGGTCAGCCGCACGGGCGAGGCCTTGCCCGGCACGAGGTCGCCGTCCAGGCGGACCTGGTAGCCGTCGACCTCGGCGACGCGGGACGGCTCGTGGGCGCGCGGCTCGAACACACCCGCCGCGCTGACGTCGACACCGAGCGTGACCGCCTCGCCACCGGTCGGCTTGAAGTCGGCGAAGACGCGGTAGCTGCCGGCGTCGGGCACGTCCAGCGGCACGGTCCACGTGCCGTCCGGCGCCATCTCGGGGTGGACGTGCCGGAAGTTGGAGGTGTCGCGCCGGACCGCGATGAGGTGCATCCGCTTGTCGTGCTCGACGTCGTAGGCGGTGACGGCCGTGCCGTCCGGGCCGAGGACGCGGAAGGAGAAGGAGTCGGTTCCCGTGGTCAGCGTCGTGTCGGTGGGCGTGAGGGTGTACCCGCCCCTGGACGACGCCAGCCCCGCGGGCTGGTCGTTGCGCGCGGTCTCCGCGACGGTGCCGCTGTGGTCGTCCCCGCGGCCGGCGCCCTCGGCGCCGGACGTGCCGTCGTGACCGCTCGGCGCGGCTTGGACGGCGAAGGGACCGACAGCGCTACCGGCCGCCCAGGCGCCACCGGCGACCAGGGCGAGTACCGCACCGTAGGCGGAGAGCTTCGCTGTTGTGCTCATCGGTCAGTCCTCGAGACTGGAGGAGCCCGTCAAACGGGTCGACGGGCTCCGGGTCGGCTGCTGTGCCGTGGTGGGTGGCGGGTGGGTCAGCCGGCGAGGGCGTAACCCGCCTCTTCGACGGCGGCGCGGACGTCCGCCTCGGCGACCGGGGCGGCGCTGGTCACCTTGACCGCGCCGGTCGGCAGGTCGACGTCCACGCCGGTCACGCCGTCGATCTTGGTGACCTCCTCGGTCACGGACGCGACGCAGTGGCCGCAGGTCATGCCGGTGACGGTGTAAGTGGACTCGGCCATCGGGTGCTCCTGGTTCATCGTTCGAGTGGTGGGTTCGGGGTGAGTGGCTGTTCGGGGTGGGGACGCTAGGAACGCACCAAGCGGGCGATGGCCTCGCTTGCCTCGCGGACCTTGGCGTCGGCGTTCTCGCCACCCCGGGTGAGGGCATCGGCCACGCAGTGCTTCAGGTGCTCGTCGAGCAGCCCGAGGGAGACGGCCTGGAGCGCCTTGGTCGCCGCGGCGATCTGGGTCAGGACGTCGATGCAGTACTCGTCGTCCTCCACCATCCGCTGCAAGCCGCGGACCTGCCCCTCGACCCGGCGCAAGCGCTTGAGGACGGCGTCCTTGTCAGAGGTGTAACCCCGCATGTCCACTCCCTTCGGTCACCTGTCGCGTGCCCGTCAGGGACATTCATACCCCCGGGGGGTACCTGAGTCAATTTGGAAGTCAGGGGCGGTGACTGGCGTCACCCGCGAAAGGGTCACGCGCGGACCCTACCCCCGTACTGTATCGGCGACCGGGCCGAGGAGGGCGCGGGGAGGGGCCGGGGGTTCGGGGAAGGCGGGCCTGGTGTCAGGCCGCGCACCGGAAGCAGAAGTGAGGGCCCACCGGGCGGTCCAGGCCGTGCCAGCCCGCGGCGACCGCCTGCCCCCACAGCGCCGGCCATCTGACGGCGGACTCTTCGGACCGGTTGTGCACACGTCCGCAGTGGTCGCAGATGAGGACGAGCGCGGACACGTCGTGGTCACCGGGGATGGCGGTCACAGTGCGGGCATCGACTTCCTGTCGGGTGCGGGCAGGCGGGTCGCGTCGGAGGAGGCGAAGCCTGGTCGGGCACCCGGGATTCTCGTGGTGGGGCGGGCGCGGGGAGCGGGAAAACGCCCGCTCCGAACCTTGCGATCAGCTTGCGATCCCTGCGGTGGGCGCGGGGGTCGGGCAGGCTGGTGCGGGTGTGGGTGCGGCTCGGTGGCGGAGACCGGCTCGATTCGACCTGGAGCCCTTCCGGGTGCTCCGGGCAGGCCGAAGCACCCGAACCCACGTCGAATCGGGCCTGGGTGGGCGTGCGGGCGGTCGGGGTGGGGTGGTGATGCGTCGGTTCTCGTTGCGGTGGCGGGTCGCGCTGGTCATGGGGTTGGGGTCCGTGTTGTTGACCAGCGCGGTGGCGGTGGCGGTGTGGAACCTCACGTCCGGGTACATGTTGCGTCAGCGCGAGCAGAGCGCGGTGCGGCAGGCGGAGGTGAACGTGAGGTTGGTCGACGCGGCGTTGAGCAGCGGCTCGGACGGGTTGACGGGACTGCTGACCGGGCTCACCACGGGGCCCGACTCGACCGTCCTGCTGTTCCACGGCGGCCAGGTGCTGACCAGTGGGCGGCAGGTGGACGCGCGGGAGCTGCCGCGCGGGTTGGTCGACCTCGGGCGGGCGGGCACGCCTGCCGCGCAGCGGCTCATGGTGGACGGCATCCCGGTGCTGGCGGTGACGTTGCCCATCGGGTCGACGGACGGCGCGTACGTCGAGCTGGCGCCGCTGGTGCAGTTGGACCGCACGTTCCGCTTCCTCAGCGCCCTGCTCGTCGCGGTCACGGTGGCCAGCGGGATGCTGGGGGTGGCGCTGGGGTCGTGGGCCGGCCGGCGGGCGCTGCGGCCGTTGACCGAGTTGACCAAGGCCGCGTCCCGGATCGCGGGTGGTGACCTGAGGGCGCGGCTGCCCACGCAGACCGACCCGGATCTGACGTCGTTGGCCGGCACGTTCAACGCGACGGCCGAGGCGCTGGAGCAGCGGGTGCGGCGGGACGCGCGGTTCGCGGGCGATGTCAGCCACGAGCTGCGGTCGCCGTTGACGACCATGGTCAACGCCGCCGAGGTGCTGCGCCGCCGCCGGGTGGAGGTGCCCGGCACGGCGGGCAAGGCGCTGGACCTGCTGACGTCCGAAGTGGACCGGTTCGCGCGGATGGTGGTGGACCTGCTGGAGATCTCCCGGGCCGACCAGCTGGCCGAGGACCCGGCGTCGGAGACGATCGACCTGGTGTCGCTGGTGGCCAACGTCGTCGCGGCCCGGCCCGGTGGTCCGGTCGCGATGGAGACCGGGTCGCCGCCGCCGCGGGTGCTCGGCGACCGCCGCCGGCTGGACCGGGCCGTCGACAACCTGCTCGACAACGCCGAACGGCACGCGGGCGGCGTGGTGCGGATCGGGGTGTTCTCGCGGGACGGCAAGGCGCGGATCGAGGTGGACGACGCCGGGCCCGGTGTGCCGCCCGAGCTGCGGGACCGCATCTTCGACCGCTTCGACCGCGGCGCCCGGGCCGGGCGCCGCGGCGCGGACACCGGCAGCGGGCTCGGGTTGGCGCTGGTCGCGCAGCACGTGCAGCGGCACGGCGGCACGGTGCGGGTGGAGGACCGGCCCGGTGGCGGGGCCCGGTTCGTGGTGGAGCTGCCGGAGGCCGAGGCATGAAGGTCGTGACGATCTTGCTGACCGCGGCGGCGCTGGTCACGGCGTGCGGCGTCACCACCCAGGACGAGCCGCAGCCGTTGGTCACGTCCACCGCGAACCCCGTGCCGACGCCGACGCTCACCCAACGGCCCGATCCGACGACGACGGAGACGACGACGGAGACGACGACAGAGACGACGACGGGGGCGACGACGGTGACGGGAGCGGGGGCGGGTGGGGAGTAAGCGAGTGGTCGCGGTGCTGGCCGGCGTGGTGGTCGTGGTGGGTGTGGTGGTCGGTGGCGCGTTCGCGTTCCAGCGCGAGCTCGTCTACCTGCCGACCGGTGGGCCGTTGCCGAGCGCCGGGGAGGTGGGCGGGCGGGACGTCGTGGTGACCACCGGCGACGGGGTGCGGTTGGCGGCCTGGCACTTTCCGGTGGGGTCGGCGCGGGCGACGGTGCTGGTGGCGCCGGGCAACGCCGGCAACCGGCTGACGAGGGTGCCGCTGGCGCGGGCGTTGAACGCGCGGGGGCTGTCGGTGCTGCTGGTCGAGTACCGGGGGTTCGGCGGCAACCCCGGGCGTCCGACGGAGGCCGGGTTGGCGCTCGACGTGCGCGCGGCCCGTGAGCACCTGCTCCGGGAGGGCGTGCCGGCCGAGCGGTTGATCTACTTCGGGGAGAGCCTGGGGTCGGCGGTGGTGGCGGAGCTCGCGGTCGAGCACCCGCCGGCCGGGGTGGTGCTGCGGTCGCCGTTCACGGATCTCGCCTCGGTCGGGGCGCGGCACTACCCGTTCCTGCCGGTCCGGTGGCTGCTGGTCGACGAGTTCCCGACCGAGCGGCTCGTGGCGCGGCTGGACGTGCCGGTCACCGTCGTCTACGGCACGGCGGACTCGATCGTGCCGCCGGAGCAGAGCCGGGCGGTGGCGACGGCGGCGCGGGGGCGGACCGCGGAGGTCGCGGGGGCCGACCACAACGACCGCGTGCTGCTGGACGGCGCGCAGGTGGTCGACGCGGTCGACGCGATGGCCGGTTGACGCGCTACCAGGCGCCGTCCGGTTCGTCGGGCAGCGGCACGGCGCGGTGCTGGTCGGCGACGTCGGCCGGGTCGGCTTCGGGCACCTCCGGCAGCTCCGGGGCCTGCGACCGGCCGACGGCGGCCTCCTCGTCGACGATCCCGGTGTCGGGTTCGGGTTCGGCGGTCCGCAGCTGGTCGGCCACGTCGTTCGACGGCTTCTCGATCACGGTGATCCTCCACGGCGGCGCGGGCGGGACGACGCCCGACGGGGTTCACCCCCCGGCGGGTGGCTCAAACCCGCGGGCGGGGTCGACGGTCCAGTCGGGTGGCAGGCCGGAGACCTCGACCCGCTCGCCGGCGGCCGTGACGCGCGCGGTCACGGGGCCGAGGCGGAGGCCGGTCAGGGTCACCTCGCCCCAGCGCGGGGGCAGGTGGGGGTTCGTGGTCACGGTCCGGTTCGGGACGTGGGGCGACAGCCCCAGGCAGGCTCGGACCAGCAGCAACGGCGAGGCGCTGGCCCACGCTTGCGGCGAGCACGACGTCGGGTAGGGCACGGGTGGGCTGAAGTCGTCGCGGGAGAAGCCGCAGTACAGCTCCGGCAGACGTCCGCCGAACGCGGCGGCGGCGTCCAGCAGGCCGGCCGCCAGGCGGTGGGCCAGGTCGACCGCGCCGGGCAGGTGGGCGTAGCGCAGCAGCCCGGCCACGGCGATGGCCGTGTCGTGCGGCCACACGGACCCGTTGTGGTAGCTCATCGGGTTGTAGGCGCCCATCGTGGACGCGAGGGTGCGCAGGCCGTAGCCGGTGTCCATGTCGGGCTCGGCCAGCCGCCGGATCACCGCGGCCGCGTGCTCGTCGGTGGCGATGCCCGACCACAGGCAGTGGGCGACGTTGCTGGTCAGCGCGTCCACCGGCTGCTTGCGGCCGTCCAGCGCGACGGCGTACCAGCCCCGGTCCGGCAGCCAGAACGCCTCGGCGAACCGCCGGCGCAGCTCGCCGGCGCGGTGGCGCAGGCGGGCGGCGGTCGCCGGGTCGCCGAACCCCTCGGCCAGCTCCGCCCGGCCCAGCAGCGCCGCGTGCACGTAGCCCTGGACCTCGCACAGGGCGATCGCCGGGTCGGCCGGCCGGCCGGAGGCGTGGTTGACGCCGTCGGGGCTGTCCTTCCAGCCCTGGTTGGCCAGGCCCCGGTCGGTAGCACGGCGGTACTCGACGAACCCGTCGCCGTCGCGGTCGCCGTGCCGGTCGACCCACGCGAGCGCGGCGTCGGCGGCGGGCAGCAGGGAGCGCACCACGTCGGGGTCCGCGCCCCACCGCCAGCTCTCGGCGAGCAGCATCACGAACAGCGGTGTGGCGTCGACCGAGCCGTAGTAGTGGTTGCCGCCCAGCACGGCGGCGCTGTCCGGGCCCCGGCGCAGCTCGTGCAGGACGCGGCCCGGTTCCTCCTCGGTCAGCGGGTCGACCGCCGTGCCCTGGGTCTCGGCGAGGGTCTGCACCGTGCCCACCGCCAGGTCCACGTCCAGCGGTAACGCCATCCACGCGGTCAGCAGGCTGTCGCGGCCGAACAGGGTCATGAACCACGGCGCGCCGGCGGCGGCGAACTGCCTGCCGCCGCGCGCCGGGTCGTGGATCCGGAGCGCGCCGAGGTCGCTCCGGGTGCGGCTCAGGACGCCCGTCAGCACCGGGTCGCTCGCGGCGACGGCGGTGCTCGCCGCGCGCCACCGCCGGATCCTGCGCGCGGGTCCGCTGGTCTCGACCCGCTCGCCGTGCCGGAGCCGGGGTCGCACCGGGTCACCGGCCGCGGTCGGCCGCACGACGACCTCGGTGGTCCACCGGCCGCCGGGAGGCAGGGCCACGTGCCAGCTCAAGGTGCCCGGTGTGACGTCGGGTCCGGCGGTGGCGGTGACCGTCACGCCGCGCGAGCCGTTGCCCCGGTCGTGGAGCACCAGTTCCGGCCCGGTGGCGACGGCGTCGCGGTCGTGGCGCCCGGCCCGGCCCTCCTTGACCGCGAACAGGTCGGCGAAGTCGGCGTCCACGTGCAGGTCCAGCCGCGCGGTGGTGGCTTCGCGGCCCAGGTTGTCGACGGTGATCGTCTCGCGCATCCCGTCGTCGACGAGCCGTTCCCGCACCAGCAGCAGGGTGCTGTCGCCCGAACCCGCGGCCGGTGGCCGCCTGAGCACGAACCTGGCGGCGAACGCCTCGGGGTGCGACACCGACAGCGGGTGCGGCGCGGCGCCGTCGAGCCGGAGCTGCCACCGCGACAGGACGCGCGCGTCGCGGAAGAACAAGCCGTGCGGCGTGCCGGGCCCGATGTCGCCGTCGGCGGTCGAGAGGCAGAACGTGGTGCCCTCGACCAGGGTCGTGGTGCCGCCGGTGAGCGCCGGTTCGCCCGCGTTGAAGGGCTCCGGCGGAAGGTCGGCGCGGTACTCCATCACCATGCCCGACAACTCTTCCCACTGGGCCGGGAACGGCAGCCACCGTGCGGCGCAGCGGTGGTTGCGCGGTTCGGCGGACGGGAGCGAACCTCGGGTTTGGTCCTCGAAGTACGGTGGGGAAAGCGTTGCGGTCGAAGGCATGTCGCGCTGTCGATCTCCGGCGCGACGATCACGGGAGGTGCTGCGCCGATGGCGGTGGACGGGGACTTGGTGCCGATGCGGGCGGACTTCGACGTGGTGTGGCGCGGGTACGACCGCGGCCACGTGCGGCGCTACGTCGAGGGCGTCGAGGCCGAGCTCCGCGTGCTGGCCGTCGACCGCGACGCGGCCGAGGCGCGGGCCGACGACCTCGCCCGTCAGCTGGAGACCGCCCGCGCGGAGATCCGCGTGCTGCGCGAGCACGTCGACCGGATCTCCCGCACGCCGATCGACCCGGACGCGCTCGCCGCGCGGCTGCGGCGGATGGCGGAGCTCGCGCACGAGGAGGCGGCCGAGATCACCGCGCGGGCGCGGGCCGTCGCCGAGAACCACTGGGCCACCGCGGAACGGGCCGCGGCACGGGTGCGCGAGCGGTCGGAGCGGCTCGTCGCCGAACTCGACGCCCAGCGGCGGCAGGCCGAGGCCGAGCACCGGACGCTGATGCGGGAGGCCGGTGAGCGGCTCCTGGCGACCACGCGCGAGGCCGAGCGGCGCAGGCGCGAGCTGGACGAGCGGGCGGCGGCGGTGCGCGAGGAGGTCCGGGTCGACTTCGAGCTGGCGATGAGCGCGCGGCGGGCCGAGTCGATGGCGGCGGTGGCCGCGCGGGAGGCGGCGGCCCGGGCACGGGCCGACCGACTGGTCCGCGAGGCCGAGGACCACGCGCGGCGGATCGTGACCGAGGCGCGGCAGCGGGTGGACGAGCTGCGCACCCGCCGTGACCGCATCGCCGCCGGGCTGCGCGGCGCGCGGGAGCTGCTGGCCCGGGCGAACCCGTTGCTGGACGAGATCCCGGTGCAGCGGACGAGCACGGAGGATACAGCGGAGGCTGTATAGTTCGGCCGGTGCTGACGTGTGAAACGCGCGAGACCGCGCTCGCCCGACTCGGCCGGGCGCTGGCCGACCCGACCCGGTGCCGCATCCTGGTCGCGTTGCTCGACGGTCCCGGCTACCCGGCGCGACTGGCCGAGCAACTGGGGCTGACCAGGTCGAACGCGTCCAACCACCTGTCGTGCCTGCGTGGCTGCGGCCTCGTCGTGGCCACCTACGAGGGCCGTCAGGTGCGCTACGACATCGCCGACCCTCACCTGGCCCGCGCCCTCCGCGAACTGCTCGACGTGGTGCTGGCCGTCGAGCCGACGCCGGACTGCGCCGACGACGCGGTGGCCGCGCGATGAGCGCCGAAGCGGCCACGTGCGCGGACGGCTGCTGCGTCGTCGAGCCCGGGCCGGCCCTGGCCCCGGACCGCCGCGGCGCGCTCACCCGGCGGGTCCGCCTGCTGGTGGCCGCCACGATCACCTACAACGTGGTCGAGGCGGTGATCGCGATCAGCGCCGGAACCGTCGCCTCCTCCACCGCGCTCATCGGCTTCGGCCTGGACTCCGTGGTGGAGGTCGCCTCCGCCACCGCCGTCGCCTGGCAGTTCGCCGCCGATGACCACGAGGCCAGGGAACGGGTCGCGCTGCGCGTGATCGCCCTGTCGTTCTTCGCGCTGGCGCTCTACGTGGCGGTCGAGTCGGTCCGCGCCCTGCTCGGCGGGCTGGCCGCCGAGCACTCCACCGCCGGCATCGTCCTCGCCGCCGTCTCGCTGGTCGTGATGCCGGTCCTGTCGCGGGCCCAACGCGCGGCGGGCCGGGAACTCGGCTCGGCCAGCGCCGTCGCCGACTCCAAGCAGACGCTGCTGTGCACGTACCTGTCCGCCGTCCTGCTGGCCGGCCTGGTCCTCAACAGCGCGGTGGGCTGGTGGTGGGCCGATCCGCTGGCCGCGCTCGCCATCGCCGCCGTGGCGGTCAAGGAGGGCCGTGAGGCCTGGCGCGGCGACCACTGCTGCTGATGGACGAACCGTCCAGCGTCCGGACTTTCTGTCCAGGCTGCGGGGCATGACGGCGGATGCGGTCCTGGCGGCCGTCAAGGGCGCGGTGCCCGGGTTGGCCGCGACGTTCGGGCGGTCCTGCGAGGTCGTGCTGCACGACTACCGGCAGCCGGACCGCCCGGTGGTGGCGGTCGCCGGCGACGAGGCGGTCGAGCGGCTCGACCACCCGACCCGCACGTCGGACGGGCGGCTGGTCAAGTCGTCCACCGTGCCGTTGCGCGACGAGCGGGGCGCGGTGTTCGGCGCGCCCCGACTGCCACGACCTTCGGCGACGACGTCGAGGAGGTGGTCGACGCCGTGGAACCCTCCTTGTCCAAGCCCGCCGGCGAACCCGAGCGCCTGCGCCTGCTGCGGGCGCTCGACCGGCGTGGCGTGTTCCACCTGCGCGGCGGGGCACGCGTGCCCGGTGGTGGGCGTCGGCTCGACGCCGACCGCGCACGCCGCGGCCGACCTGACCGGCGTGACCGAGGTCCGCGCGGGCGACTTCGGGTTCTTCGACCTGGTGGTGGCGGGCACCGGCCGGGCCGGATCATGACCGACGGCGGCCGGGAGCACGGCACCTACCGGCTCGCCGGCGACGCGGGCACGACGTGGAAGCGGGTGAACGGCTGGTGATCTTCCTGTCGGAAGAGGAGACGCGGGCGCTGGTGACCCGGGAGCTGGCCTACGAAGCCGCCCTCTCGGCGTTGCTGGAGGCGGCGGACGGCGGTGTGCTGTTCCCGGCCGTGGTGGGCCACGGCTCGTCGCCCGCCAACCGGTTCACGGTGAAGTCGGCCGCCGCCGCGCGGGCCGCCGGGGTGAAGGTCGGCAGCTACTGGCCGGGCAACACCGAGCGCGGGCTGCCCCGGCACAACTCGGTGATCCTGCTGTTCGACCAGTCGGTCGGCCGGGTCGCGGCGGTGGTCGAGGCGGGCTTCGCGAACGCGTACCGCACCGCCGCCGCCGACGCCGTGGCCGCCGACGTGCTGGCCCGGCCCGACGCGCGGTCGTTGGCGGTCTTCGGCACCGGTCCGCAGGCGTGGCACGAGTGCCTGGCGCTGGCCCGGGTCCGCGACCTGTCGGTGGTGCACGTGGTGGCGCGTGACGCCGCACGTGGCGCGCGGTTCGTGGCCGACCTGGCGGCGGAGGGGGTGGCGGCGGTGCTGACCGGGCCCGAGGAGGCGTGCCGGTCGGCGGACGTCATCGTCACCGCGACGACCGCGCGGGCGCCGCTGTTCGAGGCGGGGTGGGTGCGGCCGGGCACGCACGTGGCGAGCATGGGTTCCGACGGCAAGGGCAAGCAGGAGCTGCCGGTGGAGCTGCTCGCGTCCGCGCGGCTGTTCTGCGACTGGCCCGCGCAGTCCGTGGCGATCGGCGAGTTCCAGCACGTGCCCGACGCCCGGCCGACCGCGGTGGGCGACGTCCTCGCGGGCCGCGCGACCGGTCGGTCGTCGCCCGACGACGTGACGGTGTTCGACAGCTCGGGCATCGCGCTGCAGGACCTGCACCTCGGTGTGGCGCTCCTGCGCGCCGCCGGCCACACCCCGCCACCGGTCGGCTGACCAGGCCGCGAGCGATTCGGGGGTTGTGATGCAGCTCATGAGGAAGCATGCTTGCGGCCGGTTGGGAGCGCTCCCAAATCAGCGTTCCGTGAGGAGCAGTCGAGTGGACAACGGACCGGGACGACGGCGCGTCGGGCTGACCCTGGCGGCGACCGCGGTGTGCGCGTTGATCGGCGTGAGCGGCGCCGGAGCGGAGGAAGCGGTGACGGCGTCGGGACCCCCGCACCTGCCCAAGGGCACGTCCTTCTACGTCGAGCCGGACGGCAACGCCGCGCGGCAGGCCGAGCGGTGGCGCGCCGAGGGGCGCACCGCGGACGCCGACCTGATGGCGGGGGTGGCCGCGCAGCCGACCGCGATCTGGTTCACCACGGCGGGCGCGGAGCAGGTGCGGCGCGACGTGCGCGACGTCGTGCGCGCCGCGCGGGCGAAGGACCAGGTGCCGGTGCTCGTGGCGTACTTCGTGCCCTACCGCGACTGCTCGCAGTGGTCGGCGGGCGGCGCGCGCAGCGAGCAGGAGTACAAGGAGTGGATCGACGCCTTCGCCGCCGGCATCGGTGACGAGAAGGCGGTCGTGGTGGTCGAGCCGGACGGCCTGGCCCTGCTGACCAGCGAGCCGTGGTGCACGATCGGACCGGACGAAGAGCTGGTGCCCCAACGGTTCCGCGAGATCAACCACGCCGTGGACACCCTCAAGCGCGGCAAGCACACCCGCGTCTACCTCGACGCCGGGCACTCCGCGTGGCAGGCGCTGAACGACTACGACGCGGGCTACGGCGAGCCGCGGCAGCAGCTCGGCATCGTCAACCGCCTGCTGCGGGGCGGCATCACGCGGGCGGACGGTTTCGCGCTCAACACCTCGAACTACCGCTTCACCGAGGACCTGGTGCGGTACGGCACGCGCATCTCCAAGTGCATCCACCTGCGCACGCAGGAGGGCGCGACCACCTGCCCGGCCGACGCCGAGCTGGACGCGATGCCGGTGCGCAAGTCGAAGATGACGCACTTCGTGCTGGACACCAGCCGCAACGGCCGCGGCCACTACACGCCGGGCGAGGGCGAGACCGACTGGTGCAACCCGCCCGGCCGCGGCCTCGGCGAACGCCCCACGGCGAACACCGGCATCCCGCTGGTGGACGCGTTCCTGTGGATCAAGCGGCCCGGCGAGTCCGACGGCGAGTGCCAGGGCGGCCCGGCCGCCGGCCGCTGGTGGCCCGAGCAGGCCCTGGAACTGGCGAAGCTGGCCACCCCGCCGCTGCGCTGACCGGCTTGTCGGGGGCCACCGGCCGCTGGTGGCCCCCGACCCGGCCGGTAGCCTGTCCGCGTACGGCTACCGCGGCGGACCAGGGGTGACAGTGTTCAGCGTGCCCGAGGCGCGAGAAGAGCTGACCCGGCTCCTGCCGGTGCTCACCGAGATCGTCGAGGTCCGGGCCGACGCCGCCGAACTGGCCGCCTCGCTCGACGGCGGCAGCCCCACCGACCTCGGCGGTCTGCCCGAGCTGAAGGCGGCGCAGGCCCGGCTGGACGACCTCATGACCACCGTGCAGGCGACCGGCGCCGAGCTGAAGGGCTTCGCGCCCCTGCTGGTCGACTTCCCGTCCGACCTCGACGGCGTGCCGGTGCTGCTGTGCTGGCTCGAAGGCGACCAGGGCCTCGACTGGTACCACCGGGCGGACCTCGGGTTCGCCGGCCGCCGCCCCCTGGCGTGACCGGCCGGCCGTCGGCCGCCTGACAGGTGCACGTGTTCACGTCGAACGCGCCGACACCCCTGTGCGCGCAACGCGTTGCCGACCACCGCTGCCCGGACGGGAGGCGCCGCTTTCCGCGCGCAGGGCGAGGAACCCCGCCAAGCGCGCCGCCAACCCCCGGGCCACCTCGGGAAAACCGAGCCTGGACGCCTGGTCGACGCACGCGGTGAGCACACCCGACTCGACCTCGAACCACTCCCGCGGCGCGGCGATCGCCTCGTCCGGCGAGTCCGGGCCGACCCGGCCCCCGAGCCGCTCCTCCGCCACGCCGGCCCGGACGAGCCACCCGCCCAGCACCCTTCCCAACGCCGCGTCGCGCTCTGCCGGGGATTCCTCGGCGGCCACGCGTTCGGCCGCGAAGTCGTGCACCAGGCCGTGCAGCCGGAACCGCTCCTGCCCCACCCGGTCGCGCCCGAGCACCTCGACCAGGTGCACGTCGGCCAACGTCTCCAGCGACCGGTCCACGTCGCCGCCCACCAACGCGCCCGCCACCCACGCGGGCCACTCGGGTGTCGCCGACAGGCCGAGCCGGCGCAGCAGCAGCCGCGCGGACGGGTCGAGCAGCCGGTAGCCGGCCGCGATGACGGCCCGCACGTCCAGGTCGCCCAACGACAGCTCGTCCAGCCGGCGACGCTCTTCGGCGAGCCGGTCCCGGAACTCGGCCACCCGCCACGTCGGGTGCACCGCGAGCCGCCCGGCGGCCACGCACAGCGCCAGCGGCAGGTTGCCGCACAACGCGACGATCCCTCCCGCCGCGTCCGCCTCGGCCGCGATCCGCTCCGCGCCCGCGACCCGTGACAGCAGCTCCAACGAGTCCTCGACGGCCAACGCGGGCAACGTCCACCGCGCCGCGCCGACCAGCGCGCCGAGCTGGTGACGCGAGGTGACCACGGTCGCGCACGACGAGCCGCCCGGCAGCAACGGGCGCACCTGGGCTTCCGCCGCGACGTCGTCCAGCACCACCAGCACCGCGCGGTCCGCCACCGTGCTGCGGTACAGCGCGACCCGTTCCTCGGGGTCCTCCGGCACCGCCGCGCCGGCCACGCCGAGCGCCCGCAGGAACCGGCCGACCACGACGTGCGGGTCGACCCGGTCCCGGTGCGATCCGCCCAGCGTCGCGAACAGCTGGCCGTCCGGGAAGCGCTCGACCACGTGGTGCGCCACCGCCACGGCCAGCGCCGTCTTGCCGACCCCGCCGGGCCCGACCAGCACCACGAGCCCCGGCCCGGCCGCCCGCAACGCCGCCACGACCTCGCCGTGCACCTCGCCGCGTCCGGCCGGCGTCACCAGCCCGGGCGGCAGCTGGCGCGGTGCCACGACCGGCGCGGCTTGCCGGGTGACAGGCACCTCGCCGCGCAGGATCCGCCGTTCCAGCTCCCGCAACGCCGAACCCGGCGCCACGCCGAGCTCGACGTCCAGCGTCCGGTACGCCTCCCGGTACACCTCCAACGCCTCGACCTGCCGCCCGACCGCCACCAACGCCACCATCCGCACCTCGTACAACCGCTCCCGGTACGGGTGCTCGGCGATGAGCGGCGCGACCTCCACCAGCACCTCGTCGTACCGCCCCAGCGCGAGCCGCGCCGCCAACCGCCCCTCCCACGCCGCGAGCCTCTCCTCGTGCCAGCCCACCCGGACCGGTCCGGCGAACTCCTCGTCCACGTCCGCCAGCGCCGCCCCCCGCCACAACCCCACCGCCGCCCCGAACGACTCCTCGGCAACCCCGTGGTCCCCGACCTCCGCCGCCCGCCTGCCCCGCTCCACCAGTGCCCGGAACTCCGCCAGGTCCACCTCGACGGCGTGCGCGGCCAACGCATAACCGGTGGGCCGGGTGATGATCACGCCGTCGTCCAACCTCGCCCGCAACCTGCTCACCAGGTTGTGCAACTGCGCGCGGGCCGACCGGGGCGGCCGCGCCCACAGCCCATCGATCAGCCGCTCCACCGGCACCACCCGCCCCACCTCGACCGACAACACCGCCAGCACATACCGCTCACGCGCGCCGCCAACCGGCACCGCATCTCCCCCGCGCCACGCCGTCACCGGCCCCAACACCCCAATTCGCACCAACCCGGTATACCGCAGCCGACCAACCACCAACGCGGCCAGAACCGGCCTCTGTCCTATAGCGGAAGCCCACCCCCACCTCCGCCACCCACCCACCTATCACCCACCGCCGAGGCCCGATTTGACATGGGTTCGGGTGCTTTAGGCTGGACGAAGCCGGCAGGCCCGGCGGGACGCTCTTCCCCGCCGGGCCTGCCGGCTTTGGCCTGCCTGGAGTGCCCGTAAGGGCCCCATGTCACATCGAGCCGGACTTGAGGATCTTTACCCGATCCGAATGGCGATCCGAATCGCCGATCCGCTCAGAACGCAATCCCCCAACCATCGATCTTCCCGGTGTCGTACGCGTACACGTCCTTCACCCGCAACTTCCACGTCCCGTTCTTGTTCTCCGCCGACGTGTCCACCTTGAACGTCTCGTGAATGCCGTCCGCGGAGTTCTCCCCACCCGAACGCCGCAGCACGAACACCGCGCCGCTCGGACCGATCAGGTCCACCGCCAGGTCGGCGGTGTAGGGGTGCACGATGTCGACCTTCACCGAGGTCGTCGCCGTGCCGCGGCCTTCGCACCCGGACACCGCGATCTCCGACGTCACGGCTTCGCCGGCGTCGGGGATAGCCACGTCCTCGGTGTTCGTGCCGCCTTCGCACGTCGGCGGCTTCGGGTCGCCGCCGGTGATGAACCCCGTGTACAGCAGCTTGTTCGGCGTGCCGGGCCCGGAGTTCTTGACCACGCCGTCGGTCGCGTTGTCGATCAGCGCCTTCGCCACCTCGGCCGGGGTCGCCGCGGCCCGGGCCGGGCTCGCGCCGAGGTACAGCGCCGCCGCGCCCGCCACGTGCGGTGTCGCCATGGACGTGCCGCTGATCGTGCGCTCCGCGCCGTTGTTCCAGGTGGACGTGATGTTCGTGCCGGGCGCGAAGATGTCGGTGCAGCGACCGAAGTTGGAGAACGACGACCGGTTGTCGGTGTTGTCCGTCGCGTTGGTCGTGATCGCTTCCGGGGTGCGCGCCGGCGACGTGTTGCACGCGTCGCGGTTGTCGTTGCCCGAGGCCACGGCGACCGTGACGCCCGCCGCGACGACCTTCTTCACCGCGTCGTCCACCGACGTGCTGGCCGATCCGCCGAGGCTCATGTTGGCCACGGCCGGTTTGGCCGCGTTCTGCGCCACCCAGTCCAGGCCGCCGATGATCTGCGACCACTGGCCGGAGCCCTGGCAGTTGAGCACCCGCACGCCGACGAGCTTCACGGCCTTGGCCACGCCGTAGGTGGTCGAGCCGATGGTGCCGGCGACGTGCGTGCCGTGACCGTTGCAGTCCTGCGCTTCGGCGTCGTCGTCGATGAAGTCGCGCCCGTCCGCGGCCCGTCCGCCGAAGTCGGTGTGCGCCTTGTGGAGCCCGGTGTCGACGATGTACGCCGTCACGCCCGCGCCAGTGCTGTTGTAGGTGTACTTCTTGTCCAGCGGCAGGTTCTTCTGGTCCACCCGGTCCAGGCCCCAGGTGGGGTTCTCCTGGGTTTCGGTGGCGTGCGCGACGCCGTCCTGCTCGACGTACTCGACCGCCGGGTCGGCGGCCAGCCTGCGCGCCTGCGCCGCGCTCATCCTGGCCGCGAAGCCGCGCATCGCCGCCGTGTAGGTCAGCTTGACCTCGCCGCCGTACGTGCCGACCAGGGCTTCCGCCACCGCGGGCGTCTGCTGCACGGTGACCGCGGTTTCCCGGAGCGCGACGATGTAGCTGTCCTTCACCGCGTCCGGCCGGTCGGCGCCGATGATGTCGCCCTCGGGTTGCCACCCGGCGGGGTGGCCGTGGCCGTGGCCCGCGCCGGCCAGCAGCAACACCGATGTGGCCAGGGTTGCGGTGACGACCCGTCGCCGGGTCGAGCGATCGTGTCGCATCGGTTGTTTCTCCGTTCCACTCGGCCGCCCAGCAGGGGTGTCGGTGAGACTGACGGCCACGTGGACCCACCCTCCGGTGACGACGGACGCCAACGATCCGGATGGCGGTACGCGGGACTACGCAGACCAAGGCGGCAGCGGTCTCCGGACCTCGACCGGTTCGCCATGACTTCGACTACCCGGCCGATTCGCGCTCATGCGTCCGGAGCAGTCACCGGATCGGGCGATCGGCCGCGTCGACTGCCCCGATAGGCCCTCTCGCGGACCCGGGCGAGGGCCGCCGGCGCCAGGTCGAGGCCGGGCGGGCGGTTGCGGATCGGGTCGAGCGCGGGCAGGTCGCGGTCGACGTCGAGCGGTCGGACGACGAGCCTGCCGACCGGTCGCCACGGCGCGCCGACCTCCAGCGTGAACCCCAGCTCGGCCGGCAGCCCGGCCAACGACGTCGAGCGGAGCCGGTGGTCGTCGGGGACGGCGGCCAGCCACACCAGCCGGCCGCGCCAGCGGAACGGGCTGATGCTGCCGTAGCGGCCGCTGGTCCACGTGCGCGCGAACCGCGGCAGCACGCGGGCGACGCAGGTCGACAGCAGCACGTCCCACGGTCCCGGCAGCCGGAACGCCAGCCCGAGCACGTCGGGCAGCCCTCCCGGGGTGCCGGCGCCCTTGGACAGCCGGCCGGACACCTCCGTCACGCCGACCGGCAGCGGCAGCGCGGGGTCGAACGTCGTGGTCAGCGTGCCGTCGAACCACCGGCCGCGCGGGTGGAACGCCTTGGCGTCCCGCGCGGCGGCCAGCCCGCGGAAGGCGGGTTCGACGAGGTCAGGCACTGCGCGCATGCGGGTTGCCCTTGAGCGCCGCGCCGAGCGCCACCATGCCCAGGCCCAGCCCGAAGTGCAGCCAGTCGTCGGCGTCGTCGACCGGCACGAAGTTCGCCGTGCTCGCCTTGTCCACGACCAGCCCGTACAGCCACAGCACCAGGTACACGGCGCCGCCGCCGATCAGGTACGCCCGCGCGGCCGACGCCGTGCGGGCCATCGCCAGCCCCGCCACGCCGAACAGCAGGTGCACCAGGTTGTGCAGCACGGACACGTGGAACACGCCGAACAGGTGCGCGCCGGACCCGGGGCCCGCGAACGCGATCCGGTCCAGGTGGGTGGTGATGCCGGGCACGAACCCGAGCACGCCCACGACCAGGAACACGACGGCGACCGCCATGGCCGCCGCGCGGACGGGGTGGGGCAGTCGCGTGCTCGCACTCACAGCGGATCACCTCGCCTCTGACGGTGGCTCTCCCGCTCGACTACCCCGTGATCACCGCCCGAAACAGCACGTCACCACCCTGCGGTGACCGGCCCTTCGTCGGCGCCGGGTCTGGCTCTCCCCCTGCTCCCCCGTGACACACGACCTCCCGCACCACCCACCGCGCCGCCACCCACAGCGCCGCCACCCATCGCGCCACCGCCCACCGCGCCGCCACCCACCACACGACCGCCGACCACGCCCTGCTCCCCCATCCTCTGCCCCGGCTTCTCCTCCGCCCGCGCCACCGCACGCCCGGTCGCCGCCGAGGCCACGTCCGGGTAGCGCGGGAACAGCCGATCCAGGTCCGTCCGCTCGAACACCCGCCGCACGTGCGGCGGCACGGCGGCCAGCCGCAGCCAACCGCCCGCGCGCTGCGCCCTCGCCCTGGTGCGGACCAGCGCGCTCATCGCCTGGGCGCCGCAGAACGCGACCCCCGACATGTCGAGCACGATCCGGTCGCGTCCCTCGCTCACCAGGCGGTCCATCCGGTCCAGCACCCGGCGGGCGCCCGCCAGGTCCAACTCCCCGGTCGCCACGACCACCGCGCACCCCGTCCGGTGGGACTCGACCGACAGCGCCAGCATCCCGATCCCCTCACGCCGCCAAGCGGTGCTCTTCGCGCCACCAGGCAGTTCTAGTCGGCTCTTCACGCCACCCGGCAGTACTCGTCGTCGTCGTCGCCCGCCCCGAGCAGGGCGAGCAACAGCCCTTCCCTGGTCGACCAGGGACAGATCTCCACCTCGTCGTACCCCGTGGCCACCATCAACGCCTCCGCCACCAGGGCTCCCGCCAACGACTGCTCCGCGCGGTGCCGGGAGATGCCCGGCAACCGGGCGCGGCGCGGCACGGGCATCCGGGACAGCCGGGGGATCCAGCCGCGCAGGTCGGCCAGGCGCAGGGCGCGCGGCACGAACGGCCCTTCGTGCTGCGGCCGGGCCCCGGCCAGTCGCGCCAACTGCTGGAACACCTTCGAGCAGCCGACGGCCCGGTGCTCGCCGACCGACGTCCCCTCCAGCGCGGCCACCACCCGGTCGTGCACCAGCACCTGCTCCTTCGCCAGGCCGCGGTGGTCGCGCGGCGTGGCGCGGTCGAGCGCCAGCCGCCGGGTCAGCGTGCGGGCGCCGAACGGCAGCGAGCGCGTGAACGACGGCTCCACGTCGTCACCGGCCGCGAGTTCCACCGTGCCGCCGCCGACGTCGAGGACCAGCAGGGGGCCGGCGCGCCAGCCGAACCAGTGCCGCGCGGCGCGGTACGCCAGGCGGGCCTCTTCCTGGCCGGGCAGCACGCGCAGCCGGGTTCCGGTGCGGCGGGCGACCTCGGAGATGACCTGCTCGGCGTTGGACGCGTCGCGGATGACGGAGGTGGCGAACGGCACCAGGGCGGAGATCCCGGCGCGTTCGGCGATCCGGTGCGCGGCGTGGACGGCGGTCACAACCTGTTCCACGCCTTCCGGGCGGAGTCGGTTGTCCCGGTCGAGCGCGCGGTCGAGCCGCAGCCTGGTCTTGTGCGAGACGACGGGGTGCAGCGGCGAGCCGGACACGACGACCAGGTGTGCGCTGAAGCAACCGACGTCCAGCACACCGACCTGGTCGGGTCGTCCGGACATACGTCACCACCATCCGAGAGCTAGAGGTACCGAGAGGAGTTCCCGAATGCGCATCGGGTGAAACCGGATTGGGTGATCCGACTCCGGGTAGTTCTCGGCCATGAGTGCTTCGGAGAGGCCGTTCGCGGTGGTGACCGGCGCGTCCAGCGGGATCGGGCTCGAGCTGGCGAGGGTGTTCGTCGAGCACGGGTTCGACCTGGTCGTGGCGGCGGAGAACGACGTGGTGCACGACGTGGCGCGGGAGCTGGCCGCCGGTGGGGCGCGGGTGGACCCGGTGCGGGCGGACCTGGCCACGTTCGAGGGGAACGAGGACCTGGTCGCGGTGGTCGAGGAGGTGGGACGGCCGGTGGACGCGTTGGCGGTCAACGCCGGGATCGGCATCGGCGGCGACTTCGTCGACGACAGCGACCTGCGCAGCCACCTGCGGGTGGTCGACCTGAACATCTCCTCGGCGGTGCACCTGGCGAAGCGGCTGCTGCCCGCGATGGTGGAGCGCGGGGCGGGCCGGGTGCTGTTCACCTCGTCGGTGGCGGCGACCGCGCCCGGGCCGTTCCACTCGGTCTACGCGGCGTCGAAGGCGTTCCTGGCGTCGTTCTCGCAGGCGTTGCGGGAGGAGCTGCGCGACAGCGGGGTGACGGTGACCGCGCTGATGCCCGGTCCGACCGACACCGACTTCTTCCGCCGGGCGGGCATGACCGACACGAAGGTCGCGACCGGGCCGAAGGACGACCCGGCGGACGTCGCGCGGGCGGGGTTCAAGGCGTTGATGGACGGCGACGACCACGTGGTGGCCGGTTCGCTGCTGACCAAGGCCCAGGCCTCGGCGGGCCGCGTCCTGCCGGACCCGGTCAAGGCGCGGGCCATGCGCGGGATGACCGAACCGGGCTCGGGCCACTCCTGAGCCGCTGGCACCGACCACCGCCCCGGGACCGGGCCTCCGGGGCCGGAGGTCGGGGTTCGGCACCCCCGGGTCAGAACTCCGGGATCTCCGGCACCCGCCTTTCCCGCCGACCGGCCGTCCCTCCCCTCCCCGACCCGTACGCCGGGACCGACTCCCTCGGCGTGTCCGACTCCGGGATCTCGTCCCCGATCAGCGACCGGTACGCGTCGACCTCCTGCGGGGTCGGGTCGATCGGCGCTTCCTCGGCGACCTCGTCCGGATCGACGAACTCGTCCGACTCGACCGACCCGTCCGCCGACTCCACCGACTCCGCCGCCACCGGCTCCGCCGGTTCCTGTGCTGCCGTCATGACCACCGGTTACCCCGTGTGCGCCCGCTCGAACGGGGGTAGCCGTGACGCCGTGACCATCCACGCGAGACGAGACGTGCCCGCCCTGCCCGACCTGGTGTTCGCCGCCGCCGCCGACCCCGCCCGCCTGGCCTCCTGGCTGCCCGACCCCTACCAGGTCGTCGGCCGCACGGACGACGTGCTGATCCTGCGCGCCGAGGACGGTCCGCACCAGGTCGGCCTCGCCGCCGACTACGACCGGCTGCTCCTGGCGTGGACGCCGCTGGCCGGGCACGGCTGCCGGGGTGAGCTGCGCGTCTCGCTGGTCGGCGCGGCGGGCAGCGTCGCCGAGCTCCAGGTCGACGGCTGCCCCGACGAGCAGTTCCCGTCACGCCTGCTCGAAGCCCTGGCGAACGAGGTTGAGCGGAACCTCACCGCCGGCTGATCATGCGGCGGTGGACTTCCGCCCCGCCCTGCCGGACGAACTGCCGCTGCTGCCCCCGATCGAACGGGCCTGCGGCGAGCCCTTCCGCGACTTCGGCATGCCCGAGATCGCCGACGACGACCCGATGCCGGTGAGCGCCCTGGCCCGGCTGCACGTCTGGGTGGCCGCCGACCCGGACCCGGTGGCCTGGATCGCGGTCGAGGTGCTGACCGAGGACCGCGCTGCACACGTCGAGCAGGTGTGCGTGCACCCCGACCACGCCCGGCGCGGCATCGGCGCGGCGCTGCTGGACCACGTCGAGCGCTGGGCCGCGGCACGGGGGCTGGCGGCGCTGACCCTCACCACGTTCCGGGACATCCCGTGGAACGCCCCCTACTACCGTCGGCTCGGGTTCCGCGAGGTGGCGGTCCTGTCCCCGGGCCTCACCGCCGTCGTGGCCGCGGAAGCGGCACGTGGCCTGGACCCGGCGACACGCGTGTGCCTGCGCAGGCCGCTCCGCGACGGGGCCGCGCGCGATACTGGACGGGTGCGGTAAGCAACCGTTCCCTCCCGTTGTCGTCCGCCACCACCACCTCATCCCCACCCGCAACCGTTCGGAGGTCCCCCCGGTGGTCGACTTCGTGCACGAGGCGCTGCTCTACCGCGACGACGAGGAGTACCTCGCGGGGACAGTGCCGTTCGTGCGCGACGGCATCGCCGCCGGTGAGCCGGTGCTGGTGGCCGTGCCGCAGCGGGGCATCGACCTGCTGCGGCACGCGCTGGGCGGCCGGGCCGAGCACGTCGAGTTCCTGGACATGAGACGCGCCGGGCGCAACCCGGGCCGGATCATCCCGGGCGTGCTGGCCGCGTTCACCGACAACGCCGCCACCACCGGCCGGGTGCGGATCGTCGGGGAGCCGGTGTGGCCGGAGCGCACCGAGCTGGAGTACCCCGCCTGCGTGCAGCACGAGGCGATGGTCAACACCGCGTTCGAGGACCGGTGCGCCTGGATGCTGTGCCCGTACGACACGGCGAACCTCGCACCGGAGGCGCTGCGCGACGCGGAGGCCACGCACCCGTTCGTGGTCGAGGGGCAGCGGCGTCGGCCCAGCGCGGGCTACCGCGAGCCGTTCCTGATCGCCGACGAGTTCAACCGGCCGCTGCCGTCGCCGCCGCCGGACGCGCTGACCCGCCGGTTCGACCTGGACGCCCTCGCCGTCACCCGGCGGCTGGTGGCCGGGTTCGCCGTCGAGACGGGCCTGTCCGCCGACCAGGTGGAGGACCTGGTCCTCGCGGTCAACGAGCTGACCACGAACAGCGTGGTGCACGGTGGCGGCTTCGGCACGCTGCTGCTGTGGCGCGAGGGCGGCACGGTGGTGTGCGAGGTGCGTGACGCGGGCCGGATCGCGAGCCCGATGGTGGGCAGGCGCAACCCCGGCGCGAGCGCGCGCGGCGGGTACGGCGTGATGCTGGTGAACCTGCTGTGCGACCTGGTCCGGGTGCACACGCACGAGGACGGCACGGCGACCCGCGTCTACGTCGGCTGACCTCCCGTCACACCGAAGCGGACCGAAGCGGCCTCGCCCGCGCACTCCGCCCGGCCACCCCCACCGACACCCGCAGACACACCCGCCGACACGGGCAGACCCTCGTCCGCGCCCGCCGAACCCGTATCCACGCTGGTCACGAATTGCGCTTTGCCCGCGATCCCCTGCCACCGCACCCGGGTCGACCGGCAGAATCGGCCACGTGACTCCCGCACTTCTGCTCGCCCACGGGGCCGGTGGCACGGTCCGCGCCAACTTCAGCCCCCTCATCCCGCGGCTGTCGCGCAACCGCAAGGTGCACGCGGTGGACTTCCCCGGCTCCGGGACCACCCCCCGCGCGACCGGTCCGCTCGACCTGGACGACCTCGCCGACCGGCTGGTGGCCACCGCCGAGGGCGAGGAGCGGTTCGCGGTCGTCGGCTACTCGATGGGCTGCGCGGTCGCCGTGCGCGTCGCTCAGCGCCACCCCGAACGCGTGACGGCCTTGGTGCTGACCGCCGGGTTCGCCCGCATCGACGACGAGACCCGGGAGCGGATGCGGCAGTGGCGCCGGCTGGTGGACGCCGACCGCGCCGAGCTGGCCCGCTTCCTCCTGACGATCGCGTTGGGCGAGCCGTTCCTGCGGCGGATGACCGCCGAGCAGACCGACGGCTTCCTGGAGCTGATCGCGCTGACCATCCCGCCGGGCACCCCGGAGCAGGTCGACCTGGTGCAGCGGATCGACCTGCGCGACGAGCTGCCGTCGCTGGCCGTGCCGACGCTGGTGATCGGCGCCAAGCACGACCGGCTGATCGCGCCGGGCACCACGCGCGAGCTGGCCGACCTGATCCCCGGCGCGCGGTGGGCGGAGCTCGACAGCGGCCACTCGCCCGCCGTGGAGGCGCCCGCCGAGTGGGTCCGGCTGATCGAGGAGTTCCTGGACTCCGCCGCCGTCCACCGCTGATCACCCGCCGCACGCCCGTGCCAGACCGCCGCCGCCGACCCACCCGACAGCTCACCGGTGCACAACCGCTTCAGCGGCACGGCGTCGTTCGTGTTGCAGGCACCTGCCCCCCGCGGCGGGGCCGGTCGGCCTCGCCGCGGCCGAGCCGGCCGCGCTGGTGCCGGCGCAGTGGCACGAGGTGCTGTTCCGGCAGGCGAACACGGTCTCGCGGGCGCGGGCGGCGCTGCCGATCGGCGTCGCGGCGGCGTTCGCGGTGTTCGTCGCGTTCGGCGCCACGCCCCGGCTGTTCCTCCCCGTCTGGGTGTCGGTGGTCCTGCTCGGCGTGAGCGTCGCGGCGCTGCACTGGCACGTGCGCGGCGCGCCGTTGCGGCCCAACCGGCTGCGGGGGGGAGCGACCCGGCTGGTCGTGTCGTGGCACGGCCGCTCGCGCGGGTTCGCCCCCCGTTACCTTTTTCATAGCTCCTGATCAAGGAGTCGTGGTCGCCAGGTCCGGCATGACTGACGCCCCCAGTCGAACCCATGATCCGGGGGGTGGTGTCACCGGGCCTGGTGGCATCGCCGGACCGCTGATAGGGACACGGCCGCCCGCCGGGCAGGTCTCGTCGTAACGTGGGTGCCGGCCGTCGATGCCCGACCGGCGACCATCCGCGATGAACGAACGGCAGGACGGATGACCAGCGGTTACCAGGTGTTCCTCGGCCTGGATGTCGGCAAGGGCGAACAACACGCCGTCGGCCTGGACCCGGCGGGCAAGCGGCTTCACGACGCGCCGCTGCCCAACAGCGAACCGAGACTGCGGGCGTTGTTCGACAAGCTCGCCGCGCACGGGTCGCTGCTGGTGGTGGTCGATCAACCGGCGACGATCGGCGCGCTGCCGGTCGCGGTGGCCCGCGCGGCCGGCCACCAGGTGGCCTACCTGCCCGGCCTGGCCATGCGCCGCATCGCCGACCTCTACCCCGGCCGCGCGAAAACCGACGCCCGGGACGCGTTCGTCATCGCCGACGCCGCCCGCTCGCTGCCGCACACGCTGCGCCCGGTCGACGTCGGCGACGACGCCCTGGCCGAGCTGGACGTGCTGGTCGGCTTCGACGACGACCTGGCCGGCGAGGCCACCCGGATCGCCAACCGCATCCGCGGCCTGCTCACCGGCATCCACCCCGCCCTGGAACGCGCGATCGGCCCCAGGATCAGCCACCCGGCGGTGCTGGAAATCCTGTCCCGCTGCGGCGGCCCGACCGGCATCGCCAAGGCCGGCCGCCGCAAGCTCACCGCGATCGCCACCGCCCACGCACCCCGTATGGGCGACAAGCTGGTCACCGCGATCCTGGCCGCCCTGGACGAGCAGACAGTCGTCGTCCCGGGCACAACGGCGGCCGACACCGTCCTGCCCCGCCTGGCCGACAGCCTGAAAACCGTCCTCCAGCAACGCAAACAGGTCGCCACCGAGGTCGAAGGGATACTCGATGCGCACCCTCTTGCCGGGGTCCTGACCTCCATGCCCGGTGTCGGGGTCAGGACCGCAGCCCGCATCCTGCTGGAGATCGGCGACGCGACCGGGTTCAAATCCTCCGGCCACCTGGCCGCCTACGCCGGCATCGCCCCGGTCACCCGCAGCTCGGGCTCCTCGATCAAGGGCGAGCACCCGGCCCGCACCGGCAACCGCAAGCTCAAACGGGCGTTCTTCCTCGCCGCGTTCGCAGCCTTGTCCGACCCCACCAGCAGGGCCTACTACCAGCGAAAACGCGACCAAGGGAAGAAACACAACGCCGCGCTGATCTGCCTGGCGCGGCGCCGCTGCGACGTCCTGTTCGCCATGCTCCGACACAAGACCTACTACCGGCACCCCGAACCCACTCCCGCCCCGGCTGCGGCTTGACAACCACATAGGGACACCCCCCCGCGAGGTGGGCGGGCTGGAGATCCGGCCGGTCGGCGACGACGGGCGGCTCGTCGTGTGGCCGCTCGGCGCCACCGCCCGGCTGCACCCGGACCTGAACGGGCGCTGGCGCGGTTCGCGAGGTCGGCCGGTTTGCACGTCGCCCGGTCGGGTTAACCAGGCCGCATGACCAACACGCTCGTCCTCGACGTCGACGGGACGCTGGTGGACACCAACTACCACCACGCGGTGGCCTGGTTCCGCGCGTTCCGCCGCTTCGACATCACGGTGCCGACCTGGCGCCTGCACCGGGCCATCGGGATGGGCGGTGACAAGCTCGTCGCCGCCGTCGCGGGCGAGCACGTGGAGCGGCAGCACGGTGACGAGCTGCGCGAGGCGTGGGAGGCGGAGTTCGAGCCGATGCTGCCCGAGGTCAGGCCGCTGGAGGGCGCGCACCGCCTGGTCGCCTCGGCGCTGGAGCGGGACCTCGCGGTGGTGCTGGCGAGCTCCGGCAAGCGCCACCACGTCGACCACTACCTGAAGCTGATCGACGCCTCCGACCTCACGTCCACCTCGTCGGACGACGTGGAGGACACCAAGCCCGCGCCGGACCTGATCGAGGTGGCGTTGCGGCGGGCCGACGCCGACGGTCGGGCCGTGGTGATCGGCGACTCGGTGTGGGACTGCGAGGCCGCCGCCCGGGCGGGGCTGCCCTCGGTGTGCCTTCGCACGGGTGGTTTCGGCGAGGCCGAGTTGCGCGACGCCGGCGCGTCGGCAGTCTACGAGGAACTCGACCAGTTGCGGGCGGACCTCACCGACCTGCCGATGGCGTAGGAGGAATCGTGCGGATCGGTTACACGCTGATGACCGAGCAGGCCGGGCCGCGGGAGCTGGTCGAGCACGCCGGGCTGGCGGAGCAGGCGGGGTTCGACTTCGAGGTGATGAGCGACCACTACTCGCCGTGGTTGGACGAGCAGGGGCACGCGCCGTACGCGTGGAGCGTGCTCGGGGCCGTCACGCAGGCCACCGAACGGGTCGAGCTGATGACCTACGTGACCTGCCCGACCGTGCGCTACCACCCGGCGGTGGTGGCGCAGAAGGCGGCGACCGTGCAGCTGCTGTCCGGCAACCGGTTCACGCTGGGCATCGGCGCGGGCGAGAACCTGAACGAGCACGTGGTCGGCCGCGGCTGGCCGCCGGTGAACGTGCGGCACGAGCTGCTGCGCGAGGCCGTGGAGATCATCTCCCAGCTGTTCGACGGCGGGTACGTCAACTACTCGGGCCAGCACTTCCGGGTCGACTCGGCGAAGCTGTGGGACCTGCCCGAGCAGCGCGTGCCGATCGCGGTGGCGGTGTCGGGCAACCAGTCGGTGCGCACGTTCGCGCCGCTGGCCGACGCGATGGTGGCGACCGAGCCGGACGCGGCGCTGAGCCAGGAGTGGGACGTCTTCCAGGGCAAGCGGTCGCGCAAGATCGGCCAGCTGCCGATCTGCTGGGACCCGGACCGCGACGCGGCGGTCGAGCGCGCCCACGAGCAGTTCCGGTGGTTCGCGGGCGGCTGGAAGGTCAACTCGGAGCTGCCCGGCACGTCCGGTTTCGCCGGCGCGACGCAGTTCGTGCGGCCGGAGGACGTGGCCGAGCGGATCCCGTGCGGCCCGGACGTCGGCCCGGTGGTGGAGGCGGTGGCGAAGTTCCGCGAGGCGGGCTTCACCGACCTGGCGCTGGTGCAGATCGGCGGCGAGCACCAGCGGGAGTTCCTGGACTTCGCCAAGGGTGAGCTGCTGCCGGCCCTGCGCTGACCGCGCACCCCCTCGACGAACCACCCGACCACCCACCCCAGGTGGGGACCCCGGATCAGCCCCGACCGGACGACCCGCTGCGGTCCCGCGACGGCGGCCCGGTCACCACCGTGGGCGGACCGGGGTTCGGCAGGACGACGACCGGTCCGTTCGAGGGCACGTCGACCGGCGTCTCCGGCGGGGCCTTGGTGGCCGCGGTCGTGGTCGTGGTGGCCGCGGTCCCGGTCACCGGGACGCCGCCGGCGGCGTCCCGGTCCCCGGTGCTGCCGGCCGGCACGTCCGACGTCGGCGCGACCTGCACGACGGTCACCGTGGACGGGTCGCCCGGCGCCGTCGCGCCGGTCTCCCGCGCCTGCTCGGCGAGCGGGTCGGCCGAGGTGGTGGTCGTCGTCGGCCTGCCGGCGCGCTCACCGGACTCCGGCTCGAACGGGCCGCTCATCGCGAGGTACCCGACCAGGCCCAGCACCACCGCCGCGGCGGCCCCGCCGACCAGCAGCGCCCGGCGGTCGGACCTCGGCTCGGGCTCGACCACCGCGGGCCGGTCCACCACCGCCGCCGCGGCGACCAGCGGCGACAGGCCCGCACTCGCCCGCTGCGCCTCGGTGAGCAGCCGCTCGCACTCGGCCGCCGACGGCCGCTTGGCCGGGTCGGACGCGGTCATCGCGGTCAGCACGGCGGCCCACGGGTCGGGCAGGTCGACCGGGATCCGCGGCTCGCGGTGCAGCCGCGACAGCGCCGCCTCCGTGTCGCCGCCCGGGTACTCGGGCCGCCCGGTCAGGCACTCCAGCAGCACCAGGCCGAGCGCGTAGACGTCGGCGGCGGGCAGCACGTCGCCGCCGCGCACCTGCTCGGGCGCGAGGTAGCCGGCCGTGCCGACCAGGATGCCCGACCTGGTCACGCGGGTGACCTGGCCCTGCAGCGCGAGGCCGAAGTCGGCCAGGTAGGCCCGCCGCCCGGTCGGGTCGAGCAGGATGTTGGACGGCTTCACGTCCCGGTGCACCACGTCGTTGGCGTGCACGTGGGCCAGCACGCCGGCGATCTGCGCGCCGATCGCGGCCACCACCTCGGGCGCCATCGCGCCGCGCATCCGGCGGCGCAGCGTGCCGCCGTCGACGGGCTGCATCACGAAGTAGGGCCGGCCGCGGAAGCTGCCGGTGCCGTACACCTCGACCAGGCCGGGGAACCGCAGCGCGTCGAGCACCTGCGCCTCGCGGTCGAGCCGGATCCGGTCCTCGCCGGCCGCCTCGCCGAGGAAGAACTTGATCGCGACCTTCCGGTCGAGGCGGGTGTCCAGCGCCCGGTACACCTCGGCCATGCCGCCCGACCCGTACAGGTTGCCCAGGGCATACCTGCCGTCGACCACCTCTCCGGTCAGGTCACCGTCCCACATCCGGTTGAACCTCCGCTGTGTCGACGACGTCGGCCCGGACGCCGGAAGCTACCGGTACGCCGGCGGCGCGAGCCACCCGGTTCGCCGTTTCGCGGACCCCTACCCGTAGCACGGCTGTCACAAACCACCCATCTCTTCGGGATGCCGAACGTCCCGGCGAGGGACGGGCGAAAGCGGTCGGCGCGCGGCGGGACGACCCGGACGAAGGGTACGAGCAAGGGCTCGCCGATCGGTCGACCCGACCGGCCGAGCGCCGAAGATCACCCGGACGAGTGAACTCCGGCGCACGGTCGGGCGACTCGTCACCCGTTACGGCGTGGCGGTCGCGCAAGTGCTCGTCGGCGGGGTCGTGGTGCTGGTGGAGGGCACGGTGGTCACCGGCGGACCGGCCGAAGCCGGCCGGGTGCCGCTGCAGTAGTGCGACTCCACCCGGCCATCGGCCGAGTCGCCGTGCGCGAACACGACGTACTCGACACCCGGGTAGAGCCGGATGCCGCACAGCCCGCCGCTGGTGGGCGTGACGACGTCGACCCGGCGGGGCACGTCGCCCTTGTACTCGGTGCGGACGGCCACCGCGTACCGGTACTTGTCGTCGTAAGGCGACGCCGGGTCGCCTGCCTCCAAGGTCTCGCTGCGCACGACCCCGGAGAACACGTGGGTCGCCCGTTCGTAGCGCTCCCCCTCCGTGCTGGGCACGCAGCTGCAAGCGCTGGCGGGACTGGTGAACACGGCGGTGAGCAGGGCGGCGGTGACGGTGACGACACCGGCCGCGTGGGCCAGGAAGCGGAAGCGCGCCAAGGGGTCCCCCTCGAGAAGGAGCGTCGGCGGCGGTGCGCGTCCAGCGTACGGTCAGGCGTGCAGGGCCAACCAGAGCTCGGCACGCGTGCCTGCGGGTTCCAGCGAACGCCCGAGCAACCGCTGCACCCGGTCGAGCCGGTTGCGCACGGTGTGCCGGTGCACGCCCAGCCGGGCGGCGGCGGGCTCGGCCTGGCCGTGGCACGCCAGCCACACCCGCACCGTCTCGCGCAGCACGTCGTCCAGCGGCGCGAGCAGGGCGGCGGCGAACTCGGCCGCGTCCGGCGCGAGCAGACCGGCCCCGGCGACCTCCTCGAACGCGTCCACACCGGCCTCCAGGGCGCGCAACGCCTCCCGGTAGCCGCGCGCGACACCGCCCGCGTCCACCGGGCTGGACGCGGCGGCGGGCACGTCCACCGCACGGGCCAGCACGACGACCCGCCCGTCCACCTCCGCCCAGAACCCGGCCGGCTCGACCCGCTCGCGCAGCACGAACACCCGGAACGGCGGCTCCGGCAGCCCGTCCACCGGCACGCCCGCCAGCGCCAGCCGGAACCGCGCGGCCCGCAGCTCCCGGCGCACCGCCTCCACCTCGTCCGACCTGGCCAGGGCGACCGTCAGCAGCGACGCGGCGGTGTTGACCACGCCCGCGTCCAGCGGCGCGCGGGCCGCGACGGCGAGGTAGCCGCGCCGCCCCAGCACCTGCATGGCGACGTGCCGCCCGTCCGCCTGCCACGCCGCGCCGGCCGGTCCGCCCGTCGCCGCGAGCCGCCGCACGTGCCCGGCGAGGTCGGGCAGCGCGCCGACCACGTGCACCGGCGTGCCGTGCGGGTCGAGCACCGCCGCCGCGCCGTCGATGAGCCGGGCCAGCCGCCGCACCACGCCCGGCGGCCCGTCGCCGACGGCGGAGCGGGTCAGCGCCCGCTGGGCCGCGCCGGTGCGCGCCAGCGCCGCGTACTCCTCCGCCGCGACGGCCCGCGAGACCGCCTTGGCGATCGCGATGAACGGCGTGGCCCTCGGCACCTCCAGCAGCGCCAACCCGGCGTCCCGGGCGGCCCGGACCAGGTCGTCCGGCACGGTCTCGTGGCTCAGCCCGGTGCCGAAGCCGAGCCCCGCCGCGCCGGCCGCCACCAGCCGCCGCACGTACCCGTCGGCCGGGCCGAGCGCGATGCCGGTGGTCAGCAGCAGCTCGCCGCCCTCCAGGAACGGCGTCGGGTCGGCCAGCTCGGTGCTGTGCGCCCACCCCACGACCCGGTCCAGCCCCGCGTCCACGTGCACGGTCAGCCCGACCTCGCGGGCCAACGCCCCGACCGTCAACACCATGGACGGTGTGTACATCCCCGCGCCCCCGGTTCGCCACCGCGGACACTGTCGTCCGGCGGGCGACCGGTCGATGCTGGACCCATGTCCCGACTGCGCACGGAGATCCCCGGACCCCGGTCACGCGAGCTGGCCGGGCGGCGGGCGGGCGCGGTCGCGGCGGGCGTCGGCTCGGTGCTCCCGGTGTTCGTCGACCACGCCGAGCCCGGCCTGCTGGTCGACGTCGACGGCAACCGGCTGATCGACCTGGGCTCCGGCATCGCGGTGACCGGCGTCGGCAACCCCGCGCCCGGCGTCGCCCGCGCCGTGCGCGAGCAGGTCGACCGGTTCAGCCACACGTGCTTCACGGTCACGCCGTACGAGGGCTACCTGGACGTGTGCGAACGGCTGGCCGAGCTGACGCCCGGCGGCCACGACAAGCGCTCGGTGCTGCTCAACTCCGGCGCGGAGGCGGTGGAGAACGCGGTCAAGATCGCCCGGCACGCCACCGGCCGGCCGGGTGTCGTGGCGCTGGACCACGGCTACCACGGCCGCACGAACCTCACCATGGCGTTGACCGCCGAGGAGATGCCCTACAAGCGCGGCTTCGGCCCGTTCACGCCCGGGGTGCGCCGGGTCCCCGGCTCCTACCCGCTGCGCGACGGCCTGACCGGCGCGGAGGCGGCGCGGCGGGCCGTCGCCGCGGTCGACCGGCCGGAGGGGGTCGCGTGCGTCGTGGTCGAGCCGATCCAGGGCGAGGGCGGTGTCATCGTGCCCGCGCCGGGTTTCCTCCCGGCCCTCGCCGACTGGTGCCGGTCGCACGGCGTCCTGCTGGTCGCGGACGAGGTCCAGACCGGGTTCTGCCGCACGGGCGACTGGTTCGCGTGCGACCGCGAAGGCGTGGTGCCGGACCTCGTGGCCACGGCGAAGGGCGTCGCGGGCGGGCTGCCGCTGGCCGCCGTGACCGGGCGCGCCGACGTGATGGACGCCGTGCACGCGGGCGGGCTGGGCGGCACGTACGGCGGCAACCCGATCGCCTGCGCCGCCGCCGTCGCCGCGATCGACACCATGCGCGACCTCGACCTCGTCGCCGCCGCCCGGCGCATCGAGGCGACCGCGCTGCCCCGGCTGCGCGGCCTCGCGCCGGACGTGGTCGTGCAGGCGCGCGGCCGCGGCGCGATGCTGGCCGTGGAGCTGGCCTCCGCCGACCAGGCGGCCCGGGTCGCGGCCCGCTGCCACGCCGCCGGGGTGATCGTGCTGACCTGCGGTGCCCGTGGGAACGTGATCCGCCTGCTGCCGCCGCTCGTCATCCCGGACGGGCTGCTGGCCGAAGGCCTGGACGTGCTTGAAGGAGCCCTTCAGTGACGACGCCGTACTGGGTCGCGGGACAGCCCGCGACGAGCGAGGACCTGGTCGAGATCCGCACGCCGCACGACGGCGCGCGGGCCGGCGTGACGTCCAACGCGACCGCCGAGGACGTGGAGCGGGCCGTCGCCTCCGCGCACGCCGTGGCCGGCGGGTTCGCCGACCTGCCCGCGCACGCCAGGGCGGCGGCGCTGGACCACGTGTCGCGGCGGCTGGCCGAGCGCGCCGACGAGGTGGCCTCGCTGATCACCGCCGAGTCGGGCAAGCCGGTGAAGTGGTCGCGGGTCGAGGTGACCCGTGCGGTGTCGACGTTCCGCTGGGCCGCGGAGGAGGCGCGCCGGTTCTCCGGCGAGTTGCAGCGGCTGGACACCGACCCGGCGGCGAACGGCAGGCTGGCGCTGGTGCGCCGGGCGCCGCGCGGACCGGTGCTGGGCATCGCGCCGTTCAACTTCCCGCTGAACCTGGTGGCGCACAAGGTCGCGCCCGCGCTGGCGGTGGGCGCGCCGATAGTGGTCAAGCCCGCGCCGACGACGCCGCTGGTCGCGCTGCTGCTGGGCGAGCTGCTGGCGGAGACGGACCTGCCCGCCGGGTCGTGGTCGGTGCTGCCGGTGCCCAACGAGGTCGCGGGCGCGCTGGCCGAGGACCCGCGGCTGCCGGTGGTGTCGTTCACCGGTTCCGGGCCGGTCGGCCACTCCATCCTGGACCGGGTGCCGCGCAAGCACGTCGTGCTGGAGCTGGGCGGCAACGCGGCGGCCGTCGTCTGTCCGGACTGGACGGACGTGGACTGGGCCGCGCAGCGCATCGCCACGTTCTCGATGTACCAGGGCGGGCAGTCGTGCATCTCGGTGCAGCGCGTGTACGCGCACGAGGACGTGTACCCGGCGTTGGCCGAAGCCGTGGTGTCGCACGTGCGCAAGCTCGGCACCGGCGACCCGGCCGACCCCGCCACCGACGTCGGCCCGCTGATCGACGAGGCCGCCGCGCGGCGGGTCGAGGCGTGGGTGGACGAGGCCGTGGCGGCGGGCGGGCGGGTGCTGGTCGGCGGCCGGCGGACGGGCGCGGCCTACGAGCCGACCGTGCTGGCCGACGTGCCGCCGGGGTGCAAGGTGGTGGACGAGGAGGTGTTCGGGCCGGTCGTGGTGCTGGACCCGGTGCCGTCGGTCGAGGAGGCGTTCGACCGGGTGAACGCGTCCCGGTTCGGGTTGCAGGCGGGCCTGTTCACGCACGACGTGCGGGTGGCGTTCCGGGCCGCCAAGCGGCTGGCCGTCGGCGGGGTGATCGTGGGCGACGTGCCGAGCTTCCGCGCCGACCAGATGCCGTACGGCGGGGTCAAGGAGTCGGGAACGGGTCGGGAAGGGGTGCGCGCGGCGATGGAGGACCTGACCGAGCAGCGGGTCCTCGTGCTCACGGGGCTGGAGTTGTAGCGCTTGGCGCCCGGGCACGCCGTCGTCGCGATCGCCACCGACGCCGCCGCCGACCTCGACCGGGGCCGGCGGCTGCTGGCGGCCGTCCTCGACGGGCCCGCCCGCGCCGCGCCCGGCCACCACGACGTCCTCTTCACGCGACCGCCGTCGGCCCGGTTCGCGGTACGGCTCACCGAAGCCGTCCACCGGCACAACGACTCGTCCGCGAGCCCGCTCCGCTTACGGTTGGCCATGGCTCACGGCGAGGTCTCCACGGCGCTCGCCGTGCTCGGCTCGGCCGCCCTGCGGTCCGCGCACGCGGCCACCACCCGTCCCGTCACGATCGCGGTCACGGACGGCTACGCCCGAGCCCACCCGCTCACCGACCACGACCGGCACCGGCTCGTGCGGGTGCCCGACGTGCCCGAACCGGTCTGGCTGCTCGACGCCCGCGTGCCGGACGCCGAGGCCCTCTTCCACGCGCTGATGGCGCTGCCGTCGATGCGGCGGGAGGACTCGCGCCGGCTGGTGCTGGACCTGCTGCCACCCGCGATCACGGCCCTCGTGCCGCACCACCCGACCGACGCGCTGCACGTGAGCGGCCTGCTGCTGGCGTGCCTCGATCACGAAGGGGGCCTGAATGCCCTCCGCCACGCTTTGCACGTGGTGGAAGGCGAGGATTCCACACCAATGGTCCGGATTGACACCCTATTGCGCAATGAATGACCCCCCGACCGGTACCGACAATCCGTAACGTGCAACCCGGAACAGGCCGATACCGGAAGGGGTTTGACCACTGGGCGCAGACCGCTCGAACGGGGGACCACCGATGGTCCATGCGGACGATGACGGCGGCCGGGGGCTGCTCATGCCACTGGTCGACGTGCTGGCGCGCGTCCCGAGCCTGGCCGATCGCGCCGGTCGGGTGCTGGTCATCCGCATGATGTCCGCGGAATTGCGGGAAACGCTGATGGTCGAGGAGCACCAGACCGCGATCGGGCACCTGTTCAACCTCGCCGAAGTCTGCCAGCAGAGTCCCGAACGCCTGTCGGCACTGGTCCGCATCGTGAGCCGCTTCGACCACGACGCGCAGTCGATGGTTGAATTGCGCCGCGTCGTCGCCGAACTGACGCCGTTGGACCTCTTCCCGACCCACGAACGAGCAAGGCTGTTCACATTGCTGGCTGGCGTCGTCGTGCCCGACATCGCGGACATCTACCGCGTCGTGGCCGGTCCGACCGCGCCGAGCCTGTACGGGCCGACGACCTACCCCGAGGTCTTCCGGGTCCTGGAGACGCTGAACGCGGGCGCGGACGGCGTGCCACGGCCGCTGGTGTTCGTCGAGCACATCGCGGCGCGCGTGCGCACCGAGCTGGCGATCGAGCTGCACCGGTGGACCGAGTCGCAGGCGGTGTCGATGAACCTGCTCCCGGAGCTGACCGCGGTCCGGGACAGCCTGCGCCCGGAGACCGCCGAGCCGCTCACCCCGCCGCCCGGCTCGCCCGCCTACCTCGTGCTGCAACTGCGCCGCGAGGGGCCGAGCGGGGAGAGGTTCCGCCTGTCGCACTGGCGGCAGCTCGGCCGGCCCGCGCCGTGGTCGCCGCTGCACGGCGCGGACTCGGTCGGCACGCTGGACGAGGTCAAGCGGCAGGTCGCCGCGCTGATCGAGCGGGTCGAGGACGACTGGGCGCAGTACAGCCCGGACATCCGCATCGAGTTCGTGCTCGACTACGAGAACCTCAACCTCGACGTCGACCAGTGGCCGTGGGAGAACAGCGACGACGAGGTGGTCGTGCCGATGGGCTGCCGCTACCCGGTGGTGGTGCGCAGCCTGGAACGGATGACCACCCGCAAGTACCACCGGGAGTGGCGGCAGCGGTGGACCGAGCTGACCGGGCAGCTGGGCCGGTCAGCCGGGCTCGCGCGCACCTCGACCTGCCGCGCGCTCAGCGGCACCGAGCAGGGACTGCGGGAGCTGCTGACCCGGTTCAACACCGAGCGCGGGCTGGTGTCCCTGGTGCTGAGCGCGCCGCCGTCGCCGGAGCACGCGGGCCGTGACGAGGTCGCGGCCGGCGTGAAGGCGGGCGTGCCCCTGGTGGTGTGGCACCGGCAGGACTGCGGCACCCCGGAGTTCGGCGACGTCGTCGAGTCCGTGCTGCACGGCCAGGACGAGCTGCACCTGCTGGAACGCGTCCGCCTGGCCCGCAACACGGCGTTCAAGGAACGCCACCACGTCGGCGAGGCGCTGACGATCCTCTACGACGACCCGGAGCGGATCGTCGTGCCGAGCCAACCGGGTCCGCCCCGGGAAGGGGTTGCGGTCGGATGAACGACGGCGTTGTCCACTCCGGCGAAGTCCACGCCGGCACCGTCTACCACGGCACGGGTGGCGTCGCGCGGACACCGGTCGCGAACCTGCCGCCGCCCCCGCCGTGGCGGACGTTCACCGGTCGCGGCAGCACGTCGCGGCCCGCCGACGACGGCGGCGAGGGCGACCGCCGGGTGGGCGGCGTGCGCGCGGTGCGGCGGACACCCCACCCGAACGAGGTCGCGATGGTGGACGCGGCGATCCGGCTGCGCCGCCCGCTGCTGGTCACGGGCGCGCCCGGCACGGGCAAGTCGTCGTTGGCCTACCTGGTGGCGCGCGAGCTGGGCCTGGGCCCGGTGCTGCGCTGGCCGATCACCAGCCGCACCACGCTCAAGGACGGCCTGTACCTCTACGACGCCATCGCGCGCGTGCAGGCGGTGGGCGCGAACGACCCGGACTCCGGGATCGGCGACTACGTCCACCTCGGGCCGCTGGGCACCGCGCTGCTGCCCCACGACCTGCCGCGCGTGCTGCTGATCGACGAGCTGGACAAGGGCGACATCGACCTGCCCAACGACCTGCTCACCACGTTCGAGGAAGGCGAGTACGAGATCCCGGAGCTGGTCCGGTACGCCAAGCACCGCGACGAGGTCGAGGTGCTGACCCAGGACCGGGGGCACACCGCGACCGTGCACCACGGCGTCGTGCGCTGCCGCGAGTTCCCGATCGTGATCATCACCAGCAACGGCGAGCGCGAGTTCCCGCCCGCGTTCCTGCGCCGCTGCCTGCGGCTGCACGTGCCGCAGCCGGGCAAGGAGCAGCTGGCCGAGATGGTGGCGGTGCACTTCGGCGACGCGCACGGCGTGGACGTCGCCAGGCTCATCTCGGACTTCCTGGCGCACCGCGCCGACGTCGGCACCGTGTCGGCCGACCAGCTGCTCAACGCCGTGCACCTGGCCACCTCCGGGTCCTACCAGCCGGACGAGGAGTGGGCCGAGCTGCTCAAGGCGATCTGGCACCCGCTGGCCGCGGAGGCCGGATGAGCGGACCGCGGGCCGAGCCGCCGGCCGGTCGGGTGCTGCTGCAGCACCTCGACGCGACCGACAGCCGGGTGGAGGTGCTGCGCACGGCGGACCTGACCTTCCGCGAGGTCCGGGACTCGCTGTGGCTCGCCGGCGCGCTGCGCCCACCCGGGTCCGAGCCGACCGCGACCGCGCGCGAACCCCGGGACGACGACCCGCCCACCCCTCCCCCGCCGTCGTCGGACGATCCGCCGCCGGACGTCGCGCCGGAGCCCGGGGCGGACCGGGAGGCGTGGACGCAGTCGCGGGTCGAACCCGACCCGGGCCGGGTCGAGCGGTGGGTGCGGACGGCGACGACGCTGGTCCGCGCCGACCCGGTGCCCGCGGCGGGCGGCGCGGTGAGCGCGGGGTCGGCCTGGCCGACCGTGCCCGCGCTGCCGGAGCGGCGCGGGATCAGCCGGGCGTTGCGGCCGTTGGCGCGCCGCCGGCCGTCGCCCCGGTCGACGGTGCTGGACGAGGAGGCGACCGCGGTGCGGGCCGCCCGGGACGGGCTGTGGCTGCCGGAGTGGCGGGCCGCGCCGTGGCGGCGGTTCGAGGTGGCGCTGGTCGTCGACACGACCGTGGCGGCCGAGCTGTGGCGGCAGACCGTGCGGGAGTTCCGGGTGCTGCTGGAGCGGCAGGGCGCGTTCCGGGACGTGCGGACCTACGAGCTGGACAGCTCGCGCACCGCGGCACGGGACGTGGTGCTGCGGTCCGAGGGCGGCGCCCGGCACGAGTGGCGCTACCTGGTCGAGCCGTCGGGCAACCGGATCGTGCTGGTGCTGACCGACACCGTCGGCCGCGCCTGGCACAGCGGCGCGGTGGGGCACGTGCTGCACGCCTGGGGCCGGTCGATGCCGGTCGCGGTGGTGCAGACGCTGGCGCAGCGGCTGTGGTCGTGGGGCGGCCTGCCGACGAGGCGGGTGCGGCTGTCCGCGCCCGCGCCCGGCGTGCCGAACCGCAGGCTGCGCGTCGCCGGCGAGGTCGACGGCGGCACACCGGTGCCGGTGCTCGGCCTGTCCGCCGAGTGGATGGCGGGCTGGGCCAGGCTGCTCACCTCGCCGGGCTCGGAGTGGGTGGAGACGACGGCCGCGGTGGTCGCCCCGCAGACCGCGCCCCCGGCGGAACCCGCCGCCGAGGAGCCGGTGAGCGCGGTCGAACGGGTGCTCAGGTTCCGCACCTACGCGTCGGTGGACGGGTTCCAGCTCGCGGGGCTGCTGGCCGCGACGCCGTTGAGCCCGAAGCTGATGGGGCTGGTGCAGCGCGTGCTGCTGCCCGGCTCGGACCTCTCGGCGTTGGCCGAGGTGATGCTCGGCGGCCTGATGACGCGGCTGCCCGGGGCCAACGGCGCGACCGACGCCGTCGCCTACGACTTCGACGCCGGTGTGCGGGAGGAGCTGCTGGCCACGTCGCGGCGCTCGGACACCGCCCGCGTCGCGCGCGTGCTCGACGCCTACGCGGGCGCCGACAACGAGGCCGTCCACAACTACCGGCTCGCGTTGGACGAGCCGGACCGCACCCCGGAACCGGCACCGACGCCGGAGAACGTGCCGTACCTGAAGGTGCAGGAAGCGGTGTTCCGCGCCCTCTCCGGGGCCGCGTACTCCCGCCGGTCCAAACGCATCCGAGAGGTGCTGGGCCCGGGTGATCCGACCCGTGTCCCGCCCGCGGGTCCGGACGGCGGCACACCCGACCAGGAGAACAACTCTGTGACGAATCTCGACACCCGACCACCGGCGCCAGTGGTCGGGTCGCTGCCGCGCGAAGGAGAAGACGTGAACGCTCCCGGTAGCCCACTGTTCACCGGCGAGCGGCTGCCCGGTTCCACACAGCCGCAGGTGTGGGGTCACGTGCCGTTGCGCAACCCGGACTTCGTCGGCCGCGACGACCTGCTGGAGTCGCTGCGGCTGCGGTTGAGCGAGGCCGGGCCGACCGCCGTGCTGCCGGAGGCGCTGCACGGCATGGGCGGTGTCGGCAAGTCGCAGACCGTGGTCGAGTACATCCACCGGCACGCCTCGGAGTACGAGGTCGTGTGGTGGATCCCGGCGGAGCAGCCGGCGCAGATCAAGGCGAACTTCGTCGAGCTGGCCAAGAGGATCGGCGTCGCCGCCTCGGGCTCGGCCGAGACCGCGGTGCCGGCGGTGCTGGAGGCGTTGCGCCGCGGCGAGCCGTTCCGCCGGTGGATCCTGGTGTTCGACAACGCCGACCGGCCGCAGGACGTGCGCCAGTACTTCCCCGCGGGCACCGGCCACATCGTCGTCACGTCCCGCAACTCGGAGTGGGGCGGCTTCGCCCGGCCGGTCGCGGTGGACCTGTTCACCCGCGCCGAGAGCATCGAGCTGCTGCACCGCCGCGCGGGCGACCTGGACGACGCCGAGGCCGACGCCCTGGCCGAGGCCCTCGGCGACCTGCCGCTGGCCGTGGAGCAGGCCGCCGCGTGGCGGGCGCAGACCGGCATGCAGGTCTCGGAGTACCTCCAGCTGCTGGAGCAGAACCGCACCGAGCTGCTGGAGGCGGGCACGTCCAGCGAGGACCAGCTCCCGGTCGCGGCGGCGTGGAACGTGCCGCTCAACCGGTTGAAGAACGACCACCGGGCCGCCTTGCAGCTGTTGCAGGTGTGCGCGTTCTTCGGCCCCGAGCCCATCTCGCAGAAGCTGTTCCGCGGCGTGCGCGACATGCCCGTGCCCGACGCGCTGCGCGAGGCGCTGGGCGATCCGATCAAGCTCAGCCGGGCGATCCGCGAGATCAGCCGGTACAGCCTCGCCAAGATCGACCACCGCAACAACGCCCTCCAGCTGCACCGCCTCGTGCAGACCGTGCTGAAGAACCGGCTGGACAACGACGAGCAGGACCGCATGCGGCACGCGGTGCACGTGCTGCTGGTCAACGGCGACCCGGGCGACCCGGACGCCTCGACCAACTGGCCGCGCTACGCCGAGCTGATGCCGCACGCCCTGGTGTCGAAGGTGGTCGACTGCCAGGACCGCTGGGTGCGCGTGCTGGTGATGAACCTGGTCCGGTACCTGCTCAACGCCGGCGACTTCGGCGGCGCGCGCGACCTGGCCGGCCAGGCGTCGGAGTCGTGGCGCAAGTCGTTGGGCGAACGCGAGTTCGACACGTTGGAGATCACCCGCCGGTACGGCATCTCGCTGCGCAGGCTGGGCCGGATCGAAGAAGCCCGCACGCTCAACCAGCGGACCTACGAGCTGTTCCGCGAGGTGATCGGCGAGGACCACGAGGGCATGCTGAACATGCTCGACACCCTCGCCCTGGACCAGCGGGCGCAGGGCGTGTTCCGCGAGGAGCTGGAGACCAGGCAGCGCATCTACGACCGGGCCGTCGAGATCCTGGGCGTGGACGACCCGCAGACCTTGTCCTACGCCAACAACCTGGCCAGCTCGTTCCGGTTGATGGGCGACTACGCCAAGGCGCTGGAGATCGACCAGGACGTGCTGCACCGGCGCGACGCGGTCATGGGCAGCGACCACCCGCTCACCTTCGCCTCCTTCAACAGCACGTGCATGGACCGGCGGGAGCTGGGCCGCTACACCGAGGCCGCGCGGCAGCAGGAGGATTCGCTGGCCGTGCAGCGGGAACTGCTCGGCGAGGACCACCCGCAGGTGATCGGCGCGTCGCGGAGCCTGGCGGTGGCGCTGCGCAAGGCGGGTGAGCACGTGCGCGCCAAGGAGCTGATTGAAGACGTCATCAGGCGCTACCGCAAGCGCCACGGCGACGAGCACATCGACACCACCACGGCGCGGATGAACCTCGCGCTGGACCTGCGCCACCTCGGCGACCTCGACCGGTCGCTGGAGCTGGCGCGGCGCAGCCACGAGACGTTCCAGCGCATCGTGGGCCGCAACCACCCGTACACGCTGGTCACCGGGATCGGCCTGGCCGTGACGCACCGGGCGCGGGGCGAGGTCGACGCCGCGCTGGCCCTGAACCGGGAGCTGCGCGCGACGTTGACCGACGTGTTCGACGCCGACCACCCGTTCACCCTGGTGGCGGCGACGAACCTGGCCAGCGACCTGGCCGCCGAGGGCAACCACGCGGAGGCCCGGGCGTTGGACGAGGACACCCTCGAACGGTCGACCCGGACGCTGGGCCCCGAGCACCCGTCGACCCTCGCGGTCGCGCTGAACCTGTCGATCGACCTGGGCGACCTCGGTGACGAGAACGCGGCGGCGGTGCTGCACGCCCGCACGGTCACGAGCTACCGCAAGGTCCTCGGCGACGAGCACCCCGGCACGATCGCGGCCACCCAGTTCGCCCGGGCGAACTGCGACACCGACACGATGCAGTTCTGACGCCCCGGCCGGTGGAGCCGCCGCCCACCGGCTCCCCGACTCCACCGGCCGAGACGTCACCGACCACGCGCGCGCCCACACCGGGGCGTGGCGCGAGTCCCGGCTGCCGCCGGACAACACGAACCCGCTCCGGAGCCGACCCGGCACCCGGGGGAACCTGCCCTGCCCGAAGGAGAAGACGGTGAACGTCCTGGATGGGTCGGCGTCGCGGCCGCGTCGCTTGCGATCGGTTTCAACCTCGACGTGGTCGGCTACTCCACGCGGTCCTGGCAGCTGCGCGAGATGGCACAGCGGCGGGTGTCCGAGCTGACCGACGACGTGATCGCCCACCTCGGGATCGACCGTGCCGCCGTCGACCGCCAAGGCACGGGGGACGGCGTGTTGGCCTTCCTGGCCGCTGAGCAGGTTGATCCACGGCGACGCCGCGCGGGCGGCAGTGGTGCGGCACGAGGACCGCGACCTGGTCGCAGTGGTGTCCGACATCCTGCACTCCTTGGCCGTCGACCCTTCTGACGACACGTACACCCGCTGTCGCGACGAGGGCGAGGGCAACCCCGGGAACGGGTGGCTGTGGATCGGACGGCCGCCGGCCTGATCAGCCCGACCCGGCCGGCGCCGTGCCGGTGGACCCGTCGAACCAGGCCACCAGCCGCACCGGTGACGGCGCGGCGCCCGTCCGCACGGCCACGGCGCGGTGCACGGCCCGCACCAGCTCCGGCGCCCGCCGCATCGCGTCCGAGTCGAGCGCGAGGCCCAGGCCCGCCCACGAGGCGACGTCGTGCGGTGTGGCGCGCAGCCTGGCGGCGTAGCCCTCGGCGGCCGAGTCCCGCTCGCCGCGCAGGTAGGCGTGGTCGGGCCCGTCCCGGTGCGGGGCCCGGTCGAACTCGCGCGGGTCGAGCACCCGCAGCTTGAGCAGCGCCGCGAGCAGCGACTCGCCCGACCCGGCCGCGGGCACGACCGAGCCGCGGCCCGGGTGGCCGGGCGGCCGGCCGTCGAGCCAGGCCGCGACCGCGTCGAGGACCGCGCGCGGGTCGGGGCGGGCGTGCCGCAGCCGCCAGGTCATCGCGTGCTCGGCGGTGATCTCCTCGACGGCGGTGACGACGTCGGGCGGGGAGTCCACCGGACGGCACGCCGCGAGCCGCACGGCCGCCGCCGCGACGAACTCGCGCCCCAGGTCGGTCAGCTCGACCGAGCTCCGCACCCCGTCGACGGCGTGCCCGACCTGCCGGGCCCGGTGGGCGAGGGTGAACTCGGCGCGCCGGGCCAGTGCCGCGGGCGCGAGGCCGCGCTGGGTGTGCCAGAACTCCACCACGCTGACGAACGCGTAGATGCCGTGCAGCAGCCCGTCGAGCGGTCGCGGGTCGTCCCGCCAGGGCGCGTAGTGCGCCGCCGCGCCGTCGGAGGTGTGCAGGTCGACCAGGTCGAGCAGCGCGTTGACCTTGGAGTGCTGCAGCTCGTGCACGAGCGCTTCGCCGAACTCCGTCGCGGAACGCTTGGGCGACATGGCGATCGCGCCGAACGCCGCCGACGAGGACGCCGCGAACACGTCCCGCCGCGCGTCCAGCGGCACCACGGTCGACAGCCCGGCCGACAGCTCCTCCGCCGCGCCGGGGTGCCGTGCGGTCAGCAGCTCCCACGCCTCGTCCAGGTACTTGACCCACTCGTCCCACTCGCCGTCGCCGAGCGGGCCGGGCGGCACCGGCCCGCCGAACTCGCGGTACGGGCCGAGGTCGTCCACCACCACGTCGATCGTGCGGCCGCGCGCCGATCCGCGGTGCCGCCGGACCGGTTGCCACCGCACGGGTCCGGGCACCTCGACCACCGTGCCGGACGCCGAGTTGACCACCTTCGCCTGGCCGACGGGGAAGCGCCCGCCCAGGCGGTACGCGCCGACCGTCGGCAGCGTCACGGCGCCGTGCACCACCGGCACGGTGACCGCGCACGGCTGTCCACTCCGGACGGCCGCGGCGGCGGCGACGGCGTGGAACCAGCCGACTTCCGACCACAGCGGTGTCGCGTCGGCCGCCGTGCCCAGCACCTGGCGCAGGGCGCGGCTGAGCCAGACGCCGACCGAGTGGTGCATCAGGACGTCTTCGACCACTTCCGGCGCGACCCGTTCCACATCGGACAACAACGTCCACGCGCCGTCGAGGTCGGCGAAAGGGCCGAGCCGGTCCGCGATCGGGGACGCGGCTTCCAGGAATGCGCGCAGGCGCAGCTTGCGGATGCTGTACTGGGTTCTCCGCAAAAGTGCGATTCCGGCTGCGGACACGGATCCCGCGCAGATCTCGTCGAACACGAATCGGGGCAAGCGGTGAGTGCTCAGCCCGACCTGGTTCACCCCTGTCCCGCCTGTTCCTGGACCGAACTGCCGAAGTCGCCCGACCGGAACCGGTCGAGCGTGCGGCGAACGGCCTGGTCGAGCACGGTGTCGCGCAGCGTTCTCATCTCGGACAACGACGTCGAAGTGAGGTCCAACAAGTCCGAGGACAGTTCTTCTGGTGTTTCCACGGTCATACCGGCCGCCTCCCCGATACCGCCCGATTCCATCATGCACGAACGGGCACAGGTCCGGGAGTGGCCGAACGGATAATCCGCCCGACGGCCACCGCCCCTACGACGAACGGCCCCGACCCGCCGGTGCGGTCGCCGATCGCGGACAGGGTGCGGGCCGGGCCGAAGGCCGGGCTGGGCGGCATCGGGTTGCCCGTCGACCGGCCGGTGCTGGTGCTGGTCGGCGGCGGGATGGCCTGGAGGCGTCGGGTGCGGTGCCGCACGAGGTGGCGCCGCTGCTCGACGCGTGCGGCGACCGGTGAGTGGTCCCGATGATCGGGGTGGCGGCGGAGTCGCGGTGGACCTGGCCGCGTGCCGGTGCTCGTGACGTCGGAGGGTGGAAGCCAGGCCCACCCGGTCCTCGGGTTCGATCCGGTGCTCGACCTCTGATGCCCGGTGGCAGCCGCTCGTGCCGCTGACCGGGTTGCGCACGACCCGCTCAGTGCTCGCGAGATCTCGGAACTTGGGTGGGAATCACCGGGGGATCTCCTCGTCAGCAGGCGTTCCTTGATGACGTCCAGACGATTCCGGGCGCAGCGGCCGACCAGCCCGCGCCACCCATGCCGGACTCCGCCATGTCACCCGGGCAGGACATCTGGGCCTGAACCGACCAGTTGACTGTTGTCACCGACCAATCACAGAGAGTATGGTCTAGACCGGCCGCCGCGTTTGGGTGAACGCACCACCCAGCGCGCTCGGGTCGGCGTTCGCCACAAGCGTTTCCGCCCATCCGATCAGAGGAGTCCACATGTCACTCCGCCGAAGGATCGCCGCGGTGGCGGCAGGCGTGCTCGCCGCGCCGCTCGTGACGGTCGCCCTGCCCTCGGCGCCCGCGTTCGCGCACGGGTACGTCTCGTCGCCGGCCAGCCGTCAGGCGCAGTGCGCCCGCGGTGTCGTGTCGTGCGGCGACATCAAGTGGGAGCCGCAGAGCGTCGAAGGCCCGAAGGGTCTGCGCAGCTGCAACGGCGGCGTCGCCCGGTTCGCCGAGCTGAACGACAACAACAAGGGCTGGCAGGTCGCGAACACCGGCCAGACCGTCACCTTCAACTGGACCTTCACCGCACGGCACCGCACCGCGAACTACGAGTACTACGTCGGCGGCAGGCGGGTCGGTTTCGTCGACGGCGGCATGCAGCAGCCCCCGGCCACCGTGTCGCACACGGTGAACCTGGGTGCGTCCGGCCGTCAGACGGTGCTCGCCATCTGGAACATCGGCGACACCTCCAACGCGTTCTACGCCTGCATCGACGTGAACGCGAGCTGATCCCGCGAGAGTCCTACCCCCAGTCCGCGAGAGTCCTGCGTTCGCGCACCCCGAGTTCGACGTTCACGCGCCACCAGCCCGGCGTCGAGCGTTGAACTCAGGTGTCCTGGACGTTGGACTCTCGCGGCGTGGGCGTTGGACTCTCGCGGTGGTCAGGCGGTGAAGCCGCCGTCGACGTGCAGCTGCGCGCCCGTCACGTAACGGGCCTCGTCGGAGGCCAGGAACGCCACCGCCGCCGCGATCTCCGACGGCTCCGCGTAACGCCCCACCGCCGTGAAGCCGCGCACGACGTCGGCGCCGGCGCCGTCCGCCGGGTTGGCGTCGGTGTCCGTCGCACCGGGGTGCACCAGGTTCACCGTGATCCCCCGCGGCCCCAGCTCACGCGCCAGCGCCTTCGTCATCCCCACCAGCGCCGCCTTCGACGCCGCGTAGAGCGAGAAGCCGGGGAACACCGCCCGCCCGGCCACGTTGCTGCCGATGCCGATGACCCGCCCGCCGTCGCCGAGGTGCGGCAGCGCCGCCTTGACCGCCACGAACGCCGCCCGCACGTTCACGTCGAACGTCCGGTCGAACTCCGCCACCCCCAGTTCTTCCACCGGTCCGACGATGAACTCGCCGGCGTTGTTCACCAGCACGTCCAGCCGCCCCAGCACCGCGACGGTCTCCTCCACGGCGGCGGCCACGGCCTCCGCGTCGCCGCTGTCCGCCCGCACGGCCACCACCCGCCGCCCCAGCCCTTTCACCCGGTCGACCACGTCACCCGGGCTGGTCCGGTAGGTGATCGCCACGTCCGCGCCCAGCTCCGCCAACCGCACCGCGGTCGCCGCGCCGATACCCCTGCTGCCGCCCGTGACCAGGGCGACCTTGCCGTCGAAGTCCATGCCCAGATCGTGCCGGGGCGACGCAGTCCGTTCCGGCGGGAATCGGACGTCGCGCCGCACCGGTTCCCGCGTCCCGGATCGGTCGCGGAATATCCGTTGCGAGGGTCGCGGGGGCTCGCATAGGTTCGTGGCACACGAGGAAGGAGGTGGTCCCAAGTTGAATAGCTATAGGACTCGTCGTGAGGTGGCTGTCCGCTAGGACCGACCTTTCCCAGGTGGTCTGGGCGAATCCCAGGCAGCCACCCGGCCCCCGTGACCCCGAGCCCAGTCCAGCTCGGCCCGCACCTGGTGCGGGAAGCGGTCAGGGGGCCGTTTCACGTTCTCCGGCGCCCCGCCGGGCGGCGCGGCCCAGGTGGGCGCGCACGGCCCGGAGGTCGGCCAGGAACTTGCGGTAGGCCTCGTCACGGTCGGGGGCGCGCAGCACCGCCGAGGGGTGCACGGTCGCGATCACGTCGTGGTCCTCGGCCCGCTCGACCCGGCCGCGGCGTTCGGTGACCTTGAACGAGGGGCCCAGCACGGCCTTGGCCGCCGTCGCGCCCAGGCACACCACCAGCTCGGGCCGGATCAGCGCCAGTTCCGCGTGCAACCACGGCAGGCAGGCGACCACCTCGCCGCGCGTCGGCGTCTTGTGGATGCGCCGCTCGCCGCGCTCGGCGGGCACGAACTTGAAGTGCTTGACCGCGTTGGTCAGGTAGACGCCCTCACGTGCCAGGTCGGCCTCGTCGAGCGCCTTGTCCAGCAGCTTGCCCGCGGGTCCGACGAACGGCTCGCCCTGCCGGTCCTCGACGTCTCCGGGCTGCTCGCCGACGAGCAGCAGCCGGGCGTCGGCCGGTCCGGCGCCGAACACGGTCCGGGTGGCCGGTTCGTACAGCTCACAGCCCCGGCAGTCGGCCGCGGCACGGCGAAGCGCCGCCAAGCCCGAGCCCTCGGGGGGCACGAACTCGGCGGCGCTGGAGGCGTGACGAGCCGGCGGCACGTCTAGCGGTTGTCCCCGCGGAAGGCGTCCTTGACCTTCTCGCCGGCCTGCTTCAGCGAGCCCTTGGTCTGCTCGGCGCGGCCCTCGGCCTGCCACTGCTCGTTGTCGGTGGCGTCGCCGACGGCTTCCTTCGCCTTGCCCTTGAGCTCCTCGGCCTTGTTGCTGATCTTGTCGTCGGTCCCCATGGCCGTTCCTCTCGTCTGGGCTCTTCTCCGTCTCCCAGGGGATACCCCTCGCCCGGACGGGGAAACGCCGATCCGTGATCGCACACCTCGTGACTGTCGCCGCGGACCGCCCTCCGGGCCAGGTCAGTGCCCTGCAGGAGGGCTGGTGGGCGGTTCCCGAAGACCGTGTTCCGCGCCGGTGGAAAGCCCCTGAAGGGGTGGAGTGCCGCAAGTTGCCGGGCGCCGGGCCGATGCTGCTGCTATAGCCGGTCGACGCGCCGGAGCGGGCCGTGAACGGGTCGCGCCCCGACCTCGCGGCCGACGCCGACCCGACCGTGCCGCGGGCGGTGCGCGCCGCCCCGGCGGGCGACGAGTTCCGCGGGCCGCCGCCACGCTGGAACCCCTCCAGTTGCGCCGCACCGCCCGTCCTCTACTACGGTGATCGTCTACGCGGTTGAAAAGCCAGCCGCAAGCCACCCGGCGCCCGCGAGGGCACCAGGGTCAGCGAGAGCTGTGGGCTTGCCGGGTGCTGGCACCCGCGTGTCCGGACGCTCTCGCACCGCTGGCCTGGCTGACCGGTACCGACGTGCGAGAGAGGAGCCCGACCGTGGTCGGGGACAACGGGCATGACGATTCGCTGACCGCGCGGATCGCCAGCCTCGAGGCCGAGATCGTGGGGCTGCGCAAAGCGGTGCAGACGCGCACCGTGATCGGGCAGGCCACCGGATTGATATCCGCGGTGCAGGGCTGCACGCCCCAAGAGGGGTTCCAGCTGCTCGTGCGGATGTCACAGCACCACAACGTGAAGCTGCACACCATCGCGCTGAAGCTGCTCGACCTCTCGACCGAGCTGGGACCGAGGCAGGCCGTGCGCGCCGTGCACGCCTCCGCCGAGCCCGTGCCCGAACCGGCCGACGGCCACGTCGCCGCGCCCGAGTGGCCCGGGGTGGAGGTGGTGAACGCCGCACGCGGTCTGGTCGCGGCCTACGACGCGGCTCAGTACTCCGGCGACGACCGCCCGGAGGTGCGAAGACAGCTGGCCGACCAGGTCGAGTCGGCCGGTCGGCTGTTGGCCGAGAAGCTCACCGAGGTCGGTTGGCTCATCCCCGACCCGGGGTAGTGACCGACGCGCGGTCGACGATGGCGAAGGAGTCGGCGGGCAGGCGCACCACCTGCCCGTCCACTCCCACCTCCGCCGACGTGAGCAGCACCTCGCCCACCTCGTCGTCGAGCCGCACCTCGGTGTCGTCCCCGAGGTTGCACAGCACCCGCAGCGAGCCCCGGTGCAGCACGAGCACGTGGCCTTCCTCACGCACGGTGAACCGGTCCAGACGCGGGTCGGCGAGTTCCGGGCGCGACCGGCGCAGCGCGATCAACGCCCGGTAGAGGTCGGCCGGCTCCCGGTGGCCGGGCTCGGACACCTCGTCCCAGCGCAGCGTCGACCGCCGCACGGTCTCCGGGTCGATCGGGTCGGGCACCTCCGACTCGCCCCACCCGTGCCGGCCGAACTCGCGCCGCCGCCCGGTGCGCACGGCCTCGGCCAGCTCCGGGTCCGGGAACGACGCGAAGAACTGCCACGGCGTGCTCGCCGCCCACTCCTCGCCCATGAAGATCATCGGCGTGTACGGGGAGCACAGCACGATCGCCGCGCCCACGACCTGCCGCCGCCACGGCACCGAGGCGGACAGCCGGTCGCCGGTGGCGCGGTTGCCGACCTGGTCGTGGTTCTGCAGGTAGGCCAGGAACCGGTAGCCGGGCAGCCGGTCGCGATCCACCGGGCGGCCGTGGCGCCTGCCCCGGAACGACGACCACGTGCCCGCGTGGAAGAACACCTCGCGCAGCGTCCTGCCCAGCGCGCCCTCGAAGTCCGGGTAGTAGCCGGTCGTCTCGCCGCTCAACGCCACGTGCAGCGCGTGGTGCAGGTCGTCGGACCACTGGGCGTGCAGGCCGAGGCCGCCGCCTTCGCGCGCGGTCACCAGCCGGGCGTCGTTGAGGTCCGACTCGGCGATCAACGTCAACGGCCTGCGGACGGTGGCCGACAACGCGTCCACCTCGACGGCCAGCTGTTCCAGCAGGTGCTGCGCGCTGCGGTCCACGAGGGCGTGCACGGCGTCCAGCCGCAGCCCGTCGACGTGGAAGTCGCGCAGCCAGCCGGTCGCGTTGTCGATGACGTAGCGGCGCACCTCGTCGGAGTCCTCGCCGTCGAGGTTGAGGCCCGGTCCCCAGTCGTTGCTGCCCGCGAAGTACGGCCCGAACCGGTCGAGGTACGCGCCGGAGGGCCCGAGGTGGTTGTAGACCACGTCCAGCAGCACGGCGAGGCCCCGCGCGTGGCAGGCGTCGACGAACCGCTTGAACCCGTCCGGTCCGCCGTACGGCTCGTGCGCCGCGCCCCACAGCACGCCGTCGTAGCCCCAGCCCGCCGTGCCGTCGAACGAGTTCACCGGCATCACCTCGACGTGCGTGACGCCCAGGTCCACCAGGTGGTCCAGCCGCTCCACCGCGCCGTCGAACGTGCCGGCGGGCGTGAACGTGCCGATGTGCAGCTCGTAGATCACCGCGCCGGGCAGCGCGCGCCCGGTCCACGCCTGGTCGGTCCACTCGAACGCCGAGTGGTCGTAGACGCGGGACGGGCCGTGCACGCCGTCCGGCTGCCAGGACGAGCGCGGGTCGGGCAGCACGTCGTCGGAGTCGTCGAGCAGGAACCCGTAGTCCACGCCGTCGACGTCGGCGTGCCACCACCCGCCGGCGCCGGCGGTCATCTCGTGGTCCCGACCGTCGACCCGCACCCGGACGCGCTCGCGCGCCGGGGCCCACACCGAGAAACTCACCGATCTCCTCTTACCAGCAGTGCCACGGGGTAGCGGTCCAGCATCCCGGCCAGCGACGGGTCGGCCGGGCGGGAGGTGAGCACGTCGGTCCACTCACCCGGCGGCAGCGGCAGCACCGCGTCGCCCCAGCCGCCCGCGTTCGCCAATCCCACCGGAAGCCGGGTCGCCACCGCGATCAGATCCGTCCGCTCGAAGGCGACTACGTGCGGTGCGGTCCGCCCGGACGCTTCCAGCGGCCGGTAGCCGCGGAACAGCTCGGGCCGGTCGCGGCGCAGCCGCAGCGCGCGCTGCACGACGAGCAGCTTGGCCGCGCCCGAGTCGTCCACGTCCGGCAGCCAGCCGTCGTCGAGCCGGTCCAGCAGCCGCCGCCGCACCTCGTAATCCACCGGTCGCCGGTTGTCCGGGTCGACCAGCGACAGGTCCCACAGCTCGCTGCCCTGGTAGACGTCCGGCACGCCGGGCGCGGTGAGCTGCACCAGCTTCTGGCCGAGCGCGTTGGACCAGCCGGGCACGACGATCCGCTCGACGAACGAGGCCACCTCGGCCGCCACGGGACCGGACAGCACCTGCTCGGGCCACGCCGCCACGGCCGCCTCGAACGCCTCGTCGTGGTCGACCCACGTGGTGCGGACCTTCGACTCCTTGGCCGCCTTGTCCAGGTAGGCGCGCATCCGGTCGGCGGTGATCGGCCACGCGCCGACCAGCGACTGCCACGCCAGCATGGTCAGGGACGGTTCGCCGATCGGGTGCGCGGCGGTCCACCGGCGCACCGACTCGGCGAACTCGCCGGGCAGCTCGGCCAGCACGGCAAGCCGGGCCCGCACGTCCTCCGAGCGCTTCGTGTCGTGCGTCGACAACGCCGTCATGGTCGTCGGCGAGCCCGCTTCCCGTGCCGCCGCGCGCGCGTGGAACTCCTCCGGCGGCACCCCGAACCGGTCCGGCGCGCCGCCGACCTCGTTGAGCGCCACGAACCGGGTGTACCGGTAGAACGCGGTGTCCTCGGTGCCCTTCGCGACCACCATGCCGGACGTCTGCTGGACGCGGGTGGCCAGTTCGCCGTGCGGTTCGGCGCGCACCTGCCGGTCCAGCTCCCGGGCCGCGGGCGACGTCGCCGCCCGCACGGCCGCCGTCCACGCGTCGAGCCCTTCGGGCAGGTAGGAGCGGTAGACGGGGAAGTTCACCAGCACTTCGGCGACCGCCCGTTCGGCTTCTTCGCGGTCCGCGTCGCGCACCAGGGCGGCGATCCGCCGCACCTCGGCGCGCAGGATCGTCCGGGCCACCAGGTCGCGGCACTCGTGCTCGACGGCGGCGAAGTCCGTGGGCACGCCGAGCTCCTCGGCCAGCGCGGTGAACGCCGCCTCGCCCGCCGGGTCCACGAACAGCCCGCCGACTTCGCGCAGCGCGTCGTAGCCCGTGGTGCCGTCGACGGGCCAGCTCACGGGCAGCCGCTCGTCCGCGCCGAGGATCTTCTCCACCACCAGCCACACGCCGGCGCGTTCCCGCAGCCGCCGCGCGTACCCGCCGGGGTCGGCCAGGCCGTCGGGGTGGTCGACCCGCAGCCCGGTGACCTCGCCGGCCGCGACCCAGCGCAGCACTTCGCCGTGGGTCGCGTCGAACACCTCGGGGTCCTCGACCCGCACCGCGGCCAGCGTGGTGATGTCGAAGAACCGGCGGTAGTTCAGCTCGGTGTTGCCGCGCCGCCAGAACGCCAGCCGGTAGTGCTCGTGCTCCTCCTCCGACTCCTCGTCGGCGGCGAAGGGCAGCAGCAGCGGCCCGGAGTCCCAGTCGATGTCGAAGTACTTCGCGTACCGCGACCCCCGGCCGTGCCGGAGCACGTCCGCCCACCACTGGTTGACGTCGTCGTGGCCGACCGCCATGTGGTTGGGCACGATGTCGAGCACGAACCCCAGCCCGGCCCTCTTGAGCGCCTTGTGCAGCGCCACGCGCCCCGACTCGCCGCCGAGCTCTTCCCGGGCGCGGGTCGGGTCGACCACGTCGTAGCCGTGCGTGGAGCCGGGCACGGCCTCCAGCACGGGCGAGGCGTACAGCGCGCCGACGCCCAGGGCGTCCAGGTAGTCGACCACGGCCTCCGCGTCGGCGAAGGTGAAGTCGGGCGTGAACTGGACCCGGTAGGTCGACGCGGGCGCCGCGCCGACCACCTCTCCCCCGGCCGACGCACGCCCCGAACCGGCCGCTTCGTCACCGATCCGAGGTTCACCGACCGGAGGCTCACCGGTCGGTGACGCGTCGCTCCGCAGGGGTCCCCCCTGGGGGTCCCCTGCTGTCAGGTTACCGGCGGGGTCCGACAATTCCGTCACTCCTGCTCCAGCCGCTGCAGCACGACCAGCGAGCGGGCGACCAGGGTCAGCGTGCCGCCTCCCGGCACCACGTCGCCCTGACCGGGCGGGGTGACCTCGCCCGTCGCGGTGTCGATCACGACCGTCCACTGCGGACCGTAGCCTTCCTCGGGCAGGGTCACCTCGATGTCCTCGTGGTGGGCGTTGAACGCGAGCAGGAACGAGTCGTCCAGCACCCGCATGCCCCTCGGGTCGAGGTCGGGGATGCCTTCGCCGTTGAGGAACACCACGACGCAGCGGCCGAAGTCGTCGCCCCAGTTCTGCTCCGTCATCTCTTCACCCGAAGGTGTGAACCAGGCGATGTCGCGGAGTTCGTCGCCCTTGCGGATCGGCTTGCCCTGGAAGAACCGGCGCCGCCGCAGCACGGGGTGCTGCCTGCGGAACGCGGTCACCGCCGAGGCGAACTCCAGCAGGTCGCGGTTCTTCTCCGCCAGCGTCCAGTCCACCCAGGACAGCTCGGTGTCCTGGCAGTAGGCGTTGTTGTTGCCGTGCTGCGTCCGGCCGAGCTCGTCGCCGTGCAGCAGCATCGGCACGCCCTGCGACAGCAGCGTGGTGGCCAGCAGGTTCCGCCGCTGCCTGGCCCGCAGCTCGTTGACCTCGGGGTCGTCGGTCGGCCCTTCGACGCCGCAGTTCCACGACCGGTTGTCGTCCGCGCCGTCGCGGCCGTCCTCGCCGTTGGCGTCGTTGTGCTTGTCGTTGTACGACACCAGGTCGTTGAGGGTGAACCCGTCGTGCGCGGTGACGAAGTTGATCGACGCGTACGGGCGGCGGCCGTCGTCCTGGTACAGGTCCGACGAGCCGGTGATGCGGGACGCGAACTCGCCGAGCGTGGCCGGTTCGCCGCGCCAGAAGTCGCGCACCGTGTCGCGGTACTTGCCGTTCCACTCGGTCCACAGCGGCGGGAAGTTGCCGACCTGGTAGCCGCCCGGCCCGACGTCCCACGGCTCGGCGATCAGCTTCACCTGCGAGACCACCGGGTCCTGCTGCACCAGGTCGAAGAACGTCGACAGCCGGTCGACGTCGTAGAACTCGCGGGCCAGGGTGGCGGCCAGGTCGAACCGGAACCCGTCGACCCGCATCTCCGTCACCCAGTACCGCAGCGAGTCCATGATCAGCTGCAACGTGTGCGGGCTGCGGACGTTCAGCGAGTTCCCGGTGCCGGTGTAGTCCATGTAGAACTTCGGCTCGTCGTCCACCAGCCGGTAGTACGCCTGGTTGTCGATGCCGCGCATGGACAGCGTGGGCCCGAGGTGGTTGCCCTCGGCGGTGTGGTTGTAGACCACGTCGAGGATGACCTCGATGCCCGCCTCGTGCAGGGCGCGCACCATGCCCTTGAACTCCTGCACCTGCGTCCCGGTCTCCGGCATCGCCGTGTAACCGGCATGGGGCGCGAAGAACCCGATCGTGTTATAGCCCCAGTAGTTCCGGAGGCCTTTCTCCTGCAGTCCGTGATCGGTGATGAAGTGGTGCACCGGCATCAGCTCGACCGCGGTGACGCCGAGGCCCTTGAGGTGGTCGATCACCGCCGGGTGCGCCAGGCCCGCGTACGTGCCGCGCAGGCTCTGCGGCACCTCGGGGTGCTGCATGGTCAGGCCGCGCACGTGGGTCTCGTAGATGACCGACTCGTTGTACGGCGTGTTCGGCGGGCGGTCGTTGGACCAGTCGAAGAACGGGTTGACCACGACCGCCAGCGGCACGTGGCCCGCCGAGTCGAGGTCGTTGAGCGCGTCGGGGTCGCCGAACCGGTAGCCGAACAGCGACTCGTCCCAGTCGACGTCGCCGGTGATCGCCTTGGCGTACGGGTCGATGAGCAGCTTGTTCGGGTTGCAGCGCAGGCCGCGCGCCGGGTCGTGCGGTCCGTGCACGCGGTAGCCGTACAGCTGACCGGGGCCGACGCCGAGGAGGTAGCCGTGGTGGACGAAGCCGTCCACCTCGGGCAGCCGCACGCGGGTCTCGGTGCCGTCGCCGTCGAACAGGCACAGCTCGACGTAGTCCGCGACCTCCGAGAAGAGGGTGAAGTTGGTGCCGACGCCGTCATAGGTGGCGCCGAGCGGATAAGGAGTTCCGGGCCAGGGCCGCACAGGGTTTTTCCTCCGGACGAGCTGGAACGATCCGACCCCTAACCGTTCTAGGTCAGGGTCGGGAGCCGTGCGACCTGACGAGCTGGCCGCGGGCCGCGACGAGGAGCAGCCGGGCCTCTTGGAGTTCGCCGTAGCGCAGGTGCTCGCAGGCCGCCTCGGCGCAGGCCACCGCCTGGGTGAGCGCGTCGTCCGCCCCGGCGTCGACGCGCCGCAGGGCGGTCCTCAACGACTCCTCGGCGTGCCCGATCCCGGCGAGCGGGTCGGCCAGGTTCGACGGCCGGACGTCCACCAGGACCCTCTCGACGGTCGACTCCAGGGCGACCGCGGGGCTGCTGTGGGGAACCGCCTGTTCGGGCACGAGCCCGGTGCGGGTCATCAAGTCGGTGTTCACGGGTGACTGCCACCTCCAACCATGGCGCGGGTGACTGGCTGACGATACTCCGCGGCCGGGCCGCGTGCTGTGACGTGCGGGTTTCGCTTCATCACGGGCCGTTCCCGCCCGCCGCGGGCGGACGACCGGCGGCCAGCGCCACCGCCGCCCGCCGCACGCCCGGGTCGTCGAACAGGTCGGCGAGCGCGACGGGCAGCGGGATGCGCCAGTTCGGGTACTGGTCGGTGGTGCCTGGCAGGTTCGGCTGGCGCTTCTCGCCCAGCGCGTCCTGCGGGGAGGTCAGCACGAGCACGGAGCGGACCTTCGCGAGCAGGGCGTGGAACCCGGTAACCAAGTCATCGGCAGGGACACCTTCTTGCTTGAGGAGTTCGAGCAACTCGCCGCGTTCCCGGTCGGCTGCTTCATATTCCCCGTCCGCGGGTCCTTCAAACTGCCCCAGGTCGGCTCGCACCCGGACGTGTTCGGCTGCGAGGAACCCGGCCACGGTCGGCAGGTCGTGGGTGGAGATGGAGGCCATCGCCGACGCGGTCCACTTCTCCGGCGGGATCAGCGGGTGGTCCGGCAGGTCGTACTCGCGCTGGAACCACAGCACCGCGGAGCTGAGCATCCCGTGCTCGTGCAACGCCTCGGTGACCTTCGGCTCCACCGTGCCGAGGTCCTCGCCCACGACGACGGCGCCCGCCCGGTGCGCTTCCAGGGTCAGCACGGCGAGCATCGCCTCGGGGTCGTAGTGGACGTACGTGCCGCGCTTGGGCTCCTCGCCCGGCGGGATCCACCACAGCCGCCACAGGCCCGCGACGTGGTCGATGCGGATGCCGTCCGCGTGCCGCAGCACGCTGCGCACCACGGCCCGGAACGGCTCGTAGCCCTGCTCGGCGAGCCGGTCGGGCCGCCACGGCGGCAGGCCCCAGTCCTGGCCCAGGCGGCTGAACGCGTCCGGTGGCGCGCCGACCGTGACGTCCGCGGCGAACGCGTCGCGCACCGCCCACGTGTCCGCGCCGCCGGGGTGCACGCCGACCGGCAGGTCGTGCACGACGCCGACGGCCATGCCCGCGTCGTGGGCGGCCCGGCGCGCGGCGGCCAACTGCTGCTCGCACAGCTCCTGCAGCCACGCGTGGAACGCCACCCGCTCGGGGTCGGGGGTGGCGGTCGCCGGGTCGCGCTGCGCCGGCGGCCACTCGCGCCAGTCGGGGCCGTGGGCCTCGGCCAGCGCGCAGAACCGGGCGAAGCCCAGCAGCTCGCCCTCGGGCGCGCGGTGCTCCTGGCGCCGCCAGAGCAGTTCGAGCGCCTTCGCCTTGGCCGTCCACACGGCGTCGTAGTCGATCAGCTCGGTGTCGTTGGGCGGGCGCAGCGCGTCGATCTCCGCGCGGGTGGCGTCGTCGGCGTCCCGGTAGGCCCGCAGGTCGGAGATCCGCAGGTAGAGGGGGTTGGCGAAGCGGCGGCTGGACGGGGAGTACGGGGAGCGCTCCACCGGCAGGGTGGGGCTGATCGCCTGCACCGGGTTGACCAGCAGCACGCCCGCGCCGAGTTCGGTCGCGCTGCGCCGGGCGAGGGTCGCGAGGTCGGCGTAGTCCCCCATGCCCCACGACTCGGCCGAGCGCATCGCGTAGAGCTGGAGCATCCACCCCCACGCCCGGGGCACGGGCGGGAGCCGGCGCGGCGCGACGATCACGGTGCGCGCGCCGAGCCGGTGGTAGCCCGGCGGCAGCACGGCGGGCAGCTCGACCCGGCCGCCGTCCTCCAGCTCGACCGCGCGGTCCCCTCCCGGGCCGGTCTCCTCCAGCACGTCGCCCTCGCGCAGGACGATCGTGCTCGGGGGTGGTTTCGGGGCGGCGAGCGCGCGGCGCACCGCCTCCGGCGTCGAGGCGTCCACGTCCAGCTGCGCGAGCACCGCGACGACCACATCCGGGTCGACGTCGGCTCGGCGTTGGTTCGCGTCCTCGTAGTGAGTGGCCACGCCGTGGGCCTCGGCCAGTGCCGCGAGCTCGTCGTCCACGTCGGACAGCTTCGCCTTCCCCGTAGGTTGGGATCCAGACCGGTGACAAGTGGTCACCCGAAGGTTGCAGGAAGTTGCCCGAGGTTTATAACCCGGGCGAGTGATGCCCAAACCTGTTCACCCGGTATTCACGCGCTCAGGAATCGCGGGCCGGTCCGGTCGACCCGCGCACCACCAGCTGCACCGAGGGCGGCTCGGTCTCGTCCTGCTCGCCGCGCAACCGGGCCAGCAGCACTTCCACGGCGTGCTCGCCGCGTTCGCGCCACGCGCCCTCCACCGCGGTCATGCCCACCGCGCGGGCCAGGTCGGTGCCCTCCAGGCTGACGATCGACACGTCGCCGGGCACGTCGCGCCCGTCGCGGCGCAGCCGCAGGAACACGCCGAGCGCCACCTCGCCGCTCGTGCTGATCACCGCGGACGGCAGCCGCTCGCCGTCCAGCAGCGCGTCCACCACCTGCTCGCCGCCCGCCACGGTCGAGGACGACCACAGCGTCCACTCCGGACGGACCGGCAGGCCCTGGGCGACGAGCACCTCGTCGTAGGACTCGTCGATGTCGCCGGCCAGGACCAGCGCGACGTCCCGGTGGCCCGACCCGGTGAGGTGGCCCACGGCCAGCCGCAGCGCCTCGCGCAGGTCGTCGTCCCACACCGCGACCACGGGCACGTCCAGGCCCGTCAGCGCGGCGTCCTCGGCGTCGGTGAGGTTGACCGCCAGCGCCAGCACGCCGTCGACCCGCCGGGCCAGCGGCAGCTCGTCGAAGAACCGCTTGCGCGCCTCGGCGTCGCGCAGCACGTAGAGCAGCACGTCGTACCCGGCCTGCCGCAGCGCGCCCTCCGCGCCCGCGAGCAGGTCGCCCCGCCCCACGTCGGCGGTGAGCACCGCGACGGCGTAGCGGCGCCCGCCCGCGAGGCTCGACGCGTCCCGGGCGATCGCGTACCGCATCCGCTTGGCGACCTCGGTGACGTACCGGCGGGTCGCGTCGGACACGCCGGGTTCGCCGCGCAGCGCCCGCGACACCGTCGCCGCGGACACCCCGGCGGCCCGTGCCACGTCGGACATGCTCGTCAACTCACACCTCCCGGCCTGGTACGAGATTAGCGAGAACCGTACGGTTGCCTCGGCGCGAGCACCCCGCGAGACGTGATCGACACCCGGCGGAAGGACCTCCATGAAGCCCGGCGACCAGGCACCCGACTTCACCCTGCCCGACCAGGACGGCACGCCGCGCGCCCTGTCCGACCTGCTCGCCGACGGGCCCGTGGCGCTGTTCTTCTACCCCGCCGCGATGACCTCCGGGTGCACCGCGGAGAGCTGTCACTTCCGGGACCTGGCGACCGAGTTCGCCGAGGTGGGGGCGCAGCGGGTGGGCATCAGCCCGGACTCGGTGCAGCGGCAGAACCAGTTCGCGACGCTGAACGACTTCGACTACCCGCTGCTGTCCGACGGCGACGGCGCGGTGGCCGCCGCGTTCGGCGTGAAGCGCCGCTTCGGCCCGCTGCCCGTGAAGCGGCACACGTTCGTCATCGACACCGACCGCACCGTGATCGAAGTCATCAAATCCGAGTTCGCCATGAACGCGCACGCCGACAAGGCGCTCACCGTGCTGCGCGAGCGGGCCGGCCGCGCGACCTGACCTCGGCTAGTCGGGTCTGAGCCCGGCGAGGACGAAGTCGGCGATCTCCCCGCCGAGCCGGGTGGGCGACTTGGGCCCGTCCGGCCGGTACCAGGTGGGCAGCTGGTTGACCACGCCCAGGGCGATCAGGACCACCGTGTCGGCGGGCACGGCGGAGCTGAACCCGCCGTCGCGCTGGGCCTGCTCGACCACCGACCGGAACGTCTCGTGGTAGCGCCGCCGCTCGGAGCGGAAGGCGGCCATCCGGTCGGCGTCGAGCCGGTGCATCTCGCGCACGAACACCGCGGTCTCGTCCACGCTCGCCGCCGTCGTCTCGACCAGGCTGACCACGATCCGCCGCACGGTGGTGGCCGCGTCGAGGTCGGCCGACACGATCCGGTCGAGGTCGGCCATCTGCCGCCCGATCAGCGCGCGGTAGATCTCGAACAGCAGGTCGTCCTTGGAGCCGAAGTAGTGGTAGAGGGCGCCCTTGGTGACCGAGGCGGCTTCGACGACCTCCTGCACGGTCGTCGCGTCGAACCCCTTCGCGGCGAACAACCGCACGGCCGCGCCCACGATCCGCTCGGGCGTCGACCCGGCCCGCCGCGCCACGGTCAGGCCCCCGGCGCCAGCGCGCGCACCAGGTCGAGCTGGTCCCCACCGGTGGGCAGCAGGGCGATGACGGGCGTGTCGACGCCGTTGGCCGCGTACTCGGCCACGCGCGCCCGGCACCGGTCGACGCCGCCGTGCACGATCAGGGCGTCCACCACGTCGTCCGGGATGAGCGCGCCCGCGCCGCGCCGGTCGCCGGACGCCCACGCCTCGTGCATCGGCCGCAGCGCCTCGCCGCGGCCCAGCCAGTCGTGGAACGCCGCGTAGGCCGGGACGGTCAGGTAGGTGCTGATCAGCATGCGGCCCAGCGCGCGGGCCGCGTCGGCGTCCTCGGTCGGGCACACGAAGATCCGGGCGGCCAGCTCGCCGCCGCCCATCTCGGCGCGCACCTTGGGCACGTCGGCGGCGCCGAGCCAGTTGGTGATGGCGCCGTCGGCCTCGCGCCCCGCCAGCCGCAGCATGCCGGGGCGCAGCGCGGCCAGCATGATCGGCACGGGGTGCGCGGGGGCGCGCTCCAGCTTGAAGCCGCGCACGGTGAACGTCTCGTACTCCTCGGAGACCTTCTCGCCGGTCAACGCGGCCTTGAGGAACCTCAGCGTGTCCCGCGTGCGCTTGAACGGCTCGTGGAACGGCACGCCGTTCCACCGTTCGACGATGGCGGGCGAGGACGAGCCGATGCCCAGCACGAACCGGCCGCCGGACACCTCGGCCAGCGTCGCGGCCGTCATGGCCAGCGTCGCCGGGCCGCGCGTGTAGACGGGGGCGATGGCGGTGCCGAGCCGGACGCGGTCGGACCACTGCGCGGCGAGCGCCAGCGGCGTGAAGGCGTCGGTGCCCGCGGTCTCGGCCGACCACACGTCGGTGTAGCCGAGCCCGGCGAGCTCGGCCACCAGCGCGCGGTGGTCGAGCACCGGCACGCCCGTCAGCGGCAGGGTGATTCCCCAACGACCCACGATCGCCTCCCTGAAGGTGTCCGACGGCCACCGTACCTCAGGTACCGACCAGTCGGTATGCCCATCGGGGCGGTCTCACCCGTCGTGTCCGCGGGCCCCGGACACCGTTCTGCCCCGCCGGTCGGGTCCGGCGGGGCAGAACGGTGGACGTGCGGTGCGACGGGTGCGCGAGGCGTCAGAGGGAGATACCGCGCTCGCCCAGCCAGCCGACCGGGTCGATCTTCTGCGAGCCGTTGACCCACACCTCGAAGTGCAGGTGGGGGCCGGTGGACTGGCCGCGGTTGCCCATGGTGGCGATCTGCTGGCCCGCCTGGACCTGCTGGCCGGCCGACACGAGGGTCTCGTTGACGTGGCCGTAGATGGTGATGGTGCCGTCGTTGTGCTGCACGCGCACCCACAGGCCGAAGCCGGACGCCGGGCCCGCCTCGACCACGACGCCGTCCATCGCGGACAGGATCGGGGTGCCGATGGAGTTCGCGATGTCCACGCCGTAGTGCGTCGTGCCCCAGCGGGAGCCGAAGCCGGAGGTGAACTGGCCCTCGGCGGGCTTGACGACCGTCGGACGCCTCGCCGCCGCGGCGGCGGCCTCCTCGGCGGCCTTCTGCTCGGCGGCCCGGGCCTGCTCCTGGGCGATCCGGGCGTTCTCGGCGTCGACGCGGGCCTGCTCGGCCGCCGCGGCGTCCTGCTGCCGCTTCAGCTCGGCCTGCCGGGCGGTGAAGCCCTCGGAGGCGTGGCGGATCGCCTGGTCCACGTGCTGCCGGACGAAGAGCCCTTCGGAGCGCATGAGCTTCGCCGCCTCGAACGCGGGCTCGACGGCGTGCACCGTGCGGACGTCGGGCTGGGCGGGCGCCGTGCTGTGCACGAGCGCCGCCGCCAGGTCGGAGCCGGCGGCGACCGGGAGGAACCGGGTGTCGCCGCCGTCGAAGCCGCCGCCGGCGGCGCCCACGCCGGTGGCGAGGGCGCCTGCCGCGACCACTGCGGCCGCGACCCGGCCACTGACGGGTTTCCGATCGCACTCGGCGCGATGAGAGCGGTTGCCGAACGGCGTGCGGGGCGCGGTGAACGCGCGTCGACCGTCGGCCTTCGTGTGCCGTGCCAAGGTAGTGCCTTCCTGCATCGGGGAGCACGGCCCGGCCACAGGGACACCTGGCGGGGGATCCAGGCCGGCGGCGCTTTCGGGGAGCGACGCCGTGTCCCTATGGTGACCGAACCGTGACATGCGGCGGGGACCGTAACCCGATGTAACAAGAAAGGGCAAGCCTCGGCACTACGACTAGTGCTTTTTGGTGATGCACCCCACTGATCGTCACGCAGCGTGTTGTAGTAATCGGCAGTTCCGTATCGTGCCGTTATGAAACCCCTGGTCAGAGGCGACGTCGAGGCTGACGTAACCCGTGACGAAGGTCGACTACCGGTAGCGCGGCTCGACCGGCGGCAGGGCGGCCGGCGGCTTGCCCTCGTGGATCACCCGCATGGCGTTGAACCACGTCGGCGCAGCCACCTGACCACCGAAAACACCACCGGCGTCGTTGGTGCCGCAGAGCCTCGGCGGGGTGCCGTTGCAGATCACCTGCGGCGCCACCCCATCGGTGAACGTCATGACCGCGCCGGCGAACTGCGGGGTGGCGCCGATGAACGCCACCGACCAGTGGTTCTCGGTGGTGCCGGTCTTGCCGATCATGGGCCGGTTCCAGCCGTTCGCCGCGCCCGCCGCCGTGCCGCCGGGCTTGGTGTCCCCGCTCATGCCGACGGCCAGCGCGTTCGCCACCTCGGGCGCGACGGCCTGGTCGCAGGGCGCTTCCTTCAGCTGCACCGGCTTGCCGTTGCGGTCCACGACCTGCTCCACCGGCGTCGGCGGGCACCACTTGCCGCCGCTGACGATGGTCGCGGCGACGTTCGACAGCTCCAGCACGCTGGTCGGCCCGGCGCCGAGGGTGAACGAGCCGCTGTTGTCCCGCTTGTAGACGTCGCCCTGGGACGGCCCGTTGGAGCCGTCGGCCTTGAGCGGGTCGCCCTTCCAGTCGACGCCCTGCATCGACTCGCGCAGCCCGAGCCGGTAGGCCATGTCGACCACGTTGTTCAGCCCGGCCTTCTCCTCCAGGATGATGAACGCGGTGTTCGGCGACTGGGCCAGCGCCTCGGTCAAGGTCATCTTTTCCTTGTAGTCGCCCGCGTTCTTGACCGTGTAGGGCTTGCTGCCGTCCTTGTAGACCTTCGAGGTGTAGGTCTTCGGCACGTCGATCTGCTTGTCGATGCCCGTGACGCCGCGCTCCAGCGCCGACGCGGCGGTGAACACCTTGTAGATCGAGCCCGCGCCGAACTTGGTGACCTCGGCGGGGATGGAGTAGGCGCTCTGCCCGGCGTCGGCGTTGTTGCCGAAGTCGCGGTTCGCGGCCAGCGCGCGCACCCGGTGCTTGTCCGCGCCCGGCTCCACCACGGCCATCGCGTTGGCGACGCCCGGCTGGGTCTTCGGCACCTGCCCCTCGGCGGCCTCCTTGGCCGCGCGGGTGGCGACCGGGTCCATCGTGGTGGTGATCGTGTACCCGCCGCGCAGCAGCTCGTCGGTGGGCAGGCCCGCCTTCTCCAGGTAGTCGATCAGGTAGCGGCAGAAGAAGCCGTAGACCGGCCCGTCGCCCGCGCCGACGCAGCCGTTGGGCAGCAGCCTCAGGTCGGGCACGACGCCGATGTCGGCGGCCTTGTACTCGGCGGCCTTCTCGTCGGCGACCTTCGCGTCCGGGCCGAACGCGCCGTTGTCGCGCATCCGGTCGATCACGGTGTTGCGGCGCTTGATCGCGGCGTCGACGTCGGAGCCCGGGTTGAGCCGGCTCGGCTCGTTGACCAGGCCGGCGAGCATCGCGGCCTGCGGCACGGTCAGCTTGTCCGGGGTGGTGTCGAAGTAGGTGCGGGCCGCCGCGCCGACGCCGAACGCGCCGTTGCCGAACGGGACGACGTTGAGGTAGGCGGTGAGGATCTCGTCCTTGCTCATCTTCTGCTCGAGCTGGGTCGCGATCCGGGCCTCGCTGATCTTGCGGCCCAGCGTCACCTCGGTCGCCTTCTCGTAGGCCTCCTCGGAACCCTTGCCGACGACGAAGGCGAGGTAGTTCTTCACGTACTGCTGGGTGAGCGTCGAGGCGCCCTGGCTGGCGCCGCCGTCGACGCCCGCCTTGGCCGCGGCGCGGGCGATGCCCTGCCAGTCGACGCCCTTGTGCTCGAAGAACCGCTTGTCCTCGATCGCGATGATCGCGGCCTTCATGGTGTCGGCGATGCCCTCGGACGGCACGGGCACGCGGTACTGGTCGTAGAGGTAGGCGATCGGCTGGCCGTGCATGTCCAGCACCGTCGTCACCAGGGGCAGCTCGGCCTTGGTCAGCTCACCGGAGGTCTGGTCCACCGTGTCCGCGGCCCGGTTGGACGCCAGGCCGAGGCCGCCCACCACCGGGAACAGCACCGCCGCGACGAGCACGCCCGCCATCAGGCACAACCCCACCAACTTGACCAGACCTGTCGCGCGCGCGGCGAACACTGAACCAGCAACCCCTTCCACAACCCCGCGGGAACCCCCACTGACTAAGTCGCACGAAGAGCACCGCGGGTTGCTCCGCCGGGAGCAGAAGTTTCGGCGCGATCTTCGACGACGCTCGTCGAAGTTACTCCTGCCCGCCGGAGGCCGTGGTCAAACCCCACTGGGCCGGACGGGGGAGCCCGCCAGGCACGGGAAGGTGATCAGCCTCACGCCCGCCCGGCGGCACGCCCGGCCCCTCGGCCCGGGGTCCGATCGGTGTCGCGACCCGTCCATGATCGAAGGGGCGGGGGCCGCCGGCAAGGTCACGATCAGGTGGTCCCGGCGGCGGTCAGCTCGACGCGCGCAGCCGGATCGTCGCGCTGGCCCGCCGGACCTCGACGCCGGTGTGGTCCGGCACCACGTCCTCCAGGAACCCGTAGCCCTTCAGCTCCTCGTCCGGCCGCCGCGACACCGTCCGCCACCACGTGGCGATGTCCACCCACCCCGGCGCGGACAGCGAGCCGCCGAAGTGCTGCACGGAGAGCGCGGCGCACAGGTTCGCGAACCGCACGCGGTGCGCCAGCGGCCAGCCGGACAGCGTCCCGAGCACGAACCCGGCGCCGAACACGTCCCCGGCGCCGGTCGAGTCCAGCGGCGCGACGTTCAGCCCCGGCACGTCCACCACCTCGCCGGTGGCCGAGTCGACCGCCACCGCGCCGCCGCCGCCGCGCGTCACCACCACTACGGGCACGTGCTCGGCCAACGCCATCGCGGCGCGCTCCGGCGTGTCGCACCGCGTGTACCGCTGGGCCTCGGCGTCGTTGGGCAGGAACACGTCGTACTGCTCCAGCCGCCGCAGCAGCCCGGGCGCCCACAGCTCGGTGCGGTCCCACCCGATGTCGGCGAACAGCAGCGCGCCCTGCTCCTTCGCCTGCGCCACCCACCGCTCGTCCTCGGCGCCCACGTGCACGAAGCACGCCCGCGTGCGCGGCGGCGGGTTCAGGATCTCGTCGGCGGACACGGGCGGCTGGTGGCCGTGCGTCACCATCGACCGGTCGCGGTCCATCGCCATGGACACGGTCACGGGCGAGTGCCAGCCGTAGTACCGGCGGCAGTGGGTGAGGTCGACGCCCTCCTGCTCGGAGAGGACCTCCCAGCAGAAGTCGCCGTAGACGTCCTCGCCGAACGCGGCGGACAGCGCGGTCCGCAGTTGCAGCCTGCTCAGCGCCACGGCGAGGTTCGCGATCCCGCCGGGGCACGAGCCGAGCCCCTCGGCCCACACCTCGGTGCCCGGGGCGGGCGGTCGGGGCAGGCCGGTGAAGATGATGTCCAGGAACACCGTGCCGGACAGCAGCACGTCGAACTCCGGGTCGGGTCCCGCGCCCGGCGCGGGCGGCGACGCCGACCGGTCCGACGGCGGCACGAGCGGTGGCACGGGCGGAGGCGTGGCGGCCATGGCCCAACGATGCCAGTCCGGGTCAGCCGTCGACAGCCGCGAACATCTCGCGCATTCGGGCCAGCGCACGGTGCTGCGCGACGCGCACCGCACCCGCGGTCGAGCCGACGGCCGCCGCCGTCTCCTCCGCCGACAGCCCCACCGCGACCCTGAGCACCAGGATCTCCCGCTGCCGCTCGGGCAGCTTCTGCAGCAGCTGGGTGACGTGGCCGATCAGCTCGCCGGTCATGGCCCGCTGCTCCGGTCCGGCCTCCAGGGTCGGCGTGTCGGGCAGTTCGGGCACGACTTCGGCCCGGCTGCGCACCGCGCGTCTTCGGGCGTCGGCGACCTTGTGCGCGGCGATCCCGTACACGAAGGCCAGGAACGAGCCGGGCTCGTAGTGGTACCTGCCCAGCGCCGACACCACGGCCAGGCAGACCTCCTGGGCGATGTCCTCGGCCGAGACGAGCGTGCGCTCCCTCGACCCGACCCTGGCCCGGCAGTAGCGCAGCACCAGCGGCTGGATGCGCGCCAGGAGCTGGCCGACCGCGCGCGGCTCGCCGAGCAGCGCCTCGTCGACCAGCTCGGACAGCTCCGCCTCGGCCAGCCACCGGGCGGTCACCTGTCGCGGCCCCTCGCCGACGACCAGCCTGACCTCGGGACGACCTGGCACGTCAGCGGCGCAGCGGACCGCGCCGACCCCCACTTCGACGTCGGCTCGCACGGATGCGTGCTGCACCATCCGGCGACCTCCTCACGCTTGTGTCGAACCTCCGGCCATCCCGGCTCATTGATGAGGAGCACGCAGCGGCGCTCCTGATACGGGACGGGCCGAAGCCGACCACGATCCGACTGAGCGTGGTCGGGACAGCACCCGACGGTGACGGCGGATGCGGCCGTTCGGCGCAGTGGCCGGGGGCGGCTACTTCACCGCGGCGAACTGCCGCACACCCAGGTGGCCCACCCGGAAGCCCGCTTCGGAGTAGGCCAGGTAGAACTCCCACATCCGCCGGAACGTGTCGTCGAAGCCGAGCGCGGCGACCTCGTCCCACCGGGACAGGAACCGCTCCCGCCAGCGGCGCAGCGTCTCGGCGTAGTCGCGGCCGAACTCGCGGCTGTCGACCACCCGCATCGCGGTGTGCGCGCGCACGGTGTCCTCGATCGCCCGGACGGACGGGATCAGGCCGCCGGGGAAGACGTACTTGTGCACCCAGCCGTAGCTGCCCGCGCTCGCGCGCATCCGGTCGTGGGGCATGGTGATGGACTGGAGCCCGAACCGGCCGCCGGGCAGGAGCGCCCGGTCGACCGCGGCGAAGTAGGCGGGCCAGTACTCGGCGCCGACGGCCTCGACCATCTCGACCGACACCACGGCGTCGTAGCGGCCGCGTTCCTCCCGGTAGTCGCGCAGGTGGACGGCGACGCGGTCGCCGACGCCGGCGTCCTGCGCCCGCCGCACGGCCAGGGCGCGCTGCTCGGCGGACAGGGTCAGGGACGTGACGGTCGCGCCGCGCCGGGCGGCCCGGATCGCCAGCGCGCCCCAGCCCGTGCCGATCTCCAGGACCCGGCTGCCCCGGCGCACGCCCGCGTAGTCCAGGACGCCGTCGATCTTGCGCAGCTGCGCGTCGGCGAGCGTGCCGCCGCAGCCGTCGAACCAGGCCGACGAGTAGGTCATCGTGTCGTCGAGGAAGATCCGGAACAGGTCGTTGGACAGGTCGTAGTGCCGGTGGGCGTTCCGCCTCGAGTTGGCCACGTCGTTGCGGTCGGACTCGGGGTGGCGGCGCTCGACCCAGCGGCGCAGCGGCTGCAGCGCCGGCGGGACCAGGGTGGTGAGCCTGGCCGCGAACGCGGTCAGCAGGTCGGCGGGCTCCGCGGACGTCCAGTCGCCGACCATGTACGCCTCGCCGAACCCGATCTTGGCGTCGACGCCGAGCCGGCGGAAGAACGCGTCGGGCCGGTGCACGCGCATGGCGGGCGCGGCCGGACCGCCCGCGCCGAGCACCTGCCCGCCGGGCAGCTCCACGCGCACCGGCGCCGCGCGCACCGCGCGGCGGAACAGCGACTCGGCGATCCGGGCCCGCACGACGGACGGCGGCGGGCTCCACAGGCCGGGCCAGACGCCTTGGCCCGGCCGGGGCAGGTCGGGGGCACGCCGGGTGGTTCTCGGCGACATCGGCCACTCCTGGGACTGCCGGCACGCGGCGCCCACGACGCCGTGCACCGCCGGACGGGTGATGGCGCAGGCCACGCGCGGCCCGCGCCCGTCCATGGTGGCACCGCCGCCGGAGCGGGCAAGCCGGCGCCGCCGCGACGGCCCGCCGCCACTCCGGCCGGTCACCGCGCGCGAGAATGCGCACCGCTACCCGTGGACCGGTCGAGTGATGGGACAGAGGATCACCGTGATCGAACAGCTGAGCGTGCGGACCGACGAGGGCGACTTCGACGCGATCGCGGCGGGCCCCGAGGACGGCCGGCCGGTGCTGCTGCTGCACGGCTTCCCGGAGGCCGCCGTCGAGTGGGAGCACCAGGTGGCGGTGCTCGGCCGCGAGGGCTTCCGGGCGGTGGCGTTCGACCAGCGCGGCTACTCCCCCGGCGTGCGGCCGGAGCGGGTGGCCGAGTACGGCGTCGACGCGCTGGTCGGCGACGTGCTGGCGGTCGCGGACTCGTTCGGGTGGTCGGTGTTCGACCTCGTCGGCCACGACTGGGGCGGCGCGGTGGCCTGGTGGACCGCGGCCGAGCACCCCGGGCGGCTGCGGAAGCTGGCGGTGGTGTCCACGCCGCACCCCGGCGCGTTCGCCGAGGCCCTGCGCACCGACGAGGACCAGCACCTGCGGTCCGGCTACCTGACCGACTGGCGCAACAGCACCACCGAGAAGCGGATGCTGGACGAGGACGGCGCGGCGCTGCGGCAGATGTTCGAGTGGCGGGTGCCGCCGAGCCGGGTGGACGAGTACGTGCGGCGGCTGGCCGAGCCGGGCGCGCTGACGGCCGCGTTGAACTGGTACCGCGCCGGGCGTCCGGGCGGCAAGGCCGGGAAGGTGTCCGTGCCGACGATGTACGTGTGGAGCACGGAGGACGTGGCGTTCGGGTCGACGGCGGCGTTGAGCACCGGCGACTGGGTCACCGGCCCGTACCGGTTCGAGATGCTGGAGGACGTGTCGCACTGGGTGCCGGAGGAGGCGCCGGAGGCGTTGACGGCGCTCCTGCTGGAGCATCTCTCGTCCTGATTGAACCGCCCCCGGGTCGCCGCACGTGTTCCCGCGTATGACGGAGTTGACCTACTCGGAGCGCAGGGTCGCGACCCTCGCCGCGTGTGGCCACAGCAACCGGGCGATCGCGATGCGGTTGCACATCACCGTGAGCACGGTGGAACAGCACCTGACCAGGGTCTACCGCAAGCTGGCGGTGGCCGGCCGGGCGGAGCTGAGGGGGCACCGGGCCCTAGTGTGACCGCATGGCGGTCGCGGGGTTGCTGCTCGCCGCGGGCGCCGGGCGGCGGTTCGGCGGGCCCAAGGCGCTGGTGGCGCACGGCGGCGTGCTGTGGGTCGACCGGGCCGCGGCGGTGCTGCGCGACGCGGGCTGCGCGCCGGTCGTCGTGGTGCTCGGCGCCTCGGCGTCGTCGGTGCGCGCCCGGGCGGCGCTGACCGGCTGCGTCGTGGTGGACAACCCCGACTGGGCCACCGGCATGGGCTCGTCGCTGCGCGCCGGGCTGGACGCGCTGGCCGGTGTCGCGGCCGACGCGGTCGTCGTGCTGCCGGTGGACACGCCGGGCGTCACGGTCGCCGCGGTCGAGCGGCTGCGGGCGCTGGCGTCCCCGGGGGCGCTGGCGCGGGCCTCCTACGACGGCGCACCCGGCCACCCGGTGCTGATCGGCTCCGGGCACTGGGCGGGGGTGGCCGCTTCGGCGGTCGGCGACGCCGGCGCGCGCGACTACCTGCGCGTGCACGGCGCGCTCGACGTGCCGTGCGGCGACGTGGCGGACGGCGACGACGTGGACCACCCGCGGGACCTCCCGACCTGAGCGGTGTCCGCCGGGCGGCGGGCGCGTGGCCGTCACGCGGAGGTCGGGCGCTGCTCCTCCGCGTCGGGCTGCACGACGGGCAGCGGCCCGGAGATGATGCGCGGCATCGGCACGTCCAGCGACGGCGCGGTGTCCGCGGTCCAGCGGTCCGGCCCGTCCACCTGGCCGGCGAGCAGGGCGCGCGCCTCCGCGGTCGCCTGCTGCACGATCTCGCGGGCCCGCTGCTCGGCCTCGGCGAGCCGCCGCTGCGTCTCCTGCTCGGTCTCGTCCAGCAGCACGGCCTGCTGCCACGCCACCTCCTCGGCCCGCTTGAGCATCTGCTCGCTGCGCTCCCGCGCGTCGGTCTCGAAGGCGTCCGCCTTCTGCCTGGCCACGTGCATCAGGTAGCGGATGCAGCCGGACACGGCGTTGTCCTTCGCGTAGCCCGCGTGCAGCACCCGGTACTCGCCCAGCTCGCTGCGCGCGTCCTCCAGCTCCCGCATCAGGTCGTCGGCGGTGGCCACGGCCCCGTCCCGGTCCAACCGGAGCACCTCCAGCTCCTCGCGCAGGCGGGCCGCCTCCTGCCGCGAGCGGGCCAGCTCCCCGTCCACCTCACGCCGGTCGTAGCCGCGCCACCGCACGGGGAAGGCCGTGCCCTGGGACTTGTCGATGTGCATGGCTGCCGCCGTTCCGGACGACTCAGCCCCGGGCCAGCGCCACGAGGTCGTCCATGGTGCCGTTGAACAGGTTCTGGTCGATCGGGGTCGACGTGTGCTGCCAGATCGCGTGCGCCGACCAGCGGTGCGGCAGCGGGCCGACGCTGTCGGCGTAGCGGGCCACCCACAGCGGGTTCGTCCCGGTGAAGTCGCCGAGGCTGCCCGTGCACAGGTCCCACCAGGTGGTGGACGTGTAGATCATCGGCCAGCGGCCGGTGCGCAGCTGGTAGGTCTCGCTGAACTGCCGGATCCAGGCCACCATCGCCTCGGGCGCGAGCCCGTAGCACTTGTCCTCGCCGTACGGGTTGTACTCGACGTCCACCGCGCCGGGCAGCGTGGCGCCGTCGGCGGCCCAACCGCCGCCGTGGTCCACGAAGTAGTTCGCCTGCGCCGCGCCGTCGGACTTGTCGGGCAGCGCGAAGTGGTACGCGCCGCGCACCATGCCCACCTCGCGCGAGCCGCCGTACTGCCGGCCGTACTCCGGGTTGACGTAACCGGTGCCCTCGGTGGCCTTCACGTAGGCGAACCGCATCCCCTGCGCCCACCAGTGCGGCCAGTCGACGTCACCTTGGTGGCTGCTCACGTCCATGCCGGGGACCGCGGGGCCGGGGAGCACGAGCTCGGACGCGTCGACCGGGTGCGCGCCCTCGTGCTTGGCGATCTGCGAGCCCGCCGCGTGGTCGGCGGAGCCCTCCACCTCGGGTTCGGCCCCGGTCGCCGGCACGTGCAGGGCGGCGAGGCAGAGGAGCACCACCGCCGACGCGGTCGTGCGGGACGGCCACCTGTGTGATCGCGCCGGCATGGGACTTCCTCCCCTTCTCCGCCCGGGCGGAGCCGTGCTCGACCCGACGGCTCGCGGTGGCTCGTCGCCGGGACTTTCTGCTCGAACGGCTACCACCGCACGTGCCCGGACAACCTGAAGAAGTCGTTTCCACCTGATCGAATGACAGAAGCCGTCTTTCGCGGCACACCATGTGACCATCAAGTGTGCGTGCGTGACGATCAATTCGTCGACCACTGGGGAAAGCCGGCATGAAGTGCCACTTCCGGGGGCACTCACCCGATGAGCGCGACGCACGGAAGGTGAGAGCCATGACGACGAGCCAAGTGGACTGGGAGCCGTTCATCGAGTCACTGCACGAGGCGGCCGCCCTGTGGGACCGGGGCCTCGCGTGCCGGGCCAGTCGGCCGCAGGTCGACGACGACGTCGACGCCGACCCGCCGCGGGTCGTGCCGATCACCGAAGCCGAGGCGGAGCGGCTGATGAGGGCCGTGGCGTTCCTCGCGCGGCGGCTGAGCGTGGCCGCCGAGTGCGTCGTCTACGTGACCGCCGAGTCGAGGCTGGAGGCCACCGAGGGCGACCCGGCGGGGCAGGCGGACGCGTTGTCGCTGACCGCGCTGCACGCCGCCGCGATGCGGCACGCGGCCGACCTCGCCAGCGCCGCCTTCACCCGCTCCGACACCGTCGCGCTCAACCGCCTCGACGCCACACCTGTCAGCCGCCCCGACGCCGCGTGAATCGACGCTGAGTAGAAATGTTCACGAACGGGTGAACAATGGTGGGCTAAACACCAGGTCGCGATTATCCGCAGTTGCGGTGAAACCGGCTCCCCGGTGTTTCCACCGCCCGTCCGGGCGTAACTCCCCAGACATGCGCACCGCCTCCGTCGCGAAACTCATCGGCCTCTGCCTCGTGGCCGGGGTGCTGGTCGCCGGGATGGCGATCCCGGTCGTCGGCGCCGCCGGCCTCGTGTCCAACCGGGTGAGCGACCACGTCGCCGCCACCACGGTCAGCATGATGGACTCGCCGCCGCCGCTGATGACGACGATCACGGACAAGGACGGCGTCCCGTTCGCCTACCTCTACGACCAGTACCGGGTGCTCACGCCGCCGGACAAGGTCGCGCAGGTGATGAAGGACGCGCTGGTGTCCGCCGAGGACCGCCGGTTCTACGAGCACAACGGCGTCGACTGGTTGGCCACGCTGCGCGCCGCGCTGCGCAACCAGTCCGACGGCTCCGTCTCGCAGGGCGCTTCCACGCTCACGCAGCAGTACGTCAAGAACCACCTCGTGCACGTGCTGGAGCGGGAAGACGCCGGCGGGCAGAAGAAGGCGCAGGAGCAGACGCTGGCCCGCAAGCTGCGGGAGGCGCGCATCGCGGTGCAGGTGGAGTCGCAGCTCACCAAGGACGAGATCCTGTCGCGGTACCTGGACGTGGTCCCGTTCGGCGGCACGATCTACGGCATCGCGGCGGCGTCCCAGGCGTACTTCGCCACCACGCCGGACCGGCTGACCGTGCCGCAGGCGGCGCTGCTCGCCGGGATGGTGAACAGCCCGACGTTCCTGGACCCGGAGTCCCGGCCGGACAAGGCGATCGAGCGGCGCAACATCATCATCGACCGGATGGTGGAGAACGCCAAGCTGTCCCGCGAGCAGGCCGAGGTGCACAAGCGCACGCCGCTGGGCCTGGCCGAGCCCGTCCGCCCGCTGCCGACCGGGTGCGTCGGGTCCGGTGTGGAGTTCGGCTTCTACTGCTCGTTCGTGATCAACCACCTGACCCGCAACGGGTTCTCGTTGAACGAGCTGAAGGTCGGCGGCTACACCATCCAGACCACTTTGGACCGCTCGCTCACGCAGCAGGCGAAGCTGGCGGCCGAGACGCAGGTGCCGAAGACGACGGAGGGCATCGCGAACACCGCGGCGGTCGTGCGGCCGGGCAAGCAGCGGCACGAGGTCGTGGCGCTGGTGGCCAACCGGGACTACGGGCTGCACAAGGAGCAGTTCCAGACGCAGTTCGACCTGCCGAGCGCGGTGGAGAACAAGTTCGGCGCGGGCTCGGTGTACAAGGTGTTCACGGCCGCGTCGGCGTTGGAGAAGGGCGGGCTCGGCATCGAGAGCGTCATCGAGTCGCCCGGGTCGTACGCCTCGCGCGTGTTCCGCGGCGGCGCGCCCGGGTGCCCGGGCACCGGCGAGCCGTTCACCTACTGGTACTGCCTGCGCAACCACGACGGCAGCTACCCGCCCCGGATGCCGTTGAAGGAGGCGCTGGCGACCTCGCCCAACACGGCGTTCGTGATCCTGGAGGAGCGGGTCGGGTTGGACTCGGTGGTCGACATGGCCTACCGGCTGGGGATGCGGGACACGCTGGCGACGAACATCGCGGGCGTGCCGCCCGACCCGAAGTCGAAGCAGAAGGAGCTGCGGGTGACGCAGGCCGACTTCTACAAGAAGGCCGGGAACGCGTCGTTCACGCTCGGGCCGGCGCCGACCAGCACGCTGGAGCTGGCGAACGTGGCGGCGACCCTGATGTCGGGCGGCGTGTGGTGCCCGCCGACGCCGATCGTGAAGGTCACCGACCGCAACGGCAAGGACACGGGGTTCACCGACGCGCCGTGCGAGCAGGTCGTGGAGGAGCCGCTGGCGAACGCCCTGGCGGTCGGGCTGAGCGGCGACGACCAGGACCGCGGCACGGCCGCGGCGGCCGCGAAGGACTACGGGTGGACCCGCCCGGCGCTGGGCAAGACCGGCACGACCGAGGAGTACAAGTCCGCGGCGTTCCTGGGCGCGACCCCCGACTACGCCGGCGCCGTGCAGGTGTTCAACGACAGCACTTCGCCACGGGGCATCTGCGTCAAGGCCGGCCCACCCCGGCTGTGCGGCGAGGGTGACATCTACGGCGGCACCCTGCCCGCGCGCACCTGGTTCGACTTCATGATGAAGGCCCACGCCAACCTGCCGGAGAAACCGTTGCCCCCGGTCGAACCGCGGTATCTTCGCCCCTGACGTCCGACGCCCGCCTCCCGGCCGCACGACGCCGCCGCCACCCCAGGCACCCCGCCATCACACCATCGGGTGATCATCGCCCGACAATGTACGGAAACACTGTTACCGCACCTCGGTTGATATGACCGAGCGCCGAACCACCCCGCCCAGCCCTCCACCCGCCCACCGACCATCACGGCCACCGACCACCCCGGCACCCCAGCCGCCGCCAGCCCGCCCCCAGCCCGCCGCCGCCCCGACGCCGCCGCGCGACGGATCGCAGGACCCGTCCCGACCCACCGCGAGACCTACCGCCCCGACCCCGCCGCCCGGCCCGCACGCCGCGACGAACCGCACGACCCGCCGGCTGCCCATCGCGCGACGCAGGAGCGGCAGCCCGGCGAGCACGCCGCAGCCCCGAGCGGCACGTTTCGCGGCCCCGCCGACGATGGCCCGCAAGCCAGAGCGCCGCCCGGCCCGTCCGACCCCGCCGTCCGACCCCGCCGACCGGGCCCGCCGACCGGGCCTGCCAGAGGCACCTGCGCCACCAGTGGCACCAGTGGCGCGCCACGGGCATGGCGGCCGTCAGACGAGCCTCACTTCCACCCCGGCCTCCCGGATCCGGCGCACCTCGTCCTCCGGCGCGTCCGCATCGGTGACGAGCACGTCGAGCTCGCCCACCGCGCACACCCGGCCGAACGCGGTGCGCCCGAACTTCGAGCTGTCGATCGCCGCGATCACCCGCGCCGACGCCTCGACCGCGGCCTTCTTCACCGCGCCTTCGGCCAGGTCGTGCGCCGAGACGCCGTTGCGCGCGCTCAACCCGCAACTGCCGAGCACCATCGTGTCGAACCGCATCACCCGGAACGCGTGCTCGGTCAACGGCCCGACGAAGGCCAGCTCGCCGGGCCGGATGTCGCCGCCCGGCAACACCAGCCGCACCTGCTCCGCCCCGCGCAGCTCGTCCGCCGAGTGCAACGACAGCGGCAGCACGGTCAGCCGACGCTCACCCAGCCGCCGCGCGACCTCCACCGTGGTGCTGCCGCCGTCGAGCACCACGGTCTCGCCGTCGTCCAGCAGCGCGGCGACCGCGCCGCCGATCCGCCGCTTCGCCTCCAACCGCTGCCGCGCCCGCGCCGCGTAAGGCGTCTCCTCCCCCGTCAGCATGCTCACCGCCGCACCGCGCACCCGCCGGAGCAGCCCTTCCCGCTCCAGCACGTCGAGGTCGCGCCGCACCGTCATCTCCGAGGTGCCCACCAGGTCCGCCAGGCTGCCGACGGACACCCGCTCGCCGCCCCGCAAGCGGTGGAGGATCTTCTCGTGACGCCAGGACACGTCCATGGCGTTCATGTGAACACCGGACATGTTCGGAGGTCAACACCCTGGCGGGTGATGGGACGATCCGGTAGGACTTGGCACCGGCACCGTTTGGTATAGACCACTGGAGGACCGCATGACGACCGAGCCCGTGACCGACACCGACTACGGCGACGTCGTGCGCACCCACCTCACCAGGGTGGAGCAGCAGAACGCGGCGGCCTTGGACGACGTGGCCGAGCTGGTGCTGGCGAGCGTCCGCGCGGACGGCATGGTGCTCACGGCGGGCGCGGGCCACTCCCTCGCCGCCGTCGCCGAGACGTTCTACCGCGCGGGCGGCCTGGCCTGCGTCCGCCCGATCTACCACCCCGAACTGCTGCCCATGCACGGCGCGGTGAGCAGCACCTCCGCCGAGCGCCGCTCCGGGCTGGCCGCCGAGGTGCTGCGCGAAGCGGGCCTGGCCGCGCACGACGTCCTGGTCGTCTTCTCCACCTCCGGCGTGAACCCGTACCCGGTGGAGCTGGCGATGCTCGCGGCGGACGCCGGCTGCCCCGTGGTGGCGGTGACGTCGGTCGCGGCGAGCGCGCTCGCACCGCGCCGCGCGGGCACCACCCTCGCCGAGAACGCCACCGTGGTGCTGGACAACCTGGTGCCGCCCGGTGACGCGACCTACCCGCTCGCGGACCCCGTCACCGCCGCCGTGTCCACGATCGCGACCGCGTTCCTGTGGAACCTGATGATGGTGCGCCTGTTCGACAAGGCCGCCGAGGCGGGCGTGGCGCTGCCTTTGTGGCGCAGCGCGAACGTCGAGGGCGGGGACGCGGCCAACGCCGACCTGCTGCGCAAGTACCAGACGCGGGTGCCCCAGCTGGGCTGAGTCGACGTTCACGAATCCTCCACACGTCCGGGTTAACCTCCGAACGCCGAGGGGGGAAACTCGTGGACAAGAAGACGAAGCGCTGGGTGTTGGCCGGTGGGGGCGCCGCGGCGGTCGCGGTGATCGTCGCGGGCGTGCTGGTGCTGTGGCCGGACGACGACCGGGCAGCAGAGCACGGACCCGACCGGGTGGCGCCGGGAGTCGTCGCCCAGCAGTTCTTCACCGCGGTGACGTCCGGCCAGGCGGGACAGGCGGCGGCGGTCACCGACGCGGCGGACGTGGCGGGCGAGGTGATCGCCCGGACGCGGCAGGGCATGTCCGGCGCGGCGTTCCAGGCGCGGCTCGGCCGGCTGCCGCAGGTCGCCGACGGTGCCACGACGACCGAGGTGGACGCGGACATCACGTGGACGCTGCCGGGCGGCGTGCCGCTCGAGTACGCGACCGAGGTCGAGCTGCGGCTGGTGGACGCCCGGTGGCGGGTGCACTGGGCGCCGACCGTGCTGCACCCGCGGCTCGCCGAGGGCCAGAGCCTGGCCTACACGACGACGCCCGCCGACGGCGCGCTGCTGGACCGCACGGGCCGGCCGGTGCCGCCCGGCTTCGCGCCCGTGGTGATGGGCTCGGTGCGCGCGGCCGTCGGCGCACTGAAGGGCACGCCCGGCTGGCAGGTCGCCGTCGTGGACCGGGCCGGGGCGGCGGTCGCCGTGCTGCTGGAGCAGAAGGCGCAGGTCGCGCAGTCGACGACGGTCACGCTGGACCCGGGGACGCAGGCCGCCGCGCAGGCCGCGGTCGACCAGGTGGGCGCCCAGCAGGCCATGCTGGTGGCGATCCAGCCGTCGACCGGCGAGATCCTGGCGGTGGCGCAGAACCCGGCCGTCGGGCACGACCCGCTCGCGCTCTACGGCCACTACGAGCCGGGGTCGACGTTCAAGGTCGTCACGGCGACGGCGGCGATGACCGGTGGCCTGGCGACGGCCGACACGCCGGTGCCGTGCCCGGGCCAGGCGACCATCGGCACCCGGCACATCACCAACGACGACTCGTTCGAGCTGGGCACGGTGCCGTTGCACCGGGCGTTCGCGGCGTCGTGCAACACCAGCTTCAGCCAGTTGGCGGCGTCCCTGCCCGCGACCGCCCTGCCCCGGGCCGCCGCCTACTTCGGGCTGGCGTCGGACTTCGCGGTCGCGGGCATCACCACGAACACCGGCAAGGTCCCGCCCGCCGAGTCCGTGCCGGCCAGGGTGGAGGCGGGCATCGGCCAGGGTGAGGTGCAGGCGACGCCGTTCGGCATGGCGCTGGTCGCCGCGACCGTCGCCAACGGCCGCACTCCCGTGCCGCGGCTGATCCGGGAGATCCCGACCGAGGGCCAGGCGCCGGCGGCGTTGCCCGGCGGGGTCGTGGGCGCGTTGCGGTCGATGATGGGCGAGGTCGTCACCGGCGGCACGGCGCGCGAACTCGCCGGGTACGGCGCCGTGCGCGGCAAGACCGGCACCGCCCAGTTCGGTGACGGCACCCGGTCGCACGGCTGGTTCATCGGGTACCGGGGCGATCTGGCGTTCGCCGTGCTGGTGGTGAACGGCGGCTCGTCCAAGGCCGCGGTCGCCGCCACCGGCACGTTCCTCGGCGGGCTCTAGCGGCTCGTCCTTCGCGACACGGCGGTCAGACGGCCGTCTCCATGTCGGCAGCCGACCCCCCGGTCGGCCCCGAGGTGGGCGCTGCGGCGAACTGCGTGCGGTACAGCTCGGCGTAACGTCCCTCGGCGGCGAGCAGCTCGGCGTGCGTGCCGCGTTCCACCACTCGCCCGTCCTCCACGACCAGGATCTGGTCGGCCGCGCGGATCGTCGACAAGCGGTGCGCGATGACCAGCGCGGTCCGGCCGCGCAACGCCTCGGTCAGCGCGACCTGCACCGCGGCCTCCGACTCGGAGTCCAGGTGCGCGGTCGCCTCGTCCAGGATGACCACGCGTGGCCGGGCCAGCAGCAGGCGGGCGATGGTGAGCCGCTGCCGTTCACCGCCGGAGAGCCGGTAGCCGCGCTCGCCGACCACGGTGTCGAGGCCGTCGGGCAGTGCTTCGACGAGGTGGTCCAGGCGGGCGCGGCGCAACGCGTCCCACAGTTCCTCCTCGGTCGCCTCCGGCCGCGGGTAGGCGAGGTTCGCCCGGATCGTGTCGTGGAACAGGTGGCCGTCCTGGGTGACGACGCCGACGGTGTGCCGGATCGAGTCGAACGCCAGCTCGCGGACGTCCACATCGGACAGCCGGATCGCGCCGGAGTCGACGTCGTAGAGCCGCGGCACCAGGGAGGCGATGGTCGACTTGCCCGCGCCCGACGACCCGACGAGCGCCACGAGCTGTCCCGGCTCGGCCCGGAAGCGGATGCCGTGCAGCACTTCCCGACCACCGCGGGTGTCCAATGTGGCCACTGATTCCAGTGAGGCCAGTGAGACCTCGGCCGCCGCCGGGTAGGCGAACCGGACGTCGTCGAACTCGACGGACACCGGGCCGTCGGGAACGCGGCGCGGGTGCTCCGGCTCGGCGATCATCGGCTTGAGGTCGAGGACTTCGAAGACCCGTTCGAACGACACGAGCGCGGTCATCACGTCGACCCGCGCGTTGGCGAGGGCGGTGAGCGGCGAGTAGAGGCGGGTCAGGAGGAGCGCGAGGGAGACCACGGTGCCCGCCGCCAGGTGACCGGTCAGCGCGAGGTAGCCGCCGAGGCCGTAGACCAGCGCTTGGGCCAGGGCGGACACCAGGGTCAGGCCGGTCATGAACCAGCGGGTCGCCATCGCGGTGCGGACGCCGATGTCGCGGACGCGCGCGGCCCGTTCGGCGAACTCGGCCGTCTCGGCCTCCGGCCGGCCGAACAGCTTCACCAGCGTCGCGCCCGGCGCGGAGAACCGTTCGGTCATCTGGGTCGTCATGCCCGCGTTCAACGTGGACGCCTCGCGCTGGAGGTCCGCCATCCGGCTGCCCATGCGCCGCGCGGGAATCACGAAGACGGGCAGGAGCACCAGGGCGAGCGCGGTCACCTGCCACGAAAGGGTGAACATCACGCCCAGTGAGAGCCCCAGTTGGATGACGTTGGTGACCACACCGGAGAGCGTCGACGTGAACGCCCGCTGCGCACCGATCACGTCGTTGTTCAGCCGGCTGACCAACGCCCCGGTGCGCGTTCGGGTGAAGAACGCGATCGGCATGCGCTGCACGTGCTCGTACACGGCGTGCCGCAGGTCGTGGATCAACCCTTCCCCGATCCGCGCCGACTGCCACCGCTCGACCAACCCGAGCCCCGCGTCCACCACCGCGATGCCCGCGATCACCACGGCCAACCACACCACGACCGACACGTCCCGGCCGCCGACGATCGCGTCCACGACCCGCCCGGCCAACACCGGCGTACTGACCGCGAGCACCGCCGACACGACCGTGAGCAGCAGGAACACGATCAGCTTCGACCGGTGCGGCCCCGCGAACCCCACCACCCGCCGAAACGTCCCGCGCCGCACCGCCGTCGGCGCGTCCGACGCCCGCATCGCGCTGCGCATCAATCCCCAGGAACCGTCCACGACAGACGGTAACGCCCACAGCCCGCTCGACGTTCCCGTTCGTGCGGATCGCGACAGGTCCGGAAGCGCCTGCACCCTGGACGGAGCCGCAGACACCACCATCCGGCTGCGGCAACCGCGCGTGGGCCGACTGGTCGGCACAGCAACCGAGAAGCGGCGGCGAGGCTGCGGCATTAGGCGACAGGCGTCAGCGGGGGCGGCATGCGGCAGCAGAGGGTGCCAGCGGTGAGTGGCGGCGATGCGGCAGGTCCGCGGCGACCGCGGCGATGGCGGACGGGCGGCAGGTGACGGACGGGCGGGCGGAGCCGTGGGGCTGTCTGCCATCACCAGCCATGAGCCGCCGCCGGTCCGCCACCGCGCGAGCGGGGGTGTCCCTATGTGGTTGTCAAGCCGCAGTCGGGGCTGGAGCAGGCTCGGGGTGCCGGTAGTAGGTCTTGTGTCGGAGCATGGCGAACAGCACGTCGCAGCGGCGCCGGGCCAGGCAGATCAGAGCGGCGTTGTGTTTCTTGCCCTGGTCGCGTTTGCGCTGGTAATAGGCCCTGCTGGTCGGGTCGGAGAGGGCGGCGAACGCGGCGAGGAAGAACGCCCGTTTGAGTTTGCGGTTGCCGGTGCGCGCCGGGTGCTCACCCTTGATCGAGGAGCCGGAGCTGCGGGTGACCGGGGCGATGCCGGCGTAGGCGGCCAGGTGCCCGGAGGTCTTGGAGCCCGTGGCGTCGCCGATTTCGAGCAGGATGCGGGCTGCGGTCCTGACGCCGATGCCGGGCATCGAGGTCAGGACCCCGGCGAGAGGGTGGGCATCGAGTATCCCCTCGACCTCGGCGGCGACCTGTTTGCGTTGCAGGAGAACCGTTTTCAGGCTGTCGGCCAGGCGGGGCAGCACCGTGTCCGCGGCCGTGGTGCCCGGGACGGTGACCGTCTGCTCCTCCAGCGCAGTCATGATCGCGGCGACCAGCTTGTCGCCCATGCGGGGTGCGTGGGCGGTGGCGATCGCGGTGAGTTTGCGGCGGCCGGCCTTGGCGATGCCGGTCGGGCCGCCGCAGCGGGACAGGATCTCCAGCACCGCCGGGTGGCTGATCCTGGAGCCGATCGCGCGTTCCAGGGCGGGGTGGATGCCGGTGAGCAGGCCGCGGATGCGGTTGGCGATCCGGGTGGCCTCGCCGGCCAGGTCGTCGTCGAAGCCGACCAGCACGTCGAGTTCGGCCAGGGCGTCGTCGCCGACGTCGACCGGCCGCAGCGTGTGCGGCAGAGAGCGGGCCGCGTCGGCGATGACGAAGGCGTCCCGGGCGTCGGTTTTCGCGCGGCCGGGGTAGAGGTCGGCGATGCGGCGCATGGCCAGGCCGGGCAGGTAGGCGACCTTGTGGCCGGCCGCCCGGGCGACCGCGACCGGCAGCGCGCCGATCGTCGCGGGCTGGTCGACCACCACCAGCAGCGGCCCGTGCTCGGCGAGCTTGTCGAACAACGCGCGCAGCCTGGGTTCACTGTTGGGCAGAGGCGCGTCGTGCAGCCGCTTCCCGGCGGGGTCCAGGCCCACGGCATGGTGTTCGCCCTTGCCCACATCCAGGCCGAGGAACACCCCGAAAGTGCTGGTCATCGGTCATGCCGTTCGTCCGTCGCGGGTGGCCGCAGGGGTGGGCATCGCAGGCCGGCACCCACGTTACGACGAGACCTACCCGAAGGTGGCCGTGTCCCTATCAGCGGTCCGGCGATGCCACCGGGTCCGGTGACACCACCCCCCGGATCATGCCTTCGACTGGGGCGTCAGTCATGCCGGACCCGGCGACCACAACTCCTCGATCAGGAGCTACGAAAAAGGTAACGGGGCGACAAGCTGGGCCGGACGGAAGCGGCCGGTGTGGACCTGGAGGGCGGCGGCCGGCGGGGGTCTGAAGGCAGCGACCGGCGGGGCCGGGAGGGTGGGGACCGGCGACGGGGTTTGGGGGGTGGAGGTCAGCGGTGGGGTGGGTGGTTTGGGGTGGGGGTGGTTCGGGGCTCGGTCATAATCAACCGACGTACGGGAACAGTGTTTCCGGACCTTTTCGGCCCCGATTCCACCCGATCGTGTTCAGCCCCGTTGGTCAGGTCTGGCCGCCGGCGAGGGCGGACAGTTCGGCGAGTCGGCGCAGTTGTGCCTCACGCTCGGCCCGCAGTTGGTCGTCTTCCGACGCGCCGTCGGCGGCCGACGCCAGCAGTGCCAGTGTCTCCCGCACAGCGCCGGGCATCGGTTGCAGTAGTTGGCCGACCAGGGCGTCGACCGCGCCGTCCAGTCCGTCGGCGGGCACGACGGAGGTCGCGAGGCCGATTCGCACTGCCTCCTCGGCGCCTACCCGGCGCCCGGTCAGGCAGATTTCGGCCGCGCGCGAGTACCCGACCAGGCGCACCAGGGGCAGCGTGCCGCCGAGGTCGGGCACCAGGCCGAGCGACGTCTCGGCCATGCAGAACTTGACGTCGTCGGCGGCCACGCGGAAGTCGCACGCCAACGCGAGCTGGAAGCCCGCGCCGATGGCGTGCCCGCGCACCGCGGCGATCGTCACCCGAGCCGGGTCGCGCAGCCAGCGGAAGCCCTCTTGGAACTCCGCGATCAGCGCGGCGCCTGCTTCGGGTCCCCGTCGCGTGATCTCCGGCAGACCCGGTTCGCCCTCCACCGGGGCGCCCGTGAACATGCGCCGGTCGAGCCCTGCGGAGAAGGCGCGACCGGAACCCCGGACGACCACGACGCGGACGTCCGGGCCCAGCTGTTCCCCGATCGTCCGCAACGCCACCCAGGTCGACGGCGTCTGCGCGTTGAGCACATCGGGACGGTCGAGCGTGATCGTCGCGCGCGGTCCGTCCACGACGAGCCGCACGCCTCCGCGTTCCAGCAGGTCGGCGTCGATGGTGGTCGGTGCCGACATGCGTGAACCTCCGGGTTTCGTCAGGCGTCGTCTCTCCTCGACGCCCTGTGGTTACCGGAGGGTAGCTTACTTCTTCTTCGTGCGGGTGGCGCCACCGCGACCGCGCAGCTGCACACCGGACTCGCTGAGAACCCGGTGCACGAAGCCGTAGGAGCGCCCGGTGGACTCGGCCAACGCCCGGATGCTCGCGCCCTTTTCGTACTTCTTCTTCAGGTCAGCGGCCAGCTTGTCCCGCGTGGCGCCGGTGATCCGGGCGCCCTTCTTCAGGTCAGCCACCTTGTCCCGCCTTCCGTAGACAGCAGGTCGGGCCTTCGTAAGCCCCTGTCGTCGCAATGATCGAACACGAAGACCAAGAACGCCAGGTGATCAAGCGAAATGATCTGCGAGCGGTCGTTTGATCACTGAGAGTCGATCAGAGCTCACGTTCGGGTGAGAGAGGCGAAACCTGTTGGCTCAGGCCAACTGCACGAGTTCCAGGTACTCCTGGGACCAGTGATCCTCGGTGCCGTCGGGCAGCAGGATCACCCGCTCGGGCTCAAGGGCCTCTACCGCGCCGGGGTCGTGCGTGACGAGGACGACCGCGCCCTCGTACCGCCGCAGCGCGTCGAGCACCTGTTCGCGGCTGGCGGGGTCGAGGTTGTTCGTCGGCTCGTCCAGCAGCAGCACGTTCGCCGCGCTCGACACGAGGCCGGCGAGCGCCAACCGGGTCTTCTCGCCACCTGACAGCGTGCCGGCGGGCTGTTCGAGCTGTTCACCGCTGAACAGGAACGTGCCGAGCAGCGAGCGCAGCTGCTGTTCGGGCGTGTCCGGGGCGGCGTGGCGGATGTTCTGCCAGACCGTGGCCTCGTGGTCGAGCGTCTCGTGCTCCTGGGCGAAGTAGCCGAGCTTGAGGCCGTGGCCGGCGATCACCTCGCCGCTGTCGGGGCGTTCCATCGAGCCGATCAGCCGCAGCAACGTGGTCTTGCCGGCGCCGTTCAGCCCGAGGATGACCACGCGTGAGCCGCGGTCGATGGCCAGGTCGACACCGCTGAAGACCTCCAGCGAGCCGTACGACTTGCTCAGGCCTTCGGCGGTCAACGGCGTCCTGCCGCACGTGGCGGGCTGCGGGAAGCGGATCTTGGCGACCTTGTCCGCCTGGCGGGTGTCCTCCAGGCCGGACAGCAGCTTCTCGGCGCGGCGGGCCATGTTCTGCGCGGCGACCGCCTTGGTGGCCTTCGCGCGCATCTTGTCGGCCTGCGCCATGAGCGCGCCGGCCTTCTTCTCCGCGTTGGCGCGCTCGCGCCGGCGGCGCTTCTCGTCGGCGGCGCGCGCTTCGAGGTACTTCTTCCAGCCCATGTTGTAGATGTCGACCTCGCCGCGCGTCGCGTCGAGGAACCACACCTTGTTGACCACGTCGTCGAGCAGCTCGACGTCGTGGCTGATCACGACCAGGCCGCCTTCGTGCGACTTGAGGAACCCGCGCAGCCAGGCGATGGAGTCGGCGTCGAGGTGGTTGGTCGGCTCGTCGATCAGCAGGATCGTGCTGGACTTCGTGCCGACGCCGCCTTCGGAGGCGGCGAACAGGATGCGGGCCAGCTCGACGCGGCGGCGTTGCCCGCCGGACAGGGTGCGCAGCGGCTGGGCGAGCACCCGCTCGGCCAGGCCGAGGTTCGCGCAGATGCGGGCGGCTTCGCTCTCGGCCGCGTACCCGCCGAGGGCGGCGAACCGCTCTTCGAGGCGGCCGTACTTGCGGACGGCGGCCTGCAGTTCGGTGTCGTCGACCAGCTCGGCCATCGTGGACTGCATCTTCTCCATGTCGCGGAGGAGCTGGTCCAGGCCTCGTGCGGAGAGCACGCGGTCCTTGGCGATGACCGACAGGTCGCCTTCGCGCGGGTCCTGGGGCAGGTAGCCGAGCTCGCCGGTGCGGCGGACCTCGCCCGCGTACGGCTGGCCCTCGCCCGCGAGGACGCGCAGGGACGTGGTCTTGCCCGCGCCGTTGCGGCCGACGAGGCCGATGCGGTCGCCGGACTGGACGCGGAGGGTGGCGTCGGACAGCAGGATGCGCGAGCCCGCGCGCAACTCGAGATCGGTTGCGGTGATCAAGTTCTACTCCGGGTGTGTGGTCGTGCGAGGTCAACGGCGCGGCTGGCGCGGGACCTACTCGATCAGGATGACCACGAGCCCCAGTCTACGGGGTGGGAGCCACCGGATTAGCAGTGTGTGTCCACCGGCATACATTGCCGCTATGACTTCGGACTTCACGGGCAGGGCGGCCCTGGTCACGGGCGCCAGTCGGGGCATCGGGCACGGCATCGCGCTGGAGCTGCTGTCGCGCGGCGCGTCGGTGGCGATCACGTCGCGCAAGGCGGAAGCGGTCACGGCGGCGGCCGAGTCGCTGGCCACCACAGCGGGTGTTTCACCTGATCGTGTGCTGGCGGTGCCGGGGAACGCGGGCAACGCGGACGACCGGGCGCAGGCCGTCGAGTCGACCTTGGAGCGGTTCGGGCGGCTGGACGTGCTCGTGAACAACACCGGTATCAACCCGGTGTTCGGCGCTCTGGTGGACGCGGACCTCGACGCGGTGCGGAAGATCTTCGACGTGAACGTGGTCGCCGCGCTCGGGTTCGTGCAGCTGGCGTGGAAGGGGTGGATGCACGAGCACGGCGGGGCGGTGGTGAACATCGCGTCGGTGGGTGGGCTGCGGTCGACGGGGGTGATCGGGGCGTACGGGGCGAGCAAGGCGGCGCTGATCCGGTTGACGGAGGAGCTGGCGTGGCAGCTGGGGCCGAAGGTGCGGGTGAACGCGGTCGCGCCGGCGGTGGTGAAGACCCGCTTCGCCGAGGCGCTGTACACCGGGCGTGAGGAGGAGGCGGCGGCCGGGTATCCGATGAAGCGGCTCGGGACGCCGGAGGACGTCGCGCGGCTGGTCGCGTTCCTGGCTTCGGACGCCGCCGAGTGGATCACCGGTGAGACCGTGCGGGTGGACGGCGGTCTGCTCGCCACCGGCACGCTCGGGTAGAGCGGCGGCACGGCGGAGCGGGACGGCTGGTCGACCCGCCCGAGGCGGCGACGGCGGGGCTCATAGGCGGACGAGTCCCGCCGTTGGTGTCGACGGGTGGGGATCTGGGGAGGGGCACGCGGCGGCGGCACGGTGCGGGAAGGCCGCGCGGGGGTGTCCCTATGTCGTTGTCAAGCGGCAGCGGGGCGGGGGCAGTGTCGGGGTGTCGGTAGTGGGTCTTGTTTCGGAGAATGGCGAACAGGACGTCGCAACGGTGCCGGACCAGGCAGATCAGGGCGGTTTTGCGGTTGCCGGTGCGGGCCGGGTGCCCGGAGGACTTGAACCCCGAGGTGTCGCCGATCTCCAGCAGGATGCGGGCTGCGGTCCTGACCCGATGCCGGGCATCGAGATCAGGACCTCGGCGAAAGGGTGCGCATCGAGTCTCCCGTCGGCCCCGGCGGTGACCTGTTTGCGTTGCCGGAGCACGGTGTGAGGCTGTCGGCCAAGCGGGGCAGCACGGTGTCGGCCGCTGCTGTGCCGGGGACTGTCACGGTCTGCCGGGGCCGCCGCAGCGGGAGAGGATCTCCAGCACCGCCGGGTGGCTGATCCGGGTGGCCTCCGACGTCGACCGGGTGCCGCGTGTGCGGCAGGCTGCGGGCCGCGTCGGCGATGACGGACGTGTCGCGGGCATCGGTTTCGCGCGGCCGGGGTGGAGGTCGGCGATGCGGCGCATGGCCAGGCCGGGCAGGTAGGCGACCTGGTGGCCGGCGGCGCGGGCGACGGCGACCGGCAGCGCACCGATCGTCGCGGGCTGGTCGACCCCCACCGGCAGCGGACCGTGGGCCTCGAGTTTGTCGAACAGCACCCGCAGCCGCGGTTCGCTGTCGGGCAGGGCGACATCGTGCAGCCGCTTCCCTTCGGGGTCCAAGCCGACCGCATGGTGCTCGCCCTTGCCGACGTCCAGGCCGAGGAACACCTGGTAACCGCTGGTCAACGATGTGACACCACCCCCGGATCATGCCTTCGACTGGGGGCGCGAGCCCGGCGACCACGACTCCTTGATCAGGAGCTACGAGGAAGGTAACGGGGGGTGCGGGGGCACCGGGCGATGCCCGGCAGGGGCAGCGCAGCGGGGTGGGCGAGGCCGAGTGGACCGTGGGGGATGGCGCGGGAGTGCAGAGTGCGAGGGCGGGGCGGACCGCTGGGGACGCCCGGGTGGCAGTGCAGCACGGTGGGCGGGATCAGTGCGCGGGGCCGGGGCCCGACGGGCGGGCGATGCTCGGCGGGGTCGGCGCAGCGCGGCGGACGAGGTCGAGTGAGTGACGGGTGGCGCGGGGTGAGTGGGTGGTGGGTAGAGGTGGACGCAGGCGGCGGGCGGTTGGCGGTAGGTGGGTGGTCATGGGCGTGCCGGCCGGGCGGGGGTGACCGGGTCGGGGGTCAGCGGGTGGTTTGGAGGGGGCCGGTGTTGGTGGGGCTCGTGGTTCTCGTGGTGGAGGGGGCGATCGTCGAAGTGGTCACCGAGGTGGTGATCGTGGAGGTGATGACAGCGGTGTGGCCGGTCGTGGTGGGGTTGGGGGTGGTGGACGCCGGGTTCTCCTCCGAGGACGAGAGGGGGTCCGGGGTGGTGGGGTGGGGTTGGGCCGGGGTGCTCGTGGTGGGCAGCGGGGGGCCGGCGGGGCTGTTGTCGTTGTGGTTCGGCGGTTGGTTCAGGGCGAAGGCGATCACCACGGCGACCACGGCGGTGCCGGTGCCGGTCGCGGCGACGGCGTAGGTGCGCCGGCGGCGTTTGACGGCGGCGCCCCGGTAGACGATGTCCACGGCCCCGAACGTGCGTGGCTGCGGCTTGATGTTCAGTTCCTCGAAGGTCTTCTTCAGCTCGTCCTCAAGCACCGCGCGACACCTCCTGCCACAAGTCGCCGAACTCCGGTCCCAGCCTCTGCCGCAACGCCTTGAGGCCGCGGCTCGTGTTGCTCTTCACGGTGCCCACCGAGCATCCGAGGGCCGCGGCCGTCTCCTCCACCCCCAGGTCGTGCCAGTACCGCAGCACGAGCGTCGCCCGCTGCTTCGCGGGCACGGCGCTCAGCGCCTTCCACACCACCAGCCGGTCTTCGCTCAACGACCCGGCCGCCGGCACCTCCGGCATCACGTCGGTGAGCTTCTCCCGTTTCCACCGCACGCGGCGGCGCTCGGCCAGGAACGTGCGCACCACGATCTGCCGGAGGTAGGCGTCCAGCCCTCCGCCCTGCGCCGGTTTCGGCCCGGCCAGGTAGAACTTGAGGAACGCGGACTGCACCACGTCTTCGGCCTCGTGGTGGTTGCCGCACAACAAGAACGCGGTGAAGCGCATCGAGTCGGCGCACCGGTCGAAGTGGTGGGTGAACTCCGCGTCCCAGCTCACGCCGTCAGCGCCTCGTGGTGGCCGTCGTCGAGGTCGGCAGCGGCGTCGGTTGCGGGGGCAGCACGGTCGTGGTCGTCGGGAACGCGTCCGGCGAGGTGGTCACCACGGTGGTGGTCACGGGCGGCTGGGACGCGGTCGGGTCCGGGCGCGGGCTGGTCGTCGTCGGCCACGCCTCCGGGCTGGTGCTGACCGTCGGCTGCGGCGACGTCTCGATCGGCGCTGCGGACGTGGGCGAGGTCGCGACCGGTGACGTGGTGACCGAGGTGACGGGTGGCCTGGTCGTGGTCGGCGCGGGCGTTCCGTCGCCGCCGCCGGACGCCAGCGCGGTCCCGGCCACGGCGATACCGCCGAGCACGACGGCCCCCGCCGCCAGCACGAGTCGTTTGCGCAGCAAGACTGCTCCTCGGGTTCGTGGGGCCGCCGCGGGTCGGTGCCCCCTCACCCTGCTAAATGCGGTCGGGTGCGGCGGAGGTTGTCACGAGTTCCGGGGAGTTTCCCGGACCACGACCTCCACCGCCCGCGCCCGTTCGGCGGCCTCGTCCAGGACCGCCCGCCGAGGCTCCGGCACATCCAACACGCGCGGTGACGCCAACGCGAACACCTCCCCCAGTCGACGGTCACCCCGCAGTGCCTCCAACGCCTGGCGGTCGCCGCCGAGCACGACCGCGTCCAGCTCGCCGAGCCGAGCCGGAGGCGCCAGCACCCTCGCCGCGTCGTCGGCCGCCGCCTGGAGGGCGACCCGGGCCTGCCCTTCCCGGCGCCGCGCGTACCGCTGCTGCGACCACCCGCCCGCCTTGTTGCGCCCGTGCACCTGGTGACTGTCGGTGGTCGACACGAGCACGACGCCGTCCTGCGCCACCCCGATGCTGTGCCCGCCGAGCCGCACCAGCAGCAGCCCGATCCGGCGGGGCGCGAGCGCGTGGGCCAGCAACGCGTCGAGCACCAGACCTTCGGACTCACTCCCGGGGGTGAATTCACCGAACGCGGCGGCCACCGAGGCCGTGGTCCCGTCCGCCGCCGTGACCAGGCAACGACCGGGGGTCACCGAGGTGGTGACCACCCCGCCGTGCCGTGCGGCGAACCGCGCGAACCACCCGGTCAGGCGTTCGGGCGGCACCTCGACCGCCCGGCCGCCGCCGGAGACGGGCCAGACCTTGCTCACGGCGGCACGGCGGTCACGCCGGCGCGACCGCGACCCAGACCGGCAGCGGGTGCCCGCACTCGGCGGGCGAGAGCCGCTGCACGGCGCCGAACCCGGCGTCGGTGAGCGAGGCGGACATCTGCTCGGGTGACAGCACGCGGTGCCGGGTGGACACGGTGTTGGCGACCTCCCACGTCCCCGCGCCGCGGACGAGCCGCACGACTTCCAGGGCGTAGGACTCGCCGTCGGCCGCCCAGTCCCACAGCTGCACGGTCACCTGCCGCTCCGGGCCGCGCCCGGACACCTTCGGCGGGGGTGCGGTGGGCCGGAGCCGGCCGAGCTTGTCCAGTTCGGGGACGGCGGCGACGAACAGGCCGCCGGGCCGCAGCACCTGCCGGGCCAGCAGCAGCGCCTGCTCGAGCGCGTTCTCGTGGGCCAGCCGGGGCAGCAGGTCGTCGCCCGCGCGGACCACGTCCACGGGTGGCCCGCCGTGGTGGCGCACGACGTCGAGCAGGTCGAGCACCACGTGGTGGCCGTCGCCGAGCACGGCGGCGGCGACCTCCGTCAGCGGGTCCTCCGGCAGGGGCACGAGGTCCTGGGCGGCGGTCACCGGGCACACAGTAGGCCCAACGGATCAACGACCGCCAACGGCGCGTGGCCGCCGGGGCACGGACAGCACCGGTCCCGCATCGGGGCCGAAGGGGCGGACCCCAGGACCCGAAGCTGCCGTTGCACAATGTTACCGACGGGTTTACAAAGGGAAGAGCACGGATGTTCACCACTTGACAGAACGATGCCCATCCCAGTGAACTCGTAACCCGTATGGCCCAAGCAATGACTCCACCTGGAAGGCACCAACGCCCTGCGTTGGCGGGTAGGGTCACTGGGGCGTGATCTCATGACAGCGGGGAGTCACAATGACCAACGCTGCCGGTCGACCCAACCTGTCCGTCGACGAACTCGACTCGACGGGCCACGGCAGTCTTGCGCAGCTTCTCACCACGGGACCGTTCCCCGAGGCGCTGAGAGCCGCGATCAAAGCGAGCAGGCTGAGTCTCGACCGCATCCAGCACCGGCTCGCGCTGCGCGGGGTCACCATCAGCGTCGCGACGCTGAGCTACTGGCAGTCCGGCCGACGCCGGCCCGAGCGACCCGAGTCGCTGGAGGCGCTGCGCCACCTGGAGACCGTGCTCGGCGTGCCGCAGGCGGGCCTGTCCGCGCTGCTCGGCCCGCCGCGCCCGCGTGGCAGGCGGTCCCGGCCGACGACGATGATGCCGATCGACGCGCTGTGGGCGCGTCGTGAGCGGGTGGCGAGCCTGCTCACGAAGGTGGACACGTCGTCGGACGTGAAGCTGGGCCGGATCAGCCAGCACGACCGGATCGAGATCGCCGCGGACGGCGGTCAGCGCTCGGTGTGGGTGCGCCAGATCCTGCGCGCCGAGCAGGACGGCCCCGACCGGTGGGCGCTGGTGTTCGAGACCGAGCAGGCCAACGTGCTGCCGCAGGTGGTGAACCTGCGCAACTGCCACCTCGGCCGCGTGGTCGAGGACACCGAGGCCAACATCATGGCCGCGGAGATGATGTTCGACCGGCCCCTGACCAGGGGCGAGACCATCATCATGGAGTACGAGCTGCTGTTCGCCGAGGGCCACTACCCGGCGGGCAACAACACCTTCGCGCGCAAGTTCCGGCTGCCGGTGCGCGAGTACGTGATCGAGGTGCGGTTCGACCAGTCGAACCTGCCCGCCCGCTGCCAGCAGTTCAGCGTGCCCGCGGGCGACGACACCCCGTCGCGGCGGCGCAACCTGGCCCTGGACGCGGCGGGTGGCGTGCACGCCGTGGCGCTGGGCTTCGGGCCCGGCGTGTTCGGCATCCGCTGGGAGTGGCCGAAGTAACACGTGAACAAAAGGGCCCCGGGAGCGTGCTCCCGGGGCCCTTCTCACACGCTGGTGACCACTAAACGTAACCGTTGATCTTCAGCGAGACGGAGCGGATCGAGCCGCGGTCGGACGCCGCGCCGTCCGTGACCTTGAACGTCCACGTGCCGTCCACCGGCTCGGCCAGCAGCGCGCCCAGCGGGGTGGTGGGCCGCCACGTGCCGGTGTACGGCGCCAACGCGCTGGTCACCGACGAGAACGGCTGCGCGGCGGTGTCGTCGAACACGACCTGGCACAGGTTGTTGCCCGTCGCGCCGTTGCGCTGGAACAACGTGGCGGTCGCGCCGGACGGCGAGGTCAGCGTGCCGACCAGGTCCCCGACGAACGTGTGGTCGATGCCGACCGTGGTCGCGCCCGTCGTGGTGGTGCAGGTGTCGCCGTCGATCGAGAACGCGATCCTGGAGCCGCGGCCGACGCCGCTGACCGGGATCTCCACCGAGACGCCGGTGGCGTCGTTGTCCGGGATGGCCACGACCGGCCCGGCGTAGGCGAACGTCTTCGCGTCACGGGACGGCTCGCCGACGTTGAGCGTGAACGCGCTCGTGGTCGGCGAGGTGGAGCCCGCGAACGTCACCCGGGCGTCCAGCCGGACGGCCGAGCCGACGCCCAGCGACGCGGGCACGGTCACCTTGAACGTGTTGGTGACCGTCTGGCCGACCTCGACGTTGCCGTAGGACTTCGACCGCGGCGCGATCGTCACACCCGCGGTGGGCGTGGTGAGCACGAGGCTGGTCGACGCGGCCATGCCGTCACCGGAGTTGACCACCGGCACGGTGACCGTGGCCGTGGTGCCCGGCTTCAGGTACTGGCTGCCGTCGGCGTCGTTGACCACGGACGGCTTCACGGCCTTCGCCAGCGGCTGCGGCGAGGCGCCGGTGTAGGCCAGCACCAGGTCGGCGCGCACGACGCCCGCGCCGGTCCGGTTGTCCACGCCCGCTTCGACGAGGTCGATCGCGGTGGCGGTCATCGCCTCCCGCACCTCGGCGGGCGCCAGGCCGGGGTTGCCGGACAGCACCAGGCCCGCGATGCCGGCCGCGTTCGGCGCGGACGCCGACGTGCCGAAGAACGGGTTGAAGCCGGCCACGCTGGTCTGCACGCCGTCGGCGGCGGTCAGGTCGGGCTTCTGCCGCAGCTCCTCGCGCGGCGTGCCGTCGGGCGCGAAGAACACGCGACGCGGACCGTCCGAGGTGAACCGCTCGGGCTTCTGCGTGCCGTCGAACGCGTTGGGGAACGGGCCGCGCGGGTTGGCCGGGTCACCCGGCTCCAGGTCGAACGGCAGCGGGTTGTTCGCCGGCGCCGCCGCCACGCTGATCGCGCCCTTGGCCGCGGAGTGGCCGCGGGTCACACCGGGCGTGGCGAACTTCTTGAGCCCGTCGGAGGAGTCCTTGAAGCGACCACCCAGGGCGCTCAGCGCCAGGTACTTGTCCTCGCCGCGGAACTTGACCACGGCCAGCCGCAGACCGGCTGCGCTCGTGGGCGTGTTCAGCCGCTCGTACGGGTCCTGGCTGCCGTCCTGCACGCCCTGGCTGAACGCCACCACGTTGCCCTGCGAGTTCGCCAGGTACAGGTCGTAGTCGTTGAACGACGAGGTCAGCGGGTCGGACCAGAACAGCGTCACGGGCACGTTGGCCGAGCTGTCCGACAGCGGGTTGAACACCTGCTTGGCGTCCGGCGAGGGGTTGAAGTCGTGCGCGGTGCCGGCGAACTTGCCGACGCCCACACCGGAGTCGACGAACCGGCCCTCCCAGTGGCCCGAGGTGCCGTCGGCGACGTTGCCCTCGTTGCCCGCGGAGGAGAAGAACAGCGCGCCGTCCGCGCTGACCGCGTCCACGGCCTGCGCGATCACGCCGTCCTGGAACGGCGACTCGTTGAAGTAGAGGATGTCGTCCACGATGACGTCGCAGCCCAGCTGGAAGCGCAGGGCGCGGATGTTGTCGGCGAAGCTCGCGTCACCGTTGACCGCGGTGGCGAAGCCGAGGCTCGCGTTGGGCGCGATGTCGTGGAGGATCTCCAGCATCGCGGTGCCCTCGTTGCCGGAGCCCTCCTGGCCGGCGAGGACCTCGACGCCGGCGGGCAGTTCACCGGCGGCCTGCGAGAGCGCGAGCGAGTCGACGCCGTCGGACAGCGCGCACAACTTCACGCCGGTGCCGGTGACGCGGAAGTCGGCACGGGCGGTGTCCGCCGCGTGCGCCCGATCACCCTCACCGGTCTTGACCGCCTGCGGTGCGATCAGCGCCTCGCGGGTGCGGGTCTCGATCTCCCGGGCCTTGTCCTCCTTCGAGGCCGCCGGGTCGGTCTTGCGGTCCTGCTTGTTGAACGTCTTGTACTCGACCGCCGTCTCGACGCGGCGCACGTCGCCGCGGGCGGACAGCTTGGTCAGCGAACCGAGCGGCAGCTGCGCGCGGACCGTCCGGCCCTCGGTGGACACCGAGCGGATGGCCCCACCGGCCGTCTTCACCGCGGCCACCAGGTCGTCGGTGACCTTGAACGCGCGGATGTCCACCACGACGGTGTTTCCGCTTTGGACCTTCACCCCGGTCTGGAGGGCGGGCAGCTTCGTGAACGTGGTGGCGTTCGTCCGGCGCCGCTGCTCGACCACGAGCGCGCTGTCCACTTTGGACTCGGCTTCGGTGAGCGACCTCTTGATGTCCTGCAGCGCGGCGATCTGCGCGGCGGTCTTGTCCTCGACGCCCTTGGACGCCTTGGTCGGATCGGCGGAGGCGGGCGACACGACGCCCAAGGTCAACAGCACGGCGGCACCCGCCGCGATCAGGGCGTTTCTTCGCAGATGACGTTTCGGTGAGCGCACAGGCGTCTCCCCCAGAATCTTGCGTGCCCCCGACGCACGCGGCCCTCGGCCGGATGTCTCCGACCGAGGGGTCAACGTATTGCGCACGGACAAGTACCGTCTGCCACCGTTCGGCCTACTTCTCAGACGGTAGAACCATCACATTTCACAGTACGAACGCATCTGTCCACAGCTGACCGGTGCGTCCGGACAGTGCGTCGAGCAGCGCCGCGGCCTGGTTGTCGGTGAGCGAGGCGATGAAGTCGACCACCGCGCGGCCCCGCGCCAACGCCCGCACGGCGTCCGGACCGGACGGCGTCTCACCCGTCGCTCCGACCAGGACCGACGGGTCCGTGCGCGCGAGCGCCGCGTACTCCTCCCCCGCCAGCTCCACCAGGTCGTGCAGCCGGCGCGGCAACCGGTTCGCCTCGTGCCGGTCGGTGACCCACTGCTCCAACGCCTCGACCAGTGCCGTGAGCAGCCGCGCCTGGCCGCGCTGGTGCAACGCCAGGTCGGGCCGCAGCAGCACGAACCGGCGGTGCACGAACTTCAACACCTGCACCTCGTGCCACTGCGGCACGGCCAGCACCACGTGCCCCGACCTGGTCGTCGGCTCCTCCACCACACCGACCGAGTCGACCAGGCGCCGCGTCCAGCGGGCGGAGAACCCGGCCACGGCCTGCTCCGCCTCCACCGAACCGTCGAACGGCACCGCCAGCAGACCGTCGACCAGCTCGGCCCGCACCTTCGCCACGGCCTGCGCGAACACGTCGTCGTCCACCGCCCACGAGTCCTTCGCGTGCAGCCGCCGCCGCAGCGCCTCCAGCGAACGACCCGGGCGGCGTTCCTGCGCGGCGAGGTCCGCGGCGCTCAACCCCGCCAGCTCCACCGCGTGCTCCAGCCACGTGTTCAGCTCGGTCGAGACCGCGGCGTGCTGGAGCACACCCACCCGGTGGAAGTCCTCCAGGTCGTGGATGGCGTAGGCGATGTCGTCGGCCGTGTCCATGACCGACGCCTCGACCGTCTGCTGCCACGGCTCCAGCCGGGCCGTGTAGAACGCGCGGGACTGCTCGACGTCGTCCAGCTCGGTGACGTAGGCGGAGAACTTGCTCGACCCGGTGCCCGGCCCGTCGGTCGGCTCGGCCGCGCCGCGGGGCGGCGCGGGCAGGTCCCTCGGGTGCGGCTTCGGGTACGACAAGCGCGTCCACGGGTACTTCAGCATCGCCGCGCGCACCGCCACCGTCAGGTCCAACCCGACCGCCGCCGGTCCCCGCACGTCCGTTGTCGTGACGATCCGGAACGACTGGGCGTTGCCCTCGAACCCGTCCGACAACCCGAACCGGTGCCGCGCCAACCGGTCGAGGACCTGCTCGCCGAGGTGCCCGAACGGCGGGTGCCCCAGGTCGTGCGCCAGCGAAGCGGCCTCCACCACGTCCGGGTCGCAGCCGCCGAGCTTCTCCAGCAGGTTCGCCACGTCGGGCCGGGTGCCGAGGCGTTCGGCGATGGCACGGGCCGCCTGCGCGACCTTCAAGCTGTGCGTGAGCCGGTTGTGCACCAGCAACCCGGAACCGGTCGAGCTGACGACCTGCGTCACACCGCCGAGCCGGGCGAAGAACGGTGAACTCGCCACACGGTCACGGTCCACGCGGAACGGGTTCGTGGCCAGGTCCGAGTGGACGGTGGCGCTCCCGCCGGAGCGGCGCTGCGTTCGGGGGTCGACCGGCTCGTGGTGCATGGCAGGAAACTACTCAACCCCACCCGCTGATGCCGAGGATCCCGGTCACACCGCCCTCCGCCGGCGGTGCTGAACGCGAAAAAGCCTTCAGGGGCACCCTGACCGGGTGCCCCTGAAGGCGAAGAATTGTTCGGCGGCGTCCTACTCTCCCACACCCTCACGAGTGCAGTACCATCGGCGCTGGAAGGCTTAACTACCGGGTTCGGAATGGGACCGGGTGTTCCCCAACCGCTATGACCACCGAAACACTATGAAATTACCAACCCGTAGGCACCACACCCCACCCCACACAAGAGGTGGACCGTGACGGTCCGGTTCGGTTCTTTCAGAACCGCACAGTGGATGCGTAGCGTCTTCATGACAAGTCCTCGGCCTATTAGTACCGGTCAACTCCAGCCGTTACCGACCTTCCATCTCCGGCCTATCAACCCAATGGTCTCTTGGGGGCCTTAACCCACAAAGGGGTGGGATACCTCATCTAGGAACAGGCTTCCCGCTTAGATGCTTTCAGCGGTTATCCCTTCCGAACGTAGCCAACCAGCAATGCCCTTGGCAGGACAACTGGCACACCAGAGGTCCGTCCGTCCCGGTCCTCTCGTACTAGGGACAGCCTTCCGCAAGTATCCTACGCGCGCGGCGGATAGGGACCGAACTGTCTCACGACGTTCTAAACCCAGCTCGCGTACCGCTTTAATGGGCGAACAGCCCAACCCTTGGGACCTACTCCAGCCCCAGGATGCGACGAGCCGACATCGAGGTGCCAAACCATGCCGTCGATATGGACTCTTGGGCAAGATCAGCCTGTTATCCCCGGGGTACCTTTTATCCGTTGAGCGACCACGCTTCCACAAGCCATGGCCGGATCACTAGTTCCGACTTTCGTCCCTGCTCGACCTGTCGGTCTCACAGTCAAGCTCCCTTGTGCACTTGCACTCGACACCTGATTGCCAACCAGGCTGAGGGAACCTTTGAGCGCCTCCGTTACCCTTTGGGAGGCAACCGCCCCAGTTAAACTACCCACCAGGCACTGTCCCTGATCCGGATCACGGACCGAGGTTAGACATCCAGTACGACCAGAGTGGTATTTCAACGACGACTCCACACTGACTGGCGTCAGCGCTTCACAGTCTCCCACCTATCCTACACAAGCCGAACCGAACACCAATACCAAGCTATAGTAAAGGTCCCGGGGTCTTTCCGTCCTGCCGCGCGTAACGAGCATCTTTACTCGTAGTGCAATTTCGCCGGGCCTGTGGTTGAGACAGTCGAGAAGTCGTTACGCCATTCGTGCAGGTCGGAACTTACCCGACAAGGAATTTCGCTACCTTAGGATGGTTATAGTTACCACCGCCGTTTACTGGCGCTTAAGTTCTCAGCTTCGCCCCGAAAGACTAACCGGTCCCCTTAACGTTCCAGCACCGGGCAGGCGTCAGTCCGTATACATCGTCTTGCGACTTCGCACGGACCTGTGTTTTTAGTAAACAGTCGCTTCTCGCTGGTCTCTGCGGCCGAAAAATCCTAGCCCGCAAGGGGCTTCAAATCCCTCGGCCCCCCTTCTCCCGAAGTTACGGGGGCATTTTGCCGAGTTCCTTAACCACAGTTCGCCCGATCGCCTCGGTATTCTCTACCTGACCACCTGTGTCGGTTTGGGGTACGGGCCGCATGAACACTCACTAGAGGCTTTTCTCGGCAGCATGGGATCACTCTACTTCGCCTCAATCGGCTATGCATCACGTCTCAGCCTTCATGCAGCACGGATTTGCCTATGCTACGGCCTACACGCTTACACCAGTACTACCACTCACTGGCGGAGCTACCCTCCTGCGTCACCCCATCGCTTGACTACTACAAGTTCAGGTCCCGCGCTCCACATCGCCCCTCATCCGAAGAATCAGAGCGGGCTTCGGGCGGTTAGTATCACAAGGTTCGCCATGGGCGCGTTCACACGGGTACGGGAATATCAACCCGTTGTCCATCGACTACGCCTGTCGGCCTCGCCTTAGGTCCCGACTTACCCTGGGCGGATTAGCCTGGCCCAGGAACCCTTGGTCATCCGGCGGACGAGTTTCTCACTCGTCTTTCGCTACTCATGCCTGCATTCTCACTCGTCCAGCCTCCACACCTGGATCACTCCGGCGCTTCAATGGCTGAACGACGCTCCCCTACCCATCCCAGCATGACACTGAAATGACACGGCTTCGGCGGTGTGCTTGAGCCCCGCTACATTGTCGGCGCAGGACCACTTGACCAGTGAGCTATTACGCACTCTTTAAAGGGTGGCTGCTTCTAAGCCAACCTCCTGGTTGTCTGGGCGACCCCACATCCTTTCCCACTTAGCACACACTTAGGGGCCTTAGCCGGCGTTCTGGGCTGTTTCCCTCTCGACTACGAAGCTTATCCCCCGCAGTCTCACTGCCGCGCTCTCACGTACCGGCATTCGGAGTTTGGTTGATTTCGGTAAGCTTGTGGGCCCCCTAGACCATCCAGTGCTCTACCTCCGGCACGAAACACACGACGCTGCACCTAAATGCATTTCGGGGAGAACCAGCTATCACGGAGTTTGATTGGCCTTTCACCCCTAACCACAGCTCATCCCCCAGGTTTTCAACCCTGGTGGGTTCGGGCCTCCACGCGGTCTTACCCACGCTTCACCCTGGCCATGGCTAGATCACTCCGCTTCGGGTCTAGACCACGCGACTCACACGCCCTATTCGGACTCGCTTTCGCTACGGCTACCCCACACGGGTTAACCTCGCCACGCAGCACTAACTCGCAGGCTCATTCTTCAAAAGGCACGCCGTCACCCCTAAAGGCTCCGACGGATTGTAGGCACACGGTTTCAGGTACTATTTCACTCCCCTCCCGGGGTACTTTTCACCTTTCCCTCACGGTACTAGTCCGCTATCGGTCACCAGGTAGTATTCAGGCTTAGCGGGTGGTCCCGCCAGATTCACAGCGAATTTCACGAGTACGCTGCTACTTGGGAACATCACTAGGAGATGTCGGGTTTTCACGTACGGGACTCTCACCCTCTACGGCCACGCTTTCCAGACGCGTTCCGCTAACCACGACATTTTATGACTCCTTGCCAGTCCGGCAGAACCGGCCAGTAAGTCCCACGACCCCGTACACGCAACCCCTGCCGGGTATCACACGAATACGGTTTAGCCTCTTCCGCTTTCGCTCGCCACTACTCACGGAATCACGGTTGTTTTCTCTTCCTGCGGGTACTGAGATGTTTCACTTCCCCGCGTTCCCTCCACACGCCCTATGTGTTCAGGCGTGGGTGACCCCACATGACTGGGGCCGGGTTTCCCCATTCGGATACCCTTGGATCTCAGCTCGGTTGACAGCTCCCCAAGGCTTTTCGCAGTCTCCTACGTCCTTCATCGGCTCCTGGTGCCAAGGCATCCACCGTGTGCCCTTAATAACTTGCCACAAAGATGCTCGCATCCACTGTGCAGTTCTCAAAGAACAACCAGACACCATCCCGCTACTGCCCACGCCTACCGGACAACCCGGCGGTTCGCGGACGGAGACCGTCCTGTCGTTTCTCGCTGAAAGAGACACTCACGTGTTCTCTCAGGACCCAACAGCGTACCGAACAGAAGACTCGAACCCTCGGGAGACCCTTCCATGCCCTTACGGACAGTACTAACTCCCCGGACGATCCCAGATTCTGTATATAGCCAGCATCCACATCATTGAGCAACCACCGATCGATCATTCGCCGATCGCGAGGCTCTCCACAGGCCCTCCGAAGAGAACCGGTGAGGAATGCTCCTTAGAAAGGAGGTGATCCAGCCGCACCTTCCGGTACGGCTACCTTGTTACGACTTCGTCCCAATCGCCAGTCCCACCTTCGACCGCTCCCCCCAGCAAGCTGGTTGGGCCACGGGCTTCGGGTGTTACCGACTTTCGTGACGTGACGGGCGGTGTGTACAAGGCCCGGGAACGTATTCACCGCAGCGTTGCTGATCTGCGATTACTAGCGACTCCGACTTCACGGGGTCGAGTTGCAGACCCCGATCCGAACTGAGACCGGCTTTGTGGGATTCGCTCCACCTCACGGCTTAGCAGCCCTCTGTACCGGCCATTGTAGCATGTGTGAAGCCCTGGACATAAGGGGCATGATGACTTGACGTCATCCCCACCTTCCTCCGAGTTGACCCCGGCAGTCTCCCATGAGTCCCCGCCATTACGCGCTGGCAACATGGAACGAGGGTTGCGCTCGTTGCGGGACTTAACCCAACATCTCACGACACGAGCTGACGACAGCCATGCACCACCTGTACACCAGTCCGAAGAGGCCTACATCTCTGCAGGTTTCCGGTGCATGTCAAGCCCAGGTAAGGTTCTTCGCGTTGCATCGAATTAATCCACATGCTCCGCCGCTTGTGCGGGCCCCCGTCAATTCCTTTGAGTTTTAGCCTTGCGGCCGTACTCCCCAGGCGGGGTGCTTAATGCGTTAGCTGCGGCACGGAGGACGTGGAAGTCCCCCACACCTAGCACCCACCGTTTACGGCGTGGACTACCAGGGTATCTAATCCTGTTCGCTCCCCACGCTTTCGCTCCTCAGCGTCAGTATCGGCCCAGAGACCCGCCTTCGCCACCGGTGTTCCTCCTGATATCTGCGCATTTCACCGCTACACCAGGAATTCCAGTCTCCCCTGCCGAACTCAAGTCTGCCCGTATCGACTGCAGGCTCCACGTTAAGCGTGAAGTTTTCACAGCCGACGCAACAAACCGCCTACGAGCTCTTTACGCCCAATAATTCCGGACAACGCTCGCACCCTACGTATTACCGCGGCTGCTGGCACGTAGTTAGCCGGTGCTTCTTCTGCGGGTACCGTCAGTTGCCCTTCGTCCCCGCTGAAAGAGGTTTACAACCCGAAGGCCGTCATCCCTCACGCGGCGTCGCTGCATCAGGCTTTCGCCCATTGTGCAATATTCCCCACTGCTGCCTCCCGTAGGAGTCTGGGCCGTGTCTCAGTCCCAGTGTGGCCGGTCACCCTCTCAGGCCGGCTACCCGTCGTCGCCTTGGTAGGCCATTACCCCACCAACAAGCTGATAGGCCGCGGGTCCATCCTGTACCGCCGGAACTTTCCACCCCACAAGATGCCTAATGGAGTCATATCCGGTATTAGACCTAGTTTCCCAGGCTTATCCCAGAGTACAGGGCAGGTTACCCACGTGTTACTCACCCGTTCGCCGCTCGTGTACCCCGAAGGGCCTTACCGCTCGACTTGCATGTGTTAAGCACGCCGCCAGCGTTCGTCCTGAGCCAGGATCAAACTCTCCAATAAGGAATGTTTGATCGCTCCGAACAACACTGACATGAATGTCAGTTGTCCAGTAACAATCTCAAAGGAAACCTCTTGACGAGGTTCATAAATTTACTGGCTATTCGGCACGCTGTTGAGTTCTCAAAGAACACGCGCTCACCATTTCGTTCCGCAGTCTTACCGCGGTTCAATCCGGGGCTTTGTGTTTCCGGTGTTTCGCTTGCTGTGGTTGAACCTTAGCTCGTTCGTTTTCGCGGTGTCAAATCGGCCGGTTTCGGCTTCTCGGCTCCGCGCTGAACTCGCTTCGCATTCAATTTGGTTCTACCGTCCGGAGCGGAGGCAGCACTCTGTGCTGCTGATTCAGTCCCGGGGGCTTCTGCGCGCCGCGCTCCGTTCCGGTTTCTCTCCGGCCCGTTCCGCGCTGGCAGAGAGAAAGTTACACCCCGGCCCCCGCAGAGACAAATCGGGGGGTCGGTTACGTCATCTCCGCAGCTAGGCGTGGTGCGACCTCCGAGGACGGTGGATGCTGTGCCGGTGCAGCTCTCGCCTCGGCTCGGCCGGTACGCGCTCCACGTCGTCCTCGTCGCGGCTGGTTACTACGCGGGCGCGCTGGTCGGTCTCCTCCAAGCACTCGTCAACGACCAGGTGACGCCGCTGTGGCCGCCTACCGGTGTCGCGGTGCTCGCGCTCCTGCTGGGCGGGTTGAAGATGTGGCCGGGCATCGCGCTGGGCGCGTTCGTGGCCAACTCGACGCTCTCCGACCTCGGCGCGACGGTCCTCATCACCGCCGGCAACACGATCGGTCCCGTGGTCGCCTACCTCCTGCTGAGGAGAGCGGGCTTCCAGCCGGCGATGGACCGCGCGCGTGACGCGCTCGCCCTGGTCTTGTTGGGCGGGCTCGTGGGCATGGCGGTCAGCGCCACGATCGGCGCGGGCACGTTGCTGGTGACGGGTGTCATCGACGGCGGGCTGTTCTGGTCGACGTGGACGGTGTGGTGGACCGGTGACGCGCTGGGTGTGCTGGTGTTCGTGCCGATCGTCCTGGCGTTCCGCTCGTTCCGGTTGCGCGGCCACACCGCGCGCCGGTGGGCGGAGGCTGCCGCGTTGTTGGCGAGCACGGCGGTGGTGATGGCCGTGGCGAGCACGCACGATTTGCGGCTGATGTACCTGGTGTTCCCGTTCCTGATCTGGGCGGCGCTGCGCTTCCAGCACCTGGGCACGGCGCCGTGCGCGTTGGTCGCGTCGACCCTGGCGGCGCGGGGCGCGGCGCGCAGCACGGGTCCGTTCGCCGATCTGGACCTGCCGGTGCGGATGGTGACGCTCCAGGCGTTCAACGGGACGGCGGTGTTGACGGCGTTGCTGTTGTCGGCGGTGATCTCGGAGCGCAACGCGGCGCGTGAGGCGATCGAGCGGACGGTGACGCAGTTGGCGGGTGTGGTGGCGCGGCACCAGCCGCTGGCGCTGGGCGACCTGCTGCCGCCGGAGCGGCGGGAGAAGCGCTAGTGGACGTGGTGGTCGTGGGTGGCGGGCCGGCGGGGCGGGCGTTGGCGCGGGCGTGCGCGGCGCGGGGTCTGGGCACGGTGCTGGTCGATCCGAACCCGGGGCGGTTGTGGCGGGCGACCTACGCGGCGTGGGTGGACGAGTTGCCGGCCGATGCGCCGGTGGCGGTCAGCACGTCGAGGGCTCGTGCGGTGACGACGGCGGAGCACGTGATCGGGCGGGGTTACGCCGTGCTGGACAACGAGCGGTTGCGGTGGTTGCCGGACGGTGTCCGGGTGGTCGCGGGGCGGGTGGTGGCGCGCACCGAGCGGAGGGTGGTGTTGGCCGACGGGCGGGTGTTGACCGGACGGGTGGTCGACGCGAGCGGCGCGGTGGGTGGTCGGGCGGCGCAGACGGCGGTCGGTGTGGTGGTGCCGGCGGCGGTGGCGGCGCCGTTCGTGGGCGCGGACGAGGCGTTGATCATGGACTGGCGCAGGCCCGCGGCGGCGACGACGGGTGATCCGACGTTCCTCTACGCGATCCCGGTGTCGGCGGACGAGGTGTTGTTGGAGGAGACGTCGTTGGCGCGCCGGCCTGGGCTGCCGCTGAGGGAGTTGCGGTTGCGGTTGCACGCGCGCCTGGCCGGGCACGGCATCCCGGTGCCGGCGGACGAGGAACGGGTGCGCATCACGTTGGACGGGCGGGCGCGCGACGGGGCGTTCGGCGCGGCGGCGGGGTGGATCCACCCGGCGACGGGGTACAGCGTGGCGGCGGCGTTGCGGCGGGCGCCCGTCGTGGCGGATGCGATCGTGGAGGGCCGTGCGGTGCGGCGGTCGGGGGTGGAGCGCACGGTGCGCGCGTTGCGGTTGAGAGGTCTGGAGGCGTTGCTGGCGCTGCCGCCCGACGAGGTGCCGGAATTCTTCGACATCTTTTTCCGGTTGTCCGGGAGTCTTCAGCGCGACTACCTGGGCGGGCACGACGACGCGCTCGATGACCTGCGCGGGACCGTGCGGGCGATGCTCCGGCTGTTCGGCTCGGCGTCATGGGTTATGCGCGCTCGGTTGGCATTTCCTGTGCAATCGGCCAAAAGTGCGGGAACACCGGGTTAACGGTCTCGGCAAAAGAAGATCGACCGGGCACGATCGACGCCGTGCCCGCCTTGCTGGATGACGTCCGGTTCGCCTTCCAGCCGTTGTTCAACCTCCACACCGGAGGGGTCGTGGCGGTGGAAGCGCTGGCCCGACCGCACGACGGCACCGTCCAGGACCTGCTGCGGATGGCGTTCCGCGCCGGGTACCTGGCCAACACCGACGTGGCGCTCGCGTGCCGCGCGGTCCGGGACGCGGCCGACCACGGGCTCGGTCTGCCGCTGCACGTGAACCTGCTCGCGTTGACGGTCGCGGACAAGCCCGAGCTGATGGCTCCGCTCTACGGCGCGTTGCGCGAGGTGGGGCGCACCCCGGCCGATGTGGTGGTGGAGGTCGGCACGCCGTACTCGCGTGCGCCGCGCCGGTTGTTGGTCCGGGGCGTCGAGCGGTTGCGGGAGGACGGGTTCCGGATCGGTCTGGACGGGGTCGGTGAGGGTGATTCGCCGTTGTCGCTGCTGACCGAGGTGCGGCCGGACGTGATCAAGCTGGACCGGGAGGTGGTGGTGGCGCTGCCCACCGATCCCGCCCGGTTCGCGTTGGCGCAGGCGTTGCAGCACTTGTGCGAGCACATCGGTTCGCTGGTCGTCGCGGAGGGTGTGGAGACCGAGGCGCAGTTGGCGGCGCTGCGCCGGTTGGGGGTGCGGCTCGCGCAGGGCAACCTGCTGGCGGGCCCGCAGCGCCGGCCCAAGGTGGATGCGACGATCGCGGCGGTGTTGAGCGAGGTGAGCGACCCGGAGTCGGTCACGAGCACGATGACCGCGCCGTTGCGGCGCCAGGCGGGGCCGAGGGTCACCGACTTCCTGCACCCGGCGACCACGTTGCCCGACTCGGCGACGTCCGAGGAGGTGCGGGACGTGCTGGCGAACCAGCCGACGGTCAGCGGCGTCGTGCTGGTGGACGGTGAGGGCAGGCCGCGGTGGACCGTGGACCGCAACCGGTTCCTGCTGGCGGTGACGGGGCCGTTCGGGCACGCCCTGCACGCGAAGCGGGAGGCGGCGCGGTTGGCGGACCGGCCGAAGCTGATCGGTTCGGGGTCCAGCGCGCTGGAGTTGTTGGACGTGGTGGCGCACGCGAACCGTGAGCGCACCAACGACGACTTGGTGGTCGTGGACGACGACGACCGCTGCCTCGGTGTGGTGCGGGTCGCGGACGTGGTGCGCGGTGTGGCCGAGATGAAGGTGGAGCAGGCCGCGGCGTTGAGCCCGTTGACGCGGTTGCCGGGCAGCGACTCGATCGCGCGCGAGGTGGATCGGCGCATCCTGGGTGGCGAGTTGTTCGCGGTGGGGTGGTTGGACGTGGACGCGTTCAAGCGGGTGAACGACTCGGCGGGGTTCGCGGCGGGTGACGATTTGATCCGGGCGATCGGGCGGGCGCTCACCGAGGGTGCGCCGTCGTTCCCGGGGGTGCAGGTGGGGCACGTCGGTGGGGACGACTTCCTGGTGGTGGCCGGGTTGGACGAGGTCGTGCCGTTCGCCGCGGGTGTGCTGGACGTGCCGTTCGAGGTGGAGGGGCGTGGGGTGACGTTGTCGTTGGCGACGTTGATCTGCGCGGCCGGGTCGGTGGGGTCGTACCGGGAGGTGTCCCGGTTGCTGGCGCCGTTGAAGGAGCACGCGAAGTCGTTGCGGGGCACCAGTTGGGTGTTGGGGCGGCCGGGCAGCGACCACGTCGACGTCCTGCGCGGCGGGCCGCACCTGGCGGTCGGCTAGGAAGTTCACCGCAAAGCCGCATGTGCGGCCGGTTCGGTTACTCATAGCATCAGGCGGACTACCCTGCGTCAGGAGGTCCCTGGTGAGCGAGGTCACCGCCCTACCGCTTCCGCGAGTCGTCTCGGACCTGCCGTTGTCGGTGGGGGTCGAGGAGGAGTTCCTGCTGGTCGACGCGAGCACCGGGGAGCTGGTGCCGTTGGCGGCCGAGGTGTTGGGCGGCGCCCGTTCGGGGCTCGACCTGCAGACCGAGATCACGCTTTACCAGGTGGAGAGCGCCACGCGGGTGTGCCGGAGCATGGCTGAGGTGCGTGAGGAGCTCTTGTCGGCACGGCGGGCGCTGGCCGCGCTGGCGGGTGTGCACGACGCGCGGATCGTGGCGACCGGGACCCCGGTGCTGGGTGGCGTCTACCCGCCGCCGTTGACCGACTCCGACCGGTATCGCACGATCGCCGCCGAGTACGGGTCGTTGATCGACGGGCTGACCATCTGCGGCTGCCACGTGCACGTCGGGATACCGGACGAGGAGACCGGGGTGCTGATCAGCAACCACCTGCGGCAGTGGCTGCCGGTGCTGTTGGCGATCAGCGCGAACTCGCCGTTCGCGAACGGGCGTGACACGGGCTACGCGAGTTGGCGCTACCTGTCGTGGAGCCCGTGGCCGTCGGCGGGCGCGCCGCCGTGGTTCGAGTCGCCGGAGGACTACCACCGCGCCACGGGGGTGCTGCGGTCGGCGGGGGCGGCGTTGGATCCGGCGATGGTCTACTGGGACGTGCGGCTGTCGGAGCGGCACCCGACGGTGGAGCTGCGGGTGTGCGACGTGGCGGCGACCGTGGACGAGGCCGTGCTGCTGGCCGCTTTGGTGCGGGCGATCGCGGCGACGGCGTCGGCCGGTGTGCCCGCGCAGCGCGTGCCGGACCTGGCGGTGCGGACGGCGTTGTGGCGGTCGGCGCGGGACGGGTTGGACGGCGCGGGGATCGAGCCGTTGAGCGGTCGGTTGGTGCCGGCGCAGGACATGGTGCGGGCGCTGGTGGACTGGACGCGTCCGGCGCTGCGCGAGGCCGGGGACGAGGACCTGGTGGTCGACGGCATCGACCGGTTGTTGGTGGACGGCACGGGCGCGGTGCGGCAGCGGCGGGCGTTCCGGCGGCGGGGGTCGCTCGCGGACGTGGTCGAGATGCTGGTGGCGCAGACGTAGCCGCCGCCGAGGTGCCGGCCGGGCCGGACCGGCGCATGCTTGGTGGCAGGCGAACAAGGAGGTTCGGCATGACCACCGCACGGGAGATCATGAATTCCGGTGTCCAGTGCGTCAAGGAGGACCAGAGCCTGCTCGACGCGGCCCGGATGATGCGGGACCTGAACGTCGGCTCGTTGCCGATCTGCGGCAAGGACGACCGGCTGCACGGCATCATCACCGATCGCGACATCGTGCTGCGCTGCGTGGCCGAGGGCCGTGATCCCGCGTCGATGCGGGCCGGCGACATGTCGGGGCACCTGCACTGGGTCGAGGCGGACGACGACCTGTCGCACGTGCTGCGGACGATGGAGGACAACCAGATCCGCCGGCTGCCGGTGATCGAGTCGCACCGGCTGGTCGGCATGGTGTCGGAGGCGGACCTCGCCCGGCACCTGGACGAGTCGCAGATCGCGGAGTTCGTGGAACGCGTCTACGCCCGCTGACTCTGACCCGTCCACTGGCCCGCTCTTCCCCCGAAGGAAGGGCTTCGTGTCATCCCGCCGACCTGGCTCCGCCCTACCGCGCGTGTCAAGGGGGCTCGTCCAGCACTACCCGCGGCATTCACCGGGGCCGCCCCCTTGATACGTGTGGTAGCCCGTAGGGAGGTCGGTGGGATGACACGAACCCCGACCCACCACTCAACCGGAGCATCACCACGAACCCGGTCATCCTGCTGATCTGCCCGTCCGGCGAGGACTCTTTCAGTTTTTGGTTCTTGATCTTCCCCTCACCGAAACCAAGCCCTCCGGTCCAGGCCGCCATCACAAAACAGGGGCCCCCTCACCGGGGACCCCTGCGAAACTCCAGCCGAACGGCGAACCCGCCAGACGGCGAACCCGCCCAACCGTGAACCTGTCAGACCGTGAACCCGAGGGCCCGCAGCTGCTCACGGCCGTCGTCGGTGATCTTCTCCGGCCCCCACGGCGGCATCCACACCCAGTTGATGCGGAAGTCGTTGACGATCCCGCTCGCACCGCCGCCGCCGCCCACGAGCGCCGACCGCGTCTGGTCCTCGATGACGTCCGTCAACGGGCACGCCGCCGACGTCAGCGTCATGTCGATGAGGGCGACGTTCTCCTCGTCGACGCGGATGTCGTAGACCAGGCCCAGGTCCACGACGTTGATGCCCAGCTCCGGGTCGACGACGTCGCGCATGGCTTCTTCGACGTCGTCCACCGCGGCCACGTCTGCCTTCGGCGCGGGCGGCTCGGGCATGCCCTCGATGCCGCGCACCACGTCCTCTTCGGCGGTCATGCCTTGTTCGGCGGTCATGCCTTTGCTCCCTCGCTGCGTGCCACCGCGTCCTTGAACGCCATCCACCCCAGCAGCGCGCACTTCACGCGCGCCGGGTACTTCGCCACGCCCGCGAACGCGATGCCGTCCTCCAGGACGTCCTCGTCGGGTTCCACCTGGCCGCGGCCCTGCATGAGCTCCACGAACGCGTCCATCTTCTCGAACGCCTCCCCCAGCGGCTTGCCGACCACCAGGTCGGTGAGCACGGAGGTGGACGCCTGGCTGATGGAGCAGCCCTGCCCGTCGTACGACACGTCGCGCACGGTGTCGCCGTCGAGCGAGACCCGCAGCGTCACCTCGTCGCCGCACGTGGGGTTGATCTGGTGCGACTCGGCGTCGTACGGGTCGCGCAGGCCGCGCCCGTGCGGGTTCTTGTAGTGGTCCAGGATGATTTCCTGGTACATCTGCTGAAGCTGCACGTCAGACCACCCCGAAGAACTTCTGCGCCTCGCGGACGGCGTCGACCAGGGCGGTCACCTCGTCCGGTGTGTTGTACAGGTAGAAGCTGGCCCGCACGGTGGCGGCGGCGTTCATCCGCCGGTGCAGGGGCCACGCGCAGTGGTGGCCGACGCGGACCGCGACGCCCAGGCTGTCGAGGACCTGGCCGGCGTCGTGCGCGTGGATGCCGTCGACGACGAACGACACCGCGCCGCCTCGGTCGACCGCCTCCGTGGGGCCCACGACCCGCACGCCCGGCACTTCGGCCAGGCCGCGCAGCGCCAGTTCGGTGAGCTGGTGCTCGTGCGCGGCGATCCGGTCCATGCCGATGGCGTCGAGGTAGTCGACCGCCGCGCCGAGCGCCACGGCCTGCGACGTCATGGGCACGCCCGCTTCGAACCGCGCGGGTGGCGGCGCGAACGTCGACTGCGCCATGTGCACCATCTCGATCATCGACCCGCCGGTGAGGAACGGCGGCAGGGTTTCGAGCAGCTCGCGGCGCCCGTACAGGACGCCGATGCCGGACGGCCCGAGCATCTTGTGGCCGCTGAACACCGCGAAGTCCACGCCGAGCGCCTTGAAGTCGACCGGGCCGTGCGGCACGGACTGGCAGGCGTCGAGCACGGTGAGCGCGCCCACCGCGCGGGCCGCGTCGGCCAGCACCCGCACCGGGTTGACCGTGCCGAGCACGTTCGACTGGTGGGTGAACGCGACGACCTTGGTGGCCGGGGTGATCAACGAGTCCAGGTCGGACAGGTCGAGCCGGCCCTCGTCCGTCACGCCGAACCAGCGCAGCGTCGCGCCCGTGCGGGCGGCCAGCTGCTGCCACGGCACGAGGTTCGCGTGGTGCTCCATCTCGGTGACGACGATCTCGTCGCCGGGGCCGAGGCGGAACCGCTCGGCTTCGGGGCCCGCGGTGGCGGCGTTGCCCATCGCGTAGGCGACGAGGTTCACGCCTTCCGTGGCGTTCTTGGTGAAGACGATCTCGCCGTAGTCGACGCCGACGAAGTCGGCGACCTTCTGCCGGGCGCCCTCGTAGGCGTCGGTGGCCTCTTCGGCCAGTTGGTGCGCCCCGCGGTGCACCGCGGCGTTGGCGGTCTCCAGGAAGGCGCGCTCGGCGTCGAGGACCTGCCTCGGGCGTTGCGAGGTGGCGCCGGAGTCCAGGTAGACCAGCCGCTTCCCCTCCCGCACGGTGCGGCCCAGGATCGGGAAGTCCGCGCGGACGGTAGCGACGTCCAGTGCAGTGGCGGTGGTGGTCACTGGTCCGACGCCTCCTCTCGGTACGTGGTCACGGACAAGGTGTTGCCCCACAGGGTGCAACGTCAGGCGATGCCGGCTGCTTCCGGCTTTCCGATGTACTTCACGTAACCCTCGGCCTCGAGCTGGTCGGCCAGCTCCGGACCGCCGGACTCGGCGATGCGGCCACCGGCGAACACGTGCACGAAGTCGGGCGAGATGTACTTGAGGATCCGGGTGTAGTGCGTGATCAGCATGACGCCGACCTCACCGGACCGCTTGTACCGGTTCACGCCCTCGGACACGACGCGCAGCGCGTCGACGTCCAGGCCGGAGTCGGTCTCGTCGAGGATGGCGATCTTCGGCTGGAGCAGCCCGAGCTGCAGGATCTCGTGGCGCTTCTTCTCGCCGCCGGAGAAGCCCTCGTTGACGGAGCGCTCGGCGAAGGCCGGGTCGATGTCCAGCTCGGACATCGCCTCCTTGACCTCCTTGACCCAGTGGCGCAGCTTCGGCGCCTCGCCGCGCACGGCGGTGGCGGCGGTGCGCAGGAAGTTCGACATCGAGACGCCGGGCACCTCGACCGGGTACTGCATGGCGAGGAACACGCCCGCGCGGGCGCGCTCGTCCACGGTCATCTCCAGCACGTCCTCGCCGTCCAGCAGCACGCTGCCGGAGGTGACGTCGTACTTGGGGTGCCCGGCGATGGCGTAGGACAAGGTGGACTTGCCCGAGCCGTTGGGGCCCATGATCGCGTGGGTCTCGCCTGCCTTGATGGTCAGGTCGACGCCCTTGAGGATCTCCTTGGCACCGTCGTCGGTGTTGACCGAGACGTGCAGGTCCTTGATCTCCAGAGTGGCCATTGGTACTTCGTTCTCCTGGTGTTGCGGGCGAGGAAAGTCAGTTCGTAGCCAGGGTCAGTTCACCGCTGCGGTGACGTCCACGTAGACGTCGTCCCCGCGCAGTTCGACGGCGAACACGTCGACCGGCTCGGTGGCGGGCGGCGAGGACGGGCGGCCGGTGCGCAGGTCGAAGCACGACCCGTGCAGCCAGCACTCCACGCCCTTGCGCGTCACCTCGCCCTCGCTGAGCGCCACTTCGGCGTGCGAGCACAGGTCGCGCAGGGCGTGCACGGTGCCGCCGTCGCGGACGAGCAGGACCGGGGTGTGCTCGTCGCCGACCTCGAACGCGGCGGGTTTGCCGTCGTCGAGGTCGGTCAGCGAGCACACCCTGTTCATGCGGTGCCTCCGCTGGGGCACGCGCGTCGGCACGTCACACGCCCACCGCTTCGAGCTCCGCCTCGATCGCGGCTTCCAGGCGCTCGCGCACCTCGGGGACGGCGATCTTGAGCAGGATCTCGTGGAAGAAGCCGCGCACGACCAGCCGGCGCGCCTGGTCCTCCGGGATGCCCCGGGCCTGGAGGTAGAACAGCTGCTCGTCGTCGAACCGGCCGGTGGCGCTGGCGTGGCCCGCGCCTTCGATCTCGCCGGTCTCGATCTCCAGGTTGGGCACCGAGTCGGCGCGCGCGCCGTCGGTGAGCACCAGGTTCCGGTTGAGCTCGAAGGTCTCGGTGCCCTCGGCGGCGGCGCGGATGAGCACGTCGCCGATCCACACCGTGTGCGCGTCCTCGCCCTGCAACGCGCCCTTGTAGACCACGTTGCTGCGGCAGTTGGACGCCGAGTGGTCGATGAAGGTGCGGTGCTCCAGGTGCTGGCCGGCGTCGGCGAAGTACAGGCCGAGCAGTTCGGCGTCGCCGCCGCGGCCGGTGTAGGTGACCGTGGGCGTGAGGCGGACGACGTTGCCGCCGAGGGTGATGACGGTGTGCTTGAACGAGGCGTCGCGGCCCAGCTTGGCGTGGTGCGACGAGACGTGCACCGCGTCGTCGGCCCAGTCCTGGATGGCGACCACGGTGAGGTGCGCGCCGTCGCCGACGACGAACTCGATGTTGTCGGCGTACGCGCCGGAGCCGCGGTGGTCGATGACGACGACGGCCTCGGCGAACTGCTCGGCGCGCACGTGCAGGTGGCCGTAGGCGACCTGGCCCTCGCCCGCGCCGGTCACCGTGATGGTGGTCGGCTCGGACTTCGCGTCACCGGGGAGGGTGACGACGGTGGCCTCGGTGAACGACGTCCAGGCCTGGGCGGCGACGCGGTCACCGGGGGTGCCCGCGACGCCGAGGCGCTCGTCGCCGCGCGCCGCGGTCTCGACCGTGACGCCCTCCGGCGCGTCGACCTCGACGTTCGCGGTGCCGGTGGCCTCGGCGCCGTTGTGCAGGTTCGCCAGGCGCTTCATGGGGGTGAAGCGCCAGATCTCCTCGCGACCGCCGGGCACTTCGAACGCGTTCACGTCGAAGGACGTGAAGTGGTCCGCGCGCGAAGAGATCGGGGCGGTGCCCGTCTTCCCGGCTCCACCGTGCGAGTGGGCCGTCAGGCCGTGTTGCTGGTCTTCGGTGGTGACGGCCATGTCAGCCGACGGCCCCTTCCATCTGCAGCTCGATCAGGCGGTTCAGCTCGAGGGCGTACTCCATCGGCAGCTCGCGCGCGATGGGCTCGACGAACCCGCGCACGATCATCGCCATGGCCTCGTCCTCGTTGAGACCGCGGGACATCAGGTAGAACAGCTGGTCCTCGGAGACCTTCGAGACCGTGGCCTCGTGACCCATCGACACGTCGTCCTCGCGGACGTCGACGTACGGGTAGGTGTCCGAGCGGCTGATGTTGTCCACCAGCAGCGCGTCGCACTTGACCGTGGACTTCGAGTGGTGCGCCCGCTTGTTGACCTGGACCAGGCCGCGGTAGGAGGTGCGGCCGCCGCCGCGCGCCACCGACTTCGACACGATCGTGGACGACGTGTGCGGCGCCATGTGCACCATCTTCGCGCCGGCGTCCTGGTGCTGGCCCTCGCCCGCGAACGCGATCGAGAGGACCTCGCCCTTGGCGTGCTCGCCCATCAGGAACACGGCCGGGTACTTCATGGTGACCTTGGAGCCGATGTTGCCGTCGATCCACTCCATGGTCGCGCCCTCTTCGGCCTTGGCGCGCTTGGTGACCAGGTTGTAGACGTTGTTCGACCAGTTCTGGATGGTCGTGTAGCGGCAGCGACCACCCTTCTTGACGATGATCTCCACGACGGCGGAGTGCAGCGAGTCCGACGAGTAGATCGGCGCGGTGCAGCCCTCGACGTAGTGCACGTACGCGCCCTCGTCGACGATGATCAGCGTGCGCTCGAACTGGCCCATGTTCTCGGTGTTGATCCGGAAGTAGGCCTGCAGCGGGATGTCGACGTGGACGCCCTTGGGCACGTAGATGAACGAGCCGCCCGACCACACCGCGGAGTTCAGCGCGGAGAACTTGTTGTCACCCGAAGGGATGACGGAGCCGAAGTACTCCTTGAACAGCTCCGGGTGCTCGCGCAGCGCCGTGTCCGTGTCGAGGAAGATGACGCCCTGCTCCTCGAGGTCCTCGCGGATCTTGTGGTAGACGACCTCGGACTCGTACTGGGCCGCGACGCCGGACACCAGGCGCTGCTTCTCCGCCTCCGGGATGCCGAGGCGGTCGTAGGTGTTCTTGATCTCGTCGGGCAGGTCGTCCCAGGTCGCCGCCTGCTTCTCGGTCGACCGGACGAAGTACTTGATGTTGTCGAAGTCGATGCCCGACAGGTCGGAGCCCCAGGTCGGCATGGGCTTGCGGTCGAACAACCGCAGCGCCTTGAGCCGGAACTCCAGCATCCACTCGGGCTCGTTCTTCTTCGCCGAGATGTCCCGAACGACGTCCTCGTTCAGGCCCCGGCGAGCGCTCGCGCCTGCCACGTCCGAGTCGGACCAGCCGAACTCGTAGTTGCCGATGCTCGCCAGGGTCTCTTCCTGGGTGAGCGGGGCTGTGGTGGTGCGCTGCTCGGCAGCGGCAGTCATGCGGGCTCCCCTCCATCTGAAGTCTGATCGTCGGCTCCGCCGACTGGAGTCTGGTCGTCGGTTCCGCCGACCGTGATCCGGGGTGTGTTCGGGATGTGCGTCGTGCACACGGCATCGCCGCGGGCGATGGTGGCCAGGCGCTGGACGTGCGTGCCGAGCAGGTCGGCGAACGCCGCCGTCTCGGTCTCGCACAGCTGCGGGAACTCCGCCGCGACGTGCGCCACCGGGCACAGGTGCTGGCAGAGCTGCTCGCCCGCCCCCACGTGGCGCGCCGAGGCAGCGTAGCCCTCCCTGGTCAGCGCCACCGCGAGGGCCTTGGCCCGCTCCGCGGCGTCGGGCTGGGCCACGATGGCCGCGCGGTGCTGGTCGACGAATGCGGACACCCGTCGTTCGGCGAAGGCTCGTACCGCCTCCTCCCCGCCCTGTTCGGCGAGGAACCGCAGCGCGGCCACGGCGAGGTCGTCGTAGGCGTGCCCGAAGCGGGCCCGCCCCTGCTCGGTCAGCAGGAAGAGCTTGGCCGGGCGACCCCGGCCGCGCTGACCCCGTCGAGAGGCCTCCCTGCTGGTCGCCTCGCCGTCGGCCACCAGCGCGTCGATGTGCCGGCGCACCGCCGTGGGGCTCAGGCCCAGCTGCTCCGCGACCGAGGCCGCGGTCACCGGGCCCTGCTCCAGGAGGAGCCGTGCGACGGCGTGCCGGGTACGGCCGTCGTGCCCGGACGGCACAGCGGTCGAAGAGGTCCCGGCGTTTTTCACAACACCAGTGTTGCGTATTTCGCGGGCCGCCGCAAAGATCGGCCCTCGTCGGGTGACCCGAGTCACGCGATCGAGCCGGTCGCTACCCTTCGGACGTGGCGGCGGGCGGAATGGTGATGGCGAACCGAAGCGAGATCGGCGAGGCAGCACCCCTCGACGCGCCCGAACGGCGACAGCTCGACGTGATCCGCCGGTGGGGCACGGTGGGCGCGTTGCTGCTGGCCGTCGGGTCGCTCGGGTCGGGCGCCGCGCCCATCTTCAGCCCGCTGCCGGGCACGCCGCTGCTCGGCCTGTTCCCCCGGATGCCCAGCGCGTCGATGGCGGTCGCGTGGACCGGCATCTTCCTCATCGTGTCGGCCTGGCTGTGGCTGGGCCGGTTCGCCCGGCCGGGCCGTCCCCGGCTGATGTCGCGCAGCCAGCTCGACCGCACCCTGCTCATGTGGATCACGCCGCTGGTGTTCGTGCTGCCCATGTTCAGCCGGGACGTCTACAGCTACCTGGCGCAGTCGCAGATCGCGGCCAACGGGCAGGACCCGTACGAGCTCGGCCCGGCCACGGCGCTGGGCGTCGAGCACGACCTGACCAAGAACGTGCCGAACATCTGGCGCGAGACGCCCGCGCCGTACGGGCCGCTGTTCCTGGCCGCCGGACGGGTCATCTCGATGGTGACCGGCGACAGCGTCCTGCCCGGCATCTTCCTGCACCGGCTGCTGGGACTCCTGGGGCTGGCGATGATCGTGTGGGCGCTGCCCCGGCTGGCCCGGCGGTTCGGCGTGCCGCCGGTGAGCGCGCTGTGGCTGGGCGCGGCGAACCCGCTCGTGCTGTTCCACCTGGTCGTGGGCGTGCACAACGAAGGCCTGGCGATCGGCCTGATGCTGGTGGGGCTGGAGTTGGCGCTGCGGAAGATGCCCGTGGTCCCCGGCACACCGATGACACGTGAAGAGCTGCTGTGGATAGTCCTCGGCGCGACCATGATCACGTTCGGGGCGGCGGTGAAGATCCCGGCGGCCCTGGCCCTCGGCTTCCTGGGCGTGCTGATCGCGCGGCGGTGGGGCGGACGGCTCACCGACCTGGTGCGGGCGGCGCTGTTGCTGCTGGTCATCTCGGGTGTGGTGATGGTCGGGACGTGCGTCGGCACCGGGCTCGGGTTCGGGTGGGTGGAGACGCTGAACGTGGCCGGCACGGTGAAGAGCTGGATGTCGCCGCCGACCGCGATGGGGTTCATGGGCGGCGGCCTCGGGCTGGCGCTCGGGCTGGGCAACCACACCGAGTCGGTGATCGTGCTGATGCGGATCGTGACCCAGGCCGTGTCCGTGGTGATCGTGGCGACGCTGCTGTGGAAGGCGTTCCGGGGTCGGATCAAGGCGGTCAACGGCCTGGGCGCCGGGTTGGGCGCGGTGCTCGTGCTCGGGCCCGTGCTGCAACCGTGGTACGTGCTGTGGGCGGCGTTGCCGCTGGCCACGGCCGTGCTGGCACGTCGGTTCCGGGTGTTCGCGACGACCGCGAGCGCGGTGATCGCGGTGATCCTGCCGCCGACGGGCTCGGCGTTCGACGGGCGGGCGTACATCGTGCCGCAGGCCGTGGCGGGCGCCCTGATCACGTTCGCCGTGTGCCTCTTCGTCGCCCGCAAACAGGTGATCCCCCTCATCAAGCGCGACCCGCTCCCCGGCTCCGCCTGACCCCCACCGCGCGTGAGTCCTACCTCCACGCGGCGTGAGCCCTACGTTCGGAACAGCCGAGTTGAACGCTCAGCACACTCGGCGTCGGTCGAGGCTCGCGTCGAGCGTTGAATTCACCCCTCGTGAACGTAGGACTCTCGACGCGTGGACGTAGGACTCTCGCGCTGCCGGGTGTAACCGGGTGGGGGCGGTGGGCGAGGTAGGGGGTGCGGGAGGATCGGAGGTCCGCGGGGAGGGGAGGCCTGGTGGACGTGCCCAGGGAGCAGATCCGGTTCGCCGTCGTGCTCAACGGGGGTGTGAGCCTCGCCGTCTGGATGGGCGGGGTCGTGCTCGAGCTCGACCGCCTGACCAGGGGCGACGGCCCGTACGCCGACCTGCTGGACCTGGTCGGCAGCACGGCCCGCGCCGACGTCATCACGGGCACGTCGGCAGGCGGCATCAACGGTGCCGCGCTGGCGTTGTCGCAGGTCAACGCCAACGCCCGGCTGGAACGGCTGCGTGACCTGTGGGCCGAGCAGGGCCGCATGGAGCAGCTGCTGCGCACGCCGTTCCGGGGGCAGCCCGCCTCGCTGCTGCGCGGCGACGAGTTCTTCCTCCCGCGGCTGCGCGAAGCGCTCGACCGCCTGACCTCGGACTTCGTCCCGCAGGAGGACCGGCCGGTCGACCTGCGCATCACGACCACGCTGCTCGCGGGCGTCCCCACGGTCACCCACGACGACCTCGGCCAGACCCTCGTCCAGGCCACCCACCAGGGCAGCTTCTCCTTCCGCCGCGACCCCGGCGGCCGGGACGACTTCGCCGCCGAGAAGCTGCCCGCGCTGGTCAGCCGACTGGCGCTGGCCGCGCGCTCGTCGGCGTCGTTCCCGTTCGCGTTCGAGCCGTCGTTCATCCCCGTCGCGCCCGGCGCCCCCGACGGCGACAAGCCCAACATGGCCGAGGTCGCGTCCTGGGCCAACGGCACCGACAACCGGTCCCGCTACGCCGTCGACGGCGGCGTCCTGGTCAACACGCCCACCAAGGAGGCGTTGGAGGCCATCGACCGGATGCCCGCCGAAGGCCCGGTGCGGCGGGTGATGCTGCTGGTGTTCCCGCACGCCCCCGAGGCGGTCGTGGAGCCGGTGGCCCCGGTGGACGGCGCGCTGCCCAGCACCATGGCCACCGGCGGCAAGCTGCTCGGCGCGCTGACCAGCCAGAGCGGGCGGACCTACGTCGACCGCATCGAGGAGCACAACCGCAACGCCGCGTCCCGCCGCGGCGGCCGCAACGCCCTGCTGGACCGGCTCGCGTCCGGCGGCTCGGTCACCGGCAGGGTGTACGCGCTGGCCGAGACGCTGCACGACCACTACGAGGACGTGCGCATCCGGCACGCGGCCCGTGACGTCACGACCCGCCAGTTCGAGGTGCCGGGCGCGAACGCCGCCGGCTGGACGTTCGAACGGGTCCGCGCGGCGGCCGAGGCGGCGCAGCGCGAGTACCGCGCCGACCACAGCAGGCTGCCGTACGTGCCGACGCGGCCGCAGCCCGCCGCGTTGCCGGCGCACGGCTGGCCGTGGGGCATCACGATGGCCGAACGGCTCGCGTCCGCCGCGATGGACGTGCTGAAGCGCCTGGTGTGGGTGATGCCGGACGCCCAGCGGCTCGCGCTGGCCCGCACGAACCTGTTCGACGTGCGGGCGAGGCTGCGCGCCGCCCGGGTCGAGCTGGACGGGCACTGGACCACCGAGGGCACCGAGGAGCTGGACCAGTCGTACTGGGAACGGCGGGTCGTCCGGTTCGCCGCGAAGATGCTGGACGAGCCGGACGGCGTCGGGCAGCGGGTGCGCGAGCAGGTGGAGCGGATCGCGGGCGTCCTCGGTGACGCTCACGACATCCTCGACCAGCTGGACGACGAGCAGCTGCGGGTCGGCGAGCTGCGGTCGTGGCACCGGCTGCTGACCGAGCCGCGCACCGACGCGGAGGCCGGGGCGGGCCTGGTGGCTGGCGAGCTGTGGCTGTCGCGGGTGCTGGCGCTGGAGGTCGCGACGACGTGCCTGGCCGACGACAGCCGCGGCGGCCTCGACCAGGCCGTGGAGCTGGTGCAGATCAGCCTGCAGACGCGCAACGCGTTCGCCGAGTACAGCGTCACCGCCGAGGACAAGGCGGGTGGCGCGTCGCTGCACCGGTTCTCCGGGTTCCTCAAGCGGTCCTGGCGGGTCAACGACTGGATCTGGGGGCGGCTCGACGGCGCGACCATGCTGTGCAAGGTGCTGTTCGACCCGAAGCGGCTGCTGCGCGTCGACCGGTTGACCGGCGCGGGCGGCGACCCCGTCGAACGGGCGGCGGCGAAGGTCGACGAGCTGGTGGCGCAGCTGTTCGGCGACGGCGTGCCGGACGAGCTGGCGCCCTGCGTCGAGCGGGCGAAAGCCGAGCTGGGGGCGGTCTACGCGAACCCGGAGGGCGACCACCCGCCGACCTGTGCGGCGTTGGCGGAGCTGGCCGCGTGGGGCCTGCACGTGCGGATCATCTGCGAGGAGCTGCCCGCGCTGCGCGCCGCGATCCTGGCCGACCGGCACGAGGGCGCGGACCGGCGGTCGCGCGGCGAGCTGTTCCTGGAGGAGCAGGCGGCGCTGCTGGCCCGGCTGCCGGTGCGCACGGACGCGGAGCGGGTCGAGGTGGGCGTGCGGGGGTTGAGCGCGTTCGACCGGGCGGGCATCGGGCGTGAGCCGCTGGTGCAGGAGGCGAGCAGCGACCAGGTGATCCGGACGGCGGCGACGGCCGCGGCGGTGGCGATCACCGTGGCCGACAGCGACAACTCCGGGCTGGGCACGGCGAAACCGCTGACCAGGACGTTGCGCGGGGCGGCGCTGCTGCCGTACTGGACGATCACCGGGCTGACCAGGGGCGGCCGGTTGGCGCAGTTCCTGGGGCTGCTCGGGTTCGCGCTGGGCGGGGCGCTGCTGGTGCTGTCGCTGTTCGACCTGCTGCCGCCGTGGGCGGTGGGTCCGGCGGCGGCGTTCGGCGGCGGCACGCTGCTGGCCGCGTTCGGCTACGCGGCGCTGCGCTCCGGGACGCTGCTGCACGGGCTCGTGCTGCTGTCGCCGGTGATCCCGCTGGTGACGGTGGCGATCGACCGGACCAGGAACGCGTTGGCGGGCGAGGCGGGCGACCAGGCCGTGACGGGCATGGTGGCGGTCGGCGGTGTGCTGCTGGTCGTCGTGGGGTTGCTGATCATCGGCAGCCTGCCCGCGCCGGTGGGCACGCCGCTGGCCGTGCTGGGCAAGATCCGGCTCAAGCCCCGGCTGCTGGTGCGGGTGCTCGTGGCGGCGGCGATCGTGGTCGGCGTGTGGGCCGTGGTGCGGTACCGGCTGTACGACCTCAGTCCGGCGCTGGTGGTGGTCGGCACGGTGGTGGCGATCGTGTTCGGCGCGGTCACGTCGTACGTGCTGGGCAGTTCGCTGCGCCGGTGGCGGCAGGTCGACGGGGTGTGGGACACGGAGGCCGCCGAGCCGCCCGCGTCGGCGACCGCCGGGTGGGCCGCCGTGTACGGGGCCGTGCTGCTGGTCGTCGCCGCGGTGGTGCAGGTGTTCTCGCTGCGGTTCACCGGGTGGGAGGCGGTGCTGGGCACGGCGTTGGCGTTCGGCTTGGTGCTGCTGTCGGTGACGACGTGGTGGGTGCCGCTGCGGGCCAGGCGGACCATCGCCACGTCCCTGGTGGAGCAGATGTCCATCGTGGACTTCGAGGCGGAGGACGTGGCCGAGGTGCTGCTGCGGCGGCTGGAGGGGCACGGGATGCTGTTCAAGTTCCTCACCGAGCTGGACGCCGACGGCAAGCCCCGCCTCAACGCCGGTGGTCTCCGCGTCGCCCACCGCGCCGCCTACCGCTCCACCACCGGCTCCGACATCGACTGACCCCCGCGAGAGTCCTACGTCCACGCGGCGAGAGTCCTACGTTCAGGGCCCGTGAATTCAACGCTCGCACTGTGGGCTCGCGCGTTGAGCGTTGAATTCAGGTGTCGTGGACGTTGGACTCTCGCGGCGCGAACGTTGGACTCTCGCGGCTTGGACGTTGGACTCTCGAGGGGTGGGGGTTGGACTCTCGAGGGTCAGGCGGCGAGGGCGGGGGTCTGCTCGACGGCCGGGAGGCCCAGGGCGCGGGCGTAGAGGGACTCGAAGGTCTCCAGGGTCGTGTCGATGGCGTGGGCGGCGATGAGGTCGCCGGACGCGGCGCCCATCCGGGCGGTGACGGCGGGATCCGCGGTGACGGCGTGCAGGCGGTCGGCCAGGCCGCGCACGTCGCCCGGCGTGAACAGCCAGCCGTTGCGGCCCGGTTTGCACAGGTGCGGCAGCGCCATCGCGTCCGCGACCACCACCGGCTTGCCCGCCGCCATCGCCTCCATCGTCGCCAGGCTCTGCAGCTCCGCGATGCCCGGCATGCAGAACACGTCGGCCGCGGCGTAGGCGTCCAGCAGCTCGGACTCGCTCACGAAGCCGCGGAAGCGGACGCGGTCGGTGATGCCCAGGTCACGCGCCAGCAGCTCCCACTCCGCCCGGCACGACCCGTCGCCCACGACCTCGGCGTGCAGCCGCGGCACGAGCGCCAACGCCCGCAGCAGCTCGTCGACCCGCTTCTCCTCGTCCAGCCGGCCCACGAACAGCACGGTCGGCGCGTCGGTGTGCCGCACGGGGCGGCGCGACCGGTAGCGGTCGATGTCGATCCCGCACGACACCGGCACGGCCCGCGCCGGGAACCCGTTGTCGTGCAGCAGCTGCACGGCACGCGGCGTCGGCGCGGTCACCACGTCCGCGAGGCCGAACACGCGGCCCAGGTCACGCCACGCCCACCGCGACGCCACGCCCTGCGACCACGCCGGCACGCGGGCGTGCCCGAACAGGTTCTCCGGCATGAAGTGGTTCGTCGCGACCGTCGGGATCCCCCGCGACGCCGCCTCCCGCAGCGCGTACCGGCCCACCACGAAGTGCGCCTGGACGTGCACCAGGTCCGGCCGCAGCCCTTCCAGCAGCGCGCCGACGTCCTTGCGGACCTGCCACGGCAACCCGATGCGGAACGTGCGGTGGAACGGCGTGCGGTGCGAGCGCACCCGGTGCACGGTGATCCCGTCGGCGCGCTCGGTGCGGGCCGCGCCGTCCGCCGACACGCAGATCACGTGCACGTCGTGGCCGCGGCCGGCGAGGCCGGTGGCGAGGCGGTGGGCGAACCGGGCCGCGCCGTTGACGTCCGGGGGGAACGTCTCCGCGGCGATCACGATCCGCATGGCGCGTCCGTTGGTCACTGTCGTCTCCGATCTGGTGGGAACTGCGGGAAGGGTTCGAGTGCGGGCCAGCGCGACGACGCCGCCGACGGCGACCGCGGCGCAGGCGAGTTCGGCCACGCCGACCAGCGGGCTGGTCCGGGTCGCCTCGCCGAGCAGCCCCGCGCCGATGCCGACGGCCACGAGGGGGTCCACCACGGTGAGGCAGGCGACCGCGAGGTGCGGCGGTCCGCTGGCGTAGGCGTGCTGGATGAACCAGCCGCCGACGACGAGGGCGGCGACGATGCCCGCCGCCGAGAACGCGGTCGTCCACACCAGGCCGCCCTGCTGGACGTCCTGGGACACCGACCGCATGAGCACCGACACGAAGCCGTAGGCGACGCCGCCCGCCGCGCCGAACCCGAGGGCGCGCACCGCCGGCCGGGTCGACAGCACGCCGACCAGGCCCGGGACCGCGATCAGGCCGAGCGCCAGCAGCGCGGCCTTCAGCTCGGCTTCCGGCGCGACCGCGGTGGGCGTGGCGCTGCCCGCGGCCAGGAGCACGAAGGCGCCCACGCCGAACGTGGTCCACGCGACCGCGGGCAGCTCGCGGCGGCGGCCGTCGAGCACCGCGGTGATGCCGATCGCGACCACGCCGACCGGCTGCACCACGCTCAACGGCGCCATCCCCAGGGCCGCCGCGTGCACGCCGGCGCCGAGGACGAGCAGCACCAGGCCCAGCAGCCACCGGGGCCTGCGCAGCAGCTCCAGGACCCGCAGGGCGGTGCCCTCGCCGGCCCGCACGGCGTCGTGCTGCAGGCGTGCGGCGAAGGCGAAGAACACCGCGCCGACGACGGCGAGCAGGACGGCGAGCCACGTCATGGCGTCTCCTCGCGGCGCAGGACGGCGGAGGCCAGCGCGAACAGCAGGCCGTAGAGCAACGCGAACAGAACACGCTCGAAAAGCCCGAGGACGACCGCGCCGCTGCCCGGGAAGAGCACCGAGACGTGGCTGAGCATGAATGCCACCGAGGTGATTGCGGCAGCAATGGAAAAACGACGCAGGGTGGTACTGGGGATGAACGTCCGGGAAATCAGCCACCCGGCCAGCGGCAGGCTCGCGAACATCACCGCGCCCGCGTAGCGGTGCACCGCGCCGGAGAACGACGTGGGCGCGCCGATCGGGTCGGTGGGGAACACCGTCGCCACCGCCAGTCCCGCCGACCACAGCCCCATCAGCACCGCCACCGGCCCCCGCCTGGGCAAACCCGCCCGGATCAGGGTGACGAGCAGGCCCGCCGACGCCGCCGCCAGGGTCAGCGAGGTCGCGGCGAGCAACCCGCTGCCGTGGTCCACGAAGATGTAATCGCTGATCGTGCGGGCGATCGGGCTGAGCTCACCGACCGACGCCACGTGCAGGTAAACAATCGGGAACAACGACAGGACGAGTCCCCCGACGACCGGCGGCGACACCGCCGTCCGACTTTCCCCCCGGATCTCCACCACGAGGAAAATCTTCACCCGGAATGGTGACCGAAGATATCGGGAACACCCCCGAGACGACCCTGAAGCCACCCGGAGAACCCTGGTGGGGCTGACCCCACCACCGGGGTGGGGCCGGCCACGCCCTAGGCTTCCGCGTCGTGAGCCCGCACCCCCAGCACCCTGCCGTGGAAGTGTCGGGGCTGGTCAAGCGCTACGGCTCCACCGTCGCGGTGAACGGACTCGACCTCACCCTCGACACCGGCTCGGTCCTCGCGCTCCTCGGCCCCAACGGCGCCGGGAAGACGACGACCGTCGAGGTGTGCGAGGGGTTCCGGGCGGCCGACGGCGGCGAGGTCCGCGTCCTCGGCCTCGACCCGGGACGCGACGGCGACGCGTTGCGGCCCCGCATCGGCGTCATGCCGCAGGGCGGCGGCGGCTATCCCGGCGTGCGGGCCGACGAGATGCTGCGCCTGGTCGCCGCGTGCGCCGCGAACCCGCTCGACCCCGCGTGGCTGCTCGACGTGCTCGGGCTGACGTCCTCGGTGCGCACCCCGTACAAGCGGCTGTCCGGCGGGCAGCAGCAGCGCCTGTCGCTGGCGTGCGCCCTGGTCGGACGGCCCGAGCTGGTGTTCCTCGACGAGCCCACCGCCGGCATGGACCCCCAGGCCCGCCGCCTGGTGTGGGAGCTGGTGTCGGCGCTGCGCGCGGACGGCGTGAGCGTGCTGCTCACCACCCACCTCATGGACGAGGCCGAGGCGCTGGCCGACCACGTCGTCATCGTCGACGCCGGCCGCGTCGTGGCGCAGGGCAGCCCCGCCGAGCTCACCGAGCACCACGCCGACGACCGGCAGCTCCGCTTCCGCGCCCGACCCGGGCTGGAGCTGACGCTGCTGCGCGACGCCCTGCCGGAAGGTCTGCAGGTGCGCGAGGCCAGCCGGGGCACCTACCTGGTGCACGGCACCATCGACCCGCAGGTCCTCTCCACGGTCACCTCGTGGTGCGCCCAGCAGGGCGTGCTGGCCGAGGAGCTGACCGTGGCCAGGCGCAGCCTGGAGGACGTGTTCCTGGAGCTGACCGGCAGGGAGCTGCGCTCGTGACGGAACCACCGACCTTCGCACCGGGCACGTTCACGCCCGCGCCCGGCCGCGGCAAGCTCGGGCGGATGCTGGTCGCCCAGGCCCGCACCGAGACCCTGCTCACCCTGCGCAACGGCGAGCAGATCCTGCTGACCGTGCTCATCCCGGCGGCGCTGCTGGTCGCGATGAGCCTGATGGACGTCATCCCGGTGCCCGAACCGCGGGTCGGCTCGGCCACCGCGCGCATCCTCGCGCTGGCCGTGATCTCGTCCGCGTTCACCGGGCAGGCGATCGCGCTGGGCTTCGACCGCCGTTACGGCGTGCTCAAGCGGCTCGCCGCGACCGCGCTCCCCCGCTGGCTGCTCGTCGCCGGACGGGTCGCCTCGGCGTTGGCCGTGGTCGCCGTGCAGGTCGTGATCATCGCGGTGATCGCGCTGCTGCTGGGCTGGCGGCTGCCGTCCGCGACCGGCCTGCTGTGGACGGCCGTGCTGATCGTGCTCGGCACGCTGTCGTTCGGCGCGCTCGGCGTGCTGCTCGGCGGGGCGCTGCGGGCGGAGGTCGTGCTCGCGCTGGCCAACATCGTGTGGTTCGCGCTGCTGCTCGTCGGCGGTGTCGCGCTCGGCCTGGACACCCTGCCGGCGTGGCTGGCGACCGTCGTGGACGCGCTGCCGTCCGCCGCGCTCGCGCTGGCGCTGCACGACGCCGTGGTCGACGGGGCCGCGCCGCGACCCGGCCACGTCGCCGTGCTCGTGGTGTGGGGCGTGGCCGCGGGCGCGCTGGCGACGAGGACCACGAAGCTCGGGTGACACCCCCGGGCGGCGGTTCTCAGCCAGTGGTACCTACCATCGGGTCGTGTCCGTCCCATCCTGGTTCACCACCTTCCTGAGCACGTTCCAGCGCGCGTTCGCCATCGCCGTCGTGATCGCCCAAGGCGGCATCGCGGTCACCGGGTCGATCGTGCGGGTGACCGGGTCGGGCCTCGGCTGCCCCACCTGGCCGCAGTGCTTCGAAGGCAGCCTCGTGCCGGTCGAGCACCCCGAGGTGGCGTCGCTGCACCAGTGGGTCGAGTTCGGCAACCGCACGCTGACCGGTGTCGTCGGCGTCATCGCGGGCCTGTGCGTGCTGGCGGCGTGGTTCAACCGGCCGCGGCGCAAGCGGGTCGTGGTGCTGGCGCTCGTGCAGTTCGGCGGCGTCGTGGTGCAGGCCGTGATCGGCGGGTTCACCGTGCTCACCGGCCTGCTGTGGTGGACGGTGAGCGTGCACTTCCTGGTGTCGATGGCGCTGGTCTGGTTCGCCGTGCTGCTGGTCGCGGCGCTGGGCGAGGGCGACGAGCCCGCCCGGCCGCGCGTGCCCCGGCCGCTGCTGGCGCTGCAGGGCGTGCAGGCGGTCGTGCTCGGTCTGCTGCTGCTGGCCGGCACGTTCGTCACCGCCGCCGGGCCGCACGCGGGCGACGCGGCCACCCCGCGCCTGGACGTGTCGGTGGACACGCTGTCCCAGCTGCACGCCGACCTGCTGTTCCTGTTCCTGGGCATGCTGGTCGCGCTGGGCTTCGCGCTGCGCGGCCACCCCGTGCCCCGTCGGCCCTACTACGCGCTCGTGGCCGTGGTGCTGTCGCAGGGCGCGCTGGGCATGGTCCAGTACTGGACCGGTGTGCCCGAGGTGCTGGTCTCACTGCACGTGCTGGGCGCCGGCGCGGTCGTCGTCGCCACCGCCGCCCTGTGGGTCTCCACCCGCGAACGGCCTCAGCGCGACGACGAGGGCCTGCGGTCCCAGACGGCGGGCAGCTCCGTCGCCAGCCACGTGTAGAGGTCGTCCACGGTCCGCAGCCGCACGGCGCGTTCCGGGTCGCCGCTCATCAGCCGCATCCCGGCCTCGGTCAGCTCGCGCACGCTCACCATGGCGTCCAGCTTGCGCTGGATCAGGTCGACCCACCGCTTCTCGTTGATCCGGTACTGCGCCGCCTGCCGGCCGCGCCGCGTCCGCTTCGTCACCAGACCGGCGTTGACCAGGAACTTCAGGTTCGTGCTGATCGAGCCGCTGCTGGCCTCCAGCTCCTGCGACAGCTCGGCGGCGGTCCGCTCCGTCGGCTGGCACACCAGCAGGTAGCCGAGGATGCGGCCCCCGATCAGCGGGATGCCCTCCTCGGCGAAGTGCGCGGCGAACCGCTCGATCCACGCCGACAGCCGCGTTTCCCGTCCGACGCTCATCCGACCCCCTCGGCTCGACGACCGGCACTTCGGTCGACACTGAAGCCACGATAGGTCGTGTGCTGATCATCACGCAAAGGCGGCGCGCCGGGCCGAGCGTTCAACTCGGGTGTTCCGAACGTAGGACACGGTGGTCCTGAACGTAGGACACGCGGCGGGTGGAGGGTGGACTCTCGCGGGTCAGAGGCGGCGGAGACCCGCCAGGACGCGTTCCATCAGGCCCAGGTCCGGCAGCTCGCCGTCGGAGGTGGCGGTGCGGTGCACGTCGATCAGGCCGCGTTCGGCCATGTCGCCGAGCAGCACCTTCGCCACGCCCAGCGGCAGGCGCAGGAGGGCGGCGATCTCCGCCACCGACCGCGGCCGGGACACCAGGGCGATCACCTCGTGGTACTCGGACTTCATGGCTCCCGGGTAGTCCCAGTCCACCGCCGACACCAGCGTCTCGATCTCCAGCTGGAACGACGAGGTGGTCCGCCCGCCGGTCCACGAGTAGGCGCGGACGATCGACGCCGCCTCCTCGCGCGGGTACTCGAACTCGTCCTCGTCGTCGAAGACCGGGCGGTGGGGTTTGGTGTCCCCGCTCCCGGCCTGGTGCTGCTCGGGCTTCGGCCGCTCCTGCCTGCGACGGCGGGAGGAGTCGAGGCTGAACCCGTTGAGCAGGGCGGCGAACGTCTCGTCCGACGCCCCGGTCTCCTCGTTCCGGTCCATGACCACCTCACGCAGAAGGGCGGGCCATCATCCGCTTCGCGCCGTGGAGCTGGGCGCGCAGCTCGGGGGTCAGGAGCTGGCCGACCTGGTCCACGACCACGGTCATCTCGTAGGCGACCTGGCCGACATCGGCGTCCGGTGCGGCCAGCACCGCGAGGCACGAGCCGTCCCTGATGGACATCAGCAGCATGATCCCGTACTGCATCTCGATCACCGAGCGCAACACGCCGCCGCCGTCGAAGCACCTCGCCGCCGACTCGGTCAGGCTCGCCACGCCCGCCGCGATCGCGGCCAACTGGTCGGCCCGGTCGTCGGGCAGCCCGTTGGACGCGGTCAGCAGCAGGCCGTCCACCGAGATCACCACGGCGTGGGCCACCCCGGGCACGCGATCGGCGAAGTTGCTCACCAGCCACCCGAACTGGTCGACCTGTCGCGACTTCTGCGTGCTCATCCGCTCTCCTGCCCAGCTCGATTCTCACCGGAACCCCGCACACCTTGCCGGATCCCGGTCTGGTAGCTGGCGAGGAAACCGCGTGTCGCCTGCGGATCCCTCCGTACGGGTGCCACCCCGTCGGGCGCACTCGGCCGTTCGGCCACCAGATTGGTCCGCGGCTGCCTCTTGGGCAGTTCCGCCGGAATGTCGTTCTCGGGCTTGTCGTTCACGGGCGCCTCCCCGCGCGCGTGGGTGTCCGCGGCCCGGTGCCGCGCCGGTTCCCCCGGCCCCGAGGGCGCCGGTCCGGTGGACGCCGGTCCGGAGGGCGCCGGCGCGCCGCCGAACCAGGTCGAGGCCGGCCGTCGCGGCGCGGACGCGGGCGTGGCGGGCGGCGCGGCGGGCGGCTCGTCGACGGTGCGCCCCCGGAAGGGGGACCACCCGTCGTCCTTCAGCGGCACGGCGGGCGGCAGGACCGGCTGCGGGAGGACGGGCGGCGACGCGGAGGCGCGCGGCAGGGCCGGCTGGGGCCCGGTCGACGACGAACCCGCGGCACGCGGCAGGACCGGCTGGGGGCCGGTCGGGTACGGCTGGGCGCCGGCGGCGCGGGGCAGCGCGGGCTGCGGCCCGGTGGAGCGGGGCTGGGCGCCGGCGGCGCGGAGAGCCGGCTGCGGCCCGGTGGACGGTGACGGCGCCGGGATGGCCGGCTGCGCGGCCGGCGGGCGGGCCGGTGTCGGGCCGGTCGCGCGGACCAGCTCGGCGGGCAGCGCCACGACCGCGCGCAGCCCGTCGCCCTGCTCGCGCAGCGACACGTCGATGCCGTGCCGGCCGGCGAGCCTGCCGACCACGTACAGGCCGAGCTGGCGCGACACGGGCAGCTCGCCGGAGTCCTCCGACGCGGCCAGCGCGATCCGGCGGTTGGCCTGCGCCAGGTCCTCCTCCGACATGCCGACGCCGACGTCGACCACGTCGACGAACACGCCGCCGCCGGGCCGGGCCCGGCCGCCGACGACCACCTGGGTGCGCGGCGGCGAGAACGCGGTGGCGTTGTCCAGCAGCTCGGCGACCAGCCGGACCAGGTCGCCCGCGGCGTAGCCGACGACCTCGACCGACGGCGTGGTCTGCACGACGACCCGCTGGTACTGCTCGATCTCGGACGCGGCGGCGCGCAGCACGTCGCCCAGCGGCACCGGGCGGGTGAAGCGGCGGGCCACGTCGCTGCCGGAGAGCACCATCAGGTTCTCGTTGTTGCGGCGCATCCGGGTGGCGAGGTTGTCCAGCTTGAACAGGTTCGCCAGCTGCTCGGGGTTCTCCTCCTGCCGCTCCAGCTCCTCCATGAGCTTGAGCTGCCGCTCCACCAGGCCCTGGCTGCGGCGGGACAGGTTGATGAACGCGTTGCGCATGCCGGTGCGCAGGTCGGCCTGCTCGGCGGCGGAGCTGACCGCCTGCCGGTGCACCGCGTCGAACGCGCGCGCCAGCTGGCCGAACTCCTCCCTGGTGTGCACGGGCACCGGCGTGACGCTCACGTCGTGCGCGGCGTTCTCCCGCAGCTGCGCCACCAGGGTGGGCAGGCGGTGCTCGGCGACGTCCAGGGCGGCGGTGCGCAGCGCGCGCAGGGACCGCAGCAGGTAGCTGCCGACGACGTAGCCGACCGCGGCGGCGGCGAACATCGAGGCGAGCAGGATCACCGACGCCGCGCCCGCCCGGTCGCTGGTGGCGTCCTGCAACCGGCTCGCGGTGGAGGTCAGCTGGCCCTCCAGCGACCGCAGCACGACGCCGAGCTGCCTGAGGGTGGCCTCCGAGCCGCGGTTCCAGGCGTCGGCCTTGACGAACAGCTCCACCGCGGTGGAGTTGGTGCGGATCTGCTGGAACAGGCTGTTGCGCAGGTCGACGTCCTGGCCCGCCACGGTGCTGCGGTAGTCGGCCTGCTGCTGCGGCGTGGCCACGGCGGAGAAGTCGGCCAGCTTGTCCTGCTGGCGGGTGTAGGACTGCTCCAGCGCGGTGACCTCGGAGTCGAGCAGCCGGACGCGGCTGATGCCCGCCTGCACCGTCGCGTGCTGCCAGGACACCTGCTCACCGGCCATGGCGAGGTTGTGCAGCGCGGTCGCGGTGCCGGACAGCGCCGGGTCGCCGAAGTCGCCGACCATGGCCTGGTCGAAGTCGAGCAGCGCGCGCAGCACCACGGTGTAGCCGCCGATGCCGCCTTCCAGGTCGACGCTGCCCGAGACCACCCGTTCGCGCAGCTGCGGCAGGCCGTCGAGCTGGACGACCACGTCGCGGAACCGGGCGTTGGCGACCTCGCCGAGGGTGGTGGTGCGCTCCATCAGGTTCCGCACGCCGGCGGTGGCGTTGTCGGTGGCCCGCGTCAGCTCCCGGAACTCGGCCTCGGGCACGCCGGCGCCCTCGGTCCGCTGCGCCGACCGCGCCCGTTCCGCCTGCACGCCCGCGATCAGCGGGTCCATGCCGGCACGCAGCGTGACGACGCGCTGCATCGAGGAGTAGGTGTCGGCGCTCTTGACGTACCCGCGGATCTGCACCACGCCCGCGCCCACGGCGACGAGCACGGGCACCGCCAGCACGGCGGCGAGCTTGACCGGCAGACGCCAATTCCGCCAGTCCGCGACGGCGCTCCACCACTGCCCGCGCGCGTTGTTGTCGCCAGTCACCAGACAAGCCCCGGAAAGTCCGTAGTTGTTTCGAAGTTGAACGACGTCGACGCATTGATGACCGACGAGCGTGATGTTGCTGGGCGGATAGTAGGTGGTGGACAGGCGTGGGACAACGACCTTGCGGTAGGTCCTCATCCGATCGGCGCAGCGTGACGACCCGGGGCGCCTCGGATGCCAAACGAGACAACGGTCCGGCATCGACTGAGCAGCGGCGACACGACCGTTGGCGGCACGTCGTTGACTGGCGGCGCAGCGCGGTTACGCTGAGCGCCCGCCGGCGGCCGCGCATCCGCGTGCTCGGCGAGGCAAATCCCCGTGGAGGATTGATGACGAAGGCGATCCTGCCTCCGACGGATTCCAGACCCGCCCGCGGCGGGCGCGGCTTCGCCACTTTCGACGACCCCGGGTCTTCCCTGTTGGTCGACGAAGCGGGCGACCCGGACTTCGTCGCGCTACAGGCGAGCGCTGATTTCCGCGAGCTCCGCCGGCGGATAACGATCTTCGTGGTCCCGGCGACGTGCGGATTCCTGCTGTGGTACCTGGGTTATGTGGCGCTGTCGGCGTACGCGCCCGACTTCATGGCCACGCCGGTGTGGGGCGTGATCAACGTCGGCCTGCTGTTCGGGCTGCTCCAGTTCGTCTCCACCATCGCGCTGACGCTGGGCTACGCCCGCTACGCGCGGCGCACGCTCGACCCGCAGGTCGTCGCGGTCCGCGCGCTCACCGCGGAGGACCAGGCCTGATGGGCGGCAACACCACGATCAACCTGGGCGTGTTCGGCGTCTTCGTGCTGATCACCCTCTACATCGTGTACCGGGCGGGCAGCCGCAACGCCACCGCGTCGGACTACTACGCCGCGGGCAGCAGCTTCACCGGGCCGCAGAACGGCATCGCGCTCTCGGGCGACTTCCTGTCCGCCGCGTCGTTCCTCGGCATCTCCGGCAGCATCGCGGTCAACGGCTACGACGGGTTCCTCTACTCCATCGGCTGGGTCGTGTCCTGGCTGCTCGGCCTGATGATCATCGCGGAGCGGTTGCGCAACACCGGCCGGTTCACCCTCGGCGACGTGCTGGCGTTCCGGATGCGGCAACGCCCGGTGCGCGCCGCGGCGGCCAACGTGACCCTGGTGATCTCGCTGTTCTACATGATCGCGCAGATGGCGGGCGCGGGCGCGCTGATGGCGCTGCTGCTGGACGTGCACAGCAAGGTCGGCCAGTCGGTGATCATCGCCGTGGTGGGCATCGTCATGGTGCTGTACGTGCTGGTGGGCGGGATGAAGGGCACCACGTGGGTGCAGATCATCAAGGCCGTCTTCCTGATCATGTGCGTGACGCTGCTGACGGTGTTCCTGCTGGGCAAGTTCGGCTTCAGCCTGTCGGCGATCCTGGAGACGGCGTCGCGGAACACCCCGCTCGGGCCCGAGGTGCTGGAACCGGGCGTGCGGTACGGCGCCACCCCGACCAGCCGGCTCGACTTCATCTCGCTGGCGCTGGCCCTGGTGCTCGGCACCGCGTCGCTGCCGCACGTGCTGATGCGGTTCTACACGGTGCCGAACGCCCGTGAGGCGCGCCGCTCGGTGGTGTGGGCGACGTGGATGATGGCCACCTTCTACCTGTGCACGCTGGTCATCGGTTTCGGCGCGCTGGCGCTGGTCGGCTCGAAGGAGATCTCGGCGGCGCCGGGCGGCGAGAACTCGGCCGCGCCGCTGCTGGCCTACGAGGTCGGCGGCGCGGTGCTGCTCGGCGTGGTGAGCGCGGTGGCGTTCGCGACGATCCTGGCGGTCGTGGCCGGTCTGACGTTGACGGCGTCGGCGTCGTTCGCGCACGACGTGTACGCGAACGTGATCAAGCGCGGTCAGGCCGACCCGCGGTCGGAGGTCCGGGTCGCCCGGCTGACCGCCGTGGTCGTCGGTCTGCTGGCGATCGTCGGCGGCATCGCGGCCAACGGGCAGAACGTGGCGTTCCTGGTGGCGCTGGCGTTCGCGCTGGCGGCGTCGGCGAACCTGTCGACGATCATCTACTCGATGTTCTGGAAGCGGTTCAACACGCCGGGGACGCTGTGGGCGGTGTACGGCGGGCTCGGGTCGTGCATCTTCCTGCTCGCCTTCTCCCCCGCCGTGTCCGGCGCGAAGTCCTCGATCTTCCCCGACGTCGACTTCGCCTGGTTCCCGCTGAGCAACCCGGGCCTGGTGTCGATCCCGTTCTCGTTCCTGTGCGGCTACCTGGGCACGATCCTGAGCAAGGAGAAGGCCGACCCGGCCAAGCAGGCCGAGATGGAGGTCCGGTCGCTGACCGGCATCGGCTCCGGCCTGAAGTGACACCAGCGCGGTGAGCCCGCCGGAACGCCGGGGCCGCGTGCTCCGGCGTTCCGGCGGGGGCGGTGTTCGGCGGTTCGGGCGGGTTCGGCGTGCGGCTACCGCCGGGAGAGGGCCGTCCGGACGGCTGAGGCGAACCGGAGCGGGGCGGTGGCGTCGGTGTGGCGGAAGCCCAGCGAGGGTTCGACCAGTTCCAGTTCCAGCAGCAGCGGGGCGTGGTCGGGACCCGGGATCAGGTCCACGCGCGCGTAGAGGAAGTCGGGGCGGCGCAGGCCGGTCAGCTCGGCGGCGGCGTCCAGGACGTCCTCGGCGACCCGGCGTTGCGCGGGTGACGGCGACGCGCCGGCCAGGCGTTCCACGATGTACAGCCCGGACTCGTCGTACTCCGCGTCCGGCGTGAGCATGGCGCCCTTGGTGAACGCGTGCGAGTACTGGCCGCCCAGGAACACCATCGCGGTCTCGCCGACGGAGTCCACGTGCGACTGGTACGGCTGCACGAGCGCGGGCGCGGCCAGGGCGGCCAGGTGCGCGGCGGCCGTCTCGTGGTCGCCGGCCGCGACGCGCAGCGCGCCCCGCGACCCCGCGCCGACGGTCGGCTTCACCACGAACTCGCCGTCCGGCCAGTCGGCGAAGCCCGGCCCGGCCACCGCCGTCGGCACGACGGGCACGCCGTGGCGCGCCAGGTCGACCAGGTAGGCCTTGTCGGTGTTCCACCGCACCACGGACGCCGGGTTCACCAGCGCGGGCTCGGCGTCGCACCACGCCAGGAACTCCGGTAGCCGCTCGGGGTAGTCCCAGGTGGACCGCAGCACGACCAGGTCGGCCGGCGTCGACGTGCCCCACGCCGCCCACGACGCGTGCACGCCGACGTCGGCGAGTGCCCCGACCAGGGCGTCGTCGTCGCCGTCGCCGGCGGGCAGCGCGTCGCAGGTCGCGAAGACGACCTTCACCGGCCGGCCATCTTCCGCCGGTGCGCCGGCCCGATCTTCACCGCGGCCGTCGTCTCCCGGTCCCACTCGTGCCGCTCCAGGTCGGCGACGGCCTCGACCAGCGCCTCCGCCGACGCCACGTCCGGCAGCACCACGTCGCCCATGGCGCCGTCGTCGCCGACCAGCACGACCCGCGCGCCGGCCCGTCCGACGTGCTCCACGACCGCCCGGGAGGGCTTGCCGTGCGCGGCCACGAACGCCGTCGCCGTCTTCACCGCGCGCCCGATCTTCTTGTCCTCTGCCACGTCGGCCAGACTAGAACCTGCCGGTAACTTCCGCGCACGTGACGGCACTCACGGGCCCGGGACATGCCGGCCCGCCCCCGGACCGCGGGGTAGCTTGCGGGGCGTGACCGATACCCCACACCTCACCCACCTGGTCGAACAGTTCCTCGCGTGGCACTTCGACCGCAACCCGGGCAGCGCCGCGATGTTCGGCTCGTCGGCCCACGACCACACCCTCGGCGATTTCAGCGCGGGCGCGTTCACCCAGTACGAGCGCGACGCGGGCACGTGGCTCGACCGGTTCGTCGCGGTCGAGGTCGACGACCTCCAGGGTTCGGTGGACCGCGACCTCGTCGTCGCCGTGCTGCGCGGTGTGCGGGCGAAGGCGACGTGGCCGGAGTGGCGGCGCGACCCGTCCGTCTACACCTCCGCGGTGCTGTACCCGTTGTTCAGCGCGTTCCTCAACCGGCTGCGGCCGGAGCCGGAGCTGGTGGCGAGCGTGGTGCAGCGGCTGGCGGAGGTGCCCGCCGTGCTGGCCGCGTGCCGGGCGAACCTGGACGTGGGGCTGGCCGCGCCGAGGATCGTGCGGCGGGCCGCCGACCAGGCCCGCACCGGGCGGGCGTTCCTGACCGCCACGCTGCCCGCCGAGGTGTCCGACCCGGCGCTGCGCGCGGAGCTGGCCGAGGCCGCCGAACCGGCCGCGCGGGCGTTCGACGAGCTGGCGGCCTTCCTGGACGAGTTCGGCGGCCGCGCCGGGGGCGACTGGCGGATGGGCGAAGGGCTCTACTCGACGCTGCTGCGCGAGCAGGAGGTGCTGGGGTACGGCGCGGCGGAGCTGCACGAGCGGGGCCGAGCCGCCTACGCCGAGCTGGACGCCGAGATGCGCGAGCTGGCCGGCGCCGACGACTGGCACGCGGTGATGGCGGCGTTCCAGGACGACCACCCGCCGACGCCGGAGGCGATGCGCGACGAGTACGAGGCGGAGACGCGGCGGGCGCGGGCGTTCCTGGTCGAGCACGGCCTGGTGACGTTCGCCGAGGGCGAGGAGTGCCGGGTGGTGCCGTCGCCCGCGTTCCAGCGCCCGGTGCTGTCGGTGGCGTCCTACATGTCGCCGCCGCCGCTGACCGACCAGCGGACCGGCCACTTCTTCGTGCCGTTCCCGCCGGACGGGTTCACCGCCGAGCAGACCACCCAGCGGCTGCGCACGAACTCGCGCGCCCAGCTGGCCACGATCGCGGTGCACGAGGCGTACCCCGGCCACCACTGGCACCTGTCGTGGCTGGCCGCGCAGGACCGGCCGGTGCGCAAGGTGTTCCGCACGCCGTACTTCTCCGAGGGTTGGGCGCTGTACGCGGAGAAGCTGCTGCGCGAGCACGGCTACTTCACCGCGGAGGTCGTCGGCGACGCGGCCAAGGCGCGGGCGCAGGAGCTGGCGCACGTCGAGGCGCGGTTGTTCCGCGCGGCGCGGATGATCGTGGACACCGCGCTGCACTGCGGCGGGATGACCGTCGAGGAGGCCGAGGAGTTCATGACCACGAAGGCGTCGCTCACGCCGGGCACGGCGGCCGGCGAGGTCAGCCGGTACTGCGCCTGGCCGACGCAGGCGCCGTCGTACCTGACCGGCGCGTTGGAGATCGAGCGCATCCGGGCCGAGCACACCGGGTCGTTGCGCGAGTTCCACGACACCATCGCGGGCGCGGGCGCGTTGCCGCTCGGCCTGGCGCGCAAGGTCGCTCTCGGCAGGTGAGACACGTCGCCGGCGGCGGTCGGGCGCGGAACAGGCGGGCCGTCGCGGCGGTTGGCGTAGTGACGTAGGGACAGAGCAACCAGGAGGACGACAGATGCCCAAGGCAGTGGTGGTGCGCGCGACCGGCGGGCCGGAAGCGCTGGAGTTCACCGACGTGGCGGCGAAGTCGCCCGGCGCGGGCGAGCTGCTGGTGGACGTGGCCGCCGCCGGGGTGAACTTCATCGACTGCTACCACCGCGAGGGCCGCTACCCGCTGGCGCTGCCGTTCGGGCCGGGGCAGGAGGGCGTCGGCCGGGTGAGCGCGGTCGGGCCGGACGTCACCGGTGTCGCGGTGGGCGACCGGGTGGCCTGGGCGCAGACCATCGGCAGCTACGCGGAGCAGGCCGTGGTGCCCGTGAAGGACGCGGTGCCGGTGCCGGAGGGCGTGGACGACGACACGGCCGGCGCGCTGCTGCTCCAGGGCCTGACCGCGCACTACCTGGTCGCGTCCACGTACCCGGCGCGGGAGGGCGACACGGTGCTCGTGCACGCCGCCGCCGGTGGTGTGGGGCTGCTGCTGGTGCAGTTGGCCAAGGCGCGGGGCGCGCGGGTGATCGGCACGGTGTCCACCGAGGAGAAGGAGGCGTTGGCGCGCGAGGCCGGCGCCGACGAGGTGATCAGGTACGACCGGGTCGACTTCGTGCCCGAGGTGCGGAGGCTGACCGACGGCGTGGGTGTCGCGGCCGTGTACGACGGCGTCGGCGCGACGACGTTCGACGGGAGCCTGGCCAGCCTGAAGCCGCGCGGCACGCTGGCGTTGTTCGGCGCGTCCAGCGGGGCGGTGCCGCCGTTCGACCCGCTGCGGCTCAACCACGCGGGTTCGGTGTTCCTGACCCGGCCGTCGCTGGGCGCGCACGTGGCGACCCCGGAGGAGAGGCAGTGGCGGACCGGCGAGCTGTTCGCCGCCGTCCTGGACGGTTCGCTGAAGGTGCGGATCGGCGGGCGCTACCCGCTGGCCGAGGCGCGGCGGGCGCACGAGGACCTGGAAGCGCGCCGCACCACCGGCAAGCTGCTGCTCCTGCCCTGACACCGGCGGGCGCCGGCGGAACCCGGGCCCGGACGCGCGCAAGGGCGGCCCCGCGCGGGACCGCCCTTGCGCCGCTCCCGGCGGGACGACTCAGCCCGCGACCTTCACCGCGTCGATCACGAAGATCAGCGTCTCGCCCGGCTGGATGTCGCCCTTGCCGTCCGGGTACCCCTTGTCCGACGGCACGACGAGCAGCCGGCGACCGCCTTCCTTGAGCCCGATCAGGCCCTCGTTCCAGCCCTGGATCACACTGGCCTGGCCGATGTTCGCCAGCTCGAACGGCTCGCCGCGGTCCCAGGACGCCTCACGGGTCCGCTGGTCGCGGAACGTCGCCAGCACGTAGTGCAGCTGGGCGGTGGAGCCGGGCTTGATCTCCGCGCCGGTGCCCTCGGTCAGGTCCTCGACGACCAGGCCGTCCTGCGGCGTGCAGCCGGTCGGGACGGTGATCGTCGGCTTCTCCCCCGCCGCGCCGGTCACCTGGTACTGCGCCACCTCGCACGGCGGGCCGCTCGGCTCGGGCAGGTCGGCCTCGGTGGGCCGCGCCTCGGGCTGCTCCGCGGTCGCGGACGGGGTGGTGGTCAGGGTGGACGGCCGGTCGCTAGCGGTGCACGCGGTCAGCGCCAGACCGGCGGACAACAGGGAGACGAGAGCGAGGGCCGTACGGCCGACAGTACGCATGGTTGCCGAGCTTAGGGTTCACGCCCGCGCGGCGCGCCGCGGCCCCACGGCAGGCCCAACGCCGGTCACGGTGCGCTGCTGTCGATCTACGAAACAATCCGCAAATGTGCCACTAATTACCGCTTCCGCCGTTGCTCGGGCGCGCGTACAGTAACTCCGCGCACTTGATCGCATACCGACAGCATTCGGCCGATCGAGTGCCCACCAAGGAGGTGACCTCGTGTCCGCGGAGCCGAAGGGCGTCCGCAGCAACTTGTTACAAGAATTGTTCTGGACCAGAACAGGCCTGCTCCTGCTCACCCTGGTCGTCACTTCCGGCAGCAGTCTGGCCATTTCCAGCACAATGGATCAAGGAGCGCTGCGCACGTTCCTCACGTCGGTCGGCACCGGCACCCTGATCTCCGCCGTGGTCGGTTTCGGTCAGACGTTGATCACCAATTCGGCCGCGCAACGGGCGTTGATCACACCGGTCGTGGAGGAGAGCCGCCGGGCCCTGCGCGACCTCAACGCCGAGTACCGGGCGCTGGACCGCGAGTTCTTCCCCACTCACGTGTTCGAGCCGACCGCACGGCCCGACCCGGCGTTCAACCAGGTCATGATGCAGGACCTCGAACGCACCCGGCTGTACGTGTTCCGCGGCTTCGCGGGTCGCTACGCGGCGGGCCGGCTGCTCCTGTCGCAGTCGGAGTGCGAGCTCAGAGCCGTCCTGGCCGACCCGCGGGACGATGACGCGATCAGCGGGCGCGCGCGGTACCTGCTGCGCAACGAAGGCGTGGACGGCGACTACGACGCGATCGCCGAGCGGTTGCGCGAGCAGATCTCCATCGGCCTGGTGGGCTTGTTCCTCGCCCGCGGCCGGTGCTCGCGGATCGACCTGACGATCGTGTCCGACCCGCCGCTGGACCGGCTGGAGCTGTTCGACGACAGCGTCTGGCTCACCCTCTACAGCAACACCAGCGCGGGCGTCATCCGCTTGTACCCGCGCACGGTCCGGTTCGCCGAGGGCTCGTTCATCTACGGGATGGAACGTGCCGAGTTCCTGCGCATCAGCAATTCCAAGGCAGGGCTCCACATCGTCATCACCCCGGGCACCAGTCGGGCGGACTTCCTCGCCCTGTTCGAGAAGATCACCGGCAACCCGCTCACCGAGGACGGGTTCCGGTCGCTCGAGGAGAAGTTCCACCGATTCCGCAAAGAATTCTCCGCCTCCGCTCAGCTGGGGAGCTGATAAGTCGTGCTCACCGAGTTCACCGGGTTCTCCGCCCTCGCGGAGCTCGCCACGCTCATCGCCGTGGCCGACCCCCCTGTCGTCGACCACTGGGGACACGTCGAGAGGCGTTTCCGGGAGTGGGCGGGCCGACCCGGCCTGCGGGAGAGGCTGCGCGGGCACCTGCGCGCCCTCTCACCGCAGGACGAGATGCGCGTCGTGGCCAGGTCCCGCGAGACGACGACCCACTTCGCGTGGTGCCTGCGGGACGAGCCGGCCGAGCCCTTCACGTTCTGGCTGCACGAGTACAAGCCGCAGCGGGACTGGCGACCGGGCTACGCCGACTCCATCCACAACCACCGCTACCACTTCTGCACCACCATCCTGTCGGGCTCCTACCTGCACGAGCGCTTCACCGCGGACGTGACCGACGACGGCCGGCGGATCGTGTCCACCACCCTGCTGCGCAGCGCCGAGGCCCACGAGGGCGCCTCGGGCACGATGCTCGCGCACGAGTTCCACCGCATCCCGAAGGCCGCCGACGACACCATGACGTTCCTGGTCAAGTCGCGCGCGGTCAGCCCGTGGAGCCTCAGCTACGACCCCGACACCCGGACCAGCCACCGGCACGTGCCGGTCGAGGCGAGGTTGGAGGTCCTGACGAACAACCTGTAACCCGCGCCAACGATCTTCGCGCGCACCTACCATCGGCCCACCCGGCACGGGAGGGTCCAATGAGTACTGTCACCAAGGCAGTCACGGCGCAGGCGATCTCCGAGGTGCGGGGCGAGGTGTGGCGGCTGTGCCGCGACCTCGCCGCGAAGCTGCAGTTCCACGGCTGGCACCACGTCAGCTTCGTGCGGGACAAGGCCGTCCACTTCGCCCGGCGCAACGGTTCGGACGTGACGCTGGTCGAAGTGGCCGCCCTGGTCCACGACGTGAACTACATGGTCCGGCGCAACTCGCTGCCGGTGGACGGCAGGCGGCTGCGGCTGGACATCCTGGCGCGCGCGGGCGTGCCGGACGACGTGGCGGCGCGGGTGGACGCCGTGGTCGAGGAGGCCGAGATGCGCACCCGCCACCGCGACATCTCGCTCGAGGCGCAGGCCCTGTCGGACGCGGACACGCTGTTCAAGGCCCTGCCGGTGACGCCGGTGGTGCTCGCGCCCAAGTACCTCGAAGAGAACGGCATCACGCTCAAGGAGCTCGCGCACAAGATCGTCGGCGAGCAGCGGGGCAAGCACGACGCGGGCTACTACTTCTACGACCCGGAGGCGGCGGCCACCTACTCGCGGTGGGCCACGGCGAACCTGGAGCTGTGGTCGTGCATCGTGGAGTCGCTGGACGACCCCACCGTCACCGAGCTGCTGTCGGCGGTGTCGTAGGCCACCCGTTCGACTGAACTTCACCGCACCCTGTCCGACCTGCGGTTCCGGCCGTTATCCGCAAATATGCGGAAAGTGCATCAAGGTCAGAACGGCCAGCCGAGCACCGGCAGGCCGATCACCGCGTCCACGGCCAGGCCGCAGAACACGAGCATCAGGTACAGGTTCGACAGGTGGAAGAACTTCATGGTGTTCGTCGACCCGCCGCGCCGCACGACACCGTGCAGCCGGTGGGCGAACACCGCGAACCACACGCCCGACGCCGCCGCGACCGCGACGTAGATCCACGACGTCACCGGCGCCAGCAGCAGCGTGCACCCGACCGTGATCCACGAGTAGATGACGATCTGGCGGGTGACCTGCTGCGCCGTCGCCACCACCGGCAGCATCGGCACGCCGGCGCGCGCGTAGTCCTCCTTGAACTTCATCGCGAGCGCCCACGTGTGCGGCGGGGTCCAGAAGAAGATCACGCCGAACATCACCAGCGCGGGCCACGCCACCGTGCCGGTCACCGAGGACCAGCCGATGATCACCGGCATGCAGCCGGCCATGCCGCCCCAGATGATGTTCTGCGAGGTACGGCGCTTGAGCACGAGGGTGTAGACGAAGATGTAGAACAGGATCGTGGCCACCGCGAACACGGCCGACATCAGGTTCGTGGTCAGCCACAGGAACCCGAACGACACCACGCCGAGCACGATGCCGAAGACCAGCGCGTTGCGCGGCGGGATGGCGTCCTTCGCCAGCGGCCGGGCGCTGGTCCGCTTCATCACCGAGTCGATGTCGGCGTCGACGTAGCAGTTCAGCGCGTTCGCCGAGCCCGCGGCCAGGGTGCCGCCCGCCAGGGTGCACGCGATCAGCCACAGCGGCGGCAGGCCGCGGGCGGCCAGGAGCATCGCCGGGATGGTGGTGATCAGCAGCAGCTCGATCACCCGTGGCTTGGTCAGCGCCACGTAGGCGCCGACGACCTGCCGGGGCGACCGCGCCGGAGCCTCGGTGACGGCACTCATGGCGTCGCGCTCCTCGTCAGGTCTGGGGATGGACAGATGGTAACCGCGTGGTGTCCCAGCAGCCCGTTCGGGTACTCCCTGAACGCACCAACGACCCCTGTGCGTACACCCACAGAGCGTGAGTGCCACGCGTGTCCGCTAGTCGGACTAGGCTGGCCGGCGGACCTTGGTAGCCGCGGATCGGGCCTGACGGGATCGATTAAGTTCACGCCGGCCGTCACAACCGCCGCCTAGTGAGTTTGGAGCTGGAAGTCAGTGTCCGTCACCGATGACATCGCCCGGTTGACCGAAGCCCACCTGCCCGAAGATTGGACCGACCTCGACAAGCGCGCGGTGGACACCGCGCGCGTCCTGGCCGCCGACGCCGTGCAGAAGGTCGGCAACGGCCACCCCGGCACCGCCATGAGCCTCGCGCCGCTGGCGTACACGCTGTTCCAGCGCGTGATGCGGCACGACCCGGCCGACGCGGACTGGATCGGCCGCGACCGGTTCGTGCTCAGCGCCGGCCACTCGAGCCTCACGCTGTACGTCCAGCTGTTCCTCAACGGCTACGGCCTGGAGCTGGACGACCTCAAGGCGCTGCGCACGTGGGGCTCCAAGACCCCCGGCCACCCCGAGCACCGGCACACCAACGGCGTGGAGATCACCACCGGCCCGCTGGGCCAGGGCCTGGCCTCCGCCGTCGGCATGGCGATGGGCGCGCGCCGCGAGCGCGGCCTGTTCGACCCGGACGCGCCGACCGGGCAGAGCCCGTTCGACCACGACATCTTCGTGATCGCCTCCGACGGCGACATCGAGGAGGGCGTGACGAGCGAGGCGTCGTCCCTGGCGGGCACCCAGAAGCTGGGCAACCTGACCGTCGTCTACGACGACAACAAGATCTCCATCGAGGACGACACCACGATCGCGCTGTCCGAGGACACCGCGAAGCGCTACGAGGCCTACGGCTGGCACGTGCAGGTCGTCGAGGGCGGCGAGAACGTGGCCGGCATCCTCGAGGCGCTGCGGAACGCGAAGGCCGAGACCGAGCGGCCCTCGTTCATCCTGCTGCGCACGATCATCGGCTACCCGGCGCCGACCAAGCAGAACACCGGCGCGGCGCACGGCTCCGCCCTGGGCGGCGACGAGGTCGCCGAGGTCAAGCGCATCCTGGGCTTCGACCCGGAGCAGACCTTCGAGGTCTCCGACGAGGTGCTCGAGCACACCCGCTCGGTCATCAAGCGCGGCGAGGCGGCCAAGTCCGAGTGGCAGAAGTCGTTCGACGCGTGGGCGCAGGCGAACCCGGAGCGCAAGGCGCTGCTGGACCGCCTGGTGAACAACGAGCTGCCCGAGGGCTGGGCCGACGCGCTGCCGTCGTGGGACCCGGACCCGAAGGGCGTGGCCACCCGCAAGGCGTCCGGCGAGGTGCTGAACTCGCTCAAGGACGTGCTGCCCGAGCTGTGGGGCGGCTCGGCCGACCTGGCCGAGTCGAACAACACCACGATGAAGGGCGTCGAGTCGTTCGGCCCGGAGTCGATCTCCACCAAGATGTGGAAGACCAGCCCGTACGGCCGCACGCTGCACTTCGGCGTCCGCGAGCACGCCATGGGCTCGATCCTCAACGGCATCGCGCTGCACGGCCCCACCCGCCCGTACGGCGGCACGTTCCTGGTGTTCAGCGACTACATGCGCCCGGCGGTCCGGCTGGCCGCGCTGATGAAGTCCCCGGTCGTCTACGTGTGGACGCACGACTCCATCGGCCTCGGCGAGGACGGCCCCACGCACCAGCCGATCGAGCACCTGGCCGCGCTGCGCGCCATCCCCGGCCTGACCGTCCTGCGACCGGGTGACGCGAACGAGACCGCCGCCGCGTGGCGCGCCATCGTCGAGAACGCCGAGGGCCCCAAGGGCATCGCCCTGACCAGGCAGAACCTGCCGGTGCTCGAAGGCACCAAGGAGAAGGCCACCGAGGGCGTCGCGCGCGGCGGCTACGTGCTGGAGGGCGACGAGGACCCGGAGCTGATCCTCATCGCGACCGGCTCGGAGCTCCAGATCGCGGTGGAGGCGCGCCGGGTCCTCGAAGCCGAGGGCGTCGCCGCCCGGGTGGTGTCCATGCCCAGCGTCGAGTGGTTCGACGCGCAGGACAAGGGCTACCAGGAGCAGGTGCTGCCGTCGTCGGTGAAGGCGCGCGTGGTGGTCGAGGCGGGCATCGCCCAGCCGTGGCACCGGTTCGCGGGCGACGCGGGCGAGATCGTGTCCATCGAGCACTTCGGCGCCTCGGCGGACTACCAGACGCTGTTCCGCGAGTTCGGGTTCACGACGGAGAACGTCGTCGCGGCGGCCCGCCGCTCGCTGGCCCGGACCAAGTAAAAGACTTCAGGGAGTTGACGAGATGAGCACCAATCCGCTGGCCGCGCTCAGCGACGCGGGCGTGTCGATCTGGCTGGACGACCTGTCCCGCGAGCGGCTGGACTCCGGCAACCTGTCCGGCCTGATCGCCGAGCAGCACGTGGTGGGCGTGACCACCAACCCGACGATCTTCGCCACCGCCCTGTCCAAGGGCTCGGCCTACGACGCGCAGGTCCGGGAGCTGGCCGCGCGCGGAGCCGACACCGACGCCGCGGTCCGCGAGATCACCACCACGGACGTGCGCAACGCGTGCGACCTGTTCCGCGACATCTACACCGCCACCGACGGCGTCGACGGCCGCGTGTCGATCGAGGTCGACCCCCGGCTGGCCACCAACACCGAGGCCACCGTCGCCGAGGCGCTCGACCTGGCCAAGGCCGTGGACCGGCCGAACCTGCTGGTGAAGATCCCGGCCACGGTCGAGGGCCTGCCCGCGATCACCCGGGTGCTCGCCGAGGGCATCAGCGTGAACGTGACGCTGATCTTCTCCGTCGAGCGCTACCGGCACGTGATGGAGGCGTTCATCACCGGCCTGGAGCAGGCCAGGGCCAACGGGCACGACCTGCACGGCCTGCACTCCGTGGCGTCGTTCTTCGTGTCGCGGGTGGACAGCGAGATCGACAAGCGGCTCGACGCGCTGGGCACCCCGGCCGCCGCCGCGCTGCGCGGCGAGGCCGCCATCGCGAACGCGGTGCTGGCCTACGCGGCCTACGAGGAGACGTTCCGGGGTGAGCGCTGGGAGGCGCTGGCCGCCGCGGGCGCCCGCGCGCAGCGTCCACTGTGGGCGTCCACCGGCGTGAAGGACCCCCAGTACTCCGACACCCGGTACGTCGACCAGCTCGTCGTAGCCGACACAGTCAACACGATGCCGGAGAAGACGCTGCACGCCGTCGCCGATCACGGCAAGATCGAAGGCGACGCGGTCACCGGCCGCGCGGCGCGGGCGCAGGAGGTCTTCGACGGGCTGGTCGAGGTCGGCATCGACCTGGACGACGTGTTCGTCGCGCTGGAGACCGAGGGCGTCGACAAGTTCGAGAAGTCGTGGGCCGAACTGCTCGACACGGTGACCGGACAGCTGAACCAGGCCAAGGGCTGAGAGCCGAGAACGGACAGGACTGACATGACCGAGGTGATCTCCGTGGAGATCGTCCGCACGCCGAACCAGGACCAGGTCGACATCGTCGTCGGCGACCTGGTCCGCGACTCGGCGCCGAGCAGGCTCACCGCGGGGGACGCCACCCTGTGGGGCGCCGACGCGGAGCCGGAGGCGTCGATCCGCCTGGCGTGGACGACGCTGCACGAGACGTCCCGCCCGCTGGTCGCGGAGATCACCGCGCTGCGCGACGAGCTGCTCGCCGAAGGCGTGGACCGCGTGGTCCTCGCCGGCATGGGCGGCTCGTCGCTCGCGCCCGAGGTGATCACGGGCACGGCGGGCGTCCCGCTGGTGGTGCTGGACACCACCGACCCCGGCCAGGTGGCCGAGGCGCTGGCGGGCGACCTGCGGCGCACGGTCGTGGTGGTGTCGTCCAAGTCGGGCGGCACCGTCGAGACCGACAGCCACCGGCGGATCTTCGAGGCGGCGTTCGCCGCCGAGGGCGTCGACGCCGCGTCGCGGATCGTCGTGGTGACCGACCCGGGCTCGCCGCTGGAGGTGGCGTCGCGGGAAGCGGGCTACCGCAAGGTGTTCCTGGCCGACCCGCACGTCGGCGGCCGGTACTCGGCGCTGACCGCGTTCGGCCTGGTCCCGTCGGGCCTGGCGGGCGCGGACGTCGGCGCGCTGCTGGACGAGGCGGCGTCGGCCGCGCCGCTGGTGTCGGCCGACTCGCCGGACAACCCGGCGGTGGTGCTGGCGGCGACGTTCGCGGTGGCGCACGCGCACGGCGCGGAGAAGGTCGTGCTCGCCGACACCGGCTCGGGCATCGCCGGGTTCGGCGACTGGGCCGAGCAGCTGATCGCCGAGTCGACCGGCAAGAACGGCACCGGCCTGCTGCCCGTGGTGGTCGAGGGTCCGGGCGCGCCCGGGTTCGTGGACGCCCGCACGGACGCCACGACCGTCGCGATCGGACCGGCCACCGGCTCGTCGAGCATCGCGGTCGAGGGCTCGCTCGGCGCGCAGTTCCTGGTCTGGGAGTACGCGACGGCGCTGGTGAGCCGGGTGCTGGAGATCAACCCGTTCGACCAGCCCGACGTCGAGGCGGCGAAGAAGGCGTCCCGGTCCCTGCTGGACGCGCCCGCCGCGTCGCCCGTCGAACCGGCCTTCGTGGACGGACCGATCGAGGCGTACCCCAGCGAGGGCTGGCTGCCGGCGGACGTGAAGACGGTCGCCGAGGCGCTGCGGGCGCTCGTCGCCGCCGCGCCGGGGCACGGCTACCTGTCCGTGCAGGCCTACCTCGACCGGATCGACGACGCCTCGTTCGCCCTCGTCCGCCCGGAGTTGGCGCAGCGTTCACACCTGCAGACCACCTTCGGGTGGGGGCCGCGGTTCCTGCACTCGACCGGCCAGTACCACAAGGGCGGTCACCAGAACGGCGTGTTCCTCCAGCTGACCGGCGCGTCCGAGACGCGGTTGGACGTGCCCGGCAGGCCCTACGACCTCAGCACGTTGCAGCTGGCCCAGGCGCTGGGCGACGGCCAGGTGCTCGCCGAGCGCGGTCGTCCGGTGCTGCGGCTGCACCTGACCGACCGCGTCGCCGGGCTCGCGCAGCTCGTCGAGGCGATCCAGGAGGACGGTTCGTGACGACGCCGACCAAGCGCAACCCCCTGCGCGACCCGCGGGACAAGCGGCTCCCGCGCATCGCCGGGCCTTCCGGCCTGGTCATCTTCGGCGTGACGGGCGACCTGTCGCGCAAGAAGCTCATGCCCGCCATCTACGACCTGGCCAACCGCGGCCTGCTGCCGCCGGGCTTCGCGCTCGTCGGCTTCGCCCGCCGCGACTGGGCCGACCAGGACTTCATGGCGGTCGTGCACGACGCCGTCAAGGAGCACGCGCGCACGCCGTTCCGGCAGGAGGTCTGGGACCAGCTCGCCGAGGGCATCCGGTTCGTGCAGGGCACCTTCGACGACGACGCCGCGTTCGACTCGCTCGCCGCGACGCTCTCCGACCTGGACCGCGACCGCGGCACCGGCGGCAACCACGCGTTCTACCTGTCGGTGCCGCCCAGCGCGTTCACCACGGTGGTCAACCAGCTCAAACGGGCGGGCCTGGCCACGCCGCCGAACGACAACCCGGGCCAGTGGCGCCGGGTGGTCATCGAGAAGCCGTTCGGCCACGACCTGGCCAGCGCGAAGCAGCTGAACAAGACCGTCAACGACGTCTTCCCCGAGGAGTCGGTGTTCCGCATCGACCACTACCTCGGCAAGGAGACGGTGCAGAACATCCTGGCGCTGCGCTTCGCCAACCAGCTCTACGAGCCCATCTGGAACGCCAACTACGTCGACCACGTGCAGATCACCATGGCCGAGGACATCGGCCTGGGCGGTCGCGCGGGCTACTACGACGGCATCGGCGCGGCCCGCGACGTGATCCAGAACCACCTGCTGCAACTCCTCGCGCTGACCGCGATGGAGGAGCCGGTGTCGTTCCGGCCGAGCGACCTGCGCGCGGAGAAGGTCAAGGTGCTCTCGGCGACGCGCTCGATCGGGCCGTTCGACGAGACCACCGCCCGCGGCCAGTACACCGGCGGCTGGCAGGGCGGGCAGAAGGTGCTCGGGCTGCTGGAGGAGGGCGGGTTCGCGAAGGACTCGGTCACCGAGACCTACGCGGCCATCACCTGCGAGGTGAACACCCGCCGCTGGGCGGGCGTGCCGTTCTACCTGCGCACCGGCAAGCGCCTGGGTCGCCGCGTCACCGAGGTGGCCGTGGTGTTCAAGCGCGCGCCGCACCTGCCGTTCGACGACACCGCCACCGAGGAGCTGGGGCAGAACGCCCTGGTGGTGCGGGTGCAGCCGGACGAGGGCGTGACCATCCGGTTCGGGTCCAAGGTGCCGGGCAACTCGATGGAGGTCCGCGACGTCACGATGGACTTCGGCTACGGCCACGCGTTCACCGAGTCCTCCCCCGAGGCCTACGAGCGGCTGCTGCTGGACGTGCTGCTCGGCGAGCCGTCGCTGTTCCCGAAGAACGACGAGGTCGAGCTGTCCTGGGAGATCCTGGACCCCGTGATCGAGCACTGGAGCGCCACCGGCGCGCCGGAGAAGTACAAGGCAGGCACCTGGGGGCCGGCGTCGGCGGACGAGATGCTGGCCCGCACCGGCAGGCACTGGAGGCGTCCGTGATCATCGACCTGCCCTCGACGACCACGTCGCAGGTCAACAGCAAGCTCGTGCGGCTGCGCGAAGAAGGCGGCGCGGTCACCCTCGGCCGGGTGCTGACGCTGGTCATCGTGACCGACGACGGCACCAAGACCGAGGACGCCATCGACGCGGCCAACGACGCCAGCCGCGAGCACCCCTGCCGGGTGATCGTGGTGGCGCGCGGCGCGCGCAAGGCCGCGCCCCGGCTCGACGCGCAGATCCGCGTCGGCGGCGACGCGGGCGCGTCCGAGGTCGTCGTGCTGCGCCTGTACGGCGAGCTGGCCAACGAGGGCGCCTCGTGCGTCGTGCCGCTGCTGCTGCCGGACACCCCGGTGGTGGCGTGGTGGCCGAACGAGGCGCCCGCCGTGCCCGCCGAGGACCCCATCGGGCAGCTCGCGCAGCGCCGGATCACCGACGCGGCGGCGGAGAAGAACCCGATCCGGGCGTTGGAGCAGCGCAAGGTCGGCTACACGCCGGGTGACACGGACCTGGCGTGGACGCGGCTGACGCTGTGGCGGGCGATGCTCGCGTCGGCGTTCGACCTGCCGCCGCACGAGAAGGTCACCGAGGCCGAGGTGAGCGGCGAGGTCGACTCGCCGTCGACCGACCTGCTGGCCGCGTGGCTCGCCGGGTGCCTGCGGGTGCCGGTGAAGCGCGCGCGGGCCAGCCGCGGCGAGGGCATCGTCGACGTGCGGCTGGTGCGCCGGTCCGGGGTGGTGGAGCTGTCGCGCCCCGACGGCAAGGTCGGCGCGCTGACCCAGCCCGGCCAGCCGGAGCGGCGGGTCGCGTTGCAGCGCCGCCAGGTGCGCGACTGCCTGGCCGAGGAGCTGCGCCGGCTCGACCCGGACGAGGTGTACGAGGCGGCGCTGCGGTCGCTGGGCAAGGTCGTGCGCGGCCGGACCACGCCGAAGGCCGCCGCCACCTCGACGCGCAAGCCCGCACGCGCGGCGTCCGGGAGCGCGTCCGGTGCTGTCAAGGCGAAGTCGGACGGCGGGCTCGTCACCCAGGTCGGTGACAGCCCGATGGACGGCAAGGCAGGTGCGAAGGCGGACACGGACGGCAAGCCCGCGAAGGCGTCGGCGAAGACCGCCGCGCCGAAGTCCGGCTCCAAAGCCGGCGCGAAGGGCGCGCCCAAGGCGGCGAAGGCGAAGGCCGGCTCGTGAGCCGGCCCGAGCTGGTGGTGCACCGCGACGGCGACCTGCTGGCCGCCGCCACGGCCGCCCGCCTGGTCACCGCGCTGGTGGACGCGCAGGCCGCGCGCGGGTCGGCGTCGCTGGTGCTGACCGGCGGGCGGACCGGCATCGCGGTGCTGGAGCACCTGCGCGCCATCCCCGCCCGCGACGCGGTGGACTGGACCCGGGTCGACCTGTACTGGGGCGACGAGCGGTTCCTGCCCGCCGGGCACCCCGAGCGCAACGAGACGCAGGCGCGGGAGGCGTTGCTGGACCACGTGCCGGTGCCGGCGTCGCGGGTGCACGTCATGGAGCCGTCGGACGGGCGGTTCGGCGACGACCCGGAGGCCGCCGCCGAGGCGTACGCCGCCGTGCTCGCCGCCGCCGAGGGCGACGGCGCCGTGCCGTCGTTCGACGTGTGCCTGCTCGGCGTGGGCGAGGAGGGGCACGTGGCCTCGATCTTCCCGGAGTCGCCTGCGGTGGCGGAGCGGGAGCGCCCGGTCGTCGCGGTGCGCGACTGCCCCAAGCCGCCGCCGACCCGGGTGAGCCTCACCCTGCCCGCCATCCGCGCGGCGCGGGAGGTGTGGCTGATGACGACCGGTGCGGCGAAGGCCGCCGCCGTGGCCTCGGGCGTGGCCGGCGAGGACGAGTCGCGGCTGCCCGCCGCCGGCGCGCGCGGCCTCCACCGGACGCTGTGGCTGCTCGACTCGGCCGCCGCCGCGAAGGTGCCGGACGCCCACACCCCGCCGTCGGCCTGACCCCCGCCGTCCCGCTGCCGCCGTCGCCCTCCCCGGGCACGGCGGCAGCGGCGTTCCCGGGGTGATGTGGGGCACTCGCGGCCGTTCCCCCGCACGTTGTCCGCTCACCGGACGTTCGCGCTCGCAATTTTGTGCGGCGCCCGGCGTCCCGTTCGGGTAATCACAGCATCTCGAAGGGTGAGCGGGTCGTCCGAGCGGGTCGGGGGCGGAAAGGCGGGTCATGCCAAGCGCGATGACAGCGCAGTACGGTGAGGACCGGCGGACAGCTGACACAGGAGGTCGGACCCTGGCCGGCAACGCTGTCGAAAGGCTGCCGAGCGGTCGGGACAACGGCGTCGCGACCGAGCGGGTGCGGCGTGCTGCCTTCCACCGGGTGGTCGGGCGGTTCCTGGGCCGGGTGCTCGGCAGGCACCGGCAGCTCGCGTTCGACGCGGCGGCCGTCGGCATCGCGGCGCTGGACGTGTGGCTGCGGGTCGTGCCCGAGGCCGAGCCGTACAACTACGTGCTGTCGGTCGTGGCGGTGGCGGCCGTGGCGTTGCGCCGGCGGTTCCCGTTCCTGGTGGTGCTGATCACCGTGCCCGGCTTCCTGGCCGGGTGGGCGCAGTTGGCGGCGATGATCGCGCTGGGCACCTTGGCGCGGCAGCAGTTGCTGTCCGCGCAGACCTACATCGGCGCGGCCCTGGTGTGGCTGAGCCGGTTCTTCGTGTGGCCGCTGGACGAGTTCGTGGCGCTCGACTGGAAGACCCACGTCCACAACGCCATCTACGGGTGCATCGTGGCGGGGATGCCGATCGCGATCGGGTTGCTGGCGCACGCCCGGGAGGAGCTGTCGGCGCGGATCTCCGAGCTGGCGGCGAGCCGGGAGCGGGAGCGGATGCTGCACGCGCACGCCGTGCGGGCGGACGAGCGGGCCCGGTTGGCTCGGGAGATGCACGACGTCGTGTCGCACCAGGTGAGCCTGATCGCGATGCAGGCGGGCGCGCTGCGGATGACCGCGGCCGACCCGGACGCGAGGCAGGTCGCCGGGACGATCCGGATGTTGAGCACGAGGACGTTGGACGAGCTGCGGCAGCTGGTGAGCGTGCTGCGGACGACCAGCGGCGACGACTCCCCGCAGCCCCGGGTCGAGGACCTGTCGCAGCTGGTCGGCGCCGCCGGCATTACCGCGACGTTGACCGTGCGGGGCCCGGTGGCCGACCTGCCCGCCCCGGTGTCGGGCGCGGCTTACCGGACGGTGCAGGAGGCGTTGACGAACGTGCGGAAGCACGCGTGCGGTGCGGCCACCGCCGTGTCGGTGATCGCCGACGCCGACCAGCTGCGGGTGGAGGTGCGCAACGAGGCCCCGGAGGGCGCCGTGGGGTCGGTGGACGGGGCGGCGCTGCCCAGCGGTGGTCACGGTCTGATGGGGCTGCGGGAACGCGCGGCGCTGTTGGGCGGTGAGCTGGAAGCCGGACCCACCGACAACGGCGGCTTCGCCGTGAAAGTGACGTTTCCCCTGTTCAGGCCGCTGGAAGCCTGAGTCTCAGGCGCGGCGCGGAGGTGTCCGCACCCCGGCGACCACCATGTGGATCAACAGGTCGTAGGACTCGTCCAGCGTCTCGGGGAGCTGGAACGCGTTCTCCGCTTCCAGCAACGCGAAGCCGTGCATGGCCGCGCGCAGGCACCGGACCGCGTGGATCGCCGCGGAGTCCTCCAAGCCGTACCCGCGGAGGGTGGCCAGCACGATGCCGACCAGCCTCTCCCCCGCCTGCGCCACCATCGGCTCGGGCGCCTGGATGATCACGGAGTAGCGGTGCGGGTGACCCACCGCGTAACCCCGCCACGCCGTCATGAGCGCGCGGATCGCCTCGTCGGCGGATCGACCGAGCACCGCCCCGCCGATCCGGTCGGCCAGCTCGTCCATGATCCGCACCGACAGCAGGGCGCGCAGCTCGGCCAGGTTGCGGACGTGCTTGTACAGCGACGGCGTGGCCACACCCGCCCGGGAGGCCACCGCCGCCAGGGTCAGCGCGGCGGGACCCTCCTCGTCGACCAGGCGCAGCGCGACGTCGACCACCGCGGTCGCGGACAGCGCCGCCCTAGCCACGGGCGCCCGCCCCGAGGAAGGCCAGGACCGCCGCGGCCACCTCGGCCGGGAACTGCACGTGCGGGTAGTGGCCCGCCCCCTCGACGACCTCGACGCGGCCCAGCCCCGGCGGCATGGCGGCCACGACGCCCTCGCCCTCCGCGCGGGCGTCGACCCAGTCGGGGTCGAGCGAACCTTCGACGACCAGCGCGGGGCACCGGAGGTCGCCGAGCACGGCGCCCGCGTCGGTCGGCGCGGACATGCCCATCTTCCCCACCACCGCCATCCGACCGGACCTGCGCAGGTCCGCGTCGAGCGCGGCGAGGTGCTCGGCGAAGCCCGCGGGCTTGGCGCCGGGGTAGGCGTGGTCGAGGTAGCGCTTCCACAGCCCGACGCTGCGGAACATCCCCGCGCCCATGAGCAGCAGCATCCCCTTGCGGTAGCGGGGGTTCGAGAGGAGAGCGCCGAAGTCGACCCGCTGCGCCCGGGTGAACGGGCTGATCTGCACGATCGCGGTGACCGACCCGGGCTCCCGGGCGGCGGCGATGGCGACGGAGCCACCGGCGAACGAGTGGCCGACGAGCACGGCCGGGCCACCCAGGTACCGGACCACGGCCAGCAGGTCGGCCGCCGAGTCGGTGCGGGTGTAGGAGGGCCAGCCGGTGCTGGACTCGCCGTGGCCGCGCTGGTCCACGGTGGCGACGCGGTACCCGGCGCCGGCGAGCCGGGCGGCCACCTCGCGGTAGGCGCCGCGGTTGTCGCCCATGCCGTGGGCCAGCACGATCAGCGGCCCCTCACCGGTCACGTCGTAGGCGAGCCGTCCGCCGTCGAGCTCCAGGAACTCGGTCATGTCCACTCCCACGGTCGGCTAATGTATGTAACTCAAAAGCTAATGGCATTAGCCGAGTCTGTCAACCACGCCGCGCGCCCCGCGCCGGGTGGCCACGGCCGTGCACACCGCCGCCGCCGCTCCCAGCCCGCCGCACACCAGCGCCAGCCACAGGTCGGGCGGGTGCCGCAGGAGCACCGACGGCAGCAGCCACCCGGCCACGCCGAGCGCGAAGCCCAACGGCCCGGCCACGACCACCGCGCCGGTCCCCGCCTGGCGCCGCCGCAGGGACCGCACGACCGACTCCAGGTACGCGAGCGCGAACAGCAGCAGCACCGCGCTCCCCGCGCCCATGATGCTGATCATCGGGTGCGTCGTCGGCCGGAGGAGGTGGGCGGTGGACCGGCCGTCGGCCGTCACGGTGGCCACCGCGGCGCCGCCCACGATCCACCGGCTCGCGCCGGGCAGCTCGAACGTCAGCGGCGACGCGGCGGGGGCGTCGGCGGGAGGGGAGGCGGCGGGCACGTCGGCCAGGGTGATCCCGGCGGCCGTCACGGCGAGGCGCGCGGTCGCGGGGTCGCCCTGGCCGACGGCGACCGGCTTGCTCAGGTCGGCGTCGAGGATCGGCAGGTCGCGGGTCGGCGCGGCGAAGGGGAGGGCGATCATCACGGCGGCGGCGAGGCCCGCGGCCAGGGCGAACCACCGGGCGGGCCCCGGGGCGGCCAGCACCTGCGCCGCCGGCACGAGGGTCTGCGCGCCCAGCCGCACGGGCGGTGTCGCCGGGGTGTCCACGAGCGTCGCCCGAACGGGGAGGTCGAGGCTCTCCCGCGGCCCGGAGGGGCCCGGCGCGGAGCGGTTGCCGGCGGCGGCCACGTGGGGGCTCAGGTGGACCGGCGCGCCGAGGCGCAGCAGCCAGTCCCGGCCGAAGAGCTCGGCCGCCGCGCCCGCCAGGTCCACCGCGAACGTCTCCGCGTTGCGGTACCGCGCCCGGGGGTCGCGTTCGAGCCCCCGCATGATCACCTGGGCGAGCGGGCTCGGCACCTCGGTCAGGGGACGGGGCTGCTGGTGGACGTGGCGCTGGATCATCGCCAACGCCCCGCCACCGCTGTCGAACGGCAGCCTGCCGCTCAGCAGCTCGTACAGCACCGTCGCCGCGCCGTAGACGTCGGCCGCCGGGCTCAGCGGGTTGCCCAGCGCCTGCTCCGGCGACAGGTACGCGGGCGTGCCGAGCACCTGCCCGCCGTGCGTCACGAGCGTCGCGCCCTCGCTCACCACCTGCGAGATCCCGAAATCGGCGACCTTGAGCACCCCGCCGGAGGTGAACAGCAGGTTCTTCGGCTTCACGTCCAGGTGCAGCACCCCGGCCCCGTGCGCCGCGTGCAGCCCCGACAGCATCGCCAGACCGATGGCGCACGACGACGCGGGCGTGACACCCGAACCGGTGAACCTCGACCACACCGTGCCACCGTCGAGCTTCTCCATCACCAGCAGGTGCTCGCCGCGGTCCTGGACGTAGTCGTAGACGGGCACGATGTGCGGGTGGTCGAGCCGCGCCAGCAGCCGCGCCTCGTGCGCGAACCGCGCGCTCATCCGCTCGTCCGAGGCGAGCACCCCGGGCAGCCGCTTCACCGCCACCGCCCGCCCCAACGGCCGGTGCACGGCCGCGTACACGACCCCCATCCCGCCGCGCCCGACCTCCGCGCCGAGCTCGTACTGCGGCAGCGCCGCGACGACGTTCGCCGACACCGTCACGCCACACCGCCCGGCAACGGCCGCGTGATGCGCTGCGTGGCCTCGGGGTCGACCGGACCGGCCGGGCCCGCCGGACCGACCGGGCGCAGGTCGTCCACGTCCGGGTGAGGTGTCAGGTAGCCCAGGGCGAACGCGACCGCGGCCGCGCCCAGCACGAACGGGATCTCCGCCGCCGGCGACGGCGCCATGACCCGCAGCACGGACAGCGAGATCACCGCCACGAGCCCGGTGCCGACGCCGGCGGGCAGGAACCGCATCGCCCGCTGCCACCGGTTCGCGGGCAGCCGCCGGCGCGCCAGCGCGAACAGCGCGCCCGCCCACGCCAGCAGGGTCAACCCGAACACCGCGAGCCCGAACACGCCGTAGACCGACCACATCGACCCGCGCACGTCACCGGTCATGCCGATCGACGCCACCACGTCGCGGTTGGTGTCGAGCACCTCCAGCTCGGTCGGCAGCAACCCGGTGGCCTGGGCGCCGAGCTGCCCGAGGTCGAGCACGAACCCGCGCGTGACGCTCTCCCGGGCGGGCACGTCGAACGGCACGGTCGTGTCGTAGGAGAAGAACGTCAGCGCCAGCGCCGTGCCGGACAGCCGGATCGTCTTGACGTGCCGGACCGTGTCCGTTCCGTTGTGGACGGTCACGGAGATGAGGGAGGAGCGCGACGGGTCGAGCAGCAGCTCGTCCTCACCGACCGGGACGCCGTCCACCGTGGCGTCGATGGTGACCGCGTCCCCGGCGGCGTGCGCCGGGGCGACGCCGAAGAAGATCCCGCACAGGAGCAGTAAACCGACGCTGCTCATAATGCGTCTCACAAGGCACCTCATCGGGGGTAGCGGACTGGTCCGGGAGTCGGCATGCGATCGGCAGGAACACTAGCTTTACTCGGTGCCTCGGCATATGCCGTTACGGCGCTTGTAGCGGCACCGGTATCGGCGCAGCAGCAGGGCGTCGCGACCGCGAGCCCGGACTCCGGCCCGGCGGGCAGCACGTTCACGGTGAGCTGGACCGGCGTGTACCTCGACCCGGACTGCTCGAACTACACCGTGCAGCTGCTGTGGGACGGCGGGCGGGTGATCGGCAGCGGCAGGCACGCGGGTCGCGGCGCGGGGTCCGGTTCGGCGACCGTGCCGCCGGACGCGGGTGTCGGCGTGCACCGGGTCACGGCACGTCCGCAGTGCGCGGCGACGTCGTCCCCGACGGACAACTTCACGGTGACGGCGAGGCCGACCACGACCACCACCCCGCCGCCGGTCACGACGACGACCGCTCCCCCGGTGACCACGACGAGCACCACGCGCCCGACGACCACCACCACCCGGCCGACCACGACGACCACCACCACCACGACCACGACGACGACCACGACGGGCAGTTCCGCGTCGACCTCGGCCGTCAGCACGGTCCCGTTCGACGGTGACGGCGCGTTGACCCTGGACAAGGACAACATCCAGCCGGGTGACCCGTTGACCGCCACCGGCACGGGGTGCGAGCCGGGGTCGCCGGTGCGGCTCAGCTCGCTGGGCGAGGCCGTCGGCGCGGCGAAGGCGGACGACTCGGGCACGTTCAGCACCCGGGTCGAGTTCACCACGATCCAGCCGGGCCGCCACGTGATCCGCGCCGACTGCGGGGTGGTGCTGGTGGGCAGCGTGGACGTGGCGTTGACCAGCTCGACCGGTGGCACGACGTCCACCCTGGTGATCCTGGTGTTCTTCCTGCTGGTGGGCGCGATCATGGTCCGCCGCCAGTTCTCCGGCCTGTTCACCAGGCGGAGCTGACCGGGCAGGGGCGGAGACCGGGCGGGAACGGAGACGACGACGGCCCCGGCGGGAAGTCCCACCGGGGCCGTCGTGCCGTTCTCGCCCGAGCCTGTCTAGGGCTCTTCGCGCTGCTTGCGCAGCTTGGTGAGCGCCTCTTCGAGGATCGCCTCACCGTCCGCGTCGGAGCGCCGCTCCTTCACGTACGCCAAGTGCGTCTTGTACGGCTCGTTGCGCGGCGGAGCAGGAGGTGCCTGCTCGTCGCGCCCGGCCGGCAGACCGCACCGGGGGCAGTCCCAGTTCTCCGGGATCTCGGCTTCGACCGCGAACGACGGCCGAGACTCGTGCGCGTTCGCGCACCAGTACGACACCCGACGTCGGGGCGCGGACTCGCCGCGCTCCGATTCGCCCATCGGGCCTGCGCCGACGCGGGTACCGCGAATCGCGTTACCACCAGCCATCGACCCTCACACCCCCACCACGTGGATTCCCTGTGTCCGCGTCGGCCGACGCCGTCGGCGCCCGCCGACCTGTGTCAGTTGACCTTCAACAGCAGTCCGATGCCCACGATGGCGATGACCCAGACCGAGCCGACGAACAACGTCAGCCGGTCGAGGTTCTTCTCGACCACGCTGGAACCGGACAGGCTCGACTGCATGCCGCCGCCGAACAACGAGGACAGACCGCCGCCACGCCCGCGGTGCAGCAGCACGAGCAGGATCAGCAGCACGCTGGAGACGAGCAACAGGATCTGAAGGAACAGGATCATTTCTTCCTCGCTGTCAGGCAGGTGACGCCACAGAGTACCCGGTCGACTGCCGACCGTGGACCACCGCGGGTGAAGAGTGTGTCAGTCACATCAGGGTAGAGGGCCGCCCGCCGCGAGTGCGCACAGCTTGGCGAACTCGTCCGCATCCAGGCTCGCACCACCGACAAGAGCGCCGTCGACGTCCTTCTGGGAGATCAACTCGGCGATGTTGCCCGACTTGACCGAGCCGCCGTAAAGCACTCGAACGGCCGAAGCGACGTCCTCGCCGTGGAGCTCGGCGAGCTTGACCCGAATGGCGGAGCACACCTCCTGCGCGTCCGCCGACGAGGCGACCTTGCCGGTGCCGATCGCCCACACCGGCTCGTAGGCGATGACGACGTCGCGCACCTGCTCGGCGGTGAGGCCCTTCAGCCCCGCGACGAGCTGGTCGGTGCAGTGCGCGACGTGGCCGCCGGACTCGCGGACGTCCAGCTGCTCGCCGAGGCAGAAGATCGGGGTGACGCCGTGCTTGAGCGCCGCCTTGACCTTCTTGTTGACCACCGCGTCGTCCTCGTGGTGGTACTCGCGACGCTCGGAGTGGCCCACGGTGACGAAGGAGCAGCCGAGCTTGGCCAGCATCGGGCCGGACACGTCGCCGGTGTAGGCGCCCGAGTCGTGCGGCGACAGGTCCTGCGCGCCGTACTTGAGCAGCAGCTTGTCGCCGTCGACGAGGGTCTGGATCGACCGGATGTCGACGAACGGGGGCAGCACCGCGACCTCGACCTTGGCGAAGTACTTCTCCGGGAGCGAGAAGGCGATCTTCTGCACCAGGGCGATGGCCTCGAGGTGGTTGAGGTTCATCTTCCAGTTGCCCGCGATGAGGGGCTGACGCTGAGCCATCACTCGGTTCCCCCGCTCGACCCTGCAAGCAGGTCTTCGTCCAACACAGACACGCCGGGCAGTTCCTTGCCCTCCAGGTACTCCAGGGACGCCCCACCGCCGGTGGAGATGTGCGAGAACCCGTCTTCGGGCAGGCCGAGGGCGCGCACGGCCGCGGCCGAGTCGCCGCCGCCGACCACGGTGAACGCGTCGCTCTTGACCAGCGCCTCGGCCACCGCGCGGGTGCCGCCGGAGAAGGCCTCGAACTCGAACACGCCCATCGGGCCGTTCCAGAACACGGTCTGCGCGTCGGCGAGCTTCGCCGCGAACAGCTCGCGGGTCTTCGGGCCGATGTCCAGGCCCTGCCGGTCGGCGGGGATGGCGTCGGTGGCGACGACCTCGAACTGCGCGTCGGGCGCGAAGTCGACGGCGGCCAGCACGTCGACCGGGAGCACGAGCTCGACGCCGCGCTCCTCGGCCTCGGCGAGGAAGCCGCGGACCTGGTCGAGCTGGTCGGCCTGGAGCAGCGAGCCGCCGACCTCGTGGCCCTGGGCCTTGAGGAAGGTGTAGGCCATGCCGCCGCCGACGAGGAGCCGGTCGACCTTGGTGAGCAGGTTCTTGATGACGCCGAGCTTGTCGGACACCTTCGCGCCGCCGAGCACGACGACGTACGGGCGTCGGAGATCGTCGGTGAGCTTGCGCAGCACCTCGACCTCGGCCAGCACGAGACCGCCCGCGTAGTGCGGGAGCTTCCGGGCCACGTCGTAGACCGACGCCTGCTTGCGGTGCACGACGCCGAAGCCGTCGGAGACGAACGCGTCGGCCTTGGCGGCCAGCTCGTCGGCGAGGGCGGCGCGCTCGGCGTCGTCCTTGCTGGTCTCGCGGGCGTCGAAGCGGATGTTCTCCAGCAGCACGACGGTGCCGTCGCCGGCGGCCTCGGCGCCGATCGCGACGTCCTGGCCGAGCAGCTCGCCGAGCCGCTTGGCGACGGGCGCGAGGGAGAACTCGGGGTCGGGCTCGCCCTTGGGGCGGCCGAGGTGCGCGGCGACCAGGACGCGGGCGCCCGCGTCCACGAGCGCCTTGATGGTGGGCACCGACGCGCGGACGCGGCCGTCGTCGGTGATCCGGTCGCCGTCGAGGGGGACGTTCAGGTCGGCGCGCACCAGGACGCGCCGACCCGAGACACCCTCGCTGAGCAGATCGTCGAGAGTCTTCACAGCGAGTGATCCGCCTCTGTGCTCAGAGCTTGCTGGCGACGAGGTTGACCAGGTCGGCGAGGCGGTTGGAGTAGCCCCACTCGTTGTCGTACCAGCCGACGACCTTGACCTGGTTGCCGATGACCTTGGTCAGCGGCGCGTCGTAGATGCACGACGCCGGGTCGGTGACGATGTCGGCCGACACGATCGGGTCGGTGTTGTAGCGCAGGTAGCCCTTGAGGGGACCGTCGGCGGCGGCCTTGTAGGCGGCGTTGACCTCGTCCACGGTGACCTCGCGGCCGACGGTGACGGTCAGGTCGGTGGCCGAGCCGGTGGGCACGGGCACGCGCAGGGCGTAGCCGTCGAGCTTGCCCTTCAGCTCCGGCAGGACCAGGCCGATCGCCTTCGCGGCGCCGGTGCTGGTGGGCACGATGTTGAGCGCGGCGGCGCGGGCGCGGCGCAGGTCCTTGTGCGGCGCGTCCTGCAGGTTCTGGTCCTGCGTGTAGGCGTGGATCGTGGTCATGAGGCCACGCTCGATGGTGAAGCTGTCGTGCAGCACCTTGGCCAGCGGGGCCAGGCAGTTGGTGGTGCACGAGGCGTTCGAGATGACGGTCTGCGAACCGTCGTACTGGTCGTCGTTCGCGCCCAGCACCACGGTGAGGTCCTCACCCTTGGCCGGCGCGGAGATGATGACCTTCTTCGCGCCACCCTCGTCCACGTGCTTGCGGGCGGCCGAGGCGTCGGTGAAGAAGCCGGTCGACTCGACGACGACGTCGACGCCGAGGTCCTTCCAGGGCAGCTTGCCGGGGTCGCGCTCGGCCAGCGCCTTGATGACCTTGCCGTCGACCGCGATACCCTCGTCGGTCACGGTCACCTCACCGTCGAGGCGGCCGAGGATGGAGTCGTACTTGAGCAGGTGGGCCATGGTGTTGACGTCACCGAGGTCGTTGAAGGCGACGATCTCGATGTCGTGCCCGCTGGCCTGAACGGCGCGCCAGAAGTTGCGACCGATGCGGCCGAAACCATTGACACCTACGCGAACCGTCACGGTGAGTCTCCTCGGTACTCGACTGGCGTTGTCCGCCAGGGGCGTGCAGTCATGGGCTGACCAGGCAGCCGAGAGTCAGCCTAGCCTCCGGCCTGCGTCCCTGGTCACGTGGACCACCAGGATCTCTTTATCGAACAAGAAAATCCAGCTCGACCGGCTTGTTACTTCTAAGTAACTCGGTGGTCGGGGCGCGGTGACCCCGGAGTGCGGCCGGGTCGTGCCCCGGCGCCGGGCCCGCCGTCCCCCAGGGTATGACGCTCAGTGCACGCCCGCAGGGCGCGAGGTCGCGTGACGGAGGGTGGCCGTCGCGGGCGTTCGCCGCGGTGCCCTGGACGCGGGACACGGTCGTCACGACCGCGGGACACGCCCGGGGCGAGGACGGACTGATACACGATCGGGTTAAGCTGCGCCGCTTTCGATTCGAGGCGAGGCGGTGGCTGTGGCGCTGGTGACCGGTGAACCACCCGTCGCGGCCGCGCGTGCCGCCGAACGCCCCGCGGTCCGCGCCGACATCCAGGGCCTGCGCGCGCTGGCCGTCGCCCTGGTGATCTGCTACCACCTGCGCCCCGAGTGGCTGCCCGGCGGTTTCGTGGGCGTCGACGTCTTCTTCGTGCTCTCGGGCTTCCTGATCATCGGCACGCTCACCGGCGAGGTCCGGCGCACCGGCCGGGTCGGGCTGCTCGACTTCTACGCGCGGCGGATCCGCAGGCTCCTGCCCGCCGCCACCGCCGTGCTGCTGGCCGTCACCGCGGCGGTGTTCGCGGTGCTGCCCGAGTCGCGGTGGCCGACCGTGCTGCGCGAGGTGCTGTTCTCCGCGGTCAACGCGCAGAACTGGCTGCTGGCCGTGCTGTCGAACGACTACGGGCACGCCACCGCCGGCGCGTCACCGGTGCAGCACTTCTGGTCGCTGGCCGTCGAGGAGCAGTTCTACCTGGTCATCCCGCTGGTGCTGCTGGCCGCGGCGGTCCTCGCGGCACGGCTGGGCGGTGGGCCGGTGCGGTACGCGGCGGTCGCGGTCGGCGTGGTCACGGTCGCGTCGTTCGCGTTCTCCGCCTGGTACACGCCGGTGGACCCGGGCGCGGCGTACTTCGTCACGCCCACGCGGATGTGGGAGCTCGGGATCGGCGGCCTCGCCGCGATGGCGCTGCACCGGCTGCGGCCGGGCCGGGTGGCGCGCGCGCTGCTCGGCTGGGGCGGTCTGGCGGCGGTGCTGGCGAGCGCGTTCTGGTTCTCCACGGACCTGGCGTTCCCCGGCTGGGTCGCGGCGCTGCCGACGTTCGGGGCGGTCGCGATGCTCGTCGCCCGGGAGGACTCGCTCGCCCGCGTGCTCGGCCTGCGCCCGCTGACCTACGTCGGCGACATCTCCTACAGCCTCTACCTGTGGCACTGGCCGGTGATCGTGTTCGTGCTGGAGCTGACCGGGCGCGAGTCGCTCGCCGGGTACGAGGCGCCGGCCGCCGGCGCGAGCCTCGTGCTGGCGGCGGTGTCGAAGCACTTCGTCGAGGACCCGTTCCGGCGGCGGCGGCCCGCCCGCAGGCGCGTGACGTACGGGCTCGGCGCGGTGATGGTCGCGGTGACCGTGGCGGTCGCGTCGGGCGGGTGGGCGTCGGCCGAGTCGGCGTTGGCCGCGTTGCGCGGCAGGTCGGTGATCGACGCCGACCACCCCGGCGCGCTGGCGCTGGACCCGGGCCGGCCGCTGTCCGCGCCGACCGGCGTCCCGCTCGCGCCCGCGCCCGCCGTGGCCGGGGAGGACTGGCCGCACGACGACTGCGTGACGCGCGACCTGGCCGACGGGCTCAAGTCGTGCGTGTTCGGCAAGCCGGAGGCGCCCAGGACGCTGGTCGTGGTCGGCGACTCGCACGCCGCGCAGTTCAGCACCGCGCTGGCCGCGTTCGCCCGGCGCGGCGGCGGCGACCAGTGGCAGGTGCACCTGCTGGCGCGCAACGGCTGCCCGTTCTCGACCGCGCCGCCGACGGAGGCGGGCACGCCGCTGACCGTCTGCTCCGAGGAGAACCTGAAGAAGCTCGACCACATCCGCGACCTCGCGCCCGACCTCGTGGTCACGGCCGCCATGTCGCCGGAGTCCTACCTCAAGGACCTCAAGTGGACGTGGGAGTCGACCGCCGACATGGTCGACGGGTACCGGACCGTGCTCTCCGCGCTGTCCGACGCCGCCATCCCGGTCGCCGTGATCCGCGAGCTGCCCCGGCCGGAACGCCCGGTCGCGCCGTGCCTGGAACGCCGCCCCGACGACCCGGCCGACTGCGACACGCCCCGGGAGCGGGCCGTCGGCTCGCCGTCCGACCCGCTGGCCGACGCCGCGACCGGCCTGCCGGGCGTGCGGGTGGTCGACCTGACCGACTGGATCTGCCGCGCCGACACCTGCCCGGCCGTGGTGGGCAACGTGGTCGTCTACCGCGACAACCACCTCACCGACACCTACGTGCGGTCCCTGGCCGACCCGCTGGTCGCCGCCCTGGGGTTGGGCTAGGACGTGCCGCGGGCGGGCGCGGCACGTCGTGAGCGTTCAACTCGGGTGTCCTGGACGTGGGACACGCCTGTTCCGGACGTAGGACACGCGCGGGCTTCCCGGGTCAGACCTCGGCGTCGAGCATGTCGGCGGTCACGGCGGACTCGGTGTCGGGCATGCCCAGCTCCTTGGCCCGCTTGTCCGCCATCGCCAGCAGGCGGCGGATGCGGCCCGCGACCGCGTCCTTGGTCATCTGCGGGTCGGACAGCTGGCCCAGCTCCTCCAGGGACGCCTGGCGGTGGGCCAGGCGCAGCGCGCCCGCGGCGGCCAGGTGGTCCGGCGCCTCGGCGCCCAGGATCTCCAGCGCGCGCTGCACGCGGGCGGCGGCGGCCACGGCGGCACGGGCCGAGCGGCGCAGGTTGGCGTCGTCGAAGTTCGCCAGGCGGTTCGCCGTCGCGCGCACCTCGCGGCGCATCCGGCGCTCCTCCCAGGCCAGCACGCTGTCGTGCGCGCCGAGCCTGGTCAGCATCGCGCCGATCGCGTCGCCATCCCTTATCACCACGCGCTCCGCGCCGCGCACCTCGCGCGACTTCGAGCCGATGCCCATCCGCCGCGCCGCGCCGACCAGCGCCAACGCCGCCTCCGGCCCCGGGCAGGTCACCTCCATCGACGACGAGCGGCCCGGCTCGGTCAGCGAGCCGTGCGCCAGGAACGCGCCCCGCCACGCCGCCTCCGCGTCGCACACCCCGCCCGACACCACCGGCGCGGGCAGGCCGCGGACCGGGCGCCCGCGCGGGTCCAGCAGACCCGTCTGCCTGGCCAGCCCCTCGCCGTCCTTCACCACGCGCACCACGAACCGGGTGCCCTTGCGCAACCCGCTGGACGTGATGGTGAACACGTCCGACTGGTGCCCGTACAGCTCGTGGATCTCGCGGCGCAGCCGACGCGCCGTCGAGCCCAGGTCCAGCTCCGCCTCGACGACCACCCGGCCGCCCACGATGTGCAGCCCGCCCGCGAACCGCAGCAACGAGGCGACCTCCGCGCGGCGACAGCAGGTCTTCGAGACGGCCAGCCTGCTCAGCTCGTCCTTCACCGCCGACGTCATCGCCACGGCGCCTCGCCTCCCCTGCTCGTCCGGTCTTCCTGGAGGGTTGTACTCGACGCCCCGCCGGTCTCGTCACCAGGGCCGGCCAACGCCCGGGTGATGCTCGACGCCAGCGCGGTCGGGTCGTGCCGGTCGGGCGCGCCGGCCACGGCGATGGGCGCGAGGTGCGCCGCAGCGCCGAGAGCTGCGGCGGCCCTGCGCAGCCGGTCCGGAACGGGCACCGCGTCGACGTCCGCGATCACCGCGTCCACCCGCAGGGCGGGCGCGTGCGCGCGCAGGACGTCCAGGTGCAGCTCCGGCGAGAAGCCGTCGGTTTCCCCCGGTTGGGGGACGAGGTTGAGCACGACCACCTTCCGCGCCGACGTGCGCACCAGGGCGTCGTGCAGCTCGGGCACGAGCAGGTGCGGCAGCACGCTGGTGAACCACGAGCCGGGGCCGAGCACCACGACGTCCGCGGCGAGCACCGCCTCCACCGCCTCCGGGCAGCCGCGCGGCGCCTCGCCGGGGCCGCCCGGCCCGTTGAGCCGGATCCGCTGCACGCGTCCCGGCGTGGTGGCGACCGCGACCTGGCCCCGGATGCGGCGCACCACGTCGGCGTCGTCGTCCAGCCCGGTCACGTCGGCCTCGATCGACAGCGGCTCGGTGCACATCGGCAGCACGCGACCGCGCACGCCGAGCAGCCTGCCCGCTTCCCGCAGCACCGCCACCGGGTCGCCGAGCTGCTCGAACAGGCCCGCCAGCACCAGGTTGCCGACGGCGTGCCCGGCGAGCGCGCCGGTGCCGCCGAAGCGGTGCTGGAACAGCGTCGACCACAGCGCGCTCGACTCGTCGGCGCCCGCCAGCGCCACCATCGCCTTGCGCAGGTCGCCGGGCGGCAGCAGGCCCAGCTCGCGGCGCAGCCGCCCCGAGGAGCCGCCGTCGTCCGCGACCGTCACCACGGCCGTCAGGTCGTCGGTCACCCGGCGCAGGGCGGTGAGCGTGGCGTGCAGCCCGTGCCCACCGCCCAGCGCGACCGCTCTGAAGCTCACTCGCGTCCCAGGTCCCGGTGCACGACCTTGACGGCCATGCCGTCCTCGCTGGCCAACCGGCCCGCGAGCTCCTCGGAGATGGCCACGCTGCGGTGCTTGCCGCCGGTGCAGCCGACCGCCAGGGTCAGGTACCGCTTGCCCTCGCGCCGGTAGCCGGCGCCGATCAGCCGCAGCAGCTCGTGGTAGCGGTCCAGGAACTCCTCCGCGCCCTCCTGCGTGAGCACGTAGTTGCGCACGTCGCCGTCCAGGCCGGTCTGCTCGCGCAGCTCCGGGATCCAGAACGGGTTCGGCAGGAACCGCACGTCCATCACCAGGTCGGCGTCCATCGGCAGGCCGTACTTGTAGCCGAAGGACAGCACCGTGACGCGGGTGCGGGTCGCCGACTCGGTGCCGAAGGTGTCCTCGATCTTGGCCCGCAGCTGGTGCACCGACAGCGCCGAGGTGTCCAGCACCAGGTCGGCCTCCTCCCGCAGCGGCGTCAGGAGGACCCGCTCGGCCTCGATGCCGTCGGCCAGCCGGCCGTCCGCCTGCAGCGGGTGGCCGCGCCGCACCGACTCGAACCGGCGGATCAGCACGTCGTCGGTGGCCTCCAGGAACAGCACCTTCGGCTTGTAGCCGCGCGCGTCCAGGTCCTTGATGACCGCCGCCAGGTCCTCGGTGAACGCGCGGCTGCGCACGTCCATCACCACCGCGACCCTGGTGATCGCGCCCCTGGCCTGCGCGCCGAGCTCCACCATGGTCGCGATCAGCTCGGGCGGCAGGTTGTCCACCACGAACCAGCCCAGGTCCTCCAGGCACTTCGCGGCCGTGCTGCGGCCCGCCCCCGACAGGCCCGTCACCACCGCGACTTCGATGCCGGACTTCTCGCCGGCCGGTGCGCTCACTTGTGCTCCTGTCGGTGTTCGACCACCGGCTCGGCCGCCGGTGGTCCGATCTTCGACTCCGTCGACGGCACTCCGGTGCCCGCCGCGCCCAACGTCGAGCGCACGGCCTCCGCGGTGCGCCGGCCCACTCCGGGCACACCGCTGATCTCGTCGACGCTCGCCTCGCGCAACTTCTTCAGCGAGCCGAAGTGCTTCAACAACGCGGCCTTGCGCGTCTGGCCCAGGCCCGGGACGTCGTCCAGCGCCGAGGTGGTCATCCGCTTGGACCGCTTCTGCCGGTGGTAGGCGATCGCGAACCGGTGCGCCTCGTCGCGCACCCGTTGCAGCAGGTACAGGGCCTCGCTGGTGCGGGGCAGGATCACCGGGTCCGGTTCGCCGGGCACCCACACCTCCTCCAGCCGCTTCGCCAGGCCGACCACGGCGACGTCGGTGATGCCCAGCTCCGCCAAGACGTCGGAGGCTACCTGCGCCTGGGGCGCGCCGCCGTCCACCACCAGCAGGTTCGGCGCGTACGCGAACCTGCGCGGCTTGCCGGTCTCCGGGTCGATGCCGGGCGTGGCGCCGCCGGTGTCCTTGTTGTCGCGCAGGTAGGCCTGGAACCGGCGGCGCACCACCTCGGCGATCGAGCCGACGTCGCCCTGCTCGGCGCCCTCCCGCACGGCGAACCGGCGGTACTCGGACTTGCGCGCCAGGCCGTCCTCGAAGACCACCAGCGACGCGACCACGTCCGTGCCCTGCACGTGGCTGATGTCGGTGCACTCGATGCGCAGCGGGGCCGTGTCCAGGCCCAGCGCCTCCTGAAGCTCCTGCAGCGCCGCCGAGCGGGCCGTCAGGTCGCCCGCGCGGCGCAGCTTGTGCTGCTGGAACGCCTCCTTGGCGTTGCGCTCCACGGTCTCCATCAGCGCCCGCTTGTCGCCCCGCTGCGGCACCCGCAGCGCGACCCTGCTGCCGCGCAGGTCCGACAGCCACTTCTCGACGGCCTCGGCGTCGTCGGGCAGCTCCGGCACCAGCACCTCGCGCGGCACCGGCGCCGACTCCACGCCGCTGGCCCGCGCCGACTCGACCTGCTCGCCGTAGAACTGGGTGACGAACTGGTCCACCAGGCCGGTCACGCCGGTCTCGTCGACCTTGTCGACCACCCAGCCGCGCTGGCCGCGCACCCGGCCGCCGCGCACGTGGAAGACCTGGACCGACACCTCCAGGTCGTCCTGCGCGAACGCGACCACGTCGGCGTCCGTGCCGTCGCCGAGGACGACGGCCTGCTTCTCCAGCGCCCGCTTGAGGGCGGCCTGGTCGTCGCGCAGGCGGGCGGCCTTCTCGAACTCCAGCTCCTCGGCGGCGGCGGTCATCTCGCGTTCGAGGCGGCGCACCATCGAGTCCGTCCGGCCGGCCAGGAAGTCGCAGAAGTCCTCGACGATGTCGCGGTGCTCGTCCGGGCTGACCCGGCCCACGCACGGCGCGGAGCACTTGTCGATGTAGCCGAGCAGGCAGGGGCGGCCGATCTGGCCGTGGCGCTTGAACACGCCCGCCGAGCAGGTGCGCGCCGGGAAGACGCGCAGCAGCAGGTCCAGCGTCTCGCGGATCGCCCAGGCGTGCGCGTACGGGCCGAAGTAGCGCACGCCCTTGCGGCGCGGGCCGCGGTAGACGTGCAGGCGGGGGAACTCCTCGTTCAACGTCACGGCCAGGACCGGGTACGACTTGTCGTCGCGGTAGCGGACGTTGAAGCGCGGGTCGAACTCCTTGATCCAGTTGTACTCCAGCTGGAGTGCCTCGACCTCGGTGCCGACGACGGTCCACTCGACGCTCGCGGCGGTGGTCACCATCTGCCGGGTGCGCGGGTGCAGGCCGGCGACGTCGGCGAAGTAGGAGTTCAGGCGTTGGCGCAGGCTCTTGGCCTTGCCGACGTACACCACGCGGCCGCCGGCGTCGCGGAACTTGTAGACGCCGGGGGCTTCGGGGATGGTGCCTGTCGCAGGGCGATAGGTCGACGGATCGGCCACACGCAAAGCGTACGTGGGAGCACCGACAGCCTCGCCGAGGCCGACCCCGCGCCGGGTCGGATCGGGTCTGCTACCGGTTCCCCGGCCGGGGGGCGGCCCGGCCGGGCGGCAGGTCAGGCGGGCACGACCTGGCCGGCCTCCACCTTCACCGGCACCTCCGCCAGGCCCTTCGTGGCCGGGCCCTTGGTCACCGCGCCGTCCGAGGCGTTGAAGGTGCTGCCGTGGTTCGGGCACGTGATCACGTCGCCCTCCGGCGGCGACACGGCGGTGCCCTGGTGCGGGCAGGTGGCGTCGAAGGCCTTGACCGTCTCGCCGGTGCGCACCAGCACGAGCGGCTTGCCGTTGGCCGGGTTGCCGGCGATCAGGCCGCCGCCCTCGGGCACGTCGGCCAGCGCCGCGATGATCGGAGGGCCGGCCGGGGTGGTGCCGCCGCCCGGCGTGGTCCCGCCGGTCGTGCCGGTCCCGCCCGGGGTGGGTTCGCTGCCGCACGCGGCGAGGCCGCCCGGCACCGCCAGCGCGACCAGCACGCCGCACAGCATCGAGCGCCGGGACAGCCCTGTCTTCTCCAAGGAACTCAAAACAGGTCCTCCGCTAAGTGGTGGTGGGTAGTCGTCCGGACACACGCAATACGACACCACGTGAAGCGGGGTTCAACACTTCCACCACTTGGGACGGTTCTTCAGGAAAGCACCACGTCCGGGCCGGACACGGCCACCGCCACCTCGGCCAGCCCGCGCGGCGACGGGCCGGACAGCACCGCGCCGGTCGCCGGGTCGAACGCGCTGCGGTGCGTGGGGCAGCTGATCGTGCCGCCGGCGGGCGGGTTCACCGTCGTGCCCTGGTGCGGACAGGCCGGGTTGAACGCCCGCACCTCCGACTCCGACGGCCTGACCAGCAGCAACTGGCCGTCGCCGCCGACGTCGACCAGTGCGCCGGAGCCCACCGGGACGTCCGCGAGCCCGGCCACCCGGTCGCCCGCACGGGCCGAGCCGACGCCGGGCCGACGCGCCGGCTCGCCCGTGCCGCAGGCGGTCGACGTCACGCCCGCGGTCAGGGCGAGCAGGCCGCACAGCAACGTCCGTCGGTCCACCCGCCCATCTTCGCCTACCGGTCCTTCGCCACCGCCGTCCGGGCCAGCGCCAGCACCGCCGTGAACGGCGGGAACCAGTGCCGCGAGTGCGACGGCGGGTTCGCCCACCGCAGCGACCCGTAGCGGGTCATCGTCGGCGGCAGCGCGATGCGCTGCGGCGAGCGGACGAACTGGACCTCGGCCGGCGCCTTCAGGTGCGTGGGCAGCAGGGCGACCAGCTCGGCGAGGAAGATCCAGTGCTCCCGGGGCCCGGGGATGACGGTCACGGGACCGGCGAGCATCCGGGCCTTGAGGTCGGCCAGGACGCGCGAGCCGATGCGGGCGGGCATGGCCAGGGCGGTGGTGGCCGGTCCGAGCGGCAGGAACACGCCCTGCTCGGTGACGGACACCTTCCAGCCCAGCAGCCGGTAGCCCGCGATCGCCTCGCCGAGTGCCTGCTGGTGCGCGCGGTCGCGTGGTCCGTATCGCGGGCCGTTGTCGGCGGTGGTGGCGGCGGTGATGCTCATCGGCGGAGGTCCCTCCCCGGTCGGGTGGAGTGGGCGGTGTGCCCGGGCCGCGGGGGTCGTCCCGGCACCGGCACACCACGCAGCGTCGGCCCGATCGGGACGTTTCACCACACCGTTGTCGGGTCGGATCCATGCACCGGACGGATCACCCTCATCCACCACCCGGCGTCACCGGGTCCCCCGCCCGGGGCCTACCCCGCCTTATGCACGAAATGCATGGACTCCTGATCACATCTCTATACACTGGTGAGCACGCTCAGTGACGGGAGCGAGCCATGGAACGGAAAGCTCGAAGAGCAGCCAGTACCAGGCGCGCATGCCCGACGTGCGGGGCGCTGATCGCCGCCGACAACACCGACCGGCTCTGCCAGCGTTGTCGCCGCAACGCGCGGACCGAGCTCTACGGACCACCCGAGGTGCCCGGGGACTTCTGGGACCACGAGGCGATGGCCGCCGCGTTCTCCGACCGGGACATGGGCGCCCTCCTCGCCGCCTACCGGCACCACCCCCAGCACGTCAGTCGAGTCACCCAAGACCGCCTGGCGTCCTGGCTGGGGATCTCCCAGGCGCAGCTGTCGCGGTACGAGACCGGCGAGAACCCGATCGACCGGATCGACCGGCTGCGCCACTTCGCCAGGGCGCTCGGCGTCCCGGCCGACCGGCTGTGGTTCGACCGCGTCGGAATCCCAAGCCAGGCGGACGCCGATCGCGGCGCCCCGCCCGATGTGCTCGCCGCGGCGTGGGACGCGTCGAGCATTGCCAGATCGGTCGAGGAGACGGCGAGGAACGACTTGGCGATCAGCAGACGAGCGGCGCTCACCGGAGCCGCCGCGGTGGCGATGGGTCCCGCACTGGTCGAACCGTTGCAGCGGTGGCTGCACCCCTTGCAGCCCCTGTCCAAGTGGTCGTCCAGCGCGGCGATCAGCGAGGAGGAGCTGGCGGCGTTGCAGCGCGTCGCCGACGGGCTGCGCGGGTGGGGCGGTCGGGGCGGGTACGGGTTGGCGCGCAAGGCGGTGCTCGGGCAGTTGGAGGAGCTGGCCGAGCGGCTGTCGCGGGCGCCGGCGGGCCCCACCACGGAACGGGCCTTCTTCATCGGGGCCGAGCTGTCCAAGGTGGCGGCCAGCATGTCGTGGGACGCGGGCATGCACGACGCCGCGCAGCGGTACTACGTGCTCGGGGTGCGCATGGCGAAGGCCGGGCGCAACGACCCGTTCGCCGCCCTGTGCCTGGCGGCGATGGCCAGGCAGATGTTCGACCTGGGCCGGCCCGAGGACGGTCTGGAGCTGGTCCAGCTCGGCCAGTACGGCACGCGGCGCAACGCCACCCCGACGTTGCAGGCGCTCCTGCTGACCCGGGAGGCGTGGGCCTACGCGCAGATGGGTCGGGTGCGGGAGTTCCACCGGGCGGTCGGGCAGGCGCAGGACAGCTTCGCCCAGCGGCGGCCCGGTTCGGACCCGTGGTGGCTGGACTCGTTCGACGAGGCGGAGCTGGAAGGGGTCATCGGGGCTCGGATGCGCGACCTGGCCGGGCACGACCCGAGGCAGGCGCCGATGGCGGAGCAGCACATCCGGCGGGCGCTCGACCTGCGCGACCCGGCGAGGGTGCGCAACCGGGCGTTCGACGTCATCGGGTTGGCCCGCACGAAGATGGTGGCGGGCGAACCCGAGGAGGCGTGCGGCCTCATCCAGCAGGTGCTGCCGACGGCGGCGGGCCTGGCGTCCGGGCGGGTGGTGCGCAAGCTGCAGGACTTCGCCAAGGAGGCCGAGCGGCACCGCGACCTGGCGGTCGTGCGCGACACCCGTGAAGCGATCCGCGGGGTCCGGACGGCCTAGTGATGCGGGTGGGGATCACCGGGCACAGCAAGCTGGCGCCCGATTGCGTCGACGCCGTGCGCGAAGCCATCCGCACGGCGTTGGAGGCCGAGGCGGCGGGCGGGTCATCCCTGGTCGGGGTGACCTGCCTGGCGCCGGGCGCGGACCAGTTGTTCGCGCGCGCGGTGCTGGAGCTGGGCGGCCGGGTCGAGGTCGTGCTGCCCGCGATGGACTACCGGGACAAGCTGAAGCCGGAGAAGCGGGCCGACTACGACGAGCTGCTGGCGCGGGCGCACGTGGTCAGCGTGCTGCCGAACGAGCTGTCGGGCCGGCACGCGTACGTGATGGCGAACGAGCGGATGCTCGCGTCGGTGGAGCTGCTGATCGCGGTGTGGGACGGGCAGCCGCCCGACGGGCGCGGCGGCACCGCCGACGTCGTGGAGACGGCGCGCGCGTCGGGCGTGCCGGTGGTGGTCGTCTGGCCGGAAGGAGCACGACGGGGCTAGGACGCGGACAGGAGCTGTCCGCGTTGGCCGGCAGACTGCGGCTCATGCTGGAGACCTCGGCCCGTCTGCTCAAGCTGCTGTCGCTGTTGCAGGTGCGCCGCGACTGGACCGGGGCGGACCTCGCGCACCGGCTCGGCGTCGACGTCCGGACCGTGCGGCGCGACGTCGACAAGCTGCGCACCCTCGGCTACCCGGTCAACGCCGCGCCGGGCGTGTCGGGCGGCTACCAGCTCGGCGCGGGCGCCGAGCTGCCGCCGCTGCTGCTGGACGACGACGAGGCCGTGGCGGTCGCCGTGGGGTTGCGCACGGCGGCCAACGGCAGCGTGGCGGGCATCGAGGAGACGTCCGTGCGGGCGCTGGCCAAGCTGGAGCAGGTGCTGCCGTCCCGGCTGCGGCGGCGGGTGAACGCGCTCCAGGCGCACACCATCGCGCTGCCGACGCGCGGGGCGCAGGTCGACTCGGCCACGTTGACCGCGATCGCCATCGCGTGCCGCGACCACCAGCGGCTGCGGTTCCCCTACGCCGGGCGCGACGGCGGCACGAAGCGGCACGTGGAGCCGCTGGGCCTGGCCCACACCGGGCGGCGGTGGTACCTGGTGGCGTGGGACGTGGACAAGGAGGACTGGCGCACGTTCCGGGTGGACCGGATCGAGGAGGAGCCGACCCCCGGAGCCCGCTTCACCCCGCGCGAGCCGCCGGCGGAGGACCTGGCGTCGTACGTGGCGCGGCAGCTGTCCGTCGCGCCGTACCCGCACGAGGCCCGGCTGATCATGCACGCGCCGTACGACGTGGTCGCGGCCCGCACCTCGTACGGCTCGGTGCACCTGGAGCGGATCGACGACGAGCGGACCCGGCTGACCGTCGGCGCGCCGTCGTTGGAGGACGTCGGCCTGTGGATCGCGATGATCGGCGTCGACTTCGAGGTGGAAGGCCCGGAGGAGCTGCGGCAGCACCTCCGGGCCACCGCCGGGCGCCTGCTGCGCGCGGCCGGCGACACCTGACCGGCCACCCGGCCGCGCGCACCCGCCGTCGCCATGCCGTCCCGTCGGTCAGGCCCGGGTGCGGGCCAGGCGGTAGGCGGCGGCGCCGATCAGCTCCAACGAGATCTGCAGGCGGTCCGGGCTCACGTTCTGCGCGATCGTGTCCTCGGGGGTGTGGTAGAGCGGTTCCAGCTCGTGCGGGCCGCCCTCGCCGCGCCAGCTGAAGTTCGCCGCCGCGATCCCCCGCTCGTGGAACGGCACGTGGTCGCTGCTGCCCCGCGGCACCGGGCCGTGCGCCTGCGCGCCGTAGCCCAGGCGTGCCGCGGCGGCGGCGACCTGCGCGGTGGTCGCGTTGTCGCCGCCGTCCACCGAGAGCAGCCAGTACGCGGTGGCCGGGCCGTGGCTGGTGGCGACCATGTCGTTCTGGAAGACGCCCGCGATGCGCGCCGCGTCCGCGTCGGCCAGCTGGTTCACGTAGTGGCGGGACCCGAGCAGGCCCTGCTCCTCCGAGCCCCACAGCGCGAACCGCAGCGCCCGGTGGGTCGGCAGGTGGCGCAGCACCCGGGCCAGCTCGAGGGTCAGCACCGTGCCGCTGCCGTCGTCGTTCGCGCCGGGCGAGCCGGGCACGCTGTCGTAGTGCGCGGTCACCATGACCACGCCGTTGTCCCGGCCGGGGAACGTCGCCGGCCGTTCGGCGAGCACGTTGTAGGAGGTCAGGCCCGCGAGGTGGGTGGTGGACACGGTCACCGTGACGGCGCCCGCCGCCCGCAGCCGCTCCACGTGCACCTGCGCGACGCCCAGCACCGGCACGGCGACGGTCGCGGTCAACGCCGGGGAGAACGCGCCGGTCTTGCCCGCCGGCGGCGTCGACACCCGGCCGACCAGCACGGCCGCCGCGCCCAGCCGTGCCGCGTCCAGCACCGCCGTGGAACCGGTCGGCACGTTGACCAGCAGCGCGACCTTCCCGGTCAGGTCGGCGGGCAGGGACGCGCCGTTGTCCAGGTCCACCACCGGGCCGCTCGCGGTCACGCCCAGCGCGCCGAAGCGCGACGCGCCCGCCTGCCACGTGTCCGGCCCGACGGTCAGCGTGGACAGGTACTTGTCCGGCACCGCGAACGGCTGCGACGTCACCTGGTAGCGCAGGTCGCGCAGCACGGAGGCGACGTAGTCGCGGGCCCGGTGCTCGGACTCCGTGCCGCCGATGCGCTGCCCGATCCGCTCGCTGAGCACGCGCAGGTGCTCCATCGCCTTGCGCGCCCGCACCCGACCCACCACCGGGTAGTCGCCGAGGGACAGGTCGGGCGCGTCGGACGCGCCGGGCCGCTGCGCCCGTGCCGCCGGGTTCAAGCCGAGCGTCACCGCGCCCGCCACGGCCGCGGCACCGGTCAGGAGTGAACGTCTGCGCATGTGCGGACCCCCAAGCTCGTAGATCACCCGAACCTAGGCAGGGGCCCGAACCCCGACAAGAGTCCCGTTGGAGGACACCCGTCGGCCAACGGCACCACGACGATCAGCGCTTACGCCGACACCTGCGACCGGGTACGCGAACGCTCGACTCAGGGGTCCTGAACGTAGGACACACGCGTCCTGAACGTAGGACACACGCGTTCCGGAGGTAGGACACGCGCGGGACCGGGGTCAGGTGGTGGCGGCTTTGTGCAGGTCGCGCAGGGCGCGGACGGCGGCGACGGCGTGGTCCCGGTCCACCGCCTGGACGGCCATGATCGACACGTACTCGTCGTCCGGCAGCTCCAGCCGCGCCCACGACGCGCCGTCCGGGAACGACACGTGCAGCACCTCCGGCCAGGCGAAGCGGTGCACCGTCACCACGTTGCGCACCTCGACGCCCTCGGCGTCGGCCCGCACCCGCGGCCTGGCCAGCAGCAACATGCCGCACGCCAGCAGCACGCCCAGGAAGACCATCGCCACCTGGTCGGACGTCCGGAAGATCACGCCGGTCGGCGTGTCGCCCAGCAGCAACCCGACCACGGTGAACACGGCGACCAGGAACACCGCGCTGACCCACGCGACCACGCGGATCCTCTTCGGGCGGAACTCGATCACGTCGGCGGTCACGGCGGTCCTCACGAGCCCGCTCGCAGCCCGCGCAGCACGAGCGCCGTGCCCAGCGCCGCCACGCACGCCTCGAAGCCCTTGTCCTCCGCCGAGTCCGGGAACCCGGCGCGGGCCAGCGCCTGGTCCTCGTCGTCGGTGGTCAGCACACCGTTGCCGACCGGCGTGGACTCGTCCAGCGCCACCCGGGTCAGACCGGCGGTCAGGGCGTCGCACACGTACTCGAAGTGCGGCGTGCCACCCCGGATCACCACGCCCAACGCCACCACCGCGTCGTGCGTGCGGGCCAGTTCCTGCGCCACCACCGGCAGCTCCACCGCGCCCGCCACCCGCACCACCGTCGGCGACGCGACGCCGGCCCGCGCCGCCGCGGCCAACGCCCGCTCGACCAGGTTGTCGGTGATCTTCGTGTGCCAGCGGGTGGCCACGACGCCCAGCGTCAGCCCCGCCGCGTCGGGGACGACGTCCTCGGGTCGCCCTTCGCCGCTCATTCCGCTCCCTCCGTGGTGGACACCACCGCGCCGCCCTGCGACAGCGCCTCGTACTGCTCGAGCTGGTGCAGCTCGTGACCCATCCGGTCGCGCTTGGTGCGCAGGTACCGCAGGTTCTCCGGGTTGGGCGAGATCGGCAGCGGCACCCGGTCGAGCACGGTCAGCCCGTAGCCCTCCAACCCGACCCGCTTGGCCGGGTTGTTGGTCAGCAGCCGCATCGACCTGATGCCCAGCGAGCTGAGGATCTGCGCGCCGGTGCCGTAGTCGCGCGCGTCGGCGGGCAGCCCCAGGCCCAGGTTCGCGTCCACCGTGTCCGCGCCCCCGTCCTGCAGCTGGTAGGCCTGCAGCTTGTGCATCAGGCCGATGCCGCGGCCCTCGTGCCCGCGCATGTAGAGCACGACGCCGCGCCCCTGCGCGGCCACCGCCTCCAGCGCCGCGTCCAGCTGCGGGCCGCAGTCGCAGCGCAGCGAGCCGAACACGTCGCCCGTCAGGCACTCCGAGTGCACCCGGACCAGCACGTCCTCGCCGTCGCCGAGGTCGCCGTAGACCATCGCGATGTGCTCGATGCCGTCGAGCTTGCTGTCGTAGCCGACCGCGGTGAACGTGCCGTGCGCGGTCGGGATGCGCGCCTCGGCGACCCGCTCCACCTGCGTCTCCACCCGCCGCCGGTAGGCGATCAGGTCCGCGATGGTGATCAGCGCCATGTCGTGGTCGGAGGCGAACACCTCCAGCTCGTCACGGCGGGCCATGTCGCCCTCGTCCTTCTGCGACACGATCTCGCAGAGCACGCCCACCGGCGCCAGCCCGGCCATCCGGGCCAGGTCGACGGCGGCCTCGGTGTGCCCGGGGCGGCGCAGCACGCCACCGTCGCGCGCGCGCAGCGGCACCACGTGACCGGGCCGGTTGAAGTCCTTCGGGCCCGCGTCCGGGTCGGCCAGCAGCCGGATCGTCCGCGCCCGGTCCGCCGCCGAGATGCCGGTGGAGACGCCTTCCCGGGCGTCCACGGTCACGGTGTACGCGGTGCCGCGCTGGTCCTGGTTCGTGTGGTACATCGGCGGCAGGTCCAGCCGGTCGCAGTCGCCCTCGGTCAGCGACACGCACACGTACCCGGACGTGTAGCGGACCATGAAGGCCAGCAGCTCCGGCGTCGCCTTCTCCGCGGCGAAGATGAGGTCGCCCTCGTTCTCCCGGTCCTCGTCGTCCACCACGACGACGGGTCTGCCCGCGGCGATGTCCGCGATGGCCCGCTCGATGTCGGCGAAGTCGTTCACCGGGCCTCCTCGGCGCGCAGGTGGGGCAGCGCGAGCCGCTCGACGTACTTCGCGAGCACGTCCACCTCCAGGTTGACGTGGTCGCCCGGCGCACGCCGGCCGAGGGTGGTGAGCTCCAGCGTGGTCGGGATCAGGCTCACCGAGAACTGGTTCTCCGACACCTCCACCACGGTCAGCGACACGCCGTCCACGGTGATCGAGCCCTTCTCCACCACGTACCGGGCCAGGGCCGGCGGCAGTCCGATGTGGACGACCTCCCAGTGCTCGGCCTTCTCCCTGGCCAGCACCACCCCGGTGCCGTCGACGTGGCCCTGCACGATGTGGCCGCCCAGGCGCTGGCCGACGGCGGCGGCGCGCTCCAGGTTGACCTGGTCGCCCTCGGCGACCTTGGCCAGGCTGCTGCGGGTCAGCGTCTCGCGCATCACGTCCGCCGTGAACGCGCCCTCGGCGACGTCCACCACGGTGAGGCACACGCCGTTGACCGCTATCGAATCGCCGTGCTTCGCGTCGCTGGTCACCAACGGGCCCGCGATGGTGACGCGCGCCGCGTCCGGCAGGTCGGTGACGGCGACGACCTCACCCAACTCCTCGACGATCCCGGTGAACACCGTTCCTCCTCAACGCGCGGGGACTGCGGAGACCCGCACGTCCGGCCCGCACATACTGACCTGCTCCACGACCAAACCCACAGCGTCGGTGACGGTCGACACCCCCGCGTCCCGCAGCGCCTGCGGACCGTCGCCCAGGAACTTCGGGGCGAGGTAGGCGAGCACCCGGTCGACGCGGCCGGCCGCCACGAACGCACCCGCCAGGGTAGGCCCGCCCTCCAGCAGCACGTCGACCACGCCCCGCGCGACCAGCGCGCCGAGCACGACGTCCGGGTCGTGCGTCCGCAGGTGCATCGTCTCCGCCTCGTCGTCCAGCACGCGGGCCCCCGGCGGCAGGTCGCCCGTCCCGACGACGACCCGCAGCGGCTGCCTCACCCCATCCTGCCCCGGACGCGACCTCCGCGCGGTCAATCGCGGGTCATCCGCGCGGACGGTGCCGGCGCCGACCACGATCGCGTCCACCGCCGCGCGGAACTCGTGCACCTCGGCCCGCGACTCCGCCGAGCTGATCCACCGGCTCGTGCCGTCGCCCGCCGCCACCCGTCCGTCGAGGCTGGCCGCGTACTTCCACGTCACGTGGGGCCGCCCGGTCCGCGCGTAGTGCAACCAGGCCCGCAGCGGTCCCCGCCGCACGGCCTCGCCCGACAGCCCTTCCTCGACCAGGACGCCCGCCTCCCGCAGCACGGCGGCCCCACCCGCGGCCTTCGGGTTCGGGTCCGCCACCGCGAACACCACCCGCGCCACCCCGGCCGCGAGCAGCGCCCCGGTGCACGGCGGCGTCCGCCCGTGGTGGGCGCAGGGCTCCAACGTCACCACGGCCGTGCCGCCCCGGGCCGCCCCGCCCGCCTCCGCCAGCGCCACCACCTCGGCGTGCGCGCCACCGGGCGGCCGGGTCGCGCCGACGCCGACCACCGCGCCGCCCTCGTCCAGGACCACGCAGCCCACCGGCGGGTTGGGGCTGGTCGTCCCCCGCACCCGCTCACTCGCCGCGACGGCCAGCGCCATCGCCTCGTCGACGGTCACCTCGCGCGCGCCGCCTGCTCGCGCAACCGCTCCAGCGCCGCGCCGGGGTCGGCCGCGTCGTACACCGCGGAACCGGCCACGAAGCAGTCCACCCCCGCCTCCGCCGCCTGCTCGATCGTGTCCGCGTTGATGCCGCCGTCGATCTCGACCACCAACCGGAGGTGCCCGGTGTCCACCAACCGCCGGGCGACCCGCACCTTGTCCAGCACCTCGGCCATGAACGACTGCCCGCCGAACCCCGGCTCCACCGACATGACCAGCAACGTGTCGTAGTGCTTCAGCACGTCCGCGTACGGCTCGATCGCCGTGCCCGGTTTCAACGACAACCCGGCCTTCGCGCCGGCCGCGCGCAGGTTCTTCGCCAACCCGACGGGGTCCGCCGCCGCCTCCACGTGCACCGTCACGTTGTAGGCGCCCGCCTCCGCGTACCCGATGGCCCAGCGATCCGGGTCGTCGATCATGAGGTGGCAGTCCAGCGGCAGGTCGGTCGCCTTGCGCAGCGACTTCACCACCGGCAGCCCGATGGTCAGGTTGGGCACGAAGTGCGCGTCCATGACGTCCACGTGCAGCCAGTCGGCCGAGGGCACGGCGGCGGCCTCGTCGGCGAGTCGGGCGAAATCGGCGGACAGGATGCTCGGGGCGATCATCGGCTGGTGGACCACGGCTGCCGAGTCTAGGCTTCCGCGATTGCCCGGACCTGGCCGGGAGCCACATTTCACCCTCCGCTTTCCGACTACTCACGCAGGTAGTTCCCTAGCCGGTGTGCCTGCCATAACGTGCACACCGGGGGCAGCAACTGGGGAGCACTGGGGATGAATGCCGAATTCCGCCACAAGATCGCACTGATCACCGGGGCCTGTTCGCCGCTCGGCGCCGAGGTGGTCGAGTCGCTGGCCAGGCAGGGCGCGCTGGTCGCGGCCGTCGACAGCGACGGCGCGAGACTCGCCGACCTCGTCGAACACCTCCACGCACAGGGCCTGCGGATCGCCGGCAGGCAGATCGACGTCACGTCCAGCGCGGCCGTGGACGCCCTCGTCGACCAGGTCGAGCGCGAGTTCGGCGCCATCGACGCCCTCGTCGCCATGGCGGGCGCCCTGCGCCCCGGCCCGGTCCTCTCGATCACCGACGACGACTGGTCGCACTGCTTCGCGGTCAACGTGGACGGCGTGTTCAACATCTCCCGCGCCGTCGCCACCAGGATGGTCGACCGGGGCAGGGGCACGATCGTCGTGGTGCCCGCCCACGTGATCGCCGTGCCGAGGTCGGGCTTCGCCGCCTACGCCGCCTCGCGCGCCGCGGCCATCGCCTTCACGGAGTGCCTGGCCGTCGAAGTGGCCTCCCACGGCGTCCACTGCACCGTGGTGGCTCCGACCGACGTCCGCCGCGTCACCGACGAGGTCAGGTTCCTCCTCACCGACCCGACCCCGATCTCCGACGCCGTCGGCGCTTGACCGACCCTCCCCGCGCCCGTCCGGCACTTCGAACCCCTCACACCTTCGAATCCTTCGCACTGCCCTGCTCGTGCGCCAACCTCGCCAACTCCACCCTCGAACCGATCCCGAGCTTCCGGAAGATCCCCCGCAGGTGGTAGTTCACCGTGTGCGGCGACAGGAACAGCTGCTTCGCCACCTGCCGGTTGGTCAATCCGGCCCCGACCAGCCGGGCGATGTCCCGCTCCGCGCCCGACAACAACCGCCACTCCTCCGCCCCGCCCCCGACACGCACCCCACCCCGACCCGAACCCCGACCCTCACCCGCCTTCGACCCCGACCCCGACACACCGCCACCACCGCGTAACCGCGCCAGCTCCCCGTCCGCCCCCATCCGCTCGAAGATCCGCGACGCCGCCGTCGTGTGCGCCGAGGCCCGCGCCACCTCGCCGGCCTCGGCCAGCACGACCGCCAGGTCCTCGTTGGCGTTGGCCCGCGCCCACGGGTGCCGGTGCCGTTCCGCGACCTCCAGCAACCGCTCCGCGTCCCGGTCCACCAACGCCCGCGCGTGCCCGGCCGCCACCGACACCGCCGGGAACCCCGGGTTCTCGGCCGCCAGCCGCTCGGCCGCGTCCACGACCTCGCCGGCCAACCCGCTGTCGCCCGCGGCCAAGGCCTGCCGCGCCATCCACGACGCGGCTCCCGGCTCCTCGATCAACATCCGGCGGGCCGCGGCGGGGTCGTCCATCCGCTCGCGCGCCAGCTCGGCGGCCCGCTCGGGCCCGCCCCGGGCGTGGGCCAGCAGCAACTCCACCCAGTCGTACTGCCCCGAGTGCAACACCGCCTCGCCCGCCGCGAGGTCGGCCCGGTACCGGCGCACGTGCTCGGCCGCCGTCACCACGTCACCCCGGTGCAGCGCCACCGTCGCCAGCACGGTCGAGGCGAGCGGCACCAGGATCCGCAGCCCGCGGTCCCGGGCGGTCGACAGCCCGCGGCGCGCCGTCGCCAGCGCGTGGTCCAGCTCCCCCGCCTGCACCAGCACCCTGGCCCGCGCGATGGTCCGGGCGGTCGGCGCGCCGGCTTTCACCGCCTCGTCGTCGCACGCCGCCCCGCCGCCCGCGGCGCCGTCGCGGACCAACCTCTCCGCCTGCTCGAACTGGCCCAACGCGGACAGCTTCAACGCGAACGACACCGCCGACTGCGACTGCCACCACGCGGTCGGCCCGTCGAGCTCCCAGCGGGTCGACTCGCGGCCCCAGTACATGCCCTCGGCGATCTTCCCGGCGTTCCACTCCAGGCACGAGTGGACCGTCGCCGCCATCACCACGTCCGCGTCGGCGGGTTCGCGGTCCCGCGTCGTCAGCACCGACAACGCGTGCGCGCCCGCCCGGCTCCCCGTGGCGAAGTACAGCGACAACAACCGCCCGGCCCCCGCCAGCCGGCGCAACGGCGCGGGCGCGCCCGGCGCGCCCAGCACCTGCTCCATCGCGGACACCGCGTCGGCGGGCCGGCCGTCCGCCAGCAGGATCCCCGCGAGCACCACGTTCAGCTCCGCCGCCGCTCCGGCCGGCACACCGCCCACCAGGCTCTGCCGCGCCAGCGCGATGGCGGAGCCGAGCTTGCCGTTGGCGGCCAAGGACCGCACCGCGCTCACCGCGACCGCGCCGTGCTCCTCTTCCGCTTCCGGGCTCTGGGCGGGCTCGGCGGGCAGGCCCGCCTCGGCCTGCCTCGTGCGCAGCACCTCCGCGTCGTGCCGCAGGGCGTGCCGCACCGACCCCGGCATCGAGTCGACCACCGCCCGCCACACCAGGTCCGACCCGAACTCCAGCCGCTCGTCGACGCACACCACCAGCCCGGAGGCCAGCACCTCGTCCACCGCGAGCAGCAGCGCGCCGGTGGTCTCGTCCATCAGCGCGGCCACGTCCCGCAGCAGGAACGACCGGCCGATCACGGCCGCGACCCGCAGCACCTGGGTGGCCTTGGCCGACATCGCGTCCACCTGGCCGCGCACCACCGCCCCGACCCGGCGCGGCAGCCACCCGCCGAGCGGCCGGGCCACGCCGTCGCGCACGTCGAGCCGGCCTTCTTCCTTCAGCCCCGCCACCAGTTCGGCGACCAGTCGCGGGTTGCCGCCCGCGCCCGCCGTCAACGAGGCCAGCTCCGGGTGCGGCGCCGCGTCCACCAGGTCGGTGACCATCCGCTCGACCGCGTCGTCGTCGAGCGGCCCGAGCGGGAGCACCTCCCCGTAGCGGCCCAGGGCCTCCCGCACCTCGACGGCGTCGCCGCACAACGCGACCAGCACCGAGACGACCGGCTGCCCGGCCTCGACCCCCAGCCCGGCCGCCAACCCCAGCAACGCCGCCGGGTCTTCGTGCGCCTGATCCACCACGATCAGCAACGGCACCCGATCGTTTTCCACTCGTTCGAGTGCCGCGGCCACGTCGGCAGACTCCGCCAAACCGCCACCCGAAACGGGCACGACGGCGTAACCCCGATCGCGGGCGGCGGCGACCGCCTCGCGCAACAGGGATGTCTTTCCGGAGCACGGCGGGCCGTCGATGGCCAGCAGGCCACCGGGCGCGGACAGGAAGCGGAGAACCGAAGCCCATTCACGATCCCGGCCGTACAAATTCGACACAATCCAGACTGCTACGCGTCTCGACTGGCTGTCAATTCAGCCGGTTGCGCCGTTACCGTCGTTTTCACCTAATGCGACGAGCGGCGCCACCCGATCCAGTTCACGCACCACCGACGCGGGATCGGTCGCGAACACCACCCCGGCGGAGCGCAACACCGCCAAGTGGCCTTCGAACGCGGGGTGGGCCGCCTGGTCGTCGGACAGCTGGGGCAGCACCACCATCGGCGCGCGGCGGCCCAGCGCTTCGCACAGCACGGTGAGCGCCTGGTTGTCGGCGATCCCCAGGGCGAGCTTGGCCAGCGAGTTCGCGGTCGCCGGCGCGAACACGAACGCGTCCGGCACCGGGTGGGGCCTGGGCTCGGTGGGCAGGCGGGACGTCCACCGCACCGGCAACCCGGTCAACGCCCCGAGCGCCTCCGTCCCGGGCTCCAGCCACCGGGCCGCCGAGGGGGTGAGCGTGACGGCCAACCGCCACCCCTTCTCGGCCAGCGGCCGGGCCAGGGCGTCCACGAACCACCGCTCGACCCCGCCCGCCGCCGACGCGACCACCCCGAGCACCGCACCGCTCACCCGGACCACTCCCCCCACCGCTCCCGCCGACGACGGCTACACGGGCCGCCGCAGGATCGCGCAGAACATCGCGTCCGTCCCGTGCTTGTGCGGCCACAACTGCACCTGCGGCCCGTCGCCCAGGTCGGGCACGCCGGGGAAGAACTCCCGCGCGTCCAACCACTCGGCCTCGGTCCGCCGCGCCACGTCGCCCACCACGCCCACGGTCTCCGACAGGTGCGGCGTGCACACCACGTACGCCACCACACCCCCCGGCCTGACCAGGGACAACGCCGCCGTCAACAGTTCGCGCTGCAACTTCGCCAACGGCGCGACGTCCGACGGCTGCCGCCGCCACCGCGCCTCCGGACGGCGTCGCAACGCGCCCAGCCCGGTGCACGGCGCGTCGACCAGCACCCGGTCGAACCCGCCTTCCTCCAGCCCGGACTCCCGGCCGTCGGCCACGTGCACCGCGATCGGCAGGTCGCCCATCGCCTTGCGGATCAGCTCCGCCCGGTGCGGCGCCTTCTCGACCGCGTCCATCGACGCGCCGGACAACCGGGCCAGCGACCCCAGCAGCACGGCCTTCCCGCCGGGTCCGGCGCACAGGTCCAGCCACCGCTCGTCCCGGCCTTCGACCGGCACCCGCGTCAACGCCACCGCGCACAGCTGGCTGCCCTCGTCCTGCACGGTCGCCAGTCGCTCGCGCACCGCCTCCAGGTCGCCCGGGTCGCCCGAGCCCGCGTCCAGGTGCACCCCGTAGGGCGAGTACGGCGCCATCTCGCCACCGGTCATCGCGGCCAGCTCGTCCGCGGCGCACTCACCGGGCCTGGCCGCCAGGTGCACGGCCGGCCGCATGTCGTCGGCGGCCAGCGCCTCCCGCAACGGCTCGCCGCGACTGCCGAGCGCCTCCGCGAACGCTTGCGCGATCCACCGGGGGTGCGCGTTGGCCATGGCCACGTACCCGATCGGGTCGGTGTCCTCGTCCGGCGCGACCTCCTCGACCCAGGCGGCCTCGTCCTGGCCGGTGACGCGTCGCAGCACCGCGTTCGCGAACCCGGCCGCGCCCGAGCCCCGGTCGGCGCGCACCAGGTCCACCGTCGAGGCGACCGCCGCGTGGGCCGGGATGCGGGTGCGCAGCAGCTGGTACGCGCCCAGCCGCAGCGCGTCCAGCACCGCGCCGTCCACTTCGGACAGCGGCCGGTCGGTGCAGGCCGCCAGCACCGCGTCCAGCAGCCCCTGCGCGCGCAGCGACCCGTAGGTCAGCTCGGTCGCCAGGGCCGCGTCGCGCCCGGTGATCCGGCGTTCCCGCAGGATGCCCGGCAGCACCAGGTTCGCGTAGGCGTCGCGCTGCCGGACGGCGCGCAGCGTGTCCAGCGCGGCCTGCCGCGCCGGGTCCTCCACCGGCGGCCGGGCCGGGCCGGTGCGACCGCGTGGCGGGTGCGCCCGCTGGGGGCGGGATGGACGCGAAGACCTCTGGGTCATGAAATCCGTTCCCCCGCCTCGATCCGGGCGCCGCGCGCCCAGTCGGTCGCCGACATCCGCTTCTTGCCTTGCGCCTGCACCTCGCCCAACGCCACCGGGTCGGTGGCCGTCCCGACGAGCACGCGCTTGCGCTCCACCCGGATCTCACCGGGCGCGAGCGGTTCCCCCGCCTCGACCGGGAGCACCGGGCCGAGCTTGAGCCGTTCGCCGCGGAACTCCGCCCACGCGCCGGGGTCCGGCGTCACCGCGCGGGCCACCCGGTCGATCGCGACGGCGGGCGTGCCGAAGTCGAGCCGCGCGTCGTCCACGGCCACCTTCGGCGCGTGGCTGACGCCCTCCGCGGGCTGGTCCACCGGCCGCAGCGTGCCGTCCGCGATGCCGTCCACAGTGGACAGGAGCAGGCGCGCGCCGGACTCGGCGAGCCTGCCGAGCAGGTCACCGGCCGTGTCCCGGTCGCGCACCCGCTCGGTCACCACGCCGAACACCGGGCCCGCGTCCAGCTCCTTGACGATGCGGAACGTGGTCGCGCCGGTGATGTCGTCGCCGTGCCGCACGGACGCCTGCACGGGCGCCGCGCCGCGCCAGGCCGGCAGCACCGAGAAGTGCAGGTTCACCCACCCGTGCCGCGGGATCGCCAGGGCGGACTCGGGCAGCAGCGCGCCGTAGGCCACCACCGGGCACAGGTCCGGCTCCAGCTCCTTCAGCCGCGCCTGGAACGCCGGGTCGCCCGCCTTGGCCGGCGTGAGCACCTCGATGCCGCGCTCGTCGGCCAGCGCCGCGACCGGGGAGCGCTCCACCCGGCGGCCGCGGCCGGCGGGCGCGTCCGGCCGGGTCACCACGGCCACGACCTCGTGCCGGCCGGACTCCAGCAGCGCCCGCAACGACGGCAGCGCGACCTCGGGCGTGCCCGCGAAGACCAGCCGCATGTCAGACCCCTCCGCAACGCACGTCGGGACTCGGACGGGACGGCCTGGCTCCTTGGACGAACACGCACTCTCCTCGCATCTACCGCGACACCGCGGACCGCAAGTCTAGAAGAGCGCCTCGCGCCCAGCTCGCCCGCGAGGCCGACCCGGGGACGACGGGGGGACGACCGGGCCCGCCGGTCGCGGAGCAGCGGCGATCAGACACCGAACAACGGGTGCGGCGACTGCTTGATCGTCGGCACGCCGCCGTCGAACCACGACTGCTGCCGGATCGCCCGCATGGCCTCCTTGCGGGTCCGGTCGTCCAGCCGGTCCAGGAACAGCACGCCGTCCAGGTGGTCGGTCTCGTGCTGGATGCAGCGGGCCAGCAGGTCGGTGCCCTCGACCTCGATCGGCTCGCCGTGCATGTTCCAGCCCTTGGCCACCACGTGCCGGTGCCGGCGGCAGTCCCACGACATGCCGGGGATGGACAGGCAGCCCTCCGGGCCGTCCTGCTCCTCCTCGCCGACCACCTCGAACGTCGGGTTGACCAGGTGACCGGCGAACCCGTCGCAGTGGTAGGTGAACACCCGCAGGCCTACACCCAGCTGCGGCGCGGCCAACCCGGCCCCGCCCGCCTCGCTCATGGTGTCCCACAGGTCCTTGACCAGCTTGCGCAGCTCCGCGTCGAAGTCGGTGACCTCGACGGCGGGCGTCCGCAGCACCGGGTCGCCGAACAGCCTGATCGGTTGGACGGTCACGCGCACTCCTCGAAGCCTGGGGGGAGGTCCCAGTCTACGAAAGCACGCTCAGTGCTCCAGGTCACGGCCGAGGAAGGCGACGCCGACCAGCGCGGCCAGGAAGTGCCCGACGAACCGGGCGGCCGTCACGACCGGCGTCACCGCGCCGGCCACCGGTTCGGCGACCGCGCCGGTCGTGGAGGTCATCGTGATGGTGGTCATGTCCGCTCCTCAGCTCCTCGCGTCCCTCCAGGGTGCGCTCGGGGGACGTCGGCGGGCGTCCGCTCGGGGTAGCGGTCGGGCCTCATCCCGGGGGATGAGGCCCGGCCGGGACTTCCGGCTCGGCGCGGTCGACTGCTCAGGGCCGGGCTGAGCCGCGCACGGCCCGACCCCGCCCGACCGGTGTGGTCCCACCCGGCTGAGGGGCGGGTGGGACCACACCACGTCATCGCGTCGGCCACACCGCCCGCGCCGCGCCGCCGCCGCGGCGGGTCGTCTCGGCCGCCGCGCGCCACCGGCCGTCGGGGAGGCGTTCGACCGCCGTGACGGCGCCGATCTCGGCGGTCGAGGTGAACCGGTGGCCCAGCGCGCGCAGCGCGGCGGCCTCCGCGCCCGCCAGGAACGCGGGTTCGGCCTGGGTGTCGGCGGCGTTGCGCTGGGACGCGCGCGGCGCGGCGATGGCCTCGACCAGCGGTGTGTCGCGGTCCAGCCGCCGGGTCAGCACCTGCAGCACGGTGGTGATGATGGTTGCGCCGCCGGGCGAGCCGAGCGCCAGCACCGGCTTGCCGTGCTGCAGCACGATCGTCGGCGTCATGGACGAGCGCGGGCGCTTGCCCGGTCCGGGCAGGTTCGGGTCCGGCACGCCGGGCGTGACCGGCGTGAACGAGAAGTCGGTCAGCTCGTTGTTGAGCAGGAACCCGCGACCCGGCACCACGATGCCGCTGCCGCCCTCCTGCTCGATGGTCAGCGTGTAGGCGACCACGTTGCCCCAGCGGTCGGCGACCGTCAGGTGCGTGGTGTCGGTGCCCTCGTACGGCGTGGCGGCCGGCTCGCCGCTGGTGCCGCACGGCGTCGGCTCGCGCGGGTCGCCCGGCGCGACCGCGCCGGTCATGGCCGCCGTCGGCGAGATCAGGCACGCGCGGCTGTCGGCGAAGCGCTGCGACAGCAGCTCCCCGGTCGGGACGTCGCCGAACGCCGGGTCGCCGACCCAGCGGTTGCGGTCGGCGAAGGACAGCCGGCTCGCCTCCAGGAACCGGTGCAGGTACTGGACCGGGGTCTCCGCGCCCAGGTCCGTGGCCTCCAGGATGTTCAACGCCTCGCCGGCGGTCGTGCCGCCGGACGAGGGCGGCGCCATGCCGAACACGTCGTGGTCGCGGTAGCGGACCCGGGTCGGCTCGCGCAGCGGGGCCTCGTACCGGGCGAGGTCCGCCGCCGTCAGGTCGCCGGACCGGACCTCGCGGGTGGCGCCGGGCCTCACCGGTGGCTGCCGGACCGCCGCCACCAGGTCGCGGCCCACCTCGCCCCGGTAGAACGCCGACATGCCGTCCCGGCGCAGCCGGCGGTAGGTGTCGGCGAGGTCGGGGTTGCGGAACGTGCTGCCGACCGCGGGCGGCGCGCCGCCGGGCAGGTACAGCGCGCTGGTCGAGGTGAAGTCGGCGAACCGGTCGGCGTTGGCGGCGACCTGCCGGTGGAACGTGGCGTCGACGGTGAAGCCGCGCCGCGCCAGGTCCTCCGCGGGCCGCACGGCCTGGTCGAGCGACCACGTGCCCCACTGCCGCAACGCCTGCTGCCAGGTGCGCGGCGTGCCCGGCACGCCCACGGACAACCCGCTGGTCATGGCCTCGGCGAACGGGATCGGTCGGCCGTTCTCGACGAACAGGTCCGCGTCGGCGGAGGCGGGCGCCGTCTCCCGGCCATCCACTGTGGACACGCGGTGGGTGCGGGCGTCGTAGTGCACGAGGAACCCGCCGCCGCCGATGCCGGCCGAGAACGGGTCGGTGACGCCCAGGGCGGCGGCCACGGCGACGGCGGCGTCCACCGCGTTGCCGCCGCGCCGCAGGACGTCGACGCCGATCTGCGAGGCGTCGGGGTCGACGCTGGACACGACGCCGCCGAAGCCGACCGCCTCGGGCACGCGCGGCGGGTCGGCGGCGGAGGAGGCGGTGGCGGTGGCGGGCAGGAGAGGTGCGACGAGGAGTGATGCGAGGACGCTGGCGACAGTCGACCGGAGCATCGTTCCCTTCTACCCCACCCCGGCGCGAAGCAGAACCACCCGGGAGTCGGCGGGTCGGGTCGGGCGGCAGAGGACTTCGAGGGTGCGGGCTCGGGCCGGGCGGACCGCCGCGGTCAGAGGACTTCGAGCGGGTCGAGCTTGACCCGCACCACGTCCGGCTCCTTCCGGGCGCTGCGCACGGCCAGCACGTCGGCCAGCAGCGCAGCCAGCGCGCGGCCCTCCGCCCTGGCCACCCGGACCAGGGCGCGTTCCTTGTCCTCCGACAGCGGCACCGGGCCGAGGATCTCCCCCGTCGACGGCAGGTCCAGCTCCTCCAGCACGCCGGCCAGCGCGTCCGGCGCGCCGTCCACGGTCGCCATCCGCACGGCGGGCGGGAACCCCAGCTCGGCCCGCGCCGCCAGCTCCTGCCGCGCGTGCCACACCGGGTCCCACCGGACCAGTGCCTGGACCGGAGCCAACGACGAGTCCGCGACCACGACCACCCGCCCGGCCTCGTGGACCAGCGCCGCCGCCGTCATCCACCGGCGCAGCGCCTCCTCCGCCGCCCGCAGGTCGGCCCGGCCGAGCAGCGCCCAGCCGTCCAGCAGCAGGGCCGCGCCGTAGCCGCCCGGGGCGAACGGCTCCGCGCCCGGCGTGGCCACCACCAGCGACCGGCCGCCCGGCACGTCCGCCAGCACCTCGTCACCGCCGGACGTGCGGACCGGCACGCCGCTGAACGCCCGTCCCAGCTCCTCGGCCGTGCGGCGGGCGCCGATGATCTGGCCGCGCAGCCTGCGCGAGCCGCAGTTCGGGCAGCGGTACGCCGCCTCCGTCGCGCCGCACCACCGGCAGTACGCGGGCCTCGGCACACCGTCCTGGGTGCCGCCCGGCAGCGCCAGCGGGCCCGCGCACCGGCGGCACCGGGCCGGTGACCGGCACTGACCGCAGGCCAGGGCGGGCACGTACCCGCGCCGGGGCACCTGGATGAGCACGGGGGTGTCGGCGGCCAGGGCGGCCCGCGCCGCGTCGAAGGCGATCGAGGGCAGCCTGGCCGACCTCGCCGCCGCGTCCTTGACCTCCTGCCAGTCGCTCTCCCCCACCGCCGCCACCCGCGGCGCCACGGCGCGCAGCGTGTCGCGGGCCGCGACCACCTCGTGCGCCCAGCCGCTGTCCACCAGCAGCTGCGCCTCGGCGGTCCGGGCGAAGCCGCCCACCAGCAGGGACGCGCCGGTCAGGTGCGAGCGCTGCACCAGCACGTCGCGCACGTTCGGGTACGGCATCCGCGGCTCGGAGTGCAGGTCGTCGCCGTCGTCCCAGATCGCGACCAGCCCGAGGTCCCGCACCGGCGCGAACGCCGCGCCGCGCGTGCCCAGCACCACCCGCACCGCGCCCCGCCGCACGGCCAGCCACCGCTTGTACCGCTCGGACGGGCCGAGGTCGGCCGACAGCGTCACCACGCCCGCCTCGCCCACCAGCGCCGCGCACGCCCGGTGCAGCCGGGCCAGGTCGCGGTGGTCCGGCACGACCACCAGCGCGCCCTTGCCGGTGCTGGCCACCGACGCCGCCGCCTCGGCCAGCCGGGCGGGCCAGTCCTCGGCGGGCAGCGCCTGCCACACCGCCCGCGCGGCCCGGCCGGACCGCAGCGCGTCCAGCAGGTTCGGGCCGAACGGGTAGCGCGCCCACCCCTCGTCCGGCGGCGCCGCGGGCAACGGCGCGGGCTCGTCGGAGGGCCGGGCCTCGGCCCGCGCGTGCCGGGGCGGGATCGCCATCCGCAGCACGTCGATCAACGACCCCGCGTACCGGTCGGCGACCACCCGCGCCAGCTCGGCCACCTCCGGCGACAGCACCGGCTCCGGCGAGATCACCCGGTCCAGGAACGTCAGCTTCCGCCCGTACTCCGAGGACTCCGCCCGTTCCAGCAGGTAGCCGTCCACGAGCTGGCCGGCGAACCGGACCCGCACCCGGCAGCCGGGCACGGCGTCCGCGTCCTGCTCGGTCGAGACCTGGTAGTCGAACGGCCGGTCGAGGTGCGCCAGCGGCACGTCCACGCACACGCGGGCGACCGGCAGCGAGGCGGCGGGAACCCGCTCGCCGCGCCTGGTCGTCGCCTCGCCCGCCACGGGTGGAGGTCTACCAGAGACCGGGGTGCGCGCCCGCAACCCGGTGCCCCACCGCGAACCGTCCGGCCATGATCCCAGTATCGAACAAACGTTCGAGCCAGGCAAGATCACGGGCGGGTGACCCGGCCCGTGACGCCGACGGCGGACGCAGGACGGGCACGCCACCCCGAGATCGGAGTGCCGTGCCCGTCCTGGAGATCGGCTCGACCGCGCCGGAGCGGTCAGGCGCCGGCGGCGGCGCGGAGGGCGTCGGCCCGGTCCGTGCTCTCCCACGGCAGGTCGACGTCGGTGCGGCCGAAGTGGCCGTACGCGGCGGTCGGGGCGTAGATCGGGCGCAGCAGGTCCAGGTCGCGGATGATCGCGGCCGGGCGGAGGTCGAAGACCTCGCCGATCGCCTGCTGGATCTTGGTCGGGTCGACCGTCTCGGTGCCGAAGGTCTCCACGAACAGGCCGACCGGGGCGGCCTTGCCGATGGCGTACGCCACCTGCACCTCGATGCGCGTGGCCAGGCCCGCGGCCACCGCGTTCTTCGCCACCCAGCGCATCGCGTACGCCGCGGACCGGTCCACCTTCGACGGGTCCTTGCCGGAGAACGCGCCGCCGCCGTGGCGGGCCATGCCGCCGTAGGTGTCGACGATGATCTTGCGACCGGTCAGGCCGGCGTCACCCATCGGGCCGCCGATGACGAACCGGCCGGTCGGGTTGACCAGCAGCCGCACGTCCGAGGTGTCCAGGCCGAGCGCGTCGACCTCGGGGGCCACGACGTGCTGCCGGATGTCGACGCCGAGCAGCTTCTCCAGGTCGATGCCGTCCGCGTGCTGCGTGGACACCACGACGGTGTCCAGCCGCACCGGCTGGTCGCCCGCGTACTCGATGGTGACCTGGGTCTTGCCGTCGGGGCGCAGGTACGGCACCGTGCCGTCCTTGCGGACCGCGGTCAGCCGCCGCGACAGCCGGTGCGCCAGCGCGATCGGCAGCGGCATCAGCTCGGGGGTGTCGGTGCAGGCGTAGCCGAACATGAGGCCCTGGTCGCCGGCGCCCTGCTTGGCGATCTCGTCCTCGGTGCCCTCGACCCGCTTCTCGAACGCGGTGTCCACGCCCTGCGCGATGTCGGGCGACTGCGAGCCGATGGCCACGTTCACGCCGCACGAGTAGCCGTCGAAGCCCTTGGCCGACGAGTCGTAGCCGATCTCGACGATCTTGTCCCGCACGATCGACGGGATGTCGGCGTACGCCTCGGTCGTGACCTCGCCCGCCACGTGCACCTGGCCGGTGGTGACCATCGTCTCCACCGCGACGCGCGAGCGCGGGTCCTTGGCCAGCAGCGCGTCGAGGATCGAGTCGCTGATGGCGTCGCAGATCTTGTCGGGGTGCCCTTCGGTCACCGACTCACTGGTGAACAGCCTGCTGCTGTGCTGGCTCACGACACTCCCTAACTGTCCGATCTGCGAATGGTGCCAAGCTTACTGAGCGCCCGGGCGCGAACGTCACCGTTCGACGGTCGGGGCGACGGCGTCCCACAATGCGGACGCCAGCCGCGCCTTCGAGCCGTGCGGGATCGGGGTCTCCGCGCCGTCGGCGGACAGCAGCCAGCCGGCGTTGTCCTCGACCTCGAAGGCGCGACCGTCGCCGACGGCGTTGACCACGAGCCAGTCGCAGCCCTTGCGCTCGAGCTTCGCGCGGCCGTAGTCGAGCACACCGGTGTCGGCGTCCCCGGTCTCGGCCGCGAACCCCACGACGACCTGGCCCGGCCGCCGGGCGGCGACCAGCTCGGCCAGGATGTCCGGGTTGCGGGTGAGGGCGACCGGGTCGGGGTCGCGATCGGTCTTCTTGATCTTGTGCTGGACCAGGTCCACCGGGCGGAAGTCGGCGACGGCCGCGGCCATCACCAGGACGTCGGCGGAGGCGGCGACGGCGTGCATCGCGTCCCGCAGCTCCAGCGCCGAGCCGACGCGCACGACGTCCACCCCGGCGGGCGCGACCAGGTCCGCGGTGTGCGCGGCGACCAGCGTCACCCGGGCGCCGCGCTGGGCGGCGACCCTGGCCAGCGCGAAGCCCTGCCGGCCGGACGAGCGGTTGCCCAGGAAGCGCACCGGGTCGAGCGGCTCGCGCGTGCCGCCCGCCGACACGGCGACGTGCACGCCCTCCAGGTCGCGCGGCAGCGCGCCGGGGCGCGCCAGCAGCAACCGGGCCAGGTCGACGATCTCGGCGGGCTCGGGCAGCCGGCCCTTGCCGGTGTCCTTGCCGGTCAACCGGCCGCTGGCGGGCTCGGCGACGATCACGCCGCGCGAGCGCAGCAGCGCCACGTTGGCCCGGGTCGCCGGGTGCTCCCACATCTCGGTGTGCATCGCCGGCACGAGCAGGACCGGGCAGCGCGCGGTCAGCAGCGTGTTGGTGAGCAGGTCGTCGGCCAGGCCGTGGGCGGCCTTCGCGATCAGGTTCGCCGTGGCGGGCGCGACGACGACCAGGTCGGCGTGCTGGCCCAGCTTCACGTGCGGCACCGAGGGGACGTCCTCGAACACCCCGGTCTGCACGGGCCGGCCGGACAGCGCCTCGAACGTGGCCGCGCCGACGAACTTCAGCGCGCCCTCCGTGGGCACGACGCGCACGTCGTGGCCGGACTCGGTGAGCCGGCGCAGCACCTCGCACGCCTTGTAGGCGGCGATGCCCCCGCCCACCCCGAGGATCACGGTGGGGCGTTCGGGGGCGGCGACGGCCTCGGTCACTCGCCCTCGGTGTGCTCGAGGAGACCCGCGTGGATCTCCCGGAGCGCGATCGACAGCGGCTTCTCGCGCGGGCCCGGCTCGACCAGCGGGCCGACGTACTCGAGCAGGCCCTCGCCGAGCTGCGCGTAGTAGTCGTTGATCTGGCGCGCGCGCTTGGCGGCGTAGATCACCAGCGCGTACTTCGAGCTGACCTGCTCCAGGAGGTCGTCGATCGGCGGGTTGGTGATGCCCTCCGGAGTACCCGAGAGCGGGCCCAGCTCGGTGTGCGTGGTCACTCGTCAACGCTCCTGCGGTTCAGGGGTGGGTCTGTGCTGCCATCGTGTCGAGACAACCGTCCCGCGCCTCGCGACGCGCGTGCTCACGCGTCGGGCGCCGGGCCGACCACCAAGTTTAGCAAGCTCGCGGCGGCGGACCGCACGTCGTCGTTCACCACGACCTCGTCGAACTCCGGCTCGGCCGCCAGTTCCTCCCTGGCGATCTCCAACCGGCGGGCGACGACGGCGGGGTCCTCGGTGCCGCGGCCGGTCAACCGGCCGACCAGGTCCTCCCACGACGGCGGGGCCAGCATGACCAGCCGGGCCTCCGGCATCGCGACCCGGACCTGCCGGGCGCCCTGCAGCTCGATCTCCAGCAGGGACGGCGTGCCGGCCGCCAGGGCCAGCTCCACCGGCGCCTTGGGGGTGCCGTAGCAGTTGCCCGCGAACTCGGCGTGCTCCAGGAGCTCGCCCCTGGCGACCATCTCGCGGAACTCGGCGGTGTCGACGAAGTGGTAGTGCACCCCGTCGACCTCGCCCGGCCTCGGCTTCCTCGTGGTCACCGAGACGCTGAAGTGGATCTCCGGTTCCATCCGGCGCAGCTCGGCCAGCACGCTGGACTTGCCGACGCCGGACGGACCGGACAGAACGGTGAGGCGGGGCCGGGCGCGAACGCCCGACCCCACCCCGGTGCCATCACTCACTCGCCGCTGAACTCGGTGAGCAGCGCCTTGCGCTGCCGCTCACCCAGGCCGCGCAGCCGACGGGACGGAGCGATCTCAAGGCGCTCCATGATCTGCTGCGCACGCACCTTGCCGACGCCCGGAAGCGCCTCGAGCAGCGCGGACACCTTCATCTTGCCAAGGACCTCGTCGCTCTCGGCGGCCTTCAGCACGTCGGTCAGGTTCGTGCCGCCACGCTTGAGGCGCTCCTTGAGCTCAGCCCGAGTGCGACGAGCGGCAGCAGCCTTCTCCAGCGCTGCGGCCCGCTGCTCCTCGGTAAGCTGGGGAAGGGCCACGATTTCCTCCGTGGTGTGGGAATTTCAATTCTGGATCGGTGCCGCGACCGTACCGAGCGCAATTGCCTGGGTACAACGTGGGTCCCAGTCAGGTGAATCTTTCAGCGCTGGAGTGGTTGCGGCGGGTGGTAGTAGTACCAACACCCACCGACAAGCCCGTCACCGCCACCGGTAACGCCTTGCGCACGCCGTGTGTGGTATGCGCTCGATGGGTGATGGACCTGTCGGTGGGCAGGACCGTACCAGGGAACGTTTGCGCAGGTGAGCGGACCACGTGAAGCGTGTCGCGATTTGATCGTGATCACATCTCCAGGGAGCGCCGCACGGCGGCCGCCGCCGACCGCAACTTTGCGGCTTCCGGGCCGTGCCTGAGCACGTCCCGGGAGGTCGTCGGGAGCACCCCGCGCAGGTCCGCGCCGAAGAGCGCGCGCAGGTCCGCGACGGTCGCGCCCTGGGCCCCGAAACCGGGCGCGAGGACGTATCCGTGCAGGTCGGAGAGGTCCAGCCGGTGCTCGCCGACGGTCGCGCCGACCACCAGGCCGACGTCGCCGAGCGGTTCGAGACCGGCGTTCGCGCGGGCCGCGGCGTCCACGACCGACTGCGCCACGGAACGCCCGTCGGGCCCCACCGCGCGCTGCACCGAGGCGCCCTCGGGATTCGAAGTCAACGCGAGGACGAATATTCCGCGACCGCTCGCGGCGGCGGCTTCCAGGGCCGGGTCGAGCGACCCGAAGCCGAGGTACGGCGACGCGGTGACCGCGTCGCCGGCCAGCGGGGAGCCCTCGGTGAGGTACGCCGCCGCGTACGCCGCCATCGTGGAGCCGATGTCGCCGCGCTTCGCGTCCACCAGCACGAGCGTGCCGCTGTCCCTGAGGTCCGCCACGACCCGTTCCAGCACCGCCACGCCCCGTGACCCGTGCGCCTCGAAGAAAGCCGCCTGCGGCTTCACCAGCGCCACGTGGCCGCCGAACGCCTCCACGCACGTCAGCGCGAACCGCTCCAGCCCCGCGGCGTCCTGGGAGAGGCCCCAGGACGCCAGCAGGCCGGGGTGCGGGTCGATGCCCACGCACAGGGGGCCGTGCTCGGCCACCGCCTTCGCCATCCGCGCGCCGAACCTCTGGCCGACGACCCTCACGCGTCACCCCGCAGGGCCGCCTGGAGGGCCTGGAGGGGCCGCACGCCGATGTCGCCGCGGATCGCGGCCTCGATGCCGTGCACGGCCGCCGCCGCGCCCTGGATCGTGGTCACGCAGGGGATGTCCTTGGCCACGGCCGCGGTGCGGATCTCGTAGCCGTCCACGCGTGGCCCGTGGTTGCCGTACGGGGTGTTGATGATCATGTCGACGGTGCCCGCGAGGATGGCGTCCACGATGTTGTCGGCGCCCTCGAAGTGCTTGCGCACGATCGTGCAGGGGATGCCGTTGCGGCGCAGCACCTCGGCCGTGCCGGCGGTGGCCAGCACCTCGAAGCCCAGGTCGGCGAGCCGCTTGACCGGGAAGATCATGGCCCGCTTGTCCCGGTTGGCCACCGACACGAACACCCGGCCCGACGTGGGCAGGGAGCCGTAGGAGGCGGTCTGGGACTTGGCGTAGGCCATGCCGAAGGACACGTCGATGCCCATGACCTCGCCGGTCGACTTCATCTCCGGGCCGAGCAGCGAGTCGACGCCCTTGCCCTCCGGCGTGCGGAACCGGTGGAACGGCAGCACGGCCTCCTTGACGGCGACCGGGGCGTGCGGCGGCAGCTTGGCGCCGTCGCCGGTCTTGGGCAGCAGCCCCTCGGTGCGCAGCTGGGCCACGGTGGCGCCGAGCATGATCCGGGCGGCGGCCTTGGCCAGCGGCACCGCCGTGGCCTTGGAGACGAACGGGACGGTGCGCGAGGCGCGCGGGTTGGCCTCCAGGACGTACAGCACGTCGTCCTTGAGGGCGTACTGCACGTTGAGCAGGCCGCGCACGCCGATGCCCTCGGCGATGGCCAGCGTGGACCGCCGGACCGCCTCGACGTCGGACTCGCCGAGCGTGATCGGCGGCAGGGCGCACGCCGAGTCGCCGGAGTGCACGCCGGCCTCCTCGATGTGTTCCATCACACCCCCGATGAACACCTCGTGGCCGTCGTAGAGGGCGTCCACGTCGATCTCGATGGCGTCGTCGAGGAACCGGTCGACCAGCACCGGGTGCTCCGGGCTGACCTCGGTGGCGCGCTGGATGTAGCCCTGGAGGGTGTCCTCGTCGTAGACGATCTCCATGCCGCGACCGCCGAGCACGTACGACGGCCGCACCAGCACCGGGTAGCCGATCTCGTCGGCGATGGCCTTGGCCTGCGCGAACGAGGTGGCCATGCCGTACTTCGGGGCGGGCAGCCCGGCGTCGGCGAGGACCTGGCCGAACGCGCCGCGCTCCTCGGCGAGGTGGATGGCGTGCGGCGGGGTGCCCACGATGGGCACGCCCGCGTCCGCCAGCCGCCGCGCCAGGCCCAGCGGCGTCTGGCCGCCGAGCTGCACGATCACGCCCACGACCGTGCCGGAGCGCTGCTCGGAGTGGAACACCTCCAGCACGTCCTCGAACGTCAGCGGCTCGAAGTACAGCCGGTCCGCCGTGTCGTAGTCGGTGGAGACGGTCTCCGGGTTGCAGTTGACCATCACGGTCTCGTACCCGGCCGCGCGCAGCGCCATGGCCGCGTGCACGCACGAGTAGTCGAACTCGATGCCCTGCCCGATCCGGTTCGGTCCCGAGCCGAGGATCAGCACCTTCGGCTTGTCGCGCTGCTCGGCGACCTCGCTCTCGGCGTCGGGGTCCAGCTCGTAGGCCGAGTAGTGGTAGGGCGTCTTGGCGGCGAACTCGGCGGCGCAGGTGTCCACCGTCTTGAACACCGGCCGCACGGCCAGCCGGTGGCGCAGCGAGCGCACGCCGTCCTCGCCGGCCAGCTCCGGGCGCAGCGCGGCGACCTGCCGGTCGGACAGGCCCGCCCGCTTGGCCTTGCGCAGCAGCCGCTCGTCCAGCACGGGCGCGTCCTCGAGCTCGCCGCGCAGGTCGACCAGCCAGGCCAGCTGCTCGATGAACCACGGGTCGATCCGCGAGGCCTCGTGCACCTGCTCGATCGTCGCGCCGAGGCGCAGCGCGCGGTCCACCGTGTACAGACGCCCGTCGTGGCCGTTGCGCAGGGCGTCCAGAGTGGACTCCAGCGTCACGGCGGGGTCGGTGCCCGAAGGGTCGGGCACGGTCCAGAAACCGGCGGCTTTCGTCTCCATGGACCGCAACGCCTTGCCCAGGGCCTCCACGAAGCTGCGGCCGATGGACATCGCCTCGCCGACCGACTTCATGGTCGTGGTGAGGGTGCTGTCCGCGCCGGGGAACTTCTCGAACGCGAACCGCGGCACCTTCACCACGACGTAGTCCAGCGTCGGTTCGAAACTGGCCGGAGTTTCACCGGTGATGTCGTTCTGGATCTCGTCGAGCGTGTAGCCGATGGCGAGTTTCGCGGCGATCTTGGCGATCGGGAAACCGGTCGCTTTCGACGCCAACGCGGACGAGCGGGAGACGCGCGGGTTCATTTCGATGACGACCATGCGGCCGTTCCCGGGGTGGATCGCGAACTGGATGTTGCAGCCGCCGGTGTCCACCCCGACCTCGCGGATGACCGCGATGCCGACGTCGCGCATGTGCTGGTACTCGCGGTCGGTGAGCGTCATCGCCGGGGCCACGGTCACCGAGTCGCCGGTGTGCACGCCCATCGGGTCGATGTTCTCGATGGAGCAGACGACGACCACGTTGTCGTTGCGGTCGCGCATCAGCTCCAGCTCGTACTCCTTCCAGCCGAGCACGCTCTCCTCGACCAGCACCTCGGTGACCGGGGACTCGGCCAGGCCGCTCGCGGCCAGCCGCTCCAGCTCCTCGGGGGTGTGCGCCATGCCGGAGCCGAGGCCGCCCATGGTGAACGACGGCCGGATGACGACCGGCAGGCCCAGGTCGGCGACGGTCGCGCGGACGTCCTCCATGGTCTTGCAGACCGCGCTGCGCGGCACGTCCGCGCCGATCTTGCGGACCAGGTCCTTGAAGATCTGCCGGTCCTCGCCGCGCTGGATGGCGTCGATGTCCGCGCCGATCAGCTCGACGTCGTACTTCTCCAGGACGCCGCGCTCGTGCAGCGCGATGGCGGTGTTCAACGCGGTCTGGCCGCCCAGCGTGGCCAGGATGGCGTCCGGCCGCTCGGCCGCGATGACCTTCTCCACGAACTCCGGCGTGATCGGCTCGACGTAGGTGGCGTCGGCGAACTCCGGGTCCGTCATGATCGTCGCCGGGTTGGAGTTGACCAGGGAGACCCGCAGGCCCTCCTCGCGCAGCACCCGGCACGCCTGGGTGCCGGAGTAGTCGAACTCGCAGGCCTGGCCGATGACGATCGGGCCGGAGCCGATGACCAGCACGTGCTTGAGATCAGTCCTCTTCGGCATCAGCGGCCCTCGCCCATCATCGTCACGAACTCGTCGAACAGCGGTGCGGCGTCGTGGGGACCGGCCGCGGCTTCGGGGTGGTACTGCACGCTGAACGCGGGCACGTCCAAGGCCCGCACGCCCTCGACCGTGCCGTCGTTGGGGCAGTAGTGGCTCAGCAGCACGCGGCCGAAGTCGGAGCTGAACTCCTCCCCCGGCTCGCCCTCCAGCGCGAACCCGTGGTTCTGCGCGGTGATCGCCACCTTGCCGGTCGCCACGTCGATCACCGGGATGTTGATGCCCCGGTGGCCGTAGCGCAGCTTGTAGGTGTCGCGGCCGAGCGCGCGGCCGAGGATCTGGTTGCCGAAGCAGATGCCGAACAGCGGGATCCGCCGGTCGAGCACGCCGCGGGTCAGCTCGACCGCGTGCGCCTGGGTGGCCGGGTCGCCCGGCCCGTTGGACAGGAACACGCCGTCCGGCCGCACCGCGACCAGGTCGTCCAGGGTCGAGGTCAGCGGCAGCACGTGCACCTCGATGCCCCGCTCGGCCATCATCCGCGGCGTGTTGGACTTGATGCCCAGGTCGAGCGCGGCGACGGTGAGGCGGCGCTCGCCGACGGCCTCGACCACGTACGGCTCGGGCGTGGTCACGTCGCCCGCGAGGTCCGCGCCCACCATGGCGGGCGCGCTGCGGACGCGGTCCAGCATCTCCTCGACGCCGCCGAGGTCGTCGCCGGAGAACACGCCCGCGCGCATCGCGCCCTGCTCGCGCAGGTGGCGGGTCAGCATCCGGGTGTCGACGCCGGAGATGCCCACGACGCCCTGACCGGCCAGCGCGTCGTCCAGGGTGCGGGTGGACCGCCAGTTGGACGGCACCCGCGCCGGGTCGCGCACCACGTAGCCGGAGACCCAGATGCGGCCCGACTCGTCGTCCTCGTCGTTCCAGCCGGTGTTGCCGATCTGCGGCGCGGTCTGCACCACGATCTGGCGGTGGTAGGACGGGTCGGTCAGGGTCTCCTGGTAGCCCGTCATGCCGGTGGAGAACACCACCTCGCCCAGGCTCGCGCCGACCGCGCCGTAGGCCTCACCGCGGAACACGCGGCCGTCTTCCAGCACCAGTGCCGCGTTCGTCTTGACCGAGTTGTTCATGCGGGGCCTCCCAGCGCTTGCACCCACTGCTCGTACACGTCCTTGTCGTCGCCCCGGAACCCGGTGTCGAACACCTGGTCGCCGAGGTGCCAGCGCACGACCAGCAGGCCGTCCGCCGTCATCACCTTGCCCGCGAGGCCGCGGGCCGTCCGGGCGCCGTCCACCCGGTCCGCCGGGATCCACAGCGCGCTCGCGCCGGTGCGCTCCACCAGCACGCCGCTCTCGGTGAGCTTGAGGGTCGCCTCGGCGCGGTGGCCGATGTCGCCGACCGCCACCCGGTCCTGCCAGTCGTCGCCGATGGTGGTGCCGACGTACACGCCGGTCGTCTCCAGCATCGTCGCGCCGGTCTCGGCGGGCGGCTGCGGGAACTCCGGCAGCACCCCGGCCTGCCGGCGGGCGCGCCGCCGCCAGCCGTGCCACATGCCGTACAGGCACAGCAGGAAGATCGCCAGCACGGCGAGGGAGAGCAGCACCCGCGTCATGCCGGAATCCTTCCGCCGACCGCCGTCACGCGCCCGCGCAGCAGGGTCGCGACCACCGCGCCGGGCAGCTCCATGCCCTCGAACGGGGTGTTGGCCGCGATGCTGGCGAACTCCGCGCCGCGCACCGTCCAGGTGGCGTCCGGGTCGACCAGGACGAGGTTGGCGGGCTCGCCGACCTCGATCGGCCGGCCCTGGTCGGGCAGGCCCGCGATCCCGGCGGGCCGCTCGCTCATCACCCGCGCCACGCCCCGCCAGTCCAGCAGACCGGTCTTGACCATGGTCTCCACCACGATCGACAGCGCGGTCTGCAGGCCGAGCATGCCGGGCCGGGCGGCGGACCACTCGGTGTCCTTGTCCTGCACGGCGTGCGGCGCGTGGTCGGTGGCCACGCAGTCGATGACGCCCTCGGCGAGCGCCCGGCGCAGCACCTCGACGTCGGCCGCCGTGCGCAGCGGCGGGTTGACCTTGTTCACCGGGTCGTAGGTGGCCAGCCGCTCGTCGGTCAGCAGCAGGTGGTGCGGCGTGACCTCGGCGGAGACCTCCGTGCCGCGGGCCTTGGCCCACCTGAGCACGTCGGCGGTGCCGGTGGTGGAGACGTGGCAGACGTGCAGCCGGGCGCCCGCGTGCAGCGCCAGCAGGCAGTCCCGGGCCACGATCGACTCCTCGGCGGCGGCGGGCCAGCCCTGCAGGCCCAGCCGGGAGGCCTGCTCGCCCTCGTGCGCCTGCGCGCCCACGGTGAGCCGGGGCTCCTCCGCGTGCTGCGCGACGACCACGTCCAGCGCCTTGCTGTACTCCAGCGCGCGCCGCATGATCAGCGGGTCGTGCACGCAGTGGCCGTCGTCGGAGAACATCCGCGCGCCGGCCTTGGCCATCGTGCCCAGCTCGGCGAGCTTGACGCCCTCCAGGCCGACGGTGACCGCGCCGACCGGGTGCACGTCGACCAGGCCGACCTCGCGGCCGCGCCGGGCGACGTGCCGGACGACGACCTCGTTGTCCGCGACCGGGCTCGTGTTGGCCATGGCGAACACCGCCGTGTAGCCGCCCAGCGCGGCGGCGGCCGAGCCGGTGGCGATGGTCTCGGTGTCCTCGCGGCCGGGTTCGCGCAGGTGGGTGTGCAGGTCGACGAAGCCGGGCAGCAGGACCGCGCCGTTCCCCTCGACCACGTCCGCGTCCTCGGTGATCCCACCGATCGCGGCGATCACGCCGTCGCGGATCAGCACATCGGTCGGGTCGCCCTCGCCGTACGGTCGTACTCCCTTGAGGATCAAGGGGTTCACGCGGTCTCCTCCTCGTGGGCAAGCAGGTGGTAGAGCACGGCCATGCGCACGTGCACGCCGTTGCGCACCTGGTCGGTGATGGCGGCGCGGGGCGAGTCGGCGACCGCCGAGGCGATCTCCATGCCGCGCAGCATCGGACCGGGGTGCAGCACGACGGCGTGCCCGGGCAGCAGCTCCAGCCGCCGCTCGCTCAGGCCGTAGGCGATCGAGTACTCGCGGGCCGACGGGAAGAAGTGCCCGTTGCCTCCCGCGCCGGCGGGCCCGCCGTACATCCGCTCGGCCTGCACCCTCAGCAGCATGACCGCGTCGAGGCTGGGCAGCTCGGCGTCCAGCTCGTGCGAGACGGTCACCGGCCAGCGCTCCACCCCGGTCGGCAGCAGCGTCGGCGGCGCGACCAGCGTCACGTCCGCGCCCAGGGCGGTGAGCAGGTGCACGTTGGACCGGGCGACCCGGCTGTGCAGCACGTCGCCGACGATCGCGATCCGGCGGTCCCGCAGGTCGCCGAGGCGTTCCCGCAGGGTGGCCGCGTCGAGCAGGGCCTGGGTGGGGTGCTCGTGCATCCCGTCGCCGGCATTGACCACCGACGTGCCCGCCTCGTGCAGCCAGCCGGCCAGCCGGTGGGCCGCGCCGGACGCCGGGTGCCGCACGATGACGCAGTCCGCGCCCGCCGCGGCCAGGGTCAGCGCCGTGTCGCGCAGCGACTCGCCCTTGCCCACGCTGGAGCCGGAGGACGAGACGTTCACCACGTCCGCGCTCATCCACTTGCCCGCGATCTCGAAGCTGACCCGGGTGCGGGTGGAGTTCTCGTAGAACATCGTGATGACCGTGCGACCGCGCAACGTCGGCAGTTTCCGCACCTCACGGCCTTCGAGGGCCTGCTTGAGGCTCGCCGCGGTGTCCAGGATGGCCGTCGCCTGGTCCGGGTCGAGGCCCTCGGTGGTGAGCAGGTGCTTCACCGCAGCACCACCCCGTCGCGCTGGTCGAACTCGTCCAGCAGCACGTGGACCTCCTCGGTGCGGGCCGTCGGCACGTTCTTGCCCACGTAGTCCGCGCGGATCGGCAGCTCGCGGTGGCCGCGGTCGACCAGGACGGCCAGCTGCACGGCGCGCGGGCGGCCGTGGTCGCGCAGGGCGTCGAGCGCGGCGCGGATCGTGCGACCGGAGAACAGCACGTCGTCCACCAGGACCACGAGCTTGTCGTCGACGCCGCCCTCGGGCAGCTTGGTCGCCTCCAGCGGGCGGGTGGGCCCTCGGCGCAGGTCGTCCCGGTAGAGGGTGACGTCCAGCGTGCCGGTCGGCACCTCGACACCCGAGAACTCGGCGATGCGGACGGCCAGCCGGCGGGCCAGCGGCGCTCCCCGGCTCGGAATCCCCATCAGGACTACTGCGGGTGCGCTCGGTGCATCAAGAGCGGTCTTCTCGATGATCTGATGGGCCATTCGGGCGACGGTGCGCGCGACGTCGCCGGCCGACAGGAGCTCTCGCTCCCCGGCCGGGTCCGTCGCGCCACGTTGACGTGGCGCCACGGTGGACCTCCTTCCCCGCCTCGCTGGACGGGTCCTTAAAGGACGTCGGACACCCGGCTGCGACCGGGCTGACCAGCACCGTATCAGGCGCGCGCGGTCAATCTTCCGGGTGGTGTGCGTGGTCTCGCCCACCTGTCCCAGCGAGATCAGCTTGACCTGGTGACCACGGAGAGCAATCATTACTCTGCGTATTGATCTAAGCCTCCCCGCGGCAGTCCCCTACCGGCTGACGGGGCGAATGAACGGAGAACCGCCACATGGGCGACTACGCCAAGGCGCTGGGGGCAAAGCTCCGCGCGATCCGCCAGCAGCAGGGCTTGTCTTTGCACGGCGTCGAGCAGAAGTCCGGCGGTCGCTGGAAGGCCGTGGTCGTCGGCTCGTACGAGCGCGGCGACCGCGCCGTGACCGTGCAGAAGCTCGCCGAGCTGGCCGACTTCTACGGCGTCCCGGTGGCCGAGCTGCTGCCGGAAGGTCGGGTGCCGTCCGGCGCGGAACCCGCCACGAAGATCGTCATCAACCTGGAACGGCTGCAACAGCTGCCGGCGGAGAAGGTCGGGCCGCTCGCGCGGTACGCGGCCACCATCCAGAGCCAGCGCGGCGACTACAACGGCAAGGTGCTGTCCATCCGGACCGAGGACCTGCGGTCGTTGGCGATCATCTACGACATGACGCCCGGCGAGCTGACCGAGCAGCTCATCGACTGGGGTGTGCTGCCTCCCGAGGCTCGTCCGGCCAAGGAGGACTGAGCACGCGAAAAGGGCCACCCGGTGGTTCGCCAACGGGTGGCCCTTCCGACCTGCGGCCTGCTCGTGGGCAGGCGCCGGGCGCGCGGCCGCGCGAGGTGCGGCCGCGGCGCGCGGCCGGGTGGCACGTGGCTAGAGCACGGCCCGGAGCTGGTCGGCGATGACCGCGATCCGGCCGAGCACGCCGTTGACGAACCGCGGCGAGTCGTCCGTGGACAGGCCCTTGGCCAGCTCGACCGCCTCGTCGATCGCGACCGCGTCCGGCACGTCCGCGGCCCACAGCAGCTCGTAGAGCCCGATCCGCAGCACCGCGCGGTCGACCGCCGGCATGCGCTGCAGCGTCCACCCCTCCGCGTGCTCGGAGATCAGGTCGTCGATGCGCGCGCGGTGCGCCGTGACGCCTTCCACCAGGACGATCGTGTAGTCGTTCACCGGCGGCACGTCCGTCGAACCGACCCGGTCCGCGATCAGCGTCACCGGGTCGGCGCCCCGCAGGTCGGCCTCGTAGAGGACGTCCAGCGCGCGTTTGCGGGCCTTGCTCCGTGCGCCCATCTCAGCCGTTCACTCGACCCAGGTAACGGCCGTCGCGGGTGTCGACCTTGATCTTCTCGCCGGTGGTGACGAACAGCGGCACCTGGATCTCCGCGCCGGTCTCCAGCGTGGCGGGCTTGGTGCCGCCGGTGGAGCGGTCGCCCTGCAGGCCCGGGTCGGTGTGCTGGATCACGAGCTCGACCGAGGTGGGGAGCTCGATGAACAGCGCGACGCCCTCGTGCATGGCGACGATCGCTTCCTGGTTCTCCAGCATGTAGTTCGCCGCGTCGCCGACCGTGTCGGCCGGGATGCTGATCTGGTCGTAGGTGTCGCCGTCCATGAAGACGAAGTCGGCGCCGTCCTTGTACAGGTAGGTCATGCCGCGCTTGTCGACGGTGGCCGTCTCGACCTTGGTGCCCGCGTTGAAGGTCCGGTCCACGACCTTGCCGGACATGACGTGCTTCAACGTGGTGCGCACGAAGGCGCCGCCCTTGCCCGGCTTCACGTGCTGGAACGCGGTGACGGTCCACAGCTGGCCGTCGAGGTTCAGCACCAGGCCGTTCTTCAGGTCGTTGGTGGTGGCCACGGTGGTGGGCTCTCCTGTTGCGTGAGTGGAGGACGACGTCGGCTTGGCCGACGAATCCGATTCGGGCGATCCGACTTCAGATGACCACGAGCTCCTTCGTGGTCAGGGTGAGGAGCTCCGGGGCGCCTTCGCGCACCACGAGCGTGTCCTCGATGCGGACACCACCCTTCCCGGCCAGGTACACACCGGGCTCGACGGTGACCGCCATGCCGGGCAAGAGTGTACCGTCACCCGCCTTCGACAGCGCTGGAGCCTCGTGGATCTGCAGGCCGACGCCGTGGCCGAGGCCGTGCAGGAACTCCTCGCCGTACCCGGCGTCCTCGATCACGCCGCGCGCCGCCGCGTCGACGTCCGAGACCCGCGCGCCGACCGCCAGCGCGGCCCGGCCCGCCGCCTGCGCGGCCGCGACGAGCTGGTGCAGCTCGCGCTGCCAGTCCGCGGCCCGGCCGACGACCAGGGTGCGGGTCATGTCGGAGTGGTAGCCGTCGACGAGCGCGCCGAAGTCCAGCTTCACGAAGTCGCCGTCGCGGACCGGGGCGTCGGTCGGCCGGTGGTGCGGCACCGCCGAGTTCGCGCCCGTCGCCACGATCGACTCGAACGACGGCCCGGCCGCGCCGTGGTCGAGCATCCGGCTCTCCAGCTCGCGGGCGATCTCCTTCTCGCTGCGGCCCGGCCGCAGGCCGCCGTGCTCGACGAGGCCGGCCAGCGCCCGGTCGGCCGCCGCGCACGCCATGCGCAGCGCCTCGACCTCGGCGTCGTCCTTGACCAGCCGCAGCCGTTCGACCAGGTCGGCGGCGCGCACCAGCTCGGCGCCGTCGGCGGCGGCGGTGAGCACGTCCAGGCCGTCCACGGTCACGTGGCGGCTCTCGAAGCCGACCCGGCCCGCGCCCGCCTTCGCGGCCCGCTCCACCAGCGCCGCGTCGCACGGCCGGTCGATGACCCGCCGCAGGTCCGGCACCTGCGCGGCGGCCTGCGTGAGGTAGCGGCCGTCGGTGCAGAACACCGTCGCGTCGTCGGAGTCCGCGTGCACGAGCAGCGCCGCGTTCGACCCGGTGAACCCGGTGAGGTAGCGGACGTTGAGCAGGTCGGTCACCAGCAGCGCGTCCAGCTCCCGGTCCCGGAGCGTGGCGCGCAGGGCGGCGCGGCGAGTGGAGTGCGGCATGCCAGCAGCCTAAGCCCCGGTCGACCGCCTGACCCTGCCACTCGATCGGGTGAACCGTGCTGAATCGTGCGACGGTTCGCGTGACGGACAGTGGGGATCTCGGCGGGCCCTAGGTCGGACCGCCGGACCGACTTAGGGTGGGGCGCATGCGCGCGTGGCTGGTCCGAGGGTTGTGGCTGGGTCTGTTCCACGGCGGGGTGCAGACCGGCGCCTCGGCGGTGGGCGTCCACAGCCCCGACGCCGCCTCGTCGACCCGGTACATCGCGATCGGCCTGGTGGTCGTCGTCGGCGTGCTGTGGGGCGCGTTGGACGCGTGGCGGCAGCTCGACGGGCGGGGCATGGTGTGGTTCGCCGCCGCGCTGGTGGCGGGCCCGCTGGCCGGGGTCGTGGGGGTGGCCGGCCGGTCGTGGGTGGACCAGACGGGGCTCGAGTCGCTCGGCCCGGCGCTGACCGGCGGCGCCGCGTTCACCGCGTTGCTGGTGATGGCGACGGCGGCGGTCGGGATGGGCGTCGGCAACGCCCTGCCCCAGCCGGCCGACTCGCGCCGGCCCGACGGGTCGCGCTAGCGGCCGCGTGCCGCGGCCGGCGTCCGGCTCAGCGGCGCAGTGCACCGGCCTTCTCGTAGGAGTCCCACTCCTTCTTCGTGACCGAGGTGAGCCGCGACGAGTTCAGCGTGACGACCTCGATCGCGGCCTCGCCCCTCCCGAGCGCCCACAGCCGGTCCTCCAGCACCAGCCCGACCTGGCCGTCGGGTCCGCGCACCGCCTTCGCGCCCGCCGGGACCTCCGCCGCGACCGGCAGGTCGTCCACGACCGGCGGCCGGCGGTTCAGCACCCTGGTGGCGAGCCGGTCGGTCACCGAGCGGCGCTCCAGCCGCACCACTTCGCCGTCCAGCACGAGGTCCGTGGTGTTCGCGGGGGACGGCACGGCGTAACCGCGCAGCAGCGCCGCCGAGTCCTCGTGCGCGCAGCCGGGCACGTTCACGAGGTCGAGCCCGAACTGGGTCAGGTCGGTCGGGGCCGCCGCCGCGCCGTCCAGGGTCGCGCGGACCACGTCCACCGCGATCCGGCCGCACGGGTCGTCGGCGTTCACCGGCGCGTGCCCGAGGGGCGTGCGGACCAGGCCGGGTCCTTCCCGCCAGGGGCCCGGGATGTGCACCTGGGGGTGCGGGTTCGCGGTGAACTCCTTGTTCCAGAAGGTCAACGTCGTGCCGTGCTCGGTCTCGTGGGCGATGACGAACGCGTGCAGCGCGGCGACGTACATCCAGTCGGCGCTGAACGCGTCGACCACCGAGCGGGTCCGCTTCGACCGCGTGTCGGGCACCTGCTGGAAGCCGCCGGGCCCGAGGGCCTGCACGCCGGAGGCGAACCTCGGGTCCTTGGAGCGCAGCACGAACTGGCCTGCGCCGTTCCACCCGGCGGCCTCGCCGGTGGTGTCGGTGAACATCAGGTGGAACCAGCCGTCCACGACCACCACCGACGGCTGGCCCGCGCCGTAGGTGTTGTCCCGGACCTCGTCGTAGGACGGGCTCACGATCGGCTTGCCGCCGGCCGCGCGCGTCCACGTGGTGCCGTCCGGGCTGGTGGCGACCCCGATGGCGTTGCCGTTGGCGTGATCACCCGCCGCGCCGGTGTAGTAGAGGTAGTAGGTGTCGCCGACCTTGATCACCGACGGGTCGCAGGTGTGCACGCCGTCGAAGCCCGTGACGCTGCCGGACAGCACCGGGACGGCCTGCGCGCCGCCGGGGGAGGCGAAGGGACCGGCCGCCGAGGCGCTCTCCGCGTAGAGCAGGTCGTCGCCGGGTGGCGCGGCCACCATGAGCTGGCTGCACCACCACATGCGGTGCCGGCCGCCCTCCAGCAGGATCGTCGGCCCGTAGTTGTACGGCGCGTCCCCGCCGTGCGCCACCACACCGCCGCTCTGCCGGCCCCGGTCGGCGGTCAGCGGCACCGGCTTGGGCGCCTGCTCGGCCGTGCCGCCCGGTGGGTCGGACGTGGCGGCGCTGCTCGGCGCGGGGGACGAGCCGGACGCCGACCTCGGTGCCACCCCTGGTGCCGACGCCGGTGCCGACGCCGGGTCGGCGACGCTCGGAGCGCAGGCCGCCAGCAGCGCGACGGCCATCGCGGCCCCGAGGAGCCTCACCGCTCCCACACCGGACCTGGACATGGCGGGACGGATCTCCACTTCTGGTTCTGGCGACCTGGTTCTGGCGACCTTCTGGTTCTGCGACGTCCGGACACCGGGGCCACGGCCCGGTCCCGGTCCCGGTCCAGTGTAGAGATCGACTCCCCCTGCCGAGTGTCAACCGGACGAGGCCACGAACTCCACTTCACAGCCGTCCGTGTTCTCCAGGTACGCGGCATAGTGATCGGGACCACCCGCGTGGGGATATCTGTCCGCGAACAACGGCACCCACCCGTGACCGGCCGCCGCCACCACCAACCGATCGACCCCCGCCCGGCCGTCGACGTGGAAGGCGAGGTGGTTCAACCCCGTGCCCAGCCCCCGGCGGCCAACGCTGGTACTCGACCCACCCCAGTTCGGTGAGCAACCAGCCGATGCTGCGCTCGGCGCGGCCTAGATCGGGCACCCACAACTCGACGTGGTGCACCCCCGGCCACCATCCCCACCACCACCCGCCCGCCACCGTCCCCTGATGATCACCCGAAAGGGGCACGAGCGTCGGGGATGAATGGTAAGCCGGAATTTGTTGCCGGAAGAAAGAAGGTATGGCACCCGGCCCCTCGTGCATGCGACGGCTGGTTCTGCCTGACCGCCGGGCCGACCGAGCCGGGGTCGACGCGACCGGGCCGAGCACAGGGCGGTCGAGCGCGGTCGAGCGCGGGGCGGACGGTCGGATGGCCGGATCACGGTCGCCGGGTCGGCTCAGGCAGTCGGTCCGGTCGGGCAGCCGGGTCGGGCGGCCGCCCAGTCGGTCAGGTCCGGGCGGTCCGCTCGGACAGGATCGACCCGGACCCGTCCGGTCGGCCCCATCCGGTGGGCGGTCGGCTCTGCGTGCTCATCCCGAGCTGGTGTGGCCGAGCCGGAGTGGTCAGGCCACGACGGGGGTCGGCCCAGGGCGGGTTGGTCAGCCCGGGGGCGGATCGCTCGGCGCGGTCGGCTGAGCGATCCGCCGGGGACGGTCGGGCCGGTGGGGCGGTCAGAGCAGGATGCTCCCGCCCGACTTCGGCTTCGGCTCGGACGCGACCGCGGAGTAGGCCGCAGCGATGAGCGCCGGGTCCGGGCCCTCCAGGCGACCGGGCTTGGCCAGGCCGTCCAGCACCACGAACCGCAGCACGCCCGAGCGGGTCTTCTTGTCCGACCGCATGCCCTCCAGGAGCTGGCCGAGCGCGTCCGGGTCGTAGCCGGTCGGCAGGCCGAGCGAGGTGAGGATCGAGCGGTGGCGGTCGGCGGTGGCGTCGTCCAGCCGGCCCGCCAGGCGGGCGAGTTCGGCGGCGAACACCAGGCCGACGCTGACCGCCGCGCCGTGCCGCCAGCGGTAGCGCTCGCGGCGTTCGATGGCGTGTGCGAGGGTGTGGCCGTAGTTCAGGATCTCCCGCAGGTCGGACTCGCGCAGGTCGGTCGAGACCACGTCGGCCTTGACCTGGATCTTGCGGCGGACCAGCTCCTCGATCACGTCGCCGGACGGGTCGAGGGCGGCTTCCGGGTCGGCTTCGATCAGGTCGAGGATCACCGGGTCGGCGATGAAGCCGCCCTTGACCACTTCGGCCATGCCGGCGACGAGTTCGTTGCGCGGCAACGTTTCCAGCGTGGTCAGGTCGACCATGACGGCGTCCGGCTCGTAGAACGTGCCGACGAGGTTCTTGCCCGCGTCGGTGTTGATGCCGGTCTTGCCGCCGACCGCGGCGTCCACCATGCCGAGCAGGGTGGTGGGCACGTGGACCAGCTTCACGCCGCGCATCCACGTGGAGGCGACGAACCCGGCCAGGTCGGTCACCGCGCCGCCGCCGAGGCTGACCACGACGTCCGTGCGGCCGAGCCCGATGCGGCCGAACACGTCCCAGCAGTACCCGGCGACCCGCAGGTCCTTGCCGTCCTCGGCGTCGGGGACCTCGACGCGGTGCGCGTCGATCCCGGCGGCCTCCAGCTCGCCGCGGACCGCCTCGGCGGTCTCCGCCAACGTCGGCGTGTGGACGATCGCCGCCCTCGCCGTGCCCTTCAGGGTCTCGACCAGGTCGCCGAGCAGGCCGCGGCCCACCACCACGTCGTACGGTCGTTCCGCGGCCACGCGGATCCGCACCGGCTCGCCCATCACCACTCCCCTCGTCGGGTCACCATTCGACCACGTCCGGTCCGAGCACGTCGCCGCCCCACACCCCGGCCAGCACCTCGGCCTGGTCCTTGATCGCGCGCCGGGCCGCGCCCTTGACCTTCGACCAGCCCGTGAGCTGGAACGTCACCGTCCGACCGCGGAACTCGTGCCGCCACGCGCCCACGACCCGGCCGTGCACGACGAGCGCGCCGGGGCTGCCGACGGGCCGCCACACCCGCTTGGCGACGTCCGGGTCGGCGACCAGGCGGCGCGGGCCGAGCAGGTACGGGTCGCGCGGGAACAGCAGCAGGCCGGCGGGCGGGTCGGGCGCAGGCGGCACGTCCTCGTGCGCCAGCAGCGGCTTGCCGTCGACCCGCACGGGACGCAGGTCGGGCCACGTGTCCTGCGGTCCCGCGCCGAGCCACTTCTCCGCGTCGGCCTTGGCGAAGGGGCCGACGAGCCGCGCGTAGTCGCGCAGCAGGGCCGGCTCGCCGGGGTCTTCGACGTCGGGTTTCCCGGTCGGGCGGCGGAACACGAGCTTCGCGCCCAGGTGTTCCAGTTCGACGCCCGCGAGGAGCGTGGCGAGGCGGAACACGTTCTCGATGACGTGGTGGGCGTCGCAGGTCGGGCAGTGCGGGGTGACGGCCTCGGGCAGCAGCGGGCTGATGGCGGCGGACAGCTCGCCCTTGGTGGCCGTGTCGCCGGGGAACTCGCGGTGCAGGACGTCGACGACGAGGTCGAGGTGCGCCAGGTCGGGTGTCGGGTGCGCGCCGCACCAGGCGGCCAGTTGCCGCGGGGTGCGTGGTCGGAGTTGGCGGCGCAGGGCGGGCAGGTCGTCGCGGCGGTGCAGGTGCGGTGTGCCGCGCAGGCTCAGCACGCGGACCAGGTCACGGGCGTCCACGGTGTCCTCGCGGCGGCCGCGCACGCCCAGCGCCGCCGCGCCCGTCTTCGGCGGGCTGTCCACCACGCCCAGCGGCAGCACCGCGTCGGGGTCGTCGCCGTGCAGACCTTGCGCCGCGGCGCGGTGTGCGAGGACCTGCGCCCCGGTCAGGTCCACTCAGGTCCCTTGCGCCGGTCCCGTCGGGCGCAGCACGGCGTCGACCACCTGCTCCGGCGTGAGGTCGTCGGTGGTCACCTCGATCGTGGCGACCTCCCGGTACAGCGGCAGGCGCGCGTCCAGCAGGGACTTGAAGGTCGCGCGGGGGTTCACGCCCGCCAGCAGCGGCCGGGCGCTGGACATGCCGGTGCGCCGCACGCCCTCGGCCATGCCGACGTTCAGGAAGACCACGGTGTGCCCGGCGAGCCGGCCGCGGGTGGTCGCGGACAGCACCGCGCCGCCGCCGAGCGCCAGCACGCCGTCGTGGGTGTTCAGACCTTCGGCGACGGCGTGTTCCTCCATCGCGCGGAACGCGGGCTCGCCGTCGTCGGTGAAGACGTCGGAGATCGGTTTGCCGGCGGTGGCGACGATGTCGTCGTCGGTGTCGCGGAAGGCGACGTCGAGGCGTTCGGCGAGCAGCCGGCCGACGGTCGTCTTGCCGGCTCCGGGTGGGCCGAGGACGACGAACCGGGGGCTCACAGGCCCTCCCAGCGGGCTTCCAGCGCCTCCAGGTAGGAGGCGACGTTGCGCTTGGTCTCGGCGATCGAGTCGCCGCCGAACTTCTCCAGCGCCGTCTCGGCCAGCACGAGCGCGACCACGGACTCCAGCACCACGCCCGCGCGCGGCACCGCGCACACGTCCGAGCGCTGGTGGATCGCCACCGCGGGCTCTCCGGTCCGGACATCCACAGTGGACAGGGCGCGGGGCACCGTCGAGATCGGCTTCATGGCGACGCGGACGCGCAGCGGCTCGCCGTTGGTGATGCCGCCCTCCAGGCCGCCCGCCCGGTTGGAGCGCCGCGTGACGCCCTTCGGGCCCGGGCCGCGGTCGATCTCGTCGTGGGCTTCGCTGCCCCAGCGCTCGGCGGTGGTGAAGCCGTCGCCGATCTCCACGCCCTTCATCGCCTGCACGCCCATGAGCGCGCCGGCCAGCCGCGCGTCGAGGCGGCGGTCCCAGTGGACGTGCGAGCCGAGGCCCGGGGGCAGGCCGTAGACGATGACCTCGATCACGCCGCCGACCGTGTCACCCGCCTCCTTCACCGCCTCGACCTCGGCCACCATCGCCTCGGTGCCGCGGGCGTCGAAGGCCCGGACGGGGCTCGCGTCGACCGCGGCCAGGTCACCCGGGCCGGGCACGGGCGCGTCGGCGGGCGTCTTGGCCTTGCCGATGGAGACGACGTGGCTGATCACGTCCGCGTCGAAGACCTGCTTGAGGAAGTGGCGGGCGACGGTGCCCAGCGCGGTGCGGGCGGCGGTCTCGCGGGCGCTGGCGCGTTCCAGCACGGGGCGGGCCTCGTCGAAGCCGAACTTCTGCATGCCGGGCAGGTCGGCGTGGCCGGGACGTGGCCTGGTCAGCGCCTCGTTGCGGCCGGTGGGCTTGAGCTCGGACGGGTCGACCGGGTCGGCGGACATCACCTTCTGCCACTTGGGCCACTCGGTGTTCCCGATCCGGACGGCGACCGGGCCGCCCTGGGTGAGCCCGTGGCGGACACCGCCGAGGATCTCGACCTCGTCGGCCTCGAAGCCCATGCGCGGGCTCCGACCGAAGCCGAGCCGACGGCGCTCGAGTTGAGCGGTCAGGTCGGCAGTGGTGACCTCGACCCCGGCGACCATGCCTTCCAGCACGGCGACGAGGGCCGGTCCATGGGACTCCCCAGCGGTGATCCAGCGCAGCACGCCGCGATCCTTCCACAGTGTGAACGCGGGCCGGACGGCCAGGCCGGCGTGCTCCCGGCGTGTCCCGCCCAGTGGACGCCCAGCCGCCCTCCACCGCGGTCCGCGACGCTCCGACCAGGGCGTCCCGACGTGATCACGCAGGACAGCCCGGACGAATCGCCCGGGGAACGGCGAGGTCGACCACGCCGCCGACCGCTGTCGCTCGTCCTGACCGACGGCGATGGCAACGCCCGCGCTCGGGTCGTGGTCGGCATCGCGTTCCGGTGACCGACGTCCGGGCCGGGCCGTCGCGACCCGCAAAGGTGAGGTGGTCGGCCGGAGTGCCGGTGCCGGAACGTGGCGAGGTCTCAGGTGATCGGGGTTGGCGACCAGGCACCTGCCGTGCCGGAGACCCCGTGGGCGGTGCGGCGACCGCCGCGGCCCCGTCGCGGCCGGCCACAGCCCCACGGCCGATCGCCCCTACCTGCGACGACGCGGGATCAAGGCCACCATCGACATCGGAGCCGTCGACATCCGGCGACATCCCACCCCGCTCACCCGGCTGACACCGCGACCAGCCACGTCGCCGCCAGCAGACCCGGGCCGTGCGGTAAGCCGTCGCCACGCCACCACAGGCCCAGCACGAGCGTCACCGCGCTCGCCAGCACCGCGCCGAGAAGCAGCGCCGGCCAGGAGACCGAGGCCAGCACCGCGCCCAACGGCCCCGCCAGCTTCACGTCTCCCCCGCCCATCGACGACGGCGACAGCACGCGCACCAGCAGGTGGAAGCCGCCGAACAGCAGGCATCCCGCCAACGCGCGCCACAGGTCCGCCCCGGACAGCCACAGCGCGACCCCGACCGCCGGGTACGCGGGCAGCGTCAACGCGTCCGGCAGGCGGCGGTGGCGCAGATCGGTCACGGTCAGCAGCACGCCGAGCCACGCCAGCAGCAGCGGCACGGGCAGCCAGTGCGGTGGCGCCAACCCCCAGGCCACGAACCACAACACCGCCGTCGGCGCGGCGCACCACAGCCAGCACACGTCCGCACCGCGAGGGAGGCGGCGGAGCAACCCGGCGCCCACCGCGCCGGCCAGGAATCCCGAGATGACCATGGGCCAAGCGTCGTCCCGGGAATGCCCGGGGCGCAACGAGAAGTGCGGGTGAATGGACCATTCACCCGCACTCGTCCCGTCAGCCCCGGACCCGGGTCAGCACCGCCACGAGAACAGCGCGTCACCCGCCGCCACCGGACCGCCGGCCTGGTCCAGCAGCACCTCCGGCGCCGCGTCCAGCGCGATCACCGGGCAGATCGGCGCGAAGCCCGCCGCCTCCACCTCGGCCGGGTCCCACGTCACCACGGGCTGCCCCGCGCGCACCGCCTCTCCCTTGACCACGTGCAGCGTGAAGCCCTCGCCCTTGCGCTTCACCGTGTCGATCCCGAGGTGCACCAACACCGCCGCGCCCTCCGAAGTGGCCACGACGAACGCGTGCGGGTGCAGCGTCACCACGGTCCCGTCCACGGGGGACACCACGTCCGCCCGCACGCGCTCCGGCTCGACCGCCACCCCCGGACCGACCATGGCCTGCGCGAACACCTGGTCCGGCACCTCGGTCAACGGCACGACGCGCCCGCTGACCGGGCTGGTGACGCGCAGCGTCACAGCAGGTCCTCGATGTCGCTGGCGATCGTGTCGGCCTCGGGCCCCACGACCACCTGCACGACGTTGCCCGCACGCATCACGCCGTGCGCGCCCAGGCCCTTCAACGCCTTCTCGTCCACCAGGGAGCCGTCTTCCAACTCACAGCGCAGGCGCGTGATGCACGGCTCGATCTCCACGATGTTGTCCGCGCCGCCGAGCGCGGCGAGGATCCCCGCCGCCTTGTCGTCCGCCACTTCACAGTCCTCTCTCGACACCTGCCCTGAGGGTGCCACCGCTCGGGCACGGTCCCGTAACGGCGGTTGACACCCGGTTGGCGCGCGGAGCATCCTCCCCGCACCAACTGGTCTAGACCGGAAAGTACCAATCCCGGTGTGGACGCGCGAGCACCGGGGAGGTGTCATGAGCCGGCACGAGATCGTCGACGGGCCCAAGCCCAAGCACGCCCAACTGCGCGACATCCTGCGGCGCATGGCCGAGCAGGAGCTCCCGCCGGGCTCGTCGATCCCGTCCGAGCGCGACCTCGCCGAGCAGTACGGTGTGTCCCGCATCACAGTACGCGCCGCCGTGGGGCAGCTCGTCACCGAGGGCCTGCTGACCAGGGCGAAGGGCCGCGGCACGTTCACCGCTCGCCGTCGCCTGGACGTCCAGCTGTACCTGGAGTCGTTCACCGACGACATGCGCCGCCGCGGCCTGACCCCCGCGACCGAGGTGCTGGCCTGCGCCGAGGAGGCGCCGTCACCCGAGGCGACCGCCGCGCTCGGCCTGCTGCCGCACGAACCGGCGTGCCGGCTCGTGCGGCTGCGCCGGGCGGACGGCGTGCCGCTGGCCGTCGAACGGGGCTGGTACAACCCGCGGGTCGTGCCGGACCTCGACCGGCACGACCTCACCACCTCGCTCTACACCCTCATCGCCGACGCGTACGGCGTCCAGCTCGACCACGCGGGCCAGACCGTGTGGGCCGAGGGCGCCGACCCCGAGACCGCGAAGCTGCTGGCCGTGCGGCCCGGCAGCCCGCTGCTCGTCTTCCGCCGGGTCTCGAGCTCACGAGGCAGGCCCGTCGAGGACATGACGTCCTGGTACCGGGGCGATCTCTACCAGGTGACCATGCAATTGGACCGGACCGTCCCGGGTTCCGGCCCGCACCACTCCGCCAAGGGAGGTACCCCATGAGCGCCAGCGCCCCACAGGCGACCGGCGGTCGTGAGATCAAGGGTCTGGCCGGGCTGCAGCGATTCGGCCGCAGCCTCATGCTGCCGATCGCCGCACTGCCCGTAGCCGCGCTCCTGCTACGACTCGGCCAGGACGACATCCTCGGCAAGGACTGGCTGGGCTGGAACGCCGTGGCCGGCGTCATCGGCGGAGCGGGCAACGCCCTGTTCGCCAACCTGCCGCTGCTGTTCGCCGTCGGTGTCGCCATCGGCTTCGCCCGGCGCGGCGACGGTTCCACCGCGCTGGCCGCCGTGGTCGGCTTCGTGGTGACCGAGGCCGTGTTCAAGGCGATGTCGCCGCTCGTGCTGCCGCTGCCCGCGGACGCGGCGGCGGACGCCAAGCAGGAGATGATCAACTACTCGGTGCTGACCGGCATCGTGGTCGGGTTGATCGCCGCGGTGCTGTGGCAGCGGTACCACCGCATCAAGCTGCCCGCCTACCTGGCGTTCTTCGGCGGCCGGCGGTTCGTGCCGATCCTGGTGGCGGGCGTGATGATCCCGGTCGCGGTCGTCATGGGCCTGGTCTACCCGTGGTTCGACGCGGGCCTGACCTCGGTCGGCGAGGCGATCTCCGGCAGCACGATCATCGGCGCGGGCATCTACGGCACCATCAACCGCCTGCTGCTCCCGCTGGGCCTGCACCACATCCCGAACACGTTCATGTGGCAGGTCTTCGGCGAGTACGAGGGCAAGACCGGCGACATCCAGCGGTTCTTCGCGGGCGACCCGTCCGCGGGCACGTTCATGACGGGCTTCTTCCCGATCTTCATGTTCGCGCTCCCGGCGGCGGCGCTGGCCATCGTGCACACCGCGCGCCCCACGCAGAAGAAGGTCATCGCGGGCATCATGGGCTCCGCGGCGCTGACCTCGTTCATCACGGGTGTGACCGAACCGCTCGAGTTCGCGTTCATGTTCGTGGCGTGGCCGCTGTACGTGATCCACGCGGTGCTCACCGGCACGTCGCTGGCCATCAGCAACGCGCTCGACATCCACAGCGGGTTCGGGTTCTCCGCGGGTGCCATCGACTACGCCCTCAACTTCAACATCTCGACCAAGCCCCTGCTGATCCTGGTGCTGGGCGTGATCTACGCGGCCATCTACTACTTCCTGTTCCGCTTCGTCATCACCAAGTGGAACCTGAGGACGCCGGGCCGCAGCGAGGACGAGGACCCGGAGGCCGACCCGAGCATCGTCGAGGACGGTGACAGGGGTCGTCGGGCCGGGAAGCGCGACAAGGAAGGCCGGTCGGACGCGACGGCGTCCTGACGGCGGACGAGAAGGAACGAGAGGACGGGTCATGCCTGAGCGACGGGTCACCGTGGCGAGCAAGGTCGGACTGCACGCGCGCCCTGCCGCACTGCTGGCGAAGGCGGCGGCCGGGCAGCCGGTGAAGGTCACCATCCGCAAGGACGACGGCCAACCGGTCGAGGCGGCGAGCGTGCTGGGTCTGATGACGCTCGGCGCGATGCACGGCGACGAGGTCGTCCTGGCCGCGGACGGCGACGGCGCGGACGCCGCGCTGGAGGCGATCGCGGAGATCATCGCCACCGACCTCGACGAGGGCTGATCCCCTCAGCACGACGACCGGGCCCTGCTCGCACCCTCGCGCGAGCAGGGCCTCGGCGTGTGCTGAGCGTTCAACTCGGGTGTTCCGAACGTAGGACACACACGTTCCGAACGTAGGACTCACGTGTTCCGAACGTAGGACTCACGCGTTCTGGACGTAGGACTCACGCGGGTCAGAGAGGGAGGGGGAGGAGGTCGCCGGTGGCGGCGCGGAGGGCGGCGCGCATCGCCTCGCGCGGCGCGGGCAGGCCCGTGAACTGCTCGGACTGGCCGAAGGCCTGGTGCAGGAGCATGTCCAGGCCGGTGGCGAGGGTGCGGCCCCGGCGCCGCACGGCGTGGGCCAGCGGCGTCGGCCACGGGTGGTAGATGACGTCCAGCACGCACGGCGCCCCGGCCAACGCGTCGGCGACCGGCTCGGTCGCCTCCGGCGGCACGGTGCTGATCAGCACGTCCGAGGCCGACGCCAGGGCGGCGAAGTCGGCGGTGTCCCAGGTGACGACGTCCAGCGCCAGGCCCAGGCGGGACGCGCACGACTCCGCCTCCGCCGCCCTGCTCGCCGAGCGGACCACCAGCGTCACCGCGCGCACGCCGACGGACGCCAGCGCCACCAGGGCCGCGGTCGCCGTGCCACCCGCGCCCAGCAGCACCGCGCGCGAGCCGGACGTGAAGCCGCACGAAGCACGCAGCGCGCCGAGGACGCCGTCCACGTCGGTGTTGTCCGCACGCCACCCGCCGTCGACCGGCACCAGCGTGTTCGCGGCCCCCACCCGCACGGCCCGCGACGTCGCCGACGTGGCCACCGCCAGTGCCGCGCGCTTGTCCGGCATCGTCACCGACAGGCCCGCCCACGCCTGGTCCAGGCCCGCGACCAGGGACGGCACCTCCTCGGCCACGCACTCGACGCGCGTGTACTCCCAGCCGGTCAGGCCCAGCGCCGTGAACGCGGCGTTGTGCAGCACCGGGGACAGCGAGTGGGCCACCGGCGAGCCGATGACCGCCGCGCGTCGAGGCTGGACCGCGGTCAGAAGACGCCCCTCTCGCGAGCGTCGTCCGAGACGACCAGGTGCTCGTCGTAGGTGTTCGTGAAGCACGACGTGCCGTCCTTCTCGCACTTCACGAAGTACATCCACGGCCCGTCCTCGGGCGTGATCGCGGCCGTGATCGCCTCCCGGCCGGGCGAGCCGATCGGGGTGGGCGGTGGACCTTGCACCTGGTAGGTGTTGTACGGCCCGGACGCCTCGCGGTCCTCGTCGCTGGTGGTGATGATCGGCCGGTCCAGCTTGTAGTTGACCGTGGAGTCCAGCTCCAGCTTCTGCGGCTTCGCGAGCCGGCTGTAGATCACCCGCGAGATCTTGCCGAAGTCCTTGGTCAGGCCTTCCTTCTCGATCAGGGACGCGATGACCAGCACCTCGTAGGGCCGGAAACCCGTCTTGCCCGTGCCGGACGGGATGCCGTAGCCCTGCAACCGCGTGAAGGACGTGGCGAGCACGCTCTTGAGCAGCTCGACCGCGTCCGCGCCCGGCTTGAGGTGGTACAGGCCCGGCACGATGAGGCCTTCGAGGCGGTTCGGCTTCGGCGCGGCGAGGACGTCGGGCAGCGCCCAGTCCGGCAGGCCGAGCGCGGCCGGGTCGGCGTTGTCCGCCGCGTCGCGCAGCTGAGCCGGCGTCACGCACTGCTTGGCGCCGCCCAGTTCGACGCAGGAGGCGTCCGACAGCAGCGACAGGATGCCCTTGGTGACCTTGCCGTCGGGGGCGGTGATGTCGTGCAGCACGTAGCCGCCCTTGACCTCCAGCGGCACGACCTTCGCCGCCGGGTCCACCATCCGGGCCACCGCGGCCTCGCCGGACATCTTGGTCTTCATCAGGTAGAACCCGGGCTGGATCGCGGTGACCCGCGAGTCGCCGGCGCCCGCCTCGGTGAACGCGCGCGAGCTCGCCACCACGCCCTGCTCCTTGAGCGTGGTCGCGATGGTGGTGACGAGGTCGCCGTCCTTGACCTCGACCACCACGTCCGCCTCGCCCGCACCCGCGAAGTCGTCGTACGAGCCGATGCCGCTCAACGTGCGGTAGCCGTAGTACGCGCCGACGCCGCCGCCGGTGAGCACCAGCGCCACGACGACCCACAGGATCGTCCGCTTGCGCCTGCGCTTGGCGCGGCGGGCCGCGGCGTCGCTCCTGCCGCGTGCGACCCGCTCGTCGTGGCGGGTCTCTGGATCGGTGAACAACCCGAGGTCGTCGTTCACGAGCCGTCCTTAGCTCCGGGGGCCCGCTCCGCGTCGGATCGAGCCACTTGTCGCGCCCGTGCGTCCAGCCAGGACTGCAGGATCTCGACAGCGGCAGCCTGGTCGACGACGGCGCGTTGCTTCTTGCCGCGCACCCCGCGCTCGGCGAGCACCCGGCTCGCCGTGACGGTGGTCAGCCGCTCATCGGTGAGCCGCACCGGAACCGGTGCGACGCGCTCGGCCAACGCCGCAGCGTACGCCGACGCCGCCTCGGCCGCCGGCCCGTGCCTGCCCGCCAAGGTGCGTGGCAGCCCGACCACGACCTCCACCACGTCGTGCTCGGTGACGAGTCCGGCCAGGTCACGCAGGTCCCCGCCGGTCTTCGCGTCACGCGCCAGGGTGACCAGCGGCGTGGCGAGGAACGCGCCCGGGTCGCTCAGCGCCACCCCGACGCGCACCGCGCCGACGTCGACGCCCAGCCTCCGGCCGAGGCCGGGGTCGTCGACGCCGGGGCGGTCGGCGGAGGTCAATGCGCCCTCACCGGGAGGAAGCACTTCGGCCGGCTTCGAGGGCGCGGTCCACCTCGGCCCGCAGGGCGGCGACGGCCTCGTCGACCCCGGCCGGGTTCGTGCCGCCGCCCTGGGCGAGGTCCGGCTTGCCGCCGCCGCGGCCGCCGACGGCCGGGGCGAAGGCCGGCACCAGCTTGCCGGCGGCGAGGCCCAGGTCACGGGCGGCGGACGTGGTGGCGACCACGAAGCTGACCTTGTCGCCGTCCGGGGCGAACAGGCCGACCACGCCCGGCTTGTCGCCGAGCCGGTTGCGCACCTCGCCGGCGATGGTCCGCACGTCGGCGCCCGACGTGCCCTCGGGCAGCCGCAGGGCCACCAGGGACACGCCGCGCACGTCCAGGGCCTGCTCGGCCAGGGAGCCGGCGTTGGCCACGAGCTGGGCGGCCCGGACCTTCTCCAGCTCCTTCTCGGCCACCCGCAGCCGCTCCACCAGGGCCTCGACCCGGGCGGGCACCTCGGCGTCGGGCACCTTCAGCATGGCGGCGACGTTCTGCACCAGGGCCCGCTCCTGGGCCAGGTACTTGAAGGCCTCGATGCCGACGTAGGCCTCCAGGCGGCGCACGCCGGAGCCGACGGACGACTCGCCGATCACCGTGATGGGGCCGATCTGGGACGAGTGCTCGACGTGCGTGCCACCGCACAGCTCGCGCGACCACGGCCCGCCGATCTCGACCACGCGCACGGTCTCGTCGTAGGTCTCGCCGAACAGGGCGACGGCGCCCATCTCCTGGGCGCCACCCATGTCGGTGTAGACGACCTGCACCGGGAGGTCCTTGCGGACGGCCAGGTTGGAGACCTCTTCGATCTCGCTGCGGGCCTGTTCGGACAGGCCGCCGGTCCAGGCGAAGTCCAGCCGCAGGTAGCCCGGCTTGTTGTACGAGCCGCTCTGCAGGGCCGACGGGCCGAGCACCTGCCGCAGGGCGGCGTGCACGACGTGCGTGCCCGAGTGGCCCTGGCGGGCGCCCACGCGCCACTCCGGGTCGACCCTGGCCTCGACGTGCTCGCCCTCGGCGATCTCGCCGCTGACCACGCGCACCTGGTGCACCCACAGCTTGCGGGCGACCTTCTGGACGTCCACGACCTCCAGCTCGGCGTCGGCCGTGACGATCGTGCCGGCGTCGCTCTCCTGGCCGCCGGACTCGGCGTACAGCGGGGTGCGGTCGAGCACGACCTCGACGATGTCGCCCTCGCGGGCCGACTTCACCCGCTTGCCGCCGCTGACGATGCCGCGCAGGGTGGCCTCGCTGGCCAGCTCGGTGTAGCCGGTGAACTCGGTGGCGCCGAGCTCCAGCAGCTCCCGGTACACGGTCTGGTCGCCGTGGCCGGTCTTCTTGCCGGCGGCGTCGGCCTTGGCGCGGGCGCGCTGCTCGGCCATCAGCTTGCGGAACCCGTCCTCGTCCACGGTCAGGCCGGCCTCGGCGGCCATCTCCAGGGTGAGGTCGAACGGGAAGCCGTAGGTGTCGTGCAGCTGGAAGGCCTGGTCACCGGGCAGCGTGGCGCGGCCGTCGGCCTTGACCTGCCCGGCGGCCGTCTCGAAGATCCGCGACCCGGCGTCGAGCGTGCGCAGGAACGTGTCCTCCTCGGCCTTGAGGACCTGCTGGATGCGGGCGAAGCCGGAGACCAGCTCGGGGTAGGAGGGGCCCATGGCGTCGCGCACGACCTCGGCGAACCGCACGAGCACCGGCTCGGTGACGCCGAGCAGGCGGGCCGAGCGGACGATGCGGCGCAGCAGGCGGCGCAGCACGTAGCCGCGGGCCTCGTTGCCGGGGGTGACGCCGTCGCCGACCAGCAGCACGCCGCTGCGGGCGTGGTCGGCGATGACGCGGAAGCGCACGTCGTCGGTGGCGTCGGCGCCGTACTGGCGACCGGAGAGCTGCTCGGCCTTGGTGATCACGGTGCGGACGAGGTCGGTCTCGTAGACGTTGTCGACGTCCTGCAGCAGCATGGCGACGCGCTCGACGCCCATGCCGGTGTCGATGTTCTTGTCGGGCAGCTCGCCGAGGATCGGGTAGTCCCTCTTGGCGCCGCCCTCGCCGCGGACGTTCTGCATGAAGACCAGGTTCCAGATCTCCAGGTACCGGTCCTCGTCGACGACCGGGCCGCCCTCCTCGCCGAAGGCGGGGCCGCGGTCGTAGTAGATCTCCGAGCACGGGCCGCACGGGCCGGGCACGCCCATCGACCAGTAGTTGTCCTCGATGTCGCGGCGCTGGATGCGCTCGGGCGGCAGCCCGGCGACCTTCTGCCACAGGCCGGCGGCCTCGTCGTCGTCCAGGTAGACGGTCACCCAGATGCGCTCGGGGTCCAGGCCGTAGCCGCCGTCGGCCTGCGGCCTGGTGACCAGGTCCCAGGCCAGCCGGATGGCGTCTTCCTTGAAGTAGTCGCCGAAGGAGAAGTTGCCGGCCATCTGGAAGAACGTGTTGTGCCGGGTGGTCTTGCCGACCTCGTCGATGTCCGGCGTGCGCACGCACTTCTGGATGCTCGTCATCCGCGGGGCGGGCGGCGGGGCCTCGCCGAGGAAGTACGGCTTGAACGGCACCATGCCGGCGTTGACGAACAGCAGGTTCGGGTCGTCGAGCAGGAGGGAGGCGCTGGGCACGTACTTGTGGCCGGCGTTCTCGAAGTGCTCGCGGAAGCGCTTGATGATCTCGTGGGTCTGCACGGTGAAGTCCTTCGGGAGTGTGGAAGCGACGTCGGCCTGGCCGACGGTCGGGCGTGGGCGCGGTGAGGCGAACGAACGACCTACTTGGCGTCGTTCGCCCCGCGCGCTCGCCGACCCGGCGTGAAGCCCGTCTGACGTTCCACGGTGTCCTGCAACTCCTGTTCGCGCTCCGACATTCCGGCGCGCACCTCGGCGCCGAACGAGCCGAGGGCGCCGGCCAGCTCGCGCAGGCCCTGGCCGACGTTCTCGCCGATGCCCGCGGGCGTGGCGGCGTGCGCGGCCTGACCCGCCTTGCGGGTGGCGAAGACGCCGGCGGCGATGCCGAGCCCGAACCAGAACAGCCGCCTCATCGCCTGCCCCTGCGTCGAGTGTGCTTGCTGGAGATCTCCTTGGTCGCGCGCCGGGCGCGGATGGCCTTGCTCACGCCGTAGGACAGCGCGGCGGCCTTGACCAGCGGACCGCCCAGCGTGGCGGTGAACAGCGAGGTGAGCGCGGAGACGTTGCCGGTGACCGCGCGGGCGTTGGCGGTGATCCCGTCCACCCGCTCCAACTGCGTGTTCACGTGCGTGATCGTCGTGTTCGCGCCGGTGAAGAGCGGGTCGCTGTTCTGGTGCGCCTTGCGGATGGCGATCGTGGCCTCGTCCAGCGTCCGGCCCAGCTTGATCAACGGGATCGCCAGCAGCAGCACAAGCAGCACGAACGCGCCGGCGGCGACCAGCGCGGCGATCTGCCCTGGCGACACGGATCCTCCTGGTGGATTGCACGGCTCAAGGTGGTGGCCAAGGTTACCGCGACCGCGCCGGGGCCTCCGAACGAGATCGGGGCACGGGTGTGCCACCTGGTGGGACGCCTGCCCAAGACCCCCCATTTGGCGTCGATTCGATCGTGGTCGCGGCGGCTAGCGTGGTGACGCGAGTGATCGTCACAGCACGGATGGTGACGGAGGGCTTGACACACACCACGCCGAGTAGATGAGGTAAGCCTAGCCTTAGTCGATCGTCGGAGGTGTCGTGTTCGCCGTCAGCCCCTCCGCAGGACCGATCCCGCCGGGCAGACCCGCCGACGTGCTGGCCAGGGCCCGCCGGGTGCTCGGCGACGTGCCCGAGCACGGCATCGGCGCGGACGCCGCGCTGGCCCGCGTCGCGACCGTGCTGACCGAGGGCGGTGTCGACCTGACCAGCCCGTTCGCCGCCGCCCACCTCCAGCCGCCGCCGCTGGCCGTCGCCGTCACGGCGGACGCGCTGGCCGGCGCGGGCAACGCCTCGCTGGACACCTACGACTCCGGCCCCGCCGCGCTCGCCGTGGAGCGGTGGGTCGTGGCGGCGCTCGCCCGGCTGGCCGGGTTCGACGCCGACGCGGACGGCGTGTTCACCCCCGGCGGCACGCTGTCGAACCTGACCGCGCTGCTGCTGGCCAGGGACGCGGCGGCGGCCCGGCTCGGCCTGGACGTGCGGGCCGACGGGGTGGGCGCGCTGCCCGACCCGGTGGTGTTCTGCTCGGAGCTCGCGCACTTCTCGGTCGCGCGGGCGTGCGCGGCGCTGGGCCTCGGCGAGCACGCGGTGCGCACGGTGTCGGTGGACTCGCGCCGGCGGATGCGGCCGGACGCGCTGGCGGCGGTGCTGCGCGCGGGCGGCACGCCGGTGGCCGTCGTGGCGACCGCGGGCACCACGGACTTCGGCTCGGTCGACCCGTTGCCGGAGGTGGCGGAGATCGCCCGCGAGCACGGCGCGTGGCTGCACGTGGACGCCGCCTACGGCTTCGGCGCGTTGTTCTCGGCGAAGCTGGCCGGGCTCGTGGACGGGCTGGCGCTGGCCGACTCGGTGACCGCGGACCTGCACAAGATCGGCTGGCAGCCGGCCGCGGCGAGCGTGCTGCTGGTGCGCTCGGCGTCGCTGTTCGGCCCGCTGGAGCGCTCGGTGGCCTACCTGAACCCGGAGGACGACCGGGCGGAGGGCTACGACGGCGCGCTCGGCCGGTCGTTGCAGACCACGCGCCGGCCGGACGCGGTGAAGGTGGCCGCGACGCTGCTCGCGCTGGGCCGCGCCGGACTGGGCGCGCTGGTCGACCGGTGCCACGAGCTGGCCGGGCACGCCGCCGCGCTGATCTCCGCCGACCCGTCGTTCGAGCTGGTCGGCGGCGCGACGCTGACCACGGTGGTGTTCCGCTACCGGCCCGCCGACGAGTCGCTGGCCGACGAGGTGAACGCGCGGCTGCGCCGGGCGCTGCTGCGGGCCGGCGCGGCGCTCATCGGCCGCACCGAGGTGGACAAGGCGACGTGCCTGAAGTTGACCCTGCTCAACCCGAACGCCCGGGAGGCGGACCTGGTCGCGCTGCTGGCACTGGTCCGCGATGCCGGTTCCGCCGCCGAACGACTTGTGGAAGGAGCCGCATGACACGCGATCCGCTGGAAGGCGACCCCCGGTCGACCGCGGAGCACGCGCACTTGGAGGCGTTGCTGCGCTGTTGGGTGCGGGAGCGCGACGTGCCGGTGACCGACCGGGTGCGGATCGAGGTGCTCGGCCTGCCGCTGGAGGCGGACGTGCGGTACGCGTCGCCGACCGGGCGGCACCGGTTCGGGCCGGTGACGCTGGCCGGCCGACCGGCCGACCCGGTGGTGGCGGCGGCCCTGGTGGGCGCGGAGCTCGGCGGTGACGCGGCCGACCTGGTCGAGCGCACCGCCGAGTCGGTGCGCCGGGTCGCGGAGTTCGTCGCCTACCGCCGCCGGGCGCCCGTCGGCCCGGCCGACCGGTTCCTCGACAGCGAGCAGCGGTTGATGCTCGGGCACCTGCACCACCCCGCGCCCAAGAGCCGCGACGGCCTGTCCGCCGCCGACGACGCCCGGTACGCGCCGGAGCTGCGCGGCTCGTTCCCGCTGTTCTGGTTCTCGGCGGCCCGGGAGGTCGTGTCGCACGGCTCGGTGGCCGGCCCGGACGCGGTGACGCTGATGTCGACGCTGGCGGGGCGCAGCCCCGAGCCCGGCCGGGTGCTGGTGCCCGCGCACCCGTGGCAGGCGCACGACCTGCTCGCCAGGCCGCGGATCGCGTCGCTGGTGTCGCGCGGGCTGCTGGAGCCGCTCGGCGAGTTCGGGCCCGCGTGGTCGCCGACCTCCAGCCTGCGCACGGTGTACCGGACCGGCGCGCCGGTGATGCTGAAGCTCTCGCTGGGCCTGCGGATCACGAACTCGCGGCGCGAGTCGACGTCGACCGAGCTGCGCCGGGGCTCGGAGGTGCACCTGCTGCTGGAGTCCGGCTACGCGGCCGGCACGGAGAAGGCGCACCCCGAGTTCAGCATCGTGCGCGACCCGGCCTGGCTCGCGGTGGACGAGGGCGGCGACGTCACCGGGCTCGACGTGGCCGTGCGCGACGTGCCGGCGGACCTCGGCGACTCGCGGTGCCTGGCCGGCATGGTCGCGCCGCGGCCGGGCATCGGGCGTTCCCTGCTGGGCGAGCTGGTGCTGCGGCTCAACGCGGCCGAGTGGGTCGCCGACTACACCGACCGCGTGCTGGTGCCGATGCTGCGGCTGTACGCGGAGACCGGCATCGGGCTGGAGGCCCACCAGCAGAACACCCTGGTGCGGCTGGACCCGGCGGGCCGCGTGGTCGGCGGGCGCTACCGGGACAACCAGGGCTACTACCTGGCGTCCTCGCACCTGCCCGGGGTGCTGGAGCGGCTGGGCGTCGAGGAGTCGACGCTGGCCGTGGTGGACGACTCGGTCGTGGACGACCGGCTCACCTACTACCTGCTGCGCAACCAGGCGTTGGCGGTGATCGGCTGCATCGGGGTGGAAGGGCTGGCCGACGAGCGCGACCTGCTCGGCGTGCTGGCGGCCCGGCTGGAAGCGGCGCTGCCGTCGCTGGCCGAGGCGGGGCCGGACGGCGACCGGCTGGCCCGGCGGTGGCTGGAAGCGGACGTGCTGCCGTGCAAGGCGAACCTGCTGACCAGGCTGGAGGGCATCGACGAGGTGCTCGCGCCGCTGGACGCGCAGTCGGTGTACTTCGACGCGCCCAACCCGTTGCGGGAGGGCCGGTGCGCCCGGTGAGCCACCTCGACGCCTACCGGCGGACCGACGACCTGTCGGCCGTGCCCGGTCCCCCGCTGCCCGCGCTCGCCGGCGGCTGGCGGGCCCGGGTGGTCGACCCGGACACCCGCGACCTGGACCTGGTGCACCGCTGGATGCAGGCGCCGCACGTGGCCGCGTTCTGGCACCAGGCGTGGCCGCGCGGGCAGTGGGAGGAGGAGCTGCGGCGGCAGCTGTCCGGGCGGCACTCGTTGCCGGTGCTGGTGAGCCGGGGCGAGGACCCGGTGATCTACCTGGAGGTGTACCGGGCCGCGCGGGACGTGGTGGCGCAGGTGTACCAGGCCCGGCCGCACGACCTCGGGCTGCACGTCGCCGTCGGCGAGCTGTCGATGACCGACCAGGGGCTGGTGCGCGAGCTGCTGCCGGAGGTGACCGCGGCGCTGTTCGACGCCGACCCGCGGTGCACGCGGGTGCTGCTGGAGCCGGACGTGCGCAACCGGCGGGCGATCGCGTCGTTCACCGCGGGCGGGTTCGCGCCGGTGGGCGAGGTGTTGTTGCCGGACAAGGTCGCCCTGCTGATGGTGCGCACGCGATGAGCGGCGGGAAGGCGGTCGCCGACGTGGTGGCGATCGGGTGCGGGCCGTTCAACCTCGGGCTGGCCGCGTTGGCGTCCACCGTGGACGACCTGGACGTGGTGGTGCTGGAGGCGCGCCCGGAGCTGCGCTGGCACAGCGGGGTGATGTTCGGCGACGCGGTGCTGCAGGTGAACTTCCTGGCCGACCTGGTGACGCTGGTCGACCCGACGCACCCGCTGTCGTTCCTGGCCTACCTGCGCGACGCGGACCGGCTGTACCCGTTCTACGTGCGGGAGAGGTTCCACCCGACCCGCCGCGAGTACGAGGACTACCTGAGGTGGGCGGCGTCCCGGCTGCCGGTGCGGTTCTCGCACACCGTGACGTCCGCGCGGTGGGCGGACGACCGGTTCGTGGTGTCGGGGCCCGGGTTCTCGGTCGAGGGGCGGCACCTGGTGCTCGGGGTCGGCACCGCGCCGTCCGTGCCGCCCGCGCTGGCCGGGCTCGGGGACCGGCTGGTGCACAGCTCCGACTACCTGCACCGGTCGCCGACCGCCGACCGGGTGACCGTGGTGGGGTCGGGGCAGTCGGGCGCGGAGATCGTGCTGGACCTGCTGCGGCGCAACCTGGACGGCGGACCGGCGGTGACGTGGCTGACCCGCACGCCGGTGTTCGCGCCGCTGGACTACACCAAGCTGGTGCTGGAGATGACGACGCCGTCGTACGTGCGGCACTTCCACTCGTTGCCGCAGGACCGGCGGGACGCGCTGCGCGCCGAGCACTGGCGGCACTACCGGGCGATCTCGGCGGAGACCCTGGAGGAGCTGCACGACCTGCTGTACCGGCGGGAGTGGGAGCACGGGCTCGCGCCGGTCGAGCTGCGGCCGGGCGTGGCGGTGGCGTCCTCCGCCGTGGACCCGGCTTCCGGCGAGGTGGTGCTGACGTGCGCGCACCGGGACACCGGCAGGACGTTCCGGCACCGCACGGACCTCGTCGTGGCCGCCACCGGGTACGCGCAGGCGCCGACGCCGTTCCTGGAGCCGTTGGAGCCGCACGTGCGCCGGGACGACCAGGGCCGGTACGTCGTGGCGCTGGACCACTCGATCGCGCTGGACCCGCCCGTCACCGGCCGGGTGTTCGTGGCCAACGCCGACCTGCACAGCCACGGCGTGGCCGCGCCCGACCTCGGCATCGGGGCGGTGCGCAACGCGACCATCGTCAACGCGGTGACCGGCCGCGAGGTGTACCCGCTGCCCGAGCACACCGCCTACACCAGCTTCAGCGCCCCCGGGGGCTCCGGGCGACGGGGGGACGCGGGGCGAGGAGACGACGATGACTGACCTGTGGCGCGAGTGCTCGGCGGCGTTGCTGGCGAAGGCGATCGGCGAACTGTGCTTCGAAGGGCTGCTCACCCCGACCGGCGACCACGAGCTCCGGTTCGAGGACGCGGTCTACACGTTCTCCGCGACGCGCACGGCGTTCGGCGGGTGGGTCGTGCGGCCGGGATCGGTGCGCCGGGCGGCGTCCGGCATCCTCGGTGACGACGTGGTGGAGCCGTGCGACGACGTGCAGCAGTTCGTCGTCGACGCGTTCCGGCACCTGCGCGTCGACCCGGCCACCACCGCCGGTTTCCTGGCCGAGGTGACCGCCACCCTGGCCGCCGACGTGGCGCTCGCCTCGACCGCGCGGCCGGTGGCGGAGCTGGCGCCGCTGCCGCAGGCGGAGCTGGACGGGCACCTGACCGGGCACCCGTGGCTGATCGCGAACAAGGGACGGGTCGGGTTCTCCGCCGACGACCTGGCCCGGCACAGCCCCGAGGCGCGCACACCCGTGCGGCTGCCGTGGCTGGCCGTGCACCGAGGGCTGGCGGAGTTCCGCGGCACGTCGGCGCTGTCCGAGTCGTCGGTGCGGGCCCACGAGCTGGACCCGGTGACGGTCGAGCGGTTCACCGAGTCGTTGCGGGAAGCCGGGGTCGACCCGGAGGCCTACGTGTGGCTGCCCGCGCACCCGTGGCAGCTGGACCACGTCGTGCGCACCCTGTGGGCGCCGGAGCTGGCCACCGGCCGGATCGTGGAGCTGGGCGAAGCCCCGGACTGGTACCTGCCGACCCAGGCGATCCGGACCGTGTCCAACGTGGACTCGCCGACGCGGTACCAGGTCAAGCTGCCGCTGCGGGTGCTGAACACGTCGGTGTACCGGGGCATCCCGCCGCACTGCACGCTCGCCGCGCCGGTCGTCACCCAGTGGCTGTCCGGGCTGTGGGCGGCCGACAAGCTCCTCGGCGAGTGGGGCACCGACCTGCTGGGCGAGGTGGCTTCGGTGACCGTCCGGCACCCGCAGCTGTCCCGCGCGGGCGCCGTGCCGTACCAGTGGCTGGAGACGATGGGGTGCATCTGGCGCGAACCGGTGGCGCTGCGGCCCGGTGAGCGCTCCTGGTCGTTGGCGGCGCTGCTGCACGTGGACCGCGCCGGCCGGCCGCTGGTGCTGGAGTACCTCGGGGGCACCGACCCGGCGGTGTGGTTCGCCGCGCTGCTCCGCGCCCTGCTCCGGCCGCTGCTGCACGTGCTCTACACGTACGGCGTCACGTTCAACCCGCACGGCGAGAACGTCGTGGTGATCACCGATCGCGACCACGTGCCGGTGCGCGTCGCCCTGCTCGACCTGGTGGACGACGTGAACGTGTCCGTCGACCGGGTGCCGGCACGCGGCCTGGAACCGGACGCGCACGACCCCGTGCTGCCGCGCAAACCGTGGCCGATCCTGCGCCAGTACGTCGTGGACGCCCTGCTGATCGGCGTCCTCCGCCCCCTGTCCACCCTGCTGCCCCTGCCGGAGGACCACTTCTGGGGCCAGGTCCGCGGCGAGGTCGACGCCTACCGCGCCCGCTTCCCCGAGCTGGCGGCCCGGATGGACGAAGGCTCCCTGACCACCCCGACCTTCCTCCGCTACCCGCTCAACAGCTACCGGATCACCCTGGGCTACCGAGACCTGACCGCCCGCCCCCCGGTGCCGCAGACGGACACCCTGCCGAACCCCCTGCACTCCGCCGCGCCGATCCCCCCGCCCGACGGCTGGTGACCGATCGGGACTGCAAGTCCTCGGCCCGGCAGACCCGCGGCGTAGTCGACCACCGGTGCGCGGAACGGGACGCGGCCGCCTCGTCCGGTATCCCCGGCCGGACGAGGCGGCCGGTGGTTCAGACGCGGGCCAGGGTCAGGTAGGCCAGGCCGAACCGGGCGCGGTAGCCCTTCAGCCAGCCGTCGCGGTGGTCGTCGACGATCGCGCGGACGTCGGCGGCTTCCGGGTGGTCGGGGTGGTCGAGCAGCCAGCGCTCCCGGGAGGCGCACCAGCGGGACTCGAAGCTGTCCCACTCGTCCCGGCTCGCGGTGGCGAGGTTGAGCAGGCGGTAGCCGCAGGCCATCGCCAGGTCGACCAGGTCGGCGAGGGCGCCGAACTCCTCCTCGCCGAAGATCTCGACCGACCTGTCGTCGGGCGGCTGCTCCCAGAAGCCGTCGCCGAGCAGGAGCGTGCCGCCGGGGCGGAGCCGGGCGCGCATGGCCTCCAACGTCTGCCGCGTGCCGCCCCACGCGTGCGAGGCGCCGATCGAGATCGCCACGTCGGCCGGCTCGGTCTCCCACGCGGTGACGTCGGCCAGCTCCAGCGTGACGCGGGACGCCAGCCCCCTGGCCTGGACGTTCGCCCGGCCGCGGGTGATGGCGTAGTCGTCGCTGTCGACGCCGGACCCGAGGGCGTTCGGCTCGTGCTCCACCGCCCTGAGCAGCAGTTCCGCCCAACCGCACCCGTAGTCGACGACCCGCTCCCCCGGCCGCAGGTGGAGGCTGCCGATCAGGTCGTAAGCCTTCGCGTCCGAGAGCGGGGTGTTGAAGTCGAGCAGGGCGTGGCCGTTCAGGGGGGCGTCCGTCACGGGGCACACCGTGTCAGAACTCCGACGGATCGGAAATGGATTTACTCCTGGCCGCGGACGGCCTTGCGCAGTCTCGGCAGCCGGTCGGCGAGGACGCGCTCCGCTCCCCGGCCCGTCGGCTGGTAGTAGTCCCGGCCCACCAGGTCGTCCGGCGCGTACTGCTGGGTCACCACGCCCTCCGGCACGTCGTGCGGGTAGCGGTAGCCCTGGGCGTTGCCCAGCTTCGCCGCGCCCGCGTAGTGGCCGTCGCGCAGGTGCGCGGGCACCGAGCCGATCGCGCCCTTGCGCACGTCGGACATGGCCTCGCCGATCGCGGTCGTGACGGCGTTCGACTTGGGCGCGGTGGCCAGGTGGATGGTGGCCTGCGCCAGGTTCAGCGCGCACTCGGGCAGCCCGATCAGCTGCACGGCCTGCGCCGCCGCCACGCACGTCGGCAACGCCGTCGGGTCGGCCATGCCGACGTCCTCGCTGGCGTGGATCACCAGCCGCCGCGCGATGAACCTCGGGTCCTCGCCCGCCTCGATCATCCGGGCCAGGTAGTGCAGCGCGGCGTCCACGTCCGAACCGCGGATCGACTTGATGAACGCGCTGGTCACGTCGTAGTGCTGGTCGCCCTGCCGGTCGTAGCGCACGGCCGCCTTGTCGACCGTCGCCTCCAAGGTGGCCAGGTCGAGCACGCCGCCGTCCCCGACCGAGTCGGCGGCGGCTTCGAGCGCCGTGAGGGCCCGCCGGGCGTCACCGCCGGCCAACCGGACCAGGTGGTCCTCGGCGGCCTGCTCGACGGTGACCGCGCCGCCGAGGCCGCGTTCGTCCCGCACGGCCCGCTTGACCAGCACGCGCACCGCGTCGTCGGTCAACGGCCGCAGCTGCAGCACCAGCGACCGGGACAGCAGGGGCGACACGACGGAGAAGAACGGGTTCTCCGTGGTCGCCGCGACCAGCAGCACGATCCGGTCCTCGACCGCGCCGAGCAGCGCGTCCTGCTGGGTCTTGGAGAACCGGTGCACCTCGTCGATGAACAGCACGGTCGACTCGCCCGAGCGGACCAGGCGGCGGCGTGCCTCCTCGATGACCGCGCGCACCTCCTTCACCCCCGCCGACAGCGCCGACAGCGCGGCGAACCGCCGGCCGGTGGCCTGGGACACGAGCGTGGCCAACGTCGTCTTCCCGGTGCCCGGCGGGCCGTAGAGCATGATCGAGGCGGGCGACGAGCCCTCCACCAGCCTGCGCAGCGGCGCGCCCGGCCCGAGCAGGTGGTCCTGCCCGACCACCTCGTCCAAGGTGCGCGGGCGCATCCGCACGGCCAGCGGCGCGTTGGCGGCGATGCGCGCCGCCTTCTCCTCCGGGTCGACGCCGAACAAGCCGTCGTCGAACATCCCCTCGTTCACGTGTTCGACTGTAGCTCCCCCGTGCACTGCCGCTGTCCGAGCGTGCAACGGCGGTTCCGCCGCAGGTCGTCGACGGTGCAGGGTGACCGCATGAGCACGCTGAGTCCGGAGCAGATCGCCCGGCACGCGCACGACGCGGGGTTCCGCGGACAGGACCTGACGATCGCCGTGGCGGTCGCGCTGGCCGAGTCCGGCGGCGACACCCGGGCGCACAACTCCACCCCGCCGGACGACTCCTACGGGCTGTGGCAGATCAACATGCTGGGCTCGATGGGCCCGGCGCGGCGGCGCGAGTTCGGGCTGGAGTCGAACCGGGAGCTGTTCGACCCGGCGGAGAACGCCCGTGCGGCGAACAAGATCTCCGGTGACGGCCGGTCGTGGACGCCGTGGTCGACCTACACCAACGGGGCGTACAAGCGTCACCTGGACGAGGCACGGCGGGGCGTCGAGGCGATGAAGCGCGGCGGCTCCGGCGGTGGTTCCGGCGGGGGCGGCTCACGCGGCGGGTCCGGTGGCGGTTCACGCGGCGGGTCGGGTGGCGGCGGCGGGTTCTCGGTCGACCTGGGCGTGCTGCGCGACTACGCGCGGCGGACGCGGAACTCGGCCGACGACCTCACCGCGCTCGGCCGGCGGCACGTGCGCGAGGTGCGCGAGATCGCCGAGGACAGCTTCGGGCGCATCGGCAAGCAGTCCGGGTTCGCCGACGCGTTGGACAACTTCGGCGCGGCGCTGCGCAAGCAGGTCAAGGCGGTCGCGCACAACACCGACGCGCTGGCCACGTCCGCGAGCCGCTCCGCCCGCGCGTACAAGGAGCAGGAAGACGACATCGCCGGTTCGCTGGGCGGCAAGGCAGGCGGCAGGACCGGCGGCAGCGGCGGCATCAGCGGCGGAGGGGAAGGGTAGTGGACACCCGAGCGATGGCCCGGCACTTCGCCGAGAGCATGATCGGCCACCGGAACTCGTTGGCGGGCAAGGCCGAGGACGCGGTGAAGGTGCAGTACGCGCTGCACCAGACCGCGACCGGCCTCACCGACGGGCACGAGGACCAGGCCAAGGCCGCCAAGACCGTGCTGGAGCACTGGAAGGGCGACAACTCCGAGGGCTTCGAGAAGCGCTCGAACCGGCTCGGCAGGCAGTTGCGGGTCACCGCCGACGCCGCCCGGGACGCGGAGAAGATCGTCGCCGGCGTCACCAGCGCGTTGACGACCGGCCACACGCGGGCGCGGCAGGCCGTGGACGAGTACCTGGACAAGGCGTCCCGGCTGCTGGACGCGGGCAAGGCCGTCGGCACGCAGGCGGCGCTGCTCAAGGCCGTGGCGCAGGCGGCCGACCTGGAGCCGAAGTACACCAAGGAGACCACCGAGACCGTCCGGCACGTGCGGGGCGAGCTGGAGGACGCCGCCCGCAGGCTGCGCGCGCTGGAGAAGGACGTCGAGCACGACGGCGTCGCGGACGGCCGGGCCGAACGCACCCGCGGCTCCACCACACCGTCCAAGGCGCGGGCCCGCGGCCGTTCGCGGACGATCATCTCGGCTGCCCGCAAGGAGCTGGGCACGCGGGAGAACCCGCCCGGCAGCAACCGCAACCCGTACGGGCCGACGGCGGCGTGGTGCTCGTCGTTCGCCACGGCGATGTGGCGCAAGTCGGGCGTGGACATCCCGCTGCTGCCGTTCACCGGCGACGTGTTCCGGTGGGGGCAGAAGCACGGCAAGGCGTACACGAGCCTGAGCGCGGTGAAACCGGGTGACGTGCTGCTGTTCGGGAGCGGGCCGAGCAGCCCGGCGACCAGCAAGCACATCGGGATCGTGGAGAAGGTCTCCGGCGGGACCGTGACGCTGATCGAGGGCAACTCGGGCGACAGTGTGCGGCGCAACACCCACCGGCTCAGCTCGGCGACGTTCTACGGAGGGGTGCACCCGTGATCACGGGGAACGCGCACGACCCGGACACGGGGATCGCGGTGGAGGTGGGTCCCGGCGGCGGGCTGCGCGAGCTGGCGCTGGACTCGCGGTCGGTGCGGCTGGGGCAGACCGGGTTGGCGCGGGCGATCCTGGCGCTGGTCGACACGGCGACGGCGCGGGCGAACGCGCGGGCGCGGCACGAGGTCGGTGACGACGTGTCGGCGTTGGGGCTGGACGTGCGGGCGAGGCTGGTGGAGTCGGTCGAGGACACGACTCCCGAGACGTGGCGGGTGTGATGGGGCTCGGTGAGCGGTTGGACTCGATCCGGTGCGAGGCGTCCGGCCGGGGCGTGACGGTGGTGGTCGACCTGCACGGGAAGCCGGTGGACCTGGCGTTCACCCGGGAGGCGCTGGCGATGCGGCCCGCCGAGCTGGCCGGTGTGATCCGCGAGCTGGCCGACGAGGCCGCCGCGGCCGCCGTCGCCGAGGGCATGTCGGTCCTGTCCGACGTCGTCCCACCGGACCTGCTCACGTCGTGAGCGTTCAACTCGGGTGTTCCGAACGTAGGACACACGCGTTCCGAACGTAGGACTCGCGCGAGCTGGACGTAGGACTCGCGCGAGGGTCGTGCGTTCAGCTCGCGCGGGTTTGCGCCAGCAGGGCGGTCACGTGGCGGGTCAGCCACGGGGTGTCGGCCGGTGAGAGGTGGACCCACTCGGTGTGGTGGGCCTCCTCGGTGGTCAGCGCGTAGCGGCCCGCGGCGGTCTCGGTCCAGCTCAGCACGCGGGAACGGCCCCGCGGGCCGGTGGCGGCCAGCTGACCGGTCGACCTGCGCGGCGAGTCCACCAGCGTGGTGATCGACCGGGTGGCGCGGCCGGTGATGCCGGCCTGGGCGAGGGTGCGCTCCAGCGCGGTGTGGCCGGACTGGGCGTAGGCGTCCATGGCGGCGGCGAACACGGACCGGGGCATCCGCACCTGCTCGCCCGGGCCGGCCGGCGCGTCGCCGATGACGCGCGTGATCGCGACCGCCAGGTCGGTGACCGGCTCCAGCGCCACCTCGCGGTCGTTCAGCACGGCCAGCACGCCGTGCCCGCCCCGGGCCGTGGCCAGCACCCGCCACGGGTACGGGCGGAACACCAGCGCGTCCACCGCGACCTCGCCGTGCGCGAGCAGCGCGAACAGGTCCTCCAGCGCCGGCGACACGTCCTCGCCGTCGGCCAGCCCCGCCTCGGTCAGCGTGCGGAGGACCTCGGCGCCGAGGGCGTCCCGGTCGTCCATCGTCTCGCCGTGCGACGGCACCTCCAGGGGGTAGGGCGGCTCACCCACGCCCAGGTCCTCCCACAAGAGGTCGAACTCCAGGTGGGACAGGACGACCGCGGTCGCCGAACGTCGCGCCATGAGGCCAGAAGGTAGCGCCCGGCGGCGTCTCGCGCGGCCGGTTGGGCAACACCGGTGGCTACGCTGCTCCCCGTGGACGTCGCCGGCGGGTTCCTGACTGTGCGGGCTTCCGGCGCGGCGGCGGCCAAAGCCGCGCTCAGCGGGGGTGCGGCCACCCCGGAGCACATCCAGCTGCTGGTCGGCTGCACGGTCTCGGGCGGGGTGCCGGGCAACGGCGCCGCGCTTCGGTTTCCCGATTGCGCGCTGCACGTGCTGCCCGACGTGGTGATGCTGACCGTGGCCGAGGCCCGCCTCACCGTCGGCTTCGGCGAGCTGAAGCCGCTGATGTTCCGACCGGTCCCGGTCGACGCCGCGCTGGACGCCGTGTTCTGCGGCGCGGTGGCCCACGTGCTCGCCGCCGCGCACGCCCTCGACCCGCACGGCCTGTCCCACCACCTGCTCGGCCTGGCCGAGCTCGTGCTGCGCAGCGCGTTGCGGGCCGAGCTGGAACGCGTGGACTCCCTGGTCGCCCGGCGGCGCGAAGCGTTGGAGTACATGCGCGAGCACCTGGCGGACCCGGCCCTGAGCGCGGACCGGGTCGCCGAGGCGTTGTTCATCTCCCGTCGCCGCCTCTACCAGCTCTTCGACGACGGGCAGGGCGTGTCCGAGCGCATCCGCGGCCTGCGGATCGACCGGGCCAAGGCGTTGCTCGCCGACCCGGCGAAGGCGGCGCGCGGCATCGGCGAGATCGCCAAGGACTGCGGGTTCGTCAGCGCCGCCCACTTCTCCCGGACGTTCCGCCAGGTGGTCGGCCGGACGCCGAGCGAGTTCCGTCACCGCTGAACCGCACGCCCGAGACGAACCGGCCCGCGATGCCCGCCACCTCCAGCCAGCCGCGCCCGGTCGGCGAGTGCAGCGTGAACACCGCGATCCGCGGCTGGTCCGGGTCGCTCACCACGACCTGGAGCTGGGCGCCCGGCCCGGCGACCGGGATGCGCTCCACGATCACCACCGGGTAGCCGGTCGCCGTCTCGCCGCGGGTGACCTCGCGGATCGACGGGCCGTCGAGGTGGAAGCCCAGTTCGTCGGGGTCGGCGGGCCGGTCGACCGCCACCACGCCCGCCATCAGCAGCGCGGGGTCCGCGTCCCGGTGCTCGACCACGGCCAGCAGGCCCGCGCCGTGCCGGTGCGCCAGCTCCGCGGCCTGCGTGGCGGACACCTCCAACCCTGGGTCACGGGTGCCTTTGAGCCGTCGCAGCACGGTCAACAGCTCCGCCGCGGTGCGTTCGGGACTGCCGAGTGCCACCGGGGTCACCCCCGGCACGGGAGCGAGTCTCACCCCAGGCCCGCCCGGAACGCCGCCGCCGCGCCCCTGGTGGACGCGGGTCGAGGTGGGCCGAGCAGCACGGACGCCAGGTCGGCGGTGAGGGACGAGAAGCTCGTCAGCGTGTCCGCGACGACCGTCGACGGTTCCTCGGCGCGCAGCCGGTCGGCGACCCGCCTGGCCTCCGCGCGGTGGTCGCGCTCCAGCAGCCGGGCCTCCTCCAGCACGTCGTCCAGCTGACGGCGCAGCTCGTCGTGCCGCGCCGCGGCCCGCTCGTGCGCCTCGCCGTCGGCGGCGGTGAAGGACGCCATCGCGCCGGTCCGGTCGAGCTCGTCGGACGCCTCGGCGAGCGCGCGCCGCACACCGAGCGCGCGCCGGTCCAGCTCCTCAGCACGCCGCTGGTTGCCCAGCAGCGTGGTGGCCCAGCCGTCGAGCACCTCGGCCGCCGCCCGCATCGCGCGCCGCACCGCCGTCAGCTCCGACACCACCGCCTCCAACCGCGTCCTGAACCCGTCCGCCGCCGCGCCCGTCCACGGTTCGGGTGGCGCGCCGGGGACTGTAAGGGCAACCGACAACCGCTCGCTCGCCGCCGCCACCGCGCCCGCGTGGCCCGGCGCGGGGTCGAAGCCCAGTCCCCGGTAGTCAGTCATGGCGCAGCTCGTCGGCCTGCCGGTAGGTCTCACCCGCCGCGCGCAACGCGTCCGCCACGGCGTCCAGCTCCACCCCGCGCAGCACGGCCGCCCACTCGGCCACCAGCCGGTCGACCGCCTCGGTGACGCCTTCCGGCCCGAGGTCGCCCGAGGGCTGCTCCAGCGCGGACGCGGTGGCGCGCACCTCGTCGGACACCTCGTCCAACCGGCCCGCGAACGCGGCCAGCTCGTCCGGGTCGACCTGGTAGCCGCCGCTCATTCGCCGAGCACCGGCGGGAACGCGGGCGGCAGGTCGTCGAGCAGGTCGAGGCCGAGGTCGTAGCGGTTGCGGTGCTCGCCGTCGTCCTCGCGGTTGCCCGGCGCCATCGGCGGGTACATGCCGAAGCCCTGCGGGCCGCCCGCGCCGACGACCGGTCCGACGCCGCCCCGGGCCGCCGCGCCGCCCGGCACCGCGCCGAGCACGCCGGACGCGCCACCCGGGCCGAAGCCGCCTTGACCGGCGGCACCTCCCGGGCCGCCGACGCCGGGGCCGAAGGAGCCGCCGCCGCCCGGCGCGAACCCGGACTGCGACCCGAACCCCGACTGCGGCCCGAACCCGGACTGCGAGCCGAACCCGCCGGGGCCGCCGTAGCCGCTGCCGGGGCCGGGCACACCGGCCGCCGCGGCGGACGTGGTGCCCTCGGGCCGCACGCCCGGCTGGGACGGTGCCGGGTCGACGGGCGGCTGCCGGTCCTGGGGCGGCGCGGGCCACGTCGGCGGCACGGGCCCGGGGTCCGACGGCGGCGGGGTCCACGTCGGCTGGGCCCACGCGGGCTGCGTCCCGGTCGGCTCGGTGACCACCGGCGCCTCGTCGAACACCGGCAGCTCGCGCCCGATGCCGTGGCTGGCGGCCTCGTACTGCTCCATCACCCGGACCGCCCGGTCCATGGCCTCCTGCTGCTCGCGCTTGTCCGGCAGGTGGTCGTCCAGCAGCTGCTTGAGCATGTACGCGCCCTGCGGGCCGTCGAGCGTGGTCACGTCGTAGCCGGCGCGGAACCACTGCTCGGCGTCGGGGTGCACCGGCTCGGGGATCGCCCGCGCCGCCTCCTGGACCGCCGAGGTGTAGCCGTCGAGGCCGCCGCCCACCTGGAACGCGTGCCCCGAGGACCGCGCACCCCACTTCGTCAGCTCCGACACCGACTCGGCCGCGGCCACCGCCGACGGGCCCCGCCACGACAGCGCGAGGTTCTGCACGATCTTCTGCACGTCCGCGGTCGCCTGGTCGATGTCGGCCGCCAGCCGCTGCCACTCGTACGTGCGGGTGGCCATCTGCGCGGCGTCGGCCGACTTCACCATGTCCCAGAGCTGCCGGTGCGTGTACGCCCGCCAGTTGATCTTGCCGAAGTTCTCCGGCTCCCGGTTGGCCCGGCGCTGCTGCACGCGCTTCTTGTTGCGCCGGCGCGTGGCCGCCGAGGGGTCGTGGAAGTCGGACCAGTACCCGCCCTTGCGCTCGGTCACCGCAGCCGCCCGAGGTCCTGCCGCACCTGCTCGTCCTGGGCCTGCTGGGTCTTGCCGACCTGCTCCAGCGAGTCGCGCAGCAGCGCCAGCTCCCGCACGTACGACCGCAGCGCCGTGCGCACGCCGCCGCCGACGTCGCCGCCGCGCAGGCCGAACGCCCGGCGCATGTTGAGCGCGACCGGGCCCTTGCCGTCGCCGAGCGGCTGGTCCATCTCGCGGTCCGCGCGGGCCAGCAGCTCGCTCAGCACCCCGTGCAGCCGTTCCAGGTCGGACACCGCCGTGGTGAAGGAGGCCAGGTCCAGCTCGATGAAGTCACCGCCCTCGGCGACCACGCCCGCCGCGCCCGCGCCGGTCGGCCCGGACACCACCGGCACCGCGACCGCCTCCGACCCGCGCCGCTCGTCGCGCAGCTCTTCGCGCATCCGCCTGGCGTCCTCGACGCCGCGCACCCTGACCACCATGGACCACATCGTCCTGTGCCCGCGCGCGGGTGACCAGAGCGGGTGCACAGCGGGAGCAACGGCGGTGCACGATCGGACAAGCCCACCACCCGGGGTGACCCCGCCACCAGCCGGAACCGGACCGGAACCAGGCCGGACCGGAACCGGGCCGGCCGGCGGACGACCGGACCGGCCCGTGACCGGGCGGAGGACGCCCCGTGATCCGCACCGGCCGGTGGTGCGGGAGCAGGGCGGGAGCTGTGCGAAAATCGGCACCCGTGCCGTCACCTGCCGTTCACGCGCGCGCCGTGTTGCTCGCCGGCCCCTCCGGTTCGGGCAAGTCCACCCTCGCCGCCCACCTCGGGCTGCCCGTGCTGCGGCTCGACGACTACTACCGCGAGGGCGACGACCCGCTGCTGCCCCGCGACGAGACCGGCCGGGCGGACTGGGACGCGGAAGGGTCCTGGAACACCGCCGACGCGCTCGCCGCCGTGGTCGAGCTGGCCACCACCGGCACCGTCGAAGCCCCCGTCTACGTGCTCGGCGAGGACCGGAGGGTCGGCTGCCGCACGGTGACCGCGCCCGGCCTGTTCATCGCCGAGGGGCTGTTCGCGGACCGGCTGGTGGCGGGCTGCCGCGAGGCGGGGGTGCTGGCCGACGCCATCGTGCTCGCGCCGAACGCGGTGGTGACGTTCGCCCGCCGCTTCGCCCGCGACGTCGCCGAGGCCCGCAAGCCGGTGCCGCTGCTGGCCCGCCGCGGCCTGCGGCTGCTGCGCGAGCACGCCGGCGTGGTGCGCCGGTGCGTGGACGCGGGCATGCGCCCGGCCCGCCCGCACCACGTGGAGCTCGCCACGATCGGGGGCATGGCCCCCGCGTCGGTGTAGCCCGGACGCGCCGGGGGTACTGCTGCCGGCATGGCTGAGTTCGAGCACGAGCAGACGGTGCCGGTCGACGCGCGGGTGGTGTTCGACCTGGCCCGGGACGTGACCGCGATGCAGGCGTGGCTGCCGGACGGGCTCCAGGTCGAGTCGAGCGGCCCCGAGCGCGTCACCGGCCGGGTGTCCATGGGCGACGAGATCGACGAGGCCGAGGGCTACCTGGCCGAGGACGCCGAGCAGCGCCGGCTGGAGTGGGGCGACCTGGAGGGCGGCGGCTACTCGGGCTGGCTCCAGGTCGACGACGAGGGACCGGGCCGCAGCCGCGTGGTGCTGCACCTGGACGTCACGGGCGAGCACCACGCGGCGGTCGGCGGGGAGGCGCACGAGATCACCGACGAGTACCTCGTGCAGGCGCTGAGCCGGCTCGCAGCGCTGGCGGCACAAAGCGTGACGTGACCGTTTTCACCGCACACCAGGTTTGAACGCGGAAAAGCGGCACCTAGGGTGAACGCCGTTCACCTGGGCACGTCCGCACGTCGAGGCCCCGGACCACCGTCGAGGGAGCTTCGATGTTCCGCGCCTTGCGGAGCCGCAACTACCGTCGCTGGGCGTTCGCCGACCTCGTCTCGGTGACCGGCTCGTGGATGCAGTTGATCGGCCTGAACTGGGTCGTGCTCGACCGCACCGGCTCGGCCGCCTCGGTCGGCCTGTCGGTGCTGCTGGGCGCCCTGCCGTCGGTGCTGCTCGGCCCGTGGGCCGGCGCGCTGGCCGACCGGCTGCCGGCGCGCCGGACCATCCTCGTCTGCCAGGCCCTGCACGCCGTGCTGGCCGCGGTGCTCGCGCTGGTGGTGTGGCGGGGCGCGCCGATCACGGCGGTGTTCGCGCTGACGTTCGCGGCCGGCCTGGTGTCGGTGTTCGACCTGCCCGCGCTGGGCCGGTTCGGCGCGCGGGTGGTGCCGCGGGAGGACCTGGGCAACGCGGTCGCGCTCGGCTCGGTGCTCAGCTCGACCGGCCGCATCCTGGGCATGAGCGGCGCCGCCGTGCTGGCCGCCGCGCTCGGCTCCCCCGCCCTGTTCCTGATCAACTCGGTGAGCTTCCTGGCCGTCGTGGTCGCGGTGCTGACCATCCGCCGCGCCGAGCTGCACCCGTTGGCGAAGAGCCCGGCCGACGGCGCGGGCGTGGTCGCCGGCCTGCGGTACGTGGCGGCCAGCGGACGGCTGCTCCTGCTGTTCGCGCTCGGCTTCACGCTGTCCAGCCTGGGCCGCAACTACCAGGTCACGATGGCCGCGATGAGCGCGGACGCGACCGCGTACGGCCTGCTGTCGACGGTGTTCGCGATCGGCACCGTGATCGGCGGGCTGGCCGCGGCGGCGCGCGAGGCGCTGACCGTGCGGCTGCTGCTGGTGGTCGCCTGCGCGACGAGCCTGCTGCAGGTGACCAGCGGGCTGGTGCCGGGCACGCTCGGCTTCGCCGTCGTGCTGCTGCCCATCGCGGCGGGCGCGGTCGTCATCGACACGACCATGAGCACCCGCGTCCAGCTCGACACGGCGGACGGGATGCGCGGCAGGCTGCTGGCGGTCAACTCGGCCGTCGGCGCGGCGGCGGGCGCGGTGGGCGCGCCGCTGCTCGGCTGGCTGTGTGAACGGATCGGCGCCCCGGAGACGCTGGTGCTGGCGGGCATGGTGACGTTGATGGTGACGGTGTTCGCGGCCTCGGTGCTGGCCGTGCCGCCGCACCACCGCACCGCGCTGGCCCACCGCGTGCTGCGCCGGCCGCACCGGGTGGCGCCGCCCGCCGGCCACCCGGGTCAGCCGCACGGCCCAGCGCGCCCCGCGAAACGCCGGAACCGGCGTGCACGCGTCCGGGTGTAGCCGGACACACCCATAGGGCGGCACACGCTGCGCCGCTGAGATGCACTGCGTAATCGCCCATTCACAGATCGAGGTGCGCGCGGTTACAGTCATGCTTGTTCCTGGGAGCGCTCCCAGAACCTCAACGAGGAGGTGAACGACGTGACGGCCCGACGATGGATCGCGCTGGCCTCGGCCGGTGTGGCCGGCCTGCTGATCGCGACGCTCGTGAACGTGGTCAGCCCGACCGCGGCGTCCGCACACGGCGCCATGATGACCCCGGGCAGCCGGACCTTCCTGTGCTGGAAGGACGGCCTGTCGCCGCAGGGCGACATCCGGCCGCAGAACCCGGCCTGCGCCGCCGCCGTCTCATCCGGCGGCACCAACGCGCTCTACAACTGGTTCGGCGTGCTCCGGTCCGACGGCGCGGGCCGCACCAGCGGCTTCATCCCCGACGGCAAGCTGTGCAGCGGCGGCAACCCGACGTTCTCCGGGTTCGACATCGCGCGCAACGACTACCCGGTGACCCACCTCACCGCCGGCGCGAGCTTCAACTTCACCTACAACAAGTGGGCCGCGCACCCCGGCACGTTCCACCTGTTCGTCACCAAGGACAGCTGGAGCCCGACCCGGCCGCTGGCGTGGAGCGACCTGGAGAGCACGCCGTTCGACAGCGTGACCAACCCGCCGGACAGCGGCGCGGTGGGCACGGTCGAGGGCAAGTACTACTGGAACGCGAAGCTGCCCTCCGGCAAGTCCGGTCGCCACATCATCTACTCGGTGTGGACCCGCTCGGACAGCGCCGAGACGTTCTACAACTGCTCCGACGTCGTGTTCGACGGCGGCAACGGTCAGGAGACGGGCGTCGGCACCGGCGGCGGGACGACGACCACCACCACGACCACCACCACGTCGACGTCGACCACCACCACGACCCCGACGTCGACCACGACCACCACCTCCACGACGCCCACCCAGCCGGGTGACGCGAGCTGCATGGCGATCTACAAGATCACCAGTGCGTGGTCGGGCGGCTTCCAGGCCGAGGTCGAGCTCATGAACCACAGCAAGAGCGCCTACAACGGCTGGACCGCCACCTGGACGTGGGGCGGCAACCAGGCGATCAACAGCCTGTGGAGCGGCGTCAAGTCCGGCTCCGGCTCGCAGGTGGTCGTCAAGAACGCGGCGTGGAACGGCACGGTGGCACCGGAGGCATCGGTGAAGTTCGGCTTCACGGCCAACTACTCCGGCGCCAACTCGCTGCCGACGGTGTCCTGCACCAGCCCGTAGTCCCCCTGTCGGGCTGATCCGGGAGCTTCACCCCAGGTGGAACCCGAACGGGAGCTCCAGCCGGTGCCGGGCGAGCAGCCCGGTGTCGGCCAGGAGCTCCCGCGTCGGTCCGTCGGCCACCACGACACCGCCGTCGATCAGCACGCTGCGCGGGCACAACTGCAAGGCGTAGGGCAGGTCGTGGGTGACCATGAGCATGGTGCGGTCCAACCCCAGCAGCACCTCGGCCAGCTCTCGGCGGGCCACCGGTTCCAGGTTCGCCGAGGGCTCGTCGAGCACCAGGATCTCGGGGTCGCAGGCCAGCACGGTGGCCAGCGCGACCCGGCGGCGCTGCCCGCCGGACAGGTGCAGCGGCGACCGGTCGGCGAAGTCCGCCATGCCCACGGCGGCCAGCGCGCGGGCCACCCGCTCGTCGAGCTCCGCGCCGCGCAGCCCGAAGTTCGCCGGGCCGAACGCCACGTCCTGCCGCGCGGTGGGCAGGAACAGCTGGTCGTCGGGGTCCTGGAAGACCACGCCGACGCGGCGGCGGATCTCCTTGAGGTGCGCCTTCTCCACCGGCAGCCCGGCCACCTCGACCCGGCCGGACCCACCGCCCAGCACACCGTTGAGGTGCAGCGCGAACGTCGTCTTGCCCGCGCCGTTCGGGCCGAGCACGGCGACCCGCTCACCGCGTTCCACCCGCAGGTTCACCCCGAAGAGGGCCTGGTGGCCGTCCGGGTACGCGTACGCCAGCTGCTCCACCACGAGCGCCGGCGCGGACCGCCGCGGCTCGACGGGCGCCGCTCCCTCGGCACCGCCCGCGCCCGCCGCGTCGGGCATCCGGCCCGTCCAACCTCGCGACACCATCGCCAGGTGCACCCTCTCGCCGCGCTCGTAGGACCGGATGAACAGGCTGCCCACGCCGCGCGCGGTCGCGCCGAGCTGCCAGAGGAACCGCGGGTCGTCGCCCCGGGAGATCCGGGCCACCCGCATCCGCTTGGCCTCGCCCACGATCACCTCGGCGTACCGCAGCATCAGGGTGGCGATGGTGATCAGCACCGACGGCGTCCGCAGCCGTTGCAGGCCGAGCAGCAGGTCCTGCGGCGCGGTCGTGGCCGCGAGCGTCAACGACGTCAGCAGCCCGAGCGTGCCCTTGACCAGGATGTTCCACCCGGCCATCGTTCCCTCCGCCGACACGGACAGACCGAGCAGGTCAACCCGCCCGCCCCCGCCGGTGACCGGCAGCAGCAGGGCCAGCAGCACGAACGGCGCCTCGATCACCGACCGCGCGGCGAACCACCGCACCGGCACGCGGGCCACCGCCCAGACCGCCGCGAGCGCGAGCAGGTAGGCGCCGAACGCCCAGAACGCCTCGCGCGGCGTGGCCACCACGCACAGCACCGCCACCACCGCCGCGACGATCTTCACCTGCGGCGCGAGGCGGTGCACCGGCGAGTCGCCCGGCCGGTGCAGGAACCCGTGTCCCGCGCTCACCCCACGTCGGGCTTCGCGTCGGCGGGCTTCCCGGGACGCTTGCGCAGCACCCGGAACAGCCCGCCCGCGACGGCCAGCGTGACCGCCACGCCGAGGACGCCCGCGAGCCCGGTGAACCGGTCGTCGCCGCCCAGCGCGTAGTCGGCCAGCGGCCACCCGGACAGCGGGTGCTCCCGCGCGTGCTCGGCGATGCCCTGCTGCTCGGTGACGTGGTCCAACCCGTCCGGGTCGGAGTCGGCGAAGTAGGACACCACGCCCGCCAGCAGCACGCTGACCACCGCGAACCCCAGGAAGAAGCGCTTCACGCCCTCAACTCCAGCTTCTGCGGCACGCCGCGCAGCAGGTGCACCAGGTCCGGCCGGACCGCCGCGACCGCGGTCACGGTCACCGCGGTGATCACGCCCTCGCCGATGCCGATCAGCACGTGCACGCCGAGCACCGCGGCGGCGACCGTGCCGAACGCCACACCGCCCTGGCCGCCGATGGCGTACTCCAGCACGAAGCCGAACGACGCCAGCACCGTGTTGACCAGCGCCGACACGAACGCGACCGCGGCGAGCCCGCCCTTGCCCCGGGTCGCGAGCCGGCGCAGCGCCAGCGCCGTGAGGTAGCCGACCGCGGTGCCGAGGAGGGCCATGTTGGTGACGTTCGCGCCGAGCGCGGTGACACCGCCGTCGGCGAAGAAGAGGGACTGGACGACCAGCACGATCGTCACGCACAGCGCGCCGACCCACGGCCCGACCAGGATCGCGGCGAGCGCGCCGCCGAGCAGGTGCCCGCTGACGCCGGGCAGCACCGGGAAGTTCACCATCTGGGTGGCGAACACGAACGCCGCCACCAGGCCCGCCATCGGCGAGGTCCGGTCGTCGAGGTCGCCGCGCGCCTTGACCAGCGCCACGCCCACCCCGGCCACCGCGACCGCGACGAACAGCAGCGAGGTCGGCGCGTTCAGCAGGCCGTCGCTCATGTGCATTGCCACCGGTTCGGACACGGGCACCACGCTAGTTGCCAGTCGTCCGCAATGGCCAGCTCGATGCAACAACGATTCCGGTCACCGCGCCGGGCGAACCGGGTCGTCCGGACGGCTCGCGCGACGCCCGCCGGAGTCGTCCGCGCGCCTCACCGCACCCCTGGGCGGCGACGCCGACCAGCGACGATCACACGATCGTGGCGCACGGGTCGGTGGCACTATGCTCTGCCTGCGATGACTCTCACCGACCGCCTGCCGGCCACCCCCGACCCCGACGTCCTCTACGACACCTTCGCCGACTGGGCGCGAGAGCGGGGGCTGTCGCTGTACCCGGCGCAGCAGGAGGCGTTGATCGAGATCGTCTCCGGCTCGAACGTCATCCTCAGCACGCCCACCGGCTCGGGCAAGTCGCTGGTCGCCATCGGCGCGCACTTCGCCGCCATGGCGGAGGGCAAGCGGACCTACTACACCGCGCCCATCAAGGCCCTGGTGTCGGAGAAGTTCTTCGCGCTGATCGAGACGTTCGGCGCGGACAACGTCGGCATGGTGACCGGCGACGCCGGCGTCAACGAGACCGCGCCCATCATCTGCTGCACGGCCGAGATCCTGGCCAACATCGCGCTGCGCGACGGCACGAAGGCCGACGTCGGCCAGGTCGTCATGGACGAGTTCCACTTCTACTCCGAGCCCGACCGCGGCTGGGCCTGGCAGGTGCCGCTGATCGAGCTGCCGCAGGCCCAGTTCCTGCTGATGTCGGCGACGCTGGGCGACGTCACGTTCTTCGAGAAGGACCTGACCCGCCGCACCGGCCGCACGACGTCGGTGGTGCGGTCCGCCGAACGCCCGGTGCCGTTGAACTTCCAGTACGTCACCACCCCGCTGCACGAAACGATCGAAGACCTGCTGCACGGCCGCGAAGCGCCGATCTACGTGGTGCACTTCACCCAGGCGTCCGCGCTGGAACGCGCGCAGTCGCTGATGAGCGTGAACGTCGCCACCCGCGCCGAGAAGGACGCCATCGCGGCCACGATCGGCCGGTTCCGGTTCACCTCCGGGTTCGGCAAGACGCTGTCCCGCCTGGTCCGGCACGGCATCGGCGTGCACCACGCGGGCATGCTGCCGAAGTACCGGCGGCTGGTCGAGCAGCTCGCGCAGGCGGGCCTGCTCAAGGTCATCTGCGGCACGGACACCCTCGGCGTCGGCATCAACGTGCCCATCCGCACGGTGGTGTTCACCGCCCTGTCCAAGTACGACGGCCAGCGCACCCGCCACCTCAAGGCCCGCGAGTTCCACCAGATCGCGGGCCGGGCGGGCCGCGCGGGCTACGACACCATCGGCACGGTCGTGGTGCAGGCGCCCGACCACGTGGTGGAGAACGAGAAGGCGCTGGCCAAGGCGGGCGACGACCCGAAGAAGCGGCGCAAGGTGGTGCGCAAGAAGGCCCCCGACGGCTTCGTGTCGTGGAGCGACCAGACCTTCGAGCGGCTCAAGAGCGCCGAGCCGGAGCCGCTGACGTCGAGCTTCCAGGTCAGCCACGCCATGCTGCTCAACGTGATCGGCAGGCCCGGCGACGCGTTCGGCGCGATGCGGCACCTGCTGGAGGACAACCACGAGGACCGGCCCGCGCAGCGCAGGCACATCCTGCGGGCCATCCAGATGTACCGGGGCCTGCTGGCGGCGGGCGTGGTGGAGCGGCAGGGCGGCGAGATCCGGCTCACCGTGGACCTCCAGGTGAACTTCGCCCTCAACCAGCCGCTGTCACCGTTCGCGCTGGCCGCGATCGAGCTGCTGGACCGCGAGTCGCCGTCCTACGCGCTCGACGTGCTGTCCGTGGTGGAGTCCACTCTGGACGACCCCCGCCAGGTGCTGTCGGCGCAGGAGCACAAGGCGCGCGGCGAGGCCATCGGCGCGATGAAGTCCGAGGGCATCGAGTACGACCAGCGGATGGAGCTGCTGGAGGAGGTGACGTACCCGAAGCCGCTCGCCGAGCTGCTGGAGGCCGCGTTCACCACCTACCGGCGCGGGCACCCGTGGGTCGCCGACCACCACCTGTCGCCGAAGTCCGTGGTGCGGGACATGTTCGAGCGGGCCATGACGTTCGCCGAGTACGTGTCGCACTACCAGCTCGCGCGCTCGGAGGGCCTGGTGCTGCGGTACCTGGCCGACGCGTACAAGGCGCTGCGGCAGACCGTGCCCGAGGACGCCAAGACCGAGGAGCTCAGCGACCTGCAGGAGTGGCTGGGCGAGCTGGTCCGCCAGGTCGACTCCAGCCTGCTGGACGAGTGGGAGAAGCTGCGCAACCCCTCGGAAGAAGAAGCGGCGGACCTGTCGTCGAGCGACGCGCCACCCGCCGTCACCGGCAACGTGCGGGCGTTCCGGGTGCTGGTGCGCAACGCGTTGTTCCGGCGCGTCGAGCTGGCCGCCCGGCGCAACTACTACGAGCTGGGCCGGCTGGACGGCGACGCGGGCTGGACCGCCGAGGAGTGGCAGGACGCGCTCGACCCGTACTTCGAGGAGCACGACGAGATCGGCATGGGCCCGGACGCGCGCGGACCGGCGTTGCTGCTGATCACCGAGGAGCCGGGGCTGTGGCGGGTCCGCCAGGTCCTGGACGACCCGGCGAAGGACCACGACTGGGGCTTCACCGCCGAGGTCGACCTGGCCGAGTCCGACGAGATCGGCACGGCCGCCGTGCGGATCACCGAAGTCGGCAGGCTCTGACCGGCCTGGGGTCCATCCGGTGGTACTGCGGCGCGGACCGGGGCACGAGCATGTCAACGTCGGGAGAGAACGGAGGCGGTTGACCCTGTCGCAGGACGAGTTCGGCGTGCTGGGGTCGCTCGTGGTCCGCCGGAACGGCCGCTCGGTCCCCGTCACCGCCGCCAAGCACCGCATCGTCCTGGCGACCCTGCTGCTGGACGCGAACCGCTCGGTGCCCGCGAGCGACCTGATCCGCCGGGTGTGGGGCGAGACGCCGCCGGACCGCGCCGCGCAGACGCTGCCGGTGTACGTCATGCGGTTGCGGCGCGCGCTCGGCGAGCCGCCGCTGATCCACACCACGCCCACCGGCTACCGGATCGACCTGCCGCCCGGCGCGCTGGACCTGCACCGGTTCGAGGCGGCGGCCGAGCAGGGCGCGAAGCTGGCCGCCGCCGAGGACTTCACCGCCGCCGCCGACGCCTACGAACGCGCGCTGGAGTGCTGGCACGGGCCGCCGCTGGCCGACGTGCCGTCGGAGTCGCTGCACGAGACCGAGGCGCCGAACCTCGTCGAGCAGCGCTTGCGGGTGATCTCCGAGCTGGTGGACGTGAAGCTGCGGCTCGGCCGGTCCGACGAGGTGGTCGCCGACCTGCGCCGGCTGACCGCGCAGCACCCGCTGCGGGAGCGGTTCTGGTCGCAGCTGATGGTGGCGCTGTACCGGGTGGACCGGCAGGCCGACGCGCTGGACGCCTACCGGCAGGCGTCCACGACGCTCGCGCGGGAGCTGGGCGTGGACCCGAGCGACTCGCTGCGCGCCGTGCAGCACGCCATCCTCACCGGCGACCCGGCGCTGCACCAGCCGGTCGCGAGCACGTGGGCGCCGGTGTCGCAGCTGCCCGCGCCGGTGGGCAACTTCGTCGGCCGCGGCGCGGAGCTGACCCGGGTGACGGGGCTGCTGGAGCGGGGCACGGCCACCGTGGTCGTGTGCGGGCCGCCGGGCGTCGGCAAGACGGCGTTCGCCATCTCGGTGGCGCACGCGGTGCGCGACCGGTACCCCGACGGCCAGCTGTACGTGAACCTGCGCGGGCACTCCACGTCGCCGCCGCTGCCGACGTCCGCCGTGCTGGCGCGGTTCCTGCGGGCGATGGGCGTGCGGGCCGACCACATCCCGGTCGACGAGGAGGACCTGGTCGCCGGCTACCGGGCCCGGCTGCGCGGCCGGCGGGTGCTGATCACGCTGGACAACGCCGCGTCGGTGGAGCAGGTGCGGCCGCTGCTGCCCGCCGACCCCGGCTGCTCGGTGCTGATCACCAGCCGCAACGAGCTGCGGCTGCGCGGCACGACGGTGCGGCTGGACGTGCTGCGCGGCGACGAGGCGTGGAAGCTGCTGGCCCGGTCGCTGGGCGCGGAGGCCGCCGTGACGCAGTTCGACGCGCTCGGCGAGCTGGCCCGGCTGTGCGGGTACCTGCCGCTGGCGCTGCGGATCGCGTTGGGGAACCTGGTGGGCTCCTCGCACGTGGACGTGGCGTCGTACGTGGAGGAGCTGCGCGGCGGCGACCGGCTGGCCGTGCTGGCGGTGGACAACGATGACACGGCGGCGGTGCGGCGGGCGTTCGACCTGTCGTACGCGGCGCTGGCGCCGGCCGCGGCCCGGCTGTTCCGGCTGACCGGGCTGCTGCCGGGACCGGACTTCAGCGTGTTCGGGGCGGCGGCGTTGCTGGACGCGCCCGAGGACGTGGCGCGCGGGCTGCTGGAGGACCTGGCGTCGGCGCACCTCGTGCAGCGGGTCGGGCCCGACCGGTTCGCCCTGCACGACCTGCTGCACGACTACGCGGCCGACCGCGCCGAGGCGGCCGGCGAGGACCTGGACGCGGCGCGGCGACGGCTGTTCGACTGGTACCTGCGCACGGCCGTCGAGGTCGGCGACGTGCTGTACCCGGAGCTGGGCACGTCCGGGCCGCCCCGGATGAGCCCGGACGAGGCCAGGGCGTGGCTGGCCGCGGAACGGGCCAGCGTGCTGGCGGCGACCGAGCACTGCGCCGCGCGCGGCCCGCTGCCCATGGCCTGGCAGCTGATCAACTCGGTGAGCGGGTACCTCGGGTCGCACGGGCACCACGTGGAGTTCCTCAACGCCGTCGGCGCGGCGCTGGGCGCGGCGCGCGCGGCGGGCGACCACGACGCCGAGACGTTGATGACGGTGTGGCTCGCGACCGAGCACCGCAACCTGGGCAACCTGCGGGCCGCGCAACGGCACCTGCGGGCCGTGCGGCCGTCCGCGCGGGCGGAGTGGCTGCACGTCGGGTTGGACGGGATCGTGCACCTGGAGCTCGGCGAGCTGCCCGCCTCGCTCGCCGCGTTCGAGCGGATGGCGGAGCTGGCCGAGGTCGAGGGCGCCCTGCCGCACGTGCGGATCTCGGCGTTGACCGGGCTCGGCGCGGTGTGGCTGATGCGCGGCGACCTGGTGACGGCCGAGTCGTTCCTGTCCTCGGGGCTGGCGCTGGCGCAGGCGGCCGACGGGGTGAACATCGAGGCGGCGTGCGCCGCGCTGCTCGGGCGGTGCAGCACCGCGGCCGGGGACTACGCGCGGGCCGCGGAGTTGCAGCGCTACGCGTTGGAGGCGTGGTACCGCAGTGGCGCGCGGCACCCGCGGGCGGAGGCGATGGCGCACCTGGCGGCGGCGTTGTGCCTGGGCGGGGAGCACGCGGAGGCGATGCGGACGGCCCAGCGGGCGTTGGCGCTGGTGCAGGAGCTGGGCGGGAGCCGGCGGATCGAGTCGGAGGTGCACAACGCCCTCGGCCTGGTCCTGCGCCACCTGGGCAAACCGGGGCTCGCCGTGGCGGCCCACCTGCGCGCGCTGGAACTGGCCACGTCCTCCGACTACCGCTACGGCGTCGCGCGTTCCCACGTCAGCCTGGTCCACGCCCTGTCCGCCGACGGCCGCCGCGCGGAAGCCCTCCGCCACGCCCGCGTGGGCCGCGACCTGGCCTCCCGCAGCGGCTTCGGCGAGTTCGAATCCCTCGCCGCCGCCGCCCTGTCCGACCTGACGTGACGGTCCGGCGGGACGGCCGACCGCCGCCCCGCCGGACCGCGCTCAGATCTGGAGCTCCCACACCTGGTCGAGGTAGGAGGTGGTGCACCCGGCCTGGAAGACCTGCGTGTTGGCGAGCACGGCGCCCTGCACGGCAAGGCACTTGCCGCTGTAGACGTTGAGGATCTTGTAGCCGAGGAGGTAGCTCCCCGAGTAGTACGCCTGACGCACCCACTGCTGGTCCGCGTACGTCCCGCAGTCGATCTGGAACGCCGGTGCGTTGTGCTGCTGGACGGCCAGGCAGCGGTTGGTGTGCTCGTTGCGGAGCCGGTAGGACCCGTTGTAAGGCTCCCACCGCCAGTACTGGTCGGCGAACGCGGGGTTGCAGTCGATCTGGAACACCGCGCCGCCGTTGACGTTGCTCGGGCCGTGCACCGCCGCGCAGCGGTTGGTGTAGTGGTTGGTCATGCGGTACACCTCGGCCGACTCCGCCGCGGCGGCCTGCTCGACCGGGTTCCCGTCCGCCGGCCCCGCCTGTGCCGGGGACACGACCACGACGACAGCCGCCACCGCGGCGAACAGCACCGCGGCCAGGCGTGCCAGTGTCAAGCGCGACAAATCGTTCCTCCTCTTCCTCCGGCGGGCGCCCCTCGTCGAGGCGCCCGGACGTGCCGGGTCGACGACGTCGACCGCACCGTGAATGCCGATCGGACCGTGCTCAGATGCCGAACCAGCGTTGGTCGGCGTAGCCCACCGCGTCGTACTGGTAGACCGGGGCGCCGTCGACGTTGTTGGCCCCCTGGACGGCCAGGCACTGGCCGCTGTGCCGGTTCCGGATGCGGAAGACGTCGGCGCCCCCTGCCTGCGCCTCCCACTTCTGGTCCGCGTAGGCGGGCGTGCAGTTGATCTGGAAGGCCGGGGCGTTGGTCCCCTGCACCGCCAGGCACCTGGCCGTGCAGGCGTTGCTCACCTGCGAGTACGCGAGCGCGCCGGGGTCCTGGCTCGTGCGCCTGGTCACCTGGAGGCCCGACGCGACGATCTCGGCGATCGCGGCGTCGACGGTGTCGGCCGGCGAGGCCGCCTGGGAAGCGGGCGAGAACATCAGGACCGCGGTCACCGCGGCGAGGAGTCCCACCGCGAGCCTGACGACGGTCTTCGGGCAGGCATCATTCACCATCCCTTTCGGATTTGATCTGCGACAGCCCGGCCCACTCGGATCGGGCGAACCCGGGTCCGAGCGCTGCAGTCGGATCCGCACGCGACCCGGAAAGCGCGGCCGCCGAATTCCACTCCTGCACGGCCGGCGGTCACCGCCGCGCACTCGTGGATCCGATGAAACGACAACAGCCCCGGTCGAGCCCCGAAACCACGCGTACCCATTCACCCGTAGCACCGGACCGGAATTGCGAGCACGACGATACTGCATCCCGAAAAGCTGTCAACCGAAGAATCGAGCACCCACTTCGACGGGCATGAGAATGAGCACCCCGCCCAACCGGACAGTAAATCCACGAAGAGGTCGCGAGGGCAATGCGCGTGCGGAAGGTGAGCGCCTCGCACCACCACGACGACAGTTGCGCGGAGTGCCTCGGGACGACCCGACCGGGGGTGCTCCGTCCCTCTGGCGGGACACCGGGTCAGCGTCGGACGTGCGTGTCGAACGCTCACGACCCTCGAGATCACCACACGAGTCACCTCACCGGATGACACGGGTGGCGCACCCGGAGGTCCTGGAGGTTCGACCCGCGGCCGCAGCACCAATCGAGACCACTCCTCCGGGTCGTTGACCGCGTGGTCGGTGGACGAGAGCATCGGGTTTCGATACTTCGGCGGCTCACTCGTGGGGGATGTCATGGATTCCGATCCGCACGTCGGACTGGCGCGGATCGTGGACCCGGCGCCGCGCACTTCCGCCGAATTGGTCTGCGCCCTGACGGAGCTGGCACGGCTGGCGAACGAGTGGTCCGACGTGGTGCGCGGGCTGCACGAGCCGACCCGGCGCCTGGTCGGCAGCGCGGCGGCGGCGTCGGTGTCGCTGGCCGCGCGCCGGGCCGAGGAGGCGTTCCTCGAACTGGAGATGACGCTGGGTGACGCCCAGGCGGCGCGCCGGTCATTGCCCTTGGCCACCCCGAAGGGTGAGGATAGGCGTCCGGTGGTCTAATCGCCGACGTCGCCGACCACACCACATTGGAACTCCATGACCTCAGGACTTCCCTGCCCTCTCTGCGAGGGCCCGGAGCGCCGCGGGGCGCTTGAACGGACACTGAGGGTGCTCGCCGTCGACGACGAGGCCCCCGCGCTGGAGGACCTGGTCTACCTGCTGCGCTCCGACCCGCGCGTCGCCCACGTGGAGGGCGTCACGGACGCGACCAAGGCGTTGCGGACGCTGCACCGCGCCATGGACGCGGGCCAACCGGTCGACGCCGTCTTCCTCGACATCCGCATGCCGGGCCTGGACGGGCTCGACCTGGCCCGCGTGCTGTCCCGGTTCGCCCAGCCGCCGCGCATCGTGTTCGTCACCGCGCACCAGGAACCCGCGGTCGAGGCGTTCGAGCTGAAAGCGCTCGATTACCTGCTCAAGCCCGTTCGGGCGGAACGGCTGGCCGAATCGGTGCACCGGATCGTGCACGAGGTGCTCGATTCGAAGGCGCCGGAACCGGTCGCCGCCGCGCCGGCCGAGAAAGCGCCCGAAGTGGGCGACGAAGTCATCCCGGTCGAACTCGGTGGCATCACCAGGTTCATCAGGTTGGCGGACATCCGGTACGTCGAGGCGCACGGCGACTACGCCCGGCTGCACACCGCGACCGGCAGCGGGCTGGTCCGCGCCGCGCTCAACGGGCTGGAGGAGCGGTGGCGCTCCGCGGGGTTCGTGCGCATCCACCGCAGCCACCTCGTGTCGCTCGGCCACATCGACGAGCTGCGGCTGGAGGACGGCCACCTGAGCGTCAACATCGGCGGCGCGGTGCTGCCGGTCAGCCGGCGCCACGCCCGGCACCTGCGGCAGCTGCTGGTGCGCCGCAACCGGCAGCCGTCGTGACCTCGCCGCAGCGGCCGCACACCCAGCGGGTCGTGGTGACGAGCCCGCGCACCCGCGCGCCGCGCGCACCCCGGCCGTATCCCGCGTCGCGGGAGATCGACGAGCAGAGCGAGCTGGGCGCGGTGTACATGCGGTCGCTGATCCGGACCCAGCGGCGGCTCGGGCTGCTGCTGTGCGCGGTCGTGTGCGGCAGCGTGGCGGCGCTGCCCCTGGTGTTCACGCTCGTGCCCCAAGTCGCCGCGCAGCGGCTGCTGGGCCTGCCGCTGCCGTGGCTGCTGCTGGGTCTGCTGGTGTTCCCGGTGTTCGTGCTGGCGGGCTGGTTCTACGTGCGCCAGGCCGAGCGCAGCGAACGCGAGTTCGCGGAGCTGGTGGAGCGTTCGTGAGCAGTGGGTACGGCATCGTCGCGGTGCTGGTCGTCGCGGTCGGCACGATGCTGGTCGGCACCTACGGGCTGCGGATCTCGCGCACGACGTCGGACTTCTTCGTCGCCTCGCGCACCGTCTCGCCGTGGTGGAACGCCTCCGCGATCGGCGGCGAGTACCTGTCCGCGGCGTCGTTCGTCGGCATCGCCGGGCTGATCTTCGCGCACGGGCCGGACATGCTGTGGTTCCCGGTCGGCTACACGGCGGGCTACCTGGTGCTGCTGGCGCTGGTCGCCGCTCCCCTGCGCCGCAGCGGCGCGTACACGCTGCCGGACTTCGCCGAGGCGCGGTTCGCGTCGCCGGCGGTGCGCGCGGTGGCGAGCGTGTTCGCGCTGGGCATCGGGTGGCTGTACCTGTTGCCGCAGCTGCAGGGCGCCGGCCTGACCCTGCACACGGTGACGGGCACCCCGGACTGGGTGGGCGCGCTGGTGGTCGCGCTGGTCGTCACCACGAACGTGATCTCCGGCGGGATGCGCAGCATCACGTTCGTGCAGGCGTTCCAGTACTGGCTCAAGCTGACCGCGATCGCGGTGCCGGTGGTGTTCCTGGTGATGGCCTGGCACGCGCACGGCGCGCGGGACCTGACCGGGCCGCAGTTCCCCGAGTTCCCGAAGCAGACCACGGTCACGTTCGACTCGGACACCACGTTCGACGCCTCCCGCGCCACGCCCTTCAACGGCTCCGGCCGGGTCGACGGCCGGCGGGTCGACGGCGGCGGCCGGTTGACCGTGGGCCGGCACGAGGTGTCCGCCGGCACGCGGCTCACGTTCCCCGAGGGCGCGGCGGTGCCGCACGTGCGGTCGATCCCGTCGAACACCAACGACGTGTGGGCGCTGCCGATGCGCGGCGGCGAGCGGTTCCCGCTGTACGCGGTGTACTCGCTGATCATCGCCACGTTCCTGGGCACGATGGGCCTGCCGCACGTGATCGTGCGCTTCTACACCAACCCGAACGGGCGGGCGGCGCGGCGCACGACGTTGATCGTGCTGGGCCTGCTGGGCGTGTTCTACCTGATGCCGCCGATCTACGGCGCGCTCGGCCGGCTCTACACGCCCGAGCTGCTGATGACCGGTGACACGGACGCGGTGGTGCTGGTGCTGCCGAGCCGGATGATCGACGGGCTCGGCGGGCAGCTGCTGGGCGCGCTGGTGGCCGGTGGGGCGTTCGCCGCGTTCCTGTCCACGTCGTCCGGCTTGATGGTGTCGTTGGCGGGGGTGCTGAGCCGGGACGTGCTGCGGCTGCGGGGCGTGCGCGGGTTCCGGGTGTCGACGGTGTTGGCCGTGCTGGTGCCGCTGGGCATGACGTGGCTGGTGGGCAAGGTGCCGGTGGCGGACATGGTGGGGCTGGCGTTCGCGGTGGCGGCGTCGTCGCTGTGCCCGCTGCTCGTGCTGGGCATCTGGAGCACGCGCATCTCCACGGTCGGCGCGGTCGCCGGGATGGTGGCGGGCGGCCTGCCCGCCCTGGTGGCCGGGCTGGTCACGATCAGCGCCCGTGGCGGCGGCGCGTGGTACCACGTGTTCCTGGCCAGGCCCGCCGCGTGGACCGTGCCGCTCGGTTTCGTCGTGATGTACGTGGTGTCGCTGCTGACGCCGCGCAAGGTGCCTCCGGGGGTGAACCACGTCATGGTGCGCTTGCACGCGCCGGAGAACCTGGGTCTGCGCAGTCAGGACCGGTTGTGACCGCGTTGTGGACGGCGGGCGCGATCCTGCTCGTCGGCCTCGCCGTGGTGAGCACGCTGTGGTGGACCTCCCGCACCCGCAACGACTTCCTGACCCACGAGCAGCGGATCACGTTCGAGACGCTGCACACCGCATGGTCCGCCGCTCCCCCGCTGCGCGCCGGGCTGGTGCCGGAGGCGGCGAAGAAGTCGGCCAAGCACCTGCGGACGCTGCTCGGCACGCCCGCGCTCGCGTTGACCGACGAGACCGAGGTCGTGGCGTGGGAGGGCGACGGCGGGCACCACGCGGCCGAGGCGATGGGGCTGGCCGCCGACGTGTTCTCCACCGGCCGCACCCGGGCGTTCGACATCACCTGCTCCGCGCCCGACTGCCCCGTGCACACGGCCGTCCTCGCGCCGCTGACCGTGGAGGGACGGGTGGTGGGCGTGCTGGCGGCCTACAGCCGGGAGGCGTCGGCCGGGTTGGTGCGGGCGACGAACGAGGTGGCGCGCTGGGCGTCGGGCCAGCTGGAGCTGGCCGAGCTGGACCGGTCGCGGACCCGGTTGGTGGAGGCGGAGGTGCGGGCGCTGCGGGCGCAGATCTCGCCGCACTTCATCTACAACTCGTTGTCCGCCATCGCGTCCTACGTGCGCACGGACCCCGAGCGCGCTCGCACGCTGTTGCTGGACTTCGCCGACTTCACCCGCTACTCGTTCCGCCGGGCGGGTGACTTCACCACGTTGTCGGAGGAGCTGAAGTCGATCGACCAGTACCTGGCCCTGGAACGGGCCCGGTTCGGCGAGCGGCTGAAGGTGACGTTGCAGATCGCGCCGGAGGTGCTGCCGGTGACCGTGCCGTTCCTGTGCCTGCAACCGCTGGTGGAGAACGCCGTGCGGCACGGGATGGAGGGCAAGGTCGGGCCGGGCCACATCTCGATCCTGGCGGCGGACGCGGGCGAGGAGGCCCACATCACCATCGAGGACGACGGCATCGGCATGGACCCGGACGCGCTGCGCCGCACGTTGGCGGGCCAGGTCGGCGAGACGGCCGGGATAGGGCTGGGGAACATCGACGAACGCCTCCGGCGCTGCTACGGCGACGACTACGGCCTCGTCGTGGAAACGGCCCAGGGGCTGGGGACGAAGATCAGCGTGAGGGTGCCGAAGTACCAGGCGGGCGTGCACGCCTGACCGCGCGAACGGTGGCGCCACGCCGGGAACCGGTCACCCTCCGGCAGGCGGTTCACGACGTCGGACCACCTCGACCCCGAAAACTGCCGAAGCTGCTCGCCGCCGCCGAGGAGGCGGGTGCCGGCGAGCCCGGCGGCGCGGTTGAGCGAGCTGCTCGCCCAGGACCCGGCGGCCCGAGCCGGTGAGGCGGTGGGGCCGGGGCCGGGGGCGGGCCGGTCAGGCCGCGTAGACCGCCAGGCCGAGGGCCGCGGCGCCGGCGGCGGTCAGGCGGGCGGCCGCGAGGTCACCCGGCGCGACCGGGCTCGCCGCCTCGATCAGGCCGGCGTGCACGAGCGCGCGGGCCGTCGTCGGGTCGCAGAACGGCAGACCGTCCACCCGCACGTCGGGTTCGGCGCTGCGGGTCAGCTCGACCCGGTTCGCGACGGTCGCCTTCAGCAGCGCGACCTCGCGTCCGGACAACTCGGTCATCGGGAACACCTCCATCGGGACGAACGGCGCGGCGGGCGCCCCGGTTCGCAGTCGGGACGCCCGCGTTGCCACCGTCGGTCCCCGTTCGGCTCAGCCCACGGCGCGCGCGCCGCGTCGTTCCGCCGCTTCCAGCACCAGCCGCAGCCACTCGGCGTCGCCCGCCGCGCCGTCCATCGCCGCCCGGCGCAGCCGCAGCCACAACCCGGCCTCGCTCCACTCCTGGAACCGGCGGTGCACGGTCGGCACGGTCACGCCGAACGTCGGCGGCAGGTGCCGCCAGGCGCAACCGCTGGTCAGGACGAACACGATCGCGGTGAAGATGGCGCGGTCCGACACCCGGCCCCGGCCGCCGCCCTGGCGGCGCACCTTCGCGGGTGGCAGCAGCGGCTCCACCACCGCCCACAGCGACGGCGGCACCAGGCGCACGGCCAGTTGCTCGATCACGTCGGCGTGCGGCGGTCGTGGCGGCGCTTCCGGGGCCCGGCGCACCCACGGCTCCTGCCGCTGGGCGTCACCGCGCTGGCGGGCGCGCAGCAACATGGCCAGGGCGGCGTCGTCCGTGCGCCTGGGGGCGACCGCGGGGTGCGTGTGCTGTTGCACCTGGCGGGCGATCTCCGCGCCCACCGTTCGACCGAACGGCTGCGCTGGTCTTGCGTAGTTGGTCATCAGGTCCTCCGCCCAGGACGTCGTGATGCCCATCACGCTAGGAACACCGACGCCCCCTGGTAAGGGAACGCGCGACGAACGGGAGTGGTCCAGCGTCACGCGGCCACCATCACACCGCCGAGCGGCCACACAGGAGCGACGAGCGGATGAGCGGTCACTCCCCGATACTCGCTGCGCACGGATACGCTCGAAGGTGTGAGCACTGCGCCGCGACTCCTCGCCACCAGCGACCTGCACGTGACGTACCAGCAGAACCGCCAGTTCGTCGACGCCATCCGACCGCACTCGCCCGACGACTGGCTGATCGTGGCGGGTGACGTGGCGGAGAAGTTCGACGACGTCGAGTGGGCGCTGGGCGTGCTGCGCGGCCGGTTCGCCAAGGTGGTGTGGTCGCCGGGCAACCACGAGCTGTGGACCACGAAGGACGACCCGGCGCAGGCCCGCGGCGAGGTGCGCTACAAGCAGCTCGTCGAGCTGTGCCGCGGCATCGACGTGCTCACCCCCGAGGACGAGTACGCGGTGTTCGAGGGCGCGGGCGGCCCGGTGGCGGTGGCGCCGCTGTTCACGCTCTACGACTACACGTTCCGCCCGGCGGGCACGATCGACAAGGCGTCCGCGCTGGCCGTCGCGCAGGAGGCCGGTGTCATCTGCACCGACGAGTACTTCCTGCACCCGGACCCGTACCCGAGCCGCGAGGCGTGGTGCGCGGCGCGGATCGAGGAGAGCGAGCGCCGGTTGCGCGCTGTGGACAGCTCGTTGCGCACCGTGCTGATCAACCACTGGCCCCTCGTGCGCGATCCCACGTTCGTGCTGCGGTACCCCGAATTCGCCTTGTGGTGCGGCACCGAGCGGACCGCGGACTGGCACCTGAGGTTCCGCGCGGCGGTGATGGTCTACGGGCACCTGCACATCCCGCGCACGATCCGCAAGGACGGCGTCCGCTTCGACGAGGTGTCGCTCGGCTACCCGCGGGAGTGGCAGCCGCGCGGCTGGACCGCCGCCCCGCTGCTGGACGTGCTGCGCGAAGGGGACGCACGGTGATCACGGACCTGCTCACGCCGCCGGTGTCGGCGTTCGACGCGTTCGACGACCCCGACGGGGTGGTGTTGTTCCCCCAGGAGGCGGAACACGTCGCCCGGGCGGTGGAGAAGAGGCGCAAGGAGTTCGCCACGGGCCGGCACTGCGCGCGCACGGCGTTGGCCGGTCTCGGGTTCCCGCCCGCGCCGCTGCTGCCCGGCCCGAACCGCGAGCCGACGTGGCCCGAGGGCGTCGTCGGCAGCATCACGCACTGCAAGGGCTACCGGGCGGCGGCCGTCGGCCGGGTGTCCGAGGTGTGGACGATCGGGATCGACGCCGAGCCGAACGAACCGACCCCGGACGGCGTGCTGGAGGCCGTCGCGGTGCCCGGCGAGCTCGCCCGGATGGGTGATCTGCGGGCGTCGAGCGACAAGGTGGCGTGGGACCGGCTGCTGTTCAGCGCCAAGGAGACGGTCTACAAGGCGTGGTTCCCGCTGGCGCGGAAGTGGCTGGGGTTCGAGGATGCCGAGGTGACCCTCAACCCGGACGACGGCACGTTCACCGCCCGCATCCTCATCGAGCCCCCGGTGGTGGACGGCGTCGCGCTCGACGGCTTCACCGGGCGCTGGCTGGCGCGGGAGGGGTTTGTGGTGACCGCGATCGCGGTACCCGCGCGCTGATCGAGGTGTGCGGAAGGCGGCGGTATGGGCGACGACGTCGGGCGACAGCAGTTCACCCGCGATGACCGGACGCGGTACCGCACGAAGGTGCGTCGCTGCCTGGACGTGTTCGCCCGGATGCTGGGCGAGTCCAGGTTCGAGTTCGACCGGCCGACGACCGGGTTGGAGATCGAGCTCAACCTGGTCGACGACGCGGGCGACCCGGCGATGCGCAACGCCGAGGCGCTGGAGGCCATCGCCGACCCGGACTTCGTGACCGAGCTGGGCCAGTGGAACCTGGAGATCAACGTCGCGCCGCGGCTGCTGACCGGCGGCGGGATCACGGCGTTCGAGGACGTCGTGCGGACGTCGTTGAACGAGGCCGAGCACAAGGCGCGGGGCGTCGACGCGCACATGGTGATGATCGGAATCCTGCCGACGTTGCAGCCGAAGCACCTGGCGGTGGACGCGCTGTCGGGCAACCCGCGGTACGCGCTGCTCAACGAGCAGGTGCTGGCCGCGCGGGGCGAGGACCTCCAGATCGGGATCAGCGGTGTCGAGCGGTTGCAGCTCACCGCGGACTCGATCGTGCCGGAGGCCGCCTGCACCAGCACCCAGTTCCACCTCCAGGTGTCGCCGGAGGACTTCGCGGCCTACTGGAACGCGGCGCAGGCCATCGCGGGCGTGCAGGTCGCGATCGGCGCCAACTCGCCGTTCCTGCTGGGCAAGGAGCTGTGGCGGGAGACGCGGATCGCGTTGTTCCAGCAGGCCACGGACACGCGCAGCGACGAGCTGAAGGAGCAGGGCGTCCGGCCGCGGGTGTGGTTCGGGGAGCGGTGGATCACGTCGATCTTCGACCTGTTCGAGGAGAACGTGCGGTACTTCCCGGCGTTGCTGCCGATCTGCGACGAGGAGGACCCGTTGCAGGTGCTGGAGCGGGGCGACACGCCCTCGTTGGCGGAGCTGCGGCTGCACAACGGCACGATCTACCGGTGGAACCGGCCGGTGTACGACGTGGTGCGCGACCAGCCGCACCTGCGGGTGGAGAACCGCACGTTGCCGTCCGGGCCGACGGTGGTCGACATGCTGGCGAACGGCGCCTTCTACTACGGCCTGGTGCGCGTGCTGGCCGAGGAGGAGCGGCCGCTGTGGTCGCAGATGTCGTTCAGCGCGGCGGAGGAGAACTTCACGTCGGGCGCGCGGATGGGCATCGACGCGCAGGTGTACTGGCCGGGGCTCGGCACCGTGCCGGTGGCGGAGCTGGTGCTGCGCCGGCTGCTGCCGATGGCGCACGAGGGCCTGGTGCGGATGAAGGTGGACCCGGCGGAACGGGACCGGCTGCTCGGCGTGATCGAGCAGCGGTGCCTGACCGGCGTGAACGGGGCGACGTGGCAGGCGCGCGCGTTCCACCGGCACTACGACCACACGGCGCTGGACCGGCCCGAGGCCCTGCGGCGGATGCTGCGCACCTACCGGGACCTGATGCACACCAACGAACCGGTCCACAGCTGGCCGGTCTCCTGACCCGGTTCCCCGACCCGGGCCGCTAACCTGGACGTGGTCCCCCTCGCGGGGTGTTCCGGCGAAGCGTTGGCGGCACGGGGTTCGGCGGCCGAGGTCTGGTGGACATGGATTCGCACAACGAGGTGTCCGGGCCGGTCCGCGGCCCGGTCGTGCAGGCGGGTGTCATCACCGGAGGCGTGCACCTGCACCTGCCGGGCGACGCGGGTCGGCAGGCGGAGGTCGACCGCGCCCGGCGGCACGTGGCCGAGGGCGACCACCTGGCGAGCCGCTTCACCGGGCTCACGGCGTTCCTGCACCGCCGCCTGCTGCGGGCGCAGGAGGACACCGTCCGGCTGACGTGGGAACGCGACCACCGCCCCGACGACGGCCACCGCCGCGAGGAAGCCGTCGGACGTGCCCGTGACGCGGAACGCCGGACGGCACGACAGCTGGACCGCGCCGCGGCGGCACGGCTGACCGCGCTGCGCCTGGCCCTGGCGGCCCGGGACGGCCTGCGGCAGGTGGACCCCGGAGCGGACGACGTCCCCGCGCCGCCGGCGGACCCGCCGCCGGACTCCGACCTGGACCCGGATGGCGTCGACCGGTGGCTGGAGCAGGGCACCGGCGGGGTGGAGCGGCTGGCGCGAGCGCTCGGCGAGCCGCTACCCGGGAAGGGCGCTCCCGCCGACGTGGACACGCGCCCCGGCGACCTCCTGGGACCGCTGGTGGACGCGCTGGCCGCCGTGCCCCTGCTCGCCAACACGGCCAACCGCACCCTGGTCGTCCAGCTGCTCGGTCAGCGCTCGGGCGTCGCGCTGTCCGTCCCGGAGAGCCCCCACCCGCGGGTCCACGTGTCGTCGATCGTGCTGGCCTGCCTCGCCCAAGCCGGCGGGATCGACGACCTGCTCGGGGTCCTGGAGATCCTCGAACCTGGCACCTTGCCGCTCGCCGAGGTCCGCCTGGTCGTGGCGCGGTGGCGGCGCGCCACCTCCGCCTGAGGCCCGGCGCGGTCAGCCGGACGAGTCGTCGACCAGCGCCTCCATCGCGTCGGCCTGGCGCGCCGCGATGGCGCGGCGCCACCACAGGTCGCCCTCCGGGCGGCCCTTGTGCAGGGCGGACAGGCTGAGCATCGCGTCCGGGTGGCCCGCCTCGGCGGCGCGGGTGAACCAGGTCGCGGGCTGGTCCGCCACCGGCTCGACCCGGCGACCCGGCCGGTGGGCGGCGGCACGCCTGGCGGCGGCGCCCCAGCGGGTCAGCAGCATCCCCAGCTCGTGCATCGCCTGGGCGTCGCCCACGCCCGCCGCGCGGCGCAGGCAGCGCTCGGCCCGGTCGACGTCGTCCTGCCGCCGGGCCAGGACGCCGAGGACGACGAGCACGCGGGTCGCCGCGTCGCGTTCCCGCCGGTCCAGCGCGGTGGCGCCCAGCGGCGGCAGCGCGGACCACAGGTCGTGGTCCACCTCGACCCCGGCCGAGGTCGCCGCCCGCGCCAACCAGTCCTCGGCCTCACCGACCTCGCCCCGGTGCGCCAGCAGCAGCGCGAGGGCGGCCATGGCGGACCTCCGACCGGTCCCGGCCGCCTCCCGGTAGGCCTCCTCGGCCCGGGCCAGGTCGCCCCGGGCCACCAGCACCGAGCCGAGGTGGCCCAGCGCGTCGACGTGACCGGCCGAGGCGGCACGGCGGTGCCACGTCCCGGCCTCGTCGAGGTCACCGCGCTCCGCGAGGACCGAGCCGAGCTCCACCATGAAGAACGGCTCGTCGGTCACCTCCACGGCCCGGCGCAACCACCGCTCCGCCTCGGCGAGCTCTCCCCCGGCCCGCAGCCGCGTGCCGAGCACCGCGAGGGCCCGGGGGTCGCCCGACTCGGCGGCGCGGCGGTACCACTCGTCGTCGGCCCGTCCGGTCGACGACATCAGGTCGGCCACCGCGGTCATGGCCTCCTGGTCGCCGTGGTCGGCGGCTTCCCGGTACCAGCGCTCGGCGTCGTCGAGCCGGCCGTCCCGCCGCGCGATCCGCGCCAGGCCGTGCATGGCGACCGTGTCGCCCTCGGCCGCGGCACGCGCGTACCAGCGCGAGGCTTCGGCGACGGCGCCGCGTTCCTCGCAGAGCAACCCCACCAGGTTCATGCCGTCCACGTCACCGCGGTCGGCGGCGGCGCGGTACCAGACCTCCGCCGCCGCGACGTCACCGCGGCGTGCCGCGGCCACCCCCAAGCCGACCACGGCCGCCGTGTCACCGCTGTCCACCTTCTTGCGCACGTGTCCCCCTGCGTCTCGCCCCACCTCGATGCTGCCGCAAGGCCGGGCCCCACGCACTCACGGCGTCGAAGATCCCCCGATCGCCGGGGTGAGGACGACGTCGCGTGCCGTGGTCGTTGGGGCGCAGGGGACTGCTTCCCGTCGTCGGCGGCACCGCGGACCGCGGTCGCGGTGGCGCGGCGCCGCCGACGGGAGGTCGGCGGGGACCGGTCAGCTCGTCGGGAAGTTGTCCGGCGTCCTCATCCGGTCGCGGATCCAGACGCCGGCGGGCTTGAGCACGCCCGTGCCGGCGAAGGTGGACCCGGCGCACGTGCCCTCCTTGAACACCGCGCCCGAGCGGAAGTCGTCGGAGAAGTTCCAGTTCGTCCAGCCGATCTTGTTCGCGGCCAGGAAGTCCAGGTACTTCTGGCTGTACGCGAAGTCGTTGGCGCCGTCACCGGTGTAGGTCTGGGTGCCGAACTCGGTCACGAAGATCGGCAGCCGCGACGCCGCCCGCTGCAACGCGGCGAAGTACTCGTCCTGGTGCGACGCCGCGTAGAAGTGGAACGTGTACATGAAGTTCGTGGCGTTGACGGGGTTGTCGACGATGTCCTGCTCGCTGCGGCCGTCGGAGATGCCGAGCGAGCCCCACCCGTGCGTGCCGACGAACACCACGCCGTCCGGGTCCTGCGCCCGGATCACCGGGATCATCTGCTCGGCGTAGGACTTGATCCCCGCCCACGAGACGTTGTTCGGCTCGTTCGCGATGTCGTAGATGATGTTGGTCTTGTCCCGGTGCCGCTGCGCGACCTCGGTGAAGAACGTGCGCGCCAGGGCGATGTTGGCGTTCGGGTCGCCGGGGTCGAGCTGGTGCCAGTCGACCAGCGCGTACATGCCGCGCCGGGTCGCCTCCTCGATGTAGCCGTGCACCAGGTCGGTGAACTTGCGCGGGTTCGTCTCGTACCCGTCCTCCTGCACGTACATCGAGATCCGCAGGACGTCGGCGCCCCAGTCGGTCGCCAGCGCGTCCAGCGAGGCGGTCTTGACGCACTGCGAGTACCACTGGATGCCGTGCGTGCTCATGCCGCGCAACTGGATCGGCTTCCCGTACTGGTTGCACAGCTTCACGCCGCACACCCGCAACTGCCCGTTGACGTCCGCGGGCCGGCCGGCGGACGTCGTGCCGGTGTCGACGGTGAGCCGGTCGAGGTTCGGGCCGCCGTTGGCCGTGGTCGCCGTGACGCGCACGCGGTTCGCGCCGGCGGCCAGGGACGCGGTCGCCGACCCGGTGCCCCACGTGGACCAGGCGCCGGTGCCGGGGAACGCCACGCCCACGCCGGCCGAGCCGTTGACCGTGACGCTCACCGGCCGGTTGGTGGTGGTGCCGTTGGCGTAGCGGAAGGACAGCGTCGCGGGTCCGGCGGTCGCGGCGGTCACGGTGAACTCGACGTACGCGCCGGAGGCGTTGTCGTAGTTGACGAACCCGCCGCCGGTGTAGCCCGCGTGGTTGGACTCGACCAGGCCGCCGGAGATCGTCGCGCTCTCCGCCTGGTGCTCGGTGACGGCCGCCGCGACGACGTCGTCCGCCGAGGCCGTCGGCACGGACAGGACCGCCGCGACCAGCGGCGTCAGGAGGGTCAGTACGGGCCATCGGGGTGCCACAGGGCGCCTCCCACGGTTCAGGGGTGAGGTGGAACACGGTGGCGGCGGTTCAGTTAGGAAACTTTCCTATCTGTTGGGTGGATCACAGCACCCCGGGACGCCCGCTGTCAACGGTCCGGGCGACCGCGCGGGGCGAGGGATCGGGCGGGGGGTGTCAGGAGACCTGGGCGGAGGCCCGGCGGGCGCGCAGGTGGGTGCTCGCGCTCCACGCCGAGACCAGGCCGGGCAGCAGCACGTGCCACGGCAGGCGGGCCAGCACGTCGAGGCGCACGGTCAGCACGATCCGACCGGACGCGCCGCCGTCCAGCCACAACACCCGCAGCGGCACGTCACCCGACACGTCCTCGACGGCGGCGAGCGCCACCAGGCACGAGGGCAGCGACACGCGGTGGACGCACGACTCGGCGGTGAAGCCGTCGGCGCGCAGCACCTCGTGCCGCACGAACAGGGACCGCACGGCGGCGACCAGGCGTCGTTCGCCCACCCCCGCGCGGACCTGGACGGTCATGGACTCGTACCCGGCGGTCGCGACAGGCCGTGTGGACACTCAGCGCCTTCCCTAGTGAGGTCAGCCTAAGTTAGCACTAGTAGTCGTCGCCGCCGAAGAACGTTTCCTCCAGCCGGTCCGCCGTGCCCGCGAGCAGCGCCAGCGGCTCGGTGAACTCGTGGATGTCGAGGTCCGACAACGGCAACGAGTGCCGCAGCACCACGTGGTCGCCCATGATCGCCGCGCCGCACGCGATGGTCGAGTTGCCGACCTCGGCGAGGAACGCGTGCAGGTCGACCCTCGCCGCCAGCCCGATCGGCGAGGCGATCTGCACCCACTCGTGCAGCTTGTCGAGCACTTCGCGGACCAGGACGACCACCTGGGTCCGCTCGTCGTCCTCGTCGTACTGCTCGAAGTTGAACAGGATCCGGATCTCGTCCTCGTTCTCCGCGATCACGTCATAGGTGTCGTGCACGTATGCGGCGAGGTCGCCCCAAGTGGCCATGCGGTCACCCTACGGGCGCGACCGCCGCCCACACCGCATCACCGACCAGATCCGCCGCCCTGGTCAGGTCGAGCACGCCCATGAGGTGCCGCCGGGCGCACTCGTGCGCGGGTCCCATCACCACGGCGTCCAACGCCCACAACGGGATCTCGCGCAGCTCGCCCGCCGCCATGCGCTGGGCGAACCAGCGCGCGACCGGCTCGAACACCTCCGCTTTCACGGCGGGATCGGCGGTCGCCGGCGCGGCGTAGAGGAACCGGGCCCGGCCGGGGTGCTCGGCGACCCAGCGCAGGTACCGCGCCGCCACCTCCCGCACCACCTCCTCCGGGCCGCCGACCTCCAGCGCGGGCGCCAGCGCCGCCACGCAGTGCGCGAAGCTCTCCCCGTACAGCACGGTGAGCAGCCCCGCCCGGCTGCCGAAGTGGTGGTACACGCTGCCGTTGGACACCCCGGAGCGGGCGGTCAGCGCGCTGATCGTGACCGCGTCCAACCCGCCCTCGTCGACCAGCGCGAGGGCCGCGTCGAGCACTGCCCGCCGACCAGTCGATCTCACGGGGTTAGAGTACCGCTCCAGAGCGCCGCTCCCTGGAGGTCACCGTGGCCCGTTCCATCCCCGATCTGCTGCGCGAACGCGTGCGCGAAACCCCGGACGCCGAGGCGTTGCGCCACCGTGAAGGCGCCGGGTGGACGTCCCTGACCTGGGCCGAGGTCGGCGAGCAGGTGCGCAGGCGGGCGCTGGGCTTCCGCGGGCTCGGCGTGCGCGACGAGGCGCGGGTCGCGATCATGGCGACCACCAGCGTCGACTGGATCCTCACCGACCTGGCCGTGCTCGCGGCGGGCGGCGTGACGACGACCATCTACCCCAGCAGCACGCCGGACGTCGTCGCGCACATCGTCCGCGACTCGGGGAGCGTGCTCGTGGTCGCCGACCCGGAGCTGACGGGCAAGGTCGACGCGAAGGTCGTCACGACGGACTGGGAGCCCGACGAGGCCGAGGGCGACTACGACGCGATGGTCGACGAGCTCACGCCGGACCGGCTGGCCACGCTGATCTACACCTCCGGCACCACGGGCACGCCCAAGGGCGTCGAGCTGACCCACGACAACTGGCTCTACACCGCCGAGGCGATCCGCGAGCTGGGCGTGCTGACGCCCGAGGACCTGCACTTCCTGTGGCTGCCGATGTCCCACGCGTTCGGCAAGGTGCTCCAGGTCGGGATGCTCGCGACCGGCGTGCCCACCGCCGTGGACGGAGACGTGGACCGGATCGCGGCCAACCTGCTCGACCTGCGCCCGACCGTGGTGGCCGCCGCGCCGCGGATCTTCGAGAAGATCCACCAGCGGGTCGTGGCCTCCGTGCGCGAGGCGGGCGGGGTGAAGGCGAAGCTGTTCGACTGGGCGTTGGCCGTGGCCGAGCACCCCGACTGGAAGGTGCGCCGGGCCATCGCCGACAAGCTGGTGTTCAGCAAGCTGCGCGACCGGGTCGGCGGCCGGGTCAAGTACTTCGTGTCCGGCTCCGCGCCGCTGTCGCGGCCGGTCGGCGAGTTCTTCGACCGGGCGGGCATCACGATCCTGGAGGGCTACGGCCTGACCGAGTCGTCGGCGGCGTCGTTCGTGAACCGGCCCGGGGCGAACAAGCTCGGCACGGTCGGCGAGCCGCTGGTCGGCACCGAGGTCCGCATCGCCGACGACGGCGAGGTGCTGATCGGCGGGCGCGGCATCATGCGCGGCTACCGCGGGTTGGCCGAGGAGACCTCAGCGACGTTGCGGGACGGCTGGCTGCACACCGGCGACATCGGCGAGCTGGACGAAGCCGGCCGGTTGCGCATCACCGACCGGAAGAAGGAGCTGATCAAGACCTCGGGCGGCAAGTACGTCGCGCCGCAGGCGGTGGAGGGCCTGGTCAAGGCGGGCAGCCCGTACATCGGCAACGTGCTCGTGCACGGCGACGGCCGCAACTACTGCGTCGCGCTGGTCACCCTCGACGCCGACCTCGCGCCCGGCGACCTCGACGCGGATGCCGAGGTGGGCCGGGCCGTGTCGGCGGCGAACGAGAAGCTGGCGCGGCACGAGACGATCAAGAAGTTCGCCGTGCTGCCGAAAGACTTCTCGGTGGACGACGGCACCCTCACCGCGAGCCTGAAGATGCGGCGCAAGGAGATCGAGGGCCGCTACAAGGACGTGCTGGACGGCCTGTACTCCTGAGCCCCGCCCGGCCGGTCCGGCGTGGCGGGCGGATCCGGTGTGACGAGCGGGTCGGGTGCGGCAGGCGGGTCCGGCGTGGCGGGCCGGTGCGCCACCGCGACGGCCCACACCGCCGCGACCAGCACCGCCACCACCTCGGTCAGCACCAGCAGCCGTTCGACGTACCCGAGCGGGATCACCCGCCACCAGGACGTGCCCACGACCGCGTTCACGCCGATCGCGTACAGGATCGGCGTGAACGCCAGGGCCGACAGCACGCCGAACCGGAACGTCCACCGGGCGTGCGCGCCCCACACCGGGTCGCGGCGCCACGGCCGGGCGAGCAGCACCGCCGCGACCGGCAGCGCGACGAACGCGAGCAGGCTGCCGAAGCGGTGGATGCTGCCGCTCATGCTCGGCCCGATCGCCCAGTTGTTCTTGGGGAAGATCACGACCAGCGTCAACCCGACCGACCACGCGGCGAACGCCACCGAGCCCACCGAGTTCCACTTCGCCACACCGTGCCGCACCAGCACCGCCAGCACCGCCACCGAGCCGGACACCAGCAGCAGGACCGCGGTGTCGAACACCCAGCGCTGCGGCCCGAGCGCGTACTCGCTGATGGTGCGCCGGAGGTGCCGGGTGGATTCGCCCAGCTGGTAGACGTCCATCCCGCCGACCAGGGCGACGGTGAGCAGGACCGCGACAGCGCCCGCGAGGGCGACGAAGCGGGCCGGGGACCGGGTCGGGGCGAGTTCGGCGGGCAGCACAACGGACAGAACGGACGGCGACCGGCGTGTTGTTCCGGGGTTCGGCGATCGACAGCTCACCGACAGCCCGTGACACCTCGCCACCCACCCGAGTCCCGGATCACCCGACCAGGCGAAGAACGCAACCCAGGACAACCTGAACCGCATTACTCACGTTAGCCGGAGAAAACGGCCGGCCCGGCGGCGGGAACGGTCCTGGGCGAGGAACGACCACGAACGAGGAGGGCACCAACAACCGACCAACCCGCAACCACCAACCACCCACCCGCCACCCACCGGACAGCCACCCGCCACCCGCCATCCGACGACCGGACCGCTCGAGCCCGGTGTGCCTGCGCGGTGCGGAGACCTGCCAGTGCCGGTGGTCTGCCAGTGCCGATGGCGCGCGGGTGCCGATGGCGCGCGCAGGTCACGTCCCGGCCGCGAGGCGGGCGGGTTCGGCGTCGGGCGGGTTCGGCGTCGGGCGGGTTCGGCGTCGGGCGGGTTCGGCTCAGCTGGAGCGGCGGACCACGAGGGTCGGTGCGAACACGACGGAGCTGACCGGGCGGTCCGGGCGTTCGACCCGCTCCACCAGCAGGCGGGCCATCTCGGCGGCCATGTCCTCGACCGGCTGGCGCACCGTGGTCAGCGGCGGGTCGCACTCGACGGCCGGGCTGCTGTCGTCGAAGCCCACCACCTTGACGTCCTCCGGCACCCGCCGGCCGCCGTTGCGCAGCACCGGCAGCGCGCCGGTCGCCATCAGGTCCGAGGCGACGAACAGGCCGTCGACGTCCAGGTCGACCAGCCGCCGGGCCGCCGCGGCCCCGCCTTCGCGGGAGAAGTCGCCCTCGACCACCACCGCCTCGGGCAGGCCGTGCCGGGCCACGGCGTCGCGGAAGCCGCGCAGCCGGTCCTGGCCGGCGGGGGTCTCCAGCGGGCCGGTGATGGTGGCCAGACGCCGGCACCCCGACGCGACCAGGTGGTCGGCGGCGAGGGCCGCGCCGGCGGCCTGGTCGACGTCGACGTAGGTGATCGACATCGGTCGGACCGGGCGTGCGGCCAGCACGACCGGCAGGTTGGCCTCGATCAGCTGCCGGGGCAGCGGGTCGGCGCCGTGGGTGTGGATCAGGATCACGCCGTCCAGCCTGTGCTGGCGGATGTCGTCCACCACCTCGCGGTGGTCGCCCGTGGTCAGCACGAGCTGCACGCCGAGCGGCCGGATCACCGGCAGCACGCCGCTGACCACCCGGCCGAAGTACGGGTCGTGCACGGTGCGCCCCTCCTCCGGCAGGACGAGCCCGATGGCTCCGGCCCTGCGGGTGACGAGCGAACGCGCCGCGCGGTTGGGCGTGTACCCGGTCGTGGAGATGGCCTTCTCCACGACTTGGCGCAGCTCACGGTCCACCGTGGCGACCCCGTTGACGACCCGGGACACCGTGGCCCGGGAAACCCCCGCGATCCGCGCGACCTCTTCCAACGTGACTGGTCTGCGGTCCACGTCAGCCTTTATACCGGGAGGTGCGGCCCCGCCGAGGCAGGACCGCACCCACCCGTCACTGGTAGACGCGGACGTAGTCGACCAGCATGCGCTGCGGGAAGACCGTGGTGGCGTCCGGCGGGCCGGGCCAGTCACCGCCCACCGCGTTGTTGAGCAGGATGAAGAACGGCTTGTCGAACACCCACGGACCCCGGGTCGCCTCCACCGTCGCCTTGTCGATGGTGAGGACGGTCACGTTGTCGATGCTGAACACCATGCCCTTGCTGTTCCAGTCGACCCGGAACAGGTGGAACGCGTTGGCGTAGTCCTGGCCGATGTCCCGCACCTGCCCGATCCCGCCGCCGCCGAAGTACGCCGGGCCGTGGATCGTCTGGTACGCGGTGTTCGGTTCGCGGCCCAGGTGCTCCATGATGTCGATCTCGCCGCTGGCGGGCCACGGGGTGCCCTTGAAGATGTCGTTGCCGAGCATCCAGAAGGCGGGCCACAGGCCCTTGGTGCCCGAGACCTTGACGTTGGCCTCGATGCGGCCGTAGGTCCACGACGCCTTGCCCTCGGTGATGAGCCTGGCCGACGTGTACTGGCACGTGCCGCTGCCGCTGACCGGGTCGACCGGGCACGCCGAGCCCGGCGTGACCTCCCGCCTGGCCTCCAGCACCATGTTGCCGGCGCCGTCGGTGAACGCGTTGCGGTTGTCGGTGTAGTACTGGAGTTCCGCGTTCTGGCCGGTGCCGATCTCCGGCCGCCACTTGGCCGCGTCGGGCCGCGTGCCCGCGGGGGTGTTGAACTCGTCGCTCCACACGAGCCGCAGCGGGTTGCCGGGGTCCGGTGCCTGCGCCGGTGGCGGTGTGGGGCTGCCGCCGGTGCCGTAGACCTGGAACTCCCACAGCGAGTAGCCGTACTGGCCACTGCGCTTGGTCAGGTTCACCCGGACGTACCGGCCTGTGCCGGACACGGTGAACGTCTGCTTGAACCCGGTGCCGTTGGTGACGGTGTGGATCGTGGTCCAGCTCGTGTTGTCGGTCGAGGTCTGGATCTGGAACCCGGTGGCGAACGCCGGGTCCCACTGCAGCACGACCTTGCTGACCTGCGCGGTCGCACCCAGGTCGACGGAGATCCAGCCCGGGTCGACCCAGCCGGTGGTGGCGTTGGTGGCCCAGCGGGTGGCCGGGTTGAAGTCCAGCGCCTTGGCGGGGGTGCAGCCCGGGCACGCGCCGTCGTCCTGGAACGACGAGGCGGACGCGGGCTTGTTGTAGGACAGCAGCTGCTCGCCCGGCGGGTTGCCGCCGGTCGTGCCGGTGCGCACGGCGAACTCCCACAGCGACACGCCGTACTGGGTGGCGCGGGCCGTGGTGTAGACCCGGACGTAGCGGCCCGTGCCGGTGAAGGTGATGTTCTGGGTGCCGCCGGCGCCGGTCGTGGTCTGGTGGACGGTCGTCCACGTCGAGCCGTCGGCCGAGACCTGGAGCTGGAACGCCGTGGCGTACGCGGCCTCCCACTGGAGGGTCGCGCCGCACACCTCCCGGCTCGCGCCGAGGTCGACCCGCAGCCACTGCGGGTCGCTGAACGCGCTGGACCAGCGGGTGCCGGCGTTGCCGTCGACCGCCGAGGCGGCCGTGAACGGGCTGCCGGTCTCGACCGACGACGCGGTGGCGGGTGCGTTCAGCGCCGCGTTGGCCGTGCCGCACTCCGCGGCCTGCACCGCGGTGACCGGCATGACGAGCGCGGTGAGCAGGGCGAACGCCGCGCCCAGGCGGATCGGGGTCCTCATGGGCGGCCGTCCGCGCCGCACTTGATGATCGGGTTGATGCAGTCGTGCACCCGGCGGGCGAGTTCCGCCTCCGGCCACGCGTTGAAGAAGTCGCCGTGCATGGTGAAGCCGGGTCCCGAGGCGAGCTTGAACCGCGCCGGGTCGCCGCTCACCGGGTAGCGCAGCACCTGGCGCAGCTTCGGCACCGGCACCGGGTGGGTGGACGGGCAGTCCGCGTTGACCGGGTACGCCATGTGGCTCTTGTGGTCCGCCGAGTCCAGGTCGCGGCCGTTCCAGCACTGCGGGAAGTCCAGGTAGGACTCCAGCATGGTGCCGGACGGGCAGTTCACGAAGTCCTTGGACGCGCCGACGTGGCCCGCGTGCAGGCAGGACCAGCGCGAGATCGTGCTGGCGTCGGGCTGGGTGGCCTTCGCGTTGCCGGCCACGATCCGCAGGCCCAGGGGGAACGGCTGGATGCGCGCGATCACGTCGTCGCGCACGCCTTCGCCCAGGTAGTAGAACGTGGTGCCGGTCGGTTCGACGGGCTGGTTGTCCGCGTACAGGGTGGGGACCCAGTAGGAGGACAGGTCGACGCCCGGGTTGCAGTTGCTCGTGCCGGCCAGCAGTGACTGGACGGTGGAGCGGGCGTTGGTGGTGGTGTTGCCGAAGAAGCTGTGCATGTGCGACGCGCCGGGCAGGTTCGGGGCGACGATCGGGTCGTCCGGCAGGCGGTGGCTGTAGGGGCACTCCGCCAGGAACTCGGCGACCCGCACGATCGGGCCGCTGGAGTTGGTGACGCCGAAGACCTGGAACTCCCACAGCGACACGCCGTACTGGGTGGCGCGGGCGGTGGTGTAGACGCGGACGTACCGCGCGGTGGCCGAGACGTTCAGCGTCTGCACGCCGACGTTGCCGGACGCGGTGGCGATGGTGTTCCAGGCGTTGCCGTCGGCCGAGGTCTGCAGCTGGAAGGAGCGCGCGTAGGCGTTCTCCCAGTTCAGCATGACCTGGCTGATGGCGGTGGACGAGCCGAGGTCGACCCGGAGCCACTGCGGGTCGGCCGCGGCGCTGGACCAGCGGGTGCCGGTGTTGCCGTCGACGGCGGCGGAGGCGGGCGTGCCGCCGTTCTCGGTGGAGGAGGCGGTGACGGGTTTGCCCTGGGACAGCAGGACCGGCGCCGCGGAGGCGGGAGAGGTGACGAAGGTCAGCGCGGACGCGGCCAGGGCCGTGACGGCGAGTGCGGTGACCAGACGACGCCATCGGCGAATGGTGGGGATCACGACTCCCCTTTCGAAGGGCGTTGCGGGGAAGGTTCAGAGAGCGCTCTCACAGCGGAACGTAAGACGGCCTCCTGTATCAGTCAAGGAAAGGAGGCAGTTCCGGTCATCCCGGAACAGCGGCCCAGAGAGCGCTCTCTGGGCTGAGCGTTCAACTCGGGTGTTCCGAACGCAGGACACGCGCGACCGGAACGTTGGACACGCGCGACGTGGAGGTAGGACTCTCGCGGTGGCCTAGGTGCGGGCGGCCGGGGGGAGGGCGGCCGGGGAGGCGGTCGGCCAGGTCAGGGGGTCCGGACCGAAGGCCCACAGCTCGGCGACCTGGAGGGCGCACCACGGCGAGACCGGGCGGGCGCCGGCCAGGACGGCCGGGGCGAACTCGGCCCACGGCGCCCACTCGAACGAGTCGACCTCGTCCGGGTTCGGCTCCGGGTCGCCGGCGACCAGGCCGCGGAACACCGGGCACATCTCGTTCTCGGTGACGCCGTTCTCCATCACCGCCCGGTAGCGGAACGCGGGCAGCACCAGGTCGAGGGTCACGTCGGCGAGGCCGAGCTCGTCGACCAGCCGCCGCGACACGGCCGCGGCCACCGGCTCGTCGGGCGCCGGGTGGCCGCAGCACGAGTTGGTCCACACGCCCGGCCACGTCTTCTTGTGCAGGGCGCGCCTGGTCAGCAGCAGCCGGCCCGCCCCGTCGAACAGGTAGGACGAGAACGCCAGGTGCAGCGGGGTGGACGCGTGGTGCACGGAGGCCTTGTCGGCCACGCCGATCCCGGCACCGGACTCGTCCAGGAGCACTACTTGTTCCACGACGCCCACCCTGCCACACCGGCGATCATCGCGCGTCGGCGAGCGCCCTGGGGTTGCGCACGAGCTTGCCGCCCGCGGTGCGCGGCAGCGCGGGCAGCACGTGCACCCGCTGCGGCTGCTTGAACTCGGCCAGCCGCTCGGCGCACCACGCGGCGACCTCGTCCGGGGTCAGCGCGGCGGACGAGGTCGCGACGTAGGCCTCGATCACCGTGTCGTGCACCGCGATCGCCTCGGTGACCAGCGGGTGCGCGCGCAGCGCGGCCTCGACCTGGGTCAGGTCCACGTTGCTGCCGCGCACGACGACGAGCGAGTCGGCGCGGCCGAGCAGCCGCAGGTTGCCGTCCGCGTCGAACTCGCCGCGGTCACCCGTCCGGAACCACCCGTCCAGGTATCGGGTGGGGTCGCCCTCGTCGAGGTACGGCGACTGGTCCAGCGCGACCTCGACGAGGCCGTCCCGCACCCGGATCGTGGTGTCGGACAGCGGCTTGCCCACGGCCGGCCGGGTCGTGCCCGCCACGTCCACGGTCAGCGCGCCGGTCTCGGTGGTGCCGAAGCACTCGCCGACCGGGAAGCCGTAGGCGGCGGCGAACCGCTCGGCCACGTCGGGCGGCATCAGCTCGCCGCCCGCGAACGCACCGCGCGCGGTGCGCAGCGCCGACGGGTGGGCGGCCGCCGCGAGCAGCGCGAAGTGGAACGGCAAGCCGGTGATGAAGTCGACCTCGTGCCGCGCGGCGGTCCGCAGGACGTCCTCCGCCGTCGGCCGGCCGGCGAACACGAGGTGCACGCCGGTCGCCAGCGCGTGCAGCAGCCCGCCCATCAGGCCGAAGCTGTGGGCGGTGGAGTTGAGCAGCAGCAGCCGCTCGCCGCGGCCCGGCATGCCCTCGGCCGCGCCGAACCGCATCACCTCGCGGATGATCGACTCGGTGCTGCGGCCGACGACCTTGGGCCGGCCGGTGGAGCCGGAGGTGAACTGGACCAGGCGGTGGCGGGTCGCCGCGGGCCGGCCGTCGGGCTTCGGCTCGGTCACCAGCTCGTGGCGCTCGCGGAAGGCGGCGCCGGGCCGGCCGGTGGCCCGCACGACGAACTGCGGCCGGGTCAGCTCGCGCAGCACCTCGACCTCGGCGGGCTTGAGCCGGTGGTCGATGGAGACCACCCGGGCGCCGAGGCTCCACAGGGCCAGCACCACCTCCAGCTGGGTGAAGCTCGGTGGCACGTGCAGCGCGACCGTGCTGCCCTCCCCCACCCCGGAGGCGGCGAACAGGCTCGCCTCGGCGGCGACGGACGCGCGCAACGCGCCGTGGGTCACGGTGTGCTCGTGGCTGAACACCGGCACGTCGTCGCCTTGACGGGACAACAGGTCGGTGACGAACTCGCGCATCTTGGCTCAGGTCTCCTTGCAGAACTCGCCGATGGGGATGCCCACGTGCCGCTGCTCGGTCGCGATGTAGCCGAGCAGCTCGTCACCGCGTTGCAGCTCGGTGACGTTGCGGACCTTCCCGCCGGGGCCGAGCACCCGCACGTGCCAGTCGTCCTGCACGGTGAGGCTCACCTCGACGCCCTCGGGCGAGTGCGCGGTGATGGTCAGGATCGGGCGCGATTCGAGCTTGGCCCGGCCGACGGTGAGCTTGCGGGTGCGGCCCTCGGAGTTGACGGCGAGCACCGTGCTGCCCGAGCGCAGTTCGGACAGGTAGTTGGTGCGGTTGTCCGGTCCGAGCACGTAGGAGTGCAGGGCGCCGGCGTTGACCCGGAACGGCCGGGTCGGCATGTAGGGCAGCGGGTGGGTCTCGCTGCAGCAGAGGATGAAGCCGGAGGAGAACGAGCCGACGAGGATGCCCTCGTCCTCCTGGAAGTGCGAGGCGGTGTCGACGCAGACGCGGTCGCCGAGGCCGTTGTGGGTGATGCCGTCGACGGTGAGGGTGGTGAGGTCGAGGGGCGCGGTGGTCGCTTCGAGCAGCCTGGCCAGCTTGAACACGTCGTTGGCGTCGCGCGGGGCCATCAGCACGCCGTCGGAGCCGTGTTCCAGCACGTCGAGCACGATCGCGGCTTCTTCGAGGTCGGCCACGACGGTGACCAGCTTGCCGGACGCGCCGTCGGCGGCCGCGATGACGATCTCCAGCGGGATCTTCGTCGGGTCGGTGAACGCGACCACCGCGTGTCCGAGCCGCACGGCCGCGGCGCACGCGAGCTTGAGCGTGCGGTCGTCGCGGACCTGCACGAACGCCGCGTCGGTGGTGAGCCGGTCGAGCGCGTCCTGGTCGTCGACGACGACGGTGACCAGGTGCGGGCTGTCGACCGCCGCGTCGGTGACGAGCACGCGGGTGATCGTGGGCGGCAGCGTGTCCAGCAGCGCCGGGTCGTCGGAGACGACGCCGGCGAGGCGGGCGTGCACGGCGGCGTCCACGACGGCTTCGCGGTGCGCTTCGGGGACGGTTCGGAGGTCGATCCAGGCGAACTTCAACGGTTCTCCAAGGGGTGAGAGCCCGATCGGCGTGCGGACGGGCCGCCGCCGGTCGGATGACCGGCGGCGGCCGTTGGCGACAAGCTCATGACGAGGCCACGACGCCCGTCATGGCGCGGACCAGGTCCGCTTCGGTGTCGTCGTGGACGATCGAGGCCAGTTCCGCGACCAGTGACATGGGCGCGGGCGCGGTGAACACGCGGCGGCCGACGGCCAGGCCGGCGCAGCCGACCCCCATCGCGGTGCGGGCGTGGTCGACCACGCTGCCGCCGGTGGCGGGGCCGCCCGCGACGAGGACCGGGATGGGGCAGCTGGCGATCACGTCGGTCATCCGCTGGGTGGGTCGCGCGAGGTTGGTCTTGACGATGTCGGCGCCGAGGTCGACCGCGATGTTGACCACGTGGGCGAGCAGCGCGGGGTCGTCGGGGTCGGTGATGCGCGGGCCGCGCGGGTAGACCATGGCGATCAGCGGCACGTTCCACTCGTCGCACGCCTTGGCGACCACGCCGAAGTCGGCGAGCTGGCGCTCCTCGGTGTCCGATCCGATGTTGACGTGCACGCTCACCGCGTCGGCGCCCAGCCGCAGCGCCTCGTCGACCTCGCCGACGATGACCTTGGCGTTGGTGTCGGCGGCGTGCGCGGTGCCCGCGCTGAGGTGGACGACCAGCGCGCAGCCGGCGAGCACGGCCGGGTCGATGGTCCGCACGCGTCCTTTGTGGACGATGATGGCGTCGGCGCCGCCGACCACGACGGAGTCGATGAGCTCGTGCCACCGGTCGCGCGGCACCACCGGACCGTCCGAGACGCTGTGGTCGAGCGGGACGAAGAGGTACCTGTCGTCGCGCGGACGGGAAAGGCGTCGCAGCCGCAACGCTTTCGTCATGTCGCTCACACCTCCTCGGTGTTCGGTGGCGGCCACCAGCAGGGTGGTCGAACCGGTGAGCGCGGCGGGAGGTGTGAGGTGGCGATAACTCGCCAGTTATGCTCCTGTTGGAGCAACGGGCAGGGGTTCACCGCGGCGCCCGGTCCTCGCCCCGACCGGTCTCCGCGATCGGTGTTCGGTTTGTCTTGTTGCCCTAGGCTGCCGCAGTGAACATGGAGCTCAGGCATCTCCACGTCGTGCTGACCGTGGCGGAAGCGGGCAGCATCAGCCGGGCCGCCTCACTGCTGAAGATCGCGCAGGCCGGGTTGACCGCGCAGTTGCGGCGCATCGAGCGGGGCTTCGGTGGTCCGTTGTTCCTGCGGCGCACCGACGGGGTCGAGCTGACCGAGCTCGGCCGCCACGTCGTGCTGCGGTCCCGTGACCTGGTGGAACGGTTCGACGACCTGCTGGTGACCGCGCGCAAGCTGGCCGCGGAGAGCGACGTCACGGGCATCCGGCTCGGCGGTGTGGCCGGGTCGCTGACGCCGCTGCTGGTCGGCGTGGTGCGCTCGCTGCTGCCGGCGCACCCGCAGACCACGCACCTCGAACGCACCAGCGACGCGGTGCTGGACCTGGTGCGCGCGGGGAAGTTGGACTTGGCGCTGGTCACGGAGTTCCCCCAGAGTCCACTGCGGATTCCCGAACAGGCCGGCTGCCGGACCGTCGTGACGGAACCGATGCTGGTCGGGATCGCGGTCGGGCACCGGTTGTCGGCGCGCAACGAGATTCGGCTGTCCGAACTGGCCGACGAGGAGTGGGCGGTGCCCGACGAGAGCTACGGCGGCGGGAGGCTGAACCTGCACCTGGCGTGCGAGGCGGCCGGGTTCACGCCGCGGTGCGCGCACTTCGGGGTCGACCCGGCGTCGGCGTCGGAGCTGGTGCGCTCGGGGCACACCGTGGCGTGCTTCTTCCCGACCGGCCACGACCTGCCCGGCGTGCTGCTGAAGCCGATCGTGGGCAACCCGGTGCACCGGCGGGTGACGGTGGTGTGGCGGCGGGACTGCGCGGCGGCCGAGTACGTCGACGAGATCCACGCGGCGCTGCTGCGCGCCTACCAGGAGCGGATCTGGGCGCACGGTCCCCGCACGGCGAAGCTCGCCGCCACCGGGTTGACCGTGGCGGCCAGCTGACGTCCCGACCGGCGCCGCCGGCGCGTCGAGGTCCCGGGCCGCGGGCCTGGGTGCCGCCCAGCACTGGTCCGCGGCCCGGAGTCCTCTCGTCGCCGGTCGTCCCGGCCCGGCGAAGGTAGCGGCGTGCGGTAAAGCGCCGCCTAAACGCCCAGCGCATCGCGGTACAGCTCGCGCAGTTGCGGTCCGGGCGGCACGCCGAGCTCGTCGGCCAGGGTGCGGCGGACGTCCTGGAAGACGCGCAGCGCCTCGGTCCTGCGGCCGCACGCCAGCAGCGCCGTCATGAGCTGGTAGCGCAGGTTCTCGGAGAACGGGTGCTCGGCCACCAGCGGGGTCAGCGCCTCCGCCGCCTGGGCGTGCCTGCCCAGTGCCAGGTCGGTGTCGATGGCCGCTTCCAGGGTGGCCAGGTGGTGGGCTTCCAGCGGCGCGCAGAGCCAGGCCCGCAGCGGTTCGGAGGCCGCGCCGGCCAGCGGCGTGCCGCGCCACAGCGCCAGCGCCCGGGTGTAGAGGTCGCGCCGGTGCTCCAGGTCGTCGGTGCGGGCGGCCCGCGCGGTCAGGTCGCGGAACCGCAGGGCGTCCACCTGGTCCGGTTCGGCCCGCAGCACGTACCCGGCGTCCTGGTGCGTCACCGGCACGCCCGCGCCGCGCAGCGCGGAGACGTGCACCTGGAGGGACTTGCGGGCGCGTGGCGGCAGGTCGTCGCCCCACACCAGGTCGAGCAGCCGGTCCACCGGCACCGGTCTGCCGCAGTGCGCCGCGAGCACGGCCAGGACCTGGCTCGGCTTGCGCCGCAGCGGACCCGGCTGCGCGCCGTCCCGCCGGACCTCGACCGGGCCCAGGATCCGGAACTCCACCCCGACCCCCGGTCGCGTTGAAGGTTCACCAGCAGAGACGCGACTGTGACGACAATGCCCGTTGCGCGGTTCCGCGGGAAGGGCGGTTCAGCGGGCGTCTTCGTCGCGCGCGCTGAACCGCTCGGCCATCTCCACGTCCCACCAGGCGGCGAAGAACTGGAAGTCGGCCTCGCCGTCGTTGACGAGCTGGTGCTCCTCGTACGGGCGGAAGTGCACGATGTCGCCCGCCGCGAACGGCGACCGGCCCTCGTCGGTGACGATCTCCGCCGCGCCCTGGACGGCCACCCAGACCTCGTGCTCGCGGTGGGCGTGCGTGTTCGACGCCGCGCCCGGCTGCACCACGCACCACGAACCGTCGAACGGCGCGTTCACCAGCGGCCACGGCATCAGCCTGCGGGCCACCAGCCCGCTGTCCCGGACCAGCTCGCCCGGGTCGAGTCGGCGCATCTCCACGGCTATCGCCCCACCACGGCGGCAGGCTCCACGTGTCCCACGGTTGCTCTCCCAGCGCCGACCGGAATCCGACGTTGTCAACGGCGAACGCTCGGGCGCGGGGCGCCGGAGGTTATCGCCACGGCACGCCGGGGCGGAAAACCATTGCCACCGAACGGCCCACCGCCAGAACCTATAGATCACCGTGCGCGGCGGCCACACGCTTGAGCACGCTCGTTCGCCACGAGCGCGCGGCGGGTTCGGTCGGCGGTCCCCCGCCGAGCCGCGCCGGTGCGCCTCCGACCCGGCCGTACCGCAGGTCGGAGCGTGCCGGCGGGCGGGACCCGGCCGGCGGCGCGGCCACCGGCGCGGTCCGCTCGTCCTTCGGGAACGCGAAACCCGGGCGGCCGGTCAGCGATCGGCGTGCCGCAGCACGCTCTCCACCTCGGTGCGGAACGCGTTGACGCCGTCCTCGCCCTCGGGCGCGCCGTGCGCTTGCAGCAGGTGCAGCAACGCCACGCCGTTCGCGGACCGGCGGGACAGCGCGCGGAACGAGAACGCGGCCTCGTAGACGGTGATCGCGGTGGCCGACGCCGCCGCGACCGTCGCCAGGAACGCCCACAGCGCGCGCCGCCCGTCGTCGGCCACGGCCACCGCGCCCAACGCCGCCGCCGCGGTGAACAGCAGCACCGAGAGGCCCGTGGTCCACCGGCGGGCGGCGGTGTAGCGGGCCTGGGCCTGCTCGAACCCGGCGAGGCGTTCGCCGACCCGGTGCCGCAGGTAGGCGCGGAGGAACTGCTCGCGGTGGTCGTCGACCACCGTCGCGGCGCGGGTCATGTGCGGCTCACCGATTCGTGCCGGAGCCGCGCCACGGCCGTCGCCAACTCGCGGGCGCGCTCATCGCGCTCGGCGTCGTCGACGGCGGGTGGTGCGGCGAGGTGGTCGAAGTACAGGGCGCGCAGCTGCTCGGCCCGGACCTTGGCGTCGGGGTCCTCGCCGGACCGCGCCACGACCGCGAGCACCGCCGCCGCCGCGCCGGACACGGCGAGCAGCACACCGGGCCACGGCTCGTCGCGCAGCCAGACCTGCAACGCGGCGAACACCGTGGTGCCGAACCCGGCGGCGATGGCGAGCACCACCAGCAGGCGGGCGCGGTCGCGGGCGCGGAGGGCGGCGACCTCGCACTCGTGCAGCACGGGGGCCACCACCTGGTTGGCCTCGTGGATCGCGTCGGCCAGCAGCGGGTAGTCCAGCACGTAGCCGGGGTCGATCACGGGGTGCGGCTCGGGCGCGCGGAACCGCACCCGGGGCCACACGGCGGGCGGCGGCACGTCGGCGTGCAGCTTGGCGCCGGGCCGGTTGCCCAGCACGCGCCGCAACACGGCCGCCACCTTGTCCGCGCCTTCGTCCAGGTGCACCACGGCGACCTGGCCGCTGCGCACCAGCACGGCGAGGTCGTCGTCGCGCTCGGCCACGACGGCCTGCGTGACGGACCCGGCGGGCGTGGCGGCGGGTGGTGCGGGGATGGCGGCGGCCGAGCCCTTCGCGGTCTCGACCTCGGCGACAGCGCCCTCCACACCGGCGGCGGCATCGGGCGTGGCGACATCGGGCGTGGCAGCGGGCTCGGCGGTGGGGGCGGTCGCGGGTTTGCCGCTCGCGATCTCGTCGGCCAGCCCGCCCGTGCCGGCGAGCACGAGCAGCGGCCGGTCGCGGCCCAGGTGGTCGACCAGGGCGGCCCGCGCCACCTCGCCGCCGCCGACCAGCACCGCGAGCGCCGGGCGCTTCGGCCCGGTCACGGCGTCCACCGCGCGGAACAGCGCGGGCAGCTCCTCGCCCCACTTCGACCCCGGCACGAGCACCGCCGTGTCGTGGTTCACGTTGAGCCGCACCTCACCGTCCGCGGGCTCCGCGTCCTCCGCCGCGACCCGACCGGACGGCGCGACGCCGACCAGCCGCGGCCACCGGCCCTCCAGCGACTCGGCGGCCAGGCCGACCAGGTGCGTGACGCCCACGTCCGCACCCGCCGTGACCACGACCGCGTCCGCACCCGCCGCCGTCGCGAGCACCGCGCGCAGCACCGGGAGCACGGCGGCGGCGAGGTCGGTGCTCAGCGCGTCGGCCGAGCCGAACACCGCCAGGACCGGCCGGCCACGCGGCAGGCCGAGGGCACGCGCCCGGATGTCGGCGTCGGGATGGGCCAGTCGCCGCACCCGCGGCCCGGTACCCGCTGTAGGCATGCCGGGCACCCTAGCGCCGGCTCACGTGAATTTCACCCGTCCGGGGTCGGATTTCACCGCAGGTAGAGTGCTGGACGTGTCGATTGACCCCGCCGAACTGCAAATCGCCCTAAGGGTGCTCACCCAAGTGGACGAACTGGACACCGAGCACCCGGACGCGGTAGCCGTCCGCCGGGCCACCGCCGGCATCTGGAAGAGCCTCCGCAAGCGCCGCAAGGCCGACCGCCGGGCCACCGTCACGGCCGCCGACCGCGCCGTCATCGAGGCGACCGCGACCGGCTCGCCGTCCCGCATCGACGACGAGACCCGCGGCGTGCTGCTGCGCGAGCCGGAACCCGGTGCGAAGGCGGGCACGTTGCTGCGCGCCCGGTCCTGCTACACGTGCAAGAAGCGCTACACCGAGGTCGACGCGTTCTACCACCAGCTGTGCCCGGACTGCGCGGCGCTGAACCGGGCCAAGCGCGACCAGGGCGCGGACCTGACCGGCAAGCGCGCCCTGCTCACCGGCGGCCGCGCCAAGATCGGCATGTACATCGCGCTGCGGCTGCTGCGCGACGGCGCGCACACCACCATCACCACCCGGTTCCCGCGCGACGCGGTGCGCCGGTTCGCGTCCATGCCCGACAGCGCCGACTGGCTGCACCGGCTGCGCGTGGTCGGCATCGACCTGCGCGACCCGGCCCAGGTCGTGCAGCTGGCCGACTCGGTGGCCGCCGCCGGGCCGCTCGACATCCTGATCAACAACGCCGCGCAGACCGTGCGCCGCTCGGCCGGCGCCTACGCGCCGCTGGTGGCCGCCGAGGCCGAACCGCTCAACCCGAGCCGGCTGCCGTCCGGCGCGCTGCCCGAGCTGGTCACCTTCGGGCACACCACGTCCGCGCACCCGGTGGCGCTGGCGGGCACGCTGGCCGACACCATCCCGGCGGTCACGGCCCTGGCGCTGACCGCCGGGTCCCGGGAGATCGACGCGGGCGGCCTGGTGCCCGACGAGGCGCCGGTCAACAGCTGGGTGCAGCGGGTCGACGAGGTGGACCCGGTCGAGCTGCTGGAAGTGCAGCTGTGCAACAGCACCGCGCCGTTCATCCTGATCTCCCGGCTGCGGCCGGCGATGGCCGCCTCGCCCGCGCGCCGCAAGTACGTGGTGAACGTCTCGGCGATGGAAGGCCAGTTCAGCCGCGCCTACAAGGGCCCGGGCCACCCGCACACGAACATGGCCAAGGCCGCGTTGAACATGCTGACCCGCACCAGCGCCGAGGAGATGCTGACCGAGGACGGCATCCTCATGACCGCCGTCGACACCGGCTGGATCACCGACGAGCGGCCGCACCCGACCAAGATGCGGCTGGCCGCCGAGGGCTTCCACGCGCCGCTGGACCTGGTCGACGGCGCGGCCAGGGTCTACGACCCGATCGTGCGCGGCGAGCTGGGCGAGGACCTGTACGGCTGCTTCCTGAAGGACTACGCGCCCTCGCCCTGGTGAGCCCGTTCGCCGCGGGTGATCACCTCAGCGTCGACCGCGGCCACCGCGTCCGGTCCCGGCAGCACCAACCGGGATGGGCCGAACGGGGTGCGCCGGTTAACGGATCCGTGCCCGTGTGCGACTCTCCGTCGGTAGGCTGAAGCTTTCGCTAGGCCGCCGCGAGGCGACGGGGGTGGGCATGGACGGCGGGCGGGCCGGTCGAGCCGCCGCGCTGCCGCGCGTGACCGGGTCGGTGGCGCCGTGGTGACCGCGCCCCGGGTCAACCCGTTCCCGCTGCCGGGCTGGGAGAGCACGCCGATGCGCCCGCTGCGCCCGTGGCACCGGCCGGCGCACCGCGACTACTACGTGCCCGTCGACGGCACCGAAGAGGCCTTCGACCTGTTCCGCCAGGAGATGGGCGACCTGGGCGTCCTGCTGGAGTACGGCCGCCTGGCGCTGGTCACCGGCGAGTCCGGGTGCGGCAAGACCGCGTTGGTCAACCGGTGCGCGGACTGGGTCGTCGGCGAGCTCGGCCGGCGGGACATGCGGGGCCTCGTGCTCGACCTGACCGGCTGCCTGCCGACCGACCAGGAGCTGTCCATCGACCAGCGCACCGCCGAGGTGTGCGACCGGATGTTCGACCTGCTCGTGGACGCGGGCGCGCTGCGCCAGGAGAGCGAGGACCGGCTGGACGCGGTCCGGGACGTGCCGCGCCGCGTGTTCCCGCGCCTCGGCCAGGCGCTGCGCGAGGACGTCGCGCTGATCGTGCTGCTGCCCAGCCCGAACGAGCTGGTGGACGAGGTGATCCGCTACACCCGGACGCTCAACAGCGCGAAAGTGCTGTTCCTCACCGAATCCGCGTATTTGAGCACGGACGAGGTGGCCGACGTCGTGCGGCAACTGGAAACCTGGGTGCCGCCGATCGCCCTGCACGTCGGCCCGCTCGACACCGGTGACGCGCAACGATTCGCCGAGGACCGGCTGGCGCGCCACGCGGAAGCGGGCAGTTATCCACGGATGAGTGATGGCGCGATCGAACTGGTGGCCAAGCACTGCCAATCGGTCGCCATGCTGCAAAGATTTTTACATGGCACTTACGAACACAAACGTGACACGGGACTAGGGTACAGCGAGACCGACCTGGTGACCGTCGAGGACATCAGGGCGTTCTTGAACACGAAGTCCCGGAATGGACCGGTGAATGGGCCATGAGCGACCGCAGCGATCTCCCGCCCTCGCGGAAGAACCCCTTCTCGCCGATGGCGGTCGCCCGGATCACGGACTTCGACGCCGACCCCGACGCGGTCGACGTGGCGATCACCACCGACGCGACGCGGCAGGCGCTCGCGCACCTCACGTCCTACCTGGACGCGCCGCCCGCGCGCGGCGGCCGTGACCGCACCGGCACCGTGGTGGCCGTGCTCGGCGACTACGGCACCGGCAAGACGCACCTCGCCGTGCGGCTGGTCCGGCACGCCCGGCAGGTGCTGGCCGACCCGACGCACGCGCTGTACCTCGACGCGACCGCGGAGAGCTTCATCGAGCTGTACCGGCGGTTCATGCAGAAGCTCGGCCGCGAGGGCGTGCGGGCGCAGGTCAGCGAGTACTACGCGGACATCGTCGCGGACTCGTTGCAGAGCAGCGGCCTGACCAGCGACATGCTGGAGTGGCTGGGCAGCAGGCAGCTGGAGCCGCAGGAGGTCGTCGAACGGCTGGGCCTGATGGAGAGCGCGTTGCTGCGCAAGGTCCAGGACACGCTGCGCGAGGTGACCAACGACAAGGACTTCGGCACCGCGCTCACCCTGCTGCTGCGGCCGGGGTTCGAGCACTCGGTGTGGTCGTGGCTGCTCGGCGGCGCGCCGGACCAGGTGCTGGTGGAACGCGGCATCGACACGCCGATCGACACCGAGGTGGCCGCGCTGGAGGCGATGGGCGTGTTCGCCCTGCTGTTCGGCGGCCGGCAGCGGCGGTTCGTGCTGGCGGTCGACGAGCTGGACAAGATCTTCTCCGCCGACAGCCGCCCGCAGGCCCGGACCATGGCCGCGTTCCAGACGTTGTTGCAGGTGTTCGCCAAGGCAGGCGCGTGCCTGGTGCTGTGCGGGCTGCCGGACTTCAAGTCCGTGCTGCCCGCGGCGGTGCGGCAGCGCATCCCGTACACGGTGGTCATGTCGGGGCTCAGCCAGGGCGAGGTGCGCGAGTTCGTCGAGCTGGCGCAGGAGCAGGTGTTCGGCTCTCGGCAGCTCGCGCCGTTCACCGTCGACACCACGCGGTACCTGCGCGACCTCGCCAGGGGCAACGCCCGCAACGTGATCCGGCTGTGCCACCGGGTGTTCCGGATGGCCGACGACCTGTCCCGCACGCCCGGCCACGAGTTCGCGGTCACCGAGGACATGGTGCGGCAGGCGGCGCGCGACCTGTTCGGGTCGTTGAGCTCCGACGACGTCGACGGCGTGGTCCGCCGGCTGCTGGACGCGAACGGCCTCGACTACCTGCACCGGCACCTGCTCGGCACGGCCGAGGACTCGCTCGCCGACTTCTGGGTCACCTTCCCCGAGCACACGACCGGCTGCGCCGTGCTGATCACCCGGTCCCTGCTGGAGAACGGGGACCTCGGCGCGGTGCGGCGGCGGATCTCCGCGGTGCGCGAGGCCGAGCCGGACGCCGAGCTGATCCTGCTGGTCAACGGCGTGGTGGCGGACGGCGTGGCGATCCAGCTGCGGGAGCTGCTCGGCCGCGAGCCGCTGGTGTACGTCGACCGGACGTTCGCCGACGACTTCAAGTCGCTGGTGAGCGCGTCGCGGCGACCGCCGGGCGACGCGGACCCGCTGTCGGCGCTGCGGTGGCGGATGGACCAGCTGGCCAAGCAGCAGTCGAGCATCTACGGGTTCATCGAGCACCTGGCCGAGCACATGGACGGGGTGCGGGCGTCGTCGGACCGGCAGCTCGGCGCGATCCAGCGGCAGCTCGGCGCGTTGGCGGGCGGCCCGCCGGGCCGCGCGGCGGAGGCGGCGGCGAGCAGGCTGCCCGGCGAGGTGGAGCGGCTGTTCCGGGACGCGGTGGACGCGTTGGAGGACCTGACGCAGGTCGACGTGATGTTCGAGGAGGCGTTCGACCACGCGCCGACGACCACCCAGGAGGCCGTGCACCGGCGGCTGCGGACACCGGAGTTCACCCAGGCCGCCGCGCAGGCGGAGTTCATGCGCAAGGCCGTGCAGGCGTTCCGGGCCGCGGTGTCGCAGTGGTACCAGGCGCCCGAGGACGGTGACGCGCAGGACCGGCTGGAGGAGCTGTGCGGCATCTACGACGGGATCGTCGAGTTCCTGCCGCTGTTCCTGCTGGACCCGCTGTTCAAGCTGCCGCCGTGGTCGGCGCGGGCGGGCGGGCTGGTGGCCGAGGTGGGCCAGGGCTCGCGCCGCGCCCGCGTGCACGAGGCGTTGCGCAACCTGAGCCCGCGCGTGCGGCGCGCGGTCTTCCGCTCGTCCCCGGCGTGAGCGCCGACGCCCAGAGCGCGGGCGCGGCCGCTCAGGGCGTGGGCTTGACCCGGTAGGCCGTCGCCGTCTGCGGCGCGGGCGCGGGCTTGAGCGGCACCCTCGGCACGCGCGTCGGCCGGCGCACGGGCACCGGCGGAGCGGTCGCCTGACGGGCCGCCGACCAGCGGTCGTAGGCGCCGTTCGACACGGCGTGCAGCAGGTTCACCACCACGACGGCCGGCGCCACCACCGCGATGACGCCCGGGAACACCGGTTCCAGCAGCAGCGCCAGGATGATCGCGGTCAGCCCGTTCTGCTGGCCCAGCGCCAGCCGCACCCGGTCGCCGCGCCACCGCTTCGGCACCGTCAGCCCGAACGCCACCACGGCCTGCGCGCCGAACGCCGCCGCGCCGAGCACCGCGCCGACCCCGGCCAGCGCCCAGCTGAACTCGGCGGCCAGCACCAGCCCGACCGCGGCGATGGCCAGGAACATGCCCGCCTGCGCCAGCCCGTCCACCCACCGGCCCAGGTTCGGCCGGAAGAACAGGCCCAGCACCGCCAGCGCCGGCAGCAGCGAGTGCCGCACCGCGACGAAACCGATGGCGAGCACCGCCACCACCATCACCGCGCGCACCGCGTACCGGACCGCGCGGCCACCGGCCTCGGCCCGCCGCACCCGCCCGCGCACCAGGGTCCACAGCATGAACGCCACCCCGGCCAGCGCCAGGTTCAGCACCAGGTCGACCGCGAACGAGCCCACGCCGCCGACCGCGCCGCCCCCGAGCGCGAACGCGGTGATGTAGACCGTGAGCAGCACCGTGATCGGGTCGTCGAACGACGCCCACGCCGACAGCAGCGCCTTCGCCGAGTCCGACATCCGCGACTTCGCGTGCATCGCGGCGACCGACAGCGGGTCGATCTGCGCCACCGCCACCGCGAGGACCAGGTGGGTCGGGTCGCGGAACGCGAAGAACATCACGCCGAAGATCAGCGCGACTTTCGCCAGCACGCCGATCGTGACCGCCAGCACCACCGTGCGCAGTTGCCTGCGGAATTCCGCGATCACGATCCCGCTGGTGCTCGCGTACAAACCGAATCCGAGCAGCGCGCTGATGAAGAACCCGTACACCGGCGACCGGTCGACATCACGAAGTCCGAACTGCCAGGCGACGAGCCAGCCCGCGCCAAGCGCCGAGAGGAGCGCGGCCGAGCGGATCACGGGCGTCACCATTCCACGGTAGGCACCGGTGGATGAGCGTTCAAGGACCGATTGGAGTGAGTTCTTCCGCCAACGCGGACATTCGATCATCCGCCGCCCGCACGCGTGCCTGGTCGATCGTCACGCCGACCAGGTATTCGCCGGCGCGCAACCGGTAGTAGTAGATCGCGCCCATCTCGACGTCCAGCACGAGCCGGGCCATCAGCCCGCCGACGACGGGGTTCACGGCCCGGTTCAGCTTCGTCGTCAACGCGCCGAACTCCTGCGCGAGACCGTGGTAGAACCGGCGCCGCGCGTCCACCGTGACCTGCTTGAAGAACGGCGCCAGCGACGGGTCGCCGAGGCAGTCGACCATGGCCCGCACCTCGCCGCCGTCCACGTGCGCGACCAGGTGCAGGTCCTGCGCCCGCACCGCCGCCAGGCACGCGGTCAGCGGCCCCTCCCCCGCCGTCACGTGAGCGCCCGCCTCCTCGCCCACCGTCACGTGCGCGACCACCTCCTCGCCCACCGGCAGCGGCGCGACGTCCTGCGCGCTCTCCCACCCGCCGGGGTTGAGCGAGCCGAGGCTGAGCTGGGCGCGCAACCGGGTGGCGAGCCCGGCCACCGCCCGGTCCGCCTCCTCCACGGCGGGGTGGCCGAGCAGCGGCCCGGCGCCCGTGTGGTCCAGCACCAGTCCGACGACGTGCTCGGTCGGCACCACGGAGTCGCAGAACAGCGCGCCCTCCTCGGTGTGCAGCACGGTGCGGATCAGCCGGCCCGTGCGCACCTCCTGCAACGTCCGGTCCAGCGTGGCGACCTGGAACGTGAGGTGCCTGCCCAGCCGCTTGAGCTCCTCGCGGCGGGTGCCGCCGGGCAGCGCGTCCGGCGTGGGCGGCGGGTCGCCGAGGGCGTCCATGCCGAAGTCGAACACACCGCTGCTGTAGTGCGCGAGGTAGTGCAGCGCGGGTGTCTCCGCGATCGCCGCGTGGCACGCCTGCCGGGCCAGGTCGAACTCCGGGCCCACGTGCTCGGCCTGCTCCTCGTGCAGCTCCACGCCACTCCCTCCTGCGCGGTCAGGTGTGCGGGACGTCGACATCGCACTCCCGCCAGTCCTGGTCGGTCGGGTGGGCCGCGAGTCGCAGGTTGTGCGCCGCCGCGGCGGTGTGCGGGTGATCGTGCCCCAGGAACTCCAGGCAGTCGGTGTGCGCCTCGGCGATCAGTTCGGCGGCCCGCTCCGCGTCACCGGCCGCCGCGTGCACCCGGGCCTCGTCGACGGCCGCCGCCAACGTCCACGGGTGCGTGTCGCCGAGCCGCGAGCGCAACGTCCGCGTCGCGGCCTCCACCTGGCTCACCGCGCCCGCCGGGTCGCCCGCCGCGCGCAGCGCCAGCCCGTAGCCCAGCTTGCACAGCGCCACGAACGGGTGGTCGTCGCGCAGGCCGACGTGCTGCTGGAAACCGGTCAGGGCGGTGCGGGCGAGCTCGACGGCCAGCTCCGGGTCGACGCCGACGCGCCGGTGGTCGGCGGCGAAGCTCAACGCGCAGCCCAGCGTGTACGGGTGGTGCGCGCCGAGGACCTCGCGGTAGTCCCGCAACGCCTTGCCGGTGCGCTCCTTGGCCTCCTTGGCGCGTCCGACCAGGCGCAGCGCGATGGCGCGGTTCCACTGCACGCCGATCTGCACCTGGTTCAGCTCGTGCCGCAGCGCCTGCAACTGCTGCGAGGCGTACAGCAACGAGTCCAGCGCCTCCGGGTAGCGGCCCAGCTCCCGCTGGTACAGCCCGATCTGCGCGAGGGTCGCCCACGTCCGCGCGTCGCCCGTGCCGAACAGCCGCCTGCGCCTGCGGTAGTTGTCCTCCTCCAGCGCGAGCGCGCCCGCCGCGTCACCGGACAGGAACATCGAGGACGCCAGGTTGTTCGCCGCGCTGCGGGTGTCCGGGTGGTCCTCGCCGAGCACCGTGCGCAGGCCCTCCCAGGTGGCCTGGTCCTCGGCCAGCGCCTCGGCGAACAGGCCGAGCCCGCGCAGGTCGCCGCCGCGGCCGCGGGCGGTGATCAGCGGGCGCGGGTGGGTCAGGTCCAGCGCGCGCCGCTGCTGGGCCAGCGCCAGGTCGTCCAGCCGCAGCGCCTCGGTCGGCTCGCCGAGCACGCGGTGCACGTTGGCCAGCTCGGTGGCCAGCCGGTTGCGCAGCGGGTCGGCCGGGCCGAACCGCTCGGTCCACGCGTCCAGCAGGGCCCGGCCCGGCTCCAGCGCGGCCCGGCGCACGCCCGCGCCGCCGTCGGTGAACAGGAACCGCACCTGGTTGACCAGCCAGCGGCGCACCTTCGGGTCGTCGCCCGCCAGCGCGCCGGAGGGGATGACGTGCTTCTGCAGCTCGGCGAACCGGGCGTGCCGGGTCGGCGACTCGCCCTCGACCTCGGTCGGGGCCAACGCGGCCAGCGCGGCGAGCACGTCGGCCCGCCGCTCCTCCCGCTCGGTCGGCGACATGCGGCCGCGTAACGCGCGCTGCACCACGCGGTGCATGCGCAGCGAGTACTGGTCGCCCCAGTCGACGCGGAACAGCCCGTACCGCGCGCCGTACCAGAGCACCCGGTCGATCTCGGCGGCGTCGAGCTCCAACGGCTCGGCGTCCACGCCGCCCGCGGCGATCACCCTGGCCAGGAACGCGGGCGAGCGCACCAGGCCGAGGTCCGCGCCCTCCGGCGACAGGAACGCGGCCAGCTCCGCGACCAGCACCGCCAACCGGCCGGTCGCGTTGTCCCGCAACGCGTCGACCGCGACGTCGACGACCCGCGCCACACCGTCCGGTTCGGACCGGCCGAGGCGTTCGAACAGGGTGCGGGTGGCCCAGGCGGCGGCGTCGGAGTCCCGGGACCCCATGCCGACCTCGGTCCGCGCCGTCTCGGCCAGCCACGACGACGCCAGGTCCAGCGCCAGCGGCAGGTGGCCGACGGCGTCCGCGACCTGACCGGCGTCCTCCGGGGTCAGCCCCGGCACGCGGTCCAGCAGCAGGCGCACGCTGTCCTCCGCGCGCATCGGCACCAGCTCGACGGCCTGCCCGTCCACCGGTCCCGACGTGATCAGCACGTGTCCGCCGGCGCCGGCCGGCAGCACGTCGGCGAGCGCGTCCGGGTCGTCGGCGTTGTCGTAGACCAGCAGGAACCGCGTGTACGCCGGGTCGTTCGACAGCCGCTCCAGCGCGGACAGCGTGCCGTAGTCGGTCGAGCCCGGCTGGCGCAGCCGGACCGCCAGCTCGGCCAGGCCGGTGAGCACCGACTGGCGGTCGTGCGCGGACAGCCACCACACCGCCGCGTAGTCCGACGAGAACCGGTAGGCGTACTCCAGCGCCAGCTCGCTCTTGCCGACGCCGGGCACGCCGTTCACGGTCACCACCGCGCGCTCGTCGCCGGCCGCGGCGAACTGGTCGCGCAACGCCTCCAGGTCCTCGTCGCGGCCGACGAAACCGGGGTGGCGCGGCGGCAGCTCGAACACGCCCGGGTCGCTGCCCGGCACCCGCATGCCCGGCTCGTGCACCGTGCCGGGCCGGTCGATCAGGCCGAAGTGGCTCAGCAGCCGGGCGCTCAACGTCTCCGGGGTGTGCCGGCGCACGTCCAGCCCGCCGTCTGCGGGGCCGTCCTCGGCCAACCGCAGCCGCAGCACGGTCAGCGGCAGCGCGGGCAGCTCCACCGGGCCCAGGTGCGGCGACGACAGGATCAGCACGCCCGGCGGCACGGCCGCCTCGAACCACTCGCGCGCCTCCGCCAGCCGGCGCACCTGCGCGCCCGCGCGTTCCAACTGGCCGCGCACCCAGTCCGCCCAGGCCCGGTCGCGCGGCGCGTACACCAGGGCCACGCGGTCCGGCTCGGTGGTCGACGTCAGCCCGAACACCCGCCGGTAGCGGGAGCGCAGCACCGACGACACCGGGACCACCTCGGTGACCGCGCCGCCGGTGACCGCCGCGGCCAGCCTGCCGTACTGGGCCTCCAGCGCGCCGCCGCTGGTCGGCTCCTCCACCAGGATCGCCAGCAGCGGGTCGAACGCGTCGAACGGGCGGTAGGGGATCTCGATCGTGCCGCCGTCGGGCACCCGCTTCGCCTGCCCGGCCAGCAGCTCGGCGAACGCGGCGCGGATCGCGGACCGGATGCGCTGCGCCCGCGACTGCTCGTCGGCGTCGTCGAACAACGTCGCCACCGGCACCACGTCGATCCGGATCGGGGCGCGCTTGCGCAGCCGACCGGCCAGGTCCGCGGCGTCGGCGATGGCCCGGGGACGCGGCCGGAAGCACACCACGGCCAGCTCGCACAGCGTCGCGATCAGCGTCAGCGTCTCGTCGCCCGCGCCGGTCGGCGCGTCGATCAGCACCTGGTCGTAGTCGGACTCGGCCAGCCGGGCGCGCAGCTCGGCGATCGCGCCCGCGTCGCCGTGCCTGGTCTCGGGCCGCGGCCTGCCCGCCGCGTCGGTCGGCATCGGCGACACCACGTCGATGTGGCCGGGGACCGTGACGTCGCCCGCCGGCGGCGCGAACCGCTCCACGACGGGCGTCGGGTCGTCCTCGCCCAGCGGGTCCGCGCGGTAGGCGGTCAGCAGCCCGCGGCCCACCGCGTCCGGCAGGCCGAGGCGGGCCACCAGGAACGGCTCCAGGTACTCGCGCACCCGCGGCACCTCGGAGCCCCAGTCCACGACCAGGACCCGTTGCCCGGCCGCGGCCAGCACCCACGCCAGGTTCGCCACCGCGCTGGTGCGGCCGGTTCCTCCGGTGGCCGACAGGAACGCGGTGACCCCGGTGGGGCCAGGTGTGGTGCGCGGGGTGCTCATCTGCTGCTCCTGAGCGGCGGGGGGACTTGGGAATACCGGTGACGCGGGCCGCGCGCCCGCGACTCAGCCGCGTTTCACCCGAACGGCAGCGGTCACAAGGAGCTCTCGAAGGCCGCGAACCGGTTGGGCAGCTCCGCGTTCTCCGCGAGGATCCGGTGCAGCGCGGCGCGCAGCGCGGTGTCCGGCAGCTCCGCCAACCGGGCCAGGTCCACGCCCGTGACGTCCAGGAGCTCGGACTCCAGGACGGGTTCGGCAGTCATCTCCGACCAACCCCCTAACCGCAATGCTGCGGTTTTCACCGCAGCCGCCTGATTGCCGGCGAACGCCGGCGGCGCACTTCCCATCGTAGTGAACGACAACGGTCACCGTCGGGAATCCACCGATTGGCGGAGGTAGCGGGCGGCGCGCTGTGTTTGATTGCTCCTGGGGTTCTCGATTGCTTGTGGTGCGGGGGAATGTCCGGGGGGTGGTGGCGGTGGACTCGGGGAATGGGTTGCCGTTCCGCCAGTTCGTGCTCAAGGTGCACGGCAGGTGCAACCTGGCGTGCGACTACTGCTACGTCTACGAACTGGCCGACCAGCGGTGGCGCTCCCGACCGAGGGCGATGTCGCCGGAGATCGTCGCGCACACCGCCGAACGGGTGGCGGAACACGTGCGCGGGCACGGGTTGCCGGAAGTCGAAGTGGTGTTGCACGGCGGTGAGCCGCTGCTCGCCGGACGGGCCGCGATCGAGTCGCTCATCACGCGGTTCCGCTCGGTCGTGCCCGTTCCGGTGCGGTTCGCCGTGCAGACGAACGCGACATTGCTCGACCGCGGATTCCTGGAGCTGTTCTCCGCGCACGGCGTCCGGGTCGGCGTGAGCGTCGACGGCACGCCGCAGGCGCACGACCGGCACCGCGTGCGGCCGGACGGCAGCGGCAGCTGGGCGGCGGTGCGAGCCGCGTTGACGGCGATGCGCTCGTACCCCGGGGTGTACGGCGGTCTGCTGTGCGTGGTGGACCTCGATGAAGACCCGGTGCGCGTCTACGAGTCGCTGCTCGGGTTCACGCCGCCCGCGGTGGACTTCCTGCTGCCGCACGGCAACTGGTCGGCGCCGCCGCCGGGACGCGTCGCGGACGCGGCCTCGACGCCGTACGCGGAGTGGCTGATCGCCGTGTTCGACGTCTGGTACGCCCGGCCGGTGACGCGCGTGCGGCTGTTCGAGGAGCTGCTGGCGGTGCTGCTGGGCGGGCGTTCCGGGGTGGAGGGGATCGGGTTGAGCCCGTCGGCCCAGGTGGTGGTGGAGACCGACGGCACGGTCGAGGCGTCGGACATCCTGGCGTCGTCCTCGCCGGCGGCCTCGGCGACCGGGCTGCACGTGGCGCGCGACCCGTTCGACGCGGCGTTGGACCTGCCGGACGTCCGCGCCGGGCGGTCGGGCCTGGCCGGGTTGTCCGAGCAGTGCCGCCGGTGCCCGGTGGTGTCGGCGTGCGGCGGCGGGCTGCGGGCGCACCGGTTCCGGGAAGGGGCCGGGTTCGACCGGCCGTCGGTGTACTGCCCGGACCTGGCGCGGCTGATCGGGCACGTGCGGACGCGCGTGGCGGCGGACCTGGCGGCGTTGGCGTGACGGTCGGGCCGTTCCGGGTCTCCGCCTCCGACTTCGCCGCCCTCGCCCGCGGCGGGGGCGGCGCGGCGGTGCGGACGCTGCGGCTGGCGCGGCGCAGCCGGACGTTGCTGATGATCAGGTCCATCGCGGCGGACCCGGCGGCGCGGGAGGCGTTCTCGCTGCTGCGGGAGGTGGCGCGGGTCGCGCCGGAGGCGGTGGACCGGGTGCTGGACCACCCGTCGGTCGGCGCCTGGGCGACGCGGACGGCGTTGGCGGTGCGCCGGGGAGCCGAGGCGCGGCCGGCGGAGCTGGCGTTCACCGCGGCCGCGGCGGCGGTGCGGGCGGGTGTGCCGGTGGACCTGGAGTTCCCGCCGGCGCGGGTGTTCTCGCTGCCGTCGCTGGGCGTGGTGGTGGGGCCAGGGCTGGCCTACGAGCCGTTGCCGGAGATCCGCTTGGGCGCGCACTCGCTCCAGGTGGACCTGTGGGCCGGCGGCGGCGTGCCGGACGAGCTGCCGGTGGCGTCGTCGGTCGACCTGCCGTGGTGGCAGGACGCCCTCGGCTCGGCGTGGGACCTGCTCACCGCCGACCACCCGGTGCTCGCCGCGGAGTTCGCCGAGGTCGTGTCGGTGCTGACGCCGATGCCGTCGTCGCCCACGGGCACGAGCAGCGCGACGTTGGCCGACGCGTTCGGGTGCGTGTTCCTGTCGCCGACGCCGGACGCGGAGACGTTGGCCGTGACGCTCGCGCACGAGGCGCAGCACAGCAAGCTGGTCGCGTTGATGGACCTGTTCGCGCTGGTCAAACCCGGCAGCGACGCCTTGTTCTACGCGCCGTGGCGGGAAGACCCGCGGCCGGCGGCCGGTCTGCTGCACGGCACCTACGCGCACCTGGGCGTGGCCGGTTTCTGGCGTGCCCGGCGCGGCATGGCCGCGCGGGTCGAGTACGCGCGCTGGCGCTCGGCCGCCCTGATCACCGCCGAGGCGCTGCTGGCCGGCGACGAGCTGACGCCGACCGGCACCCGTTTCGTCACCGAGCTGGCCACCGTCCTGCGCGCCTGGTGCGCCGAGCCGCTCCCCCCGGCCGCCGAAGCCGTGGCCGCCGCCGAAGCCGCCGCCCACCAGGCCCGCTGGCAAGCCGCCAACGGCCCCCTCCCCCGACCGTAGGCCCGCCGAGAGTCCACCCTCCAGAACGCGCGTGTCCTACGTTCGGAACGCGTGTGTCCTACGTTCGGAACGCGTGTGTCCTACGTTCGGAACGCGTGAGTCCTACGTTCAGAACGCGCGTGTCCTACGTTCGGAACACCCGAATTCAACGCTCAGCACGCGTGACGCGCGCCGGGTGGCGGTGGCCGCAGTCCGGCGACTCGCCGCGCGCGGTCCGCCGGGTTGGCGGGTCCGGCCGCGATACTGCCCGCCATGCTCACCGCCGACGGCCACCTGGTGCACTCCCCGGCGGACCTGGTGGACCTGTTGGAGTGCGACCACCGCGCCCGGCTGTCGCTGGCGCTGGCCACCGGCCTGCCCGGCGCGCCCGTGCCGGACGCCCGGCCGAACACCCTCGCCACCCGGCACGGCCACGCGCACGAGCAGGCCGTGCTGGCGAAGTTCCGCGCCGCGCACGACGTCGTCGAGATCCCCCAACCCGCGCCGACGCACGCGGCCCTCACCCACGCGGCCGAGCTGACCGCGCAGGCGATGGCCGCCCGGGCGCCGGTGATCTACCAGGCCGTCTTCTACGCCGACGGCTTCCACGGCCGCGCCGACTTCCTCGTCGCCACCGACCGCGGCTACGAGCCGCACGACGCCAAGCTCGCCCGGCACGCCACCCCGGCCGCCGTCGTCCAGCTCACCGCCTACGCCAACGCGCTCGGCCGCCGCGCCGGACCCGCCATGCACCTGCTGCTCGGCGACGGCACCACCAAGACGTTCCAGGTCGCCGACTTCCTCCCGCTGGTCCTCGACCTCCGGACCCGCCTCACGGCACGCCTCGCCGCACCCGCCGCCCTGCCCGAACGCCTCTGGGACGACGAACGCCCGGCGTGCGCCACCTGCCGCTTCGGCCGGCACTGCGCCACCGGCCGGGAACGGGACCGCGACCTGTCCCTGGTCGCCGGCATCCGCACCGACCAGCGCCGCAAGCTCGCCGCCGCCGGCCTCGGCACGATCGACGCCCTGGCCAACGCGACCCGCGCCGACCGTCCCGCGACGATGTCCGCCGCCACGTTCACCGGCCTGCGCGCCCAGGCCGCGCTCCAGGTCATCCAGGACGACTCCCGCACCGACGACGACCCGACCGGGAAGGTCGCCTACGAGGTCGTCGCGCCCGAAGCCCTGGCCGCGCTGCCCGCGCCGAGCACCGGCGACCTGTTCTTCGACATGGAGGGCGACCCGTTCGCCCTCGACGGCGAGGGCTTGGAGTACCTGTTCGGCGTGGTCGACGGCGACGAGCGCTTCACGCCGTTCTGGGCGCACACCCGCCCGCAGGAGAAGGTGGCGTTCGAGCGGTTCGTCGACCACGCCACCCGGACGCTGCAGGCCCACCCGGACGCCCACGTCTACCACTACGCCCCGTACGAGGTGAACGCGCTCAAGAAGCTCGCCGCCCTGCACGGCACCCGCGAGGAGGCCGTCGACCACCTGCTGCGCTCCGGCGCGCTGGTCGACCTCTACGCCGTGGTGCGCAAGGCCCTGCGCGTGTCCCAGCGGTCGTACTCGATCAAGTACCTGGAACCGCTGTACATGGCGGAGGCACGCGCGGGCGAGGTCACCACGGCCGTGTCCAGCATCGAGGCGTACGAGGAGTTCCTGGCGCTGCGCGACGCCGACCCGGCCCGCGCCGAGGACGTGCTCACCGGCATCGCCGACTACAACACCTACGACTGCGTCTCCACGCTGCGGCTCTACCGGTTCCTGCTGGAGGTGCGCGCGGAGGCGGGCATCGAGCCGCACGTGCCGGAGCCGTCGTTCACCGAGGAGATCGAGGACGAGCTCGCCGCCCAGCGCCGGGCCGAGCGCGCCGAGCGCCTCGCCGCCGTGGTCGACCCGCTGCTGGAGGGCCTGCCGGACAACCCGGCCGAGGCGACCGACGACGAGCGGGCCCGGGCGTTGCTGGCCGCCGCCGTCGGCTACCACCGGCGCGAGACGAACCCGGCGTGGTGGGACTTCTTCCGGCAGGTGGCGGCGCCGCTGTCCGAGCTGGAGTCCGACAGCGCGTGCGCGGTGCCGGTGTCGGTGCGCGCGCAGGACTGGGCGATGCCGTCCGGGCGGGTCCGCAAGGCCAAGCGCGAGGTGCGGGTGTGGTGCGACCCGGACCGGCCGCACCCGTTCGCGAAGGGCGACCAGGTCCGCCTGCTCTACCCCGGCAAGCCCGCGAACGTGACCCGGGACGCGGTGGTGCTCGCCGAGTCGGCCGAGGACATGGTGGTGCTGGAGAGCGTCGCCCCCGACGACGTGCACGGCGAGCAGCCCGTCGCGGTGCTGCCCGGCAGCCCGGTCCAGCCGAAGCCGAAGGACGAGGCGGTCTACGAGCTGGCGCGCTCGGTCGTGGACGTGCTGCCGGCGCTCCCGCCGCACCCCGGCGTCGACCTGGCCCGCCGCACGCCGCCGCGCCTGAGGACCGGCGTGCTGCCCAGGGGCGACGACGTGATCGCCGACGTGATCGCGGCGGTGGACGCGCTGGACGGCTCCACGCTCGCCGTGCAGGGGCCGCCCGGCGCGGGCAAGACCTACCTCGCCGGCCGGCTGATCGCGCACCTGATCCGCGGCGGTCGCAGCGTCGGCGTGACGTCCACCAGCCACAAAGCGGTGGAGAACGTGCTGGGCGCGGCCCTGGCGGCGGGCCGGGAGCTCGGCGTGCCGATCCCCACGGCCAAGCGGGCGAAGGGCGCGCCCGCGAAGGACTGCTCGTGGGAGCAGCCGCGCGACAACCCGGCGCTGGTGCGGTGGCGCGCCGACCAGGGCGGCGGGCACCTGGTCGGCGGCACGGCGTGGACGTTCGCGAACGCGGCGCTGCGCGAGCAGCCGTTCGACGTGCTGATCGTGGACGAGGCGGGCCAGTTCGCGCTGGCCGACGCGCTGGCCGTGTCGACGTGCGCGCGCAACCTGGTGCTGCTGGGCGACCCGCAGCAGTTGCCGCAGGTCGTGCAGGGCACGCACCCGGCGGGCGCGGAGGCGTCGGCGCTGGGGCACCTGATCGGCGACGCCGACGTGATCCCGCCGGAGCTGGGCTACTTCCTGGACCAGACGAGGCGGATGCACCCGGCGGTGTGCGCGCCGGTGTCGAACCTGTCCTACGCCGGGCTCCTGCACGCCCACCCCGGCGCCGCCGCGCGCGGGGTCGACGGCGTGCCGTCCGGGGTGTACGTCCACTCCGTGCACCACTCGCACAACACCACGTCGTCCGTCGAGGAGGCGGACGCGGTGGTGGGGGTGGTGCGGTCGCTGATGGGTCGCCTGTGGACGGACGGGCCGGACGCGCGGGCGTTGGACGACTCGGACATCCTGGTGGTGGCGCCGTACAACCTCCAGGTGCGGCTGGTGCGGCGCGAGCTGGAGAAGCACGGCTACGAGCACGTGCGGGTCGGCACCGTGGACCGGTTCCAGGGCCAGGAGGCGCCCGTGGTGATCACCACGATGACCTCGTCGGCCGCCGTCGACCTGCCGCGCGGGCTGGACTTCCTGTTGTCGCGCAACCGGTTGAACGTGGCGCTGTCCCGGGCCCAGGCCCTGGCGGTCGTGGTGTGCTCGCCGAGGCTGGTGGAGGCCGACATCCGCGGCGTCGACCAGCTGCGCCTGGTCTCGGGGATGATCGGGTTGATGGCCGACGCCGCCCGGTGGGACGTCGACGGCACCACTCCCTGATCCGGCGACGACGACGCAGCGTCTCCTTCGTCCTCTTCGTACTCCGGCGAACCACTACATCCCAGATCACAGTTTTACGGGCAGTAGTTACCGAACCCCCAATCGTGTTGTTATAAACCCCCCGATATGGTGACGCGGTTCTCCTCAGCCCTTCCCTCAGGAGCCCTCACATGCAGTTCGCCAGAGTCGGTGCCCTGGTCGGCGCCGCTGTCGCCGCCGTCGCCGCGACCGTCTTCGCCGCTGTCCCCGCCTCCGCGCACACCCCCAAGCTCGAGGCCTCGTGCAAGGACGGCACGACCACCCTCAGCGTCAAGCTCACGGCCTACTCGCAGAACAAGACCAACCACATCAAGGTCACCCTTGATGACGCCCAGGAGCTGGAGAACAAGGACTTCAAGGCCGGCTTCGAGGGCAAGTACTCGGCCAGCGGCGACGTCAAGCGCGTGTTCGTGGTCGAGGTGACCGCGGGCGACAACGCGCAGTACTCCTTCAAGGAGACGAAGACCGTCGAGGCGTGCGTCGTCCCCACGACGACGACCACCACCACGACCACCACCACGGTCGAGACGACGACCGAGGAGACCGAGCCCACGACCACCACCACGACGGTGGAGGTCACCACCTCGGAGTCCTCGGCGCCCGCCACCTCCACCACCACCACCACGACCGCCGCGGTCGTGCCGGTGGCCGACACGGGTGACGGCCTGGCCAACACGGGCGCGAGCATCGCGATCCCGCTGGTGATCGGCGTCATCCTGCTCGGCGGCGGCGCGGCGCTGCTGATCGTGTTGCGCCGGCGCGCGGCCAACAACTAGCACCGAGCGGACCGGCCCCGGTCACCCGTCACGGCGGGTGACCGGGGCCGGTCCGCGTTCACGGCAGCACCTGGATCTTGCGGCCCCGCCCCGCCCGGAAGCGCTCCAGGGCCGGGGCGTAGTCCGCCAGCGGCAGGCGGTCGCTGATGAACACCTCCGGGTCCAGCACGCCCGTGGCGAACAGGTCGGCCGCGCGTTCGAACGAGTGCAGCACCGCCATCGACCCGGTGATCGTGATCTCCTGGTTGTAGATGCGGTACGGGTCGATGGTCACCCGCGCCGCGTAGTCGGCGACGCCGAACTGCAGGAACGTGCCGCCCTTCGCGACCCGGCCGAGCCCGTCCTGGATGGCCTTCTCGTTGCCGGTGGCGTCGATGACGACGTCCCACCCCCGCGGCCGGTCGAGCTCGTCGGGCGACGACGCGGTGGCCGTGACGCCGAGCAGCTCGGCCGTGGCCAGGCGGTCCGGGTTGAGGTCCACCACCTCGACGGACGACGCGCCGGTGAGCTTGCCGAGCTGCAACATCATCAGGCCCATCGTGCCCGAGCCGTAGATCAGCACCCGGCCGCCCACCTGCGACCGCAGCACGTCGTAGCCCCGCACCGCGCACGACAGCGGCTCGATCAGCGCCGCGTCCTCGGTGCGCACGTGGTCGGGCAGCTTCACGCAGTTCGCGACGGGCGCCAGCGCGTACTCGGCCGCGCCGCCACCGGTCGTGACGCCGATCGCGGCCCACCGCTCGCACAGGTTGCCGCGCCCGGACCGGCACATGCGGCACTCGTGGCAGTACAGCGACGGGTCCACCGCGACCCGGTCGCCGACCGCCAGCTCGGTGACCTCCGACCCGGTCTCGACGATCACCCCCGCGAACTCGTGCCCCGGCACGACCGGCAGCGTCGGCGCGAACTCGCCCTGCAGGATGTGCAGGTCGGTGCCGCACAGCCCGCACGCCGCGACGTCCACGACGACCTCGCGCGGCCCGGGCGTCGGGTCCGGCACCTCGGCGACCTCCACCGCGCCGACCCCGGTGATGACGGCTGCTCTCACTTCACGGCTCCCAGCGAAAGGCCCTGGACCAGCTTGTCCTGGGCGGCGAACCCGGCGACGAGCACCGGCAGCGACACCACCACGGCGGCGGCGCACACCTTGGCCAGGAACAAGCCCTGGCTGGTGACGAACCCGGTGAGGTAGACCGGCGCGGTGCCCGCGACCACACCGGTCAGCACACGGGCGAACAGCAGCTCGTTCCAGCTGAAGATGAAGCAGATCAACGAGGTCGCGGCGATGCCGGGCATGGCGACCGGCGCGACGACCCGGCGCAGCGTGGTGACCAGGCCCGCGCCGTCCAGCGCGGCGGCCTCCAGGATCTCGCCGGGCACCTCGGCCAGGAACGACCGCATCAGCCACACCGCGATCGGCAGGTTCATCGACGTGTAGAGCACGACCAGGAACGAGATGTTGTCGAGCATCCCGGTGTGCTGCGCGACCAGGTAGATCGGCAGCAGACCGGCCACGACGGGCAGCATCTTGGTGGACAGGAAGAAGAACAGCACGTCCGACCACTTGTCGACCTTCTTGATGGAGAGCGCGTACGCCGCCGGGATCGCCAGCAGCAGCACGAGCAGGGTCGAGCCGATCGACGCGCTCAACGAGTTGATCAGCGGCGGCCACGGCGCCGAGTCGAAGAACTCGGCGTAGCCGTCGAACGTGATCGGCGCGGCCGGGGACGGCGGGTTGGTCGCCGCGTCCGGCTCGCTGTGCAGCGAGGTGAGGACCATCCACGCCACCGGCGCGAAGAACAGCAGGCCCGCGCACCACGCGGCCAAGCCCAGGACCCGCTTCACGCCCGCACCCCCGTCCGGTTCGCGGCTCGGCCGCCGTCCTCGCGCAGCAGGGACGACACCACGCGCAACGCGAACGTGGCGATGATGATCGAGCCGACCACCACGACCACGCCCGCGGCGGACGCCTGGCCGTAGTCGTGCGCCTGGTAGAAGGTCTGGTAGATCGTGTACGGCAGGTTGGCCGTGCCGAGGCCGCCGGAGGTGATGGTGAAGACGGCGTCGAAGTTCTGCACGATGTAGATCGAGCCGAGCAGCGCGCCCAGCTCCAGGTACTGCCGCAGGTGCGGCAGCGTCAGGTAGCGGAACACCTGCCACGCCGTGGCGCCGTCGATGCGCGCGGCCTCGACCGCGTCCTGCGGGCGGCTCTGCAGGCCCGCCAGCAGGATCAGCATCATGAACGGCGTCCACTGCCACACCAGCGACGCCTCGACCGCGAGCAGCGGCATGCCGCTGATCCACTCCGGCTGCGGCGCGCCGTCGCCGAACAACCACGTCAGCACGCCGTTGAACAGGCCGTACTCCGGGTTGTAGAGCGCGTGCTTCCACAGCAGCGCGGCGGCGACCGGCACCACCAGGAACGGCGCGATCAGCATGGTGCGCACGACACCGCGCCCGGCGAACCTCCGGTCGAGCAGCAGCGCCAACCCCAGCCCCAGCACCAGGCAGACCACCACCACGGTGACGGTCAGCAGGACCGTGACGCCGATGGCGCTGCGCAGGTCCGGGTCGGTGAACACGGCGGCGTAGTTGTCGAGGCCCGCGAACCCGCGGTTGGCCGGGTCCAGCGAGTTCCACCGCATCAGCGAGATCACCAGCGTGGCCACGAACGGCAGCTGGGTGACCACGATCGTGAAGACCAGGGCGGGCAGCAGCGGGGCGCGCCGTGCCCAGCGCGCCGCCGCCGCCGGCCGACCGGTCCGCGCCGGCGGCGTCGGGCCGCGCCGGGCCGGGGCCTCCCGCACGGCGGTCACCGGGCCCTCCCGATGGGGGTGGGGTTGCTCATCACTTCCCCCGGTGCTTCTCGGCCACGACCTCGGCCAGCGCCTGGCTCTCCTCCAGCGCGGCGTCGACGGTGGTCGAGCCCGCGATGGCGGCGCTGATCTTCTGCGACACCTGCGTGCCCAGGTCGGTGAACTCGGGGATGCCGACGAACTGGATGCCGCTCGCGGGCCGTTCCTGCACGCCGGGGTCGGTGGGCCTGGCGCCCGCGATGGCCGCCTCCGCCTGCTTCGCGAACGACCCTCCGGCCGCCAGGTACTCGGGCCGCTGGTAGGTCGACGAGCGCTTGCCGTCCGGCAGCCTGGACCAGCCCAGCGTCTTGCCGACCAGCTCCTCGTAGCCCTTGCCGGACGCCCACGACACGAACTTCCACGCGTTGTCGGCCTTCCCGCCGGCCTTCTGGATGCCGAACGCCCACGTGTACAGCCACGCCGAGGACTCCGTCTTGACCACCGGCGCCTGGGCGAAGCCCAGCTTGCCCTTCACCGGCGAGTCGTCGGCCTCCAGCAGGCCGGCGGCGACCGTGGCGTCGTACCACATGGCGACCTTGCCCTGGGTCATGTTGTTCAGGCACTCGGCGAACCCGGCCTGCGGCGCGCCCGCCTCGCCGTGCGCGCGGACCAGGTCCACGTAGAACCCGGTCGCCTCCTTGAACTCCGGCGCGGTCAGCTGGGCCTGCCAGTCCTTGGTGAACCACGTGCCGCCGAACGTGTTGACCACCGTGGTCAGCGGCGCCACCAGCTGGCCCCAGCCGGGCTGGCCGCGCAGGCAGATGCCCTTCATGCCGGGCTGCGCGCCGTCGACCTGGGCGGCGATCTCGGCGACCTGCTGCCACGTCGGCCTCTCGGGCATGGTGAGGTTCTTGGCGTCCAGCACGTCCTTGCGGTACATGAGGAACGACGACTCGCCGTAGAACGGCTGGGCGTACACCTTGCCGTCGGCGGCGGTCAGGGACTGGCGGATCGGTTCGAGGACGTCGTCCTGGTCGAAGCCGGTGTCCTCGGCGACGTAGTCGTCCAGCGGGGTGAGCCAGCCGTTCTTGGCGTAGATCGGCGTCTCGTAGTTGCTGATCGTGGCCACGTCGTACTGGCCCGCCTGGCTGGAGAAGTCCTGGCTGATCTTGTCGCGGACGTCGTTCTCGGGCAGCACGGTGAAGTTGACCGTGATGCCGGTGTCCTTGGTGAAGTTGTCGGCGGTGAGCTTCTGCAGGTCCTGCATCTGCGGGTTGTTCACCATCAGCACGTTGATCGAGTTCTCGGCGCCGCCGCCCCCGCCGCCCGCGCCGGCGCACGCGGTCGTGGCCAGGAGCACCGCGGCCAGCAGGCCGCCATACCGCAATGACTTCATCGTCTTGCCTTCCTTCGGGCGAGCGGAACCAGGCCCCTGGTGCTCCGGGGCCGCTGCGTGGGTTGGGGTCAGGCCCGGACGACCTTCGGTCCGAGCAGGGCGTAGCGGTGGGCCTCGCCGGCGGGCAGCACGGAGTCCGTGACGACCGCCTCCAGGTCGGCGACGTCGCCGAACCGGTGGAAGCTCGACACGCCGAACTTCGTGTGCACGCCGACGAAGACGCGCCGGCGCGCCGAGGCCAGGGCCTGCGCCTTGACCGCGCCCACCGCCGGGTCCGGCGTGGTGAGCCCGTGCTCGCGGGAGATGCCGTTCGCCCCGATGTAGGCGAGGTCGATCACCATCTCCGAGAGCATCCGCGTGGCCCAGTGGTCGACGGTGGCCAGCGTCCGACCGCGCACCCGGCCGCCGAGCAGCAGCACGGTCGCGGACGGCACCTCCGACAGCACGGCGGCGGTGGGCAGGGACGCGGTGATCACCGTGAGCGGCCGGCCGGTGGGCAGTGCCTCGGCGACGAGCTGCGGCGTGTAGCCCTCGTCGATGAACACCGTCTCGGCGTCACCGAGCCGGTCCGCGGCGGCCCGGGCGATGCGCCGCTTCTCCGGCACCATCGACGCGGACCGGAACTTCAGGCCCGTCTCGTAGCCGGCGCTCTCCACCGGGAACGCGCCGCCGTGCGTGCGGCGGACCAGGCCGTGCTCGTCCAGCAGGCGCAGGTCGCGTCGCACGGTCTCCTGCGCGACCTCCAGCTCGGCCGCGATCTCGGCCACGTCGACCCGGCCGTCCGCCCGGGCCCGGGCCAGGATCCGGCGCTTGCGCTCGTCCGCCCGCACGTCACCTCCCTGCCCGCTCGGACCGTCGCTGCCCGTTCGGGCCGCGCCTAAGGTGTAACACCGGCCGATTGGTGTGGCCACCGCCACAGCCGGGTGAACGGTGCCCGGGTTCCGCCCGATTAGCCTGACCGAACACACACGATCGAGTGAATCCGTGCCCGAACGGGCCTCACTTCCTGCCCGTTCACACCCCAGAACGCGCAACGAGGCCCCCGAGTTCGCGCAACTCGGGGGCCTCGTCGTCGTCCCACTGTTCAACTCGGGTGTCCTGAACGTAGGACTCTCGCGTTCCGAACGTAGGACTCGCGCGAGAGTCGTACGTTCGCGCCGCGCGTGTCCTACGTTCGGAACGCGCGTGTCCTACGCCCGCGTACCCCGAGTTGACCGCTCGGAACGGCCGGTCAGGCGTTCACGCTGGTCAGGGCCGGGTAGTCGGTGTAGCCCTGCTCCGCGCCGCCGAAGAACGTCGCCTGGTCCGGCGTGTTGAACGGGCCGCCGTTCGCCAGGCGGGCGGGCAGGTCCGGGTTGGCCAGGAACAGCGCGCCGAAGCTCACCGCGTCCGCCACGCCCTCGTCCAGCAGGGACAGGTGGTCCGGGCCGGTCACGCCGTCCGGCGTGTGCGGGTTGAGGATCAGCACCCCGGAGAACCGCTCGCGCAGCTCCAGCGTCAACGCCCGGTCGCCGGCCTCGCCGATGTGCAGGTAGGCCAGGCCGAACGGCTCGATCGCGTCGACCAGGGCCGGGTACAGCTCGGCGGTCGTCTCCTCGGCGATGTCGTTGTACCGGTTGAACGGCGAGATCCGCAGGCCCACGCGGGCGCCGCCGATCGCCTCGGCCGTGGCGCGCACGACCTCGACGGTGAACCGGATGCGGTTCTCCACCGAGCCGCCCCACTCGTCGTCGCGCAGGTTGGTGTTGTCGGCCAGGAACTGGTGCAGCAGGTAGCCGTTGGCGCCGTGCAGCTCGATCCCGTCGAACCCGGCGTCGACCGCCCGGCGCGCGGCGGCGGCGAAGTCGGCGATGGTGGCCTCGATGTCGGCCGGGCCCAGCTCGACCGGCGTGACGAGCTCGGTCATCCCCTCGCCGGTGTACAGCTGGCCCGCCGCGCGCACCGGTGACGCCCCGACGGGGTGCAGGTCGCCGGGCAGCAGGCTCGGGTGGCCGATCCGGCCGGAGTGCATGAGCTGCGCGAAGATCCGGCCGCCCGCCTCGTGCACCGCGTCCGTGACGACGCGCCAGCCGGCGACCTGCTCGTCGGTGTGCAGCCCCGGCGTGTGCGGGTAGCCCTGGCCGACCGCGGACGGCTGGATGCCCTCGGTGATGATCAGCCCGGCACTGGCCCGCTGGGCGTAGTACTCGGCCATCACGGGCGTCGGCACCGTGTCGTACGCGCGGCTGCGAGTCATCGGCGACATCACGATCCGGTTGGCCAACTTGGTGCCGGCGAGGTCGAGCGGCTCGAACGCGGTGCTCATGTCTTCCTCCAGGTTGCGGTATTACCTGTCCGAACAGCTAACAACACGGAGTGCATTCCGATGTTTCACTGTGACAGCGCTCACGATCCTGGGCGGCTAGACTCGAACCATGGCCTCGACCGGACAAAATCCCACGTCAGCGCCCATGCTCCAGATCGACGAGGACGGGCGCGTCAGCCACGCGATCTTCCGCGTCGCCCGCCTGCACCGCATGCTCGCCGGTCAACTGCTCAGGCAGGCAGGCCTGCACCCAGGACAGGAAATGGTGATGATGCGCCTCTGGGACCGCGGTCCGCAGCGGCAGTCGGACCTGTGCGGCGAGCTGGGCGCGGACTCGCCGACCATGACCAGGACCGTGCAGCGGCTGGAACGCGCGGGCTTCGTGCGCCGCTCACCCGACCCGACCGACGGCCGCGCCGTGCTCGTCGAGCCGACCGCCGCCAGCCAGGCGCTGCGGCACCAGGTCGAGCGCATGTGGCGCGAGCTGGAGGAAGCCACCCTCGGCGACATGGACGAAGACCAGCAGGCCGAGACCCTGAGGGTGCTCGGCCTGCTGGAGTGCAACTTGGCGGTCCGGGTGAACAAGCCCGTCGGTCGGCCTAGCGGGCAGGCCTGATCCAGGCCGCGGTGTCCGGTGGCACGGCGCCGTCCACGAGGGGCCCGCTGCTCAGCAGCACGGCGTCGTGCGCGGGCAGCGCGACCGGCTCGGCGGACAGGTTGAGCACGCACGCGAAGTCGTCGCCGCGGCGGAACGCGACCACGCCCGGCCCGAGCTCCAGCCACTCCATCGGCCCGTCGCCCAGCGACGGCTCCGACCGCCGCAACGCCAGCACGGTGCGGTAGTGCGCGAGCATCGAGTCGGGCGCGGCGGTCTGCGCGGCCACCGACAGCGAGCGCCAGTGCTCCGGCCGGGGCAGCCACGACGGGCCGTCGTCACCCCACGGGATCGGCACCCGGCACCCGTCACGGCCCCGGTCGGTGTGGCCCGAACGCACCCACACCGGGTCCTCGCGCAGCTCGTCGGGCAGGTCGTCCACCTCCTCCAGCCCCAGCTCCTCCCCCTGGTAGACGTAGACGCAGCCGGGCAGCGCGGTGGTCAGCATGATCGCCGCCCGCGCGCGCTTCGTGCCCAGCTCCAGGTCCGTCGGCGTCAGGTGCTGTCGCCGGCCGAAGTCGAACGACGAGTCCTCCCGGCCCATCCGCGACACGTGCCGCGTCACGTCGTGGTTGGACAGCACCCAGGTCGGCGGCGCGCCGACCGGCGCGTGCGCGGCGAGCGTGCCGTCGATGACCCGCCGCAGCTCGCCGGACTCCCACGGGCAGCACAGGAAGTCGAAGTTGAACGCCGAGTGCAGCTCGTCCGCGCGCAGGTAGCGGGCGAACCGCTCCGGGTCGGGCAACCACATCTCGCCGACGAACACCCGCTCGTCCGGGTACTCGTCGAGCACCTTCCGCCACGAGCGGTAGATGTCGTGCACGCCGTCCTGGTCGGAGTACGGCAGCTCGGCGTCCGGCCTGGAGAAGTCCTTGACCAGGCCGTCGGCGACGTCGATGCGGAACCCGTCGACGCCCCGGTCCAGCCAGAACCGCAGGATCGACTCGAACTCGGCCCGCACCCGCGGGTTGGTCCAGTTCAGGTCCGGCTGCTCCGGGCTGTACAGGTGCAGGTACCACGACCCGTCCGGCGCCTGGCTCCACGCCGGGCCGCCGAACCGCGACCTCCAGTCGTTCGGCGGCTCGTCGCCCTCGTGGAACCAGAACCGGTCCCGGCCCTCCCCCGCCAACGCCTCCTGGAACCAGGGGTGCTGGTCGGAGCAGTGGTTGGGCACGATGTCGATGATCACCCGCAGGCCGACCGCGTGCGCCTCGCCGATCAGCTTCTCCGCCTCGACGAGCGTGCCGAACACCGGCTCGATGTCGCGGTAGTCGGCGACGTCGTAGCCGCCGTCCGCCAACGGGGACGGGTACCAGGGGCTGAGCCAGATCGCGTCCACACCCAACTCGGCGAGGTACGGGAGCTTCTGGCGCAGACCCGCCAGATCCCCGATCCCGTCGCCGTTGCCGTCGGCGAAGCTGCGCGGGTACACCTGGTAGATGGCCGCACCGCGCCACCAGTTCATGTGGATTCCTCCCTCGGTGATGTGTTCAGCCCTTCACGCTGCCGGCGGTGAGACCCGCCAGCACGTGCCGCTGGAACACCAGGAACAGGCCGATCATCGGCACGCTGGACAGCACGAGGCCGGCCAGCAGCAGGTTGACCGGGGTGTCGGGGGCGAAGCGCTGCAACGCGACGCTGAGCGTCTGCCGCGCCGGGTCGGAGAACACCAGCAGCGGCCAGATGAAGTCCTTCCACGCGGCCACGACCGCGAAGATGGACACGACCGCCAGGATCGGCCGGGACAGCGGCAGCACGATCCGCCACAGCATGGTGAACTGGCCGGCGCCGTCGATCCGCGCCGCCTCCAGCACCTCCGCGGGCAGCTGGTCGAAGAACCGCTTGAGCAGGAACACGGTGAACGCGTTGGCCGCGCCCAACAGCCACAGCGCCAGCGGGTTGTTGAGCAGCCCGAGGTCGGCGATCGTCAGGTAGGTCGGCACCAGCAGCACCGCGGCGGGCATCATCAGGGTCAGCAGCATCATGCCGAGGATCCCCTTGCCCAGCACGGGCTTGAGCCGTGACAGGGCGTACGCCGCGGGCACGTCGACCGCGAGCTGCACCGCCCACACCCCCACCGCGACGACGATCGTGTTGAGGAAGTACCGGCCGAGGTCCATCAGCTCCCACGCCTCGACGTACGTGCCGGGCGTCCACGTCCGCGGCAGGATCGTCGGCGGCACCCGGGCCAGCTCCACGGCCGGTTTCATGGCCGAGAGCACGACCCACACCAGCGGCACCACGAAGACCGCGGTGAGGATGACGGTCGTGACCGCCAGCGCGACCTTGTAGCCGACGCCGGCCCGTCCCGGCGCGATCAACGTCCTCACACGTCCGCCTTCCGCGTCACCCGCAGGTACAGCGCGGTGAACGCGCCGAGCACCAGCAGCAGCAACAGGCTCAGGGCACTCGCCGTGCCGAAGTCGTTGTAGTAGAAGGCGTACCGGTACAGCAGGAGCAGCACGGTGACCGTGGAGTCCTCGGGCCCGCCGCCGGTCATCACGTACGGCTCGGTGAACACCTGCATCGTCGCCACGACCTGCAACAGCAGCAGCACCAGCAGCACGAACCGGGTCTGCGGCACCGTGACGTGCCACAGCCTGCGCAGCACGCCCGCGCCGTCCAGCTCGGCCGCCTCGTACAGGTCTCCGGGGATGCTCTGCAGCGCGGCCAGGTAGATCAGCGTGGCGGTGCCCAGGTTCGCCCAGGTCGCCACGATCACCAGCGACAGCATCGAGGTGTCGGCGCTGTCCAGCCACGCCGCGCCCTCCAGCCCGAGCCCGCGCAACGCCGAGTTGAGCAGGCCCGGGCCGGGGTCGTACATCCACTTCCAGATCAGCGCGGCCACCACCGGCGGCAGCATCACGGGCAAGTACACGATGAGCCGGAAGTAGCCCTTGAAGTGCCGCAGCTCGTTGAGCACGACCGCGAGCAGGAACGGCACCACGAAGCCGAACACCAGCGCCAGCGCGGTGAACAGCAGCGTGTTGCGCCACGCCGTGGCGAACAGGGGGTCGGCGAAGAGCCGCTCGAAGTTCTCCCAGCCGACCCACGTGGGCTCGGTGACGAAGTCGACCTGCTGGAAGCCGAGCACCGCCCCACGCGCGATCGGGTACCAGGAGAACACCGCGAAGCAGATCAGCGCGGCGGACAGGAACCCGTACGCGGTCAGGTTCTCCGCGACGCGGCGGCGCATCACTTGACCTGGGCCAGGACGGGGTTCACCTTGGCTTCCGCGTCGGCCAGGAGCAGGCTGATGTCCGCGTCGCGGTTGGTGAGCACCGCCTGCATGACGTTGTCGAGGATCGCGTACACCTGCTGGGCGTTCGGCGGCTCGATCCGCCCCTTGGGGGTGGCGTCCACGTAGGACTTGAAGTTCGCCACCGGCACGGTCGCCAGGCTCTCCTTGAGCTGGGCCTGCTTGGCGGCGATGTCACCGGTCCAGACGTCGGCGACCGGCGGCACGGGCAGGCCGATCGGCTGCCCCTGGTCCTTGTACCGCTGGAGGTTCTTCTCGAACCGGTCCGGGTTGAGGAACTTCCACTGGACCCACTTCAGCCCGGCCTTGATCTTCTCCGGCGTCGCCTTCGGGTTGAGCATGTAGCCCTCGCCGCCGATGAGCGTGCCCTCGCCGTCCGGGATGCCGGTGAGGCCGTAGTTCGCGTAGTCGCCCTTGAACTGGTTGACCAGGGTCGGCACGTTGTCCGGCGCGGCCAGGTACATGCCGAGCTGGCCCGCGCCCATCATCTGCTGGACGTCCTCGATGACGAGCAGCTGCTTCTCGCCCATCGTGTTGTCGGCCCAGCGCATGTCCTTGAGGTGCTGGAGGGCTTCACGGCCCTTGTCGTTGTTGAAGTCCGCGACCCACTTGTCGCCGTCCTGGCGGGCGACCTGGCCGCCGACGGAGTACATCCACGCGGTGAAGTGCCAGCCGCCCTGGTTGTTCTTGCTGTACTCGGCGAAACCGACCTTGCCGTCACCGAGCGCGGTGATCTTCTTGGCGGCCTCGCGGACCTCGTCCCACGTCTTCGGCGGCTGGTCGGGGTTCAGGCCCGCCTGGGTGAACAGCGCCCGGTTGTAGAGCAGGCCCATCGAGTAGTTGGCGGTGGGGACGCCGTAGACCTTGCCGTCCTTGCTGAAGACGTCGCGCAGCTCCTGCCGGATGGCGTCGTAGTGCGGGACGTCCTTCACGTAGTCGGTGATGTCCGCGGCCTGCTTGCGCGCGATGAGGTTCGCCGGGTCGGTGAAGTAGGCGTAGAAGACGTCCTCGAGCTGGCCGCCCGCGAGCTTCGCGGAGAACGTCTTGGGGTCCATGAACCCCTCGTGCGGCTCGATGTCGATGTCCGGGTTGGCGGCCTCGAACTCGGCCACGTCCTCGTCGAAGACCTTGCGGTCGAACGGCTGGGTCTGCGGCGGCTGGCCGTTGACGGAGATCGTGACCTTGCCACCGGCGGCGGCGCCGGTCTCGTCGGCTTGCGAGCACGCGACGGCGGCCAGGCTCAGGCTGCCTGCCAGCAGCAACCCCGCCGCTCTGCGGAGGCTGGTTGAGTTCATGGGGGCGGACCCTCCTCGGGTGTGGTGTGGCGCACACGGTAAGTCGCCCCAACACTCCGCCGCAAGATGTCTACGAAAACTCGCAACTTCCCGACATCAACTCGTAAGCTGCCCCCTCGCCCCCACTAACGAAACCGCGCGTGTCCTACGTTCGCGTCGCGCGTGTCCTACGTTCAGAACACCCGTGTTGAACACTCAGCACAGTCGATCTTGTGCTGAGTGTTCAACACGGGGTACGCGAACGTAGGACACGCGCGTTCGGAACGTAGGACACGCGCGGTGGGAAGAGAGGGTCAGCGGGGGGCGGGGGCGGTGGAGGAGCGGACGACCAGCTCCGGTTCGAAGAGCAGTTCCTCGTCCGGGACCGGGGTGCCGGCGATCTGGTTCGCCAGCAGCTCCACGGCGGCGCGGCCCATCGCCTCGATCGGCTGGCGGACCGTGGTCAACGGCGGCTCGGTGCAGGTCATGAGCGGCGAGTCGTCGTAGCCGACCACGGACACGTCGTGCGGCACCTTGAGGCCGTGCCGGCGCACGGCGCGCACGGCGCCCAGCGCCAGGGGGTCCGAGGCGCACAGGATCGCGGTGACGCCCCGGTGCAGCAGGCGCGTGGTGGCGGCCTGCCCGCCCTCCAGCGAGAACATCGCGTGCTCCTCGAACAGCTCCACCCCGGCGACCGACGCGCACGACAACAACGCGGTCAGCTTCCGCCGCGACGGCATGTGGTCCGACGGGCCCAGCACCGCCCCGATCCGGGTGTGCCCCAGCGCCACCAGGTGCCCGAACGCCTGCTCGACGGCCACCGCGTCGTCGCACGACACGCGCGGGAAGCCGAGATCGTCTATGGCCGCGTTCACCAGCACGGCGGGCAGCTTGCGCCGCGTCATCTGCCGGTAGTGCTCGTGCGACGCGTCCGCCTGCGCGTACTGCCCGCCGGCGAACACCACCCCGGACACGTGCTGCTCGAACAGCAGCTCCAGGTAGTCCGCCTCGGTCACCCCGCCGGCGGTCCGGGTGCACAGCACCGGCGTGAAGCCGCGCTGCGCCAGCGCGTTGCCGACCACGTCGGCGAACGCGGGGAAGATCGGGTTCTGCAGCTCCGGCAGCACCAGGCCGACCAACCGGGCGCGTTCACCGCGCAGCTGCGTCGGCCGCTCGTACCCGAGCACGTCCAGGGCCGTGAGCACGGCCGAGCGCGTCGCGTCGGACACCCCCGGCTTGCCGTTGAGCACCCGGCTGACCGTCGCCTCGCTCACGCCGACCTTCGCGGCCACTTCCGCCAACCGCCGTTGCGTCATGGAGCAACTATACGGCAGGACTTACGTCCCGCTTGCGTTGACTTGCACTCATTTGCGAGTTCGACGGCGGCCCGCAGCACCGAGCACCGCGGCACGACCCGGTCCACCAGCCCGGTGCGCAACGCCTCCTCGGCGGTCACGCGCCGTGCCACCAGCACCTGATCGCCCGTCACCCGACCGTCCGTCACCCACCCGAGCCCACCGTCGGCGGCCAGCACCCGCCAGTCGCACGCCATGGCCAGCTCCGCCGCCTCGCCGGACGGGTTGCCGCCGATCGCCGCGACCACCGGCACGGGCAGGTTCACCAGTTCCTCGGCCACGCCGCGCAACGCCGCCGCCACCGCCTCCCGCTGCGCCACCGACCCCCGGACCAGCCGTTCGGTGCCCGCGGCGCACAGGCCCGGGTCGACCAGGAGCACGACCGCGCGGGCCCCGGCCAGCACCGGCAGCACCGCGCGCACCTCGGCCAGGACCGTGTCCGACGGCTCGTCGATCCGGATGACCGCGATCCCGCCGGAGACATCGAGTGAGACGGTCATGAGCCGCCATCGTGGCCGACGGTTCCCCCGGTTGTCATGTTCCACCCCACTATCGGGTGATGGCGGGGTACAAATCCCCTGTGAAGCGGTGGGTGGTGGCGGTGGCGTTGGTCGGCCTGACCGGGTGCGCGGTGCCCGTGGCGGGGCAGCCGACAGCCGGGCCGGTGTCGTCGGTCCCCGGGACGGACGCCGGGCCCGAGGTCGTGCGCTGGATGAACAACTTCTGCGGCGTGGCGAAGTACATGGTCGCCTCGGGCGGGGTGTCGTTCGACCAGACGCAGACCGACCCGGCGGCGGCCAAGAAGTCGGTCAGCGACTCCCTCGGCCGGGTGATCGACGTGCTCGACGTCGTCCTGCACGACCTGGACGAGCTGACACCGGCCCCGTCGCCCGCCGCGGACACCGCGGTCGAGGTGATCAGCGAGCCGTTGACCAGGGCGCGGGACAAGTTCGTCTCGGCCAAGTCGACGGTCGACGCGGCGGCGGAGATGACCACCGACGTCTTCTCCACGGTCATCCAGGACATGACCGAGGCCGTCACGGTGATGAACGAAGCCGTGGAGAAGATGGACGTGGTCTCGCTGCCGGACGAGTTCCGCGAGGCCGCCGCCCGGGCGGAGAACTGCGCGACCTGAGGTCCGACCGCGCGCCACGCCGTCCGTTCACCTCCCCGCAAGGCGCTGGTGACCTGCGACGGAAGCCTTTTCCGCACATCTGCGGACTCACGCCCGCCCACCCGCAAATCTGGGGGCCGTGCCCCCATGTGCGCCGCGGCACGCCCGTGACACGTTGTGCGCGTGTTCCCCTCCGCCGTCGACCGGCCGCCCGCAGCGTGGTGGCTCAGCGGTGTGCGCGGGAACCCCCAAGAGCTGGTCGTCCCCCGTGGACGGCCCTCATGGGCCGCGTTCGTGGAACGCGCCACCACGACCGCGGCCCGTGCAGACTTCGCCGGCGGCGGGCCGACCGCCGACGCCGACAACCCGGCCGAGGCGTTCGCGCACGCGCTGAGACCCCTGGTGCGCGCGGCGGTCGCCCTCGACCCCAGGTTGGACGCCGACTTCGCCCACGCGCTGGGCAGGCGGCTGGCCCGGATCGCCGCGCGCACGCTCGTGCTGGAGCTCAACCTCGACCGGGTCGGCGGGCGGCTCGACGGCGACACGCCGCGGGAGCGGTTCGCCGACTTCGTCCGGGGTGTCGACCTGCCCGCGCTGTTCGGCCGGTACCCGGTGCTGGCCCGGCTGCTCGGCCAGGCCTGCCTGCACGCGGTCGAGGCGCACGGCGAGCTGCTCGACCGGTTCGCCGCCGATCGGCCGGAGATCGTGCGGACCCTCCTCGACGGCCGTGACCCCGGTTCCCTGGCGCAGGTGGAGACGGGCCGGGGCGACCCGCACGCGCGGGGCCGCTCGGTGGCCGTGCTGACCTTCGCCGACGGCCGCCGGGTGGTCTACAAGCCCCGGCCGGTGGCGTTGCACCAGGCGTTCGCGGACCTGGTGACCTGGTTCGACGGGCACACCGGCCTCGGCCTGCGGCTGCCGCAGGCGCTCGCCCGGCCGGGCCACGGGTGGCTGGAGTTCGTCGAGCACCGCCCGTGCGCGGACGTCACCGAGGTCGGCCGGTTCTACCAGCGGCTCGGCGCGCTGATCGCGCTGCTGTACGCGGTGGACGGCACCGACATGCACTACGAGAACCTGGTCGCGGCGGCCGACCAGCCGGTGCTGGTGGACGTGGAGACGCTGTTCCACCCCACGGTGGGCACGGCGACGGACCCGGCGGTCCGGGCGCTGGCCCGGTCCGTGCACCGCACCGCGGTGCTGCCGCGGGTGCTGCTGGGCGAGCACGGCGCGCTGGACGTCGGCGGCATGGGCGGCGACCACGGCGACCGGCCGCCGACCGAGGGGGTGGCCTGGCTGCACCCCGGCACCGACCGGATGCGCCTGGTGCGCAGGCCCGTGCCGATGCCGCCCGCGCACAACCGGCCCGTGGTGGACGGCCTGGAGGCCGAGCCCGCCGACTACCAGGGCGCGCTGCTGGCCGGGTTCCGGGTCGGCTACGACGCCCTCTGCGACCACCGGGCCGACCTGCTCGGCCCGGACGGGCTGCTGAGCGCCTTCGCCGACCTGCCGGTGCGGTTCGTGCCGCGGATGACCCAGCTGTACGCGACGTTGCTGGACGAGTCGACGCACCCGGACGCGGTGCGCGGCGCGGCGGACCGCCAGGACGTCCTCGACCTGCTGTGGGACGGCACGGCGGACGACGACGTGTCACGCGCCCTGGTGCCGCACGAGATGCGCGACCTGTGGGCGGGCGACGTGCCGCTGTTCACCACCCGGCCGGGCAGCCGCGACGTGTGGACCTCGACCGGGCAGCGCCTGCCGGGCCTGCTGCCGTCCTCCGCGCTGGACGCCGTCACGGCCAAGGTCGCCGCGCTGGACGAGGTGGACAAGCACGACCAGCAGTGGCTGATCAGCGCCGGGCTGGCGAGCCGGCCGCGGCCGGTCGACCACCGCACCGGCCGCGGGGTCGCGTCGCCGGTGGAGGCGGGCGTCCCCGACCCGCAACGGCTGCTGGTCGCCGCGTGCGGCATCGCCGACGAGGTGCTCGCGCACGCCACGACCGCCGACGGCCGGGTCAACTGGGTGGGCCTGGAGCTGGTGGACGACCGGCACTGGGCGGTGGCCCCGATGGGCGCGGGCCTGTCCAACGGCTACACCGGCGTCGCGTTGTTCCTGGCGCAGCTCGGCGAGCTCACCGGCGCCGCCCGGTACACCGAGTTCGCGCGCGACGCGTTGCGGCCGATCCCCGGGTTGCTGGCCGCGTTCGCCGAGGACGCCGGGATGGCGGCGGCCGTCGGCAGCGGCGCGTTCCACGGGCTGGGCGGCATCTCCTACGCCTTGGCACGGCTGGCGAACCTGCTGCACGACGACGGGATCGGCGACTGGCTGCGGTCGGCCGTGGAGGTCGCGACCGCGGTCGAGGCGATCGGCGAGGACCCGGCCAACGTGGTCGAGGGCTGGGCGGGCGGCCTGGCCGCGATGCTGGCGGTGCGGGCGGAGAGCGGCTTGCCCGCCGCCTCGGCGCTGGCCCGCGCCTACGCCGACCGGCTCGCCGCGGCCACTCCCGGCGGCGACGGCTTCGCGCGCGGCCGGGCCGGCGTCGGCTGGGCGTTGCTGCGCTACGCGCGGGCGGCGGGCGATCAGCGCTACGGTGTGGTCGGCCGGGCGAACCTGCGCGCGGACCACGCGCTGCGGCAACGCCTGCTCGACGTGACCGAGGCGGACCACAGCTGGTGCTCCGGGCTCTCCGGCGCGGTGCTCGCGCACTGCGCGCACCCGGACCAGCCGGTCGACGCGCACACCCTGCACCTGGACCGGTGCCTGAACGCCTTGGCGGTGCACGAGCCCTTGCGCGACCTGAGCCTGTGCCACGGCGAGCTGGGCGTGATCGAGTCCTTGACCGTCCTCGCCGAACGCGGGCACGGCCTGGCCGCGGCCATGCGCACCCGGCGCGCGGGACTGGTCCTCGGCGCGCTGGACCAGTACGGGGCGCGCTGCGGCACGCCCGGCGGCGTGCCGTCGGCCGGCCTGCTCACCGGGTTGTCCGGTATCGGGTACGGCTTGCTCCGCCTAGGTTTTCCCGAGCGGGTGCCTTCGGTGCTCCTGCTCGGATCAACGCACGACATCGACCCCCTCGAGGAGATCACCCGATGAACGACGCCAACCGCGACGAGGTCACCACCTGGAGCGAGGACCAGGACGGCGACCACCCCGCCGGCGAGATGGCGCTGTCCCGCAGGGCCAAGGCGGGCGCCCGCGCCCGCGCGCTGGCGGGCCTGACCCTGGCCGTCGGCGCGTACGCGGCGGTGACCGTGAGCGAGAGCACCATGACCACGGTGAGCGCGCCGGGCCTGCCCCTGTAACCAGGCTTCACCCTGCCGCCGGACTGCCCGCCCACACTGGGGGTGCGGGCAGTTTGGCATGCGGCCGATCGGCTTGACTAAGGTCGGCGCATGCACACCCGCGCGCCGGTCGTGGTCGGCCGCGACGAAGAACTCCACGTGCTCGACCGCATGCTGGCCGACGCGGGCACCCACCGGGGCCGCGCGGTGTTCCTCGTCGGCGAGCCGGGCATCGGCAAGACCCGGTTGGCGCGCTTCGCCGCCGGCGCCGCCTTCGACCGCGGCATGCGGGTGCTGCGGGGTCGCGGCAGCACGATCGGGCCGATCGTGCCGTTCCGGCCGCTGGCCGAGGCCCTGATGTCCCTGCTGCGCGCCGGGGACGGGCTCGACCTGCGGGAACTGGGCCCGTACCGGTCGGCGCTCGGCCGGTTGGCGCCCGACTGGAGCCCGGAAGCGGCCGGCGCCGAGGAGCAGCGGCCCGCGCACTCCGTGCTGGTGCTCGCCGAGGCCGTGCTGCGGCTGCTGGCCGTGGTCGGCCGCACGCGCCCGTGCCTGCTGGTGCTGGAGGACCTGCACGAGGCGGACGCCGAGACGCTGGCGGTCGTCGACTACCTGGTGGACAACCTCGACCAGGCGCCCGCCGCGCTGCTGGTGACCACCCGCGCCGACGCCGGCCCCACGCTGGACGTGGTCCGTTCGGCCGCGCAACGGCAGGCGGGCGTGCTGGTGGAGCTGCGCCGCCTGGACGAGCGCCAGGTGCGCCGGATGGTCGGCCTGTGCCTGGAGGCGGAGGACCACGAGGTGCCCGCCGAGGTCGTGCGGCGGCTGTGGGCGGACAGCGCGGGCAACCCGTTCGTGGTCGAGGAGATGCTGCACGGCCTGGTGAACGGCGGACTGCTGGTGCGCGGGCCGGGCGGCTGGCAGGTGCTGGGCGAACTGCGCATCGACGTGCCGTCGGCGCTGGTCCGGTTGATCGCGCACCGCACCGACCGGCTGGGGCCGCAGGGGCGCGAGGTGCTGTCGGTGGCCGCCGTGCTGGGCCACCGGTTCCCGCTGCCGGTGCTGCGCCGGGTGACCGGCATGGACGACCGGGCCCTGCTGTCGCACCTGCACGCCGGCGTGGCCGCGCAGCTCGTCACGCCGGACGAGCCGGTGCCCGACTGGTACGCGTTCCGGCACCCGCTGACCGCCGAGGCGCTGCTGGCGCAGATGCCGCCGCCGCACCGGGCGGAGCTGGCGCGGCGGACCGCCGACGCCGTCCGGGAGCTGCACCCCGACCTGCCCGGCGAGTGGTGCGCGCTGGTGGCGTCGCTGCGGCTGGACGCCGGGCAGACCGCCGAGGCGGGCGCGCTGCTGGCCGAGGCGGGGCGGCGGGCGCTGGCGGGCGGCGCGGCCGGGTCGGCGGTGCGGCTGCTCGACCACGCGCACCGGCTGCTGGCCAGCGAGGTGGACGTGGCGGTCCGCGCGGACGTGCTGGACTCGCTGCTGCCCGCGCTCGCCGAAGCGGGCCAGTTCGAGCGGGCGTTCGCGCTGGTCGACGCGGTGACCGAGCTGAGCGCCGCCGGGTTGGGCCGGGTGCGGCGGGCCGAGCTGCACACCAAGCTGGCGCAGGTGGCCAACACCGCGGGCCGGTGGACCGACGGCATGGCGCACGTGGAGACGGCACGCGCGCTGCTCGGCGCGGACGCGACCGACGAGCACACCGCGCGGCTCGACGCCGTGGCCGCGTTCCTGACGTTGAACCTGGAGGTGCCGGACCGGATCGAGTCGGCCGAGTTCCTGGCCAGGCGGGCGGCCGACGCGGCGAAGCGGGTGCCGCTGCCCGAGGTGGGCTGCGAGACGTGGCAGCTGCTCGGCGTGCTGGCCCGCGACCGGGACCTGGACGAGGCGGCCGAGTGCTTCACCCGGGCGCGGGCGCTGGCCGAGGAGCACGGGCTGCCGATCCAGCGGGCGTACGCGGTGATCCGGCAGGCCGGCCTGGACTGGCTGGCCGAGGGCACGGCGGCGGAGCTGGCCGAGGCGCGTGAGGAGGCGTTGCTGATCGGCGCGATCAGCGTGGCCTACAACGTGGACGCGATCCTCGGGCTGGACACCGTGCTGCGCGGCCAGTACGGCGCGGCGGCGGAGCGGCTGACCCGGGTCGTCGCGGACACCCGGCGGTTGCAGCTGCGGAACCTGACCCTCTACGGGTTGATGGCGCAGGCGACGGCGGCGGCGCACCAGGGCAGGCGGGCCGAGATGGACGCCGCGATCGAGGCGTTCGACGAGATCGGCGGGGTCGGCTCGCAGGAACGGCCGCTGTGCTTCGGGTTGGCGCGGGCGTTCTGCGCGCTGCTGGAGGAGGACCGGGTGGCGGCCGGGCACGACCTGGCGCGGGCCGTCGCGCACGAGGCGGAGACGCCGACCGTCTACCACCTGTCCGGTCGGCACGGGTTGCAACTGCTGCTGGACGCGTTGTCGGGCGCGTTGGACCTGGACGGCTACCGCGCGGTGACGCGGTCGGCGGCGGCCCGGATGCGGTGGAACCGCGGCTTCGCGCAGTTCGCGCTGGCCGTGCTGCTGGGCAGGCTCGGCCGGGAGGCGGAGGCGGCGCAGGCCGTGCGCGCGGCGCGGGAGGCGGCGGCGATCCACCCGCTGGCCCGTCACCTCGGGCTGCGGCTGGTGGCCGAGGCGGCGGTCGCCGACGGGTGGGGCGAGCCGGTGAGCTGGCTGCGCGGCGCCGAGGAGTACTTCCACCAGGCCGGGCAGCCCGCCGTGGCCAGCGCGTGCCGCGGTCTGCTGCGGCAGGTGGGCGCGTCGGTGCCGCAGCGGCGGACCGGGTCCGACCAGGTGCCGCGCGAGCTGCGGGCGCTGGGCGTGACCGTGCGCGAGTTCGAGGTGTTCCGGCTGCTGGCGGGCCGCCTGGGCAACAAGGCGATCGCCACCCGGCTGCACATCTCGCCGCGCACGGTGGAGAAGCACGTGGCCAGCCTGATCGCGAAGACCGCGCGGCCGGACCGGGAGTCGTTGAGCGCGTTCGCCGCGTCGCTCGGACCCGCCGACCGGCCCTAGCAAGGCGGTCGCGGGTCCGTTAGACCTGGTGCGGTGAGAATCCTGGTGGCAGTGGCGCTGATGACGGTCCTGGGCGGCGGGGTGGCGCAGGCCTCCCCCGGCACACCGGACGCGGGCACGCCGGACACGACTCGCGGGCCGTGCGCGTACACCGTGACGCCGGACGAGCCGGCCGCCCGGCCGGTGCCGCTGCCGCCCGACCCGCGGCACACGCCCGACCGCGGCCACCCCGAGGTGCTGTTGCAGACCAACCAGGGCCCCGTGCCGCTGGTGCTGGACCGCGCGAAGGCGCCGTGCACCGTCCAGAGCTTCCTGCACCTGGTGCGGAAGAAGTTCTACGACGACACGACCTGCCACCGGCTCACGGCGTACCCGACGTTGAAGGTGCTGCAGTGCGGCGACCCGGCGAACACGGGTGAGGGCGGTCCCGGCTACCGGTACGGGGACGAGCTGCCGACCGACCTGGCGCCCGTCCCGAACGACCCGACCGGCCTGCGCCGCGTCTACCCGCGCGGCACCCTGGCCATGGCCAACGCGGGCCCGGACACCAACGGCAGCCAGTTCTTCCTGGTCACGTCGGACTCGGTGCTGCGGCCGAACTACACCGTCTTCGGTCGCATCACACCCGCCGGGCTCGCCACCCTCGACGAGGTCGCCGCCGGCGGCATCGTGCCGAACCCGGACAGCGAGGTCGACGGCCGCCCGGCCCTGACCACGGACATCGAGCGGGCCAAGCGCACCCGCTAGGAGACGGGCGCGCTCACCCGGATGTCGGCGTTCCAGTCGGTGAAGCGGTGCAGGGTGCGCTGGAAGACGTTGTCCTCCAACGTCTTCAGCACCTGCTCCACCCGCACCGGCAGGTCGCCCGGACCCACCCACACGGTGGCGGACGCGGTGAAGCCCGACTCGTAGGCCGCCAGCAGCTGGGCGCGCCGCGAGCTGTCGGGCGTGCGCTCGGCCTGCGACCGCAGGTCGACCAGGAGCGTGTAGCGGCGCGTCGACACGCCGTCGAGCTCCTCGTCGCGCTGCTCCACCAGCAGGCTGCCGGCCAGCGACTCCACCACCGAGGCCGGGTCGACCTCGTCGGCCAGGCCGGCGACCGTGGTGTCCGCCCGCACGGGCGCGCGGTCGGCCAGGTCGAGCCTGGTCCAGGTGCCGCCCTCGGTGCGGGAGTAGCCGGCGTCGGCCAGCACGACGACGTCGGTGGACGAGTCCTGCCGCAACGACACCAGCCGGCCCTCGCGGGCGCGCAGCAGACCGCCGTCGAGGGTGACGCGCCGCCCGGTCATGGTGGTCTCGGTCGCGAACCGGACCGTGCCCTGCTCGTCGGCGCGGGCGGCCAGGCCGGTGATCAGCGTGGCGCTGTCGTCCACCGCCGGGCCGAGCGTCGGCGTCGGCAGGGCTGTCCGCTCCGCGCAGCCCGCCAGCGCCACCCCGGCCAGCAGCAACGCGACGACGGACCTGCGCATGTCTCCCCCCACGGACGGTGAACAAGGCCCATCCTCCCCCACCGGCGACCGATGAGGAGTGCGAACCCCGAAAGTGGCTCGGCTACCGTCGTGGTCATGCCTCACGTGCTCTCCGTCAACGTCGGCTCCCGCGTCGAGTTCGACCAGGCCGCCGTCGGCCACACCGGTATCGGCAAGCGCCCGGCGCCCGGCCCCGTGGAGGTCCGCGCGCCCGGCCCGGTCGGCAGCGGCCTGGTCGGCGACCACATCTCCGACGGCCGCCACCACGGTGGCGACGACCAGGCCGTTTACGCCTACGCGCGGGAAGACCTCGACGCGTGGGCGGTGGAGTTGGGTCGCGCCGACCTGCGGCCGGGCCTGTTCGGCGAGAACCTGACCACGGCGGGCGTCGACGTGTGCGGCGCGCGGATCGGGGAGCGGTGGCGCATCGGCGGGCTGCTGCTGCAGGCGACGAGCCCGCGCGTGCCGTGCCGGACGTTCGCCGGGGTGATGGAGGAGGACGCGTGGATGAAGACGTTCACCCGTCGCGGGCTGCCCGGCACGTACTTCCGGGTCCTGGAGCCCGGCACGATCACGGCCGGTGACGAGATCGTCATCGAGCACCGGCCCGACCACGACGTCACGATCGCGTTCGCGTTCCGGGCCCTGACGCTGGAGCCCGCGTCGCTGCCGGACGTGCTGGCGGCCGGCGACGACCTGACCGAGGACCTGCGACGCCGGGTCGAACGGCGGACGTCCGACCCGGCGTAGCCGGAGCCGCGCGAGGCGGCTCCCGGCGCTCAGGCCAGCGCGGACAGCTTCTCGAACTCCTCGTCGGTCAGCTCGATCCGCGCCGCCGCCACGTTCTCCTCCAGGTGCGCGATCGACGACGTGCCGGGGATCGGCAGCACCACGGGCGACTTGCGCAGCAGCCACGCCAGCGCGAGCTGCGCGGGCGTGGCGCCGTGCTCCTTGGCCGCCGCGTCGAGCACGCCGCCCGGACGGGCCAGCTCGCCGGTCGCCACCGGGAACCACGGGATGAACGCGATGCCCAGCTCGGTGCAGCGGTCCAGCACGGCCTCGTGCCCGCGGTTGGCCAGGTTGTACAGGTTCTGCACGCTCACGATCGGCGCGACGGCGCGGGCGGCCTCGAGCTGCTCGACGTCCACCTCGGACAGTCCGATGTGCCGGATCTTGCCCTCTTCCTGCAGCTTGCGCAGCTCGCCGACCTGGTCCTCCAGCGGGTAGTCCGGGTCGACGCGGTGCAGCTGGTAGAGGTCGATGCGCTCGATGCCGAGCCGGACGAGGCTGGTCTCCACGGCCTGCCGCAGGTACGCGGGCTTGCCGAGCATGGGCCACTCGTTCGGGCCGGTGCGCAGCAGGCCGCCCTTGGTCGCGATGACCAGGTCGTCCGCGTACGGGTGCAGGGCCTGCCGGATCAGCTCCTCGTTGATGTGCGGGCCGTAGGAATCCGCGGTGTCGATGAAGTTGACGCCCAGCTCGACGACCCGGCGCAGCAGGGCGATCGCGTTGTCGCGGTCGGCCGGGTACCCCCAGATGCCCTCACCGGTGAGCCGCATCGCTCCGTAGCCGAGGCGGTTGACGGTCAGGTCGCCGCCCAGCGAAAAGGTCTCAGACACCTCTGGTGCTCCTCGTGTGACTCAGGTGTTGCACGGTCTCTCCTCGCGCCAACCAGACGGAGTGCGCCGGTTGTTCCCGTTCGGGTTGATCATCTCGGCGCACGTCCACCTGGTGGACCCCTAACGGCCCCCTACTGCTTGGCGACGAGCGTGAGCACGTCGTACTTGGCGACCGACTCGCCCTTCTGGTTGACCAGGTCGGCGTCCCAGCGGACCTCGCCGTACTCCTGGTCCTCACGCGGGGTGATCTGCTTCGCGGTCAACGTCACGGTCAGCTCGTCGCCGGGGAACGTCGGCGTGAGGAACCGCAGGTTCTCCAGCCCGTAGTTGGCCAGCACCGGGCCGGGCTCGGGCGAGACGAACAGGCCCGCGGCGAACGACACGACCAGGTACCCGTGCGCGACCCGGCCGCCGAAGAACGGGTTCGCCGCCGCGGCCTCCTCGTCCATGTGCGCGTAGAACGTGTCGCCGGTGAACTCCGCGAAGTGCTCGATGTCGGCCAGCGTCACCGCGCGCGGCCCGGCCACCACCGTGTCGCCGATCCTCAGCTCCCGCAACGACTTGCGGAACGGGTGCACGTCCGTCTCGGTGCGCGGCGCGCCCGTCACCCACCGCCCGGTGACCGCGCTCAGCACCCGGGGGCTGGCCTGCACCGCCGTGCGCTGCATGTGGTGCAGCACGCCCCGGATGCCGCCCATCTCCTCACCGCCGCCCGCCCGGCCCGGACCGCCGTGCACCAGCATCGGCAGCGGCGAGCCGTGGCCGGTGGACTCCTTGGCGTCGTCGCGGTCCAGCACCAGCACCCGGCCGTGCCAGGGGGCCACGCCCAGCACCACGTCCCGCGCGAAGTCGGTGTCGTGCGTGACGACGGAGCCGACCAGGCTGCCCGCGCCCCGCGCGGCCAGCTCGACCGCGTGCCCGGCGTCGCGGTAGGCCATCAGCGTCGAGACCGGCCCGAACGCCTCCACCTCGTGCGGCTGGGCGTGGTCCGGGTCGGCCTTGAGCAGCACCGGTGACAGGAACGCGCCGCGCTCGGCGTCGGCGTCCACCACGTCCACGCGGTCCGGCGAGCCGTAGACGACGTCGCCGACCTCCATGAGCGCCTTCAGCGAGCGCCGCACCTCCTCGCGCTGCTCCAGCCCGGCCAGCGCGCCCATCCGCACGCCCTCGGTCGCGGGGTTGCCGATGACGACCTTCGCCAGGCGTGCGGCGGCGGCGTCGGCGACGGCGTCCAGGAGGGAGGCGGGGACCAGGGCGCGCCGGATCGCGGTGCACTTCTGGCCTGCCTTGACCGTCATCTCGCTGACGAGCTGCTTGACGAACAGGTCGAACTCGGGGGTGCCCTCGACCGCGTCCGGGCCGAGGATCGAGCAGTTCAGCGAGTCCGCCTCGGCGTTGAACCGCACGCTGTTGCGCACCACGGTCGGGTGGGTGCGCAGCTTCTGGGCAGTGGACGCGGAGCCGGTGAAGCCGACCAGGTCCTGGCCGGTCAGGTGGTCGAGCAGGTCGCCCGCGCCGCCGGTGACGAGCTGCAGGGAACCTTCGGGGAGCAGGTCCGAGGCCAGCATCAGCTCGACCAGCTTCTCGGTGAGGTAGGCCGTCTGGGAGGCGGGCTTGATCAGCGACGGCACCCCGGCGATGAACGCGGGCGCGAACTTCTCCAGCGGGCCCCACATCGGGAAGTTGAAGGCGTTGATCTGCACGGCCACGCCCCGCAGCGGGGTGGCGACGTGCTGGCCGACGAACGTGCCGCCCTTGCTCAGCGGCTCGACGTTGCCGTCCACGTAGACGTGGTCGTTGGGCAGCTCGCGCTTGGCCTTGCTCGCGTAGCCGAACAGCACGCCGATGCCGCCGTCGACGTCGATCAGGGAGTCCGTCCTGGTGGCGCCCGATCGGGCGGACAGGGCGTACAGCTCGTCGCGGTGTTCCCGCAGGTGCGAGGCGAGGGCCTTGAGCAGGGCCGCGCGCTGGTGGAACGTCAGCTCCCGCAGCGCCGGTCCGCCGACGCGCCTGCCGTGGTCCAGCGCCGCCGCCATGTCGATGCCCTGCGACGAGATCCGGGCGATCTCCTCGCCGGTCACCGCGTCGTGCAGCGGCGCTCCTTCGACGGACGGGGCGTGCCAGCGACCTGACACGTAGCTGCGCAGCATGGCCATCGGGTGTCGACCTCCTCGTCGGGCCGGTGGGTGTCCCGGCATGACCCGACAGTAAAGCCTTCCCACTTTCATCGTGACTTGATTCAAGGTCATGCAGTAACTTTTGGACCGGCCGCCGCCAGAGTGAGAGGAGTGTCGATGAGGACACGAGTGGTGGTGAGCGCGGTCGTGCTCGCCCTCAGCGGGCTGGTCGGGCCGGCCGCCCAGGCCGCCCCTGCCCCCGCCCCCGCGCCGGGCGCCGCCGACGTGGGCGCCATGGCGGTGACCTTCGCCGAGGAGTTCAACGGCTCGGCGGGCACGCGGGTCGACGCCTCCAAGTGGAACACGGAGGTCGGCGACAACAACGGCAACAACCGCGAGCACCAGTACTACACGACGTCGGCGAGCAACGCGGCCATGGACGGCGCGGGCAACCTCGTCATCACCGCGCGCAAGGAGAACCCCGGCAACTACAACTGCTGGTACGGCCGGTGCCAGTACACCTCCGCCCGGATCAACACCGCCGGCAAGTTCACCACGACCTACGGCAAGGTCGAGGCGCGGATGAAGATGCCGCGCGGCAAGGGCATCTGGCCCGCGTTCTGGATGCTGGGGCAGGACATCAACTCCGGCAACCCGTGGCCGAACAGCGGCGAGATCGACATCATGGAGTTCCTGGGCCACGACCTGGACACCGTGTACGGCACCATCCACGGTCCCGGCTACTCCGGCGCGGGCGGCGTGGGCGCCGCCTTCAACGGGCCGAACTTCGCCGACGGCTTCCACACCTTCGCCATCGAGTGGTCGCCGACGGGCATCGCGTGGTCCGTGGACGGCAACGTCTACCAGCGCCGCACGCCCGCCGACGTGAGCGGCAAGCAGTGGGTGTTCAACAAGCCGTTCTTCATCATCCTGAACCTCGCGGTCGGCGGCGAGTGGCCGGGCTACCCGGACGCGAGCACCACGTTCCCGCAGCAGTTCGTGATCGACTACGTGCGCGTGTCGACGGCGGACGGCAACCCGCCCGCCGGCGGCCGGATCACCGGCATCGGCGGCAAGTGCGTGGACGTGGCCGGCGCGAACTCCGCCAACGGCACCCCCGTGCAGCTGTACGACTGCAACGGCACCGCGGCCCAGCAGTGGTCGCGGCCGGGTGACGGCACGATCCGCGCGCTGGGCAAGTGCCTGGACGCGGCGTCGGGCGGCACGGCGGACGGCACGCTGGTCCAGCTGTGGGACTGCAACGGGAGCGGCGCCCAGAAGTGGGCGGTGAGCGGCGCCAACGACATCGTGAACATCCAGGCGAACAAGTGCCTGGACGCGCAGAACAACAGCTCCGCCAACGGCACCCGGTTGCAGCTGTGGACCTGCCTCGGCTCGGCCAACCAGAAGTGGGCCGTGGCGTGACCGGACCCGGCATGATCAAGGCATGCACAGCCTGATCAGAGCGGAAGCGGCCAAGGCCGACCACGACCGCCGTCTCTCCCCGGCGGTCGTGGCGGCACTGGTCGAGGCGGGCGCGACGCGGATGCTCGCGCCCGCCTCCCTCGGCGGCGGCGAGGTGGACCTGCCGTCGTGGGTGGTGGCGATCGAGGACCTGGCCCGCGCGGACGGGTCGGCCGGGTGGACCGCGATGACGACCAGCGCGACGTCGTCGCTGGCCTGGTACCTGCCGCCGGACACGGCCACCGAGGTGTTCGGCTCGCCGAAGTCGGTGATCGCGGGCACGGCCGCCCCGGTGGGCGTTGTCGTCGCGGCGGACGGCGGCCACCACGTGACCGGCCGCTGGGGCTGGGGCAGCGCGGTGCCGCTGTGCGACTGGGTCGTCGGCGGCGCGATGACCCCGGACGGCCCGCGGCTGATGATCTTCCCGTCGGCCGACGTGACGGTGCACGACACCTGGCACGCGACCGGCCTGCGGGCGACGCAGTCCCACGAGTGGGAGGTCGCGGACGCGTTCGTGCCGGCACGCCGCCAGGTGTGGCCGCCGGCTCTGCGGGTGCCCGGACCGCTGCCCGCGTTCCCGTTCTTCGCGTTCCTGGCCGTCGGGGTGGCGGCGGTGGCCCTGGGGATCGCCGCCCGGTCGGTCGAGGAGGTCGAGGCGCTGGCGGTGACCAAGACGCCGCAGCACGGCCGAGGCCTGCTGGCGGAGGAGGCGGACGCACAACGCGACCTGGGCACGGCCGAGGCACGGCTGTCGGCGGCGCGGGCCTTCCTGCGCGCCGAGGTGGCGGCCCGGTGGGCGGCGGCGGTGGCCGGCACGCCGAGCACGCCGCAGGACCGGGCACGCCTGCGCCTGGCGTGCTCCCACGCCGCGGCGGAAGCCTCGTCGATCACCCGCCTCGCGTTCGACGTCGGCGGCGGCACCTCGGTCTTCGAGTCCTCGCCGCTCCAGCGCTGCCTGCGGGACGCCCAGGTGGCCGCCCAGCACGCCATGGTGTCCCGCCGCCTGTTCGAGACCTACGGCAAGGTCAAACTGGGCGTCCCCACCGACACCACCCGCCTCTGACCCCTCCCCCTCGCCCGGTGGTCCGCTGACCGGAATGTGGTGGCGGCCGGAACCGTTGACCTCGTCGTGAGGCTTTCCGTGCTGGACCGGTCCCGGGTGCGGGCCGGCAGCGGCCACCCCGAGGCGCTGCGCGACACGGTCGCGTTCGCCCGCCAGGCGGAACAGCTCGGCTACCACCGCTTCTGGGTCTCCGAGCACCACGGCGTGCCGGGCGTCGCCGGGTCCGCGCCGACGGTGCTGGCGGCGGCCGTCGCCGCGGCGACGTCCCGGATCAGGGTCGGCACCGGCGGCGTGATGCTGCCCAACCACCAGCCGCTGGTCGTCGCCGAGCAGTTCGGGGTGCTGGAGTCGCTGTTCCCGGGCCGGATCGACATGGGCCTCGGGCGGTCCGTCGGCTTCATCGAGGCGGTCCGCAAGGCGTTGGGCCACGACCAGGAGGACGCCGCCGACTTCGGCCGCGGGCTCGCCGAGCTGCTGGGCTACTTCACCGGCGACCGGGCGGTGCGCGGCTACCCGGCCGACGGCCTGCGCGTGCCACCGTTCGTCCTGGCCACCGGCGCGGGCGCCCGCGTGGCCGCCGCGCACGGCGTCCCGCTGGTCATCGGCTCGTTCCGCGGCGAAGACGCCATGATCGACGCCATCACCGCCTACCGCGCCGGGTTCCGCCCGTCGACCTGGGCCGAGGAGCCGTACGTGGTGATCTCGTCGACGGTGGCCGTCGCGGACACCGCGGAGGACGCCTGGCGGCTCCTCGTGCCGGAGGCCTGGGCCATGGCCCACTCCCGCACCCGAGGCGACTTCCCGCCGCTGAGCGCGCCGGACGACGTCCTCGCCCAACCGATGACCAGCCGTGAGCGCGGGCTGTTCGAGCAGTCGCTCCGAGGCCACGTCCACGGCACGCCGTCGGAAGTCGCCAAGGCCCTCGACCACCTCGTCCACCGCACCGCCGCCGACGAGGTCCTCGTCACCACCAGCACCTACGACCGCGCCGCCATGCTCGACTCGTACCGCCTGCTGGCCGGCCTGTACCTCTGACCGGCTCCCCCGCTCACCGCCCTCGAACGGGCCGGCGACCGGTCACGCGCCGGACGGGCTCCCGGCATCCCGGCCCGCGGCGTGCTGCGCCAGCTCGACCTCGATGAACGCCCCGATCATCGCCCGCCACACCGCCTCCGCCACCACGGGCTCCAACCCGGCCGCCGCCGCCCGCTCCCGCACCGACGCGATCACCTTCGCGACCCGGTCCGGCGCGCGGACCGCCTGGTCGTCCACCTTGAACGCCGCGGCGGCCCGCACCAGGTCCTGCCGTCGCGCCAGCAGGCGCACCAGCTCGGAGTCGATCACGTCGATCCGCGCCCGGACCTCGTCCAGCGAGGCCGGCGGCAACGCCGGGGCCGGGGTCGGCGTCGCAGGCGAGGACGCGGAGTCGAAGTCGGGCACCCCGACATCATCCACGACCCACCCGGTCGGGCACCGGCCCGCCCGGCCCCGCGCGGTGTGGTGCGGGGCCGACCGGTGGTGTGGTGAGCGGCCGGTCAGTGGTCGCGTTGCTGTTCGGCCAGGAAGCGCTCGAACTCCGCGCCGAGCTCGTCCGCGCTGGGCAGCTGTTCGTCGTCGTTGATCAGCAGGTTGTCCGACGCCTCGGTGAAGGCGTCGTACTGCCGCTCCAGCGCCTCGACGACCTGCGCGACCTCCGCCGACTCCGACACCTGCCGGGTGATCTCGGCGTCCGTGCGCCGGGCCGCCTCGTTCAGGGCGGCGGCCTGGACGACCAGGCCCGTCGACTTCGTCAGCGCCTGGAGCAGGCTCAACGCGGCGGCGGGGTAGGTGCCCTGCGCGAGGTAGTGCGGCACGTAGGCGGCGAAGCCCATGGCGTCGTGGCCCGACTCCCCGAGCCGCAGCTCCAGCAGCGCCGACAGGTTGCCCGGCACCTGCACCCGGCTGAACGGCGAGCCCTCCACGACCAGCTCCGGCCTGGTGGCGTGCGAGATCACCGACAGCTTCCGGGTGTGCGGGACGCCCATCGGGATGCCGTGGAAACCGATCGCGAGGCGCAGGCCCCACCGCTCGATCAGCGACCGCACCGCCGCGGCCACCGCTTCCCACCGGCGGTCCGGCTCGGGACCGGTCATCAGCAGGAACGGCGTGCCCACCGCGTCGTGCATCAGGTGCACCACCAGCTCGGGGGCGTCGTAGGACTCCCACCGGTCGGTCGCGTAGGTCATCGTCGGCCGCCGGGCGCGGTAGTCGATCAGGTCGTCGACGTCGAACCGGGCGATCACCCGGTGTTCGTGCACCTCCAGCAGGTGGGCGGCCAGGGTCGCGCCCGCCGCACCGGCGTCCATGAAGCCGTCGAAGTGGTGCAACAGCACCGCTCCGGTCAGGTCCGGGACGTCGGAGTCGACCTCGAACAGATCCTCCGGGTCCAGCGCCACCGCGTGCCTCCCCAAGTGCTCACATGCCAGTCCTCCCCTCCGTCAACGTCGGCCGACCACTGATCCATTCCCCGATCCCGTCGGGCATTCGAGCGAGACGGACGAGCCACGGCGGCAGAGCTAATCCGGTTGCCCGTGGACGGCGGGCCGACACAATCGTCGCCATGCGAACCATCGGGTTGATCGGCGGCATGAGCTGGGAGTCGTCCGCCGAGTACTACCGGCTGCTCAACGAGGAGACGCGGCGCCGGCTCGGCGGGCACCACTGCGCGCCCAGCCTGCTGCTGACCGTCGACTTCGCCGAGATCGAGCGGTTGCAGCGGACGGGCCAGTGGGAGCGGTCGGGCGAGCTGCTGGCCGAGGCCGCGCGCAAGCTCGAAGGCGCGGGCGCCGAGCTGGTCCTCTTGTGCACCAACACCATGCACAAGGTCGCCGACGCCATCACGGACGCCGTCAAGGTGCCGTTCGTGCACATCGTGGACGCCACGGCCCGGAGGTTGACCGGGTACCGCAAGGTGGGCCTGCTCGGCACCCGGTTCACCATGGAGCAGGACTTCTACCGCGACCGGATGCGCGCGCACGGCGTCGAGGTGGTCGTCCCGGACGAGCCGGACCGCACGCTCGTGCACGACGTGATCTACCAGGAGCTGACCCGCGACCGGGTCGAGCCGGCGTCGCGCGCCGCCTACCGGGACGTGATGGCACGCCTGGTCGACCGGGGCGCGGAAGCGGTGGTCCTGGGCTGCACCGAGATCACCCTGCTGGTCGACCAGTCCGACAGCGCCGTGCCGCTGGTCGACTCCACCCGCGTCCACGTCGAGGCGGGCGTCGACCTCGCGCTGGCCTGAGGCCGGGGCGGGCACCCGGATCGACGGTCGGGGATCTCCCTGAGGCCCGCCACGCCGGCGTGCGGCAGAGTGGACGGCATGGAGCTCACCCCGCGCGCCCTGTTCGGCCTGGCCAGGACGACCGTCGAGACCGCCGTGTCGGTGCCGGGCCGCGTGCTCGACCTGCTCGGCGCGGCGGAGGCCGTCGTGCGCCGCGCCGACGAGATGGTCACCCGCACCGAGCGGGTGCTGGCGGAGACCGAGGCGCTGGTCGGGCGGGCGAAGGCGGTCACCGCGGCGGCCGAGGACGTCACGACCGACGTCGGCCGCACCGCCCGGACGTCACGCGAGCTGCTGGACAGCTACGCGCCCATCGCGCAGAAGGCGCAGCCGCTGGCTCAGCGGTTCGTGGACGACCTGTCGCCCCACGAGGTGGACGCCGCCGTGCAGCTGGTGGACCAGCTCCCGGTGCTGACCAAGCACCTGATCGAGGACGTGCTGCCGATCCTGGCCACGCTGGACCGCGTCGGACCGGACATCCACCAGCTGCTGGAGGTCACCAACGACGTCCGGCAGGCGATCCTGGGCATCCCCGGCTTCACGTTCATGCGCCGCCGCGGCGAGGCCAAGGAAGACGACTAGGCGCGCCGGGAACGTCGCCGGCGTGGGTGGAGCTGCTCGGCGACCGGCGGTCCGACCCCGACGAGCGCTTCGCACTCGCGTCGGTTGCTCCTCGTCGAGCTCGGGCGCACACGGCCGGGTCACCGGGTGGCTTGGCGACGGGTTCCGGCGCCGCGTCGAGCAGCGCGGCGTCCGCCTCGGTCGCGGCCGGCTCCCTCGCCGCGGAAAAGATCTCAGGCGGGGTGTCCTGCTCGGCGGACCCCGTTCGTCGTAGTGGTGGAATGCACCGGACGACAGGGGAGACCGATGAAGTACATGCTGCTGATCTGCGTCGACGGCGACATCGAGCCGACCGAGGGCGACCCGACCATCGAGCAGTGGCTGGCCGAGGTCGGGGACCGGCGGCTGGACGGCTCCCAGCTGCGGTCGGTCCAGGACGCCACGACCGTGCGGACGCGCGGTGACGAGGTGCTGCTGAGCGACGGGCCGTTCGCCGAGACGAAGGAGCAGATCGTCGGCTACGACGTCGTCGACTGCGCCGACCTGGACGAGGCGATCCGGATCGCCTCCCGGCACCCGTGCGCGCGGTTCGGGTCGGTCGAGGTGCGGCCCTTCTACACCGGATGACGGTCGAGGCGGAGGTCTCGGAGCTGTTCCGGGCCGAACGGGGGCGGATCGTGGCGACGCTGATCCGCCTCACCGGCGACTGGGACCTGGCCGAGGAGTGCGTGCAGGACGCCTTCGCGCGGGCGCTGGAGTGCTGGCCGCGCGAAGGCGTCCCCCAGCGTCCCGGCGCGTGGTTGACCACGACCGCCCGCAACCGCGCGCTGGACCGGTTGCGGCGGTCGAGCGTGGAGGCGGCGAAGCTGCGGGAGGTGGTGGCGACGCCGGACGACTCGCCCGGGGTGGAGGACGACGGCATCGGCGACGACCTGCTGAGGTTGGTCTTCACGTGCTGCCACCCGGCGTTGACGCTGGAGGCGCGGGTCGCGCTGACCCTGCGCACCGTCGCCGGCCTGACCACGCCGGAGATCGCGCGGGCGTTCCTGGTGCCGGAGGCGACGATGGCCAAGCGGCTGGTGCGGGCGCGGCAGAAGATCCGCAACGCCCGCATCCCGTACCGGGTGCCGCCGGCCCACCTGCTGCCCGAGCGCACGGGTGGCGTGCTGGGTGTGCTGTACCTGTTGTTCAACGAGGGCTACGCGGCCGGCGGTGGCGCCGACCTGTCGCGGCGGGACCTGTGCGTGGAGGCGATCCGGCTGGCGCGCACGCTGGTCGCGTCGATGCCCGACGAGCCGGAGGCGGTCGGGCTGCTCGCGCTGGCGCTGTTGCAGGACTCCCGCCGGGACGCGCGGTTCGACCACGCGGGCGACCTCGTGCCGCTCGACGAGCAGGACCGGTCCCGGTGGGACGGCGCGCAGGTCGAGGAGGGCGTGGCGCTGCTGGACTCGGCGCTGCGCCGCGGCCGGCCGGGTCCGTACCAGGTGCAGGCCGCCATCGCCGCCTGCCACGCCACGGCCGCGCGGGCGCGGGACACGGACTGGCCCCAGATCGCCCTGCTCTACGGCGAGCTGGTCAAGCTCGTCCCGTCGCCGGTCGTGCGGTTGAACCGGGCGGTGGCCGTGGCGATGGCGGACGGCCCGGCGGCCGGGCTGGCGCTGGTGGACGACCTCGCCGACGAGGTGACCGGTCACCTGCTCCCGGCCACCAGGGCGGACTTCCTGCGGCGCCTGGGCCGCGGGGCCGAAGCGCTCGCCGCCTACGAGCGGGCCCGCGCCCTGGCCCCGACCGACGCCGAGCGCCGCCACCTCACCCGCCTGATCGGCGCGTTGGGCGGGTGAGGTGGCGGCCCGGGAGCCGCGTCTCGCGCGCGGGCCTCAGAACCGCAGGTCCACCAGGTAGTCGTACCCGACCCGGGCGGTGACGAGGGCGTCGCGCGGCTGGTCGTTCTCCACGATGTACTCGGTCACGTTCGCGGCCCGGAAGATGGCCGCGAAGTCGATCGTGCCGGTGCCCGGGTCGGCGAACGACCCGTCGGCCGCCCGGTCCTTCACGTGGAACTGCCGCACCCTGGGGAAGTTCGCCCGGTGCACCGCCACCGGGTCGACCCCGCCGACCACCGCCCAGTACAGGTCCAGCTCCAGGTGCACGTTGCGCGGCGTCGTCCCCGCCGTGATCACGTCGAACGGCCGGACGCCCGCCAGCTCGGCGAACTCGTGCGCGTGGTTGTGGTAGCCGAGGCTCAGCCCGGCGCGCCGCAACCTGTCCCCCGCCGCCTCCAACCGCGCGGTGAACGCCCGCCACTCCGCCAGGGTCGCGTGGTCCACCCACGGCACCACCACGTACCGGTGCCCGAGGGTGCGCGCGTCGGCGATCACCTGGTCGAGGTCGCCGTCGATGCCCACGTGGCCGGACGTCGCCCGCAGCCCGCACCGCCGCAGCACGGCGGCGAACTCGGCCGCGCCGCGACCGTACGTGCCGGCCAGCTCGACCTTGCGGTAACCGATGTCCGCCAACGCCGACAGCACGGGTTCCGGGTCGTCGCCCATGATCCCGCGCAGGGTGTAGAGCTGGATGCTGATCGACTCCTTCGGCACGCGGCGGCGGCGGCGCGGGTGGCCGGCGGCGGACGCGGTGGCGGGCAGGGCGACGGCCGCGCCGGTGGCGAGGGCGGTGCCGAGGAACGTGCGGCGGGACGGCATGGGTGACTCCTCGATCAGCTGACGTCGATCGTCCGGGCATCGCGGCGACGGGCTTGTGGTCCAGCTCACAACGCAAGTGCGCGCGCCATTCTGTTCAGGACCAACCGAAGTTCGCAAGACTTTTGCCAGTTCTAGACAAAAGTCAGGACCGAACGGTCGAAGCCCCCGCCGTCGCGCGCACGGTCCGTCGACACCGACGCCCCGGCCCGCGGTGGTCCACAATGGGCCGGTGGACGTGCTGCCGTGCGGGCATGCCGCGTACGCCGCCGACTCCCGAGGCTGCGCGCACCTCGTCGTGGAACGGCCCCCTGACCACTACGGGTGGTTCACCGGGGTCGGCTTGGCCTACGACCGGCTCTGCGAGGCGTGCGCGAAGCGGGACGACCCGCCCCTGATCGTGCTGTGCGTCGGGTGCGAGGAGCGGGTGGAGGACTACAGCGACCTGGTCGGCTGGCTCGGCCGGCCGGAGGTCCGCCGGCACGACGCCGATCCCGGTGGCACGTGGACGAGCGCCGACTGCGCGGCGGAACCGCTGAACGCGTGGAGCGTGGCGGCGTTGCCCGGCGGGTGGCTGGTGCTCACCGAAGCCGGTCTGGTGCGCGTCGACGGGACCGGGACGGCGTTCGTCGCGCCGGTGTCGCTGCCCGTCGAGCCGGCGGACCTCCGCTCGCCCGACCCGCCGCGCCCGGCGCTGCACACCTCGCCGGACGGGCGGCACGCCGCGGTGGTGACCGACTTCGGCCGGCACGGCGTCGTGCTCGACCTGGTCGCCGGCGCGCCGGTGCTCACCCTGGACCGGGGTGACTACCGCTACCGCCAGACGTGCTTCCCGCTGGCGTTCGTCGGCTCGGACCGGGACGCGGTCGTCGTCGCCGCGACCGACTGGAACCGGCTCGACGCGATCGACCTCGCCTCCGGCCGGCTGCTCACCGAGCGGGTGACGGCGTGGTCGGGCGACGGGCCGAAACCGGAGCACTACCTGGACTACTTCCACGGCGCGCTGCTGCTCGACCCGTCGGGGCGGTGGCTGCTGGACGACGGCTGGGTGTGGAGCCCGTCCGGCGTGACGCTCGTGCACGACGTGGCGGCGTGGCTGGGCGGCGACGCGCACGCGACCGAGCACGGCAGGCAGCTCGCCGTGCGGGAGGCGTGGGACGTGCCGATGGCGTGGCTGGACGAGCGCACCGCGGTGCTCCAGCCGATCGACCGCCACGACCGGCCGGCGGTCGCCGGCGTCGAGGTGCACGACGTGGTGGACGCGCGGCGGGTGGCGGCGTTCGCCGGCCCGGTCGGGCGGATGTGGGGGCACGACGGCCTGCTCTACGTCGGCACGGCGGCGGGGCTGGAGGTCTGGGACCCCGTGGACGGCGCGCGGACGGGCGTGGTCGAGGGCTTCACGCCGATCGCGCACAACCCGCGCACCGGCAGGTTCGCCGAGCTGGCGGCCGGACGGCTCAGGACGTGGACCCCGGAACCACTGCCGTGAGCCCGGCACCGCCGCGTCGGAGTCGTCGCTCCACGCAGGAGGTCCCCTTGATCCGCGCGCGGGCCCACGTCGTGTTCTCCGGCAGGTCCTCACCACCCAGCACATCTCCGGCGGCGAACTCACGAGGCGCGCCGCCGGCGGACCGTGCGGCATGATGTCCGCGTGCGCGAGACGACGGCGGGCCCCGCGACCGGCGGTTACGCGAAGGGCCGCATCCGGCGCGAGGACATCATCACCGCGGCGGTCGCGGTGTACGGGGAGGCCGGGTACCACGGGTCGTCGTTGCGCGAGATCGCCAAGCGCGCCGGGATCACGCACGCGGGGCTGCTGTACTACTTCCCCACCAAGGAAGCGCTGCTCGCCGCGGTGCTGGAACGCCGTGACGCGGAGGACGCCGAGCGGGAGCAGCTCCAGGCCGCTCCCGGCGTCGACGTCCTGCGCCACTTCCTCGCCCTGGCCGAGCACAACGTGCGCCACCCCGGCATCGTCGACCTCTACTCGCGGCTGGCCGCCGAGGCCGTCGCCGAGGACCACCCGGCGCACGACTACTTCGTCCGCCACTACCGGGCGGCCCGCGAGGGCGTGGTCGGCTCGTTCCGGGCCCTCGCGGACCGCGGCGAACTCCGCCCCGGCGTCGACCCGGCGGCGGCGGCGCTGACGTTCGTCGCGTTGATGGACGGCTTGCAGGTCCAGTGGCTGACCACGCCGGACGAGGTCGACCTGGTCGGCTCGTTGCGGTTCTACCTCGGTGGCCTGCTCACCGTCCCGCTCGGCTGAGGGTCGTCGCGGTCGGGTCCCAGTCGACCGGCAGGGCGGGTGGCGGCTCGACCGTGCTGCCGACGTCCACCGCGCGCCCCGACCCGATGGACCGCTCCACGGCCAGCATGGCGTCCAGCACGTGGTAGGCGAGCTCGCCGGAGGCGCGTTCCGGCTCGCCGGCCCGGATCGCCCGCGCCAGCTCCAGCACACCCGTGCCGCGCGTCGCCTGGTGCCCCTGCGGCGCAAGCGTTTGCACGCCGTCGAACAGGTGCACCGCGGTCGCGCCGCCGAAGCCGTTCGGGTCGGGCAGCACGGCGGTGCCCAGCGTCCCGGCGACCTCCACGAAACCCGTGCGGGACAACGCCGAGTCGAAGCTGAACACCGCCTGCGCGGTGCCGCCGCGCTCGAACTCGACCAGGGCGGTCACCGTGGTCGGCACGGTCACCGCGAACTCGACGCCCGCGCGCGGCCCGGAGCCGATCACCCGCGTGTCCCGGGCCCGACCGCCGGTGGCGGTGACCCGGCTGATCGGGCCGAGCAGGTGCACCAACCCGGTCAGGTAGTACGGCCCCATGTCGAGCAACGGCCCGCCGCCCGCCTGGAACAGGAACTCCGGCGCGGGGTGCCAGCTCTCCGGGCCCGGCGTCTGGAACAGGGCCAGCGCGGTGCGCGGCTCGCCGATGCGACCGGCGTCGACGGCCCGCCGCGCGGTCTGCCACCCGGCGCCGAGCAGGGTGTCGGGCGCGCACGCGACGCGCAGGCCCCGCCGTGCGGCCAGGTCGAGCAGGTCGCGCGTGCCGCGCAGGTCCAGCCCGAGCGGTTTCTCCACCCAGACGTGCTTCCCGGCCTCGACCGCGGCCCGGCTGACCGCGACGTGCGCGGCGGGCACGGTCAGGTTGACCACGATCCCGATGTCCGGGTCGGCCAGCAGCTCGTCCACAGTGGACGATCGCGGCACGCCGTGCCGGATCGCCCGCGCCGCCGCGCGTTCCGGGTCGAGGTCGGCCACGGCCCGCACCCGCACGTCCGGGAAAGCGGTCAGGTTGCGCAGGTACTCGTCGCTGATGACGCCCGTGCCGACGACCCCGACGCCGACCGGGGCGCTCACGCCGCGACCTCGGCGAGGAACGCGTGGCTCTCGGCCAGGCCGGCGAACAGGTCGCCGTCGTAGGCGTCGAACTCGACCACGCGCAACGCGTGCGGCGCGGCGGCCAGCACCTCCGCCACCGGCACGCGCCCCTGACCGGCCGGGACCTGGCCCGACGCGTCCCGCGCGAGACCGCCGTCCTTGACGTGGATCGCGTGCACGCGATCGCCGAGGCGGCGCAGCAACGCGGGCGCGTCCTCGCCGCCGACCGTCGCCCAGTAGGTGTCGACCTCCAGCACCACCTCGGGGTCGAGGCGGTCGGCCAGCACCTCGAACGCGCTGCGGCCGTCGATCCGGGACGCCAGCTCCCACCAGTGGTTGTGGTAGCCGACGCGGACGCCGTGCCCGGCGGCGACCCGGGCGGCGGCGTTCAGCGCGGACGCGGTGGCGGCGATGTCGGCCGGGTCCCGCCAGCGCTCGGCGTCCACGTACGGGTCGATCACCACCTCGATGCCGCACTCGGCCGCGGCGGCGAAGACGGCGGCCTGGTCGGCGCCGATGAGCTGCGCGTGCGCGGTCGGCGCGGTGAGGCCGTGCTCGGGCAAGGCGGTGCGCAGCACGTCGGCGTTGTCCAGGACGCCGTAGGGCTCGACGTGGGTGAAGCCGATGGCGGCGAGGCGCCGCAGGGTGTCGGAGGGATCGGCCGCGAACGCGTCGCGGACGGAGTAGAGCTGCACGGAGGTCCTGCTCATCACGGGCTCCTGACGTCGTCGTCGGCATGCGTGGAAGCGCTCCCACAGATTTCTACCACCTGGTAGAAATTCGCGCTACGGCATGCCGTCGTCACCCGTCCGGGCAATGGACTTGAACCTCACGCCACGTGAGGTTCTAGGGTCGGTGCCATGAGCGCTGAGGGGGGCCTCGACCAGCCGCGGTGGAGCGTCGGCGCCCTGGCCAAGGTCGCCGGGATGACGGTGCGGACGCTGCACCACTACGACGAGCTGGGCCTGCTGCGGCCCAGCGAGCGCACGCCGTCCGGCCACCGGCGCTACACCGAGGCGGACCTGCACCGGCTCTACCAGATCCGGCTGCTGAGGCAGCTCGGCATGTCGTTGGAGGAGATCGGCGGCGTGCTGACCGGCGCGGCCGACGCCGGGCCACTCGCCCGGGTGCTCGCCGCGCACCTGGGACAGCTGGACGAGCAGGTGTGGCGGCTCAACGCGCTGCGCCGCCAGACGAGGGGTCTGCTCGTCCAGCTGAGCGGGCCGACCCGGCCGGACCCCGACCGCCTCCTCGCCTTGCTGGGCAGCACCACGATCTTCGACGGGCACCTCACCCGGGAACAGCGCGACTTCCTGGACGAGCACGCCTTCGAGGTCGGCCCGGACGCCCGCAGGAGGCTCGACGAGGAATGGCCCGACGTGCTCGCGAAGGTGGTCGGGCACTACCGCGCGGGCGACCCGGTGGACGACCCGGAGGTCCGCCGGACCGCCCGGCGCCTGGTCGACGTCGGCGAGACGTTCGCCGCCGGCGACCGGGAGATCCTGCGCTCGATGGGGGCGTTCTTCCGGGAGAACGGCCGGGGCGTGCTGCGGGACGTGCTGCCGGGGCAGCCGGTGGACGACCTCGGCGACGGTCTGTGGGACTACGTGGCCCGCATGTACGCGGCGCTGTCAGCCGACTGAAGAACTGCCCGGAACCGAACAGGGGGAGAGATGTTCCACAGGACGAGTGTGTCCGCAGCGGCCCTGGCGGTCCTCGCCGCGACGCTGAGCGGCGTCGCCGAGGCCGAGCCGGACCCGGACGCGCGCCCGGCCCCGGACCTGGTCTTGAGCCTGCCCGCGCCGACCGGCCCGCACCACGTCGGCGTCACCGCGCTGCACCTGGTCGACACCGAGCGGCCGGACCCGTGGTCCGGTGACGGCCGGCCGCGCGAGGTGGTGGTCTCGGTGCACTACCCCGCGTCGGACGTCCGCGACCACCCGGTCGCGCCGCAGCTGACGCCGGGCGCGGCGGCGGCGTTCCCGTCCTACGCGCCGTGGGGGTTCCCGCACCTGCCGACCAGCGGCGTGGACTGGGCCGCCACGCTCACCCGTTCCCACGTGGACGCGCCGGCGCGTCCCGTGCGCCGACCGGTCGTGCTCTACAGCCCCGGGTTGGTCGAGCCGCGCGCGTTCGGCGTGAACACCGCCGAGGAGCTGGCGAGCCGGGGCTACGTCGTGGTGACGATCGACCACCCCGGCGAGACCTTCACCGTCGACCTGCCGTCCGGGCCGCGGCCGGTCGACCTGCCCGGCCGGCCCGACGCGGATCCGCCGCTCTACCGGGCGGTGATCGCCACCCGGCTCGCGGACACGGACCTCGTGCTCGACCGGCTGGAGGTCCTGGCGGCGGGCGGCAACCCCGACGCCGGGGGCCGCGCGCTCCCGAGGCACCTCGGCCGCGCCCTCGACCTGCGCCGGGTCGGCATGTACGGCCAGGGGTTGGGCGGCACGATCGCCGCCGAGGCGATGTACGAGGACCAGGGCGGGCGAATCGACGCGGCGATCAACCTGGAGGGCTTCCTGGACTACCACCCGGAGCAGCCCGGCCAGGACGGCGAGCTGCTGCCCGTCGCCCGGCACGGAGCCGGCCGGCCGTTGCTGCTGATCGGCACCGAGGGCTTCCAGAACGACCGCTACCGGCGCGCGTGGACGGCGGCGCTCGTGCACGACCACGTCCGGCAGCACGTGATCGCCGACGCGAACCACTGGGCGTTGACCGACTTCGCCGCCACCGTGCCGCAACTGCACGCGGCGGGCTTGATGGACGACGCCGGGCGCGCGGCGATGGTCGGCGCGCTCGACCCGGCCGTCGCGGTGCCGACCGTGCGCCGGCACGTGGTGTCCTTCTTCGACCGCGCCCTGCGCTAGGACCGCAGGGCCGCCACCGCGGCGGCCAGGTGGTCGGCCGTGATGCCGGTGGCCGGTGCCGGCCCGTGCGCCGGGTTCGACCAGGCCCGCCGCACCGCCCCCAACGGCCTCACCGGGTCGACGTCGGCCGAACCCGAAGGAGCCACCCGGCTCGGCGAAGGCTCACGTGCCGCCGCGCGTGCGCTGGGCCGGTGTGGTCACGCTCCTCGGCCGGCGGGTCGTGAGGGCGACCAGCTCCGCCAGCGACGCCTTGGCGGCCGGGCTCGTCGCCGACGACCGCAACGCGCCCGACGCCCGGTCCGCGCGGGCCTTGATCAGCCGTTCCACCCGGGCCACCGCACCGGTCGCGACCACCACGTCGCGCAGCCTCGCGGCCCGCTCCTCGTCCAGCTCCGGATCGCCGTGCAGGGTCGAGATCACCTCGAGCTGCTCGGGGGTGGCCTGCTGCCGGGCCAACGCCATCAGCACGGTCGGCCTGCCGCCGCGCAGGGCCTGCGGGGAAGGCCTGCCGGGCACCTCGGGGTCGCCGAACACGCCGAGCAGGTCGTCGCGCAGCTGGAACGCCTCGCCGACCGGCCTCCCGTACGCGCCGCAGAACCGGGTCAGCGCCTCGCCGCCGCCGGCGAGCGCCCCGCCGCCGGCCAGCGCCACGCCGACGCGCAACGGCAGCTCCACCGCGTACCGGGCGGTCTTGAGCCGGATCATCCGCCACGCCGACCGCACCGGGTCCGCCGTGGAGCGCGGGTCGCCGCCGAGGTCGAGGCACTGCCCGGCGATCAGCTCGGTGCGCATGGTGTGCAGCAGCGCGCGCACCTCGCGCCACCGCGCCCGGTCGACCTCGGCCCGGTCCAGCAGCTCGTCGGTCCACGTGGAGCACAGGTCGCCCGCCAGGATGGCGAGGTTCACGCCGAACCGCTCGGCCGCCGTCGGGTCGCCGTCGACGCCGGGGAACCGCTCGGCGAGCGCCCGGTGCACGGTCGGCCGGCCGCGCCGCAGCTCGGCGCGGCTCATGATGTCGTCGTGCACCAGCGCGAAGGTGTGGAACATCTCCAGCGCCGCGCCGGTCCACGCCACCGCGGGATCGTCGGACGAGCCGCCCGCGGCGAGGAAACCGCAGTGGCACGCCGAGGGGCCCAACCGCGGGCCGCCGGCCACGAACCCGCGCAGCACGTCCACCAGCGGCGGCAGGCACGGGTCGGGCGCGGTGCGCGCCTTCTCCGCCAGGAAGCGGTCGAGCGTCGCGTCCACCCCGGCGCGGACCTCGGCGAGGTCGCCGCGCACGGCGTCGGTGACAGTCATGGAACCTCCACGAGCACGGACAGGACCGGCTTCCGGTGAGCACGCGCGGAGCGGGCGCGCGTCGGGTGCGCACGGCCGCGGTCCGGCGGCCGGACGTGGTCACCTCCGGCGCTCTCGAAGCTAACACCGACGGGGCGGGACCGACGCCCGACGACCCGTTCGGGGACCGTCCCACCTGCGTCTCCGCCCCCTGGGTGACGACGTCGGAAGCACCGGTTCCCCGTTTTCCGCGAACCACACGCACACGTCCGTGTGGCGCCCGCGATCTCGTTCGCGTGAAACGCGGCGGCCCGCTTGTCCCGGCCGGCCGGGTGCGGCAGGTTCGCCTCACCCCACGTTGCCGCAAGGCCTTCGCACCGCCTGGAGTGGCCTGATGACCGACACCACCACCCTGCCCGGGGCCGTCCGGTCCCCCGCGCCCCGGATCACCGGCCCGGCCGACCTGCGCGGCCTGTCGCGCGGCGCGCTGGACGAGCTGGCGCGCGAGCTCCGGGCACGCCTGGTCGAGGCGGTGGGCCGCACCGGCGGCCACCTCGGCTCGAACCTCGGGGTGGTCGAGCTGACGGTGGCGCTGCACCGGGTGTTCCGGTCGCCGCACGACCGGGTCGTGTTCGACACCGGTCACCAGTCCTACGTGCACAAGATGCTCACCGGCCGGGCCGACGGGTTCGCCGACCTGCGCCGCGAGGGCGGCCTGTCCGGTTACCCGAGCCGGGCGGAGTCGCCGCACGACCTGGTGGAGAACTCGCACGCGTCCACCGCGCTGTCCTATGCGGACGGTCTGGCGCGGGCGGCGCGGCTGCGCGGCGAGCACGACCGGCACGTGGTGGCCGTCGTCGGCGACGGCGCGCTCACCGGCGGCATGGCGTGGGAGGCGCTGAACAACCTCGGCGGCCTCGATCACCCGGTCGTGGTGGTGCTCAACGACAACGGCCGGTCGTACGCGCCGACGGCGGGCGCGGTCGGCAGGCACCTCGCCACCCTGCGCGCGGGCGGCGGCGGAGGCGTGTTCGCCGCCTTCGGGTTGGCCTACCTCGGCCCGGTCGACGGGCACGACGTCGCCCGGGTGGAGGAGGCGTTGGCCGCCGCGAAGGCGTTGGGGCGCCCGGTCGTCGTGCACTGCGTGACCGAGAAGGGCAAGGGTCACCCGCCCGCGGAGAACGACCCGGTGGACCACCTGCACGCCGTGTCCGCGCCGTCGGCCTCGCGCGGTCCGGGGTGGACGTCGGTGTTCGGGCGGCACCTGCTGGTGCTCGCCGACCGGCACCCCGACCTGGTGTGCCTGACCGCGGCCATGCCGCACCCGACCGGGCTGACCGCGTTCGCCGAGGCGTTCCCCGACCGGGTGCTCGACACCGGGATCGCCGAGCAGCACACCGTGACGTGCGCGGCGGGCCTGGCCATGGGCGGGCTGCGGCCGGTGGTGGCGGTGTACTCGACGTTCCTGACCCGGGCGGCCGACCAGGTGCTGATGGACGTGGCGCTGCACCGGCTGCCGGTGACGTTCGTGCTCGACCGGGCCGGGGTGACCGGCGAGGACGGTCCCAGCCACCACGGCGCGTGGGACCTGGCGCTGCTGCGCGGCGTGCCCGGGATGCGGGTGGCCGCGCCCCGGGACGGCGCCAGGCTGCGCGAGCTGCTGGACGAGGCGGTCGCCGACGACGGGCCGACCGCGGTCCGCTTCCCCAAGGGCGTCGTCGGCGCGGACGTCGCCGCGGTGGACCGGTTGGGCCGGGTGGACGTGCTGCACCGGCCGTCGCGGCGGGACGTGCTGCTGGTGACCGTCGGCGGGCTCGCGTCCGACGGGGTGGCCGCCGCCGTGGCGCTCGCCGGCGAAGGCATCGGCGTGACCGTGTGCGACCCGCGCTGGGTGACCCCGGTCGACCCGGCGGTGGTGGCGTTGGCCGCCGAGCACCGGGTGGTGGTGTGCGTGGAGGACGGCGTGCGCGGCGGCGGCGTCGGGGAGGCGGTGGCCGGCGCGCTGCGCGAGGCCGGGCTGAGCCGCCGCATCCGGGTGCTCGGGCTGCCGGGCGACTTCCTGCCGCACGGCTCGCGTGCCGACATCCTGCGCATGCACGACCTGGACGCCGCCGGCATCGCCCGCACGGTGGCCCGCTTCCTGCCGGGGTGGACGTCGTGACGCGCTTCTCGTCACCTGCGTCCGGCGGGGGCGGGGCGGTCGGCGGTCACCGGCGGTCGGTCGCGAACACCCTCGTCAGGTGGCGTTCGACCACCGGCGCCACCTCGGTCGGCGTGACCCGGCGGCCGAGTTCGGCGGACAACGACGTGACGCCGGCGTCCTCGATGCCGCACGGCACGATCCGGTCGAACGGGGTCAGGTCGGGATCGCAGTTGAGCCCGAACCCGTGCAGGCTGGTGCACCGCTCGATGCGGACGCCGATCGCGGCGACCTTGCGGTGCTGCCCGTGGGCGCGGGCCGCGGACGGCGGCACCTCCGGCGCGGGTGGTCGGTCGCCGAGCACCCACACGCCGCTGCGCCCGGCGAGCCGTGCCGTCGCCACGCCGAACTCGGCGCACGTGCCGATCAGCGCCTCCTCCAGCCTGCGGACGTGGCCGACGGAGTCCAGGGGCACGGGCAGCTTCACCACGGGGTAGCCGACGAGCTGGCCCGGGCCGTGCCAGGTGATCTCCCCGCCGCGGTCCACCGTCACCACCGGCACGTCGTCGGCGGGGAACGCGGCGGCCTTCGTGCGCTTGCCCGCCGTGTACACGGGCAGGTGCTCCTGGAGCACGCAGACGTCACCGATCTCGTCCGCCACGCGCAACGCGTGCAACCTCCGCTGCTCCGCGTACGCCTCCTCGTACCCGACCGCGTCCCGCCCGAACCCACCGCGCACGAACCGCATCGCACCCACGGTCACGACTCTAAGCGCTGAGGTCTCGGGTCGGCGGCGGACAGGTCTCGGGGTCGACGGGGTCAGCGGACCCCGTCACCGCGGCTGCTACGTTGGCGGACGGATCGAGCTTCATCCACAGGTTCCCGCCTCGCGAACGAGGAGCTCGAATCGGATGGACATCGCACTCTTAGCCGGGCTGGTCCTCGCGGCTGCGGCCGTGGTGGCCGCGACCGCGGTGATCGCACCGACGCGACGGGCGGGTCGAGTGGCACAGGTGGAGCACCGCATCGCCGAGTTCAAGTCCCGGTTCCACCAGGTCAAGCAGCGGCAGACCGAGCTCAGCACGGCGACGCTCGCGCGCGATCCCGCTCGGCGGCCGCACGACGTGCCGCTGCTCACCAAGGCGGAGTGGATCTTCCCCACCCCGATCCCGCTGTCCGAGGTCGGGGTGGGCTTCGAACCGGGACACCCGCGGAGCGGACCGAGTCCGACCGCGCTGATCGAGGGCATCGACCTCAGTGGAGCGGTCACCTACAGCGACGCGATCGTCCGGATCGCGGGTATGGACCACTTCACCAACGGGCTCATCTACCGACCCGTGGGCGTCGACGTCGAGGAAGGATCACTTTTCCTCCGCTTCCGTGAAGCGAGGTACTTCGACTACCTCGACACGAGCGAGGTCCTCGCGTACAAGGATGTGGAGGCCGGCGGCGTGTCCAGGTACCGGAACGAGCTGGCGGATCCGTTCGACCTGCTCAACCGCGTCGCCAGCCTCGGCGTGCTCACGCTCACCGTGGTGAAGGACGACCGGGGCGTCCGGTTCCTCATGCACAAGCGGTCGGCACGCGTCGTCCTCGCCGCCGACTTCTTCCACGTCGTCCCGGCGGGGGAGTTCACGCCGTCGGACGTGAGCCTCACCGCCGTGCGCGACGACCTGGACCTGTGGCGGAACATCTGCCGGGAGTACGCGGAAGAACTCCTCGGCGTGGCGGACGCCCAGGGCGACGGGGGCCACCGGATCGACTACGCCGACGCCGAGCCTTACCGCTCCCTGCACCGCGCCCGGGAAAGCGGACGCCTCTCGGTGCACGTGCTGGGCCTGGGGCTCGACCCGTTGAGCCTGAAGCCGGAGTTGCTGACCGTCGCGGTGTTCGACGGGGAGACCTTCCGGGGCATCTTCGGTGATCGGATGGTCGGGAACTACGAGGGAACCGTCGTGCAGGACGAGCCCTTCGACGCGGAGACGGTGCAGGGCTACGTCGACCTCCCGAACGTCCGCGGCGGGGCGAAGGCCTGCTTGCGGCTGTCGTGGCGGAATCGGGAGTTCCTGGGGTTGACCTGAGTCCGCCGGTCGGCGTCCGATCAAGGGCGGAGGGTGGTGGTGGTTCGGGTGGTGGTGGTGATCCGGCCCACGGTCATCACGAGGTGGCCGTCGGCGGTCGACTCGCCGGTGAAGACGATCGTGTCGGCGAGGCGGTCCAGGACGCGCACCGAGTGGTGGACGACGCAGCCGGGGACGACCGGCCGGTGGAACTCCACGTCCGCGATCGCGCCGAACAGGACGACGCGGTCGGGGTTCGGGTCGTCCCAGGACGACAGCAGCACGGCGGCCTGGCACCAGGATTCGACCAGCAGCGTCGACGGGTAGTCGCCGGGGCCCGTGCGGGCGTAGCAGGGTTCGTTGGCGCTGACCGCTTTGAGCGCGGTCAGCGACTCGCCCGGCACCACGTCCAGCACGCGGTCGACCAGCAGCACCGGGTGGCGGTGCGGCAGGAGCCGGAGGATCTCGGGGTAGGTCATGACGTCTCGTAGCGCAGCTTGATCCGGGCGACCACGCCGTCGTCGCTCACCACCGCCGCGCACCGCCGCCCCGCGTCGTCCCAGGTCAGGCGCACGGTCAAGGTGGCGCCGGGGAACGTCGGCCGCACGAACCGGGCCGATTCGACGGCGGCCAGCCGCGCCGTGCCGAGAGCGGTCGCCGCGCGGTGGGCGAACTCCACCACCGCGACGCCGGGGAAGATCGGGAAGCCCGGGAAGTGGCCCGCGAACACCGGGTCGTCGGGCGCGACGACCATGCGCGCGACGGTGGTCGAACCGGACCGCTCCAGCACTTCCACGGGCGATGCGAGGTAGCCCGACGCGAGTGGACCGGTCACCGGTCAGCCTTCCCCGAGCACGCCGAAGTCGGCGGTCACGTCCGGCCACACGAGCGTGGTCGCGCCCCAGGTGAGGCCGCCGCCGAAGGCCACCGCCAGCACCCGGTCGCCCGCCTCGATCCGGCCGGTCGCGGCGGCGTCGGCCAGCAGCACGGGGATCGAGGCGGCGGCGGTGTTGCCGACGGCGTCCAGGTCCGCCAGCACCTTCGACTCCGCCAGGCCGAGGCGGCGGGCGACGGCGTCGCAGATGCGCCGGTTCGCCTGGTGCGGCGCGAGGTGGTCGACGTCGTCCGGGCCGAGGCCGGCGCGGGCCAGGGCGTCCAGCGCGACGTCCGACATCCGGTCGACCGCGGCCCGGAACACCTCCTTGCCGCTCATCCGGAAGTAGCGCTCCCCCGCCGGCACCTGGATCAGGTCGGCCCCGGTGCCGTCGCTGCCGAGCACGCACGGGCCGATCGCGCCCTCGCCCTCGCCGACGACCACCGCGCCCGCGCCGTCGCCGAAGATGACCGCCGTGCCGCGGTCGTCCGGGTCGAGGATGGTGGAGAAGGTCTCGGCGGCGATCAGCAGCACGGTCCGCGCCGCGCCGCTCGCGATCAGGCCGACCGCGTTCGCCAGGCCGTACAGGAAGCCGGTGCACACGGCGGCCACGTCGTGCGCCGGCACGCCGATCATGCCCAGCCGGGCCGCGACGTCCGGCGCGATGGCCGGGCACGACCGGTCCGGGGTGGTCGTCGCCACGATCACCGCGTCCGCAGTGGACGTCCCGGCGGAGCGCAGGGCCCGCGCGCCCGCGTCGACGGCCAGGTCCGACGTGGACGTGCCCGGCTCGACCCACCTGCGGGAGCCGATGCCGGTGCGCGACCGGATCCACTCGTCCGAGGTGTCCAGGCGGGCCGCCAGGTCGTCGTTGGTGACGACCCGTCCGGGCAGGCTCGCGCCGACGCCGAGGATCACCGCACCGCGGTAGGTCATCGTCCCTCCCTCACGCCTTGGCGATGGCCAGCACGGCGTTCTGCCCGCCGAACCCGAACGAGTTGCTCAACGCCAGGTCGATCCCGCGCGGCACGACGGCTGTCGCCACGTCGAGGTCCAGCCGGGGGTCGAGGGTCGTCAGGTTCGCGGTCGGCGGCACGACGCCCTGCTCGACCGCGAGCACGGTGAACACCGCCTCCGCCGCGCCGGCCGCGCCGAGCAGGTGCCCGGTCACGCCCTTGGTCGACGTCACCAGCGGCCCCGACGGCAGCAGCTCCGCCAGCACCCGCCCCTCCACCAGGTCGTTGAGCTGCGTGGACGTGCCGTGCGCGTTGACGTGGTCGACGTCCGAGGCCGACGCGCCCGCGTCCGCCAACGCCGCTCTCGTCGCCGCGACCACGGCCCGGCCCTCGGGGTCGGGGTTGGTGATGTGGTGGGCGTCGGCGGTCGCGCCGTACCCGACGACCCGCGCCCGGACCCGCCGCCCGTCGGCCCGCGCGTCCTCCGCGCGCCGCAGCACCAGCACCGCCGCGCCCTCCCCCGCCACGAACCCGTCCCGGTCGACGTCGAACGGCCGGGACGCGGTCGCCGGGTCGTCCCGCCGCGACAGCGCGCCCATCCGGGCGAACCCCGCCATGGTCAGCGGGTTGAGCAGCGCGTCGACGCCGCCGGCCAGCACCACGTCGCACCGGCGCGCGGCGAGCAGGTCGCACGCGACGCCGATCGCGGTGGCGCCGGACGCGCACGCGGTCGACACCACCAGGTTCGGCCCGCGGAAGCCGAACTCGATGGCGACCTGGCCCGCGACCATGTTCGGCAGGTGCATCGGCAGCACCAGCGGCGACACGCCGGTCGGGCCGTCGGCGAGCAGCACCCCGTGCTGCCGCTCGAAGGTCTCGCCGCCGCCCGCCGAGGTGCCGATCACCACGCCGACCCTGGCCGAGTCCCACGTGCGGAGGTCTTCCCCGGCGACCGCCTCCCGTGCCGCGACCAGCGCCAACCTGGTGAACCGGTCGAGCCGGACGGCCCGCCGCGCGCCGAGCAGCGCGTCGGCGTCGAAGTCGGGGACGCGGCAGGAGATCGTCACCTCGTGGCCGGCGAGCAGCGGGTCGCGGGCGGCTGTGGACCGGCCCGCGCGCACCGCCGCCCAGCCGGCCTCGACCCCGACGCCGCCCGGGGTGACCAGGCCGAGCCCGGTCACCGCGATGTCAAGGCCGGTCACCGGCGCGCTCCCGCATCAGCGCCACGATGTCGCCGACGGTCTCCATGTCGAACAGCTCGTCGTCGCTGATGTGCAGGTCGTGCTCCTTGCCGAGCACCATCGACAGCTCCACGAACGCCAGCGAGTCCAGGTCGAGGTCGTCCTTCGTGGCGTCCGGGGTGATCTGCTCCGGCGCGACCTTCAGCGTGTCCACGAGGATCTTCTTCAACGTCTCGTACACGGCGATCTCCCAAAGTCCACCCGGATCCTGCCCGTCATCGAACCTCATCGGCCGGATCGGTGGTCAACCAGGGAGAATGTCGGCGGGGTGCGACTCTGGGGGAGGACGGCATGGCGGACGCGCCGGTGGCGGTCGTGACGGGCGGGAACCGGGGCATCGGGCTGGAGGTGTGCCGGCAGCTGGCGGCGCTCGGCCACGTCGTGGTGCTGACCGCGCGCGACGCGGCCAAGGCCAGGTCGGCGGCCGGACGGTTGGGCGTGGACCACCACCGGTTGGACGTGACCGAGGACGCGTCGGTGGCCGCGCTGGTCGACCACGTGACCACGCGGCACGGCCGGCTGGACGTGCTGGTGAACAACGCGGCCATCCACTACGACACCTGGCAGCGGGCGTCCTCGGCCGATCTGGGGGTCGTCCGGGAGGCCATGGAGACCAACTTCTACGGACCGTGGCGCACCGTCCTCGGCCTGCTGCCGCTGCTGCGGGCGGCCCGGCGCGCGCGGGTGGTGAACGTGTCGAGCGAGGCCGCGTCGCTGGCGTCGATGGGCGGCGGGACACCGGCTTACGGGACGTCGAAGGCGGCGTTGAACGCGTTGACCTTGACGTTGGCCGCGGAGCTGCCCGGGATGAAGGTCAACGCGGTGTGCCCCGGGTGGGTGGCCACGGACATGGGCGGGCCCGGCGGGCGGCCGGTGGCGCGGGGCGCGGCGAGCGTGGTGTGGGCGGCGACGCTGCCCGACGACGGGCCGACGGGCGGGTTCTTCCGCGACGGGAAGCGGGTTCCCTGGTAGCGCGCCGGGGTAACCCGGCGGCATGAAGTGGCGCATCGGTGTGGCGGCGGCGGTGCTGGTGGCGGTCGGGGTCCTGGTGGCGGCGGTGTTGGTGGTGCCCCGGTTGTTGACGGGCACGGACACGATCGACCGCAGCCAGCCGGCGTTGTTGCAGTCGTTGCGGGACCTGAGCCAGTACCACGCGTCGGCGGGCGAGTTCCAGGTGGTGCTCGACATCGAGCGCGACGTCCGGTACGTGCCGTCGGCGCTGGCCGGGCAGCGGACGCTGTTCGTGGCGGCCGGGACGGTGAACGCCTACGTCGACTTCGGCGGGTTGGCCGAGGGCGCCTTGGAGGTGTCGCCGACGACCGCGTCCGGCGAGGCGCGGAAGGTCCGGCTGGCGCTGCCCAAGGCGGTGCTGGACAAGCCGAACCTCGACCAGGAGCGGTGCTACGTGTTCGCGCAGGAGCGCGGGCTGTTCGACCGGCTGACGTCGTTGGTGCAGACGCAGGACCAGCAGCCGTTCTACGTGGCGGCGGAGCAGAAGATCTCCGACGCGGCGCGGGAGTCCGGGTTGGCGCAGCGGGCGGAGGACAACACCCGCAAGATGCTGACCGGCATGTTCGGCGCGCTGGGCTACCAGGTCGAGTTCACGAGCGTGGACTGACCTCGGCCGGGAGCCACCCCGCCAGGGCGTCGAGGATCACGCCGAGCCCGAACGGGAACTCGTCGGCGAAGTCGTTGCCCGGTCGCAGGACGTGCTCGGTCGCCATCTCCACGAGGTGCGGGTACTCGTCCTTCTCGAAGTGCGCCATGATGTCCGCGGTCACGTCCGTGGCGGAATCGGGGCCGTTGAAGGGGAGCGCGGCCTCTTGGAGCGCGAACCCGTACACGTAGCTGTCCAGCAGGGCGTAGGCGTGGGCGGTCATGGCGACCGAGAAGCCCGCGCGGCGCAGGGTGCCGATGGTCGCGTCGTGGTGTCGCAGCGTCGCCGGGCCGGGCGCCTTGCGCGACTCCAGCAGACCGATCGCCCACGGGTGGCGCTTGAGCACGCCACGGGCGGAGTTCGCCCGCTTGACCATCTCGTGCCGCCAGTCGCCGCCGGGCGTCGGCAGCTCCATCCGGGCGAAGACCAGGTCCACGATGCCGTCGAGGATCTCGTCCTTGTTCTTGACGTGGTGGTAGAGGGACATCGGCTTGACGCCGAGGGCGTCGCCGAGGGACCGCATGGTCAGCCCCGCGATGCCGCCCGCGTCGGCGATGGCGACGGCGGCGCGCAGCACGCGGTCCCGGCTCAGCGGTGCTCCTGCCTTCGACATCCGACCTCCGTGGTGGCGGTTGCGCGATGGGCGACGATCGCGTACTTAGTAAGGTACCGTCTGCCTTACTAAGTAAGTCCAGCACCGCAGGCGAAGGGGAAACCCCATGTCAACGAGAGCCATCGACCGGGCCATGGGGGCGCTGTTCCTCCTGGCGTTCGTCGCGTACGGCGCCGGCACCGCCCTGGTCGGTTCGGGGTCGGGCACGCGGGTGGCCGCGGGAGCCCTGCTGATGCTGGTGAACTCCGCCGTCGTGGTCGGCATCGGCGTGCTGGCCTTCCCGGTGCTGCGGCCGCACGGCGAGCTGACCGCGCACGCGTACCTGGCCGGCCGGGCGGTGGAGGCGGCGCTGTTGGCCGTCGGCGTCGTGTTCGTGCTGCTGCCGGCGTCGGCCGGGGTGGGCGCGGCGGGCAACCACTACAGCTACCAGGTGGCGATGATGGCCGTGGGCGCCGTGGGCGTGCTGTTCTGCCGGGTCCTGCTGCGCGCCCGCCTGGTGCACCGCGCCATCGCGGTGTGGGGCGTGGTCGGCTACGCCGTCTTCCTGCTGGGCGCGGTCCTCGAAGTGCTCGGCTACGGCGTCGGCGTGGCGCTCTCCGTCCCGGGCGGCCTGTTCGAGGTAGCGCTGGGTGTCCTGCTGATCGCCAGGGGCTTCGCCCGGTCCGAGGTCGACCGGGAACCGGCGCTGGCGGGCTAGCTGTACTGCCCTGAGAGGTTGTGGACACCGGGACACGTAGTCGGATGATGTTGGAATGAGGGAGGGCCTCCGGGTTCGGTGTGGATTGCGACGTCTACACCAAGCCGACGGAGGCCCTCGTGACCCACGCTAACGCACCGCTGACTCCGGTGGGCAGGCTGCGCTTGGCCCGGTGTGTCGTGGACGAGGGCTGGCCGTTGCGGCGGGCGGCCGAGCGGTTCCAGGTCTCGCCGAGCACCGCCGCCCGTTGGGCCGGCCGTTACCGCGAGCTGGGCGAGTCGGGCCTGGTCGACCGTTCCAGCCGACCGCACCGCAGCCCGCGCCGGCTGCCCACCCGCCGTGAACGCCGGATCGTGAAGGTCCGCCTGGCGCGGCGGTGGGGTCCGGCCCGCATCGCCTTCCTGCTGGGGCTCAACCCCTCCACGGTGCACCGGGTGCTGCGCCGTTTCGGCCTGGCCCGCCTGGCGCACCTGGACCGCGCCACCGGCCGGGTGATCCGACGTTACGAACACGTCGCACCCGGCGACCTGGTGCACGTCGACATCAAGAAGCTCGGCAACATCCCCGACGGCGGCGGCCATAAAGTCCACGGCCGGCGGGCCGGCGGGCGCAACAGCTCCGCCCACCGCGACCCGACCAGGCCGCGCAAGGTTCACGGCCGCCCCAACCTCGGCTACTCCTACCTGCACAACGCCGTGGACGACCACAGCAGGCTGGCCTACACCGAGATCCTGCCCGACGAGACCAAGGAAACCGCCAGCGCCTTCTGGACCCGGGCACAGGCGTTCTTCCAGGCGGCGGGGGTGGTGGTGAAGCGGGTGCTGACGGACAACGGCTCCTGCTACCGCTCACACCTGTGGCGAGACACCCTCACCGACGCGGGCATCACCCACAAACGCACCCGCGCCTACCGACCCCAGACCAACGGCAAGGTCGAACGCTTCAACCGAACCCTGCTCGACGAATGGGCCTACGCCGAGGCATACCGCAGCGAAACCGAACGACGAGCGGCACTGCCACGATGGCTGCACACCTACAATCACCACCGCGGCCACACCGCACTGGGCGGCCAACCACCCACCACCCGCGTCCCCAACCTCACAGGACAGAACAGCTAGCGCATCGTCGCGCCGCCCGCCCCGGCCAGGGCGAGGACGGCCTCGTGGTGCGCGGAGGGGACGGGGTGCTGCGCGAGCCGGTCGCGCGGACCGATCAGGAGGACCTTCCGCCGGGCCGCGGGTTTCCGCTGCCGCAGCGCCACCACCCCCGGGGCGAGGAGGCCGGCCGCCGGCGCGGTGAGGAGGATGCCGCCGACGAGCGCGAGCACGTCCCCGTCGGCCCGCGCCCGGCAGCAGGACCCCGAAGAACGCGGGCAGCACCGCCGTGCCGAACCCCCTGGACCAGGGGTTGAGCCGGACCACCTCGACGAACTCGCCGTACCCGTGCCGCCCGGCGACCTCGACGGCCTCGGCCCGGGTGCCCGCCCGGACCGGCGTGCCGCCGCGTCGCCCTCCCCCGTCACGGGCCCGCGATCACGTCGACCGCCAGGGTGCCGGAGGACACCGGGCCCCGGTCCGGAACGGCGTATGCTGCCCGACGATGAGGCGCAAGCTCCGGCCGCCGCTGGACCAGCGGCACGGCCTCGACCCGGCACGGCTGCGGTTCCCCGACGACGGGCCGTGGACGACGGTCCGCGACCACCTGGTCGACCGGTTGCCCCGGGTCGCGCCCGAGCGGATCGACCTGATGCTCGCCGAGGGCCGCGTCTACGACCTCGCCGGCCCGATCGCGCCGGACGCCCCGTTCACGCCCGGCGGCGCGGTGTGGTTCCACCGCGACCTGCCCGACGAGGTGGCGGTGCCCTTCGAGATCCGGGTCGTGCACCGCGACGACGCCATCCTCGTGGTCGACAAGCCGCACTTCCTGGCCACGATCCCGCGTGGCAAGCACGTGGTCGAGACGGCGCTCGTCCGGCTGCGCCGCGACCTCGGGCTGCCGCACCTGAGCCCCGCGCACCGGCTGGACCGCGTGACCGCCGGCCTGGTCATGTTCGTGGTCGAGCCGACCCTGCGCGGCAAGTACCAGACCCTGTTCGCCGACCGCGCGGTGCGCAAGGAGTACGAGGCCATCGCGCCGCACGACCCCGCGCTGACCCTGCCGGCCCGCGTGAGCAGCCGCATCGTCAAGGTCAAGGGCGTGATCACCGCGCAGGAGGTGCCCGGTCCGCCGAACGCCGAGACGCGGGTCGAGCTGGTCGAGCACCGCGCCGGCTGGGGCCGGTACCGGCTGCTGCCGCTCACCGGCCGCACGCACCAGCTCCGCCTGCACATGGCCTCGCTGGGCGTGCCGATCCGCAACGACGACTTCTACCCCGTCCTGCGCGAGAAGCCCCTGGACGACTTCACCGACCCGCTCCAGCTCCTGGCGAAGGTGCTCGAGTTCACCGACCCGGTGACGGGCGAGCACCGTCGCTTCACCAGCGGCCTCGGGCTCGACCTCTAGTCCAGGTAGCCGAGCATCTGCGCGATCTGCGCGGTGCGGGACTGGAAGATCCGCTCCGCCAGGTCCTTCGCCTGCGGGTTGACGCCGCCCTCCTTCTCCAGCTTCGCCATCGCCACCGCGTTGTGCTGGTGGCCGATGAGCAGGTTCAGGAACGCCTTCTCGAACTCGCCGGCGCCGGTCGCGGCCAGTTCGGCGATGGCCTCCGGGCTGGTCGAGTGGTCGCCGCCGTGGCCGGCGTGCAGCTGCGGGTTGTCGCCCGCCGTCTCCGGCTGCTCCCAGTCCGCCAGCCACTTCGTCATCGAGTCCACTTCGGACAGCTGGGTGACCTCGATGGCCGCGGCCAGGGTCTTCACCTCCGCGCGCACGGGGCCGTCCTTGGCCAGGCGCGCGATCTCCAGCGCGGCCCTGTGGTGCGGCACGGACATCTGGAGGAACATCACGTCGGTTTCGTTGAACTCGTCGGTCTCCACCACGGTCGACACGGGTGGCGGCGTCGCCGCGGGCGTGGCGGAGCCGCAACCGGCCAGCACGAGCACGCCGGCCACCAGGGCTGCGAGGCGTCGCAAGGTCGTCCTCCTTCACCGGACGGCCCGCCCGCGCCGTCACAGGGTCGGCGCGGACGGGCTGCGGTCACATCGGCTCTACGTCAGGGTGTTCAGAGCCGCTGCCACAGGGACGCGGTGTTCGGCGGCTCCCAGCCCACGAGGGACGTGTGGGCTTGGATGCAGCGGTAGCCGACGCCGCCGTACGTCACCTGCGAGCCGACCGAGTAGGCGGTGTTGGGCGCCCACGTGCCGCCCACCGGGGGCGCGGTCGTGGTCGTCGTGGGCCGCGTGGTGGTGGTCGGCGTGGTCGTGGTGGTCGGCGTGCCGCCACCGGAACCCACCTGGAGGTCGACGCACGAGTAGAACGCCATGGGCGTGTCGGCGATGTTCCAGACCGCCAGCAGCTTGATCCGGCCGGTGCGACCGCCCAGGCTCACGTTGTGCGTCACGGTGGCCGCGGGCTGCCGGCCGCCGTCGTTGAACTCGGCGATCTTCGAGCCGCCGACGAAGTACTGCCACGTGGTGGTGGAGTGCCGGGCGGTGAGCGTCCAGTTGAACGTCACGTTGTTGCCCACCGAGGTGGTGGGCCACGCCCGGCTGTCGTCGCTGAGCTGGGCGAACTGGCTCAGGCCGGCGTGGCAGTTGTTCTGCCCCTTGGCCCCTTCCACGCTCTGCGGCTCGTAGACGATCGGGCCGCAGTTCGAGACTCGGCCCTGCGCGCACATCGCTTGCCTGCTGGGCGGCGACGAGATGTAGCCGTGCGCGCTCGCCGTCCCCGCCGACATCACGACGAAGAACGGGGTGATGCCCACGGCGGCCAGTACCACCGCGAGCTTGCGTTTCAGGCTCATGTGTCCAGCTCCTTCGGAGGAGACCCGGAGGGGTCTCCAAGGCAGGGTCCATTTCCGCGGCGGCCGGAACACGCGACGCGTGACGAGCCGGGGACGGTCCGTCACACCACGCGATGTGGTCTAGACCATAATCGTGAACGTCATCCGGGTCAAGGATCTGAACCGACTGGTCCAGCCGCCCGTGACCCCGACTGTGAACGCACCTGCGGGCACGGGACGACCTCGATGCCCGAGCAGGGCGAGCTGGACCGGGCCAGCGCCGACCACGCCGACATAGATGCGGCGGCGGACCGGCAGGCAGGTCGAGGACGCGCGGGGCGCAGTACCGGTCGCTCAGCGCGACCGACCAGGCGGTGCTCGCGACACCCGGTGACACCCCGGACGTCGCGGTGCCGCCGGCGTGGCGCTCGCCTTCGCCCTCGCCCAGGCCGCCTACCGCGAGGCGGGCGTGGTGATCCCGTGAAGATCGCCGCCATCGACTCAATTGGCCCGATCAGTGTGATCCGGCGCCTGGTTGGCCGACACTGAGCTGTATGGAGGAGCACAAGGTCATCGCGGACGACGGCCGCGTGTTGTGGGCCGCCGACTCGGGGCGTGCCGGACCGGGGCCCGCCACACCGGGGCGGGGCGAGCCGCTGGTGCTGTGCCACGGCGGCCCCGGGCTGTGGGACATGTTCGACGGTCTCGCGGAGCTGCTGGCCGACCGGGTCCGGTTGATCCGCTGGGACCAGCGCGGCGGCGGCCGGTCCGAGCGCGAGGGGCCCTACACGATGGCCCGCACGCTGGCCGACCTCGACGCCGTCCGGGTCCACTTCGGACTCGCCAGGATGGCGCTGCTCGGCCACTCCTGGGGTGCGGACGTGGCGCTGCACTACGCGTTGGCGCACCCGGACCGGGTCTCGTCGCTGGTCTACGTCTCCGGCACCGGGTTGGGGCAGGACTGGCGTGCGGAGTACCGGCGCAACCGGGCCGAACGGCCGGCCGGGCCGGCCGTCCCGACCGTCCCGGGCCCGGTCGGGCGGGACGCGGCGGTCCGGCTGTGGACGGCGGACTTCGCCGACCCGGGGACGGCGCGGTGGCGGGCCGAGGAGCCGGCCACGCCGTGGTTCGGCGTGAACGAGGAGGCCAACGCCGCGTTGAACGCCGAGTCGCACGCGTGGGACGAGGCGGAGCTGATCGCGCGCTGCCGCGGCCTGGACGTGCCCACGCTGATCGTGGACGGCGCGGCGGACCTGCGGCCCCGGTGGTCGGTGGACTCGCTGGCCGACGCGCTGCCGGACGTGGCGCGGGTCGTGCTGCCCGGCGCGGGCCACGTGCCGTGGGTCGAGTCGCCGGGGTCGTTCGGGTGGGCCGTGCTCGCGCACCTGGACCGGTGACGCGGGACGGGGGCCGCCGCGCGACCCCCGCCACCACGCCGCTCAGCAGTACAGGTTGGCGCCCGCGGGCACGCCCAGGATGCCGACGAACCGCTGGTAGGCGTCGACCCGGCTCTGGACCTGCGCCGGGTTGCGCCCGCCGCACTCCAGCGACCCGTTGATGCTGCGGATCGTCTCACCGAAGCCGTACCCGTTGACCATCGCGTTGTGCGGGGTCATCGTGCCCGGGCCGGACTGGGTGTTCCAGTACCAGAGGGCGGTCTTCCAGGCCACCGAGGCGTCGTTCTGCACCAGCCACGGGTTGGTGAGCAGCGGCAGACCCAGCGCGTCGCCCGCCGCCTTGTAGTTGAAGTTCCAGCTGAGCTGGATGGGACCGCGGCCGTAGTAGGCCGCCTGGCCCGCGGGGCAGCCGTAGGGCTGGCCCGGGTCGCAGTAGTGCGGGTAGTTCGCCTGGTTCTGCTCGACGATGTGGACCAGGCCGCCGGTCTCGTGGTTGGCGTTGGCCAGGAACGCCGCCGCTTCCTGCCTGCGGACGGTGTCCGAGCCGGTCTTGGCGAAGCCGGGGTACGCGCCGAGCGCGGCCGTCAGCCCGGAGTAGGTGTAGAACGGGTTCCGGTTCGGGAACATCTGCTGGAACTGCGCCTCGCTCACCACGAAGCCGCCCGGCACGGGCGTGCTGGTCGTGGTGGTCGGGGTCGACCCGCAGTCGTGGGGGTTCCAGTACCAGGTGCTGATGATCGGGTCGTAGCCCGGGTTGTCGTGCTCGGCGATGTAGTACCTGCCGTCGGTGTAGCGCACGATGCTGCCGGCGGTGTACCACTGGCCCTGCACCCACGCCGGGTAGTCGCAGGCGGGCGGCGGCGTCGTGCCACCGCCGCAGGTCCCCTGGTCGGCCCAGACCGCGGCCGAGCCGGGGGTCTCGTTCTGGGTCCACCACTTGGCCTGCCAGTTGTGCCCGGAGTGCGACGCCGACATGCCGACTGTGTAGACGGCCGACGGGGTCCACGCGGACGCACAGGCGGCCGCGGCGGCGGTGTTGGCCACCACGACGGTCAGCGCCGCCCCGACCACGAAAGCGGCGATCGCCGCCACTGCGCGGAATCTCGACACAAAGATCCCTCTTTTCCGTTCGAGCGCCCTCGGACGTGTGATGGGGGCCACTCAACCGGAAATGGTCTACACCAGTCAAGAGCAAAGGCGAATCCCTCGCACATTCCATGGGAGCGCTCACACGGACGTGTTGCCGACCATCGCGGGTGCGACGCGACCGCCGGTGTTTCAATGGGCGGCGTGCAGTGGACGCGGTACTGGCGCGCGGCGGATGAGCCGGTCGAGGCGATGCACGCGCACTTCACGTCGCACCGGTACCACCGGCACAGCCACGACGCCTACTCGTTCGGGGTGACCGAGCAAGGGGTGCAGGCGTTCCGGTGCCGGGGCGGCGCGCACACCAGCGCGGCGGGCGAGGTGCTCGCGTTCAACCCCGACGAGGCGCACGACGGCCGCACCGCCACCGAGGACGGCTTCACCTACCGGATCGTCCACATCGGACCGTCGCTGGTCGCCGAGCTGCTGCCGCGGCTGCCGCTGTTCCGCGACCCGGTGGTGCACTCGCCGGCGCTGGCCGACGCGTTGCGCCGCCTGCACACCGTCCTGCAGGACGGCCACCTGGCCCGTGACGAGCACCTGATGCGCGCCGTGCTGGCGATGGCGTCCCACGTCGTGCCGCTGCCCACGACGACCGGGCCGCGGGGCGACCCCTCCGCCGCGCGCGACCTGATCGAGGCCCACCACGCCGACGACGTCACCACCGAGGAGCTCACCAGGACGACCGGCCTGAGCAGGTTCGCGCTCTACCGGGCGTTCCGCGCCGAGTACGGCCTCTCCCCCAGCGACTACCAGCGCCAACGCCGCCTGCGCGCGGCCAGGCGGCTGCTCGCGGACGGCCGTTCGGCGGCCGATGCGGCGGCGCTCGCGGGCTTCGCCGACCAAGCCCACCTGACCCGGTGGTTCCGCCGCTGCTACGGCATTACCCCCGCCGTCTACGCCCGCTCTGTGAGCTGAGTCACAGTGCGGAACGTCGGGAGCCACCGGCCGTCCCCTGGGTGGTGACGCGATCGCGTCGGGGGAAACAGGTGCCACGAGGTGTCTTCGTGGTGCCCGCCAACAGGGGGAAATCATCGTGGTGAAGGCATTTGCGCCCGCGCTCGCGCTCGTCGCGGCCGTTCCGGCGCTGTGGGGAACGGGTGCGGCGGCCGGCGCGGGGGACGTGGTGAGAGGGCCGGACCTCAACGGCGACGGCCGCGTGGACCGGGTCGTGGTGGGGGCCGTCGCGGACGCCCCGGAGCAGCAGGAGCTCGTCGCCGTCGTCCGCGGCGTCCGGTTCACCGCCCGGATGCCGCTGCACAGCTTCATCGGCGTGCGGCCACTGCGCTTCGCGGACGTGGACGACGACGGCCGCGACGAGGCGGTGGTGACCGAGTCCGTCGGGGCCAACACCGAGCTCTTCACGGTGTGGGGCTTGGGCGAGGCGGGTCTGCGCGCCGTCACCGAGGCGGACGGCCGGCCGCTCGTGCTGGCGGAGGGCGGCGGGGTGAGCGCGATCAGCGGGTACGGGTGCGAGGGCGTCGGCGACGAGCGCCGGCTGGTCGTCGTCCGCGGCGAGGTGGTGTGGTCCAGCGACCCGTTGGTGTACGCGGGTGAACGCGTCGCCCACAGCGTCCGCGACGGCGTCGCCACGGCGACCGCCACCACGCCGGTGCTCGCCGGCCGGGACGCACCGGCCTACCGGGTCGACCCGGGGTCCTGCGCCTGACGCGCGTCCGGACGCGGACCACAACGGCCGTACGGGTGAACGAGGGCGGCGATCCGGGTGAGCCCTTCACATAACTGTGTTGTGTTTTCGTCCGATCGCCCGCTCGACCGGGTGTCACGCGCTGGGGACACTGATCACATGCCGCACATCGAGTTGGACAACGCCCTGCCCGGGATGGCCGGGTTGATGAACTACCGCCCCGAGACGGGCCGCCCGCTCAGCGAGCTCACCGAGGTGCTGTTGCGCGGCCCGAGCGACCTGACCCGCGGCGAGCGCGAGCTGATCGCCACGCACGTGTCCGAGTTGAACAAGTGCAAGTTCTGCGCGGGCTCCCACGGGGCCTTCGCCGCCGCGCAGCTGCCCGAGGACTACGAGCACACGCCCAAGATGGTGGCGTTGCTCGACATCGCCACGGCGGTGACCGACAGCGGGCGCGCGGTGACGGCCGAGCTGGTCGCGAAGGCGAAGGAGAACGGCGCCACGGACGTCGAGGTGCACGACACCGTGCTGATCGCGGCGATGTTCTGCGCGGCCAACCGCTACGTCGACGGGCTGGCCACGTGGGCGCCCGACGACCCGGAGGCCTACCAGCGGATGGCCGAGAGGATCGTGCCCAACGGCTACACCTCGATCATCGGCATCAGCTGACGCGCCGGAACTCCGCCCACCACCGGTTGCCGGTGCGGTCGACCAGCACGGCGCGGAGGTCCTCGTCGGCGTACGACTCGACCTCCGCGCGCACCAGCGGCCACGGCGGGCCGGCCACCGGCTCGTCGTCGTCGCGGGCGTGCGCCAGGAGGACGAACGTGCCGCCGGGCGCGACGAACCGGCGCATGGCCGCGATGGCCGCCGGCCGCACGTCGGCGGGCAGCGCCTGGGCGATCAGCACCTCCACCACCACGTCGAACGCGCCCGACCACTCGGCGGGCGGGTCGAGCAGGTCGGCCACCACGAACCGCGCGGCCGGGAACCGCTGCGCCGCCACGCCCACCGCGGTCGGCGAGATGTCGAACCCGAGGGTGTCGAACCCCAGGCCGGCGAGGAACCCGGCGTCCTGCCCGTACCCGGCGCCGACGACGAGCGCGCGCCGGCCCGTGCCGTCCACGTCCTTGAAGCGGTCCAGGATCAGCTGGTGCGGTTCGTCCCGGTGCCACGGCACGTCCACCTCGCCGCGGGCCGCGGCGGCGTAGAGCCGTTCGAACGCCGTGCCCGCGTCCACCGAGCCGAGCCGCCGGATCCGGGCCAGCACCTCGTCGCGCCCGGGCTCGGCCGAGTCGGTGTGCGCCACGATCGCCGGGACGACCACGTCCCACACGCCCGGCGGCAGCTCGTGCCCGCAGTCCTCCAGCAGCAGCAACGTCGCGCCGGGCACCTCCCGCGCCATCGCCTCGCCGTGCCCCGGCGGGGTCAACGGGTCCACGTCGCCGTGCACGACCAGCGTGGGCGCCGCGATCGTGCCCAACCGGGACCGCCACGACTCGATGTGGCCGATCCCGAAGTGGTTGCGGCTCGCCGCGATGTCCCGCGCCCGGTCGAACACCCGTCCCGCCGCCGCGCGCGCCGCGGCCGCGTCCACCGGCCGCCCTCCGGCGTAGGGCCGGTCCGCCGCCACCAGGTGCTCGACCACGGCGTCGCGGTCGGTCCAGTCGGGCGCGGGCGGCGCGCCGGCGGCGAAGTGCTCCAGCAGCGCGGGCGACATGGGTGGCAGGTCCGGCGCGCCGGGACCGGCCGGGCTGGTGGCGATCAGCGTCAGCGTCGCCACCCGGTCGGCGTTGTCGAGCGCGAGGAGCTGCGCGAGGCCGCCGCCCATGGAGATGCCGACGACGTGCGCCCGCGTGACCGCCAGGGCGTCCAGCACGCCGACCGCGTCCGCCGCGAGGTCCGCGAACCCGTAGCCCGGCTCTCCCGGCGGGTAGGTCACCGACCGCCCGGTGTCGCGGTGGTCGTACCGGATGACGTAGCGCCCGCCGTCGGCCAGCCGCGCGCAGAACCCGTCGGCCCACGACAGCATCGACCCGGTCGCGCCGGCGACGAGCAGCACCGCCGGGTCCGCCGGCGTGCCGAAGGTCTCCACGCACAGGTCGACGCCGTTGGCCTTCGTGATCCACCCGGTCACGTGCCCACCGTAGCGCGCGCGACCAGCTCGGCCTGCCGGAAGCGGTCCTCGGTGAAGGGCATCGCGACCACCCGGTCCGCACCCGCCTGCGCCAGCCGCCCGAAGTGGTCGCGGGCCCGCTCGACCGACCCGGTCACCAGCACCTCCCGCGCCTGCTCCTCGGTCAGCCCGTAGTCGGTCATCGACCGGATCCGGTGCTCCACCGCCGCCGGGGGCACGTCGCCCAGCGCCACGCCCACCCCGACCGTCACCCCGCACACCGGTCGACCGTGCTCCTGCGCCAGCTCCCGCAGCCGCGCCACCCCCGTCGACACCGCCCGCGACGGCACGAACGCCGGGTACCAGTGGTCGCCGAACCGCGCCGCCCGCCGCAACGCGGCCCTGCCCCCACCGCCGACGAGCACCGGCGGCATCACCGCGCCCGGCGACAGCGCGACGTCCGCGCCGTGCACCCGCGCCGCCCGGCCCCGCACCAGGTCCGGCAGCACGGCCAGGGCCGCGTCCGTCCGCCGGCCCCGTTCCGCGAACGGCACGTCGACCGCGCGCCACGCGGCCTCGCCGTGCGCCTCGCCGCCGCTGCCGACGCCGAGCAGCACCCGTTCCCCGGACAGGTGCTGGAGGGTCGCGACCTGCTTGGCCGCCCAGGCGACCGGCCGCAGCGGCAGGACCATCACGCCGAACCCCAGCTTGATCCGATCGGTCGCGGCGGCGACGGCCGCGAGGACCAGCGTCGCGTCCAGGAACGGGGTCACGGGGACCAGGTGGTCGCCGTGCCAGACCGACTCCAGCCCGAGCCCCTCGGCGTGCCGTGCGTGCGCCACCGGGTCGGTCCCGAACCCCGGCAGGGTGATCCCGACGTCCATCAGTGCGGCTCCACCATCATGCTCACAGCGTGTGACCTCCAGTTAACTGGAGGTCAAAGTCAGTCTTGTGAATGTGCGAGGGGTCACTCTAGAGTCCCTGGGAGCGCTCCCAGGGAGCGCTCCCAGAAGCGTCGTCAACCGTCAGAGCAGACGGAGGAGACCCAAGTCCATGAGATCGCTTCCTTCTCCCCGGTGGCGCCGCCAGGCCACCGCAGCCCTCGCACTAGTGGCGGTCAGCGGCGCGCTAGCGTCCGGAACGGCCTACGCGGCCGACTACGAGAGGCTCGTCAACGGCTCGTTCAACGCCGGCTCCGCCGACCCGTGGTGGGCCAGCGCGGGCGTGTCGAACCGCGTCACGAACGGCGAGCTGTGCGCCACGGTCACCGGCGGCACGGTCAACCCGTGGGACTCCCTGATCGGCCAGAACGGCGTGCCGTTCGAGGCGGGCCAGTCCTACACGATGTCCTTCGACGCCTACGCCTCGGTCGCCAGGCCGGCGGCGGCGGTGGCCGGTGAGGGCGTCAGCCCGTACCGGCAGATCGCGAAGCACGACGTCGCGCTGACCACGACGAAGCAGCACTTCACCTTCACGTTCACCTCGGAGCTGGACTTCCCGGACGCGGGGCCCGGGCAGGTCACCTTCCACCTCGGCGCGCAGGCGGCCGACACGACGGTCTGCGTGGACAACGTCTCCCTCGTCGGCGGCGTGAAGCCGCCGGGCGGCGACCCGGCCAACCCGCCGAAGAAGATCAACGTCAACCAGGTCGCCTACGTGCCCGGCCTGCCCAAGCAGGCCACGCTGACCTCGGACGCGCTGACCGCGCAGACGTGGGCGCTGAAGAACTCGGCCGGCACGACCGTGGCGACCGGTCAGACCGTGCCCAAGGGCTCCGTGGACCCCGAGTCGGGCGACTCCACGCACCTGATCGACTTCTCGTCGTACGACACCGCGGGCACCGGCTACACGCTGACCGTCGGCACCGAGACGAGCTTCCCGTTCGACATCGCGACGGACCAGGTCAAGAAGCTGCGCTACGACTCGCTGGCGTACTTCTACCACAACCGCAGCGGCATCCCGATCGAGGCGCAGTACGTGGGCGAGCAGTACGCGCGCCCCGCCGGTCACCTCAACGTCGCGCCGAACCAGGGTGACAACAACGTCCCCTGCCTCGCGACCATCACCTGCGGCTACACGCTCGACGTGCGCGGCGGCTGGTACGACGCGGGCGACCACGGCAAGTACGTCGTCAACGGCGGCATCTCGGCGTGGCAGGTGCTCAACACCTACGAGCGCGCGAAGCTGATCGGCGACGCCGCCGCGCTGGGCGACGGCAAGCTGAACATCCCGGAGAAGGCCAACGGCGTCCCGGACATCCTGGACGAGGCCCGCTGGGAGGTCGAGTTCCTGCTGAAGATGCAGGCGCCCGACGGCATGGTGCACCACAAGATCCACGACCAGAACTGGACCGGGCTGCCCCTGCTGCCCCACCAGGACCCGCAGGCCCGCCGGCTGTCCGCGACCAGCACGGCCGCGACGCTGAACACGGCCGCGGTGGCGGCCCAGGCGGCCCGCATCTGGAAGACGATCGACCCGACGTTCTCGGCGAAGGCGCTCGCGGCGGCCACCAAGGCGTACGCGGCGGCGAAGGCGAACCCGAACAAGATCGCCGACCCGAACGACGGCACCGGCGGCGGCTCCTACAGCGACGCCACCCTGACCGACGAGTTCTACTGGGCGGCGGCGGAGATGTTCGCCACCACCGGCGAGTCCACCTACCGGACCGACCTCACGTCGTCGACGCACTACAAGGGCAAGAGCCTGACCACGCGCGGCTTCGACTGGGGCTCCACCGGCCCGCTGGGCGACATCACGCTGGCGCTCGTGCCCAACGGCCTGCCGGCCGCGGACGTCACGGCGATCAAGTCGGCGTTCACCGCGGTCGCGGACTCGCTGCTGACCCGGATGGCGGGCCAGGCGTACCCCGCGCCGTACCAGCCGGTCGAGGGCTACGACTGGGGCTCCAACGGCCTGGTCGCGAACAACATCTCGGTGCTCGCGCTGGCGCACGACTTCACCGGCGCGGCCAAGTACCGCGCGGGCGTGTTCCAGGGCCTGAACTACCTGCTCGGCCGCAACCCGATGTCGTACTCGTACGTCTCGGGCTACGGCGACCAGGCGGTCAAGAACGTGCACCACCGGCACTGGGCGAACCAGCTCGACCCGACGCTGCCGAACGCGCCCGCGGGCGCGCTCTCCGGTGGCCCGAACAGCGCGCTGCAGGACCCGATCGCCGCGCGCCTGCTCACCGGCTGCAAGGCCCAGAAGTGCTTCGTGGACCACATCGAGGCGTACTCGGTCAACGAGGTCACGGTCAACTGGAACTCCGCGCTCGCGTGGATCGCCAACTGGGCGGCCGAGAAGGTCACGACCGCCCCGCCGGTCGACACCACCGCGCCGTCGACGCCGGGCACCCCGGTGGCGTCGGACATCACCACGACGGGCGCGAAGCTGACGTGGACGGCGTCCACCGACGCGGAGAGCGGCGTCAAGGAGTACGACGTCATCTCCGTCGAGGGCGACGCGCTGCGCGTGGTCGCCACGGTCACCTCGCCGTCGGCGACGCTGACCGGGCTGCGGCCCGACACGGCGTACAGCTTCACCGTGGTGGCGAAGAACGGCGCGAACCTGCGTTCGGCCATGTCGCCGCAGGCGAGCGTGCGGACCAAGCCGGACGTGGTGGCGGGCTACTGCAAGGTGACCTGGCAGGCGTCCTCGTGGTCGACCGGCATGTCGGTGAACGTCACCGTGACGAACACCAGCGCCCAGGCGTGGAACGGCTGGAAGCTCGAGTTCACCATGCCGGGCAACCAGAAGATCACGCAGGGCTGGTCGGCGACGTGGGCCCAGTCGGGCCAGGCGGCGTCCGCGACGAACCTGTCGTGGAACCGCACGCTGGCGCCCGGCGCGTCGGCGGGCATCGGCTTCAACTCCTCCGGGTCGGGCTCGACGACTCCGCCGACCGACTTCCGGGTGAACGGGAACCCCTGCACCACGGGGTGACCTCGCAGCACGGACGGTCCGGCGCACGGACCTCCGCATGACCGGTGGCGGGGTTCCCACGAACCCCGCCACCGCCCACTCCGAGAGTCCAACGTTCACGGCGCGAGAGTCCAACGCTCGGAACGCGAGAGTCCAACGCTCAGACACCCTGAGTTCAACGCTCGGGCATACCCACCGGTCTGCCGAGTGTTGAACTCAGAGGTCCTGGACGTTGGACTCTCGCGTCGTGAGTGTTGGACTCTCGCGCTGTGAGGGTTGGACTCTCGTGCTGTGAGCGTTGGACTCTCGGGGTTAGGGGTTGGTGGAGGCGTTGCGGGAGCGGCGGTTCGGGGGTGGTGGGTCGACGACGACCTTGACCACGGCCTTCAGCCGCTCCACCGTGCCGCGCGGCGGCGGGGCGGTGACGCGTTCGCGCAGCAGCGGCAGCCCGTCGCCCGTCAACGCGTCCAGCCCCACCGCACGGCCGCTCATCGCCAGCACCAACGACTCGGCGTCACCCCGCACCACCGCGCCCGCGCCCGACACCCAGCCGGTGTCCACGGCCTCCAGCCGCAGTCCCGCCAACCGGGAACCCAGCGCGTAACCCGGCGACGGTTTGGCGGCCAGGTGCTGGAACGCCACCCACAGCCGGTCCTCCGGCACGTCCCGCCCGATGCCCAGCGGCACGCGGATGTCGTAGTCGTGCAGCACGATGTCGGTCAGCACGGGGTCGTAACCCGAACGCGGGATGGTGGTCCTCGACGTCGACCACCGGCGCAGCCGGGCGGTGAGCTCCGACGTCGGCAGCCGGGCGGCCTTGGCGGTCAGCTCCCGGTTGAGCCGGTCGAAGTCGGCGGCCATGGACACGATGCCCCAGTAGATCTTGAGCTGGCCGAACCTGAGGTAGGTGGTCAGGTGCGCGCCGACGTCGTGCACGGTCCACCCCGCGGACAGGCTGGGCGTGGCCAGTTGGCCCGCGTCCAGCCCGTCGAGGAGGTCCGCCATCCGCCGCCGCTCTTCAACGAGCATGTCGTGGACCTTCATCCGTCCACGCTAGGGCGTGCGATCGATCACACTGTTATCCCGGCTTGCGGACTTCAACGCGGACAGGAACCGCTCCGGCGCGTCGCGCAGCACGTTGTGCCCGGCGGGCCACGCCTCGACGTGCCAGGTCGGGTCGTCGCGGAGCCGTTCGTGGGTGGTGGCCAGCGGGCTGTCCGGGAACTCGGCCATGAACAGGTACCGGCGGTCGGTGACCTGGTCGACGGCGCCGGTGATCGACGCCCGTTGCAGCAGGGTGGCCAACGGGTGGTGCGTCGCGCGCTCGTCGAAGATCGGCAGCGGGGCCGTGGCGAACCCGTCCCCCGCCGCCCCTTCGACGTACCACTTGCGCCAGTCGCCGTGCACGATGTCGTACGCCGACTCGCCGTCACGCGGCACGAACGCGTCCACGTACACGAGCGTCGCGACCCGGTCCGGCGCGCGGTCGGCGACGACGGTGGTCACCATGCCGCCGTAGCTGTGCCCGACGAGCACGGCGTCCCGCAGGTCGTGCCGCTCGAACAGGTCCAGCACCTCGGCCACGTGGTCGTCCAGGTTCACCCGTCCGGTGCTCAACGTGACCGCGTGCACCTCGTGGCCCTCGGCGCGCAGCCGTTCGGAGATCGGGTCGTAGTACCAGCCGCCGTGGCAGGCGCCGGGAATGAGCACGTAGGTCGTCATGGCCACCACGCTAGGAGGCCTTTAGGACATAGGATGTCCGTGATGACGATGCCGGGGAGGATGTTGCGCCTGCTGTCGCTGATGCAGGGCAGGCGTGACTGGACGGGGCCGGAGCTGGCCGAACGGCTGGGTGTCACGGACCGGACGGTGCGCCGCGACGTCGAGCGGCTGCGGGAGCTGGGCTACCCGGTCGACGGCACGACGGGCACGGCGGGCGGGTACCGGCTCGCGTCGGGCCGCAACCTGCCGCCGTTGCTGCTGGACGACGACGAGGCGGTGGCGGTGGCCGTGGGTCTGCGCACGGCGGCGGGCGTGCACGGCATCGAGGAGTCGTCCACCAGGGCGTTGGCGAAGCTGGAGCAGGTGCTGCCGTCGCGGCTGCGGCAGCGGGTCGCGGCGGTGCGGGACGCGATCGCGGTCATGGCGGTGGACGGCCCGGTGTCCGACCCGGCGGCGCTGGGCGTGCTGGCGTCGGCGTGCCGGGACCACGAGGTGGTCGCGTTCACGCACCGGGGCCGGGAGCGGCGGGTGGAGCCGCGCAGCCTGGTGACGGCCTACCGGCGCTGGTACCTGCTGGCCTTCGACCCGGAGCGGGAGGACTGGCGGACGTTCCGGGTGGACCGGATGGTCGCGCCCCGCGCCACGGGCCGCCGCTTCACGCCGCGGGAGCCGCCCGAGGGCCCGGCCGCGTACGTGGCCCGTTCGCTGACCACCGCGCCGTACCGGCACACGTGCACGGCCGTGGTCGACGCGCCGGCGTCGGTGGTCCGGTCACGGCTGGTGGTGGCGTTGCCGGGCCGGGTGGAACCGGTCGACGACCGGACGTGCCGGGTGCGGTTGGGCGCGGACGACATCGCGCACGTGGCCGCGGACCTGCTGCTGCTGGGCGCTCCCTACACGCTCGACGCCTCGCCGGAGGTCCTCGCGGCGTTGCGCGAGGTCGGCTCCGGCATCACCGGTGGGCGTCCTGGCCCGCCGGGCGGATCAGGATCTCGTTGACGTCCACGGTCGGCGGCTGGCTCACCGCGTACAGCACGGCACGGGCCACGTCCCGCGGGTCGAGCTTGGGGTCGGCCGCCCGCGACGCGGGGATGCCGCCGGTGTCGGTCAGGCCGGGTTGCACCAGCGTGACGCGGACGCCCGTGCCGACGCACTCGGCCCGGATCGCCTGCGCGAGCCCCGTCACCGCCCACTTGGTGGCCGAGTAGAGGTTCCCCGGCCGCACCCCGCGCCCGGCCGCCGACCCGGTCAGCACCAGGTGGCCGGCGTGGCGCATCAACGCGGGCATCGCCGCCCGCGCGGTGAACGCGGGGCCGCACACGTTCGTCAGCACCATGTCGCTCCACTCGGCGGGCGGCGCGCCGCCGGTCGTGGTGAACGAGGTCGTGACGCTCGCGCCCGCGTTGGCGAACACCACGTCGAGGCTGCCCCACTCCTCCTCGACGCGCCCCATCAGGGCCGCGAGCTGCTCGTACACCCGCACGTCGCACGAGGCCGCCCACACCCGGTCGGGTCCGCCGAGCTGCGCGGCGAGCTCCGCCACCGCGTCCGCGTCACGGGCCGTGAGGACCAGTCGGTACCCGGCCTCGGCCGCCAGGCGGGCGGTCGCCGCGCCGATGCCCCGGCTGGCCCCCGTCACCAGGAATACTCCTGCTCCCATGGGGTGCAGGTTACCGCTGGTCAGCTCCGATTCACCGGATCGGAGCAACAAAACAGCGGCCTGCGGCGTCTTACGGGAACATCCACTGATTGGGGGCACATGAACATCAACCGCAGGTTCGCGCTGGGGCTGGGCTCGGCGGCGGCGGCGAGCGCCGTCCTCGGTTCGACCGCCGGGACCGCGCAGGCCCAGACGACCGAGGCGGAGTGGGACGCGGTGATCCCGACGACGGCCGAGCAGGCGCGCCGCAAGATCTCGCTGAAGTACGCGTGGGAGACGGCGCGGGCGCGGGGCACGTGGTCGTCCTACATCGGCGTCGCCGACCCGGACGGCGTGGTGAAGCCGGCCGTCGAGGCCGAGGCGGACCGCGTGGTCGAGGCCTACAGCGTGAACAAGGTCGCTGTCGCGCTGGCCGTGCTGGACAAGGTCGACCGGGGGCTGATCACGCTGGACCAGCGGGTCGAGGTCACCTCGGACATCGTCATCCGGGACACCGACGGCATCTTCCACCTCGACGGCGGCTATCCGAGCTCGGTGACCGTGGGCCACGCCCTGGCCAACCTGCTCACGGTGTCGGACAACACCGCGGTGCGCCTGTGCGGCCTGGTCGTGCCCGCGCTGGAGCTGAACGAGATCCTGCGCGCCAAGGGCTTCGTGCACACGCAGGTCGTCCCGGTGGCCAACCCGAACCGGTTCTACCTCGGCACCACCACGGCGCGCGAGACGTTCACGATGCTGCGCAGGCTCGCGGCGGGCGAGCTGCTGTCGGCGGCGTCGACCCAGCACCTGTTCACGGTGCTGCGGTCGTTGACGTCGTTCACCGACGGGATCCGGCTCAACCTGACCTCGGCGGAGCGGCTGAACGTGGCGACGAAGGCGGGTTGGGAGGCCGACGGCCGCAACGAGGCGGGCATCGTGTTCGACGTGAACGGCAAGCCGATCATCACCTACGCGCTGTTCGCGTCCGGCCAGTACAGCGGCAACCAGGCGGTGAACGAGGAGAACTACGGGGCCACCCACCCGGCACTGCGCGCCCGCGCCGCCCTGGGCCGCACGCTGTACGACTCGGTCCTCCGCATCACCGCGAACACCCCGCGCACCTACCGCACCCCGCAGTACCGCCCGGTCAACGGCGGCTGACGCACGCGCGACGGAGCCCGCCCCACGAGCACGGGGGCGGGCTCCGTCGCGCGGTCAGGAGTTCTTGAGCCCGGCCAGGAACTTCCGCCACTCCCCTGCCGGGAACGACAGCGTCGGGCCGACCGGGTTCTTGGAGTCCCGTGTGGCGACCCCACCGGCAACCGGAGCGACCTCAACGCACTCGCCGCTGGTGCTGAAGCTGCTCTTGCGCCAAGCCGCACCCGACAGATCCGCATGCCTCATGTGTGCGCGAACTTCCTTTCCTGACCGGCGATGAGGGCCATCGAGTCGTCAGGACTCCTGGCCACCGCCACAAGTTGGTCGAAGTCGGCCCGAAAGCGCTTGATGTCGGCTTCCGACTCCAAGAATATCTCACCGGCCGGACCGTCGACGTAGATCAAATCGGTGTCGAGCGGGTCCTCGAAGTCCAGGACGATGAACTGCCCCGGCATACCGGGATGAGCGCCGGCGGTGAACGGGATGACCTGGATCGTCACGTTCGGAGCCTGGGCGGCTTCGAGCAAGCGCGCGAGCTGTGCCCGCATGACATCGGGTCCGCCGACCTCGCGGAGCAGCGCGGCTTCGTCGAGCACCGCCCAGAACTCCAGCGGTTCCTCCTTCGACAGCACGTCCTGCCGACCCATCCGAGCGGTGACGACGTCCTCGGCCTGGTCGTGCGTCGCCCCGCGCAGGACCCCGCGGGTCACGGCGCGGGCGTAGTCCTCGGTCTGGAGCAGACCGGGGACCGAGGTTCCCGAGTAGTGGCGCAGACCGCGGGCCTCGCGCTCGAAGCTGATGTACGCGGTGTACCCCTCGGGCAGGTCCTCGTGCCAGGGCTGGATCCAGCCCTCCCCCGCCGACTGCTTGTACAGCGCCTTCAGGCGGAGCTGCTCGTCGGTCGGGATCTCGTACAGCTTGAGCAGCATGTCCAAGGTCCGGTACTGCGGGCGGGCACGGGCGGTCTCGATGCGGTAGAGGGTGGTGGAGTGCAGGCCGGTCCGCTCCTCCACGTCCTCGCGGCGCAGGCCGGTGCCGTCGCGGAGCCTCCTGAGCTGCCCGGCCAACCTGCGCAACCTGATGGTCGGCGTGCTCCTCTTCGCGGCCACGATGTCCGTCCTCCTCGGTGCTGCACGGCGAACGCAAGGCCCCTCTCTGCGTTTTTTGCGTTCCACGTCGGAGGTCGGCAGCCTTGCGGGCAGTCACCGTATCGACGACGCAGCGTAATCACCACCACCTGGACCGGTGGGGCGGGAGGAGCGACATGACCGAGCAGGAGTTCGCCGTGCTGGTGCAGGAAGTCGCGCGGGAAGAAGCACCGAGGCTGTTCGCGATCGTGGAGGAGCAGGGTGACCGGGAGAGCGTCCGGGTGGCGGGCTACGGCGTCGCCTTCGAGGACCGGGCCGAGGTCAGCGCCGTGGAAGGCGGCTTCCACCTCAGCTCCCAGAGCCCGGAGAGCGCGCGCGTCCTGTTCGAGATCAGTTCGCGGTCGGCCGGGACGCGGCGGGCCCACCTGGTGTGGCTCCGGTAGGGGCCGGGTGGCGCGTGCGCGCCACCCGGCTCGTCAAGCGACTACTTCGACGGCACCTTGGGCAGGGTCTGCGTCGGGCTCTCGTCCGGCGGCGGGTTCTGCGGGTCCGGCGGGTTCTTCTGGTCGGCGTTCGACATGGTTGTTCCTCTCGTCCGTGCCATGAGCGGTCGCAGGGCGGTCGGGGTGGGGGATGACCAGGGCCGTGACGTCGTCACGGCTGCCGTGCGCGCGGGCCGCGGCGACCAGTTCCTCGGCGCACCGCTGCGGGTCGTCGCCGTGGTCGAGGAGCAGCCCGCGGAACTCCTCGTGCGGCAGCTTGAGACCGTCGGAGGCGAGGACCAGCAACCGGGCGACCGCCTCGAAGCCCTCGACGCCGTAGAGCGGGACCCGGCCCAGGTTGTGCCGCAGCTTGTGGTCGTGCGCGGCGGCTTCGGCGTCGGTCGCGCCTTGGCCGCGCATCTCCTCGCCGAGGGTGTGCGGGGTCGTGAAGCGGCGCAGGGTGCCGTCGTCCTTGAGGCCGTAGGCGGAGCTGTCGCCGGCGTGGGCGATGCGCCAGTAGCCGCCCGACCGCACCGACGCCACGACGATCGCGCCGTTGGGCTCGGGGCTGTCGTCGTCGTCGTGGTCGGCGTAGGGGGCCGAGGCGGCGACGACGCCGAGCACGGGCGTGCCCCGGGCGGCCACGCGGGCGGCGACGGACGCGGTGACGTGGGCGAAGTCCACGACCTCGGGGGTCGAGCCGGTGCCGTCCACCACCGCCGCCGCGAACGTGTCGCGGTACGCGTGGTGGGCGTGGGCATCGGCGTTGAGCGGGCGGCTCGGCCCTCGGGAGGTCGCCGCGCCGACCTGGACGCGGGCGGAGGACACCACCGGGATACCGGCTGACGTGGTCATGGGGCGGATCCTCTCGCGGCGACGACCGCTTGGCCGTGACCGTAGAGCGAAAATCCCCACAACAGCGCGGGAAACACCTGTCAGAACCGCGCGCGCCACTCAGCCGGGTGATCCGGCGGCGGGCGGGCACGCCGTGCGACCGCCCGCCGTCCCGCCGCACCGGCGGCGACACGGCGGTCGGCGGCTCCTCGCTCAGGGGATCAGCAGCAGCTTGCCCGTCGAGGCGCGCTTCTCCAGGTCGGCGTGCGCGACGCTGGCCTCGGCCAGCGGGTACTTCTGTCCGATGTGGACGGTGATGGCGCCGTCGCGCACCCAGGCGAACAGGTCGTCCGCCCGGCCCATCAGCTCCTCGCGGGTGGCGATGTAGTCCGGGATCATCGGCATGACCAGGCGAGGGGAGCCCGGCTTGCCCGCCCTCATGTCGATGGACGTGATGGGACCGCTGGTCTGCCCGTACAGCACGATGGTGCCGCGCGAGCGCAGGGCGGCGAGGTCGCCGTCGATGGTGTCGTGGCCGACGCCGTCGTAGATGACGTCCACGCCCTTGCCGCCGGTCAGCTCCCTGGCCGCGGCGGCGAAGTCGACCTCCGTGTACCGGATCACCTCGTGGGCGCCCGCCGCCCGGGCGACCTCTTCCTTCTCGGCGGTGGACACGGTGCCGATGACCCGCGCGCCCCGGAGCCGGGCCACCTGGGTGAGCAGCCGGCCCAGGCCGCCGGCCGCCGCGTGGACGAGCACGGTCTCGCCGGGGCTCACCGGGTAGCACGACCCGGTGAGGTAGTGGGCGCTCAAGCCCTGCAGGAGCACGGCGGCGGCCTGCTCGGCGCTGACGCCGTCGATCACCGGCACGACGCTGTCGACGGAGACCACGACCTGCTCGGCGTAGGAGCCGGTCGGGCCGAAGACGAGGCTGGCGACGAGGTCGCCGACGGCGACACCGGTGACACCGGCTCCGACGGCCGCCACGGTCCCGGAGCACTCCAGGCCGGGGACGTACGGGAGGTCGCGGGGGAACAACCCGATCCGCTGGTCGATGTCGTGGAAGTTGACGCCGGCCGCGGCCACGTCGATGAGCACCTCGCCGGGACCGGGCGCCGGGGTCGCCCACTCGCCGAAGGTTAACTGCTCGGGACCGCCTTGATGGTGCACTACGGTTGCGCGCACTGCGCTCACCCTTTCGCTGACCACGAAGTCCGACGGGGGCAAACGTCCCCCTGTATCCGAATTCTCTTCGCAATCAGCCCCGGCGTTACCCCCCATTATTGCTGCTCACGGTGGGTATAGCGCCGGTAAACTTAAAGTGACGTAGATCACTTCCAACACTTCGGACCTTCTCGCGCAACTTACGGGTTGCACCTCGACGTGGTCCGGTGCGACCATGGCGACACGCCCGGGTTCCCGTGCGGTCCACGCCGACCAGCCCACGCCCGTCGGCCGGGAAGGACCCCTTGACGCCCGTCGTGACCACCGCCCACCACCACGCGCACCCGGGAGAGATCATGGACGGCCAGGACTTCAGCACCACCATCTCGACGCACCGGACACCGGACGAGGTGTTCGCCGCCGTGGTGAACACCAGGGGGTGGTGGTCCGAGCACATCGACGGCGGCACCACCCGGGCCGGCGACCGGTTCACCTACCACTACTTCGACAACCACCGCTGCACCGTCGAGCTGACCGAGGTCGTGCCCGGCGAGAAGGTCGTGTGGCGGGTGCTGGACAACTACTTCAGCTTCACCCGGGACCGCACCGAGTGGACCGGCACGGAGCTGGTCTTCGCCATCTCCCCCACGGCCGACGGCGCCCAGCTCCACTTCACCCACGTCGGACTGGTGCCCGAGTACGAGTGCTTCGACCTCTGCTCGAAGTCGTGGGGCTTCTACGTCGGGACCAGCCTGCGCGAGCTGATCGACACCGGCAAGGGCCGCCCCAACACCAGGACGGCGGGCGGCGAGCTGTACCGGGCGCCGACGCCGGTCCGGTCCGTGATCGGCACGCGCGCGGCGGCGCCGCGACGCCCGTGACCGGTCGTCGGCCGGCGGCACGTTGACAATCCGTTCCCGGTTGTATCCGGAGCGCGACGCGCACCTCCTGTAAGCAGGGGGTGAACGATGACCGACCTGCTGCACCACCGCGCGCTACGGCGGGAAGTGCCTCCTCCGCTGCGCCGGTCCCACGACATCCAGGGCAACGTCCTGGCCGCGTTCAACAAGGACCACCAGCTGTTCCGGTTCGTCCGCTTCACCGACGACCGGCTCGGGCGCACGTGGCTCGCCGCCATGCTCGGGCACCTCGACGCGACCTCCGACGTGGAGGACTTCAACGAGCTGTTCTCCTTCGGGCGCACGACGTCCGGCGGCGACCCCGCCGGACTGAGGGCCACCTGGGCGAACGTGTCCCTCACGCCCGAGTGCCTGATCGACCTGAGCGTCAACCCCCACGCGACCCGGGAGGACCTGCGGGAGCACTTCCCGCACACCGCCGAACGAGCGGCGCGGGCCAACGGCGACACCGGCGACTCGGCGCCCGCCCACTGGCTGTTCGGCCGCGCGGACCAGCGGGTGGACGCCGTGGTCACGGTCGCGTCCGACGACCCGGACCGCCTGGCGGGGACCGCGCGCGACCTGGACGTGCTCGACACCCTGCTCGGCGTCACGACGGTCCACGAGCAGCACGCCGCCACGCTCCCGGGTGACCGGCGCGGGCGCGAGCACTTCGGTTACAAGGACGGCATCTCGCAGCCCGGCGTGCGCGGTTTCCACCACGAGGACCGCGACCGGCCGGGCCACCGCGCCGGCCGGCCGGGGACGCTGCTGGTGAACGCGGGCGAGTTCGTGTTCGGTCACCCGGCCGAGTCGCCCCGCCCGCACGCCGCCGCGTGGCTGACGGACGGCTCGATCCAGGTGGTCCGCCGCCTCACCCAGGACGTGGACGGCTGGCGCGACGCCGTGGAGCGGCACGGCCGGGGACCGGAGCTGATCGGCAGGCGCCCGGACGGCCGTCCCCTGGCCGCGCGGCCCGGCCACCCCGACGTCGGTCACCCCGAGGACCCGTTGCGGCACAACGACTTCGACTACGCCGACGACCCGGCGGGCACGGCGACGCCCTGCCCGGCCCACATCCGCAAGACGAACCCGAGGTCGTTCACGCACCGGACGCCCCGGGAGCACCGGGTGCTGCGCCGGGGCATCCCGTTCGGCCCCGCCGCGACCGGGTCGGCCGACGACCACGAGCGCGGCCTGGTGTTCGTGGCCCACTGCACGTCGTTGGCCGAGCAGTTCGAGTACGTCCAGCGGACGTGGGCGCTCAACCCGGACTTCGCGCCGGGCGAGCGCGGCGCGCCCACCGGGGTCGACGCCGTGATCGGCGGCGGCTTCGTGCGGACCACCGGCGCGCTCTACGCGCTGACGCCGTCGATCAGCACCCTCAGACTGCTCGCCGCGGGTCGCGAGCTGCCCCGTTAAGGGGTGACGGGGAGTCGGTCGTGGCCGCCGTCCACGACCGGCTCCCAGCCCGTCGCGTGCCGCCGCACGAGGTCCGCCGCGACCGCGTCGAACGGCCGCGCCCACACCTCCTCGTTGAACACCTCGACCTCCACGAACCCGTCGTACCCGGCTTCGGCGACGAGCGAGGTCAGCCCGACCAGGTCGATGTGCCCGTCACCGGGCAGCCCGCGGCCCAGCAGCACGTCCGCGGGCAGCGGCGTCACCCAGTCGCACACCTGGTAGGAGTGGATGCGCGGGCCGGCCCGCCGGACGTCGTGCGCCAGCGCCGGGTCCCACCACACGTGCAGGGCGTCCACGACCACCCCGACCACCGAGGGCGGGTACGGCGCGGCCAGCTCCAGCGCCTGCCCCAACGTCGACACCACGCCCCGGTCGGCGCAGAACACGGGGTGCATCGCCTCCACCGCCAACCGCACGCCGGCCGACTCCGCGTGCGGCGCCAGGACCTCCAGCGCCGACGCGACCCGGCCCCGCGCCGCGACGAGGTCGCGGTCGGGCACGCCGCCGGGCACCAGCACCAGGCACCGCGCGCCCAGCGCGGCGGTCTCGTCGATCGCCCGCCGGTTGTCGTCCAACCGCTGGTCGGAGCCGGTGAAGAAGCCGCCGCGGCACAGCGACGAGACCTCCAGCCCGGCCGACGCGACCAGCGCCGCCGTCCGCGCCAGCCCGTGCTCGGCCACCGGGTCGCGCCACAGCCCGATCCCCGGGATGCCGTTGCGCACGCACACGTCGACCACCTCGGGCACGGACGCCCGCTTCACCGTGGCCTGGTTCAACGAGAGCTTCACGTCAGCACGTCCAGCAGTCGTCCCCACCGCCGGGCGGCGAGGTCCGGGTCCGGCAGCAGCCCGGCGAGGTCCGCCAACCGCAACGCCTCCCCGAGGTGCACCACGTCCCGGGCCGACTGGAGACCGCCGACCATGCCGAACGCGTCCTGGAACCCGCCGAGCCAGGCCAGGAACACCACACCGGTCTTGTAGTGGTACGTCGGCGCGCCGAAGACGTGCCGCGACAACGCCACGGTCGGCTCCAGCACCTCGTGGTACCGGGCGCGGTCGCCCGCGGCCAAGGCGCGCAGCGCGGTCGACGCGGCCGGCGCGATGGCGTCGAAGATGCCCAGCAACGCGTCGCTGTGCCCGAGCTCGTCGCCCGCGATCAGCTCCGGGTAGTTGAAGTCGTCGCCGGTGTAGCACCGCACGCCCGCCGGCAGCGACCGCCGCAGCCCCACCTCGTGCGAGGCGTCCAGCAGCGACACCTTCACGCCGTCGACCTTGTCCGGGTAGGCCTTGATGAGGTCGAGGAAGTGCCCGGTCGCCGCGGGCACGTCCGCGGAGCCCCAGTAGCCGCGCAGCGCCGGGTCGAAGGCCGTGCCGAGCCAGTGCAGGATCACCGGCCGGTCGACCTCCTCCAGCAGTGCCCCGTACACCTCCTGGTAGTCCTCGGGCCCGCGCGCGGTGGCGGCCAGCTTCCGGCTGCACATCAGGATCGGTTGCGCGCCCGCCTCCACGACGGCCGCCAACTGCTCCCGGTAGGCCGTCAACGGGTCCGCGGTGTCGTGGTCGGTGCCCACGCCCGCCGCCAGCCTGCCGGTCGCGATCGACGCGCTGCGCCGGATCAGCTCCAGCGCGGTGTCCCAGTCCAGGCCCATGCCGCGCTGCGCGGTGTCCATGGCCTCGGCGACGCCGAACCCGTGCTCCCACAGCCGCGTCCGGTACGCCAGCGTGGCGTCCCAGTCGAGCCGCGCGGGCGCGCCGGGGACGTTGCCGCCGAACGGGTCCGCCACCACGTGCGCCGCCGCGAACGCCACCCGCGAGTCGAACGGACCGGTGTCCCACGCCTTCGGCGCGCCGAGCCGGTGCTCGCGGAACGCGCCGTCCCGGCCGGGCAGCTTCACCGACGTCACGCCGGCACCTCGATCCGACGGCCGGTGCGGGAGGACTCCAGGCCCAGCGCGGCCAGCCGCACCGTGCGCACCCCGGAGTGGAAGTCGTGCGCGTACGGCGTCCCCAGGGCGACGTGCTTCAGGAACTCCTCCCACTGCACCATGAACCCGTTGTCGAACACCTCGTTGTCCGGGACTTCCTGCCACAGCGACCGGAAGTCGATCGACGACGGCACGTCCGGGTCCCACACCGGCTTGGGCGTGATCGCCCGCGACTGCACCTTGCAGTTGCGCAGCCCGGCGACCGCGCTGCCCAGCGTGCCGTCCACTTGGAACTCGACCAGCTCGTCGCGGTTCACCCGGGTCGCCCACGACGAGTTCACCTGCGCCACCACGCCACCGGCCAGCTCGAAGATCGCGTACGCCGCGTCGTCGGCCGTCGCCTCGTACGGCGCGCCGTTCTCGTCCCACCTCGTCGGCACGTGCGTGACGGCCCGCGCGGTCACCGCCTCCACCGGGCCGAGCAGCCCTTCCAGCAGGTAGCTCCAGTGGCAGAACATGTCCACCACGATCCCGCCGCCGTCCTCGGCGCGGTAGTTCCACGACGGGCGCTGCGCGGCCTGCCAGTCGCCCTCGAACACCCAGTAGCCGAACTCGCCGCGCACGGACAGCACCCGGCCGAAGAAGCCGCCGTCCAGCAGGCGCTTGAGCTTGCGGATGCCCGGCAGGTAGAGCTTGTCGGCCACCACGCCGTGCTTCACGCCCGCCGCGTCGGCGTGCCGGGCCAGCCCCAGCACCTCCTCGGGCGTGGCCGCGACCGGCTTCTCGCTGTAGACGTGCTTGCCCGCGTCGATCGCCGCGGTCAGCGCCGACACGTGCGCCGACGTCACCTGCGCGTCGAAGTAGACCGACACGTCCGGGTCGCCGAGCGCCGCGTCGAGGTCGGTGGTCCAGCGCGGCAGGTCGTGCCGCTCGGCGATCTCCTTGAGCTTGGCGGGGTTGCGGCCGACCAGCAGCGGTTCGGGGACCAGCACGTCGTCACCGACCCGGATCCCGCCGCGCTCGCGGAGGGCCAGGATCGACCGGACGAGGTGCTGCCGGTACCCCATCCGCCCGGTGACCCCGTTCAACGCGACGCCGATCGTGCGCACCGCCATGCGTACACCCCGCTCACATTCGTGGAAAGCGCTTTCCAACACGCTACGGTCGGCCCCTCGCGGACGTCAACCTCCGGGTGGGCCGCCGGCGTCCGGTCCGGGGCGTCCGCTTCGATCGGACCACCCAGACCACCTGGTAGCGACTATCTTGATGATAGTGAATATCATAGAGTTAGTCTCTATCGCATGAATGACGATGGACCGAGCTTGCGCGAACGCCGGCGGGAGGAGACCCGACGCCTGGTCCAGTCGTGGGCGATGCGGCTGTTCGTCGAGCGCGGCTACGACGCGACGACCGTCAACGACGTCGCACGGGCCTCCGGCGTCTCGCCGATGACCGTCTACCGGCACTTCCCGACCAAGGAAGACCTGGTGCTGCACGACCGGTGCGACGACTTGCTCGCGGAGCGGGTCGCGGCCCGGCCGGCCGACGAGCCCCCGGTGCGCCGGATCGGGCGGGCCCTGGTCGACGCGACCCGGTCCCTCCTCGGCCCCGCCGGGGGCGCGCGGTCGCCGGAGCACGACCTGCTCCTCGCCCGCCTCCGGCTGGTGGTCGACACGCCCGCGCTGCGCGCCCGTCACCTGGACAGCCAGTACGCCACGCGGAAGGCGCTCGTCGACGCGGTGCTCGGCGACGCGCCGGACCCGGAGGCGGAGTTCCGCGCGCAGGCCGCGGCCGGCGCCTGCCTGGCCGTCCTGCACGTCGCGCTGGTGCGGTGGGCGCGGGAGGACGGGCGCCCCGACCTGCCCGACCTGATCGCCGCCGGGCTCACCGCCGCCTTCGACGACGATTCCGGCCGGCCACCCGCGAGCCGCCCCACTCGGTGACTTCGCCTTCGGCCGGTGCGCCGCAACGGCTAGTCTCGCCCGACCAGGAACGCGAAGGAGGCGGCGTTGACGTCGCGGCAGGTCACGCTGGCGGAAGTGGCGAAGCACGCGGGCGTGTCCCTCGCCACCGCGTCACGCGTGCTCAACGGCAGCACCCGGCAGGTCAGCGAGGAGCTGCGCGAACGGGTGCTCGGCACCGCGCGCGGGCTCGGCTACCTGCCCAACGCCTCGGCGCAGGCGCTCGCCCGCAACTCCAGCGTGCTCGTGGGCCTGGTGGTGCACGACATCGCCGACCCCTACTTCTCCAGCATCGCCGCCGGTGTGACGAGGATCGCCGAGGACGCGGGGCTGGTCGTGGTGCTCGGCACCACGGGCCGCGACCCGCGCCGCGAGGTGGAGCTGGTGAACACGCTGCGCGCGCACCGCGCCCGCGCCCTGGTGATCGCGGGCAGCCGCACCACCGACCGGTCGGCGTCACGGCTGCTCGCCGAGGAGATCACCGCGTTCACCGCGCAGGGCGGCCGGGTGGCGTGCGTCTCCCAGGCCAAGCTCGGCACGGACACCGTGGTGCCCGCGAACCGCTCCGGCGCCCGCGCGCTGGCCCGCCGGCTGGCCGCGCTCGGCCACCGCCGGTTCGCCGTGCTGGCCGGCCCGCCCGACCTGGTGGTGGCGCGCGACCGGCTGGCCGGGTTCAAGGCCGGGCTGGCCGACGAAGGGCTGGAGCTGCCCGACGCGAACGTCATCGCCAGCGACTTCACCCGCGACGGCGGGCACGCGGCCGTGGCCGACCTGGTCGCCGCGCGCACCGGCGCGACCTGCGTGTTCGCCGCGAACGACGTGATGGCGCTGGGCGCGATGGCGGGTTTGCGCGAGCACGGCCTGCGGGTGCCGGAGGACGTCTCGGTGGCGGGGTTCGACGACATCCCCACCCTGCGCGACCTGGTGCCCGCGCTGAGCACCGTGCGGCTGCCGCTGGAGGAGATGGGCGAACGCGCGGCGCGGCTGGTGCTGGACGACGTGGTCGCGTCCCCGCGCACGGTCCGGGTGGCCGGCGAGGTGGTGCTGCGGGCCTCGACGTCACCGCCCAGCGGTATCGGACTGCGCTGACCGGTGATTACGCTCTATTCTGGACACCGTTCGACCACCCCTCACGAGGAGTGATCTCTTCCGTGCGCGACGCGCAGTCCCCGGGCTGCAGTACCGAGCCGGGTCCGATACCCGGCTGCCAGCCCCACCCGGCCCACCACCGGTGGGCCCGATGACCATCCTGTTCAGCCTGCTCGGCCTCGCCGCCGTGGTGGTCCTCACCATCGGCACGTTCATCGCGGTCGCCGCCGAGTTCTCCCTGACCGCGCTGGAACGCAGCACGGTCGAGGCACACGTCGCCCAAGTGGGTGATGCCAAGGCCCGGACCGTGGAGAAGGCGCACCGGTCCCTGTCGTTCCAGCTCTCCGGCGCGCAGCTGGCGATCACCATCACCACGCTGATCACCGGCTACATCGCCGAACCCGCCATCGCCGAGCTGATCTCCCCCGCGCTGACCGGCGTCGGCGTGCCCCCGGCCGCGGCCGGGCCGATCGCGTTGACGCTGGCGCTGGCGCTGGCCACGTCGCTGTCGATGGTGTTCGGCGAGCTGGTGCCGAAGAACCTGGCCATCGCCAAGCCGCTGGAGACCGCGCGTGCCGTCGCCGGCGTGCAGGCCGGGTTCTCGGCGGTGTTCAAGTGGCTGATCAGCCTGCTCAACGGCACCGCGAACTGGCTGGTGCGGCGGCTCGGCGTCGAACCCGCGGAGGAGCTGGCGTCGGCCCGCTCGCCGCAGGAGCTCGGCGCGTTGATCCGCTCCAGCGCCGAGCAGGGCACCCTCGACCCGAGCACGGCGACCTTGCTGGACCGCTCGCTGCGCTTCGGCGACCGCACGGCGGAGGAGCTGATGACGCCGCGCGTGCGGGTCGAGTCGCTGCGCTCGGACGCGACCGTGCTGGACCTGGTGGCGAAGGCGCGGGAGACGGGGTTCTCCCGCTTCCCCGTCTACACCGGCGACCTGGACGAGGTGCGCGGCATCGTGCACGTCAAGCAGGCGTTCGGGGTGCCCCGGTCGCAGCGGGCGACCACGCCGGTGTCGGCGCTGACCCGGCCGGTGCAGACGGTGCCCGCCACGTTGGAGGGCGACGCGCTGCTGGACCGGCTGCGCGCCTCGGGCCTGCAGACGGCGCTGGTCGTCGACGAGTACGGCGGCACGGCGGGCCTGGTCACGTTGGAGGACCTGGTCGAGGAGATCGTCGGCGACGTGCGCGACGAGCACGACCGGCGGGAGACCTCGCCGGTGCGGCGGCTCGGCGGCGAGGCGTGGCTGGTGTCCGGGCTGCTGCGCGACGACGAGGTCGCCGAGGCGACCGGGTTCCGGATGCCCGAGGGCGACTACGAGACCGTGGCCGGCCTGGTGCTGGCCCGGCTCGGCCGCATCCCCGACGCGGGTGACGAGATCAGGGTGGACGACTGGCGGATCACCGTGGTGCAGATGGACCGGCACCGGGTGGCCGAGCTGCGGGTGGCCAGGGTCGACCCCGCGGCCGACCCGTCGGCGCTCGACCCGTCGGGACCGGACCGGTCGGAGGTGCCCCGGTGATCGTGCTGGTGATCTTCCTGCTGCTGGCGGGCAACGCGTTCTTCGTGGGCGCCGAGTTCGCCATCATCACCGCCCGCCGCGACCGGCTGGAGGCGTTGGCCGAGCAGGGCGGCAGCCGGGCCCGCACGGTGATCAAGGCGGGCCGCGAGCTGCCGCTGCTGATCGCGGGCGCGCAGCTCGGCATCACGCTGTGCTCGCTCGGTCTGGGCGCGCTGGGCGAGCCGGCGGTGGCGGCGCTGCTGGAGGCGCCGTTCCACGGCGTCGGCGTCCCGGACGCGGTGCGGCACGGCGTGGCGTTCGCGTTGGCGCTGATCATCGTCGTCGCGCTGCACACCGTGCTGGGCGAGATGGTGCCGAAGAACCTGGCCATCGCCGGTCCCGAGCGCACCGCGCTGCTGCTGGTGCCCGCGCACTACTGGTTCTGCCGGCTGGTCGCGCCGCTGCTGCGCGGGTTCACCGTGGTGTCGACGGCGGTGCTGAAGCTCGTCGGCGTGACGCCGAGGGACGAGCTGGAGTCGGCCTACACGCGCGACGAGCTGGCCCTGCTGATCGGCCAGTCGCGGCAGGAGGGCCTGCTGGAGGACTCCGAGCACCGGCGGCTGACGCAGACCCTGTCGTCGGCCGAGCGGACCGTGGCCGACGTGCTGGTGCCGTTGGACCGGATCACGTCGGTGCCGTCGCGGCCGACCATGGAGGAGGTGGAGGCCGCCGTGTCGGCCACCGGCTTCTCCCGGTTCCCGGTGCGCGAGGACCAGCGGCTGATCGGCTACCTGCACGTGAAGGACGTGCTGGACCTGGCGCACGCCGACCCGGCCACGCGGGTGCCGCCGAGCCGGGTGCGCGGCCTGCCCCGGGTGCCGGTGGACGCGACCCTGGACGACGCGGTGGCGGCGCTGCGGCGCTCGCAGAGCCACCTGGCGCAGGCCGTGTCGGCCGACGGCGTCGTGCGGGGCCTGGTGGCGTTGGAGGACCTGGTCGAGGAGTACGTCGGCACCGTCCGGGACGGCACGCACGTGCGCCGCGAGCTGTGACGGGTGGTGCGGGCGCCACAGATCCCGGCGCCCGCACCACCCCGGCGGCCCCTACCGCCCCGGCAACCGGCGGATCACGACGCGGGCCGCACAGCGGGCAGGCCGACGTACTCCCGCTCCGCCGACAGCTCCGCCGGCGGCGGCACGCTGACCAGTTCGAGGTCCTGGTCGGCGGCGCGGTCGAGGGCCGTCACGATCCACGCCTCGAAGTCGGCGTTGGCGGCCATCGCGGCGCGCCGCCACCGGTCCACCGCGTCGCTGCCCGCGTTGACCCGCGGCATCACCACCCGCTCCGGCTTCGAACCGGGGTGGCGGCTCTCCCGCAGCGCCCGGCGCAGCGCCGTGCGGGACCAGCTCTCCCGCTGCGCCCGGTCGAGCCACTCGTCCTGCTCGGCCGGCGGCAGCGCCGCGACCTCGGCGTGGTGCTGGAACGGCAGGCCCTGCCGCCGCCGTGACGGCTCGAACTTGCGCGCGATCCACGCGTAGTTGCGCAACGTCTGGTAGTCCAGTCCCACGGCCTCGACCGCCCGGCGGTACCGGTCGGTGTACCTGTCCTGGCCGAAGACCAGCCAGTCGCCCAGGTACCACGCCGACGAGCTGGCGATGCGGGAGATCCGCTGCCCCGCCTGCTCCCACGACTCGAACGTGACGTCGCGCGGGAACGCCAGCCCCACCGGCGTGGTGAGGATCCGGCCTTCGACCGCGCCGCCGGGACGACGGCGCGGCACTGCGTTCACCTTGTCCACTTGCTCCCCCTGATCGCTTATGGGTGTCCTTGCTACCCCAGGGGTCCTCACACACCGGTCAACTTCCGCTCACACCGTGAACCCGATCGAGCCGGCCGGCGGACAACAGGTGACCGCCCTTCACCGGGAACCAGCCGGAAAGGCCACCATGACACCCACCGACGCCGAGATCATCGACCGGTCGCGGCACGAGCCGGACGCCTTCGCGGCGATCTTCGACCGGCACGCGCCGCACATCCGGCGGTACCTCGAGCGCAGGCTCGGCGCCCAGGTCGCGGACGACCTCGTCGCCGAGACGTTCCTGACCGCGTTCGACAAGCGGCAGCGCTACGACCGGGCTCGACCGGACGCCCGGCCGTGGCTCTACGGCATCGCGACGAACCTCGTCGGCCGGCACCGCAGGCACGAGGCCCGCCGGCACCGGGAGCGCTCGGCGGAGACCGCCGAGGTGGCCGCGTGGGCCGTGCGCTCCCGGCTGGCCGGGGCGCTGGCCGGGCTGACCGCCGGAGACCGCGACGTGCTGCTGCTCGTGGCCTGGGAACAGCTGGCCTACGAGGAGGTCGCGGCCGCGCTGGCGATCCCCGTCGGCACGGTGCGGTCCCGCTTGCACCGGGCCCGGCGCAAGGTCAGGGAGGCGTTGGGCGGGCAGAACCCCACCGAGGTCGAGGAGTTGCTGAACAATGGATGAGCTGCGGTTGCTGCGCGAGATGGGCGACGAGACGCCGTTGCCGGACGAGGCGGCGCTGGCGCCCGCGCGGGCGGTGCTGCTGGCCGGGATCGCCGAGCGGGGACCGGTGCGGCTGCGCAAGCGCCGGTCGAGGTACGCGCTGGTCGGCGCGTCGGTGGTCGGGCTGGCGGCGGCCGTCGCGGCGACGATCACGCTGCTGCCCTCCGGTCGGCCTGCCCCGGGTGGTCAGGCGCTGACCACCGCGTCGTCGGCCGCGGCGGTCGAGGCCGAACCGGTGACCGACCCCGTGCGGCTGCTGGCGTTCGCCGCCAGGGCGGCCCGCGCCGATCCGGCCGCGCCGCCGCGCCCGGACCAGTTCGTCTACACGCGCAGTGAGGCGGGCGGTGATCCGGCGCGGGAGATCTGGCTGTCGGTGGACGGTGTCCACGACGGGTTGCTGACCAACCACGACGGCTCGACGTCACGGCTGCCGGGGTGCGTGGGCGGGCAGCGGGACGTGTTCAAGGACCCCGCGGTGGTGCTCGGCACGGAGCCGTGCGAGCCGCGGCCGGCGTACCGGTCCGACCTGCCGACCGACGTGGACGGGATGCTGGCCCACCTCGACGCGAATGCCAGTGGCGAGCCGGGCAGCGTCAACGCGCGCGGCAAGGACGTCCTCGCCCTGATCAACGAGTCGCTGCTGCCGCCGCTGACCAGGGCCGCGCTGTACGAGGCGGCGGCCCGCGTGCCGGGGCTGTCGGTGGTGCGGGACGCGCGTGACGCGGCGGGCAGGCCGGGGGTCGGCATCACCTGGCCCGTGCCGCCGGGCGCGTCACCGGACGCCGAGCCGGTGACGGTCGTGTTCGACGCGCGGACCTACGAGCTGCTCGGCACGAACTTCCACGCCATCACCGCGCAGGCCGTGGTGGACCAGGTCGGGCAACGCCCCTGACCGCGCGGGTGGGACCGGTCCGCCGGGGCGTGCCCGGTCCCACCCCACTACGGTTGGTCACGTGGATCCGCGTGAGGACGACGACGAGGAAGACGACTTCGACCCCGAAGAGGACGAGGACGGGTTCGACGACGACGACGACGACGTCGAGGACGAGGACGACCTGTTCGGCGTGACCTCGGAACCCCGCACCATCTGCCACCTGTGCGGCGGGGCGGGTTTCATCGCCAACCCGACCTCCGCGGTCATCGGGGGCGCGCCGCGAACCGTCGACAACGGCCGCGAGTGCCCGCACTGCGTGGGGGCGCGCAAGTTCCCCGGCCTGGTCCCCCCGCTCTGACACCCCGGCGCGACCCCGACCGGCCCGACGTTGCCGGACCCCGCCGGCGGAATGAGAACAGGGCTCCCGGGCGAGGACCCCTGCGCAGCGCGGCCGGTGGGCGTCAGCGGCCGGCGGCGACCAGTTCCGCTTCCCGGAACGCCCGGGGCGAGAGTCCCCGCCAGGCGGTGATCAGGGCGCCCACCTGCACGACCGTGGCCATCACCCACACCGCGCGCACGCCGAACCCGGCCGCCACGAACCCGCCCGCCAGCGCCCCCAGCGGCGTCAGCCCCCAGGCCAGCGCGCGGTGGCTGGTGAGGACCCTCCCCAGCAGGGCGGGCGGTGTGAAGCGCTGCCGGCTGGACTGCGAGCAGACGTTCCACACGATCACGGTCGCCGACTGGGCGAACATCAGCGCCCCGATCGCCCACGCCCACGGCGGCAGCAGGACGAACAGCGCGATGGTCACCACCATCCCGACCTGGGCCAGCCGCATCGACCACGCGTACCCCAGCCGGTCGACCACCCGGGCCACCACGAACGACGACGCCACCCACCCGGCCGCCATCGCCGCCTGCATCACGCCGTAGCCGACCGCGCCGAGCCCGAGCAGGTCCCTCGCGTACAGCACGAACATCGACATCGTGGCGCTCGCCGCGAACGACCCGAGCGCCACCGCCACCGTGATCGACAGCAACAACCGCGTGCCGACCAGGAACTTGAGCCCCTCCCCGATGTCGCGCAACGGGTGCTTGGTGGTCGACGGCGTCGAGCGAGCCGAACGCAGCCCCCGGACCAGCGCCAACGCCACCAGCGCGGCCGCGACGGCGACCCACGCGGGCGTGCCCAGGCCGAACGCCACCAGGAAACCCGCCGCCGGCGGCACCACGAACTGCACCACGCCCCGGTCGATCAGCATCAGCCGCGTGTTCGCCGCCGGCAACCGGCCCGGCTCCACCACCTCCGGCACCAGCGCGCCCGTCGTGCCGTCACCGAGCACCTGCGCGGACGTCACCACGAACGCCAGCACCACCAGCAGCGGCAGGCTCAGCGCGTCCGTCACACCCGCCACCGCGAGCGCCAGCGCCGCGCACCCCTGCACCGCGTAGGCCCACGTCAGCACCGTGCTGCGCCGCACCCGGTCGATCAACACGCCCGCGAACAGCGAGAACACCAGCCACGGCGCCTGGCCCACCACGTTGACCAGCGACAGCTGCCGCGGGTCGGACGTGATGGTCGCCGCGATCCACGGCAACACCGACAACATCAGGCCTTCGGCCACCGAACCGGACACCACGACGGCCTGGAGCCGCACCCACCCCCTGGACATGGTCCACACCTTGCCCGTCGGACGCCGCCGACACCGGACCTTTTAGCGTGGAGTGGACCCGTCGGCGGGCTCGGGACCGCCTCCGACCGGGGCGAAGTACCCTGATGCGTTGTGGGGGCCGTCCTGTCGCAATCCGAGTGGACCGCGCGCCGTGACGCGCACGCGGCCCGGATGCGCCGGTGGACGGGGCCGCACCACGAGCGCAAGGCCGCCGGCCGCAAGCACCCCGTGCTGGACTTCCTGTTCTCCTACTACTCGCACCGCCCGTCCCGGCTGGAGCGCTGGCACCCCGGGCCCGGCGTGGTCCTGGAAGGCGACGCCGCGCTCGCCTACCTGAAGTGGCCCGTCTACCGGCGCACCCCCGACGGGGTGACGCTGGACGTGGAGGCGTTCGCGCGGGAACGGGCCAACACGATCGAGTTCGCCGGGCGGCTGCTGGCCGCGACCGCCGGCCGCGCGCCCCGGCTCGGCTGCTTCGGGCTGCACGAGTGGGCGATGGTCTACCGGCAGCGGCCGGAGCAGGTGCGGCACGACGCGTGGCCGTTGCGGCTGGGCAGCGAGGGCACCGACCGGGTGGTGGAGTCGCAGCGGGTGCAGTGCGGGCACTTCGACGCGTTCCGCTTCTTCACCCCCGACGCACGGCCGCGCAACGCGGTGCAGCCGACCCGCGAGACCCAGGTCGACCTGGAGCAGCCGGGCTGCCTGCACGCCAACATGGACCTGTTCAAGTGGGCCTACAAGCTGGACCCGGCGACACCGTCGGAGCTCGTCGCGGACTGCTTCGAGCTGGCCGTGCGGATCCGCGAGCTGGACATGCGGGCCAGCCCGTACGACCTGGCCGAGCTCGGCTACGAGCCGGTGCGGATCGAGACCCCCGAAGGTCGCGCCGAGTACGTTCGGCGGCAGAGCGCGTTCGCCGAGGACGCCGCGCCGCTGAGAGCCAGGCTGATCGAGCTGAGCCGGGTGCTCGCCGAAGCCCCCGTGCCCGCTCGATGACCTGGAGTGACTTCACCCGGGCCACCGACCGCACCTGTTAGCGTGACGCCGGTCGGGATTCGCCAGCCGTACCCGGTCGGACGCTGAGAGGGAAGACGATGTCTCGACACCGCGCGCTGCGGACGAAGGTGCGGCGCGGCATCGCGACGTGGCCCGTGGCCATCGTCGGCTTGGTGGTCCTCCTCGTGCTCGGGTGGCTCGGCTGGAACTGGGTCGGCGGGCTCGTGGACCGCCGTGCCGCGGCCCAGGCGGGCGACTGCGACGAGGGCCACGCGCTGCTCCGGGTCGCCTCGACGCCCAGCGTCGCCGAGGCGGTCAAGCAGGTCGCCGAGGCGTGGAGCAGGCAGCGGCCCGTCGTCTACGACCACTGCATCCAGGTCGAGGTGCAGTCGATCGACTCCGAGGTCGTCCTCGAAGGCCTCACCCAGGGCTGGGACACCGCCGAGATCGGCGAACGGCCGCACGCGTGGGTCACCGACTCGATGCTGTGGGCGAACCGGCTCGGCGCGCAGAACGCCGCCCTGCTCGGCGCGGTGCCCGAGTCGATCGCGGCCAGCCCCGTCCTGCTCGCCCTGCACCAGGACGCGGCGCAGGCGGTGCAGTCCGGCTCCGGGTTCCGCTGGACCGACCTGCCCGACCTCGCGGGCGCGGCCGACGGCTGGGGCCGGTTCGGGCACCCCGAGTGGGGCCGGTTCACCGTCGCCATGCCCGACCCGACGGCGAACACGGCCACCGCGATGGCCGTGCAGTCGGCGCTGGCCGGCGCGAGCCCCGAGGGCAAGGGCCCCGTCACCACCGAGATGCTGGCGCTGGACCCGGTGAAGAGCACGATGGGCCGGTTGTCGTCGTCCAAGCCCGAGCAGACGCCCGCGAGCACGTGGGAGGCGTTGAAGACGCTGTCCGACGGCGTCGCGGTGAACGCGGCGGGGTTCAGCGCGGTGCCGGTGTTCGAGGTGGACCTGTACCGGCACAACACCGGCAAGGACAGCGGCACGCCGCCGTCGCAGCCCCTGTACGGGGTGGCGGCGGGCGGGCCGACGCCGATCGCGGACTTCCCGTTCGTGCCGCTGGCCGGTGACTGGGTCGGCGAGGCCCAGGTGCGCGCGGCGCAGGCGTTCCGGGAGTTCCTGCACGAACCGGACCAGCAGAAGATCCTGGCCGCCGCGGGCCTCCGGGTCGACGCGACGACCGAGCGGCCCAAGCCGTCGCCCGGCATCCGCTGGGCCGCCGTCACGGACACCCTCACGCCCGCCGACGCGAACACGACCCAGCAGATCTCGGCCGCGTGGGCGACCGCGGACGGCGGCCAGGTCGTCACCGTGCTCGTGGACACGTCGAAGTCGATGGAGGAACCCGGCGGCGAGGGCCGCAGCCGGATGGAGTGGGTGAAGCAGGCGCTGTCCGGGCAGGTCAACCGGTCGGTGTCCGGGTCGCTCGGGCTGTGGGAGTTCTCCCGGCAGCTCGACGGCGACAAGCCGTACCGGCAGCTCGTGGCCACCGGGCCGGTCGCCACCCAGCGGCAGGCGCTGCTGGACGGCGTCGCCGAGCTGGCCCCGCGCAGCGCCACCCAGCTCTACACCAGCGTGCTCGCGCTGTACGAGCGGATGCTGGCCGAGCACCAGGACGGCAAGCGCAACCGGATCGTGGTGCTCACCGACGGCGTGAACGACGGCGGGCTCACGTTCGAGGAGCTGACGTCGCGGCTCGCGTCGATCAAGCAGCCGGGCAAGGACATCGCGATCAGCGTGATCGCGCTCGGCCCCGACCCGGAACGCGCGCCGCTGTCGGAACTGGCCCGGTCCACCGGCGGCACGCTGTCGGTGGTCGAGGACGGCCGCGGCGTGGACGCCGCGCTCGGGCAGCTCCTCTCGGCTGACTAGCCGCGACCGGCACGGGTCGACGCGGCTCGGCGCGGCTTGATCGGCTGCCCACCGCGACCGCCGGCGGCCCGGCGAGGCACTCGAACGGCGGCAGCGGTCGCGGCGGTGACCCGTTCACCGCGCACCGCGGCTGCGGCGCGTGGCGACATCGCGTCGAAGTGCGCCGAACGAAGGACCGCGGTGCGTCATTCGACCTGTTAAATTCACACCCGAATCATTTCCGATCTTTCCCGGAATCGGATCGCACCTGGCCGGTGGCCACTAATTGATCGTTATTCGCCGCCCAATCGCGTGCCGAGCCGGTTGATTCCCGACCAATGGTCTCGTAACTTCGAGTGCTTCGACGTCCCTGCACAACGTCGAGATCCCTGCACACGAAAGGACGAACAAGATGAGGAAACTCTTCTTGGCGCCTGCCCTGCTGGCGCTGGTGCTCGCCGTTCTCGTCGCGCCCAGCTCGCAAAGCGCGTTCACCGGGGAAGGGCACGCCACCAGCGTGGTGGAATTAGCGGTGGCGGCGCCCGCGAACGCGCTGTCCGACCCCTCGGTGGCGGCGTGGCCCGTGCCGAACGCCCGGACGTACCGCATCCTCAGCTCCTGCTCGCCCTACGCGTCGGCCATCCGCACCGGCGCGCGGGCGTGGAGCGGGCTGACCGAGAGCTCCAGCGGCACCCCCGTCGAGTGCCGCAACGGCTACATCACCGACTGCGGCGGCGGCAGCCGGGTCGTCGGCTGCAACTGGGGCGCGGGCCAGCGGATCGCGCTCTACATGGGCGGCGTGAACGACGACGCCCTCCTGGCCGCCCACGAGTTCGGCCACGACTGGTACGGCCACTCGTCCTACCAGTGCGCCGGCTGGGGCAGCCCCGCCGAGGTGATGGCGCCGACCATCTGCAACTTCAACGGCGCCACCGCGTCCGTCGGGTAACCGGTCACCGGGACGGGGGAGCCGCTCGGTCCTCCCCCGTCCCGGGGTCGCGCGGTCACCGCCGGTAGACGGCGGCCATCGCGGCGATCCTGGCGATGACGCGGTCGCGCAGCTCCGGCGGTTCCAGCACGTCCACCTCGGGACCGAGGCGGAGCAGGTCCACCAGCGCGTGCTCCAGCGACTCGACCGGCACCCGGACCGTCGTCCACTCGCCTTCGGGTTCGACGTCGTCGAGTTCGCGCGCCGCGACGAGGCCGAGCAGCACCCGGGCGCTCTGGAGACCGTTCGGCGTCATCCGGACCGTCACCCGCATCGGGTACATGCGCTCCTCGAACCGCTCCGACCAGTCGGCCCAGTACCCGGCCAGGTCGAACCCCTCCGGGCGGTCGAACGACTCGTCGAGCGCGGTCAGCTCCAGCACCCGGGAGACCCGGTAGGTGCGCAGGCCGTCGGTCCGGGCCACGAGGTACCAGGTGCCCGCCTTGAGCACGAGCCCGAGCGGCTCCACCGTCCGCTCCACCTCGACCCGGGCCCACCGCACGTACCGGATCCGCAGCCGCCGCTGCTGCCACACCGCCTCCGCGATCCCCGCCACGTGCGGCGTCCCCTCGGCGCCGCGGAACCAGCCGGGCGCGTCCAGGTGGAACCTCTCCCGGATCCGCGCGGCCCGCGACCGCAGCTCCGGCGGGAGGGCGGCGAGCACCTTGAGCTGCGCCGCCGCCACCACCGCGCCCAACCCCAGCTCCGCCGCCGGGCCGGGCAGGCCGGCCAGGAACAGCGAGTCGGCCTCCTCGGTGGTCAGCCCGGTGAGCCGGGTGCGGTAGCCGTCGACGAGCTGGTAGCCACCCGCCGGGCCGCGGTCGGCGTACACGGGCACGCCGGACGCGCCCAGCGCCTCCACGTCGCGGTAGACGGTCCGGACCGAGACCTCCAACTCGTCCGCCAACTCCCGCGCCGTCATCCGGCCGCGCGACTGGAGCAGCAGGAGCAGGGACAACAACCGGCTGGCACGCATCGCCCCATCCTGACAGGAGCTGTCAGGTACGCCCGACAAGCTGACTCCCATGAGCACCGCACAGGCCAACGCCGAGATGAAGAGCTGGGACGAGCACACGTGGGACGGCAGGCGCCACGACGAGGTCACCGGCCCGAAGCAGACGGTCGGCGGCATGACCACCGCCTACACCGGTGACCTGGAAGCCGCGGGCGACCTGCGCTTCGTCATGTCCTACACCGACGACGGCTCCTGCGCCTCCACCGGCTACGAGGTCGTCACGGGCACCTTGAACGGCCGCGAGGGCAGCTTCGTCCTGCACCACACCGGCGACTACCGCAACGGCGTCGCCACCGGCACGTTCACCGTCACCTCCGCCACCGGCGACCTCACCGGCCTCACGGGCACGGGCCGGCTCACGTGGCCGCAGGGCGAGCCGGGCCGGTTCGAACTGGACTACGAGCTGCGCTGACCACCGAGCAGGTCCCACGGCTGCCCGGTCCTCCCGGCCGCCACGGCGAGGACCAGCCGCTCGCGGACCAGCACGGACAGACCGCTCCCGCGGTCGGTCCCGCGGTCCGCGAGCGCGGAAGCGGTCCGCAGCCCCTCCACCGGGCCGACCGGACGCTCCAGCACACCGAGGAACAGCGCTCCGGGCTCTCCCGCGAGGAGGTCGGAGGGCGCCCAACCACCGCGCAACGGCCGGTCCGCGGCGCGGATGCCGGTCGGTGGCGCGCTGCGGTACAACTGCTCCTCGACCCGCGCCCGAGTGGTGAGCACCTGCTCGAAGAGGTACTCGGTGTCGCCGTCTCCCGACCGCCGATCACCCGGCGACCCGACCGCCGGTGCTTCCGCCTCCCCGTCCCGCCGGCCGGTGAAGTCGAGCGGGAGCCGCTGCTCCGAGCCGGCCTTGCGGTAGACGTCGACGGTGACGTCCGTGCCGGCGAGGTAGCACCAGGTCATCACCAACGGGTGATCGCCGTGGGCCTGCGCCCACGGCAACAGCGCGTTCAGGCGATCCCACGGTTCCTTCGTCACGCTGACCGGCCGTCGTTCCGTCCGCCCGCGCGCCTCACCGGCGAGCCACTGGCCCTTCAAGGCGAACAGGAGGTCGGGCCGCACCCCGGAGCGGGCGAACCGCCCCGCCGACGTGGCGGGCAAGGCGTCGAAGTCGTACAGCGGCCCGAACCGGCTGATGCCCTCCGTGTTCCGGACGCGTTCGGTCAGCATCCCCAAGCCCACGGCCTCGGTCACGAACGACTTGATGCGGCGCGCGCTCGACCTGAACTCATCGGCGCGCAGCACGAAGGCGCCGGCGGTCGTGGTCCTCAGGTACGAGGTGACCAACGCCAGCTCCAGCAGGCGAGTGCCGTGCTTGACCGCGTGCGGAGCCGCCGGAGCGAGCGCGTTGACCTCGAGAGCCTGCAACAGGTCGACGTCGACCGGGCCGGCTCCGTCCTCCCGGACGATGTCCTCGACCTTCGGCGTCCCACTGGACGAGTGGCCCACCAGGTAGACGTGATCACGAACGGTCACCAGGCTCATCCGGCGGACTCTAACCAACCCCGGTCCGCCGGTCGCGGACCGGGACGGCGGGCCACCACCTTTCGGTCGGTGGCCCGCCACGCGTCCTCGGTCAGCCGCCGTAGGCCGAGACCGGCGGGCAGGAGCAGACCAGGTTGCGGTCGCCCTTGGCGCCGTCGATGCGACGCACCGGCGGCCAGATCTTCGGCGCCGAGGCGCCCGCCGGGAACACCGCCACCTCGCGGCTGTACGGGTGGTCCCACTCGGTCGCGATGCAGGCCGCCGTGTGCGGCGCGTTGCGCAGCGGGTTGTCGTCCGCCGGCCACTCGCCCGAGCCGACGCGGTCGATCTCGTGCCGGATCGCGATCATCGCGTCGATGAACCGGTCGATCTCGGCCAGGTCCTCGCTCTCCGTCGGCTCCACCATGAGCGTGCCCGCCACCGGGAACGACATGGTCGGCGCGTGCAGCCCGTAGTCGGCCAGCCGCTTCGCCACGTCGTCCACCGTCACACCGGTCGCCTTGGTGATCGGCCGCAGGTCGAGGATGCACTCGTGGGCCACGAAACCGCCCTCGCCGGTGTAGAGCACGGGGAAGTGCTCGTCCAACCGGCGCGCCACGTAGTTCGCCGCCGCCACCGCGGTCAACGTCGCCCGCCGCAGCCCGTCGCCACCCATCATCCGCACGTACGCCCACGAGATCGGCAGGATCGACGCCGAACCCCACGGCGCGGCGCTGATCGGGCCGACACCGGTCGCCGGGCCGGCCGCCGGCTGGAGCGGGTGGTTCGGCAGGAACGGCGCCAGGTGCGAGCGCACGCCGATCGGCCCGACGCCCGGGCCACCGCCGCCGTGCGGGATGCAGAACGTCTTGTGCAGGTTCAGGTGCGACACGTCCGACCCGAACTTGCCGTACCGCGCCAGGCCGATCAGCGCGTTGAGGTTCGCGCCGTCCACGTACACCTGGCCGCCCGCGTCGTGCACCAGCCCGCACACCTCGCGCACGGTGTCCTCGTACACGCCGTGCGTCGACGGGTAGGTGATCATGATCGCGGCCAGCGAGTCGCGGTGCGCGTCGATCGTCGAACGCAGGTGCTCGACGTCCACGTTGCCGCGGTCGTCGCACTTGACGACCACGACCCGCATCCCGGCCATCACGGCGGAAGCGGCGTTGGTGCCGTGCGCGCTCGACGGGATCAGGCACACGTCGCGGTGCGAGTCGCCGTTGGCCAGGTGGTAGGCGCGGATCGCCAGCAGCCCCGCGAACTCGCCCTGGCTGCCCGCGTTGGGCTGCAACGACACCGCGTCGTAGCCGGTCACCTCGGCCAGCCACCGCTCCAGGTCCGCGACGATCGTCAGCAGGCCGGCGGCGTCCGACGCGGGCGCGAACGGGTGCAGGTCGGCGAACTCCGGCCACGTCACGGGCTCCATCTCGGCCGTGGCGTTGAGCTTCATCGTGCACGAGCCCAGCGGGATCATGCTGCGGTCCAGCGCCACGTCCTTGTCCGACAGCGCGCGCAGGTAGCGCAGCAGCGCGGTCTCGGAGCGGTGCGCGTGGAACACCGGGTGGGTCAGGTAGTCGCTGGTGCGGCGCAGGTCGGCGGGGATGCCGTCGGCGGTGTCGGCGTCCAGGCCGTCCACGTCGCCGACCGTCACGCCGAACGCCTGCCACACCGCGACGAGGTGCTCGCGCGTGGTGGTCTCGTCGCACGCGATCGACACCACGTCGTCGTCGACCTGCCACAGGTTCACGCCGAGGTCGCGGGCGGCGGAGACGACGGCGGCGGCGCGGCCCTCCACGCGGGCGCGCACGGTGTCGAAGAACTCGCCGTGCACGACCTCGACGCCGCCCTCCAGCAGCCCGGCGGCCAGCACGGTCGCCATCCGGTGGGCGCGGGTCGCGATGGCCTTCAGCCCTTCGGGGCCGTGGTACACCGCGTACATCGACGCGATCACCGCGAGCAGCACCTGCGCGGTGCAGATGTTGCTGGTCGCCTTCTCCCGGCGGATGTGCTGCTCACGCGTCTGCAGCGCGAGGCGGTAGGCGAGCGAGCCGTCGGCGTCCACGGACACGCCGACGAGCCGGCCGGGAAGCTGCCGCTCCAAGCCCTGGCGCACGGCCATGTACCCCGCGTGCGGCCCGCCGAACCCGATCGGCACGCCGAACCTCTGCGTGGTGCCGATGACCACGTCCGCGCCGATCTCGCCCGGGGGGCGCAGCAGCGTCAACGCCAGCAGGTCGGCGGCGACGACGGCCTGCGCGCCGGCCTTGTGGATCTCCTCGACGACCGCCGCGTGGTCGCGCACCACGCCGGACGCGCCGGGGTAGGACAGCAGCACGCCGAAGAAGTCGCCGCCGAGGCCGAGGCCCTCGATGCCCTGCGACAGGTCGGCGGTGACGATCTCGATGCCCAGCGGCTCGGCGCGCGTCTCGATGACGGCCAGCGTCTGCGGCAGCGTGTCGGCGTCCACCACGAACTTGGTCGACTTCGACCGTCCCGCGCGGCGGACCAGCGTCATCGCCTCGGCGGCGGCGGTGGACTCGTCCAGCATCGACGCGTTGGCCAGCGGCAGACCGGTCAGGTCGGCGACCATGGTCTGGAAGTTGAGCAGCGCTTCGAGGCGGCCCTGGGAGATCTCCGGCTGGTACGGCGTGTAAGCCGTGTACCAGGCGGGGCTCTCCAGCACGTTGCGGCGGATCACCGGCGGCGTGGTGGTGCCGTAGTAGCCGAGCCCGATCATCTGCGTCATCGGGCGGTTGCGCGCGGCGAGGGCGCGCAGCTCGGCCAGCGCCTCGGTCTCGGTGGCGGGCGCGGGCAGGTCCAGCACCAGGTCGCGCTCCCGGATCGACTCGGGGACGGCGTGCTGCGCGAGTTCCTCCAGCGAGCCGACGCCGATCACGTCGAGGATGCGGGCCAGCTCGGCGGGCCGCGGGCCCACGTGCCGGTCGGCGAACGGGGTGCCGTGCTCGAGTGCGGCGAGGGGGATGCGGTCCTGCGTCATCGGTGCTGGCCTCCAGGGCTCCGGACAGACTTCTGCCGTTGCCCTCCCCCTCTGTCTTCTGCCCGGCGTCGGGCGCCTGAGAGCTTCACCCGGCTGTCGGGTTTGCACCGTCGGCGGGGTCGGTCGGTGGTGGCCGACCCGCTTTCCAGAGGCGTCTCACCCGCACGGTCCTTGCGCCTGAGAGGTTCCGGGGAGGATTTGCTCCTTCGGCGCCGAGACTGGCTCGGACTCTCCCGCACGGGATAAAGCGACTACGCGCGAAATCGTACCCGGCAGGTGGGTGAGCGGTACCGCCGGCGCGACGTGGATCTCACCGCGTGGCGCCGCTCGTCACCTGCCCGCCGGCAGGCCCGGTCAGCCGATGGCCCTGGTCCGGCGGCGACGGGACAGCTCGTCGTTGGCCGGCTCCACGATCTCCGCGCCGTCCGCCCGTTCGGCGGGGAAGTCGTGGATCGTGCCGCTGATCTCCCGCATCGCGCCGGAGACGGCGATCCCGAACACCCCCTGGCCGCCCTGGAGCAGGTCGACCACCTCTTCCGGCGACGTGCACTCGTAGACGGTGGTGCCGTCGCTGAACAGCGTGATCCGGGCCAGGTCCTGCACGCCGCGGCGACGCAGGTGGTCGACCGCGACCCGGATGTTCTGCAACGAGACACCGGTGTCCAGCAGCCGCTTGACGACCTTGAGGACCAGGATGTCCTTGAACGAGTAGAGCCGTTGGCTGCCGGAGCCCTGGGCACTCCTTATCGTCGGGTTGACCAGCCCCGTGCGCGCCCAGTAGTCCAGCTGGCGGTAGGTGATGCCCGCGATCTGGCACGCGGCGGGGCCGCGGTACCCGACCAGTTCGTCCGGCAGCGAGGAGTCCGGGAACAGCTCACCCTGTTCGCCGGATCCGGCCCGGATGGGCGCTTCCTCGACCACGCCTGCCTCCCCTCGGTCCGGTCACGACGACCGGCGACCAACGTGAAGCCGCCGCGGTGTCCGAATCACACCGTGGCAATTCACCTGAGTTCGACGGTAAGACCGCCTAGGGGGCAGGTCAACGCGACGCGCGGGACGTGTCTGACCTCAACGTGAGGTTGAGGTTGAGAGAGTCGGCCGTCGTAAGCCATTCGGGTGACGTTTAGTGATCGTTTAGCCGATCAAGGTTGACGTTGTGTAACCCGCCCGCGTGACCCTCGGAGGGATCACGTGGACCCGATCCACAACGGACCGCACACGCCCGCGAGACGCCGTTCACGGCTCGGGACCGCACGGCCCGGCCCTTCACGACGCCGCCGACCCCATCGGTTCTGTCAAGCACCCGACCCGCTTGTCCCCAGCCGGGCGTGACGCCACCAAGGGGCCGATTCCCGGGTGCGCGGAGCGAACGGACGCGGTCGCAGGGGCCGACGGGGCACGCCAGGACTCCGGACCCCCGGACCGCGGCCACCGATCGACCTGGAGCGGGGCCCGGACCCGGGTGGACGGACTCGGACCTACGTGTCCGCGCCGCGGAAGTCCTCGGGCGAGACGGAGTCGAGGAACTCCCGGAACTTCTCGACCTCGTCCTCCTGCTCGTCCGGGATGATGAGGCCGGCTTCCGCCAGCACCGACTCCTCCGCGTGGATCGGCACGCCGATCCTCAGCGCCAGCGCCACCGAGTCGCTCGGCCGCGCGGACACCCGGATGTCGCCGTCGAAGACCAGCTCGGCGAAGTACGTGCCTTCTTGCAGGTCCGTGATCCGCACCTGCTCCAACTGCCGGCCGAGTGCCCCGATGACGTCCTTGAGCAGGTCGTGCGTCAACGGCCGGGCAGGACGGACACCTTGCTGCTCCAACGCGATCGCCGTGGCCTCGACCGATCCGATCCAGATCGGCAGGTACCGTTCGCCCTCGGTTTCGCGCAGCAGCAGGATCGGCTGGTTGGCGGGCAGTTCCACCCGCACGCCGACGACGCGCATTTCGCTCATCGGGTCTCGCCTCCCTCAGCGCGCTGAAATTCTGGCGTCCCCGCTACCAACGAGGATCCCCCACGTACTCTTTCGACGCTACCCGCCAAGCGGGCCCTGTGCGCAACCGCCCGCCCGCTTCCGATCACGATGCGGACACGCGTTCACCTCGGCGAAACCGGGCGTCCGACGACGTCACGCAGGCCCACCTTCACCAAGAGTGTGTGCAGCGTTACGGACAGCGCCGCCAACTCCCGCACGACCTCGTCACGTTCGCGCGGTTGGCGCCCCGCGCCGACGACCTGCTCCACCAGCCCGACCTCTCGGTCGGCCGCGGCGCGGAACGGGCGCAGGTGGCGCGCCTCCAGCCCGTGCTCGGCCATCGCCCGCACGGTGGACGCGATCTGCACCGCCTCGTGGTCGTAGAACCCGCCCGCACCCGGCCTGATCAGGCCGTGCTGCTCCAGGTCCGCCAACACGCCCGGCTCGATGCCCGCCCGCGCCAGCAGGTCTTCGCGGGTGACCCGGTGCCCGGCGGCCGGGGTGAGGTCGACCCCGCGCGTCGCCTTCTGGTCGGCCGCGTCCAGCTGCTCCTTGATGACCTTCAGCGGCAGGTACCTGTCCCGTTGTGCGGACAGGACGTACCGCAGGCGGTCCACGTCGGCGGACGTGAACTGCCGGTACCCCGAGGCCGTGCGCGCCGGGCGGACCAAGCCCTCCGACTCCAGGAATCGGATCTTGGAGATGGTGACGTCGGGGAAGTCGGGCCGCAGCTGGGCCAGCACCGCCCCGATGCTCAACACCCCGCGTGGCCGCCCGGCCGCCGTCACCGGAGCCCCATCGCTCAGGCCCCCTGGCCCCCGGCGCCCGGACCGGTCAGGAACACGAGGCGGAACTTGCCGATCTGCACCTCGTCGCCGTTCGCCAGCACCGCCTGGTCGACGGGCTCGCGGTTGACGTAGGTGCCGTTGAGGCTGCCCACGTCGATGACCACGAACTCGCCGCCCTCGCGGCGGAACTCGGCGTGGCGGCGGGAGACCGTCACGTCGTCGAGGAAGATGTCGCTGTCGGGGTGCCGCCCCGCGCTGGTGGTGTCGCGGTCCAGCAGGAACCTCGACCCCGCGTTGGGGCCGCGCTTGACCACGAGCAGCGCCGATCCGGCGGGCAGTGCGTCGACACCCGCGACGGCCGGCTCCTGGGCGGGCGCCTCGGCGCCCTCGACCTCGGCGAGGAAGTCGGCCCGGAAAACGGAGGTCCGCTCCGGGGACTGCTCGGGCGGAACGCCTGGCCCGTCGTTCGTGCTCACCTGAGCTCTCCTCCTGCTGCTGGAACCGTCGAGACCGCTAGAACCTATCGTGCCCGAACCCTGGTCTGAGGAGCGGCTCCCCCACCGACCGAAGAGCCGTCGGAAGATCGACGTCACTCCGCGGCCGCCAGCTCCTGGTACGCGGCGGCGTCGAGCAGGTCGTCGACCGCGGAGGGGTCCTCCAGCCGCAGCTCCACCATCCACCCCTCGCCGTACGGGTCGGAGTTCACCAGGTCGGGCTGCTGGTCGAGCGAGTCGTTGCGGGCCACGACCTCGCCGGCGAGCGGCGCGTAGATGTCGGACACGCTCTTGGTCGACTCGACCTCACCCAGCGTCTGCCCGGCGGCGACCTGCTCGCCGAGTTCCGGGAGCTGGACGAACACGACGTCACCCAGTTGTTCCTGGGCGTAGTCGGTGATGCCCACGCGCACGGTGTCCTCACCGGTGCGCAGCACCCACTCATGTTCCTCGGTGTACTTGAGCTCCTCGGGAATCACCGCGGTGTGCTCCTTCAATGACGGTGGATCAACGCTCCGCCGGATCTTCCCACGTCGGCGTTCAGGCCGGCGCGACACCCGGCCGTCGGCGCATCGCGAGGGTGAACTGGTAGACGTACAGCACGCCCGACCACAGGTACAAGGCTCCTCCCCAGACCATGAACGCGTACGCCACCGGACGGGCGATCTGCGCGGCGGTCGAGGCGCCCTGGGCGAGCAGGAGCATGGGGAACGCGTACAGCAGGTTGAACGTGGCCGCCTTGCCGAGGTAGTTGACCTCGAACGGGCCGTAGCCGCGGGACCTGAGCACGGGCAGGCACACCCCGACCACGAGCTCGCGGCCGACCAGCACCGCCGCCACCCACCAGGGCACGATGCCGCGCACGACGAACGCGAGCAGCGTGGCGAGGATGTAGAGGCGGTCGGCGGCCGGGTCGAGCAGGGCGCCGAGCTTGCTGGCCTGGTCGAGCCAGCGGGCGATCTTGCCGTCGAGCCAGTCGGACAGGCCCGCCGCGACGAGCACGACCAGCGCCCAGCCGTCGGCGTGCGGCCCGAGCAGCAGGTACAGGAACAGGGGCACGCCGAGCAGCCGCAACACGCTCAGCGCGTTCGGGATGGTCAGCAGCCGGTCGGCTGGATCGTGCGACACGTCCGCACTGTAGATGGCCGCCCGGCGTGCACCGGTGGTCGACTCGCGGTGCGGGCCCGGCGGGCTCGCGCGCGGTCCCGCTCAGTTGTTCGACCGGGTGCGGCTCCAGCCGCGGCGTTGGAGTTCGTCACCGCTGAGCGCCTGCGGACGACCTCGGTCGTCGACGCCGACCCAGCGGGCCCGGAAACCTTCGAGCACGTAGGCGTGGCCCTTGCTCCAGACCACGCTGCACGGGGCTGTGGGCAGCGGCGCCGCGCCTGTGGCGCCGGCACGCGCCGCCCCGCGCTTCGCGGGCTCGGACTCGGTTTCCGTTCTGGTGCTCATGTGAAATCCCTCCACCGGGGTTGTCGCTCACGGCTCTCGCGGCGTTATCCCCGTCACCCGATTCTGCGCGACTGTGGTCGAGACCACCTCCTCATCCGTGCCCGGTCTCGACCGGCGGGCGGTTGCGTCGCCCAGTTGCGCGCGGCGTTCGGGAACGCTTCCCCCGAGGTGTAGCCCGCCCTGGCGGTACCAAACCGTTCACCGTCCGTCGTCCGCCGCACACCGAACGGCCCACTACACTGGGGCCTATCAGGGCGCCACCCACGCGGCTTGTGGTGTCGCCACGGGCTACGTACGGTGGGTGGCGCAGCGGTTGAGCCAACAGCCGCGCCGGGAAGTCCGGCTAGCGGGGAAACGTTTCCGCCACGCTGCTGTTGAGTGCTGCGCGCACATTTCGTGCGTCCGGGCTTCCCACCCAGCGGTTCCAGCTGAAGAGGAGTGCCTCGTGACGGTTCAGGATCCGGACGTCGTGGCGACGAGCGGAGCCGAGTCCGCCGCGGTCGACAGCCCGCGGGCAGGACAGCTCGGGCTCGCCGTGCGCACCCCGGCCGAAGGCGTCACCGTGGTCGGCGTGAGCGGTGAGGTCGACATGCTCACCGCGCCGCAGCTGCGGGCGGAGTCGCTGCGCCACCTCGACGCGGGCAGCACACTGGTGCTGGACCTGTCGGGTGTCAGCTTCCTCGGCTCCGCCGGTCTGGCGGTGCTGGTGGAAGCGTCGCAGCACGCCAAGCGGCGTGACGCGGAGTTCCGCGTGGTCGCCGTGGCGCGCGCCGTGACCCGCCCGCTGGCCGCCACCGGCCTGGGTGGGGTGTTCAGCGTGTTCGAGTCGGTCGAGCAGGCGCTGGAGTCCCACGAGTCCCGCTGAGCGGCGGAGGTTGACGGAGCGGGGCTACACGTGCGGCACCAGGTCGACGACTTGGTCCACGCCCGCCGCGACGAGTGCGCGGCGGGCGTGGCCGTCTTCGGGTGCGCGCACGACGACCCGGTTGCCCGCCGCCGCGGCCGCCTCGGCGACCGCCCGCAGGCCGCGGACCAGGCCTTCGCTGCGCTCGCCCAACGCGCGCAGGTCGACGACGACCGGTACGGTCCCGCCGCGTGCGGCGGTCAGGATGCGGCGGCGGACGGCGGGCGCGGCGTGCGCCGGCACGTCGCCGCGCACGTGCACCTCCACCCAGCCGTCACGCGCGGTCACGTCGACCGGATCGGCCGGCACCGGCGCGGGCACGAACGTGCCGCGCGACGTGTGCCTCGGCGCGAGGACGAGGGTGACCGTGGTGCCGCCCGCACCCCGGTCGACCAGCACTTCGTCGACGTTCTCGCGCATCAGCAGCAGCCCGCGACCGCGGGCGGTCAGGGTGGGCGGCGGCACGCGCCAGCCGCCGTGGTCGGTGACCACGACGCGCACGCTGCCGTCGGGTCCGGCGTGGGCCTCGATGTGGACGAGGCCGTGCTGGTCCGGGCCGTAGGCGTGCTCCACGGCGTTGCTCGCGGCTTCGTTGACCGCGAGGAGCAGGTCGTAGCGGTCGTCTTCGGTCAGTCCTTCGGCAGCCAGCCAGGCGTCGAGCCGGGCGCGGACCACCGCGAGCTGCCCGGGCTGGGCCGGGAACTCGACACCCCAGTGGTGGTCTGCGAGTTGATCGGTCAATGGGCCTCCCCGTCGTGCAACAGTCAGTCTTCCCGGGGCGCGCGCGGGTTACACGTGTGAACGACGATCAATTCGGGTACCGATAGCTTCAGCAGCACAACGAGACAGAACGGACGACGAGGTGAGCGTGTCGCACACTGAGCCGCGAAGCGGTGAGTCGGATAACGCCCTGGCCGGGGTCGAGTTGCGGATGGCGGCCGACCCCACGCAGCTGTCGATCGTCCGAGCCGTGGCGGCGGACATCGCCATGCGGCAGGACTTCGACCTTGACTCCATCGAGGACCTGAAGCTGGCGGTCGACGAGGCGTGCTCGACCCTGATCTCGCTGGCCGACCAGGGTGCGGTGCTCAGCGCCCAGTTCGTCGTGGTGGACGGTTCGGTGCAGGTGTTCACCAAGGTGGGCTCGCAGCGGTCGGCGCCGCCGGACCGGGACAGCTTCGGCTGGCGGGTGCTGAGCGCGCTGGTCGACTCCGTGACGACCTGGGTCGCGCCGCAGGCGGAGGCGTTCGAGGTGCACATCGACCTGGTCAAGAGGTCGTTGGGGACGGTGGATGCGTGACGGGGACGGACGGGGGCACGACGCGGTCCAGCACCCAGGGTGACTACGACCACCTGGCGCCGCTGTTCGTCCGGCTCGCCGCGACCGCCAAGGACGACCCGGCGCGGGAGCGGCTGCGCGACGAGCTGGTGACCGAGCACCTGCCGGTGGCCAAGCACATCGCCCGGAGGTTCGGCCACCGCGGTGAGCCGCACGACGACCTGGTGCAGGTGGCCACGGTGGGGCTGATCAACGCCGTGGACCGGTTCGACCCGGAGCGCGGCAGCGACTTTCTGTCGTTCGCGGTGCCGACGATCATGGGCGAGGTCCGGAAGTACTTCCGGGACTCCAGCTGGTCGGTGCGCATGCCGCGGCGGCTCAAGGAGCTGCACCTGGCGATCAACGCGGGGTCGGCGCGGCTGTCGCAGCAGCTGGGGCGCGCGCCGACGCCGAGCGAGCTGGCGCAGCACCTGGGGTTGAGCCGGGAGGAGATCCACGAGGGGCTGGCGGCGGGCAACGCCTACCACAGCGCGTCGTTGGACGACCTGCTGGTGGCCGACGACAGCTCCATCTCGCTGGGCAGCACGCTCGGCGAGGAGGACCCGGAGCTGGAGGCGATCGAGCAGCGCGAGGCGCTGCACCCGTTGCTGGAGAAGCTGCCGGAGCGGGAGCGCAAGATCGTGGTGATGCGGTTCTTCGGGAACATGACGCAGACCCAGATCGCGCAGAAGGTCGGCATCTCGCAGATGCACGTGTCGCGGCTGCTGGCCAAGACGCTCCGCCAGCTGCGCGAGGGCCTGACCGAGTAGCGCGCACGGTTGTGACGCGTAAAGGCCGCCTGACTCCGATGTCAGGCGGCCTTTACGCGTTTCGGGGGGACCGGGGGGTTGAGGGCGGGCCCGAACAGCGCTGATCAGGCGGCGGAACGGCGGCGGTTGGCGATGACGCGCCGCCTCTCGTCCTCGCCCATGCCGCCCCACACGCCGTAGGGCTCCTGCACGGCGAGCGCGTGCTCGCGGCACGGGTCCACGACGGGGCAGCGGGCGCAGAGCTGCTTGGCCTTGTCCTCGCGGGCGGCCCGGGCCGAGCCGCGCTCGTTGTCCGGGTGGAAGAAGACCGCGCTGTCACGGCCTCGGCACAACCCTTCCTTCTGCCAGTCCCAGACATCGGTGACGGGCTTGGGCAGGCGCGCGGTGCTGGTCATCGGATGAACCCCCTTGCGGTGTCACGGTGCTTGATCACGGCTTACCCGCTGGTCCCCCGGTGGCAAACGTGGTGCGCCTCAATCGGATGGATTACCGAAGCAGGTGGATTACTCCGGTTCTTCCTGCGCGAGCCGCTGGTCGAGGGTCTCGCCCTCGCGCTGCTCGCGCGGCGTGGTGCCGTGGCGGTCCGCGCCGCTCCAGTGCTCGGGCGGCTCGATGCCGCGCTCCAGCGGGTCGACGCCCAGCTCGTCCTCGTCCAGCTGCTCGATCTCGTCCAGCGGGCGTTCGTTGGGGTCGGTCATCGCACTCCTCCCGGCGCGGTGGCGGCGCCGTCCAGCTCGGGCGCCACGGACTCGGCCCAGAAGGAGAAGAACTGCTCCTGGTCCGGGCCGATCTGACTGACGTACACCTCGTCGTAGCCCGCGTCGGCGAACTCGCGGACGCGGTCCAGGTACGGGCCCGGGTCGGGCCCGACGGGCAGGGCGGAGGCCATCATGTCCTCGGTGACCAGCGTCGACGCCTGCTCGAAGTGGCGCGGCGTCGGCAGGACCTGGGCCAGTTCGCCGGGCAGCTGCTCGTTGGCCCACAGCCGGTGGGCCGTCTTCACGGCCGCCTCGGCGGACGGCGCGTGGCACACCTTGAACCCGCCCTGGGTCGGTTTGCCCGCGCCGCCGGCGGCGCGGAACTTCTCCAGCAGCGACGGGTCCGGCATCGTGGAGCACAGGCCGTCGCCGATGCGCCCGGCCACTTCCGCCGCTTTCGGCCCGAACGCCGACACGTACACGGGAACGGGTGACGACGGCACCGTGTAGAGCCGGGCGTTCTCGACCGTGTAGTGCTCGCCGCGGTGGCTGACCTCGTCGCCGGTCCACAGCGCCCGCATCACCTCGACGGCTTCTTCCAGCATTTCCAGCCGTTCCGGCGCGGACGGCCAGGGGTCGCCGAAGATGTGCTCGTTCAACGCCTCGCCGGTGCCCACCCCGAGGGTGAACCCGCCCTGGCACTGCACGGCGGCCGTGGCCGCGGCTTGGGCCACCACCGCCGGGTGAATCCTCACCGTCGGGCAGGTGACCGCGGTCGTGATGGGCAGGGACGTGACCTCCGACAGCGCCCCGATGACGGACCACACGAACGGGCTGTTGCCCTGCTCGCGGTTCCACGGGTGGTAGTGGTCGGAGATCCACAACCTGTCGAACCCCGCCTGCTCCGCCCACCGCGCCTGCCTCACCAGCTCACGCGGTCCGTGCTCCTCGCTGGAGAGGAAGTAACCGATGCTGACCATGGTCCCCGGTTACCCGCGCAGGAATTCCTGAACCTTGGTCGCCACCCCGCGCCTGACCACGTCCCACGCGTCCGGGTCGCCCCGGAGCATCGCCTCGGCGGTCGCCTTGGCCTGCTCGAACGTCGTGTGCGGCGGGATCGGCGGCACGTTCGGGTCGCACCGCACGTCCAGCACCACGGGACGGTCGGCGGTCAGCGCCTCCTCCCACGCCGGGCCCAGGTCGGCCGGGTCGGACACCGCCACGCCGCCCAACCCGACGGACCGCGCGAACGCCGCGTAGTCGACGTCGGGCAGCACCTGCGACTCCTCGAACTTCGGCGCGCCACCCATCGCCCGCAGCTCCCACGTCACCTGGTTGAGGTCGTTGTTGTGCAGGACGCACACCACGCACCTCGGGTCCGACCACTCCTCGTAGTAGCGGGCGACGGTGATCAGCTCGGCCAACCCGTTCATCTGCATCGCGCCGTCGCCGACCAGCGCCACCGCCGGCCGTTCCGGGTGGGCGAACTTCGCGCCGATCGCGTACGGCACCCCCGCGCCCATGGTCGCCAACGTGCCCGACAACGACCCCCTCATCCGCCCGCGCAACCGCACCAGCCGGGCGTACCAGTTGGCCGCGGACCCCGAGTCGGCGGTCACGATCGCGTCCTCGGGCAACCGGGGCGACAGCTCCCACATGATCCGCATGGGGTTCACCGGCTCCGCGTCCACGAAGGACTGCCGCCGCAGCGTCCCCCACCACTCGGCCACGTTGGCCTCGACGGTCTCCCGCCAGGACCGGTCCTCCTGGCGGCGCAGCAACGGGAGCATCGCCCGCAACGACGCCCCCGCGTCACCGACGAGGTTCACCTCGGTCGGGTAGCGCATCCCGATGAACCGCCCGTCGACGTCCACCTGCACCGCCCGCGCCTTGCCGAACTCCGGCAGGAACTGCGAGTACGGGAAGCTCGACCCGACGATCAGCAACGTGTCGCAGTCCCGCATCAGCTCGTAGCTGGGCTTCGTGCCCAGCAACCCGATCGACCCGGTCACCCACGGCTCGTCGTCGGGCAGCACGTCCTTGCCCAACAACGCCTTCGCCACCCCCGCGCCCAGCACCTCGGCCACCTGGCGCACCTCGTCACCGGCCCCGCGCGCGCCCTGCCCCACGAGCACCGCCACGCGCTTCCCGGCGTTCAACACCTCCACCGCCCGCTCGACGTCGTCCGAGGAGGGCACCGCCGTCGACCACCCCCGGCTGGGAGCGCTCGACGGCACGTGCTTGAACGCGTGCTCGGGCGGCGAGTACGCGAGTTCCTGCACGTCGGCCGGAATGATCAACGCGGTGGGTGCCCGCTGCGCCTCGGCGGTCCGGATGGCCCGGTCCAGCGCGTTGGGCAACTGCTCCGGCACGGTCACGTCGACCAGGTACTCGGACGCGACGTCCTTGAACAACGAGTGCAGGTCCACTTCCTGCTGGTAGCTGCCGCCGATCGCGGTGCGCGCCGTCTGCCCGACGATCGCCACCACCGGCACGTGGTCCAGCTTGGCGTCGTACAGCCCGTTGAGCAGGTGGATCGCCCCCGGCCCGGACGTCGCCATGCACACCCCGACCCGCCCGCCGAACTTCGCGTACCCCACGGCCGCCAAGGCGGACATCTCCTCGTGCCGCGACTGGATGAACCGGGGCCGGTCCCCGCTGCGCCCGAAGGCCGAGACCAGCCCGTTGATGCCATCACCCGGGTAGGCGAACACGTGCTCGACACCCCAGTCACGCAGGCGGCGCAGCACGAAGTCGGCAACGGTGTCGGCCATGGCGTCCTCCCCGGAAAACAAAGGAGTACCCGCCCCTCACCGCCCTACTCGGCCCTCACCACCACGTACCCGCCACCACCCGACCGCCTCTCGCCCTCACAACGGCAGCAACAACCGGCCACCCACCACCAACGTCCCCACCGTCACCACGACAAACAGCAGCACCCACACCAACCCCGGCACCCGCGTGATCCGGGCCAGCTGATCGGCGTCGGACTGCCGCGCCAGTCCCCGCGTCCGCCGACGCTGCAACTCCCCCACCGGCCGCACCCCGCCCAGCAGCAGGAACCACGTCACGAACAGCGCGAACGCCGCCTGCCACTCCGCCGTCGCGTACCAGGACACGGCGAACATGATCGCCCCGGTCACCACCACCGACAGCACGCCGAACGCGTTGCGGATCATGACCAGCATGCCGACGAGCAGCCCCACCGTCGCCCACAGCAACGGCCGGACCTGGTCGGACGTCACCAGCACCGCCGCGCCCAGTCCGAGCAACGACGGCGTCACGTACCCCGCGAAGTACATCAGCACGACCGCGAAACCGGTCGGCCTGCCGCGCGACACGGTGACCCCGGACGTGTCCGAGTTCAGCTTGATGCCCTCCAGCCGCCGGCCGGTGAGCAGCGCGACGAGGGCGTGCCCCGCCTCGTGCGCGATGGTGATGACGTGCCTGCTGTACCGCCACACACCGGGACTGGCCACCAGGACCAGCGCCAGCACGGCCGGGGCCCACTTCGTCAGAGTCGACATCGCCACCAGCATGCCACTTGACCTGGACCGCGCTCCAGGACCCAGGCTGACCTCCATGAGACGACGGCGCATCGGTTCACTGGAGGTCAGCGCCCTGGCGCTGGGCACGCTGCCGTTCGGCACGTGGGTGGACCAGGAGACCTCGTTCGCGATCATGGACCGCTTCGCCGAGGCGGGCGGCACGTTCGTGGACACGGCCGACAACTACGTGTTCTGGGACGGCGGCACGGGCGACGAGAGCGAGCAGGTGGTCGGCCGCTGGCTGGCCGCCCGGGGCAACCGCGACGACATCGTCCTGGCCACCAAGGCGGGTGCCCGTCCGCGGACTCCCGGCACCGGTCTGGAGAACGCCGAGGGCCTGGCCGGCGACACCGTCCGCGCCGCCGCCGCCGCGAGCCTGGCGCGGTTGGGCACCGACCACGTCGACCTCTACTACAGCCACGTCGAGGACCGCAGCGTCACGCTGGAGGACACGCTCGGCGGGTTCGCGTCCCTCGTCGAGGCCGGGGCGGTGCGCGAGATCGGCGCCTGCAACCACGCCACGTGGCGGTTCGAGCGGGCTCGATCGGTGTCACGGGCCAACGGCTGGCCGCTCTACACCGCCGTTCAGCAGCGCTACAGCTACCTGCGCCCCCGGCCGGGCGCGAAGCTGCCCGAGAGCGGTCACGTGCACATGACCGACGAGCTGCTCGACTACGCGGCGACCGAGGGTGACGTGACGCTGGTGGCGTACTCGGCGCTGCTCTCCGGCAGGTACCGGGACAAGCCCCTCGGCGAGGCGTACGACCACCCCGGCACCACCAGACGGCTGAAGGTGCTTCACGAGGTCGCGGCGGAACTCGGCGCCACCGTCAACCAGGTCGTGCTCGCGTGGCTGATGCGCCAGGACATCATCCCCCTCGTGGGCGCCACGTCGGTCGCGCAGATCGACGAGAGCCTGGGGGCGCTGGAGATCAAGCTCGACGACGTCCAGGCGGACCGCCTGGACTCCGCCGCCTGACCCGTCGACGGGCTTCACCGCGGCGGTCCACAACGCACGACGGTGCACGGTCCACCCGGGACCGTGCACCGTTCGCGACTCTTCCGCCAGCACTGCGACGTCGGAACTTCGACGTCGGAACTTCGAGGTCAGAGCTTCGACATCACCGGCTGAACCGGGACTTGTGCTGCTCCGCGATGGCCGGGTCGATCGGCTGGACCGGCCGCGGGCTCATGGTCGGGTCCATCGATTCGATCCGCTCGTCGCGGCGCACGCCGTGCCGCGCGTCGTCGACGCGCTGCGTGGGCATCTCCTGCGTCACCGGGTCGGCCTTGGGGTCGCGAATGCTCGCTTCCGGCTCGTACCGCGCCTGCTCCTCGCGCCGATCCCCGAACGACCGGTCGGCAGCCGTCCGGTCCACGACCGTCTCCTCCGGACCGACGGCGTCGATCGGGGGCTCGGTCACGATCTTGCGCCGCGCCGGCAGCACCGCGATCAGCAGACCGACGGCGGCGAGGCCGAGGTGCAGCCAGTTGTCGTTGACGTTGAGCGCCAGCGGGTTGCCGAGGCCGGACACGGGGTTGTTGGAGAACACCCCGGCCAGCGCCAAGCCCCACAGCAACACAGCGCCGTAGCCGATGAACAGGAGCCAGCCGTACAGTCGGGCCAGGCCGGACGTGCTCGCCATGAGCAGGCCGAGCACACCGAACGCCAGGTGGACGACGTTGTGCAGCGGGTTCAACGTGAACCCGAGCAGCATCGCGTGCTGGTCGCCCGCGAAGTCGCCGAACCCGGTGCGCACGAAGCCCAGCACACCCAAGGCGAGGAAGACCAGGCCGACCAGGCCTGCCAGCACCTGGGCGGGTTGCAGGCCCGCGACCTTGACGCGACCGACCGTCGAGTGGTGGGTCATCTCGCCCTCCAACTGAGGACCACGAGCCCGTCTGACCGGGCTCCGGACGCCCACCGACTACCCGTCCGGTCCGAACCGCAAACAGCCCGGCCACCGACCTCGGGCCGACTGGCGGCGGGGGACGGGCGCACGAACCCGTCCCCCCTTTCCCGACAGGAGTCACGCACCCCGCCGTGCCGGGGTTTATCCGCCCCGACCCACCCCATGAAGGTCGGGCCGCCGTGGCCACGCCGAATGCGCGCCGATCATTGCGGCCAATAGGCCGATACGATTTCCGAATAATCACGCACCGTATCGTCGGATTCGACGTACGGGCAGGTCAGGAGCGCTGGCCCCGGTCACCGGACGTACACGTCGCGGAGCCGTTCCACTCGGTCTCCCTGCTGTTCACGAAGGTCCCCTTTGTGGTTCGTCGAACACCACCGCGGTGTCGGTACGACTATCTCCGAACAGACGTCTCTCGTCAAAGCAATTACGACGTTCGCTAATTGGCCGAACCTCCCTTCCGGCCCGGCCGCGCCATGATCGCTTGACCTCGACTTAACTCGAGCTCCTAGCGTGGCGGGCAGGACTTCCGGAGGGGGATCACGAGATGCACGCCATCGTTCAGCACGAGTTCGGTCCGGCCGAGAACCTGCGCTACGAGCGGGCCCAGGACCCGGAGCCGGGCGCCGGGCAGGTGCGGATCGCGGTGTCCGCGGCCGGGGTGCACCTGCTCGACACGTCGATCCGCCGCGGCGAGCACGGCGGGCCGTTCCCGTTGCCCTCGCTGCCGATGACGCCGGGTCGGGAGGTCGCGGGGGTCGTCACCGCGCTGGGTGGCGGGGTCGAGCCGCACTGGCTGGGCAAGCGGGTCGTCGCCCACCTCGGGCAGGCGAGCGGCGGGTACGCGGAGCAGGCCGTGGCGAACGCCGCTTCGCTGCACGAGCTGCCCGACCACGTGTCCGACGACGCGGCCGTGGCCATGATCGGCACCGGCCGCACCGCCGTCGGCGTGCTGCGCGTCGCCGAGCTCACGCCCGACGACGTGGTCCTCGTGACCGCGGCCGCCGGCGGGCTGGGCTCGTTGTTCGTGCAGGAGGCCAAGGCGATCGGCGCCGAGGTGGTCGGCGTGGCGAGCACCGCCAAGCTGGACCTGGTCCGCCGACTCGGCGCGGACGTGGTGGCCGACTACACCCGGCCGGGCTGGGACGAGGGCATCGGCCGGGTCACCGCCGTGCTCGACGGCGTCGGCGGCGAAGCGGGCCGCAGGTCCCTCGAACTGCTCGGCGTCGGCGGCCGGATCCTGCTGTTCGGCTGGTCCGCGGGCGAGCCCACCGCGATCGACACGTCCGACCTCTACCGCCTCGGCATCACCGCGTCGGTCGTCGTCGGGCCGCGGATGATGAAGGGCACGAGCCTGCGCGGGCTCGAGGAGCTGTCGATGCGCGCGCTGACCGAGGGCCGCCTCATCCCGTTGACGACGACGTTCCCGCTCAGCGAGGCCGCCGAGGCGCACACCGCGCTGGAGAGCCGCGCCACCGTGGGCAAGGTCGTGCTCAAACCCTGACCCAGCCCCACGGCAGGGCCCCGTGCGCGACCCGCGCACGGGGCCCTGCCGACCCCTCGCTACACCGGCACCACGACGATCCGCTCGTCGTCGAAGTTGCGCACCTCGATCGCCGCGACGTCCTCCGGCGCGATGAGGGCCGAGCCGTCGAGGTTGGTGCCGTCCTTCTCACCGGCCGCCGAGACGAGCCAGCTGCCCGCCTCCGCCCGCCGGCCGTCCTTCGCCACGACGAACAGCCTGCACTTCTCGTCCCGCTCGACGCCGGCGACGGACGCGTTCACCCGCACCCACCCCGCGGCCGGCCTGACCTGCACGGTCATCCGCGCGCCGGTGTCCGGGTCGGTGGCCGACCCGACCTTGGTGCCGGCGGGCGGCGCGGGCACGGTCGTCGTCTGCTGGACGGCGCCCACGTCGGGCGCGGTGCTCCGGCCGACGGCGAAACCACCGCCGAGCACGACCGCGGCGACGGCCGCCGCGACCAGGCCCAGACCGACCCGGCGGCGGCGCAGCCGATCGCCGCGCTCGGACCGCACCTGCCGCAGCGCGCGGCGCAACAGCAGGTCGCCGCCCTCGGGCGGGCCGTCGAGCAACGCCTCGGGCGGCACGTCGCCCATGGCCTCCTCCACCGCCCGCAGCTCGGCCAGCTCGGCGGCGCACCCCGGGCAGGACGCCACGTGGTCCTCCACGGCACGCGCCTCCCGCTCGTCGAGCGCGCCCAGCACGTATGCGCCGAGCAGTTGCGGATCGTGGTCCGCGGTCATCCGGCCACCCCCTTCAGCGCGACCTGCTGCCCGACGAACGTCTCTCTCAACGCCCGCAGCGCGTAGTGGGATCTCGACTTCACCGTGCCCGGCGGCACCCCTAACGCCTCGGCCGCCTCCGTCACGCTCCGGCCGCGGAAGTAGATCTCCATGAGCACGTCGCGGTGATCCGGCGACAGCCGGTCCAGGGCTGCGAGCACCACCATCGAGTCCACCACCGAGTCCGCGTGGTCGTGCTGCACCGGCGGGACCGACGCCGGCGTCTCGGCCACCTCCCGCGGCCGGGCCGCCTTCGCCCTGAAGCGGTCCGTGACGATGTTGCGCGCCACCGTGAGCAGCCAACCCCGGACCGAGCCCTTGCCGTTCACCAGGGCGTCCGGGTGCCGCCAAGCGCGCACGAGGGTTTCCTGGACGACGTCCTCGGCCGCCGCCCGATCGCCGGTCAACCGCGTCGCGTACGCGAGCAGCGCCCGACCGTGCTCCTCGTAGAGGGATCGGATCAGTGCCTCGTCGGCCGCGGCCTCCCGTTTCCGGGACCACAGAGCCGCCATCCACCCACTCCTCTCGTCAACTCCCGCCCCCGACACGCACGGCGGGCGGGTTCGGTTCACCGCGGGCGGGGAGGAGTCCGTCAGGAACAGGTCTCGCCGGTGTTGAGGCAGGTCGCGACGCGCTCCATCAGCCCGGCCGGCATGGCGTTGACGAACATCGCGTGGTCGGTGCGCGGGTCGCGCCCCTGCTCGGGGAAGCTGTCGACGGCGAACGGCCGCCCGGCCGGCACGGCGTAGGCGACCCGCACGCGCAGCTTCGGCACCGGGAAGGTGCCCGGCCGGCACACCCCGTTCGAGCCGGGGAACTCGGCGTGCGCCCGGTGGCTCGGGCTGTCGGTGTTGCGGCCGTCCCAGCAGCTCGGGAAGTCGAACGTGCGCAGCACCTCCCGGCCCGGCGGGCACTGCGGGTAGCGGTCGGTGTGCCGGTCCTCGAACCCGGCGCAGCTCCACCGGGCCCGGCCGCGGCCGCTGGTCAGCGCCGCCGGGTCACCGGTGATCATGCGCAGGAACCCCGGCATCGGCACGACCTGGCTGACCGGGCTGCCGGTGAACGTGATCTCCACCCTGGCCGGTGGCAGCACCTCGCCGGTGTTGCCGTGCGGGCCGCCGCCGGGCGCGTGCGCGTCGTGCCCGGTCCGGTCGGTCAGCCGCAGCACCGGCCAGTAGTAGGTGGACCGGTCCTGCGCCGGGCAGGTGGTCGCGGCGGCGGCGAGCGAGTCGTCGGTGGAGCCCGCGTGCGTGCTCAGGTTGCCGACGTACTCGTGGGTGTGGTGCGCCCCGGCCGGCTGACCCGGCGCGATGACCATGTTGTCGGCGTTGAGGTGGCGCGGTTCGTTGCGCCCGCAGTCGACGCGGAACGTGCCGGTCGACGCGTCCGGGGTGGTGGCGACGGACTCGACCGCCACCGGCACCTCGTCGATGGCCGCGGTGCGGCCGTCGGCGCAGCCCGTCGCCAGCACGAGCACCAGCAGCAGGGGCGACCACCTCACGTCCGACAGCTTATTCGGACAGCGCCGGGTGAACGCCCGCCGACCGCCCGGGCGGTCGGCGGGCCGGCTACTCGGAGGTGACCAGGACGCGACCGTCCTCCGTGACCACGTCGACGGTGGCGAGGTCGTCCGGGTCCACCACGGCGGCGCCCGCCAGGGCGGTGTCGCCGAGCCGGGAGGCGACCCAGCCGCCCGCCGTGTAACGCCGGCCGCGCACGTCGGTGACCACGAGCCGGCACCGCTCCCCCGCGGCGACGCCGTCCACCACCGCGCGCAGCCGCACCCAGCCGTCGGCGGGCGTCACCGTCGTGGTGATCCGCACGCCGTCGGCCGTGGTGGCGACCAGCACCCGTTCCCCGGGCACGCTGCGCCGGCCGAGGTGGACGCCCCCGGCCAGCACCGCGACGGCGAGCGCGGCGCACACCGCCGCGACCGCGACGCCGCGACGCCTGCGGTCGCGCGCCTTCTCGGCGCGGACCTGGCGCAACGCGCGTTCGAGGATCGGATCGGGCATCTCTCCTCGTTCAGCTCGTGCTCGGACGTGTCCCGAGCGGGGACGGGTTGCGGCGGGGCGGGCTGGCGGGGCGGGTGCGGCGGCGGGTGGTGTTCATCGGCGGGTGCCTTCCTCTGCTGACGGCTGGCGCACCCCTCACACGCACCCGCGGCGCGTTCGGTTCAACCGTTCGCGGATCGGCTCCGACACCCGCCTCGCGAGCGTTCGCCTCGACCGCGGCCGATCAGTTCAGCTGCACCCTCAGGATCCGGGAGTTCGAGTTGTTCGGCGTGCTGTCCCGGTCGTCGCTGGTGGTCAGCCACAGGCTGCCGTCCGGCGCGGGCTCGACCGTGCGCAGCCGGCCGTACGTGCCCTGGAAGTGGGTCGTCTCCGAGCCGACCGAGGTGCCGCTGATGACCAGCCGGTAGAGCCTGCTGCCGCGCAGCGTGGCGACGTACAGGGCGTTGTTGACGATGGTGATGCCGCTGGGCGAGGCGTTGGCCGTGCTCCACGTCCGCTTCGGCGCGATGTACCCGGCGCAGCTGCCGGACGTGCCCTCGCACGAGGGCCAGCCGTAGTTGCCGCCGCGCTCGGACAGGTTCAGCTCGTCCATGATCGTGTTGCCCAGCTCGGCCTGCCACAGCCTGCCCTGGCCGTCGAACGCCAGGCCCTGCACGTTGCGGTGCCCGTAGGTCCACACGTACCGGGCGTTGCCGCCGTTGCCGTAGAACGGGTTGTCGGTCGGCGCGGAGCCGTCGGCGTTGAGCCGCAACACCTTGCCGCCCAGGTTCGACAGGTCCTGTGCCCAGTTCCCGTTCTGGCCGTCGCCGGTGCCCGCGTACAGCTTGCCGTCCGGGCCGAACCGCAGCCGGCCGCCGTTGTGGTAGCGGTTGCGGGGGATGCCGGTGAGCAGCACCTGCAACGACGACTGCACCAGCGCGTTGTTCTGCACCTTCATCCGCACGATCCGGTTGTCGTTCGCGGCCGTGTGGTAGATGTACAGGTAGTTGTCGGTCGCGAAGGTCGGCGACACCTCGATGCCCAGCAGCCCGCCTTCGCCGCTCGTCGTGACGACGTTCGGCACCGTGCCCAGGGTCGTCTTCACCCCGGACGGCGACAGCTTGACGATGTCGAACGCGTCGCGCCGGGAGTAGACGCCCGACCCGTCGGGCAGGAAGTCCAGGCCCCACGGCACGTCGTTGTCCGTGGCGAGCTGCGTCACCGCGCCGACCTGGTCGCCGCCGGAGGACGTGGTGGCGGTGATCGCGCCGCTCCAGTCGGACACGTTGCCGACCGCGTCGTAGGCCCGCACGTTCATCAGGTACGAGGTGTTCGGGCGGCGTCCGCCGATGGTGGCCGACGTGCCCGTGGTCTCGCCCACCGGCGCGCCGCCGGAGAGGACCTCGTAGCGGGTCACGCCGATGTTGTCGGTGGCCGGGTTCCACGCCAGTGACACGGAGTTCGCCGTGACGCCGGTGACGCGCAACCCGGTCGGCGTGGTCGGCCGCTCGGTGTCGGCCTGCGCGGGCGGGGTGGTCACCGCGAGGTTGTCGCCCGCCTGGGAGATGTTGCCGGCGGCGTCCTTGGCGTTGACGTAGTAGACGTAGGAGCCGTTGGGGCTCAGACCGGTGACCGTGGTCGACGTGCCGGTGACGGACTTGACGAACTGGCCTCGCTGGTAGACCTCGTAGGACGTCACGCCGACGTCGTCGGTCGCCGGGTCCCAGGCCAGGTCGACCGAGGTGGGCGTGACGTTGGCCGAGCGCAGGTTCGTGGGCGGCGACGGCGGCGCGGTGTCGACCCGCCCGGTCTCGCCGAACACCTGGAACTCCTGCAACGAGTAGCTGTTGTAGGGCGCGGTGCGGCAGCGCGTGGTGCCGTGCATGCGCACGTAGCGGCCGTTCCCGGCCACCACCAGGTCCTCCACGCCGCCGGCGCCGTTCGCGGTGGCGAAGACGCTGGTCCACGTGCTCGCGTCGGACGACGTCTCGATCCGGTAGGCGCGGGCGCACGAGAGGTCCCACTGGAGCCGGACCCTCGTGATCGTCGCCGCGGCCCCGAGGTCGACCTGGAACCACGACGGGTCGAGACCGCCCTGGCTGGCCCAGCGGGTGGCCGGGTTGCCGTCCACCGCCAGCGCGGGCGCGAGACCCGAACCTCCCGATGTGGACGCGGTGGCCGGTTTTCCTTGGGACAGCAGGACGGGAGCCGCGCTCGCGGGCGCGGCGGACACCAGGGCGGACGCCACCACGGCGAGCGCGGTGGCGAGCGCGCCGAGCGAGGTCGGCCAGGCGCTCCTGGTACGGGGTGCCACAGATGCCTCCACAGTCGTTGACGACTCCCCCGCCAGGCAGGGGATTGGTGCGGCGGTGGGGTGGCGGCGGGACGAGGCGGCGGGCGACGAGGACGGGCCGGCGGGCGATCAGGGTCTGCGTCCGCGGAACTTGCGCAACTGTCGACCCCCGAGCCGGTCGCGTGTGGTCGTCGTCGGTGTCACCCCAAACGGTAAGGGCTTTCCCGAACAGCGTCCAGTGGTGGTCGTCCAGTGGTCCTCTCAGGTGGTGAAGGGGAGCGAATGCGCCCGATGTCGCGGCTCCGCCTGTGCTCGTGAACTCGTTCAGCGTGCGGTGGTTCGGCACGTGGTGGCCGGCCGGGTTCACCACGGCCTGGTACGCCGAGGCGTGGCGCGAGTACGGCCTGTTCGACGTGCTCGTGGTGACGGCGCAGGTGTCGGTGGCCGTGGTCTCGGTGCTGATCGGCGTGCCCGCCGCGTACGCGCCGGCCCGGCGGGACTTCCCCGGCGAGAAGCTGCTGGGCCTGCTGTTCCTGCTGCCGATCCTGATGCCGCCGATGACGTACGGCATCCCGCTGGCGACCGTGCTCTACAAGTTCCACCTGGCCGGGAGCGCGACCGGTGTGGTCGTGGCGAACCTGGTGCCGTCCGTGCCGTTCGTGGTGCTGACCATGACGCCGTTCATCGAGCAGATCGACACCAGGCTGGAGGCCGCCGCCCGCATGTGCGGCGCGCGCACGTCCGCGGTGTTCCTGCGGGTCCTGGCGCCGTTGCTGCTGCCGGGCATCCTGGCCGCGTCGATCCTGGTGCTGGTGCGGACCGTGGGCATGTTCGAGCTGACGTTCCCCACCGCCGGCCCGGACAGCCAGACGCTGGTGGTGTCGCTGTTCTACTCGGTGTCCGCCGCAGGCATCCGGGCGCAGCAGGCGGTGGACGCGATGGCCGTCGTCTACACCGCGTCCATGCTCGTCCTCCTGGTGATCGCCCTGCGGTTCGTCAACCCGACCCAGCTGGTGACCCGGGTGAAGGACCCCGCCCAGTCAGCCGGTGAAGGGCACGGCGACGAGGCGGCCCCACACCACGAAGACCAGCAGGGCCAGGTAGACCAGGTCCACCACGGCCAGCTTGGACTCCCGGCGTCGGACGCGGACTGCCGTCGCGCCCACCATGACGACCACCAGGCCGGTGGCGGCCACCGGCACCAGCGCCGGCGCGATGCCCAGCACCGCGGGCAGGACCAGGCCCACCGCGCCCAGCACCTCCAGCGCGCCGATCGCCTTGATGGCGCCCGCGCTCCAGTCCTCGGTCCACGCCGCGCTGGGACCGGCGGCGGCTATCTTCTGCTTGGGCAGGACGAGCTTGCCGGCGCCGCCGAAGAAGTAGGCGGCGGCGAGCACGCCCGTGATGATCCACAGTGCGAGGTCCACGGTGTCCCTCCTGGTCGAGTGGCTTGTCGACCACGAGACGCCGGCGTGCCGAGCCCTGTGACAGGCCGGTCCCATGACGCGCGTCACACGGCGTCGGGCAGGCGACGCGGAGACGGGAGCGACCCGATGGGCGGCACGGCGCGGACGCGTCCCGCGACCGAGGCGTTCGTCGCCCACCGCAACCTGCTGTTCACCGTGGCCTACCAGGTGCTCGGCTCGGCCGCCGACGCCGAGGACGTCGTGCAGGAGACCTGGCTGCGGTGGACGGGCGTCGACCTCGGCACCGTGCGCGACCAGCGGGCGTACCTGGTCCGGATCGTCACCCGCCAGGCGCTCACCCGGCTGCGCTCGCTCGCCAGGCGCAAGGAGTCCTACGTCGGCCCCTGGCTGCCCGAGCCGCTGCTGACCGCACCGGACGTGGCCGAGGACGTCGAGCTGGCCGACAGCGTCTCGATGGCGGTGCTGCTGGTGCTGGAGACGCTCGCGCCGACCGAGCGGGCCGTGTTCGTGCTGCGCGACGTGTTCGCCGTCGGCTACGACGAGATCGCCGAGGCCGTCGACAAGACCCCGGCCGCGGTGCGCCAGATCGCGCACCGGGCCAGGGCCCACGTCGCCGACCGCCGGCCGCGCGGCGCCACGTCGCCGGACGAGACGCGGGCCGCGCTCTCGGCCTTCCGGCGGGCGGTCGAGACCGGCGACCTCCAAGGGCTGCTCGACGTGCTCGCGCCGGACGTGGTCGTCCTCAGCGACGCCGGCGGGTTCAAGCAGGCCGCGCGCAAGCCCGTCGTCGGCGCCGACAAGGTGGCCCGCTTCCTGGCCGCCCGCTGGGACGTCGTCGGCGCCCGGACCACGGTCGAACCCGTGCAGGTCAACGGCGGCCCGGCGCTGGTGCTGCGGCTCGACGGCGAGCTGGACGGCGTGGTGGCGGCACGGCTCGAGGGCGGTCTCGTCACCGGGCTGTACTTCGTGCGCAACCCGGAGAAGCTGTCGCACGTGACGCGGGAGACCGCCCTGAGCCGGTGACGGTCACGGCAGCAGCAGACCCCAGTGCACGGCCCAGGGCACGAACAGCACGCCACCGGCCACCAGCAGGCCCAGCCGCACCCGGCGCCCCGCCGCGAGGTCGGTCCTGACCTGCCACGCCCGCACCGCCGTGACGACCGCCGCCACCACCACCGCCACCGCCAAGGCCTGGAGCGCGAGCCACGGCAGCGGCCGGCCGAGCACCACCGCGCCGAGGCTCTTCGCCCCGTCGGACGCGAGGTGGCCGAGGTAGCCGACCAGGCCGAGGACGCTCAGCAGGCCGGTCGTGGCGAGCAGGCGCGCCGGTCGGCGCACGGGCGGCGCGCTCCGGTGCCGCCGGACCGCCGCGCTCAGCCCGTACCCGGCGAACGCCACCAGCAGCAGCGCGACCGCGACGAGCTGCACCGCCGGCGACCCGGGCTCGACCGGCGTGCTCTGCCGCTCCTGCCGGGACGGCGGGCCGACGTCGACGGCGCGCGGTCCGGTGGCGGTCACCCAGGCGGCGACCTGCGCCAGGTAGTCCGGGGAGATCTCGTCGCCGCGCTGGAACCCGTCCGGTGACCGGCGCATCGTGTGGTCGGCGCCGGGCACCGTCCGCAGCGTGTGCTCGCGGTTGCCGGCCCGGTCGAGCGATTCCTGGAACACGCGCAGGCTCTCCGCGCCGGGGATCACCCGGTCGAGGTCACCCCACAGGCCGAGCACCGGTTGGGTGAGCCGGGCCAGCACCGGCGCCGGGTCGTAGCCGGACTCGGGGAACAGGCCCGCGCCGACGAGCAGGCCGAGCGTCGTGCGGGTGACCGTGTCGACCAGGGAGCCGGACACGCCGGCGGCGGCGAGCCGGTTCGCGAGGTTCCAGGACTGCTGCCGCTCGGGCGCCACGCCGGGTGCGCCGACCGTGACCACGAAGGCGACGTCGGGCGAGCCGGCCGCGGCCAGCGGCGCCACCCAGCCGCCCTCGCTGACGCCCCACAGGCCGGTCCGGGCCGGGTCGACGCCGGGGTGGGTCGTCAGCGCGCGCAGCGCGGCCAGCGCGTCGCCGGCCAGCAGCTCGAAGTCGACGTCGGACTTGGACCGCTTCGGCCGCTTGTCGTAGATCAACGTGACGATGCCGGACCGGGCGAACGCCTCCGCCTCCTGGCGGTAGCCGTCGCGCGAGGTCCGCCCGGAGCCGTGGACCATCACCATGGCCGGGTGCCGGCCGGCCGTGTCCGGGGCGATCACGGTGCCGTGCAGCGCCAGGTCGCCGCTGGTGAAGGTGACGTCCCGCTCGACCAGCCCGGCCGGGTCCGCGTGCGCGGGCGGCGCGAGGACCAGTCCGACGGCCAGTGCCGCGAGCAGCCGGACGAGGGCGCGACGAAGTCGCGAGTTGCGTTCGGGGAGCACGGGTGCTCTCCTTCCCGAGGAGGTTCGCACGTACGAGGAACACGCCGGATTCGGCGTGGTGCTGCGGCTTCCGCCCGCCCGGGTCGTCGAGTGCCAGCTCGACGGCCCGGGTTCCCCTCCGGTCAGGGGCGGTCCGCGGGGCCGGGGACGGGGAACGCGAAGAAGCGCACGGCGACGTGCCGTGCGCCCGCGGGTGTCTCGTCCACCGGTCGTTGGTAGCGCTTGAGCAGCGCCATGTACTCGTCGAAGAACTCGTGCAGCTCGGGCAGCGTCACCCGCACCGAACCGCGCGAGTACGGCAGCGCGTCCGACCACTCGCCCAGCTCCGACCGCTTGGCCAGGAACTCGGCGAACAGCTCCTCGTCGGCGGCCAGCTTGAGCTGCCGGAGCTGGTCGACGAGGGTCCGCACTTCCGGGTCCTCCGGCGCACGGGGCCCGCGCAGGTCCTGCACGGGCGCCCGCCACCACCGTTCACGGCCGCGTGCGCGCTCGGGCACTTCCTCCACGAACGCGTGCTTCGCCAACATCCGGAGGTGGTAGCTGGTGGCGCCGCTGCTCTCGCCCAGCGCCTTGCCGAGGGTGCTGGCCGTCGCCGGACCGTGCTGCCCGAGGTGGCGCAGGATGCGTTGGCGCAGCGGGTGCGCGAGCGTGCGCAGCTCTTCGACGTCGGAGATCTCGCGCGGTGCCACCATGGTGCAAAGCTATCGTTGCAAAGCCCTCTTTGCAACTCTGGTCAGCGGTACAGCCCGTCGTAGAGGGCGGCGTGGGTGGAGTGCACGACCTTCCGCTTGACCTTCAACGTCGGGGTCAGCTCCCCGTCGTCCTGGCTCAGGTCGCGGTCCAGGACGGTGAAGCGCTTGATCTGCGAGACGGGGGCGAAGTGGGAGTTCGCCTCGTCCACCACCTCCTGCACCAGAGCCCGCACCTCGGGCGTGCGGGCCAGGGCGGGCAGGTCGGTCGGCAGGCCCCGAGCCTTCGCCCACGGCACGATCTCGTCCCCGTCCAGGGTGATCAACGCGACCAGGTACGGCTTGAGGTCGCCGTACACCACGGCGTGCGAGATCCAGCGCGACTGGCGGAGCTGGTTCTCGACGTTCGCGGGCGCGATGTTCTTGCCGCCGGCGGTGATGATGATGTCCTTCTTGCGGCCCGTGATCGTCACGAAGCCGTCGTCGTCGACCTCGCCCAGGTCGCCCGTGTGCAGCCAGCCGTCGGTCAGCACCTCGGCGGTCGCGGCGGGGTTGTTCCAGTAGCCCGCGAACACGTGCGGCCCCTGCATCAGCAGCTCGCCGTCCTCGGCCACCTTGAGCTGCAGGCCCGCCATCCCGAACGTGCCGACCGAGCCGAGCTTGTGCCGTGCCACCGTGTTCACCGTGCCGACGCCCGTGGACTCGCTCATGCCGTAGCCCTCCAGCACGGGCACCCCGGCGGCGGTGAAGAACTCCAGCACCTCCACCGAGATGGGCGCCGCGCCGGACAACGCCTGCCGCAGCCGGCCGCCGAAGATCGCCCGGACCTTGGCGAACACCGGATCCACCCGGTCGAACGCGGCCGACAGCTCGGGCGTCAGCGGCCGGCCCGCGGCCTGCGACCTGCGCACCGCCAGGCCCACCTGCACGGCCTGCCGCACCTGCTCCTCCGGCACACCGGCCGTGGCGGCGGTGTAGATCTTCTCGAAGATCCGGGGCACGGACGGCAGGAACGTCGGCCGCACCTGCGCCAGCTCCGCCACCACCTTCGACGTGTCGCCGCCGTAGAACGCGACCGTGTGGCCGGTGTAGAGCGCGCCCAGGTGCACGATCTGCGCGAACACGTGCGCCAGCGGCAGGAACAGGTACGCCACGTCGTCCGGCAGGACGTACGACAGCTCCTCGCTGAGCCGGCACATGGTCAGCCAGTTCCGGTTGGTCAGCACGCAGCCCTTGGGCGGCCCCGTGGTGCCCGAGGTGTAGATGATCACGGTCGGGTCGTCGGGGTCGATCGCGGCCCGGCGGTCGTCCAGCTCGCCCGGCAACGGCGACGTGCGCCCCTGGGACCGCAGCTCGTCCAGCCCGCCGCCCTCGATCACGACCACGTCCCGCAGCGCGGGCACCCGCGAGCGGATCGACTCGACCTTGTCCCGCTGCGCGTCGTCCTCCGCGACCACGAGCACCGCGCCCGAGTCGCCGATGATCCACGCGCACTCCTCCGCCGCGCTCGACGGGTAGATCGGCACCACGATGCCGCCCGCCGCGAGCACCGCCAGCTCCACCGCCGACCACTCGACCCTGGTGTCCGCCAGCACGCACACCCGGTCGCCCGGCTCGACGCCCAGGTGCACCAGCCCGGACGCCAGCTCCATGACCCACTCGGCGACGTCGGTGAACGTCAGGTCGTGCCACTGCCCGTCCCGCGGGTGGCGCCACGCCACCCGGTCGTCGTGCGCCTGGGCGGCCACGAAGGGCAGGTCGGCGATGACGCGCGCCGTGGTCACGGGCATGGCGGTGCTCCTCACTGGGCTGCGGAAGGGGTGACGCGCACGTGGACGCCGTTGAGCACCGCGGTGCCGGACAGCGGGTCCACGGCCAGGTCGTCGGTGAGCAGGTTGACGTTGACGCCGGGGTGGGCGCGCGCGGTGGCCAGTCGCGTGCCGGGCCGGTCGTGACCCCAGCCGTGCGGCAGGCTGACCACCCCGGCGGCCAGGTCGGCGCTGACCTCCACGGTCGCCTCGACCTCGCCGACCCGTGACGTCACCCGCGCCAGGCCGCCGTCCTCGAGCCCCAGCCGCGCGGCGTCGTCCGGGTTGACCACCAGCGTGCACAGCTGCTTGCCCTTCACCAGCGCGGGCACGTTGTGCAGCCACGAGTTGTTCGACCGCAGGTGCCGCCGCCCGACCAGGACCAACCCGTCGACGGGCGCCCGCAACGCCGCCGACACGCGCGGCACGTCGGCCACGATCGGCTCGGGGCACAGCTCGATCCGCCCGGACGGCGTGCGCAGGACCTCCGGGACCCGGCTCGTCAGCGGGCCGAGGTCGACGCCGTGCGGCCGGGCGACGAGGTCGTCCACGGACAGCCCGTACGCCCCGGCCCGCAGCCGCGCGTCCAGCAGGCGTTCCTCGCGGGTGTGCGGCGACCCGCCCGACAGGCCCGCCAGCGCGTCGAGGTCGGCGTCCGCCCCGAGACCGGCCAGGATGCCGGTCAACCGCAGCAGGATCTCGCCCTCGTCCCGCTCGTCCGGGCCGAGCGGCACCGGCGCGGGCGAGTACTTCGCCACGTTGCGCACCGTGAACGACAGGAACGCCAGGTCGTAGTGGGCGCGCCGGCTGGGCGGCGGTGGCGGCAGGATGACGTCGGCGTGCCGCGTCGTCTCGTTGAGGTACGGGTCGACCGACACCATGAAGTCCAAAGTGGACAAGGCCGCGTCCAGCCGGGCCGAGTTCGGCACCGACAGCGCCGGGTTGCCCGCGACCGTGACCAGCGCCCGCACCTGCCCGGCGCCGGGCGTCTCGATCTCGTCGGCCAGCGTGACCACGGGCAGCTCCCCCGCCACCTCGGGCAACCCGCGCACCCGGCTGCGCCACCGGCCCGTGGTGAACCCCTTGCCGGTGCCGGTGCCCCGCTTCATGTGCGCGGGCATCGGGAACATCGCCCCACCGGGTCGGTCGAGGTTCCCGGTCAGGACGTTCAGCACGTCCACCAGCCAGCTGGCCACCGTGCCGAACTCGACCGCCGTCGTGCCGATCCGCCCGTACACCGCCGCCCGGGACGCGGACGCGAGCCGGTGCGTCAACGCCCGGATCTCCTCGGCGCCGATGCCGCAGCGCGACGCCACCGCCTCGGGCGTGAACGGCAGGCTGAGCTCCCGCACCCCCTCCACGCCGGTCACGTGCGGCGCGAGCGCCTTCAGGTCGACCAGCGACGCGGCGAACAGCTCGTTCACCATCGCCAGCAGCAGGAACACGTCCGTGCCGGGCACGATCGGCAGGTGCCGGTCGGCCGCCGCCGCCGTGCGGCTGCGGCGAGGGTCGACCACCACGAACGCCCCGCCGCGCCGGCGCAACGCCTTCAGCCGTCCCGGCGCGTCCGGCACCGTCCAGAGGCTGCCGTTGGAGGAGAACGGGTCCGCGCCCAGCAGCAGCAGGAAGTCCGTCCGGTCGATGTCCGGCACCGGGATCGAGTAGATCCCGCCGAAGAGCAGCCCGGACGACACGTGCTTCGGCATCTGGTCGACGGTGGCGGCGGTGAAGAAGTTGCGCGACCCCAGCGCCTTGCGCAGGCCGCCCGCGTACAGCCCGCCGGCCAGCGAGTGCACCGTGGGGTTGCCCAGGTACATCGCCACCGCGTCCCGGCCGTGCTCGCCGATGATCGCGCTCAGCCGCTCGTCGACCAGGGCGAACGCCTCACCCCACGACACCGGCTCGAACGACCCGCCCCGACGGGCGAGCGGCCCGCTCAGCCGGTCCGGGTCGGCGTCCAACGCGCCCAACGAGGCGCCCTTCGGGCACAGGAACCCGCCGCTGAACCCGTCCTGCCGGTCACCCCGGACAGCCGTGATCCGATCGTCCTCGATCGTCAGCTCCAGCCCGCAGGTCGCCTCGCACAGCGGACATGTCGTGAACGCGGTGCGCATACGCCTCCTCAACCGGACCCGCCACGCCACCCATCCGACCCGCCCGGGTTACCACCGGGTAAGTCCGGCTTCCACAACAACTAAGAACGCCCGTCCAGGACTCTCGCCAGCTCCAGCCGCGACGACACCCGCAGCTTCGCGTAGATCCGCGACAGGTACACCTCGATCGTGCGCGGGCTGTAGTGCAGCGCCGCCGCGATGTCCCGGTTGCGCATCCCCTGCTGCACCAGCCGCGCCACGTTCTCCTCCGCCGCCGTCAGCACCCCCGGCGCACGCCCCCGCGCCCTCGGCACCTTCGCGCCCAGCTCCTTCAGCCGCCCGCCGGCCTGCCGGCGCAACCCGTGCGCACCGACCCGCTGGAACACCGCGTAGGCCTCGAGCAGCTCCTCCACCGCCGACCCGTCCACCTGCCCCAACGCCAGCTGTCCCCGTGCCCTCTCGAACACCAGCCCGCCGACCTCGGCTTCGCGCACCGCCTCGCGCAGCACCGCGCCGTCCCGCTCGACCAGGCCGATCGCCCGCCGCACCGCGGTCCGGCTCCACGGCGCCACCCGGTCGGCCGCCACCACCCGCAGCCTCCCCAGCACCCGCCGCGCCTCGTCCACCCGACCGGCGGCGAGGTCCAGCTCGACCAACCGGCCCAGCAACGCGCAGCTGTACGCCGACATCCCGTCGTCGTCGACCGCCCGCACCAGCACGGTCCGCGCGCCCTCCGCGTCACCCCGCGCCGCCAGGTACCCGGCCATCGCCAGCGCGTGCAGCCGGGACATGTTGGGGCTGCTCGGCGCGGCCAGCGCCGCCAGCCGCGCGGCCACGTCCAGCTCGCCCCGCCAGGTGCGCACCTCCAGCTCGATCGCGCGCAGCCCGTCCAACATCAGCAGCTCCTGCCGCGACTCCAGCTCCGCCGCGGCCCGACCCACCCGCTCCAGGCAGGCGTCCCACGCGCCGCCGAACCAGTCCAGCGCCACCCGCGCCATCTCCAGCTCGCCGCGGAACGCGTGCCCGCCCGCCCGTTCCCGCAGCTCCTCGGCCCGGCGCAGCCGCCACGACGCGTCGTGCACCAGGCCGGCCAGCGCCCCGGTGGACGCGCTCACCGCCAGCGCCTGCAACTCCAGCGCGGGCTGGCCGGCCGCCGAGGCCAACGACCGGTTCGCGTAGTCGACCGTCTTGTCGTGCCGGAACAGCATCGACGTGAGGACCGCCAGCCGGTCGAACACCACCACGCCCTCGGCGGCCGACGTCAACGGCATGGCCTCGATCCGCTCGGCGGCGGCCAGCGCCTCCGCGTGCCGCCCGGTGAACACCAACAACAACGCCCGCTGCGCGTGCATCGCCGCCGGTGCGTCGCCGGCCGCCAGCTCCGCGTCCGCGAGCCGCAGCGCCTCCGCGAACCTGCCCACCAGGAACATGCTGGTCAGCACCACCATCACGCACCGCGACCGGTCCGCGCCGGGCGGCAGCGCCGCCAACGCCGCCAGGCCGGGCCCGATCGCCGCGCCGGGCCGTGACGCGTGCGCCAACGCCCGGCACTGCGAGGCCAGCAACCCGGCCCGTTCCGGGGCGGCCACCGGCAGCAGCTCCAACGCCCGCGCGCACAACGCCGCGGCCGTCTCCGGCGCGGTCGTGCGGTTCGCCGCGGCGGCCTGCGCCATCACCCGCACCGCCCGCAGGTCACCCGGCGGCGCGGACTCGGCCAGGTGCCAGGCCAGCTCCATCTCGTCGACCGCCAGCCCGCGCGCCCGGTCGTCCAGCAGCCGGGCGCTGATCAGGCTGTGCAGGTGGCGGCGCTGCGCGGGCCCGATCTCCTGGTACAGCGCCTCGCCGACCAGCGCGTGCGAGAACCGGTAGCCCCGGTCCTCCTCCCGCACCACGATGTGCGCCCGCAGCAGCCCGTCGAACGCGTCGACCACCGTCTCCTCGGGCAGCGACGACACGCGTGCCAGCAGTCCGATCTGGTCCAGCCGCACCCGCCGGAAGATCGACACGGCGCGGGCGACGGCCCTGGTGTCCCGGTCCAGCGGCGCGACCCGCCGCAGCACCGCCTCGCGCCTGGTCAGCCGGATCGCCGACGGCGACACGGTGAGCCGGGCCCGGTCGCCGTCCACCGCGACCAGGTCCAGCTCGCGCAGCGACCGGGCGATCTCCACCGCGAAGAACGGGTTGCCGTCCGCCCGCTGGTGCACCTCGTGGGCCAGGCCGTCGTCCACCGGCGTGCCCAGCACGGTCGCCACGATCCGGGCCACGTCGCCGCCGCTCAGCGGGGCCAGCCGCACCCGGACCACGTCGGCGTGCCGTTCGAGCCGGTCCAGCAGCTCCTCGACGCCGGGGTTGCGGTGGTGCTCGCGCACCGCCGTGACCAGCGCCAGCGGCGCGGCCGCGACCCGGCGCAGCACCACGGCGAGCAGGGCCAGCGAATCGTCGTCCACCTGGTCGACGTCGTCCAGCACGAGCGCGGCGGGCCGTTCGGCGGTGAGCCCGGTCAGCGCCCGCGCGACCAGCTCGCACGACCGCCCGAACCAGGCCGCGTCCGGCGCCGCCGTCAGGTCCAGCGCCTCCAGCGCCGCGCGCACCCCGCCCGACGCCGGTCCCGCCCCGGCCACCGACCGCAGCGCCGTGGCCACCGCCGCGTACGGGATGCGCCTGCTGACGTCGTCGGACTCGGCGGCGGCGACGGCGCACCCCCGGTCACGCAGCCGGCGGCCCACCTCGGCCAGCAGGCTGGACTTCCCGATCCCGGGCTCGCCCGACACCACGACCGCCACCAACCCCGCCGCGGGCACGCGCCCGACCGCGTCGAACACGGCCGCCAACTCGGCCTCCCGGCCGACGAAGGACCGGCCGACCAAAGACGACAACAGGCGACCTCCCGCCGTCGGAGCGCCCACCACCCTACCGACTGAGGAATCCCTACTCACGTGCGGTCGCTCGCGGTGGTGGCATGGGCGGCACACGGAACCGCACCTGGAGGGTCGATGACGGTCGAGGGGACTTGCGCCGACGGGTTCGCCGAAGTCCGCGCCGAGTTCGAGCGCAACTTCGCCGAGCGCGGCGAGGTCGGCGGTGGCGTGCACGTGACGCTCGACGGCGAGACCGTGGTCGACCTGTGGGGCGGCGACGCGGGTGGGCGGGCGTGGACGGAGGACACGATCACGCACGTGTGGTCCTGCACGAAGGGCGCGACCGCGTTGTGCGCGCACGTGCTGGCGTCACGGGGCGAGCTGGACCTGGACGCGCCCGTCGTGCGCTACTGGCCGGAGTTCGGGCAGAACGGCAAGGCGGACGCGCTGGTGCGGCACCTGCTGGCGCACCAGGCGGGGTTGGCCGCGGTGCGCGAGCCGGTCCCGCCGGGCGGGATGGGCGACTGGGAGCTGATGACCGGCCTGCTGGCGCGGCAGGAGCCGTTCTGGGCGCCCGGCACGCGGCACGGCTACCACGCGTTGACGTTCGGGCACCTGGTCGGCGAGGTGGTCCGGCGGGTGTCCGGTCTGCCGCTGGCCGAGTTCTTCGAGAAGGAGGTGTCCGGTCCGCTGGGGCTGGACTTCTGGCTGGCGCTGCCCGAGGACCTGGAGCCGCTGGTCGCGCCGACCATCCCGGCCGAGCGGGGCGGGGCGCTGCCGAGCGTGTACGCGGCCGCGATGGGCACGCCCGGGTCGATGCAGGCGCTGCTGGTGGGCAACTCCGGCGGGTACGTCGCCGCGTCGGACACCCCGGCGGCGCACGCGGCGCAGTACGGCTCGGTCGGCGGGATGAGCAACGCGCGCGGCCTGGCGCAGATGTACCGGCCGCTCGCGTCGGGCGGCGAGTACAACGGGGTGCGGCTGGTGGACGAGGCCCAGGTCCCGGTCATGTCGGGGGTGGTGTCGGCCGGGTTCGACGAGATGCTGCTCGCGCCGACCCGGTTCTCGCTGGGCTTCGCGAAGGCCGTCGGCAACCTGCACCTGCCCGCCGTGGAGCGCGGCGCGCTGATGTCGGAGGACGCGTTCGGGCACTCCGGGATGGGCGGCTCGCTGGGGTTCGCCGACCCGGGCGCGCGGATGTCGTTCGGGTACGCGATGACTCGGATGGGGCCGGGTGTGGGCGTCAACGCGCGCGGACAGTCCCTTGTGGACGCCGTCTACCGCTCCCTGGGCTACCGGCAGGCGCCGAACGGCGTCTGGTTCTCCTAGGCGCCGAGGCCGTAGACCGAGCGCAGCCAGACGCACGTCAGGGTGTCGACCAGCTCGCGGTCCCGCGCCGCCGACCGGCGGGACCGCGACCGGCTCAGGAAGGCCTGCTCGTTCATCGCCACCAGCACCCCCGCCAGCGACTTGGCGTCCGGGCCCGGCGGCGCGACGCCCGCTTCCCGCTCCAGCTCGATCCGGGACGCGGTCGCCTCGACGAACCGGCGGGCGACACCGGTCCAGAACTCGCGCATCAGCGGGTCGGTGTCGCGCGCCCGCACGGCCGCGCGCAGCACCGGCCCGTGCTTGCGCCACAGCGCGAGGCTCGCGCCCAACGCCCGCCGGATCGAGTCCTCGGGCGGTTCGCTGCCGCGCCGCAGCCACGACGACGCCGCCTCGTAGAGCGCGTCGAGGACGCCGCCCGACAACGCGTGCAGCACCGCTTCGCGCGACGCGAAGTGGAAGTAGAACGTCGACCGCGAGATGCCCGCGCCCGAGGCCAGCTCGTCGACCGCGATGTCGTCCAGGGAACGGGTTTGCAGCAGCCGTTCGGCGGTGTCGAGGATCGCCTGCGAGGTGAGGTCGCCCTTGCTGGGCCTGCGTCGCGACCCGACCGTGCCGGCACGTGGGGACATGGCGGACATCCTCGGTTCCGGGCAGGTGCGCCCGCAAGGTTTTCGCGGGCAACGCCGCCAAGTCGAGAGAAGGTTGACGCGCACCACCGCGCCGGTCGGGGTAGACAATGGGGTGTGGATCCGCTCTGGGCACTGCGACAGGTGGCGTTCCAGCTCGAACGCGCCGGTGAACCCACGTACCGCGTCCGGGCCTTCCGCAAGGCCGCCGAGGTGCTGGCGGCGTTGCCGGACGGCGAGGTGGCGCGCCGGGTCGCGGCGGGCACGCTGACCGACCTGCCCGGCATCGGGAAGGCCACCGCCGGCGTGATCGCGGACGCCGCGGCCGGGCGCGAGCCGACCTACCTGAGCCGGTTCCGCGAGCCGGTGGTGGGCGGGCAGGCGCTGCGGGCGCTGCTGAAGGGCGACTGCCACACGCACTCCGACTGGTCCGACGGCGGCAGCCCGATCCGCGAGATGGCCGAGACCGCGCGCGACCTCGGGCACTCGTGGATGGTGCTGACCGACCACTCCCCCCGGCTCACGGTGGCCAACGGGCTGTCCGCCGACCGGCTCCTGGAGCAGCTGGACGTGGTGGCCGAGCTGAACGCCGAGCTGGCGCCGTTCCGGATCCTGACCGGCATCGAGGTCGACATCCTGGACGACGGCTCGCTCGACCAGCGGCCCGAGCTGCTGGCGCGGCTGGACCTCGTGGTCGCCAGCGCGCACTCGAAGCTGCGGATGGCGGCGCCGGAGATGACGCGGCGGATGGTGGCCGCCGCCGCCAACCCGCACGTCGACGTGCTCGGGCACTGCACGGGACGGCTGGTGGTCGGCAAGGGGCGGCCGGAGTCGACGTTCGACGCGGAGGCGGTGTTCTCGGCGTGCGCCGAGCACGGCACCGCGGTGGAGGTCAACTCGCGGCCGGAGCGCCGCGACCCACCCGGCAGGCTGCTGCGGCTGGCGGTCGAGCTGGGGTGCACGTTCGCGATCGACAGCGACGCGCACGCGCCGGGGCAGCTGGACTGGCTGTCGTTCGGCTGCGAGCGGGCCGAGGAGTGCGGCGTCACCCCCGACCGGGTGATCAACACCCTGGAGGCGGCGGAGCTCCTGGCCCGCTGACCGGCGCCCGCTAACGGCCCGCGGTGGCCGGGCGTTGGGTCCTCGACGCGCGGACCAGGTGGCCGTACCACGGGATCAGCGGCCCGGTCCGGCCGTCGACCAGGCGTTGCCACGTGGCGCGGCACAGGGCGAGGAACGGCCCGGCGTCCCAGTGGCGGGCCAGTTCCGCCAGCGGCCGGCTCTGGACGTTGCCCAGGCCGTAGCGGCGGTCGAAGCCGTAGGCCACCGGCACCGCCGCGCCGTTCGCCTCGATCACCAGCGGGGTGAGCCAGCGGCCCAGGGGTTGCGCGTCGTCCACCGGCACGGCCATGAACGCCTCCGGTTTGCGGGTCAGCATGGTGCGCGGCACCGCGTCCAGCTGGACGGCCACGCCGTGCTCCTCCGCGATGCGACCCAACTCCACCGCCGCGTACGCCAGCTCGACGGCGTCCGGGCGTTCGCCGGTCATCAACCTGTTCGCGGCGCCCTCGGGTTCCAGCGGGTGCACCTGGAGCAGCAGGGCGCCCGACTGGACCGCGGCCAGCGCGACATCACCCAGTTGGGTCGCATTCCCCTGGGTCAACGTGGTGATCACGCCGACCGGGATGCCGGCTTCGGTGAGCCTGCGGATGCCGGCCAGCGCCTTCTCGTAGCACCCCTCCTGGTCGCGGATCCGGTCGTGCGTGGCGCGGTCGCCGTCCAGCGACACGGCCACCAGGTCGACCAGCCCGCGCACCAGGCCGATGCGGCGCTGCGTCAACGCCACCGCGTTCGTGGTCACGGTGGTCCGCATGCCGGCCTCGCGGGCGGCGCGCAGCAGCGCGGGCAGTTCCGGGTAGAGGAACGGCTCACCGCCGGAGACGTTCAGCACGTCGTAGCCCAGCGCGGCCGCGTCCCGCACCACGGTCGACAGCACGGAGATGGGGATGGCCTCGGCGACGTCCGGGCCGGAGCTGGAGTAGCAGTGCAGGCAGCGCAGGTTGCACAGCCTGGTCGGGTGGACCTGCAGGACCGCCCGGCCACTCGTCTGGCCCATTTCCACCCTCCAGGTGCTCGATATCCCTATGGAGGGAGCAAGAGGCGCGGTGATACGTCGATCCGTCAACACTCTTCGCAGTCATTCCCTCCAAAGTGGGAACCTCGTCGTGAGGTGAAACGGCCTGTGACGGCACGGCGACTCTCCATACGGGCGAGGCGGCCGGCGTCACGACGCGGCAGCCCGCGTGCTCACCCACGGGGGAGGGGACCATGCGCCGCGAGTTCATCGTTCCCGACGACGCCGCCGACGAGGCGAGGCGCGGGTTGCTGCGGGACCTGCACGACGGCCTCGGTCCGGCGCTGGCGGCGATCGCGCTGGGGCTGCGCGCGGCGCGGCACCTCGCCGCCCACGACCCGGCCTCGGTCGGTCCGCTGCTGGCCCGGCTGGAGGACGAGGCGCACGGCGCGGTCGACGACGTCCGGCGCCTGGCATCGGGCTCCTGCCCGGCGGTGCTGGCGCGGCTCGGCCTGGCCGGGGCGGTGCGCGCGCACGTCGCCTCGCTGGCCGACCGGCACCCGGTGCGGGTGGACGTGCGGTGCGCGGACGTGCCGGACCTGCCGGTGCGCGTGCAGGTGGCGGCGTACCGGATCGTCTGCGAGGCGTTGACGAACGTGGTGCGGCACGCGGGCGCGCGGCACTGCTCGGTGCGGCTCAGGTTCGACGGCCGCCTGCACGTCGAGGTGGTGGACGACGGCGTGGGCCTGGTTCCGGACCAAGGGGGCGGCGTCGGCCTCGGTTCGATGCGCGACCGCGCCCGCGAGGTCGGCGGCACCTGGCGGGCGGAGCACGCCGCCGCGGGCGGCACCCGGATCGCCGCGGAGCTCCCGCTCGCGGGCGGGGCGTGAGCCGGCGTGCCGGCGCTGCGGGTGCTGGTCGTGGACGACCACCCGCTCTTCCGGTACGGCCTGGCCGCCGCCCTGGCCGTCGCGCCCGACACCCTGGTGGTCGGCGAGGCGTCCGGCGGCGGGACGGCGGTGTCGATGGCCGCCGCGCTGCACCCGGACGTGGTGGTGATGGACCTCAACATGCCGGACCTGGGCGGGGTGGAGGCGACGCGCCGGATCGTGGCGCGCGACCCGGGCGTCAAGGTGCTGGTGCTGACCATGTTCGACGACGACGAGTCGGTGTTCGCGGCGATGCGCGCGGGCGCGCTCGGCTACCTGCTCAAGGCGTCCCGGCCGACACAGGTCGTGCGCGCGGTGCGATCCGTCGGCGAGGGCGAGGCGATCTTCAGCCCGGCGATCGCGGTGCGGTTGCGGGCGTACTTCGGCAGCGCGCCGCGCGAGCGGGCGGAGGCGTTCCCGGAGCTGACCGCGCGGGAGCGGGACGTGCTGCGGCTGATGGCCGGCGGCCGGGGCAACACCGCGATCGCCCGGTCGCTGGTGCTCAGCCCGAAGACGGTGCGCAACCACGTGTCGAACATCCTGCGCAAGCTGCACGTGGCCGACCGCGCGCAGGCCGTGTCCCGGGCGGAGCGGGCCGGTCTGGGCGAGGACCCGGGACAGGTCGGGACGGTGCGCCCGTAGTGCCGGGACGCGGAGGGCCGCCACGATGGCGGTGGCACACCGGGGGCACGAGGCGGGAGCACGGAGATGAACGCGCACCAGCAGATCGCGGTCGTCCTGCACGCGACGGACGCCATCACCAGGGCCGGCGTGACCGCGGCGTTGCGGCCGCGGCCCGAGATCCGGTTGGTCGGGCCGGACGAGCGGGCGCCCGTGGCGCTGGTCGTGCTGGACCGGTTGGACGGCGAGGCGCAGGCGCTGCTGCGCCGGTTGCAGGCGCCGGGCGGCGCGGGCATCGTGCTGGTGGCGGGCGACGTCGCCGACCAGGAGCTGCTCACCGTGGTCAGCAGCGGCGTGTCCGCGGTGATCCGCCGCGGTGACGCCACGGCGGAGGCGTTGGTGCGCTTGGTGAAGGCCACCGCGGCGGGCCACGGCGCGCTCCCGGCGGACCTGCTCGGCCGGCTGCTCGACCGGGTGTCGCGGGTGCAGCGCACCGTGCTCGACCCCCACGGCTGGCGCATGACGGGCATGTCGGACCGGGAGACCGAGGTGCTGCGGCTGATCGCGGACGGCTTCGAGACCCGCGAGATCGCCGAGAAGCTGTGCTACTCGCAGCGCACCGTCAAGAGCATCCTGCACGACATCACCAACCGGTTCCAGCTGCGCAACCGGGCGCACGCGGTGGCGTTCGCGTTGCGCGAGGGCCTGATCTGACGCGCACGCCGGGCGGCACCCGGCCGGCGCCCACCTCGGCGGCGCGCGGCGGCGCGAACCGCACGACCACGTCCACGGCGAACTCCTCCACCAGGTCGCCGGCGTTGCGCACGACGCCCGTGCGGGTGACGTCTTCGCCGGAGGCCACGGCCAAGCCGGTGGCGGACAGCGCCGCGGTTGCGCCCATGGGTGGAATCCTCCGGCGGTCGGACCGGTCCCGGCAGTGGCGCGAGGGCGGGACGGGGTGCGTCCGGCGCTGCCCCGACGACCGCGCGGCAGGCGTTCCCCGGGGGCGGCGCCGACTGCCCGTGCGGGCGGCGGCCGGCCGCGAATTGCGTCCCGTCACCGTTCCACCGCAATTGTGCGGATTACTCGTGAAACTACTCGCATTGACGTTTCCCGACGTGCGTCGACCGAATCGGTGTTAGCGTGCTCCGCCCGTCGGCGAATTGTCCGGCGGTTTCGTCCCGAGTTCGGCTCACGTCTTGGACCGAAGGGGTCACCGACATGGATGACCAGGACCCGACCAGCGCGCCCGTGCGCCGCAAACCGGGATCGGCGGTCCTGCTGTCGGCCGCGGGCGTCGCCGTGCTGGCACTGGGGATCGTCATCGGCAGCACGTTCGACGCCGAGCCCGCCAGCCCGGTCGGCGCGAGCACGACCACGTCACCGCAGGTCGAGACGTCGACAGTGGTTGCGTCGACCCCGGAGAGCGTCGCCGCGGGGAGACCGGGCGCCGTCTGGCTGGCCGACCTGCCGCCGGTCGACAGCAGCTCGATCGACGACATGTACGTCGAGAGCCCGTGGACGGCCGCCCCCGCGAAGGTGCGGGGCGTGACCTACTCGAAATCCGTTTCCGCCACCGGGGCGTGGTGTTCGGCGGCCCAGCTCACCTTCGCGTTGAACGGCGAATACGACCGGTTCACCGCCCATGTCGCCATCGCGGACGATTCATTGATGACGAAAGAACTGGACTTCTACGTCCTGGTCGACGACCGCCGCGTGACCGAAGTCCCGGACACCGGCCCGACCCCGCGACCGGTGGACCTCGCCGTCACGGGCGCACGCCTGCTGACCATCGGCATCGAGCCGCCTTCGGCGGACCGCAGCGACTGCCCGGGACCGGAACGCGTCGGCGTCTGGGCCCGACCCGGCCCTCACCCCCGCCGCAGGGTGATCGGCCCGGACGCGGCGGTCGGCGGCCCGTGAACGGCGGCACCCCGGCCGCGACGAGCGCGACCGGGGTGCGTCGGATCAGGTGGGTCGGGGAGATGGGTCGGGGAGATCAGGTGTAGCAGGGCTTCTCGAACTTGAAGTCCTTCGCCGTCGTCCCGGTGAAGAAGTCCTCCACCAGGCCGACCCCGGTCGCCGCCTGCTCGTCCGGCTTGTAGATCAGCGTCTGCCGGAACGCGGAGTCGTTCGCGTTGCCCGCGAAGTTGCCCGCGCCGTCGGGCAGCATGCCCTCGTAGTCCACCGAGTTCAGCTGCCGCACGGCCGCGAGCACACCGGCCCGGGTCAGGTCCTTGTTGGCGGCCGCCTTCTCCAGCGCCGCCTTCAACGGGTAGGACCACACCCAGCCGGCCGTGTAGCCGTCGTTCGGCGTCACGCTCGGCAGGGCTTCGCGCAGCGCCTTGTGGCCCGGAGTGTCCGTCGCCCACGACTTCCACGGCGCCGACTGCAGGTAGAGCGCCTTGATCGCGGGCGCCGCCGGGCTCTGCATCAGGCCCTGGTTCCACGTCGGCGACGTGCCGATGAACTTGCCCTTGAACCCGCGCGCCGCCGTCTGGCCGATGATCACCGCCGCGTCGGTCGGCCCGGTCGTCAGGATCACCACGTCCGGCTTGCTCGCCAGCACCGCGTCGATCGCGCCGCCCTGGTTGTCCTGGCCGGTCTGGGTGACCGCGTTGGAGAACGTCAGGCCGCGCTTCTCCGCCGCGATCTTCGCGCCCGCCGCCGCGTCGTCGCCGTAGTCGCCGGGCAGGTGCACGGCCATCACGCTCTTCGCGCCGAGCTCGTCCGCCGCGTAGTCGACCGAGTTCATCGACTCGACGCAGTAGTTCGCGCCCGACTCCAGGACTACTTCCTCCACGCCCCACAGCGACGTCCACGACGCCGGCACGCCGACCATCTGCGTGCTCTCCAGGTCGGGCAGGATCGCCGCGGTCGTCGGCGAGCCCAGGGTCTGCGCCAGGGCCAGGATCTTGCCCTTCATCTCCTGGTAGACCTGGTTGTGGATCTGCGGGTTGTACTTGTTGTCCTTGACGTAGGAGGTCACGTCGACGTCGTAGCCGCCGATGCCGCCCTTGTCGTTCACGCGCTTCCAGAACGCCTTCTGCGACTCCGTGATCGGCACCGCGAGCGTCTTGAACGGCCCTTCGGTCAGGTCGGAGATCGACCCGAGGTAGATGCAGCCCCGGTCACTGTGGCCGGTGTCCGGGCACGGCTCGCTGGTCACGCCGAAGTCGACCTTGATACCGCCCTTGCCCTCCTGCGGGGCCGCGCCGTCGCCGCCGCGGCACGCGACGGTGGCCAGCGCCACCACGGAGAGCACCGCGAGCACCGCTCTGTGACTTGCCATCCCATCCACCCTTTCAGTACGAGAAAGGCCACGTGCGCCAGTAGTTGCGGACGCGCACCCAGATACCGAACAGGCCACGTGGCTCCACGATCAGGAACACCACGATCAGCAGCCCGTAGAGGACCGCCTCGACCTGGAACACCGTGACCGCACCGGTCGCGTCTGCGCTGATGAACGGCAGCACCGTCGGGAGTTCCCGGGTGATGCGCGGCAGCAGCGTGATGAACAGCGCGCCCATGATCGCGCCGGAGATGGTGCCCGCGCCGCCGATGAGCACCATGGCGATGTACTGCACCGACAGCAGCAGGCCGAACGAGCCGGGGTCGAAGAACCCGTTGACCACGAACAGCAACGAGCCCGCCACGCCGGCGTAGAACGACGACACGGCGAACGCGAGCGCCTTGTACCGGGTCAGGTCGACGCCGATCACGGCCGCCGCGAGGTCCCGGTCGCGCACCGCCGCGAACGCCCGCCCGATCCGCGACCGCACCAGGTTGCGCGCCAGCACCGCGAAGATCACCAGCAGCACGAACATCAGCAGGTACAGCTGCTGGGGCCCGCTGAAGAACTCCGACGGCCGGTCCAGCCGCACGCCGAACAGCTCCGGCACCGCCGCCGGCCGGCCCACGCCGGGACCGCCGGTCAACGACGTCCACTCGCGGAAGACGTGCTCCCCGAGGAACACCAGCCCCAGCGTCACGATCGCCAGGTAGAGACCCCGCAACCGGACCGCGATCGGCGCCACGACCAGTCCCGCCAACCCCGCCACCAGCCCGGACGCCAGCAGCCACACGGGCAGCGACGTCACGCCGAACCCGAGCACCCGCCCGTCCGGGTCGCCGGAGAGCGCCGCGCCCGTGTACGCGCCGATGGCCAGGAAGAACGCGTGCCCCAGCGACACCTGCCCGGCGTACCCGGTCGCGATGTTCAGCCCGATCGCGCCGATCGCCGCCACGAACCCGGTGGCCAGCAGCATCAGCAGGTCGTCGGTGATGGCGAACGGCACCAGCAGCGCCACCACCACCAACGCCCCCGTCCACGTCCGCTTGGGGCGCGTGTTGAGGAACGCCATGTCCTGCGCGTAGGAGGTGTAGAGCTCCGGACGACCCTTCACAGGCGTTCCACCTCCTTGCTGCCGAACAGCCCGTAGGGCCGCACCAGCAGCACGACCAGCATCAGCACGTAGGGCGCGACCAGCGCGAAGTTCGGGCCCAGCCACGGCGCCACGTCACCCTGGTAGGTGCCGACCAGCGACTCCACCACCCCGACCGCCAGCCCGCCGACGACCGCGCCGCCCAGCGAGTCCAACCCGCCGAGGATGATCGCCGGCAACGCCTTCAGCGCGATCACCCACAGCTGCTGGTCCACGCCCGCGCCGGTCGCCACGAACACCCCGGCCAACGCGGCCAGACCACCCGCGATGGCCCACGACAGGGCGAACACCGAGCCGACCGAGATGCCCTGCGCCAGCGCGACCTCCTGGTCGTAGGCGACCGCCCGCATCGCCAGCCCGACCCGGGAGAACCGGAAGAACGCGAACAGCACCGCGACCACGACCACCGTGGTGCCGAACATGACCAGGTACCGCTGCTGCACCTCGACGCCGAGCAGCGTCGCCGTCGACAACCCCCACGGGTCGCCGACCTGCCGCACGTCCAGCCCGATGAACGCGTTGGTCACCACGCGCACCACCACGTCCACGCCGATGGTGATGATCGCGACCACGAACACCGGCTTGCCGATCATCGGCCGCAGCACGGTCCGCTCCACGCCCAGCGCCAGCACGGCGATCAGCACCGCCGCGATCGGCACGGCCGCGAAGAAGCCGACTTCCGCGGCCAGGTAGCTGACCAGCACCGCGCCCGCCAGCATGAACGCCGGCTGCGCGAAGCTGATCACCCTGGTGGACTTGTAGATGATGACGAAGCCCAGCGCCAGCAGCGCGTAGATCGACCCGGAGCCGAGGCCGCGGATCAGCGATTGCAGGAACTCGGTCATCCGCGACCCCCGGCGTACATGTCGTCGACGAGCTCGCCGAACACCTCGGCCAGCGCCGACCGCTTCACCTTCTGCGTCGCGGTCAGCTCGCCGTCCTCGTGGTCGAGCTCCTTGGGCAGCATCCGGAACTTCTTGACCTGCTCCACGGTGGCGAACCGCTCGTTGACCCGCGTCACGATGTCCTGCACCAACTCGCGCACCTCGTCCTTCTCCGCGAGGTCGCGGTAGGTGGTGTAGGTGATCCGGCGCTGCCGGGCCCAGTGGCCGACGGTGTCCTGCTCGATGCCGATCAGCGCCACCAGGTAGGGGCGCCGGTCGCCGAGCACGACCGCCTCCTTGATGTACGGCGACGACTTCAGCGCGTTCTCGACCTCGGACGGCGCCACGTTCTTGCCGCCCGCGGTGATGATGATGTCCTTCATCCGGTCGGTGATCCGCACGTGCGTGCCGTCGACCCACTCGCCGACGTCGCCGGTGCGCAGCCAGCCGTCCGGGGTCGTCGCCCGCCGGGTCGCGTCCTCGTCGCGCCAGTAGCCCGCGAACACGCCCGCGTGCCTGGTCTGGATCTCGCCGTCGTCGGCGATCCGCAGCTCCACGCCGGGGTGCGGCTCGCCGACGGTGCCGACCTTCACCCGGCCGGGCCGGTTGCCGGTGGCGACGGCGGTGTTCTCCGTCATCCCGTACACCTCGTGCATCGGCACGCCGATGCCCATGAAGAACCGCAGCACCTGCGGCGAGATGGGCGCGGCGCCCGACGACGCGTACCGGACGTGCCTCATGCCGATCCGCGCCTTCAACGCGCGGAAGCACAACAGCCAGCCCACCCCGTACTTCAGCCGGGTCGCGACGGTGTGCCGGCCGCCGTTGCGCACGAGCTGCTCGCCCAGGCCGTCGGCCACGCGCAGCCAGAACCGGGTGGTGGCCCGCTTGAGCCGGGTGGCGCTGGAGGCGTTGATCGTGATGGCCGCCAGCACCTTCTCCCAGATGCGCGGCACGCCGAACAGGATCGTCGGCTGCACCTCGCGCAGGTTCGCCTGCACCGTCTCGATGGACTCGGCGAAGTGCACCTGCACCCCGGCCGACGCGCTGAACCAGGTGGTGAAGATGCGTTCGGCGACGTGGCACAGCGGCAGGTACGACAGCGTGATGTCCTTGGGCGACGGTGGCGGGTCGGTGAACCCGCCGCCCTCGATCAGCGACTCGACCGCGAACTCGACGTTCGCCACGGTGAGCATCGCGCCCTTGGGCGGCCCGGTCGTGCCGGAGGTGTAGATCAACGTCATCACGTCGTCCGGTTCGACCTCGCGCATCCGGTGCGCGACCGCGTCCGGGTGGTGCTCGCGGTGTTCCGCGCCCATCGCCAGGAAGTCGTCCCACGACAGCAGCTTCGGGTTGTCGTAGCGGTGCCGGATGCCGCGCGGCTCGATGTAGACGATCCGTTCGAGGTCGGGCAGGGCGTCCAGCACGGCCAGCGCCTTGTCCACCTGCTCCTGGTCCTCGGCGATGAGCACGCGTGCCGCGGAGTGCGACAGGAGGTAGGCGACCTCGGCGGCCGGGTTCGTCGGGTACAGGCCCACGGTGACCGCGCGCACGGCCACCGCGCCGACGTCGGCGTAGAGCCACTCGCGGCGGTTCTCCGAGCCGATCGCGACCCGGTCGCCCGCGTCGACGCCGAGCGCCAGCAGGGCGTGGCCGACCAGCTCGGCCTGCGCCCAGTACTGCGACCAGGTGACCTCGCGCCAGATGCCGAAGTCCTTGGCCCGCAACGCCACCGCGTCCGGGGTGCGGGCGGCCCGGTCGCGGATGCGGGTCACCACGGTGGTGAGCCCGGTGGTGGTGGCCGCGGTCATGCCGCACCTCCCACGCCCTGGTGCGCCTCGCCGAGGTAGGCGCGCACGACGTCCGGGTCCTGCTGCACCTCGGCGGGCGTGCCGGTGCGGATCGGCTTGCCGAAGTCCAGCACCATCACCCGGTCGGCGAGGTCCATCACCAGGCCCATGTCGTGCTCGACCATGATCATCGCGATGCCGAGCTCGTCGCGGACGTCGAGCACGAACCGCGCCATGTCCTCGGTCTCCTCGACGTTCATGCCGGCCACCGGCTCGTCCAGCAGCAGCACCTTCGGTTCCATCGCGAGCGCGCGCCCGAGCTCCACGCGCTTCTGCACGCCGTACGGCAGCAGGCCCACCGGCAGGCGTCGCCACTGCTCCAGCTCGAGGAAGTCGATGACCTCCTCCACGGCCTCCCGGTTGGCCAGCTCCTCGCGCCGGGCCCGGCCGACCCACGCGAACGCGGCCAGCGCCCCGTACCGCATGTGGTTGTGCCGGCCGAGCATCAGGTTCTCGACCACGGTGAGGTGCGCGAACAGCTCGATGTTCTGGAACGTCCGGGCGATGCCCATGGCGGCGATCTTGTGCGGGCGCCTGCCGAGCACCTCCTCGCCCCGGAACCGGACCGAGCCCTGCTGCGGCCGGTAGACGCCGGACAGCACGTTGAAGATCGACGTCTTGCCCGCGCCGTTGGGGCCGATGATGGCGAACAGCTCGCCCGCGGCGACGTGGAACGACACGCCGTCCACGGCGGTGACGCCGTCGAACGCCAGCCGCACGTCCCGCACTTCCAGCACGTTGCCCTCGTCGGGGGTGCTCACGACAACCACCGCTTCCGCCGCTTGTAGTGCTTCACGTCGCGGAACGACTGCGCGGTGGCCTCGCCGCGCAGGCCCAGGTAGAACTCGCGCACGTCCTCGTCGGCCAGCAGCGCGGCGGCCGGCTTGTCCATCACGACCTTGCCGGTCTCCAGCACGTAGCCGTGGTCGGCGATGGACAGCGCCATGGTCGCGTTCTGCTCGACCAGCAGCACCGTCGTGCCCGTCGCGTTGATCTTCACGATGAGGTCGCGGATCTGCTGGACCATGAGCGGGGCCAGGCCGAGGCTCGGCTCGTCCAGCAGCAGGTAGCGCGGCTCGGACATCAGCGCCCGGCCGATGGACAGCATCTGCTGCTCGCCGCCGGACAGGTAGCCGGCGCTCTGCCGCCGCCGTTCGCGCAACCGGGGGAACAACTCGTACATCCGGTCCAGGTTCTGCTTGACGCCGCGCGGCCTGCTGTGGCCGCCGATGCGCAGGTTCTCCTCGACCGTCAGCTCGGCCAGGATGCGCCTGCCCTCCAGCGCCTGCTTCACGCCGAGCGACGCGATGCGCGTCGGCGAGGAGCGGTGGATGGGTTCGCCGTCCAGGGTGATCCCACCGCGGGTGATCTTGCCGTCGTGCACGTCGAGCAGGCCGGACAGCGCCCGCAGCAGCGTCGTCTTGCCCGCTCCGTTCGCGCCGAGCAGGGCGACGATCCGCCCCTCCGGAACCCTCAGGCTCACGCCGCGCAGCACCAACATCACGTCGTCGTAGACCACCTCAAGGTTGTTCGCCTCGAGCACCAGGCGCCTCCGGGGATGTCGGGGAGGCGATCAGTATGACTCCGATCACAGGGTTACCTACCGCTGTTCGCAAACCGTGATGAACCAGCCCACGGCATGTTCGGCTTTCACGATTCTGTTGCTCAGTCCTGTGTGGACTGGTGTAGGCCACGGGGTCCTTGGGTATGCCCCCGGCGACCGCGACGAGGGTGTGAGGAGCGTTCGCCACACATGGACGACTCGGAGGTGGAACTCAGGTTGGCGGCGAAACCCGCCCACCTCTCGGTCATCCGCGCGGTGGCCGCGGCAGTCGCCCGGCGCACCCCCGAACTGGCCATCGACCTGGTCATCGCCGTCGACGAGGCGTGCAGCGCGTTGATCTCGCGCACCCTCGACCCCTCGGCCGTGCTCCGGTGCCGGTTCGCCCGGGAAGGTGATTCCGTTCGGTTCCGCGCAGAGGTCCGGTCATCGGCCGTCACCGTCCCCGACCACGACTCGTTGTACTGGCGGGTGGTCAGCTCCGTGACCGACGCGGTGGCCACCTGGGTCGATGGGGAGGGCCGGTTGCGGGTCGAGCTGAGGTGCCGGGCATGAGCGCGGTGGACTACCAGCCGTTGTTCCACGAGTTGGCGGAAGCCGAGCGGGACGGCTCGCGCTACCAGCGGTTGCGGGACCGGCTGGTGACCGAGCACCTGCCGATGGCCAGGCACATCGCCGACCGGTTCGCCGAGCGCGGCGAGTCGGTGGAGGACCTGCGGCAGGTGGCGGCGGTCGGGCTGATCAACGCCGTCGACCGGTTCGACGTGTCGCGCGGCATCGACTTCCTGGCGTTCGCCGTGCCCACCATCACCGGCGAGGTGCGGCGGTACCTGCGCGACCAGGGGTGGGCGGTGCGCGTGCCGCGGCGGTTGAAGGAGCTGTGCGTCGCCATCGACACCGCGCGCGTGGAGCTGTCCCGGGTGTCCGGGCGCACGCCGACGCCGAGCGAGGTCGCCAGGCACCTGGGCATCGGGGTGGACCAGGTGTACGAAGGGCTGCACGCGACGTCGGCGTACCACCTGCTGTCGCTGGACGAGCAGTCGATCAACGACGAGCTGACCTACGCCGACCGCCTGGTCTGCGACGACCCGGCCCTGGAAGTGGTCGAGCTGCAGCACGCGTTGGATCCGATGCTCCGCGGGCTACCCAAGAGGGAAAGACGGATCGTCGTGCTGCGGTTCTTCCGGGGCATGACGCAGAGCCAGATCGCGGACTCGGTCGGCGTGTCGCAGATGCACGTCTCACGCCTGCTGAGCCGATCACTGGCCCGGTTGCGGTCGCTGCTCGACGACGAGTAGCGGCCGTGCGCCGTCGGACCGGCGCGAGGCGAAAGGGGTGGTCGCAGTGGTGACGAGCCCGGTGGGTCTGACCTGGCCGCAGCGGACGGCCCTGATCTTGGGCGCGCTGCTGGTCGCGTGGGGCGTGGTGGACCTCGTGCGGTCCGAGCCCCGGTTGGCGGTGCTGCACCTGGTGACCGGCGCGGTGCTCGGCGCGGCGGCCGTGCGGACCCGGGTGGCGCGGCTGGTCGGCGTCATGATGGGCGTCGTGTACCTGGTCGTGTTCGCGTTCGGGGTGGGCGAGCCGGGCGGCGCGATGGACGCCGGCATCGTCGGCAACGCGGTGCACCTGCTGATCGGCTTCGCCTCCGTGGGCGTCGCCGAGAGCTGCGCGTGGTGCGAACAACGCGCCCGCCGCCGCACCGCCGGCTCCGGCTGACCCCCTGGCCCTCCCCTGCCCTCCCGTGCCCCCCTGCCCCCCGCTTTCCCCGCACCTCTCCCCGGACTTCCCCGGACCCTTCCCCCCGGACCTTCCCCCGGCCCCTTTCCCGGACACTTTCCCGGACCTTGCCCCGGACCCTTTCCCGGATGGATCACCGGGCCGTTCCCACAACCGTCCCCGAGTAATCGGCTCAATCGGGTATTCGACGCGATGGGCGCACTTTTCTCGCGCCGGTCGACGCGGTTGCACCACCCCCCGTTCGGGTACCAACCGTGTAACCCGAACGGGGAGGACCGAACCGATGCACACGGCGAGTCTGAAAAACCTGGTCGACGTCGAAGGACCGTTCGTCTCCGTGTACCTCGACGTCGGCGATCACGTGGACCTGCGGTGGCGGGCGATGCGTGATCAACTTCAAGCCATGGGCGCCGACCCGTACCTCGTCGCGTTGGCGCACAACGCGATCGTGTCCGGCGTGACCCCGCGCGGCCTCGCCGGGCGTGGCCTGATCGTGGGCGGCGGGCGGGTGCTGGTCGACCAGTACGTCCCCGTCCCGCCGACCGGCTACACGGCTCGCTGCGGCCCGCTCCCCTACGTCCTGCCGCTGGTCGACCTGTCCGAACCCCTCCTGCCGCACGTGGTCGTGCAGGTCGGCGAGCACGGCGTGGACCTGCGCGGCGTCGACCCGACCGGCCGCCCGGTGGCCGTGGCGACGGTGGGCGCGCGCGGACCGGGCCGCCGGCTGGACGCCGCCGAACTGGCCGACGTCGCCCAGGAAGCCGCCACCCTGGTCGACCGCCTGGGCGCACCGCTGCTGGTGCTGGCCGGTCCGCTGGCCGGGCGGCGATCACTGCGGGTCGCCCTGCCGAACCGCTACCACCACCTGGTGGTGGAGGTGGAGGGGCCACCGGACCGGGCCGTGCTGCACCTGGCCGGTCGCGCGAACCAGGACGCCCGGCGGGCGGTGGTCGAACGGTTCCGCGACGAGTCCACGCGGCTCACCGGACGCGCCGTGCACGGGCTGGTGGCGGTCAGGCAGGCGCTGGCCGAGGGCCGGGTCGACACGCTCTTGCTCACCGACGCGCTCGTCGGGTCGCAGCAGGTCGACGACGAGCGGGCCGACGAGGTGCTGCCGTTGCGCGCGGTCGAGTGCGGGGCCGAGATCGTGATCGTCGGCGGGGCGGTTCGGCTGCACGAGGACGTCGGGGCCCTGCTCCGCCAGTGACATCCCGCGGTGCCGCGGCTCCGCGACACCGGCGCTCCCCAGCGCGACCCGTCCACCTCCGCCGCCCGGTGCCGGCCGGCGTCACGGTGCCTGCGCCAGCCGGTGGGCCGGTGGACGGTCGGCCGGTGGGGCGGTCGGCCGGTGGGGCGGTCGGCCGGTGGGGCGGTCGGCCGGTGGGGCGGTCGGCCGGTGATCGCGCCGGCGGGACACGGTGGTCGATCACCGGGGTGGTCTGCGGTGCCGGGGCTGGGGCCGGCCGGTGCGGGGTGGTGGTTGGTCGTGATGGTCGGCGGTGGTTGGCGAGGGCTCCTCATGGTTTTAACCGAGGTGCGGTAACAGTGTTTCCGTACATTTTCGGCCATTGATCACCCGATTGTGTGACCGAACGACCCGCCGGCCTGCGAAAACACGGGACGCGAAGCTGTTTCACTTCCGCAGCATCCGCAGCACGGCGCGCTCCACTGTCCCACGATCAGCCGACTTCGCCCTGATCATCACCCCGTCGTGGTACAGCCGGACCACCCGCGGGTCGATGTAGGACTTCCGCGCCACCGCCGGGGTGTTGCCCAGGCTCTCGGAGACCTCCTTCACCACGGCCACCTCCACCCGCTGCCGGCCCCGCTTCGTCTCCGGCCGCCCTTCCCGCGCGAACGCCGCCGCCGCCAGCACCGTCGCGTGCCACGTCCGCAGGTCCTTCACCGAGAACTCGGCCCCCACCATCTCCTTGAACCGCTCGTTCACGTCGTCCGACCCGACCGCGCGACCCCGCTGGTCGACCAGCAGCCGCTCGTTTCCGCCCCGCCCCCGCAGCAGCCCCCGGACGGCCCGCGCCAGCACCTCGTCGTCCACGACCGTGGTGAACTCGATGCCGCCCTTCGCCGGGTAGCAGAACTCCACAGTGGACCGCCGAACGGCCACGTGGGAGCACAGCAGCGTCGCCACGCCGTGGGTGCCGTTGTCCGCCGCGTACGTCTCGCCGCCGACCCGGAACACCCCGCGTTCCAGCACCGCCAACGCCACCGCCAGCACCCGCTGCCGCGACCGCCCCCGGCCTTCCAGCTCCCGCCCCAGCTCCGCCCGGAACCCCGGGAGCAGCGGCGCCAGCGCGAGCACCCGGTCGTGCTTCTCCTCGTCGCGGTCCTGCCGCCACCGCTCGTGGTAGAGGTACTGACGGCGACCGGCCGCGTCCGTGCCCACCGCCTGGATGTGGCCGTTCGGGTGCGGGCAGACCCACACGTCGCGCCACGCGGGCGGGATGACCAGGGACTTGACCCGCTCGACCGACCCGGCGTCCAGCGGCTCGCCGTCGGCGTCGGCGTAGCTGAACCCCCGACCGCGGGCACGCCGGCGCCAGCCGGGCCCCGACGGATCACTGCGGCGCAACCTCACAGCGCCGTGGTTCCCGACCACGACCACGTGAAACGCCGGCGTGCGAAAGAATCTGAAACACCGTGGTTGAAACTTCGCCCGATTGGGTATGGGACCGTCATGACCGAGCCGTGGACCGTCGGGGTGGAACAGGAGTTCCTCCTCGTCGACCCCGAGACGCGCCGACCCGTGCCGCTGGCCGACTCGGTCGCGCAGCACGCCGGTGCGGGTCATGACGTGCAGCGGGAGCTGACGCCGTTCCAGATCGAGGTCGCCACGCCGGTGTGCGAGACCACCGAGGAGCTGGCGGAGCAGGTCGTCGGCGGCCGGCTGCACCTGGCGAAGGCCGCGCACGCGGCGGGGGCGCGGCTGATGGCCTCGGCGATCCCGCCGATCGGCACGCTGGGTCCGCCGCCGGGCACGGACGACCGCCGCTACCGCATGATGGAGCGCTCCCACCGGGCGATCATCGGCGGTCAGGGCGTGTGCGGGATGCACGTCCACGTGGGTGTGCCGGACCGGGACGTGGCGGTCCGGGTGGCGAACGCGCTGCGGCCGTGGCTGCCGACGTTGCTGGCGTTGAGCGTGAACTCCCCGATCGAGCAGGCCGAGGACACGGGTTACGCGAGTTGGCGCACGATCGTGTGGTCGCGGTGGCCGATCAGCGGTCCGCCGCCGCACCTGGGTTCGGCCGCCGAGTACGACCGGCTGGTGGGTGCGCTGGAGTCGACCGAGGTGCTGCTCGACACCGGGATGGTCTACTGGGACGTGCGGCCGTCGGTGCGGCACCCCACGGTCGAGGTGCGGGTCGCGGACATCCCGATGACGGCCCGCGAGGCGGTCGTCATCGCCGAGGTCATCCGGGCGTTCGCCCGCACGGCCGCCGAGTCGGGTGAACCCGAACGGGTGGACGACATGATGTTGCGCGCCGCGTACTGGCGGGCCGCGCGCGACGGCGTGGACGGCCTGGCGGTCGACCCGCGCACGGGCAACCTGGTGCCGGCCCGGGATCGGCTGGCCGACCTGGTGTCGTGGTGCGCGGACGCGCTCGGCGACGCCTCCGCGCTGTCCATTGTGGAAGATCACGTGGCCTGGTTGGGCGCGCACGGCAGCGGCGCGGCGCGCCAGCGCCGGGCTCTCGGCGGTTCGCCGGACGCGCGCGGACTGGTCGACCTGATCTTGGCTGAAACGGTCGACGATGCCCGTTGAGGTCTACCGTGGAGGATTCGACGCCGCGCCGGCGTCGCTGAATGAGAGGAGTACCGGCGTGCCAGAACCCGCGGCAACGCTCGCTTCCGTTCGGGTCGACAGACCCGCGGACGGCGTGGTGGTGCTGCACGTGTCGGGCGAGTTGGACACGAGCAGCGCTGAGGAGCTGACCAGGCCTCTCACGGAGCACCTGGTGGAGGACGTGCGAGGTGTGGTGGTGGACCTCGGCGGGGTGCGCTTCCTCGGCTCGGCCGGATTGGAGTCGCTGGTCGTCGGCAGTCAGCGGGCGAGCGGCCTCGGCGTTCCGCTGGTGCTGGTCGCGACCAGCCGGGCGACGCAGCGGCCGATCGAGGCGACCGGGCTCAGCTCGGTGTTCACCGTCGTCGGTTCCGTGGAAGAGGCCTTGAGCCGGTTCTAGGGGCGCAGGCCCTACCAGAACCGGCGGACCGTCCTGATGGCGCAGCGCACCGCCCCCACCGGGGGCAGTGCGCCTGCCGGGGGCACCACCCAGCGTGATTCGGCCGCCGGGATCCGGCGCGGCCCGTGCCAGTAGCGGACGTCCGGCGGCGGCACGTGCCGCGTCCCGGGTTCCGGGTCTGGTCTGGCGAGGAACAGCCAGCGCAGCCGGGGACCGGGGATGGCGAGGATCGGCCCGAGCGGTCCGGCGGAGCGCAGGCAGGTGCTGACCTCGGCGCCCCAGCTGGCGGGCACTTCCACCGCCACCGCGCCTTCGGCCAGCACGAAGCAAGCCAGTGATTCGTCGACGTGCCACGGTTCCATGCCCGCTGATGGTGGCGTCGGCCCGTGTCGGGATTGTGTCGCCGCACGGCGCGGCGCGTTAATCCTGGGCCGTCAGTCCTGTCCGATGTCCTCGAACCACAGCTGTGGCCGGGCGGCGATGAAGTCGGTCATCATCCCGACGCACGCCTGGTCGTCCAGCAGGGTGATCCGGACGCCGTGTTCGGCGAGCCAGTCGTGACCGCCGTGGAACGTCCGGGCCTCGCCGATCACCACGTGGGGTATCCCGAACTGGCGAACGAGCCCGCTGCAGTACCAGCACGGTGACAGCGTGGTGACCATGACCGTGTCGCGGTAGCCCGGCCGGCGGCCGGCGGCGCGGAACGCGGCGGTCTCGGCGTGGGTGGACGCGTCGTCGTCCTGCACCCGCCGGTTGTGGCCGCGGCCCAGGAGGGTGCCGCCGGCGGTGAAGAGCGCCGCGCCGATCGGGATGCCGCCTTCGGCGAGCCCGGCGCGCGCTTCGGCCACCGCCACCGCCAACATGTCCCGTGCGTCCGCGTTCTCGTCCACGGCGCCAACCTACTGGGGCCGCGCGGTCTCCACGAGTCCCGAGCGGGGGTCACGCGCCGAAGCACAGGAACCCGGCGCTCGCGGCGAACGCGGTGTCGCCGTCCTCCCGGTGCGCTTCCTGCGCGCCCGCCAGCGCGACGGCCGGCGAGTGGCCCGCGCCGAGCCTGCGGTGCAGGTCGACCATCAGCGGTGTGGTCACCTCGGCCGGCACGGGGATGACCGGTGCGACGAGCGTCCGGGTGCCGAGCCCGAGCAGTGCCGCGGTGAACCCCATCAGCTCGTCGCCGGGTCGCACCGCCGACAGGCCCGAGTCGCACGCGGACAGCACGACCCGCGCGGGTGGTGTGCGCAGCCGTTCGAGGTCGTAGACGGTCAGCGGGCCGTCGGCGAGTTCCAGGGCGGAGAACAGCGGGTTGTCCGCGCGGAACGAGCCGTGCGCGGCCACGTGCGCGAGCGGCGCGCCGTCCATCGCCGACGCCACCGCGTCCACCGTCGCCGCGCCGCCCACCAGCACCGAGGCCGGTGCCGTGCCCGGGTCGAGCGACGCGATGGCCGAGATCTCCGTCGGCGCGGCCGGCAGCCGCGGTCCCGCCGCCAGGACCACCCGGTCGTGCGACACGAGGACGGAGGTCGCCGCGCGCAGCCACACCGTCGCCGACGGCACCACGGTGACGGCGCGGCCCCGGCAGGCGGGCAGCGCCGACCACGGGAGGCCGCCGAGCCGGCCGGTCGGCGCGAGCACCACCGGCCGGTCGTCGAGGCGCCGCCGCAACGGCTCCAGCAGCCTGTTCTGCAGCAGCCTGGCCGCGTGCTCCGCGCCCGCGCGCACCGCGGCGCGGTCGACGTGCCCGGGCAGCGTCACCAGCCGGTGCAGGGCGAAGCGCAGCAGCCGCAGCTCCCGCAGCGCGCCGTCGAGCGGGCCGAGCCGGTGCAGCGACGCCCGGCCGCCCGCCACCACCACGGCGAGCAGCTCGCCTTCGTGGTCGACGTACTCCACCAACGCCGAGGTGCCCAACGCGCGTGCCAGCTCGCCCACCGCGGGCGGTTTGAACACCGCGCCGCCGCCGCCGGTCCGCCGGGTCAGCTCGCGCACCCGCTGCTCGCCGCGCACCTGCCGCTGCCGCAGCGCCGCCGTCGGCCGGCCCGCCGTGGACGCCGCTTCCAGGTCCGCCGTCACGGCCCGCAGCTCGGCCAGCGCGTCGGCCAGCCCGGAGTCCTCCGGCGGCCGGGCGGGCGTCATCCGCAGCGTGCCCGCGCGCCACGCCTCGGCCCAGCTCAGCACCCGTCCGGCCCGGCCGCCCGCGACCGCCGTGCGCAGTCCTTCCGAGGCCAGTGCCGCGCCTTGTGCGCCGCTCAGCGCGCGCAGTTCCGTCGCGCCCAGGGACACCCGGTACTCGTCGAGCAGCGCCAGGCCGCGCCGCAACGCGATCTGCGCGCCGCGCGCGCTGCCGAGCAGGTCGCGCCGCAGCGCCTCGGCGTACCAGCCCTGCACGCGGTGCGCCGCCGGTCCGCCGCGCCGGGCCGTGCCCGCCGCGGTCAGCTCGGCCACCGCGCGCGAGTGGTCGCCCAGGTCGCGCGCGACCAGCGCCCCGTCGACCCGCGCCTCCAGGCCGGCCATCCGCCAGCCGAGCGCGTCCAGCCGGGTCGCCACCTTGGTCAACGCGGTGACCAGCGCCCTGGTCCGCTGCCCGCTCAGGTACGCGGCGCGCAGCTCGACGTGGCGCGCGCCTTCCGCCCACACCTCGCGCTTCTCGCGGCGGAAACCCCTGCGCGCGGCCACCGCCATCTCCACGGCGCGGTCCAGGTCGCCTTCCAGCAGCGCGATCCTGGCGCGGTAGAACAACGCCTCCGACCGGGCCAGCACGAGGTCGCCGCCCAGTTCCTCCAACGCCAGGTCGGCCGCCGCCCGCGCCTCCTCCAGCAGCGGCACGGACACCAGCAGCTCCAGCCGGTTGATCAGCAGCGCCGGCCGCGGCACCGCCAGCCGCCGGTACTCCCGCTCGGCCTCGGCGAACATGGTCAACGCGCGCGGCACGTCACCGGCGCGGGAGGCGGAGATGCCCGCGTTCCACCGCACGTCCGCCACGGCCAGCGCCTGGTCCAGCTCCCGGTAGAGCACGGCGGCGCGGTCGAAGTCCTCGTCCGCCGCGCGCAGCCCGCCGGTGTAGGCGCGCAGCAGTCCCCTGTTGTTCAGGGCGCGCGCTTCCACCAGCCGTTCGCCGAACCGGCGCACCACCTCGATCGCGCCGTTGTACTCGCGCAGCGCCTCGTCGTAGCGGCACAGGTAGTGCAGCACCAGGCCCCGTTGCATCCGGCCGCTGCCCGCGTCCACGCCGCGCAGGTTCGGCAGCGCCGCGTTGATCGCGCGCAGCGCCTGCGCGTGCCGGCCGGTGTTGGACAGCACGAACGCGAGGCTCATCCGGGCCAGTGCCGCCGCGCGCGCCGACCCGGCCTGCTCGGCGATGCGCACGGAACGCCGCAAGTGGCGCAGCGCCGCGTCGAAGTCGTGCAGCTCGCGCAGCGCGAGGCCGATCGCGCGTTCCGCCGCGGAGGCTTCCTCGCCGTCGCCCGAAGCCCGCGCCGCCCGCAGCGCGGACCGGCCGATCTCGATGGCCGCGCGCGGATCCCGTTGCCGGGCTTCCAGCGCTGCGGCGGCGGAAACCCCTGCCACGAACCCACCTTATTACCAAGTGGGCTGTGGTAGCTTGCTCACACCCAGCACCCGTCGACGCTGCTGTGAGGCCTCGGTGTCCGATCCATCGACTCGCTCCGGGCTCTACCAGGAAGCCTTCCAACAGGCCATCCGCACGCACCAGAGCTACCGCCTCCACCCCGAGCGCGGCCGGGAGTTCGTCTTCGTCGCCGGTGAGCTGCTGACCATTCCCGAGGACGTCGACCGGGTCAGCCGGAAGCTCGCGCAGAACAACATCGCCACCACGCGCGGCCGGGACTTCGCGGGCATGGCCCGGTTGCTGCTGTCCCGCAACCCCGACGACATCCCGGAGATCGTGCGCCTGCTGCGCGACCCGGCGCAGTGGCCCGGTGAGCGCACGCCGTTCGTGCAACCGCACCACGTGCTCTTCGGCCACGGCGGCAACATGCACGGCAACCCGGGTGAGCCGCCGCGCGTCGGCACGCCGCTGGCGGCGCCGAACCCGGCGAACAGCGGCGTCGGCCGCGGCGTCGTGGTCGGCGTCCTCGACACGGGCATCTCGGCGACCGCCGCGGTCGACCACCCGCAGTGGCTCGGCGGCGCGTTCACCCCCAAGGCCGAAGAGGTCGACGCCGCCTACCGGTACTCCGACGTGTTCGCCCTCGAAGGCGGTCACGGCACGTTCGTCGCGGGCGTGGTCCGGCAGGCCGCGCCGGGCGTGCGGATCGACCCGGAGAAGGCGCTGGACCCGAACGGGCTGGGCACCGAGGAGGAGTTCGCCCGCGCGCTGTCGTCGTTCGACGAGAAGGTCCAGATCGTCAACATCTCGATGGGCTGCTTCACCCAGGACGACACCGCCTCCGAACCCGTCCGGCGGGCGCTCGCGGCCCTGCCGCGCGACGTCGTCGTGGTGGCCTCCGCGGGCAACCAGGGCACCACCCGGCCGAGTTGGCCCGCCGCGCTGCCCGGCGTGGTCGCCGTGTCCGCGATCGCCGAGGAGCGCGACGGCAGCCGGTCGCCCGCCTGCTACAGCAACCACGGGTACTGGGTCGACGCGTGCGCGGTCGGCAACCGGACCAGCACGTTCCTCAAGGGCAGGTGGGAGCTGCCGGGCCTGCCGGTGGACGTCTTCGACCGGTTCGCCTACTGGCTGGGCACCTCGTTCGCCGCGCCGCACGTGGCCGGGCGGATCGCCGCGACGATGACCGAGCGCGGCCTGACCGCGGTCGGCGCCCGCGACCACCTGCTCGTCGGGCGGCCGGAGTTCTTCCCGGGCTACGGTGTCTTCTGCGGTTGACGACGTCCGCGACCCCTCGGGTGGCGGCGGTCTCACGGCGGTCCGGCCGAAGCTTGTATCTCGCGACCGGGTCGCCACTCCGTAGTGTGTGGCAGCGAAGAAGCCGAAGTCCGTGACCCGGCCCGGGTCCGCGCCGGCGCACGCCGGTGCGGAGGCGCGGAACCCCCGGGACCAGAGGAGGGGACGTGACCCCTGCTTCCCCGATCGCCGTGCTCGTGAGCGCGGCGGCGGAGGGCGACCAGGACGCGTGGAACGAGATCGTCGCGCGCTTCACGCCACTGGTGCTGGCGGTGGTGCACCGGCACCGGTTGCGCCACGCGGACGCGGCGGACGTGCACCAGACCGTGTGGTTGCGGCTGGTGGAGCAGCTCGGCAGGCTGCGCGAGGCGGACGCGTTGCCCGGGTGGATCGCCACGACCACCCGCAACGAGTGCCTGCGGATGCTGCGGATGCAGCAGCGCACCCTGCCCTACGACCCGCAGTCCGAGGACGAGCCGGCGAGCCCGGACGACGCGGTCGCGGACCTGGACGAGGAGTTGGAGGCCGCCCAGCGGCGGCAGGCGCTGCGCGAGGGCTTCCGCTCGTTGTCCGAGCAGTGCCGGGTGTTGCTGGCCAAGCTCATGGCCGACCCGCCGCCGAGCTACGGGGCGGTCGCCGAGCAGCTGGCGATGCCGGTGGGCAGCATCGGGCCCACCCGGATCAGGTGCCTGGAGAAGTTGCGCAAGACTCCCGCGGTGCTGAAGCTGGTCGAGCCGCGGCCGGCGGGCGGAGGAGGTGTGGTCGGTGTTGAGGGACGATCCGGGGTGGGAAAGCGATGAGGTGCTGCTGCGGGAGTTGGGCGCGGCGCTCGCCGAGGAGCGCGACGTGCCCGAGCACCTGCTCCAGGCCGCGCGCGCCGCGTTCACGTGGCGCACGGTCGACGCCGAGCTGATCGCCTTGACCAGCTACGACTCCGTGCTGGACGAGGAGCTGGCGGCGCGGGCGCGGGCGACGCAGACCGCGCGGCAGCTCGTGTTCGACGCCGAGGGAGTGTCGGTGCAGGTCGAGGTGACCGAGGCGGGTGTCGCGGGTCAGGTGCTGCCGGCGCGGCCGGGCCGGGTCGCGCTCGTCACCGCGGCCGGGCCGGTGGAGGAGTCGGAGCTGGACGAGCTGGGCCTGTTCCTGCTCGGCCCGCCACCGTCGGGCCCCGTCCGGTTCCGGTGCGAGGTGGGTGGCACGACAGTGATGACCGAATGGGTATGTGTTTAACCCGATTCGGTGAAGCCTTGACGGCGGTGGCCGGTGGTCCGGAAGATGCGCGGTGACCTGATCTTCACCCACCGTCGCACACCCATCCATGACCGAGCCAGTCCGCGTCACCGCCGCCGAGGGAAGCGCTCCCACGGCGATCGAGGCGTGGGCGCTGCCGGAGCTGTTCCGGCAGGTCTTCGTCGGCTCCACGGCGGGCATCGCGATCTTCGACGCCCGCGGCGCGCTGGTGGGCGCCAACCCGGCGCTGGAGGCGATGCTGCCGCCGGAGGACCTGGCGACCCTGTTCGTCGACACGCCGCCCACCGCGGACGAGACCAGGGTGCAGCGGCAGTTCACCGACGCGGCGGGCGAGCCGATGTGGACCGAGGTCGCGCTGTCGGTGGTGCGCGACGACGACGGCCGGCCGCGGTGGCACGTCGCCGTGGTCGAGGACACCACCGAGCAGCGGGTGCTGCGCGACTACCTGCGCCACCAGGCGCTGCACGACGTGCTCACCGGCCTGCCGAACCGGCAGAGCTTCCTGCCCGGCCTGGAGCGGGCGCTGAGCCGGCCGGGGTCGATCACGTTGTGCTACCTGGACGTGGACAGCGTCGCCATCGTCAACGACGGCCTCGGCTACGAAGCGGGCGACGAGCTGCTCAAGGTCGTGGCGCAGCGGCTGACCGCGGTGTTCGCGGACGAGAACGCCACCGTCGCGCGCATCGGCGGCGACGAGTTCGTCGTGCTGATCGAGGACTCCCCCACGACGCCGGGCATCTCCGCGCTGGCCGAGGCGATCGAGACCGCGCTGGTCGAGCCGGTGCGGCTGGCCGGGCACGGCGTCGGGGTGTCCGCGGGCATGGGCTTCGTGCGCACGTCGGCGCGCGGGTCGGACGCGATGGCGTTGCTGCGCCAGGCGCACAGCACGCTGCGCCGCGCGGAGAGCGGCGGCAAGGGCCAGTGGGGCATCTACGACGCCGGGCAGGACGCCCGCGACCGCGCCCGGTCCTCGCTGATCGCGACCATGCCCGGCGCGTTGCAGAACGGCGAGATCGCCCTGGACTACCTGCCGGTGGACCGGGACGGCGAACGGGTCGCGGTGGCGGCCCGGCTGCGGTGGCACGAGGCGGAGTACGGCCCGGTGTCGCACGACGAGTGCCTGCGGTTCGCCGACGAGCTCGGGCTCAGCGGCCAGCTGGCCGAGTGGGTGCTGGACGAGGCGTGCGCCTTCGCCGCGGCCGAACGGCTGCCGGTGCTGGTGCGGCTGTCACCGGACCAGTCGCGCGACCCGGACCTGACCGCGCCGGTCGTCGAGGCGTTGCGGGCCGCCGAGCTGCCGCCGGAGCTGCTGTGGCTGAGCCTGTCCGCGCGGTGCCTGTCGGCACCGGGCCAGGCCGAGGACCTGGACGTGGTGGAGGACAACCTGATCGCGTTGGGCGACATGGGGGTCCGCCTGCTGCTGCACGACGTCACGTTCGGCTTGCCGGAGCTGTCCGCCGTGGAGCGGCACGGGCTGCACGGCGTGCAACCGGCCGTGCCGACGGGGGAAGCGCTGGCGCACCAGGCCCTGTGCGCCGTGCTGCCGCTGGTGCGGGCGGCCGGCGCGCTGATCGTCAGCGACGGCGCGCTGCCGGGCGCGGACCTGGTCGTGCGATCGTGATGATCTCCCGGCTGGTCGCGGTGGGCGGGGTCCGGTCCCAGGAGCCGTAGCGCTCGGCCACGTCGAACCCGGTGTCCCGCAGCAGCGCGTCGAGGTGCTCGGCGTCGGTGAACCGCAGCGTGCCGCGGTCGACGCGGGGCTCCGGCCAGTCCGGGCTGCTGAACGTCTCGGTCATCGTGACCAGCCCGTCCACCACGCTCTCCACGAAGTGCTCGACGCGCACCCGCTCGCCGCCGTGGCCGACGACCTCGGTGCCGTTCTCCGGCGTCCAGCGCTCCCACGCCCGCGCGCCGGGGTCGCGGGTCTCGAACGCGAAGCGCCCGTCCGGCGTCAGCGCCCGCCGGATCGCGGTGAACTGGGCGCGCACCTCGTCGTCGGTGAGGAAGACCTGGAACGCGTGCCCGGTCATCACGACCAGGTCGAACTCCCCGTCGAACGCGACCGTGCCGAGGTCGCCGCGCACCCAGTCGACGCCGGGGTCGCGCCGCGCCTGCAGGAGCATGCCCTCGGCCGGGTCGAGCCCGACCAGCCGGCCCTCGTGCCCGCCGGCGCGCGCGGCCTTGAGCAGCGTGCCGGTGCCGCAGCCGACGTCGAGCACCGCGGTCGCGGCCAGCACCAGCCCGAGGTAGAAGCGGTCGTCGTCGCCGAACCCGTTGATCAGGTCGTAGTAGGCCGCCAGGTCCGCGTCCTCGAAAGCGTCCGCCACCCGTCCGAGTGTGGCCCGCACGGCGACGGGCCGCGACCGGTTTTCCGGCCACGGCCCGTCACGCGGGGTGGATCAGGCAAAGGTCGGCTGCCGCATCGCGTGCTGCACCAGCGTGATCAGCGTCTGCTTGGTCGACTGCCGGTTGCGCGCGTCGCAGGGCACGATCGGCACCGACTCGTCGATCGTCAGCGCTTCCCGGATGTCCTCGATGCGGTGGTGCAGCAGGCCGTCGAAGCAGTTCACGCCCACCACGTACGGCAGCTCCCGGTCCTCGAAGAAGTCGATCGAGGCGAACGCGTCCGACAGCCGGCGGGTGTCGACCAGCACGACCGCGCCGATCGCGCCGCGCACCAGGTCGTCCCACATGAACCAGAACCGGTGCTGACCGGGTGTGCCGAACAGGTACAGGATGAGGTCGCTGTCCAGCGAGACCCGGCCGAAGTCCATGGCCACCGTGGTGGTCATCTTGTTGGGCGTGGCCGAGAGGTCGTCCACGCCGACGCTGGCCTCGGTCATCACCGCCTCGGTGGTCAGCGGCACGATTTCCGACACCGACCCGACGAAGGTCGTCTTGCCGACACCGAACCCGCCGGCCACCACGATCTTCGTCGACGTCACGGTCAGGCTCGCCGCGGGTGACCCCGGCCGGCCGGGAGCGCCACCGCTCATGTTGCTCTGCTTTCCCTAGTAGTAGGACCTCGCCGGGTGGTGGGACCTCAGCCGCGCATGGCGACGTGCAGCTGCGAGCGGATCTCCGGGGTGAGCTGGACGCCGACCCGCTCGACCAGCCGCGTCATCGCGTAGCCGATCAGGCCGATGTCGCAGTTGGGCGCGGCGAGCACGGCCAGGCACGAGCCGTCGCTGATGGACATGAGGAACAGGTAGCCCCGCTCCATCTCCACCACGGTCTGCTTGACGTCACCCGCCTCGAAGCAGCGCGCCGCGCCGAGGTTCAGGCTGACCAGGCCCGACGCGACGGCCGCGAGCTGCTCGGCGCGGTCGATCGGCAGCCGCTCCGAGGACGCGAGCAGCAGTCCGTCCGCGGAGACCACGATCGCGTGTGCGACGCCCGCGACCCGGGCGACGAAGTCATCGACCAGCCAACTGAAGTTTTCGAGTTCCTCGGTTGCGGTGGTCACTTCTGCTCCTTGGTCTGATTGCCGCCGTTGGCGGGGGTGTTGTCCTCGAACGACACGCCGTCCCACGGCATGCCGGCGTCGTCGCCCGCCTGCCGGCCGAGTTGCACACCTCGCTGGTAGGTGGCGAAGCGCTGGCGCAACCGGTCGGCGGACCGGCGCGGCGACACCGCGGTCGCCACCCCGGCCGACGTGGCGCTGTTCGCCGACGGCTGCGCCGCCGCCGGCGCCGACCCGCGCGGGGAGGGCGCGGAGAGCGAACCCGGCATCAGGCGCGCCTTGGGGACGCGCTTGGGCAGGCCCGCGGTGGTCGTGTCGTCGACCGGCGCCTTGAGCGCGCTGGTCGCCGTCGTCCACCCGTCGTCCGCCGCCGCGCCCCAGCCGGGCGTCGAGGACGCGCCGGACGACGGGATCGCCGACGGCGCGGGCTCGCGCTTGGGCAGGCCGGCCGGGGTCGAGCCGCGCGGCTCGGGCGGCGTCGGCTTGCTCAGCGCGGGCGGCGGCGTGATCAGGTCGGAGCGGTCGGTGTACGCGGTCTGCTCCGACGCGGTGCCGACGTGACCGCCGTGGCCGTTGTCGGTGCCCATCAGCTCGGCGCGGTCGGCGAACATCGTCCGCTCGGACGCGGTCTCCGGCGGCACCGTCGACGGCGGCTGGTCGGCGGCCTCGCCGCGCGCCACCCCGCCCTCGGCCTCGCCGCCCTGGAACCAGCGCGACAGCACGTCCTCGTAGATCGGCAGCCGCTGGGTCGAGGCGTCGTCCTCCTCGGGCTCGACCACCGGGGCGGGCTCGGGCGCCGCCGGGCGCCTCGCGGCCGACGGCGGGTAGGAGTAGTCCGGGACCTCCTCGCCGGGCGGCGGCACGGTCTCGGTCACGGTGGCGGTGAACAGGTCGTCCACCGGGGTCTGCTCGACCTGGAAGTACCCGCCGGGCTCCGCCTCGTGCGTGTGGACGACCTGCGGCCCGGTCGTGGCGGGCAGCTCCAGTGGCGCGTAGCCGCCGGGCGCGATCTCCGGCGTCCACTTGGGCACGCCGGCCAGCACGCCGACACCGCTCTCCTCCAGCTGCGGCACGGCCTGGCGCTGCGGCAGCGCGGCGGGCGCGGGCCTGGGCGCGAGCGGCTCGGGACCGCGGTGCAGCAGGTCCATGGGGAGCACGACCTGCGCCGTGACGCCACCCTCTATGTCGTCGTTGTTGCTCAACGTGACCCGGATGTTGTGGCGCTTGGCGAGCTGGCCGACCACGTACAGGCCCATCTCGCGGGCCACCGACACGTCGACCTCGGGCGGGTCGGCGAGCTTGGTGTTGGCCTCGACGACGTCCTGCTCCTGCATGCCGACACCGCGGTCGTGGATGCGGATGGACACCTCGCCGCGCCGGGTCTCGATCGCCCGCACGGTCACCTTGGTGGTGGGCTTGGAGAACGCGGTCGCGTTGTCCAGCAGCTCGGCGATGAGGTGCGCGAGGTCGTTGACCACGCGGCCCTGCACCTTCAGCTCCGGGGCGGGCGCGATCTGGATCCGGGCGTACTTCTCGACCTCGGACACCGCGGCGCCGAGCACCTCGGAGATCGGCACGGGCCGGGTGACGCGGCGGTTGACCGTGGTGCCGGAGAGCACCAGCAGGTTCTCGCTGTTGCGGCGCATCTGGGTGGCCAGGTGGTCCAGCTCGAACAGGCTGGCCAGCTGGTCGGGGTCCTGCTCGTCCTGCTCCAGCCGGTCGATGACGGTGATCTGCCGCTCGACCAGCGCCTGCGAGCGCCGGGACAGGTTGATGAACATGTCGTTGACGTTCGCGCGCAGCGCCACCTGCTCGACCGCGAGGCGGACGGCTTCGCGCTGCACGGCGTCGAACGCGCGGGCCACCTGGCCGACCTCTTCGGTCGTGTTGATCGGCACCGGCACCAGCGCCTCTTCCGCGGCGCGGGCCGGGTCGCGGTGCGTCCGGATCCGCTTGATCGCGTCGGGCAGGCGGTTGCGGGCCACGTCCAACGCGGTGCGGCGCAGCACGCGCAGCGGCGTCAGCATCGAGCGGGCGACGAAGGCCATGAGGGCGAACGCGATCACCAGCGCGACGGCGACCAGCGCCGCGTCACGCCACGCGGACGCGCGGGCGGCTTCGGTCAGGTCGACGGAGGCCTGGTCGGCCTGCCGCTCGATGTTCTGGGACACCTCGCGCAGCAGCGCCGCGGTCTGCTCGCCGACGGCCATGACGTCGCCGTCCGAAATGGACACCTCGCCGCCGTCGTCCTGCTGCACCAGCGCCAGCTGCACCAGGCTGTTGCGCGCGTCGACCGGTGTGCCGGACACGGTGTCCGACAGCAGCTGCCGGTTCTCCTGGCTCGCGGTGACCGCGAAGTCGGTGAGCGCCGCGTCCAGTCGGGACTGCGCCGCGCGCAGCGCGTTGGCCTGGCCGGGCGCGAACTCGCCGCGGGTGGCCGTCGACAGCAGGATCGAGTTCTGCTGCGTCAGCTGCTCCTTGGCGGAGTAGAGCGCGAGGTTGGCGCCGGCCAGCGGGGTGATCGTCTCGTTGCTCAGGCTGCTCGCGGTCGCGCGGTGCACCTGCGCCAGCGCGGCCAGCACCTGGCCGTAGGCGCTGTGCACCGAGATGTCCGGGTACCTGGTGTTGGTCACCGTGTTCCGCAGCGCGTTGAGGCCGTCCAGCGACTGCAACGACTTCTGGAACGCCTCGCGCACCGCGTCGTCGACACCGGTCGTGGAGGCCGCGACGTCGCGCAGCCTGCCGACCTCGACGTCGACCTTGCTCGAGCGCGTCTGGAACTCGGGGCCGTTGGCCCCGCGTCCGCCCGCGACGAACCAGACCGCGGCGTCGCGTTCCAGCTGCAGGGCGTCGGACACCGCCGCCACCTGGGCGGACAGCTGGAGCTCCCGCTGGACCTGGCCGAACAGCTCCACGTCGTCCAGCTGGGTGTTCAGCCGCAGCCCGGCGAGGGTCAGCGTGCTCAGCGCGGGCACCAGGAGCACCACCGCCAGCTTGCTGCGCAGGCGCCAGTTCCGCAGGCGCCACCGGGACACTCCCCGGTCGCCGGGCACGGCGCCTGTGCTGGGCCCCGAGTCGGGTGGACCGCTTCCAGCGGCACCCGTGTCGAGTTGAATCCGCTCCGGATCTCTCCCGGAGGCGTGGTCGTCGTGACCGCGCACCGTCAGCACACTCCCCAGCCCGGTGAAACGACACTTCCCTACAAACCCGGTGGATCTTGGTGGAAAAATCCGCCGAGTCATACCGCCGTTCGGACGAGGAAGCCGGTAGTTTGCAAATCAACCATTGTCGCGCAGACCACACGTGGACGCGCTAAACGATCGCTAACCGGCGTTCATGGTTTTTTCACGCCCTCGACCCGAACGGGAAACACCCGAGGGGGAGCCCGGCGGACGGGCTCCCCCGTCGGATCAGCTACCCGACGCCGTGACCAACATCGGCTTGACGTCGAAGTCCTTCTCGAGCAGGCCATAGGTTCGCATCAGCCCCGCCACGCGCTGCAGGCGGGTGGCGTCGAGCGTGGTCGGGAACTCGCCGAAGTGCACGAGGCTGGCGGTTTCCTTGTCGACCTTGGCGTACTCGACCAGCAGCGGCTCGACCGTGGGGCGGTCCGCCGCGTCGCGCTGGCCCTTCGCCATCGCGCGCTGGAACGCGGCGACGGTGTTCGGGTTCTCCTTCACGAACTTGCCGGTCGTGGCGTAGCCCGCGATCGGGATGTCCGCGGTCGGGCCGGACGCCGCGTCGAGCACGGTGATCTGGCCGCTCGTGCGCTGGGCGCGGCTGATGAACGGCTCCACCATGAAGGCCGCGTCGACGGTGCCGTTCTGGACCGCGGCTTCCATGTCCGGGAACGGGAACTCCTTGAAGTTGACCTTGGCGGGGTCGACGTCGTTGGCTTCCAGCGTCGCCTTCGCGGTGAGCTCGGCGATGTTCCGGAACGTGTTGATCGCGATGGTCTTGCCCTCGAGGTCCTTCGGCGACTTGATCGGGGAGTCGGCCTTGGCGAGGATCAGGAACATCTCGGGCTTGGCCTGGTAGCCGTCGCTGACCAGCTTGAGGCCGTCGACGGCCTTGGCCGCCTCCTTCGCCTCGGCCGCGAAGAACGAGACCCAGTTGCCGAAGGAGATGTCGAGGCTGCCGTTGATCAGGCCAGGGATGGCCATGGCGCCACCCTGGATGATCTCGGGCTTGACCTCGAGGCCCTCCTCCTTGAAGTAACCCTTCTGGATCGCGACGTGGACCGACGCGACGTCGAGGATGTTGAGCAGGCCGACCGTGATCGTGGCCTTTTCGACCTTGCCCGGTGCTGCGGCCGTGGTGGGCTTCTCCTCGGAGCCACCGAGGAGGCCGCAGCCGGAGACGACGGCGAGCATCGCGACAGCGGAGACTACGCCGAAGATCCTTCGTGCCGAGAGGCCGACTCTTCGAGTCATGGGGGGCATCTCCTGTTGGAGTGAAGACTTTGCGGGGGCAGGATGCACGAGCGACAGGGGCGCTGTGGAACCACTCAAAGTGACACGAGTGGTTCGACAAGACCCCAGTCGACCGACACTCGAAGGCTGATCCACTACCTTCGGTGAGCATCTTTGCACAGGCTGTCCAGAGGTTGGGGTATGCGGTGAGCGATCTTGACGCGGAATGGGCCGTACAGAGCAACCGGCGCCCGGTGGGCATCGTCGGAGCGGGCCCGGCGGGATTGACCTTGGGGAACCTGCTCCGCGAGGCCGGAATCCCCTGCGTGGTGCTGGAAAAAGGCACCCGCGAGTACATCGAGACCCGGCCGCGCGCCGGGGTGTTGGAGCACCGCGCGGTGCAAATGTTGACCGAGCACGGTCTCGCGGACCGGTTGCTCCAAGAGGCGGACAGGCATGGCGCGTGCGAATTCCGGGTGAACGGTGAAGCGCACGAGGTGGACTACGCCACCCTGTACGACGGCCAGACGCACTACATCTACCCCCAGCAGGAGGTCGTCCAGGACCTCGTGCGGGTCTACGTCGACGAGCGCGGCGGCGAGGTCCGGTGGTCCGTCACGGACGTGCAGGTGCACGGGGTCGAGTCCACGGAACCGGCTCTGACCTGGACGAACGCGGACGGCACCTGGGAGCGGCTCGACTGCTCGTTCATCGCGGGCGCGGACGGGTTCCACGGGGTGACGCGGCGCAGCATCCCGGCGGGCGCGGTGCAGGAGTTCAGCCACCAGCACGGCATCGAGTGGCTGAGCATCCTGGCCGAGGCCCCGCCATCCACCCACAAGGTGATTTACGCACTTCACCCGGATGGATTCGCGGGTCATATGCTCCGCAGTTCCACGGTTTCGCGCTACTACCTCCAGGTCCCGGTGGACGACACCGTCGACAACTGGCCGGACGAGCGGGTGTGGGCGGAGCTGCACAAGCGGCTGGCACTTCGGGACTCCGACTGGAAGCTCACCGAAGGGCGCATCGTCGAGAAGCGCATCCTCGACATGCGCAGCCACGTGGTCGAACCAATGAACCACGGCAACCTGTACCTGCTCGGCGACGCCGCGCACATCATCACCCCGGTGGGGGCCAAGGGGATGAACCTCGCGCTGCACGACGCCGAGGTGCTCGCCGACGCCCTGACGCGCTACCACCGAACGGGTGATGAGACGGGGCTGCGGAGCTACTCCGACGTGTGCCTGCGACGGGTGTGGCGTGCGCAGGAGTTCTCGCAGTGGATGGTGTTCATGATCCACCGGTCGCCGGAGCCGTTCCTGAGCCGGTTGGGTCAAGCCCGACTCGAACACCTCATCGCCTCGGGGTCGTCCGCAGGCTATTTCGCCCAAAACTACGTGGGGCCCTAGGAAGAACATCTTACGATTAGCGGGGCCCGTTCCGGCGGGACCGCCCCGCGCGGACACCGGGATACCGGCGCCTTGTTCTCCGCCACGACACAGGAATGTGCCGGCTCCGGAGAACAAGGCACTGGTCCGCCGACAAAGGCCCGCATTCGAAGTCCCGCCGCACCCGCACATTCGCGCGCCTCACCCGATGCATTCGTCGCCGATTCCACCCAGTGGCCGGCCGGGCGCGCGCCACGATATCCCGTCGAGGGCCCGCCGAGGCCGCCGGGACAATTGATGAATCCCTCCGCCGGGCCGCGCGGAAATGTGCCCGACGCACACGGCGCGTGATCGACCGGCGACCGAGCGGTGATCATGGGCGAAGGCCGGCCGCGCCGAGAAAGATGTCGAATCGTTGTGAACGATCGTCGTCGAAACCCGCGCCCGAAAAGGTTTCCGACCGGCCCGCGCACGACGAACGGGCGACCCCCGGCGCCGGCCCCTGAGAGGGCCGACGAGCCGCGGATCGCCCGTCCGGCGATGTGGTTGCCTAGAAAAGGCCGATCACGTCGTAGCGCGCTCCTCGGCCTCGGCGCGCGAGGCCTCCGCCCGCTCCGCCTCGGCCCACTTCGCCGCCTGCTGCTCGTTCGCCTTGCGCCGCGCCTTGACCTCCTCGGAGGTCTTGCCGACGTTCAGCAGCCGCGCCACCTCGGCCCGCAGCGCGACGAACGCCTCGGACTCGCGGGTGGTGATCTGGTCGCGCTGCGCGGGCAGGTCGACCTTGAGGTCGGCCACCACCGACGCGGGCGACGTGGAGAGCACCAGGATCCGGTCGCCCAGGTAGACGCTCTCGTCGATGTCGTGCGTCACCACGAGGACCGTGGTGTCCTGTTCGGTGCGGACCTTCAGCAGCAGGTCCTCCAGCTCGAACCGGGTCTGCGCGTCCACCGAGGCGAACGGCTCGTCCATCAGCAGCAGCGCGGGCCGGTAGGCCAGGGCCCTGGCGATGGCGACGCGCTGCTGCATGCCGCCGGAGAGCTGCCACGGGTACTTGCGGCCGGCGTCGGACAGCCCGACCCACTCCAACGCCTCGGCCGCGCGGGCCCGGCGCTCGGCGCGGCCCAGGTTGCGGCGCAAGGGGAACTCGACGTTCTTCTGCACCGTCAGCCAGGGGAACAGCGAGCGGCTGTAGTCCTGGAACACCACGGCGAGGTCGTCGGGCACGCCGCGGACCTCGTCGCCGTGCAGGCTGACCTCGCCGCGGGTCGGGCGGATCAGGCCGGAGATGGTGCGCAGCAGCGTGGACTTGCCGCAGCCGGACGGGCCGACCACGCACACCAGCTCTCCGGTGCCGACGGTGAACGACAGGTCGGCGATCGCGGTGTGCGCGCCGTCCTTCGCCTGGTAGGTGTGGCCGAGGTCGGCCACTTCGAGCATCGCGGTCATACTGCTTTTTCCTCCACCGTCGCGGGGGTGCGCTCCTGCTTCGGCTGCCACGCGAGGGCTTGGCGCTCGAAGCCGAGGAGCACGGTGTTGAGGGCATAGCCGAGGACACCCAGGAGGATGATCCCGGCCCACATGTCGGGGAAGTCGAACTCCCGCTGTGCGACGAGGAGTTGCGACCCGATCCCGTTGTCGGTTCCGACGAGTTCGGACACGACCATGAGCACCAGCGACAGCGACAGGGAGACCCGCAACCCGGCGAAGATCTTCGGCGCCGCTGAGGGCAGGACGACACCGAGGATCCACTGTGGCTTCGGGATGCGGAACACCGCCGAGGTCTCGAACTTCGTGGCATCGACGGAACGGGCGCCGTCGATGCTGTTGAGCAGGATGGGCCACAGCACGCCGAAGATGATCGTGGCGAGCTGCATGGTGGTGCCGACGCTGAACACCAGCAGGAACACGGGCACCAGCAGGGGCGGCGGGATCGAGCGCATGAACGTCAGCAGCGGCCCGACGTACTCCGCGGCCTTGTCCGAGCGGCCCAGCGCCACGCCGAGCGAGACGCCCACGAGCGCCGCGATGCCCCAACCGGCGAGCAGCCGGCCGATGCTCGGGAACACGTGGTCGAACACCGTGTCGGTGAGGAACAGGTCACCGGCCGGTCCGGACAGCCACAGCTCGTGCGCCGCCGCGGCGATCTCGGTGGGGCGGGGGAAGAACGTGTCGTCGGCGTACCAGGTGAGCAGCTCCCAGACCACGACGAGGCCCACGAACACCGCCCACCGCTGCAGGAATCGACTCACGACCGACCTCCGGTGACCGCGCTCCAGCCGACCCAGCGGCGCTGCGCGCGTTCGAGCCCTTCGTTGAGCAGGTAGCCGATCACGCCCGCGACCGCGGTGCCGGCCAGGACGACGTCCATCCGGCCGCCGCCGCTGCGCGCGTTCGCGATGTACTGCCCGATGCCGCCGGAGCCGCCTTCCAGCAGCTCCACGCTGACGATCACGACCAGGCTGGTCGTGGCGGCGAGCCGGATGCCGGTCAGCACGAACGGCATCGCGCTCGGCAGCGCGACCGACGCCAGCACGCGCACCCGGCCGGCGCCGAACGCGCGCGCCGTCTCGACCAGCAGGGGGTCGAGCTCGTCGAGCGCGTAGATGGTGTTGAACAGGATGGGCCAGATCGCCGCGTACACCGCGAGGACGATCTTGGTCTCGGGCCCGATGCCGAGCAGCAGCACCGCCAGCGGGATCAGCGCCACCGAAGGGATGGGCCGCAGGAACTCGACCACGGCGCGGGTGGCGTGCCGCACGGGCGCCACGCTGCCCAGGACGAGGCCGAGCGGGACGGCGATCCCGACCGACAGCGCCACGGCGATGACCACCGCGAGGAGCGTCGCGACGACGTCCCGCAGGAAAGGCTCATCCCCCAACAGCTTCACGAGTTCCACCGCTACGACGGACGGCGGTGGCAAGTACTCCGCGGGAACCAGCCGGGACCGGCCGAACAGCTCCCAGATGACGAGGAACCCGGCCACACCGAGCAGTCCTCGGGTGAGCGCACGCACGCGCAAACGCCTCTTCCCAGTTGATCAACCCCAGCCAACCCGGCTCAATCTAGAGAGTGAAGTCCCCCGCCACAATGAGTGGCGGGAAAACTTCATGATGTGATCTTGCAAATTGCTGTCAGCGGGCGCTGAAGCGACCCGGTGGGCGGTCCCGCCCGGCTAGGGCCGGTCGCACGGCGGGTCGTAGGGCACGTCGGGGAAGTAGCCGGCCCACTGCCGGCCGGTGATCCCGGGGTGCGCGGTGGCGCAGATCCGGCGCACCACCTCGTCCAGGTCGGTCTCCCAGAACCGCAGCGCCGAGCCGCCCGCGCTCACCAGGGTGTGCCCGTCGGGCGCGAACGCCACCGAGTTGGCGCCCGACGAGTGCGCGGCGAACACCGCCGACCGGCGGACGGGCCCGTCGGCCGGCACGTCGTGCAGGCGCAGGTTCCCGTCGGCGTCCGCGACCACCAGCAGGTCGTCGTGCACCGCGACCGCGCGCACCGCCGGCCCGAGCGGCTCGGCGGAGGCGAACCGCACCGCCGAGTCGTCGCCCGGCTCGTGCCCCTCCTCGGGGTGGCGCCACAGCACGGCCTTGCCGTCGGACTCCACCGTCACCACGCCACCGGGCGCCGACGCCACCGCGGCGAAGGACTTGGCGACGTCCAGGCCGTCGCGGCGGATCCGCCGGGGCCACATCGGCGTGGCCGTGTCCCACTCCTCGACCGACCCGCCGTGCTTGGCGACCACCAACCGGTCCCCGGTCCGGTCGAACGCCAGCGCGCTGGTCACGAGCTCCGGGTTGGCCTCGTCGACGAGCTCGGCGGTCTTCGTCGTGGTCGCCGCGTTCCACAGGCGCGTCACGCCGTCCTCGAGCCCGCCGGTGGCGAAGTGCCCGCCCTTCGGGCTGAACGCCACCAGGTTCGCCCGCCCGGCCTCGCCGACCAGGTCCGGCGAGGCCGGGTTGGCGGTCCGCCACACCCGCACCCGCGTGTCCTCGCCGACCGTGACCAGGTGCTCGCCGTCCGGGCTGAGCGCGGCGGCCCGGACCGGGCCGGGGTGCGCGGTCAACGGCCAGGCGGTGCGCGGGCCGCGCGGCTCGGAGATGTCGACGAGCCTCAGCACGCCCTCGACGTCCACCGTGGCGGCCAGGCCGCGGTCGGCGGCGACCACGACCGAGAGCAGCGTCGCCGGGTGCGCCACCGGCAGGTCGGTGAGGTCGGTGAGCCGGACGGCGCGGTCGCTCCCCGTGGTGACCAGCGCGCGTCCCTCGTCGGTGAACGCCAGCGCGGTGACCACGTCGAGGTGGCCGTCGAGGGTGGCGGCCTCGACCGGCGCGTGCCGGTCGGTGACGTCCCACAGCCGCGCGGACCGGTCGTCGCCCGCCGTGGCCAGCACCCGCGCGTCGCCGTCGAAGGCCAGGGCGCGCACGTCGCCACCGTGGCGCAGGGCGGCGGTCTGCCGCGCGGGTCCACCCCGGTCGGCGGCGTCCCACAGCCGCACCACCCGGTCCTCCCCCGCCGTGGCCAGCACCCGGCCGCCGTCGCCGACCGCCAGCGCGGTGACCGCGCCGACGCCGTCGACCAGGACACCGGACGTGCCGGTGGCCAGGTCGACCGCGAGCACCCGGTCGCCGGCGTCGACCGCCACCACGTGCTCGGCGATGAACACCACCTGGCCCGACGACTGGGCGGTCGGCGGCAGCTCCACCCGCGTGCCGCGGCCGGCCAGGTCCCACGCCCGAGCCGGCGCGGTGAGGAACCCGGCGACGAGGTGGCGGGCGTCCGGTGAGAACGCGAGGGCCAGCGTCGGCCCGTTCGACAGGTCGCTGAGCCGGTGCGTGATCACGGGATGGCGGGGGTCCGTCACCCGCCACACCACGATGTAGTCCTCCGACGCGCCGGCGAGCCACCGGCCGTCGTCGGAGAACGCCAGCACCTTGGGGATGCTCATCCCGGTCAGCACGCCGATGTGCTCCGGGCGGTGCGGGTCGGTGATGTCCATCAGCCGCACGTCGGCGGTGGTGGTGTCGTCGACGACGGCGAGCAGCGAGGCGGCCGGGCTGACGGCCATCGTGCGGACCGCCCCGACCCTGGTCGCGTACGGCCCGGTGAACGCGGCGAACAGCGCGTCCTCGGTCTCCGGCAGCGGCGCGAGCCGGTGCGCGGCGAGCGTGAGCTGCCACGACAGCGCCGGGTCGGTGTCGCGCAGCGCGGCGGCCTGGGTGATCACCTTGTGCGCCAACGCGATGTTGCGCTGCTCGGTCGCGGACCGCTCGGCGCGCACGGCGAACACGATCGCGCTGGACGCGAGCACCAGCAGCACCGCCATCACCGACACGAGCTGCCGCAGCCGCCGCGTGCGCCGGTGCTCGATCGCGCGCACCGCGTCGTCCGCGGCGATGCTGGCCTCCAGGAACCGGATCTCGCCGGGCGTGAGCCCCCGCGTCCCGTCGACCCACTCGCGCACGAGCGCCAGCCGGGCGCCCCGGTACAGCGCGCCGGGGTCGCGGTCCAGGGTCTCCCAGGTGTGCGCGGCCTCGGTCAGCATCCGCTGCACCCGCAGGCCCGCCCGGTCCTCGGCGATCCAGTCCCGCAGCCGCGGCCAGTTGCGGATCAACGCCTCGTGCGCCAGCTCCACCGCGTCCCGGTCCAGCACCACCAGCCGGGCCTGCGCCAACGCGGCCAGCACCGCCGCGCCGTCACCCTCGGCGTGGTGGTCGACCTCGGCGCGGGCGACGCGGCGCTTGGTGTCCTCGGTGCCCTCGCCGACCGCGATCAGCCGCAGGAACACCTGCTTGGCGATCAGCTGCCCGGCCGGGCCCATCGCCGTGTAGACGTGCTCGGCGCTGCGCGCGATCGAGTGCTCGACCCCGCCGACCTCCTCGTAGCCCGCCAGCGTCAACGCGACACCGCGTCGACGGCGCCACGTCTCCAGCAACGCGTGCGACACCAGCGGCAGCGCCGCGGGCTGGCCGGCCGCGTCCGCGACCAGCCGGGTGACCAGCGCGGTCTCCACCTTGCAGCCGACCGCGACGGCGGGCGACACGATCGCCTCGCGCAGCTCGTCCGCGGTCATCGGCCCGACCAGGACGTGCCCGCCGCGCAGCGCCTCCACCAGCTCCGGGTACTGGCCGCAGTGCCCGAGGAAGTCGGCCCGCACCCCGAGCACCACCCGCGTGCGGCTGGTCGGCGCGGACGCGGCCGTGGTCAGCGCGGTGATGAACGCGGCCCGCTCGGCGGGGTCCTGGCACAGCGTGAAGACCTCTTCGAACTGGTCGACCACGATCAGCAGGTCGTCGTCGCCGCCGACCAGCGCCTGCCGCACGCGCAGGTGCAGGTTCCCCGGGTGGGCGGTGAACTCGGCGACCAGCGCGGGCGCGTCCCGGCCGGTGCTCGCGGCGACCCGCACCGCCAGCTCCTCCACCGGCCGCGTGCCGGGCGTGAGCACCACCGAGGGCCGGTCCCACATCGCCACCAGGCCCGCCCGCAGCACCGACGACTTGCCCGACCCGGACGCGCCGAACACCCCGGCGAACCGCCGTTGCCCGACCAGGCCCACCACTTCGCGCACGACGCGGTCGCGGCCGAAGAACCGGTCCGCGTCCCGCACCTGGAACGGCGCCAACCCCGGGTACGGGGCCTTGGTCCCCTCCGGTGGTGTGCGCGGGTTCGCGTCGGCGAGCCGTTCGGCCAGCGCCCGCCAGCGCGCCTCCCACGCCGCGGCGTCACCGCCGCAGGCGCGCACGTACGCCAGGGTGACCGCGAGGCTCGGCAGCTTCCGGCCGTTCGCCGCTTCCGACAGCGCCGCCGCCGAGTAGTGGGCGTCCCGGGCGAGCCGCCGGTAGGTGGGGCTGCCCGCCCGTTCCCGCAGGGCCCTCAGGTCGGCGGCGAACTCGCCGAGGTCACGGCTGTCCGCCCGTAACGGGCCCTCCGGTCTCGCCATCGGTCGTCGCCCTCCCCTTCGACGAGGGCGATTGTTCAGAAAAGCCTGTTCAGCGTCCACGCGCTGACACTGAACAACCCGTCTGCCGTAGGAATGGCGGTGGAGCCGCGTACGGGTTCCTCAGGGGGGAGGGGCGCTTGGTGGTGAAGGGGGACTCCACCAAGCGCCTCCCCGGCTACAGGCCGACGGCCTTGTAGAGGGAGCCGACTTCCTGGCGGTTGAGCACCCGCATCGAGCCGGGGCGCTGGTTGCCGAGGCGCACGTCGCCGACGGCGGTGCGGACCAGGCTCTCGACGGGGTGGCCGACGTGGTCGAGCAGGCGGCGCACGATGTGCTTGCGGCCCTCGTGCAGGACCACCTCGACCAGCGCCTTGCCCGGCATCGACGAGATCAGCTTGAACGAGTCGACCGCGATCGGGCCGTCCTCCAGCTCGACGCCCGCGCGCAGCCGCTTGCCCAGGTCCTTCGGGATCGGGCCGGGCACCTCGGCCAGGTAGGTCTTGGTGATCTCGTAGGACGGGTGCATCAGCCGGTGCGCGAGGTCGCCGTCGTTGGTCAGCAGCAGCAGGCCCTCGGTGTCGGCGTCCAACCTGCCGACGTGGAACAGGCGTTCCTTGCGGTTGTGCAGGTAGTCGCCGACGCACGGGCGGTGCGCGTCGTCGTGCATGGTGGACAGCACACCGCGCGGCTTGTTGAACGCGATGGTGACCACGTCTTCCTTGAGCACCACGCGCACGCCGTCGACGTGCACGACCGCGGTGTCCGGGTCGACGCGGCGGCCCTGCTCGCGGACCACCTCGCCGTCGACCTGGACGCGGCCGAGTTCGATCAGCTCCTCGGCGACCCGCCGCGAGGCGATGCCCGCCTTGGCGAGCACCTTCTGGAGCCGGATCCCCTCGGGGTGGGCCTGGTCAGACATCGTCGATCGCATCCACTTCGGGCAGGAGGGGGGCGATCGGCGGCAGGTCGCCCAACGACGACAGCCCCAACCGCTCCAGGAACAGTTCGGTCGTGCGGTAAAGGATGCCACCCGTGTCGGAGTCCGTGCCCGTCTCGGCGATCAGGCCGCGCGCGACGAGCGTGCGGATGACCCCGTCCACGTTCACCCCGCGCACCGCCGCGATCCGGGCCCTGGTCACGGGCTGCCGGTAGGCGATGACCGCGAGTGTCTCCAACGCGGCCCGGGTGAGCTTGGCGCGCTGCCCGTCGAGCAGCAGCTTCTCCACGAATGGCGCGAAGCGGTCCCGCGTGTAGAACCGCCAGCCGTCCCCGATTCTACGCAGGTCGATGCCGCTGCCCTGCCCGGTGTACCGGTCGGCCAGCCGGCGCAGTGCGGCGGTGACGCGCTTCACGGACTGGTCGAGGACGCCCGCGAGCTGCTCCTCGGCGATCGGGCTGTCCACGACGAGCAGGATCGACTCCAGCGCGCCGTCGAGCTCGGCGTCGTCGGAGAGGTCCGGCAGCCCGCCCGCCTCGGCCTCGTCGTCACCCTCCACGACCGTCGGCGGCGGCGCGGCGGCTTCCCCGGGCGTCCCGGCCAGCGGCCCGGACCCGGTCTCCCCGGCCTCCGCGGCCTGCTCGAACCCGGCCACGACCGACTCCACCGCGACGTCGGGCCCGGCCGCCGGCGCGGGGCCGACTGCTCCGTGGTCGCTCACCCGTACTCCTCGTCCTCGTCACGGGCCTGCGCCCGCGCCTGGTCGACCGTGCCGCCGACCCACGTGATGCGCAGCTCGCCCAGCGGATCGGGCTGCTCGAAGGCCAGCGACTGCTCCCGGTACAGCTCCAGCAGCGCCAGGAACCGCGCCACGACCTCCATGGTCTCCGTGCACTCGGCGATCAGCTCGGCGAACGTCGCCGTGCCCAGCTCCGCCAGCCGTGCCCGCAGCATGTCCGCGTGCTCGCGCACGGACACCCGGTGCTGGTGGATGTGCGACGTCGACACGGTCGGCGGCGGTTTGGGCCGGAACACGACCGCGGCGATCTCGCTGAACCGCCGCACGTCCACCCCGAGCATCACCTCGGGCAGCAGCCCCTCGTACCGCTGCTCCAACGCCACCGAGCGCGGGTAGCGCCGGTATGCGCCCCGCTCCAGCTCCGCGAACAGCGCCGCGACCTGCTTGTAGGCCCGGTACTGCAGCAGCCGCGCGAACAGCAGGTCCCGCGCCTCCAGCAGCGCCAGGTCCTCCTCGTCCTCCACGTCGCCCGAGGGCAGCAGCCGGGCCGCCTTGAGGTCGAGCAGGGTAGCCGCGATGACCAGGAACTCGGTCGTCTCGTCCAGGTCCCACTGGTCGCCCAACGCCCGGATGTAGGCGATGAAGTCGTCGGTGACGGTGTGCAGCGCCACCTCGGTCACGTCCAGCGTGTGCTGCGAGATCAGCTGCAGCAGCAGGTCGAACGGTCCCTCGAAGTTGGTGAGCTTGACCTTGAACCGGCCGTCGTCCGGCGCGGGCGGCTCCACCGCCTCGACCGGCGCGGCCTCGTCGGGGCCGGTCCCGACCACCTCGACCGGCGCGGCCACTGCTGGGTCGGTCCAGGGCGCGTCACCGCTCACTGCTCGCGCAACCTACGCACCAGCAGCGAGTCCTCGCCGTGCCCTTCGAGGTCGTCCAGCACGATCGCGATGGCCTCGCGGACCACGCGGCCGCGGTCGACCGCGAGACCGTGCTCGCCGCGCAGCGCCAGTCGCGCGTGCTCCAGCGCCAGCAGCTCCTCGTCGGACACGTACACGGTGATCTTCGTCGAGTGCTTCTGCCGCCCGGTGCCGCGCCGCTGCGCCGCGGGCTCCTGCGCGGGCACGTCGGCGGCGGCGCCGGTGGTGGTGAGGCGGAACAGCTCGGACGCGCCCGGCAGTGATGGGCGACGGGTCACCGGGCGATCACCTCGCGCGCCAACGCGCGGTAGGCCTTCGCGCCGCCCGAGCGCGGCGCCCAGCTGGTGATCGGCTCGCCGGCGACGGTCGTCTCCGGGAACCGGACGGTGCGGTTGATCACCGTGTCGAACACGACGTCGCCGAACGCCTCGACCACGCGCGCCATCACCTCGCGGGAGTGCAGGGTGCGCGGGTCGTACATGGTGGCGAGGATGCCGGTGATCTCCAGCTTCGGGTTCAACCGCTCCCTGACCTTCTCGATGGTGTCTATCAACAGGGCGACCCCGCGCAGGCTGAAGAACTCGCACTCCAGCGGGATGAGGACGCCGTCAGCCGCCGCGAGAGCGTTGACCGTGAGCAGGCCGAGCGACGGCTGGCAGTCCACCAGCACGTAGTCGTAGTGCTCGATGACCGGGCGCAGGGTGCGCACCAGCGTGTGCTCCCGGCCCACCTCGGAGACCAGCTGGATCTCGGCGGCGGACAGGTCGATGTTGCTGGGCAGCAGGTCCATGCCCTCGACCGGGGTTCTCATGATCACGTCGCGGACGCCGACGTCGCGTTCCATGATCACGTTGTAGATCGTCTGGTCGAGCTGGTGCGGGTGCACGCCGAGGCCGACCGACAACGCGCCCTGCGGGTCGAAGTCGACCAGCAGCACCTTGCGGCCGTACTCGGTCAGCGCCGCGCCGAGGTTGATGGTGGACGTGGTCTTGCCGACCCCGCCCTTCTGGTTGCACACCGCGAGGATCTTCGCCGGGCCGTGCCCGGCGACGAGCGGTGGGTCGGCGACGTAGCGCAACGGGCGGCCCGTCGGCCCGATGTCGCCCGCGACCTGCTCGGTCGCGTCTTCGTCCGCGGGTGCGGCGTGCGGGGCGAGGCTCAGCTCGACCGAGGCGCGCGGCACACCGGACGGTTGCGGGGGTGGTGGGGGTGGGCCCCACGCCTGACCCGCGTGCTCCGGTGTCGACATCGCCTTCCCGATTCCTAGTCCTCTGCCTGGGCGCAGCCTAGGCACACCGGGGGCCACCGGCAACGCGCCCCGCCGAAGCGCGGTCGATCGTTCTCAGCGCGTGTCGCGAGGCTCGGGGCGGCGGGTGGACGCGTCGGCGGCGCCGGCTGCCACCCCGGGTGTCGGCGCCGGCTGTCGGTCCGGGACTCAGGACGCCGCGCCCGCCGGCGTCCCGGACCGGTCGGCGGTGTGGTGGCCGAGGTCGCGGCAGTGCCGCTCGGCCGCGCGGAGCACGACGTCGAGCAGCCCGGGGAACAGCTCGTCGAGGTCGTCGCGGCGCAGCGACACCCACCGCTGGTTGCCGCGGGCCCTGGTCCGGGTGATGCCCGCTTCCCGCAGCACGCGCAGGTGCTGCGACAACGTCGACTTGGCGACCTCCACCATGAGCGCGCCGCACAGCCGCTCACCGTCGGACTCGATCTGCCGCACCACCGCCAGCCGGGTGGCGTCGCTCAACGCGTGCAGCACCGCGCCCAGCTCGATCGCGCTGCGCTCGGGCTCGTCCAAGTTCGGCACCGGGTCGACACCTCCAGCTCGTCGGGCTCATCGGAAGCGGGTGGGGTCCCGGTCGGGCGAGCGCCCACGGTACCCGTGGCCGGCTCATGTTCCACCCGATGCGCGAGGATGGGCGGTCGCGTACACCTCGCGCAAGGTGTTGACGGTGACCAGTGTGTAGACCTGCGTCGTCGTCACGGAGGCGTGGCCCAGCAGTTCCTGCACGACCCGGACGTCCGCGCCGCCTTCCAGCAGGTGGGTGGCGAACGAGTGCCTCAGCGTGTGCGGCGAGACCTCGGCTTCGACCCCCGCGCGTTCGGCCGCGGCCTTCAGCACGTGCCACGCCGTCTGCCTGGTCAACCTGCCGCCCCGGGCGTTGAGGAACAGCGCGGGCGTGCCGCGCTTGGCCAGCGCCGGGCGGGCCCGCACGAGGTAGGCCTCCAGCGCCGCGAGCGCCGGGCGGCCGACGGGCACGATGCGCTGCTTGCCGCCCTTGCCGTCGAGCAGCACGGTGCGTTCGGCGGCGTCGACGTCGTCCACGTCGAGCCCGACCACTTCGGAGATCCGCGCGCCGCTGGAGTACAGCAGCTCCAGCAGCGCGCGGTCGCGCAGGTGGGCCGGGGTGTCGGTGGGGCCTTCGAGGAGCTTCAGCACGTCGTCGACGGGCAGGGCCTTGGGCAGCCGGCGCGGCGGGGTCGGCGGGTGGACGGCGCGCGCCGGGTCGTGCGCCGTGATGCCTTCGAGGTGCGCGAACTTGTGCAGGCCGCGCACGGCGACCAGGGTGCGGGCCGCGGAGGAGGCCGCCAACCCGGCTTCGCGCAACGTGGCCAGGAAGTCCCCGACCAGGGCTTCGGTGACGTCGGCCAGGTCGTGCACCCCGCCGGCCGCCAGGTGCGCGGCGTACCGGCGCAGGTCCCGCCCGTAGGAGTCGAGCGTGTTGCGCGCCGTGCCCCGCTCCACCGCCAGGTGGTCGAGGTACGCCCGCACCGCACGTGAGACGGGCGTCACCACCTGCTCCGGGTCCGCCGGACCGCTCCCCTCGCGAGGGCTCACCGCCGGGCCGGCAGCACCGGCCGCGCCCCGCGCGCCGTCACCGGGTCGTCGCCGGGTCGTCGCCGATCGCCTGCCGGAAGTCCTGGTCCACCAACGCCGTCATGTAGGGCAGTGTGACGTTCCCGAGCGCCCACGTCGAACTGCGCGGCGCCGCTCACCCGCCGGGGCGAATTCCGGTCGGGAACTCCGGCCGCGCCCGTGACGAGCAGGTCGACCAGCGCGTTCCGGCTCGGACGACGGCCCGCGGCTGTTAGCGTTCAGGTGTGTCGGAACCACACCAGGTGCGCATCGGCGACCAGCAGCGCGAAGAGGCGATCAGCGCGCTGAACGACCACTTCGCGGCCGGTCGCCTGGAGATCGGCGAGTACGAGCAGCGCGTCGGCTACGCGTCCGCGGCCCAGTCCGCGCAGGAGCTGGCCGCGCTGTTCCACGACCTGCCGCAACCGCACCCGGTGTTCCTGCCGCCGGGCTACCCGCCGACGGCCGCGTACCCGCCGCCGACCCCGCCGCCCGGCTACACCGCCCCACCCGGCTACACCGCCCCACCCGGCTACACCGCCCCACCCGGTTACCCGGGCACGCCCGGCCAGGGCTTCCCCGGCTACCCGCCGCCCGGCTACGCGGACCCGTCCCAGACCCACGGCGCCGCGTACGGCTACCCGCCCGGGTTCACCCCGAACGCGCCGTACGGCCTGGACCCGCTGACCGGCCGGCCGCTGTCGGACAAGTCGCGCATCGCGGCGGGCGTGCTGCAACTCGCGCTGCCGTTCGGCATCGGCCGGTTCTACATGGGTGACACGGCGATCGGCATCGCCCAGCTGCTGACCTGCGGCGGGTGCGGCATCTGGTCGCTGATCGACGGGATCATCCTGCTGGTCAACGGCGGCACCGACAGCCAGGGCCGCAAGCTACGCGACTAGGTTCCGGGCGAGCATCCACGTGACGGCCAGCGCCACCACCGGCACGCCGACCTTCCCCGACACCGGCGGCGTCGGCCGGCCGCGCCTGGCCGCCCGGAACCACCGCGCCCACAGCCACACCAGCAGCGGCAGCCCCACCAGCAGCATCACCGCGTTGAAGTGCCAGGCGCCGACCACGTCGCCGTGCAGCAGGGCGTGCACCATCCGGGTCGACCCGCAGGCCGGGCACTGGATGCCGGTCAACGCGTAGAGCGGGCACGGCGGCAGGAACGACCCGGGCTGGTTGGGATCCACGAACAACAGCACCCCGCACCCGCCCACCGCCGCCGCAGCCACCGCCAACGGCCATCGCACGCCCACGAACACCATTATCCGCTCCCAGACCTGGGACACCCACCGATCATGGGCTTCTCCTGGTACGCGCGCCGCGCCGCCGACGCGACTTTGCCCTGCCGCACCGCGCGTCGTCGTTCCGCTCGTGCGTGCGGCGCCGCCACGCCGCGCCGCACGAGGACACCATGCGGTACCTGGAACTGGTGGTGGGCCCGTTCCAGCACGACGAGCGGGCGTTGACGGCGGCGCTGGACGTGCTGCTGGTGCTGCGGGACCGGTGGAAGCTGCACCTGGCGGCCTGCGCGGCGGTCCGCCGGGCGGAGAAGCGGCAGGGCCGGCGGACACCGCGCGGCGCCACGCCGTTCGACCGCGAGTGCGAGCGCCCGCCCCTGCCCGACCTGCACCTGAACGGGCGCCCCGGCGGGCCCTGAACGTTCAACTCACGTGTTCCGAACGTAGGACACACCTGTTCCGAACGTAGGACACGCGGGGGCCGGAGGTACGACTCTCGCGAGAGTCGTACGTCCAGCGCCCGCGTGCCGCACGTCCGGGCGCCGCGAGTTCCGGGTCAGGAACTGCGGGCGGCGAAGCGGGTCGGGCGGTCGGTGAACGGGGCGTCGGAGGGGCGCCCCGTTCCGCCGCCGGTGATCACGGCGTGCGCGGCGAGCAGCCCGGACACGGCGGGGCCGTTGACGATCTCCCCGGCCAGGACCATGTCCACCGCCTCGGCCAACGGGAAGCTCTTCGCCTCCAGGTCGGCCTCTTCGTCGCCCTGCACGTCACGATCGACCTCGGTGAGCCCACGAGCCAGGAACACCCGCACCACCTCGTCGGTGAACCCGGGTGACACGGCGACGTCCACCAACGTCACCCACTCCGACGCCGCCAGCCCGACCTCCTCGGCCAGTTCCCGCTCCGCGGCGGCCAGCGGCGTCTCGTCACCCCCGTCCAACAGCCCGGCCGGCAGCTCCCAGAGCCGCCGGCCCAGCGGGTGCCGGTACTGGTGGATCAACCTCACCGCACCGGCCTCGTCCAAGGCCACCACCGCCACCGCGCCGAGGTGTTCCACCACCTCGCGCGATGCCGTACCGCCACCAGGCATGGCGACCTCGTCCACCCGCAACGCGACGACGCGCCCGACGTGCACGTCCCGCGACGAAACAGTCCCGAACTCGTGCCGAGGAGTCACTGCGCGGCCCCCGCGGTCTCGGGCAGCGGCAGCCGGTCGGCCAGCCGGTAGTCCAACGCCGCCTTCACGAACGCCGCGAACAGCGGGTGCGGGCGGGTCGGGCGGGACTTCAGCTCCGGGTGCGCCTGCGTGGCCACGAAGAACGGGTGCACGTCGGCGGGCAGCTCGACGAACTCCACCAGCCGCCCGTCCGGCGACGTCCCGGAGAACACCAACCCCGCGTCGCCCAGCTTCGAGCGGTAGGCGTTGTTGACCTCGTACCGGTGCCGGTGCCGCTCGGACACCTCCAGCGACCCGTACGCCGCCGCCACCTGCGAACCCGGCAGCAACGACGCCGGGTAGGCGCCGAGCCGCATCGTGCCGCCCATGTCCCGCTGCCCGGAGACGACGTCCTCCTGGTCGGCCATGGTGCTGATCACCGGCGACCCGGTGTCCTCGAACTCCGAGGAGTTCGCGTCGGCGATGCCCGCGAGGTTCCGCGCCGCCTCGATGACCAGGCACTGCAACCCCAGGCACAGGCCCAGCAGCGGGATGCCGCGGGTCCGGGCGTAGGTGATCGCGCCGATCTTGCCCTCGATGCCGCGCACCCCGAACCCACCGGGGATGAGGATCGCGTCGAGCCCGCCCAGGGCGTGCGCCGCGCCGGACGGCGTCTGGCACTCGTCGGACGGCACCCACACGATCTCGACCTTGGTGCGGTGCGCGAACCCGCCGGCCCGCAGCGCCTCGGTCACCGACAGGTAGGCGTCGGGCAGGTCGACGTACTTGCCGACCAGGCCGACGCGGACCTTCTCGGACGGGTTGTGCACGCGCTCGAGCAGGTCGCCCCACACGGTCCAGTCGACGTCGCGGAACGGCAGGTCCAACCGCCGCACCACGTACGCGTCCAGGCCCTCGCCGTGCAGCACCTTGGGGATGTCGTAGATGGACCGCGCGTCCACCGCCGCCACCACGGCTTCGTTGTCCACGTCGCACATCAGGCCGATCTTGCGCTTGAGCGCGTCCGGGATCTCCCGGTCCGCCCGGCACACGATGGCGTCGGGCTGGATGCCGATGTTGCGCAGCGCGGCCACGGAGTGCTGCGTCGGCTTGGTCTTCAGCTCGCCCGACGGCGCGAGGTAGGGCACCAGCGACACGTGCAGGAAGAACACGTTGTCGCGGCCGACGTCGTGGCGCACCTGCCGGCACGCCTCCAGGAACGGCAGCGACTCGATGTCGCCGACCGTGCCGCCGACCTCGGTGATCACCACGTCCGGGACGACGCCGTCGGGGCCCGGCTCGGCCATGGCCCGGATGCGCCGCTTGATCTCGTCGGTGATGTGCGGGATCACCTGGACCGTGTCGCCCAGGTACTCGCCGCGCCGCTCCTTGGCGATGACCTCGGAGTACACCTGCCCGGTGGTCACGTTCGCGTCACCGGAGAGGTCCCGCGCCAGGAACCGCTCGTAGTGGCCGATGTCGAGGTCGGTCTCCGCGCCGTCGTCGGTGACGAACACCTCGCCGTGCTGGAACGGGTTCATCGTGCCCGGGTCCACGTTGAGGTAGGGGTCGAGCTTCTGCATGGTCACCCGGAGACCACGAGAGGTGAGCAGCTGTCCGAGGCTGGACGCGGTCAACCCCTTGCCGAGGGACGACGCGACACCCCCGGTGACGAAAACGTGCTTGGTCGTACGTGCCTGCTGCACCAAGGAGGCTCCCCGTGGTCTGGATGTCCGCTAGGGGCCGGCTGCGGTGGTTCCGCACAGCTCAGCGCCCTGTCCACGGGCCCTAACGCTAACACGCCGCCGGTCACCCAGCGCGCCGGCGGGCACCCAAGCGGGTCACTCGGATGGCCTAGGCCGGCTCGAACAGGCGACCACAGGGCCGCGAACGTCCCGGAAACCACGCGAAAACAGCCCGCGAACCGCACGAGAACCAACCACTGGAGAACACCGTCGCCGAGCCGGCACGGCGCGAGGCGTCCGTCCGCCCGAGCCGACGCCACCGCGAACCCCCGGCTCCGGGCGGCCGGCCGGCGGGTCAGCCGGATGCGCCCGGTGCGGGGCCTTCGGCGTTGCCCGCCACCCCGTACCGGCCGGCCTTGCCGTCCAACTGCTCACGCAGCGCGAGCACCACCACCACCCGACCGGCCGCCGTGTCCGCGTGGTCCACGGTGGACAGCACCGAGGTCGCCGCCGTGTCCGCCCGCACGACCCCCACCGCGCCCGTGCCGTCGGCCGACCCGTCACCGCCCGCCAGCACCGCGCCCGCCCCGGACCGGTCCAGCTGGGTGGCGAACCGCGCCAGCACCGCCGCCCGGTCGGCCGCCGAGTCGCCCGGCACCGCCCCGCCGGTCAGCACCACGGCCAGCTGAGCGGGCCGCAGGCCTTGGTCCGCCTTGACGAACCCCGCGCTGGACAGCCCGCCGAGCGCCGCCGCCTGCTCGTCCGGCGTGGCCTGCGGCTGGTTGTCGTCCTGGGCCAGCAGCAGCACGGAGCCGAGCAGCCCGCCCGCCCTGGTGCCGGGGTCGCCGCCGGTGGGCAGCAGGGTGCCCGCGGGCTGGAGCCGGGCGACCAGGTCGAGCAGCTGGTCGGCCTTGTCCGGGTCGGTGAACGACTCGGTGAGCTGGAGCTCGCCGGTGACCGTCGCCCCCGCCGAGCGCAGCAGGTCCGTCACCGCGTCCCGGTCGTCCGGGGCGGCGTCGGCGGTGGTGACCAGCAGCACGGTCCGGTCGGCCAGCTGCCCCTTCACGGCCAGCGGTCCGACGGTGCTCGCGAACCGGTCCGCGTCGGCGAGCCGGGCGTCCAGGCCGTGGCGCTCGGACTGCAACGCGGAGACCTCCCGGCCCAGCGCGCCGTTGTCCTCGTTGAGCCCGGACAGCAGCCGGCCGCTGATCGCGGTCGAGCCGAGCACCACCCCGACGGCCAGGGCCAGGAACACCGCGGTGATGGAGACGATGTGGTAGCGCAGCGAGATCACCCGAACAACCCCCCGAACCAGTCGACGACGGAGTGCAACGCGTCGGCCGCGAGGTCCACGTAGACCTGGCCGACCCCGGACACCGCCACCGCGGCGGTCATCGCCGCCACCACGGCCAGCACCAGCAGGACGACCAGCCCCGACGACACCCGGGCGCGGTGCAGGGTGGCGACGGCGTGCCCGTCCACCAGCTTGTTGCCGAGCTTGAGCCGGGTGAGGAACGTCGAGGGGGTGGACCCGGCGTTGCCCCGGTCCAGGAACTCCCGCAGGCCCGCCTGAAGGCCGACGGTCACCACCAAGGACGCGCCGTGGGCCTCGGCCAGCAGCAGCGCCAGGTCCTCGGCGTTGCCGGTCGCGGGGAACGTGACGGCGCCGATGCCCAGGTCCTGGATGCGCTCCAGGCCGGGCGCGTGGCCGTCGATCTGCGCGGGCACCACGACCTCCGAGCCGGACCGCAACGTCGCGGTGGCGATGGCGTCCGGGTCGCCGACGATGACGTCCGGGGCGAACCCGGCGTCGTGCAGGGTGTCCGCGCCCGCGTCGACGCCGATCAGCACCGGCCGGTGCTCGCGGATGTAGCGGCGCAGCTTGCGCAGCTCCTCGGCGTGCCGGGGACCGCCCGCGACGACCAGCACCTGCCGGTCGCGGATCGGCACGAGCAGCTCGGGCACCCCGAGGCCGTCCAGGAGCAGGGCCCGTTCGCGGCGCAGGAACTCGATCGTGTTCGCGGAGAACGCCTCCAGCTGCGCGGCCATGCCCGCCTTGGCCTCGATCATCGCGTCGGCGATCGACTCGGTGTCCTGCGCGACGCCGCGCGCGACCTCCTTGTCGCCGACGAACACCCCGCCTTCGTGCAGCCGCAGCTTCGTGCCGTCCTTGACCTCGCGCAGCACCGCCGTGCCGACGCCGTCGACCAGCGCGACGCCCGCCTCGATCAGCAGCTCGGGGCCGAGGTTCGGGAACCGGCCGGAGATGGACGTCGAGGCGTTGACCACGCCGACCACCCCGGCGTGCACGAGGGCCTCGGCGGTGCGGCGGTCGATGTCGACGTGGTCGAGGACCGCGACGTCACCGGGACCCAGCCGGCGCAGCAGGTCGCCCGAGCGGCGATCGACCCGCGCCACACCGGTGACGCCTGGCAGTTCGTGGTGCGCGCGGCCGAGCAACCCGGAGAGCTTCATGAACCGATGGTGACTCACGTCGCGCGCGGTCGGCCGCCAACACGCCGAGCCGATCCGGGCTGGTCAGTGACACGGTCAATCCACAGTGGACGGATTACCCCCGGTCGGGTGACGTCGTTCGTCGGCCGCCGAACCCGGCGCGCCGGGCGGTCGGGGCAGGTCGGTCACGGGCGGCAGCTCGGCCACCGGCGGCGCCGCGGGGCCGGCCGGCGGGGCGGGTTCACCCGGTGGGACGGTCAGCTCGGTCACGGGGATGGGAATGCCGAACGGCGGCGTGTCGTCGTCGTCCGCCACCTGGTACACCGACGCGCCGGCGGGCCGCGGCTCGCGGGCCGGCCAGTCGTGCGCCACCACCGCGCCGACGAGCATCGCCAACCCCGCCGCGCCGACCAGCCACGTGCCCGTGCCGATGAACTCGTGGTTGACGACCACGGGCGACGCCGAGCTGGAGCCGAACAGCGTCCGCAACGTCTCCAGCGCGGTCCACAGCGCGCCGACGACCACCCCGACCGCGGCGAGCACGCCGAACCGGCCGACCGCGGCGAGCAGTGGCGACCGCAGTTGCAGCAGCGCGCCCACACCGGCGAGGACGGCGGCGAAGACCAGGCCGTAGCCGTAGACGGGGAAGTCGAAGTCGACGCCGGCCGGGTTCACCGCCGGCGGTTCCTGCACGTACTCCCACCCGGTGAGCGCCACGAGGCGCTGCACGCCGTTCGGGATCGGGCCGTCCAACCCGGGCCGCACCGCGGTCTCCACCCCGTACAGCGGGAACAACGAGCCCAGCACCACCATGAGCGCGCCCGCGCCGATGGTCAGGACGGCGATCGCGCGCCGGGTCATGTGGCCCTCTCCTCCGTGCTCGGTCGCGTGCCGCGGCCCGGCGGACCGACCAGTCCACATCTACCAGCAAACCCGGGCCGCCCGGCGGCGCGCCCGTCAGGAGCCCCGTCGGTCGCCGGTCAGGAGCCTTCGGCTCGGCGGTCGAACTCGGAGTCGGGGAGCTGCGCGACGTCCACCACCGGAATGCCGAACGGCGGGGTGTCGGTGTCGTCGTCGGACCCGTCCACCCGGTAGACCACGGCCCCTCCGGGGCGGGGTTCGGGCCGCCGGGCGTGCAGCAGCACGACGCCGACCACCGCGACCAGCACCGCCGCCACCAGCAGCAGGATGCCCGCGCCGACCTCCACGGTGTAGCTGTCGTCCGGTTGCCGCGACGCGTTGCCGACCGCGGACACGACGGACGCCCCGGTCGCCCACACCGCGCCGGTGAGCAGGCCCGTGCCGCCGACCGCGAGGTAGCGGGCGGCCAGGCGCTGGTGCTCGGGCAGGAACGCCAGCGCGACCGCGACGGCCAGCAGCACGGCCGCCACCACGATCGGCACCCCGTACTGCGGGCTCTGCACCGGGCCCAAGTCCATGCCCGCCGGCAGGTTGGAGAAGACGAAGTCCCACGAGGTCGCCGTGACCGTGAGCGAGCCGCCGGCCTGGGCGTCGCCCTCCTGGTACAGCGGCAGGAACGTGCCGACCACGGCCACGACACCGGCCGCCACCAGCAGCACCGCGCCGAGCAGGCGCCTGCTCACCTCTTCTTCGCCTTGCGCCGCACCACGGGCACGCTGTCCTTGTCGGCCTTCGCCGCCGCCAGCAGCTCCTCGGCGTGCGCGCGGCCGGTGTCGGTGGAGTCCATGCCGGCGAGCATCCGGGCCAGCTCGACGACGCGCTGCGACTCGTCCAGCTTGCGCACGCCGCTGCGGGTCAGCACGCCGTCCGCGGTCTTGTCGACCACCAGGTGCCGGTCGGCGAACGCGGCGACCTGAGGCAGGTGCGTGACCACGATGACCTGGTGGCTGCGCGCCAACCGGGCCAGCCGACGGCCGACCTCGACCGCGGCCCGGCCACCGACACCGGCGTCGACCTCGTCGAACACCAGCGTGGGCACCGGGTCGGAGTGCGACAGCACGACCTCGAGCGCCAGCATCACCCGCGACAGCTCACCGCCGGACGCGCCCTTGTGCACCGGCAGCGCGGGCGCGCCGGGGTGCGCGATCAGCCGCAGCTCCACGTCGTCCACGCCGCTGGCGCCCGCGTGCAGCAGCTGCGAGCCCACCTTCAACGCCTGCGGATCGCCCTGCTCGGCCACCCGGGGCCGCACCGCGACCTCGACGGTGGCGTGCGGCATGGCCAGGCCGGTCAGCTCCTCCGACACCGCCCGGCCCAGCTCCTCGGCCGAGGCGACCCGTTCGGCGGTCACCCGCAGCGCGTAGCCGGCCAGCTCGACGGCCAGCTCGTCGCGCCGCGCGGCCAGCGCCGCCAGCGCCTCGTCCGACGTGTCCAGCCCGGCCAGCCGCGACGACGCGTCCCGCGCCCACTCGATCACGCCGTCCACGTCGGCGGCGTACTTGCGGGTCAACGACTTCAGCTCGGCCTGCCGGGCGAGCACCTGCTCCAACCGGGCCGGGTCCGCGTCCAGGTGCTCCAGGTAGGAGGCGATCTCCGCGCCGACGTCGGCCAGCAGCGTCTCGGCTTCCACCAGCCGGGGCTCCAGGTCGCGCAGCTTCGGGTCGTCCGACGCGACCAGCCGCCGCCGCGCCTCGCCGATCAGGCCCAGCGCGCCGGGCACGTCCGGGTCGCCGTCGGGTGAGCCCGCCACCGCGTACTGCGCGCCGGACGCGGCTTCCCGCAGCTGGTCGGCGTCGGCGAGCCGGCGCGCCTCGGCGACCAGCTCCTCGTCCTCGCCGGGCTTCGGGTCGATCGAACCGATCTCCGTCAGGCCGTGCCGCAGCATCTCGGCTTCGCGCGCCAGCTCGTGCGACCGCGCGGTGCGCTCGGTCAGCTCGGTCGCCACCCGCAGCCACTCGTCGCGGACCTTGCGGTAGGACCGCAGCGGCTCGGCGACCTCGTCGCCGGCGAACCGGTCCAGCACGGCGCGCTGCTCGGCGGGCCGCAGCAGCCGCAGCTGGTCGTTCTGCCCGTGCACCGCGATCAGCTGCTCGGCCAGCTCGGACAGCACGCCGACGGGCACGGAGCGGCCGCCGAGGTGGGCCCGGGAACGCCCGTCCGCGCCGACGGTGCGGATCGCGATCACGCTGCCGTCGTCGTCGGGCTCGCCGCCGACCTCCTCGGCGACCTTCGCCGCCGGGCTGCCCGCAGGGGCCTGGAACCGCCCTTCGACCACCGCCTTGTCCGCGCCGTTGCGCACGCGGGACGCCTCGGCCCGGCCACCGCTCAGCAGGTGGAGCCCGGTCACGACCATCGTCTTGCCCGCGCCGGTCTCGCCCGTCACCACGGTGAAACCGGCATCGAGCTCAAGGGTGGCCTCGTCGATCACACCGAGGCCCTGGATGCGCATCTCGGCCAGCACGCACGGAACACTACTGGGCGACGAGGGCGAAGCGTGTGCTCGGGGGAGGGTGTCCCCGTGTCGATCAAGCCGGTCTCACTCCGCCGACGGACCCCGCCACCCCTGCACCGGCAGCTCGAACTTCTCCACCAGCCGGTCGGTGAACGGTCCCGGCCGCAACCGGACCAGCCGCAACGGCATGCTGCCGCCGACCACCTCGACCCGCGCGCCCGGCGGCAGGTTCACCGTGCGGCGACCGTCCGCGCACAGCACCGCCGGATGACCCTCGGGGTCGACCTCCAGCGCCACCACGGACGCCGGCGACACCACCAGGGGCCGGGCGAACAGGGCGTGCGCGTTGCTCGGCACCACCAGCAGCGCCTGCACGTCCGGCCACACCACCGGGCCGCCCGCGGAGAACGCGTACGCCGTGGACCCGGTCGGGGTCGCCACCAGCACGCCGTCGCAGCCGAACGCCGACACCGGCCGGCCGTCCACCTCCACCACGACGTCCAGGATCCGTTCCCGGGTGCTCTTCTCCACGCTGGCCTCGTTGAGCGCCCACGTGCCCTCCAGCACCTCGCCGTCGATCGACGCGGTGATGTCGAGCGTCATCCGCTCCTCGACGTCGTAGTCGCGGTCGACGACGTGCTTGATCGCCTCGTACAGGGCGTCGGAGTCGGCCTCGGCCAGGAAACCGACCCGGCCCAGGTTCACCCCCAGCACCGGCACGCCCGCGGCCCGCGCCAGCTCGGCGGCGCGCAGCAGCGTGCCGTCGCCGCCGAGCACGAACACCAGCTCGCTGCCCTCGGCGGCCTTGTCGTCGGCCGGCACGACCTGCGCGAAGCACGACGGGTCCAGGTCCGGCGCCTCGTCCTCCAGCACCCGGAGCTTCACCCCGCCCGCCGCGAACCGCGCCGCGACCTCCTGCGCCACCAGCACGTTGCTGCGCCGCCCGGTGTGCACGACGAGCAGGATCTCCCTGGTCACTGGATCCGTTCTCACTGGGGACCTTCCGCTACGGCGGCGCGCACGAGCGCGGTGGCGTCCGCCGCGTCCAGGGGCTCGCCCCGGCGCAGCCAGACGAAGAACTCGACGTTGCCCGACGGGCCGGGCAGCGGGCTGGCGGTGACGCCGTGCAGGCGCAGGCCGAGGCCGGCCGCGGACGCGACCACGTCCAGCACCGCCTCCGCCCGCAGCTCCGGGTCGCGCACCACCCCGCCGGAGCCGAGGCGTTCCTTCCCGACCTCGAACTGGGGTTTCACCATCGGCAGCAAGTCGCCCTCCTCGTCGAGGCACGCGGCCAGCGCGGGCAGCACCAGCCTCAACGAGATGAACGAGAGGTCGGCGACCACCAGGTCGACCGGGCCGCCGATGTCCTCGGGCGTCAACGAGCGCACGTTCGTCTTGTCCTTGACCACGACCCGGTCGTCGGTGCGCAACCGCCAGTCCAGCAGGCCGCGCCCGACGTCGGCCGCGACGACCTGCCGCGCGCCCTCGCGCAGCAGCACGTCGGTGAACCCGCCGGTGGACGCGCCCGCGTCCAGGCACCGCCTGCCCTTGACGTCGACCCCGTCGAACGCCTCCAGCGCACCGACGAGCTTGTGCGCGCCCCGGGAGGCGTAGTTCGGGTCGTCGGTCTCGCGGACCACCAGCGCGGTGTCCAGTTCGACGGCGGTGGCGGGTTTCGTGGCCACGGTGCCGCGCACGGTCACCCGGCCCTCGGCGACGAGTTGGCTGGCGTGCTCCCGTGACCTGGCCAGCCCGCGGCGGACCAGTTCGGCGTCCAGCCGAGCCCTGCGCGGCACCGGTCAGACCTTGTCGATGGTGGACAGCGCGGCCGTCAACGCCGTGTGCGCGTCGTCGAACCGGGCCACGTGCTCGACCACGTCCAGCGCGGCCAGCCCGTCGAGACCGGCCAGCGCGTCGTCGATCCCGGCCACGGGATCGCGGGGCGGGCCGGGGAGGGGAACCTCGAAGCTCACAGGATTCAAGGTAGCCGATGGAGCACGGACAGGTCGGCAGCCACGTAGGTCGGGCGGCGGTCCGCCGGTAGTTCGTTCACTTCGGCTTCGGTGGACACCCCGGTGAGCACCAGCAGCGAGTCCATGCCCGCGTTGACCGCGCCCGAGATGTCCGTGTCGAGCCGGTCGCCGACGACCAGCGGCCGTTGCGCGCCCGCCGACTTCGCCGCCTGCTCCAGCAGCGGCGTGGCGGGCTTCCCCGCCACCAGCGGCTCCACCCCGGTCGCCGTCCGCAGCGCGGCGACCAGCGACCCGTTGCCGGGCAGCAGGCCGCGTTCGGTGGGCAGGGTGGCGTCGACGTTGCAGGCGATCCAGTGCGCGCCGCCCTGGCGGATCGCCACGCACGCCTCGGCCAGCTCGCGCCAACCCAGGTCCTGCGACAGGCCCTGCACGACGGCTTGGGCGTGCTCGGCGGTGCGGGTGGGCCGGTAGCCGCGCAGCCGCACCTGCTCGGCGAGCGCGTCGGTGCCGAGGACCAGCACGTGCGCGCCCTGCGGCACCAGGTCCAGCAGCATCGCCGCGCCCGCCTGGGCGCTCGTGCTGACCTCGTCCAGCGCGGCGGCGAAACCGAGCTCGGTCAGGTGCGCGGCCACCGTCTCCGGCGACCGGGAGGCGTTGTTGGTGACGAACCGGATGCCGGTGCCGTGCTCGCGGGCGGCGGCGACGGCTTCCACCGCGCCGGGCACGGCTTCCTGCCCGCGGTAGACCGTGCCGTCGAGGTCCAGCAGCAGGGCGTCGTAACGGTCCAGCAGCACAGGCGTCTCCGTTCGGTGTTCCCGGGGGGTGCTCCGGTGTGAACAGTCTGAAGGCTCGGCGCCGGGTGGCGCCGAGCCTTCAGGTGTGACTTCGGTCTTGTGGCCGCGCGGCCCGGCGGGTGTTGACCGGACCGGGCGTTCTCGCCGGGCTCGCGGAGGTCAGTCCTGCGGGCTGAGGTCGAACGCGCGCTCGGCGGCGTCGGTCTCGTTGTCGTCGTCGGCCTGGGCGGCGTTGAGGAACCACTTCACGGCTTCCTCGGTGCGACCGGCGGCTTCGAGGTTGTCCGCGTAGGCGTAGAACAGCCGCGCGCTCCACGGGTCACGCCGCTTCTCGTCCAGGTCGTCGCCCTGCAACGCCACGACGGCCGCGTCCAGCTGCCCCATGTCGCGCCGGGCGCCGGCCGCGACGATCCGCAGCTCCACCGCCTCGTCCGGGGACAGCAGCGCCACCTGAGCCTCGCGTGCCAGCTCGATGGCCCGCTCGGGACGCCCCAGCGCCCGCTCGCAGTCGGCCATCACCGCGACGTGCCCGGTGCCGTGCGACATGCGCCGGGCGGTCCTCAGCTCGGACAACGCCTCGGCCCACTCGCCGGCGTGGTAGGCGGCGAGACCGGCGGCCTCCCGGACCACCGCGACCCGCGCCGCCTTCGTCCGCGCGTACCGCGCGTGCTCCAGCGCCAGCTCGGGCTCGCTGTCGATCAGCATGCCCGCCGCCGCCAGGTGCCGGCCCACGATCTCGGCCAGGCCCTTGGGCAGCCCGCGAAGCTCCTGCTTCACCTCGGGGTCGAGGACGGAGATGTCGGCGTCCTCGGGCAGCTCGGGCGTCCGGGCCCGGGTGTACACGCGCTCTTCGGACTCGCCCTCACCGGCCGCCACCGGCCCGGTCTCCGACGCCTCGGCCTCCGGCGCACCGGTGTCCGCCGCCGCCTCGTCGGCGTTCTCGTCGTCGTCGGCTTCGGACTTCTCGTCCGCCGCCTCGACCTCCGCCGTCACCGACTCGTCGGCGACAACGGCCTCACCCTCGACGGCCTTGCCCTCGGCCGCCTCGGTCTCGACGGCGTCGACCGCTACCGCGTCACCCTCGACGGCGCTCGCCTCGACCTCGGCCGAGGTGCCCTCGGTGACCTGCTGCCCGTCGGCCTGGGCGACCCGCTCCTGGAACCGCGCGGCCCGATCACGGCTGCGCGAGTCCCGCTTGTCGCTGCCGGGCTTGTCGTACGCGAGCTTGTCCTGCCCAGCCTTGTCCTGCACGGCCTTGTCGTGGCGAGGCCGGTCATCGCGCCGCTGGTAACCACCGCGGTCGCTCCCGCCCCGGTCGTCGCGGCGCGGGTAGCTGGAACGCTCGCCACCGCGGTCACCGCCGGCCCGGTCGTCCCGCCGCTGGTAACCGCCGCGGTCACCGCTCGGCCGGTCGTCACGCCGGGGGTAGCTGGGACGGTCACCGCTCGGCCGGTCGTCGCGGCGCTGGTACCCACCGCGGTCGCCACTGGGCCGGTCATCGCGTCGGGGGTAGCTCGGGCGGTCGCCGCTCGGGCGGTCGTCCCGACGCTGGTAGCCGCCACGGTCGCCACTCGGTCGGTCGTCGCGCCGCTGGTACCCACCGCGGTCGCTGCCGCCCCGATCGTCCCGGCGCGGGTAGCTCGGGCGGTCGCCACTGGGGCGGTCGTCGCGGCGCGGGTAGCTGGAACGCTCCCCACCGCGGTCACCGCCGGCCCGGTCATCCCGCCGCTGGTAACCACCGCGGTCACCGCTCGGTCGATCGTCACGCCGGGGGTAGCTGGGCCGGTCACCGCTCGGTCGATCGTCGCGGCGCTGGTAACCACCGCGGTCGCCACTGGGCCGGTCGTCCCGACGCGGGTAGCCGCCGCGGTCGCCACTGGGCCGGTCGCTGCTCGAACGGTTCGGGCGGTCGCTGCCCGCGCGGTCGTCGCGCTTCGGGTAGCTCGGGCGGTCGCTGCCGCTCCGGTCGTCCCGGCGCGGGTAGCTGGGCCGGTCGTCGCGCCGCTGGTACCCACCCCGGTCGCTGCTCGAGCGGTCGTCGCGCCTCGGGTAGCCGCCGCGGTCGCTGCTGGGCCGGCCACCACCGGCCCGGTCGTCCCGACGCGGGTAGCTGGGGCGTTCGCCGCGGTCCGCTCCACGAGGAGCGGCATTGCGGTCGGAGCCGCGGTCGTCGCGCCGGTCGTAGCGCGGACGCTCACCACGGCTGTCGTCGCGCCGGAACCCGCCCCGGTCACCGGTGCGGTCGTCGCGTCGTGGGGCGCCACCGCGGTCATCGCGGCGCGGGTAGCTCGGCCGGTCGCCGGAGTCGCGGCGGAAACCACCGCTCCGGTTGTCATCCCGTCGTGGGGCTGCGCCGCGGTCGTCACGGGGCTTGTCGTAGCGAGGGCGTTCGCCCCGGTTGTCGTCGCGCCGGTCGCCGCCACGGGGCTTGTCGCCACTCGTGTACCGGTCGTTGCCGGGCCGCTCGTCCCGACGCGGTCCACCGCCACTGCTGGTGGTCGGCTTGCGGCTTCCCTGGGCACGGCCACCGTCATCGGATCGGCGCGGTCGGTCTCCCTGGCCACGCTGACGGTCGCCGGGTCGATCCCCGAACCTGGGCACTAGCTCCTCCTACTGGTGGACACGCCGAAAGGGCTTGTGGTTGAAGCACAAATCAATGTGCCCCCAACCACAAGCCCTTTCAGGGAAAAATTGTTCGGCGGCGTCCTACTCTCCCACACCCTCACGAGTGCAGTACCATCGGCGCTGGAAGGCTTAACTACCGGGTTCGGAATGGGACCGGGTGTTCCCCAACCGCTATGACCACCGAAACACTATGAAATTACCAACCCGTAGGCACCACACCCCACCCCACACAAGGGTGGACCGTGACGGTCCGGTTCGGTTCTTTCAGAACCGCACAGTGGATGCGTAGCGTCTTCATGACAAGTCCTCGGCCTATTAGTACCGGTCAACTCCAGCCGTTACCGACCTTCCATCTCCGGCCTATCAACCCAATGGTCTCTTGGGGGCCTTAACCCACAAAGGGGTGGGATACCTCATCTAGGAACAGGCTTCCCGCTTAGATGCTTTCAGCGGTTATCCCTTCCGAACGTAGCCAACCAGCAATGCCCTTGGCAGGACAACTGGCACACCAGAGGTCCGTCCGTCCCGGTCCTCTCGTACTAGGGACAGCCTTCCGCAAGTATCCTACGCGCGCGGCGGATAGGGACCGAACTGTCTCACGACGTTCTAAACCCAGCTCGCGTACCGCTTTAATGGGCGAACAGCCCAACCCTTGGGACCTACTCCAGCCCCAGGATGCGACGAGCCGACATCGAGGTGCCAAACCATGCCGTCGATATGGACTCTTGGGCAAGATCAGCCTGTTATCCCCGGGGTACCTTTTATCCGTTGAGCGACCACGCTTCCACAAGCCATGGCCGGATCACTAGTTCCGACTTTCGTCCCTGCTCGACCTGTCGGTCTCACAGTCAAGCTCCCTTGTGCACTTGCACTCGACACCTGATTGCCAACCAGGCTGAGGGAACCTTTGAGCGCCTCCGTTACCCTTTGGGAGGCAACCGCCCCAGTTAAACTACCCACCAGGCACTGTCCCTGATCCGGATCACGGACCGAGGTTAGACATCCAGTACGACCAGAGTGGTATTTCAACGACGACTCCACACTGACTGGCGTCAGCGCTTCACAGTCTCCCACCTATCCTACACAAGCCGAACCGAACACCAATACCAAGCTATAGTAAAGGTCCCGGGGTCTTTCCGTCCTGCCGCGCGTAACGAGCATCTTTACTCGTAGTGCAATTTCGCCGGGCCTGTGGTTGAGACAGTCGAGAAGTCGTTACGCCATTCGTGCAGGTCGGAACTTACCCGACAAGGAATTTCGCTACCTTAGGATGGTTATAGTTACCACCGCCGTTTACTGGCGCTTAAGTTCTCAGCTTCGCCCCGAAAGACTAACCGGTCCCCTTAACGTTCCAGCACCGGGCAGGCGTCAGTCCGTATACATCGTCTTGCGACTTCGCACGGACCTGTGTTTTTAGTAAACAGTCGCTTCTCGCTGGTCTCTGCGGCCGAAAAATCCTAGCCCGCAAGGGGCTTCAAATCCCTCGGCCCCCCTTCTCCCGAAGTTACGGGGGCATTTTGCCGAGTTCCTTAACCACAGTTCGCCCGATCGCCTCGGTATTCTCTACCTGACCACCTGTGTCGGTTTGGGGTACGGGCCGCATGAACACTCACTAGAGGCTTTTCTCGGCAGCATGGGATCACTCTACTTCGCCTCAATCGGCTATGCATCACGTCTCAGGATATATGAGCTGCGGATTTGCCTACAACTCTCCCTACACGCTTACACCAGTACTACCACTCACTGGCGGAGCTACCCTCCTGCGTCACCCCATCGCTTGACTACTACAAGTTCAGGTCCCGCGCTCCACATCGCCCCTCATCCGAAGAATCAGAGCGGGCTTCGGGCGGTTAGTATCACAAGGTTCGCCATGGGCGCGTTCACACGGGTACGGGAATATCAACCCGTTGTCCATCGACTACGCCTGTCGGCCTCGCCTTAGGTCCCGACTTACCCTGGGCGGATTAGCCTGGCCCAGGAACCCTTGGTCATCCGGCGGACGAGTTTCTCACTCGTCTTTCGCTACTCATGCCTGCATTCTCACTCGTCCAGCCTCCACACCTGGATCACTCCGGCGCTTCAATGGCTGAACGACGCTCCCCTACCCATCCCGACCTAAATCGAAATGACACGGCTTCGGCGGTGTGCTTGAGCCCCGCTACATTGTCGGCGCAGGACCACTTGACCAGTGAGCTATTACGCACTCTTTAAAGGGTGGCTGCTTCTAAGCCAACCTCCTGGTTGTCTGGGCGACCCCACATCCTTTCCCACTTAGCACACACTTAGGGGCCTTAGCCGGCGTTCTGGGCTGTTTCCCTCTCGACTACGAAGCTTATCCCCCGCAGTCTCACTGCCGCGCTCTCACGTACCGGCATTCGGAGTTTGGTTGATTTCGGTAAGCTTGTGGGCCCCCTAGACCATCCAGTGCTCTACCTCCGGCACGAAACACACGACGCTGCACCTAAATGCATTTCGGGGAGAACCAGCTATCACGGAGTTTGATTGGCCTTTCACCCCTAACCACAGCTCATCCCCCAGGTTTTCAACCCTGGTGGGTTCGGGCCTCCACGCGGTCTTACCCACGCTTCACCCTGGCCATGGCTAGATCACTCCGCTTCGGGTCTAGACCACGCGACTCACACGCCCTATTCGGACTCGCTTTCGCTACGGCTACCCCACACGGGTTAACCTCGCCACGCAGCACTAACTCGCAGGCTCATTCTTCAAAAGGCACGCCGTCACCCCTAAAGGCTCCGACGGATTGTAGGCACACGGTTTCAGGTACTATTTCACTCCCCTCCCGGGGTACTTTTCACCTTTCCCTCACGGTACTAGTCCGCTATCGGTCACCAGGTAGTATTCAGGCTTAGCGGGTGGTCCCGCCAGATTCACAGCGAATTTCACGAGTACGCTGCTACTTGGGAACACTGTAAGGAGACGGTGAGTTTTCGCGTACGGGACTTTCACCCTCTACGGCCACGCTTTCCAGACGCGTTCCGCTAACGACACCGTTTTATGACTCCTTGTCAGTCCGGCAGAACTGACGAACAGGTCCCACGACCCCGTACACGCAACCCCTGCCGGGTATCACACGAATACGGTTTAGCCTCTTCCGCTTTCGCTCGCCACTACTCACGGAATCACGGTTGTTTTCTCTTCCTGCGGGTACTGAGATGTTTCACTTCCCCGCGTTCCCTCCACACGCCCTATGTGTTCAGGCGTGGGTGACCCCACATGACTGGGGCCGGGTTTCCCCATTCGGATACCCTTGGATCTCAGCTCGGTTGACAGCTCCCCAAGGCTTTTCGCAGTCTCCTACGTCCTTCATCGGCTCCTGGTGCCAAGGCATCCACCGTGTGCCCTTAATAACTTGCCACAAAGATGCTCGCATCCACTGTGCAGTTCTCAAAGAACAACCAGACACCATCCCGCTACTGCCCACGCCTACCGGACAACCCGGCGGTTCGCGGACGGAGACCGTCCTGTCGTTTCTCGCTGAAAGAGACACTCACGTGTTCTCTCAGGACCCAACAGCGTACCGAACAGAAGACTCGAACCCCTCACGGACCCTTCCACGCTCCGGAGAGCAGTACTAACTCCGCGAACAATCCCAGGTTCTGTATATAGCCAGCATCCACATCATTGAGCAACCACCGATCGATCATTCGCCGATCGCGAGGCTCTCCACAGGCCCTCCGAAGAAGACCGGTGAGGAATGCTCCTTAGAAAGGAGGTGATCCAGCCGCACCTTCCGGTACGGCTACCTTGTTACGACTTCGTCCCAATCGCCAGTCCCACCTTCGACCGCTCCCCCCAGCAAGCTGGTTGGGCCACGGGCTTCGGGTGTTACCGACTTTCGTGACGTGACGGGCGGTGTGTACAAGGCCCGGGAACGTATTCACCGCAGCGTTGCTGATCTGCGATTACTAGCGACTCCGACTTCACGGGGTCGAGTTGCAGACCCCGATCCGAACTGAGACCGGCTTTGTGGGATTCGCTCCACCTCACGGCTTAGCAGCCCTCTGTACCGGCCATTGTAGCATGTGTGAAGCCCTGGACATAAGGGGCATGATGACTTGACGTCATCCCCACCTTCCTCCGAGTTGACCCCGGCAGTCTCCCATGAGTCCCCGCCATTACGCGCTGGCAACATGGAACGAGGGTTGCGCTCGTTGCGGGACTTAACCCAACATCTCACGACACGAGCTGACGACAGCCATGCACCACCTGTACACCAGTCCGAAGAGGCCTACATCTCTGCAGGTTTCCGGTGCATGTCAAGCCCAGGTAAGGTTCTTCGCGTTGCATCGAATTAATCCACATGCTCCGCCGCTTGTGCGGGCCCCCGTCAATTCCTTTGAGTTTTAGCCTTGCGGCCGTACTCCCCAGGCGGGGTGCTTAATGCGTTAGCTGCGGCACGGAGGACGTGGAAGTCCCCCACACCTAGCACCCACCGTTTACGGCGTGGACTACCAGGGTATCTAATCCTGTTCGCTCCCCACGCTTTCGCTCCTCAGCGTCAGTATCGGCCCAGAGACCCGCCTTCGCCACCGGTGTTCCTCCTGATATCTGCGCATTTCACCGCTACACCAGGAATTCCAGTCTCCCCTGCCGAACTCAAGTCTGCCCGTATCGACTGCAGGCTCCACGTTAAGCGTGAAGTTTTCACAGCCGACGCAACAAACCGCCTACGAGCTCTTTACGCCCAATAATTCCGGACAACGCTCGCACCCTACGTATTACCGCGGCTGCTGGCACGTAGTTAGCCGGTGCTTCTTCTGCGGGTACCGTCAGTTGCCCTTCGTCCCCGCTGAAAGAGGTTTACAACCCGAAGGCCGTCATCCCTCACGCGGCGTCGCTGCATCAGGCTTTCGCCCATTGTGCAATATTCCCCACTGCTGCCTCCCGTAGGAGTCTGGGCCGTGTCTCAGTCCCAGTGTGGCCGGTCACCCTCTCAGGCCGGCTACCCGTCGTCGCCTTGGTAGGCCATTACCCCACCAACAAGCTGATAGGCCGCGGGTCCATCCTGTACCGCCGGAACTTTCCACCCCACAAGATGCCTAATGGAGTCATATCCGGTATTAGACCTAGTTTCCCAGGCTTATCCCAGAGTACAGGGCAGGTTACCCACGTGTTACTCACCCGTTCGCCGCTCGTGTACCCCGAAGGGCCTTACCGCTCGACTTGCATGTGTTAAGCACGCCGCCAGCGTTCGTCCTGAGCCAGGATCAAACTCTCCAATAAGGAATGTTTGATCGCTCCGAACAACACTGACATGAATGTCAGTTGTCCAGTAACAATCTCAAAGGAAACCTCTTGACGAGGTTCATAAATTTACTGGCTATTCGGCACGCTGTTGAGTTCTCAAAGAACACGCGCACATCATCACGCGCCGCGCTGAAGCGGCTCGATCCGAGGCTTGTGATTCAGCTAAAGCTTGTGTTTAGAAACTAGACGCCCTGGCCGCTGGCCTCAGACGAGGCTCGGCTGGGTCTTCCGTTCCGAGGTCACCCACTCTACCACGCTAGCGGGAGCTTGGTTCGTGACCTGCCGCACTCCGTTCCGGTGTTCCCGGCCCGTTCCGCGCTGACATGGAGAAAGTTACACGCACCCGAACCGGAGGTCAAATCGGGGGCGCAGCACCGTGCGACAGGCTGAAACCGCAGGTCAGCAGCCCGTGCCGCACTCGAGTCCACGCTATCCGACCCGGTCCACCGGCAACAGTGTGACCGCGATCACACCTGAACGTGTCGAAGGCCGCCGGTCCGGATGGGACCGACGGCCTTCGAGGTCGTGCTCGTGGAACCTGTCGACGCAGGTCAGACGTGGGTCAGTCCCGGGTCAGGGCCGCACCCGCACGCCGGCGGTGTTGCGCTTGCCGCGCCGGACGACCAGCCACGACCCGTGCAGCAGGTCCTCCTCGGCCGGGACCCACTCCTCGTCGGTGACCTTGGAGTTGTTCACGTACGCGCCGCCTTCCTTCACGGTGCGCCGCGCCGCGCCCTTGCTGTCCGCCAGCCCGGAGTTGACCAGCAGGTCGACGATGGTCGGCGCGTCGGCCAGGCGCACCTCGCCCGTCGGCGCCTCCGCCATCGCGGCCTCCAGCGTCGAGAGGTCCAGCCCGCGCAGCTCGCCGCGGCCGAACAGGGCCTGGCTCGCCGCGATGACCTGCTGCGTCTCGTGCTCGCCGTGCACCAGGTTGGTGAACTCCTCGGCCAGCTTCTTCTGCGCGGCGCGCAGGTGCGGCGCCTCGGTGGTCTGCCGCTCCAGCTCGGCGATCTCCTCCTGGGTCAGGAAGGTGAACAGCCGCAGGTAGCGCAGGACGTCGGCGTCGCCCACGTTCACGAAGTACTGGTACCAGGCGTACGGCGAGGTCATCTCCGGGTCGAGCCACACGTTGCCGCCGCCGGTCGACTTGCCGAACTTGCGGCCCTCGGCGTCGGTGACCAGCGGGGCGGTCAGCGCGTGCACGGAGCCGCCGTCGACCTTCCGGACCAGGTCGACGCCGCCGATGATGTTGCCCCACTGGTCGGAGCCGCCCACCTGGAGCCGGGTGCCGAACTTCCGGTTGAGCTGGAGGTAGTCGTGCGACTGCAGGAGCAGGTAGCTGAACTCGGTGTAGGACATGCCGTCGCCTTCGAGGCGGCGCTTCACCGTCTCCCGGGCCAGCATGACGTTGATCGAGAAGTGCTTGCCGACGTCGCGCAGGAACTCCAGCACCGAGACGTTCCCGGTCCAGTCCAGGTTGTTGACCACGACCGCGCCGGTGGGGCTGTCGTCGAACTCGACGAACCGCTCCAGCTGGCCGCGGATGCGCCCGGCCCACTCGGCCACGGTGTCCAGCGTGTTGAGCGCGCGCTCCGCGCTGTCACGCGGGTCGCCGATCATGCCGGTGGCGCCGCCCGCCAGGACGATCGGCCGGTGCCCGGCGCGCTGGAAGCGGCGCAGCATGAGCAGCGGGACGAGGTTGCCGGCGTGCAGGCTGGGGGCGGTCGGGTCGAACCCGGCGTAGAGGGTGAGCGGACCGGCGTCGAGGTCCTTCCGCAGCGCGTCGAGATCGGTGGACTGCGCGATCAGGCCGCGCCAGGACAGCTCATCGAGGATGTGCTCGCTCACGGACAGCCATTCTCCCCTACCTGCGCAAAGCAGTTTGAGGCGGTGCCGGTGGCGGGTAGTCGGCGATGGGCCCTACTGAGAGGACCACGGCGATGACCTTCCCGAACCGCGACCGACGTCCCTCCGACCGTCCCACCGAGCACCTGCGCCCGGCCGAGCCCGTGTACCGGGAGGAGCCCGTGTACCGGGAGGAAGCCGTGTACCCGCGTGAGGAGGAAGTCGTCGAGCGCGGGGACGGCAGGGTGCGGGCGGTGCGCGTGGTGTGCGCCGTGATCGACCTGCTGTGCTGGTTGTTCGCGATCGTGCTGGCGATCCACATCTTCCTGGTGATCGGCGGCGCCAACCCGGCGAACGGGTTCGCCCAGCTGATCGACTCCTGGTCGGCGGGGGTGTCGCTGGGTCTGCGCGACCTGTTCACGCCGGCGAGCGCCGGTCTGCGGACGTTGCTCAACGACGGCTTGGCGGCGTTGCTGTGGCTGCTGATCGGGGCGGTGCTGACCGGCATCATCAGCCGGGTGGCGCTGCCGGTGCACGAGCGGCGCGTGTGGTACCGCCGGACGGTGCGCTAGCCGGCCGGGGTGGTGCTACCGACCGTCACCGCGATGTCACTCGGGCGCGCAGCGATTTGCCCCGGCTGGTCAATTGTCCTCGCGGCGTTCCGCGACCAAGTTTGCTGGGGTGGCCAGCGACTTGCAGCGCAAGAAGACCTCCATCGTGTTCACCGCCATGGACTCGAACGGTGACGGGTTCCTGGAGCGTGCCGATTTCGAGGCGTTGACGGACCGGTGGGTGCGCATCCGGGGCGGGAACGGGGAGGACGACCGGTTGCGGCAGATCATGATGGGCTGGTGGGAGACGTTGCAGGTGGCGTCGGACCACGACCACGACAACAGGGTGGACATGGACGAGGTGCTGTCCGTGGTGAGCGACCTGGGCACCATGCTCGACCTGGTGGTGGCCACGGCGGAGTCGATGTTCGAGGCGGTGGACGAGGACGGCGACGGCCAGGTGTCCGCGCCCGAGTACGGCCGCATGATCCACGCCTGGACCGGGGACGACTCCCCCACCGACGCCGTGTTCGCCCGGCTCGACCTCGACGGCGACGGCGTGATCTCGAAGTCCGAGTTCGTCCGGCACTGGGTGGAGTTCTGGGCGGGCGACGACGCGGACGCGCCCGGCACCCACGTGTTCGGGGAGATCTAGCGCGGGTCCGCCGTGACGCGCGTGCGGCGGGTGCCCCGGCGGTAGGCGCTGACGGCGGGCGAGTCGATCCAGAACCGCCACGGCACGTCGACCGCCACGGCCACGCCGACGCGCGGCCCGGTGCGGATGTCGGCGGGGTCCACCGGCTCGCCGGCCAGCAGCCGCACGGTCGCGCCCGGCTCGGTCAGGTCCACGCCGTTGTGCGCGCGGTCCAGGCCGAGCACGCCGGTCAGCCGGGCGGGGCCCTTGGCCAGTTCGGCGGCGCTGCGCGCGGTCGGCCGGCGGGTGTGGGCCAGCTCGGACCCGGTGACCACCTCGCCGGCGCGCAGCAGCACCGCGCCGGGCACGCCGTCGGTCAGCGACACGACGTTCGCGCAGAAGTGCATCCCGTAGACGAAGTACACGTAGAGCCGGCCGGCCGGGCCGAACATGACGTCGTTGCGCGGGGTGCGGCCCCGGTAGCAGTGCGAGGCGGGGTCGTCGCCGCCCCGGTACGCCTCGACCTCGACGATCCGCACCCCGACCACGCCCTCGTCGGTGGTCGACTCGATGACGCTCCCGAGCAGGAGCCGCGCGGCGTCGACGGGGTCGACCGCGAGCTCCCGCTCGGTGAGCTGCCTAGGCGTTGCGGGCAACGGAGACCTTGTCGCGCAGCCTCTTCAACTGCTCGGCCACGCGGTCGGGCGCGGTGCCGCCGTGCGCGTCCCGGGACGCGATGGACCCTTCCACGGTCAACACGCTACGCACTTCGGGCGTCAGCGCGGGAGAGATGGTGGCGAACTCCTCGTCGGTCAGCTCCGCGAGCCCGACGCCGCGCCCCTCGGCCACCCGGACGCACTCGCCCGCCGCCTCGTGCGCCAGCCGGAACGGCACGCCCTGCCGCACCAGCCACTCGGCGATGTCGGTGGCCAGGGTGAACCCGGCGGGCGCCAGCTCGGCCATCCGCGCGGTGTCGAACCGGGTGGTGGCGATCATCCCGGCCAGCGCGGGCAGCAGCAGCTCCAACTGCTCGACCGAGTCGAACAGCGGCTCCTTGTCCTCCTGGAGGTCCCGGTTGTAGGCCAGCGGCTGGGCCTTCAACGTCGCCAGCAGCCCGGTGAGGTTGCCGATGAGCCGGCCGGACTTGCCCCTGGTCAGCTCGGCGACGTCCGGGTTCTTCTTCTGCGGCATGATCGAGCTGCCGGTGGCCCACGCGTCGTCCAGCACGGCGAAGCGGAACTCGGCGGTGGTCCAGATGATCACCTCTTCGGCGATCCGGGACAGGTCGACGCCGATCATGGCCAGCACGAACGCGATCTCGGCGGCGAAGTCGCGCGAGGCGGTGCCGTCGATGGAGTTCTCCACCGGGCCGTCGAAGCCCAGCTCCGCGGCCACCGCGGCCGGGTCGAGGCCGAGCGACGAGCCGGCCAGCGCGCCCGAGCCGTAGGGCGACACGGCGGTCCGCTTGTCCCAGTCGGCCAGCCGGTCGACGTCGCGCAGCAGCGCCTGGCCGTGCGCGAGCAGGTGGTGGGCCAGCAGCACGGGCTGCGCGGACTGCAGGTGCGTGCGGCCGGGCATGACGGCGGTGGCGTGCGCGGACGCCTGGTCGGCCAGCGCGTCGACCACGTCCAGGACGCCCGCGGCCACCCGTTGGGCGGCGTCGCGCAGCCACATCCGGAACAGCGTGGCCACCTGGTCGTTGCGGGACCGGCCGGCGCGCAGCTTGCCGCCCAGCTCGGGTCCGGCGCGCTCGATCAGGCCGCGTTCCAGCGCGGTGTGCACGTCCTCGTCGGCCTGCGTCGGGGTGAACGACCCGGAGGCCACGTCGGCTTCCAGGGCGTCCAGCGCCGTCAGCATGCGCTCCAGCTCGTCGGCGGTCAGCAGGCCGGCCCGGTGCAGCACGCGGGCGTGCGCGCGGGAGCCCCTGATGTCGTACGGGGCGAGTCGCCAGTCGAAGTGCGTGGACGCGGACAGCCGCGCCATCGCCTCCGCCGGTCCTCCGGCGAACCGGCCACCCCACAATGAACTCACGTGATCGAATCCCTCTTCGCGGCGATCTTGGTCGGCAGGCACCGCGGTGACGCGGGGCCTTGGCTGAAGTCTGGCAGCGGCGGCTCGCCGCGTCGGTCGGCGACGACCGCGCGGGCACCGTGCAGCACGAGCCGGACCTCGCCGGACACGTGCGGCTGGGTGTCGTCGATGAAGCTGTCGAGCGCCCGCTTGAGCGGCGAGAACCACAGGCCGTCGCGCACCAGTTCACCCCAGCGCCGCTCGACCCGCCGCTTGAAGCGGGCCAGGTCGGGTTCCAGGGTGGCGTCCTCCAGGCCGCGGTGCGCGGTGGTCAGGGCGACCGCGCCCGGTGTCTCGTGGACGCGGGCGCCGCGGCCGGACCCCCGCGCGCCCGCGCGCCGGTTCAGCTCCTGGACGGCCTGCAGCATGGTGACGGTCTCGCCGTCGATGGCGACCGGTCTGCCCCGGTCGAACGTGATCACCAGCTCGTCGGGGTCGACCAGCTCGTCGGGGTCGCCCGGGTCGACCGGCGGGGTGCGGTCCGCGGGGTGCGGCACGTGGTCGTGGACCAGCGCGAGGACACGCAGGTCGGGCGCGAGCGCGCGGATGCCCGCCTCCAGGCGGACGCCGTCGTGGCCGGCGCAACCGTGCGCCACCGCCGTCGCGCCGTGCCGCGCGGCGGCCCCGACGAGGTGCTCGGCGACGAGCGGCGGGTACAGCGCGGACGCGGGCCGCAGGGCGTTGGCGCGCAGCGCGGGCAGGCAGTACCGGTCGGCGAACTCGTCGCGGGCGTCCACCACCTCGGCCCGCACCGCGCCGCCGGCCAGCGCGCGCTGCCGGAACGCCTCCGGGTCCTCGCCCCGGTCGAGGTCCACCGCGACGGCGACGACCCCGGCGCCGGTCTCCTCGGCGAGCCGGTGGATCCCGACCGCGCTCGTCGCGCCGCCGGGGCACACGAGGACGACCCGCTCACTCATCGGCGTCACCCTGCGGCGACTGGTCGTCGCCCGCGGCGAGGGCGGTGACCCGGGCGGCCAGGTCGGCGCCGGTGAGGGGTTCCCTGGCCACGGCGAGGATGGTGTCGTCACCGGCGATGGTGCCGACGATGTCGTGCAGCGCGGCCCGGTCCAGCGCGCTGGCCAGGAACTGGGCCGCGCCGGGCGGGGTGCGCAGGACCGCCAGGTTGCCCGAGTGGTCCACCGACACGAGCAGTTCGGCGAGCACCCTGGTGAGGCGGGACGTGCCGCCCTGCACGCCCCGCACCGGGCTGCCGTCCTCGGGGATGACGTAGACGGGCGCGCCGCCGTCGGGTCCGCGCAGCTTGACCGCGCCCAGTTCGTCCAGGTCGCGCGACAGCGTGGCCTGGGTGACCTCGATGCCTTCCACCGCCAGCGTCTTCGCCAGCTCCGACTGGCTGCGGATGGCGCGTTGGGCGACCAGTTCGACGATGCGGGCCTGCCGCGCGGTCCGGGTCATCGGCGCGTTCCGCCCGAGTTCTCCAGCAACCACACGAGCAGGGCCTTCTGGGCGTGCAGCCGGTTCTCCGCCTCGTCCCACACGGCGCTGTCCGGGCCGTCCAGCACGTCGTCGGTGATCTCCTGGCCGCGGTGGGCGGGCAGGCAGTGCAGCACGGTCGTCTTCACGCCGGTCGCGGCCACGAGGTCGGCGTTGAGCTGGTAGGGCCGGAACGGGCGCATCCGGTCGCGGCCGTCGTTCTCCTGGCCCATGGACGTCCACGTGTCGGTGACCAGCACGTCGGAGCCGTCCACCGCCTCGCGCGGGTCCTCGATGACGGTCACCGAGCCGCCGGTGTCCGCGGCGCGTTCGCGGGCGTCGTCCAGCACCCACGGCAGGGGCTGGAACAGCGCGGGCGCGGCGATCCGCACGTGCATGCCCGCCGTGACGCCGCCGAGCAGCATCGAGTGGGACATGTTGTTCGCGCCGTCGCCCAGGTAGGTGACGGTGAGGCCGGCGAGCCTGCCGTGCACGCGCCGGATGGTCTGGAGGTCGGCCAGCACCTGGCAGGGGTGGAACTCGTCGGTCAGCGCGTTGATCACCGGGATGCGGGACACCGACGCCATCGCGTCGATGCGCTTCTGCGCGAACGTCCGCCAGATCACCGCGTCCACGTACCCGGACAGGATGCGGGAGGTGTCCTCGATGGTCTCCTCGCGGCCGAGCTGCATGGACCGGCCGTCGATGATCACCGGGTTGCCGCCGAGCTGGGCGATGCCCACCTCGAACGACAGCCGGGTGCGGGTGGAGTTCTTCTCGAAGATCACCGCGACGGACTTGGGCCCGGTCAGCGGCTTGGCGGTCAGCCGGTCGGCCTTGTAGTCGTCGGCGAGGTCGAGGACCGCGGCCTGCTCGTCGGGGGTCAGGTCGTCGTCACGCAGGAAGTGGCGCACCATCACGGCTCCTGGCCTGGGGAGGGGAGGAACGACGGCAGGTCGGCCACCAGTCGGTGGGCGTCCGCCTCGTCCAGCACCAGCGGCGGCGCCAGGCGGATGACGTCGGGCTGGATCGGGTTGATCAGGTAGCCGGCCCGCTGCGCGGCCGCCGCGGCCTTCGCCGAGACCGCCTCGCGCAGCGTGATGCCGAGCAGCAGGCCGGCGCCCCGCACACCGGAGATGAGCGGGTGGTCCAGCGCCTCGACACCGGACGCGATCTCCTTGCCGACCGCGGCGGTGTGCTCCAGCAGGCCGTCGGAGGCGATCGTGTCGAGCACCGCGAGCGCGGCGGCGCAGCACACCGGGTTGCCGCCGAACGTGGTGCCGTGCTGGCCGGGCTCGAACAGGTCCTTGGCCGCGCCGACCGCGATGCACGCGCCCAGCGGCAGCCCGCCGCCGAGGCCCTTGGCCAGCGTGATGACGTCGGGCACGATGCCGACCTGCTGGAACGCGAACCAGGTGCCGAGCCGGCCGACACCGGTCTGCACCTCGTCGAGGATGAGCAGCGCGCCGTGCTCGGCGGTGATCCGGCGGGCCTCCTGGAGGTAGCCCTCGGGCGGCACGACGACGCCGTTCTCGCCCTGGATCGGCTCCACGACGAACGCGGCGGTCTCGTCGTCGACCGCGGCTTCCAGGGCGGCCACGTCGCCGTACGGGACGTGCACGACGCCGGGCACCAGCGGCTCGAACGGCTCGCGCTTCTTGGGCTGGCCGGTCAGCGCCAGCGCGCCCATGGTGCGGCCGTGGAAACCGCCGTCGGTCGAGACGACCTTGGTGCGGCCGGTGCGGCGGCTCAGCTTGAACGCGGCCTCGTTGGCCTCCGCGCCGGAGTTCGCGAACAGGACCCGGCCGTCACCGTCCACCCCGGACAGGTCGAGCAGCCGTTCGGCGAGGGTGAGCGCGGGCTCGTTGATGTAGAGGTTGGAGGTGTGGCCGATCTTGCCGATCTGCTCGGTCACCGCGGCCACGATCGCCGGGTGCGCGTGGCCGAGCGCGTTGACCGCGATGCCGGTCAGCAGGTCCAGGTAGCGGTTGCCGTCGGCGTCCCAGACGTGCGCGCCCTCGCCCCTGGTCAGGGTCAGGCCGGGCGTGCCGTAGTTGTTCATCATCGCGGCTTGCCACCGCTGCTGGTCGCTCATGCCTCGTCCGCCCCAGTCCGCTCGGTCACCATCGTCCCGACACCCTCGGAGGTGAAGACCTCCAGCAACACCGAGTGCGCCAGCCTGCCGTCGATCACGTGCGCCTCGGGGACGCCGCCGCGCACCGCGCGCAGGCAGGCCTCCATCTTCGGCACCATGCCGCTGTCCAGGCCCGGCAGCATCTCCTCCAGCCGGTCGGCGTCCACCCGGTGCAGCAGCGAGCTCCTGTCCGGCCAGTCGGCGTACAGGCCCTCGACGTCGGTGAGCACGACCAGCTTCTCGGCCTTCAGCGCCACCGCCACCGCGCCCGCCGCCGTGTCGGCGTTGACGTTGTGCACCACGCCGTCGACGTCCGGCGCGACCGTGGACACGACCGGGATGCGGCCCGCGCGCACGATGTCGAGCACCGCGTCCGGGTTGACGTCGACGATGTCGCCGACCAGCCCGATGTCGACCGGCTCGCCGTCCACCACGGCTGGCCGCCGGGCGGCGGTCAGCAGGTGGGCGTCCTCGCCGGACAGGCCGACCGCGAGCGGGCCGTGCGAGTTGATCAGGCCGACCAGCTCGCGCTGCACCTGGCCCACCAGCACCATCCGGACCACGTCCATGGCCTCCGGCGTGGTCACGCGCAGGCCGCCGCGGAACTCGGACTCGATGCCGAGCCGCTTGAGCATCGCGGCGATCTGCGGCCCGCCGCCGTGCACCACGACCGGGTGCAGGCCGGCGAGCTTGAGGAACACCATGTCCTGCGCGAACGCCCGCTTCAGCTCGGTGTCCACCATGGCGTTGCCGCCGTACTTGACGACCACGATCGCGCCCCGGAAGCGCTGCAACCACGGCAGCGCCTCGATCAGGATCCCGGCTTTGGCCTGCGGTGTGATCACGAGCTGTACGCGCTGTTCTCTTCGACGTACCCGTGGGACAGGTCGGTGGTCAGCACGGTGGCCGTGCCGTCACCCAGGTTCAGGTCCACCACGATGGCCACGTCGCGGCCGGACAGGTCGGCCTCGCTGCGGTCGGCGGCCTTGTGCCCGTCCGCGAACAGCGTGACGCCGTTGATCGTGATGCCGAGCTTGTGCTGGTCCACGGTGGCCTGCGAGCGGCCGACGGCCATCGCGATGCGGCCCCAGTTCGGGTCGGAGCCGAACAGCGCGGTCTTGACCAGGTTGTCCTCGGCGACGGTCTTGGCGACCACGACGGCCTCGGCCTCGGTGAGCGCGCCGTTGACCGTGATGGAGACCTCCTTGGTGACGCCCTCCGCGTCCCCTTGGAGCTGCTTGACCAGGTCGTTCGCCACGGCGGTGAGCACGTCGGCGAACTGCTCGGCGCTCGGCGCGACACCGGAGGCGCCGGAGGCGAGGACGAGCACGGTGTCGTTGGTGGACGTGCCGCCGTCCACGTCGAGCCGGTCGTAGGTCTTGGCGGTGACCGCGCGCAGGGCCGCGTCCAGGGCGTCGCCGTCGATCACCGCGTCGGTGGTGATGACGCTGAGCATCGTGGCCATGTTCGGCGAGAGCATCCCCGCGCCCTTGACGAACCCGCCGACCGACCACCCGTCCGGGTGGTCCTGCCAGCTCTGCTTGGGGTGGGTGTCGGTGGTCATCACGGCGGTGGCGGCGTCCAGGCCCGACTGGTCGCCGGCGCCCAGCTCCTGGGCCGCCTTCTCCACGCCCGCCTTGAGGTTGTCCATCGGCAGGCGCTCGCCGATCAGGCCGGTGGAGCACACCGCGACCTCGACCGCGCCGACGTCGAGCACCTCGGCGACCTTCTCGGCGGTGGCGTGGGTGTCCTGGAAGCCCTCGGGCCCGGTGCACGCGTTCGCGCCGCCGGAGTTCAGCACGACGGCGTGGAGCTGGCGCTCCCGCAGCACCTGCTGGGACCACAGCACGGGCGCGGCCTTCACCTGGTTGGTGGTGAAGACGCCCGCGGCGGCCTGGCCGGGACCTTCGTTGACGACCAGCGCCAGGTCGAGCGCGCCGGACTCCTTGATGCCGGCCGCGACACCGGCGGCCTTGAAGCCCTTCGGTCCCGTAACGCCTTTGTTGCGGTTCAAGGTGCTACTCCCACGGTGGACAGGCCGGTGGTCTCCGGCAGGCCGAGTGCCAGGTTCATGCACTGCACCGCGGCGCCCGCGGTGCCCTTCGCCAGGTTGTCGATCGCGGCCACCACGACCAGCCGGTTCACGTCGCGGTCGACGGCCACCTGGAGCTGCACGGCGTTCGAGCCGAGCACCGCGCCCGTGGTCGGCCAGTGGCCTTCCGGCAGCAGGTGAACGAACGGCTCGTCGGCGTAGGCCTTCTCGTACGCGGCCCGGACGTCCGCGTCACCGTCCTTGAGCGTCGCCGAGCAGGTCGCCAGGATGCCGCGCGGCAACGGCGCCAGCACCGGGGTGAACGACACCGCCACCGGCCCGCCGGCGACCTTGGCGAGGTTCTGCGCGATCTCCGGGGTGTGCCGGTGCGCGCCGCCGACGCCGTAGGCGCTGAGCGAGCCCATCACCTCGGAGCCGAGGAGGTTCGGCTTGAGCGCCTTGCCCGCGCCGGACGTGCCGGACACGGCCACCACCGTCACCTCGAGCTCGACCAGCCCCATCGCGGGGGCCAGGGCCAGCGAGGACACGGTCGGGTAGCAGCCGGGCACGGCGACGCGGCGGGCGCCGCGCAGCTCGTCGCGCTGACCGGGCAGCTCGGGCAGGCCGTAGGGCCAGCTGCCCGCGTGCGTGCCGCCGTACCAGCGGTCCCAGGCGGCGGGGTCGGTGAGCCGGTGGTCCGCGCCGCAGTCGACGACGAGCGTGTCGTCGCCCAATCGGGCGGCGATCTCGGCCGAGCGGCCGTGCGGCAGGGCGAGGAAGACGACGTCGTGGCCCTCGAGGGTGTCGGCGGTGGTCTCCTCCAGCACCCGGTCGGCCAGCGGCAGCAGGTGCGGCTGGTGGGCGAGCAGCGGGGAGCCCGCGTTGCCGCCGGCGGTGAGCGCGCCGATCTCCACGTCCGGGTGACCGAGCAGGAGGCGCAGCACCTCTCCCCCGGCGTACCCGCTGGCCCCGGCGACCGCGATCCGTACCGTCATGCGGATAAGTATGCACGCTGATGCAAAGGTACTCAAATCCTTTGCGGATCGAATGGGGCGGCGCGGGCCCCCGGTGTCGTGCTTTCCTGGAAGCGGACTGGGGGGTTCATCGTGATGCACCATCCGCACGACCACGCACGGGGGCGGGTTTCAGCAGGCAGGCGACGGCCGCGCGACGGCCATCCGGTCGCCGCACGGCCGTGGGTGAAGGCGCTCGCCTGGGTCGGCGTGCTCACCGCGATCGTGGGCATGACCGTCATCGGCCTGGACGTGGTGTGCGACGCCGCCCCGACGCCCGACCTCCGCTCGATGCACGCGAACGGGTTCCCGGGCCGCGACCCGTTCCCGGGCGCGCCGATCCCCGCCGACGACCGGCTCGACGGCCACCCGCCGACCGGGGCCCGACCGGCGCGGCCGGGCGACGCGGGCGTCGGCCTCGCGCTGGTCTTCGGCGGCTTCGCGCTCGCGGCCGGCGCGGGCCTCGGGCACTCGCGCCGCCGTCACCACGTCACGGGCAGCGACCCCAGGCCGTAGACGACCTGCTGGGAGCGGTAGTCGGGGGCGGGTCCCACCGCGCGCAGCGCGGGGAACCGGCGGGCCAGGGCGGGGAACGCGATCCGCATCTCCATCCTGGCCAGCGGCGCGCCGAGGCAGTGGTGGACGCCGTGGCCGAACGCGACGTGGCCGCCCGCGTCCCGGGTGATGTCCAGCACGTCGGGGTCCGGCACGAGGGCGGGGTCGCGGTCGGCCGCGGGCAGCGAGCAGACCACCAGCTCGCCGGGACCGAGCACCTGACCGCCCAGCTCCACCTCCGCGACCGTGACCCGGGGCACGCCGGTGTGCACGACGGTCAGCCACCGCAGCAGCTCCTCCACGGCCGCGTCGGCGCGTTCGGGCTCCTCGCGCAGCAGCCGCAGCTGGTCGGGGTGGCGCAGCAGGGCGAGCACGCCGAGGCCGAGCATGTTGGCCGTGGTCTCGTGGCCGGCCAGGAGCAGCAGGTCCGCGACGCCGACCATCTCCCGGTCGTCGAGGGCGGCGGTCTCGTCGCGGGCGAGCACGCCCAGCAGGTCGTCCCCCGGCTCGACCCTGGCCCGCGCGACCAGCTCGGCCAGGTAGGCCTTGGACTCGTACTGGATGGCGAGCCGCTGCTCGAACGTCAGCGTCACGTCGAAGAACCTCGTGTAGCGGTCCTGGAAGGCCTCGCGGTCGGCGAAGGGCACGCCGAGCAGCTCGCAGATCACCAGCGCCGGCACGGGCAGCGCGAAGTCGGCCACCAGGTCGGCGGGCGGCCCCTGGCGCTCGATCGCGTCGAGGTGGTCGCGCACGATGTCGTGGATCCGCGGTTCCAGCCGGCGCATCCGGCGGGCGGTGAACTCCGGCGCCAGCGTCCGCCGCAGCCGGGTGTGCTCGGGCGGGTCGAACGCCAGCAGGTTGCCCGGCCGCACGGCGGCCAGCTCCTCGTCGCTCAACGCGGGCGCGCCCGGCACCAGGTGGTGGGCGGAGATGCGGAAGCGCCGCGTGTCGCTGTAGACGAGCCGGACGTCCTCGACGCGGGTGACCAGCCACACCGGCCCGCCCAGGGCGGGCGAGTCGACCCGGCGCACCCCGCCCTGGTCGCGGATCTCCGCCAGGTCGGGGTGGGGGTCGAACCCCACCCGGCGGAAGTGCAGGGGCGTCGTCGGCATCGCGGCCATGCCGCCTCCAACCGTCGAGGGTCCTGCGAAAAAAGTAGCGACCCGGCGGAGTGGTGCGCGAGCCTTCACCCGAGTGAGTCCCAGCTACTCACCGTGACCACAGGGAGTGCCCGATGACCGGACGCCTGCGCGCCGTGATCTTCGACTGGAGGGGGACGCTGGTGCTCGCGCCCACGTTCCGCGGGTGGGTGTCGGAGGCGTTGCGCCGGCTCGGCCGCGACGCCGACCGGACCTCCGACGTGATCGCGTCGCTGGACCTGTCCTCACTGGACGTGCCCGGTCTCGACGCGGACGCTGCGCTGCACCGGGCGACGTACTACCGGGCGTTCCGGGCGGCCGGGCTGGACGAGGAGTTGGCCGACTCGCTCTACGCGGTGGAGGCCGACCCGGCGATCACCCCGTTCGCGGTGGACGCCGGGCCGACGTTGCGGGAGCTGCGCGCCGCGGGCGTGCGGATCGGGGTCCTCAGCGACATCCACTTCGACCTCCGGCCCGCGTTCGCCGACCTGCCGGTCGACGCGTTCGCGCTGTCCTTCGAGCACGGCGTGGCGAAGCCCGACCCGGCGATCTTCCACGTCGCGCTGCGCGAGCTGGGCACGGCGGCCAGCGAGACGCTCATGGTCGGCGACCGCTCGACGCACGACGGCGCGGGCGTCGAGGCCGGCCTGCCGACCTTGCTCGTCCCGCCGCTGCGGGACGTCGAGGACGCCCGGCTGCACCTCGTCACGAGACTGCTCGGGTGATCAGGAGCCGAAGCGCTCCAGCGCGCGCATCTTGTTCGTGGCGTCCAACGCGGCCACCTTGTACGCCTCGGACAGCGTCGGGTAGTTGAAGACGGTGTCCACCAGGTAGTCCACCGTGCCGCCGCACGCCATGACCGCCTGGCCGATGTGGACGAGGTCGGTCGCGCCGGTGCCGAACAGGTGCACGCCGAGCAGCTTGCGGTCCGCAGTGGACACCAGCAGCTTGAGCATGCCGTAGGCGTCGCCGACGATCGAGCCGCGCGCCAGCTCGCGGTAGCGTGCCAACCCCACCTCGTACGGCACCGCGGACGACGTCAGCTCGGCCTCCGTGGCGCCGCAGTAGGAGATCTCCGGGATGGTGTAGATCCCGATCGGCTGCAACGCGGACAGCTCGCGCGCCCGCTCGCCGAACGCGTGGTAGGCGGCGAGGCGGCCCTGGTCCATCGACGTGGCGGCCAGCGCCGGGAAGCCGATCACGTCGCCGACCGCGTAGATGTGCTCCACGGGCGTGCGGTAGTGCTCGTCCACGGCCAGCCGGCCGCGGTGGTCGGCCTCCAGGCCCGCCTGGGCCAGGTCCAGCGCCTCGGTGTTGCCCTGCCGGCCGGCCGAGTACATCACCGCGGCGGCCGGGATGCGCTTGCCGCTGGCCAGCGTGGTGACCGTGCCGGAGTCCGACACGTCGACGTTGACGACCTTCTCGCCGAACCGGAACGTCACCGCCAGGTCGCGCAGGTGGAACTTCAGCGACTCCACGATCTCCGGGTCGCAGAAGTCGAGCATCCGGTCGCGCTGCTCGACCACCGTGACCCGGCTGCCCAGAGCGGCGAACATCGACGCGTACTCGATGCCGATCACGCCCGCGCCCACCACGACCAGGGACGACGGGATCTCCTCCAGCGCCAGCACCTCGTCGGAGTCCAGCACCCGGACCTCGTCGAAGTCCACCTGGTCCGGTCGCGCGGGCCGGGTGCCGGTGGCGATCACCACGTGCCCGGCGGTGACCACGTGGTGCTCGCCGCGCTGCCCGCCGTCCACCGCGACCGTGTGCGGGTCGACGAACCGGGCGGTGCCGGTGAGCAGGTCGACCTGGTTGCGGTGCAGCTGCGCGCGCACGACCTGGACCTCGCGGCCGATCACGTGCTGCGTGCGGGCGAGCAGGTCGCCGATCGTGATGTCCTGCTTCACCCGGTAGCTCGCGCCGTACAGGTCGCGCTGGCTCAGGCCGGTCAGGTACATCACCGCCTCGCGCAGCGTCTTCGACGGGATGGTGCCGGTGTTCACGCACACCCCGCCCACCATGTCCGCGCGGTCCACGATCGCGACCCGCTTGCCGAGCTTGGCGCCCGCGATGGCCGCCTTCTGCCCGCCCGGGCCCGAGCCGATCACCAGCAGGTCGTAGTCGTACTCGCTCATACGCCGAAGCGTCGCACACACCGCCGTTCCGCGGTGGCGGCGCGAGCGGACTCGTCCCGGCGATCCGGCAGGCCTGGCCAAGCCGTTCCCCGGCGTGCCCGAGCCGGCGCACCCCGGGCGGTCGGCGCCGGCCGGGCGGGAGGCCTTGGAGCACCTCTAGGTGCGGGCCGCCCGACCCGAGTACGTCAGCGGGAACACGAGGTCCGTGCACGCGTTCGGCACGTCGTGCGCGATCCGCACGACCATCGCCACGTCGACCGCGCCGGCCGGCGGGATGGTGACCGGCTCCGCCATCGGCGCGACGGACAGCACGGCCGACGGGCAGCCCGGCACCCGGTTGTGCGCCGCGTCCAGCGGCTGGCCCGGCTGCGCCTCCAGCGTGAGGACCACGATCTCCACGTTGTTCGGGTTCGACAGCCGCACCGTGCGGGCGCCCTCGCTGCCCGGCGTCAGCTCGACCGCGCCGCCGGAGATGTCGGTGATCCCGAACGGTTCGAGCTCGGACACCTCACCGCCGCTGATCGAGTACGCCATCGCGGGCAGCTCGGGTTCCGGCCAGGTCAGGTGCATGGCGGTGACGACGGCGGCGCCCACGCCGAGGATGGTCATGGCGACGGCGACTTCCATCCGCGGGCCCAAGCTGCGCATGAGGCAACCTCACTCGATTGCTGCTCCAGGCGGTGGGTTCGCCGTTAGCTCCCCGTCGGACCGGCGACCAGACTCGCCCGGCGGTTCATCGCTTCGCCCCTCGGCCCAGCGGGCCGCGAAGCCAATCTTGGAGAACGTTCAACCTGTGCGCAAGGACCTGGCCGGCCCGGAAAGAAAGGTCTTTGGGCCTCTTGACACGACACGCGACACCGCGTGAGCTGCACGTTCGCCTTTCACCACCGCCGGGCGGTTCACCCGGGCGGCGTAGTCCCGGACCCGCACTGGTGCGGGTCCGGGACGTCTTCCGTCAGCTTCTCAGCACCGCGCCGAAGCGCTCCGCCGCGGCGGCCACGGCCGCGTCCCGCGCCGCCGTCGCCTCCTCCACGGTCAGCGTGCGGTCCGGCGCGCGGAACCGCAGCGAGTACGCCAGCGACCGCTTGCCGTCGCCGACCTGGTCACCGGTGTAGACGTCGAACAGCCGGATGTCCTCCAGCAGCGCGCCACCGCCGCCGCGCAGCACCCGCGCCACCTGCTCGGCGGGCACCTCCGCGGGCACGACCACGGCCACGTCCAGCAGCACCGGCGGGTACGCCGACACGACCGGCGCGGGCCGGTTGTCGCTCAACGGCAGCGCGTCGAGGTCCAGCTCCATGGCCACGGTCCGCTTCGGCAGCCCCAGCGCCTCCACGACCTTCGGGTGCAGCTCGCCCGCGTGGCCCACCGGCCAGTCGCCGACGCGCAGCTCCGCGCACCGGCCGGGGTGCCACGGCGCGAGGTCGGAGGCGACCGCGGTCAGCTCCACCCCGTAGGCCTGGCCGACCAGCCGCGCGGCCTGCACCGCGTCCGCCCAGTCCGCCGGCCTGCCCTTGCCCCACCAGCCGGCCTGCTCGCGGTGGCCCGCCAGCACGGCCGCCACGTGCACCGGCTGCTGCGGCAGCGCCGCCAGCAACGACGCCACCTGCGCGTCCGAGGGCCGCTCGCCGACACCCACCTGCGGCACCGGCACCTGCTGCGTGCGCGGCAGCGTCACCTGGGCGACGGTGTAGACCGCGACGTCCTTCTGGCCGCGCGCCAGGTTGCGCTGCACCGTCTCCAGCAGCCCCGGCACCAGCGTGGTGGCCAGCGCGTGCTTGTCCGACTCCAGCGGGTTCAGCACGCTCACCGTGTTGCGGCGCACGTCGCCCTCCGGCAGGCCCAGCGCGTCGAACGCCGCGGGCGCCACGAACGGGAACGGCTTGACCTCGACGAACCCGTTCTCCGCCAACGCGCGCGACACCGTGCGGCGCCGGCGCTGCTGCTCGGTCAACCCGCGACCGGCGGGCGCGGGCGGCAGCGTGGACGGGATCGTGTCGTAGCCCTCCAGCCGCAGCACCTCCTCCACCAGGTCGGCGGGCTGGGTCAGGTCCGAGCGCCACGTCGGCGGCACCGCGGTGACCATGGTCGCGCCGTCGTCGCCCGTGGTGACCTCGACCTGGCAGCCGATCTGGCCGAGCCGGCGCGCGGTCACGCCGCGGGCGTAGTTCACCCCGGCGACCCTGTCCGGCAGGTTGATCGGCATCGACACCGGCCGGGGCGGCGCGGGCGTGCCCACGTCCGTGCGGCCGGGTTTGATGCTGCCGTCGCCGAACATGTCCAGCAGCCGGGCCGCGCGCTCCAGCGCGACCGGCGCCAGCGCCGGGTCCACCGTGCGCTCGAACCGCTTCGCCGCCTCGCTGGGCAGCTTGTGCCTGCGCACCGTGCGGGCGATGGACGCGGGGTCCCAGTTCGCCGCCTCCAGCAGGATGTCCGAGCTGGTCGTGGACACCTCGGTGCTCGCACCGCCCATCACGCCGGCCAGCGAGATCACGCCGCTGTCGTCGGCGATCACGATGTCGTCCGGGTCCAGCACCCGCACCTGCTCGTCCAGCGTGGTCAGCTTCTCGCCGGCCGCCGCGCGCCGCACCACCAGGCCGCCCTTGACCGACGCCGCGTCGAACGCGTGCAGCGGCTGGCCCAGCTCCAGCATCACGTAGTTGGTGACGTCCACCGGCAGCGAGATCGACCGGATGCCCGCCAGCATCAGCCGCCGGCGCATCCACCACGGCGTCGGCGCGGTCGGGTCCACCCCGCTGACGCGGCGGGCCACGAACCGGGAGCACGCCGCCGGGTCCTCGATCGCGACCGGCAGGACCTCGCCCTCGCCCTCGGGCACCTCGGCCGTGCCGGGGTCGCGGTAGGGCACGTCGAACGCGCACGCGATCTCGCGGGCCAGGCCGCGCACGGAGAACGCGTAGCCGCGGTCGGGGGTCGGCGCGACCTCGATCACCGTGTCGCCGAGGCCGAGCAGCTCCAGCGCGTCGTCACCGGGCTGCGCGGTGCCGCTGGGCAGCACCATGATCCCCGCGTGGTCGTCGCCGAGGCCCAGCTCGCGGGCCGAGCAGATCATGCCGTCGCTGGTCTTGCCGTAGGTCTTGCGCGCGGAGATGGTGAAGTCGCCGGGCAGCACCGCGCCGGGCAGCGCCACCACGACCGTGTCGCCCTCCTGGAAGTTCGACGCGCCGCAGACGATGCCGTTGACCTGGTCCGGGCCGACCTCGACCTGGCAGTAGCGGATCGGCTTCTTGAACTCGGTCAGCTCCTCGATCTCCACCACGCGACCCGCGACGAGCGGACCGGTGACCGAGTCGAGCCGGCTGACGTCCTCGACCTCGATGCCGATCCGGACGAACGCCTCGGCGAGCTGCTCGGGCGTGGGCGTCTCGGCGAACTCGAGGTTCTCGACCAGCCAGGTAACCGGAATGCGCACCGGTCAGGCCTCCGTTCCGAATGGCTGGGTGAAGCGGACATCGCCTTCGATCATGTCCCGCATGTCGGGCAGGCCGTTGCGGAACTGCAGCGTCCGCTCCAGGCCCATGCCGAACGCGAACCCCGAGTACACGTCGGGGTCGACGCCGCAGTTGCGCAGCACGTTGGGGTTGACCATGCCGCAGCCGCCCCACTCGACCCAGCCCGCGCCGCCCTTCTTCTCCGGGAACCACACGTCCACCTCGGCGGACGGCTCGGTGAACGGGAAGAAGCTGGGCCGCAGGCGGGTCTTGGAGTCCTCGCCGAACATGGCGCGGGCGAACGCGTCGAGCGTGCCCTTCAGGTGCGCCATGGTCAGGCCCTTGTCCACGGCCAGGCCCTCGACCTGGTGGAAGACGGGCGTGTGGGTGGCGTCCAGCTCGTCGGTGCGGAACGTGCGGCCGGGGCACACCACGTAGACGGGCGGCTCGCGGTCCAGCAGCGTCCGCGCCTGCACCGGGCTGGTGTGCGTGCGCAGCACCAGGCCCGAGTCGGCGGGGCCCACGTAGAACGTGTCCTGCATGGTGCGCGCCGGGTGGTCCTTGCCGAAGTTCAACGCGTCGAAGTTGAACCACTCGGTCTCCACCTCCGGGCCTTCGGCGACCTCGTAGCCCATGGCCACGAACACGTCGGCGATGCGTTCGGCCAGGGTGGAGATGGGGTGGCGGGCGCCGCGCGGCACCCGGTCCCACGGCAGCGTGACGTCGACCGTCTCCTCGCGCAGCACCCGGTCGTCGCGCTCGGCCTGCAGCCGGGCGCGGCGCTGTTCGAACGCGGCCTTGACCGCGTTCTGCGCCTCGTTCACCCGCTTGCCCGCCTCCGCCTTCGCGGCGGGTGGCAGCGCGCCGATCTCGCGGCGGGCCAGCAGGACCGGCGAGCGGTCGCCCAGGTGGCTCGGCTTCACGGCGGCGAGCTCGTCGAGGTCGGCCGCCTTCGCGAACGCCTCACGAGCCTGCTCGACCGCCGCGTCGAGCGCTTCCGGGGAGAGCGCCGCGACCTGCTTGGGGTCGTACGGGTCGTTGGCTCCGGACATGGTTGGTGGACAGCTCCCGTCACGGACAACTGGTGGTCAACCCTCCGCACGGCATGCGGAGCGGCGGGTCGATCCTAGGTGATCGGCGGAACCGCGGGTCCACCGCCGCCCACCGGGGGCGCATCACGTGACGTCGCCCTCACCGCGGGCGGCGCGGTCCCGGCCGGTGCGCCCCGTGACGCGTCACGAACCGGGGTCGTTCGACCGGATGGAGGCCGGGCCCGGCCGGGTGACCGCGCGACTGGCCGCCGCGAGGCGGGCCACCCCGGACCGGCGCCGCGACGTGCGGCGGCCGTCAGGTGGACGACGAGGACGAGGAGTCATCATGCGCGGAGCGACTGGTGTGCGGCGGCGGATCGCGGTGACCGCGGCCGCGGCGGGTCTGGTCGTCGGCACGGCCCTGGCCGCGGCCGGCACGGCCTCGGCGGACCCGGGGCTCGTCAGCGCGGAGATGTGCGAGGCCGGCGGCGGCATGGTGGTCGGGCACCCCGTCGAACCGCCGCCGTCCTACGGGTTGTGCGTCGGCGGGATCTTCGACGGGTGGATCGTGGTCCTGTGAGGTGACCGCCGGGGAGGGTGCGGCGACCCCGGGCCGCCGCACCCGTCCGCCCGTTCCACGGCCGGACCGATCACCCGCGGAACAACCGGTGACCGGCCGGCGCCGGCCGGTCCACCCCCGGTTTCGTGCCTTCACACCGCCAAGATTCGGCGTGTTCTTCCGGTAGTCCTCGCTGGTCAGGTCGTAGAGCACCCGGGTGCCGGCGTCGGTGAGGACCTTCGCCCGGTCCGCCAGGCCCCGTCCGGCGGCGCGGCGATCCGGGCGGACACGTCGGAGGTGGCCGGCTCCTCCGGCGGGGTCGCGCAGTCGTGCGCCGCGCACCACGGCAGGTCCGCCGCGTCGTTCGCGCAGAGGTCGATCTCCAGTCCGGTGGCGCCCGCGGCGAGAGCGCGGCGCGACCGTCCCTCCGACCCGTCACCCGTGACATCGCATTCCTCCCGGTGCGCACCCGCGACCACCTCCTGAACACCGCTGCCGGTCGACGTCCGCCACCGATGTCACCGCGGCCACGCCGATCGGCGACGCGAGCCCGGCAGGAGCACCCGGCCGGGGAAGAGCGGTTCACCCGCGCCAGGCGAGCGCGGAACCGCCGGGTGAGCGGCGGGAGAGCGCCCCGGCCGGGGCGGCTCCCGCGCGCGGTCCGCCCCGGTCGGCCGGAATTGTCGGTGGGCCGTGGCAGTCTTGACCCCCGCGAGCAGGACCCCGGCGGGCGATCAGCGGAAAACCGGGTCACAAGCCGCCGGCACGCCCTTAGAATCTCGTCCCTCCCCCGTGACCTGACCCGAGGTGAACTCCAGTCCCATGGCACACACCTTCGGTGTCGACCTGCGCGGGATCATCGACCTGCTCAGCCACCACCTCTACAGCAGCCCTCGCGTGTACGCGCGCGAACTCCTGCAGAACGCGGTGGACGCGATCACCGCCCGCCGCGCGCTGGAACCGGACGCGCCGGGCGAGGTCGTGATCGAGCCGGTCGGGTCCTCCGGCGGCACCCTCCGCATCACCGACACCGGCATCGGCCTCACCGAGCGCGAGGTGCACGACCTGCTGTCCACGCTCGGCCGCACCTCCAAGCGCGACGACCTGGGCTTCGCCCGCCAGGGCTTCCTCGGCCAGTTCGGCGTGGGCCTGCTGTCGGCGTTCCTGGTCGCCGAGCGCATCCGGCTCGTCAGCCGCTCGGCCAGGGGCGGTCCCGCGGTGCGGTGGACGGCCGACGCGGCGGGCAACTACGAGGTCGAGGTCGTCGGCGCGGACGCCGGGGTCCCGGTCGGCACCACCATCGAACTGGTGCCGCACCGCGACTCCGAGCACTGGCTCGAGCACGACGTGGTGAAGGCGCTCGTCACCGAGTACGGCGCGCTGCTGCCGGTCACGGTCCGGGTCGGCGACGAGGTCGTCACGCACGGCGGGCTGCCGTGGGCCGAGGACGCGCTGGGGTACGGCGAGCAGGTGCTCGGCGTGCGCCCGTTCGACGCGATCCCGGTCGAGGTGCCCGCGGTCGGCCTGAAAGGCGTCGCGTACGTGCTGCCGAGCGGCGTGCACCCCGGCGCCCGCCAGTCCCACCGCGTGTACCTGAAGCGGATGCTCGTCGGCGACTCCATCGAGGGCCTGCTGCCGGAGTGGGCGTACTTCGTGCGCTGCGTGGTCGACTCGTCGTCGCTGCGGCCGACCGCGAGCCGCGAGTCGCTCTACCAGGACGAGACGCTGCTCGCCGTGCGCGAGGAGCTGGGCCGCCAGGTCCGCGACTGGCTGGTCCGGCTCGACGCGACCGACCCCGACCGCACCCGCGCCCTGCTCGACGCCCACCACCTGGGCATCAAGTCCCTGGCCAGGGTGGACGACGAGATGCTGCGGCTGGTCGAGCGGTGGCTGCCGTTCGAGACCACCGACGGCCCGCAGTCGCTGCGCCAGTTCCGCCGCAAGCACGGCGTCATCGCGCACGTGCCGGACGTGGACGAGTTCCGCCAGCTCGCGCCGGTCGCGCACGCGCAGGGCATGGGCCTGGTCAACGCGGGCTACGCCTACGACGCGGAGATCATGGAACGGCTGGTCGCCCTGGACGGGCCCACCGCCGCGCGCCGGGTCGCGCCGAGCGAGGTGCTGGCCGCGCTGGGCGACCCGGACGCCGAGCTGGAGCGCGCGTTGCGCGAACGGCTCACCACCGCCAAGGACGTGCTGGAGCGGCACGACTGCGAGGCCGTGCCGCGCGACTTCGACCCGGGCTCGCTGCCCGCGCTGCTGGTCACGAACGTGGAGGCCGAGCGCAAGCGGGACGCGCGGCAGGTCGGCGAGCAGGCCGACCCGCTGTGGGCGGAGCTGCTGGGCAGCCTGGTCGAGTCGACGTCGGACGCGGCGCAGCGGCTCGTGCTCAACTGCCGCAACCCGCTGGTGCGGCGGCTCGCGCAGCTCACCGACCCGGCGCTGGTCGAGCTGACCGTGGAGTCGCTGTACGTGCACGCGCTGCTCCAGGCACGGCGCCCGATGCGCCCGAAGGACACCGCGGCGCTGAACCGTTCGTTCCTGGAACTGCTGGACCGCGCTGTGGGTAGCCAAAAAGGGTGATGCCGCTGTGAACGAGGACAAGGACGCCGCCGAGCGGCAGTTCGTCGAGGCGTACCACATGCCGGAGGGCATGGCGCGGCACGAGGCGCTGGAGCGCGCGGCCCGGTCCGCCGACGCCCTCGACCACCTGCCGCTGGCCGTGAGCTGCCGGATCGCGCTGATCCGCTCCGCCTACGACCTGGGCCGCTACGACCTGATGCTGGCGCCGTTCGCCTGGTGCGGCACGGCCGAGCAGCGCGACCCCACGGCGTTCGACGAGTGGGAGACGCACAGCTACGACTGGGCGCACAAGTGGATCGTCAGCGGCCTGATCGCCGACCCGCGGTTCACGCTGGCGCAGATCGGCTCGTTCGTCGACCAGCTCGCCGAGCGCTACCAGCGGCTCGGGTACTCGATGCAGCCGGTGCACGGCGCGCGGGCCGACCTCGCCGCGCACGTCGGCGACGACGAGGCGTACCGGGAGCACTTCGCGAAGTACCTGGCGATGGACCGCGGCCCGATGAGCGACTGCGAGGCGTGCGTCATCGAGGAGCAGGCCGGGCACCTGATCCGGCAGGGCAGGCACGCCGAGGCCGTCGCGCACGCCGAGCACCAGCTGGAGCAGGACACCGGCTGCGCGACCCAGCCGCAGGGCATCCTGACCACGTTGACGCCCGCGTTCGTGGCGCTGGGCGACGTGGACCGGGCGCGGCAGGCGCACGTGGTGGCGTACCGGCTGGTGCGCGACGACCTGGTCGGCGGCTACCTGGACGACCACCTGGAGTTCTGCGCCACGTCGGGCAACGTGCGGCGCGGGGTGGAGCTGCTGCGCGGCCACCTGCACCGGGTGCACCACTCGACCAGCCCGTCCCGGGCCATGCACTTCGCCGCCGGCGCGGCGCTGCTGCTCAGCCGGGTGTCCCCGGACGAGGAGTTCGCCGTGCCGCGAGACGGGCGGACGACCGTGCTGACCGCGCCGGAGCTGCGCGAGCTGCTCCAGGCGCAGGCGCTGGAGATCGCCGCCAGGTTCGACCAGCGCAACGGCAGCGACGCGGTGAGCACCCGGGTCCGGCGGACGCTGGCCGCCGAGGACACGATCCCGGTGGCGCTGGCCGTGCCGATCTCGTCCGCGCCCGCTCCCGCCGCGGACGAGGAAGACCCGGTGACCGTCGCCGACCCGGTCGAGCTGGCGCAGCAGCTGTGCGACGCGTTCGACAGCGGCGAGTTCGTCACCGGCATGCGGCTGCTGCGGTCGTTGCCGGAAGACCTGGACCCGCTGCTGCCCGAGACGCTGGGCGCGCTGGTCGCGGCACGGCGGGCGATCGTCAGCGCCCACCTGCGGCCGAAGGAGGAGGTGCTGGCCGAGCTGGACGCGGCGGTCGACCGGCTGGTCGCGTGCGGCGAGCACGACCTGGCCAACCGGTTCCGGGCGCGGGGCGCGGGGCTGCGCGCCGAGGAGGACGGGCCGGCCGAGTCCGTCGCGGCGGCCCGCACGTGCCTGGCCGAGGCGGAAGCCGCGGGCACCCCGTACACGCGGGTGCTGACCAGGCTGCTGCTCGCCGACCTGCTGGTCGACGACGACGAGACCGACGAGCCGGAGGCGTTGACCGCCGAGGCGCTGGAGCTGGCCCGGGCCGAGGTGCCGGAGCTGGTGTCGCGGGCGCGGTGCGACCGGGCGCAGCACCTGGCCACCGCGGGCCGGCTGGACGAGGCGCACGCCGAGGTCGTGGACGTGCTGTCGGACTCGCCGTCCGCGTCGGTGCGGTTCGACGCGCTGCGCCTGCTGCTGAAGATCCAGACCGTGCGCGGTGACGAGGAGGCGGTGCGGGTGGCCGCCGAGTTCGTCGGCGCGTTCAGCTCGCCGCGCGGGCCGTGGACGGCCGAGGCGCACCGCCAGCGGGTGGCGTCGGTCGAACGGCTGGGCCTGGAGGCCGAGCACCTGGCTGACCTGCGTGACGCGGTCGCCATCGGGCACGACGTCGGCGTGCCGGACGACGTGGCGAAGGCGTGCTACGCCCTGGCCGGCGGCTACCTGAAAGCGGGCCGTTTCGTCGAGGCCGCGGAAGCCCTGGAGGAAGCCGTCCGCGTGATCGACGGCGGCGACGTGGACCCGGACGTCGTCGTCCCCGTCCGCTACCGGCTGGGTCAGGTGTGCGCCCGGCTGGACGAGACCGAGACCGCCCGCCGGCACCTGGAAGTGGCCCTGGGCCTGGTCCCCGCCGACGAGCCGTGGCGGCGGGCCATGGTCCTGGACGTCCTGGCCGGTGTCCTGCGCCGCCTGGACCTGCCGCTGGAGGCCGCGTCCGCCTACCAGGGCGCCGCGGCGGCGTGGCAGGCGGTGTCCGAGCCCGCCGAAGCCGCCGGTTCCCTCGTCGAAGCCGCCGCCGCGCTGCCGAACGAGGAAGCCGCCGAGTGCGCCACCACGTTGACCGAGGCGGAACAGCTGCTGCCCGAGGTGGACGACCCCGACCACCGCACCCACCTGACCGCGAGGATCGCCGCGATCCGGGCGTTCCTGCACGTCCAGGCGGGCGAGCACGCAGCGGCGATCGAGCAGAACGGCATCGCCGAGGAACTGGCCGCCCAACTGGGAGACCTGGACTGGCAGACGTTCCTGGTGGCCCGGGGAGCCCGGTTCCTCCTCGAGTCGGGCGACCAGGTCAACGCCGAAGCCGAAGCCCGCCGCGCCGGGAGCCTCATCACCGACGAGACCCCGCCGCAGATCCTCGGCGACATCGCGAACGTGCTCGAAGAGGCCCTGCGGACCCAGGGCAAACCGACGTCCGGCGACCCCCTGCTCCGCGGCCTGACCAGCCGGCTGGACTCGTGAGACCAGCGGCGTGCTGCCCACCGGACCCGCTGGGCAGCACGCCGCCGCGGTCGAGCGGAGCACACGCCACGAACCGAGCGCGGTCCGGCTGAGCCGCGGACCCGCCGGACCTCAGGCCCGCTGAGCGCGAGCGGAGGCGTAGAGGCACACGGCGGCGGCGGTCGCGAGGTTCAGGCTTTCCGCCTCGCCGTAGATCGGCACCTTCAGCGACGCGTCCAAGGCCGCCACGACGTCGTCCGGCAGACCGTGCGCCTCGCTGCCGAACACCCATCCCGTCGCCACCGCGAGATCACCGCGCAGGTCGGCCGTCACCAGGTCCTCCGGCGCGTAGCCGTCCGCCGCGACCAGCCGCAACCCCGCGTCCCGGCACGCCGCGAACGCCTCGTCCGCGTCCCGGACCCGCGCGATCGGCAGGTGGAACACGCTGCCCGTGGACGCGCGCACGCACTTGCCGTTGTGCGGGTCGACCGCGTCACCCGCGAAGATCACCGCGTCGGCGCCGGCCGCGTCCGCCACGCGCACCACCGTGCCGGCGTTGCCGGGGTCCGCCACGCCGTGCAGCACGGCCACCAGCCGCACGCCCGGCGCGAGCGCCTCCGCCACGGGCACGTCGACGAGCGAGCACACGGCCACGATGCCCTGCGGCGTCACGGTTTCCGACAGCGCGGCGGCGGCCTTGTCGGTCACGGCGCTCACCGGCACACCGGCGTCGACGGCGGCCCGCACCAGCGAGTGGTTGCGGGTGGCGGCGTCGGCGGTCGCGAAGAGCTCGTGCACCCGGCCGCGCCCGGCTGCCGCCCAGGCCAGGGCCTCGCGCACGGCCTGCGCGCCCTCGGCCAGGAAGCGTTCGGCGCGGTCGCGACCGGAACGCCTGGTCAGCCGCTTAGCGGCAACGACCCGGGGTGTCCGTTCGGTGAACGGAGCATCCCCGGGTCGTGGTGCGCGATCGTCCGCGCTCAGGCCTTGTCCTCGACGGGCGCGTTGACGTCGCTCGGCAGAGCGGCGCGAGCGGCCTCGACCAGCGCGGCGAACGCGCCGGCGTCGCTGACGGCCAGCTCGGCGAGGATCTTGCGGTCCACCTCGATGCCGGCGAGCCGCAGGCCCTGGATGAAGCGGTTGTACGTCATGCCGTTGGCGCGGACACCGGCGTTGATGCGCTGGATCCACAGCTTCCGGAAGTCACCCTTGCGGGCGCGACGGTCCCGGTAGGCGTAGTTGAGCGAGTGGAGCACCTGCTCCTTGGCCTTGCGGTACAGCCTCGAACGCTGGCCGCGGTAGCCGCTGGCGAGCTCAAGGGTGGTACGGCGCTTCTTCTGGGCGTTCACTGCCCTTTTGACGCGTGCCACGGGTCCATCCTGTCGATCTCGTGGGGCCGGTGGGGGCCGACCCCGTGGTGTTCAAGGGGGTGAAGGTCTGGCCTCGGAGGCTCGGACGGCCTCGGACGATCAGAGGCCGAGCAGCTTCTTCAGCCGCGGCACGTCGTTCTTCGCGACCTCGGTCGTGCCGGCGAGACGACGCGTCAGCTTGCTGGACTTCTTCTCCAGCAGGTGGCGCTTGCCGGCCTTCTCGCGGACGAGCTTGCCGCTGCCGGTGACCTTCACGCGCTTGGAGGTCCCGCTGTGGCTCTTGTTCTTGGGCATTTCCGTCCTCAGTCTCGTGCAGCCACCGGGGATGGGGGCGGCCATGCTTGCTCCCGGCCCGGAGGCCGGGAGATCACTCTTCGACAGACTCGTCCGTCGCCTCGTCGGCGCCGTCGTTCCTGATCGGACGGGTCTTCGTGGTCTTGTGCGGCGCCAACACCATGATCATGTTGCGGCCGTCCTGCTTCGGATTCGACTCGACGAACCCCAGCTCCGCGACGTCCTCGGCGAGCCTCTGCAGCAGTCGGTAACCCAGTTCCGGCCGGGACTGCTCACGGCCGCGGAACATGATGGTCACCTTGACCTTGTTCCCGTGCGACAGGAAGCGGGCCACGTGACCCTTCTTCGTCAGGTAGTCGTGCGGGTCGATCTTCGGCCGGAGCTTCTGCTCCTTGATGACCGTCAGCTGCTGGTTGCGGCGCGATTCACGGGCCTTCTGCGCGCTCTCGTACTTGAACTTGCCGTAGTCCATGAGCTTGCAGACCGGCGGCCGAGCCTGTGCGGCGACCTCGACGAGGTCGAGATCCGATTCCTGGGCGAGTCGGAGCGCGTCCTCGATGCGAACGATCCCGACCTGCTCGCCGTTCGGCCCGACCAGACGAACCTCGGGCACGCGGATGCGGTCGTTGATGCGCGGCTCGGTGCTCACCGGAGCACCTCGGTTCGAGGGACTTGTCATTCACGTCCTTTGTGACTCGTTGTGCGCCAAAGACAAGAGGCCCCACACCTGCCCGGTGTGAGGCCCGCTTCCTACCGATCGCACAACGAAGGGCGCAGTCGACCCCTCGATGGACCGGACCCGGCCACCTGCACGAAGCGGCAGACTCGGGTGGGAGCGGGGCTCCACTTGCCGTCCCCACAGGTGCGGGGACTGGTCGCGCGGAGAATAGTAGCAGATGGCCTTGTCAACCCCCGAATCGGCGACCGGTCGGGGGCGGTTGCGAGAATGGCTCCCGTGACCGACCTGCCTTCGAACAACGTCCGCGACCTGTCCGATGTTCCCAGCGTCGAGGTGATCAGCAAGGCGGCGATCATGCTGCTCTCCTCCGCCGCCGAACGCCTCGGCCTGGCCGACGAGGACCCCGAGCACAGCCCGCGCCGCGACCTCGACGAGGCGCGCCGCCTGATCACCGCGCTGGCCGGCCTGGTCACCGCGTCCGCCGAGTACCTGGGGCCGCACGCCGGGCCGCTGCGCGAAGGGTTGCAGTCCGTGCAACGGGCGTTCCGCGAGGCGTCGGCGTACCCGGACGAGCCGGGCCAGGGCCCGGGCGAGAAGTACACCGGCCCCGTCTACTGAGCCGCCGGACGTAGCGGAGCGCCGAGGTGCCGACGTGTCGGAGCGCCGGGGTGCCGGTGCCTCGGGGCGCGAGCGTTCAACTCGGGGGTCCTGAACGTAGGACACGCGCGTTCCGAACGTAGGACACGCGCGGTGTGGAGGTAGGGCTCCCGAGGCCGAAGGGTCGTGCGCGGGCGCCGAAGGGGTGGCGCACGGGGTCTGGAGGATCGGCGCGCGGGCGTGCCAGGGTCGAAGTGGTTCGCGCGAACTCCTGATCCTCGACCCCTGCACGAGGGAGAACCCGACATGGGAGAGTTCCGCGCGCCCTGGATCCGATGGGCCCGAGCGGTCGGCGTCGGTGCGTCGGCGGTGCTGGTGGCGGCGCTGGCGATGACGCCGGCGCAGGCCGCCGAGCCGCAGATCCGCGACGTCGGCGGCCCGACGGCCGTTCCGGGCAGCTACATCGTGGTGTTGAAGGACGGCGCCGGCGTGGACGTGGCGGCGGCCAAGGTGGGCGCCCGCGTCACCCACCGCTACCGCTCGGCGCTGAACGGTTTCGCCGCGACCATGAGCGAGGGCGCGGCCAAGCGGTTGGCGGCCGACCCGGCGGTGGCCTACGTCGCCCAGGACCAGCGGGTGGAGGCCCTGGCCGACCAGCCGAACCCGCCGTCGTGGGGCCTGGACCGCGTCGACCAGCGCGACCTGCCCCTCAACGCGAACTACGGCTACGCCACCACGGCGGGCAACGTGCACGCCTACATCATCGACACCGGCATCCGCACGACGCACGCGGACTTCGGCGGGCGGGCCAGCTTCGACGCCAACACCACCGGTGACGGCAACAACACGGACTGCAACGGCCACGGCACGCACGTCGCGGGCACGGTCGGCGGCGCGGCGCACGGTGTGGCGAAGGGCGTCCGGCTGCACGGCGTGAAGGTCCTCTCGTGCTCCGGTTCGGGCACGATCGCGGGCGTCGTGGCCGGGGTGGACTGGGTCACGGCGAACGCGCAGAAGCCGGCCGTGGCGAACATGAGCCTCGGCGGCGGCGCGAACGACGCGCTGGACGAGGCCGTGCGCCGGTCCATCGCGTCGGGCGTCACGTACGCAGTGGCGTCCGGCAACTCGAACGCCAACGCGTGCTCGTACTCGCCCGCGCGGGTGGCGGAGGCGATCACGGTGAACGCCGCGGACAGCTCCGACGCGAGGGCCACGTTCTCGAACTGGGGCACGTGCACGGACGTGTTCGCGCCGGGCGTGGGCATCACGTCGACGTGGAGCACGAGCGACACGGCCACGAACACGATCAGCGGCACGTCGATGGCGTCGCCGCACGTCGCGGGGGCCGCCGCGCTGGTGCTGGCGGGCAGCCCGGGCGCGTCGCCGCAGCAGGTGCGGGACGCCCTGGTGTCGGCCGCGACGCCGAACAAGGTGGGCAACCCGGGCACGGGCTCGCCGAACGCGCTGCTGTTCACCGGGTCGGCGCCGCCGCCGCAGCCGGGCGCGGACACGCTGGTCCGGGGCGAGAGCCTGGGAGCCGGGCAGGCCAAGGTGTCGCAGGACGGCCGGTTCACGCTGGTCATGCAGGGTGACGGCAACCTGGTGCTGTACACGGCGGCCGGTCAGGCGCTGTGGCACACGAACACGCACGGCACGGGCGCGGCGTACGTGGTCCTCCAGCTCGACGGCAACCTGGTGATCTACACGGCGGCCGGTCAGCCGGTGTGGCACACGAACACGCACGGCACGGCGGCCGACCGGCTGATCGTGCAGAACGACTCGAACGTGGTGCTCTACGGCCCGACGGGCCAGGTGTTCTGGCACCGCATGGCCTGATCGCAGCGTGACGCCGGGGTCGGTGGCGGCCCCGGCGTCACGGCCGGACGCCGCTGGCCCGCAGTCGTCGGGCGGCGAGCGCCTCGACGACCTCGGGGTCCTGGCGCCGCCAGCCCTCGGCCGGGTCGCCGGGGAACGCCGCCAGGTCGCGCAGCGACAGGGTGGTCAGCGCGTGCAGCGCGAGCAGGTCGAGCCGGCCCTGGTCGCGCAGCCGGCGCGCCACGGCGGCCCGCCGGGCGAACCGCAGCCGCAGCGGCAGCCAGGTGATCAGCACGAACGCCAGCGGGATGGCGATGAGCGCGACGGTGAACCACAGCGCGGTGGACTCGACGGCCTGCACCTGGGCCTGGCCCGCGTCGGTCAGGGTGCCGCCCGCGGACCGGCCGCGTTCCAGCGCGTCGGCCAGCCTGCCGCCGACGAGGGGCACCTCGCGGGCCTTCGCGGCGGCTTCGCCGAAGGTGTCGGACAGGTTGTGCCCGGCGTCGGACAGGCCGTCGCCGGGCGCGCGCAGCGTGCGGACCGCGTCGCCCGCCGCGGTGGCGACCTTCACCCAGGTCAGGGTCCAGGCGAGTGCGAGCAGGTCGGCGAGCACTTGCCACACCAGCCGGGCCGGGCGATCCGCGTACCACTTCATGAGGTGTGGTCTTACCACCTCGGCGTTACCGGGAACCGACGTGACGGTCGTCGCCGCGACCGCGGGTCGGTGTCGCGGCCGGTGGCACTAATGTCGAAGCGTGGGGATGACGTTCGGTGAGCTGCTGCGCGCGCACCGGTTGCGGGTCCGGTTGACGCAGGAGGAGCTGGCGGAGGGTTCCGGGGTCAGCGTGCGGGCGATCAGCGACATGGAGCGCGGTCGCGCGAAGGGGCCCCAGCGGCGGACGGTGGAGGCGCTGGCCGGGGTGCTCTCGTTGGCGGAGCAGGAGATCCGGGAGCTGCTGGACGCGGCCAAGGAAGGCCGGGCGCGGCGCGTGCCGTCGCCGGTCACGCCGTCGGCGTTGCCGCCCGACGTGGCCGACCTGACGGGTCGCGAGGGCGAGCTGGCCGAGCTGGCGGCGGTGGCGGAGCGGACGCGGACCACGTCGCTGGTCGTGGTGCACGGCCCGCCTGGCGCGGGGAAGACCGCGTTGGCGGTGCGGGCGGCGTACCGGTTGGCGTCTCGTTTCGCGGACGGGTGCTTCTTCTTCAACCTGCGCGGGATGGACGTGCGGCCGGTGCACCCGTCGGAGGTCGTGCACCGGATGCTGCTGGCGCTGGGCGTGCCGGAGAAGGAGGTCCCGGCGGGCGAGGCGGAGCGCTCGGACCTGTACCGGGCGCGGTTGCGGGACCGGTCGACGTTGCTGGTGCTGGACAACGCGTCGGACGAGGCGCAGGTGCGGCCGTTGTTGGCGACGGGCTCGGGGTCCTTGGTGCTGGTGACGTCGCGGCTGGTGCTGGGCGGGTTGGAGGCCGGCCGGCGGCTGGGGTTGGACGTGCTGGACCCGGGCGAGTCGTTCGACCTGCTCGGCGCGATCGCGGGGCGGGCCAGGGTGGGCGCGGAGCCGGTGGCGACGGCGCGGGTGGCGAAGTTGTGCGGTCACCTGCCGCTGGCGCTGCGGATCGCCGGCAACCGGCTCGCGAGCCGTCCGAAGTGGACGATCGGGCACCTGGCCGGGCAGCTGGTGGACGAACGGCGGCGGTTGTCCGCGTTGACGGCGGGCGACCTCCAGGTGCGGACGGCGTTCGAGATGTCGTACCGGCAGCTGGGCGCGAAGGCGGCGGTGCTGTTCCGGCGGTTGTCGCTGGCGCCGGGCGCGGACTTCGGGCCGGACCTGGCCGCGGTGCTGGCCGACGTGGACCGGTTCACCGCCGAGGACACGTTGGAGGAGTTGGCGGACATGAGCCTGCTGGACACCGCGGAGGTGCCCGGCCGGTACGTGTTCCACGACCTGATCCGGGTGTTCGCCGGTGAACGGCTGGTCGACGAGGAACCGGCGCCGGTGGTGGCGCAGGCGCGGCGGCGGATGGCGGACTGGCTGCTGGGCACGGCGGTGACGGCGGCCGGGTTCTTCGGCCCGGACGCGCGCACGACGCCGTCGGGGCCGTTGAGCAGCCAGGAGGACGCGGACGCGTGGTTGACCGCGGAGACCGCGAACTGGTTGGGCGCGCTGCGGTGGGCGGGTGCGAACGGGCTGCACGCGGAGGTGGTGCGGCTGGCCACGGCGATGCACTGGTACTCGGACCAGCGTGGGCGGGCCGAGACGTGGGTGGAGGTGTTCACCGCGGGGGTGGCGGCGGCGCGGGCGTTGGGCAGCGTGCGCGACGAGGCCGTGCAGCTGAACTTCCTGACGTGGACGTTGTCGGTGCTGATGCGCCGGTACCCGGAGGCGTTGGCGTTGCACGACGAGGCGTGGCGGGCGGCGGTGGCGGCGGGTGACGTGACGGAGCAGGGCTGGGCCGTGCACTACCGGTCGGTGTCGGAGCTGCGGACGGGCCGGTTGGAGGAGGCGCAGGTCAGCGCGCGGCGGGCGCAGGAGCTGTTCCGGCGGGCCGGGTACCCGTTGGGTGAGCAGATCTCGTTGTCGTGCCTGGCGCTGGTGCTCGACGGGTTGGCGCGGCACGAGGACGCGGTGCAGGTGCACCGGGAGCTGCTGGCGAACGTGCGGTCGGGGAGGCCGGCGCTGGCGCCGGTGATGGCGAGCGAGATGTCGGCGACGCTGCTGGTGCGCACGGCGGACAGCCTGGGCCGGTTGGCGCGGTGGCCGGAGGTGCTGGCGGCGGCGGACGAGGCGTTGGAGCTGCTGCGGGCGGCGACCGCGCCGCCGAGCCTGTGCGACGCCCACTACCTGCGCGGGTTGGCGTTGCACCGGCTCGGCGATCCGGGAGGTGCGCTGGTCGAGCTGACGCGGGCGGCGGCGTTGGCCGCCGAGCACCGGCACCACCGGCTGGCGGTGGTGCTCGGTGTGCTGGCCGAGGTCCACGAGGCCCTGGGCGACCCGGTCGGGGCTGGGGTGTCCCGCGACCGGGCCGCGGCCGTGGAGTCAGCCGATCGGTGATGCGTTCCTAGCCATCGCCGGGTCCTTCCATGACGTGCTCTCGGGGGTGTCACCAGTCAATCGCCCGCGCGCGCCCGACACCACGCAGAACAACCGGCAGAAGTACGCGCGTCGCCCGTTCGTGGTCCTGCCGGTCGGGTGTGCGGCGGTCAGTCGACGACGGCGAGGGCGTCGATCTCGACCAGCAGCTTGTCGGGCAGGCCGACGTAGACGGTGGTGCGGGCGGGGAACGGCTGGTCGGTGACGAACTCGCCGTAGGCGGCGTTCATCTCGGCGAAGTGGGCGGTGTCGGTGAGGTAGACGCGGAGCATCACCACGTCGGTGAGGGTGGCGCCGCCGGCCGCCAGCACGGCGATCACGTTGCGCATCGCCTGCCGGGTCTGCTCGGCCACGGTGTCGCCGACGACGGCGCCGGTCGCCGGGTCGAACGCGACCTGGCCCGCCACCTGGAGCACGGGGCCCTTGCGGACGCCCTGGGAGAACGCGGCCACGGGGGTGGGCGCGTCGGCGGTCCTGATCTCGGTCTTCGCCATGGGTTGTGCGTTTCCTCTCTGGTGGTTCCTCAGTCGCGCGGCGACCAGCCGCACTCGACGGAGGCGGCTCGCGCGGTGGCGAGCAGGTCGGGCAGGTGGCCGAGCAGGCCGTCGTAGTCCAGCAGCACCTTGGGCACGGACATCGACACGGCCGCGACGACCTCGCCGCGGGCGCCGCGGACGGGCGCGGCGACGCAGTGGATGAAGTCCTCGTGCTCGGCGTTGTCGACCGCGTAGCCGGCGGCGCGGACGCGGTCGAGCTCGGCCAGGTAGGCGTCGGGGGTGGTGATGGTGTTCGCGGTCAGCGGCACGTAGTCGATGGACCGGGCGACCTCGCGGCGGCGCGGCTCGGGCAGGTCCGACAGCAGCACCTTGGCCACGGCGGTGCAGTGCAGCGGGGCCCGTCTGCCGATGCGCGAGTACATCCGCATCGGGTGGGTGCTGTCGTACTTGTCGATGTAGATGACCTCGCCGTCCTCGTAGGAGGCGAGGTGGACGGTGTAGCCGGTGCGGGCGTTGAGGTCGCGCAGGGCGTTCTCGGCGCTGCGCCGCACGTCCCGCTCCTCCAGCGCCCGGTTGGCCAGGTCGAACAGGGCGGTGCCGAGCCGGTAGTGGTGCACGCCCTCGCGCTGCACGAACCGGTGCGACTCCAGCGTGCGCAGCAGCCTCATGGCGGTCGACTTGTGCACGTCGATGACGCCCGACAGCTCGTCCAGCGTCTTGGGCCCGGTGGCCAGTTCCCCCACCAGGGTCAGCGCCCGGTCCAGGCTTTGGCTCATCGACGTCTCCTCAGGTGTGCGGCGGCCCACGTGCGGGAATCGGCGTCCAGCAGTGGCACGGTCACCGCGGGCGGCAGCGACTCGCCGACATCCTCCCTGGTGAGCAGCGCGGAGGCGGCCAGGAGGTGCCCGACGCGCAGTCGCCGGGCCGGTGGCTCGCCGGCGAGGTGCGCGGCGAGGTAGCCGGCGGCGAACGCGTCGCCCGCGCCGACGGGTTCCACGACGTCCACGCGCAGGCCGGGCTGGAACGTCGACGTGCCGCCTTCGAGCACGGTCGCGCCCTGTGCGCCGTGCTTGACCACGAGCGTCGTCGGGCCGGGCAGCAGCGCCCGCAGCTCGGCCGGGTCGCCGACGCCCCACACGGCGTGCGCCTCGTCGGAGCCGGCGAGCACGACGTCCGCCGCGTCGGCGAGCTCCCGCAGCACGGACGGGTCGCGGTCGTGCCACAGCGCGGGCCGCCAGTTCAGGTCGAACGACACGGGCGTGGCGCGCGGTCGGCGCAGGACGGCCCGCAGCAGGTCCAGGCAGCTGTCCGAGAGCGCCGCGGTGATGCCGCTGACGTGCACCAGGGCCACGTCGTCCCAGGCCATCCGGTCCAGCGCGTCCGGTCCCATCGCGGACGCCGCCGAGCCGCGCCGGTAGTACCGCACGGGGCTGCCCGCGGCGTCGGCTTCCTTGACGTAGAGGCCGGTCGGCCGGTCCGGGTCGACGCGCACGCCGGTGACGTCCACGCCCGCGCCGCTCACCGCGTCGAGGACCGCGCCGCCGAACGCGTCGTCGCCCACCGCGCCCACCCAGCGGCTGCGCACGCCGAGGCGGGCCAGGTGGATGGCCACGTTGGACTCGGCGCCGCCGATCGCCCGGGTCCAGGTGCGCGCCGCGCGCGCCGGGCCGGGTTCGGCGGGCACCAGCACCGCCATGGTCTCGCCCAGGCACACCACGCCGCCCGGCAGGTCGAACCGCATCCGAACTCCTTGATTGACGGCGGCGGTGACCGAATGTTACACACTCCAACATCACATCGCGCAATAGCCGTTGCATTATACGCAACGTTAGGAGCGGGAGACGTGGATCTCGACGCTGTGGCCGCCCTCCGCGACGAGCGGGTCGACTGGCGGTTCAAGGGCCTGCCCGCCGACGCGTTCGGCGCCACGATCGGCGACGTGGCGGCCCGCCGGCTCGACCTGTTCACCGACGGCTTCGTCGGCCCCCTGGTCGTGCTGGACGCCGCCGCGCTGGAGCACAACCTCGCCACCATGGCCCGCTGGTGCGCCGACCACGGCGTGCTGCTGGCCCCGCACGGCAAGACGACCATGGCCCCGCAGCTGTTCGCCCGCCAGTTGGCGCACGGCGCGTGGGGCATCACCGCCGCCAACACCAGCCAGCTGCGGGTCTACCGGGCGTTCGGGGTGCGGCGGGTGCTGCTCGCCAACCAGCTCGTGGACCCCGCCGGGCTGCGCTGGCTGGCCGCCGAACTGGCCGCCGACGACACGTTCGAGTTCACCTGTTGGGTCGACTCCGTCGCCGGGGTGGCGCGGATGACCGAGGCGCTGGGCGCGGTCGCGCGGCCGGTCGACGTGCTGGTCGAGCTCGGGGCGCGCGGCGGGCGGACCGGCGCGCGCGACCAGGCCACCGCGTCGGAGGTGGCGCGGGCCGCCGCCGCCAGCCCGTCGCTGCGCCTGGTCGGCGTCGGCGGCTACGAGGGCGCGCTGGCGCACGACGCGTCACCCGAGGCGCGCTCCGTCGTGGACGGCTACCTGACCTCGTTGCGGGACCTGGCGATCGCGCTGCGGGACCTGTTCGACGTGGACGAGCCGATCGTCACCGCCGGCGGCAGCGCCTACTTCGACCAGGTGGCGGCGAAGCTCACCGAACCGTGGCCGTTCCCGGTGCGGCCGGTGCTGCGCAGCGGCGCGTACATCACCCACGACGACGGGTTCTACCGCGGCATCTCGCCCCTGGGCCGCACGCCCGGCGCGCAACCGTTCCGCAGCGCGCTGCGCGCGTGGGCGCAGGTCACCTCACGGCCGCAGCCGGACCTGGCGCTGCTGACGCTGGGCAAGCGGGACGCGTCGTTCGACGAGGGCCTGCCCGAGCCGCAGGTCGTGCGCGGCCGCGACGGCGTCGAGCGCCCGTTCTCCGCCGAGGTCACCGCGCTCAACGACCAGCACGCGTTCGTCCGGCTGTCCGGTGACGACGTCGAGGTCGGCGACTGGGTCGGCCTCGGCCTGTCCCACCCCTGCACGGTGTTCGACAAGTGGCCGCTGATCCCCGTGGTCGACGGCACCACCGTCGTCGACCTGGTCCGCACCTACTTCTAGGAGGCACGACGGCGTGGACATCGTCTTCAGGGGCGCACGGGTCGTGGACGGCACCGGCGCGCCCTCCTACCGGGCGGACGTGGGCGTGCGCGACGGGCGGGTGGCCGCGATCGGCGACCGGCTCGACGGGCGGCGGGTGATCGACGCCGACGGCCGGGTCCTCGCGCCCGGCTTCATCGACATGCACTCCCACTCCGACCTGCGGGTGCTGGCCGAGCCGGACCACCTGGCGAAGGTGTCCCAGGGTGTGACCACCGAGGTCCTGGGCCAGGACGGGCTGTCCTACGCGCCCGTGGACGACGACGTGCTGGCCGTGCTGCGCGCCCAGCTGGCCGGGTGGAACGACGACCCGCCCGGCTTCGACTGGGACTGGCGGTCGGTCGGCGAGTACCTGGACCGCCTCGACCGGGGCATCGCGGTCAACGCCGCCTACCTCGTGCCGCAGGGCACGCTGCGGATGCTGTGCGTCGGCTACGACGACCGGCCCGCCACCGACGCCGAGCTCGACCGGATGCGGGAACTGCTGGCGCGGTCGATGCGCGAGGGCGCGCTGGGCATGTCGTCCGGCCTGACCTACACCCCCGGCATGTACGCCGACACCGCCGAGCTGACCGAGCTGTGCCGGGTCGTCGGCGAGCACGGCGGCTTCTACAGCCCGCACCACCGCAGCTACGGCGCGGGCGCGCTGGAGGCGTACGCCGAGATGGTGCGCGTGTCCCGGGACGCCGACTGCCCGCTGCACCTCGCGCACGCCACGATGAACTTCGAGGTCAACCGGGGTCGTGCGGGCGAGCTGCTCGACCTGCTCGACCGGGCCATCGCGGACGGCGCCGACATCACCCTCGACACCTACCCCTACCTGCCCGGCGCGACGTACCTGTCGGCGTTGCTGCCGAGCTGGGCGGGCGAGGGCGGCCCGGAGGCGACCCTGGCCAGGCTGTCCGACGCGGGCACGCGCGAGCGGATCCGGGTCGAGGTCGAGGAGACCGGCTCCGACGGCTGCCACGGCGTGCCGGTCGACTGGTCCACCATCGAGGTCAACGGCGTGCGCGAGGCCCGCAACGCGCACCTGGTCGGGTTGTCGATCGCCGAGTCCGCGCGGCGTGCCGGGCGTCCGCCGGCCGAGCTGTACTTCGACGTCCTGCGGTCCGAGCGGCTGGGCACCTCGTGCCTGATGCACGTCGGCCACGAGGACAACGTCCGCGCGATCATGCGGCACCCGGCGCACACCGGCGGCAGCGACGGCCTGCTCGTCGGCGACCGGCCGCACCCGCGCGCGTGGGGCACGTTCCCCCGCTACCTCGCCCGGTACGTGCGCGAACTGGGCGTGCTGGGGCTGGAGGAGTGCGTGGCCCACCTGACCGGGCGGGCCGCGCGGCGGCTCCGGCTGGCCGACCGGGGGCTCGTCCGCGAGGGCTACGCCGCCGACCTCGTGCTGTTCGACCCCGACGCGGTCGCCGACACCGCGACGTTCGACGAACCCCGGCAGGCCGCCGCGGGCATCAGCCACGTCGTCGTCAACGGGGTGCCCGTGCTCGACGAGGGCGGGCGGACCGACGCCCTGCCCGGCCGTTCCCTGCGAAACCACCGGAGCCGCGCGTGATCGACTGGTTGCAGCACACCACCGGAGGGCTGCTGACGCTGTCCGCGCTCAGCATCGCCCTCCTGCTCGCGATGATCATCAGGTGGAAGGTCGAGCCGTTCATCGCGCTGCTCATCGTCGGCCTGCTCGTCGCGCTCGCCGCGGGCCTGCCCGTGGAGACGCTGGTCGGTTCGGCGCAGAAAGCGTCGGAGTCGTTGGTGGAGAAGGGCTTCGGCGGCATCCTCGGGCACGTCGCCGCGATCATCGGCCTCGGCACGCTGCTCGGCTCCATCCTGGAGGCGTCCGGCGGCGCGGAGGTGCTGACCCGGTCGCTGCTGCGGGCGTTCGGCGAGAACCGCGCCCCGCTGGCCATGGGCCTCGCCGGGTTGATCTTCGGCGTGCCGGTGTTCTTCGACATCGGCATCTTCGTGCTCGCTCCCCTGGTCTACGTGGCGGCGAAGCGCAGCGGCCGGTCGATCGTGCTCTACGCGATGCCGCTGCTGGCGGGACTGTCGGTGATGCACGCGTTCATGCCGCCGCACCCCGGGCCCGTCGCGGCGGCCGGGCTGCTCGGCGTCGAACTCGGCTGGATCATCATCATGGCGCTCGCCGTGGCGCTGCCCGCGTGGTTCATCGGCGGCGTGCTGTTCTCCGCGTGGATGGGCAAGCGGCTGCACGTGCCCGTGCCGGAGGAGATGCTGGCCGCCGCGGCGAAGACGCGGGACGACCAGACCGAGGGCGAGCCGCCGCTGTCGCTGGTGCTGGGCATCATCGCGGTGCCGCTGGTGCTGATCCTGGCGGGCACGTTCGGCAGCATCCTGCTGCCCAAGGGCTCCACCGTGCTCGGCGTGTTCACGTTCTTCGGCACGCCCGCGGTGGCGTTGACGATCGCCGTGCTGCTCGCGTTCTGGCTGCTGGGTTCCCGGCGCGGGATGACGCGGGCCCAGGTGACCGAGCTGTCCGCCGCGTCGCTGCGGCCGGTGGCGATGATCCTGCTCGTGGTCGGCGCCGGCGGGTTCTTCGGCGCGGTCCTGTCCGCGACCGGGGTCGGCAAGGTGCTCGCCACGTCGCTGGCCGACATCGGGCTGCCGGTGATCGCGCTGTCGTACGTGATCAGCTGCGGGATGCGCATCGCGCAGGGCTCGGCCACCGTCGCGATCGTGACCACGACCGGGATCGTCGCGCCCGTGGTGGCGGACCTGGACTACTCGCAGCCGCAGTTGGCGCTGCTGGTCATGTCGATCGCGGCGGGCTCGATCATCGCCTCGCACGTCAACGACGGCGGGTTCTGGATCGTGTCCCGCTACTTCGGCCTGTCGGTGAAGGAAACCCTCCAGACGTGGACCGTGCTGGAGACCATCCTGTCCGTGGTCGGCTTCGTCGTCGCCGCACTGCTCAGCTTGGTCGTGTAGCTCGGCGGCGGTGGGCAGACGCCAGGTGGCCCCTGCCCACCGCCGCCAGGTCTTCTGGTGATCGGTCTCCGGCTTTCAGCCTCCCGACGTTCAGCCACCGGTCTTCCGGCTCGATGTCCAGCGCTCGGCGTCCAGCGCTCGGCGCTCGGCGTCCAGCCGACGGCCTGCACACCGTCCGGCCGCGAGCCAACCGCTTCACCGGAAACCTCGCTACCCCTCCCCCAACGCCGCGTGGAACCCGGCCAGGTACGTGCGCAACCCCCGCTGGCCGCTGCGCATCATCAGCTCGTGGTTGGCCAGCAGCAACGGCCGGGCGACGACCGAAAGGCGCCGCAGCAACCGTTTGCGCACCACGACCTCCTGCTCGTAGACCAACCGCGACCCGGCACCCTCGGCGAAGATCCGCCAACTCGCCGTCCCGTCGAGATCCCCGACCAGGTCCGCGCGCAACAACCCCACCCCCGGCTCCCGCGCGTTGTGGCGCGCCTGGAACACCAGGTCGTACGGCAGCACCGAACGGCACCGGAGCTCGGCCACCTCGTCGGCGACCCGATGGGCCGCACGCACCTGCGGCCACCAGCTCGGATAGCTGCCCAGATCGGCCAACACCTCAAACGCCCGCTCGGGTGTGCTCTCCACCGACCAGACGCTGCGGAAGCGGTACGAGTTCAGCGGCATGCAGCCATAGTCACGCACACCGGCCGCCGCAGTCACCTGCGCGAGCCGATCACCTGCCCGAGCCGCCCGCCGCGGTCACCTGCGCACCAACCGCGGGCCTGCCCAGGTCACGTCCGCGAGCCAGGTCCGTCCACGAGCCAGGTGCGCACACGAGCCAGGTGCGCACACGAGTTGCGCACGTGGCCGTCCCACCTACCCCAGCACACGCGCGCAACGTGTGCGCCCGGCGCTGGGCCGAGTACGCGCGAGCCGCGGGGCGTCCGAGTCGCGGAGGGCGGTCCAGGTGGACGGCGGCCCGAGTGGTGAGGCCTGAGTGGACGGCGGCTCGAGTGGTGAGGGGATCGAGGGATGTCGGCATGATGATGTGCCTGGCCGCCGCGCCTCCCTTTATTCCGGCAACGTATTCCGTGTTTCCATTCATACCCGCTGGCCCGTAACGCTTTCGGGTGATCTTGGTTCAGCTCACGGCGGCTTCGGCGGGGAGGGCTTCGCGGAGGAATTGGCCCGTGTAGCTGTCGGTCACGTCGGCGACCTGTTCCGGGGTGCCCTCAGCCACCACCATGCCGCCGCCGGACCCGCCTTCCGGGCCCATGTCGACCAGCCAGTCCGACGTCTTGATCACGTCGAGGTTGTGCTCGATCACGATCACCGTGTTGCCCTTGTCGACCAAGCCGTTGATCACGCCGAGCAGTTTGCGGATGTCCTCGAAGTGCAGGCCCGTGGTGGGTTCGTCGAGGATGTAGACGGTCTTGCCGGTGGACCGCTTCTGCAGCTCCGCCGCGAGCTTCACCCGCTGCGCCTCACCGCCGGACAGGGTGGGCGCGGGCTGGCCCAGCCGCACGTACCCGAGACCGACGTCGACCAACGTGCGCAGGTGCCGGTGGATGGCGTTGATCGGCTCGAAGAACGTCGCCGCCTCCTCGATCGGCATGTCGAGGACCTCGGAGATCGTCTTGCCCTTGTAGTGCACTTCCAGGGTCTCGCGGTTGTACCGGGCGCCCTTGCACACCTCGCACGGCACGTAGACGTCCGGCAGGAAGTTCATCTCGATCTTGATCGTGCCGTCGCCCGCGCACGCCTCGCAGCGCCCGCCCTTGACGTTGAACGAGAACCGGCCCGGCTGGTAGCCGCGCACCTTCGCCTCGGTGGTGGCCGCGAACAGCTTGCGGATGTGGTCGAACACGCCGGTGTAGGTGGCCGGGTTGGACCGCGGGGTGCGGCCGATCGGCGACTGGTCGACCTGCACGAGCTTGTCGACCTGGTCCAGTCCGCGCACGCGCGTGTGCCTGCCCGGGACCTGCCGCGCGCCGTTGAGCTTGTTCGCCAGCACGGTCGCGAGGATGTCGTTGACGAGGGTGGACTTGCCGGAGCCGGACACGCCGGTGACCGAGACGAGGCAGCCGAGCGGGAACGACACGTCGATGCCGCGCAGGTTGTGCTCGCGCGCGCCGACCACGGTGAGCTGCCGCTTCTTGTCGACCTTGCGGCGGGCGGCGGGCATGGGGATCTCCTTGCGCCCCGCCAGGTACGCGCCGGTGATCGACTCCTTGTTCTTCAGCAGCTCCTTGTAGGTGCCGCTGTGCACGACCTTGCCGCCGTGCTCGCCCGCGCCGGGGCCGATGTCGACCACCCAGTCGGAGGTGCGGATGGTGTCCTCGTCGTGCTCGACCACGATGAGCGTGTTGCCCAGGTCGCGCAGCCGGATCAGGGTTTCGATCAGCTTGTGGTTGTCACGCTGGTGCAACCCGATCGAGGGTTCGTCCAGCACGTAGAGCACGCCGACGAGCCCGGAGCCGATCTGCGTTGCCAACCTGATCCGCTGAGCTTCTCCACCCGAAAGTGTGCCGGACGCGCGGTCCAGTGACAGGTAGTTGAGGCCGACGTCGAGCAGGAAGTGCAGCCGGGCCTGGATCTCCTTGAGCACCGCGCCCGCGATCATCGACTCGCGCTTGCCGAGCTTGAGCCCGTCGAGGAAGTCGGAGCACTCCGACACCGACATGGCGCACACCTCGGCGATGGACTTGTCGCCCTTGCGCCCGTGGTGCAGCGTGACGGCCAGGATCTCCGGCTTGAGGCGCGTGCCCTGGCACGTGGGGCACGGCACCTCCCGCATGTAGCCCTCGTACTTCTCCCGCATGTACTCGGACTCAGTCTGCTCCTGCCGCCGTTCCAGGAACGGGATCACGCCCTCGTAGTTGGCGTAGTAGGAGCGTTCGCGGCCGTAGCGGTTCTTGTAGCGGACGTTGACCTGCTCGTCCACGCCGTGCAGCACGGCCTTCTGCGCCCTGGCGGGCAGCTGCCGCCACGGCGTGTCCATCCGGAACCCGATGGCGAGGCCGAGGGACTCCAGCAGCCGGGTGAAGTACTCGGCGGTCTGGCCGGACGCCCACGGCGCGATCGCGCCCTCGCCCAGCGACAGCTCGTCGTCGGGGACGACCAGCTCCGGGTCGACCTCCTTGCGCACGCCGATGCCGGTGCAGGCGGGGCAGGCGCCGTAGGGCGAGTTGAACGAGAACGACCGCGGTTCCAGGTCCTCGATGGCCAGCGGGTGGCCGTTCGGGCAGGCCAGGTGCTCGGAGAAGCCGCGGACGCGGCCCGGGTCGCCCTCGGGCACGTCCACGAACTCCAGCTCGACCAGGCCGTCGGCCAGGCGCAGCGCCGTCTCCACCGAGTCGGTCAGCCGCTGCTTGGAGCTCGCCTTGACGCTGAGCCGGTCGATCACGACCGCGATGTCGTGCTTCTCCTGCTTCTTCAGCTTCGGCACCTCGCCGAGGGCGTGCACCACGCCGTCGACCTTGGCGCGCGAGTAGCCCTGGGACTGGAGCGTGGAGAACAGGTCGAGGTACTCGCCCTTGCGGCCGCGGATGACCGGGGCGAGCACCTGGAACTTGGTGCCCGACTCCATGGCCAGCACCTGGTCCACGATCTGCTGGGGCGTCTGCTTGCTGATCGCCTCGCCGCAGGTGGGGCAGTGCGCCTTGCCGGCGCGGGCGTAGAGCAGCCGCAGGTAGTCGTAGACCTCGGTGATGGTGCCCACGGTCGACCGCGGGTTGCGGCTGGTCGACTTCTGGTCGATCGACACCGCGGGCGACAGGCCCTCGATGAAGTCGACGTCGGGCTTGTCCATCTGGCCGAGGAACTGCCGCGCGTAGGCCGAGAGCGACTCGACGTAGCGGCGCTGGCCCTCGGCGAAGATCGTGTCGAAGGCGAGGCTGGACTTGCCCGAGCCGGACAGCCCGGTGAACACGATGAGGCTGTCCCTCGGCAGGTCGAGGTCCACCCCTCGCAGGTTGTGCTCGCGCGCCCCGCGAACGACAAGCCGGTCGGCCACAACGGTTCCCTTCGGTTCTTGACCTTTCCCCGAACAGACGTTCGAAAAGCGTATCGGACCACTGCTTCGGCCCTGTCGGGGAGGGCGTCCACCATGCTAGGACCGGGTACCGACAATTCGTGACGGGCACACTCCCCCGATCGTGCGCCAACGGCTCTACCGGTCGGTAGTGAACGCCCCTACGCTGGGGTGATAGGCCGTTCGGCCGCAAACGCCGGGATGAGGTGCCCATGAGCTTCGCTGATGCCGCCCAGGTCCGATCCGCCCAGACGAGCGTACCCGCGCCCCGCGAGCAGTCGGCCGCGGTCCAGGACGCGGTCGCCGGGCTCGCCGAGGTCGACCGGGCGACAGGCGTGTTGTACGAGGTCGTGGCGGCTTTGGACCTCTCCGCGTTGCGCGGTCCGAGCCTGCTGCCGGGGTGGAGCCGGGCGCACGTGGTGACGCACATCGCGCGCAACGCCGACGCCCTGGTGAACCTGCTCACGTGGGCGAAGACGGGCGTCGAGCACCAGATGTACCCGAGCGCGGCCGACCGCGACGCCGACATCGCCGAGGGCGCGGGCCGGTTGCCGCAGCTGCTGCGGGCCGATCTGGACGCGGCGTGCCAGCGGTTCGCCGTGGCCGCCCGGGAGCTGCCGGCCACGGCGTGGGAGGCGGAGGTCGCGCACCCGAAGTCGGGTCCGTTCCTGGCGCACCGGGTGCCGTGGCTGCGGCTGCGGGAGGTGTGGTTCCACCTGGTCGACCTCGACGGGGGCGTCGGGTTCGACGACCTGCCGCCGGAGCTGCTGGAGCACTTCCTGGAGGACGCCGTCGGCCAGTACGCCGACCGGGCCGACACGCCGTCGGTGCTGGTGGAGGCGGTGTTCCCGGACGGTGGTCAGCGCAGCTGGGCGTTGACCGGGGCGGACGGTGCGACGTCGCCCGCGGTGGGCGGCGCGGCGGCGGACGTGCTGGCGTGGCTGACCGGGCGCCACAGCGGCGCCCGGCTGAACGGGACGGCGCCGACGCTGCCCAAGTGGCTCTGAGCGGCGTGCAGGCGGGCGGTGAGCAGCAGGCCGGCCAGGGTCGGCCTGCTCGCGGTCAGCGCCCGGTGCGCCGGGCGTTCCACGAACTTGGTCAACAGCCAGCCGAGGAACACGGCCGAGGCGGTGAAGAACGCGAGCTGGGTCCACGGCCCGCCGTAGGGCGCGACCACGGCCATCACGACGTAGCCGAGTTCCTGGTGCACCAGGTACACGCCGTATGAGATGCCCGCCAGCCACTTGATCGGCCGGGAGAGCAGGCGCACGGGCGCGACGTCCCAGTCCGGGCCGCCCGCCGCGGCGCACACGCCGATCAGCAGGACGCCGAACCCGATCGTCGACCCGAGGTCGCCGCTGTGCCCGGCCTGCGCCAACAGGGCAGCCGTGAGCAGCGCGAACAGGTGCCGGTCGCCGAGCCGTCCCTTGGACCACAGCCAGATGGCGATGCCGATGGCGAACAGCTGCGCCCGTTGCGCGCCCAGACCGTTGTAGAGGACGTGGACCAGGCCGGGGTCGGCGGTCCAGTCCCTGATGACCAGGGGGACCACGACGAGGGTCCAGAGCAGCGCCTTGACCGCCCGGCCGCGGATGCGCGACACCAGCAGGGCGCCCGCGACGAACCCGGTGATCTGGATCGGGAGCGTCCAGTAGGCCACGTCGACCAGGCGTGCCTCGGGGAACCAGCTCTGCAGCATGAGGACGTTGACGAGCAGGTCGCGCGGTTCGAGCTCGCTCCAGCCGTCCGGAGTGAAGTGGCGCAGCACGGTGTAGGTGCAGACGACGGCGACCAGGTAGGCGGGCAGCAGTCGGGCCAGGCGGTTGCGCAGGAAGCGGCCGGGTTCGCCCTTGGCCAGGGAGGCGCAGGCGAAGAAGGCGGAGATCACCACGAGGGTGCTGGCGCCGAACTCGAAGCCGAACACGAAGGCCGGGCGGCCGAGCTCGGGGTGGTTGGCCGGGCCGACGCGGGTGGCGTGCTGGAGGAGCACGCACAGCACGGCGAGGATGCGCAGGACGTCCCAGTTGATCCGACGTTTGGTAGGCACGAGGAAGAAGGACCCTAATCAGACGAAATCGGAGGGGCGACGGTGACCGTTACCAACCCTATGGGGTCGACCTGTGGGGACCCTGAAGGGTGCCCGGTCGGATACGGTCGGCCATTGTGGACGTACTAGAGGACTACACGGGGCACGTGTCACCGGGCGGACCGGCGGCTCGGCGCACCCTCGACGCGCTGACCATCACCAAGGTCTCCGTCGGCCCGATGGACAACAACGCGTACCTGCTGGTCTGCCGCGCGACGAACGAAGGTCTGCTGATCGACGCGGCGGCCGACCCGGAGCGGCTGTCGGACGTGGTCGGCCACGAGGTGGACCGGCCGAGGTTGAAGACGGTCGTCACCACCCACCGCCACCAGGACCACTGGGGGGCGCTCGGCGCGGTCGCGGGCGCGAACGGCTCCAACACCATCGCGCACGCGGCGGACGCGGACGTGCTGCCCATCCCGCCGGACGTGCTGGTCGGGCACGGCGACGTGGTGAACGTCGGCGAGGTCCCCTTGACGGTGATCCACCTGCGCGGCCACACGCCGGGCTCGATCGCCCTGCTGTACCGCGACCCGACCGGTCACGCCCACCTCTTCACCGGGGACTCGCTGTTCCCGGGGGGAGTCGGCAAGACCACGTCGCCCGAAACCTTCGGTTCGCTGATCGACGACGTGTCGTCGCGGATCTTCGACGAACTGCCGGACGACACCTGGGTGTACCCGGGTCATGGGGATGACACCACTCTGGGGCGTGAGCGACCTCACCTGTCCGAGTGGCGCACGCGCGGCTGGTGACGTACGGAGTGTGGTCCGTCGACGAGTGTCGGACGGACCACACCCGGAACGGCTGATCGTGAACCGATGGCCGCCAGGGCCCACTCGTCCTCGGAGTTGCTCGACAACAGTCCGGGCCGGTCTGCGGGTGGTGCGGGCCGGTTCGATGCCTGTGGGGAGGGCGATGGTGTGGGCGTGCGGTTCGGTGGGCGCGTGCTCAGTGGTCCGGTCGGCGGGCGAAGACGTCATCAGGGAGGAAGCACCCGTAGTCCTGCAGCGGGTGGGGTTCGTCCAGCACCAGTTCGCTCATCGACCCGGCGGGTGACAGGCCGTCCGGGCGGTCCGTGACGCGGACGCCCGGCAGCGGGGGGCGGTCGGGTGGTTCGTGGTCGGCGGCCAGGTCGCCGTGACGGTCGATGAGCGCGTACGCGGCGTCGGTGACGTCGGCGATCGCCTCGGCGACCTCGGCCTCGGTGAGGTCCGGGTGCAGGTCGTGGTGTGCCGCGCGGGCGGCGGCCAGGAAGCGGTCCGGGTCGACGATCACCACGTCACGGCCGGTGCGCAGGCTGATCGTCATCCCGGCGACGGGGGTCGTCGGCTCGTCCTCGGGGGTCGTGGGCTCGTCCACCCGGCGAATCGTAGGAGGGGAACGTGCCCCGGCGTCACCGCCGACCGGTCAGCACGGTCACGTGGACGTGTTCGGTGAACGGCGCGTGCGGTTCCAGCGCGGCGCGCACCAGGTCGGTGAACGCCTGCCGGTCCGCGGGCAGCCGGTCGACGGGCAGCGCGGAGAGCACACCGCCCACAATGGACTCCAGGTCCAGCTCGGCGGTGTAGTCGACGCCGCGCACGTCGACCCGGAACCCGGCCGCGGCCAGGCTTTCCCGGTACCGGGCCTGGCTCTCCTCGTCGGTGCCGCACGCGTTCCCGGCGGGTGTGCCCAGCCACTGCTCCAGGCACTCGCGCAACGCCCGCGACCAGTCTTCGTCCTGCAACCACAACGGGGTGCCGTTGGTCAGCACCGCCACCCCGCCGCCCGGCCTCACCAGCGGGTGCAGCGCCCGGAACAGCTCGTCGTGCCGCATCCAGTGCAGCGCCTGGCCGATCGTGACGACGCCGACCGACCCGTCGCCGAGCACGGCGCGCCACGCGGGGACGTCGGCGTCCGTCCCGACCACCCACGCCAGGTTCGCCGCGCCCCGCTCCTCCCCCGCGCGGCGGCCGTGCGCCAGCATGTCCGGCTCCGGGTCGACACCGATCACGGCCCGGACCCGCTCCGCGAGGGGCACGGTCACCTGGCCGGTGCCGCACCCGAGGTCCACCGCGACGTCGTCCGGTGTCAGCCCGAACACCTCGACCACGGCGTCGAGCACCGCCAGCGGGTACCCGCGCCGGTAGCGGTGGTAGAAGTCGGCCACGTCACCCCGGAAACCCTGTGCCATGCCCGACAGCGTGCCCACGGTCGTCGTGCGGGCGGAAGCGATTGCGCTCACGGCGCAACGACCGTCACGGGCGGTTCGAGCCGGTCGGTATGTTCCCCCGCATGGAGCAGGTGGTGGAGATCTACACCGACGGCGCGTGCAGCGGCAACCCCGGACCGGGCGGGTGGGGCGCGGTGCTGCGGTACGGGACGCACGAGCGCGACCTGTTCGGCGGGGAGTCGACGGCCACCACCAACAACCGGATGGAGCTGATGGCCCCGATCCGCGCCTTGGAGACCCTCAAGCGGCCCTCGGTGGTGCGGATCTACACCGACAGCACCTACGTCCGCAACGGTGTGCTGTCCTGGATGGCGAAGTGGAAGGCCAACGGCTGGCTGACCTCGGCCAGGCAGCCGGTCAAGAACGTCGACCTGTGGCAACGCCTCGACGCCGCCGCCGCGCCCCACGACGTCGAGTGGCACTGGGTGAAGGGGCACGCCGGGCACCCGGAGAACGAACGCGCGGACCGGCTGGCGGTCCGCGGCGTCCGGGCGGCGGTGGAGTCAGATCTGCGGGCAGACGTCGTACATGACGCGGAACAGGCGTGAGGACTCCGGCGTCTGCTCCGGCGGCAGGTCGAAGTAGCCCTTGGCGGCTTCCACGCACCGGGTGAGCAGGTCGTGCTCGCCGGACAGGGTCGACTCCCGGGACCGGTTGGACTCCAGCGTCGCGTCGACCTCCTCCTGCTTCCCGGTCACGTCGGCGAGGCTGCGCTCCTGGTCGGACCTGGTGGCCGCGAGGGCGTCGCGGTCGGCGCGCTCGCCCAGGTAGAGGACGGTGAACAGGCCCGTCGCGAGGGCGAGCACGGCGGCCAGCGCGGTCAGCACGACGACCGGCTTCCGGCTCGGGCGCGCGGGTGGCGGAGGCGTCGGCCCGTGTTGCAGCGGCACGCCGTTCGGCGGTGTCGGCGCAGGTGACGACGGCACGCCGGCCGGCGGTGTCGGCGCGGGCGGGGTCGACGCGAATGGCGTCGGCGCGGGCGTCGGAGGAGGTGTCGGCGAAGGCGTCGCCGAAGGGGTCGGCGTGAACGCCCGGTCGGGTTCTGGCGTGGTCATGTCGGCTCCCCGGCTCAGCAGTTGTCGGAGGCGCGGCCGACGGCGGGCCCGAGGGCCGCGTCGTCGTCGTCCCGCGCCGCGATGATCGAGTCCTTGGCCGGGTCGGCGCACTTGTGCAGCTCGGCGTTCTGCGCCTCCAACGTGGAGATCCGGCCGATGAGGGTGTCGTTGGCCGACTCGGTGTCCGCCAGCCGCCCCTCGGCCTCGGTGAGCGACCGGTTCGCCTGGTCCAGGCGCTGGACCTCCAGGGCGTGCTCGTCCTTCGCGCCGACGAACAGCACGATCGCCAGCACGGACGCGCCGACCAGGACGACGACGAGCAGGCCGAGCAGCACGACGGCGGCTCGTGCCCGGGGCCGCGGCGGTGGTGGCGGTGACGGGATCGACAGCGCGTGGTCGGTCATGTGGCCCCCTTCTTCCGTGAGATGACACGAAAGTAGGGAGCCGGACGACCACCGGCCAAGGCTCGGGCGGGCGGAAACTTCCGCTACCTGCCGGGGACCGGGCCGAACCCGTCCCCGGACCGGGCCGGTCCGGGGACGGGGACGGGCGGCGGGGACGGGGACGGGCGGCGGGGAGTCGACGCCGGATCCGGGGCCGGTCGTCGTCGTGCGCGGCGGCTCAGGCCCGCCGGGACCCGGCTCCACCACCACCGCGGGACGACGCCGCCGGAACCGACACGGTGCACCGCACCCCGGCCGGGGTCAACACCGCGCCACGCCTAACCCCGCAGCACGGTCGCCAGCCGCCGCATCCCCTCCACGATCTCCTCGACCGTGTTGGTGGTGAACGACAGCCGCAGGGTCGACCGGTCCGGGGTCGTCGCGTAGAACGGCGCGCCCGGCACGAACGCCACGTCCCGCGCCAACGCCGCCGTGATCAGCGAGGACGTGTCCACCTCGCCCGGCAGGGCCACCCACACGAACATCCCGCCGTCCGGGTCGCTCCACCGCGTGCCGGCGGGCGTGGTCGACGGCAGCGCGCCGATCATCGCGTCCCGCCGCCCCCGGTAGGCCGCGCACAACCCGCGGATGTGCTCGTCCAGGTCGTTCGCCTTCAGGTACGCCGCCGCAGCGGCCTGGTCGATGGCGGACGTGTGCAGGTCCGCCGCCTGCTTCACGATCACCAGCGTGCGCATGATCGAGGCGGGCGCGCGCAGCCAGCCCAGCCGCATGCCCGGCGCGCCGACCTTGGAGAAGCTGCCCAGGTACAGCACGCGGTCGCTCATCGACGCCAGCGACGGGGCCGGCTCGCCGCGGTAGCGCAGCTCGCCGTACGGGTCGTCCTCGACGACCCACAGGCCGTGCCGGTCGGCCAGCGCGGCGACCTCGGCCCTCCGCCCGGCGCTCAACGTCCGGCCGGTCGGGTTGGCGAACGTCGGCACCAGGTACAGCAGCTCCGGCCGTTCCCGCTCGATCACGTCGGCCAGCGCGGCCGGGACCACGCCGTGCTCGTCACTCGCGACGGGCACGATCCGCGCGTCGGCGAGCTGGAAGCACTGCAGCGCGGCCAGGTAGGTCGGCTCCTCCACCACGACGACCGCGCCCGGCTCCAGCAGCGCGGTCACGACCAGCGTCAGCGCCTGTTGCGAGCCGGAGGTGACGAGCAGGTCCTCGACCGCGGTGGGCAGGCCGCGGGTGCTGAGCCGGTCGGCGATCAGGCCGCGCAGGTCCGGGTCGCCCTCGGTGGGCGCGTACTGGAGGGTCCGGCGGGACAGCGCCTGGTCGAAGGCCGTGCGCAGGCCTTCGACGTCGAACAGCTCGGGCGCGGGCAGGCCGCCGGCGAACGAGATGACCTCGGGGCGGGAGGTGAGGGCGAGCAGGTCGCGGACGGGCGAGCCGGCGAACGTGCGCGGCATGGGAGGGCTCCTCGAAAGGGTCGAGCGGAAGGGTTCACGCGGTTGTGCCACGCATGAGGGAGGCCGCACTGGGGTCGAGGCGCCGGTTCCCATCCTAACCGCCCGGTTGACAGGTTATATGCCGTGCGAGCTATATTCCTGTCATGGCATCTACTTTCGCGGTGCTCGCCGATCCGCAGCGACGCCGCATCCTCGACGTGCTGCGCGACGGCGAGCGGCCGGTCAACGACCTGGTCGACGGCCTGTCGGTGAGCCAGCCGACGGTGTCCAAGCACCTGAAGGTGCTGCGCGAGGCCGGGCTGGTCGAGGTCAGGCGGGACGCCCAGCGGCGGCTCTACCGGCTGCGGCCGGGACCGCTGGCCGAGGTCGACGCCTGGCTCGCGCCGTACCGGCGGATGTGGGAGGACAGCCTGGACGCGCTGGCACGCCGACTGGACGGGATGGACTCGTGAGCACCGAACTGCGACGGATCGACGGCAAGCCCGTGCTGAGGTTCGAACGGGTGCTCGCCCACCCGCCGGCCCTGGTGTGGCGGGCGGTCACCGAGCCGGCCGAGCTGGCGCACTGGTTCCCGGCGGCGGTGGCGATCGACGGGCGGGAGATGACGTTCTCCTTCCCCGACCAGGTCACCACCGGCGAGGTGCTGGAGTCCGACCCGCCGAAGGTGTTCGCCTTCCGCTGGCACACCGACGTGCTGCGGTTCGAACTGCTGCCGCACGAGCGCGGCTGCCTGCTGGTGTTCACGCACGTCCTCGGCGACGAGCACGGCGCGGGGCGCAACGCCGCCGGTTGGGACACCTGCCTCGCCGGTCTGCGGGCGCGGCTCGCCGACCGCCCGTTCGAGCCGCCGACGGACCTGCGCGGGCCGATGGAGCACTACGTCCGCGAGTTCGGGCTGGACCAGGGCCGGCTGGACGACGGCGTGGTGCGGTTCGTCCGCGACCTCGTCTGGCGTCCGCTGGACGAGGTGTGGGCGCTGCTCACCGAGGGCGAGGACGGCGTGCCCGCCCGCGCGACCAACCCGCACGTGCCGGCCGGCCCGCTGGTCGAGCGGACGCCGCCGCGCGTGCTGGTGTTCGACTCGCCGACCGGCCGGGTGCGCTGGGAGTTCCGGCACGACCCCGACCGGGGCACGACGGTCGAGCTGACGCACGCGCTCGCGGACCCGGCGTTCGCGCCGAGGGCGCTCGCGGTCTGGCACGTGCACCTGGAGCTGTTCTTCGCGGCCACGTTCGGCGACGTCCGCCCGTGGCCGGCGGACCGGGTCGCCGAGCTGCTCGGCCGCTACCGCAGCAGCTGAGCGTCCACCCGGGCCAGGTGGTCGCGGCCGTACGGCCCGTTCTCCAGCCCGTCCACCAGCACCGGGGGCAGGTCGGCGCGGATCTCGGCGGACCGCGACGCGGCGGCCAGCGCGACCGTCGCGACCGTGTCCACGTCACCGGTGAAGGCGACGCACGCCCGCAGCACCGAGCTCAGCGAGCCGCCCTCGGCCAACGCGGTCACCGCGGCGCGCACGCTCATCACGCCCTTCGACCCGACCTCGCCCCGCCACGGCCGCGCCCACGCGTCGGAGCCGAGCTGCCCGGCGATCCACGAGCCGACCTCCGCCACCGGCCCCAGCCCGTGGTGGCAGTAGTGCACCGCCAACGCCGCCGCCCGCGCCGACGCGACACCGTCCGGCGTGTCGTGGGTGACCTTGGCCTGCACGTCGGTGTGGTGCAGCACGTCGGCCACGGTCGGCAGCAGCCCGGCGGGGGCGGCGCGCATCGCCGCGCCGCTCTTGTCGCTGTCGGGCCGGATGCGGGCCAGGAACTCCGCGCCGGTGCGCACGCCCTCCAGGAAAGCCTGGAAACCCCGCGCATAACCCTCGCGCGGGTCGCGGTGGAACGCGGTCACGAACGCCGACGCCACCGACTCGGGCGTCCACGGCGCGCCGGAGACCCGCAGTTCCGCCAACGCCAGCGTCATCTGCGTGTCGTCCGTGTACGAGCCGGGGCGGATACCGGTGCGCCTGGGGTGCCGGACGTATCCGGCGAGGGTGTTGTGGCTGGTCACGAGCGCGGGGTCGGCGTACTCGAAGCCCGCGCCGTAGGCGTCCCCGATGGCCAGTTCGACGAGCATGTCGTCCACCGTATAGCGCGCGTTTATGACTGATTCGATATATCCCTTTTCACCCGGTCGGGTGGTACGAATCTCGTGACCCAAGACATCCCTGTGCGCGAGCGATCGCGTGTCTTCGGAATCGAGGAACACCTTGCGAATCACCAGGTTGATCCCTGCGCTCGCAGCCGCGTTGCTCTCCCTGCTGTCCCTCGCCCCGTCGGCGTCGGCCGCGCCGGCGACGGCGGGGGGCGGCGTGACGCCGTACATCATCGGCGGCGGCTACGCGAGCAACGCCCCGTGGGCGGCCCGGCTGTTCTCCAACGGCAGGCAGACGTGCAGCGCGACCATCATCGCGCCCACGTGGATCCTGACCGCGAAGCACTGCGTCAGCGGCGGCGGGCTGTCGTTCCGCATCGGCAGCCTCGACCAGACGTCCGGCGGCACGGTGGCCAACGGCGTGCAGACCCACACCCACTCGTCGGACCTCGCGCTGGTCCGGCTCGACCGCTCCGTGTCCGCGACCTACGCCCGGCTCGGCCAGCCGGGTTCGGTCACCGTGGGCCAGACCGTGCAGGTCTACGGCTGGGGCGCGACGTCCCAGTGCGGCTCGGAGATCAACTGCCAGTCGCAGTACTTGAAGGTCGCCAACGTGATCGTCACCAGCGGCTGCACCGACGCCTACGGCGGCAACGCGATCTGCGCCCGGCGCGGTGACGGCATCACCGCCGGCGGCGACTCGGGCGGCCCGATGATGGCGGGCGGCGCGCAGGTCGGCGTCGCGTCCACCAGCGACCGGCAGACCACCACCGCCTACACCAACGTGACGCGCTACCGGTCCTGGATCCAGTCCATCGCCGGCGTCTGACCCTCGCGGGGAGTGGGGCGTGCCGGGACGTCACAGCACGCCCCACTCCCGCGACCGGGCCATCAGGTGGCCGTGCACCAGCGCCACCGACGGGTTCGCCAGCCCGCCGACCCGGGTGGCCAGGTACAACGTGTTCAACGGCGGCACGGCCGCCTGGTGCGCCGGTTCCACCGACCCCGCCGCGAGCGCCGGGTCGGCCAGGTACCGCGGCAGCGCCGACACGCCGGCGCCCGCGACCACCGCCGCCAGCACCGCCCGCAGGTCCGGCACGACCACCGCGACCGGGTTGGGCGGGCGGCGGCCGAACTCGCTGCGCCAGTACCGCCGCACGATCGGCAGCTCCTCCGCGTACGCGACCAGCGGCAGGTGCGCCAACGCCCGCACCGGGTCGGCCGCCAGCAGCGCGCGGTCGATCGTGCGGACCAACGTCGGCGCGCCGACCAGCACGAACTCCTCGTCCACGAACGGCGTCGCGACCACCGCGCGGTCCACCGGCCGCACCGCGGACACCACCAGGTCCAGCCTGGCGTTGACCAGCGCCGCGAGCAGGTCGTCGGCCAGGCCGAGGGTGACCCGCAGCCGCAGCCCGCGCGTGGTCAGCGGCGCCAGCGCGGGCAGCACCCGGGCCGCCATCACCTCCACCGCGCCCGCCACGTGCACGACGCCCGCGTACGCCTCCCGGTCGTCCACCTCGGACAGCGCCGATCGCAGCTCGTCCACGTGCGCGCCGACCCGGCGGGCCAGCGCGTCGGCCCGCGCGGTCGGCGTGACGCCGCGGCTGGAGCGCGTGAACAGCGGCTCGCCCAGCTCCCGCTCCAGCCGGGCCAGGTGCCCGCTCACCGCGGGCTGGGTGAGGCCGCGCCGCTGGGCGGCGGCGGTCAGCGAGCCGGACCGGTAGATCTCCACGAACGTGGACAGCAGGTCGAGGTCGGCCACCGCGCAACTCCAGAGCTATAAGAACGCTTATGACCAGCCGAACGGTAACGGATGAAACGTGATGAGGTGGTCGTTGTCGCGAGCAGTGCCGGACTTCACGGGAGGAATGAACGATGAGCAGGGTTCTGGTGGTCGTCTCGGCGGCCGACGAGTTGGTGCTGGCCGACGGGTCGAGCCACCCCACCGGCTTCTGGGCGGAGGAGGTGGTCGAGTCGGTGCGCGTGCTGCGGGACGCGGGCGCGCGGGTGGACATCGCCACGCCGGGCGGCGTGCGGCCGACGGTGGACCCGGTCAGCCTGACCGACGGCTTCGGCGAGTTCCTGGCGTCGATCGACGACGAGCTGGCGGCGCCGCTGCGGCTGGCGGACGTCGACGTGGCCGACTACGACGGGGTGCTGCTGCCCGGCGGGCACGGCCCGATGGCGGACCTGGCGTTCGACGCGGACCTCGGCCGGCTGCTGGTGGCGTTCGACGACGCGGGCAAGGTCGTCGGCGCGCTGTGCCACGGACCGGCCGGGCTGCTGGCGGCGGTGCGCGAGGACGGCTCGTTCGCGTTCGCCGGGCGGCGGCTGGCGGTGTTCACCGACGAGGAGGAACGCCAGGGCGGCCTGGCCGTGCCGTACTCCCTGGAGACGCGGTTGCGCGAGCTGGGCGCGGCGCCGCAACCGGGCGCGGCGTGGTCCAGCACGGTCGTCGTGGACGGCAACCTGGTCACCGGCCAGAACCCTCAGTCCAGTGTGGACACCGCGCGTCGGGTGCTGGCTGCGTTGTCGTAGGCCGATCGCGCGGCCTCGATCTCGTCCTCGTGCCGCAGCACCCACTGTCCCAAGGGGACGACGAGGTCCAGCATGGAACGGCCGAGCGCGGTCGCCGCGTACGTCACGCCGGCGGCCTTGCCCGGTCGCTCCTCCCGGCTGACGAGGCCGTCGCGCTCCAGGGCCCGCAGGGTGCGGGTGAGGATGCGGCGGCTCAGCCCGTGCACCGCGCGGTCCAGCTCGTTGAAGCCGTAGGACCGTTCGGCGAGCAGCGCCAGCACCAGCAGGCTCCACTTGTCGCCGACCCTGCTCAGCAGGTCGGACACCGGGCAGGCGGCGCGGTCGGCGGTCGTGACCGGCACCGGGACCAGGGACATGGATGTGCCTTCTTTCGGGTCGTCGCGCCGCGTTGCAAGCTCCAGGTTATGGCGAACGCGGTGATCACGGGCGGCACGAACGGCATCGGCCGGAGCTTGGCGGCACGACTGGCGCGCGAGGGGCACCGCGTCGCGGTGGTGGGCCGGTCGGCCGCCGCGCCGGAGGGGGTCGAGCTGGTCCGGGGCGACCTGAGCACGATCGCCGGCACCGCCGCGGTGGCCGAGGAGGTGGCGTCGCGGTTCGACGTGGTCGACCACCTCGTGCTGGGCGCGGGCCGGTACACCCGCCGCCGCGAGGTCACCGCCGACGGCTTGGAGCACTCGTTCGCGCTCTACGCGGTGAGCCGGTTCGCCTTGGTGGAACGGCTGCTGCCGGTCCTGGAGCGGTCGGCCGCGCCGGTGGTGGTGAGCCTGTGCGGCGTGGCCGGGCTGAAGGGGCCGGGCATCCAGTGGGACGACCTCGCGCTGAGCCGCGGGTTCCGGGCGTTCCGGGCGGTCAGCCAGGGCGCGCGGGCGGCGGACCTGCTCGGGGCCGGTTTCGCCGACCGCCACCCGGGCAGCGCGGTCCGGTACGTGCTGCACAACCCGATGTTCGTGGACAGCGGGCTGGGCGCGCAGGTCGGGGGGCTGCGCGGCCGGGCGCTGGACGTGGTGGCCGGGTGGTTCGCCCGGTCGACGGCCGACGCGGCGGACCAGGTCCACCGGTTCCTGGCCGACCCGCCCGCCGTGCCGTTCACCGCGTCCCGCGCGGGCACGCCGATCGACCCCGGCAGGCCGGAGTTCGACCCGGCCACCGCCGCCCGGCTCTACACCGTGCTGGAGGGCATCACCGCTTCGGCGCGGTGACGCGGCGCGCGCACGACGGCGGCCGGCACGCGGCGGCCGGGCCCCGCCCGGGGATCACCGCAGGACGCGGAACCGCAGGTGCACCACGTCGTCCGCCTCGGTCGTCCCGACCCGCTCCAGCTCGGTGGGCCGGAGCCCGTCCAGCAGCCGCGAGCCCCCGCCGAGCAGCACGGGCACCAGCTGGAGCCGGATCTCGTCGACCAGCCCGGCGCGCAGCACGTGCCGCGCCGACTCCGCGGCGGCCATGACCAGCACGTCCCGGTCCCCCGCCGCCGCACGGGCCTGCTCGACCGCGCTCCGCGGACCGTCGGTGACGAACGTGAACGCCGCCGACTTCATCGCCAACGGCGGGCGCGGCTCGTGGGTCAGCACGAAGCTCGGCACCGGGAACGGCGTGTCACCCCAGTGCGGCAGCCCCAGGTCGAACGTCCGCCTGCCCAGCACGACCGCGCCGACCGTCGCCGCGAACGGCGCGTCGCCGTCCGAGCCCTCGGCGAACATCCACTCGTGCAGCCGTTCGCCGCCCTCGCCCATCGGGTGCTCCTCGCCCACGTTCGGCCCGGCGCTGTAGCCGTCGAGCGACACGGAACCGTTCAACACCACTTTCGTCACGGTGGCCCTCCGGCGAACTCGGCCCGCACCCCCAGCAGGCGCACGGCGCGTGTGCCGTCGAATCTTGCCAGCGCCGCCACGGCCGCGTCCTCGATCCGGTCGACCTCCATCGTCGGCTCCGCCAACGACACACCCCGCGTGCGGGTGGAGAACGGCACGAACCGCACCTTCACCACCACGCGCGTCGCGGGCCGCCCTTCCGCCCGCACGTCCTCGACCACCCGCCGCGCGAGCAGCCGGACCTCCTGCCGGATCTCCTCCGGGTCGGTCAGGTCCCGCTGGAACGTCGTCTCCCGGCTGCGGGACTTGGCGACCCACGGCGTCGCGGTCACGTCGGTGTCGCCCGCGCCCAGCGCCAACCGCCGCAGGTGCGGCCCCGTCGCCGGGCCGAACCGCGCCGCCAGCGCCGCCGGCTCGGCCCGCGCCAGCCCGGCCACCGTGCCGATGCCCAGCTCCGCGAGCTTGGCCGCGGTCCGCGACCCGATGCCCCACAACGCGGTCACCGGCCGCCCGGCCATCACCTCCACCCAGTTGTCCCTGGTCAGCCGGTACACGCCGGCGGGCTTGGCGAACCCGGTGGCGAGCTTGGCGCGCAGCTTGTTGTCGCCGATGCCGACCGAGCACTCCAGCCCCGTCGCCGCCTTCACCGCACGGCGCGCCGCGTCGGCCAACGCCTCCGGGTCGTCGGTGCGCGCGCCCAGGAACGCCTCGTCCCAGCCGAGCACCTCGACCACCGCGGGCAGCTCCCGCAGCACGTCCATCACGTGCGCGGACACCTCTTCGTAGGCGGGCGGGTCGGACGGCAGGAACACCGCGTCCGGGCAGCGCTTCTTCGCCAGCCGCAACGGCATCCCCGAGTGGACGCCGAACTCCCTCGCCTCGTAGGACGCGGTCGCCACCACGGCGCGCAGCGTCGGGTCGCCCGCGCCGCCGACGACCACGGGCCTGCCGCGCAACTCGGGCCGGCGCGCCACCTCGACCGCCGCGATGAACTGGTCGAGGTCGACGTGCAGGACCCAGTCCGATCCGGGCACCACGCCAGTATCGCCGTGGGAGGCGGTGATCGTGCGACCGGAAGAACCGGCCCACCTGCGCCGGACCCGGGCCCTCAGCGTCACGGAGGTGTGGGTGGAGGTCGGCGGCACGTCGCTGGGCTCGTTCAGCTCGCGGTCGCACGCGACCGCGATGGCGGAGCTGACGGCCAAGGGGTCGCTGGGCGCGGTCACCTTCCGGGGTGCGCGACTGCGCGTTCCGCGACCCGTCGGGCAAGCACCTGAGGTTCTCCGGGTCGCTCGGGAGTCGAGCCGCGCCGTTTCGCGGCAGCGTGGTTCGTGACACGATCAAGGCGTGCCGACCAGCCCACGCGACCGCGACGACCAGGGCCGAGCCCGCAACGCGCGCCCCCGTGACGGGCTCGGCCGCCCGCTGCCCTACGGGCTGCCCGGCGTCGAGCGGCAGCCCGAAGGCGTGCCGCGCACGCCCGAGGAGTCGCTCGTCGAAGCGCAACGCCTGCTCGACCTCGGCCGGCCCTTCCACGCGCACGAGGTGCTGGAGGACGCGTGGAAGGCCGCGCCCGAGCCCGAGCGGGAGCTGTGGCGCGGCCTGGCGCAGCTGGCCGTGGGCGCGACCCACGCCGCGCGCGGCAACGCGTCCGGCGCTTCGGCGCTGCTCAGCCGGGGCGCCCGCAACATCGCGCCGTACCGCGACGACCCGCCGCACGGGGTGGACGTGGCGGGCCTGGTGGCCTGGGCGGAGTCGGGTGTGGGCGTGCCGCGGCTGACCGGCGGTTCGTGACGTGCGCGTCAGGCCTTGTCGGGGAGCGGACCGGGACTCGGTCGGCGACGGCTGAGTGCGCGGGGCGGACGACGGCGGACGCGTGGTCGGCTACGTCGTCGGCACCGCGGACACGCCGTGGCCGACCGGCTCGGCTTCCACCGGATCGACCTGCCGGACACGGGCCCGTTGACCTGCTCGGGCCTCGAAGTTGGGCCGAACGCGCGCTTGGCGGACTCCCCCCTGGGGTAACTCGTGATCACCCACTCCACCTTGGAGGTTTCCCGTGTTCGCGATCATCGCCGCGGTCATCTTCGGCCTCGCCCTCCTGCTCGACCTGGCGAACGTTTCGCTCGGCTCCGTGCTGGACGGCGGGACGCTGCTCACGGCCGGCCTGCTGTGCGTGGCGCTGCACCTGGCCGGCGTCGGCGCCGGCGCGCGGGCGTTGAGCTTCCGCCGCCGTCGCTGAGGATCACGGCCCCCGCCGGGTGCGGGGGCCGTCCCGGGTGGACGATCGGCGCGACGCGCGACGGACCGGCGGCGCCGGGTTCAGCCGCGGGCCGGTGGCACCGAGAGCAGGCACGCCACGCAGGGCATGCCCTCGGGTTCGGGCAGCAGCTCCGCCGCGTCCATGTCGAGCCGCTCACCGCACAGCGTCAGCAGCGTCGACCGCGTGCCGTCGTCGGGCAGCGGCGCCAGGTGGCAGCTCCGCTCCCACTCGCCGACGAGGTCGCCGCGCTTGCGCACGAGCAGGACGGGCTCGGTGTGGTCCAGTGCCATGGCGGAACGTCCTCTCCCCAGAGACCAGCAGTCTGGCACCGCTCCCAGGACCGCGCGAGCACCGTTTCGCGACTTCGCGGCCCGCACCGCGGATATGCTCCGCCGGTGATCAGGGTGCTGAGGGACTTCTCGACCGGTGTCGGACTGCTCGGCCAGGGTTTCTCGCTGGTGTTCCGCTCGCCGAAACTGCTGCTCATCGGGGCCGTGCCGGCGTTGCTCACGACCGTGCTGCTGATCGGCGGCGTGATCGGGCTCGCGGTGTGGATCGACGAGATCGCCACCTGGGTCACGCCGTTCGCCGACGACTGGAACGACGGCCTGCGCGCGGCCACCCGCTTCGCCGCCGGGTTCTCGATCATCGGCGCGTTCGTCGCGATCGGACTGCTGCTGTTCACCGCGATCACGCTGATCATCGGCGGACCGTTCTACGAGCACATCGCGGAGACCGTCGAGGACACCCACCTCGGCGGCGTGCCCGAGGCCGAGCAGGTGAGCTGGCTCAGGTCGGCGGCGGTCGGCGCGCGCGACGCGGTCCTGCTCGTCGGCATCGCGATCCTGTTCGCCATCCCGCTGTTCGCCGCCGGGTTCATCCCGGTCGTCGGCCAGACCGCGGTGCCGGTGGTCGCGGTGCTCGTCAACGCGTCGCTGCTGGCGATCGAGCTGACCGCCATCCCGTTCACCCGGCGCGGCCTCAAGCTCGACGTGCGCCGGCGCACGCTGCGCAAGCGGCGCGCGGTCACGCTCGGCTTCGCCGTGCCGACCTACCTGCTGTGCCTGATCCCGCTGGCCGCGCTGGTGGTGCTGCCGGCGGCGATGGCGGGCGGCACGGTCCTCGCGCACCGCCTGCTCCACGACCAGATCAGGTGAACGGCACCCACGCCTGCCGCGCCAACCCGTCGATCCGGTCGACCCCGACGCCCGCGGCCGACACCGTCCACAGGTCGTCGCCGATCACCAGCGCCCGGCGGATGCCCGGGTCGTAGGCCGACTGCTCGTGCCGGACCGTGCCCAGCGCGGAGAACGCGGCGTCGCCCAGCCGCAGCACCAGCAGCCCGCTCGACGTGGCCGCCGGCTCGCCCGCGCCCGACCCGGTCACCGGCAGCACCACCAGGTCGCGGGCAGGCCAGTGCAGGAACGCGTGCGGGTCGAACTCGACCTCCGAGCTCGCGCCGGGCAGGTGGTGGCCCGCGACCTTGGCAGGCTTCGCCGGGTCCGACACGTCGAACAGCGACACCTGAGTGCCGGTGGTCCGGCCCCGCTCCGTGGCCTCCTGGCCGACGCCGATCAGCTTCCCGTCGCCGGCGGGGTGCAGGTACGCCGAGTAGCCGGTGATCTTCAGCTCGCCCACCCGGCGCGGGTTCGCCGGGTCGGACAGGTCCAGCGTGTAGAGCGGGTCGACCTGCCGGAACGTCACCACGTACCCGACCGGCCCGGCGAACCGGACGCTGTAGATCCGCTCGCCGACGCCGAGCCCGTCGACCTTCCCGACCTGGGCGAGCGTCGCGCCGTCCCGCTTGAGCACGGTCACCGCGCTCTGCGTCACGGGGGCCTGCTCGGGGATGCCCGGCGCGTCACCGGTCGTCGTCGCGACCCGCAGGTGCCCTTGGTGCTCCGACAGCGAGTACTGGTTGAGCAGCGTGCCCATGACCCGCCCGGACGCCACGTGCTTCGGCGGACCCGGCTGCGACACGTCGAACTGGTGGATCGCCGTGGACGCGGACGTGGTCGGCGCGAACCTCGTCATCGGCCGCAGGTGGTGGTCGTCGGCCACGTACAGCGACGTGCCGGTGCCGTACACCGCGTCACCGTCGGCCATGATCGTCACCGCGTCGCCGCTGCCGAGCTCGCCCGGGAAGTCGAACGTCAGCACGGACAGCATGGACGTGGCCGAGTGCTCCTCCGGGTGGCTGACCCGGTCGCACGCCACCAGCGTGCCCTCCGAGCGCGCGCCGCCGGCGTCGGACAGCTCGTAGCGCGGCAGCCACGCCTCGATCGGCGCGGTGGCGACGAGCTCCCGGTTCGCGATCAGGGACTCCGCCTCGCCGCGGGTGTCCGTCGGGTACACCCAGGGCAGCCGCGGCCCCGAGTGCACGACCACCCGCACCACACCGCCGACCTGCCGCGCGTCCACGTACCGGCCGTCCACGGTCAGCGTGCCCAGGATCCGCGGCGCGCCGGACAGGTCGACCAACGTCACCGACGAGTCCTCCGCGTACACCTCCGCCGGGCCGTCGGCCACGATCCCCCGGCCCGCCAGGCCCTGCCCGGCGCCGATGAGCAGCGCGCGGTCCTCGTGCAGCAGCAGTTGGGTGGAGTGGCCCGCGGGCACGTCCAGCGTGCCGGTGAGCCGCCGGGTGGCGACGTCCAGCACGCGGAGCTTGCCGTCGGCCACCGTCACGACCCGCCTGCCGTCGGTCTTGACCAGGTCCGGCTCGTCCACGCCCGCTTCGTGCGCGTTGGTCTTCGAGTGCTCGGGCACGGCGGCGGAGTCGCGCTGCGCGCTGCCCGCCCGCGCGTCGACCTGGCTCTCCATCGCGACGTCGCCGTCGGCCTTGGTCAGGTAGCGGTGACCGCCCAGCCCGTACACGCCGACGTGCGGCGCGATCGCCTCCCGCAGCCCGGCCAGCGCGGTCTCGCACGTGTCGAACGCCACCAGCTCCACCGGCACGGCCTCGATCGGCGGCACGACCCGCCAGTCCTCCGCCTCGGTGGGCACGGCGGAGGCCGCGCTCACCCCCACCACCAGCGCCGCGCCGCCGAACAGCGCCGCACGCGTACCCCAGGACCATCGCCTCATGCACCCAGGACGGGACGGGTCGGGCAAAAGGTTGCGCGGCCCCGGTTCCGCCCCGGTCACGGTTCCGACCCGGCCGCGGCCGCAGGTCGCGGTCCGGGTCGCGGTCCGGGCCCGGTCGCGGCTCGGGCGTAGGCCGATCGGACGCACCGGGGTCGACATGATTGAGTAGGTCCGGACCGATTGCCCAACACCCCCGCGTCCGGGGGTGGAGCGACCACAGGAGAGTCAAATGGCCCCGAGCAAGCCCGAGGTCGAGCCGTACGAGGGCGCCGCGCCCGCCGACCTGGTGATCGAGGACATCACCGTCGGCGACGGGCCCGAGGCGGCCCCCGGTCAGCTCGTGCACGTGCACTACGTCGGTGTGTCGCACTCGACCGGCGAGCAGTTCGACGCCTCCTGGGACCGCGGCGAGGCGTTCAGCTTCCCGCTGGGCGGCGGCCGCGTCATCGCCGGCTGGGACCGCGGCGTCGCGGGCATGAAGGTCGGCGGCCGGCGCAAGCTGGTCATCCCGGCGCACCTGGGCTACGGCGACCGCGGCGCGGGCGGCGTGATCAAGCCCGGCGAGACGCTGATCTTCGTGGTGGACCTGCTCGGCGTGAACTAGTGCCGGCACGGCCCGGTTTCGCCCCCTGCTCCGTTCGGAGCATTCGACCGGGAGCGGAACCGGGCCGTTCACCGTTGCGTCATCCTGAACGCACCAACCGCGCGTCATCTTCGAGGGGGAGAGCCGCCGTGCCCGAGGACATCGGCGCGTCCGAGCGGATGCTCGGCCAGTGGCAGCAGAGCATCGAGCAGAAGGCCGAGCGCTACCAGCAGATGGCCGCCCGCGTGCAGGGCATGACCATCTCCGAGGCCTCTCGCGACGGCTCGGTGAAGCTCACCATCGGCTCGAACGGCATCCTGACCACCCTGGAGATCGCCGAGTCCGCGCGGGACAAGCGGATGGCCGAGGTGTCGGCCGAGGTGATGAGGACGCTGCAACGCGCGCAGGCGCGCATCCCGGAGCTGCTCCAGCAGGCCATGGCCGAGACCATCGGCACGCAGGACGAGACGGCCAACGTGCTGTTCAACGAGGCCAAGCGCAACTTCCCCACCCCGCCGCACGAAGAGCCCACGCCGCCGCCGGCAGGCCGTGAGATGCGCTTCGGCATCGAGGACGACGACTCGCCCGCGCGACCTTCCCAGCGTCCGGGGCCGCCGTCCGCCCCACCGCCGGCCACGCCGCCCCCGTCGCGCAGGCCACCGCGCAGGTCGGACGAGGACGACGACTTCGGCGGACAGTCCTTCCTTTCGTAGCACGCTTTCCAGGGGGATCGCATGGCCGGTTTCGAGATCGTCGCGGACACGCTCGAGGCGCACAGCAGGCAGCTGGACGACCTGGGCGCGCGGTTGCAGGGCGCGGTGGACGCGGCCAAGACCGTGAGCATGCCCACCGACGCTTACGGCATCCTCTGCCAACCGTTCCGGATGATGCTCGACCCGGTCGAGCAGTACGGGCTGGACGCGTTGCAGGGCGCGGTGGAGGCGATGGACGCCGCCGGGAAAGCGGTGAAGGACACCGTCGACCAGTACCGCGAGATGGAAGAGGCGATCCGCGACAGCTTCAAGGCCGGTGACTGATGGCGGGCGAGAACCCCCTCGTCGAGGCGCCGCCCGCGGAGTCGGGCTCGTTCTTCAACGCGGGCACCGGCGACAACGGGTGGGCGACCGGCATCTCCATCGCGGAGTCGGCGATGGACACGTTCAACGGGATCAAGGACGGCAACTGGGTCGAGGCCGGCCTGGGCATGGTCGGGCTGGCCGCGGACGCCGCCGCGATGGCCATCGACCCGTTCGGCACGCTGTTGTCCTCGGCCGCGGCGTTCCTGATGGAACACATGCAGCCGTTGAAGGAGATGCTGGACTGGCTGGCCGGGAACCCGCCGGTGATCGAGTCGTACTCGACGACGTGGAACAACGTCGCCGAGGAGCTGGGCAAGATCGCCGAGGAGTACGGCGCGGGTGTGCGGCGGGGCACCGAGGGGTGGACCGGGTCGGCGGCGGAGACCTACCGGACCAACTCCGAGGTGCACGGTGACGCGCTGACGGGCGCGGCGTCGGCGGCGGGGACCGTCGGCACGGTCGTGGGCCTGATGGGCATGGTCGTGGGGTTCGTGCGCGAGATGGTGCGCGACCTGATCGCCGACCTGGTGGGCAAGCTCATCGCGTGGGTGCTGGAAGCGGTGTTCTCGCTGGGGTTCGGGACGCCGGTGATCGTGGCGCAGGCCGTGACCGCGATCTCGAAGTGGGCCGCGAAGATCGCCAAGATCGTCCAGGACCTGCTGAACACCATCAAGAAGGTCTCGCCGATGCTCAAGCGTCTGGTCGAGGTCTTCGAGAAGATCATGAAGGTGGTCGGCAAGCTGGCCGGCAAGGTCACCGGCCTGGACGTGCTGGACCCGAGCAACATCAAGAAGGGCGGCTTCCTGCAGACCGGGCGCGCCGACATCGACGCGCCGTCCGGCAGCCCGGACACCAGCCCCTCCGGCACCAGCGGCACGGGCACCAGTGGCACCGGCACTTCGTCCACATCGGACAGCGCACCGCCGTCGAACCGGCCGGGTGACACCACTTCCACCTCCGGCAGCACCACCGCCGACGCACCCCCCACCTCCCGGCCCGGTCGCGGCGACCCGGCCGACCTGCCCCCGTCGTCCCCCCGCCCCGGCCGCGACCCGGGCGGACCGGAGCACGACCTCCCGCGCGGAGCCACGCCCGGACCGGGCAGCCCGGCTCCGGGGAACACCACCCCGGGCAACACCGCGCCACGCGGCACCTCGCCGGTCGGCGAGCACCGAGGCGGACCGGGCGGCAACTCCCCCGTCGGCGAACATCGGGGCGGACCGGGCGGCCGGCCCGCGCCCGGCGGCAACGCCCCCATCGGCGAACACCGGGGCGGACCGGACGGCCGGCCCGCGCCGGGGAGCTACAGCGGTAGCGGCGGCCCCAGCCCGAACGGCGGCGGCGGCGGCCCGAGTGGTGGCGGCCCGAGTGGTGGCGGCCCTGTTGGCGGTGGCGGTCCCAGCGGCGGCGGATCGCCCGGTGGCGGTTCGCCTAATCCGACGACCCCACCGCACCGCTTCGACCAGACGTCCGCGGCCACCGCCGCCGCCCCTGAGGCGCCGGCACGCCCGGACCAGCCCCACTCCGGTGGCCCCTCCGCCGGCAACCCGAACACCACTGCCCCGCAGTCCAACCAGCCCGGCCCCGGCAGCGCGGGCGGCGCTCCGCCCGCCGGCTCGCCGGGTGGTGGATCTCCGGGCGGCGCACCCGGTGGCGGCGCACGTCCGGGCAGCGGCGGCGGCTGGACCGGCACGCCCGGCAGCCGAGGCGACGCCCACTCCGGCATCCCGGCCGCACGCGGCCCCGAGAACCTCTCGCCCTCGTCACGCGGGCCTTCGGGCACCAACCCGTCGCACGCCGGACCGACCCACGCGGGTCCGACCCACACCAACCCCGCGCAGGCCGGCCCACCGCATCAGGGCCCACCGCACCAGAATCCACCGCACCAGAATCCACCGCACCAGAATCCACCGCACCAGGGCCCACCGCATCAAGGCTCACCGCACCAGGGCCCACCGCGCACCGGGCCCGCGAACCCCTCCGCGCCGCACTCGCCGAACGGACCGGCGCACACCAACCCGGCGCACACCAACCCGCCGCACACCACGCCGTCCCAGCACAACCCGAACAACGGGCCGCCCAACCGGGGTCCGGCGGGCGCGCCGCACCAGCGCGACGGCAGCCCGGACTTCGCCCGCCCCCGAGGCGGCGACGGCCCGGCGCCGCACGCCCCGAACCGGCCCGACGGCCCGCCGCTCCAGCGGCACCCCGACTCGTCCACGCCCGCGCCCCGCCGGGACCCGGACGCGCAGCCGCCGCGCCGCGACCAGGACGGCATCCCCTCCCAGCGCCGCGACCCGGACGCGTGGACCCCGCCCCACCGCGACCCCGACCCGCACGCGGACTCGCCCACCCCGGACAGCGCCACACCGGACAGCGCCACACCGGACGGCGACGGCCTCGACCCCACCCGGCCCGACGGCGACCAGCCGAGCATCGACGAGGCGCACGCCCGGCACGGTGAGACCACCCCCGCCGGCATCTCGCACCACCGGGGCGACGGCGACATGGGCGACCTGCCGCACCGCGTCCCACCCGACCCGCGCTACTTCACCGCCGACGTCCACGTCACCCCCGACGGCCGGGCGAGGATCGGCAACCACACCTACACCCCCGAGCAGTACGGCGACCTGTTGCGCCGCAACGGCTGGGACGGCAAGACCCCCATCCGCCTCATCGGCTGCGACGCCGGCAGCAACGACTTCGCCAACCGCCTGTCCCGCCACACCGGCGCGGACGTCCTCGCACCCACCAAACCCGCCTGGACCGACACCAACGGCCGCGTCTACACCAGCGACGCCGAGATCGGCCCCGACGGCAACCGCCGGCCCCGCGTCCCGCCCAACGGCGAGTGGAACACCCACCACCCCGACGGCACCACCGCCAGAACCGGCGACGACGGCTACGCGCCCGGCACCGACGACGCCGACAAGGCCGACCACACCGGACCCGACGACGCCCGCGACCGGGGCGCCCCGGACGAGGAGCACAAGCCGCCGACGGCCACGACTCCGCGCGACCCCACGGAGTTCCCACCGGCCGAGCCGCCGTCACCGACACCGAACGCACCGGAGTCGGGCCACCTGCCCGACCGGTCGCGCGGCGCGGTGCTGGAGCGGATCGACGTCACCGACACCACCCGGGTGACGACGAGGGACGGGCGGATCGAGACGGTCGACGGGAAGCCCGTCAAGCAGTACGTCGGCGAGCTGGCCGAGTCCCGGGCCGCCAACCACGGCGGGCGCGCGGGACGGGCGAACGGCCCGTACGTGGCGGTCGCGGTCGACCTGCGGACCGGGTTGGTCACCGAGGGCGTCAACGGCAAGACCGCCGACCTCATCGCGCCCAAGAACCTGCACCCCTTGCTGCGGGAGAACTACCGCGACATGGACGTGTGGGAGCACCCGATCATGGACGGCCCCGACCAGGTGAAGCAGGCGCCGGTCAAGAACCCGGACGGGCCGGGGCACCTCAAGGACGAGAACGGCGACGACCTGCTGCAGGACTGGGTCCTCCAAGGACAGGTGCACCCGGACCAGCCGTTGCGCCACGCCGAGGTGAAGGCGGTCAACGAACTGCTGTGGGCGCGGCAGCAGCAGCACGAGCGGGACTGGTTCGAGCAGCACGGACCGGGTTCGACACCGCCGCCGCTGCCCCGCGAGGCGTTGCAGGACATGCGCTTCGACCCGCGCAACCTCCAGGAGCAGCTGCGCAAGGACGCCGACGGCGTGAAGGTGAAGACCGGCGACGTCGGCGACCCCGGCCCGGCGTGCGGCAACTGCAGCGTCATCCTGAGGGACGTCGGCAGCTACAGCGGTAGGCTCCAGTACGCGCCGTTCGACTACCGCTCGAAGGCGAACCTGATACCTCCAGTGGCGGAATGACGATGCGCATCGACGAGTCCGAGACCTACGTGGACGACACCCAGCGGGTCATGCACGACGACGGGCCGTTCACCGGTGAGGCGGAGTACCGGGGCGAGGACGGCGAGCTGCTGGAACTCACCACGTACTACGACGGCATCCCGAACGGCCCGCAGGAGGAGTACTACCCCGGTGGCCAGGTGAAGTCGCGGGGCGAGAACCACATGGGCATGGCCGTCGGCGAGTGGCACGAGTGGCACCCCGACGGCAAGCTCGCCGCGCACCGCACGTTCTCCGCCAACGGCTGGCCGCTGCACGTCAAGGAGTGGGACGCGGACGGCGTCCTGGTCCGCGACGAGAAGCTGGGCTGAGCCCGCCGGACCGGGAGGCCGGGCCGCACCGCACGACCGGGTGACGGGGGCCTGGCCCGACCGCGTCCCGGGTCCGGTCGATCGGCCCGGTCGGCGGTGCCGGCGGGCGTCGGGGCCGACTCCCGGTCTCACCCGACCGGACCACGGGGCTGTGTCGTGGCCGTTAAGATCAGCCCGCCGTGTCCGGGGGGAGCCGAAGGGGTGTTCGACGCATGAGCCAGCCAGCCACACCGCTGACCGAGCAGGAGCAGAACCGGCTCGTCAAGCAGATCGGCCGCGCCATGCTCCCCGCCCTGCCGCCGGGGTGGCAGCGCGTGCGGGCGGAGTACCGGGCGGCCGGGCGGCACATCGAGGTGGACCTGGCGTTCGCGGGCCCCGACGGGCAGTGGCGGCCGGTGCGCCCGCCGATGGACGTGGTGCAGCTGTTCGGGCAGTTGCGGACCGGGATGTACGAGCCCGTGCGCGGCACGTGGCTGAGCGCGGTGTACGAGATCGAGGCGCCGGCCGCGTTCTCGGTCGACTTCGACGCCGAGGACGAGCCGCGCTGGCGCAACGCGCCGCCGGTGATCGGCTTCCAGGACGAGCTGCGCACGTTCCCCCGGCAGGACGAGCGGATCCCGCCGTGGCTGCGGCAGCGCGTCGGCCTGCCGCCGCTGCCCGAGCCGGAGCCGGAGCGGCCGGACGGGGAGCTGCGCACCGCGCACGTCTACGACGGCCGGGACGAGGCGGGCCGCCCGGTGGTCAACCGGCAGCTGCTCGACCCGCAGCTGGTCGACGCGCTGCTGACCTACCTGGAGGGGGCGCCGGTCGTGCTGGCCGCGCGCACCCTGGACGTGGACGAGTTCATCCCCGGCGACCAGGACGTGCCGCTGAACTTCCGCACCGACGGCGCCTGGATCTGGGCCGGCGCGGTGCCGCACTACCTGCGCAAGCACGGCCTGCCGCCCGAACCGGAGCTGGTGGCCCACATCGTGGGCCGCGGCTTCCGGCTCGACGAGGTGGACGAGGCGACCCGGGAACGCGCGGTCACGATGATCACCGGCGAAGCCTGACCGCACCGCACACCCGCGAACAGGTCGGCTCCCGCCGGCCGCGCGCACGATTCGCACCCGCAACCCCGCCCTTCGCGGACGCCCACTCGGACGTGCCGGACAGCGGCCACGGGTGAGGCAGAGGTCACCATGCCCGACCTCGGTTGTTTACGTAGAGTCGCTAGATGTGCGCACTCTGTCGACGCAGTCCGACGATCGGGTTACCTATGCGCACAAAAGCGCACGCTCGGGATACCCTGTGCGCATGAGTCCCGCGCTGGAGGCGGTGTTGGCCAAAGCAGGTCTGCAGGTCACCCCCGACGAGTTCCTGTCGCTGGTGGCCGACGCGGCGAAGAAGCTGGCGCCGCCGCACCCGGACCCCGCGAGCTACTTCCCACCCGACCAGCGCGACGCGCTGGAGGACGTCGGCCTCGACCTGAGCCCCCACCGCGTCCTCGACGACCAGGGACGCGCGCGGACCGTCGTGGCGCACGCCGTGCTGCGCGACTCGGCGCTGACCGTCGGCGAAGCCGCCCGGCAGCTGGGCGTGGACACCAGCCGCATCCGGCACCGGCTCGGCGTCGGCCGCCTGGTCGGCTGGAAGGACCGGGGCAGCTGGCGGCTGCCCGCCTGGCAGTTCGCGGGCGGCGGCGTGCTGCCGGGGCTGGAGGCCGTGCTCGCGGCCGTGCCACCGGACCAGCCCGCGCTCGTGGTCGCCGGGTTCATGACGACCGACCAGGAGGACCTGGTGGTGGACGGCACGCCGACGACGCCGCGCGAGTGGCTGCTGGCCGGCGGTGAACCCCGACGCGTCGCGGCACTGGCCGAGCAGCTGGGCACGCCCGCCTGACCGGTCGCACTCCCCTGTCGCCGAGAACCTTGGACACGCATGTCACGGCTTCCCCAGCCGCCCGCTCCCGCTGTGCTCCAGGCGACGCTGCGCCGCACCGAGGACGTCGTGGCGGTGCACCGGGCCACCCGGTTGGTGCGCATCTTCGCCGCGAAGGGGCTGCACCCGCAGCGCTGGAACAGCTTCCGCTACACCGGCCCCCTGCCGCACGCGCGGTTCGACACCCAGCCGACCGCCCCGGACGGCTCGCCCACGCACGCCCACGACCAGGGGGTGCTGTACTTCGGCCTGACCGTGCGCACGTCGGTGGCCGAGGTGTTCCAGGCGACGTCGGTGGTGGACCGGCGCACGCGCAGCCCGTTCCTGGTGGTGATGCGGCCACGCCGGACGCTGCGGCTGCTCGACCTGACCGGCCTGTGGCCGACCCGGGCGGGCGCGTCGCAGGAGATCAGCGCCGGGCCCAAGGCGATCACGCAGCAGTGGGCGCGGGCGATCCGCGCGGCCTACCCCGAGCTGGACGGGCTGTGGTACCGCTCGTCGATGGACTCCGGTGTCCCGGCCGTGTGCCTGTGGGACCCGCCGGCCGGCACGGGCCTGCCCGCCTCGCCGGACGTGCTGCTGCCGTTGGAGCACCCCGGCCTCGACCTGCCGCTGGCGCGGGTGTGCGAGGAGCTGAACTACACCCTGCTGGGCTGACCGCGCCGGCGCGGCGCCGGGAGGAACCGGGCGTACCTGACCTCGGGCAGCTCCTGACCGGCCAGCTCGTAGCGGTTGACCAGCCCGTCGTGCCGCCAGCCGTGCGACTCGTAGAACCCGCGGCTGCGGGCGTTGTCCTGGAACACCCACAGGACCGCGTACCGGAACCCCTGCTCCATGAGGTGGCGCAGCCCGGCCTCGTGCACCTCGTGCCCCGCGCCCTGCCCGTGGTAGCGCGGGTCGGCGTAGATCGCCACCAGCTCGCCGGTGTGCAGGTCGGGGTGCGCGTCCTGGGACTCGCGGACCGAGTCGACGGCGCAGTAGGCGCCGATGCGGCCGGTGCCCTCGTCGACCGCGACGAACACCCGGCTGGGTTCGGGCAGCCGCAGCACGCGCGTCCACGCCGGGAGCCTGCTCTCGGGCAGCATCCGGTCCAGCACCGGGTCGTCCACTATCCCGCGGTACGAGTGCTGCCACGCGTCCACGTTGATCCTGGCGATCTCGGGCGCGTCGTCGGGCCGTCCGGCCCGCACGGTCCACTGCATCCGGTGAGAGTGCCGCAACGACGCCGCCGTCCGCTAGCCATTGGCCCAACCCCGGCGGGGCGCGCCGGTGCACACGTACCCCGAGTACGTCTGGTTCTTCACCCGGAACCGGGTGAACCGGAAGCGGCTGGGGTCGAGCTCGTGGAACCGGGTGCGCACGACGTCGTCGTGCAGCTGCTGCGAGATCACCAGCACCAGGTCGTCGTCGGCGGTGGCCGCCAGCGCGTCGCGGACCACCTTGGCGTCCAGCAGCCGGCAGGTCACGATGGGCGCGTCGCCGACCAGCCCGAACGCGCCCGCGGTGAGCGGCCCGCAGTGCATGGCCACGCGCATCCGCAAGGGCGTGCCGGCGCGGCGGAGGTCGGCCAACGCCTCGGCGAGCTGCTCGGTGAAGTGGGCGACCACCCACGCGGCGTCGACGTCGGTGGGCAGCACGGCCAGTTCGCCGTCACCGCGCACCTGCCGGTACCACAGGTCGCGGTCCAACCCGGCCTTGCGGGCGGCCACGTCCAGCACGTCGCTCAGCCGCGCCTGGACCAGCGACTGGTCCAGCGCGTCGAGCTTGCTGTAGCCCTCGACGTCCACGGCCACCACCAGGCGGTAGACCAGGCCGCGGAGGGGCATCACCATTTCCAGCGTCACACGACGAGCATCGTCCCGGTCCGCGTCCGGAAGTAGGGCGATCACCGGGTTTCCCGTTTCACAGTTCGGCGATCTTCCGCAGCACGTCGCGGTCCACGATCGTGGTGGTGCGGTATCCCATGGTTATCACCCCGCGGTCGCGCAGCGTGCGGAACTCCCGGCGGGCGGTGTCCTCCTCCACCCCGACGAGCGAACCGATCTCGCCCTGGGTGAGGTTGAGCTTCAACGCGACGCCGTCGACGCCCTGGTGGCCGTAGGCGTCGGTGAGGTACGCCAGCACCCGGGCCAACCGCACGGACGCCGGGTAGCCGTTGAAGTCCATGCGCCGCTGCTCGCCCCACTCCAGCGTGCGCAGGATCATCTTGTCCAGGTCGAAGTGCGCGGCCGGGAACCGGGTGAGGAAGTCGGTGAACTGCGCCGCGCTGACCACCCGCGTGCGGGTGTCGACGCACGCCGTCACGGTCGCCGAGCGCGGCTTGCCGGTCAGGAACGCCATCTCGCCGACCAGGTCGCCGCCGACCTTGACGTTGAGCAGCGCGACCCGGCCGTTCTCCAGCGTCACCGTGGCCTTGACCAGGCCCTGGAGGAGCAGGATCACGTGGTCGGACCGCTCGGACTCGCGCACGAGCGCGTCGCCGCGCCGGAACACCTTGGGCACGCCGAGCCGCAGCAGCGCCTCCCGGCCGGCATCGGACACCGTCTCCAGGTACGTGCCGGTGGGCCAGCCCGATGGGATCACCATCTCGTCAGACCTCCTCCGCGAGGGACCAGTGTGCCGCTCGCGGAGGAGGTGGACCCGGGATTACGCCCGGTTCAGGCCAAGTGTCGCGACCACCAGTCCAGCACGGCGTCGAACCGCTGCGCCCGGTGGCGCGGCTTGCCCGAGCGGGTCAGCTCGTGGCCCTCGCCGGGGAACACCAGCATCTCGGCCTCGACGCCGTTGCGGCGCAGCGCGACGAACAGCCGCTGCGCCTGCTCCAGCGGGCAGCGCCAGTCGTGCTCGGAGTGCACGACCATGAACGGCACGGAGATCTTCTCGGCGTAGGTCAGCGGGCTCATCGCGCGCTGGGTCTCCAGGCTCGGCCCGCAGTAGGCGTCGGCGAAGAACCAGCCGATGTCCGAGGAGCCGGCGAAGGAGTCCCACGCGTTGACGGCGCGCTCGCTCCACGCGGCGCGGAACCGCTCGCCGTGGTGCGCGGCCAGCCAGGAGGTCATGAAGCCGCCGTAGGAGCCGCCCATCACGCCCACGCGGCCGGCGTCGAGGTCCGGGCGCTCCAGCGCGACGTCCAGCACGGCGAGGACGTCGTCCACGTCGACCGTGCCGAACCCGCCGACCACGGCCTGGCCGTGCGCCTGGCCGTACCCGGCGGAGCCGCGCGGGTTGGGCAGCACGACCGCGTAGCCGGCCGCGGCGTACACCTGGGCCTCGTCGAAGAAGCCCCAGCCGTGGTACATGAACGGGCCGCCGTGCACGGCCAGCACCACCGGGTGCGGGCCTTCGCCCTCGGGCAGCACCAGCCAGCCGTGCACCGGGTAGCCGTCCGGCGCGGCGCCGGTCAGCTCGACCGCCGGCCGCAGGGGCACGGTCGAGCCGAAGTCGGTGAGCGTGCCGCCGCCGACGAGCTGGACCTCGCCGGTGTTGTCGGAGGTGGACACCACGGCGACGACCCGGTCGCCGTCGGCGGCGAAGGACTTCACCTCGGCCCGCTCGCCCGCCAGCAGCTCCAGGTCGGCCAGCGCGGCGGCGTCGGCGTCCAGCGGCACGCGGCGCAGCTCGACCGCGCCCCGGTTGCGGACCGCCACGAGCACGCCCGCGTCGGTCACGACCGGCGCGCCGGCGGCCTTCTCGCAGTCGACGGTCTCCAGGTCGGTGAGCCGGGCGAGGTGCTCGCCGTCGAACCGCCACAGGCTCGTGTTCCGCGCGATGGCGGCCGTGCCGGGCGCGTGCTCGGGCGAGTAGAACAGCACGCCGCCGTCGGGCAGCGCGACCGGCAGCATGGCCGCGCCGGGCGTGCGCACCACCAGCTCGGGCTCGCCGCCGGCCGCGGGCACGCGGTAGACGTCGTTGTGGAAGGACTCGGCCGCGCCGAAGTCGCGTTCGGCCAGGAACAGCACGGCCTCGCCGTCGGCCGTCCAGGCCGGGTCGGCGACGGAGCACGTGCCGTCGGTCAGCTCGACCGGCTCGGCGTCGGCGTCCAGCGCGTCCACGGTGAACAGCCGCGCGTGCCGGTCGGCGGTGAAGCCGACGTCGTCGAGCCGGTAGTCCAGCCGGGTGATGTGCCGGGGCGCCTCGGCGTCCGGTGTCGGCGCGTCACCGCCCTCGACGAGCGGCGCGCCGTAGCGACCCGCCTCGGGCACCCGCGAGGTGAACGCGAGCCGCCGCGAGTCCGGCGCCCACACCGGCGCGCCGGCGCCCAGGCGCAGGTCGGTGAGCGCACGCGCCTCGCCGCCGTCGGCGGGCATCACGTGCAGCTGCGGCGCCTTGCCCTTGGCCGTGACGCGCAGGAACGCGACCCAGCGGCCGTCCGGGGAGATCCGGGGTGCCAGGTCGCGTTCCGCCCACGTCCAGCTCGTCGTCCCGCCGCCGTCCAGGGCGACGCGGTGCAGCCCGCCCCGGTAGGCGTTCGCGGCGACGTCCGGGGTGGCGACGTTCACCAGGACGAGGTCCCCACGCACCGACACGGAGCCGGGCTGGGTCAACGACTGCAAGTCATCGGGGCGCACGCTTCAGCACGTTACCCCAACGATCCTTAGCAAGGCTCACGAGATTTTGACGCTCACAGATGGTCACTGGGAGTGGGCACCGGCTTGACCGCCTCGGGGTGGCGACGCACCTTGACCAGGCTGGCGATCGTGGTGATGGCCAGCACGCCCACGATCACCGACAGCGACACCTCGATGCCGATCGTCGGCACGTGCAGCGGCTCACCGCCGTTGAGGAACGGCAGCGAGTTGGTGTGCAGCGCCTCCAGGATCAGCTTCACGCCGATGAAGCCGAGGATCACCGACAGGCCGATCGACAGGTACACCAGCTTGTTCAGCAGGCCGCCGAGCAGGAAGTACAGCTGCCGCAGACCCATCAGCGCGAACGCGTTCGCGGTGAAGACCAGGAACGGCTCCTTGGTCAGGCCGAAGATCGCCGGGATGGAGTCGAGGGCGAACAGCAGGTCCGTGGTGCCGATGGCGACGATGACGATGAACATCGGCGTGACGAACCGCTTGCCGTCGATCCGGACGAACGACTTGCCGCCCTGGTAGCCGTCGGTCACCGGGTACACCTTGCGCACGAGCCGCAGCGCGACGTTCTCCTTGAACTCCTCTTCCTCCTCGTTGTGGTCCGTCCGCGCCAGCTTGTAGCCGGTGTAGATGAGGAACACGCCGAAGAGGTAGAAGACCCAGCTGAACTGCGCGATGACCGCCGCGCCCACGGCGATGAAGATGCCGCGCATGACCAGCGCCATCAGGATGCCGATCAGCAGCACCTTGTGCTGGTGGATCGCGGGCACCTTGAAGGTGGTCATGATGATCAAGAAGATGAACAGGTTGTCGACGCTCAGCGAGTACTCGGTGATGTACCCGGCGAAGAACTCGCCCGCGTAGACACCGCCCGAGAAGAACCAGATGCCGAGGCCGAACAGGATCGCCACACCCACGTAGAAGGTGACCCACCGGGCGGCTTCGCCGATGGTGACCTCGTGCGGTTTGCGGTCGACGATGAAGAGGTCGATGGCCAACAGGACCATCAGACCGGCGATCGTGGCAAACCACAGCCACACGGGAACAGACACGACTCAACCTCCGGTGCATCGCGCGCACGCCAATGACCGGAGGTCTCCTCCGCCGATCTCAACGACCGACCGGCGGCACCGGGAACCTCACGCCAGGCTCCGTGCTGACGACACCGCCGCGAGGGAGTACTCCCCTCCACGCCTGCACAGTGTCACGCATGAATGCGGTCCCGCGCCAGCGGAGGTGATCAGAGGCACCCGTCCGGGCCCCCGACCGGCGGGTACGGCTGAGAGCGCGAGGCCGTGCCGACAGCCCGTTCTCAGCTAATCACGCCTATGGTCAACTCCGTGGCCTCCCTCAACCGCCTCCGCGGCAGGTGGTCGCTCCCCGCGCTGGTCGTGTTGGTCGCCCTGGTGGGCGCCATCGTGGTCTTCACGCGCCAGGGGGACGACCCAGCCCCGGTGAGCACCCGCGACGCGGTGATCGACGTGCCGGAAAGTCCGGACAGCGACCGCACCGTGCAGATCGACACCACCCTGTACCTGCCCGAACGCACACCCGCGCCCGCCGTCCTGCTGCCGCACGGCTTCGGCGGCAGCAAGGCCAGTGTCGCCGGCCAGGCCACCGAACTGGCCCAGCGCGGGTTCGTCGTGCTGACCTACTCGGCGCGCGGCTTCGGCCGCAGCACCGGTCAGATCGCCCTGAACTCCGTCGACCACGAGGTCCGCGACGCCCAGAAGCTGCTCGACTGGCTGGCCACCCGCGAAGAGGTCGTGACCGACCGCGCCGGAGACCCGAAGGTGGGGGTGACCGGCGGCTCCTACGGTGGCGCGCTCGCGCTGTCGCTGGCCGGCGTCGACCCCCGGGTCGACACCATCGCGCCCGTCATCACCTACAACGACCTGGCCCAGGCGCTGCTGCCGAACTCGGCGCGCGCCGAGGACGTGTCGACCGCCACCCCGGCGGCGGGCGCGTTCGCCGACGACGGCGTGTTCAAGCGGTCGTGGGCGGGCATCTTCTTCTCCGCCGGCCTGTCCGGCGCGGACGCCGCGAACCCCGGCCAGGAGGCCGCCGAGCCCGGTCAGGACGACGACGCCCAGGGCGCCGACAACGCCGCCGCCGCGGTCACCACCCCCCAGCCGCAGGGTGACACCGCCCGACCGGCCGGGCCGCTGAACGGCGCGTGCGGCCGCTTCCAGGCCGACGTGTGCGCCGCGTACACCGAGGTCGCGACCACCGGCAAGGCCGGACCGCAGACCCTGGAGGTGCTGCGGCGCGCGTCGCCGTCGGCGGTGGCGAGCCGGATCACCCAGCCGACGATGCTGGTCCAGGGCGAGCAGGACACCCTGTTCGGCCTCGACCAGGCCGACGCCAACGCCCGCCAGATCGCCGCGAACGGCGCGAAGGTCAAGGTCGTCTGGTACTCGGGCGGCCACGACGGCGGCTCGCCCGGCCCGGAGCTGCGCGGCCAGATCGCCGACTGGATGTCGTTCCACCTGGAGGGCAAGGGCAGCGACCCCGGCACCGGCTTCGAGTACACCGTGGTCGGCGCGTTCCGCAGCAGCGGGACGCCGTCGTTGCGCAACGTCGTCGCCCCCGCCTACCCGGGCCTCGGCGGCTCCGCGGGCGTCGAGCGCCGGGACGTGCCGCTGACCGGCCGCGAGCAGGTCGTGGTCAACCCGGCGGGCGGCAACCCGGCGGCCGTGTCCAGCCTGCCCGGCCTCGGGTCGGTGGTGTCGCGGTCCAGCTCGCTGTCGTCGCGGCTGTCGATCGACCTGCCCGGCCAGGCGGCGGTGTTCCAGAGCGAGCCGCAGACCGCGCAGACGCTGCTGACCGGCGCGTCCACCGTGCGGCTGCGCGTGGCCGCCGTGCCCGGCCAGCCGGTGCCCGCCGAGGGCGCGGTGCTGTTCGTGAAGCTGTACGACGCCGACGCGAGCGGCGTGCGGACGCTGCCCGGCTCGGCGGTCGCGCCGGTGCGGGTGGCCGACCTGCCCGCCGACGGCACGCCGGTCGAGGTCACCGTGACCCTGCCCGGCGCGGTGCGCCCCGTCGAGGCCGACCACCGGTTCCAGCTGGTCGTGTCGACCACCGACATGGCGTACTCGAACGCCGCCGAGCCCGCCGCGTACCGGATCTCGCTGGCCTCGCCCGCGCTGTCGGTGCCGGTGGTGGCGGGCGTGAACGCGACCAGCGAGGTGCCGACCGGCGCGCTGTGGGGCATCGCGATCGTGCTGGTCATCTGCGTGATCGCGGGCGTGGTCGCTTGGTTCCGCCGCAGGCTGACCGCGGACGTCGACCCGGAGCTCGAGTCGGTGCCGCTGGTGATCGAGAACCTGAGCAAGTCCTACCCCGGCGGGTTCGTCGCGGTGAAGGACCTGTCGTTCCGGGTGGAGCACGGCCAGGTGCTGGGCCTGCTCGGGCCCAACGGCGCGGGCAAGACGACCACGCTGCGCATGCTGATGGGCCTGATCCGGCCCACCGAGGGCGGTATCAGGGTGTTCGGCCACCGGATCGTGCCGGGCGCGCCGGTGCTGTCGCGGATCGGGTCGTTCGTGGAGGGCTCCGGTTTCCTGCCGCACCTGTCCGGCGCGGAGAACCTGCGGCTGTACTGGGCGGCCACCGGCCGTCCGCTGGAGCAGGCGCACGTCGAGGAAGCCCTGGAGATCGCGGGCCTGGGCAACGCCGTGCGGCGGCGCGTGCGGACCTACAGCCAGGGCATGCGGCAGCGGCTGGCGATCGCGCAGGCCATGCTCGGCCTGCCGGACCTGCTGGTGCTCGACGAGCCGACCAACGGGCTCGACCCGCCCCAGATCCACCAGATGCGCGAGGTGCTGCGCCGCTACGCGGCGGCCGGGCGCACCGTGCTGGTGTCGTCCCACCTGCTCGCCGAGGTCGAGCAGACGTGCACGCACGTGGTCGTGATGCACAAGGGTTCGCTGGTCGCGGCCGGTCCGGTCGACGAGATCGCGACGGGCGGCGGCGAGGCGAGCTTCAAGGTCGACCGGCCCGACGAGGCGGCCACCGTGCTGCGGAGCCTGTCGGGCGTGCACGACGTGCACGTCGACGGCGAGCAGGTCCACGCGAGCCTCAACGGCACTCCCCGCGCGACGGCGTTGCAGGCGCTGGTGGCCGCGGGCGTGGCGGTGGACCAAGCCGGTCCGCGCCGCCGGTTGGAAGACGCGTTCCTGGAGTTGGTGGGCGAATGAGCGAGAACGGTGTGCACACCGATCCGGCCGCGATCTCCGATCTGACGGACGCCGCGGAGGCCGAGCACTCGTCGGTCGCGCCGGACGGGTCGAAGGTCGGGTACCGGGCCGGTCGGACGTTGCCCGTGCGGGTCGAGCTGGTGCGGCAGCTGCGCCGCAGGCGGACGCAGCTGGTGCTGGGTTTCCTGGTGCTGCTGCCGTTCATCCTGGTGGTGGCGTTCGAGCTGGGTCAGTCGTCGCCGAACCGGCGGGCGGGCGGCTTCGTCGACCTGGCCACGGCCAGCGGCGTGAACTTCGTGATCCTGACGCTGTTCGTCAGCGGCAGCTTCCTGCTGCCGATGATCGTGGCGCTGTTCTTCGGCGACACGATCGCGAGCGAGGCGTCGTGGTCGTCGTTGAAGTACCTGCTGGCCGCGCCGATCCCCCGGCACCGGCTGCTGCGGCGCAAGGCCATGGCGTCCGGGCTGATGTCGGTGTTCGCGCTGGCGCTGCTGCCCGCGGTGGCCCTGGTCGTCGGCGTGATCTGGTACGGGGCCGGCGAGGCCGTGTCGCCCACCGGTGAGGCCGCCTCGTTCGGCGCCGGCGTGTACGGGGTGGCGCTGGCCGTGGTCTACATCTCGATCCACCTGTTCTGGGTGGCCGGGCTGGCGCTGTACCTGTCGGTGTCCACGGACGCGCCGCTCGGCGCGGTGGGCGGCGCGGTGCTGGCGTCGATCGTGTCGCAGATCCTCGACCAGATCACCGCGCTGGAAGGGCTGCGGGACTACCTGCCGACGCACTACGCGTTGGCGTGGGCGGACCTGCTGTCGTCGGACGTCGACTGGGCGCAGATGGCGAAGGGCACGTTCTCCGCCCTGGCGTACGGGGCGTTCTTCACCCTGCTGGCGGCGCGGAAGTTCGCGCGCAAGGACATCACCAGCTGAGGTCGGGGTCGTGGTCGACGGCGCACCGGGGACTTCCCCGGTGCGCCGTCGCTCGTCACGGCAGGGAAGCCAGGCGGCAGGCCTCGTCGACGACCGCCCGCGGTGTCACGTTCGCCCACACCAGGATCGACTCGCACGTCTCCACGTTGCCGTCCTCGCCGAACCCGCACGCGCTGTCGACGATCACCCCGCCGTGACCTTGCAGGAGCAGGTAGAAGTGGCAGTCCGCGGCGTCGGCGGACGCCGCCGGCGCGCCGGTGACCGCGGCGGCCGCGCCGAGGACGAGGACGAGGGCCGCGCACCGGAGGATCCGACGAAGTCGCATGGTCCCAGTCTCGCGGTGCTGGAGGTCCACCGCACGGGACCGCTCGGAGTCCTCGACCCCGCTGTCCGGCGGACCCGCGTCTAGGAGAGCGCCGGTCGCTTCGACTTGGGCAGTTTTGGCCACGATGGCGTCGTAGGACTGGTCGAGCAGGTCCCGCAGCTCGTCCTCGGGCACCGCCCCGTCGATCCGGACGCGGTTCCACCCGTGGCGCCCGATGTAGGCGCTGGTCGTGATGTCGTCGGGGTAGCGCTCCCGCCACTGCCCCGCTTCCTCCGCCGTGGCGCCCGACTTCACGCCGACCGTGCCGCCGTCGAGCCCGATGAACGCGAAGATCTTGCCGCCGACCTTGCAGCACAGCTCGCCGTCGCCGAACGGGTAGGTCTCCTCGGCTCCGGGCTTGGCCAGGCAGTGCTCGATCACGTCGTCCAACGTCATGACGTCACGTTAACCCGGCATTTAAGGTGATCACGTGACTGTCTACACGGACGAGGAGAGCCGGACCCTGCGCACGGCCGTCTTCGGCGCGATGGTGCTGGTGTCCACGGCCGAGCCCGGCGCGCTGGACGAGGAGAGCCACGCGGGCATCCGGGCGATGTCCACCTTCCCGCCGCTGCTGCGCCAGGTGCTGGGCGCGGCGCCGCCGGAGCTGCCCGACGGCTCCACGGCCGACGTGGAAGCCGGCGTGCTGGCGGCGTTGCGGCGCTCGGTCGGGATCGTGGCGGCGCGGACACCGGAAGCGGCAAGAACCTTCCCGGCCGCGGTGCTCGCGGTGTGCGAGGAGGTCGCTTCCGCGGACGGCCGGGTGGGAGCGGCCGAGAGCGCCGTGGTCGGCAAGGTCCGGGCCGCGCTGGCAGGTTGACGGTCTGTCCACCCAGGGCCGGGTGTGCCCCTGGGCGGATGGGCGGGCGGGAACGGCCAGGAACGCGGTTGGCCAAGACACCCGGTAAGCAGGGAGAACGGTCGAGGACGCGGCGGGCGGAAGAGCCGGGCCGCGATCGGTCGGCGACCCCAAGGCCGCACCCACGGGCCTGCGGAGCGAACACCGGGCTCGGGCGTGCCCCAGCGGACAGGTACAGGCGGCCGACCGCCGGGGCCGAAAGAATCCCGCAAGCAGGCAGAACGGTTGAGAACGCGGCGGGCGGAAGGGCCGGGCCGCGCTAACCGGTCGGTGAAGCCCAAGGCCGTGCGCGCAGGGGCGCAGGACGGATACCGGGGTCCGGGTGTGACCTGGAGGCAGGGGCCGGCGGGCAGGGAGCGGACGTTCGGGTGGTGGGCGGGAAGGTCCGGGGCGGCCGGGGTGGGGCGGTGTGCTCGGGATGACGGGGACCGCCGGGGTGGGTGGCCCCGGCGGTCGGTTGGTCACTTGACGCCGGCGGCGTCCATGCCGCGCAGTTCCTTCTTCAGGTCCTGGATCTCGTCACGCAGGCGGGCGGCCAGTTCGAACTGCAGCTCGCGGGCCGCGTTCATCATCTGGTCGGTCAGCTGCTGGACCAGGTCGGCCAGTTCCGAGCGGGCCATGGTGCCGGTGTCGCGGTCGGTCAGGACGCCGGAGCCGGCGCGGCCGTTGGCGCCCGGGTCGCCGGTCGGCTTCTTGCCGCGCGACGTGTTGCGGCCGGAGCCGCCGGGAGCGATGGCGTCCTCCGCCTCGGCGTACACCTGCTCCAGGATGTCGGTGATCTTCTTCCGCAGCGGCTGCGGGTCGAGGCCGCGTTCCTCGTTGTAGGCGACCTGCTTGGCCCGCCTGCGGTTGGTCTCCTCGATCGCGTGCCGCATCGAGTCGGTGATCCGGTCCGCGTACATGTGGACCTCGCCGGACACGTTGCGGGCCGCGCGGCCGATGGTCTGGATCAGGCTGGTGCCCGAGCGGAGGAAGCCTTCCTTGTCCGCGTCGAGGATCGCGACCAGCGACACCTCGGGCAGGTCGAGGCCCTCGCGCAGCAGGTTGATGCCGATCAGCACGTCGTACTCGCCCAGGCGCAGCTGCCGCAGCAGCTCGACCCGGCGCAGCGTGTCGACCTCCGAGTGCAGGTACCGCACGCGGATGCCCAGCTCCAGCAGGTAGTCGGTCAGGTCCTCGGCCATCTTCTTGGTCAGCGTGGTGACCAGGACCCGCTCGTCGCGCTCGGCCCGCACCCGGATCTCGTGCACCAGGTCGTCGATCTGGCCCTCGGTCGGCTTGACCACGACCTCCGGGTCGACCAGGCCGGTCGGGCGGATGACCTGCTCGACGAACTCGCCGCCGGTCTGGCCCATCTCGTACGGGCCGGGCGTGGCCGACAGGTACACCGTCTGACCGATCCGGTCGGCGAACTCCTCCCAGGTCAACGGGCGGTTGTCCATCGCGCTCGGCAGGCGGAAACCGTGCTCGACCAGGTTGCGCTTGCGCGAGGCGTCGCCCTCGTACATGCCGCCGATCTGCGGCACGGTCACGTGCGACTCGTCGATGACCAGCAGGAAGTCGTCCGGGAAGTAGTCGATGAGGGTCGCGGGCGCGGTGCCGGGGCCGCGGTCGTCGATGTGGCGCGAGTAGTTCTCGATGCCGTTGCAGAAGCCGACCTGGCGCATCATCTCGATGTCGTAGGCGGTGCGCATGCGCAGCCGCTGCGCCTCCAGCAGCTTGCCCTGCCGCTCCAGCGTGGCCAGCCGCTCGGCCAGCTCCAGCTCGATGTTGCGGATCGCCTTCTCCATGCGCTCCGGGCCCGCCACGTAGTGGGTGGCCGGGAAGATGCGCAGCTCCTCGACCTCCTTGACCACGTCGCCGGTCAGGGGGTGCAGGTAGTACAGCTTGTCGATCTCGTCGCCGAAGAACTCGACCCGCAGCGCCAGCTCCTCGTACGCCGGGATGATCTCCACCGTGTCGCCGCGCACGCGGAACGTGCCGCGGTTGAACGCGATGTCGTTGCGCGTGTACTGGATGTCGACCAGGGCGCGCAGCAGCAGGTCGCGCTCGACCTCGGCGCCGACCTCCAGCTTGATCGACCGGTCCAGGTACGACTGGGGCGTGCCGAGGCCGTAGATGCACGACACGGACGCGACCACGATCACGTCCCGCCGGGTGAGCAGGCTCATCGTGGCCGAGTGGCGCAGCCGCTCGACGTCCTCGTTGACCGACGAGTCCTTCTCGATGTAGGTGTCGGTCTGCGGGATGTACGCCTCGGGCTGGTAGTAGTCGTAGTAGCTGACGAAGTACTCCACCGCGTTGTCCGGGAAGTACCCCTTCAGCTCGTTCGCCAGCTGCGCGGCCAGCGTCTTGTTCGGCGCCATCACCAGCGTGGGCCGCTGCACCTTCTCCACCAGCCACGCCGTGGTGGCCGACTTGCCCGTGCCGGTCGCGCCGAGCAGGACGACGTCCTTCTCACCGGCCCGCACCCGCCGCTCGAGGTCCGCGATCGCCGCGGGCTGGTCGCCCGCGGGCTGGTAGTCGCTGACCACGCGGAACTGCCCGTCGGTGCGGGGGATGTCCCCGACGGGGCGGTGCGACGAGTGCGCCTTGACCGGGATCTCGGTTGGGAAAGCCACGGGTACGACGGTACGCCGGGGGTACGACAATTTCCGATCCGGCCCAGGTCAGCGGCCCTTGATCAGCAGTTGCAGTCGCACCCGCCGCAGTCGCAGCCCGGACCGCAGTCGCAGTTGCACCAGCCCTCGCGGGGCTTGCCGCTGAACGGCCCGGGGTACGGGTCGCGGCAGCAGTACTGGCACGTGCCGCACTGGTACAGCACGGCGAGGCACCCCAGGAGCACCCCGCGGGTCACCGGCGGCGTCTTCAGCTTGGGCCAGCACCACAGCCCGCTGCCGGGGCGCGGGGGCTCGCCGCCGCGCTTGCCCTTCTTGCCGCCGCGCGGCGGCTCCGGCGGACCGCCGCGGCCGGGGGCCGAGGGCGGCGGCACGTGGCCCGGCGGTGGCGCGCTGCCGTGGTGCGGGCCGGGCTGCCCCTGGGGACGACCGGCCTGCGCGGGCGGCGGGTACATGCCCGGCGCGGGCTGCCGGCCGGGCGGCGGTGACGGGGTGTGCCCGTGCGAGTGGGGGTCGCCGAACGCCCGCCGGATCGACTCCCGCACCTCGTGCACCAGCAGCGCGTGCACCAGCCGGTCGTCGGCGAACTCGACCTCCTTCATCGCGAGCTCGATGCCCAGCGCCGCGTCGTCGCACAGCCGCCGCGCCTCCTCCGGGGTGGTGCCGGTGGCGACCAGCGGGTTCCAGGCGCCGGACGCCCGGTCCTCCCCCAGGTCCTCCACCGCGTCCAGCAGGTGCGCCAACCTGCCGAACAGCCGCCCGACCTCCCGCAACGCCGCCGCGTTGCCCGGCCGCCCGGCCAGCACCGCGGTCTGCGCCACGGCCTCGCCCGCCGCCGTCTCGGTCGGCTCCGTCACGGTCAGCACCGACGACCCCGGCGCCGCCGAGGCCTCCACCGAGGACTGCCGCCGCACGGCGTCCACCAGGACCGCCGTGTCGAACCCCAGGTCCAGGCCCGTCTCCGAGGCCTGCGCCGCCCACCGCCGCGCCACCTGCCTGCCGACGCCGCGCATCGGGGCCCGCGCGAACACGCCGTCGCGGTCGTCCACGTGGTCGCCGACCTTCGCCGAGGCCAGCACCAGGGACACCGAGGCGGCCAGGCGCGCGCCGGTGCCCACGGCGACGTCAGCCGACTGCATGCCCCTCAGGGCGCACGGCCCGGCGGAGCGCCGCGACCGCCCGGCCTGCGCCTCCACCAGGGCGGAGATGACCAGGCCGTCGTAGTTGGTGACCACGCGGGCGAGGTGGCCGTGGTCGTCGCGCAGCGCCAGGCACAGCCCGCACAGGTGCGCCAGCCACGACTCGCGCAGCTCGGGGCCCAGGCGGTTGCGACAGGGGCGGATGATGCCGAACATGGCGGGAAGAGTAAGGGATCATCATACTTTTGGGTGACAGAAAGGAGCGTTCCGCCGGTATCGGTGCTTAAGGTCGGCGCCGTGACGTCCAGTGCCGCCGGGACCCGCATGCACATCCACCCGCCGAAGATCGAGTACTTCGACCTCGACGCCAAGAGCAACACCGACCCCAAGGGCCACCTGCGCGGCGTCGAGGAGTACCGGCTGACCGGGCACGGCCTCTACATGTCCCGCCCGGTGCCCGGCCACCCCCACCTGTCGCACTTCGAGTCGTGGCTGCTGCCCGCGCACGGCCTGCGCGTGACCCGGCAGTCCTGGCACCCCGGCCACGAGCGCGACTACGACCTCTACGTGGACGTGGTCGAGATCAGCTCCAGCGGCTCGGTGTGGAAGACCGTCGACCTGTACCTCGACCTGGTCGTGCGCACGGGCCGCAGCGTGACCGTGCTGGACACCGACGAGCTGCTCACGGCGCTGGACCACGGGCTCATCCAGGCCGACCGGGCGCAGTGGGCGCTGGAGACGACCTACCGCGCGGTGGCCGGCATCGCCGCGCACGACCACGACGCGGTGCGGTGGCTGGCGGCTCAGGGAACGATCACCACCTGGCGTCGGCGGTAATACAGACCGTCACACTCGCTGGTCAACCGCCATCCGTGTCCGTCACCCGATAGAGACCGCTTCCACCACAGACCGTGATATAACGAATCAAACCCGATAGTTACCAAGGACACATCTGCGTCTACGTTGGGTCGCGTGGGAGCGGTCATCACACCTCAGCTCGTCGACGTGGTCGACACCGTCAGCGCAGTTCGCAGCTACTCCAGCGGCATGTCGCGGCACCTGTCCACGTGTCGGGTGGAGCCGTGGGGCCTGCGGCTGGAGTGCCCGACACCGGAGGACCCGTTCTCCGATTCGGAGGTCACCTGGTTGATGCCCGCGCTCGGGCTGCGGCTGACGCACCACCGGCCCCGGTCCCGACACGCGCGCAGCGGCCCGAGCGTGCTCAGCGCGGTCCGCGTGCAGCGCGACGGCCGGGCGTGGCGCACCACCGACCTGCTCCTCGGCCTGGCCGTGCCCGGCGGCACGACCGCGCGGATCGTGCACTGCGAGGAGTTCGCCGCCGCCGTCGCCGGCCGCGTCCTCGGCCCCCTCGACGCCGACCAGGCGCTGCGCACGGTGCACCGCACCCTGGAGGAAGTCAGCCTCCACCGGCACGACCTCGGCTCGTGGCTGACCCACCGGGGCATCTACGACGTCTGGCCGTCCCTGTAGAACGCGTCCACCCGTGCGGTCGCGGCGGCCATCCACGGCTCCTTCGACTCGCCGTAGGCGAAACCGTCCGCGTCACCCCGGTGCTTCTCCGCCAGCTCCAGCTTCAACGCCGCGTACTCGTCCCGCGCCGCCGCGTCGGCCCGCAGCCAGTCGCGGAACCGCAGCGCCCAGTTCCACGCCGGGCCGCCCTCCACCCGCACGTGCAGGTTGACCCGCCGTCCCGGGTCCGCGCCCGCGTGCAGCCGCTTGTGCCAGTCCTCCGGCGCGTCGCCCTCGTACTTCACGCTGTCCTCGCCCACGCCGAGGCTCGGGAAACCCGCCTGCGCCAGCGCCTCCTCCAGCTCCGCGGCCTCCGCCAACGACGTCACGCCGAGCTGGAAGTCCAGCACGTCCTTCGCCGCGAGACCGGGCACGGACGTGGAGCCGATGTGCTCGACCACGCGGCCACCGGCGGCGAGCCGGATGCGCGCCGCGATCCGCGCCGCCTGCACCGGCCAGGTCTCGTCGTAGGGCACCACGATCGGCGCGCCCGAGGCGTAGCGGCGCAGCCGGATGTTCGACTCGTACCGCACCAGCCGGTCCGCCCACAGCGCGTCGACCCGCGCCAGCACCAGGTCGGGCGTGCCGGAGTTGTCCAGCCACACGTCCGCCACGGCCCGGCGGCGCTCGTCGTCGGCCTGCGCGGCGATGCGCCGCCGCGCGTCCTCCTCGGCCATGCCCCGGTCGCGCAGCCGGACGAGCCGCTGGTCCAGGTCCGCGTGCACGATCACCACCAGGTGGTAGAGCGGCGCCATGTCCTTCTCCACCAGCAGCGGGACGTCGTGCACGACGATCGCGTCCGCGGGCGCGGCGGCGATCAGCTCGCCCGTGCGGGCGGCGATCCTCGGGTGCGTGATGCCGTTGAGCGTGGCCAGGGCCTGCTCGTCGCCGAACACCTTCGCCGCGAGGGCGGGCCGGTCCAGCGCGCCGTCCGCGCCGAGCACGTCCGCGCCGAACGCCTCGACGACCTCGCGCAGCCCGTCGGTGCCGGGTTCGAGGACCTCGCGGGCCAGCCGGTCGGCGTCGATCACCACCGCGCCGTGCTCGGCGAGCCTGCCCGCCACCGTCGACTTGCCCGACCCGATGCCCCCGGAGAGCCCCACGCGCAACATGCCGTCCAGCCTGCCACGTGAAGGATCTTCAGGCCCCTTCGACGGGGGTCATCGACTGCTGCGCCAGGGCGGCGAGGACGCCCGCGACCGCGTCGTCGGGCAGCACGCCGAGCTTCACCCGGGCCACGTACGTGGTCTTGCCCAGCGAACCCAGGACCAACCGCTCGTCCTTGCTGCTGATGAACTGGCCCTTCTTCTTGCCCACGTCGACCTCGCGGACGGTCGCGCCGTCCTCGCGCTCGGCGGCCACGCTCTCGGCGACCCGGGTGCCGGCCGCCGCCTCGTCGGCGTACGTCGCCAGGCCGATGATCACGGGCGCGGCGGCGATCGGCTGCTTCTCCGGCACGCCGTAGTAGCAGTCGATCTTCCCGGTGCGGGCGAGCGACGGCTCCGGGATGCCGATGATCGTCTTCAGCTCGCCGGGCAGCTCGCGGCCGAGCTTCTGGTTGAACAGCTCGACCGGGATGACCAGCTCGCAGTCGTCCGGCAGGGGCCGGTCGGTCATCTGCGGGATCCGGCTGAACGACGTGGGCGGCACGATCGTCGGGATCTGCGGCTGCGCCACGGGTTGCGTCTGCACGGCGGCGCAGCCCGCGCTCGCGAGCACCACCATCGCCGCCAACACCGCCGTCCGCATGCCCATAGCATTCTCAATTTAGCGCAAGTCAACGCCGACCCACCCCCGAAAGAGTGAACGACGATCGCCCCCCGCCCGAAGTGGGCGAGGGGCGATCGTCGTCGTTCAGTCAGCCGGCGTCGATCCGCCGACCGGTGCTGCTCAGGCGCCGCCCGACAGCTTCTCGCGGAGCGCGGCCAGCTGCTCGTCGCTGGCCAGGGTGCCACCGGCCTGGGCCGGGGCGCCCGTGCTGGACGAGGTCGCGGCGGCCGGAGCCTCGCCACCGGAGGAGTAGTTCGTCTCCCCGGCGGCCTCTTCCTCGGCCGCGGCGGCCTTGGCCACCTGCTTCATGTGGGCCTCGTAGCGCGTGTGGGCCTCGGCGTACTGCCGCTCCCACTCCTCGCGCTGCTTGTCGAAGCCTTCCTGCCACTCCTGGGTCTCCGGGTCGAAGCCCTCGGGGTAGATGTAGTTCCCCTGGTCGTCGTACTCGGCGGCCATGCCGTACTGGGTCGGGTCGAACTCGGAGTCGACCGTGAAGCCCTCGTTGGCCTGCTTGAGCGACAGCGAGATGCGGCGGCGGTCCAGGTCGATGTCGATGACCTTGACCATGACGTCGTCGCCGACCTGCACGACCTGCTCCGGGATCTCGACGTGGCGCTCGGCCAGCTCCGAGATGTGGACCAGGCCCTCGATGCCCTCGTCCACCCGGACGAACGCGCCGAACGGGACGAGCTTGGTGACCTTGCCCGGCACGATCTGGCCGATCGCGTGGGTGCGGGCGAACTGGCGCCACGGGTCTTCCTGCGTCGCCTTGAGCGACAGCGACACGCGCTCGCGCTCCATGTCGACGTCCAGGACCTCGACCGTGACCTCCTGGCCGACCTCGACGACCTCGGACGGGTGGTCGATGTGCTTCCAGGACAGCTCCGAGACGTGCACGAGGCCGTCCACGCCACCCAGGTCCACGAAGGCACCGAAGTTGACGATGGAGGACACGACGCCCTTGCGGACCTGGCCCTTCTGCAGCTGGTTGAGGAACTCGCTGCGGACCTCGGACTGGGTCTGCTCCAGCCAGGCGCGGCGGGACAGGACCACGTTGTTGCGGTTCTTGTCCAGCTCGATGATCTTCGCTTCGAGCTCGCGGCCGACGTAGGGCTGCAGGTCGCGGACGCGACGCATCTCCACGAGGGAGGCGGGGAGGAAGCCACGCAGGCCGATGTCCAGGATGAGGCCGCCCTTGACGACCTCGATGACCGTGCCCTTGACGGGCTCGTCCTTCTCCTTGAGGGCCTCGATGGTGCCCCAGGCGCGCTCGTACTGAGCGCGCTTCTTGGAGAGGATCAGCCGACCTTCCTTGTCCTCCTTCTGGAGAACAAGAGCCTCGACCTCGTCACCGACCTTGACGACCTCGTTGGGGTCGACGTCGTGCTTGATCGACAACTCGCGCGAGGGGATGACACCCTCGGTCTTGTAGCCGATGTCGAGCAGGACCTCGTCCCGGTCGACCTTGACGATCGTGCCCTCGACGATATCGCCGTCGTTGAAGTACTTGATCGTCTTGTCGATAGCGGCGAGGAAGTCCTCCTCCGTCCCGATATCGTTGATGGCGACCTGCTTCGGCGCAGCGGCAACCGGGACAGTGGTGGTGTCGGTGGACATTAGGTAGGTGGCTCCGGTACGGATTGGGGTTTGTGGCCTGCGGGTTTCAACGCTACGCGGAGGGCACGCCCCACCACGAAGACCGACTTGCAGTGATCACCGATCGAGGACAGCGCGAACCCACTACGCGGGCGATATCGTACGTGGCCGGGAGCCCGACGGGCAAACCGGCACACTTGAATGGAGCAGTGTGTCCGACCAGCACGCGAGCGCCGAACTGGCGCTCGGCACCACCGGCATCGCCAAGCGGGGCGTGGACGCGGCCGAGTCGCGCGCGGCCAACCGCATGTGGTGGGACGCCGACGCCGACGACTACCACGCCGAGCACGGCGACTTCCTGGGCGCGGCGGACTTCGTGTGGTGCCCCGAGGGCGTCCGCGAGGAAGAGGCCGGTTACCTCGGTGACCTGCGCGGACGCCGGGTGCTGGAGGTCGGCTGCGGCTCCGCGCCGTGCGCCAGGTGGCTGACCGCGCGGGGCGCGCGCGCCGTGGCGTTCGACCTCTCCGCCGGGATGCTGCGGCACGCGGTGGCGGCCAACGCGGCGACCGGCGTGGCCGTGCCGCTGGTGCAGGCCAGCGCCGACCAGCTGCCGTTCGCCTCGGGCAGCTTCGACGCGGCCTGCTCGGCGTTCGGCGCGGTGCCGTTCGTGGCGGACGTGGGCGAGGTCTTCGGCGAGGTCGCGCGGGTGCTGCGGCCGGGCGCGCCGTGGGTGTTCTCCGTGACTCACCCGATCCGGTGGATTTTCCCGGACGACCCGGGACCGGGTGGGCTGACCGTGACCCAGTCCTACTTCGACCGGACGCCGTACGTGGAGGTCGACGACTCGGGCCGGGCGACGTACGTGGAGCACCACCGGACCACCGGGGACTACGTGCGGGCGCTGGTCGGCGCGGGCCTGGAGCTGGTGGACGTGGTGGAGCCGGAGTGGCCCGCGGGGCACACCCGCACGTGGGGGCAGTGGAGCCCGCTGCGCGGCCGGCTGTTCCCGGGCACCGCGATCTTCCGCACCCGAAAGCCGTAACCTGCCTGGCATGACCGTCGGTCAAGGGCTGATGGAGGCGCAGAGCGCGCGCTTCGCGAGCGTCGACCCGCTGCTGCCGCCCGCGGTCGCGCCGCCGGACGGCGACGTCATCACCGCGGCGCTGCCGGACGGCACCCGCGTGGCGGGCGTGCTGCAGCGGCAGGTGCACGACCGGCGGTCGCCGGCCCGGCTCTGGTCGGCCACCGAGGTGTGGGAGCTCACGCCGCTGCTGGGCAACGCGGGCGCGGCGGGCATGGACGCGCTGCTGCGCGCCTGGCGCAAGCGGCTCGACCTGCTCGGACCGGCCGACCGCGACTCGGCGTGCGTGCTGACGTGGCCGAGCCGGGACGCCGAGGCGACCAGGGCGCTGCTGGACCACGGCCTGGTGCCGCTGACCGTGGTCGCGGTGCGGCAGGCCCCTCCCCCGCCGGTGACGGGCACGGCGACGATCCGCCGGGCCACGCGCGCCGACCTGGAGACGGTGCTGGCCCTGGCGCTGGCCGAGCTGCGCTACTCGTCCATGGTGGGCTCGACGGTGCACCGGCCGGACGCGGTGACGCTGAAGCGGCGGACGCTGGCCGAGCGGCTGACCTCGGGCGGGCCGGCGTGGCTGGCCGAGCGGGACGGCATCGCGGTGGCGCTGGCCGAGTGCGCGGTGGTGACGTCGGAGCCGGGCAACTGGACGGCGACGAGGTTGCCGCACGGCCGCTGGGGCTACGTGAACTGCGTGTCCGTGCTGCCGGCCGCCCGCGGCACGGGGGTGGGCCGCCAGCTGATGGCGCACGCGCACCGCGAGCTGCACCGGCTGGGCACGGTCGGCACCTACCTCTACTACAACCCGCCGAACCCGCTGTCCTCGGTGTTCTGGCCGCGGCAGGGCTATCGTCCACTGTGGACGATGTGGGAGGTCCGCCCCGCCGGGGCGCTGCGCTAGGCGTCACACCGCGCCGGGTTGCGAGGAATCCTCGACCGGACCACTATTTGAACTGACCGGTCAGTTCAAAAAGGAGGTCCGACGGTGCGCATCCACGCTCGGCGCGTCGGCGTCACCGGGCCGCACGGCCCGCTGCTCAAGCCCACGTCACTGCTGGTGGAGCCGGGTGAGCTGGTGCTGGTGGCCGGTGATCCGGGCGCCGGGCACACCGCGCTGGGCCTGGTGCTGTCCGGCCGGATGCGCCCGAGCACCGGCGAGGTCTCCCCCTCCGCCGACCGGCTCCGCGCCCACGTCGTGCTGGTGGACTCCCCGGACGTGAGCGAGCCCGAGGCGTCGCTGCCCCTGGCCGGCGTGGTCGGCGAGGAGCTGGCCGTGAACGGGGCGCGCAGCGGGCGCAGGGCGGTGGCCGACTGGCTGGTCGAGCGCGGCGCGGACGAGCACCTGGACCAGCGGTTCGAGCAGGTCCCGGCCGCCACCCGGTGCGCGCTGATGCTGGAGCTGGCCGCGGGCCGCCCCGGCGCGACGACCCTGGTGCTGGACAGCCCCGACCGCTACCACGGCGACCCGGACGGGTGGCTGGAGCTGGCGCGCCGGCAGGTGACGCCCGAGCGGTCCGTCGTCGTGCTGTGCACCACCACCAGCGCCACCGTGCTCGACGTGCCCGTCGCGCGCATCGGCGCGGACGGCACCGGCGCCGACGACCTCGACGAGGAGTCCCGGTGACCGCCCTGCGGATGGCGTTCAACGAGCTGCGCCGGATCACCTCCGGCAAGCTGCCCAAGCTCGCGGTGCTGGCGTTGACGCTGGTGCCGCTGCTCTACGCGGCGCTGTACCTCTACGCCAACAAAGACCCGTACGCGCACCTCGACCAGGTGCCCGCCGCGCTGGTCGTGGAGGACAAGGGCGCGACCGCGAGCGACGGCACGCGCCTGGACGCGGGCGAAGAGGTGGCCGACGAGCTGGTGGACGGCCACCGGTTCGACTGGCGGCGGGTCGACGCGGCGCAGGCCGAGCGGGGCGTGCGCGACGGGACCTACACGTTCGCGTTGACCCTGCCCGAGGACTTCTCGCAGGCGCTGCTGTCGTCCGGCGACTTCACCCCGCGCCAAGGCGTGATCCTGCTGACCACCAACGACGCGAACAACTACCTCGGGTCCACCATCGCCAACCAGGTCGTGGCCGAGGTGCGCCGGTCGGTGTCGGTGAAGGTCGGCGCGGAAGCCGCGGACAAGCTGCTGCTCGGCTTCTCCACGATCCGGCAGAAGACCGCCGAGGCCGCCGACGGCGCGACCAGGCTCGCGGCCGGCCAGCAGGACGCCTACCGCGGCGCCCGGCAGCTCGCCGACGGGTCGGTCCCGCTGGCCGACGGCGCGGCGCAGGTGTCGGCGGGGCTGACGCGGTTGCGCGACTCGACTGCGGACCTGCCGGTGAAGTCCCAGCAGCTGGCGTCCGGGGCCAAGCAGGTCGCCGACGGCAACGAGACGGTCGCCGCCACCGCCGAGGACTACGCCGCCAAGGCGCAGGACCTGGTCGGCCGGTTGGACGCGGCCAACGGCGAGCTGGCGGCGAAGCTGCGCGCGCTGGGCCTGGCCGAGGCCGACGTGCAGCGGGTGCTGGGCGCGGTGGGCGAGGTGCGCAAGCCGGTGGACGACGCCAACGCCAAGGTGCAGGGCACCGCCGGGCAGCTGCGCACCTTGGCGAACGGCGCGAAGCAGGTCTCCGACGGCGCGGCCCAGCTCGCCGCGAGCACACCCGCGTTGACCGGCGCGATCACCCAGCTGAACGACGGCGCGGCGCAGGTGTCGTCCGGTGCGGGCCAGCTCCGGGACGGCGCGGCGCAGCTGCGCGACGGCGAGGCGCAGCTCGTGGACGGCGCGAACCAGTTGCGCGACGGCCTCGACCAGGGCGTCTCGCAGATCCCCAACCCCGACGACCCGACCCGCGAGTCGACCGCCCAGAACATCGGCGACCCGGTGAACGTGCGCGGGGTGAGCCAGACGTCGGCGGGCAGCTACGGCGCGGGCCTGGCGCCGTTCTTCCTCGGGTTGGCCACCTGGATCGGCGCGTTCGTGCTGTTCCTGCTGCTCAAGCCGTTGTCGAGGCGTGGGCTGGCGGCCGGGCAGCCGCCGTTGCGGGTCGCGGTGGGCGGCTGGCTGCCGGGGGCGTTGCTCGGCGCGGCCCAGGTCGTGGTGATGTACGCGGCGGTCACGCTGGTGGTGGGCATCCGGCCGTCGCACCCGTTGGGCGTGCTGGCGTTCCTGCTGCTGGTGTCGGCGACGTTCGTGGCCGTGCTGCACGCGTTGAACGCCCTGTTCGGCGCGGTCGGCAAGTTCATCGGCCTGGTCCTGCTGATCCTGCAGCTGGTCAGCGCGGGCGGCACGTTCCCGTGGCAGACCATCCCCGTGCCGCTGTACCCGCTGCACTACGGGCTGCCCATGGGGTACGCCGTGGACGGGCTGCGGCACCTCATGTACGGCGGGTCGCTGGGCGGGGTCGGCCGGGACGCGCTGATCCTGGTCGGCTACCTGGCCGCGGGCCTTGCCCTGGCGACGCTCGCCGCGTACAAGCAGCGGGTGTGGACTCCCAGCCGCCTCAAACCAGAACTGGTCCTGTGACCGGCCCGCGCCCCGGCCGCACCGCCGCGACCAAGCAGAAGCTGTTCGACGCCGCGCTGCGGCTCGTCGGCGAACGGGGCGCGGCCGGCGTCACGGTGGACGAGATCGCCGCCGAGGCGGGCGTGGCGAAGGGCACCGTCTACTACAACTTCGCCAGCAAGGACGCGCTGGTGGACGCGCTGCTGCGGCACGGGGTCGACCTGCTGGCCGGGCGGCTCAAGGTCGCCGAGGCGGAGGACGACACCGGCGCGGCGATGGAGTCGCTGGTGGACGGGATGCTCGGGTTCTTCGCCGAGTACCCCGCGTTCGGCCAGCTGCTGGTGTCGGAGCTGTGGCGCACGCCCGGCCAGTGGCACGACACGCTGAGCCTGCTGCGCGACGACATCGTGTCGATCGTGCGCGGTCAGATGCAGCGGCTGGCCGACGCGGGCCGGCTGCCCGACGGCGTGCAGGTGGGCACGGCGTCGGCGGCGCTGTTCGGCACCCTGCTGGTGACCGCGCTCGACTGGCAGGTCTTCCAGCCCGAACGCAGCCTCGCCGACGTGCGCGAGTCGGTGTTGTCCCTGGTGCGGGGCCTGCGGCCGGGTTAGTGGCGTGCGGTCCAGGTGTCGATCTCGCCCACCTGGTGCACGGAGGGGGCTTTGCCGTCCAGGGCGCGGTGGACGGCGGCGAGGACGCCGAGGGAGGCTTCTTCGTGGCTGAGCCAGCGGACGCCGCCGCCGTGGCGGGCGAAACCGAGCACGACCTGCTGCGTCGGGTGGCCCTCCAGGGTCGGGTCGGGCACGCCGCGCACGGCGTGGATGGCGCCGCTGTCGTGCACCTCGACCACCGGCGCGTGCGGGGCGAGCAGGGGCGCCACGGCCCGCAGCACGCCGTCCCGGTAGCTCTCGTGCACCCAGGCCACGAGCAGGTCGGCGGGCCGGTCGACCACGGCCCGGACCCGGTCGGTCAGCTCCCCCGGTCTGGCCCAGTCCGCCGCCACGGCGACCCGCGCGCTGCCCGCCTGGGGCACGTGGCCGCGTCCGCGCAGGGCCGCCTTCGCCGCGCCGCCCAGCACGCGCTCGGGCCGGCGGCTGGGCAGCACGACCTGCCACCCCTGCGCCAGCAGCTCGTCCGCGCACCCCTTCAACATCCCGGTGCCACCCAGGACCAACGCCGTCCGCTCGCTCATCGCACCGACTCCTCGCCGCGCTCCGCCGCCCGTCGCAACGGGCCGGACCGCCATTGGTCGACCTCACGCTGCCCACGCAGCCGCACCACCGCGAGCCGGTCGGCGTGCTCGCCGCGGAGCACCGCCCCGATCCGCTCGCCGGTGCGGGCATGCGACTTCCACGCCCACCGCAGCAGGTGCTCGGGATCGGTGAACACCGTGCGCAGGGGCGGTTCGACGTTGCCGTTCCACAGCTCTTCCCGGCGCAGCCGGCGCACCGCCGTCCGCACCGTCACCCGCCGCATCACCACGTGCCGGGGGTGGTCCAGCCAGACCAGCGTGTCCGCGTGCTCCAGCAGCACCGGCCGCACCAGGCGGTACTGCCACTCGGTCGCCCAGGCCTCGCCCTTGACGAACCGGCGCACGTCGGCCTCGAACTCCGGTCTCGGTGTCCACTGTGGACCGTGGAACAGCGAGTCCATCTCCACATAGGACAACCGGAGGGTGCGGGCGACGAGACTGGCCAGGGTCGATTTCCCGGAGCCGGACGTGCCGGCCACGAGCACCCGGCGCGGCGGGTGCGGCAACTCGTCGGCTGGTCCCAGGAGCGGCACCGGGCCAGGCTACCGCCAACCGACGTCGAGCAACTCCGCCACGCGCACGGCTTCCCCGGTCTCGAAGCTGCGGTTCGCCGCGAACCCGGTCGCCAGCGACAACGCCCCGTCGCGGTGGGTGGCGCGGCGGCCCAACGGGTCCGGCCGGCCGGGCGGGCCGTAGAGGACCTCGGTCATCCGGGCGTCCGCGCCGCCGTGCCCGGCGCCGCCGGACTCCAGCGGGACCTCCTCGGCTCGGCCGAACAGCGGTTGCACGGTCAGCCGCACGCGTCCCTCCTCCGGGTTGGCCTCCTTGCCGTGCACGGCGGGCTGCTGGCCGCTGACCCAGCTGTTCTCGACGACCTCCAGCTCCAGCCGGCCGCGGCTGCCGTTGACCATCAGCCGGTAGCCCTCCCACGGCGAGTAGGCGGTGAGGTGGTAGGTCAGGTTCGCGCCGCCGGCGTAGCGCACCAGCACGGACATGTCGTCCTCAATGGACACGCCGGGCGCGAACGGGTTGCGGTCGCGCTGGTAGCCGTCCTCGTGCTCGGCGTCGAGGTAGAGCCGGCGCAGCCACTCGTCCCGCCCCACGTGCAGCGCGAACGGGTCGTCCTGGGCCTCCGGCGAGCCGTGCACCCGGTCGTAGGGCCGGTGGTGGCCGTGGCGCTTGCCGTTCTCGTCGCCGTAGAAGAACAGCCGGCCGTGCGCGTACACGACCTCCGGCACCGAGTCGACCCACCAGTTGAGCAGGTCGAAGTGGTGGGTGGCCTTGTGCACCATCAGACCACCGGACTCGGCCTTGTCGCGGTGCCAGCGGCGGAAGTAGTCGGCGCCGTGGCGCACGTCGAGCAGCCACTCGAAGTGCACGGAGCCGATCTCGCCGACCGCGCCGCCGGACAGCAGCTCGCGGACCTTCTCGTGCACCGGGTTGTACCGGTAGTTGAACGTGACGGTGACCCGGCCGTCGGTCCGCTCGACCGCGTCGAAGACCTTGCCGACGCCCGCCGGGTCGACCGTCATCGGCTTCTCGGTGACGACGTCGCAGCCCGCGTCCAGCGCCTCCACGACGTAGGTGTCGTGGTGGCGGTCGACCGTGCAGACCACGACGACGTCGACCCGCTCGACCTCGACCATCCGCAGGAAGTCCTCGGCGGCGTAGGTCGGCACGGGCCGGTCGAGCCGCTCGTTGTGCACGGCCATGCGGGTGCGGTTGACGTCGCAGAACGCGACCAGCTCCCCCTGCTCCGGGTGCCCGACGATCGCGTCGACGTGCAGCTCGGCGCGGGCGCCGGTGCCCACGACCGCGTAGCGCCTGCGTGCCATGCGCGCCTCCTGGTAAGCGTTTTCCACCACGCTAACCCGCCCGGACCGCACGCCGTCAAGGGCGCGCCCTCACCCGGCGGTCAGCGACGCCAGGTGCTTGCGCAGCACCGCGAGCATGACCTCCGGCGTGGTGAGGTCGGGGTGGAGCACCCCGTCCAGCGCCAGGCCGTCGAGCAGCGCGGCCAGCCGTTCGGTCTCCACCTCCACGTCCGGCACGCCGCCGCCGACCAGGACCTTGCCGACGATCATGCGCATCCCCTCGTGCATCCGCCGCGCCTCCCGGCGCAGCGTCGGCCGGGTGCGCGCGGCGGTGGCGAAGGCCAGCCAGATCTCCGCCTCGTCGCGCCGGTCGGGGTCCAGGGGCAGCAGCTCGGCGAGCAGGTCCTCGACGGCCTGCCGCCGGCCTTCGCGCGCCCCGGCCGACCGGACCGCCTCGACGTGGACCATGATCCGGCGCTCGAGCCGGTCGGTGAGCTCCTTGAGCGCGAACCGGAGCAGGTCGTCGTGGTCGACGAAGTAGTGCCGGACCGAGCCGACGGCGAGGCCGGCCTCGTCGGCGACGTTGCGCAGCGACGCCTGCTCCAGGCCGTGCCGGCGGACCACGCGGAACACGGCCTCGGCCACCTCGCGGCGACGGGCTTCGGGATCGACGACCTTGGGCACGGTTCCTTTTTAGCACATCCGTGCTAGCTTATTTGGCACAGTCATGCCATAAACGAGGGGGAACGTCGTGCCGACTTGGGTGTTGATCGTCGTGGCGGTGGTCGCGGTCGTGGTGAAGAGGTTCCGCGGTGAGCCGGTGAACGCGCGCGACCTCGCCGTGCCGCCGCTGGTGCTGCTGGGCATCGGGGTGTACGGGCTGAGGGAGGTCGAGCTGACCGCCGCCGACTGGTGGTGGCTGGTCGCGGGCGCGGTGGTCGGCCTCGCGCTGGGGGTGGCGCGCGGCGCGACGATCCGGCTGTTCGCGCGCGACGGCGTGCCGTGGCAGCGGTACACGCCGTGGACGCTGCTGGTGTGGGCCGGCTCGGCGGCGGTGAGCCTGGGGCTGGGCCTCGCCGCGTCGGCGGCCGGCGCCCCGGCGGACGCGCGGCCGGTGACGCTGTCGATCGGGATCGGCCTGCTCGGCGAGGCGATCCCGATCGGCTTGCGCCTGCTGAAGGCCGCCTAGCAGGCCGGGAAGAGGCGGCGGGTGCCGCCGGGCGCGGTGCGGGCGGCGGGATCGCTGAAGCGGCAGCCGTAGTCCGGCGCGGCGACCGCGGCCGGGTCGTCCACCACGTCGCCGGCGGGCCGCCGGCCGGTGTCGGCCCAGGTCACCAGGTCGTCCCAGGCCGTGCCGACCTCGGTCGGGCTGAACTCGCAGTGGCCGACCGCGCGGATCGCCCGCTGCACGAGCAGGTGGCCGCGGCCGTTGCGCTCGACGTCGCGCTCGTAGAGCTGCTCCATCGAGAACGGCACGAACAGGTCGCCGAGGTCGTGCAGCGACAGCACCGGCGCGGTCGGGCGGCCGGCGATGCGCGGCACCTCGATCAGCTTCGGCGTGACGCGGGCCCTCACGTCCGTCGGCAGCACGCGCTGGACCTCGCGGTTGACGTCGACCGGCGCGTTCGGCTCGTACCGGGTGAGGACGTTGGTGGCGAGCCGGCCCGGGTTCGCCGCCAGGTCCTCGCCGGACGAGGTGGCCGCGAGGCGGAACAGGAAGTCCTTCCAGTACGCGACCGCGGGCGCCGCGCCGGGCCGCGGGCCGCCGCTGCGGTCGGCGACGACCGAGGCGAACTGCGCGCCGCGCTCGTTCGGCGTGCCGGTCAGCCCGAGCTCGGCCTCGACGCGCGGCAGGACCGCGGTCAGGTAGTCGGCTGGCGCGGGCCAGGCGTGGACGCCGCTGACGGCCTGCGCGACCAGGGTGAAGTCGAGGATGAAGTCGAACAGCTCCTGGTCTCCGAGCACGCCGCACAGCGGCAGCGCGGCCTCGTAGAAACCGGGGAACTGCTCCAGTGACCGGCCGATGACGTGCCCGCCCATGGAGACGCCCGCGATGAACGTCTCGCGGGGCTCGCCGACCAGCTCGCGGAAGTGCCCGGCCAGGGCGCGCGTGCTCAGGACGCCGGCCTTCACGTCGTAGCCGTTGGCGTAGTAGCTGGACGAGGCCCAGGCGAAGCCCTGGTCGAGCAGCTTCTGGCGCAGCCCGTACTGGGGCGGGTCGACGGTCAGCACGGTGCTCGCACCCCGGTAGCCGTGCGCCCACATGACCAGGCGGCCGTTCCAGCGCGGCGGCACCTCGACCGCGTAGGCCGCGTGCTCGTGCACGCCTTGCAGCACGCGTGACGGCTCGCCGCCGACCAGCGCGGGGGGCAGCGGCGGGTTGCTGATCGTGTAACCGGGCAGCGGCTGGTCACCGGGCGGCGTCGAGGCCGCGGCCGGTGGCGCCACCAGCACCAGGACGAGCGCCAACCCGGAGATCCGTCGCATGCGGGCCATTCTGCTCACCACCGCAGGCCGGCCACCAGGTCTTCGTGGGTCAACTGGTAGTTCAACGGATAGCTGACCCGGATGACGTCGTCCTCCTCGCGGGTCAGCCGCGCGCCGGGGAACACCCGCGCGACCAGGCGCAGCATCGGCTGGTTCTCCCCCAGCACGTCGCCGTGCAGCTCGACGTAGTCCAGGTCGGCGGCCAACCGGCTCAGGGCGGCCATCAGCTCGGTGCCGACGCCCTTGCGCTGCCAGGGGTCCACCACGGCGAGGGCGATCTCCGCGGTGTCCTCGCCGGTGGCGATCAGGCGGGCGATGCCGACGGGCGCGCGGCGGCACTCCGCGACGACGGCGACCTTGCGACGGCCGTCGAGGTCGGTCAGCCGGCGGCGCATGGACGCGGTGAGGCGGGGCACCGGGGCGTGGAAGCGCAGGTAGCGACTCCGCGGCGACAAGCCGTGGAAGACCGCGTCGACGGCGTGGCCCGCCTCGGCGGCGTGCAGTTCGCGGACCTTCATGGCGGACGCCCCTTGAGTTCGGATTCCGAACCCTAGCTGGATTCGTTTTCCGAATGCAAGGGGTATCGTCAGTGGGCATGGCCCACGTGAAGGTCGCCGACGAGCTGTGCACCCTCTCGCTGCCCGCCGCCCTGCTGGGCGAGCGCTGGACGTTGCTGCTGCTGCGGCAGGCGTTCCTCGGCACGCGGCGGTTCGAGGACTTCCAGACCGAGATGGACATCTCGCGCAGCGTGCTGACCGAGCGGCTCGGCACGCTCGTCGAGGAGGGCATCCTGCGCCGCGAGGCGTACAAGGACGTGCGGACGCGGTACGAGTACCGGTTGACCGAGAAGGGCCTGGAGCTCTACCCGGTGCTGATGGCGCTGCGGAAGTGGGGCGACCGCTGGATGTCCCCGGCCGAGGGCCCGTCGTTCGACGTGCACCACCGCTCGTGCGGCGGCGACATCGGCGTGCACGTGTCGTGCGAGGGGTGCGGCGCGGAGCTGACCGCGCGGGACGTGCGCGTCACGCCGCTGCGCGACTCACGTGCGTGAGGCCAGCACCTGCTCCACGGCCGAGACCACGAAGATCAGCCCCAGCAGCACGGCGAACATGACGAAGTAGACCGTGTGCTCCTGCAGCTCGGCGCGGTCGGCCGCCCACACGTCCATGGCGGTGAACGCGGTGAACCACCCGAGCCAGCCGACCACCGCCGCGGCGAGCCACCGGGTGCTGCGCCGCACCACGGCCGCCACGGCGACCAGGCCCAGCACCAGCTCCACGACCTTGACCAGCCAGATCACCGGCATCACCCAGTCGGCGCCGAGACCGAGCGTGGCGTCGAGGTACCGGCCGACCTGCTGCTGCCGGTCCTTCCAGCCCAACGGGAGCTCGACGGCGTTCAGCACCCCGAACAGCGCGAGGAACACGCCGATCGGGAGGAACAGCCGCGACCACCGGGCACTGCCGCCCAACACCGGACTGCCGGTCATGGCCACCCCCTTCACCTGGGGGAATGATGACCCGGCAGCGCGGCGGGCGAAGTACGGCTGTCCGTACCTCGCCGTGGGTGACACACCGACCGCGCTCGGTGCGCAGCGGCGCAGTTCGGTGCGCGGCGGCGCGGCTCAGTGCGCGGCCGCGTCCCAGGACCGGCCGACGCCCACCGAGACCTCCATCGCCACCGACAGCCGGTACGCGCCGCCCATCTCGGCGCGGACCAGCGCCTCCACCTGCTCGCGCTCGCCCTCGGCGATCTCCAGCACCAGTTCGTCGTGCACCTGGAGCAGCATCCGCGACCGCAGGCCCGACTCCTCCAACGCGCGGAACACGCCCAACATCGCGACCTTGATGATGTCCGCCGCGCTGCCCTGGATCGGCGCGTTCAACGCCATCCGCTCGGCCATCTCCCGGCGCTGCCGGTTGTCGCTGGTCAGGTCGGGCAGGTAGCGCCGGCGGCCGAGGATCGTCTCGGTGTAGCCCTTCTTCCGCGCGTCCTCGACCACCGCGTGCAGGTAGTCGCGCACCCCGCCGAACCGGGCGAAGTACGCCTCCTTCTGCTCCCGCGCCTCGGCCGCCGAGATCCGCAGCTGCTGCGCCAGCCCGTACTCCGACAGCCCGTACGCCAGCCCGTACGACATGGCCTTCACCCGGCGGCGCTGCTCGGCGGTGACCTCCGAGGTCGGCACGGAGAACGCGCGCGACGCGACGAACGTGTGCAGGTCCTCGCCGCTGCGGAACGCCTCGATCAGGCCCGCGTCCTCCGACAGGTGGGCCATGATCCGCATCTCGATCTGGCTGTAGTCCGCGGTCATCAGCTCGGCGTAGCCCGGCCCGACCACGAACGCCTCGCGGATGCGCCTGCCCTCGTCGGTGCGGATCGGGATGTTCTGCAGGTTCGGGTCGGTGGACGACAGCCGGCCGGTGGCCGCGATCGTCTGGTGGAACGTGGTGTGGATGCGGCCGTCGTCGGCCACCGACTTGAGCAGCCCGTCCACGGTCGACTTCAACCGGGTCACGTCCCGGTGCGCGAGCAGGTGCTGCAGGAACGGGTGCTCGGTCGACTCGAACAGGTTCTGCAACGCGTCCGCGTCGGTGGTGTACCCGGTCTTGGTCTTCTTCGTCTTCGGCATGTTCAGCTCGTCGAACAGCACCGTCTGCAGCTGCTTGGGCGAGCCGAGGTTGATCTCCTTGCCGATCACCGAGTACGCGTCCTGCGCGGCCTGCTTCACGCCCGCCGCGAAGTGCGCCTCCAACGCCGCGAGGTGCTCGGTGTCGATCGCGATGCCGACCGCCTCGACGTCGTCGAGCACCACCATCAGCGGCAGCTCGAGGCTCGCCAGCAGCGACTCCTGACCGGTGTTCACCAGCTCCACGTCCAGCGCGTCGGCCAGCTCCGCCACCGCGAACGCCCGCACGATCGCCGCCTGCGCGGTCTTCTGCCGCTCCTCCTCCTCGTCGGCCAGCAGCGACAGCTGCCCGTCGTCGGGCTCCTCGGCCCGCAGCTCGCGCTGGAGGTAGCGCAGCGCCAGGTCGTCCAGCGCGAACGACCGCTGGCCCGGCCGCACCAGGTAGGCGGCCAGCGCCGTGTCGCTGCTCACCCCGCGCAGCTTCCAGCCGCGCGCCCGCAGGGCCCGCAGCGGCAGTTTCAGGTCGTGCGCCGCCTTGGCCACCGACTCGTCGGCCAGCCACGCGGCCAGCGCGTTCTCGTCGGCCTCGGTCAGCGACGCGACCTCGAAGTACCCGCCCTCGCCGCCGACCGCGGCCAGCGCCAGTCCCTCCAGGTCGCCGCCCGAGGCGCGGAACGCGATGCCGACCCGGCCCGAGCGCGCGTGCGCGTCGAGCCACGCGGCCACCCCGCCGACCGGCACCGGGCCGCCGCTGACCGTGAAGCCCTCCTCGGCCTCCGGCTCGGCGGTGGGCAGGGTGGAGAACAGCCGGTCCCGCAGCACCCGGAACTCCAGCTCGTCGAACAGCCGGTGCACCGCGTCGCGGTCCCACGGCCTGGCTTCCAGCTCGGCCGGGCCCAGCGGCAGCTCCACGTCCCGCACCAGCTCGGTGAGCTGCCGGTTCAGCATGATGTTGGCCAGGTTCGCCCGCAGCGCGTCGCCGACCTTGCCCGGCACCTCGTCGACGTGGTCGACCAGGCCGTTGAGCGAGCCGAACTGGGTGAGCAGCTTCACGATGGTCTTCGGGCCGACGCCGGGCGTGTTCGGCAAGTTGTCCGACGAGTCGCCGCGCACCGCCGCGTAGTCGGCGTACAGCTCGGGCGGCACGCCCTGCTTCTCCAGCACCAGCTCGGGGGTGTACCGGGCCATCTCGGACACGCCCTTGACCGGGTACAGCACCGTCACCTTGTCCGTGACCAGTTGCAGGGCGTCGCGGTCGCCGGTGCAGATCAGCACCTCGAAGCCCAGCGCCGTGGCCTGCGTGGTGAGCGTGGCGATCAGGTCGTCGGCCTCGTAGTTGGCCTTGGACAGCACCGGCACGTTCAGCGTGCCCAGCACGTCCTCGATGAGGCTGACCTGGCCGCGGAACTCGTCCGGCGTCTCGCTGCGCCCGGCCTTGTACTCCGCGTAGGCCTCGGTGCGGAAGGTCTTGCGCGAGACGTCGAACGCCACCGCGATGTGCGTGGGCTTCTCGTCGCGCAGCAGGTTGATGAGCATCGACGTGAAGCCGTAGACCGCGTTGGTGGTCTGGCCCGTGCCCGTCTGGAAGTTCTCCTTGGGCAGCGCGAAGAAGGCGCGGTAGGCCATGGAGTGACCGTCGACCAGCAGCAGGCGGGAGGCTTCTGAAGTGCTCACGGGCCGAGTCTAGGGTGAGGGTCCGACAGCACCGCACCGACTGGAGCACACGTGACGCCAGCACCCGAGGACATCCCCGGCGCCGACCTGGCCGCCGCGCCCGAGCAGCTCACCTCGAAGCTGGGCATCGAGATCACCCGATGGGATGCCGACCGGCTGGTCGGGACGATGCCGGTGAAGGGCAACCGCCAGCCGTACGGGCTGCTGCACGGCGGCGCGAACGCGGCGCTGGCGGAGACGCTGGGCTCGGTCGCCGCGGCCATGCACGCGGCGCCGGAGCGGCTGGCCGTGGGGCTGGAGCTGTCCTGCACGCACCACCGGGCGGTCACCGAGGGCGTCGTCACGGGGGTGTGCACGCCGATCCACCGCGGTCGCAGCACCGCCACCTACGAGATCGTGATCACCGACGAGCAGGACCGGCGCGCCTGCACGGCGCGGCTGACGTGCTTCTTGAAGGAAGCCACGGCGAAAGACCAACCGAAGGTGTGAAGGTGCGGTTCGGTCGTCCGAGGTGTGCAATGCAAGGTGACCCGGCGAGGCGGAGGTGGCCGTGCGGCGTGTGGTGTTGGTGATGGCCGTGGTGCTGGCGGCGGCCGGGTGCGGTGGCACCCCGGTGGTGGCCGGGACCGGGACGACGACGAGTCCGGCGGCGACCTACCCGGTGCCCGCGCAGACGGTGCGGCCGGACGAGAAGCCGCTCAAGATCCCCACCACGGCGGACGGCGACACGGCGTTCACGCTGGTCGGCCTGACCGCGGAGATGCCGACGCTGATCGGCAGCCACGCCGAGTTCCACGCCAAGGGCCAGTTCGTCCGCATCCGGATGAGCGTGATCAACAACGGCCGCAGCAGCGTGTCGTTCGCCGCGCGCCGCCACGTGCTGATCGACGACCGCGACGTCGAGCACACCGTGGACACGCAGGCGATGACGATCAAGCGGCAGCCGGAGACCATCGACCTGGGCGCGAACGTGCGCCTGGAGTACGACGTCTACTACGACCTGCCCACCGACGCGAAGCCGCTGGCCCTGCGCGTGTACGGCGGGCCGACGTTGACCGACCTGAAGGACGAGTCGGGCACCGAGATCCCGCTGGCCCAGCCCTGAGGGCCGGGCCGGCGGGTCCCGGGCTTTCAGTGACCGCCGAGGTACGCCGCGCGCACCTGCGGGTCGTCCAGCAGTTCCGGACCGGGCGCGCTCTTCACGACCCGGCCGGTCTCCAGCACGTACGCGCGGTCGGAGAGCTTCAGCGCCTGCTGCGCGTTCTGCTCGACCAGCAGCACGGTCGTGCCGCGCTTGTTGATCTCCTTGATGATCTCGAAGATCTGCGCGATGAGCATGGGCGCGAGGCCCATCGACGGCTCGTCGAGCAGGAGCACCTTCGGCTTGGTCATCAGCGCCCGGCCGATGGCGATCATCTGCTGCTCGCCGCCGGACATGGTGCCGCCGAACTGGCTCTTGCGCTCCGCCAGCCGCGGGAACAGCTCGTAGACCTCGGCCAGGTCCGCGTCGAGCGCGTCCTTGCGGGTGAAGGCGCCCATCAGCAGGTTCTCCTGCACCGTCATGCCGGGGAACACGCCGCGGCCTTCCGGTGACTGGCCGATGCCCGCGATGACCCGCTTGTGGCCGGGCATCTTCGAGATGTCCTCGCCGTTGAACAGCACCTGGCCGCTGGTCAGCGGGCGCAGCCCGGAGATGGTCTTCAGCGTGGTCGTCTTGCCCGCGCCGTTGGCGCCGATGAGCGAGACGATCTCACCGTCCTCGACCTGCAGGCTGATGCCCTTGATCGCGGCGATCTTGCCGTAGTGGACGTGGATGTCCTTGAGCTCAAGAAGCATCTTCGGACACCCCCAGGTACGCCTCGATGACCTTCGGGTTGTTCTGCACCTCTTGCGGGAGCCCTTCTGCGATCAGCTGGCCGAAGTCCAGCACCGCCACGCGGTCGCTGACGCCCATGACCAGGCTCATGTCGTGCTCGATCAGCAGCACGGTCCGACCGCTGTCGCGGATCTTGCGGATCAGCGCCTGCAACGACTCCTTCTCGGCCGGGTTCATGCCGGCCGCCGGCTCGTCGAGCAGCAGCAGCTTCGGGTCCGTGGCCAGCGCGCGGGCGATCTCCAGCCGCCGCTGGTCGCCGTAGGGCAGGTTCTTCGCGGTCTCGGTCATCCGGCCGGGGATGCCGACGAAGTCGAGCAACTCCCGGGCCACCTCGCGGCCGCGCTTCTCCTCCTTGCGGTGCCAGGGCAGGCCGAGCGTGGCGCCGACCGCACCGGTCTTGTGGTGCGCGTCCGCGCCGACCATCACGTTCTCCAGCGCCGACATGTTGTGGAACAGCCGGATGTTCTGGAACGTGCGGGCGATGCCCAGCTTGGTGATCTTGAACCGCTTGGTGCCGTCGATCCGGGCGCCGTTGAACAGCACCTGGCCCTCGGTGGGCTGGTAGACGCCGGTGACCACGTTGAACACCGTGGTCTTGCCCGCGCCGTTGGGCCCGATCAGGGCGAAGATCTCGCCCTGGCCGACGCTGATCTTCGCTTCGCGGAGCGCGACCACGCCGCCGAAGCGCATGGTCACGTTGTCCAGCTGAAGGACGGGAGTGCTCACTTGGCCGCCTCCGTCGAGACATCGGTGTCCGGACCCGCGACCTCGGCGCCCATCGCGCCCATGCCGCCGGTGCCCTCGTGCAGTTCGGCCTTGCGCCTGCGGGAGGGCAGCAGGCCCTCCGGCCGCAGCGCCATCATCAGCACCAGCACGCCGCCGAACAGCAGGATGCGGTACTCGGCCGGGTCCTTGCCCAGCGCGTCCTTGAGCCACTCGACCTCGCGGAACCGCTCCGGCAGCCAGGCGATGACGAACGCGCCGAGCATGACGCCGGGCAGGTTGCCCGCGCCGCCGAGGACGACCGCGGCGAGGATGGTCGCGGACAGGATGAACGGGAACGTGCCCGGCTCGATGAACACGGCCTTGCCCGCGTAGATGCCGCCGGCCAGACCGCCGATCATCGCGCCGATCGCGAACGCGAGCAGCTTGAACTTGAACGTCGGCACGCCCATCAGCTCGGCCGCGTCCTCGTCCTCCCGGATCGCCGCCCACGCGCGGCCGACGCGGCTCTTCTGCAACCGCACCGAGAAGACGATCACCACCACGATCGCGGCGACCATCAGGTAGTAGTACGGCGCGGGCAGCACGCCGAAGTCCAGGCCGATGGCCGGCATGTCCGTCGGGTGCGGGATGTTCGGGATGCCGCGCGCGCCACCGATCTCGTCGGTGTTGTTCGCGGTGATGCGGATGATCTCACCGAAGCCGAGCGTCACGATCGCCAGGTAGTCGCCGCGCAGCCGCAGCGTCGGCGCGCCGAGGATGACGCCCGAGACCGCCGCCAGGAAGATGCCGAACACCACCGTCGGCCAGTACGACCAGCCGTGCTCGGTGGCGAAGTAGGCCAGCGTGTAGCCGCCGATGGCGAAGAAGGCGACGAAACCGAGGTCGAGCAGGCCGGCTTGGCCGACGACCACGTTCAGGCCGATCGCCAGCAGCATGTAGGTGCCGATCGGGTAGATCAGCACCGTCGTCCAGTCCGCGCCGGGCGACATGAACGAGCCGATCCACGGCGCGGGCAGGATCAGCGCGAACACGAGCGCGCCGATGTAGACGACGAACCGCTGCCAGGTCTTGGCGCGTTCCCACCAGTCGCGGGCGCCGTCGAACAGGGCGCCGACGCGCCTCAACGGATTCGCGTTGCCAGTCACTCCGTTGCCTTTCATGCGCGGGCCTTCTGCAGGGATTCGCCGAGGATGCCGGTCGGGCGGAACATCAACACGACCACCAGCACGGTGAACGCGATCACGTCCTTCCACTCCGAACCCAGGAAGATCGCGCCCCAGTTCTCGATGAGGCCGAGCACGATACCGCCGAGCAGCGCGCCGCGCAGGTTGCCGATACCGCCGAGCACCGCCGCGGTGAACGCCTTGATACCGAGCACGAAACCGACGTTGAAGACGGTGTTCTCGAACTCCATCAAATACAGCGCGCCCGCGACGCCCGCCATCGCGCCACCGAGCAGGAACGTGACCCGCACGATGTTGTCGATGCTGACGCCCATGAGCACCGCGGCTTCGGGGTCCTGGGCGGTGGCGCGGATGCCGCGACCGATCTTGGTCTTGTTCACCAGGCGGTCCAGCGCGATCATCATGATGACCGCGGCGACCACGACGATGATGTGGTCGGTGCGCACCGCCGCGTTGCCGATGGTGAACACCGTGTCGCGGTCGACGATGCGCGGCGCGGACTGCTGGTTGCGCCCCGCGTTGCCGGTCAGCCAGGGAATGATGACCAGGGCGAACAGTTCCTGGAGGAACAGCGACGCGCCGATCGCGGAGATGAGCGCGGTGAGCCTGGTCGCGCCCTTGCGGCGCAGGGGCCGGTAGGCCACCACCTCCAGCAGCATCGCGGCGCCGCCGGAGATGGCCGCGGACGCCACGATGATCAACAGCATCACGCCGAACAGGGCGATCCCGGTCAGCGGCGACGCGGGCGCGATCGCCGTGATCACCACGAGCGACGTGAACGTGCCGATCATGAAGATCTCGGAGTGCGCGAAGTTGATCAGGCGCAGCACGCCGTAGACCATCGTGTAGCCGAGGGCGATGAGCGCGTAGATGGAGCCGAACACCAGTCCGCCCACCGTGCTGGGCAGGAACTGGTTGAGGAAATCATCAAGCATGACAGGTTGCCTCACGAGACGGGCGGGGAGAGAACTTCGCCATAGTGGTGGGGAGCGGGAGCTGTCGTTCCCACGACACTCCCGCTCCCCAGCGCGCCAGCTTGCTTACCTGATCCGTCCCGGATCAGCCCTCGAGCTTCGCTTCCTCCGCGGCACCCAGCAGCTTCACCTTGCCGTCGACGACCTGGTAGATGAAGATCGCGTTGTTCTCCGGCTCGCCGTTCGCCTTGAACTTGATCGGCTTGGAGACGCCGTCGAAGCTCACGCTCTTCAGGAAGTCGTTGATCTTCTCGCCGGTGGTGTTGCCCGCCTCGACGGCCTTGATGAACGCCGTCGCGGCGTCGTAGCCCTCGGTCGCGTAGATCGCCGGGTCGACGTTGGCGCTCTTCTTGTAGTTGTCGAAGAACGTCTTCAGCGCGCCGGTCACGTCGGGCGTCGGGATGTTGCACGGGCAGGCGAGGACGGCGCCCTCGGCGGCCTCGGTGCCCGCACCGGTGACGAGCTGCTGGTCGAGCGAGCCGTCACCGGAGGCGAACGTGGCCTTGACACCGCCGTCGCGCAGCTGCTTGAGCAGCCGGCCGGCCTGCGCGTAGTAACCGCCGAAGACGATCACGTCGGGGTTCGACGCGGCGACCTTCGTGACCGTGGACGAGTAGTCGGACGCGTCCTTGGAGAACTTGTCCCGCTCGACCGTCACGTTCGACTTCTCGAACGACTGGGCGACGGCGTCGGCCAGGCCGACGCTGTACTCCTGGTCGTCGGACAGGACGAACGCCTTCTTCGGGCTCTTGGCCTTCACCAGGAAGTCCGCGATGCCGGGGCCCTGGTCGGCGTCGTTGGCCACGACGCGGTGCCAGTAGGTCCAGCCGTTCTGCGCCAGGCCCGGGTTCGTGGCCGACGGCGAGACGCTGGGGATCTTGCCCTCTTCGAGCTGGCCGCCGATGGCCTTGGACTCGCCGGAGAAGGCCGGGCCGATGAGGGCCACGATCTTGTCCTGCGTGATGGCCTTCGTGATCAGCGAGGTGGCCTGGTCGGCCTTGCCCTGGCTGTCGTACTGCACCAGCTCGATCTTGATCTTGGGGTTCTTGGCGTTGTACTCCTCGACCGCCATCACCGCACCGTTCCGGGGCGGGATCACGATCGCGGCGTTCTCGCCGGTGAGGTCACCCATGAACCCGATCTTGACCGAGGTGACGTCGCCACCCGCTTCGCCACCGCCGCCGCCTCCGGCACAAGCCGCGAGCACCAGCGACGAAGCCGCCGCCAGCGCCAGAACTCGGCCGAGTCGTGCTCCTGACACCGGAATACCTCCCATGACACCAACCATCCCGCCGGTAGGCGGAGCCCTCACACGAGGGCTTGGGTTAGGGAGGGAACGTAGCTTCAGTTGAGTTCGCTGAACAGGTGGTCTTACTGCTCTGTGTCCACATCGTGACGGTAGTCACCGGAAAATGCTCCGGAGTTAACAACCTCAAATCCAGCTCAAATCGCCGCAGGTCACAAGGTCAATGCGTGCAGTAACCGAGAATGACCGGCGGGGTGTCCGATACTCGAACGGGTATCACTCGGGGGGATAGTCACCCGAAGTTTTCGATGACGGCTTCGGCCACGGCCTTCATGGTGGTGCGCCGATCCATCGCGGTCCGCTGCACCCAGCGGAATGCCTCGGGCTCCGACAGACCCTGCTTGGTCATCAGCAAACCCTTGGCGCGCTCGACCACCTTGCGCGTCTCCAGCCGCTCGGTGAGCCCGGCGACCTCGTTCTCCAGGGCCTGCAGCTCCGCGAACCGGCTCATCGCCAGCTCGATCGCGGGCACCAGGTCGCGCTTGGCGAACGGCTTGACCAGGTAGGCCATGGCGCCCGCGTCACGGGCGCGCTCCACCAGGTCCCGCTGGCTGAACGCGGTGAGGATGACGACCGGCGCGATGCGCTTGCCGGCGATCACCGACGCGGCCTCGATGCCGTCGACCTTGGGCATCTTCACGTCCATGATGACCAGGTCGGGCCGCAGCTCGGTGGCCAGCGTGACCGCCTCGTCGCCGTCGGCGGCCTGCCCGGCCACCTCGTACCCCTCTTCGCGCAGCATCTCGACCAGGTCGAGGCGGATGAGGGCTTCGTCCTCGGCCACGAGCACGCGCCGGGGCGCGACCTCGGGCTGGGCCTCGGCAGCCTGTTGGGTCACCGGGGTCCTCCTGACACTCTGACGGCGGCTCGACGCGGTCGCGTCGGACGAAACCGCAGTCTACCGGCGTGCGCCGCCCGGCCCGCGCGGTTATGCCGTGATCACGGCCACCGGTGACGACTTCGTCGGTTCGGACGCCCCCGCTCGACCGGACGCGAGGGCGGGAACGCCGCCCCGCTCGGCCGAACGCCGGGGTGGACACCTCCCCGGACGGTGTCACCCGTCCGGGGAGGTGTTCGCTCACCTGACCGCCTGCGGCGGCTCCCACCAGCCCGTGACGCCCTCCGGCCACTCCATCGCGGCCAGCGCCTCCTCGTGCGCGGGGTCCGGGCCGTCGACCTCGCGCAGGAACAGGTCGTACCAGCCGGTGGAGATGCCGAGGCCGCCGCCGGCGCTGGGCGCCTCCACCGCGTCGGGCAGGCCGAACACCGGGTGCAGCAGCCGGTCGGCCACCGTCGGCACGCCCAGGCTCGCGGGCCACTCGACCCACCACCGGTCGCCCTGCGCCAGCGCGCGCACCCACGGCGCCGCGCCGAACAGGTGGTAGCGGCGCAGCACGGCGCTGCCCACGCCCGTCGGGTACGGCGTCCCGGCCAGGTGGTCGCGCTCGACCGGGGCGAGCGGGCCGTCGATGAACGTGCCGCCCAGGTTGCGGCCCTTGAGCAGGGTGCGCACGTACTTCAGGCCGTCCGCCCAGGCCCGCTCGTCAACGCCCGCGAGGTGCACCGCCGCGTCGAGCCCGACGAGCCGCAGCTCCACCGACCGCGGGTGGTGCACGACGCGCAGGCCGGCGACGCCCGCCACCCACGACTCGTCGTGGCGCGGCAGCAGCTCGTACAGCAGCGGACCGAGGGCGTGCTCGGTGAGGTGCACGCGCAGGTGCTCCCCCGGCTCCACCGCGCGGAACGCGTGCGCCGGGCGCAGCATGCTCGCGGGCGGGCGCAGTTGCAGGTGCGCGCCCGCGTCCAGACCCGCTTGCAGCACCACGCACTCCAGCGCGCGCTGGTCGTCGTCCTCGGCGTCGGGCAGGAACAGGCCGCGCACGTCGGCCTGGCCCCGCAGCGCGTCGACCACGCGTTCGCGGCGGTCGTCGGGCAGGTCGTGCAGCACCGCCTTCACCGCGGGCACGGCCTGGGTGAGGTTCTCGCCGGTGTAGCTCCGGCGTAGGTCGACCAGCTGCTCGGTCAACGACGATCGCGCCATGGCAGTCCTCGCTCCCGCCGCCCGGCTCGGCGTGACAAGGACGCGACACGCGTCGGTCAACGGTCTTCGGTGGTACTCCATGAGCAGGGGTGCCCCCACCCCGCGGCGGATCTGCCACCCGTTGCCGGGGAGTGGCTCCAGCCTCACGTCTGCTCACGCACGCCGCCTCCGACGATAGCGCAACGTTGCCCGCGAGGCGTCGCGTCCCTAGCGTCTGGCGCATGGTGAGCGGGGCGGAGCGGTTGCTGGGTGTGCTGGCCGCGCACGGCGTCGAGGTCGTGTTCGGGCTGCCCGGCGTGCACAACCTGCCCGTGTGGGAGGCGTTGCGGACCTCGGGCATCCGGCTGGTCGGCGTCCGGCACGAGCAGACGGCGGTGTACGCGGCCGACGGCTACGCCCGCGCCACCGGCCGGCTCGGCGTCGCGCTGGTGACCACCGGGCCGGGCGCGGCGAACTGCCTGGGCGCGACCGGCGAGGCGTACGCGTCCGGGTCGCCGGTGCTGGTGATCGCCACCGACATCCCGTCGACGCTGCGCCGTCCCGGCGAGTACCGGGGCACCCTGCACGAGACGCGCGACCAGCGGGCGATGTTCCTGCCGGTGGTGAAGGGCGGGTGGACGCTGCGCGACGCCGAGTCGATCGGCGTCTACGCCGACAGCGCCGCGTTGCTGGCCGCCACCGCGCCGCAGGGACCGGTGTACCTGGGTGTGCCGACCGACTTCCTCACCGCGGACGCCGGCGTGTGGAACCGCATCCCTACCCGCGAGCCGTCAGTGCCGGACGTCACGGCCGGGGTGGAGCTGGTGGCCGCCGCCGAGCGCCCGCTGATCTGGGCCGGCGGCGGGGCCGCGCGGTCGGGCGCGGGCGCGGCGCTGGGCGCGCTGGCCTCGCGCATCGGCGCGCCGATCGTCACCACGTACGGCGCGCGCGGGCTGGTCGACCACCCGCACGTGGTGCACGGGCCGGTGCACCTGCCGGAGGTCGGGGCGCTGTGGGACGAGGCCGACCTGGTCATCGGGGTGGGCAGCGACTTCGACGGGATGATGACGCAGAACTGGCGGCAGCCCGCCCCGCCCCGGCTGCTCAACGTGAACGTGGAGGCGATCCGCAACTACCGGCCCGACGTGACGTTGCGCGGCGACGCGCGGATGGTGGTGTCGGCGCTGGTCGACGCCGTGCCCGAACGCCCGGACGGCGGGCTCGCCGGCCGGGTGGCCGAGCTGAACGACCTGGTGCGCAAGGCGGTCGAGGCGGACGAGCCGCGCGCGGCGCCGTTGCTGGAGGCGCTGGAGGGGCACCGGGTGGTGGCCGACATGTGCGTGGCCGGGTACTGGGTCGGCGGGTTCGGCCGGTTCACCGCGGCGCGCGGGCTGGCGTACCCGGTGGGGTGGGGCACGCTCGGCTTCGGCTTCCCGGCCTCGCTGGGCGCGGCGGTGACCGGGCGGGTGGTGGCGGTGTGCGGCGACGGCGGGTTCCTGTTCGCGGTCGGCGACCTGGCCACCGCCGCGCAGGAGCAGCTGCCGGTCACGGTGGTGCTGGTGGACGACGGCGGGTACGGGATGCTGCGGCACGACCAGGTGCGGCACGGGCACGAGCCGTTCGGGGTGGACCTGCGGTCGCCGGACTTCGTGGCGCTGGCCCGGAGCTTCGGCGTGGAGGCGTCCGCTGTGGACGGTTTCGGCGACGGTTTCCGGTCCCGCCTGGCCGACTACGCGGCGCGGTCGGGGCCGAACGTGCTGGTGGTGCGCTCGGCGGCGTTGAAGCCGCCGGTCACCACGTCGCCGCGGTGGTACCGCACGAGCTAGGGTGTCGAACATGAGTTCGAATGAACGCGTGTGGCCCGCGCCGGACGCCCACGACGAGCTGGGACTGCTGACCGGGTTCCTGACCTTCCTGCGACTGACCGCCGTGTCGAAGGTCGAGGGCCTGAGCTGGGAAGACGCCTCGGCGACGCCGATCCCGACGTCACCGGTGGTCAGCGCGCTGGGCGTGCTGCGGCACCTGACGGCGGTGGAGCGGTGGTGGCTGTCGATCGAGGCGGGCGGCGTCGAGCTGCCGTCGTTGTGGGGCGCGGACGCGGACGCGTCGTGGCTGCTGCACGACGGCGACACGGTGGAGTCGGTGATCGCCGAGTACCGCGCCGAGTGGGCGCGGTCGGACCACGCGCTCGCGGACCTCGGGCCGGGCGACCGCACCAGGGGCGACCACGACGGCAAGGGCCGCACCGTGCGCTGGGTCCTCGCCCACCTGGTGCAGGAGACCGGTCGGCACGTCGGCCACCTGGACTTCCTCCGCGAGCTCGCGGACGGGCAGAAGGGCGAGTAGCCCGCCGGGGTGTTCCGGCCGATCGACCCTTGGCACGCGGCCCCGGGCGGGCGACGCTGGGCGCATGACGACCCGCGCCCGCACCGACCCGGCCGACGCCGAGGCGGTTCCTCCGGGCCCCGCGGTCGGCGAGGTGCTGCCGGACCCGGCGCCGGGTCGCGCGCCGGTGGTGGACGTGTCCGTGCCGGACGCCTCGCGGTTCGCCGCGGTGCTCCGGCCCGAGCTGACCGTCGAGTGAGGTGACGTGGGCGCGCTGGACGGTGTGGTCGTCGCGGACTTCGGGCGGGTGCTGGCCGCGCCCTACGCGACGATGATGTTGGCCGACCTCGGCGCCGAGGTGGTCAAGGTGGAGCACCCGCGTGGCGACGAGACGCGGGCGTGGGGCCCGCCGCACGCCCGCGGCGAGGCCACGTACTTCCTGTCGGTGAACCGGAACAAGCGGTCCCGGGTGCTCGACCTGGCGACGGCGGAGGGCCGGGCCGCGGCACGGGAGCTGGCGCTGGGCGCGGACGTGCTGGTGGAGAACTTCCGGCCGGGCACGATGCGGAGGTTCGGGCTCGACTACGAGACCTTGTCGAAGGAGCACGCCCGGCTGGTCTACTGCTCGGTGACGGGGTTCGGCTCGGGTCGCGGCGCGGACCTGCCGGGCTACGACCTGCTGGTCCAGGCGGTCGGCGGGCTGATGAGCGTGACCGGCGCGGCCGAGCCGACCAAGGTCGGGGTCGCGCTGGTGGACGTGCTGACCGGGATGCACGCGGCGGTCGGCGTCCTGGCCGCGCTGCGGCACCGCGACGCGACCGGCGAGGGCCAGGCGGTGGAGGTCGACCTGCTGTCCGTGCTGCTGTCGAGCATGGTCAACCAGAGCGCGGGGTACACGCTCGCGGGCGCCGTGCCCGGCCTGCTGGGCAACCGGCACCCGTCGATCGCGCCCTACGAGGTGTTCCCGACCGCCGACCGGCCGGTGGTGCTGGCCGTCGGCAACGACCGGCAGTTCGCCCGGCTGCGCGAGGCGCTGGGGCTGCCGGCGGACGAGCGGTTCGCCACGAACGAGCTGCGGGTCGCGCACGTGGACGCGTTGGCCGAGTCGCTGACCGGGCGGTTGCGGACGCGGCCGGCGGCCCACTGGTTCGCGCTGCTCACCCCGCTCGGTGTGCCGTGCGGGCCGGTGAACGACCTGGCCGGCGCGTTCGAGCTGGCCGAGTCGCTCGGCCTGCGGCCCACCGCCGACGTCGACGGGCTGGCGCTGGTCTCGAACCCGATCCGGATGTCCGCCACGCCGCCGACCTACCGGCTGCCGCCACCGGCACTCGGCGGCGCCACCGGGTCCGGCTAGCGCCGGGCGGCGCGGCGGCGTCAGAGGACGGAGCGCACGACACCGCCCTCGGCGCGGACGGCCGCGCCGTTGGTGATGCTCGCGAGCGGGCTCGCCAGGTAGGCGATCAGGTTCGCCACCTCGTCCGGTGTGGCGAAGCGCTGGAGCAGCGACGTCGGCCTGGTGTGCCGGAAGAACTGCTCCTGCAGCTCCTCGCGGGTCAGTCCGGTGTGGGCCACGCCGGCGTCCAGCATCGTGCCGACGCCCTCGGTGAGGGTGGGGCCGGGCAGCACCGTGTTCACCGTGACGTTCGTGCCCTTGGTCAGCTCGGCCAGGCCGCGGGCCAGGGCCAGGATCGCCGTCTTCGTCACCGAGTAGTGCAGCATCTCCACGGCCACGTCGACCGCGGCGTCGCTGCCGACGAACACGACGCGGCCGTCGTCGCGGGCGAGCATCCCCGCCAGGTAGTGGCGGGACAGGCGGACACCGCTCATCACGTTGGTCTCGAAGTAGCGGGTCCACTCCGAGTCGGGGATGTCGGCGAACGGCCGGGGGCCGAACACCGACACGTTGTTCACCAGCACGTCCACCTCCGGCACGGCCGCGGTGACGGCGGCGGCGCCCTCCGCGGTGCCGACGTCGCCCGGCGCGGCGGTGATCCCGGCGCCCGGCACCTCGGCGGCCAGCCGCCGCGCGGCTTCGGCGACCCGGGGCGCGCCCCGCCCGTTCAGCACGACCGCGGCACCCTCGCGGGCCAGCGCGACCGCCGTGGCGTACCCGATGCCCGCCGTCGAACCCGTGACCAAGGCGGTCTTGCCCGTCAACCGGAGGTCCACGCTCGTCCCACTCCCCTGCTCGACCCGCTCACCGCGAACGAGGCACGGTAGCGGCACAGCGGCTCCGCGGTCCGCGACGCGACTTCGGTGCCGGCCCCCGGTGCCGGTCCCGGTGCCGGCCGGAAGACCTCACCAGGCGACCGGCATCGAGCGCGGTCCGCGCACCAGCGTCCGGGTCTTCCACACCACCTCGCCCGCGAGGTGCAGGCCCGGCAGGTCGCGCAGCAGCGCGTGGAGCGCTTCGCGCAGCTCCAGCCGGGCCAGCGGCGCGCCCAGGCAGTGGTGCGCGCCGTGCCCGAACGCCAGGTGCCGGTCCGCGGCGCGGTCCAGCCGCAGCTCTTCGGGACCGTCGAACCGCAGCCGGTCGCGGTTGGCCGCGTTGAGCGCGCACAGCACCGGTTCGCCCGCCCGCACCAGCGTGCCGCCGACCTCCACGTCCTCGGTGGCGTAGCGGGAGAAGGCCGCGCTCGCGCCCACGGGCACGTACCGGAGCAGCTCCTCCACGGCGCCGGGCACCAGCCCGGGATCGGCGACCAGCCGCCGCCACCGGTCGGGTTCCAGCAGCAGGACGTAGGCGAAGTTGGCGATCTGACTGGCGGTCGTCTCGTGGCCCGCGACCAGCAGGCCGAGGGACAGGTCGACCAGCTCGGCCTCGGTGAGCCGGTCGTGCGCGTCGCGCGCCTCCACCAACGCGCTCACCAGGTCGTCGGCGGGGTGGGCGCGGCGCCGCGCGACGAGGTCCGCGAAGTACCCGCGCAGCTCGCCCCGGTCGCGGTCGAAGTCCGCGGTGTCGAGCCCGCTGGTGGACAGCAGCCCGTCGCTCCACCGGCGGAACCGCGGCCGGTCGGCGACCGGCACGCCCAGCAGCTCGCAGATCACCGCGACCGGGATCGACAGCGCGTAGTGCTCCACGAGGTCGACGGGCGGTCCGACGAGCTCCAGCCCGCGAATGAGCGCGGTGGCCAGGTCGGCGACGCGCGGGCGCAGCCGCTCGACGCGGCGCGTCGTGAACGCCTTGGCCACCAGGGTGCGCAGGCGCGTGTGGTCCGGCGGGTCGAGGGCGAGGATGCCGCCGGTGAGCCTGCCCGGGGACAACCGCGGCTCGTCGTGCTCCACGGCCCGCGCGCGGGAGAAGCGCGGGTCGCCCAGCACCAGGCGCACGTCGTCGTACCGGGTGGCCAGCCAGGACTCCTCGCCGAACGGCATCCGGACGCGGATCAGGCCGTCGGCGTCGCGGGCCCGCGCGTACGCCGGGTCGAGCCCGAGCCCGTCGCCGGTGTGGAAGGGGTACGCGATCGGATCGGTGTGCGCGGAGGCCACTCGGGAACCCCCTGCCGGCTCGCCCCATCGCCGATGAAGTCGTCCTCCCACGCTACGGTCGCCCGTCGGGGGCGTCAAAGACACGTGTTCGGTGTGCCGGCTCATACCGCGATGTCCTTGCACCGCAAGGCGAAGCGCACTAGAGGACCGGTCGACCACGCCCCGCACCATCGGGTGAACGAGCGTGCGACGCGCGGCGGCGGCTGATTGGATCAACGCCCATGCGCCACCTGGTAGCGGTGCTCGCCGCGCTCGTGCTGTCCGTGTCCGCCGCGCCCGCGTCCGCCGCCCCGTCCGCTCCCGCGCGCGTCGAGCCGGACTTCACCGGCACCGTGTCGATGAGGGGCTGCTCGGGCGCGGTCGTCCGGCCGCCCGCCCACCAGCCGTCGGACCCGGCGCTGGTGATGACGAACGGGCACTGCGTGCGGTTCCTGGAGGCCGAGGAGGTCGTGGTCGACCAGCCGGCGGACCGGGAGTTCACGCTGCTCGACAGCACCGGCGAGGACTCCCTCGGCGACCTGCGCGCGGCGACGCTGGTCTACGCCACGATGTCCCGCACCGACGTCGCGCTGTACCGGCTCACGGCCACCTACGGCGACATCGAGGCGATGGGCGGCCGGGCGCTGGAGCTGTCGGCGGAGCACCCCGCCGCCGGCATCGCGGTCGGCGTGGTGTCCGGCTACTGGCGGCACGTCTACTCGTGCGACGTGGACGGGTACGCCTACCGGCTGCGGGAAGGCCGGTACACCTGGCACGACTCGATGCGCTACACCGCCGACTGCCGCACGAGGGGCGGCACGTCCGGCTCGCCCGTGGTGGACGTGGCCACCGGCAAGGTGGTGGCGGTCAACAACACCGGCAACGAGGACGGCGAGCGGTGCACGGACAACAACCCGTGCGAGGTCGACGCCGCCGGCGAGGTGACCGTGCGCCAGGGCATCGGGTACGCGCAGCAGACCTTCCAGATCGTGCCGTGCCTGACCGGGGGCGGTCGGGTGGACCTGGCCGCCCCCGGCTGCGGGCTGCCGCGACCGGCGGCCTAGGGCTCGAACCGCTCGCCGGACAGGGCCCCGACCGCGGCCATCGGGTTGCCCAGGTGGTAGTGGTCCACGGCCAGGTAGGTCGGGGTCTTGCGGGCGGCGGGCTCGCAGAACCGGCGGGCCCGGTCGGCGAGCTTGCCGTTGTCGGTGGTCGCGGTCCCGGTGAACGGGACGTCCCGGAAGTGGTTCATCACGAACAGCGGCCGGAAGCCCGGCTCGGTGCGGGTGAGCGGCGTGCTCCAGCGGCTGTGGCACGACCAGTCCGACGTGCCCAGGCCCGAGCCCATCGACCAGTGGTTCTCCACCGTCCACTCCGACTGGTACATCACGCCGAAGGTGTCGCGTTGCGGCGAGTCGCCCGAGCGGCCGTGGTCGGTGAAGATCATCAGCCGCTTGCCGGTGGCGCGCAGGGCGTCGAGGGTCGGCCAGCCGTTCGCCCGCACACCCGCCTGGTCCGGGCGGAACAGGACGTCCGCCAAGCCGTCGACGCGGGCGAGCTCGGCGCGCAGCACCTCGGCGGAGACGTAGTCCTCCAGGAAGATCGTGACGAACTCGGCCGGGTTGCCGCGCAGGAAGTCCACGATCCGCCGCACGTCCACCCACAGCGCCACCGGCCGGCTGACCAGCGTGCAGCTGTTGTGGCACAGGATCGCGCCGTCCGGGGTCTGGTGGACGTCGAGCTGGAACCCGCGCACCCCGTCCCGGAGCTGCTGTTCGATGCCGCGGGCCTGGTTGGGCGCGAGGTTGACGAACGGCGGGGCGAACCCGCCGTCCACCCCGTTGGCGTAGGCGTTGTGCGCGGTGAGGAACGTGACCTGGTCCAGTCGGCGCTCGCCCTCCGGCGGGACCGGCGACCGCCGGGGTGACACCGGGGTGAGGTACCAGAGGTCGGCGCCGGCGCCGATCCGCACCTGGTCCGCGCCGACGGCGACCAGGTAGCGGTCGGCGCCGGGCACCTTGAGCCGGTGGCGGTCGCCGTCGGGCAGCACGTCCCACTGCGCGTCGGCGCTGTCGCAGGGCGACATCACGGCCTGGTCGCCCTGCCGGCCCAGGCACTGGGAGCCCTCGCGCAGCGTGCGACCGGCGAGGGTCCACTGCTGGCGGTCCTCGTCGCCCTTGGGCCGCCGTTGGAGCACCGACGTGCCCGAGGCGCCGGCGTTCAGACCGGTGGTGACGCTCTGCACGTAGTAGACGCCGTCGGCGGGCGCGGCCTGGGCGGTGAGCGGCGCCGCCAGGGCGGCGACGAGCGTGACGACCAGGGCTGATCGGGTGGCGCGCATCAAGAAGTCCTCTCGAAGGCTCCGCGGCGGCGGTCAGCTCACAGAGTAAACGCGAAACCCCTTCACGTCAGCCCGTCCTACGCTGGTGGCATGACCGAACCGTGGGGTGACCCCGACAAGATCCGCCGAGTCCTGGCCGACGGGGAGACGTGGGCCGTGGTGGGGCTGGCCGACCACCCGCACCGCGCCGCGTACGGCGTGGCGAAGTTCCTCCAGCAGCGCGGCAAGCGGGTCGTGCCCGTGCACCCGGACGCGCCGACCGTGCACGGCGAGCAGGGTTACGCGACGCTGGCCGACATCCCGTTCCCGGTCGACGTGGTCGACGTGTTCCGCCGGTCCGAGGCGGCGGGCGCGTTCGCCGACGAGGCGGTGGCGATCGGCGCGAAAGCGGTGTGGTTCCAGCTCGACGTGGTCGACGAGGCGGCCTACGAGCGGGCCACCGCCGCCGGGCTGGACGTGGTGATGGACCGCTGCCCCGCCATCGAGTGGTCCGAGCACGGGCCGCGCTGATCACCGCCGGACCGCCGGGAACCCGTGCGCGCGGGCGGCGACGACCACGGCCAGGGCGGGCACGAGGAGCACCAGCACGCTCCACGGCAGCTTCCCGGCCGCGGTCGGAGCCGGGGTGGGCGGCGTGGTGTCGGCGGTGGTGGTGGCCGGGTCGGTGGTGGGGGCCGGATCGGTGACGGTGGTGGGTGCGGTGTCGGTTCGGGCGGCGGTGAATCGCGTACCGCATGGTCGAACCTGACACCGGTGTCACTTCCAATCGGCGGCGGGCGTGAGCCGGGACACAATCCCGTCGGGGCTAGCGGGCCTGCCGATGCGCGGTGACCTCGATCTCGATGCGCATCCTGGGGTCGGCCAGGCCGCACTCCAGCATCGTCGCGGCCGGCCGGACCTCGCCGAACGCCGCGCGCAGCACCGGCCAGCACGGCTCGAAGTCCCCGGCGTCGGGCAGGTAGTACGTCACCCGCACCACGTCGGCGAACCCGCTGCCCGCCTCGGTCAGCGCCGCGCCGATGTTGGCCAGGCACTGCTCGGCCTGCGCCACCACGTCGTCGGAGATGGTCATGGCGGTGTAGTCGAAGCCGGTGGTGCCGGAGACGTGCACCCACTCGCCGTCGACCACGGCCCGCGCGTACCCGATCTGCTCTTCGAACGTGGAACCGGACAGGATCACTCGCCTCATGGGGGCAACCTACGTCCCGCCCGACGCGACCTCGAAGCCGTTTCCGCACGGCGATGGCGGTCGGGCGGAGCCGATCAGTAACCTGCGGGCCATGCCGGTCGTCGCGCTCAACGGGATCAACCTCAGCTACCAGGTGCAGGGCGAGGGCGACCTCGTCGTCATGGTGATGGGCACCGGCAGCCCGGGCCGGGTGTGGCACGCGCACCAGGTGCCCGCGCTGCGCGAAGCCGGGTTCCGGGTGGCGACCGTCGACAACCGGGGCATCCCGCCGACGGACGAGTGCGCGGCCGGGATGAAGATCGACGACCTGGTCGGCGACGTGGCGGCGTTGATCGAGTCGCTCGGCGGCCGGGCGCACGTGGTCGGCACGTCCATGGGCGCGCGGGTGACGCAGGAGCTGGCGCTGGCCCGGCCGGACCTGGTGGCCAAGGCCGTGATGCTGGCGACCGCGGGCCGCAACGACCCCGTGCAGTCGGCGTTGTCGCACGGCGAACGCGCGCTGCACGACCAGGGGATCACGTTGCCCCCGCGCTACTTCGCGGCGGTGGACGCGGTGCTGAACCTGTCGCCCGCGACGCTGCGCGACCCGGTCGTCGCGCGGGACTGGCTGGACGTCTTCGAGTTCACCGGGTCGGCGGTGGGCAAGGGCGTGCGGGCGCAGATGGACCTGAACGACTTCGACGACCGGCTCGACGCCTACCGCGCCATCACCGTGCCGTGCCTGGTGGTGGGCTTCGCCGACGACCGGGTGCTGCCCGCCCACCTCGCCCGCGAGGTGGCCGAGGCCATCCCGGGCGCCCGGTACGAGGAGGTGGCCGACGCGGGCCACTTCGGGTTCCTCGAACAGCCCGCCGCGGTCAACCGGCTCCTGGTGGACTTCCTCACGGGGTGACCCGGGTCCGCCCAGTCGACGTTGTGCGGGCCGGGCACCGACGGTGACCGGCCGACCACGTTAACTCGCCTACCCCCGCGTCGCGAACGCCGTTACCGTCGGTCGCGACCTGGCGGGAGGGCACATGGACGCGCGACGGTTCGGCCGCACCGCCCGTCTCGTCGCGCTGGCCGCGGTCGGCGGGGTGACGTGCCTCGTGCTCGTCCCCGTCGCGATCAACGCCGCCACCGGCGGGTCGGCGCTGCCGGTGCTCGGTCCGCACGCGCGCTGGCTGTGGCCGGCGCTGGTCGTGCTGTCCGCGCTCACCGCGTGCCTGGCGGCCTGGGACCGATTGAGCGCGTTGCTCGTGCGACGGCGTCCCGCGCACCCCGCCAACCGCCGGGCGGCGTTGGAGCGGGTGGAGCGGTTCGTGCGGGCGCGGGTGGACGGCTCGCTGGCCGAGCAGCTGCGGCTCAAGCTCGGCGTCGTGCCCAGGGTCGGCCCGCGCCTGCCGACGCGCGTGCGGCACCCGGTGGTCGTGACCGGCGAGGCGGGGGCGGGCAAGACGACGTTGCTGCTGGAGCTGGCCGAGGCGCTGCTGGCGCGGGCCGCGCTGGACCCGGTCCGGCCGATCCCGGTGGTGGTGGACCTCGGCGGGTGGCGGCGGGACGACGACTTCGGCGCGTGGCTGCTGCGCGTGCTCGCCGACCGGTACCGGATCGCACCCCGGGTCGGGCGGGCGTGGCTGCGGGAGCACAACCTCGTGCTGCTGTTCGACGGGCTGGACGGGCTGGCGCCCGCCGACCGGGTCGAGTGCCTGGCCTGGATCACCGCGCTGAACGTGCCTCAGGTCGTGCTGTGCACCGCGAACGAGGAGCACGAGCACCTGCCGCGGTTCGACGTCGTGCGGGTGGAACCGCTGTCGCGTCCCGTGGTGCAGGAGCTGATCGCCGCGTGCGGACCGCGCCTGGACGGCCTGCGCGACGAGCTGGAGAAGAACCCGGACCTGTGGGACGAGCTGCGCACGCCGCTCGCGTTCGGCCTGCTGGCGTTGGCGTACCGGGCCGGGCGGGCGGAGTTCCGGGGCGTGCTGGACACCTACGTGGTGGAGTCGGCGGCCCGGGGTGCGGCGCGTCCGGAGCGGACGGTGCGCGCGTTGCGGTTCCTGGCCCGCATCGCCCGGCGCAAGCGCGACCTGCTGGCCCGGTCCCGGCTGCCCGCGCGGCACGTGTGGCTGGACTTCGTCGGCCCGGAAGCGGTGTGGCGGTTGTTCCGGCGGGCCGCGCCGGGCGCGTTGGCGGGCGCGGCGACGGCGTTGTGCTTCGTGGTGGGCGTGCGGCTCGGCCTGGTGCCGGCCGCGGTCGTCGCCGCGGCCACGGTCCTGCTGCCGCGCAGCGCGTTCCGGGTGACGCGCGGTGATCCGCGCCGGGGGAACGTCTGGGCGGCAACGGGTTTCGTCGCCGGCGCGGCGGTGACCGGCGGCGCGGCGCTCCTCGGCGGGGTGCTCGGCGCGCAGGTCGCGCGGTGGCCGGCGGCGGCCGGGTACGGGACGGTCGTCGTGGTCGCGCTGCTCCTCGCCTACGGCAACACGCGTGACCGGTACTGGGCGGTGGCGTGCGCGCTCGTGCCCGCCGGCGTGATGGTGGTGACGGGGCCGTCGGCGGAGCTGCTGGCCGGGTTGGGCATCGGGCTCGGCGCGGGCGCGGTGGCGGGCGCGTTCGTCGGCGGCCTGCGCGAGGTGTGGTCGGGGGTGCGGGTCCGGCCGCCCGGCGGGCTGCGCTGGCTGCCCGCGGCGGGCGCGGCCGGGGCCGGCCTGGCGGCGCTCGTGGGCGCCGACGCCGGCCTGTCCGCGACGGGCGCGGTCACCGGCCTGCTGGTCGGGCTGGTCGTCACGCCGATCGCGGACCGGCCGTTCCACCCGGTCGCCGAACTGCTCGCCCGGCCGCTCGCGCTCGACGAGTTCCCGTTGCGCCGCAAGGCGATCCTGCAGTCCGCGCGGGACCGGGTGCTGCTGGTGGACGAGCACCGGTTCCCGCACGACCTGGTCCGCGACCACCTCGCCGAGTGCGACCCGGCCGAGCTGGCGGCGAGCGTCGAGCGCAGGCGCGCCGAGCTCAGCCCCAGCGGGTCCGGCCCCACGGCTTGAACACCGACAGCGCGGTGTTGACCGCGTAGAGCACCGACGACACGCACGCCGCCGCCAGCACGTCGCCGCCCGCCGTGCCGACGACGCCGTCCGCCGCCTCGTGCAGGCCCGAGCGCAGCGAGAACGTCGTGGCGACCACGGCGACGACGGTCAGCACGAACTTCACCAGCACCCACCGGTGCTTCACCAGGCCCCACCTCGTGCCCAGCGACAGCACCACGCCGGTGACCAGCGCGCTCAACGCCAGCGGCAGCACGACGAGGTCGCCGAGCAGTTCCATCGCCTGGTAGAGCTGCGGTGCGTCGAACGCCGCGACCGCGAGCACGAGCATCCCGATCGTCACGCCGAGCCAGCCGACGGACGAGACGACGTGCAGCAGCAGCCAGGTCTTGCGCACCTTCGGTGTCAGACCGTTCCCGGCCCGGGCGGTCGTCGCGGCGGTTCCCATGGCGCACAGCGTGGCGCGCCGCGCGCCGTCACCGCGTCGGCCCGGTGGCGGCTCCCCCGCCTACGCCTGCCGACGTACCCAGTGCGCCGGGCGGGTCACGGACTTCGGCAGCTTCGTCGCCCCGTCGCCCCCGGCGGCGTCCACCTGGGCCTGGGTGAGGAAGAAACCGCCGGTCAGGTTCGCGCCGGACAGGTCGGCGCCGCGCAGGTCCGCGCCGATGAAGTCGACCAGCCGCAGGTCCGCGTTGGTCAGCTTGGCGCCGATGAGGTACGCGCCGCGCAGGGTGGACGCGCGGAGGTTGGCGCCCGTCAGGTCCTTGCCGATCAGGTCCGCGCCCCGGCGGTTCCTGCCCTTGCCCCTGGTCAGCTCGCTGGCGCGCAGCAGCAGGGCGTTCGCGCGCTCCCAGTGCGGTCCGACGTCGAGTCCGAGCAGCTCTTCGGGCGTGCCGGTGGTGAAGCCCTCGATGGTCTTCTTCAGCTCGCGCGCGGCGGGGTGCAGCGCGCGGGCCGGTTCCAGCTCCAGCGCCTCGGTCAGGTACCAGAGCAGTTCGTGCAGCTGCCGCACGACCGGGAACACGTCGAACATGGTCTGCGCCGACGCCGGGTCGTCACGCCAGCTCGTGCCGCCGAACGTCACCTGCGCCACCTGCTGGCCCGCGCCGAAGCAGTCGTACACCGTGCAGCCGGTGAACCCCGTGGACCGCAGCCGGGTGTGGATGCCGCAGCGGAAGTCGTCGCGCAGGTTCGGGCACGGCGTGCGGGCGGGCTTGTCGATCGCGAAGTCGACCGACTTGGCGAACGCCGGCACCACGCAGCACAGGGCGAAGCAGCGCGTGCAGTCGGCGCGGAGGTCGTTCATGCGCTCAACGTGTCCAGGATCTGTTGGCCGTACTTGGCGAGCTTGTTCTCGCCGACGCCGCTGATCGCGCTCAGCTCGTCCAACGTGGCCGGTGTGGACGAGGCGATCTGCCGCAGCGTGGCGTCGTTGAAGATGATGTACGGCGGGACGCCCTGCTCCCTCGCCTGCGTCGTCCGCCACGCGCGCAGCTTCTCGAACACCGGCGTCGCCTCGGCCGACAGCTCCACCTGCGCGGCCGCTCCCTTGGCCGCCTTGGCGGTCTTGACCTTCGGCGCGCGCTCGGCCTCGCGCCGCATCGGCACCTTGCGGCCCTGGAAGAGCACCTCGTCACCGGCGGGCGTGACGACGAGCGTGGAGTACTCGCCCTCGACCGCGATCAGGCCCTGCGCCAGCAGTTGGCGGACCACGCCGCGCCAGCCGCTCTCGTTCAGCTCCGTGCCGATGCCGAAGACCTTCAGCTGGTCGTGGTCGTGCTGGATGACCTTCGCGGTCTTGCGGCCGAGCAGGATGTCGATCGTCTGGCCCGCCCCGAACTTCTGCCGCCGTTCGTTGCGCAGGCGCACCACGGTGGACAGCACCTTCTGCGCGGCCACCGTGCCGTCCCAGGTCTCCGGCGGCGCGAGGCAGGTGTCGCAGTTGCCGCACGGCGCGGCGGACTGGCCGAAGTACTCCAGCAGCCGCACGCGGCGGCACTCGACCGTCTCGCACAGCGCGAGCATCGCGTCGAGGTGGGCCATGAGCTTGCGGCGGTGCTGCTGGTCGCCCTCGGAGTCGTCGATCATCTTGCGCTGCTGGACGACGTCCTGCAGGCCGTAGGCCAGCCACGCGGTGGACGGCAGCCCGTCGCGGCCCGCGCGGCCCGTCTCCTGGTAGTAGCCCTCGACGGACTTCGGCAGGTCCAGGTGGGCGACGAACCGGACGTCCGGCTTGTCGATGCCCATGCCGAACGCGATGGTGGCGACCATCACCAGGCCGTCCTCGCGCAGGAAGCGGGACTGGTTGCGCGCGCGGGTGCCCGCGTCGAGGCCCGCGTGGTAGGGCAGCGCCGCGATGCCGTTCTGGGTGAGGAACTCGGCGGTCTTCTCCACCGAGTTGCGCGAGAGGCAGTAGACGATGCCCGCGTCGCCGTCGTGCTCGGTGCGCAGCAGCTCCAGCAGCTGCTTCTTCGGCTCGTTCTTGGGCACGATCCGGTACTGGATGTTCGGGCGGTCGAAGCTGGCGACGAAGTGCTTCGCGGCGCCGAGGTTGAGGCGTTCGGCGATCTCGGCGTGCGTGGCCCGCGTGGCGGTCGCCGTGAGCGCGATGCGCGGCACCTCCGGCCACCGCTCGTGCAGGTGCGACAGCGCCAGGTACTCGGGCCGGAAGTCGTGGCCCCACTGGGAGACGCAGTGCGCCTCGTCGATGGCGAACAGGGCGATCCTGCCGCGCTCCAGCAGGCGGGTGGTCTGCTCGGTGCGCAGGCGCTCGGGGGCGAGGTAGAGCAGGTCCAGCTCGCCGGCCAGGAACTCGGCCTCGACCAGCGCCCGCTCGTCGGGGAACTGGGTCGAGTTGAGGAATCCGGCGCGCACGCCGAGGTCGCGCAGCGCGTCCACCTGGTCCTGCATCAACGCGATGAGCGGCGACACCACCACCCCGGTGCCCTCGCGCACCAGGGAGGGGATCTGGTAGCACAACGACTTGCCGCCGCCGGTGGGCATGAGCACCAACGCGTCCCCGCCGGAGACGACGTGGTCGACGATGTCCTGCTGCTCCCCGCGGAAGGACTCGTACCCGAAGACCCTTCGCAGCACCTCTTGCGAAGCCATCGCGCGATCCTAACGGACCCCTCCGACACCCCGTCCGCTCCGACCCCCGAACACGGCTTGGCGGTCGGCCGAGGTGCGATCCGCCGAGCACGATCAGGAAGCCCACCTGGCCACCGTCCGCGGCCATCCGGCCTGCTTACGGGCGTCCGCTGCCCGGTTGGCAGGCGTGATCTGACCGACTGGCGGCCTCCATCGCTTCGGTACGTCATCTCCGTGAAGAAGGTCGGCGCGAAGGCGCGTCGGCTCCGCTGCGAGGAGCGAGCCGGCCGCCGAGTCACACGAGCGGGTGGACCGCGATTTCCATTCACCTTCGACGACGGTTTCCGGGAGCACCCCGCCCTATGCGCGACAAGGCCGGGGCCAACGGAGTCGTATCGGTCGGAGTCGACGCGAGCGCCACCGAGGATGAATCTCCGACTGAACAGGCAGCTCGTGGTTCGTCAACGAAGTGGGCCGTGCATTGTAATGGATCGTGTTTCACCGCGTTACTCGCGTCAGCGGTACCTCATCTTGGTAACGTCGGCTAACGAAAAGCCCACCGTCGGGTATATCGGGTACAGCGCGGCCTGTCGAACCGGCGAGCCGATGCACCTGATCGGAGTAGGGGTGGAGCCTGTGACCGAGTGGAGCCTGACCGTACCGACCGAGGGAAGCATCGAGCTACCACCCGATCCTCGGGCGATGGACGCCATCGGTCGCAACCACTCGCTGCCGACGGCTCTCGCCGACCTCGTCGACAACTCGATCGACGCGGGCGCGACACGTGTGCTCGTGCGCATCGTCAAGGTAGGCGAACGACTGACTTCGCTCTACGTGGTCGACAACGGGAACGGCATGTCACCGGACGCGATCGACGCCGCGATGACCGTGGGCGGCCGACGTGAGTACGGCGACGGCGACCTCGGCCACTTCGGGCTGGGCCTCAAAGCCGCGTCGTTCAGCCAGGCCAGGAAACTGACGGTGATGTCGCGGGCCGCAGGCCACGAAGCGGTCGGACGACGTTGGCGCTTGGCAGCCGACGGCGGCCGCGACTTCGCCTGCGACGTGGTTCCCCGACAGTTCGCCGAGTCCGAGTTGGATCGGGACTGGGACGTCGAGCTCGACGGCAGCGGGACGGTGATCCGCTGGGACGACGTGGTCGCTTTCCCCGCCACCGACGACCCGCGCCGGATCGACGAGTTCATCGATCACATGATCACCAACGCCTGCCAGCACATCGGCATGGTCTTCCACCGATTCCTCGAACAAGATCGGCTGAGCGTCGACTTCGACGTGCACGAGGTCGACACCGGGTTCGTGGGACCACCGATTCCGGTGACGCCACTGAACCCGTTCGGGTACGCGCGATCCGGACGGCCGGACTTCCCGCAGACCTTGACCGCCGAGGACGGCGACCTGAAATTGACCTTCCGCTGCCACCTGTGGCCCGGCCAGTCGGGAAATCCGTCGTTCCAGTTGACGGGGAACCCTGTCAGCCACCAAGGGCTCTACTTCTACCGACGGGACCGCCTCTTGCAGGCCGGCGGCTGGGAGGGGGTGCACGCGCCTAATCCGAAGCTCCGGTTGGCTCGCGTCGAAGTGGACGTCGACAATGACATCATCGGCTTGTTCCGGATGAATCCGGAGAAGTCGCGGGTGAACGTGGGACCGGAGTTCGCCCGGTTGGCGGCCTCCGCCAGGTCGGCCGACGGGCTCAGCCTCGACAAGTACTTCGACCTGGCCGAGGCGGTGTACACCGAGTCGAGGAAGCGTTCGACCAAGCGGACGCCCATGGTGTACCCGGGCGCAGGCCTGCCACCCCGTGTGCGTGACACGATCAAGCGCGAGATACCGGAGAAGTCCGGCGAGGAACCCATCGACATCCGCTGGGACACGTTCACGGACGACCTGCTGTTCCACGTCGACCGGGACCGGCGCACGCTGTGGCTCAACAAGCGTTACCGCAGGATGCTGCTCGGCGGCAAGCACGGCGGCCTGAACGACCTCCCGCTGTTGAAGTCCTTGCTCTACCTGTTGGTCTCCAACGTGTTCGAGGGCAGTCACCTGGGACCGAAGGACAAGGACAACATCGCGCTGTGGCAGACGATCCTGACCGCCGCGGCACGGGCCGAACGCCAATGACAGCGGACGCGCCGATCGACAAGCGTCACGTCTCCGCCGAGAACTTCGACCGCATGCTGGACAGCGGAGTGCCCGTCACCCTCTCGGTCGCCGGGACACCGAACACGTTCGTCTTCATCGAGCCGCGCGTGCCGGAGCTGGGTCTGCGGGTGGAGGTCACCGACAAACAAGACGCTCCCCACACCAAACTGCACAACATCTTCGCCCGGATCGCGTTGCGTGACGGAAAGCGCTTCTTCGAGGTCGTCGTCACCGCTCGGGAGCTGTTCCACGACGCCTACCCGATCCTTTGCTCGGTGGCCGACCGGGTCCAGCTCGGCGGCTTGTCGCCCGCTCGCGCGCTGCACGCGACCCTGGACCGGATGTCCTCGTTGTTGCGGACGCCCGACGCCCTGTCCCGAGAACGCGAGATCGGCCTGTTCGGGGAACTGCTCGTCCTCGGCGGCCTGATCGACCGGCTCGGTGCCGCGAAGGCGGTCGAGTCCTGGCGCGGGACCTTGTCGGAGGAGCACGACTTCGGACTGCCCGACCTCGACGTCGAGGTCAAGACGACGACCTCCGAGTCGAGGACGCACTGGATCGAGTCGTTGACCCAACTGGTACCCAAGGTGGGACGCCCGCTCTGGCTGGTCTCGCACCAGCTCACCTCGGCCGGCGCGGGTACCGGGTCGAGCCTCCCTGGCCTCGTCGAGCGCGTCTCCGCACGGCTCGGCCCGGGCGGCCACCAGGACCTCTTCGAAGACGCGCTCGCGCACTCCGGCTGGCGGGACGACCACCGGGAACGGCTGACCACGCGCTGGACTCGAAGGTCCGCCAGTCGCGGTTACCACGTCACCGGCCTGTTCCCGCGCCTCACCCCGGCGGACCTGCGGGACCGCGGTGTCGTCATCGACCGCATCCCGACGATCCGCTACCGGATCGACCTTGACGGTTTCGCGGACCAGCACGACACGCCGGACATCGTCCGCGCGGCCTGCGACTTCAAAGGATGGACATGATCAACCCATTCGTCCGGGCCTACTCCAGCGCGCTGCGTGCCATGGAGGACGACACCCCGCGAGCCCTGGTCAAGCGCGCCGAGTTGGAGGCAGAAGACCTCGAACCCGGCCTCGACGTGTCGGAGGCACGGCTGCGGGAGCACCTCGCGGAGGCCGACCCCAACGACAAGCTGCGCCTCGACCTGCACATGAACCTCGCCAAGTGGGACAACGCCCCGGTCGAGGGCAACCCGTGGACCACCGGCACCGAGCCGAACACCGAGGAGCGTCGAGCGCGGGTGATCGAAGCGCTCCGGCTCGACGCGGAGACCGCCACCGAGATCGCCCGGCACTTCCCCCTCGCCAAGGGCGACGGCACCACGGTCATCGCCGGGCCGTGGGTTCCGTGGTACACCGACGAAGTCAAGAAGACGCGGGACTTCTACTGGGGTCATTACGCCGATTACCTGCACAAACAGCGTCGTTGGGATGCCGACGCGATCGTCAGCCTGGACACGGCGACCACACGGGTCGTCGAGCGCCTGATCGATCCGTCCCGAGCTGAAGCGGGACAGACCAAGGGCCTCGTGGTCGGGTACGTGCAGAGCGGCAAGACGGCCAACTTCACCGGTGTGATCGCCAAAGCCATCGACGCCGGCTACCGCCTCGTCATCGTGATGACCGGCACCACCAACATCCTGCGTGAACAGACCCAGCGCCGGGTTGACATGGAGCTGGTCGGCCGGGAGAACATCCTGCGCGGCAGCGACGAGAACGACCCGGACGCGGCCCAGTTCATCGACTACCTGGACGACGAGGACTGGGTCGCCGACCGCTTCGTACGACACGGCGCGTGGCCGTCGCAGATCGGCAGGCCTGACATCCACCGGATGACGAACCGCCGGTTCGACTACCGACGCCTCCAACAGGGACGATCCGCACTGGAGTTCGAGCGGCGGGACCGCACCAAGCCCTTGTGGCACCCGGACAACCTGTTCACCAGCGACGCCCGGCTGATCATCGTCAAGAAGAACGCCAAGGTTCTCAACAACCTCGTCAAGGACCTGAAGAACACCGCGGACCGGCTGGAGAACATCCCCGCGCTGATCATCGACGACGAGTCCGACCAGGCGTCCGTCAACACGACCGATCCGCGGAAGTGGGACGAGGACAAGAAGGACCGGACCGCGATCAACAAGCACCTGTCCGACCTGCTCGCGCTGCTGCCGCGCGCCCAGTACATCGGTTACACGGCCACCCCGTTCGCGAACGTCTTCGTCGATCCGACGGACGCTGAGGACATCTTCCCCAAGGACTACCTCATCTCCTTGGAACGACCGCTCGGCTACATGGGCGCGGAGGATTTCCACGACCTCGACCTCGACCCCGACATCGAGCGGGACTTCCGCAACTCGAAGGAGACGGCGCACCTCCGACTGCTGGACGACCGCGAGGACGAGGACGACGCCGACCTCCAAGTGGCCCTCGACTCGTTCGTCCTCACCGCAGCCCTCAAGCTGTACAGGGAGACCCAGGGCGTCGGTCCGTTCAAGCACCACACGATGCTGGTGCACGAAACTATGCGAAAAGCCGGGCAGCGGTCGCGCGCGGAGACCATCCAGGAACTCTGGCGGGGTGCGGGTTACCTGAGCGGACGTGCCCACAGCCGGCTCCGCGCCCTGTTCGAGGACGACTTCGCACCGGTGGCGGAGGCGCTCGGCCTGGAGCACCCCATGCCTTCGAAGTTCGGCGACTTGACCCGGTTCCTGGGCGAGGCCGCCCGCAGGATCGCACCCAACGGCAACCCGGTGCTGGTCGTGAACAGCGACAAGGACATCGAGCAGGAGGACTTGGACTTCGACAAGAGGTCCGTGTGGCGGGTGCTCGTCGGCGGGAACAAGCTCGCCCGCGGCTTCACCGTCGAAGGCCTCACCATCACCTATTACTCCCGCAGGGTCGGACATGCCGAGGCCTTGATGCAGATGGGTCGGTGGTTCGGTTTCCGCAAGGGGTATCGCGACTTGGTCCGGCTGTTCATCACCCCCGGCGTCCGGGACGCGTTCGAAGCCGCTTGCCGGGACGAGGAGCACTTCCGGGAGGAGCTGCGCCAATACGCCGTCATGGTGGACGGGCACCCGCTGTTCACTCCCGAGGACATCCCCCCGCTGGTCGCCCGGCACGGACTTCGCCCGACTGCCGCGAACAAGATGTACAACGCCAAGCTGGTGGAGCGGCGCACGCCCACGAAGGAGCCGAGCTCGGGTTATCCGCTGCTCACCGATCAAGCCGCCCTCGACCACAACATCGATGCCTTCGTTCCCCTGCTCAAGGCCTCGCGGCGTTTCATCTCCCTCACGGATGGCCGTCGGTCCTTCGACGCACTCCTCGGTGAGGTGTCCCACGAGGACATGGTGTCCGTTCTCAGTGGCCTGAAGTGGGCGACGGCCGACACGTTCACCGCCGATCTCGCGTGGATGGCCAGCCTGCCCAAGGAGGTCGTCGACCGCTGGGACGTCATGTTCCCCCAGCAGAAGACCGGGAAGCGGGTCAACCTCCGCGGCATCGGTGAGTTCACCGTCCACGGCCGGACCACCGCCACCGGCAGGGACGACAGCATCCGGGGCAACTCCGAGTCGGCGCACCGCGCCGCCATCGACTCCATTCCGGGCAGGACGTCGACTTCGGGTTGCGCGATCGTCTACCCGGTGATGAAGAAGAAGGAGCTCAAGCTTGACATCGCGACGGATGGCCGTCCGACCAGACTGGTCATGGCACTGAGGCTCCAACTGCCGGACGGCGCGCTCCCGCCTGATCGCAAACCGCTGGTGTACCAGGTGGCCGTTCCGGAGAAGCCTCCCTACGCGCTCGTCGACGCATGAGCGATTTCCCGCTTTCCGCGAGGCGGACAACCCGCCTGCCTCGCGGTGGCGAGGGCCCGCGACGCGGTAGGCTCCCGCGCATGTCGGCTGAACCGGATCTGCCGGGACGCACGTCGGTGGAGCTGTTCGCGGGCGGCGGGGGCCTGGCCATGGCCGTGCACCGCTCGGGTTTCCGACCGTTGCTGCTCAACGAGTTCGTCAGGTACGCGTGCGACACCCTCGAGGCCAACGTGGCCGCCCCGCGAGGCGAAGAAGAGCACATTCCCGAGCCCGGAGAGCGGGTCCCGCTGGTGCGCGGCGACGTGCGCGACCTCAAGATGGGCTACCTCGAAGGTGCGGTCGACCTGCTCGCGGGCGGCCCCCCGTGCCAGCCCTTCAGCCTGGGCGGCGTCGCGAAGGGCGACGAGGACAAGCGGAACATGTTCCCCGAGATGTTCCGCGCGATCCGGGAGATCAGGCCCAAGGCGTTCATCTGCGAGAACGTCCGCGGTCTGCTCAGGCCGTCCTTCAAGCCTTACTTCGAGTACATCACCCGCGAGTTGGAGTTCCCCTTCGAGGAACGTGACCCGGAGGCCAGCTGGCTCCAGCACGACGCCATCCTGAAGCTGAAGGAGAAGCGCGGCGACGTCAAGTCCACCGAGCGGTACCACGTCTTCACGTTCCCCGTGAACGCCGCCGACTACGGTGTGCCGCAGATCCGGAACCGCATCATCATCGTTGGTTTCCGAGGCGATCTGGACATCGACGCGGAATTGCTGCGACGGGCCGTCAGCCCTACTCATTCCGAACGAGAACTCGTCCGGTCGATGCGGTCGGGTGAGTACTGGGAACGCCACAAGGGCATCGACCGACGTGCCGACGTGCCCGAACACGTGAAGCGGTACATCATGGGTGATCAGGAAACCCTGCTGCCGTTCGAGGAGGTCTCGGACGGGATGAAGCCCTGGCGGACTCTCAGAGACGCGCTGGCCGGTGACTCGGAGACCGAGCCGCTCCCCGATGTCCCCTGGAACCGACTGGACCGACGGCAGTACGACGACATGCCCAAGGAGCACATCGGCTGGCCGGACGCGGGCATCTATCCCGGGCACACGCCGAACTACCTCGATCGTCCCGCGAAGACGGTCAAGGCGGGCGTCCACGGTGTCCCTGGTGGCGAGTCGGTGATGCTGACCGACACTCTGATCGGGACCGATGCCGCCGCTCCACCCGTCAAGGAACCGATCGCCTACCCCTACCACCACCGCTACATGACGGTTCGCGAGACCGCCCGGGTGATGACCTTCCCGGACGACTGGGAGCTGCGCGGTCCTCGGGGCGAGCAGATGAAACAACTCGGCAACGCCGTCCCGGTCTTGTTGGGTGAGGTGTTCGCGAAGGCGGTCTCGACAGTGCTCGACGACGCCGAGAAACGATCGTGAGCCGTCAGCCGACGAGAGCTTGGAAACCCAGGGCAGGCCGGGCGAGAGCCTTGGCCGACGCCGAGCAGGACAAGGCGGCGGGCGGCGCGCATCGACGTGTCGTGGACCTGGGCGCCGGACGAACGGCCAAGGGAACCGTCGTGCTGAAGTTCACCGAGGGATCGGGGACCATCCGCGCGTACCTGCGGTGGCGGGACCACGACCGCACGGTTTCGAGGTCACTGGGTGCGGTCGAGCACGGCACGCGGTCGGCGAACCTCTCCGAAGGGTGGGAGAGGGCCCGCGCGTTGTGTCTGGTGCGGGACGAGGCACTCCCGGAGGAATCGTGGGCGTCGTCCCGTGAGGTGCGCGCCTCGATGAGGGGCAACCGGGGCCGCGACACCACTCCCGAACTACGACTGCGCGCCGCGCTCCACGCCCACGGCCTCCGGTACCGGGTGTCGGTGCGACCGCTGCCGGAACTGCGACGGACCGCCGACATCGTGTTCCCCAAGGAGCGCCTCGCGGTGTTCGTGGACGGCTGCTTCTGGCACGGCTGTCCGGAACACCACCGCCCGGCGAAGAAGAACTCCGAGTTCTGGGGAACGAAGATCGTCGACAACAAGAGGCGGGACGCCGAGACCAACCAGATCCTGACCGAGCGGGGATGGACGGTGATCCGGTGCTGGGAGCACGAGGACACGGACGCCGTCGTGGACAAGGTCGTCACCGCGCTGGGTCGTTCCGCAGCGCTGAAGTGAGGGGGACGCATGCCGGAGATCGCGGTACCGAAGGAGATCAAGGATTCCGTCATCCGCGAGCTCTACCGCCAAGTAGGAGCGCTGGATTGGGAGGGGGTTTCCTCCCGCGAGCGGACCGCCTACTACACCCGATGGGTCGAGGACGAGGCGATCGGCGGGGAGCTGGCGGACTACTACACCGCAGAAGGCATGCGCGTCTGGCTCAAGGACGGCCCGTTGAAGGAGTACGCCCGGGCCTTGGAGAACTTCGGCTCCTACGCCTCGTACGCAACGAAGAGGCTGTCACCGCCCGACGAGTTCGTCGCAGAGCTGCTCGGTGACGAGTGGAAGATCAAGGATGGCACGATCAAAGAGAAGCCGATGCACTGCTTGGTCACCGACCGGGAACAGGAGCGCTACGTCTGCTGGGGCCGGCCGCGCACCTTCAGGGATCTGCTGTGGGCCGCCGTCAGCAACGCGGTGACGGCACGGTCCAAGCCCCTCATCGTGGTGTACGTGACCGACGACCGGGAGGTCGAGGGACGGCAGAAGCGGCAGCACGAGCTGATCGCGCAGCACTGCTCGTTGGACCTCGCCTACGTGCGTCGCCGCCTCGAAGCCCTGCCGCAGGCCTGACCGATCCAATCAGGCCCGAGAATTGTTCCACCCTGTGGGCATCGAGATGGCAGGCCCGCGTGCCTTGGACCGTGCATGATGGGTGTATGGGGGAACTTTCCGGGGACGAGGCGAAGGCGCTCGCCGGCAGCCTGAGGCGACTCATGCAGGTCGCCGCGAACCTCGTCGAGCAGGACGGCGGGGGCCGGGCGTTGCTCGCGCGCGTGCGCGACCACCTGGGGTGCGAGCTGCCGCAGGCATTGTCGGTCGCCACGAAGTTCGAGGTGTGGGAGCACGTCAACCTGCAGCGCGGCATCGACGCCTACCTCGCGGAGCACACGCCGGACGCCGAGTGGTTCGGGGTCGGCGGCCAGCACCGCGGGCACGAGGACGTCATGGGGATGCTCCTCTCCGCCCGGCAGGGCGTGGGGTACGAGCTCACGGCGGCCGACTACGCGACGGCGGCGGTGGGGCCCGAGGACAGCGTCGAGGTCGTGCAGCTCGGCCTGGTGCCGACGACCGCGCCTGACGGCACGCCCGTGCTGGTCGGCATCCGCGGGTCCAACGACTTCGGGCCGCCGGCTTGCCGGTTGGAGGTGCTCGCGGCCGACCGGGCGGCGGCGCGGGCGGTCGGCGGGGAGATCGAGCGGTTGATGCGGGAGCACGACGTGTTCCGGCGGCAGGTGCTGGCGTTCGGGGTGAGCGAGCACCGGGGCAACGAGCTGCTGACCTTCCTCCCCCGGCCGGCGCTGGACGCGGACGACGTGGTGCTGCCGGACGGTGTGCTGGACTCGATCGAGGAGCACGTCGTCGGCATCGCCGAGCACTCCGAGCGGCTGCTCGCGGCGGGCCAGCACCTCAAGCGCGGCCTGCTGCTGCACGGGCCGCCCGGCACGGGCAAGACGCACACCGTCCGCTACCTGATGAGCCGGTTGTCCGGCTGCACGGTCATCCTCCTGACCGGCCAGGCGATGCGGCTGATCGGGCAGGCGGCGGCGCTGGCGCGGCGGTTGCAGCCGTCGATGGTCGTGGTGGAGGACGTCGACCTGGTGGCCATGGACCGCGGTTACGCGGCCGGGCCCACGAACCCGCTGCTGTTCACGCTGCTCGACGCGATGGACGGGGTCGGCGCGGACGCGGACGTCACGTTCGTGCTCACCACGAACCGGGCCGACGAGCTGGAACGCGCGCTGGCCGACCGGCCGGGACGCGTCGACCTGGCCGTCGAGGTGCCGCGGCCGGACGCCGCCGGACGCCGCCGGCTCATCGAGCTGTACGGGCGCGGCGTCGACCTGCGGGCCGACCTGGACCCGGTGGTCGAGGCGACGGAGGGTGTCACGGCGTCGTTCATCAAGGAGCTGCTGCGGCGGGCCGTGCTGGGCGCGGTGCGGGCGGACGGCGGAGGCGGCGGCGTGCCGGTGGTGGGCGACGAGCTCGCCGACGTGGCGCGGGCCATGGCCGACGAGCGCGCCTCCCTCACCGGCATCCTGCTCGGCGGTGCGGAGAGCACGGCGGGCACGGCGGGCACGGCGGGCACGGCCGGCATGACCGGGCCCGGTCCGGCGCGACCGGGCCTGGCGCCGCCGCAGGGATTCGCGGTGAGGGCCACCAAGCGGTACTGAGGGCCGAACCCGCGAGCCGGAAAGCGCCGTTCCCCCGCGCGCCCGGTCGTGCCATGGTGGTCGGTGCCAGAATTGGTCTGGACCTTCACCGGAGAGGGGCTCGGGACGATGCGCGGCACCACCGTGTTGCCGGGAACGCCCAGCCGGACGCCGCGCGACGGCGAGCTGCCCATGCACCGGCTCGAGGTGCCGGCGCCCGACGCGCCGCCGTTCGCGGTCGGCACGTTCGACACCATCGGGCCGATGTCACGCGCGTCGTTCCCGCACCGGCACACGTTCCACGAGATCGTGCACGTCACCGGCGGCACCGGCACGCACGTGGTCGACCTCGCCCGCTGGGAGCTGCGCCCGCCGCACCTGTGCGTGATCGCGCCAGGCCAGGTGCACCACTGGGACGGCGCACGCGACCTGCAGGGCTCGGTGCTGCTGTTCACCGACGACTTCCTGCTCGACCACCCCGCCGACCGCGAGCTGCTGCGCCGGTTGAGCGAACGGCCCTGGCTGACGCTGGACGAGCCGACGCACGCCCGGATCGGCGGGCTGATCGCCGAGCTGCACGAGGAGCACCGGCGCGGCGAGGCGGGCGTGGAGACCGTGCTGCGGGCGTTGCTGCACGTGCTCGTCGTGCGCGCGGCCCGGCTGACCGCGACACCGGCCGCACCGCCGCCCGCCCGGTCCGGCGCGGTGGCGGAGGAGTTCGTGCGGCTGGCCGGCCGCACGGACCACCGGCTGTGGTCCGTGCGGGCCTACGCGGAGCGGATCGGCGTCACCCCCGGCTACCTCACCGAGGCGGTGAAGGCGGCGACCGGGCGGACACCGTCGCAGCTGGTCCGCCAGGCGCGCACGCAGGAGGCGCAACGGCTGCTGGCCAAGACGGAGCTGACCGTGCGGCAGGTGGCGAACCGGGTCGGCTTCGACGACGCCGCCTACTTCTGCCGCTTCTTCCGCCGGGAGACGGGCGCGAGCCCCGGCGCGTTCCGCCGCGCGGCCGGCCGTTCACAGTGAGCGGGACGGGCAACGGAGACCGCGAGGATCACCACGAACGACGGCGTCAGTCCATCGTCCGCGGGTGATCCGCGTCCGTAGGTTCGGTGCGTCCCCGAATCCGACGCCCCACCAGGAGCCGGCCCAAAGGAGAAGGACATGGACGCACCCACGGACGGCGACCGAGGCACGACCGGTGACGGGCCCGGCCCGCGCCACCTCAGCCGCAAGACGGTGCTGCGCGCCGCGGTGGCCGCGGGCGTCGCGCTGCCGGTGGCGATGATGGGCGTGCCCGCCCTGGCCCGCACGATCGGCGCGAAGGGCGAGCCGCTGGAGCTGACGCCGGCGTGCGACGACGGCGACGACCCGACACCGCCGCAGACCGAGGGCCCGTACTTCAAGCCGAACTCGCCGCACCGCACGTCGCTGGTCGACGCGGGCACGCCCGGCACCAGGCTCACCGTCACCGGCTACGTGTTCGGGTTGGCGTGCCTGCCGCTGGGCAACGTGCTGATGGACTTCTGGCAGGCCGACGTCAACGGCGTGTACGACAACACCGGCTACCGCTTTCGCGGCCACCAGTTCACCAACCCGGACGGCACGTTCACGCTGAGCACGATCGTGCCCGGCCTCTACCCCGGTCGGACCAGGCACATCCACGTGAAGCTGCAGGCGCCCGGCCGGCCGGTGCTCACCACCCAGCTGTACTTCCCGGGTGAGCCGCGCAACAACACCGACAGCATCTTCGACCCGCGGCTGCTGATGGAAGTGCGCGACGTCGGCGGCGGCCGGGAGGCGAAGTTCGACTTCGTGCTGAACGTGCCGCAGAGCTCCACCACGCGGCCGACCTCGACCACGAGCACGACGCCGTCGTCGCCGGGTGGCGGCACGTGGGCGGCGGGCACGAACTACGCGCTCGGCGCGAGGGTCACCCACAACGGCGTCGGGTACGTGTGCTTGCAGGGGCACCTGGCCCAGCCGGGCTGGGAACCGCCGAACGTGCCCGCGCTGTGGCGCGCGGAGTGACCGCGGCGTGATGCGCGCGACGGGACTCCCCGGTGCTCGGGTGGCACCGGGGAGTCCCGTCGCGCGCGAAGTCCTGCCGGGCTCGCGCCCGGGTCCACCCGGTGCGCGGCCCTCGGGGCCGTCACGGGCGGGGCGCCTGGGTCAGGCGGTGCCGCCGGTGCTCTGCGGCGGCACGTCGGCCGGCTCGCGGAACAGGTCGGTGTAGGCCCGCTGCTCGTCGCGGCGGGGGCCGCTCGTGTCCTCGGGCCGGTCCGTGTCCGGGTGGCTGAACAGGTCGTGGTACGTGGATGACATGTGTTTCCGACTTTCTCCGCGTCCGGTGCGTGCTCACGGTCGGCGATGCCGGTCCGGAGATCCCCGCACGGCGCGAGGGTGTTCGGGGTTCAGAAGATAAGGAACGCCCCGATGGGCTCTACGGTACACGTCGTGGTGCCGTGACCGCCACAGCGTTATGGTGGGCGTGTCGGGCACGACCCGCGGGAGGGCGTCGGGCCGGGACGGACCCTGCCGACGCCGCCGCCCCCGACCAGCCGACGATCTGTCCACAATGCACCGCCGCGCGCCCGCGCGACGGACTGTCCACTTCGGACAGGAGTGGCGTTGCCCTACCCCGAACGGGTGATCGGCGCGCACGGCCGGCGGGCGCGTCGTCCGCGCTCGACCCGGGCGCGCCGCCCGACGTGCCGCGCCGGCGGCCAGAGCCGGCTCGACGTGTACCTTCGGGGGTAGGCGGGAACCGTTCGAGCATCAGTCACACGAGTTGCCGGTGTCCCCACCCATCTCGCACCGCCCGGAGATCGACGTGCTCCGCGGGTGCGGACAGGACAGATCCGATGAACCAGGTCATGCCGACCATCGAGTCGACCGACGCCGCCGGGACCACCGCCGCCGAGAACCCCCGGTGCGCCGCGTGCCCGCACCCGTGGGCGACCCACGACCGGATCGCGATGCGGTTCTGCACCGCGACCACCAGCGGGGGTCACCACCGGGGTTGCGTCTGCGGCTCCTGAGTCACCAGGCGTCGCGGCTGCGGTAGGCGGGCGCCGGCTCCTCGTCCTCCACCGGCGCGACCCGCCGGATCACGCGGGGCGGCACGGCGGCGGAGACCTCCTGCGGCGGCTCGTCGCCGAACACCAGCCGGTCCTCGGCGAGCACCCGGTCCAGCAGCGTCGTGTCGCCCAGCGCGGCGCGGACCACCTCGGCCTGCTTGCGGGCCGCGTCCGCGCGGGCCAGCGCGATCACGCGCAGCGTGGCGGACGACAGCGCCGCCGGGTCCGTCGTGCGCACGGCCGGGCCGAACGCGATCGACTTGACCGCGCCGTCCGCGCCCGCGACCGCGGTCACCACGCCGTCGCCGGACGTCGCCGTGCCGACCACGTCCCGCAGCCCCTCGACCATGCGTCGAAACGACTCCGCGCGCAGCCGGTTGTCGGCCGCGGCGGTGTCGATGGCCTCGATGCGCCGCAGCAGGATGTCGGCGGGTTCCGTCACCGGGATGCCCCTTCGTCCGGTCGGACGGTCTTCAGGAACGCCTGGAAGTCGTCGACCAGGTCCTCGAACTGCGCCGGCGTCGCGCTGAGCACGATCTCCAGCACCGCGCGCCTGTGCTCGTCGCGCACGTCCGCCATCGCCAGGAACACCTGCAGCTGCACCAGCTCCACCGGACGTCCGCCGACGGGCGCGGTCAGCCGCAGCACCTGCGTGTAGGCGGACTCCAGCTCGTTGCGCCGCCCCACCTCCACCGCGCCGACGTCGCGCCGCAGCCGGGCCGCGGCCTGCTCGGCGAGGTGCGCCAGCGTCGCGTCGTCGGCCCGCACCTCGCCGCTGATGGTGATGTTCGCGGTGAAGCCCGCGGCGGAAGCGGGGTGCAGCGCGACGAACGCCGCCTGCGGCGCGCCGACCTCGTCGGGCGGCGCCGAGAGCCACCCGTCGGGCAGCGAGAACTCGATCGGCGCCGGAAGGGTGGTGGCCATGCCTGGTGTCCTCCTGGGGTAGCTCATCGGCCGAACAGGCGGCCGATCGCGCGGCCGGCGTGCTCCACGCCGCGGCCCACGTCCTCGGCGATCTCGCCCACGTCGTCCGCGACGTCGACCACCGTCTCCACGACCTCGACCGGGTCGACGCTGACGTCGAAGCCGACCTTGCCACCCACGCCGAACGCGAGCCCCACCGACCCGCCGACGTGGAACTTGCCGTCCTCGCCCATGCCGAACTGGCCGCTCGCGTGCCCGCCGATGCCGGCCCACGCCTCGCCGTTCACGCCCGCGCCGATGCCCGCGACCTCGGCGCCCGCCTCGCCGGACACCTTCGCGCCCGCGAACGCCTCCGCGTCGCCCTTCGCGCCGAGCACCCCGATCGAGCCCTTGACCTCGCCGCCGACGCCGATCGTGCCCTCGGCGCTGCCCGAGACGCTCGCGTGCTGCCCGAGCTTCACCTCGCCGTCGGCGTACCCACTGGCCAGGTAGGCCCCGGCGTGCGCGCCGACCGACACGCCGGCGTAGCTCGCGGTGGCGGTGTACCCGGCGTCCGCGCCGAGCACCGAGCCGCCGATCCGGCCTTTGCCGGACAGCGGGCCGGCGTCGAAGTCGCCGTCCTTCTCGCCGTGCGCGACGTCGACGTGCCCGTCGTCGCCCCACTCGCGCTCGTGCAGGTCGATGCCGATCTTCTCGGCGATCTCGCCGAGCGCGTCGGTGAGCAGGCGCTTGGACTCGCTGCCGGACTTGCTCTCGTACGAGCGCCCGTCCACGCCGTACTGCCAGCCGCCGGTGTCCTCGCCCTCCTCGTCGGTCTCGCGGTGCGCCGCGCCGTAGGTCTCCTTGCCGAACGACTTCTTGTAGCCGCCCTCGCCGTCGGACTCCCAGCCGAGCGCCTTCGCGACCACGTCGCCGATGCCGGACAGGCCCTTGCGGGCGTCGTCGAGCACCTTCTGGGCCTGGGCCGTGCCCGCCTGGCCGGGGTCCTGAAAGGGCGCGGTCGGCGCGCCGGAGAGCGCCATCGCGGCGTGCTCGGCGGCGGCCAGCCTGGTCGCCGCCCGCGCCGCCAGGTACAGCTCGACGGCCCGCTGCGCCTCGCGCTGGCTCTCGACCAGCGCGTCGCCGTAGTCGGCCAGCAGCTGCCCGCCGCCGCCGAGGTCCGCGCCGGCCCGCAGCCACCGGGGTGGTTCGGCCCGCAACGCCGACCGGAACGCGCCGCTCGCGCCGCCGCTCCAGCCGCCGGGGTCGATCCGGCCGAGCTCCTCGCCGACCGCCACGACCACCCGCAAGGTCCCCACGAGCTGCCGCAGGTCGCCGCTGATCAGCTCGGCCTCACCGGGGACGAGCGCCTTGGGGTCGTTCGTCTCGCCGAGTCGGGCCGCCATCAGGACACCGGCCCGTGCGGGTCGAGCCGGCCGAAGATGTCCGCGCGTGCGCTGTCGACGTCCACATAGGACGATGCCGCCGCGCGCAGCCCGACGGCGTGCTCGTCGGCCTGCTGCCGCAGCCGTTCCACGGAGGCGCGCATCTCCTCGATGAACAGCTCCCACGCGCCGGCCACCCCGTCGTGCCCGTACTCGCCGCTCGGACCGCACCAGGCGATGCCCGCGGTCCTGTCGCCGACGTCGCCGATCTGCCCGGCCGCCCGCCGCAACTCCTCGGGCGCCGCACCGAACCCACTCATGTCCGTCCCACCAGTCCACTCGACACCACGCCGTCAGACGGCGCGGGAGCGTCGGCCGTTCCCGCGGCTACACGTATATCGGCCGGAGCAGCGGTCGCGCAGACGTTCGGCCGAATCGGGTCAGGGAGTCCGCCGCAGCGCGGCGGCCGTCGCCGCCATGAGCGACCGGGTGCGGGCGACGGCCGTCGGCGGCAGCGACTCGACGACGTCGGCCAACGACTCCGCGTCGAGCGCGCGTCGCCACGCGTCGTGCGCGCCGGCCATCTTCGCGGCGAGCACGCACGTGTTGCGGCAGTCCTCGGCGGGCAACGCGCCCCGCCCCCGCTGCCGGATCTCCTGGCACTCGTACGGCGAGGAGGCGCCGTCGACGGCCTCCACCACGTGCAGCAGCGTGATCTCCGAGGCGGGCCGGGCGAGCCGGAAGCCGCCGCGCGGGCCGGTCGTCGCGGTCAGCACACCCGCCTTGACCAGGCCCTGCAACTGCTTGGCGAGGTAGGGCGCGGGCAGGTCGTAGTACGCCGCGAGCTGGGCCGCGGACGCGGTGGCGCCCGGTTCGAGCTGCGCCAGGGTCGTGGCGCAGTGCAGGACCCACTCCGTGCTCACAGGCAGCTTCACCCGGCCAGTCTATCCAAGACATTGCGGATCTGTTTAGTCCGAGATAGGTTCGGGGCACAGCACCGAAGCGGAAGGATCGTCATGCGGATCGCAGTCGCCGGCGCGACCGGCAACATCGGCTCCCTCACCGTCGCCACGCTCGAACGCGCCGGGCACGAGGTCGTGCGCGTCAGCCGGTCGCACGGCGTGGACCTGTCGACCGGGGACGGGCTCGACGCGGCGCTGGCCGGCGTCGACGCGGTGGTGGACGCGGTCAACGTGCCCTCGGCGGACCGGGCCGAGACCGTGCGCCTGTTCGCCGCGATGACCGCGAACCTGCTGGCGGCCGAGGCGCGGGCCGGCGTCCGGCACCACGTGCTGCTGTCGATCGTCGGCATCGCGGACATCGAGGGCAACGTGCACTACGCGGGCAAGCGCGAGCAGGAACGGCTGGTCGCCGCGAGCCCCGTGCCGTGGACGATCGTGCCGGCCACGCAGTTCCACGACTTCGCCGAGATGGTCGCGGGCTGGGCCGAGCGGGACGGCGTCGCCACCATCGCGCCGCTGCTCGTGCAGCCGATCGCGCCGCAGGACGTGGCCGACGTCCTCGCCGAGGTCGCCGTCGGCGAGCCGCAGGGGCGCTACCCGGACGTCGCCGGCCCCGAGACGCAGGACCTGGTGGACATGGCGCGGCGCACGCACCTGGCGCGTGGCCGGGACGTGCGCCTGGTGCCGACGTGGTCGGGCGTGTTCGGCCCGGAGATGGCCGGGAACGCGCTGCTGCCGGGCGAGCGCGTCCGCATCGCCCCGACCACGTTCGACGAGTGGCTCGCGAAGTCGGTGTGACCCCCGGGCGGGTCCGGCGCCGGTGTGCGACGCCGGACCCGTCGCGGTCAGCGGCCCGCGTCGACCAGTTCCCCGCGGTCCTCCTCCAGCGCGGCGCCCTCCACGTCGAGGGTCGGCAGGCGGCGCAGCCACTTCGGCAGCCACCAGGCCTTCTCGCCCAGCAGGGCCAGCGCGGCGGGCACCAGGACCATCCGGACCACGAACGCGTCGAACAGGATGCCGATGGCCAGGGCGAACGCGATGGACTTCATCGGGCCCTCGCCCGCCGGCACGAAGCCCGCGAACACCGAGAACATGATCAGCGCGGCGGCCACGACCACGGGCGCGGCCTGGCGGAAGCCGGTGTGGATCGCGGCGAGCGGCGGCTTGCCGTGGTGGTGCGCCTCGTGCATCCGGGACACCAGGAAGATCTGGTAGTCCATCGCCAGGCCGAACAGGATGCCGACCATCAGGATCGGGGTGAGGCTGAGCAGCGGACCGGTGCCGTCGAGGTTGACCGCGTCGGCCAGCCAGCCCCACTGGAACACCGCGACCGTCGCGCCGAGCGAGGCGCCGATGGTGAGCAGGAAGCCCAGCACACCCACCAGCGGCACCAGGATCGACCGGAACACGAGCACCAGCAGCACCAGCGCGAGGCCGACGACCAGCGCCAGGTAGATCGGCATGGCCTCGTCCAGGGCGACGGCCACGTCCACGCTCACCGCGGTGGCGCCGGTGACGTAGGTGGTCGCGCCGTCCACGTCGGCCAGCCGTTCACGCAGGTCGGTGACCAGCTGCTCGGTGGCCTGCGTGGCCGGGCCGGACTGCGGGATCACGGTGAGCATCGCGGCCGTGCCGTCGGCGTTGGGCACCGGCGGCGTGACCAGCGCGATGTCGCCCGCGCCCTGGATCGTCTCGACGGTGGAGGCCGCCGTGGCGGCGGCGTCGTCGCCTTCGAACAGCACGACCAGCGGACCGTTGAAGCCCTCGCCGAAGCCGTCGGCGAGCAGCCGTTCCGCGCGGGCCTGGCTCGAGTCGGCGGGCGGGGCCGCGACCAGGGTCGTCTCCATCGACAGCACGGGCACGGCGATCGCGCCCAGGCCCAGGACGGCCAGCAGCAGCGCCACGACCCGGTTGCGGGTGACCGCGCCGATCCAGCCGCCGAAGAAACCGCCCTCACGGGGCTCGGCGCCGACGACGTCGCCGGCGGGTGCGTCGCGCTCCTTGCGCGGCAGCACGCGGCGGCCGAGGTAGCCGAGCACGGCGGGCACCAGGGTGACCGCGACGAGGACCGCGACCACGATGGTCAACGCGGCGGCGACGCCCATCTGGGTCAGGAACGGGATGCCGACCACGGCCAGGCCCGCCAGCGCGATGACCACGGTCAGGCCGGCGGTCACGACGGCGGAGCCCGCGGTGCCGACGGCCGTGCCGATCGCGTCGCCCACGTCCCGGCCCCGGCGCAGCTCCTGCCGGTAGCGGTTGATGATGAACAGGGCGTAGTCGATGCCGACCGCCAGGCCGAGCATCGCGGCCAGGATCGGGGTGGTGGACTGCAGGTCCATGAAGCCGGTGGCGATGGTGACGCCCAGCGCGCCGATGCCGACGCCGACGGAGGCGGTCAGCAGGTTCATGCCCGCCAGCACGAGCGAACCGTAGGTGACGGCCAGCACCAGCAGCGCGATGACCACGCCGATGACCTCGGCGGGACCGCCGACGTGCGGCGGCGCCTGCGTCGCCTCGCCGGTGGCCTCCACGGTCAGCCCGCTCACGTGCCGCGTGGCGTCGAAGAGGGCGGTGCGCTGCGCCTCGGTGACCTCGCCGACCGCGGCCTCGTAGGTGACCGTGCTGTAGGCGACGTCCTGGTCCGCGTTCACGGTGGGCGCACGCGGGTCGAGCGGGTTGGTCGCGGACGTCACACCGGGCAGCGTGGACAGCTCCTGCACGAGCCCGGCGAGCTTCGCGGCGTTCTCGGGCGAGGTGACCTGCTGCCCGTCCGGCGCCTGCACGACCACCCGCGCGGTCGCGCCGCCGCCCGCGCCGAACTCGTCGGAGATCTTGTCCAGGGCGGTGGTCGACTCCTGGCCGGGGATGGAGAAGGAGCCGGAGGTCGGGCCGGACAGGGTGACCGCGCCGAACGCCGTGCCGCCGAGCACGAGCAGCCACAGCAGGACGACGACCAGGCGGCGCCGGTGCGCGCCGAAGCCGAGTCGGTAGAGCAGACGTGCCATGGGAGTCAGGCCTCCGGGTGGGATGGGTCGCGGTGCCCGAGCGCGTCGAGGCAGGTGGCGATGATGTGCGGCCGCCAGGCGGTCTTCTCGCCCGTGTGGTTGGCGGCCAGGCTGAGCACGGCCAGCGCGCTGAGCACGCCGATCGCCCGGACCAGCCGTTCGGTGTCGGCGGTGTCCGGTTCGACGCCGAACACCGCGAGCACGTGCTGGGACAGGGCGTCCAAGCGGTGCGCGTCCAGGTCTTCGGCGCCGAGGCGGCTGATCGCACGGGTCTCCAGCGCGACCAGGCCGGGGCGGTCCAGGGCGAAGTCGACCAGCAGCTCCACGGCCCGCCGGTCGCGCGCCGGGCCCGGGGGCACCCGCCCGACCTGCTCGAACAGCTCGCGGCTGTGCGTGCGGCCGACGTCACGCGCGGCCTCGAACAGCGCTTCCTTGCTCGGGTAGTGGTGCAGCAGGCCCGCCTTCGACAACCCGACCGCGTCGGCCAGGTCCTTCAGCGACGTGTGGTCGAACCCGTGCTGGGCGAACAGCCCGGCCACGCGGTCGAGCAACTGGTCCTCGGTCAGCGCGCGTGCCATACCTCCACGGTACGCAGCGACCTACCGATCCGGTCGGTAAGCCGACCGATCCGGTAGGTGGGTTCCGTCACGTCCAGCACCCGGTGGCCGAACCCCGATCTCGTCGATCGGCCTCCCCGATCCGTTGGGGCAACCTGACGTGCACGCGCACCGGGGGCAGAGGGGGCAGCCGTGAGCATGGCCGACGAGTCGGGGAAGCTCCAGCAGTTGCACGGGTCGGGCGCCTTGTCCGACGCCGCTTCGCCGCGGCGAAGCGGCGCGTCCCGGAGCAGGCGCCACCACCGCCCGCGCCACCGGGGATGACGGCCCGGGACCAGTCGATCGGTCGCGCCGCCAACCGCTACGTCAGCTTCCAGGTGGTGGCCGGGGTCGTCGGGCTGATCGTGTTCCTGATCCTGCTGTTCGCCTTCTTCGTCCCGACCATGAGCAGCGTCCAGGACCGGATCCCCCCGGAACCCCCCGGCTTCCACGAGCCGCGGACCGCCTTCCCCTGACCCGTCGTCACGGCGCGGCGGGCCGGTCGGGCGGTGGTTCGAGGGATTTCCACGTCAGCTCGGGCAGCGGGCCGCTGGTGATGTCGAGGTCCGCGCGGGCGGCGGCGTAGAACTCGTTGCGCAGCCGCATGGCGCTCCGGTAGGCGTCGGTGAACGAGGACGGGTCGGGGTCGTCCCCGCGCACGACGTGCTCCAGCCGCCACACCTGCTCGCTCCACGCCCGTGCGGCGGAGATCGTGGCCGGCTCGCCGAGGAGCAGGACGGTCTCCCACCGCGAGGCCCGTTCCGTCTCCGCCTCCGCGAGGTCCGCGAACGCGGAGTCGAGGTCAACGGGCTGCCCCGTGGCCAGCAGCCCCTTGGTCTCCGCGATCCGGCGGCACAGCCGGACCATGCGCTTGACCGCGTTGGCGTACTCGGAATACGCGAGGAGGCGCTTGTCGTCCCACCGGGCCGACTGCGCTCGTCGCCAACGGGTCCGCTCGGTGGTGGAGGTGACGACGAACGTCGCCGCCGAGCCGAGCAGGACACCCACGATGGTCAACACCTGCGCGACGATCGGGTTCACCTGTCACAGCCTGCCGGCTGCCCGGCCGGACCGGGACGCCGAACCTGCGGCCCGCCCCCGACGCGACCGCACGCCGGGCCGGGCGTGCGCCGATCAGCCGATGGTGACCACCCTGGCCCACGCGGGTGGCGCGTCCGGCACGTAGTCGGGGTCGTCCTCCCCCGACCGGCCCGGGCGGGCGAACAGGCCCACGACGGTCCGGCAGGCGGGACGCGCGCCGGGCCACGGCGTCTGCCCGTCGGTCAGGGCGACGACCACGTCGGGGCGGGGGTTGCCGCGCAGCGCCTCGGCGAAGCCGGATCTCAGGTCCGTGCCGCCGCCGCCCACGAGCGGGATCCCTTCGGCACGACACAGCGGATGGGCGACGTGGGCGGCGGCGTCGCACGACAGCACCGAGACCAGGTCGCGTCGACCTCCCACCGCGTGGGCGATCGCGGCGATCTCGCCGATCGCGCCGCCCAGCTCGTCGTCGCTCACCGACGCGGAGGTGTCGACGACCACGCACACCCGGGGCGGCCGGCGGCGCAGGCTCGGCAGGACGACCCCGGGCAGGCCCGCCGACCGGCGCGAAGGCCTGCCGTAGGTGTAGTCCTCACCCACCCCCGGGCCGGACACCGCCGACCGGACCGCCGCTCCCAGGAGCTCGCGCCACGGCTGCGGCGGGTGGAAGGCCTCCCGCGCCCACCGCTGCCCGCCCTGCGGCACGTCGCCCGGGCGTGCGTTGAGGCCTTGGGCCACCCGGAACCGGACGGCGTCCCGTTCCAGCGCGCTGAGCCCGTGCGCGCCGCCCGGCCCGGGGTCCCACTCCCGCTCCAGCCCGTCGGCGCCGCTGCCGCAGGGCGGGCAGCCGAACGCGTCGGTGTGCGGCCCCAGCCGGAACTTGCGCAGGTACTCCTCCATCGGCCGCCCCTCGGGCAACCTGAGCGCGGCCGGCTTCCGCGGGCTCGGTCACATCTTCCCGCCGGCTCGCGTCATACCGACGACGACCAGGTGCCACCCGCGGTCGTCGGACCGGACCCGGAGGGAGAGCAGGATGCTGACCGATCGAGCTGGTGCTGTTCGTCGTCCTCGACCTACCGCTGCCCGCCACGGCGTCGTCGAAGGGTTGCCGCGCGGGGTGGACCCCGGCGTGCGGCTCACCGTCGACACCCCGGCGGCGAAGTCGTCGAGATCACGGTCGTCACCGACCTCGTCAAGCCCGCGTCGACGAACCTGGCTGCTCCACGGTGATCGTCGAACGCCCCGCCACCTCGGCGACGGGGCGTTCGACGGTCAGCGAGCCGTCAGCAGGCTCAGCAGGCCATCAGACGGCCGTGCGCGACCACTGCTGGTTGGTGCCGGTGTTGCAGGTGTACTGCTTGAGGACCACGCCGTCGGCGGTGGAGGCGGCGGGCACGTCGACGCACTTGCCGCTGTGCCGTGCCTTGAGCTGGAAGTAGCTGCCGTTGGCGACCAGCTGGAACTGCTGGTTGGTGCCGGTGCCGCAGGTGTACTGGACGATCTCGGCCCCGTCGGCGGTGGAGGCGCCGACCACGTCGAGGCACTTGCCGCTGTGCCGGCTGACGATGCGCCAGTAACCGCTGCCCGCGTCCTGGAACTGCCACTGCTGCCAGGCGTTCCCGCCGTAGGTGTACTGGCCGACGCGCACGCTGTTGTCGGCGGTCGCCTGCGGGAGGCCCATGGTCTTGCCGCTGTGGCGGACGTCGATCCGGTAGTCGGTCACCGGCGGGGTCGTGACGCTGTCGCCCCAGGCGTAGCGGAGCCGGTCGGCCCCGGAGGCGTTGCGGACGGTCAGGTCGAGGGTGGTGCCGCTGCCGCTCAGCGAGTACATCGAGTACCAGTCATAACCGATGGTGCCGGGCTTGCCGCCGATCGCGGGCCAGTACGTGCCGCCCATCCGGTTGTCCCGCATGACCTGCGCGATGGCGCGGATGTAGCGCACGAAGTTGTCGGAGCTGTTCGCGTCGGCGTAGTTCAGGCCGGTGGACATGGGCGCGCCGAACTCCGTGGCGACCGCACGGGAAGCGCAGTTGCCCAGCCGCGTCTGGATGTGGCTGCGGAACTGGTCGTAGGTCATGGCGCCGTAGAAGAACGCGTAGTGGTGGAAGGACAACAATGTCGAGTTGAAACGGCTGTCGTTGCACACGTCCCGCAAATCCTGGCTGAACCCGGTGCCGCCGATGAGCACGCGACCCGGCACGGCGGAGGTGTGGTAGCTCAACCAGTTCGCGGCGACGTTGCGCCAGTCCGCCGAGGAGTAGCCGTGCGGCTCGTTCATCGGCTCGAAGTACACGTTGCCGTTGGCCCCGTAGGTGTTGGTCACGCTGGACCACATCGTGTTCCACGCCGCCAGGTTCGTGATCCGACCGCCCGAGGCCGCCCCGTCCTCCCAGTAGGCCAGGATCACCTTGAACCCGCGCTCGGTGGCCGCGTCGATCGCGCCGCGGTAGGCGTTCCACCACGTCGTGTTGGCCACCGTGTGCGTGTTGATCGGCAACCGCACGGTGTTCACGCCCAGCGTCGCGGCCATGTCGTCGTACAGGGCGTTGGCCTTGGCCCGCACCGTCGCGTTGCTGTCGGACTGGCTCAGGCCCTGCACCACGAGCGTGCCGGTGCTGAAGTTGTCACCCAGCACCGCCCAGTTCACGCCGCGGAACTGGCTGGTGGCCGCACCGGCCGACGGCGCGGTGACCACCAGCCCGACCGCCGCGGTCACCGCGGTCACCGCGGTCACCGCGAGGGCGATCAGGGACCTCCGCATTGAGGTCGCGATCAGTGTCATGGAACGTCCAATCCCTAGGTCGGGGTTCTGCGTCGAACCACCCGGCACGGCTCGCAGGTCCGACTGCCGGGCCGGTCGCGCGGGCGATCCGGCGGGCAGGCGTCCTGCACAGGTCTTGGGAAGTCGAGGAGTTCCCGAACACGCAGACCACCCCGGAAACGAGCCAATCGTGCACGTTCGGTATTGTTTGATTCTGTTGCCTGAGAGTGTCCCGACCTCTCTATGCCGTGTCAAGAGGCCATCTCAACCACGGCAATCGAACATTCACCGCCAAATCGGCAACGTTCACTAAAAAACCGCTCAACATCGATCACACCCCCGAGAACCCCGGGCCGCACCCCCGACGAAGCCGATCAACTCACACCCCAAGTCCACAAAGGACCGCCCGGCACCATCCCGCCGGCGTCAACAAACCCCCACCCGACGCGACAACGGCCAACACCTCGACCCACACGTCGGCGTCACCCCCGCACCCGACCCCACCGTGCCCAACTTCCATCACCACTGAACCCTTCCCAGCCTGGTGGCGCGAGCTGCGGTTCGCAGTGGAGACACGGCGAAGCTCCTACCCTCCCGCGATCGACCTGTCCAGTTCGCACCTTCAGTTCCTCACCCACCAGCTGACCGCGCACCGTCATCGGATCGGCACTAGGCGGCGCAAGCTCGACCCGGCCGCCACGCCCTGTTGGTGCCGGCGCATCTGCGCTGCAGCGACACCTACACCCGTCTCGCCCCCAGGTTCGGCATCGGCCTGGCCACCGTCTGCCACTACATCCACGAAGCCGTCCGACTCCTGACCACCCTCGCACCGAACCTGGCCGAAGCCGTGAAAGTCGCCTCAGCACAAGGCCCACGCCAGCCTCGACTGCGCCCTGCCACCCATCGACCGCATCGCATCCGACCCGGCCGGACACCTGCCCCGGACCTCGCCCGCACTGCCCTGCTCGACCCACGACCCGCACTCACGCCCGCATCCGCGCACTGGGCGAACGAGCGGTCTCCACCCTCAAGAACTCGCGGCTACTGCGCCGACTCCGCTCCTCCACCATCCCCATCACCGACCTGACCCGAACCGTCCTCGCACTACACCTCAACGCCGAATGAGGTTGAAGAGGGCTCACTGACAGGACCGGCACCCTCGACCACAATCGTGGCATCCCGATGCGGACCTCGGCGATCCCTCGGCCGAGAGCGCAACAGCCCTGCGCGAGCTGGACCATCCCCGAAGTCGCTGCGAGCATCGCCCCGAAGCCGGGGCGCACTGACTGCCACCTCACCCACCCCGCATCTTCTTCCCGAGTGCCACTTGCCGGAGAAAGATCATCGCCCTCCGTCCGACCACGCCGTGGCGACGACCTTCGCCGACCGCCAGACGCCACCTGACGCGCTCAAAGGGAGACAGAGTCACTCGCAGCGGGTGACTCCGCCTCTCATCCGACTTCAGGTTCCCGCGTCAACGCCAGCCGCACGGGAAAACGGTGCTGAACTGCGAAAATGCTTAATCATGTCATTCGTGGCGAATCGTCATCGTCGCAGGCGCACGACTGCTGTGTTCCGAGGGGAGTCGAGCGGCATCGTCATCGGCGACGGTCTCGATCGCCACGTCGATGTCCGGTCCGACGCGACCGGTGTCCGGGCAGGGCCGGCCCTGGATCACCACTATGTTCTCCAGCCGCCAGCAGGACCTTCCGTGTCCTCCTCGACGTGAGCGGAGAGCAACTCCACCGGGCAGCACGCCGCGGCCTTCGCCCGGAGTGGATACGACCAGAAGTCCGGCCGGACCTGAGAGTGTCCACAGGTGCAGCGAGCACCGAACCCAGCCTCGCCGGGTCGGTTTCCGGGCGCAAGACGACCTCGACACCCCTGCCGACACGAAGGCAAAGTCTTCTTCGATCCGCAGGTCGTCGACCCCGCCCGGGGAGTCGAAGCTGAACGTCACCGCGTAGTCGACGCGGCACTGGACGATGGACAACCCGGCACGGACAAGCGCCAAGCGTCATCTGTCCGGCCCGGTGCCGAGCTCCTCCGAGCCGAGCGTGGCCACCTCGACCCCCGGCTGTGGCGGCTTCTGTTTCCGGCGTCGGGCAAGCTGCGTCGGACTGGCGTCGATCCGCTCCCAGCGGGCTGCGGCATCCGTTGTGCGGCAGAGGATCGGGCGGATCTGACCCGCTGTCGATACCGCCATTGCCTTACAGGAGTGGGCCTTGCACTTCTCTTCGATGCAGTCGTGGCCCGGTCCTCTTGCGCTTCTCGATGTACTGCGTCTCGCTGGTGCGCGTCCACTCGTCCAGCGCGCAGGACAGCAAGACGCTCGACTCGGCGGAGCGCTGCTTGTTCACCCAGGTGTGGAACTCGGTGAGCTTGTCCCCGGCCTCGCGGCAGGCCGCGTCATCGTGACTGGGAATCGTGGCGGTGAGGTACCGGACCTGAAGCTGAAGTGAGTCGCCGCGCTCCCGGGTGTCGCCTCCGGGCGGCGCGCACCGGCGGCTCCGCCCATGTCACTCAGTGCGATCAAGACACCGTCATGGACAGAGATCATCAACTCTGCGTGATCTTCGGCCATCCGGCCCGATGAGGCCTGGTGCCCCCGGTGCGACTCGAACGCACACTGGACGGATTTTGAGTCCGCTGCCTCTGCCGATTGGGCTACGGGGGCCGGCGGGAGCACTGTACTCGATCAGGTCGCCCGGCCGCCGTTCGGGTCGGTGGCGGCCGGGCGGGGGGGTGGTCAGGAGCGGACCAGGCGGCTGATCGCGGCGGAGGCTTCGGCGATCTTCGCGTCGGCCACCTCGCCGCCCTCGGCCACGGCCTGGGCCACGCAGTGCTTCAGGTGCTCGTCGAGCAGCCCCAGGGAGACCGCCTGCAACGCCTTCGTCGCGGCGGAGATCTGGGTCAGCACGTCGATGCAGTACTCGTCGTTCTCGACCATCCGCTGGAGGCCGCGGACCTGCCCCTCGATGCGGCGCAATCGCTTGAGGTACGCGTCCTTGTCCGCCGTGTAACCGAGCATCGCTCCCGACCTTCCCTACCCTGGGCGGGTATCCGTGTCCAGGATAGGCCACTCGACCGGGTGTGACCGGCACCACGGGGTGACGCGGAGGGGGCCGCACATTTCGGCACGGTGCGGTTTGTGTCGCGAAATGACCCGTCCGGGGGCATCGGACACATTTTCCCGGCGAAAGGTTAGGCGATATTCCTCTCGTGCACTATGGTGTCGACCTAAGCGTGTGGCGCAGTAACAAGTCGAGGGCAGCACGCGCTATGCGAGCACACACGGAGGAACAGTGGCACAGCAGACCGTCGTCCAACTCATCGACGACCTCGACGGCAGCGAAGCCGCCGAGACCGTGACCTTCGCGCTGGACGGTGTGGAGTACTCCATCGACCTCTCCAAGGACAATGCGGACAAGCTCCGCGAGTCCCTGGCCGACTTCGTCGCCAAGGCGCGCCGCGCAGGTGGCCGCAAGCAGCGCAAGGGCACCGGCAAGAGCACGGTAAAGGCTGGTGACAAGGCGCAGGCCCAGGCCATTCGGGACTGGGCCCGCGCGCAGGGCCACCAGATCTCCGACCGGGGCCGCATTCCCCAGGGCCTGGTCGTGCAGTTCCAGGAAGCCCACGCTTCCTGACCGGCGCCGTTTTCCCCTGCGGTGGACTACCTCTGCCGCAGGGGAGAACAGCAGGTCAGGGCAGGGTGGAACGCCCTGGGAACGCCACGCCCGCCAGCCTGAGCAGGGCGGTCGCCTTGACCGCGGTCTCCTCGAATTCCTCCGCGGGGTCGGACAGCGCGATGACCGCGCCGCCGACCCCGAAACTCACCTTGTCGCGGTCCACCACCAGCGTCCTGATGACGATGCTGAAGTCGGCCGTTCCGGAGAGTGAGAAGTATCCGAGCGCCCCGGAGTAGACACCCCTGGGCCCGGCTTCCAGCCCGTCGATGATCTGCATTGTCCGGATCTTGGGCGCTCCTGTCATGGACCCGCCGGGGAACGCCGCCCTAACCACCCGTGCGGCCGAACTACCGGAACGCAGACGGGCCCGAACGGTGCTGACGAGCTGGTGCACTGTCGCGTAGGTCTCCACCTCGAAGATCCTGGGCACCTCGACGCTGCCGACTTCCGCGCAATGGCCCAGATCATTGCGGACCAAGTCCACGATCATGAGGTTCTCGGCGCGGTCCTTCGCGCTGGCAGCCAAGGCCGTGCGCAAAGCCCGGTCCTCGGCGGCGGTCGCCCCGCGGGGACGCGTCCCCTTGATTGGCTCGGATTCGACGACACCCTGTCGGTCGACCCGGATGAACCGCTCGGGTGAAGTGCTGAGCACGGAGAGCGCACCGAAACGGAGCAACGCCCCGAACGGCGCCGGGCTTTCCGCGCGCAGGAACCGGTAGGCGTCCCACGGGTCGAGGGGCCCGCGCCACGTCACCGTGTTCGTCAAACACACCTCGTAGGTCTCGCCCGCGGTGATGGCCTCCTGGCAAGCCGCCACCAGCTTCAAGTACTGCGAACGGCCGTGTCGCGGCTGCACGGAGCCCGCCCGGGCCGGGCGCGGCGCGGGCGTCGGGGGCGCGCTGAATTGGCGCAGGAAATCGGCCGTTCGGCCCAACCAGCCGTCCTCGTCGGACAACGCCAACAGGTAGACGCACCGGGAATCGTGGTCGAAAACCAGCGCCCGGTCGGCGAACACGAATGCCGCGTCGGGTTGCTCCGAACGGTGCGCCGCCGTGCCCCCGCATTCCGCCTTCAGCTCGTACCCGAGGTAGCCCACCCAGCCGAGCGCGAACTCGAACGGCACGTCCGGCGGGGCCACCCGCCACGCCGCCAGGTCGGCCTCCAGCCAGTCGAAGAACGGCCCGGGTCGCGTCACCCCGTCGACCGTCACCTCGCCGGTCCACACGTCGTACGTCGCCACGCGCGCCAGCGGCCCGGACGCGTCGCCCATCACGGAGAACCGGCCCCGGTCCCCGGTGAGGCTGCTGTCCAGCCAGAACGCGTCGTGGGACGCCCCGTACAGCGCCGCGTGGACGTCCTCCGGCGACGGGTGCACGTCGACCCGCCGCACCAACACCTCACGGACCGCCTCAGGCGCCGATTCAGGTGCGGAAGGGTCCGACTGAGCCGACTGAGCCGACGAGGCCGACACCGCCGGAGGAGCCACCGGCAGCACGGGCAGCACGGCGGCGCGCTCGGTCAGGTCGCGGAAGTTGGCCAGCAGCTGGTGGCCGTGCGACGTGCACACCGACTCGGGGTGGAACTGCACGCCCCAGGCGGGCCGCGACCGGTGCCGCACGCCCATCAGCACGTCGTCGGACGGCGCCCAGGCGATCGGTTCCAGCGACGGCGGCAGGTCCGACACGGCCAACGAGTGGTAGCGCACCACGGGCAGCGGCGACGGCAGGCCGGCGAACACGTCCACCCCGGTGTGCCGCACGTGGTCCACCACGCCGTGCCGGGGCGTGACCAAGCCCACGGACGCGCCGTGCGCGAGGCACAGCCCCTGGTGACCGAGGCAGACGCCCAGGAGGGGGATGTCGGCGTGCTCGACCACCGCGCGGCACAGGCCGAAGTCGGCCGCGCGCTCCGGCCGGCCCGGTCCGGGCGAGATCACCACGTTGTCGAAGCGCCGCAGGTCGGACAGCCGGAACCGCGGGTCGTCGTGGGTGATGACGACCGGTTCGCGCCCGTTCACCTGAGCCAGGTACTGGAAGAGGTTGAACGTGAACGAGTCGTGGTTGTCGATGAGCAGCGTCCGCATGGCAAACAGCACGGTACCTGCACAGACACCCGGTAGGAGGGAGCCGGAGGACCGCGGACGCCGAAGAGGCCGGGCGCGCGCGGCGCCCGGCCTCCCCGTCCCCGGTGGTGGCTCAGTCCAGGTGGAACTTGGGGTCCGCGGCCAGCGCCGCGAGCTGCGTCCCGGTCAACGCCGGCCGCGACAGCGCCGGGTGACCCGACTCCAGGAACTCGCTCGAGTACCCGACGGTCACCAGCGTGCCGTCCGGGTGCCGGTAGAACGCCGCGGAGTCCATCGTGTTGCTGTCGGCGTCCGGGGTGGCCCCGGTGACGAGGGCGACCTGCTTGCCGCCGACGTCGACCAGCGCACAGGCGCCGCCCTCGACCGGGTACGCGTACCTGGTCGCCGCCGCGCACCCGACGAGGTCGCCGAGCCGGGTGTTGCCCCTGGTCTCGACCTGGATGAACAGCTCGCCGACACCCGCCTCACCGGTGATCACGACCGGTGTGCGCGCGTCGTAGTTCCAGACCTCCAGGTCGCCCGCGTACTCGGCGAACTGCGCCTGGCGCCAGGTCATGGGCCCGTAGTCGGCGAAGCCGATCCGGGTCCGGTCCTCGGCCCTCACGCCGGGCGGCAGCGACGAGGCCAGGTCGTTGAGCAGTCGGACGCCCTTGTCGGCGCGCGGCCCGCTCGTGGCGGTCCGGTCGCTCTGCCCGTTGGGCCACGGGGTGCTCGTGTCGGACAACGGACGTCCGCTGGGCGGCAGCACGGTCGCCGACGGTCCCCCCGTCGGCAGCACGGTCGCCGACGGCCCTTCCGACGGTGGCCGGTCGGTCGGGGTGACCCTCGGCGCGGACTCCGACGGCTGCCCGCCCGCCACCTGGATGCCGGGACCGCCGCCGGTCAGGGTCGGCACCACCACGGCGCCGACCGCGATCGCCACCACCGCGAGACCCGCGACCGCGCCGCCCCAGGTGGCCTGTCGACGGCGCTGCGCGCGTCGGCCGCGGTCCAGCGCGGCCTCCGGGCTCATGGGCGGCGGCGGGCTGCTCGCCACCATCACTTCCTGCAACGCGCTCTTCAGCTCGTGCTCGTTCATCGCACCTTTTCTCCCTGCTGGGGGGTGATCAGGCCGCGCAGCGTCTGCAGCCCCCGCGCGGCCTGGCTCTTCACCGTTCCTTCGGAGCAGTCCAACGCCCTGGCGGTCTCCTCGACCGACAGGTCTTCCCAGTACCGCAGCACGAGCACGGCGCGTTGCCTCGGCGGCACCTTCGCCAGTGCCGCCAGCAGCACCAGCCGGTCCTCCGACGAGCCGCGCGTGACGCCCGCCACGTCGGCGGTCGTCTCGCTCACGCGTTCCTTGCGGAACCAGCCCCGGCGCAGTTCGGACACGAACGTCCGGACGAGGGTCTGCCGGGTGTAGGCGTCGAGTGCCTCGTGCCGGTTGATCCGCCGCCACGCCACGTAGAGCTTGGCGAAAGTGGTTTGGACCAAGTCCTCCGCACGGTGCCAGTCGCCGCACAGCAGGTACGCCGTGCCGCGCATGGCCTCGGACCGCGTCGCGAAGTACTCCGCGAACGCCGCGTCCCGATCACTCATCTGTCCTCCCCCGTACTGCGGTACGGGGTAATCACGCCCGCGGGCGGCCAGGGGGTTGCATGCCCGTCGCGGGATTCGTGGAAACTGGACGCACCACCACCGGGAGGCCCCGCCTTGTTCTTCTTCGTGCTGTTCGCGGTCGTGATGGGCGCGGCCCACTACTACATCTGGAAGCGCGCCGTGCGGGCCACGACGCGGCCCGGGCGTGGCCGCCGGATCGGCACCTGGGTCGTGCTGTTCCTCTACCTGCTGGTGATGTCGGCGTTGGCGGTGAGCAGGCTCGGCGAGTCGGGGTTCGTCGCCGCCGTGGCGTGGCCGGGGTTCATCTGGCTGGCGGGCGCGTTCTACTTCTCGTTGGTCCTGGGTGTGCTGGAGATCCCCCGGCTGGTGCTGAACCGCGCGGCGCGCGAGCACGAGGCGCCGGTGGCGGTCGGCGCGCCCACGGCCGAGGTGGAGCAGCCCGGGGCGGCGCTCGAAGGGCAGCCGGCGGACCCGGGCCGGCGGTTGTTCATCGCCCGGTCGCTGGCCGTCGCGGGCGGCGTGGCCACGGCGGGCGTCGTCGGCTTCGGCACCACGCAGGCGCTGGGCGACCCGGTGGTCAAGCGGGTGCCGGTGACGCTGGGGAAGCTCGACCCGCGGCTGTCCGGCTACCGGATCGCGGTGGTGAGCGACATCCACCTCGGGCCGCTGCTCGGCCGCGGGCACACCGAGCGGATCGTGCGGATGATCAACGAGCAGCGGGTGGACCTGGTCGCCATCGTGGGCGACCTGGTCGACGGCACGGTGGCCGCGCTGGGTGAGGCGGCGGCTCCGCTGGGCGACCTCGTGAGCACGCACGGCAGCTTCTTCGTCACCGGCAACCACGAGTACTACTCGGGGGTGGAGCCGTGGGTGGCGGAGCTGGAGCGGCTCGGGGTGAACCCGCTGCGCAACGAGCGGCTGCGGATCGAGCGGGCCGGCGCGTCGTTCGACCTGGCGGGGGTCAACGACGTCACCGGCGAGACGTTCGAGGACGGCCCCGACTACGCCCGCGCCCTGGACGGCCGCGACACGTCCACGCCGGTCGTGCTGATGGCGCACCAGCCGGTGGCGGTCCGCGAGTCCGCCAAGCACGGCGTGGACCTGCAGTTGTCCGGTCACACGCACGGCGGGCAGATGTGGCCGTTCCACCTCGCGGTGGGCTTGCAGCAGCCGGTGCGCAGCGGTCTGGAGACCGTCGACGGCACCCAGGTCTACACCAGCAACGGGGCCGGGTTCTGGGGTCCGCCGGTGCGCGTCGGCGCGGCGCCGGACATCTCCGTCGTGGAGTTGCGTCACAAGTTCGCCGGCTGATAGCGCATTTTCCGCCGCCAGCACCTAGAGTGGACCGCCGTGCCCGAACACGGTCGGACCGTGCCTGATCACGGTCGCGAAGGGGGACCCCTAGCGAGATGACGACGAGCTTTGCCGACGAACGGCTTCACGAGGCAATGGCTCGTATTCGTCGTTTCCTGGACCACGACCGGCCCGAGACTCCCTGCCTGGTCATCGACCTGCCGACGGTGCGGGACCGGTTCGCCGCGATCCGCGCCGCGCTGCCGCGGGTGGGGATCTTCTACGCGGTCAAGGCGAACCCGACACCCGACGTGGTCGGGCTGCTGGCCGCCGAGGGTTCGAGCTTCGACGTCGCGAGCCCCGCCGAGATCGACCTGTGCCTGGCCCGCGGCGCGGCGCCGGAGGCCGTCTCCTACAGCAACCCGATCAAGAAGGCGCGGGACATCGCGTACGCCCACGGGCGCGGTGTGCGACTCTTCGTGTCCGACAGCGAACAGGACGTGCGCGCCCTGGCCGAGCACGCGCCCGGCGCGTCCGTGCTGCTGCGGATCCTGGTCGACAGCAACGGTTCCACCTACCCGTTCGGCAAGAAGTTCGGCTGTTCGCCCGAGATGGCGACGGATCTGCTGCGGTTGGCCGCCGAACTCGGACTCGTTCCGCTCGGGGTGGCCTTCCACGCCGGGTCGCAGCAGCTCGACCCGAACGGCTGGGACGGCGCGATCGCCGACGCGGCCGTGATCATCGGGAAGCTGCGCGCCGAGGGGCTGTCGCCGACCACGGTCAACCTGGGCGGTGGCCTGCCCGCGGGCTACCTGGCGCAGCCGCCGCCGCTGGCCGAGTACGCCGCGGCCATCACCGCGTCGATCGCCCGCCACTTCGGCGACTTCACGCCCGAGGTGATGATCGAGCCTGGACGCGCTATCGTGGCGGAGTCCGGGGTGATCCGCTCAGAAGTGGTGCTGGTGTCCCGGAAGTCCTATTCGGACGAACGGCGCTGGGTGTTCCTCGACATCGGCCGCTACGGCGGCCTCGCGGAGACCGAGGGCGAGGCCATCGCGTACCCGATGGCGACCAGCCGCGACGGCGTGCCGCAGGTCGACGTGCCGGTCGGCCCGGTCGTGCTGGCCGGGCCCACGTGCGACGCGGACGACGTGCTGTACCAGAACACGTGCTACGAGCTGCCGCTGGAACTGCGCGCGGGCGACCACGTCGACCTGCTCGGCGCGGGCGCCTACACGGCCAGCTACTCGTCGGTGGCGTTCAACGGCTTCCCGCCGCTGGCCACCCACTGCGTGCGATGAGCACGCCCCCGCCTGTCCGCTGATGTGCCCTCCTGAAGATGTTTGGAGTGATTGATGTCCGAACTCCCGTGCGAATCCGAGCCGGTTGGCTTGTTCGCAGGACAGCACGTGCTCGCCGAGCTTGAAGGCGTGAGCCCCGAACTGCTCGACGACGAGCGGTTCCTGCGCCACGCGCTCGGTGAGGCGCTCACCCAGGCTGACGCCACGGTGTTGGAGGTGGTCTCCAAGCAGTTCGAGCCGCAAGGGGTCACCGTGCTGGCCCTGTTGTCGGAGTCGCACGCGTCCATCCACACGTACCCCGAGGTCGGGGCCGTGTTCGTGGACGTGTTCACCTGCGGCACGCGCGCCAAGCCCGCGCTCGCGGTGCAGTTGCTGGCCGAAGCGCTGGGAGCTGCGTCGGCACGGACGGACATGATCAGCCGGGGCCACCGCGTCCCCGCGCTCGTCGGTGAGGAGAAGGCGTCTTGATCCGCGAACCGCTCGCGGCCGGCATGACCAGGCACTGGGACGTCGACGAGGTCGTGGTCGACACCCGGACCGAGTTCCAGCACCTGGTGATCGCCCGCACGTCCCAGGGGTTGTCGCTGTTCTGCGACGACGACCGGCAGAGCACCGAGTTCAGCCAGCTCACCTACCACGAGGCGCTGATGGTCCCGGCGCTGCTGCTCGCCGACCGCGTGGACCGGGTGCTGGTCATCGGGTCGTCGGAGGGCGTGGTGTGCCAGATGGCGGTGGCCGCCGGCGCCTCGGTGGTCGACCACATCGACATCGACGCGCAGGCCGTACGGCTGTGCGCCGAGCACCTCCCCTACGGCTACACGCTGGACGAGCTGGCGCTGGCGGAGAAGGGCGAAGGCCCGATCCACGTCCGGTACATCGACGGCTACGAGCACATCCGGACCACGTCGGAGCGCTACGACATCGTCCTGGTGGACCTGCCGGACGAGCGCGAGGAGGAGGCGCAGCACAACCGCTTGTACGGCGCCGAGTTCCTGGCGATGTGCAAGGCGCTGCTCACACCCGGCGGCGTGGTCGTGTCGCAGGCGGGCTGCCAGACGATGTGGCGCAACACCACGCTGATCCGCATGTGGGAGCGGTTCAACGAGGTGTTCGACACGGTCGCGTACTACGGCTCGGACGAGCACGAGTGGGCGTACCTGTTCGGGCGCGCCGACGAGGTGGCCGACCCGACCGCGCTGATGGTCGAGCGGCTGCCCGGGTGCGGCTACCAGCCGGAGACGATCGACGACCTGGCGCTGGTGGGCAACTCGATCCCGCCGTACCGGGTCCGCCACTCGCCGGCCTGACGCGAGAGTCGTACCTCCACGACGCGAGAGTCCTGCGTTCACGACGCGAGAGTCCTACGTTCACGAGCCCTGAGTTCACCAGTCGACCGACCACTCGGTATGCCGAATGTCGAACTCAGGTGCTCCGAACGTAGGACTCTCGCGCGTTCAGCGTTGGACTCTCGCGCGTTCAGCGTTGGACTCTCGCGTTGGGTCAGGACAGGGCGCGGTGGAGGAAGTCGACCTGGAGCAGCAGCAGGTTCTCGGCCACCTGTTCCTGCGGGGTCATGTGGGTCACGCCGGACAGCGGCAGCACGGTGTGCGGGCGGCCCGCGGCCAGCAGCGCCGAGGACAGGCGCAGGGTGTGCGCGGCCACCACGTTGTCGTCCGCCAGGCCGTGCACGATCATCAGCGGGCGCTCCAGCTTCGGCGCGTCGGCGATGAGCGAGTTGGCGTCGTACACCTCGGGCCGCTGCGCCGGGTCGCCGAGGTAGCGCTCGGTGTAGTGGGTGTCGTAGAGCCGCCAGTCGGTGACCGGCGCGCCCGCGATGCCCGCGTGGAACACGTCCGGGCGGCGCAGCACGGCCAGCGCCGCCAGGTAGCCGCCGTAGGACCAGCCCCGGATGCCGACCCTGGTCAGGTCGAGGTCGGCCTCGGCGGCCGCGACCGCGTGCAGCGCGTCCACCTGGTCCTCCAGGGTGGCGCCGGCGAAGTCGAACGCGATCTCCCGCTCCCACGCCGGACCGCGACCGGGCGTGCCGCGGCCGTCGACGACGAGGACCGCGAAACCCTGGTCCGCCAGCCACTGCGAGGCCAGGTAGGCGTTGCGCGCCGACACGACGCGCTGCGCGTGCGGACCGCCGTACGGGTCGAGCAGCACCGGCAGCTTCGTGCCCGGCACGTGGCCGCGCGGGAACAGCAGCGCCGCCCGCAGGTCCCGCTCGCCGACGGTCAGCAGCCGCACGTCCGGCGTCAGCACGGGGGTTTCGGCGAACGTGCCGATCTCGCCGCCGGTCGACACGGTGACCTTCGACCCGAAGTGGTCCATCGACGAGCGGGACAGCACCAGCACGCCGCCCGCGCGCGTCGCGCCGTGCACACCGTCCTCAGTGGACAGTCGGGTGACCTCGCCGTCGCCGACGAGGAAGACGTGCGTCTGCGTCGGGTCGTCGGTGGAGGCGGTGACGAGCACGCCGTCCGCGGCCACGTCGAGCACCGCGCGGACCTGGAAGCCGTCCGGCGTCCGCGGCCGGTCGCCCACGACGAGCCGGTTCGCGTCGCCGATCGGCAGCACGCGCAGCAGTTCGCCGTCCGGCGTCCAGCGCGGCGCGCCCGGCACGATCTCCAGCCAGTGCGGGTCGGTGTCGTCGGCGACCACCTCGGTGGCGCCGGTCTCCACGTCGACCGCCAGCACCTGGACGCGGCGCTGGTCGCGTGACTGGACCTGCACCAGCGGCTTGCCGTGCGAGGTCCACGACACCGCGTTGACGTACGGGAACGCCTCGCGGTCCCACGTCACGTCGGTGCGGCCCGCCCCGAAGACCGCCAGCTCCACCACGGCGTTGGCCTCGCCGGCGGCCGGGTAGGCGATCTCGGCGGCGGGCGTGCCCGGGTTGGCCGGGTCGGCGATGTGCCAGCGCGGCACGGGCGCGTTGTCCGCCCTGGCCGCCAGCACGCGCTCGCCGTCCGGGGAGAACCAGTAGCCCCGGTAGCGGCCCATCTCCTCGGCCGCGATGAACTCCGCCAGGCCCCACGTGACGTCCGGACCGTCCGGCGACGCGACCACGCGGTCGGCGCCGGTCTCCAGATCCACCACGTGCAGCGCGCCGGCGGCCACGTAGCCGACCTTGCGGCCGGTCGGGTCCAGGCGCGGGTCGATCGCCGCGCCGGCCACCGGCAGCTCGCGGACGGCGGCGGTGGCGAGCTCGATCACGAACAGCCTGCCGGACAACGCGAACACGGCTTGGCGCGCCTCGCCGTCGGTGGCGTAGCCGACGATGCCGGCCGCCGACTCGCGGGTGCGCTCGCGGCGGGCCCGTTCCTCCGGGGACAGGTCCTCGGGGTCGGTCAGCAGGACGCCGGGGTCGGCCAGCAGCGTCTCGGACCGGGTCGCGGTGTCGAACGCCCACAGGCCGTTCGCCCGGCTCGTGGCCGTGGCGGTGCGGAGGAAGTACACCTTCGCGCCGTCCGGCGCGGCGGTGAACGTCCGGGGTGCGCCGAGGGTGAACCGCTGGGTGCGCGCGTGCTGGCGCGGGAAGGAGATCTCGTTGCCCACCCCGACACCCTATGTCCCCGGTGCGGGCCCAGGGGGGCGGGTGAAAGGGAAGCATCGGGCGCAGTTCCGGCCGGCGGCCCTCCCGACCCGCCTTTATGGTGACGTCGTGGAGTCGGACAATGGGCGGGCACAACACCGGACCATAATCGTCGTCGACGTGGAAAAGTTCACCCACGGCAGCCGCACAAATGCGGACCAACTGGTGGTCCGGGCCGTTCTCTACCGATCGCTGCGCCGGGCGTTCGGCGAATCCGGCATTCCCTGGGACTCGTGCCACCGGGAGGACCGCGGCGACGGCGTCTTCGTCCTGGTGCCGCCGGAGGTGCCGAAGACCCTGGTGGTGGAGCGGCTGCCGGGCGCGTTGGCGCGGGCGCTGGCCGAGCACGGCGAGGTCGCCGGGCGGGCCGGGGAACGGGTGCGGGTCCGCATGGCGGTGCACGCGGGCGAGGTCCACCCGGACCGGCACGGCTTCACCTCCGCGTCGATCAACCTGGCGTTCCGCCTGGTCGACGCGCCGCAGCTCAAGAGCGCCCTGGCGCGGTCGCCCGGTGTGCTGGCGCTCGTGCTGTCGTCGTGGTGCTACGACGAGGTGGCGTGGCACAGCCGGGTGGTCGACCCGCGCACGTTCCGGCGGGTCGACGTGGTGGTGAAGGACACCGCCGCCACCGCGTGGATCGCCCGGCCGGACCACCCCTACCCGCCCGCACGGGCCGGGAGGCCGGCGTGGCGCGGACGCGCGGCGGTGGTCCTCGCCTCGCTGATCGCGTTGTCGACGACGGCGGCGGCGGACCGCCCCGGCGCCCGGGGCGACACGGTCACCGGTCTCGGCGACGCATTTCCCGGTGACCGGGAATTCCTCGCCCACGTGGTCAACCTGGCGACCGGGAAATGCCTCGCCAGGAACGGCGCCTACACCCACCCGGACGATTCGGAGAAAGACGGCGAGGACATCTACCAATGGGAGTGCGCCGACTCGCACAACCCCGGCCACTTCGTGGTCCTGGCGCCGGTGGCGGGAGGCGACTGGGAGATCCGCAGCAGCGTGCGGGCGGACCTGTGCCTGGCGGCCGACGACGAGCCGGAGACCGACCAGCACTTCCGCGCCTGCCGTCCGGGTGACGACCGCCAGCGGTGGGGGGTGCGGCGGATCCGCGGGCGGGCGCCGGACGCGGTGGTGGTCGAGAACCGGGGCGCGGGCGGGTGCCTCGCCCACCAGGGCGGCCGGCCGGACGTGCACATCCAGGTGTTCCGGCGCGACTGCCGCCCGTTCGGGCAGGACGAGGTCGGCTGGTCGATCCGGCCGTACGCGATGCCGGGGCGCCGGTCGTGCGGCGAGCCGTGGCGCGGTCCGGTGCGGAACAACGGGACCGGGCGGCGCCTGGCGGACGGGACCGGGACGGCGTCGACGGCTCCCGCCGTGTCGATCGTCGCGGTCGACGAGTCCGCGCACGGCTGCCGGGTGTCGATCTCCGGCACGCCCGGCACGTGGGTCCTCGAGTCGCTGACCGGCGAGGACTGGGTCCGGGTGCACGCCGCGCGGGACCTCAGCGCGTGCCTGGCCGCGGTGGACGGCGGGGTGGCGGCTCGGCGGTGCGACGGGAGCCGGTCGCAGCAGTGGGAGCTGGGGTAGGTCCGACCCCTGTCTTCGGCGGCGGCTGAACCGCGTCGGCCGGGGGGCCGTAGTCGTCGGTGGAGCGATTGACGGACCAAGGAGGAGTGAGTGTGATCCGACGAAACCGCATCGCCATCGCCGTCGCGGGTGGCCTGGCCGCCGTGCTCGCGCTGGTCGTGTGGACTTCCAGCGCCACCGGCCTGCAGGGCCGGACGGTCGCGCAGACCGAGCAGGTCGGCGCCGCGGCCCAGGGCGACTACGGCGATGTTCAGGAGCCCCTGGCCCCTCCGACCAGCGAGGAGGCGGCGCCCGTCGAGGAGCCCGCCGCCGACGCGCCGGAGGGCCAGGCCGCGCCCGCGCCGTCCGGCCCGCAGGTCACGCTGGTCGGCAAGAGCGTGCCCAAGATGGGCGAGGTCGTGCAGGACGGCGACGGCCGCACGCTGTACCGGTTCGACAAGGACACGCCGGACCCGGCGAAGTCCAACTGCGAGGGTCAGTGCGCCGTGACGTGGCCTCCCGTGCTGTCCGACGGCACGCCGCAGCTCCAGGGCGTCGACCCGGCGCTCGTGTCGACCGTGAAGCGGGCCGACGGCACCGAGCAGGTGACGCTCGACGGCTGGCCGCTCTACACGTACGCGAAGGACGAGGCGCCGGGCCAGTGGAAGGGCCAGGGCGTGGGCGGCACGTGGTTCGTGGTGCGGCCCGACGGCAAGCGCAACGTCGAGTGCCTGCCGCCGGGGGTGACGCCACCCGCCGCCTAGTCCACTGTGTCCGGTCCGCTGTGTCCGGTCCCCTGCGCCACGCCCTGATCCCCCGGCCCGGGGTTGGCCGGGGGATCAGGGCGTCACGCAGCGAGTGCCACCGATGTCGCTGACCAGGCGCGATGGAAGAAGTCGGAGAACTTCCGAGGAGGATGTCGAGAACCGGTGACCGGCTCCGTCCCAGGGGTGTGAGCGACCAGAATGGGGTCGCACCGGCACCGAGGAGAACCACGATGGCCAAGTACCTGCTGCTCAAGCACTACCGCGGCGCCCCGTCGGCGGTCAACGACGTCCCCATGGACCAGTGGACCCCGCAGGAGATCACCGACCACGTGCGGTACATGAGCGACTTCGCGGCCAGGCTGGAGGAGACCGGCGAGTACGTCGACGGCCAGGCGCTCGCGCCCGAGGGGACGTTCGTCCGGTACGACGGCGAGGGCCGCCCGCCGGTCACCGACGGTCCGTTCGCCGAGACCAAGGACCTCATCGCCGGGTGGATGGTGATCGACGTTGACAGCTACGAGCGGGCCGTCGAGCTGGCCGGCGAGCTGTCGGCCGCGCCCGGCGCCGGCGGCAAGCCGATCCACGAGTGGCTCGAGCTGCGCCCGTTCCTGTCCGCGCACCAGGCCACCGCGGAGTGACGTCCGGAATGGACGCGCTCCTGCTCCGGAGCCTCACGCCGGGCGTGCTCGGTGTCCTCGTCCGCCGCGGAGCCGACTTCGCGGCGGCCGAGGACGCCGTGCAGGACGCGCTGGTGGAGGCGGTCCGCGTCTGGCCGGACGACCCGCCCCGGGACCCGAAGGGCTGGCTCGTCACGGTGGCGTGGCGCCGGTTCCTCGACGCGAGCCGCGCGGACGCCGCCCGGCGCCGGCGCGAGGACGTCCTCGACGAGGAACCGGCGCCGGGGCCGGTGCCCGCGGTGGACGACACGCTCCAGCTCTACTTCCTGTGCGCCCACCCGTCCCTGACGCCGTCGTCGGCGGTCGCGCTCACGCTGCGCGCCGTCGGCGGGCTGACCACCCGCCAGATCGCCCGGGCGTACCTGGTGCCGGAGGCGACCATGGCGCAGCGGATCAGCCGGGCCAAGCGCACGGTCGCGGGCGTGCGGTTCGACCAGCCCGGCGACATCGCCACCGTGCTGCGGGTCCTGTACCTGGTCTTCAACGAGGGCTACTCGGGCGACGTCGACCTGGCCGTCGAGGCCATCCGGCTCACCCGGCAGCTCGCGGCGGCGATCGACCACCCGGAGGTGGCGGGGTTGCTCGCCCTCATGCTGCTGCACCACGCCCGGCGCGCGGCCCGGACCGCACCGGACGGCAGCCTGGTGCCGCTCGCCGAGCAGGACCGCGGCCGGTGGGACACCGGGGCGATCGCCGAGGGCGTCGCGATCCTCCAGGCGGCGCTGTCCCGGGACCGGCTGGGCGAGTTCCAGGCGCAGGCCGCCATCGCGGCGCTGCACGCCGACGCGCGGACCGCCGAGGAGACCGACTGGGTGCAGATCGTCGAGTGGTACGACGAGCTGGCCGGCCTGACCGACAGCCCCGTCGTCCGGCTGAACCGCGCGGTCGCCGTGGGCGAGGCCGACGGGCCGCGCGCCGGGTTGGCGGCGCTCGCGGCCCTGGACGACTCGCTGCCCAGGTACACCGCGGTGGCGGCGTACCTGCGCGAACGCGACGGCGACCTCGACACGGCGGCCCGGCTGTACGCCGAGGCGGCCCGCCGGGCGACCAACCTCGCCGAAGTCGCCCACCTGACCCGTCAGGCGGCCCGGCTCAACGGCCGCCGGTCCCGCTGACGGGCGAAGGGCTCAGACGATGCGGACGGCGTCGGCGAAGTCCAGGCGCGGGTTGCGCGGGTGGGTGCCGGTGTGGTCCGGGTGTCCGATGTTGACGATCACCAGGGGCAGCTGCTCGGTGCCGGCGAAGAACTCGCCGCGCACGCCCTCCGCGTCGAAGCCGCTCATCGGTCCCGCGGCCAGCCCGGCCGCGCGGACGCCGACGATGAAGTAGCCGACCTGGAGCAGCGCGCTGGTCTTGGCCGCCTCGGTGCGCGCCGCGTCGTCCGCGAACACCGCCCTCGCGCCCGGGAAGTGCGGGAACGTGGTGGCCAGGTGCTCGTGGAAGTCGGTGTCGGCGGCCAGGATCGCGGTCACCGGCGCGGCGACGGTCTTGGCCCGGTTGCCCTCGGCCATGTGCGGCGCGAGGCGCGCCTTGGCGTCCTCGCCGCGGACGAACAGCACGCGCAGCGGCTGGCTGTTCATGGCCGTCGGACCCCACTTCACGAGGTCGTAGACGGCGCGGAGCTGCTCGTCGGTCACCGGCTCGTCGGTGAACGCGTTCGCCGTGCGCGCCTCGCGGAACAGCAGGTCCTGTGCGTCGCGCGGCAGTGCCAGCGCGTCGAGGGTCGCGGTCATGGTGCCTCTTTCGGTTGTCCCGTACGCGGGTTGCGCACGGGACAACCTCCAGTATTGGCGAGCTATTTCGTGTCGTCGTTCACAGGGTCGGGTACAGCGGGTGCTTCGCGGCCAGCACCTCGACCCGCGACCGCAGCTCCGCCAGGTCCGGCGAGGACCCCAGCGCCGCCGCGATCACGTCCGACACCTCGGCGAAGTCGGCCGCGCCGAACCCGCGCGTGGCCAGCGCCGGCGTGCCGATGCGCAGGCCGGAGGTCACCATCGGCGGGCGCGGGTCGTTGGGCACCGCGTTGCGGTTGACCGTGATGCCCACCTCGTGCAGCCGGTCCTCGGCCTGCTTGCCGTCCAGTTCGGACCCCACCAGGTCCACCAGCACGAGGTGCACGTCCGTGCCGCCGGTGAGCACCTTCACACCCGCCGCCGCCGCGTCGGGCTGGGACAGCCGCTCGGCGAGGATCTTCGCGCCCTCGACCGTGCGCCGCTGGCGGTCGGCGAACTCGGGCGACGCGGCGTGCTTGAACGCCACCGCCTTGCCCGCGATCACGTGCTCCAGCGGACCGCCCTGCTGGCCGGGGAACACCGCCGAGTTGATCTTCTTCGCCAGGTCGGCCTCGTTGGTCAGGATCACGCCGCCACGCGGGCCGCCGAGGGTCTTGTGCGTGGTCGTGGTCACCACGTGCGCGTGCGGCACGGGGCTCGGGTGCAGGCCCGCCGCCACCAGGCCGGCGAAGTGCGCCATGTCGACCATCAGGTACGCGCCCACCGAGTCGGCGATCCGGCGGAACTCGGCGAAGTCCAACTGGCGCGGGTACGCCGACCAGCCGGCCACGATCAGCTTCGGCTTGTGCTCGGTCGCCAGCCGCTCCACCTCGGCCATGTCGACCCGGCCGTCGGAGTCCGACACGTGGTAGGGCACCACGTGGTAGAGCTTGCCGGAGAAGTTGATCCGCATGCCGTGGGTGAGGTGGCCGCCGTGCGCGAGGTCGAGGCCCAGGATCGTGTCCCCCGGCTGGAGCAGGGCGAACATCGCGCACGCGTTGGCCTGCGCGCCCGAGTGCGGCTGCACGTTCGCGAAGCCCGCGCCGAACAGCGCCTTGACCCGCTCGATCGCCAGCCGCTCGATCACGTCGACGTTCTCGCAGCCGCCGTAGTAGCGACGGCCCGGGTAGCCCTCGGCGTACTTGTTCGTCAGCACCGACCCCTGCGCCTGGAGCACCGACACCGGCGTGAAGTTCTCCGAGGCGATCATCTCCAGCGTGCTCTGCTGCCGGTGCAGCTCGGCGGCGACGGCGTCCGCGACCTCCGGGTCGAACTCCGCGAGGGAGGTGTTGAAGTGCTCGGACATGTGTGGGGTCTCCCTTACGAGGTGCGCTTGTAGAAGGGCAGTGCGACGACTTCGACCGGCTCGTGCCTGCCGCGGACGTCCACCGAGAGCCGCGTGCCCGGCTCGGTGTTGCCGACGGTGACGTACGCCATCGCCACCGAGTAGCCCAGGGTCGGCGACAACGCGCCGCTGGTCACCTCGCCGATCCGGGCGCCGGAGGCGTCCAGCACCGGGTAGCCGTGCCGCGGCGCGCGGCGCGAGGCGGTCTTCAGGCCGACCAGCACCTGCTCGGCGCCCCGCTCGGCGACGGCGGCCAGCGCCTCGCGGCCGACGAAGTCACCCGGCTTGTCCAGCTTCACCACCCGGCCCAGGTTCGCCTGGAACGGCGTGCGGTCGCGGCCCAGCTCGTTGCCGTACAGCGGCATGCCCGCCTCCAGCCGCAGCGTGTCGCGGCAACCGAGGCCGGCGGGCTTGAGGTCGTGCGGCGCGCCCGCCTCGAGCAGGGCCTGCCAGACGTGCGCGGCGTCGTCCGGGGCGACGAACAGCTCGAAGCCGTCCTCGCCGGTGTAGCCGGTGCGGGCCAGCAGCACGGGCTTGCCGGCGACCTCGGTCGGGTACGACGCGTAGTACTTCACCGCGGCCAGGTCGGTCGGGGTGAGGCCGGCGAGGATGGCGGTGGCCTTCGGGCCCTGCACGGCGAGCAGCGCGTAGTCGGCCGAGGCGTCCGTGACGGTCGCGTCGAAGCCCTCGGCCCGCTCGACCAGGGCCGCGTGCACGACGGCGGCGTTGGAGGCGTTGGCCACGACGAGGTACTCGTCGTCACCGGCCGACGTGCGTTCCCCGGCGGAGTGCGCGGCGGGGTCGAGGCGGTACACGATCAGGTCGTCGATCACCCCGCCGTCGGCCTCGCAGATCATCGTGTAGCGGGCGCGGCCGACGCCGATCGCGGACGCGTGGCCGACCAGGGCGTGGTCCAGCGCGGCGCCCGCCTCCGGTCCGGTGAGCAGGATCTCACCCATGTGGGTCAGGTCGAACAGGCCCGCCGACGTGCGCACCGCGTGGTGCTCGGCCAGCTCGCTGTCGTAGCGCAGCGGCATCCGCCAGCCCGCGAAGTCGGTGAACATGGCCCCCAACGCCTCGTGTTCGGCGTGCAGGGGCGTGCGGCGGCTTTCCATCAGGCGGGCCCTCCCTGGGTGCGGACATGCCGATGGGCCGACCGGTCGGGTCGACGGGCGGGCACGTCCGAGAGATTCACGAGCGAAAGGATGACACGGTCCACCGGAGACTCCTCGTCGAGTGAGCCTCCCCCTCTGCCATGAGCCTGAGAGCTTCGCCGCCGGGTGAGGGCGGCTTGCACCGTGGGCGAGGCGCACCGGGTGCGCCTGCTTTCCAGAGTTGCCTTCGTCGCGCGGTACCTGGGCCTGAGAGATTCCGGGGAGGAGTTGCTCCTTCGGCGCCCCGCTCGGGGACTCTCCCGCGCGACATCGACGGCCGTGTTCAGTTGGTACCGCCAGACGCTAGGGGTGCCCGGCGGGCGGGGTCAAGCCCGGTCACAGGCTCTTCTCGGCCCGGACGCTCTCGACCACCTTGCGCTCGGCGTAGAACGACACGAACGGGATCGTGCCCGCGAGCAGCACCAGCACCGTGCCCTTGATCGACCAGCGGGACTTGAGCGCGAGGTCGACGGTGAGCACCAGGTACACCGCGTAGAGGAAGCCGTGGATGGGGCCGATGACCTGCACCATGCCCGCGTTGCCGCCCGCGTACTTGGCGATCATGCCGACCACGAGCAGCAGCAGGCCGACACCGACCACGTAAGCCATGAACCGGAACCTGGTCAACGCGCCGCTCATCGCCCTACCTTCGCTCACCGCTGGTCCCGCGCGTTGAGTTCGGCGAGCATGCGGTTGTAGGCCGCGAGCTCTTCGTCCTCGTCGTCCCGCACGGGCGCTCTGACGGGCTCAACGGTAACGACCGGCCGCGACGGCGCGGCCACCGGCTCCGGCGCGGCCTCGTCGGCGGCGCCGGCCGTCCCGGCGGCGGCCTCGGCCCGGCGGCGGGCGTCCAGCCTGCGGATGCGCCACACCATGAACGCGGGGAAGAGGCCGAACAGCGGCCACTGGAACACGTAACCCAGGTTCTGGAACGTGCCGCCGGCCTGGGAGAACCGGTCCCACTGCCAGTAGGCCAGGCCGCAGCACACGACCAGCGACGCCAGGCAGACGGCCCCGATGGCCAGGCGCTGGGGGGTGATGAGGCCTCGCACGCCTCAAGAGTACTTCGCACAGGGCTGGGGCTCCCCGCACGGGAGCCCGCACCCTCCAAGGCAAGGGCTCCTCGACCTCAGGAGCCCGCCCCGACTCGTCGGACCTAGGCCACGCCGTCCCGGCGTTGCCTCTGCAACCTGGCCACGCACCAGGCCGCCGCGCTACCCCGACGCAGGTGCTGGAGCACCGTCATCGGGCCGAGGCGACGACCGAGGTCGGCGGGCGAGAGCCCGGCCGCCCGGTAGTCGAGAGCGCGCTGGTCCAGCGGGCTGATGCCCGCGTCCCACCACTGCTCCGCCTCGGACAGGTCGCCCACCAGCTGCCAGTAGCTGGCGGCCGCGGCGAGCAGGGGCTCGGGCACCTCGGGCGCCCGCTTCCGCATCGCCGCCACGTACGCCGGATCCGCGGACTCGACCTTCACCAGGCCGCGGGGACCGCCATTCGCCCGCTGCACCGGGATCCCCGGCGCGGACGGCGGCGCTTCCGCGAGCCACGCGTCCTTGATCCGGTTCACCTCCTGCAGCTCGGCGTCGTCCGAGCGCTCAGCCGCCCACTGCCGCAGCAGCTCGTCGACTCCGGAGTCCTCGACCATTCTGCCTCCTCATCGGTCGAAGATCAGCCAATGCGACGCACCGTATTAGCGGGTACCGACAACCGCTAGACCCTGGTTTGTCAAAAACCCTGTTACCAGGGCGTTATAGCCCTCATTCCACCCGTACGGTGCAACGTTCAAGGGCCGCGGTCACCGATCGTGACCGCATTGAGCGGAGTTCGCGGGGTTGCCGCGCGTCCCCTAGGCGAAGAGGCTGCGAACGAAGGTGATGATCGACTCGGCGCCGGACTGGAGCCACCCGACCGCGGTCCGCACCGCTTCGGCGGACTCGTTCGGCTGGGTGATCAGGAGGAACAGCACCAGCGCGACCGCCGCCAGCGTCACCACCTTCTTGACGTTCACTGATCGGTCTCCGTCCGTCCGACTGGGAGGTGCGGCCGTGCGCCGCACCGGTCGTGTCAACGGCCATGGTCCCTCATTCACCCGGATGATGACGATCGAACCCGCCGCCGTCCCTCGACCGGTCGCACGAACACCACGCAACCACGCCTGAGGGACCCCAAGCGTCACCCGAACGGACGATCAAGGGGACCAGTGGTCCCGCCGATCACCAAGGTACGGGCCACTCGCCCACCCCCTGGCACGGACACCGAGGTTCTTCAGACACTGCCACCTCTGCACAGCCCATCACCTGATTGCGCCGAAGCACGCACCGAGCGTGACAAAGGCCGATGACGGCTGCCACTCATTTCCGTTACCCCTTCAGGTGATTTCGCGCGCCTTTTTCCTTGCTCGATCGGGTCATCACCCGATCACGCCGGACGCCCGCAGAGTGGCGATCTCGTCCTCGCCCAGCCCCAGCCCGGTCAGCACCTCGGCGGTGTGCTCGCCGACCGCGGGCGGCGGGGTCGGCGTGGCCGCGGGCGTGCGACCGAAGCGCGGCGCGGGCGCGGGCTGCGCCACCCCCGCCACCTCGACGAACGTCCCCCGCCCGGTGTTGTGCCCGTGCCCCGGCGCCTCCCCCGGCGCCAGCACCGGCGCGAGGCACGCGTCGGTGCCCTCCGCGAGCGCGGCCCACTCGTCCCTGGTCCGGGTCGCCACCGCGGCGGCGATGCGGGCCCGCAGCTCCGGCCAGTTCGCCGGGTCGTGCCGGCCGGGCAGCCCGGCGTCGGCGAGCCCCAGCACGACCAGCAGCTCGGCGTAGAACTTGTCCTCCAGCGCGCCGACGCTGACGAACCCGCCGTCGGCCGCCTCGTACACGTCGTAGAACGGCGCGCCGCCGTCCAGCAGGTTCGTCCCGCGCGCGCCCGGCCAGGCGCCCACCGACGACATCCCGTGCACGAACGTGGTCAGCAGCGCCGCGCCGTCGACCATGGCCGCGTCCACCACCTGCCCGCGCCCGGACCTCCCCCGCTCGTACAGCGCCGCCAGCACGCCCAGCGCCAGCAGCAGCCCGCCGCCGCCGAAGTCGCCGACGAGGTTGAGCGGCACGGTCGGCGGCGCGCCCGCCCGGCCGATCGGCTCCAGCGCGCCCGCCACCGCGATGTAGTTGATGTCGTGCCCGGCGCGGTCGGCCAGCGGCCCGTCCTGGCCCCAGCCGGTCATCCGGCCGTAGACCAGCCCCGGGTTGCGGGCCAGGCACTGCGCCGGGCCGATGCCCAGCCGTTCGGTCACGCCGGGCCGGAAGCCCTCGACCAGCACGTCCGACTCCGCGACCAGGCGCAGCACCAGCTCGGCGCCCTCGGGTCGGCGCACGTCCACGCCGATCGAGCGCCGCCCGCGGCCGAGCAGCGGCACCTCCGTGCCGCCGCCGACGCGGTCCACCCGGACCACCGACGCGCCGAGGTCGGCCAGCACCATGCAGCCGAACGGCGCGGGCGCGAGACCGGCCAGCTCGACGACCTTCAGCCCCTCCAGCGGCCCTGGCACTAGAGCGACCTCGCGATGATTTCCTTCATGATCTCGTTCGTCCCGCCGTAGATCTTCTGCACCCGCGCGTCCGCCCACGCGCGCGCGATCGGGTACTCGGCCATGTAGCCGTAGCCGCCGAACAGCTGCACGCACTCGTCCACCACCTGGCACAGCCGCTCGGTGGCCCACCACTTGGCCATCGCGGCGGTGGGCACGTCGAGCCGGCCCGCCAGGTGCTCCTGCACGCACTCGTCGACGAAAGCCCTGGTCACGCGGGCCTCGGTGGCGCACTCGGCGAGCTTGAACCGGGTGTTCTGGAACTTGATCAGCTCCCGGCCGAACGCGGTGCGGTCCTTGACGTAGGCCACCGTGAGGTCCACCGCCGCCTCGATGCCCGCGATCGACGCCACCGCGATGATCAGCCGCTCCTGCGGCAGCTGCTGCATCAGCTGGATGAACCCCTGGCCCTCGCCGGTGCCGAGCAGGTTCGCCGCGGGCACGCGGACGTCGTCGAAGAACAGCTCGGCGGTGTCCTGGCCGTGCATCCCGATCTTGTCCAGCACCCGGCCCCGGCGGAAGCCCGCCGCCTGCGCGGTCTCCACGACCAGCAGCGAGATGCCGGTCGCGCCCTGGCCGGGGTCGGTCTTGGCGACCACGACGACCAGGTCGGCCTGCGCGCCGTTGGTGATGAACGTCTTCGAGCCCGACAGCAGGTACTCGTCACCGCGCCGCAGCGCCCGCGTCTTGATGTTCTGCAGGTCGGAGCCGCCGCCGGGCTCGGACATGGCGATCGCGCCGACGTACTCGCCCGAGGCCATCTTCGGCAGCCAGCGCCGCTTCTGCTCCTCGGTGCCGTAGGCGTTGATGTAGTGGGCGACGATCCCGCTGTGCACGCTGTTGCCCCACGCCGTGTCGCCGCACCGGGCCTGCTCCTCCAGCAGCACGGCCTCGTGCGCGAACGTGCCGCCGCCACCGCCGTACTCCTCCGGGATGGACAGGCAGAGCAGGCCGACCCCGCCCGCCTGGCGCCAGAAGTCCCGGTCCACCTGCTTCTGCGCGGCCCAGCGCTCCTGGTGCGGGACGGCTTCCTTCTCGAAGAACGTGCGGGCCAGCTTGCGCAACTGGTCCAGGTCCTCGGTCATCCATGCGGAACGGCGAGTTGGCATGTCCCGACGGTCCCACCGGCCGGCCCGCGCCGCCATGACCGCAGCGCGCTGCGTCCGGGTTGATCGTGAGCGCAAAAGTCAGTGTCCGTCGTCGCCGCCGCGCGGCGACGGGCGAGGTCGCGCGGACTTGCGGCACACTGGGGTATGCGAGTGCGGCGGCTCGGGCCCGACGACTGGGCGACGTGGCGTGACATCCGGCTCAGCGCGCTGGGCAGCGACCCCGAGGCGTTCGGCTCGACGTTGGCCCTGGAGCGGCGGTTCGACGAGGCGCGGTGGCGCGAGCTGCTGACGCCGGAGCGCGGGGTGAAGGTCGTCGCCGAGGACCCGGAGCCGGTCGGGCTCGTCGCCGGTGTGCCGCACGAGGTCGACCCGACCGTGCTGTACCTGTACTCCATGTGGGTCAAGCCGGAGTTCCGGCGGCGGGGCGTCGGCGAGGCGCTGGTCGGCGACGTGCTGGCGTGGGCGCGTGAGCACGGGTGGGCGCGGGTGCAGCTGCGCGTGTTCCGGGGCAACGACACGGCCCGGCGGCTGTACTCGCGGCTGGGGTTCGCCGGCGAGGGCGAGATCATGGACCACCGGCTCGCCCCGGTGAGCTAATAAGTCACCTCGGCAGGTCATGGGCAACCGCGGCCGCGCTGCCTACCGTGGAGTACATGAGCGAAGCCTTGATCTTCGACGCGGTGCGCACACCGCGTGGCAGGGGAAAGCGCGGTTCGCTGCACAGCGTCAAGCCGATCACCCTGGCCTCCGGGGTGCTCGCGGCGTTGGCGCGGCGCAACGACCTGGACACCTCCGCCGTGGACGACGTGGTGTTCGGCGTCGTGTCGCCGGTCGGCGAGCAGGGCGCGGACATCGCCCGCACGGCGGTGCTCGCGGCCGGGTGGGACCTGCGGCCGGCGGGCATGCAGCTCAACCGGTTCTGCGCGTCGGGCCTGGAGTCGGTGAACCTGGCCGCGGCCAAGGTCGCGTCCGGGTTCGAGGACCTGGTGGTGGCGGGCGGCGTCGAGTCGATGTCGCGGGTGCCGATGGGCTCCGACGGCGGCGCGTGGATGGCCGACCCGGAGACCAACATGGCGGTCAACTTCGTGCCGCAGGGCGTGAGCGCGGACCTCATCGCCACGCTGGAGGGGTTCAGCCGCGAGGACGTGGACGCGTACGCGCTGCGCTCGCAGCAGCGGGCCACGCTGGCCCGGGACAAGGGGTACTTCGACCGGTCGCTGGTGGCCGTGGTCGACCAGAACGGCTCGGTCGTGCTCGACCACGACGAGGCGATCCGCCCGGAGACCACGCTGGACGGGCTCGGCAGGCTCAAGCCGAGCTTCGCGTTCCACGGCGACCTCGGCTTCGACGCGGTGGCCATCGACCGCTACCCGACCGTGGAGCGCATCGACCACGTCCACACGCCGGGCAACTCGTCGCAGATCGTGGACGGCGCGGCGGCGATGCTGATCGGCAACGAGCGCACCGGCCGCGAGCTGGGCCTCACGCCCCGCGCCCGGATCATCGCCACCGCGATCGTCGGCTCCGAGCCCACGATCATGCTGACCGGTCCCGCGCCGGCCTCCCGCAAGGCGTTGGACAAGGCCGGGCTGACCGTCGAGGACATCGACCTGTTCGAGATCAACGAGGCGTTCTCGTCGGTGGTGCTGAAGTTCCAGCGCGAGCTCGACCTGCCCGACGAGAAGGTCAACGTCAACGGCGGCGCGATCGCCATGGGCCACCCGCTCGGCGCGACCGGCTGCATGATCCTCGGCACCCTGCTCGACGAGCTGGAGCGCCGGGACCTGCGCCGGGGTCTGGCCACGCTGTGCGTGGGCGGCGGCATGGGCATCGCGACGATCATCGAGAGGGTCTGATGGCTATCCACTTCGAGCGGGACGACGAGGGCGTCGTCACCCTCACGATGGACATGTCCGGCTCGGCGAACGTGATGAACGCCGAGTACCACCAGGACATGGGCGACGCGGTCGCACGGCTGGAGGCGGAGCGCGACGACATCACCGGCGTGGTGCTGACGTCGGCCAAGAAGACGTTCTTCGCCGGTGGCGACCTGAACCTGCTGATCACGATCACGCCGGAGAACGCGGCCGACGCGCTCGGGTTCCTGGAGGAGATCAAGGGCCAGCTGCGGCGGCTGGAGCTGCTGGGCAAGCCGGTCGTCGCGGCGATCAACGGCAGCGCGCTCGGCGGCGGCCTGGAGATCGCGCTCGCGTGCCACCACCGGGTGGCCCTGGACGACGACCGGATCAAGCTCGGCCTGCCCGAGGCGACCCTCGGCCTGCTGCCCGGCGGCGGCGGCGTGACCCGGATGGTGCGGCTGCTCGGCGTGCAGCCCGCGTTGCCGCTGCTGATGGAGGGCAAGCAGCTGCGGCCGGCGCGGGCGTTGCAGGCCGGGATCGTGCACGAGCTGGCGTCCTCCCGCGAGGAGCTGATCGCCAAGGCGCGCGCGTGGATCAAGGAGAACCCCGCGCCGCAGCAGCCGTGGGACAAGCCGGGGTACGCGGTGCCGGACGTGCGGGTGGGCGACCCGAACCTGTACGGGCTGCTCGCCGCCGCGCCCGCCGTGCTGCGGAAGAAGACGCACGGCGTGTACCCGGCGCCGGAGAAGGTGCTGGCCGCCGCCGTCGAGGGCGCGTTGGTGGACTTCGACACCGCGCTCGAGATCGAGGCGCGGTACTTCCTGGAGCTGGCCGCGGGCCAGGTCGCCAAGAACATGATCACCACGTTCTGGTTCCAGCTGAACGAGATCAACGCGGGCGGGTCGCGACCGGCCGGGGTCGAGCGGTCGACGGTGACCAAGGTCGGCGTGCTCGGCGCGGGCATGATGGGCGCGGGCATCGCCGAGGTCACCGCCAAGGCCGGGATCGAGGTCGTGCTGAAGGACGTGACGCTGGAGGCGGCGCGGCGCGGCGCCGGCGACACGCCGGGCATCACGCCGACCGACTCCGACGCCGACCTGGCGGGCTGCGACCTCGTGATCGAGGCGGTGTTCGAGAACCGCGAGCTGAAGAACCGGGTGCTGCCGTCGGCCGAGGCCTCGGCGCTGCCGGACGCGGTGATCGCGTCGAACACGTCGACGTTGCCGATCACCGGGCTCGCGTCGGCGGTGGGCGACCCGTCGCGGTTCATCGGGCTGCACTTCTTCTCGCCGGTGCCGAAGATGCGGCTGGTGGAGATCATCCGCGGCGAGAAGACGTCGGACGAGACGTTGGCGCGGGCCTTCGACTACGTGCTGCGGATCGGGAAGACGCCGATCGTGGTGAACGACAGCCGCGGCTTCTACACGTCCCGGACGTTCGGCACCTACGTGACCGAGGCCGTCTCGATGGTGGCGGAGGGCGTGTCGCCGGCGTTGATCGAGAACGTGGCCCGGCGGGCGGGCATGGCCGTGGGCCCGCTCGCGGTGTCGGACGAGGTCACGCTGACGTTGCAGCTGAAGATCCGCGACCAGGCGTTGGCCGACGACCCGGCCGCGGCGGGCGCCTTGGGCGGGCACCCGGCGTTCAAGGTGCTGGAGGAGCTGGTCGCGGAAGGGCGCACGGGCAAGTCCGGCGGCGCGGGGTTCTACGAGTACCCCGAAGGCGGCCGGAAGTTCCTGTGGCCGGGGCTCTCGCGGTACGCGCGGGCCGACGCGGGCGTGACCGAGCAGGACGTCGAGGACCGGTTGCTGTTCATCCAGGCGTTGGAGACGGTGCGGTGCCTGGACGAGGGCGTGCTGACGTCCGTCGGTGACGCGAACGTGGGCAGCGTGTTCGGGTTCGGGTTCGCCCCGTGGAGCGGCGGCACCGTCCAATTCGTCAACTCCTACGGCCTCACCGGCTTCGTGGAGCGCGCCGACTACCTGGCCGACACCTACGGCGAGCGCTTCCGCCCGCCGACCTCCCTGCGCGACCGCGCCACCACCTCCACCCCCTTCTAACCCGCGAGAGTCCAACGTTCACGCGTCGAGAGTCCTACGTTCACGGACCCCGAGTTCAACGCTCAGACCGACCGCGCGGTATGCCGAGTGTTGAATTCAGGTGCTCTGAACGTAGGACTCTCGCGCCGTGGAGGTTGGACTCTCGCGGGGTCAGGTGGTGCGGTAGGTGCCGGGGCTCGTGCCGGTCCACCGCTTGAACGCGCGGTGGAAGGCGCTCGCCTCGGAGAAGCCCAGGCGCAGCGCCAGTTCCTCCACCGACTCGCCGCCGCGCACCAGGCTCGCCACGGCCTGGTCGCGCAGCAGCTGCTCGCGCACCTCGCGGAACGACGTGCCCTCCGCGGCCAGCTTCCGCCGCAACGTCGGCGCGCTCATCCCCAGCCGCGCCGCCACGTTCTCCAGACCCACCACGCCGCCGCCGAGCATCCGCCGCACCTGGCTGGACGCGTCCGCGCCGTAATCGCGCCGGGACAGCAACTCGGCCGGTGAATTGCGCAGGAACCGCCGCAACGCGGCTTCGTCCTGCACTACCGGCATCCGCAGGAACCGCGCGTCGAAGGTCAACGTGGTCGCGGGTGCGGAGAACCGCAGCGGAGCTCCGAAGATCAGGTGGTATTCCGCGCCGTGCGGCGGTTCGGGATAGGCGAGGTCGACCCCGCGCAACGGGATGCGGCGGCCGATCAGCCACGACGAGAACCGGTGCCAGAGCACCAGCAGCGACTCGACCAGGAACCGGTCCGGGTCGTCGACGCCCGCCGCCGACAGGGTGAACGCGGCCACGCCGTCGTGCTCGTCCAGCGCCATCCCCGGCCGCACGTCGAACAGCTCGTAGAACGCCAGACCGCGCCGCAGGGCGTCGTCCAGTGACGCGCAGTGCACGGCGAGCAGGCACATGGTCGGGAACGTGCCGCGCTTGCTCGGCCGCGGCCCCAGGCCCATGAACTCGTCGTCCAGCGCGTCCCAGAGCGCTTGGACGAGCTTGGTGTACTGGGCGGGCGTCACGCGGGCGCGCTCGTCGGAGACCAGGGCTTCGCCGATGCCCGCGGTCGCGAGCAGCCGCGTGACGTCGACGCCACGCCGCACGGCGCCACGCAGCGCGGCGTTGACGTAGTGGATGGCGATGGTCCTGGTGAGCATCACTCACAGTGTGCAGCACGGTGGGCCGCGGGCCGTGAGCGGCGGCGCGGAACGGGGAGAGAAAGCGCCGCGCCGCCGCCAACGGTGGCCCACCCCAGTGAGCCGGCTCCTCGTCGATGGGGCATCCGCCCGCCCATCCACGAGGGACGTTGTGCCCCTACTGTAGGTGGTCTAGACCAGATACGTCAATACGGCGAAAAGGCTATAAATGGACCAGACCACCGCGCATTTGTTTCCCCTATGTGTCAGCCCTGTTCCAACGGGGCCACCGCGAAACCGGCGGAAAACCTCTTGCACCAGATCACGACGCTGCGGACGGTGCTCAAGTCGGCGTCGGCGGGCACCGCGTACACCTGGTTGCCGCGATTCGCCTTCAGTTCACCCAGGTTCGTGAAACCGGAGCCGAAGGCCGTTTCGGGCGAGTCCGACGGCTTGTCCGACAGGTACACGTAGAGGTCCGGTCCGTCGCTCGTGTCCAACGCCTCGAACTGCACCGCGTGACCGCCCTCGGGCAACCGGACCAACGTGGCGCTCCCGGTCGTCGCGTGCTCCAGCGAGCGGAACGGCCCGGAGGCCAGCGCGACCGGGCCCGCGGGCGGGGCGGGTGTCGTGGTGACCGGGGCCGACGTCGTCGTCCCGGCCGCCGAGGTCGTGGTCGTGGTCGAGGCCGGCAACAGCAGCGCCTCGTCGGCCGTCCGGTCGGTCAACAGCCGCCACGGCTGGAACAGGTACAGCCCCACCACCAGGGCGACCACCAGCACACCGGCCACACCGATCACCACTACCCGCTTGGACATCTCACGCCTTTCCGGAGTCGACTGCTACCGGACAACTCTGGCGAACCGGACGCCGGTTGGCGGCCGGAACGCGATTACGAAGTTCTGACGTCTGCCGTCCCGCGTTGTCAGGGTCGCCGGGTGGGTGAACGGGCCGGGTTGGCGATCGTGTGCGCGCTGATGCTGACCTGCGCCGCGCTCGGTCCCTTCCCGCACCCGGTGCCGCTGCTGTTCGTGATCGCCGCGGTCGGCGCCGCCAACGCCGCGTTCCCGTTGATGCGCACGTTCGGGTCCGCGCTGCTCGGCGGGGTCGCGGCGGCCGGCATCGGCCTAGCCTCCGTGCCGTACGTGACCTGCTCCTCAAGTTCACGAACGTGTTCACCTGCACGGGTGACGCACCGACCTGGCACATGATCGGCGCCGTGCTCGTGGCCGGGCTGTCCGGCGCCGGTCTCGTACCGGCCCGGGTGCTGGGCACGGCGGTGCTGGAACGCAGGCTCGCCGCCGGTCCGGACCGGGCCGGGCGCCGGTGAGCGTGACGTGGCGGCAGGTCGCGGCGTGGCGCACCCGCAGGCACTTCCTCGACGCCCGGCGACCGGCCGGCGAGGCGTGGGAGGTGGTCTCGCGGCTGTGCGGGCTGCACGCGCAGCTCATGCCCTCGGCCGAGGCGACGTTGAGCGCACGCGTCGACGGGCTCGCGGACGACGCCGTCGACCGGGCGCTGTGGACCGACCGCACGCTGGTCAAGACGTGGTCGACGCGCGGCACGCTGCACCTGCTGCCCGCCGCCGGGTACCCGCTCTGGCAGGCCGGGTTCGCCACCTACCGGCACTACCTCGAGCCGGTGTGGCTGCGGAACTTCCACCTCAGCGCCGAGGAGCCGACCGCGCTGGTCGACGCGGTGGGCGAGGCGTTGGCGGACCGCGTGCTGACCCGCGCCGAGCCGGCCGACGAGGTCGCCGCGCGCACGTCCGCGCACATCGGCGAGAAGCTGCGGGAGAGCTGGGGCGCGTACCTCAAGCCCGCGTCGTTCCAGGGCAGGCTGCTGTTCGGGCCGGGCGAGGGCCGGTTCGTCCGGTTCACCGCGCCGCGCACGTGGCTCGAGGTCGACCCGGCGGCGGCGGGGGCGGGCGCGGTCGAGGAGATCGCGTTGCGGTTCCTGGCCCAGCAGGGACCCGCGACCAGGGAGGACTTAGCGCGCTGGTGGGTGTGAGCCCGGCCGGCGGCGGGCGGGTGTTCACCGCGCTCGGCGACCGGGTCGAGCCCGTCGACGTCGAGGGCGCGCCGCACTGGGCGCGGGCGGAGGACGTCGCGGGACTGCGCGCGGCGGAGCCGGTGAAGACCGCGCGGCTGCTGCCGGCGTTCGACCAGTACGTCGTCGCGGCAACACGTCACGCCACGCACCTTCTCGATGGTGGGACACCCGAAATGGTGTACCGACCGCAGGGATGGCTGTCTCCCGTACTCATGGTGAACGGAATGCTCGCCGGCGTCTGGTCGCAGGAGCGCAGGGGCGGCCGGTGGCCGTCACCGTCGAGCCGTTCCGCTCGTTGTCCGCTGCGGCACGGAAAACCGTGCTCAACGAGGTGGACCGGATGACGGACCCGACCGAGGTGCACTGGGTCGGGTGAGACGGGTCCGGCGGGCTGTACTGTTCAGCCGCTCACCGTTGCGCCACAAGTGCGTTCTGTTAGGAGGCTTGCTGTGCGGGTGCTGTGGGCCACGTGCGGCTTGGCCGTGGCGGCGTCGGCGCTGGTCGGTGTCCTCCTCGGGGTGTACCTCGACGGGGTGACCGACGAGCAGCAGGCCGATACCCCCGCCTCGACGTGGATCACCGATCGGCCGACGACCAGCAGCGTCACCACGCCGCCGAGTTCCGCCACCGCGGACGCCATCTCGTCGCCGGCGAGCTCGACCACCGCGGTCCGGACCACCACGACGACGACGCCACCACCGGCCGCGCCGCCGCCACCGGAGACGTCGACCGAGGCGCCGCCGACGACCACCACGACCACGACGGTGAAGAACACCGAGTGGCCGTGCAGCCCGCTCAACCCGCTGCCGCCACCGCACTGCCGGGACTGAGCGCCGGAGGGCCATACCTCACGTCGCCGAAACGCCCGCGTCCCCGCGCCGCAACCTGGGCCGTCCAGCCTGGTCGCATGGACACCACACCGAACACCTGGCGGCTGCGCGTCGAGCTGGACGACAGTCCCGGCGCCCTGGCCCGGGTGACCATCCGGCTGGCGCACCAGGACTGCAACGTGCTGGCGCTGTCCGTGATCCCGGTGCCCGGCGGTGTGCTGGACGAGCTCGTGGTCCAGGCCGCGCCCGGTCTGCTGCCCGCGGACCTGGTGGACGCGGTGCGCGCGGAGGGCGGCCGGTGCGTGGGCATCACGGCCGCCGACCTGCGCGACCTGGTCGACGCGCCGACGGCGGCGTTGCGCGCCGCCGCGCTGGCGCTGCGCGACCCGAACGCCGTCGGCGAGGCCCTGCGCGTCGTGATGGGGGCCGATTCGGTGGTCGTCAAGCCCGCCGAGCCCGGCGCCGCCCCCGAGACCCGACCCGCACCCCACCGCGAGGTCGACTTCCGGGCGGGCGGGCCCGCGGCGCCGGAGGAGGCGCCGGCCTACACCGTCAAGCGCGGCTGGTCGCCGTTCACGCAGGTCGAGCTGGCCCGGGGGCAGGCGTTGATCGACCTGCTGGCCGCGGCCGGCGCGGCGGAGCCCCGGCCGACCGCGCTGCTGACCGACGACGGCATGGCGCTCGTGCTGCGGGCCGGCCGCGCCGGCGACGAGGAGGCGCTCGCCGAGCTGCACTCCCGCTGCTCGATGGGCACCCTGTTCAGCCGGTACCACTCGGGCCTGCGGACCGTGCCGAGGCGGTGGCTGCACCGGCTGCTCACCCCGCCGCGCGGCAGCACCGCGGTGGCGCAGTGCGCGGACCGGGTGGTCGCCCTGGGGCAGCTGATCCCGACGTCCAGCCCCGACTGCGCCGAGGTGTCGTTGCTGGTGGAGGACGAGTGGCAGGGCCGCGGGGTGGGCACCGCGCTGCTCGGCTCGCTGGCCGGCGCGGCGCGGGCGGCCGGGTACCGGGAGCTGGTCGGCTGGTGCCTGCCGGCGGAGACCGGTCTGGTGCGCACCGCGGCCCGCGCGGGGCTGCCGACTTCGGTGCGCCGCGAGGACGGGTTGCTGCGGGTCGCGGTCGCCACCGGCGGTTCGCCCGTCACCGGTCCGGGTCGTCTTGAGAGCGCTTCCCGGCAGGTCGCCTCCGGCTAAGCTGGGTTCGTAGCGCGATCGTCGAGGAGTGGTGCTCGTGTCGGTTCAATCGCACTCAGGCGCGCGGCCCACGTTGGAGGACGTGGCGGCCAAGGCCGGCGTCTCCCGTGCGACGGCGTCGCGGGTGCTCAACGCGTCGCCCAGGGTGAGCCCGGAGGCGCACGAGGCGGTCACGGCGGCGGTGATGGAGCTGGGCTACCAGCCGAACCAGGCCGCGCGGGCGCTCGTGACCAGGCGTTCCGGCGCGGTGGCGGTGGTGTTCTCCGAGCCCGAGCCGAAGATCTTCGACGACCCCCACTTCGCGTGGCTGATCCGCTCGGCGGCGCGGTCGCTGGCCGACGCGGACGTGCAGATGGTGCTCATGCTGGTGCACTCGACGCAGGACCAGGCCCGCGCCGAGCGGTTCCTGGCGGGCGGGCACGTGGACGGCGCGTTGTTGTTCGCGCCGCACAAGGGCGACCAGCTGCCGACGGTGGCGCGCAAGCTGCCGCTGCCGGTGGTGTACGCGGGCCGGCCGTGGGGCTCGCTGCGCGGGCTGCACACCGTCGACCACGACAACGAGGGCGGCGGCCTGCTCGCCACCGAGCACCTGATCTCGTTGGGGCGCAAGAAGATCGTCTCGGTGACCGGTCCGCTCGACGAGCACTCGGCGATGGACCGGCTGGCCGGGTGGCGCACGGCGGTCGGCGCGGACGACGAGACCGCGGCGTTGATGACGGCCGACGGCGGTTTCTCCCGCGAGGGCGGCAAGAAGGCGATGGAGGCGCTGCTGGGCCGCGTGCCGGACCTGGACGCGGTGTTCGTCGCGTCGGACCACATGGCGGCCGGTGTGCTGGACGCGGTGCGCGAGGCGGGCAAGCGGGTGCCGGAGGACGTGGCCATCGTGGGGTTCGACGACCACCCGATGATCGCGCCGCACACCACGCCCTCGTTGACGAGCGTGCGGCAGGACACCAGCGCGCAGGTCCGCCACATGGTGACCCACCTGCTGCGGCTGCTGCGCGGCGAGACGATCCGGGCGCGCCGCGAGGTCCTGCCCACCACGCTGGTCCGCCGCGAGTCCGCGTAGCGGGACAGGTCGGGCCGGCACGGGGCCGGCCGCGGGCGGGTGAGCGCCGGGCGGGGGCCGCCGCGGCGACATGCGGCCCCCGACCGACAGGTCACGGCAGGTCGTGCCCGGCGGCCGGGACGGCGTTGGCGCCGATCACCCCGGCCAGCGTCCTGCCGCTCCGCTTCACCGTGCGCACCTGGGTGTCGTAGTCCACGTGCACGATGCCGAACCGCTGGCTGTACCCCGCCGCCCACTCGAAGTTGTCCAGCAGCGACCAGGCGAAGTACCCGCGCACGTCGATACCCGCCTCGACGGCCCGGTGCACCGCGCGCAGGTGGTCCACCAGGTACCGGGTGCGCTCCTCGTCCACCACCTCGCCGTCCTCGACCACGTCCGGGAACGCCGAGCCGTTCTCCGTGACGAACAGCGGCAGGCCGACCTCGCGCTGGAGGCGTTCCAGCAACGCGGTGAGGCCGGTCGCGTCGACCTCCCAGCCGAACCCGGTCACCTCGCCGCGCGCCGGCAGGAACTCGACCCCGCGCAGACCCGGGAACGGCCCGCCGCTCACCTCCAGCGGGTCGGCCGTGGCGGCGACGCGGGTCGGGGCGTAGTAGTTCACGCCCATCCAGTCGATCGGCGAGGCGATCACCTCCAGGTCGCCCTCGCGCACCACGGCCGTCCAGTCACCCAGCCACGCGGTGTCCTCGACGACGTCCCGCGGGTAGCCGCGACCGGCCAGCGGGTCGAGGAACAGGCGGTTCTGCAGGCCGTCGACCTTGCGCGCCGCGTCGAGCTGCGAGTCGTCGTCCACCGTCAGGGCGCAGAAGTTCAGCACGATGGAGAGCTCGTGGTCGTCCGGCGCCTGGTCCCGCATCACCTGCACGGCCAGGCCGTGCCCGAGCAGGAGGTGGTGGGCGGCCTCCAGCGACGCCTTCGGGTCGACCACCCCGGGCGCGTGGATGCCGTTGGCGTACCCGAGGAACGCCGAGCACCACGGCTCGTTCAGCGTGGTCCACTGCCGCACCCGGTCGCCCAGGTGCTCGTGGGCCAGCGCGGCGTACTCGGCGAACCGGTAGGCGGTGTCGCGGTTGCGCCACCCGCCGTTGTCCTCCAACGCCTGCGGCAGGTCCCAGTGGTACAGCGTGACCACGGGCTCGATCTCCCGGCTGAGCAGCTCGTCCACCAGCCGGTCGTAGAACGCCAGCCCCCTCGGCTCGACCCGGCCCGCGCCGACCGGCTGGATGCGCGGCCACGCCAGCGAGAACCGGTACGCGCCCAGCCCCAGCTCCGCCATCAGCTCCACGTCGGAGGGGTAGCGGTGGTAGTGGTCGCACGCCGGGTCACCGGTGTCGCCGCCGAGCACCGCGCCCGGCGTGGCCGCGAACGTGTCCCAGATCGAGGGGCCGCGGCCGTCCGCCGTCGTCGCACCCTCGATCTGGAAGGACGCCGTCGCCGCTCCCCACAGGAAGCCCGGTGGGAAGCGCAGCACGTCCCGCCGGACCTCGGTGTCCGGGTCGGTTGTCGTCATGTACGAGTTCACCCCTTCACAGCGCCCTGCATGATCCCGCCGACGATCTGTCGCGCCAGCAGGATGAAGATCCCCACCACCGGCAGCACCGCGAGCGACGCGCCGGAGAGCATGAGCGAGTAGTCCGTGTAGTAACCGCTGGCCAACGTCGACAATGCCACCTGCACCGTGGGGCTGTCGTTGGGATCGAGCACGATCAGCGGCCAGAAGAAGTCGTTCCACGCGGTCATGAACGTGAACATGCCCATCACCGCCGCCTGCGGGCGCACCGCCGGGAACGCCACGTGCCAGAACGTCCGCAGCACCGAGCAGCCGTCCACCCGGGCCGCCTCGACCAGCTCGTGCGGCACGGACTCCTCGCACGCCTGCCGCATCCAGAACACCGAGAACGCGCCGATCAGCGCGGGCACGATCACCGCCTGGAGGGTGCCGTACCAGTCGAGGTCCGACATCAGCATGTAGAGCGGGATGACGCCCAGCTGCGTCGGCACCATCGAGGTGCCGACCACGACCAGGAACAGCGAGTTGCCGCCGCGGAACCGCAGCCGGGCGAACGCGAACCCGGCCAGCGTGCCCAGCACGACGTTGCTGATCGCCACCGTGCCCGCCACCACCATCGAGTTCTGCATGGCGAGCCAGAAGTCGACGGTGTCGAACACCCTGGTCAGGTTGTCGAACAGGTTCCCGCCCGGCACCAGCGACGGCACCGCGTCGCCCAGCGCGGAGTTGTCCTTGCTCGCGATGAGGAACGAGTAGTACAGCGGGAACACCGACGCGACCAGGATCACCACCAGCAGCGCGTAGGCGATCGGCCCGGAACGGGTGTGGCGCGTCGCGGTCACCGGCCTCACCCCTTCGACGCGATGCGCCGCGCCACCGCGAAGTTCACGACCGCGACCACCAGGATCACCAGGAACAGCACCCACGCGATGGCCGAGGAGTAACCCGCGTCGAACAACCGGAAGCCCTTCTCGTACAGGTACATCACCAAGGTCTGGAACTGCCGGTCGTCGCCGCCGGTGCCGGTGGCCGTGCCGCCCGGGTCGAACAGCTGCGGCTCCACGAACAGCTGCATCCCGCCGATCGTCGACACGATGACGGTGAACAGGATCGTCGGCCGGATGCTCGGCACGGTGATCGACCAGAACACCCGCAGGCGCGACGCGCCGTCCAGCATCGCCGACTCGTACATGTCCTTGGGCACCGACTGCATCGCGGCCAGGTAGATCAGCGCGTTGTAGCCGGTCCAGCGCCACACCACCATCGAGCTGATCGCCAGGTGGGACGCCCACGTCTCGGCGCGCCAGTCCACCGGGTCGACGCCGACGACGCCGAGCAGGGCGTTGACGACGCCGAAGTCGCGGCCGAAGAGCTGCGCGAACACCAGCGCCACCGCGGCCACCGAGATCACGTTCGGCAGCAGCACGCCCGCGCGCCAGAACGCCCGGCCGCGCAGGCCCCGGTCCAGCAGGGTGGCCAGGCCGAGCGCGGCGAACAGCTGCGGGATCGTGGAGAGCAGGAACAGGCTGACCGTGTTGCCCAGCGCGTTCCAGAAGTGCCCGTCCGACAGCAGTTCGGCGTAGTTGGCCAAGCCGGTGAAGCCCTGGTCGCCGTCGATGAGCTGCCAGTCGTGCAGCGAGACCCACGCGGTGTGGAGCAGCGGGTACAGGCCGAAGACCCCGAACACCACGAAGAACGGCGCGATGATCGCGTACGGCGTGTACTTCGTGTCGAGCCGGCCGAGCTTGTCCCGCCACGAGAGGCGTCGCGGCGGCGGCGGGGCGGGCGACGTGCCCCGCCCCGCCGCCGCCCGTTCCGGTGCGACCGTCACTTGGCCGCGTCCCGCGCTTCCCGGACCGCCTCGTCGAAAGCGTCCGAAGTGGACTGCTTGCCGGTCTCCACGCGGGAGAGCGCGTTGTTGAAGACCGGGGTCACCTTGGCGTCCTTGGTGCCGCGGTAGGTGGGCTTGAGGCTCTCCGCGGAGTTGCCGAAGATCTTGCCCACCGGCGCGCCGTTGAAGTACTCGTTGGTCGTCGCGGTGACCTCGGGGTCCTGGTACGCGGCGGGTTCGCTCGGCAGGTTCCCGGTCTCCTTGAAGATCCGCTTCTGCTGCTCGGGCGCGGTCAGCCACTTGGCCAGCTCGTAGGCCTCCCCGGGGTGCTCGGTCTGCTTGGGCACGGCCAGGAACGAGCCGCCCCAGTTGCCGCCGCCACCGGGCGCGGCGGCCACGTCCCACTTGCCCGCCGCCTCGTCGCCGGCGCCGGCCTTGATCAGCGCGAGCGCCCAGGCCGGGCACGTGGTGGTGGCGAAGGACGCCTGCTTGAGCGCGACGTTCCAGTCCTGGCTGAACGGGGCCAGCGCGCCGGTCTGCTTCTTCTCGCCCAGGCTCGCGGCGAGCGTGAAGGCCTGCTCCACCTTGTCGTTCTCGCCGCCGATGAACGAGTCGTCGGCCTTGGCGAAGTAGCCCTCCTCGGTCTGGTCGAGGATCGCCTTGTAGACGTTCTGGGCGGTGTCGACGAACTTCACGTCCGGCGTCGCCCGGGTGAAGGTGTCCGCGACCTTCAGGTACTCGTCCCAGGTCGGCCACAGCTCGCCGACGGCGTCGCGGTCGGTGGGCAGGCCGGCGGCCTCGAACAGGTCACGCCGGTAGCACAGGGCGAGGCTGCCCATGTCGGTGCCGAGGCCGAGCACGAAGTTCCCGCCGTCGGTGGTGCCCTGGTTCCACTTCCAGGCCGCCCACTGGCCCTCCAGCTCCTTGGCGCCGTGGTCCGCGAGGTTCACGAACTTGTCCTTGGACTGGCGGAACTGCGCGATGTTGCCCTCTTCGATGGCCACGATGTCGGCCGCGCCCCGACCACCCGCGAGCTGCGTGGCGAGCTGCGTGTGGTGCTGCTCCATCTTGACCGTGCGCTGCTCGATCTCGATGTCCGGGTGCGCCGCCTGGTACTCCTTGATCAGCGTGGTGTAGCCGAAGTCGGAGAAGATCCCGATCGACAGCTTGATCTTGCCGTCGCCCGCGCCGCCTCCCCCGCCACCGCAGGCCGCCACCAGCGTGGCCGCCAGGGCCACCGCGGTGATCGACGTCGCCCGACCGCCCAGAGTCCTGCTCATCCGTCCTCCTCGACGCGCTCGCCGGGCTCGGACCCGACGCCATGAGAGCGCTCTCACAGTCGTGAGTCCCGGTCCGCGCGTCAACCCGGGAAGTACCGGTCGACACCGTTCCGCAACATTCTGAAGCGCTCTCGTGCGCCGACCGTGACGGCACGCGACTGTCCGTGAACCCGGCGGCGGGGGCGTGGAAGCCGGGTGGCCCGGCCCTCGCCCGGGCCACCCCGCACCCTGTTAGAGGCGGTTGCCCACCGGATGTGACGCGTGCTCAGCAGGAAATCTGTGACCCCCGTCGCACGGAGATCAGCCCGCAGCGGTCGGCGCCGGGCGACGTCCGCAGGGCTCGGCGTGGCCTCGGTCACCTGGGCGGAGGCCTCGGGCGCAGGGTGGACGAGCGGCCGTTGACGGTCCTGGAAGTCGCCCACCGCGATCAGGACCGCGCGGGCGCTGGTGACGTGCTGCCCGGTGCCGGGGCGGCTTCCTCACCCGCTTCGACGTGGGCGAACCCGCCTGCGACCACCAGGCGGGTGAGGCGCCTGCCCCGCGCAGCGCGGAACCCGGTGGCCCGCTCCTCCCCCGAAGAAGAGCGGGCCACCGGGTTTCCTCACGCCTCGGCCATCCCCGCGACGACCGAGGTCCTGGCGGCGCGCCGGGCGGGTAGCGCGGCGGCCACGATCGCGGCGACCACGGCGCCGGCCAGCATCACGCCGATCTGCCCGAAGGGCACGACCAGGTCGACCGCGAGGGTGTCGGTGGACAACGCCTCGGTGATCACCCAGCCGAAGCCGATGCCGAGCAGCAGCCCGATCGCCGCGCCCATCAACGCCATCAGCACCGACTCGACCACCAGCATCAGCCGCAGCTGGCCGCGCGTCAGCCCCAGCGCCCGCAGCAGCGCCGACTCGCGCGTCCGCTCCAGCACCGACAGCGTCAACGTGTTCGCGATGCCGAACAACGCGATCACCACGGCCAGCCCGATCAACGCCCAGATGAACCCCAGCACCTGGTTGAGCTGCTGGTTGAGCTGCTCCTTGGTCTCGGCCGCGCTGTCGAGCATCGCCAGCGGCGAGGGGTCGGTGACCTTCTCGACCGCCGCGCGCCCGTTCACGGCGCCGTCCTTCAGCTTGACCAGGATGCTGTCGTAGCCCTCGGCGGCCTGCTCGAACCGCAGCGACGTCTCCATCGTCATGATCCCGTCGGACAGCCGCTGGCCCTCGACCACCGCGACCACCTCAAGGTCCTGCGCCTCACCCCGACCCGGTTTGAACGACACCACCGAGCCGATCGACACGTTGCGGCGCTTGGCGTAGTCCGCGTTCACCGCGACCGTGCCGTCCCGGAGGTCGTCGAGCGACCCGCTGGTCACCGTCGGCCGGAACAGGCTGCCGAGCGCGTCGCGCGTGATGCCGGTGAAGTACTCGCGCTCCCCGTAGACGACGGTGGTGGGCGCGACCTGCGCCACCTCCGGCACGGCGGCCAGCTGGTCGGCCAGCTCCCGGGGCAGCGGCCGGTCGTAGACGGCGGAGGTCACCGTGTAGTCGGCGGGCATCCGCTGGTCGATCTCGGCGTTCGCGGTCTCCTTGGCGCTGTTGGCGACCACGGTCACCAGCGACACGATCGTCACGCCGATCATCAACGCCGCGGTGGTCGCGGCGGTGCGCTTGGGGTTGCGGCCCGCGTTGGCCGACGCGAGCTTGGCGGGCACGCCGAGCACCGCCCGGGGCAGCGCGCCGAGCACCCGGTTGACCGGGCCGACCAGCAGCGGACCCAGCACGAGCACCGCGGCCAGCAGCGCCATCGTGCCCGCACCGCTGGTGATCATGGCGGCTTCCTCGTCGTCCATGCCCATGCCGAACACCACCGCGCCGACGCCGACCACCAGGAACAGCCCGGCGGTCAGCACGCGCACCACACCGGTGCGGGAGACCTCCTCGCCGCTGTCGGGCTGGCTGCGCAGCGCGGCCACCGGCGCGACCCGGGTCGCCTTGCGGGCGGGCAGCACCGCGGCGAGCACGGTGACCAGCGTGCCGACGGCGAACGCGGCGGCCACCGTCGTCCCCGTCACGGGCAGCAGCACGGCGCCCTCGCCGCCGTTGAACGAGAACATCACCCGTTGCAGCAGGGCGGACACGCCGATGCCGCCGAGCAGGCCGATCACCGACGCGGTCAGGCCCATCACCAGCGCCTCGGCCAGCACCCCGCGGAACACCTGGCCGCGGCTCGCGCCGACGCAGCGCATGAGCGCCAGCTCGCGGGTGCGCTGGGCGACCAGGATGGTGAACGTGTTGTAGATGACCATCGCCGCGACGATCAGCGCGATGATCGCGAACGCCAGCAGCAGCGACGTGAACTCGCCCGCCTGGGACTCGACCCGCTGCAACGTCTCCTCGGTCAGCTCCGCGCCGCTCTGGATCTTGAAGCCCCGGTCGCCGATGGCCTGCCGGACGTTGTCCACCACCTGCTGCTGGGTGAACCCGGCCGCGGCGGTGGCGACCACCTGGTACGGCGGGCGTTCCGGCTCCAGCGCCTGGAAGCCCTCGGGGGTGAGCCCGACGTGGTCGTAGCCCGCCAGCGACAACTGGTTCGTGCCCTGCTGGTAGGTGCCGACGAGCGTGTACGTGTGCCGCGACTCCTCCTTGCCCAGCAGCACGACCGGCTGGCCGATCGTCAGCTTGGCGGTGGAGGCGGTGCGCTTGTCGACCGCGATCTCGTCGTCCTCGGTCGGGTAGCGCCCCTCGACCAGGTCGAACTCGCGCAGCTTCTCGTTGCTCGCCAGCGGGACGGCCCACGCGGGCTTGGCCTTGCCGTTGGCCGCGACCACCGGCACCTGCTGGAAGTCGCGCGGGTCGGCGCCCGCCACGCCCGGCGCCTGCCGGATCTTCGCCAACGTCTCCGGGGTGATGCCCGGGATGTCGGTGGACTCGCCGGACGACGACCCGCCGTCCACGGTGACCGAGACGTCCACGTTGCGCGCGTCCTTGGCGAACTCGTCGCGCAGGCTCGCGTTCATGGCGTCGCCGAGCACCAGCGTGCCGGTCACGAAGGCGACGCCGAGGGCGATCGCCACCGAGGACAGCACGAGCCGCGCGGTGCGGGCCTTGAGGCCCGCGATGATCGTGCGCAGCATCAGGTCACGCCCCCAGGTGCTTGAGGGCGGACAGCACGGAGTCGGCGGTCGGGTTGTCGATCTCGCCGGCGAGGTGGCCGTCGGCCATCAGCACCACGCGGTCGGCGTAGGACGCGGCGACCGGGTCGTGCGTCACCATGATCACGGTCTGGCCGAGCTTGCGCACGGACATGCGCAGGAAGTCGAGCACCTCGGCGCCGGAGCGCGAGTCGAGGTTGCCGGTGGGCTCGTCGGCGAACACCACGTCGGGCCGGGCGACCAGGGCGCGGGCGCAGGCCACGCGCTGCTGCTGGCCGCCGGACAGCTCGGTCGGCTTGTGCTTGAGCCGGTCGCGCAGGCCGAGCACGTCCACGATGGTGTCGAACCACTCGCGGTCGGGTTTGCGGCCGGCCAGTTCGAGGCCGAGGAGGATGTTGGCCTCGGCGGTGAGGGTGGGCAGCAGGTTGAACGCCTGGAAGACGAACCCGACCCGGTCGCGGCGCAGCCGGGTCAGCTCCTTGTCGCCCAGCGAGGTGATCTCGGTGCCGCCGATGTGGACGCTGCCGCCGTCGACGTTGTCCAGCCCGGCCAGGCAGTGCATCAGCGTGGACTTGCCGGAGCCGGACGGGCCCATGATGGCGGTGAACCTGCCCGCCGTGAACTCGACGCTGACACCGTCGAGCGCCCGCACGGCGGTGTCGCCCTTGCCGTACACCTTCACCAGGTTCGCGGCGGCTACAGCGGTGCGGGTTCCGACGTCGGACACCAGTGCGGACATGCTCCCTCAATTCCTCGGGTCTGGCTGACGTCGAGAAAGCTATGGGGCACGCGGGTCGGCAGGCGTCACCTCGGCGGCGGAACCGGAGGTCAACCGGCGGGATGACGGGCACTAGTCCCGAGGTCTGACGAAGCCTGCTCGACGGGCTGCCCGGGCAGGTCCAGCAGGCCGCGGTCGAACGCGTTGGCCACCGCCTCGGCCCGCCTGCTCGCGCCGAGCTTGGCCATGATCCGGCTCAGGTGCACGCTGACCGTCTTCTCCGAGATGTAGAGCTCCTCGCCGACCTGGCGGTTGGTGCGGCCCAGCGCGACCAGCTCCAGCACGGACCGCTCGCGCGGCGTGAACGGGTCCACCCGGTCACGCGGCCCGACGTCGCGCAACGCCACCCGGGCCCGCCGGGCGACCAGGTCGAGCACCTCGCGCAACGGCGCCGCGCCCAGCTCGTCGGCCACCGCGCTGGCCAGCCGCAGCTCCGCCGCGGCTTCCTCGCGCCGGTCCGCGCCGAGCAGCGCCTCGGCCAGCCGCCACCGGCAGACGGCCTGCTCGAACACCGATCCGAAGCCGAACACGTCGACCGCGCACCGCCACCGGTCCGGGTCGCCCGCGCCGGTCAACCGCGACTCCTCGGCCGCCGCGCGCGCCAGCCACGCCCGTCCTTCCGGGCCGAGCACGCCGGTGCGGGGCATCCCCATCTCGGCGGTCGTGCGCGCGTACTCGGCCAGCTCCCGACCGGCCCGCACGGCCTGCTCCTCGGCCTCCCGGTCCTTGCGCCGCCGGGCCCGCGCGGCGATCTCCACGTGCCCCGCCACGCCCAGGGCGGCCAGCCGGATGCCGGCCAGCGTCCACTCGCCCTCTTTGCGCGACCAGCTGATGGCGTCCGCGATCCGGTCCACGGCCAGTTCCGGCTGACCGCGCCACAGCGCCAGCTCCGCGCCCGTGCCGCCGGTGATCAGCGCGATCTGGAGGTCGCGGTGCCAGTCCGCGCGCAGCTCCCGGATCATCCGGTCGGCCTGGTCGAACTCGCCCCGGCCGACCGCCACGTGCGTGCCCGCCGCGGCCAGCCGCGCCGACACCGTGCTGGAGACCCGCAGGCCGGGCGGTTCGGCGGCGGTCGCCGCGCCGTCCCACTCGCCGCGGTAGTACTTGGTCAGCACTTGGAGGATGCGCAGCTCCAGGCCGAACGAGCTCCACGTCAGGCCGGTCGCCTTGGCCCGCGCCACGCCCTCGTCGAACGCCCGGCCCGCCTCGGCCAGCTCGCCGAGGTCGTAGTGGTGCAGGCCGAGGTAGTACCGGGCCCGCAGCTCGGTGGTGACCGCGTCGGCCTCCATCGCGCACGCCACCGCGTCCGTCAGGTGCTCGCGCGCCCGCGAGATCTCCCCGTCGGGCTCGTCGAGCAGGCCCAACGTGGTCAGCCCGTCCGCGACGGCCGAGTCCGCGCCGGCCGCGCGGCCGTCCGCCACCGCCATCTCGGCGCGTTCACGGGCCTCCACGTACTTGCGGTCGTTGCGCAGCGCCGCCGCCCACACCGCCAGCACCCACGCGCGGGCCCGGCTCGCGGGCCGGTCCCGGACCAGCCGCCACGCCTCCTCCACCGCGTGGTACTTCTCGTCGTCGGTGCCGTCGAGCACCTGCAAAGCCTGCGCGAAGCGCCGCCACATCTCGGCGGCCTCCTCGGGGTCGGACTCGTCCACCGCGGTGGTGCCGGTCCGGGCGAACGCGATGGCCCGCTCGGGCTGGCCCGCCGTGCCCGCCGCCCACGACGCGCTGCGCAGCAGCGACAGCTCGGTCAGGCCGGCCGGCCGGTCGCCGGCGGGCACCGCGTGCCACAGCTTCAACGCCTGCTCCAGGTGCCGCAGCGACTCGGCGGGCGCGCCGGCCGCCTTGGCCTCCTCCCCCGCCTCGACCGACGCGCGCAGCGCGCGGACCAGGTCGTGGGACTCCAGGCTGTGGTGGGCCAGGGCGGCGGCGGCGCCCCGGCCGCCGGAGGACGCGAGCCGGTCCGCGTAGGCGGCGTGCAGCCGCACGCGCTCACCGGGCAGCAGGTCGAGGTAGACGGTCTCGCGCAGCAACGCGTGCCGGAACGTGTAGACCTCGGCGCCGTCGACCACCAGCACGTGGTGCTGCACGGCCTCGCGCAGCACGCCGTCCAGGCCGACGTCGTCCATCCCGGCCACGTCGCGCAGCAGGTCGTGGCGCACGGACCGGCCGCCGACGGACGCGACCCGCACCACGCGCTGCGCCTGCGGGGAGAGGCCCTCGATGCGGGTCAGCAGCACCTCGGCCAGCGTCCACGGCACCTCGCGGTCGCCGCAGCTGGCGACCGCGATCAGCTCCTCGGCGAAGAACGGGTTGCCGTCCGAGCGCTCGGCGACCTCCAGCACCACGTCGTCGGGCAGGTCGTCGGCCAGCGCGGCGACGAACGAGCGCGCGTCGATCGCGCTCAACGGGGTCAGGTCGAGCCGCTGCACGGCGGGCAGCCGCACCAGCTCGTTGAGCAGGGGCCGCAGCGGGTGGCTGCGGTGCAGGTCGTCGGACCGGTAGGTGGCGACGACGAGCAGCCGCTGCGCGCGCAGCCGGGAGAGCAGGAACGACAGCAGGTAGCGGGTGGAGGCGTCGGCCCAGTGCAGGTCTTCGAGCACCAGCAGCACGGGCCGCTCCTCGGCCAGCTCGCCGAGCAGGCCGTGCACCGCGTCGAACAGCTGGAGCTGGCCGACGTCCTGCTCGGGGCGGCGGCCGGTCAGGTGCGAGGGCAGACCGGACACCGACGTGCCGCCGTCGCGGCCCGCGGGCAGCGCCAGCTCCGGCAGCAGCAGGCCGAGGGCGGGCCGGGCCTCGACGTCGAGCAGACCGGCCTGCCGCACCTGCCCCAACGCCTCGGTGAAGGGCAGGTACGGCAGACCGGTCTCGCCGACGTCGAGGCAGCGGCCGTTGAGCACGAGCGCGTCGCCCGCCGTGGCGGACAGCTCGTCCACCAGCCGGGTCTTGCCGACGCCCGCGTCGCCGGCCAGCAGGACCGCGCCCGCCTCGCCGCGCGCGGCCTCGTCGAGGGCGGCGCGCAGCCTGGTCATCTCCCGGCTACGCGCCACCAAGGGAATTCCGGAACCGATGCGTGCCACACCAGGCATGCTGTCACACCTCAGGCGGCCTCGCGGTGGCCATTGTCGGCGCCGGGGGCGTCCGGGCCGGAACCGTGGCCGAGCCGCCGCCACCACGACCGGCGGGTCGGGTGCGTCTGCCGGCCGACGCGGTAGAGAGCCGCGTCCTCGCGCAGTGCGGCCTGCCGGTAGTCGATCTCCGCCTTCAAGGACTCGGGCGTCCACTCCATGACTTGCTCCTCGTGTCGTGCCGCTTCTCTGGTGACACGAAGATTCGTCCTGAGGCGGAGGCGCGGGCATCGGGCGTTCACGTGGGTTGTGGCCCTGGTCCCCTTACCCGCCGCCGTAAGGGGTGGCAGACGGCGGGTAAGGGATGCCTCAGGCGCACGTCGGAGCACGTCGGGTGATCCTCAGCAGGCACCCTGGTCGCGCCAGACGCCCCACTCGCCGGTCGTGCCCGGCTCCTCGCCCTGCGTCCACCACTTCGCCTGCCAGCGCTTGCCCCGGTGCGAGACCTCGTTGCCGCCGTTGTAGACCTTGGCGCGGTCCCACGCGGGCACGGTGCAGCCGGGCTGGCCGGTCGTCGTGGTCGTGGTGGTCGTGGTGGTGGTCGTGCTGCTGGTCGGGTCCGGGCCGCCGCCGCGCGGGTGGTCGGAGGCGATGGCGTAGGACCGGCCGCCGAACGTGAGCTTGAAGTTCGACGGCGACGCGATCGGCAGCTGGTAGCTCAGCGCGACGTCCACCGACGCGCCGGGCGCGAGCGGCTGCCAGGTCGGCAACGTCAGCTCGACGTGCTGGAAGTCGCCCCTCAGGCCGCCGACGTTGCCGCCGGAGTGGCCCTTGGTGGTGACCCGCAGCCCGAAGCCGGACTGGTCGGCCATGCTGCCCGGCGCGCTGGTGCCGTAGTCGAACTCGATCTTCGTGCCGCCCGGCAGGGTGGTGGTCGAGTTGTTGGTCAGCTTCAGCTTCGGCGTGATCGGGTAGTTGCTGTCGCCGAGCGCGAACCCGGAGACGGTGGCGCTCACGTTCAGCACCTGGCCCGGCGTCGTCCCGGCGGCCTTGCGCGCGCCGTAGGGCGCCGCGCCGCGCAACCCGTCGTTGATCTTGGTGAGCAGGGTGTCGCCGACCGTGTACTGGCCCTTGGCGCTGTCGAAGCGGTAGTCGCCCGCCAGCTCCCAGATCATGATGCCGCCGATGCCCTTGTCGGCCACGTACTTCGCCTTGGCCGCGATCGACTGCTCGTCCTCAGTGGACAGGAAGACCTTCTTGTCGGCGTTCCACAGCCACGGCGAGGTGAGCGTGCTGTCGTAGAACCGCTGGTAGGAACCGGAGATCCGGTCGGCCGGGTCGTTCACCGGGTCGAGGCCGTGCCCGGCCAGGTAGTCCGGCGTGATCTCGTTCTCCAGGTTCTTGGCGTGCCACATGGGGTTCACGCCCGACGGCACCTCGGCGCCGCCCGCGGTGGAGTCGTGCCACAGGTTGTCGATGCCGACCGCGCCGTTGCCGCAGGGCGTGGTCGAGCCGACGGTGGACCCCGTGCCGGGCGGGCACTTCGTCTGGTCCGGCAGCGCGGCGCGGCCCCACAGCCCGTTCGTGCCGCCGGTGACGCCCTGCCAGCCGCGGCTGTAGAACGGGACGCCGATGTTGATCCGGCCGGCCTGCATCGCGCCCCGGTAGTAGTGGTAGGCCCAGTCGGTGTTCAGGTAGCCCATGCCCTCGTACTGCGGCGCGGTGTAGACGCCGCCGGCGGCCAGCTCGCCGTCCTTGCCGTCGTCGTAGAGCGCGGCGTTCGGGCCGACGAAGTGGTTCCACGACCCGTGCAGGTCGTAGCTCATCACGTTCAGGTAGTCGAGGTAGCGGGTGACCTGGTAGGCCTCCTGCCCGCGCAGCAGCCAGCCGGAGGCGGGCACGGCGGCGGTGAGCAGGTAGTGCCGGCCGTCCTGCGCCGAGGCGCGGTCCAGCTTCTCCCGCAACGTCTTCATGATCTTCTCGTAACCGGCCCACAGCGTGCCGCGGTTGGCGTTGGAGATCCAGAAGTCGTCCGGGTTGCCCGCGTGGTTGTTCGACGTGGCGTACTCGTAGTCGATGTCCACGCCGTTGAACCCGTACTCGCGGATGAACTGCACGGCGGAGTCGGCGAAGGCGTCCACGGTGGCCTGCGGCTGCGCGCCGAGCTTGTAGAAACCGCCGGAGGCGTTGCGCGTGCCGTCCGGTTCGAGGAACCCGCCGGTCTCCGCCCAGCCGCCGACCGAGATCAGCGTCTTCACGTTCGGGTACTGCTTCTTGTACTTGTTGAGCAGGTTGAAGTGCCCCTGGTACGGCAGGGACGGGTCGAGCTCGACGCCCGGCCAGGTCATGCCGGTGGAGGCGTTGTCCGGGCCGTCGGGGCCGACCGAGACCCGGTTCTGCGCGTCGAGGTGCGCGAACGCGTAGTTGAGGTGCGTGACCTTGGTCCACGGGATGTCGGACGCCAGGTAGGCGGGCGCGCCGTTGCGGCCCGTGCGCCAGCTGGTGAAGTAGCCGATCACGCGGCGGGAGTGGTCGGCGCCCAACGACTCCCGGCCCTCGGTGTCGTAGACGGAGCAGTACGGGACGGCGACGCCGGGTGTCTGGTAGAGGCCGTCGGGACGGCACTCCTCCCCGGCGGCGGCGGCACTGGGGGGGGTCGGGGACACGACGGCGACGACGAGTCCGGCCACCGCGGCGAACAACGCCACGAGCGGCGACAACCTGGTTCTCTTGGGCACGACCGGCACACCTCCTGCACGAGGCGGCGGCCACGACGCAGCGAGTGAACCGTAAATAGGTCTAGACCTCTGTGTCAATAGGTCCAGACCACCTAGGGGGCCGCGCGACCGGTCGCCCCGGTCCCGCCGGGGACGGGACCGGCACCCGCGAACCGGGTCGGGCGTTCGCCGCGAGCGGTCAGACGGCCGTGGTGGCGCGGGCGCGGGCCAGGCGTTCCCGCACCTGGTCGGACTCCGGGGCGTCCAGCTCGGTGAACAGCGCCAGCGCCCGCTGCCAGTGCGCCACCGCGCCGGGCAGCCCCTGCCGGTCGAACACCGTGGCCAGCCGGTCGTGCGCCATCGCCTGGTGGTACGGGCTCGCCGCGGCCGACGCGACCGACAGCGCCGTGCGCGCCGACGTGACGGCGTCCGCGCCCTCGCCCGCCTCCAGCAGCACCATCGCCAGGTCCGTGTGGCAGGTCGACTCACCGCACTGCTCGCCGACCTCCCGGTACATCGTCACCGCCGCGCGCAGCCACGTCTCGGCCTCGTCGTAGCGGCGGGACGACTGGTGCAGCAGCCCGAGGTTGTGGTGCGCGTTCGCCTCGGCCCACCGCGAACCCGCCGCCCGGCTCACCTCCAGCGCCTCCCGGTAGGAGGCCTCCGACTCGTCGACGCGACCCAGGAACGCCAGCATGTCCGCGACCGCCGTCAAGGCCCTGGCCTGCGCGTTCACGTCACCGGACGCCCGCGCCACCTCCAACGCCTCGCGGTGCCGGGCCAGGGACTCGTCCATCCGCTGGAACTGGGCCAGCGCGATGCCCAGGTTGAACAGCATCACGAACGTCGCCTCGGGGTCGCCGAGCCTGGTGGCCGCCTCCAGCGCGGCCTCCGTGGTCCGCAGCCACGTCGTCCGGTCCGCGCGCAGCCAGAGGAACCGGGACAGCGTGTACGGCAGCTGCCAGGCGTGCACGAGCCACTGCGGGTCCGAACCCGGCGCGGCGGCCAGCTCGGAGGCGGCGACGATGTTGCCCTGCTCGGCGTCCAGCCAGGCGATGGCCTCCGGCGAGCCGGTCAGCTTCGGCACCTCCAGCGGCACGTGCGCGGGCTCCACCCGCACGCTGCTGCCGCGCGTCACCGGCAGCCGGCCGTCGGCCAGGTCCGCGCAGTGCAGGTAGTAGTCGAGCATCCGGCCGGTCGCCTCGCGCCTCACGTCCGCGGGCAGTTCGGCGGCCAGCGTGCGCATGTAGACGCGCACCAGGTCGTGCGCCCCGTACCGGCCGGGTTCGTTGACCGACAACAGGTTCGCCGCCGTCAACGCGTCCAGCGCGCGCTGCGCGTCGCCGACGCGGACCTGCGCCATGGCGGCCACCACGAACGCCGTCACGTCCGCGCCGGGGTGCAGGCCGAGCAGCGCCAGCAGCCGCGCGGGCAGCGGCGACAGCGCCCGGCGCGACGCGTCCAGCGCCGCGCGCACCGTCGAGTCCTCGTCCTCCAGGCCGAGGGCGGCCAGCCGGCCGTGCTCGTCGTCCAGCTCGGCGACGAGTTCGGCCACCCGCAACGCCGGGGCCACCGCGAGCCGGGCCGCGGCGATCCGCAGCGCCAGCGGCAGCCCGTCGCACAGCACCGCCAGCCGGCGCAGCGCGGCGGCCTCGGTGGCGTCCCGGCCGGCGACCCGGCTGACCACGGCCACCGACGCGTCCGGGTCCAGCATGTCCAGCTCGACCAGCCGCGCCTCGGCGTGCGCGACCAGCCCGACCAACCGCCGGCGGGACGTCACCAGCACGCACGACGGCGGTCCGGGCAGCAGCGGCAGCAGCTCGGTGGAGCCGCGGGCGTTGTCCAGCATCACCACCATGCGCCGGTCCGCGATGAGCGTGCGGAACAACGCCGACCGCTCCTCGACCGTGACCGGGATGTCCGGCGACGGCACGCCCAGCGTGCGCAGGAACCGGCTCAGCACCTCGCCCGCGCCCAGCGGCTCCTGGTTGGGGTCGTAGCCGTGCAGGTCGACGTACAGCTGGCCGTCCGGGAACTCGTCGCGCACGCGTTGCGCCCAGTGCAGGGCCAGCGCGGTCTTGCCCACGCCGGCGGGGCCGGTGACCACGAGGACCAGGCCGCCCTCCGGGTAGGACGCCAGCAGGCCGTCCAGGCGCTTGAGCTCGTCGTCGCGGCCGATCAGGGACGCCGAGACGCGCGGCAGCTGCGCGGGCGTGATCGCGGGCGAGGACTCGGCGACCGGGCGCACCGCCATCGGCTGGGTCGGGCGCTCGGGCTCGGGGTCCTCCCCCGCCAGCACGGCCCGCTGGAGCTTGCGCAGCTCCGGGCCCGGCTCGACGCCGAGCTCCTCGACCAGCACCCGGCGGGCCTCGCGGTAGACGCCCAGCGCCTCGGCGTGGCGACCCGCCTGGCACAGGGCGCGCATCAGCAGGCCGTGCCCGCGTTCCCGGAGGGGGTGCTCGCCGACCAGCGTGGTCAGGGACGGCACCAGCTCCGCGCCGCGGCCGATCAGCAGCAGCAGCTCGGCCCGCTCCTCCAGGACCGCGAGCCGGCGCTCGACCAGCCGGCCGCGCTCGACCTCGGCGAACAGGCCCGCGACCCCACCGAGCGGCTCGCCGCGCCACAGGCCGAGCGCCTCGTCCAGCGCGGTGGCCGCCGCGATCAGGTCACCGGTCGCGCGCAGCCGGGCCGCCGTCACCACGCCGCGCTCGAACTCGTCCAGGTCGACCTGCTGCGGGTCCACGCGGAGCAGGTAGCCGTCGCCGACCGAGGTCAGCAGCTCGGCCGGGGCGCGGCGGGCGCGGCTGGGCTCCAGGGCCCGGCGCAGGCCGGCCACGTAGGTCTGCACCAGGTTGACCGCGCTGCTCGGCGTGTTGTCGCCCCAGACGGCCTCGATGATCTGGTCGCGGCTGACCGGCGTGTTGCGGGCCAGCAGCAGCACCGCCAGCACGGCACGCTGCTTGGCGGCGCCGAGGTCGACCTCCCCGCCGCCGCGCGCCGCCCGGAGCAAACCGAGCACCTCGAACCGCAAGCGCTCGCCGTCGCCGTCTGCCACCGACCGATCCTTCGCCGAACGTTGGGCCCCAGACGGAGCCTAGGAGATCACTTCAGTCCGGCTCCAGTCGTCCTGTAGCCGCATTCTTACGCTAAGCGTGTCCGATCAACCACACAGGGCGAACCCCGGTGAACGAGGTTGGACCAGACAGCGGAACATCCGCTGCTCTCCCTGATCGACGAGGGCAGGCCGGCGTGCAAGGGGCATCCAGCCCGCGGCGGCGGAACGCCGGCCCGCCCTCGTCCCCTTCTCCACCGGAGAAGGGTCATCCGGTAGGGGATGACCCACCTCCATTGCCCTCCCCCCAGTCGAAGGGGCCGTGTCCGGGATCCGAACCCCCGGACACGGCCCCTTCGGCGTTGCGCGGCACCCGGCTCGGCGGTCCACGCCGGGCATCCGCTCCCGGGTCGGGCGGCAGGATTCGGGCGGCAGGATCGGACTCGACGGCGGCTCCGGGCCGAGCGGAGGTCCCGGGTCGTCCGAGTCGGCCGCGGCCCGGTCGGGCAGTTCGACCAGGCGGCGGTCCGGGACCGGTCCGGGTGGATCACCCGCAGTCGGCGACCGGTGGCGGCGGCTTGGCGGTGGCGGGCGGGTCCCGGCCTCGGTCAGGCGACCTCTTCCAGCTCACGTGGCGGGGTGCCGGTCCTGGCGGCCTTTCGCCGCCGGCGCAGCACCACCACGACGCCGACCACGACCGCGATGCCCATCAAGGCCCACATCGCGCCGTTGAACACCGACTCGATGTACTTCGCCGACGCGCCCGCCGCCGAGCCGATGCCGATGTGCAGCGCCGACCAGCTCACCGCACCCGCGATCGAGGCCGGCAGGAACCGCCGGTACTCCAGCTTCGAGGCCCCCGCCGACGCGGGCACCAGGGTCCGCACCACCGGCATGAAGCGGGCGAAGAAGACGGCCCACGCGCCACGCCTGCGGAGCAGCGCGCCGGCCTTGTCCCAGTGCTCCTGGCCGAGCTTGCGCACCACCTTGCTGTCCCGCAGCCGATCGCCGTAGCGGCGGCCGAGGAAGTAGCCGATGCTGTCCCCCGCCACCGCGCACACCGACACGACCAGCCACATGACCAGGAACCGGGACGTGCTGGTGACCGTCGTCGCGGCCAGCAGCAGCGCGCTCTCGCCCGGCGCGATGAAGCCGACGCCCAACGTGCACTCCGCCAACGTCAACGCGCCCGTCACCGCGAGCACGGCGGGCTGCGGCAGACCGGCGAGCCCTTCCAGGGCGTCGGTCAGCAAGGCCATGGTTCATCCCCCTGTGGATCATGACGTGCACTCGGAGTGCAGGCTAAGGGGAGTCCACCGCAACCACGCCGGCGGGCGCATCGGCCCGGGGTCTGACCGGTCGCCAGACCAAGGTCGTACGGGTAGGTGCCGAAAGTCAGGGACGTGCCCGGGGCACACCCCGGGGTGGACGCCGGTCAGCGGCCGTCGAATTCGCCGTTCTTCGCGCCGCCGACGAATCGCGACCACTGCGCGAAACCGAAGCCCAACTCGCCGCGGCTTCGGTCCTTCGAATCACGCACACCGGCGCCGTTCCGGTCGAGCGCGATTTCCACGCACTCCGGACCACCGGCGGACGACCGCGCGCTCTTGCGCCACTGGCGTTGCATGTCAGTTCACCTCGGATTCAGGCGAGCTCGCGCGCCACCCGTCCGATCAGCGCGGACGAGGCGGCCGGGTCGAGCGATTGAGCGCTCAGCCGTGCGAACATGTCGGCATACCTGGCGACGTCCGCGGGCTGTTCCCAATACACATCGCCCTTCGGACTTTCGATGTATACCACGGCCGGATCCGACTGCTCGGGAAACGACAGGATGACGAACGGACCGTCCATCGCAGCGTGACCGCCCGCCTCGAAAGGGGCCACCTGCAGGGTGATGTTCCGCAGTTTTCCGACCTCGGTGAGTCGTGCCAGCTGCTCGGCTATCACCTCCGGGCCGCCGACCAGCCTCCTCAGGGCTGCCTCGTCCACGACCACGTGCAGGCGCAGCGGGTCGTCCTCCAGCAGCAGCGCCTGCCGCGCCTTGCGCAGCTCCACCCGGCGGTCCACCTCGGCCGGCTCCGCGCCCGGCAGCACGGCCCGGATCAGCGCCCTGGTGTACGCCTCGGACTGGAGCAGGCCGGGCACCATGAGGCCCTGGTAGGTGCGCACCCACTCGGCGTCGGCCTCGAACCCGACGTAGCGGCCGGGCGCGATGTCGCCGAACTCGTCCCACCACGCCCGCCGCCGCGCGTCGCGGGCCAGCTGCACGAGCTCCTCCGAGGTGGCCCGGTCGGCGCCGTAGGCCGAGAGCATGTCGCGGACGTCGCGCGGGGTGACGCCGACGCGGCCGGTCTCGATGCGGCTGATCTTGGACGCCGAGCACTCCAGCCGCTCGGCGACGTCCTCGATGGTGAGGTCGGCCGCCTCGCGCAGCCGCCGCAGCTCGCTGACCAGCCGTCGCTTGCGCAGCGTCGGGCTGCTGCCCCGTGGCATCCGGACACCTTTCGTCGACGGCCCCGACCCGGGGGCCGTCGACCAGTCTGTGGCCGGCCGCGAACGGAGCAAAGTGACGTCATCCATTCGTGTACTGCAACTTGCAGAGGGCCGGCGTCGGTAACAGGCTGCGTGCAGCACACCGCCCCCAGGGAAGGAGCGCTGAAGGTGTCCACCACCGTCTTCAGCCAGCTCGACCGGTCCCTCCGAGAACACCTGGCCACGCTGGTCCGCCTCGCGTCGACCGGCGACGACGAGACGGCGGTCGAACTGGCCCGCTGCGAGCTGCCGAGGGTGGTGACCGCGGTCAAGGCGCTGCTCGACGAGCACACGCCCGACGAGCACGGCCGCTGCCCGACCTGCCGCACCCGCCGCTGGAGCCGCCGCCTGCCCTCGCCGTGCCGGGCGTACCTCGGCGCGCAGCTGGCGCTGACCGCGGGCGGCGACGAGCCGTCCGGCAACCACCGCAAGCACCTGCGCCGCGTCGGTTAGCCAAGCCCGGTCGGGCGACGCGCCATCCCCGCTGATCGAGCCCCACCAGCGGCGCCCGACCCGATCCGAGCCCGCCGCCGGACCGGCCCCGCACCCCCGACCGGGGCCGGTCCGCCGCTCGGGGCTCGGCGCGGGGTGGTCGGTCCGGTGAGGGGGCCGACCACCCTGTTCCACCCGCCGCCGCGCCGCGGCCGGCCCGCGATCCGGGTCAGACGCAGACGGGTTCGAGGCCGTCGCGCTCCGGGTCCACCAGGTACACGCGGGCCGCCGAGATGTCGAAGTACATGCCGACCAGGCGCAACGACCGCGCGGCCACCGCTTCCCGCACGCTCGGGTACGCCATCAGGTTGTCCAGCTGCTGCGCCACGTTCGCCACCGACAGCCGTTCCACCACCGGCAGGTCGGACTCGCCCGCGTGGAACCGGATCAGGCTCGGCTCGACCGCCTTCAGCCACGTGTGCAGCTGCGTGCCCGGCCGCGTCGAGCCGTGCACCACCGCCTTCATCGCGCCGCAGTCCGAGTGGCCGCACACGGCGATCGTCTCGACCGCCAGCACCTCCACCGCGTACTCGATCGCCGCGCCGACGGAGTCGTCGCCGTCCAGCGGCACCAGGTTGCCGATGTTGCGCACGCAGAACAGGTCGCCCGGCCCGCTGGTGGTGATCAGGTTGGGCACCACGCGGGAATCGGCACACGTGATGAACAGCTGCCGCGGGCGTTGGCCTCGCGCGGCCAGCTCCGCCAGGAACGGGCGGACCAACGGCGCGGTGGTGCGCTCGAACTCGCGCATGCCGCGGATCATCGGGTCGGCGTCGGCGCGCTGCCTGGGCAGGGTGACGTGCCGGCCGCGCTGCCAGTGCGACCACGGCGCGAACCACCTCGGCAGCGGCGACAGCGGTGTCTTGCGCAGCGCGGGGATGCCCCTGGTGGCCTTGCTGAACCACGTGTCGTGCACCTCGTCCACCTCGACGTGGCCGCCCAGCCGCTCGTAGCCGACGCGCCAGTCGTCGATCGCCTCGTACGCGCCGTGGTCGAGGAAGTCGATGTGCAGCTCCAGCACCACGCGCTGCCCCAGCGGGATGGCGCGCAGCCCGCGCACCAGCCGCCCGGCGCCGAGGAACACCAGCGAGCCGCGGATCGTCACGCGCCAGGAGTCCGGCTCCTCCTCGATCCGCACCGACGAGCGGGTCAGCCGGTACAGCGACCGCAGCACCGCCGCCGCGACGCCGAGCAGCACGCCTTCGACCAGCCCGAGCACCAGCACGCCCACCACCGTGACCGCGTACGCGGAGAACTCGCCGTGCCGCCACAACGCCCGCATCCGGCGCACGCTCACCAGCCGCACGCCCACCACGAGCAGCACGCCGGCCAACGCGGCCAGCGGGATCAGCTCGAGCACCCAGCCGAGCGCGAGCACGAACACCGCGACCCACAGGCCGTGCAGCACGGTCGACGCGCGGGTGCGCGCGCCGGCCGCGACGTTGGTCGAGCTGCGCGCGATCGCGCCGGCGATGGGCAGCCCGCCGAGTGCGCCGGTCACGACGTTGGCCGCGCCCTGGGCGATCAGCTCCCGGTCGAGGTCCGCGCGCGGGCCGTCGTGCAGCTTGTCGACGGCGACGGCGGACAGCAGCGACTCGACGCTGGTCACCACGGCCACGGTCAGCACGGCGAAGGTGACCGCGCCGAAGCTGCCGGACGGCACCCGCGGCAGCACGACCTGGCCGAGCAGGTCGGCGGGCAGGTCGACCCGCGCCACGTCGAGCCCGACGGTGGCCAGCGTCGCCGCCAGCACCGCCACCAGGGGCGCGGGCACGAACCCGGCGCGCGGCACGTGCGGCCACAGCAGCAGCGCGAGCACGGCGAGAGCGCCGACCAGCAGGGCCGACCACCCCACGTCGGCGGTGAGCACGTTGGCCAGGTTGTCGAGCACGGACGTGGCCGCCGAGCCGCCGACGACGACCGAGAGCTGCCCCACCGCGATGCTCAGGCCGATGCCGGCCAGCATGCCGTGCACGACGGCGGGCGACAGGGACAGCGCGACCCGGCCGAGGCGGCCGAGGCCGAACGCGATCTGCACCGCGCCGGCGGCGAGCGTGATGGCGGCCGTGGCGGCCCAGCCGTACTCGGCGATGACCCCCGCGATGATCACCACCGATCCGGTCGCGGGCCCGCTGACCAGGACCGGGGTGCCGGACAGCGCGCCGGCCAGGATGCCGCCGACGACGGCGGAGATCAGCCCGGCCATCAGCGGCGCGCCGGTCGCGGCGGCGACGCCGAGGGACAGCGGCACGGAGATCAGGAACACCACCAGCGACGCGGGCAGGTCGTGGCGCAGCACGGCGGCGAGACCGCCCGGAGGGCCCGCCGTGGTGTGTTCGCCTGCGTGGGACTTGTTGGGGCGCGGACGGTTCATGGGTGGTCCTCTTCTCCTGGCAAGGGGGTATCGCCCCGCGCGGGCGCGCGGGGTGTCGTTCGGGAGAGGTGTGCCTAGTGGCGCGCTAAGGGCGGCAGCAGGCGCGGCCAGCAGGCGGCGAGTCGGAACTCGGCCCCGGCGCGGTGGTGAGGGGTCGCCACGGTGGCACCTCCGTGTCGGCACAGGGGAACGTGTCGGCACAGCCCGCGTCGCACAGGTCGCGTCCACACCATGATGACTGAGGAAGTGGGCGGTCTGACAGCGGTTCCACCCGGTCGTGTTGATCACGAGCGGGGTCGTCACCCCTGGTGACGGACCTACCTGCCGACGGCCGCGTAGGCGCGGCCGACCGCGAGCGTGCCGGCGCACAGTCCGATGAGGACGGCCGCGGCCTGGCCCACGGCGGCGAACTCGGGCACGGCGCCGAACCACTCGGCGCTCGCCAGCGGGAACGCGAGGAGCAGCACCAGCCACGGCGCGCGCAGCACCACCGGCCCCAGCACGGTGATGCCGGCGGCGGCGGCGAGCGCGACGTAGGCGGGGCCGACGTCGACCACGTCGGCCAGATCGGTCGGGTAGACACCCGAAGAGATGACGAGCGCCGTCACGAGCGTCGCGCCGACGTGTCCGGCGAGGACCACCGCCACCGCGCGCCACGGCCCGACCTCGCGCTCCAGCGCGCCGAGGCAGACCGCCACGCCGAGCAGGGCCAGCCCGGTGGCCGCCAGGCCGTCGCCGGCGGGGTCGAGCACGAACGCGCTGCCGAGCAGCGCGTTGACCGGGTGGTCGTCGAGGTTCGCCGCGTTCGTGCTCAGCGACGCCCGCACCTGGGCCGACATCGCGTCGGCGAACACGAAGCGCGTCAGCAGCGCGAGCACCGCCACGGCCGACAAGTAGCCGGCCGTGACGGGGTGGCGGCGGAAGCGTTCACGCACCCGGCCATGATCGGGCCGGTGGTCTCAGGCGTCCACTTGAGACCTGTCACCCGACCAGCGGGTGTGGAAGCTGCCCTCGCGGTCGGTGCGGCGGTAGGTGTGCGCGCCGAAGAAGTCGCGCAGTCCCTGGATCAGCGACGCGGGCAGCCGCTCGGACCGCAGCCCGTCGTAGTACGCCAGCGCGGACACGAAACCGGGCGCGGGCACGCCCGCGGACACCGCTTTCACCACGACGCGCCGCCACGCCTCCTCGGCCGACTGGACCGCGTCGCGGAAGTAGTCGTCCACGAGCAGGGACGCCAGCTCCGGCGCCTTGTCGTAGGCCTCGCGGATGCGGTCGAGGAACCGGGCCCGGATGATGCAGCCGCCGCGCCAGATCGTGGCCATCGCGCCCAGGTCGAGGTCCCAGCCGTACTCGGCGCTCGCCGCGCGCATCTGGTCGAAGCCCTGCGCGTACGCCACGACCTTCGACGCGTACAGCGCCTGCCGCACGTCCTCGACCAGCGAGGTGTCCGCGCCGCCCACGACCGCGGCCGGGCCGAACGCCGACCGCACCGCCTGCCGCTGGCCGGCCCGCCCGGACAGCGACCGCGCGAACACCGCTTCGGCGATGCCGGTCACCGGCACGCCCAGCTCCAGCGCCTCCTGCACGGTCCAGCGGCCGGTGCCCTTCTGCTCGGCCTCGTCCGCGATCACGTCCACCAGCGCGGCGCCGGTCTCGGCGTCCACGTGGCCGAGCACCTCGGCGGTGATCTCGACCAGGTAGGACTCCAGGTCGCCGGTGTTCCAGCCGCGGAACACCTCGGCGACCTCGGCGGGCGACATGCCGCCGACCCGGTGCAGCAGGTCGTAGGCCTCGGCGATGAGCTGCATGTCGGCGTACTCGATGCCGTTGTGCACCATCTTCACGAAGTGCCCGGCGCCGTCCGGCCCGACGTGCACGCAGCACGGCACGCCGTCGACCTTGGCCGCGATGTCCTCCAGCACCGGCCCGAGGTGCCGGTAGGACTCCTCCGACCCGCCCGGCATGATCGACGGGCCGTTGAGCGCGCCCTCCTCGCCGCCGGAGATGCCCGCGCCGACGAAGTGCAGCCCGGCCTCCTTCAGCGCGGCCTCGCGGCGGCGGGTGTCGGCGTAGTGGGCGTTGCCGCCGTCGATCACCATGTCGCCGGGCTCCAGCAGCGGCACGAGCTCGTCGATGACGGCGTCGGTGGGTCCGCCGGCCTTGACCATGATGATGATCTGGCGGGGCGTCTGGAGGCTCGCGACGAGCTCTTCCAGCGTCTCGGACGGCACGAAGTCGCCCTCGTGGCCGTGGTCGGCGATCAGCGCTTTGGTGCGGGCGTGGCTGCGGTTGTGCACGGCGACGCGGTAGCCGTGCCGGGCGAGGTTGCGCGCCAGGTTGCTGCCCATGACGGCGAGCCCGGTGACGGCGATCCGCGCGGGTGCCTCGGAGGTGGTCATCTGCACAGCCTGCCCAAATCCGCGCCCGCGCGCACCTGTGCGCGACCCCTGCGCGCCCACTTCGTCGCACTGGCCCGATCGCCCTGTAACATCGTGAAACGCTGGTGGAACAGGGGGACGCGAATGGCCAGGGCGACGGTGCGGGACGTGGCGCGGGCGACCGGGCTTTCCATCGCCACCGTGTCGCGCGTGCTCAACGGCCAGGCCAACGTCGCCGAGCACACCCGTGAGCTGGTGCTGCGCGCCGTGGCCGGGCTGGGCGCGGAGGCGCCGCGGGCGCGGGGCGCGAAGCCGGCCGGCCCGATCTACGTGCGCTGCCCGTACCTGCTCACCGACTACTTCGGACTGATCGTGTCCAGCGTCGCCGAGACGTTGGCCCTGCACCACCGCCAGGTCGCGCTGAGCGCCGGGGTGTCGGCGCAGCGGGAGTCGGCGCTGCCCGGCCTGGCGGCCCGCGCGGACGTGGGCGGGGCGATCCTGATCCTGCCGCCGGAGCCGGCCGAGGAGCTGGTCCGGCTGCGCGACCGCCGGTTCCCGTTCGTGGTGGTCGACCCGCGCACCGAGCTGCCGCGCGACGTGGCGTCGGTGTCGGCGGCGCACTTCGCGGGCGCGCGGCGGCTGATGGCGCACCTGGTGGAGCTGGGCCACCGGCGGATCGGGATCATCGGCGGCCCCGGCGACTGGCTGGCCAGCGACGGCAGGCTCGCCGGGTACGCGGCGGCGTTGTCCGACGTCGGCGTGCTGCCGTCGGCGGAGCTGCTGCGGCACGTGGACGAGCCCACCGAGGAGAACGGCCACCTGGTCGCCCGCGAGCTGCTGGCCCTCGCGGACCGGCCGACGGCGCTGGTCGCGTTCAACGACAAGATGGCCGTCGGCGCCTTGCGCGCGGCCCGCGAGCTGGGCCTCGACGTCCCGGGCGACGTGTCGGTGGCCGGTTTCGACGACCTCGACCTGAGCCGTGCCACGCGACCGGAGCTGACCACCGTGCGGCAGCCGTTGCAGGAGATGGGCCGGATGGCCGTGACCCTGCTGATGCGGTTGCTCGACCGGCACGAGCTGGAGGCGCTGCACGTCGAGCTGGCCACGGAACTCGTGGTCAGGGCGTCCACCGGGCCCGTGCCGCGCGGCTGACGACCCGCGCGCCCACTCCTTTTCACGGTCTTTACCGGTATCCACCGACCGGAAAGCGCGAACCTTGACACGGGTTCGGCAGCATTGTTTCCTTTCACCTGCGGACAAGTTCCACAAATGTTCCATTTTGTTACAGACTGCCGACCCCTGCCCACAACGTCGTGAAAGGAGTCCGGGGTGCCCTCTTCCCACCGTCGGGCTTTCGTCAGCGCCGGCATAGCCGTGATCACCGTCGCAGCCACCCTCGCCGCCTCGCAGCCCGCCGCCGCCGCGGGCGAGACCGTCAACGTCTACCTGACCACCACCTCCGACGGCGGCGGCCGGGTCGTCACCCGCGGCCTCCAGCAGCAGCCGTCGATCGCGTTCAGCGCCAACGGCGGCAGCGCCACCCACACCATCACCGTCAACGAGGGCACGACCTACCAGCAGTTCGAGGGCGGCGGCGCGTCGATCACCGACACCACCGCCCACCTGCTGCGCGGCGGCCCGGTCTCGGCGGCCACGCGGGACGCGGTGATGCGCAAGCTGTTCCACCCCGTCGACGGCATCGGCCTGTCGTTCGTGCGCAACCCGATCGGCGCGTCGGACCTGTCCCGGCCGGGCCACGTCTCGCTCGACGACACGTGCTGCGACCTCAACGACTTCGGCGCGAACGGCTACGACACCAACGTGCGGCTGCTGACGCAGCAGGCCAAGCAGCTCAACCCGCAGCTGCGGGTCAAGGGCGTGCCGTGGAGCGCGCCGGGCTGGATGAAGGACAACGGCCGCATGGACCAGATGGGCTGGCTCAAGTGGGAGTACGCGCCGATGTACGCGCAGTACTTCGTGAAGTACGTGCAGAGCTACCAGGCCGCGGGCATCCCGGTCGACTACGTGTCCGTGCAGAACGAGCCGAACTGCTGCCAGGCGTCCAACCCGACCGCGATGGACTACCCCGGCATGAGCTGGAACCCGGCGGGCCTGGTCGAGTTCACCAAGAACAACCTGTACCCGGCGTTCCGCGCGGCGGGCATCACCACCAAGGTGCTGGTGCACGACTGGAACTACGGCGACTACGCCAACTTCGGCTCCGGCGTCCTCAACGACGCGGGCGTGCGCAACGACCCGCTGTTCGGCGGCATCGCGTGGCACGGCTACTTCGGCGACCCGGCGGTCGGCACGCAGGTGCGCAACCAGTACCCGACCGTGAAGCAGTTCAGCACCGAGCACTCCGGCGGCACGTGGATCTCGAACCAGCACAACGAGGACATGGCCGACATCGTCAACTACGCCCGCAACTACAGCTCCAGCCTGGTGAAGTGGAGCCTCGCGCTCAACCAGAACATGGGGCCGCACAACGGCGGCTGCGGCACGTGCACCGGCCTGATCACCGTGCAGGAGGGCGGGTCGCGCGCCGGCCAGGTCGACTACACCGTCGAGTACTACACCACCGGGCACCTGACGAAGTTCGTCCGGCCGGGCGCGTACCGGATCGACTCGACGGCGAACGGCACCGTGCAGAACGTGGCCTACCGCAACCCGGACGGCTCCAAGGCCCTGATCGCGCACAACGGCGGCACCTCCGCCCAGTCCGTCCGGGTGAACTGGGGCAACCAGTCGTTCACCTACACCCTGCCCGCCCGCACGTCGGCGACGTTCACCTGGCAGGGCACGCCCGGCACCGGCAACCCCGGCGGCAGCGGTGGCGCGATCACCGGACTGGGCGGCAAGTGCGTCGACGTCGCGGGTGCCAGCAGCGCGGACGGCGCGGCGGTGCAGCTGTACTCGTGCAACGGCACCGCGGCGCAGCAGTGGTCGCGGCCCGGTGACGGCACGCTGCGCGCGCTCGGCAAGTGCCTCGACATCAAGGACCGCGGCACCGCCGACGGCGCGCAGCTCCAGCTGTGGACCTGCGGCGGCGGGGCGAACCAGCAGTGGACCCACACCTCGGGCCGTGACCTGGTGAACCCGGCGACCGGCAAGTGCGTGGACGTCACCGGCAACACCAGCGCGGACGGGACCAGGTTGCAGATCTGGACCTGCACGGGCGCGGCCAACCAGAAGTGGACCCTCGCCTGACCGCTGTCGCCTGACCGCTGTCGCCTGACCGCTGTCGCCTGACCGCTGTCGCCTGACCGCGGTCTCCGACCGCTGTCGTCCGATCGCGGTCTCCGACCGCTGTCGTCCGATCGCGGTCTCCGACCGCTGTCGTCCGATCGCGGTCTCCGACCGCTGCGGGATCCCGCTCCACCAGGGCGGGCCGCCGCTGACAACACGGCCGCGACAGCGCGAGAGTCCAGGGCATGACACGACTCCTCGTGCTCGTCGCGGCCGTGCTCGCGGCCGGCCTGACCGCGCCGACGGCGCAGGCGCAGGCACCGTGGACCCTGACCGCCGCGCAACGGCAGGCGTACCTGACCCACTACGCGCCCGTCATCCTCAAGCGGGGTGACGAGAACGACGGCAAGCAGGGCCGGGACTGGCTCGCGAACTTCGACTTCGACCGGGACGGCGCCTACGCCACCAACCGGGCGAACTGGCGCCAGGTGCCGCAGTACGCGGCCGGCGCGGCGGGGTACGAGCGGTGGCGGATCCGGCCCACCCTCTACACCGCGCTGCTGGAGTTCACCGAGAACGGCGGCAAGTCGTTGGTGCTGCTCTACCACGTCTACAACGCGGCCGACAAGGACGGCGACGAGATCCACGACTGGGAGCGGGTGGAGATCGTGGTGCGCGGGGTGGCCGGCACGCCGGGCGGCGCGGGCGAGTCGTTCGGCAACGCCACCGTGACGCACCACAAGGACCACGTGATGCGGCGGTCCTACGACCCGGACGTCAACTTCCTGCAGACGTCCACCGGCAGGCACTTGCTGCTGTGGCAGGCCGACGAGAGCGACTTCGACCTGCCCGGCGCCGGGCCGCACGCACACGAGCTGCGGTTCGTGACCGACACGTGGGCCTCCGTCTCGGGCCGGATGGCGGCGGCCGGCAACGCCGAGGTGCGCATCTCCGGCGCGGACGACCGGCGCAACGTGCACTACGCGTTCGTGCCGGAGGGCGCGGCGGGCGCGGTGGCGGCGTTCGGCGCGGTGCCGCTGACGTTCGCCAACGCGTCCGCGCAGGCGAGCCGGGTCGACAACGGCACCAAGGTGACGTGGCCGAAGGTGAAGCGGCTGACGTACGAGCTGCAGGACCTGGCCGACGTCGTGCCGACGCACTGGTCGCAGTCGGCGTGGCAGCGGCACTGGTTGGCCGCGGACGTGGTGGACGTGCGGTTCGAGACGCCCGCGCTGGGCATCGGGACGGGCGTGCAGCGGTTCTACAACCGGTCCCGCGACGACGCCGCGTCGGACCTCACGGACGGCCGCGAGGGCTACCTGTCGAAGGCGTGGTTCTTCGGCGCGTACTCGGCGGAGCTGGACGAGGACACGCCGTCCGGGTCGGACGACTTCGGCGGGTTCGCGGGCACGGGCCTGGACAGCTCGGGCCGCAGCCGCGGCGCGGTCAGCGGCGACCCGGCCTCGCACGGCGCCTACTGGCGGCAGCACGAGTACTTCGTGCACTCGGGCGGGATCGACGACAGCACGAGCCGCGAGGTGGGCGTCTGGCTGCCGCCGGGCTGGCAGCTGGCGGCGAACGGCGGCTTCGACGGCCGCTGGCAACCGCTGTTCGACGACCGACCGGACGCCTGACGCCGACCGGCCGTCCACCAGTCGGGGTCCCGGGACCCCGAGCCCGGCCCGCCGCCGCACGACCGGCGGCGGGCCGGTACCGCGGAGCGCCCGTCGCCGCACGACCGGCGGCGGGCGCTCGCCTAACCGGTGGCGCGGTAGGCCTCGCCGGCCCGGTTCGGCGTCCCTCCGGGCACGTACAGCCCCGTGCCCGGCTTGTCTGCGGGGAGCGCGAACCACGCGTAGCGCTCCAGGTAGGGCAGGTCCTCGAGCATCCGGGACGACGCGCCGGCGAAGTCGGCGAGCTGCCGGTCGTCCGGGTAGCGCACGCCGCCGCCGGAGAAGTCCATCAGCGAGTACTCGGTGAGCCAGACCGGCAGGCCGTAGCGGGCGCGCACGGCGTCCAGGTAGCTCTTCAGGTGGCCGACGGCGGCGGGGCCGAAGTCCGAGCCGTACCAGTGCAGCGTGATGAAGTCGACCCGCAGCCCGCGCTGCCGCGCCCCGGTCATGAACCGGTCGAGCCAGCCGCCGGCCTGGTCGCCGCTGTGCGCGACGGCCGGGCTGCCCAGGCGCATCCCCGTCGCCTGGAGCTGCGGCCACAGGTCCAGCGCCTGCTCGACGGTCATGTTCGACTGCTCGCCGAGGTCCGGCTCGTTGAACCCGAGCAGGGTCGTGCCCTGGCCCTTCACCGCGGCCAGGTTCGCGGGCGTGGCGGTCTTCGCGCCCCAGATCATCGGCACGTACTCCACGCCCGGCGGCGCCTGCACGTTCTCCCTGGTGGTGGCCCAGTTGTAGAACCAGCCCGCGCCGACGTCGGACAGCGCCCGCGTCACGCCCTCGAAGTGCCAGGTGCCGACGCCCTTCTTGACCGACCTGGTGACCGGCCGCACGACCGGCGCCGGCGCGACCGGCGGAGCCGTCGTGGTCGTGGTCGTGGTCGTCGTGGTGGTGGTGTTGGCAGTGGTGGTGGTCGTCGTGGGGACGGTCGAGGGCGTCCGGGTGGTCGTGACGGCGACCGGGGCCGCCGCGGGCGTCGGCGTCCGCTCGACGGGCAGCAGCACGACGGCGCCCGCCACCGCCGCGACGGCCGCCGCCGCGACCAGCGGCTTCGTGGCCGCGTTCGCCCAGACCTTGCCGACGCCGAAGCCCTTCTTCACCACCGCGACCACGGGCTCGGCGGCGGCCAGGTCGAACCCGGCGGGCAGCGGCACGAGCGGGATCCGGGCCAGCAGCCCGTCCACGGCGGCCAGGTCGTCGAACCCGCGGGCGCAGCGGGCGCACTCCCGGGCGTGCCGCACGATCCGCTTGCGCCACAGCGCGTTCGGCTGCCCGTCCCAGTCCGCGATCACCTCGGCGAGGTCGCCGCAGCGCGGCGCGGCCAGCACCCGGACGACCACCCGCGCCCCTTCGAGCTGCGCCTTCATCCGCTGCACCCGCACCGCCGCGTGCTGCGGGGTGATGCCCAGCGCCTCGGCCAGCTCGGCCCGGGTGATCCGCCCGACCTGCTCCATCCACCACAGCGACAGCAGCTCGCGCTCGTCGTCGCCGATCCACCGGGTGGCCGCGACGACCTCGCGGCGCTGGCCGGTGAGCTGGAGCCGGGTGATGGCCAGGTCGGCGAAGTCCGCGCCGGGGTCGGCGAGGTCGGCCGGCTCGGCGTCGACCAGCGGCGGCCCCGTGCGGTGGTGGTCGCGCACCTGGTTCAGCGCGATGGCCAGCAGCCACGACCGGAACGCCTCGGGCTCGCGCAGCTTCGGCAGCCCGTTCAACGCGCGGAGCATGGTCTCCTGCACCACGTCGTCGGTGTCCGGGTGGCCCGCCAACGCGCGCCCGACCACGTTGTAGACCAGCGGCAGGTAGGCGGCCACCAGCGCGTCCAACGCGCCCGGCTCGCCCCGCTGCGCGGCCGTCACCGCCGCGGCGTCCCCTGGTGTGCGCATACCGTGTGTTCCTCTCGGCCGAGTCGGGCTCACCCACCGGAGACTCCTCGGCCGCGCCACGATAACGAGAATCAGGCGGCGAGCACCGAAGCCGCCATGCCGATCAGCGCCGCGCCGCAGAGCCGCTCGAACACCGGCCTCACCCGAGGGCGTGACAGCAGCGCCGCCAGCCGGCCCGCCAGCGGCACGACCACGGCCCAGAAGCACGCGAACACGCCCACCGCGACCGCCGAGAGCAGCGCGGCCTGCGGCAGCGGCGGCGACGCGGGGTCCATGGCCTGCGGCACGAGGCTGAGGAACGTCAGCATCACCTTCGGGTTGAGCAGGTCGCACAGCACACCGCGCAGGAACAGCGACCGGTCCGACTTCGGCGCCTGCCGGATCGGCCCACCGCGCCGGGCCGCCCGCAGCGTGGCGACGCCCAGGTGGGCGAGGTACAGCGCGCCCACCGCCTTGACCGCCAGCAACGCCGCCGGCGCCGCCGCGACCAGCGCGGACAGCCCCAGCGTGGCCAGCAGGGCGTGCACCAGCAGCCCGGTCACGACGCCCGCCGCCGTCAGCGCGCCGTGCCGCACGCCGCGCACGGCGTTGCCGGTGATCAGCACGAAGTCCGGGCCGGGCACGACGGTGATGACGACGAGGGCGAGGAGGAACGAGGTCCAGGCGATGTGCACGGGCGCATCCTGTGCCATTCGTTCTGCTGTATTCCACCTGACGGTTACAGTGTTCGGTTGTGAGCGAGACAGCCGAACTGGATTCGGTCGACTGGCTGATCCTGGAGGCGTTGCAGAACGACGCGACGCTGCCGAACCGGAGCCTGGCCGAGGCGGTGGGCATCGCGCCGTCGACCTGCCTGCACCGCGTGCGCCGGCTGCGCGACCTGGGCGTGATCACCGGGTTCCACGCCGTGGTCGACCCGCGCACCACCGGCCTGCCGCTGGAGGCCGTCGTCTCGGTCAACGTGCGGCCGCACACCAGGCCGGTGGTGGCGGCGTTCCGGCGGTTCGTGATGGCGCAGCCGGAGACGCGCTCGTTGTTCCACGTCAGCGGCCAGGCGGACTTCCTGGTGCACATCGCGGTGGCCGACAGCACGCACCTGCAGGCGTTCCTGATGGACAAGATCGCCTCCCGCGCCGAGGTGCGGAACCTGACCAGCTCGGTGGTGCTGGAGCGGGTCGAGACGCGGGCCCTGACGCCGCCGGACGACCAGCGCCCCACCCACCGCAGGCGGCGCGTATAGATTCCCGGCCATGGACCCCGACGAGTTCCGCCGGGTCGGCCACGAGGTGGTCGACTGGATCGCCGACTACCGCTCACGCGTCGAGGGCTTCCCGGTCAGGTCGCCGGTCGAGCCCGGCTGGGTGCGCGGGCAGCTCGCCGGGCTGCCCGAGCGCGGCGAGGGCTTCGACGGGCTGCTCGCGGACCTGGACCGGGTCGTGCTGCCGGGGACGACGCACTGGCAGCACCCGGGCTTCTTCGCCTACTTCCCGTCGAACGCCTCGCTGCCGTCCGTGCTCGGCGACCTGCTGTCGTCGGGCCTGGGCGTGCAGGGCATGTTGTGGTCCACCTCCCCCGCCGCGACCGAGGTCGAGCAGCACCTGATGGACGAGCTGGTCGGGGCGCTCGGCCTGCCGCCGTCGTTCGTCGGCGGCGGGGTCATCCAGGACACCGCGTCGTCCGCGGCGCTGGTCGCGGTGCTCGCCGCGCTGCACCGGTCGTCTGGCGGGACGTGGCGGCGGTCCGGCGTGGACGGGACCGAGACGGTGTACGTGTCGTCGCAGACGCACTCGTCGCTCGAACGGGCGGCGCGGCTGGCGGGGCTGGGCGAGCAGGCCGTGCGGGCGGTCGAGGTCGACTCCCGGCTGGCCATGCGCGCGGACGACCTGGCGGCCCGCGTCCGGTCGGACGTGGCGGCGGGCCGGCGGCCGGTGCTGGTGTGCGCGACCGTCGGCACCACGGGCACCGGCGCGGTCGACCCGGTGCGCGAGATCGCCGCCGTGTGCGCCGAGCACGGGATCTGGTTGCACGTGGACGCGGCGTGGGCGGGCCCGGCGGCGCTGTGCCCGGAGTTCCGCGACCTGTTCGACGGCGTGGACCGGGCCGACTCGTTCACCGCGAACGCGCACAAGTGGATGCTGACCGCGTTCGACGTGTCCCTGTTCTGGACCGCCCACCCGGACGTCCTGGTCGACGCCCTCACGATCCTGCCGGAGTACCTGCGCAACACCGCGACCGAGTCGGGCGCCGTCGTCGACTACCGCGACTGGCAGATCCCCCTGGGCCGCCGGTTCCGGGCGCTGAAGCTGTGGTCGGTGCTGCGCTGGTACGGCCTGGAGGGCATCCGCGAGCACCTGCGCGGCCACGTCGAGCTGGCGGCCCTGCTCGAGTCGTGGGTGGACGCGTCCGACGACTGGGAACTCGTCGTCCCCCGTTCGCTCTCCCTGCTGACCATCGCCCACCGCTCCGGCGACGACGCGACCCGTGCCGCGATGGACCGCGTCAACGCCTCGGGTGACGCCTTCGTCACCCACACCACCGTCGACGGCCGCTTCGCCATCCGCGTGGCGATCGGCGCGGAGGCGACTCGCGAGCACCACGTGCGCGCGCTGTGGGACGCGCTGCGGCTCAGGGATTGATCAGCGTGGTCATGTCGACGGTCACCGGGAAGGGCTCGGGGACCTGGACCTTCCCGGTGCCTTGCGCGATCTGCTTGTACCTGCCGGCGACCAGGCTGAACGCGATGAGCGTGGCCGGCTCGTCGAGTTCCACCACCCAGTAGTGCGGGATACCGACCTTGGCGTACTCGATCGGCTTGAACACGCGGTCTGTTCGGCCCGTTCCCGGCGACACGATCTCCACCGCCAAGTGCAGGTCATCGGGGTTGAACCGGCTCGGGTGCTCCCAGTAGCGCTCGGCAGGCACCACCACGACGTCGGGTGCGCGAAGCGAGAGCGGCGGCCCGGGGTCGATCACGACGTCGACGTCCTGGACCGCCACCACCCCAGCGGGCAGTTGCTCTTTGAGGCAGCTCCGGAGGTTCGCCATCGCCACTTGGTGTTTCGGTGCCGGCCTCGGCGCCACCAGCAAGACTCCTTCGACCAGCTCGAAGTGGCGCGACTTGTCCTCTGGAAGCGCGTCCCACTCCTCAAGCGTGAACAAGTGGTCAGGCCAGGGCACGGTGCTCATCGCGGCCACCTCTCTTGCTCCATCGACTGCGCAGTCGTAGCCGGTCGATCACAGGACCCGGAGCAGGCCCTCCTGCACCACGGTAGCCACCAGTTGGCCGTCGTGGCTGTAGAAGTGGCCCGTCGCGAGGCCTCGGGCGCCGGAAGCCGAGGGCGACTCGCAGTCGTAGAGGAACCACTCGTCCGCGCGGAACCGGCGGTGGAACCACATGGCGTGGTCCAGGCTCGCGCCCAGGACCTTGTCGGTGCCCCAGTACACGCCGTGGCGGACCAGCACCGAGTCGAGCAGGGTCATGTCGGAGGCGTAGGCGAGCACGCACACGTGCAGCAGGTCGTCGTCCGGCAGCGTGCCGTCCGCCCTCATCCACACCTGGCTGCGCGCCTCGCCCGGCCCGTCCTCCCGCGCCCGCCACGGCGGCTCGGTCACGTACCGGATGTCGATCGGCCTCGGCAGGCGCGCCATGCCGACCTTCTCCAGGTACCCGGCCGCCGACTCGGCGTAGGTGGGCAGCGAGGCGGGCGGCGGCACGGCGGGCATCGGCTCCTGGTGGTCCAGGCCCGGCTCGTCGAGCTGGAACGACGCCGACAGCGTGAAGATCGCCTTGCCGTGCTGCACGGCGACCACGCGGCGGGTGGTGAAGGACCGTCCATCGCGGACCCGGTCCACCTCGTACACGATCGGCACGCTCGGGTCGCCGCCGCGGATGAAGTACGAGTGCAGCGAGTGCACCCGGCGGTCGCGCGGCACGGTGCGGCCGGCGGCTACCAGGGCCTGGCCGGCGACCTGCCCGCCGAACACCCGGACGGGCGACTCGGCGGGTGACACGCCGCGGAAGATGTTCTCCTCGACGCGCTCCAGGTCGAGCAGCGCGACGAGTCGGTCGAGCACGGGCTGCCCGTGGGGCACGCCGTCGGCGTCCAGTGGAACGTCCGAGAACTCGGCGGTCGCCGCGGCACGGGCAGCCTCGGTCACGTCATCTCCTAAGCGTGGTCGTCCTCCCCCAGGCGGTGCACCCGGATGAGGTTGGTCGAGCCGATGGTGCCAGGCGGCGAGCCTGCCACGACCACGACGAGGTCGCCCGGCTGGTACCGACCGATGTCGATCATCGACAGGTCCACCTGGCGGACCATCTCGTCCGTCGAGTCCACCTTAGGCACCAGGAACGTCTCGGTGCCCCAGGTGAGAGAAAGCTGACTGCGCACGCTGGGCTCCGGCGTGAACGCCAGCAGCGGCAGCGGGGTGTGCAGGCGGGCGAGCCGCCGCACGGTGTCACCGGACTGGGTGAAGGCGACCAGCGCCTTCGCGTTGAGCCGCTCGCCGATGTCGCGCGCCGCGTACGAGATCACGCCGCGCTTGGTGCGCGGGACGTGCGTCAGCGGCGGGACCACGGTGGACTCGGTCTCGACGGCCACGATGATGCGGGCCATGGTCTTGACGGTCTCGATGGCGTAGCGGCCGACCGAGGTCTCGCCGGACAGCATCAGCGCGTCGGCGCCGTCGAGCACGGCGTTGGCGACGTCCGAGGTCTCGGCGCGCGTCGGCCGGGAGTTCGTGATCATCGAGTCGAGCATCTGGGTCGCCACGATGACCGGCTTGGCGTTCTCGCGGGCGATCTGGATGGCCCGCTTCTGCACCAGCGGCACGTGCTCCAGCGGCAGCTCGACGCCCAGGTCGCCGCGGGCGACCATGACGCCGTCGAAGGCGAGCACGATCGCTTCGAGGTTGTCGACCGCCTCCGGCTTCTCGATCTTGGCGATCACCGGCTTGCGGCCGTGGCCCACGCGGTCCATGACCTGGTGGACCAGGTCGATGTCCGCGGGCGAGCGCACGAACGACAGGGCGATGAAGTCCACGCCCAGGTTGAGGGCGAACTCCAGGTCCTCGATGTCCTTCTCGGACAGCGCGGGCACGGACACGTCCATGCCGGGCAGCGAGAGGCCCTTGTTGTTGCTGACCGGGCCGCCCTCGGTGACCTCGCAGACCACGTCCGGCCCGTCGATCTCGGTGACGGTCAGGCCCACCTTGCCGTCGTCCACCAGCAGGCGGTCGCCGGCCTTGGCGTCCTGCGCGAGCTGCTTGTAGGTGGTGGAGACCCGGTCGTGGGTGCCCTCGACGTCCTCGACGGTCACCCGGACGATGTCACCGGTGCGCCACTCGACGGGACCGTGGGCGAACCGACCGAGGCGGATCTTCGGTCCCTGGAGGTCGGCCAGGATGCCGACCGCGCGGCCCGACGCCTCGGCCGCGTTGCGGACGAGGTCGTAGACCTGCTTGTGGTCGGCATGGCTGCCGTGGCTGAAGTTCATCCGGGCAACGTCCATACCGGCCGCCACCAGCTCGTTGACCTTGTCCTCGGTCGCGGTGGCAGGACCCATCGTACAGACGATCTTCGCGCGTCGACTCACGTCTAGTCAGAGTAGTCCCTGTCACTGGACCGATCAGGATGTACCGGGAAGTAATCTCCGCGAAACAGGCAGAATCTGCACCGTGGGCCCCAGAATCCTTCCGTTCGTGGTCGCGGTGTCGCTCAGCGTCATCGTGCTGTTCACCCCCGCGTCAGGTGTGCCCACAGCCCCTCCGGGCACCGACAAGGTGGTGCACTTCGTGCTGTTCGCCCTGCTCATGGGCACGGGGAGGTACGCGCGGCTGCCGTCCGGACCACTCCTCACCGGCCTCTTGGGTTACGCCGCGGTCTCGGAAGCGTTGCAGTGGCTCATCACCGGGCTGAACCGGAGCGGCGACGTGCTGGACGCCCTCGTGGACGTCGCCGGCGTGGGCTTCGGAGCCCTGGTCGCACGGTCGTTCACCCGAAAACGTGGCACCCCTCTGGGAGGATGAAAGCCAGGGGTCCCCTGGCGGGTGACGCCTGCGCAGCCCGGTGCGAAACCCTGCGCGGCCGGGTCCGATGCCTGCGTGCGCGCCGGGTCCGACGACCCGCGGGTGTGAGGCACGCCACCGGTGCCGAGGGCCCGCACTCGATCAGCGGGGAAGTCCGGCGCCCCGGGGGCGGCGGTCAGCGGCGGAAGCCGACTTCGGTCAGGCCGATGTGGTCGGCGCACCAGTCGACGAGCGGGGTGGCCTCGTGCCACGCGTCGCGGACCCGGTCCAGGCAGCCCGGCTCGTGCAGCACGTCGTCCGGCGGCCACACCTTGGCGACGTAGACGCGCTTGTGCTTGAGCAGCTCGATCCGGGGGTGCTCGGGGTCCACGCCGCGCGGCGCGCGCTTGAGCTTGTCCCCGCGCAGCTCCCAGCCCGCCCCGGCGAGCTGCGCGAGCAGCTTCTCCAGCGCACGACCGCGCACGTCGTCGGCGACCGACTCGCGGTAGCGGGCGAGCTGGTCGGAGGCCATGGCGAACGACCCACCGGCCACGAACAGGCCTTCGGTACCGAGCTGCACGTAGTGCGCGCCGCCACCCCGGCCGAGTTCCACCACCCCGCCGCAGTGGTCTTTGTACGGCGTCTTGTCCTTGCTGAACCGCACGTCCCGATAGGGCCGGAAGACCTTTCCCTTGCCGAACTCGGGCTCGAGCGCGGCCAGCAACGTCTCCATGGGCGCGCGCACATCGCGCAGGTAGACGTGCTTGTGGTCGTCCCAGTAAGCCTTGGAGTTGTCGGCGACCAGTCCGTCGTAGAAGTCGATGGCGTGTTCGCCGAACCCGGTGAATTCCACGGCGCACAGCTTACGTTCGTCCATTCGTGGCCCATTCGAACGCTCTATCGCACCGCATCACCGAGCCGTCACGTTCTGTGCATAATCGGCTGGTGGGTAGGAAAACGGCGCTGGCCGGATGGCTGCGCGAGCTCGACGCGGTGGAGGTCCGGGACATCCTGGCGCTGCGCAAGGACGCCGCCGACCGCAGGCCCCACTCGTTGCGGGCGCTGGCGGACGAGCTGACCTCGGCGGCGTCGCTGCGGGCGGCGGTCGACGGGCTCGACCAGGCGTGCCGGGACGTGCTGGACACCGTGCTGCGGCTGGGTGACGAGGCCTGTGTGGAGGCGCTGGCGGAACGGTTGCGCTGCACCGGGAAGGCGTCGCGGGCCGAGCTGAAGCGGGCGTTGGGCCAGTTGCGCGCGAGGGCGTTGGTCTGGCCGGCGGAGGGGCGGCTGGTGAGTTCGCCGGGGTTGCGGCCGGTGGAGGACGAGCCGCCGCAGCGCATCACGCCCGCGCCACGCGCGCCGCGCCGCGCGCCGCAGAACCGGGGTTTCGCGGACCGGGCCGCGATCACCCCCGCCACGTCCACTGTGGACGGTGTGACGCGGCTGGTCGACCTGTGCGACGTGGAGCAGGTGGCGTGCCGCGCGGTGATGGGGCTGCGGGAGCTGCGGCGGCTCGCGGGCGTGCTGCGCGCGGACGAGGGCCGGACGCGGTTGTGGGTGGGGCTGGCGGTCGAGGCGCGGCTGCTCGCGGTGGACGACGGCAGGCTGGTACCGACCGTCGGCGCGGACCCGTGGCGGGCCGCGTCGCCCCCGGAGCGGTTGACCGCGCTGGCCCGGGCGTGGCCGCGGTTGACGTGGACGCCGGGCAAGCAGCGGCCCGCGTCGGCGGAGCCGTCCTCGTCGGACTCGGGCGACCGGATCCGGCGCGGGCTGCTGGAGCGGTACGCGCTGCTGGACGAGGACGAGGCGTTCGAGCACCGGCACGAGGTGGTGGCCGACCTGGTGTGGACGCGGCCCGCCGTGCACGGACGGGCGGCGACCGAGGCGGCGCTGGTGGAGGCCGAGTCGGTGGGGTTGGTGGCGCTGGGCGCGGCGACCTCGCTGGGCCGCGCGGTGCTGGCGGGCGGGGTGGACGAGGTGGCGGGCCGGTTCGTGCCGCCCGACGCGTCCACCGCCCACCTGCGGCCGGACCTGACCGCCGTGGTGGCCGGGTTGCCGTCGCGCGAGCTGAGCGCGGTGCTGGACCTGGCGGCGGACGGCGCGGCGGGCGGGTGGCGGTTCAGCGGGGCGAGCGTGCGGCGGGCGTTGGACGCGGGGCACGAGCCGGACGCGCTGCTGGCCCGGTTGGCGTCGGTGGCCGAGCACGGCGTGCCGCCCACGTTGGCGCACCTGGTCCGCGAGGTGGCGCGGCAGCACGGGCGGATCACGGTGACGCCGGTCGCGTGCTGCGTGCGGACCGAGGACCCGGTGCTGTTGAGCGAGATCGCCGCGCACCGGTCGTTGGCGCAGTTGTCGTTGCAGCCGTTGGGCCCGACGGTGCTGGCGTCGGCGAAGCCCGCCAAGGAGACGTTGGCGCTGCTGCGGGCGGCCGGTTACGCGCCCACGACGGCCGCGGTGGACGGCACGGCGGTGATGGCGCGGCTGCCTCGGCGCCGGGTCGAGGCGCCGCCGCCCGCACGTGCCGCGACCGGCGGGTGGCGGGCGCCGTTGACCGGGCACGAGGTGGCGAAGCTGGCGGCGGCCCTGGTGGAGCAGGAGCGGCCCAGGCCGAAGTTCGTCCTGCCGCCGGTGGAGTCGCAGCGGATCGGCACCGTGCGGCTGTTGCGCGACCAGTCGCTGGTGCTGCGCGACTCGGAGGTGGTGCTGCTGGCGGACGCGCTGGTGAGCCGCACGTCGGTGGAGATCGCGGTGGCGAACGGCCCGCGGAGCACGGTGAAGCACGTGATCACGCCAGTGGACCACGCGGCGGGCAACCTGAAGGCCAACTGCGCGCCCCGCGGCGAGCACCGCGAGTTCCTGGTCAGCCGCATCCGGTCGGTGCGCGCGGTGACCAGCGTGTGACGGCCTTCGCGCGGGGTCGAGGAATCATTCGTCCGCGATGTCGACCGCACCTCGTGCCATGGGTGACGTCCTCGGCTCCACCGCTCGCCGGGGCGCTCTCCCGGTTCCCGCTCGGGAAGTCACCCGAGTTGGCACGTGGGCACGCCTTGGTCCCGGCCGGGCGACACCGCCGCGGTGAAAGGGCCGCCCCGACGTCGTTGTCGGGGCGGCCGGGCAACCAGCGAGCGGCGGTCTGGGGGGTTACACCACGGCGAGCGGCAGCATGTTGGGGATCACCGGGGACGGCAGGTCGGACGAGCCGGTCAGGTAGCGGTCCACCGCGTTGGCCACCGAGCGGCCCTCGGCGATCGCCCACACGACCAGCGAGGCGCCCCGGTGGGCGTCACCGCAGACGAACACGCCGGGCGACCGGGTCTGCCAGTCCGAGCCGCACGAGATCGTGCCGCGCGAGGTGAGCTGGAGGCCGAGCCCGTCCAGCAGCGGCATGTGCTCGACGCCCTCGAAGCCGATGGCCAGCAGCACCAGGTCCGCGGGCAGCACCTCGACCTCCTCGGACGTCGGCACGACCTGGCGGCGGCCCGAGGCGTCCTTCTCCACCCGCACCTTGCGCAGCCGGATGTGGGTCACGTGCCCGTCGTCGTCGCCGACGAACTCCTCCACCGCGACCGCGAACTTCCGCTCGCCCGCCTCCTCGTGCGCGGGGTAGGTGCGCAGGATCCACGGCCACACCGGCCACGGCGAGCGGTCGTTGTCGCGAGTGGACGGCGGCATCGGGTACTGGTCCAGCTGCAGCACGGAGGCCGCGCCCTGCCGGGACGCCGTGCCGTAGCAGTCGGCCCCGGTGTCGCCGCCGCCGATGATCACGACGTGCTTGCCCGCCGCGTCGATCGCCGGCGGGCCGTCGCCCTCGCACGCGCGGTTGGCGGGCACCAGGTGCTCCATGGCCAGGTGGACGCCCCGCAGCGAACGGCCGGGCGTCGTCGTGTCGTCACGGCCGCGCAGCGCGCCGACCGCGAGGACCACCGCGTCGAACTTCGACCGCAGCTCCTCGACGGTCAGGTCGACGCCGACCTCGCAGCCGGTGACGAACTTCGTGCCCTCCTTGCGCAGCTGCGCGAGCCGCCGGTCGAGGACCTTCTTCTCCATCTTGAACTCGGGGATGCCGTAGCGGAGCAGCCCGCCGAGCCGGTCGTCCCGCTCGAACACGGTGACCTCGTGGCCCGCCCGCGTGAGCTGCTGCGCCGCCGCCAGCCCGGCCGGGCCGGAACCGACGACCGCCACCCGGCGGCCCGACGACACCTGCGACTGCGTCGGCCGCACGAGCCCCTGGTCCCACGACACGTCCGCGATGGCCTGCTCGACCCGCTTGATCGCGACCGCGCCGCCCGCGTCGTGGCTGATCGACAGCACGCACGCCGCCTCGCACGGCGCGGGGCACAGCCGGCCGGTGAACTCGGGGAAGTTGTTCGTCGCGTGCAGCCGGTCCGACGCCGACTCCCAGTCGCCCCGGCGCACCAGGTCGTTCCACTCGGGGATCAGGTTGCCGAGCGGGCACCCGGCCGACCCGGAGTGGCAGAACGGGATGCCGCAGTCCATGCACCGCGCCGCCTGCGTGCGCACCTCCGCGTCGCGCTGCTCGGCGGGGACGTCGAGGTACACCTCGTCCCAGTCGGACAGCCGGTCCGCGGCGGGACGCTTCTTCGCCTCGGCGCGGGAGTGCTTGAGGAAACCGTACGGGTCAGCCACGGGAGGCCTCCATGATCGCCTGGTCGACGTCCCTGCCTTCCGCGCGGGCGAGCCTCATCGCTTCGAGCACGCGCTGGTAGTCACCGGGCATGACCTTGGTGAACGACGCGGAACGCCGGGGCCAGTCGCCGAGCAGCGACGCGGCCACCGCCGAACCGGTGAGCTGGTGGTGGCGTTCCACCACTTCGCGCAGCCAGCGCAGGTCTTCCGCGCCGGGCCGCTGGAGCTCGACCATCGCGGTGTTGACCGCCGCCGGGTCGAGTTCCAGCACGTACGCGATGCCGCCGGACATGCCCGCGGCGAGGTTGCGGCCGGTCGGCCCGAGCACCACGGCCCGGCCACCGGTCATGTACTCGAACGCGTGGTCGCCGACGCCCTCGGCCACGGCCAGCGCGCCCGAGTTGCGCACGCAGAACCGCTCGCCGACCCGGCCGCGCAGGAAGATCTCGCCGGACGTGGCGCCGTAGCCGATCACGTTGCCCGCGATGACCTGCCGCTCGGCCGCGAACGGCGCGTCGGGGTGCGGCCGCACGACGATCCGGCCGCCGGACAGGCCCTTGCCGACGTAGTCGTTGGCGTCGCCGATCATCTCCAGCGTGATGCCGCGCGGGATGAACGCGCCCAGCGACTGGCCGGCCGAGCCGGTGAACGTCACGTGGATCGTGTCGTCGGGCAGGCCGTCGCCGCCGAAGCGGCGCGTGACCTCCGCGCCGAGCAGCGTGCCGACGGTGCGGTTGACGTTGCGCAGCGGCAGTTCCAGCCGCACCGGGCGGGCGTCGTTCAACGCCGCGTCGGCGAGCTGGAGCAGCGTGCGGTCCAACGCCTGCGCCAGGCCGTGGTCCTGCTCGCGGACCTTGCGCTTGGCCGTGCGGTAAGGCGTCTCCGGCACCTCGAACACCGGCGACAGGTCCAGCCCGGCCGCCTTCCAGTGCTCGATGGCCTCGTCGGTCCGCAGCAGCTCGGCGTGGCCGACGGCTTCGTCGATCGTGCGGAAGCCGAGGGAGGCCAGCAGTTCCCGGACCTCCTGGGCGATGAAGTGGAAGAAGGTCACCACGTGGTCGACCTGGCCGGTGAAGCGCTTGCGCAGCTCGGGGTTCTGCGTGGCGATGCCGACGGGGCAGGTGTCCAGGTGGCAGACCCGCATCATCACGCAGCCCTCGACGATCAGCGGCGCGGTCGCGAAGCCGAACTCCTCGGCGCCGAGCAGCGCGGCCACCACCACGTCGCGGCCGGTGCGCATCGCGCCGTCGACCTGCACGGTGATCCGGTCGCGCAAACCGTTGAGCAGCAACGTCTGCTGGGTTTCGGCGAGGCCGATCTCCCACGGCGTGCCCGCGTGCTTGAGCGAGTTCAGCGGCGACGCGCCGGTGCCGCCGTCGTGGCCGGAGATCAGCACCACGTCCGCGTGCGCCTTCGCCACGCCCGCCGCGACCGTGCCGACGCCGACCTCGCTGACCAGCTTCACGTGCACGCGGGCCTGCTCGTTGGCGTTCTTCAGGTCGTGGATCAGCTGCGCGAGGTCCTCGATCGAGTAGATGTCGTGGTGCGGCGGCGGCGAGATCAGGCCGACGCCCGGCGTGGAGTGCCGGGTGCGCGCGATCCACGGGTACACCTTGTAGCCGGGCAGCTGGCCGCCCTCGCCGGGCTTCGCGCCCTGCGCCATCTTGATCTGGATGTCGCTGGCGTTGACCAGGTACTCGCTGGTGACGCCGAACCGGCCGGACGCGACCTGCTTGACCGCGCTGCGCCGCTCCGGGTCGTACAGGCGCTCCGGGTCCTCGCCGCCCTCGCCGCTGTTGGACCGGCCGCCGAGCCGGTTCATCGCGATGGCCAACGTCTCGTGCGCCTCGGCCGAGATCGACCCGTACGACATGGCCCCGGTGTTGAACCGCTTGACGATCGAGGAGACCGGCTCGACCTCGTCGATCGGGACCGGCGTGCGGCCCTCGGCGGCGAACGAGAACAGGCCGCGCAGCGTGCCGCCCTGCCGGGCCAGCCGCTCCACCTCTTCGGTGTAGCGCCGGTACACGTCCTGCTTGCCGGTCTTGGTGGCGTGCTGGAGCAGGAACACCGTCTCCGGCGTGAACAGGTGCAGCTCGCCCTCGCGGCGGTAGGCGTACTCGCCGCCCACCTCCAGCCGGCGGTGCACCCGGTCGGTCGGGTTGTCGGGGTGCGCGCGGCGGTGGCGCAGCGCCACCTCCTCCGCCAGCACGTCCAGGCCCGCGCCGCCGAGCTTCGACACCGTGCCGGTGAAGTACTCGCCGAGCAGCTCCTCGGACAGGCCGACGGCCTCGAACACCTGCGCCGCCGTGTACGCGCCGACGGTCGAGATGCCCATCTTCGACATGATCTTCAAAGTGCCCTTGACCAGCGCCGTCACGTAGTTCCGCACGGCCTTGCGCGGCTCGATGCCGGTGACCGCGCCGGTGCTGATCATGTCTTCGATCGTCTCGAACGCCAGGTACGGGTTCACCGCGGCGGCGCCGTAGCTCAGCAGCGCGGCGATGTGGTGCACCTCGCGGGCGTCGCCGGTCTCGACGACCAGTGCCACGCGCAGCCGCTCCTTGGTGCGCACCAGGTGGTGGTGCACCGCGGAGACGAGCAGCAGCGACGGGATCGGCGCCATGCGGTGGTCGGAGTCGCGGTCGGACAGCACGAGCGTGCGGGCGCCGTTCGCGATCGCCTCGGACGCCTCGCGGCGCACCCGCTCGACCGCCGCCGCCAGCGCCGCGCCGCCGCCGTCCACTTCGTACAGTCCGGACAGGACGGTGCAGGCGAAGCCGGGCAGGTCGCCGTCGTCGTTGATGTGGATGAGCTTGGCCAGCTCGTCGTTGTCGATCACCGGGTAGGTCAGCTTGATGTGCCGGCAGCTGACCGGGCCGGGCTCGAGCAGGTTCTGCTCCGGGCCCATCACCCGCGACACGCTGGTGACGATCTCCTCGCGGATCGCGTCCAGCGGCGGGTTGGTGACCTGGGCGAAGTTCTGCACGAAGTAGTCGTAGAGCAGCCGCGAGCGCTGCGACAGCGCCGCCACCGGGGTGTCGGTGCCCATCGAGCCGAGCGGCTCCGCGCCGTTGGTGGACATCGGCGCGAGCAGGACCCGCAGCTCTTCCTCGGTGTAGCCGAACGTGAGCTGCCGGCGCACCACGGACTCGTGGCTCTGCACGACGTGCTCGCGGTCGGCCAGGTCGGCCAGCTCCAGCAGGCCCGCGTGCAGCCACTCGTCGTAGGGCAGCTCCTCGGCCAGCTTCGCCTTGACCTCGTCGTCCTCGACCAGGCGGCCCTCGACCGTGTCGACCAGGAACATCTTGCCCGGCTGCAACCGGCCCTTGGCGACGACCTGGTCGGCGGGCACGTCCAGCACGCCGGTCTCCGAGGCCAGCACCACGCGGCCGTCGGCGGTCTGCCACCAGCGGGCGGGGCGCAGCCCGTTGCGGTCGAGCACCGCGCCGACGAGCGAGCCGTCGGTGAACGTCACGCACGCCGGGCCGTCCCACGGTTCCATCAGGCTCGCGTGGAACTCGTAGAACGCGCGGCGCTTCGGGTCCATCGAGGTGTGGTTCTCCCACGCCTCGGGAATCATCATCATCACCGCGTGCGGCAGGCTCCGGCCGCCCAGGTGCAGCAGCTCCAGCACCTCGTCGAAGCTCGCCGAGTCCGAGCCCTCCGGGTGGCAGATCGGGAACAGCCTGGTCAGGTCGCCCGGGATCAGGTCGGAGGCCAGCAGCGCCTCGCGGGCCCGCATCCGGTTCCGGTTGCCGCGCACCGTGTTGATCTCACCGTTGTGGGCGACGTACCGGAACGGGTGCGCCAGCGGCCACGACGGGAACGTGTTGGTGGAGAAGCGGGAGTGGACCAGGGCGATCGCGCTGGCCAGCCGCTCGTCGCGCAGGTCGGGGAAGAACGCGGGCAGCTGGCCGGTGGTCAGCATGCCCTTGTAGACGATCGTCCGGGACGACAGCGACGGGAAGTACGTGCCGACGTCCGCCGCCGCGCTCTCGTGCTCCACCCGCTTGCGCAGGGCGAACGTGAGGCGGTCCAGGGCGACGTCGCGCCGGTCGCTCCCGCCCTTGACGAGCAGCATCGCGAAGTGCGGCATCACCGACCGGGCGGTGGGGCCCACGCCGGCGTGGTCGGGCGCGGTGGGCACGTCGCGCCAGCCCAGGACCACCAGGCCCTCTTCGGCGGCGATCCGCTCGGTCAGCTCGACGGCCTTGGTGCGCGACTCCTCGGCGGAGGGCAGGAACGCGATGCCCGCCGCGTACGCGCCCGGCTCCGGCAGCTCGAAGTCGAGCACCTGCCGCAGGAACGCGTCCGGCAGCTGCACGAGGATCCCGGCGCCGTCGCCGCTGGTCGGCTCGGCGCCGGCGGCGCCCCGGTGCTCCAGGTTGGCCAGCGCGGTGAGCGCGTCGACGACGATGTCGTGCGAGCGCCGGCCTCGGATGTCGGCGACCATCGCCACACCGCAAGCGTCACGTTCCGCGGCGGGGTCGTAGAGCCCCTGCGGGGACGGGATGGCGGAGAAGATCACTGCGCAGACCTCCTTCGTCGTCCTTGGTGAAAGAACGAGTCCTCGTGTCCAGGTCCTGGAATCCGGGTGCTGGGCACGGGACGACGATGGCCCGCGTGTTGACGAGACTTTAACAGTCGCGAAACGGATCCACACCATCCTTCGGGTGATCTCGATCGGCGACCGGTAACGATTCGACCGGGTCGAGCGATACCCGGGCCGGCTTGTTACGCGTTGTTAAGCATAACGGAGGGCCGGCCGGTGCGCGCGCTGGTGAGAGCCAGCCGACACGGCGCTCCGCGCCACCGTCGCGGACGTAGCCGCAGGTGAGCCCCCGTGCCCCCGCCTCGCGGGCGACGACCGGGGGCTCACCTGCCCGTCTCAGCGGGTGACCGCACCCACCGGTTCACGCTCCGTGACGTCCCCGTCACCGTGCTGCCGGTCCAGCAGGGCGTCCACATCGACCTGTCCCGGGTTGTCCAGCACCTCGCGCAGCCGGTCGCGGTCCAACTGGCCCTGCCACCGCGCCACCACGAGGGTGCCGACGCCGTTGCCGATGACGTTCGTGATGGCCCGCGCCTCGGACATGAACCGGTCGATGCCCACGATCAGCGCGATGCCGACCGCCGGGATCGCGCTGTTGCCCTCGAACGCGCTCAGCGACGCCGCCAGCGTGACCAGGCCCGCGCCCGTCACGCCCGCCGCGCCCTTGCTGGCCAGCAACATGAACAGCAGCAGGCCGACCTGCGTGCCCAGGCCCACGTCCGTGCCCGTCGCCTGGGCGATGAAGATCGCGCCCATGGTCAGGTAGATGCAGGTGCCGTCCAGGTTGAACGAGTAGCCGGTCGGGATGGTGAGCCCCACCACCGACTTGTCCGCGCCCGCCGCCTCCAGCTTCACCAGCATCCGCGGCAGCACCGTCTCCGACGACGACGTGCCCAGCACGATCAGCAGCTCGTCCTTGATGTACCGGAGGAACTTGAAGATCGAGAACCCGGCGTACAGCCCGACACCGCCGAGCACCACGAGGACGAACAGCAGGCACGTCGCGTAGAACGAGCCCATCAGCCACGCCAGCTTGCCCAGGATCGAGCCGCCGAACTTGCCGATGGTGTAGGCGATGCCGCCGAACGCGCCGATCGGCGCCGCGTACATGACGATCTTGATGACGCCGAACATCACCTTCGCCGTGGTGTCCAACGCGGACACGACCTTCTCGCCGCGCTTGCCCATGCCCGCCACGGCCACCGCGACCAGGATCGCGACCACCAGCACCTGGATCAGCTGGCCGTCGGTGAACGCGCCCAGGAACGACTTCGGCACCAGGCCGAGGATGAAGCCCGTGACACCGGTCTCGGCGGTCTTGGCCTCGGCGAGCGTCTTGTCCGCCGCGCCGTCGTTGATCGGGATGGTCGCGCCGTGGTGGCCCGGCTGGACCAGGTTCACCACGATCAGGCCGATCGCCAGCGCCACCGTCGTCATCGCGGTGAAGTACAGGATGGTCCGCAGCGCCAGGCCGCCCGCCTTGGCGAGGTTGCCCAGGCCCGCGATGCCCACCACGACCGTGCAGAAGATCGTCGGCGCGATGACGACCTTGACCAGCGCGATGAAGAAGTCGGCCAGCCACTTCATGCCCGACGCCTGCGCCGGGAAGGCGTACCCGACGATCACGCCGAGCACGATCGACACCAGCACCCAGAAGTAGAGGTGCTTGTAGATCGGTTTGCGCTCACGTGCCTGCGCGCTGACCACGTCTCCTCCAAAGGGGGACCATTGCCTGCCGGCCGGTAGGGGGTTGGTTGGTGATCCTGGGCACAGCGCGTCACCGCGACAAGGAGCCCGGCCGAAACTTCAGATCCCTCTGACGTAACACCTCGTTCACCCGGTGGGGCGGGGTTAGGCTGCCGGTCGTGCGCGTGTCCCGGCGGTCGGTGCTGCGAGCCGCCCTGGTGGCGGGCGGGCCGGCGTGGCTGACGGCCTGCACGTCGACCGAGACGCCCGCGCTCGACGAGCTGGTCCTCGCGACCGGCCCGGACGGCGCGGTGTTCCGCGAGATCGGCGGCGCGCTGGCCGCGGCGCTGGCCGACGAGCTGCCCGCGACCCGGGTGGTGGAGCGGCAGACCGGCGCGTCGGTGGAGAACGTCAGGCTGCTCGGTGAGGGCCAGGTCCACCTTGGACTGTCCTCACTGGACCCGCTGGTGTCGGGTTCGCTGCTCAGCGCGGAAGATCCCGGCGGGATCAGCGCCGTGGGCCGGCTCTACGACAGCTTCATGCAGGTCGCCGTGCCCGCCGGCTCGTCGCTGCGGACGTTGTCGGACCTGGCCGGGAAGACCGTGTCGTTCGGCCCGTCGGAGTCGGGCACCGAGTTCACCGCGAGCCGGTTGTTGTCGTTGCTGGGGATCGAGGTCGACGCGCGCCGCATGGCCCACGCCGACGCGGCCGACGAGGTGAGGTCCGGCGCGCTGGACGCGTTCCTCGCGCTGACCGGCATCCCGACCCCGGCGATCGCCGACACCCTCGGCACGTTCCCGCTGCGCCTGCTCGACCTGCCCGCCGAGGCGGAACGCCTGGCCGAGGCCTACCCCGGCCCGTACGTGCCGGCCACCATCCCGGCCACCACCTACGGGAACCTGGGGCCGTGCCACACGTTCGCCGTGCCGAACCTGCTGCTGGCGCGGACCTCGTTGGACGAGGACGTGGTCGAGGTGGTGACGCGGACGGTGTTCACCCAGTCCGCCCGCATCGCCGCAGGACACCCGGAAGCCAGCCGGATCAACGTGCGGACCGGCATCGCCACCGGCCAGGTCCCACTGCACAAGGGCGCCGAACGCTGGTTCCGCGCGACAAAGCGCTGACCAGCAAGTATTCTTACCCTCCGCCTCCCCCTTGATCACCCGATCGAGGGAACCGCCCGTCAATGGCGAAACTTTCCGCACACCATTGACGTTGCCGGGATAGAAGGAGGCGGCACCCACGGCGAGCCATCGCGACCAGGCCAGACCGACAGCGCACCAGCCACCGACAGCGCACCAGCCAGAGGACCAGACGGTCGGCCACCAGGCCAGTCGGCAGGCCCATGCAGTCGGCGCACCCAGGCGCGCGGATAGCGCGGGTAGTCGGCGCACCCAGGCGCGCGGATAGCGCGGGTAGTCGGCGCACCCAGGCGCGCGGGTAACGCGGTAGTCGGCGCACCCAGGCGCGCGGCGTTCGAGCGGGCAGCCGGCCTCGGGGACGGGTTGCCGCCGCACCGGCGCTTGTCATGCTCGGCGCTTGTCATGCTCCGGGCTTGCCGTGCTCCGGGCTCGAGGTGTGGTCGGCTTGAGCGCCCCGCGGTGGGTCAGGCGGGGGTTCGGGCGCTGAGGCGCACGACGGCGTCCAGGCCGTGCGGTTCGGCGGGGTGGAGGGTCAGTTCGCCGCCGGCCGACTCGATCAGCTCGGCGCAGATCGCGAGGCCCAGGCCGGTGCCCGGGATGTTCTGGTGGCGTGGCGCGCGCCAGAACCTCCTGGTCGCGTCGGCTCGTTCCGCGTCCGACAGGCCCGTGCCGTCGTCGGTCACGTGCAGTTCCACGCCGTCGTCCGCGGTCCGGGCCCAGATGTGCACGCGGGTGCCGCCGGACAGGCGGATCGCGTTGCCGACGAGTTCGTCCAGCACGCTGCCGAGGCCGCCGGGTGGTTCCAGGGCGCGCAGGCCCGGTGGGACGGTGACGTCCAGGCGCATCCCGCCGGCCAGCGCCCGCCAGCCGGGGACGTGGGTGGCCAGCAGGGTGTCCACGTCGACCGGTTCGGCGGAGGAGGCGCTGTCGAGGCGGGTGGCGGCCAGCAGGGTGTCGAGGACGCGGCCCATCTCCTCGGCCTCGTCGACCGCGATGCGTTGCGCCTCGCGGCCCGCGTCGTCGGTCACGTGGGGTTCCAGGTTGTCCACGGCGAGGCGGAGGCTGGCCAGCGGGTTGCGGAGCTGGTGGGAGGCGTCGGCCACGAACGCCCGTTGGCGGCGCAGGGCACGGCCGACGACGTCGACCATCGCGTTGAAGCTCGCGGCCAGCCTGCGCAGCTCAGGGGGGCCGCCGAGTTCGTCCGCGCGAGCGTCGAGGTGTCCACCGGCGACGGCGGCGGTGGCTTCGTCCAGTGTGCGGACCGGGCGCAGGACCCAGCGGGACATCGGCCACGCGACCGCCACCACGCCCAGCATGGGCACGAGGCCGATCAGGGCCAGCACCCCCCACTGGCGGAGGATCGCGGACCGCAGGCCGTCGGTCGGGGAGATCGTCACGACGGCGGCCACGACCTCGCTGTCCCGGCCCACCGGCTCGACCACGACGAGGTCCACGCGCTCCCACGGCCAGACCGACTGGTCGGTTTCGCCGCGGTAGCCGCCGAAGGCCGCGTTCAGGCCCACCTCGACGCGCGGGTCGTCCAGGGGGAACGGGCGGCGTGACGATTCCAGCACCGTGCCGTCGGTGCCGACGAGCGCGGCCGAGATGCCGTAGAGCTGGTCGTAGCGGACGAGTTCCTCGCGCAACGCGGTCAGCCGGTCCGAGGCCAGGGCGTTCTCGGCCAGCGACGCGAACCGGCTCGCGTCACCCAGTCGGTCGAGGTACGTCTCTTGGCTCTCGCGTTGCACGACGGCGAACGCGAGCGGCACGCCGAGGGCCGCGACCAGGGCGACCAGCAGCGGCACGATGAGGACCAGCAGGCGGCGCAGCACGCGGAGGCAACCTCCCGGGGGTGACGTGCGTCATGTCGACCGGGGGCTGTTCCGGTCCGACGAAGGGGGAAATGAGCATGCTACGCAAAATCGCAGTGGTACTCGCGGCGATGACGGCGTTCGCGGTGGTCGCTCCGGTCACCGCGTCCGCGGCGCCCACGGCCTGCGCACCGGTCGCCTGGGGGTCGGGGCCCAAGTACGCCTCGCAGACCACGACCGGGCTGCTGTCGAACATCCGGGCGGGTCAGCAGGAGTGCTACGACCGGCTGGTGTTCGACTTCACCGGCGGCGAGAACGACGGCTACACGGTGCAGTACGTGTCCGAGGTGACGCACGAGGGGTCGGGCAAGCCGGTGCCGTTGCGCGGCGGCGGCAAGCTGCAGATCACGGTGAACTCGCCGGCGTACGACCAGGACGGCAACCCGACCTACACCTACCCGAACGGGTCCGAGCTGGTGGACGTCACCGGCTACCAGACGTTCCGGCAGGTCGCGTGGGCCGGGTCGTTCGAGGGGCAGACGACGGTCGGGTTGGGTGTGCGCGCCCTGCTGCCGTTCCGGGTGTTCACGCTGCCCGGTCGCGTCGTGGTGGACGTCGCCCACGTCTGGTGATCGCCGGTCAGGTGTGGGCTGCCACCCGGTAGCCCACACCCCGGATCGTCTCGATGCGCAGGGCGTCGCCGAGCTTGCCGCGCAGGGCGGCGATGTGGGTGTCCAGGGTGCGTGACGGTGCTTCCCAGTGGGCCTGCCACACCTGGTCCACGATCAGGTCGCGGCTGACGACGGTGCCCGCCCGGCCGACCAGCAGGGCGAGCAGGTCGAACTCCTTGCGGGTCAGCGGCACCGGCCGGCCGTCGATCCGCGCTTCGCGGCCGGCCGGGTCGAGGGTGAGCGGGCCGAGCGTGATCTCGTGCTCGCGCGCGGCGGCACGGGCGGCACGCGTGCGGCGGAGCACGGCTTCGATGCGGGCCAGCAGCTCGGCGGTGCCGAACGGTTTCACCACGTAGTCGTCCGCGCCCAGGCGCAGGCCGAGGACCCGTTCCCGCTCTTCGCCGCGCGCGGTGACGGTGATGATCGCGGTGCCGGTGCGGTGGCGGAGTTCGCGCAGCACGTCGAGGCCGTCGCCGTCGGGCAGTCCCAGGTCGAGCAGCACGACGTCCGCCGGTGGTGCGGTGAGCGCCGCGGCGGCCGTGCCGACCCGGTGCACCTCGTAGCCCGCGTGCCGAAGCGCGGTGAGCAGCCCGCGCGCCACCCGGTCGTCATCTTCGACGACGAGGATGCGCACGGCGGTCTACTGGTCCGGCTTGTCGCCGGTGTTCGCGGGCTTGTCGGACGTGGTCTTCGTGTCGGGGACGGTCGTGCCTTCGACGTCGGCCGCCGGCCTGTCCGCCGCCGGCGGGTCCTCGTCGGTGCTCGAGTAGCCGGACTCGGCCGGTTCGGCGGCGGCGGCGGGGTCTTCGCGGACGATGACCTCGCGGTCGCCCTTCTTCGCGGCGAGCAGGAAGTAGATGACCGCGCCGAGGAACACCACGGCGGAGGTGATGACGTTGATCCGCATCCCGAACACCTGGGTGGCCGGGTCGGTGCGCATCAGCTCGATCCAGAACCGGCCGGCCGTGTAGCCCGCGACGTACAGCGCGAACACGCGGCCGTGGCCGAGCCGGAACTTCCGGTCCGCCCAGACGATGAGCAGCGCGACGCCGAGGTTCCACAGCAGTTCGTAGAGGAACGTCGGGTGCACGATCTCGATCGGCGTGTGGTCGAGCGCCACGCCGGCGAGGTCGTCCTTGAAGCCGGTGTCGGGGTCGACCCGCTCGTAGATCTCCAGGCCCCAGGGCAGTGTGGTGGGGCCGCCGTAGAGCTCCTGGTTGAAGTAGTTGCCGAGGCGGCCGATGGCCTGCGCGACGACGATGCCGGGCGCGAGCGCGTCCGCCATCGCGGGCAGCGGGATGCCCTTGCGGCGGCACGCGATCCACGCGCCGACGCCACCGAGCGCGATGGCGCCCCAGATGCCGAGGCCGCCGTTCCAGATGGCCAGGGCGTCGAGCGGGTTGCGGCCCTCGCCGAAGTACTTGTGGTAGTCCGTCGCCACGTGGTAGAGCCGACCGCCGACGAGCCCGAACGGCACCGCGAACACGGCGATGTCGGTGACCTCGCCCTTCAGCCCGCCCCGGGCGACCCAGCGGCGCTCACCCCACCAGATGGCCAGGATGATGCCGAGGATGATGCACAGCGCGTAGGCGCGGATCGGGATCGGTCCCAGTTGCCACACACCCTGGTCGGGGCTGGGGATCGTCGCGAGGTAAGTCGTCACCACGGCCACCACCGTAGTGGGTGCGGCCGTTCGTCCTACGGCGACAGCTCGATTGTTACCGGGAAGGGTCGTTCGAGCTTCAGGTACCCGCCCTCGCTGCGCACGGATTCGACGTAGTCGACGCCGTCGAGTTCGAACAGCGTCGCGACCGGCTCGCCCCCTCTCGGGTCGACCACTAGGTAGAACGGCACCCCGGCCTCGGCGTAGAGCTGCTTCTTGAGGGTGAGGTCCTGGAGACGGGTGCTCGGAGAGAGCACTTCGCCCGCGAGCAGCAGGTCCTGCGCCGGGAGCAGGAGACCGCGGAACCCTGCCACGTTGACGGTGAAGTCCGGGATCAGCATCCGTCCGTGGGACAGGCCGACGTTGACGCCCGGCATCGCCTCGTAGTCCGGCGGGCATGCCATCCGCAACGCGGTGTAGCAGTCCCCTACCAGCAGCTGGTGCCGGCCCGTTCCGAGAGGGCTCACGAGCAGCGCCCCGTCGACGAGCTCGACGCGCTGCGACGAGTCTTCGGGCATGGCGAGGACTTCTTGGAGGGTCCACGGTCCGTCGTGGTGGAGCGACGGAGCGGGGTGGCCGAGGTCGTGTTCGTAGTCCGCCGGCAGGGCCATGCGACATCACCTCCGGGGGCAGCCCGACGCACGCCAGTGTCGCACGTCGGGTCGTGGACGGGCTTGATCACGAGCCCAGGATGCCCACGACCACCGACAGTTTCGAGCCGCAGGAGCCGCCGAACGGACTAGTTCACTCGAACGAGTGTGCTACACGGCTGCGGCGGCTTGGCGCACCCCGCCGGCCAACTCCTCGGTCAGCGCCGCCACCGTGTCGTCCTGCACGGCCGACACGAACGCGGAGCCCACGATGACCCCGTCCGCGAACGCCGCCAGCTCCGCGGCCTGGGCGCCGTTGCGCACCCCGAGCCCGACGCCGATCGGCAGGTCGGTGTGCTCGCGGACCCGCTTGACCAGCGCCGGGGCCGCCGTGGACACGACGTCGCGCGCACCTGTCACGCCCATCACGGACGTCGCGTACAGGAACCCGCGCGACGACCGGGCCGTCAGCGAGATCCGCTCCTCCGTGGAGGACGGCGCGACCAGGAAGATCCGGTCCAGGTCGTGCGCGTCCGTCGCCGCGATCCACTCGGCGCCCTCGTCGGGCACGAGGTCGGGCGTGATGACGCCCAGCCCGCCGGCCGCGGCCAGGTCGCGCGCGAACCGGTCCACCCCGTAGGCCAGCACCGGGTTCCAGTACGTCATCACGACCGCGCGGCCACCGGCTTCGGCGACCGATTCGACCACGCCGAACAGGTCCCGCACCCGGAACCCGCCGCGCAGCGCCTGCTCGGCCGCGCGCTGGATGGTCACGCCGTCCATCACCGGGTCGGAGAACGGCAGGCCGACCTCCACCAGGTCGCAGCCGGAGGACACCATCGTCCGCAGCACGTCCTTCGAGCCCTCGAGCGTGGGGTACCCGGCGGGCAGGTACCCGATCAGGGCCGCCCGCGACTCCGCCCGACAAGCCGAGAAAACCGGATCAAGCCTGCTCACGACTCCACCCCCAGCCCGAACCACTTGATCGCGGTGTCCATGTCCTTGTCGCCGCGCCCGGACAGGTTGACCAGGATCAGCCCCTCGGGGCCCAGCTCGCGGCCCAGCACCAGCGCGCCGGCCAGGGCGTGGGCCGACTCGACCGCCGGGATGATGCCCTCCTCGCGCGACAGCAGCGCGAACGCCTCCATCGCCTGGGCGTCGGTCACCGGCCGGTACTCGGCCCGTCCGCTGTCCTTCAGGAACGCGTGCTCGGGGCCGACGCCGGGGTAGTCCAGACCGGCCGAGATGGAGTGCGCCTCGGCGATCTGCCCGTCGGCGTCCTGCAGCACGTACGACATGGCGCCGTGCAGCGACCCGGGCGTGCCCGCGGTCAGCGTCGCGCCGTGCCGGGCGGTCTCGATGCCGTCGCCGCCGGGCTCCAGGCCGACCAGCCGCACGGACGGGTCGTCGATGAAGCCGTGGAAGATGCCGATGGCGTTCGACCCGCCGCCGACGCACGCGGCCACCACGTCCGGCAGCCGGCCCGCCTTCTCCAGGATCTGCTCGCGCGCCTCGATGCCGATGATCCGGTGGAAGTCGCGCACGAGCACCGGGAACGGGTGCGGTCCGGCGGCGGTGCCGAGCAGGTAGTGGGTGTCGTCGACGTTGGCGACCCAGTCGCGCAGCGCCTCGTTGATGGCGTCCTTCAGCGTGCGCGAGCCGGTCTTCACCGGGATGACCTTCGCGCCGAGCAGCCGCATCCGGGCCACGTTGAGGGCCTGCCGCTCGGTGTCGACCTCACCCATGTAGACGACGCAGTCCAGGCCCATCAGGGCGCAGGCGGTGGCGGTGGCCACGCCGTGCTGGCCCGCGCCGGTCTCGGCGATGACCCGCTTCTTGCCCATCCGCTTGGTCAGCAACGCCTGCCCGAGCACGTTGTTGATCTTGTGCGAGCCGGTGTGGTTGAGGTCCTCGCGCTTGAGGAACACCCGTGCGCCGCCCGCGTGGGCGGCGAACTTCGGCGCCTCCGTGAGCAGCGACGGGCGTCCGGCGAAGTCGCGCAGCAGCCGGGCGAACTCGTCCAGGAACTCGGGGTCGACCCGCGCCTTCTCGTAGAACGCGGCGAGCTCGTCCACCGCGGCGATGAGCGCTTCCGGCATGAACCGGCCGCCCCACGGCCCGAAGTGGCCCCGCTCGTCCGGGTCGTGGGGTGTCGGAGCCAACTGGCCGCGCGACATGCGCTCTCCTCTGCGGTGGGTAACCCGTCTGACGGGGTTCTTACCGGCTCGGCCGGGGACACGCGGGGTGCGACCCCGCCGTCACCAGCTTGTTCACCGCGACCTTGGGGTCGCCGCTCGTGACCAGGCTCTCGCCGACCAGCACCGCGTCGGCGCCCGCGCCCGCGTACGCCATCAGGTCGCCCGGCCCGGACACGCCGGACTCGGCGATCTTGATGGTGTCGAAGGGCAGGCCGGGCGCGATCCGCCCGAACACGTCCTTGTCCACTTCCAGGGTGTGCAGGTTGCGCGCGTTCACGCCGATGACGCTCGCGCCCGCCTCCAGCGCCCGGTCGGCCTCCTCGGCCGTGTGCACCTCGACCAGGGCCGTCATGCCGAGCGACTCCACCCGGTCGAGCAGGGACACCAGCGCGTTCTGCTCCAGCGCCGCCACGATCAGCAGCACCAGGTCGGCGCCGTGCAGGCGCGCCTCGTGCACCTGGTACGGGCTGACGATGAAGTCCTTGCGCAACAGGGGCACGCCCACCGCCGCGCGCACCGCGTCGAAGTCCTCCAGCGACCCGCCGAACCGACGCCCCTCGGTCAGCACGCTGATCGCCCGCGCGCCGCCCAGCTCGTACTGCGCGGCGAGCTCCGCGGGCTCCGGGATGTCGGCCAGCTGCCCCTTGGACGGGCTGCGCCGCTTGACCTCGGCGATCACGCCGACGCCCGGTCCGCGCAGGATCGACATCACGTCCTGCGGTGGCGACACCTTCGTCGCCTTCTCCCTGAGCACGTCGAAGGGCAGTGCCGCCTCGCGCGCGGCGAGGTCCTCGCGGACGCCTTCGATGATCGACTCGAGCACGGTCATCCGCGCACCTCGCTCGACTCCGTCAGACCTTCCGGTTCAGTCGCAAGCTCCCGCACGTCATGCTCCCCTTCCCGCCACGAGGATGCTAACCCCGCAGCGAACCCCGTCCGGCCACCGGGGTAGGCGCGTTCGCCCGGTTGACCAGCGCCCTTCCGGGCCGACGTGCGCGAACGTGCGGTACCGGTGGGTCAGCCCGCCGTCAGCGCGACGTCAGTCCCGGTCCGTGGGATCGTCGCCGCGCTCCAGCGCGTTCCACAGCTCCCGCTCGGGATCGGCGGTCCGCTTGGCCGCGCCGGGCGTCTGGTACCCGCCGCCCAGGCGTGGCATGGCCGGACCGCGCACGACGAGCAGGACGCCCGCCGCGACCGCGAGCGCCGCGCCCAGCAGCACGAGCCCCCGGCCGGTCACCGGGCCGTCGGCGTCCACCCCTTGGAACGCCGCCGCCGCGCCCGCCAGCAGCACCACGGCGCCGAGCAGGCGCCGCACCCAGCCGCTCAACGCCACCACGGCGGCGATGGCGGCCAGGCACAGCAGCGCCAACGGGGTCAGCGCGGGCACGACGTCGCCGCCGCTTCGGTCCGCCGAAGCGTCCCAGGACAGGGCGGAAGCGCCCCACAGCGCCACCGCGCCGAGCAGCAGCAGCGCCACCACGATCCACAGTGGACGCCTGCCGGGTCGGGCGCCGGACTCCTCAGACACGGGCCGGGTCCACCGCCGGGGCCATGGTCTGCGCGGTCGCGATCGCCGAGAGCACCGCGCCCGCCTTGTTCAGGCACTCGTTGTCCTCGGCGACGGGGTCGGAGTCGGCCACGATGCCGCCGCCGGCCTGCACGTACGCCACGCCGTCGCGCACCAGGGCGGTGCGGATGGCGATGGCGGTGTCCGCGTCGCCCGCGAAGTCCAGGTAGCCGACGACGCCGCCGTAGAGGCCGCGCCGGGTGGGCTCCAGCTCCTCGATCAGCTCCATCGCGCGCGGCTTGGGCGCGCCGGACAGGGTGCCCGCCGGGAAGCACGCCGCGACCGCGTCGAACGCCGTGCGGCCCTCGGCCAGCTCGCCGCTGACCGTGGACACGATGTGCATGACGTGGCTGTACCGCTCGACCTTGAAGAAGTCGACGACGGTCACCGAGCCCGGCTTGCACACCCGGCCGAGGTCGTTGCGGCCCAGGTCGACCAGCATGAGGTGCTCGGCGCGTTCCTTGTGGTCGGCCAGCAGGTCCTTCTCCAGCAGGGCGTCTTCCTCGTCGTCGACGCCCCTCCACCGGGTGCCCGCGATCGGGTGAGTGGTGGCCTTGCCGTCGCGCACGGTCACCAGCGATTCCGGGCTGCACCCGACGATGTCGAAGTCGTCCAGCCGCAGCAGGTACATGTACGGGCTGGGGTTGGACGTGCGCAGCACGCGGTAGATGTCGAGCGGGTCGGCGGTGGTGCGCATCTCGAACCGCTGCGACAGCACGACCTGGAACGCCTCGCCGGCCCGGATGGCCTCCTTGGCCTTCTCCACGACCGCGTAGTGCTCCTGCTGCGAGCGGCGGCGCACGAACTCCGGCTTGGGCCGGGCGAACACCGCGACCGTGGGCGGCGCGGGGCTCTGCAGGTCCTGCGTCATCACGTCGAGCCTGGTCACCGCGTCGTCGTAGGCCGCGTCCACGCGTTCCGGCGAGTCGTCCCAGTTGATGGCGTTCGCGATGAGCGTGACGGTGCCCTCGTGGTGGTCCAGCGCGGCCAGGTCGGTGGCCAGCAGCATCACCAGCTCCGGCACCTCCAGGTCGTCCTCGGCCAGCGACGGCAGCCGCTCCAGCCGCCGCACGGCGTCGTAGCCGATGTAGCCGACCATCCCGCCGGTCAGCGGGGGCAGGCCGGGCAGCGGGTCGGTGCGCAGCACCTCGATGGTCTCGCGCAGCGCCACCAGCGGGTCGCCGCCCTCGGGCAGGCCGACCGGGTGCGGGCCGAGCCAGAAAGCCTCGCCGCCGGTCGCGGTCAACGCGCCCGCGCTGCGCGCGCCGACGAACGACCAGCGCGACCAGGAGCGGCCGTTCTCGGCCGACTCGAACAGGAACGTGCCCGGCCGGTCCGCCGCGAGCTTGCGGTACAGCCCGACGGGCGTCTCCGCGTCCGCCAGCAGCCGCCGCACCACCGGGATGACCCGCCGCTGGGCGGCGAGCTCGCGGAACTCCTCGCGCGTCGGGCTGACCTCGCCCAGACCCGCGCCTGCACCGATGACGCTCACCATGGGCGACATTGTGCCGGTCGCCCCTACACGGGTGCGCGGGGCTCTATTTCAACGCCCGTTGAAAAAATTGGGGGCGTCCCGCATGATGATGGGCGTGAACCCCGGCTCGCACCAAAACGAACCCAAGCGCCGCGGCCGACGGTCCGGCGGCGAGGACACCAAGGCCGCGCTGCTGGCCGCCGCGCGCGAGGTGTTCGTCGAACGCGGCTACGAGGGCGCCACGGTCCGGTCCATCGCCGCGCGGGCGGGCGTGGACGCGGCCATGGTCAACCACTGGTTCGGCGGCAAGGAAGCCCTGTTCGCCAAGGCCGTGCTCCACGTCCCGGTCGACATCAACGCGCTGATCGACCGGCTGCTCGACGGGCCGGACGAGGAGATCGGCGAACGGATCGTGCGCAACTTCATCGGCGTGTGGGACCCCATCGGCGGCGGGCCGTTCGCCGCGATGGTGCGCAGCGTGACGTCGCACGGCCAGGTCGCCGACGTGCTGCGCGCGTTCTTCGTGCAGACCCTGCTCAAGCGGCTCGTGACGCACCTGGACGCGCCCGACGCCGAGCTGCGGGCGACCCTGCTGGCCAGCCAGATCTTCGGCATGGGCATGGTCCGGTACGTGGTGAAGTTCGAGCCGCTGGCCTCGGCGGACGTGGAAACGGTCGTCAAGGCCATCGCGCCCAACCTCCAGCGCTACCTGACCGGCGACATCGGCTGAGCCGTCAGTCGGCCGGGCCCAGCAGCACGGTGGCGTCGAAGCAGGTCGCGTCGCCGGTGTGGCAGGCCCCGCCGACCTGGTCCACGACCAGCAGCAGCGCGTCGCCGTCGCAGTCCAGCCGCACCTCGTGCACGTACTGGGTGTGCCCGGACGTCTCGCCCTTCACCCACAGCTGCCGGCGGCTGCGCGAGTAGTACGTGGCGCGGCGGGTGGTGAGCGTGCGGTGCAGGGCCTCGTCGTCCATCCACGCCACCATCAGCACCTCCCCCGTGCCTCTCCGCTGCGCCACGGCGCACACCAGGCCGTCGGCGGTGCGCTTGAGCCGTGAGGCGATGGACGGGTCGAGCGCGCTGGTCATCGCCGGCCTCCGAGGAAGTGGATCCGAGCGGGCTTGGTGTTGAGCATCACCACGGCGAAGACGTGCACGGCGGACAGCAGCCCGGAGAGCACGCGGAGCCACACCGGCCCCTGGTTGAGCACCGCGAGCAGGTGGATCAGCGCGACCAGGCCGAAGACGAACGCCGCCGTCAGCCGGGCCGGGCGCGGGCGAGCCACCAGGCCGGCGACCGCGAGCAGCTCCAGCACGGCGACGATGACCGGGAACCTGACCCAGCTCGGGTCGTCCTCGACCTGCCACTGGACGAGGCCCATCAGCACGAACGCCAGGCCGCCCGCCGCGCCGATCAGGATCGCGAGGAACACCTCGGTGGGCGCGTTGCGCGGGTTCAGCATCAGCGCACCTCCACGCCCGCGTCGCGCAGGCCCTGCTTCACGTCGCCGATGCGCAGCGTGCCGAAGTGGAAGACGCTGGCCGCGAGCACGGCGTCCGCGCCCTCGGCCACGGCCGGCGGGAAGTGCTCCACCGCGCCCGCGCCGCCGCTGGCGATCAACGGCACGTCCACCACCGCGCGGGTGAGCCGGATCAGCTCCAGGTCGAACCCGGCCTTGGTGCCGTCGGCGTCCATCGAGTTGAGCAGGATCTCGCCCACGCCCAGCTCCTGGCCCCGGGCCGCCCACTCGACCGCGTCGATGCCGGTGCCCTTGCGCCCGCCGTGCGTGGTGACCTCGAACCCCGACGGGGTGGGCTGCTCGCCCTCGGGCACGCGGCGCGCGTCCACCGACAGCACGATGCACTGGGCGCCGAAGCGGCGCGACAGCTCGCCGAGCAGCTCGGGGCGGGCGATGGCGGCCGTGTTCACGCTCACCTTGTCCGCGCCGGCGCGCAGCAGCTTGTCCACGTCGTCCGCGCTGCGCACCCCCCCGCCCACGGTCAGCGGGATGAAGACCTGCTCCGCCGTGCGCCGGACCACGTCGAAGGTGGTCTCGCGGTCGCTGGAGGACGCCGTCACGTCGAGGAACGTCAGCTCGTCCGCGCCCTCCGCGTCGTAGGCCCGCGCCAGCTCGACCGGGTCGCCGGCGTCGACGAGGTTGGTGAAGTTCACGCCCTTCACGACCCTGCCCCGGTCGACGTCCAGGCAGGGGATCACGCGCACCGCGACTGACATGGCCAAAAGCCTACGGGGACGCCCTGAGCGGCCGGCTTCCGGTGCCTGAGCGCTCGACGCGGGTGTCTCGGGCGTGGGACGCGCGCGACCGGAACGCAGGACACGCGCGCGGTAAACGTGGGCCTCACAACACCTGAACGTGGGATTCGTGGGCGTCAGTGGGCGACGTGGCGGCGAAAGTGTGGTTCACTTGTGGAGGTCGCAAGTTTTGTGTTCGTGTCATCCACGCTCGCGAAACATTGTTTGAGCGTGTGATTCCTCAGGGTCAGCGTTTGGACCGGCCCCAGCGGGTGCGTTCGCCCCGTTGGTAGCTGTATGAGGAGTACAAAGATGGCGCAGGGCACCGTGAAGTGGTTCAACTCGGAGAAGGGCTTCGGCTTCATCTCCCCCGAGGATGGCGGCGCGGACGTGTTCGTGCACTACTCGGAGATCCAGAGCGGCGGCTACCGCAGCCTGGAAGAGAACCAGCGGGTGAGCTTCGACGTCGGCCAGGGTGCCAAGGGCCCCCAGGCGACGAACGTGACGGTCATCTGACCTGGCGTTGCTCGTGAAGAGCCCCGTTCCCCTCGTGGGAGCGGGGCTCTTCCGCGTGTCGGGCCCCGTCCGGGACGGGCGGGTGCGCCGACCACGGCTAACGTTGCCGGACATGGACCTCGCAGCCGGCAAGTACCTGTTGTTGACCACCTTCCGCAAGGACGGCACCGCCGTGCCGACCCCCGTGTGGGTCGCGGGCGGTGACGGCACGCTGTACGCGTGGTCCGCCGCCGACGCGGGCAAGGTCAAGCGCATCCGCCGCAGCGGCGACGTGCGCATCGGACCGTGCGACGTCCGGGGCAAACCCACGGGCGAGCAGATCCCGGCCACCGCGCGGCTGCTCGACGGCCCCGGCAGCGACCGGGTCCGGTCCCTCATCGCGAAGAAGTACGGCGTGGTGGGCAAGCTGTCGCTGCTCGGCAGCCGGCTGCGGCGGGGCCGCGACGGCACGATCGGCATCGAGATCAAGCCCGCCTAGCGTCAACCCGAGGTTGACCCATCGCGTTGCGTCAACCTACAGTTGACGGGTGGTAGCGCCCCCGGTCCAGCTCACCGACCTCATCGTCACCGTCGCGTCGGAGCACACCGACGTGCTGGGCAGGCTGTCCGCCGCCGTGCGGCTCAGCGCCCGGCTCGACGAGCTGGGCGACCACCTCATCGGGCACTTCGTGGACGAGGCGCGCCGCGCGGGCGCGAGCTGGGCCGAGATCGGCGTGAGCCTCGGCGTCACCAAGCAGGCCGCGCAGAAGCGGTTCGTGCCCAAGGAGTCGCCCGACCTGAAGCCGAGCTTCGACCGCTACACCGACCGGGCCCGGCGGGTCGTCGTGCTGGCCCGCCACCACGCCCGGTTCAGCGAGCACATCGGCACCGAGCACGTCCTGCTCGGCCTGCTCGACGAGTCCGGCGGCCTCGCCGCCAAGACGATCGCCGAGCTGGAGGCGTCGGAGGGCACCACGCGGATGGCCGTGCTCGGCGAGCTGGACGGCGCGGTCCGGCAGCGGCCCGACCCGCAGCCGTTCACCACGCGCTGCAGGAAGGCGCTGGAACTGGCCGTGCGGGCGTCGCTGCGCCAGGGCCACGCGTTCGTCGGCACCGAGCACCTCCTGCTCGGCTTGCTCGCCGAAGGGGAAGGCGCCGCGGCCAAGGCCCTCGAACGCACGGGCGTCACCGAGGCGGCCGCGGAGGCCTACATCGTCCGCGAGATCAAGGCCGCGATCGATCGCGGACCGCGGCCAGCGCCTCGGGGAGCGTGAACGCGCCCGCGTAGAGCGCCTTGCCCACGATCGCGCCCTCGACACCGTCGCGGGACAACGCGGCCAGCGCGACCAGGTCGTCCACACTGGACACGCCGCCGGAGGCGATCACCGGCGCGTCGGTGCGCGCGCACACCTCGCGCAGCAGGTCCACGTTCGGCCCCTGGAGCGTGCCGTCCTTGCCGACGTCGGTGACCACGTAGCGGGCGCAGCCGTCGCGGTCCAGCCGCTCCAGCACCTCCCACAGGTCGCCGCCGTCCTTCGTCCAGCCGCGCGCGGCCACCCGGTGGCCCTGCTCGGTGATCCGCACGTCGAGGCCGACCGCGACCTTGTCGCCGTGCTCGGCGACGACCTTCGCGCACCACACCGGGTCCTCCAGGGCGGCGGTGCCCAGGTTCACCCGCGCGCAACCGGTCCCCAGCGCGGCGGCCAGCGACGCGTCGTCGCGGATGCCGCCGGACAGCTCGACCCGGACGTCCAGCTCGCCGACCACGCGGGCCAGCAGCTCGCGGTTGCTGCCGCGGCCGAACGCGGCGTCGAGGTCGACCAGGTGCACCCACTCGGCGCCGTCGCGCTGCCAGGCGAGCGCGGCGTCCAGCGGGTCGCCGTAGTTGGTCTCGGTGCCGGCCTCGCCCTGCACGAGCCGAACGGCCAGGCCATCGGCCACGTCAACAGCCGGGAGCAGCGTGAAAGTCACGCGTTCAGCCTAGTTGAAGCTCTTGAGCCAGTTCTCCAGCAGGTGCGCGCCCGCGTCGCCGGACTTCTCCGGGTGGAACTGGGTGGCCCACAGCGGCCCGTTCTCCACCGCCGCGACGAACTCGTCGCCGCCGTGCTCGGCCCACGTCACCAGCGGCGCGCGGAGCACGTCGGACTCCGGCAGCTCCCACTCGCGCACGCCGTAGGAGTGCACGAAGTAGTACCGGGTGTCGGGGTCGAGGCCGGCGAACAGCGCCGTGGACCTGGGGGCGCGGACGGTGTTCCAGCCCATGTGGGGCACGACGGGCGCGGCCAGCCGCTCCACCGTGCCGGGCCACTCGCCGCAGCCCTCGGTGAGCACGCCGTGCTCGATGCCGCGTTCGAACAGGATCTGCATGCCGACGCAGATGCCGAGCACGGGGCGCCCGCCCGCGAGCCGTTGGCCGATGAGCCGGCCGCCCCTGATCGCGTCCAGCCCGGCCATGCAGGCGGCGAACGCGCCGACACCGGGCACCACCAGGCCGTCCGCGTCGAGCGCGGCCCGGTGGTCGGCGGTCACCTCGACGTCGGCGCCGACGCGCTGGAGGGCGCGCTCGGCGGAGCGGATGTTGCCGAATCCGTAGTCCAGCACAACGACCTTGGGCACCCGTCCAGCCTAGTCGCCGCCCCGCGACCAGCGGCGTGCGGTCGGGCACAGCCCCCGGTCAGGCCAACCCGCCCTGCGTCACCGGGACCACCGGCAGGACGGTGTTGATCGGCAGGCCCGCCCGGTCCGGCAGGGCGGTCACCCACGTGTCGGCGCGGCCCTCGTCCACCAGGGACCGCACCTCGGCGACGTCGGCGGGCAGGTCGACGGGCCGCGGCCGGGCGTCGAGCCGCCACCAGCGCACCAGGCCGACCAGCCGGCGCGCCGAGCCCGTCGACCCCGCCCGTTCACCGTCGGTCCACACCTCGGCGGTGGGGGACCAGCGCAGCAGCAGCGCCGCCACGCCGGTCCCCCGGACCTGCTCGGTCAGCCGCAGCGCCGCCGGGAACCCGATCTGCCTGCGCGGCAGCAGCACCGTCCCGGACGCCACCGGGACGAGCGCCGCGGGCCCCGCGGCGGCGCGGTGCAGGTTCAGCTGCAGCTCCGCGGTCGGCGCGGGTGTCCAGATCAGGGTTCTCGGCACGCTCACAGGCAGAGATCATGCCGCAGCGGCCGGATGGCCGAACATCCGACGCACGGCTGCGGCGACGCCGGGCACGTCGAGGTCGTGCGCCGAATCGTGGTCCTCGGCCGTGCCGTAGGCCCGCAGCTCGGCGTCGCGCCGCACGCCGAGCGACCGCAGCCGGTGCGGCACGTCCGCCAGCGCCTCGGCCGCCAGGTGCGCCGACGTGCCTTCCAGGTACGGCTCGACCAGCAGCACGTCGGCCCGCCCGGCGCGGCCCACCGCCGCCTGGAGCCCGGCCGCGTCGAACGGCCGCACGGTGGTCGCGTAGAGCACGGTCACGTCCGCGTCCCGGGTGGCCTCCAGCACGGTGTCGAGCATCGGACCCACCGCCACCACCACGCCCCGGCCGCCGTGCCGCACCTCGGTGAACCCCTCGACCACCGGGTGCGGCGCGGTGTTCTCGCGCAGGGAGAGCCGGAGGTAGACCCGGTCGTCGCGCTCCAGCGCGTCCCGCACGATCGGCCCCACCTCCGCCGGGTGGCCCGGCACGCGCACCGTCCAGCCGGGCAGCGTGTCGAACAGCGCCACGTCGCCGGGCGCCTGGTGCGTGCGGCCCCAGACCGGGTCGTCGTAGGAGCCGCCGATGCTGACCAACACCCCGCCCAGGTCCTGGTGGCCGAAGTCGAGCTTGATCTGCTCGAACGGCCGCTCGACCAGGAACGGGGCGTAGGTGTGCACCACGGGCCGCAGCCCGCTCAACGCCAGCCCCGCGCCGACGCCGACCATGGCCTGCTCGCGGATGCCGACGTTGATCACCCGCTCGTGCGGCGCGAACGCGTCCCGCGAGATCTCCGCCAGCACGACCGCGACCCGCGGGTCGTGTCGCATCACGTCCTCGACGGTGTCCACGAACACCTGTCGCATCGAGGTCATCCCCGCTCCCCCTCGCCGATCTCCGCCACCACGACCGAGGGCCGGCCGGGGTGGTCCCGCGTGAACGCCTCGTGCAGCGCGCCGTGGTCCCGACCGTCCACTGTGGACGTCTGCCAGCCCTCGACCTCGAACCGCTTCGCCACCCCGCCCGGCCAGCCGTGCGTGCCGGAGGCGTTGTCCACCACCACGGCGACGAGCCGGTCCAGGCCGAGCCGACCGGCCAGCGCGATCGCCTCGTGGTTGCTGCCCTCGTCCAACTCCGCGTCGCCGACCAGCACGAACGTCCGCGCGGCCCGTCCCTGCAAGCGCAGGCCGAGCGCGGTGCCCACGGCGATCGGCAGCCCGTGCCCGAGCGAGCCGCTGCTGATCTCGACGCCGTTGACCAGCACGCGGTCCGGGTGCTGGCCCAGCGGCGAGTCCCACGCCGTCCACGTGTCCAGAGTGGACGGTTCGAGGTAGCCCTTCGCGGCCAGCACGGCGTAGTACGCCATCGGGCCGTGCCCCTTGGACAGCAGGAACCGGTCGCGGTCCGGGTCGTCCACCCGGTCCGGCGAGACGTCCAGCACCCGGTCGTAGAGCACCCACAGCACGTCCAGCGTGGACGCCGCCGCCCACTCGTGCTTCTCGTCCCCTGTCATCCGCCGGAACAGCGCGGGGATGTCCGCGAAGCCCGACTTGCCCTTGACTCCCATCACATCACGAAACAACTTCGACTTAGGTCGAGGTCAAGACCTAGGATGGGCACGTGAGCAAGTTGCCGGAGATGTTGACCATCGGCCAGGTGGCCGAGCGCAGCGGCGTGCCGCACACCGCGTTGAGGTTCTACGAGGAGAGAGGGCTGATCGCCGCCGAGCGCACGGCCGGCAACCAGCGCCGCTACCCCCGGCACGTGCTGCGGCGGTTGGCGTTCATCCGCACCGCGCAGCGGGTCGGGCTGTCGCTGGAGGACGTGCACGACGCGCTGGCGACGCTGCCGGAGAACCGCACACCCACCAAGACCGACTGGAGCAGGCTGTCGGCGAGCTGGCAGGTGGAGCTGGACGCGCGGATCGACGCGCTGCGGCGGCTGCGCGACCGGCTGACGTCGTGCATCGGGTGCGGGTGCCTGTCGCTGCGCAGCTGCACGCTGCACAACCTGGACGACGAGCAGGCCGCCGACGGGCCCGGCGCCCCCAAGCTCAAGCCGGCCCTCGAAGGCGGCACGTGAAATGTGGTTGTGCCGCGTGCTGCACTGGTAGTCGTGCAAGAGCAGAAGCAGATGGTCCGCTTGTCGAAGCGGATGGCGAAGACCCTGCGCCACGACCCGCAACGGCTCGGGCTGACCCTGGACCCGGCGGGCTGGGTGGACCTGGAGGAGTTCGTGCGCGCGCTGGGCGTGACCCGGGCGCAGGTGCTGGAAGTGGTGGCGACCAACGACAAGCAGCGGTTCGCGATCGAGGACGGGCGCATCCGGGCCAACCAGGGCCACACCGTGGAGGTGTCGCTGGACCTGCCGGTGGCCGAACCGCCCGCCGAGCTGTACCACGGGACGGTCGGCCCGTCCCTGCCCCACATCTTCCGGGACGGGCTGCGGCCGATGGCGCGGCACGACGTGCACCTGTCCGCGACCGTCGACACGGCCGTGCGGGTCGGGTCACGGCGGGGCAAGCCGGTGGTGCTGGTGGTCGACGCCGCCGCCATGGCCGCCGACGGCCACGAGTTCCGGGTGAGCGCCAACGGCGTGTGGCTGGTGCCCGCCGTGCCGCCTAACTACCTGCGAGAACACGTCTCGTGAGCCAGTCGAGGCCCGCGACCACCTCGTCCGGGCCGAGACCGCGCACCTGTCTCTGGTACTGGTAGACCTCCGGGGCCAGCGGCGCCATCAGGGCGTCCACCACGGCCGCCGGCGCGCCGTCCACGAGCGAGGCGACGTGCCGCCGCCAGAAGCCGTAGGCGCCCGCCCGGAACCGCGCCCGGCCCGTCTCCGCGCCGAGCACCAGGTGCAGGTGCCGTTCCAGCAGGCCGACCATGGTCCGGTAGAACGCGGCCAGCCGCTCGTCCGGCGACGCGCCCGGACCCAGCGGCGGGGGGCCGGTGAGGATGCGGTCCTTGATCTCGGACTCGTGCTCGTCCAGCAGCGCCTGCGCGATCGACGTCGTGTCCGGGTAGCGCCGGTAGAGCGTCGCCCGGCCCACGCCCGCGGCGCGCGCGATGTCCTCCATCGTCACGCCCACCGCCCCACCGGCGGCGGCGAACACCTCTTCCGCCGCGGCGAGCACGCGGGCCCTGTTGCGGGCCGCGTCGGCCCGCTCCCGAGGACGACCGACGGTGATGGCGGCCTCAGCCGGTGACGACATGTGACCAACCATACGCAGACAGCCAAACCGACCGCGGCCGCCGCCCCGAACGTTCAACACGGGTGTGCCGAACGTAGGACACGGGTGTGCCGAACGTAGGACACGCCCGTTCGGAACGTAGGACACGCGCGGGGTGAAGGGCTACAGGAGCCAGGTGACGGCGGCGCCCACGGCGACCAGGGCGAGGACCAGCAGGACGACCGCCAGGCCCCGCGCCGTCCGCCACGTGCTGTAGACGCCGCCGCCGAGGAAGCCGGCCAGCGCGATCAGGCCGATGACCACGTACTCCTTCGGCATCTAGAGGACGCCCTTGGTCGACGGCACGCCACCCACCCGCGGGTCCGGCTCGACGGCCGTCCGCAGCGCCCGCGCGATGGCCTTGAACTGCGCCTCGGCGATGTGGTGCGGGTCGCGCCCGTACTCCACCCGCACGTGCAGCGCGATGCCCGCGTGGAACGCCAGCGAGTCGAACACGTGCCGGTTCAGCACGAACGGGTAGTTGCCGCCGATCGTGAAGGTGGTGAACTGCTCCGGCTCGCCGACGTGCACGCAGTACGGCCGCCCGGACACGTCCACCGCCGCGTGCGCCAGCGTCTCGTCCATCGGGATCCACGCGTCGCCGAACCGGCGGATGCCCGCCTTGTCCCCCAACGCCTCCCGCAACGCCTGCCCGAGCACGATCGCCACGTCCTCCACGGTGTGGTGCGCGTCGATCTCCACGTCGCCCGTCGCCCGGACGACCAGGTCCAACGACCCGTGCACGCCCAGCGCGGTCAGCATGTGGTCGTAGAACGGCACGCCCGTGGCGATCTCGACCTGCCCGGTGCCGTCGAGGTCGACCTCGACGTGCACCGACGATTCCCTGGTGGTCCGCTCCACCTTGCCGACCCGGCTCACCGGCCAACCTCCTTGCTCGCCGCGAGGAACGCGTCGTTCTCCTCCGGAGTGCCGACCGTCACCCTCAGATGTCCGGCGATGCCGACGTCCCTGATCAGCACACCGCGTTCCAAATACGCGCGCCACGCGGCGCGCGTGTCCTCGAACCAGCCGAACAGCACGAAGTTCGCGTCGCTCGGCACCACCGAGAAGCCCAGGCCCGCGAGCGAGCCCATCACCCGGTCGCGTTCGGCCGCCAGCTTCGCCACCGACCCGAGCGTCTCCGCCGCGTGCCGCAGCGATGCCCGCGCCGCCGCCTGCGTCAACGCCGACAGGTGGTAGGGCAGCCGCACCAGCTGCAACGCGTCCACCACGGCGGGCGCGGCGGCGAGGTAGCCCAGCCGGCCGCCGGCGAAGGCGAACGCCTTGCTCATGGTCCGGCTGACGATCAGCTTCGCCGGGTAGTCCTCCAGCAGCACGACCGCGCTCTCCCGCGAGGAGAACTCGGCGTACGCCTCGTCCACCACGACCATCCCGGGCGCGGCCTCGATCAGCACCCGCAGGTCCGCCACCGGCAGGCTCTGCCCGGTCGGGTTGTTCGGGCTGGTCACGAACACCACGTCCGGCGCCCGCTCGGCGATGGTCTCGGCCGCCCGCGCGACGTCCAGCGAGAAGTCGGCGCGGCGGGGCGTCGGCGCCCACTCCGTGCGGGTGCCGGCGGCGATGATCGGGTGCATCGAGTACGACGGCTCGAAGCCCAGCGCCGAGCGCCCCGGCCCGCCGAACGCCTGCAGGATCTGCTGGAGCACCTCGTTCGACCCGTTCGCCGCCCACAGGTTCGCCGAGGTCAGCGGCACGCCCGTGGACGAGGCCAGGTAGGCAGCCAGGTCCTCGCGCAACACCACCGCGTCCCGGTCGGGGTAGCGGTGCAGCTCGCCGGCGATGGCCGCCACCTCCCGCACCACGTCCTGCACCAGGGCGGGTGTGGGCGGGTACGGGTTCTCGTTCGTGTTCAGCCGGACGGGCACGTCGAGCTGCGGCGCGCCGTACGGCGTCCGGCCGCGCAGGTCCTCGCGCAGCGGCAGGTCGACCAGCTCGACCTTGGCTCCGACGGGCTTCACGCCGGGAACCTCGCCGTCACGGCCTGGCCGTGCGCGGGCAGGTCCTCGGCGTTCGCCAGCGCCACCACGTGCGGCGCGACCTCGCGCAACGCGTCCTCGCTGTAGTCGATGACGTGGATGCCGCGCAGGAACGTCTGCACCGACAGCCCCGAGGAGTGCCGCGCGCAGCCGGCGGTGGGCAGCACGTGGTTGGAGCCCGCGCAGTAGTCGCCCAGCGACACCGGCGAGTGGGCCCCCACGAAGATCGCGCCGGCCGCGCGCACGCGGGCGGCGACCTCGCGGGCGTCGGCCGTCTGGATCTCCAGGTGCTCGGCGGCGTAGGTGTCCACCACCCGCAGCCCCTCGTCCAGGCTCGACACCAGCACGGTGCCGGACTGCCTGCCGGTCAGGGCCGTCCGCACGCGCTCGTGGTGCTTGGTCTCGCCGACCTGGCGGGCCAGCTCCGCGTCCACCGCGTCCGCCAGCTCCACCGACGTGGTCACCAGCACGCTCGCGGCCAGCGTGTCGTGCTCGGCCTGGCTGATCAGGTCGGCGGCCACGTGCACCGGGTCGGCCGTGCCGTCGGCCAGGACCGCGATCTCGGTCGGCCCGGCCTCGGAGTCGATGCCGATCAGGCCGCGCAGCAGCCGCTTCGCGGCGGTCAGGTAGATGTTGCCGGGACCGGTCACCAGGTCCACCGGCTCCAGGAGCCGCCCGTCGGTGTCCGTGCCGCCGTGGGCGAGCAGCGCGACGGCGAGCGCGCCGCCCACGGCCCACACCTCCGTGACGCCGAGCAGCGCGGCGGCGGCCAGGATCGCCGGGTGCGGCAGGCCGCCGAACTCGGCCTGCGGCGGCGAGCACACCACCAGCGACTCGACGCCCGCGATCTGCGCCGGCACCACGTTCATGACCACGCTGGACGGGTAGACGGCCAGGCCGCCGGGCGCGTACAGGCCGACGCGGGCCACCGGCACCCAGCGCTCGGTGACCGTGCCGCCGGGCACGACCTGGGTGGTCGTGTCGACGCGGCGCTGGTCGGCGTGCACCTTGCGGGCGCGGGCGATGGACTCCTCCAACGCCGCCCGCACGGCCGGGTCCAGCTCGGACAGCGCGCGTTCCAGCTCGGCGGCGGGCACGCGGATCGACGCCGGGCGCACCCCGTCGAACTTCGCGCCGTGCTCCAGCACGGCCTCGACGCCCCGTTCGCGCACGTCCTCCACGAGCGGCCGGACCTGATGCAGCACCGCGTCCACGTCGACCTCGGCGCGCGGCAGCGCGGCGCGCAGTTCGGCGGGTGACGGGACACGACCACGCAGGTCGATGCGGCTGAGCATGCCCACAAGGGTAAGGCGTCGCCAATTCCGTCAACTGTCACCCTGGGTCCCGGTGGTGAACCCGACAAACGGGGGCTACCTCGATCCGTGACCGGCGGGCCACGCTGCGTGGGCACCCGTTCGCGGGTGTTCCCCATCTCCGTCGCAAACCCTGCTGATGATGGAGGCTTGATGTTCACCAAGCGGCGCGGCCTTGTGGCCGCCGCGTTGGTCGCGAGCGTGGCCCTGGTGCTCCCCGCGCACCCCGGGTCGGCGCAACCGGCGGCCTCGCACACCCCCGAGCGGACCGTGTTCGAGGTCACCGCGGCCTCGCCCGAGGCGCGGACGAAGGTCGCCCGGACCGGGGTCGACGTCCTCGGCCAGAACGGCGACACGCTCACCGTGATCGCCGAACCGCGCCAGCAGTTGCTGCTGCGCGCCACCGGGCTGCCGGTGAAGAACGCCGGTGACGCGGACGCGCAGCTCGCGGGCCTGGGCAAGGCGGACTTCGCCGACCCGCAGCTCGGCGCGCAGGACTTCCCGTCCGGCTACACCGGCTACCACAACTACGCCGAGATGGTCGCCGAGCTGAACCAGACGGTCAGCGACCACCCGAACCTCGTCACGATGCGCAGCATCGGCAAGTCGTACCAGAACCGCGACCTGTGGATGATCAAGATCAGTGACAACCCGACCTCCGACGAGGCCGAGCCCGAGGTGCTGTTCACCTGCAACCAGCACGCGCGGGAGCACCTGACCGTGGAGATGTGCCTGCACATCATCAAGCGGTACACGGACAACTACGCGTCCGACTCGGCCGTCAAGAGCACCGTCGACAGCCGGGAGATCTGGGTCATCCCCAGCGTCAACCCCGACGGCGCCGAGTACGACATCGCGACCGGCTCGTTCCGGGCGTGGCGCAAGAACCGGCAGCCGAACTCCACCTCGACCGGCACCGACCCGAACCGCAACTGGGGCTACCAGTGGGGCTGCTGCGGCGGCTCCAGCAGCAGCGGGTCGAGCGAGACCTACCGCGGCCCGTCGGCGTTCTCCGCGCCGGAGACCGCGCGGGTCCGCGACTTCGTCGGCACGCGCGTGGTCGGCGGTGTGCAGCAGATCAAGTCGCACATCGACTGGCACACGTTCTCGGAGCTGATCCTGTGGCCGTACGGCTACACCTACAACGACACCGCCGCGGGCCTGGACGCCACCCAGGCCAACGTGTTCCAGACCATGGGCAGGCGGATGGCCTCGCTGAACGGCTACACGCCGCAGCAGGCCAGCGACCTCTACATCACCGACGGCAGCGTCGACGACTGGATGTGGGCCGCGCACAAGATCTGGAGCTACACGTTCGAGATGTACCCGGCCTCGGCGAGCGGCACCAGCGGGTTCTACCCGCGTGACACGCAGATCGCGCCGCAGACCACGCGCAACGACACGGCGGTGCAGCTGTTCCTCGACTACTCCGACTGCGTCCCGCGCATCACCGGGCGCACCTGCTGACGGCCTCCACGGCCTGATCGACCTGCGCGGGCTCGACGAAGTAGTGGGGTGACGCCCTCACCACCTCGGCGAGCCCGCGCCGGGTCATGTCCAGCAGCGTGGAGGACGCCCAGCTGACGGTGACCGTGATGCCCTCGCGGGCCAGCCGGTCGCGCACCTCGGTCGCGGCCACGCCGTCCACGGTGAACGTGACGATGCCCGCCTTGCGCACGCCCTGGTCGCGCACCGTCACGCCGGGCAGCGCGCCCAGCCCGTCACGCAGCCGGCGGGCGCGCTCGCCCACCTCGCGTTCGATCACGTCCAGGCCCTTGGCCAGCGCGTGCCGCGCCGCCGCGATGAGCCCGAGCCGGTCGGCGACGCTGGTCTCCCAGATCTCGTAGACCCGCGCGTCGTCGCGCAGCCGGTACTCGTCCGGGGCCGTCCACTCGGCGCTGTGCAGGTCGATCAGCCGCGGGGTCATGCGCGCGGCGGCCTCGCGGCGCACCACCAGCACACCGGTGCCGCGCGGTCCGCGCAGCCACTTGCGGCCGGTGCCCGCGATGAGGTCCACGCCCAGCTCGTCGGCCCGCACCGGCAGCTGCCCGATCGACTGGCACGCGTCCAGCAGCACCAGCGCGCCCACCTCGTGCGCCGCGTCGGCGACCTCGCGGGCCGGGTTCACCAGGCCGCCGTTGGTCGGCACGTGCACCAGGGAGACCAGCTTCACCCGCTCGTCCAGCAGGTCCTTCAGCGCGTCCACGTCGATCTGCCCGAACTGGTCCGACGGCACCGCCTCGGCCGACGCGCCGACCTCGCGCGCCCGCCGCAGGATCGGGATCGCCGTGCCCGCGTACTCGGCCTCGCTGAACAGCACCCGGTCGCCCGCGGCCAGCGGCACGGCGTCGAACGCGGTCAGCCACGACCGGGTCGCGCTGTCGGTGAACGCGATCTCGTCCGGTGACGCGCCCAGCAGCTCCGCGAGCACCCCGTAGCCGGCCTCCAGGTCGGCCTCGCGCTCCTGCGCGGCGACGTACCCGCCGATCTCCGCCTCGCGCCTGAGGTGGCCGATCACCTCGTCGAGCACCTCGCGCGGTGGCAGCGACGAACCGGCCGAGTCGAGGAAGATCGTCATGGCGCCCCCCTGGGTCCGCGGGTGCTTGATCCGCACCGCCGCCACCAGCATGCAGCAAGACGGGGGCTAGCGGGGCGTCCACTTCTCCAGGTTCCACCACGGGCCCCACGACAACGCGCCGTGCGCGTGGGGGTCCACGACCTCCTGGTAGCCGTTCCAGTTCTCCCGCACCACGTACGTGTGCCGCACGGACGCCAGCACCACCATGCCCGGCGCGGCCACGTAGGCGCGCTGGAACTGCTTGTACGCCGCCGCGCGCTGCGCCGGGTCCAGCAACGTCCGCCCGGCGTCCAGCGCGGCGTCCACCTGCGGGTTCGAGTAGCCCCACGGGTTGGGCGTGCGCAGCGGCAGGTAGGTCATCAGGTCCGGGTCGAACGGCGTGCCGCCGCCGTGCAGCAGCGCGTCCGCGCCCAGCCTCGGCGTGAGGGCCTCCCAGCTCAGCCCGGCCAGCTGCACGTCGACGCCGACCGCCCTGGCGTCCGCGGCGAACGCGGTGGCCAGGTCGGCGCGGACCACGTCGCCGATCGGGTACATCAGCGTGAACCGGGCGGCCACGCCCTCGCGCGCCCGCACGCCGTCCGCGCCGCGCACCCAGCCCGCCTGGTCCAGCAGCAGCTCGGCCAGCGCCTTGTCGTAGGCGAACCGGGCGCCGGTCTCCACGAACTCCGGCAGCGTGTCCGGCACCGGCGTGCTCACCACCGCGCCCTGGCCGCCGAGCAGGTTGTCCACCATGCCCTTGCGGTTGACCGCGTGGTTCAACGCCATCCGGATCGCGCTGTCACCCGTCACGGCGCCACCCGGCAGCGTGACGGCACGCAGGTCGGCGCTGCGGTGCGTGATGAGCCTCATGCCGTTGGCCGCGCTGAACGACGTGGCCAGCCGGGGCGGCAGCTCGGTGCCGTCGAACTCGCCCGCCTGCATCCGCTGCGCCCGCGTGTTGTCGTCCGGCACGAACACCACGGTCAGCTTGCGGATCTCCGGCTCGCCGCCGAAGTAGGACGCGTTGGCCTCCAGCACCATCCGGTCGCCCTTGCGCCACTCCACCAGCTTGTAGGGGCCCGTGCCGACCGGCCGCACGTCGCGCAGCGGCCCGCCGAGCGCCTCGCTGGGCAGGATGCCGAGCACCAGCGTGTGCGGGAACGCGGCCCACGGCCTGGCCAGCGTGAACCGGACCGTGCGCGCGTCCAGCTGCTCCACGCCGGTCAGCTGGGTGTACGCGGTCCGCTCGGTCGAGCCGGCCGCCGGGTCGAGCAGCGCCCGGTAGGTCGCCACCACGTCCTCGGGGCCGAACGGCGTGCCGTCGGCGAACTTCACGTCCTCGCGCAGCGACACGGTCCAGCTCAGGCCGTCGGCGGCGGGCGCGGGCGCGTCCGCCGCGAGCTGCGGCCGCACCGAGCCGTCCGCGCGGTGCTCCACCAGCCCGTCGTACAGCTTCGACACGCCGTCGCGGCCGTAGCCGAGCAGCGGGTTCAGCGTGGTCGGCTCCAACGGGTCGGCCAGCACGAGCGCGCTGTTGTCCGACGTGCCCTCGGCGCTCGGTGTCGTCGTGCCCGTGCACCCCGCAGCGGCGAGCAGGGCTACGACGACCAGCGGGGGAAGGAGGGAGCGCACGAGACCCGACACTACCTAGAGTGGGCCGCATGCGTGTCGCCCTCTGCCAGATCACCTCGTCCAGCGACCCGTCGGCGAACCTCGACCTGGTGCGTTCGGAGACCGCGCGCGCGGCGGCCGGCGGCGCGCGCGTGGTGGTGTTCCCGGAGGCCGCCATGTGCCGGTTCGGCGTGCCCCTCGGCTCGGTGGCCGAGCCGCTGGACGGCCCGTGGGCGAGCGCCGTGCGCGACATCGCCGACGAGCACGGCGTGGTCGTCGTGGCGGGCATGTTCACGCCCGCGCCGGACGGCCGGGTGGCGAACACCCTGCTGGTCACGGGCGGTGGGCGGCACGTCGGCTACGACAAGATCCACTTGTTCGACGCGTTCGGGTTCACCGAGTCGAGCACGGTCGCGCCGGGCTCCGCGCCGGTGGCCGTCGAGGTCGACGGGCTCACGTTCGGCCTCGCCACCTGCTACGACGTGCGGTTCCCCGAGCTGTTCCGGGCGTTGGCCGACCGGGGCGCGACGGCCGTGCTGGTGTGCGCGTCGTGGGGTTCGGGGCCGGGCAAGCGCGAGCAGTGGGAGCTGCTGGTGCGCGCGCGGGCGCTGGACTGCACGTCGTGGGTGCTGGCCTGCGGTCAGGCCGACCCGGAGGTCGACCACGGCGGCGCGCCCACCGGCATCGGTTACAGCACGGTCGCCTCCCCCTTGGGCGAGGTGGTCGGGCAGCTGGCCGGCGAGCCGGGCATGCTCCTGACCGAAGTGGACGCGGAGAGCGTCACGCGGGCGAGGAATGCCTTGCCGGTGCTGGCGAACCGCCGACTCTGAATTTCTTTCGGGGGGCGTTGCCTCACACGAACGGGTGGCAGCCGAATAGGTGGCCCTTGGCGCCGGGAAGCCCCTTTCGGGACTATCCGACACGCGAAGGGGACCCGGCCATGATCAACCAGGCCGAAGTGGACCGCTTGTACGACTGCGAAGTGATCGACGAGCACGGTGAGCGCATCGGCTCGGTCAAGCAGGTGTGGCTCGACGACCGGGACGGGCGGCCGATGTGGGCCTCGGTGCACACCGGCCTGTTCGGCCTCAAGGAGTCGTTCGTGCCCATCCAGGACGCGACCATGGGCAACGGCGTCGTCACCGTGCCCGTGGACAAGCAGCAGGTCAAGGACGCGCCCAGGATCGACGTGTCCGACCAGCACATGTCCGACCGGCAGCAGGACGAGCTGTACGAGTACTACGGCCTGATCCCGTCGCACCGCTCCGGCGACCACGACCGGTTGCCGAACCGCGGGCGGGCCGAGACCAAGCCCATGCCGTCCGCCGGCCACACGTCCGGGCTCAGCCGGGGCGAGATGCGCGGTGGCGGCATGCCCGGCGAGACCCGTCCCGAGGGACGCGGCACCGTGCGCGGCGAGACGGCCGCGGCAGGCGAGACGACCACCGGCAAGCGCGCCCGCCACGAAGCCCGCTCCGGCGACTCGGTCACCCGCTACGAGGAGGAGCTCGACGTCGGCACCCGCGACGTCGAGGCCGGCCGCGTGCGCCTGGTCAAGCACACCGTGACCGAGCAGAGGGACGTGACGGTGCCGGTCACGCACGAAGAGGTCCGCGTGGTGCGCGAGCCCGCCGACGGCGCGCCGACCGACCGCGCGTTCATGGTCGAGGAGGCCGAGGTCGAGGTCACCCTCCACCGGCAGGAGCCGGTGGTGGAGAAGAAGGCCAAGGCGGTGGAGAAGGTCCGGTTGGAGAAGGAGGCCGTGACCGAGCAGGAGCACGTCCGCGGCGAGGTCCGCAAGGAACAGGTCGACGTGGAGCGCGACGGCAAGACCGAGCGGCGCGACTCCTGAACAGGGCGTGCCCGCGCCTGTGCCCCGGGCGCGGGCACGCTCCCCGTCCGCTCCGCCGGCCTCGTCCGCGCCGGGGCTAGAGCAGGTCCAGCCCCAGGTCGAGGGCCGGGGCGGAGTGCGTGAGGCCGCCGACGGCCAGGTAGTCCACGCCGGTCTCGGCGTAGGCCCTGGCCACGTCGAGCGTGAGCCCGCCGGACGCCTCCAGCGCGACACCGCCCGCCCGGCGCACCGCCTCCGCGCACTCGGCGGCGGTGAAGTTGTCCAGCAGCACGAGCTGCGCGCCCTCGGCGACGGCCTCGTCCAGCTGGTCGAGCGAGTCGACCTCGACCTCGCACGCCAGGTGGGGCGCGTGGGCGCGCACGGCGGCCAGCGCCGCCCGCACCGAGCCCGCCGCCCGCACGTGGTTGTCCTTGATCAGCACCGCGTCACCGAGGCCGAGCCGGTGGTTCACGCCGCCGCCGCACCGCACCGCGTACTTCTCCAGCAGCCGCAGGCCCGGCAGGGTCTTGCGGGAGTCGCGCACGCGCGCCTTGGTGCCCGCGACCTCGTCCACCCACGCGGCGGTGAGCGTGGCCACGCCGGACAGGTGGCACAGCAGGTTCAGCGCGGTGCGCTCGGCGGTGAGCAGGCCGCGCACCGGGCCGCGCAGCACCAGCGCGGGCTCGCCGGGCACGGCCTTGTCGCCGTCCCGCCGCTCTTCCAGCACCTCGACGTCGGTGACCTGCCGGAACACCTCCAGCGCCACCGGGATGCCCGCGAGCACGCCGGCCGCGCGGGGCGTCAGCTCCGCCACGGCCACCGCGTCCGCGGGCACGGTGGCCTCGGTCGTCGCGTCCGCGCCGTAGCGCAGGTCCTCCGCCAAGGCCGTCGCGATCACCCGGCGCGCGTCGTCCAGGTCCAGTCCGCCGCTCGCCCCGGCGCGCAGTCCTCCGGTGTTCATGCCACTCCCCTCGCCACCGCTGGGTCGGCCAGCACCGGCTGGCCGGACGGGTTGAGCCGGACCACCTGGCCGCGCCGCCACCGCGCGTCGTCCCGCTCGGTGAAGTCGGTGCGCACGTGGCAGCCGCGCGACTCCTCGCGCTCCGCCGCCGCCGCGATCAACGCCCGCGCGGTCACCGTGAGCGCCGCGTCCTCGACCAGCTGCCGGCTGTCCAGCCGGCGGTCCGCGGTGGACAGGTCCAGCACCGACCCGACCACGGCCAGGCCCTCGGCGTCACGGCCGATCGCCGCGTAGCGGGACATGACCCGCTGCAACGAGTCCCGGTCGGCGACCGGCGCCGTCGGCAGCCCGACCGCGACCGAGGCCGACGGGCGGGCCAGCACGCCCAGCGCCAGGTCCGCCGCGACCGCCTCGGCCGCGCGCGTGCCGACGACCAGGCCTTCGAGCAGGCTGTTGGACGCCAGCCGGTTCGCGCCGTGCAGCCCGGTGCGGGCCACCTCGCCCGCCGCGTACAGGCCGGTCACCCCGGTCCTCCCGTCCACGTCGGACACCACACCGCCGCACGCGAAGTGCGCCGCGGGCGCCACCGGGATCGGCCGACCCGCCGGGTCGACCCCCGCCGCGAGGCAGGCCGCGTGCACGGTCGGGAACCGGCGTGCGAAGTCGGAGATGCCCGTGGCGTCGAGGAACACGTGGTCGTCCACGCCACCGGGGCCGCCCGCCATGTGCCGGGTGATCGCCGCGGCCACCACGTCGCGGGGCGCCAGGTCCTCCAACGGGTGCACGCCGCGCATGACCCGCGCGCCGGTCGCGTCGACCAGCACCGCGCCCTCGCCGCGCACCGCCTCCGTGACCAGCGGGCAGCGGCCACGCGCGCCTCGCCCGGTGTAGAGCACGGTCGGGTGGAACTGGACGAACTCGACGTCCGCCGCCACCGCGCCCGCGCGCAACGCCAGCGCGAGCCCGTCGCCGGTGGCCACCTCCGGGTTGGACGTGGCCTGGTAGAGCTGCCCGAGGCCGCCGCTGGCCAGCAGCACGGCGGGCGCGCCGAGCACACCGGGCACGCCGTTGCCGTCCAGCACCAGCAGGCCGCACACCTGGCCGAGCGGTGTGCGCACCGCGTCCACCGCGATGTGGTTCTCCAGCACCGGCACCCGACCGTCGGACGCCGCCGCCAGCAACGCGCGCTCGACCTCCGCGCCGGTCGCGTCCCCGCCCGCGTGCACCACCCGGAACGTGCTGTGCCCGCCCTCCCGCGTGCGGGCCAGCCCACCGGTCGGCGCGGGGTCGAACACCGCGCCGCGCTCGCGCAGCCGGGTCACCGCCGCCGGGCCGCCCGCGATGATCGCCTCGACGGCGGCCTCGTCGCACAGCCCCGCGCCGGCGACCAGCGTGTCGCGCACGTGCAGCTCGATCGTGTCGGCTGTGCTGTCGGCGTCGTGCTCGTCGGGCAGCACGACGGCCACGCCGCCCTGCGCCCACCGGGTGTTGCCGTCCTCGCCGGCGGCCTTCGTCACCACCAGGACCCGCAGCCCCAGCTCACGCGCGCGCAGCGCCGCCGTCAAACCGGCCACTCCGGTGCCGACGACCAGCAGGTCGGCGCGGGCCTCCCACAGGGGGGTGCTCATTCCCCGCCGCCGGGCTGCCCGATCTCGATCATGCGCTGCACCGCGCCCCGCGCCCGCTTCGCGGTCTCCAGGTCCACGTGCACCTCGTCCTTGCCCTCCCGCAGCCCGCGCAGCAGGGCGGCCGGGGTGATCATCTTCATGTACCGGCACGACGCCCGGTCGTTCACCGCGCGGAAGTCGATCTCCGGCGCGGCCCGGCGCAGCTGGTGCAGCATCCCGATCTCGGTGGCCACCAGCACCGACTTCGCGCTGGTCTGCCGGGCGGCGGTGATCATGTCGCCGGTCGAGAGGATCTTCACCTTCTCCGCCGGCACGGTGCCCTCGCCCGCGAGGTAGAGCGCCGACGTGGCGCAGCCGCACTCGGGGTGGATGAACAGGTCGGCGTCCGGGTTCGCGGCCGCGCGCTCGGCCAGCTCCGGGCCGTTGATGCCCGCGTGGACGTGGCACTCGCCCGCCCAGATGTGCAGGTTCTCCCGGCCGGTCTCGCGCTTGACGTGCGCGCCGAGGAACTGGTCCGGCAGGAACAGCACCTCGCGGTCGGCCGGGATGGACCGCACCACGTCCACCGCGTTCGACGACGTGCAGCAGATGTCGGTCTCCGCCTTCACCTCGGCGGTGGTGTTGACGTACGAGACGACGATCGCGCCGGGGTGCTCGGCCTTCCACGCGCGCAGCTGCTCGCCGGTGATCGAGTCGGCCAGCGAGCAGCCCGCCCGCTCGTCCGGGATCAGCACCGTCTTGTGCGGCGCGAGGATCTTGGCCGTCTCGGCCATGAAGTGCACGCCGCAGAACACGATGGTGGACGCGTCGCTCGCGGCCGCGATGCGGCTGAGCGCCAGCGAGTCGCCGGTGTGGTGGGCGATGTCCTGGATCTCGGGCAGCTGGTAGTTGTGCGCGAGGATCACCGCGTCCCGCCGGCGCGCGAGCTCCAGGACCTCGTCGCGCCAGGCGGCGTCCGGGGCGATCCCGTCGTAGGCGCCGTCGGAGGTTCGCTCCACGTAAGCGGTAGCGACCATGGGTTCCTCCCTAGATCCAGGTTTTCGCCTAACGGTCGAAAACGTGGCCGATAGTATCAGCCGAGTGGGACTGGCGGAACATGAAGTGCTGGCCGCGGTGCTCCAGGTGAGAGCCGGATCACTCCAGGTCATGCTGTGGGAACGCGCCCGCGAACCCCACGCCCACCGCTGGTCACTGCCTGGTGGCGGGCTCGGCGACGACGAGGACGTCGAGGGCTCGATCCGCCGTCAGCTGGCCGAAAAAGTCGACGTGCGACAGTTGTCACACGTCGAGCAGCTCGCCGTGTTCAGCAACCCCGCGCGGGTGCCCGGACCCCGGGTCGTGGCGACCGCGTTCCTCGGCCTGGTGCCGTCGCACATCGACCCCGTGGTGCCGGCGGACACGACCTGGCACCCGGTGGACGCGCTGCCCGCGACCGCGTTCGACCACGAGGCGATCTGCCGCCGCGCCCGCAACCGGCTCGCGTCGAAGCTGTCGTACACGAACCTGGGCTTCGCGCTGGCGCCCCCGGAGTTCACCATCTCGGCGCTGCGCTCGCTGTACTCGGCCGCCCTCGGGTACAAGGTGTCCGCCACGAACCTGCAACGCGTGCTGTCGCGGCGGGGGCTGCTGGAGCCGACCGGCGGCACCGTGCAGCCGGGCCCGTCCGGCGGCCGGCCGGCCGCGCTGTTCCGGTTCGTGTCGGGCGAGATGCGCATCACCGACCCGTTCGCCGTGCTGAGGCCACCGTCCACCCGTAGCTTGGGCTCGTGACGACGACCCTCCCCCTGTTCCCGCTGGGCACCGTGCTGCTGCCCGGGGCGTCGCTGCCGCTGCACGTGTTCGAGCCGCGGTACCGGCAGCTGACCGTGGACCTGGTGACGGGCGCGGTGCCGGAGCGGACGTTCGGCGTGGTGTCGATCAAGCAGGGGTGGGAGGTCGGCGCGGAGAACGTCGAGGCGTTGTCCGACATCGGGTGCACGGCCGTGCTGGAGGAGGCGCGACGGCTGCCCGACGGGCGGTTCGACCTGACCACGAAGGGCGGCCGGCGGTTCCGGGTGCTCGAGGTGGACGAGGACAGCGCGCCGTACCTGGTCGCGTCGGTGCAGTGGCTGCCGGACACCGCCGCGCCGCCGGAGGTCGAGGCCGTGCTGCCGCTGCTGGCGGAGAGCGCGCGGGCGGCGCACGGCCGGTACCGGCAGGCGGCGTACCAGAGCGTGGGAAATCGACCCCCCGGTCCCGACACGGCGCCGGCCGACCTGGCCTACGCGTTGGCCGGCGACTGCCTGCTGACGTTCGAGGACCGGCAGCGGCTGCTGGAGGAGACCTCACCCGCCCGGCGGCTGCGCCTGGTGCGCAAGGTGCTGCACCGCGAGGCGGGCATTCTCGACGCGTTGAGCGCGGTGCCCGCGCCGTTGTCGGAATTGGGCCACCTACCTCATCGCAACTGACCGTTCGGACCAGCGGTGTAGCATGCCGCAGCGTGAATAAGCTGCGCGCGCTGCTGGAACTCGACCTCCCGCTGATCGCGGTGAGCTTCTCCGACGAGGACAGCGAGCGGGCGGCGGCGGAAGCGCGTTCCCTCGGGGTCGACGTGGCCGAATTGCGGATCGACCGGTTCTCGCTGACCGGGCGCGGGCACGTCCTCGATCAAGTCCGCGCGTTCGACGGCCTGCCGGTGCTGGCCACCGTGCGCTCGGCCGCCGAGGGCGGCGGCTGGCGCAGCGGCGAGGCGGCGCGCCTCGAACTGTTCCGCGAGGTCGCCCCCCTGGTGGACGCCGTGGACGTCGAGCTGTCGTCCCGGGAGATCCTGGCCGACGTGATCGCCGCCGCGCACGCGCACGACGCGTTGGCGATCGTTTCGCACCACAATTTCGACCGCACGCCAGGAATCGACGACCTCCGCGCGATCGCACGCGACGCGCGAGCGGCGGGCGCGGATATCGTGAAGATTTCCACGATGGCGACCGACAGCGCCGACCTGAAGGTGTTGGCGTCGTTGTTGGTGGATTCCGGGGACGACTCGGAAATGATCGTGATCGCCATGGGCGAGATCGGCACCGCGTCCCGCATCTTCTTCCCCGCGCTCGGTTCGCGGTTGACCTACACGTTCATCGGCCACCAGCCCACGTCGGGTCAACTCGATTTCGCCGAAACGTTCCGGCTCGTGCGCAAGTTCCACCCGGGCTACGACCGGCACAAGGGCGCCGGTCACGCCTGAAGGCCGCTACAGCGCGCTGACCTGCGGCTGACGCTCCGCTGACCGATACGGCGTCCCGAACGCGCCCGCTCTTCAGTTCCCCACCTCGGCCGAGTACCTCTTCCAGGACGGATGTCGCCCTGAGGAGAGCCCTGATGATTCTGGCCGCCGCACCCCCGAGTCCCATCGGCGCCCACCCGATGCTGGTTTTCCTGCTCCAGCTCACCGTCCTGCTCGGGGTGGCGTTCGCGCTCGGCAAGCTCGCCACCCGGTTCAACCTGCCGGCCGTGGTCGGTGAACTGGCCGCGGGCGTGCTCCTGGGTCCCTCGTTGCTCGCGCACGTGGTGCCGCCCTTGTCGGCTTGGCTGTTCCCGGCCGACGCCGAGCAGATCCACCTGCTCGACGCGGTCGGCCAGCTCGGCGTGCTGCTGCTGGTCGGCTTCACCGGCATGCACATCGACATGAAGCTGGTGCGCAGCAAGGGCAGGACCGCGATCTACGTCAGCCTCGGCGGCCTGCTCATCCCCTTGGTCCTCGGCGTCGGCGTCGGCATGGTGCTGCCCTCGGCGCTGCTGTCCGGCGGCAAGGGCGACCTGGCGTTCGCGCTGTTCCTCGGCGTGGCGATGTGCGTGAGCGCCATCCCCGTGATCGCCAAGACGCTGGTGGAGCTGCGGATCCTGCACCGCAACATCGGCCAGCTGACCATCGGCGCGGCCGCCGTGGACGACATCGTGGGCTGGTCGCTGCTGTCGGTGGTGTCCGCGATGGCCACCACCGGCCTGCGCGCCGGGAACATCGCCCTGACCGTCGGCAGCCTGGTGGCCGTGCTGGTGCTGACCTACCTGGTCGGCCGCCCGGCCGTGAAGGCGGGCCTGACCCTGGCGAACAAGTCCGCCGACCCGGCGGTGACGATCGCGATCGTGGTCGTGATGCTGCTGGCGTGCGCGGCGGGCACCCACGCCCTGGGCCTGGAGCCGATCTTCGGCACGTTCCTGTGCGGCATCCTGATCAGCACGTCGGGCATCCTCGACCGGACGAAGATCGCACCGCTGCGGACGTTCGTGATGGGCGTGCTCGCGCCGATCTTCTTCGCCACGGCCGGCCTGCGGATGGACCTGACGCTGCTGGCCGAGCCCGAGGTGCTGCTGTCGGCGGTGGTGGTGCTGGTCATCGCGATCCTGGGCAAGTTCGTGGGCGCGTACCTGGGCGCGCGGCTGGGCAAGCTCAACCACTGGGAGGGCCTGGCCCTGGGCGCCGGGCTGAACGCGCGCGGCGTGATCGAGGTGATCGTGGCGATGGTGGGCCTGCGCCTGGGCGTGCTCACCACCGCCGGGTACACCATCATCGTGCTCGTGGCGGTCGTGACGTCCCTGATGGCGCCTCCGATGCTGCGCTACGCCGTGAAGCGGATCGAGATCACCGACGACGAGCGCGACCGGGAGAAGCTGTACGCGGCTTCGTCGCAACCCGCCTGAACCGCATCGCCCACGACGGGGGCTCGCCATCTCGGCGGGCCCCCGTCGTCGTGCGCGCCGGGAGGGTGGTGCGGGTCCGAAGTCCACCGAAAGAGTGACGTGTTGATTCGTCCCATTGCCCTCTAGTGGGATTGTTCAACAATCCCCTACCGTGTGGGCCACGACACATCCTCACCGCTGCGAGGTGACCCCCATGAGCACCCCCGAGCTGGACACCACCAAGGACGCCCGAGGTCCGTTCGCCTGGTTCCACACGCTGGGCCGCAACGGCAAGCGCGCCTTCGTCGGCGCGTTCGGCGGCTACGGCCTGGACGCCTACGACTTCCAGGTGCTGCCCCTGAGCCTGTTCGCCATCACCGCCTACTTCGGCCTCACCACGGGCGAAGCGGGCCTGCTCACCACCGTCACCCTGGTCGTCTCCGCCGTCGGCGGCGCGGTCGCGGGCATCCTCGCGGACCGCATCGGCCGCGTCCGCACCCTGATGATCACGGTCGTCACCTACGCCGTCTTCACGGTCCTGTGCGGCTTCGCCACCAGCTACGAGATGCTGCTCGTCTTCCGCGCCCTGCAAGGCCTCGGCTTCGGCGGTGAGTGGGCGGCGGGCGCGATCCTCGTCGCCGAGTACTGCAAGCCCCGGTACCGGGGCCGCACGGTCGCGTTCATCCAGAGCTCGTGGGCCGTCGGCTGGGGCCTGAGCGTGATCGTCTACACCACGGTGTTCAGCTTCCTGCCGCAGGACATCGCCTGGCGCGTGCTGTTCTGGACCGGCGCGCTCCCCGCCGTCCTGATCTTCTACGTGCGCCGCAACGTCAAGGACGCGCCCCGGGTCGAGCGGACGCTGGAGACCAGCCCGGTCAAGGGCAGCGTCAAGGCCGTGTTCCAGGGCGAGCTCGGCCGCACCACGCTGTTCGCATCGCTGCTCGCCACCGGCGTCCAGGGCGGCTACTACACCCTGGCCGGTTGGGTGCCGACGTTCCTCCGGACCGAACGCGGCCTCAGCGTGGTCGGCACCGGCGGCTACCTGGCGCTGCTCATCAGCGGCGCGTTCACGGGCTACGTCACCGGCGGCTACCTGACCGACCGGCTGGGCCGCAAGCGGACGTTCACCCTGTTCGCCGTGCTCAGCGCGATCCTCATCGTCCTGTTCACCACCATCCCGGCCGGCGCGAACGGCGTGATCCTGCTGCTCACGTTCCCGCTCGGGTTCACCACCTCGGCGATCTTCAGCGGTTTCGGCTCGTACCTGGCCGAGCTGTACCCCACCGAGCTGCGCGGCACCGGGCAGGGCTTCACCTACAACTTCGGCCGCGGGGTGGGCGCCTTCTTCCCCGCCCTGGTGGGTTTCCTCGCCGGCGGCATGGGCGTCGGCGGCGCGATGATCTTCGGCGCGGTCGCCTACGGCATCGCCGTGGTCGCCCTGCTCGGCCTCCCCGAGACGAACGGAGTGGAACTGCGATGACCACGATGACACCGCAACAGGTCCGCCGGCACCACCAGGGCCCGACGGCCGGGCTCGCCGACGGCTACGCGCAGGCCAACCTGATCGCGGTCCCCGAGGACTGGGCCTACGACGTGCTGCTGTTCACCCAGCGCAACCCGAGGCCGTGCCCGGTCCTCGACGTCACCGACAAGGGCCGGACCACGACGGTCCTCGCGGGCAACGCCGACCTGATGCGCGACGTGCCCCGCTACCGGATCTGGGAGCACGGCGAGCTGGTCGACGAGCCGACCGACGCCTCCGCGCACTGGCGCGACGACCTCGTCGCGTTCCTCATCGGGTGCAGCTTCACGTTCGAGTCGGCGCTCAAGCTGGTCGACGTCCCGCTGCGGCACGTCGAGCAGGGGCGCAACGTGCCGATGTACGTGACCGACCGCGAGTGCCGCCCGGCGGGCCGCCTGCACGGCCCGATGGTGGTGTCGATGCGCTACGTGCCCGCCGACCTGGTCGACACCGCGAAGCGGGTCACCTCCCGGATGCCCGCGGTCCACGGCGCGCCGGTGCACGTGGGCGATCCGGGCGCGCTCGGCATCGCCGACGTCGACCGACCGGACTTCGGCGACCGCACCGAGCCGCACGAGGGCGACGTGCCGGTGTTCTGGGCGTGCGGCGTGACGCCGCAGGCGGCCGTGATGGCGTCGAAACCGCCGTTCGCGATCACCCACGCGCCCGGGCACATGTTCGTCACCGACGTGCCCGACCTGGCCTACCAGCTCTGACCCGAGCCCGACCAGGCCGTGACCGGCGCGCCGGCCGGGTCCTCAGCCGAGCCGGCGGCCGAGGTCGTCCAGACCGTTCCACGCGGCCAGGCAGCCGTACGCCAGCGCCGTGCCCAAGGGCCACGCCAGCAAGCCCCACCACGTCTCCAGCACCGGGGCCAAGGCGATCACGTCACCCACCGCGGGCGCGGCGTCGACGGCGTACCGGCTGCCCGCCGAGCCGATCCCGGTCAGCTGCGCCAGGTAGGCCGCCACGACCGCGCCGAGCGTGGCGGCGAGCATCACCACCGGGCCGCGGCGCTCCCGCAGCAGCCACACCGCGATGCCCGTGATCAGCCCGGCGCCCAGCCCGACCAGCACGAACAGCATCAGCCCGTCGAGCCGGTGGTAGCTCTCGCCGGTCACCGGGATCAGCGACCCGTCCTGCTGCGCCACCACGTTCTGCGGCGGCGCGAGCCTCGCCCACAACCACCCGGCGGGCAGCCCGAACAGCGAGATCACGGACAGCACGGAGAACGCGGGCAGCAGGTCGCGCTTCACCACGACCCGCGGCCGCTGCACCACGTAGTAGTACTCGAACGCCGGCGCGGGTGGCACCCGAACGGGCGTCGCCCGCTCGTCCACCGGTTGCTCCGCCACCCGACGACCTCCCTGCACCCGTGACCAGATGCAGGGCAGGTTACCGCGCGGAGGTGATCTCGCCGTGACGGCTGCACGCGGCCGTCCACCCGGCGGGCGTCACCTGCACCACCATCCGCCGCGCGCACTCCGCGCAGAACCGCGGCGGGTCGATCACGCCCAGCCGCGACGCGCACGCGGAGTGGTCGGCCTCCGCGCTCGCCTTGCCGCAGAACCCGCAGTACGCCACAGCACCCGGCCCGCTCGTCACAGCGTCTTGCTCAGTTCCTTGATCGGCATGGACAGCTCGGTCAGCATGTCGAGGTCCTGCTGGGCGGGCCGGCCGAGGTTGGTCAGGTAGTTGCCGACGATGATCGCGTTGACGCCGCCGAGCATCCCCTGCTTGGCGCCGAGGTCGCCGAAGGTCAGCTCACGGCCGCCGGCGAAGCGCAGGATCGTGCGTGGCAGGGCCAGCCGGAACGCGCCGACGGTCCGCAGCGCCTCGGGGCCCTCGACCACCGGGTAGTTCTCGTACGGGGTGCCGGGGTTGGGGATCAGGAAGTTCAGCGGCACCTCGTCGGGCTCCAGCTCCGCCAGCTGCACGGCGAACTCCGCGCGCTGCTCCAGCGTCTCGCCCATGCCGATGATGCCGCCGCAGCAGACCTCCATGCCCGCCGTGCGGATCATCGTCAGCGTGTCCCAGCGCTCCTCCCAGGAGTGCGTGGTGACCACGTTCGGGAAGTGGGAGCGGGCCGTCTCCAGGTTGTGGTTGTAGCGGTGGACGCCCATGTCCACCAGCTCGTCCACCTGCTCCTGGGTGAGCATGCCGAGCGAGCACGCGATCTGGATGTCGTTGCCGTCCTCGCGGATGGCCTTGATGCCGTCGCGCACCTGCGAGAGCAGCCGCTTGTCCGGGCCGCGCACGGCGGCGACGATGCAGAACTCGGACGCGCCGGTCTCGGCGGTCTGCCGGGCGGCCCGCACCAGGCCCGGGACGTCCAGCCAGGCCGAGCGCACCGGCGAGGGGAACTGGCCGGACTGCGAGCAGAAGTGGCAGTCCTCGGGGCAGCCGCCGGTCTTGAGCGACACGATCCCCTCGACCTCGACCTCCGGGCCGCACCAGCGCATCCGCACCGCGTGCGCCAGCTCCAGCAGCTCCGGGATGCGCTCGTCGGGCAGCCGGAGGACTTCGAGCACCTGTTCCTCGGTGAGCCCGACGCCCTGCTCCAGCACCTGCTCGCGGGCAACGCCGAGGACATCGACCTGTTCAGGGGCTGCGGTCACGACATCTCCTCGTCAACTCCGGGCGGTGGTCCGCCGTGCAGTCTGCCGCACGGGACCCGGCCCGCCCCAGCGACGTGCGTCACTGGTTCGGTCGACCACGGGCGGGGTCAGCAGGTGTGCGGCGCGGCGAACTTCTCCGGGTCGAACGTACCGCCGAACCACGGCGACAGTCCTTCCCTGGCCCGCTCCAGGAACTCCGACCGCCCCAGCGCCGCCATCCCGTCGGGCAGCACGCCGAGCAGCGGCGCGCCCGCGGCCTCGGGCAGGTCGACCAGGTTGGTGCGGGTGGCCAGGTCGGGCACGGCGGGCCAGCGGCCCACCACCACGCCGACGGACTCCAGGCCGCGGCGCAGCAGGGCCTCGGCGGTCAGCGCGGTCATGTTCAACGTGCCCAGGCCCGGGTGCGCGACGATGAGCACCGGCGCGTTGAGCGCCCACGCCGCGTCGGCGATGGTCGAGCCCGCGTCGTCGAACCGGACCAGCAGCCCGCCCGCGCCCTCCACCAGCACCAGGTCGTGCGTCTCGTCCAGCGCCACGGCCGCCGAGGCGACCTCGCTGGGGTGCAGCGTCGGCTGCCCGGACCGGCGCGCGGCCGTGGCCGGCGCCAGTGGTTCCGGATATCGACGCAGCTCACGGGTGGTGACGGAGCCGGCGAGGCGGGCCACCTCGGCCAGGTCGCCCGGCTCGCCGTCGGCGACACCGGTCTGCGCGGGCTTGAGCACGGCGACCCGCCGACCGTCGGCCGCGGCCAGGGCCGCCAGAGCGGCGACGACCACGGTCTTGCCGACCTCGGTGCCCGTGCCGGTGATCACGAGGACGCTCACGGCGACTCACCCTAGGCCTATACGGAGCGTTGCGGTCCTCCGCGTTCTACAGTCACCACCATGAGTGAGATCGTTCTCTACGGGGCGAACTGGTGCGGCGACTGCCGGCGGGCCAAGGCATGGCTGCGGGAGCACGAAGTGCCGTTCACGGACGTCGACGTCGAGCAGGACGACGCGGCCCGTGACCGCGCGATCGAGCTCGCGGGCGGGCGCAAGAACATCCCGGTCATCGCGCTGCCGGACGGCCGGGTCCTGGTGGAGCCGACCGACACCGAGCTCGCTGCCGCGGTCCAGGGCTGACGTGGGCAAGGACGGCCGGCGCAAACGGCGCCAGCAGGGCTCGCAGCGCACCCGGGACCAGGCCGCGGTCCGGACCGCCACCCGACCGGCGCCGCCGAAGCCGAAGAACTGGTTCCAGCGGCAGCACGGCGGCGTCCAGACCCTCATCGTCCTGGGTGTCACCGCACTGGTGGTCGGCGGGCACTTCTTCCTGTGGGGCGCGGTCTTCCCGGCGCTGGGCGCGGCGGTCGGCCGCGTGCCGGTCGTGTCGACCGCGGCGGGCTGGGTGTTCGGCGGCGGCGCGTTCATCGCGTGGGGCGTGGTGGCGATCAACCAGGACACCGCGAAGCCGGCGACGGTGAAGCGGCTCCACGTCGTGGCGTGGGTGTGGACGGCGGTCGCGGTCGAGCTGTTCCCGACCGGCTACGCCAACGGCATCAGCCTGCCGGTGGACTTCTGGGCGGGCGTCTACGCGGGCGCGTACGGCGTGCTCCTGACGCCGGTCGCCCTCGGCGTGGTCGCGCTGGGCTGGTGGCTGCTGGTCACCAAGCTCGCCGGGCGCAAGGGGGAGCCGAGCCACCAGGCCATCGGCTGGATCTGCGTCGGCTACGCGGCGCTGCTGCTGGTCTGGGGCTCAACGCTGCTGCGCACGTGACGCCTCGGCCGCGGCGACGACGGCGGCGGCGATCGTCGCCACGTCGTCGTCCGTGCTGACGAACGGCGGCATGGTGTAGATCAGGTCCCGGAACGGCCGCAGCCACACGCCGTGGTCGACGGCCGCGGCGGTGGCGGCGGCCATGTCCACTTGGTGGTCCAGCTGCACCACGCCGATCGCGCCGAGCACCCGCACGTCGCCGGGCGCGTCCGCGAGGCCCGACCGCAGCCCCGCCTCGATCCGCCGCACCGACGACCGCCAGTCCTGCGCCAGCAGCAGGTCGGTCGAGGCCAGCGCCACCGCCGAGGCCAGCGGGTTGCCCATGAACGTCGGTCCGTGCGCCAGCACCGGCACCTCGCCGCGCGAGATGCCGTCCGCGACCCGTGACGTGCACAGGGTCGCGGCCATCGACAGGTAGCCGCCGGTCAGCGCCTTGCCCAGGCACATGATGTCCGGGCTGATCCCGGCGTGGTCGGCGGCGAACAGCTCGCCGGTGCGGCCGAAGCCGGTGGCGATCTCGTCGAAGATCAGCAGCACGTCGTTGGCCAGCGTCAGCTCGCGCAGCACGTGCAGGTAGCGCGGGTCGTGGAAGCGCATCCCGCCCGCGCCCTGCACCACCGGTTCCACGATGACCGCGGCCAGCTCACCCGCGTGCGCCTCGACCAGGTCGGCCAGCTCCTGCACGTACGCGGTCTCCAGCTCGCGTGGCGGCGCGGACGCGAACACCTGCTCCGGCAGCACGCCCCGCCACAGCGAGTGCATCCCGCCTTCCGGGTCGCACACCGACATCGGCTGGAACGTGTCACCGTGGTAGCCGCCGCGCCACGTCAGCAGCCGCCGCTTCTCCGGCCGCCCTCGCGAGCGCCAGTGCTGCACCGCCATCTTGATCGCGACCTCGACCGACACCGACCCCGAGTCGCACAGGAACACGTGCCGCAACGGCTCGGGCGTGATCTCCACCAACCGCGCGGACAGCGCCACCGCGGGCTCGTGGGTCAGGCCGCCGAACATGACGTGGCTCATCCGGCCGAGCTGGTCGCGCACCGCCGCGTCGAGCACGGGGTGCCGGTAGCCGTGGATCGCGGCCCACCACGACGACATGCCGTCGACCAGCTCGCGCCCGTCGTCCAGCCGGAGCCGGACACCCTCGGCCGAGGAGACCACCAGCGGCTCACGGGTGCCCGGCATGGGGCCGTACGGGTGCCAGACGTGCGCCTGGTCCAGCTTCAGCAGCTCATCGCGCTCCACGGGGCGTCAGGCTAACGGGCAGCGACTGGAGGCCGCGGATGAGCGTGCCCTCCCGCCAGCGCAGCTCCTCGGGCTCGGCGGTCAGCGCCAGATCGAACCGCTCCAGCAGCGACCCGATCGCGATCTCGCCCTCCATCCGGGCCAGCGGCGCGCCCAGGCAGTAGTGGATGCCGTGGCCGAACGCGAGGTGCCCGGCGGCCTGCCGGGTGATGTCGAGCCGGTCCGGGTCCGGGAACCTGGCCCCGTCGCGGTTGCCGCCCGACAGCGACACCACCACGACGCTGTCCTTCGGGATGACCACGTCACCCAGCTCCACGTCCTCGTTGGTGTAGCGGAACGTGGCCTGGTTGACCGGGCTCTCGAAGCGCAGCACCTCCTCGACCGCGCCGGGCAGCAGCGAGCGGTCGGCCCGCAGCTTCGCCAGCTGCTCCGGGTCGCGCAGCAGGTGGTACACGCCGTTGGCGATCAGGTTGACCGTCGTCTCGTGGCCGGCCACCAGCAGCAAGAACGCCATGGCGATCAGTTCCATCGGGTCGAGCCGGTCGCCCTCGTCGTCGGCCTGCACGAGGGCCGAGAAGAAGTCGTCGCCGGGGTTCGCCCGCTTGTGCTCGACCAGCTTCGCCAGGTAGCCCGCCATCTGGGCGCCGGCCTGCTGGAGCTGCTCCGGTTCGCCGTTGCCGGCCACCAGCACGTTGGACCACACGCGGAACTCGTCGCGCTCGTCCATCGGCACGTCGAGCATCTCGCAGATCACCGTGATGGGCAGCGGGAACGCCAGCGCGTCCACCAGGTCTACGTCACCCTTCTCCCCCGCCTCGTCCAGCAGCCGGTCGGTGATCTCCTGGATGCGCGGCCGCAGTTGCTCCACCCGTCGGGCGGTGAACGCCTTGGTGACGAGCTTGCGCAGCCGGGTGTGGTGCGGCGGGTCCATGTTCAGCATGTGCTGCACCAGGGACTCGTCGAACTTGGGCGCGTCGCCCCCGCCGATCCGGTTGCGCTCCATCACCTCCGGGAAGCGCTCCCAGTGCTTGCTGAAGCGCGGGTCGGCCAGCGCCGACCGCGCTTCCTCGTACCGGGTGACCAGCCACGCCCTGGTGCCGCGCGGCAGCACGATCTCGCTCGCCGCGGCTCGCTCGCGCAACCGCGCGTGGAAGCTGTGCGGATCGGCGAAGTAGTCCTCGCCGAGCACGTCGAGACCGGCGATCTTCTCCCCCACAGGACCCTCCTCGTTTGAGTAAACCCTGTTCACTCAAACGATCCGAGGCTCCCTCTTGTCCCCGATCGCGGACCTTGTCACCCGATCAGCCTAGGCACCCCGGGCCGAGCAGAGCCTTCAAATCACCCATAAGGGATGGTGTGGGAGTAACCCGAAGAGCGTCATCCAGCTTGAGCAACGTGTTGCGGCTGCTGTTGATGACCAGGTTCAGGTGCACCTCGGTGGTGCCGGGGTGCGCGGAGAGGACTTCCTTCAGCGACGTCACCAGCTTCGGGTCGCAGCGCGACGCCGCCACCTTCAGCTTCAACGCCTGCGCGCCCAGCTCCGACAGGTCCGGCACGACCAGGTCGTTGGCGATCAGCGAGATCCGGTCCTCCCGCTTGGCCACCCGCGCCTTGACCAGCACGATCGCGTCCTCGGCGACCGACATGCCGTGCACCGTGTAGCTCTTGGGGAAGAACAGCACCTCGATGCCGCCGGCGAGGTCCTCGAGCATCGCCGACGCCCACGGCTCGCCGTTCTTGTTCACCCGGCGGGTGACCGTCGCGAGGATGCCGCCCAGCGTGACCTGCGTGCCGTCCGGCACGTCGCCTTCCAGGATGCGCGGGATCGTGGTGTCGGAGTAGGAGCTCAGCACCTGCTCCACGCCGTTGAGCGGGTGGCCGGACACGTACAGGCCCAGCATCTCCCGCTCCAGCGTGAGCTGGTGCTTGGACTCCCAGTGCTCGTCGGGGATCTTGACGTCGAACACGCTCGTGCCGTCGTCACCGCCGCCGTCGCCGAACAGGTCGAACTGGCCGCGCGCCTCTTCCTTCTTGGTCAGCATGATCGCGTCGACCGCCTCGACGTGCACCATGTGCAGGCCCTTGCGCGGGTGGCCGAGCGAGTCGAACGCGCCCGCCTTGATCAGCGACTCGACGACCTTCTTGTTGCACGCCTGCACGTCGACCTTGCGCAGGAAGTCGGAGAAGTCGCCGAACTTCCCCTTCTCCTTGCGGGTCTTGATGATGGCGTCGACCACGTTCGCGCCGACGTTGCGGATCGCGCCGAGGCCGAACCGGATGTCGTTGCCGACCGCGACGAACTCGCGCTCGGACTCGTTGACGTCCGGCGGCAGCACGGTGATGCCCATCCGCCGGCACTCGGCCAGGTAGATGGCCGACTTGTCCTTGTTGTCCGAGTTCGTGGTGAGCAGCGCGGCCATGTACTCGCCGGGGTAGTTGGCCTTGAGGTACGCCGTCCAGTACGCGATCAGGCCGTACGCGGCGGAGTGCGCCTTGTTGAACGCGTAGTCCGCGAACGGGACCAGGATGTCCCACAGCGTCTTGATCGCCTCGGGCGAGTAGCCGTTGGCGACCATGCCCGCCTCGAAGCCCTCGTACTCCTTGTCGAGGATCTCCTTCTTCTTCTTGCCCATCGCGCGGCGGAGCAGGTCCGCTTGGGCCAGCGAGTAGCCCGCCACCTTCCGCGCGATCGCCATGACCTGCTCCTGGTACACGATCAGGCCGTACGTCGTGTCCAGGATCTCGGCCAGCGGCTCGCGCAGCTCCTCGTGGATCGGCACGATCTCCTGCTGCTTGTTCTTGCGCAGCGCGTAGTTCGTGTGGGAGTTCGCGCCCATCGGGCCCGGCCGGTACAGCGCGATGACGGCCGAGACGTCCTCGAAGTTGTCGGGGCGCATCAGGCGCAGCAGGTCGCGCAGGGCGCCGCCGTCGAGCTGGAACACGCCCAGGGTGTCGCCGCGGCCCAGCAGCTCGTAGGTCTTGCGGTCGTCCAGGGGCACGGTCGAGATGTCGACGTCGCCCTTGCCGTTGAGCGCGATGTTCTTCAGCGCGTCGTCGATCGTGGTCAGGTTGCTCAGGCCGAGGAAGTCCATCTTCAGCAGGCCGAGCGTCTCGCACGTCGGGTAGTCGAACTGGGTGATGATCGACCCGTCCTGCGGGCGCATCCAGACCGGGATGTGGTCGGTCAGCGGCTCCGCGGACATGATCACCGCGCAGGCGTGCACGCCCGCGTTGCGGATCAGGCCCTCCAGCCCGCGGCCGGTGTCGATGATCTCCTTGACCTGCGGGTCCGTCTCGTACAGCGCGCGCACCTCGGCGGCCTCGGAGTACCGCTTGTGCGCCGGGTCGAACACGCCGGCCAGCGGGATGTCCTTGCCCATCACGGCGGGCGGCATGGCCTTGGAGATGCGGTCGGCGACCGCGTAGCCCGGCTGCCCGTACAGCACCCGGGCGGAGTCCTTGATCGCCGCCTTCGCCTTGATCGTGCCGAACGTGATCACCTGGGCGACCTTGTCGACGCCCCACTTCTCGGTGACGTACCGGATCACGTCGCCGCGCCGGCGCTCGTCGAAGTCGATGTCGATGTCGGGCGGGCTGACGCGGTCGGGGTTCAGGAACCGCTCGAAGATCAGGCCGTGCGCCAGCGGGTCCAGGTCCGTGATGCCCATCGCGTACGCGATCAGCGCGCCCGCGGCGGAACCGCGGCCGGGACCGACGCGGATGCCGTTGGCCTTTGCCCAGTTGATGAAGTCGGCGACCACCAGGAAGTACGACGGGAAGCCCATCTGCAGGATCACGTCGATCTCGAACTCGACCTGCTTGCGGTGGACCTCGTCCACGCCCTCCGGGAACCGGCGGCGCATGCCCTCCCAGACCTCGTCGCGGAAGTAGTCCGCCTCGGTCTTGCCCTCGGGGGTCGGGTAGCGCGGCATCAGGTTCTGGAAGGCGAACATGCCGGTGGTGTCGACCTTCTCGGCCACCAGCAGGGTGTTGCGGCACCCCTCCTGCCAGGCGTCGGAGGAGTCGATCGCGCGCATCTCGTCCGGCGACTTCAGGTGGTAGCCCGTGCCGTCGAACTTGAACCGGTTCGGGTCGGCGAGCGTCTTGCCGGTCTGCACGCACAGCAGCGCGGCGTGCGCGTCGCGGTCCTCCGAGTAGGTGTAGTGCGAGTCGTTCGTCACCACGAACGGGATGCTGAGCTTCTTGGCGATGTCGACCAGCCCGCCCCGGACCCGGCTCTCGATCTCGATGCCGTGGTCCATCAGCTCGACGAAGAAGTTGTCCGCGCCGTAGATGTCGCGCCACTTCGCCGCGGCCTCCAGGGCCTCCTTCTCGTGGCCGAGGCGGAGCCTGGTCTGCACCTCGCCGGAGGGGCAGCCGGTCGTCGCCATCAGGCCCGCCGAGTGCTCGGCGATCAGCTCGACGTCCATCCGGGGCCACTTGCCCAGCTGGCCCTCCGTGGAGGCGCGGCTGGACATCTTCATCAGGTTGTGCAGGCCCTCGTTGTTCCGGGCCCAGATCGTCTGGTGGGTGTACGCGCCGCTGGCGGAGACGTCGTCGGACTTCTGGCCGGGGTCGCCCCACAGCACGCGCTTCTTGTTGAAGCGGGACTCCGGGGCCAGGTACGCCTCGATGCCGACCACCGGCTTGATGCCGGCGGCGGTCGCCTGCCGGTAGAAGTCGTACGCGCCGTACATGTTGCCGTGGTCGGTGATCGCGGCGGCGGGCATGCCCATCCGCTCGCACTCGGCGAACATGTCCTTCAACTTCGCCGCGCCGTCGAGCATCGAGTACTCGGTGTGCACGTGGAGGTGCACAAACGAGTCGGACACCCAAACCCCCCTGAAGATCGCAGCGGGCCCGGGACGAAGCGCTCGGGCAGAGACTCGGCCGACCCTATAACGCCCTCCGGGGATCCCGAATGGCGGCACGCCGACGTCACCGGGAGCGACCTCGGCGTCCCCGCGCGTGCAGCGAGGTGAAGACCGCGCGCCGTCGGCGGGGCGATGGCGCGAAGATCCTCCCAGGCGGGTAGCGTTCGAGGTGTGGTAGCGCCGGACCCCGTCGACGCCCGTCTCCTGGCCATGATCGCCGAGATGGGCCGTGCCGCCGTGCACGAGGTGGCCGCGCGGCTGGGCATGGACCCGCGGGAGGCCGCTACCCGGTTGATCACGTTGTCCGGCAGCGGGTTGCCGCTGCTCGTCGGCGTGGAGTGCGACCCGAACGGCATCCGCAAGGCGTTGGCCAACAGCGTGGCGTGGGGCAACTACTCGGGGCCCGGCGGCCAGGCCGCCCGCGGCACGCCGAGCGGACCGTACCCGCCCGCGCCCGGCACGGTGCAGGGCACGCCGTCCGGCTCCTACCCCGGCCACCCGGTCCCGCAGGGGCCGCCGAGCACGCCGTTCCCGGCGCAGCCGCAGACCGGCCCGCAGCCCGTGGCGTCCGGTCCGGTGCGCGTGCCCGAGCCGGTCAGCACCTGGGGCGTGCCCGGCACGTCCGGCTGGGCGCGCGGCGACCAGGCCCCCGCGCCCCGCTCGCGCACCGGCAAGATCGGCAGCACGCTGGAGACCGAGGGCCTGGAGGGCGCCCGGTTCACCATCCAGCTGGTCGAGGTGGTCGACCCGGCGGACTTCCTGTTCACCGCGGCCGGCTACAAGCTGGCCGACGGCGAGCGCGCCGTGGTCGTGCACACGGAGCTGGCGAACATCGGCCAGGTGCCGTTCAACGCGCTGCCCGACATGTACCTCGTGCTGATGACCAACAAGGGCGAGACGGTCGGCAAGGCGCCGGTGTCGCTGTCCTCCCGCCCGCCGCACAAGATCGGCGTGCAGCCGGGCGAGACGGCCGGCGGCCACACCGTCTACGTGCTGCCGGAGGACACCGTGATCTTCTCGGTGCGCTGGAGCTCCCGCCCCGAGACGGACCTGAACACCCTGGTCTGGACCATCGACGACTAGCTCCCCGCCGGTCCCGCGTTCTCCTCGAGAACGCGGGACCGGTGAGGCGAGAACGCAGGGTGCCCCAGGTCAGAGACCTCGGTCGGCGAGGGCCTCCATGATCAGGGTGATCCGGTCGCCCAGCAGGAACGCCGACCGCGCGGGCAGTCGGTTGCCCCCCGGCAGGCCCAGGTCACGGCGGCACCGCTCCACGGCGGCCACGTGGCCGGCGCGGTCAAGGGTGGCGGTGCGCCGGGTCTCGGTCGACAGCGCACGCACCCGACCGCCCACTTCCCGCTGTTCGTGCGGGCGCAGCGGCCGACGGGTCAGCGCGGTGATCATCGCGCTGTCGTCCGGTCGGCCCGCCACGCCCTCGTGGCCGAGCTCGGCGCGACGCTGCCACGACTCGCCGCGGACCACCATGAGCCCGTCGTCCAGCGACAGCCGCGGGCCGGGGGCGAGGTCGTCCAGGCACCAGGCCCAGGCGATGTCGTAGAGCTCGTGCCGCGCGGCCACCGGCAAACCCCGGTCCAGCCGCGCGTCGAACGGGATGTCGTCCCACGCCACCTTCGGCAGCTCCATCATGTGCACCTCCACGTTCGACCCGGCGACGAGTCCGGGTTCGGGGCGGACGACGGTGAGGCCCGCCGCTAGTTCGGTGGTTCGGGCCCGGCTCCCGGCCGGACACCTCCCGGGATCGCGGGCGGGTCGACGCGCCCCGGGTTCGTGTCGTAACGGCGCACGAGGTCGATCAACGTGTTCGCGAACCGGGTCATGGTCCGCAACCACCAGTCGGCGAACGCCCGGTGGACCCGGCAGGCGAGGTAGCGCAGGGCGAAGATCGCCAGGATCACCGCCGCTCCGGTGAGCTTGGCTTGCGCGACCTCGTGGTCACCGGTGCCGAGCTCGGACGACCGGAGGCTTTCGACGTTGGGCACGACGAAGACCACGAACCCGGCCCACGTCCCGAGGTCGCGCCACCGCGAGGTGGTGACCCCTTCGGCCGGCACGCCCTCGGACAGCACCCGCTCACGGCTCGTGGCCCTGGCGTCGGCGTACTCGGCGAGGTAGAGACCGACCGCGAGCGCCACGTACACCACCCACGCCCGGTTCGGCAGGACGTGGTCCGCGAGGTACACCCCGGCGGCTACCGCCGGCCACGAGTAGATCCCCGCCGGCTTCGGCAACAGCCGCGTCACACCCGGCGTAACGCTGACCCGCTTGAGACCGAAGACTCCCAGGACGGCGCTTACGTGATGCCCCCTCGGGGGCCTAACCTGCTTGCTTGTCGACATGGCGACGGGCTCCCAGCTCGGTCGGGTGTCGGCTCGGCCGGGTGCTGCTGCAACAGGACCCGGCCACCCTTCTCGAATCGTCACGCGCTTCTTGCGCACACGACTCGACTCAAATACTGCGTAAGCCCATAAGCGCAGGTCAAGCACCTCGCACGACAGTTCTTCTGTAACTGTTGAAGAACCTCTGCTTGAGTTCTGTTGAAAAAACTTCTGACGATCGCCAAAGATCACTTGCGTGCGCGAAGCCCGAGTACCCCGAACCCTCACGCTCCAACGTCTGACCATCGCCGTGGCGTTGGAGGAGGCACACGGTTCTCTTGAGGACGCCGGCCGTGCCCTGAATCACATGACGCCGACGAACATCAAGGGCCAGCTCCAGCAGCTCGCCAACGAGCTCGGCGGTGGCGAGTTATTCGTGGCCGACGAGAACCGGCAGTACCGGCCCACCGAGCACGGGCGTGCCGTGCTGGAGCGGGCACGCCGGGTGCTCGCCGAGGTCGACGCTCTGGCCCGCCTGTCCAGTCCGGTCTGCCGGATCGCGTTCCTGCCGCAGCACGCGCACATCGTGGCCTCGGCCCGGCGGTACCTGCGCGACGCGAGCAGCGACGTCACCCTCGAACTGCACGTCCTGGAGGAGCACCACCGCTCACGCGCCGGCTTCGAGGCCAACGTCGTCACGCCGTTGCAGCACGGCGCGTTCGACATCGTCGTCGGGTTGCCCCCGCGAGGGCACAAGCAGACCCTCCGGCAACAATTCCTCTATTCCTCACGCCTGGAAGCGCGCGTGCCCGTGAATCGAGCCGGCGACCACATCGAACTGACCGAACTCGTCGAGAAGCACAGCCTGCTGGTCCCGCCCGCGCACACCCGTTCCCGAGTCCTGCTCGACGGCGAGATCCGGCAACACGTGGACCCGGAATTGATCGACCGCCGATACACCGTGCACCTCGAGGCATACGGGACGAAAGTGCTCGTCACATTCGCCGACATCGGCGAGGGCACCGTCGTGGTCCCTTCCGACATCTCGTACCCGTTCAAGAACGGGTCGAGCTTCGGCGGCGCCGGGTCGGCAGACTGCGCGTGGGTCCCGGTGACGCAGGACGACGAGCCGCTCACCCATGATGTGGTTGTCACGACGCAGAAGAGCAGTCACCGCAGCGACACCGTCTCGCAGGTCGTCGCCGCGCTCGGTGAAACGGCGGCGAGCATGGCGCTCGGGGCCACCGCGCGAGGGCACGCCTGCGAGGTGACCGAGCTCCTCCGCCAGACGGACGCGGTGCCCATCAAGCGGAGCCGCCCGTCCTAAGCGGTGGCCGGTGACGGTTCGGGGTCCCGGGTGATGCCGACGTCGCCCCTGGTCATGGTGGCGAACAGGAGCACCGCCAGCAGCGTCGCGCCGGCCATCACGGTCACCATCGGCAGCACGCTCGCCGAGCCTCCGGCACCCACCAACGGCGCCATCAGGCCGCCCACCATGAACGTCGTCACGCCCAGCACGGCCGACGCGCTGCCCGCCGCCTCCGGGTGCCGCGCCATCGCCAGGGAACCGGCGTTCGGCATGAGCAGGCCCACGCTCATCGTCAGCACGAACAGCGGCGGCAGGAACGTCGCCAGGCCGCCGCCGACGAGCCCGCCGACCAGCAACCCGACCCCGCCGACCGCGGCGCCCGCCAGCCCGATCTTGAGCAGCGGGCGAGGCATGATCCGGCCGGTCAGCCTGGTGTTGAGCACACCGGCCAGCACGATCGCCACCGAGTTCGCGCCGAACACCAGGCTGAACTGCTGCGGGCTCAGCCCGTACACGCCCTGGAGCACGAACGACGCGCCCGCGACGTAGCCGAACAGCGAGCCGAGCGCGAGCGCCGACGCCAGCGCGTAGCCGACGAACTTGCGGTCGGCCAGCAGCCCGCCGAACACCTTGATCGTGAGCAGCAGGTTCGCCGGACGCCGCTTGTTCACCGGCAGCGTCTCCGGCAGCCCGACGGCCAGAGCGATCAGCAGGGCCAACCCGATGAGCGCGAGCGCGATGAACGTCCCGCGCCAGCTCGTGAACCGCAGCAGCTGACCGCCGAGCACCGGGGCGACCACCGGCCCGAGGCTGTTGACCAGCATCATCAGCGACATGAACCGGGCCATCGCGAGGCCTTCGAACCGGTCGCGCGCCACCGCCATCGCCACCACGAACCCGGCCGCCACGCCGAGCCCTTGCAGCAGCCGCAGGCCGGAGAGCGCGAACGCGCTGGGCGCCACCGCGCAGAACAGCGAGATCACGACGTAGCTGCCGATCCCGACCAGCAGCGGGCGCCGCCTGCCCCACGAGTCCGACAGGGGGCCCACCAGCAGCTGCCCGACCGACAGGCCGAGGATGAACGTGGTCAGCGACAGCTGGATCTGCGACTCGGTCGAGCCGAACTCCGCCGCGATGCTCGGGAACGCGGGCAGGTACGTGTCGATCGAGAGCGGTCCGAGCAGGCACAGGGTGCCCAGCAGCGCCACCAGTCGGGACCTGTTGTCCATCGCAACCCCTCACAGGCTCGTCTCGCAGAAGCTTCGCAAGCCGAACGATCAGAGGAAAGCGATATGTCCGAGGTCACGCGCCAGGCGCAAGTGTTTCGCCCCGGACGGCTCAATACCCCTCTGCGCGCAGTAGTTCCAGGGCGGCGGAGAGGTCGTCGGGGTACTCGCTGGTGAACGACACCCACTGGTTGTCGGCCGGGTGGTGGAAGCCGAGCGTGCGGGCGTGCAGCCACTGCCGGGTGACGCCGAGGCGCTTGGCCAGCACCGGGTCCGCGCCGTAGGTGATGTCGCCGACGCACGGGTGCCGCAGCGCGGAGAAGTGCACCCGGATCTGGTGCGTGCGACCGGTTTCCAGGTGCACGTCGAGCAGCGACGCGGCGCGGAACGCCTCCACCACCTCGTAGTGCGTGATGCTCGGCTTGCCGTTGGCCATCACGGCGAACTTGTAGTCGTGCTTGGGGTGCCGGTCGATCGGCGCGTCGATGGTGCCCTTGATCGGGTCCGGGTGGCCCTGCACGAGCGCGTGGTAGAGCTTGTCGACCGTGCGTTCCTTGAACGCGTGCTTCAACGCCGAGTAGGCGTGCTCGCTCTTGGCCACCACCATGACGCCGGTCGTGCCGACGTCCAGCCGGTGCACGACGCCCTGCCGCTCGGCCGCGCCCGACGTGGCGATCCGGATGCCGGCCGCGGCCAGGCCGCCGACCACGGTCGGGCCGGTCCAGCCGGGGCTGGGGTGCACGGCCACGCCGACCGGCTTGTCGACCACGATCACGTCGTCGTCCTCGTGCAGGACGACGAGGCCCTCCACGGGCACGGCCTGCACCTGCGCCGGGCGTTCGGGTTCGGGGAGGGTGACCTCCAGCACGGAGCCGGAGATCAGCCGGTCCGACTTGCCGGCGGGCCGGCCGTCGAGCACGACGTCACCCGATTCGGTCAACGCGGCCACCACGGTGCGCGACAGGCCGAGGAGCTTGGCCAGCCCGGCGTCGACCCTCATCCCGTCCAAGCCGTCGGGCACCGGGAGGGATCGGTAGTCGCCGCTCATGCGCCCGCCTTCTTCTCGCTGGACTTCTTCTCCACGCGGGTGCCGTCGTAGTCGCGCTGGAGCAACGCCATCAGCACGATCACGCCGCCGCCCACGCAGATGGCGGAGTCCGCGAGGTTGAACACGGGGAAGAAGTTGCCCCACGGGTCGAGCACCGAGATGAAGTCGACGACGCCGCCGCGCAGCGGGCCGGGCGCCCGGAAGATCCGGTCGACCAGGTTGCCCATCGCGCCGCCGAGGACCAGGCCGAGGCCGATGGCCCAGCCGACCGACCGCAGCCGGCGCGCGATCCACAGGATGAACACGACGACACCGGCCGCGATGAGGGCGAGGATCACCGTCCAGCCCTCGGCCAGGCCGAACGCGGCGCCGGTGTTGCGGATCAGCGGCAGGTAGAGCAGGCCGCCGAGCAGCTCGACCGGGTCGCGCCCCTCCAGGTTGTCCACCGCGATGATCTTGGTGACCAGGTCGAGCGCCAACACCAGCGGCGCGATGACGGCCAGCAGCAGGACCCGTCGCTTCGGCAGCGGTGCGTCCGGCTCGTCCGGCGTGTCCGGCTCGGTGTTGGGATCGGTGCTCACCGGGCCATTGTCCAGCATCGGAGTCAGCGCAGGAACGGCGGGAGCGCGCGCTGGTCGTCCGAGGGCGTCCAACGGCCGTCGTGGAGCTCGTACTCCCACCGCGAACCCTCGACGACGAGCGCGCGCAACGCGGCCACGAACCGGTCCACGTGCTCCTCGGTGGTGCCGAGCCCGATCGACGCCCGCAGCGCGCGTTCGCCGCGGGTGAGGCGGTGCACGGCCACGTGGGCGCAGAACGCGCCGTCGCGCACGCCGATGCCGTGCTCGGCCGACAGCGCGGCGGCCAGGTAGCCGGCGTCCTGGCCGCCGACGGTGAAGCTGACCACGCCCACGCGGTCCCGGTCCGAGCCGAACAGCGTCAGCTCGTGCACGCCGGGAACGGTCCTCAGGCCTTCCCGCAGCCTCGCCAGCAGCACGCGCTCGTGCTCGGTGGTCTGCTCCCAGTGCCTGCCCAGCACGTCGCACGCCACGGCCAGCGCGTGCACACCCACCACGTTCGGCGTGCCCGCCTCGTGCCGCTCCGGCACCGCCGACCAGGCCACGCCTAGCCGGTCGCCGTGGTCGGTGACGCGGGCGGTCGCACCGCCGCCGACCAGGTACGGCTCGGCGGCCTGCAACCAGTCGGACCGGCCGACCAGCGCACCGGCGCCGAACGGCGCGTAGACCTTGTGCCCCGACAGCACGGTGTAGTCCACGTCCAGGGCGCGCACGTCCACCGGCCGGTGCGGTGCGAGCTGGGCGGCGTCCAGGGCGATCCGGGCGCCGTGCGCGCGGGCCACCCGGGATAGCTCGGCCACCGGCCAGATCTCGCCGGTCACGTTGGACGCGCCGGTCACCACGACCAGCCGCGGGCCGACCGGCGCCGCGCGCAGCGCCCGGTCCAGCTCCAGCACGGCCTGGTCGGGTGAGGCGGGCGTGCGCAGCCGGCGCACGTTCGGGCCGCGCCACGGCAGCAGCGCGGCGTGGTGCTCGGTGTCGAACAGGATCACGGCGGTCCGCTTGGGCAGGCTCCTGGCCAGCAGGTTCAGCGCGTCGGTCGTGTTGCGGGCGAACACGACGGCGTCGCTGTCGCGGGCGTTGAGGAACCGGCGGACCGACGAGCGGGCCTGCTCGTAGACCTTCGTGCTGACCTGCGAGGCGAAGCCCGCGCCGCGGTGCACGCTGGCGTACCAGGGCAGCACCTCGTCCACGGCGTCGCGGACCTGCTCCAGGCAGGGCGCGCTGGCCGCGTGGTCGAGGTTGGCGTACTCCACGCGCTCACCGGTGACCAGCGGCACGCGCAGCGACGCGCCGACGACGCGGGGAAGGGCAGCGGTGGTGGTGGTGACGGGAACTGCGATCGTCATGACGCCCTCCGGGGGTCCCGGGGCACCCGTGGGAGGGAGCCCGCGCTTGCCGGGCGCCCTGCGCGCCAGGCCAGGTCCTCACCAGGGGCACCCCACCGCGGTAGGAGGGTTGCCGGCCAGCAAGCCCGGGCTTAGCGCTGGCACTCATGACCTTCGGGTCGAAGGTAACCCGGCCCGCGCGCCCGCGTCGAGGGGCGTTCACATCCTGGGAGCGCCACGCGCGGGCCGGCGCGCCGGCCCGCGTCACGGTCGGCCGACGTCGCCCTTCCAGCGCGCGAACCGGCCCGCCCGGTCCACGGCCCGGATGCGGTCCTCGGTCGCCGTGCGCATGGCCTCGGTGCACACCACCAGCAGCTGGTCGTGCTCCTGCAACCGGGTCGTCGGCTGCGGCGTGAAGCCGTTGTCGTCGCGCACCACGAGGCTCACCGACGAGCCCGGCGGCAGCCGCAGCTCCGACAGGTACACGCCGTGCAGCTTGGAGCCGGGCTGGATGCGCACCTGGAGCAGCTCCGCGCCGAGGTCGTCCAGCGCCGACGAGTCGACCTGCACCTCGTGCGCCTCGCCGGACCTGACCAGCCCCAGCCACTTGGCCAGCCACGGCAGGGACGTGCCCTGCACCACGGTCAGCACCACGACCAGCACGAACACCGCGTCGACCAGCTGCTGCGCCCCCTGGACGCCCTGGATCAACGGGATCAGGGCGAACACGATCGGCACGGCGCCGCGCAGCCCGGACCACGAGATGAACACCTGTTCCCGCCACGGCACCCGGAACGGCGCCGCCGCGAACAGCACCGACAGCGGCCGGGCGAGCAGCACCAGCACCGCGCCCGCCACCAGCGCGGGCACCAGCGCGTCGAGCAGCCGGCCCGGCGAGGCGTAGAGGCCGAGCAGCACGAACAGGCCGATCTGCGCGATCCAGCCCAGGCCCTCGGCGAAGGAGAGGGTGTCGGCCCGGTGCGGCAGGCGGGCGTTGCCGAGCACCAGCGCGGCGATGTAGACGGCGAGGAAGCCGGACGCGTGCGCGAGGTCGCCGACGGTGTAGGCGAGCAGGCACACCGCGACCGTGGCCAGCGGGTACAGGCCGGTGGCGGGCAGCGCGGCCCGGCGCAGGCCGATGCCGCCGAGCCAGCCGAGCACGATGCCGATCACCGCGCCCGCGATCAGCTCGTAGCCCATCAGCAGCGGCGCGGTCCACGAGATCGGGTCCGGCGCGGCGAGCAGCACGACGGCGATGTAGACCGGCGCGTCGTTGATGCCGGACTCCAGCTCCAGCGCGCCGATGAGCCGCTTGCCCACGCCCACCCCGCGCAACACGCTGAACACGGCCGCGGCGTCGGTGGACGACAGCACCGCACCCCACAGCAGCGCCGTGCGCCAGTCCATGTCCAGCAGGAAGTGCAGCCCGAACCCGGTGACCGCGATGCTCACGCCGACGGCGACGGTCGACAGCGTGATGCCGAGGCCCAGCGCGGGTTTCACCGCGGTCCACCGGGTGGTCAGGCCGCCCTCGGTGAGGATCAGCACGAGCGCGACCGTGCCGAGAGAGCGGGTCAGGTCGGCGTCCTCGAACTGGATGCCCACCACGGCTTCACCGAGCAGCACGCCGATGCCGAGGTAGAGCAGGAGGGACGGCAGACCGAGCCGGATCGAGACCCTGACCGCGATGACCGAGAGCAGCAGGACCGCGGCGGCGATGCCCAGGTAGCCCGTCACATCGCCCACTCGACCTCCACATCACCGCTCCGTCACCCGACAGGGTCATTCTCCCCGGTGATACCGAAATGGACGAATCCGGCACCGCACGGAGCGTCACCAGCCGAACGTCGCTAGCGCGAACCATGCGAAACCGTGCATGTTGACAACAGGGTCCGCCGCCCCGGTCAACTCCCCCGTTCCCTCCGAGAGACACCCATCCCTGCGGGAGACACCGTGAAGTTGCGAACGATCTCCATCGCGCTGGTCACCACCGGCGCGCTCCTCGGCTCAGGCCCCGGCTCGGCCACCGCCGCGCCGCCGACCGCCCTGGCCGGGCCGAACATCCCGGTCTCCGCCGTCCAGGCCGACCTGGCCCAGCTCCAGAGCATCGCCACCTCGAACGGCGGCAACCGGGCGCACGGCCGTCCCGGCTACCTGGCCTCGGTGAACTGGGTGAAGTCCAAGCTGGACGCCGCCGGGTTCACGACCAGGGTCCAGTCGTTCACCAGCAGCGGCGCCACCGGCTACAACCTGATCGCCGACTGGCCCGGTGGCGACCTGGACAACGTGGTCATGCTCGGCGGGCACCTCGACAGCGTGTCGGCGGGCCCCGGCATCAACGACAACGGCACCGGCTCGGCCGGGCTGCTGGAGGTCGCGCTGGCCGTGCGGTCCAGCGGCTTCCAGCCCACCAAGCACCTGCGCTTCGCCTGGTGGGGCGCGGAGGAGCTGGGCCTGGTCGGCTCCACCTACTACGTGAACTCGCTGTCCACGACGGACCGCTCGCGGATCGACGCCTACCTCAACTTCGACATGATCGGCTCGCCGAACCCGGGCTACTTCGTCTACAGCGCGTCCGGCCAGCCGTCGGGTTCCCTCCAGCTCCAGCAGACGCTCCAGGGCTACTTCAGCTCGATCGGCGTGCCGACCGAGCTGACCAGCGTCGGCGGGCGGTCCGACCACGCGGCGTTCGCGCGGGCCGGCATCCCGGTCGGCGGCACGTTCACCGGCGCCGAGGGCATCAAGACCTCCGCGCAGGCCCAGAAGTGGGGCGGCTCGGCGGGGGTGGCGTTCGACCGCTGCTACCACCGCTCGTGCGACACCTCGTCGAACGTGAACGCGACCGCGCTCGACCGCAACACCGACGCCATCGCGCACACCCTGTGGACGTTGGCGGCCTAGCCGTCCAGCAGTCGCGCCAGCACCTCGGCGGCGCCGGCCGGGGCGGGGTCCACCCGCACGACCTTATCCCGGCCGCGCTCGCCCGAGACCACCTCGACGTCCTGCCTGCGCACGCCGAACGCCTTGGCCAGCGCCTTGCGGACGGCCTCGTTCGCCTTGCCCTCCACGGCGGGCGCGGCGACCGCGACGACCAGCGCGCCGTCACCCCACCGGCCGCCGACGGCTTCGCGCTTCGCGCCGGGCTTGACCCTGACCCCGAACCGGAACGCGTCAGCCACGGCACAGCACCACCGTCAGCGTCTCCTCCAGCAACGCCCGCCGCTGCGCGACCAGGTCCGGCTCGGCCGACAGCAGCAGCGCCTGCCCCAGGTAGACCGAGTAGGCGAGCACGGCCCGCCGGCGCGCGACGTCCGCGGCGAAGCCCAGCCCGGCGAACAGCTCCTCCAGGTAGCCGATGCGGCGCTCGGTGACGCGGCCCAGCACCGGCGCCACCGCCGGGTCGTCCTTGGCCGCGAGCATGGCCAGCTCGACCGCGCTGTGCTCGACGTCCTCCAGCACCGTCGAGAACAGCAGCCGCAGCCGCTGCAACGGCTCCGACGCCGACTCGACCAGCTCGATCACGGCCTCGGTGTGCTCGCGCTCCCAGCGTTCCAGGGTGGCCTTGAGCAGGGCCTCCCGGTTGGGGAAGTGCCAGTAGGCGCTGCCCTTGGTCGCGCCGATGCGCGCCGCGAGCGGTTCCACCGCGACCGCCGCGACCCCGCCCTCGACCAGCGCTCGCAGGGCCACCCGGGTCCAGTCGTCACGCGTCCGCCGTGCCATGGATCCGTACGCTACCGTACGGTGACGGGACCGTACGGTCCCGTACGGAAGAGGTGGCGTGATGATCGAGAACGTGCACACCCGGCTGTTCCCCGACAGCGCGGGCCTGGTCGACCGGATCGTCGAGCTGTGGCCCTCCGACCGCTGGCCGCCGCTCGTGCTGGACCGGCCGCTCGGCGTCGGCGCGGACGGCGGGCACGCGTTCGTGCGCTACCGCTGCACCGCGCACGAGCCCGGGCAGCGGGTCGAGTTCGCCTTCGACCCCCGCATCGGCATCACCGGCACTCACGTCCTGGAAGCGGTCCCCGGCGGGTTGCGGCACACTCTCACCGGTCGGCCGCACGGCCTGATGCGCCTGGGCTGGCCGCTGGCCGTGCGGTGGTTGCACGACGCCCTGATCGAGGACCTGTTCGACGACGCGGCCCGCGCCGCCGGCCACCCGCCCGCCCGTCCGGCCCGGTGGTCGCCGTGGGTCCGGTTGCTGCGCCGGGCGTCGAGGAGGGGCGCCCCGCGACCCGCTTGACCGGATTTCCTCCACAACCCCCGGTCTCGTCCGTCTACCCGTTACCGGGACCAGAGGGGGGAGGGTTCGTGACGCCGGAGGATCCCGACGACCACGCGGCCACCTTCAGCGACTTCTACCACCGGGAGCGCACCCGGCTCTTCCGCTTCGCGGCGGTGATGTCGCCGCACCTGGACCACGAGTCCGCGGTGCAGGAGGCGTTCGTCGGCGCGTGGCGGCACTGGCCGGTGATCGCTCCCGGTTCCCGACGTGCTTGGCTGGTGAGGACGATTCGCAACCTGCTGGTGGACCAGGCCCGCCGGCGGGAGCGGCCGGGCGACCTGACCGACGAGGTCGTCGCCCGGCAGCGCGGCACGTACCGGATCCTGCTGCCCGGTCAGCGGGACGCCGAGACGTGGCACGAGCTGGTCAGCACGCTGGCGGCGGTCGCGAACCTGCCGGACCACCTGCGCACCGCGCTGGTCCTGCGGTTCTGGGACTTCGACGACGACGAGATCGCCGACGTGCTGGGCTGCCGGCGCGAGTCCGTGCGGCGGTACGTGTCGCAGGCGCGGTCGAGGGTCAGCGTGCGGGTCGGCAACGAGGACCGACGGGTGCGCGGCTCCCAGCGCGGGAAGGAGACGTCATGACCGACGAGCTGGACCCCCGGCTCGACCACCTGCGCGCCGAACTGGCCGACGCCATCCCGGAGGACCCCGGTCCGGACGCCCTCGGCGTGGCGGCGATCATGGCGCAGGCGACGAGGCACGAGCGGCAGGCCGCGCTGGTCGAGGCCGCGCGCGCCGGGTCGCGGCAGGCGCTGGACTCGCTGGTCGTCGAGCTGACCCCGCTGGTGTGGCACGTGGCCAGGGGCAACGGCCTCGACCAGAGCACCGCCGAGGACGTCGTGCAGACCGTGTGGCTGAGCTTGCTGCGCCACCTGGACCGCCTGGTCGAGCCGCGGGCCGTGGCCGGCTGGCTGATCGTGGCCACCCGCCGCGAGGCGCAGCGGGCCTGGCGCGACCGCAACGGCCGCCCCGCCCTGTCCACCGACTCGGCCGTCGACCTGCCCGGCGACCGCTGGCTGCCGGAGCCCGAGGCCCTGCGCGACGACCGCGACCGCCGCCTCTGGCACGCGTTCAACGCCCTGCCCCGGCGCTGCCAGGAACTGCTGCGCCTGACCGTCCTGGCGGGCCGGGCCGAGTACCGCGCCGTGGCCGAGGCGCTGTCGATGCCGAGGGGGTCGATCGGCCCGACGAGGGGCCGTTGCCTGACCCAGCTGAAGGCCCGGCTGGAAGAGGACGACGTGCGCTGAGCGCCGTTCGACGAATTCGACATCGCGATGTCGCGTGGAGAGCCGTCGGGCGGCGAGAGGCGGTTCGTCCGGCCACCGGACGTTTCCGGCGGACAGAACCGGCATCCCACGCGAACCGGACCGCCCTGGTCACGCTGCGGAAGCGGCACTAGGCCGAGCCGGTAGGTGAATTTTCTTCTGAATCAACCGAATGACCGGCGATTCCCGGCGGGATCGCTCCCTACGTTGAGACACGAGCCTCGCGGCTTCCCCTGCAAGTCCCCTGTTTGCGAGGAGTCATCGTGTTGCGCAAAGCACTTCTGTCCTTGGCCTTGGCGGCGTCCGCCGTCTTCGTCCCGCTGAGCGGTCAAGCCTCGGCCGAGGAAGCCTCACCGCCCACCGCGGCGGCGGTCACCGTCTACTTCGACACCACCAGCGCGCCCACCTACCGCAGCGCCATCCGCCAGGGCGCCGCCAACTGGAACTCCCGGGTGACGAACGTCAAGCTGGTCGAGAACGCCTCCGCGGCCACCCTGCGCTACCGCGAGGGCAACGACTCGCGCGGCTCGTGGGCGAGCACCGACGGCCACGGCCGGGGCACGATCTTCATCGACCACACCCAGGCGCGGCAGTACTACGTCGTGCGCATCACCGCGCACGAGACCGGCCACGCCCTCGGCCTGCCCGACCACTACTCCGGCCCCTGCTCGGAGCTGATGTCCGGCGGCGGCCCCGGCACGTCCTGCACCAACGCCTACCCGAACTCCACCGAGGCGAGCCGGGTCAACAGCCTGTGGGCCAACGGCTTCGCGGGCACCTACGAGTGGAAGGTGATCTACGAGCAGCTCCCCGTCGCGGTCGGCTGACCGCGCGGCGGGGTGGCAGGCCGCGACCTGCCACCCCGCCGGGGCGGACGGGACGGTCAGACGCGGGCGACCGCGACCCTGACCTTCCGGCCGTCGCCGACGACGCCGTCCGAGCCCTCGTCGACCTCGCCGTAGGCGACGGACACGGCGAGCGTCTCCTCCTTCACGAACGCCTCGAACCGGCGCACCGCGGCCTCCACGGCCGCCGGCAGCTGCACCGTCAGCGCGATCCGGTCCGACACGTCCAGCCCGGCGTCCTTGCGCGCCTGCTGCACCACCCGCACCAGGTCGCGGGCGACGCCCTCGGCCGCCAGGTCCTCGGTCACGACGGTGTCCAGCACGACCAGCCCGCCGCTGTTCGGCAGCGCCGCCGTCGCGCCCTGGTCGGTGGCGACCAGCCGCTGCTCGTACTCCTCCGGGAACAGCTCGATCCCGGCGGCCACGACGCGACCGCCCACCTCCTGCCAGTCACCCGCCTTCACGGCCTTGATGACCTTCTGCACGTCCGGCCCGAGCCGGGGACCGGCGGCCCGCGCGTTGACCGCGAGCTGGAAGTGGCCGTGCGCGTCCACGTCCGTGGTGAGCTCGACCTCCTTGACGTTCACCTCGTCCCGCAGGATCCCGGTGAACGCCTCCAGCTGCGCCACCTCGCCGGAGGCGATCACGAGCTTCGCCAGCGGCAGCCGCACCCGCAGCTTGTTCGACTTGCGCAGCGACAACGCCGTGGACGCCACCTGCCGCACCTGGTCCATCGCGGCCACCAGCGCGTCGTCCGCGGGCAGGTCCGCCGCCGAGGGGTAGTCGGCCAGGTGCACCGACCGGCCGCCGGTCAACCCGCGCCACACCGACTCGGTGGTCAGCGGCAGCAGCGGCGCCGCCACCCGGCACACGACCTCCAGCACGGTGTGCAGCGTGTCGATCGCGTCCTGGTCGCCCGACCAGAACCGGTCGCGCGAGCGCCGCACGTACCAGTTGGTCAGCACCTCCAGGAACTCCCGGATCGACGCGCACGCGCCGGAGATGTCGTAGGTGTCCAGCTGCGCGGTCACCCCGGCCACCAGGTCGTGCGCCTTCGCCAGCGCGTACCGGTCCAGCACGTGCTCCGACGACGTCCGCCAGTGCCCCTCGACCCCGTCCGCGTTGGCGTACAGCGCCAGGAAGTACCAGGAGTTCCACAGCGGCAGCACGGCCTGGCGCACCGCGTCGCGGATGCCGCGCTCGGTCACCACCAGGTCGCCGCCGCGCAGGATCGGCGACGCCATGAGGAACCAGCGCATGGCGTCCGAGCCGTCGCGGTCGAAGACCTCGTTGACCTCGGGGTAGTTCTTGCGCGACTTGGACATCTTCTGCCCGTCGTCGCCCAGCACGATCCCGTGCGCCACGCAGTTGCGGAACGCGGGCCGGTCGAACAGCGCCGTGGCCAGCACGTGCATGGTGTAGAACCAGCCGCGCGTCTGGTTGTTGTACTCCACGATGAAGTCACCCGGGTAGTGGTCCTCGAACCACTGGGCGTTCTCGAACGGGTAGTGCACCTGGGCGAACGACATCGAGCCGGACTCGAACCAGCAGTCCAGCACCTCGGGCACGCGCCGCATCACCGACTGCCCGGTCGGGTCGTCCGGGTTCGGCCGGGTCAGGTCGTCGATCGTGGGCCGGTGCAGGTCGGTCGGCCGCACGCCGAAGTCGCGCTCCAGCTCGTCCAACGACCCGTAGACGTCCACCCGCGGGTGAGCCGGGTCGTCCGACACCCACACCGGGATCGGCGAGCCCCAGAACCGGTTGCGGGAGATGTTCCAGTCGCGGGCGTTCTCCAGCCACTTGCCGAACTGGCCGTCCTTGACGTGCTCGGGCACCCAGTTGATCTGCTGGTTCAGCTCGACCATGCGGTCCTTGAACCGCGACACCGCGACGAACCACGACGACACCGCCCGCTGGATCAGCGGGTTGTCGCACCGCCAGCAGTGCGGGTACGGGTGGTCGTAGGTCTCGTGGCGCAGCAGCAGGCCCGCTTCCTTCAGGTCGCGGATGATCGGCTTGTTGGCCTCGAAGACCTGCAACCCCTCGTACGGCGGCACGTCGGCGGTGAACCGGCCGTGCGCGTCGACCGGCACGACGACCTCGATGTCCGCCGCGTCGGTGACGACCTTGTCCTCCTCGCCGAACGCGGGCGCGATGTGCACGATGCCCGTGCCGTCCTCGGTGGTGACGTAGTCGGCGGCCAGCACCTGGTGCGCGTTCTCCCGGCCCACGAAGAAGTCGAACGGCGGCGCGTACTTGCGCCCGACCAGGTCGGCGCCCTTGAACCGGGCCACGACCGGCGGCTCCTCGCCCAGCTCACGGGCGTACGCGGGCACGCGCGCCTCGGCGAGCAGGTAGCGCTCGCCGTTCGCCTCGACCGCCACGTAGTCGACGTCCGGGTGCACGGCGGCGGCCAGGTTGGACGGCAGCGTCCACGGCGTCGTCGTCCAGACGAGAGCCAGCTCGCCGGTCTCCAGGCGCAGGCCGACGGTCACCGCCGGGTCCTGCCGGTCCCGGTAGGTGTCGTCCATCTTGGTCTCGGTGTTGGACAGCGGCGTCTCGCAGCGCCAGCAGTACCAGAGCACCCGGAAGCCCTCGTAGACCAGGCCCTTGTCCCAGAGGGTCTTGAAGGCCCACATGACGCTTTCCATGTAGTCCAGGTCGAGGGTCTTGTAGTCGTTGTCGAAGTCCACCCAGCGGGCCTGCCGGGTCACGTACTCGCGCCACTGGTCGGTGTAGCGCAGCACCGACGTGCGGCACGCCTCGTTGAACTTCTCGATCCCGAACGCCTCGATCTCGCTCTTGGACGAGAACCCGAGCTGCTTCTCCGCCTCGACCTCGGCGGGCAGGCCGTGGGTGTCCCAGCCGAAGCGGCGCTCCACGTGCTTGCCGCGCATGGTCTGGTAGCGCGGGATGAGGTCCTTGACGTAACCGGTGAGCAGGTGGCCGTAGTGCGGCAGGCCGTTGGCGAACGGCGGGCCGTCGTAGAAGACGAACTCGTTCACCCCGTTGTCCCCGGCCGGGCGCGCGTCGATCGAGGCCTGGAACGTCCGGTCGGACTTCCAGAAGTCGAGGACGCCCTCCTCGAGGGCGGGGAAGGACGGCTGGGAGGGAACGGAACCCTCGCCTGCCTTCGGGTAGGCCATCGTGCTGCTCCTCGCGTGCGTCCAACCGGCTCACGGGGACGACACGCCGGTCAGGCGCACCGCGGTACCACCCCGCTTGCCAGGGCGCGAAGGCACTGGCCTCTCTTCGACGGCTGTGACGGGCCGCTCCCGTCCGGTTCTACTGGGGCTCGCGCCCGTTCCTCCGGAGGCTCCCCGGTGATGGCCGGATCAACGCCGTGCTGCCACCCAGGGTAGCCGAACGGCGCAACCGCTTTGCGCGGGTTCCCCCTCGGGCGGGCGGGTCAGTCGGCTGCCGACCGGTCCGCGGTCCGCTTGCGGGCCGCGAGCCCGGCGTCCGGGCGGCACACCGCGCACGGCGTGAAGCCCAGGTGTCGGGCCTCGTCGACCGGCAGGCCCAGCGACGCCCGCGAGGCGAGCCAGGAGCAGTCGGCGAGGTGGTAGCGAGGACGCTCGTCCAGCACCCGGACCTCGTCCGTGAGCTCGCTCACGACCAGGGCGTCGGCCGCGTCCGCGTCCTCCTCGGCAGGCTCGAGAAGTGCCTGGTCGGGCGGACTTCGCAGGGCTTCGTCCCCGGCACCCCGCGGCGCCTCCCGCTGATCGCCGGCGCTAACCTGGTGATCAACAACTGCGGCGCCGGCAGCCCTGGCGCCCGTCCGGCGGCGAAGCCACCAGTCGAGCACCAGGACCGCGGCAGCGGCCCCGCTCGCACCCACGGACAACCAGGCCCAATGAGTCTGGGCGCTGGTCAGCGCGGGCACGAGCAACCCCAGGGCTGCCAGCACCAACAGCAGGACTATGTACAGCACGTCGAGCAGACTAGATCAGCAACGCCGATCAGCCGGCCTCAGCACGCGCCCCGAACGAGTAACCACCCTGCTGACGGCCGTCGGACGGCGCGGCGGGGCCGCGGTCCTGCAGGTCGCGCAGCGACGACTCGAGCATCGTCTTGAGCCTCGTCCGGTACTCGCGCTCGAAGGTCTGCAGCTTGTCGATCTGCTTCTCGAGCGTGTTCTTCTCCTGGGTGATGTTGCCCATCACCTCGGCGTGCTTGCGCTGCGCGTCGCGGTCGAGCGCGCTGGCCTTCTCACGGGCCTGCCGCTCCAACGTCTCGGCGCGGGTCCGCGCGTCGTTCAGCATGGTCTCGGCACGCGTGCGCGCCTCGTTGACCATCGTGTCGGCCTTGGCTCGCGCCTCGGACAACAGCTGCTCCGACTTGGTCCTGGCCTCCGACAGCATCCCGTCGGCCTCGGCCTTGGCCTCTCCGGTGAGCCGGTCTGCCATCTCCTGGGCCAGTCCGAGGACCTTGGCGGCCTGGACGTGGTGGTCGCCACCACCACCGGGCGAGGTCTGCTCCAACGCCGAAGGGGGCGGCACCGGAGCGAGCCTTCGGGGCTCGTCCACGACGCGGCTCGGGCCGACGCCCGCGGCAACCTTCGCCCGGGCGTCTTCGAGGTCGGCACGCGCGGTCTCGACCTGCTGGTCGAGCTGCTCGACCTGCTGGCGCAGGTCGTTGTTCTCCTCGATCAGGCGGGCCAGTTCGCCCTCAACCAGGTCGAGGAACGCGTCCACCTCGTCCTCGTTGTAGCCCCGCTTGCCAATCGGCGGCTTGCTGAACGCGACGTTGTGCACGTCCGCGGGGGTCAACGGCATCAGATCACCTCACGCACTCCTGGGCTGTGGACATCCCTGGTCCCCTCACCTGGGATCGGCTACTCGCATCAGAATGATAACGACCAGCAACAGCACAATAATGGACAAGTCCAGTCCGATGCCGCCGATCCGCACGGTCGGGATGATCCGACGCAGCAAGCGGACCGGGGGATCGGTCACGGTGTAGACGGTCTCAAGCGCCACCGCCACCCCGCCCGCAGGCCGCCATCCCCTGGCGAAACTACGGACGAGTTCCACGACGACACGCGCCGTGAGCAGTAGCCAGAACGAGAACAACACGTAGTAGACCACGAGCCAGAGGGCATCCACATCGTCAACTGTGCCACCACTCAGCCCTGGCTGAGGAACCCGCCCTCCGCGAGTCGCCTCCGGTCCTCCGCGGTGACGTCGATGTTGGGGGGTGAGAGAAGGAACACCTTGTTCGTGACCTTGTCGATCGAGCCGCGCAGCGCGAACGCCAACCCGGCCGCGAAGTCGACCAGCCGCTTGGCGTCCGCGTCGTTCATGTCGGTGAGGTTCATGATCACCGGCGTGCCGTCGCGGTAGTGCTCCCCGATCGTCCGCGCCTCGTTGTAGCTGCGGGGGTGCAGCGTGGTGATGCGGGCGAGCGGGTTGCCCGCGGGCTCCGGGGCGGGCCGCAGCCTGCCGACGGGCTCGCGCTGCGGCTCCACGGCCAGCGCGCCGTGCGTGTCCGGGCTCCACGTCCGCCGCGGGCGGGCGCCGCGGTCGGGCTCGTAGTCGTCCGCTTCGTCCAGCTCGGCCCGGTAGCCGTTGAACGAGCGGCGACGCGCCGTGCGCTGCTCGGGGTACGCCTCGTACTCTTCCGGGTCGGCGTACTCGGACCGGTAGTCCGCGTAGCGCCGGTCGTCCTCGTAGGCGGCCGGGTCGTCGGCGTACTCGGCGGGAACCATCCCGAAGTAGGCCTTCAGCTTGTGAAACCCGCTCATGGCTCGAGCCCTTCCTCCGCCGAAATCCCCACCCGCAAGGACGTCGCGGCCGTCCCAGAGGTTCCAGACAGTTACGGCGAGGCTAGTCTCCGGCTGCCCAGCAACGCTGTTCCGACACGCACGCACGTGGATCCGTGCGCTATCGCATCCTCCAGGTCACCGCTCATCCCCGCCGAGATCACGGTGGCATCGGGATGATCGACCCGCAAGCGGGTTACCGCTTCGTATAGAGCGGCAAACGCCTGCTGTGGAGACATCCCAAGGGGTGCGACGGTCATCACACCTCGGAAAATAAGTTCACCCGAACGTGCTACGTGGTCGGCCAGTCGCGGAAGGTCACCGATGGGGTGGCCGCCGCGGGCGACGTCCCCGTCGATGCTCACCTGGAGGAGCACCTCGGTGGGTTCGGTGGCGGCCTTGGCGACGGCGTCGGCGAGCCGGACCGAGTCGACCGTGTCGATCCGGTCGGCCCAGCGGAGGACGGACCTGGCCTTGTTCCGCTGGAGCGAGCCGACCATGTGCCACGTCGCCGGCGCGCCCGGCCGCAGCTCGGCGAACTCGGCGGTCTTGCGGCTCGCCTCCTGGTCGCGGTTCTCGGCGAAGGCGGTGAGGCCGAGGTCGCTGAGGATGGCCACGTCCTCGGCCGGGAACGTCTTGGTGACGGCCAGCAACTCGACCTCATCGGGTGATCTTCCGGCGGCCGCGCACGCCTTGGCGATGCGTTCCCGGACCTCCGCCAGCGACAGGGCCAGCTCCTCGCGCCGGTTCACGGCTCCATCCAGACGACGCCCGCGAGCCGTCCCGTCCCGGGGTCGCGACGGTGGCTGAACAGGGACTTCTCCTCCACCGTGCAGCGCGGGTCGACGCCGATCCGGCCGACGCCCGCGTCGGCGAGCTGCTGCCAGAGGCCGGCGCGCAGGTCGAGGGAGGGCTTGCCGGACCGGGTCTTGGCGGCGCTGCCGGGCAGGTGCTTCTCGACGTCGTCGCGCATCGCCGCGGGCACCTCGTAGCACTGGCCGCAGACGGCCGGGCCGAGCAGGACCTCGATCCCGTCCTTGCGGGCGCCCAGCTCGACCATGCGGTCCAGGGTCGCCGTGACGACGCCGACCCGTGCGCCGACCCGTCCGGCGTGGACGGCGGCGACCACACCGGCCTCGGGGTCGCCGAGCAGCACCGGCACGCAGTCGGCGGTCAGCACGACCAGCCCGAGCCGTTCCCGCGTCGTGACCACGGCGTCCGTGGCCTCCAGCGGCTCGCTCACCGGCCCGTCGACGACCCCGACCGTCCGGCCGTGCACCTGCTCCATCCAGACCAGCCGGTCCGGGCTGAGCCCGATGCCCTCGGCCAGCCGCTTCCGGTTGGCCTCGACGGCCGCCGGGTCGTCACCGACGTGGTCGCCGAGGTTGAAGGAGTCGTAGGGGGGTTTCGACACGCCGCCTTCGCGGGTGGTCAGGACACGACGGATGCGCACCCCCCAAGCTTCCCAGACCCGAGAGTCCAACGTTCACGCCTCGTGAGTCCTACCTCCACGCGGCGAGAGTCCAACGTCCACGGCACGTGAGTCCAACGTTCAGGACACTTGAATTCAACGTTCAAGACCCCCGCGTCCGGTCCTCAGGCCGACTGGGCGGCGGCTGAGCGTTGAACTCGGGGGTCTTGAACGTTGGACTCACGACGCGTGAACGTTGGACTCTCGCGGCGTGAAGGTAGGACTCTCGGGGGTCAGCGACGCATGAAGGGCGGCACGTCGACCTCGTCGTCGGGGTCGTCCGTCACCGGCACGGCCCGGTTCGGCAACGACCCGCTGGTGTTCCCCGGCACGCCCGGCGACAGCGACCTCGGCATGGTCGGCTGCGGCGCGGCGTACGGGGACTGGCCGTTGCCCTGGCCGGGCTGCGGCTGCTGCGGCACGGTCGGCCGAGGCACGACCGGCTGCTCCACCTGCTGCACGGGCTGGGGCTGGTGCTGCACGGGCTGCGGTTGCTGGACCTGCGGCACCGGCTGGGGCTGCGGGGTGTGGGTCACCTGACCCGCGGTGGCCGAGGCCACGGGTGTGCCACGCGGCGGGCTGGACAGAGCCTGGGGCTCCAGCTTCTTGTGCGTCGGCCCGCCACTGTCAAAACCCGCCGCGATCACCGTCACCCGGACCTCGTCACCGAGCGAGTCGTCGATGACCGTGCCGAAGATGATGTTCGCGTCGGGGTGCGCGGCTTCCTGCACCAGCGAAGCCGACTCGTTGATCTCGAACAGGCCGAGGTCGCTGCCACCGGCGATCGAGAGCAGCACGCCGTGCGCGCCCTCCATCGAGGCTTCCAGCAACGGCGAGTTGATCGCCTTCTGGGCGGCTTGGACCGCCCGGCCCTCGCCTCGGGCGGAGCCGATGCCCATCAACGCGCTGCCCGCGCCGGACATGACCGACTTGACGTCGGCGAAGTCCAGGTTGATCAGACCGGGCGTGGTGATCAGGTCGGTGATGCCCTGGACACCGGACAGCAGCACCTCGTCCGCGGAGCGGAACGCGTCCATCAGCGAGACGCCGATGTCGCCGAGCTGCAGCAGCCGGTCGTTCGGGATCACGATGAGGGTGTCGCACTCGTTGCGCAGCGCCTGGATGCCCTCTTCGGCCTGCTTGGCGCGGCGCTTGCCCTCGAACGAGAACGGTCGCGTGACCACACCGATGGTCAGCGCGCCGAGCTTGCGGGCGATCGAGGCGACGACGGGCGCGCCACCGGTGCCCGTGCCACCGCCTTCGCCGGCGGTCACGAACACCATGTCCGCGCCCTTGAGGACTTCTTCGATCTCTTCGCGGTGGTCTTCGGCGGCCTTGTGGCCGACTTCGGGGTTGGCGCCTGCACCGAGGCCGCGGGTGAGTTCGCGGCCGATGTCGAGCTTCACGTCGGCATCCGACATGAGCAGCGCCTGGGCGTCGGTGTTCACCGCGATGAACTCGACGCCCTTGAGCCCGACCTCGATCATGCGGTTGACGGCGTTGACACCGCCACCGCCGATGCCGACGACCTTTATCACCGCGAGGTAGTTGTGCGGGGGCGTCATCGGTCCGCCTTCCTGATCGTGTCCGTGCTCATGTGCTGGAGTGGATGACCACCGGTGTCACAGCCCGGACGGATCTCCACCCGGATTGAAACTCTCAACCAGAGGTTCAGAGTTATGTCAACCCCGTATGTTCCTGCTGGACGTTATGCATCGCGAATGCCTCGGTCCAGCAGCCACGCCGTGTTGTGTCCTGACCGGGTGAGCGGTCCTACTCGCCGGTCATCCCGTCGAGCAGTTCACGCACCACGTCCAGGTGTCCCGCGTGCCGACCCGTTTCCTCGATCATGTGGATCAGCACCCAGCGCGCGGAAAGCCGATCGTCCCCGCGGAACGCCACCTCGTGGTCGAGGTCGAGGTCCGCGATGAGTTCCCGACTCACCGTGCACTGCTCAGCGTAGTCGGCGATCAATCCCGAGATCGTCTCCCCCGGCTCGACGCGCCAATCGGCGTCCGGGTCCTCCCGGGTGTATGGCGCGCGCGAGGGCCGTCCGGACAGTGCCACCTCGAACCAGAAGTGCTCGACCCACCGCAGGTGCTTGACGATGCCCGCGGCCGTGTTGAGCTGCGAGGGGAGCACCGGGCGCGCGGCGTCCTCGGTGGACAGCCCGGCGCACTTGAACTCGATCGTGCCGCGCAGGAAGTCGAGGAAACCGGTGAGCAGGGCGCGTTCGTCGCCGGTGTGCGGAAGTTGGATCCGGTTGTCCACCGGCGTCTGCGTCATGCCCGAAGTATCACTGCGGGACCACGTCGGGACGATCGACTTTCGCGGATGCGCCGTGTGGCGGGTTTCACCGCCGCACGAGGTTTGCGAGACGCCGTCGCTTTTACGAGACGGTGGGCAACTCGGGGCTGGACACGTCGAACACGGTGCCCTTGCGGGTCATCAGGACGTCCAGCACTGCGGCCTTGCGCGGGGTGTCGGCGGGCGAGCCCCAGCGGGCTTCGCGGTCGCCGCTGAGCATCAGCCGGATGTCCAGGGGTGAATCCGCGGTGACGCTCAGCACGTCCTCGCGCAACGCCTCGGGCACCCGGGTGAGCACGGACACCGCCGCCGCGACCGCGTCCGGCGACACCTTCAGCTCCGGCAGGCCGTCCGGCGGCTGCACGACGGTCGCGTAGTCCTTGCCGGTCACGTCGACCAGGTGCGCGCCCTCGGGCGCGACGACCACCGCGACCGGTTCCCGCTCGTCCACGGTGAGCCGCACGGTGCCCGGCACGACCCGCTCGACCTCCACACCGGCGACGCGCGGCAGCTCGCGGACCCGGGCGGCGACCGCGTCGACGTCCAGCCGCACCAGCGGCGTGCCGGGCTCGATCGCGGCGGCGGTGCGGACCTCGTCGACGGTGAGGTCGGCGATGCCGAGCACCTCCACCTCGCGGACGCCGAGCGCGGGGGTGAACCAGACCGTGCAGACGACGACGGTCACCACGAACATCGCGAGGACCGCGCCGAGCCGGCGGCGGACCACCTTGCGCCGGTACCGGTCGGCCCGCGTCGGACGTCGGGTCGGGCGTCGGCGCGCCGCCGGCCGGGACCCCGGGCCACCCAGGGCGCCCGGGCGACGACGCGCCGCCTGTGTGCTCATGTCACGCCTCGCCGGCGCTCGTCGCGGCGAGGACGCCGGGTGTTCCGCTCGCGAGCCCGCTCATGCCCGGTCCAGCTCGCCGACGATCTCCGGCCCCAGCATGGTCACGTCGCCCGCGCCCATGGTCACCACCACGTCGCCCTCGGCGACCATGCTCGCGACCAGCGCGGGCACCCGGTCGAACGACGGCTCGTAGACGACCTCGCCGACGTTCAACGGCACCAGGCCCGACACCAGCGCGCCGGTGACGCCGGGCTCCGGTTCCTCCCGCGCGCCGTAGACGTCGAGCACGACGACGCGGTCGGCCGTGCCGAGCGCGGCGGCGAACTCCTCGGCGAACAGCCTGGTCCGCGAGTACAGGTGCGGTTGGAACACCACGACCAGCTTCCCGTCGCCCGCGACGGGCCGGGCGGCGGCGATCTGGGCGGCGACCTCGGTGGGGTGGTGGGCGTAGTCGTCGTAGACCCGCACGCCCCCGGCCTGGCCCTTGAACTCGAACCGCCGCCGGACGCCGCCGAACGCGGCCAGCCCGGCCAGCACGCCTCGGCGGTCCGCGCCGAGTTCCAGCGCCGCGACCAGGGCGGCGATGGCGTTGCCGGCCATGTGCTCGCCCGGCACGGCCACGCGCACGTCGACGACCTCGCCGTCCAGCTCGACCGCGGCGATGCCGCCGGAGTCGGCGGGCCGGTAGTCGACCAGGCGGGCGGAGCCGTCGCCGGTGGCCGTGCGGCCGTACGTCCGGACCCGGATGCCGAGCTTCGCGGCCCGTTCGGCCAACGCCGCCGAGCCGGGGTCGTCCGCGCACGCGATCAGCACGCCGCCGGGCTGGACGCGTTCCAGGAACGAGTCGAACACCGCCACGTACGCCTCGACGGTGCCGTGGTGGTCGAGGTGGTCGGCCTCGACGTTGGTCACCACCGCGACCGACGGCGAGAAGAACAGGAACGAGCCGTCGCTCTCGTCGGCCTCGGCGACGAACACGCCGCCGGTGCCCTGGTGGGCGTTCGCGCCGGACTCGTTGAGGTCGCCGCCGATGGCGAACGACGGGTCCATCCGGCAGTGCTGCAACGCGACCGTGAGCATGGACGTGGTGGACGTCTTGCCGTGCGTGCCGGCCACGCAGGCCACCCGGTGGTCGAGCATCAGCGCGGCCAGCGCCTCGGCCCGCCGCAGCACGACGGCGCCGCGGGCGCGGGCCTCCACCAGCTCCGGGTTGTCCTCGCGGATCGCGGTGGACACCACGACCGCCGTGGGCCCGGCGGGCAGTTGGTCGAGGTTCGCGCCGGCGTGGCCGACGGCGATCGCCGCGCCCTGCGCGCGCAGCGCGAGCACGGTGCGCGAGTCCTTGGCGTCCGAGCCGGACACCTGCGCGCCCCGGGCGAGCAGGATCCGGGCGATGCCGCTCATGCCCGCCCCGCCGATGCCGACGAGGTGCACGCGGTCCAGGACGTCGCTCACTTCTCGATCACCTCGAGCACGATGCGGGCCAGCACCTCGTCCGCCTCGCGGTGGCCGGTGCTCAGCGTGGCCGTGGTCATCGCGGCCAGCCGGTTGCGGTCGGCGACCAGCGGGACCACGTTCGCCGTGATCCACTCCGGCGTCAGCTGCTCGTCGGGCACCAGCAGGCCGCCGCCGGCGGCGACCACGGGCCCCGCGTTGAGCGACTGCTCGCCGTTGCCGATGGGCAGCGGCACGAACACGGCGGGCAGTCCCACGGCGGACACCTCGGCCACCGTCATCGCGCCGGACCGGCACAGCACCGCGTCCGCCGCCGCGTAGGCGAGGTCCATGCGGTCCAGGTACGGCACCGGCACGTACGGCGGCGCGCCCGGCACCGACTGCACCGCGACCGTGTTCTTGGGCCCGTGCGCGTGCAGCACGCCGATACCGGCCTGCGCGAACGCGGACGCGGCGCCGGACACCGCGTTGTTGATCGACCGGGCGCCCTGCGAGCCGCCGAACACCAGCAGCGTCGGCGCGGTCGGGTGCAGCCCGAAGTGGGCGCGGGCCTGTTGGCGCAGCTCGGCGCGCTTGAGGGAGGTGATCGAGTAGCGCAGCGGGATGCCGATGATCTCGGCGTCGGTCAGGCCCGAGTCGGGCACCGCGGCGGCGACCCGGGCGGCGAACTTCGCGCCGACCTTGTTGGCCAGGCCCGCCTTGGCGTTGGCCTCGTGCACGACGATCGGCACCCGGCCGCGCGCGGCGAGGTAGGCGGGCAGCGCCACGTAGCCGCCGAAGCCCACCACGACGTCGGCGCGGACCCGTTCCAGCACCTCACGGGTGTGCTTCACGGCGCCACGCACCCGCAGCGGCAGCTTGAGCAGGTCCGGCGTCGGCTTGCGCGGCATGGGCACCGGCGGGATCAGCTCCAGCGGGTAGCCGCGAGCGGGCACGAGTCTGCTCTCCAGGCCACGCTCTGTGCCGAGCGCGACGACCCGCGCGTCGGGCCGAAGCCGCATGACCGCGTCGGCCAGGGCCAGGGCTGGCTCGATGTGCCCGGCGGTGCCGCCTCCGGCGACCACCACGCACGGTCCGGCCTGCTGGGGAACCCCGGTCACGCATTTCCTCCTCGCGTCGGTGTACCGCTGTCCGGTACCGCTAACGCCCGTCACGCCGCCTGGACCGCGCGTCCCGGTCCTGGCCGGCCTTTCGGGATTCGCGACGACGGTACTCCGACGGCGGAGCGTGACGGCCGGCCATCCTCCGCTCGTCCACGGGCGGCGGGGCGGCCTTGCGGCCGCGGGGTGGCGGCGACGGCCGCACGGGACGCCGCTTCGGCGGCGGCTTGTAGACCACGGGCGCGGGCAGCTTCAGCACGCCGCCGACCCGGCCTGGTCCGAGGGACCGCAACGCCGAGACCGCTTCCGGCTCGTGCCGCGCGCAGTTGGCGAGGATGCCGAACACGAACATCGTCGTGACGACCGACGTGCCGCCGGAGGAGATCATCGGCAAGGTGATGCCGGTGACCGGCAGCAACCGCACGACGTAGCCGATGTTGATCGCGGCCTGCGCGACCAGCCACACCGTCAGCGTCGCCGACACCATGCGGATCCACGGGTCGGTGTTGCGCGCCGCGATCCGCAGGCCGACCACCGCGAGCAGGGCGAACAGGCCGAGGACCAGGACGCAGCCGATGAAGCCCAGCTCCTCGCCGATGACGGCGAAGATGAAGTCGCTGTGCACATTCGGCAGGTAGCGCCACTTGGAGCTGCCGTTGGTGAGGCCCTTGCCGAAGAACCCGCCCTCCGCCAGCGCGTACATCGCCTGCAACGCCTGGAGGCCGGAGCCCTGCGGGTCCGCCTCCGGGTTCAGGAAGGTCTGCACGCGTTCCAGCCGGTAGTCCGCGCCGAGCGCGAGCACCAGCGCGCCGGTGACCGCGCCGATCGCGATGATCCCGAAGATCCGCGCGGGCGCGCCGACGAACCACAGCAGGCTGATCAGCACGACACCGAGCGTGATCGTGCCGCCGAGGTCGGGTTGCAGCATCACCAGGGCGAACACCAGCATCGCCACCGGCACGACCGGGACCAGCAGGTGCCGGTACTGGTCGAGCAGGGCGCGCTTGGTCACCAGGACGTGCGCGCCCCACAGGGCGAGGGCAAGCTTCGCCGGTTCGATCGGCTGGAACGAGGCCGGTCCGACCTTGAACCAGGACTGCGCGCCGAAGTCCGTCGTCCCCAGCGGGGTGAGGACCAGGACCAGGAGGATCACGCAGACGAGCATCGCCATCGTGCTGCCGTGCCGGATCGTGCGCAGCGGCACGCGCAGGACGACCAGGAAGACGACCGCGCCGACGCACACGTACAGCAGCTGCTTCTTGAACACGCTGTAGGCCGACGCGCCGACCGCCACCTCGCCCGGCGCGGACGCGGACAGCACCATGATCAGGCCGAGCACGGTCAGCACGCCGAAGATCGCGAGCAGCAGGTGGAAGTCCGCCAGCGGACGACCCAGCCAAGCGGTCAACGACGTCCGCACCGCGCGCTTGGCGCGCGGCGCCCTGGGCGGTCGCTCCCCCACCGGCTTCCGGTCCACCGCAGTCATGCGCCCATCGTCTCCCGCGCGAGCCGGTGAGACGTGACCATCGCCCGCGTGTCAGCGAGATTCATCCCCGCTTGACACCGGCCAGGAAGAGCGCCATGGCCCGGCCGTCGAACTCCAGGACCGGTCCGGAGGTGTTCTTGCTGTCCCGGACCCGGAACGCGTCAGCCGAAACGGCCACCTCGACGCAGTTGCCCGCGCCGTTGCTACGGCTGCTCTTGCGCCATATGGCCACCTCGACGCAGTTGCCCGTGCCGTTGCTGAGGCTGCCCTTGCGCCACTCCGACCACATCGCGTTCTCCTCGGCCGAGCTAGAGGTCTCCGATCGCCCGCCTGATCAGCGCAACCGACTCCTGTGGGTCGAGGGCCGTGGCTCGCAGGTGATCCATCACCAGGCTATACCGCTCGACCTCGGTGGCTTCGTCCAAATACAGGCCACCGGTCAGGTTGTCGATGTAGATGACGCTCGGGAAGTCCACGAACTTGAGCATGGTGAAGGCAGTTCCCATCGCCATGTGTTGTCCTTTGCCGAATGGCAGAACCTGCAAGGTCACATTAGGCAGCTCAGCCAGCTTGAGCAGGTGGACGAGCTGCTCCTCCTGCACATCCCGACCGCCGACCGACCGCCGGAGGGCCGCCTCGTCGAGGATCGCCCACACGGCGAGCGAGCCGTCCTCGACCCGGCGCTGGCGGGTTTGGCGCAATTCGACTCGCTTGTGGAGCACGTCGTCGGTCGCGTCCGGCGTTCGCGCGCGCATGACCCACCGGGCGTAGGCCGGGGTTTGGAACAGGCCCGGGATGAGGTCGATCTCGAAGGTGTCGATGGCGACCGCTTCGGACTCCAGGACCACGTACTCGGAGAACCAGTCGAACAGGACATCGCCGTACACGTGCCACCAGCCGCGCTTCTTCGCGACCTTGGCCAACCGCAGCAACCAGGCGGTCTTCCCGGCATCGGCCCCGTAGAGATCGGCCAGCGCCCGGGTGTCTACTATGGACACACCGGTGTACGCGGACTCGATGCGGCTGATCTTCGACTTCGAGTAACCCAGGTTCTCGACCACGTCGTCGAAGTCGAGCCCTGCCTCTTCGCGGAGTTGGGTCAGCGCGCTCGCCAGGACGCGCCGCCGGACTCCCGGGCCTTGGTTCTGCGGCATGGTGCGACATTAGCGGGAATCAGGGCTACTGATCGGGTGAACTTCTGCGGATATGCAGATTGCCGTGTTGCACCACAGGCCGATGAGGTGCACCTTTGCCCGCATGACCTCCGCTGCGCTTGCTCGCGCCCACCACCTGCTGAACCAGGACATGCTCGGCTACCTGGACACCGTCGAGCTGCTGACCACCGAGCACGACACCGACGACCAGACCGTGCTCGCGGTCGCGCGCACCGAAGTCCCGCGCCTGGTGGCCGCCCTGCGCGCGACCCTGACCACCCACAAGGCCGACACCGCCGGCCGGTGCCTCACCTGCTGCACGACCTGGCCGTGCGCCGTGATCGACGCCGCCCACGCCTACCTGAAGGACCCGGACAGCATCTACTCGATCCACTCGACCTACCCGGCCTGACCGACCAAGCCCAGCACGGCATCGGCGAACGACTGCCCCCGGTGGGCGTAGTCGGTGAACATGTCCATCGACGCGGCAGCCGGGGCGAGCACCACGGCGTCCCCCGGCTTCGCCAGCGAACGGGCCTCGCGCACGGCGTCGGCCATGGAACCGTCGTCCAGCACCACCACGGGCACGGACGGCGCGTGCCGGGCCAACGCCGACGCGATCACCTCGCGGTCCGCGCCGATCAGCACCGCCCCGCGCAGCCGGTGGGCCTCGTCACGCACCAGCTCGTCCACCGACGCGCCCTTGAGCAGCCCACCGGCCACCCACACCACGCTGTCGTGCGACCGCAACGACGCCGCCGCCGCGTGGGGGTTGGTGGCCTTCGAGTCGTTGACGTAGGCGACGCCGTCGACCGTCGTCACCAGCACGGCCCGGTGCGCCCCGGGCTTGAAGTCGCGCAACCCGCGCGCCACCGCGTCGGCGGGCACGCCGTGCGCACGGGCCAGGGCCGCCGCCGCCAACGCGTCCGCGATGCCGGGCGGCCCGCCGGGGTGGACGTCGGCGACGGGCAGCAGCACCTCGTCGGCCTGCCCGAACGCCCGGTCGACCAACTGGCCGTCGTGGACGCCGAGCTGGCCCTCTTCCGGCGACCCGAGGGTGAACCCGACGTGCGCCGCGGCCGGGGACGAGGCCAGCAGGTCGGCCACCACGGGGTCGTCCACCCCGCCCACGGCGACCTCGCCGGTCAGCACACCGGCCTTCGCCGACGCGTACGCCTCGAACGTGCCGTGCCAGTCGAGGTGGTCCTCGGCCAGGTTCAGCAGCACCCCGGCGAACGGCCGCACGGACGGCGACCAGTGCAGCTGGAAGCTCGACAGCTCCACCGCCAGCACCCGCCGACCGGCCAGCAGGGCGTCCACCACGGGCAGGCCGACGTTGCCGCACGCCACGGCGTCGATGCCGGCCGCACGCAGGATCGACTCCAGCATCCCGACCGTGGTGGTCTTGCCGTTCGTCCCGGTCACGGCCAGCCACGTCGGCGGGTCGGCCAGCTCCAGGCCCATCCGCCAGGCCAGCTCGACCTCGCCGATCACCTCGATGCCCGCCGCCGTCGCCGCCTCCAGCAACGGGCTGGACGGACGCCACCCCGGGCTGGTGACGACCAGGTCGGTCCCGTCGGGTGGCGTGACCAGGCCGGGTGTCAGCGCCACACCGGGCAGCAGCTGCTCCAGCGCCGCGAGGCGGTCGGCCGAGCCGTCGGTCACGGTGACGACGGCGTCGGCCGCCAGCAACGCCTCCGCCGCCGACCGGCCGGTCACGCCGGCGCCGGCCACGAGCACGTGACGACCTGCGAGGAAGCCCATCGTCAGCTCTCGACCGCGGTCAGCCACTCGCTGTAGAACAGGCCGAGCCCGAGCATGCAGCACATGCCCGCGAGCAGCCAGAACCTGATGATCACCGTGGTTTCCGCCCACCCGGCGAGTTCGAAGTGGTGGTGGAACGGCGCCATGCGGAACAACCGCCGTCGTGACGTGCGGAAGACCGCGACCTGCAGCACCACCGACAAGGCCTCGACCACGAACAGGCCGCCGATGACGACCATCAGCAGCTCGGTGCGGGTGGCGATGGACAGGCCGGCGACGAGGCCGCCCAGCGCGAGCGAGCCCGTGTCACCCATGAAGATCTTGGCGGGCGCGGCGTTCCACCACAGGAAGCCGATGCAGCCGGCCATCGCGGCGGCGGCGACCAGCGCCAGGTCCAGCGGGTCGCGCACGTCGTAGCAGCCGGCCACGAGCAGGTTCGAGCAGTTGTAGCGGAACTGCCAGAAGCTGATCACCACGTAGGTGCCGAGCACCATCGCGGACGTGCCGCCGGCCAGGCCGTCCAGGCCGTCGGTCAGGTTCACCGCGTTCGACCAGGCGCTGATCGCGGCGTAGCAGAACACCACGAAGCCGACGACGCCGAACGACACCACGCTGATGTCGCGCACGAACGACAGGTTCACCGAGGCCGGCGTGTACCCGTCCCGGTTCGGGAACTGGATTACCAGCACGGCGAAGATGATCGTGGCGACGAACTGGCCGACCAGCTTCGCGGTCTTGTTCAGGCCCAGGTTGCGCTGCTTGCGGATCTTGATGAAGTCGTCCAGGAAGCCGACCACGCCCAGCGACGTGGTCAGCATCAGCACCAGCAGGCCGGACGCGCTCGGCGTCTGGTCCTGCGCGGACGCCGACATGGAGTTCACCAGGTGCGCGCCGAGGTAGCCCGCCCACATCGCGACCAGGATCGCGACGCCACCCATGGTGGGCGTGCCGCGCTTGGTCTTGTGGCTCTGCGGGCCCTCTTCGCGGATCTCCTGGCCGAAACCCTGCCGGGAGAAGATCTTGATCAGGTAGGGCGTCAGCATGATCGACGTGATCAGGGCGATGGCCGCCGCGATCAGGATGCTCTTCACTTGCTGCCCGCCTCCAGGAGAGCCTCGGCAACCCGCCACAGGCCGTATGAGTTGGATGCCTTCACCAGGACGACGTCACCGGGCCGCACCTGGTCGCGCAGCAGCTCGACGGCCGCCGTCACGTCGGGCACCAAAATCGCTTCTTCGCCCCAAGATCCTTCCAGGTGCGCCCCTTGGTGCATCGCGCGGGCGTCCTGACCGACCACGACCAGCTTGTTGATGTCCAAGCGGACCGCGAGCCTGCCGATCTCGTCGTGCGCGCGGATCGAGTCCGCGCCCAGTTCGGCCATCGGCCCCAGCACCGCCCAGCTGCGGCGGGCGGGCGTGGCGGACCGGGAGATGGTGGCGAGCGACTTGAGCGCCGCGCGCACCGACTCCGGGTTGGCGTTGTACGCGTCGTTGACGACCGTCACACCGTCGGGACGTTCGGAGACCGCCATGCGGTGCGCGGACACCCGTGCCGCGGCGCCGAGGCTCTCCGCGACCTGCGCCGGGGTCGCGCCCAGCTCGATGGCGATGGCGGCGGCGGTCAGGGCGTTGCCGACCTGGTGCGGCCCGTGCACGGCGAGGCGGACGTCCGCCTCGCCGACCGGCGTGACCAGGGTGAAGCGGGCGCGTGCCTGCTCGTCCAGCTCGACGCCCTTCGCGCGGACCTGCGCGGACGGGTTCTCGCCGACGAGGACGACCTTGGCCTTCGTGCGGCCGGCCATGCCCGCGACCAGGGGGTCGTCGGCGTTGAGGATCGCGATGCCGTCCTCGGGCAGCGCCTCGACCAGCTCGCCCTTGGCCAGGGCGATGTTCTCCCGGGAGCCGAACTCGCCGACGTGCGCGCTGCCGACGTTCAGCACCGCGCCGACGCGGGGCACGGCGACCCGGCACAGCTCGGCGATGTGGCCGATGCCGCGCGCGCTCAGCTCCAGGACGAGGAACCGGGTGTCCTCGTCGGCCCGCAACGCCGTCCAGGGGTGGCCCAGCTCGTTGTTGAACGACCCCGGCGGCGCGATGGTCGGGCCGAGCGGCGCCAGCACCTGGGCGATGAGGTCCTTGGTGGACGTCTTGCCGGACGACCCGGTGACGCCGACGACGGTCAGGTTCTCCAGCCGGTCCGTGACGTGCCGGGCCAGCTTGGCCAGGGCGGTCAGCACCGCCGCGCCCGCGCCGTCGGTGTCGCCGGACAGCACGTAGGCGTTGCCCTCGGCCCGGTCGACGGGCGGCGCGATGACCGCGGGCGCGTCGACCTCCCGGCCCGCGAGCACGCCGACCGCGCCCCGCTCGACGGCCTGGGCGGCGAAGTCGTGGCCGTCGACGCGCGCGCCGGGCAGCGCGAGGAACAGGCCGCCGGGGGTGATCTCACGGGTGTCGAACTCGACGCTGCCGGTGACCACCTCGGCGCCGGTGGCGTGGTGCAGCGTGCCGCCGACGACCTCGGCGATCTCGGCGAGGCTGAGCTGGATCACCGGGTGGCTCCTCTGATCGCGTCGGTCAGTGCGTCCACGTCGGAGAACGGCTGCACGACGCCCGCGACCTCCTGGCCGGTCTCGTGGCCCTTGCCCGCGACCACGACGACGTCGCCGGTGCGCGCGAGGGACACGGCGTGCTCGATGGCGCGGCGGCGGTCGCCGATCTCCACGACCTCGCCGCGCTCGGCGTCCGGCACGGCCAGCGCGCCGTGCAGCATCGCGGCCCGGATGCGCGCCGGGTCCTCCGTGCGCGGGTTGTCGTCGGTGACGATCAGGACGTCGCTGCGCCGCGCGGCTTCCTCGCCCATGAGCGGGCGCTTCGCCGTGTCGCGGTCGCCGCCGCAGCCCAGGACCGTGATGACGTGGCCGGTGGCGCGGGCGCGGACCGCCTGGAGCGCGAGGGCGACGGCGGCCGGCTTGTGCGAGTAGTCGACGACGGCGGTGAAGTCCTGGCCCTCGTCGACGCGCTGCATCCGGCCGGGCACCTGCACGGTGCGCAGGCCCTCGCGGACGGCGTCGAGCGGGATGCCCCGCACGTGCAGGCAGGCGATGGCCAGCAGGGCGTTGGCGACGTTGAAGTCGCCGGGCAGGCTCAGCTCGACGTCGAGCGTGACGCCGTCCGGGCCGTGCGCGGTGAACGTCTGCTCACCGGTGGCGGAGACGGTGACGTCGGTGGCCGTCCAGTCGGCGGGCTTCGTGGTCGCGACCGTGACGGTGGCGTCCTTGACCAGGCGCGGGCCCCACTCGCCGTCCACGCAGACCACCTCGGTGCGGGCCCGGCCGTCGAACAGCTCGGCCTTGGTCCGGAAGTAGTCCTCCATGTCCGGGTGGAAGTCCAGGTGGTCCTGGGAGAGGTTGGTGAACGCGCCGATCGCGAACCCCACACCGCCGACCCGGCCCAGGCGCAGGGCGTGGCTGGAGACCTCCATGGCCACGTCCGTGGTGCCGCACTCGACCATCACGGCCAGCAGGGCCTGCAGGTCGGGGGCCTCGGGGGTGGTGAGGGCGCTGTCGAGCCGGTTGCCCGCGACGCGCGTCTCGACCGTGCCGATGAGCCCGGTGGCGCGACCGGCGGCCCGCAGCGCCGACTCGATCATGTAGCTGGTGGTGGTCTTGCCGGAGGTGCCCGTCACCCCCCACACGGCGAGCTCGGTGGACGGGTCGCCGTACACGCCGGAGGCGAGCAGCCCGAGGACCGCCCGGGGGTCCGGGTGCACCAGCACGGGCACGCCGTGGACCTTCGCCGCTCCTTCCGCGTCGGTCAGCACGGCCACCGCGCCGTTCTCCACGGCTTGGGCGGCGAAGTCGGCGCCGTGCACCCGCGTGCCCGGCAGCGCGGCGAACAGGTCGCCGGGTCGCACGTGCTGGGCGCGCAAGGTCACGCCGCTGACCTGGACGTGCGCCCGGTCGGGGGCGGTCAGGTGAGCGTCGATGGTCGTGGCGAGCTCGGACACGGCAACGGGCTGGGTGCGGGAAGGGCGAGGCGGAGCGGTCGCGACCTTGCCCTCGAGCTTGGCAGGCACGCGCGGAAGGCTACCGGCGCACGGAGAGTGTTCGTCCGGCACGTCCACTCCGGACCGCCTTGCCGTCACCAAACCTGAATAGATTCCACGTAGTGCGAGGTCGAGCCGCTGCCCCTAGTGCACCAGCGGCACGATCGGGCTCTGCTCCGCCGACAGCGGGATCTGGTAGCGCTGCGCCAGGTACGACGCGATGTCGTGGAACAGCGGCGCGGCCGACTGGGGGCTCTGGGTGGGGTTGTCGAGCATGATGCCGACCACGAACCTGGGGTCGTCGGCGGGCAGGATGCCCGCGAACGTGATCCAGTACTGCGAACTGCTGTAGCAGCCGCACTTCGGGTCGATCTGCTGCGCCGTGCCCGTCTTGCCGCTGATCTGGTACCCCGGCAGCGCCGCCGGCGTGCCCGTGCCGCTCTGCAGCGCCGAGTCCGGCCCGGACGCCTTCTGCACCACCGCGCGGAACATGTCACGGACCGTGCGGGCCGTCTGCGGCGACACGACCTGCTCGGTCTCCGGCGGGCTCATCTCCTTGCGGCTGCCGTCGGCCGACACCTCGGCCCGCACGATGCGCGGCGCGATGCGCACGCCGTCGTTGGCGATCGCCTGGTACATCCCGGTCATCTGCAGCAACGTCATGTTCAGGCCCTGGCCGATCGGCAGGTTGCCGAACGTCGAACCGGACCACTGCTTCAACGGCGGCACGTACCCGGGCTCCTCGCCGGGCAGCCCCGACTGGGTCCGCTTGCCGAGCCCGAACTTGCGCAGCATGTCCGAGTACCGGTCCTGGCCGATCTTCTGCGCCGTCATCAGCGTGCCCACGTTGGACGACTTCGCGAACACGCCGGTGAACGTCATGTCCAGCAGGCCGTGGTCCCACCAGTCCCCGATCACCCGGTCGGCGACCTCGATGCTGCCGTCGACCCGCAGCACGCTGTCGGGCTGGTAGACGCCGTCCTCGACGGCCGTCGCCGCGGTCACCACCTTGTTCACCGACCCCGGCTCGAACACCGAGGTGACCGCGATGTTGCGCAGCTGGTCGTCGGTGGCCTTGCCGAAGTCGTTCGGGTCGAACGTCTTGTCGTTGGCCATCGCCAGGATCTCGCCGGTCCGGGAGTCCATCACCACCGCGGAACCGCTGCGCGCCGCCGTCCGGACCGTGTAGTCGGTGACCATGCGCTGCAACGCGTACTGCGTGTCCAGGTCCAGCGTCAGCTCGAGGCTCTTGCCGGGCGTGGCGGCGGCCAGCTCCTGCGACCGGTTCGGCCCCGGGATGACCACGTCGTCGTTGCCCTGCATGGTGTCCACGACCCGCAGCCCGTTGCGCCCGGCGAGCAGGTTGTCCCGCGCGTTCTCCAACCCGAGCAGGCCGTGCGTGGCGGGCGGCTCCGTATCCTTGCGCCAGTTCGCCGCGCCGATGATGTTCGAGGCCAGCTCGCCGTTCGGGTACACGCGCACGGCCCGCGCCTCGGAGCCGATGTCGTAGTACTTGTCCGTGATGACGGCGGCCTTGCCGGGGTCGACGTTGTCCACCAGCTCCACGTACGTGGTGTCCTGGGAGAGCTTCGCGAGCATGGTGTCGCGGTCGGTCTTCTGCCCGGCGACCTCCTTGCCCAGCGTCTGCTCGATGAACTCGGCGATGTCGGCGAGGCGGTCCTCGAAGGCGCCGATGTCCGGGTCGCTCTCCAGTGCCTTCGCCCACTCCAGGCGCATCCGCTGCGGCACGACGTAGAGCGCGCGCGCCTCCACGCTGAACGCCAGCTGGTTGCCGTTGCGGTCCAGGATCGAGCCGCGCGGCGCCAGGATCTCGATCTGCGTGGCGCGCTGCTGCTCGGCCTGCGCGGACAGCGCCTCCGCCTGGAAGCCCTGGACCTGCACGAGCTTCAGCCCGGCCAGGAGCAGCGCGCCCACCAGCAGCAACCGGCCGACCGTGAGCCGGACCCGGCTGTTGCCCCCGCGCCGCGCACGGGGAGCGGGTCCCCGGACGGACAACGGGCGTCGCACGGGTCTGCCCCGGCTGGGCCCCGGCATCACTGACCTCCTGGTACCGGCTGTTCCACTGGTTCGTCCGTGCTCCGCGTCCGGGCTGGTCCGCCCGGTCAGCCCGGCGGCGGCTGCTGACCGCCCGCCTGCTGCCCGGTCTGGTCGCCGGCCGGCGGTTGCTGCCCCGTCGGGGGCTGCCCGGTCGACGTCTGCGCGGGCGGGTTCTGCGCGGGCGGGGTGGTGGACGACGTGGGCGGTGGCGGCGGCTGCACCGCGGACGGCTTGCCGTAGATCTCGACCGAACCGTCCGGCAGCTGCCGCAACCGCGCCGGGTCGCCCGCCGGGACCAGGCCCAGCTTCGTCGCGGCGTCGGCCAGGCCGGGCGGCGACTCGGCCAGCGCGACCTCCTGCCGCAGCTGCTCGACCTGCCGGGCGAGCCGGGTCTCCTCGGCCCGCGCGTCCTGCAACCGGTACGAGTCCGCGGTCGCCTGGGTCGCCAGCCACATGATCGCCGCGATGCCGACGCCGAGCACGATCATCACCATCACCACGAACGGCGCCTTGGGCGCCGCCGCCGGCTGACGGGTCACCGCCGGACGGCGCTTCGACGACGTGCGCTGCGCACGTCGCGCGTAGGCCCGCTCCGCCGCGGCCGACCGGCGGCGCTCCGCCGGCACAGCCTTCAACGAGCGCTCACGGGGCTTGGACGACCTGGCCGGTGACGACGCGCCGCCCCCGGTCCGTGCCGGTGCGCTCATGTCGCCTCCCGGACGCGTTCCGCCGCTCGCAGCCGCACGGAGGCGGCCCTCGGGTTCTCCTCGATCTCCTGCTCGTTCGCCTGCTCCGCGCCCCTGGTCACCAGCCGCAGCTGGGGACCGTGGCCGGGCAGCTCCACCGGCAGGTCCTGCGGTGACGTCGACGTGGCCAACGCGGTGAACGCCCGCTTGACCATCCGGTCCTCCAAGGACTGGTAGGACTCCACGACGATGCGCCCGCCGACGGCCAGCACCGACAGCGCGGCGGGCAGCGCCAGGCGCAGCGACTCCAGCTCCTCGTTCACCTCGATGCGCAACGCCTGGAACGTCCGCTTGGCCGGGTGGCCGCCCGTCCGGCGGGTCGCCGCGGGCACCACCGCGTACAGCAGCTCGACCAGCCGGCCGCTGGTGGTGAACGGCTCGCGCTCGCGCTCCCGCGCCACGGCCCCGGCGATCTTGCGGGCGAACCGCTCCTCGCCGTAGTCGCGCAGGATCCGGGTCAGGTCGTCCACCGAGTACGTGTTCAGCACGTCGGCCGCCGTCGTCCCGGTGCCGGCGCTCATCCGCATGTCCAGCGGCGCGTCCTTGGAGTAGGCGAACCCGCGTTCCTCGGCGTCCAGTTGCAGCGAGGACACCCCGAGGTCCATCAGGATCCCGTCGACCTTCGCGCCGCCGACGGCCGAGGCGATCCCGTCGTACGTGGTCTGCACGAACTCCACGCGGTCGCCGAACGGCGCCAACCGCCGCCGGGACAGCTCGATGGCCTGCGGGTCGCGGTCCAGCCCGATCAGCCGCACCCGCGGGTGCGCTCGCAGCACCGCTTCGGAGTGCCCGCCGAGACCGAGCGTGCAGTCGACGAACACGGCGTCCCGATCGGCCAACGCGGGGGCCAGCAGGTCGAGGACGCGATCGAGCAGCACCGGCACGTGACGCGCCTGCTCCACCATGTCCCCTCCCTCGATGGTCCCCCCTCACAAGACAAGAAATTCGGGTGTCGTCAGGTCCCCGCCCGCCCGTCGGACCTGGCGCCGGGGAAGGTGCGCCAGGGCCGAAAGCCGAGCGGACCGAGGCCTCACGGCACCCGAAACCTCGAAACAACGGCCGTTCCAGCCGATCTAGAAGACGCCGGGCAGCACCTCCTCGCGCGCCGTGGCGTAGCTGTCCTCGTGTTCTTCGAGGTAGCGCTGCCACGCCTGCGCGTCCCAGATCTCCAAGCGGTTGATCGCGCCGATGACCACGCACTCCTTGGTCAGCCCCGCGTACCGCCGCAGCTCCGGTGCGATCGACACCCGGCCCTGGCCGTCCGGCCGCTGCTCGTCCGTCCCCGCGAACAGGTAGCGCTGGTAGGCGCGGACCGCCTCGTTGGTGAAAGGAGCGTCCGCCACCTTGCGCGCCATCTGCTCGAACTCGGCCCGAGGGAACACGTAGAGGCAGTGGTCCTGGCCCTTGGTGACCATGAGACCCCCCGCTAGCGCGTCCCGGAACTTCGCAGGCAGCGTCAGTCGGCCCTTGTCGTCCAGCCTCGGGTAGTGCGTGCCCAGGAACACGGCGCCCACCTCCCGACGCCGGAAGCTTCACTTCCGACCGGCAGTGGAGCCCCCGTCTGCCCCACCGGCCGCCACAGTACCCCACTTTTCACCACAGTCAACGCTGAAACGGGTGGTCGCACAGCCCTTGCCGGAGCGTTTGCGCAGGTAGAAGGAAGATGGCCACTGTGGAGCGTGGTGGGGGACGCCGAGCGCGACCACCCCCGCAGGTGAGCCGATCCGGCCCGAACTCCACCCGGATGGCCCAGCGAAATCGGGCAAAACCGGTTCTCCGGCGACCCTGGTGGGGAATCGTGGTGGAGCGGGGGTGAACCGGCCGGTTCGGCGGCCCGTGGAATCCCCAGGCACGAAACTGTTCAATCGGTGTAGGGCGCTTCGCCCTGGTTTGACACACTGCGTGAAACGCTCACCGCCACCGCGAACCGGTCGCGGTAGGGCCGCGCCCTGCTCCAGGAGGTCGAGTGACTCCGAGTACACAGCCAGCCGCGCTGCCAGAACACTCCTACGGGGGCAGCGGCTCGCCGGCGGGCAACCAGGCGGGACCCGCCGCCGGAGCCGACAACCGGACCCCGCACGCCAACCACGTGCCGGTCCGGGAGGAAGCGCTCGCGGAGCTGCACGCCACGGTGGCGCGGATCGCCGCCAACGTGGAGAAGGTGATCGTCGGCAAGCCGGACGTCGTCCGCGTCGCGCTGGTCACCCTGCTGGCCGAGGGCCACCTGCTCGTCGAGGACGTGCCGGGCGTCGGCAAGACCTCGCTGGCCAAGGCGCTGGCCCGGTCCATCGACTGCACCGTGAGCCGCATCCAGTTCACGCCCGACCTGCTGCCGAGCGACATCACCGGCGTGTCGATCTACAACCGGCAGGACAACGACTTCGAGTTCCGCCCCGGCCCGGTGTTCGCGAACATCGTGGTGGGCGACGAGATCAACCGGGCCTCGCCGAAGACCCAGTCCGCGCTGCTGGAGTGCATGGAAGAGCACCAGGTCACGGTGGACGGGCAGACCTACCCGCTGGGCGCGCCGTTCATGGTGATCGCCACGCAGAACCCGATCGAGATGGAGGGCACCTACGCCCTGCCCGAGGCGCAGCGCGACCGGTTCACCGCGCGCGTCTCCATCGGCTACCCGGACCCGGCGGCCGAGCTGGCGATGGTCGACGAGCACGCGGGCCACGACCCGATGGCAGACCTGCGCGCGGTGTCCGACGCCGAGCAGGTGCTCCGGCTGGTCACCGTGGTGCGGCGGGTGCACCTCTCGCCGGAGATCCGCCGGTACGCGGTGGACCTGGTCGGCGCCACCCGGCGGCTGCCCGAGCTGCGGCTGGGCGCGTCGCCGCGCTCGACGTTGCAGCTGGTGCGGGCGGCCCGGGCGCAGGCCGCGCTGGCCGGTCGCGACTTCGTGGTGCCCGACGACATCCACGCGGTGGCCGTGCCGGTGCTGGCGCACCGCCTGGTGCTGACCGCGGAGGCGCAGGCGGCCCGCCGGTCGTCGGCCGACCTGGTGCGCAACCTGCTGCAGCGGGTGCCGGTGCCGCAGGCGGCGCTGGACCCGGCCGGGCAGTTCCTGCACAACGTCAACCCGAACAACCACCGCTGACATGCGCGGAGCCCTGTCCGGGCTGACCACCCGGGGCCGGTGCCTGCTGGCCGCGGGGTTCGCGGCCGGGTTGTGCGCGATCGTGCTCAACGAGCGCGACCTGCTGCGCGTGGCCGCGTTCGTGGTGGCCCTGCCGCTGCTGGCGGCCTGGCTGGCGCAGCGGGCCAGGGTCGGCCTGCACGCGACCCGGCTGCTGCACCCCAGCCGCGTCCAGGTGGGCTCGGCGACGGACGTGCGGGTGGAGCTGCGCAGCGCCGGACGACTGCCGACCGGCGGGCTGCTGCTGGAGGACGCGGTGCCCTACGCGCTGGGCGCGCGCCCGCGGTTCGTGGTGGAGCGCCTGCCCCGCAACACGGTGACCGTGCTGCGTTACCCGCTCAAGCCGGTGATGCGCGGCGTGCAGCAGGTGGGTCCGCTGATGGCGCGGATCACCGACCCGTTCGGCCTGGCCGAGTTCGACCGGGAGATGGCGGGCCGCAGCAGGCTGGTCGTGGTGCCCCGGGTGGTGGGGCTGGCCGGGCTGCCGAGCGGTTCGGGCATGGGCTCCGGCGACGACGGCTCGATCCGGCTGCGCGCCGGCCAGGGCGAGGACGACGCGGTCGTGCGCCCCTACCGGCACGGCGACGACCTGCGGAAGGTGCACTGGCGCTCGACCGCGCGGCGCGACGAGCTGATGGTGCGGGTCGAGGAACGGCCGTGGCGCGGCGGCACGACGGTGCTGCTGGACCACCGGCTGGCCGCGCACCGGGGCAGCGGTCCCGGCGCGAGCCTGGAGTGGGCGGTCTCGCTGGCCGCGTCCATCTGCCTGCACCTGCACCGGTACGGCCACCAGGTGCGCCTGGTCGGCGACGACGGCCGGGTGCTGGCGGGCGGTCCGGGCAACAGCGGGTACAGCGACGCGGTGGTGCTGGACGCGTTGGCCGCGCTGGCGCCGTCGCACCGCCGTGAGCCCGCCACCGGGGTGGACCCCGGCGCGGGCCAGGAAGTGATCGCGATCCTCGGCGGCAGCACGCCCGCCGTGGTGGACGCGTTGGTCCGCAACCGGCCGCGCGGGATGCGCAGCCTCGCGGTGGTGATGGACGTCCGCGCGTGGGCGTCCGCGTCCGAGGACCCGGCGCCCGACCCGGCCGACGCCCAGCGGCTGCTGAGCGGCGCGGGGTGGGGCGTGGTCGTGGCGCGGCCGTCGACGCCGATGGGCCAGGTCTGGCAGGAGCTGTGCCACAGCGCGGGCAACCGCGGCCCCGTGGTGCGCACGGAGGTGGGCTAGGTGACCGGCAGGACCAGTGCGGTGGGCAACGACAACTGGGTGGTCAACGCGACACCGGCGGTGGCCGGCCTGGCCACGCTGTGCGCGGCGACGGCGTTGTCGAGCGTGCTCGACGGCGTGCTGTGGCTGGTGTACCTGGCCGTGGCGATCGCGGTGGTCGGCGGCACGGGCGTGCTGCTGCGCGCGACGCGGGTGCCCGCGCCGGTGGTCGCCCTCGGGCAGCTGCTCGCGTTGACGTGCCTGCTGGTGACGATCTTCACCCGCAGCGGTGTGCTCGTCGTGCTGCCCGGTCCGCAGTCGTTGCAGGACCTGCTGTCGGTGCTCGCCGACTCGATGGCCGAGGTGCAGACCGGTGTGCCGCCGGTGCCGGACAGCCCGGCCATGCGGTGCCTGGTGATGGTGGCGATCGGCCTGGTCGCGATCCTGGTGGACACCCTGGCGGTCGGCTTGGGGGCGCCCGCCGCGTCGGGGCTGGTGCTGCTGTGCGTGTTCGCGGTGCCCGCGTCGCTGGCCGACGAGATGCTGCCGCTGTGGACGTTCGTGTTCGGCGCGGGGGCGTTCGCGCTGCTGCTGGCCGTGGACGGGCAGCACCGGCACGAGGCTTGGCGCGGCCGGTTGCCCCACCGCGGGCAGAGCGGGTCGGGACCGGCGGCGACGGCGGTGGCCGGGATGGCCGTGGTCGTCGCGCTGCTGGCGGGCCTGAGCCTGACCGTGGTCGGCACGGTCGGTCGGCTCCCCGGCACCGGCGAGGAGATCGGCGGCGGCAACGGCGGGCTCGGCATCGACCCGATGACGCAGCTGCGGGGCATGCTCAACCAGGGCGCGCCGCGCGAGCTGTTCCGGGTGCGCAACATGCCGGGCACCTCGGCGTACCTGCGGGCGATGACGTTGCGCCAGTACGTGCCGGACAAGGGCTGGGAGCTGGGCGGGAACATGCCCGAGGGCGTGCCCGCGAACGGCCCGCTGCCCTGGCAGCCCGGCGACCCCGGCGGCGGCGAGGTCTCCGACATCCGGATCGAGCCGGTGAACTGGGTGGACAACTGGCTGCCGGTGTACGGCCGGCCGCGCGAGGCGCGGGCGGTCGACGACAACTGGAGGTTCGACCCGGAGCGCGGGATGATCTACAGCGTCCGACCGCGCAAGTCCGGTGAGTACACGCTGGAGACGGTGTTCGACACGCCGTCGGCGGACACCCTGCGCAAGGTCGGCCGGCAGGCCGACGTCGACCCGGCCTACCTGGAGGCGCCGGGCGTCGAGGGCCGGGTGGCGGAGCTGGCGCGGCGGATCGTGTCCGGGAACGACAACCAGTTCGACCAGGCGACGGCGTTGTACCGGTACTTCACCGACGGCACGCAGGGCTTCGAGTACACGACGCAGACCTCGACCGCGAACACGTCGGTCGACGCGCTGGAAGACTTCGTGTTCAACGGCAAGAAGGGGTACTGCGAGCAGTACGCGTCGGCGATGGCGATCATGGCGCGGTCGGTCGGCATGGCGTCGCGGGTGGCGCTCGGCTTCACCGCCGGCTACGCCACCGGCGACGTGCAGACCATCACGTCGCAGGACGCGCACGCGTGGGTCGAGATCTACTTCGCCGGCTACGGCTGGATGACCTTCGACCCGACGCCGCTGTCGGACGGCCGCGGCGTGACCCCGCCCTACATCTCCGGGTTGGACGCCGACGACGAGGAGGACGACCCCAGCGCGAGCGCCACGACGACCACGACCACCACGGTGGCTCCGGGCACGTCGGCGTCCGCGTCGGCCGTGCCGGACGCGTTGGGGCAGGACGGGACGTCCTCGGCGGACGAGTCCACGCCCACGTGGCACCTGGTGACGCTCGGGGTGGTCGCGCTGCTCGCGCTGCTCGCGACGTTGGCCGTGCGGTTCGGCGGTGCGCGACTGGCCCGGCCGGTGTGGCTGCGGCCGGCGGCGGTGGTGACGGCCGTGGCTGGCTGGGCGATCGTGTCGGCGTTGGCGTTGGCGCTGCTGTCGTGGTGGTTGGCGGTGCTGCTGCTGCTGGCGTTGGCGGTGGCCACACCGGCGGCCGTGCGGACCTGGCGGCGGCAGCAGCGGTTGCGCGCGGTGGCCGGGTTGGGGCCGGACGCGGCGAGCGCCGCGTGGCAGGAGCTGGTCGCCGAGTCCGTGGACCGGGGGACGCGGGTGCCGCGCACGGAGACCGTGCGGGTCGCGGCGCGGCGGCTGGTGCGGGTGCACAACCTCGATGAGCAGGGGCGGGACGGGCTGCGTGCGGTCGTGGGCGCGGTGGAGCGGTCCTGGTACAGCGCGCAGTCGGCCGCGGACCCGTCGTTGCCCGGGGCGGTGGACAACGTGCGCCAGAGCCTGAACCGCAACGCGCCGTTGGCGCTGAAGGCCAAGGTCCTGCCGCGTTCGGTGCTCCAGCCGAAGCCTCCGGTGGAGCAGGACCCGGACGAGTGACCGCGGGGCGGTGAGCGGTGTGAGTCGGCTGAGGGCCGGGGGACTGCGACACTCCCCCGGCCCTCTTCCTGCTGCCTGGCTGAGGGGCTCCTGCCTGGCTTCAACCGCCCCGCACGCAGACGGCCCGCCCCGGAGGTTCCGGGGCGGGCCGTCTGCGTTGTTCAGTCGTTCAATCGGGCTGTCGCGCGGACTACTCGTCCTCGAAACGGCGACGGAAACGTTCTTCCATCTTCTGTGAGAACGAGCTGCGGCTGGGCCGGCTTCCCTCTTCGCTGGGCTCTTCGGCACCCTGGTCACCACGACGCAACGTCGTCACGGTGAGCAGTACGCCGAAGAACATCAGCAGGAAGCCGACCACGCTCACCACCGGGATACCAGCGAGCTTCGGCAACATCACACCCGTCACCAGCAGTGCCACACCCACGGCGAACAACGCGATGCCTTGGATGCGACGCCGTCGGGACGGCTTGCGCAGCTTGGCACCGCGCACAGTGGATGCGAACTTCGGGTCCTCGGCGTAGAGCGCGCGCTCGATCTGGTCGAGCAGTCGCTGCTCGTGCTCGGAGAGTGGCATGGCTCCTCCTCCGGCACAGCGGTCGCGGGCGCCGGGTAATCACGGTTGCCGCCGGTCCCGGCGGACGCCCCGCCCTGGGTGCGTCACAACCAGGATACGATTCGCGAGGCTTGGCGACTACCCAGTCAGTGCCCCTAAGCGGTTCGTTCTGTCACCATCATCCTCACGGGTCAACGGTCAGACCACCGTGAGGTCGCACAAGTGGCCCCGAGGTCAACTGTCAAGCCCCCGGAAAGCTCCGATGTTCACTCCCCTGCGAGGGTGATCCAGAGCCTACGACTACCCAACCGTGACCCCTGAACGACCCACGGTGCCCGCTCACCTCATCTCCGGTCCCACTTTCGGACCTCCCACGCACGGCCCGTAGTCGACCGGACACGCCGCCGACTGAGCCAGTGGAGACCAAGATCACAGCCGGCCCCACCTCCTCCCCGGCCGCGAGAGCTGCACCGAGGGCCGAGTACGGAACCACGAACCGGACCCGAACCGACCCGCAGCGCATTGTTAGCTCAGCGTGTTTGTCACTTTGCTTTGCGTAGCGACTGCCTCTCGAGTGGATTGATCGGCAAGTGGGCGTGCGGGGCGCGATGCGCTTGATTCGCCCTCCTTTCTTCCCGGGCCGGCGGAGCCGGATAGGGCCGGGCCGGGCCGTGATCGACCGCCGCCCCGGACAGACTCCGGTCGGTTCGGGACGGCCGCGGTTGATCGGGGCGGTTGAGCTGGGCAGGCAGCGGTGTTGGTGCCGGGTCGAGCCGGGTTGCGATCGGACCGGCCGGCGCGGTGGGTCCGGATCGGACGAGTGGTTGTCGGCGGGAGGGCGCGATCAGGTCGCGGTCGGCGGCAGGTTGAGGTGGCAGCGGTTCGGTGAGGTCGGCGGAGGCAGGTTGAGGTCGACGGTCGGAGGGCGGCGACGGTCGGAGGGCGGTCGTTGGTGAGGCGGGTTGGTGGCTCGGTGGGGTGAGGTGAGGACTCGGCGAGCTGGAACGGAGTCAGTGGGCCGGGATGTGACAGAGCCGCCGCCAGGCAGGGTCCGGGGTGGGTGGGGTCCGGGGTGGGCAGGGTCCGGGGTGGGTGGGGTCCGGGGTGGGTGGGGTCCGGGGTGGGTGGGGTCCGGGGTGGGTGGGGTCCGGGGTGGGTGGGGTCCGGGGTGGGTGGGGTTGGGCTCGGTCAGGGGTGGGGTGGGGGCCTCCTTGGGGGTGGGAGGTGGCGGGTGGTGATGTGAGGAGTTGGGCGGGTGGTGGCTTGGGTGGCCGCTCGTAGTAGGTCTTGGGCCACGGCTGTGGGCGATTGACGCAGGCGGGTCGGGGTGGTGTGCAGGACGATGACGCCGGCGGCTTTGAGGAGGTCCGGCCTGGGGTGCGCGGTGGTGAACTGCCAGGCCAGGGCGAGGTCGGGCCACCAGGCGTCGGCGATGCCCAGGGGCCGGCCCTCGGCGCTCGCCAGGGGGACGCCCCACGCCGGTGGCGGCAGGGGCAGGTCGTCCAGGACGGCCCTCGCCCAGGCTTGGGGCACCGACCGCACACCGTCGGCCAGTTCGGAGAGGACTTGTCGGGCCTGCTCCGACGACCTGGCCAGCCCTGCCCTCAGCTCGGCCACCGGGACCCCGCCGTGGCGCATCACCTCGGTCAGGACGGCGCGGAGGTCGTCACGCTGGTGCAGCGACTTGGCGGTGTCGACGGCGGCCCTCGCCAGCGGTGCGGTCAGGAAGCCTCGGCGCAGGACAGGGGCCGGTAAACGGCTGACCCTGGTGACGCGGACCTTCGCGGCCGGTTCGAGGGCGCGGTCGACGAGGATCTGGACCGGGCCGGTGGCGGGCAGCGCGCGGAGGCCGTGCAGCTGCAGGGCGTCCACCCCGGTGATCAGGCTGTGCGGGCCGCCGTACCGGAGGGCCGCGCAGACCAGTTGCGCGCGCGTGGGCGGGGTCGGGGCCAGGAGCAGGATTCCCGGTAGGACGTGCTGCCACGGGCCCCTCGGGCGGCAGCGGGCGGCCAGTTCCCCGCTCGGCAGACCCAGGCCCAGGAGCTCCGACGCGGTGGCGACGCGGTGGGGGAAGAGACCGCCCAGGGCGTCGAGGTCGATGGTGGTTCGCATGTGTCCACCATCGGCGGTCCGGGTGGGAGGGTCGACAAGGAGATCGCGAACTGTGGACAACTCGACGGGCTGTGGACAACTCGGCGAGGACGGACGTGAATGAGGCCTTCCGCAGACCCGACCGTCTGCGGAAGGCCTCGGCGAACGGCGGCCACCCCTCGTTGGCCACCGCGTGGTCTACAGGCGGACGAGGTCCTCGTGGATCTCCACGTCCAGCTCGCGGCGGACGGAGCGGACCTCGCGCCAGGCGTCGTACACGGCGACCAGGCCGCCGGCGAGCACGAAGGAAACGGCGAGCGCGACCACACCGTCGAGATCGGACTTGACGACGACCACCACGGCGGCCCACACCATGACGGCGGTGAAGGCAAGAGTGGTCGCGAGGCGTTCGGTGAACCGCCGGCGAGACCTGGCGGGCTCCTCGATGTGGTTCATGGCTCCCCCTCTGAACTCGGCTGATGACTCATTTCTACGAGTCCCTGGCCTGGAGTTCTGCGTCAGATGACGCACAAGGGGACATCAGTTGGTGAAGTCGTAGAGCCTGCTCACCCGGTGGATGTCGATCTTTCGCCGCCCGGTGCTGATGATGCCCTCCTCGCGCAGTCCGCGCAGCACCCGCACGAGCGATTCCCGTGACGTGCCCGCGATGCCCGCGAGGTCCTCCTGGCTCAACGCGATCGCGCCCTGGTCGGCGATCCCCCGCTCCAACGCCATGTCGATGAGCACGGCGGCGACGCGCTGCGTGGCCGTGCCGCTGATCTGCACGCGCTGGCGGTCGGTGTCCCGTTGCCGCGACACGACGACGATCAGCACGGACCACGCGATGCGCGGGTGCCGCTGGCACAGGCCGGCGAACGAGCCGGCCGACAGCACCAGCGCCCGCACCTCGCCCAGGGCCCGCACGGTCGCCGAACGCGGCCGGCCGTCGACCGCCGAGCGCTCACCGACGATGTCGCCCGCGCCGCGCACGGCCAGCACCTTCTCGCTGCCGTTCGCCGTGGTCGCGGTCACCCGCAGCAGACCTCGGCGCACGACCAGCACGTGCCGCGTCACCTCGCCCTCGTGGCAGATCACCGAGCCGGGCGGGTAGTCGCGCTCGACACCCGTCGCCATGAGCACCTCGTGCTCGGAGGGCGAGAGCAGACCCCAGAACCGATCCACGCCACCACTGTGCCCGGTGATCGGCGCGCGGGACGCCGATCAGGCCCGCGACCACCCGAACGGCGCGATCACGGGGGTCGGGAAGCCGAACGCGTGCTCAGTCCCCGCGGTCCGGTTTGGGCTCGTCGTGGCCCGACCTGGTCGGCCCCTGGCTCAGCAGCGAGGCCGGGCGGATCGCCGCCGTGCCGAACCTCGACCGCGCCTGGTCGGCCGCCTGCTCCGCCTCGCGCCAGCCGCGCTCCGGCGCGTCGAACATCAGCTGCTCGCCGTCGTCGCCCTCGACCAGCTGCTCGATCCGCACCCCGATCAGCCGCACCGCGCCCGGCGGCACCTGCTCGTCCAGCAGGGTCGACGCCGTCCTGTAGACCTCCTGGGTCACGTCCGTGGCCACCCGCAACGTCTTGGAGCGGGTGATCGTGGTGAAGTCGGCGAACCGCACCTTGATCGACACCGTGCGCCCGCGCAGCCCCCGCGCCCGCAACGTCGCCGCCGAGCGCTCCGAGAGCCGCAGCAGCTCACGGCGCAGCAGCTCCCGGTCGAAGTGGTCGACCTCGAAGGTCTCCTCCGCGCCGATCGACTTCTCCCGCGTGGACGGCACCACCGGCCGGTCGTCGTGCCCCTGCGCCAACGCGTGCAGGTGCTCGGCCAGCGCCACGCCGATCAGCCTGCGCAGGCGCGGCAACGGCGTCGCGGCCACGTCCGCCACCGTCTCCAGCCCCACCCGGTCCAGGTTCTCGGCCGTCCGCTTGCCCACGCCCCACAGCGCCGACACCGGCAGCGGGTGCAGGAAGGACAGCACCTCGTCGCGCGGCACGACCATGAAACCGTCCGGTTTGCACATCCCGGACGCGAGCTTGGCCAGGAACTTCGTCGGCGCCACGCCCACCGAGCAGGTGATCCCGTGCGCCTCCTGCACCTGCTCGCGGATCAGCTTCGCGATCTGCGCCGGGCCCAGGCGCAGCCGCTTCAGCGCCCCGCTCACGTCGAGGAACGCCTCGTCCAGGCTCAACGGCTCGACCAGCGGCGTGATGTCGCGGAAGATCGCCATCACCCCGCGCGAGATTTCCTGGTACCGGGCGAAGTTCGGCGGCACGAACACCGCGTGCGGCGCGAGGCGGCGCGCGTGCGAGGTGGGCATGGCGGAGCGCACGCCGAACTCGCGGGCGATGTAGTTGGCCGACGCGACCACGCCGCGGTTCGCGGTGCCGCCCACGACCACCGGTTTGCGCGCCAGCTCCGGCCGGTCGCGGATCTCGACCGACGCGTAGAAGGCGTCCATGTCCACGTGCAGCATCGAGCAGCCGGTGTCGTCCGGCCAGACGTCGCCGCGGGCGAGGAAGCGATCGACCAGACCGCGCGGCAGGTTCGCGCTGCGGCCCACGACCACCTCCACCCAGACCGAACACCCGTTCGAGACTCTACTCCAGGCGGTAGACCCGCTGCGCGTTCTCCCACCCGATCAGGCGAGCGATCCGCTCCGCGTCCGCCAAGGCGAAAGCATGCTCCCTCAGCCCGGCCGACAGGAAGTCCGACAACGCGCGGCGGAACGACAACGCGCCCAGGTAGTACAGCTCGGCCAGCGCGTACGCGTCGGTGGAGAACAGGAACTTGCCGAACGGCACGATCTCCAGCGCCTCCGCCAGCACCCGGCTCGCCCGGTGCGCCACCGAGTGCGTGGCCAGCCCCAGGTCCACGAACACGTGCGGGAACACCTGCGCCAGGTAACCGGCGGTGCGGTGGAACGGGTAGTTGTGCAGCAGCATGACCGGCACGCCGAGCGGCGCGGTGGCTCGCAGCAGGTCGGTGAGCAGCGACGGGTCGCACTCGTGCAGCGACAGGTCCGCGTCCCCGTAGCCGACGTGGAACTGCACGGGCAGGCCGCGGTCCAGCGCCTCCCACACGAGGAACCGGCTGATCACCTCGTCCGCGCACCGGGTCGAGCCGGACCTCAGCCAGCGGTCGGCCGCCGCCACCACCTCGGCGTCCGCCGGCGGGGCCGGGTCCAGGGCCAGCCCCACCCGGTAGGCCGCGACCGACTTCGCCGCGACCGCCGGCGTCGAGTCCAGCACCGCCCGCACCCGCGTCGGGAACACCGAGGCCCCCTCGGCCACGACGTCCTCCGCGACCCGCTCCAGCCGCAGCACGCGATGTTCACGCGAACCGGTGAACGCGGAGGGGCTCACGAAGTCCTCCGGCCACACCCCGTCGTCCACCAGGAACGCCGAGATCTCCGCCGCCGACACCAGCGCCCGGTTCACCTCCGCCGCGCCCAGCGACCGCCGCCGCGCCACGTACTCGTCGGCGGGCGCGAGGACCGGCAGGTCCAGCAAAGGCGCACACCAGCGCCGCACCGCCAGGCCCAACGACGAGTCGAACAGCGACGTGCCCAGCGGCGACGCGGACCCGGCCTCGGTCAGGTTCGACTCGAAGCCGTCCCGGTCGAGGTCGGCGTCGAGCACCCCGTGGCAGTGGTGGTCCACGAGGCGCAACGACGCCACGCACGGCAGCAGATGGTCCACTTGTTGAACAGTAGTGAGCTGGTGTAACCACGCACGATGGACACAGCGGAGCGGGAGCACCGACGTGCGCTGGCGGCCGAGATGGTGGACGACCTGCTGGAGCAGGACGTCGTGGCGGTCGCGTTGACCTGGGTCGACCACAGCGGCATCACGCGGGTGAAGTCGGTGCCGCTCGCGGGGTTGCCCAGAGCCGCCGCGGACGGCGTGGGCGCGTCACCGGTGTTCGACGCGTTCCTGCTGGACGACACGATCGTCACCGGGCGGCACGCGGGCGGGCCCGTGGGCGACCTGCGGCTGTACCCGGACCTGGACCGGCTCACCGTGCTCGCGGGCCAGCCTGGCTGGGCGTGGGCGCCGGCCGACCGCTTCGACCAGCGGGGTGAGCCGCACCCGCAGGACGAGCGCGGCCTGGCGCGGGCGGTGGCCGACCGGCTCACCGTGCACGGCTACGAGGTCCAGGCGGGTTTCGAGGTGGAGTGGGTCGTCGGGCAGGGCGACACCGACGAGTTCCGGCCCGCCGCCACCGGGCCCGCCTACGGCCACGCCCGCCAGGTCGAGCTGTCCGACTACGCCGCGGACCTGCTGTCGGCGCTGGCCGAGCAGGACGTCGAGGTGCTCCAGTTCCACCCCGAGTACGCGCCGGGCCAGTTCGAGCTGTCCACCACGCCCGAGGACCCGGTGCACGCGGCGGACACGTCGGTGCTGGTGCGGGAGACGGTCCGGGCCATCACGCTGCGGCACGGCCTGCGGGCGTCGTTCTCGCCGAAGGTCACCGCCGACGGCGTCGGCAACGGTGGCCACCTGCACCTGAGCCTGTGGCGCGACGGCCGCAACCTGTTCGCGGACGGCGAGAGCTGGTTCGGCCTGACCGAGGACGCCGACGCGTTCGCCGCGGGCGTGCTGCGCCGGCTGCCCGCGCTGTGCGCGATCGGCGCGCCGTCGGTGGCCAGCTACCTGCGGCTCGTGCCGCAGCACTGGGCGGGCGCGTTCGCGGTGTGGGGGCTGGAGAACCGGGAGGCGGCGCTGCGCCTGGTCGCGGGCCGCGACCTGGAGGTCAAGTGCTACGACCTGTCGGCGAACCCGTACCTCGTGGTGGCGGCCACGATGGCGGCGGGCCTGGCCGGGATCGTGGAGCAGGCGCGGCTGCCGGAGCCGGTCGGGGTCGACCCGGTCGGGCTCCCGGGTGTGGAGCGCCTGCCGACGTCCCTGGCGGAGGCCGTGGCGGCGTTCGAGGCGGACGAGGCGCTGACCGAGGCGTTCGGCGCGGAGTTCGCGGCGACGATCGCCGACGTGCGGCGCGGCGAGATCGCCCGGTTCGCCGACTGCTCTCCGGAGGAGGTCGCCGCGCTGACCCGCTGGCGGCACTGAGCGCCGTCAAGCGCCGCGCTGTGCCTCGTCCATCGCCTTGCGCAGCCGGGTGAGGGCCCGGTGCTGGGCCACCCGCACGGCGCCGGGCGTCGAGCCGACCGCCTCGGCGGTCTCCTCGGCGGACATGCCGAGGACCACGCGCAGGACGAGGATCTCCCGCTGCCGGTCGGGCAGGACGCTGAGCAGCCGTCCCATCCGCTCGGACAGCTCGCCCTGCAACGCCCGCTGCTCGGGGCCCGGCTCGGCGCCCGCGCTGTCGGGCAGCTCCGGCACGGACTCGGCGCGGTTGCGCGCCGAGGCGCGGTGCGCGTCGGCCACCTTGTGCGCGGCGATCCCGTACACGAACGCCATGAACGGCCGGCCCTGCTCGCGGTAGTTCGGCAGCGCCTTCAGCACGGCGAGGCAGACCTCTTGGGCCACGTCCTCCGCCGACGCCGACGACCGCTGCCCCTGGCCGATCCTGGCCCGGCAGTACTTCACGATCACGGGTCTGATCGCGGCCAGCAGCGCGTCGACCGCCCGCCGGTCGCCGCGGACCGCCCTCTCGACGTACGCCTCGGGTCCCCCTTCCACACGTGCCGGTGGAGAGGACTGGACGTCCTCGCACTGCACGGACATCAACGACCTCCCCGAACTACCACGAAGTCCCGGCATAACCGACGAACCAACCACCATCGTTGCCATCGCGAGCTCCTCGGCGTCCGCGCGCTGGACGCCTCTCGGGGGCACATGCGAACGCGACGTCGCCGGCATACGGAGATGACGCGACTCACAAGAAGTTACCCCGAATGGCCGCGTTTGCTCCCCGAACGGAGTAGACGAATCCCATTATTGACTGCGCTGCGTGACCAGGGACCGTGCTATCTCCCGTCGGAGCCGGGCCAGCGCCCGGTGCTGCGCGACCCGGACCGCGCCCGGCGTGGCGTCGACGACCTCGGCGGTCTGCTCGGCGGTGAGCCCGACCACCACCCGCAGCACCAGGATCTCCCGCTGCTTGTCCGGCAGCAGGCGCAGCAGCCGGCCGATCCTCCGCGACAGGTCCGCCCGCAACGCCGACTGCTCCGGGCCGACGTGCTCGTCGTCCGGGCCGTCGGGCACCTCGGGCACCGGCTCGGCCCGGTTGCGCAACGCCGCGCGGTGCGCGTCCGCGACCTTGTGCGCCGCGATGCCGTACACGAACGCCAGGAACGGCCGCCCGTGGTCCTTGTACGTCGGCAGGGCGGTCAACAGCGCCAGGCACACTTCCTGGGCCACGTCGTCGGCCGACGCCGACGACCGCTCCTGCCTGCCCACGCGGGCGCGGCAGTAGCGCACCACCAGCGGGCGGACGGTGGCCAGCAGCGAGGCGACCGCCCGGCGGTCGCCGGCGGCGGCGGCGCGCACCTCGTCTTCCAGGTCTTCGGGCACGGGTCCGGCCATCAGCCGGTCCAGGCTAAGTGCGGGTCTCCCACGGCGGGTCCTCTGCGGGTAGGCGGCGGAGACTCCGTTCTACCGCACTCAGGCCGGCTTTCGGCCCAGGACGTGCAACCGGGCGGCCACATCGCGCAGCGGCGGGCGGGTCGACGCGGCCAGCTCCAGCTCGGCCAGCGCCTCCGCCGCGCCCGGGTTGGCCTCCAGCACGGCGCCCGGGACCAGGTCGGACACCACGCCGTGGCCCTGGACCAGCTCCACCTTCAGCCCCGCGGCCACCACCGACGCCTCCAACCCGGCCACGTCGAACCGGCGCCGCAGCGGGTCGCGGGTCCCGGTGAGCTGACCGGCCTCGTCGTCCAGCAGCCGCCGGGCGTCCACCAGCCGGCCCGCGATGGCCCGGTGCAGCACGGCCGCGTACCGGTTCGCCACCAGCAACGACACCGCGCCGCCCGGGATCACCGCGGCGGCCAGCGCGGCCAGCGCGGCGTCGACGTCGTCCACGACCTCCAGCAGCCCGTGCGCCAGGACCAGGTCCGCCGAAGCGACCCGGTCCAACGCGTCGGTATCGCCCTGAACAGCGGTGACCCGGTCCAGGACGCCTTCGTCGGCCGCACGGCGGTGCAACGTCGCCAGCGCGTCGGGGCTCGGGTCGATCACCGTCACGGTGCACCCGGCCACTGCCAGCGGCACGGCCCACACACCGCTGCCGCCGCCGACGTCGAGCACCCGCGGCGGTTCGCCGCCCCTGCGGTCCCGCGCGGCGGTCAGCTCGGCGTCGAGCACCCTGTGTACGGCGTCCGGTCGCATGGACGTAGAGCGTAAGGGCCGTAGGCTGCACTACGTGCATACGGTGGCGGTGCTCAGCCTCAAGGGTGGCGTTGGGAAGACGACGGTCGCGCTCGGTCTGGCGTCGGCGGCGCTGCGGCGTGGCGTCCGCACGCTGGTCATCGACCTCGATCCGCAGTGCAACGCCACCTCCACGCTGGAACCGGGCGACACCGAGGCCAGCATCTACGACGTCCTCCAGGACCCGAGCCGCGACACGGTGGACAAGGCGATCGCGCCCAGCGCGTGGGGCGACGGCGTGGACGTGCTGGCCGGTTCGGAGGACGCGGAGTCGCTGAACCACCCGGACCCGGGCGAGACCCGGCTCGGCAGGCTGCGCGAGGCGCTGCGGCTGTTGCAGGACGACGAGGACCCCTACCAGCTGGTGCTGCTGGACTGCCCGCCGTCGCTGGGTCAGCTGACCCGGTCGGCGCTGGTCGCGGCGGACCGCGCGCTGCTGGTGACGGAGCCCACGATGTTCGCGGTCGCGGGCGTGCAGCGGGCGTTCGAGGCGGTGCAGGCCGAGCGCGAGCACAACGAGGACCTCCAGCCGCTCGGCGTGGTGGTGAACCGGGTGCGGCCGAGGTCGCACGAGCACCAGTTCCGCATCGAGGAGCTGCGCGACATCTTCGGGCCGCTGGTGATGCCGGTGGCGCTGCCGGACCGGCTCGCCGTGCAGCAGGCGCAGGGCGCGTGCATGCCGATCCACGAGTGGGGCACGCCCGGCGCGCGCGAGGTGGCGTTGGCGTTCAACCTGCTGCTGGCCCGGATACTGCGGATCAGCCGGAGCAGACGCAGGGCCGTGCACCACGACTTCAACGACGAGGAGATCGAGGAAGCGGTGGACGCGTGAGCACGGGCGCCCTCCTGGCGTTCACCGTCGCCGCCGTCCTGCTCACGATCACACCCGGCCTGGACACCATGATGCTGCTGCGCATGGTGCTCGGCGGCGGGCGCAGAGCCGGTGTGGTCGGCGGGTTCGGCACCACCCTCGGCTGCCTGGTCTGGGGCGCGGCGAGCATCGCCGGGCTGACCGCGCTGCTCGTGGCGTCTCAACTGGCCTACGACGTGGTGCGCTACGCGGGCGCGGCGTACCTGCTGTGGCTCGGCGGGTCGGCGCTGTGGAAGTCGACGCGCGGCGCCGTCGAACGACCGGCCGACGTCCTGGTGATCACACCGGCGCAGGCGTTGCGGACCGGGTTCACCACGAACCTGCTCAACCCCAAGATCGGCGTGTTCTACCTGAGCCTGCTCCCCCAGTTCCTGCCGTCCGACCAGGCGTCGGCCGGGTGGGGCGCGCTGCTGGTGGGCGTGCACGTGACCATCGGCCAGGTGTGGCAGCTCGTCGTGGTGTGGCTCGCCGGGCGGGCGGTGGTCGTGCTGGCGAAGCCCGCGGTGCGGCGGTGGACCGAGCGGCTGACCGCGTCCGTGCTGGTCGGGTTCGGCCTGAAGATGGCGTTCGACAGCGGTGCCCGAGGGTGACACGGTCTTCCTGGCCGGGCAGCGCCTGAACGAGGCGCTGGCCGGCCGGCCGCTCCTGCGCGGTGAGATCCGCCACCCGAAGTGGGCCACCGCCGACCTGGCCGGGCGGGACGTGCTGGCGGTGCGCTCCGTCGGCAAGCACCTGTTCACCCGGTTCTCCGGCGACCTGAGCCTGCACAGCCACTTCCGGATGGACGGCGCGTGGCACCTCTACCGGCCGGGCCAGCGCTGGCAGCGGCCGGGCCACCAGGTGCGGGCGCTGCTGGAGGTGCCCGACCGGGTCGCGGTGGGCTTCGCGCTGCACGACCTGGAGCTGCTGCCGACCGACCAGGAGTCGCGGCTGGTCGGCCACCTCGGACCGGACCTGCTGGGCGGCTGGGACGACGAACAGGCGGCCGAGGCGGCTGCCAGGCTGGTGGCCGACCCGGACCGCGAACTGGGGCTGGCGCTGCTCGACCAGCGCGTCATGGCGGGCGTGGGGAACCTCTACAAGGCCGAGGTGTGCTTCCTGCTCGGCGTGTCGCCGTGGAGCCCGGTGTCGGCGACGGACCCGGCGGAGGCGGTGCGGCTGGCGCGCAAGCTGCTGCTGGCCAACGCGTGGCGCCCGGAGCAGAGCACGACCGGCCTCATGGGACGGGGACGGCAGCACTGGGTGTTCGAGCGCGGCGGCAAGCCGTGCCTGCGGTGCGGGACCAAGGTGCGCGTCGGCGGGCAGGGCGCGGGCGTGCGCGAGCGTCCCGCGTACTGGTGCCCGCGCTGCCAGCCAGGGCCGATCGCTTAGGGTTACCGCCGTGGTCTACAAGAGCGTGGTGCGCAAGGCGTTGTTCCGGATGCACGGCGGGGACGCGGAGCGGGTCCACGAGACCACCCTCGGCGTGATGGCGAAGCTGAGCCCCGCGGCGAAGCTCGTGAAGCGCAGTCCCTCCTCCGCGCGCACCGTCTTCGGCGTGCGGTTCCCCAACCCGGTCGGCCTGGCCGCCGGGCTGGACAAGAACGGCCGGGCGCTGCCCGCGTGGGGCGCGCTCGGGTTCGGGTTCGTCGAAGTCGGCACGGTCACCCGGCACGCGCAGCCCGGCAACCCGAAGCCGCGCCTGTTCCGGCTGCGCGACAGCGAAGCGATCATCAACCGGATGGGCTTCAACAACGACGGCGCGCTGGAGCTGGCCAACCGGCTCGACCGCCTCGGCCCCCTGTCCGTGCCGCTGGGCATCAGCCTGGGCAAGTCCAAGGTCACCCCGGTCGAGGACGCGGTCGAGGACTACCGGACGTCCCTGCGCGCGCTCTACCGGCACGGCGACTACTTCGCCATCAACATCAGCTCGCCCAACACACCGGGCCTGCGCAGCCTCCAAGACCGCGGCGCCCTGACCGAGCTGCTGTCCGCGCTCGACGCCACCGCCCGGGACCTGGCCGGGTCGAAGCCGCGCAAACCGATCCTAGTCAAGATCGCGCCCGACCTGACCGACGAGGCGATCGCCGAACTGCTGGAGGTGTGCGCCGCGCACGACGTCAGCGGGCTGATCGCGACCAACACCACGCTGTCGCGCGCCGGCCTGGCGCCCGCCGACCAGCACCTCGCGCACGAAGCAGGCGGGTTGAGCGGCAAACCGCTGACCGAACGCGCCCGCGAGGTGGTGCGGTTCGTCAGCCGGGAGACCGGCGGCAAGCTGCCGATCATCGGCGTCGGCGGCATCGCGAGCCCGGACGACGCGCAGCGGATGCTGGACGCGGGCGCGAGCCTGATCCAGCTCTACACGGCGTTCATCTACGAAGGCCCCGGGCTGGTGCACCGCATCAACCGCGGGCTCCGTTGAATCGCCGCCGCTCCGCAGGCGACGGCTCGGTAGGCGGGTGAGGCGCGGGGTCAGGCGTTGCGGGCGGTTCGCAGCCAGCGCAGGATCGGGTGCAGGATCACCACGAGCAGCGAGCCCCACACCAGGCCGCCGAGCTCCATGTCGCCCAGCTCCAGCGTCAGGTCACCCACCCCGGCGACCAGGGCCGTGCCGCCGACCAGCGCGTTGCCCGGGTTCGTCAGGTCGACCCGGTTGTCCATCCACACCCGCACGCCGACCAGGCTGATCAGGCCGAGCAGCACCAGCGTCGCCCCGCCGACGACACCCGCCGGGATGGTCGAGAGCACGGCGGTGACCTTCGGCGAGAACGCCATCAGCACCGCCGCCACCCCCGTCACCGCGTAGGCGGCGGTCGAGAAGACCTTCGTCACGCCCATCACGCCGATGTTCTCGGAGTAGGTGGTGGTGCCCGACCCGCCGCCGAGACCGGCCAGCGCGGTGGACACGCCGTTGGCGATGATCGAGTCGCCGACGTTGCCGTCGAGGTTGCGGCCGGTCAGCGCGCCGATCGCCTTGACGTGGCCGACGTTCTCCGCGACCAGCACGATCACCACCGGCAGCACGAGCAGCGTGACCGACGGCCGCAGCTCCGGCGCGTGGAACTCGGGCAGCCCGAACCACGCGGCCCGGCCCACCGCGGCCGTGTCGACCAGGCCGAGCCAGAACCCGAGCGCCCACCCGACGACCACGCCGAGGAGCACGGAGAACCGGAACGACGAGCCGCGGCCGAGCACGCCGCACAGCAGGATGATCCCCATCGTGACCACGGCGGGCAGCGGCTGCTGGGCGAACGAGTCGGTGGCCCGGTGCGAGAGGTTGAGCCCGATCAGCACGACCACCGCGCCGGTCACCACCGGCGGCATCACGGCCTCCAGCAGCCGCACGCCGAGCGCCTTCACCGCGACCCCGATGATGATCACCAGGAGGCCGGCCGCGAGCACGCCGCCGAGCTGCGCGGCGATGCCCTCGTCACGGGCGGCGGACAGCGGCGCGATGAACGCGAACGACGCGCCGAGGTAGCTGGGGACGCGGTTGCGGGTGATCAGCAGGAACAGCAGCGTGCCGAGCCCGGAGAACAGCAGGGTGGTGCTGACGGGGAGTCCGGTGGTGGCGGGGACGAAGATCGTGGCGCCTGCCATCGCGACCAGGTGCTGGACGCCGAAACCGATGGTGCGCGGCCAGGTCAGCCGCTCCTGCGGCGCGACGGCGTCACCATCGGTGGGGCGGCCATCGCCGCGCACGGTCCACAACGCCACTCAATGACCTCCCCGGCGACCAGGACGGACCACGCTGTCCGACCCAGGGATCCTGCCACGCCAAGTAGTGGCTGCGGCTATATAACGGTCTGATAATCACACGATCGCAGCAGCGTACGCCACTGTGGACTCGAGGATAGCCCAACTTTGCTACGCAACGTGACGTAATCCTGGTTCGTGCAGATGGCCGCGCGCCAAGTGCGCAGTGCCGCGAACAGCGTCAGCTCGACAGTTCGCGCAACGCCGAAGCGAGGCCCGCCAGGTGGTCCGTCGCGTCGCCCAGGACCTGCCGGGGGTTGTTGGCGGTGCTCTCGGCGAGCACCCGGCCGGCGGCGGCGACCAGGCCGCAGTAGCCGTCCACGCCCTCGTCCAGCTGCGTCCGCAGTCTTCGCACCCCTTCGACCAGCGGCGCGCGGTCCAGCGGCGGGGCGGTGTCGCGCGCCCGTTCGACGGCCTGCAACTGGCGGGACACGGCCCGGATCGCGGACACGGCCTCGGCGCCGGTGGCGCGGGCCTGCTCGACCGAGTCGGTGGGGATGGACGTCAACGCCGCCGAGTCGAGCTGGCGCAGCAGCTCCCGCAACGTGTCCTGGGCGTCCTCCAGCCGTTCCATCGGCCGGCGTGCCGCCGAGGACCGGGCGGGCAGCGGCTCGGGCGCCGGCGCGGCCTCCAGCTGCCGCCGCTGCACGTCGATGCCCCTCATCTTGATGTTCGTGCGCACGGCCAGCACGGACGTGCCGGCGAACCCGAGGGCCGCCACCACGCCGGGCGCCGCGCCGAGCACGCCCACCAGCGTGAGCGTGCCGACCACCGCGAGCAGGGCCAGCACGATCAGCCAGAAGGTGAGCACGCGGCTCGATCGGCGGTACCGCCGATCGAGCTTCGCGCGCGGGTCGTTCCAGGCGGCGTACCGCCGTTTCACCTGGTCCGCGATCTGCCCTTGGAGCTGGCCGCCGATGACCTGGACGATCTCGCCGGCCACCTTCCGCCGGGGTTCCATCGCGGACACCACCCTCTCAGCCCTGGCTCGCCGGCGGGTTCTGCTTGATCTGCTGGGTCGGCTGCGCCTGCGTCTGCTGCACGCGCTGCTGGATCTCCTGCTGGATGCCGGCGCTCGCACTGGCCGGCTGACCGCTGGTGACCTCGCCGGCGACCTTGCCGCCCGCCATCGACGCGCGGATCTGCTCGAGCCGGGAGTGGCCCGCCATCTCGGTGGTCGACTGCTGGACCTCCAGCATCCGGCCCTGCACCGAGTTCTGCGCCAGCTCCGCCGAACCGAGGGCGGTGGTGTACCGCTTCTCGATCTTGTCGCGGACCTCTTCCAGCGACGGCGTGTTGCCCGGCGCGGCCAGCTCGGTCATCTGGCGCAGCGAGTGGGAGACCTGCTCCTGCATCTTCGCCTGCTCCAGCTGGCTGAGCAGCTTGGTGCGCTCGGCCAGCTTGGTCTGCAGCACCATCGCGTTGCGCTCGACCGCCTGCTTCGCCTGCGTCGCCGCCTGCAACGCCTGGTCGTGCAGCGTCTTCAGGTCCTCGATGCTCTGCTCCGCGGTCACCAGCTGGGTGGCGAAGCCCTGCGCCGCGGTCTCGAACTGCGTCGCGCGCTGCTCGTCACCCTTCGCCCGCGCCTCGTCGGCGAGCACGAGCGCCTGGCGTGCGGATGCCTGGAGCTTCTCCACTTCGCCGAGCTGGCGGTTGAGCTTCATCTCGAGCTGGCGCTGGTTGCCGATCACCGCGGCGGCCTGCTGCGACAGCGCCTGGTGCTGCCGCTGCGCCTCCTCGATGGCCTGCTGGATCTGCACCTTCGGGTCGGCGTGCTCGTCGATCTTGGACGAAAAAGCCGCCATGAAGTACTTCCATGCCTTCACGAAAGGGTTGGCCATCTCCTACGCCTGCCTTCTCCGCACTTCCCTGGCTCGCGCTCGTGATTGGCAACGACCCGGTGCCGGTGTTGGTTCCATCGTGTCAGTTGTCCCGCGCTGCTTCCACCGACCTGGGGAGATATCCGGGATCACCCTGAGTCACCCCCCGACTTTCGTCGGCATGGTCATCCTGCCCGCCCGGCTCCCGGCCTACGCGGCGACCCCGCCCTGGGTTGCCAACTCGTTGCACGCGCCGAAAGCCGAGCCGGTCGGGACCGGCTCGGCTCAGGTAGGTGTGAGCTGGGGTTACGCCGCCACCACCGCGTTGCGCGGCTTGCTGATCGAAGTGGACAGCCGGTGCGTCAGCACGGGCTGCAACCGCAGGTCGGACAGGTCGTTGCCGATCACCGCGGGCACCATCGTGCCGCCCTCCAGGCCCGCCGACGCGGACGCGGGGGCCCGTTCGGTGAGCTCGGCCGGGGTCGGCACGGGGCGCTGGACGGCGCCGATGTCCGAGGCGACCAGGTGCAGCAGCTCCCACAGGGGCAGGTCCAACGCTTCGCAGATCGCGGCCAACAGCTCGCTGGACGCCTCCTTGCGGCCACGCTCCACCTCGGAGAGGTACCCCAGGCTGACGCGGGCGGTCCTGGAGACCTCGCGCAGCGTGCGGCGTTGGGTGGTGCGGGCATGGCGGAGCCGATCACCGATCGCCTCGCGTAGCAGCACGGTCATCGCGCGCCTCCTTCCGGCCGGCCGTGCCACCACGTTACCGACCCGTCCCGTCGACGGGCAGTGACTTCCCGACACGTCCGCCAAGGGCGAACGAGTGAACTCACCGGTAAGTTCCCGCGTGCGTGTCCGGGTGTGACGGGAAACGCGCTGCTCACGTCACTCGACGGGGATCTTGAGGTGGTCGAGCAGGAAAGTCAGGGCCGCCATTGTCGAACTCTTGCGCACTTCGTCACGACCACCACCGAGAGTGAGCGTCCGGACACCCGACCCGGATGGGCCGGACAAACCGATGTGGACGGTGCCGGGGCCGACGCCGTCCTGCGGGTCGGGACCGGCCACCCCGGTCAGCCCCAGGCCCCACGTCGCCCCGCAGCGCTCCCGTGCGCCCTCGGCGAGCTGCCGGGCCACCTCGGGGTGCACGGCGCCGTGCTCGGCCAGCAGCGCCGCGTCCACGCCCGCGAGCGAGTGCTTGAGGTCCGTGGCGTAGACCACGAGCCCGCCGCGCACCACGGCGCTGGACCCGGGCACGGAGGTCAGCTCGGCGGTCACCAGGCCCGCGGTCAGCGACTCGGCGGTGGCGACCGTCTCACCGCGTCCGGCGAGGGTCCGCACGACGTCGGCGGCGCTCACGCCCCGGCCACCGCCCGCTTGCCCCTGGCCCGCAGCCGCAACGCGCGGATCACGTAGTCGACGCCCGTGACGACGGTCAGCACCACGGCCGCGCCCATCGCGGTCACCGAGACCGCGTCCAGCCAGGACGGCAGCGGCAGCACGTACAGGCCGATGGCGACGATCTGGACGAGCGTCTTGGCCTTGCCGCCGCGGCTGGCCGGGATCACGCCGTGCCGGATGACCCAGAAGCGCAGCAGCGTCACCCCGAGCTCGCGGACCGCGATGACGACCGTCACCCACCACGGCAGCTCGCCGAGCAGGCTCAGGCCGACCAGCGCGGCGCCGGTCAGCGCCTTGTCCGCGATCGGGTCGGCGATCTTGCCGAAGTCGGTGATCAGCCCGTGCTTGCGGGCCAGGTTGCCGTCCACGTGGTCGGTGACCGACGCCACGGCGAACACCCCGAACGCGGCCAGCCGCCACCAGGTCTGGTGGCCGTCCTCCTCGAACAGGAAGTAGAGGAACACCGGCACGAGCGCCAGCCGGGACATCGTCAGCACGTTGGCGATGTTCAGCACCGGCACGCGCGCGGGTTCGGTCACCTCGGGAGCACCTCGATCGCTGTCACGACCAGGTCGACGCCCTCGGACGAGTCGACCCGGCAGCGCACCAGGTCGCCGACCCGGAGGCCGTCGGCGTTGGTGATGACGCACTCGCCGTCGACCTCGGGCGCCTGGTGGGCGGCGCGGCCGACGCAGTCGCTCTCGTCGTCCTCCTCGGTCTCGACCAGGACGACGACCTCCTCGCCGACACGGTCCTCGGCGCGCTGGGACGTCAGCTCCTCGACCAGGTCGGAGATGCGGGCCACGCGCTCGGCGATGGTGTCGGCGTCCAGCTTGCCCGGCAGGTTCTCGGCCTCGGTGCCGTCCTCGTCGGAGTAGCCGAACACGCCGACCGCGTCCAGCCGGGCGGCGGTGAGGAAGCGCTCCAGCTCGGCCACGTCCTCCTCGGTCTCGCCGGGGAAGCCGACGATGACGTTGCTGCGGATACCCGCACGCGGCGCGAGGGAGCGGATCTGCTCGACCAGGCCGAGGAACGACTCGGTGGAGCCGAAGCGGCGCATCCGGCGCAGCACGGGCTCGCTGGAGTGCTGGAAGGACATGTCGAAGTAGTCGGCCACGCCGTCGGTGGTGGCGATGGCCTTGACCAGCGTGGGCTTCGTCTCGGCGGGCTGCAGGTAGGACACGCGGACGCGGTCGATGCCGGGCACCTTCGCGAGCCGCTGCAGCAGCAGCTCCAGGCCGCCCAGCTCGCGGGGCAGGTCCTTGGCGTAGGAGGTGGAGTTCTCCGAGACCAGGAACACCTCGCGCACGCCCTGCTCGGCCAGCCACATCGCCTCGGCCACGACCTCGTCCGGGTGGCGGGAGACGAACGCGCCGCGGAAGGACGGGATCGCGCAGAACGAGCAGCGGCGGTCGCAGCCGGAAGCGATCTTCAGCGGCGCCACGGGGGTGTCGGCGAGGCGGGTGCGCAGCACGCGCGGGCCCCAGCCGTGCCCCGGGACCTGCACCTCTTCGGCCGCCTTCGGCCGCTGCACGGGAGTGAGCGGCAGCAGCGTGCGGCGGTCGACCGGCTGGTGGGACTCGATGGTCTGACCGGCCAGGACGTCGTCCAGGCGGTCGGCGAGGTCGGTGTAGTGGTCGAACCCGAGCACGGCGTTCGCCTCGGGCAGGCTGTCGGCCAGCTCGGCGCCGTAGCGCTCGGCCATGCACCCGACCGCGACCACCTTCGCGCCGCTGTCGGCGGCGGCGAGGAGGGTGTCCACGGAGTCCTTCTTCGCGGACTCCACGAAGCCGCACGTGTTGACCACGACCACGTCGGCTTCGTCGTCGACCAGCTCCCAGCCGCCGGCGGTGAGGCGCCCGGCGAGCTCTTCGGAGTCGACTTCGTTGCGGGCGCACCCGAGGGTCAGCATGGCGACGCGCTTGGACGTGGTGGGGGAAGACACGGTGCTCAGCGTAACCGGCGCCGTCCCCCTCCCCTCCCGCTCACCTCCACCGGCCGCCGGGCCGGCCGTCGCCCGGTCCCGCCGGGCCCCCGCGCGTCGCCGCGGTTCGAGCCGGAGCGGCACCGACTGCCGGACCTCGCGCTCGGGCAACCCGCGCACCTCGACGAATCACGCCACCTGCGCTGAACGCACTCGGACCGCTTTGGCGATCGCGCGGATCCACCCTCGTCCGCGGTCTGGTGTTCGGGGGCCGAAGCGGTCTTCTCGACGCGTCACCACCTCGTGGTCGCGCCTGGGCCGCGGGCCCTCGATCGGGGTGGGAAGTCAAGGCGGACAACACTTGCACCGCAACCAGTCGAGCCCTTGCCCGCACTCGACGGCACGTTCAACGGCATTGCGGGCAAACGACTGCCGTCCGCCCGAGAAAAGCCGGAATCCTTTGCGGGAACACCCCTCGGCACCGGTGACCGATCCGGCTCGTCCGCGGTCGATGTTCCCCGAAATACCCGATCGGGTGATTTCCCTTTTCGTGTCCCGCGTCACGCGCACGCGACGCGCCGGCCGGACGCCGGGGTGGAGCGGGCGGCTCCTCGCGCAGGGCCTACCTTTGGACCGTGAACGACTCGATCAACGTGCGTCGCGCCCGCACCGGCGACGTTCGGGCGATGAAGGCCCTCATCGACGCCTACGCCGGCAAGGTGCTGCTGTCCAAGCCGCTCGTCACGCTGTTCGAGGACATCCAGGAGTTCTGGGTCGCCGAAGAGGACGGCGTGGTGCTCGGGTGCGGGGCGCTGCACGTGCTGTGGGAGGACCTGGCCGAGATCCGCACGGTCGCCGTGTCGCCCGCCTCGCTGGGCCGGGGCATCGGCCACCGGATCGTGCACCGGCTGATCGAGACCGCTCGCGAGCTCCAGCTGGAGCGGTTGTTCGTGCTGACCTTCGAGACCGACTTCTTCGGCAAGCACGGGTTCGTGGAGATCGACGGCACGCCCGTCTCCCCGGAGGTCTACGAGGAGATCATGCGGTCCGCCGACGAGGGCGTCGCCGAGTTCCTCGACCTCTCGTACGTGAAGCCGAACACCCTCGGCAACTCGCGCATGCTGCTGCACCTGTAACTCTTCGAGTATCAACTCGAAGAGTCTTGACTCCACGAACTCCGGGCCGCCAAGATCGGGGGCGTGGAGCAGTTGACGGTCGACGAGTTGGCGGTCCGGGTCGGCCTGCCGGGCAGCACGATCCGCATGTACCAGACCAAGGGCGTGCTGCACCCGCCCCGCAGGCAGGGCCGGGTCGCCTACTACGACGCCTCCCACCTGGAACGCCTCACGCTCGTCCAACGCCTGCAGTCCCGCGGCTTCTCCCTGCCCGCCATCGCCGAGCTGGTGAAGGCGCGGGAGAAGGGCGCGAGCGTCGCGGCGGTGCTCGGCGTCGGTGAGGCGGAGGGCCCGGACGACTGGGTCCGGATCAGGGCCCGTGACATCAGCCGCCTGGTCCCGCTGGGCGACGTCCGCCCGCGCGTCCTGCGCCGCGCCGTGCAGCTCGGCCTGGTCCGCTGGCGACTCGGGTGGCCGCACGTGCGCCGCTGGGCGCTGGACGCGGGCAACCGGCTGGCCGCGCTGAGCGTCCCGAGCGACGACGTGCTGGCCAAGTTCGCGAACCTGCGCACGGCCACCGACGGCATCGCGGCCGACTTCGTGGAGGTCTTCGAACGCCGGCTGTGGCCGCAGCTGGCGGACAACGCGGACCAGGACGACCAGCTCGACCGGATGCGCGCGTTGCTCGTGGAGCTGACCTACACCGCCGAGACGGTGGTGATCGGCACGCTGCGCGAGTCCATCCGCGAGGCCGCCGAGCAGTTCGCCCGCCGCCACCGACTGCTGCCCAGCGGCGACTTCCAGCCCGCGTGGGCCGAGGAACCGCTGCCCATCGCGGAACGTCTCATCGAGACCGGCGAGGACGAGTTCCCCGACGAGCCGACGATCCAGCGGTTCCTCGACCGGGGCGACGACCACGACGAGCCGGGCAGATGACCGGGCGCCTCCCCGGGGCGCCCGGCTCCGGAGCACGGGTGCGAGTCGAGCTGTTCGAGCCGGTACGGAGGGGTTCGGCTCGCCCGCTCGCGCACCCGGGGTCGCCGGGCCCGGCGGGCTCGACCGTGTCGGACGTGCCGCCGAACGTCGGCGCGCACGTCGTCGGCACGGAGCCCGCCGGGTCCGGCGCACACCTCCCGCCGCCACCGGAAGGTGCCGTCGTGGCGCGGGCGCAAGCGCTTGCCCCGGCGGTGGTCCCGCCACCGGGTGGTTCCCCCGAACGGAGGGCGGCGGCGTGATCGCACTGATCGGCGCGGTGGTGGGGCTGCGCGCGGGCTACCGGTACGACCGCTCGATCGGCAAGCACCCGTTGCGCTCGGGGGTGAAGCGGTTCGCGTTCTGGGTGCTGCTGTTCATCGCCGAGTGCCTGGTGGTGCCACCGGTGGTCGACGCGGTCGGCCCGGCGGTGTGGGTGGTGGCGTTCGGGTACGTGATGGCGGCGGGCCTCGCCGGGCCGTGGGTGGCGGAGTACTACCGCCGACGGGCGGCGTGACCGCGCCCCGGAGCGCCCGACGGCCTGCGGCTGCGCGAAGTGCCGGCCGCACGCCCGGTCGTCCCGGCGAACCAGCCGGGGTTGGGCCGGCTCAGCCAGCCCGGTGGGCTGTTCGGTCCGCGCGGGGTGGGCGGTGCGGCGCAGCAGGTCTGCCCCCGGACGGCCCCGCGGGCGGTTGACGCCGGTGGGCGCGGGCGGGCGGACGTTCACCCGTCGTCGGCGCGGTATGAGCCGATCGGGGCTGTCGGGCGTTGATCTGCGACCGGTAAGAACCCCTCAAGCCCGAAAACCGAGGGGAACAACAGTGCTCGCGAAATCCCTGCGCAACGCTTTGACCGTCCTGCTCGCCTCGTTCGCCCTGCTGGCCGGCGCCGGTGTCGGCCAGGCGGCCATCAACGCGCCCGCCGTGACCGACGACTACGTCTTCAGCAAGTCCCTGTCGCAGTTCAGCACGCTGCGGACGCAGCGGCCCTACAGCGATCAGCTCGACTGGTCGTCCGACGGTTGCTCGTGGTCGCCGGACAACCCGTTCGGGTTCAAGTTCCTGCCGGCCTGCCACCGGCACGACTTCGGCTACCGCAACTACAAGCGGCAGGGGCGGTTCAACGAGACGACCCGGCTGAGGATCGACAACAACTTCAAGACCGACCTGTACAACCAGTGCGCGGGCAACTGGTCCTGCAACCGCACGGCGGACCTCTACTACCAGGCCGTGCGCGAGTTCGGCGCGAGCTGACCTCCACCTGACCGGCCCGCGAGTCTCACAACCGGCGTCCGCGAATCCGCGCTCGCACGACCGGCCGCTGCGCAACCGGAGGCCGGCGCGATCGGCGTCCGCCCGGAGAACACCTCAATGCCGAGCAGGGGTCCCCGCCAAGGGGACCCCTGCTTTTATTCTGCCCCAGGGGTCCGACAATTCCGAGGGTGCGGAGGTCGAGCTGTTGATCAGCTGGTGACCGAGTAGCTGTTCGACATGAAGTCCATGCCGCCCGCGGACGACGTGATCTCGAACCCGAACTGCACCTCGCCCACGGTCACGTCGCCGTACCAGCCGCGCGAGCTGATCCACTTCAGCACCGCCAGCAGGTCGACCGAGCCGGAGTTCGTGTTGCTCGTCCGCAGGAACGAGAACACGGCGTTGGCCCCGTTCGAACCCCGGTACACGTCCCAGGTGTGACCGCCCACGGTCACCGTGGCCTGCTTCGACCCGATGGGGCCCACGGCGCCCTGCTTGTTCATCCAGATCATGATCTCGTAGGCGTTGTTGTTCGCCCAGATGTCGTAGGTCGTCGCGTACGAGCCCGAACCCGGCCGGGACACGTTGAACGAGCTGGACAGCCTGCTCAGCCCGCTGAGGTTGCGGTTCACCGCCTTGGCCACGTGCGGGTAGGACTTCACGCCGCCCGTGTTCGGGTGGTCGGCCCACACGCCCCAGTTGCCGTAGGAGTTGGCCCAGATCGCCTGGTACCCGGCGCCGGAGCCCCACACGTCGTTGCGGACCGTGTAGCCGCCGTTCGACCACGTGCCCCACTTGTCGCTGGAGGACCAGGTCGCGGCCTGCGCGACACCCGTCGCCCCGAGCAGTGAACCCACCAAAGCGACCGCGATCGCGGCCGAGCGCATCCTGTTCATGACGCTTCTTCCCGGGCATCGTTGCCCACTCTGAGCGGCTGTCGAATCGCTTCGATTCGAGAGAGCGCCGGTTACCTGGAGATACAGCAGCGGTAGAGGAACTATTACAGCCCAATACGTGCCGGGTCAATGACCGGAACTAGCCACGAGGCAGCCGCGCAGAAGGCAACCCGGCAAACCGGCGCATTCGATCCATTCGACCGCGCCATTCGACCGGCTATTCGACATCACGAAAAGACCGACCGATCCGGTCAGTCGTCCCCGTCGTCGTCCGGGCCGGAACCGCCGCGGATCAGGTAGACGAGCGAGTCCAGCTCGTCCGGCTTGATCAGCACCTCGCGGGCCTTCGAGCCTTCCGACGGCCCGACGACGCCGCGCGTCTCCAGCAGGTCCATGAGCCGGCCCGCCTTGGCGAAGCCGACCCGCAGCTTGCGCTGCAACATCGACGTGGAGCCGAACTGGGAGGTGACGATCAGCTCGGCCGCCTGGATCAGCACCTCGAGGTCGTCGCCGATGTCGGCGTCGATCTCCTTCTTCTCGCCCGCCTTCGCCGCCGTGACGCCGTCGGTGTACTCCGGCTGCGCCTGGTCCTTCGCGAAGTTGACGATCTCGGAGATCTCGTCGTCCCCCACGTACGCGCCCTGGACGCGCACCGGCTTCGAGGCGCCCATCGGCAGGTACAGGCCGTCGCCCATGCCGATCAGCTTCTCCGCGCCCGGCTGGTCCAGGATGACCCGCGAGTCGGTCAGCGAGGACGTGGCGAACGCCAGCCGTGACGGCACGTTCGTCTTGATCAGGCCGGTCACCACGTCCACCGACGGCCGCTGCGTCGCCAGCACCAGGTGGATGCCCGCCGCACGCGCCTTCTGGGTGATCCGGACGATCGCGTCCTCGACGTCGCGCGGCGCGGTCATCATCAGGTCGGCCAGCTCGTCCACGATCGCCATGATGTAGGGGTACGGCCGGTAGGCGCGTTCGCTGCCCGGCGGCGCGGTGATCTCGCCCGACTTGACCTTCCGGTTGAAGTCGTCGATGTGCCGCACCCGGTTGACCTGCATGTCCTGGTAGCGCTGCTCCATCTCCTCGACCAGCCAGGCCAGCGCGGCGGCGGCCTTCTTCGGCTGGGTGATGATGGGCGTGATCAGGTGCGGGATGCCCTCGTACGGCGTCAGCTCGACCATCTTCGGGTCGATCAGGATCATCCGGACCTCGTCCGGGGTGGCGCGCGCGAGCAGGGACACCAGCATCGAGTTCACGAAGCTCGACTTGCCCGAACCGGTGGAGCCGGCCACCAGCAGGTGCGGCATCTTGGTCAGGTTCGCGGTGACGAAGTGGCCCTCGATGTCCTTGCCCAGCCCGATGACCATCGGGTGGTTGTCCTTCACCGTGGACGGCGAGCGCAGCACGTCGCCCAGCCGCACCATCTCGCGGTCGCTGTTGGGCACCTCGATGCCGACCGCGGACTTGCCGGGGATCGGCGCCAGCAGGCGCACGTTGTCCGTGGCGACCGCGTAGGCGATGTTCTTGGTCAGCGCGGTGATCTTCTCGACCTTCACGCCCGGACCCAGCTCCACCTCGTACCGGGTGACGGTCGGGCCGCGGGTGAAGCCGGTGACCTGGGCGTCGATGGAGAACTGGTCGAGCACGCCGGAGATGGCCTCGATCATCACGTCGTTGGCCTTGCTGCGGGCCTTCGGCGCGTCGCCGTCCTTGAGGATGGTCGGCGGCGGCAGCCGGTAGTCGCCCTCGACCGCGCGCACGGCGATCGCGGCGGGCTTCGGCGTCTCCGGGGTCGCTTTCGGCTTGGGCGTGGGTCTGACCGGCGGCGGGGGCGGCGGCTCTTCGTCCAGCGGCAGCTCGGGCTGCTCGTCGTCGGCGGCCGGGGTGGCGACGGCCTGGCGGCGGCTGCGGGACGGGCGGCGCAGCTTGGCCGGCTTCTCCTCCGGCTCGGGCTCGGGCTCCGCCTCCTCGGCGTCGAACCCGTCGAGCTGGTCGGGCCTGCGGTGCAGGAGGCTGCCGAGCTTGGCGGGCACGTCGCGGATCGGCAGGTGCACGAGCAGCAGCACGCCGTAGGCGAAGATCAGCACCAGCAGCGGTCCGGCGACCCACGACGTGAGGCCCTGCGCGAGGAACCCGCCGGAGAGGTAGCCCAGCGCGCCACCGGCGTCACGGCGGGCGAGCGGGTCCGTCGGCAGGCCGCCCACGAGGTGGAACATGCCGAGGAACCCGACCGCGACCAGGATCGAGCCGATCACCAGGCGCGGCCGCGCCTCGGGGTTCGGGTCGGTGCGCATGAGCGCCACGCCGATCGCCAGCAGCACCACGGGGAAGATCACGGCCGGGCCGCCGACGGAGCTGCGCACGGCCACGTCGACCCACTGGCCCACCGGACCGCCCGCCCGCCACCACACGCCGGCGGCGGTGATCACGGCCACCGAGATGAGCACCAGCGCCAAGCCGTCCCGGCGGTGCGCGGGGTCGAGTTCCTTGCCGCGGCCCACCGCGCGGACCACCGAGCCGACGCCGCGGCCGAACAGCCCCCAGACCCGGCCGACGGAGCCGGAGGACCGCTTCGCCGGCGCGCGCCTGGCGGGTGGCCGCTTCGAGGCCGGGCGGGAGGCGCCGGAACGGGACGCGCTCGCACGGGCCTTCGACCCGGAGCCGGTGCTGCGGGTGGTGCCCTTGCGAGAGGTCCCAGTTCGGCCGGCCATGGTGTATACGGTAGTCCCTCTGGCCTCAGCGGCCCCAACGTTCACGGCCGACGTGACGTGCGCTGCTCGACGCCCATGGTTGCCCCGAACCCGGTGCGCCGACACCTCGACACGCCGTAGCCTTTCGCGCTGTGCCCACACCACTGCTGTGGCGCGTGCTGACCGCCGTCGACCAAGGGGTCGTCGGTCTCAGCGGACGACTCGAAGTCACCGGCGACATCCCGGCGGACCTCAGGGGACGTCCCCTGCTGCTCGCGTCCAACCACATCGGCAACCTCGACCCGTTCGTGCTCATCGCGGCGTGCCGCAAGATCGGGGCCGCGCCGCGCTTCCTGCTCGCCGGGGGGCTGCTCGACGCACCGGTCCTGGGGCCGTTGCTGAAGGCGTCCGGCCACCTGCGCGTGGACCGCGCGGCGGCGGACGTCGGCGACGCCTACCACCGCACCGTCGAGGCGTTGCGGCGCGGCGGCGACCCGATCGCGATGTACCCGGAAGGCCGGATCAGCCTCGATCCGGGTCTGTGGCCGGAGCGCGGCAAGACGGGTGCGGCGAGGTTGGCGCTCAGCGGCGGGATCCCGGTGGTGCCGGTGAGCCAGTGGGGCGCGCACGAAGCCGTCTACTGGGGCAACACGCACGTCGCCGGCTGGGCGGACGCCAAGCCCTACCTGACGTCCTACGCGCGCGGGCTGCGCAAGCGGCCGACGTTCAAGGTGCACTTCGGCAAGCCGGTGGACCTGTCCGGGTTGGAGGACGGCAAGCCGGGCGACGCGCGGCGGGCGCACGAGCGGATCATGCGCGCCATCACCGCGGGCCTGGTGCCGTTGCGGCTCGACGAGCCGGACCTGCCGAAGTTCCACGACCCCACGCGGCCGACGACGGGCAGGAGCCCGTGGCGCCCAGAAGGAGACTGAGCAGAAGGAGACTGAGCAGAACAGCTAGTTCAGGAAGGCGAGCACGCGTTCCATCAACAGCACGGCGGCCACCTCGTCGTAGGACGACAGGCTGCGGTCGGCGAAGAGGTGCCGGTCGCCGGGGTAGAGGAACAGCTCCCCGTCCGCCGCGCCCGCGACCAGGTCCCGCGCCGCGTCGAGGTCGCCGTCGTTCACGAACAGCTCGTCCGAGGCCATGCCGTGGACCTGCACCGGCACGGTCGCGGGCCACGCGCCGCCGAACTCGGTCACCGGCACGCACGCGCTGACCAGCAGCGCGCCCGCCGCGCCGGGTTTGGTCTGGGCCAGCAGCTGCGCGGGCAGCACGCCCAGCGAGAACCCCAGGTAGACGACGTCGGCGGGCAGGCCCTCGGCGGCGAGGCGGCCGCGTTCGGCGATGGCGCCGAACCCGACCTGCTCCGCGTAGTCGAGACCGTCGACCAGGTCGACGAACACCTGGCCGTCGAACAGGTCCGGCACGTGCACGGTGTGCCCGGACTCCGCCAGGTGCTCGGCGAAGGCCTCGACACCGGGCGTCAGCCCGTGCCCGTGGTGGAACAGCAGGATCTCGGCCACGTCACGCCTTTCCCGCCGCGAGGCGGTCAGTTCACCGGGATGATGGTCGGCACGATCATCGGTCGCCGGCGGTAGGTCTCGGCGACCCAGCGGCCCACCACGCGGCGCACGGCCTGCGCGATGCGGTGCGAGTCGGTGATGCCCTCGGCCTCCGTGCGGGACAGTTCCATCTCCACCAGGGACACCGCCTGGTCCAACGCCTTGGGGTCGTCGGAGAAACCCCGGCCGGACACGGTCGGCGGCGCGACCGCGCGACCGCTGCTGGAGTCGACGGCCACGGTGATCGCGATGAACCCGCCCTCGCCGAGCACGAGCCGGTCGGACAGGGTCGACTCGCCGACGTCGCCGACCGACAGGCCGTCCACGTAGACGTGGCCCACCTCGACCCGGCCGCTGATCGCCGCCTTGCCGTCGACCAGGTCGACCACCACGCCGTCCTCGGCGATGACGACCTGCTCCTCGGCCACGCCCGTCGCCACGGCCAGCGCCGCGTTCGCCCGCAGGTGCCGCCACTCGCCGTGCACCGGCATCACGTTCGACGGCCGCACCGCGTTGTAGAGGAACAGCAGCTCGCCCGCCGGCGAGTGCCCGGACACGTGCACCTTGGCGTTGCCCTGGTGCACGACCGTCGCGCCCAGCCGCGCCAGGCCGTTCACCACGCCGAACACCGCGTTCTCGTTGCCCGGGATCAACGACGACGCCAGCACGATCGTGTCGCCGGCCCTGATCGAGATCTGCCGGTGCTCGCCGCGCGCCATGCGGGACAACGCCGACAGCGGCTCGCCCTGCGACCCGGTCGACACGAACATGACCTCGTCCTCGGGCATCTCCATCGCCTCGTTGAGGTCGACGAACAACCCGGCGGGCACGTTCAGGTAGCCCAGCTCGGCCGCGATGCCCATGTTGCGCACCATCGACCGGCCGACCAGCGCGACCCGCCGCTCATGCCGCACGGCGACGTCCAGCACCTGCTGCACCCGGTGCACGTGGGAGGCGAAGCACGCCACGATCACCCGCTGGTCTGCCTTGCGGACCACGTTCTCCAGCACCGGCCCGATCTCGCGCTCCGGCGCGACGAACCCGGGCACCTCGGCGTTGGTCGAGTCGACCAGGAACAGGTCGACGCCCTCGTCGCCGAGCCGGGAGAACCCGGCCAGGTCGGTGAGCCTGCCGTCGAGCGGCAGCTGGTCGAGCTTGATGTCGCCGGTGTGCAGCACGAGCCCGGCGGAGGTGCGGACGGCGACCGCGACCGCGTCCGGGATGGAGTGGTTGACCGCGAAGAACTCCAGCTCGTACGGCCCGTACGAGCGCCGGTCGCCGTCGGTGATCTCGATCAGCCGGGGCGTCTGGCGGTGCTCCTTGCACTTCGCCGCGAGCAGCGCCAGCGTGAACCGCGAGCCGACCACCGGCAGGTCGGGGCGCAGCTTCAGCAGGAACGGCACCGCGCCGATGTGGTCCTCGTGCCCGTGGGTGAGCACCAGCGCCTCGATGTCGTCCAACCGGTCCTCGATGGCCCGGAAGTCCGGGAGGATCAGGTCGACGCCAGGCTGGTCGTCCTCGGGGAAGAGCACGCCGCAGTCCACGACGAGCAGCCGGCCGGCGTGCTCGAACACCGTCATGTTGCGGCCGATCTCGCCAATTCCACCCAGAGCGACGACGCGCAGACCTCCGTCGGGCAGTGCGGGCGGGGGTGAGCTCGGGTTGATCACGCGTTGACTCCCAATTCGGCCTCGACGGCCTCGATGTCCTCTGTTGAAGCGGGTACCAGCGGCAGCCTCGGGTCGCCCACGTCGAGGCCGCGCAGGCGCAGCGCGGCCTTGGCGTAGGTGACGCCGGGCATCCGGCTGAAGGGCCGCAGCAGCGGCAGCAGCGACTGGTGGATCGCGGTCGCGCCGGCGACGTCGCCGGACTCGAACGCGTCGAGCATGTCGCGCAGCCGGTCCGCGGCGATGTGCGAGACGACGCTGACGAAACCGACCGCGCCGACCGACAGCCACGGCAGGTTCAGCGGGTCGTCACCGGAGTAGTAGGCCAGGTCGGTGGCGGCGATGACCTTGCTGCCCGCGTGCAGGTCGCCCTTGGCGTCCTTCACCGCGACGATCCGCGGGTGCTCGGCGAGCCGCAGCAGGGTCGGCACCTCGATGGGGATCACGGCGCGCGGCGGGATGTCGTACAGCATCACGGGCACGCCGACCTGGTCGGCCACGGTGGTGAAGTGCGCGAGCACACCCTCCTGGGTGGGCCGCGAGTAGTACGGGGTGACCAGCAGCAGGCCGTGCGCGCCGGCCGCCTCCGCCTGCTTGGCCAGGTGCACGCTGTGCGCGGTGTCGTAGGTGCCCGCGCCGCTGACCACGGTGGCGCGGTCGCCGACCGCCTCGACCACGGCGCGGAGCAGGTCCGCCTTCTCCGCGTCGGTGGTGGTGGGGCTCTCGCCGGTGGTGCCGTTGACCACGAGACCGTCGTTGCCCAGCTCGACCAGGTGCTCGGCGAGCCGCTGCGCCTTGGCCAGGTCCACCGCCCCCTCCGCGTCGAACGGGGTGACCATGGCGGTGAGCACGCGGCCGAACGGTCGGCCGGGCGCGGCGGTAGGACTTCCGGTCATGAGCGGAAATCTACCGCGTCACCCTCGGCAAGCTGCGACTACATGCTCCGGTCGAGGCCCCGCACCAGTCGCACGGCCTCGTCCGCGCCGTCGTACTCGACCCTCGCGGCGGACCGGCCGAACACGTGCACCAGCAATTCCGAGACTTGCCCGGTCAGCACCACGGGGTCCGCCCCACGCTTGGCCACGACCGCGTCGCCGTCCGGGCGGCGCAGCACCACCCCGACCGGGCTCTTGCGGTACATGAGCCGGGCGACCGGCGCGAGCCGCCGCCACAGCACCGCGTCTCGTACCGGATCGGGTGAACGCGGCTCCCAGTCGTCGCGCGCCCGGCGCACGTCCTCGTGGTGCACGAAGTACTCGACGGAGTTCACCAGCTCGTCGACCAGCGCGTAGGGCGAGTACCAGGGCGGGCCGCCGCGCACCAGCCCGACCAGCTCGTCCCACGGCCGGGCCGCGAAGGCGTCCTGGACGCGCTGCGTGTGCCCGGCCAGCGGCTTGAGCAGGATGCCCGCCCCCGCGTCCGGCCGGCGGTCCCGCAGCACGAGGTGGGCGGCCAGGTCGCGGGCGCGCCACGGGTCGCACAACGTGGGCGCGTCCGGGCCCACCTCGGCGAACAGCTCGCCCAACTGCCTGCGTTCGTCCTGTGCGACGCCCATGGCCCCACGTTACTTGGCGTACAGCTGGTCCTTCAGCGCGGTGCCGTCCTTGTTCCACAGCACGCACGCCACGTCGCGGTAGCGCTTGTCCGACGACGAGGCCTTCGCCGGGTCCTCCGCCCAGACGCCCGAGGTCGGCACGACGGCGACGTAGCGGAGCTTGGTCTGCTTGTCCTTCACCGGCACCCGCTCGGACATGAAGTACATCGTGCAGAAGGTCTCCGCGTACCCGCGCAGCCACTCGTCGCCCGGGTAGGGCATCTTGTCCGACCCGAACGGCTCGGCCGCCGCGTAGACCTCGACCCGGTGCGGCTCCTCGCAGTCGGTGTAGTTGACCGTGGTGTTGGGGTCGACCAGGTTGTCGCCGCACTGGCCGTTGCCCGCCTTGAACTGGGCGGGCTCGATCGTGCCGCCCGGCCCGTAGGTGACCGTCTCGGCCATCGCGGCGGGCGGCTTGTCGGTGAACCACCACCGGCCGAGGAGCACGCCCGCGACGAGCAGCGCCACGGCCGCCACCGCCGTGCCGGCGATCAGCAGCTTCTTGAGCCACGGCTTCCGCGCGGCGGTGGGCGGGGTGTAGTGCATGGTCGGGTTCGGCGCGCCGAACCCGGTCGGCGGCGTCGGCTGGGCCGCCGCGCGTTCCAGCATGGCGCGCGCCTGCGGACCGGTCAGCCGGGCGTTCGGGTCGGGCATCATCAGGCCGGTGATCACCGCGCCGAGCACGCCGTGCGCCCTGGTCAGCCGGGGCATCTCGTTCATGATCGCGTGCAGGGTGGACGCGGTGGTCGGCCGGTCGTACGGGTTGGCGCCCTCGACGGCGTAGCAGAGCGTCGCGCCGAGCGCCCACAGGTCGGAGGCCGGCGAGGCCTCGTTGCCGTGGATGCGCTCCGGCGACATGTAGGCGGGCGAGCCGATGAGGCTGCCGCTGGTGGTCAACCGGGGGTCGTCCACGGCCTGGGCGATGCCGAAGTCGGTGAGCTTCACCCGGCCGGCGGGCGTGACCATGAGGTTGCCGGGCTTGACGTCGCGGTGCACGATCCCGGCCTGGTGCGCGGAGTCCAACGCGGACAGCGCCTGCACGGCCATCGAGATGACCCGGTCCTGCGGCATCGGGCCGTGGGCGCTGATCAGGGTGGACAGGGTGGCGGCCTCGACCAGCTCCATCACGATGTAGGTCATGCCGTGCTCGGCGACCACGTCGAACACGGTGACCACGCCGGGGTCGTTCAACCGGCCCGCGGTGCGCGCCTCGCGCAGCACCCGCTCCTCCAGCACCCGGCGCTCCTCCAGCGCGATGCCGTCGGGCAGGTGCAGCTCCTTGATGGCCACCTGGCGGCCGATCACGTTGTCCTGCGCGCGCCAGACGACGCCCATGCCGCCGCGTCCCAGCTCGGCGAGCAGGGTGTACCTGCCCGCGATCACCCGGGGTTGAGTGCTCACACCTTGCGTCGGACCAGTCACCGTCACTCCTCGAAACCCGCGGACCGGGCGGAACGCTACTTCAGACCGCGTGTCGCCCGATCCGGTTTCACGGTTTCGTGACTTCGTGCCCGGACGACCGCAGCGCCTGCACGGCCCGGGCCAGGTCGCCCGACTTCACCAGCAGGTGGTCGGTGTCGTAGGTGGACAGTGCGAACAGGCTCACACCCGCCGCGGCCAGTTCACCCGACAGGGCGGCCATGATGCCAGTGAGGGTGAACTCCAGCGGACCGCGCACGGTCAGCAGCCGCCAGCCGGGCTGCGCGGTGTCCGCTTCCGGCGCGTGCTCGACCGGGCACACGATCGACAGCTCGTCGGGGGTCCTGGTCACCGACACCAGGCCGGGCGCGTCGAGCAGCCCGGCCGGGACGGGCGCGTCGGCGGGCAGCCGCACGACCGCGTACTCGCCCGGCCGGACGTCGACGATCAGCCGCTTCACCGGCCGTCAGCCTTCGGTGACCAGCGGGCTGGAGGCGACCTCGGAGCCGTCGGCCAGGGTGGAGATGGCGAAGTCGGCGAACACGTTGGCCGCCGCCTTCTGCAACTGGCGCAGGCACTCCACGGCCAGCGCGCGGATCTCCACGTCGGCGTGCTCGGTGGCGCGCATGGCGATGAAGTGCCGCCACGCGCGGTAGTTGCCGGTCACCACGATGCGGGTCTCGGTGGCGTTGGGCAGGATCGCCCTGGCCGCCTGACGGGCCTGCTTGCGGCGCAGGGTGGCGCTGGGCACGTCGGAGAACTTCTCCTCCAGGCCCTTCAGCAGCTCGTTGTAGGCCTCGACGCTGGCCTGCGCGGCGGCGAGGAACTTCTCGTGCAGCTCCGGGTCGTTCGCGATGACGTCCGGCTCGACCATGGCGGCGTTGCGCTCGGGCACGTACCGCTGGGACAGCTGCGAGTACGAGAAGTGGCGGTGCCGGATCAGCTCGTGCGTGAGCGAGCGGGAGATGCCGGTCAGGTAGAAGCTGACCGAGCCGTGCTCCAGCACGGACAGGTGGCCGACCTCGATGATGTGCTTGATGTAGCCCGAGTTCGTGGCGGTGGCCGGGTTCGGCTTGGTCCACGACTGGTAGCAGGCGCGGCCGGCGAACTCCGCCAGCGCCTCGCCGCCGTCGGCGTCGGTGGACCACGGGACGCCGTCCGGGGGGAAGAACTCCGTCTTCGCGATCAACTGCACCTTCGGCGCCACCGTCTCAGCCATGGCCCGAACCCTAACCGAAGCCGTCCGGGCCGTTGCCCGACACCGGGGCTCGGACGCCGCCGTTCGGCGGACGGGTCGGCGTCCGTTCGCGACCCGCACCGTGCCGTCATGAACGACACCACCGACCCGCTTGACTGATGTCAGATTTGACGTCATGGTGGTGTCATGGATCTGTCGCCGTACATCGCCGCACTGCGCGAGGACCTCGCGACGGCCGCGTCCGCCGGGGACGACAACACCCGGCGCACCGCGGCCCTGCTGTCCGCAGCCTTGGAGCCCGCCGCGCGGCTCGCGCTCATGAACGCGCTGTCCGACCTGGCCGCGGAGGTCACCGCGGCCCTCGACGGCCCTGTCGTCGACGTGCGGTTGGACGGACGGGACGTGCAGGTGGTCGTCACCGGCACGGCCGCTCGGGAAGAACACGAACCCGAGCCCCGGGAAGTTCCCCGGCCCTCCGCCGGTGACGCCACGCGCGTCACCCTGCGCCTGCTGGACGAGCTGAAGTCCAAGGCCGAGCAGGCGGCCGCGGCCCAGGGGATGTCGCTCAACACGTTCGTCGCGCAGGCCGTGCAGGGCGCGGTCGGCGGGCGGCGCGGTGGCGGCGGCCACAAGCACTGGGGGCCGCCGAAGGACCAGTCGGGCGGCGACCCGTCGTCGTCCTCCCGCGTCCGCGGCTGGGTGCAGGGCTGAGGGGGAGAGATGGAATCGGATGTCGTCGTGCGACAGCAGAGCTTCGAGGTCGACGGGACGGTGGAGGTCGACGTGGCGCTGCTCGCCGGCCGGGTGCGGGTGCACCTGGTCGACGAGCCGGGCGTGCACGTCGAGGTCAAGCACGACCCGTCGCCGGGCGAGTCCTGGTCGGCAGGCCTGTCCGGGCTGCTGAGCTGGGTGAACGACCAGTTCGGCACCGGGCGGGCGCAGCCGGCCGGACCGGCGGAGGCGGTGCGCGACGCCCGCCTCGAGCTGTCCGGCGGGCGGGTGAAGGTGCACTCGTCCAAGGCGCTGCCGCTGCGCGCCGTGCCGCTGAGCGTGACGGTACGGGCGCCGGCCGGCTCCCACGTGATCACCAAGGCGGGCTCGGCGGAGGTGACCGTGACCGGCTCGGCGGGCCGGTTGGAGCTCCAGACCGGCACCGGTGACGTGACCGCGGATCGCGCGGAGGCCTCGTCGCAGGTCAACTCGGGTTCGGGCAAGCTGAGGCTCGGGCCGATGCTCGGCGGGCTGCGGGCGAAGACCGGCAGCGGCGACGTCGAGGTGTCGTCGGTCGGCGGGAACACCGTGATCTACACGGGCACCGGCGACGTGTGGTTGGGCGCCGTGCAGAACGACGTGCAGGTGCGCACCGGCGGCGGTGACGTCACCATCGCCGACGCCGCGTCCGGCAAGGTCCAGCTCGGCACCGGCTCGGGCGACGTGCGGGTCGGCGTGCGGCCCGGGGTGGCGGCGCAGGTCGACCTGGTCTCCAACTCGGGCTCGGCGCGCAGCGAGCTGGACGTCTCCGACACCCCGCCGGCGGACGAGCCGTCCCTGTTCATCACCGGCCGGACCGGCAGCGGCACCGCCCTGGTGACCACGGCGACCACGGCCTGATCCCCGGTCCTCGGACCGAGCCGCGGCGCGCGCACCCCCGATGCGCGCGCCGCGGTTCCCTACTGCCCGGGTCGCAGTCCCGCCACCAGCAGTGACACCACGGCGTCGAACACCTCGTCGACGTCCGGGGCGGACCACTCGCCGGCGTGGGCCGGGTCGTGGAAGCGCGCGGTGGCGGCGAAGACGGCCTTGGCGCTGACGGCCGGGTCCTCGGTGGCGAAGTCGCCGGCGGCCACGCCGTCGGCGACGATCCTGGTGAGGTCGTCGACCATCGCCGCGATGTGCGTGGCGACGACGGCGCTGTGCTCGTTCACCAGCACGGAGAACGTGGCGAACAGCTCCGGGTCGCCCAGGGCCTTCCTGCGCTTGGCCTCGAAGAGGGCCGCCAGCCAGTCGCGCAGGCGCTGCGGTGCGGGCGTGTCGGCGGCGGCCAGCTCGGCGAGGCCCGCGTGCGCGCGGTCGAGCCAGCGCTGGGTGACGGCCTCCCGCAGCGCCGTCTTGGTCGGGAAGTGCCGGTAGACGCTGCCGTGGCTCACGCCGAGGGCGCGGGCCACGTCCACCACGGTCGCCTTGGCCGGGCCGAAGCGGCGCAGGACGTCCTCGGTGGCGCCGAGGACGACCTCCGCGGTCAGTGGGCCTTCCGCCACGTGGTGCTCCCTGGTGTCGCCAGCTGGTCCGGTCAATTGTGCGCGCACCGGCCGGCGGCACGGACCGCGGTCAGCGCTCGCTGTCCAGGTGTGCCATCAGGGCCGGCGCGTACCGCTCCCCCGCCGCGGCGTCGGCCGGGACCGCCGCTTCGATCCGGGCCAGGTCCGACCCGGTGAGGGTGACGTCCAGCGCGCCCAGCGCCTCGGTCAGCCGGTCGCGGCGGCGGGCGCCCACCAGCGGCACGATGTCCTCGCCCTGGGCCAGGACCCACGCGATGGCCAGCTGCGCGACCGTGGCGCCCTTCTCGGCGGCCACCGCGCGCAACGCCTCCACCAGCGACAGGTTGTGGTCCAGGTTCTCGCCCTGGAAGCGCGGCGAGACGGCGCGGAAGTCGCCGGCGCCCTTGGTCGCCGTCCAGTGGCCCGAGATCAGGCCGCGCGACAGCACGCCGTACGCGGTGACGCCGACGCCCAGCTCGCGGGCGGTGGGCAGGATCTCCTCCTCGATGCCCCGCGAGATCAGCGAGTACTCGATCTGGAGGTCGACGATCGGGTGGACCGCGGCGGCCCGGCGGAGCGTGTCCGCGCCCACCTCGGACAGGCCGATGTGGCGGACCCGGCCCTTCTCGACCTCCTCCTTGATCGCGCCGACGGTCTCCTCGATCGGGACGGCCGGGTCGAGGCGGGCCGGGCGGTAGACGTCGACGTGGTCCGTGCCGAGCCGGCGCAGCGTGTAGGCGAGGAAGTTGCGCACCGCCTCGGGCCGGGCGTCGTTGCCGTGCCAGCCGCCGTCCGCGTCGCGCAGCGCGCCGAACTTGACGCTGATCGCCACGTCGTCGCGGTCGCGCTCGCGCAGGGCTTGGCGGATCAGCAGCTCGTTGTGCCCCATGCCGTAGAAGTCGCCGGTGTCGAGCAGGGTCACGCCGGCGTCGACGGCGGCGTGGATGGTGGCCACGCTCTCCGCCTCGTCGGCCGGGCCGTACAGGTCCGACATGCCCATGCAGCCCAGGCCGAGCGCCGACACCTCGGGACCGGTCGTGCCCAGGACTCGACGCCGGGTCACGCGGTGGGTGGAGTTCGTCATGACTCCACTATGGGACTTGGGCTGACAGATTTCAACTTCTGTCAGCCCATCGAGTCCCCCGTCTCACCGGGCCACCGCTTTCAGCACCCCCGCGAGGTCCCCCTTGAGCACCACCTCGACGTCGTCCAGGGCCAGCCAGTCCGCCATGTGCCGCAGCTCGGCGGCCAGCTCGACCGCCACCCGACCCACGTCCGCGGTCGGCTCGGCGTACGCCGCCTGGACCCGCAGCACGCCCGCCGCCCGGTCCGCCTTCAGGTCGACCCGCGCCACCAGCTCGCCGTCCAGCAGGAACGGGAACACGTAGTAGCCGTGCACCCGCTTCGGCGCGGGCACGTAGATCTCGATCCGGTAGAAGAAGCCGAAGATCCGCTCGGTCCGGGCCCGCTCCCAGATCAGCGGGTCGAACGGGCACAGCAGCGCCCGGCCGGTGATCCGCCGCGGCACGCGCGCCTCGACGTGCCGGTACGCGGGCGCGCCCCACCCCTGCACCTCGACCGGCTCCAGCACCCCGGCCTCGACCAGCTCCGCCACGGCCTGCCGGCTGCGCGCGGGCTGCAAGCGGTAGTAGTCGCGCAGGTCGGGCTCGGTCGCCACGCCCAACGCCGTCGCCGCGCGCGCCACCAGCTCCCGCGCGCCTTCCTCCGCCGACACCGACCGCCACCGCGCCGACACCTCCGGCGGCAGCACGCGTTCGCTCAGGTCGTAGAGCCGCTCGAACCCGCGCCGCGACCCGGTGGTCAGCACGCCCTCGCCGAACAGGTACTCGCACACCTTCTTGACCTCGGACCAGTTCCAGCCCCAGTGGTCCTTGGCCCGCGGCCCGCCACCGGCCAACGCCTTCTCGATCGCGCCCGCGCCGAGCGGCCCCAGCTCCCGCACCACCGCCAGGATGTCGTCCACGAGCCGCGGCGAGCGCTCGGCGACCGCCGTGTGGTTCTTCCACCAGCCGGGGCGCTTGGCCCCGGAGTGCAGCAGCGGCCAGTCCTCCACCGGCACCAGGCTCGCCTCGTGCGCCCAGTACTCCACCAGCAGCCGCGGCTTCTGCGCGCTGTGCGACCACGCCGCCTCGTCCACCAACGACGGCGAGTAGGCGCCCAGCCTGCTGAACACCGGCATGTAGTGCGCGCGGACGGCCACGTTCACCGAGTCCAGCTGCAGCAGCCGGATCCGCGACAGCACCTTCCGCAGGTGCCGCCGGGTGGGCTCGGCGGCGGGCCGGGCGTCGGCGAAACCCTGTGCCCCCAGCGCGATCCGGCGGGCGACGTCAGCGTTCATCTTCTGCACGGGGCGATACTCCCACCGGGGTACGACGTTTCCGCTCGGCCCGGACCACCAGCACCACCGCCGCGACCACCAGCAGACCGCCGAGCAGCTGCCGCACCCCGAACCGCTCGTCGGCCAGCCACACCCCGAGCACCACCGCGATCACCGGGTTCACGTACGCGTAGGTCGCCACCGTCGACACCGGCAACTGCCCCAGCACGTACACGTACGAGCTGAACGCCAGCAACGACCCGAACACCACCAGGTAGCCCCACGCCACCCACGACGACGTGGTGATCGCGCCGAACGACACCCGTTCCCCCGCGGCCAGCCCCGCCACCGTCAACGCCACGCCGCCGGCCAGCATCTCCACCGCCGACAGCGCGAACGGGTTCGCCGGCGTGTCCAGCCGGCTGCTCAGGAACGACCCCAGCGCCCACCCGAGCGCCGCCAGCAGCACCACCCACGGCCCCCACCACGACGACTCGCCCACGTCGTCCGACAACAACACGGCCAACCCCACCAGGCCGATGGCCACCCCCGCGTACGTCACGCGGTGCGGCCGTTCACCGGCGAACCGCCGCATCAGCACCACGTACAGCGGCACGGCCGCCACCAGCAGCGCCGCCAACCCCGACGCCACGGACTGCTCGGCCAGCACCACGAGCCCGTTGCCCCAGGCGGGCAGCAGCAGTCCCAGCAGCACCGCCGAGCCGAACTGCCGCCGCGTCATCCGCAGCCCGCCGCGCCACGCGACCACCACCGCCAGCACCGCGCCGGCGAGGAAGAACCGCGTGCCGGCCGACACCAGCGGCGGCATCGACTCGATGGTGAACCTGATGCCCAGGTAGGTCGAACCCCAGACCACGTACACGACGCCCAACGCTGCCCAACGCACGTCACCGACGCTTTCACGCCGCACCGCCGGAATCACGCGGATTTCCGCCGCGGGGACCGTGACGTCCGACGCTCCCGGCCCGGCCGGCGGCCGATAGGGTGCCCGCATGGCCGACGCCACCGTGCGCACCGCGCAGCCCGACGACGTGGCGGAGATCGCCCGCATCCACCGAGACACCTGGCGCACCGCCTACCGGGACATCGTGCCCGCCGAGGTCCTGGAGGCCATCGACGTCGACCGGACCGCGTCCGCGTGGGCCGAGGCGGTCGGGCACGGTCAGGTGTTCGTCGCCGCCGAGGGCACGTGGACGGTCGGCTTCTGCGTCGCCGGGTCGGCGCCCGAGGAGGAGGTGGCGCGCGCCGACGGTTCGCTGCCCGAGGACGCGGCGACGACGGCGTTGCTGAGCGTGCTCGTGGAACCGCGTTGGGCCCGGCGCGGGCACGGCGGCAGGCTGCTCGCCACGGCCGCTTCCCACCTGCGTGAAGCCGGTGCGACGAGGGGTGTCGCGTGGGTGCCGGAGGCGGACAAGGCGTCGATCGGCTTCTACGGCAAGGCGGACTGGGAGGCCGACGGCACGGTCCGCACCCTGGACGCCGGCGGGCGGCCGTTGCGCGAGATCAGGGTTACCGGGGGGTTGTCCCTACTGCTCGAGCCGTGACGGCGCGGGTAGCCTCGCCAAGTGCTCGGGTGGTTGTGCCTCACGTTCAGCGTCGCCTTCGGGTCCGCGCTGGTGCCGCTCATCAGCATCGAGATCTTCGTCATCGGGCTGGTCACCCAGCAACCGGGCATCTCGTGGTGGTGGATCGGCATCGCGGTCGCCGTGGGCCAGGTGCTGGGCAAGATGTTCTACTTCCTGGCCGCGCGCGGCTCGTTACGCCTGCCCTCGTTCCTGAAGCGCGAGGAGAAGCCCGCCAAGGCGCTGTCGCCGTGGCGGCTGAAGTGGAAGACCAGGTTGGAGTGGGTGCGCGTGCGCTGCCACCGGCACCCCCACTGGATGTTCGGCACGCACGCGGTGAGCTCCGTGGTGGGCCTGCCGCCGTTCATGTTCACCACCGTGCTGGCGGGTCTGGCCGGCATGTCGTCCTGGCTGTTCATCTCCACCAGCGTGGCCGGCCGGTTCGCCCGGTTCAGCGCGCTCGCCGCCTCGCCTGCGGCGGTGGCTGGCTGGTGGGTGCACTGACCGCGCGCTGGTGGCGCACCAGGCGTTGCTCGGGCACCGTCAGCCCGTAGTGGTCGTGCAGCTCGGCCTGCTCGGCCTCGGAGAGGTCGCGGTCGCCGACCTTCGGCGCGTCCTCCACCTCCCGCTTGTCCACCGGCACCACGAGCCTGCGGTCCCGCACCTGGGCGCCGCGGATCGGGACGAGCGTCGTGCCCCCGTCGCGGCGCACGGAGGCCCACAGCGGCCGGTTGCCGGCCAGCCACACCCCCGCGACCGGGCCGATGGGCCGGCCGTGCCGATCCAGCACGTCACAGTCGTAGAGGCGGTCCACTGCTGCACGATCCATGCCTCACCGGTTACCCCGCCATCCGGCCGAGTGCGCGGTGAACCACCCGGTCGTGTGACGCCTAGGGCTGTTCGCCGGGGTCGCCCGCCCGGCGGAGGTGACGGCGCACGACGAGCAGGACGGCGATGCCCACGGACGCCACGAGCAGGCTGATGACCAGGCCCAGGCGCAGCGCGTCCACCCCGCTGTCGGGGCTCACGTCCGCGGACAGCACCACCGCAGGCTTCGGCGACGCGGTCGGCCAGGTGAACGCGGCGCCGGAGGCCGCCGACGACTCCGACGGCGTGGTCGTGGCCGATGACGACGAAGAGGACGTCGACGTCGTGGTGGAGGTCGTCGTCGTGGTCGTGGCGGACGGCGCGGTCGTGAGCGGCGGCGCGGACGTCGGCTCCGGCGCGTCGCTCGTCGTGTCCGCGGTCACGGGCGCGCCGGTGCACGGCACGCCGTCCACGGAGAACGACGTCGGCGCGGGGTTGCTGCCCGACCAGGCGCCGTTGAAGCCGACCGTGACCGACCTGCCCGTGGCCAGCGCGCCGTTGTAGGCGGTGTTCTTCACCCGCACCGCGCTGCCGCTCTGGCTGAACACGCCGTTCCACGTCTCGGACGTGATCCGCTGCCCGGCGGTGAACTCCCACTCCAGGGTCCAGCCCGGGAGCGGGTCGCCGAGGTTCGTCAGGGTGACGCGCGCGCCGAACCCGCTGCGCCACTGGTCGGTGACCACGTAGGCGACGTCGCAGCCGGCCGCGGCGCGCGCGGTGGCGGGCGACGTGACGAGACCGGTCGCGACCAGGGCCGCGGCGACGGCGAGAGCCGCCCGGACGATCCGAGCGAAGGTCATGGGCACTCCTGGGAACGGGCGGCGGTTCGCCTGATTCTTCCCCAGGAAGCCGGCCCGGTCAGCCGATCACGAGCGCGAGGCCCAGCGCGGCGACGACGACCAGGCAGGCGACGGTCAGTCTCAAGGTCTCGCAGGTCTTGACCACGTCACCCACGGTAATCACGGCTACCGCAAGATCCAAGGTGACAGAGGGTGAAGACCGAATGAATCACATCTCACTCGAGCGGACTAAGCCCGATTCTTCGGCGGGGAGAACAGGTCGATCGCCGTCCGCATGGTCTCGCGGGCCCGGCCCCGGTCACCGGCCAGGTCGTAGGCCTGCGCGAGCAGGAACCACGCCCGCCAGTCCTCCGGCCGCGCCTCGACGTCGACCCGCCGCTGCTCGAACCAGGCGTCGGCCGCCTCCCGGTCCACTCGGCCGGACGGGCGACGCGGCAACCCGGACGTGTCGAGGAGCGCGCCCTCGGCGTCGAGCTGCCGCGCCATCCGCTCCGCGGTGAAGCCGAACCTCAGGTTCGTCCACGCGATCCACGCGCCGATCAGCGGCAGCAGGAGCACGCCGACCCCGAGGCCGATGCCGACCGGGTCGCCGGTGCCCAGCAGCACCACGGCCCGGCCGCCGAGCAGCACGAAGTACACCGCCAGCGCGGCGGTGATGACGAACGCGGCGGTGCGGGTCCTCACGGCGTCGGCTCCGTCGAGGACGGGTGCGGGTTCATCGGGAGCGGCGTCATCGCGGGCAGGTCAGAGGTCCATGTACTTGTCGAGCCCCACGGAGAGCCCGGGGTGCTTCGCGATCGACCGCACGGCCAGCAGCACGCCCGGCATGAACGACTTGCGGTCCAGCGAGTCGTGCCGCAGCGTCAACGTCTCGCCCTCCGTGCCGAACACGACCTCCTGGTGCGCGATCAGCCCGGCCAGGCGCAGCGAGTGCACCCGCACGTCGTCCACGAGCGCGCCACGCGCGCCGGGCGCCTCCTGCGTGGTCGCGTCCGGCATCGGGCCCACGCCCGCCGCCGCACGCGCCTGCGAGATCAGCCGGGCCGTGTGCGCGGCCGTGCCGGAGGGCGCGTCCACCTTGCGCGGGTGGTGCAGCTCGATGACCTCGGCCGACTCGTAGTACGGGGCGGCCAGCTCCGCGAACCGCATGGACAGCACCGCGCCGATGGCGAAGTTCGGCGCGACCAGCACGCCGAGGCCCGGCTTCGCGTCGAGCCACTCGGAGACGGCGCCCAACCGCTGCGCGTCGAACCCGGAGGTGCCGACGACGGCGTGGATGTCGTTGTCCACGCAGAACCGGAGGTTGTCCATCACCACCTCGGGGCTGGTGAAGTCGACCGCGACCTGGGCGCCGGCGTCGGCCAGGTTGAACAGCCAGTCACCCGTGTCGACCATGGCGACGACTTCCAGGTCCGCCGCGGCCTCGACCGCGCGGCACACCTCGGCGCCCATGCGGCCCCTGGCGCCGATGACGCCTACGCGGAGTGGTTCAGCGGAACTCAAGAGATCACCTCGTGCACCTGGGACGGCAGATCGTCGGCGTGAGCGTAAGGGCCGACCACGGCGGCGGCGACGGGGCGTCGCAGCAAGTCCTTCGCCAGCGTGGCGACGTCGGCCGCGGTGACCTCGTCGATGCGCGCCAGCGTCTGCTCCACCGACAGGTAGTCGCCGTAGTTCAGCTCTCCCTTGCCGATGCGCGACATCCGCGAGCTGGTGTCCTCCAGGCCGAGCACGAGCCCGCCGCGCAGCTGGCCCTTGCCCCGGGCCACCTCCGCCTCGCCGAGCCCGTCACGGGCCACGGTGGACAGCACGTCGCGCACCACGCCGGCCACGTCGCCGAGCCGGTCCGGCTGGCAGCCCGCGTACACCGACAACGTGCCGGCGTCCGCGTAGAGGCCGACCGACGAGTACACCTGGTACGCCAGGCCTCGCCGTTCCCGGACCTCCTGGAACAGCCGCGAGCTCATCCCGCCGCCCAACGCGGCGTTGAGCACGTTCAACGCGAACCGGCGCTCGTCGTGCCGGTCGAGCCCGCGCACGCCCAGCATCAGGTGGGCCTGCTCGGTGTCGTCGGAGTGCAGCACCAGCTTGCGCGAACCGGGGATGCGCGCCCGACCCGCCCGGGGCACGACGGGCGTGCCCACGCGGTCGAGCCGGTCGCCGATCTGCTTGCGCACCAAGCGCATCACGTGCGCGTGGTCGATGTTGCCCGCCACCGCGAGCACCATCCGCGGCAGCGTGTAGCGCTTCTTGTAGAAGCCGAAGAGGGCGTCGCGGTCCATGTCCCCGATGGACTGCTCGGTGCCCAGCACCGGGCGGCCGAGCGCGTGCTCGCCCAGCAGGGCGTCCAGGAACGCGTCGTGCAGCAGGTCTTCCGGGTCGTCGTCGCGCATCGCGATCTCTTCGAGCACCACGCCGCGCTCGGTCTCGAAGTCGCGCGGCTCGCACAGCGCGTCGAACACGACGTCGCACACCAGGTCCATCGCCAGCGGCAGGTCCTCGTCGAGGACGTGCGCGTAGTAGCAGGTGTGCTCCTTGGCGGTGAACGCGTTCAGCTCGCCGCCGACCGCGTCGATCTCCTCGGCGATCTGCGCCGCCGTGCGGTTCACCGTGCCCTTGAACAGCAGGTGCTCCAGGTAGTGGGCGGCGCCCGCGACCTCGACCCGCTCGTCGCGCGAGCCGACCTGCACCCACAGGCCGACCGACGCCGACCGGACGCCGGGGATGCGCTCGGTGATGACCCGCAGCCCCGACGGCAGCACGCTGCGGCGCACGGCCACGCCCGCGTCACCGCGTTCCAGCGACACCGTGCTGCCGGGCTTCTGCAGGTGCCCGAGCCGGCGCGCAAGCGGACGGCCGCGGGTGCCAGAAGCACCCGCGGCCGTCCTGTTGACGCTCGTCGTCACTGCGCGTTGGCCTCGGCCTCGGCGGGTGCGGTGTCCTGCGCGGGCGCGTCGCCGGCCGGGGCCTGCTCCGCGTCGTCGCTGACCAGGACCAGGCTGATCTTGCCGCGCTGGTCGATGTCGGCGATCTCGACCTGGAGCTTGTCGCCGACCTTGACGACGTCCTCCACCTTGGCGATGCGCTTGCCGTTGCCCAGCTTGGAGATGTGGATCAGGCCGTCCTTGCCCGGGAGCAGGGACACGAACGCGCCGAACGCCGCGGTCTTCACCACGGTGCCCAGGAAGCGCTCGCCCACCTTCGGCAGCTGCGGGTTCGCGATCGCGTTGATCAGGCCGATCGCGGCCTCGGCCGACGGGCCGTCCGCCGCGCCGACGTAGATCGTGCCGTCGTCCTCGATGGAGATGTCGGCGCCGGTCTGCTCGGTGATCGAGTTGATCATCTTGCCCTTCGGGCCGATGACCTCGCCGATCTTGTCGGTCGGGATCTTGACCGACGTCACGCGCGGCGCGAACGGGCTCATCTCGTCCGGGCTGTCGATGGCCTCGGCCATGACCTCGAGGATGGTCAGGCGCGCGTCGCGGGCCTGACCCAGGGCCGCGCCGAGCACCTCGGACGGGATGCCGTCCAGCTTGGTGTCCAGCTGCAGCGCGGTGACGAACTCCTTGGTGCCGGCGACCTTGAAGTCCATGTCGCCGAACGCGTCCTCGGCGCCGAGGATGTCGGTCAGCGCGACGTACTCCGTCTTGCCGTCGACCTCGTCGGACACCAGGCCCATGGCGATGCCCGAGACCGGCGCCTTCAGCGGCACGCCGGCGTTGAGCAGCGACATCGTGGACGCGCAGACCGAGCCCATGGACGTCGAGCCGTTCGAGCTCAGCGCCTCGGAGACCTGGCGGATCGCGTAGGGGAACTCCTCGCGCTTGGGCAGCACGGGCATCAGCGCCCGCTCGGCCAGCGCGCCGTGACCGATCTCGCGGCGCTTGGGCGAGCCCACGCGGCCGGTCTCACCGGTGGAGAACGGCGGGAAGTTGTAGTGGTGCAGGTAGCGCTTGTGCGTCTCCGGGGCCAGCGAGTCGATCTGCTGCTCCATGCGCAGCATGTTCAGCGTGGTGACACCCAGGATCTGGGTCTCGCCGCGCTCGAACAGCGCCGAGCCGTGCGCCCGCGGGATCAGCTCGACCTCGGCCGACAGCGACCGGATCTCGGTGAGGCCGCGGCCGTCGATGCGGACCTTGTCGCGCAGGATGCGCTGGCGCACGAGCTTCTTGGTCAGCGAGCGGAACGCCGCGCCGACCTCCTTCTCGCGACCCTCGAACTGCTCGGCCAGCTTCTCCAGCACCGACGCCTTGATCTCGTCGATGCGGGACTCGCGCTCCTGCTTGCCGCCGATGGTCAGCGCCTGCGACAGCTCGCCGGAGCCGGCCTGCTCGACGGCCTCGAAGGCGTCGGACTGGTAGGCCGGGTAGGTCGGGAACTCGCCGGTGGCCTTCGCCGCGACCTGCGCCAGCTGGGCCTGCGCGTCGCACAGCGCCTTGATGAACGGCTTGGACGCCTCCAGACCGGCGGCCACGACCTCTTCGGTCGGCGCCTGCGCGCCCTCGCCGATCAGGTCGATGACGTGGTCGGTGGCCTCGGCCTCGACCATCATGATCGCGACGTCGTCACCGACGACCCGACCGGCGACGACCATGTCGAACACGGCCTTCTCGAGCTGCTCGTGGGTCGGGAACGCCACCCACTGGCCCTCGATCAGCGCCACCCGGACGCCGCCGATGGGGCCCGAGAACGGCAGGCCCGCGAGCTGCGTGGACGCCGACGCGGCGTTGATCGCCACGACGTCGTACAGGTCGGCCGGGTTCAGGCTCATCACCGTGATGACGACCTGGATCTCGTTGCGCAGACCGTCCACGAAGGACGGGCGCAGCGGCCGGTCGATGAGGCGGCAGGTCAGGATCGCGTCGGTCGACGGGCGGCCCTCGCGGCGGAAGAACGAGCCGGGGATGCGGCCCGCCGCGTACATGCGCTCCTCGACGTCCACCGTGAGGGGGAAGAAGTCGAAGTGCTCCTTGGGGTGCTTCGACGCCGTCGTCGCCGACAGCAGCATCGTCTCGTCGTCCAGGTAGGCGACGACCGAGCCCGCCGCCTGGCGGGCCAGGCGACCGGTTTCGAAGCGGATGGTGCGCGTGCCGAACCGACCGTTGTCGATCACGGCTGAAGTCTCGTGGACCTCGATGTCCGTCATATGGGTACTCCTCGTCATGCGGGTCACAGCGCGCTCAGGGCGCGGGATCGCGGTTCGGACGAGGCCGGTCTTCGATCGAAGTCCCCTGGGTTTCGTCTACCAGGGGGCCACTACCGAGGACCGGCGAACTGTCGTCCCGGGCGCCGCGCGTGCTTCCCTCGTCTTGTCTTCGATTTACGCCAAGGGGGAGTGACCTTGGTGGTCACTCCCCCTCGGCACGTCTCACCTGCGCAGGCCGAGCCGCCCGATGAGGGCGCGGTAGCGCTGGATGTCCACCTTCGAGAGGTAGTTCAGCAGCCGGCGGCGCCGGCCGACCAGCAGGAGCAGGCCACGACGCGAGTGGTGGTCGTGCTTGTGCTGCTTGAGGTGCTCCGTCAGGTCGGCGATGCGCTTGCTCAGCAGCGCGACCTGGGCCTCGGCGGAACCGGTGTCCGTGTCGTGGACGCCGTACTCGGCGAGGATGGTCTTCTTCTGCTCGGTGGTCAGTGCCACGTGCTCGCTACTCCTTGTGCTGGTTAAGTGCCGTGCGGCCCCGCGTGAGCGGGGTAGTCGGTACTGGCCGCCACGGACCGCAGCCAGACCCAAATGTCGAGGTTACCAGCAGTGGCGACGCGCTACGCGCCTGACGTGCCCAAGCGCACCCGGTCGAGCACCGCGCAGCCCCCGGCAGGGTGGCTGCGGACCAGGGCCACCTCGGTGGCCGTCCACTCACGACCGGTGAGCTCCACGTGCGGCAGCACGGCGCCGCGGGCCGCGGTGAGGTGCGGGCCGGGTGCTGCCGGCGCAGCCGGGGGTGGGCGGCGCGGACCGGGCGGGTCAGGCGTCGCGGACCTTGCCCGCGCGGCGCAGCAGCTCGGCCAGGGCCGGGAAGTCCTCGCCGAGCACGTCGGCGGCCTGCGACAGCTCGCGGCGGTCGGCCAGGCGGCGCAGGAACGGGAACACCACGGCCTCGTCGTCGGCGCTGCCGTTCACCGGGAGCGAGTCGCGGCTCACGGTCGGCTTCGACTGGCGGACGTCCTCCAGGGCGCGCTGCAACGCGTCGGGCGAGCCGGAGGCGACGTCGGGGGTGAGGACCTTGCGCTCCAGCATGATCATCCGGGCCAGCACGGACGGGTTGCCGATCTTGGCCCGGCGCCCGCTCATGACCTGGCTCAACATCGGGGCGCTGATGCCCAGCACGTCCGCGAGCTGGGCCTGGGAGACGCTGAACGCGACCACGAGCCGGCGCACCCGGTCGCCCAAGGGCTCCCCGTACCACTCCCGCTGCAGCGCGAGATTGCGCTGGACGATCTTGTGGTCCTCCACCTTCGCCTCTCCCCTGACCGACGGACGTGTCAGGCATCTTGCCAGGTCGTCAGGCGTCGCACGGTCGGTTCCACCCACCTGGTTCAACCCGTCAGGCGTCACCCGGATCCGGCAGGAGCTCACGCGTCGTGGCCACGTCGCGGTGCATCTGCGCGAGCAGCGACTCGACGCCGTCGAACTTCTCCATGTCCCGGAGCCGGTCCACGAAGTCGAGCGCGACCCGCTGGCCGTAGAAGTCCTCGTCCACGTCGAGCACGAACGCCTCGACCCGCCGTTCCCGGCCGGAGAACGTCGGGTTGGTGCCCACGCTCACCGCGGCCTTGAGGCGGCGGCCCGAGCTGTGCACGAACCAGCACGCGTACACGCCGTCCGCGGGCACGGCGGCGAACCGCGTGGTGGACAGGTTGGCCGTGGGGAAGCCCAGCTCCTTGCCGCGGCCGTCGCCGCGCACCACGATCCCCTCCAGCCGGTGCGGCCGGCCGAGCGCCTGCGCGGCGGCGGCCACGTCGCCCGCGTCGATGCACGCCCGGATGTAGGTCGACGAGTACGTGACGCCGTCGTCGGTCACCAGATCCGCCCCCTCGGTCACGAAACCGAACCGCTTGCCCAGCGCGCGCAGCAGTTCCACGGTGCCCGCCGCCTTGTGGCCGAACGTGAAGTTCTCGCCCACCACCACGGCCGCCACGTGCAGCCGCTCCACCAGCACCTCGTGCGCGAACTCGTCGGCGGGCGTGCGCGCCACCTCGGCGGTGAACGGGATCACGCAGAACACGTCGACGCCCAGTCCCTCGACCAGCTCGGCGCGCCGGCGCAGGCTGGTGAGCTGGGCCGGGTGGCTGCCCGGCCGGACCACCTCGGACGGGTGCGGGTCGAAGGTGATCAGGACGCTCGGCACGCCCCTCTCCTCGGCCAACCCGACCGCGCGGCCGATCAGCGCCTGGTGCCCGCGGTGGACGCCGTCGAACACGCCGATGGTCACCACGCAGCGGCCCCAGCCGCCGGGCAGGTCGTCGAGCCCTCTCCAGCGTTGCACGCGGGCCAGCCTAGGGGGTCGACCACGACGTGCCGGCCGAGGTCGGGCTAGTCGTGACGGATGTCGCGGCCGGCCTGGTGGACGGTGCCGCCGTCACGCGCGACCGCGGTCTGGTTGACGGTGGTCGGCGAGTTGACCGTGAGGCCGCCGCCGATGTCGCCCGCCTGCACCACGGGACCGGTCACGGAGCCGGTGATGCTGTTGCGCACGGTCGACTCCGGCGGCGCCGACGTGGGTGGTTCCGGGGTGGGCGGCTTGGGCGCGGACGCCTGCACGCGCAGGGCGATGACCACGCCCAACGCGGTGAGCAGCACGACCGTCACCCACGCCCACGGGTTCGCGCCGCCGTCGGTCGCGAGGTTGATCGCCACCCCCGTGGCCGAGGTCACCACACCGGCCGCGGCCGGCCACACCCATCTCGACATGCCGTCCACGGTAGGCCCTATCCGATCGGGGTGAGTACCACCAACGGCTTGGCGATCGGCCCCTCGTCCTTCGCCAGCGCCACCACGTGGCCGTCCGGGCCGAAGACGCCGTACGTGCCGTCCAACCCGCCCGCGGCCAGGCGTTGGCCGTGCGAGAGGGCGACCGCCTCGCGCGGCGCGATCTCACGGCGGGGGAACGCGGTGGCCACCGCGGCGTCCAGGTCCAGGGACAGGCCCGGCGCGCCTTCCAGCTGCTCCAGGGTCCTGGCCACGCGCAGGTCGAACGGGCCGACGCGGGTGCGGCGCAGCGCCGCCAGGTGGCCGCCGACGCCGAGGTCCGCGCCGAGGTCGCGGGCCAACGCGCGCACGTAGGTGCCGGACGAGCACTCCACCATCACGTCCAGCTCGGTGACGCCCTCGCCCTCGCGGCGGATCGACAGCACGTCGAAGCGGTGCACGGTCACCGGGCGCGCCGGGATCTCCACCGCCTCGCCGGCGCGGACCCGCGCGTAGGCGCGCTTGCCGTCGATCTTCACCGCGCTCACCGCGCTGGGCACCTGCTCGATCGGGCCGGTCAGCTTCGCCACGCCCGCCCGGATCGCGTCCTCGTCCACTTCGGACGCGTCGGCCGTGGACAGCACCTCGCCCTCGGCGTCGTCGGTCGTGGTGGAGGAGCCGAGGCGGATCGTCGACAGGTACGCCTTGCTGTCCAGCGCCAGGTGGCCGAGCAGCTTGGTGGCCCGCTCGATGCCCAGCACGAGCACACCGGTGGCCATCGGGTCGAGCGTGCCCGCGTGCCCGACCTTGCGGGTGCCGAGGATGCGGCGGACCTTCGCCACCACGTCGTGGGAGGTCATGCCGTCGGGCTTGTCGATCACGACGAGGCCGGGCGGGACAGGGTGACGAGAAGATGCGGACACGGACGAGGATCCTAGGCCTCCACGAGCACGTCCCACCGACGGCGGCGCAACTGCACGGGCACGGACTCGCCGCGGTCCTCGGCGGCGAACACCGCGGTGCGCGCCCGGCGCCACCACACGACCGTGCGCCACAGGCCCACCAGCAGCACCGCCACCACGGACGAGAACGCGACCCGGTACGCCTGCGGCGCGGAGAGCACGGGCTCGACCACGTCCAGCACCACGCCGACGGCCAGGGCGGTGAACGTGATCGCGGCGAACCCGCCGACGTTGGCCACGCCGGTCGCCGTGCTGACCCGGTGCAGCGGGTTGTAGTCGCGGACCAGGGCGAACGCCACGCCGGACGCCGGGTTTCCCAGCGCCAGCACCGCGAACACCGCGTACAGCGCGGGCGTCGGCAGCACACCGCCCGGCCAGCCCAGCAGCACGGCCCAGCACAGCACGGCCGCGGCCAGGTAGGAGCCGACGATCGGCATCCGCCACTCCGGCCGGCCGCCGATCACCGTGCCCATCACCGGCCCGGTCACGATCGCCACCAGCACCAGCGTGCTCAGCACCGCCGACGCCGACGGCCGCGACAGGCCCTGCGCCTCTACCAGGTACGGGAAACCCCACAGCAGGCCGAGCACGGCGGGCGCGGACATCGACGTGAAGTGCACCCAGAACCCGAGGCGGGTGCTCGGCTCGCGCCACGCGTCCTTCACCTTCGCGCCCACCGCGCGCAGTGGCACCGGCTCGACCGCGGGCTGCGGCACGCCGTCGGGCACCTCCCGCACGCGCCACCCGACCACCGCCGCGTACGCCGCCGTGGCCAGGCCCGCGACCAGGAACGTCACCGTCCAGCCCGCGTCGTCCAGCAGCAGCGTCAGCGGCACGGTCGCGACCAGGTTGCCCGCGCCGCCCAGCGCCGCCGACAGCGTCATGACCAGGGTGAAGCGGCGGGGCGGGAAGTGCGCGGCGGCCAGGCGCAGCACGCTGACCCACGTCATGGCGTCGCCGACGCCGAGCACCGCCCGCGCGGCCAGGCCGAGCGGGTAGGAGTCGGCGAGGGCGAACAGGGTCTGGCCGACGCCCATGAGCAGGGCGGCGGCGGTCAGCACGCGGCGCGGGCCGAAGCGGTCCACCAGCAGGCCGGTGGGGATCTGCATCAGCGCGTAGAGGCCGATCTGGAGGACGGTGAACGTGCCGAGCGCGGCGGGGCCGACGGCGAAGCGGTCCCCCGCCTCCAGGCTCGCCACGCCCAGCGAGGTCCGGTGGAACAGTGCGGCGATGTAGACGACGACGGCGGTGGACCAGATCAGCCACGCTTGTTTCGTGGCACGATCGACCGGCAAGGCGGATCTCCTAGGCTTCCGTGCGGCAGCACTCCCAGTATCGAGAAACAGTTGCCTACTGTTAACGATTCCTGGGGGTGCCGCGCACCACATCACGCCTGGTCACCGGCTCACCACGTGGTGCCGACGCGCGCCCACTTCCCCGACTTGGTCCGGACCAGCACGAGCACCAGCCGCAGCACCATGAACGCCGACAGGCCGCTCCAGATCCCGACCAGCCCCCAGCCGAACGCGTAGGACGCCCACACCAGCGGCAGGAACCCGAGGGCCGCCGAGGCCAGCGTCGCGGTCCGCAGGAACGCCGCGTCACCCGCGCCGAGCAGGACGCCGTCCAGCGCGAACACCACGCCCGCGATCGGTTGCAGCCCCACGAAGAACCACCAGGCGTGCGGGATCTCGTCCAGCACGGCCCGGTCGGTGGTGAACACCTGCGGCAGCGGGCCGGCCAGCGCGGCGAACAGGGCGCCGAGCAGCACGCCGAACCACAGCCCGTACCCGGTCACCTGCCAGGCGAACCGACGGGCCTGCTCCCGGCGTTCCGCGCCGAGCGCAGCGCCCACGATCGACTGCGCGGCGATCGCCAACGAGTCCAGCACGAGCGCGAGGAACGTCCACAGCTGCAACACGACCTGGTGCGCGCCGACCGCGCCGACCGACGTGCGCGCGGCCACCGACGCGGCGGACAGGAAGCACGCCTGGAACGCGAGGCTGCGCAGCACCAGGTCCCGGCCGAGGCCCAGTTGGGCCTTCATCCGGCGCGGGTCGGGCCGCAGGCTCACCCGTTCCGAGCGCAGCGCCTTGCCGAACAGCCCGGCCGAGAGCACCTGCGCGATCACGTTCGCGACCGCCGAACCTTCCAGTCCCCAGTGCGCGCCGTGCACCAGGATTGGGCACAGCACGGCCGAGATGGCGTTGCCGACCAGCACGTACCGCAGCGGGCGGCGGGTGTCCTGCACGCCGCGCATCCACCCGTTGCCGGCCATCGTGACCAGCACGAACGGCGCGCCGAACAACGCGATCCGCAGCCACGCGACGGCGTTGTCGGCCACCTCGCCGCCACCGCCGAGCAGCCGGGCGGCGGGACCGGCCAGCAGCTGCCCGAGCACGATCACCAGCGCGCCGACGGCCAGCGCGAGCCACGTCGCCTGCACGCCCTCCTCGACCGCCTCGCGCCGCCGGCCGGCGCCGAACAGCCGCGCGGTGCGTGCCGTCGTGCCGTAGGAGAGGAACGTCAACTGGGTGGCGACCTGCGTGAACAGCACACCGCCCACCGCGAGCCCGGCCAGCGGCAGCGCGCCGAGGTGCCCGACGACCGCGGTGTCCACCAGCACGTACAGCGGCTCGGCCGCCAGCACCACCAGCGCGGGCGCGGCCAACCCGACCACCCGCCGCGCCGGAACCCGCTCCTCCACCTGATCCCCTCGATGCACGCGTAGCACCCCCGCGGGAGTCCTACATCCAGAACCCGCGTGTCCTACGTCCGGAACGCGTGTGTCCTACGTTCGGAACACCCGAGTTGAACGCTCAGGACCGCGCGGCCACGGTTTCCAGGGCCGCGCGCAGGTTCGCCAGCACCTCGTCGGCCGGGCCGGAGGCGGTGAAGCCCGCGGCCAGCCGGTGGCCGCCGCCGCCGAGCAGCTGCGCCACCTCGCGCACGTCCACCGCGCTCACCGCGCGCAACGACACCGACCACGACGACGGCCGCAGCTCCTTCAGCACCGCCGCGACCTCGGCCTCGGCCGTGGTGCGCACCAGGTCGACCACGCTCTCGACCTCCTCGGGCCGCAGCCCGGAGGCGTCCTCCAGCGTCACGACGGCGTGCACGAACCCGAGCCCGCCGGCCGCGTCGCGCTCCAGGCACGCCCGGCTCAGCACCTTCGCCAACATGCCCAGGTACCCGAACGGGTGAGAGTCCATCAGCGGCCGGGCCACAGCCTCGGCGTCCACGCCGGCCGCGAGCAGCCGGGCGGCCACCTCGTGCGTCGCCGCCGACGCGTGCCGGAACGACCGCGTGTCCGTCACCAGACCCGCGTACACGCACCGGGCCACCGGCTCGTCCAGCTCCGCGCCCAGCACGTCCAGCAGCCGCAGCACCACGAGCGCGGTCGCCTCGGCCCGGTCGTCCACCACGTTCACGTGCCCGAACCGCGGGTTCGACACGTGGTGGTCCACCACCACGACCACACCGGCGGTGGACACCCGATCAGCCAACGGACCGAGCCGCCCGACACTGCCCGTGTCCAACGCGACCAGCACGGGCGGCGCGGCGGGCACGGCGGACGCGGGCACCAGCAGCCCGGCCACGTCGAGGTCCCGCAACGTCTCCGGCACCTCGTTCGGCGCGCCGAACGACACCCGGACCGCCACGCCCCGCCGGTGCAGGGCCAGTCCCAGCGCCAACGCGCTGCCCAACGCGTCCGCGTCGGGGTTCACGTGCGCCAGCAGCGTCACGTCGGTGGCGGTGGACAGGACGCGAGCGGCCTCGGCGAGGTCCGCGCTCAAGTGGTCCCCGGAGGCGCCCGGGTCGTTCATGCTCGGATCGTTGTGCACGGCGAGAACGCTAGTCGGCGTCCTCGGCCTCACGCGGAGGCTTGTACGGGTCGGGCTCGCCCGCGGGTTCCGCGCCGTGCGCGATGCGGGCCACCTCCGCGTCCAGCTCCCGTGCCTTGGCCAGCAGTTCGTCCATCCGACGCGCCTCGGCGGGCACGTTGTCGGTGACGAACGAGAGGGTCGGCGTGAACCGGACACCGGTCTGCTGGCCGACCATGGTGCGCAGCACGCCCTTGGCCTTCTCCAGCGCCGCGGCGGCCCCCGCGAGGTCCGGCTCGGAGTCCAGCTTCTCGCCGAGCACGGTGTAGTAGATCGTCGCGTCGTGCAGGTCGCCGGTCACCCTCGTGTCCGTGATGGTGACGCGAGCCAGCCGCGGGTCCTTCACCTCGTGCTCCAACGCGGAAGCGACGATCTGCGAGATCCGCTTGGCCAGCTTGCGAGCCCGTGCCTGGTCGGCCACGGCGCTCCCCTCCTGTCGTTGCGATTCGTCGCCTGCTCGGCGACGCCTGCTAGTCGTCCTCCGGCCCGACCAACCTGTGGCGGGCGGAGAGAAGTTCCAATTCGGGCCGTCCGGCCACCAGCCGCTCGCAGGCGGCCATCACGTCCCTCACATGCTCGGCGTCGGCGGCGACGGCCGCCACTCCGATCAGGGCCCGGCGGTGCAGGTCGAGGTGGCCCGCCTCGGCGACCGAGACCTCGAACCTGCGGCGCAGCTCGGCCACGATCGGCTTCACCACGGACCGCTTCTGCTTCAACGAGTGCACGTCGCCGAGCAGCACGTCCAACTCAAGGGCACCGACGAACACAGATGATCACCAAGGGGTGTCCAGGGGTGCGGGGCCGCCGGTCACGACGGCCCCGCACCTGGCTGAAGACGATCAGGCGCGCGGCTTCTCGCGCATCTCGAACGTCTCGATGATGTCGCCGACCTTCAGGTCGCTGTAGTTGCCGAGCGTCAGACCACACTCGAAGCCCTCGCGGACCTCGGTCGCGTCGTCCTTGAACCGGCGCAGCGAGCTGATGGGCAGGTTCTCCTGCACGACGTTGTTGTCGCGCAGCAGGCGGGCCCGGGCGTTGCGCCGGATCTCGCCCGACATGACGAGGCAACCCGCGATCGTGCCGACCTTGGAGGACTTGAAGACCTCGCGGACCTCCGCGCGGCCCAGCTGGACCTCTTCGTACTCCGGCTTGAGCATGCCCTTCAGGGCCTGCTCGATCTCGTCGATCGCCTGGTAGATCACCGTGTAGTAGCGGACGTCCACGCCCTCGCGGTTGGCGAGTTCGGTGGCCTTGCCCTCGGCCCGGACGTTGAAGCCCAGGACGATGGCGTTACCCGCGACGGCGAGGTTGATGTCGCCTTCGGTGATGCCACCGACGCCGCGGTGGATGACCCGCAGCTCGACGTCGTCGCCGACCTCGATCTTCATCAGCGCGTCCTCGAGGGCCTCGACGGTACCCGAGTTGTCGCCCTTGATGATCAAGGTGAGGGCGCTCGTCTCCTTCAGCGCGGCGTCGAGGTCTTCCAGGCTGACGCGCTTGCGCTTCGCGGCGTTCATCGCGTTGCGGTTGCGGGCCTGGCGGCGCTCGGCGATCTGCCGGGCCACCCGGTCCTCCTCGACCACGAGGAACGTGTCGCCCGCGCCGGGCACCGAGGTGAGGCCGATGACCTGCACCGGACGCGACGGCGTCGCCACCGTGACGTCCACGCCGTGCTCGTCGACCATGCGGCGCACGCGACCGTAGGCGGCGCCCGCCACGATCGAGTCACCGACGCGGAGCGAGCCGCGCTGCACCAGCACCGTGGCCACCGGGCCGCGACCGCGGTCCAGGTGCGCCTCGATGGCGACGCCCTGCGCCTCCATCTCCGGGTTGGCCCGCAGGTCGAGCGAGGCGTCGGCGGTCAGCAGGATCGCTTCCAGCAGGCCGTCGATGTTGATGCCCTGCTTCGCCGAGATGTCGACGAACATGGTCTCGCCGCCGTACTCCTCGGCAACCAGCCCGTACTCGGTGAGCTGCTGGCGGATCTTGTCGGGGTTGGCCCCCTCCTTGTCGATCTTGTTCACCGCGACCACGATCGGCGCGTTGGCCGCCTGGGCGTGGTTGATCGCTTCCACCGTCTGCGGCATCACGCCGTCGTCGGCCGCCACCACGATGACCGCGATGTCGGTCGAGTTCGCACCACGAGCACGCATGGCGGTGAACGCCTCGTGACCCGGGGTGTCGATGAAGGTGATCAGGCGCTCGTTGCCCTCGAGCTCCGTGTTCACCTGGTAGGCGCCGATGTGCTGGGTGATGCCACCCGCCTCGCCCTCGGCCACCTTCGCCGTGCGGATGGTGTCCAGCAGGCGCGTCTTGCCGTGGTCGACGTGACCCATGACGGTCACGACCGGCGGACGGATCTGGAGGTCCTCCTCGCCGCCGGCGTCGTCGCCGTAGGTGATGTCGAACGTCTCCAGCAGCTCGCGGTCCTCTTCCTCAGGGGACACGACCTGCACGTTGTAGTTCATCTCGGAGCCGAGCAGCTCCAGGATCTCGTCGGAGACGGACTGCGTCGCGGTGACCATCTCGCCGAGGTGGAACAACACCTGCACCAGCGAGGCCGGGTTGGCGTTGATCTTGTCGGCGAAGTCGGTCAGCGAGGCGCCACGCGGCAGGCGGATCGTCTCGCCGTTGCCCTTGGGCAGGCGGACGCCACCGACCGACGGCGCCTGCATGTTGTCCATGTACTCCTGGCGCTTCTGCCGCTTCGACTTGCGGCCACGACGCGCCGGACCACCGGGACGGCCGAAGGCGCCCGCGGCGCCACCGCGACCACCCGGGCCACCGGGACGGCCGCGGAAACCGCCGCCGCCACCGGCCGGTGCGCCACCACCGGCGCCGCCACCGCCACCGGGGCGGAAGCCACCGCCGCCGCCACCGCCGCCACCAGGGCGGAAGCCGCCACCGGCGCCACCGCCGCCGCCACCGGGGCGGAAGCCGCCACCGGCGCCACCGCCACCACCGGGACGACCGCCGCCGCCACCAGGACCGCGGCCACCGCCACCGCCACCGGGACCGCCGGGGCCACGACCGCCGCCGCCACCGCCACCGGGGCGGGGAGCCGGACGACCGGGCATCATGCCCGGGTTCGGCCGAGGCGGCATGTTGCCGGGGTTGGGCCGGGGACCGCCGGGACCGCCGCCGGAGCCACCCGGACGGGGGCCTGCCGGACGCGAGTCACCGGGCTTGGGGCCGGACGGCCGCTCGCCGCCACCCGGCGCGGCCGGGCGCGGGGCCTGCGGACGCGGCGCCGGAGCGCCACCGCCGACGCCGAACGGGTTGTTGCCCGGACGCGGGGGCCGCGGGCCTGCGGGCTTGGGTGCCTGCGGGCGCGGCGGGACCACGGACGGGGCGTTCTGCGCCGCGGCGGGCTGCTGCTGCGGCGCGCGGGGGCCGGGACGAGGGCCGGGGCCACTGGTCCGCGGCGCCTGCTGGGGTGCCTGCTGAGGCTGCTGGGGCTGCTGCACCTGGGCGGCGGCCGGCTGCTGCTTCGGCGCCTGGACGGGCGTCGGAGCCGCCGCGGCGGCCGGGGCCGGGGCCTCGGGCTGCGCGGCCGGAGCCGGCGTGGCGGGCTTGGCCACCGGCTTGGGCGCCATCGGCTTGGGGCCGGGCACCGGACGCGGACCCGGCTTGCCGGCGGGGGCCGGCGGGCGCGGGGTCGTGTCGCTCTTGGTCTCGCCCGAGGCCGCGCTCGTCGGAGCGGGCTTCGGCGGCGCCGGGCGGGCGCCTGCGGGCTTGGGCTTCGACTCGCCCTTGGCGTAGGCGTCACGAAGCCGCCGGGCCACGGGGGCCTCGACGGTGCTGGACGCGGACTTCACGTACTCGCCCTGGTCGGCGAGCTTGGTGAGTAGTTCTTTACTCGTGACTCCGAGCTCTTTGGCGAGCTCGTGCACGCGGGCCTTACCTGCCACTGCACTCCTCTGTGAGGGAGGCCGGCGGGCAAGTCCCGTCGACCTCGTCTTAACGTCGCGCGTTCATGTCTTCAGCTTCACGGCTGACTCATGACGGGTCGACCTGCTTCCTTGCTTCCTGCTGGTCACGGGGCGATCCCGCGACCTCCTGCCCACACTGCTCGAGATGACCGCGCACGCGTTGCACGTCGAGCGGTCCCTGGACCTTGAAGGCCCTGGGGAACGCCCGCCGCTTCTCGGCGTTGCGGAGGCAGTCCGGATCGGGGTGCAGCCATGCTCCCCTACCGGGCAACCGTCGACGTGTGTCCGGGACCACAGTCCCGTCCACGACCACCACGCGCAGCAGCTCGGAGGGCAACGTCCGAGCGCGGCATCCGATGCACGTACGAACCGGGCCGATGTGCGTGAGATCCGATCCCCGACGTTGAACCACTGAGAAGTCTATCCCCTGTTGCTTATTCAGCCGAACCGGATGCCGATGCGCCCGCCGGAGCGGACCCGCCGGCCTCCGCATCACTGCGGATGTCGATGCGCCAGCCGGTGAGCCTGGCGGCCAACCGGGCGTTCTGCCCCTCCTTGCCGATGGCGAGGGAGAGCTGGAAGTCCGGGACCACGACCCGTGCCGTCTTGGCGCGCTCGTCGAGCACCCGCACAGACACAACCTTCGCCGGTGACAAGGCATTCCCGACGAACGTCGCCGGGTCGTCGGAGTGGTCGATGATGTCGATCTTCTCACCGGCCAGCTCGCTCATGACGTTGCGCACCCGGGCGCCCATCGGCCCGATGCAGGCGCCCTTGGCGTTGACGCCGGGCACCGTCGTGCGGACCGCGATCTTCGAACGGTGACCTGCCTCACGTGCCACCGCGGGGATCTCCACGGTGCCGTCGGCGATCTCGGGCACCTCGAGCGCGAACAGCCTGCGCACCAGGTTCGGGTGCGTGCGCGAAAGGGTGATCTGCGGGCCGCGCGAGCCGCGGGACACGCCCACGACGTAGCACTTGAGCCGCGAGCCGTGCTCGTAGGACTCGCCGGGCACCTGCTCGGCGGGCGGCAGCACGCCCTCGGTGTCGCCGATCTGGACCACGACCATGCCGCGGGCGTTGGCGCGGGCGTCGCGCTGCACGACGCCGGCGATGATCTCGCCCTCCTTGGCGGAGAACTCGCCGAACGTGCGCTCGTGCTCGGCGTCGCGCAGGCGCTGGAGGATGACCTGGCGGGCGGTGGTGGCGGCGATGCGGCCGAACCCCTCGGGGGTGTCGTCCCACTCCTCGGCCACGGTGCCGTCCGGGTTCAGCTCCTGCGCGAGCACGCGCACCACGCCGGTCTTGCGGTCGATCTCGACGCGTGAGTGGGAGTGGTGGCCCTCGGTGTGCTTGTAAGCGGTCAGCAGGGCCGTCTCGATGGCTTCGAGAACGGTGTCGAAGGGGATGTCCTTGTCCCGTTCGATCGCCCTGAGAGCGGCGATGTCGACGTTCACTCCGACTCCTCCTTCAGGTGCTTGCCCTCGAGGAGCGCGAGCTCTTCGACCGGCGGCTGCTTGAACTCGACTTCGACGACGGCGCGCTCGATCGTCCGGTACTCGACGCGGCGCAGCTCGCCCTTGACCAGCAGCACGACGCCGGTGTCGTCGGCATCGCCGACGCGGCCGAACCACTCGACCTGCTCCGGCTGCTTGACCTTCACCAGGCGCAGCCGGTTGCGCTTCCAGTGGCGGGGCCTGGTGAGCGGGCGGTCCGCGCCGGGCGAGGTGACCTCGAGCGTGTACGGCCCGGCGATCAGGTGCTCGTTGGCGTCGAGGGCGGCGGAGACGGCGCGGCTGGCCTGCGCCACCTCGTCCAACCCGATCCCGTCGTCGCCGTCCACGACCACCTTGACCAGCCTGCGACGCCCAGCCTGGTTCACGTCGAGCAGCTCGAGGTCGAAGCCGATCGCCTCGACCGCTTCCCGCACGACGGGTGCTAGCTGCGCGGCGAGTTCTCCGCGCGGCGGGCTGGACACGTGGTGACTCCAAGTTCTCTTCGAGTGCAGAGGGCACGGCAACCCCGGCCGACGCTGCACTTCGCCGGCCGTGGTCGCCCAGACTATCTGGTTCGGCGGCCTCCCACGTGCCACGGCGACGGGTCGTGCGCGGCGGGCAGGCGGGCGGCGACGCGGTGGGCGGGTGCGCGGGGGAAGGTGGCGACGCCGACGTGCAGGCAGGTGACAGCGCTGTGAGCAGGCGGGTCGGCGGTGGTGCGGCGGGCGTGGCGGGGGTGGCGGGCCGTGGACCACCGGGGGCGGCGGGGCTCTGGCAGGATCGGGACACGTGATCGGAAGAACGGCGTTCAGCAGGCGCGCGGTGCTGCTGGTGGCGGCCACGGCGCCGTTGGCAGTCGCGTGCACCACACCCCCTCCCCCGCCTCCTCCACCGGACCCGCTGGCGGAGTTGGTGAAGGCGGCGCTGTCGGACGCCGCGCTGGCCACGGCGGTCGGAGCGCCGGAGACCGCCGCCGCGCGGACCGAGCACGCGACGCGGTTGCAGGCGGAGGTCGACCGGGCCACGCCGCGCGTCGCGGGGTCGGCGGCGCCGTCGACGTCGGCTCAGCCGTCGGTCACGCCCCCGGCGGGGGCGACGCGGGAGGCGTTGGCGGCGGCGTTGCAGGCGGCGCAGAAGCAGGCGGGTGACCTGGTGGCGACGGTGGAGTCGCACCGGGTGGGGTTGGTCGGCTCGGTGGCGGCCGGGTGCGCGAGCTTGCTGGAGGCGCTGTCGTGAGCGTGGAAGCGGTGCAGGGCGCGTTGGCGGCGGAGCACGCGGCGGTGTGGACGTACGGGCTGGTCAGCGCGTTCATCGCGGTGCCGCAGCAGGCGGCGGCGGTGGCGGACGGCGCGAACGCGCACCGGTCGCGGCGGGACGTGACGGAGCGGTGGTTGCGCGACGCCGGCGCGACGCCCGCGCCCCCGGCGGCGGCCTACCTGCCGCCCCAGCCGGTGGACAGCGCGGCGTCGGCCATCGCGGCGTTGGTCGCGGTGGAGACCGATGCGTGCGTGGCCTGGCGCGGGGTGTTGGAGCGGACCGACGACGGCGCGCTGCGCACGTCGGCGTTGGACGCCTTGACGGTGTCCGCGGTGCGGGCGACGCGGTGGCGGAAGGTGGCGGGGCTGACGCCGACGTCGATCGCGTTCCCGGGCGCGGGGGTCGGCTGAGGCGCCGCGCCGTCAGGCGTTGAGGTCGGCGGCGAGGCGGAAGGCGTCGTTGCTGATCCGCTTCATCAGCTGGTTGTGCGCGGTCGCGTCGGGGCCGTGCTTGACGGAGTCCGACTCGATGATGATCACGTCCCGGTCCTCCAGGCGGGCCGCGAAGCCGCCGTTGGCCAGGGTGGCGAGGTTCGGCACGCGCACCGCGCCGTCCTTGACCAGGTCGTTGACGTTGCCGGTGCCGTCACGGCTGGTCAGGTCCTTCAGCTTGGCGGCGTCCTCGGTCGTCCTCATCCGGACGATCGACACGGACGTGTAGACCTTCACCCCGTCAGGGGTCACCGTCGTGTACAGACCGCGGGTGAGCTGCTGGCACGGCGTGCTGGTCAGGAACGTCTTGGTCTGCCCGTAGGCGTGGGACGCGCAGTCGCTGTCCTTCAGCGGCTCGGGCACGTCCGGTGACGCGGCGAAGGAGAACTCGCCCGACGGGGCGGACGTGGGGGTCGGCGTGCCGGTGGGCGTGTCCTTCGGCATCACGACCAGCCACACCAGCCCGGACACCACGGCCACGCCGAGCAGGCCGAGGCCCTTGAGCAGCAGTCCGCGACGCGGGTGCGCGGCCGGGGCGGCGGCGGGCCCGCGACGCGGCGGGGGCGGGGGCGGCGGTGAGCTCAGCAGCGAGTCCAGCTGCCCGATCTCCGACCGCCACAGCGGCGCGGTGTCCGACGGCCGGATGGGCGGGATCCGCTGCGTCACCTCTTCGGGTGATTCGGGAGGAACCGACACAAAGACCCACGGTAACGGAAGAGGGTCAGGCGAGCGCTGTGAGCACCTGATCGACATCCTCGGCGGTGTTGTAGAGGTGGAAGGCCAGCCGGACGCGTCCGGCGCGGATGCCGGACCGCACGCCGGCCGCCGCGAGCCGCTCGGCGGCGCCGGGGAGGTCCAGGGAGACGATGGCGGTGCCGCGCGGGGGCAGGCCGAGGCCGGTGAGCAGGGCGTCCGCCAGTCCCACGGCGTGCTCGCGGACCGCCGCCAGGTCCAGCGAGGCGAGGTACGGGAGCGAGACGGCGGCGCCGAACTGGGACAGCCAGACCGGGGAGAGGTCGAGGCGGCGGGCGTCGGGGGCGAGGCGCAGCGGGAGGCCGTACACGGTGCTCCAGGGATCGTCGCCGGCGAACCAGTTGGCCGCGACGGGCACCGTGCGCTCCAGCGCCGAGGGGGAGCACGCCAGCCAGGCGCAGCCGCGCGGCGACATCAGGAACTTGTACCCGACGGCCACGACCCAGTCGGCCCACTCCAGGTCCAGCGGCAGCCAGCCGACCGCCTGGGAGGCATCGAGCAGGACCGGCACGCCGGTCGCGCGCAGCCCGTCGAGGTCGACCACGCGGCCGTCGGCGGACTGGGCGACGCTGACCGCGACGAGGTCGTGCCCGCCCGCGTGGGTGACGATCTCCTCCAGATCGACTTCGGTGACCCGCAGGCCGCGGGCGGCGAAGGGGAACGTGAGGCTGGTGAACTCGCCGCGCGCGACGAGGACCGAGGCGTCGGCCGGCAGGCCGGCGGCGACCAGGGAGACGAGCTGGGAGCCCGACGCGCCCATCGCGACGCGTTCGGCCGGCACGCCGACGAGCCGACCGAACGCCTCGCGGGCGGTGGTCGCGTGCTCGTCCGCCGCGCCCGGGCCGTCCGCGCCGACCGACCACCGGCGCACGGCGTCCGCGACGGCCGCGGCGGTGGGCGCCGGGGGCACGCCGATGCTGGCGGTGTTCAGGTAGCCGAGGGGGACGTCGAAGGTCGTGCCGAAGGCTGCGCGCATGGGGTGATCACACGGTCTCGGTGACCCCGTCGTCCACCGATTTGCGGTTCTTGCGACGCGCGTAGACCTGCTTGCGGGTGCGGGCGACGACCTCGCCGGAGGCGTCCACGATGTCGGTGGAGAACCACATCAGGGCCTTGTTGTCGCCCGCGGCCCGGGAGCGCAGCTCGTCCAGGTGCTCGTCGGTCAGGTCGAACTCGGCGTGGACGGTGCCGCGGCCCGGCTTGACGAAGTCGATCTCGCCCGCGCGGTCCCACACGAGGTGCTCGCGGCCCAGGTGGTGCAGCACGAGCAGCATCCAGAACGGGTCGGTCATCGCGAACAGCGAGCCGCCGAAGTGCGTGCCCACGTAGTTGCGGTTCCACCAGTGCATCCGCATCCGGACCTTGACGTGGCGGTAGTCGTCGGACAGCTCGACCACGCGGATGCCGGCGAACAGGAACGGTGGCCACAGGTTCATGCCGCGGCGCAGTCGGGAGGCCTTCACGGCGGCTATGTTACCAGCGGGTAATGAAGGTCAGTGCAGCGTGATGACGTTCTTCGTCACCTTGGCGGCGGCGTCCGAGCAGAGGAACGCGACCACGTCGGCCACGTCCTCGGGCTGGGAGACGTCGTGCTGGGCGCGCACCGCGTCGTTGACCCAGCCGGTGTCGGTGACGCCCGGCTTGACGACGTTGGACGTGATGCCGTGCGGCCACAGCTCGGCCGCCGCCGACATGGCGTAGTTGTCCAGCGCCGCCTTCGCCGCGCCGTAGGTGACCTCGCTGGGGAAGCCGAGCGGGCCGCCGGAGGTCAGGCCGACGATGCGGCCCCAGTTGCCGCCGCGCGCGATGTGCCGGCGGGCGAACTCGGCGATCAGCAGCGCGCCCGCGCGGGCGTCCACGGCGAACTGCGCGTCGAACGTCTGGGGCGTGACGGCTTGCAGGACGCGGCCGAACTGGTCGGTGTCCACGGCGAGGAACGTGTCCTGCACCCAGCTGGAGGCGTTGTTGACCAGGATGTCGACCGGCCCGAAGACCCGTTCCGCGGTGTCGAAGAGCGTGGTGGGCGCGAGCGTGTCGGTGAGGTCGACCTCCAGCGCGTGGGCCTTGCCGCCCGCCTCGGTGATGGCGGCGACCACGTCCGCCGCGTCCGACTCGCGGGCGGTGAAGTACTCGCCCGGCAGGCTCGGGTCCGGCGCGGGCGCGAAGCGCAGGAACGTGATGAGGACGTTGACGCCTCGGGCGGCGAGCGCCTTGGCGGTCGCCGCCCCGATGCCCTGGTTGGCCCCGGTGACGATCGCGGTGTGGATCACGGACGGCATGGTGCCCGATCGGGCGGAGGTGGCGCACCGCGATTTAAGCTCTGGAGGCATGCGCAGCGAAGAGATCGAGATCCGCACCGGCTCGACCGAGGTCGTCCACGATCTCACCCGCGCCTGCGAGGACTTCCTGGCCGACGTGGACGGCGACGGGCTGCTGCACCTCTGGGTGCCGCACGCGACGGCGGGCCTGGCGGTGCTGGAGACCGGCGCCGGCAGCGACGACGACCTGCTGGCCGCGCTGCGCGAGCTGCTGCCCGCGGACGGGCGGTGGCGGCACCGGCACGGGACGCCCGGTCACGGCCGTGACCACGTGCTCCCCGCGCTGGTGCCGCCCTACGCGACGATCCCGGTGCTAGGCGGTGTGCTGGCGCTCGGCACCTGGCAGTCGGTCTGCCTCGTCGACACCAACGTCGACAACCCCGTCCGCAAGGTCCGCCTGACCTTCCTGGCCGGGTAGCAGGAGCACGACCAGGCCGACCGCGGCGAGCGCGACGAACACCCAGACCTGGGCCGCGCCGGGCGACCCGCCCTGCAGCAGGGCGCGCACGCCCTCGGTGGAGAAGCGGAACGGGGTCCAGGACCACAGCAGGGCCCGGTAGACGGGGTCGATCAGCTCCGGCACCTGGCCCGCGACGGCGGGCGCGATCAGGTACAGCGGGCCGAGCACGGCCATCGCGCGGATGCCCAGCAGCCGCAGCAGCGCGCCTTGGACCAGCGCGAACGCCGCTCCGACCAGGGCGAGGTAGCCGAGCACGGCCGCGGTGAGGGGCAGGGCCGAGTCCCACAGCGTGAAGAGGCCCGCGACCACGGCGACGCCGAGCACGGTCGTGGTGGCGACGCCCGCCAGCCGGCCGAGCGGGGTCGCCCTGCGGGCCACGAGCGTGAACGCCGCGCCCGCGACCAGACCGGCGATCCACAGCAGCGCGCTCGCGGCCGGCGGCGCCGTGCGACCGGCGGCGGACGCCGGGTCGAGCGTGACGACCTCCGCCTGCATCCCGGCGCCCTGGACCACGCCGCCGAGCACCTGCTGGGCGACCTGCGTGCCGGACGGGTTCACCGCGCCGGACAGCAGCACGGTCGCGCCGCCGGGCGCGAGTTCGAGCACCCCGTAGACCTCCCGGCGCGACAGCAGGTCCCTCGCCTCGTCGGGCGTGGCCACGCGCCACGAGACTTCCGCCACGTCGCTGCCGGCCAGCTCGTCGGCGACGCCGCGCAGCTGCGCCGGCGCGTCGGCGCCGACGGCGACCGCGAGCGGCACCCCGTCCGGGTGCGCCGTCGCCTGGACGCCGAACGTCAGCAGGCCCAGCACGAGCGCGATCAACGCGCCCGCGACGGCGGTGGCCACCGCGATGACCGACGGCGGCCGGTCGTGCAGTGCGGCCATGGTGACCTCCCAGTTGATTCATCATGTGTTGAATTGAAGGCTACGGCGGGCCGCCCACAGAAGTCAACGCGCGCTGAATTGATCGGAGCGGTCCGGGCCCCGAGCGGCACCGGGTACGGTTTGGGCCGTGACTTACCCAGGTGACGGGCAGTCCGGCTGGGGCGGCCAGCCCAACCAGGGCGATTGGGGCCGGCAGGACCAGGGCTACCCGCAGCAGGTCTTCCCGCAGAACTACGGCGGCTCGTACGGCGGCCTCGGCGTCTTCTCCGGCGGCGAGGAGCCGCCGCCCGAGAAGAAGAGCAAGGCCAAGCTGTGGCTGGTGATCGGCGCGGTCGTCGTCCTGCTCGTCGGCGGCGGCGTGACCGCGTTCGTGCTCACCCGGCCGGACGGCTCGTCGACGGTCGCGCAGAGCACGACGAGCACCACGTCGACGACCACGACCACCACCACGACGAAGACCACGCCGTCGACGCCGCCGAACGCCACCTGCGAGCCCGTCAAGCAGGGCTGGAACTGCCTGCCGGTGACCGCGCTGTCCTACAGCTACGACGTGCCCAAGGGCTGGTCGCCCGCGCCGGGCAGCGCGCCGGTCGAGGCCATGGAGGACGTGAAGCTGACCGGCCTCACCGTCAGCGGCGCGTACGACTGCGGCGGCAACGGCTTCACCCGCGGCGGCGCGGGCGGTGTCGTGGTGCCGCAGACCGACCTCACCGCCGTGGCCAAGGACTTCGCCCAGAAGCTCGCCACGCAGTACTACAAGTCCGCGCCCAAGTCCGAGGTCAAGCTCGGCGAGCCGAAGCCGGTGAAGCTGCCGAGCTCGCTGGGCGACATCGAGGGCGTGCAGGTCGACGCGGTCGCCACCACCTCCGGCAACGAGTGCCTGGCCACCAAGGGCATGGTGAAGGTCCTGGTCCTCAAGGGGGACAAGGGTTTCCACGTGTTCATGGCGAACGGCGACCTCGAGGGCGGCCCGGCCGAGCCGAAGCCGCCGACCGAGGCCGACCTGCAGGGCATGGTCGACTCCGTGAAGCCGCTGAGCCGGTGAGCTACTCCGGGCTGGGCGTCTACCAGCAGCAACCGCCGAAGCGGCCGAGCCGCGCGCCGCTGTGGATCGCGCTGGCCGCGGTCGCCGTGCTGCTGGTCGGCGGCGGCGTCACCGCACTGGTGGTGCTGAAGTCCGGTGACGGCCAGGCGGCGCCCACCGCCGCGTCGACCACCTCGACCGAGGCCGAGCCGGACTGGCAGCCGGTGGACGACGAGAAGGCCGGCCTGTCCTACGAGCTGCCGCCGTCCTGGGAGGCGAGCGGCACCGGCTCGTCCGGGCGGGTCAAGCTGAGCACCACGTACGTGTCGCGGCCGTTCCAGTGCCAGGGCCGGAGCATGATCCAGGCGCAGGCGATGGCCGGTTCGCTCGTCCACGACGACCCGGAGCAGGTCGCCGCCGAGCTGGTGGACCGGATCGCCGCCGGCGGGTACACGGTGAACGGCGCGCCACCCGAGATCGGCGAGCCGCGCGTCGAGTCCGGCGACGACGGGGTCGTCCGGCTCAGCGTCGAGGTGACGCCCAAGTCCGCCAGCGCCTGCTACGCGCCCAAGGCCACGGTCAGCGCGGTGGCGATGCGCGACGGCTCCGAGGTGGCCGTGTTCGTGCTCAACGTCGCCGAGGGCGGGCCGCACGTGGCCGAGGGACCGTCCGACGAGGACGTGCGGCGCATCCTGGGAAGCGTGCGGCAGTCGTGAACACGCTGGTGCTGTGGGACATCGACCTGACGTTGATCGACGCCAGGGGCCTCGGGCACGAGTGGTACCGCACCGCGTTCCGCGTGACGTCGGGCCTGGACCTCGTGCACGTGCCCAGCTTCCCCGGCCGCACCGAGCGCGCCATCACGCGTGAGCTGCTGACCGCGCACGACCTGGAGCCGACCGAGGAGCTGGTGGCCCGGCTGCACGCGGAGCTGATCGACGTGGCCACGCGGGAACGCGACCTGCTGCCCGCGCGGGGGCACGCGCTCCCGGGCGCCCTGGCGGCGCTGGAGGCGTTGGCGGAGCGCGAGGACGTCGTGCAGTCGCTGGTCACCGGGAACCTCGTGGAGATCGCCCGGCACAAGCTGGCCGCGTTCGGGCTCGACGGACACCTGGACTTCGAGATCGGCGGCTACGGCTCGGTGTCCGAGCACCGGCCCGCGCTGGTGCTGGAGGCGGTGCGGCTGGCCACCGCCAAGCACGCCCGCGAGTTCCGGGCGGTCGTCATCGGCGACACCCCGCACGACGTGGACGCCGCACTGCACCACGGGGCCGTCGCCATCGGCGTGGCGACGGGCCGCAGCAGCGTCGCGGACCTGCGGGAGGCGGGCGCGCACGTCGTGCTGGCGGACCTGTCCGACACGGCGACCGTGCTGGACGCGGTGCTCAACCGCTAGGGCCGGCCCGCCACAGGTGCACTCGCACGTCCGGGGGGAAGCCCTCCAGGCCGAACAGGAGGGTTTCGCCCCGGCTCGACGCGACCGCCACCAGCTCGGCGAGCCGGTCGAACCCGCTGCCCCGCACCGGTGACCGGGTCCACGTGATGCCGTCCGGCGACGACCACACCAGGCCCGCCTCACCCCGTTCCGTCCGGCCGATCGCGATGAACCCGGTCCCCCACGGGTGGACCGCGGTCGGCCACTGCCCGGTCGCGGGCACGACGGCGTCGTCCGGGAGCCGCCCGAGGTCGATGGCGCCGTCGCTCCACCCGCTGTCCCCGTCACGCCGGTACCGCGCGTACAGGCCGGACGGGCTCTGGCCCAGCACGAACGTCAAGGACCCGGCACGTCCCACGGCGAGTCGGGTGCCGATCGGCAGGCCGTCGCCGACGTACTGCCAGGACTCGCCGTCCGTCGACCGGTACAGCGGTGTGTCCTCCCGGAACACGTCGACGCCGTAAGCGCCGGAGTCGTGCAGGAGGAAGCCGTCGTCCGTCGCGACCACCCGCGGCGTGATGCCGATCACGGTCCGCGCGAGCGTGAGGTCGCCCGCGTACCGGAACTCCTCCCCGTCGGCGGAGTGCCAGAACTCGAAGCCGAAGAAGTCCTCCGGGGTGTGCTCGGCCTCCAGCCCGGCGGCGTAGTCGAACCCGTCGGACCCGACGACCAGCACGCCGTGCGGCCCGGCGGCGATGGCCATGAACGGGTCGTCCAGGTCGCCGTACGGCAGTGGCGTCCGCTGCCACGTCGTGCCGTCCTCGGTGCGCCACACGGCCACCTCGCCCGCAGCGCCGCCCAGGACGTAGGCGGTGGAGCCGTACGCGGCGAACGGCTGGCCGCGCAGGTGGTCGCCGAACCCCTCGGGAGCCTGTTCGGTCCACTTCCGCCCGTCCGGGGACGAGAACAGCGCGGGCTCCGGGTAGTCGCCCGCCACCAACAGCCCGCCGTCCCAGCCGATCGCGGCCCGCACGTAGAGCGAGGCCAGCTCCGCGGGCAGCTCGGACCGGTCCTGCTCCGACCACCGCGGCGGCGCGAAGGACGGCGGCGGCTCGGGGGCGGCGCCACACCCGACCAGCACGGCGAGCAGCGCGCCGACCACCACCCGGGTCAGCACGACGGCTGCCACCGGGAGCCGCCGTCGAGGAGGCAGAACCGGCGCGCCGCGGCGATGCCCGTGGTCCGGAAGGGCTCGCCGCGGTCGTCGAGGACCAACTCGCCCTCGGTGGCGCCGGACGTCCACCTGAGGTGGAGCCGCCACGCGACCTCCTCGTCGTCCGGGGAGAGGGCCGTGATGACGAACTGCTCCGGCTCGACCTCGTCGACCCGGAAGGGGAAGGTCAGCGGCTCGCCCTCGAACACCCTCGGCACCAGTTCGGGGGACGCCGCGGCGAGGTCGAGCTGGAAGAAGCGGGGCACGACGTCGGACTGGCACGCCGAGGGCAGGTACACCCCCGGGCGCGCGGGGGTGCGGCTCAGCACCTCGACCCACGCCGACTGCAGCACCACCGACGTGCGGGTCTGCCCCTGCACCGTGACGACGACCTCGCCGCCCGTGGCGAGCACCGCGTCGACCGGGCGGCGGGTGGTGAACGGCACGGGCGCGTCACCGCGCTCGGGAACCACCCAGCCGGACGTGCAGTCGTCCTTGAGCCGGAGGTCGGTGTCGGCCAGGGGCGCGACCGGTGGGGCCGGTTCCTCCCGGGTCAACCGCCACACCACGGCCACACCCGCCACGACCACCAGCACGACCACCACGAGCAGGGCGACCACGCCGCGGCGGTCGTGCTGGTCGCCGATCCGGACGTGCTCCACCCGGCCGGCCTGCACCACCGCGTCGGCGTGGCCGCTCATCACGTTCCTGGTGTCATCCCCGATGCCCGGATGTTCCCAGCCGGCGGTGGTGGCCGGTACGCCCTTCTGCGGTCCGATCGGGTGGTGTCAGCCCTTGACGACGCCCAGCAGGTGCTGGACCGCGTCGGCGACCGGCACCTCTTCGCGCTCGCCCGTGCGGCGGTCCTTGACCTCGACCAGGCCGTTGGCCAGGCCGCGGCCGACCACCAGGATCGTCGGCACGCCGATCAGCTCGGCGTCGGCGAACTTCACGCCCGGGCTCGCTTTGCGGTCGTCCAGCAGCACCTTCACGCCCGCCGCGGACAGCTCGCCCGCCAGCTTCTCGCCGCCCGCGAGCAGCGCCTCGTCCTTGCCCGCGACGACCACGTGCACGTCGGCGGGCGCGACGTTGCGCGGCCAGATCAGGCCGCGGTCGTCGTGGCTCTGCTCGGCGATCACGGCCACCAGGCGGGACACGCCGATGCCGTAGGAGCCCATGGTGATCCGGATGGGCTTGCTGTCGGGGCCGAGCGCGTCCAGCGCGAACGCGTCCGCGTACTTGCGGCCCAGCTGGAAGATGTGCCCGATCTCGATGCCGCGCGCGGACACCAGCGAGCCCTTGCCGTCCGGCGACGCGTCGCCCTCGCGGACCTCGGCCACGTCGATCGTGCCGTCCGGGGTGAAGTCGCGGCCGCAGACCAGGTCCACCACGTGGTGGTCGGCCTTGTCCGCGCCGGTCACCCACGCCGTGCCGCGCACCACGCGCGGGTCGACCAGGTACCTCACCCCGTTGGCCTGGACCGCCGCCGGGCCGATGTAGCCCTTGACCAGGAAGGAGTTGCGGGCGAAGTCCGCGTCCTCCAGCATCGCGACCTCGGCGGGCTCGACCGCCGCCTCCAGGCGCTTGAGGTCGACCTCGCGGTCGCCGGGCAGGCCGATGGCCAGCAGCGTCCAGTCCTGCTCGCCGGGCTTCCTGGTCTTGACGAGGAAGTTCTTCAGCGTGTCCGCGGCGGTGAAGGTGCGGTCGGTGTTGGCGTTCAGGTAGTCGACCATCGTCTTGATGGTCGGCGTGTTCGGCGTGTGGTGCACCTGCGCCGCGGGGTGGGCCGCCGGGTCCTGCTCGGGGGGCGCGGGCGTGACGACGGCTTCCACGTTCGCCGCGTAGTCCGACTCCGTGCTGCGGACGAAGGTGTCCTCGCCGGTCGGCGCGACCGCCAGGAACTCCTCCGACGCCGAGCCGCCCATCGCGCCCGACGTGGCGGAGACGATGACGTACTCCAGCCCGAGCCGCTCGAAGATGCGGATGTAGGCCTCGCGGTGCCGCTGGTAGGACTGCGCCAGGCCCTCGTCGGCGAGGTCGAAGGAGTAGGAGTCCTTCATCAGGAACTCGCGGCCCCGCAGGATGCCCGCGCGGGGACGCGCCTCGTCCCGGTACTTCGTCTGGATCTGGTAGAGCGTGACCGGGTAGTCCTTGTAGGAGGAGTACTCGCCCTTCACCGTGAGCGCGAACAGCTCCTCGTGCGTGGGGCCGAGCAGGTAGTCGGCGCCCTTGCGGTCCTTGAGGCGGAACAGGTTGGGCCCGTACTCGGTCCACCGGTTCGTCGCCTCGTAGGGCTCCTTCGGCAGCAGCGCGGGGAACTGGATCTCCTGCGCGCCGAAGGCGTCCATCTCGTCGCGCACGACCTGCTCGATGTTGCGCAGCACCCGCAGCCCCAGCGGCAGCCACGAGTAACCGCCCGGCGCGACGCGGCGCACGTAGCCGGCGCGGACCAGCAGCTTGTGGCTGGGTACTTCGGCGTCCGCCGGGTCCTCGCGCAGCGTGCGCAGGAACAGCGACGACATCCTCGTGATCACGGTGGGTGCTCCTCGTGGGCGGGTTGTCCGGGAAAGGGTAGTGAACGTGCCCTGATCAGTTCCAACGGGTTAGGCCGGGGTGAGCGCGGCGGCGATTGTCGGTGGTCGGCGCTAGCGTGCCGGGCCATGACCCTCACCATCGGCATGATCACCATCGACACGACCGACCCGCACCGGCTGGCGGACTTCTGGACCAAGGCGCTGGGCACGTCGGTGCAGCACGACTGGGGCGAGTTCCTGGTCCTCGCGCCGGCGGGCGGCGAGGGCGGGCTCCAGCTGGGGCTGCAACGCGTCGACGACCCGACGCCGGGCAAGAACCGGGTTCACTTCGACTCCCACGTCGAGGACCGCGCGGGTGAGGTGGCCAGGTTGGTCGGGCTCGGCGCGACGGAGATCGGCGAGCACACCGTGCCGGGCCTGACCTGGACCGTCCTGGCGGACCCGGACGGCAACCAGTTCTGCGTCGGCCAGTTGGGCTGACCTCGCTGACCGGCCTTCCGGGGGGCCGGGGTTCGGGGAGCCGGGGTTCGGGGAGCCGGGGTTCGGGGAGCCGGAACGGGCAGGCGAGCCCGCGGCGGGCAGGTCCGGGGCGGCGGGCAGCGGGGCCGGGGACCAGGCGCGCGGGGCAGGTCGGGCTCGACAGGCGGTGGCGGCGGGCGCGAGCAGCGGCGGACAGGCGGGTCCGGCGCTGCGGGTGGGTCCGACCGCGGGGCAGGCCCCGGAGCGCCAACCCGTGCGCGCGGGGCAGATCGGACGCGGCAGGTGGCGGGGCGGGACTCGGTGGCGGCCAGGCGGGCGGGCGCGGCGGGCGCGTCTGCCTGCGGGGCAGGTTCCCGGGGGGCGACCCGTGCGCGCGGGGCTCGACGGCGGGCAGAGGCGGGATGTGGGCCGGCGACCGGTGCGGGCCGGGGGCGAGTGCGGCGGGTCGGGTGGCGGCGCAGCGGGCGGTGCGGGCGAGAGCAGGTGGCGGTCGGTCGGCGCATAGGCTCGACCCTCGTGTTGGTACTGCTCCCCCCGTCGGAGACCAAGGCCCTCGGTGGCTCCGGCGCGCCCCTCGACCTCGACCTGCTGTCGCACCCGGAGCTCACGCCGGTGCGCGGCAAGCTGGTGGACGCCCTCGTCGACCTCGCCGCCGACGTGCCCGCCAGCCTCGCCGTGCTCGGGCTGTCCGAACGCCAGGCCGGCGAAGTCGAGCGCAACGCCGAGCTGCGCCGCTCCCCCACGCTGCCCGCGCTCGCCAGGTACACCGGGGTGCTGTACGACGCGCTGGGCCTCGACTCGTTGACGAAGGCGGAGAGGGCCAGGGCGTTCGCGCGCCTCTCGGTGGCCTCGGCCCTGTTCGGCGTGGTCGGCGGCGGGGATCCGATCCCCGCCTACCGGTTGTCGGGTGGCAGCGTGCCGCCCTCCGTCGGCCCCCTCGGCGGGCTGTGGCGGCCCGCGCTCGAACCGGTGCTGGCCGCCGCCGACGAGTTCGTCGTCGACCTGCGGTCGAGCCCGTACACCTCGTTGGCCCGCATCCCCCACGCCGCCGTGATCCGCGTGGTCACCGAGGACGGCACCGGGCGGCGCAACGCGGTCAGCCACTTCAACAAAGCGCACAAGGGGCGGCTCGCGCAGGCGATCGTCAAGTCGCGGTCCGAGCCGAGCGACCTCAAGGGCCTGGTCAAGGTCGCCGGCCGGGCCGGGCTGCGGGTGGAGCGCACGGGCCCCGCGACCGCCGACCTGGTCGTCTAGCCGTCAGGCCGAACGGGCCGGGTGGATCGACCGCACGGCCCCGACCGGACGGCGGGGCGCGGCGCCGCGGTGGCGCGCGGTCGAGCGCGCGGTGACGGCACGCAGGTCTGCGGTCACGCGCGGCAGGTCGCGGTCTTCGGTGTCCGTGCCGCCCGCCAGGCGGGAGCCCAGGTGCGGTTGTCGCCGGTGGTTGCGCTCCAGGCCGTAGACGACCAGCGCCACGACGGCCAGGGCGAAGAGGATCGCAGTCATGGCACTAACTGTGCGATGCACAAGAAGCAGCCACAATTGGCAGCCTTGCCGTTGTGCGTCAAAATCCAGCCAAGTAGGGTGACGGCATGCTCCGCACCGTCGCCGCCGTCCTCATCGACGGCCTCGCACCGTTCGAGTTCGGCGTGATCTGCGAGGTCTTCGGCGTCGACCGCACCGACGACGGCGTGCCGCGGATCGACTTCCGGGTCTGCGGCGAACGCCCCGGCGAACCGGTCACCACGGACGTCGGCGCGTCGGTGGTCCCCGCGCACGGCCTCGACGCGCTGGCCGACGCCGACCTGGTCGCCGTGGCCGCCGCGAAGATCCGCGACGAGTACCCGCCGGCGCTCCTCGACGCCCTCCGCGAAGCCCACGGCCGGGGGGCCACGCTGCTGTCGGTGTGCAGCGGCGCGTTCGTGCTCGGCGCGGCGGGCCTGCTCGACGACCGCCGCTGCACCACCCACTGGCGCCACGCCGCCGACCTGGCCGCGCGCTTCCCCCACGCCAAGGTCGACCCGGACGTGCTGTTCGTGGACGACGGCGACATCGTCAGCAGCGCGGGCACGGCCGCGGGCATCGACGCGTGCCTGCACGTGGTCCGCCGGGAGTTCGGCGCGGCCGTCACGGCGACCATCGCGCGGCGCATGGTCGTCGCACCCCAGCGGGACGGCGGCCAGCGCCAGTTCGTCGAGGTGCCGACGCCGCCGCACGAGGCGGACAGCCTCCAGCCGCTGCTCGCCTGGCTCCAGGACCGGCTCGACCAGGAGCACACCGTCGCGAGCCTGGCCGAGCGGGCGACGATGTCCGAGCGCACGTTCGCCCGCCGCTTCGCCGCCGAGACCGGCACGACGCCGCACCGCTGGCTCACCACCCAGCGCGTGCTGCGCGCCCGCCAGCTCCTGGAGGAGACGCAGCTCACCGTGGAGGACGTGGCCCACCGCTCGGGCTTCGGCACGGCCGCACTCCTGCGACACCACTTCACGTCCGTGGTGGGAGTCCCGCCAAAGGATTACCGCCGTTCGTTCTCCCACCGCTGACCGCCGTTTGCGTGACCGAAGGTCAGGATTTGTCACCACTCGTGAGGGTGGTGACAGAATGACCGGGTGACCGCCGACACACCTCCCGCCACACCGGGCACCACGTTCTCGGACCCGGTCACCCCGGACCAACTCCGGGTGATCACCGAGGACCTGCGGACCGACGCGCTCGACGCGCCGGGAGCCCTGAAGCGGGTGTGGTCCGGCGTGTGCCTGGCTCGGCTGCTCGGGCTGCGCCTGGCCCTGGCCGACCCCACGTGGCAGCAGCGGCAGGTCAACGCGGAGTCGGTGGAGCACCAGCTGGCCCGCGACCTCGGGACCTCGGCGACGTTCACCGACACCACGCTCACGCTCCCCGGCGCCGCGGCTCCCCGACCGCTCGCGCCGGGCGAGGTGGACGACGCGGTGGCCGCGCTGGTGGAGTTCAGCGGCACGGCCCGGCAGCGGATGCTGGCCGTCGCGCCGAAGGCCCCGCAGTGGCACGACGAACGGGTGCTGCGGCACGACTCGCTGGTGATCGCCCAGCTCGCCGCGGCCTGGATGGGCGAACGCGGCAGCTACCGCGCCGAGTCGCGCTGAACGACGCGGTCCCGCTGGACGACGGAGCCGCGGTCGGCAGCGGAGTCGAGGCAGGGCGGGTCGAGGCGGGGCGGGTCTCGGCAGGGCGGTCGCGGTGAAGCGGTAAATGGGTTGCGGCGGTGGGAGCGGGCCCGGCACCCTGTGCCGGTACGCGCAGAGCGCCGGTGGTGGCAGACCACGGCGGAGTCGAGGAGGTGCCAGATGGCGACAGCTGTCCGGGACGTGGCACCGACCCGTCCGCTCGCCCCGCCCGCCTGAGGCGAACCCGCGCGAAAGACCACACCGCGCCGGGTGGGGGGCGATCACTCCCACTTCACCTGGAGCACATCCAGTGCGCGAGCACGACCAGTACACCGAGTTCGAATCCGACTTCGACCACGCCGACGACCTCAAGTGGCATGCCAAGAAGGCGAAGAAGGCCCAGGCGCGCACCGACGGCGACGTCGAGCCGGGCCGTCGCGGCCGGCTCACCGAGGAAGCCAAGGACCGCCTCGCCCAGATGCGGGAGGACGCCGTCGCGGCGGACGTCCCGGAGGACGGCGACCGCTGGTCCACCTGGGGCGATGCCGACCAGGGCCCGAAACCGCACCCGCGGTGGCTCGTCACCGACCTGTCCGCGGTCGACCGCGAGCTGGGGATCGTGAAGACCGGCAAGGAAGCGGACGTCTTCCTGCTGGAACGCGCCATGCCCGGCACCGACCGGTCGTGCCTGCTGGCCGCGAAGCGGTACCGCAGCAACGACCACCGGCTGTTCCACCGGGACGCGGGCTACCTCGAGGGCAGGCGCATGCGCCGGTCCCGCGAGATGCGCGCGATGACGAACCGCAGCGCGTTCGGCCGCAACCTCATCGCCGAGCGGTGGGCGGTGGCCGAGTTCGCCGCGCTGGCGAAGCTCTGGCAGATGGGCGCGCCGGTGCCCTACCCGGTGCAGCGCGACGGCACCGAGCTGCTGCTGGAGTTCGTCGGCGCGGACGGCGCGGCGGCGCCGAGGCTGGCGCAGCTGCGGCCGGAGCCGGACGAGCTGCTCGACCTGTGGCGGCAGCTGGTGGACGCGCTGGGCGTGATGGCGTCCGCCGGGCTGGGTCACGGCGACCTGTCGGCGTTCAACCTGATGGTCCACGACGGGCGGCTGGTCGTGATCGACCTGCCGCAGGTGGTGGACCTGGTGGCGAACCCGCGCGGGCCCGAGTTCCTGGAGCGGGACGTGCGCAACGTGGCCGGCTGGTTCACCGCGCGCGGCCTGCCGCCGGAGCTGGCGGAGCCGCGCGAGGTCACCGGGATGCTGCTGGACCTGGCGGGTCTGCGCTGACCGTCCGGTGCTCGCGGCGAGCTCCGGGCCGACACCGGTCCGGAGCTCGCCGCGAGCACCACCCGCGACGCCCCCGTCCGTCGCACGACGTCACGCGATCGCCTGGTCGGGGTTCGCACCCTGCGGGAAGTCGAAGTCCTTCCGGGCGGTGCTCAGCGCGCCGACCGGCGTTGCTCCGTTCAGTTGGTGGGCGGCACGTCGACCACACCGTGCGGAGATCGAGGCGCACCCCTCGCCACGTGCCCTTTTACGGGTTCCGGTGATCGTCGGCGAGCCGCACGGGGCCACCGCGCCCCTCACCCGTGTGCGCGAGAACACCGCCGCGATGACGAACACCGCCGCGTGATCAGCTAGACTGAGTGGTGCACCGCCCGGTGGCGCCACTGAGCGCCCCAGGCCGCCAGAGTGGCCGGTGGTGCTTCCCAACCACTATCGGCGCGATCCGCGCGCCGGGCCCGTCCCAGCGATCGCGCCTGCTCAAGCAGAGCAATCCTCGAGACGTGCCGTGTCCCGGAGGTTTGTTTTGCCGACAATGTCCCAAGGCCGTTCCGAGCGCCCGCAGTTCCGCAATTCCCGCAGTAACAGGCGCCCAGGCCAGGGCAACCGTCGTCCCGCTTCCAGCGTGGAGCTGACGACCACCATCCCCGACCACGTCGAGAGCACCATGCCCGAGGGCCCGCTGCCCTCGTTCGCGGAGTTGGGCCTGTCCGACGAGCTGCTGCGCGCGCTCGAGCAGGCGGGCATCACCGAGCCGTTCCCGATCCAGGCCGCCACGCTGCCGGACGCCATGGCGGGTCGTGACCTGCTCGGTCGCGGCCAGACCGGCTCCGGCAAGACGCTGGCGTTCGGCCTGGCGCTGCTGTCCCGCCTGACCGGTGGTCGGGCCAAGCCGCTCAAGCCGCGCGCGCTCGTGCTGGTGCCCACCCGCGAGCTGGCGATGCAGGTCGAGGAAGCCCTCAACCCGTTCGCCCGATCGCTGGGCCTGTGGTGCCGCACGGTCGTCGGCGGCACGTCGTTCCCGCGTCAGGTCGACGCGCTGCGCCGCGGCGTCGACCTGCTGATCGCCACCCCCGGCCGGTTGTCCGACCACGTCCGGCAGGGCACGGCGGACCTGTCCGAGGTCATGTTCACCGCGTTGGACGAGGCCGACCAGATGGCGGACATGGGCTTCATGCCGCAGGTCCGGGCGATCCTCGACCTGACCCCGCAGGACGGCCAGCGCCTGCTGTTCTCCGCCACGCTCGACGGCGACGTGGACAAGCTGGTCCGCCAGTACCTGCACGACCCGGTGGTCCACTCGGTCTCGCCGCCCACGGGCAGCGTCACCACGATGGACCACCACCTGCTGTTCGTGTCCGCCGAGGACAAGCAGAACGTGGTCACCGAGGTCGCCGCGCGCGAGGGCCGCACGATCATGTTCGTGCGCACCAAGCACCACGTCGACCGGTTGGCCAAGAAGCTGCGGTCGATGGGCGTGCACGCGGGCGCGCTGCACGGCGGCAAGGCGCAGAGCGCGCGCACGCGCGTCCTGACCCAGTTCCGCGACGGCACCATGCCGGTGCTGATCGCCACCGACGTGGCGGCGCGCGGCATCCACGTGGACGACGTGAGCCTCGTGGTCCACGTCGACCCGCCGGCCGACCCGAAGGACTACCTGCACCGCGCCGGTCGCACGGCGCGCGCGGGCCAGTCCGGCACGGTCGTCACCCTGGTCACGCACGACCAGCGGCGCACCGTGCAGGGCCTGACCGCGCGGGCGGGCGTCCGCCCGACCTCGACCAAGGTCCGTCCCGGTGACGAGGAGCTGGTCCGCATCACGGGCGCTCGCGTGCCCAGCGGCATCCCCGTGGTCGAGCCCGAGGTCCCGGTCCGCGCCCGTCGCGGTGGCGGTGGCGGTCCTCGCCGCAGCGCCGGTGGCGCCGGCAACGGCGGCGGCTTCGGCGGCTTCCGCGGCGGCCGTTCCGAGCGCGACCGCGGTGGCAGCGCGGGTCGCCCGCGCCGGGTGGCGCAGCACTAGTTCGCCGATCTTCGACCACGGCACCTCGTCCTCCGGGCGGGGTGCCGTTGTCGTGCGCGGTCAGGTCATGAGGGTGTCGGCGCGGGCGGTGCGCATGTGCAGCACGTGCCGGCCCTCGCGGCGCGTGGTGACCAGGCGCGCGGCCCGCAGGACGCCGATGTGCTGCGACACCGCGCCCGCCGTGACGCCGAGCGCCGTCGCCAGGTCCGTCGTGCTCCTCGGCGCGGCCAGCAACGTGAGCAGGTGGGCGCGGGTCCGGCCGATCAGGGCCGCCAGGTCGTGCGGCGTGCCCCGCTCCTCCCACAGCGTGCCGATGCCGCGCGCCGGGTAGCGCAGCACCCCCTGCCCCACGGGGTCGATCGCGATCCACGCCTTCGGCCAGCAGAACACGCTCGGGCACAGGACGAGACCGCGCTCGGCCAGGTCGACGCGGTGCTCGGGCTTGCGGTGCAGCACCAGTTCGCCGTCTGCCCACGTGACCTCCGGGTGCAGGTCCTGGAACACCGCCTCCACGCCCTTGTCGGCCAGGGTCGCCGCCCGGGCCGCGATGTCGGCTTCGAGCACGGCCGTGATGCGCGTCCAGTGCGGCGCGATGAGGAGGTCGTGGCAGCGCCGGATCACGTCGGCCTCCGGCTGGGCGACGTGGCGCAGCTCGGCGTCCAGGTCCGGCATCCGCACGTCCGGCACGGGCATCAGGTCGGCCGGTTTCGCCGGGCCCTCCAGCCGGGCCAGCAACGTGCCCAGGCCCGGGATGCCGTCGACCCTCTCCCGCGCCCACCGCACCCACGGCAGGTGCACGGCGTGCGCGCCGGGTGTGCGGAGCCCGTCGACCGCCATCACGGTCTCGAACACCGGGGAGTAGGCGAACCTCACCTTGGCCAGCCCCACCCCGGCGAGCCGCACCCACACCGCCACGACGTCCCCGTTCCACTCGCCGCCATTGTCCCACCGGGGGCAGGGCCAGCCCTACCTCGCACTGCCGGGGCAGCACCAGTGATCTTGGTGGGGCGTCCGGCGACGCTGGTCCCCATGACGAAGACCTGGCACCGGCCCACCCTGTGGTTGGCCGTGGTGATGGCGGTGGGCGCGCTGGGGTGCGCGGTCGCGGCGGTGCTCGACGGGCGGTTGTTGCAGGACGTGTCGTTGTGGGCCAAGCCGTTCAAGTTCACGCTGTCGTTGGCGGTCTACTCCGCGACGCTGTCGTGGCTGCTCTCACTGCCCCACCGGGGGCGGAGGTGGACGTCCGGGACGGCGACGGTGATCGCGGGGATCATGTTCCTGGAGGTCGGGTTGATCGCCCTGCAGGCGGGCCGGGGCACGTTCACCCACTACAACAGCTCCGACGACCCGCTGAACCGGTTCGTGCAGCTGACCTTCGGGACGTTGATCCCGGCGATGTTCCTGGCCAACGTGGTGCTGGCGCTCGTGCTGTCCTTCCAGCGCTTCGGCCGGCCGGACGTGCGGTGGGCCGTGCGCGGCGGGCTCTACCTGGCCATCCTCGGCATGGCGTCGGGTTACCTGATGGTGGGACCGCGCCGGCCCGTCACGGCGGTCGACGCGACCGGCCGGGAGGTCGAGCTGGTCGGCGGGCACAGCGTGGGCGTGCCCGACGGCGGCGCCGGCATGCCGATCACGGGCTGGAGCACGACCGGCGGGGACCTGCGCGTGCCGCACTTCGTCGGGATGCACGGGCTCCAGGTGATGATCCTGCTGGCGCTCGGCCTGGCCGCGCTGGGCGTGGCCGAGCACGTCCGCACCCGGCTGGTCGCGGTGGCCGCCCTCGGGTACGCGGGGCTGTTCGCGGTGCTGGTCCGGCAGGCGTTGCAGGGCGAACCGGTGACGCGCCCCGGCGGCACGACCTGGGCAGCGCTCGGCGGGCTGGCGGTGGTCGTGGCCGCCGGGGCAGGACTGGCCCTCAGGCGCGGAACGGCAGCTCGTCCGCCAGCGCGGCAACCGGTCCCGCAACGATGATCGCGGGCGGGCGGATGCCGTGCTCGGCGATGTCCGGGGCCAGGGAAGCCAGCGTCGACCGCACGACCTTCTGCGTGCGGGTGCCGCCCTCCTGGATCACCGACACCGGGGTGTCACCCGGGCGGCCCGCCATGAGGGCCTCCGCGAACGCCGCCGCCCGCTCCACCCCCATGAGGATCACGACCGTGCCGCGCAGCCGCGCCAACGCCGGCCAGTCGACCAGCGACCGCTCGTCGTCCGGCGCTACGTGCCCGGACACGACCACCACCTCGTGCGCGACACCCCGGTGCGTCACCGGCACGTCCGCCAGCGCCGGCACGCCGAACGCGCTGGTCACGCCGGGCACGACGGTGACCGGCACGCCCGCCTCGGCGCACGCGATCAGCTCCTCGAAACCCCGGCCGAACACGTACGGGTCACCGCCCTTGAGGCGGACCACGAACCGGCCCGCCTTGGCGTGCTCGACCAGCGTGGTGTTGATGAAGTCCTGCGTCGCCGCGCGGCCGTACGGGATCTTCGCCGCGTCCACCACCTCGACGTGCGGCGGCAGCTCGTCCAGCAGCTCGCGCGGCGCGAGCCGGTCGGCCACCACGACGTCCGCCCTGGCCAGCAGCCGGCGCCCGCGCACGGTGATCAGGTCGGGGTCGCCGGGGCCGCCGCCGACCAGCGCCACGCCCGCCGGCTGGTCGTGGTGGTCGGCCAGGGAACCGTCGCGCAACGCCGAGAGCAGGCCGTCGCGCACCCCGGCGGACCGGCGGTGCTCCCCGCCCGCGAGGACGCCGACCAGCAGGCCGTCGTGCTCGCCGACCGCCGGTGTCACGGCGGTGCCCTTCACGGCCACGTCGGCGCGCACGCAGAACACGCGGCGCTCCTCGGCGTCCGCCGTGATCCGCGCGTTCACCTCGGGCGACGACGTGCACGCCAGCACGTACCAGGCGCCGTCGAGGTCGCCGTCGGCGTACTCGCGGGCGTGCCAGACCGCCTCGCCGCCGTCGACGAGGCCCTGGACGGCCGGGGTCACCTCGGGTGAGATCACCTCCACCCGCGCGCCCGCCGCGACCAGCCTGGGCAGCCTGCGCTGCGCGACCGTGCCGCCGCCGACGACGACGACCCGCCGGCCGGTCAGGTCCAGGCCCACGAGGTAGTGCTGTTCACCGTGCATGGGTAGAAGCATCCACACCGGACATGTCATGTCCAACCCGAGTGCTTCACATCATGGGAACGCGGGCGGGCGGCGTCCGGAACGTCACGCCGAACGGGCCCGCGGCCGGGAGTGCACCCGGCCGCGGGCCCGTCGCGGGGTGGTTACAGCTGCGCGGTGATCGTCGAGTAGTACGAGGCGATCCGGGCGTACACGCCGGGGTAGCCGGCGAGCGCGCAACCGCGGCCGAACGAGGTGGCGCCGATCAGCTTGCCACCCGCGACCAGCGGGCCGCCCGAGTCACCCTGGCACGTGTCGGTGCCGCCGTTCGGGTAACCGGCGCACACCATGGCGGTCGCGCTGTAGTTGGAGTAGGCCGTGCGGCAGGTCGCGTCGGACGTCACCGGCACGGTCGCGCCGAGCAGGTACCGCGAGGCCGAACCGCCGGAGGACGTGGTGCCCCAGCCGTAGATCCGGGCGCTCGTGCCCGCCGCGTACAGCGCCGTGTCGGACGGGGTGGCCAGCGGCAGGTAGGTCGAGCTGATGCTGGTGCCCAGGGTCAGCACCGCGACGTCGTAGCCCGAGCTCGCGGTCCGGTAGCTGGGGTGGACCCAGATCGAGCTGACCGTGGCCACCGTGCCCGCCGTGCTCTGCTTGTCGTCCCGGCCGTGCACCACGCGGGTGCTCGACGCGCTCCGGCCGCTGACGCAGTGCGCGGCCGTGACGACCTTGTTCGCCTTGACGAGCGTGCCGCCGCAGAACTGGCCGCCGGTGCTGGTGGCCAGGTACACGACCCACGGGTAGGTGCTGGTGGACACGCGGGAGCCGCCGACGATGAACGGCGACACGCCGGTGTCCGAGGACGTCTCGGCCGAGGCGGGCGCGACGGTCATGACACCGATCGCGGCCACCGCCGTGGCCAGGACGGTGAGCAGGCGACGCAGGGTTTTCGCCATGTCGATCCTTCCGGTGCAGGGGCGCCCGGGTGCGGGCGCTCCCTCCAGCTAGGACCAAGACGACGAAAGCGACAACCGCCTTTAGACGGCTCGTCACCACTTCACAGTTGACGAGTGACGCCTGTCACGCGGATGACATCGGCGCGAATCGGCCCGGCAACCTCCGGTCCGGCGCCCGCCTCGACGAACGCCACCGCCGCGCCGTCCTCGGCCAGCCGCACCGCGCCGTCCGCCACCACCCTCGTGCCCGGCCGCAGCAGGTGCCGCACCTGCGCCACGCACTCGGCGCTGCCCACCACGACCGACGCCCGCCGCAGCTCGGCCTCGGCGCGCGGCGTCCGCTCGTCCGCGTCACCCGGACCCAGCCCCACCAGCGCCAACCGGCCGCGCGGCAGCACCCGCGCGGCGGCGACCGTCACCCCGGCGCCCTTCACCTTCTCGGCCGCGATCTCCACCCGGCCGCCGCCGGAGAGCTCCATCGCGCCGCGCAACGCCGCCGCCTCGGCCACGCTCGGGATGCCGATGGCCAGCTCCGCCGGGTTCGGCACCGGGATCACCGCCAGCTCCTCGCCCGGGTAGGACAGCAGCGGCACGGTGGTCGAGTCGTGCCAGAAGCCCCAGTCCTCCAACGCGTCCGCGATGCCCTGCTCGGCGACCTTGCGGTCCAGCGTGGCGAACGCCCGGATGGCGCGCAGGTCCAGCCCGCGCCTCTCCTCGATCTGCGCCAACGCCGCCGACACCGCCGCCGCCGACACGCCCGTGCCCGACCCGACGCCCACCACGAGCGTGCGCGGCACCACCCGCACCACGTGGTCCTCGGCGGGGCCCTTGGGCACGCGGTCGTCCACCAGCACGCTCCACTCCGCCCCGCCGTGCGACGCCCGCTCTCCTCGGGCGACGACGACGTTGTCCGGCAGCGCCGGCAGCGGGAAGCCGAGCGGGTTGGCCAGCAGCACGGGCTCGCCCAGCCGGACCGCCTCGCCGCAGGCGGCCAGGTCGCCCTCCACCGTGGCGTCCAGCAGCTCCACCAGCTCGTCCAGCGGCGAACCCGCCGACGCCGACGTGGTGACGGCCTGCACGCCGAGCACGTCGGCGACCCGTTCGGCCACGGCGTCCGCGCCGCCGAGCAGCGACACGGCGAACCCGCCGTCCACGCACACCACGCCAGGGTCGGCCCGCTCGTCGCGCAGCAACGGCGCGACCAGCCGCACGGTCGCCTCCGTGCCGAGGAAGAACACCGCCGAACCCAGCCGGGGCCACAGGGCGCGCAGCGCGGGCCCGACCGGGCCGTCCGGCACCACCGCGTCCGGCCCGAGGAACCCGGCCAGCTCCACCGCGGCCCGCCGCCCGCGCTCGCCGGCGGCGAACACACCGATCACGCCTTCTTCACTCCCCACAGCACGGTCACCGGGTCGGTGGCCGACAACGTCCCGCCGGTCAGGCGGGCGGCGGACACCTGGCTGCCCTCGACCTCGTACCCGGCCTCCAGCAACGCGTCCCGGGCGGGCAGCACGCGGTCCAGGTCGGGGGTCGCCACCACGACCCGCCGGGCGCCGGAGCGCACGCACCGCCGCACCACGTCCGCGCCACCGCCGCCGACGAACACCGCGTCCGGCCGGGGCAGCTCGCCCGCCTCGCCCAGCTCGGCCTCGACCACGCGCACGTCCACGCCGTGCGCGGAGGCGTTGGCGATGATCCGCACGCACTGCACCGGGTCGCGTTCCACGGCGACGACGGCCGCGCCGAGCCGGGCGCACTCGACGCCGATCGCGCCGGGGCCCGCGCCGACGTCCCACACCAGCACGCCGGGGCGCGGGGCGAGCCGGGCCAGCACCAGCGCCCGCACCTCGGCGACGGCGATCATGCCGTCGCGTTGCGCGAAGTCGCCGTCCGGCAGCGCCCAGCCCTCGCCGGCGGGCGCGAAGCTCTGCTCGGCCAGGCACAGGATCGCGCCGGGCTCGGACCACCGGCGCGCGACCGCGTCCGCCGGGTCCACAGTGGACATTCCGGCGGCCGATCCGACCACCAGCGAGCGCCGCCACCCGGCCAGCCCGCGGGCCAGCTCCGCCGGGTCGGCGCCGGCCACGACGACGGCGGGCTTGGCCCGGCACACGTTCAGCGCGTGCCGGACGCCCAGCGCCCCGGCGTCCACGACGGTCACGTCGTCCCAGGAACGACCGGCGTCCTCGACGAAGCGGTGCAGCGCGACGACGTCCACGTCAGTTCACGCGCTTGTTCTTCTTGGTCCGCGTGCCGGACGGCTTGCGCGGCGTCGTGCTCGCCTGCACGGTGGTCGGCTTGCGCTTCGCGGCGGCTGCCACCACCGGCTTGGGCTTCGGCTTGGCGTCCTGCTCCGCCGACGCCTCCACCGACGTCCCCGTCGACGTCCCCGTCGACGCCGTGGCCGGCACGTCGACGACCAGTTCCAGCAGCGGCTCGCCGACCGGCTCGGGCTTCGGCCTCGCGGGCGCGGAACGCTTGGTGCGCGCGGTCTCCTGCCAGTCGTGCACCGCCGACCACGCCGCCGCCGACGCCGAGTCGCCGGTCGACTTCACCACCGGCCGGTTCGCCCGCGCGGCCCACTTCGACGCCCGCGGCCTGCGCACCGGCTCGTCGCCCTCGACCACCGGGACGCGACGGCGCGGCGCGGGCTGCGCGAGCACCTTGCCGACCAGGAACAACGTGGTGCGGTAGAGCTTGTGCTCCTTGACGCACGCCTCCAGCTCGCCCACCGTCGTCTGCGCGACCGTCTCGTCGGGCAGGGAAACCTTGTACGCCACCACGACCGGCGTGTCGTCGGCGTAGCCGCCCGCGCGCAGCCGCTCCACCAGCAGGCCGGCCCGGGACCCGGACGCGGAGATCGCCATCGTGGTGCCGTGCGCGGCGAACTCCTCGACGTGCTCGGCGGTGTCGGGTCCGACCAGCAGCAACGACTGCGCCACGTCCGACGTGGTCAGCTCGCGGCCGACGGACGCCGCCGCCGCCGACACCTGGGACACGCCCGGCACGACGTCGGTGGTCAAGCCCAGCCGCTGGCACGCGTCCTGCTGGTCGCGCAAACCGCCCCACAGCGACGGGTCGCCCGCGTGCAGCCGCACCACCTTCAGCCTGCCCGCCGACGCGCGCCGGTACACCTCGACCACCTCGGCGTCGGTGACGCGGGAGAAGTCGACCAGCTCGGCGTCGGCGCGGGCGTGCTCGCGCACGCACTCCACCTCGATCACGCTGGGGGCCCACAGCACGACGTCGGCCTCGGCTATCCGCTTCGCGCCGCGCACGGTGATGAGATCGGCGGCGCCGGGACCGGCGCCCACGAAGGAGACCCGACCAGTCATCACAACTGCTCCCCACGACGTGTTCGGCTTGGTGGGCAAGGACCGTACCGCGCGAGCACGATCCACTAACGAGTGGCCTCGAAGCGCACGGACTCGTTCGCGCAGGCCCGCACGAAGCGGGTCACGGCCTCCGGCGCGGACGCCGGGTGGGTGTGCAGGTACGACGCGTGCACCCGGCCGAGCACGAATCCCTCGGCCACCGGGCGCAGGTCGTGGCCGCGCCACTGCCAGGCCGGTTTCGCGCCGTGCGGCACGCTCAGCGCGGTGCGGTGGAACTCGTGGCCGGTGATCCGCGCGCCCGCCCGGGACAGCACGGAGTCCTGCGGCGCGACGGCGTCGCGGTAGCCCAGCGTGAGCCGGGACGTCATCGAGCCGTCCGCGTCGATCACGCCGCACATCGGCGCGCCGTCCAACGAGTTCGCCAGGTACAGCAGGCCGCCGCACTCGGCGTGCACCGGCGCGCCGCCGCGGGCCAGGGCGGTGACGGCCTCGCGCAGCTTCCCGTTGGCCGACAGCTCGGCGGCGTGCTGCTCGGGGAAACCGCCGGGCAGCACCAGGCCGGCCGTGCCCTCGGGCAGCGCCTCGTCGCGCAGCGGGTCGACCACGACGACGTCCGCGCCGGCCGCGGCGAGCAGCTCGACCTGCTCGGCGTAGCCGAACGTGAACGCCGCACCGCCCGCGACCGCGACCGTCGGCGCGCCCTCGACCCGTTCGACCTCCGCGTGCGGGTCCCACGTCGGCACGGCCATGGCGGGCACCTCGGCGGCGAGCCGCCGCACCGCCTCCAGGTCGACGTGCCGCGCGACGGCGTCGGCGATGGCGCCCACGGCGGCGGTGGCGGCCGGGCCGTGCTCGGCGGCGGTGACCAGGCCGAGGTGGCGCGAGGGCAGCGCGAACTGGTCGTCGCGCGGCAGCACGCCGAGCACCTCCAGGCCGACCTCGGCGCACGCGCCGCGCAGCACCTGCTCGTGCCGGGCGGAGCCGACCTGGTTGAGCACCACGCCGCCGAGCCGCACGGTCGGGTCGTAGCCCCGGAACCCGTGCAGCAGGGCGGCGAGGCTGCGGCTCTGGCCGCGCGCGTCGACCACGAACAGCACCGGCGCGGACAGCAGCTTGGCGACGTGCGCGGTGGACCCGATGCCCTCGGTGTCCACCCGCCCGTCGAACAGGCCCATCACGCCTTCCACCACGGCCAGGTCGCAGCCCTTCGCGCCGTGCGCGAACAGCGACGCCACCCGGTGCTCGCCCACCATGACCGGGTCGAGGTTGCGGCCCGGCCTGCCGGTGGCCACCGAGTGGTAGCCGGGGTCGATGTAGTCCGGGCCGACCTTGAACGGCGCGACCTTGTCGCCCGCGCGGCGCAGCGCCGCCATCAGGCCGGTGGCCACGGTGGTCTTGCCGCTGCCCGACGCGGGCGCGGCGACCACCAGCCGGTTCACCACTCGATCCCCTTCTGGCCCTTCTGCCCCGCGTCCATCGGGTGCTTGACCTTGGTCATCTCCACCACCAGGTCGGCGGCGGCGACCAGCTCGTCGGGCGCGTGCCGGCCCGTGATGACGACGTGCTGGTGGCCGGGCCGGGCGGCCAGGGCGTCGACCACCTCGTCCACGTCGATCCAGCCCCAGTGCATCGGGTAGGTGAACTCGTCGAGCACGTACAGGTCGTGCTGCCCGGCGGCCAGCCGGCGGGAGATCTCCTGCCAGCCCTCGCGCGCGGCGGCGGCGTGGTCGTCCTCGGTGCCCTGCTTGCGGGTCCAGGACCAGCCCTCGCCCATCTTGTGCCACTCGACGGGGCCGCCCTCGCCGGTCTGCTCGTGCAGGCGGCCGAGCGCGCGGAACGCCGACTCCTCGCCGACCTTCCACTTGGCCGACTTCACGAACTGGAAGACGCCGATGGACCAGCCCTGGTTCCACCCGCGCAGCGCGAGGCCGAAGGCGGCCGTCGACTTGCCCTTCATCTCGCCCGTGTGCAGCACGACCAGGGGGCGGTTGCGGCGCTGGCGGGTGCTGAGGCCGTCGTCCGGGACGACGGACGGTTGTCCTTGAGGCACTTTCGACGCTCCTAAGCGGCTCGGGCGGCGCGCACGACGCCCGCCACCTGGTCTGCGGACAGTTCTTCCAGGCGCACGCACGCCGCGGCCAGCGCGCCCGCCACCCGGGCCGCCAGCCCGAGCCGGACCGGGCCGTGCTCGCAGTCCACGACGACCGCCGCCACCCGGTCGGCCGCCAGCAGGCCGGCCGCGCGCAGGGCGTCGCGCATCGGGTCGCCGCCGGCGCCGGTCGCCGTCGCGCGGCCGTCGGTCAGCAGCACCAGCAGCGGTCGGCGGCGCGGGTCGCGGACGCGTTCGGCGTCCAGCACGCGGCGGGCGCGCAGCAGGCCGTCGGCCAACGGGGTCCGGCCGCCGGTGCGCAGGGCGCGCAGCCGGGCCGCCGCCGCGTCCACCGAGTTCGTCGGCGGCAGGGCGACCTGGGCCTCCCGGCCGCGGAAGGTCACCACGCCGACCTTGTCCCGCCGCTGGTAGGCGTCGCGGAGCAGGGAGATCACCGCGCCGGTGACCGCCGACATCCGCTGCCGGGCCGCCATCGAGCCGGACGCGTCGACCACGAACAGCACGAGGTTGCCTTCCTTGCCCTCGCGCACGGAGAGCCGCAGGTCCGCGCCCCGCAGTCGCAGGCCGGGGCCGCTGCGGCCCCGGGCGGCCTGGTGCGGCGCGGCGGCGGCGAGCGTGCCGAGGAGGTGCAGGCCGGAACCATCCACTGTGGACGGGCGGACCACGCGACCGGTGCGGGCACGGGCGCGTGACCGCTTGCCCGGCGCGCCTTCGCCGACGCCCGGCACCTGGAGCAGCCGGGCGCGGAACGCGGGCGCCGGGGTGTGGGAGCGGTCGGCCGAGCCGTTGCCTTGACCGTCCGAAGTGGACTCCGAAGGAGTCGCGGGCAGCTCCGAGCCGGACCCGTCGCCCGGACCACCGGGGTCGGTCGGCGGGCCGTCCGGGTCGGTGTCGGGATCGGTTCCGGGATCGTCGGGGTCGGTTCCGGGGTCGTCGGGGTCGGGCTCGGGTTCCCGAGCGGCTTCCGCGCCCCGCTGGAGGGCGTCGTCGAGCTGCTCCTCCTCCAGCCCCGGCTCGTCGAACGGGTCACGGCGCTTGCGGTGCGGCAGCGCCAGCCGCACGGCGGCCTCGACGTCCTCCTCCGCGACCTCCGCGGCGCCGCGCCACGCGGCGTGCGCGGTCGCGGTGCGGGCCACCACGAGGTCCGCGCGCATCCCGTCCACCTCGAAGGCGGCGCAGATCCCGGAGATGCGGCGCAGCTCCGCGTCCGGCAGGACCACGTCACCGAGCCGGTCGCGGGCGGCGACGATCCGCCGGGCCAGCTCCCGGTCGGCCTCGGCCCAGCGGGCGGCGAACCCCTCGGGGTCGGCCTCAAAGGCCAACCGCCGCCGCACGACCTCGGTCCGGGTCGGCACGTCCCGCGAGGCGCGGACCGCGACCGTGAGGCCGAAGCGGTCCAGCAGCTGCGGGCGGAGCTCGCCCTCCTCCGGGTTCATGGTGCCCACCAGCAGGAACGACGCGGGGTGGGACACGGACACGCCTTCGCGCTCGACGTGCGCGCGACCCATGGCGGCGGCGTCGAGCAGCAGGTCGACGAGGTGGTCGTGCAGGAGGTTCACCTCGTCCACGTACAGCACGCCCCGGTGCGCGGCGGCCAGCAGACCGGGCTGGTAGGCGCGGACGCCCTCGGTCAACGCGCGCTCCAGGTCGAGCGAGCCGATCAGCCGGTCCTCGGTCGCGCCGACCGGCAGCTCGACCAGGCGGGCCGGTCGCCGTTCCACGCCGGGGCCGTGGTCGTGGTCGTCGCCACGGTCGTGCGGTCCGTCCGGGCAGTCGGTCGGTGTCGTCGGGTCGCAGCCGAAGCGGCAGCCCGGCACCACGTCCAGCTCCGGGAGCAGCGCGGCGAGGGCGCGGACCACGGTCGACTTCGCGGTCCCCTTCTCGCCTCGGACGAGCACCCCGCCGATACCGGGGTGCACGGCGTTGAGCAGCAGAGCCGTGCGGAGGTCGTCGTGGCCGACGACAGCGGAAAAGGGGAAACGCGCGCCCATGCGGCGGTGTCCTTCCTCGGGTGTCCACGCCCGTGTCCGGTCGATGAGTCGGGGGTCGAGTTCCTGACTCCCGGGCTCCTCGGTCCGGTCACAGTGGCGGGACCGTGCCGGATTCACACCGGCTTCCTCGCGCACCCCCTCAAGCCTGGGCATCGTCGCACTTCCCCCGGCGCGCTCCAAGCCCCGGGCGGGCGACCACGATCACATCGGAGATCCGGAGGGCGCCCGAAGTCGGAGCGGGAAGGTGCCGAAGCCGGCGCCGCAGGCCGGCGGAGCCGGCTCCCGGACCGGCCGCCGGTCAACTCCCGGCCGGCGCCAGGTCGCCCGCCAGCACGCCCCGGGCGAGCGAGATCACGCCGGCGCGCACCCGCGCCACGTCCAGACCGCACCGGTCGATCAGGTGGCGCAGGGTGTCGGCGCGCACCTGCGCGAGCAGGGCGTGCGCCAGGTACTCGGCGTCCGCTCCCGGCTTGACCCGGGAGATCAACGCGACGAGGCGTTGGTGCGTGAGCGCGGCGTCCGCGTCGCACGCGATGCTGCGCGTGGACACCCGTTCGAAGGCGCTCACCAGGGGCAGCGCGGCGACCACGTGGTCGAACAGGGTCGCCACGAACGTGATCACCCGCTCGTCCGGCGGCACGTCGCCGGCGACCAACAGCTCCTCCGCCCGCGCCCGCCACGACGCGGAGGTCTCGTCCACGACTGCCCGCACGAGCCCGTCGCGGTCGCCGAAGCGGCGGAACACCGTGCCCTTGCCCACGCCCGCGGCGGTCGCGACGTCGTCCATCGAGAAGCCGTCCGGGCCGCGCTCGGCGATCAGGCGCGCGGCGGTGGCCAGGATCGCGGCGCGGTTGCGCTCGGCGTCCCTCCGCATCGTGGACCTCCTCGACGGGTGCTTGACAAAAGCGGACCGACAGTCCGTATGGTAGCCGACAGGAAGCGGACCGTTGGTCCGCTTGAGGTGTGGGAGGCGTTGTGCGAGCGGTGCGGTTCCACGAGTTCGGCCCGGCGGACGTGCTCGGTGTCGAGGAGGTGCCGGACCCGGTCGCCGGGCCGGGCCAGGTCCTGGTCCGGGTCACGGCGATCGGCGTGAACTACGGCGAGACGATCATCCGGTCGGGCACGGGCTCGCGCGTGGTGCCCTGGTACGACCTCGAACCCGGCGCGCTCAGCGGCGAGGTGGTCGGCGTGAGCCCCGACGGCAGGCGGCTGATCGGCTTCGCCCTCGGCGAGGGCTACGCCGAGCTGGCCCTGCTGCCCGAGGACGCGACCGAGGTGCCGGACGGCGTGTCCGACCACGAGGCGCTGGCCCTGTTCCTGCAAGGCACGACGGCGGTGGCCGCCGCGGACGCGGTCCGGCTCACCGCGGGCGAACGGGTGCTGGTCGAGGCGGCGGCGGGCGGTGTCGGCAGCCTGCTCGTGCAGGTCGCGGCACGGGCGGGCGCGACGGTCGTGGCCGCCGCGCGGGGCGAGCGGAAGCTGGCGCTGGCCCGCGAGCTCGGCGCCCACGAGGTCGTGGACTACGGCGAACCGGACTGGTCGACCGGGGTCGAACCGGTCGACGTGGTGTTCTCCTCGGTCGGCGGCGCGGTGGCGCGGCAGTCGTTCGAACTGCTGCGCGACCGGGTCGGCAGGCTGGCCGTGTTCGGCTTCGCCAGCGGCGAGCCGCTGGACGTGACCGCGTCCGACGTGTTCCGCAAGGGCGTCGCGGTGCTCGGGTTCGGCAACCCCATGACCCCCGACACGGTGCGGCGGGCGTTCACCTCGGGCCTGCGCCCGGTGCTGGGCGAAGCGCTACCGCTGGCCGACGCCGCCCGCGCGCACGAACTGCTGGAGAGCCGGGCGACCACCGGCAAGGTCGTGCTGGTCCCCTAGCTCGACCTGCACGCTCAACGGCGCGCGGAACGACAGCAGGCCCAGCATCGGCGGCGGTTCCGCCGAGGCCAGGCGCAGCGCCGGGAAGCGCCGCGCGGTCTCCCGCAGCACGACCTCCGCCTCCAGCCTGGCCAGCCCGGCGCCGAGGCAGAAGTGCCTGCCGAAGCCGAACGCGAGGTGCTTGCGGGCGTCGGGCCTGGCGGGGCAGAAGCGCTCGGGCTCCGCGAAGACGTCCGGGTCGGAGCCGCTGCCCGCGAGCATGAGCAGCAGCGGCTCCCCCGCCGGCACGTCCACCCCGGCGAGGGTGACCGGCTCGGCCGTGATCCGCCGCCAGGTGCTCACCGGCGGATCACGGCGCAGCACCTCCTCCACGCACGCGGCGGCCACGCCGGGCTCGGACAGCCGGGACCACAGGCCGTCCTCCCGCAGGACCGCGTGCAAGGCCGCGCACAACAGCTGGGTCGTCGTCTCCTGGCCCGCGATCAGCAGGAAGTAGCAGAGCCCGGCCGCGTCCCGGACCGGCACGCCCTGCGCCCGCAACGCGCCGAACAGGTCGTCGCCCTCCGGGTCGGCGGCCTTGATCCGGGAGGTCAGCCACTGGTGGAACGCGGCGGCGGAACGTGCCAGCTCGTGCTGCCGCTCCACCGCGACGTCACCCCAGAACAGCTCCAACGACGCCGTGCTCCACGCCTTGAGCGCCTCGACGTCCACGTCCCGGATGCCCATGGCCTCCAGGAGCACGATCGCGGGGAGGCCGCGGGCCAACGTCGGGTGCAGGTCGACCCGACCGCCGACCCCGTCCGTTCGGTCGAGGCGGTCGAGCCCGTCCGGACGGTGGAGGCGGTCGAGGCGGTCGAGGCGGTCGAGGCGGTCCGCGGTCAGCTCCGCGATCCGCGGCCCCAGGGCGGCTACCCGGGCCGGGGTGAGGAACCGGGACACCAGTCGGCGCAGGGCGGCGTGCGTGTCGGTGCCGTTGTTGGCCAGGGTCGGCGGCAGCGAGAACCCGGCGCGGGCCAGCACCCGCAGCACCGGTCCCGGGATCGGGGTGACCGCGGTCAACGCGTTGTCCGGGCGGAAGCGGCGCGGGTCGGCCAGCACCGCGCGCACGTCGTCGTAGCGGCTGACCAGCCACATCCCGGTGCGCTCGTCGCGGTGGACCGGCGCGTTCTCCCGCAACGAGCGCAGGTCGGCAGGCTCCGGCTGGAAGAGGTCCACGCCGGCACCGTAGCCGCCGGATGCGACACTGCCGGCGTGAGCGTGCGCACAGGTGACTCGGTGTTCGACTGGATCGACACGCGCGCCGAGGCCCGCGCGAAAGCCGGTCTCGCCCGCCGGGTCCGGCCGCGGCCGGCGGACTCGACGGACCTCGACCTGGCCTCGAACGACTACCTCGGCCTGGCCCGCGACAAGCGGGTCACCGGCGCCGCGGCGGCGGCCACGCTGCGCTGGGGCGCGGGCTCCACCGGGTCGCGGCTGGTCACCGGCTCGACCGAGCTGCACACCGAACTGGAGTACGAGCTCGCGAACTTCTGCGGCGCGCAGTCCGCGCTGGTGTTCTCCTCGGGCTACGCGGCGAACCTGGGCGCGCTGACCGCGCTGTCCGGTCCCGGCACCGCGATCGTCGCCGACCAGCACATCCACGCCTCCCTGATCGACGGCACCCGGTTGTCCAAAGCGGACGTCGTGGTCGCCGGGCACTGCGACGTCGCACAGGTCACGCACGCCCTCGCCACGCGCGGCAAGCGGCGGGCGCTGGTGGTGACCGACTCGGTGTTCTCCGTCGACGGCGACCTCGCGCCGCTGGCCGACCTGGCCGCCGCCTGCCGCGAGCACGACGCGGCGCTGATCGTGGACGACGCGCACGGCCTCGGCGTGGTCGGCGACGGCGGACGTGGCGCGGTGCACGCGGCAGGCCTGGCCAAGGCCCCCGACGTGGTGACCACGGTGACGTTGTCCAAGTCGCTCGGCGCGCAGGGCGGCGCGGTCCTCGGGCCGAGCCGGGTGATCAAGCACCTCGTCGACACCGCGCGCACGTTCATCTTCGACACCGGCCTCGCACCGGCCAGCGCGGCGGCGTCACTGGCCGCGCTGAAGGTGCTGCGGGACGAGCCGGAACGGCCGGCGCGGGCGTTGGAAGTGGCCCAGGACCTGGCGTTCCGGCTGAAGGAGGCGGGGCTGCGGGTCAGCACGCCGACCGCGGCCGTCGTGTCCGTCCAGGCGCCGTCGCCGGAAGCGGCCTTCGGCTGGGCCGAGGCGTGCCGCGCGCAGGGCGTCGTCGTCGGCTGCTTCCGGCCGCCGTCGGTGCCCGACCAGATCTCCCGGCTCCGCCTGACCGCGCGCGCCGACCTGTCCGAGGGCGAGATCGAGCGCGCCGTGCGGGTGATCACGGAGACCGGCGCATCCGCAGGTGCGGTATCCCGTCCTCGATGAACTCCGCGCCCTGCGGCCGGAAGCCGAACGACGCGTAGAAGTCGGCCACGTAGGTCTGCGCGTCCAGCACGCACTCCACCTGGCCGACCTCGGCCAGCACCGCCTCCATCAGCCGACGGCTGTAGCCGCGACCGCGGGCCGCACGGGCCGTGCAGACCCGGCCGACGCGGAACGTGCCGCCGGGCTCCTCCAGCAACCGCAGGTAGGCCTGCGGCCCGGACGAGTCGTCGGCCTCCAGCCAGAAGTGGCGGGTGCCCGGTTCGAGGTCGCGGCCGTCCAGGTCCGGGTAGACGCAGTTCTGCTCCACCACGAAGACGTCGGAGCGCAGCTTGAGCACGGCGTAGAGCTGGTCGGGGGTCAGGTCGGCCGACCACTGCCGGCGCAGCGTCGCCGGGTACGGGTGTGAGCGCACCTCACCGTGGTACCACAGGCCCTGGTCGGGTCGGTGCGCCTGGGTGGGCCCGGGCGGGGTCGGACGGGTCCGGGCGGGCCCGAGGGCGTCCGGCGTCAGAGCTGCCCCTGGTAGCGGCTCAAACGCGTGTAGACGCCGGGCTGGCCCGGTCGGGCGCAGCCGCGGCCGTAGGACACGAGGCCCACCAGTTCGCCCGCCACGGTGAGCGGCCCGCCGGAGTCGCCCTCGCAGGCGTCCTTGCCGCCCTCCGGGTAGCCGGCGCACAACATCACGCCCGGCCGGTAGTCGGGCACCTCGGCGGCGCACTCGGCGTCCGCGCGGATCGGCACGTCGACCTCCCGCAGCCGGCGGCTCGGCGCGCTCAGCTCGGCGGTCCGGCCCCAGCCGTAGACCGTGGCCCGGCCCGGCGCGGCGTCCGCGATCCGGATCGGCCGGTACGGCAGCGGCGTCGCGAGGGTGAGGGTGGCCACGTCGTCACCCGCGGACACCCCGGTGAACGCGGGGTGGCGCCAGATCGCGGCGACCCGCACCGCACGACCCTCGGCGGTGTCGAGGTCGGCCCGGCCGGCCACCGCGGTCAGGTCGGCGGGCCGCCGGTCGCGGACGCCGAGCGCGGTGCGCGAGACCGTGCAGTGCGCGGCGGTGACCACCTTGTCCGGCGCGATCAGCGCGCCGCCGCAGAAGAAGGCGCCGCCGTCGAACAGCGCCACCGCCCACGGCGTCGCGGGCGCGTCCCGGCCGCCGACGATCGCGTCCGCGGGCAGCGCGGACAGGATCAGGACGAGCACGGCGAAGACCGGCGCGCTGATGCGCATGGAGCACCTCTCTACGGCAAGTGGTCGAACGGGCACCGACGGTAGCGGAACGGTCGAAGGGCCGGGATTCGGGTATGAGATCCGGAAAATCTGTTGTTAGAGTGCGTTGGTGCCGGAGATTCAACGGCCAGTGAGGCAGATCACGGTGATCTGTCCGGAACATGAGGGAGGTTTCCATGCACCTGGACTTCACCCAGCTGCCGGCGTTCCTGATCGCCTGCGCGGTGGTCGTGCTGACCCCCGGCGTGGACGCCTTCCTGCTGCTGCGCACGTCGATGAGGTCCGGCACGCGGGCCGGGCTGCTGGCGCTAGCCGGCATCCACACCGCGGCCTTCGCGCAGGTCGGGTTGGTGATCTCGGGCGTGGGCGTGGTGATCGCCCGCTACCCGGCCGTGCTGACGGGGCTGCGCTGGATCGGCGCGGCGTACCTGCTCTACCTGGCCGTGACGATCACCCGAGGCCTGCTGCGGCGCTCCGGTGGCGAGGTGGCGGAGGTCGCGACGCCCCGACCGTTCCGGCAGGGCTTCCTGACCAACATCACCAACCCGAAGATGCTGCTGTTCTCGCTGGCGTTCCTGCCGCAGTTCATCGGCACCGGCGACCCGACCTGGCAGCTCGGGATGCTCGCCGCCGTGTTCCTCGGGCTGGCGGCGCTGTGGGAGCTGACGATCGTGGTGGCGGCGGCGCGGGTGGCCGGCTCGTTGCGACGGCCCGGCGTGACGACGGCGCTGGACGCGGTGTGCGCGGCGGTGTTCCTCACGATGTCGGTCGGGCTGGTGCTCTGACCGGGTTCGCGGTTCGCGGTTCGCGGTTCGCGGTTCGGGGCGAGGCCGGCGTGCGGACCCCGCGAGGGCCCGCACGCCGCCGGTCAGGCCGCCAGCTGGTCCTCGATCACCTCGGCGTAGGCCGCGATCTTGCTGTAGACGCCCGGCTTGCCCTCCCGGGCACAACCTTCACCCCAAGAGGTGACACCGATCAGCTTCCCGCCGGCCACGAACGGCCCGCCCGAGTCGCCCTGGCAGGTGTCGACGCCGCCGTTGTCGTAGCCGGCGCACGTCATCTCGTCCGGGTCGTACTGGGGGTAGGCGGCGCCGCAGTACTCGTCGCTCGTCACCGGCACGGTCGCGCTCAGCAGGTACCGCGAGGCCGAGCCCTGCTCGCTGGTCCGGCCCCAGCCCAGCACCAAGCCGCTCGTCCCCGCCTCGTACAACACGTCGTCGGAGGCGTGCGCCAGCGGGAGGGGGGTGTAGTCGACCGGCGAGCGCAACGTCAGCACGGCGACGTCCGAACCCTGGTCCGCGGACACGTAGTCCGGGTGGACCCAGATCGAGTCGAGCCGGGCGACCACGCCCTCACCGCTCTTGCGGTCCTCGCGCCCGAGCACGACGCGCGTGTTGCGGGGCGTCCGGGTGGTCGCGCAGTGGGCGGCGGTGACCACCTTGGTCGGCGCGACCAAGGTGCCGCCGCAGAACTGGTTGCCGGCGGCGTCGGTCACGTACACCACCCACGGGTGGTCCGCGATCGACGCCCGGTCACCACCCACCACGCGCTCGTCCACGTCCGCCGTGGCAGTGCCCGCGAAAGCCGTCAACATCGTCATCAACAACGCGGCGAGCCGCATCGGCCCCTCCTCCTGATCACTGATCAAAGGCATCAGGAGGAGGTTAGCCAGAATGGCCGGCACCGCTGGGCCAAGCGGACTAGTCCGCTCCGGTGAACTTGCTGCGCACCTTGCCCGCCGCGCCCGCCAGCACGTCGCCGACCTCGTTGAACACCTTCATCAGCGGGTCATCCGACTCGGCCGCCGACTCCTTGTAGGACCGGGCCGCCGCCTTGATGTCCTCGGTGAACGAACTCGTCGGCCGGTCGTCCTCGCGCCGCTGGTAAGTGCCGGTCAGGATGGCGCGGTACTCCTCGCCCGCCGCCCACTTCTGCAGCTCCGCGGCGCGGACCACGGCCATCGGGTGCGTCAGGGGCCACGTGCGGATCAGCTTCAGCACGCTGTCGCGCACGTCCTCGACCTGCTCGTACTCCTTGGCCTGCCGGAGGAACTCGGCCGTGTCGACCTGCGTCAGGTCCATGCCGCCCGCCATCGCCACGTGCACGCGCAGCGCGGCGGCCGGGTCCTGCCCGCACAGCAGACCGGCGCGGTCGCAGGACAGCTCGGTCTTGCGGTACCACTCGCGCAGCGCGGCGATGATCGCGGTGATCGCCCAGTAGCCGCCGGGCATCCAGCCGAGACCGTGCTGCAACTGCATCAGCCGTTGCAGGATCGTCTGGTACAGCGCGTGCCCGGACAGCACGTGCCCCATCTCGTGCCCGATGGCGAACCGCAGCCCCTCGGTGTCCAGCAGCTCGATCAGGCCCGTGGTGAGCACCATGAACGGCTTGTCGATGCCCAGCGTCATGGCGTTGGGCACCGGGTCGCGCTTGACGAACAGCTCCGGCACCGGGTCGACGTCCAGCGTCGCCGCCACTTCCAGCCGGAGCCGGTCCAGCTCCGGGTACTGCTTCGGGCCGACCCTGATGCTCGACGCCAGGTAGCCCAACCTCTCACCGCGTTCCGTGAACGCGCCCGCCACCGCCTGCAACACCGGGCCGATACCCGGCACCGCCCGCAAGACCGCCAACGCCCCCCGGTCGACCGGGTGCTCGTACGCCCGCGGACTGATGCCGGGGAACCGCACACGCGCGCTCGACCGTTCGATCTCCTCGCTGCTCATGGTCCCCACAGTGCCACGGCCCACGCCCCGCCTCTCCCCGATCGGACGAATCGGCGTGCACACTGACCCGGTGAACGCAGACGTGCTCGGCGCCGACTACGAGACCCGCGTGCTGCCCCTCGGCGGCGGTGACACGACCGCGACCCTGGTCCGCCGCCGCGCGCAGCCGGCCATCCGCGGCGCGGTGCTGTACGTGCACGGCTTCGCGGACTACTTCTTCCAGCGGCACGTCGCCGAGCACTTCACCGCGCGCGGCTTCGACTTCTACGCCATCGACCTGCGCGCGTACGGGCGGTCGCTGCGGCCGGGCCAGGTGGCGAACTACGTGACCGACCTGGCGGAGCACTTCGAGGAGATCGACGCGGCGGCGCGGGTGATCCGCGAGGAGGACGGCCACCGGCACCTGGTGGTGATGGGCCATTCGACCGGTGGGCTCATCACGAGCCTGTGGGCGCACGAGCGGCGTTCGGACGACGTGCTGGACGCGTTGGTGCTCAACAGCCCCTGGCTGGACCTGGCCGAGCCGTGGCTGGTGCGGACGGTCGGGACGGCGTTGATCCGGGGTGTCGGCCGGATCGCGCCGAAGCTGGTGCTCAAGCCCGGTCTGGGGCCGGTGTACGGCGAGAGCATCCACCGCGACCACCACGGGGAGTGGGACTTCGACACCACGTGGAAGCCGATCGAGGCGTTTCCGGTGCACGCGGGGTGGTTGCGCGCGATCCGCCGCGGTCACGCCCAGCTGCACCGGGGGTTGGACGTGACGGCGCCGGTGTTGGTGCTGCGGTCCGGGCGCAGCCACCTCAACGCGAAGCGGTGGACGCCCGAGGCGATGACGGCGGACACCGTGCTGGACGTGGAGCACATGCGGACGTGGGGACCGAAGATCGGTCGGCAGGTGCGGATCGTGCCGGTGGAAGGCGGTATGCACGACCTGTTCCTGTCCGCCGAGTCGGTGCGGTTGAGGGCATTGGCGGAGGTGGACGAGTTCCTGGACGAGATCTGACGGCGATGGGGTGGGATCCAAGATGAAAGAGTCCTCGCCCGCACCACTGCCCGCTGCACCCCGCCGGAGAACCTGCCGGCCGTGCGGATGGGCATGCCGCTGCCGGAACTGATCGCCGCGGTGCCGCCGGTGCGCACCGAGCCGAAGCCGCGCGTCCACTGGTTCTCCGACGGCGGCATCACCGGCAACTCCCCGACCGGATCCCCGAGGACCTGCACGCCTGGTTCGGCGCCGCACCGGACACCGACCCGGACGCGCGCGCGATCGGCCTCACCCTCGACGCGCTGGCCGCCGTGCCCGAGTGAGGGACCGTCAGACCTTCCGGCCGACCCCGGCGTACGCGGTGATGTAGGCGTCGTCCGAGTCCGGGCGCCACTCGCTCAACGGCACCACCCCCGGCTCCACGACCTCCAGGCCGGTGAAGAACGCGGCGACCTCCGCGCCCGTCCGGAGCACCAGCGGGCTGTCCGTGCGGCGGTAGATGGCGTTGACCTGCTCGCCGCTCTCCCGGCCTTCCTGCGACACGCCGTCCCAGCTCGCGTGCGACATGGCCACGAAGCTGCCGGGCGCGAGCGCGTCCCGGTACCGGGCGATCGCCTCGGCCGGCTCGTCCGAGTCCGGCACGAAGTGCAGCACGGCGACCATCAGCAGGCCGATGGGCCGGTCGAAGTCGAGCATCGACCGCACCTCGTCGCTGCCCAGCACCGAGTCCGGATCACGCAGGTCCGCCTGGATCGCGACGGCCAGCGGGTTGTCCGCCAGCAACGCCGTGCTGTGCGCCACGGCCACCGGCTCGACGTCCGCGTACACCACCCGGGCCGCCGGGTTGGTCTGCTGGGCGATCTCGTGCACGTTGCCGACCGTCGGGATGCCCGATCCCAGGTCGAGGAACTGGTCGATGCCCTGGGCCAGCAGGTACCGCACCGCGCGCCGCAGGAACGACCGGTTGGCCCGGGCCGCGCCGGACATGCCGGGGAAGATCTGCTCGACCGACTTCGCCGCTTCCCGGTCGACCGCGAAGTTGTGCGACCCGCCGAGGAAGTAGTCGTACATCCGGGCCGCGCTCGGCCGGTCCAGGTCCACCGAAGACGGAACCCAGCTCGCCTGCTCCATGCGCACATCTCCTCGTCAGCCGACCGCGTGATCGTCGCGGTGTCGCATATCGGGCACAACCCCCGAATGGACGCTCGCTCTGGGCGAACACCTACCGGAAACAATCCCGCGCTCATCTTGGTTGAGCCAGTCAGACTCAACTTTGGAGGGATCATGGGCGAGACGTTGGCGCTCCCGGTGTTGCCGCTGGACGACGTGGTCGTGCTGCCGGGCATGGTCGTGCCGATCCGCCTCAGCGGCTCGGAGGCCACCGCCGAGGCCCGCGCCGCGATCGAGGCCGCGACGGCGACGGGCGGTCAGTCGAAGGTCCTGCTGGTGCCCCGGCTGGACGGCAAGTACGCCAAGGTGGGCACGTTGGCCCTGATAGAGCAGGTCGGCAGGCTTTCCGGCGGCGAACGCGCGGCCGTGGTGCGCGGCACCGAGCGGGTCCGCATCGGCACCGGCACGACCGGTCCGGGCGCGGCGCTGTGGGTCGAGGCGACCGTCGCGGACGAACCACCGGTCGACGACCGCACCCACGAGCTGGCCCGCGAGTACCGGGGGCTGGTCACCACGATCCTCCAGCAGCGCGGCGCGTGGCAGGTGGTCGACTCGGTGCAGCAAGTGGACGACCCGTCCGCCCTGGCCGACCTCGCCGGCTACGCCTCCTACCTCAGCGACGAGCAGAAGGTCTGGCTGCTGGAGACCAGCGACGTCACCGAGCGGCTGGAGAAGCTGCTGGAGTGGGGCCGCGAGTACCTGACCGAGCTCGACGTCGCCGAGACCATCCGCAAGGACGTCAAGGAAGGCGTCGAGAAGCAGCAGCGCGAGTTCCTGCTGCGCCAGCAACTGGCCGCGATCCGCAAGGAGCTGGCCGAGCTCGACGGCAAGCCCGCCACCGAGGAGCAGGACTACCGGGCCCGCGTCGAGGGCGCGGACCTGCCCGAGCACGTCCGCAAGGCCGCCTTGGCCGAGGTGGACAAGCTCGAACGGACCTCCGAGCAGTCACCGGAGGTCGGCTGGATCCGCACCTGGCTCGACACCGTCCTCGAAATGCCCTGGAACGAGCGCACCGAGGACTCCTACGACATCACGGGCGCGCGTGCCGTCCTCGACGCCGACCACGCGGGCCTGGACGACGTCAAGGAACGCATCACCGAGTACCTGGCGGTCCGCCGCCGCCGCGCCGACCGCGGCCTGGGCGTCGTGGGCGGCCGCCGTTCCGGCGCGGTCCTGGCCCTGGTCGGTCCTCCCGGCGTGGGCAAGACCTCCCTCGGCGAGTCCGTGGCCCGCGCCATGGGCCGCGAGTTCGTCCGGGTGGCGCTCGGCGGCGTCCGCGACGAGGCCGAGATCCGCGGGCACCGGCGCACGTACGTCGGCGCGCTGCCGGGCCGGATCGTCCGCGCCATCTCCGAGGCCGGCTCGATGAACCCGGTCGTGCTGCTGGACGAGATCGACAAGGTGGGCGCGGACTACCGGGGCGACCCCACCGCGGCGTTGCTGGAAGTGCTCGACCCGGCCCAGAACCACACCTTCCGAGACCACTACCTGGAGGTCGAGCTCGACCTCTCCGACGTGGTCTTCCTCGCCACCGCCAACGTGCTGGAGTCCATCCCGGGCCCCCTCCTGGACCGCATGGAACTGGTCCGGCTCGACGGCTACACGGAGGACGAGAAGGTCACCATCGCCCGTGACCACCTCCTGCCCCGCCAGGTCGAACGCGCCGGCCTCACCTCGGAGGACGTGACGATCACCGAGCCGACCCTGCGCAAGCTGGCCGGCGAGTACACCCGTGAAGCGGGCGTCCGCCAACTGGAGCGCTCGCTGGCGCGCATCCTCCGCAAGGTGACCGCACGCGTCGCCCTGGACGAGACCACCCTGCCGGTCACGGTGGACGTCCCGGACCTCCGGACCTACCTGGGTTCCCCCAAGCACACCCCGGAATCGGCCGAGCGCACCGCCGTGCCGGGCGTCGCGACCGGTCTGGCCGTCACCGGGGCGGGCGGCGACGTCCTCTTCGTGGAGGCGTCACTGGCGTCCCCGGGCACCGGCGCCTCCGGCGTCACCCTGACCGGCCAGCTGGGCGACGTGATGAAGGAGTCGGCCCAGATCGCCCTCTCCTACCTGCGCTCCAACGACGAACGAGCCGAAGCGCTCGCCGACCGGGGCGTCCACATCCACGTGCCGGCGGGCGCGGTGCCGAAGGACGGCCCCTCGGCCGGCGTCACCATGACCACGGCCCTGGCCTCGCTGCTCTCCGGCCGCCCGGTCCGCTCGGACGTCGCGATGACCGGCGAGGTCTCCCTGACGGGTCGCGTCCTCCCGATCGGCGGCGTCAAGCAGAAACTGCTCGCCGCCCACCGCGCCGGCATCACCACCGTCCTGCTGCCCCAGCGCAACGAACCCGACCTCGACGACGTCCCGGACTCCGTCCTGGCCGAACTGACCGTCCACCTCGTCGCCGACGTCCGCGAAGCCCTCGACCTCGCCCTCGAACCAACCGCCACCACTACCTCAACCACCACCACCGCAGCCGCCTGAAAACACCCACAACGACCCCGGCACATCTCCACCAAGGCCCGATTCGACATGGGTTCGGGTGCCATAGGCTGGTCGAAGCCGGCAGGCCCGGCGGGACGCTCTTCCCCGCCCGGCCTGCCGGCTTCGGCCTGCCTGGGGTGCCTGTGAGGGCCCCATGTCACATCGAGCCGGACGCACTCACTACCCGATCCCAGCCCTCACATCGGACTCGCCGGACCGCACCTACCCCTACCCACCTCACACCGCCGCCTTGGGCTCCGCCAGGAAGTCGTCCAACACCACCGGCGTCAACCCGTCCTGCTTGCAGCGCTCCAAGAACGCCAGGAAGTCCTCCACGAACGTGTGCCGGAAGTGCATGAGCACGATGTCGCCCGCGTTCAACCGACCACCTGCCTGGAACTGCACGACTCCGTCGTTCACCGCCGCCGTCCACATGACCAGCGCCGTGAACCCGCAGTCCGCCGCCGCCCGCCGCGTCGTCTGGTCGTAGTTGCCGAACGGCGGCCGGAACAGCTTCGGCCGCGCGCCGAGCTGCACCCGGAGCAGGTCCGCGTTGCCGCAGATCTCCCCGCGCTGGAAGTCGTAGGAGGTGCCGGTCAGGTCGGGGTGCGTCGCGGTGTGCGCGTGGACCGTCGCGAGGCCCTCGAACCCCTTGAAGTAGTCGGCGTGGCCGTCGACGTGCTTCGAGTTCAGGAACAACGTCGGCTCGACGCCGCTCTTGCGCATCAACTCGACCGCGGCCGGGTGGCGGACGGCTCCGTCGTCGACGGTGATGAACACGTAGGGCCGGTCGGTGTCGATCCGCCGCACCACCGGCACCATGCCGTCCACCACCGGTGGCACCTGCTGCTGGGGCGTGCCGAAGGCGTAGGGCTGCTGGAACACGGGAATGGTGGTCCCGCCCGGGCCGGGCAGGGCCGTCGGCGGCGTGGTGGTCGTCGTCGTCACGGCGGTCGTGGTCGTGGTGCCGGTCGCGGTCGGCGGAGCCTGCCGGGCTTCCGGCTGCGACGAGCACGCGCACACCACCGCGACGACGGCGGCCAGGACCGCCACTCCCCTGGGTCTCATTCCGTGTTCCCCCTCGAACGGGCATCACCCAGCAGGGCGATGCTCACTCGATGGGAGACGCTACGAGAATCCTTCAGGTTGCTCACAGCTCCGGGCGGTTTCCGACATCACCTCGCTGCGCCCGTCCCACGCCGGCGATAGGGTCGTCCGGGTCTGTCCCGCAAGATCACGTGTGGAGACCCGATGAGCCTCGAACGCCCCGTCGCGCCCGACCCCTACGCGCTGCTGCCTCAGGTGGCGTCGTTCACCCTCAGCTCGACCGACGTGTCCGACGGCCAACCGCTGGCGGAGGCGCACGTGTTCGAGGGTGGCAACACCTCGCCGCAGCTGAGCTGGTCCGGGTTCCCGGAGGAGACCAAGAGCTTCGTGGTCACCTGCTTCGACCCGGACGCCCCGACGCCCTCGGGTTTCTGGCACTGGGTCGTGGTGAACGTCCCGGCGTCCGTCACCTCGCTCGACACCGGCGCGGGCGCCTCGGACGACGCGCTGCCCGCCGGCGCGTTCCACGTGCGCAGCGACTTCGGCACCCGCGCGTTCGGCGGGGCCGCCCCGCCGCCCGGCGACCAGGTGCACCGGTACTACTTCGTGGTGCACGCCGTCGACGTCGACGGGCTGGACGTGGACGGCGACGCCTCTCCCGCCGTGGTCAGCTTCAACCTGGCGTTCCACACCCTGGCCCGCGCGATCCTGGTGCCGACCTACGCCCACTGACGCCCGGCGGGAACAAGTGCCCCACGTCGCGGGTTGCAGCACGACGTGAGGCACTTCGACCTGGTCATCATCGGCACCGGTTCCGGCAACTCCATCGTGGACGAGCGGTTCGCCGGCTGGAACATCGCGATCGTCGAGAAGGGTGTGTTCGGCGGCACGTGCCTGAACGTCGGGTGCATCCCCACGAAGATGTTCGTGCACACCGCCGACGTCGCCGCCGCGCCCGCGTCGGGCGCGCGGCTGGGCGTCGACGCCCACCTGGACGGCGTCCGGTGGACCGACGTGCGCGACCGGATCTTCGGCCGCATCGACCCGATCTCCGAGGGCGGCCGCCGCTGGCGGGCCGAGGAGAACGCGAACGTCACCGTCTACGAGGGCACGGCCCGGTTCACCGGTCCGAAGACCCTGGACACGGGCACCGGCGAGGTGATCACCGCGGACCGGTTCGTGCTCGCCGCGGGCAGCCGCCCGGTGGTCCCGGACGTCGCCGACCTCGACTCGGTGGGCTACCACACCAGTGACACGATCATGCGGCTCGACGCCCTGCCCCCTCGCCTCACCATCCTGGGCAGCGGTTTCGTGGCGGCGGAGTTCGCGCACGTGTTCTCGTCGTTCGGCGTGCAGGTGACCTTGATCGCGCGGTCCGACCTGCTCCTGCGGCACGAGGACCGCGAGGTCGCCGCCCGCTTCACCGAGACGGCCGCGCAGAAGTGGGACGTGCGGCTCAAGCGCAAGGCGGTGCGGGCCGAGCGGGTCGACGGCGTGGTCCGGCTGCACCTGGAGGGCCCGGACGGCGCGGAGGTCGTGGAGTCCGAGGAGCTGCTGGTCGCGGTCGGCCGCACGCCCAACTCCGACCTGCTCGACCTGGCCGCGACCGGTGTCGACCTGCACCCCGACGGCCGCGTTGTCGTCGACGAGCACCAGCGCACGTCCGCCGAGGGCGTCTACGCGCTGGGTGACGTCAGCTCGGAGTACCAGCTCAAGCACGTGGCCAACCACGAGGCGCGGGTCGTGCAGCACAACCTGCTGCACCCGGACGAGCCGATCTCCTCGGACCACCGGTTCGTGCCAGCGGCCGTCTTCTCGTCGCCGCAGATCGCCTCGGTCGGGTTGACGGAGGAGCAGGCCGTCGAGCGCGGCGTGCGGTACGTGGCGGCGGCGCAGGCCTACGCGTCGATCGCATACGGCTGGGCGATGGAGGACACGACGGGGTTCGCGAAGGTGCTGGCCGATCCGGACACGGGCCTGATCCTGGGGGCGCACGTGATCGGCCCGCAGGCGTCGAGCGTGATCCAGCCGGTGATCCAGGCGATGAGCTTCGGCCTGGACGCCCGCACGATGGCGCGCGGGCAGTACTGGATCCACCCGGGGATGCCCGAGGTCGTCGAGAACGCGCTGCTCAACCTGCCTCTGACGAACTGAGGCACCCGGCGGCTCCGGGACGCGCCCCACTGAACGACCCGTGACGCGCGTGGGCGCATGACGCCCATGACGCGCCTTCGTCGGGCGACGCGGAACGCGGGAGACCCGGTCGTACCCCTCGTGCGACCGGGTCTCCGTTCTGTCCGTAACCGACACATCGTGCCGGGAAGACGAGGCGTTATCACCTACACCGTGCGTGGCCGGCCGGCGATCCACCCGAGGGCGGTCAGCACGACCAGCAGCGCCACCAGGACCAGCATCGACACGGTCCACGTGCCGGTCACCCCGCGCAGCACCCCGAACGCGAACGGGCCGGCGGCGGAGATCAGGTAGCCGATGCTCTGCGCCATGGCGGAGAGCCGGGCCGTGTCCGCGCCGGTCGACGTGCGCAACGAGATCATCACCAGGGCGAGCGGGAACATGCCCATGCCCACGCCGATCAGCACGACCCACAGCCCGGGGGCCGCGCCCGGGGCCAGGGCGAGACCCAGCACGCCCAGCACCGAGAGCACGCCCAGCACCAGCACCAGCCAGGACTGGCCCGACCAGCGCGCGGCCAGCGGCGGCACGATCAGGCTCACCGGCACGCCCAGCACCATCGTGATGGCCAGCAGCAGCCCGGCCGTCGTCCGGTCGACCCCCGAGTCGACGAGGATCTGCGGCAACCAGCCCATCACCGTGTAGGCCAGCAGCGACTGGAGCCCGAAGAACACCGTGATCACCCAGGCCAGCGGGCTGCGGAACAGCGGCCTGCCCACCCGCGCCGCGCGCACCACGGGCCGTGCGGACAACCCGTGCCGCGCACCAGCCAGCCACACCAGCAACGCCGCCACGGACAGGAACGCCCACGCGCCGACGGCCAGCCGCCACGACCCGAACGCCGACTCCAGGCCGGGCGTGAACGCCGCGCCCAACGCCGCGCCGGCCGCCAACGCCGCCGTGTAGACGCCGGTCACCAGACCCACCCGGCCCGGGAACGACTCCTTCACCACCACCGGGATCAGCACGTTGCACACCGCGATGCCCGCGCACGCGATGAACGTGCCGCCGAGCACCGCCGCCGGGCCGTCCACCACCCGCAGCACCAAGCCGACTGTCAGCACCAGCAACGACAGCCCGACCGCCCGGGCCATCCCGAACCGCCGGCCCAGCCAGGGCGCGAGGAACGCGGCGACGGCGAAGCACAGCGTGGGCACGGCGGTCAGCAGGCTCGTCCACGCGGTGGAGACGCCCAGCGACACGCGCACGTCACCCAGCACCGAGGCCAGGCTCGTCACGGCCGGGCGGAGGTTCGCGGCGGCCAGCGCTACGCCGATCGCCAACAGGGTGCTGCCGACCAGGGCAACTTGGCGGTTCCGACGCACCTCACCCGCGCCCGTGCGGCCAGGATGGTCGGCGATCGTCGCATTGGCATCGCCATCGGTGGCAATGTGGGCAGTCGACGGTGACCAGTCTGGCCGGGTCTGCTGGATTGGCACCGGACCACTATTACAGACATGGGATGTTCGGATGAAAGGATGACGCTGTGCCGTTGGCCACTACTCGGCGGGCCGGGCTCGTCGACCAGGTGATCGACCAGATGAGGGGAGCGATCGCCGCCGGTGAATGGCCGGTCGGCCGCCGCATCCCACCCGAACCGGAGCTGGTCACCGCCCTGGGCGTGGGGCGCAACACCGTGCGGGAGGCGGTGCGCGCGTTGTCCCACGCCGGGCTGTTGGAGGTGCGCCAGGGCGACGGCACGTTCGTCCGCGCGACCAGCGAGCTGTCCGGCGCGGTCCGCCGGATGTGCGGCAGCGAGCTGCGCGAGGTCCTCCAGGTGCGCCGGACGCTGGAGGTGGAGGGCGCCCGACTGGCCGCGACCCACCGCACCGACGAAGAGGTCCGCAAGCTCGAAGAGCTGCTGGCCGAGCGGGACGGCGCGCTGGCCGCGAAGGACTGGGCCGGGCTGGTGGAGCGGGACACCGCGTTCCACGTGATGCTCGTCCAGTGCTCGCACAACACCCTGCTGGCCGAGCTGTACCAGGGCCTCACGGAGGCGGTCCGGGCCAGCATCACGGCCACCGTGGAAACCGATCACGAGGACGACCACGTGTCGCACGCCGGCCTGCTCGACGCGGTGCGCGACCGGGACGCGGCCCGCGCCGCGGCCGAGGCGGGCGGTTTCCTGGAGGAGTTGCTGGAGCGGCACAAGGACTGACCCACTACCCGGACCCGGCCGCCGCCTGAGCGGTCAAGGCCGCCGAGGCCACCACGCCGGTCCCGCAGGCCGCCGTCGACGACCTGCGGGCACGTCTCTTCGGCGTGCGCCCGACCGACGCCGACCGGTCCGGCCGGTGCCCGGCGAGGGCTGCCGGCAAGGGCTCCCGGTAAGGGCTTTCACGACGGGGCGGAGACCTCCCACGGCGGCGGATTTCCGCAGGAGGCCCCCTGGTGAGTGGCTTGACCGGGCCGAGACCCACGACCCCCGACGGCCCACTCCGATACTCGTCGGAATCGGGCGCGCCGCAACCGTGGGATGCCCGATCGTTATCTGTTGCGGCACAAGCGTTCTCAAGCGGTCTCCCGCTGCTCCCAGCAGTCGCGCAACGCGGCCAGGGTCGTGGTCACGGCAGGGCGGCGGCCGGCCTGCGTGCGCCACACCGCGAACACCCGGCGCGTCGGCGTCGGCCGGAACGGCACCGCGCGCACCGAGCCCGGCAACGCGCCACGACCGAGCCGGGGCAGCAGCGCCACGCCGATCCCCTTCGCCAGCAACGCCAACTGCGTCTCGTACTCGGCGATCCGGTACGCCAGGTCGGGTTCCATGCCCGCGCCGCGGAAGGTGTTCACCAGCCAGTCGTGGCAGATCGTGCCCTCCGGCTGGCAGATCCACCGCTCGCCCGCCAGGTCCTCCGGCGTCACGGACTCCCGCCGCGCCAACGGGTGCGCGACGGGCAGCAGCACGTCGGCCACGTCCTCGCCCAACCGCACCCGGGACACCGGCTCCGGCACGGCCAGCGGCGCGTTGACCCAGTCGTGCGTGACGGCCAGGTCCAGCTCGCCGCGCGCCACCGCCTCCAGGCAGTCCGGCGGGTCGAGCTCGACCAGCCGCACGTCCAGCTGCGGGTGCCGCTCGGCCAGCCGCACCACCGCTGCCGGCAGCAGGCCGCGCGCGGCGGTGGCGAACGCGCCCACCCGCAGCTCGCCGACGGCCGCGCCGCGCTGCTCCTCCAACGCCACCTCGGCGTGCTCGACCAGCGCGAGCACCTGCCCGGCGGTGGCCGACAGCAGGTGCGCCGCGTCGGTCAGGGCGACACCGCGCCCGCGGCGTTCCAGCAGCGTGGTGCGGGTCTCCCGTTCCAGCTTGGCGATCTGCTGCGAGACCGCCGACGGCGTGTAGCCCAACGCCGTGGCCGCCGCGCCGACCGAGCCGTGCTGCGCGACCGCGTGCAGGGCGCGGAGCCGTCCGAGATCCAACATGTAGCGATACTAAACCGAAACCTTCAGCAGTCGTCGCTAGTGCTAAACGATGTGAGCGCTGAGACTCGGTGGTGTGAAACCACGCCACGTCGCGATCGCGGTGCTCGTCGCCACCATCTGGGGGGTCAACTTCGTCGTCATCAAGGTGGGCCTGCGCGACTTCCCGCCGCTGTTCTTCTCCGCGCTGCGGTTCCTGGCCGCCGCCGTGCCCGCGCTGTGGTTCGTCGGCAGGCCCAAGGTGGCGTGGAAGTGGGTCGTCGCGGTCGCGCTGGCGCTCGGCGTGGCGAAGTTCGGGTTGTTGTTCGTCGGGATGGCGGCCGGGATGCCCGCCGGGCTGTCGTCCCTGGTGCTGCAGAGCCAGGTGTTCTTCACCGTGCTGTTCGCGGCCGTGCTGCTGAAGGAACGGCCGCGACCCGTGCAGCTGATCGGGATGGGCGTGGCGGCGGCGGGGATCGCGGTGATCGCGATCGACTACGGCGTCGGCAGCCCGATCTCGGCCTTCCTGCTGGTGGTGCTGGGCGCGGTGGCGTGGGGCGTGGCGAACGTCGCCACCCGGTACGCCCGGCCGCCGGACCCGGTCAACTTCATCGTGTGGGTCAGCGCGTTGGCGGTGCTGCCGCTGCTCGGGGTGTCGCTCGTCTTCGAGGGACCGGCGGCGGACCTGGCCGCGCTGCGCGGGATCGGCTGGACCGGGGTCGGCGCGATCCTGTTCATCGCGTGGGTGTCGACGCTGCTCGGCTTCGGCCTGTGGAACCTGCTGCTGCGAACCTACGAAGCGAGCGCCGTGGTGCCGTTCGCGCTGCTGGTGCCCGTGGCGGGGATGCTGTCCGGGTGGCTGCTGCTGGACGAGGCGGTCAGCGCGGTCCGGCTCGGCGCGGCGGCGCTGGTGATCGTCGGCATGGCCGCCACGACGGTGAAACGACGAGCGCCCCGCGTGCCCGCGCCGGTCCTCGTCGGGTCGGACGCCGGGGCGACACCGCTTTCTTCCGCCCGCATCGGTGATTGACGGCCCGCCGGCGGTCCGCTGGGCTGGAGGACGTGGAGCACCGCGTGCTGTCGGACGATCGTGCTCTGGGCGGTCGGGCTCGGTGTCGTGGGAGCGGGGTCCGTCGCGGTCCTGCTGATCACGCTCGGTTCCGGTGAGCCCGGGACGGCGTGCGGCAGGACGTGGTCCGCACCGCCTCCAGCGTCCTGCTCGGCACGGGCGGCGCGGCGACGTTCCGCGGCACCGGGTTCACCGGCGCCGCGGACTTCCGCGACACGTGGTTCCGCGACCAGGCCGACTTCCGGCGGGTGCGGTTCGGCGAGTCGGTGCCCTCCGTTCGAACCCGGGCCTCAGCTAGCGAACGTCCACCAGGACCGCACTGATTCCCCACACCCGGATGCGACCACACCGTCCACGACGGACCCACGCGGGCAGCGCCGCCCGGCTTGCCGGTCGGGCAGCCACCCGCCGCCGTCGCCGATCCGGTCGTCCGCACGTCTCCGCCCACCGGTGGCACCATCACGCGACTTGTCGGTCGCGCGCACCGCGGTCGGATGCCGTCAGGCGACAGGTGGCGCACCCGCCGGGGGGATGACCGGCAGCCCGGGTGGCACGCCCTCCTCCAGCAACGCCCACACCGCGTCGGTGTCGAGGTGCTCGGCGACCAGGTCGCCGAGCAGGTCGAGCTGAGCGGACCGCCGTCCGGCGAAGTCGACGTCCGGCGCGGGGGTGAATCCTTCCCGACCCGCGTGGCCGGCGGCCCAGCGCAGGAACGCCCGGCGGAAGCCGTCGTTCTCCAGCAGGCCGTGCCAGTGGGTGCCCGCGACCCGGCCGCGCAGCGCGCCCTCCGGCGTGCCGTCCGGCAGGGTGAGGAGCCCTTCCTCGGCGTTGCGGGTGACCACGCCGTGGTGGATCTCGTAGCCCGTGACGCGCTCGCCGAGCGCGTCGCCGTGCGGCGTGCCCAGCGTCTTGCCCGGCTCGAACCGCACGTCCACGTCCAGCAGCCCCAAGCCCTCGACCACGCCCGCGCGCGACTCCACCGCGTCCTCGATCGTCCGGCCGAGCATCTGGAACCCGCCGCAGACGCCGAGCACCGGCCCGTCGTGCGCGGCGATCGCGTCGGCCAGGCCGGTGGCGCGCAGCCAGCGCAGGTCGTCCACCGTCGCCTTCGACCCGGGCACCACCACGAGGTCCGCGTCGGCCAGCCGGGACGGCTCGGTGACGAACCGCACCGACACGCCCGGCTCGCACGCCAGCGCCTCGACGTCGGTGGCGTTGGAGATGCGCGGCAACCGCACCACGGCCACCCGCAGCCACTGGTCGCCGCGCGGCGGCTCGGGCCGGCCGATCACGCCGTCCGCCGCGTAGGACAGGGAGTCCTCCGCGTCCAGCCACAGCTCTTCCCGCCACGGCAGCACGCCGAGCACGGGACGCCCGGTGAGGGCGTGCAGCTGCCGCAGGCCCGGTTCGAGCAACGCCGGGTCGCCGCGGAACTTGTTCACCACGAACCCGCCGACCAGCGCCTGGTCGGCCGGGTCGAGCAGGGCCAGCGTGCCGAACAGGTGCGCGAACACCCCGCCCCGGTCGATGTCGCCGACCACGAGCACCGGCAGGTCCGCCGCCCGCGCCAGGCCCATGTTCGCGATGTCGTTCGCCCTGAGGTTGATCTCGGCGGGTGAGCCCGCGCCCTCGCAGACCACCACCTCGAAGTCGTCGCGCAGGCCGTCCAGCGTGGTCAGGACCGTGGCGAACAGCTCGGCCTTGCGCTCGCGGTAGGACAGCGCGGACACCTCGCCGACCGCCCGGCCCAGCACCACGACCTGCGAGCTGCGGTCGCCGCCCGGCTTGAGCAGCACCGGGTTGAACCGCACGCTCGGCGCCAGCCCGCACGCGGCGGCCTGCACCGCCTGCGCCCGGCCGATCTCGCCGCCGTCGGCCGTCACGACCGAGTTGTTGGACATGTTCTGGGCCTTGAACGGGGCCGTCCTCACCCCTTGGCGGGTGAGCCACCTGCACAGACCCGCCGCCAGCACGCTCTTCCCCGCGTCCGACGTGGTGCCGGCCACCAGCAACGCACTGCGCACAATGTCCCCTCGTGTCGGTCCCGGCTGACATCATCCACCGCATGGTCGACGTCCCCGCCACCGCGGTCCTGGTGCACAGCCCCTACCTCGGGCCCGCGAGCATGCGCCCGCTCGCCGACGCGCTGGCCGAGCGCGGTCACCCCGTGGTGCTGCTCGACCTGCGGGTGAACGTCAACGCCGCACCCGTCCACCAGCGGTTGCTCGGGGTGTTCGCCGACGCCGTCGAGGACGCCATGGTCGAGGGCGACCTGGTGCTGGTGGGGCACAGCGGCGCCGGTCCGCTGCTGCCCGCGTTCGCCGACGCCCTGGAGACCCCCGTGCGCGGGCTGGTGTTCCTCGACGCCGACCTGCCCACCCCGGGCCGGAGCTGGCGCGACGACGCGCCGGCCGAGCGGATGGCGCACCTGAAGACCATCTCCCGGGACGGCCTGATGCCGCGCTGGGACCTCTGGTTCGCGCCCGAGGCGCTGTCGGCGATGGTGCCGGACGTGCGGCTGCTGGAGGAGATCGTGGCCGAGGCGCCCGAGGTGCCGCTGGCGTTCCTCAAGGAGCCCCGGCCCACCGTGGCGTGGACCGGGCCGTGCTCGTACGTGCGGCTCAGCGGCGCCTACGACACCGCCGCCTCGGCGGCCCGGGAGCTGGGTTGGCCGGTGGTGGAGCTGGACAGCCACCACCTGGGCGCGGTGACGTCGCCCGCCGAGGTGGCGGCGGCCCTGGCGCCGCTGCTCGGCATGCGGTGAGGCGCCCGCTCAGCAGACGGTGAGGATCTCCGCGCCGTCCGCGGTGACCACGATCGTGTGCTCGAACTGGGCGGTCCAGCTCTTGTCGCGGGTGGTGACCGTCCAGCCGTCGTCCCACAGGTCGTGGTCGATGCCGCCGAGGGTGATCATCGGCTCGATGGTGAACGTCATGCCCTCTTCGATCACCGTGGGCACGTGCGGCGCGTCGTAGTGCAGCACGACCAGGCCGCTGTGGAAGGTGCGGCCGATGCCGTGGCCGGTGAAGTCGCGCACCACGCCGTAGCCGAAGCGGTTGGCGTAGGACTCGATGACGCGGCCGACCACGTTGAGCTGCCGCCCCGGCTTCACCGCCTTGATGGCGCGCATGGTGGCCTCGTGCGTGCGCTCGACGAGGAGGCGGGCCTCCTCGCTCACGTCGCCGGCGAGGAAGGTGGCGTTCGTGTCGCCGTGCACGCCGCCGATGAACGCGGTGACGTCGACGTTGACGATGTCGCCGTCCTCGACGACGGTCGTGTCGGGGATGCCGTGGCAGATGACCTCGTTGAGCGAGGTGCAGCAGGACTTGGGGAAGCCGCGGTAGCCGAGCGTGGACGGGTACGCGCCGTTGTCGCACAGGAACTCGTGCGCGACCGCGTCGATCTCGTCGGTGGTCACGCCGGGCACGATCACCTTGCCCGCCTCCTGCAACGCCTGCGCCGCCAACCTGCCCGCGACGCGCATCGCCTCGACCACCTCGGGCGGCTGCACCCAGGGATCGGTGTTGCGCTTGGGTTCAGGCCGGTCGACGTACTCGGGCCGCTCGATCCTGGCGGGCACCGGACGGCGGGGGGACAGCACACCTGGCTGGAGGACGGCACGCGCGGACATGCCTCCAGATTACGGCTCAGCGTGATGAGGCATGCGCCACGTGTCCCCTACGCGGTCACCTCGACCGTTCCGGGCGCGGCGGCAGCGGTTCGGGCGGCCCGCCCACCCCGGCCGCGGACCGGCGCACCTCAGCCGAGGGCGGCCAGGAAGCGGGCGGTGGCCTCGACCGCCGGGGCGGAGCTGTTGGTGCCCAGGAGCAGGGTCGCGAACGCGATGTCACCCCGGTAGCCGACGAACCAGCCGTGCGAGTTGGTGCCGTCGCCGAACTGCGCCGTGCCGGTCTTGCCCCGCACGTCCCCGTGCGGCTTGAGCTGCGGCGCGGTGCCGGTCTCGACCACTTCCCGCATCATCGCCCGCAACGGCTCCAGCACGGCGGGTGTCGGCGGGGTCGGGGTGTGGTCCACCTTCGTCTCCCGGCCCTTCAGCAGCGTCGGCACCGGCATCTTGCCCGTCGCCGTCGTCGCCGCCACCAGGGCCATGCCGAACGGGCTCGCCAGCAGCTTGCCCTGGCCGAAGCCGTCCTCCGCCCGCTCCACCACGTCGGTGGCGGGCGGCACGGAACCGGTGATCGTGGTGATCGCCGGGATGTCGAAGTCGACGCCGAGGCCGAACGAGTCCGCCGCCTCGGTCAGCGCGTCCGGCTCCATCGCGGCCGCGAGCTGCGCGAACGTCGTGTTGCAGGAGAAGGCGAACGCCGAGTGCAGCGGGATCGTGCCCTTGTCGAACTCGTGGTCGTTCGGCACGACCCGGCGACCGTCGACGACCGTCGTGCCGGGGCACGGCAGCGGGGTGTCCGCCGTCGCCTGCCCGGACGACAGCGCCGCCGCCGCCGTCACGATCTTGAACGTCGACCCGGGCGGGTAGCGGCCGGACAGCGCCATCGGGCCCGCCTCGTCGGCCGGTCCGTTCTGCGCGACCGCCAGCACGTCGCCGGTCGACGCCTGCAACGCCACCAGCATCGCCGCCTGCGGCACGGGCTCCAGCGCGTCCTCCGCCGCCACCTGCGCCGAGCGGCTCAACGCGGTCGAGATCGCCTGCGCCGCCTCCGGCGCCTGCTCGTGCAGCGTCTCCACCTCGTCGCCGGCCGCGTTCACCGTGTACACGCGCAGCCCGGCCTTCCCGGCGATCTCCTCCTCCACCGCCTTGCGCACGGCGGGCAGCACCTGCGAGCCGAACGTGCGCGACGGCGCCAGCAGGCTCGTCTGCGTGGTGAACCGCACCCCCGGCAGCTCGTAGATCGCGGGCTTCACGGTCTGGTAGTCGGCGTCGCGCAGCGCGGCCACCTGGTAGACCTGCCCGGCGGGCGCCTTCGACACCCCGTCCACGATCGCCAACTGGGTGATCGCGGGGTCGATGGGCGTCAGCGCCGCGGCCAGCGCGGCGGCCACCGCGTTGAGGTCGCCCGCGTCCTTCGCGTCGAGCAGGACCGACACGACCTGCTCCGGCGCGAGCAGCGGCGTGCCGTCCCGGTCGAGCACGGGCGCCAGCGCGGGCTTCACCTCGGCCACGCCGAGCGACTGCTGCACGGCGAGCTTCGGGTGCACGACCGAAGGCGCCCAGTGCACCTTCCAGTCGTCCTCCTCGCGCCGGAGGTCGAACTTCGTCTGGTAGCTCCACGCGTGGTCGTGCCCGAGGTCCCAGTCGAGCCGCGCGGTCGCGTCGGCGGTGGTCGACTCGCCCGTCGAGCCCACCTGCTCGACCTCGGCGGCCAGGCTCTCCGGCTTGAGCACCTCGCGGACCTTGCCCAGCAGCTCCTTGGCGTCGGCCGGGTCGTCGGTGAGGCCGGCCGCGCCGTCCACGTCGCCCGCGGCGAGCTTGGCCAGGAAGTCGCCCGCCACCTGGTCCGGACCGGGACGGGAGGAGAACAGGCCGCAGCCGCTGACGAGCAGCAGGACCACCCCGGGAAGGACCAAGCGGGACAGGGACGGCTTGCGCGCGATCACGGCGCCGAGTATGCCCGGTGCGATCGACCGCACGCCGCGACGGTCTCAGAACAGCACGGTCGCGTACTGGCCGACCTGGGCGAAGCCGATCTTGCGGTAGGCCGCCTTGGCCACGTCGTTGTAGGAGTTCACGTACAGCGACGCGGTCCGGCCCATGCTCTTGACCAGGCGTTCGGCCACCGCCGCGGTGCCCGCCGCGCCGATGCCGTGCCCGCGGCGGTCCGGCCGCACCCACACGCCCTGGATCTGGCCCACCTGCGCCGACATGGCCCCGATCTCGGCCTTGAACACCACGTCGCCGCCTTCGAACCGGGCGAACGCCCGCCCGGCCGCGATCAGCTCGGCCACCCGCGCCCGGTAGGACACGCCGCCGTCCTCGGCGCACGGGTCGACGCCGACCTCCTCGATGAACATGGCGATCGCGGCGGGCAGGTACCGGTCGAGCTCGTCCGGTCGGACCGGCCGCACCAGCGGGTCCAGCGGGATCGACGGGCTGCCGCCCAGCGCCATCAACGGCTGGTCGGCGCGCACCTCGCGGGCCGGTCCCCAGTCCGGGGACAGCTCCTCCCACAGGCCGAGCACCTGCTCGGAGGGCCCGACCAGCGACGAGCACATGCGGCCGCGACGGCGGGCGCGGTCGGCGAAGCTGCGCAGCGCGGGCGTGTCGCCGCGCAGCGGGATCAGGTTCGGACCGGCGAAGCACAGCGCGTCGACCCGGCCGCCCCGCAGCGACCGGTGGTCGTACGCCCACACCTCGCCGCCGAGCCGCCACGGGTCGAGCCCCGCGACCTCGACCCGTGCGGCGACCATGCAGGACGCCACCGGGTCGGCCGCCAGCACGGCCAGCACCTCGGACAGGTCCCGCTCGTCGAGCAAACGCGCGCCAGCCAACCTCAGCACGCCGTCAAGCCTGCCAGATCGACCCCGTTACCCGCGCGTCCGCCACCCGCTCAGCCGACTGCCGGCCCACGTCCGACGGCGCTCAGCCGACCGTGACGACCGGTTCGCCGCCCTCGACGGTCTCGCCCATCTCCTCGGCGATCCGCATGGCCTCTTCGATCAGGGTCTCCACGATCTGGTGCTCGGGGACGGTCTTGACGACCTTGCCCTTGACGAAGATCTGGCCCTTGCCGTTGCCCGAGGCGACACCGAGGTCGGCCTCACGCGCCTCGCCCGGCCCGTTCACCACGCAGCCCATCACGGCGACCCGGAGCGGCACCTCCATGCCCTCCAGACCGGCCGTGACCTGCTCCGCCAGGGTGTAGACGTCGACCTGGGCGCGGCCGCAGGACGGGCACGACACGATCTCCAGCTTGCGCGGGCGCAGGTTGAGCGACTGGAGGATCTGGTGCCCGACCTTCACCTCCTCCACCGGAGGAGCCGACAGCGACACCCGGATCGTGTCCCCGATGCCCTGCCGCAGCAGCGCGCCGAACGCCACCGCCGACTTGATCGTGCCCTGGAACGCCGGGCCCGCCTCCGTCACACCCAGGTGCAGCGGGTAGTCGCACTGCTCGGCCAGCAGCTCGTACGCCCGGACCATCACCACCGGGTCGTTGTGCTTCACCGAGATCTTCAGGTCGTGGAAGTCGTGCTCGGCGAACAGCGACGCCTCCCACAGCGCCGACTCCGCCAGCGCCTCCGGCGTCGCCTTGCCGTACTTCGCCATCAACCGCGGGTCCAGCGAGCCCGCGTTCACGCCGATGCGGATCGGCGTGCCGTGGTCCCGGGCCGCCGCCGCGATCTCCTTGACCTTGTCGTCGAACTTCTTGATGTTGCCGGGGTTCACCCGGACCGCCGCGCAGCCGGCCTCGATCGCCGCGAACACGTACTTCGGCTGGAAGTGGATGTCCGCGATGACCGGGATCTGCGACTTCTTCGCGATCGCCGCCAGCGCGTCCGCGTCGTCCTGCGACGGGCACGCCACCCGCACGATGTCGCAGCCGGCCGCCGTCAGCTCCGCGATCTGCTGGAGCGTGGCGTTCACGTCCGCCGTCACGGTCGTCGTCATCGACTGCACCGACACCGGGAACTCACTCCCGACACCCACCGAACCCACCATGAGCTGGCGGGTCTTGCGCCGCTCCGACAACACCGGAGGAGGCATCGCCGGCAGGCCGAGCATGACGCCGTCACTCATGAACTGGCACCTCTCACTGGGATCACTGGAAGAGCTTGATCGGGTTGACGATGTCCGCGGTGATCGTCAACAACGTGACCGATCCGCCGACGAAAATCACGAAGTAGGTGAGCGGCAAGAGTCGCAGGTAGTTGACCGGCGCGCCGGCCGGCAGCCCGCGCAGCTTCCGGATCCAGTCTCGCACCCGCTCGTACAGGTTGACGGCGATGTGACCACCGTCAAGCGGCAGCAGCGGCAGGAGGTTGAACACACCCACGAAGAAGTTCAGGCCCGCCAGCATCAGCCAGAACAGCTGCCACAGGCCGCGGTCGACCGCCTCGCCGCCGAGCCTGCTCGCGCCGACCACGCTGACCGGGCTGTCGATGTCGCGCTCGCCGCCGCCGATGGCCTCGATCACGGCCGGGATCTTCTTCGGGAAGTTGATCAGACCGCGCCAGGTGTTCTCGAACATCGTGCCGGTGAACGAGGTCGCGCCGCCGATGGCGGTGATCGCGTTGTACTCGAAGTTGCGCTGCTGGATGACGCCGATCGCGCCGACCTCTTCCTTGTAGCGCGTGCCGTCCTTGCGCTCCAGCTCGCGCTCGACCCGGGCGACGTCGGCGGTGAGGGTCAGCTCGCGGCCGTCGCGCAGCACCCGGAACTCGGTCGTGCCGCTGCGCTCGCGGGTCTTGGTGAGCACGTCGGCCCAGGTGGGCGTGGCCGCGCCGGCCACCGCCACGATCTCGTCGCCGACCTGGAAGCCCGCGTCCTTGGCCGGCGCGGGCGCGCCGGGCGCGCACTCGGCGTCGGTGCTGCTCTGCACGCACGGGGCGACCTCGGCGATCATCGCGCTGTCGCGGAGGTTCGGGATGCCCATGGTGAAGGCCATGAAGTACAGGATCACGAAGCCCACGATGAAGTGGGTGATGGAGCCCGCGGACAGCACCACCACGCGCTTCCAGGTCTTCTGCCGGTTGAACGCGCGGTGCTGGTCCTCCGGCGCGACCTCCTCCAGCGCGGTCATGCCGGTGATCTCGCAGAAGCCGCCCGCCGGGATCGCCTTGAGGCCGTACTCGGTCTCGCCGCGGCGGAATGACCAGATCTTCGGACCGAACCCGATGAAGTACCGGTCACCTTCATCCCGAACATCTTCGCGGTGGCCAGGTGGCCGAGCTCGTGCAACGCGATCGAGATGCCGATGAGCAGGGCGAACAGCAGAATGCCCAGGAAAACGAGCACGTCAGTCCCTTCCAGACCCCACCGAAGTGGCCACGAGTTCCCGCGCCCGCGCCCGGGCCCATTGCTCCGCCGCGAGGACTTCGTCGACGTCGACCGGCTCGTGCGCCCAGCCGTCCGCCTCCGCGAGCACCCGTTCGACAGTGTCCACGATGGAGGTGAACGACGTGCCGCCGCCGAGGAAGACCGCGACCGCTTCCTCGTTCGCCGCGTTGTACACCGCCGGCAGGCAGCCACCGCCGGAGCCCGCCTGCCTGGCCAGCCGCACCGCCGGGAACGTCTCGTCGTCCAGCGGCTCGAACGTCCACGCCGTCGCCACGTCGAAAGTACACGCGGCGGCGGCGCCGGGGATGCGGTCCGGCCAGCCCAGCGCCAGGGCGATCGGCAGCTTCATGTCCGGCGGGCTGGCCTGGGCGAGGGTGGAGCCGTCGGTGAAGGTGACCATCGAGTGCACGATCGACTGGGGGTGCACGACCACGTCGATGCGGTCGTAGGGCACGTCGAACAGCAGCTGCGCCTCGATCAGCTCCAGGCCCTTGTTGACCAGGGTGGACGAGTTGACGGTGATGACCGGGCCCATCGACCACGTGGGGTGCTCCATGGCCTCGCGCGCGGTGACGTCGGCGAGCTGGGCGCGGGTCCGGCCGCGGAACGGGCCGCCGGAGGCCGTGAGGACGAGCTTCGCCACCTCGTCGGCCCGGCCGCCGCGCAGGCACTGGGCCAGGGCGGAGTGCTCGGAGTCGACCGGCACGATCTGACCGGGCCGGGCCGCCTTGAGCACGAGCGGGCCGCCCGCGATCAGCGACTCCTTGTTGGCCAGGGCGAGGGTCGCGCCCGCTTCGAGGGCGTGCAGCGTCGGCGCCAGGCCGATCGAGCCGGTGATGCCGTTGAGCACCACGTCGGCCGGGGTGGAGTCGACCAGGTCGGTCATCGCGGTCGGGCCGGCCAGGATGCGCGGCAGCTTGAACGCCCCTCGGGCGTAGCCGCGCTTCTGCGCCTCGGCGTAGAGGGCGAGCGTGACGTCCTCGACCGCGGTGGCCCGGGCGACGGCCACGGCCTGGACGCCGAACTCGACCGCCTGGGCGGCGAGGGCGGCCGGGTCGGCGCCGCCGGCGGCCAGGCCGACCACGGTGAACCGGTCGCGGTTGGCGGCGATGACGTCGAGGGCCTGGGTGCCGACGGACCCGGTCGACCCGAGTACCAGGACCGTGCGTGGTGTGCTCATCACCCACCATTGTTCCCGAGCCGACCTGATAACCCGCACAGCGGTACTTTGATAACAGAACGATAACGAGCGCGTGGCATCACTCGAACGTGGGCATTCCTCGATCAAGCGCCCGACGGATCCGCCCGTCGCGGCCATCAGGAAGGAGAGCCCCGTGGGCATCTTGGGTTGGATCGTCCTCGGCCTCATCGCGGGTGCCATCGCCAAGGCCATCATGCCAGGTCGGGACCCCGGCGGCATCATCATCACGATGCTGCTCGGCATTGTCGGCGCCATCATCGGCGGCTTCGTCGGTCGGGCCATCTTCGGCACCGACATCAACACGTTCTTCGACCTGAGCACCTGGCTGCTCGCCATCCTCGGCTCGCTGATCGTGCTGGGCGTCTACCGCATGGTGACCGGTTCCCGAGCCAGGGCCTGACGTCCGCGAAAACCACTGACCACCGGGTGTGCCCCGTCGGCTGACCGACGGGGCACACCCCTGTGCGCACCCCTCAGTTCGCCAGCCCCGCGTCCCGGGCCAGCAAGGCGGCCTGCACGCGGTTGGTGAGCCCCAGCTTGGCCAGCAGCCTGCTCACGTAGGTCTTCACGGTCGCCTCGCTCATGTGCAGGCGCTGCCCGACGTCGGCGTTCGACATCCCCAGCCCGAGCAGGGCCAGCACCTCGACCTCGCGGTCGGTCAGCCCCTCGACCTGGCGCATCGCCGCCTGCCGGCGCGGCTGACCCACCTGCGCCACCATGCCCACCACCCGACTGGTCACCATGGGTGACAGGTAGGCCTCGCCCGAGTGAACCGCGCGCACGGCGCGCAGCAGCTCTTCCGGGGCGGAGTCCTTCAGCAGGAACCCGGCGGCGCCGTCGGACAGCGCCCGGACGATGTTGTCGTCCTCGCCGAACGTGGTGAGCATCACCACCCGCACCGAGGGTGCGACGGACCGCAGCTCGCGCGCCGCCGCCAAACCGTCCAGGCGGGGCATCCGGATGTCGAGCACGGCGACGTCCACCCGCCGCTCCTGGGCGATCCGGACGGCTTCCCGCCCGTCACCGGCCTCGGCGACCAGTTCGATGTCGTCGGCGGTGCCGAGGATGGCCTTGATGCCCGCGCGCATCAGCGGCTCGTCGTCGGCGATGAGGACCCGGATCACTGTCACAACTCCTGCAAGTGGGTGTTCTTCTCGACCAGCGTGCCGTCGGCGAAGCAGAACCGCACGATCTTGGTCGCCCGCGAGGAGTAGGTCTGCACGTCGGCCACGCGGTACTCGCACCGCGCCCCGGCGGGTTCCGGCCCGGCGTCGGAGTTGAGGTCGCCCAGCGGCGGCTCGGCGCCACCCGGGAGCCTGGCCATCACCTCCGCCTCCGACTGCCCGACCGACACCGAGTCGTACAGCTCGTCGGACACCACCTTGGTGACGGGCTGCGACCCGATCCACGTGTAGCCGCCGACGACCACGAGCACCACGACCCCGGCCAGCACGATCGAGCCGACACCCGCCCACTTGCGGATGCCGGTGGGCTTGGCGGGTTCGGGCTGCTCCTCGTCGGACGGCTCGTCACCGGCCGCGGCGGTGTCCTCGTACGGCAGCACGGCCGCGATGCGGAACCCGCCGGCGGGCAGCTCGCCCACGTGCAGCATGCCGCCCGCCAGCCGCACCCGCTCCCCCAACCCGATCAGGCCGAACCCGGCGCCGCCCGGCAGCTTGGCCCGCGGCGGGTTGTTCCGCACCTCCACCACCAGCGCGTCCGGCTCGTACTTCACGGTCACCTGCACGCTCGCGCCCGGCGCGTGCTTGTTGGCGTTGGTCAGGCCCTCCTGGGCGATGCGGTACGCGGCGTGGCTGACCTTCGCGGGCAGCGGCACGGCCTGGCCGCCGCGCACGAGGCTGACCCGCACACCGGCCCGCCGCGCGCCGTCGACCAGCTCGTCGATCGCGTCCACGGTCCGGTTGTCGGCTCCGCCGACGGTGGTCCGCCGCCCCTGGTCCTCTTCCGGCTCCTCGTCGCGCCGCAGCACGCCGATGACCCCGCGCAGCTCCTCCATCGCGGTGAGGGCCGCGCTGCGCAGCACCTGCACCGCCTCGCGCTGGCGTTCGCCGAGACCGGTGTCCATGGTGAGCGCGCCCGCGTGCACGGAGATGAGGCTGAGCCGGTGGCCGAGGCTGTCGTGCATGTCCTGCGCGATCCGGTTGCGCTCGCGCAGCCGCACCTGGCGCGACACCATCCGCCGCTCCCGCACCACCCGTTCCTCGCGTTCCTGCAACGCCGCGACCAGCGCGTTGCGCTGCGCCACGTACCGGCCGACCAGGAACGGCAGCGCCACGACCATGCAGTAGACGGTCAGCATCACCCACTGGCCGAACGGCCCGGACAGGCCGGGCGCGGACACGCCCCAGGCGAACATGTGCAGGGCGAGCGCGAGGACCGCGGTGAGCAGCGAGCGCTGCCACGGCGTGATCCGGTAGCCGGCGGAGTAGGACAGCATGACCACCATCGCGACGCCGCCGTGCTCGGCGCTGAACACCACCCAGGTGGCCACCAGCAGGGCCAGCGCGGGGAACAGCAGCCTCGACAGGAAGATCGCGACGTAGCCGACTCCCAGGGCGATCAGCACCCACCCGGACGACCGCCAGTCGCCGGAGACCCAGCCGGGGAACACGTCCAGCCCGAGCAGCACGACGACGGCCAGCACCTCGCGCGCCACCCGCCAGGGCGTGAGCTCGCCGAGCCGCTCGGCGTGGGCGCGCAGGAACGCGGCGGGCGCCTCCCGGAGATCCGGCAGGACGGGCCGGAGCCGCTGAACGACAGACGTCACAGGTGACCACGGTAAAGAACCAGCCGCCCGCCGGCCGCGTTCGTTGGTCTCGAGCCTCGCCGACGAAAGTTGACGCAGGTGACATGCCCGCCGCGCACCGCCCGACCGCAGCCGCTCCGGTGCCGCGCACCTCACGTCTCGCCTGGCACGCCCGTGTGCGACGATGACGCCGTTGGTGAACGTGATCGGGCAGGAAGGTCGTGCGGCTGTGTCTTCGTCCTCGGAACTGGACAAGCGTCCGGCGGTCGACCCCCACGAAGAGCCCTCGGCCGAGTGGGGTTGGCACGGCGGCTTCCCCAAGGGCGTCAAGATCGCCGGCTGGCTCTCCACCCTGGCCGTCTTCGGCCTGCTGATCGGCAACCACCACGGCCGGACCGAGAACATCTGGGTGATCCTCGTGGGTCTCAGCATGGCCGCCCTGCTGATCTGGGACCAGGTCCGCAGCCGCACCTCCTGGCGCCGCTAGCCCACCCCGACCGGCCTCTTCCCCGAGGCCGGTCGACAGTCGCGCCGCCTCGGCGGCGCGGCTTCAGCCCAGGGCCGCGTCCGCAGGAGCGCGAACCTCGACCGCGACCTCGTCGACGCGGGACGTCGGATCAAGGTCGCGGTCGAAGAAGCCTGCTGATCAGCCTTCCGCGGCGAGCTGGCCGCAGGCGGCGGCGATTTCCTGGCCCCTGGTGTCACGCACGGTGCACGCGACGCCCTGGTCGTTGACCCGGCGGACGAACTCGCGTTCCACCGGCTTCGGCGACGCGTCCCACTTGGAGCCCGGCGTGGGGTTCAGCGGGATGACGTTGACGTGCACCAGTTGGCCCAGGTGCCTGCGCAGCAGCTTGCCCAGCATGTCCGCGCGCCACGGCTGGTCGTTGATGTCGCGGATCAGGGCGTACTCGATCGACACCCGGCGGCCCGTGCGGTCGGCGTAGCCGCGAGCCGCCTCCAGCACCTCGGCGACCTTCCACCGCGTGTTGACCGGCACCAGGGTGTCGCGCAGCTCGTCGTCCGGCGTGTGCAACGACACCGCCAGCCTGACCTGGAGGTTCTCCTCCGTCAGCTTCCGGATCGCCGGCACGAGCCCGACCGTGGACACCGTGACCGAGCGCTGCGAGATGCCCAGGCCGTCCGGTGCCGGGTCGCAGATGCGGTGCACCGACTCGACCACGCGCTTGTAGTTGGCCAGCGGCTCGCCCATGCCCATGAACACGATGTTGGACAACCGCCCCGGCCCGCCGGGCAGCTCGCCGTCACGCATGGCCGCCGCGCCGCGCCGCACCTGGTCCACGATCTCCGCGGTGGACAGGTTCCGGGTCAGGCCGCCCTGCCCGGTGGCGCAGAACGGGCACGCCATGCCGCACCCCGCCTGCGACGAGATGCACAGCGTGGCGCGGTCCGGGTAGCGCATCAAAACGCTCTCGACCAACGTGCCGTCGTGGGCGCGCAGCAACGTCTTGCGCGTCGTGCCGCCGTCGGCCTCGACGCTGCGCAGCTCCGTCCACAGGGGCGGCATCAGGTCGGTCACCAGGCGTTCGCGCGTGGCGGCGGGGATGTCGGTCATCGCGTCGGGGTCGACGGTCAGCCGGCCGAAGTAGTGGTTCGACAGCTGCGCGGCGCGGAAGGGCTTCTCGCCGAGTGCGGCGACGGCCTCTCGACGCTGGTCGGCGGAGAGGTCGGCGAGGTGGCGCGGCGGCAGCCCGCGCTTGGGCGCGTCGAAGACGAGGGGGAGGGCAGTCATAGCGCCCTCCAGTGTCCCACGTGCGCGCGGCAGCCAGGACCACACCGACTGCGACGGCCATCACCGTTGCATCGCGATACGTTCCGATATATCGTCGACACGTCGCAACCGATCGATACAAGGAGCATGAAGATGCACTTCCACGGACACAGGCACCACGAGCACAGGCTTCACCGCGAGCACGGCTTCGGCGACCCGCGGCAGGGTTTCGGCGGCGGGTTCGGCGGCGGCTTCAACCGCGGCGGCCCGTTCGGCGGCCCCCCGGTCCCGCCCGAACCGCCGGGTTTCCCCGGTCACGGCCGGGGACGGGGCCGCGGCGGCAGGCAGCGCAAGGGCAACGTCCGCACGGCGGTCCTGGCGCTGCTCGTCGAACGCCCCATGCACGGCTACGAGATGATCCAGGAGATCGGCGGCCGCACGGACGGCCTCTGGCGGCCCAGCCCCGGCTCGGTCTACCCGACCCTGCAGATGCTGGCCGACGAGGGCCTCGTCGCCTCCACCGAGGAGGCGGGCGGCAAGAAGCTGTTCACGCTGACCGAGTCCGGCCGCGAGGCGGCCGGGAAGCTCGAGGGCGCGCCGCCGTGGCAGCAGGTCAACGAAGACCTCGACCTGCACGCGGCGAAGCTGCGCACGGCGGCACGGCACCTCGGCGCGGCCATGCAGCAGATGGCGCACGCGGGCACGCGTGAACAGCAGGCGCGGGCCGTCGAAGTCCTCAGCGAGGCCCGCCGCAAGCTGTACGCGATCCTCGGCGAGCTCGACGTCGAGGAAGACAACCCGGAAGAGTGAACTACCAGCGGTCGTGGACCAGCGGCCGGATCAGCGAGTCGTACACCGACCGCACCTCGTCCTGCGCCTGCGCGGACAACGGCGCGAGGTCCGCGGCGGCCGAGTTGGCGCGAGCCTGCTCGGCGTTGCGGGCGCCGGGGATGACCACGGTGACGCCCGGCTGGTCCACGATCCACCGCAGCGCGAACTGCGCCATGGTCGCGCCGGACGGCACGAGGGCGCGCAGCCGCTCCACCGCCTCCAGCCCGACCTCGAACGGCACGCCGGAGAACGTCTCGCCGACGTCGAACGCGTCACCGTTGCGGTTGTAGTTGCGGTGGTCGTCGGTCCCGAACGTGGTCGACGCGGTGTACTTGCCGGACAGCAACCCCGAGGCGAGCGGAACGCGGGCGATGATCGCCACGCCCGCTTCCGCCGCCGCGGGCAGCACCCGCTCCAGCGGCTTGAGGCGCAGCGCGTTCAGGATGATCTGGACGCTCGCGACACCCGGTCGGGCGATCGCGGTCAACGCCTCCTCGACCGTCTCCACGCTCACGCCGTACGCGGCGACGCGGTTGGTCTCCACCAGCTCGTCGAGGGTGTCGAACACCTCGTCGGTCGAGTAGACCGGCGTCGGCGGGCAGTGCAGCTGCACCAGGTCGAGCGTGTCGACGCCGAGGTTGGCGCGCGACCGGTCGTTCCAGGCCAGGAAGTTCTCGCGGCGGTAGTTCTCCGGCACCTGGTCGACGCGGCGGCCCATCTTGGTGGCCACCGTGATGCCCGCGTCGCCGCGCTCGCGGAGGAACTTGCCGATCAGCGTCTCGCTGCGGCCGTCGCCGTAGACGTCGGCGGTGTCGAAGAAGTTCACGCCGGTGTCGGCGGCGGCGTGCAGCACCGCCAGCGCGTCGGACTCCTCGACCTGGCCCCAGTCCGCGCCGAGCTGCCAGCAGCCCAGACCCACGACGCCGACCTGCCGACCCAACCTGCCCGCGTTCCTGTTCTCCACGCCCCGAATCCTAGGTGAGCGCTCTCAGGGCAGCACAATCCCGACCGGCTTGCGCCTCACGTGGACGCGGTAGCCGACCTCGAACGACAGTCCGGGCGTGCGCGCGATGGCCTTCTCCGCGACGGTTTCGGAGAACTCGATGCGCAACACGGCTTCCAGGTCTTCACGGCGTTCGAACCGCCACAGCGCGCGCACGCGCCGCAACGAGAACCCCTGATCGGCGAAGAACCGCTCCACGTCCGCCGGGTTGTAGCGCGGCTCGTCGGCGCACAGCCACGGCCCGTACGGCTCGGCCGTGCCGTCGAGGTCCACGATCGCCAGCGCGCCGCCCGGCCGCAGCACCCGGTCGGCCTCGCGCATCCCCGGCTCGCAGCCGGGACCGAAGAAGTACGCCGTGCGCGCGTGCACCAGGTCCGCGGTCGCGTCGCGCAGCGGCAGGCGCTGCGCGGGACCGGCGACCACCTCGGCGTTCGGCACGTCCGCCACCCGCGCGCGGGCGCGCTGCACCAGCGGGGGGTGCGGCTCGACGCCGATGACCGAACGCGCCTCCCGCGCGAGCAGCGGCAGGTGGAACCCGTCGCCGCAGCCGACATCGACCACGTCCCGCCCGGCCCAGTCGCACTCCTCGCGCAGCGCGCGCCAGATGGCCCCGTCCACGTCCTGGGCGCGGTTCTCGACCTCGTAGAGCTCGGGCCAGTGCCAGATGTTCGGGCTCGGCAGGACGTCGACAGGCCGGACTGCGGCCAACGCGGCGCGGACGAATCCCTTCACGGGACGACTTTAGAGCCGTAGCGTGATCGAACAAGCGCTGGCAGGAGGTACCCGGTGTCGATCGTCCCCCATTCTCCCGCTCTGGCCGAGTTGCACCACGGCTCGCCGTGCTGGGTCGACCTCGCCACCGCGGACCTCCAGGCCACGGTCGACTTCTACTCGGGCCTGTTCGGCTGGTACTTCTCCGACGTCGACGGCAACGCGATCGCCCTGGTGAACGGGTTGCCGGTGGCCGAGCTGGTCGTCGCCGACAAGCCGAGCGCCTGGACGCTGTACCTGAACACGCCGCACGCCCGCGCCACCGCCGAGAAGGCGCACGCGTTGGGCGGGGAGGTGCTCGGCGAGCCCTCGGACACCGTCACCGTGCTCGCCGACCCGACCGGCGCGGTCGTCGGCTTCCGGCACGTGCCACCCGACTGGGTGTTCGGCGCGGACGGGCACGGCGCGTACGCGTGGGCCGAGCTGAACACGCGCGACGGGCACGCCGCGGACGAGTTCTTCCACGAGCTGTGCGGGTACGAGATCACCCAGATCGGTGACGGCCAGGCGGTGGACTACACGCTGTGGGCCATCCAGGGGAACACCGTGCTCGGGCGGCAGCGGATGGGCCGGGCGTTCGCGCCGGAGACCCCGCCGCACTGGATGGTGTACTTCACCGCGGCGCCGGAGATCGGCACGGACTCGGCCGCGACCAGGGTGCTGGAGCTGGGCGGACGCGTCACCGTGGAGCCGTACGACACGCCGTTCGGCCGGATCACGGTCGTCGCGGACCACACGGGCGCGGTGTTCTCGGTGATCGATCCGTCCCGCACCACCCCGCTGTCCGACGAGGACACCGGCTCACGCGTGGACGACCCGTACGACGACTAGCGAGGTCGGCTTCCGGGTGACCTCGCCGCCGTCCGCGGCGCGGTGTCGGTCACACGAACAGGTGCAGCAGCAGCCAGGCGACGACGGCCGAGGGCAGCAGCGAGTCCATCCGGTCCATCAGGCCGCCGTGACCGGGCAGCAGCGTGCCCATGTCCTTGATCCCGAGGTCGCGCTTGATCAGCGACTCGACCAGGTCGCCCGCGGTCGCGGTGACGACGAGGGCCGCGCCGAACAGCACGCCCTGCCACCACTGGCCGTCCAGCATGAGGCCCACGGTGAGCGCGCCGCCGACCATGCCCGCCACCATCGAGCCCGCGAAACCCTCCCAGGACTTCTTCGGGCTGATGGTGGGGGCCATCGGGTGCTTGCCGAACAGCACGCCGGCCACGTAGCCGCCGGTGTCGGACAGCACGACGCCGATCAGGAACGCCAGGACGCGGAACACGCCGTCGTCCGGCACGACCAGCATGACCGCGAACGCCGCGAACACGGCCACGTAGGCGACCGTGAAGATGGACGCGGTGACGTCGCGCAGGTAGCCGTCCGCGCCGTCCTTGAGCCGCCAGATCAGGCACACCAGGATCGTCACCACGAACGCGCTGAGCACGCCGCCGCGCTCGTACGGCCAGGCCAGCCACACCACGGCCTGCCCGCCGGCCAGCACGGGCAGCAGCGCCACCCGGATGCCCGCGCCGCGCCGCAACGCGCCCGTCAGCTCGTACATCGACACGGCGACCGCGATCGCGACGACGCCCACGAACAGCTCGCGCACCGTGAACAGCGCCACGAGGATGACGGCGCCCAAGCCGACGCCCACGGCGATGGCCGCGGGCAGGTTGCGCCCCGCGCTTGACGCGCTCTTCTCCGGCGCGCCCTGGTCACCGCCGCCTGACACCTGCTGTGCTCCTATCACGGCCGTGCACCGGCCGAGCCAAGCGCGCGGGCACCTCGCCCGACCCGCCGAACCGACGTGACCACCTAGACCTCGAGCAGCTCGGCTTCCTTGTGCTTGACCAGCTCGTCGATCTGGGCGACGTAGCGGTGGGTGACGTTCTCCAGTTCCTTCTCGGCCCTGGTGCCGTCGTCCTCGCCGACCTCGCCGTCCTTGACCAGGCGGTCCAGCTCTTCCTTGGCCTTGCGGCGGATGTTGCGGACGGACACCTTGGCGTCCTCGCCCTTGCCCTTGGCGACCTTGACCATCTCGCGGCGCCGTTCCTCGGACAGCTGAGGGATCACCACGCGGATGATCGAGCCGTCGTTGCTGGGGTTCACGCCCAGGTCGGAGTCGCGGATGGCCTTCTCGACCGCGTTGAGCTGGGTGGCGTCGTAGGGCTTGATCACCGCCATGCGCGCCTCCGGGATGGCGACGCTGGCGAGCTGGTTCAGCGGGGTGGGTGAACCGTAGTACTCGACCACGATGCGGGAGAACATCGAGGGGTTGGCGCGGCCGGTGCGCACCGCGGCCAGGTCCTCCTTCGCCACGGACACCGCTTTTTCCATCTTCTCCTCGGCGTCGAGGAGGGTCTCGTCAATCACGGCTGACTCCCTTGGTGTGCGCAGTTCGGCTCGAATCCCAGCAGGTCTAGAAGGACGGGCGACCACCGGGGGTGCTCACCAGCGTGCCGATCTTCTCACCACGCACGGCTCGCGCGATGTTCCCCTCGGTGAGCAGGTTGAAGACCATGATCGGCATGTTGTTGTCCATGCACAGGCTGAACGCGGTCGCGTCGGCCACGTTCAGGCCGCGTTCGAGCACTTCCCGGTGGGTGATGTTGTCGAACATCTGCGCGTCCGGGTCGATCTTGGGGTCAGCGGTGTAGACGCCGTCCACGGCCTTGGCCATCAGCACGACCTCGCAGCCGATCTCCAGCGCCCGCTGCGCGGCGGTGGTGTCGGTGGAGAAGTACGGCATGCCCGCGCCGCCGCCGAAGATCACCACGCGCCCCTTGTCGAGGTGCCGCATGGCCCGGCGGGGGATGTAGGACTCGGCGATCTGGCCCATCGTGATGGCGGTCTGCACCCGGGTCTCGATGCCGTGCTCGCGCTCCAGGAAGTCCTGCAGGGCGAGGCAGTTCATCACGGTGCCGAGCATGCCCATGTAGTCGGCGCGGCTGCGGTCCATGCCGCGCTGCTGCAGTTCCGCGCCGCGGAAGAAGTTGCCGCCGCCGATGACGACCGCGACCTGGACCCCTGTTCGGACCACCGCGGCGATCTGGCGCGAGACGGTCTGCACGACGTCGGGGTCGACGCCGACCCCGCCACCGCCGAACATCTCGCCGCCGAGCTTCAGCATCACCCGGCGGTAGCCCTGGATCGGCTCCTCGTCGGCGTGGTCGGCTTTCGCGTGGTCTACCTCTGCGCTCACAGGTACTCCTCTGGACACGGCAAGGGCGGGGTCGCGACGTCTGCGCGCAACCCCGCCCTCACGCGAATCAGGCCTGGCCGACCTCGAACCGGGCGAAGCGGGTCACGGTGACACCGGCCTCGTCCAGCACGGCCTTGACGGTCTTCTTGGACTCCGTCACGGACGACTGCTCCAGGAGCACGACGTCCTTGAAGAAGCCGTTCACGCGACCCTCGACGATCTTGGACAGCGCCGCTTCCGGCTTGCCCTCCTCGCGAGCGGTCTCCTCGGCGATGTGGCGCTCGTTGGCCACCACGTCCGCGGGGACGTCGTCGCGGGTGAGGTAGCGCGGACGCATCGCGGCGATCTGCATCGCGGCGCCGCGGGCGGCGTCCTCGTTGTCGCCGGTGTACTCGACCACCACGCCGACGGCGGGCGGCAGGTCGGCGGCACGGCGGTGCAGGTAGGTGGTCACGGTGCCGTCGAAGATGGCGACCTTGGCCAGCTCCAGCTTCTCGCCGATCTTGGCCGAGAACTCCTGGACGACCGCGTCGACGGCCTTGCCGTCGAGGTCGGTGGCCTTGAGCACCTCGACGTCGGCCGGGCGGGTGGCCTTGGCGACCGCGACGATCCGCGCCGCCAGCTCCTGGAAGTCGGCGTTCTTGGCGACGAAGTCCGTCTCGCAGCGCAGCTCGATCATCACGCCGCCCTCGGCCATGACCAGGCCGTTCGAGGTCGTGCGCTCGGCGCGCTTGTCGACGTCCTTCGCGCCCTTGATGCGCAGGATCTCGACCGCCTTGTCGAAGTCGCCGTCGGTCTCCTCGAGCGCCTTCTTGCAGGCCATCATGCCTGCGGCGGTCAGCTCGCGGAGGCGCTTCACGTCAGCGGCGGTGTAGTTCGCCATCGTGCGATTTCCGTTCCTTCTGCGGTCTGGTCGTCGGCTTCGCTCGCCGACGCGTTTACGCGCTTGGGGTGGTGCTGTTCCGGCTGTTCAGCGCCGGCGCCGTGCGCACGCCGCGCCCGCCTCGGTCAGGCAGGCGCGGCGTGCGGGCGGGTCAGGACTGGACGGCCTCGGTGCCCTCGGCGGCGGGCGCCTCGGCAGCGGGGGCGGCCTCGGCGGCAGCGGGCGCGGCGGGGGCGTCGGCGCCGACGAGCAGCTCCTGCTCCCACTCGGCCAGCGGCTCGTCGGTGCCCGGCTCGGGCTTGTCCGCGCCGTCGGCGGCCTTGGTGCGGGCGCCGGAGCGCGCCATCAGACCGGCGGCGGCGGCCTCGGCCACCACCTTGGTCAGCAGCGCGGCGGACCGGATGGCGTCGTCGTTGCCCGGGATCGGGTAGTCGACCTCGTCCGGGTCGCAGTTCGTGTCGAGGATCGCCACGATCGGGATGTTCAGCTTGCGCGCCTCGCCGACGGCGATGTGCTCCTTCTTGGTGTCCACGATCCACACGGCGCTGGGCACCTTGGACATGTCGCGGATACCGCCGAGCGTGCGCTCCAGCTTGTCCTTCTCACGGTTCATCATCAGGATTTCCTTCTTGGTGAAACCCTGGAAACCGCCGGTCTGCTCCATCGACTCCAGCTCCTTGAGCCGCTGGAGGCGCTTGTGCACCGTCGAGAAGTTGGTGAGCATGCCGCCCAGCCAGCGCTGGTTCACGAAGGGCATGCCGACGCGGAGGGCCTCGTTGGCGATGGCCTCCTGCGCCTGCTTCTTGGTGCCGATGAACAGGATCGACCCGCCGTGCGCGACCGTCTCCCGGACGAACTCGTACGCCCGGTCGATGTAGGTCAGCGTCTGCTGGAGGTCGATGATGTAGATGCCGTTGCGCTCGGTGAAGATGTAGCGCTTCATCTTCGGGTTCCAGCGACGGGTCTGGTGCCCGAAGTGCACGCCGCTGTCGAGCAGCTGCTTCATGGTGACGACGGCCATGGCCGGGTTCGCACCTCTTCGTTCAGGCGCGCCTGGCGTCGAGCCGGCGCGCGTTCCGGTTGGTCGCGGCGGGCCGGGTCCGGTCCGCCGCCCTGGTGCCCCTGCCGCCGTCCGAACCGGAGGACGTCTCGCCTCAGGACCGCTGGACGCCGTGACTCGACCGCACCGAAACTGGTCGGGTCTGCATTGGCACGCGAAGTCGCCCCGCACTCACACGGGCCGCGGTCCGAGTGTACGCCGGTGAGCCGGAGAACCACGAACCGGGCCTGAAGTTGTCCACAGCCCCGCGAGTTGTCCACAGGTGGACCGAAGCCACTGGTAGCCCCCGGTGCCCGCCGGGACGCTGGACCCGTGACTCCCACGATGCGAACACTGCTGGTCCTGGCCTTGACAACGGTGATGACGCTACCCGCGGCCGGTCTGCCACCCTCCGCGCGGGCCTCCCGCCCACCGCGCTTCGCCTGGCCGCTCGCCCCACCGCACCAGGTCGTCCGCGCCTTCGAAGCCCCGGCCACGGAGTACGGCCCCGGCCACCGCGGCGTCGACCTGGCCGCCCCGGCGGGCGCCGCCGTCCTGGCCGCCGCCGACGCCGTGGTCGTGCACGCGGGCCCGGTCGCCGACCGCGCGGTCGTGTCACTGCTGCACCCCGGCGGCCTGCGAACCACCTACGAGCCGGTCACACCCGCGGTCCGCCGAGGCCAACCGGTCCGCCGAGGCGACCTGATCGGCACTCTCGACCCGGGCCACGAGGGCTGCCCGACGGACACCTGCCTCCACTGGGGCGCGCTCCGCCCCGACCCACCCCGATCCCCCACCTACCTGAACCCACTGCGCCTGCTCTCCACCGGCCGAGCCCGCCTGCTCCCCAGTCCGGCCCACCCCACCGAACCCGTCCCGACCCGCCAGCGCCGATCCCACCTCTACTTCAGCCCACCGCGCCCCAGCGCCCACCAGCCGAGTCCGCCTCCTCCCGAGGCCCACCACCCCTCCCGACCCACCGACCCACCGGACCCTCTCGACCTGCGCGCGCCGCCCGCCCGACCCACACCCACCTGAACCCACTGCCCCGGTCTCCAACGACCAGGTCCGCGTCCTCCCAAGTCGGACCACCCACCCGAGCTACCGGCCCGACAGCCCACCGACCGCTATCTCCTCCACTGACCCGCCCGACCCGCGCGCCATCCACCTGGCCGACCACGCCTCGTGTCCAACAGCCAAGTCCGCGTTCTGCCAAGGTCGGTCGGTCCACCCCGCCGGGCCCACTGGCCCACCGGCCCCGTCCTCGCCTCCGCAGCTCGGCCACCCCGACCTGCCCGACCTGCGTGGTTCCGAGCCCGCCCGCGCGCGGAAGTGCGCCGATGCCTGCCCGTTCCTGTAGCGGGTGTTCGGCGGTGGCGGAGCGGGTCGTGGGTGTTCCGGCAGGCGGCCGGCTGGAGCCGGAGGAGGTCAGGCCTCCAGCTGCTCGTTCAGCTTGGTGCGCAGGCGCAGCACCGCCCGGGTGTGCAGTTGGCACACGCGGGACTCCGTGACGCCCAGGACCTTGCCGATCTCGGCCAGCGTCAGGTTCTCGAAGTAGTAGAGGGTGACCACGACGCGGTCCCGTTCGGCGAGCTGGGCGATCGCGTCGGCGAGCTGGCGGCGGCTGTCCTGGTCGACCAGGGTGGCGATCGGGTCCTCCGCGCCCTCGTCGGGCAGGGACTCGGCCAGCGACGAGCCCGCGCCGCCCGTGTTGCGGCCCGCGGCGATCAGCTCGTCCAGGGCGACCACGCTGGTGAGCTGGAGCTGGGCGTAGAGCTCGCGCAGCTCACCGAGGCCGATCTTCAACTCGGCGGCGAGCTCGCGGTCGGTCGGGGTGCGTTGCAGCCGCCCACCCAGGCGCTCCAAGGCACGTTCGACGTCGCGTGCCCGGCTGCGCACCGAGCGGGGCACCCAGTCCTGGGAGCGCAGGTCGTCGAGGATCGCGCCGCGGATGCGCTGCATCGCGTACGTCTCGAACTTCAGGCCGCGTTCGGGCTCGAACTTCTCGATCGCGTCGACCAGGCCGAAGATGCCCGACTGGATCAGGTCCGCCACGTCGACGTGCGCGGGCAGGCCGGTGCCGACCCGGCCGGCGACGTACTTCACCAGCGGCGCGTAGTGCAGCACCAGCCGGTCCCGCAGGGCCTGCCGACGCGACTCGCCGTAGGTGTGCCACAGCGCGATGATCCCGGCTTCCACGTCATCGGCGGTGCGCGACTCGGAAGCCGCGTGCGCGGGTCTACCGGGCGCCACCGCGGGGATGGCGTGCCCGTTCGTGCGCAGCGGCTCGCCGTCGACGTGGTGACCGTTCGTCCCAGCCGGGGTGCGCGCCGCCGACGAGGTCCCGACGTGCGCGGCGGGGGGAGAGGTCACGGTTGCGGTCCGCGAACCTCCCCCTGCGACGTCAGGAGCGGGGGTGGGTTCGGTCATGGATCGCCTTCAGCCGTTCGACGGTGACGTGTGTGTAGAGCTGAGTCGTTGCGAGCGTAGCGTGACCAAGAAGCTCTTGGACGGTGCGCAGGTCCGCTCCCCCTTCCAGCAGGTGCGTGGCCGCGGAGTGGCGCAGGCCGTGGGGGCCGGTGTCGGCCGTCTCGGGTACCGCACCCACCACATCGTGGACGACTCTCCTGGCAGTACGCGGATCAAGCCGGCCACCTCGCGCGCCCAGCAGCAGCGCACGTTGTGAACGGTCGTTGACCAGGGCGGATCGTCCATATTCCACCCAGCGCCGTACAGCCCGTTCGGCCGGAACGCCGAACGGCACGGTGCGTTCGCGACTACCCTTGCCCAGAACCCGAATCACCCTTTGGGAGTAGTCCACGTCGTCGAGGTCGAGACCGCACAACTCGGCGACCCGGACACCTGTTGCGTACAGCAACTCCACCACGGCTTGGTCACGCAGCGCAACCGGATCGCCCTGTTCCGCGTCTACTTCGACAACTGTCATGGCGGCGGCGGCTTGGTCCGGCCGCAGTACGGCGGGAAGGGTCCGGTGGGGACGGGGCGCGCTGAGCCGCGGACCGGGGTCGGCGGCGAGCAGGTCGTGGCGGGAGGCCCAGGCGGTGAACGTGCGGGCGGAGGCGGCGCGTCGGGCCATCGTCGTCCGGCTCGCGCCGGCGGAGTGCTGGGAAGCCAGCCACGACCGCAGGCCCGACAGGTCGATCGCTTCCACGGTGGCGTTGTCGGGTGTGCCCTCGGCTAAGTGGACCAGCAGGGCGACCACGTCGCCGAGGTACGCGCGCACCGTGTGCGGTGACAGACCGCGTTCCATCGCGAGGTGGCGTTCGTAGCGGTCCAGGGCCGTCGCCACGTCTGCGGGCAGCGCTCGACGCAGGCGAACCAGGTCGACACGACGTGTCCGAGCGGGCGGCTGCGGGGACATAGACCCTGACGCTGCGCCCTCAAGCGCTCTTGGTCAAGTATCGCCACGCCAACTCCCGTCCTGGGAGCGCTTCCAACCGCTTTCCGCGCGTTCGGCGAGACTGGCCAGTTCCAATTGTGGCAGCAATGCGCGCACCCTGGACAGCTCGACGCCCGATTCCACGGAGATCGCCTCCGGGCTGTGCCCGAACGTCAGGCCGAGTGCCTCGAAGACCCGCATCGCGTCGCCCTGCGGTGGTCCGGTGTCGGTGTTGCGGGTGGCTTCGACGAGGTCGACACCGAGCCGTCCGGTCGACTCGATGACCTCGGCGACGCTGGTCACGGGCAACGCGATGCCCGAACGCAGCAGCTCGTGGCAGCCCGACGAGCTGACCGAGGTGATCGGCCCGGGAACCGCCATCAGCACCCGTCCCAGCGCCGCCGTCGACGCCGCGGTGTTCTTGGCGCCGCTGCGCTGTCCGGCTTCGACGACGACGGTGCCTTCGGCGAGAGCCGCGATGAGCCGGTTCCGCGTCAGGAATCGGTGGCGTGCGGGCGTGTGGGTCGGCGGGTATTCGCTCACCAGCAGCCCTTGGCTCGGAATGCGTTCCAGCAGAGCACGGTGACCGGCCGGGTACGCGACGTCGATCCCGCAGGCCAGCACGGCGATCGTCAGCCCGCCGGCCGTGATCGCCCCCCGGTGGGCCGCGCCGTCGATGCCGTAGGCCGCTCCGGACACCACGGTGATCCCGGCCTGGGCCAGCCCGAAGCCGAACTCGCCCGCGACGTGCTGCCCGTACCCGGAGGCCGCCCGACTGCCGACCACCGCGACGGCACGCTCCGTGATCGTGGCGAGGTGGGCGTCGCCCCGGACCCACAACGCCAAGGGCTCCAGGCCGCACCGCAGGCCGTTGGCGGCGGCGATGGCCAAGGCGTTGAAGGGCCAGCGGGGCCACTCGTCGTCCTCAGGCACCAGGAGCCGCCCACCGACCTTCGCGGCTGCCTCCAGGTCCTGTTCGGCCAAGTCCAGCGCCCGGCGGGCCGAGGTCTGGCTCTCGACCCCGGAAGGCACCTCCCCGGCCCGGACCAGCTCCGCCGCCTCGACCGGCCCGACTTCGGCGACGAACCGGGCCAGCGCGGCGGCGGGCGGCTCGGCCACCCGGGACAGGTAGGCACGGGCCAGCCGGATCTCGTCGGTGCTCACGGCCACCGCCACCATTCGTCGGGTCCCGGGCGCGTGGCCGGCGCGAACCCCTCACCCCGGTCGGCGTCACATTCCGCGCCACGCCCCATGTCCACCGCCGCTGCCGTCGACGCCGGAACCGCCTTCGGCCCGGCCGGCACCGAATCGACCGACCGGCCCGCGGGCCGACCACTGGCAAGCAGGCTGGACGTGACCGAGGTCTGCGTCGCCGAGGCCGGCGCTGGGGCTACCGAGACCAGGGCTGAGGTGGGAGACATGGCGGGAAGCACGGTGGAAGGCGGCGAGGACGGGACCGAGGTTGAAGTCGGGACCGGAGCTGGGGCTGGGATCGGCGGTGGGAAGGGCGGCGGTAGGAAGGGCGGCGGTGCGGGCGGGGCACCTGAGGTCGGTTGACCAGAGGCGGTCGGAGCGGCGGCTGGGGTGACGGCGGTGGGATCGGCGGCGGTTGGGGCCGGTTCGGGTGTGGTCGGGGCCGAGGCGGAGATGGCGGGAGTGAGGGTGGAGGCGGCTGGGGTCAGGGTGGAGGTCGGCGGGGCGGAGGTCGGCGGTTCGGTCATGACTTCCTGCGCTCTCGGAATTCCAGGGCGGCTGCGACGTGGTCGGCGGTGGGTTGGTCGACTTCGGCCAGGTCGGCCAGGGTCCAGGCGACCCCAAGGAAAGCGAAGTAGCTGAACTAACGGGCACCTCCATATACAAGGCAGCCCCGCCTGGTGCGCGAACACCATGACGGGGCCTCGACCTGGACTCTGGAGGTCCAAGCCGTGCACCCATCGTGCCAGCAGCCCCGACCGGCGGTGACGCCGTGAGCCTCGAAGCGATCACCTGGGCGCTCAACCGCGCCCCCATCCCCCGCGACCGACGGGACGCCTCATCTCTGGCCGTCGTCCTGCTGGGCTTGGCGAACCACGCCGACCCGCAGGGCCGCAACGCTTTCCCCTCGCTGTCCACGTTGGTCCGGTACACCCGGCTGTCGGAGCGGTCGGTGCGGTACGCGGTGCGCTCGCTGGAAGGGCTGGAGCTGATCCGCCCCAGTGACCCCGTGATCGTCGCCGCGTACATCAAGCGCACCGACCGCCGCCCCAACGGGTACGACCTCGCGGTGGAGCGGGTCGAGGCTGTGGATAACTCCGGCAACGAGGGGCAGGGTCTGCCGCCCGCTGACCAGCACGGGGGGCAAACACAGCCTCGCGGGGGGCAAACAACGACGCAGCGGGGGGCAAGCACTGCCCCCGAACCGTCCTTGAACCATCCAAAGAACCGTCCTTCGCCGAGCGCGCCCGGTGGGCGCTCGGCAGTGCCGGCGGAATGCGGCGAGTGCGACGCCCGGCCCGGAGACCCGATCTCGGCACGCCTGATCTGGCAGGACGAGGACCGGACGGTGTCCGTGCCGTGCCCGCGCTGCGCGCCGCAGCGCTCCGGCGGTGCGCGATGACCCGCAAGCACCTCGGGTACCGCGAGCCGTCCGGCTGGACTTCCCGCCCGGACTGCCTGGAGGACCAGGCCGCCGCCGAACGTCTGCGCAACGCAACCAACCTGCTCGGCGGTCGCAGCGCTGCCGCGCGCCGGACCTGGCACATCACCGACTGCGACGAGAACTGTGGGGCAAGCCGATGAGCTGGGCAGAGGAACGCCGCGCCGACCGGGCAGCCGCCGCCGAGCAGCGCCGCGCCGATGAGACGCTGAGGTTCGAGCAGGACCGCGCCGCGAAGGACGCCGCCGCCGAACGTCGCCGCTCTGCGAAGGAAGCGGCCCGTGCCCGTCGTACCGCGCTGGTCGCGGCGGTGGCCGGCTGGCTGCGTGCCCACACCCTTGATCTGCTGTTCGTGCCGGTCATCGTCGTCCCGGCGGTGCTGGCCTGGACCGCGATGGCCGACTACGGCCGCGAGGTGTTCGGGCCGGTCGGCACGTTGCTGCCGCTGTTCTCCGAAGGCGCGATGTGGACGTTCGCGTTCGCCGTTCCGATGGCGCAGCGGGCGGGGCGTCCGGCCGGGTGGCTGCACCTCGGCACGTGGGTGTTCGCGGCGGTAGCCGCCGTCCTTAACTACGTGCACGGCTCGACCGTGGTTCACGGCGTCGTGATGGCGCTGGTGTCGGTCGGTGGCGTGGTGGTGCACCAGCTCGTCACCGCGTCACCGGTCGGCAAGCGGCGTACTCGCGCCGAGCGTGACGCCCTCCGACTGGAGCGCCGGGCCGCGCGTCGGGTGCTGGCGGTGCGCCGCGCCGCCCTGCGCCAGGCCGTCGCCGAGCTGGCCGCCGACGGCACCGCCACCCTCGTGCACCGCCCTGGCGTGGTGGCGCTGCGCCGCCGCGTCGGCCGCGCCCGGCTGGTTCCCGCGACCGTTCCCGGGCTTCCCGTCGCCCCGGCCGGTGACGTGCTCGGCGACGACCTGGCGGCGGAGGTCGCCGCGTACCTGGCCGCCGTTCCGGCTGCCGACGGGAACGCCGGGAACCGGTCGGGAAAAGCGGAAACGCTCCTGGAAGCCGCCCCGGCGGGGAAGGTCGCGGAACACCTCGCCCGCGTCCGCGCTGCCATCGCCGACGGCCAGTTGCCGCCGAGCCCCAGCCAGGCCGCCGTGCGTCGGTTCCTGCGCTGCCGAGCCGAGCACGCGGCACTCGTTCACCGCGCCCTGACCCGCCCCGGTGACGACGACCCGCGTACGGCGGTGACGGCATGACGCGCCCGAGCCTGGAGGCGCAGGACGTGGGTGGCGAGATCATCCCCTTCCCGAACTCCGCGCCGCCCGCGTCTGCCGACGAGCCGGCCCCAGCCGCCGGGCCGATGCAGCCCTTCCCGGAGGCACTGGACGGGGAGCTGATCACCGAAGCCGAGTACGAACGTTCCCGTGCCTACCGGCTGGCCGAGTCGGCGCGGTCGAAGCTGCCCGCCCAGTGGCAGACCGCCGAGTCGGCCCGCCAAGCCGGTGCCGAGCTGGCGGGCCGCGCGGTCACGTTGCCGGTGCGGTACCCGTTGGCGGTCGGGCGCGGCCTGGCCGTGTCGGCTCGCGCGTGGTGGGCGTGGGTGCGGGTGGCGGACTTCTACGAGGCGTCCAGGGCTGCTGACCGGCTGGCCGACAAGTGGCAGGAGATCGCGGCCGTGCGCCGCCGGCGGAACGTCATGTCCCTGGCGGGCGGGGGTACTGCCGGGCTCGCCGGGCTGATCACGGACCTGACCGCCGGTTCCGTGCCGTTGCTAATCGCGGGCGGCGCGGTCTCCGTGGTGCTGGCCGTGGCCGGTCGGCGCAAGGACGGCGCGGGCGGGCGCACGACCCGTCTGGGCTCGCGCTCGCTGGCGTGGCTGATGAACGGGGACCACCTGGTGGTGGCGTTCCGGGACGCGAAGCTGATCGGCAAGGACGAATCGTTGATGCTGGTCAAGGCCCCGCGCCACGACGGGACCGGCTGGGCGTTGACGATCGACCTGCCGCCGTCGCGCAAGGCGTCGGACGTGATCGGCAAGCGGGAGGCGCTGGCCTCCGCCCTGGCCGTGGACGAGGTGCGGCTGATCGTGGAGCGCGTCCGGGGCGATGACGGCCACGCCGGGCGGCTAGCGCTGTGGGTGGGCGACGCCGACCCGTACGCCGCCGACCCGATTCCCAGCCCGCTGGCCACGGCGTCGAGCTGGGACCTGTGGCGTCCTGTGCCGTTCGGCACCACGGCGCGCGGTGCGTCGGTGAACCTGCCGGTGGTGTGGACTTCGCTGCTGATCGGCGCAATTCCCCGCCAGGGCAAGACGTTCGTCGCGCGCCTGCCGCTCACGGCCGCAGCCCTGGACCCGCACGTGCGGCTGATCATCGCGGACGGCAAGGGCGGTAAGGACTTTCGCCCGTTCGAGCAGGTGGCGCACCGGTTCATCCGTGGTTCCCGGGAGTCCGACGCCCGCCGCCTGATTGCCGTGCTGGAGGAATGCGCGGCGGACGTGGCCGACCGGTTCGACCGGCTGTCGGAGATGGACGACGAACTGTGCCCGGAGTCCAAGGTCACCCCTGAGATCACCCGCGACCCCGCCCACCGGATGCCGCTGACCGTGATCGGCATTGACGAGGTGCAGAACTTCCTGAGCCTGGACGTGCCGCTGGACCTCGACAACCCGAAGGGCAAGAAGGTGGGGGCGCGCATCTGCGAGCTGCTGACCTACATCGCCAAGACCGGCCCGGCCGCTGGCTACTCGCTGATCCTGGCCACCCAAAAGCCGGACGCCCAGGTCATCCCGGACGGGTTGCGCGGTCAGCTCGGCACCCGCTTCGCGCTGAAGGTCATGACCTACCAGGCGTCGGAGACCATCCTCGGCGCGGGCACCTACAAGGCCGGGATGGACGCCTCCAAGCTGATGACCAGCCACAAGGGCGTGGGGCTCCTGCTGGGCGCGGACGGTGAGACGGAGCTGTCCGCCGGGGACGCGGTGACCGTGCGGACCCACCTGCTGCACATCGCCGCTATCAGGGTGGCGTGCGAGCGGGGCCGGGCGCTGCGCGAGCAGGCCGGGACGCTCACCGGGGACGCGGCCGGGGCGCACGACCTCGCCGACCTGGACCCGACCGTGGCCGCCCGCCTGGCCGACGAGGTCACCGCCACCGCAACCGGGCCGGAGCCGGTGGACGCCGAGCTGCTGCACGAGCTGCCCGAAGTCCTGGAGCTGCTGGCCGACGTGCTCGGCGACGAGGAGCACGGCGTGGTGCCCACGGGCGAGCTGGCGGAGCGAATCGGCTGGGACGTGAAGACGTTCGGCGAGGCGCTGCGCGCGGCGGGCGTGCCGAAGCTGCCGAAGCGGCGGATGCCCGGCTACGACAACGCGGTCGCGGTGGTCGACGTGGACGCGATCCGGGCCGCGCTCGGCGGCTGACGGGGCCGGAACGAGGGTCGGAACGGGTCGGCACACCCGTTCCGACCCCCGGCGCCACTGTTCCAACCCCGCACGACCACCCCGCAGGCCCATGAGCTGCACGGACGGGCCTGTTCCGAGGTCACCGCGGGCTCACCGCGGATCGCCCTCACAGACGTTCTGAGGCCCGATTCCGGGCCGCGTTCCAACCCCTCGGCACACGGTCGAGGTCGGTACACCAGGGAGGACACCATGCCCACCATCAACACGTCCCGCGAGTTCAAGCCGGGCCGCTGGCTCGCCCTGGCCGCCGCCGCGTGCGCCGCCGCGTACGTGTTCGGGTTGATCAGCGCGACGCCAGCCGACACCGCGACTGCCCCGCCGACGGCGGTGTGCACGAGCTGATCCGCAACGACCACCAGGCCGCCCCGGACACGTTGCCGGGGCCGCCTTGTCGTGTCCGGGGTGGGTCGCTGCTGTAACGGCTCTCGGAGTACAGCCCGACACTGTGGTGTGGCTCTGACTTCACGCGTCCTGGCACTGCGTACTCACTGGCAACATGCCCGATGGTGGCTTGCCGAATGGTTGCGGCCTCTCGCCGTTCCGATCATGCGAGCAGCCGGGGTGATCGTGGGTGGTCTGGTCTTGCTGGCGCTGTACGGAGTGTTGATCTGGCGCGCGCCTAATCTACTGATCAACCAGGACGTGTTGACACAGATCAAACCGGAGCACCGACTGCCCGCCGAGCACAACGCCCGGCTGATCGTGGTGTCCATCGGCGGTGCGCTGGTCGTCGCCACCGGTCTGCTCTACACCGCGCGCAACTACAGGTTGGCACACCGGGGGCAGGTCACCGACCGGTTCACGAAGGCTTTGGAGCGGCTGGGCTCCGACGAGCTGTACGTCCGTATCGGCGGCGTGCACGCCTTGGAGCACGTCATGCGGGACTCCCCCGTGCACCATGGCGACGTGGTCGAGGTGCTGGTGGCGTTCATCCGCGACCGGACACCCCGCGCGGCGGGGAAGGAACCGGTAGATGACCGGTGGATGCACCCGCCGATCGCCATCGATGCGCCCGAACTCCCCTCCGAGCCCGAAGCGGACGTGCAGGCCGCACTGACCGCGCTCGGTCGACGCCCGGATCGACCCGAGCGTGAGCGAGGCCGGATCGACCTGAGCGAACTACACCTTCAAAATGCCAAGCTGATGGGCGCACGGCTCGAACGCGTGAACCTGAGAGGTGCCCAACTTCGGGGGGCGGACCTGTGGGTGGCCCGACTCCAAGGAGCGGATCTTCGAGAGTCCCAACTCCGAGGGGCGCTTCTGTGGATCACTTCGCTGCAAGGCGCGGACCTGAAAGGTGCCGACCTGCAAGGGGCAAGCCTGAACCAAGCACGGCTCCAGAGAGCGAGGCTAATTGGTGCAAAACTTCAAGGTGCGTCCTTGATAGACGCCCAGCTCCAAGGAACGAGGCTGGAGGATGCGGAACTCACCCAGGCTCAACTGGACCGCGTCGTAGTTGATGACCGCACGGTGCTGCCGGAAGGGCTGTCGCTGGAAGGGACCGACTAAGCCAACAGCGTCATCGCGTCCGGTCACTGCCTCGGTCATCGCAGCCCCCACGGGTAGCCCGCCACGTCGGCATCGAACGCCGCGTTCATCTCCGCGTCGCTGGCCATGCCGTCAGGCCGCAGCGAGCTGTCCTCCCCCAGTCCGGCCGCGTTCAGCACGGCCCACACGGCACACGCAACGGCCGCGTACTCGCGGGCGGTCACGTCAGCGGGAAGCAGCACTTCGAGGCCCCGCACGCCTTCACCATGGCCGTGGACCACTGGCCACGCGAGCACCACGCCGCGCGGTACCGAATGGCGGGAGGACCAGGGGTACCAAGCAGGGGCGTCGGTCACGAGCCGGTGTCGCTGCCGTGAACCGCCTGGCCTGGGCTGCGGTGGCGCACGGCTGCGTCCAGTAACGCCGACCCCAGTCCCACCGGGGCGGACGTGCAGGTTGAACACCACCCGGACGGACGAATCGACCGGGCTGGGAGCGGTGCGCGGACCACGGCGCACATCGCTCCGCAGCGGGCCACGTGCAGGCGCAGGCCCCGGAAGTCCAGCGTGCGCGTGTCCGCGTCCACCAGGTGCGCCAGCCGCCGGAACACCCCGACCGCCCGCGCAGGCGGCCCCTGCACCACAGGGGTGGTCATCGCAGGTCCGGGCCGTGGCCCTTTGCCAGGCGCGGCGCAAGCCGTGAGTCTGGGGCGGGCAGGATCAGCAGCTCGTTCACGACCTCCGCGAGCGTGCCCGTGCGCTCCCAGGTGATCCGCACCCCGTCGTCCAAGCGCAGCCGCAAGCCCAGGGCGTCGTCCTCATCCTGGAAGCGGATTCCGTCACGCCACGGGCCGGGCCACTGCCGGTACCCGTCGATCTGGTCCCGGCCCGGCTCGATCGGCAGGAACCGCCAGCCGCCTTCGCGCAGGTCCACCAGGTACCGCAGCACCGGGTACGCCTTCACGATCTCCGCGTGCCCTTGGCCGGGCATGATCAGCCCCGCCATGACGCCCCCGTGGCCTTGACGGAAGGAAGGACGGGCGCGGCCGGGGGAGAGACGGGACCGTCCGCGCCCGTCGAAGGCGGGTTCGGTGCGGTGGGCACGCGGGCGGCCCGGCGGTGCAGCTCACGGCGGGCGGGGACGGCGCACCAGGCGATGGTGAGCACGGCGACCGCGCCGAGCAGGAACAGGATCAGGGCCATGCCGGGACGCTAGGACGCCCCCGGCAGGTAGGGGTTCACAGCGTGTTAACCCACGCCGAGCCGGTTTTTCAGCGAGCGCAGTTCCCACGTCCGCACCTTGGCGCGCTGGTCCAGCTCCGCCAGCAGCTCGCGCGCCACGGGGTCGTGACGGATGCGCTGCGGAGCCACCCTGTCGGCCGTGTCCAGGTGCCGCACGGCCGCCGCGTCACGTACGCCGCCCGACTGCGCGTAGGCCCGCGCCAGGTCGAAGTGCAGGGCGGCCCGGCGGTCGGCGGCGGTCAGCGACTGGTCGTAGCCGGGGGTGGCCTCGATCCGCTCCGCTTCGGCCGGTCCTTCGCCGGACTCCACGGCCACCGACAGCGCCCAGGCGCGGACGTTGGCCGGGCCGAAGCTGAACCACAGGGTGTTCCGCTCCCCGGTCCGCTCCGCAAGCACGGCGGCCTCCGCCAGGTGCGCCGCCGCGTCCTGCGCCCTGTTCGACTTCGCGGCCATCTGCGCCGCCGACAGGTGCAACATGCCCGCGGCTTCCGCCGTCGCCGTGTCCGGCGCGGTCGGGTCGGCCACGTCCACCAGGCGCTCCAGCTCCGTCCCGGCGACCCTCTCCGCCCGGTGCCGCGCGCCCAACCGGCTGAGTGCGCCCGTGCTGGTCATCGCGGTGAACCCGGACAGGGCCGGGGACTCCAGCCGCCGAGCCGCTTCCTGTCCACGCGCGGCAGCGGTCACCGCCAAGTCCTGATTACCGAGGCTGCGCGCCACCCCGCAGGCCACCACGCACGCCTCCGCCAGCGCGGCCAGCGCCGTGCGTCGGTCATCTCCGGTGCCGGTGACGGCGTGGACGTGCAGGTTCGTCAGCAGCGCGCCGAGGTTCCGCCCGGCCGCGCCGTAGCGGCTGTGGGCGCTGTGCTCGTTCGCGCGGGCCGCCCACGACGCCAGCTCGTGCAACGGTCGCGCGGGCATGTCCGGCACGTCGTCCAATGTGGCGTCATAGAGGGCTACGGAGATACCCGGCAGCGTCGCCAGGGCGTCCGCGCTGGCCCGGTCGCCCGGCAGGTACGGCTGGCCGGTGAGGTCCGCGACGGAGCAGCCGAGAGCGGCGGCAAGATCTTCCAGTAGGCCGCGCCGCTCGAACCGGCGTCGCCCGTTCTCCAGCATGGACAGGTATGGCTTGCTGATTCCGGTGAGCCCTGCGGCCACTTCGAGTGACAGACCACGACGGCGGCGAATCGTCCGTACCCGTCCGCCGATCTCCGACGGGGACGGCTCAGGCCACGTGCCGCTCTCGGTGTCCATCCGCATCACCTCCGGACTCTTTTGTGGATAGCCGGGCCACTTCGGTGCATGACTCACATAACGAAACCAGCGGTCGGCCCCTCAGACCGTACAGAGTTGTCGGGTACGTGGGGCAGCGACTGGATCTTCAGCTACCTGCGACCGACGGCCTCAGTTCTGTCGCTGACGGCGGCGAGTCACACCCGCAGCCAAGCCGGAAGGAGTAGTTGCACTAGGCCAAACGCCATTCGCTTGCACGGTCCGGCATTGATCTTGAGTGCAAGCCCAGGAGGCTCGTGACCTGCACGGAAGCACTCAACGAGCGCGATACAACCTCAAGCCCTGAGCCAAACGAGTGTGACGTACATCACATGCCAACCGAATGCCATCACGCCAAAGGGAGTAACTCGATGCGTGTACACGCGCTAGGCTCATGGAGCGCGACCCCGTCCGACGAAAGAGCCCCTGGGCTCGGCTTTTGCCTAGTTGGCCGGGGGTTCGTGCTTTTCAGGATCAGTAGTAGGTCTGCGTGCCGGACTTGAAGATGTCGTACTCGCTGTACACCTTGTCTCTGATCAACTTCAGGCTTCGGTCGTCGCCACGTTCCCACGCGCGCATGACCGCCCACGTACAGTAGTCGGCCGCTTGCAGACCGAAGTCGGACTCATCTCGCCAGAAGGCCAAGGTGCGCTTGACCCGGAACGGTACGCACTGGGTCATCACCTCCTCGATCGCCCCACGGAACGCGGCACGCCCCTTCTTCGTGCCGATCGAAGCCGCGACTACCAACAGCTCATCGTTCGCCTTGAGGGTTCGCGGCGCGAGGTACTTGAGGTGGTAGTACCAGGCGTATCGAAAGAACGTGGGCTCGTCGGGCCTGATCTTCGGCTGAGCCTTCGGCTTGTCGATCAGCGTCACATCTACCCGGAAGTCGATCGGCTTCAACGCCTCGAAGACCGCATCCCTGACGTACTGGCTATCGGTCGTCGCATGAAAGGTCGAGTCGAGACCGTGCTTCGCCCAGGCTAGTTCGTCCCTGGCGGTGGCGAGTGCACGACGTAGTTCACCCAACTCCGGCTCCTCGATCAGCAAGGTCCCCACGGCGAAGTACCGGCTGACCTGTGAGGTCGCCCGGAACTGGAGGTCTCCGCTCTCATCCGAGAACAGGTACCGACGAGCCATCCGGTCCCCCTTGCTGATCACTCTCTGTGGTGACCCAGCAGACTACTCCGACGGTGCGGGGAACCCTCTGCACTTAGATCGAGAACGGTGCAACCGTCTACCACCTGCATGCAGTAATCTACCTTGGTCCAAATGCGATGTTTGCACGTAGCAGCGCTAGAGCATGCTCAATTTTGCTTCACCGAATCGAACAGACGTTCTACGCGAACGAAGAATTCCACCCCTCTCAGCACTACAGACCGATGCCCGCCGCCGCGTTGTCGGCCCACTGGTCCACGGTGCGCATGTAGTCGTAGAGCACGCGGGAGTTCGGGGCGTGGCCAGTGTGCTGACTGATCGTCTTCGCGTCGTGCCCGGCCCGGCGTGCTTCGGTGACCAGGCCCGCGCGGGCGGAGTGCCCGGTGAACCGCACCGTGACCCCGGCGCGCTCCCCGGCCTGGGTGATGACCGCTCCGACCGACTGGGCGGCCAGGCCGCCGAGGATGCGCCCGTGTCGGTCGATGCGCCGGAAGGCCGCGCCTTCGGTGATGCCGGAGGCGGCCAGCCACGCGCGCCAGGCCCGGACGGGACAGGTGCTCTCGTGTGAGCCGTGCGGGACGGCCACGGTGCGCCCACCGGTCTTGCCGGACCGGATGGTGACCACCAGGCCCTCCGGTGCTTCCACCACGTCGGACACCAGCAGGGCGGCCACCTCGGAGCGGCGGCCCGCGATGGCGAACGCGAGCAGCGCCAGGGCGCGGTCACGGATGCCGGTGAGCGTGTCGGGGCACGCGGCGGACATGGCGCGCAGGTGCTTGACCTCCATCGCGGGAGCCTTCCCCCGTCCGCGCTTCTCCCCCGCTTCCGCGAGCCGACGCCGGTAGCCGTTCAGGGCGGCGCGGGCGGCCTCCGTGGCGGCCTTCGGCGGCTCCGCGCCGCGCTGGCGCAGGCCGACGACGGCACCGGCCAGGCGGCGGTCCACGGTCGTGGGCGCGGCGTCCTGGCGCTCCAGCCACACCACGAAGCCGACGAGCGCCCCGGCGGTGGCGGAGTCCTCCGGAATGCCCAACTCCGTGACGTACCGCGTCCAGACCTTCCAGTCGGCGGCGTAAGCGCGCTGGGTGTTCGCGGGCCGCTGTGTGCGGACGTACTGCTCGGCTGCCACCTCAAGCACCGCCAGGCGCTCGGTGGGCGTGACGGGGAGGGCGTCGGTGGGTGCGACCGCAACCAGATCCTGACTCACGATATGACAACTTATCATGAGTCAGACCACACGATCGAGTGTGATGCCTGCTCGGCAGTACCCCCGATCGAGGGTCGGAGCGTGTCATAGCGTGATGACGACAAATCCGAACGAGCAGCCCGCCGAACAGCAGGCCATGAGCAGGCTGGTGGAGATAGGCGAGTTCGCCGGAGAGCTTCTCAGCCGCTGCGGAACACGGGACGGGTTGAACATCCAGCCAGGCAGTCCCTTGGCCGCAGACGACGACCTCAGCACGCCCTGCCAGCTCTCGTTCGCTGCCAGGGCGTGCATCCTGTCCGCCGCTGATCATCTGCACGCCGTGTGTGCCCTGGTCCTCAAGTCGGGAACCCTTCACCTATCCGCTCCGGCAACAGTCATCCGCGGAGCCCTGGAGTGCGCCTCGCCGGTCCTCTGGATGCTGAGTCCGGACACTAGCGACGAGCGGATCACACGCGGCCTGCGCTGGTACATGAAGGACATGCGTGACGGCTATAAGGCCGTGACGGAGGTCGGTGCCCCGGAGCCACCACCGCTTCAAGACGCGAAGGAAAGGATCAAGGGAGTCGCCGACGTACTGGGCATCTCCTCCAGCACGGTCCACAGCGGCTACCAGAGCACCGAGGTTGTCTCCGAAGCGGAGACATGCCTGGACACCCAGCAGCGATCGAACCTGCTCCTCATCTGGCGTCTTTGCTCGGGATTCGCCCATGGGCGGGCGTGGCCGACGATGGTGTTTGCCACGGCGACGGACAAGACCTCAGACCCTGAGAACCCCAAGGTCATCGTGACCAAGACGGAGAACACGTACGAGCGGGTTGCCATGCTTGCCACGACCGCAGAGGTCGCGCTTAGGAGCGCTGTCGTGCTGTACGACAAGCTGGGCACCGCGCCCTGACCGCCTGCGCTGCCGCGACGGTCGACAGACCAAAGCGCTGAAGTCCGTCCCGCGTCTCGACTCGCCCTTGAGCACTCGCTCTTGGAGCAACGACGGGTGGAACTCGCGGATGCCCCCACAGGACTGCTGGATGCCCCCGCCTGGCCGGGGTGCCGACGGCGCCCCGCTGGCCGTTGTTCATGAGGGGACCTGCGATCTTGTGCGGGTGTCCATAGTTCGCCAGAGACGTTCGCTCCGTGTGGCCGCACGCCCCAACGTCGTCAGGTCTCGTCGCCCCCGACTCGCTTCCGCGCAGAAGGCCAAGAAGCCGCGCGACTGGCAGGCAGCCATCGCGACCTGGCAGGCTGCCATCGCAGCGTTCACGGCCCTTGCGGCGGTAGGCGCGGTCATCTTCTCCGCTCTAACGGTGAACGCAAGCCGCGAAGCGCAGTTCACCGACCGCTACACCAAGGCGATTGATCAGCTCGACAAAACGGGCGCAGACCACCTGCAAGCCCGTCTGGGCGGCATCTACGCCTTGGAGAGGCTGGGCAAGGACTCGGCTCGTGACCAGCCTGCGATCAATGAAGTCCTGTCCGCCTTCATCCGCTCGACCACACCGCCCCCAGAGACGACCTGGCCCAAGACCACACCTTCATGCCCTGACAAGCCGGTTGCTACAGACGTTCAAACCGCCCTAACGGTTCTGGGCCGGCGGGACTTCGGTGATGACGAGGGGGTGTACCCCGACCTCAGCGGCGCGTGTCTGCGCCGGGCGGACTTACGGGGGGCGAACCTAGCGGGAGCCAATCTTTCGAACGCCAGCTTGAGCGGCTCCGACTTGACTGGTGCATGGTTGACTGCGGCCAACCTCAGAAACGCACGGTTTGACTCTGAAGACTCCCCTCACACAAGCCTCATTGATGCGAACTTGAAGGGGGCGGACTTGTCAGGCGCGAAGTTCGACGGGGCCTACCTAGGCGGTGCCGACCTGACCATGACCAAGCACAACGGCGACACCTCGATCAAGGGCGCACACACCTCGGAGGACACCAAGGGCAGGTGGTGGTAGCAGTTAGCTCCGCCTGCGAACCATCCGCGCTGCCCTACCAGCAGACGCTGCAACAACCCTTGCCGCGCTCCTTGGCCTGCTGAGCAGTCACCAGCTCGACCGGGCTGAGCTTGCGCGCACGCTTGATCGAGATACGAACGCCCTGCTGGTACCCCGGGCAGTTCTCGTCGCGGTGGAAGAGCCGGCCCTTGCGTGTGACCATGCCCATCGTCCCTGGTGACGGCCACGGTTGTTCGAGCTGGTACCCCCACCCCTGAGCGTCGTCCATCGGCATGACGTGGACGATGCCATATGCCGCGTCGGACGCCCCGAAGGCTGGTCGGTAGGGCCGCGCAGTTTGATGTTGCGATGACCACTGAATCCGACGAGCAGCGCGCCCAAGCCAAGCTGATCGAGATCGCCGAGTTCGCGACGAGGCTGATCGACCGATCTGGCACGCCTGAGGGGTTCAACATCCAACCTGGCAGTCCGCTGGCCGTGGACGACAGCCTCAGCAGCCCGTACCAGGTCTCATTCGCGGCCAGGGCGTGCCTCACCACAGCCATTGATCATCTTCACGCCGCCTGCGCTCTGGTGCTCAAGACGGGGTTTCTACACGTGGCCGCCCCGGCGACGGTGGTTCGGGGGGTACTGGAGTGCGCTTCCACTGCCCTCTGGATGCTGGCCCCGGCCGCCAGCGAAGAACGGATCACACGCGGGCTCCGCTGGTACATCAAGGACGTGAGCGACGGCGATAAGGCCGCCACGGAGATCGGCATCTCAGTGCCGACGCCGCTTCAGAAGAGGAAGGACAAGATCAAGGCTGTCGCCGACGCACGTGGGCTGCCCTTCGACACGATCAAGCGTGGTTACTCCAGCACCGAAGCCGTGACGGCTGCGAAGACGCACCTGGACTCGCAGCACCCGCTGGACGTGCTGTTCTACTGGCGTCTCTGTTCCGGCTTCGCGCACGGCCGTGCGTGGCCGATGCTGGGGTTTGCCGAGGTCTTGGAGAAGCTGCCCACTGCTGACCCCACGGTGTCCATGACCAAGACGGAGAACACGTACGAGCGGGTCTTGGCGCTAACCATGACGGCCGCACTGACCACAAAGAGCGCTGTCGTGCTGTACGACAAGCTGGGCACCGCGCCCTGACCGCCTGCAAGCCGCGATGGTCGGCAGGCCGAGGCGCTTGAGTTCGGCCAGCGCCTCGGCTCGCCGGTGAACGCGCGCAGGTGGAGCAATGACGGATCGGACTCGCGGATGCGCTCACGGGAACTGCTGAATACACCCCGTTTGGATGGGGGTGCGGACGGCGCCGACTCGACGCCGCCGAACGTCCTACCTGCCCTCAGCGCCCCGCCCCGCCGGCCGTTGTTCATGGGGTTCCAGCGCCCCGGGCCTCGTTCATGCGCTCGCACATGGACGGCTCCCCCTCAGGCGGTCGAACGGCAGTGGACGCCGAGCGGGATGCCGCCGACCTCTCCGGCCGCGCTGGTGCGCCTCCCCACGACCTTGACCTTCGCCAGGGTGCCGACGAAGGCGCTCACGTCGAGTTCGATCGCCACCAGGGGACGTGCACCCGCCGGGATGGCCAGCGCGGGGGATGCGACCGTGGCAGGCCCGCCCAGGTAGAAGGCTTCCACCCGGAGCACCAGTTCCCCTGTGGCCCCGGAGAAAGAACCGCCCTCCAGGTAGCCGTGCAGGCGCGCACCCGTGACGGGGAGGTGGGTCTCCCAGAGGTCTTCGTACGTCGCCTGGTCGGTCCGGGGCCAGATACGGGCATCCCGTGCGGTCCAGCCAGTGGCAGTGCTCGGGAAGGCCAGGCCGCCCTGGACGCGGGACTCCGTCATGACCGGCTTGTCGTTGCCGTCGTTGAGGTGGATGGTCTGCCGAAGGCCCCCACCGCCATCAGGGGCGTGGTCGTAGAGCGCGAAGGCGTAGGACGTGGGGCCCGCCTGGTCCCGGAGGAACACCACCCCCGACTGAGGTGGGCTGCCGTCGAGGTTGGTGTCACTGGGCAGGAACCGCCCAATCCAGGCGAAGGACTTGTTCTGGTCGGTGCCGGGCTCGGGGTAGTTCCCACCCACCGCATGAGGCCGCGGCTCACCACCGCGTCCGTGAGCGGGTTGTTCCGGTGGATCGAGTCCGCCACCTTGCGGGCGTAACCCACCACGTCGAGCCCTGAGGGCGGGCGCGGGGTGTAGTAGTCGGGCGTCGTCACAGCGCGCCCCCAGTGGAGAGGGGTGCAGCCCCGGAGCACGGCCACGGGTCGCCGTCCTGGCCGCACACCTCGGTGCCGTTGACGTTGCGCGCGAAGTGCGGCCTGCCGGTCGCTGAGGCCGCCCGCCCGAGGTCGCTGCCCCTGGGCGTGCGGTGATGCGGTGCCACGTCGGCGGCCACGGGCTCCTGGTAGCCGCCGAGCTGCCGCAGCTCGGTCAATGGCAGCTCCGGAACGAGCGGCTCGGGCCGGGGCGGGTCGATCGCCCAAGGGTCGATCCTGGGCAGGTCGTTGGGGTGCAGCAACGTCTTCTCGTCCTCGTGCTGGTTGAGGCCGCTGAGCCAGGGGTAGTACGGCAGGTCCGGTGTGGGGAAGGGATGGGATGGCCCGGTCATCTGACCGCCCTTTCTGTCGGAGCCCGGAGGCTCATGCCGATTCCGGCAACGTCACGTCGGCGGGCAGGTCGAGGCGCTGTAGTTCGGCCAGCGCCGACGCATCCCCGATGAACGCCCGCCGGTAGAGCTGGCGGAGCTGCGACTCCCGAACGCGCTCGTACGGCTTGCTCACGCTCACGGTCTGCCACGCGAGCCGGCCGCAGGCGGTGGCGTCGCGGTCGGTGAGCGCCGCCCGCAAGCGGTCCAAGGACTGCCCCTGCGGTGAGGACGCACGCCGGGTAGGGAAGCTCGGGGCGGCCGGGGACGTGAGCGGGGCCGCTGCGACGCCCGACAGGTCCGGGACAACCGCTGAGCGCTCCTGTGAGGCGATCACCGGGGCCGGGGTTGTCGGGACCTCCGGGCCGCTGTCCTGCCACGCCCACGGGCGGCACGTCCGGCACGCGCGGGCACCGTCGCGGTTGTCCACGCGGGCAGGGGTGGAACCGCACCGGTCGCAACCGGCACCCGGCAACGGCAAGGAGGGCGCTGCCGACTCGTCCCTGTCCTGGCCATCGTTGAACTGGACCACGTCGGGAGGTGAGACCGGGAAGGACGCCGGGGAGGTGCTGGACTCCGGGGCGTCGTTCGAGATGCCCTCCACGGCCGTGTCATCGCCGCGAGCCGAAGGCGACGCGCCACCACGGAGTGGTTGGGTCTGGATCTCCCCATCTTCTACTGGGTCTAGTTCATAGGTATTGGTTGTGTCATCTCCAGGTGACACCAGGTGTGAGGTGGAGTTGACAGGGGGTGTCATCTCCAGATCACAGGGGGTGTCACCTGGAGATGACACCTTCGCCTCCTGGACCTCACGGCGGAGGGCTGACCGTTCGGGGGTGTGCGCTGAAGTTGACACCCCCGCTGTGCCCACCGTTGCCCGGCCCGAGGGCAACACGGCGTGCCCGCTGAAGCCGGGAGGCGGGTCGTGGCGAACGCGGTACTTCGTGGTGCGCCCGGCGGTCTGGCCGCCTTCGATCCCGACGGCACCGAAGTCCACCAGCTCGCGGACGAGCTTGATGACGGCCTGACGGCTCCGCACACCCACCAGCTCCGCCAGACGCTCGTGGGAGGGCCAGGCGTGCCCATCAAGCCACCCAGGACCGTTGTCGCCCTTGGTGTTGACGTGCTGACGGAGGACGCCGTACAGCACCTTCGCGCGGGGCGTGACTTCCTCGGCTAGGAGCAGCCACAACGGAATCATCGTGAACGGCGTGTGCGCCCTAGAATCGCCCTGGTCACTCTGGTTGTCCGAGGCCGTCCCGTCTCCAGCGGGGCGGCCTTTCCCATGTGCGCTCACGGCTTCGCCTCGATCTCCAGCGGCTGCCTGCCGCCCAGCTTGCGGTGCAGGTAGGCCAGGCCCTCGACGGTGACTCTGATCTGCGGCTTCCCGGGAGTGCGCACCCCTGTGTAGGGGTGGTAGTAGCTGACCGGCTTGAGCCGCAGGTGCCGCGCATGGCGGGCGTACGGCTTCCCCCGGCCGTCCACCATCCCGAGATCCCGAAGGGTGTCCAGCAGGCGGTTCTGGCCGGTCCCGATGCCCGCACGGCCGAGGATGGCGGCGGCCTCCCGGGCGGAGTAGTCGGCCCCGGACGATGCCAGGCCGTCCCACGCCTGCGCGCGAGGCTCCAGGACCGCCGTGGCCGCCTCAGCGGCCTCCGCGCGCTCCACGGTGGCGGCCAGCTCGCGCAGGGCCTCCGCGTAGGTCCGGGGCAGAGCGGGCCGAACGGGCTGACCGGTCGAGTAGGCACCGGTCCGGCGAATCGTGGGAAGCACCTCGGAGGTGACCCAGCGCCGGAAGGCCCGAGCCTCCGCCTTCCGGCTTCGCAGGATCAGCGAGTAGAGCCCGCTCTCGGAGATCACCGTCACCAACTGCGGCCCGCCAAGGGTGTCCACAGTGTGTACGCCCCTCTCGTCCTCATCCAGGAGGGCGAGGGAGCTGCGGTGGTTCACCAGCCCCAGCGTCATGGCCACGTCAGCGGCAACGAACCACGGCTGCCCGTCGAGCGTGACGACCCTGATGCAGTCGGCATCGTCGCGACAGAACTCCTCCGCGATGGCGACGGCGCTCACTCCGCACCACCGGCAACCGGCGCGAGCAGCGCGGCGAGCTTGGTGCGCATCGCGGGCGTCAGCGGCGGCCAGGACGCCACGGTCTCCTGGATGCGCTGCTCCAGCAGGGCGGCCTTCAGCTCCTGACGGTATTGGATTTCCTCGTCACGCCTACCTCGCGTGACGGCCATAGCAACCTTGCCGCGCAGGCTGGCCAACTCCGGCGAGATCCCGCGCCTTTTACCGTTCGTCACTCCGCGCTCCAGGGTTACAGCGCAAAACGGTTTCAGCATTTCACCCGACTGGGCCGAACCGTCTCGCACATCGCCGTACTTACGAAGCTGACGTTAAGACGGTAAACAACACTAGGTCAATCACCACCACGCCTCTGACCTGCATCTATACCCCCACTGAACAGGGGTAATCCCCCCACTGAACAGGGGTTATTTCACACCCCCATTCAGCCGGGGGCACAAATGCTTCGTTTCTACTGCTAGACGACATGGAGACGGCACAGGAAATAGCCCCACCGAGGAACAGGAAGTAACAATCCGGCCACGACGGGGGTATACATGCGCCTTCAGGACTCGATGCGCGGCAGCACCAGCACGGTGTCCGGATCGAAGTTGCGGCGTCCGCGCCCGACAGGGAACACCACCACGTACATGATCGCGTCCACGATCGCGCGCCGGCGGTGGTCGTCCAGCGCCTCCCACGCCGCCGCCACGTCCTCCGCAGCCAGGAGCGGCCCGAGCAGCGACGCGCGCCCGGCGTCCGCGAGCTGGCTCTCCGTGTCCTTCAGCCTCGTCCGCAGCCGCTCCGTGGCGGCGCGGAGCTGGCTCTGGGTGAGCGAGCCGTCCGCGAACTCGACGGCCAAGGCGTCCAACCGAGCCCGCAGGGCGTTCGCCTCGTCCCGCAGCTCGGTCACGTCGGGACCGGTCCGGGTGGTCAGCAGGTCGGCGGCGTCCGGCCGGGACAGGCGCGCGACGGCGAAGGCGGACACGTACTCGTCCACGGGGCCGAGTTGGCGCACGACGTGGCCGGTGCTCTGGGAGCAGCGGTAGACGGGATACCCACGGCGGGCCGCTTCCCCGCGACCGGAGTGCACCGTGGCCCCGCACACCCCGCACAGCGCCACCCCGGTCAGCATCCTCTGCCCGGCCCGACCAGCGCCGCCGGAACGCCGCCCAGGATCGCCGAGAAGCGCGTCAGCGGCCTGCCAGACCTCCTCGCCCACGATCGCGGGCCAACGGGCCGCAGCGACGATCTCGCCCTTGTACCTGCGCAGGCCGGCGTTGCGGGGATTGCGCAGCACCAAGCGCACCGTGTCGTGCGACCACTCGGACGGCTCGCCACGCTTCCCCTTGGGACCGTCGCGCCAGCGGGTCTGCCCGCTGCGCAGCCCGGCGGCGTTCCACTCCCGGGCAATCTGCCCCAAGGGCACACCGGCCAGGAGGTCGCTGTAGGCCCTGCGGACGGCCTCGGCCTCCTGCGGCTCGATGACCATGCCGGAGGCGTCGTAGCCGAAGGGCCGCCGACCGCCGACGCGCCGCCCTTGCTGCGCGGCCTGCTCCTGCGCCCGCCGCTGCCGGTCGCCCTTGACCTTGATCTCACCCCGGGCGACCGCCGCGAGGATGTCCGCCACCATCTGCCCTGCCGGCGTGGCCATGTCGATGTCCGAGCCACGGGCGAACGACAGGAGCATCTCCCGCTCTTCGCACAGCTCGTAGAGCCGCAGTTGGTCCGGGCGGTCGCGTAGGAAGCGGTCCAGCATCCAGGCCGTGATGACCTTCAGCTCGCCCTGGCCGATGACGCCCAGCATCCGCAGGAAGTTCGGCCGGTCACGTTTCCCGGCCGCCGACAGGTCGTTGTCGATGAACACGTGCCGCCGGTCCAGCGCCCAAGCCCGCGCCTTGAACAGGCTGAGCAAGTCCTCGAAGTGCCGGTCAATGCCCAGCTCGTCGCCTTCCCGGTCCTCGCTGATCCGGAGGTAGACGCCTCCCTGCACCTCCCCCCGCTCCGGGATGAGCGCGAGCCGTTCGCGGTGCCGCCGCAGGAGGTCTTGCACCAGGTCCGAGGTGCTGTGCTGGTCAGTCATGTTCACATCAGCTAGATTACGTTCCAGGTGACGCGCAGGCACCTGTCCGCGCCGCGGCCGGTCAGCGCTCCGGTGGTCAGTGCCCGGTCCAGGACGGAGGTCGTGTGGCGAGGCAGGGCGTAGTCACGGCGGAGCGCCGGGCCCGGGACCTCGGCGTTGGTCAGCCAGCCGTGGGAGGCCCAGCGTTCGGTGGCCCTCGTCCTGGCTTTGTGGACCCGCTCGCGGACGGTGGAGGTCGGTTCCGGTGAGGTGATCTCGGCGTTGCTCATGGCGGTCAGGGGACGCATCACGACCCTCAGGTCCACGCGGTCCAGCAGAGGGCCGGAGAGCTTGCTCTGGTAACGCCTCCGCGCGGCGGGCAGGCAGACGCAGTCGATGTCCTTCGGCGGCGCGCAGGGGCACGGGTTGGTGGCCATCACCAGCTGGAACCTCGCCGGGTAGCGGGCGATGCCGTCACGCCGCGCCAACCGCACCTCGCCCTCCTCCAACGCCGTGCGCAGCGCCTCCAGCTTCGCCGTGCCGAACTCCCTCGCCTCGTCCAGGAACAGCACGCCCCGGTGGGCCCGGCTCATCGCACCCGGCTTCGCCATCCCGGCGCCGCCGCCGATCAGCGCCACCGTCGACGTGGAGTGGTGCAGCGAGACGAACGGCGGCGTGGCGACCAGCGGGGTCTCCGGGCTGAGCAACCCCGCGATGGAGTGCACCGCCGTGACGCCGAGGGCCTCCGCCGGCGACAACGGCGGCAGGAGGCCCGCCAGGCGTTGGGCCAGCATGGTCTTGCCGGTGCCCGGCGGCCCGGTCAGCAGGATGTGGTGACCGCCTGCGGCGGCGACTTCGAGGGCCCACCGCGCCTCCGGCTGGCCGATCACGTCCGCCAGGTCCGGGCCGTCCGGTGGTGGGGCGGCGGCGGGCGGGGTGGTGTGGCGCAGGGTTCCCTCCCCCGCCAGCCAGGCCAGGACGTCGGCCAGCGTGGTGGCGCCGTGCACGGTCATGCCGTCCACCAGGGCGGCTTCGGAGAGGGCGTCCACCGGGACCACGGCCTCGGTCAGGCCCGACCGCCTGGCGGCCAGCAGGGCGGGCAGGACGCCGCGGACGGCGCGGACCCGGCCGTCCAGGGCCAGCTCGCCCAGCAGGACGGTGTCGGCCAGGCGTTCACCCGGGATGGCCTTCGCGGCGGCCAGCACGACGCACGCGATGGCCAGGTCGTAGCCGGAGCCGTTCTTGGGCAGCGTGGCCGGGGACAGGCCCAGCGTCACCCGCTGGGACGGCCAGTCGTGCCCGCTGTTGCGCACGGCCGCCTTCACGCGGTCCTTCGACTCGTGCAGGGCGGCGTCCGGCAGGCCGAGGAGCTGCGTCTTCACCGTGCCCACGCCGACGTCGGCCTCGATCTCCACCGGCACGCCGTCCACCCCGAACAACGCCACCGACCACGTTCGCGCGAGCGCCATCACACACCCCGCAGGTGGTGCAGGTGGACCTTGCCCTCGGGCGGCCACTCGATCGCGATCACGTCGAACCTGATCTCCACGCGCCCGATGCGGTGGGCGCTCAGCCAGCGCAGGGCCGACTTCCGGACCCGCTCCAGCTTGTCCGGCGTCACGGCTTCCAGCGGCGTGCCCCTGGTGGTGCCCGAACGGCACTTCACCTCGACCACCACCAGCCGCGCGCCGTCGGTGGCTATGACGTCGAGTTCCCCTTCGCCGCACCGCCAGTTGCGCGCCAGGATCGACAGGCCCTGGTGCTCCAGGTACCGGCACGCCGCGTCCTCGCCACGCCTGCCCAGGTCGGTCGCCGTGTTCATGTCCCACTCCTCCGGAATCGGTCCTGGTTCGACCTTGCCGGGGCGGCGGGGAGCGGGCGACGGGCAGTTCGCCGGTTGTGGACAACTTCAGGGGCTGTGGATGGCGACGACGGAAATGTCGGTATCGCGTGGTAAGGGCCCGCAGACGCAAAGGGGCCCACCCTCACGGGCGGGCCCCTGCGACTTTGCGGGTATCAGGAGTTGAACGGACCGTCCTCAGGCAGCCTGAGGTCGGGTTTGTCCAGCTCCTCGACGTTGACGTCCTTGAAGGTGATGACGCGGACGTTCTTCACGAACCGGGCGGGGCGGTACATGTCCCACACCCACGCGTCGGACATCCGCACCTCGAAGTAGACCTCGCCGTCCGCGTTGCGGACCTGCACGTCCACCGAGTTGGCCAGGTAGAACCGCCGCTCGGTCTCCACGACGAACGAGAACTGGCTGACGATGTCGCGGTACTCCTTGTACAGCGACAACTCCATCTCGGTCTCGTACTTCTCGAGATCCTCTGCACTCATTACGCCTCCGCGCGGGTAATCATCGAATCCGCGCCCCTCCTCGTCGCGAGCCTGCCACCGCTGGTCTGCGGGGTTGTCCCATTCTGGACCACGGCGGCCCCGATCACGCCGCGCGCCACCCGGTGCGGCGCTTCCACCCCGTGCCGCAGCGCCGCGGCGGCCACGTTCGCATACGACCAGCGGTGTTGCGCGCTCGGGCCGTGCTCCACCAGCGCCGCCGAGTGCTCGGGGGTGCTGTAGCCCTTGTGCACGTCGAACCCGTAGACGGGCAGCTCCTCGTGCAGACCGGTCATGATCCGGTCCCGCGTGACCTTGGCCAGCACGGACGCCGCCGCGACGCACGCGGCCACCCGGTCGCCCTTGACCACCGGCATGTTCGGCGCCGTGAGACCGGGCACCGGGAAGCCGTCCGTCAGCACGTACCCGGGGTGCGCGTCCAGCTGCGCGACCGCCCGCCGCATGCCCTCGATGTTCGCCACGTGCACGCCGATCAGGTCGACCTCGGCGGCCGGGATCACGATCACCGCGTAGTCCCGCGCCCGCTTGAGCACCAGGTCGTACATCCGGTCCCGCGCGGCGGCGGTGAGCAGCTTCGAGTCGGTGAGCCCCTCGAACTTCGCCGCGTCACCCGGCTTGAGCACGCACGACGCCACGACGAGCGGGCCCGCGCAGGCGCCGCGACCGGCCTCGTCCACGCCGGCCACCGGGCCGAACCCGCGGCGGTCCAGCGCGGCCTCGAAGGCCCAGATGCCCGCGGTCTGCCGGACCTGGACGCGGGGCGGCTTGCGGATCACCCCACGACCCTATCTCAGCCGCGAACCCCGGAACCGCGACCTCACTCGCTTGCCCAGCAGCAGCACCGGCCACGCCGCCGCGAAGCCGACCCCGGCGGGCAGCGCGTCCTGCCACGGGGGCGCCCCGATGGCCACGACCTGCGGGTTGTGGTCCCCGACGCCCTGCCACCGCGCCGGCGGCAGCACGATCACCCGCACCTTGCCCACCACGTTGCCCACCGGCACGAGACCGCCCTCGCGGCCGTCGCCCTGGCACCGCGAGTCGCACGAGTCGTTGCGGTTGTCACCCAGCACGAACAGGTAGCCCTCGGGGATCTTCAGCTCGGCGAACGACTCCTGCACGGTGCTGCGGCCCGGCGCCCAGTACACGTACGGCTCGTCCAGCGGCTTGCCGTCGACCATCACCCGGTTGCGGTCGTCGCAGCACTGCACGGTCTGCCCGCCGACCGCGATCACCCGCTTGACGAAGTCCTCCTCGTTCGCCGCCGGGAACCCCATCAGCGAGCCGAGCCCCTGCACCGCCTTGAGCACCGGGTTCGTCGGCTCGGCCGCCACGAAGTCCTGGTTGATCCAGGTGTCGGGGCCGTGGAAGACCACGACCTCGCCCGGTTCGACGTCGGTGAAGTCGTAGACGAGCTTGTCGACCAGCACCCGGTCGCCGAAGCAGCCGCCGGAGCAGCCGTGCAGCGTCTGCTCCATCGACTCCGACGGGATCATGTAGACCTTCGCCAGGAACGACTGGATCAGCACCGCGAGCACCACCGCGACGCCGATCAGGATCGGCAGCTCTTTCCAGAACGACCCCTTGCGCTTGGCCGTCTTGCGCGCGCGGGCGCGCCACTGCTCGACCTTTTCCTCGTGCTCCGGTTCCCCCTCGTCGGAGGATCCCCGGGACGATGCGACGTCCACCACCGGGTCAGCGTACCGATCAGGGCTGTGTGGCCCTGGTCAACCGCCTGCGGACCTTGCGGCCGAAGAACACCAGCGGCCACGCCGCGGCCAGGCCGGCGCCCGCCGGGATGGCGCCCTGCCACGCGGGCGCGCCCAGCGCGAGGGCCTGCGGGTTGTGGTCGCCGATGCCCTGCCAGCGCGACGGCGGCAGCACGATCACCCGCGCCTTGCCGATGACGTTGTCCTCCGGCACGGTGCCCGCCAGACCGCCGCCGCCCTGCTTGCGGGAGTCGGTGGAGTTCGTCCGGTTGTCACCCATCACCCAAAGGTGTCCTTCGGGGACCTTCACCGGCTCGAACGGGTCGTGGTTCTCGGGTGACGTGCCGGGCTGCCAGTAGATGTACGGCTCGTCCAGCGGCTTGCCGTCGACCTTCACGCGGTGCTGGTCGTCGCAGCACTCGACGGTCTGCCCGCCGACCGCGATGACCCGCTTCACGAAGTCGCGCTCGTCCGGCGGCGCGAGGCCGACCAGCGAGGCCACCGACTGGATGCCGGCCACGATCGGGTTGTCCGACCGGCCGGAGTTGAAGTCGTTGTTGCCCCACGTCTCGGGGCCGCGGAAGACCACGACCTCACCCGGCTCGATGTCGGTGAAGTCGTAGACCAGCTTGTCGACCAGCACCCGGTCGTTGTTGCACCCGGGGCAGCCGTGCAGCGTCTGCTCCATCGACTGCGACGGGATCACGTACACCCGCGCCAGGAACGTCTGGATCAGGATGGTGAGGACGAGGGCCGTGGCGCCGAGCACGAGCAGTTCGCGCCAGAGCGGGGGCTTCTTCTTGTCCTTCTTCGACTTGCCGCCCGCAGTCGAATCCGTGGAGGACTCGACTGCGGGATCCTGACCGTCTTCGTCAGCGGAGCGGTGCACGGGATCTGCCACGTGGGCAGGCTACTGCTTCCGCGTGTGCCCGGCGTCAGGAGGCCGGGCGTGCCTCGCGCTTCTCCTTGATCTTGGCGGCCTTGCCGCGCAGGTCGCGCAGGTAGTACAGCTTCGCCCGGCGGACGTCGCCGCGGGAGGCGACCTCGATCTCGGCGATGTTCGGGGAGTGCACCGGGAAGGTGCGCTCGACACCGACACCGAACGAGACCTTGCGGACGGTGAAGGTCTCGCGGATGCCGCCGTTCTGCCGGCGGATCACGACGCCCTGGAACACCTGGACCCGCTCACGGGAGCCCTCGATGACGCGGACGTGGACCTTCAGCGTGTCGCCCGGCCGGAAGCTGGGGATGTCGGAGCGCAGCGACTGGGCGTCAAGAGCGTCCAGGGTGTTCATCGGTGGTCCGTCCTCGTCCTCACGTGTATTGCGTACTCCCCCAGGGCGCGGCCGAACTCGAATCACACACGCGCGGGGGCGGGCCTAGCGCACGCCGGATGAGTTGAACCGGGTGCAGCAACCTGTCCAGTGTGCCAGACGAGGGGCGGCGGCACGAAATCGCCCCTCGTCCGACGCTCAGTCCAGCTCTTCGAGCAGCTTGCGGTCGTGCTTGTCGAGCGCCCCTTCGGGCAGGGCGTCGAGCAGTTCGGGACGGCGGTCGCGGGTGCGGCGCAGCGACTGGTCGCGCCGCCAGCGGTCGATCGCCCTGTGGTTGCCCGAGCGCAGCACCTCCGGCACCGCGAGGTCGCGCCACACCTCGGGCCGGGTGTAGCTGGGCCCCTCCAGCAGGCCGTCGGAGAACGAGTCCTCGGCGGCCGACTTGGGGTTGCCCAGCACGCCGGGCAGCAGGCGGACGACGGCCTCGACCATCACCAGCACCGCCACCTCGCCGCCGACGAGCACGTAGTCGCCGATGGAGACCTCGTCCACGCGCGTCCGGCGCGCCGCGTCGTCCACCACCCGCTGGTCGATGCCCTCGTACCGGCCGCAGGCGAACACCAGGTGCTCCTCCGCGGCCAGGTCGTGCGCCATCCGCTGGGTGAACGGCCGGCCGGCCGGCGTCGGCACGATCAGGCGGGTGGCCGGGGTGACGACCTCGTCCAGCGCCTCACCCCACACCTGCGGCTTCATCACCATGCCGGGGCCGCCGCCGTACGGGCTGTCGTCGACGGCCTTGTGCACGTCGTGCGTCCAGTCCCGCAGGTCGTGCACGCCGACGCTGATCAGGCCCTTGTCGATCGCCTTGCCCAGCAGGGCGGCGCGCAGCGGGTCCAGGTACTCCGGGAAGATCGTGACGACGTCAATCCGCATCGAGGAGGCCCTCGGGCGGGTCCAGCACGACGCGCCCGCCCGCGAGGTCCACCGCGGGCACGATCTCGCGCACGAACGGGATGAGGGTCTCGTCGCCGTTCTCGCGCTTGACGACCAGCAGCTCACCACCCGGGCCGTGCACGACCTCCAGCACGGTGCCGATCCGCGTGCCGTCCGCGAGCTCGGCGGCCAGCCCTTCGAGCTGGTGGTCGTAGAACTCGTCCGGGTCGCCGGTCGGCGGCAGGTCCTCGGTGCTGCCGAGCAGCACCGTGCCCCGCAGCGTCTCGGCGACGTCACGGGTCAGCACTTCCTCGAAACGCACCAGCAGCCGCCCGGAGTGGTTCCGGGCGGCTGCGACGGTGAGGTTGCGGGAAGTGCCGTCGCGCAGTTTGGCGGTCAGCACCGAGCCCGGCGCGAACCGGGTCTCGGGTGAGTCCGTGCGCACGTCGACCGCGAGCTCGCCGCTGATCCCGTGCGCCTTGGCCACTCGGCCGACGACGACGTCCATGTGCGCGTTCAGCGGTCGGTGTCGACCACGTCGACGCGCACGCCACGACCACCGATGCCGGCCATCACGGTGCGCAGGGCGGTCGCGGTGCGACCGCTGCGGCCGATCACCTTGCCGAGGTCGTCCGGGTGGACGTGAACCTCGAGCGTGCGACCACGTCGGGTCGTGACCAGGTTCACCCGGACGTCGTCCGGGTGGTCGACGATGCCCCGAACGAGGTGTTCGAGAGCGTCAGCCAACAAACTCACGCCTCGTCCTTGGCAGCCTCGGGAGCGGCCTCGGCGTCAGCCTTCTTGGCGTCGTCCTTCTTGGCCGACTTCTTCTTCGGGGTGGTCGCCTCGGTGGACGGCGCGTCGCCCGCGGCGGCCAGCGCGGCGGCGAACAGGTCCGCCTTGCTGGTCTTGGGCTCCTTGACCTTCAGCGTGCCCTCGGCGCCCGGGAGGCCCTTGAACTTCTGCCAGTCACCGGTGATCTCCAGCAGGCGCTGCACCGACTCCGTCGGCTGCGCGCCGACACCCAGCCAGTACTGCGCGCGGTCGCTGTCCACCGCGATGAACGACGGCTCTTCCTTCGGGTGGTACTTGCCGATCGTCTCGATGGCCTTGCCGTTGCGGCGGGTGCGGGCGTCGGCGACGACGATCCGGTAGTACGGCTGACGGATCTTGCCAAGCCGCTGAAGCTTGATCTTGACGGCCACGGGTGTGGGTGCTCCTCGTGCTCTGTGTGCTCAGGTGCGGGCAGTCCTCACCCGAGTGGGGCGCGGGTGGTGAAAGCCCAGATGTCTGGGGCGCCATGGCACGGTGAGAGGGACCGACCTCGGCGAACAACCAACCATTCTGCCAGACAGGTCTACCGGGGGACGAATCGGGCCACGGGGACCCCCGCGTCGGTCAGCGCCGCGCGGATCTTCGTCGCGTGCTCGACCGCGCCCGGCGTGTCGCCGTGCAGGCAGACGGAGTCGACCTCCACCTTGAGCGAGGTGCCGTCCACGGCGACCAGCTCGCCGCGTTCGGCGAGCCCGAGCACCTGCGCCAGCACGGCCTCCGTGCTGGTCAGGACGGCGTTCGGCGCGCTGCGCGGCACCAGGGTGGCCTCGGGCGTGTACGCGCGGTCGGCGAACGCCTCCCGGACCGGGCGCAGGCCCGCCCGTTCGGCGTGGTGGAGCAGGCGCGAGCCGGGCAGCCCGAGCACGGGCAGGTCGCCGAACGCCTTCACGCCGTCCACGACGGCCCTCGCCTGCCGGTCGTGGTGCACGGTGGCGTTGTAGAGCGCGCCGTGCGGCTTCACGTACTCGACCGACGTCCCCGCCGCCCTGGCGCACGCGTCCAGCGCCCCGATCTGGTAGAGCACCTCGTCGGCCAGCTCCCCCGGGTCCGCGTCGATGAACCGGCGGCCGAAGCCCGCCAGGTCGCGGTAGGAGACCTGCGCGCCGACCGCCACGCCCGCGTCCGCCGCCTGGCGGCACACCCGGCGCATGGTCGACGGGTCGCCCGCGTGGAAGCCACAGGCCACGTTCGCGCTGGTCACGATGCCGAGCAGGGCTTCGTCGTCGCCGAGGCGCCAGATGCCGAAGCCCTCGCCGAGGTCGCTGTTGAGGTCGATCGCGCGGGTGCTCACGCGGGCATCACCCCGACGGAGACGAGGAGGAGGGTCAGGCCGGGCAGGAAGTTGTTGATCACGTGCGCCACCACGCTCGCGGTGAGCCGGCGGGTGATGAGGCGGGCGATGCCGATGGGCAGCGCGATCACGATGAGCAACGACGTCCGCAGCGGTTCGAGGTGGCTGGCCGCGAAGATCAGCGTGGTCAGCACGAACGCGGCCCACCGGCTCCAGCGCTGCCGCTCGATCGCGCCCCACAGCAGGCCGCGGTAGATCACCTCCTCGCACACCGGGCCCAGGAAGCACACGTAGACGAACATCGCCACGGCGGCGCCGAGGGGCAGCCCCGCGCCGTCGACCAGCTCGCCGATCGCCGAGGTGGCGTTCTTGTCGCCGACCACCTTCGACCAGATCACCGCGGCCACGTAGGTGAGCACCAGGCCGAGCGCGCCGAGCTTGAGCCCGACCTTGACGTCCGCCCAGTCCCAGGCCAGCCGGAGGTCCTGGAACGGGCCGTTGCCGCGCAGGTAGGTGATGGTGACGGCGACCGCCGCGGCCAGCACCGTCGGCACCATGGAGCCGATCAGCACGAAGCTCACCGACGAGCCGAGGTCCATGCCGGACGTGCGGGCCACCGCCGTGATGAACACCGCGCTCAGGATGAAGACGGCCTCGACGAGCAGGAACGCGCCGAAGCCCCACCGCTGGCCGGCGTGCACCGCTTCCGGCTCGCGCCCGACCGCGCGGACGCTGGCGATCAGGCCTGGGGGCGGTTCATCCGGTCGTGTCACAGCCATCCACCCTAGTCAGCCGGTGTAGAGGTAGACGGCGGGCAGCAGGTTGTTGGTGGCGTGCGCCACCACGCTGGAGGCCACCCGGCCGGTGATCATGCGGGCCGCGCCGATCGCGAGCCCCTGCGCGAACAGGCCGAGCACGCGCCAGCTCTCCTCGTGCAGGAACGCGAAGACGACGGCGGTCAGCGCCAGGATCGCGGTCCTGGGTATCCGGTAGTGGGCCAGCGCCTGCCACAGCGCGCCCCTGGTCAGCAGCTCCTCGGTCAGCGGCGCGCCGAGGAAGACGAACAGCGCCGCGGCGGCCAGCCAGATCGTGCGACCGCCGGAGAGCGCTTCGATCTCGTCCAGCGACCCGGACCGGTCGGGGTTGATGCGCAGCAGCAGCGCGCCGATGAGCCACGCGGCCAACAACGCCGCGCCGCCGGCGGCCACGCCCACCTTCAGGTCGCGGAGGGTGGGCACCAGGCCGAAGTCCTTGCCGGGCCCTTCGCCGCGGCGCCACGAGATGACGACGGGGCCGAGTCCGAGCAGGACGTTGGGCAGGAAGACCAGCAGCAGGAGCGGGCCGAGCACCGGCGGGTCGGTGACGTCCACCTCGGCGAAGCGGTCGGCCGTCGCGGCGGTGAAGACCAGGATGGCGAGGTGGTAGCCGCCGAGCCCGGTGAAGAACGCGAGGAAGCCCCAGTGCGCCCGTCCGGTGTCCTGGTCCCGCTGTTCCTCCACTCGTCCGAACGTAGTGGTCCGGTGGGGCGGAGTGCTGCCCGAGGCCGTTCAAGATCACCCTGACGGCCGCAGCGCTCACCTCGGGTGGCGGAAGAACTCCTCGTCACCCGGCCCGGTGACGGATTTCCTACCGCCGGGGGACGGTGCGCGCGAGGTCAGCCGTGGATCCGGCCGCGCAGCATGACCAGCTTCGGGTGCCGCAGGGCGTCGAGGTCCTCGCGCGGGTCGTCCTCGTAGACCACGACGTCGGCGGCGGCGCCCTCGGTCAGCGACGGGAAGCCGAGCCACTCGCGGGCGGCCCAGGAGGCGGCGCCCAAGGCCTGCGTGGCGCTCAGGCCGACGCCGTGCAGCGCCTTGATCTCGTCCACGATCCGGCCGTGCTCGATGCCGCCGCCCGCGTCGGTGCCCGCGAACACCGGCACGCCGGCCTCGACCGCCTTCGCGACGGTCTCGGCGTTGCGCTCGTGCAGGTGCCTCATGTGGCCCTGGTAGGCCGGGTACTTGTCCGCGCCGGCCGCGATGGCCGGGAAGTTCTCGATGTTGATCAGCGTGGGCACCAGCGCGGTCCCGTTGCGGGCCATCTGCGCGATCGTGTCGTCGGTCAGGCCCGTGCCGTGCTCGATGCAGTCGATGCCCGCGTTGAGCAGGGCGGGCAGCGCGTCCTCGCCGAAGACGTGCGCGGTGACCCTGGCCTTGTTCTCGTGCGCGACCTTGATCGCCTCGGTGAGCACGTCCTCGGTCCACAGGGGCGCGAGGTCGCCGGTCCCCCGGTCGATCCAGTCGCCGACGAGCTTCACCCAGCCGTCGCCGGCGGCGACCTGCTCGGCCACCGCGGCAGGCAGGTCGGCCGGGTCCTCGATCTCCACGCCCAGGTACTTGATGTACCGCTTGGGCCGGGCCAGGTGCCTGCCCGCGCGGATGATGCGGGGCAGGTCGAGGCGCTCCTGCAGCGGTCGCGTGTCCAGCGGCGAGCCGCAGTCGCGGATGAGCAGCGTGCCCGTCCGCCGGTCGGCCAGCGCCTGGTCCACCGCCTCGGGCAGGTCGACCGCGCCCTTGGCGCCCAGGCCGACGTGGCAGTGCGCGTCGACCAGGCCGGGCACCAGGTACCCGCCGCTGCTGACGGTGGTCGCGCCGGGCACCGGCTTGGTGCGGATCCGCCCGTTGACCACCCAGACGTCCCGCGGGTCGCCGCCCTCGGGGAGGACCACGCCCCGCAGGTGCAGGCCGCTCACTTGTCGAACTTCAGCTTCGACGGGTCGAAACCGGGTGGGAGCTGGTCGAAGCCGCCCAGCCCCGGCGGCAGCGCGGGACCGCCGCCGCCCTGGGGCGGCATGCCGGGCATCCCGGGCATCATGCCGGGCATGCCGGGGAACCCGCCGCGCACCTTCGGCGGCGTGGGGCCGCGGCCCTTGCCCTTCTTCCCCTTCTTGCCCTTGCCCTTGCGGTTGTTCTTGCCGCCACCCGGCAGGCCGAAGCGGCCGGCCATCTGGCTCATCATCTTGCGCGCTTCGAAGAAGCGGTTGACCAGGTCGTTCACGTCGCTGACCCGGACGCCCGAGCCGTTGGCGATGCGCAGCCGGCGGGACGCGTTGATGATCTTCGGGTCGTCGCGCTCGGCGGGGGTCATGCCCCGGATGATCGCCTGCACCCGGTCCAGGTGCTTCTCGTCCAGGTTGGCCAGCTGGTCCTTCATCTGGCCCGCGCCGGGCAGCATGCCGAGCAGGTTCGCGATCGGGCCCATCTTGCGCAGGGCCAGCATCTGCTCCAGGAAGTCCTCGAGCGTGAGCTGGCCGGAGCCCATCTTGACCGCGGCGGCCTCGGCCTGGTCGGCGTCGAAGGCCTGTTCCGCCTGCTCGATGAGGGTGAGCATGTCGCCCATGCCCAGGATGCGGCTCGCCATCCGGTCCGGGTGGAAGACGTCGAAGTCCTCGAGCTTCTCACCGTTCGAGGCGAACAGGATGGGCTGGCCGGTGACCTCGCGGACGCTGAGCGCGGCGCCACCGCGGGCGTCGCCGTCGAGCTTGGTGAGCACCACGCCGGTGAAGCCGACGCCGTCCTGGAACGCCGTGGCGGTGTTCACCGCGTCCTGGCCGATCATCGCGTCGACCACGAACAGCACCTCGTCGGGCTGCACGGCGGCGCGGATGTCGACGGCCTGGCGCATCATCTCCTCGTCGACGCCGAGGCGGCCCGCGGTGTCGACCACGACGACGTCGTGCTGCGCCCGCTTGGCCTCCTCGATGCCCTTGCGCGCCACGTCGACCGGGTCGCCCACGCCGTTGCCGGGCTCGGGGGCGAACACGGGCACGCCCGCCCGCTGGCCGACCACCTGCAGCTGGGTCACCGCGTTGGGGCGCTGGAGGTCGCAGGCCACCAGCATCGGGGTGTGGCCCTGCGCCTTGAGCCACCGGGCGAGCTTGCCCGCCAGGGTGGTCTTACCGGCGCCCTGCAGACCCGCGAGCATGATCACGGTGGGCGGGTTCTTCGCCAGGTTGAGCCTGCGGGTCTCCCCGCCGAGGATGCCGACCAGCTCCTCGTTGACGATCTTGACGACCTGCTGGGCCGGGTTCAGGGCCTGGCTGACCTCGGCGCCCTTGGCGCGCTCCTTGACCTTCGCGATGAACGTGCGCACCACGGGCAGCGCGACGTCGGCCTCCAGCAGCGCGACCCGGATCTCGCGCGCGGTCGCGTCGATGTCGGCCTCGGACAGCCGCCCCTTGCCCCGCAGGTTCTGCAGGACCGAGGTGAGCCGGTCGGAAAGGGTGTTGAACACGATGCCGCCAGACCTCGCACGTCGTCGGTGGGTTCCTCGTACTCAGGGTAGCCGTTCACCCCGGCGTCACCGACAGGCGCAGGTGGTCACGACGGGTCAGCAGGGTCAGGCCCTGCCAGCCGCGCGGCGGCACGCCCTCGGCGAAGCGGGTGCGCAGCCGGGCCGCGCGGCGCACGTGCCGGGCGAACGACCGCGACCGGATCAGCCTGCCCCGCTCGACCTGCCCCGACAGCGCCTGCTCCGGGCTCGCGTCCAGCCACAGGAAGTGCCGCGGCCGGCGGGTGAGCACACCGACGGCGACCAGCCCGGCGCGGGTGGTCGGGCGGGTGGACGGCTCGTGCACGAGCAGCAGGCCGCTCGTGGTGATCGCGAACCACACGATCCGGGCGCGGTGCACGAAGTGCACCAACGGGCGGTAGAAGCGGTACGGCAGGGCCTTCGGGAAGAAGGCGCGGAGGCTGGTCCGCACCTGGTCGGAATCGAGCACGACGGCGGGCGCGCCGTCCGTGTCGGCGGCGGCGAGCAGCGTCGACTTACCCGCTCCCGGCAGTCCGGCCAGCACGACCAGCGAGCGCGGCCTCACGGCGACAGCGGTCATCGCATCCATACTAAAGAGACGTTTCGGACGTCCACGAGTTCCGGCGTGATCGGGAGCGGCCCAACCCCTCGACAGGCCGCTCCCGATCACGCGGTGGCGACGACCCCGCCGGCGCCCCCCGGGCCACGCGGGTCCCCCGTGCCACGGGAGAAGCTTGCCCCGGCACGGGGGCCGACCGGCAGCGTGAGCACCCTCGGTCGGTTGTGCGTAGACCTACGCAACCTCAGCGCGCGGCCAGCAGCACGGCCCGCTCGATGCGCCGGCGCCGGTTCTCGTCCATGCCGTCGGGCGCGGTGATCGCGAACGAGTCGACCACCGTGGAACCCAGCGTGGACACCCGCGACCACACGATGTCCACACCGGACTGCTCCAGCGCGCCCGCGACGTGGTGCAGCAGCCCGATGCGGTCCGCCGCGCGCAGTTCCAGCACCACCGCGCCGGTCGACTCGTCGTCGAACCAGAGCACCTTCGGCGGCGGCGGGTCCTGCGGCGGGCCGCCGTAGTCGCGTTCCTTCGCGGCCAGCTTGTCGGCCAGCGCGAGGGAGCCGTCCAACGCCCTGGTGAGCTGTTCGCGCAGCAGCGTCACGTCCGGCAGGGAGCCGAACCTGGGCGACACGGTGAACACGTCGACGGCGGCCGCCCCGGAGGCCGGGTCCCCGTGCGAGCGGAGCGTCGCGGCGTGCACTTCGAGGGAGTTGAGGGCGAGCACGCCCGCCGCGCGGGACAGCAGCCCCGGCCGGTCGGGCGCGACCACCGTGACGGTGGCGGCGTGGTCGCCCGGGTCGATCAGCACGTCCGGCCTGCCGCTGGCCAGCACGGCCCGCGCGAGGTCCTGCTGGCGCTGGTCCAACGGCTCCGGCTCGGGCAGCGGGTCGCCCGCCATCGCCGTGCGGCAGCGCGCGACCAGGTCGCTGATCAGCGACGCCTTCCAGTCCGACCACACGCCCGGCCCGGTGGCCACGGCGTCGGCCTCGGCCAGCGCGTAGAGCAGTTCCAGCAGCACCGGGTCGCCGCCGAGGGTGTCCACCACGCGCCGCACGGTGGCCTCGTCCTCCACGTCGCGGCGGGTCGCCGTGTGCGGCAGCAGGAGGTGGTGGCGCACCAGCGCGGTGAGCGTGGCCACGTCCTGCGGCCACAGGCCGAGCCGTTCGGCGATCTGCGTGGTGATCGCCGCGCCGACCTCCGAGTGGTCGGCCTGCCTGCCCTTGCCGATGTCGTGCACCAGCGTGCCGAGCAGCAGCAGGTCCGGGCGGGACACCCTGGTCACCAGGCGGGCCGCGTGCGCAGTGGCCTGCACGAGGTGGCGGTCGACGGTCCACGTGTGCGCGGCGTCGCGCGGCGGCAGGTCCCGCACCGCGCCCCACTCGGGGAAGAGCCTGCCCCACAGGCCGGTGCGGTCCAGCGCCTCGACCACGTCGATCAGGCCGGCGCCGGTGCCGAGCAGGGCCAGCAGCTCCTCGCGGGCCTCCGTCGGCCACGGTTGGCGCAGCTCCGGGGCCGAGTCGGCGAGCTTCGCCAACGTGCCGGCGGCGATCGGGTGCTTGCTGCGCGCGGCGGCCGTGGCGACGCGCAGCAGCAGGGCCGGGTCGCGGCTGGGCATCGCGTCCCGCGCCAACGCCACCTCGGAGCCGTGCAGCACGACGCCCTCGTCCAGCGGACGCCTGGCCGGGGCGCGCCTGAGCGGGGAGCGGGCGAACACGCCCAGTCCGCGCTTGGGCACCGCGGCGCGCGCCGTGCGCATGGCCACGTCCACGGCGTAGACGATCGTGCGCGCGGCGGACGACATCGAACGGGCCAGCGTGAAGCGGTCCTGCAGGCCCAGCGCGGTGGCGACCTCGTCGCCGTCCTGCGCGCGGAGCACGTCCCGGGGTTTGCCCGCGACCCGGCGCAGCTCGGTGCGCACGTCCAGCAGCAGCTTGCGGGCCTCGTTGACCTCGGCGGACGCCCGGTCGGTCAGCTGCGCCACGCTCAACGCGTCGAGCAGCGTCACGTCGCGCAGCCCGCCGCGGCCGTGCTTGAGGTCCGGCTCGACGCGGTGCGCGATCTCGCCGCTGCGCGCCCAGCGCCGCGACGCCGACTCGGCCATCTCGTCCAGCCGCGTGCGCACCCCCGTGCGCCACGCCTGCCGGGCGCTGTCGGTCAGCCGCTGGCTGATCTCCTGGTCGCCCGCGATGTGGCGGATGTCCAGCAGCCCCAGCGCGGTGCGCAGGTCGCCGGCGGCGACGCGCAGCGCCTCGCCGACCGTGCGCACCGAGTGGTCCAGGCCGATGCCGGAGTTCCACAGCGGGTACCAGAGCTTCTCGGCGATCCCGTCCACGCCCTTGTGCCCGTTGTGCACCAAGAGCAGGTCGAGATCGGAATAGGGCACCAGCTCCCGCCTGCCCAGACCCCCCACGGCGACCAGTGCGACCCCACTGCCCGGTCCGCCGACGCCCGACTGCGAGGCGTGCGCGGTGAGCCAGAACTCGTGCAGGTCCACCAGCGCCTCGCGCAGCGACTCCCCCGTCAAACGGCGCCGACCTGGCGCGAGCAGCCGATCGCGTGCTCGCACCAGGTCGTCAGCCGTGACGACGGCCGCCTCGGCGTTGTCCATACGGCCGTCTCCCATTCCTACTTCGGATCCCTATAGGGCATCCGAGCCGCGCTCCCCGGTGCGGACGCGGATGACGGTGTCGACCGGCGTCACCCAGACCTTCCCGTCACCGATCTTGCCGGTGCGCGCGGCCTCCACGACGGCGTCGAGGACCTTCTCCACGGCGGCGTCGTCGATCAGCACCTCGATGCGCAGCTTGGGCACGAAGTCCACGGCGTACTCGGCGCCGCGGTAGACCTCGGTGTGGCCCTTCTGCCTGCCGTACCCCTGGACCTCGCTGACGGTCATGCCCAGCACGCCCAGCTGTTCCAGGGACGCCTTCACGTCGTCCAGCGTGAAGGGCTTGATGATCGCGGTGACCAACTTCATGACTTGTTGCTCCCCTCGAGGACCGCAGTGGCGCCGGCGGCGACACTGGGCTTGCTGCCGCCACGGGCGCCGATGCCGCTGCCGAACTCGTACGCGGTCTCGGCGTGCTCCGCCTCGTCGATGCCGGCGACCTCGGCCTCCTCGTCGACCCGGAAGCCGACGGTGATCTTGACCAGGTAGCCCAGCACGAGGCTCAGCACGAACGAGTACGCGAGCACGGCCAGCGCGCCGACGGCCTGCCGCCACAGCTGGTCCAGACCGCCACCGTAGAAGAGGCCGTCGACACCCGCCGGGGCGGAGGAGCTGGCGAAGAAGCCGATCAGGATGGTGCCGGACAGACCGCCGACCAGGTGCACGCCCACCACGTCGAGCGAGTCGTCGAAGCCGAAGCGGTACTTCAGGCTGACCGCCAGGGCGCACAGGGCGCCGGTGATCGCGCCGATCGCGATGGCGCCGAGGGGGGTGACCGACGAGCAGGCCGGCGTGATGGCGACCAGGCCCGCGACGACGCCGGACGCGGCGCCGAGCGTGGTGGCGTTGCCGTCGCGGACGCGTTCCACGAGCAGCCAGCCGAGCATCGCGGCGGCGGTGGCGACCAGGGTGTTGACGAAGGTGACGCCGGCGGTGCCGTTCGCGCCGAGGGCGGAGCCCGCGTTGAAGCCGAACCAGCCGAACCACAGCAGACCGGCGCCCAGCACGACCAGCGGCAGGCTGTGCGGCTTCATCCGGTCCTTCGGCCAACCGACGCGCTTGCCGAGGACGAGCGCCAGCGCGAGGCCCGCCGCGCCGGCGTTGATGTGGACCGCGGTGCCACCCGCGAAGTCGATGGCGAGCAGCTTGTTGGCGATCCAGCCGCCCGCGTCGACGACGTTGCCGTCGGCGTCCTTGCCGTCGAAGTCGAACACCCAGTGCGCGACCGGGAAGTACACGAGCACGGCCCACAGGCCGGCGAACAGCAGCCACGGCCCGAAGCGCGCCCGGTCGGCGATCGCGCCGGAGATCAGCGCCACCGTGATGATGGCGAACATCGCCTGGAACGCGACGAAGACGGTGGTCGGGATGGTCCCCGACAACGACTCCTTGCCGAGCAGGCCGTCGAGGCCGAAGAACTCGAACGGCTGACCGAGCAGACCGGCGCCGACGTCGGTGCCGAACGCCATCGAGTAGCCGACCAACACCCAGAGCACACCGACCACGGCGATTGCGCCCAGGCTCATCATCATCATGTTGAGCACACTCTTCGACCGGACCATGCCCCCGTAGAAGAAGGCAAGTCCCGGCGTCATCAACAGCACCAGTGCGGCACTGGTGAGCACCCAGGCGGTGTCCCCTGTATCCACGTCGACCTCCACTGCACGTCGGTTGCAGGGAGCATCGGTATGCCCTGTTTCACGCGGTTGCGCCTCAGGTTTCCGGCAGGTGAACTGTCCCGGCCCCGGTGTTACGGGCAGGTTTCACGGGCTTGAAGCGGGCAGTTCCACCCGCGAGGAGGCCGGGTCGCCGCGGACTTCGCGGTGACGGACCGTGCGAGCACAACTCGCCTTTGCGGTGGTTCGTGTGATCCCGTGAAGGGTCTCGACGACGCTGGGTCACCGGCGGTCGGACGCGGGACCGGGCGTGGTCGCGACCGAGCCTGCCAGACCGGTCGGGGCCGCCCCCGCCGGGTGGCGGAGGCGGCCCGCGGCGTTGCGCCCACCAGCCCGGGATGGCCGGGGTCGGGCCTTCCGGGACGGGCTTCGCGGACGCGGACGCGACCGGCTGCGGCGCGGGCTCGACGGCCGCGCACCGCGCACCGCGCACCGGGACGCGGCGCCTTCAGGTCGACCAGGTAGCCCTCGTAGGTCAGCAGGACAGGTCGTCGCAGACCGCCGCCACCTCCCGGCCGTGCAGGGCGCACGACGCGGTGCGGTCGCACCACGCGACGAACCTGCGGAACGAGCCCTCGGCGGTCGCGGACTCGGTCTCGTTGAACCGCCACGTGCCGAGGCTGTGGTCCACGTTGGAGTCGATCACCATGGCGCGGACGTGCCGCCCGAACTCCTCGGCGTGCTGCCGGCCGATGAGCGTGCCGCAGGACAGGCCGTAGTAGTCGATCCGGCGCTCGCCGAGTGCCGTGCGCAGCGCGTTGCGTCGGATCGGCCGACGCCGCCGAGGTCGTGCCCACTGCCGGCGCCGACGCGGTGGCGACACCGCCGAGCGCCCTGAATGATCAGCCCGAGGGCTGACAACTTTCACACCTCTCAGCGCAGGTCCTGGTAGCGCCGGGTGATCACCCTGAGGCCGTCGGCGGTCAACCCGCCGAACAGCCGCAGTCGTGCCATCCCGCCGTCCGGGTAGATGTCGAGCCGCGCGTGGGTGGCCTCGGCGCCGCCCTCGACGCGGAAGCGGTGGCGGGTGTCGGGCTGGAGCCGGGTGCGCGGCAGCACGTCGAACTCCGCGCCGGTGCGCGCGTCGCGGCCCCGGACCGACGCCCAGCCCGGCGCGTTGCCCTTGAAGTGGCTGGTGTCCAGCTCCGCGAGCCGGATGACGCCCGGTGCGGCCAGCTCGACCTCCACCCAGTCGTTGCCGTCGTCGCGCCGGCGCGCGGTCTCCCAGCCCTCGCCCATGACGGTGGCCTGGCCGGGCGCGATGAGGTTGCCCGGGTCGCTGTAGAACATGTTGCTGCACCCCGTGATCGACGCGCCGTTCTCCAGGGCCGCCAGGTCGAGCGCGTCCGGCAGGATCAGCTCGGGGTCGGTCACCGGCGTGCCGTGCACGCGCAGCCGGGCCACGCCGCCGTCCGGGTGGATGGTGAGCCGGACGTGCGTGTAGCGGCGGTGCGCGGACACCTCGAAGTGGTGCTTGCGATCGCCGCCGAGCGGCGACTTCGGCACCACGGTCTCCCAGCCGGTCAGCTCGTCGGGCGCCGGGTGGCCGGTGGCGGAGGTCGCCTCGACCGACGCGAACGGCGGGAAGTTGCCCTTGAAGAACGCGGTGTCGACCACGACGCCCTTGACCACACCCGGCAGGCCGAGCCGGACGATCGCCCGGTCCTCGCCGCCTTCCCGGCGGCGACGCGTCTCCCACCCGTCGTAGACCTGGCCCTTGTGGCCGAACGTGTAGGTCCGGTACTCCGGTTCGGGTTTGCGGATGAGGTTCTCGCGCTCGGCGAAGGACTCGTCGTTGGCCCACACCACGCTGCCGCCGACCGCGCGGGAGGCCAGGTCGGGCAGGCGGGTCCAGCCGGGGACTTCCGTCATGCGTCTCCTCCGTCCGATCCCCGGCTCGGCCGGGGGCGCTGGAGCAACCGGCCGCGCGGCCGGTCGTCGATCGGGCGACCGCGCAGCCACGTCCGCCGCACCACGCCCGCCAGCGGACGGCCGTGGTAGGGCGTGACGGGGTTGCGGTGCAGCAGCGCGTCGCGGTCCACCACGAACGCGTCGTCCGGCGCGAACACGCAGAAGTCGGCGTCCGCGCCGGGCGCGATGCGGCCCTTGGCGTCCAGCCCGACCAGGTCGGCCGGGTTCGTCGCCATCCACCGCACCACGTCGGTCAGCGCGTGCCCGCGTCGCCTGGCCTGGGTCCACACCGCGGACAGGCCCAGCTGAAGGCTCGCGATGCCGCCCCACGCGGTGGCGAAGTCGCCCCGCTTCAGCTCCGGCGTGCACGGCGAGTGGTCCGTGACGACGAGGTCGATCAGGCCCTCGCGCAGCGCGTGCCAGAGCTGCTCGCGGTTGGCCGCGTCGCGGATCGGCGGGCAGCACTTGAACTCCGTGGCGGTGTCGCCGATCTCCTCCGCGACGAACGTCAGGTAGTGCGGGCACGTCTCGGCGGTCAGCCGCAGCCCGAGTCCCTTGGCGATCCGCACCTGCCTCACGGCCTCGCCGCTGGACAGGTGCAGCACGTGCAGCCTGGCCCCGGTCTCGTTGGCCAGGTCGACCACGGTGGTGATGGCGTGCTGCTCGGCCCGGTGCGGCCGGGAGTCGAGGAAGGCGCGGTAGCCGGGACCGGGCTCGGTGACCTCGTGCGGGTCCTCGGCGTGCACGATCGTCAGGGCGTCGCGGGCGCGCAGCCGCAGCAGGGCCGCGCGCAGCTCGTCCTCGGTGACGTGCGGGAACTCGTCGACGCCCGAGTGGATCAGGAAGCACTTGAAGCCGAACACGCCGGCGTCGTGCAGCTCCTCCAGGTCGTCCAGGTTGGTCGGCACGATGCCGCCCCAGAACCCGACGTCGACGTGCGCCTCGTCCCGCGCCGCCTCCTGCTTGGCCTTCAGCGCGGCCACCGTGGTCGTCGGCGGCAGGCTGTTGAGCGGCATGTCGACGATCGTGGTGACGCCGCCGGCCGCCGCCGCCCTGGTCGCGGTCTCGAAGCCCTCCCAGTCGCTGCGGCCGGGGTCGTTCACGTGCACGTGCGTGTCGACCAGGCCGGGGAGGAGGACTTCGTCGTCGGCGAGGGTCACGACGGTCGCGGCGTCCAGGCGGTCGGCCACCGCGACGATCCGACCGTCCGCGACGCCGACGTCGGCACGGCGTTCGCCGTCCGGGGTGATCACTCGGGCCGCGCGCAGCACCAGATCCATGCGCTTCACTCTCCCAGCCGGTCGGCGGCGATGCGACCGGCCAGACGTCGCAGGAACCGGTTCCGGCGCGGCCGGGCGGCAGCCCGACCACCTCTGCCGCCGGAGGTGTGGCCGCCCGCCGCAGGCGGGCCCTCGACGGCGGCGCGAGACTGTTGACACGTTCGGAGGGCGCTCGTAGCGTCCCTCTTTGCGGAAAGAGGATTCCGCGATACAGAAAAGAGAGCCTGCGTGCCAGATCTGGAAGGGTTCAACTCCGCGCCCGCGGCCGAGCTCCGCCCCCTGCTCACCGACTGCCTCGCCGTGCCGCGCTGGGTCGACGCGCTGCTCGCCGACCGCCCCTACCCCGACGTGGACGCGCTGGTCGCCGCGTCGGACCGGCACGCGGACCTGACGGACGACGAGGTGCGCGCCGCCATCGCGAGCCACCCGCGCATCGGGGAGAAGGCCGCGGGAGGCGGGGTGACGGCGAAGTGGTCGGCCGACGAGCAGTCCGGCGTCACCGCGCCCCTCGCCGACCGGCTGCTCGCCGCCAACACCGCCTACGAGGACCGGTTCGGGCACATCTACCTGGTGTGCGCGACCGGGCTGAGCGGCGAACGCGTCCTGGCCGACCTCGCCGCCCGGATGGGCAACCCGCCGGACGCGGAACTGCGCGTGGTGAGCCGGGAACTGGCGAAGATCGCGGCACTGCGACTGAGGAAGGCGCTGGCATGACCACCACCGGTGAGGCGGACCCGAGGTCGACGTCGCTGTCCACCCACGTGCTCGACGCCGAGGCGGGCCGGCCGCGCGTCGGCGTGCCGGTCCGGTTGGAGCGCGACGGCGACGTGCTGGCCGAGGGCGTCACCGACGACGACGGCCGGCTGAAGTTCGCCCGCGGGCTGAGCCCCGGCGTGCACCGGCTGACGTTCGAGGTCGACACGCCGTTCTACCCGGAGATCACCGTCGCGTTCCGGGTCACCGGCGACCTGCCGCACCTGCACGTGCCGATCCTGTTGAGCCCGTTCGCCTTCACGACCTACCGAGGGAGCTGACCGATGGCCATCGTCCTGGGGCCCAACCAGTACGGGAAAGCGGAGAACCGCCTCGTCACGGTGACCCGCGACGGCGCCGTGCACACGATCAGGGACCTCACGGTCAGCACCTCCCTGCGCGGCGACCTGACCGACACCCACCTGACCGGCGACAACTCGAAGGTGCTGGCGACCGACACGCAGAAGAACACCGTCTACGCCTTCGCCAAGCAGGCGCCGGTCGGCGAGATCGAGGACTTCGCGCTGCGGCTGGGCCGGCACTTCGTCTCGTCGCAGGAGGCGATCACCGGCGCCCGCGTGCTGGTCGACGAGCACGCTTGGGAGCGCATCGAGGGCGACGACCACTCGTTCGTGCGGGGCAGCGACGAGAAGCGCACGACCGCCGTGACCGTCGAGGGCGGACGCGCGTGGGTGGTGTCGGGCGTGCGGGACGTGGTGGTGCTCAAGTCGACCGGCTCGGAGTTCCACGGCTTCCCGCGCGACGAGTACACGACGTTGAAGGAGACCCACGACCGGATCCTGGCCACCTCGGTGACCGCGCGGTGGCGCTATCAGGGCGAGGGGATCGACTGGGCGGAGAGCTTCACCGAGATCCGGCGGCTGCTGCTGGCCACGTTCGCGGCGAAGCACAGCCTGTCGTTGCAGCAGACGCTGTACGCGATGGGCGAGGCGGTGCTGCGGGCCCGGCCGGAGGTGGCGGAGGTGCGGCTGTCGATGCCGAACAAGCACCACTTCGCGGTGGACCTGTCGCCGTTCGGGCTGGAGAACGACAACGAGGTGTTCTACGCCGCCGACCGGCCGTACGGGCTGATCGAGGGTTCCGTGCTGCGCGACGACGCCGAGGACCCCGGGTCCGCCTGGCACACCCTGCCAGCGTTCTGAGCGATCCGACCGTGCTCCCCCACCCGGGAGCACGGTCGTCTCCCGGTGCCGTCACCCCTCGGGCGCCGTCACTTCTTGGCGCCGTCGCTCTTGTGCAGCGCCATGCGTTGCAGCCGCCAGGCGTGGAACAGGTCGGCTTCCTCGTACCAGTCCACGGCGGTCGGCCGGCGCGCGGTGAACATGAACTCCAGCAGGACCTCCCGGTAGGTCGTCAGCGGCACGCCCACGCCCGGCGGGAAGTCGGTGTAGGTCTCGTCCACGTACGGCGCGTCCGGCTCGCCCTTCGGCCAGCCGGTGAACTCGTCGTCCACGTAGTTGAGGTAGCCCCACGCGCCTCGGACGGCGAGCACCAGGTTGTGGTCGCTCTCCCCCTCCGCGTCGGGCGCCCGGCCGAAGTGCTCCAGCATCCCGTCATTGCACTCGGGCCGCGCCAAGGCGGCGATGAGCACGTCCACGTCCGCCGCGCACGCCACCACCTGGTAGCGGAACTCCGCCCGCTCCAGGTCCGGCAGCCCGGTCCACAACCCGGCCCGCATGGTCATGGACACACCCTGACCGGTATCGCGTGATCCGGCTTTTCGCTGGTTCGAGGATCACCCCATCCAGCGATGCCACGATCACTCTCTTCTGGCTAGAGCCTGCAAATCGGTCACGGTGAGTCCCGTCGCGCGGCGGATTTCGTCCTCGTCCAGGGCACCGCAGTCCAAGGCACGGATGAACGACGTGGACAACGCCTGCGCGGTCGCGGGCTCGTCCAGCACCGAGCCGCCGGCCCGGTCCACGTACGCCCTGAGCCGGCGCGCGTCGGCGTCCACGCCTTCGAGGTAGAACGCGTGCACGGCCGCGTACCTGGTCACCAGCTGCGCCGGGTGCAGGTCCCAGCCCTGGTAGAAGCCGTGCGCCAACGACCGCCGCACCAGCCGGTAGTGCGTGCGCCAGCCCTCGTGCACGTCGTCGCCGACCGGCAGCACGTTCGTGGACCCGTCGGACAGCGCGACCCCGGTGCCGGCCGCGGACACCTGCATGACGTTGCGGGCGAAGTCGCACGCCCCGTGCGCCAGGTGCTGGTGCGCCGCGCCCAGGCCGCAGCCCGCCGTGTAGTCGTACGTGCCGAAGTGCAGCCCGGTGACCCGGCCGCGGCCCGCCTCGATGAACCGGGGCAGCGCCAGCCTGCCCTCGCCGTCCACGATCGACCGGGTCGTCTCGACCTGGATCTCGAACCGCAGCGGCAGCCCGAACAGGTCGAGGACGTCGCCGAGCACCTCCACCTGAGCCACCGAGGTGACCTTCGGGAACGTGATCACGAAACCCCCGGGCGCCTCGCCCAGCGCGGTGAGGAAGACGTCCAGCGTCCGGATGCCGCGCTCACGCGACGCCCTCGTGTCGAAGGACTTCATCCGCAGGCCGAACCGCGACGGGGCCGTGCCGTCGCGCAGCCAGTCCCGCACCACGAGCGCGGTGCGTTCGGCGTCCGAGTCCTCCTCCGCGTCGGACCTGACGCCGTAGCCGTCCTCGAAGTCGACCCGCAGGTCCTCCACCGGCTCGCTGACCAGCTTCGCCCGCACCCGCCCGTCCACGACCTCCGCCAGGTCCGGCGCGAGGCCCAGCACGCCGGCCAAGCCGTCCGGCGCGTGCCCGTCCAGTGCCGCAAGCGCTTGCGCGCCCCAGTCGTCCAGCGTGGACGGGCCCACCCGGTCGGCCGGCACGTAGCAGGTGTGCACCGGCTGGCGGCCCGCCGGCGCGCGCAGCTCCACATCGGACAGCCGCGCGGTGACCGCCCGCACCGCGTCGGCCGACAACGACGTCCGCGGCACGTCAGCCGATCCGCTCGTAGGCCGGCAGGGTCAGGAAGTCCACGAACTCGTCGGACAGCGCGACCTGCTCGAACAGCTCCACGGCCAGGTCGAGGTGCTCGCCCTCCAGCTCCTCCTTCGCCCGGGCCAGCGCGGCGCGCACGAGGTCGGCGGTGACCGGCGTGCCGTCGTCCAGCACCACGTCGTTGTGCACCCACTGCCACAGCTGCGAGCGGGAGATCTCGGCCGTGGCCGCGTCCTCCATCAGGTTGTGGATGGCCGCCGCGCCGTTGCCGCCGAGCCAGGACATCAGGTACCTCACACCGACGTCCACCGCGGACGCCACACCCGCGCGGGTCGCGCTGCCGCCCGCCGACGCGAAGTCCAGCAGCTGCTCGGCGGTGACGGACACCTCGGGCCGCAGCTCGTCGAGCTGGTTGGGACTGCCCGAGAACTTCTGGTCGAAGATCTCCGCGCACTCCCCCACCAGGTCCGGGTGCGCCACCCACGAACCGTCGAAGCCGTCGCCCGCCTCGCGGCGCTTGTCGTCGCGCACCTTCGCCAGCGCGTCTCGCGTGACCTCCGGGTCGCGCCGGTTCGGGATGAACGCCGCCATGCCGCCCATCGCGAACGCGCCGCGCTTGTGGCACGTGTGCACCAGCAGCTCGGTGTAGGCGCGCATGAACGGCACGGTCATCGTGATGCTGTTGCGGTCGGGCAGCACGAAGTCGCGGCCGGCGTCGCGGAAGTACTTGATTATGCTGAACAGGTAGTCCCAGCGGCCCGCGTTCAGGCCCGAGGCGTGCTCGCGCAGCTCGTAGAGGATCTCGTCCATCTCGAACGCGGCCGGGATCGTCTCGATCAGCACGGTCGCGCGGATCGTGCCGTGCGGGACGCCGAGCCGTCGCTGGGCGGCGGTGAAGACGTCGTTCCAGAGCCGGGCTTCGAGGTGGCTCTCCATCTTCGGCAGGTAGTAGTAGGGCCGGCCGAGTCCGGCGTTGTGGAAGAAGTGCAGGCCGAAGTCGACCAGCGCGCCGATCGCGGGACGGCCGTCGACCTCGACGTGCCGCTCGGGCAGGTGCCAGCCGCGCGGCCGCACCACGATCGTCGGCCGGGGCACGTCGTCGCGCAGGGTGTAGTGCTTGCCCTCCGGCGAGGTGTGCTCGACCGTGCCGCGGGCCGCGTCGTAGAGGTTGACCTGGCCGGAGACGACGTTGTGCCAGTGCGGCGTGTTGGCGTCCTCCAGGTCGGCCAGCCACACCTTCGCGCCGGAGTTCAGCGCGTTCACGGTCATCTTCCGCTCGGTCGGGCCGGTGATCTCCACCCGGCGGTCGCGCAGCGGTTCGGGCGCCTCGGCGACCCGCCAGTCACCGTCGCGGATCGCCTGCGTCTCCGGCAGGAACCCGAGCGGGCGGCGGTCCGCGCGGCGGCGCATCAGGGCGGCGTGCTCGAGCGCGAACGCGCGGTGCAGCTCGGCCACGAACTCCAGCGCGTCCGGCGTGAGGATCTCGTCCCTGCGCTCCACTTCGCCACCGAGGACGCGAACACCGGACATGGAAGCCCACCTCGTTCCGAGTCGGTTTCTACTTCGCGGACTATAGTTTTCACCACGCGGAACGGCAACGAAGGAGTGGTGTCGGTGGCACGAGAGTCCACGGGCGGCGTGCAGTCGCTCCAACGTGCCTTCGACCTGCTGGAACGCCTGGCCGACGCGGGCGGCGAGGCGAGCCTGTCCGAGCTGGCCGCCACCTCCGGCCTGCCGCTGCCGACCATCCACCGGCTGATCCGCACCCTGGTCACGTTGGGGTACGTGCGGCAGAACAGCAACCGCCGCTACACCCTCGGGTCCCGGCTGATCCGGCTCGGCGAGAGCGCGTCGCGGCAGTTCGGCACGTGGGCGCGGCCGTTCCTGGCGCAGCTGGTGGACAAGGTCGAGGAGACCGCGAACCTGGCCGTGCTGGACGGCGACGAGGTGGTGTACGTGGCGCAGGTGCCGTCACGGCACTCGATGCGGATGTTCACCGAGGTGGGCCGCCGGCTGCTGCCGCACGGCACGGGCGTGGGCAAGGCGATGCTGTCGCAGCTGCCGCGGGACGAGGTGCGCGCCCTGCTGGCCCGCACCGGCCTGCCCGCGTACACGCCGAACACCATCACCGACGCCGAGGAGCTGCTGGCGTCCTTGGACCAGATCGCCGAGCAGGGCTACGCGCTGGACGAGAGCGAGCAGGAGCTGGGCGTGCGCTGCGTCGCCGTTCCGCTGCACGGCGCCCCGACCCTCGCCGCCGTCTCCGTCTCGGGCCCGGACAGCCGCCTCACCAAGGACTCGCTGACCAGGATCATCCCCGAGGTCCTGACCATCGCCACCCGCCTCTCCACCCACTCCCACCACTGACCCCACGAGAGTCGTACCTCCACCTCGCGTGAGTCGTACCTCCAAGCGCCGAGAGTCCTACGTTCAGAGCACCTGAATTCAACGCTCACGCCTCGACCGTTCGTCGTGAGCGTTGAATTCAGGGTGCGTGAACGTAGGACTCTCGCGCCGTGAACGTTGGACTCTCGCGGGGTCAGGTGAGGAGGGCGTCGACGAAGGCGGTCGGTTCGAAGGGGGCCAGGTGGTCGGCGCCCTCGCCGAGGCCGACCAGCTTGACGGGGACGCCCAGCTCGCGCTGGACCTGGAACACGATGCCGCCCTTGGCGGTGCCGTCCAGCTTGGTCAGCACGATGCCGGTCACGTCGACCACCTCGGCGAACACCCGCGCCTGGGTCAGGCCGTTCTGGCCGGTGGTGGCGTCGAGCACGAGGAGCACCTCGTCGACCTCCGCCTGCTTCTCCACCACGCGCTTGACCTTGCCCAGCTCGTCCATCAGGCCGGTCTTGGTGTGCAGCCGGCCCGCCGTGTCGATCAGCACGGTGTCCACACCGGCGGCGACGCCCTGCTTCACCGCCTCGAACGCCACCGAAGCCGGGTCCGCGCCCTCGGCGCCGCGGACGGTCGACGCGCCCACGCGCGAACCCCACGTCTCCAGCTGGTCGGCCGCCGCCGCGCGGAAGGTGTCCGCCGCGCCCAGCAGCACGGTGCGGCCGTCGGCCACCAGCACCCGGGCCAGCTTGCCGGTCGTCGTGGTCTTGCCGACGCCGTTCACGCCGACCACCAGCACCACGGCGGGCTTCGGCCCGGACGCGCCGTCGGCGTGCGGCAACGCGTTCACCGCGCGCCGCATCTCCGGGTGCAGCGCGTCGACGAGCACGTCGCGCAGCAACGCCCGCACGTCGTCGGACGTGCGCACGCCACGCGCCACGATCTGCTCACGCAGCGCCGCGACGATCTGGTCCGTGATCGCCGCGCCGAGGTCGGCCATCAGCAGCGTGTCCTCGATGTCCGTCCACGAGTCCTCGTCCAGGTCGCCCGCGCCGAGCAGCCCCAGCAGGCTCTGCCCGAACGTCGACCGCGACCGCGACAGCCGTCCGCGGAGCCGCTCCAACCGACCGGAGGTCGGCTCGATCTCCTCGATCTCGGAGGCCTGCTCGGGCAGGTCGACCTCGACGAACCCGCGCTTGGCCGAGTCGCGCGGCACGGCGGCGTCGTCACCGACACCCGGCTGCCCGTCGACCTCGGTCCGCTCGGCGACCGGGTGCTCGACCGGCTCGACCCGCTCGACGGGCTCGACCCGTTCGACCGGCTCGACCCGCTCGGCCCGTTCGACCGGAGCGGGTGACGCGCCGGAGCGCTCCACGGGCTCGGCCGGTCTGGTCGGTTCCGCCACCGGTGGCGCGGGCTCGTTGAACGTGATGGCGCCACCGGCCCGGTAACCGCCCTTGGCCGGCTTGTCCTGCTCGGGCTCGGTGAGGCTGATCCGCCGGCGCCGCGCCAGCACGACGCCCGTCACGAGGGCGACCGCGAGGAGTACCGCGACGACGACGATGATCCAGATCAGGGACGTGGTGGACACGGCGCAATCCTCGCACGCCACGATATGTTGACGATCGACGAACCAGGTTGATTTCAGGCAACTTTCAAACGAACACTCTTGCGCAAGCGTGCAGTGTGGAATAGACCACAGGGCGTGAGGGTGATCGGGCTCATCTCGGGCACGTCGATGGACGCCGTCGACGTGGCCGTCGCCGACATGTCCCTGGCCGGCCGCACGGTCGTGCTGACCCCGGTCGAGCACGCCGAGCACCCGTTCCCGGAGGACCTGCGCAGGCCGCCGACCAGCGCCGCCGACCTGTGCGTGCTCGACACCCGGCTCGGGCAGGTGTTCGCCGAGGTCGCCGCCCGGTACGAGGGCGACCTGGTGTCGTCGCTGGGCCAGACCGTGCACCACTGGGTGGAGGACGGCCGCTGCCTGGGCACGCTCCAGCTCGGCCAGCCCGCGTGGATAGCCGAAGCCACCGGCCTGCCGGTGGTGGCCGACCTGCGGGTCCGCGACGTCGCCGCGGGTGGTCACGGCGCGCCGTTGGCGAGCACCCTGGACGCGCTGTGGTTGGCCGACTTCGACGGACCGGCCACCGCGCTGAACATCGGCGGCATCGCCAACGTCACCAAGGTGTCGCCCGAAGGTGTGATCGCCTACGACACCGGACCGGGCAACGCGCTCATGGACGCCGCGATGACCGTGCTGTCCGGCGGCTTGCGGAACCAGGACACCGATGGTGGGTTCGCCGGTCGCGGCCGGGTGCGCGCCGACCTGCTCGACCGCCTGCTGGCCGACCCGTACTACGCCCTCCCCGCGCCCAAGTCGACCGGCAAGGAGCACTTCAACCGCGCCTACCTGGACCGCGTCACCGAGGGCCTGACCATGCCCGCCGAGGACCTGCTGGCCACGCTGACCGAGCTGACCGCGCGCACGATCGCCGCCGAGTGCGAGGGCACGGTCATCGGCTCCGGCGGCGGCATGCGCAACCCCGTGCTGGTCGAGTCGTTGGGACGGCGCGTGGACCTGCGCACGAGCGACGAGCTGGGACTGCCCGCCGAAGCCAAGGAGGCCTACCTCGCCGCCTTGCTCGGCTTCCTCACCTGGCACGGCCTGCCCGCGAACGTGCCGTCCGCCACCGGCGCCGCCGGCCCGCGCCCGCTGGGGTCGATCACCCCCGGCCGCTACCCGCTGCGCCTGCCCGAGCCCGTGATCACCGCCGTGACGGGATTGACGATCGGCCGCCGTGAGAGGCAGTCGGATGGGAGAGGCCATGCGCGCGCTTGATGTCGCCATCATCGTGCTGTTCCTGGTGGGCATGCCGCTGCTGGGCGTGTGGATCGCCGGGCGCCAGCGCTCCGCCACCGACTACTTCGTCAGCGAACGCCGCATCTCGTGGTGGGTCGTGTGCGTGTCGGTGGTGTCCGCGGAGACGTCCACGCTGACCGTGCTGAGCGTGCCGACGGTCGCCTACCTGGGCACGATGACGTTCCTGTCGCTGGCCGTCGGCTACCTGATCGGCCGGATCGTGGTGTCGTTCGTGCTGCTGCCCAAGTACATCGCGGGCGAGCTGATCACCGCGTACGGGTTCCTGGGCAAGCGGTTCGGCCGCAACATCCAGAGCACGGCGTCGCTGACGTTCCTCGTCACGCGGTTGCTGGCGGACGGCCTGCGGCTGTTCGCCACCGCCATCCCGATCAAGGTCGTGCTCGTCGCGTACGGCGTGGACGTGTCGTACTGGGTGATCGTGGCGGCGCTCGGCGTCGCGATGGTCGTCTACAGCTTCCTGGGCGGCGTGCGGGCCGTGGTGTGGGTCGACGCGATCCAGATGCTCTGGTACGTGATCGGCGCGTTCGCGGTGATCCTGGTGCTGAACGGCAAGCTGCCCGACGGGTGGTTCGCCAGTGCCGCCGACGCGGGCAAGTTCCAGGTCCTCGACTTCGACGCCAGCGCCTTCACCTCGCCCTACGCGATCGTCGTCGCGTTCATCGGCGGCGCGGTGCTGTCCATGGCCTCGCACGGCGCGGACCAGCTCATCGTGCAGCGGCTGATGGCGACCAAGGACGTGCGCGCGGCGCAGAAGGCGCTGATCGCCAGCGGTGTCGTGGTGTTCCTCCAGTTCGCGCTGTTCCTGTTCATCGGCGTGATGCTGTGGGCGTTCTACAAGGCGGCCAACCCGGTCACGGACCTCAAGCTCAACAACAACGACGAGCTGTTCGCCAACTTCATCGTCAACGACATGCCGTCGGGGCTGTCCGGGTTCGTGATCGCGGGCATCCTGGCGGCGGCGCTGTCGTCGTCGTTGGGCGCGCTGGCCTCCTCGACCGTGACGGACATCGTGCAGCGCGTGGTGCGGCGGCCGATGAGCGAGGCCGAGGTGTTCAAGCAGGGTCGGATCTGGACGGTGGTCTGGGCGGGTCTGCTGATCGTGTGCGCCGGGCTGTTCGCCACGCTGACGCGGCGCGGCAACCCGATCGTGGAGCAGGGCCTGTCGATCGCCGGGTTCACCTACGGCGCGCTGCTCGGCGCGTTCCTGCTGGGGCTGGTGTTCCGCAAGGCCAAGGAGCTCGACGCGATCGTGGCGTTCGCGGTCACGGTGGTGGTGATGGCGTTCGTGATCCTGGGGGTGAAGTTCGTCGGGCCGGAGGCGAGGATGGTGATCGACTTCGCGCCGGCGGCGCCCGCGCGGAAGTTCGTGTCGCTGGCCTACCCCTGGTACACGGTGCTCGGCGTGCTGGTGACGCTGGTCGTGGGCGGGTTGATGTCGTTGCGGCACAAGGGCTACCAGCCGCCGGGCGTGCAGGACGACGTGATGTCGGCCAAGGCGTCGTAGGGCTCGGGGGGTCGTAGGGCTCGGGCTGCGTGGGGCTCGGGGGTCGTAGGGCTCAGGCGGCGGGGTTGGCGCGGTAGGCGACGAGTTCGAGGTGCAACCGGAAGCCGAGCCGGTCGAAGAGCCGCTGGGAGGAGCGGTTGCCGGCCAGTATCGCGGCGGCGGCCTGCGGTCGTGCCCCGGACTTCTCGGCCAGCTTCCAGACCAGCTCGGTGACCAGCGCCGCGCCGACGCCCTGCCCGCGCACGTCCGGTTCCACGGCGACGAAGTCCAGGTAGAACTCGCCCGGCTCGGCCTTGCCCGAGGCGTAGCCGAGGACGCGGTCGCCGTCCATGGCCACCACCACGGTGTGCCGTCGGGCGGCGTCCACGAGCTTGCGCCCGCTCAGGTAGGTCTTGGGGAAGCACCGCTCGTGCAGCACCGCCACCGCTTCGTGCACGGCCGGGTCGGTCGGCAGGACCCGCATCTCGCGGGCCGGTCCGGTGCGCGGGCAGCTCGCCTCGCGCAGCAGCAGGCCGCGCAGGCCGTCGCCGTCGAGGACGTGTATCCCGCACGCCCGGGCGGCGGCGAAGCGGTGCCGTTCGGCGAACGCGGCCAGCCGCCGGTGCCCGGTGTGGCCGAGCAGCTCGCGGTCCGGGACGCCGTCGAGCAGCGGCAGGGCGGCCGCGTAGAGCGCGTCGGCGGTCTGGTCCCAGATCCGGCTGCCCGCCGGGTGGTTGACCGGCACGTCGACGAACGGTCCGTGCAGGTAGGCGCGGCCGGACTCGGCGTCGAGCTCGACGCTGAGCGCGCCGACGACCCAGCCGGAGTCGTCGGTGGCGACCACGGTGCACGCGGCCCAGTCGGGCTCGAACTCGGCCAGCTCGGCCGAGATGTCGCCGAGCGTCTCGCCGAGGTAGCCGATGTGGTGCGCGTCGTCGGCCTGCAACCGCAGGACGAGCGAGAGGACGGCGTCCAGGTCGTCCTGGGCGGCGGGACGGATGTCGTACATGTCTGGAATGGTCACCCGCGGGACGGCCGAACGCGAGGGAGTTTTCGGTGGTGGACGGGCCGGACGTGACGGAAGTCGCCGAAGTGCCCCGGATGGGGCCGGCACCGCGCTCCCCCCGCTCCTAGCGTCGGGGTCATGACGGACGACGTCCTCGACATCCCCTTCGCCGATGCCTTCGCCTTCGACCCCTCGCCCACGTGGGCGAAGCTGCGCGACGAGTCGCCCGTGGTCCGGGTCCGCACGCTCGCGGGCGCCGAGGTGTGGCTGGTGACCCGCTACGACGACGTCAAGCTGGTGCTGGCCGACCCGCGGTTCTCGCGGGCCGGCGTGGTGGCGGCGGGCGCGCCCCGGGTCGGCGTGTCCCGGCCGCTGCCCGGCACCCTGCCGACCACCGACCCGCCCGAGCACACCCGGCTGCGCAAGCTCGTGTCCGGCGCGTTCTCGCACCGGACGATCTCGCAGACCCGGCCGTGGGTGCGCGAGCTGTGCGAACGGCTCGCCGACGACGTGGTGGACGGCGCCGACCTGCGGCAGGTGTACGCGCTGCCGTTGCCGATCCAGGTCATCTGCACGCTGCTCGGGGTGCCGTACGCGGACCGGGAGCGGTTCCGCGAGTGGACCGAGCTCGCGTACAGCCTGGAGATGGCCGACCAGCCGCGGGTCGAGGCGGCGATGGCGAGCCTGCTCGCGTACATGGGCGACCTGGTCGCGGCGAAACGGCGCGAGCCGAGGTCGGAGGACCTGCTCGACGAGCTGTGCGCGACGCCGCTGACGCACGACGAGCTGACCGCGTTCGCGTTGAACCTGCTGGTCGCGGGGCACGAGACGTCGGCCAACCAGATCACCAGCTTCGTCGCCACCCTGCTGCGCGAGCCGGCGCAGTGGGACCGGCTGGTCGCCGACCCGGAGCTGGTGCCGAGCGCGGTCGAGGAGCTGATGCGGTTCACCCGGCTCAGCGAGGTCGGGCAGCTGCGGGTGGCGTTGGAGGACGTGCGGGTCGCGGGGGTGACGGTGCGGGCGGGCGAGGGCGTGATGGCGTCCATCGGCTCGGCCAACCGGGACCCGCGCGCGTTCGCCGAGCCGGACTCGCTGGACCTGGCGCGCACGCCCAACCAGCACCTGGCGCTCGGCATCGGCCCCCACTTCTGCCTCGGCGCGCAGTTGGCCCGCATCGAGCTCCAGGAGGCGCTGCTGGTGCTGCTGCGGCGGTTCCCGGGGCTGCGGGCGGCCCGGCCGGTCGAGGAGCTGGCGTGGCGGAGGGTCCTGGTCAGCGGTCTGGCCGAGTTGCCGGTCAGCCTCGGATGACCGACATCTCTTGCCGCGCGTTTCGCGTTGGGGAACCCTGGTGGGGTGAGCGAGGAAACGATCCAACTCGAACTCAACGACAGCGGGGTGGCGGTAGACCTACCGATGCCTGCCAACCAGCGGGACCAGGTGCAGGAGGTCCCCTACCGGCCGGTCGAGTTCCGTGACGACGACCTGCCCAACGCGTTGGAGCGCGCAGCGTCCTGGCTGCGGCAGACGCAGGACTGGCTCGGTGAAGCGGTCGACGTGATCGCGGTCCACTTGGACTACGACGACACCAAGGGTTCGCCGTATTACGCCCTGAAGCTGCTGTGCAATGAGGAGGACCTGGCAGGCGTTCCCAAGGTGGTGCGCGAGCACGATCGCACTACTGACGAGTAACGTAAGCTGGGTCCATGCCAGATCGCGTGTACCCGCCGGTGATCGCCGCAGCCAAACTGATGTTCCGCGTGCTCGACATGCGGATCACCGTGGAGGGCGCGGAGCACGTGCCGACCACCGGCGGGGCCGTGCTGGCCTCGAACCACGTCTCCTACCTCGATTTCATCTTCGCCGGCTACGGCGCGCACCCGGCGCGCAGGTTGGTCCGGTTCATGGCCAAGCACGAGGTGTTCAAGCACCGCGTGTCCGGCCCGCTCATGCGCGGGATGCACCACATCCCGGTGGACCGGGCCGCCGGGCAGGCGTCCTACCAGCAGGCGTTGGACGCGCTGCGGGCCGGTGAGATCGTCGGGATCTTCCCCGAGGCCACGATCAGCCGGTCGTTCACGGTCAAGGACGTGAAGAGCGGCGCGGTGCGGCTGGCGGCCGAGGCCGGCGTGCCGTTGCTGCCGACCGCGGTGTGGGGCACGCAACGCCTGTGGACGAAGGGCAGGCCGAAGTCGCTGACCCAGCGGCACGTGCCGATCACCATCATCGTCGGCGAGCCGATGGAGCCGACCACGGACGCCGCGCTGCGCGAGCGGATGCAGGACCTCGTGGACGACGCCCAGGCCCGCTACCCGGAGTCGGGCGAGGGCCAGTGGTGGCAACCGGCGCACCTCGGCGGCGCCGCGCCCACGCCGGAAGAGGCCAAACGCCTCGACGACCGCTGACGCCGCGTCCTAGGCCCACTTCTCCAGGGACTCGGCCAGCCGCCGTTCGAACGTCAGGAACGCCTGGCCCTCGCCGCCGTCGCAGACCACCACCAGCTCACCGGAGGCGGTGACGCAGCAGGCGAGCCCGCGAGGGCCGCGGCGGACACCGACGACCTCCTCGACGTGCGGCCGGTCGTCCGCGCGGTAGACGCAGGCGGTGAGGGTGTCGTAGCTGAAGCCGTCCTCGTCCAGGAACCCGGCGAGCGGCAGCGGCTCGCCGCCCTCGACCTCCACGAGATCACCGGCGGCCGTGACGGCGACCCCGCCTTCGGCGAACAGGACGTCGTGCTCGACCACGGTCGTCCACGCCATCCCGAACCGCTTCTTCGACCGGTGCTCGACGGAGACGCGCCTGGGCGCCATGCCGATCGCCGCGGCGACGCGCGCGAACGCCCGCGCCTGCTCCCGCCACGACTCGCGGTGCTCCGGCAACCGGGCCATGACCTCCGCCGCGACCCGCCGCCCCCGGCTCCGCTCCAGCCGCACGTGCTCGACCCGCTCCCGCAGCCGGGTCTCGAAGTCAGCCATGAGCCGACCCTACGCAGGCCCGGCACATCGCAGGCCCGGCACGTTCGCAGACGCAGCACGTTCGCAGATGCAGCACCTTCGCAGGCCGGTGCCTCACAGGCGGGGACTTCACGGGCCAGGGCTTCGCAGGCGTCCCCGCCCAGGGGAGCCCCTGTTCTTGATCCTGCCGGCCGGCACCGACATTCCGGACCGCTGGACGCGAGCCTGTGGACAACTCGGGTTTGTGCCGGCGACGAGACGACCTAGTCGGAGGCGGCGGGCGGTTCGGTCTCGGGAGCAGCGGCGGCGGGTTCCGGAGCGGTGGGTTCCGGAGCGGTGGGTTCCGGAGCGGAGGTGGTGGCGGCCGGTGGAGCGGCGGCCACGGCGGCGGGTTTGGCGCGTTTCGGCTTGTCCTCGCCCCGCAGGCGTTGGGAGATCACCTGGCTGATGCCGTCACCGCGCATGGAGACGCCGTACAGCGCGTCGGCGATCTCCATCGTCGGCTTCTGGTGCGTGATGATCAGCAGCTGCGAGTGCTCGCGCAGCTGCTCGAACAGGCTGATCAGCCGGTGCAGGTTGGTGTCGTCCAAGGCCGCTTCGACCTCGTCCATCACGTAGAACGGCGACGGGCGGGCGCGGAAGATGGCGACCAGCATCGCCACGGCCGCCAGCGACTTCTCGCCACCCGACAGCAGCGACAGCCGCTTGACCTTCTTGCCCGGCGGCCGGGCTTCCAGCTCGATGCCGGTGGTCAGCATGTCGTCCGGCTCGGTCAGCACCAGCCGCCCCTCGCCGCCCGGGAACAGCACCTTGAACACGACCTCGAACTCGCGGGCGACGTCCTCGTAGGCCGACGTGAAGACCTCCAGGATCTTGTCGTCGACCTCCTTCACCACGGTCAGCAGGTCGCGCCGCGTCGCCTTGATGTCCTCCAGCTGGTTGGACAGGAACTTGTACCGCTCCTCCAGCGCCGCGAACTCCTCCAGCGCCAACGGGTTGACCTTGCCCAGCAGCGACAGGTCCCGCTCGGCGCGCTTGGCCCGCCGCGCCTGCGTGTCCCGGTCGTACGGGATCGGCTGCGGCGCGGTCACCGCCTCGCCGCGTTCCTTCGCCACCTCGTACTCGGCCATCTCCTGCGGCGACGGCGGGATGAACACGTCCGGGCCGTACTCGGCGACCAGGTCTTCCAGGCCGATGCCGAACTCCTCGGCGACCTTGGTCTCCAGCTGCTCGATGCGCATCCGCTGCTCGGCCCGCAGCACCTCGTCGCGGTGCACGGCGTCGGTCAGCTTCTCCAGCTCCACCGACATCTCGCGGACGAGGTTGCGCACCTGCGCCAGGTACGTCTCGCGCCGCGACTTGCGCTCCTGCGCCGCGTCACGCTCCGCGGCCGCCCGGCTCAACGACGCGGCGATCCGCTCCAGCGCGACCTCGCCACCGCGCACCACGGCCTTCGCCACGACCGCGCCCCGGGCCCGGGCGGCGTGGGCGCGCTGGGCGCGTTCCCGCGCCTCACGTTCCGCCCGTGCGGCCCGCCGGAGACCTTCCGCCTTGCCCTGCAACGCGCGAGCGCGTTCCTCGGCGGTCCGCAACGACAGCCGGGCGTCGACCTCCCCCTGGCGCGCGGCGGCCAGCTCGGCGGCCAGCTCGTCGCGGTGGGAGCTGTCCGGCTCGTCGTCCAGCGGCTGCTCCTCCGCCACCAGCAGGCGTTCTTCCAGCTCGCCGAGCTTGAGCAGGTTCTCCTCGCGGGCCGCCTCGACCTTCGCCCGCTGCGCCCGCACGCGCTCCACCTCGGCCTCGGCGGAGCGCACCGCCGCGGCCAGCCGGTTCAGCCGCTCCGACGACCGGGCGCGCCGCACCTTGGCCTCGTTGAGCTGCTCCTTCACCGCGGCGACCTCGGCCCGCCGCGCCTGCTGCTCGGCCCGTGCGCCTTCCAGGGCGGCCGTGGACTGCTCCAGCGCGCGCTCCGCCAGCGCCAGCTTCTCCGACGCCTCGTCCACCGCGGCCTGGACCTCGATGACGCTCTGGCTGCGCCCGGACCCGCCGACCGCCCAGTCCGCGCCGAGCACGTCGCCGTCACGGGTCACCGCGCGCACCGACGGGTGCGCGTCCACCAAGCCGCGCGCCGTGGCCAGCGAGTCGACCACCACGACCTTGTCCAACGCGCGGTGCAGCGCGGGCCGCAGCGGCTCCGGCGCCTGCACCACGTCCACCGCCCACCGCGCGTCCGGCGGCAACGACGGCCACCCGGACCGGTCGACGCTCACCGGCGCGCCGCCGACCAGCACCCCGGCCCGACCGGTGTCCTGCTCCTTCAGCAGCTCCAGCGCCGCCACCGCGTCCGCGCCGGAGGCCACCGCGACCGCGTCCGCGATCGGGCCCAGCGCCGCCGCCAGCGCGACCTCCGCGCCCGGCTCCACGGTCAGCAGCGCCGCGACCGACCCGAGCAACCCCGGCAGCCGCGACGCCAGCAACGCGCCCGCGCCGTCCTTGCGGGTCAGGCCCAACGACAGCGCGTCCACGCGCGCCTGCCACGATGCGATGTCCCGCTCGGCGGTCCGCTCGGCCTTGACCAGCTCCTCGACCCGGCGGCGCGCGGCGTCGTCCGACTCGGCGGCCAGCCGGTGCCGCTCGTCGAGCCCGACGTCGTCCTCGTCCTCGGTCCCGGTCACCTCGCGGGCCTCGGCCAGCTCCTGCTGCACGACCTCCGACCGCTCGACCGCCTCGGCCAGCGCGACGGACATCCGCTCGATCTCCTCGGCGGTCGCGCTCGTCTTCGACCGCAGCGCCTCCACCTGGCCGGACAGCCGGGCCAGGCCTTCGCGCCGGTCCGCGATCGCCCGCACCGCGGCCAGGTGCGCCTTCTCCGCCGCGGACACCACGCGTTCCAGCTCGGCCCGCGTCTCCACGGCCTCCGCCAGCCCCACCCGGGCCTCGGTCACGCCGTCCTGGAGCTCCTGCTCCAGCTCCGCGGTCTGCTCGGCCTCGGCTTCCAGCTCGTCCGGGTCACGCCCGCCGCGCGGCGCGTCGACCGCCGCCGACAGGTGCCGCTCCCGTTCCACGGCCAGCCGCACGGTGCCGCGCAGCCGTTCCTCCAACGCCGACAGCCGGTACCAGGTGTCCTGGGCCTGCTGGAGCTTCGGCGCGTCGGCCGCGACCTGGTCCTCCAGCTCGTTCTGCTGGAACTGGGCCTGTTGCAGCGACTTCTCGACCTCGGTGCGCCGGGCCCGGGCGACGGCCTCGTCCTGCTCCTCGCGCGCCAACGCCTCGCGCTGCGTCACCAGGTCGTCGGCCAGCAGGCGCATCCGGGCGTCGCGCAGCTCCGACTGCACGGCCTGCGCGCGGCGCGCGATCTCGGCCTGCTTGCCCAGCGGCTTGAGCTGGCGGCGCAGCTCGGCGGTGAGGTCGGTGAGGCGGGTCAGGTTCGCCTGCATCGCCTCCAGCTTCCGCAGCGCCTTCTCCTTGCGCTTGCGGTGCTTCAGGACGCCCGCGGCCTCCTCGACGAACGCGCGCCGCTCCTCGGGCTTGGACTCCAGGATCGCGGCGAGCTGGCCCTGGCCGACGATCACGTGCATCTCGCGGCCGATGCCGGAGTCGCTGAGCAGTTCCTGGATGTCCATCAACCGGCACGAGTTGCCGTTGATCTCGTACTCGGTGGCGCCCTCGCGGAACATCCGGCGGGTGATCGACACCTCGACGTAGTCGATCGGCAGCGCGCCGTCGGAGTTGTCGATGGTCAGCGTCACCTCGGCGCGGCCCAGCGGCGCGCGGCCGGACGTGCCGGCGAAGATGACGTCCTCCATCTTGCCGCCGCGCAGGTCCTTCGCGCCCTGCGTGCCCATGACCCAGCGCAGCGCGTCGAGCACGTTCGACTTGCCGGACCCGTTCGGACCGACGACGCAGGTGATGCCGGGCTCGAAGCGCAGCGTGGTAGCCGAGGCGAAGGACTTGAACCCCTTCAGCGTCAGGCTCTTGAGGTGCACGCCGGGCAGCGTACCCGTGCGACCCGTGAACCCGGCGTCGGCACGCTGACCTGCGCGATCACCGCCGGACCGAGACCAGCACCGTCATGTCGACCACCAGGTCCAGCCGTTCGATCTCCTGGACCGGGAACGACGTGGAGCCGGGTATCCGCTCGTCGGGCGCGTGGTCGGTGCCCCACCAGCCGCCGATCTCGGTCCGGCCGGCCCGGTCGTGGACGATCAGCTTGCACCGCACGCCCTTCGGCATGTTCTCGACGCGCATCCACAGCTCGGTGCCCCAGGACCTGCCGACGAGATCGGCGCTGGCCACCACGCCGGACGTGCCGTCGGTGGCGTGCCACGTCACGGCGTCGTCACCGGCCAGGCGCGGCACGACCACCACGCCCAGCGCCACGAGCACGACCAGCACACCCGCGCCCACCAGCACCGGCCACCGCCGTCGCCGTGCCCGCACGGGCGTCGGCCCCGGCGCCGCCAGGGGCGGCAGCGGCCGGAGGTCGGGATCGGGCGCGGGGTCGTCGAACGGCAGCTCCAGGTCCGACAGCTGCACCTGGCCGAGCAGCCCCGGCAGCGGCGCCAGCCGCACCATCTCGCGCCGGCAGTCGGCACAACCGCGCACGTGCCGCTCGAACGTCGACCGCTCCGCCGGGTCGAGCGAGCCGAGCAGGTAGGCGCCGAGCGCCACGGTCTGGGCGCAGCTCACGACTCCGTCACCCCCCGCTCCTCCAACGCGTCGCGCAGCGCGCGCAGGGCGTAGAAGCAGCGCGACTTGACCGTGCCGGGCGGGATGCCGAGCACCACCGCCGCCTCCGCCACCGATCGCCGCCGGTAGTACAGCTCGACCACGACGTCGCGGTGGTCGGCGCTGAGCCCGCGCAGCACCTCCGCGACCTGCCAGCTCTGCAGGACGTGCTCCACCTCGTCCGCGACCGGGGGCAGGTCGCCCGGTTCGATCGGCACCTCGGAGTGCCGGCCGGCGCGCTTGCGGAAGCCGGAGATGACCAGGTTCCTGGCCACCGTGTAGAGCCACGGGCCCGCGTCGGCGGGGGTCAGCTCGTCGACGTGCCGCCAGGCCCGCAGCAACGTCTCCTGGACGACGTCCTCCGCCTGCTGGTGGTCACCGCCGACCAGACGCAGGACGTAGCCGTGCAGCGGGCCGCGCCAACGGCCGTACAGCTGCCTGACGACATCTTCGCCACGGTCCACATCGATGTACTACGCCACCGGGCCCTTCGGCGTTCAACGCTCGACGAAACCCGTGAAGCCGCCGCGGGCCTCCGACCAGCGCTCCACGATCGAGTCCACCCGACCGGGGGTAGCGCCGGAACGCAACGCAGTCAGCAGATCCCGGCACGCGGATTCCGGCCCTTCCGCGTTCACCTCGACCCGACCGTCACGCAGGTTGGACGCCGAACCGACAAGTCCCAGCTCAAGCGCCCTGGCGCGGGTCCACCAGCGGAAACCGACGCCCTGCACGTGGCCCCGCACCCAGGCGGTCAGGCGCACGGTCTGCTCTACTCCAGCCACAAGAGCCATCCTGTCATTTCACCCGTTAGTGGTACGGTGCGCGACCGTGACAGCACGGCGTGGTAACCGATCCGTGATCGGCGGACTCGTCGGCCTGCTCCTCGGCGCGGCCGGTGCGACCGGCGTCGCCGTCGCCAACCCGGAACAGCTCGCCCCGTTCGTCGGGGAAAGCGCAGCACAGCGCAGCGGTTCCGACAACATCGGCGCCGGCGGGGTCGGGGGCGTGGGCGAGCCCGAACGGGGCCGTGAGCCGGTGACCTTGCCGACCAGCACCGAAGCGCCGCCGTCCACGACGACCACGACCCAGACGACGACCACCACCACCGAGACCACCACGACGACGGAGACGACGATCGCCACGTCCGAACCGTCCCCCGAGCCCACGACGACGACCGCGCCCGCCGACCTGCCGCAGGCGCAGCAGGTCGTCGCCCTGGTGAACGAGGCCCGCGACCTCGCCGGCTGCGGGCCGCTCAAGGTGGACGACCGGGTGGTCCAGGCCGCGCAGGGCCACAGCACCGACATGGCTCAGCGCGACTACTTCTCGCACACCACCCCCGAGGGCGTCGACTTCGCGCAGCGCATGCGCGCGGCGGGCTACCCGAGCCCCGGCGGCGAGAACATCGCCATGGGCCAGCGGTCCCCCGAGCAGGTCATGAAGGCCTGGATGAACTCCGACGGGCACCGCCGCAACATCCTGAACTGCGGGTTCACCACCATCGGCGTGGGTCTGGACACCCGCGGCTGGTACTGGACCCAGAACTTCGGCTGGTAAAGACCGTCCGACAGACCTTGGGAGAACCGTTGTACGAGACCCCGGAGCCCGAGCGCACCCGCCCGCGCGTGTCGCCCCACGTGCTGCTGGCGGCGTCCGGTGTCGCCGTGTCGACGATCTTCGCCACCATCGCGGCCCTGGCGGGCGCGACCCCGGACGCGTCGCCCGGCAGCCAGCTGCCGCGTGAGGACGTCGTGTCCCGCAGCACCCTCAGCACGTCCCCGCGCACGTCTTCGTCGTCCTCCTCGGTCAGCCTGACCACCACCGCGGAGTCGACCACCACGACGACCGAGGCCACCCCGACGACGACCACGTCGCGCCGCACCCGCGTGACCACGGTGACCCGCCCGGACGGCACCACCACGACCACGGTGGTGGAAGAGCCCCAACCCACGAACACGAACACCGGTCAGCTGACCACCACCACGACCGCGGTCGTCACCACCACGACCGACCCCAAGCCGACGACGACCACGACCACGGTCCCGCCCACGACGACCACGACGGTCAGCAGCGCGGGATAGCAACGAGATCAACCGCCGCCGGTGACGGTCCGCCACACCATCGAGTGGTGGACCGCCGGAACGTTGAGGCACGCGGCGTGAGCGGCCGATAACCCGAACACTGACCATCCGTCCGGATCCCCCGCAGGGAGATGGTGTGTTCGAGGAAGACCAGGCCGCGCCGCCGAAGAAGAAGCTCACCTCGGTGGTGCTGCTCGCCGCGGGCGGCGCCGTCGTCGCCACCGTGATCGCCACCCTCGCGTCGGTGCTGGCCGGCGGCGGGTCCACGGCCGCCCCGCCGCCCGTGCCGCGGGTCGAGGTGCTGACGAGGCAGGACGTGCCGGAAGCCGCCGCGCCGGACGCGAGGACCGCCACGCTGGTGGTCACGGTGTCCAAGCGGGCGGGCGAGCAGCCGCCGCCGGGCAAGGCGGGCGGCTCGACGCCGGCGGACGCGCGGGCGAAGGCCGACCCGGGCGCGGAGTCGACCGCGGCGACGTCGCCCGAACCCGCGGTCACCACCCAGCCGCCGAGCAACCCGCCGTCGACCTACCACCCGCCGGCGCCGTCGTCCTCCACGTCGACCACCACCGCCACCACGCCGACGACCGAGGACGACGAAGCGCCGTAGCTACCAGACGTCGCCGTCCCGCCAGTCGCACACGAGGTCGCCCGCCAGGTCGAGCGGCACGACCGGCAGGACGAAGATCCCGTCGTCCTCCTCCTCGGTGCGCTCGACGCCCGTGGGCGTCATCGCGAACGTCCGTCCCCGCCACCGCCGCCACCCCCGCGCCGCGTAGAACTCCAGGGCGTCCTCCGACGCGCTGAGAGCGCCGAGGGGGTACGCGCCGCGCACGACGGCCTCCAAGGCCGCCATCACGGCCCCGCCAACGCCCAGGCGTCGTCGGTCCGCGCGCACCGCGACACCTTCCACGTACCCGGCCCGCAGCGCGCGGGTCGCGTGCGGGACACCCGTGCCCCGGCGTGCGTGCAGCAACCGGCGCTGCACGACGGCGCCGTGGCCGATCAGCTCGTCACCGTCCCAGGCGAAGGCGTGCACGCCGCCCAGGCTGTGCTCCCAGTCGTCATCGCCGAAATCACCGTCGAAGGCCTCGTCGAGCAGCTCGCGGGCGGCGGCGAGCGCCGACTCGGGCGCTTGCCAGGTGTGCAGCACGGAGACAGGTGACACGGCTCACACCCTAGGCCGTCACGTCCGGCGCTCCCGTCTCGCTCCTCTGGCAGCGAAAGGAGCCCGAAATGGCAGAGCACATCGTGGTCGTCGGCGCGGGTTACGCGGGTCTGGCCGCGGCCAAGCTGGCCGCCAGGTGGACCGACTCGAAGGTGACCCTGGTGAACGCGCGGGACCGGTTCGTCGAACGGGTCCGGCTGCACCAGTTCGCGGTGGGGCAGCAGCTGCGGGACGTCCCGCTCGCCGCCGTCCTCAAGGGCACCGGCGTCGAGCTGGTGGTGGACCGGGTCACCGGCATCGACCCCGACGCGCGCAAGGTGCAGCTCACCAACGGCGCGCTGACCTACGACCGGCTGATCTACGCCCTGGGCAGCCAGGCGGACCTGGGCGGCGTCCCGGGCGCGGCCGAGCACGCGCACGCCGTCTCGACCCAGGAGGACGCCGAGGAGCTGGCCGCGGCGCTGCGGACCGCGCGCACGGTCGCCGTCACGGGCGGCGGGCTGACGGGCATCGAGGCCGCCGCCGAGCTGGCCGAGTCGCGCCCGGACCTGGACGTGCTGCTGGTCACCGCCGGCGGCTTCGGCGAGGCCCTGTCGGACAAGGGCAGGCGGCACCTGGTCAAGGTGTTCGCCCGGCTCGGCGTCGAGGTCCGCGACCACGTCCGGGTCACCGAGGTCCGCGCCGACGGCCTGGTGCTCGACACCGGCGACCTGGTGGCCGCCGACACGGTCGTCTGGACGGCCGGTTTCGCCGTGCCGGACCTGGCGGCGCGGGCCGGGTTCGCGGTGGACGGCCGCGGCCGGATGCTGGTCGACCACACGTTGACCTCGACCTCGCACCCGGAGGTCCAGGGCATCGGCGACGCCGCCGCGATGAAGCGGCACGACGGCCTCGAACTGCGCATGGCGTGCGCGACCGGCCTGCCGACGGCGCAGAAGGCCGTGCGGGCGCTGGCGAAGCGGCTCGGCGGTGGCGTGCCGGCCGACCGGCTCGACTTCCGCTACCTCAACCAGTGCATCAGCCTGGGTCGCCGGGACGGCCTGATCCAGTTCGTGAACGCCGACGACAGCCCGAAGGAGCGCGTCCTCACCGGCCGGCCGGCGGCGCGCTACAAGGAACTCGTGGTGCGCGCCGCCCTGATGTTCCAGCGCCACCCCACGATGCCGGCGGGCTGAGCCGTCACCGGGCCGCGAGGCCCGCGTCCGCCAGTGCCGGCACCGTGCCCGCGAGGGCGTCGGACAGCTCGACGTGCGCGTCCCGGCGCGGCACCTCGCCGCCGAACATGAGCCGGTGCAGCGACGGGTTGGCCGCGGCGAACCCGACGTAGGCCCGGCCGATCCCGTGCAGCCGGTCGAGCGGACCGCCCGGCACCGCCTCGGCCGACGCGCGCAGCTCGTCGAAGCCCTGCGCCGCCACGGCCGCCACCAGGGCGGCCTCGTCCGCGAGGTGCCGGTGGGCCGCGGTGTGCGGGACACCGGCCGTCGCGGCGGCACGGCGCAGGGTCAGGCCTTCGGCGTCCTCGGCGACGACGAGCGAGCGGGCCGCCGCGACCAGGGCGGCCCGCAGGTCCCCGTGGTAGGGCCGCCGGGGCGATGTCGCCACTGGGGACTCCGTCTCCGGACGTGCGCTAGAGCTCGAACCGGTAGCCCATGCCGGGCTCCGTCACCAGGTGCCGGGGGTGCGCGGGCTCGGGCTCCAGCTTGCGCCGCAACTGGGCCAGGTAGACGCGCAGGTAGTGGGTCTCCTTCGCGTACGCCGGCCCCCACACCTCCTGAAGCAGCTGCTTCTGCGCCACCAGCCGGCCCCGGTTGCGGGCCAGGATCTCCAGCAGGCCCCACTCCGTGGGCGTCAGGTGCACCTCGACGCCCTCCCGGCGCACCTTCTTCGCCGCCAGGTCGACGGTGAACGACGCGGTCTCCACGACCGCGTCCCCGCCCTCCGCCACCGCCGACCGCCGCACCGCCGCGCGCAGCCTGGCCAGCAGCTCGTCCATCCCGAACGGCTTGGTCACGTAGTCGTCGGCGCCCGCGTCCAGCGCCTGCACCTTGTCGGCCGAGTCGACCCGCGCGGACAGCACGATGATCGGCACGGTCGTCCAGCCGCGCAGTCCCGCGATGACCTCGGCGCCGTCCACGTCCGGCAGGCCCAGGTCGAGCACCACCACGTCCGGCCTGCCCTCGGCCGCCGCCTTGAGCGCCGCCGTGCCGTCGTGCGCGGTCAGGACCGAGTAGCCGCGGGCCGACAGGTTGATCCGCAACGCCCGCACGATCTGCGGCTCGTCATCGACCACCAGCACCTTTGTCACGCTGAGACACTACGCCCGGACCACGCCCGCCGACCGGGCCCGACTACGTTCGGCGAGCTTCCTGACGGGCCCTTGATGCGAGCCCGTTCACCCTTTATGGCGTTTTGACGGGTCCTTCTCCGCATCGGTGCGGAAAGGGTGAGTACATCCGGGTGCGAATGCAATCATTCCCTGGACAGCCGTACTGCGAAAGTGCGAATGTCCTGTCCGAATTCGGACACTTGCTCACTCACGGTGAGCCACGAGGAGGTCTGATGACCACCAGTGTGACCAATCAGGACGCGTTACAACTCGTGGTCGCCGTGCACCGGCTGATCCGCAGCCTGCGCCAGTCCGCGTCCGTCCGGCGCCTGCAGCCCACCCAGCTGCTGGTGCTGGCGGAGCTCGCGTCGCAGGGACCGATGCGGATCGGCGAGATCGCGGTGCGCGCGCTGTGCTCGCAGCCGACGGCGACCACGGTGGTGACGGGCCTGGAGTCCAGCGGCCTGGTGCGCCGCGAATCCGATCCGGCCGACGGGCGGGCCACGATCGTCGAGCTGACCGGCCTCGGGCGGGACACCATCCTGTCCCTCGCGCACGGCGAGGCGGAGCTGCTGTCCGAGCGGATCTCCCGGCTGGAACCGGAGGAGCGCGACGCGCTCAGGTCGGTCACGCCGCTGCTGCGCAGGCTCGCCGACCCGGCGCGGTGAGCGCGCCCGTCAACCCCTCGGTCGGGGTTGGCAGCGCGGGCACGAGTAGGACGAGCGGTTCATGAACGGCTCGCGCCTGATCGCCGTCCCGCACCGCCGGCACGGCTCGTTCTCCCGCCCGTACACGGCCAGGGACCGGTCGAAGTAACCCGACTGGCCGTTCACGTTGACATAGAGCGCGTCGAACGACGTGCCGCCCTCGCCCAGCGCCTCGTACATCACCCGGGTGGCGTGCGCCAGCAGCTCGGCGGCCTTGGCCCTGGTCAGCTTGTCCACGGGCCGCGCCCCGTGCAGCCGGGCCCGCCACAGCGCCTCGTCGGCGTAGATGTTGCCCACGCCGGAGACGACCGTCTGGTCGAGCAGGGCGCGCTTGACCTCGGTCCGCCGCTTCCGCAACGCCGCGACCGCCGCGTCCGGGTCGAACGCCGGGTCCATCGGATCACGCGCGATGTGCGCCACCGGCCGCGGCACCAGGGCGCCGTCGACCTCGACGATGTCCGCCAGCGCCAGTCCGCCGAACGTGCGCTGGTCCACGAAGCGCAGCTCCGGCCCGCCGTCGGCGAACCGGACCCGCACCCGCAGGTGCTTCTCGTCCGGCGCGTCGACGGGCTGGACCAGCATCTGGCCGCTCATGCCGAGGTGCGCGAGCATGGCGTCGCCGCCCGACAGGTCGACCCACAGGTACTTGCCGCGACGGCGCGCGGCCTCCAGTCGCTGACCGGTCAGGCGCACGGCGAAATCCGCCGCACCGGGCAGGTGTCGGCGGATCGCGCGTGGGTGGAGGACTTCGACCGCTTCGACGGTCCTCCCGGCGACGTGCTCGTGCAGACCTCGGCGGACTACCTCGACCTCGGGCAGCTCGGGCACGGGCGGGTGATCAGTCCTCGGACTCGCGCTCGGCGGCAGCGGCCTCGGCCTGCTCCAGCTCTTCGAGCATCTCATAGGCGGCGGCCTGCGGCTTGGTCGGCTTGAGCATCCAGCCGCCCGCCTGGGCGGTGTCGCGCACGAGGACCAAGCCCTGGATGCCGCCGTTGCGGCTGGCGTTCAGCGGGCGGGACGGACGCGCGTGGCGCGCGCGGCGGTTCGTCCGGACGTTCGTGGCATACATTTCGGCGTCAGTCTTCCTGAGTAGGTGAAGCCTGGGGTGAAGCCTGCGTGGCCGAGCCGGGCGCGTGGCCGTTCCCGGACGCGCCGGTCTCCTCGGCGCGAACCCGTTCGTGCAACACGCGGTAGGCGGCCTCGGCCGCCTTCTGCTCGGCTTCCTTCTTCGTGCGCCCGTCCCCGGTCCCGTAGGCCTGACCACCGACGAGCACCGTGGCGGTGAACTCCTTGCGGTGGTCCGGGCCCTGGTCGTCCACCCGGTACTCGGGGACGCCAAGACCGGCGGACGCGGTCAGCTCCTGAAGACTCGTCTTCCAGTCCAGTCCAGCACCCCGCAGCGGCGCTTCCGCCAACAACGGGTCGAACAGGTGGTGAACGAGTTGACGCGCGGTTTCAATGCCGAACTGCAAGTACACCGCGCCGATGACGGCTTCCAGGCCGTCCGCGAGGATGCTCGCCTTGTCCCTGCCGCCGGTCAGCTCCTCGCCGCGACCGAGCAGCAGGTGCCCGCCCAACCCGTCGTCGCCGAGACCCCGCGCGACGCCCGCGAGGGCGTGCATGTTGACCACGCTCGCGCGGAGCTTGGCGAGCTGCCCCTCGGGCAGGTCGGGGTGCGTGCGGTACAGGTGATCGGTGACGACGAGGCCGAGCACCGCGTCGCCGAGGAACTCCAGCCGCTCGTTGGGCGGCAGACCACCGTTCTCGTACGCGTACGACCGGTGTGTGAGTGCGAGCGTCAGCAGCTCGGCGTCCAACGGGACGCCGAGCGCTTCGATCAACGGGGCGCGGTCGGCGGACCGACCGCGCGACGACCTACCCCCCACGATTCGCCGCTACCTTCGCCAGAGAGGTGATCAGGCCGGCTGGACGACCTGGCGGCCGTCGTACTGGCCGCAGGCCGGGCAGGCGACGTGCTGGGGCTTCGGCTGGCGGCAGGCCCGGTTCTGGCACGCCACCAGGTGCACGGCACTGGTCTTCCACTGAGCGCGGCGCGAGCGCGTGTTCGAGCGCGACATCTTCCGCTTCGGGACGGCCACGACTAGTTCTCCTCTGGATTGTCACGATTCCCGTCGAACCGCTCTTGCAAGGCGGCCCAACGGGGGTCAATCGTCTCATGCCCGTGGTCGGGGCCGAGATCAGCCAGCCTGCCGCCGCAGTCGACGCACAGCCCGAGGCAGTCCGGCGAGCACAGCGGCACCTGCGGCAGCGCGAGCACGATGGCGTCGCGCACCACGGGTTCGAGGTCGATCAGGTCGTCGTGCAGACGGCTGACCTCGTCCTCTTCGGTGGTCTCGTCGGTGGTGCTGTCCGGGTAGGCGTACAGCTCGGTCAGCTCCACCTCGACCTCCGCCGACAGCGGGTCCAGGCAGCGCGAGCACTCCCCTTCGACCACCGTCGCGGCCGTGCCCGTCACGAGCACGCCTTCGACCACCGACTCCAACAGGAGGTCGAGTTCGACGTCGCCCCCCGCCGGCACCGCGATCACGCCGAGAAGGCCGACGCCCTCCGCGGGCACCGTCCGGCGCACACCGCGGCTGGAGCCCGCTCGACGCCCGAGGTCCCTGGTGTCGATGACCCAGGGCCCGGTCGCTGTGGGACGCGCGGAGGCGTGACGATGCTCAGACATGATGTTTGGTGTTGCCGTCGGGGACTTACCACGACCAGCCGGTCAAGGGTACGGGACAACGGGCGTCCACGTGAAATCGGCTGGTCGGAGCGTCGTCCGGTCGGGTTATTCGTGGTAGTCGAACGGCGCGGCGGCGCTCGCGACGGCCGGGCCGCGCAGGTGCGAGCGACCCTTCCCGACGCTGCGCAGGGTGTGCGCGAGCAGGTCCTCGAAGTCGGCCAGCTTGCCGTCCACGTACGCGTCGCACTCGTTGCGCAGCCGGATGGCCTCCGTCTGCGCCGCGTCCAGCACCCGGGCGGCCTCGGCGTGCGCGGCCTGCACGACCTCGGTCCCGTCGACCAGGCGCGCCTGCTCCGCCCGGCCCTCCTCGATCGCGCGCTCGTAGTTGGCCCGGCCCGCCTGGACCATGCGGTCGGCCTCGGCGTGCGCCCGGCCCACCAGGTCCTCGTACTCCTGGCGGCCCGCGGAGACGGTGCGCTGCGCCTGGTCCTCGGCGTCGGCGACCATCCGCTCGGCCCGCGCCCGCGCCTCGGACAGCATCCGCTCGGCCTCGTGCTGCGCCTCGGAGACCATCCGCTCGGCGTCGGACCGCGCCTTGCTCACGGCCTGGTCCGCGTCGTGCTGGGCCTTGCCGACCAGCTCGTCGCGGTGGTCGAGCACGTCCTGGGCGTCGTCCAGCTCCGCCGGGATGGCGTCGCGCACGTCGTCGAGGAGTTCGAGCACGTCGCCGCGCGGCACGACGCACCCGGAGGTCATCGGCACGCCACGCGCTTCCTCGACGATCGTGACCAGCTCGTCGAGGGCCTCGAACACCCGGTACACGTCTCACTCCTCGCGCCCACAGCAGTACCCGTCCCAGTGTGCCCTGCCGATCTCGTCGCCGCCGGGAGATCGGCAGGGCGTGTCCGACTACCGGGTGATGTCCGCCGGGACGGAGCCGGCGCGGTGGTCCGGACTCGCGTCGTCGATCACGACCCGCCACGCGCCACGCGTGCGGACGCCCGTCGTCTTGACCGCGCCCACCTCGCAGTAGCCGGTCGAGCACGCCCGCGCGGCCGTGGAAGGTCCACTTGTCCTGCGGATACGGCCGCACGGTGTCGATGGCCCGCACGGGCGGGCCGACAGGCCGACCTCGCGGAAGGCGGCGTGCCGGCCACACCGGCGCGACCGCCCGAGCGGGCGCGGTGGCCGTGCCCGCACGGGGAGGGCAGCGCCTTCGCGGTGCGCGATGTGATCTCGCTCATGCCGGTGAACGCTCACCGCACCGGGCGACGAGCCGGTTCACGGACCGTGAACGGTCAGCGACCCTCGGCGAGGCGGGCGGAGAGCCGGTCCTTGATCGTGGGGGGCAGCAGGCTCGTCACGTCGCCGCCGTAGGTCGCCACGTCCTTGACCAGCGAGCTGGCCAGGAAGCTGTAGATCGGGTTGGTCGGCATGAACAGCGTCTCGACCCCGGTGAGCTGGTGGTTCATCTGCGCCATCTGCAGCTCGTAGTCGTAGTCGCTGACCGCCCGCAGGCCTTTGACGATGGCCTTGATGTCGTTCTCCAGGCAGTAGTCGACCAGCAGGCCGTGCCAGGCGTCGACGCGGACGTTCGGCCACTGCGCGGTGACCTCGCGCAGCATTTCGGTGCGCTCCTCCACCGAGAACAACGTCTTCTTGTTCTTGTTGATGAGCACGGCGACGACGACTTCGTCGAAGAGCTTCGCCGCTCTGCCGATGATGTCCAGGTGTCCGTTGGTGGCCGGGTCGTAGGAGCCGGGGCACACGGCACGCGTCATGGTTTCGGACGGTAGCACCCGATCGGACGCGTCCACTCCGGTGCGTGGTCGGCATCACCCGGAGGCGTCAACCTGTTCGGCCCAGTGCAGCGCCGTGTCGCCGTATCGCTTGCTGCGCAAGGATTCCACCGGGCTTGGCCACATCGGTTCAGGGCTGCGCGCGCCCCGTTCGACGACGAACAGCGAGCCCGGTTTCGTCCAACCGTTCGTGACCAGCGACGCGAGGAGCCGGTTGAGCTGTTCGTCCGTCACCGCGTAGGGCGGATCGGCGAAGACCACGTCACAGGCGACCTCCGCCGCACCGCCGGCCACGGCCTCCGCGGTGCGGTTGACGACCGTGGCGCCGGGCAGCGCGACCACCTTGGCGTTGCTCTTCAAGACTTCGGCAGCCCGCTTGTCCGACTCCACGAACGTGGCCCTCGCCGCGCCCCTGGACATCGCCTCGAAACCGAGCGCCCCGGACCCCGCGTACAGGTCCAGCACCACCGCGCCGTCCAGGTCGACCAACGTCTCCAACGAGCTGAACAACGCCTCCCGCACCCGGTCGGAGGTGGGTCGGGTACCCCTGGGCGGCACTTGCAGCCGGCGGCCACCGGCGGCGCCCGCGACAATCCTGGTCACCGGGTCATCGTCCCACCGCGAGTGCCTGCCACCACCCGTCGACCTCCGGCGGCTGCCCCACGTCGACCCGCTCGCCGGGCCTGGGCACGGCCAACGGCACCCCGTGCGCCTTCGCTTCCCGCCACACCCGGTCCACCGGCTCGGTCCAGTCGTGGAACGCCAGGTTGAAGGTCGCCCAGTGCACCGGGATCAGCAGGCCGCCCCGCACGTCCCGGTGCGCCGCCACGCCCTCTTCCGGCGTCATGTGGATGTCCGGCCACCCGGGCCCGTAAGCACCGATCTGGATCAAGGACGCGTCGAACGGGCCGTGCTCTTCACCGATCGTCCGGTAACCGTCGAAGTAACCCGTGTCACCGCTGTAGTAGACGCGGTGTCGCGGCCCCTTCAGCACCCACGACGCCCACAGCGTGTTGTCCCGCTGGAAGCCCCGACCGGAGAAGTGCTGCGCCGCCGTGGCCACCAACGTGACCCCGGCCACTTCGTGCGACTCGTCCCAGTCCAGCTCGACGATCCGCTGCTCGGGCACGTCCCACCGGCGCAGGTGCGCCCCGATCCCGAGCGGCACCACGAACACCGCGTCCGTGTCCGCCGTCAACGCGCGCACCGTCGCCAGGTCCAGGTGGTCGTAGTGGTCGTGCGAGATCACCACCGCGTCCACCCGCCCGACCTCGTGCAACGCGTGCGGCACCGGGTGCAACCGCTTCGGACCGACCACTTGCGACGGTGACACGCGGTCGCTCCACACGGGGTCGATCAACACCCTCGCGCCGTCGATCTCGACCAGCGTCGAGGCGTGCCCGTACCAGGTGATGTGCAGCCCGTCCGCCGACCCGACGACCGGCGGCACCAACGGCACCTGCCCGACCGGCCGCCGCTGCTGCCCACCGAAGAACATCTCCCGCACCGTCCCGGCCGCGCCGTCGGGCGGCATGGTCCGGGTGCGGGCGTCGTTGTGGAACTTCCCGTCGCGATACCGAGGCGACCGCCGCACCCGCTCCCCGCCGGGCTTCCCGCCCAACGCCAACGACACGTCCCGCGCCGCCCAGGCGAGAGCGCCGGCCGTGAGAGCGAGCAACCCAACCGCGACCTTCTTCATGCCCCGACCAACGCCAACCCCAACCCGGGGGTTCCCCCCACCGCTCTATGTGGCCACCAACACCACCCAGCCCTCAAGCCCGCTGCCCCACCGCCACACAACGGCCCCGCAGCGCACACCACCAAGGCCCGATTTGACATGGGTTCGGGTGCCATAGGCCGGCCAAAGCCGGGCAGGCGTGGCGGACGCTCTTCCCGCCATGCCTGCCCGGCTTCGGCCTGCCTGGGGTGCCCGTAAGGGCCCCATGTCAAATCGAGCCGTACTCCCCTCGACCCCAACCCAACCCAACCCAACCCCGACCCCGACCCCGAGCCCGAGCCCAAGCCCGACCCCGAGCCGAGCCCGGACCTCACTCGAGCACGATCAGCAAATCCCCACCCTCGACCTGCTGCACCCCGCGCACGGCCAACCGCCTGACCCGCCCGGCCTTGGGCGCGGTGATCGCGGCCTCCATCTTCATCGCCTCGATCGTCGCGATCGTCTGCCCGACCTCGACCTGTTCGTCCTCTTCCACGCTCGGCGTGACGACCCCGGCGAACGGCGCCGCGACGTGCCCCGGGTTGCCCCGGTCCGCCTTCTCCGCCACGGGCACCTCGGCCGCGATCGACCGGTCCCGCACCTGGATCGGGCGCAACTGCCCGTTCAGCGTGGCCATCACCGTGCGGATACCGCGCTCGTCGGCCTCGCCGATGGCTTCCAGCCCGATCAGCAGCCGCACGCCCGGTTCCAGGTCGACCTGGTACTCCTCCCCCGGCTTGAGCCCGTAGAAGAAGTCCTTGCTGCCCAGCACACTCGTGTCGCCGTACGCCTCGCGGTGCGCGAGGAACTCCTTCGTCGGCGCCGGGAACAGCAACCTGTTGAGCGTCGCCCGCGGGTCGTCCTCCAGGCCCTTGACGTCGTCGTCGGTCAGCTCCGCGACGCCCTTCGGCGCGGCACGGCCCTGCAGCGCCTTGCTCCGGAACGGCTCCGGCCACCCGCCCGGCGGGTCGCCCAGCTCACCGTGCAGGAACCCGATCACCGACGCCGGGATGTCGAACCGACCGGGGTCCGCCTCGAACTCCTTCGGCGAGACGCCCGCGCCGACCAGGTGCAACGCCAGGTCGCCGACGACCTTGGACGACGGCGTCACCTTCACCAGCCGACCCAGCATCCGGTCGGCCGCCGCGTACATGGACTCGATCTCCTCGAACTTCTGCCCGAGGCCGAGCGCGACCGCCTGCGTCCGCAGGTTCGACAGCTGCCCACCGGGGATCTCGTGCGAGTACACGCGTCCCGTCGGGCCGGGGATGCCCGACTCGAACGGCGCGTAGACCTTGCGCACCGACTCCCAGTACGGCTCCAGGTCGCACACCGCCCGCAGGTCCAGGCCCGTGGACCGCTCCGTGTAGTCGGTGGCCGCGACGATCGCCGACAGCGGCGGCTGCGACGTCGTGCCCGCCATCGACGCCACCGCGCCGTCGACCGCGTCGACCCCGGACTGGATGGCCGCCAGGTACGTCGCGAGCTGCCCGCCCGCCGTGTCGTGCGTGTGCAGGTGCACCGGCAGGTCGAACTCCTTGCGCAACGCCGTCACCAGGCGCGCCGCCGCCGGCGGGCGCAGCAGCCCGGCCATGTCCTTCACCGCGAGGACGTGGGCGCCGGCGCCGACGATCTGCTCGGCCAGCTTCAGGTAGTAGTCGAGCGTGTAGATCCGCTCGTCGGGGTTGGAGAGGTCCGAGGTGTAGCACAAGCAGACCTCGGCGACGGCCGTGCCGGTCTCGCGGACGGCCTCGATCGCCGGCCGCATCTGCTCCACGTCGTTCAGCGCGTCGAAGATCCGGAAGATGTCGATGCCGGTCTTCGTCGCTTCCTGGACGAACGTGCTGGTCACCGCCTCGGGGTAGGGCGTGTAGCCCACCGTGTTCCGGCCGCGCAGCAGCATCTGCAGGGTGATGTTCGGCACCGCTTCGCGCAGCGCCGCCAGCCGCTCCCACGGGTCCTCGGCCAGGAACCGGAGCGCCACGTCGTACGTCGCGCCGCCCCACGCCTCCAACGACAGCAGCTGCGGCGTCATGCGCGCCACGTGCGGCGCGATGGCCAGCAGGTCCTTCGTCCGCACGCGCGTCGCCAGCAACGACTGGTGCGCGTCGCGGAACGTGGTGTCGGTGACGGCCAGCGCCTTGCCCTCCCGCAGCCAGCGGGCGAAGCCCTCCGGCCCCAGCTCCTCCAGCTTCTGCTTCGACCCCGCCGGCGGCTCGGCGTTCAGGTCGACCGCCGGCAGCTTCACCTTCGGGTCCACGACGGACGGGCGCGGGCCGTTCGGCCGGTTCACCGTCACGTCGGCCAGGTAGGTCAGCATGCGCGTGCCGCGGTCGGCGGAGTGCCGCGCGGTCAGCAGGTGGGGTCGCTTCTCGATGAACGACGTCGTGACCCGGCCCTCGTAGAAGTCCGGGTCGTCCAGCACCGCCTGGATGAACGGGATGTTCGTGGACACGCCCCGGATGCGGAACTCGGCCACCGCGCGCCGCGCGCGGGCCACCGCGGCGGAGAACGTGCGCCCGCGGCACGTCAGCTTGACCAGCATCGAGTCGAAGTGCGCGCCGATGACCGTGCCCGCTCCGGTCGTGCCGCCGTCCAGCCGGATGCCCGAGCCGCCCGGCGAGCGGTAGGCGCTGATCATGCCGGTGTCCGGGCGGAAGCCGTTGGCCGGGTCTTCCGTCGTGATGCGGCACTGCAGCGCCGCGCCGCGCAGCTGCACGGTCTCCTGGCTCAGCCCCAGGTCGGCCAGGGTCTCGCCGCCCGCGATGCGCATCTGCGACTGCACCAGGTCCACGTCGGTGACCTCTTCGGTGACCGTGTGCTCGACCTGGATGCGGGGGTTCATCTCGATGAAGACGTAGTTGCCGCGCGGGTCGAGCAGGAACTCGACGGTGCCGGCGTTGCGGTAGCCGATGTGCCGGGCGAACTTCACCGCGTCGGCGCAGATCCGGTCGCGCAGCTCCGGCGCGAGGTTCGGCGCGGGCGCGATCTCGATGACCTTCTGGTGGCGGCGCTGCACCGAGCAGTCGCGCTCGAACAGGTGAATCACGTTGCCCTCGCCGTCGGCGAGGATCTGCACCTCGATGTGCCGCGGCTCGACCACGGCCTGCTCCAGGAACACCGTCGGGTCGCCGAACGCCGACTCCGCCTCGCGTGACGCGGCCTCCAGCGACTCCCTGAGCTGGGCGGGCTCTTCCACCCGCCGCATGCCGCGTCCGCCACCACCCGCGACGGCCTTCACGAACACCGGGAACGAGATGTCCTCGGAGGCCCGGACCAGGGCGTCGATGTCGCTCGACGGCTCGCTGGACTTGAGCACCGGCAGGCCGGCCGCGCGGGCCGCGGCGATCGCGCGGGCCTTGTTGCCGGTCAGTTCGAGCACGTCCGAGGGCGGGCCGACGAACGTGATGCCGGCGTCCGCGCAGGCCTTGGCCAGCTCGGGGTTCTCGGACAGGAAGCCGTAGCCGGGGTAGACCGCGTCGGCGCCCGCCTTGCGCGCCGCCTTGATGATCTCCTCGACGGACAGGTAGGCCCGGACGGGGTGGCCGGGCTCGCCGATCTCGTAGGACTCGTCGGCCTTCAGCCGGTGCAGGGAGTTGCGGTCTTCGTGGGGGAAGACGGCAACGGTGCCCGCGCCGAGCTCGTAGGCAGCGCGAAAGGCCCGGATCGCGATCTCGCCGCGGTTGGCGACAAGAACCTTGCGGAACATGCGGCGTTCCCTCCCGGTTACTCGGCGAGTCGCGCCCGAGCGCGGGCGGGACTCGATGAATCAAGGCACGCTACCGTGCGCTTCCCGCCCCTCGGGAGTTCCATCTCACGTGACGGACGTCATCGTGATCGTTCACTCACCCGGTCAAGGCAGGCGCGACCTGGGATCACGCTCCGGGATTCTCCCTTGTGAGGTCGCCCGGCGCAGCCCCCACGCGCACGGCGGATTGACGGACCGGCGGCGGAGGCGCGGCGCGGCCCTTTACCGCACCGACCGCCATCGCACCTTCACCCCACACGGTGGATCATCGACTCGTTACGGTGCGTTCGCTGCATCGGGTGACTACGGCCGGCGACTTCTCGGTAGGGTTGGCCGCATGGCCGGGGCTGAAGGGACTGGGCAGCCTGCTGCCCGCACCCATTTCGACGTCGTACTGCGCGGGTACAACCAGCGTCAGGTGAACGAACGGGTGACGCGGCTCGAGTTCGACCTCAAGAACTCGAACCGGGCCCGGGACGCGGCGTCGGCCCAGGCCGCGGAGCTGGGCAAGCTGCTCACCTCCACCCGCGCCGAGCTCGACAAGGTCAAGTCCCAGCTCGGCAAGCTCGCCGCCAGCCCCTCCAGCGCGTCCAACGTCACCGAGCGCGTGCGCGTGATGATGACGTTGGCCGAGGAGGAGATCGCCGACATCCGCAAGGCCGCGCTGGACCAGGCCAACGCCACCCGCGCCGAGGCCGAGCGGGCCGCGGCCGAGGGCAAGGCGGCGCACCACCGCGCGATGGGCGAGCTGGAGGACCGGCGGCGGCAGCTGGAGGCGGCCCACCAGCAGCGGACCACCGAGCTGGAGCGGCAGTACGACGAGCGCCGCACCGAGCTGGAGCGCTCGCACGAGGAGCTGCGGGCCAAGCTGACCGCCGAGCACGAGGCGTTGATGGCGGAGGCCCGCGCCGACCGCGAGAAGCTCACGGCGGACTTCGAGGCCAAGACCGCCGAGCTCGAGGCGAAGCGGGTCGAGCTGGAGCAGAAGTACAAGGGCTACCACGACGACCTCGACAAGGAGTACGACGAGCTGCGCACCAAGCTCCGCAAGGAGCACGAGGTGCACGTGGTCGAGGCGAAGGCCGAGGCCGTGAAGCTGCTCGAAGCCGCTCGGACCGAGGCCGCCGAGCTGCGCGCGGAGACCGAGAAGCAGGTCGCCGAGCTGGAGTCCGAGGCGCTGGCCAAGACCGAGCAGACGATCAGCGAGGCCAACGCGCTGGCCGAGAAGACCGTCACCGAGGCCGACGCGCACGCCAAGAAGACCATCACCGAGGCCGACGCCCACGCCGACCGGCGCACCACCGCCGCCGACCGGAAGCTGGCCGAGCTGCACCGCGTGCACCGCACGGTGAGCGAGCAGTTCGCCGCGGCCCAGGAAGCGGTCTCCCGCGCGGTCGCCACGCTCACGCCGCTGGACGAGGAAACCGCAACCGACCAGCCCGCAGCCGACCACGCGGCGGGCACGTCGACCGAAGCGGCAACCGGCCCGGCCGCGGACGCGGACCCGCCCACCAAGCCGGCGACCGCCAAGCCCGTGCCCGCCAAACCGGCCGGCTCCAAGCCCGCCGCCAAGGCCAAGGACGTCGACCCCTCCGAGCAGCCGACCACCCAACTGCCGGTGCCCAAGACCAGGCAGTCCAAGTAACCGGGTCCACCCGCGGTCAGCTCACTGGGGCAGCTGGTCGGCCGGCACGACCTCACCCTGCTCCGGCACGGTGATCCCGACCGGCTCGCCCCACCCGCGGAACCGGGTCGTCGACTGCTTCACGACCTTGCCGTCCAGCTCGAACCGGTACTCGGCGCGCACCGGCGCGCTCGTGTCGTCCACCCACACCGACGCGGCGATCTTCACGCCGTACTCGGCCAGCTGGGTGTGCTGGAGCTGGATGTCCTGGTCCTGGATGACCTTCGCCATCTTCAACGGGTCCACCACCAGGTCGAACCGCGTCACCGGCGCCCCGTCCACCTGCTCGGCCGACCTGCCCACGATCAGCGCCGCCCGGGGCTGCACGTAGTCCAGCTCCGCGCCCGGCACCGCGCTCGGCCCGAAGCCGCGCAGCAGCGCGGCCACCTCGCCACCGCTCGCCGCCGGGTAGAAGCCCCACTTCTTGCCCGCGGGCATCGGGGCGCCCTCGACCTGCACGTACGTGCCGTCGCGCACCACCACCAACGCGATCTTCCTCGGCTGCCCGCCGGTCGACACGTCCATCGTCATCGACCCGGTCACGTCGTCACCGTCGCGCCGCAGCACGCCGTCGGTCACGTTGCGCACCTCGGTGGCCTGCCCGTCCGAGGCGAAGCCCTCGGTGTGGAAGGTCGCCGTGCCCAGCTCGGCCCGCCGCTGCTCGATGCGGTCGGCGAGCACCGCCAGGTCGCCCTTGGGCAGCGAGGACGTGGTCGGGGCCCGGTCGTCGGCGGGCGCGGCCGTGCACGCGACGAGCACCAACGGAACCAGGGCGAGCAGGAATCGGCGCACAAGCCAGGGTAACCGGCGCGCCCGCGCAGGCCCGTGACCCGGCCACGACCCTCCGCGCTCCCCGGGAACCAGGTGTCGGCTACGCCTTCTCCAGGTACTCCGCCCGCTCGTCGTCCAGCAGCCCCGCCACGAGCCCGGCCAGGCCGGGGTGCGCGGTCAGCTCGGGGTCCGCCTCCACGACCTCCTGCGCCACCACCCGCGCCTCGGCGATCACGTCCTCGTCGCGCAGCAGCGACAGCATCTTCAGCCCCGACCGCGTCCCGGACTGCGCCGCGCCGAGGATGTCGCCCTCCCGCCGCAGCTCCAGGTCCAGCTGCGCCAGCTCGAACCCGTCCAGGGTGGACTCCACGGCCCGCAGCCGCTCCATCGTCGACGTGCCGTCCGGCATCTCGGTAACCAGCAGGCACAGGCCCGCCGCGCTGCCCCGCCCGACCCGGCCGCGCAGCTGGTGCAGCTGGCTGACCCCGAACCGGTCCGCGTCCATGATCACCATGACGGTGGCGTTGGGCACGTTCACGCCGACCTCGACGACGGTCGTGGCGACGAGCACCTGCACCTCGTTCGCCGCGAACGCCCGCATCACCGCGTCCTTGTCCTCCGGCGGCATCCGGCCGTGCAGGATGTCGATCCGCAGGCCGCGCAACGGCCCCTCGGCCAGCCGGTTCGCCACGTCCACCACCGCGAGCGGCGGCCGCCGATCGGAACCGTCGTCCTTCGGCGAGCCCTTCGACGAGCCCTTGGCCGCGGACTCCTTCGGCGGCGCCTCCCCGTCGTCCTCCGCGTCGCCGTCGCCGATCCGCGGGCACACCACGTACGCCTGGTGCCCCTTGCGGACCTCTTCGTGGATCCGCTGCCACGCCCGGTCCAGCCAGCCCGGCTTCGCCGCCACCGGCACCACGGACGTGCTGATCGGCGAACGACCCTGCGGCAGCTCGCGCAGCGCGGACACCTCCAGGTCGCCGTACACCGTCATCGCCACCGTGCGCGGGATCGGTGTGGCCGTCATCACCAGCACGTGCGGCGTCGACCCGCCGGCGCGCCCGCTCAACGCGGCCCGCTGCTCCACGCCGAACCGGTGCTGCTCGTCCACCACGACCAGTCCCAGGTCGGCGAACTCCACCTTGTCCTGGATCAGCGCGTGCGTGCCGACCACGATCCCGGCCTCGCCGGACACGATCTCCAGCAGCGCCCGCTTCCGCGCCGCCGTGGCCATCGAACCGGTCAGCAGCGTCACCCGGGTCGCGTGCTCGGCCCCACCCAGCTCGCCGGCCTGCCCGAGGTCGCCGAGCAGCTCCCGCAACGACCGCGCGTGCTGCGCCGCCAGGACCTCGGTCGGCGCGAGCATCGCCGCCTGCCGCCCGGCGTCGACGACCTGCAACATCGCCCGCAGCGCCACGATGGTCTTCCCCGAGCCGACTTCGCCCTGGAGCAGCCGGTTCATCGGGTGCTCGCCGGACAGGTCCCGGACGATCTGCTCGCCGACCTCGCGCTGCCCCGCCGTCAGCTCGAACGGCAGCCGGGCCTCGAACGCGTCGCGCACCAGACCGGCGCGGGGCGGGCACGCGGGCGCGGGGCGGGCCGTCGCCGAACGGCGGCGTTGCGCCAGCGTGAGCTGCACCGCCATCGCCTCGTCCCACTTCAACCGCTGCTGCGCGACGGTGATCGCGGCCCAGCCGTCCGGCCGGTGGATGTCGCGCAGCGCCTTCTCCAGGCCGATCAGCCCGCGCTCGGCGCGCAACGACTCCGGCAGCGGGTCCTGCGCCACCCCGTCCCACACCGCGAGGACCTGCTCGACGCAGTTGGAGACGTTCCACGACTGGATGCCCTGCGCCGCCGGGTAGACCGGGATCATCGCGCCCGCGAAGTCGGCCGCCGCGGCGTCCTCGCCGTCGAGCACCTGGTAGTCGGGGTGCGCGAGCTGGAGCTTGCCGTTGAACATGCCGACCTTGCCCGCGAACATCGCCTCGCGCCCCGGCAGCAGCTCCCGCTCGACCTTGCGCGAGCCGCGCCCGAAGAACACCAGGTGCAGGTCGCTGCTGCCGTCGGTGATCACGGCCTCCAGCAGCTCGCCGCTGCGCGACTTCATCCGCCGCTGCCGCGCGCTCTTGACCCGCGCCTGCACGGTGGCGTGCTCTCCCAGCTCCAGCCCGGCGATCTCGGTCAGCTTGCCGCGCTCGTCGTAGCGGCGCGGGTAGTGGCGCAGCAGCTCACCGACGGTGGTCAGGCCGAGCCCGGCCTCCAGCGCGTCGGCGCTCTTCTTGCCGAGCACCGACACCAGCTTCTCGTCGAAGGTCGTCATCCCGGCCCATCCACCTACTCGACACCGACAGTCAGCAGGGCGTCGCGCTGCCCGCCCGGGTAGGCGGCCAGTTCCACCTCCGGGTGGGCGACGCGCAGGTGATCTTCCAGCACCCGCTCGACCCCGTCCGGGGCGGCCCGCCCCAACAGCACGGTGACCAGCTCGCCACCGCTGGCGAGCATCCGGTCGACCAGCCGGCACGCCAGCGCGCCCACGTCGGCCGGGTCGGGCTCGACCAGCACGACCTCGCCGTCCACCATGCCCAGCAGGTCGCCGGGGCGGCACCGGCCGACCCAGGTGATCGCCTCCCGGTCGGACACCGCGACCTCGCCGCGGCGGGTGGCCGCCGCCGCCTCGGCCATCGCGACCACGTCGTCGCCGGCGCGGCGGGTCGGCGAGTGCACGGCCAGCGCCGCCAGCGCCTGCACCGGGGAGAACGTGGGCACGACCACGACGTCCTGACCCGCGGCGACGGCTTGCGTGACGGCCTCGTCCAGCGGTTCGCGCCAGGTCGGGTCGCCGGGCAGCACGGTCACCTGCCGCGCCCGCGTGCTCACCACCACGGCCAGCAGGTCCGCGGCCGTCACCCCGTCGCCGGGCTCGAACACCACCGCGCCCTCGGACCGGAACAGCTCGGCCGCGCCCTCGCCCTCGACCAGCACGACGATCGCCCGGTCGCGCACGAACCGGGGCGCCTGGGCGGCGATCTGGTCGGCGAAGCGCGTCACCGTGATCCGGTGCGGCCGGCCGGCCCGGATGCCCGCCTCCACGGCCGCGCCGATGTCGTTGCAGTGCACGTGCACGGTCCACAGCCCGGCGCCGTCGCCGACCACGGACACGCAGTCGCCGACGGCCGTCAGCTCGCCCTTCAACGCTTCCACGGCCGGCGAGCCGTCCAGCAGGTACATGACCTCGTACTCGAACTCGGCCGACCCGGCCTCCCGCGCGGTGGTCAGCGGCTCGCGCGGCACCGTGGCGACGACCGGCGCGTCCTCGACCTCGCGCCCGGTGACCACCGCCGCCAACGTGTCCAGCAGCACCACCAGCCCGCGCCCGCCCGCGTCCACCACACCGGCCCGCGCCAGCACGGCCAGCTGGCGCGGTGTCTCGGCCAGCGCCTCCGCGCCCGCCTTCGCCGCGACCGTGATCACCTCGTCCAGGTCGTCGGACGCGCTGTCGCGAGCCGCCTCGGCCGCCGCGCGCAGCACGGACAGCACCGTGCCCGCCACCGGCTCCGAGACGGCCGCGGTGGCCAGTTCGTCGGCACGCCACAACGCCCGCCGCAACGACGCGCCGGACGCCGTGGAGGCCCCTTGGACGGCCTCCGCCAGGCCGCGCAGCACCTGCGACAGGATCACCCCGGAGTTGCCCCGCGCACCGGCCAGCGCGCCTCGCGCGAGCGCGCCCAACGCCGCGCCCACCGTGTCGACGGGTGTCCTGAGCAGCGCGTCCAACGCCGAGCGCATCGTCTGGAGCAGGTTGGTCCCGGTGTCGCCGTCCGGCACGGGGAACACGTTGCTGCGATCGATGTCCTCCCGGTTGGCGTCCAGGGACCGAACACAGGCGTCCGCCCACTGGCGCACCGCGACCGCATCGAGTGCCTGCATGCCGGCGAGGGTATTCGACCCGGTTTGGTGGCAGAACGCGCCACCGGCTACCCTGACGGGGTTGCCATGCCCGGCTGAGGCTTGTGCACGCTTGCGCGCCCGCCGGGGCGTGAGTACCGATCAGGAACCTTAAGGAGTGGCTGACGTGGCTGCCGTGTGCGACGTCTGTGGCAAGGGGCCGGGCTTCGGCCATTCTGTCTCGCACTCCCACCGGAAGACGAACCGCCGGTGGAACCCGAACATTCAGACCGTGCGCGCGAAGGTTTCCTCTTCGACGCGGCAGCGGCTGAACGTGTGCACCTCGTGCCTGAAGGCGGGCAAGGTGGTGCGCGGCTGATGACCCGCGCCTGAGCTCGTCGAAAGGCCCCCGGAACGCGGTTCCGGGGGCCTTTCGGCGTTCTGGGTGTTCTTCAGTCGCTCAGGGCAGCTTCCAGTCGATCGGTTCGGCGCCCTGCTTCACCAGCAGCTCGTTGACCTTGCTGAACGGCCGCGAGCCGAAGAAGCCGCCGGCCGCGGACAGCGGGCTCGGGTGGACCGACTCCACGCAGCGGTCGGCGCCCAGCAGCGGCTTGAGGGCCCGCGCCTGGCTGCCCCACAGGATCGCGACCAGCGGCGCGTCCCGCTCGGCCAGCGCCTTGATCGCCTGCTCGGTCACCGGCTCCCAGCCCTTGTTGCGGTGGGAGTTCGACTTGCCCGGCTGCACCGTCAACGCCCGGTTGAGCAGCAGCACGCCGCGCTCGGTCCACGGCGTCAGGTCGCCGTTGGAGGGCTTGGGGTGACCCAGGTCGGCCACGTACTCGGTGTAGATGTTGACCAGGCTCTTCGGGATGGGCCGGGTCTCCGGCGACACCGAGAAGCTCAGCCCGACCGCGTGCCCCGGCGTCGGGTACGGGTCCTGGCCGACGATCAGCACCCGCACGGAGTGGAACGGCTGCTGGAACGCCCGCAGCACGTTCTCCCCGGCGGGCAGGTAGGTCCGCCCGGCGGCCACCTCCGCCCGCAGGAACTCGCCCATCGCGGCGATGCGATCGGCCACGGGCGCGAGTGCCGCGGCCCAGCCGGCTTCCATGATCTCTTCAAGCGGACGTGCCACGGCGGGACCTTATCTCAGTCCAGGCGGCGCAGTCCCTTGCGGTACAGCAAGATGTTGTCCACGTACTTGTCCACGGCGAACTGCCACGCGCCGTCCGGCACGACGTACCCCTCGCGCACGCGGGCGGGCACGCCGAGCGCCATCGACCGGGCGGGCACGTGGCCCTCGAACGACACCACCGCGCCCGCGCCGACGATCGCGCCGGTCTCCACCACGGCGCCGTTGAGCACCACCGAGCCCGAGGCGATCAGGCAGCGGTCGGCGATGGTCGCGCCCTCGATGTGCACGTTGTGCCCGACCACGCACTCCGCGCCGATCAGCGTCGGGTGGACCTCCGTGCAGTGCACGACCGTGCCGTCCTGGATCGACGTCCGCTCGCCGACCTCGATGCGCCCGTAGTCGCCGCGCAGCACGGCCTGCGGCCACACCGAGGCGTGCGCGCCGATCCGCACGTCGCCGATGACCGTCGCGTCGGGGTGCACGTAGGCGTCCGGGTGGATCACCGGCTCGAAGTCGCCCAACGCGTAGATCGCCATCGCGGTCCCTCCCGGCCCGTCAGAGATCCTTCGCGAAGCAAAGGCTTTCCGGATGATGCCGGTAGACGCCGAAGTTGTCGATGCGCGCGTATCCATTGGCCCGGTAGAGGCCGATGGCCTCCGGTTGGCGCAGCCCGGTCTCCAGCACCATCCGCCGGCGACCGGCCGCGCGCGCCGCCGTTTCCAGCGACGCCAGCACGACCCGCGCGAGACCGCGGCCGCGCACGGCCTCCACCACGTACATGCGCTTGATCTCGGCGTCGCCGGGGCGCAGGGAGTGCTCGGCCACGTCGTGTGCGCGCCACCCGCCGCACGCCACCGGCACGCCGTCGAGGTAGCCGACCACGAAGTGCCCCGACGGCGCGGCGAACTCCGCCGGGTCGACCGGGGTGACGTCGCCCTCGCCGTAGCGGTCCACGTAGACCTGCTGGAGGTCGGCGATCAACTTCACCGAGTCTGGATGGTCATACGCGAGCGTGCATAGTTCCACATACCTGAGGCTACCTACCGCCAGTGCTCCCAGCCAGGGGGTTTCTCGTACGCGCGCCCGTCGACCGTCACACCGCTGCCGTGCCGGACCGTGCCGATCGTGCGCCAGCCCTCGGGCACGGCCCCCGGCTCGGGGAACGTCGCCGCCAGGGCGTGATCCTCGCCACCGGTCAGCGCCCAGTGCCGGGCGTCCGCGCCGAGCGCCGCCGCGACGTCGATCAGCCGCGGGTGGACCTCCAGCAGCTCCGTGCGGATGTCGATGCCGATGCCCGACTCGTCCGCGATGTGCCCCAGGTCGGCCAGCAGGCCGTCCGACACGTCGATCATCGCCGTCGCGCCCGCCGCGGCCGCCTGGGGCCCGGCCTCGTAAGGGGGTTCGGGGTTCCGCTGCGCGCCGACGACCGCGACCGGCGACCGGAACCCGCGCTGCAGCACGGCCAACCCGCCCGCCGCCCAGCCGAGCCGCCCGCACACCGCGACGACGTCACCCACCTGCGCGCCCGACCGGGTGACGGGCTCGAAGCCGCCCATGTCACCCATCGCGGTAACGGAGATCACCAGTGTCGCGGACGACACCATGTCGCCGCCCACCACGCCCGCGCCCGCCACGGTCGCCTCCTGCCACAGGCCGGCGGTGATCCCCTCCACCACGGCCGACGGCGTGTCGGCGGGGCACGCGAGGCCGATCAGCAGGGCCGTGGGCATCGCGCCCATGGCCACCACGTCGGCCAGGTTCACGGCCGCCGCCTTGCGCCCCACCTGCTCGGGAGACGACCAGTCGAGTCTGAAGTGGACGCCTTCGACCAGCACGTCGGTGGACACCACCACACGACCGTCGGGCGCCGCGACCACAGCCGCGTCGTCACCCGGCCCGAGCAGGGTGGTGGGCGGCTGCGTCCGACCTGCCGTCACCCGGCGGATGAGACCGAACTCACCCACCTCAGCGACCGTGTCCGCGTTGCGCGGCGGCTCCGGACGCAAGATTGCCTCCCGTTCTGAGCATTCGGAACCCCAACTGGGGTACGTTGCTGTGCACGTTCCTACCCCGACCTAACCTGTCGCGACGAAGGGGCACGCCGTGGTGCACGCATACATCCTCATCCAGACCGAGGTCGGGAAGGCAGCCGCCGTTGCGGCGGAGATCTCCGGCATCCCCGGTGTGGCCACCGCGGAAGACGTCACCGGCCCGTACGACGTCATCGTCCGCGCCGAGGCCGACACCGTCGACCAGCTGGGGCAGCTCGTGGTCGCCCGCATCCAGAACGTGGAGGGCATCACGCGAACGCTGACCTGCCCGGTGGTCCACCTCTAGGCCCGTGCTGTCATAGCCGGGTGGCCCAGGAACCGGAACCCGCCTCGCTGCTCCCCCGTCCGCTGCTCGTCGTCGCCCTCGGGCTGACGGCGCTGCTCGTGGTGGGAGTGGCGGCGGCGGGTCTCGTCCTCGGCGGCCGCGACGACGCGGCGGACCCGTCCGCCGTGCGCACCGGGCCCGTGGCGCTCGTGCCGGTGCCCGCGCCGAAGGCCGGGTCGGCCGAGTGCGCGGCGCTGCTGGGCGCGCTGCCCGCGCAGCTCCTGTCCGGTGGCGTCACCCTGCCCCGCCGCGAGCTGGCCGCCCCCGCGCCGGCCGGCGCCCTCGCGTGGGGTGACGAGCGGCACGAGCCCGTCGTGCTGCGGTGCGGGCTGGACCGTCCCGGCGACCTCACCCCGACCTCCCAGCTGCGGATCATCTCGGACGTGCAGTGGCTGGAGGTGTCCGACGGCGGTTCGGCCACCTGGTACGTGGTGGACCGGCCGGTGTACGTGGCGCTCACCGTGCCGTCCGACGCGGGCACGGGGCCCCTGCAGGACGTCTCGACCACGATCCGAGACACCCTCGCCAAGGGCCCCGTGGACACCAAGGGCTGACTAGCGCAGGCCCGTGCCGCGGGCGATCGCCGTCTCCACCAACGTGGTCAGCAGCGCCGGGTAGTCGACGCCCGTCTCGGCCCACATCCGCGGGTACATCGAGATCGGCGTGAAGCCGGGCATGGTGTTGACCTCGTTGACCACGAGCTCGTCGTAGTCGGTGACGAAGAAGTCGACCCGGGCCAGGCCCTGGCAGTCCAGCGCGCGGAACGCGGCGACGGCCATCTCGCGCAGGTCGCGGGTGACGTGCTCGTCGAGCTTGGCGGGGATGTCGAACTCGCACACGTCGTCGAGGTACTTGGCGTCGAAGTCGTACCAGTCGACCTCGCCGCCCACGATGCGCAGCTCGGCGGGCAGCGACGCCTCGACGCGGCCGTCCGGGAACTCCAGCACGCCGCACTCGACCTCGCGGCCGGAGACGGCGGCCTCGATGATCACCTTCGGGTCGGTCTTGCGCGCCAGCGCGATCGCGCTGTCCAGGTGGGCCCAGTCGACGACCTTCGAGATGCCGACGGACGACCCGGCGCGCGCGGGCTTGACGAAGACCGGCAGGCCCAGCCGCTCGCGGTCGGCCTCGGTCAGCGTCTCCTGCTCGCGCCGCAGCACCGCGAACTCGCCCACGGGCAGGCCCGCGCCCTTGAGCAGGCGCTTGGTGAACTCCTTGTCCATGGCGACCGCGCTGGCCAGCACACCCGGTCCCACGTACGGGATGTCGGCCAGCTCCAGCAGGCCCTGGATGGTGCCGTCCTCGCCCCACGCGCCGTGCAGCACGGGGAACACGACCTCCACGTCGGCCAGCACCTCGGTGGGCGCCACCGGCACCAGTTCGCTGCCGGACACGGGGACCAGCGCGTTGACGGTGGGCAGCTGCCGGTCCCGCACCTCGAGCGCCTTGGTGTCGTCGGCGCCGATCACCCACGCGCCCGTTTCGGTGATGCCGACGGGCACGACGTCGAACCTGTCCCGGTCCAGGTGCGGCAGGACACTGCCGGCGGACAGGCAGGAGACCATGTGCTCGCTGCTGCGCCCGCCGAACACCACGGCGACCTTGGTCTTGCGCTGTGTCATGGCTCGGACCCTACCCGGATGGCGTAACCACCCACTGGCACCGCGCACCTGAGCGCACAACTCACCCGTCGCGAACGCACGACTCCCGCGAGAGTCCGACGTTCGCGACGCGAGAGTCCAACGTCCAGCCGCCCTGAGTTCAACGCTCGCGACGGGCCGGCGTGGTGGCGAGGATGCCGATCAGGGTGGGGATGGCGGCGGTCAGCTGCTCCCGCGAGCAGGCGCTGTAGCCGATCGCCGCGCCGTGCACCTTCGGCCGGCCCGCGTGGTGGCGGCCCAGGCCGTCCAGCCGCAGGCCGCGGTCGTGCGCCTCGGCCAGCACGTCGCGCTCCGCCTGCGCCGACGGCAGCGGCACGACGATGTGCGCGCCCGCGTCGTCGCCGAGCACGGGGATCCCGGCCTCGGCGAACGCCGCCGACAGCAGCGCGCGGCGCTCGGACAGCTCACGGCGGAGCTTGCGCAGGTGCCGGCCCAGGTCGCCGTTGCGCGCCAGCTCGACCAGGACCCGCTGCCCCGCCGCGGACGGGCTGGTGCCGGTCCGGTCCCGGTGCGCCATCACCTCGGCGGCGATCGGCTCGGGCGCGACCATCCACCCCGCGCCCAGCGTCGGCGTGAGGATCTTGCTCGTCGTGCCCAGGTGGACCACCACGTCCGGCGCCAGCGCGGCCAGCAACGGCAACGGCGCGACGTCGTAGCGCAGCTCGCCGTCGTAGTCGTCCTCGACGACCAGCCACCCCTCCGCCCGCGCCCGCTCCACCAGCGCCACCCGCCGCGCCGCCGACATCCGCCCGCCCATCGGGTACTGGTGCGCCGGCGAGCAGTACACGCCGCGCACCCCCGGCGGCACGGCCTCCACCAACAGCCCCTCGGCGTCCACGGGCGCCTGCACGACCTTCACCCCGGCCGACCGCAACGCCCACACCGCCCGCTGGTAGCCCGGCTCCTCCACCGCCACCGCGTCACCCGGCCGCAGCACGGCCGACCCCAGCTCCACCAACGCCGCCGTGGTCCCGCCGGTCGCCAGCACCAACTCCTCCCGCAACCCGCCGCGCACCGCCAACCCCCGGTGCCGCAGCAGGTGCTCCGCCACCACCGCCCGGTACTCGGGCAACCCGCCCCGCGCCGGCCGGAACAACGGCTGCACGTCCGCCGCCGCGCGCCAGGCCCGCCGCCAGGCCGCCCGGTCCAACCCCTCCGCCCACGGCGCGCCGGGCGCGAGGTCCACGACGTCCACCGGCGCGGCGGGCGCCGCCACCCGCCGGGCCCGCGACTTCAACGCGCCCGGCGGCGTGGTCGTCACGTAGGTGCCCGACCCGTGCCGCCCCGCGATCCAGCCCTCGGCGTGCAGCTGCTCGTATGCTGCCGCGGTCACGGTCCGGCTCACGCCGAGCCGCTCGGCCAGCGCCCGGGTCGAGGGCAACCGGTCACCGCTGCGCAGCCGCCCGTCGCCCGCCGCCGTGCGCAGGGCGTCCGCGAGCTGCACGGCCAGCGGTTCGGCCGACTCGCGGTCCAGCACCACCGCCAACGCCGTCTCCGCCACAGTGGCCTCCTCAAAACGCCAAGAATTGGCACTTGAAGAAGGCCACTTTACCGGACAAGCTCGTCGCATGACGTTGTCACCGACGGACCGCAGCACCATCAAGCGCGGGCGCAACCGCGCCGTCACCGAACGCGAGGCGCTGCACGCGGTCCTCGACGCCGCTCTCGTCTGCCACCTGGCCGTCGTCGTGGACGACGCGCCGCTCGTGCTGCCCACCGGCTACGGCCGCGACGGCGACACCCTCTACCTGCACGGCTCGACCGGCGCGCGCAGCCTCCGCGAAGCCGGGACCGGCGTGCCCGTGTGCGTCGCCGTGACGATCCTCGACGGCGTCGTCTACGCCCGCTCGGTGTTCGACCACTCGATGAACTACCGCGCCGCCGTCGTGCACGGCACCGCCGTCCCCGTCACCGACCCGGACGCCAAGCTGCACGCCCTGCGCGTGCTCACCGAGCACATCGCCCCCGGCTCGTGGGACTACGCCCGCCCGCCGACGCCGAAGGAGCTGGCCGCGACCGCCGTGCTGTCGCTCGACCTGGCCGAGGCGTCGGTCAAGATCCGCAGCGGCCCGCCCGGCGACGAGGACGAGGACGTCGCCGCCAACGCGAAGTGGGCGGGTGTGCTGCCGCTGCGCACCGCGTGGGGCGAACCCGAGCCGGACCCGGCGCTGGTCGGCGACTGGGACGTCCCGCCGCACGTCACCGCGCGGAGGTAGCCCCGGCGAGCGGGTCGAACCGGACCGGCCGGATGGTGCGCCCGCCGTCGCGGAACACGTGGATCGTCACGGCGGGGTCGGTGCCGTCGTTGCGCACCTGGTGCGCGTAGCCGGGCCCGAAGACCCGCGACTGGCCCGCCACCAGGTGGTGCAGCACCTGGGTCGGGCCCGGCGTGACGACCTCCGTCAGCGAGCCGCTGACCACGGTGAACGCGCCACTGGTGACGCCGTGGTCGTGCAGCTCGGCGCGTTGGCCGGGCAGCCAGCTCATCAGCCACACCTCCTGCTCGTCGGTGCGGTCGACCAGCGCGGCGAAGCGGGTCTCGGGGTCGTAGCGCAGCAGGTGGGCCCAGCGCTCCCGCCGTGCCGCCGTGTCGAGCGCGATCCGCACCGGGTGCAGGGCGGCGTGCGACTGGGGCAGGGCGATGGTGTTCTCCGGAACGGCGAACATGGTTCCTTCTCGGTGCTCGGTGATGTGGCGAGCCTCACGGGCTCGCGGGACGCGAGACGATCACCGGGAAGGACAGAGCGCGCTGGCGACCAGGCGCAGGTCGATGTGACCCCGCCCGTCGGTCATGGCGCGAAAAGACATGGTGACGAGGGTGGCAGCCGACCCGCCACCGCGCAACCACGTCCCACGAACTGGACCCGTCAGAGTGACCGGAGCACGTCCTCGACGAGGTCGGCGGTGTCCTCGCAGCCCGCGGACAGCCGCACCAGGCCCTCGGGCACCGGGTCGCCCCACTGCGCCCGCCGGTCCAGGCTCGTGTGCAGGCCGCCGAAGCTCGTGCTCGCGTACACCAGCCGCGACCGCTCCAGGAAGGACGCCACCGCGCCCTCGTCCGCCAGCACGAACGTCAGCACCCCGCCGAACCGCCGCATCTGCCGCGACGCCACCTCGTGCGCCGGGTCCCCCGGCGCGCCCGGCCACCGCAGCCCGCTGACCGCCGGGTGGTCCTTCAAGACCTCGTGCAGCGCCGCCGCGTTCTCCGCCTGCCTGCCCAACCTCAGGTCGAGCGTGCCGAGACCCCGGTGCGCCAGCCACGCCTCGAACGGCCCGGGGATCGCGCCGCCGGTCGTCCGCGCCGCCCGCACCCGTTCCGCCAGGTCCGGGTCCGAGGTGGACACGTGGCCCAGCAGCACGTCGCTGTGCCCCGCGACGGCCTTCGTGTCGCTGCTCACCACCGCGTCCGCGCCCAGCAGCAGCGGCTGCTGCCCCAACGGCGTCGCGGTGGTGTTGTCCACCGCCACCAGCGTGCCCGCCGCGTGCGCGGCGGCCACCAACGCGCTGATGTCGCACACGTCCAGCCCGGGGTTCGACGGCGACTCCAGCAGCACCAGCCGCACGCCCTCGAACGACGGGTACGGCCCGGCCGTCGGCGCCTCGACCACCTCCACCGGCATGTCGGCGACCAGCGTGCGCGTCAGGTAGTAGCCGTCGCTCGGCACCACCACGACGTCACCGGGCGCGAGCACGACCCGCAGGAACGTCGAGATCGCCGCCATCCCGGACGGGAACAGCACGGTCGTGCCGCCGTCCAGCTCGCCCAGCGCCACCTCCAACGCCCGCCACGTCGGGTTGTGCACCCGCCCGTAGGTGTCGGCGCCGCCCAGGTGGTACGCGGACGCGAACACCGGCCCGGCCAGGAACGGCTCGCCCCGCACCGCCGGCGTCGAGTGCACCACGCGGGTGCCGTCGCCCCAGGTCATTGCCGTTCCGCCTTCCGCTCGCGCCCGAGCAGCGCCGTCGTCAGCACGCGCGGGTCCAGTCCTTCGTGGCACACCTGGTGCACGCCGTCGGTGATCGGCATGTCCACGCCCACCCGCGCGGCCAGCTCGCGGATCGACGAGCACGACTTCACGCCCTCGGCGACCTGCCCGTGCGCGGCCTCCTGCGCCTGCGCCGGCGAGTCGCCGAGACCCAGCCGCTCGCCGAACGACCGGTTGCGCGACAGCGGCGAGGCGCACGTGGCCACCAGGTCGCCCAGCCCGGCCAACCCGGCGAACGTCAACGGGTCCGCGCCCAGCGCCGCGCCCAACCGCGCCGTCTCGGCGAGACCGCGGGTGATGATCGAGGCCATCGTGTTGTCCCCGAACCCCATGCCCGCCGCCATGCCGCACGCCAGCGCGATCACGTTCTTGCACGCGCCACCGAGCTCGCAGCCCACCACGTCGACGTTCGTGTACGGCCGGAAGTAGGAGTTCGAGCACGCGTGCTGCAACTCCACCGCGCGGTCGTGGTCGGTGCAGGCGATGACCGTCGCGGTGGGCTGCTCGGCCGCGATCTCCTTGGCCAGGTTGGGTCCCGACACCACCGCGACCTGGTCCTCCGGCACGCCGGCGACCTCGCGGACCACCTCGCTCATCCGCTTCAGCGTGCCCAGCTCGACCCCCTTGGCCAGGCTGACCAGCGTCGCGCCCGCCGGCAGCCACGGCCGCCAGCCGCTCAGGTTCTCCCGCAACGTCTGGCTCGGCACCGCCAGCACCACGGCCCCCGCCCCGGCCAACGCCTTGCGCGCGTCCGACGTGGCGGTCAGGTTCGGGGGCAGCGCCACACCCGGCAGGTAGTCGTCGTTGACGCGGCCCGCCGTGATGGCGTCGGCCACGTCGGAGCGCCGCGCCCACAGCACCACGTCCGTGCCGGAGTCCGCGAGCACCTTCGCGAAGGCGGTGCCCCACGACCCGGCGCCCAGCACCGCGACCCGGTCCACGTCAGGCCTTCTTGGTGTAGAAGCCGTCGGGCGCCTGCTCCTCGCGGATCTCCGCGAGCAGGCCCTTCACGTCGTTCATCAGCACGTCGGTCACCTCGCGCAGCAGCGCCAGGTTCTGCGGCCTGCTGCGGTAGGCGTCCAGGTCGGCGGGCGGGCCCACCTTCGTCACCACGGTCTTGCGGGGGAACGGCCGGAACTTCTTCCGGTAGTGGTCGTAGACCTCGCGCGTGCCCCACCGCGCCGCGGGCAGCACCGGCACGTCGTGCTCCAGCGCGAGCCGCGCGACCCCGGTGCGCGAGGCCATCGGCCAGCCGTCCGGGTCGCGCGTGATCGTGCCCTCCGGGTAGATGATCACGACGAGGCCCTGTTCCAGGGCCTCGTGGGCGGCGCGCAGGCTCTGCTGCGCGTCGGCCGTGCCCCGGTACACCGGGATCTGCCGGGCGCCCCTGACCACCGTGCCGACGAACGGGACGTTCCACAGGCTGTGCTTGGCGAGGAAGTGCGGCACGCGGCCTTGCCTGTGCGTGAAGACGGCGTCGTAGACGGGGTCCAGGTGCGACACGTGGTTCATCACGATGAGCGCCCCGCCCGTCCTGGGCACCCTCTCCGCGCCTTCGTCGCGCCGCCGCGCCATCACCGCGGTGGCGGGGTAGAAGACCGCCGCGGCGAGCCCGACCCAGAAGCCGCCCTTCTCCTTGGCCACGTGCACTCCCTCTTCGTCGTGGACCTGGAGTCTTCCCCACGTCGCCAGGGGCGACAATCAGGCCCGAGGCCCCTGGCCAGGTCCAGCCGGCATCCGGGAGTATGGCGGGGTGGGAGCCGACGTCGACCTGGTGGTACCGGTCAAGACCCTGCGACGGGCCAAGACCCGGCTGGTCGGCGCCCGGCTGGACCGCCCGGCGCTGGCCCTGGCGTTCGCGGTGGACACCATCGCCGCGGCGCTGCCGACCGTCCGCCGTGTGGTGGCCGTCACGTCCGACCCGTCGGTCGTCGCGGAGCTGCGGGCGCTCGGCGTCGAGTCGATCCCCGGCCCCGAGGGCCTGAACGAGTCCCTGCGCCACGGCTTCGACGTCCTGCGGTCCCGCGACCCCGCCTCCGCGATCGGCGCACTCCAAGCCGACCTGCCGGCCCTCCGGACCGCGGAGCTCGCCGCCGCCCTCGCCGCCGCGCGCGGCCGCTCGTTCTGCCCGGACCGCCAGGGCACCGGCACCACGCTGCTCCTGTCGGCCCCCGGCGGCGACCTCGCGCCCGCCTTCGGACCCGGCTCCGCCGCCGCCCACTCGACCTCGGGGGCCACGCCCCTGCTGGGCCCGTGGCCGTCGCTGCGCCACGACGTCGACACCGCCGACGACTTGCGCCTCGCCGCCGACCTGGGCCTGGGTCCGCGCACCGCCGCCGCCGTCACGCCCGTCGGCGGCTGAGACCCCGTTCCCCCGGTCCGGTCAGGACTCCTTGGGCTAGCTTTGCCCCGTGACCGACCACCCGACCGCGCGCGAGCAGGCCACGGTGAGCGCCCACCACCCCGACGGCTCGGCCACCGTGCTGCGCGACGACGGCGTGCTGGTCGACGTGACGGCCGAAGCCGTCGCCGAAGGCGGCTGGCGCTCGCTGCGCCCCGGCCAGCGGGTCGCGCTCGTGCGGGACGCCGCTGGTGACGTGCGCGGCGTGCTCCGCCCGGTGTGACGCGGAGTTCACTTCCTCGTCGGCTCAGCTCAGCGCGCAGCCGCCCATATTGGGGAACAATGCTGATCGTGAGCACGGAAGACACCCCCGACCAGCCCGCGCCGAAGCGACGGACGAGGACGCCGCGGACCGCGCCCGCCGCGAGCACCCCCCGCCGCCGACCGCGCCCGGCCACCCGCCGCGGCGCCGCCGGCACGCGTGCGGGCACGACGGCGGCCACGGCGCAGCAACCCGCGCCGGCCGACGGCGCGTCCCGGTCGTTCCCGAGCTCGCCGCCCGCGGTCACGGCCACCGAGGCCCAGGCCGACCTGCCCGACGACCGGTACTTCAACCGGGAGCTGTCCTGGTTGGACTTCAACGCCAGGGTGCTCGCGCTGGCCGAGGACGCCTCCCAGCCGTTGCTGGAGCGGGCGAAGTTCCTGGCCATCTTCGCCTCGAACCTGGACGAGTTCTACATGGTCCGGGTCGCGGGCCTGAAGCGCCGCGACGAGACGGGCCTCTCGGTGCGCAGCGCGGACGGGCTCACCCCGCGCGAGCAGCTGGCGAACATGTCCAAGCGCGCCCAGGGCCTGGTCGAGCAGCACGCCAGGGCGTTCCTCGACCACGTGCAGCCGGAGCTGGAGAAGCACGGCATCAGCATCGTCAACTGGGCGCAGCTCAGCGACTTCGAGCAGCTGCGGCTGTCCAACTACTTCACCGACCAGGTGTTCCCGGTGCTCACACCGCTGGCCGTGGACGCCGCGCACCCGTTCCCCTACATCTCCGGCCTGTCGCTGAACCTCGCCGTGACGGTGCGCGACCCGGAGGGCGGCGCGGAGCGGTTCGCGCGCATCAAGGTGCCGGACAACGTGCCGCGCCTGGTCCGCGTCGAGAGCGACCGGACCAGCCCGACGGCGACGTTCCTGCCGTTGGAGGAGCTGATCGCGGCGCACCTCGGCGAGCTGTTCGCGGGCATGCAGGTGATCGAGTGCCACGCGTTCCGGGTCACCCGCAACGCCGACCTGGAGGTCGAGGAGGACCAGGACGAGGACCTGCTCAAGTCGTTGGAGCGGGAGCTGGCGCGCCGCCGGTTCGGGCCGCCGGTACGGCTGGAGATCGCCGACGACATGACCGAGCACATGCTGGAACGGCTGCTGCGCGAGCTGGAGGTCGACCCGCACGACGTCGTCCAGGTGCCCGGCCTGCTGGACCTGTCGTGCCTGTGGCAGCTCTACAGCGTGGACCGCAAGCAGCTCAAGGACGCGCCGTTCGTGCCCGCGACGCACTCGGCGTTCGGCGAGCGCGAGACGCCCAAGAGCATCTTCGCCACCCTCCGCGAGGGCGACGTGCTGGTGCACCACCCGTACGACTCGTTCTCCACGTCCGTCCAGCGGTTCATCGAGCAGGCGGCGGCCGACCCGCGCGTGCTGGCCATCAAGCAGACGCTGTACCGCACGTCGGGCGACTCCCCGATCGTCGACGCGCTGATCGACGCGGCCGAAGCGGGCAAGCAGGTCGTGGCGCTGGTGGAGATCAAGGCGCGGTTCGACGAGCAGGCGAACATCAAGTGGGCGCGCGCGCTGGAGAAGGCGGGCGTGCACGTCGTCTACGGCCTGATGGGGCTCAAGACGCACTGCAAGACCTCGCTGGTGGTGCGGCAGGAGGGCTCGCGGATCCAGCGGTACTGCCACATCGGCACCGGCAACTACAACCCGAAGACGGCCCGGCTGTACGAGGACATCGGCATCCTCACCGCCGAGCCGACCATCGGCGCGGACCTCACCGACCTGTTCAACGTGCTCACCGGGTACGCCCGGCAGGACCACTACCGCAGCCTGCTCGTCGCGCCCTACGGCGTGCGGCGTGGGATCGTGGAGCGCATCGAGCGCGAGGTCGAGCACGCCCGGGCGGGTGCGCCCGCCGGTGTGCGCATCAAGGTGAACTCCCTGGTCGACGAGCAGGTCATCGACTCGCTGTACCGGGCGTCGCAGGCCGGCGTGCGGGTGGACGTGGTGGTGCGCGGCGTGTGCGCGTTGAAGCCGGGCATCAAGGGGCTGTCGGAGAACATCCACGTCCGGTCCGTCCTCGGCCGGTTCCTGGAGCACTCGCGGGTGTTCCACTTCGTCGGCTCGGGCGAGCACTGGATCGGCAGCGCCGACATGATGCACCGCAACCTGGACCGGCGGGTGGAGGTGCAGGTGCGGGTGACCGACCCGAAGCTCACCGCGCAGCTCGACGCGATGATGGACTCGGCGCTGGAACCGACCACGCGGTGCTGGGTGCTGCAACCGGACGGCGAGTGGGAGGCGTCGCCCGCGGACGGCACCAGGGTGCGCGACCACCAGACCGAGATGCTGCGCACCCACCGCGCGATCGGGTGAGTCGGTGATCCGGGCAGCGGGCGCCGTGCTGTGGCGCGAGGGTTCCGTGGCGGTCGTGCACCGGCCGCGGTACGACGACTGGTCCCTGCCGAAGGGCAAGCTGGACCCCGGCGAGACCGTGCCGGCCGCGGCGGTGCGCGAGGTGCTGGAGGAAACCGGGTACCACGCCGTGCTGGGTCGGCACCTGAGCCAGGTGTCGTACCGGGCTTTCGGCAAGCCGAAGGTCGTGGACTACTTCAGCGCGCGGGTCGCGTCGGGCGAGTTCACGCCGAACGACGAGGTGGACGAGCTGCGGTGGGCCCCGGTGGCCGAGGCGGCTTCCCTGGTGACGAAGGACACGGACCGCTCGGTGCTGGCGGCGTTCGCGGCGGAGCCCACCGACTTGGCCACCGTGCTGCTGGTGCGGCACGCGAAGGCGGGCAAGCGGGACAACTGGCCCGGTGACGACGACCTGCGGCCGTTGAGCTCGGCGGGGTGGCGGCAGGCCGGCGGGTTGCGGTCGATGCTGCCGCTGTGGGGGCCGGTGCGGGTGCACTCCGCGCCCAGGGTGCGGTGCGTGGAGACCGTCCAGGGGGTGGCGGAGGACCTGGGCATCGGCGTGCTGCTGGAGCCGAGGTTGTCCGAGGAGGGGTTCTGGCCGGATCGCGAGGCCGGGTTGGTGCGGCTGCTGGAGATCGCGGACGGCCCCGGCACACCGGTCGTGTGCAGCCAGGGCGGGGTGATCCCGGACATCGTCTCCACCCTCGCCGACCTGGGCGGTCTGTCGTTGGACGGCACGCCGTGCAAGAAGGGCAGCGCGTGGCTGCTGGCGTTCCGGCGGCCGGAGCCGGGCTGGTCCACTTCGGACTCGCACACGTCCTGGCCGCGGCTGGTCTCGGCGCACTACTTCCCCACCGCGCTGCCCGCCCCGACCGCCTGATCCGGCCGGCCCACTAGGCCGGTCGGGTCACGCCGGGAGTCCGTTCGAGCATCGCGGGTTCGCCACCGGCGACCCGCGATCCGGGCGTGCGATCCGGGCGGCGGGCCACGCCCCGGCCCGTGCCGAGCGTTCGACTCGGCTGTTCCGAACGCAGGACACGGCTGTTCCGAACGCAGGACACGGGCGTTCCGGAGGTAGGACACGCGTGGGTTCGGGGTTCCGAGGGGCTGAAGAGGTCGCTGCGGGGCCGGGACAGGGCTGGTAGGGGGAGAAAAGCGCCAGGGCCCGGTGCGCGTCCGCACCGGGCCCTGAGCGTCTGTTGCGTGCCTGGCCGGTGATCACCCGGCCCGACTTCACTTCTTCTTGGCCGGGGCCTTCTTCGCCGCGGCCGCCGGCTTCGCGGCTGCCGCCGCCGGCTTCGCGGCTGCGGCCGTGGTGGCCTTCGCCGTCGTCGCCTTCGCCGTGGTGGCCTTCTTCGCCGCCGCGGGCTTGGCCGCGGTCGCCTTCGCCGTCGTCGCCTTCGCGGCGGTGGCCTTGGTCGCGGTGCTCTTGGCAGGCGCGGCCTTGGTGGCGGTGGCGGCGGGCTTCGCAGCCGCGGCGGTCCGGCGGGTCGCCGGCGCCTTGGTGGCTGCCGCAGCCGCACGCGTGGCCGTACCGGTGCTGCGCGTCGCGCGCGCAGTGGTGGTACGAGCGGTGGTGCTGCGGGTCGCCGGCGCCTTGGTGGCAGCGGCCGGCTTGGCCGCCGCACCGGCGGCGGCGGGCTTGGCGGCCGTCACGCGCGGCAGCTTCTTCGTGCCGCTGATGACGTCCTTGAACGTCGAACCCGCGCGGAACGCGGGCACGTTGGTCTTCTTGACCTTCACGGTCTCACCGGTGCGCGGGTTGCGAGCGGTGCGTGCCGCACGGGCGCGCTTCTCGAAGACACCGAAACCGGTGATGTTGACCTTCTCGCCCTTGTGGACGCTGCGGACGATGACGTCGACGATGCCGTCGACAGCGGCAGCGGCGTTCTTCTTGTCGCCAAGGCGCTCGGCGAGCGCCTCGATGAGCTGGGCCTTGTTCACCTTCAGTCCCTCCCAGGACGCTCACGGCCCTAGTCGGGCCGACTGATTGCCCACGGTAAGCCCATATGCAAGGAAATACCAATCGCCACGCCAGATTTCTTGTTGTGGCGTGGGCAATTACGACCTGTCGAGGGACACCCGGGCGGCCGGCGGAGGGATCGAAGGGGTCGGATTCCCGCTGTTCGGAGGGAATGCGACCCCTTCCCCGGTCACCCCGCGGGCAGCGGATCGGTAGTCGGCAACCAACCCTGCCTGCGCTGCTCGAACTCCGTGATGTCGTCGGCGTGGCGGAGGGTCAGGGCGATGTCGTCCAATCCCTCCAGCAGCCGCCAGCGGGTGTACTCGTCGACGGTGAAGGGGGCGGTGAAGTCCTTCGCCACAACCGTGTTCCGGGTGAGGTCGACGGTCACCTCGGTGCCCGGCTCGTTCTCCAGCAGCTTCCACAGCAATTCGACATCGGACTGCTCGCACTGGGCCGCCACGAGGCCCTGCTTGCCCGCGTTGCCCCGGAAGATGTCGGCGAACCGGGACGAGATGACCACCCGGAAGCCGTAATCCATGAGCGCCCACACGGCGTGCTCCCGGGACGACCCGGTGCCGAAGTCGGGCCCGGCGACGAGCACGCTGCCCGCCCGGAACGCTTCCTGGTTGAGCACGAACTGCTCGTCACCGCGCCACGCGGCGAACAGGCCGTCCTCGAAGCCCGTGCGGGTCACGCGCTTGAGGTAGACGGCCGGGATGATCTGGTCGGTGTCCACGTTGGACCTGCGCAGCGGAACGCCGACCCCGGTGTGCCTGGTGAACGCTTCCATGTTCCTAGAACTCCCTCAGACCAGGTCGGCGGGCGACGACAGCGTGCCGCGCACGGCGGTGGCGGCGGCCACGAGTGGCGAGACCAGGTGGGTGCGCCCACCCTTGCCCTGCCTGCCCTCGAAGTTGCGGTTGGAGGTCGACGCGCTGCGCTCACCCGGCTTGAGCTGGTCCGGGTTCATGCCCAGGCACATCGAGCAGCCGGCCTGGCGCCACTCGGCGCCCGCCGCCAAGAACACTTCGTGCAGTCCTTCGGTCTCGGCCTGCGCGCGCACCCGCATGGACCCGGGCACGACGAGCATCCGCACGCCGTCGGCCACCTTGTGGCCGCGCAGCACGTCCGCCGCCGCCCTCAGGTCCTCGATGCGGCCATTCGTGCACGAGCCGAGGAAGACGGTGTCGACGTGGATGTCGCGCAGCGGGGTGCCCGCTTCCAGGCCCATGTAGGTCAGGGCCTTCTCGGCGGCCACGCGCTCGTTCTCGTCGACGATGGCCTCGGGGTCGGGCACGCTGGCGCTCAGCGGCAGGCCCTGGCCGGGGTTGGTGCCCCAGGTGACGAACGGGGTCAGCTCGTCGGCGTCGAGGCGGACCTCGGCGTCGAACTCGGCGTCGTCGTCGGTGCGCAGGGTCTTCCAGTACTCGACCGCCGCGTCCCAGTCCGCGCCGGACGGCGCGTGCGGACGGCCCTGGATGTAGTCGAACGTGGTCTGGTCCGGCGCGATCATGCCCGCGCGGGCGCCCGCCTCGATCGACATGTTGCACACGGTCATGCGGGCTTCCATGGACAGCGCCTCGATCGCGCTGCCCCGGTACTCCAGGACGTAGCCCTGGCCACCGCCGGTGCCGATCTTCGCGATCACCGCGAGAATGATGTCCTTGGCCGTGACACCGGGCTGCAACTCCCCGTCGACCGTGATGGCCATGGTCTTGAACGGCCGCAGCGGCAGCGTCTGGGTGGCCATCACGTGCTCCACCTCGGACGTGCCGATGCCGAACGCCAACGCGCCGAACGCGCCGTGCGTCGACGTGTGGCTGTCACCGCAGACGACCGTCATGCCGGGCTGGGTCAGGCCCAGCTGCGGGCCGACGACGTGCACGATGCCCTGCTCGGCGTCGCCCATCGGGTGCAGCCGCACGCCGAACTCCGCGCAGTTCTTGCGCAGCGTCTCGACCTGCGTCCGCGACACCGGGTCGGCGATAGGGAGCTCGATGTCGATCGTCGGGACGTTGTGGTCCTCGGTGGCGATCGTGAGGTCCGGGCGGCGGAGCCCGCGCCCCGCCAACCGCAGGCCGTCGAACGCCTGCGGGCTGGTCACTTCATGCAGCAGGTGGAGGTCGATGTAGAGCAGGTCCGGCTCCGCGCCACTGCCGTGGCGCACGACGTGTGCTTCCCACACCTTCTCCGCGAGCGTGCGGCTCATCGCAACTCTCCCAAGATCTGGACAGTCGATAGATCTGGACTTCCCAGACAGTGGGAAGTTAGTATCGGCTTGTGGGACAGCATAGCGGGATCGGCGTGCTCGACAAGGCAGTGGCCGTCTTGAACGCCGTCGCAAAGGATCCGTGTGGGCTCGCCGAGTTGTGCAACCGGACGGGCTTGCCGAGGGCTACCGCGCACAGGTTGGCGGTCGGGCTCGAGGTGCACCGGTTGCTGCGACGGGGTTCCGACGGCCGCTGGCGTCCGGGCGCGGCACTGGCGGAGTTGGCGGGCGGTGCCACCGACCCGCTGCTCGACGCGGCGTCCTCGGTGTTGCCGAGGTTGCGCGACATCACGGGAGAGAGCGTCCAGTTGTACCGGCGGGACGGGATGCAGCGGATCTGCGTGTCCTCCGCGGAACCACCGAGTGGTTTGCGCGACACCGTGCCGATCGGCGCGCGATTGCCGATGACGGCGGGTTCCGGCGCGAAGGTATTGGCGGCGTGGTCCGATCCGGGAACTCAGCGGTCCGTTCTCGCCGACGCCGTTTACGGCGAGCGCACATTGTTGGAAGTGCGTCGCCGGGGTTGGGCACAATCGGTGGCGGAACGGGAACCGGGTGTGGCGAGCGTTTCCGCGCCGGTCCGGGACAGCACCGGCACGGTGGTCGCCGCGGTGTCGGTTTCCGGCCCCATCGACCGCATGGGCCGCCGTCCGGGCGCCCGCTGGGCCGCAGACCTCCTGGCAGCCGCCGAGGCCCTCCAGAGCCGTCTCTGAGGCCTGGCTTGCACTAACGGGCTCCCGTTCCCGCTACACGCCGATCGGTGACGGGAACGGGAGCCCGCTTGCGCGGGGGTGCAGGGGGCGAAGCCCTCCTGCCCGGGGTCCGGGGGTGGGACCCCCGGTGTAAATGCGAAAGATCCCTGTTTCGCATAAGCGAAACAGGGATCTCCCTGATCTGTAGCCCCGATGGGATTCGAACCCACGCTACCGCCTTGAGAGGGCGGCGTCCTAGGCCGCTAGACGACGGGGCCAGGAACTTTCGATATTCACTTTAGCAGATCTTGTCTTGCTGTCCTGCGTTGCGAGTAGCTTACCACACTTGGTTTCGCACTTCGCAGCTGGGGTACCAGGACTCGAACCTAGACTAACTGAACCAGAATCAGTCGTGCTGCCAATTACACCATACCCCATTGGTTTCCCGGTTCGACTCCCTGTCGGTCTTGCTCAGGGGGCCTCTCCGTTCCGCCGGGAGGAATACTAGACCACGTACCCGGCGGAACGGAAATCGGGGTCACGCGGAGGCGGCGGACAGCTCGCAGACCAGCAGTTCCGGCAGCTCAGCGAGGCTGGTGATGGCGGAGATGCCGGCGGGCAGCACGCCTTCGCGCGGGCCCTGGCGGTTCAGCCACACGCCCCTCATGCCCGCGTCGCGGGCGCCGATCGCGTCGGCGTGCAGCCGGTCGCCGATGTGCACCGTGTCACCCAGGTCCACGCCGAGGTCCGCGCACGCGGTGTCGAAGATCACCCGGTCCGGTTTCGCCGCGCCGACCTCGCCGGCGATGAGGACCGTGTCGAAGTACTGCGCGAGCCCCAGCGAGGCGATCTTCACCCGCTGGTGGTTGCCTGAGGCGTTGCTCACGGCCGCCATGGGCAGACCGGTGGCCCGCAACCACTCGAGGCAGGGCACGACGTCGGGGAACAGCCGCCAGCCGGACGCGAGGACTTCCTGCCGGCGCAGTTCCCGGCGGGTCGCCTCCTCCTGGTCCAACTCCTCGCCGAGGGCCGCGAAGAAGGCACGGGTGCGGATGTTGCGCATCGTCTCGTACTCGAGCTCGCCGGCGAGGAGCCGTTCGCAGTGCTCATCCGTGATGCGCTGCCACAGCGGCCAGGCGTCGGCGTTGCCGACCATCGCGGCCAGGGCGGCCCGGGACGAGGTGCTGTAGTCGACGAGGGTGTCGTCGACGTCGAGGCACACGGCCCGGATCTCGCCGGTTCTCCGAGGGGTGAAGGTCGGGGCTGCGGTTGTCACCCCGTGAGGCTAGGTGCGGTCGCCCCTCGTCCGACTCGACCAGAGAGGTGATATCTAGGGGTTCTTGCACGGTCAAGCACCCCTGAACCGCCCGAACGCACCAGTCAGATTGCCCCGAGCGCGCGGCGCAATCGCCCGATCGAGCGACTCCGACCCAGTAGTTCCATGGATTCGTACAGTGGCGGCGAGACGGTACGGCCCGTCACGCCGACCCGCACGGGGGCGTACGCCCTGCGCGGTTTGAGGCCCAGTCCGTCCACAAGCGACACCTTCAGCGCCTCCTCGACGGAGGCGGCCGTCCACTCCGGAAGCGGCTCCAGGGCGGCGATGGCCGCTTCGAGCACGGGCCGCGCGTCCGGGCCCAGGGCCTTGGCCGCCGAGTCCTCCTCGGGCGCGAAGTCCTCCTCAGCGACGAACAGGAACCGCACCATTCCGGACGCTTCGGACAGCACGACGAGCCGCTCCTGCACGAGCGGCGCGACGCCCGACAGCAGGGCGACCTGCTCCGGCGTCGGCTCGGCCGGCAGCACACCGTCCTTGACCAGGTAGGGCAGCACGCGGCTGACGAAGTCCTCGACCGGCAGCGCGCGCAGGTGCGTGGCGTTGATCGCCTCGGCCTTCTTCAGGTCGAAGCGGGCCGGGTTGAGGCTGACCTTGTCCAGCTCGAACGCCTCGACCAGCTCGGTCACGGTGAAGATGTCGCGGTCGTCGGCGATGGACCAGCCGAGCAGCGCCAGGTAGTTCAGCAGGCCCTCGGGCAGGAACCCGCGGTCGCGGTAGAGGAACAGGTTCGACTGCGGGTCGCGCTTGGAGAGCTTCTTGTTGCCCTCGCCCATCACGTACGGCAGGTGGCCGAACCGCGGCGTGAACGTGGTCACGCCGATCCGGGTCAACGCCCGGTACAGCGCGATCTGGCGCGGGGTCGACGGGAGCAGGTCCTCGCCGCGCAGCACGTGCGTGATGCCCATCAGCGCGTCGTCCACCGGGTTCACGAACGGGTACAGCGGGTCGCCGTTGGCGCGCAGCAGCACGGGGTCGGGCGTGTTGCCCGCCTTGAACGTGATCTCGCCGCGCACGAGGTCGTCCCAGGTGATGTCCTCGTCGGGCATCCGCAGCCGCAGCACCGGTTCGCGGCCCTCGGCCCGGAACGCGGACTTCTGCTCGTCGGTGAGGCCGCGGTCGTAGCCGTCGTAGCCGAGCTTCGGGTCCTGGCCCGCGGCCTTGCGGCGGGCCTCGATCTCCTCGGCGGTGGAGAACGACTCGTACAGCTCGCCCGCCTCGAACAGGCGCTTGGCGATGTCGGCGTAGAGGTCGCGGCGCAGGCTCTGCCGGTACGGCGCGTGCGGGCCGCCGACCTCGGGGCCCTCGTCCCAGTCCAGACCGAGCCACCGCATGGCTTCCAGCAGCGAGAGGTACGACTCCTCGGAGTCGCGGGCCGCGTCGGTGTCCTCGATCCGGAACACCGCGGTGCCGCCGGTGTGGCGGGCGTACGCCCAGTTGAACAGGGCGGTGCGAATCATCCCCACGTGGGGGGTGCCGGTCGGCGACGGGCAGAAGCGGACGCGGACCTCTGAAGATGCTGCTGATGCGCTCATGACCCGATCAGAGTATCGGGCTTGACCGGGGCGTCGCGCAGGAGCATCCTGAAGTTATTCAACTGGTGTTGAAAATGTGAGGGGTGGACCATGGAGAGGACAGGCGTCGTGGTCGTCGGGGGCGGCCCGGCCGGCATGGTGGCCGGGTTGGTGCTGGCCAGGGCCGGTGTCGAGGTGACGGTGCTGGAGAAGCACGGCGACTTCCTGCGCGACTTCCGCGGCGACACGGTGCACGCGTCGACGCTGACGCTGCTGGACGAACTGGGCCTGGGCCCGTCGTTCGCGGCGGTGCCGCACCAGCTCGTGGACCGGATGCAGGTGCTGCTGGACGCGGGCCCGCAGACGATGGCCGACCTGCGCAGGCTGCCCGGCGCGCACAAGCACATCGCGTTCGTGCCGCAGTGGGACTTCCTCGACCTGCTGGCCGACGCGGGCAGGCGCGAGCCGTCGTTCGCCCTGCGGATGAACACCGAGTTCACCGGCCTGCTCGAGAAGGGCGGCAAGGTGACGGGCGTGCGCTACCGCACGGCGTCGGGCGAGACCGGCGAGCTGGCCGCGGACCTGGTCATCGCGGCCGACGGCCGCGCTTCGCTGGTGCGCGAGCAGCTCCGGCTGCCGGTGCGCTCGTTCGGCGCGCCGATGGACGTGTGGTGGTTCCGGCTGCCGCGCGAGGAGGGCGAGCTGAGTGGCGCCACCGGCCGGTTCGGCCGGAGCGACGGGCTGGTGCTGATCAACCGGGGCGACTACTTCCAGTGCGCGTACCTGATCCGCAAGGGCACCGACGAGCTGCTGCGGTCCGAGGGGGTCGCCGCGTTCCGGCGGCGGATGGCGACACTCGTGCCGTGGTTGGAGGAGCGGCTGGAGACCCTCGAGTCGCTCGACGACGTGAAGCTGCTCGACGTGAAGCTCGACCGGTTGCGGCGCTGGCACGCCGACGGCGCGCTGTGCATCGGTGACGCGGCGCACGCCATGTCGCCCATCGGCGGTGTCGGCATCAACCTGGCCGTGCAGGACGCGGTGGCCGCCGCGACGCTCGTGGCCGGTCCGCTGCGCCGGGGCGAGCTGGACCAGAAGGTGCTGGCCAAGGTGCGGCGCAGGCGGTGGCTGCCGACCGCGGTGACGCAGGCGATCCAGCGGCGGATCCAGGACTCGTTCCTCAAGCCGACGCTGGCGGGCACGTCGAGCGCGGCGCGGGGCCGGGTGCCGCGGCCGATCCGGCTGATGCAGCGGTTCCCGCGGCTCCAGGTCGTGCCCGCCTACCTGGTGGCGATCGGGCTGAGGCCCGAGCACGCGCCGCGGTTCGCGCGGCGCGCGCCCGAGCGCATCGAGCGGAGCTGACGCCTCAGCGGTTGGTGACGGTGTTCGTCAGCGTGCCCAGGCCCTCGACGGTCACCGAGACGCTCTGCCCGGCGGTCAGCGGGCCGACGCCGGCGGGGGTGCCGGTGAGGATCACGTCCAGCGGTCGCAGGGTCATCACCGACGAGATGTACTCGATGAGCGCGGGGATGTCGTGCACCAGCATCGAGGTGCGCGAGTCCTGCTTGACCACGCCGTCCACCTCGGTGCGGATGGCCACGTCGGACGGGTCGAAGTCGGTCTCGACCCACGGCCCCAGCGGGCAGAACGTGTCGAAGCCCTTGGCCCGCGTCCACTGGCCGTCGGCCTTCTGCAGGTCGCGCGCGGTGACGTCGTTGGCGATCGTGTAGCCGAGGATCGACTGGCGGGCGCGCGAGGCGGGGATGTCCCGGCCGCCGACGCCGACGACCACGGCCAGCTCGCCCTCGAAGTCGACCCGCTCGGACACCGCGGGCAGCTTGATGTCCGCGTTCGGCCCGATCACCGCGGTGTTGGGCTTGAGGAACATCAACGGGCTGTCCGGCACCTCGTTGCCCAGCTCGGCGGCGTGCTCGGCGTAGTTGCGGCCGATGGCCACGATCTTGGGCGGCAGGAACGGCGCCAGCAGTCGGACGTCGGCCAGCGGCCACCGGCGACCGGTGAACGTCGGGTTGGCGAAGGGGTCGTCGGCGATCTCGACGGCGGTGAGGTCGTCGCCGTCGCCTTCGATCGCGGCGAAGGCCAGGCCGTCGGGTTGGGCGATACGGGCAATGCGCACGAGATCACCCTAACCGGCGGCTGGAAACCGCACCGCGCGTGCCTAGCGTCGGAGGGATGCGAACCCTGCTGCTCGTCCTGACCCTGCTCGTCGCCGCGGCCGCGCCCGCCGCGGCGGCCACCGCCGCGCTGCCGACCCCGCTGGAGGCCGGCACCGCCCTCTACCCGGCCAACGGCACGCGCTGCGCCAACGGCTTCAACGTCCGCGGCCACCTGCTCGTGTCGCCGTCCTGCGGGACGGTCGGCACCACCGTCCGCGGCCCCGGCATGGTGGACATAGGCCCGATCGTCGCGGTCCGGACGACCTACGCGGTCGTCCGGATCACCAACACCGCGGCCTGGGTCCAGCGGCCCACCATCGCCGGTGGGTCCGGCACCATCACCGGCTCGGCGGAGACGCCCGTCGGCGGCCAGGTCTGCGCGGCGGGCCGCACCACCGGGTTGCGGTGCGGCGCCGTGCAGGCCAAGAACGTGACCGTCAACTACCCGGAGGGGGTCGTCTACGGGTTGACGCGGACGACCGTGTGCACCGAGCCCGGTGACCAGTGGGCCCCGGTGTTCACCGGCTCGCAGGCCCAGGGGCACTCGCTCGGCGGCAGCGGCAACTGCTCGGTCGGCGGCTCGTCCTTCTTCTACCCGCTCAACCGCATCCTGGCCGAGAACGGGTTCACGCTGGTGACGGGCTGACCCGCAGCGCCTTGTGCACGAGCGCGTCGCACAGGGCGAGCCAACTGGCCTCGACGATGTTGCCGTGCACGCCCACGGTGGTCCACTCGCGCTCGCCGTCGGTGGACTCCACCAGCACGCGGGTGACGGCGTCGGTGCCGTGCTCGGCCGAGTTGTGGGAACCCGGGAGGATGCGCACCTTGTAGTCGTTCAGCTCCACCACGTCCAACCACGACAGGTGGGGCAGCAGCGCCTTGCGCAACGCCGCGTCCAGCGCGTGCACCGGGCCGTTGCCCTCGGCGGTGGCGATGACGCGCTCGCCCGCCACGTGCACCTTGACCGTGGCCTCGGACACGATCGAGCCGTCCTGGTGGTGGTCGAGCACGACGCGGTACGACTCGAGCGTGAACGGCGGCGCGCCCAGGTCGGACATCTCCGCCTTGAGGAGCAGTTCCAGGGAGGCGTCGGCGGCCTCGAACGACCAGCCGCCCGCCTCCAGCTCCTTGACCTTGCGCACCACGTTGGTGAGCGCGTCGGGCCGGCGGGTCAGGTCGATCCCGAACTCACGTCCCTTGAGCTCGAGACTGGCCCGACCCGCCATCTCGGTGACCAGCACCCGCATGTCGTTGCCGACGGTGTCCGGATCGATGTGGTTGTACAGCTCCGGGTCCACCTTGATCGCGCTCGCGTGCAGCCCCGCCTTGTGGGCGAAGGCCGACGACCCGACGTAGGCCTGGTGGGTGTCGGGCGCGATGTTCGCGATCTCGGCCAACGCGTGGGAGACCCGGGTGAGCTCGGCCAGCGACTCGTGCGGTAGCACCTGCAGGCCCAGCTTGGTCACGAGGTTCCCGACGACGGCGAACAGGTCCGCGTTGCCCGCCCGCTCGCCGTAGCCGTTGGCGGTGCACTGGACGTGGGTCGCCCCCGCCTGCACCGCGGCGATGGTGTTGGCCACCGCGCAGGACGTGTCGTCCTGGCAGTGGATGCCGACCCGGAAGCCCGTGCGGGCTACCACGTCGGCGACGGTCTCGGCCAGGCCCAGGGGCAGTTGGCCGCCGTTGGTGTCGCACAGCACGACGACGTCCGCGCCACCCTCCACTGCGGACTCCAGCACCCGCAGCGAGGTGTCGGGGTCGTGGGCGAAGCCGTCGAAGAAGTGCTCGGCGTCGAGGAAGACCCGGCGGCCCTCGTTGACCAGGAAGGCCACGGTGTCGCGGACCATCGCGCAGTTCTCCGCCACGTCGGTGCGCAGGGCCTTCTCGATGTGCCTGCGGTCGGACTTGGCGACCAGCGTCACGACCGGCGTCCGGGCCTCCAGCAGCGCCCTGACCTGCGCGTCCTCCTCGACCTTGACGCCCGCCTTGCGGGTGGAGCCGAACGCGACGAGCTGCGCGTGCTTGAGCGTCAGCTCCCCCGCCGCGGCCCTGGCGAAGAACTCGGTGTCCTTCGGCATGGCGCCCGGCCAGCCACCCTCGATGAAGCCGACGCCGAGCGAGTCGAGCAGGCGGGCGACGGCCAGCTTGTCGTTGACCGAGTAGGAGATGCCCTCGCGCTGGGCACCGTCCCGCAAGGTCGTGTCGAAGACGTGGAATGAATCGCCGAGGGGGGTCACGAGAGGGCTCCTGGGGGTCTGGAGAAAACAAAAAGACCCCCCGCAGGATGCGAGAGGTCGGCGCGTCGGGTGCTTCGAGGGAGCACTACCCGACGCGCTGGGAAATAATGGTCGCGGTGTGGAGAGCCACGTCGCCGATGGTGCCACAACCCGTCCGCGGATACCAAGCCACGGACGGGTCGTCCCACATCATGGGTGGTAGCTATCGACCAGGAACCTGGCGAACGCCTCGATCGCGGCGGGGTTGCGAGGGCTCTCCACCAGGGCCGCGTACGGCAGCACGAAGAAGCGCCCGGCCTTGATGGCGGGCACGTCGGCCAGCGGCGGGTAGGACGTCAGGAACGCCCGCTTCTCGTCCGGTGTGGTCGCCTCGCCGTCGGCGTAGTCGTTGATCAGGACGACGTCCGGCGCGCGGTCCACGACGGCCTCCCAGCCGACCGTGGTCCAGCTGTCGTCGAGGTCGCCGAAGATGTTGTCGCCGCCCGCCTTGCCGATGATGTCGTGCGGCGCGGCGTTGCGGCCCGACGTGAACGGCTGGTCGAGGCCGCTGTCGTAGAGGAACACCTTCGGCCGGCGCCCCTTGACCAGCGCCTCGGCGTCCTGCACCTGCTTGCGGTAGCCCGCGATGAGGGCCTCGGCCTTCTCCTGCACGCCGAAGACCCGGCCGAGGTTGCGCAGGTCGGTGTAGAGGGCGTCCAGCGGCGGCATGATGCCGCGCTGCTGGCCGACGCCGTTGCGGCACGCCTCGGTGAGCTGGTAGGTGGCGATGCCGAGGTCGTCGAGGGCGTCCGGGGTGAAACCGGTGGCCTCGGAGAAGCCGTAGTTCCAGCCCGCGAAGACGAAGTCCGCCCCGGCGCCCTGGACCAGCTCCTTGGTGATCTGCTCGCCGAGGTTCGGCACGCGGTCGAAGTCCGCTTTCCACGGCGACGAGGCGACGTCGCCCGCCTGGCCGCCGCCGATCACGTAACCGGCCATCCGGTCGCCGAGGCCGAGCGCGAACATGAGCTCGGCGATGCCGGTGTCGTTGGTGACCACCCGGGACGGTGTCGCGTACGAGACCTCCTGGCCGCAGTTGGTGACGGTGACCGCGTCGGTGGCGGCGGTCGGCGTGATCTGCGCGCCGCAACCCGTCGTGAGGAGGAGGGCGAGGGCGACGAACTTCTTCACTTCGGTGGGCTCCTAGTGCTCGAACAGCAGTTGTGGCGCGCCGCTGGTGGGGTGGCGGACGACGTGCGCGCGGACGTGGAAGACCTCGCGCAGCACTTCGGGGGTGAGCACGTCGTCCGGTTTGCCGCTGCGCACCACCCGGCCGCGGTCGAGCACGTGCAGGCGGTCGCAGTAGGCGGCGGCGAGGTTGAGGTCGTGCAGGACCGCGAGGACGGTCACGTCCAGGCTCCGGACCAGCGAGAGGACCGCGAGCTGGTGGCTGATGTCGAGGTGGTTGGTGGGTTCGTCCAGGACCAGCACCTGCGGCTCCTGGGCGAGGGCGCGGGCGATGAGCACGCGCTGGCGCTCGCCGCCGGAGAGGCTGAGGAAACCCCGGTGGGCGAGGTGCGAGGCGTCCACCCGGGACAGTGCCCCGGCCACCACCTCGTCGTCGCGGTCGGGGGTGGCGCGGTGCGGGAGGCGGCCCATCGCGACGACCTCGGTGACCGTGAAGTCGAACTCGACGCGGCTGTCCTGGGTGAGCGCGGCGAGGTGCCCGGCGGTGTCGCGGACCTTCATCGCGGCGATGTCCCGGCCGCCGAGGCGGACCACTCCCCCGGACGGCGCGAGCGCCCGGTACACGCAGCGCAACGTGGTGGACTTGCCGCTGCCGTTGGGCCCGACGATGCCGTGCACCTCGTGCGCCGGCGCGTGCAGGTCGACGCCGTGGAGGATGTCGGTGACCGCGAGGTTCTCCAGCCGGACGTCCATCAGCGACCGCCGAACACGTAGCCGCGGCGGCGCATCAGCAGGATGAAGCACGGCACGCCCAGCGCGGCCGTGATGACGCCGAGCGGCAGCTCCTCGGGCGCGGCCAGCAGCCGTGCGGCGACGTCCACCCAGATGAGGAAGCACGCGCCCGCCAGCGGCGCGACGGCGAGCACCTTGCGGTGGTCCGCGCCGACCGTGAGGCGGACCAGGTGCGGCAGCATGAGGCCCACGAACCCCACCGCGCCGCTGACCGCGACCAGCACACCGGTCATGGCGGCCGTGACGCCGAACAGCGCCTTGCGGGTGCGGGAGACGTCGATGCCGAGGGTGGTGGCGGTCTCGTCGCCCATGGACAGGGCGTTGAGGTGCTTGGCGCGGGTCCGCAGGTAGGCGACGCCGGCCAGCACGACCGCGGCGGCGACGGGCAGCGAGCCCCACGTGACGCCGCCGAGGCTGCCGAGCAGCCAGAACATCGCGGCGCGGGCGGCCTCGCCGCGGGGCGACTGGAAGACCAGCAGCATGGCGACGGCCGAGAAGCCGTAGGCCAGGGCGGTGCCGGTGAGCACCAGGCGCAGCGGGGCGAGGTCGCGGCCGGCGACCACGTAGACCAGGGCCATCGCGGCGAGCGCGGCGAGGAACGCGGCCGTGGACAGGGCGTAGACGCCGAGCGAGGCGAACAGGCCCGTGGTCACGACGGCGGTGGCGCCGACGCTCGCGCCGGAGGAGATGCCGAGCACGTACGGGTCGGCCAGGGCGTTGCGGACCATGGCCTGGATGGCGACGCCGACCACGGACAGGCCGGCGCCGACGACGGCGGCGAGCAGGACGCGGGGCAGCCGGATGTCCCACACGATCCGGTAGGGCCCCGCTTCGGCGGCGTCGATCGTGCCGCCGGTGAGCGCGGCGCCGAGGAAGCGGAGGACGTCGCCGAACGGGACGTTCACCGGGCCGAGCGCGACGCCGGCGACGACCGAGACGGCGAGGACGGCGGTGAGGACGAGGCACAGGCCCGCGGTGGGCGGGCGGCGCGGCGTCGACTGCGGGGTGCGCGGTGTCGGCGGCGGGGTGCGGTCGGCCGTGCCCCGGTTGCTGGTGGAGGTCACCGGTCGCCTTTCGGACGGGTGGCCCAGACCGGCCACCCGCACCCGCTCGCGGCAGGCCGGCGCACCCGTCCCGCAGACCACGGCAGGAGTTGGAGCTTCTTCCCACCGCCCACGGGTGATCGGGCTCGCCGAGCCTGGTGCAGCACTCGGCCTACCGTTGCGGGTCAGCGCCGGAATTCGACCGGACTTCCCCCACGGGCGGCACCGGCGACCATACGGCCCGTCACGCGGTCAGGGCCACCACGACGTCGCCGTGGTGGCCCTGATCACGTGTGCCGAGCGGTCAACTCGGGTGTTCCGAACGCAGGACACGCGTGTTCCGGACGTAGGACACGCGCGCCCCGGAGGTGGGGCTCCCGCCGGTCAGCCCGTCCTCACGTTCGAGGAGACCAGGGCGGCCAGGCGGTCGCCCACCGCGTAGGTGGCGCCCGGCGACGAGTGGTCGCGAGTCGCCAGGTCGAAGGCCACGGAGGCCTCGATCCGCCGAGCGGCTTCCGACTCGCCCAGGTGGTCGAGCATCAGCGCCACCGACAGCACCGCGGCCGTCGGGTCGGCGATGCCCTGCCCGGCGATGTCCGGCGCGCTGCCGTGCACCGGCTCGAACATGCTCGGGTTGCGCCTGGTCACGTCGAGGTTGCCCGACGCCGCCAGCCCGATGCCGCCGGTCACGGCCGCCGCCAGGTCGGTCAGGATGTCGCCGAACAGGTTGTCCGTCACGATCACGTCGTACCGGCCCGGGTCGGTCACCAGGTGGATCGTCGCCGCGTCCACGTGCTGGTAGGCCACCGTCACGTCCGGGTGCTGCAACGACACCTCCTCCACCACGCGCGACCACAACGACCCGGCGTGCGTGAGCACGTTGGTCTTGTGCACGAGCGTGAGGTGCTTGCGCGGCCGGTTCGCGGCACGGGCGAACGCGTCGCGCACCACCCGCTCCACGCCGAACGAGGTGTTGATCGACACCTCGGTCGCGATCTCGTGCGGCGTGTCCTTGCGCAGGAGGCCGCCGTTGCCGGCGTACAGGCCCTCCGTGCCCTCGCGCACCACCACCATGTCGATCTCGGGCGGGTCCGCGATCGGGCTGCGCACGCCGGGGTAGAGCCGCGCCGGGCGCAGGTTCACGTGGTGGTCGAGCTCGAACCGGAGCCGCAGCAACAGGCCGCGTTCCAGGATTCCGCTCGGCACCGACGGGTCGCCCACGGCGCCGAGCAGGATCGCGTCGTGTTGACGGAGTTCCCCCAGCACGGACTCCGGCAGCAACTCACCTGTGGCGTGCCAGCGCGCCGCGCCGAGGTCGTAGCGGGTGATCTCAGCCGCTGGAACGACCTCACCGAGCACCTTCAGGGCCTCGGCGACGACCTCGGGCCCGATCCCGTCTCCTGGGATCACTGCGAGCCGCATCCACACACCTCCCAGGTATAAGTCCCATTGCGCGGGACTAGTTTCCTTTGCGAAAGGCTACCGGTCCGAGGCGGCGAAACCGCACTCGGAACACCCCTCCGTGGTCATATCTCCCGGACTGCGGGACACCCGAACGGTCCAGTGCACCCGTTCGGTCGTCACCCGATGCGCTTAAACGGCTCTGGCCGGCCGGGGCAACCCCCGACCGGCCAGAGCGGTGCACGTCGATCAGGCCACTGAGCGGACGGCCGGGCCGACCGTCGTCTTCGCCCGGATCTTCACCACGTCCGCCCGGTCACCCGAGGCGTTGTGGTGGTGCAGGACCAGCAGGCTGTCCGCGCCGTCGGCCGCCGCGGCGGCCGCGTCGTGGTTGACCACCAGCGCGGTGGCCGGACGCGCCTGGTAGGAGAGCGCGGCGTCGCCACCGCCCTGCACCCACAGGCCCGGCTTGAGCGGGTCGAACGACAGCGCGTTCGGGATCGCGTCGACCAGGCCGTTGGACGTGCCCGGCGCGACGTAGAAGCCGGACACGCCGACCTGGTAGCTGATCCGCGAGGTGTCCGCCGAGGCGTCGATGCCCAGCGCCGACAGCAGCACGGGCAGGACCACCACGTTCGTGTCGAACACGTTCGTGTCGACGTCGCCGAACTGGCCGTTGACGCCCTGGAGGTCGACCGTGGCGCCCGTGCTCAGGTCCACCGTGGCCGCGACCAGCAGGTCGGTGTCGGTCAGCTTGGTCGCGTACACCTCGTAGTCGAACGTGCCGTCACCGTTGGTGTCGATGTCGACGAACGGGATGGTGTTGCTGCCCAGGTTGTACCAGTTGCCCCAGGTCGAGAGGCCGAACGCGAGCAGCGCGTTCTCCGGCGTGCCCTGCGCCTTCGCCAGCGGCGCGGTCGAGGCGACGCCCACGTGCCGCAGGTCGCCGCCCTTGGCGGTGTCGTTCAGCACGCAGTTGTCGGTGACGTTGCGGCGGCACTCCGGCAGCTGCGGCGAGGACGCCTGCAGCTCCAGCACGCTCACCAGGGAGCGGTAGCCGCCCTGGTCGACGCCCCGGCCGGTCAGGTTCAGCACGCCCTGGCCCTTGCCGCCGATGCGCACGTTGTTGGCCACCGCGATGTCGGCCACCGGCTTCGGCGCGGAGTACACCGGCACCCTCAGCGCGACGGACGAACCGGACGTCGGCGTGAGCACGACCCGGCCCGACGCGTCGGCCAGGTACTGGCGCGGCACGTCGAGGTGGTTCGCCTCGATCGTCGGGTCAACGGTCTTGCGCAGCGCCGCCGGGTCGTCGATCTTCAGCGTGACGGTGACCCGGGCGATGCCGCGCGGGCTGAGCCGCACGGTGTTCGCGGACAGCTCGTAGCGCACACCCGGGATCTGGGTCAGCGCCTCGTAGCCCACGGTGTAGTCCACCCACTTGGTGGACTTGTTGACCACCTTGATGGTCTTGGTGAGGCTGACCGGCGCGGCCACCTCGACCGTGCCGAACGACGCGGACACCGCGCCCGGGTTGTCCTGCACGTAGGCGAGGACCTGGTTCTCGACCGCGGCCTTGCCGTCGACGCGGCCGGCGCCGACGCGGTTGGGCGCGTAGGTCTTGCCGTCGGCCTTCACGTCGTGGCCGGCGGTGTTCATGACCGCGGCCTTGACCTCTTCGGGCGTCCAGTCCGGGTGGACCTGGCGCACGAGCGCGGCGATGCCGGTGATGTGCGGCGCGGCCATCGACGTGCCGGAGTTGACCATCGTCTGGTTGCCCGAGCCGACCAGCGCGGAGGCGATGGTGTCACCGGGCGCGGCCACGTCCGGCTTCACGACCGGGCCGCGCACGCCACGCGAGGTGAACGAGCTCGGGGTGTCGCTGATGGACTGGTCGAACGTGGGCAGCGAGGTGCGCAGCGCGCCCGCCTGGCGGACGACGAGCGTGCCCGCCGCCAGCGCCGGGCGCAGGGCGGTGGTCGCCGAGCCGGTCAGCTGGAAGACCGGGATCGTCGCGTTGCCGGAGATGCCCGCGTTGAAGTGCTCCAGGTTCGAGGTGAACACCGCGCCGACGGCGCCGGCGGCGGTGGCGTTGTTGGTCCGGCCGACCGAGCCGCAGCGACGCGTGGCGTCGTTGTCGTCCCACTCCAGCCACACCATCTTGCCCGCGACGGCGGCCTTGTCCGCGGCCGAGAACGGCAGGCAGCCGTCCTTGTTGGCCGCGTCGCCCATCCCCACGACCGGGGCGGTGAGGTTCAGGCCCTCGTAGTTGAACGCCACGCTGTACTGGCCGGGCTTGCGGCCCGCGACGCTGCCGGGCGCGGTCACCTCGACCGCGTCGCGCAGCACGTACGAGTCGCGGGTGCTGGCCACGGTCAGCGCCTCGGGGGTGCTGCCCGGCGAGCCGCCGATGTCGTACAGGTCGCCGCCGTTGCCCGCGGAGAACACGGTCAGCACGCCGGTGGCGTTGAGCTTGCGCACGAACAGGCTGTCCGGGTCGTCCGGGGCGCCGTAGTCGGAGCCGAGCGACAGGTTGACCACGTCGAGGTGGTCGGAGAAGTCGCCGTCGCCGTCGGGGTCGAGCGCCCAGTCCAGGGCCTGCGAGGTGACGTTGGTCGAGCCCTCGCAGCCGAAGACCTTCAGCGCGTACAGCAAGCCCTTCGGCGCGGTGCCGGGACCGATCCGCATGGCGTCCAGCGCTTCGGGGGTGAGCTTGGTGTAGTCGCCCTTGAAGGTGGAGCCGTCGGCGTTGACGCCGAAGCCCGCCGCGGTGCCGGCGACGTGCGAGCCGTGGCCGTTGCAGTCGAGCGGGTTCGGGTCCGGCTTCGGGGTGTTGACCGCCGGGTCGTCGCTCTCGCCGTCGTAGGCGTTGCCGACGAAGTCGTAGCCGCCGACCACCTTGGGGGTCGGGAAGTACGAGGCGTCGACCTTGGTCTCGTCGATCGCCTGGAAGGCCTCGATGGTGCCGGGGCCCGCGAAGTCGCTGTGGGTGTAGTCGATGCCCGTGTCGATGATGCCGATGCGGGTGTCGTCGCCGAGCTTGCCGTACTCCTGCCACGCCTTGAGCGTGTTCGTCAGCTGCACGGCGGTGGAGTTCTGGCGGGACTTCGGCACCACGGTGCGCACGGACTTCACGTCCGCGCGCTGGGCCAGCTCGCGCACCTTCGCGGCGTCGGCCCGCACGACCACGCCGGGCACGCCGTTGGCGGTGCGGAACAGCTCCTTGGTGGCGGAGTCCTTGCCCTTCAAGGCGTCCACGACGACGTCGGTGACCCGACCGGTGTCGTTCTTCGTGGCCTTGGCGGCGTCCTTGGCCTGCTGCTTCGTCGCGCCCTGGCTGGTCTTCTCGGCGAACGTGTCGACGGCCGGCTTGGCCTCCAGCTCCACGAACGCGGTGACCCTGCCCTTGGCGGCCGTCAGCCGGTCGGACACCTTCAACTGCAACTTGCCCGCATCCAGACCGCGCGCGTTCGCGACGGACGGTGCCAGTGGATCTTCCGCGGCCAGTGCGGTACCGGCGGTGGCCCCGGCGACGAGTATCGCCGCCAACACCGGTACGGCAGATCTGGCGACAACGCGAGATCGGCTCACAACGTGCCCCAAGCGAGGTCGGATTCGACCGGGCAGGCAGCGTCATCTCCAGTGGGGGCACTGCCCGCGTGGTGCCGTGCCCTCTACGGCACCGGGTCAACCTCGTGCGAGGAACCTAATCGCTCGATCGAGCCGATCAGTTAGCCCGAACGAGTGATGGCAACCACAGTTTTGACAACTAACGGTGAATGTGACACCGCCGAGACCTGCGACGATATACATCGACAAGTCTCGGCGGCGTTACTCCGTTCCAGGGACTACCCGGTCACTCGAAGTTGACCGCGCGCACCGTGCGCGCACCGACGGCCGCGCCGATCGGGTCGAGCACCGCGGTGTCCACCGGGCGGTCGACGCGCAGCAGCATGAACGCGTCCGCGCCGTCCTTCGTCTGGCTGATCTGGGCGGCCTCGACGTTCACGCCCGCCTCGCCGAGCAGCGTGCCGACCGCGCCCATCACGCCCGGCCGGTCCGGGTACTCCAGCAGCAGCACGTTGCCCTCGGCGCGCAGGTCGAAGCCGCGGTCGTTGATGCCGACCAGCTTCTCCACCTGGTCCAGGCCCGTGAGCGTGCCCGACACCGTGATGACCGCGCCGTCCGCCTGCACCGCGCGCACCGTGACCAGGCTGCGGTGGTTGGCGCTCTCCGGCTCCTTGACCAGGTCGACGCTCACGCCCAGCGAGGTGGCCAGCGCCGGCGCGTTGACGAAGGTGACCTGCTCCTCGACCACGCTGGAGAACACGCCGCGCAGCGCGGCCAGCGGCAGCACCGCCACGTCCTCGTTGGACAGCTCGCCGCGCACCTCGACGGTGACGCTCGTCGGGGCCTTCGCGCTCAGCGCCGCGACCACCGTGCCGAGCTTCTGCACCAGCGGCAGGTACGGGCGGACCTCCTCGCCGACCACGCCGCCGCCCTGCACGTTCACCGCGTCCGGCACGAAGTCGCCGGCCAGCGCGAGCAGCACCGACTTGGCCACGTCCGTGCCCGCCCGGTCCTGCGCCTCCGTGGTGGACGCGCCCAGGTGCGGGGTGACGACGACGTTCGGCAGGCCGAACAGCGGGCTCTCGGTGGTGGGCTCGGTGGAGAACACGTCGATGCCCGCGCCGCCGACCTGGCCCTCCTTCACGGCTTCGGCCAGCGCCTCCTCGTCGATCAGACCGCCGCGGGCCGCGTTGACGATGATCACGCCGCGCTTGGCCTTGGCCAGCTGCTCGGCGCCGATCAGGCCCTTGGTCTCCGGGGTCTTCGGCAGGTGGATGGAGATGAAGTCGGCGCGCTCCAGCAGCTCCTCCAGCGTCACCAGCTCGATGCCGAGCTGCGCGGCGCGGGCGGCGCTGACGTACGGGTCGTAGGCGATGAGCTCGGTGCCGAAGGCCGCGATGCGCGCGGCGAACAGCTGGCCGATCTTGCCCAGGCCCACCACGCCGACGGTCTTGCCCTGCACCTCGACGCCGTTGAACTTGCTGCGCTTCCACTCGTGCTCCTGCAGCGTGGCGTGCGCGGCCGGGATCTGGCGCGCGGTGGCGAGCAGCAGGGCGACCGCGTGCTCGGCGGCGCTGACGATGTTCGAGGTGGGCGCGTTGACCACCATGACGCCGCGCTCGGTGGCGGCGGGCACCTCGACGTTGTCGAGCCCCACGCCCGCGCGGGCGACGACCTTCAGCTTGGTGGTGGCCTTGAAGACCTCGGCGTTCACCTTCGTGGCGGAACGGACCAGGAGTGCGTCGGCGTCGGCGACGGCTTCGAGCAGCGCGGGACGGTCGGTGCCGTCGACGTGGCGCACCTCGATGCCATCACCGAAGACGTCGAGAACGGACGGTGCGAGCTTCTCGGCGATGAGCACAACGGGCTTGGTCACGGACGTCGCTCCCGGAGGTGTGAACGGGTGGGGAGCGCGGGGCCGTCGAGCAGGTCGTCACCCGCGCCGGCCGGCCACGGCAATGTGTCCGGGTTGTTAACGAGCATAGTCAGCGCCCGACCGGTGGTGGACACCCGGGTGCCCCGTTTCACCTGCTGGAACACGGTACGCGCGTCCTACTTGGACCACCGCGCCGAGCCGAACGTTCAACTCGGGGTGCGCGAGCGTAGGACACGGCCGTTCCGGACGTAGGACACGCGCGGTGTGGAGGTTGGACTCTCGCGCGCGTCGTGCGTTCGGGCGGGTCACCAGGGTTCGTCGAACTCGCCGTCCTTGACGCCGAGGATGAAGGCCTCCCACTCGGCGGGGGTGAACACCAGCACCGGGCCGTCGGGGTGGGCGGAGTTGCGCATCGCCGTGTAGGTCACGCCGTCGGTGTGCTCGACGAACGCGATCTCGACGTGCTCCTCCTCGTCCTCCGCGCCCTCGTCGCTGCGGATCCACTCGGCCGCGCCGAGGTCGAGGTTGCCCCGGACGTGGGCCTTGTCGTCGTAGATGGGCGCGCTGTCGGTCATGGGCCCTAGGTATACCGGGGCCCGCGGTCGAAACCGCGGGCCCCGGTGAAAAAACCGCTGATCTTACGCCGTTTCGGTGATGGGGCGGTCGACCCAGGACATGAGGCCCCGCAGCTTCTTGCCGACCTCCTCGATCGGGTGCTGCTCGCCCTCCTGCTGCAACTTCTTGTAGTTGCCGCGGCCGGCGTCGTCCTCGTTCACCCACTCGGTGGCGAAGGTGCCGTCCTGGATCTCGCCCAGGATCTTGCGCATCTCCTCCTTGACCCCCGGCGTGATGACGCGCGGGCCGCGGGTGAGGTCACCGAACTCGGCGGTGTCGGAGATCGAGTACCGCATGCGGGCGATGCCGCCCTCGTACATGAGGTCCACGATGAGCTTCAGCTCGTGCAGGCACTCGAAGTAGGCGACCTCGGGCGCGTAGCCGGCCTCGGTCAGCACCTCGAAACCGGTCTGCACCAGCGCCGACGCGCCACCGCAGAGCACCGCCTGCTCACCGAACAGGTCGGTCTCGGTCTCCTCCTTGAACGTGGTCTTGATGACGCCCGCGCGCGTGCCGCCGATGCCCTTGGCGTAGGACAGCGCCAGCGCCTGCGCGGTGCCGGAGGCGTCCTGCTCGACCGCGATCAGCGCGGGCACGCCCTTGCCGTCCACGAACTGGCGGCGCACCAGGTGGCCGGGGCCCTTCGGGGCGACCATGGCGACATCCACATTGGACGGCACGGTGATCAGGCCGTAGCGGATGTTGAAGCCGTGGCCGAAGAAGACCGCGTCGCCGTCCTTGAGGTTCGGCGCGATGTCGTTGGCGTAGATGTGCCGCTGCGCGGTGTCCGGCGCCAGGATCATGATCAGGTCGGCCTCGGCGGAGACCTCGGCGGGGGTGCCGACCGGCAGGCCCTCCTCCTCGGCCTTGGCGCGGGACTTGGAGCCCTCGGGCAGGCCGATCCGGACGTCGACGCCCGAGTCGCGCAGGCTCAGCGCGTGCGCGTGGCCCTGGCTGCCGTAGCCGATGACCGCGACCTTGCGCCCCTGGATGATGCTCAGGTCGGCATCGTCGTCGTAGAAGATCTCGACGCTCACTGGTGGTACTTCCTTCCTCGGAACTGGAAAATCAGCGCACCGCGGTCGCGGTGATGGAGCGGGCGCCACGGCCGATGGCGACCATGCCGGACTGGACGATCTCGCGGAGCCCGTAGGGCTCCAGCATCCGCAGCAGCGCGTCGAGCTTCTCAGACGTGCCGGTGGCCTCGACGGTGACCGCCTCCGGGGAGACGTCGACGACCTTCGCGCGGAAGAGCTGCACCGTCTCCAGGACCTGGCTGCGCACCGTCGCGTCGGCGCGCACCTTGACGAGCAGGAGCTGCCGCTGGACGGACGCGGCGGACTCCAGCTCCACGATCTTGATGACGTTGACGAGCTTGTTGAGCTGCTTGGTGACCTGCTCCAGCGGCAGCTCGTCGACCGACACCACGATGGTCATCCGGGAGATGTCCGGGTGCTCGGTGCGGCCGACGGCCAGCGACTCGATGTTGAAGCCGCGCCGCGAGAACAGCCCCGCCACACGGGCGAGGACACCGGGCTTGTCCTCGACCAGAACGCTCAGGGTGTGCCTAGTCATCACGGGTCACTCGTCCTCGTCGAACAGCGGGCGGATGCCACGCGCGGCCATGATCTCGCTGTTGCCGGTGCCGGCCGCCACCATGGGCCACACCTGGGCGTCCTTGCCGACCACGAAGTCGATGACGACCGGCCGGTCGTTGATCTCCATGGCCTGCTGGACGACCGCGTCGACCTGCTCGCGCGACTCGGCGCGCAGGCCCGCGCAGCCGTAGGCCTCGGCGAGCAGCTTGAAGTCGGGGATGCGGTGCTTGTGCGTGCCCAGGTCGGTGCTGGAGTAGCGCTCGCCGTAGAACAGCGTCTGCCACTGGCGGACCATGCCCAGGTTGCCGTTGTTGATGACCGCGACCTTGATCGGCAGGCCCTCGATGGCGCAGGTGGCCAGCTCCTGGTTGGTCATCTGGAAGCAGCCGTCGCCGTCGATCGCCCACACCTGGACGTCCGGCACGCCGGCCTTCGCGCCCATCGCGGCGGGCACCGCGTAGCCCATCGTGCCGAGGCCGCCGGAGTTGATCCAGGTGCGCGGGCGCTCGTACTTCACGAACTGCGCGGCCCACATCTGGTGCTGGCCGACACCCGCGGTGAACAGGGTGTCCGGCGGGGTCAGCAGGCCGATCCGCTCGATCACGTACTGCGGGGACAGCGTGCCGTCCTCGGGCCAGTCGTAGCCCAGCGGGAACGTCTCGCGCAGCGCGTTGAGCTGCTCCCACCAGGGCGCCAGGTCGACCGGGCGGGTCGCGTTCTCCTTCTCCGCGCGCACCGCGTCGACCAGGTCGCGGATGATCTCCTTGCAGTCGCCGACGATCGGCACGTCCGCGCGGCGGTTCTTGGAGATCTCGGCCGGGTCGATGTCGGCGTGCACGACCTGCGCGTCCGGCGCGAACGAGGCCAGCTGGCCGGTGACCCGGTCGTCGAACCGCGCGCCGAGGGCGATCAGCAGGTCCGACTTCTGCATCGCGGCGACCGCGCCGACCGTGCCGTGCATGCCGGGCATGCCCATGTGCTGCGGGTGCGAGTCGGGGAACGCGCCGCGCGCCATCAGCGTGGTGACCACCGGGATGCCGGTGGACTCGGCCAGCTCGAGCAGCTCGGGCGACGCCTCGGCCTTGATCACGCCGCCGCCGACGTACAGGACGGGGCGGCGGGCCGCGGCGATCAGCTTCGCGGCCTCGCGCACCTGCTTGCCGTGCGGCCGGGTCGTCGGCCGGTAACCGGGCAGGCGCAGCTCCGGCGGCCAGGAGAACGAGGTCATCTCCTGGAGCACGTCCTTGGGGATGTCCACCAGGACGGGGCCGGGTCGGCCCGTGGAGGCCAGGTGGAACGCCTCGGCGACGGCGCGCGGGATGTCCGCGGCGTCGGTGACGAGGAAGTTGTGCTTGGTGATCGGCATCGTGATGCCGCAGATGTCGGCTTCCTGGAACGCGTCGGTGCCGATCAGGGGGCGGGACTGCTGGCCGGTGATGGCGACCACCGGGACGGAGTCCATGTTGGCGTCGGCCAGCGGCGTGACGAGGTTCGTCGCGCCCGGCCCCGAGGTCGCCATGCAGACGCCGACCTTGCCGGTGGCCTGGGCGTACCCGGTCGCGGCGTGACCCGCGCCCTGCTCGTGGCGGACCAGGATGTGCCGCACCTTGGTCGAGTCGAGGAGCGGGTCGTAGGCAGGCAGGATCGTGCCGCCGGGAATGCCGAAGACCACTTCGCAGCCCACTGCCTCCAGCGAGCGGACGAGGGACTGGGCACCGGTCACGCGGATGGGAGCGCCGCTCGGCGGGGCCGGTTTCGGCCGCGGTCCAGGGCGGGGCGACGACTCTCCGGGAGCCGGTCGCGAGGTTGCGCTGGTCATCTGTCTGCCTCGTGGGTAAGGAGAATGCACGGTCCGGGCACGAAAAAACCCTCGCCAACCCGAACGGGTCGTACGAGGGTCGCGCGTCGACGCAAGCTCGAATGCCTAGGCGTCGACGCGCCTGGGAAGTACGAGAACGAGGTTGCGCTGCATGGGCCTGACGTTAACCGTCAAGCGGGTGGAGCGTCAACTGTGCGGGACGGCACTCCCGGATGGTGGAAGCCCCACGTGCGTGGACGCGGGGCGAGGTCACCCGCTCGGACGAGGAGGTGGCAGCATCTCGAACCGTGCCGAAAGCCGTGTTCCGCATCCCCACGCCCGCCCTGCTCGCCGCCGGTTCCGCGGCGATCTGCGCCACCCCCGTCGCCTGGGGCGTGCCCGGTCTCCAGGCCCTCTACCTGCTGCCGGCCGCGTTCGCCTGGTGGGTGGTGCGCAACCGGACGACCGTGGACGACGAGCGGATCGTGGCGCGCGGCACGTTCGGCAAGCGGGTCGTGCCGTGGTCGGACGTGAAGGCGATCAAGGTGGTACCGAAGGGGTGGTTGTCGGCGGTGCTCCGCGACGACGCGCTCGTCCGGCTGCCCGCCGTCCGCGCCGCCCACCTGCCGACGTTGTCGCTGGTCAGCGGCGGACGGGTGGCCGACCCGGCGGCCGCGGCCGAGGCCGGAGACCCCGCCGGGGCGGCCTCCGGGCCTGACCGGGACGACACGCCGCCGCCCGTAAGGTCCGAGGAGTGAGTTCGAACACGCGGACCTTCGGCCGGCTGCCGGTCGTCAGCCTGGTGCTGTCGCTGGCGGGCCTGGCGGTGTCGACCTACCTCACCGTCGCGCACTTCACCGCGGGCGCGCTGCTGTGCGCCGAGGGCGAGGTGATCGACTGCGGCACGGTGACCACCAGTGAGCAGTCGGAGCTCTTCGGCATCCCGGTCGCGGTGCTGGGGCTCGCGTTCTTCGCGTTCATGACCGTCGCGTGCCTGCCCTTCGCGTGGCGCAGCGAGGCGCTGCACTGGGCGCGGCTGGTGGCCGTCGGCGTCGGCGTGCTGTTCGTGGTGTACCTGGTGGCCGCCGAGTTCCTGCTGATCGGGAAGATCTGCCTCTGGTGCACCGCTGTGCACGTCATCACGCTCGCGCTCGCCGCCGCCCTGGTCACGGGCGCGCTGCGGCGGAGTAATCTCTGAGGCACCGCTCCCCACCTCTCGCGCCCCACACCCCCGCGCGCGTCGTACGCGAAATCGTCTGGCAAAGACTTCTGGAGGAGCCGTGCCACCGCTCCGTTCCCGCACCACCACCCACGGCCGCAACGCCGCGGGCGCACGCGCGCTCTGGCGCGCGACCGGCATGACCGACAGCGACTTCGGCAAGCCGATCGTGGCCATCGCCAACTCCTACACGCAGTTCGTGCCGGGGCACGTGCACCTGCGCGACCTCGGGGACATCGTGGCCGAGGCGATCCGCGAGGCGGGCGGGGTGCCGCGCGAGTTCCACACGATCGCGGTCGACGACGGCATCGCGATGGGGCACAGCGGGATGCTGTACTCGCTGCCGTCGCGGGAGATCATCGCCGACTCGGTCGAGTACATGGTCAACGCGCACCAGGCCGACGCGATCGTGTGCATCTCCAACTGCGACAAGATCACGCCCGGGATGCTCAACGCGGCGATGCGGCTCAACGTCCCGGTGGTGTTCGTCTCGGGCGGGCCGATGGAGGCGGGCAAGGCGGTCGTGGTGGACGGCGTCGCCGTCGCGCCGACCGACCTGATCACCGCGATCTCCGCGTCCGCCTCGCCGGACGTGGACGACGCCGGGTTGGCCGAGGTCGAGCGGTCGGCCTGCCCGACCTGCGGCTCGTGCTCGGGCATGTTCACCGCGAACTCGATGAACTGCCTCACCGAGGCGCTGGGCCTGGCGCTGCCCGGCAACGGCTCCACGCTGGCCACCCACGCCGCCCGCCGCGAGCTGTTCGCCGAGGCCGGCCGCACGGTCGTGGAGCTGTGCAAGCGGTACTACGAGCAGGACGACGAGTCGGTGCTGCCGCGCTCGATCGCGAACCGCCGGGCGTTCGAGAACGCCATGGCGCTGGACATGGCGATGGGCGGCTCCACGAACACCGTGCTGCACGTCCTGGCCGCCGCGCGGGAGGGCGAGGTCGACTTCACGCTGGCCGACATCGACGCGCTCAGCCGCCGCGTGCCGTGCCTGGCGAAGGTGTCGCCGAACTCGGACTACCACATGGAGGACGTGCACCGGGCGGGCGGCATCCCGGCCCTGCTCGGCGAGCTGTGGCGGGCCGGCCTGCTCAACGAGGACGTGCGCACCGTGCACAGCCCGGACATGGCGTCGTGGCTGGGCCAGTGGGACGTGCGCGCCGAGTCGCCGTCACCGCGCGCGGTCGAGCTGTTCCACGCGGCACCCGGCGGGGTGCGCACCACCGAGGCGTTCTCCACGGCCAACCGGTGGTCGAAGCTGGACACGGACGCGGCGGGCGGCTGCATCCGCGACGTCGAACACGCCTACACCAAGGACGGCGGCCTGGCCGTGCTGCACGGCAACCTGGCCGAGCGCGGCGCGGTCATCAAGGCGGCGGGCATCGACGAGGAGCTGTGGCACTTCGAGGGGCCGGCGCGGGTGGTCGAGTCCCAGGAGGAGGCCGTCTCGGCGATCCTGAAGAAGGAGATCCAGGCCGGTGACGTGCTCGTGGTCCGCTACGAGGGCCCGGCGGGCGGTCCGGGCATGCAGGAGATGCTGCACCCGACCGCGTTCCTGAAGGGCGCGGGCCTCGGCCGCAAGTGCGCGCTGATCACCGACGGCCGGTTCTCCGGCGGCACGTCGGGCCTGTCCATCGGCCACGTCTCGCCGGAGGCGGCGGGCGGCGGCGTGATCGGCCTCGTCCAGGACGGCGACCGGATCGTGATCGACGTCCACGAGCGGCGGCTGGAGCTGCTGGTGGACCCCGTCGTGCTGGCCGAGCGGCGGGCCAAGATGGAGGCGTCGGAGCGGCCGTGGCAGCCGGTCGACCGGGTCCGCCCGGTGACGGCGGCGCTGCGCGCCTACGCCCGGATGGCGACCGACGCGTCCACGGGCGCGGTGCGGGACGTCACCCGGTAGGCGCCCGGGTGAACCGGCCGGCACCTGGTGTCGGCCGGTTCCCGCCGTCCAGTGGCTGTTCGGGGGACCGCGTCAGCGGAAGACGTAGAGGGTGGCGGCGGTCGCGCCGGCGGCGAGGACCAGGCAGATGAAGCCGGACAGCAGCGGGTGGCGGAACCAGCTCCGGTTGTAGTCGAGGGCGGCGCGGCCGGGGCCGGCGAACAGCGCGGCGAACGCCATCGCCGCGTACGCCACCTCCAGCTCGACGCCGTTGGGCGCGAAGAAGCCGCCCTTGTACTTCAGGGCGACGACGTTCGCCATCACGCCGAGCACGCCGGCCGCCGCGAGCGGCGTGAACAGGCCGAGGACCAGCAGCGCGCCACCGCCGAGCTCGGTCACGCCGGTGACCCAGGCCAGGATGCGCGCCTCGCGGAACCCGGCGGACTGCAGGTACCGGGTGAACCCGTCGATGCCCGGCCCGCCGAACAGGCCGAACACCTTCTGCAGGCCGTGCGCGACGAACGCGCCGCCCAGCGCCAGCCGCAGCACCAGCAGGCCGATGTCGGCGCCGGCGGTCCAGCCGAACGGCTTGCGCTCGTCCTCGTCGTCGTAGGTGTCGTAGTGGGCGGGCTTGTCCTGGAGGTCGGCCACCGGCGTGTAGCCGGAGGTGTCGAAGCCCTTGGTGTCCTTGCCGAACGCGTCGCCGTCGAGCGTCCGCGTGCCGTCGTCGAAGTGGTGCACTCCTCCGCCAACGCCACTCGCCGAGTAGAACCCGTCGTCGGAGTAGCCGCCAGATGCGCTCGAGCGGTCGTCGTGAGTAGCCACGCACCCGCACGTTAGGAGGTTCGGCCGACGTCCGCGAGCGTCCGTTCAGCCGCGCAAGTTCACCCGATCGGCCTAGTAGTCGCCCTGGACCAGGTTCCGGGGCCGCTCGCCGCGGGCGAACCGCCCGACCTCGGCCGCCACCACCGCGTACGCGCGCTCGGCGTGGCCCGTGCAGCTGCCGGCCACGTGCGGGGTGAGGAACAGGCCCGGCGCCGTCCACAGTGGATGGTCCGGGGGCAGCGGCTCCGGCTCGGTCACGTCCAGCGCCGCGCGCAGCCGCCCCGAGGACAGCTCGGCCAGCAGCGCGTCGGTGTCGACCACCGCGCCGCGCGCGCCGTTGACCAGGATCGCGCCGTCCTTCATCCGGGAGAGGAACTCCGCGTCCACCATCCCGGTGGTCTCCGCGGTCAGCGGCACCACGACCAGCACCGCGTCGAAGCCGCCGAGCAGGTCGGGCAGCTCCGCCACGCCGTGCACGCCGTCGCGCGCCGTGCGGCCCACCATGGTCGCGGTCGCGTCGAACGGCTCCAGCCTGCGCCGGAACTGCTCGCCCAGGTCACCCGCGCCGACCACGAGCACCTGCTTGCCCTGCAACGTGTCCGTGAGGTGGTAGTCCCAGCGGCGTTCCTGCCTGGCCCGCTCGAACACCGGGAAGTCCCGGTAGAGGGCGAGCAGCGCGCCGATCGCCCACTCGGCCGTGCTGCCGCCGTGGGCCCCGCGACACGTCGACAGCATCACACCATCGGGTATGACACCGATGAACCGCTCGGCGCCCGCCGACAGCAGCTGCACCAGCTTCAGCGACGGCAGCCGGTCGAACACCTCGCGCGGGTCCGAGCCCTGGAGGAACTTCGGCACCAGCACTTCCGCGTGCGCGGCCTCGGCGGGCAGCGGCTGCCCCGGCTCGTAGCGGACGGGCCGGACACCCTCCACGTCGGACAGCACGCGGACACCCAGGTCGTCGGGGACCAGCACGGTGAGGCTCACGGGCACGCACGTTACGGCACACTTGCCGCCATGCGGGAGCACGACGTCTTCTCCGCGGACGGCACGCGGATCAGGTTGTGGCGCACCGAGGCCGACGGCCCGGACGTGCTGCTGAGCCACGGCCTCGGCGTCGTGCCCGCGGTGTGGCCGGAGCTGCCGTCGGCCCGCCTGCACGGCTGGCACCACCGCGGCACCCTCGACTCGGACCGGCCCGCCGACCCGGCCCGCGTGCAGCCGGCCGACCACGTCGCCGACGCGCTGGCCGTGCTGGACGACGGCGGCGTCGAGCGGTGCGTGGTGGTCGGCTGGTCGATGGGCGTGACGGTGGCCGCGGAGCTGGCGCTGCGGCACCCGGACCGGGTGACCGGCCTGATGCTGGTCACGGGCGCGCCGGGCGACGCGTTCGCGAACGCGTTCGGCTTCCCGGGCGTGCCGGAGCCGGTGCGGCGGCTGCTCGGCGTGGGCGGGCTGACGGCGTTGAAGGCCGCCGCGCCGCTGCTGGACGCCGTGCTGCACCGCGTGCCGGTGCCGGACGTCGGCGGCCCGCTGGTCGGGTCGCTGCGCCGCTACCTCCGGCACGACTGGGACTGGTACCTCACCCTCGCGCTGGCGCTGGGCCGCGCGCCCCGGCTCGACCTGGCCGGCGTGACGTGCCCCACAACGGTGCTGGCGGGCCGGTACGACTTCCTGGCCTCCGCCGACGGCGTGCTCGGCCCGGTCGCCGCGCTGCCGCAGGCCAGGGTGCGGGTGCTGCCGAACACCCACTTCCTGCCGCTGGAGGACCCCGAGGTGGTGGTGCGGGAGCTGGAACTCCTGCTCGACCGGGCCGACGCCGTGCAGCGGGCCGTGCGCGACGACGCGGAAGGGCCGCTCACCTCGCGTTCACGGCCGCGCGCTTAACCTGGGACCCGTGTCTCGACTGCGTGGAGTGCTGATCGGTTCGGCCCTCGGCCTGCTGGCCGCGGGCTGCGCGAGCTTCCCCGAGCAGCCGGGACCGGCGGGGTGGAGCGCGGCCCAGCAGCTGACGCCGCAGGCCGGGCCGGTGCCCGAACTGCCCGGCGAGCTGCCGAAGGGCCCCGCCCCGGGCCAGCAGCCCGGCCAGCAGCCGACGCCCGTGCCACCGCCGCAGGGCTGCAAGGACTTCAACCCCGCCGTGGTCGGCACGTGCCTGAGCCCGATCTCCGGCGTGGCGCTGACCGACGTCAACCAGACCACCGGCGCGGTGACGGCGCTGGCCACCGAGCGCACCACCGGGCGGTTGCTCAGGGTGACCAAGGACGTCGACCCGGTCGAGGTGGCGAAGCTCGAGGTGGACGCGGCGGGTGACGGCGGGCTCACCGGGCTCACGCTGTCGCCGACGTACGCCGAGGACCAGCTGATCTTCCTGTACGTGACCACCGCGACCGACAACCGGGTGCTGCGGATCGCGCCGGACGACGTGCCCAAGCCGGTGCTGACCGGCATCCCGAAGGGCCCGACCGGCAACCGGGGTGCGCTCGCCCACGACCGCACCGGCGCGTTGCTGGTGGCGACCGGTGACGCGGGCAACCCGGCGGCGGCGGCCGACCCGAACTCGCTGGCCGGGAAGGTGCTGCGGATCGACGCCACCGGCCGGCCCGCGCGCGGCAACCCGGCGGAGGGCTCGCGGGTGCTGGCGAGCGGGCTGCGGTCGCCCGGCGGGGTGTGCGTGTCCGGCGACGGCACGAAGGCGTGGGTGACCGACGCGGGCGCGACCGCGGACCTGCTGTACCGGGTCGAGCCGGGCAAGGCGCTCGGCGACCCGGCGTGGTCGTGGGCCGAGCGCCCCGGCGTGGGCGGCTGCGCGTCGTTCTCGAACACGGTGATGGTGACCGCGAGCGCCACCCCGGGCCTGCTCAGCCTGCCGATGAACCCGGACGGCAGCTTCACCGGCAAGCCCGAGGCGACCATGACCGGCGAAGAGGGCTTCGGCCGCCTCGGCCCGCTGGTGATGCTGGACGACACGACCGCGCTGGCCGGCACGGTGAACAAGAACGCGGGCGGCACGCCGGTCTCCAGCGACGACCGCGTGGTGGTCATCGTGCGGGAGAGCGTCGCCGGCGGCAGCAAGGACTGACCGCGGTCAGGGCGCCGCGGTGCGGTAGATGGCGTCCGCGACCTGCCAGTACAGGCCCTTCGGGTGGTCGCGGAACAGCGGTTCGGTGCCGAACAGCACCGCCCGCGCGCCCCGGGGTGACGTGCCCGCGACGACCGCCGCCTGACCGGCCGCTTCCGCGCTGCCCCCCGAGCCGTCCGGGCGGGTCGCCCAGTGCCCGGCGACGAAGCCCTGGTACCGCTGCCGCGCGCGCACCCCCGGCCCGAGGTCGGTGAACCAGTGCGGCGCGTACACGAACGAGTGGCCGACCGCGCCCGCTTCGTCCACCACCGACACCACGCCGTTCGCGTCCTCCCGGCCCGCGACCGCGCGCACCGGCAGCACACCGGCGTCGGCGTTGAACCGCGCGCCCGTCGCACCCCGGGTCACCACGCCGCCGCGCCCCAGGAACGCGTCCACCGCCGCCTTGGCCGCCGCGCCGAGCCGGTCGTACCGCAACCCCGACGACACGAGCAGCACGTCGACGCCGGCCAGGTCGAACCCGTCGTCCAGCACTGCCGTCGACACCGGCCGGACGTCGAAACCCATGTCCCGCAACGCCTTCAGCTCGTCCGCCGCCACCGCGCCCGCCACCACCGGGCGGCGCAGCGGCACGCCGCCCGGCGCCGCCGCGGTGAACCGCGCGCCGTAGCGGTCCGACACCTCCTCGGCGGCCGACCGCGCCGACGCGGGCACCACGATCGTCCCGTCGGCCTGCCGGCGCAGCCCGATCCCCCGCGCGAGCAGGTCGTTCACCGCCGCCGCGTCCTCGCCGTCGGCCAGTGCCAGCGCCAGGTCACCGCCCGCGGGCGCGGTCAGCGAACCGGGCGCCGACGCCGCCATCACCTCACGCCCGCGCACGTCCAGCGGCCCGTCGCGCACGACGTCCACCGACGCGCCCCACAGCAGCCGGTGGCTCCACCCGCTGATGTCGTACATGACCGGCACGGTGCCGGAGATGTCCCGGCCGGCCTCCAGCATCACGTTCGCCAGCGCCCGCTTCGGCTGGTGCAGGTCCACCACGTAGGACCCGGCCGGGTAGGACCGGTCGCCCAGGGTGAACGCCCGGGTGGCCCGCTTCACCCGGACGTCGTGCGCCACCAGGTGGTCGACCAGCCGGGCGGCGGCCTGCCCGGACCGCTGCCCGTCGCCGACCGGTATGACGTACCCGCGCGGGAACTCGGTGGTGTAGCGGTCCTCGGGGCCGAACCCGGGCACGAAGCCGTCCGGCACGGCCCGCTGCGGCTCGCCCGCCAGGCCGCGGCGGAACATCTCGATCTGGTTGTCCACCATGGCGGTCCGGTGCTCGTCCACGTACGTGAGCGCGCTGCGGATCGTCGCCTCGACCACGTCGGTGTTGATCGCCGAACGCCGCCGCAGCTCCGCCACCGGCTGTGTCGTGTAGTCCACCCGGTTCACGCGCATGGGGATCTCGACCGTGTAGGACACCGCGCCGTGGTACATCGAGTACTGCGCGGTGTAGATCGGCGCCCAGCCGTCCCAGACGCCCGGCTCGTAGTCGCGGAACGGGATCTCCGGCTGTGCCGCCTCCGGGTGGCCGAGCGCCTGGACCGCCGCCTCCATCCGCAGTCCGGCCGCGTAGCCGTGCCCGATGTAGAGGTCGAAGTCGTAGTTCTGGCCGTGCGGCGGCGTGGTGGGCTCGATCAGCGTGTCGGCCACGTAGCCGTGCTCGTCGAGCACCAGCAGCGGCTGGAGGCGCTTGACCACGTCCCGCATCGCCCGCGACTCCGGCTGCGACGAGGTGACGAAGTCGCGGTTGAGGTCGAACCCGGCCGCGTTGGCGCGCGTGCCCGCCACCCGGCCGTCCGGGTTCGCGGTCAGGTTCACGTGGACGCGGTGACGGCGCAGGAAGTCCCGGGCGGCCGGGTCGACGGCGAGGTCCTCGATCACGCGCAGCGCGCCGTCGGTGCCCTCCCACTCGTCGCCGTGGATGTTGGCGTTGATCCACACCGGGGCCTTGTAGCTGGCGCGCAGGAAGACGTCGCGGGCGGCGGCGGTCGGGTCGTTCTCGATCTTGTCTCGCCACGCGTCCTGCCTGCGGGTCTCCGCCGGGCTCTCCGGCGCGGTGACCGTGACCAGGTAGAGGTCGCGGCCCGCGGTCGACCGGCCGACCACCTCGACGGACACCCGGTCGCTGCGCCGTTGCAGGTCGTCGAGGCGCGGCGCGAGCGCGTGGTAGGGCGCGAGGCCGAGCTTGATCGCCTGGTCGGTCGGGTCCTCCGGGTAGGCGCGCAGCCGCGTGCGGCGCGGGTAGCCGGGGTTGGCGTCGGGCCAGTTGTCGCCGCGCGCGGTGGCGTGCCGCGGCGGGTCGACGGCGGCGACCTGGTTGCGCTCGGGCCCGTTGCCCGGCTCGTGCGCCCGGCCGGCCGCGGGCGCGGCGGTCGCGGGGGTGGTCATCGTGGCCAGCAACAGCACCGTGAGCGTCAACCAGCGCACCGGGCCCCCTAGGGGTGATCGCCGAAGAACTCCTCCACCCTGACTAGTGGGTGCGGGTGATCCGGGTCAACCGGTCGAATGGCTGGTCAGCGCCGCTATCCCGAACCCAGGCACACGAACGGGCGGCGCAGCGGGTCGACGGAGACCGCCTCGGCCAACGCCACCGCGGGCGACGCCCCGCCCGCGAGGATGCGGTGGAAGTCGGCCATCGCCGCCGCCGAGGGCTCGTCGCCGACCCGGCTGGACGCGGCGATCACCGTCCGCGCGCCGGCGGCCAGCAGCGCCCCCGCGAAGCCGAGCGGCTCGTCACCGGGACGCACCCGGTTCAGCGCCAGCTCGCACGCGGCCAGCACGACCTGGTGCGGCGGGCGGCGCACCCGGCCGATCTCGTGCGCGAACATCGCCCCGTCCACCAGCTCCAGCCGGGAGAACAGCGCGTTCTCCGGCTCGTGCTCGCCGTGCGCGGCGATGTGCGCGAGCTCGACGCCGTCCAGCGCCTCCAGCACCGCCCCGACCTTGGCCTCGGCGACGCCCAGCAGCCGCGCGTCGCCGTGGTAGCCGGCGAGCCGGTCGATCTCGCCCTGCGCGGCCTGCAACCCCGGGCCGCGCACCAGCAGCACGCCCTCGACGTGGTCTCGTTCCCGGCGGACCGCCGACACCCACGCGGTGGCCGACGGCACCGCCGTGGTGGGCCGGTTCACGCAGGTCGGCAGCACTCCCCACGGCACCACGTACAACGCGCCGGTCGGCACCACCACCAGCGCCCGGTCACCGATCATCGGCGCGAGCGGGCGCAGCAGCAGCCGGTCCAGCTTCTCCGCCTCACGGCGCGCGGACGCCGAGATGACCGCCGCCAACGGCGCCGGCAGGTGGTCGGGCGCGAGCGCGTTGAGGTCCGCGTGCAGGCGGCGCGCGCCCTCGGTGGCGTCGGCGGCCGACCCGAGGCGCACCATCCGCACCCGCGTGCCGGCGAACACCACGGCGATCAGCTCGTCACCGGACACCGCGAAGCTCACCATCGCCCGCCCGGCCAGCCGGGACAGCACCTCGTCCGGCGTGACGACGGGACGAGGGGTGCCCCACGGGCTGGCGCCCCAGCCCATCCGGGTGGCCGCGCGCTGGCTCGCCTTGAGCCGCGACTCCAGCTCACCGGTCGGCAGGCCGTCGAGGCGGGCCCGCAGCAGCGCCCGGCTCAGCGTGCGCACCTCGGTGATCCGCTCACCCAACTCGGAGTCCACAGTGGACACCGCGGGGTCGTACCGGTACAGCTGGGCCCTGGTGCGCTCCAGCCAGGTGAACAGGCGCTTGGCGTTGGCCGCCGAGTCCGTGCCGCCCAGCACCAGGCGCACGGCGAGCTCGCCCAGCTCACGGCCGTGCACGGCGGTGCCGGACACCAGTTCCAGGCCGCCGAGCCGGTCCCGCATCCGGCCCAGCTCGGCCAGGCCCGCCTTGGCCTGCGCCAACGCCACCCGCTGGTTGCCGCGGGCCAGCGCCAGCTCCGCCCGGCACAGCCGCAGCAGCATCCGGTGGTCGATCGGCGTGATCCGGCGCGTCTTGGGCACGCTGCGCAGCAGTTCGGCGCCGCGGTCCGGGTCGCCGCGCCGGATCTCTAGCCGGGCGGCCAGCACCAGCGCGAACGCCGCCTGGTCGTGCAGCTTCAGCGCCGCCAGCTCCGCGGACAGCTCGACCGCCCGCCGCACCACCCCGGCGACCGGCCGTCGCGAGCCGAGCGCGCGGACCGCGTCCACCCGCAACGCGATCAGCCCCGCGACCGCCGCCCACGCCGGGCTGCCGCGACCGAGCAGCTTGCGCTGCGCCGAGGTCGCCGTCCGCCGGGCCAGCACCAGGTCGCCGTCCTGCAACGCCGCCGCCGCGCGGAACAGCTCGGCCTCGGCCACGTCCTGACCGATGCGCTGGCGGCGCAGCTCCGGCAGCACCTCGTCCAGCAGCCGGCCCGCCTCGTCGGCCAGCCCGACGCTGATCATCGCCTCGGCCTGGTCGATGCGCAGGCGCAGCAGCAGGCCGGGTTCGAGCGCCTGGAACGCCCGGTTGGCCTCGTGGTAGTGGCGCAGGGCGGCCGGGATGTCGCCGGCGCGCTGCACCGCGTTGCCCAACGCGTGCTTGGCGATCGCGGCGCGCAGCGGCAGGCCGTGCGCGTCGGCGAGCTCGACGGCGCGGTCGAGGTCGCGGGCGGCCTTGTCGTGGCGGTGCACCTCGCCGTGCGCGTTGCCCCGGTTGGACAGGGCCAGCGCCAGCAGGTCGACGGCCTCGGGATCGGCGTGCGCGGACAGGCGCCGCGCGCTGCGCTCGATCTCGCGGTCGAGCTGGGCGATGCCCTCGTCGATGCGGCCGACCCGGCACAGCAGAGCCGCGCGGTTGAGGTTGACCAACGTGGACAGGTGCGCCCGCAGCTCCTCGTCCCGCAGCCCGGCGAGTTCCGCGTCGACCCCGGCGAGCTGGGTGAGGCCGTCGTCGACCTTGCCCGTCTCGGCGAGGCAGAACGCCAGCGTGTTCCGCAGCCGGGTGCGGACCTCGAGCCGTTCCTGGGGGTCGATGCCGGGCGCCTCCAGCAGCGCCAGGCCCCGGCGCATCTGCCGGATGGCGGCCGGGTGGCGGTCCGCGGTGGCCGCGTCCAACGCGCTGCGGTGCAACTGCCGGGCCCGTCCGACAGCGTGTTCCGGGCCGGCGGGGCCACGCGTTTCGCCAGGCACGCCCATATGAGATCACAAGCGGCAGAGGAATGCCGCCGGCCGGTGGCCGACGGCATTCAGTGTGACGTCACCGTGATTGTCGGTGACCCGTATCAGTTCGTCTGGGTGACAGCCACCGGCTCGTCGGTGGTGGGCTTGTACGGCCCGCCGTTCGTCTCCGGGTCGCCGGTCGGCTTGTAGGGGCCGCCCATCGGCTTCACGAGCCGCTCGACCTCCGGGTCGTCCGTGGTCGGCTTGTACGGGCCGCCCGTCGGCTCCAGCCCACCGACGTCGACCAGGTCGGTGGTGGTCTGACCGGTGTCCGCGACCACGTCGGCGACCGCGTCCTCGATCTCGGCGACGAGCTCCGGGTCAGTGCGTGTCATGGCGTTGCCTCCCCTACAACGGAATCCCCTGATCGGGGCATCCTCGGCGGATGATTCAGGTCGTTCCGGTGGCCCCCCGGCCTGCCGAACGGCCCAAGCCTGACACAGATGGACGCACCTGAGAGGAGGGAATTCACCGAGAGCTACCGACAAGTGGATCTTGAGGTTCCCTGACCAGCACGGGAGCGGCCGTTCGGAAAGTGTTACCACTCGAATGGACGAATGTGTTAACAGGCTGCACGCGCGCCGGGTCCGCAATAGGGCGAGTCCACCGGGTCCGGCCGACGTGGAATCACGCCCCGGACATTCCCGGGGCCGGACACGGGCCGTCCCGAAATGGTGACCAACGGTATCCGGAGAACGGCGGATCGCGAATGGGCCGCCCGCGAGTGGACGGTCCGCGCACCGCCGCGAAAACGGCGGTGGGGCGGTGCCGCGACCGCGACACCGCCCCACGCCGAGCAGACCCTACGAACAGCGGGCGATGATCAGCTCGCGCACGCGCTTCGCGTCCGCCTGCCCCTTCGTCGCCTTCATCACCGCGCCGACGATCGCACCGGCCGCCGCCACCTTGCCGTCGCGGATCTTCGCCGCCACGTCCGGCTGCGCCGCCAGCGCCTCGTCCACCGCCAGCTCCAGCGCGGAGTCGTCCGAGACGACCTTCAGGCCACGCGCCTCGACCACGGCCTCCGGCTCGCCCTCGCCGTCCAGCACGCCGGTGACGACCTCGCGGGCGAGCTTGTTGGTCAGCTCACCGGAGTTCACCAGCCCGATCACCCGGGCGATCTGCGCCGGCGTGATGCCCAGCTCGGCCAGCTCGACACCGCGCCCGTTGGCCTCCTTCGTCAGGTAGGCCACCCACCACGACCGGGCCTCGGCGGGCGTCGCACCCGCCTCCACCGTGGCCGCCACCAGGTCCACCGCGCCGGCGTTGACCAGGTCGCGCAGCTCGGCGTCGGTCAGCGACCACTCCTGCTGCACCCGCTTGCGGCGCTCCCACGGCAGCTCGGGCAGCGTGCCCCGCAGCTCCTCCACCCACTCGCGCGACGGCGCGATGGGCACCAGGTCGGGCTCCGGGAAGTACCGGTAGTCCTCCGCGGTCTCCTTCGTGCGGCCCGACGAGGTCGACCCCGTCGACTCGTCGAAGTGCCTGGTCTCCTGCGTGATCGTGCCGCCGCCGGCCAGCACCGCCGCCTGCCGCGTCATCTCGAACCGCACCGCCCGCTCGACGCTGCGCAGCGAGTTCACGTTCTTGGTCTCGGTGCGCGTGCCGAACTCGGTCGCGTCCTTCGCCATCAGCGACACGTTCGCGTCGCAGCGCAGCGAACCCTGGTCCATCCGCACGTCCGACACGTCGAGCGCCTTCAACAAGTCGCGCAACGCGGTGACGTAGGCGCGCGCCACCTCCGGCGCGCGCTCACCGGTGCCCTCGATCGGCTTCGTGACGATCTCGATCAGCGGCACGCCGGCGCGGTTGTAGTCCAGCAGCGAGTGCTCCGCGCCGTGGATGCGGCCGTCCGAGCCGCCCACGTGCAGCGACTTGCCGGTGTCCTCCTCCATGTGCGCGCGCTCGATCTCGACCCGGAACAGCGAGCCGTCGTCCAGCGTCACGTCCAGGAAGCCGTTGAACGCGATCGGCTCGTCGTACTGCGAGGTCTGGAAGTTCTTCGGCATGTCCGGGTAGAAGTAGTTCTTCCGGGCGAACCGGCACCACTCGGCGATCTCGCAGTTGAGCGCCAACCCGATCCGGATCGCCGACTCCACCGCCACGCCGTTCACCGCCGGCAGCGCGCCCGGCATGCCCAGGCAGACCGGGCAGACCTGCGTGTTCGGCTCGCCGCCGAACACGTTCGCGCAGCCGCAGAACATCTTGGTGTTGGTGTGCAGCTCGACGTGCACCTCCAACCCCAGCACCGGGTCGAAGCGCTCGATGACCTCGGCGTAGTCCATCAGCTCGTGCACCGACGTCATGCCTTCCCGTCCTTCCGCAGACCCCGCGCCGCCAGCGCCGCGCCCGTGATCGCCACCAGGATGCTCGCCGCCGCGTTGGCCAGGGCGAGCTTGTCGTTCTTGCCGCGAGCCGACTTCAACGTGGAGAACGCGCTGGTGGCCGCGCCCGCGGCGCCGACGAGCGCGAGGACGGTCCGAACCCGCCCCACCGCGCCCCGCTTCACCGGGCACCCGCCAACTGCGGCACACCGCTGATCACGGTCGCGCCCAGCGCCGCGTCCCGCGCCACCTCGTACGCCGCCGCCACCCGGTACATCCGGTGGTCCTGCAACGCGGGCGCCATGATCTGCAACCCCACCGGCAGCCCGTCCTCGTCGGACAGTCCGCTGGGGACGCTCATCGCCGCGTTGCCCGCCAGGTTCGCCGGGATCGTGCACAGGTCGGCCTTGTACATCGCCATCGGGTCGCCGGTGCGCTCGCCGATCGGGAACGCGGTGGTCGGCGTGGTCGGCGAGACCAGCACGTCCACGGTGGCGAACGCGGCGTCGAAGTCCCGGCTGATCAGCGTCCGCACCTTCTGCGCCGAACCGTAGTAGGCGTCGTAGTAGCCCGACGACAGCGCATACGTGCCGATCATGATGCGGCGCTTCACCTCGGGGCCGAACCCGGCCTCGCGGGTCAGCGACATGACCTCCTCGGCGCTGCGCGTGCCGTCGTCACCCACCCGGATGCCGTAGCGCATCGCGTCGAAGCGGGCCAGGTTCGACGACGCCTCGCTGGGCGCGATCAGGTAGTACGCGGGCAGCGCGTAGTCGAAGCTCGGGCACGACACCTCGACGACCTCCGCGCCCAGCTGCTTCAGCTGGGCCACCGCCGCCTCGAAGCTGCGCAGCACGCCCGCCTGGTAGCCCTCGCCGCTGAACTGCGTGACCACGCCGACGCGCACACCCGACAGGTCCCCGTTCGCGCCCTCGCGCGCCGCCGCCACCACGGGCGGGACCGGCGCGTCGATCGAGGTGGAGTCCATCGGGTCGTACCCGGCGATGACCTCGTGCAGCAGGGCCGCGTCCAGCACCGTCCGGGCGCACGGCCCGGCCTGGTCCAGCGACGACGAGAACGCCACCAGCCCGTACCGGGACACACCGCCGTAGGTGGGCTTCACGCCGACCGTGCCGGTGACCGCGCCGGGCTGGCGGATCGACCCGCCGGTGTCCGTGCCGATCGACAGCGGCGCCTGGAACGCGGCCAGCGCCGCCGCCGAACCACCGCCCGAACCGCCCGGGATGCGGTCCAGGTCCCACGGGTTGCGGGTCGGGCCGTACGCGGAGTTCTCGGTGGAGGACCCCATCGCGAACTCGTCCATGTTGGTCTTGCCGAGGATCACCACGCCGGCTTCCTTCAACCGGCGGGTCACCGTGGCGTCGTAGGGCGGCACCCACCCCTCGAGGATCTTCGAGCCGACCGTGGTCGGCACGCCCTCGGTGGTGAGCACGTCCTTGAGCGCGATCGGCACGCCGGCCAGCGGACCGACGTGCGCGCCGGCGGCGATGTCCTCGTCGACCTTGCGGGCCGCCTGGAGCGCGCCGTCCGCGTCGACGTGCAGGAACGCGTGGACCGCGCCGTCCACCTCGGCGATCCGGTCGAGGTGGGCCTGGGCGACCTCCACCGCGGACACCTCGCGGCTCGCGATCTTGGCGGCGATTTCTGCGGCGGTGCTGCGGATCAGACTGTTCATGATTCCGCCTCCGCGCGGAAGATAACGTCGGCGGTCATGCTTCCTCCCCGAGGATGCGCGGCACGCGGAAACGGCCGTCCTCGGCGGCGGGGGCGCCCGCGAGCGCCTGCTGCTGACCGAGGCTGGGACGCACCACGTCCTCGCGGAACACGTTGGTCAGCGGAACGGCGTGCGAAGTGGGCGGGATGTCCGCGGTGGCGATGTCGCCCACCGTGGCCACCGACTGCAGGATCACGTCCAACTGGCCGGCGAACAGGTCCAGCTCGTCGTCGGTGACGGCGAGCCTCGCCAAGCGGGCCAGGTGCGCGACCTCGTCGCGGGAGATGCTGGGCACCTCGTCAACCCCCGTGGGTCGGTTTTTCGGATTCGGGACCCACCGAGTCTATTGGCTGGTCAGGCCGACCTCCGACCGGGTTACCCGCGCTCGCGCGCGTGGGTGCGCGATTTTACCGGTGCGCAACGCCCCTGGTGGGTCGGAAAGCGAAGCTGCGTCTGCGAGAATCATCGGCCGGCGAGTTTCCACCTCGATGCTCCACCACAGCCTTTGGAGGCGTGCACCGTGTCCTTCCTGATCCGGGTCCAGCTCCCGGACCGTCCCGGCACCCTGGGCGCGGTCGCCTCCGCGCTCGGCGAGATCGGGGCCGACATCCTCAGCGTGGACGTGGTGGAGCGCGGGGCGGGCCTGGCCATCGACGACCTGGTGGTCGAACTGCCCTCCGGGCGGCTGCCCGACGTGCTGATCACGGCCGCGGAGTCCATCGAAGGCGTCGAGGTGGACGCGGTCCGGCCCTACGCGGGCGTGCTGGACACCCACCGCGAGCTGGAACTGGTGGAGGAGGTCGCCGAGGACCCCCGCAACGGGCTCGCGGTGTTCACCGAGGGCGTGCCGAAGATCATCCGGGCGGGGTGGGCGGTGGTCGTGTCGTGGGACGGCAGCACCGCGCGCCGCCTGACCTCGTCCTCGGCCGCGCCGGAGACCAAGCTGCAGACCCCGCCGTGGCTGCCCCTGGCCCGCGCCACCGTCCTGGACGGCGAGGACGACTGGGTGCCCGAGACCTGGCAGGAGCTGGGCACCGAGCTGGCCGCCACCCCTCTCGGCAAACCGGACCGCGTCCTGCTGGTGGGCCGCCCGGGCGGCCCGATGTTCCGCGCCGCCGAAGTCGCCCGCCTGGCCCACCTGGCCGGCATCGTCTCCGTCGTCCTCCCCGACTGACCCGCGCGTGTCCTACGTTCCGAACGCGCGTGTCCTACGTCCGGAACGCGCGTGTCCTACGTTCGCGTACCCCGAGTTGAACGCTCAGTACAGTCGATCTTGTGCTGAGCGTTCAACTCGGGTGTTCTGAACGTAGGACACGCGCGACGCGAACGTAGGACACGCGCGGGTTAGTCCTTGCGGCCCGTGGTGGCGATGGTGACGCCCAAGCCGATCATGGCCAGGCCGCCGGCGCCGCCCACCAGGGCCAGGCGGCGCGGTGAGCGGGCGAACCAGGTGCGCGCGGTGGCGGCGGCGAGGCCCCAGACGCTGTCGGACGCCACCGCGATGACGTTGAACACCAGGCCGAGCAGGAGCATCTGGACGGCGACGTGACCTTGCCCGCGATCCACGAACTGCGGAAGCACGGCGGCGAAGAACACGATCGTCTTCGGGTTCGCCACACCGACCGCGAAGCCCTCCCACAACGTGCGCAACCCACCCCGCGCCGGACCGCCGGCGGTGAACGTCGCGTGCAGCGACCCGCGCTGCCGCACCGCCTTCACCCCGAGGTACACCAGGTACGCCGCGCCGGCCAGCTTCAACGTCGTGAACACGACCGCCGACCGCTCCACGATCGCCCCGACGCCGAACGCGACGGCCACGACCAGGGCATAAGCGCCGAGCGTGTTGCCCAGGACCGTGATCAGCGCGGCACGTCGCCCCTGCGCCAACGCCCGCCCGACCACGAACAGGACGCTCGGCCCCGGGATCACGATCAGCAGGAACGACATGGCCGCGAAGGCGAGGAGCCGGTCGGTGGACACCATGGCACAACGAAACCACGGCACCCGGCCGTGCTACCAGCGCTTTTCCGCGGTTCGGAGAGCCAGCTCGACCAGCTGCGCGTTGCCCGCCGCCGGGGTGCCGTCACGCGAGGTGAGCGTGTCCTCAAGACCGATGCGGGTGGCCAGCCCGCGCGTCACCGCGTAGTCCAGCACCGGCCACGCGCTGTCGTCCTCACCGTGCAGCAGGACCGGCGGCCCGAGCGGTCCGAGCAGGTCGAGCAGCCGTGCCGCGTGCTCCACCGTCTCCCCCGGCTGCACCTCGGCCAACACCCGGACCGTCCCCGGCGGCACGCCGACGTCCAGCAACGTCCGCGCCGCCTCGACGTGGAACACGCCCAGCTCGATCCCGATGCCCGCGTCGCGCAACGCGGCGGCGACGTCGAGCCAGCCGTCCTCGTGCACGTTGACCGACGCGTAGTCGGGACGTCCGGCGGCCAGTCCCGCCCACCCGCGCAGCAGCTCCGCCCGCCGCACGGGGTCGGGCACGATCCACGCGCCGGTCGTCACGCCGATCTCCGCCCGCGCCACCGCCGTCCGCACCACCGACACGGTGGTGGCGACCTCGGGACCGGCCAGCACCTCCAGTCCCACCACGTCACGGGGGTGCAGGTGGAACGACGTCACGCCGAGTTCGGCGCACTCCGCGGCGTCGGCCGCCAGCTGCTGCGGCGTGATCGGCACACTGGGGTGGCTGCCCGGCTGACGGGCGCCGTTCAGACAAGCCTGGAGCACGAAACCCACCGAACCACAAGGTGTTGGATACCGCCATGCCGACGCTGACCTCAGCCCTGCTGCGCCACCACGCGGGCGCCAAGTCGTACTGGCGCGGGCTGACCTACCGGGACGCCGTGGTCGACCTGGCCGTCCGTTCACGGCACGTGGAAGGCGTCGTGGTCGGCGCGGCCGAGTACCGGGTGACGCTCCAGTGGGAGGACACCCGCTTGGACGGCGCGTGCACGTGCCCGTACGGGTCGCAGGGGTTCTTCTGCAAGCACTGCGTCGCGGTCGGCCTGGTGCTGCTGGAACGCGGCCTGACCGTGCCGCCGCGGGACGCGGAGGACGAGGAGCTGCGCGTCCGCCTCGCCGAGCTCGACCACGCGACGCTGGTGGAGCTGCTCTACGACCGGGCCGCGCGGGACCGTTCGCTGCGCGACGAGATCATGCGAGTTCGAGGCTGAACCCGAGCGCGGTCACGTCGACGCCCGGCACCGGCTGCCAGTCGCGATCGGGCCGCCGCCGGAACCCGAGCCGCCGGTAGAGGCGGTGCGCGGTGGTCATGTGCTCGGAGCTGCTCATCACCAGCCGGTGCGCGCCCAGCTCACGCGCCCGCACGATCACCGCGCGCACCAACGCCTCACCGACCCCGCGGCCGCGTGCCGACGGGCTCACCGCCAGCATCCGGAACTCGACCTCGCCGTCCCGGCTGACCTCGGCGTACGGGGTGCCGGGCCGGACCACCGTGACGGTGCCGAGCACGGTGTCCCCGTCGTCCACCGCCACCAGCAGCTCCGCTTCCCGGGCGCGGGTGCGCGCATCGACCAGCGTGTCGGCGTACCCGCCGGTGTGGCTGTCGATGTGGCGGTCGGCCTGGTAGGCGGCCACGGTGATCTCACCCGCCGCCGCCCACTCGTCTTCCCTGGCGGGCCTCACCACGATGTCGGCCATCTGGTTCCCCTCTGCGTCATCGGACCGTTCCCGATTGTGGTCCAGCCAACTGCGCCGGCGGGCGTTCGATCAAGGTTTCGGCTGGATGTGGGGCCGGATGTCCCGAGTGCCGCCTCCCGGCCGACCGCAGGACTGCGGGCGGGATGATGTCGGGATGACGCTTCCCGGTGCGATCGAACTTCCCGACGGCGCGCTGGTGCGCGGTCGCGGCCTGCGCAACCCCACTCCCGAGGGCACGCCCGACTACGGGCTGTACCTCGGATCGCCGAGGATGCGGCGCTCGGTGATGGCGCGCGTGGACGCCCCTTCGTGGTCGCACGAGTGGGTCGAGTGGCCCGACTTCCGACTGCCCAAGTCGACCGAGCGGGCCGTGACCCTGATCCGGGACCTGCACGCGCGGGCCTTGGCGGGTGAGCGGGTCGAGGTGGCGTGCGGCGGGGGTGTCGGACGGACCGGCACCGTGATCGCGTGCCTCGCCGTGCTGGCGGGCGTTCCGTCGGGTGACGCCGTGGCGTGGACGCGGGCCCACTTCAACCGGCGCGCGGTGGAGACGCCGTGGCAGAAGCGGTGGGTGGCACGCTTCCCGCACGAGTGACGTGATCCGGGCCGGATCGCCCAGGCCAAGCCCAGACGACGCGAGATCGAGGCCGCGGATCTGCTGCGCCTGTGCGTGGATTGCCGTGCGGCCGGGCGAACAGCCGCGCCGGTCCCACGCGCGGGCGGTGCGGTTGTGAGCGTGTGGGGTGGGGTGGTGCTTCGCGGATTGCCCGGCGGGGTGCGAGCGGAGCGGAGGGCGGGACAGGGCGGAGTGGGATGCCGGCGGCGGGCTGCGGGGGTGGGTGCAGGGTGTCGGCGGCGGCGGGGTGGGTGGGTGGTGGTTGTGGTGGTGGTGTGGAGGGCGGTTGGTTGGCGGCCTCGTTGTTTCAACCGACGTTTCAGGGTGTTGGAAACGGCGTTTTGGTTTGTACTCCTGTCGTGATCACTCGGTCGTGGGTGCCGTAGTCAAGGTTGTTGCTGGTCAGGGCGGTGGTGGGTGGGGTCAGGGTGCGGTGGAGGGTTGGAGGGGTGGTTCGGTGGTGGGGGTTTCGGGGGTGGTCGGGGTTTCGGTGATGGTGGCGATGGCCGTGGCGGCTTCAGGGCCGTTGGTCAGCAGGACGCGGAAGCCGGCTTCGTCCAGGATCGGGACCTTCAGCTGTTCCGCCTTCTCCGCCTTGGAGCCCGGCGACTCGCCCACGACGACGAACGCGGTCTTCTTCGACACCGAGCCCGCCGCCTTGCCGCCGCGCGACAGGATCGCCTCCTTCGCCTCGTCCCGCGAGAACGTCTCCAGCGACCCCGTCACCACGATCGACAACCCGGCCAGGTTGCGCGGGACCGAGGTGTCGCGCTCCTCGGCCGTGCGCACCCCCGCGGCTTGCCACTTCCGCACGATCTCCTGCCGCCACGGGGTCTCGACCCACTCCCGCACGGCTGTGGCGATGGTCGGGCCCACGCCCTCGGCGGAGGCGAGTTCCTCTTCCGTGGCCGCGACGATCCGCTCCAGGGAGCCGAACTCCTGCGCCAGGGCACGGGCGGCGGTGGGGCCCACGTGGCGGATGGACAGGGCGACCAGGACTCTCCACAGTGGACGCTGCTTGACCGTTTCCAGGTTGTCCAGCAGCTTCACCGCGTTCGCGGTCAGGTCGCCGTCCTTGGTGCGGAACAGCTCGACTTGTCCCAGTTTGTCCGCGTCCAGGTCGAACAGGTCGCCCTCGTCGGCGTAGACCGGGGAGTCGACCAGGGCCGCCGCCGCCTCGAAGCCCAGCACCTCGACGTCCAGCGCCGAACGTGACGCCAGGTACGCGAGCCGTTCCCGCAGCTGACCCGGGCACCCCGCCGCGTTGGGGCAGCGGATGTCGACGTCCGCCTCCTTCATCGGGCGCAGCGCGTGGCCGCACTCGGGGCACGTCAGCGGCATCTCGAAGGCGCGGGCGTCGGCCGGGCGGGCGTCGATCACCGGACCCAGCACCTCGGGGATCACGTCGCCGGCCTTGCGGATCACGATGCGGTCGCCGATGAGCACGCCCTTGCGCTTGACCTCGCTGGCGTTGTGCAGGGTGGCCCGCGCGACGGTGGACCCGGCGACCTTCACCGGTTCCATCACGGCGAACGGTGTGACGCGGCCGGTGCGGCCTACCTGCACCTTGATGTCGAGGAGGGTGGTGGTCGCTTCCTCGGGCGGGTACTTGAACGCGATCGCCCACCTCGGCGCGCGGGAGGTGCTGCCCAGGCGGCGTTGCAGCGAGACCTCGTCGACCTTGATGACGACGCCGTCGATCTCGTGCACGGCGTCGTGGCGGTGCTCGCCCCAGTGGGCGACGTGCTCGGAGACCTCTTCGAACGTGCGCAGGACCTTGGTGTGCGAGGACACGGGCAGGCCCCACGCCCGCAGCGCCTCGTAGGCCTGGGACTGGGTGGTGAGGTCGAAGCCCTCGCGCTTGCCGAGGCCGTGGCAGATCAGCCGCAGCCGGCGGGACGCGGTGATCTTGGGGTCTTTCTGCCGCAGCGACCCGGCGGCGGTGTTGCGCGGGTTCGCGAAGGGCGGTTTGCCCGCTTCGACGAGCCGCGCGTTGAGCTCGAGGAAGTCCTCCACGGCGAAGAACACCTCGCCGCGCACCTCGACCAGGGCGGGCACCGGGTGCTCGTCGGCGCCGGTCAGCGTCTCCGGCACGTCGGGCAGCGTGCGGACGTTGAGCGTGACGTCCTCGCCGGTCCGCCCGTCGCCGCGGGTCAGGGCGCGGACCAGGCGGCCGTGCTCGTAGAGGAGGTTGATCGCCAACCCGTCGATCTTCAGCTCGCACAGGAAGTGCGCGTCCGCGCCGACCTCCTTGCGCACGCGCTCGAACCAGGCTTGCAGCTCCTCGGCGGAGAACACGTTGTCGAGGCTGAGCATCCGCTCCAGGTGGTCGACCGCGGTGAAGTCGGTCGAGAAGGTGCCGCCGACGAGCTGCGTGGGCGAGTCGGGGGTGGCGAGGCCGGGGTGCGCCTGCTCCAGCGCCTCCAGCTCGCGCAGCAGCGCGTCGAACTCGCCGTCACTGACCGTCGGCGAGTCGAGGACGTAGTAGCGGAACTGGTGCCCGCGCACCACCTCGGCCAGCGCGGCGTGCCGCTCGCGCACGGGGGCGGGCACGTCCTCGACGCCCTCGGCGGGGGCCTGGGTCGGGTTCAACGGGTCGTCGCTGGTCACGGCATGAGGGTAACCAGGGGGTCCGACAATTTCAGGTGGGTTCGCCGACCATCGCGCGGACCAGTTCGCGGAACTCCAGCAGGTCGATCGTGCCCTCCGGTTCGGCGGACGCGGTTTCCACCCGGCCGAGTCGTTCACCGGCCAAACGCTCACCCAGCGTGACGTCCAAGGGGAGGAACGTCATGGTCTGCCTGGCCTTGTCGTCGAGGTGGGCGAACTCGGGGTGGTAGACGGCGACGTCCACCAGGCCGTCCGAGACCTGGGCGACCAGCCGCACGTCGGCCAGCCGCATCCGGCGCGGTCCGACGTTGATGGTGACCAGGGTCGGGTCCGGCACCGGGGGCACCGAGTCGTGGTACTCCCAGATCATGTCCTCGCTCGGCGCGGCTTCGATCCAGGCGTCGGTGTAGGGCCGCAGCCTGGGGTCCTCACGGCTGGTGATCACCAGGGCGTAGATGGCGCGGTGGCCGCGTTCGAGGGAGAACTCCAGGTCGGGGTGCATGGCGGCGACCATCGCGCCCAGGTCGCCCTCCACCCGGTGGGGCTCGCCGTCGCCGAGCGCCGCGCTGACGGTCGGCAGCAGCTCGAACCACTCCTGCCAGAACGCGACCGCGGCTTCGGCCGGGTTGGGCAGGTGGACGGGTTCGGGCTCGGGCTCGGTGCGGCGGCGGAACCAGCTCATGGCTCCATTGAACTACGGCCGGCCGACGGCTGCGCCGACCCGCGCCGGGTGGCCACCGACAGCAGTTCCGCCGCGGGTCCGACCAGCTTGCGCCCGCCCGGCCACACGGCGCGCAGCACGCGGCGCAGGTCGAGCTCCGTCGGCACCTCGACCAGCCGGCCCTCGGCGAGGTCGACGTCCACCGCGAGCACGCTGAGCGCGGCGGGTGCGACGCCGGCGACGACCGCGCCGCGCACGGCCGTGGTGGAGCCGAGCTCCAGCGCGGGCGGGCACGCGGCCGGCAGCGCCCGGTCCAGCGTGTCGCGGGTGCCGGAGCCGCGTTCGCGCATCACGAGGGGTGTGGCGGCCAGTTCCGGCGGGGTGAGCGGTCGGCGTCGGCGGGACCACGGGTGGCCGGGTGCGACGACGACCGCGAGCCGGTCCACCGCCACCTTCCGGGTCGAAAGCCCTGGCAGCGGGCCTGGCGCTTCGACGAAGCCGAGGTCGACCGCGCCGTCGCGGACGAGTGCGCCGACCGTTTCCGAGTTCGTCACCCGCAGGCCGACGCGCAGGTCGGGGCGGGCGCGGCGCAGTTCGCCGATCCAGCTCGGCGCGAGGTGCTCGGCCACGGTCATGCTGGCGGCGACCCGCAGCTCGGCTTCCCGCGCCGAGCGGAGCGCCCGCGCGCCCTCGACCAGGCCCGCGACCTCGTCCAGCACCCGCCGGGCCCGTTCGGTCACGACCACGCCCGCGGGGGTGAGGGCGGAGCCGCGCCGGCCGCGGTCGACGAGGACGACGCCGAGTCGGCGTTCCAGCGTGGACAGGCGCTTGCTCGCGGACGGTTGCGCGATGCCGAGTCGCGCGGCGGCCCGGCCGAGGCTGCCCAGTTCCCCGACCAGCACCAGCAGGCGCAGCGACTCGAGGTCCGGGGTCATAGCAACAGGGTATGAGCCCAGAGCCGGGTGCCGCCTACCGGACGTGGGCGCGCGGGCCGAGGGTGGGTGGTGTGCTGATCGCCGCGTTGGTCCTGGGTGTGCTGGTGGGTGGGCGGCTGCCGGACCTGGGCGGCGTCACGCGCAGGTTGTTGCGCACCGGTGTGGTGCTGCTCGGTCTGCAACTGTCCGTTGGGCAACTGGTCGACCTGGGACCGCGCGTTCTGGTGGCGATCGTGGTCACGGTCGGCGTCACGTTCTTCGGCACGGTGTGGCTGGGTCGTTGCCTCGGTCTGCCGCGAGGGCTGTACGTGCTGGTGGCCAGTGGGTTCTCGATCTGCGGCGCGTCGGCCATCGCAGCCGTCGAGGGCAGGGTGGACCGGGAGGACGAGCACGTGGCCACGAGCGTCGCCCTGGTCACGCTCTTCGGCACGCTGGCGATGGTCGTGCTGCCGCTGGTGGGCGCGTCGCCGCAGTGGATCGGGCTGAGCGTGCACGAGGTCGCGCAGGTGGCCGCCGCGGCGCCGGCCTCGGGGTTGGCGACGGCGATGGCGGTGAAGCTGGGGCGGGTGGCGTTGTTGGCGCCGATCGTGGCCGGGGTCGGTGGGCGCGGCGCACCGCCGGTTCCGGGGTTCCTGCTCGGGTTCCTGGCGTCGATGCTGGTGAGCCCGCTGGTGCCGGCGGCCGTGCTCGCGCCGGCGAAGACGGTGACGACGGTGGTGCTGGCCGCCGCGCTGTTCGGCCTGGGCACGTCCGTGCGCCCGAAGGGCCTGCTGCGGACCAGCCCCAGGGCGCTCCTCCTGGGGCTGCTCTCGACGCTCCTGGTGTGCGGGACGGGTTACCTGTCGCTGCGGGTGGTGTGAGCGCGCAGCAGGTCGGCGTTCAGGCGGGCGATGGTGGTCAGCGGGATGCCCTTGGGGCACGCGGACGTGCACTCGCCGGTGTTCGTGCAGCCGCCGAAGCCGGACGCGTCGTGCTCGGCGACCATGTCCCGCGCCCGCGAGTACCGCTCCGGCTGCCCCTGCGGCAGCACGCCGAGGTGGGTGGCCTTGGCGGCGGTGAACAGCATCGCGGACCCGTTGGGGCACGCCGCCACGCACGCGCCGCAGCCGATGCACGCCGCCGCTTCGAACGCGGTGTCCGCGTCCGGCTTGGGCACGGGTGTCGCGTGCGCGTCCGGCGCGGACCCCGTGGGCACGCTGACGTACCCGCCGGCCGCCACGATCCGGTCGAACGCCGACCGGTCCACCACCAGGTCCCGCACCACCGGGAACGGCTCGGCCCGCCACGGCTCCACGGTCACCACGTCGCCGTCGCGGAAGTGCCGCAGGTGCAGCTGGCAGGCCGTGGTGGCCTTCTCCGGCCCGTGCGCCATCCCGTTGATCATCAGCCCGCACGTGCCGCAGATGCCCTCGCGGCAGTCGTGGTCGAACGCCACCGGCTCCTGCCCGGAGGTGATCAACCGCTCGTTGAGCACGTCCAGCGCTTCGAGGAACGACATGTCCGGCGACAGGTCGTCCACGGCGTACTCCACCAGCCGTCCGGTGGCGCCGCTCTGCCGCCAGATCCGCAGGGTCAGCTTCACGAGTAGCTCCGGGTGCTCGGCGTGACGTGCTCGAAGGTCAGCTCTTCCTTGTGCAGCACGGGCGGTCGGCCCACGCCCGTGTACTCCCACGCGGCGACGTACGCGAAGTTCGCGTCGTCGCGCAACGCCTCCCCGTCCGCCGTCTGGCTCTCCGACCGGAAGTGGCCGCCGCACGACTCCGCGCGGTGCAGGGCGTCCACGCACATCAGCTCCGCCAGCTCGAAGAAGTCCGCGACCCGGCCGGCCTTCTCCAGCTCCTGGTTGAGCCGCTCGCCCGTGCCCGGCACCTTCACCCGTCGCCAGAACTCGTCGCGCAGCTCGGGGATGCGCTCCAGCGCCTTGCGCAACCCGGCCTCGTCGCGTTCCATGCCGCACTCGTCCCACATCAGCCGGCCCAGCTCGCGGTGGAACGACTCGACCGTGCGGTCGCCGTCCACGGCCAGCAACGTCTTCACCCGGCCGCGCACCTCGGACATCGTGTCCGCGACCGCGGGGTGGCTGTCGTCGACCGCGTCGAACGGCGCGTCGGCCAGGTAGTCCCCGATCACGCCGGGCAGCACGAAGTAGCCGTCCGCCAGGCCCTGCATCAACGCCGACGCGCCCAGCCGGTTCGCGCCGTGGTCGGAGAAGTTCGCCTCACCGATCACGTACAGGCCGGGGATCGTGGACCGCAGGTCGTAGTCCACCCACAGCCCGCCCATCGTGTAGTGCACGGCCGGGTAGATGCGCATCGGCGTGCGGTAGGGGTCGTCGCCGGTGATGCGCTGGTACATCTCGAACAGGTTCCCGTAGCGCTGTTCGACGGCGAGCGCGCCGAGGCGGCCGATGGCGTCGGCGAAGTCCAGGTAGACGCCGCGCTTCTCGTCGGAGATGTTCTTCGCCGCCCGGGACGCGATGTCGCGCGGCACGAGGTTGCCGAACGCCGGGTACATGCGCTCCAGGAAGTAGTCCCGGTCGGTCTCGGGGATGTCGTTCGGCGCGCGCGTGTCGTGCGGGTCGCGCGGCACCCAGACGCGGCCGTCGTTGCGCAGCGATTCGCTCATCAGCGTGAGCTTCGACTGGTGGTCGCCGCTGATCGGGATGCACGTCGGGTGGATCTGGGTGAAGCACGGGTTCGCGAACAGCGCGCCCCGCCGGTGCGCCCGCCAGATGGCGGTGGTGTTGCAGCCCTTGGCGTTGGTGGAGAGGTGGAACACGTTGCCGTAGCCGCCGGTGGCGAGCACGACCGCGTCCGCGAAGTGGGTGGACACCTCGCCGGTGACGAGGTCGCGCACGACGATGCCGCGCGCCCGGTCGTCCACCACGACCAGGTCGAGCATCTCGGTGCGCGCGTGCATCTCGACGCGTCCGGCGGCGATCTGGCGCTCCAACGCCTGGTAGGCGCCGAGCAGGAGCTGCTGCCCGGTCTGGCCGCGGGCGTAGAAGGTGCGGGAGACCTGCGCGCCGCCGAACGAGCGGGTGTCGAGCAGGCCGCCGTACTCGCGGGCGAACGGCACGCCCTGGGCCACGCACTGGTCGATGATCTCGACGCTGATCTGCGCCAACCGGTGCACGTTGGACTCGCGGGAGCGGAAGTCGCCGCCCTTGACGGTGTCGTAGAACAGGCGGTGCACGCTGTCGCCGTCGTTGCGGTAGTTCTTGGCCGCGTTGATGCCGCCCTGCGCGGCGATGCTGTGCGCGCGGCGCGGGCTGTCCTGGTAGCAGAACGACTTGACCTGGTAGCCGAGCTCGGCGAGCGTGGCCGCGGCCGAGCCGCCCGCGAGGCCGGTGCCGACCACGATCACGCTGCGGTTGCGCCGGTTCGCGGGGTTGACCAGCCGGGCGGAGAAGCGGCGGCGGTCCCAGCGGGTCTCGATCGGGCCGACCGGCGCGCGCTGGTCGGCGATCGGGGCGCCTTCGGTGTAGGGCATGTCAGCTCACCAATCCGGTGAAGACGGCGAAGGGAACGGAGAGGAACCCGGCGCAGACCACCACGGCGACGCCGAGGCCGATCACGCGCGAGGTGGTGACGCCGAGGGTCTGGGTGGCGCTCCACACGCCGTGGCGGATGTGGAAGCCCAGGGCCAGCACGGCGACCGCGTACGCCAGCACCACGTACCAGTGCTGGAAGTCGGCGACCACGTTCGCGTGGATCTCGCCGGGCACGCCGTTGGGGTTGAGCCACCCGACGGTGAGGTCGAGCAGGTGGTACACCACGAACAGGGCGATGATCACGCCGCCCCAGCGCATCGTGCGGGCCGCGTAGCTGCCCTGGACCCGTCGGCGGTGCTCGTACCGGCCCCTGGCCTTGCGGGCCTTCGCGGTCAGCTGGTAGGCGGCGACGAAGTGCAGCGCCACGCAGGCCAGGAGGGCGACCCTGGTCGGCCAGACCGCGCCGATCTCGCGCAGCCGGCGGCCGTAGCCGTCGATCGCGTCCGCGCCGGAGAAGACGGTGAGGTTGCCGAGCATGTGCACGACGACGTACAGCAGCAGCCCGGCGCCGGTGACGGCCATGACGACCTTCTTGCCGACGGTAGTGCGGTAGAGCCCGATCGTGTCCACGTCGCTGACGCTAGGAACCGGTGTGACGAGTCGTCCAATACATCGTGAGCTGCCTGAAGATAGCCTGGGGCTATGACGCTCCAGCAGCTCGTGTACTTCCTGGCAGTGGCCCGGACGCGGCACTTCACGCGGGCGGCGGCGGAGGCGCGTGTGGCGCAGCCCTCACTGTCCAAGCAGATCCACGCGTTGGAGAAGGAGCTCGGCGCGGAGCTGTTCAGCCGGGCGCGCGGCAACGTCACGCTGACCCCGGCGGGCGAGGCGCTGCTGCCCGTGGCCGCCCGCATCCTGTCCGATGTGGACACGGCACGGCTGGAGGTGGCCGAGCTGGTGGGGCTGCGGCGGGGCCGGGTGCGGGTGGGCGCGACGCCGAGCCTGTGCGTCAGCCTGTTCGCGGACGTGATCAAGCGCTACCACGACGCGTACCCCGGCATCCAGGTGTCGGTGACGGAGGGCGGGTCGCGGGACCTGGTGGCGGCGTTGGAGGCGGGGCAGCTGGACCTGGCACTGGTGATCGTGTCACCGGCCGACGCCGACCGGGCGCTGACCGTGGTGCCGGTGCTGCGGGAGGAGCTGGTGGTGGCGTCGGCGTCGCCGCTGGGGGTGACCCGGATGCGGTTGACGGACCTGCGCGACCAGCCGCTGGTGATGTTCCGGCCGGGCTACGACCTGCGGGAGACGACCCTGGCCGCGTGCCGGCAGGCGGGGTTCGAGCCGCGGTTCGCGGTGGAGGGCGGCGAGATGGACGCCGTGCTGCGGTTCGTGGAGGTGGGGTTGGGAGTGGCGATCGTGCCGAGCACGGTGCTGGCCACGCGGTCGCTGCATGGGACGCCGCTGACCCCGGCCACCACGCGGACGGTGGCGCTGGCGCACCGGACGGACGTGGCGCCGACGTCGGCGGGGCGGGCGTTCCAGAGCGTGCTGCTGGCGTTCCTGCGCGGCGCGGAAATGCCTTCGGGGGTTCACCTGGTGGAGCCGTAAGGTGCGCAGTCGTGCTGATCCGACGCGAGACCGCCGCAGACACCCAGGTCGTCCACGACGTGACGGAGGCCGCGTTCGCGGCGCGACCGGGCGGTGAGGCGGGCCTCGTCGGCGCGCTGCGGGCCGACCCGGGCTGGATCCCGGCGTTGTCGCTGGTCGCGGAGGTGGACGGGGTGGTCGTCGGGCACGTGGTGTGCACGCGCGGCTCCGTCGGCGGCAAGCCCGCCCTGGGTCTCGGCCCGTTGAGCGTGCTGCCCGCCCACCAGCGTTCCGGTGTCGGCAAGGCCCTCATGCACGCCGTGCTGGGCGCCGCGGACGCCCTGGACGAGCCGCTGGTCGTCCTCCTGGGCGACCCCGCGTACTACTCGCGCTTCGGCTTCGTCCCGGCGTCGACCTACGGCATCACCCCGCCGGACCCGGCCTGGACGCCGTACTTCCAGGCCCGCGCCCTCGCCACCCACACCCCCGACCTCACCGGTCCGTTCACCTACGCCGCGCCGTTCGCCGACCTCTAGCGGTCACCAGCCCTCGGGCGGCTCCACGAACGCCTTGCCCACGTCCCGCGTCAACGCCAACGCCCGCCGCACCCACTTCTCGCTCGCGCCCGCCATGCCGCACGTCGGCGTCGGCACCGCGTGCGTGCCCAGGATCGAACGCGGGAAACCGAGCCGGTCCACCAGGTCCAGCGCGGGCTGGGCCAGCGACTTCAGCGTCTGCTTCGCGGTCGGGTCGGTGCTCGGCGCCAGGCCGAGGAACAGCTGGGTCTTCTCCTCCCACGCCTCCCCGATCTCGTCCCACATCGAGTCGTCCAGGACCGTGACGTCGAACGAGACGGCCCGCGCGCCCGCCTGGCGGATCAGCGTGATCGGCGGCTTCGACGCGCAGCAGTGCACGACCACGTCCGCGTCGACACCGTCGATCACGGTCTCGAGCAGGGCGCGCGCGTCCGGCTCGGGCACGGCGGCGACCGTGCCCAGCTTGGACGGCGTCGGCAGCAGGCCCGCGAGCACCGCGGGCAGCCCCGGTTCGTCCAGCTGCACGACGACCTTCGCGCCGGTGCGCTTGGCGACCTCGGCGACGTGCTGGTTGAGCCCTTCGACCAGCGACTGGGTGTACTCGCGCAGCGCGCCCTTGTCGGTCAGCACGCGGTGGCCGCGCGCCAGTTCGACGCTCGCGGCGAGCGTCCACGGTCCGGTGGACTGCACCTTGACGACCGGCGGCGGCACCGGGTCGGCGGCCTCCTCGAACGCGTCGAGGTCGCGGCGCAGCAGGTCCACCGCCCGCCGGTGGTCCTTGCCGGGGTGCGCGGCGGTCCGCCAGCCGGACGGGACCACCTCGACCGGGAGGTCGACCAGGAGCGCGGCGGTGCGGCCGATCATGTCCGCGCCGACACCCCGTGCGGGGAGTTCGGGCAGGTGAGGGAGGTCGGGGAGTTCGCCGAGGACGATCCTGGCGGCCTCCAGCGGGTCGGTTCCGGGTAGCGAGCCGATGCCGGTTGCGGCGCCGGCGGACCAAGGGAGGGCATCCACCCGGACAGTCTCCCACCACGGGCGGCCGACCGTTCGAGACCGAAAAGGTCTAGACCCATTGACGAGGTGGTCCAGTCCACCTACGGTCACCTTGTCGGTGCCGACGGTGTTCGCGGGCACCGCCCACGACGTGGTGTGGGGGCGTGCCGCGCCCCGCGCTCCCGCACCACTCCCACCCCGTTCCCCCTGCACGGGAGTAGGTGCCCATGTCCACGAAGCGCAAGAGCCTGGCCGCACTGGCGGCAGGCGTCACCGCCATCGCCGGTCTGCTGATGGCCGCCCCCGCGGGCGCCGCGCCGACCCCGACGGCCGTGTTCACCCAGGACTCCGCGTGGAGCTCCGGCTACCAGGGCAAGTTCACCGTCACCGCCGGGTCCGGCGCGGTGTCCGGCTGGAAGGTCGAGTTCGACCTGCCGGCGGGCACCACGCCCGGCTCGTACTGGGACGCCACCCTGACCAGCAGCGGCTCGCACCACGCGTTCACCAACCGCGAGTACAACGGCAGCCTGGCGGCCGGCGCGTCCACGTCCTTCGGGTTCCTGGTGAACGGCCCCGGCCTGCCCGCCAACTGCAAGCTCAACGGCCAACCCTGCACCGGCGGCACCACCACGACCACGACGACCACCAGCACCACGACTACGACCACCGCCACTTCGGACGAACCACCGCTTCCCGGCAGCCTGAAGTCCGCGCCGTACGTGGACATCACCATGCCGACACCGTCACTGGAGTCGATCGCCCGCGCCACCGGCCAGAAGGTGTTCACGCTGGCCTTCGCGCTGGCGGACAGCAGCGGCTGCAACCCGTCGTGGGGCGGCACGATCCCGTTGACCGACAGCCGGATCATCAACGACGTGCGGGCGTTGAAGGCGCTGGGCGGTGACGTGATCGTCGCGACCGGCGGCGCGGCCGGGCCCTACCTGGAGTACTCGTGCTCCACCGCCGACTCGCTGCTGGCCGCGTACAAGAAGGTCCTCGACGCCGTCGGCAGCAACCACCTGGACGTGGACGTCGAGGCGTCCATCCCGCACGACCTGGTCAACACCGCGTTGAAGCGCCTCCAGACCGAACGCGGCACGTCGATCAGCTACACGATGCGCGTGCAGGGCGACGACTACGGCATGGACCCCTACTCGGTGCAGATCCTGCAGAACGCCGCCGCCAAGGGCCTGACCGTGCTCGTGAACCCCATGACCATGGAGTTCGGCTCCTCCCGAGCGGACTGGGGCGACGCCGTCATCGCCGCCGCCGAGAGCAGCCTGCGGCAGATGAAGCAGATCTGGCCCGCCAAGTCCGACGCGGAGCTGAAGCGCCTGCTCGGCGTCACCCCGATGATCGGCCGCAACTTCAACGGCAAGGTCTTCACCCAGGCCCACGCCCGCAAGCTCGTGACGTGGGCCAACACCAACCGCATCGGCCTGCTCGGCTTCTGGTCCGCGGGCCGCGACAACGGCAGCTGCCCGGGCGGCGGCATCTCGCCGACGTGCAGCAGCATCAGCCAAACCCAGTACGAGTTCACGAACATCTTCAAGGGCTTCACCGCCTGACCTGCGAAAAGACCGACGGTTGATCTTGTCAGGCCGTCGTCAGGCCGTCCGGGGTTCACGCCGGGGCCGGAACACCCGATCGACCGCCGACCGAGCCCGCGCGTGGCTGGACGGCAGGAGGTGGGTGTCCGTCCTCAGCGTGCCCCAGGTACTCGGCCAGCTCCTTGATCGAGACGCCGAACCGCTTGCTTCGAGGGAGCGCACGGCGGCTTCGGCTTGACGGGCCAGGGACTCGACCCTGGTGACGTCGTCGAGCAGCGGGCGGGTGGCGGACAGCTGGGAGGACAGGGTGGCGACCTGGCGTTCCAGGTCCGCCACCCTGGCCCGCAGCTCTTCGGCTTCGCGCTTCGACCTGAACACCTAGCCTCCCAGCAGGATCAGCACACCGATCACGATCAGCACCACCGGCAGCACCACGTGCCCCCAGCGGCTCAGGGCGCGGGCGATGACGGGTCGGGTGGCGAAGAAGCGGCCCGCCCCGCACCACACCGCCACCAGGACGAGGAACACGATCACGTATCCGGTGATGCCGGTGGTGGCGAAGACCGGGACGTAGACGCCGATGTTGTCGCCGCCGTTGGCGAACGTCACGGCCGCCACGCCGAGCGCGCCCGTGGCCGCCGGCTCCGAGTCGTCACCCCCGCGCCACGCCTGCCACGCCGCCTTCACGCCCAGCGCCAGCGGCAGCAGGCCGAGCCACGGGAGCGCCGACGGCGGCAGCAGGGTCGCGCCGAGGGCGGCGGCGATGGCGACCGCCAGGATGCCCGCGAACCCGAGGTACTGGCCGAGCACGACCCGCCACGGGGGCACGCCCCGCGCGAAGAACAACGCCAGCAGCACGATGTCGTCGACGTTCGTCACCGCGAACAGCCCGACCGCGCGGATGATGTCCAGCACCCGTGAACCTTAAGGTGCAGGGATGAACGGACCCGCGGAGATGCTCGCCAACGACGCCGCCTCGGCCGCCTTGGGCATCCGGGCGCTCGAGCTCGGCGACGGCACGGCCAAGCTCGCCATGACCGTCACCGACCGGATGGTCAACGGTCACGGCATCGGGCACGGCGGGTACGTGTTCCTGCTCGCCGACACCGCCTTCGCCTGCGCGTGCAACCGCCACGGCTCGGTGACCGTGGCGGCGCAGGCGGAGATCGACTTCCTCGCCCCCGTGCACGAGGGCGACGAGCTGGTGGCCGAGGCGGTGGAACGGGCGCGGTTCGGGCGCAGCGGGATCTACGACATCACCGTGCGCCGGGGCGACCAGGTGGTGGCCGAGTTCCGCGGCCGGAGCCGGACCCTCAGGCCGAACGGCGCAGACCCAGCACCTGGAGGGTGATGAACCCCAGCACGGCGACCGCTTGGGCGACGATCAGGAAGACACCGAGCCCGGTCACCGGGAACCACCCGGCGAACGCGGTCAGGAAGCTGTCCAGGACCCACACCGAATTGCCGATCACCACCACGGCGACGAGTGGGCGGATGGGCCGCAGGCCGAGCAGGAAAACACCGACGCCGTAGGCGACGAGAAATGCGCCGAGCCCGATCACGAGACCGCGCGGCAGTCCCGTCGGGAGGTCGAGGAGCAGGGCCAGCAGGCCGAGCCCGCCCGAGCTGACACCGTCGAGCTTGAGGGCGAAGCGGAGGAGACCGTCGTGGTGAACCCGAGTTGTCGTCATGGCCCGAAAGCTAGGGTCGGCGGCACTGCCGGCGGAACGCCGAACACTGCCAACACCTGCCAGTCAGACGGCTTCGACCTGCGCGGACAAGTCTTGGGCCACCAGCTTCGCCCCCGCGTTCTGCCAGTTGTGCAGGGTCCGCTCCGGCACCTGGTCGACGAACCACGCCAACGCCCGCCGCCCCTCCGCGTCGAGGCCTTCGCGCTTGGTCCGCCTGCTGTACGGCCGGATACCGACCACGTAGTAGAAGTACAGCGCGTTGTAGTGCCGCCATTCGTCGCTGGTGCCGAACTCGCCGTCCCGCGGTTTGAGCCGGCCGATGCTCTCCGACAACAACGACTTCAACTCGGCCGCGCGTTCCAGCGGTTGGTCGGACGCGCCCCGGGCGGCGAGCCGGGCGTCGATCACCGGCAATTGCGTCAACGGGCTGGCGACCAACTTCCCGAGGTCGCCGTAGTTGCTCAACGCCCGCCGGGTCAGCTTCACGAACTCGGCGGGGTCCAGCGGCGCCCGGCGCGGCAGCGCCTCGGCCGCGTCACGCAGCTCGGCCCGCGACGCGGCCACCTCCGGCACCGCGACCCGGTCCACCAGCAGCGCCAGCGGGTTGGCCAGCACCTGCACCGCGATCGCGGCGGCGACCGTGCCGAACAGCAGCGGCACCAGCCGGTCGTCCAGGAACAACGCCACCTGCCCGCCGAACACCGCCGCCAACCCGGCCGACGTGAGCAGCGAGCGCACCATGTCGGCCCGGATCGCCTCACCTTCGTCGAACGCGTCCGCCACCGCCACGACCACGCCGAGCACCAGCAGGTCGAGCCCCGCCGACGCGATCACCACCGGCTCTGGCAGCACGTCTGCCAGGAGCAACGCGCAGCTGAGCCCGAACAGGACCGTCGCCGCGCCCAGCAGCGCCCGCCGCACCCGCAGGCACAGCACCAGCGCCGCCGCCAGCGGGACCAGCACCACCACGGGCGCGAAGTAGGCGGCCACCAGCAACGGCGGCACGCTGTACCGCCACCAGCGTTCGTAGCGCACCGGCAACCAGCACACGACGACCCCGGTCCACGCCACCGCGGGCACCGCCATCGCCATCGCGGGCACCGGCAGGACGATCACCAGCGCGTAGGCGAGCAGCCCGACCGAGGCCCGCTGGAGCAGGCGCTTGCGGGGATCGCGCACGAGCAGGTACAGCCCGAGCCACCAGGCCAGGCCGAACGTCACCACCGAGACCGCGATCACCCGGAGATCGTACGGTTGCACGTCCTGGGACGATGTCCTCCATGCCGCTCGAGCTGACGCTCCACAAGGCCGCCGAAGAGGTGGAACGCGGTGACCTGGCCAGTGTCCTGAGGGCTCGGCAACGGCTGGTCGGGCTGGTCTGCAGCTATCCCGACCGGCTCGACCTGCGCGAGCGCCTCGCCGGGGTGTGCCGGCTGCTCGGTGACGCGGCGCAGGCCGGGCGGTGGAGCTACCTGTCCGAGGTGCGCGACGAGGCGGAGGTGGCGGCGTTCGAACGCGCCTACCGCACGCCCCTGGCGCGGCTGACGGCGATGAACTGGACCAGCGGCGAGGCCGGCGCCTCCACCCCGACCGCCCGGGAACGGCTGGTGGCGCTGCGGGAGGCGGCCAACGACCAGCTGCACGCCGAGCTGTCGGTCGCCGACGACCGCGACTCGTCCTGGCGCACGAACGTGTTCGTGCTGATCGGCTTGGTGGTCGTGCTCCTGTGCTTCGTCGTCGGCGCGGTGACGCTGGTCATGTGGGTCTACAGGTGGTTCGCCGGATGAGCGCATGCTGGGAGGCATGACCCCCGACGTCGCCGCCGCCGCTGACCGCATCCGCCCGCACGCCCGCCGCACCCCCACGTGGCGCACCGAAGTCGACGGCCGACCGATCGTGTTCAAGCTCGAACACCTCCAGCTCACCGGCTCGTTCAAGCTGCGCGGCGCCCTCAACACGCTGCTCGCCTCGGGGTCACCGGACCGGGTGGTCACGGCGTCCGGCGGCAACCACGGCCTCGGCGTCGCCAAGGCCGCGCAACTGCTCGGCCTGCACGCCACGGTCTTCGTGCCGGTCAGCGCGCCGGAGGGCAAGGTACGCCGGATCGAAGCCGCGGGCGCGAAGCTGATCCGGCACGGCGACACCTACGCCGAGGCAGTCCTGGCAGCCCGCGGGACACCGGGTTTCTACGTCGAGGCCTACAACGACCCGATCGTCATCGCCGGTCAGGGCACCGTCGCCGCCGAGGTGGTCGAGGACGCGCCGGACGTGGACTCGATCGTGGTCGCCGTGGGCGGCGGCGGCCTGGCCGCGGGCACCGCCCTGGCCTCGGGTCGTCTGACCGTCGCCGTGGAACCTGACCGGTGCTGCGCCCTGCGCCACGCGCTCGACGCGGGCGAACCGGTCGACGCCGAGGTCGACTCGATCGCCGCCTCGGCCCTGGGCGCCACCCGGGTGGGCGAGGTGCCGTTCGACATCCTGAGCACCCGCCCGGTGACCTCGGTCCTCGTCCCCGACCAGGCGACCCTGTCCGCCCGGGACCGGCTCTGGGAAGAGTTCCGGCTGGCCGTCGAACCGGCAGCCGCCGTCCCGTTCGCCGCCTGGTTGGCCGGCGACGTGCCGGGCGACCTGGCCTGCGTGGTCCTGTGCGGCGCCAACACCGACTGGACCCCCTGACCCCGGGGACCACCCCACCGAGGCCCGATGTGACGTGGGTTCGGGTGCTTCAGGCTGGTCCGAGCCGGAAGCACCCGAACCCCTGTCACATCGAGCCGGCCTTCACCCCAGACCACCGACCTGCAAACCGATCAACGACATTCCGTCACCCGATCGGCAGACCCCAGCTCCACCGACCCCCGATCCCGATCCGGCGCCACCCGCCCCAGCGACGCGCCTGCCTGCGGCGGCACCTCGACTTCCAGCGCGAGCGCCGGGTCGAGCCGCTCCACCCGTTCCACCATGGCCTCGACCTCGGCGATGAGGTCGGCCCACTCAGGCCGGTGCAGGCGCTCCCGGACCACCCAGCGCAGCGTGCGCACTTCCGCGCGCAGCCGTTCGAACTGCTCCGCGTCGAGACGTTGCGCGGACGGGTGGTCGAGCTTGCTCGAGAGCACCCTCACCCGGATCCCGATGTCCACCAGCGACCTCCGGCGTCGTGCGTTGTCATACGGCACGCACGCAGTGTCGCAGGCGACACCGACAAAACAACAAACCGGACCTCACTGGGTCGCACTTATGGTCGCGCTGGCGAGCACCAGGTCGCCCGCCTCGGCGTCCTCCCGGTACACCGCGACCGCCTGACCAGGGGCGACGCCGCTCAACGGCTCGCGCAGGTGGACCAGCAGCTCGCCGTCGACGACTTCGGCCACCGCAGGCGCGAGGCCGCCGTGGGCCCTCACCTGCGCCACGCACTCCACCGGACCATCAAACGTGATTCGCGTCACAGGTCGTTGGGCGACGATCTCGGTGACTTGGAGCTTCTCCGCCGCGCCGACCCGCACCGTGCCGCTCACCGGCTCCAGGGAGAGCACGTACCGGGGCCGACCGTCGGGCGCGGGCGCGTCGATGCCCAGGCCCTTGCGCTGGCCGACGGTGAACTCGTGCACGCCCACGTGCCGCCCGAGGACCGCGCCGGTCTCGTCGTCGACCAGGACGCCGGGCTGCTCGCCCAACCGCCGGGTCAGGAAGCCCCGGGTGTCGCCGTCGGGGATGAAGCAGATGTCGTGGCTGTCCGGCTTGTCCGCGACCTGGAGCCCGCGCTCGGCGGCTTCGACGCGCACCTCGGCCTTGGTCGAGTCGCCCAGCGGGAACATCGCGTGCGCCAGCTGCTCGTGCGTCAACGACGCCAGCACGTACGACTGGTCCTTGCCGTCGTCGGCCGAGCGGCGCAGCTCCACCACACCGTCCACAGTGGACAGGCGGGCGTAGTGCCCGGTGGCGACCGCGTCGAAGCCGAGCGCGATCGCCTTGTCCAGCAACGCCTCGAACTTGATCTTCTCGTTGCACCGCAGGCACGGGTTGGGCGTGCGGCCGGCCGCGTACTCGGCCACGAACTCGTCCACGACCTCCTCGGTGAACCGCTCCGCGAAGTCCCAGACGTAGAACGGGATGCCGAGCACGTCCGCCGCGCGCCGCGCGTCCCGGGCGTCCTCGATGGTGCAGCAGCCGCGCGCGCCGGTGCGCAGCGTGCCGGGCTTCGCCGACAACGCCAGGTGCACGCCGGTCACCTCGTGGCCCGCCGCCACCGCCCGCGCCGCAGCCACGGCGGAATCCACCCCGCCGCTCATCGCCGCCAGCACCCGCATGCCGTCACACCTCCGCCGTCGCCTTGCCCGCAAGCCTCTTCAACCCCGCGATGCCCGCCGTGCGGGCGCGTTCGACCACCGGGCCGATCACCTCGGCCAGTTCGCGCACGTCCGCCGCCGTGGACGTGTGGCCCAGCGTGAACCGCAGCGAGCCGCGGGCCCGCACCGGGTCCACGCCCATGGCCAGCAGCACGTGGCTGGGCTGCGCCACGCCCGCCGTGCAGGCCGAGCCGGTGGAGCACTCGACGCCCTTGGCGTCCAGCAGCATCAGCAGGCTGTCGCCCTCGCAGCCGGGGAACGTCAGGTGCGCGTTGCCGGGCAGCCGGTGCACCGGGTCGCCGTTCACCCCGACGTCCGGCACCACGCGCCGCACCGACGCCACCAGCTCGTCGCGCAGCGCCGCGACCTCGGCGGCGGTCGCGGCCTGGTGGGTCACCGCGTGCCGCACCGCGACGGCGAGGGCGACGATCGACGGCACGTCCAGCGTGCCCGACCGCACTTCCCGCTCCTGCCCGCCGCCGTGCAGCACGGGCGTGGTCGCCACGTCACGTCCCAGCAGCAGCGCGCCGACGCCGTACGGCCCGCCGAGCTTGTGCCCGGTGAGCGTCAACGCGGACGCGCCCGAGGCGGTGAAGTCGACCGGCACCGCGCCGACGGCCTGCACCGCGTCCGTGTGGAACGGCACCGCGCGCTCGGCGGCCAGCTCGGCCAGCTCGCGCACCGGGTTGATCGTGCCGACCTCGTTGTTCGCCCACATCGTGGTGACCAGGGCGACGTCGTCGTCCAGCGCGTCGCGCAGCGCCTCGGGCCTGATCCGGCCGAGCCCGTCGGGCTCCAGCCAGGTGACCTCGGCGCCCTCGTGCTCGACCAGCCACTGCACGGCGTCCAGCACGGCGTGGTGCTCGACCGAGGTGGCCACCACCCGGCGGCGGCGCGACGTGCGGCGGGACCAGTAGACGCCCTTGACCGCGAGGTTGTCGCTCTCCGTGCCGCCACTGGTGAAGATCACCTCGGAGGGTCGCGCGCCCAGGGCGTCCGCGATGTCCTCCCGCGCCTCCTCGACCAGCCGCCGCGCCCGCCGGCCCGAGGTGTGCAACGACGAGGCGTTGCCCGTCGTGGACAACGCCCGAGTCATCGCCTCGATCGCCTCGGGGAGCATGGGGGTCGTGGCGGCGTGGTCGAAGTAGGCCATCAGCTTTCCAGGGTAGCCCTGCCCAGACGTCCCGCGAGCACCGCACCGAGCACCGCGACGCCCGCCATCAGCAGGTCGAACGGCACCACGGCGGCCGTCGGCGCGGCGGCGGAGGCGAACGTGGTGACGAGCACACCGCCGAGGCCGACCAGCAGCGCGGAGCCGAGCATGTCGCTGATCTGCAGCGCCGAGGAGTTGAACCCCCGGTCGACCTCGGTCGACGCGCCCAGCGTGAGCACGCTCAGGCTCGACATGGCCATCCCCATCCCCGCTCCGGCCACCGCCCACAGCACCGGGGTGGCCCACACCGGACCCCACGACGGTGCGATGAGCGTCACTCCGGAGATTCCCACCGCGTTGAGCACGAACCCCCAGCGCACCAGCTTCTCGCGCGGGATGTCCGGTCGGCGGGACTGCCACCAGGCGGCGCTCGACCAGCCCAGCGCGCTCAGCGTGAGCGGGATGCCGGCGGCGATGGCCGAGTAGCCGTGCACGGCGGTCAGCGTCAGCGGGATGAACGCCTCGGCGGCGAAGAACGAGCCCGCCAGCAGCGCGCGGGCCAGGATCGTCACCGGCAGGCCGCGACGGGCGGTGAGCGTGCCCTTGGGCAGCAGCACGCGCAGCGCGGGCGCCAGGGCGAGCAGCCCGGCCAGACCGATGACCAGGTTGACGCCGGTGGGGTGCTGGGCGGCCCAGCTCAGCGCCGCGACGCCGAACCCCGCGCCGAGCGCGGCCAGGGGCAGGCCCCGCCGGGTGTTCCGGTCGGGGGTGTGCGGCGGCAGGTTCCGCAGCACGGGCACCAGGAGCAGCACGCCGACCAGCACGAACGGCGCCAGCCCCAGGAACACCCACCGCCAGCTCAGCGTCTCGGTCAGCCACCCGGACAGCGCCGGCCCGACCAGCGACGGCACCACCCACGCCGACGCGAGCAGGCCGAACACCGCGGGCCGGTCCCGTTCCGGGTAGACCAGGCCGATCAGGACGTAGACCGCGACCACCTGCGCGCCGCCGCCGATGCCCTGCAGCACGCGGCCGAGGAGCAGCAGCGGCATGTCCTGGGCGAGACCGGCGACGACCAGGCCGACCAGGAACAGCGCGGGACCGATCAGCAGCGACGGCCGCGGTCCGCGCAGGTCGCTGAGCCGTCCGGACAGGACGGTGGCGACCACGCTCGCGGCGAGGAACGCCAGGAACGGCCACGCGTACAGGTCGTTGCCGTCGAGGTCGGCGACCATGCGCGGCATCGCCGTGCTGACGCCCATGTTCTCGAACGCGAGCAGCGTGACGAGCAGGATGATCCCGACCGTCGGGCCCCGCCGTTCGGGTGTCCAGAGGTTGCTCCTGGCGGGCCTGTCGGTCGTCGTCGTCACGGCTCAATGGTTCAACCTCTACCGGGGTGGAGGTCAAGGCAATATGACGCAGTCGGGCCCGGACCACCTGCGCGAACGGTGTGGTGCGAACGACCGGCGTGGCGGTGGGCGATGCGGTGTTGACTGGGCGTGATCCACTCGTGCCCCGAAGGAGAAGCCGTGCGTCAGCGCTTAACCGTCCTGCTCGCCTCCCTGGCCCTGGCCGTCGGCGGTCTCGCCGTCACGGCGGGCCCTGCGTCCGCCGAGAGCTACGGCTACATCAACTGGACCAACAACTGCGGCGGCCCCTGGCTGTTCGGGATCATCTACGCCAGCGGGACGAAGTCCGGCACGTCCGTCGCGCAGGAGACCAACGTCCCGGCGGGCGCGACGCGCAGCCGGCAGGTCCAGTCCGGCTACCAGTACAACGTGACCGCGAACGGCGGCTGGAGCACCGTGACGATCTACAACATCTCCGGCCGGGTGCACTCCGTGTCGGTCAAGGCCTGCTGAGCGCGGTTCAGGCGACCCGGGTGGCGTGCCGGCGCGGCGAGGGCACCTCGACCGGGGCGTACGCCACCCGTTCGGCCTCCTGCTGCACGAGCGCCGCGAGTTCGCGGCGCGTCTCGGCGCGGCCCGGCGCGACCTCGTCCAGCACGTGCACCTCCACCACCAGCCCGCGCGAGCGCAGCACCCGCCGCAGCGAGTCGACCAGCGTGTCGGAACCCACGAACGCGGGGGTGGTGGACGTCGCCGACCCCTGCGAGTAGCGCAGCACCACCGGCCGCACGGGCACGCCGGCGTCCAGCGCGGCCTGGAACAGCGCCGGCCGGTAACGCCCGGACGCCAGGCCGCACCACGTCGTCCCCTCCGCGTGGATGCCGACCGCCGCGCCGTCGCGCAGCGCCGCCGCCAGCTCGGCCACCGTGCCCGGCAGCAGCGACAGCCGCTCCCGGTCCAGGTACACCGTGCGGGCCGCGGTGATCAGCGGGCCGAGCACCGGCCAGTCGCGGATGTCCCGCTTCGCGACCATCCGGATGGGCTGCACCGCGTCGATCGCCAGCTCGTCCAACCAGGACACGTGGTTGGACACCACCAGCACGCCGCGTCCCGGGTTGTCCTGGAACACCGGCCCGAGCACCCGCAGCCGCACCCCGAACGCGCCGAGCAGGGCCCGGAACCAGCGCCGCAGCAGCGCCGAACGCGCCCGCCCCCGCACGCACAGCACGCCGAGCACCACGAGCAGCCCGGACAGCACGACCGCGGACGCCGCCACCACCCGCCACGCCGTCCGGACCCGGCCGACGGAGGCCGTCGAGTGGTCCACGCACCCGTCGCCGCACGGCGACACCGGCATCCACGCGTGCTTGCTCACGCCGTCTCCCCGAGGAAGAACTTGAGGTAGCGCTGGTCCACCCGGTGCATCCCGAGCAGCACGGGCAGGTCGGCCACGCCGAAGTCGGCGTCCAGGGCGGGCCGGCCGGCGACCCACGCGCCCAGGCGCAGGTAGCCCTTCAGCAGCGGCGGCAGCACGGTCTTCGCCGGCCGCGCCACCGAGTCGACGTCCCACGGCGTCAGCGGTCGCACCCGGTACTCGTCGGGCGCGTAATGCTTGGCCTGGACGACGTCCCAGACGCCCGCCGCGAACGACCCGCCGTCGTGCGGTGTGCCCGACCCCAGGGGAACGGAGGCGCAGCCGATCAGCCACGAGTGCCCGGACAGCAGCATGTACCGGGCGATCCCGGCCCACACCAGCGACACCACGGCCCCGTTGCGGTGGTCGGGGTGCACGCACGACCGGCCGGTCTCCACCAGCGACGGCCGCAGGGGGTCGAGCGCGGACAGGTCGAACTCGCCGTCGGAGTACAGCCCGCCCGCTTCGGCCGCCCGTTCCGGCGGCAGCATCCGGTAGGTGCCGACGATGTCGCCGGTCCGGTCGTCGCGGACCACGAGGTGGTCGCAGAACCGGTCGAAGTGGTCGACGTCGTGCCCCGGCACGGAGCTGTGCAGCACGGCGCCCATCTCGGTGGCGAACACCTGGTGCCGCAGCCGCTGCGCGGCCACGACCTCGTCGCTGTCGCGCGCGACCAGCAGGGAGTAGCGCGGCGCGTCGGAAGCGGCGTCACCGGTGCTGACAAGCAGTTGCGGCTGCGTCATGGGTCTGGTCTACCGACCGGTTGGCGACCGGGAGCAGGCCGTTCCGGTGACGCCTCGGTGGCAGGTCGGTTAAGGCGCGGTGAGGCCGCGGACAGCACGAGGGCCGCCCCGCGCGAAGCGGAGCGGCCCTCGACCGCACTGGCGGACGAACCCGCAGGTCAGCCCTCGTCGACCGGGCGGATCAGCCCTGGTCCTCGTCGGTCAGCCCTTGCGCTTGCCGACCTCGTCGGTCAGCTGCGGCGCGACCGCGAACAGGTCGCCGACGACGCCGAAGTCGGCGATCTCGAAGATCGGCGCCTCCGGGTCCTTGTTGACCGCGACGATGGTCTTGGACGTCTGCATGCCCGCCCGGTGCTGGATCGCGCCGGAGATGCCCAGCGCGATGTACAGCTGCGGCGAGACCGTCTTGCCGGTCTGGCCGACCTGGAACTGGTGCGGGTAGTAGCCGGAGTCCACCGCGGCCCGGGACGCGCCGACCGCCGCGCCGAGGCTGTCGGCCAGCTTCTCCACGACGTCGAAGCTCTCCGCGCTGCCCACGCCACGACCGCCGGACACGACGACCGACGCCTCGGTCAGCTCGGGCCGGTCGCCGCCGGCGACCGCCTCGCGGCCGGTGACCTTGGTGACCAGCGCCGGGTTCGCGGCGGGCGCCTCGACGGCCTGCTCGACCGCGTCCGCGGGCGACTCGGACGCCTCGACGCCGCCGGGGCGGACCGCGATGACCGGCACGCCCTTGCTGACCTTCGACTTCACCACGTACGCGCCACCGAAGATCGACTGCGTGGCGACGCCCTCGCCGTCGAGGTCGACGGCGTCGTAGAGCAGGCCGGAGTCGAGGCGCACGGCGAGCCGGCCCGCGACCTCCTTGCCCTCCAACGTCGCCGACACCAGCACGGCGGCGGGCGACGCGGTGGCCGCGAGCGCGGCGAGCGCGTCCACCTTCGGCGTGACCAGGTGGTTCACCGCGTCGTCCGACTCCACCGCGTACACCTTCACCGCGCCGTAACGGCCCAGCGACTCCCTCACCTTGCCCGCGGTGCCGGGCGATCCGACCACCACCGCGGCCGGCTCGCCGAGACGGCGCGCGGCGGATAGAAGCTCATAGGTGACCTTCTTGACCTCGCCGTCGACGTGGTCGACGAGGACGAGTACTTCGGACATTGGATTCCTCGCCTTCAGATGAGCTTCTGGTCGACCAGGTACGCGGCGATCTTCGAACCGCCGTCACCCGAGTCCTCGACACGCTGACCGGCGCCGCGCGGCGGCTTCGGCGCCGACTCCAGCACCTGCGACCAGGCCGCGCCGAGGCCGACCTCGCCCGCGTCGAGCCCCAGGTCCGCGACCGTGAGCTTGCTGACCGGCTTCTTCTTGGCCGCCATGATGCCCTTGAACGACGGGTACCGCGGCTCGTTGATCTTCTCGTTCACGCTGACGACGGCGGGCAGGCTCGCCTCGAGGTGCGCGACGCCCTCGTCGGTCTCTCGCTCGGCCTTGACCGTGCCGCCTTCGACGGTGAGCTTGCGCACCTGCGTCACCTGCGGCACGCCGAGCAGCTCCGCCAGCATCGCGGGCACCGCGCCCGCGCGGCCGTCGGTGGCCTCGTTGCCGGCGATGACCAGGTCGAAGCCCTCGATGGTGCCGATGGCCTTGGCCAGCACCTTGGCGGTGGTGAGCGCGTCGGAACCGTGCAGGGCCTCGTCGGAGACGTGCACGGCCTTGTCCGCACCCATGGAGAGCGCCTTGCGGATCGCGTCGGTCGCGCGGTCGGGACCCATCGCGACGACGGTCACCTCGCCGCCGTGCGCCTCCTGGAGCAGCAGCGCCTCTTCCACGGCGCGCTCGTTGATCTCGTCGAGCACGGCGTCCGCGGACTCGCGGTCGAGGGTGTGGTCGGCGTCGGCGAGCTTGCGCTCGGACCAGGTGTCGGGCACCTGCTTGACCAGGACGACAATGTTCATGGGTCCTCTTCGACCTCCTGCGGACGGGCGGCGACGTGGTGGGGCGACGGTAGTTGCCTGCGGTCGCCGGATTGTTCGTGACCCTGCCATGTCATCGCCGCATTGGCATGGTGGTGTCGGCCACCTGGATGTTACCCACCGGTAGCAGAGGTGCAAACGACTGCAAGCACCCACTGCGGGTGATGATGCTCACTGGCACGTTTCCGGCCATTCGGACAATGCCGTCCTTCGGCACGACAGCGTTACAGGCCATCCCCCGACTGGGCTAGGTTCGAGCGCATGTCGTCCCGGCGAGTAGCGATTGTCACCGACTCCACCGCCTGCCTGCCGCCGCAGTTGACCGAGAAGCTCGGCGTGACCGTCGCGCAGATCCAGGTGCGCATCGGGGACTGGGTGGAGGACGAGGCGCGCGTGCCCGTGCCGAAGCTCGTGGACGCCCTGCGCGGGCAGCTCGACGTGACCACCACGCCACCGGACCCCGGCGCGTTCTTCTGGTCCTACGCCGACGCGGCGGCCTCCGGCGCCGAGGCGATCGTGTCGCTGCACGTGTCGACCGGCTTGTCGCGGACCGTGGAAGCCGCCCGGCAGGCGGCGGCGCAGGTGCAGGTGCCGGTGCACGTGGTGGACACGCAGACCTGCGGCATGAGCCTCGGGTACGCGGTGGTCGCCGCCGCCACCGCGGCCGCGGCCGGCGGTGACGCGAACCACGTGCTGTCCGCCGCGCGGCACAGCGTCCAGCGCAGCACCGAGCTGATCTACGTGGACACGCTGGAGTACTTGCAGCGCGGCGGGCGGATCGGCCGGGCCGCCGCCCTGCTCGGCTCGGCGCTGTCGATGAAGCCGCTGCTGACCGTGGCCGACGGGCGGATCACGCCGCTGGACAAGGTGCTCGGCGCGGAGCGGGCCATCCGCAAGCTGATCGACATCGCGGCCAAGCGCGCCGGCCAGGACGCGGTGGACATCGCGGTCGAGCACTTCGACGCGGCCGACCGCGCCGGGACCGTGCTGGACCAGCTGCGCGCGAAGCTGCCGAACGTGCGGCGGTTCCTGGTCACCCAGGTCAGCTCGGCGATCGGCGCGCACGTCGGACCAGGCGCGGTGGGCGTGACCGTTTCGCCGGTTTAGTCGGGTTGGGAACTCCTTGCGGGGTTTGAGCGTTGAGCGGACAGGGAAGGAGGTGGACATGGCATCTCTGTTCAGCAAACTCGCCGCGTTCGCCCGCAGTCCGCAGGGTCGCCGGGTCACCGAGCAGGTCAAGCACGTGGCACGCGACCCCCGAAACAAGGCCAAGGCAGAACAACTGCTGCGCAAGTTCCGCAAGCGCTGACCAGTGCGACGTTCAGCGGCCCGCTACCGGCTGTCCCGGCGGGCCGCTTCGAACGCGCGAACCGACCACGGGTCAGGGTCGGGCCACGACTTGGACGACCCCGGGCTCCTCGGCCCCGCCCGACTCCTCGGCTCCACCCGGCTCGACAACCACCGCGGCGGTCTCGCCGCTCGATCCCGCCGGCTCGACCGACCCGGCGGGCACCGACACCAACTCGACCGGCTCGGCCGGCCCGGCGGGCACCGAACCCGGCTCGATCGACTCGTCAACCGTGACGAGGGGGTCGACCGGGTCGGCCCGCGCCGGCGGCTCGGGCTCGGTCCGCACCACGTGCATCCGGCGCACTTCGTCCGGCCGCGCGGGTTTCCCGCCCTCCGCCACCGGATCCGGGACGACCACCAGGTTCGGCCGCGGCGGGAGCGGGGCCGAGCGCAGCCGTTCCGGCGCGGGCAGCGCGGTCGGGAAGCCCATCACCGGGTTGCGGTGGATGGGTCTCGTCGCGTAGTCCTCCGGCGGGAACCGCGGCTCGAACAGGGGCGCCGGCGCGGCGGGGACCGGGTGCGCCGCCGGTTCGGGCGGCTGCTCCCGGCGGAGCATGATCGCGGTCAGCACGCAGCCCGCCGCGAACGACAAGGCGCACGACCCGAGCACGACCGCCACCCCGCCCATCACACGCCCTCACTCGACCGGCGGGCCGTCGGCGGCACCGCCATCAAGCACCGACCCGCTGGCCGTCGCTGCCCGCCTGCTCGCCCTTCGACGGCCCGACGCCGACCTCCCCGGCGCTGATCGTCCCGGCGCTGATCGTCTCGGTGAGGGGCCCGACCGGCTCCGCACCCCCCTGCCCGGCATCCCTCTGCCCGGCACTCGCCTGCCCGGCACTCGCCTGCTCGACGGTCGTCTGCTCCGGGATCAGGGCGGGCACGCGGTCGGCCGCCTCGTCCAGCGCGACGCGCGCCGAGGCCAGCTGCACGGCCACCACGTGGCGCAGCTCGCGCAGGTCCTCGGACTGCCGCTGGATCTCGTCGATGCGCCGGTGCGCCTCACGGGCCGCGAGCTTGATCAGGAACGCGGCCCGCGCCTTCGCCAGCTCCTCCTGCTCGGCGAAGTGCTGCTGGGCCTCGTTGCGCCGCCGGTTCATGGTCAGCTCGAAGAAGTTCTGCGCCTTGGCGCGCTTGGCGTCGGAGTCGGCCTCCAGCCGCGCGCACCGCTCGGCGGCCTCCCGCAGCAACCGGTCCGCGTCCTGCTCCGCCTCGGCCATCGCGGCGGCGCACTCGGCCTCCACCTGCTCGACGCGGGCCCGCAGGTGCGCCTCGACCTCGGCCTGACGGCGCTCCAGGTCGACCTCGCGCTGGTCCAGCGCGGCGGCGCGCTGGTTCGCCGCCTCGCGCTGGTCGCGCGCACGCCCGTCGGCCTCCGCCCGTTGCGCGGCCAACTCCTCCTCGACCTCGCGCCGTCGTTCGGCCAACTCCGCCTCGGTGCGCTCGCGCAACGCGGTGACGTCGTGCTCGGCACGCACCCGCAGGTCGTTCGCCTCGTCCTCGGCGAGCGTCAGCATCCGGTGCAGGCGCTCGGTCGCGCCGGAGGTCGTGTTGGGCGACATCTCCAGCCGTTCGATGCGGGCCCGCGCCGCGTCCAGGTCGCCCCTGGTCATCTCGAGGAGCTTGCGCAGGTCCGCCGCCTGCGCCAAGGCCTCGGCCCGGTCGAGGGCCGTGTACTTGAGCTGCTCGTCCAGGTTCTCCAGGTGTTCGATCACCTGTCGGCGGTGGAATCCCCGGTACACCACGTCGAAACCCGCGTGCAGCGGAACAATGTCCGGCTCTTTCGCACCCATGGCGGCCCCGCTCGTTCGAAGATTGACCGAGGGTACCGAGCGTAAGGCACCCGACCGGCCCATGACCACCCACGACTACCCTGGTATGACCCGGCTGAAGCGTCGTGCTTGCAGGCGAAACACCATCAGGGAAGATCGTCGCAAATCTGGTGTAGGTCACCCGATGGAGTTATTTCACCGAAATCGACCGGCGTATTGTGAATGCGCTCAGCAACAAATACCCGCCATCGTGTGGCGAGAAGTTCACACGAAACAGTGACGCTCTACCGGACAGGCGCTGCCTACCCGCGAGTAACGAGCAACTAGGCTGGCCGGGTGACCGTCGAGCCGCTGCCCCTCACCGGCGAGCGCACCGTGCCCGGGATCGCCGAGGAGAACTACTGGTTCCGGCGCCACGAGGCGGCGTACCTGGACCTGGTCCGGCACTGCGTCGGCGCGGTCGTGCTGGAGGCCGGCTGCGGCGAGGGCTACGGGGCCGCGTTGATCGCCGGGCACGCCGCGCGGGTCGTCGCGCTCGACTACGACGAGCTGACCGCGGCGCACGCGCACCGGGCGTACCCGGAACTGGCGGTGCTGCGCGGGAACCTGGCGACGCTGCCGTTGCGCGGCGCGAGCGTGGACGTGGTGGCGAACCTGCAGGTCATCGAGCACCTGTGGGACCAGGAGGGCTTCCTGGCCGAGTGCGCGCGGGTGCTGCGGCCCGGCGGCAGGCTGCTGGTCACCACGCCGAACCGGATCACCTTCTCCCCCGGCCGCGACACACCGCTCAACCCGTTCCACACCCGTGAGCTGGCGCCCGCCGAGCTGCGCGAGCTGCTGGCCGGCGCGGGGCTGCGGGTCGAGCTGCTGGCCGGGCTGCGGCACGGGCCCGCGTTGCGCGCGCTGGACGGGCGGTTCGGCGGTTCGATCATCGACGCGCAGGTGGCCGTGGTGGTGGGCGGCGGCACGTGGCCCGACGACCTGCTCGCCGCCGTGTCGTCGGTGCGCGCCGAGGACTTCGAGATCACGACCGACGACCTGGACGCGAGCCTGGACCTGGTCGCCGTGGCGGTGCGCCCGTGACGCACGAGGGCACGTTCTGCCTGGTCCTGCACAGCCACCTGCCGTGGCTGGCGCACCACGGCGCCTGGCCGGTCGGCGAGGAGTGGCTGTACCAGGCGTGGGCGCACTCGTACCTGCCGGTGGTGGACCTGCTGGAGCGGTTCGCCGCCGAGGGCCGCGAGGACGTGCTGACGCTCGGCGTCACGCCGGTCCTGGCCGCGCAGCTCGACGACCCGTACAGCCTGCGCGGCCTGCACGACTGGCTGGGCGACTGGCAGCTGCGCGCGCACAGCGCGTCGTCCCGGCTGCCCGACCTGGCGGCACGCGAGCACCGCGCGTCGGCGTGGGCGCTGGACCGCTTCGAAGCGCGGTGGCGCCACGGCTTCTCGCCGGTCCTGCGGTCCCTTGTGGACTCGCGGGTGATCGAGCTGCTCGGCGGACCGGCCGCGCACCCGTTCCAGCCGCTGCTCGACCCGCGGCTGCGCGCGTTCTCGTTGCGCGCCGGGCTGGACGACACCGCGCACCGGATCGGGTCGACCCCCGAGGGCATCTGGGCGCCGGAGTGCGCGTACGCGCCGGGCATGGAGCACGACTACGCGCGGGCGGGCGTGCGCCGGTTTCTGGTGGACGGGCCGTCGCTGCGCGGCGACACCGCCTCGGGCAGGCCGGTCGGCACGTCGGACGTGGTGGCCTTCGGGCGCGACCTGGAGGTGTCGTACCGGGTGTGGTCGCCCAAGGTCGGCTACCCCGGCGATCCGGCGTACCGGGACTTCCACACCTACGACCACGCCAGCGGGCTCAAGCCGTCGCGGGTGACGGGCAAGACCGTCGAGCCGGCCGACAAGCGGCCCTACGACCCGGACCTGGCGGCGCAGGCCGTCCAGCGGCACGCGGCGGACTTCGTGGACACGGTGGTGCGGCGGCTGCGCGCGTTGAAGGAGCAGCACGGCGAGCCGTCCCTCGTGGTCGCCGCGTACGACACCGAGCTGTACGGGCACTGGTGGCACGAGGGTCCGGCGTGGCTGGAAGCGGTGCTGCGGCAGCTGCCCGGGGCCGGGGTGCGGGTGACGACGCTGCGCGGCGCGGTCGAGGCCGGTCACGTGGGCGCGCCGGTCGACGTGCCGCCGTCGTCGTGGGGCTCGGGCAAGGACTGGCAGGTGTGGAACGGGCCCCAGGTCGCCGACGTCGTGCACGGCAACGCGGAGGTGCAGCGGGAGCTGCTCGCGCTCGACCTGTCCGGCGTGGTGCGCGACCCGGTCGCCGACCAGGCCGTGCGGGAGGCGCTGCTCGCGCTGTCCAGCGACTGGGCGTTCATGGTCACCAAGGACTCGGCGGCCGACTACGCCCGGTACCGGGCCAAGACCCACGCGGACCGGTTCACCGAGCTCGTCGCGCTGCGGCGGGCGGGACGCGGGCGTGACCGGGCGGCCGAACTGCGCCTGGTCGACGGTCCGTTCGGCCACCTGGACGCGCGAGGACTGGCTAGATGACGGTCCCGGCGCCGCCGGCGCCGTCCTGCTGCCGCTGCGCGATGCCCGCCGAACCCGGGTGGTCGATCCGGGCCTGCACCACCGGGTCCGCCTTCGAGCGGCCCTTGGTGTCGGCCGGCCGGACGAGGCCCGCGCGCTTGCCGCGTGCCCTCCGGTCGACCGCGTACCCGATCGTCAGCGCCGCGGCGCAGAACAGGACCGCCCAGATCCAAGGCTGCATGGCCGTTCCCCCACTTCCCCCTGAGCTTCCCAGGGTAGCGGCGCCGAGATGCGAGGATGGCCCATGCGCGTGCTGATGTTGTCCTGGGAGTACCCGCCGGTCGTCGTCGGCGGTTTGGGCCGGCACGTGCACGCGCTGGCCGGGCACCTGGCGGCACAGGGCCACGACGTGGTCGTGCTGTGCCGGCAGCCCTCGGGGACGGACGCGGTCACGCACCCCACCTCGGACGCCCCGGTCGACGGCGTGCGGCTGATCCGGGTGGCCGAGGACCCGACGCACCTGGTGTTCGAGCGGGACCTGGTGGCGTGGACGCTCGCCATGGGGCACGCGATGACGCGGGCCGGGCTGGCGTTGCTGCGCGGCTGGCGGCCGGACGTCGTGCACGCGCACGACTGGCTGGTCACGCACCCCGCGATCGCGCTGGCGCAGGAGTGCGGCGCGCCGTTGGTGGCGACCGTGCACGCGACCGAGGCCGGGCGGCACAGCGGGTGGCTGTCGCAGACGTTGAACCAGCAGGTGCACTCCGTCGAGTGGTGGCTGGCGAACCGGGCGGACGCGCTGATCACGTGCTCGTCGGCGATGCGGACCGAGGTGGCGCACCTGTTCGACGTCGAGCCGTCGTCGGTCACCGTGCTGCACAACGGCATCGAGCCGCGCCGCTGGCGGGTCCGCCCGGCCGACGTGGCCGCCGCGCGGGCCGCGCACAGCCCCTCGGGCGCGCCGCTGCTGCTGTTCTTCGGGCGGTTGGAGTGGGAGAAGGGCGTGCAGGACCTGATCGCCGCCCTGCCCCGGATCCGCCGCGTCCACCCCGGCGCGCGGCTGGTCGTGGCCGGCACGGGCACCCACCGCGACTGGCTCGTGGACCAGGCGCGCAAGCACAAGGTGCGGCGGGCGGTGGACTTCGTCGGCCACCTGCCGGACCGGGAGCTGGCGGCGGCGCTGGCGGCGGCGGACGCGGTCGTGCTGCCGAGCAGGTACGAGCCGTTCGGCATCGTCGCGCTGGAAGCGGCGGCGGCCGGCGCCCCGTTGGTCGCCTCCACCGCCGGCGGTCTGGGCGAGGTCGTCCTGGACGGCGTGACGGGCCTGTCGTTCGCGCCCGGCGACGTCGAGGCCCTGGCCGGCGCGGTCCGGACCGTGCTGGCCGACCGGCCGGCCGCCCTCCGCCGCGCCCGCGCCGCCAAGTCCCGCCTGGCCACGGACTTCGACTGGTCGAAGATCGCCGAGGACACGACCGCGGTCTACCGCTCCGCCGCGGTCCGCGACCACCCGCCGCTGGGCCGGCCCAAGATCCCGACCGGCAACGTGTTCCTCTAGGCCGCCGTGCCGGTCGAGAACTGCCCGGCCACGTCCGGGAAGTGCCGCGGCTCGACCTGCGCAGGGCGAACCCGGTCGAGGAAGTCGATCGGGAAGCAGATCGGACGGCCCCACCCGCCGTCGTCGGCCGGCGGGCGACGGCGTCCGCCGCGTCCAGCGGCGCGTCGAGCCGGTCCCGGTCGCCAGCGGTCCGAGATGTCGTCAGCGGTCCGAGATGGTCAGCACCAGCTTGCCCGTGGTCCGGTTGGCCTCACCCACCTCGTGCGCCTTGACGACGTCCGCCAGCGGGAACGTCTCGGCGACGACCACCCGCAGCTCGCCGCGCTCCACCAGCGCCGCCACGTGCTCCAGCGCGGCGTGGTCCGGGGCCACCGACACGACCGCCGCGCGCACGCCCAGCGCGTCCGCCGCGACGCGGAGGTCGGGCAGCCGGCCCGGGTCCGGCATGCCGACGTACGTCCCGCCGGGCCTGAGCACGCCCATCGACCGCCGCTCGTAGTCTTCGCCGCCGACCAGGTCGATCACCACGTCGACGTCCCGCAGCTCCCCGAAGTCCCGCGTCGCGTAGTCCACCGGCTCGTCGACGCCCAACTCCCGCAGCAGGTCGTGCTTGCCGGCACTCGCGGTGCCGATCACCCACGCCCCGAGCGACTTCGCGAGCTGCACGGCGAGGTGCCCGACACCGCCCGCGGCGGCGTGCACCAGCACCCGGTCGCCCGGCTCGACGTCGGCGGCCTCGGTGAGGGCCTGCCACGCGGTCAGCGCGGCCAGCGGCAGGGCCGCCGCGTGCACGTGGTCGAGGCCGGCGGGCTTGCGGGCGAAGTGGCGCGCCGGCGCGGCGACGTACTCGGCGTACGCGCCGGCCGGGCGCGGCAGGTGTGGCATGCCGAACACCTCGTCGCCCACCCGGAACCGGTTCTCCCCCGCCGGCGCCTGCACCACCACGCCGGAGACGTCCCAGCCCGGCACCCACGGCGTGGTGAACCAGTAGCCGTCCCGGCGCACCTTCCAGTCGAACGGGTTCACGCCGGCCGCGCGCACCTCGACCAGGACCTCGTCCCGCTCCGGCACCGGCCGCGCGACCGTCCGCACCCGCATGACCTCCGGCCCGCCGAAGGCCTCGACCGCCACCGCTCGCATCTCGTCCGTCATGCGCACAGGATCATCTTCAGTGGTACCTCTTGTGAAGTAGGCACCTGAATGGTAATTAGGTTCCTCGTGTATACCACCCCTGACCTGCGCCCCTACGGCGGTGTGGACGCCTACCTCCGCACCTGCGCGTCGCGTGCGGTGCTCGACCTGCTGACGAACAGGTGGGTGTGCCTCGTCATCGGCGCCTTGCGGCCCGGCACCCTGCGCTTCGGCGAGCTCCGGCGCCGGCTCGACGGCATCACCCAGAAGATGCTCACCCAGACCCTGCGGGACCTGGAGCGGGCGGGTCTCGTGCACCGCGCCGTCTACCCGAGCGTGCCGCCGCGCGTCGAGTACCGCCTCACCCCGCTGGGCGACAACGTGGGCGGCCTGATGGACGCGATCAGGGTGTGGTCGGAGACCCACATCGAGGACATCCGCGCCGCGCAGGAGGAGTACGACCGCAAGGCGGGCGAGGAGCTCCAGCCCGTCTAGGAGCCGTCGCGGGACTGGTCGAGGGCTTCGCGCGCCTTGCGGGCCATGTCGGCGACGGCGGCGCGGCGCGCGGCGTCGGCCTCGTAGTCCTCGCGGCGGTCCTTGACGACCCTCGCCGGCAGACCCACGGCGATCTTGAAGTCCGGCACGTCGCCGCGCACCACGGCGTGCGCGCCGATCACGCAGCCGCGCCCGATGCGCGTGCCGCGGGTGACGGTGACCTTCGTGCCGAGCCAGCAGTCCGGCCCGATGCGCACCGGCGACTTCACGATGCCCTGGTCCTTGATCGGCAGCGTGATGTCGGCCGTGACGTGGTCGAAGTCGCAGATGTAGACCCAGTCGGCGATCAGCGTGGCCGCGCCGATCTCCACGTCCAGGTAGCAGTTCACCGTGTTGTCCTTGCCGAACACGGCCTTGTCGCCGATCCGCAGCGAGCCCTCGTGGCAGCGGATGGCGTTGCCGTCGCCGATGTGGACCCAGCGGCCGATCTCCAGCCGGCCGTAGCCGGGGCGGCAGTGCAGCTCGACCTTCCTGCCCAGGAACACCATGCCGCGCAGCACCACGTGCGGGTTCGCCACCCGGAACTTCAGCAGCCGCCAGTACCGCACCAGGTACCAGGGCGTGTACGCGCGGTGGCGCAGGACCCAGCGCAGCGACGCGAGGGTGAGGAACCTGGCCTGCGCCGGGTCGCGGCGCGAGCTGCGCCACCTCGTCCACACCGGGGCACCCCACATGCTCGTCACGCCGGGCACTCTAACCGTGGGGTGGCCGCTGCTCAGCGCCCGGCGGCGTGGGTCCGGCGCTGCCGCCGGCCGCGGGGCAGCGGCAGAATCAGCGCGGTGACCACTCCGCTGATCATCGACACCGACCCCGGCGTGGACGACGCGTTCGCCCTCGCCCTCGCCGCCGCCAGCCCCGAGGTCGACCTGATCGGGGTGACCACCGTCTTCGGCAACGTCTCGCTGGAGAACACCACGCGCAACGCCCTGCGGCTGCTGGCGCTCCTGGGCCGCGACGACGTGCCGGTCGGCGTCGGCGCGTCCCGGCCGTTGGTGCACCCCCACCCGCACCTGTCCAGCGCGCACGGCGCGGACGGCCTCTCCGGCTACGCCGACACGCTCCCCTGGCCCACCCGCGGCCCCGACCCGCGCGACGCCGTCACGCTCCTGCGCGACCTGCTCGACCAGGCCGACCGGCCCGTCACGATCGTGCCCATCGGCCCGCTCACCAACATCGCGCTGCTGCTCGCCGCCCACCCCGGCCTCAAGCCGAAGATCGGCCGGCTCGTCGTGATGGGCGGCGGCGTGAACGGCGGCAACATCACCGCCACGGCCGAGTTCAACGTCTGGAGCGACCCCGAGGCCGCCCGCCGCGTGCTGGTCGAGGAGGACGTGCCCACCACGCTGGTGCCGATGGACCTGACCCGCCGGTGCGCGGTGAGCAGCCAGTGGCTGACCGACCTCGCCGGGACCTCCCCCGTCGCGCGCACCCTCGTCGGCCTCACCCCCGACTACCTGGCGACCTACCGCCGGTTCCTCGGCTGGGACGGCATGGCCGTGCACGACGCGGTGGCGGTGGCCGAGGCGGTCCGGCCGGGCCTCCTCGGCGGCACCCCGTTCCCGGTGGACGTCGACTGCTCGTACGGCCCGAACCGGGGCGCGCTCGTGGTCGACCGACGGCGGGAGGTCGACGCGCCCAAGACCCTCGACATCACGATGGAGGCCGACCTCGACGGCCTGCGCGCCTTCCTGTTCGAGAGGCTAGGTGCGCTCGGCGTGCGCCAGTAGGTAGACGGGACGGCGGCCGATGCGCGTCAACGCCACGGTCGCCTCGCCCGACCCGGACAGCTTCAGCCTCGGCCGCAACGCGTTCGGGTCCACGTCCAGCCCGCGCACCAGGATCTCCAGCCGACCCACGTCGTGCGCCCGCAGCACGGACCGCAACGCCTTCTCGCTGTAGTGCCCGTGCTCGACCACCCGGAACGCGCGCACGCCCGGCGGCGGCGTGGGTCCGGTCAGGTAGGCGATCCGCTCGTCCAGCTGGGCCAGCCCGTGCCGGGCCGCGTAGTGCCGCACCAGCCCGGCCCGCACCACCGCGCCGTCCGGGTCGACCAGCCACCCGTCCGGCTCCCGCACCGGGCAGTCGTCCGGGTCGGCGGAGGTGATCGTCCACTCGGGACCGTCCGACCGCAGCACGGTCGCCCGCCGCGACACACCGGGCGTGGCCAGGCCGCGCGTCCACAGGCACGCCTCGCGCACCTGCCCGTCCAACGACACCAGCTCGACCTCGTCCGCCCACGGCGCGACCGCGAAGTCCACGCCCGGCGCGCACTTCACCGCCAGGTCACGCCCCGCGTAGGCGTCCGCCAGCTCGTCCAGCGGCGGCGCGAAGTCCGAGGGCCGCCACGTGCGCCGCCCGCTCGCGTCCCGCCGGGCCGGGTCGGCCAGCACCGCCGTGCCGCGCGACACCGGCCGCAACGCGTCCGCCCGCACCAGCGGGACCCGGTCACCCAGGTTGTGCCGCGCCATGGCCAGCCGCACCGGGTCCAGGTCGGACCCGACCGAGCCCTCGGGCAACGCCGCCAGGTCCGCCCCGACCGAGCACGTCACGTCGTGCGCGGGACCGCGGAACCGGCGCGCCCGGTGCGCCGCGACCGGGTGCGCGGTGGCCTGCTGCAACGCGTCGGAGGTGAACAGCCCGTCGGCGAAGGCGACCTTCCCCGCGGCCTTGCGGCGCAGCAGCACCGTCTCCAGCACCGCCGCGAAGTGCGTCGGCGAGACCTGCCGGGCCCGGTTCACGTCGGCCAGCCGCGACGCGGGCGTCAACGGCAGGTCGGCCAGCGCCGACAACGCGGCGCGCCCGGCGTCCGACCGCAGGTGCGCCACGTCGTCGAGGCTGAAGGCGTAGGCCACTAGACCGGCTTGCGACCCGTCACGGAGACGTTGTAGAACACCTCGCGCGGCAGCACCTTGGCCAGCACGTTCTCGTCCACCCAGGACAGCCGCTGCCAGGTCCGGTAGGCGAACATCGCCCACCCGAAGCCCAGCTTCTCGCGCGGCACCGCGGCCTCGAACGTGCGCACCGGCCAGCCGAACAACGCCGCCGACAGCTCCTCGGTCACCGCGCGCACACCGACCGCGCCGGCCCCGCGAGCGGTCCGCTCCAGGTCGGACGGGTCGAACGTGTGCAGGTCGACCACGGCTTCCAGCGCCGCGGCCCGCGAGGACTCGTCCAGCTCCTCCTGCGGCCGGCGCCAGTCGTTGAGCGGGGCGAGCTTGGTCACGTTCGTGGTCAGCCACCACGTGAGCTGACCGAGCTTGCGGGCGTAGAGGTTGCCCACGTTCGTCGGGTCGCCCGCGAACACGAACTTGCCGCCCGGCTTGAGCACCCGCAGCACCTCGCGCATCGCGGCGGGCACGTCCGGGATGTGGTGCAGCACGGCGTGCCCCACCACCAGGTCGAACGTGTCGTCGTCGTACGGGATGCGCTCGGCGTCGGCCACCCGGCCGTCGACCGGCAGCCCCAGCTGCTCCGCGTTGCGCAGGGCCACCTCGACCATGCCCGGCGACAGGTCGGTCACCGAACCGCGCTCGGCCACGCCGCCCTGCATCAGGTTCAGCAGGAAGAACCCGGTGCCGCAGCCCAGCTCCAAGGCGTGCTCGTACGGCCCGGTGTCACGCGCGACCGCGCGGAACCGGTCCTTGGCGTAGGTGATGCAGCGCTCGTCGTAGGAGATCGACCACTTCTCGTCGTACGTGCCGGCTTCCCAGTCGTGGTAGAGCACGTTGGCGAGCTTCGGGTCGGCGTACGCCGCCTCGATCTCCTCGGCGGTGGCGTGCGGGTTGGGCTTGGGATCAACGGCCACTGAACTTCGCCTTCCCCGGGCCGTTCTCGATGAACGACGCCATGCCGGTCTTCTGGTCCTCGGTGGCGAACATCGCCGCGAACAGCTGGCTCTCCAGCTTCAGGCCGCTGCCGAGGTCGGTGTCCAGGCCGCCGTCGATCGCGGCCTTCGCGGCGGCGTACGCGCGCACCGGGCCGTTCACGAACTGCCCGGCCCACCGGCGCGCCGCCTCGTACACGTCGTCCGGCGCCACGACCTCGTCCACCATCCCGATCCGCAACGCCTCCTCGGCGCCCACGAACCGGCCGGTGTAGATCAGGTCCTTGGCGCGCGACGGGCCGATGAGCCGCGGCAGGCGCTGCGTGCCGCCCATGCCGGGGATGACGCCGAGCAGGATCTCCGGCTGGCCGACCTTGGCGTTGTCGCCCGCGATCCGCCGGTCCGCGCACAGCGCCAGCTCGAACCCGCCGCCCAGCGCGTACCCGGTGATGGCCGCGACGGTCGGCTTGGGGATCTCCTCCACCGAGCGCAACGCCGACGTGAAGGCGCCCGCGCGGGCGGCCATCTCGGCGTACGACAGCTCGGCCATCTCCTTGATGTCTGCGCCCGCCGCGAACACCTTCGGCCCCCCGTACACGATCACCGAGTAGACGTCGGCCCGGCCGGTCGCCTCCAGCGCGGCCGAGCGGATCTCTTCCTGGACCTGCCGGTTGAGCGCGTTCATCGGCGGGCGGTCCAGCCGGATGGTGCCGATCCCGTCCTCGACTTCGAGCCTCACGAACTCAGCCACGCGGTCCTCCTCGACCTCCGTCGGTGCGCCTCGCAGGTTACCCCTCGGTAGTTTTCCGCCGGGCGAAGTACCTGTCACCCGACCGCTGGAGCTCCAACGGCTGGTCGAACGTCTTCGACAGGTTCTCCTCGGTCAGCACGTCCGCCAGCAAGCCCTGCGCCACGATGCCGCCGTCACGCAGCAGCAGCGCGTGCGTGAACCCCGGCGGGATCTCCTCCACGTGGTGCGTGACCAGCACCGTCGCCGGCGCGTCCGGGTCCATCGCCAGCTCCGACAGCCGGGCGACCAGGTCCTCGCGGCCACCCAGGTCGAGGCCCGCCGCCGGCTCGTCGAGCAGCAGCATCTCCGGGTCGGTCATCAACGCGCGCGAGATCAGCGTGCGCTTGCGCTCGCCCTCGGACAGCGTGCCGTAGGCGCGGTCGGCCAGGTGCTCGATGCCCATCGCGGCCAGCAGCTCCACGGCGCGACCGGTGTCGAGCTTGTCGTACTCCTCGCGCCACCGGCCCAGCACCGCGTACCCGGCGCTGACCACCAGGTCGACCACCTTCTCGTCGGGCGGGATCCGCCCGTTCAGCGCCGACGAGGACAGCCCGATGCGGGGTCGCAGCTCCGCCACGTCCGTCCGGCCGATCCGCTCGCCGAGCAGGTGCACCTTGCCCTTGGTGGGGTGCAGCTCCGCGCCGGCCAGCCTCAGCAGCGTCGTCTTGCCCGCGCCGTTCGGCCCGAGCACGACCCAGCGCTCGTCCAGCTCCACGCTCCAGTCGACGTCCCCGACCAGCGTGGTCTTGCCACGTCGAACCGAAACACCCTGCATGTGGATGACCAGATCTTCGTTTTCCACGCCTGCCCTCGCCCCGTCGATGCGCCGCCACCGCCATTGTTCTGCACCCCGTTCCGCCGGTGGTCCGGTGGGGGGAGGTACGGGCGCGGTCGGTGAAGCTCTGCGCGCTCGTACCCACACGGGGCGTGTGTGCTGGAAAGATCGGTCGCATGGCTGCCGACTCGATCCTGCTCGCGGGCCGACCGTTCCCCCTCGGGGCGCACCCCGAGGCCGGAGGTGTGCGCTTCGCGGTCTCGGCGCCGCCCGCCCACGCCGTGGAAGTGTGCCTGATCAGCGAAGACGGCACCGAGGAGCGGGTCGAGCTGACCGAGCGCACGTTCGGCGTCTGGCACGGGTTGATCTCCGGCGTCACACCCGGTCAGCGCTACGGCTACCGCGTGCACGGGCCGTACGACCCGTCACGCGGCCTGCGGTGCAACCCGGCGAAGCTGTTGGTCGACCCGTATGCGACGCGGATCACGGGCGCCTTGTCTGACCTCGACGCGGCGCTGGGCTACGTGGACGACCCGATGCTCGGCGGCCCGTCGCCGGTCGACTCGCTGGGCAGCGTGCCGCTGTCCGTGGTCACCTCGCCCGGCGGGCCGGCCACGGGCGTGAAGCCCGAGGTGCCGTTCGAGGAGGCGGTGTTCTACGAGCTGCACGTGCGCGGGTTCACCAAGCTGCACCCGGCCGTGCCCGAGCACCAGCGCGGCACCTACCTGGGGCTGGCGCACCCGGCCGTGCTGGAGCACCTGACGCGGCTCGGCGTGACGTCGGTGGAGCTGCTGCCCGTGCACGCGTTCGTCGACGAGCCGTCGTTGATCCGCGACGGCAGGCACAACTACTGGGGCTACTCCCCGCTGAGCTACTTCGCGCCGCACCCCGGCTACGCCAGCGAGCCGGGCCGGGAGGTGGAGGAGTTCCGCACGATGGTCGCCGCGCTGCACGCCGCGGAGATCGAGGTGATCATCGACGTGGTCTTCAACCACACGTGCGAGGGCGGCCCGGAGGGTCCCACGCTGTCCTACCGCGGGTTCGACGCGCCCGGCTACTACCTGCACATCGACGGCGGCGGCACGCTCGACATCACCGGCTGCGGCAACACCACCGAGGCCGGGTCGCCGCAGTTCGTGCGGCTGGTGACGGACTCGCTGCGGTACTGGGCCACCGAGATGGGCGTGGACGGCTTCCGGTTCGACCTCGCGTCCACGCTGGGCAGGCCCGGCGGCGGGCGGTTCGACCGGGCCTCGGCGATGCTCACCGCGATCACCTCGGACCCGGTGCTGTCGCGGTGCAAGCTCATCGCCGAGCCGTGGGACGCCACCGGCGACGGCTACCGGGTCGGCGACTTCGGCGTGCAGTGGGCCGAGTGGAACGGCCGGTACCGCGACACCGTGCGCGACTTCTGGCGCGGCATGACGAGCGTGCGCGACCTGGCCTACCGGCTGTCCGGCTCGTCCGACCTGTACGCCGACGACCTGCGGCGGCCGTGGCAGTCGATCAACTTCGTCACCGCGCACGACGGGTTCACGCTGCGCGACCTCGTGTCGTACAACGACAAGCACAACCTGGCCAACGGCGAGGACAATCGCGACGGCACCAACGACAACCGGTCGTGGAACTGCGGCGTCGAGGGCGAGACGGACGACGCCGAGGTGCTCGCGCTGCGGGCCCGGCAGGCGCGCAACCTGTTCGCCACGCTGATGCTGTCCACCGGCACGCCGATGCTCACCGCCGGTGACGAGCAGTGGCGCACGCAGGGCGGCAACAACAACGCCTACTGCCTGGACGACGAGACCTCCTGGATGGACTGGGGCCTCGGCGCCGAGGGCGAGGCGATGCTGGCGTTCGCCCGGCGGATCGTCGCGGTGCGCCGCGCGTCACCCGCGTTGCGGCAGCCGCAGTTCTTCGACGGCCGCACCACCGCGTCCGGCGCGCCCGACCTGGTGTGGTTCCGGCCCGACGGCGAGGAGATGGCCGAGACCGACTGGTTCGACGACGGCCGCCAGTTCCTCGGCATGTGGATCGACGGGTCGAACAGCCTGTCGCGCTCGCGGGACGGCGAGCTGGTGTCGGACGACTCGTGGCTGCTGCTCCTGCACGCGGGCGCGGACCCCGTCGAGGTCACCCTGCCGGGGCCCGAGTACGGCGGGCGCTACCAGCCGACGATCGACTCCACCACCCCCGACGGCTCGCCCGTGGCCGGGGAGAGCCTGCCTGCCGGCGCGACCGTCGTGCTGGAAGGCCGGTCCCTGCTGCTGCTGCGGGTCCCGAACTGAGGTGCGTCGGTGACCGACTGCCTCCGCCACCGAGGCAATCCTGCCTGGTGAGAGGCCTGCGCGCGGTGCGCTGATCCGTGGCACGATGCGGGCGTGGCCCGTCCGTTGCTGACCTGGTGCGACCGCACGATCGACCTCCTCCTGGTGGCGTCGTGCGGGTGTAGCGGGACGCGACGCGGCCGGTCACACCCCACGGGTTGACGCCGCGTCGCGTCTTGATCGCTACCCCGCCCGACCCGTAGCCATCAGGAGCGACTCATCGTGACCGCGACGATCGCGCGCGCCGACCTGCACCCGAAGCTGGACGTGCGGTTCCTGCGCGACATCATCCACCCGGAACGCGACCTGTGGACGCCGCGCGAGCTGCGCGAGCTGACCTCGACCGTGGCCGCCGAGCTGACCACCCCGCTGCTGGACATCCTCCGGTTCGACGCCGACCGTCGCTGGTGGGCGCGGCTGGGGCTGACCGAGGGCGTCGAGCTGTGGCTGCTGAGCTGGCTGCCCGGCCAGGGCACCGAGCCGCACGACCACGGCGGCGCGGCGGGCTCGTTCACCGTGCTGACCGGCGAGCTGGCGGAGGACTACCGCTACCCCGGTGGGCCGATCCGCAGCGCGACACGACCCGTCGGCAGCGCGTTGGGCTTCGGCGCCGGGCGTGCGCACCGGGTGCTGAACCAGGGCAGCACCGGTGCGGCGAGCGTGCACGCCTACTCGCCGCCGTTGGTGCCGACCCGGGAGTACCCGAGCCTCGCCGACATACCGCAGGAGATCCCGCCGTTGCCCGCCCTGCGGCTGCCGTTGGAGCAGCTGCGCGTTCTGGCCGACCAGGAGGGCCCGTGAGTGCCGAGGAGTTGCTCGAAGAGGCGCGGCGGTCGTTGACCCGCGTGTCGCCGGAGGAGCTGGCCGGGTTGGCCGACGTGCTGGTGGTCGACATCCGACCGCACCACAACCGGGCGGCGGAGGGCGAGATCCCCGGCTCGATCCCGGTGGAGCGGATCGTGCTGGAGTGGCGGCTCGACCCGGACGGCGAGCACCGCATCCCCGGCTTCACCGCGGACACCACCGTGGTCGTGCTGTGCAACGAGGGATACGCCTCCAGCCTGGCCGCCCGCGACCTGCAACGCGTGGGCCTGCCGCGCGCGACGGACCTGGTGGGCGGCTTCCGCGGCTACGCCGCCGCCGGCCTCCCCGTCCGCCCGGGCGCCACCCAGGCCGTCACCTGACCGCCCTGAACGCTCAACTCGCCTGTTCCGAACGTAGGACACGCCTGTTCCGAACGTAGGACACGCGCGACGCGAACGTAGGACTCTCGCGCGTGTCCTGCGTTCGGAACGCGCGTGTCCTGCGTTCGGGAACCGGGAGGTCGGCGGTAGCGTCTCCAGGTTCGTGTGGAAAGCGCTGACCGGGTTGGCCCTGGTCGTCCTCGTGCTCTGGCGGCCCGGTGTCGCGACGTTCGGCGGGGCCGCGGTCGGGGCGTGGGCCGTCGCCATGGCGGTGCAGCTCGGCCTGCTGGCCGGCGCACTGCTGTGGCACGTGCGGGTGCCGTTGGTCGAGATCGGCGTCGGCGGTGAGATCCGCACGTGGACGAAGCCCCACCTGCGGGTGGTGTGGCGGACGGTCCCGCTGCTGATGTCCGTCGGCCTCACGTCGGTCAAGGCGCCGGTCCGCCGCCGGCTGTGGCTGACCGGGCTCACGTCGGTGCTGGTGGCCGCGGCGGTCGTGGCGGTGGTCTGGCTCGGCGCGCTGGTCTGGTCGGACGCGGACCAGCCGTTCCTGCGCGGCTTCGCGGTCGCGGGCACGGCCGTGCTGCTCAACGCCCTGTGGCCGCGACGCGGCGCGGGCACCACCTCGCCCGGCTGGTTCCTGTTCGCCCTGCCCCGGACCTCCGGCCGCACGGCGGCGGAGTTCGAGGCGACGCCCCTGGTCAACCAGGTGACCGACGCGCTCGAAGCCGGCGACCTCGACCGGGCCGAGGCGCTCGCCGACGAACTGGTCGAACGGCACCCCACGCTGCTGGTCGCGATCGGCGCGCGGTCCTCCGTGCTGACCCTGCGCGCCCGGTACGGCGAGGCGTTGCACCTGGTCAGCGCCCTGGTCGGGCGCACCGACCTGGAGCAGCGGGACATGGCGTTCGTGCTCGCCGCGATGGCCGGGTCCACGGCGAACGCGGTCGAGGGCGGCCAGCTGCCCGCCGAGATCGGCGTGCCCGCAGCGAGGCGCGCGGCGGACGGCGCGATGAAGTTCGGCTACCCGCGCCACCGCTGCACGGGCACGTTGGCGCAACTCGCCCTGATCGAGCACGACCACGCCACCGCGCTCGCCCTCGCCACCCAGGCCAAGGCCACCAGCGAGAGCGGTCTCGCCCGCGCCGACGCCCTCGCCACGATCGCCCGCGCGCACATGGCCGCCGGCGACAACGCGGCCGCCCGCGCGAGCCTGGTCGAGGCACGGCGACTCGCCGGCTGGATGCCCCGGGTCGCGGACACCACCGCCAGGCTCGACATCTCCTAGGAGATCCGGCGGACCGAGGAGATCAGGAGGACCGGGCGGGGTCCGGCATGGTCGGCATACCGCCCTCCGGCACGGGCAGGCTGCAGTTCTTCAGCGCCTCGTTCAGGACCTTCAACCAGGTCTGCACCTCGGCCCGCAGCTTCCCCGGGTCCGGCGGCACGGCGCCGGGCACGAGCTTGCTCAGCACGCTGAACGCGCCCGCGAACATCGCCAGGTCGTGCGACAGGCACAGCTCCGGCCCGTGGAACCGGACTTCCGCGGCCCCGGTCATCGGCGGTGTCGGCAGGCACTTCGCCGCCGTCATCGCCACCAGCAGCCGCAGCACGTCGCCCAGCGGCACGGCGGCCTTGTCGGGCGCCGGCGGGGTCGCGGCCAGCGGCTCGACCACCTTCTTGAGCGTGTCCGCGAGCTGCGTCACCAGTCCCGCGCACGCGGCGGGAGGTTCCGCCGACTGCCGTTGCGCCGACGCGGCCGGGATGACGGCCACGGCGAGCACGACGGCGAGCACCGTGCCGATCGTCGCGATTTTCCTCACGTGGCAAGCGTAAGCGGGCACGAGCGGCCACCCGCCGGTGAGAACGACGAGTTCACCCGACCGAAGAAACCCCACCCCACCAGCGTGGACGACACGCGGACCAGATGACCGCCGGTCACGCCGGCGGTCATCTGATCGAGCGGTGTCAGCCCGCCAGCACGACCCGACCGAGTTCGGCCGGCGACGCGAGCAGGTCGTGCCTCGGCAGCACGCGCACCGTGTAGCCGACAGCGCCCGCGTGCGGCAGCGGCACCTCGACCTCGTAGTTGCCGTTGCCCGCGTAGTCCATGCCGTGCGTGACCACGTCGTACAGCTCGTCGGAGTCGCCGACCCGGCCCAGCGCCACCTGCACGTCCACTTCGGACGGCTCCAGGCCGGCCAGCTCGATCCGGGCCCGCACGGCGACCGGCGAGCCGAGGTTCGGCGTGACCGACCCGTTCAGCGACATCTCCGACTCCAGCACCCGCACCCGCGTCCACGACGCCCGCAGCCGCTGCCGGTACGCGGCCAGCTCCTTGGCGCCCCGGAAGCCCTCGCCGACCACCGAGGCGGCGGACGACGCGGCGGGCGCGTACAGGTTCTCCACGTACTCGCGCACCATCCGCGACGCCTGCACCGCCGGGCCGAGCGAGGCGAGCGTGTGCCGCACCATCGCCAGCCACCTGGTCGGCACGCCGTCCTCACCGCGGTCGTAGAACAGCGGCGCGACCTGGCTGCCCAGCAGGTCGTACAGCGCGGCGGCCTCCAGGTCGTCGCGCCGGGTCGGGTCGGTGACGCCGTCGGCGGTGGGGATGGCCCAGCCGTTGCTGCCGTCGTACAGCTCGTCCCACCAGCCGTCGCGGATCGACAGGTTCAGCCCGCCGTTGAGCGCCGACTTCATGCCGGACGTGCCGCACGCCTCCAGCGGGCGCATCGGGTTGTTCAGCCACACGTCGCAGCCCCAGTACAGGTACCGGGCCATCGACATGTCGTAGTCGGGCAGGAACACGATCCGGTGCCGCACGCCCGCGTCGTCGGCGAACCGCACGATCTGCTGGATCAACGCCTTGCCGCCGTCGTCGGCGGGGTGCGACTTGCCCGCGACGACCAGCTGCACCGGCCGTTCGGGGTGCAGCAGCATCGAGCGCAGCCGCTCCGGGTCCCGCAGCATCAGCGTCAGCCGCTTGTAGGTCGGCACGCGGCGGGCGAAGCCTACGGTCAGCACGTCCGGGTCGAACACCGAGTCGGTCCAGCCCAGCTCCAACGCCGACGCGCCGCGCTGCAACCACGAGGCGCGGGTGCGGCGGCGGACCTCGTCGACGAGCTTGCCGCGCAGGTCCCTGCGCAGCTCCCACAGCCGCTGGTCGGTGACCGGCTCGAACCCGTGGGCGCCGACGCCGCTCTCCTCGGTGTCGCCGACCAGCCTGCTCATCTCGGTCGCCGCCCACGTCGGGCCGTGCACGCCGTTGGTGACCGAGCCGATCGGCACCTCCGAGGCGTCGAAGCCCGGCCACAGGCCGCGGAACATGTCGCGGCTGACCGTGCCGTGCAGCTTGGAGACGCCGTTGGCGCGCTGCGCGAGCCGCAGGCCCATGTGCGCCATGTTGAACAGGCCCGGGTTGTCCTCCGCGCCGAGGGCGAGCAGCCGCTGGGTGTTCACGCCCGGCAGCAGCGTCTCGGCGCCGAAGTAGTGCTGCACCAGGTCGACGGGGAACCGGTCGATGCCCGCCGGGACCGGCGTGTGCGTGGTGAACACCGTGCCCGCGCGGACCGCCGCCAGCGCCTGGTCGAAGTCGAGGCCCTCGGTGGTGACCAGCTCGCGGATGCGCTCCAGGCCGAGGAAGCCCGCGTGGCCCTCGTTGGTGTGGAACACCTCGGGCGACGGGTGCCCGGTCAGGTCGCAGTAGGTGCGCACGGCGCGGACGCCCCCGACGCCGGCCAGGATCTCCTGCCGGATGCGGTGGTCCTGGTCGCCGCCGTAGAGGCGGTCGGTGACGCCGCGCAGGTCGTCGTCGTTCTCCTCCACGTCGGAGTCGAGCAGCAGCAGCGGGATGCGGCCGACCTGCGCCTTCCACACCTTGGCGCGCAGCACCCGGTCGCCGGGCATGGCGACGTGCACCAGGATCGGCGCGCCGGACGGCTCGGTGAGCAGCTCCAGCGGCAGGCCGCGCGGGTCCAGCACGGGGTAGTGCTCGATCTGCCAGCCGTCCAGGGACAGGGCCTGGCGGAAGTAGCCCGACCGGTAGAGCAGGCCGACCGCGATCAGCGGCACGCCCAGGTCGGAGGCCGCTTTGAGGTGGTCGCCCGCCAGCACGCCGAGACCGCCGGAGTAGTTCGGCAGTGCCTCGGTGACGCCGAACTCCATGGAGAAGTAGGCGATCGCGGAGGGCAGGGGGTGCGGGTCGTGGTCGCCGTGCTCGCGGCGCTGCCCGATCTCGTCCTGGCGGCGCTGGAACCAGCGCGGCCCGGTGGTGTAGCGGTGCAGGTCGTCGGCCAGGGCGCGGGCGTGGGCGAGGAACTGCTCGTCGCGGGAGAGCGCTTCGAGCCGCTCGGGCGCGACGACGGACAGCAGCCGCAACGGGTCGCCGCTCTCGGCCCACAGCTCGGGGTCGACCGACGCGAACAGGTCCTGGGTGGGCGGGTGCCACGTCCAGCGCAGGTTCGTGGCGAGGGTGCCCAGGGCCGCCAGCGGCTCGGGCAGACTGGCTCGGACGGTGAACCGGCGAAGTGCTCGCATGGCGTCGGACCTTATCCCCCATCCAGCGGTGCGGGACACCGGTCACCCGAACCGATGCAGGGACCGATCCAGCCCCACCAGCGCAAACGCCGCTCTGCAAGTTATTTCGCGCACCTCGCGCAACCGTCAAGATCGACGCGGTCGGCCGGCGCGCGGGCCCGCGGCGTGATCACCGGGCCGGGGAGGTCGGACCGCCCGCCGGATCGCGCGTCCCCTGCCCGGGTGACCCGGGTCGCTCGATCGGTACCGGCGTGGCACGGCTTCGGAACCGATCACGATTTGCGAATCTGCTCGAATCGCGAGACGCACACCACCGCCAAGTGTGCGATCCGCGCGGACGGGGTAGGAACAGCGAGAAGAGGTGTCCCGGTGGTGGGTGCTCCCCACGCTGAGGGCAGACTTGACCGTGCAAGCGTCACACCAGGCGAGAGGGGCGCTGCCGATGAGCGGACGACTCGGTATCGACGATGTCTCCCCGACCGTGAGCGGCGGTCGCTACCCGGCGAAGGCCGTGGTCGGCGAACACGTGCCGGTCGAGGCCACGGTGTGGCGCGAGGGCCACGACGCCGTGGCCGCCACGGTGGCGTGGCGGGGACCGGACGACCGGGTCGCCAGACAGACGAGGATGGTCCCGCACGGGGTCGGCCTCGACCGCTGGACCGCCACGATCGTGCCGGACTCGCCGGGCGCGTGGACGTTCCGGGTGGACGCCTGGAGCGACCCGTGGGCCACCTGGGAGCACGCCGTCGAGGTCAAGATCGCCGCGGGGCAGAGCGCGCACGAGCTGGCGAACGACCTGGAGGCCGGCGCGCTCCTGCTCGACCGCGTGAGCCGCCGCCCCGACCGGCGCAAGGACAAGCCGCTGCTGGTCAACGCGGCCACCGCGCTGCGCGACGAGCACCGGCCCCTCGCCGAGCGGGTCGCGCCAGCCCTCGCGGGCGACGTCCGCCGGATCATGCACGAGCACCCCGTCCGCGAGCTGGTCACCAGGGGCAAGCCGCAGAAGGTGTGGGTCGACCGCAAGCTCGCGGCGTTCGGCTCCTGGTACGAGTTCTTCCCCCGCAGCACGGGCGGCGTCGACGAGTCGGGCGTCCCGGTGCACGGCACGTTCGTCACCGCCGCCAAGGAGCTCGACCGCGTCGCGGCCATGGGCTTCGACGTCGCCTACCTGCCCCCGATCCACCCGATCGGGCGGGTGAACCGCAAGGGCCCGAACAACACGCTCACCGCCACCGAGGACGACCCCGGCTCGACCTGGGCCATCGGCGCGGACGAGGGCGGGCACGACGCGATCCACCCCGAACTCGGCACCATCGAGGACTTCGACGCGTTCGTCGACCGGGCCCGCGAGCTGAACATCGAGGTGGCGCTGGACCTGGCGCTGCAGTGCGCCCCCGACCACCCGTGGGTGCTGAAGAACCCCGAGTGGTTCACCACCCGCCCGGACGGCTCGATCGCCTACGCGGAGAACCCGCCGAAGAAGTACCAGGACATCTACCCGGTCAACTTCGACAACGACCCGCAGGGCATCTACAACGAGGTGCTGCGCGTCGTGCTGCACTGGGTGGACCACGGGGTGCGGATCTTCCGGGTCGACAACCCGCACACCAAGCCGCCGGACTTCTGGGCGTGGCTGATCTGGGCGGTCAAGGACCGCCACCCGGACGTGCTGTTCCTGTCCGAGGCGTTCACCCGGCCGGCCCGCCTGTACGGCCTGGCCAAGCTCGGCTTCACGCAGAGCTACACCTACTTCACCTGGCGCACGACCAAGGAGGAGCTGACCGAGTTCGGCGCCGAACTGGTCGAGCACTGGGACGAAGCGCGACCCAACCTGTTCGTCAACACCCCCGACATCCTGCACGAGTCGCTGCAGCACGGCGGCCCGGGCATGTTCGCGCTGCGCGCGGCGCTGGCGGCGACGATGGCGCCGACCTGGGGCGTGTACTCGGGTTACGAGCTGTTCGAGCACGAGGCCGTCCGGCCGGGCAGCGAGGAGTACCTGAACTCGGAGAAGTACCAGCTCCGCCCCCGCGACTACGCGGCGGCGGTGGCCGAGGGACGGTCGCTGGAACCGTGGTTGCGCAAGCTGAACGCGATCCGCCGGGCGCACCCGGCGCTGCAGCAGATGCGAACACTCCGGTTCCACCACGTCGACAACCCGGCGCTGATCGCCTACTCCAAGCAGGACCCGGCCAGTGGCGACACAGTCGTCGTCGTGGTCAACCTGGACCCGCACAACGCGCAGGACGGCACCGTCTGGCTGGACCTGCCCGCGCTCGGCGTCGACTGGCACGAGCGGCTGATCGCGCACGACGAGGTGTCCGGGGAGACCTGGGACTGGGGTCAGGCGAACTACGTCCGCCTGGAACCCTGGCGCGCCCCGGCGCACGTCGTCGGCGTCCAGCGCAGGTTCAGCAGCGCCGGTTGACCCGGCGGAGATAAAAACCCGGCCCGGTCCCCTTTTACCGAGTCCCCGTGCCCGCCGAAGAGCACGAGGGACGATCGAACGCACCCCCAATGAGGTGGGACGAGGTGGAGCACACATGCAGGAAGAGGCACGACCCGACGCCGCGCTGGTAGGCCTGGAGAACGTGCCGCACACCGGCGAGGCCATCGGCGCGGACGGCCTGCTGGTCGAACCGCAGGCCGAGGACTTCCGGTCGGCCAAGCTCGTGCCGCGCGAGCGCGACTGGTTCAAGGGCGCGGTGTTCTACGAGGTTCTGGTGCGCGCGTTCAGCGACTCCAACGGCGACGGCACCGGAGACCTGCGGGGCCTCGCGTCCCGCTTGGACTACCTGGAGTGGCTCGGCGTCGACTGCCTGTGGCTGCCGCCGTTCTACGCCTCGCCGCTGCGCGACGGCGGCTACGACATCTCCGACTTCCGCGCGGTGCTGCCGGAGTTCGGCTCGGTCGAGGACTTCGTGTACCTGCTGGACGAGGCGCACCGGCGCGGCATCCGGGTGATCACCGACCTGGTGCTCAACCACACCAGCGACGCGCACCCGTGGTTCCAGCAGTCGCGCGCCGACCCGGACGGGCCTTACGGCGACTACTACGTGTGGAGCGACGACGACCAGCGCTACGCGGACGCGCGGATCATCTTCGTCGACACCGAGTCGTCCAACTGGACCTACGACCCGGTGCGCGGCCAGTTCTACTGGCACCGGTTCTTCTCCCACCAACCCGACCTGAACTTCGAGAACCCGCACGTCCAGGAGGCCATGCTGGACACCCTGCGGTTCTGGCTCGACCTGGGCATCGACGGGTTCCGGCTCGACGCCGTGCCGTACCTGTTCGAGGCGGAGGGCACGAACTGCGAGAACCTGCCGCGCACGCACGACTTCCTCAAGCGCTGCCGCAAGGTCGTCGACGACGAGTACCCGGGCCGGGTGCTGCTCGCGGAGGCCAACCAGTGGCCGTCGGACGTGGTCGAGTACTTCGGCGACCCCGAGGTGGGCGGCGACGAGTGCCACATGGCGTTCCACTTCCCGCTGATGCCGCGCATCTTCATGGCGGTGCGGCGCGAGTCGCGGTTCCCGATCTCGGAGATCCTGGCGCAGACCCCGGAGATCCCGTCCGGCGCGCAGTGGGGGATCTTCCTGCGCAACCACGACGAGCTGACGCTCGAGATGGTCACCGACGAGGAACGCGACTACATGTACGCGGAGTACGCCAAGGACCCGCGGATGAAGGCGAACATCGGCATCAGACGGCGCCTGGCGCCGCTGCTGGAGAACGACCGCAACCAGCAGGAGCTGTTCACCGCGATGCTGCTGTCGCTCCCCGGCTCGCCCGTCCTCTACTACGGTGACGAGATCGGCATGGGCGACAACATCTGGCTGGGCGACCGCGACGCGGTGCGCACGCCGATGCAGTGGACCCCCGACCGCAACGCGGGGTTCTCCAGCTGCGACCCCGGCCGGATCTACCTGCCGGTGATCATGGACCCGGTGTACGGCTACCAGGCGCTCAACGTCGAGGCGCAGCTGAACAACCAGTCCTCGCTGCTGCACTGGACCCGGCGGATGATCGAGGTGCGCAAGCAGCACCACGCGTTCGCGGAGGGCGACTTCACCGACCTGGGCGGGTCGAACCCGAGCGTGCTGGCCTACCGCCGGCGGTGGTTGCGGCCCGATGGCCACGAGGACGTCGTGCTGTGCGTGAACAACCTGTCGCGGTTCCCGCAGCCGGTCGAGCTCGACCTGTCGGAGCACCACGGCAGCCGGCCGGTCGAGCTGACCGGCGGCGTCGTCTTCCCGACCGTGGGCGACCTGCCCTACCTGCTGACCCTGCCCGGGCACGGCTTCTACTGGTTCCAGCTCGTGGAAGCCGACGACGACAGCGAGCCGAGGTGATGGACGTGACGCAGCCCCACGACCTGGTCGACGAGGTGCTGGCCGAGCTGCCCGAGTGGCTGCCCGCCCAGCGGTGGTTCGGCGGCAAGGACCGCCCGGTCACCTCGATCCGCCCGCTGCGCACGGCGGTGCTGCGGGCCGAGGACCCGGTGCTGGTGCACCTGGTGGTGGAGGTGGAGCAGCCGGACCGGCGCGAGCCGTACCAGCTGCTGGTCACCGACCACGCGGACAACCACGAGGCCACCCACGTGCCGGAGCTGACCGGCGTGCTGCTCGACCTCATCGCCGAGGGCGCCGAGGTCGAGGGCCTGCGGTTCGCGCACGAGCCGGGCGTGGAGCTGCAGACCGGGCTGCGCGGCCGGCCGATCACGTCCGAGCAGTCCAACACCTCGATCGTGTTCGGCAACCAGTACATCCTCAAGCTGTTCCGCAAGCTGACCTACGGCGAGAACCCGGACCTGGCGCTGCACCGGGCGCTGCGCCAGGTCGGGTGCGAGCACATCGCCCAACCGCTCGGGTCGATCACGGGACGGCTGGACGGCCGCACGACGACCGTCGGCATGCTCCAGCAGTTCATGCCGGACGCGGTGGACGGCTGGGCGATGGCCACCACGAGCGTGCGCGACCTGATGGCCGAGGCCGACCTGCACGCCGACGAGGTCGGCGGCGACTTCGCGGGCGAGGCGCAGCGGCTCGGCCAGGCCGTGGCCACCGTGCACGCGGACCTGGAGCGCGCCCTGGGCACGCAGTCCGCGGACGCCGAGAACATCGACCGGACCGTGCGGGCGATGGTCGCGCGGCTGGACTCGGTGGTGGCCTCGGTGCCGGAGCTGCGGCCCTACGTGCCCGCGCTGCGGGAGGCGTTCGAGCAGGCCCGGGAGACCCCGGACGCGGTCGCGGTGCAGCACATCCACGGCGACCTGCACCTCGGTCAGGTGCTGCGGACCGTGCAGGGGTGGCTGCTGATCGACTTCGAGGGCGAGCCCGGGTCGCCGATCGCGGAGCGGATGGAGCTGCGCTCGCCGTTGCGCGACGTGGCGGGGATGCTGCGGTCGTTCGACTACGCGGCCCACCAGCTGCTCGTCGGCCAGCCGGAGGACCACCAGCTGACCGTGCGGGCGCTGGAGTGGGCGCGGCGCAACCGCGCGGCCTTCGCCGAGGGCTACGCGGAGGCGGCGTCTGACTCGGTGGGCGACCCCCGCAAGCGGGGCTACCTGCTGCGGGCGTTCGAGCTGGACAAGGCCGTCTACGAGGTCGCCTACGAGCACGCGAACAGGCCGGAGTGGTTGACGGTCCCGTTGTCGTCGATCGCGCGGATCACTGGAGAGGGAGCGGTGCAGTCATGATCTCGCCCGAGGACGTCGACCGGCTGTTGGCCGGGGCGCACCACGACCCGCACTCGGTGCTGGGCGTGCACCACGCTCCGGAGGGCGTGGTCGCGCGGGCGCTGCGGCCGGGCGCGACCGCGGTGGCGGTGATGGCCGCCGACAAGCGGTTCGACCTGGACCGGGTCGCCGACGGGCTGTTCGCGGGCGAGCTGCCCGAGCACCCCGGCGACTACCGGCTGGAGGTCGAGTACGGCGACCACGCCGTCGAGGTGGACGACCCGTACCGGTGGCTGCCCACCGTCGGCGAGCTGGACCTGCACCTCATCGGCGAGGGGCGGCACGAGCGGCTGTGGGACGTGCTGGGCGCGCGGGTGCGCACCTACGACACGCCCAACGGCACCGTCTCGGGCGTCTCGTTCGCCGTGTGGGCGCCGACCGCGCGCGGTGTGCGGGTGTGCGGCGACTTCGACGGCTGGGACGGCCGGGCGAACCCGATGAGGTCGCTCGGCTCGTCCGGCGTGTGGGAGGTCTTCATCCCCGGCATCCCCGAGGGCACCCGGTACAAGTTCCGCATCCTGGGCCGGGACGGAGGGTGGCACGAGAAGGCCGACCCGATGGCGTTCGCCACCGAGACGCCGCCGCAGACCGCCTCGGTCGTCACCCGGACCGCGCACGAGTGGGGCGACGCCGAGTGGCAGGCCAAGCGCGACGCCACGCAGTGGATCAACGCGCCGATGAGCGCGTACGAGGTGCACCTGGGCTCGTGGCGGCCCGGCCTGAGCTACCGGGAGCTGGCCACGGAGCTGGCGGACTACGTGGTGGACGCCGGGTTCACCCACGTGGAGCTGATGCCGGTGGCCGAGCACCCGTTCGGCGGGTCGTGGGGCTACCAGGTGACGTCGTACTACGCGCCGACGTCGAGGTTCGGCTCGCCGGACGACTTCCGGCACTTCGTGGACGTGCTGCACCAGCGCGGCGTCGGCGTGATCATGGACTGGGTGCCGGCGCACTTCCCGAAGGACTCCTGGGCGTTGGCGAAGTTCGACGGCAGCGCGCTGTACGAGCACGAGGACCCCCGCCGGGGCGAGCACCCGGACTGGGGCACGCTGGTGTTCGACTTCGGGCGCAACGAGGTGCGCAACTTCCTGGTCGCCAACGCGCTGTACTGGATCGAGGAGTTCCACATCGACGGCCTGCGGGTCGACGCGGTGGCCTCGATGCTGTACCTGGACTACTCGCGGCAGGAGGGGCAGTGGCTGCCCAACCAGTACGGCGGCCGGGAGAACCTGGACGCGGTGCGGTTCCTGCAGGAGCTGAACGCGACGGTCTACAAGCGCCACCCCGGCGTGGTGATGGTGGCGGAGGAGTCGACGGCGTGGCCGGGCGTGTCGCGGCCCACGCACCTGGGCGGCCTCGGGTTCGGGTTCAAGTGGAACATGGGCTGGATGCACGACTCGCTGCACTACCTGTCGCGCGAGCCCATCCACCGGTCGTTCCACCACAACGAGATCACGTTCTCGCTGGTGTACGCGTGGAGCGAGAACTTCGTGCTGCCGCTGTCGCACGACGAGGTCGTGCACGGCAAGGGGTCGTTGTGGCAGCGGATGCCCGGCGACGACTGGAACAAGGCGGCCGGGCTGCGCTCGCTGCTGGCGTTCATGTGGGCGCACCCCGGCAAGCAGCTGCTGTTCATGGGCGGCGAGTTCGGGCAGCGGGAGGAGTGGTCGGAGAGCCGGTCGCTGGACTGGCACCTGCTGGACTCGCCGCTGCACGGCGGCCTGCACCGGCTGATCGGCGACCTGAACCGGGTCTACCGGGGCTCGCCCGCGCTCTACAGCGCGGACAACAAGCCCGAGGGGTTCTCGTGGATCGACGCGAACGACTCGGCGGGCAACGTGCTGAGCTTCCTGCGCATCGGTGAGGACGGCTCGGTGCTCGCGTGCGTGGCGAACTTCGCCGGCCTGCCGCACCACGACTACCGGGTCGGGCTGCCGGTCGCCGGTCGGTGGCGCGAGGTGGTGAACACGGACTCGGAGGTCTACGGCGGGTCCGGGGTCGGGAACTTCGGCGTGGTGGAAGCGGAAGAGCGCCCCTGGCACGGCAGGCCCGCGTCGGCGGTGCTGCAACTGCCGCCGACGGGCGTGCTGTGGCTCGCGCCGGAGGCGCCCGCGGTCACCGCGACGGTCACCGCGGAGGACCGGGCGAGCGTCGAGGGCCCGATCGACCCGGACGACCTCGAGATCACCTGAACCGGACCGCGCCCGGCGGGGCCGGCGACCCGGGAGCCCCCGCCGGGTCGCCGGCCGGACCCGAACCGCGTAGTGCGGAACGTCGTCGGCGGGCGTCGGCGCCTGCCATGCTGAGCCCCATGGCGGACGAGGTGTGGGCGGTCGGCGAGGCGTACGAGGCTTACGTCGGGCGTTGGAGCGCGCCCGTCGCGCGGCGGTTCCTCCGGCTGCTGGACGTGCCGGCGGGCCGCCGGTGGCTGGACGTCGGCTGCGGCACGGGCGCGTTGACCACCGCGATCCTCAAGCTCGCCGACCCGGCCGAGGTCGTCGGGGTCGACCCGTCCGAGGGTTTCCTGGCCACCGCCGAGCACCGGGTCACCGACCCGCGCGCGGCCTTCCACGTCGGTGACGCCCGGTCCCTCCCGCTGCCCGACCGCTCGTTCGACGCCGTGGTCAGCGGTCTCGCGCTCAACTTCGTGCCCGACCCCGCCCGCGCCGTGGCCGAGTTCGCCAGGGTCGCCGCGCCGCGGGGCGTGGTCGCCGGCTACGTCTGGGACTACGCCGAGGGCATGGCGATCACCCGCTTCTTCTGGGACGCCGCCACCGACCTCGACCCGGCCGCCGCCGCCCTGCACGAGGGCAGGCGCTTCCCCCTCTGCCGTCCCGAACCGCTCCGCGAGCTGTGGACCGGCGCCGGGTTGACCGGGGTGCGCGTGGAGGCGTTGGAGGTGCCGACGGTGTTCAACGACTTCGACGACTACTGGCGCCCGTTCCTCGGCGGCCAGGGACCGGCGCCCGGCTACACCGCGTCCCTGCCCGAGGACCGCCGGCGGGCCCTGCGCGACCTGCTCCGCACCCGCCTGCCCACCCACCCGGACGGCTCCATCCGGCTGGCCGCGCGGGCGTGGTCGGTGCGCGGCTTCACGGCGCCGGCGTGAACCCCGGCAGCAGGACGGGCAGCCGCTCGTCCCCCCGTCCGGTGACGAGGAGCTCCCTGGTGCCGTCCTGACGGCGGACCAGGCCGGCGGCCACGAACGCGTCCAGCACGAGCCGGCCCAGGTCGCCGCCCAGGTGCGGGACGCGGTGCGTGCGGTCCAGGCAGGCCGACGCGAGGCGGCGGCGCGGCGCGACGGCGGCCGGGTCGACGCCCAGGCGGTGCAGCGCGGTCAGGTCCTCCCCCAGCGCGAGGTCGCCGGTGCGGCCGTCGGGCGGGCGGAGCGCGCCCGCCTCGACGAGGGTCGCGAACACCGAGATCCCCAGGCGGCCGGCCGCGTGGTCGTAGCACGTGTGGGCGACGTCGACCGGCGATGACGTGCGCCGGGGCGTGACGGGGTCGCCGCGGTGGGCGTATCGGGCCAGTGCGGTGAGGACGTCGGCGATGTCGGCGCGGCCCACCTGGTAGACGGCGTGCCGGCCGGTGTGCTCGACCGTGACGAGGCCCGCGGCGCGCAGGCGGGCCAGGTGGTTGCCCAGCCGCGGCGGCGAGACGCCCATGGCGTCGGCCAGCTGCACCATCGTGTGCGGGCCCTCGGCGGCGAGCAGTTGCAGCGCGGTGAGCCGGACCGGGTCGGACAGCTCGCGGGCCAGCGCGACGACCGACGCCTGGACGGCGTTGCCCGAGTCGACCCATCCCGCCACAGGTGCACCCTAGCACCGTTCACGATGTCCTGAACTCTGATTGCGACCCTGCCGTGACGCGGGTTACGGTCATGGTTCATCACATCGTGAAGGGTGAGTGCCGATGGGGCTGGGCGTGCTGCTGTGGGGGCGCGGGGTCTCGGCGCTCGGCGACGGCCTGTGGTTCACCACCTGGGCCTTGTTCTTCACCCGCGTCCTCGGGCTGCCGCCGACCGCGGTGGGCGTCGGCATGGCGGTCGCGGGCGCGGCGGGGCTGGTCGCGGCGGTGCCGCTCGGCGCGCTGGCCGACCGCTTCGACCCGAGGCTGGTGCTGGCGGTGCTCACCGTCGTCCGCGCCCTGGCCATGACGTCCTACCTGGCGGTGGACGGCACGTGGTCGTTCCTCGCGGCGACGGTGGCGTTCACCGCGCCCGCCAACGGCGGCAACGCCGTGCGGACGGCGTTGATCACCGGTCTGGTGGCCGACGACGCGGCCAGGGTGCGAGCCCTGGCCCGGCAACGGGTCGCGCAGCACGTCGGCTACGCCATCGGCGCCGGCCTGGGCGCCCTGGTGCTGACCGCCGACGACCCCGCCACCTACGCCCTGGCGATCACCGGCAACGCGATCACGTTCGGCGTGCTGGCGGCGACCACGCTCGCCGTGCGCAGACCGGCGCCGGTGGACGGGACGCCACGCGCGCGTGCCGCGTTGAGCGACCGCCCGTACCTGGCCGTCGTCGCGGTCACCTCGGTGCTGTCGCTGTGCTGGGCGATGCTGTCGACCGGGCTGCCGCTGTGGCTGTCCCGGTCGACGGACCTGCCGCTCGCGCTGGGCGGCGTGGTGGTGGTCGTCAGCTCGGTCGGCATCGCGGCGCTCCAGGTGCCCTTCTCGCGGTTCGCCCGCACCCCCGGCCAGGCCGCGCGCACCGTGGTCCGGTCGGGGATCGCGCTGGCCGCGAGCTGCGCGCTGCTCGCCACGACCGCGGGCGGCTCCGGTGCGGCGGCCGTCGCGGTCGTGGTGGCGGCGGCACTGCTCCACGTGGTCGGCGAACTGGGTTACGTGGCCGCGAACTGGGGGTTGTCGGTCGGCCTCATGCGCGACGAGTCGCGTGGCGCCTACCAGGGGGTGAACGAGGCGGCCACGGCCACCGTGCAGCTGTTCGGGCCCGCGGTCTTCACGTTCGCGCTCGGCGGTTCCGGCGCCGGCGGTTGGCTCGCCGTGGCGGCGATCTTCCTGGTCGCGGTCGCGCCCGTGCCCGCGCTGACCCGGTGGGCGACGCGCACGCGCGAGCCGGCGGTGCCGTCGAACACGACCCCGTAGGGGTTCGGGGCAGGCACAATGGCCCCATGCGGCTCGTATCGGCTCGGCTGGTCCTGCTGGCGGCGGTCCTGCTCACGGCTAGCGCCTGTGCCCAGGCGATCCCGGGCAAACCGGTGGCGGGTGAGGCCGTCACCAAGGGCACCGTCGACCCGGGCTTCATCCGGGGCACCGACGGCGGCCCGATCGACCAGCTGGCGGCCACCGCCGTCACCGACATCGACTCGTTCTGGCAGGAGGCGTTCCCGGCCACGTTCGACCGGAAGTGGGAGCCGATCGAGGGCGGCATCTACTCGGTCGACACCTCCGACTCCTCCGCCAAGCCGCCGCCGTGCACCGAGAAGGCGAGCGACGTCGAGGGCAACGCGTTCTACTGCCCCAGCGCCGACGCCATCGCCTGGGACCGCGCCGCGCTGCTGCCCGTGCTCAAGGACCGGTTCGGCGACGCGGCCGTGGTGATCGTGCTGGCGCACGAGATGGGCCACGCCGTGCAGAACCGGATGGGCATCACGCCCGAGGCCGAGCGGCGCGAGCCGCAGCGGTTCCCGACGATCCTCACCGAGGCCATGGCCGACTGCTTCGCGGGCGCCTTCACCAAGTGGGTCAACGACGGCAAGTCCGAGCACCTCGACATCGGCTCCGACACGCTGGACTCCGCGCTGGGCGCGCTGATCACGTTCCGCGACCCGGTCGGCACCTCGGCCAACGACCGGTCCGCGCACGGCAACGCGTTCGACCGGGTGTCCGCTTTCCAGGACGGCTACCAGCAGGGCACCGAGTTCTGCGCGGCCATGACCACCGACAACCGGGTGTTCACCCAGCAGGCGTTCATCTCCGCCGACGACCGCGACCGCGGCGGCAACCTGCCGTTCGACGAGATGCTGGAGAACGTCACACCCGACCTGAACCTGTACTACAAGACCCTGGTCGAGCAGGCGGGCAAGAAGTGGACCGACCCGAAGTCCACGCCCACCGAGGAGGAGCCGGACTGCTCCGGCGACCAGGGCCCGGTGGCGTACTGCCCGGCGGAGAAGTCGGTGGAGTTCGAGGTGAAGGCCGACCTGCCCGAGCTGCACGCCGAGATCGGCGACTACGCCACCGGCCTGCTGCTGGCGAGCCGGTACGGGATGGCCGCGATGGCGGCGGTGGGCGCGGACCTCGACGGCGAGAGCGCGGCGACCAGCGCGTTGTGCCTGGCCGGCGCGTACACGCGGGAGGTCTTCACCCGGCAGAAGGGGTTCGGGCTGTCCCCCGGCGACCTCGACGAGGCCGTGCAGGTGCTGCTCGCCTACGACTACGCGGCGCGCGACGCGAGCGGTTCGGCGTCGCTCGGTCCGGGGTTCAAGCGGGTCGAGGTGTTCCGCGGCGGCGTGTTCGAAGGCGTCGAAGCCTGCGGTCTGGCCTAGCCACCCGAGCCGGCCAAGTAGGGTTCGGGCTCGGATCGGCACGGACCGGGGATGGGGCTTGGGCATGGCTCGACGGGCTTGGGTCGCGGCGACGCTGGCCACCGCGATGGCGTTGACGGGGTGCACCCAGACGGTGAGCGGCTACGGCCGGTCGGAACGACCCGACGTCACCAAGGTGGCCGGGTTGGACATCACCACCGGTGAGAGCGGCGCGAAGCCGGGCGTGCCGGACGCCGACCTGCAGGTGGAGAACGGCGACGGCGGCGAGATGGACCGGCTGGCGATCAACACGCTGGCCGACGTCGAGGAGTACTGGGCGGAGCAGCTGCCGGCGCGGTTCGGCAAGGAGTTCGAGCCGGTGAAGCGGCTGGTGTCCTACGACTCCAACGGCAAGGGCGTCGAGATCTGCCGCACCAACACCGCGGGCGTGGCCAACGCGTTCTACTGCTCGTTGGACGACTCCATCGCGTGGGACCGCGGCGAGCTGCTGCCGATGCTGGACGACGCGTTCGGGCCGATGTCGGTGGTGACCGTGCTGGCGCACGAGATGGGCCACGCGATCCAGTACAAGCTCGGCGACGTCGGCGGGATCAACCAGGCCACGCCGTCGATCATCAAGGAGCAGCAGGCCGACTGCTACGCGGGCAACTTCTTCCGGTGGGTGGCCGAGGGCAAGTCCAAGCACTTCCGCATCTCGACCGGGCCCGGGTTGAACCAGGTGCTGGCGACGATGTTCTTCATCCGGGACGCGGCGGGCACGTCGGCCGAGAAGCAGGGCGCGCACGGCAGCGCGTTCGACCGGGTGGCGGCGTTCCAGTTCGGGTTCGCCGGCGACCCGGAGCGGTGCGCGGAGATCGACGAGGCCGAGATCAAGGCGCGGATCACCCAGCAGAAGTTCGACGCGGAGGACAAGGACACCGGGCAGGGCAAGGGCAACCTGAAGGTGGACGACCAGCGTTCGCTCGACCTGCTGGAGGAGTCGCTGCGCACGGCGTTCAAGGAAGCCGCCGCCACGCCGCCCTCGTTGTCCACCTCGTCGTCCGCGCAGTGCCCGGACGGCGGCGACACCTCGCCCGCGGCGTACTGCCCGGCCACGAACTCGATCGCCATCGACCTGCCCGACCTGGTGAAGATCGGCACCCCGCCGAAGCGGGGGCAGAAGGGCGGGATCGGCGACTTCGCCGCGTTCGCCGAGATCGCGTCGCGGTTCGCGCTGTCGATCCAGAAGGCGACCGGGTACGGGCTGGAGGGCCCGGCGGCGGGGTTGCGGACGGCCTGCCTGACCGGGGCGTGGGCCGGGACGACGACGAACAGCACGCCGGCGCAGGGCAAGGCCGCGCTGCGGCTGTCCTCGGGCGACCTGGACGAGGCGGTGGCCGAGCTGCTGGCGGACAAGAGCCTGATCGCGGCCGACGTGAACGGGACCGTCGTGCCGTCCGGCTTCGCCCGCGTCGAGGCGTTCCGCGATGGCTTCTACCAGGGCGCCGGCCTCTGCACCCGCAAGTACGCCGGCTGACCCCCGGCCAGGGCGCGGGGCCGGTGCGCCCGGTCTGGTCGTGAGCGAGTGGTGGTGACAGGGGCCCGGGGTGGGCCCCTGTCAGGGTGTGCTCAGAACAGGGCGCTGGCCAGGTTGCGGCGGGCCTTCGCGACCCGGTCGTCGTCCGGCGGGAAGAGCTCGAACAGGCTCACGAGGTGCTCGCGGACCTTGTCGCGGTCCTCGCCGAAGACGCGGCGGACCGTGTCCACCAGCCGCTTGAACGCCTGCTCGACGTCGTTGGTCGCCAGCTCCAGGTCCGCGGCGGCCAGTTGGGCGTCCACGTCGTCCGGGTTGCCGTCGGCCTTCGCGATGGCGTCCGCGGGCACCGCCTCGGCCCGGGCCGTGAACCGGACCTGCGCCAGGGCGGCCTTGGCCTCGGCGTTGCCCGGCTCGGCGGCCAGGATCGCCTCGTACGCGGCCTCGGCGGCGGCGAAGTCGCCCTGCTCGAACGCGTCCTCGGCGGCGGTGAAGCGGGGGTCCTCCGGCTCGGGGGCGGGCTCCTCGCCGGGCTCCGCCGCGCGGTTCGCCTCCGCCGCCTTGATGCCCGGCAGCCGGTCGCGCAGGGCGTCCAGCAGGCGGGCGATCCACTGGCCGAACTCGGCCTCCGGCAGCGGTCCGGCGAAGGCGTCGAGCGGCTGGCCGCCGGCGATCGCGACCACGGTCGGCACGGACTGCACGCCGAACACCTGGCCGATGCGCGGGTTGGCGTCGAGGTCGACCCTGGCCAGCAGCCAGGTGCCGCCGCCCGCCCTGGCCGCGCGTTCCAGCACGGGCGAGAGCTGGCCCGCCTCGGGGCTCCACGACGCGGTCAGCTCGACGACGACCGGGATGTCCAGCGAGCGTTCGACGACCGACTGGAACGTCGCCTCGGTGACGTCGAGCACCCACGGGCTCGGACCGGCGTCCGAACCGCCGACGGCTCCGCCGGAGCCGGGCGACGGGGGTGGGGCGGTGGCGCGCTGCCTCGCGGCGTCGGCCCGGGCCTTCAGCGCGCCGAGGTCGACCGCCCCGGACAACGCGGCGGACAGTGCGGCGGTCTTTCGGGGGTCTGGCCTTGTCACGCCTTCCATCCTGGCACGAGTCCGACGGTTGGCCGCGCGCGGCTAGCCGGGGAGTTGCGCGACCGGGTCGATCGCCATCGGGTTCGTCCGCATGGCCTCGTTCAGCCGCCCCAGGCGCAGCGCGATCGGGGTCGTCAACTCGGCGAAGCGGGCGGTGCCCGCCGGGCCCAGGACCTCCCACGGACGGGTGGCGGCCTCGTCGGTGCGCCGTTCGACGTCCTCCCGCAACGCCCGACCGGCCGGCGTGAGGCCACCGTCGCCGTCGAGCAGGCCCCGGTCGGCGAGCGCCGCTTCGGCTTCCCGCCACTCCGGCTCCGACCAGCCGCGCGCGCTGCGCATGTACGCCGCGTCAAGGGCCTTGTCGGCGCTGAACAGCACCAACGCCTCGCACGGCCCGAGGTCGGCGGCCACCAGCGCGGCCACGTGACCGTCACCACGTGACTCGCGCAACGTCGTGCACGCCTGCCACAGCGCCAGGTGCGGCTCGTCGGGCAGGGGCAGCGCGCGGTTCGCGGCGGCCAGCACCCGGCCCGCCGTCGGCGCGGCCTCGGCCGCCCGAACGGCCAGCTCGGCGGCCTCGGCGACGTCCAGGCTCGTCAGCATCCGCCGCAACGCCCCGTCGACGCCCTCCAGCCGTGCCCGCAGGAACCGGGCGGGACCGGCCACGTCCCACGCGTCGGGCAGCGCGCGGGCCACCATGCGCGGGTGGAAGTTGTAGAACGCGGCGGTCACGACCTCCGGCGACGCCGCGCCCAACGGGGCCGCGCGCTGGCCGAAGTAGCCCATCCAGCCGCCCTTGCAGCCCAGCGCGTCGGTGACCGCCCGGGACTCGGGCGAGAAGTACGTGACGTCGTGGTAGGTCTCGAAGCGGACCCACAGGTCTCTCGGCTCCATGCCCACCAGAATAGTAGGACGTCCGACTATTCGTCTGCTGCCAGGTGGTGCTCGACCCGCTCCACCTTGGCCGTGAGCTGACCCGTCCAGCCCGGCCTGATGTCCGCCTTGAGCACGAGGCTCACCCGCGGCGCGGTCGCCTGCACGACCTCGGTCGCCTTCTTCACCACCGCCATCACCTCGTCCCACTCCCCCTCGACCAGCGTGAACATGGCGTTGGTCTCGTTGGGCAGACCCGACTCGCGGACCACCCGCACCGCCTGGGCGACGGCCTCGGCCACGCCGTCGGACTCACCGCCGAGCGGGCTCACACTGAACGCGACGAGCACTTCTGCCTCCTGGTCGGGGTACCCACTGGTAGCTTCGGCGCATGACGTCCCAGCCGCTGCCGTTCGACCCCATCGCGCGCGCCGCCGAGCTGTGGGAGAAGCGGATCGGACCGTCGACGGCGATGGCGGCGGTCACCAGCGTCATGCGAGTACAGCAGATCATCCAGTCCGCCGTGGACGCCGCACTCAAGCCGCACGGGTTGACCTTCGCGCGGTTCGAGGCGCTGGTGCTGTTGACGTTCGCCCGCACGGGCAGCCTGCCGATGCGGGTCATGGGCGAACGGCTCCAGCTGCACCCGACGAGCGTCACGAACATCGTGGACCGGCTGGAAGCCGACGGACTCGTGCGCCGCAACCCCCACCCCACCGACCGGCGCACCACCCTCGTGGAGATCACCGAAGCCGGGCACGCCCGGCGCGAGGCCGCCACCGAAGCCGTCACCGCCGTCGAGTTCGGGTTGCGCGGCCTGACCGACCGGCAGACCGAGCAGCTGACCGACCTGCTGGCGAAGGTCCGCCGCGCGGTCGGCGACTTCGAGGACTGACCCCTCGGCGGTTCGACGGCGCAATTCGGTCGACAGACCGACACCGGCCGGTCACGCTGCACGACGTGCGCGAGATCAGGGCTCTGGTGACGGTCGGCGGCCGGTTCGTCGGCGAGGCGGAGCCGTTCACCGTCGACAGCCCCTGGTGGAACGACGTCGAGCCCGTGACCGCGCGCCTGGACCGGGACCTCGGCGTGACGACGAGCGTGTTGCGGCTGGTCGGGACCACCACCCCGGCCATGCGCGACGGCGTGGTGACGTACCAGGTGGAGGCCGACCGCGTGCCGGACCGGGGCCTGACGACCGGCGGGCGGCACGCGGTCGGGGACCACCCGCTGCGGCTGCCGTGGGCGCGCCCGGGCGGGCCGGCCGCGCTGGTCGGGTGGGCGCGGGGCCACGTCGACGTGACCGGGCCGGCGGTGCAGGTGAAGACGTGGAACCTGTCGTGCCTGTACCGGCTGCCGACCGCGCGCGGGAACGCGTGGGCGAAGGCCACGCCGCCGTTCATGGCGGACGAGGCCGAGGTGATCCGGCTGGTGGCGTCGGTCGACCCGTCGTTGGCGCCGGTGCTGCTCGCCGCCGAGCCCGGTCGGGTGCTGCTCGCCGAGGCGCCGGGAGTGGACTGCTGGCAGCCGGGCGCGGACGTGGTCGAGCGGATCGTGCCGCGGTGGGTGGCGGTGCAGGCGGCGTTGGCCGGCGAGCCGCGGCTGCGGGCCCGCGGGGTGGGCGTGCCGGACTTCGGGCTGCCGGACACCCTGCTGCACGGCGACTTCCACCCGGGCAACTGGCGTTCCGGCGGGGTCGTGCTCGACTGGGGCGACGCGCACTGGGGCCACCCGGCGTTGGACGCGGCACGGCTGATCGGGTTCGTCGCGCCGGAGATGCGGGCCGCCGTGGAACGCGTGTGGGTCGACGCGTGGTCGCGCCACTTCCCGTCGAGCGATCCGGCGAGCGCGCTGCGGCACGCCCGCCCGGCGTCACACCTCGTGAGCGCGCTGGTGTACCAGGAGTTCCTGGACAACATCGAGCCGAGCGAACGCGTGTACCACCTCGGCGACCCCGAGGCGGAGCTGGCGCTGGCTCAGTCGTCGGCGGTCTGAACCCCGGTCTCGGCCAGCCGACCCGTGCGGTTGGCCCAGCGCTCGAACACCACGGTGCCGAACGGCGGGATGCTCGCGACCAGGCCGAGCACGAGCGTCTTGCGGTCCCAGCGGTGGGCCAGCATCAACGTCACCAGGACGTAGCCGACGAAGATCGCGCCGTGCACGGGCCCGAAGACCTTGACGCCGATCTCGTTGCCCACCACGACGTACTTGAAGAACATGCCGATCAGCAGACCGGCCCACGACACCGCCTCGGCCAGGGCGAGCAGGCGAAACCGACCAACAGCGCTGCTAAGCATGCCTCCATTGTGCTTCGTGACCCCCCTCACCCCACCCCCACCCCCACGTGAGTCCTACCTCCACACCGCGAGAGTCCTACGTTCACACGGCGAGAGTCCTACGTTCAGAGCCCCTGAATTCAACGCTCAGCACACGCAGGGCAAGACGCCGCGAACGCTGAGCGTTGAATTCAGGTGTCGTGAACGTAGGACTCTCGACGGCTGGAGGTACGACTCTCGGGGTTAGTCTTCCCAGCGGAAGATGCGGGCGGCGATGAAGCCCACGACCAGGGTGAAGGCGACCAGGACGGCGGAGGGGACGAGGAGGGCTTCCACGCCCTTGCCCCGCACCAGGACGTCCAGCATGCCGTCGTTCATGTGGCGCAACGGGAACACGTTCGACACGGCCTGCAGCCACGCCGGGGCGTTCTCCACCGGGAAGAACGTGCCCGACAGGAACGCCATCGGCATGATGATCACGTTCGCCGCGCCCGACGCCGACTCCTCCGTCTTGCAGAACGCGCCCACCAGCATCCCGATCGCGAAGAACGCCGTGGTGCCCAGCACCAGCAGCGGTAGCGCCAGGTACCACTGCCCGGTCAGCTTCAGCCCGAACACCGGCAGCAGCGCCACCGCCACGAACACGACGCCCTGCACGATGGCCGTGCCGACGCTCACCACCACCCGCGACGTCAGCACGGTCGTCGTGCTCACCGGCGCCAGCCGGATCCGCCGCAGCACCTGCTTCTTGCGCCACGCCACCATGGTCAGCGCCGAGCCGAACACGCCCGAGAACGAGATCGCCCACGACAGGATGCCCGGCGTCAGGTACTGGATCGGCTTGAGCGACGCGTCCTCGACCGACTTCGTCTCCAACGTGAACCGGGGCGCCACGTCCGCCGCCCCCAGGTTGATCTTGTCGACGACCCCGGACACGATCCCCAGCACGGTGCCCGCCGCGACCTGGTCGCTCGCCGCGTAGATCAGCTCCACGCGGTCGCCGTCCACGACCACGGCGGCGGGCAGGTCGCCGTCGTCCACCTTCCGCCGCGCGGCGGCCGTGTCGTCGTACTTCTCCAGCTCGATCGCGCCGGTCTGCTCCAACGTCGTCAGCACGGGCCCGTCGCCGACCGCCGCGATCTTGGTCTTGTCGCTGCCCGAGTCGCCGAGCAGCAGCCCGAACACGACGAGGAACATCAGCGGGAACAGGAAGACGAAGAACAACGTCATCTTGTCCCGCAGGAAGCCCTTGATCATCGCGGTCGACAGGCTCCGGAACGCGGTCATGCGCGGTACTCCCGTCCGGTCAGGTCGAGGAAGACGTCCTCCAACGTGGCCGTGCGCACCTGCAACCCGTCCAGGGTGCCGCGTTCGGCGAGCGCCGACAGCACCGGCGCGGGCTTGCGGGTGGAGATGGTCAACGACACCTCGTCCTCGTGCGCGTCGTCGACCCCGGTGATGCCGCGCGCCGCCTCACGCGTCAGCGACCCCTTCTGCAGCACCACGTGCGTCGGCGCGTCGAGACCGCGCACGAGCGTCGCGGGCGCGTCCATGGCGAGGATCCGGCCCCGGTCCATGATCGCCACGCGGTCGCACAGGATCTCGGCCTCGTCGAGGTAGTGCGTGGTGTAGACGATGGTCTTGCCCCTGGCCTGGATCGCCCGCAGCACGTCCCACAGGTTGCGCCTGGCCTGCGGGTCGAGCGCGGCGGTCGGCTCGTCGAGGAAGACGAGGTCCGGGTCGTGCACGAGGGCGCACGCGATCGACAGGCGCTGGCGCTGGCCGCCGGAGAGCTTGTTCTCCTGCACGTCCGCCTTGTCGGACAGGCCGACGAGCTCCAGCATCTCGTCGGCCGTGCGCCGGGTCACGCCGTACAGCGAGCCGAACGTCTGGAGCTGCTCACGGGCGGTCAGCTTCTCGAAGAAGCTGGACGCCTGGAGCTGCACGCCGATGCGCGGCAGCAGCTTCGGGTTGCGCGGCCACGGCTGCTCGCCGAGCAGCGTCACCCGGCCGCCGTCGGGCTTGCGCAGGCCCTCGACGATCTCCAGCGTGGTCGTCTTGCCCGCGCCGTTCGGCCCCAGGATGCCGAAGAACTCCCCCTCGGCGACGGTGAACGAGACGCCGTCCACCGCCTTCAGCTCGCCGTAGCTCTTCCTGATGTCGGCAACCACGACGGCCGGTATGCGTGCCCCTGTCATGGCTGGACGGTAAGCCGTGCCGGGGGTCGCCGGCGGCACTTCGATCCGTTCGCGACGGAAGTAATCGGCGATCGAGACTTTCGACGCATCCCTTGGTAGCTCTGCGCATGGCCTCGATCACGAGACGTGCGCGCCGGTGCCGGGGGACGGCGGCGCGGACCCGGGACGGGTCGCCCACGTCGCCTCCGCCGGGTCCGCGGTCAGGACGTAGTCGAGGTTCGCGCCGTCGTCGAGCCGGTCGACGTTCAGGCACACGTCGTCCCAGGGTTCCGAGTCGACGTTCAGCGACCGCACGTACCGCAGCGCCGACGGGTCCGCGCCGGCCGCCGTGATGGTGATGTCCCGGCCGTTCTCCAGGTGGATCACCGCCCGGTCGAACCTGGGCGCGTTCAGCACGAGGTCGCCGGTGCCCGGTGTGACCGGGTACAGCCCCAGGGCGCCGAGCACGTACCAGGCCGACATCTGGCCCAGGTCGTCGTTACCGGTCACGCCGTTGGGCGCGTCGACGAACAACGTCTGCGCCGCCCGCACCACGGCCGAGGTCTTCCACGGCTGCCCGATCAGCGCGTACATCCACGGCACGTGCAGGTCCGGCTCGTTGTTCGGGTTGTAGCGGAACTGGTTGTAGTAGCTGTACGGCCCGACGACCCACTTCGAGCGCACGGTCCCCGCCGGGTCGGCCACCAGGTCGGGGTAGGCGAAGAAGTCGTCCAGCCGGGCCAGCGCCGCGTCCCGGCCGCCGAGCAGCTCCACCAGGCCGGGCACGTCCTGCTGCGCCAGCCACTGGTACTGCCACGCCGTGCCCTCGTGGAAGCCGTCGGGCCCCTGCGGGGTGAACGGGGCCAGCCACCTGCCGTCGGCCAGCTTCGGCCGGGGGAAGCCGGTGAACCCGCGGTCGGCCACCGAGCGGTCCCAGAGGACCCGGTAGTTCAGCCCGCGGCGGCGCAGGACCTCGGCGTCGTCCTCCCGCCCCAGCGCGCGGGCCATGATCGACAACGAGCAGTCGGCGAGCGCGTACTCCAACGTCGCCGAAGCGCCGTGGTGCGGGTCGACGTCCTGCCCCTTCTTGCGGAAGTCCTTGTCGTACTGCACGAAGCCGTCCCGCAGGTAGGACGGGTTGCCGACCCGGCCCTCGAACGGCGACGACGCGGGCGGCACGCCGGTCGCGTTCTGCCACAACGCCTCGTACGCCCGCTCCTCGAACCCGGCCAGCGCGCCGAACCGCCACAGGTCCACCAGGAACGGTGTGACCGGGTCGCCGGTCATGGTGTTCGTCTCCTGGTTGGCGTACGCCCAGCGGGGCAGCCAGCCGCCCTGCTCGTGGATCGCCAGCAACGACCGGGCGATGTCCTCGGCCCGCGACGGGCGCAACAGCGCCAGCAGCTGGTTCTGCGCGCGGTAGGTGTCCCAGAGCGAGAAGTACTCGTGGTAGGTCCAGCCGTCGGCCGTGTGCACCTTCCCGTCGAACCCGCGGTACCGGCCGTCCACGTCGTTGCCGGTCAGCGGTTGCAGCAGCACGTGGTAGAGCGCGGTGTAGAAGACCGTGCGGTCGGCGCCGGTCGAGGAGGTCTCGACGCTCGACAGCTCACGCCGCCACGTCTCCTGAGCCGCCGCGCGCAGCTCGTCGAACGTCTTCCCGCGAGCCTCGCCGAGGTTCTTCGTGGCGCCGTCCGCGTCCACGTGCGAGATGGCGGTGGCCGCGGTCACCGGGCCGTCCTCGAACGTGACCCACTGCCCGCGCAGGCCCGAGCCGCCCTCCGCGCCGCCCCAGTTGCCGGTCGCCTTGAACGGCCGGTCGAACGTCGTGGTGAAGTACGTCGTGTAGGGCTTGCCGCCGCAGAACGCCTGCGCCACCACGGTGCCGGCCAGCGTCCGGTCGTCCACCACCCGCACGCCGCTGGCGAACACGGGCTCCTTGTCGTTCGCCTGGCCGACGTTCACCAGCACGTGCGGCGTCACCCCCGGCGGGAACGCGAACCGCTCCACCCCGGCCCGGGTCGTCGCCGTCGCCTCCACCGTGATGCCGGACGCCAGCCGCACCCGGTAGTAGCCGGGCCGGCCGACCTCGCCCTCGTGCGTGTAAGCCGCGCCGTAGGTGCGGTGGTCGAAGCTGCGCGGCAGGCCCGTCGTCGGCAGGATCGACACCAGCCCGCCCTGCTCCGTGCACCCGGCGCCGGACAGGAAGAAGTGCCCGAACCCCCGGATCACCGGGTCGTCGTAGCGGTAGCCCGCGTAGTGCGAGCCGATGGGGCTCGAGTGGGCCATGCCGAACGGCATCGACGCGCCCGGGAACGTGTTCCCGTCGTCCTTCGTGCCGATGAACGTGTTCACGGACTCCACGGGGTCAGCGGTCACCGATCCACCATAGGGTCAGCCCACCGCGATGGCGAACACGTGGAACGTCCCGCCGGTCACCGACGACGGCAACGTCACCGAGCGGACCTGCTTGCCGGCCTGCAACGCGATGGGCGCGGTGGCGAACAGGTGCACCTCGAGCTGCTGCGGCTCGCCGCTGGAGTTGTTGCGGTACGGCATCGAGGCCACGGTCCGGTTGTCGAACGACGGCGGCAGGTTCGCCGCGCCGCCCAGCGCCCAGTCGGAGAACCCGACCTCGGCGGTCTGCGTGCTGCCGTCGGTGTAGGTGACGGTGAGCGTGCCGGACGCCTTGCCGGACGCCGCGCTGCCCAGCAGCCCGAGCTTCGCCGCGCCCGGCGGGGCGCTGACCGTCACCGTCTCGCCGGAGGCGTTCACGTTGTCCGGCTCGCCGGTCGGCGAGGTGGGCCAGGTGTAGGCGAGGCCGTCGGAGGTGACCGTGCCGCCGGGTGTCACGCCCGCCTCGGCCAGCGCGTCGCGCGAGTAGCTCCACCCGCCGCCGTCGAAGTTGCCGATCGCCTGGTCGTCGTCCGGCGACGTGCCGACGTTGTCGAACGCCGCGCGCAGGCTCCCCGGCTCGGCCACCAGCACCGAGATCGTGGACCGCTGCCCGTTGGAGAAGGTCAGCGGCACGCGGAGGGTCTGCTCGGGCGCGTCGGCGGCGACCGCGACGGTGACCGGGACACCGGCCTTCTCCCCCGCCGGGATCGTCACCTCGCCGGACGCGGGGGTGAGCGTGATGCCGGCGGGCGGTTGCGCGGTCCACGACACCTTGCCGCCGTTGCCGGAGAAGTCCTGCGCGCCGATGGTCACGGCGCCGCTGCCACCCGCGGGCAGCACCAGCCGCCCCGGTTCCACGTACGCCTGCTGCCCGGTCTCGCCGTCGCGGAACGACGGCGGCGCGTCGGCCGGGCCCGTGCCCCAGGCGGTGGGCGCCTCGGACAGCCCGAACTCCACCGTGCCGCCGTTCGCCACGAACGACTCGGGCAGCCAGGTGCGGCTCTGCGCGCGGCCGTTCACCTTCAGGTCGGCGACGTGCGTCCCGCTGCCCGAGGCCTTGATCACGATCGGCGCGCCGTTCGGCCGGGTGATCGTGACCTCGCTGAACAGCGGGCTGTTGAGCACCAGCTCGGCCCGGCCGGGGATCACCGGGTACATGCCCAGCGCCGCCCACACGTACCAGGACGACATCTGGCCGAGGTCGTCGTTGCCCATCAGCCCGTCCGGGCCGGGGCCGAACAGCTCGGTCACCGCGCGCCGCGTCACGGCCTGGGTCTTCGCCGGCGCGCCCGCCCAGTTGTAGAGCCACAGCGAGTGCATGATCGGCTCGTTGCCGAGGAACGCGTACGGCTCGTCCGGGCCGGCGTTGAGCTTGGTGAAGAACGCGTCCAGCCGGTCGCGGACCTTCGCGTCGCCGCCCATCGCGGTGAACAGGCCACGCGCGTTGTACGGCACCATCCACGTGTACTGGGCGGCGTTGCCCTCGACCCAGTTGTCCGGGCTGCCCGGTGTGAACGGCTCCACGTACGAGCCGTCCCGGTTGCGGGGCTGGGTGTAGCCGGTGGCCGGGTTGAAGACGTTCTGCCAGTGCTGGGCGCGCTTCATGAACGTCTGCCAGGTCGCGCCGTCGCCCAGCCGGCGGGCGAGGTCGGCGATGGCGAAGTCCGCCGTCGTGTACTCCAGGGTGGTGGCGGGCGGGCCCCAGACGTTGCGCGCGCCGATCGGCACGTACCCGAGGTCCAGGTAGTCGGTCAGGCCCGGCCGCTCCTCGTAGCCCTGGGTCGGCTGGGTCGCGCCGCGCAGCATCAGCAGCAGTGCTTTCCGGGCGTCGAAGTCGTTCGCCCCGAACGCGTAGGCGCCGGCCACCATCACGTGGTACGGGTCGCCGACCATGACGCCGGTGTAGCCGTTGGCCACCGTCCAGCGGTCCCAGGAGCCGCCCTGCTCGGCGAACGCCGTCATCGAGCGGACCATGTCCGAGGCTTCCCGGGGCGCGAGCAGCGACAGCAGCTGCATCTCCGACCGGTAGACGTCCCAGCCGGAGAAGTTGGTGTAGACGGCGTGGCCGCGCTCCGCGGTGTGGACGCGGCCGTCGAAGCCCGGGTAGCGGCCGTCGCTGTCGGAGAAGACGTTGGGCTGCAACAAGGAGTGGTACAGCGCGGTGTAGAACGTGGTGCGCTGGGCGTCGGTGCCGCCGGTTACCTTCACCTGGCCGAGCCGGTCGTTCCAGGCCTGGCGGGCGGCGGCGCGCACGGCGTCGAACGACAGGCCGTCGCTCTCCGCCTTCAGGTTCTTCTTCGCGCCATCGATCGAGACGAACGACAGGCCGACGCGCATGGTCACGTCCGGGTCGTCGAACGTCACCCAGCCGCCCGAGCCCGGACCGGACACCGTGGTGTCCTCGGCCTTGACGTCGGGACGGCCCTGGGCCTGCAGCGTCTTCGGCGCGTCGCCGAGGCCCTCGCGGACGCCGGAGCCGCCGCGCTCGGTGGCGCGGCCGGGCGTGACCGCGCCGTTCTTCCACGTGCCGATGGAGGCGAACGGCTGGTCGAACCGGGCGTGGAAGTACACCCGGTAGCGGTGGTCCGCGCCGCAGAACCGGCCGCTGGTCGCCCAGCCGCTGATGGTGTCCGCGCCGATGGTGATCTCGGCGTCGTCCGTGCCCGAGATCGAGCCGGAGGTGTTGACCAGCAGCGTGGACGGCTGCCCGCCGGGGTAGGCGAACCGGCCGACGCCGGTGCGCTGCGTGACCGTCAGCTCGACCTTCGTCCCGCTGTCGAGGGTCACCCCGTAGTAGCCGGGGGACGCGGACTCGTGGTCGTGCGAGAAGGTCGAGACGTACCGGTCGGGGTCCGTCGCGGGCGACGTGGTGATCTCGCCGGTGAACGGCGTGATCGGGATGTCCTGGTAGGTCGAGCAGCCCGCGCCGGACAGGTGGGTGAGGCTGAAGCCCTTGATCCGGTCGTCCTCGTAGGCGTAGCCGCCGTGCTGGCGGGTCACCGTGTCGGGGCTCCACTGCACCATGCCGAACGGCACGTCCGCGCCGGGGAAGTTGTTGCCCGCGCCACCGCCGGTGCCGTGGTCCGGGCCGCCCGGCCGGGTGCCGACGAACGGGTTCACCCACTTCGCCGAGTCGTCCGGCTGCGCCTGCGAAGCAGGCGGATGGGCCGCCGCGAGCGCCACCGAGAGACCCAGTACCGCCGCGAGAGCGAGGTTAGTGCGCACGAGCCGCCTCCCGTGACAACGCTGTCCACGAACGATCCGTAATCGTATAATCGCGGAGAGTGCGGGAGTGGCGTCAACCCCGGAGCCGACTGTTGTCCGGTTCGAGACAGCGCCGGGCGTTGACATCCGTTAACGCGAGGTGTGTGATTCGCGCACTATGACAACGTTGTCCCCGAACGGCGCGGCAGGCGCCCGCAAGGTGCGGCGTGCCACGATGAACGACGTGGCACGGCTGGCGGGCGTCAGCATCAAGACCGTCTCCCGCGTGGTGAACGACGAGGCAGGCGTGCACCCGGCCACGGCCGAACGCGTGCTCGCGGCGATCGACCAGCTCGGCTTCCGGCGCAACCTCAGCGCGCGCAACCTGCGCCGCGGCTCGTCGACGGGCACGGTCGGCCTGGTGCTGGAGGACGTCGGCAACCCGTTCTACTCGGGGGTCACGCGCGCGGTCGAGGAGATCGCCCGGCTGCGCGGGCGCCAGGTGATCACCGGCTCGTCGGACGAGGACCCGGCGCGCGAGCGGGAGCTGTCGCTGGAGTTCTGCTCACGGCGGGTGGACGGGCTGCTGATCGTGCCCGCCGGGTTGCAGCACGGGTACCTGGTGCCGGAGATGCGGGCGGGCACGCCGGTGGTGTTCCTGGACCGGCCGGCCGGCGACGTGGTCGCCGACACCGTGCTGGTGGACAACATCGGCGGCACCGCCGAGGCCGTCACGCACCTGGCGTCGTTCGGGCACCGGCGGATCGCGTTCCTCGGCGACGCGCCGGACATCTTCACCGCCAACGAGCGCCTGCGCGGCTACCGCGAGGGCTGCCTGCGGGCCGGCATCGGCTACCACGAGTCGCTGGTCGTCATGGGCCCGCACGACGAGGAGTCGGTGCGCAAGGCGTTGCAGGGCCTGCAGAACGCCGCCGACCCGGCGACCGCCGTGGTGACCGGCAACAACCGGATCACCGTGCACGCGGTGCGCGCGTTGGCGGGTGCCACCGCGCGGCCCGCGCTCGTCGGCTTCGACGACTTCGAACTGGCCGACCTGCTGTCACCGCCGGTGACCGTGATCGCGCACGACGCGAGCGCGCTCGGCAAGGCAGCGGCGGACCTGCTCTTCGCCCGACTGGACGGCGACGGCTCACCACCGCGCCGCGTCGTCCTGCCGGTCCGGTTGGTGGCCCGTGGATCAGGAGAGGTACCCGTATGAGTTCCGATGCCCAGCCCGTCGCGCTGGAGGCCAACCAGCCCCGGCAGTTCTACCGGGGCGGCCCGGCCATCGCGGCGTTCCGGAACCGCGACGTGGCCGACCTGGGTCCCGAGGACTGGGTCGCGTCGACCACCACGCAGTTCGGCAAGGACGAGGCCGGGTTGTCGCGCCTGCCGGACGGGCGGTGGCTGCGCGACGCGGTGGCGGCGGACCCGGCGCTGTGGCTGGGCGCTCAGCACGCGGCGGAGTTCGGGGCGGACACCGCGCTGCTGGTGAAGCTGCTGGACGCCGGGCAGCGGCTGCCGGTGCACTGCCACCCGTCCGACGCGTTCGCGTCCGCCCACCTGGGCTGCCGGCACGGCAAGACCGAGGCGTGGATCGTGATCGGCACGTCCGGCCCCGACCCGACGGTCTACATCGGGTTCCGCGAGGACGTGCCCGCCGCCGTCGCCGCCGAGTGGGTGTCCACTCAGGACTCGGCCGCCATGCTCGGCGCGCTCAACCCGGTCAAGGTCTCGCCCGGCGACACGGTGTTCGTGCCCGCCGGCGTGCCGCACGCTATCGGCGAGGGCGTGTTCATCGTCGAGCTCCAGCAGCCGACGGACTTCTCGGTCACGTTGGAGTGGCGGGGCTTCCTGGCCGACGCCGAGGCGGGGCACCTCGGCCTGGGCTACGACAAGGCGTTGGACTGCCTGGAGCGCCGCGCCCAGTCGCCCGAGGACCTCGTGCGCCGGACGCAGGCGCTCACCGGGCCCGCGGTGGACCTGTTCGACGCCCAGGCCGACCCGTTCTTCCGCGCCGACCGGCTGCACGTGTCCGGCACGGCGGCGCTGGAGCCCTCGTTCGGCGTGTTCGTGGTGCTGGAGGGCGCCGGCACGCTGGGTCCCGTCGCGGTGCACCGGGGCAGCACGGTGGTCGTGCCGCACGCGGCGGGTGAGGTCGTGGTGACCGGCGACGTGGTCGCCGTCCGGTGCAGGCCGCCATCGGTGTCGAGCCCCGGGAGCTGAGCGCATGGCGTTACCCCTGTTGGACGCACGGGAGTTGGTGAAGCACTACGGGAACGTGGAGGCGCTGCGCGGCGCCTCGTTCACCGCGCACGCGGGCGAGGTGGTCGCGCTCGTCGGCGACAACGGCGCGGGCAAGTCGACGCTGGTGAAGTGCCTGTCCGGGGTGGCGCGGCCCGACTCGGGGACCATCCTGTTCGACGGCGCGCCGGTCGCGCTGGACTCGCCGGTGTCCGCGCGGGAGCTCGGCATCGAGACCGTCTACCAGGACCTGGCCGTGGCGCCGGACCTGGACCCGGCGGCGAACCTGTTCCTGGGCCGGGAGCTGCGCCGTCCCGGTCTGCTCGGCAGGCTCGGTGTGCTGGACAAGCGGGAGATGCGGCGGCGGGCGGTGGCCTCGTTCCACGAGCTGGGCGTGACGCTGCCGGACGTGGACGTGCCCATCGGGGCGTTGTCGGGTGGTCAGCGCCAGAGCGTCGCGGTGGCCCGGTCGGTGGTGTGGGCGAGCCGGTTGGTGTTCATGGACGAGCCCACCGCGGCGTTGGGCGTGGTGCAGCGCGAACGCGTCCTCGACGTGATCCGGCGGGTGCGCGACCAGGGCATGGCGGTGGTCCTGATCAGCCACAACATGCCCGAGGTGCTGGCCGTGGCGGACCGGGTCGAGGTGCTGCGGCTCGGCCGGCGGGTGGCGCGGTTCGACGCGGCGGCCACCACGGTCGAGGAGCTGGTCGGCGCGATGACCGGCGCGCTGACCCAGGAGGACGCGTGAAGCCGCGCGCCGGGCTGCGGCGGTTGGCCGGCGCGAACACGTTGTGGATCGCGGTGGTGCTGCTGGTGCTGATCGCGGTGTTCGGCGCGCTCCGGCCGGACGCGGTGCTGACCGTGTTCACGGTGCAGACGACGCTGGTCGAGACCTCCGTGCTGCTGGTGCTGTCGGTCGGCATGACCTACGTGGTCGTCACCGCCGGGATCGACCTGTCCGTCGGCTCGGTGCTGGTGTTCTCCGGCGTCACGTCGGCCATGGCGATGAACGCGCTGCACGGCGGCGACGCGACCACCGCCGGGTGGGGCGTGGTGCTGGTGGGGCTGCTGGTGGCCCTGGTGTCCGGCGCGGCGTGGGGCCTGGTGAACGGCCTGCTCATCGCCCGCACCGGCCTCCCGCCGCTGATCGTGACGCTCGGGTCGTTCGGCGCGGCGCTCGGGGCCGGGCAGCTCATCTCCGACGGCTCGAACGTGGCCGGCGTGCCGGACGTGCTCAGCGACACCCTGGGCACCGGCACCTGGTTCGGCGTGCCCAACCTGGTGCTGGTGGCCGCCGCGGTGACGGCGGTGGGCGCGCTGGTGCTGGGCGCGACGGCGTTCGGGCGGCACACGTACGCCATCGGCTCGAACGAGGAGGCGGCCCGGCGGGCGGGCATCCCGGTGACCCGCCACCTGGTCCGGGTGTACCTGCTGGCGGGCGTGCTGGCGGGGCTGGCCGGGTTCATGGCGCTGGCCTACTTCCGGGTCGCGTCGATCACCGGGCACGACACCGACAACCTCAACGCCATCGCCGCCGTGGTGCTCGGCGGCACCAGCCTGTTCGGCGGCGCGGGGTCGGTGGTCGGCACGGTGCTCGGGGTGTTCATCCCGGCCGTGCTGCGCAAGGGGTTCGTGATCGTCGGCGTGAACGTGTACTGGCAGCCGATCGCGGTGGCGCTGGTCCTGGTGGCGGCCGTGTGGTTCGACCAGTCGCGGAGGAAGGCCCGGGACAGACGTTAAGGAGAGAACATGTCAACGAGGACGGTTGCTCTTGTCTCAGCGGCTTTGTTGCTCACCGCGTGCGGAGGCGGCGGGCAGATCGGCGACACCGGCGGCCCGGGTGACGCGAAGAAGATGGTGCTGATCCCCGGTGTGGCCGCGGAGCCGTTCTACATCTCGATGGAGTGCGGTTTCCGGGAGGCGGCCTCGGCGGCGGGCTACGCGGTCGACGTGCAGGCGCCGGCGAAGTTCGACGCCACGCAGCAGACGCCGATCGTGACGGGCGTGCTGGCCGACAAGCCCGGCGCGGTGCTCATCGCGCCGACCGACGACAAGGCCATGGCCGGGCCGATGCGGCAGCTCAAGGACGCCGGCATCAAGGTGGTGGAGGTCGACACCAAGCTGGAGGACACGTCGATCGCCTCCTCGACCATCTCCTCCGACAACGAGCAGGGCGGACGGCTGGCGGCGCGGACGTTGGCCGAGCTGGTCGGCGGCAAGGCCGGCTCGGTGCTGGTGCTGAACACGAAGGCGGGCACCTCGACCACGGACGCGCGCGCCGCCGGGTTCGAGGAGGAGATCGGGAAGCACCCGAACCTGCGGTACGTCGGCCAGCAGTACACCGACAACGAGCCGGACCAGGCGGCGTCGAAGGTGACGGCCACGCTGTCGGCCAACCCGGACCTGATCGGGGTGTTCGCGACCAACCTGAACACCGGGGAGGGCGCGGCGACCGGGTTGCGCAACGCGGGCAGGACCGGCGCGGTGAACCTGGTCGGGTTCGACGCGTCGCCCAAGCAGGTGGAGGACCTGCGGGGCGGCGCGGTGCAGGCGCTGATCGCTCAGGACCCGACGACGATCGGCCGGACCGGCGTCGAGCAGGCGATCGCGGCGCTGGAGGGCGAGCCGGTGCGCCGCGACGTCGAGACCGACCTGGTCGCGTTGACCAAGGCGGACCTGGAAGCCAACTCGAAGTACTTCTACAAGCAGCGCTGCTGACGCGCGGGGGTGGCCGGGCGCGGCGCCCGGCCACCCGGCGTCACAGGTACTTGTTGGCCAGCTCCGAGTACTCCTTCTCCAGGTCGTCGGCCAGGTAGGCGACGTACGCCCAGGGCACGTCGTGCACGTGGTCGCGCATGCCCAGCAGGTGGCGCTTGGCCCGGGGCGCGTCGTCGGCCAGGGCGAAGGCCGCCGCGAACAGGTTGTGGGCCTGCAGCACGCGCGGGTGGGGTTTGGCCGGGGCCGAGTCCCACCTGTCCGCCGCCGCGGCGATCTCGTCGCGGTGCCGGGTGAAGTAGCGCATCTTCAGCGTCGCGATCTTCAACGCGGACCGCGACTGCACGGCGTCCTCGAACTGCTCCAGGAAGATCTCGAAGTGCGCCAGCGGCAGCATGGCCACCACCGGGTCGCCGGGCGGCGCGGCGTCCACGCTGCCCTGCGCGAACGCCATCATCTCCTCGGCCGAGCCGCCCCACTTGGACGCCAGGATCTGCAACCGGGTCCAGTGCGCCGGGTACAGCGACGCGCAGCGCGCCACGATCTCCCGCCAGACCTCGTCCTTCTGGTCCCGGTCGACCTGCAACCCGAGGCCCGCGGTCTGCAGCTGCGCCCACGGCACGGCGTCGCGCGGCAGGAGCTTGGCGGCCTCGTGCAGCGGGCCGACGGCCTTGCGCAGGGTGCCGAAGAAGACCTTGAACCGGTCCTTGCCGACGCTGTCGGCCCGCCCCGAGCCGCGGATCGCCCACGCCTCGCGGATGAACGCGGTGCCGGCCAGCAGCCACAGGTCCGGGTCGGTGTTGTTCTTCGCCAGCTCCAGCAGCTCGTCCGCGTGGCCGATGGCGTGCTCGCCGAGCACCTCGGCGCGCAGCGCCCGCACCTCGGGGTCCTCACGGCACTCCGCGAGCACCGTGGTCGCCGCCCTCAGGTGGCCCGCGTCCATCTCCTCCGCCGCGATGTCCAGGATCGCGTCGTCGTAGGTGTGGTCCCGCACCACTTCACGGGCGATCGCGGCAGGCCGCTTCCTCCGGAAAATCCCCACTCCAGCGACCTTACTTTCCTCCGAGCCCGAGTGGCTTAAGTCTTTCGTAGAGCCGAACAGGGCCTTTCTGCGGTTGTCCCCCAGCGTACGTGCGCGGCGCGGTGGAGTCCTCGACGGAGGGGGACATCCGTGCGGGCCGGAACCGCCGTCGCCGCCACCGCGGTGCTGCGCCGAGCACGAGGGGTTGGAGTGCGCCACGTCCCAGGCGTCGTGCCGACAACCCGGGCGAACCGCCCACGACCACCCAGAGCAGTACAGCTAGAGCCCACCGGTCTGCCGTCGGCGGGCGGCGTAGACACCGGCCTCGGTCCGGCGGTCGAAGCCGAGCTTGTGCAACAGCGAGGAGACGTAGTTCTTGACCGTCTTCTCGGCCAGGAACAGCCGGTTCGCGATCTGCCGGTTGGTCAGGCCCTCGGCGATCAGGTCGAGGATCCGCCGCTCCTGCGGGCTCAACGCCGCGTAGCGCGGGTCCTCGACCGGTCCGCCGCGCAGCCGTTGCAGCACGGTCGCGGTCACGCCCGAGTGCAGCAGCGAGCCGCCCGCCGCGAGCGTGCGGATCGCGGACACCAGGTCGTTGCCGGAGACCTGCTTGAGCATGTACCCGGCCGCGCCCGCCATGATCGCGCCGAACAGCGCCTCGTCGTCGGAGTACGAGGTCAGCATCAGGCACGCGGGCGGCGGCTGGACCGTCGAGCGGATCTCCCGGCACACGGTCACGCCGTCGCCGTCGGGCAGCCGCACGTCGATCACGGCCACGTCAGGCTGGTGGAACGCGGCGGCGGACACGGCCGCGGCGGCGCTCTCCGCCTCGCCGACCACCTCGATGTCCGACTCGACGGCCAGCAGCTGCTGCAACCCGCGTCGGACGATCTCGTGGTCGTCCACCAGTAGCACCGAGATGGACATGGACCCTCCCTACACCGATACCAACGGCACGGACCACGTCAGCGTTACACCCCGGCCCTCGGCCGACTCGACCTCGCAGGAACCGTCCCACCTCGCCGCGCGCGCCGCCATGTTCACCAGACCGCCGGTGTGCCTGGCGCGGCCGGGCGGCAGGCCGCCGCCGTCGTCGCGCACGACCAGCTTCAGGTTCGTCCCCGCCCGGTCCACCACCACCTCGACCCGGACGTCCGTCGCCGACGCGTGCCGGGCGGCGTTGGCCAGCGCCTCGCGCAACGTGGCCAGCAGGTCCGGCCGCACGGGGTCGGGCACCACCGAGTCGAGCGGGCCGTCCATCGCCAGCGCGGGCTCGAAGCCGAGCAGCCGGGCCGACTCCTGCACCACCTTCATCAGCTGGGCGCGCAGGTCGGCCGCGCCGGCGGGCGGCTCCTGCAGCGAGAAGATGGTGCGCCGGATCTCCCGGATGGTCTGGTCGACCTCGGTGACGAAGTCCGCCAGCCGCTGCGCCACCATCGGCTGCTCCACCAGCCCGTTCATGCTCTGCAACCCGAGCCCGAGCCCGAACAGCCGCTGCACGACCAGGTCGTGCAGGTCGCGGGCGATCCGGTCGCGGTCCTCCAGCACGGCCAGCCGCCGGCCCGCGCCGGTCGCCCTGGTGAACTCCAGGATCAGCGCGGCCTGCCGGGCGAACGACTCGACCAGCGCCACGTCCGACGCGTCGAACGCCCGCTGCTCACGGGCGCGCGCCACCATCAGCACGCCGAGCACCCGCTGCCCGGCGGTCAGCGGCGCGAACACCACCGGGCCGATCCGGGTCTGGCCGGGCAGCCCGACGAGCACCTTGGCCTTGCCGGTGTCGAACACCTCGCGGGCCGGGCCGCCCTCGCCGGACGCGCTGAACCCGCGCACCTCGCCGTCCACCACCCGCACGGCCAGCTCGCCCTGCACGTCGGGCAGCGCCAGCAGCGCGTTCACGCCGTCCGCGGCCAGCCGGGCGCGCACCGCGACCAGGCGCAGCGCGTCCCGGTCCGGGGTGCCGGTGAGCAGCGCGTTCGTCACCTCGTTCGACGCGCGCAGCCACACCTCCCGCTGCCGCGACTGCGCGTAGAGCCGGGCGTTCTCGATCGCGATGCCCGCCGCCGCGGCCACCGCCACCACCAGCTCGCGGTCGGCGCGGGTGAAGTCGGTGCCGTCGGCCTTGTCGCTGAGGTACAGGTTGCCGAACACCGCGCCGCGCACGTGCACCGGCACGCCGAGGAAGCCGGGGCCGGACGGGTCGAACGCCGCCGCCGCCGACCCGGTCTCCTCGAAGTCGGTGTCGTGGTGGCCGTCGTCGTGGGTGAACTCCAGCAGCTGCCGGTCCGGGCCCACCACGGCGAGCGCGCCGTACCGGGCGCCGACCAGGTCGCACGAGGACTCGACGACGCGCCGCAGCACGTCGGGCAGCGACAGGTCGCTGGCCAGCGAGACGACCGCGGCCAGCAGCCGGTGCAGCCGCTCCTGCGAGACGACCACCTCGGTGGTGCGGTCGGTCAGCTCGCGCAGCAGGCCGTCCAGCCGCGTCGCGGCGTTCGCGTCCGGGGATCCGGCCACCCGAGACCACCCTCCGGTTCGGAGGTGCCGAGGTTATCGCCTCCGCTTAGGGGATGCGACGGCCCGTCAGCACCTCCAGGTCGACGACCAGGTAGTGGTCGCCGCCGCCGAAGCCGCGCGAGGGCAGCGGCAGCTCCCGCAGCCTGGTCAGCCGCGCCTGCTCGTCGACCTCGGCGACGTGCCCGACCGCCATCACCGACCAGCCGCGGGACAGGTCCGGCGCGACGTCGTCGATCTGGAACGCGACGATGGTGTCCCGGGCGACGAGGGTGGCGCTGCCGTCCGGCACGCGCAGCACGACGCACTCGCCGTCGAGCACGAACACGACGGGGTGCACCACCGGCAGCGCCATGTGGGTGTAGACGAGGCGGCCGACGGCGGCCGTGCCGAGCAGCTTCAGGCATTCCTCGCGGGACAGGACCTGAAGCCCAGCGGAGTCGTACATCGCACCTCTTCGTCACGCCCAGTCGCTGGGATAAACGTTCGGCGCTGTGATCGTCCTTGCCTAGGGTCGGAAGTCCCGGCTTCGACGCGTCCGACCCGGTTGGGGGATTTCCAGGATGGCCTCGCTCGACGTAACCGCGTTCCTGCGCCGCCTCGGCCTGGGCGCGGCCGAGCCACCCGGTGTGGTGGCGCTGACCCGATTGCACCAGGCCTTCGTCGAACGGGTGCCGTACGAAACGGTGGAGATCCAGCTCGGTCGGGTGACGTCGCTGGACCCGCTCGACTCGGCGGCCCGCGTGCTGGCCGGTCGCGGCGGGTACTGCTTCCAGCTCAACGGCGCGTTCGCCGAGCTGCTGCGCGCGCTCGGCTACCACGTGACCAGGCACCCCGGCGGCGTGCAGATGACGGCGGACGCCGAGCCGGTCATCAGCCGCAGCCACCTCGCGCTCACCGTGCGCGACCTGCCGGACTCCGATGACGCCTGGTTGGTGGACGCCGGGCTGGGCGACGGGCTGCACTCCCCGTTGCCGCTGCGTGCGGGGGTGCACCGCCAGGGGCCGTTCACGTTCGAGCTGGGGCCGTCCACGGCGGCGGCGGGCGCGTGGCGGCTGGGGCACGACGTGCGCGGCAGCTTCCACGCCATGCACTTCGCGCCGGGCGACGTCGGCCTCGACCACTTCGCCGACCGGCACGTGGAGCTGTCCACGTCACCCGAGTCGGGGTTCGTGCGCACGTTCGGCGTGCTGCGGGCCGACGGCCGCGGCTGGGACGTGCTGCGCGCGCTGACCCTGTCCCGGGTCGGGGGGACGACCACCAAGACCCTGCTCGACGACCGGGCCGACTGGTTCACCGCCCTGGCCGACGTCTACGGCCTGGTCCTCGCCGAGGAGGACCGCGAACCGCTGTGGCGCAAGGCGGTGTCCCAGCACGAGGCACACCTGGCGGCGGCCGCTCAGCCGGTCACAGGGACGCGCCCCGACCGGCCGTGAAGTGGGTCACGTACCCCCGGTAGATCTGTGGCGCGTGCCGCTTGAGCGCGAGGTCCAGCAGCTCGTTGCCGGTGTCGTCGGCGAGCTGGATCCAGTGCCCGTGCGGCGACGTCGGGACGCTGCGGTACGTGGCGGCGAAGGCGCCCGGGTCGTTGGGCGCCAGGTTCAGCCACAGGCCGGGCTTGGGCTTGGCGTCGTAGGACAGCGACACCCCGGCCAGCTCGTACCACGGCACCGCCCACGTCCGGCCCTTCTCCTCCCAGCGCAGGCCCTGCGGCTCGACCACGAGCCGCCGCAGCCTGGCCTTGCCCCGCCAGACGCCGCCGCCGATCAGGCCGCCGAGCGCGACCAGCGGCCCGACGAACATCGCCGCCAGGTGGCCGTCGGCGTAGGACAGGAACATCAGCAAGACGCCGAACAGCGTGAAGCCGAGCTGGACGGCGAGCCCGGCGCGCCGCTCGGCCCGGTTGCCGAAGGGAATCTCGATCTCTCTCACGACAACCCCACAGTGAAGCCCTCGTCCTGCACCCCTCGGTACAGGTGTGGTGCGAATCCGAGCACGGCCCGCTCGACCACCGGGACCAACGCGGCCGCGTCGCCCAGCGGCAGCCGGTAGGCGCCGTCCTCGCGGGCCAGGTGCGCCATGTCGGCGTGCCGGGCCCGGAAATCCTGGTGGTCGGCCGGCAGCAGGTCCAGCCTGACCATGGTCTTGCGCAGCACCGCGTCGGCCGGGTCCACGACCCGTTCCCGCGTCCGCGAGATCCGCACCGCGCCCAGCTCGTGCCACGCCACGGCCCACGGCGCGCCCCGCGGGTCGTCCCACCGCACGCCCGGCGCCTCGAACACGAGCAGGCGCGGCCGGGAGATCTTCTTCCAGCTCAGCACCGCGGCCAGCGCGATGCCCGTGAACGCGAGCCCGATGACCAGCGCGATCGTCCCGCCGACGCCCTCGCCGTCGCCGTAGGCGCTCACCGCGCCCACGAGCGCCGGCACGCCGAGCGCCCCGGCCACCAGGCCGCCGATGATCACCCGACGGGTGTCCCGCGTGCCGATGTCCACCACCACCGGCGTCGTCATACCCCCACCCCCTCGACCAGTCGGTCAGCCGCAGCGTAGGGGTCCAGCTCACCCGCCACGACCCGTTTGGCCAGGGTTTCGAGGGCGGACGCGCCGCGCAGCCCGCCGATCCGGGAGCGCAGCCGCTCCAGCGCGATGGCCTCGATCTCGGCCGCGGCCCTGCTCGCGCGGCGTCGTGCCAGCTCACCGCGCTCGACGAGCCAGGCGTGGTGCTCGTCGACGGCGTTCACGACCTCGTCGAGCCCTTCGGCGCGGGACGCGACCGTCTTCACCACGGGGGGCCGCCACCGGCCGCCTTCGCGCTCGCGGCGGCCCAGCGAGATCATGTGCTTGAGGTCGCGCGCGGTCTGGTCGGCGCCCTCGCGGTCGGCCTTGTTGACCACGAACACGTCGGCGATCTCCAGGATGCCCGCCTTGGCCGCCTGGACGCCGTCGCCCATGCCGGGCGCGAGCAGCACCAGCGTGGTGTCGGCCAGCGACACCACCTCGACCTCGGACTGGCCGACGCCGACCGTCTCGACCAGCACCACGTCGCAGCCCGCCGCGTCGAGCACGCGCAGCGCCTGCGGGGTGGCCCAGGACAGCCCGCCCAGGTGGCCGCGCGTGGCCATGGACCGGATGAACACGCCGGGGTCGGTGGCGTGCTCGCCCATCCGCACCCGGTCGCCGAGCAGCGCGCCGCCGGAGAACGGCGACGACGGGTCCACCGCCAGCACCCCGACCCGCTTGCCGCGGCGGCGGTAGGCCGTGACGAGCGCGGACGTCGACGTGGACTTGCCGACGCCCGGCGCGCCCGTCAGGCCGATGACCTGCGCGTTCCCGCAGAACGGGGCCAGTGCGCCCGCCACCTCGCGCAGCTGCGGGCTGGCGTCCTCGACCAGCGAGATCAGCCGCGCGACCGCGCGCGGCTGTCCCTCGCGCGCGCGGTCGACCAGCTCGGCTACGTCAACGGTGCGGGCCACACCGCTAGACCTTAGGCACGCGGACGATCAGGGCGTCGCCCTGACCGCCGCCACCGCACAGGGCCGCCGCGCCGACGCCGCCGCCGCGCCGCTTCAGCTCCAGCGCCAGGTGCAGCGCGATGCGGGCGCCCGACATCCCGATCGGGTGACCCAGCGCGATCGCGCCGCCGTTGACGTTGACCTTGTCCTCGGCGACGCCCAGTTCGCGGGTGGAGACCACGCCGACCGCGGCGAACGCCTCGTTGATCTCGACCAGGTCCAGGTCGGCCGGGTCGATGCCCTCCTTCGCGCACGCGGCCTTGATCGCGTTCGAGGGCTGCTCGTGCAGGCTCGCGTCCGGACCGGCCACGACGCCGTGCGCGCCGATCTCGGCCAGCCAGGTCAGGCCCAGCTCCTCGGCCTTGGCCTTGCTCATCACGACCACGGCGGCCGCGCCGTCGGAGATCTGCGACGCCGAGCCCGCGGTGATCGTGCCGTCGGAGGCGAACGCCGGGCGCAGCTTGGCCAGCGCCTCCACCGTGGTGTCGCCGCGCACGCCCTCGTCGGTGGCGAACAGCACCGGGTCGCCCTTGCGCTGCGGGATGGCGACGGGCGCGATCTCCTCGCCGAAGACGCCGTTCGCGGCGGCCTTGGCGGCCAGCTGGTGCGACCGGGCCGAGAACGCGTCCTGCTCCTCGCGGGTCACGCCGTAGCGGGCGTTGAACTTCTCCGTGGAGGTGCCCATCGCGACCTGGTCGAACGCGCAGAACAGGCCGTCGTGCGACATGTGGTCGAGCATCGTGACGTCGCCGTACTTGAACCCGCCGCGCGACTTCTGCAGCAGGTGCGGCGCCTGCGTCATCGACTCCTGGCCGCCCGCCACCACGATGTCGAACTCACCGGCGCGGATGAGCTGGTCGGCCAGCGCGATCGCGTCGATGCCCGACAGGCACACCTTGTTGATGGTCAGGGCGGGCACGGTCATCGGGATGCCCGCGTTCACCGCGGCCTGGCGCGCCGGGATCTGGCCCGCGCCGGCGGTCAGCACCTGGCCCATGATGACGTACTGCACCTGCTCGGGCGCGACACCGGCCCGTTCCAGGGCCGCCTTGATCGCGACGCCGCCGAGCTGGGCGCCGGAGAAGTCCTTCAACGATCCGAGCAGTCGCCCCATCGGGGTTCGGGCCCCGGCGACGATGACGGAACCGGACACAGCAGCCTCCACAGCGGGTGTAAGCGGTTGTTAACTCGCCACGATACCTACGGTTACCGCAGAGTAGCCGTGTGAGGCCTCACACAGCGCGACCTGCACCGATTCGGCTACTAGCCTTCGCTGCCATGGAAGAACTCCGGGGTTTCGTCACCGCCATCGACCACGTCGGCATCGCCGTGCCCGACCTCGACGCCGCGATCGCGTTCCACCGCGAGCACTTCGGCCTGGAGGTCGCCCACCAGGAGGTCAACGAGGAGCAGGGCGTGCGCGAGGCGATGCTGCGCGCGCCGGGCGACGACGGCACGGGCGCCGCCGTGCAGCTGCTCGCGCCGCTGACGCCGGAGTCGACCATCGCGAAGTTCATCGGCCGGTCCGGGCCGGGGTTGCAGCAGCTCGCCTACCGGGTGTCCGATGTGGACGCGGCGGCGGCGGCGCTGCGCGCCAAGGGCCTGCGCGTGCTGTACGAGCAGGCGCGGCGCGGGACGTCCGACAGCCGGGTCAACTTCGTGCACCCCAAGGACGCGGGCGGCGTGCTCGTGGAGCTGGTCGAGCCCGCCGCCGACCACTAGCGACCACCCGGACTGGTGACCACCACCACACGGTGGCCGCTAAGGCCGTTCCAGGGCGGCGGCCACGAAGGTCAGCTCCAGGTCGAGCCGGTCGTCGTCCGGCGCGTGCCTGGCCACCGAGTGCCGGTAGCTCACCGCGTGCGCGAGCAGCGCGGAGGCGCTGTCGACGTCCTTCGCGGCCACCACCGCGCCGCCGGCGGCGACGATGACGTCGCGGATCTGCCGCACGACCGACCGGTAGCGCTCGTGCAGCGCGTCGCGGACCGCCTTGTGCGTGTCCGCCTCGCGCCACAGCAGGTGGCTGAGCAGCGGCGACGAGTCGAGCCGGGCGTCCAGCGCGGCGACCAGCCTGCGCAGGCTCTCCGCGATGTCGCCGACGACCACGACCCGGCGCGCGTCGACGTCGCCGTCCGGCAGGCGCTGCACGAGCGCCGCCAGCAGGTCGGCCTTGCGGCGGAAGTAGTAGTGCACGAGCCCTTTGGGCACGGCGGCCCGCTCGGCGACGCGCGAGGTCGGCGTCGCGTCGAACCCCGACTCGGCGAACAGCTCCTCGGCCGCTCGCAGGATTCGTTCCCTGGCCGACGAGTCCTCTGCCAACGCCGCACCCCTCCTCGTCGGTCCGGGCCCGCGGCGAGCAGCCGCGGGCCCGGGTTCCGCGGTCACCTTCAGGCGGTGCCGGCGATCCGGCCGCCGTGCGCCGCGTTCGCCAGCGGAACCGCCGTGGCGCCGGCCGCGACGGTCAGCACACCGCCGACCCACGAGACCCACGACGCCCCCGTCAGGTCGCTGTAGCCCATCACCCACGGCGAGATGAACAGCAGCGCGCCGAGGACCATCTGGAACCACTCGCCGTACACCATCCCGGGCATCGCGAGCGACGCGAGGCCGTCGATGGCGATCAGCGCGCCGAGCACGATCATCGTCCACATGGCCGCGGTGGTCGTCTCCACCACCAAGGGCGAGAGCAGCACGAGGGCGCCGATGACGACCTCGGCCCAGTCCTGCCACCTGGTCCACGCCTTTGTCATGACTCGTACCTCCGTCCCGTCGATCGGACGACTTCGATGCTCCGCTTGGTTGGCCGCCCGGTCAAGGCCGACCGATCGGGGGAAATGCCAGTGCGGTGGCTCACAGCCCGCGTTCTGAATCGGTTACCCGTGGGTAACCTCCGGCCACTCGCGTGGACCTCTAGAGCCCGCCACACACCCGACCATCCCGAAGCCCCCATTGGGAGGGAACGCCGTGCAGAAGATCCTCGACGCGATCCTCGCGGACGAACTGGACGCGATCGGATCACTCGACGTGCCGGAGAGCTACCGGGGCGTGACGGTGCACGCCGACGAGGTCAAGATGTTCGAGGGCTTGGCCACCAAGGACAAGGACCCCCGCAAATCGCTGCACGTCGACGAGGTCGCCACCCCGGAGCTCGGCCCCGGCGAGGCGCTGGTGGCCGTGATGGCGAGCGCCATCAACTACAACACGGTCTGGACCTCGATCTTCGAGCCGCTGTCCACGTTCGCGTTCCTCAAGAAGTACGGCGGCCGGCACGACCAGCCGTTCCACGTGGTCGGCTCCGACCTGGCGGGCGTGGTGCTGCGCACCGGACCCGGCGTGAACGCCTGGAAGCCCGGCGACCGGGTCGTCGCGCACTGCCTCGACGTGCAGCTGGAGCACCACGACGGGCACGGCGACACCATGCTCGACCCCGAGCAGCGCATCTGGGGCTTCGAGACCAACTACGGCGGCCTCGCCGAGATCGCGCTGGTCAAGGCCAACCAGCTGATGCCGATGCCCGCCCACCTGACGTGGGAGGAGGCGGCGTCACCCGGTCTGGTGAACTCCACCGCCTACCGGCAGCTCGTGTCCGCCAACGGCGCGAACATGAAGCAAGGCGACACCGTGCTGATCTGGGGCGCGTCCGGCGGCCTCGGCTCCTACGCGACCCAGTTCGCGCTCAACGGCGGCGCCACCCCGGTGTGCGTCGTGTCGTCACCGGAGAAGGCCGAGATCTGCCGCCGGATGGGCGCGGAGCTGATCATCGACCGCAGCGCCGAGGGCTACCGGTTCTGGAAGGACGAGCACGAGCAGGACCCGCGCGAGTGGAAGCGGCTCGGCGCGAAGATCCGCGAGCTGACCGGCGGCGACGACCCGGACATCGTGTTCGAGCACCCCGGCCGGGAGACGTTCGGCGCGTCGGTCTTCGTGGCGCGCAAGGGCGGCACGATCGTGACGTGCGCGTCCACCAGCGGGTACATGCACCAGTACGACAACCGGTACCTGTGGATGAACCTGAAGCGGATCATCGGCTCGCACTTCGCGAACTACCGCGAGGCGTGGGAGGCCAACCGGTTGGTCGCCAAGGGGAAGATCCACCCCACACTGTCCAAGGTGTACTCCATGGAGGAGACCGGGCAGGCCGCGCACGACGTGCACCGCAACGCCCACCAGGGCAAGGTCGGCGTGCTGACGCTGGCCCCGGAGGAGGGCCTCGGCGTGCGCGACCACGAGCTGCGCGCGGCGCACCTGGCCGGGATCAACCGTTTCCGGGGCGTCTAAAGCGAAACCACTCCCGATGTGCGGCGCTCGGGTGACCGTCGCGCATCGGGAGCGGGTAGCGTGAGCGCCATGGGCCTCGCCGACGACCGTGACCTCGTCCCCCTGGGATCCGGCTTCGACATCGTCAAGCGCGGGTACGACCGCGCCCAGGTCGAGGACCACCTGGAACGCCTCGACTCCGACCTGCGCCTGCTCGCGGCCGACCGGGACGCGGCGGTGTCGCAGACCAACGACCTGGCCCGCCAGCTCGAGGCGGCCCGGTCGGAGATCGCGGAGCTGCGCGGCCAGGTGGAGCGGCTGTCGCTGCCGCCGACCACCCTGGAGGGCCTGAGCGAGCGGTTGCAGCGGATGCTGCGGCTCGCGCAGGACGAGGCGAACGAGATCAAGGCGCGGGCCGAGGCCGAGGGCGGCCACATCCGCGCCAAGGCCGAGACCGACGCGGGCGTGCTGCGCACCCGGTACGAGAAGCTGATCGCCGAGCTGGACCAGCGGCGCGCCGACATGGAGGCCGAGCACCGGGGCGTGCTGGAGACGGCGCGGGCCGAGGCCGACCGGATCGTGGGCGAGGCGCGGGCCGAGGCGACCCGGTTGGACGAGGAGTCGCTGCAGCGCCGGACCACGGTCGAGGAGGACTTCGAGATCGCGATGGCGGCCCGGCGGGTCGAGTCGATGAAGACGCTGGCCGAGCAGGAGGCGTCGTCGAAGGGCGAGGCCGAGCGGCGGTTGCGCGAGGCGGCGGAGGAGGCCGCGCGCGTGCGCGCCCAGATCTCCCAGGAGCAGGCCGCGTCGAACGCCGAGGCGCAGCGCCTGGTGCGCGAGGCGACCGAGGAGGCCAACCGGCGGCGGCACGACTCCGTCAGCGAGGCCACGGCCCGCGTGCAGGAGGCGACGGACGAGGCGAACCGCCGGGTGCGCGAGGCGACCGAGGAAGCAAACCGCCGCGTCACGCAGGCGACCCAGAAGGTGGACGCCCTGCGCCAGCTGCGCAACCGGCTGTCCCAGCAACTGCACGCCGTCAGCTCCGCCCTGCACGACGTCACCCCCCTGCTGGACCCGCTGGAGGAGGAGCGCCCCGCTCCCCCCACCTCCACCCCCGCCGCTCCGGCTTCCAGCGCCCCGGCTCCCACCACTCCCGCTCCCACCACCTCCGGCGGCGGCGCCACCCCGGCCGCCGCTCCCACCTCCGCCGCCGCTCCCGCCGCTGCTGCTCCCACCGCCTCCACCCCGGCTGCGGCCTCCCCTCCGGCTCAAACCCCCGACGCCGCCACCCAGAAGATCGCGCGCCCCACCCCGAAGCCGCAGACCACCAAGCGCTGACCCGCCGAGAGTCCTACCTCCACCTCGCGCGAGTCCTACGTTCAGAACGCGTGTGTCCTACGTTCAGGACACCCGAGTTGAACGCTCAGACGACGCCGGGTCACACGCCGACCCGCCGTCGCCAGTCGAGGACTGCGGCGGCGAACGCGTCCGGCGCCTCCAGCGGCGTCAGGTGGCCGACGCCGGGCAGCTCCACGTACTCGCCCTGCCGCAGCACCCCGGCCAGTTCGCGCGCCGACGTGGGCGGCGTGAGCGCGTCGTGCTCCCCGACCAGCACCAGCGCGGGCACGTCCACCTCCGCCAGCACCCCCGCCGAGTCCGGTCGCACGGCCATCGCCCGCTGCGCCCACGCCACCTCCGCCGGGTCCTGGTCGAGGATCAGCTCACGCACCCGCCCGACCACGGCCTCGTCGGGCCCGGGTCCGAGCAGCCCGCCCAGGACGGAGTCCGGCACCCAGCCGAGGCCTTCCGCCTCGACCCGTGCCGCCATCGCCAGCCGGTTCGCCCGAGCTTCCTCCGCGTCGGCGCCGGGCCGGGTGTCGGCCAGCACGAGCCCGGCCACCCGGGACGGGTCGCGCCGCAGCACGGCCATCGCCACGTACCCGCCCATGGAGCACCCGCCGAGGACCGCCCGCTCGATCCGGCGCTCGTCGAGCAACCGCAGCACGTCGTCCGCCACAGCCACCAGATCGGGTGAACGATCGCCGCCCCGCTGGTCCGGCGTGATCGGTTTCAGCAGGTCACGCACCCCGTTCCACATCCGTGAGTCGAATGGGAAGGCGTGCAGGAGGACGAGCGGAGCGGTTTCCATACCCGGAATTGTCGGACCCCCTGGCTAGCTTCGTCCCATGACCTCCACCGCCGAACCGGACGAGCTGCGCACCGACCGCCTCCTGCTCAGACGCGTCACCCCCGGTGACGTGCGCGCGGCGATCGCGGTGCTGTCGGACCCGGAGACGAACCGCTTCAACCCGTCGGGGCCGCCGTCGGCGGAGCAGGCGGCGAAGATGCTGGCCGAGTGGCAGCTCCACTGGGCGCGCGACGGCATCGGGTACTGGGCCGTGGAGCTGCCGGGGTCCGGCGAGGTCATCGGTTTCGGCGGCCTGCGGCACCACGAGCTGGACGGCGAGCCGACGTTCAACCTGTTCTACCGGTTCCGCCCCCGGCACTGGGGGCGCGGCTACGCACCGGAGATGGCGCGCGCGGCCATCGACTGGGCGGGCCGGGTGCGTCCGGACCGGCCGGTCACGATCATCACCGACCCGGGCAACACGCCTTCCCAGCGCGTCGCGGAGAAGCTGGGCTTCGCGCACGTGGGCGACAGCGACACCGCTTCGGGTCCGGTGCTGGTCTGGCGGCGTCAGGAGGCCACGATGGCTGCCTGATGCTGCTCGTGGGGGCCGGACCAGGTGCGCGCCAACGGCGTGGGCACCTCGGGCACGGCCGCGGACACGATCGCGTCCAGCACCTCTTCGGTGTGCCCGACCATGAGGTGCTTGGCGCCGGGGAAGTCGATGACGTCCGCGGTCGGGAGCTCCGCGCCGAACCGCCGCCTGGCCTCGGCCGGTGGCAGGTAGGTGTCGAACTCGGGCACCAGGCACACCACCGGTTTGCCCGCGCGTGACCACGTCCGCAAGTGCTCGGCCTTGCTCCACCGCAGAGGAGGTGAGATCAGCACGGCGCCTTCGACCACCGGCTCGCACCCGTGCATGAGCGCGAGGTCGGTGCCGAACGACCAGCCGACCAGCCACACGGAGGGCAACCCGCGCTCGGCCGCGAACGCCAGGGCGGCGGCGACATCCAGCCGCTCGCCCACGGCGTGGTCGAACACGCCCTCGCTGCACCCGGCCGCACTGGCCGTGCCTCGCGTGTTGAACCGCAACACCGCCAGGCCGGCCAGCGCGGGCAGCCGCCAAGCCGCCTTGCGGTAGAGGTGGGAGTCCATCATCCCGCCGTGCGTCGGCAGCGGGTGCAACAGCACCACCGTGGCCGTGGGCTCCCGGTCGACCGGCAACGCCAACTCGCCCACCAAGGCGAGCCCGTCCGAGGTCCGCAACGTCACCGGTTCCCGGCGGGCCGGGAGCACGGTGTTGGCGTTGATCGGAACCTCACCCACACCGACATCGTGCCACCGACGGACCCTTCGCCGGGTGGCCGGACCTGCCGGCCGTCCAGGTCCCGTTCACGTGCCGTGCAGGTGCCGTCCACGTGCCGCCGGTCAGCACGGAGAGTCACCAGCGGCGGGTGGTGGGACCTCGCCGGCTCCGGGAGGACCAGCAGTTCTGGTGCCAGTGGCGGCGGTCGTCCACCGAGCCGTAGTCGCCGGCGGGCCAGGCGACGACGTGCGGGGTGCCCGGCCGGATCTCGTGGTCGCACCCCGGGCAGCGGTAGGTCTTGGTGGTGGCGCTGCCGGAGACGGTGCGCACCAGCCACTCGCCGTCCGAGGCGCTTTCGGCGCGCGCCCAACCGTGCCCACCGATGGGTGAGGGCTCGTTCGCGCGTTGCGGGCGGTTACGACGTGGCACGAGAAACGAGGGTATCCGGGCTCGCCCTGGGTGATCGCCTACGGTCCACTGGATGAGCAAGTGGCAACGGGTCGTATTAACCCTGCTTCTGATGACCGAAGTGGCCGTGACCCTGGTGCCGGTGGTGCGCGGTCTGCTCTTCGAACCGTCGCTGCCGGAGGTCGTGGCTGGTGGCGAGGTTCGGCGGGTCTTCCAGGAGGCGGACGTGCCGGTCGGCCAGCCTCCCGGCCTGAGGCAGGGCGTGTTGCTGGGCACGACGATGTTGATGCTGGTCACAGCACTGTCGGCGTTGGCCCCGGTGTGGTTGCGGCCCGGTTCGCGGATGTGGTTGGCGACGTTCACCGGCACCCACCTGGCCGCCGTCGGCCTGGGCTGGGTGCACAACCTGCCGCTGATGACGCTGCTCGCCGCGGTGTCGGCTGTTGGGGTGCCCTTGCTGGTGCTCGCACCGCCGCGCCGGGGACAATGAGCGACGTGCCAACCTACGAATTCCGCTGCAAGGCGTGCGGCTCGACCTTCGACGTCAAGCGGTCGATGGACGAGGCCTCCGCGCCCGCGCCGTGCCCGAACGGCCACGACGACACCGTGAAACTGCTCTCCATGGCCGGCCTGGGCGGTCAAGCCAACGCACCCGCCGGCGGCGGTGGGGGCGGCTGCTGCGGCGGAGGCTGCTGCAGCTGACCCGGACCGGACGCACGCCGGCGACCTGACCGCGGTCGAAGACCCCGAGGTCAACGCGGTCGTCGACGACCCAGGTGCGGTCGGTCGAACGCGCCGGACACCACGCGGCCGAGGCATCTGCCTCGGCCGGTCCGGCACCGTGCCGGAAGCTGCGAACCTGAGGTCGACCCGGAGCGGGCCTGCCTGCGCCGGGCCGGTTGCGCCGGGCCTGTTCGGTGCTCGGCCGGCCGGGCTCAGCTGGTCGGTTCCTTCTCCAGCAGCACCTCGGCCACCTTCTTGCCCTGGTCGCAGATCGCGCCGAAGCGGGCCGAGCCGTCGATCACGATGATCCCGAGCCCGCCGCCGGCGTAGTCCATCACCAGCACGCACGACGGCTGCACGGACGTGTCGGTCGTCCGGTCGAAGTAGGTCACCTTCCGGTCACCCAGGTCGAACTCGCCGTTGTTCTGCTCCAACGTGATCGACCGACCCTCGCGGAACCGCAGGGTCACGCCCACGTCCAGCGACCCGACCGACGTCTGCCACTTGCACGACTGGTCGAACGCCGAGTCGTAGCCGGTCTCCGTCGGCTCGGCGTTCTTGTCCGCGACCTCGTAGGGCAGGTCCTTCCACCCGATCAACGCGCAGATGTCGCCGACGTCCCCGGTGGGCTCGCCGGACGGGTCAGCGGACCCGGTCGGCGTGCTCGGGGCCGACGTGAACGGCGGGTCGACGTCGAGCACCTGCTCCGCCACCGGGGTGCCGTTGACCGTGTACGCGCAGGCGCTCGTCAGACCGAACGCCGCCACCAGGAGCGAGATCACCACACGCCGCATGGGGACCACGATGCCAAACGCCGAAACCCGGCACGTCATCAGCCCGCGAAACGGGCCCTCAGGACACGTAGTCGCGGAAACCCTTGCCCGTCTTGCGCCCCAGCCGCCCGGCTTTCACCAAGTGCTCCAGCAGCGGCGCGGGAGCGAAGCCGGCCTCGCGGAACTCCAGGTACAGGCTCCGCTCGATGGCCAGCGACACGTCCAGCCCGACCACGTCCAGCAGCTCGAACGGCCCCATCGGCAACGAGCAGCCGACCTTCATCGCGTTGTCGATGTCGTCGGCCACCGCGTAGTGCGCCTCCAGCATCTTCACCGCGTCGTTCAGGTACGGGAACAGCAGTGCGTTCACGATGAACCCGGCGCGGTCGCCGCAGTGCACCGGCGCCTTGCCCAGGTCGAGGCACACCCGGCGGGCCGTGGCCACCACGTCGGCGGATGTCGAGATCGTCTCCACGACCTCCACGAGCTTCATGACCTGCGCGGGGTTGAAGAAGTGCAGCCCGACGACGTCACCGGGGCGCGAGGTCGCCGCCGCGCACTCGATCACCGGCAGGGAGGACGTCGTGGTGGCCAGCACCGCGCCCGGCTTGCACACCTCGTCCAGCGCCTCGAACACCGCCTTCTTGACCGACAGCTCCTCGGCCACCGCCTCGACCACCAGGTCGCAATCGGCGAGGCCCGTGAAGTCGACGACCGGCGTCACCCGGGCCAGGGCGGCGTCGCGGTCCTCCGCCGTCAACCTGCCCCGCGTGACGGCCTTCTCCAACGACTTGCGCACCTTGCCCACCGCCGCGTCGGCCTTCTCCTCCGAACGCGCCCGCAGCACCACGTCGTACCCGCGCTTGGCGAACACCTCGACGATCCCCGTGGCCATCGTCCCGGTGCCGATCACGCCGACCCGCCGCACTTCGCGCGCGGCGTCGTCCTCCGCCGAGGCGACCGGCGTGAGCACGTCCGGCACGACGACCGGCGAGTCCGGCCCGTCGTAGGTGTAGAAGCCGCGCCCGCTCTTGCGCCCCAGCAGCCCCGCCGTGATCATCTGCTTGAGCAGCGGCGCCGGCGCGTGCAGCCGGTTGCGCGACTGGTGGTACATCGTGTCGAGGATCTCGTACGCCGTGTCCAGCCCGATGAGGTCGAGCACCGCCAGCGGCCCCATCGGGTAACCGCACCCGTACCGCATGGCCGCGTCGAGGTCTTCCCTTGTCGCGTAACGGGATTCGTACATCCGCACCGCGTGGTTGAGGTACCCGAACAGCAGCGCGTTGGCGATGAACCCGGCCCGGTCCCCGATGACGACCGGCGTCTTGCCCAGCCCTTCGGCGAACGCGACCACGTCGGTCACCACGTCCGGCTCGGTGACGACCGTGCGGATCACCTCGACCAGCTTCAGCACCGGCGCGGGGTTGAAGAAGTGCATCCCGACGACCTTGCCCGGCCGGCCGGTGTGGACACCGATCTCGGTGATCGACAACGACGACGTGTTCGACGCGAAAACGGTGTCCGGGCCGCAGATCCGGTCCAGTTCCGCGAACACGGCGGCCTTCAGCTCCATCCGCTCCGGCACCGCTTCGACGACCAGGTCGACGCCGGCCAGCGCGTCCAGCGACGTGGCGTAGGAGATGCGGGCCAACGTCGCGTCACGCTCGTCCGACGTGAGCTTGCCGCCGGCCACCGCGCGGTCCGTCGAGTGGTCCAGGTGGCCGCGGCCGCGGGCGAGGCCCGCCTCGTCCACGTCGACCGCCACCACAGTGAGGCCGGTCCGGGCGAGGACTTCGGCGATACCGGCGCCCATCGTGCCGAGACCGACGACACCGACCGTGTTGAACTGGCGCGTCACTGTTGACCTCCCACTCACCGGAGTGGCTACCGGACGGTAACTTGACCGCGACTATCCCACGGTCGTCACGCATCGTTCGCGTGAGCTTCACCATCCGTATCGAGCAAGTAATCGGTCCAGGCGCGCCTCACCAGCTCACTCGTCGAACCCCCGCACGGCCAGCTCCTGGACCCTGCGCACGGCTTCCGCCGCGTCCGCGCCCGAAGCCACGACCTCCACCCGCGCACCACCCGGAGCGCCCAACCCCATCAACGCCAGCACGCTCTTGGCGTCCGCCGACTCGGCTCCGAACCGCACCACCACCGAGGCGTCCAACGGGGCCAACGCCCGCGCCACCAACGCGGCCGGCCGCGCGTGCAACCCCACCGGGTTCGTCAGCTCCACGTCCGCCCGCACCACCTCGCCGTCCACCACCGACGCCGCCGACACGGACCCGGCGCCGACCGCGGCCGCCGCCACCTCCGCCAACCCGGCGCCGCCCTGCGCCCGCACCGCCGCCGCCACCGCGCCCTCGACCAGCGGCGCGTCCACCACGACGACCGAGCCCTCCGCCTCCTCGGCAGCCATGTCGGCCACCATCTTCGCGCTGCCCAGATCGAACAGAACGACGACGCCGGACCCGGAGTCGGCCTGCGTGATGGCCTCCCCGACGGCCACGTAGTCCGTGCCCAGGCCTCCCTGCCCGTCACCCCCGGACGGCACGATCGCCACCGACGGAGCCATCTGCCCCGCCAGCTCCGCGACCCCGGCGGCCAGCTGACGGCTGTGCGACACCACCACCAGCCCGATCACCGCGCCCTGCCCGCCAACGTCCGCAGCACCAGCGCCGTCGACCGCGCGCCGGGGTCCAGGTGCCCCTCACTGCGCTCACCCAGGTACGACGCACGTCCCTTCCGCGCCACCATCCGCACCGTCGAGTCGGCGCCCATCTCCGCCGCCTCGGCAGCCGCCGCCAACACCTCCGCCACCCCGCCGCCGGTGACGGCCACGGACTCCGCGGCGGCCACGGCGGGTGTCAACGCGTCCACCATCGTCTTGTCGCCCAACGCCGCCTTACCCCGGGCCACCACACCGTCCAACGCCGCCCGCAACGCCGCCGCCACCGCCTCGCCGTCCACCGAAGCGACATCGCCCACCGACGTGGCCGCGCGCAGGAACGCCGTCCCGTACAGCGGCCCCGCGGCACCGCCCACCGTCGAGATCAACGTCGTGGCCGCCAACCGCAGCACCCCGCCGGGCGACGACGGCACCTCGTCCAGTTTGGACTCCAACGCCCTCAGGCCCCTGGCCAGGTTCTCGCCGTGGTCGCCGTCACCGATCTCGCGGTCCAGCCGGTTCAACTCCTCGCGGTGCTCGACCACGACCGCGGCCACCGCCCGCATCGCCTCCGCGACCGACTCCGCCGTGCACTCCATCAGACGCCCCACCGCAACGCCGGGGTGTGCACGGGCGCGTCCCACAGCTCGACCAGCTCGTCGTCCAGCTTCAACAACGTCACGCTCATCCCCTGCATCTCCAGACTGGTGATGTACGGCCCGACCAACCGGCGCTCCACGACGATCCCCCGCTCCGCCAACAACCGCTCCGCGATCCCGTGCGCCAAGTACAGCTCGATCAACGGCGTCCCGCCCATCGAGTTGGTGAACAGCAGCACCCGGTCGCCCTCGCCGAACGGCAGGTCCTCCAGCACCGGCTCGAGCAGGGCCCGCACCATCTCGTCCGCCGTGCCCACCGCCACCCGCCGGCGGCCCGGCTCACCGTGGATGCCGATCCCCAGCTCCATCTCGTCGTCGGCCAGCGTGAACGACGGCTCCCCCGCGTGCGGCACCGTGCAGGCCGTCAACGCCAAGCCCATCGACCTGACCTGCCCGACGACCCGCCGCGCCAACGCCTCGCAACCGTCCAGGTCGACCCCGCGTTCAGCCGCCGCGCCGACGATCTTCTCCAGCAGGACGGTCCCGCCCACACCACGCCGACCGGCCGTGTACAGCGAGTCCTTCACCGCGACGTCGTCATCGATGACCACGGTCCGCACGTCCACGCCGTCGGCCGCCGCCAACTCGCCGGCGGTCTCGAAGTTCAGCACGTCACCCGTGTAGTTCTTCACGATCAACAACGCGCCCGCCCCACCGTCCGTGCGCGCGACCGCCGCCGCCACCTGATCGGGGGTCGGCGACGTGAACACCGGACCGGGACAAGCCGCGTCGAGCATCCCCCGCCCGACGAACCCGCCGTGCAACGGCTCGTGCCCGGACCCACCGCCGGAGATGACGGCCACCTTCCGCGACACCGGCGCGTCCGCCCGCAGCACCACCGCCGGGTCGTACCGGACCTCCAGCAGGTCGGCGTGCGCGAGGGCCATCCCGCGCAACGCGTCGACCACCACGGTCGCCGGATCGTTGATGATCTTCTTCACGGGTGGACCTCCCGATCGACGCTGATCACCCCATTACTACTCCACCGTGAGCGGCCCCGAAAGCGGAAGCTACGGTGAGGCAACCCTAAGAACAGCAGGTCAGTGACCTGGAGTAGTGGAGGAACCCCGGAGTGTCGAACACCAGGATCGCGGCCGTGCTCGCCGTCGCCCTCGCCCTCGCGGCGTGCGGCCAGACCGAGACGCCCACCGACAAGCCCGCCGTGGCCCAGGGCGGCTCGGAGTTCGGCCAGGCGGGCGAGAAGAGCGCCGGTTTCGGCACCGACGCCCAACCCGGCCAGTTCCCCCGCACCGTCAAGCACGCCATGGGCGAGACCGTGATCGAGAAGCGCCCGGAACGCGTCGTCGTCCTCGACGGCGGCGAGCTGGACAACGTCGTCGCACTGGGCATCAAGCCGGTCGGCGTCGCCTACCCGGACGGCGCGCCCACCATGCCCGGCTACATCGGCGACCAGGCCGGCACCCCGGAGAACGTGGGCGGCATCACCAGCCTCAACCTGGAGACGATCGCGAAGCTCCAGCCCGATCTCATCATCGGCTCCCAGCTGCGCGCCGAACAGCAGTACCCGAAGCTGTCGGCCATCGCCCCGACCGTCTTCGCCGCCCGCCCCGGCTACACGTGGAAGGAGAACTTCCGCCTGAACGCCGCCGCCCTCGACCGCTCCGCCGAGGCCGAGAAGCTCATCGGCGACTACGAGACCCACGCCAAGGAGGTCGGCGAGCGCATCGAGGCCAAGGCGGGCAAGCGCCCGACCGTCACCATGCTCCGCTTCATGCCGGGCAAGATCAGGCTCTACGCCAAGAAGAGCTTCATCGGCACCATCCTGATCGACGCGGGCATCCCCCAACCGCAAGCCAGCCAGGCCGACGACCTGGCCGTCGAGGTGAGCACGGAGCAGATCGCCCAAGCCGACGGCGACTGGATCCTGATCGGCACCTACGGCGACCAGTCGAAGACCGCCCAGGGCCAGGTCCTCGGCGGCCCGCTGTGGCAAACCCTGAACGCCGTCAAGACCAACCACGCCAAGCCGGTCGCCGACGAAACGTGGTTCCTGGGCCTGGGCGTCCTCGCCGCCGAAGAAGTCCTCACCGACCTGGAACAAACCCTCACCAACTAACCCCCACCCCGATGAACCCACCCACGACCAACCCGTCACCCACCCACCGAGGCCCGATTTGACATGGGTTCGGGTGCCTTAGGCTGGTCGAAGCCGGCAGGCCCGGCGGGACGCTCTTCCCCGCCGGGCCTGCCGGCTTTGGCCTGCCTGGGGTGCCCGTAAGGGCCCCATGTCAAATCGAGCCGGACGCACCCCGACGTCCTGAACGTTCAGCTCACCCATCCTGAACGTAGGACTCACGCGTCCCGAACGTAGGACTCACGCGTCCCGAACGTAGGACTCACGCGTTCTGAACGTAGGACACGCGCGCCGTGAACGTAGGACTCTCGCGGTCAGCGGCCGTAGAGCACGCGCACCAGCCGCACCACGTGCCGGATCGTCCGGGACCCGCGGTCGTACGTCATCGGGTTCAGCAGGGCACCGAACCGCTTCCGGGTCACCGCGTGGGCGTAGGCGAACTCCCGCAGCCCGTCCTCACCGTGGATCCGCCCGAACCCCGAGTCGCCGACCCCGCCGAACGGCAGCCCGGGCACCGACGCGAACGCCAACACCGAGTTGACCGACACCATGCCGCACCGCAGCTTGTCCGCCAGCTCCTCGCCCCGGTTCCGCGAGTACACCGACGCGCCCAGCCCGTACGCCAGCGAGTTCGCCCGCCGGACCGCCTCGTCGGCGTCGGCCACCCGGGTCACCACCAGCGTGGGGCCGAACGTCTCCTCGGTCACCGCCGTCGAGTCGTCGGGCACGTCCACCAACACCACCGGTTCGACGTACGGCGGCCGGATCGACTCCAGCCCCCCGACCACCGCCCGCCCGCCGCGCGCCAGCGCGTCGGCCACGTGCGACTGGATGACGTCGACCTGCTTGGGCATGGTGATCGGCCCGAAGTGCGCGTCGGCTTCGCCACCGGGCCGCAGCTTCTTCGCCTTCTCCACGACCAGCCCGATGAACTCGTCGTACACCGCGTCGGCCACGTAGACGCGCTCGACCCCGGCGCACGTCTGCCCGGAGTTGAATATCCCGCCCCACACCGCGCCTTCGGCCGCCGCCCGGACGTCCGCGTCCTCGGCCACGATCAGCGGGTCCTTGCCACCGCACTCCACCAGCACCGGCGTCAACGACGTCGCGCACGCCGCCATCACCTTCTTGCCCGTCGCCGTCGACCCGGTGAACGCCAGCTTGTCCACGCCGGACGCGCACAACGCCGCGCCGGTCTCGCCGAACCCCGTCACCACCTGGAGCACCGGGAACTCGGGCACGACCTCGGCGAACGTCGACGCGAGGAACACCCCGACGCCCGGCGTGAACTCGGACGGCTTGAACACCACCGCGTTGCCCGCCGCCATCGCGTACGCGATGGATCCCATCGGCGTGAACGCCGGGTAGTTCCACGGCCCGATCACGCCGACCACGCCGAGCGGCCGGTACTCCAACGTCGCCGCGTGGTTGTACATCAACATGCCGGGCGCGACCTTGCGCTTGCCCAGCACCTTGGGCGCGTGCTTCGCGGCCCAGTGCAGGTGGTCGATCACCAGCGCCAGCTCGGTCCGCGCGTCGTCGGCGGACTTCCCGGTCTCCGCGCTGATCAGCACCTGGAACTCGTCCAACCGCTTGAGCAGCAGCTTGCGCCACGCGTCCAACCGCGCCCGCCTGCCGTCGTACCCCAGCTCGGCCCAGAACACCGAGGCTTCCCGGGCCACCCGCACGGCCTCGCGGACGTCGTCCTCCGAGGCCACCACGTGGTGGTCGACGACCTCTCCGGTGCGGGGGTCGAGCGAGGCGAACCGCCGCTGCCCGTCGTCGACCCGCGCCGGAGTCGTGGGAACGGTCTGCGTCATCGGACCCTCCTAGCGCAAGCACGAGCACGGGTGTTACTCGACAGTAACGGGTAACAGGGGGTGATGTCAGCCCCCGTTCAGCCCTTCGGGATCTTGCCGATGATCGCCTTGGCGAACGTCACGGCCGTCGCGCAGCGGTCGAACTCGGCCGCCTTGGGTCCGGCCGACTTGACCTGGACCAACTCGCCCTCGTTGTCCGAGCCGACCCGCTGCACCCACTTGACCTCGCACGACGGGAACGCCGTGCTGCTGGACACCTGGTAGCCGGTCACGCCGCCGCCCAGGTCGACGTCGGTCTGCTTGTCGTCGAACTTGCGGTCGTCGGGGATGTACGCCTCGCGGAACGCCAGCGTCAGCTCGCGATCGTCGCCGACCCACGCGCAGTTGTGCAGCCCGTACGGGTACAGACGGTAATCGTCGCCCGCTGCCGCGTCGACCGCCGCCTTGTCCGGCAGGACGCACGGGTCGAGCGTGATCAGCGAGCCCTTGGCGGGTGTCCGGGTCGCCGAGCGCTCCTTGATCTGCCGGACCACCGCCTCGGCCATCTCGCGCCCCGGCGCGCACGCGTCGCCGTCCTCGTACCCGATCTGCACGGTGAGGCCGAGGCCCGGCTCGTCCTGCGTGATCACCGAGACGAAGCACGCGCTGTTCTCCAGCACCTGCTCGTAGCTGCGCAGGCCGGCGAGCTGCTTGTCCGCGTTCTTCAGCTCGGTGGTCATGGTCTGGCCGACCTCGACCGTGACGGCCAGGTCCTTGCCACCCTTGTCCTTCATGAAGTTCGAGCACCGGCTGAACCCGCTGCGCGACCGGTCGCCGGGCGTGCCGAACCGCTTCAGCACGTCCTCGTCCAGCAGCTCGCACGGGTCGACCAGCCGCAGCTTGTCCGCGGCGAACGCCGGGTCGACCGGCTCGCCGTCCGCGGGCGGCGGCGACTTCTGGCTCGTCCCGCTCGGGTCGGACACGTTCTCGGCGTTGGCCGGGATCGTGGTGCGAGGGAAGGTCTGCTTGGCCAGATCCGCCCCGGCACAGCCGGCCAGCAGCAGGATCGAGCTCAACACGGCGACGAGACGGGGCACGAGGTGCACGGTAGCGACCGTGTGCTCCATTCGTGGCACGAACCCTGTGTCCGTCCTCACGACAGCCTTCGGGAACGATTCAGAAGATCGACGCGCTGAACTGGGTGGCTCCCCGCTGGGCCACCCCGACTGCATCACGAGAGGACCACTGCATGCGCACCCGCATCCGCCCCGGCATCCGCCGCGCCGTCCGCTGGATCGACACCTGGACGGTGGAGGCCTTCAACCCGGTCTACCCGAGGCGCTGACCGGGCAGACCCCCCGGTCCCGAGGTGCCGACCCGCCGACAGGTCGGTCGCACCGGCCCTACCCCTCCGTGCCCGACGGCCGCCCGGCCGACAGATCGGCCGCACCGGGCTCCTCGGGCACGATGACCGGCCGCAAGGTCGCCCAGGCCGCGAACACCGCCGCCAGCACGACCATGCCGATGCCGCTCCACAGGTTGATGTTGAGCCCATCGGCCTTGGCCAGGTCGGCCTCGTCGGTGAAGCCGAGTCCGACCACCACCAGCACCACGCCGTACACCGCGAACAGGACCGCGATCACCAGTCGCAGGTCGAACAGACCGGCCTTGCGCGCCACGACGACCTCCCTCAGCCGAAGATGATGTTGAGCACGGCGGTCAGCAGCAGCACGCCGATGCCGAGCAGCAGCGGCGAGCGGTACCACCCGGCGTCGTCACCCGTGGTGGAGTGCACGCGGTCCGCCTTGGGCGTGAGGCTGTAGACCAGTCCGACCAGCCGTTCCTGCGGCACCGGCCGGGTGAACATCGTCACCACCACGCTGACCACGATGTCCACCGCGAACGCCACGCCCGCGCCGACGAAGCTCGCGCCCTGACCCGGCAGGTCGATCGCCCCGGTCTCGGCGAGCACGAACACCGCCACCGCGCCGAGCGTGCCCGCGACCAGGCCGGCCCAGCCCGCCGCCGCCGACATCCGCTTCCAGAACATGGCCAGGATGAACGTGGCGAACAGCGGCGCGTTGAAGAACGAGAACAGCGCCTGGATGTAGTCCATGATGTTGCCGTAGCCGGCGGCGAGGAACGCCGTCCCGATGGCGACCACCGTGCCGCCGATCGTGGCCAGCCGCCCGACCCGCAGGTAGTACTCGTCCGGGCGGTCCTTCTTCACGTAGTCCTGCCACAGGTCGTACGTGAACACCGTGTTGAACGACGACACGTTCGCCGCGACACCGGCCATGAACGACGCCAGCAGACCCGTGATCGCGATGCCCAGCATGCCGTTGGGCAGCAGTTCGCCGATCAGCGCGGGCAGCGCGTTGTTGTAGACGACGCCGCCGCTGTCCTCGCCGGCCTTGAGCGCGACCATCTCCGGCACCACCAGCGCGGCGATGATGCCCGGGATGATGATCACGAACGGGATCAGCATCTTCGGGTACGCGCCGATGATCGGCGTGCGCCGCGCGGCCGACATGCTCTTGGCCGACAGCGCGCGCTGCACCTCGGCGAAGTTCGTCGTCCAGTACCCGAACGACAGCACGAAGCCGAGGCCGAACACGATGCCGATCACGCTGAGCACCGGGTTCTCGATGCCGGTCAGCTCCGTCGCGGGCCACGCCGACAGCTGCTCCGCCCCACCGGGACCGCCGGTGACCTTCTCGACCAGCCCGTCCCAGCCGCCGACCTTGTGCAGGCCGACGATCGTCAGCGGCAGCAGCGCGGCCACGATCACGAAGAACTGGAGCACCTCGTTGTAGATGGCCGCGGACAGGCCGCCCAGCGCCGTGTACGTCAGCACGATCGCCGCCGCGATGACCACCGACAGCGGGATCGGCCAGCCGAGCATCAGGTTCAGCAGGAACGCCAGCGCGTACAGGTTCACGCCCGCGATCAGCACCTGGGCGACGGCGAAGCTGATCGCGTTGACCAGGTGCGCGCCCTTGCCGAAGCGGCGACGCAGGAACTCGGGGACGCTGCGCACCTTCGAGCCGTAGTAGAACGGCATCATCACCAGGCCGAGGAACACCATGGCCGGGATCGCGCCGATCCAGTAGTAGTGCACGGTCGCCATGCCGTACTGGGCGCCGTTGGCCGCCATGCCGAGCAGCTCGATCGCGCCGAGGTTGGCGGAGATGAACGCCAGACCGGTCACCCACGCGGGCAGCGAACGGCCGGAGAGCAGGAAGTCCAGGCTGGACGAGACCGCTCTGCGGGCCAGGAAGCCGATCCCGAGGACGAACACGAAGTAGACCGCCAGCAAGGTGTAGTCCAACGGACCGGCATCCAGCCTGAGGTCCACCTGGGCCAGTACGGGCACCTCCGCCCACCTCCCCTGATCCGAACAAACCGAACACCATCGCGCAGCACCACGCATGACCAGCCACTACCGCACAACCGATCAAGCCGACGGTAGTGCACCCCGGCGCGCTTCGCCGGTTTGAACTACCCGGGGCTAAACCTCAGGTGGGCGCGCCGCGGCGTCAGCGGGTGAGGACGAACAGCATCTCGGCGTAGACGGGTCCGGAAGTGGCGCCGATGGTGAACTGCGTGCCGGGGGCGGAATCGCCGAACGAGTCGGGCACCCGCACCGGGACACCGGTGAACCGGCCGACCGCGTCGGCGGTGACATCACCGATCCGGTGGCCGTGGAAGGTGAACACCACTCGACCGTGTGCCGGATATCCCTCGCCGCTGAGCCGGACCTCACCACCGGCCTGACCGGCGGGGGGCTGCGCCGCGAGGTGCGCGGCGGAAGGGGACGCGGCGGTGGAGCTCAACGCCCCGACGACGGGTGGCGGCGGCACGGACGCCTGCGACACGCAGGCCGCCACCGCCGGCAGTGCGGACACGAGAACCGACAGGACCAGAACGGTCGAACCGGATCTTCGTCTTCGTGGTCTTCGCACGCGCGCCTCCCGGCCCGTTGAAGGGGAAGTCAGCGTATATCGCGAAAACCGCCCTGCCACGCACCCGAACGGCTTACCGCCGAACCCGCGAAACTGCGGTCCGCACGTCCGGCCGTCGTCCCGGCCGACCCGCCGCAGCGGGATCATCCGGGAGCCTGGTCGGCCGGGCCGCCGAACGTGAGCCGAGCACGACCCGGCCGTGGCGCCCGAAGTGCGACCGGACTATTCCATGATCTTCAGCGGGGGAATTGTCAGGCGGGTGCCGAAGAACTCCGATTGCTGCTTTGCTGGAATGCCGGACGACGACACCACGCAAAGGAGCGGAATCCGATGAACGCGACGTTGCGACCGATCAAGGCAGCCGTCGCCGCCCTGCTGATGGCGGCCGCGACCCTCCTGGCACCCGCCGCGCCGGCGAGCGCCGCGGCACCGGTGACGATTCAGAACATCGGCACCGCAGACTGCCTGGATCAGCACTACAACACGGCTGCTCAGCCGACCACCACCGTGTACGTCTGGCCCGATCCCTGCCACTTCGTCGGCAACCAGCAGTGGACGTTCGAGTTCGTCGGCGGGGGCAACAACTACCGGGTGATCAACGCCCGCAGCGGCTGGTGCCTGTCCGCGCCGAACGGCGCGGGCAGCCGGGTCTTCACCGAGTTCTGCGTCAGTCCCCTGCCGAACAAGCAGAAGTGGACGCCGGTGCTCAACTCGTTCGGGTCCAACCTGCTGGTCAACGCGCTGTCCGGGCAGTGCCTGCGGCAGAGCGGCGCGGACGCGTACGTGGCCGCCTGCGACGAGAACACCACGACCCAGCGCTGGTCGTGGAGCTGACCGACCAGCCGGTGAGGTCGACACGACCGACCCGCTCAGCGAACGCGAGCCGCTCGATCGGTCAGAACAGGCGGAACTCGTCGGATTCGATGCCGCGCAGCGCGTCGTAGTCCAGCACGACGCAGCGGATCCCCCGGTCCTCGGCGAGGGTGCGCGCCTGGGGCTTGATCTGCTGGGCGGCGAACACGCCGCGGACCGGGGCCAGCAGCGGGTCGCGGTTGAGCAGTTCCAGGTAGCGGGTCAGCTGTTCGACGCCGTCGATCTCGCCGCGGCGCTTGATCTCGACCGCCACCGAGCCGCCCTTGGCGTCGCGGCACATCAGGTCGACCGGGCCGATCGGGGTCGGGAACTCGCGCCGCACCAGGGTCCAGCCGTCGCCGAGCGTGGTGACGTGCTCGGCCAGCAGCTTCTGCAGGTCCGCCTCGACGCCGTCCTTGACCAGGCCGGGCTCCGGGCCGAGCTCGTGCTTGGAGTCGTGCAGCACCTCGGCCAGGGTGATGATCAGCTTCTCGCCGGCCTTGTTCTGCACGACCCACATGTCCGGGTCCTCGATCAACCAGCACGGCGGGCTCATCCAGTTCAACGGCTTGTACGCGCGGTCGTCGGAGTGGATCGACACCGAGCCGTCCGCCTTGATCAGCAGCAGCCTCTGCGCCATCGGCAGATGGGCGGTGAGGCGTCCGACGTAGTCGACCTGGCAGCGAGCGATGACGAGGCGCACGGCCGACAGGCTACGGGGTGCGGGGCCCGGCCCGGCGGCAGGTACCGTCGGCCGACGTGTCACCGCCGCGCCCGCTCCCGCGCGCCACGCCCGTCGGCCCGACAGGTGGCTCGACCGGCGGCTCGACCGTCGACGAGAGCGCGCACACGCCACCGCGTGGTGTTCCGGCCGCCCGTGACGCCGGCCGCGATCGGCCTTCGGAGTCCGGCCGACCGCGCGTGTGGTGGTGTACTTCGCGTACGGCAGCGCGCGATCGGAACTGGCCCGAATCGCGCGCCGACCCGGAGCCTTCGGCACAGGGAGAGTGATCGTGGAAACCCTCGGATCGCGTGAGGTGTACGCGAACCAGTGGATGGTGGTCCGGGAGGACGCCATCGGGCGCGCGGACGGCACCACCGGCATCTACGGCGTGGTCGACAAGCCCGACTTCGCGCTGGTGATCCCCATGGACGGCGAGCGGCTGCGGCTGGTCGAGCAGTTCCGCTACCCGATCGGCCTGCGGCGCTGGGAGTTCCCGCAGGGCACCGCGCCCGAACGGGCGGACGAGGACCCGATGGTGCTGGCCGAGCGCGAGCTGCGGGAGGAGACGGGGCTGCGGGCGGGCAAGCTGGTGCAGCTCGGCCTGCTGGACGTCGCGCCGGGCATGTCCAGCCAGCGCGGCCGGGTGTTCCTGGCCACCGACCTGCGGGAGGGCTTCCACGAGCGGGAGCACGAGGAGCAGGACATGCGCTCGGCGTGGTTCCCGCGCGCCGAGTTCGAGGCGATGATCGCGCGGGGCGACATCACCGACGCCCAGTCGATCGCCGCCTACACGCTGCTCCTGCTGCACGAGCACGCGCAGCCGTGACCGGTGGCATCACCGGGATCGCGGAGCTGACCGCCGACGAGGTGCGGGCGTGCGCGGAGGCGTTGACCGACGTGCTGGTCGACGCGGTGGAAGGCGGCGCGTCCGTCGGCTTCGTCAAGCCGCTGCCGCGCGAGCAGGCGCTCGCGTGGTGGCAGTCCAGGGCCGCGCCGGTCGCGGACGGCGTGCTGGCGCTGTGGGTGGCGCGGGCCGGTGCGCACGTGCTCGGCACGGTCCAGGTGCGGTTCTCCGACACGGCCAACGGCACGCACCGCGCCGAGGTGGCCAAGCTGCTCGTGCGCCGCGACGCCCGCGGCTCCGGCCTCGGCCGGGCGCTGCTGGACGTGGCCGAACGGGGCGCCGCCGAGCGCGGCGCGACCCTGCTCGTGCTGGACACGCAGACGGGTTCGGCCGCCGAGCGGCTCTACCGGCGGGCCGGCTGGACGGAGGCGGGCGTCATCCCCGACTACGCCGCCGACCCGGACGGCGTGCTGCGGCCGACGACGTTGTTCTACAAGCGGACCGGGTGACCCGGTCACCTCCCGCCCCTTCCGTACGTCAGGTGAGTAGGCGCTCCTGCTCACCGCACGTCCGGAGGGGTTCATGTCCACCGCACACGTCGTCGTCACGGTCCTCGCGATCCTGGCCAACGCCGCCGTCGCCATCGCCGATCTCGCGAGGGCGGACTTCGTCCTGGCGAACTCGGCCGAGGTCCACGTGCCGCTCTCGTGGGTGCCCGCCCTGGGCGCGCTGAAGGCGGCGGGCGCGGTCGGCCTGCTCCTCGGCCTGGTCGGGGCACCTGCCGTCGGGGCGGCGGCCGCGGCCGGGCTGGTGGTGTTCTTCATAGGCGCGGTCGGCGTCCACGTGCGGCACCGGGTGTGGCACAACATCGCCGCACCCGGCACGTTCCTCGCCCTCTCCGTCGCCTGCCTCGTGCTCGGGTTAGCCGGTCAGCCGGCTTGACCGGACCAACCCCGGCCAGCCCACGCCAACCGCACCAGCCAGGCCTACCGGATCAACCGGGCAACCGGGCCCAGTCGGGACAACCGAGCGGCGAGCAGCCGAGCTCGCTGGATCAACCGAACTCGGTCGGGGCCAACCGAGCAACCGGTCAGCCGGTAACCGGGCCAGCCGGGCAGTCGGGCTAGCTGGATCAGCCGAGCCAGCCGCACAACCGGTCAGTCGGCAGCCGGTCAGCCAGATCAGTCAGGTCAACCCGGGCAGCCGGGCTAGCTGGATCAGCCGAGTTCGGTCGGGGTGAGTCGGGCCAACCGAGCCCGGCCCGCCCGCCCGGCCGGGCGGGCGGGCGGGCGGGCCAGCCGGGCGGGCAGCCGAGTCAGCCGAGTCAGCCGAGCAACCGGGCGGTGTCAGTCGGTCCAGACAGGAGGGCGCTTCTCCAGGAAGGACGACATGCCTTCCTTGGCTGCCGGGGTCTGCGATGCCGCCGCCATCACCTCCACCGCGATGCCGTAGGCGTCGGCTTCGGGCCGGTCGAGTTGGGCGTAGATCGTCTGCTTGCCCAGAGCCTTGCCGGCCCGGCTGCCCCGGGTGGCCCGGCGCATCAGCTCGTCCACGGCGTCGTCCAGCTCGGCGAGCGGCACGACGCGGTTCACCAAGCCCCACTGCTCGGCGGTGCGCGCGTCCACCGCGTCACCGGTCAACGCCATCTCCATCAGCCGCTTGCGGCCGATGGCGCGGGCCACCGGGACCGCCGGGGTGTGGCAGAACCAGCCGCCCTTGCCGCCGGGCAGGGCGAACGCGGCCTCCTCGGCGGCCACGGCCAGGTCGCACGACGCCATCAGCTGGCAGCCCGCCGCCGTGGCGAGGCCGTGCACGCGCGCGATCACGACCTGCGGCACGGACTCGATCGTGCGCATCAGATCCGTGCACAGCGTCAGCAGGTCACGCACGCCCTCCAGGTCGCGGGCCGCCACGTCGGCGAAGTCGTGCCCGGCGGAGAACACCGGACCTTCGCCCGCGAGCACCACACCCACCGCGTCCGACGCGGCGACTTCGCGGAACGCGGTCAGCAGCTCCGCCAGGTGCTCGGCGGACAGCGAGTTGCGCCGGGCGGCGCGGTCCATGGTGATCCGCACGACGTCATCCGTGCGGTCGACGCGGATGTGCTGGTATTCGGCCATGTTGCGACGGTAACCGGCCGTGCAACCGCCCGCCGGTGGAGTTCCGTCCCGGTGGCATGAGACTTCGCCCGTCAGTCGTGGTCCTCGGTTCGATCCTGGCGGTCGCGGGCTGCGCCGGCGTCGACCGGGCGGCGACACCGACCCTGCCGATCGGGTCCGACCTCCCCGCCTCGGTCGCGCCCGTCGCGGTCGACTTCCCGGCGACCGCGGCACCCCGCCCGATCGTGCTGTTCCAGCCGAAGCTGGTGACCGTGGAGTGGCAGGGCCTGGAGGAGGAGAAAGCGGCCACCGGCTACCGGTTCACCGGTGTCGAACCGCCGACACCCGGACCGACCTCGGTGGTGCTGCCCGACGGCCCGGCGACGTTACCGCTGATCAGCGTGCGCGACGCGGTGGCCGCGCTGCCCGGCGGAGGTCGTGACGGCGAGGTGGAGCTGGTGAGCGCCGAGCTGGGCACGGCGGCGTTCACCACCGACCGCGGCCGGCTCGAACTGCCGGCGTGGCGGTTCCGGTCCTCGTTCGGCAGCGTGTACGCCTGGCCCGCGGTCACGCCCGAGGCGTTCTGGAAGCGGGGCGAGGAGATCATCGGGAGCCACCACGCGAGGACGACGGACGGGGTGCGGCTGGAGGTGGAGCTGGGCGCGCCTCCGACGCCGTGCCGGGGTGACGCGCCGGCCGTCAAGGAGCCCGTGGTGACCGAGACCGAGACGTCGGTGGTGATCGGCGTGCGGACGACCGGGCCGGTCGGCGAGTGCGCGCGGACCGCGATCTACGTGCCCCGGTACTACCCGGTGACGCTGGCGAAGCCACTGGGTTCACGGGTGCTGGTGTTCGAGGAGGACGGCGGCATCATCCCCGTGACGCCGCCGTCGCCGTGACGCCGCGCCGGTCGGGTCAGGAGGCGGCGGGCACGCGGAAGGTGCGGCGGTAGGCGTCGGGGGTCACGCCGAGTTCCGCGCGCAGGCGACGGCGGAGGTTGGCCGGGGTGCCCAGGCCGGCCCGTTCGGCCACGCGGTGCACCGGCAGGTCGGTGGTCTCCAGCAGGCGCCGGGCCAGCCGGACCCGCTGCACCTGCAACCAGCGGCCGGGTGTGTCGCCGGTCGCGGCCAGGAACGCCCGGTGGAAGGTACGTTCGCTCATCCCCGCGTGCGCGGCCATGTCGGACACGCCGACAGTCGACGCGAGGCGGTCCACCGTCCAGTCCACTGTGGACGCGATGCCGACGCGGTCGGGCCGGGACGGCAGGGGCGGGTCGACGTACTGGCGCTGGCCCCCCTCACGGGTCGGCGGCATCACCAGGCGTCGGGCCAGGGCTGCGGCCACGTCGGCGCCGTGCGCCCGGCGCACCAGGTGCAGGCACAGGTCCAGGCCGCCGACCACGCCGGCCGACGTCAGCACCTCGCCGTCGGTGAACAACACGTCCCGGACGACGCGGGCCCGGGGCGCGGCGGTTTCCAGGGCGTCCAGCAGCCGCCAGTGCGTGGTCGCCTCACGGCCGTCGAGCATCCCCGCCGCCGCCACCGTGAACGCACCCGAGCACAACGCCGCGACCGTCCCGGAGAACGACCGCAGCGCGCGCACCGCGGCGTCCGGCACCGGCGCGAGCGGGTCCACCCGACCGGGCACCACGACCAGGTCGCAGTCACGCAGCCCGGACAGGCCGTGGGTCGCCGGGATGACACCCACCGGCGCCACAGCCGTCGCGACCCGACCCGGTGCGCACAGCCGCAGCTCGAACGGGCCGACGCCGGCGTCGGAGCGGTCCACGCCCCACACCTCGCTCACCACCGAGACGTCGAACATCCGACTGCCCGGCAGCAGGAGCACACCCACCGTCCGCATGGCAGGAAAGTACCCCAACGTGCCGGTTCCGCCACTCACACCCAGCCGGGCGACGACCGCAGACTCGACGTCATGACCGACACCGTCCTGATCCTGATCGACGTGCAGCGCGGCTTCGACGACCCGTCCTGGGGCAGGCGGAACAACCCCGGGGCGGAGGCCAACATCGCCCGCCTCGTCGACTCCTGGACCGGCCCGCTGGTGCTCGTCCGGCACGACTCGACCGAGCCGGGCTCGCCGCTGCGGCCCGGTCAGGACGGCAACCGGTTCAAGGCCGAGCTCGACCGCGCCGACGCCGACCTGGTCTTCGCCAAGGAGGTCAACTCCGCGTTCCACGGCGAGATCGACTTGGACGTGTGGTTGCGGGCGCGCGGCGTCACCCACATCGTGCTCGCCGGCATCCAGACGAACATGTGCGTCGAGACGACCGCCCGGGTCGGCGGCAACCTCGGCTACCGGGTCGAGGTCGTGCTCGACGCGACGTTCACGTTCGACCTGGAGGACCTGACCGCCGACGAGCTGACCCGGGCCACCGCCACGAACCTGCGCGGCGGCGGGTTCGCCGAGATCGTGTCCACCCGTGACGTCCTCCAGCGCGGACGCGTGCTCGCCGCCGACCGCTAGAAGTCGGGTGGCCGAGGTCGGGCGGCAGGGGCCGGGCGCTAGAGGCCGTTCGCGTCCCGGACGACCGCCACGATCTCGTCCATGATCTGGGTGAGCTCGTAGTCCTTGGGCGTGAACACCCGGGCCACACCGCGTTCGCGCAGCTCGTCGGCGTCGTCGGGCGGGACGATCCCCCCGACGATGACCGGCACGTCACCGGCGCCGGCCGCGCGCAGGCCGTCGACCACCGCGGGCACGACCTCCAGGTGCGAGCCGGACAGGATCGACAGGCCGACCACGTGCACGTCCTCCTGCACGGCGGCGGCCACGATCTGCGCGGGCGTGAGCCGGATGCCCTGGTAGACGACCTCGAAACCGACGTCCCGGGCCCGCACGGCGACCTGCTCGGCGCCGTTGGAGTGACCGTCGAGGCCCGGCTTGCCGACCAGGATCCGCAGCCGCTCGCCCAGCTCCTCGCCGGTCGCCCGCACGCGTTCGCGCACCCGCGCGATCTCCGCGCCGGCCTCGCCGGACGCCGAGGCCGCCGAGACCCCGGTCGGCGCGCGGTACTCGCCGAATGCCTCGCGCAACGCCTGCGACCACTCGCCGGTCGTCACGCCGGCCTTCGCGCACGCGATCGTGGCCTCGACCAGGTTCCGGTCCGTCTTCGCCAGCGCCCGCAGGTCGTCCAGGGCGGACTTGGCCGACACGTCGTCGCGGGAGGCCTTCCACGCCCGGATCGCCTCGACCGCGTGCCGCTCGACGACCGGGTCGATCTGCTCGATGGCCTTCGCGCCCTCGGCCTGCAACGGCGACGGCTCGGTGGTGGCGAACTTGTTCACGCCGACCACGACGTCCTCACCGGACTCCACCCGCCGGCGCCGGTCCGCCAACGACGACACCAGCGCCGACTTCATGTAGCCGGACTCGACCGCCGCGACCGCGCCGCCCATCGCCTGCACGCGGTCGATCTCGGCCCGCGCGCCCTCGACGAGCTCGTCCACCTTGGCCTCGACGACGTGCGAGCCGTCGAAGATGTCCTGGTACTCCAGCAGGTCCGTCTCGTAGGCCAGCACCTGCTGCATCCGCAGCGCCCACTGCTGGTCCCACGGCCGGGGCAGGCCGAGCGCCTCGTTCCACGCGGGCAGCTGGATGGCGCGGGCCCGTGCGTCCCTCGACAGGGTCACGGCCAGCATCTCCAGCACGATCCGCTGCACGTTGTTCTCGGGCTGCGCCTCGGTCAGCCCGAGCGAGTTCACCTGCACGCCGTAGCGGAACCGGCGGTGCTTGGGGTCGGCGATGCCGTACCGGTCGCGGGTGATGTCGTCCCACAGCCGGACGAACGCCCGCATCTTGCACATCTCCTCGACGAACCGCACGCCCGCGTTGACGAAGAAGGAGATGCGGGCGACGACCTCGCCGCGCCGTTCCTCGGGCACCTGGCCGGAGTCGAACACCGAGTCCAGCACCGCGATCGCGGTGGACAGCGAGTAGGCGATCTCCTGCACGGGCGTCGCGCCCGCCTCCTGCAGGTGGTAGGAGCAGATGTTGATCGGGTTCCACTTGGGCACGTTCGACACGGTCCACGCGACCATGTCGGTGATCAGCCGCAGGCTCGGCCCGGGCGGGAACACGTACGTGCCGCGGGACAGGTACTCCTTGATGATGTCGTTCTGCGTGGTGCCCGCGAGGGTGGCGCGGTCCGCGCCGTGCTCCTCGGCCACGCTCACGTACAGCGCGAGCAGCCACATGGCCGTCGCGTTGATGGTCATGGAGGTGTTCGCCTCGCCCAGCGGGATGCCGTCGAACAGCTGCCGCATGTCGCCGATGTGGCCGACGGGCACGCCGACCTTGCCGACCTCGCCCTTGGCCAGCTCGTCGTCCGGGTCGTAGCCGGTCTGCGTGGGCAGGTCGAACGCCACGGACAGACCCGTCTGGCCCTTGGCGAGGTTGCGCCGGTACAGCGCGTTGGAGGCGGTGGCGCTGGAGTGACCCGCGTAGGTCCGCATGACCCACGGACGGTCGCGCTCTCGGTCGGCCGGGTACGGCACGGCAACCTCCTGTGTCTCATTGCCGCTGGTCCGCGGGCGACGGCTCGGCCGCCTCGGAGTCACGGTTCCCCGTAGCGTACTGACGAGTAACACAGCCCGCGCGTGCCGTTGCTCACTGAATCGAAGCTGCGGGAGGATGGACGGCGTGACCGCGCTCACCACGTTCCTGCTGCTGGTCATCGTGTTCGGGCTGCTCGCCCTGGTGCTGTTCTGGGCGTTCGGCATCGACCGCCGGGCCGTGCCCGACTACACCGGCGACGACTTCGGCCTGCTGACCGAAGTGACCGCCGTGCCCACCTCGGAAGCCGCCGTCGTCCTGGCCGACCGGCTGCGGACGGCACGCATCAAGGTGACCGTGGTCCGCCGCGGCGGCCTGCACCGCCTGATGGTCTTCCCGGCCGACGCGCCCGACGCCAAACTGCTCCTGCGCGACCCCGGGTGAGCACCGGCCGCCGCGGTGTGACCCGTGCGGTCGGCCGGCTGGTCGACGGTCACGCGAGCGCTTGTGCGCCGCACCCGTCCAGGTGACAGTGGTGCGCGCGGCGGCTCACGGGTCCAGGCCGACGCACCCGACGCCGAACCCCGCGGAGCGCCCCATGGCCATCGGTCTGTCCGGACGCGACGCCCGGTGAGCACGTGCTGCGGGTGCGGGCGACCGACGCCGACGGCCTCACCCAGCGGGTCCCGGTGACCGTGCGGCCCTGAACCGGCGGCCGCCGACGTCGGGGCCGACAACGCGCCGGCGGCCGCTCCCACTGCCGCGGGTCAGGCGCTGACGCGCTCCACGACCGCGCCGAGCTTGCGCAGGTTCTCCACGAAGCCCGGGTAGCCGCGCTCGATGTGGAAGATCTCGTACACCTCGGTCGCGCCGTCCGCGCACAGCCCGGCCAGCACCAGCCCCGCGCCCGCGCGGATGTCCGACGCCCACACCGGCGCGCTGGACAACCGGTCCACCCCGCGCACCACCGCGTGGTGGCCGTCGGTGCGGGCATCCGCGCCCAGCCGCACCATCTCCTCGATGAACCGGAACCGCGCCTCGAACAGGTTCTCGGTGATCATCGACGTGCCGTCGGACACGCTCGACAGGGCGATCGCGAACGGCTGGAGGTCGGTGGCGAAACCGGGGTACGGCAGCGTCACGAAGTCCACCGACCGCGGCCGGTCGGTCTGCACCACGCGGAAACCGTCGTCGAGCGTGGTCACGGCCGCGCCCGCCATCCGCAGCTTCTCCAGCACCAGGTCCAGGTGGTGCGGGTCGACGCCGCGCACGGTGATGTCGCCGCGGGTCATGACGGCGGCGAACGCCCAGGTGGCGCCGACGATCCGGTCGCCGATCACCCGGTGCTCGGTCGGCTGGAGCGACTCGACCCCGTGCACGGTGAGCGTGGACGTGCCCGCGCCCTCGATCTTCGCGCCCATCTGCTGGAGCATCACGCAGATGTCCACGATCTCCGGCTCGCGGGCGGCGTTGTCGATGACCGTGGTGCCGTCGGCCAGCACCGCCGCCATCAGGATGTTCTCCGTCGCGCCCACGCTGGGGAAGTCGAGCCAGATCTGCGCGCCGTGCAGGCCCTCGGCCTCGGCGATCACGCAGCCGTGCTCGATCTCGCTGTGCGCGCCGAGCTTGCGCAGGCCGCTCTGGTGCATGTCCAGCGGCCGGTTGCCGATCGCGTCGCCACCCGGCAGCGCGACGACGGCCCGCTTGCACCGGCCCACCAGCGGACCGAGCACGCACACGGACGCGCGCAGCTTGCCCATCGCCTCGGAGTCGGCGCGGTGGTTGAGCTCCTTCGGGGTGGTGATCGTGACGACCCGGCCCTCGATCGCCACCTCGCAGCCGAGGCTGCGCAGGACGTCCGCCATCAGCGGCACGTCCAGGATCTCCGGGCAGTTGGTGATGGTGGTGGTGCCCTCGGCCAGCAGCGCCGCCGCCATCAGCTTGAGCACGCTGTTCTTCGCCCCCACGACGGCGACCTCGCCGACGAGCCGGCCACCGCCATGAACCCGGAAGTGCTCACTCACGTAAGGAACTCCTTGCTCGTTGTGCCGCAATCCTACGTACGGTCTGAATCGTGCCCGTCCGTGGTGGGTCTGCGCGGTGTCTACAGTGCTTCACATGGCCGTGCACCTGACGAAGATCTACACCCGTGTCGGCGACGACGGGACCACCGGCCTCGGCGACTTCTCCCGGGTGCCCAAGACCTCACCCCGCATCACGGCGTACGCCGACGTGGACGAGACGAACGCCGCGCTCGGCGTGGCCCTGGCGCTCGGCGCGCTGGAACCGGACGTCGCCGAGGTGGTGCGGCAGGTCCAGAACGACCTGTTCGACGTCGGCGCGGACCTCTGCACGCCCGTCGTGCCGGACCCCGAGCACCCGCCGCTGCGGGTCACCCAGGCCTACGTGGACCGGCTCGAGTCGTGGTGCGATGCGTTCAACTCCCGGTTGGGCAAGTTGGAGTCGTTCATCCTCAACGGTGGCACACCCGGCGCGGCGCTGCTGCACCAGGCCCGCACGATCGCCCGGCGGGCCGAGCGGGGCGCGTGGGCGTTGATCGAGGTCGAGGCCGATCGGACGAACGCGCTGACCGCGAAGTACCTCAACCGGCTGTCCGACCTGCTGTTCATCCTGGCCAGGGTCGCCAACCCGGACGGCGACGTGCTCTGGCGGCCGGGCGCCAACGCCTGACCGAAGCGGGTGGCGCCGGGCGCCCGATCAGGGCGTGTGGACCACCTTCTCCGCACCGATGCGCCGCATCCGCTCGACGCCCCACACGCCCAGCGCGGCGAGCGCCTCGTTGAGCGACACCCCGTGCCCGGTCAGCTCGTACTCCACCCTCGGCGGCACCTCGGGGAACACCTCGCGGCGCACGAGACCGTCCTCCTCCAGCTCGCGCAGCTGCTGCACCAGCATCTTCTCGCTCACGCCCGGCAGGCCGCGGCGCAGCTGGGCGAACCGCCGCACGCCGTGCTCGGCCAGCTCCCACAGGATCAGCGACTTCCACTTCCCCGACACCACGTCCATCGCGGCGTCGATGCCGCAGAAGTAGGGGCCACGTCGAGCCGCCATCGCCCCTCCCAGGGGTGCTCACCGAAAGGTGGGTACTGCACAAAATAGTCCGTACTGGTCAGCTCCGACGGTACGGGTGACGATCGCGGCATGACGAACACGAAGGCGACCGTTCTCGGGCTCGGCGCGATGGGCGCCGCCCTCGCCACCGCCCTGGTGCGCGCCGGGCACGCCACGACGGTCTGGAACCGCACCCCCGGCAAGGCCGACGCCCTCGTCGACCTCGGCGCCACCGCCGCCGCCACCGCCCGCGACGCCGTGGCCGCCGCCGACGTGGTGATCGCCTGCCTGCTCGACGCCGACTCGGTCCACGAGGTGCTCGACCCGGTGGCCGACGTGCTCACCGGCCGCACGCTGGTCAACGTCACCACGACCACGCCCGACCAGGCGAAGGAGATCGCCGGGTGGGCGGCGGCGCACGGCGCGGTGTACCTCGACGGCGGCATCATGGCCGTGCCGGACATGATCGGGCTCCCCGGCGCGTCCGTCCTCTACAGCGGGTCGGCCACCGCGTTCGAGCGGCTACGCCCCCTGATGGACCTGTGGGGTGAGAGCGCGTACCTCGGCGAGGACGCGGGCCTGGCGTCGCTGTACGACCTGGCCCTGCTCGCCGGCATGTACGTGATGTTCGCGGGTTTCCTGCACGGCGCGGCGATGGTCGCGGACGCGGGCGTGACGGCGACCGAGTTCGCCCGGCGGTCGGCGCCGTGGCTGGCCGCGATGACCGGCGGGTTCGCCGGGTTCGCGGCCGTGGTCGACGGCGGCGACTACACCGTGCCGGGGCAGCAGAGCCTGGTGTTCTCCGACCTCGGCGACCTGCTCGGCGCGAGCGCCGCGCAGGGCATCTCCACGGAGGTGGTCGGGGTGGTGCAGGACCTGATCCGGCGGCAGGTCGACGCCGGTCACGGCGAGGAGGGCTTCGCCCGCATCTACGAGAGCATCAGGCAACCCGCCTGACCCTTCCGGGGCCGCCGGGCTAGGAGGCCCAGGGGATGGATCGGCCCGGAGGCGCTGACTCCAACCAGGACAGGAATCCGGTCAGCGCGTCCGGGCCCATCGCGATCTCGACCTCGCCCTTGTTGCCCCGGCACCGGAGCACCACCGCGTTCGCGGGCATCGCGTACGCCTCCGGCGGGGTGGGCTCGCGGCGGTCGTCGATCTCGAAGCCCTCGCGGGAGATGACCATGTCCGGGCCGGCGCTCAGGCTCAGCACGCGGAACCAGGTGAACTCGTCACCGCGGTAGTGCCCGACACCCAGGTGCCAGCCCCGGCCGGAACCGGCGATGCGCGACCTCAACGCGACGTGCACGCCACCGGCGCGCAGCAGTCGGACGCGGCGCCACGCCAGGTACGCGAGGACGACCACCGCGCCGAACAGGACCACCCCCACCAGTTCGGCGATCCCCACGGCGCTCGTCCCGTCCGCGTCAGGCCGAGTGTCCCGCGGCGCGCAGCCGCGCGATGGCCCGGGCCCGCTGCACGTCGTCCGAGTTCTGCGCGTCCGAGCGGGCTTGTTCGACGTCGATCTCCTCGGAGAGCTCCGCGTCCTCGGCGAGGATGCTCACCCCGTCGCCGGTCACGGAGAGGAACCCGCCGTGCACGGCCGCCGTCACGAGCTCGTTGTCCGTGGTGCGGATCCGGACCACGCCGCCCTCGACCAACTGGCCGAGCACCGGCTCGTGGCCGGGCAGGATGCCGATCTCCCCTTCGAGCGTCTGCGCGACCACCGAGGTGGCCGTGCCGGACCACAGGCGGCGTTCCACCGCGACCAACTGGACGGTCATCTCGGCCACGCGCATCTCCCTGAGTCGACTGGAGTCGAGCCCCAGTCTAAACGGTGACCGGAACACCCCGCCGTGCCGGCCACCCCCAGGCGCCGCCCCGGCCCGCCGCGGCCCTCCCGGCGACCGCTCCGGCGGCGTCCTCCGCGACCACCCGCAAGGCCGCTACCAAGGCGAACAGGGAGGAACCCCGCCGGGTGCGGCAAGCGGCACACGCCCGGCACGGGCCGCAGATGACCCTGATTACGTGCAGACGCCTCGGTCCACCGGCACGGTCACCGACCACGGGCGCTGTCTGCGGGCAGACGGCGGCGCGGGTCGCTCAGCAGCGCGGTGGCGGCGCGGCAGCGCACCGGGTACGCCGCCGCTGGGGCCGGCGCGGGCGCGCCGCTGGGAGACTGGGCCGGTGCCCACCCCGAAGTCGCTGCTGGAGCGCGCGTTCTCGCTGTTGTCCGTGTTCACCGTGGACCGGTCGGCGGTGACGCTGTCCGAGCTGAGCCGCCACTCCGGCCTGCCGCTGAGCACCACGCACCGGCTGGTGGCGTCGCTGGTGGAGCTGCGCGCCCTGGACCGGACGGCGGATGGGCGCTACTGCGTGGGCCTGAGGCTGCTGGAGCTGGGCGCGTTGTCCCCCGGCAGCCTGGACCTGCGGGACCGGGCCCTGCCGTTCCTGGAGGACCTGTGCGAGGTCACGCGGCACAACGTGCAGCTGGCCGTCCGCGACGGCACGGAGGTCGTGTACGTGGAGCGGATCTCGGCGCGGGACGCGGTGAACGTGCTGACGCGGGTCGGCAGCCGGATGCCGACGCACTGCACGGGCGTCGGCCTGGTGCTGCTGGCCGCCGCGCCGGTCGCCGTGCAGGAGGCCGTGCTGGCCGCGCCGCTCAAGCGGTTCACGCCCCGGACGATCGTGTCGCCGCCGGAGCTGCGGGAGACCCTGGCCCGGGTGCGCCGCGACGACTACGCCATCAGCGACCGCCAGCTCGAGATGATCACCTACTCGGTCGCCGCCCCCGTGCGCGGCCAGGACGGCGAGGTGGTGGCCGCGGTGTCCGTCGTCGTGCCGATCGACACCCGCACCGACACCGTCGTGCCCGCCGTGCGCACGTGCGGCCTGGCGATCTCCCGCGCGCTGGGCTGGGCCTCCCCCTGACGACCCGGCCCGGTAACGCCCGAAGGGCCGCCCCCCGACGGGGAACGGCCCTTCGACGAAGCCCGACTCAGTTGCCGGCCAGCTTCTTGGCGTTGGCCTCGACGTCGTCCAACCCGCCGCAGGAGAAGAACGCCTGCTCCGGGTAGTGGTCGAACTCGCCCTTGCAGACGCGGTCGAACGCCTCGATGGTGTCCTTGATGGACACGAACGAACCCGGCTGACCGGTGAACTTCTCGGCCACGATGAAGTTCTGGCCGAGGAAGCGCTCCAGGCGACGGGCGCGGCCGACGAGGACCTTGTCCTCCTCGGACAGCTCGTCCATGCCGAGGATGGCGATGATGTCCTGCAGCTCCTTGTACTTCTGCAGGATCCGCTTGACCTCCTGCGCCACCCGGTAGTGCTCCTCGCCGACGATCGACGGCTCGAGGATCCGGGAGGACGAGGACAGCGGGTCCACCGCCGGGTAGATGCCCTTCTGGGAGATCGGACGGGAGAGCTCCGTCGTCGCGTCCAGGTGGGCGAACGTGGTGGCCGGCGCGGGGTCGGTGTAGTCGTCCGCGGGCACGTAGATGGCCTGCAGCGAGGTGATCGACTTGCCGCGCGTCGAGGTGATGCGCTCCTGGAGCTCACCCATCTCGTCCGCCAGCGTCGGCTGGTAACCCACGGCGGACGGCATGCGGCCCAGCAGGGTCGACACCTCGGAACCCGCCTGGGTGAACCGGAAGATGTTGTCGATGAACAGCAGCACGTCCTGGCCCTGCACGTCGCGGAAGTACTCCGCCATCGTCAGCGCGGACAGCGCGACCCGCATGCGCGTGCCGGGCGGCTCGTCCATCTGACCGAACACCAGGGCGGTGTCGCCGAGCACGCCCATCTCCTCCATCTCGAGGAGGAGGTCGGTGCCCTCACGGGTGCGCTCGCCGACGCCGGCGAACACCGACGTGCCGGAGAACTCGCGGGCGATACGGGTGATCATCTCCTGGATGAGCACCGTCTTGCCCACGCCCGCGCCGCCGAACAGGCCGATCTTGCCGCCCTTGACGTACGGGGTCAGCAGGTCGATGACCTTGATGCCCGTTTCCAGGATCTCGGTCTTGCCCTCGAGCTGGTCGAACGACGGCGCCTTGCGGTGGATGCCCCACTGCTCGCCGTCGCGGCCGAGGCCGGGCTCGTCGAGGCAGTCGCCCAGCGCGTTGAAGACGTGGCCCTTGACGACGTCGCCGACCGGCACGCTGATCGCCTTGCCGGTGTCGGTCACCGCCGCGCCGCGGACCAGGCCGTCGGTCGGCTGCATCGAGATGGTGCGGACCAGGTTGTCACCCAGGTGCTGGGCGACCTCCAGGGTCAGCGTCTTGGCGACCGCCTCGTAGGTGATCTCCACGTGCAGCGCGTTGAACAGCTCCGGCACCGCGCCGCGCGGGAACTCCACGTCGACGACGGCACCGATCACCCGGACCACACGGCCGGTGCGGGTGGTGGTGGCAGTAGCACTCATGTCACTCATCACTTCCTGCGCCCCCGGTAAGCGCGGAGGCGCCACCGACGATCTCGCTGATCTCCTGGGTGATCTGGGCCTGGCGGGCCGCGTTCGCCTGGCGGCTGAGGTTGCGGACCAGCTCGGTGGCGTTGTCCGTCGCCGCCTTCATCGCGGTCCGCCGCGCCGCCGACTCCGAGGCCGCCGCGTCCAGCAGCGCCGAGAAGAGCCGGGTCTTGACGTACTTGGGCAGCAACGCGCCCAGCAACGTCTCCGCGCTCGGCTCGAACGAGTACACCGACTGGAGCTTCTGCGGCTCCGGGTCGAAGTCCACGACCATCGGCGCGATCCGCTTGGCGACCGGCGTCTGGCTCAGCATCGACTTGAACTCGGTGTAGACCACGTGCAGCTCGTCCACGCCGAGCACGCCGTCCGGGCCGGGCTGGTCGCCCTCGTCGTCGCTGCCCGCGACGAACGCCTTGACCAGCGCGTCACCGGCCTCGACCGCGTTCACGTAGTGCGGGAGCTGCGAGAAACCGGTCCACTCGCCCGCGATGGCGCGGCGGCGGAACTTGTAGTAGCCCACGCCCTTGCGGCCGATGACGTAGAGCACGGGCTCCTTGCCCTCGGACCGCAGCAGCGAGAGCAGCTCCTCGGCGGCACGCAGCACGTTGGCGTTGTAGCCACCGCACATGCCCTTGTCGCTGGTCACGACCAGGACGGCGGCACGGCGGGGGTTCTTGCGCTCGGTCAGCAGCGGGTGGTCGAGGTTCGCGGACGCGGTCGCCAGGGAGGAGAGCACCGAGGTGATCTCCTCCGCGTACGGACGCGACGCCGCGACCCTCGTCTGCGCCTTGGCCAGACGGGACGTGGCGATGAGCTCGTACGCCTTGGTGATCTTCTTGGTCGAGTTGACCGAGCGGATCCGCTGGCGCAGCTCTCGGATCTGTGCCGCCATGGCTACGTCACTTCTCGGTCGGAGCGGGCCGGTTGACCTTCACCGACTCCTGCCCGACCTTGTCGGCGTCCATCGCGTCGGCGGGCGCGTCGTTGACCACGGACGCGCCACCGGATGCGGTGAACTGCTGCTTGAACGCGGTGACGGCGTTCACGATGCCCTTCTCCGTGTCGTCCGACAGCTTCTTGGACTCGCGGATGTCGGACAGGATCACGTCGTGGCCGCGCCGGACGTGGTCCAGGAACTCCGACTCGAAGCGGCGGACGTCGCCGACCGGGATGTCGTCGTAGTGGCCGTTGGTGCCGAGGTAGATCGAGACGACCTGCTCCTCGACGGGGACCGGCGAGTACTGGCCCTGCTTGAGCAGCTCGACCAGGCGGGCGCCGCGGTCCAGCTGGGCGCGGGAGGCCGCGTCGAGGTCCGAGGCGAAGGCGGAGAACGCCTCCAGCTCGCGGAACTGCGACAGGTCCAGGCGCAGCGAGCCGGAGACCGTCTTCATCGCCTTGGTCTGCGCGGCGCCACCGACGCGGGACACCGAGATGCCCACGTTGACGGCCGGGCGCACGCCGGCGTTGAACAGGTCCGACTCCAGGAAGCACTGGCCGTCGGTGATCGAGATGACGTTGGTCGGGATGTACGCCGACACGTCGTTGGCCTTGGTCTCGATGATCGGCAGGCCGGTCATCGAGCCGCCGCCCATGTCGTCGGACAGCTTCGCGCAGCGCTCGAGCAGGCGCGAGTGCAAGTAGAAGACGTCGCCGGGGTAGGCCTCGCGGCCCGGCGGGCGACGCAGCAGCAGCGAGATGGCGCGGTACGCCTCCGCCTGCTTGGTCAGGTCGTCGAAGATGATCAGGACGTGCTTGCCCTGGTACATCCAGTGCTGGCCGATGGCCGAGCCGGTGTAGGGCGCGAGCCACTTGAAGCCGGCCGAGTCGGACGCGGGGGCGGCGACGATGGTGGTGTACTCCAGCGCGCCCGCCTCCTCCAGCGCGGCCTTGACGCCCGCGATGGTGGAGCCCTTCTGGCCGACGGCCACGTACACGCAGCGGACCTGCTGCTGCGGGTCGCCCGAGTCCCAGGCCTTCTTCTGGTTGATGATCGTGTCGATGCAGACCGCGGTCTTGCCGGTCTTGCGGTCGCCGATGATCAGCTGGCGCTGGCCGCGGCCGATCGGCGTCATGGCGTCGATGGCCTTGATGCCGGTCTGCATCGGCTCGCTCACCGGCTGCCGCTGCAGCACGGACGCCGCCTGCAGCTCCAGCGCGCGGTTGTCGTCGGCCACGATGTCGCCGAGGCCGTCGATCGGCTGGCCGAGCGGGTTCACCACGCGGCCGAGGAAGCCGTCGCCGACCGGCACGGAGAGCACCTGGCCGGTCCGCTTGACCTCCTGGCCCTCTTCGATCTTGTCGAAGTCACCGAGGATGACCGCGCCGATGGTGCGGACCTCCAGGCTCAGGGCCACGCCGAGCACGCCGCCGGGGAACTCCAGCAGCTCGTTGGTCATGGTGCCGGGCAGACCCTCGACGATGGCGATGCCGTCGTAGGTCTCCGCGACGACGCCGACCTCTTCCCGGCTCACTTCCGGGGAGTAGGCCGAGACGTACTTCTCGATCGCACTGCGGATCTCGTCCGACGAGATCGTCAGCTCCGCCATGTCGTTCCTGCTCTCACTTCGTTCTGGGAAAGGGGCTTGTGGGCCGCGGTTCCGGTCGGTCAGCCGGCGAGGTCGCGGCGCAGTGACGCCAGCCGACCGGCCACGCTCCCGTCGATGACCTCGTCGCCGATCTTGATCAGCAGGCCACCGCGCAGCGTGGGGTCGACCTCGACGTGCAGCGCGATCGGCCGGGAGTAGATCCGGGTCAACGTGGCCTCGAGGCGGTCCTGCTGAGCCGCGTCGAGCTCGACGGCGGAACGGACGTAGGCGACGGAACGTTCCCGGCGCTTGGCCGCGAGCGACGCGAGGTCGCCGAGGCCGTTGACGACTCCCTGGCCACGCGGCTCGCGGACGAGCTGGTCCACCAGGGTCTTGGTGGTCGCGTCCACCTTGCCCGCCACGAGGCTGTCGACCAGCGCGACCTTGCCCGCGGCCTCGGCCGCCGGGTCGGAGAGCGCCAGCTCGAGCGCGTGGTTGCCCGCGACGATCCGGCCGAGCCGGAACAGCTCGTCCTCGACCGCGTCGAGCTTGCCGTCCCGCTCCGCCCGCACCAGCAGCGTGGTGCGGGCCAGCGACTCGACGCCGTCGACCAGCTCGCGAGGGCTGGACCAGCGCGCGGTGACGACCGTGGCCAGCACCTGCGCGGTCACGTCGGCGACCTTGCCGTCGAGCAGGCCGCGCAGCAGCTGCTCCCGGGACTCGGGCTCCGAGGAGTTGTCGGCCAGCGCGCGGCGCAGCGCGGGCTGCGCCGACAGCAGGCTCACGACCGCGAACAGCTCGCTGCCCAGCTCGCCCAGGGCGGAGCTGTCCAACGTGGCATCCACGGCCTCGAGCAACCGCAGTTCGGCGGCGGCCAGGGCGTCACGGCTGGCGGCGTGCAGCGTCATCGGCGTTCCCTCACTTGACGGCCGGAGCCGACGTGCCGTCGAGCTCGGAGAGGAACCGGTCGACGGTGCCCCGGCGGCGCACCTCGTCCTCGAGCGACTCGCCGACGACCCGGTCCGCCAGGTCGATGGCCAGCCGGCCCAACTCGCCACGCAGCTCGGCGACGATCTGCGCGCGCTGCGTCTCGAGCTGGGTCTGCCCCTGCGCGATGATCCGCGAGGACTCCTCCTGCGCCTTGGCGCGCAGCTCGCTGATGATCTGCTCGCCTTCGATGCGGGCGTCGTCGCGGATGCGGGCCGCTTCGGCACGAGCCTCGGCCAGCTGCGCCTTGTACTGGTCCAGCGCCTGCTGGGCCTGCGCCTGCGCCTGCTCTGCCTTCTCGATCCCGCCCTCGATCTTGGCGGCACGTTCCGCGTACAACGTCTCGAAGCGCGGCGACACGAACTTCTTGATGACGAAGAACAGCAGCAGGAACGAGATCAGGCCGAGGATGATCTCCGACGTGTGCGGCAGGACGGGGTTAATGGCCCCTTCCTCCGCCGCCAAGATGAGGGTATTCATCACAAACCTCTCTGATGCGATGAACCGGTGCTCAGGCCGCCGTCGCGAGGAAGTACACGACGAAGCCGAGCAGGGCGAGCACCTCGACGATGGCGAACGTGGTCCAGGCCAGGCTCAGCAGCACGCCGCGAGCCTCGGGCTGACGGGCGGTGCCGTTGATGACCGAGGAGAAGATCAGACCCACGCCGATGCCGGGGCCGATGGCCGCGAGGCCGTAGCCGATGGCAGCGAGGCCCTGGTTCAGGTTGACGTTCGCGGCTTCCTGAGCAAGAACGATAGCGCTCACTTGTGCTGTTCCCTTTCCAACTCGGTCCGCGAACGCTCGCGGATCGGAGGCTTGTGATTTCTCAGTGCTCTTCGGCCAGCGCCGCGCCGATGTAGTTGGCGGACAGCAGCGCGAAGATGTAGGCCTGAAGAACCATGATCAACGCTTCGAGGAACGTCAGCGCGATGGCGAAGACGAACGCGATGGGCGCGACCACGACGGTGATGCCGCCGGCGAAGAGCAGGTACTCACCGGCCAAGGTGAACACCAGCAAGAGCAGGTGACCCGCGAACATGGCCGCGAAAACTCGGATCGCGAGCGTGAGCGGGTTCAGGAAGAACTTCTGGAAGAACTCGATCGGGATCAGCAGGATGAGCACGAACCACGGCGCGCCGGGCGGCATGGTCTGGTGCTTCAGGTATCCGACGAAACCGTGCCGCTTGAACCCGACGAAGTGGTACACCGGGTAGATCACGAGCACCGAGACGGCCAGCGGGAAGCCGATGTGCGACATCGTGGGGAACTGCACGAACGGGATGAGCCCGAACAGGTTGTTCACCAGGATGAAGGTGAAGACCGTGAGGATCAGCGGGACGAAGGGCTTGAAGTCCTTGGCGCCGATCTGCTCACGCGCGATCGTGTTGCGGCCGACGTCGTAGAGCGACTCGGCGGCGAACTGGAACTTGCCGGGAACGAGCTTGAGGTTGCGGGTCGCCGCGATGAAGAACGCACCGATGATCAAGATCGAGAGCACCAGAAGCACCATGGGCTTGGTGACCTCACCGAAGATCGGTGGGAGGAAGAAGTCCTTCACGCCGGGTGCGACGAACTCATCACCCGCAGCCAGCACCATCGTGGTCACTGTGTTCCTTCCGGTTCTCCCGGCCGGCGTTCACTCCGCCGGGGGAATCGTCACGATCGGGACTTAACGTACCTTACGGACCGCAAGCGCCCGCGAGAGGCACCCCACCTACCTGGGTGTCCCGTCCTGCGCGCACCGTACCAGCCGGTAGATCAGGTGTTGCCAGGGGTCGGGATGACGATCTGACTGCGACTGCGCTTGGAGGCGCGCACCTCCATGGCGGTGGCGACCAGGATCGTCGCGGCCATGGTCAACGCCAGGGCGTTGGTGTGCAGCACCGGGAACTGGCGCAGCAGCAGCATCACCGCGAACAGCAGGATCAGCTTGCCCATGAACCCGGCGAACGCCGCGACCATGATCACCTGGAGCGGCATCGCGGCGGTGCGGTGCATCAGGAGCAGCGTCGCGGCCGACGACAGGCACGCGATCGCGCCACCGATCAGCGCCGCGACCAGGCCGGGGACACCGGCCAGCACGGTCCAGAGGATCACGCCGACGGCCACGGTCCCCAAGGCCGCCCACAGCGCGCTGCGGTACATCTCGCCCGCGAGTCGCCGGACGACGGCTTCGTGGGTCCACTCCGTCTTGCCCTCAGAGCTGTCCTGGCTCATGTCACCTCTTCTCACTGGTCGAGACCGAGTGTAAAGAGGGCTTGGTGCTCACCCCACCATCGGGGTCAGGTGCGGCGTACTTCGCGAAGTCTCGGTATCGCGGAGACCAACAGCGCGAGAACGAGTCCGATGGCCAGGCACCACACCACGACGACCACGTCGAACAGCGTCAACGCCACCGCGCCGAACGCCAGCACGCCCGCCCACAAGTAGATCAGCAGCACCGCGCGGCGCTGGGAGTGGCCGATCTCCAGCAGCCGGTGGTGCAGGTGCATCTTGTCCGCGGAGAACGGGCTCTCGCCCCGCCGGGTGCGCCGGACCACGGCCATGAGCAGGTCCAGCAACGGCACGAACAGCACCGCGGCCACCACGACCAGCGGCGACAGCAGGCCGAGGACGTCGGTGGCGCGCACCGACCCGTAGTTGATCTTCCCCGACGCGGAGATCGTCGCCGCCGCGAGCATCAGCCCGATCAGCATCGACCCGGAGTCGCCCATGAAGATCCGCGCGGGGTTGAAGTTGTGCGGCAGGAAGCCGAGGCACGCGCCCGCGAGCGTGGCCGCGATCAGGGCGGGCGGGTACGCGCCGACGTCACCGCCGTTGTTGGCCAGCAGGCCGATGGAGAACACGCAGGTGGCGGCGGCGGCGATGAGCCCGATGCCCGCCGCGAGGCCGTCCAGGCCGTCCACGAAGTTCATCGCGTTGACCATCGTCACGGCCAGCAGCACGCTCAGGATCGCGCCCTGGTTCTGGTCGAGCGAGAGCAGCGAGCCGGTGCCCTCGCCGTCGTCGCCCCACGGCACCCAGAACAGCAGCCACTGCAGGCCGAACAGCACGAGGATGCCCGCCGCGGTGACCTGCCCGGCGAGCTTCGTCAGGGAGTCGAGCTCGAACCGGTCGTCCAGCACGCCGACGAGGACGATCACGCCGCCGCCCACGATCACCGCGTACGGGTCGTAGGAGAAGTCGAACGCCGAGCGCAGCACCGGCAGCTGGTGCGCCAGGAGCATGCCGCCCAGCACCCCGCCGTACATGGCGAGGCCGCCCATGCGCGGCATGGGCTGGACGTGCACGTCCCGCTGGCGGGGGTAGGCGACCGCGCCGATCCGGAACGCCAGCGCGCGGACCAGGCCGACGAGCAGGAACGTCACGACCGCGGCGGTCAGCGCGACGAGAAGGTACTCCCGGACGGGGAGGACGTTGGACACGGCAGGCAACTGGCCCACGGCAGGCTAGCCCCTCGGCGATGGGGTGTCGGGTGGATCTTGCTGCATCGGATCCCGTTGGGGTGGTTCGTGCGGGAGGAGCACCACGCTACTCCGATCGGGAAGATCCACTAGCGGGCGACCTCGACTTCGACGCCGAGGGCCTTGGACACCTCGGCGACGGGCACCGCGCCCTCCCGCAGCACCACGGGGTCCGGGCCGGTCAGGTCGACGATGGTGGAGGCGATGTTCTCGGCGGCCGGTCCGCCGTCCAGGTAGACGCCGACCTCCTCGCCGAGCTGGTCCCAGGCCTCCTGGGCCGTGCCCGCCGGCGGGAAGCCGGACTTGTTGGCGCTGGAGACGGCCATCGGGCCGACGTCGCGCAGCAGCTCCAGCGCGACCGGGTGCAACGGCATCCGCAGCATCACGGTGCCGCGGGTGTGACCGAGATCCCACGCCAGCGAGGGCGCGTGCGGCAGCACCAGCGACAGCCCGCCGGGCCAGAACGCCTCGATCAACGCGCGGGCCTGCCGGGGCACCCCGAGGACCAACCCGTCGATCGTGGTCCACGAACCGACCAGGACGGGGACCGGCATGTCGGGTCCGCGGCCCTTGGCCTCCAGGAGGGCACGGACGGCGGCCGCGTCGAAGGCGTCGCACCCGATGCCGTACACGGTGTCCGTGGGCAGGACGACCAGCCGGCCACCCCGCACCGCTCCCGCCGCAGCCTCGAGGCCCGCGGCGCGGTCGGCCTGGACACCACAGTCGTAGATCGTGCTCACCCTGCTGATCCAAGCACAGCGCGTCCGGCGCCAGCGGCCGAGGTCACACCCGGACGGCGAGCGGCGGGTGCGGCGCGGCAGGCGTCACGGCGGACCCGGTCACCGACCACCGCGACCGAACGCCGCGTCCGCGTCGACCGCCCACCGGCGCTTCCGGTGCGCCACCACGAACCCGAACACGAGCGCCCCGCCGACCAGCACGCCCGCCACCGTCACGACCGGGTCGCCGATCGCCGCGCCCACGAACGGCAGCACCAGGACGGCCAAGCCGACGACGGCCGCCGTCCACACGTCCGGCTCCACCCACCGCCACGCCCGCGCCTCGTCCAGCCGCCGGAGCAGGTCGGTCGCGAAGGCGATCAGCTCCGGGTGCGGGCTGAGCGCCAGCACCTCCTCGGCCAGCACGCGGCACTCCGCCGCCTGGCGCGCGTCCGCCACGACCAGCGCGCCGCCGGGCGTCACGCCCCGCACCTCCGCGGTCCGGGCCACCAGCGCGATGGCCAGGTGGGTGCGCAGCACGTCGTCCGCCCGCGGCGCGCCGCCGCGGGCCAGCTCGCCGCGCACCACGGCGGCGGCGAGGTGGCTCTCGTCATCGTGGCCCTCGCCCAGCGCCGACGTCAGCGCGGTCAGCGCCCGGGACAGGCGGAGCCGGTCGGGGTCGGCGAATTCGGTGAGGTCGACGCGGATGACGCGCGCCGACAGCCATTCCCGCAGTTCGCTCCACTCGTTCGGGCCATTGACAGCCATCGCGGGTTCTCCGATTTACTCGGCGGAGCGTTGACCTCCAGATTATCCCGATGGCGAGGCGTCCGGTGACTGCGAGAAACCCGATCGGCGCCCTGCCCCTGGCGTTGTCCGCCGCCGCCGTGTACGTCGTCCTGGCGGGCGCCGCGGGCTACCTGGCGCTGGACCGGCAGCCGGCCGCGCCCCCGCCCGCCGCCGCGGCCCCCGACCTGCCCGCCATCACCACCGACACCCCGGCGAGCACCACCGCGGCGGCCGCCACCACCCCGCCGGCCGCCGCCGGCACCACCGCCTCGACCACCCAGTCCCCACCGCCGGACCTGCGGCGGATCGACGCGCCGGGCGGTCTCAGCACGGTGGTCCCGGTCGGCTGGGAGGTCACCACCGGCACGGTCGCCACCACGCTCGTCGTCACCGACCCGACGTCGCCGCGCCGCGAGCTCCGGCTCGGCGGCGCACCGGTCACCGACCCGTCGACCACGCTCCTGGACCGCATCACCCGGGCCGCCGCGGACCGCGAGCGCGAACCCGGCCACCGCCGCGTGACGCTCGTCCCGACGACGATCCGCGACCACCCGGCCGTCAGCTGGGAATTCGACGAGAACACGCCGGCGGGCCCGAACCGGGTCGCCACCGCGTTCTGGGAAGCCGGCGGCGTCGAGTACGTCCTCTACTCCGCCGGGCCGGCCGAGGAGTGGGACCGGACCCGGTCGCGACTGGCCGGCATGGTCGAGCGGGCCGCCCCTTAGACCCGGCGCGCGGTCGCGAAGCGCGGTCGCCACGCCAGGTCGCGGTGGTCCGCGACGTCGGTGAGCACCCGGCGCGCGGAGAGCAGCGCGGGCACGGTCGTGCCGTGGCTGTCGTCGTGCTCGATCGCCACGTGCCCACCGGGCTTGAGCAGCCGCGCGGCCACGCCCACGACGTGCCGGATCACGTCGAGCCCGTCCGACCCGCCGAACACCGCGTGCCGCGGGTCGTGGTCGGCGACCTCGGGCTGCACCTCGGTGCCGTCCGGCACGTACGGCGGGTTGCACAGCACCAGGTCGACCTGCCCGTCCAGGTCGGACAGCACGCCCGGCTCGGTCACGTCGCCGGCGTGCAGCGTGATGGGCGTGTCGCCCGCGGCGGCGCGGGCCTCCGCGTTGCGCCGCGCCCAGGCCAGCGCCGAGGGGTCGCGCTCGACCGCGTGCACGGACGCGGCGGGCAGCCGGTGCGCCGCCGCCAGCGCCAACGCGCCGGAACCCGTGCACAGGTCGACCACCACGGGGTCCTCGGACTCCACAGTGGACAGCGCCCACTCCAGCATCAGCTCGGTCTCCGGGCGCGGGATGAACACGCCCGGACCGACCTCCAGGTCCACCCCGCCCAGGTACGCCCGGCCGGTGATGTGCTGCAGCGGCACGCGGGTCGCGCGCAGCCGCACGGCCTTGTGCAGCGCGTCCACCACCGGCGGGTCGACCAGCGGGACCAGCGGCAGCCGCGAGCGCTCGACGCCGAGCACGTGGGCCGCCAGCAGCTCGGCGTCCACCCTGGGGCTGTCGACACCCGCCGCGGCCAGCAGGCGTTCCGCTTCGTTGATGGCCAGCCGCAACGGGTGTCGGGTCATGGTCCCAGGGTAGGGCGATCAGAAGTTGATCATGTGGCCGGCCAGCCCGTGCACCGCTTCCTTGACCGCCTCGCCCAACGTCGGGTGCGCGTGCACGTTGCGCGCCACCTCGTGCACGGTGAGGTCCCACTGCTGGGCCAGGGTCAGCTCCGGCAGCAGCTCGGTCACGTCCGGCCCGATCAGGTGGCCGCCGAGCAGCTCGCCGTGCTTCGCGTCGCTGATCAGCTTCACGAACCCGGCCGAGTCGCCGATGCCGTGCGCCTTGCCGTTGGCGGTGAACGGGAACTTCGCCACCTTCACGTCGAACCCGCGCTCGCGCGCCTGCGCCTCGGTCCACCCGAACGAGGCGATCTGCGGCTGGCAGTACGTCGCGCGCGGGATCATCACGAAGTCCAGCTCCATGGTCTCCGCGCCCGCGATGGTCTCGGCGGCGATGACGCCCATCGACTCGGCGGCGTGCGCGAGCATCAGCTTCGCCGTCACGTCGCCGATCGCGAAGATGTTCTCCACGTTCGTGCGCCCGCGCCCGTCGACCTCGATGGCGCCGCGCTCGGTCAGCCGCACGCCGGTGTTCTCCAGCCCGTAGCCCTCGACCCGGGGCTGGAAGCCGATGGCCTGCATGACCTTGTCGGCCTCCAGGACCTCCTCGGCGCCGTCCTTCGACACGGTCACCCGCACGCGCGGGCCGGAGTCGTCGATGGACTCGACCCTCGTGGACGTCCGCACGTCGATCCCGAGCCGCTTGTACCGCTTGGCCAGCTCCGCCGACACCTCGGCGTCCTCCAGCGGCACCACCCGGTCGAGGAACTCGACGATGGTGACCTTCACGCCGTAGTTGTGCAGCACGTACGCGAACTCGACGCCGATGGCGCCCGCGCCGGCGATGACGATGCTCTCGGGCAGGTCCTGCGACAGGATCTGCTCCTCGTAGGTCACCACCCGTTCGGACAGCTCCGTCCCCGGCAGGAGCCGGGTGGTCGCGCCCGCCGCGATGATCGCGTGGTCGAACGTGACCCGCTCGTCACCCACCTGGATGGTGTTCGCGTCGAGGAACGTGCCCCGGCCGTCGTACTCGGTGATGCCGTTCTTCTTCATGAGGAAGTGCACGCCCTTGACGCGCCCGTCCGCGACCTTGCGGCTGCGGTCGAAGGCGGCGCCGTAGTCGAACCTCACCGTGCCGTCGACCTGGATGCCGTAGGTCTTCTGCTCGTGGGTGAACAGGTGCGCGAGCTCCGCGTTGCGCAGGAGCGCCTTCGACGGGATGCAGCCCACGTTCAGGCACACCCCGCCCCAGTAACGCTCCTCGATGACCGCCGTCTTCAGCCCCAGCTGGGCCGCCCGGATCGCGGCGACGTACCCGCCTGGCCCCGCACCGAGGACCACGACGTCAAAGTGTGCGCTCATGAACGACACATTAGGTGCCCAGTTGGTCCGACAAGAACTCAACGGTCCGACGCCACGCGTCGGCGCGGGCGGCGGCCGTGGCGGCGGGCGTGCCGCCCGTCGAGAACCGCACGCCGGGACCCGGGACGACCACGTCCGTGCTCGGCCGGTGCGGAGGGCCCGCGATCAGGTGTCCTGCCCCGGGGTAGACGACGTGCTCGTGCCGGTGCGGGTGCCCGTGCGCTTCGAGCCGGCGGAGGGCGACCTCGCTCAGCTCGGCGCACGGCCACGACTCGTCCTGCCCCGATGAGAGCAGCAACACACCGCCGCCGATCCGCTCGACCGGGATCTCGGTGTCCGCGGGGATGCCGTCGGTGAGGTCGAACGCGAGGCCCAGCGGCACCGGCTCGCCCGAGACGACCCGGCGGCGCAGCTCGTCGGGGATCGAGTACGGCAGGTACGGCAGCGGCCGGCCCTGCCACGTCCACGACGCCGCCTCGTGCTCCAACTTCTGCAACAGCCGCGTCCCCGGTCCGATGCCCTGCGTGACGACACCGCTGCCGACCACGCTCACCACGGCCTTGACCTGCGGGAACGTCGCGCCGACCAGCAACGCCAGCTCGCCGCCGCGCGACCCGCCGACGACACCCAGCGCCCCCGCCCGCGCGCCGAGCCACTCCAGCGCGGCGCCGAAGTGCTCCAGCGGGATCTCGACCAGGTCGTCCGGCACGCCCGGCGCGCCGAAGTGCGCGAGGGTCAACGCCGCGAACCCGTGCCCGGCCAGGAGCGCGGCGTCCAGCTCGTGCGTCCCGCCCTCGGACCCGCTCAGCACCAGCACGCCGGGGCGGTCGGTGCGGTCGTCGTCGGGCTCGAACAGCACGCCGACCAGGCCGTTCTCGGTCACCTCGGTCCGCCGCACCCCGTCGGGCACGGCGAGCCGGTCCAGCTCCACCTCGGCGACCCCGACGACCTCGACCACCGTCGGGCCGCTCTGCTCACCCGTCCGGGTCATCGACCAGAACAACCCCATCGGGTCGACGCCGGCGTAGTCGCCCTCGACCGGCGCGTGCCTGGTCAGGTCCACCACGCCGCGCTCGTCGGCCAGGAACACCGCGGCGGACGACCAGTCGCCCGTCGTCGCGCGCACCTCGACCCGGTCACCCGGTGGCAGGTCGACCACCCGCACGTCCAGCGCGGTGTCGAGGGGGGCGCGCCGCGGGTTCACCAGGATTTCCGCCATCGCGCGCCCTCCGTCGTCGCCTCACCCGGCGGCGAGTCGCTCCGCGCGGTCGGCCGACGCCAGGGCGTCCAGCACCGCGTCCAGGTCGCCGTCGAGCACCTGGTCCAGGTTATGGGCTTTGTACCCGACCCGGTGGTCGGAGATGCGCGATTCCGGGAAGTTGTAGGTCCGCACCCGTTCGGACCGGTCCACGGTGCGGATCTGGGTGCGCCGGGCGTCCGACGCCTCCTGCTGCTGCTTCTCCTCGGCCAGCGCGGTCAGCCGGGCCTGGAGGACCTGCATCGCGCGCGCCTTGTTCTGCAGCTGGCTGCGCTCGTTCTGGCAGGACACCACGATGCCGGTGGGCAGGTGCGTGATGCGCACCGCCGAGTCGGTCGTGTTGACGCTCTGCCCGCCCTTGCCGGACGAGCGGAACACGTCGACGCGGAGGTCGTTCTCGTCGATCTCGACCTCGACCTCGTCGACCTCGGGGAACACCAGGACGCCCGCGGCGGAGGTGTGGATGCGGCCCTGCGACTCGGTCACCGGCACCCGCTGCACGCGGTGCACGCCACCCTCGTACTTCAGCCGCGACCAGACGCCGTCCGGGGTGTCCGCGCGGCTCTTGATGGCCACCGTGACGTCCTTGTAGCCACCCAGGTCGGAGTCCGTGCCGTCGAGCACTTCGGCCTTCCACCCGTGCCGTTCGGCGTACCGCAGGTACATCCGCAGCAGGTCGCCCGCGAACAGGGCCGACTCCTCGCCGCCCTCACCGGACTTGATCTCCAGCACGACGTCCGAGCCGTCGTGCGGGTCGCGCGGCAGCAGCAGCTCGGTCAGCTTCGACTCCAGCGCCGGGACCGTCCTGGCCAGCTGCTCGGCCTCCTCGGCGAACACCGCGTCCTCGGCGGCCAGCTCGCGGGCCGTCTCGAGGTCGGACCTGGCCTGCGCGAGCTCACGGGCGGTCTTCACGACCGGGGTCAGCTCGGCGTAGCGCTTGCCGAGCTTGCGCGCGCCCGCCTGGTCGGCGTGCACCGAGGGGTCGGCGAGCCTGGCTTCCAGCTCGGCGTGCTCGGCCAGCAGGGCGTCCAGCGTCACGATCTCGCTCCGGTCTCGGCGTGCTTCTGGGGGTGGAGACGACAACGGCGCCCACCCGCGGGATCGGGGTGGACGCCGTTCTGGCAGCTACTTGGCGCGCTTGCCGTAGCGGGCCTCGAAGCGCGCGACCCGGCCACCGGTGTCCATGATCTTCTGCTTGCCCGTGTAGAACGGGTGGCAGTTGGAGCAGATCTCGACGTGGATGGCGCCGGACGTCTTGGTGCTGCGCGTGGCGAAGGTGTTGCCGCAGCCGCAGGTGACCTCGGTCGTCACGTACTCGGGGTGGATGCCGGTCTTCAACGTCTTGTCCTTTCCTAGGTGGCCGCCGGGTCCTCGTTGGGATTCTTCGGGGTGAACCGGAGCCGGACTCGACCCGACAGTGTGCCAGATCGGCTGTCAGAGACTGCAACGCGAGGCTTCGCACGCTTGTTCCCGGTGGCTGGGGTCACAACCGTTCACCGATGGTGGTCGACCATCCGGCGCATGAGGTAACCGCTGAACTACAGACAGCAGCGACAGGCGGGGCGCGAACGCCACACTGGCGGGGTGTTCTGCACTGTCGGGCGTCCCCTGTCGTTGACCTCGTGGCTGGCTGTGCCGTTCCTGTTCAGCATCGCCGTCCTCGGCCTCACCGGGTTGGGTGGCCTGCTGGTGGGCGCTCCGGGGCAGCTGGCCCTGTCGAGCCCCGTGTTCGGCGCAGGCGTGGCCGTCGGCGTCGCCACGTCCGGCGCGGTCGGGTGGACCGCCCGGTGGCAGCGCGCCTGGCTGCGGTGGCCGTACCTGGCGGCCGTGCTGGCAGTCGGGGTGCTCCTGGACGGCGTGCGCGTGCCCGTGGCGGCCGTCGTGGGTCTCGGCGTGCCGGTCACCGCGCTGCTGGTCGCCCAGTACTTCCTCGAACGCCGCCGCACCGCCGCGCTGGCCGAGGCGGGCCTGGCCTCCCCCACGCCACCCTGCTGACGGCGCCTCCTGATCGACCCGCCGGCCCCTGGTCGCCGGGGTCCCGGACGCCCGAAGGCCCGCCCGGCTCGGTGCCGGACGGGCCTTCGGTGGTCGGACGGGGTCAGTCGTTGTCCCCGCCCGGGGTGGTCTTGGCCACCTGCATCAGGAACTCGATGTTCGTCCGGCTCTTGCGGAGGCGGTCGAGCAGCAGGTCGATGGCCTGCTGGCTGTCCAGGGCGTGCAGCACCCGGCGCAGCTTGTGCATGACCGCCAGCTCGTCCGGCGAGAGCAGCAGGTCTTCCTTGCGGGTGCCGGACGAGTCGACGTCCACCGCCGGGAAGGTCCGCTTGTCCGCGATCTTCCGGTCGAGCTTGAGCTCGGCGTTGCCGGTGCCCTTGAACTCCTCGAAGATCACGCTGTCGCCCGCGGACCCGGTCTCGACCAGGGCCGTCGCGATGACGGTCAGCGAGCCGCCGCCCTCGATGTTGCGGGCCGCGCCGAGGAACCGCTTCGGCGGGTACAGCGCGGTCGAGTCGACACCACCGGACAGGATCCGGCCGCTCGCGGGGGCCGCGAGGTTGTAGGCCCGACCCAGGCGGGTGATCGAGTCCAGCAGCACGACCACGTCGTGACCCATCTCGACCAGGCGCTTCGCCCGCTCGATGGCCAGCTCCGAGATCGTGGTGTGGTCCGACGGCGGGCGGTCGAAGGTGGAGGCGATGACCTCGCCCTTCACCGACCGCTGCATGTCGGTGACCTCTTCGGGGCGCTCGTCCACCAGCACCACCATCAGGTGGCACTCGGGGTTGTTCTTCGTGATCGCGTTGGCGATCGACTGGAGCACCGAGGTCTTGCCCGCCTTCGGCGGCGACACGACCAGGGCGCGCTGGCCCTTGCCGATCGGCATCACCAGGTCGATGACGCGCGTGGTGAGGATGTGCGGTTCCGTCTCGAGGCGCAGGCGCTCGTTCGGGTACAGCGGCGTCAGCTTGGTGAAGTCCGGCCGGTTGCGGGACTCCTCCGGGTCGAGGCCGTTGATCTTGTCCACCCGCACCAGCGGGTTGAACTTCTGCCGCTGCTGCTCGCCGTCGCGCGGCTGCCGCACGGCGCCGATCAGGGCGTCGCCGCGGCGCAGCCCGTACTTGCGGACCAGCGACAACGAGACGTAGACGTCGTTCGGCCCGGCCAGGTAGCCCGAGGTGCGGACGAACGCGTAGTTCTCCAGCACGTCGAGGATGCCCGCCACGGGCAGCAGGACGTCGTCGTCGCGGACCTCGGTGTCCGTGGTGGGGCCACCCTCGTCCCCGCGGCCACCGCGCCGGCGGCGGTCGCGGAAGCGGCGACCACGACGGCCGCCCTCTTCGTCGTCGTCGCCCGGACCGCTCTGCTGGCGGTTGCGGTTCTGGTCGCGGTCGCGGCCACCCCGGTCACCGCGGTCGTCACGACCGTCACGGCCGCTCCGGTCCTGCCGGTCGCCGCGGTTGCCGCGGTCGCCCCGGTCCTGGCGCTGTTCGCGCTGCTCGGAGCGGTCCTGCCGGTCACCGCGGTCCTGCCGGTCGCCCCGGTCCGACCGCTCGCCCCGGTCCGACCGCTCAGCGCGGTCCTGCCGCTCGGGGCGGTCCTGCCGCTCGGCGCGCTCACCCTGCTGGCGGTCCGCCTGCGGGCGGTCGGCCTGGACGCGGTCGGCCTGGGCGGGTCGGTCGGCCTGGGCCGGCGCCTGCTGGGCGTCCGCGGCAGGCGCCTCGGGGCTGCCCGCGGGGCGGTTGGAGGAACGGCGGCGGCGGTTGCCCCGGCGGCCACCCTCCTCCTCCGCGGCGGGACGGTCGGTCACGTCGAGCTGCTGCTGGGTCGGCTTGTCCACGGCGGGAGCCGCGGCGGCCTTCTCCACGACGGGCTTCTCGACGGCCGCCTTGGGCGCCTCGGCCTTCTTCTCGGCCTTGGGCGGCGTCGCGGCACTGCCCCGACCGGAGGTGCCGCCCTGCCGCTCCTTGATGGCGGCGATCAGGTCGCCCTTGCGGAGGCCGGCCGTGCCGGTGATGCCCAGCTGACCTGCGAGTTCACGGAGTTCGGCCAGCACCATTCCAGAGAGGCCCGCGCGCTTGCGCGGCGTGGCGCTGCCGTTCGAAGGGGTGGTCAGAGCGTTCTCCTCGGCTCCGGAACTGCCGGCAGCGGGATTGGGAGCAGCAGGAGCTTGGCTGCTCAGTACATCGGTGTTGGTCACACATGTCCTTCCTGACCGGAGCGCGCCTCCTACGCGATCCAGCGGACCTGCCGTCCGACGGAATGCGGTGCGGCAGTTTCGTCCCGGTTCAGGCGGACCTGGCGACGGCGCGGAACGCGCACGAAAGCGGAGTCCTCCGGTGCGGGACTTCGGTCACACGGCGAGCGGGTGCCTTCCAGCGTCGGCCCCGTCCATACGGCACAGAGCCAAGTCACTGGAGGAATGCGATCCGGAACGAACGTCCGGGCACCACACCGGCGCCCGTGCGCGCGGTGACTGATGGCCCCGAGGGTAGACGCCGGTCCGGCCGGGTGCAACAACCGGGGCACGGCGCGTCGCATCACTCAGCCGAGTGGCGCAACCCGGACTCCGGCCAGGTCGACCGGCACCCGGCGCGCCTCGAACCCGGCCAGGTCCACCCGGGGCGGCAGCACCCCGTCGGGGGGCAGGGCCAGGACCGTGGGTCCGGCGCCGGACACCGCGGCGGCCACCCCGGCGTCCCGCAGGGACCGCACCAGCCTCGTCGTCGCAGGCCAGGCGGGTTCCCGGTAGGGCTCGTGCAGCCGGTCGTCCAACGCGTCGACCAGCCACGACGGGTCCGCGGTGAGCGCGTGCACGGCCAACGCGGACCGCCCCGCCGCGAACGCCGCGTCCTCGTGCGGCACCTTCGACGGCAGCAGACCGCGCGTGGTGTGGGTGGACGACTCCTCCGAAGGCACCAGCACGACCGGCGTCACACCGGGGTGCGGGTCCACACGGACCGCGCGGTAGCGGTCACCGTGCGTCCACGCGATCACCACCCCGCCGAACATGGCCGCCGCCGCGTTGTCGGCGTGGCCCTCGAACTCGGCGGCGAGTTGCAACGCGCTCGTGTCCGACTCGCGACCGGCGAGGGCGAAACCGGCCGCCACACCGGCCACGATCGCCGCCGCCGACGAGCCGAGGCCGCGCGCGTGCGGGATGGCGTTGCGGCACGTCAGCCGAAGCCCCGGCGCCCGCACCCCGACCAGCTCGCACGCCGCCCGGAACGCGCGCACGACCAGGTGGCGCTCGTCGGTGGGCACGTCGGCGGCGCCCTCGCCGGACACCTCCACCACCAGCCCGCCGTCGGTCACGGCGAAGTCCAGCTCGTCGTGCACGCCCAGCGCCATGCCCAGCGCGTCGAACCCCGAGCCGAGGTTCGCCGTGGACGCCGGCACGGTGACGCGCACACAACGGGCCGCCAGGGCCGTCACGCCAGCTCCAGGGCGGTCGCGACGGCGCCGGGGTCCACCGGCACCGGCTCGACCTCGGGCATGCCCAGCAGAGCCGTGTCGGGGTCCTTCAGGCCGTGGCCGGTGACCGTGCAGACGACCGTGGAGCCCTTCGGCAGCCGGCCGTCGGCGACCGTGGCCAGCATCCCCGCCACGCTGGTCGCGGACGCGGGCTCGACGAAGATGCCCTCGGTCGAGGCCAGCAGGCGGTAGGCCTCCAGGATCTTCTCGTCCGTCACGGCCTCGAACAGCCCGCCGGACTCCTCCTTGGCGGCCACCGCGCCGGTCCACGACGCCGGGCTGCCCACCCGGATGGCGGTCGCGATGGTCTCCGGGTCCGCCACCGGCTGCCCGAGCACCAGCGGCGCGGAGCCCGCGGCCTGGAACCCGAACATCCTCGGCGTGGCGCCGATCACGCCGTCGGCGCGGTAGTCGGAGTAACCGCGCCAGTACGCGGTGATGTTGCCCGCGTTGCCGACCGGCAGGCAGTGCACGTCGGGCGCGCGGCCGAGCACGTCGCAGATCTCCCACGCGGCGGTCTTCTGGCCGATCAGCCGCACCGGGTTGACCGAGTTGACCAGGGTGATCGGGTACTCGGTCGCCGTCTTGGAGGCCAGCTCCAGGCAGTCGTCGAAGTTGCCGTCGATCTGCAGGATCCGCGCGCCGTGGGAGACCGCCTGGGCGAGCTTGCCCAGGGCGATCTTGCCGCGCGGCACGAGCACCGCGGCGGTGAGGCCCGCCTTGGCCGCGTACGCCGCCGCGCTGGCGGAGGTGTTGCCGGTCGACGCGCAGATCACCGCGCGGATGCCGCTGGCCAGCGCGTGCGTCATGGCCACGGTCATGCCGCGGTCCTTGAACGAGCCGGTCGGGTTCGCGCCCTCGACCTTGACGTAGACCTGGCAACCGGTCAGCTCCGACAGGTGCTCGGCGGCCACCAACGGCGTGCCGCCTTCGTGGAGGGTGACGACCTTGGCGCCCTCGGGGAGCTCGATCCGGTCCGCGTAGGCGTGGATGATGCCGGGCCACCCCGGTCGCACGCCCGCTTGGATCGTCATGTTTCTTCGCCTTCCACCCTCATCACGCTGACCACTTCCCGAACCACGGGCAGCCCGCCGATTTTGTCCACGGTCGACCGCAGTGCCGCGTCGGTAGCGGCGTGGGTGACGATCACCAGGCTGGCGTCGTCGACCCGACCCTCCTGCCGCACGGCCGCGATGCTCACGTCGTGTTCCGCGAACACCGCCGCCACCTGCGACAACACGCCCGCCCGGTCGGCGACGTCGAGACTGATGTGATACCGCGTCGGCGTCTGGCCCATCGGTCGGACGGGCAGCGCCGCGTAAGCCGACTCCCGCGGGCCGCGCCCCTGGTGCACCCGGTTGCGGGCCACCGCGACGAGGTCGCCGAGCACCGCGCTGGCGGTCGGCGCGCCACCCGCGCCCTGGCCGTAGAACATCATCTCGCCGGCCGCGTCGGCCTCCACGAACACCGCGTTGAACGCGCCGTGCACGCCCGCCAGCGGGTGGGAGCTGGGGATCATCGCCGGGTGCACGCGCACCGAGATGCCCTCGGCGCCGTCCGTGCTCACCCGCTCGCAGATCGCCAGCAGCTTCACCGTGCGGCCCAGCGCCTTGGCGGCGGCGATGTCGGCGGCGCTGACCGACGCGATGCCCTCGCGGTGCACGTCGGCGGCCGTCACCCGGCTGTGGAAGGCCAGGGACGCCAGGATCGCGGCCTTGGACGCGGCGTCGAACCCGTCCACGTCGGCCGTCGGGTCCGCCTCGGCGTACCCGAGCCGGGTCGCCTCCTCCAGGGTCTCGCCGTAGCCGGCCCCGGTGGAGTCCATGCCCGAGAGGATGAAGTTCGTGGTCCCGTTGACGATGCCCATCACCCTGGTGATGCGGTCGCCGGCCAGCGACTCGCGCAGCGGGCGCAGCAGCGGGATCGCGCCCGCCACCGCCGCCTCGAAGTACAGGTCGGCGCCGGAGGCGTCGGCGGCCTCGAACAGCTCGCCGGAGTGCTCGGCCAGCAGCGCCTTGTTCGCGGTCACCACCGACTTGCCCGCGCGCAACGCGGCGAGCAGCAGCGTCCGGGCGGGCTCGATGCCGCCGATGACCTCCACGACCACGTCCACGTCGGCCGAGGCGACCAGCGCCTCGGCGTCGGTCGTCAGCAGCTCGGCGGGCACCTCGCGGTGCTTGTTCGGCCTGCGCACGGCGATGCCGGTCAGCTCGACCGGCGCGCCGACCCGCGCGGTGAGGTCGGCCGCCTGGTCGGTGAGCAGCCGGACCACCTCGGTGCCGACCGTGCCGCAGCCCAGCAGCGCGACCCTGATCGGTTCGCCGACGCGTTCGTGGCTTGACACTTCTCATACCTCCAGGCGGAACAGGTCTTCCTCGGTCTCCCGGCGCAGCAGCAACCGGGCCTGGCCGTCCACGACCGCGGCGAGCGCGGGCCGGGGAAGTCGGTTGTAGCCGCTGGCCATGGAGTAGCAGTACGCGCCGGTCGCGGCGACCGCGATGAGGTCGCCGGGCGCGAGGTCGTCGGGCAGCCAGCAGTCGCGCACGACCACGTCGCCCGACTCGCAGTGCTTGCCCACGACGCGGCACAGCACGGGCTGCGCGTCCTCGCCCGCGTCGCGCGAGACGAGCTTGCAGTCGTAGACCGCGTCGTAGAGGGCGGTGCGGATGTTGTCGCTCATGCCGCCGTCCACGCTCACGTACCGGCGCACCACGCCCGCGTCGAGCTGGACGTCCTTGATGGTGCCCACCTCGTACAGCGTCACCGTGCCGGGGCCGACGATGGCGCGGCCCGGCTCGACCGCGATCTTCGGCACGGGCAGCTCGGCGTGCTCGCACTCCTTGGCCACGATGTCGCGCAGCTGCCTGGCCAGCTCGGCGGGCGGCGGCGGGTCGTCGTCGGCGGTGTAGGCGATGCCGAGGCCGCCGCCGAGGTCCACGGTCGTGACGTGGTCGAGCAGCTCGCCGCCGTGCTCGTCGCGCAGCTCCGCGAGCAGCCCGATGACCCGGCGCGCGGCGACCTCGAAGCCGCTGGCGTCGAAGATCTGGGAGCCGATGTGGCTGTGCAGGCCGATCAGGCGCAGCCCGTCGGACTTCAGCACCCGGCGCGCCGCCTCGGCCGCGTCGCCGGAGGACAGCGAGAAGCCGAACTTCTGGTCCTCGTGCGCGGTGGCGATGAACTCGTGCGTGTGCGCCTCGACACCCACCGTCACCCGGATCATCACCGGCTGCACGCGTCCGCGTTCGCGGGCGACCTGGTCCAGCCGGGCGATCTCGTAGAACGAGTCCAGCACGACCGCGCCCACGCCGGCGTCGACCGCGGCGGCCAGCTCGGCCACGGACTTGTTGTTCCCGTGCAGCGCGATCCGCTCCGGCGGGAACTCGGCGCGCAGCGCCACGGCCAGCTCGCCGCCGCTGGCCACGTCGATGCTCAGGCCCTCCTCGGCGACCCACCGGGCCACCGCGACGGACAGGAACGCCTTGGACGCGTAGTGGACCCGGGTCGGGTCGCCGAACGCCTCGGCGTGCTCGCGGCAGCGGGCGCGGAAGTCGCCCTCGTCCATCACGAACAGCGGGGTGCCGTGCTCCTGGGCGAGCTGCCGCACGTCCACGCCCGCCAGGCGCACCGCGCCGTCGTCGCCGCGTTCGGCGTTGCGCGGCCACACCTGCGGGTGCAGGTCGCCGAGCGCCCGCGCGGAGGACGGCCGGTTGCCCGCCGTGTTGGACGGGACCATGACGTCGGCGTGCCGGGGACCGGCCGGGTGCGCGCGCATCACATGCGCTCCGGCGCGGTCACGCCCAGCAGCGCGAGGCCGTTGGCGAACACCTGGCGGGTGGCCGCGCACAGGCTCAGCCGGGCCCGGTGCAGCTCGGTCGTCTCCTCGTCGCCCCTCGGCAACACCCGACAGGCCTCGTAGAACCGGTGGTAGGTGCCCGCCAGCTCCTCCAGGTACCGCGCGACGCGGTGCGGTTCGCGCAGCTCACCGGCGGTGGCGACGACGCGCGGGAACTCGCCGACGGTGCGGATCAGGTCGCCCTCGCGGTCGTGCGCGAGCAGGTCGACCGCGTCACCCCGCGTGACGCCGAGGTCGGCGGCGTTGCGCAGCACCGACGACAGCCGGGCGTGCGCGTACTGCACGTAGAAGACCGGGTTGTCGTTGCTCCGCTTGCGCAGCAGGTCGAGGTCGATGTCCAGGGACGAGTCCGCCGAGGAGCGGGTCATGGCGTACCGGGCGGCGTCCACGCCGACCGCGTCCACCAGGTCCTGCATGGTGATCACGGTGCCCGCGCGCTTGCTCATCCGCACCGGCTTGCCCTCGCTGACCAGGTTCACCATCTGGCCGATCAGCACCTCGACCGACGCCGGGTCGTCGCCGAGCGCCGACGCGGCGGCCTTGAGCCTGCCGATGTAGCCGTGGTGGTCCGCGCCGAGCATGTAGATGCACAGGTCGAAGCCGCGCGCCCGCTTGTCCGCCAGGTACGCGATGTCACCGGCGATGTACGCGGGGTCACCGTCGCTCTTGATGACCACGCGGTCCTTGTCGTCGCCGAACTCGGTGGACCGCAGCCACCAGGCGCCCTTGTCGAAGTACAGCGCGCCGGAGTCCTTGAGCTGGTCGACGGCCTTGGCGACGGCGCCGGACTTGTGCAGCGAGTCCTCGTGGAAGAAGACGTCGAAGTCCGTGCCGAAGTCGTGCAGGTCCTTCTTGATCTCCTCGAACATGAGGCCGACGCCGATGCGGCGGAACACCTCGTGCGAGTCCTCGGCGGTCAGCGCGCCCGGCTCCTGCCGCAGCACTTCGGCGGCGATGTCGCCGAGGTAGCCGCCCGCGTAGCCGTCCTCCGGCGCGGGCTCGCCCTTCGCGGCGGCGATCAGGGACCGGACGAACCGGTCGATCTGCGCGCCCGCGTCGTTGAAGTAGTACTCGCGGGTGACCGCGCCGCCGTTGGCGGCCAGCACCCGGCCGAGCGCGTCGCCGACCGCGGCCCAGCGGGTGCCGCCCAGGTGGATGGGGCCGGTCGGGTTCGCCGAGACGAACTCCAGGTTGATCCGGAGGCCGGCGAACTGCTCGCCGCGGCCGTACGCCTCGCCCGCCGCCAGCACGTCCCGCACGATCGCGCCCTGGGCGTCCGCGGCGAGCCGCAGGTTCAGGAAGCCGGGGCCGGCGACCTCGACCGAGGCGATGGCGTCGGTGCCGGTCAGGGCGTCGGCGAGCCAGCCGGCCAGGTCGCGGGAGGCCACGCCGACCTTCTTGGCGGTCTGCAGGGCCACGTTGGTGGCGTAGTCGCCGTGCTCGGGGTTGCGGGGGCGCTCGATCGTGACCGCTGTCGGCAGGGCGGCGGGGTCGAGGCCGCGGGTGGACAACACGTCCACGGCCGTCGCACGGACCAGTTCAGCGAGCGCAGCGGGAGTCACCCGACAAGTCTAGGGAAGCGTTCCCGCTGGTCTCGACCGGGATGCGCGTCCCGCGAAGTGGGAACGGCAACTGTTGACGACCACCCGGCGTGACGGCCAGTTGACGGTGATCAGACACGGTGTCCCTACACTGGCCCGCGGCATGGGCGTATGACGAGACTGAGGCGGACATGACCAGCGGCAAGAAGACGAAGGCCGCGCGCTCCAGCGTTGCGGCGGCGCGCTCCTCGGTGGTGGCCAAGAAGCCGAAGCCGTGGGGGACCATCATCGCGGTGGTGGCCGTGCTGGCCCTGGCCGGCACCGTGTTCGGTTACGCGTACAGCCAGATCGCGGACCGCAACGCGAAGGAGCAGGCCCTCGCCGAGTGGAATCCGTCCGAGGAGAACAAGGACCCCTCGGACAAGATCGCGGGCGTGACCAAGCGCGAGTACGCGCCGGGCAAGCACGTGGACGCGCCGAAGCGGGTCGCCTACGACTTCTCGCCGCCGTTCGGCGGGCCGCACGACAACCAGTGGGCGGACTGCAACGGCGTGGTCTACCCCACGGCCGTGCGCACCGAGAACATGGTCCACGCGATGGAGCACGGCTCGCTGTGGTTGGCCTACAACCCCGACCTGGTGACCGGCGAGGCCCTGGACAAGCTCAAGAGCCGGATCGACGGCCAGCCGTTCTCGATGATGTCGCCGTACCCCGGCCTGGACAAGCCGATCTCGCTGCAGACGTGGGGTCACCAGCTGAAGCTCGACAGCGCCGACGACGAGCGCATCGACCAGTTCATCCAGTCGCTGCGGCGCAACCAGTACACCTACCCCGAGGTCGGCTCGCCGTGCGACAACGCCGCCTTCGTGGACAACCCGGCCCCGTTCGTCGCCGAGGCGCCGGGCCCGGACGCCGAGTCGATGGGCAACGAGGCCGAGAGCGCGCGGAACAACCCCGCGGCGGCCTCCTCCACGGCGCCGTCGTCGGGCAGCTGAGCACGTGACCGACCGATCCGAGACCACCCCCAGGCGGAGCAGCTCCGCCTGGGTGGTGGTCTCGGTCGCCGTGGTAGCCACCTTGCTGCTGGGCGCGGCGGTCGGTCTGCTCATCAAGCTCCCCGGGTCGGACTCGGCCGCCACGCCGGCCGCCGACTCCGTGGACGTCGGGTTCTCCCAGGACATGGCCATGCACCACCTCCAGGCGGTGCAGATGGCCAACATCGCCCGCGACCGGACGGCCGACGGCAACATCCGGTCGTTCGCGTTCGACGTCTCCAGCACGCAGCTGGAGCAGGTGGGCCGCATGAAGGGCTGGCTGATGCTGTGGGGTCAGCCCGAGCAGCCGTTGCAGGGCCGCCACATGGCCTGGATGACCGCGGACGGGGAGCACGGCCACAGCGCCACCGCGACCACGTCCGCCGGCAGCCCGATGCCGGGCATGGCGACCTCCGAGGAGCTGGCCGAGCTGCGGTCGCTGTCCGGCGTCGAGTTCGACGTCTACTTCCTCCAGCTGATGCTGCGACACCACCGGGGCGGCACCTCCATGGTGCGGTACGCGGTCGACCACGCCGGCGAGCACGCCGTGCGCACTCTCGCGGAAAGCATGCTCAAGTCGCAGGCCAGTGAAAGCGAGTACATGGAACGGCTCATCGCCGAACGTGGGGCGCAACCGCTCGCCAAGTGAGCGACCCGGCGCCGACGCTTTTCACCTTGCCACCCGCTTCTCCTCTCCGATACGTTCCGAATCAAGGCAGCAGGCGGCTGCTACGAGGGGACGACAATGAAGCGAATCGGGGCAATTCTGGCTGCGCTCTTCTCGGTGTTGGCGATCATGGTGGTCGTCAATCCGTCGGCGCAGGCGAGCAATTCCAGCACGAGCGGCTGCACGAACGTGTTCATCGAGTACGAGTCCATCAACTCGACCCTGCGGTACGTGTACTGGGTGGAGTCGCGCAACGTCTGCGGCCCGTACCCCGGCCACTTCCAGACGTACGGCGTCAACGACGTGGACCGCAACCCGATCCTCAACCACCGGGTCTACATCAACCAGTACTTCAACCGCGGCGGCTGCATCACCGGCACCGGTTGGCGGAACGACGGTGGCGGCAATTTCTTCAACATGGGCAGCACCTGCACCCTGATCGCCTGATCGCACCGCGAATGCCGCGGCCCTCGGATGTCGAGGGTCGCGGCATTCGTGCATTCGGCGACGAATTCGCTCCGGCGGCGGTCCCGCCGGCGGGACGCCATTCCCGACAATAGCGCCCGCCGGCGGGACGCGACTCCCGACAATAGCGCCCGCCGGCGGGACGCGATTTCCCGCCGGTGGGACGCGATTCTTCGCCGGTGATCTCCCGCCGGCGGGACGGGACGCTTCGGACACCACGGGCATCCCCGTCGACGACGGCCGATGCCCGGCGGTGCGACGGCACGGAGCGCGGCACCTCCTGGACGGCCGGTCACGACGTGACGCGTGTGGCCGCTGGTGTGCACGGGGCAGGTGTTTGCTGGCGCGGCACCTGCCCCGCGGCACGGTCGAAAGGGGACCACGTCCCCCGTACTCCCCTTTCGACTCCCCTTCTAACAGCGGAAGGAACACACCCTCCAGGAGGAGGTACGGTCACGCTACGTCGTTACCGACGAGTTCGTTCCTACGACTTTCGAGTGAATCACCAGGTGAGAGCCACTCGACTACCGTCAGAGAGTCACAGCACCGCGCCGGTCGAACACGAGGTCGCGCGCCGACCGCAACCCGATCGCGATGGCACCGCTGAGCACCGCGCCGTCGCCCAGCTCGCCCGCCACGATCCGCGGCACGAGCGGCGTCATCCGCCGCAGCGCCGCCTCCATCGGCTCCTGCAGCAGGTCGGTGTTGCTGCCGACGCCGCCGCCGAGGACCACCAGCCCCGGGTCGACCACCGCCACCACCGACGCCACCACGAACGCCAGCCGCTCCGCCTCGTCGCGCACCGCGAGCAGCGCCCGCTCGTCACCGGCCCTGGCCGCCGCGAACACCTCCCGCGCCGACCGCGCCGCCAGGCCGTGCCGCTTGGCCAGCGCCACCACGGACTCCGCCGCCGCGGCGGCCTCCACCTGGCCGCGCCGCCGTCCGTCCTCTTCGGACTGGCCGAGGTAGGGCAGGTAGCCGACCTCGCCCGCCGCGCCGTGCGCGCCGCGGAACAACCGGCCGTCCACCACGATCCCCATGCCGATCCCGGTGCCGACCGTGACGCACACGAACACGTCGACGTCCCGGGCCGCCCCGTGCGCCTGCTCGCCGACGGCGGCCAGGTTCGCGTCGTTCTCCACCACCAGGTCCGCGCCCAGCGCGGCTTCCAGGTCGTCCAGCAGGCCGGGGCGTTCCCACCCGGGCAGGTTCGGCGCGTGGTGCAGCGTCCGGTCGCGCGGGTCGGGCACGCCGGGCGTGCCGACGACCTTCACCACCAGGTCCGCCGGCGACAGGCCGGCGTCGGACACCGTGCGCTCGGCCAGTTCCCGCACCGTGCGGACCAACGCCGCGGCCGAGCGGCACCGGTTGCGCTCGTCGGAGCGCGCGATCACCGAACCGGCCAGGTCCGCCACCGCCACCCGGATCCGCTCCCTGCCGATGTCGACGCCGAGCACGTGCCCCGCCGCCGGGTTCGGCTCGTAGACCACGGCCGAGCGGCCCGGTCCCGCCGACGTGCGGCCGGTGGTGCGCACCAGGCCGTGCTGCTCCAGGTCGAGCAGCGCCTGGCCGACGGTCGGCTTCGACAGGCCGGTGTCCTGCGCGATGCGCGGCCTGGTCGCCGGACCTCCCACCCGCAGCCGGTCGAGCACCGCGCGCTGGTTGAGCACGCGCATCCCCGCCGGGGTGCCCACCTGGGGCGAGTTCGGGGCCGTCACAGTGCGCGAGTGTAGATCGGGTGGAGCAGCGCCCGGACAGGCTTGCGGACAAGATGCGCGGGCACCCTTGACATCGATGTCAGCAACCCATTTGCTTCGCTAAAGATCGGGTCGTTATGGGCGAAAGGCGTGCGCGATGGGGCACATGCGGGGCAGGAGATCGCTGGTGGTCGTCTCGACCATCGCGCTGGCGCTGGGGACCGTGGGAGGCTGGCCCTCCGCGACCGCCGCACCGGGGGAGCCAACCGTGAGCGAGACGCTCTTCGCCACGTCGTTCGAGGACGGGCAACCGCAGCCGACCTGGACGAGCACCGTGGAGACCGGCCCGGACGGCACGCCGAAGACCTCGGGCGTCGACGGCTCGGACTCCACCGGCATCCCCGGCAACGTCACCGACCGCGTCGTCGACGTGGTGGCCAACTCCGAGAACTCCGGCTCCGGCGAGGTCGCGGCCAACCTGGTCGACGCCAACGTGTCGTCGAAGTGGCTCACCTTCACGCCGACCGGCTGGGCGCGGTTCACCTTCAACGAGCCCGTCGCGGTCAAGCGCTACGCCCTGTCGTCGGCCAACGACGCGCCCGAGCGCGACCCGAAGGACTGGACGCTGCGCGGCTCCGACGACGGCACGACGTGGACCCCGGTCGACACCCGCGCCGGCGAGGCGTTCGCCGAGCGGTTCCAGACCAAGGTCTACGACCTGGCGAACACCACGGCGTTCAAGCACTACCGGCTCGACATCTCCGCGACCGCGGGCGGCGTGGACCTCATCCAACTGGCCGAGGTCCAGTTCTCCGACGGCTCCACCACCCCGCCGGCGAAGAACATGCGCACCACCGTGGGCAAGGGCGCCAACGGCGGGTACAACGCGAAGGCGGGCGCCGGGTTCACCGGCGTGAAGGCCCTGCGGTACCAGGGGACGCACGTCGCCGAGGGGCGCGGCTACTCCTACAACAAGGTCTTCGACGTCGACATCCCGGTCACGTCGAGCACCGAGCTGTCCTACCTGATCTTCCCGTCGTTCACCACGGACGACCTGAACTACCCGGCCACCTTCGTCTCGGTCGACCTCGCGTTCGCCGACGGCACCTACCTCAGCGACCTCGGCGCGCGCGACCAGCACGGGTTCGAGCTGTCACCGCGCGGCCAGGGCGCGGCGAAGTCGCTCTACACCAACCAGTGGAACCGGGTCGCGTCCGTCGTCGGTCAGGTCGCCGCGGGCAAGACGATCAAGCGCGTCCTGGTGGCCTACGACAACCCGAAGGGACCCGCCGGGTTCAACGGCTGGGTCGACGACATCGCGGTGAAGTCCGCGCCGGCCGCGGTCGACCGGCCGCGCCCGTCGGACTGGGTGCTGACCACCCGCGGCACCAACTCCAGCGGCTCGTTCTCGCGGGGCAACAACTTCCCGGCCACCGCGGTGCCGCACGGCTTCAACTTCTGGTCGCCCATGACCAACGCGGGCTCGATCAGCTGGCTGTACGAGTACGCGAAGAACAACAACCGGGACAACCTGCCGACGTTGCAGGCGTTCACCGCGAGCCACGAGCCGAGCCCGTGGATGGGTGACCGGCAGACGTTCCAGGTGATGCCGACCGCCGGCACGCCGACCGCCGACCGGGCCGTGCGCGCGCTGCCGTTCAAGCACGAGAACGAGACCGCCAAGGCGCACTACTACGGGGTGCGGTTCGAGAACGGGATGCGCACCGAGATCGCGCCGACCGACCACGCCGCGCTGTTCCGCTTCACGTTCGTCGACGACACCTCGAACCTGGTCTTCGACAACGTCAGCAACAGCGGCGGGCTCACGCTCGACCCGGCGACCGGCGTGGTGACCGGCTTCTCCGACGTCAAGAGCGGCCTGTCCACCGGCGCGACCCGGCTGTTCGTGTACGGCGTGGTGGACAAGCCCGTCGTCTCCAGCGGTCGGCTGACCGGCGCGGGCCGCGACGACGTGGCCGGTTTCTTCCAGTTCGACACGTCCGGCGACAAGACCGTCACCATGAAGATCGCCACCTCGCTGCTGGGCGTCGACCAGGCCAAGCGCAACCTGGAGCTGGAGGTGTCCTCTTCGGACACGTTCGACTCGGTGCGCGACCGGGCGCAGCAGGCGTGGGACCGGGTGCTGGGCACGGTCGAGGTGGAAGGCGCGTCGGAGGACCAGCTGACCACGCTGTACTCCAACCTCTACCGCCTCTACCTCTACCCGAACTCGGGCTTCGAGAACACCGGCACCGCGGAGGCGCCCCGGTACCGGTACGCGTCGCCCGTGCAGCCCGCCGGGCCGTCCACGCCGACGCAGACCGGCGCGAAGGTCGTGGACGGCAAGGTCTACGTCAACAACGGGTTCTGGGACACCTACCGGACCACGTGGCCCGCGTACAGCCTGCTGACGCCCGGCAAGGCCGCCGAGCTGGCGGACGGGTTCGTGCAGCAGTACCGCGACGGCGGGTGGATCTCGCGCTGGTCCTCCCCCGGCTACGCGAACCTGATGACCGGCACGAGCTCCGACGTGGCGTTCGCGGACGCGTTCGTGAAGGGCGTCGACCTGCCCGACGCCAAGGCGGCCTACGAGGCGGCGGTGAAGAACGCGACGGTCGCGCCGCCGAACGCGGGCGTCGGCCGCAAGGGCCTGGACACCTCGATCTTCACCGGCTACACGTCCACCGCCACCGGCGAGGGCATGTCGTGGGCGATCGAGGGCTACGTCAACGACTACGGCATCGCGAACATGGCCCGCGCGCTGCACGAGAAGACCGGCGAGGCGCAGTACCAGGCGGCCCACGAGTACTTCTCGAACCGCGCGCAGAACTACATCCACATGTTCGACCCGTCGACGGGCTTCTTCCAGGGCCGCAACCCCGACGGCACGTGGCGCGTGCCCACCGACGAGTACGACCCGCGCGAGTGGGGCCACGACTACACCGAGACCGACGGCTGGAACATGGCGTTCTCGGTGCCGCACGACGGGCAGGGCCTGGCCAACCTCTACGGCGGTCGCGACGGGCTGGCCAAGAAGCTGGACGACTTCTTCGCCACGCCGGAGACGGCGAAGTTCCCCGGCTCGTACGGCGGCGTGATCCACGAGATGACCGAGGCGCGTGACGTGCGGATGGGGCAGCTGGGCCACTCCAACCAGGTGTCGCACCACATCACCTACATGTACGACTACGCCGGTCAGCCGTGGAAGACGCAGGAGAAGGTGCGCGAGATCTTGTCCCGGCTCTACCTGGGCAGCGAGATCGGCCAGGGCTACCCCGGCGACGAGGACAACGGCGAGCAGTCGGCGTGGTGGCTGTTCAGCGCCATGGGCTTCTACCCGCTCCAGATGGGCAACTCGACGTACGCGATCGGGTCGCCGCTGTTCAAGAAGCTGACCGTGCACCTGGAGAACGGGCGCTCGCTCGTGGTCAACGCCCCGGCCAACTCCGCCGAGAACATCTACGTGCAGTCGTTGGAGGTCAACGGGAAGAGGTGGGACAAGTCCTACCTGCCGCACGCGGAGATCGCCGACGGCGGGGTGCTGGACTTCCGGATGGGGTCGTCGCCGTCGCGGTGGGCCACCGGTCCGGACGCCGCGCCGCCGTCGTTGACCACGGGTTCCTCCGTCCCCGCGCCCCTGCGGGACGTGACGCTGTCCGGCACGGTGACCGGCGCGCCGGCGTCGTTGGTGGACAACACCTCGCAGACCTCGGGCGCGCTGTCGTGGTTGCAGGTGGACCTGCCGTCGAACAAGGAGAGCTCGTCGTTCTACACGCTGACGTCGGGCAAGGGCGGCGGCGACCCGACGTCCTGGGTGCTGAAGGGCTCCTACGACGGGACGACCTGGTCGACGGTGGACGAGCGGTCCGGTGAGGCGTTCGCGTGGCGGCAGCAGACGCGGGCGTTCAAGATCGCCCGACCGGGGCACTACCGGCACTACCGGCTGGAGTTCCCGGGCTCGGTGACGGTGGCGGAGTTCGAGCTGCTGGCCAAGCCGTTCGTGGCGTGCACGGCCACGGTGACCGGTGAGCACGCCGGGCCGTTGCGCGTGCAGTCGGGCGTGACCTGCGTGGACGGCGCCTCGGTGACCGGTCCCGTGACCGTGGCGGCCGGCGCGTCGCTGTACGTGTTCGGCGGCGAGGTCAAGGGTCCGGTGAACGCCACCGGCGCGGCGGCGGTCGTGCTGGTGGAGACGTCGGTCGGCGGGCCGGTGAACGTGACCGGGACGTCCGGGCAGGTGTCGCTGGAGCGGGTCACCGTCGGCGGGCCGGTGCGGCTGGTGGACAACAAGGGCGGCACGGTCGTCGCGGGCAACACCGTGGGCGGGCCGCTGTCGTGCACCGGGAGCAGCCCCGAACCGGTGAACAACGGGTGGGTGAACGCGGCGAGCGGACCCAAGACGGGTCAGTGCGCCAAGCTGTAGGTCGTCGACCGGGTCACCAGGAGATTTCGCGGCACCTCTGCGCGGAGTCTCCTGGTTCGACCTGGAGCGTGGCGTGCTCGATGTGGTAGCGCTCGGCCAGCAGCGCCTGCGCCGCGCGCAGCACGTCGGCCGGGTCCACCAGGTCGCGGGTGGTGAGGTGCGCGGAGGCGACCTCCATGCCCGAGGTGAGCGTCCAGACGTGCAGGTCGTGCGCCTCGGCCACGCCGGGCAGGCGGCTCAGGTCGGCTTTCATCTCGGCGACGTCCAGCCGTTCCGGGGCGTGCTGGAAGAGGATGCGCAGCGCGCTCGCGGCCAGCTTGTACGTGCGCGGGAGGACGAACAGGCCGATCGCGACACCCATGACCGGGTCGGCGTAGCGCCACCCGAAGACCAGCGTGACGACACCGCTGACGAGCACGCCGACCGACCCCACGAGGTCGGCCAGCACCTCCAGGTACGCGCCGCGGACGTTGATGCTGTCCTTCGCGCCTTCCCTGAGCATGAAGAACGAGACGACGTTGGCCACGAGGCCGGCGGTCGCGGCCAGCACGACGGGCAGGCCGGGCACCTCGGGCGGGTTGCCGAACCGGCCGACGGCTTCGTGGACGACGTAGCCGGCCACGCCGAACAGCAGCACGGCGTTCGCCAGCGCCGCCAGCACCTCGGCCCGGTAGAGGCCGAACGTGCGGCCACCGCCCGTTCGCGCGCGGCGGGCCAGCATGATGGCCGCCAGCGCCATTCCGACGCCCAGGACGTCGGTGAGCATGTGGGCGGCGTCGGAGATCAGGGCCAGCGAGCCGGTGGCCAGGCCGACGACGAACTCCAACGCCATGAACGCCACGCCGATGCCGAAGGCGACCCACAGGCGACCGAGGTGCTTGGCGCTCCCCGACGACACACCGTGGCCGTGTCCGTGACCCATGAGCGGAACATATAGTCACATGCGCATGAGTGCAACTCGACTGTCAGGGGCGCCACAACCGTCCCAAGGCGCGGACCAGGCCCGGCGCGATCCGGTGACCCAGGTACGCCGCCTTCGCCTCCATCGTGACGGGTACCACCGCTCGGTGCCCGTCCACCACCTTCAGGACTTCGGCCGCGACCTTCTCCGGTCCGAAGCCGCGCCGGCGTGCCGCGTCGTCCGCCCGGCGGCGTCGTTCCTCCTGCTCGGCCGGTGAGGCGCCGGCGAACGTGAAGGTCTTGGTGAGGTTGGTGCGCACGGCCCCGGGGCACAGCGCGGTCACCCTGATCCCGTGCCGCCGCAGTTCGGCGTCCAGGCACTGGGCCAGCATGAGCACCGCGGCCTTCGTGGTCGAGTAGGCGGGCAGCGCGGCGTTCGGCAGGTAGCCGACCACCGACGACGTGACGACCAGGTGCCCGCCTTCACCCCGGTCCACCATGCGCGGCGCGAAAGCCCTCAGCGTGTGCACCACACCCCAGAGGTTGACGTCCACGACCCGCCGCCAGTCCTCCTCCGACGTGCGGAGGAAGGAGCCGACCACGCTGATGCCCGCGTTCGCCATCACCACGTCCGGCACCCCGTGCCGCGCCACGACCTCGTCCGCCACCGTTCGCACCGCCGCCGAGTCCGCCACGTCGACCCGGTACGCGTGCCCACCGACCCGTTCGGCCGTCTCTTGCGCCTTCACCTCGTCCACGTCCAGCGCGACCACCTCGGCGCCCTGTCGCCCGAAGGCCAGCGCCGTCGCCCGGCCGATCCCGCTGCCCGCCCCCGTGACGACCACCAACCGCTTCCGCCGCTTGCCGTCGACCGCGTCCGCGATGTGCCGGGCCACGTGCTCCGGGTGCGTCCGCGGCGCCCAGTGCCCGGCCTGGATCGTGCTCCGCGTCAACTCGTCGACCCAGGGCTCCGCCGCCTCCAAGTGCTCCCGCACCACGTACGGGTCCTCCGCCAACTCGATCTGGTGAACCGGCACGGACACCCGTGCCGCGGGCAACCCGCGCCCGACGTTCGCCCGGTACAACCCCAACCCGTTGACCAACTCCCGCCGCCCCGCCCGCAACCACTTCCGCACCGGACGCAGCGCCCACACCAACTCCGGCGCCACCGGCACCTTGAACCCCGCGATGTACCACGACCGAGCCAGGACCTTGAGCACCTTCACCGGCCGCAAACGGTTGCGCCTGACCCAGTCCGCCACCTGCCCCAGGTCCGGTCCGGAGATGCTGGTGAACGACAGGAACAACTCGGGTCGTGCCACCACCGCCGCCCACCCCTGCAACGACCCCCAGTCGTGCCCGGCGAGGTGCACCGGCCCACCGACCGCCTCCACCACCGCCACGAGGTCCTCGACCAACCGCTCAAGCCGATACCCCTGGCTCCCCCGAGGCGCGTCCGACCCACCAGCTCCCCGCACGTCGAACCGCACCACCCGGAACCGCTCCCCCAACCTCGCCGCCACCCCCTCCCAGACGTCGGACGTGTCCGGGAACCCGTGCAGCAACACCACCGGAACCGCCCCGGCCACCCCGCTCTCGACCACCCGAATCCGCAGGTCATCGACCCGAACCACCCACTCGCGTCCTGGCTGCACAACCCAAGAGGGTAGGGGGTGAAACCCGCTGTCCCGAGTGCGCTAAGCTTCCACCCGTAGCTGCGGCCCCCGTAGCTCAGGGGATAGAGCACCGCCCTCCGGAGGCGGGAGCGCAGGTTCGAATCCTGCCGGGGGCACCACCAGAAAAAGACCCTTGACCAGCGTGTACGCCGGTCAAGGGTCTTCGTCGTCTGTCCGACCGTGTCCGGCTGGAATCGGCCATCTACGGGTGTCTCGGTCAAATACGGGTCAAAGTTCGGGCTACCCCTGTCGGTGTCCCAGAGCAGCCTCTACGCGCTGCCGAACCGTCACCGCCTCCCCGTCCAGGCACTTGGCGTAGATCTTGAGCAGCACCTCCACCGAGTGCCCCGCCCACTCAGCGACGGTCACCGCGGGCACTCCCCCGTTGAGCCACGTAGACACCGCCGCGTGCCGCAGGTCGTAGGGCGTGCCCGCTAGCGGGGTCGCGGCCACCTCCGGGGTGAACACCTCGGCCCGTGCGCGCTGCCAGGCCCGGACGATGGTGAGCTTCGGTAGCTCCTGACCGTTGCGCTCCCCGGTGAACAGCCGACCGTCCGCCGCCGTGCCGAACTGGCGGATGTGCGAGTGCAGCAGGGCAGTCAACTCCGGCGGGCATGGCACCGTGCGCGTCTCGCCGCGCGCCCGCTGCTTGAGCTGGCGCCGGTCGCGGTTCGCGCCGCTGTCGGTCCACTCCTTCCCCGCGTGAGGCTCGGCCGTGTCGATGGTCAGTTCCCCCCATCCTTCGGCCGGTAGGGACAGGTTGTGCTTGGCCAGCGCTACGGCTTCCTCGGGCCTCATGGCGGCGAAGTAGAGGCACCCGAAGAACGCCACCAGGCGCGGCCCGCTGCGCTGCTGAGTGCCCACAGCCGCCAGCAGCGTTCGAGCCTGCACCGGGTTGGCCACCGAGCGCCGGTCCACCGCATGCACGCTCTTGGGTGCCGTCCACTTCAACGCGGGCACTGGGTTCTTGGGCAGGAGCTTCCGCTCCACGGCGTACTCCATCGCGGTGGACAGGATCTTGCGGCGGCGGTTGACCACGCTGGGCGCGTAGGGCTGACCGTCCAAGCGGACCGTAAGCCCGTCGAGCACCGGCCGTAGGACTTCGGGCTTGGCCAGTGCTGATATCGGCTGTGTGTGCCGCTCGATCCACCGCAGCGTTGCTGCGATCTCCGGCGGTTGGTTCGGGTCGTTGCGGCGGTTGGTGTTGAACCCCCAGCGGCACAACGCGGCCCGAATCAGCTTGTCGTCCGGCTTACCCCGGTCGGTGGTGAAAAGGGCGGCTGAAGCAGCCGTCAACGCCTCGGCGTTCGTGCGGCGGGTGGTGGCTGCCGCACGGGGCCACTTCATGTCCACGAACGCACAGGCGAACTCGTACCAGGACATGACTCGCTGTTCCCGCCGCATCGAGACCGGCAAGCCGCTGTCCACGTCGAACGCCTCACCACGTCGAGCCGCGGTGACCAACTCGGCCCGGAAGCTATCGGCGAGCGCCTTCACCCGGAACCCCTCGCGCAGACGCTTCTGCGCCACCGTCCACCGGACGTTGTAGGTGGTCGTGCGCTTGCCCTTGTAGACACCGATCTGGTGAATCCGCACGTCATAGGTGGTACTCATCAGGCCGCGACCTCCAAGGCGTCGTACCAGGTCTCGATGTCGGCGCGGTCGATGCGCAGTTCGCCGTTCGGCAGCTTGCGGCAGCGCGGAGCGCGGCCCTTGGCCTTCCAGTCGTAGAAGGTGGATCGGGAGATGCCCATCTCCTCGCAGAACTGGGCGACGGTGAGCCGTTCACGTGGTGCCCGCATCGGCGGTGGCCCTTTCGTGCGTGGTGCGGACAGGCGGGACAGGGCGTACAGCACCTGTCCCGCCTGCTTTGTGCTGGTCAGGCGGGATGGCGAGACAACTGGGACAGGTGGGACAGGTCTTGGTCGGGAAGCCGTCCCATCCGGTCACAGGAGAGGCGCGAAGTAGCGGCTCGTGGCGTCCTTGGTGAGCTGCCCGGCGTCGTGCATCCGGGCGCACGTCTTCCGCACGTTCCCGGCGTCCAGGCCGGTTCCGGCGGCGATCTGCGCGGGTGTACTGCCGCTGTTCTCGCGCAGGTAGCGCAGGATGACGGCGCGGGTGTCGCCGATGGTGTGGTCGATGGCAGGGCCGTCGAGCATGGTCCACGAACCGTTGTCGGGGTTGAAGCTCAGCGCGTGGTCGGCTTCCTCCACGTCGCGGCCGGTGATGTGCAGGACGCCGTCGGCGTTGTTGCGGCCGCGTTCGAGCACCAGCACGGCGTCTGCCGCGCCCGCGATGCCGTTGGTTCCCGATACGGTGGCCAAGAAGTCCTCGTGCGTGGCCTTGCGGACATGGTGGACGAGCACCACCGACACCCCGAAGTGATCAGCAATCCGCTTGGCGCGGCCAACAGCCAGGTAGTCCGCGTCGTACTGCTGGACGTTGCCCGGTTCGGTGCCACGCACCTTGGCGAACACGTCGATGACCACCAGGCGCGCGGCCGGGTTACCGCGTAGCCACCCGGCGATGGCCTTGTCCCCGCCCTGCGGCAGCGGCGGGCACTGGGTGGCCAGGGTGAGCAGGTGCGGCGCGGGCTGGTCACCGAGCATCTTGCCCATGCGGGTCTTGAGCCGCCGCGCGGTGTCCTCCAACGCCAGGTACAGCACCGGTGCGGCCGGACCGGTGTCGATGCTGCTGAACGCGGGCTGACCGGACGCGATGGACAGGCCCAAGCCCAGCGACATCCACGACTTGCCGACCTTGGGCGGTCCAGCCAGCAACGTCACTCCCTCGCAGAGGACGCCGGGCACGGCCCACTTCGGATCGGGGAAGTCGGCGGCCATGAGCTTGTCGGCGGTCCAGGCGTCGGCGAACGGGTCGGGTTCGACCGGCGGTGCAGTGGTCATGGCGGTGGTCGCTCCCTCGTGTTCGGGCATGTGGTTCACGCGGCCAGTCGGCGTGGTCGACGGGCACCGTCGCGAAGACCGCTGGTGATGGTCTGCTCGGCGGTGTGGTGGGTGTAGGCGTTGACGGCGATGTGTCCGGCGGCGGCGTGCATGAGCACGTCGCGGACTTCGTCCTCGGTGAGTGCTCCACCGGCGACGAGTTGCCCAAGGGCTTGAGCGGCGCAGTAGAGGGCGAAGTTGCGTTGCCCCGACGTCGCTCCCTCCACACGGGCCACCTCGGCGTCGATGGCGGCTCGCAGGTACCGGCCGCGCCGGTCGGTGGCCGGCACTCGCAACCGGATCGGCTCTGCCGGTGGCGGAGGCAGCGGCGCGGGCCGCAGCAACTCACCGAGCCACATCGGCAAGGGCGCCGGTGCTACGTCGTGCACCAGCTGGTAGCCGCGACCGTCCACGGTGGAGCCGGGTGCGACGACGTAGCCGCCGTGTGCTCGGCTGTCGATGAGTCGTCCGGCTTTGCCGGCGGTGTTGCGGTACTCCGCACCGGCGGGGGCGGTGAAGTACAGGTGCCGGCCACCCGAAGCGGTGGACACCGTGCGGGTGTCGTCGGGCAACTCCTGGTCGGCGTCGTCGGCCAGGAGCGCCAGCACCTCCAGGCCGTGCAGGAAGCCGTCCGGGTCGGGCTTGTCGGGCTTGGCCACGTCGAGGTCCACCACGACCAGTCCGGCCGGGCCGGTGGCAAGCCCGATGTTGTAGGCGGGGCCGTGGTTCCAGCAGCGGCAGATGCGGTCGGGGTCGGTGGTGGCGCGCTGCTCCCAGTCGCGCACGGCGGGCCGCTTGCCACCGGGCACGAGGGGGAAGACCGGCCAGCCACGGGCGGCGGTGTCCAGTGCGGCCGACAACAGCGGGTTGTGAGGTGGCACGTTCGTCTCCTTCGGACGGTCGTTTGGTCAGCGGCGCTTGTCGTGGGTCCATCCGGCGTGGCGCATGCACGTGGGGCACATGGGCGCGTTGCGGGGTGCGCCAGTGCCGACGCGTGTGCCGCATAGGGCACGGGGGTTGTCGCTGAGTCCGAGTTGGTGGGCGAAGGTGCGCAGGTCGCCGACGATGTGCATGACCGTGCTCATGACGACACCTTTCGGTCACTTTCAGTGACGAGATGTGGGCGTGCGGGATCGGCACGCGGACCGGCGGACAGGGCCGCGCGCTGTCGTGTCGAGGGGATGAGGGGACGGACCACGCAGGGGAACCACGAGTGCGGTTCTGGGGTGCCCACGCTGGTCCGCGCGCCGCTTAGACGATCTTCCCCTCGCGGGGTTCTGGCTGTTGGGGCCAGGGGAAGCGGTCAGGGGACGGAGTTGGGGATACTTCCCCCGACTCGGCGTGCTTCCCCTGCTGCTTCCCCCGGCTCACCACGGGGGTTCGGCGGTCGTCGCCGAGAGCTTCGCGCTACTCGGCGGTGTCGTCGTCCGCCGCGCCGTTGTCACGGCGAGTGATGGCGTCGGTGATGTCGTCGGCACGGATGACGCTGTCGCCCTGGTACTTGCGCGGCGGCACGTCGTGGTGGTCCAGCACGGCGCGCAGGTCCTTGAACGACCAGTCGCCGTAGTGGTCGGGGTCGTGCTCGATGAGTCGGGACAGCACCACCGCTGAACGAAGGCGCGGTTCGTTGCCCAGCACGCGGGCGATGTCGGCCAGCGTGTCCACTGTGGTCACCTCGTCCTCGGTCGGGGCGGAGACGTGACCGGCGCGCAGGGCGACGGCGCGTTCCATGACCGCGGTGACCTCGTCGGTGGTCAGGTAGTGGCTGCGCAGCAGGCCGGGCTTGGCCATGATGCCGCGCACCATCGCGGTGCCGATGTCGCCGGGGCCTTCGGTGGTCTTGGGCACCAGCGACACGGCGGAGATGCCCTGCTTGTAGCTGCCGGTGCCGAGTACGGCGTCGTTGGACTGCTGGTCGCCGATGGCGAAGCACGCCTTGCAGGACACCACGGCCATGACCTTGCGGGGCAGCGACGCGGTGGACGGCTCCGGGGTGGCGAAGACGAGCACGATGCCGTACTTGCGGGCGGCGCTGATCAGCTTCACGGTCACGTCGGCCGCCTCCTCCCCGTACTCGTTGTCCATGAACAGCGCCTGGCACTCGTCGATCACCACGATGCGCGGGCGCAGTCGGGCGTCCTTCTCGGCGAGCTTGCGGGTCACCGCCCGTGCCCCGTGCTGCTGCAACGCCTTGCCCCTGGTCTCCAGGTCGCGGTACAACTCGCGCAGGGTGTCCATGCACGCGGTGACGGTCTCGCGGTCCGCGCCGGTCCGCAGGGTCCGCAGACGGTTGCGCATGGGGTCGTAGTCGGCGTTGGTGGCCAACACGAACACGTCGGCGTCCACCAACGGGTCCAGCAGCGCCCCGGTGAGCATGGTGATGATCAGCGTGGACTTGCCGCTGCCCATCATCCCGGCGATGGCGTAGTTCTTCTCCGAGAGCTGCCCGGTGACGCGCTCCCCTCGGATGTTCACCCCGAGCGGCACCCCGGCGAAGAAGTCCACGGTGCCGGACTCCAGCAGTGGCCACGGTTCCACCGGCCCGGACAGCGCGCCCTGGTCGGCAACCCACAGGTCCAGCACGCCCGGTTGGTCCTTCGGTTCGGACGGCCACACCTCCACCGGCAGGCGCACCAGGTTGTGGGCGAAGACGGTCTTGCGCTTGACGATCTCCTCCACTGGCACGCCCTTGGGCATGACCAGCTGCATCCGCCAGCCCTTGCCGTCGCGGTGAGGGGGCTGCACCCACGTCGGGGTGATGTTTCGCCCCCAACCCTCCTTGAACGCCTGCTTGAGCGCGGGCAGGCCGGACAGGTGCCGCAGCGCGGAAAGCACTGCGGACTCGTCGGGGATGATGTCGCGCCCGTCCGCCGGTCGCGCCTCGTCAGCCGCAGCCCACACCGGCAGCGTGCCGCGCGAGCGGCCCACCGGGATGGCGCGTACCACCCATACCGCCGCACCGGAAGCGGCCCACGCCCACCAGTACGACCCCACCGGGGACATCTCAACCACGGTGCTCCAGAAGCCGGTGATCTCGTGCCAGCGGTCGGTCAGCGAACCCGCACCGACGACGGCCTGAGCGGCGGCGTAGCCCAGCAGCAGCACGTGACCCGACGCCAGGAGCACCACCGCGCCACCGGACCAGCGCAGCACCTCCAACCGGCGCTCACGGCCACGCTGTGCCTGCCCGGAGCGGCGCTGCTCCAACGCCTGCTCCAGCTCCCGCAGCACGCGGAAGTCGTCGGCGTTCTTGGCGTTCAGGCGCAGGGTGGTGATGGCCTGCTCAAGGTCGGTGTGGTGGCGGCGGGCGCGACGCTCGGCACGCAGGGCGCGGGAGCCGGCCACGGCGTAGCCGACGTTGCGCACCACCGCCCGACCGGCCCGCCGGGTGACCTCGTGGGTGGCGCCGGTCTTGACGACCCGCACCACCGCACCGGCCGCCGCCCGTGCCCGCTCGGCCGCCATGCGGCGGTCCAGCTCGGCGGACTCCTGCTCGGTCAGCACCTCGCCGACCACGGTCGCGTCCGGCTCCAGCTCGGTCCCCGGCGCGGTCGGTGCGTCGGCGCGGCGTACCGGCAGCGGCAGCACCTTGGCGTGCTCCTGGCCGTCGTTGTCGTGCTCGTGTGCGGTGGTCATGCCATCACCTCCTGGCGGGTGCCGCCCTCGTCGTCAGGGCCGTCGTCGTGGGTGGGGAACAGGGCGCGGTGCACGGCGGCGGCGTGCTCGGCGCGGCAGCGCAGAAACTTGCGCACCTGCGTCTGCGAGAGGTGCTCCGGAAGGGCCTGGCGGTCGATCGCGGCACGCACGCGGGCGGTGTAGCGCGCGATCTTGTCCGCGTCGGGCGCGGGGACGGTTTCCGCATTTCCCGCGCTGTGCGCGGTCTGCGCAGTGGAGGATGCAGCCGGGGTGTCCACGTGGTGCGTGGTGGTCGTGTCGGTGATCGACGCGGGCAGCGCGGCGCGGTAGGCGTCGATCTCGGCCACCAGGTCGGCGGCGGCGTCGTCCCATCCGTCGGTGACCGGGAGCCCGGCGACCGTAGTGGGCACCAGCTGCAAACGGCCGGTCCGACCGCGGCGCAGCTCCACCAGGCCGGGCCGGTGCACCAACTTGGCGGTGCCGTCCGCAGCCAACTCGGCAATGGCGTGGCGCAGGGCGGTGCGGCGCACCCTCTCCACCCGGCGGGCGGCCAGGCGGTGAAGCCGGGCGGCGGCACGCTGCTCACGGGTCGGGCGCGGCTTGGCGGGAGCGGCGGTGACCATCTGGTGCACCACCACGCCACCGACCGCGACCAGCGCCATGACGATGCCGTCCACCACCCCGCCGCCGGGGTGGGTCAGGCCGTGCAGGAACGCCAGCGTCCCCGACACCCCGGCGAACACCCACACCCCGAGCGTGAGCCGTCCGGTCGGGCGACCGGCACGCAGCGCGGCGGCGCGGGCGAACGCGAACGCCCACATCGCGGCCTCGGAGAACAGCGGCATCGTCCAGCCCGGTGCGCCGTACAGGTCGTGGCCGAACCCGGCGATCGCAGACCAGGCCAGCACCGCCGGCACCAGCACCACCGGTAGGAACAACAGGTCGATGGTGTGCGCGGACACCCACGCGGTCACTGCGGCGCGGGCGGCGGCACGGCGAGCGCGGGCGGCGTCGGCGCGCTCCTGGCGCAGCTTGGCGGCGGCTGCCTGGTCGGCGCGTTCCCGCTCGGCACGGGCTTGAGCGTCGGCGCGGCGCTGCTCGAACAGCATGGCCTGGTCGGCCCGGCGCTGCTCGGCCGCAGCCGTCTTGTCGGCGCGGCGGTTCTCGGCGTACGTGCTCATCGGGACACCTCCTGTCGGCGCAGGTACAGCGGGGAACGGGACGTGCCGCGGTCGGTGCGGCGCAGACGGCGCAGCAGGACCGCCAGGGCCAGGGCCGGGACTCCGACCACGACAACCACGGCGGTCGGGTTCTCGGCCTGGGTGATGACCAGCCACTGGGTCAGGCCGATCAGCCCGGCGGTGGCCAGCAGCTTCCACAGCACGATCACGGCGACCAGGGCCAAGGCGACCAGGAGCAGCAGTAAGGGCGGCGGAATGCTCACCGGCGGTGTCCTTCCCGGTCGTCGCCCTCACGCACCACGCGGGGCAGGTGGACGTGCCGGTGTTCCAGCTCGACCGTCACGCCCTCGGCGTCCAGCAGTCCGGCCAGCACTTCGGCCAGGGCCACCGAACGGTGCCGCCCGCCGGCGCAACCGAACGCGATGGTCATGGGCTTGCGGGTGACGCGGGCGACGTCGACGGCCTGCGAGAGGATGTCCAGCAGCGTCGCCGCGCCCGGTGTGGACAGCACCACCTGGCGCACCGCAGCGTCACGGCCGTCCTGGTCCAGCAGACCGGCGCCCTTCATGCGGGCGGGGTCGCGCAGCAGCTGCCGCACGTCGACCACCAGCTCGGCCTCCGGCGGGGCGTCGTGCAGGTAGCCGAACGACACGATCCGGATCGGCGGGGTGCTCATCGCACACCCCCGATGGGGCGCAGCACGCGGCCGGACGCGGTGAGGTCTTCCCAGGTGCGACCACGCTGGGACGGCGGGGCCGACCCGTCGGCGGTGGCCACCGGCGTCACCAGGCCGTAGGGGTTGGGCTGGTCGAAGGTGTCACCGGTGCGTTCGTCCACGAGGTCGCGCCGGTGGGTTTTGTTCGACATGCTTGGTTCTCCTCGCCCGCCCTTGCGGGGGCGGTGTGGATGGGGCCGGACCGGCGGCGGCTTCTTGGCGGGAGTAGGCCGCCGGTCCGGGCGAAGTCAGTACGAGGCGCGCACCGCGCGGTCAGCGTGGCGGCGGTCCGGGTGCAGCAGGCCGGACGCGGTGACGGCCAGGTGCCGCAGGTAGTCCGGGGTGGCGGTTTCGTCGCCGGTCTCCCGGCTCCACGCCAGGTCTGCCGCGGCCAGGGCAGCGGTCAGGTCCTCCGGCGACGGGAAAGCTGCTCGAACCTCACGGTCGACCAACTCCCGCACCACGGCGGTCAGCGCGGCGAAGTCCACGCGCAGACGCCCGTCACCGACGACCAGGAACCGACCCGCCTGGTGGCCGAGGTCGTTCTGCGTCAACGACATCACGCCACGCGCCCCGCACCCGACGTGACCACGGCAGCCCGGCGGGCAGCGTTGCGACGTGCCTTGCGCCCCTTGGCCTTCGAGCGGCCGAACACCGGCGCGGGCAACACGTTCGACACGACCACCGGCCGTGCCGGCTCCTCCAGCTCGGCTGCGGCCTGCTCCAGCGTGACGCCGTACTTCGAGGTGATCCCCTTGAGCGCCCGCTCCACGATGCGCCGGTTACGGCGCTCCCGCGCCGACCCGTCCAACAGCGCCGACGAAGGCGCAGCAGCAGCCGCGATCTCCACTGACACCTGCGCGTCCAGCAGCTGCTCCACTGCGGCAGAGGTCAGACCGTCCGGGTAGTAGCTCGTGCTGTCCATCTCTAAGCCTCCTCCTGGCTTCCCTGGCTAGTCAGGTGAGCCGATGACCGAAGCTTGGCGGACATGGCTAGTCATGTCAAGTGGATGTACCCAGAAAGTATGTCTTGGCTAGTCAGGCGGTATGCTTAGCTCATGAGCGAGGGCCTGGAGTACTTGGACGACCTTGATCCGGACGACCCACGTACCGAGTCACAGCAGATCGCGAACAAGCTGCGTGCCGCGATCCTGATGAAGAAGCTCCAGCCCGGTGACAAGCTGCCCTCACAGCCCGCGCTGGCGAGCCGGTTCGGCGTCGCACGTGAGACGGTCAAGGCGGCGCTACGGCTTCTGGCGGCCGAACACCTGATCGTGAGCCGTCAGGGCAGCGGCACGTTCGTCCGGGCCCAGACGGAGCGCCCCGTAGGACTTCGTCCGCACGTCGAAGCAGCGTTCGAGCGAACGCACGTCTCGATCGACTTTGCAGGCTTCGGAAGCGAGACCCTTCGCAACACACTGTCGGAAGTCCTCGACAAGGTACGCGCCGGACGACTCACGCCCGAAAGCGTCGTCATCCGCATCATGGTGTCCGACATGTCCGTACCGATGGCACTCCCGTGTAGGGCGGATACCGCAGCCGATGACCCAGCAGTGCGGATGCGGCAGAAGCGCATCAGCGAACGGTCAATCGACGCGATCGTTGACGACGTGCAGGAACTCACCGACCTGGGACTGATCAAGTCCGGCAGCGTCCAGGTTCGGGTTCACGGCATCCCGCCAGTCCTCAAGCTTTATATCCTCAACAACGAGGATGCATTCTTCGGCTTCTACCCTGTCGTAGAGCACGACGTGACGATTAAGGGTGAGCCGATCCCCATCTACGATCCGATGGGCAAGGATGCCACTCTGTTCCAGTACTCCGTCAGTGAGAGCGACGACACCTCCACTGCGGCCGAGTACGTTCGCCAGGCACGCGCATGGTTCGACTCGATCTGGAACACGATCGCCCGGGAGTACGCCCATGACTGAGCCGCACCGTGCTGTACTCGATCACGCGAAGGCTGTTCTGTTCGACTTCGACGGACCTATATGCAGCGTCTTCGCCGGTTATCCAGCAGACCGGATCGCGTCTGATCTGATCGTACTTCTACGACAACGCGGTACGATCTTCGAGCCTGCCATAGGCGACGAAACAGACCCTATGGACGTGCTTCGCTGGACAGGAGTCCACAAGCGTGACAGCGTACTCGATGTAGAGAACTACCTGGTAGAAGCCGAAGTTCAAGCAGTTGAATTGGCAGAGCCGACCCCGTTCGCTATCCAGGTCATGCATAGCATCGTTGATAGTGGCCGACCCGTCGCAGTGGTCAGCAACAACTCGGCACTGGCCGTCCAGAAATACCTGACAAGACACGATATCAGCAGCATTGTTTCGTTCGTGTCCGGCCGCGTCCACGCCAACCCCTCATTGATGAAACCTGCTCCCTTCTCCCTGAAGCTAGCCGCCGATCAGCTGGACGTGAGCATCACAGACACAGTTCTTATCGGTGACACCATCACTGACATTGAAGCAAGTCACGCGGCAGGAGCAAGGTCTATCGGATACGCGAACAAGCCTGGGAAGCGTGAGCGATTGTCGCAAGCAGGAGCCGACGCAGTGATTGACAGCATGGCGGCCCTGCTCTGACTAACTGGAACAACTGTCCTCCCCCTGGGGGGAGTGGCGTCCCACCTGTCCCACCTGTCCCGTCATAGTCGCTGACCAGCGGTTCCAGGGTGGGACAGTCCGCAGAACACCTGTCCCACCTATCCCACTCCACTGCGGCACCCGCCCTCCCGAGGCGGTGCTGTCTCAGCTATCCCAGATGTCCCATCAAGTTGCGCCGAACAGCGGCCCCGAGGAGGGACAGCTCGCATGCCACCCGCCGCCCATTCGAACACAAGTTCGACACAAGCTTGCTCACTCACGGCAAGATGACGCCCGTCTGACTGCCTCTTCCGCAACTTTGTAGCGGAAGAGGCATCTGAACGGCTATGCTTTGGTCTCCTAGCAGAGAGAACTGAAACCATGTTGCTGGCTTTCCGAGTGACAAATTTTCGATCAATTCGAGATGAACAAGAAGTATCAATGATCCGCAACCGCAGGATGGCGGCACACTCGAATGACACGAAAACAAGGGATACAGTTTCAAGGGTTGCGGGAATCTACGGCGGAAACGCTTCGGGCAAATCGAACCTATTGAACGCTCTGCACTTTATGTCTCAAGCGGTTCACGATTCACATTCGCGATGGAAGCCAGAAGGAGGCACGCCTTACGACCCCTTCGCCCTCGACCAAGAAAGCAAAAGCAAAGCCTCACGCTTCGAGGCTGAGTTCCTGATTCAAGACGTTCGCTACCAATATGGGTTTGAGATCGACGGCAAGACAGTCAGGTCCGAGTGGCTCTACGCCTTTCCTGCGAGTCGGCGACAGACCTGGTTCGAACGCGACACATCAGAACAGGACCCATGGTACTTCGGCAAAAATCTGAAGGGCAGAAACAAAGTAGTCGCGGACGTCACCCGACAAAACTCACTGTTTCTCTCCACTGCCGCCGCGTTAGATCATGACGCCCTAATGCCAGTATACAATTGGTTCTCTTTCCAGCTTCGCATTATCAATCAGGATAACTTTTCCGATCGCTTCCGGTTCACTATTGCAGAAATTGAGAATCAAGAAGAGTCCGTAAACGCCATCACGCGTCTACTCAAATTCGCAGACCTCGGCATACGCGACTTAAAAGTACTGCGAAACCATATCGATAACGAGCAACGGGAACTGACTATTAAAGTGGCGGAAAGCTTGGCCGCGATCCGCGATCCCGACAAGAAACAGCCTACCGTTGAAGAGTGGGAGGAAATTTTTGAAGAGGTGACGGCAACCGTAGAACTAAAGCACAGCTACGGAGACGCCGAGCCGGTAGGACTACCCCTTAAGCAAGAGTCAGTAGGAACGCGGGCACTTCTGGCTATGAGTGGACCTATCTTTCACTCGCTTCGGACAGGGGCCACTCTACTGGTTGACGAGATCGATACCAGTCTTCACCCATATTTGGTGGCCGAGATCGTCAACCTATTCAAGTCACAGGAACATAATCCCCACCATGCCCAACTTATATTCACTAGTCACGATACGTCCCTACTAGGAAACATGCTATCCGACGACCCCACGCTAGCTCGTGATCAAATCTGGCTAGTGCAGAAGAACAAAGTGGGCGCGAGTGACGTATATCCCCTCACCGACTTCACCCCGAGGCGTCTAGAAAATCTAGAACGGGGTTACCTACAGGGCCGCTATGGCGCAATCCCTTTCATTAATCAAAGTCAACTAAAGGATTTACTTTCTCCGACTCAAGGGGGAAGCGATGGCGAATCGTAAGCCGCTATCGCGTGAACGCCCGCTGAGAAGGAGAGGTCCACAATACCAACCGAAGACGCGTTTTCTTATTTTGTGTGAAGGCGAGGTAACAGAACCGGAATACTTCGCTTTTGTCCGAGATCAGCTTAAAGAACATCTTATATCTATTGTCGCACTGGGCGATTTAGGTGACCCCCTTAGTGTTGTAGAAGAAGCCATCATGCGGCGGAAAAACGCTTCGAAACGAGCCAGGCAGGCTAAGGACGAAAACCTCACCTACGATGAGATCTGGTGCGTTGTCGATGTAGACGACCACGCACGCTTGCCTGAAGCTAAAAACCTGGCCAAGAAAGAGGGGATCAACCTTGCCGTAAGCAATCCTTGCTTCGAATTATGGGCATTGCTGCACTTCCAGGAACAGAACGCACACATAAATTCGATAGCTATACAGCGACGCCTGCGCTCTCATATGCCAGGTTACGAGAAGTCTCTTAGATGTGATGCGATGGTCGGAGCTTATACATTAGCGAAGCAGCGAGCCATGGCATTAGAAAAACAACATGAGAGGAATATGAGCAAGCAAGGAAGCAACCCTAGTACCGACGTATGGAAGCTTGTGGATAAGATCCTTGAGTCAGCTTCTAAGGCCCGTCCCGGCAAGTCCGGCACTGAGATAATTTCGCTGTAGATACGCCATAACAGCTCCAAACACAGAGTCACCCAGTTTATGACTTTCCACCTTCCGCCAAGATTTCCAATCAGCTCAAAGTGAGTCGAGGTCGTCGGCGATCGACACAAGGAAAGTTATTTCCAGAATTCGCTGGGCTATACCTGCCAGCAGGAGCCGTTTCAAGACGCTGCAACAGTTGGGGGTGTATGTATGCGGCATCGGTGCGATGCGCCGCCCTCTGAACCTCACCGACTTGGAGATAGCCGCACCTCGGCCTGAACGACGACAGAGCGGCCGACCTCTACACAAAGCCGTACGTGAGGCTCTAGGACGGCCACAGAGCGGCTATTCAGGCAGAGCGCTGACATAGCGCGACTTCGCGGCTCATCAGGATGATTCACAACTCACCAGCTCCGTGGCCACCTCGGGTTTGTAACAGCCGGGTGCATTGAAGTTCCTCTTGGCTCTACACACTCGCCCATCAACCGCGGCTCGCACGCCGCTCTGCGGCCGTCTCAGCGCTGCGCGTAGGGCCATGTGCAGAGATTGGTCTGGCCGCTGCTGTGAACCCTGGGATCGAGCGCAGGGGTGGAACCCTCTGGAGCACAGCAAGCGATGATCACCACGTCGCCTTGCCCCGGCTGTTACAGCCGCTTGTGCTTGGCTGACCGGCCCTCAACAGTTCGTCCGGCGCCAACTGTGCCAAATACGGGCCAAAGTAGTCTTCAGGAACAAGATCACCTTACTGTTTATGCTGGTAGAGCGTTCCATGCAGCCGGTAGTCGCACCGCCCTCCGGAGGCGGGAGCGCAGGTTCGAATCCTGCCGGGGGCACTACCACTTGAGGCCCTTGACCAGCGCGAAGCCGGTCAAGGGCCTTATTCGTCTGTCCGGCCGTGCCCGGCTGGAACCGGCCGTCTGCGGCTGTCTGTGCCAAATACGGGCCAAATTTCTAGCCCTTCTGCCGGTGCCCCAGCGCAGCCTCAACCCGCTGCCGCACCACCCCTGTTTTCCCGTCCGGACACTTGGCGCAGATCTTCACCAGCACCTCCGACAAGTGCCCCGCCCACTCGGCGACCGTCACTGCGGGAACTCCCGGTCGGGCCATGTCGACACCGCGGCGTGCCGCAGTCGTACGGTGTGCCTGCCAGCGGCGTAGCGGCGGCCTCGGGCGTGAACTTCGGCCCGTGCACACTGCCAGGCTCGAATGGTGTGAGCCTGGCCGTTGCGCTCCCCGGTGAACAGCCGACCGTCCACCGCTGTGCCGAATGAGGCGAGGGCGCGGTTCGGCGGTGTCGATGATTTGGTTCTCCCCGTCCTTCGCCGGGAGGGACAGGTTGTGCTCGGCACGGTTGTGGGTGGTGTTGAGGAGAAGTACGGCCTGGAGGTGATGGTCGAGGGCAAGCTGGTGCCGCCCTACCAGGCCGCCGCGCCTCTCGCGGTCCGGCGACGTTCCGGAAGCCGTGCGGGAGGACTTCGTCGCTGGTGAGCGCGAACCGGCGGTCGACACATTCCGGACAATCCGGACCCGGTTGACGTTCCGATTGTCGATCGGGCACCGCCGCCCACACGGCTTCGGCTCGGCGGTGCCCGCCGATGTGCCCGACCCGGAACCCGACCGATGATTTTCCTGTTCGGGGGAACTACGCGGTGAAAACCATCGCCGGAGGCGGTGCCGCTGACGCCATCGCGGCCAGTCGGGCGAGGCTCGCGGATTCCGGGCTGTCCTCTTCCGCGCTGAACACGTGCACGACCAGACCCATCTCGCCGGGAGTGCTGGGCACGTGGAGGGTTTCGTAGTCCAGCGTCAGAATCCCCTCCTCGGGGTGGCGCAGGCGTTTGCGGCCCGCGCCGCACACCACGACCTCACCGCCGGCCCAGATCCGGCGGAAGGCGGGGCTCTTCCCGGACAGGTCCCTGATCAGCCCGACCAGGTCCCGGTCGTCCGGGTAGCGGCCCGCGGCGACGCGCAGTTGGCCCACGACCTCGGCGGCGCGGGGTTCCCAGTCCGGGTGCAGGTCCCGGGCGGCCGGGTCGAGGAACAGGTACCTCGCGTTGTTCCGGTCGCGGCGGGCCGGGTCGGACAGGCCCCCGAACAGCTCGCCGCCCAGGCTGTTCCACGCCACCACGTCGAGGCGGTGGTTCGTCACGAACGCCGGGAAGTCGCCCACGGCGGCCACGATCCGGTGCAGCAGCGGGCTGACGCGGGCGCTCGGGGCGGCGCCGCGGCGGACCCCCACCAGGGTGGCCAGGTGCCCGCGCTCGGCCGCGTCCAGGCCGAGCGCGCGGGCCAGCGAGTCCAGCACCTCGGGTGACGGCTGGGTCGCGCGGCCCTGCTCCAGGCGCACGTAGTAGTCCACGCTGATCCCCGCCAGCTGGGCCAGCTCCTCGCGCCGCAGACCGCGCACCCTCCGGCGGCGGCCCCCGGCCAGGCCGACGTGCTCCGGGGCGACGCGGGCCCGGCGGGCGCGCAGGAACGCGCCCAGCGCCCGCCGCGCGTCACCGATGCCGTCGACGTCCTCGGTGCGGTGGTCCACGCCCTCCATGCTCCCCAGTATTACCTGGCCCTCGCGGTACCAGGATTGCCGGACCGCCGGACGGACCGGGTGCCGGCTGCCCCGCCGCGAACGCGCGAACGTGGTGGCATGAGCTCGAAGAAGATCCTCGTCGTCAGCGCGCATCCGGAACCCCGGTCGCTCAACGGCGCCCTCACGTCGTTCGCCGCCGCTCACCTGCTCGCGGCGGGACACGAAGTGCGGGTGTCCGACCTCTACGCGATGAAGTGGAAGGCCTCCGTCGACGCGGACGACTTCCCCGACGACACCGGGGCGGGGCCGTTGGACGTGCTTGCCGCGCACGAGCGGGCCACGCTGGCGGGGCGGTTGACGCCCGACGTCGCGGCCGAACAGGAGAAGGTGCGCTGGGCGGACGCGGTCATCCTGCAGTTCCCGATGTGGTGGTTCTCCCTGCCCGCGATCCTCAAGGGGTGGGTCGACCGGGTCTTCACCAACGGTTTCGCGCACGGCCCGGCGGTCCCGCCGCCGTACACCGAAGGCGCTCTGGGTGGGCGGCGCGCGCTGCTGTCGGTCACGATCGGCGCCCGCGCGTCGGCGTTCTCCGACCGGGGCGCCCACGGCCGGTTGGCCGACCTCCTCTTCCCGGTGCAGCACGGCGTGCTGTGGTTCACCGGGATGGCGCCGCTGGCGCCGTTCGCGGTCTACGGCGCGGCCGGCCTGTCGACCGAGGCCTACGCGGCGGCGGAGCGGGAGTACGGGCGGCGGCTCGACGGCCTCTTCACCGACGAGCCGGTCCCGTTCCGGTCCCTCGTCGACGACTACGGCCGCGACCTCCGGCTGCTGCCGGACCTGGGGGCGCCGGGGGCGACCGGGCACGACCTCCACCTCCGGGAGACCGGCCCGGCAGGAGGATGACCTCCCGGACGTCGGCCCATGGGACGACTTCGGGCGCATGCGGGGTGGGGCAGAAATATTTGCGGCGTTCCGGCCCGGGACCGACCGTCTGGAATGAACACGAAGAGTGGCTATGTGGTCACGGAAAGCTATTTCCGTCGGTCTTGAATGGATAGCGCCGATCGGGTGTTTTTGAAGCAATACGGAAGAGGCACCGGCGCACCGCGCCATGCGAAGGTCAATCGCAAGTCGCAGGCCCTTTGACCGGAGGCAAATGTGTCGATCATCGATACGTCCCGACCCCAACCGACACTGGAACAATTGAAGGAAACACTGTCGCAGTTGGTGCCAGTGCTGCGGGACAAGGCCGCGTGGGCGGACGAGAACCGCCGGCTCCACGACGAGTCGATCCAGGCACTCGCCGACGCGGGGATCTTCAAGCTGAGGATGCCCGCCCGGTACGGGGGCTACGAGGCCGACACCCGGACCCTGGTGGACGTGTCCATCGCGCTGGGCCGCGCCGACGGCGCGCTGGCGTGGACCGTCTCGACCTACTGGATCGCGTCGTGGATCGTCGGCCTGTTCCCGGACGTGGCGCAGGACGAGGTCTTCACGACCCCGGACGTCCGGGTGTGCGGCGCGGTCAGCCCGAGCGGCGTGGTGGTGCCGGTCGAGGGCGGGTACGTGCTCAACGGCTCGTGGCACTTCGTCAGCGGCGCGTGGCACGCGAACTGGCAGGAGCTGGCCACCATCCTGCTGCGGCCGGACGAGGAGCCCCAGCCCGTCATCGTGGCGGTGCCGATGTCGAGCCTCGAGATCGTGGACGACTGGCACACCTCGGGCATGAGCGGCAGCGGCAGCGTCACCACGGTGGCGAAGGACGTGTTCATCCCGGCGACGCACATCATCCCGATGGAGGCGGCGATCCGCCCGAACGGCGTCTCCGAGCTGAACGCGGACCGGCCGATGTGGCGCAGCCCCACCATCCTGGCGGGTTCCGCCGCGACGGTCGGCATGCTGGTCGGCATGGCGAAGGCGGCCTACGACGCGTTCATGGAGCGCATCCCCGGCCGGCCGATCCGCTACACCGACTACGAGCACCAGGCCGAGGCCCCGATCACGCACATCCAGGTCGGCACGGCGTACATGAAGATCGAGCAGGCCGAGTACCACGCCTACCACGCCGCGGCGCTGGTCGACGCGAAGGCCGCCAGCGGCGAGCCGTGGACGATCGCGGAACGCGCCCGGGTCCGCGCCGACGAGGGCTGGGCGACCAAGCTGGCGAAGGAGGCCGTCGACCTGCTCGCCTCGGCCAGCGGCGGCTCGTCGATCTACCGGCACGAGCCGATCCAGCGGATCGTGCGCGACATCCAGGCGATCAGCGTCCACCCGATGTTCAGCCCGGATTCCAACACGGAGACCTTCGGACGGGTGCTGTGCGGGCTCGAGCCCAACACGATGTTCATCTGAGTCGGTCTGTTCGGCCAAGAGCCGCCGCGCGGTCAGCGCGGCGGCTCTTCGCTGCGCGGGGCGGGAAGGCCACCGTCCACAGCGGACGGGAACGCGCGGCACGGGCTGTGGGGCGCGAGCGCGGCGAGACCGGAGCACGGTGGACGCCAACGTGCCCGGTCGGCGGGGTCCGCCGACCGGGCACGCGAGGGGAGCCTGCGCTCAGTCGTTCTTCTTCCACATGATGATCTGCAGGTAGTTGCCGTCGGGGTCGGCGAACGTGCCGAACTTGCCGGACTCCCGGTCCGCGACCGAGATCCACTCGACGCCGGCGGCCTTCAGCTGGGTCTCCACGGCGTCGAAGTCGTCGACGTGGAAGTTCATGATCACGCGACCCGGCTCGTTGTTCTTCGCCTCGACGTCGTCGCGCCCGTCGATGACCAGCAGGAAGCCGCCGAGGTCGATCGGGCCGTCGCCGCTGAACTCCGGGGCCAGCGCCTTGATGTACCACGCCCGCAGCTCGGCGGGGCGGGTCGTGCCGAGCAGCATGCTGCCGGGCTTGAGCGTCGTCATGTCGAAATCTCCCTCGTTGTGTGATCCAGCTCGCGGCAAGAGGCTATCGCCACACCGGTGGTCAGGAGGCCGCCGCCGCGGTCTCCGGGGCCGAGGCGCTGCGCTCGTCACGAGGGCGCAGCCCGAACCAGATGAGGGCGACGCTCACGAGCGTCACCGCGACGTTCACGCCGAGCGCGAGGTGGGTGCCCGACAGCGTGTCGGCCTGCGTGGCGGCGATCGCGACCATGATCGGCGCGCCGATGGTGAGGGCCACCTGCTGGGTCATCGAGGTCAGGCCGGTCGCCAGGCCCTGCTCCTCGTTCGGCAGGCCCGAGGTGCCGATCACCGTGTACGACACGATGCAGGCGACGTGCACGAAGAACCCGAGGAACAGCGCGGGCACCAGGATCACCAGGGCGAGCTTGTTCGAGCCGAGGAACACCAGCGGCAGGATCATCAGCGCCTGCAGGGTCAACGCCACGGTCAGGACGTTGCGGCCACCGTGCTTGCCGATGAAGCGACCCGCGATCGGACCGGCGAACACGGCCGCGAGGCCGGGGATGCCGAAGGCGAGACCGGTGATGACCGGGTTGAACTTCAGCACGTCCTGGAGGTACAGCGTCATCAGGAAGATCATGCCGGTCTCCATGGAGAAGATCACGAGACCCGCGAAGTTGCCCCACTTGACCGTGGGCTTCTTGAGGAAGCGCACCGGCGCCAGCGGCGCGGACGACTTGGTCTCGATCACCCAGAAGGCGGCCAGCAGCACGATGCCGATGGCGGCGGCGATGAGGCTGGACTCCATGATCGCGTAGACCACGGCCAGCAGACCGCCGGTGACCGTCACCGCGCCCGGCACGTCGAGCTTCTGCCGGTTCGGCACCTTGCTCTCGCTGATCAGCATGGGGGTGGCGACGATGATGGCGATGGCGAACGGGATGTTGATGAAGAACGCGGCCCGCCAGCTCAGCAGGCTGACCAGGATGCCGCCGACCAGCGCGCCGGCGGTGAAGCCGCCGGAGAGGATGGCGCCGTTGAGGCCGAGGGCGCGGTCGCGCATCTTGCCCTCGGCGAACGTCGTCGTGATCAACGACAGACCCGCGGGGACGGCCATGGCGGTGGAGAGGCCCTGCAGCGCGCGAGCGGCCAGCAGCATCTCCGGGTTGGTCGCGAAACCGCCGAGCAGCGACGCCACGGCCAGCAGGACCTCACCGGCGATGAACAGCTTGCGCCGGCCGAACAGGTCCGCGAACCGCCCGAACAGCAGCATGAAGCCGGCCGCCGGCAGCGTGTACGCGGACACGATCCACGGCAGCTGCGTCAGGCTCATGTCGACACCGCCGCCGACCTGCGGCAGGGCGACGTTGAGGATCGAGTAGTCGGCGGCGAAGATGAAGGCGGCGCCAAGCAGCACGAGGAGGATCAACCGCTGCCTGCCGCTGAACCGCAGCGGGGAGGACGTTTCGGCAGTCAAGATGCGATCCCTTTCTTGGAGTGTTCCCACAGATGTCGTGATCCAGCCACGCTTTCCGGCTAGGCCGAGCCGCTCGGCGAAGCCGGAAGGCGTGACCAGGCTTTGCGCCGCGGCTGTGCTAGAGGTCGGCCAGGAACTTCACCAGTTCCGCGTTGACCTCTTCCGGCCGTTCCTGCTGCGTCCAGTGACCGACCCCGGGCAGCACGACCGTGCGCTTGAGGTTGGGCACCAGGTACGACAGGTTGGCGATGAGCTGGTCCATGCCCGGCAGCGACACGCTGCCGTCCCGGTCGCCGTGCACGTACAGCGCCGGAGGAGTCATCGGCGCGCCTTGGAACGGCGCCGTCAACTCCCAGCTCAGGTCGATCGTCCGCCACCAGTTCAGGCCGCCGGAGAAGCCGGTCCGGGCGTACTCGGCCGTGTAGAACTCGAGGTCGGCTTCGGTCAGCCAAGCGGGCAGCTCGGCCGGTTCGGGCATGAGGTCGGAGAGGTCGCCGCCCTCGGGCACCACGGGGAGCGTGGGTCCGTCGGCCCGCGGCGAGTCGCCGAAGCCCCAGTTGAAGAAGCGCAGGAGGGCGGCGCGCGGGTCGCGCTCCAGCTCCGCCTCGGCCACGCCGGGCTCCTGCAGGTAGTTCATGTAGAAACCGGGACCGAGCGCCTGGGTGAGCCCGGTCAGGGCGCTCACCGGGCCGCGCGGCAGGTAGGGCACGCTCAACGCGACGACACCGCGGACGCGGTCCGGGCGCAGCAGCGCGGCGTTCCAGGCGACCGACGTGCCGAAGTCGTGCGCGACCAGCACCGCCTGCTCCTCGCCGAGGGCGTCGAGCAGGCCGATCACGTCGCCGACCAGGTGCAGCTGCGAGTACTTCTCCACCGCTTCCGGGCGGTCGGTCTGGCCGTAGCCGCGCAGGTCCGGGGCGACCGCGTGGTAGCCGGCCGCCGCCAGGGCGGGGAGCTGGTGGCGCCAGGAGTACCAGGACTCCGGGAAGCCGTGCAGCAGCACGACCAGCGGCCCCTCGCCCTGTTCGGCGATGTGCATCCGGATGCCGTTGGTCTCCACGAACCGGTGGGTGATCCCGTCGGTCTTTGCCGATTGTTGGTCGCTCATGGTGCGCCTTCCTTGACAGGTGCCCGAGGTGGACTCCCCGGAAGCTTCCTTCCGGATCGACACCGGCTCCAACTTCTGCCTTGCTCAGTCGCCGAGCGCGAAACCAGGTATTCTCGGATTAACGCGGACGTCCGACCGGACAGGCTCGGAACCTTTTTCGTGACATGCCGAAACACCCCATGACTGGGTGACCGACACTCGGCCTATCCCGGACGACCCGTTCGCCGAAAGGCGCGCGAACGGGTCGCGACCAAGGAACTCGAATTACGTCCCGGTACCACCGGTACTACGACAAATCCCGCTCCACCGCTTCGGCGACCCGCTTGATGGCCGCCAACCGGCGGTCCCAGTCCGCCGCGAGCGAGGACATCCACCGCGTGGTGGCGTCCAGCCCGGCCGGCCGCAGCGAGTACCTCACCTCGCGTCCGACCCGGTTGCCGACCACGAGCCCGGCGGCGTCCAGGACGGCGAGGTGCTTGACGATCGCCTGCCGGGAGACGGGTAACCGCCCGGCGAGCGTCGTCGCGGTGACCGCGCCCTGGGCGGCCAGCAGGTCGAGCAGTCGGCGACGGGTGGGGTCGGCCAGCGCGACGAGAACGTTGCCGACCTCTTCGACCGCATCGTCCGGTTCTGTTCTCACACAGTCGACTCTTCGACTCGCTTCTTCGCCGCGTTGAGGACCTGCGGCCAGCCGCCGGTGTTGTCCTTGATCGTCCGCGCGCGCACGTCCTCGGACACCGCCAGCGCGGCGAACCCGCTCTCCACCACGGTCAGGCGCGTCTTGTCGCCCTCGGGGGACAGCGTGAACTCCACCAGCGTGCTGTTGCCCTCGGTCAGCTCCTGACCCGGGAACGCGGGCGCCCAGCGGTACGCCACGTAGGAGTGCGGCTCGACCTTCACCACGGTCACGGGGAAGTCGCCGTACTCCGGGTTCTTGGCCACCGTCGACTCGCCCTCGACGGCGGTGGTGTCCTTGATGCTCTCCGGGTCGGCCACCCAGAAGCCGGGTGCGGACACCAGGGACCAGACGCGCTCGACAGAGGCGTCGATCAGTGTGTCGCGTTCGATCCGGTCGTCGCTCATGAGGAAGCTCCTTCAAGTGCCATCATTGAGTGCAACCAGATGATTGCACGTCGTCCAAGGTCGTGCAACCCGGTAGTTGCACGACATCTCGACCCCGGCGGGCGCCCCGGGTGCGGACACGGTGCGTGATCCACCCTGTCTTCTGCGTCACCTCGGTGGGGAATGCGCACGTGCCCCGAGCCGATGAGCCGAGGGTCGTTCGCAGTATTGCCGACGAACCCGCCGTCAGGCCGCGGTCGAGCCGCAAAAGCACGCTGGGAGAAGTAATCCCGATCCCCTGCGGGCGATGCTGGTCTCCGTTCACCCAAGCCGCACCGAGGGTTTTTCCCGAACGCCACCAGCCGAGCGGTCGATAGCGAGGCGTGCGCACTTCGCCTCTCGAAGAAGGGTCCATACATGATCACGCTGGATACCGTGAACCTGGAGATCGACGGGCCGACGGCCACGATCTACTTGAACAGGCCGGACAAGAAGAACGCGATGAACCCCCAGATGCACCGGGACATGAACGCCGCCCTGGACGCCATCGAGGAGGACGGCAACGTCAAGGCGGTCGTCATCACCGGCAACGGGGACAGCTTCAGCTCCGGCATGGACCTGGAAGAGTGCTTCCTCCAGCCGTTCGACGACCCCCAGCTGTTCTACAAGACCAACCTGGTGGCGCTCAGGTGGTTCCAGCGCCTGAAGGCGTTCCCCGCGGTGACCATCGCGAAGGTCAACGGCTTCGCCTTCGGCGGCGGTTTCCTGGTGGCCGGCCTGTGCGACCTCGCGGTCACCGACGAGGCGGCGCTGTTCGGCCTCTCGGAGATCAACTTCGGCATCTTCCCGGCCGGCGGCGCGACGTGGGCGGCCACGCACAACCTGCCGCGCAAGAAGGCGCTCTACTACATCCTCACCGGCGACACGATGACCGGCGCGCAGGCCGCCGAGTACGGCCTGGTGAACTTCGCCGTGCCCGCCGACCAGCTCGACGCGGCCACCGACAAGATCGTCCGCAAGATCGTCAAGAAGAACCCGGTCACGCTGGCGCTCGCCAAGCAGGTCTACGAGCGCACCACCCAGCTCGACCTGCCCGCCGCGATCGACTACGACCAGGCGAAGCTGTGGGAGCTGTCCCGGCTCAGCGGCAACGAGTGGATCAACGTGGCGCTCAAGCAGTTCGAGAAGCGCGCCTACCAGCCCGGGTTGGCCACCTACGACCGGCCGGCCGAGGTGCGCGCATGACGGTCGCCGGCCCGGACGTCGAGATCCCCCAGACCTCGCTCACGTCGTTCGTCCTGCGGCACGCGGACGAGTACGGCTCCGAGATCGCGACCGTGGACGCCGCGAAGAGCACCTCCTACACGTTCGCGGAACTGGCGTCACACGTGCGGCGCGCGGCGCACGGGCTGCGCCGGGGCGGCTTCCGGAAGGGCGACGTGCTCGCCATCCTGGCCCCGAACGTGCCGGAGTACCCGATCGCCTACCACGCGGCCGCGCTGGCGGGCGGCGTCATCGTCGCCCTCAACCCGCTCGACACGTCGGACGACCTCGTCGCCCGGCTGGAGGAGACGGGCGCGCGGTTCCTGGTGACCGTGCCGCACGAGATGCCGAAGGTGAGCGCCTTCCTCGACCGCACCGGCGTCGAGGAGGTCATCGTCCTCGGCGAGGCGGACGGCGCCACGTCGTTCTCCTCGCTGGTGGCGTCCGACGACGAGATCGTGGAGACCGCGCTCGACCCGTCCGAGGACGTGGTGACGATCCTGCACTCCAGCGGCAGCACGGGTCTGCCCAAGGGCGTGCAGCTGACGCACCGCAACATGATCGCCAAGGCGTTGCTGACCAGCATGGTGGCGCCGAGCGGCCGGGGCGAGAAGGCGCTGGCGATGCCGCCGTTCCACCACGCCTTCGGGCTGTCCATGATGATGAACGCGAGCCTGTACCAGGGCACGACGCTCGTCACCATGGAGCGCTTCGACCCGGAGGCGTTCCTCAGGACGATCGAGGAGCACCGCATCACCCAGCTCTACATCGTGCCGACGATCGCCGTGCTGCTGGCGAAGAGCCCGCTGGTCGACCGGTTCGACCTGTCGTCGCTGCGCTCGATCGTCTCCGGCGGCGCGTCGCTCGACCCGCAGATCGCCCGCCTCGTGCGGGAGCGGATCGGCTGCGAGATCGGCCAGGGCTACGGCATGACCGAGGCGATGTGCTCGTTCATGCAGGCGCCGGACACCGTGTCGGCGTCCGTCGGCCGGACCGCGCCGGGCGTCGAGTGCAAGATCGTCGACGTCGACACCGGCGAGGAGCTGGGCCGCAACCGCAACGGCGAGATCCTCATCCGCGGGCCGCACGTGATGAAGGGCTACCTGAACGCGCCCGAGGCCACGCGCAAGACGTTGGAGCCGGACGGGTTCCTGCACACCGGCGACCTCGGCTACGTGGACGACGACGGCGAGCTGTTCATCGTCGACCGGATCAAGGAGCTCATCAAGTACAAGGGCCAGCAGGTGTCGCCGGTCGAGCTGGAAGCGGTGCTCATGCGGCACCCGCGGATCGTGGACGCGGCCGTCGTCGGCATCCCCGACGAGGAGTCGAGCGAGATCCCCAAGGGGTTCGTCGTCAGCGACGGGTCCATCACCGCGCAGGAGATCATGGACTGGGTCGCCGAGCGCGTCGCGCCCTACAAGAAGATCCGGCAGGTCGAGTTCATCGACCAGATCCCGCGCACGCCGGTCGGGAAGATCGAGCGGCGCACGCTCAGCGCACGCACCGCGGCGGGGGCGGCCTGAGGACCCGACCCGGGTCACGCGGCCCTCGGCTCTTGAGTGAACGCGCCTGCGCCCTCGGCCCCGCCGAGCGTGCCGGCGATGGCGCGCGGCCTGGTCGCTCCGGCGACCAGGCCGCCGCCGCATGCGCGCCGGGCCGGGTTCGGCACGGGAGATCCGGTTTGAGCAGGCGTGGTTCGGCTCGGGCACGGGCGATCCGGCTTGGGCAGGCGCAGCCGGTTCGGACCCGCGATGCCCCGACCCGGGCACGCGCAGTCCGGTGTCGGCGTGGTCCGGTGTCGGCGCGCGAGAAAGGGCAGGGCCGTGGTTCGGCCCCGCCCCCTGGCCCCGCCGCCGGTGTCAGGCCAGCTTCTTCAGCCCCACGCCGTTGAGGACGTAGCCGGGCGCGATGGTCGAGGCGTCCGCCTGGAGCAGGTCGACGATCGACTTGCCGGCCAGCTCCGGCGTCAGCAGCGGACCCACCCTGGCCAGGAACTCGTCCTGCGAGAGGCCGGACCTGGCCGCGTAGGCGCGCACGGCCGGGCCGCCGACGTCGGTGGCCGGCGCGAACTGGGGCAGGACCGTGGTGAACGTGATGTCCATGCCGGCCCGGCGCGCCTCGTCCTGCGCGTAGCCGGTGATGAACCGCAGCGTGGACTTCGCGCCCGCGTAACCGCCGCTGAGCGGCGAGCCGCCGATGGCCGCGCCGCTGCTGAACACCACGACGCGGCTGCCCGGCCGCAACGGCGTCAGCAGGATCTCGCGCAGCCAGTGGAACGCGATGCGGACGTCGGCCTCCCAGTTGACCGCGAACGTCTCCCACGTCTGCTCCTGCAACGGCCGCATGTGGGGCGTCGCACCGGCCACCAGGACCACGGCGCTCGGTTCGTGGCGGTCGATCAGGGTCGCCGCGACGGTGGCGTCGCCGGCGTCGACCACCTCGGTGCGGATCGGTCCGGAGCCCGACGCGGGTTCCGGGAACGTCGCGGCCGTGCGGGACACGGCGACGACCGGCGCGCCGGCCGCGGACAGCGCCGTGGCCACACCGCGGCCGAGGCCCCGGCTCGCGCCGACGACGATCGTGGTCCTGCCGGACAGGTCGCTCATGGGTCCTCCAAGTCGTGGTGGATCCGACGGTCCATTCGGGAGAGCCGGACGCGGATCCAGCATTCCGCCACCGGGTTCGCCGGACCTACTCCCCCGTTGCCCGCCCGGCGCCGGGCGCGCAGCGGATCAGGGCGGCGGAGCAGACGACCAGCCAGGCGACCCACAGCAGCCAGCCGACGAGACCCAGGAGTCCCAGCACGCCGGGACGGGCGATGACGAGCGGGGTGAGCGTGGCCGAGGTGCCCAGCAGCACGGCCGAGGAGTAGCCGAGTCGGGCGTGCCACGCGGGGATGAGCCCCGCGTGCCGCCCGCTGAGGGACAGGCCCACCAGCGCCGACGCCAGGAACACGCCGTTGAGGGTGAACAGGGCGTCGTGCAGGGACCAGAGGGCTCCGGTGGGGTCGTCGGCCGCAGCCAGGCGGAGGGCGGTCACGGCGGCGAACGCGCCGTTCTGCAGCAGCACGCCCGCGAACCCGACCAGGGACCAGGCCTCGCCGCGCTCGCGGTCGGACCGCCACAGCGCGGCCACCGCGCCGGCGGCGAAGACGGTGGACGACGCCCAGGCGGCCGGGGTGAGGGCGGACGCGACGCCGACGGCGCCCCGGTTGGCCGAGAAGTAGGCGATGACCTCCGCGGTGTCCGCGCCGGTCGTCGGCAGGCCGGTGGGCACCATGATGACGTTGGCCAGGACGATCAGGGTGGCGAACCCGAGGCCGGCGAAGCCCGCGATGCGGAGGAACGGGCTGGTCGGCCCAGGTGCGACCATATTGGCTTTACGCGACATATAATCAATATTGCCGGCATCAAGAGGTGAGCGTGGGCGGGACGGGCAAGCGCCGTTACGACTCGTTGCGACGGGTGGCGCAGGCGCAGGAGACGCGAGCCGTGATCGCACGCGCGGCCCGCGGGCTCTTCGTCGCGCAGGGGTGGGCGGCGACGACGGTGCGCGCGGTGGCCGAGGAGGCGCAGGTCTCGGTGCCCACGGTGTACGCGGCGTACGGCGACAAGGCGGGACTCGTGCGCGCCGTCGCCGACGCGGCGGACATCTCCGCCGATCCCTCGGCCACGCTGGCCGAGCTGGAGGACGCGGCGGCCGACCCGGCACGGCAGCTCGCCGCGCTGGCGGCCTACGACCGGCGGCTGTTCGAGCGCTCGGGTGACGTCATCGCGCTCGTGCGCGAGGCGGGCCGGACGGAGCCCGCGCTCGCGGCGGCGTACGAGGAGGGCCGCCGGCGCGGCGACGACACCCGTGCGCAGGTGTTCTCGTCCTGGCCGGACGGCGCCCTGCGGCCCGGTCTGGACGTGCGGTCGGCGGTCGACGTCTACGCGGCGCTGTGCAACGTCGACGTCTACACGACGCTCACCGTCGAACGGGCCTGGCACCCGGACCGGGTGCAGCGGTGGTGGGGCGAGGTCCTGGCCCGGGAGCTCCTCGCCCGGTGAGGCCTGCGGTCAGGACTGGTCGAGGTGGGCGTGCCAGACCTCGGCCGCCTGCTCGTGGGAGTCGACGCCGGCGAAGAACGCCTCGGCGAGGGTGTCGTAGTCCTGGTCGGCGAAACCCGTGACCTCGATGATCTGCAAGCGGTACACGGTGAACGGCGAGGTGTCCGTCGGCGGGGCGTACGGGACGGCCAGTTCCATCGTGCCCGGGGTCAGTCCGTGCTCCACCGCGCGCACGATCAGGGCGTCGGTGCGACCCCAGTCCATGGCGAGGTAGGCGTCGGCGACCAGGACGGCACGGGTGGCGCCGTGGTCGTTGCCCTCCAACGCTTCCTGGGCGGCCTGCGCGGACCGGCCCACGTCGTCCTTGAGGTAGCGGTCCATGCCGCGTTCGCCGTCGGGCTGCTCGTAGCCGACGAGCGGGATCAGGGTCTCGCCCTCCGAGACGCTCCAGACGCCGTGGGCCGCGAAGAAACCGGCCAGCGCCGCGGTTTCGATCATGGCCGACAGTATGCCGACGCGGGTGCGCCCGTCGGGGCCGTTCGGCGGATCCGGCGATCTCTACCTCCGGGTCACCCGCACCGGCAGCCCGCGCAGGATCACGGCGATCGGGTGGGCGAGCTGGTCGAGGTCGGACCTCGGGTCCTCGGCGTAGACCACGGCGTCGGCGGGCGCGCCCGGTTCCAGGCCCGGCAGCCCCAGGTAGGCGCGGGCGTCCCAGGACGCGGCGGCGAGGGCGTCGTGCGGGCGCATCCCGGCGCCGGCCAGCGCGCGGACCTCCTCGACGATCCCGCCGTGCGGCATCGAGTCCGTGCCCGCCAGCACCCGGACACCGGCCTCGGCCGCGGCGGCGACCAGCGAGCCGTGCGCCTGCGCGCCACGCAGGAACCACGTCCTGCCGGGACCGTCGGGCCGGCCGCGCACCTCGGGCACCGACCGCGCCATGACCGACAACGTGGGCGTCAGCGCGGTGCCCTGCTCGGCCATCCGCGTCAGCAGGTCCGGGTCCAGCGACATGCCGTGCTCCACCGAGTCGGCGCCGGCCAGCACGGCGACCTCGCCGCCGGCGGTCTGCTGGGTGTGCACGGCGACCCGGCCGCCCACCGCGTGCACCGCCCGCACCACGGCGCTCAGCACGTCCAGCGGAACCGGCTCGCCGTCCGAGCTCCAGTCGCCGATCACCTTCGCCCACCCGGTGCGCGCCGCCTGCGCCGCGGCCAGCGCGGGCAGCTCGGCGTGGTCGGCCCGGCGGCCCCAACCGTCGATGAACTGGCCGTGCTGCGCCAGCCACGGGCCGGCGTGCCAGGCCCTCGGGGTGTCGGGGTCGACGCCGAACCACGGCGGCGGCTCACCGGCCAGGCCCGGCGCCCTGATCACCGTCACGCCGGCGTCCACGTGCTGCCGCAGGTGGTCGCGCAGCACCGCGTGGTCGAGCGGGTCGCCCGCCGCCGCGGCGCCGGGGTGGGTGTGCGCGTCGACCAACCCGGGCAGCAGCCACCCCTCGGCCACCAGGTCGGCGTTCTGGACGGGGTCGGTGGTCCACCGGTCGCCGTCGGCGTACAGGTCGACGTGCTCGCCGTGCGGCAGGGCACGACCTCGGATTCGGATCACCACTCCAGCACCCCCGGTCTCCCGCGACCCCGTCGACCCTAGCCGCGATCGGGACGCGGGACCTTGAGCCTCCGGCAAGGGGAGACCCGGGGGTGGTGGCATGGACGGCGACGCGGTCTTCCCGATCGGTGAGCCGGCTCGGCGGACCGGGCTGACGGTCAAGGCGATCCGGTTCTGCTCCGACGAGGGGATCGTGCCGCCGACCGGTCGCGGCCCGGCCGGTTACCGGCTCTGCGGCCACGACGCCGTGGCCCGCCTCGACCACCTGCGGACGTAGCGCGAACTGGGTCTGGACCTGCCGACGATCCGGCGGGTGCCGGACCGGGAGCTCGCGCCGGCCGAGGTCGCGGCGGCGCACGCGGAGCGCGGGGGTCATCCGCTCCCTCACGCCGGAACTGCCCGGACGGCCGGAGGTCGCGCAGGTCGAGGCCTGGGTGGAACTGGCGCGGCTCGCGCAAGACCCGGACTTCCGGGCGGGCGTGCGGCGGTTGGCCGAGCACCACGTCCTGGTGCGCGAAGGGCTGCGGCCCGATCCGGCGGCGGTGGTCCGCGACGCCGCCGCGCCGGCGGTGGCCACCGGGAGCACCCCGAACGCGCGGTCGACCGGGTCGTCCGCATCCAGGAGCTCTCCGCCGCCGGGTTGGGCAGCAAGAAGATCGCGCTGATGCTGCCGTGCACGCGGGACGCGGACGGCGGGCCGTCCTGGATCGCCACGCCGCGACCGGTGGACGACCTGACCGCCGAACGGGCCCGCATCGACCGGTTGGTCACCGACCTGGTGCGGTCGCGGTGCGTGCTGGACGAGGTGATCGACGCGGCTTCGGGTCCGCGCCGACGGCCGAGCCGAGGCCGCGTCGGTCTTCCGGTCGGTGGCGCTCGGCCCCCGGCGCGCGCCGGGGGCCGAGCGGGTCGGGCACGGCTCAGTCGCTGACACGCCGCCGGTAGAGGGTCGTGGCCACGACGAACGACGCCACCAGCAGGCCGACCGACCACAGCAGCGCGAGCCGGCCCTGGTCGCCGATCGGCGTGCCGGTGAGCAGGCCGCGCACGGTCTCGATGACCGGCGTGATCGGCTGGTGCTCGCTGATCCCCCGCAGGAGCGGCGGCATCGTGTGGGTCGGCACGAACGCGCTGCTCAGGTACGGCAGGAACAGCATGAAGAAGCTCAACGCGCTGGCCGACTCGACCGACTTCGCCACCGCGCCGAGCCCGGCCGCCAGCCACGACAGCGCCAGCACGTAGAGCAGGAGCAGCCCGGCCACGGCCGCCCACTCCAGCGGTGACGCGGACGGGCGGAAGCCCATCCCGACCGCCGCGCCGACCACGATCGTGGTGGACAGGGCGTTGCGGGCGACGCTGGCCGTGACGTGCCCGGTCAGCACGGCGAAGCTCCGGATCGGCATCGAGCGCAGGCGGTCGATCATGCCGCTGTGCATGTCGTCGGCCACGGACATCGCGGTGGACGCGGCGCCGTACCCGGTGCACAGCAGGATGATGCCGGGCACCACGTAGTCGACGTACCCGGTGCCGGTGTTGATCGCGCCGCCGAAGACGTACACGAACAGCGCCATCATCATCAGCGGCAGGACGATCGACATGAACAGGGTGTCGAGGTTGCGCCTGCCCAACCGGATGCTGCGGCCGACCATGGTCATCGAGTCGGCGATCGCGTGGCTCATGCCGGCACTCCTTCACGTGCGGTCAGGGCGAGGAAGACGTCGTCCAGGGTCGGGCGGTGCGAGGAGACCCGGGTCGGTACGACGGCCGCCGCCCGCAGGTCGTCCAGCACGGCGTGCAGGTGCGCGGCCGTGCCGTCGGACGGGACGCTGAGCAGGAGCCGCTCGTGGTCGGCGAAGCCGCCGAGCCGCGCGGTCGAGGCGTCGAGCGCCGCGGCCGAGGTGAAGCGGAGCTCCAGCCGGTGGCCGCCGACGCGGGCCTTGAGGTCGTCCGCGGTGCCGTGCGCGGCGACCTTCCCGCCGGCCAGCACCATGATCCGGTCGGCGAGGCGGTCGGCCTCCTCCAGGTACTGGGTGGTGAGGAAGATCGTGGTGCCGGTGCGGGCCAGGTCGCGGATGGCGTCCCACGTGGTCGTCCGGCCGGCCGGGTCGAGGCCGGTGGTCGGCTCGTCCAGGAAGATCACCTTCGGCGAGGCGACCAGGCTCATGGCCAGGTCGAGCCGCCGCCGCATGCCTCCGGAGTAGGTCTTGACCCGCCGGTCGGCGGCGTCGACGAGGTCGAACCGCTCCAGCAGCTCGCCCGCGCGGGCCTTGGCCCCCGACCGGCCGAGGTGCATGAGCCTGCCGACCATGACCAGGTTCTCCCGGCCGGTCTGCTCGGCGTCCACCGCCGCGTACTGCCCGGTCACGCTGATCACCCCGCGCACCTTGGCCGGTTCGCGCACGACGTCGAACCCGGCCACCCGCAACCGGCCCCCGTCCGGCCGCGACAGCGTGGACAGGATCCGGACGGTGGTCGTCTTGCCCGCGCCGTTGGGTCCGAGCAACGCGAAGACCGACCCCTCGGCGACCTCCAGGTCTATCCCGTCCAGCACCGCGGTCGACCCGTACGCCTTGCGCAGACCGGTCGCCTCAACGATCATCACTGCCCCCTTTTGTGTATCAGGTACGCTAAAAAGCGTAGCTCATACGCAGTTGATTCCGGTAGCCCTAGACTGGCCGGCAGCGGTGACGAGAGGGTGATGGATGACCGAGGAGCACGAGCTACCAGCGGAAATCGCTCTGCTGTGGGGCCTGCGCGAGACACCGAGACGCGGCCGCAAGCCGACCCTGTCGGTCTCCGAGATCACCCGGGCCGCCATCGAGGTCGCCGACGCCGAAGGTCTCGCGGCCGTGTCCATGGCGCGGGTCGCGCAGCAGCTCGGCAACTCCACGATGGCGCTCTACCGGCACGTGAAGAGCAAGGACGAGCTGCTCACGCTCATGTCCGACGCCGCGTTCGAGGACCCGCCGCCGATGCCCCCGGGCGGCTGGCGGGCCGGGCTGACGCTGTGGGCGACGAGCGTGCTGGCCAGGTTCCGCCGACACCCGTGGTACGCGCGGATCCCGCTGTCCGGACCGCCCATCGGCCCGAGGAACCTGACGTGGTTCGACCGCGCGCTCGGCGCGCTCTCCGACACGCCGTTGAACGAAGAGGAGAAGGTCGGCGTGGTGATGGGCCTGCTGACGCTGGTGCACGGCGAGATGCGGATGACCGCGGAGCTGGCGGAGGGCTTCCGGGTGAACCCCGAGGCGTTCGGGCCGGCGTACGCGCGGGCGTTGCGGCAGGTGGTCGACCCCCGGCGGCTACCGGCCCTCGGCCGGGTGGTCGAGGCCGGTGTCTTCGACCACGACCACCTCTTCGACGAACGGGACGTGGAGGCCGACTTCCGCTTCGGCCTCGACCTCTACCTCGACGGCGTGGCCGCGTACCTGGCCCGCCGCGGGTGATGGCGCCGCGGGGCCGGTCGGGGCCCCGCGGCGCCGCGCGATCACCGCCGGGCGACCCCGGCGCGCGCCACCCGCTGTCGCACGGGCGCGTCCGCCGACATGACCGCGAGGCCGGCGGTGATCAGGACCAGGTTCTTGACCACGAACTCGCCGGTCATGGTCAAGAGCAGCGGGTTGCCCGTCTGGAACGCGACGGACGGCTGCGTGACGAGCGTGGCGAACGTGCCCGCCAGGTGGAGCACCACCAGCAGCGCCACCCAGCGCAACCGGAACCCCACCACCAAGGCGATCCCCAGCACCACTTCCACCACGCCGAGCGTGAGCACGAAGACGCCCGGGTCGAGCCACGGGACGGTCCGCGCGACCAGGTCGGCCACCGGCGTCGTGCCGGTCACCTTGAGGGCGCCGAACCACACGAAGACCAGGCCGAGCGAACCCCTGAGCAGGGGGATGCTCAACGTCCGCAGGGTGTTCGCGGGCGCATCCGGACGGGACGGGAACTCCGTCATCCACATCACTTCCTTCGCGGGCGGGACCACGTCGACCCGCCTGCGGGAGGTCGGCCCGTTCGTGGTCCACACTGACCGGAATCGGACTGGGAGCGCTCCCAGAACTGTAACGGTAAGGAAACACCGTGTGAAGTGCCGATTCCACGCCGTCCCAGCCGGCGGCTAGTCGTACCACTCGATCGGGTCGGGGAACGCCCCTGCGGGCAACGGGTCGCCGAAGAACGAACCGAGGCCCGCGGCCACGCCCGCCGCACGCCACCAGTCGGCCTGCGCGCGCGTCTCCAGCCCGTCGACCAGCACCTCGCCGGCCGCCTGCCGGGCCAGTCGGACCAGCTCGGCCAGGTAGTCCGCATCGCCCCGGGACTGCCGCTCGACCAGCCGCCGCGCCACCCGCACCGACCCGATCGGCAGCTCGGCGGCCACCGCCAGGTCGTCCGGCCCGAGGCCGAAGTCGACCAACGACGTGCCGACGCCCAGCTCGGCCAGCACGGTCAGGTTGTCCACCGCCTCGGACTCCGCCAGCGCCGCCACCGGCATCCCGACGACCAGTCGCGACGCGGGCAGCCCGGTGTCGTCCAGCACCCGGCGCACCCGCCGGACCAGGTCGCCGTCACGCGACTGGTTCCTGGTCAGGTCGACGTGCAGCGACGCGGTGAACCCGGCGCTCTGGCCCCACCACCGCACCTGCCCGCACGCGGTGGCCAGCTGCCACTCGCCCAGCGGCAGGATCAGGCCGGTCCGCTCGGCCGGCTCCGCGCACCCGGCGTGGTCGAGCGAGTCGTCGCCGCGGTCCCAGTGCAGCGAGGCCGCCACGCCGACCAGCGCGCGATCGGCCAGGCCCACCACCGGCCGGTAGCGCACGTCGATCTCGCCGTGCTCCCACGCGCCCGGCATGGCCACGGCCAGCGCGTCGGCCCGCCGCTCGGCCGCGTCCTGGCCCTCGTCGAACAACGCCCACTGGCCGCGACCGCCCGCCTTCGCCCGCCGCAACGCCTGCTCGGCGGCCCGCATCACGTCCTCGGGCTCCCAGTCCGGCGGCGGCCGGCGCACCACGCCGACGCTGACCGACACGGCCAGCCCGCGGTCGTCGAAGTACACCGGCTCGGCCAGCTCGCGGTTGAGCTCGGCCACGGTGCTCGCGACGTCCGGCGTGGTGGCGGTGTTCTCGACCAGGACGGCGAACTGGTCGCCGTCGAACCGGGCGATCATCGCCTTCTCCCGCGCCAGCACGGCCTTCAGGCGTCGCGACACGTGCACGAGCAGCCGTTCGCCGGTCGGCCGGCCGAGGCTGTTGCACACCACGCCGAACGCGTCGACGTCCAGGTGGAAGACGCTGATGCCGCGCACCGGGTCGGCCCGGCGCAGCGCGCTCTCCAGGTGGGTGGTGAAGTACTGCCGGTTCGGCAGCCCGGTCGACACGTCGTGCAGCGCCTGCCGGTGCAGCTCCGACTGGAGCAGCATCAGCTCGGTGCCGTCCTCGACCACGGCGACGAAGTGCACCGGCTGGTCGTCCGCGCCGCGCAGCAACGACACCGTCATCGAGATCCGGGCGACGTCGCCGTCCTTGCGCAGCAGCCGCTGCGGCTGCCGGACGCGTTCCTGCCGGTTCTCCAGCAGCGCCAGCATCGCCTCGCCGAGGACCCGGACCGACGCCGGGTGCACGAGCTCCAGCAAGGCGAAGCCGGCCAGCTCCTCGGTGGTGTAGCCGAGGATGTCGCCGATCGCCGCGTTGGCCCGCACGATCTGCCCGGCCGGGTCTACGACCAGGATTCCGCTGGACGACGAGGTGACGACCTCCTCGAACCGCGCCTCGCTCTCCTTGAGGTGCCACTGCGCGTCGCGGACCGCCTTGAGCAGCGAGAGCTGCATGGACTCCTGCTGCTCGAACACCGCCCGCCGGCTCGCCGCCAGGAACCCCGTCGACAACGCGCCGAGCACGGCCACGATCGGCTGGGCATGACGTTCCACGGGCTGGAACTCCGCGAGCCCCAGCAGTCCTTTCCCGAGCACGTCGAGGGTGACCCGCAAGCCGTCCTCGGTGAGGTACCCGAGTGAGACGAGCTGCTCGCCGATGCGCTCGGCCCGCTGCGGCGAAGGCGACTGCCCGGAGGCCTCGGCGTGCACCGCCGCGCACAGGTCGTCGAGGCGGACTCGCATTTCGCGGTCGAGCTCGTCCCTGCCCAGCGCGACGACCACAGCGCCGCTGAGCAGGTACGACCACTTCCGCGCGAGGAGTTCACGACCACGTTCGGGTGGTGACGTGGCCCCTTGCCTCTGACTGGGGATCGACATTCCCGTTGCCCTGTTGTGATATCGACGATTCGCGGCAGTTTACCTACCCCCCGCCGGCCAACACTCAACCGGAAGTGTGAACCACGAACACCCACGGTGACTTCCGCCTGGCATTTCACCTCTTTCGGCGCACACCATTCGACCAACCCCGGCGTGGACCAGCATCGTCACGTCACGGCGGAACCCAGGCCGGTTCGAAATCGGTCGGACAACTCCTCGATCCCGCCCCCGGAACGCGAAGTTCACCTGATCGGGGCTGTCGCTCACTTGGTCGCGCCTATCGCGCGCAGGTCGGCCGCATCGGCGTCGCGGGCCGGCCTGTCGAGATATCCAGCCCGGGTGGAATCGGGTGGCCGAACCCGAATTCGCGACCATTCCTCGACTGACGGTCAGGCGGGGATCGGCATCAGTCGGTAAGAGCCGGCGGTCGTGGCGGGGACCTCGTGGTAGACGGTGGCGGCGAGGGCGGTGCAGGCGGTGTCGGCGAACAGCTGCAACGCGGTGCCGTCACCGAAGCCGCGGGCGGCGGAGCGGGCGGTGGGGAAACCCAGGTCGGTGACCGGGTGGCAGCCGTAGGACTGGGGCACGACGGTGCGGGCGCCGGTGAAGGAGGCGCCGGAGAAGACGCAGTAGCCCGATTCCCGGCAGTGCCCGCTCACGTCGGAGGCGGAAGCCGCGGCGGCGGCCGGAGTGGCGGCCGCGGCGGCGAAGAGGAGAGCGGCGAGCACGGTGAAGCGCCGGCGCGGCGCGGATGTCCCGATCACGATGTCCCCCTTGGATCGCACGCGCCAAGCCAACCCAACGCGGGCGGCGGTGGCAATCGGCCGGGCGGGGTCGACCACCCGGCTCGGATGTCGTCCAGGTGGAACGTCCCGGTCACGTCGCCATCGGGGTCGTCGACCTCGTGCGCGGCTTGGCGGCGGCCCGGAAGTTCTCCTCGGGGGCCGGGTCGCCGGGCGAGGAGCCGTGGCCGAGGTGGCCGGTGTCCCGGGTGACGGTGCTGCCGGGCGTTCTCGGCGGGCGCGGTGTCGGCGGGTGCGGCGGCGACCGCGGTGAGCGCGCCGGCGGCGAGCAGGGCGACGGCGAGGGCGGCGCCGGTCACCTGTCCGGCGGCGGAGCGCTACTTGTCGCCGAGCGAGGCCAGCAGCTGCTTCAAGGTGTCGGCCAGCGCCGTCCGCTCCGACGAGGACAGCGCGCCGAGCAGCCGGTCCTCGGTGGCGAGGTGGTCGGGCAGGGTCCGGTCGATCAGCGCGCGGCCGGCGTCGGTGAGGGCGACGACCACGCCCCGGCCGTCGTGCTCGTTCGGCGTCCGGACGACCAGCCCGCGTGCTTCGAGGCGGTCGAGCCGCTGGGTGACGGCGCCGGACGTGACCATCGAGGAGCGCATCAGCTCGGTCGGGGTCAGCCGGTGCGGCGGCGCGCTGCGGCGCAGGGTCGCGAGGACGTCGAACGACGCCCGGTCCAGGTCGTGCGCGGCGAAGGTCTTGCCCAGCTCGACGTCCACCAGCCTGGCCAGGCGGCTGAGCCGGCCGATCACCGCCATGGGCGAGACGTCGAGGTCGGGGCGCTGCGCGTGCCACTGGCCGAGGACGAGGTCGACGTGGTCTGCCATCGAACTAGCTTAGCGGTGAGGTAAGTCACCGCAGAGATACCTTAGCGGTGAGCTACTTTGTCTTAGTGCTAAGCAAATGGGTGACCGCGTTCGCTCCGGTCGTGTGGGGCACGACCTACTACGTCACGACCGAGTACCTGCCCCCGGACCGGCCGCTGCTGGCCGGGTTGCTGCGGGCGCTGCCGGCCGGGCTGTTGCTGGTCGCGGTCACGCGCCGGCTGCCGCGCGGCGACTGGTGGTGGCGTTCGCTGGTGCTGGGCACGCTGAACATCGGCGTGTTCCTGCCGTTGCTGTTCCTGGCCGCGTACCGGCTGCCGGGCGGGGTGGCGGCGACCGTCGGGGCCGTGCAGCCGCTGCTGGTGGCGGGGTTCGCGGTGGTGCTGCTCGGGCAGCGGATGACGACGCGGACGGCGCTCGCCGGGGTCGCGGGGATCGTGGGTGTGGCGCTGCTGGTGCTGCGGGCGGACGCACGGCTGGACTGGGTCGGCGTGGTGGCCGCGCTGGGCGGTGCGGTGGTGATGGCGGCCGGGGTGGTGCTGAGCAAGCGGTGGACCACGACCGCGCCGCTCCTGGCGGTGACCGGGTGGCAGCTGGTGGCCGGCGGCGTGGTGCTGCTGCCGGTGACGTTGCTGGTCGAAGGGCCGCCGCCCGCGTTGACGGCGGCCAACGTGGGCGGCTTCGCGTACCTGGGGGTGATCGGCGGCGCGCTGTCCTACGCCCTGTGGTTCCGGGGCATCCGGCTGCTCCCCGCGACGCGGGTGACGTTCCTCGGGCTGCTCAGCCCGGTCGTCGCGACGGCGGTGGGGTGGCTGGTGCTGAGCCAGGAGTTGACCGCGTCGCAGGTGCTCGGCGCGGTGGTCGTGCTGGTCGCCCTCGTGGTGGCCCAACGGGAACCGGTGGAGACGAAGGGGGAAGTCCGTGCGGATCACGGTGTTCGGAGCGCTCGGTGGCGTCGGCCGCCGGGTCGTGGCGGAGGCCCGGCGGAGGGGGCACGAGGTCACGGCGGTCAGCCGGCGGGCCGGCGCGGGCGGCGAGACCGGTGACGCGCGGGTGGTCGCGGACGTCGTGCGGCTCAGCGCCGGGCGCGACCTGGTGATCAGCGCCACCCGGCCGGCCGACGGGGAGGAGGGCCAGCTCGTCGAGGCCGCGGGGGCGTTGCTCGCCGGGGTCGCGGTGACCGGGGCGCGGCTGCTGGTCGTGGGAGGCGCGGCGACCCTCGTGACGCCCGAGGGGCACACGGTCGAGCAGGCGCCCGGTTTCCCCGCCGGGTTGGCCGCCGTCGCGCGGGCCTGTGCCGAGCAGTTGGCCGTCTGCCTGGCCGACCGGGCGGCGGACTGGACCTACCTGAGCCCGCCGGTGGTGTTGGAGCCCGGCGAGCGGACCGGCGTGTTCCGGGTCGGCCGGGACGAGCAGGTCGGCGAGGTGATCTCGATCGAGGACCTGGCGGTGGCGTTGCTGGACGAGGCCGAGGCGCCCCGGCACCGGCGGGTCCGGTTCACCGTCGGGTACTGAGACGGCGAGGGGCGGGCGGAACACCGCCCGCCCCTCGCCGGTCAGGTCAGGCCAGGCCGGCGCACGTCCTGGCGTCCGGGTCGGCGGCGGCCTTCGGCGCCCAGCGGACGTTGGCGAACGAGGCCTGGAACGCGCCCTCGGTGTAGACGAGGAACGGCGTGTTGACGTTCTCCAGGTCGAGCCCGCCCTCGGCGAAGCACGAGATGGGGATCTTCACCGTCGACTTGACGCCGGTGGGCAGCGAGGTGAACAGACCGGTCGCGTCGACCTCGGCGAAGCACGGGTACTGGCAGTGCGTGCTGACGACGGTCCGCGCGGCCGGCGCCTGGTGCACGATCACGTCGAAGACCAGCGCGGCGTTCGCGTTGAGGTAACCGCGCAGGTCGCTGCCACCCGCCGGGTCCTGGAGGTAGACCTGGCCGGGACCGGTGCCGGTCCAGGTGGTCTTCATGGCGTCGCCCTGGACGTTGACGTCGGCGGGCACGACGGTGATGGAGCTGTGCGCCGCCTCGCCGTCCGGCCCCAGCTCGGTGCCGCCCCAGTTGTCCGGGGAGCCGATGTAGCTGCGGTAGGGGGCGACGTCGGTGCGGACGTGGACCTCCAGGTCCTCGGTGGCCGTGCCGCCGCCGCCGTTGCCGGAGCAGCCGGCCTCGGGCGAGGTCTCGTCCAGCCGGCCGAGGTTGCCGGTCTGCCAGGAGCGCAGGCCGTACCCGGGCTTGAACAGCGGGTCGCCGCCGGCGTCCAGGGGCGTCTGGCAGGCGCTGCGCGGCCACGAGAACGACAGCTCGCCGGTGAAGCCCGGGTAGGTGTGCTTGCCGCGGATCAGCAGGTCGGCGACGCCGGCGCCCTCGGTGCCCGGCAGCCAGGCCGCCACGAACGCGTCGGAGCGGTTCAGCTCCTTGTTGACGTGCAGCGGCCGGCCGGAGAGGTAGACGGTGACGACCGGCGTGCCCTTGCCGCTGACCTTGTCGAGCACGGCGAGGTCGTTCGGGTAGAGCTTGGCGGCCTCCAGGGAGCGCTTGCCGATGTCGCCGACGCCCTCCGCGTACGGGGTCTCGCCGAGCACCGCAATCACGGCGTCGAAACCGGCCGGGTCGACGTCGCCGGTCTCGCTGAACACCACGTTCCGCTCGCCGAGGGCCTCCTTGAGGCCGCCGAGGACGGTGGTGCCGCCGGGGAAGTCGGCGTTGGTGTTGCCGGTGCCCTGCCAGGTCAGCGTCCAGCCACCGGTCTGGTTCTGCATGCTGTCGGCGCTCTTGCCGACGACCAGCACCTTCGAGCGCGGCGAGAGGGGCAGCACGCGGTTGTCGTTCTTGAGCAGCACCTGGGACTCGCGGACCGCCTCACGGGCCAGCTCGCGGGCTTCGAGGGCGGCGGTGGAGCCGGCGTGGTGGCGCCGGGACGGCCTCTCGCCGTCGAGGACACCGGAGCGGAGCTTGACGCGCAGGATCCGGGTCACCGCGTCGTCGATGCGGGCCAGGGGGATCTGGCCGTTCTCGACCTGGGCGACCGTGTTGGCGATGAACGCCTTCCACTCGTTGGGCACCATGACCACGTCGATGCCCGCGTTGATCGCCTGGGGGCAGGACGAGTTGGTGCAGCCGGCGACCTGGCCGATGCCGTTCCAGTCGGAGACGACCAGGCCGTCGAAGCCCATCTTGCCCTTGAGGATGTCGTTCACCGCGAGCTTGCTGCCGTGCAGCTTGCCCTCGTCGACGCCGGAGTCGTTGGTCCAGCTGTTGAACGACACCATCACGGTCTGGGCGCCGGCCGCGAGCGCGCCGTAGTAGCCCTGGCCGTGCACGTTGATCATCTCGGCCTCGGACGCCGGGTTGACGCCCTGGTCCTTGCCGCCGACCGTGCCGCCGTCGCCGATGAAGTGCTTGGCGGTGGCGAGCACGCCGACGCGGCTGCGGCTGTTGCCCTGAAGGCCGCGGGTGGCTTCGTAGCCGTACGCGCGGGTGATCCGCGGGTCCTCGGAGAAGCCCTCGTAGGTGCGGCCCCAGCGGTCGTCGAGGGGGACGGCCAGGGTCGGCGCGAAGGCCCAGTCCTGGCCGGTCGCGCGGATCTGCTCGGCGGTCGCCTTGCCGATGTCCCGGATCAGGCACGGGTCGTGCGCCGCGCCGAGGCCGATGTTGTGCGGGAAGACGGTGGCGCCGTAGACGTTGTTGTTGCCGTGCACGGCGTCGATGCCCCAGATGGCGGGCAGACCCGTGCGGCTGGCCTTCGAGGCGTCCCAATAGGCGTCGGCCAGGGCCAGCCACGCCTCGGGCGCGGCGTGCTTGTCGCGGTTCGGCCACGAGCCGCCGCCGTTGAGCACCGAGCCGATGCCGTACTCGCGCACCTCGTCCGGGGTGATCGCGCCGATCTCCGGCTGGGTCATCTGGCCGACCTTCTCGGCCAGGGTCATGCCGGCGAGGATCCTCCGGACGCGGCGCTCGTCGGAGGGGTTCGACTTCACCCGGCTCTCGACCCTCGGCCACTGGGTCAGCTCGGGGAGGCGCTCCTCGATCCGGGCGCAGCCGTGCTCGGTCCGCGGCTCGCCGACGACCGGTTGGCGGGCGGGTGACGCGGCGGCGCCCCCGGTGAGGAGACCGGCGGCGAGCACCGCGGCCAGGGCGGCGCTCAGGTGTCTGCGGGACATCGGCGGTTCCGTTCGTCCGACGGCTCTGTCGCGGCCGATCTTCGTTACCGGGCGGGCCGCGGTCAAGGGGCCGTGGGAGCGCTTCCTCGCAGGTGGGAGTTACGGTCGACGGCCCACTTCCCGGTCCCGGTAGGTGAATTTCTTTCAAATCCGTGATCACGAGGGGACGGTGCGTAGTTTTTTACTTGACTCCGGAGTAGGTAGTGGGTCAGACTCGGCCGCGGTAAGCACGGTCCACTCAGGACTCTCTCCGCCAAGTCCTTGCCACACCGGGAAGAGCACACCATGTCCCTGAGGTCTCCCCTGTCCCGCCGCGTCGTCGTCCTCGCCGCGGTGGTCGCCCTCACCACGTCCGGCACGGTGGCCCAGGCCGCCGAGAACCCCTACGAACGCGGCCCCGCGCCGAGCACCGCGAGCATCGAGGCCACCCGCGGGCCGTTCGCCACCGACCAGGCGACGGTGTCCTCGCTGAGCGTGCGCGGCTTCGGCGGCGGCACGATCTACTACCCGACCAGCACCGCCGAGGGCACGTTCGGCGCGGTCGCGGTGGCGCCCGGCTACACGGCCTCGCAGTCCAGCCTGTCGTGGCTCGGGCCGCGCCTGGCCTCGCAGGGCTTCGTCATCTTCATCATCGACACGAACTCCCGGTACGACCAGCCCGCCTCGCGCGGCGACCAGCTGCTGGCGGCGTTGGACTACCTGACGACGAGCAGCACCGTGCGGTCGCGCATCGACTCGTCGCGCCTGGGCGTGATGGGCCACTCGATGGGCGGCGGTGGCGCGCTGGAGGCCACCAAGGACCGGCCGAGCCTGCAGGCCTCGATCCCGCTGACCGCGTGGAACACCACCAAGACGTGGTCGACGGTGCAGACGCCGACCCTGGTCGTCGGCGCGGAGGACGACTCGGTGGCCGCCGTCTCGACGCACTCCGAGCGGTTCTACACCGGCCTCCCGTCCACCTTGGACAAGGCCTACCTGGAGCTGGCGGGCGCGAGCCACTTCGCGCCGAACAGCGCCAACACGACGATCGCGAAGTACAGCATCGCGTGGCTCAAGCGGTTCGTCGACAACGACACCCGCTACGAGCAGTTCCTGTGCCCCGCGCCCCGCGCCGCGGCCATCTCCGAGTACCGGGACACCTGCCCGCACTCCTGACCTCCCGACAGGCCGTTCTCGCTGTTCAACAGCGTGAACGGCCTTTTGGGCGGTCCGTGGGAAAGCGCTTGCCGGCGGTGAACCCGGTGCGCTACCGTCGCTCCTGGGAACGTTCCCAGAGATGTCCCGCAACGCACGGCGGCGGCGTTGTCGGGGTCGAGGGGCCGTCGTCCAGCTTGGCGGGGTGTGGGGCGAGAGCGCTCTCCCCCAGGCCTTGGAGGTCTCGACGATGAGACCGCCCCTGCTGGCGACGGCCCTTTCGACGTGCCCGTGGCCCCGACGAGGCAGCACCTCCTCCACCGGCGGCCACGACCAGGCATGACGACCACACCTGGGGCGCGCGACCGCGCTACGTCGCCGACACACCCCGGTACGGCAGGGTCTGGCTGTAGACGATGTTCGTGGTCGTGCTGCCGAAGCCGGTCAGGTCGTTGACCACCCGCTCCAGGTGCGGCATGGAGGTGGCGGCGACCTTCAGCGTGTAGCAGTCGTCGCCGGTGGTGCGCAGGCACTCCAGGATCTCGGGGCGGTCGGCCAGCAGCGCGTGCAGCGGCTCGTGCCGGTTGCCGGGGTACTTCAGGCGGACGACGGCGAGCACGGCGTAGCCGACCTTGGCCAGGTCGACCTCGGCCCGGTAGCCGGTGATCACACCGGCGGACTCCAGCCTGCGGACCCGTTCGGTGGTCGCCGAGGCGCTGAGGTTGACCCGGCGCCCCAGCTCGCTGAGCGCGATCCGGCCGTCGCGCTGCAGCTCGGCGAGGATCGCCCAGTCGGTCGGATCGAGGTTCCCGGTCATGGGCGGATTTTACCGGGGAATCCACGGCGGAGGGCCGGTCAGACCGGGCGGAACCTCTTCAGGACGCGCCGGTTTCCGCATAGCGTTGGCGCCGTGCAGATCGGTGTGAACGTTCCGAACTTCGGGCCCGGCACCTCGCCGGACGTGCTGCGGGACTGGGCGCGGACGGTCGAGGGCCTCGGCTTCGACCTGCTGATGGTGTCCGACCACGTGGCCGTGACGCCGGACGTGGCCGAGCAGTACCCGGCCCCGTTCTACGAGCCGTTCACCGCGCTGGCGTGGCTGGCCGGCGTGACGTCGCGGATCCGGCTCGGCACCACCGTGCTGGTGCTGCCGTACCGGCACCCGTTGCTGGTGGCGCGGATGGCGGCGAACGTGAACGAGCTGTCCGGCGGTCGGTTCGTGCTCGGCGTGGGCGTGGGGTGGGCCCGGCAGGAGTACGAGGCGCTGGGCGTGCCCTTCGCCCAACGCGGCCGGTTGACCGACGAGGGGCTGCGGGTGGTCCGGGACGCGTGGCGGGACGAGTCGGACTACCGGGCCGGCCGGATCCCGATCTGGGTGGGCGGGCACTCCGACGCGGCGCTGCGGCGGGCCGTCCGGCTCGGGGACGCGTGGCACAGCCTGCGCCTCACCCCCTCGGCGTACCGGGAGGCGCTGGAGCGGTTGAAGGTCATCGCGGAGGCGGAGGGGAAACCGTTGCCCGCGTTGACGCCTCGCGTGCTGCTGCACCTCACGCCCGACGAGCTGGGGCCGGAGCGGCGGTTGGGCGAGGGTAGCGTCGCGCAGGTCCTGGGCGACCTGGCGGAGCTGCGGGCGTCGGGCGCCGAGGCCGTGGTGCTGGACCCGTTCGTCGGGGATCCACAGGAGACAGTCCACCCGGAAGTCGCGTGGCAGGCGTTGGCCACGGTGCGAAAGGAGTTCCGATGAGCTTGCGCAGGGCGATCGAGCTGGCGGCCGAGGCGCGTGCGTCGGGCAACCCGCCGTTCGGCTCGTTGTTGGTGGGGCCGGACGGCGCGGTGTTGGTCGAGGAGCGCAACTCCAGCGTGACGGACGACGACATCACGGCGCACCCGGAGCTGAAGCTGGCCCGGTGGGCGGCGCGGTCGCTCACGCCGGAGGTGGCGGCCGGGACGACCATGTTCACCAGCTGCCAGCCGTGCGGGATGTGCGTCGGCGCGATCGAGCGGTCCGGGCTGGGCCGGGTGGTGTTCGCGCTGTCGACCGAGCAGCTCAACGAGCTGAAGCCGGGTGGCGGCTTCGCCCCCGTGCCGCAGGAGGGGCCGGGGTTGCTGGAGGAGGCGTCCGTCCCGGTGGCGGGTTACTACCGGTAGTCGCCATGGGCTGAACGTTGAATTCGGGGGTCCGGAACGTAGGACACGCGCGTTCCGGGCGTAGGACACGCGCGAATGGCGGTAGTGGTTGGGCTGTTCGGGTGCCCATTTGGAACGAAAAGCTTCGCGCCGGTGTGGGGTTCACAGCCGGTGTCCGATTCGCTACCGTGAGGTCTGGGAGCGCTCCCAGTCCGGCATTCGGTCAATCCTCAACGTGGAGGACTCACACACATGACCTTCCGACGCGGTACCCGATCGGTGATCGGCGTCTTCAGCTCGGTCCTCGCGGTCCTCGCGGCCAGCGTCGTCACCTTGGTGGGCGCATCAGGCGTCGCGAGCGCTCACGGCTCGGTCACCGACCCGCCGTCGCGCAACTACGGCTGCTACCAGCGCTGGGGCAGCGACCACCTGAACCCGAACATGGGTCAGACGGACCCGATGTGCGCGCAGGCCTGGAAGGCCGACCCGAACGCGATGTGGAACTGGAACGGCCTGTACCGCAACGGCGTCGGCGGCAACCACCAGGGCGCCCTGCCGAACGGCCAGCTGTGCAGCGGCGGCCTGGCCGAGAGCGGCCGGTACCGGGCGCTCGACACGGTCGGCGCGTGGAACACGGCCACCAAGCCCCGCCAGTTCACGCTCACCATCACCGACCAGGCGAGGCACGGCGCCGACTACCTGCGCATCTACATCACCCGCCAGGGCGTCAACACCGCGACCACGCCGCTGAGCTGGAGCGACCTGGAGCTGGTCACCTCGACCGGCCGCTACGGCACCACGGGCCTCTACCAGGCCCAGGTGAACGCGGGCAGCCGCACCGGCCGCCACGTGGTGTTCACGATCTGGCAGGCCAGCCACATGGACCAGGCGTACTACCTGTGCAGTGACGTGAACTTCCAGTAGGACGGCAAGCAGTGGTGAGCGCACGGGTGCGGCCGGGTTTCCGCCGCACCCGTGCGCTCGGCCACGTCAGGCGGTCAGCTCGAGGTAGTGCAGCGAGGCGCGCAGCACGTCCAGCTCCTCGGCCGAGGGCTTGCGGAAGACCTTGTGCAAGCCTTGCACGTCACCGGTGAACCGCGCGGAGATCCGCCGCACGTCGTAGTCCACCTCCAGGTTTCCGTCGACGGCTTCGACGGAAACCTCGAACGTGAAGGTGTGCAGCCTCCCGTCGAACTCCTCCACCCCGTCGCCGATGCCCACGGTCAGCGCCAGACCGACCACCGCGTACTTCTCGGCGCCGCACAGGTGCGAGCTGATCGCCAGGCCCGACAGCTGCCCGATCAGGTCGGCGAAAGCTCCGATCCGCTCGACCTCGCCCCGCGTTTCCGGGGCCATGTCGTCGAGGAGCCCCCGAGCGGTCTCGGTGCCGTCGAGTCGACTGACGAGGTGCTCGGACTCGACCCCGGCGAGGGCCGGGAGCATGTCGAACGCCGTCTGCCAGGTGTCCGCGTCGTACGGGTCCGGTTTCTTGGCCAGGTAGCGGGCGAGCCCGACCGGGTAGGTCAGCAGGGTGTCCGCGAACCGCCGGTACGCCTCGTCCGTGCGCCCGGAGCAGTTGACGATCAGGGCGAAAGCGGTGCCGTGGTCGTTGCCGCCGGAGAAGATCCGGGCCTGTTCGCCGTCGTCCCGGTCGCGCCGGGCTGGGATCGAGGTGGTCATCGGATGCCTCCCGAGGTCGACCGGACTACTTCGAGGGCTCGAAGCCCGCGTCGTCGTCGAAGAAGTCCTGCGAGTTCTCGATGTCGTCGAGAGCCGCCTGCTTCATGAGGTCCTCCCACTTCTTCCGGATGTCCGTTTCGTTCAGCGAGTCGATGTCCAAGAGGCCACCGATGCGCTGGTAGGAACTTTCGACCTCGAAGCTCTCGGAACTGCCGCAGGGGATGTCGATGATCCGCTTGCTCTCGGCGTAGCTGATGAAAAAGCCGTTCAACCGGGGTATCACCGTGTCACCCTGGACCGTGATCGTGATTGATTGGATGAACAGGGCGGTCGGCGCCTCCTTCTTCTCGGTAGCCGCCTTGATCCTGGTCTGCACGCTTTCCAGGAACCCCTTGAACGCCCCCATCGCGCCGCCCGGGCCCACCGCCAGCGACATCAGCGCCGAGGCCACGCCCTGCGCCACCTCGATGCCCCTGCCGCTGTGCCGGAAGCGGGACTCGAGCACCTCGTCATACGCGATCAGCGGGTACTTGGTGAAGATCTGCTTCCACGCGTCGATGTTGAAGATGAGGTCGGGATCGGACCCCTGGGTGATCCACTTGCGCATCTTCGTCGAGCCGAGGCTGGTGAGCTGGACCAGGCGCTTCTTGGCCTCGGCCACCTGCGCCGCCATCTCCGGCGGCACGACCTCGGGCATGATGATCGCGGAGGCCGCCGAATCGTCTCTGTTGTAGATGCTCTCCTCGGAGCCGTCACCGACGGCGGGGCCGGTCGTGAACAGTTCGTGCGCGAAGAACGCGTTCGCCGCCAGGAATTCGTCCTCGACGATGGACGGGCCGATTTTATTCGCACCGGAATTGACGGTGGTGGTCATGATTCGTCCTTCTCCCATTGCGAGTGGGTGAACAAGTCATGGCCAGAAAATCACGGCGTAGGAATGATCGGTAGGGGTCGACCTCGACAGTGAGATGACTTCACCTGGCCGAGTTGGGTGCGGGGCCGGATTCGTGACACGAACGTCACGGACCACCTGGAAGCGGGTCACCCGACCCTCGATCGTGTGAGGGGTTGGCGCGTGGGCTCAGAGGTTCGTGGTCGCCCAGAACGCCTCGCCGGCGCCGGAGACCTCGGCCGCGTCGGCGCCGTGGGGCAGGAACAGCGACTCACCGCCGCGCAACGCGACCTCGTCGCCACCACGGCGCACGACGACCGAGCCCCTGGTGCACAGCAGGAGCTGCGGACCGCCGCCGGCCAGCACCGCGCCCGGCCGCACGGCGTGCAGGCGGAACTCGGGTTCCGGCGTCCGGTAGGTCCTCAGTGGACCGTCAACCTCGCCGTCGAGCACGGCGGCGGGACCGGTCGCGCGGTCGACCAGCGACAGCACGGCCGGCACGTCCACCGGCTTGGTGGTCAGGCCCGCGCGGAGCACGTTGTCGGAGTTCGCCATCAGCTCCACGCCCGTGCCGCGCAGGTGCGCGTGCAGCACGCCCGCGCCGACGTGGACCGCCTGCCCCGGCCGCAACCTCACCGCGTTGAGCAGCAACGCCGCCACCACGCCCGCGTCCGCCGGGTAGACCTCGGCCAGGTCCGCGATGTGCGCCAGCGCGGGCACGCGGGCCGCCGCCGACGCCACCTCGGCGACCAGGCCCGCGTCGGCGGTGCACAACGCCCAGCGCAGCGCGCCCCACGGGTCGCCGGCCGCGAGCGCGTCCCGCATCGGGGCCAACGACGGCAGGTTCAGCTCGTCCAGCAACGCCGCCGTCTCGGCGGCCGGGCGGAAGCCGGACAGGGTCTCGAAGTCGGTCAGCGCGACCAGGACCTCCGGCTTGGGCCGGTCGTCGCGGTAACCGCGCTCGGCGAACCCCACCGCGGCCTGCGCGCGGTCCGGGTGCACCTGCAACGACAGCGGCGCGGCCACGGCCAGCACCTTGAGCAGGAACGGCAGGCGCGGGCCGAAGGCGGCCAGGCTGTCCGGCCCGAGCAGGCCGACCGGGTCGGCGGCCAGGTAGGCGTCCAGCGGCACGTCGCAGCCGGCCAGCCGGGACGGGTCGTCGGGGTGCGCCCCGACCCACAGCTCGGCCTGCGGCGCGGCGCTGGGCGACGGCTCGCCGCGCAGCTCGGCCAGCGCGGTCCGCGAACCCCAGTGGTACTCCCGGACGATGGTGTCCAACTTGCGCACGGCGCGTCCCTCAGATCCCCACGGGCACGGACGGGACGCGGTCGTCCGCGAGCAGCGCCGCGGCCCCGATCAGTCCCGAGTCGACGCCCAACGTCGCCGGGCACACGTCGACCCGGCGCATGAACTCCAGCCCCGCGTAGTCCGCGAGCGGCTGGGTGATGGCGGGTTCGAGCAGGTCCCAGGCCTGCGCCACGCCGCCGCCGATGACCACGCGGTCGACCTCGCACAACGCCGAGGCGACCGTGATGACCTGGGCGACCGCCGCGCCGGAACGTCGGAACGCCGCCCGCGCGGTCGGGTCGCCCGCGCGGGCCGACGCGGCGAGCGCCACGCCGTCCGCCGTGCCGCCGAGCGGCTGCCAGCCCTGCTCCGACGCCCAGCGCACCATCGACGGGCCGCTGGCGAAGGCCTCGGAGCAGCCGTGGGCGCCGCAGCCGCACAGCGGGCCGGTCGGGTCGACGACGAAGTGCCCGACGTGGCCCGCGTTGCCGGTGGCGCCGAAGTGCGGCCGGCCGGCGAAGACGAACCCGCCGCCGATGCCGGTGGACACGACCATGCCGAGCAGGCACTCGCTGCCGCGCCCGTTGCCGTGGTGGTACTCGGCCAGCGCCATGCACAACGCGTCGCCGCCGAGCCGGACCGGCAGGCCGGGCAGCAGCTCGCCGACGCGGGCGGTGATCGGGAAGTCGCGCCAGCCGGGGATGTTGACCGGGCTGATCGTGCCGGTGCGCAGGTCCATCGGCGCGGCCGAGGCGATGCCCGCGCCGAGCACGGTGCGGCCGGCGGCGGCCCGCAGGAGCTCGTCGAGCACTCCCGCGAGGCCGCCCCAGACCGTCTCCGCGTCACCGGTGGGCGTCGCCGCGGTGCGGCGGGCCAGGACGGTGCCGTCGGACTCGACCAACGCCGCGGCGAGCTTCGTGCCGCCGATGTCGATGGCGACCGCGACCGGCTCGAGTGCTTGCCCCATGGACTTAGTTAAGCGGTTAAGCAAAGTTTCGTCAAGAGGTGGTGCCAGCAGGGCTGAAGCGGTTCACCTCACGCCGCTCGGGACGTCACAGGTGCCGTTCGATCTCGGCCAGCTCGTCGGCCTCGAACGCCAGGTTCGCCGTCGCGGCCACGTTGTCCTCCAGCTGCTTCACGCTGGAGGCCCCGATCAGCGCCGACGTCACGTTGCGCAGCACCCAGGCGATGGCCAGCTGCGCCAACGTCTGCCCGCGCCGCTTCGCGACGTCGTCCAGCGCGCGCACCTTCGCCAACGTCGCATCGTCCAGGTTGGACGCCGACAGGAACGGCGAGGCGCCCGCGGCCCGCGAGCCCTCCGGCACGCCGTCGAGGTAGCGGTCGGTCAGCACGCCCTGCGCCAGCGGCGAGAACGCGATGCTGCCCGCGCCGACCTCCGCCAGCACGTCCAGCAGGCCGTCCTCGACCCACCGGTTGAACATCGAGTACGAGGGCTGGTGGATCAGCAGCGGCGTGCCCAGCTCGCGCAGCACCCGGGCGGCTTCCCGGGTCTGCTCGGCGGAGTAGTTCGAGATGCCGACGTAGAGCGCCTTGCCCGACCGGACGACGTGGTCCAGCGCGCCCATCGTCTCCTCGATGGGCGTGTCCGGGTCCGGGCGGTGGTGGTAGAAGACGTCGACGTGGTCGAGGCCGAGCCGGGCCAGCGACCGGTCCAGCGAGCCGACGAGGTACTTGCGGGAGCCCCACTCGCCGTACGGGCCGTCGAACATGTGGTAGCCGGCCTTGGTGGACACCAGGATCTCGTCCCGGTACGGCCGGAAGTCCTGGGCGAACAACCGGCCGAAGTTCTCCTCGGCGCTGCCGGGCGGCGGCCCGTAGTTGTTGGCCAGGTCGAAGTGCGTCACACCGAGGTCGAACGCCCGGCGCAGGATGGCCCGCTGACCGTCGAGGGCCTTGTCGTGGCCGAAGTTGTGCCACAGGCCCAGCGACACGGCGGGCAGCTTGAGCCCGCTGCGGCCGGACCGGCGGTAGGGCATGGCGTCGTACCGCGACTCGGCGGCGTGGTGGGTCATGTGGATCCTCTTATCGGGTGCTCTCCCGCGCGATGAGCGTGGGCTTGGGCGACCAGCGCTCGGCGACCTCGACGCCGTCGATCAGCTCCAGCACGGACTCGGCGACGGTGACGCCGAACTGGTGCACGTCCACGCTCATCGTGGTCAGCGCGGGTGAGGCGAGCCGGCACAGCGACGAGTCGTCCCACGCGACCAGGCTGAGCCGGTCGGGCACGGCGACGCCGAGCTCCTTGGCGACGTTGAGGCCCGCGACGGCCATCACGTCGTTGTCGTAGAGGATCGCGGTGGGCGGCTCGGGCGCGTTGAGCAGCGCCGTGGTGAGCTTCGCCCCGGACTCCTCGGAGTAGTCGCCCTCCAGCACGACGGGCTCGATGCCCGCCTCCGCGCAGCCCTCGAGCAGCGCGGCGGTCCGCGCCCTGGTGTGCAGCAGCGCGTCCGGGCCGCTGACCCGGGCGATGCGCCGGTGCCCGAGGTCGAGCAGGTAGGCCAACGCCTCCCGCACCGGTCCGGCGTCGTCGGTACGCACCGCGGGCACGGCCAGCTCGTCCGGCTCACCCACGTACAGCGCGGGCAGGCCCATCTCCCGCAGCACCGCCGGCCGGTGGTCGTCCACCGTGCGGTTGACGACCACGACCGCGTCCACCAGACCGCCCGCCGACCACCTGCGGTAGGCGGCGATCTCGGCGTCCTCGGCGCCCACGATGTGCAGCAGCACCGACCGGTCGCGCTCGGCGAGCCGCTCCTCGATGCCCGCGATGAACTCCATGAAGAACGGTTCCGCGCCCAACAGGCGCGCGGGGCGGGCCAGGACGAGGCCCACGGCGCCGGTCGAGCCGCCGGTCACGTCCGCACCGCGCACAGGTCGTTGGCCGAGCGCAGCACCGCCGGACCGGCCAGCGCGGACGGGTCGGCCAGCTCGGCCTCCGTGCGGACCAGGAACGAGTGCGTCCCGCCGGCGGGCAGCGTGACCAGGGTGTCGTCCACGACGGCGTCCTCGGCGACCCGGTCGGCCAGCACGGCGACGTCGCGGGCGAGGGAGGACGCGGTGACGTCCACCCGGTAGCCGCCCTCCACCCGCCGCACCTCGGCGGTGAGCGGGGCGGGGTCGTAGGCCAGCTCCAGGTCCTCCCGGAACAGGTGCGCGGTGCGCGCGTCGGCCGTGCTCACCACCAGCACCTCCCCCTTCGGGTCGCCCGGCGTGACCAGTTCGGCCGCCAGGTCGATCCGCGCCACCGACCTCGCCGGCACGTCGAGCGGGAGTTTAACCGCCGCGAGCACCTCGCCCGTGAACGTCCGGCGCTCCAGCGCGAGGTCGCCGGTCCAGGCCTCGCCGGTGTCGTTGACCGCGATGAGCGCGTCCACGCCGTCACGCGGCTGGACGGTGAGCAGGCGTGGCGCGAAGGCGTGCTTGAGGGCGTAGTACAGCGGCTTGAGCCGCTCGTCGCCGTCGACCGCGGCCCACGACGTGACCGGCCAGCAGTCGTTGAGCTGCCACACCAGCGCGCCGGCCGTGCGCGGCCAGTGCGAGCGGAAGTGCTCGACGCCGAACGCGACCGCGCGCGCCTGGTTGAGCTGGGTCGCCCAGTGCCAGTCCGGGAACTCCGCGGGCGCGGGCAGGTGCGGCGCGAGGCCACGGTCGAGCTTGCCGTTGCCGTCCTCGGCCTTCTGGTGCAGCAGGAACGCGGGCGAGGTCGGGGTCATCGGCTCGTCGTGCACCCACTTGGTGAGCGTCGCCCAGGTCGGCGGGCCCTGGAAGCCGAACTCCGAGCAGAAGCGCGGCGTGTGGTCGCGGTAGTGGGTGTAGTCGACCCGGTTCCAGACCTCCCACTCGTGGCGGGTGCCGTGGGTGTCCTCGTTCGGGTGCAGCTCGCCCGGGCTGTACGGGCTGCCCGGCGAGTAGTGGCGGGTCGGGTCGAGCTCGGCGACGATCCCCGGCAGCAGCCGGGTGTAGAAGCCGAGGCCCCAGGTGCGGCCCTCCAGCTGCTCCGCCCAGCCCCAGTCGGCGAAGCCCCACAGGTTCTCGTTGTTGCCGTTCCACAGCGCCAGGGACGCGTGCGAGGTCAGCCGGGCGACGTTCTCGCGCGCCTCGGCCTCGACCTCCTCCCACAGCGGCGACTCCTCGGCGTAGGCGGCGCAGGCGAACAGGAAGTCCTGCCAGACCAGCACGCCGCGCTCGTCGCAGACGTCGTAGAAGTCCTCGGTCTCGTAGATGCCGCCGCCCCAGATGCGCAGCATGTTCATGTTGGCGTCGACGGCCTGGTCGACCCGGCGGGCCAGGCGGTCGCGGGTGACGCGGGTGAGGAAGTGGTCGTCCGGGATCCAGTTGGCGCCCTTGGCGAACACCGGCTCGCCGTTGACGACGAACGTGAACGGCGTCCCGACCTCGTCGGGCGTCGTGTCGACGGTGATGGTGCGGAAGCCGATGCGACGATCGGCCCGGTCGACGTCCTCGCCGGCGGACCGGAGGATGACGTGCAGGTCGTAGAGGGGGTGGTCGCCGTAGCCCACGGGCCACCACAGGTCGACGTCCGGCACCTCGACGGTCACCACGGCGGAGTCGCCCTCGACCCGGACGCGCTGCTCGACGCCGGCCACGGTCGCCACCGCGGTCAGGTCGGCGTCCCGGGCGCGGTCGACCTCGACGTGCACCTCGACCCGGCCCGTGCCGTCGGCGTCCACCGTGACGAGCGGCCGGACCTGCGCGAGGCGCGCCTCGGTCCAGCGCTCCAGCCGCACCGGCTTCCAGATGCCGGCGGTCTGGAGGTCGGGACCCCAGTCCCAGCCGAACGAGCAGGCCATCTTGCGCACGGCGTTCATCGGGTGCGGGTAGGCGCGGTCGCGCCGGCCCAGCGCCTCCTCCTGCCGCTCCGCGTAGGCCAGGGCGGAGTGGAAGGTGACGACGAGGTCGTTCGCGCCGTCCTCGAGGTGTTCGCGCACGTCGAAGCGGTAGGAGCGGAACATGTTGGCCGTGTGGCCGAGGACCCGGCCGTTGAGCTCGACCGTGGTGACGGTGTCGAGGCCGTCGAAGGCCAGCTCCACCTTCTCGCCGGGCTTCGCCGCCTCGGCCTCGAAGGTCAGGGCGTAACGCCACTCGGCGCGGTGCATCCAGGCCAGCTCGGCCTCGTTGGTGTCCAGGTACGGCTCGGGGATCAGGTCCGCCGCGAGGAGGTCGAGGTGCGTGCTGCCGGGCACGACGGCGGGCACTTCGCGATCGGCGACGACCGCCGGGATCGGCCCGCCCACCGCGCTCAGGCGCCACCCGTCGTGCAAGGTCGTGCGAATCATCGTTCCTCTTTTCCCAGCGGCGGCGGTGGGTTTCTGCCGTGTGACGTTCAAGGTATGGCGATTCTTACGCCAGCAACTAAAGTAAGTCAACGAGCTTCACCACCAGAGAGGAAGACCACAAGTGGCAGACGTGACGCACCTGCGGGCCGCGGGTGTGAGCCTGGTGCTCGACTTCTCCGGGAGCACCCTCCCCCGGGTCCGCTACTGGGGCGCCGACCTGGGTGAGCTCTCCACCTCCGAACTGGCCGCGACCCTGCTCGCGCAGAGCCCGCACCCCATCGGCTACTCGGTCGACGGCCCGGTGGACGTGGCCGTGCTGCCCGAGCAGTCGGCGGGCTGGCTCGGCACCCCCGGAATCGTCGGCAACCGGGGTGGGCGGGACTTCTCGACCGCCTTCCGCGTGGTGTCGGTGGACGGTCCCGCGGTCGAGGCGGTGGACGAGGCCGCCGGGCTCGGGCTGGCCCTGCACGTCGAGCTGACGCCGGCCGGGCTGGTGCGGCAGCGGGCCGTGCTGACCAACACCGGGTCGTCGGACTTCACCGTCGACGCGGTGAACCTGACCCTGCCCGCGCCGCCGCAGGCGGTCGAGATCCTGGACTTCACCGGGCGCTGGACGCGGGAGCGCAGCCCGCAGCGCACGGCGTGGAACCACGGCCTGCACGTGCGGGAGAACCGGACCGGTCGGACCGGCTACGACTCGGCGTACCTGCTCGCGGCGGGCACGGCGGGGTTCGGCAACCGCACGGGCGAGATCTGGGCCGTGCACACGGCCTGGTCGGGCAACCACCGGACGTTCGCCGAGAAGACCTACCACTCCGTGTCCCTGCTCGGGTCGGGCGAGCTGCTGCTGTCCGGCGAGGTCGTGCTCGGCCCCGGCGAGTCGTACGCGTCGCCGTGGCAGTACGCGTCGTACGGGCACGGGTTGGACGAGGTGTCCGCCCGGTTCCACCGGCACCTGCGCTCGCGCGCGTCCCACCCCTCCTCGCCCCGGCCGGTCGTGGTGAACACCTGGGAGGCCGTCTACTTCGACCACGACCTGGACCGGCTCAAGGCGCTGGCGGACGCCGCCGCGTCGGTCGGCGGCGAGCGGTTCGTGCTCGACGACGGCTGGTTCGGCTCGCGGCGCGACGACCGGCGCGGCCTGGGCGACTGGTACGTGTCGGACGAGGTGTGGCCGGACGGGCTCGGGCCGCTCACCGACCACGTGACCGGGCTGGGGATGCAGTTCGGCATCTGGGTCGAACCCGAGATGGTCAACCCGGACTCGGAGCTGGCGCGGGCCCACCCCGACTGGCTGATGGCGGCGGGCGACCGGCTGCCCCGCACGGCGCGGCACCAGCAGGTGCTCGACCTGGCCCGGCCCGAGGCCTACGCGCACATCCTGCGACGGCTGGACGCGCTGCTGTCCGAGTACCCCGTGTCGTACCTGAAGTGGGACCACAACCGGGACCTGGTGGACGCCGGGCACCGGCCGACCGGGCGGGCCGGGGTGCACGGCCAGACGCTGGCCGTCTACCGGCTGCTGGACGAGCTGCGGCGACGTCACCCCGACGTGGAGATCGAGTCGTGCTCGTCCGGTGGCGCGCGGGTCGACCTGGAGATCCTGGAGCGCACCGACCGGGTGTGGGTGTCGGACTGCATCGACGCGCTGGAGCGGCAGTCGATGCAGCGGTGGACGAACGCGCTGATCCCGTTGGAGCTGATGGGCACGCACGTGGGCGCGGGCACGTCGCACACGACGCACCGGCAGCACCCCGTCGACTTCCGGGCGGGGACGGCGCTGTTCGGGCACTTCGGCATCGAGTGGGACCTGACGGCGGCGTCGGAGTCGGACCTGGAGCGGCTGCGGTCGTGGGTGGCGCTGTACAAGGAGCTGCGGCCCCTGCTGCACTCGGGCACCTCGGTCCACGCAGATCACCCGGACCCGGCGATCGAGGTGCACGGGGTGGTGGCGGAGGACGGGTCGGACGCCGTGTTCGCGATCGTCGCCCTGGCCACGTCCCAGCTGTACCCGCCGGGGGCGGTGCGCCTGCCCGGCCTCTCGACCGACCGCACGTACCACGTGCGCCCCCTCGCGCCCGGCGACGTGCCGGACGGCAACGCCCACAACTGGGGCGTGCCCCTGCCGTGGTGGCAGCCGGAGGGCGTGACCCTGCCGGGCCGGGTGCTGACGACGGCGGGCGTGCAAGCCCCGGTGCTCCACCCGGAACGTCTGGTGCTGGTGCGCGCGACGGCCGTCTGACCGCAATTCCGCCCGAGTGCCGCACACCGAGGTGTGCGGCACTCCATTTTGCCCGTTCCCGCGCCCCGACAAATGCGGACCGTTCGCCCCCGATCACTGTAAGTATGGGTCTCGGGGGTAAGGGGGTTCGCCGGGAGTGAAGGGGCACATAGTCTGCTCGCTCGCCGAGTTGGACGCGGTGGGTGATGCGCTGGGCTTGGACGTCCGACGGTTTCCGTTCTCCATCGGGCACCGCGGCACGACTTTGGCGGAGCGGGTGACGCTGGTCGAGGCGGTGCACCGGGACCTGGTGGCGCGGGACCTGGTGCGGGGACGCGACTTCGCGCCCGAACTGGTCGAGCGGTTGCGGTTGTTCGCCGACGCGCCATTGGGGGTCGCCCTGGTCGGCACGGCTCGGGGCGTCCCGCTGGTGGCGCTGGCGGTGTCCGACGGGCGCGACGGCGTGCTGGCCGTGCAGCGGGACGAACTGGTCGTGTTCCACCGGCACGCGGCCGACACCGTGGTGGAAGCCCTCGTCGGGCTCCTGCCCGACCTGCCGCCCGGCCCCGGTTCCGCCGTCGTGGTGGACGCGCCCGCACCCCTGCCCCCGGACGAGGACTTCTCGCACTTCCGGTTCACCGCCGGGATCCGGCCCGCCGCGACCGCGGACTCCGCGGTAGCCGAGATCCTGCGCCGGCCGCGCACCGGCGCCGGCTACTTCAGCGTCTCGGTGAGGAAGGGCGGGCAGGAGGCGGAACTGGGTGCCGCGAGCTACCTGGACGTCGACGCCGGCCGGTTCGCGGTGCTGCCCGGCCGTCGGCCGAACGGCACACCGAGTGCGACCTACGTCCCGATGGACCGCTGGTCCATCGGTCGTCACTTGGCCGATTCCCTGTCCTCGACGGGGTGAAATCGGCATCCTGAGGGCTTTGCTTGCCATCGAACCCGTCACGGAGACGATAGAGATCATCACTGCCGGTGCACACCACGAGGGACACCACCAGGGGAGGAGTGATCATCGTGGAGGGACTGCTCGCCGGGATCAGCGGGATGGGCACGGCGGTCGCCGAGTTCCGGGCGGCCACCGCCGCGGGCTTCACCATCAGCGCCAGGGGAGGTGACGTCCTGGTGCGCGCGATCGACCGGATGGTGCAGCAGTCGGACCGGCTCGCCTTCGAAGCCGACCGCCTCAGCCTGGAGCCACCGCTCGGCACCACACCCGCCGCCCGGGTCTACAAGCCGTTCCTGGCCACCATCTCCTCGGACCCCGACCAGGGGTTCAAGACGGCGCTGACGAGGTTCAGAGCCGACCTGATCGAGATGAAGACACAGGTCACGAAAGCGATGGAGCACTACCGCACCACCGACCAGGACGCCGAGGACGGCGTCACCGCAGCCGGCGGGCCGATGCTCTCCGCCTGACGCCCGAGGACGACGCCGTGAACTCTCGGACAGCCTCGATCGGTCTCCTGGCCGCAACGCTCCTCGCCGCCGCGGCGTGCAGCAAGGCGATCGAGGGGACGCCCGTGCCGATCGCGGGCGCGGGGCCCGCACCACCGTCGTCGACGGGCACCACCTCGGCCTCCGCGGCGCCCGCCCTGGCCGCCGCCGACCCGTGCGGGCTGGTGAGCGAGGAGGAGGTCGAGCGCGCCCTGGGCGGGCTCGACGGGGAACCCCGACGTCGGGACATCGGCACCGCCCGCAGCTGCGAGTACGAGGTGGACGCGCAGCTGGTCGTCATCGACGTCCGCACCAACGTGGGCCTGGAGGGCATCGACGTGCCCGGTCCCGTGACCGACCTGACCGTGGGCAAGCACCAGGTGAAGACCTGGGTCACCGAGAGCGGCAGCTGCTTCTTCGCGTTCGGGGTGACCGCGTCGTCCCGGGTCGACGTCGCGGTGCAGCCCAAGGCGGGCAAGGCCCAGTGCGAGCTGGCGAAGCGGCTCGCCGACGTGGTGGAGCCGAAGCTGCCGTAGCCGTCCGGGGAGGGACAGCGATGAACGAGGGAGCACCGGGAAGACCGTCCGCCTACGACAAGTACGACGTCGACCACCGCGCCAAGGTGGCCACGGGCCAGGAGGTGCGGGAGCGGGTCGAGCGGGAGTACGAGCGCTTCGGGCCGTTCGCCGGGTACCTGGCCCACCTGCTCGGCCGGGGGCAGGTGGACGACCTGCTCGACGCGCAGGCCGCCCAGCTCAAGGGGCAGGTGACGACGCGGACCGCGCCGCCGGACCCCGGCGCGGACTACCTCGGCATCTCCCACCGGGAGCTGCACGACGGCGTGCACGTCGGTGGCGACCCGGGGCGCGTCGGCGAGCACGGCGACCTGTGGACCGCGCTGGGCAACGAGCTGGTCGAGTTCAACGACGCCATCGTGAAGGCGATCGCCGACAGCGAGCCCGACTGGACGGGCGAGGCCGGTGACCGGGCGCGGCACGCGATGGCCGACCTGGCGCGCAAGGCCGGTGAGACGGCGGTCGCGGCGCAGATGGCGGGCACGTTGTTCGCGCAGCAGTCGAGGGCGTTGGCCACCGCGAGGGCGACGGTGCCGCCACCTCCCGCCGAGCCGTTCGACGTGGAGGCGGCGAACCGGCGGTTGATGACCATCACCGACCCGGTCGCGCTGGCCACCCGGGCGGCGGCGGACCGGGCGGAGTTCGCCAAGCAGCAGGAAGAGCACCGGCAGGCGGCACGGGCGGTGGAGGTGTACGACCGGACGGTGGCGCAGACGGCCGCCGCCCAGCCGTCGTTCGCGCCGCCGCCGGCCGCGCCGCCCACTCCGCCGCGCGGCGAGCCGTCGCCGGCGCGGCCACCCGGCCAGGTGCCGGGCGACCGCGCCGCCGTGCCGCCGCCACCGAGGGTGGGTGACGACACGGGTGTCGCTTCCGCGGAGCCGGGGGGCGGCGCCGGCGTGCCCACCGGCGGGACGACCACCACCAGCGGCAACGGTTCGGTCCCGGTCACGCCGGGTGGCCGGGACGGTGTGCCGGGCGGCCCGGCGGGAGGGTCCGGTCCCGGAGGTCCAGTGGCGGTGGGCGTGCCGGGCGTTCCCGGGGGTGGATCGGCCGCGGGACGAGGCGGGTCGGGTGCGGGACGCGCCGGCGCGGGGGGCGGGTCGGGTGCGGGACGGGTGGGGCGCGGCGGCGGTTCCGCCGGCAGCGCGGGCGTCGGGGGGCGCGTTCCCGGTGGCGCGGCGCCGGGGTCGGGGCTGCCGGGAGGGCCGGGATCGGCGGTGAGGGGCGCGGCGCCGGGCGGTGCGCACGGGGAGGTAGGCACGCGGCGCGGTGGTGCGGGGCAGGGCTTGACCGGTGGACCGGTGGGCGCGCCGGCCGCCGGCCGCGGCGAGGAGGACGTCGAGCACCAGTCGCCGTCCTACCTGCTCGAACCCGACCCCGAAGCCCTGTTCGGCGGCGGCGGGGCGACGGCTCCGCCGGTGATCGGCGACTGGTCCGACCGGGACTGACCGCAGCGTCGCGCCGATTCCCCGGACCACGGTCTGGTAGCGCTCCCAGAAGGTGCGCTACGGTCGGCGGCACGACGTGTCGGTGCCGGTTGTGAGCGTCACCGGGGCGAGGACCGACCGGAACGCCGGCGGCACGCCCCTCACCGCCCTGACCGACCGGGGAACGACCAAGTGAACCCTCGCACCACGGTGGCCGCGCTCGCGGTCCTGTTCGCGGCCGTCGCCTGCGGCGGGCCCGCCGCCGAGCAGTCCGCCCCCACCGGCGCCACGACGTCGTCCGGCGCCACCGCGCCCGCCGTCGGTCCGTCCAGGGGCGGGCCGCTGGACGGCCTCGACCCGTGCACCCTGCTCACCAAGGCCGAGGCCGAGCAGGTCACCGGCGCGCAGGGGGCCGACCCGGTGGTCGAGCAGCTCGGCTCGGCGCGGGTCTGCAACTTCTCGCCGGCGGCGGGCCGGCTCGGGGTCGGCGTCAGGACCACGTCCGGGCTGGCGGCGGTCCAGTCGAACGGCAACGTGGTGCAGGACCTCGTGGTCGGCCGGCACCAGGCCAAGCAGGCGGTCGGCGCCACCGGCAGCTGCGGCATCTTCATCGGCGTCACCGAGTCGTCCCGGGTCGACGTCGTGCTGGGCGCGGGCAGCCCCGACGAGGACCCGTGCCCGGCGGCGATGCGGGTCGCCGAGCTGGTCGAGCCGAGGCTGCCCTGACGCCCGCCGGCTCAGGCCGCCAGCCGCACGACGACGGCGGACGGGCCGGCGCCCGCGTGGGTGGCGCGCAGCACCCCTCGGGCCGCGTCCCACTCGAAGGCCCACTCGGGTGACGTCACCGGGAACACCGGCGACACCGTGGCGTCCTGCCCCCGCAGGTGCGGCACGGGCAGGTCCGCGGACGGTGGCGCGTCGGGCAGCCGCCACGCGGTCACGTAGCTGTTCGCCGCCGCGCGCAGCCCCTGCGCCACCCACGGGCCGGTGCGGTCGGTCAGGCCGAGCGGCCAGAACGGGACCGACGTGGCGACCTCCGGTCGCAGTCCCTTGTGGACGGACACCGCCTCGCGCACCAGCGCCCGCTGCCCCTCGTCCATCAGGTCCACCCGGCCGGCCAGGTACAGCCGTCCCAGCACGCCGGTGGCCAGCGTGAACGCCGCCTCCGACGGCGTCATCCCCGGCTGCGCGTACGCCCAGTTCCCGGCCTGCTCCGGCAGCACCGACGCCGGCGCGGCGGCGGCGATCGGCGGGTACAGCAGGGGGTTCTGCTGGTCCGACGTGGACTGGAGGTGCAGTCGCGACAGCATCGCGTAGTCCATCCGCATCGCGCCGGACGCGCAGTTCTCCAGCAGCAGCCCCGGGTGCCGGGCCAGCAGCGCGTCCAGCCACGCCAGGTGCGCCCGGTTGTGCCCGAGCAGCCCCTCCCCCGGCGCCAGGCCGCCGACGTCGGTGCCCGCGCCGGGCATGATGTTGTAGTCCAGCTTGAGGTACCCGATGCCGAACTCGCCGACCAGCCGGTCGACCACCTCGTCCACGTGCCGGACCGCCTCGGGGTGCCGGAAGTCCAGGTGGAACCGGCCGTGCTCGCCCACCCGCGCGCCCTGGCGCCGGAAGAACGCCTCGTCCGGCAACGACCGGGCCAGCGCCGAGCGCACCCCGACGACCTCGGGCTCCAACCAGATCCCGGGCACCATGCCGCGCTCCCGGATGCGGTCGGCGACCTCGCCGAACCCGCCGGGGAACCGGGTCCGCGACGGCCGCCACTCGCCGACGCTGTCCCACCACTCGCCGTCTTCGTCGTACCACCCGGCGTCGACGCAGAAGTAGTCCGCGCCGACCGCCGCCGCCGCGTCGATCAGCGGCAGCAGCTTCTCCGTGGTGGGGTCGCCCATCAGGGTGTTCATGTAGTCGTTGAAGACCACCGGCAGCTCGGGGGCGCGCCGGTTGCGCAACGTGGCCCGCCGCTGCCGCGTCAACGCGCCGAACGCCTCGTCCACGCCGCCGGCGACGACCGCCACCGACACGGGCACGGTGGTGAAGCCGTTCCCGGCCGACACCACGCGACCCCACTGGTGCTCGCCGTCGCTGGGCCCCAGCAGCGCCAGGTACGCGCCGGCGACGGTCTCCCCCACCTCGAAGTGCCACGCGCCGTTGTGCTCGATCTGCCACGCGAGCGCCCAGCTGTCGTCCCGCGCCACCAGCACACCGGTCGGCAGGTGCTCGCCCGTGGACCACGAGCTGCGCGACGTCAGCGCGAACCGGCTGCGCGAGGCGTGGTGGTGCACGGTCGGGTCCATCGCCACCAGGCCGGCCTCGCGCAGCGGCGTGCGGTGCCAGCGCGACTCGGCGACCCAGTCGGAGTCGGCGTGCACGAGGTCCACCTCGTCCACCGAACGGCCGGCGTCCACCAGGAACGCCCCGGTGGACAGCGACGTCACGGCCTGGAGGTGGACCGGCTCGCCCTCGACCGCCACCTCGGTCCAGGTCCGCACGGCGGGCACGCCGGCGACGCCCTGGAACACCGAGGTCACCACCAGCCCGCTCCCCGGGTCGTGCTGCACGACCCGCAGCTCGTCCGCGGACGCGGTGTGCGAGCGGTAGCGCAGGCGGGCGCCGATCGTCGTGTCGGCGTAGCGGTGGCTGCCGGGGAACCGGCCGTGCCCGACGGCCTGGACCTCGACCAGCGGCACCCCGATCCCCTCGACCGGGCCGTCGGGGCGCAGCGAGAGCAGGCTCACCGGGCGGTCGTCCCCGTGGGTCAGCAGCAGCCTGATCGCGCCGGTGGACCAGGTGACCGTCATGTGGCGACTTCCTCCCACGCCCCGGTGTTGTGGTCGTACGCCGCCGCGGCGCCGGCCCGCTCCACGTCCGCCGGGTCGATCTCGACGGCACGGCCGCGCGCCTCGGGGTTCGGCGCGGCGGAGGCCAGGATCCTGGTGTACGGGTGCTGCGGGTTGAGGATCACCTCGTCGGCCGGTCCCCGTTCGACCACGCGCCCCTTGTAGAGCACGAGGATGTCGTCGGAGAAGTGCCGCGCGGTGGCCAGGTCGTGGGTGATGTAGAGGACGGCCAGGTTCTCCTCGCGCTGCAACCGCGCCATGAGGTTGAGCACGCCGAGCCGGATCGAGACGTCCAGCATCGACACCGGCTCGTCGGCGACCACGACCTTCGCGCCCGGCGCCAGCGCCCGCGCGATGGCGACGCGCTGCCGCTGGCCGCCGGACAGCTCGTGCGGCCGTCGCCCGGCGATGTCGCGGCCGGGCAGGGACACGCGCTCCAGCAGCTGCACGACGTCGTCCCAGCCGTGCGGCCGGCCGTGCAGCTTCAACGGCCGCGCCAGGTGGTGCTCGATGGTGTGGAACGGGTTCAGCGACGCGAACGGGTCCTGGAACACCATCTGCACGTTGTCCCGGTACGCGCGTTCGGGCACCTTCGCGCCGTCCGGGCCGGTGAGCGTGATGGCGCCGCCGCTCGGCTTCTCCAGCCGGGCGATCATCCGGGCGATGGTCGACTTGCCCGAGCCGGACTCGCCGACCAGCGCGACCGTGCGACCGGGCGTGAGGGTGAACGACACGTCGTCCACCGCACGCAGCCGCACCCGCCGCAGGCCGACCCGGACGTGAAAGTCCTTGACCAGCTCGCGAGCTTCCAACGTGGTCATCGGACGCCTCCGGACGAAGTGGTCTCGCCGGACCGGTCGACCGGCGTCAACTGCTCGCCGGAGCGGACGAACGAGCCGCGCTCGCCGGTCAGGCTGGGGAACGAGTCGAGCAACTGGCGGGTGTAGGGGTGCGCGGGCCGCTCGAACATGTCCTGCGCGGTGGCGTACTCGACGACCTCGCCCTCCTTCATGACCGCGATGCGGTCGGCGAGCTCGAGCAGCAGCGGCAGGTCGTGGGTGATGAACAGGACGGCGAAGCCGATCTCGTCGCGCAGCCGCAGGATCTCGCGCAGGATGCCGCGCTGCACGACGACGTCCAGCGCGGTGGTCGGCTCGTCCATGATCATGACCTGCGGGTCGAGCAGCAGCGCCATGGCGATCATCACGCGCTGCCGCATCCCGCCGGACAGCTCGTGCGGGAACGAGCTGAGCCGACGCACGTCGACGCCGACCAGCTTGAGCACCTCCTCGCACTTGGCCTTGCGCTGCGCCCTGGTCATCTCGGGCCGGTGCGTGGTGAGCACGTCGTCGAGCTGCGCGCGGACCGTGAGGACGGGGTTCAGCGCGTTCATCGCGCCCTGGAACACCATCGACAGCTTCGACCAGCGGAACTCCCGCAGCTCGCCCGGCGTGAGGGCCGGCACGTCGACGTCGCCGCCCTCCCGGTCGTGGAAGGTGACCGAGCCGGTGGTGACCTCGGCGGGTGGCCGGTGCAGCCGGTTGATCGCGTAGGCCAGGGTGGTCTTGCCGCAGCCGGACTCGCCGGCCAGGCCGAGGATCTCACCGCGCCGCAGGGTGATCGACACGTCCTTGACCGCGTGCACCGGGTTCTCCACCTGGTAGACGACGGACAGGTCGGTCACGGTGAGCACCACGTCGTCGTCCGCGCGCGGCACGGGTTCGGGCGTGCGGGCCGCTTCGGCCTCGGTGCGGCGGGGGATGTCGCGCAGCTTGGGGTTGATGATCTCGTCGATGCTGAAGTTGATCAGCGCGAGGCCGCAGCCGAACAGGGCGATGATCAGGCCCGGCGGCACGAACCACCACCACGCGTCCCGTTGCAGCGCGAAGCCGTTCTGGGCGTAGTAGAGCATCGTGCCCAGCGTGGACGAGTTGGACGCGCCCAGGCCGAGGAACGACAGGCCCGCCTCGCTCAGGATCGCGTAGATCACCGAGAACACGAACTGCGAGGCCAGCAGCGGCAGCAGGTTCGGCAGGATCTCGACGGTGATGACGCGCCAGGGCTTCTCGCCGGAGACCTTGGCCGCGGCCACGTAGTCCCGGTTGCGCAGCGACAGCGTCTGGGCGCGCAGCACCCGTGCCGACGCGGCCCACCCGGTGATCGCCAGCACCACCGCGATCGTCCACGAGCCGCGCTGGTCGGCGGGCACGAACGCGGAGATGACGATCACCAGCGGCAGGCCGGGGATCACCAGCATCACGTTGGAGAACAGGGAGAAGCCCTCGTCGACGTACCCGCCGATGTAGGCGCCGACGATGCCGAACAGCGCCGACAGGGCGGTCGCCATCACGCCGACCATCAGCCCGATGTACAGCGAGCCCCTGGTGGCGTGGGCGAGCTGCGCCACGATGTCCTGGCCGGTCTGCGTGGTGCCGAGCCAGAACTCGCCGCCCGGCTCGGTGAGGCTGATGTCGCGGATCGTGTTGGGGTCGCCGACCAGGAAGGGGCCGATCAGTCCGATGAACGCGATCAGCCCGACCAGGACCAGGCCGACGCCCAGCTTCGGCGACCAGCGCGGCAGCATCGACCGCCACCCGGCCCGCCCGCGCGGAGCCTCGACGGCGACAGCACTGAGATTCGTCACGGTGTCCGTTCCCCTTCTCAGCCGCTGACGCGGGTGCGCGGGTCGATGACGGCGTAGAGCAGGTCGACCACGAGGTTCGCGCCGAGCACGGCGACCGTGATGACCAGGAAGATGCCCTGCATGAGGGCGTAGTCGTTGTTCTGCACCGCTTGCAGCAGCTTCGACCCGATGCCCGGGTAGGAGAACACCTGCTCGGTGATGATGGAGCCGGCCACCACGAACCCGAGGGAGATGGCGAACCCGGCCACGGACGGCAGCACCGCGTTGCGGGCCGCGTACTTGATCATGATCCGGGAGTCGCGCAGGCCCTTGGCCTTGGCCGTGAGCACGTAGTCCTCGGCGGTGGCCGACACCATCATGTTGCGCATGCCGAGCAGCCAGCCGCCGACCGAGGAGATCACGATGGTCAACGCGGGCAGCGTGCCGTAGTAGATCGCCGAGCCGATGAAGTCGGCGTTCCAGCCCGGCGAGAGGATGACGTCGTAGCCGCCCTGCAGCGGGAACCAGCCCCACGCCGAGGACAGCACCGCGACCAGGATCAGGGCCAGCCAGAAGTACGGCACGGCCGCCAGCACGGTGGTGGCGGGCACCAGGCTGTCCAGCCAGGTGCCGCGCCGCCAGCCGACGAGCGTGCCGAGGACGATGCCGAGGACGAACGACAGGAACGTCGCGATGCCGACCAGCATCAGGGTCCAGGGCAGGGCGCCCGCGATGATCTCGGACACCGGCGTCGGGAAGCTGCTCACCGAGATGCCGAGATCACCGCGGAACATGTTGCCCAGGTACGAGACGTACTGGCTGAGGAGCGACTCGCCGCTGTTCGTGCCGAGCAGCAGCTCGTACGCCCTGCGGGCCGACGGGTCCACGGTTCCGCCGCGTTGCGCGAGCTTCGCCATGAGGATGTCCACCGGGTTGCCCGGCATGAGCCTCGGGATGAAGAAGTTCAGCGTCAGCGCCGCCCAGAGGGCGACCAGGTAGAACGCGAACTTTCGGGCGTAGTACCTCATCGGTCCGCCTATCGCCTCGTTCAGTCGGTCACTGGCCGGCCGGCTTGAGCTTGAGGAAGATCTCCGAGTGGTCCGGGCGCGACCAGACGGCCGGGAACGCGTAGAGGTCCTCCTTGGTGGGCCAACCGGTGAACTTCTTGGCGTTGTACTCGCTCGTGGTGCCGCCGGTCAGCACCGGGATGTACGGGATCGACTCCTCGATCCTGGTCTGGATGGTGTCGAAGTACGGCTGGCGGGCGGCGTCGTCCTCCGGGTCGATGCCCTTGAGCGCGTTGAGGGCCGCGTCCACCTCGGGGTTGGAGAACCGGGAGAAGTTCGGGTTCGCCGCCTCGCCGACCTTGGCCGTGGTGGCGGTGCTGTAGAAGTAGGACGCGTTGTAGAACGGGTCGGGAGCCGGGCCCTGGTAGGTCGAGTCGATCAGCAGCTCGAAGTTGCCGCGGCCGCGCGCGTCGGACCACTCGTTCCAGGACACCTGCTGCGCGGTCACCTTGATGCCGACCTTCTGCAGCTGCTGGGCCATGGTGTCGACGGCGGTGATGTAGTCGGTCCAGCCGGCGACGACCTTGAGGGTCATGGCCAGCGGCTTGCCGTCCTTCGCGTAGACGCCGTCGCCGCCCTTGGTGTAGCCGGCGGCCTCCAGCAGCTGCGTGGCCTTGGCCTCGTCCGGCTGCATCGGCGCGGTCTTCTCCTTCAGCTTGCCCGAGACCTGGTCCTTGTCCCGGTCGACCAGCGCGGAGCCGGGCGAGATGTCGCTGGAGGTGTTCTCGAAGGCGAGCGCGTTGATCTGCGTGCGGTTGATCGCGTAGTAGATCGCCTTGCGCACGGCCACGTCGGTCTGCGGGCCCTGGCAGCCGAGGGCCGCGTTCGAGCAGGTGAACAGGGCTGTCTGGTTCATCGGGATGGTGATGGCCTTGTAGCCCGGGTAGTTCTTCTCGACGTTCGCGATGTCCGGGACCGGGCCGGTCTGCCAGTCGATCTGGCCCTGCTTCAGCGCGGCCTCACCGGACTGGTTGCCCGACAGCGCCAGGTAGCGGACCTTCTTGAGCGCCGGCGCGCCGGCGTAGTAGTCCGCGTTGGCCTTGAGCGTGAAGGCCTGGTTCTTGAACTCCTCCAGCATGAACGGACCGGTGCCGACCGGCTCCTTGACCACGTCGGTGGCCGGCGTGGCGATGTCCTTCCACTTGTGCTCGGGCACCATCCAGATCCGGCCGAGGACCTGCGGGCCCTCCAGGTAGGACGGCTCGGCGAACTTGATCGACACGTGGGTGTCGTCCACGGCGGTCGCGACACCCTTGTAACCCGTGCCGTTCATGGCCGCGTTCTTGGTGATCAGGTCGAGGGTGAAGACGACGTCCTTGGCGGTGAACTTCTGGCCGTCGGTCCACTTGGCGTCGTCGCGCAGCTCGACGTCGAGCTGGGTGCCGTCGGCGTTCCACTCGAAGCTCTTGCCCAGTCGGGGCCTGGGCTCCACGTCGCGGATGTTGTTGAAGAAGAACAGCGGCTCGAAGATCGTGCCGGGCCCTTCCAACGTGGTCGGCGAGAACGGGTTGAAGTTCAGCTGCCAGTCGCCGGACTGGCCGGTGTACACGATCAGCGTGTCCTTGTTCGCGTCACCGCCCGCGCTCGATCCACCACACGCGGTCGCCAGCAGGGCGACCGCGGCCAGTCCGGCCGCCGCCATGCGCGCCCGTGAGAAGCGCCTTGCCTTCAGGGACATCGTCGATTCCTCTCGTGGCCCGAGACCGGCCGCGGTCCCGCGTTGAGGCAGATTGTTAAGTCATCGAAGAAACGAAGTCAACACCTCCGCGTCATCTGCCGGTCAAGTTGCTACTCTTCGTCCAACGAACGAACTAAGACGAACGCGGGGGACCACGTGAGCGGACCGGCGCGGGCGACGCAACATGCGAGCAGCAAGTCCGCCGTGCTGGACGTGATCCGCGCGGCGGGCACCATCAGCCGCGTCGGCCTGATCAACGCCACCGGCTTCACCGGGGCCACGATCTCGACCGTCGTCCGCAAGCTCATCGACGAGGGTTTGGTCGTGGAGACCGGGCGGGCCGAGTCGACCGGCGGCAAGCGGCGGGTGCTGCTGCAGCTCAACCACTCCTCCCGCTACGCCGTCGGCGTCCACCTGGACCACGCGGGCATCACGTACGTGCTGACCAATCTCGGCGGATCGGTCGTGGCGCGCATTTCGAGGGCCGGCGCGGGCGCGGCGGAACCGCGGACCGTGGTGGCGCGGATGGCGGCCGAGGTGAAGGGCCTGATCGACGGCGTCGGCGTCGAGCACAACCGCGTGCTCGGCCTCGGCCTCGTCTCGCCCGGACCGCTCAGCTCGGACACCGGCATGGGCCTGACCCCGCCGTCCATGCGCAAGTGGGAGGACTTCCCGCTGGCCCAGGAGCTGGAGCGGGCGACGAGCCTGCCGGTGGTGCTGGACAACGACGCCACGGCGGCGGCGTTGGGCGAGCACTGGTCGGGGGCGATCGGCGGGACGGCCATCTCGGCGGCCTTGTACATGGGCACGGGCATCGGCGCGGGCCTGGTCATCAACGGCATCACCTACCGCGGCAGCAGCGGGAACGCCGGGGAGATCGGCCACATCTGCGTGGACGCGGACGGGCCGGAGTGCTGGTGCGGCGCGCGCGGGTGCGTGGAGGTGCTGGCGGGACCGGCGGCGGTGGTGGCGGCGGCCCGCGCGGACGCGGCGCTGGCCGGGGCGGCGGGGTTGACCGGGCGCGCGAGGTCGGTGTCGTCGGACTTCGCGGCGGTCAGCCGGGCGGCCCGGCGCGGCGAGCCGTCGGCGTTGGCGATCCTGGAGCGGTCGGCGCGCTACATCGCGGTGGCGGCGCGGACGCTGGCGAACATCATGGACCTGGAGGTCCTGGTGCTGACCGGGCCGAGCTTCGCCATCGCCGGGTCGGTCTACCTGCCCGTGGTGCGCGACGAGCTGGACCGCGCCTTCTTCTCCCGCGCGGCGCACGGCGTCGACGTGCGGCTGTCCCGCTCGGCCGCCACGGCGTCCGCGATCGGCGGTGCGGCGCTCGTGCTGCAGTCCGAGCTCGTGCCGCTGCACGAGGGCCTCAGGCTGCCGGAGAACCTGGCCGACTCGGAGCCCGCCGCGCTGGCCGACTCGGGCAGCTGACCGCGGGCCCGGGCGTTCGGCGGCCCGGCGCGCGGGATCAGGTGCGGGCGGCCCAGAGCAGGCCTCGTTCGACCATGGTGCGCACCGGCGGCAGCTCCAGGTCGGCCGGGTGGTGGCCGATCGTGCAGGCGAAGACGCGCCCGGCGCCCCAGCGGCGGGTCCACACGGCGGGCACGGTCAGCGGCGCGTGCCACGGCTCGGCGGCGGCGAACGTGGTGGTCGCGTGCACGTCGTCGAGGCCGTCGGTCAGCACCCAGTACTGCTCGGTCCGCAGCTCGAACCCCGTCAGACCCGCCACGATCGGGTGGGTCGACGTGATCTCCACCCGGTGGTCCACGAAGCCGCCGGGGTGGTCGACGAACTGGCCGCCGACCAGCCTCAGGTAGCCGCGCGAGTGGCGGAACGCGTCCACCAGGCCGCCGTGCCACCCGGCCAGTCCCGTGCCCGCGCGCACCGCCGACTCCAGGCACGTGAACTGGTCGTCGGTCAGCACGCCGTCGCTCCAGCACTGGACGACCAGGTCGTACCCGCCGAGGCGCTCGTCGTAGACCTCCAGCGAGTCCGACACGTCGACCGCGAACCCCGACGAGCGCAGGAACGGCAGGAACGCGTCCGTCGCCGCCACCGGGGAGTGCCCCTCCCAGCCACCGCGAACCACCAGTGCCCTCACGGGTCGCACCCTAAGGCCGGCGGTCAGGACCGGGCCACCAACCCGACCAGGTGGTTCACCAGGCCCTCGGTCAGGCCCTCCCGCACCAGCTCGCCCGCCGGCGGGCCGCCCAGCTCCCGGATCACCTGCGCCACCGCGTCCGTCGGGTTCGCGTGCGGCCACAGCCCGGCCGTCATCACCACCACCACGCCCGCGAAGTGGTGCGCGGCGGCCTCGTCCAGCACCGGGACCGCGGCCCGCACCAGATCGGCCAACCGGCCCCTGTGCTCGGCGGCCCGGCGCTTGACCACGCGCGCGAAGTCCACCCGGATGTTGCGCTCCAGCACCCCCGCCATGCCGCTGACCAGCTCGCACAGCAGCGGCCGGCCCAGCAGGGTCGTCGCGACCGCGGTGGCCGTGCCGACCGCGTCGGCGGCGCCCGGCGCCAGCTCGCCCTCCAGCTCGTCCAGCCAGGCGCCCCACTCCTGGTCGAGCACCTCCAGGAAGATCGCCTCCCGGCTGTCGAAGTACCGCAGCACGTTCGACTTCGCGAGTCCCACCCGGTCGCTCAGCTCGCGCAGGCTGATGTCGGCGACGGGCCGCTCCCGCAGCATCGCGCACGCCGCGTCGAGGATCGTGCGCCGCCGCTGCTCCACCTGCTCGGGCCGGCGGGCGCGCTTGAACTCCACCGCCGCAGGCTAACAGCCCACCGGTCTGTTGCCGGCTCCGCCGACCGGGGCGCATGACCGGCGGCACGCGGGGTAGCCGGCTTGGGTGCAGACGTTCCTGCCGTGCGCCACCTTCGCCCGCAGCGCCGCCGTGCTCGACTCGCGGCGGCTCGGCAAGCAGCGCGTGGAGACCGCCCAGATCCTGCGCGCCCTCGTCTGGCCCGAGTACGGCTGGAAGCGGCACCCGGCGGTGCTGATGTGGCGCGGTTTCACGCCCGCGCTGGTCGCCTACGGCGTGGCCGTGTGCGACGAGTGGCGGCGGCGCGGCCACCGCGACGGGATGCGCGCCTCGTTCCTCGACTACACCGGCGGCCGCGAGCCGACGTGGTCGTGGTGCCTGGCCGAAGGTCTCCTGCCGCCGTGGCTCGGCGACGACGACCTGCACCGCAGCCACCGGTCCGCCCTGCTGCGCAAGGACCCCGACCACTACCGCCCGCTGTTCCCCGACGTGCCGGACGACCTCGACTACGTCTGGCCGGGGCCCGCGCTCCCGCTGGACGTCCCCGACACGCCCGGCCTGGTCGCGTGCCGCGTCGACCGCCCTCCCCTGCCCGACGACGACCACCCGCCGCCACCGCCGCTGGACCACCGGCCCGGCCCGTCGATCGCCCGTCAACCCTCCGAGGCCGACCTGGCGGCCATGCGCGCCGAGGCGACCGACCCGCGCCAGGTCCGCTTCTTCCGCCGCGGGCAGCGCCTGCCGGCCCCGACCAGCCGGTTCACCCTCCGCCTGAAGGTCTGAGAAAAAAGTTCCGCCGGTGTGTCGATCCGGCGGGGTCCCCGTTCGTCGCATCAGTGAGACCAAGAGATGGGGAGCCCGAGATGACCACGACCGACACCCGCCGCGCCGCCACCCGCACCACCGCCGCCATCGCCACCCAGCGCAACGACCTGGTGCTCGCCGCCTTCCGGGTCGTCGTGTCGTTCCTGTTCGGCCTGCACGGCCTGCAGGGCCTCGGCTTCCTCGGCGGCGTCGACGGCCAGGGCGGCGCCGTCCCGTTCGGCTCGTGGCCGGGCTGGTACGGCAGCGTGATCGAACTGGTCGGGGCCGCCCTGGTGCTGCTGGGGCTGGCCGCGCGCCCGGCGGCGCTGGTGCTGTCCGGCGCGATGGCCTACGCCTACTTCACCGTCCACCAGCCGGCAGCGCTGCTGCCGATGCACAACACGGGCGAGTTGGCCGCCGTCTACAGCTGGGTGTTCCTGCTGCTGGCCGTCCTCGGCCCGGGGGCCTTCACGGTCCGGCGCGCCCTGCGCCGCTGACCTCGACACCAGCCCAAAGACACCAGCCCCAGAGACACCAGCCCCAGAGACACAAGCTCCGAGACACCAGCTCCGAGACACCAGTCCTGAGGGCGCGCCTCCAGCCGGAGACGCGCCCTCGGGCGTGTCCGGACGCGTTCATGCGCGTTCAGGCGTGTTCAGGTCGCACGAGCGTGGGCACCCTGCGGGCATGGCCGAGAACCCGATCAAGTACCCGGGGTTGACCGACGACGTCCACCCCACCCCGGACCACGGTGAAGAGACCTACCGCGGCACGGGACGGCTCACCGACAAGAAGGCCGTGATCACCGGCGGCGACTCCGGCATCGGCCGCGCGGTCGCGCTGGCGTTCGCGCGCGAGGGCGCGGACGTGCTCATCTCCTACCTGCCCGCCGAGGAGAAGGACGCCCGCGACACCGCGCGGCTCGTCGAGGAGGCCGGGCGCAAGGCGGTCGCCGTGCCCGGCGACCTGACCGACGAGTCGCAGTGCGCGGCCGTCGTGGCGCGCGCGGTCGAGGAGTTCGGCCGGATCGACGTCCTGGTCAGCAACGCCGCCTACCAGATGGCGCAGGAGGGCGGGCTGCTCGACATCACCACCGAGCAGTTCGACCGGGTCATGAAGACGAACGTGTACGCGATGTTCTGGCTGTGCAAGGACGCCGTGCCGCACATGCCCGAAGGCTCCTCGATCATCACCACGTCGTCCATCCAGGGTTTCCAGCCCTCCTTCCAGCTCCTCGACTACGCCACCACCAAGGCCGCGATCGTGAACTTCACCAAGGGCCTGGCGCAGAACCTGGTCGACCGGAAGATCCGGGTGAACTCGGTGGCGCCCGGTCCGGTGTGGACGCCGCTCATCCCGGCCACCATGCCGCCGGAGAAGGTGGAGAGCTTCGGCGAGCAGTCGCCCATGGGTCGCGCCGGTCAGCCCGCCGAGCTCGCGCCGCTGTACGTCTTCCTCGCGTCGGCCGAGTCCAGCTACATCACCGGCGAGGTCGTCGGCGTGACCGGCGGCTCACCGATCACGTGAAACCCGCAGGTCAGCGACCTGGAGAAAAATCTTGGAAAAACTCGGGCCCGGTTGTCGATCCACGCCCCCGTTCGTTCGTCGCGTCAGCAGAGGCCAGGATGGACGGCCGGACGAACCGACAGGGAGACCGACATGCGTTTCATGGTGATCGTGAAGGCGAACGAGGACACCGAAGCCGGCACCCAGCCCACCGCGGCGGAGCTGGAGGCGATGGGCGCGTTCAACGAGGAGCTGGTGAAGGCGGGCGTGCTGCTGGCGGGCGAGGGGCTGCACCCCAGCTCCAAGGGCGCGCGGGTCTACTTCTCCGGTGACAAGCGCACCGTGGTCGACGGCCCGTTCGCCGAGACCAAGGAGCTGATCGCCGGGTTCTGGCTGCTGGAGCTCAAGTCGCTGGAAGAGGCCGTCGAATGGGTCAAGCGGGTGCCGAACCCCACCGGCGACGAGTCGCAGATCGAGATCCGGCAGGTCTTCACCGAGGACGACTTCGTCAACGCCTCGGACGAGCTGAAGGACCGCGAGCGCGAGCTTCGCGCCCAGCAGGAGGCCCGCGCCGCCCAGGGCTGAGCCCGCCCGCCCCGCTTGCCCACGCGCATCGGTAGCTGATCTGATCCCGGGTCGTGATGGCTACCGATGCGCGTCGCGCGGTCGAGGCGGTGTGGCGGATCGAGTCCGCCCGCCTGATCGCCGGGCTGGCCCGGATGGTGCGCGACGTCGGTCTCGCCGAAGAGCTGGCGCAGGACGCGTTGGTCAGCGCCTTGGCGCAGTGGCCGGAGCACGGCGTGCCGCGCAACCCCGGCGCGTGGCTGATGACCGCGGCCAAGAACCGGGCCGTCGACCTCATCCGCCGGGACCGGAACTACCGGCGCAAGCTGGAGCAGATCGGGCGGGACACCGAGTTCGACCACGCGCCGGACGCCGCCGCCGAGGTCGGTGAGATCGACGACGACCTGCTGCGGCTGGTGTTCACCGCGTGCCACCCGGTGCTGTCCACAGAGGCGCAGGTGGCGTTGACCCTGCGCGTCCTCGGCGGCCTCACCACCGACGAGATCGCCCGCGCGTTCCTGGTGCCCGAGGCGACCGTGGCGCAGCGGATCGTGCGGGCGAAGAAGTCGCTGGCCAAGGCCGGCGTCCCGTTCGAGGTGCCGGAGGAGGACCAGCGGGCCGCCCGGCTGGCGTCCGTGCTCGGCGTGATCTACCTGATCTTCAACGAGGGCTACTCGGCCACCGCGGGCGACGACTGGATGCGCCCGGCGCTGTGCGAGGACGCGGTGCGGCTGGGCCGGGTGCTGGCCGGGCTGATGCCGCGCGAGCCCGAGGTGCACGGCCTGGTGGCGTTGATGGAGGTCCAGGCGTCCCGGGCCAGGGCGCGCGTCGGGCCGGGCGGTGAGCCCGTGCTGCTGCTGGAGCAGAACCGGGCCCGCTGGGACCAGCTGCTGATCCGGCGCGGCCTGGACGCGTTGGCGCGGGCCGAGTCGTTGGGCGGTGCCGGCGGGCCGTACGCGTTGCAGGCGGCGATCGCGGCGTGCCACGCGCGGGCCCGCGCGCCGGAGGACACCGACTGGACCCGCATCGCCGGGCTGTACGAGAGGTTGTCGCTGGTCGCGCCGTCACCAGTCGTGGAGCTGAACCACGCGGTGGCGATCGGCATGGCGTTCGGCCCGGCGGTCGGGCTGGAACTGGTGGACGAGTTGGTCGACGAGCCCGTGTTGACGGGCTACCACCTGCTGCCGAGCGTGCGCGGCGACCTGCTGGCCAAGCTCGGCAGGCACGCCGAGGCGCGGGAGGAGTTCGAGCGGGCCGCCGGGCTGACCCGCAACGAGCGGGAGCGCAAGCTGCTGCTGGACCGCGCCGCCGCCTGCTAGCCCCCGTCGCGGTCCCGCTCCCCTCACGGCTGCGACGGCGCGGTGAACGCGGCCGACCGGCGGACGACCACGGCGGAGACCAGGCCGCACGCCGCCGCGACGGCCACCGCCGCGGGCAGGGCGTGGCGGTCGAGGAAGACGCCGCCGACCCAGGCGCCCAGGGCGATGCCGACCTGGAAGGCGACGATGTAGACCGCGGACGCGAGGTCCGGCCGGTCGGTGGCGGCGCGCAGGACGGCGGCCTGCAGCACCACGGCCATCCCGCCCGACGGCACGGCCCACAGCACCACGGCGACGCCCGCCACGGCGCCCGAGGCCGGGCCGGCGACCAGCAGCAGGAGCATGCACGCGGCGAGCCCGCCGGTGACCGTGAGCGCGGTGGCCCGCGGCCGGCCGTCCACGTGCCGGCCGAACAGGACCAGGCCCAGCAGCCCCGCCGCGCCGTGCGCGAGCAGCAGGACCGACGTCCCGGTGCTCGTCAGGTGGACGTAGTCGGCGATGACCACGGTGATGTAGGTGAACACCGCGAAGTGCCCCGTCACCACGACCACCGTGACCAGGTCGACCGGCAGGAGGGACCGGTCGGTGACGGCGCGGCGGATGGCCGACGACCCCCGGCCCGGCGCCGGGCGCCGCTTCGGCATCGGGTCGACCGTCACGCGGATCGCCACGGCCGCGAGCGCCGCGACGCACGCCATCGCGACCACCGCGGACCGCCAGCCGACGACCGCGCCGAGCCACGAGCTCAGCGGCAGCCCGACGAGGAAGGCCAGCGAGTTCCCGGCGAACACCACGGCGGTGGCCCGGCCGACCCGGTCGGGTCCGAGCAGGCGTGCGGCCATCGGCGCGACGACCGACCAGAAGACCCCGTGGCCCACGGCCGAGACCAGCCGCGCCACCACCGCGACGCCGTAACCCGGCGCGACGGCCAGCAGCAGGTTGGACAGCACGATCGCGGCCACCGTGACCAGCGCGGTCGTGCGGCGGTCCCATCGGGCCGTCAGGGCGACCAGCGGCACCACCGACACGGCGACCACGACCGCATACCCGGTGACCAGCAGCCCGATCGCCGACTCCGTCACCCCGAGGTCCGCCGCCAGCTCGGACAACAGCGCCACGGGCAGGTTCTCCGACGTCACCGACGTGAAGCAGGCGGCGCTGAGCGCCACCAGGGCCACACCCGACCTCCGCATTGTGTAACGATACACAGATACGCTGGCCCCATGTCCGGCCCGAGGTCGTCCCGCGTGACCATGGCCCTGGTGGCGCGCCGCTGCGGCGTCTCGCCGATGACCGTGTCGTACTGCTACAACCAGCCGGACCGGGTCGCGCCCGGGACGCTGCGCCGGGTCCTCGCGGTGGCCGCCGAGCTGGGCTACCCGGGACCGGACCCGACCGCGCGGTCCCTGCGCCGCCGCCACAACGGCGCGATCGGCGTCGTGCTCGGCGAGCACCTCGCGTACGCGTTCGAGGACCCGCAGGCCCGCCGCTTCCTGACCGGCGTCGCCGAGGTCTGCCGCGAGCGCGGCGCCGGGCTGAACCTCATCCCGACCACCGGCGAGGACCAGGACGTCGACCGCGTCCGGTCGGCCTCCGTGGACGGCTACATCGTCTGGACGACGGTCGACTCCGACCCCGTGCTCGGCGTGGTGAGCGGCCTGGACAAACCCGTCGCCGTGCACGGCGGCCCGGCCGTCCCGGGCGCGAGGGTGGTCTCCATCGACAACCGCGCCTCGGCCCGCGAGCTGGCCGCGCGCGCGTTCGCCGACGCCCGCCGCCCGGCCGTGCTCAGCTTCCCCTTCGACCGCGACCGCAGGCCCCGCCTGGAAAGCGGTCCGGACCCGGACCTGGTGCGGTTCCCGGTCACCCGGGACCGGCTGCTGGGCGTGCACGACCACTGCCGGGAGGCCGGCTTCGACCCGGCTCTCCTGCCGGTCGCCGTGGTCGCGCGCAACGACCGCGCCGACGCCGCCGCCCTGGTCGACGCGCTGCTCGACCGCGGTGTCGACGCCGTGGTCGCCATGAGCGACCAACTCGCCTTCGCCGTCCTCGACGCGGCCCGCCGCCGCGGGCTGCGCGTGCCCCACGACCTCGCCGTCGCCGGCTGGGACGACGGCCCGGACGCGCGCCGGGAAGGCCTCACCACCATCGCCCAGTCGCTGCACGACCAGGGCCGGACCTGCGCCCTGATCGCGTTGGGCGACCGGCCGCCGAGCCGTGGACCCGGGTGGACGGCCACCGTGCGGGACAGCACGAGATGACCGACCGCGGGAAGCACACCTCCCTGCTGCGCAACCGCGATTTCGTCCGCTTCTGGGCCGCCGACGCGGTGTCGCTGGTCGGCACGGCGATCACCACGTTGGCGCTGCGGGCGGTGGCGGTGCTGGCGCTCGGCGCGTCCGCCACCGAGGCGGGGGTGCTCGAAGCGGCGCGCTGGCTGCCGTACCTGCTCTTCGGCCTGGTCGCGGGCGCGTTGGTGGACCGGCGCCGGCGGCGGCCGGTGCTGATCGGCGCGGACCTGGCCCGCGCCGCCGTGCTGGCCCTGATCCCACTGGCCGCGTTCACCGGCGCGTTGACCATGCCGTTGCTGATCGGGCTCATGGTGGTGTTCGGGACGCTGTCCCTGTTCTACGACGCGGCGCACCAGTCGTTCTTGCCGCTGCTCGTGCCCACCGAACGCCTCACCGACGCCAACGCCCGGCTGGAGCAGACCCGGGCCGGCGCGCAGGCCTTCGGTCCGCTCGTCGCGGGCGGGCTGGTCAAGCTCGTCGGCGGGCCGCTCGCGGTGCTGGTCGACGCCGTCTCGTACCTGGTGTCGGGTCTGCTGCTGGCCACCCTGCGCACGGCCGAACAGCCGGTCGAGCCGCCGCCGCAGCGCGACCTGCGCGGCGAGGTGCGGGAAGGTCTGCGATGGGTCTACCGGCACGAGGTGCTGCGCCCGCTCGCCATCGGGTCGCACGCCTGGTTCCTGTGCATCTCCGTCGCCGGGACCGCGTACACCATGCTGGTGCTCGACGAGCTGGGCTTCGACGCGTTCCTGTACGGCGTGATGTTCGCCGTCGGCGGGGTCGGCGGGCTGCTCGGCGCGTCCCTGTCCGGGCCGGTCGGCCGGCGGTTCGGCGTCGGACCGGTGATCGTGGCGGCCCGCTGGCTCACCCCGGTCGGCTACGCGCTGGCGCCGTTGGCCACGTCGGCCACCACCGGGTTGGCGCTGCTGTGCGCGGCGCAGTTCGTGTTCTTCCTGTCCGCCATCCTGGACGCCCCGGTGGAGATGGGGTACCGGCAGTCGGTCACGCCCGACCGGCTCATGGGCCGGATGAACGCCACCATGCGGTCGGTCAACCGCGCCATGATCGTGTTCGGCGCGCTGGTCGGCGGCGTGCTGGCCGATCTGCTCGGCAACCGGTCCGCGCTGTGGATCTCCGTGACCGGACTGGTCGCCACGGCCACCGGCATGACCTTCTCCGCCGTCCGCCGGGCACGGCTGTAGCGCCCGCCCGGTTGTGCGGTGGGCGCGGTGGAGCTGCGCACCGCCGAGGCGGCCGACTACGACCAGGTCGCCGCGCTGGACGACTCGTTCACCACCGACACCGTGCTGCGCGTCGTGGCCGCGCCGGGAGGTTTCACCCTGCGTCCCGAACCGGTCGACCCGCCGGTGCGCACGGTCTTCCCGCCCGACGACGACCCGGGCGGCACGGTGTTCGCCGACGGGCCGCGCGTGCGAGGGTTCGTCACCGTCGGCTTGGCGAGCCGGCACCGGCGGTTGGTGATCCGGCAGGTCACCGTCGCGCCGGGGTACCGGGGGCGCGGCATCGGCCGGGCGCTGGTGGGACACGCCTGCGCGCACGGCCTCGAGCACGGCGCTGTTCTTCGCCCGCGACCTCTAGCAGTAGGTCGCCGCGGGCAGGTTCCCGGCCACGTACGCGCCCGGCGGCACGCCCATGGTGGCCCGGAACTCGCGGCTCAGGTGGGCCTGGTCGTAGTAGCCCAGCTCGGCCGCCAGCCGCGCCCACCCGCCGCGCTCGCCCCGGGCCACCACCCGGCGCACCCGGTCGACCCGCGCGTACTGCTTGGGCGACAACCCGACCGCCTTGGTGAACAACGTGCGCAGGTGCCGTTCGCTGACGTCCAGCGCGCGTGCCGTCTCCGCCACGCCTCTCGTGCGCAGCAACCGGGCCGCCGCGTGCACCAGGTCCGACCGGCTCGGGTCGGTCGACTCGACCCGGCTCAGCAGCGCCGACCGCAACGCGGCCACGTCACCCACCGGCCGGCCCCACACCTCGCTCAGCGGCACGACCTGCCCGGCCAGCTCGTCCACCGGCACGTCCAGCACCGCCTGCGCCCGCCCCGGCGTCAACCGCACGACGGTCCGCCGCGCGTCCTCCCGCCCGGTCGTGTAGCGGGCCCGGTCGCGCGGCCCGACCACGAACGCGCCGCTGGACGCCGTGCACACCACCAGAGTGGTGGCCGTGTCCGGCGCGTGCACGAACTTCCCGCCGCCGAACGACTGGGTGCCGATGCCGGCGACCCACGGCCGCAAACGCTCTTCCACGCCCACGACAACCGCCGAAACGTCCAAGACGTTCCCGGTCGCCTGCCCGAAGACTGGTCCCATGCTGCTGATCACGGGTGCCACCGGCACCACCGGCCGTGAAGTCGTCCGCCTCCTCACCGACCGCGAGGTCGCGTTCCGCGCCCTGTCCCGCACGCCGACCGGTGACCAGGTGCACGGGGACCACACCGACCCGGCGTCCCTCGACCGGGCGATGGAGGGCGTGGACGGGGTGTTCCTGCTCGGTCCGGGCAGCTCCGACCTGCCCGCCTACGAGCTGGCCGTGCTCGACGCGGCCGAGCGGGCCGGCGTGCGGAAGGTGGTGAAGCTGTCGTCGATCCCGGTCGGCCCGGTCGCCGGGTGGCACGGGCCGGGCGAGGAGGCCACCCGCGCGTTCCCGGCTTGGACGCTGTTGCGCGCGAGCCTGTTCGCGACGAACTCGGTGCAGTGGGCGCCGCGGGTCGCGGCGGGCGAGCCGATCCCGAACCCGACGGGCACGACGAAGCTCGGCGTGGTGGACCCGCGCGACCTCGCCGAGGTGGCGGTGCGCGCCCTGCTCGACGACGACCACCACGGCCGCACCTACACGCTCACCGGTCCGGAACTGCTGAGCGTGCCGGATCAGGTGGCCGTGCTGTCGGACGTCCTCGGCCGCCCCCTGTCCACTGTGGACGTCCCGTTGACGGCGTTGCCGCCGGAGTACGCGGAGGGCTTGCGCGCGGTGCTCGGCGGTGAGGGCTCGTTCCTGTCCGACGACGTGGCCGCGGTGCTCGGGCGGCCGGCCCGCGACTACGCCACCTGGGCGCGCGAGAACTACCCGAGGGTCTAGCCGGTCGCGCCCAGCCGCCGGATGCCCTCGCGGGCGATGTCGGTGCGCGACCGCACGCCGAGCTTCGCCAGCACGTGCGACACGTGCGTGGCCACCGTGCGGCCGGACAGGAACAGCCGTTCCCCGATCTGCCGGTTCGACAGCCCCGCCACCACCAGCTCGGTGACCTTCAGCTCCATCGGCGTCAGGCTCTCCCAGCCGTGCGTGGCCCGCCGGTGCTTGGCGTGCGGGCCGCGCCGGATGCCGTGCTCCCGCAGCCGGGCCAGCAGGCGGGTGGAGTCCCAGTCCGCGCCGAGCTCCGCGTGCACGTCCACGGCCTGGCTCAACGCCTCCCGCGCCGACGCCCGGTCGCCCGCCGACGCGTGCAGCTCCGCCGCCGCCGACAACGCCTTCGCCCGGAACAGCGGCCGTCCCGCGACCCGGTACTCCTCGGCCGCGCGCAGCAACCCGGCCGGGTCCGCCGACACCAGCGCCCGGCAGTACGCGGCGGACGCCCGGCGGTGCGGCACGGCCGGTTCGACGGCCAGCCACTCGGCGTGCGCGACCGCGGCGGAGGCGTCCTCGCCCAGCTCCACGGCCAGCCGCACGAAGTCCGGCAGCAGGTCCTCGGCGCAGTCCCACCCGGTCAGCACCGACCACGCCTCGCGCACCCGGCCCGCCTGCTCCAGCGACAGGCTCACGGCCAGCGCCAACGGGCCGATCACGTGACCTTCCAGCCCCGTGCCCGCCGCGTCGAGGTGCCGGCGCGCGCCCACCGCGTCACCTCGGTGCAGGTGGATCAACGCCGCCACGCCGTGGTCGCACCGCGATACCATCGGGTGCTTCAGGTCGTCGGCGAGCAGGTCGACGTCGACCAGCGCCTCGTCCCACCGGCCCGCGTCCAGCAGCAACTGCCCCAGCGCGCTCTGCGCCTGCCCGAGCCGCACCAGGTTGCCGACCTGGTCGGCCGCGTGCCGGACCACCTGCGCGGACGCGATGGCCTCCGCACCCCGGTCCAGCTCGCCCAACGTCACGGCCTGGTTGATCTGGAGCAGCAGCCGCAGGTCCGACGTCGCCGGCTCGCCCATGGCGACCGCCAGCGCCCGGTCGAACAGCGGCAGCGCCTCGGTCATCCGGCCGCGCGCCATCGCCACGATCGTGCGCACGTGCAGGGCCCAGCTGGTGGCCCACCGGTCGCAGCCGACCAGCGCCGCCTGCGCCAGCCGTTCGGCGTCGTCCAGCCCACCGACGTCCCAGTGCGCGCGGGCGGCCAGCACGAGCAGCCGCGCCCGGTCCGACGCGGTGACGTCCGGCGCCGCGAGCGCGCGCTCCACCTCCACCAACGTCTCCGCCGAACGCCCGGTCATGCTGCGGCACTGCGCCAACGTCCAGTGCAGGTCGACGAGCGTGCCGTGCTCCAACCCGGCCAGCGCCACGGCCTCCGCGCCGTGGTGGTCGCCCAACCGGAACCGCGCCTCGGCCAGGTGCGCCAGCAGCACGCCGCGCCGGCCGCCGGTGTTCGGCGCGACCACGACCCGGCCGAACAGGTCCACGGCGGCTTCCGGCGCGTGCGCGACGAGCATCGAGCCGTGCACGACCAGCCAGTCCGCCACCCAGTCGGGCAGCCGGTCGTCGGCGGCGAGCAGCTGCCGGGTCACCCGGTCCACGCCCGCGCCCGTGTCGGCCAGCGCCCGTGCCGCCTCGGTGTGCCACGCGCCCCGTGCCGCCTCCGGCACTTCGTCGTACAGCGCGGTGCGCACCAGCGGGTGCCGGAACGACAGGCCGGCCGTGCCGTCCACCAGCACGCCCGCCACGGTCGCCTCCTGCAACGCGGGCAGCAGCTCCACCACGCGCAGACCGAGCACGGCGGCCAGGTCGGCGACCGGGAAGTCCACGCCGAGCAGCGCGGCGGCCACCAGGACCCGCCGCACGTCCGCGCCGAGGAACCCGATCCGGTCGGCGATCGCGGCCGACAGCGACGGCGGCACGCCCGCGTCGACCAGCCGGGCCGTGCCGGTGGCGTCGACCCGGATCGCCGACCCCCGCAACAGCGCCTCGACCAGCTCCACCAGGTAGAGCGGGTTGCCGCCCGCGTCCTCGGCCAGCCGCGCCAACGCCTCGTCCGGCCGGCCGCCCGCCAGCCGGCCGGTCAGCTCCACCACGTCGGTCGGCGCGAGGCGCGCCAGCGGCAGCCGGGTCACGCCCTTGCGCAACGCGCCCAGGTCGGCGCGGCGCGGCAACGGCCGCAGCACGCCGATCAGCAGCAGCGGCAGTTGCGGCACGAGACCCGCCAGCCGCCGCCACACCGCGACGCTCGCCTCGTCCGCCCACTGCAAATCGTCCAGCACCAGCACCACCGGGCCGATCGCGCACAGGTCGTCCACGCGGTCCAGCAGGCGTTCGGCGGTGACCGCCGCGCTCTCCGACCGGGCCGACGCGAGCGCGTCCAGCAGGGGTAACAGCGGGAGGGGCCGGCCGAGTTCGTCGCCCGCGCCCCGGCACACCCGGAACCCGCGGGCCGCCGCGACGTCGCACGCCGCGCGCACCAGCGCCGTCTTGCCGATGCCCGGCTCGCCCTCGACGAGCAGCGCGGTGCCCCGCCCCTGGGCCAGGTCGTCCACCAGCGCCAGCAGGCGGCCCAGCTCGCGCTCGCGCCCGGCGAGACGCAGTGTGACGGCGCGCACACCCTGAGAATACGTCCCAATCGCCAGGTTAACAAGATGTTACATTTTTTACCGATTAACCTGCCCACCGCACATTTTGCAGATTGTTCACGCCGATTACGCTGCACACGCTCCGGCGACTGCAACTGTTATCGCCGGAATTCCCGACCTCTGTCGACTGGAGAACGCATGCGTATCGGACGAGTGCTCATCGCCACCCTGGTGGTCACCTTCTTCACCACCGCCGCCGGAGTGGCAACCAGCCCGTTCGGTGGAATGCCCTACAACTGACCGGCGATATTCCAACCCCCCGGGAAAGATTCCACCCGGGTTGTCCGAATAACGACGAAAGGGCTCGCCCGGACAACGGCGTCGGGCGAGCCCGTCGTCCGGGCGACCCTTTCACCCTTCTTCACCCTGGACGTGGCCGCTACGCTGCGGAAGCGTGGCACCGGCCCCGACCCGAGGCGCCGCGCGCGTGGTGCGCTGCGGCGCGGTCGGGCTGTCCACCGGGCTGCTGGCCGTGCTCGCCCACGCGAGCGGCGGCGGCCACCTGCCGTCCCTGCCGCACGTGCTGGTGTTCGCGCTGGCCATCGCGTGGACGTGCGCGCCGCTGACCGACCGGCAGCTCGGGTTCCCCGATCTCCTCGGCCTGGTCGGCGTGGTCCAGGTGGCCGCGCACGTGTTCCTGGCCGTGCTGTCGCGGCACCCGCGCGACGTGCTGCCGTCGCCGTCGATGCTGCTGACCCACGTGGTGGCCACGGCGATCGTCGTCGCCGCCCTGGCGGGCTTCGAGCAGGCCGTGTTCCGGCTGGCCGCCGCCATCGCGGCCGTGCTGCCGCGCCGGCTGAGCGCGCCGCCCGCGTTCGCGCCGCTGCGCATCCCGATCGCCGCGCACCCGCAGCAGCCCCTGTCCGAGGTGCTGCGCCGCCGCTCGCTGCCTCGCCGAGGCCCGCCCCGCTCCTAGGTATGCGCACCTCCCCACCACCGTCCCGGCTCCGGGACCGGTGGCATCCCCCCATACCCAGGAGTTCCCGCCATGACCGAGTCCTGGCGCGGCCTCGTGCTGCGCTTCCACTTCTACGCGGGCGTGCTCGTCGGCCCGTTCGTGCTGATCGCCGCCCTCACCGGCGTGCTGTACGCCGCGACACCGCAGTTGGAGTCGTGGCTCTACTCCGACCACCTGCGCGTGCCCGCGTCGACGTCGTCCGTGCCGTTGTCGCAGCAGGTCAAAGCCGCGGTGGCGACGCGACCGGGTGACGAGCTGGTCGCCATCCGCCCGGCGCCCGAGCCGGGCACGACGACCCGCGTGCTGTTCTCGTCCGACGGCGACGCGCGCCCGACCGTGTTCGTGAACCCCGCCGACGGCGCCGTCGTCGGCGAGCTGATGACCTACGGCACCAGCGGCGTGCTGCCGTTGCGCACCACCATCGACCAGATCCACCGCAACCTGCTGCTCGGCGAACCCGGCCGGCTCTACAGCGAGCTGGCCGCGTCCTGGCTGTGGGTGGTGGCGCTGGGCGGCGTGTTCCTGTGGTTCAGCCGCCGCCGGACCCAGCGCACCAAGCCGACCACGCGCAAGCACGCCACCGTCGGCCTGACCGTGCTGGTGGGCGCGCTGTTCCTGTCGGCCACCGGCCTCACCTGGTCGGCGTACGCCGGCGAGAACGTCGCCTCCCTGCGCCAAGCGCTCGACTGGAGCACGCCCGCGCTGGCGGGCGGCGGCGACCACGCCGGGCACGACATGACCAACCCGATCCCGGTGATGCCGGGCGAGGTGGACTCCGTGCTGACCCACGCCCGTTCCGCGGGCATCGACGCGGGGCTCATCGAGATCACCGTGCCGCCCATGGCCGGGATGGCGTGGAACGTCACCGAGATCGACCGCGCCTGGCCCACGCAGGTGGACGCGGTCGCCGTCGCCGGCGGGCAGGTGGTGGACCAGGTCCGGTTCGCCGACTACCCGTTGGCCGCGAAGCTGGCCCGGTGGGGCATCGACCTGCACATGGGCGCGCTGTTCGGCTGGCCCAACCAGCTCCTGCTGCTGGCCGTCGGCCTCGGCCTGGTGACGTTGGTGGCCCTGGGCTACCGGATCTGGTGGCTGCGCCGCCCGACCCGCGGCTTCGGCCGGCCCGTGCCCCGCGGGCAGTGGCGGAAGGTGCCGCGGGCGCAGCTCGTGGTGGTGCTGGTGGTGGCCGCCGCCGTGGGCTGGTTCATCCCGCTGTTCGGGCTGAGCCTGCTGGCGTTCCTGGTCATCGACGCCGTGCTGAGCGCGCGGTCGCGGCGCGACAAGTCCGGCGAGCAGGCTCCGGAGTCGTCACCGGTGGCCGGGTAGGGCGGCCCGGCGGCCGAGTCGGGGCGGTGTGGCCGCCGCCCCTCCCGCTCCGGCTCGGCCGCCGGCAGCACCGCTTCCGGGCGTCCACCTGGCTTTTCCGGCCGGTCGCGCTCCCGGCCGGAAGCGGACGGCGCGGTCGTTTCACCAGCGTGAACGTTGTTGACGAACGTGGTCCAGACCACACAAGCTCGAGGGCATGGTCGGTCAATCGTTCTTCACCGCCGTGTTGGTGGCGGTCGGCTTGGTGGTGGTGCCGGCGCAGGCTCCGGCCGCGCCCGCCACGTTCACCCACCCAGGGGTGTTGGTGAGCAAGGGACAACTGGACTTCGTGCGGGCCAAGGTGAACGCGGGCGCGCAACCGTGGCGCGGCGCGTACGACCAGATGATGGCGCACCCGTTCGCCTCGCTGTCCCGCGTGCCGAAACCGCGGGCGGTGGTGGAGTGCGGGTCGTACTCCAACCCCAACTACGGGTGCACGGACGAGCGTGAGGACGCGTTGGCCGCGTACACGTTGTCGTTGGCGTGGTACGTGACGCGGGATGACCGCTACGCGGCGAAGGCGATCGAGATCATGGACGCGTGGTCGGCGACGATCCGCGACCACACCAACACCAACGCGGCGCTGCAGACCGCGTGGTCCGGCTCGTCGTGGCCGCGGGCGGCGGAGATCATCAAGCACGTGCGCGGGAACTGGCCGAACTCGGGCCGGTTCGCCACCATGCTGCGCGACGTCTACCTGCCGGAGATCATCAACGGGCGGCCGGCGACGAACGGCAACTGGGAACTGTCCATGATGGAGGCCACGCTCGGGATCTCGGTCTTCCTGGAGGACCGGGTGGTCTACGACAAGGCCGTGTCGACGTTCCGGACCCGGATGCCCGCCTACGTCTACCTGACCACCGACGGCGCGCTGCCCCGCACACCGCCGAACAGCGGCATCGACACGCGCGACGAGATCATCTCGTACTGGCACGGGCAGACCACGTTCGTGAACGGGGTGTCGCAGGAGACGTGCCGCGACTTCACGCACACCGGCTACGGCCTGGCCGCCGCCGCGCACATCGCCGAGACGGCCCACCACCAGGGCCAGGACCTGTGGGGCGAGGTCCGTGAACGCCTGCGCCACGCCTACGGCCTGCACTCCCGGTACCAGCTGGAGCCCATGCCGTCCTGGCTGTGCGGCGGCACCCGCACGCAGGGCTTGGGCCCGAGCACCGAGGTGGCGTTCAACGCCCTCAACACCCGCCTGGGCATCGCCATGACCAACACCCAGACGCTGACCGAACGCCAACGTCCCGCCTCCACGGACCGCCTGTTCGTCGCCTGGGAAACCCTGACCCACGCCACCAACCCCTCCTAACCCCGAGAGTCCAACGTTCAGGGCGCGAGAGTCCAACGTTCGCGAGACGTGAGTTGAACGCTGAGCGTTGAATTCAGGTGTCCTGAACGTAGGACTCTCGCGCTGCGAACGTAGGACTCTCGCGCCGTGAAGGTACGACTCACGAGGTGGTGAGGGCGGTGGTTTCCGAGTAGGTGGGGAGGGTGGTCGGGGGCGGGGTGGTGGAGCGGACGGCTTCGGCGGTTCGGACGGCTTCGGCCAGGGCCGCGCGGAACGGGAGCGAGCCGGTGCTCACGCGGCGGACGCCCAACGCGCGGAGCGTCTCCGTGGACAGGGACGGCAGGGTGTTCAACGGGACCGGGACAGCGGCGACGGCGGCGGCGATCTCCGCCTCCTGGTCGAGGCCCGGGATGAAGACGCCGTCCGCACCGGCGTCCACGTAAGCCCGCGCACGGTCGAGCGTCGAAGCACGGTCGACGCCCAGCCACCACGTGTCCACGCGCGCGTTGACGAACAGCCCCGGCGCGACCTCCTTGAACGCACGCACGATCGCGGCTTGGTCAGCGGGCTCCGCCAGTCCCGCCCCGCGACCGTCCTCCACGTTCACGCCCGCGACACCGAGTTCCCACAGCTCCGCCGCCAACGCCCGCACGTCGCCGCCGAACCCCGCCTCGACGTCCACCGTCACCGGCACGGGCAGTCGCGCCAGCAGCCGCGCCAACGCCACCGTTTCCGCCCGCGCCACCCCCGCCGCGTCCGGCAGCCCGTGCGCCACCGCCACGCCGAGGCTCGTCGTCCCCACCGCCCCGAACCCGGCCCGCACGAAGGCCGCCGCCGACGCGAAGTCCCACGCGTTCGGCAGCACCAGGAAGTCGTCGTGCATCCGGTGGAACGCCCGCGCACCTTCCGCCAGCGCCAGCGCGTGCGCCCGCCCCGGGCACGCGTGCCGCCCACCGCCGAACCACGCCTCACCCAGGTCCACCTCGACCACCGACCCGTCCGGTGCGACCCGCCGCGTCACGGGCACCGGCGGCTCCACGCCCGCGATCAACGCCCTGGTCGCGCCGGACGCCTGCACCAGCACCCCGATCAGGTTGGCCGTCCCCTCGTCCCACGTGCCGCCGCACGCCGCGACCAACCGCGCCACCGCCTCGTCGGCCTCGACGGTCGCGTCGACGTGCGGCTGGTAGCACGCGGCCACCACCGCGACGTCCGACGCGACGGACCGGGGCAGCCCCAGCGCCTCTGCCAACACCGCCACCGGCTCACCCGCCCGCCGCAACACCCCGGGGTCCACCGCGGCCAACACCCGCTCCGCCAACGCCCGCCGCCGCACGTGCTCGTCACCTTCGCTGAACCGCGCCACCGACGACCGCAGCCAGGCCACCCCCGACGCGGCCACCGGCACGGGCGGAACCACGTAAGACGAATCCCACAGCTCGTTCATGCCGCCAACGTAAGCCGCCAGCGCTTCGGCCACCGCCGAACCGTCACAGGCGCACAATGGCCCCATGGCCGCAGACGAACTGGCGAACCTGGCCGCGTTGCTGGCCGACCGCAGCCGCGCCCGCTTCCTGCTCGCGCTCATGGACGGTCGCGCCTGGACGTCGAGCGAACTGGCCGGCGCCGCCGAGGTGGCGCCCTCCACGGCGAGCGAGCACCTGACCCGGTTGGTCCAGGCGGGCTTGCTGGCCGAACGCCGCCAAGGCCGCCACCGCTACGTCCAGCTGGCCGGCCCGAAGCAGGCCAGGCTGATCGAGGACCTGCTCGCCTACCTGGGCCCCACCGACCCGCCGGCGCGCACGCTGCGGGCGTCCGCCGCCAACCAGGCGCTGCGCCGCGGCCGGACGTGCTACGACCACCTGGCCGGACGCCTCGGTGTGGCCGTCACCGACGCCATGACCGCCCGCGGCCTGCTCACCGACGACCTGGCCCTCACCGACGACGGCCTCACGTGGTTGGAGCGCGAACTCGCGTTCACCCCGCCGGCCACCCGCCGCCCGCTGGCCAAGGCGTGCCTGGACTGGACCGAGCGCCGCTCCCACCTCGCGGGCACGGCGGGCGCGCACGTGTGCGCCCACCTGCACGCCCGGAACTGGGTGCGCGGTGTCGGCACGGGCCGTGCCGTGCGCCTCACGCCCACCGGCGAGACGGCACTGCACGACCTGCTGGGCGTCTCAGTCCCCTAGCCGGTCCCGGGGCCTCAGCTCGTCAACCACTTCGGCAGCCACGACGAGTTGCCCGCCGGCAGCACGTCCACCACGACGCAGGTGATGTTGTCCGGTCCGCCGCGCGCGTTGGCCGCCTCGATCAACGTCCGCACGACCTCGTCGCCGTCCGCCGACGCGGCCAGCAGCTCGGCGATCTCCGCCGTGCCCACCACGTCCGACAGCCCGTCCGAGCAGATCAGGTACCGGTCGCCCGCTTCGACGTCCTGGAAGAACAGGTCCGGGTCGTGCGCGCTGCCCGCTTGCAGGGCCCGCATGAGCATGGACCGGCCGGGGTGCTCGGCGGCCTGTTCGGCGGCCATCCGACCGTCGTCCACCAACGCCTGGACCATGGTGTGGTCGCGGGTGATCTGGGCCAGTTCGCCCTCGCGGACGACGTAGCAGCGCGAGTCGCCGATGTGCCCGACCGCGAACCGCTCGCCGTCCCACAGCAGCGCGGTGAGCGTGGTGCCCATGCCGCGCATGTCGAAGTTCTCCTCGGCCAGGTCCGTCAGCCGGATCGCGATCTCCCGCGCCGCGCCGGACAGCTCGCCGAGTGGGTCGTCGGCGTCGAGGTCGAGGTCGGCCAGCACCGCCACCGCGATCGAACTCGCCACTTCGCCGTACGCGTGCCCGCCCATGCCGTCGGCGACGGCGAACAGGCGTTCGCTGAAGTACACGGAGTCCTCGTTCGCTTCACGGCGCAGGCCGGGGTCGGTGCCGACGGCGTACCGGAGCGCATACATGCCGCACAGTGAATCACCCGCACGGGTGCCCGTGAGCAGGGCATGTCGAAACTCGGCCCGCTCCGGTCAGCGAGGACGGCCGTAGAACTCGCTCAGCAGGAGCATCGCCGCACCCGCCGCGACCACGTCATCACCCAGCGGGGTGATCGACACGTCCACCGGCAGCCACTCGTCCTTGGGCAGCCTGGCGCGCACGCCGTCCAGGTAGGCGGCGGGTTCGGCGAGCACCGCGCGCCCGGCCAGCACCACGTGGTCGATGTCGAGCAGCTGCACCAGGTCGGCCACCGCGACGCCGACGACGGACGTCGCCTCGACCAGGTCTCCCCGCGCGGCGGCCAGGTTGTGCAGCGCCTCTATGCAGCCGCTGCGCCCGCACACGCACGGCGGGCCGTCGAGCTGGATGGTGGTGTGCCCGTACTCCCCCGCGTTGGTGCGCACGCCCCGGTGCACGCGGCCGTCGAGCAGCATCCCGATGCCGAGCCCGGTGCCGACGAGCACGAGCACCGCGTCCCGCAGCTCCTCGCCGCGCCGCCACGCCTCGGCCACGACCGCCGTGTTGGTGTCCTTGTCGAGCACCACGGGCAGCCCGAGCCGCCGTTCGGCCAACGCGCGCAGCGGCACGTCCTGCCACTCGCTCAGCCCCGTCGGGTAGTGCACCACGCCCGTGCGGTGGTCCAGCGGGCCGACGAACCCGATGCCCACGCCGAGGAGCCGTTCGCTGCGCAGGCCGTCGACGAGCCGGGTCAGCTCGGCCACGAACGTCGGCGGGTCGAAGTCGCGCGGCAGGGGGGCGACCGCGCGGTCCAGCACGGTGCCCGCGAGGTCGGTCAGCACGACGCGCAGCTCGTCGCGCTCGACCTGGGCGCCGAGCGCGAGCCTGCTGTCGGCGACGAGCTTGAGCAGGGTGCGCGGTTTGCCGACGCCCACGTTGCGGGTGCCGGACTCGACCAGCAGGCCGTCGTCGATGAGCCTGCTCACCACCTTGGACACCGCCTGCGGCGTGAGTCCGCTGCGGTCGGCCAGCTCCACCCTGGTCACCGCCCCGGACCTGGCCAGCCCGAGCACCACCGCGTCGTTGTACCCCCGCAGGAAGCGCAAGTTGGCCACGGGCCCATCATCGCACCTGGCTTTTTACTACACGCCGTTGCTTTAATCACTGCCATGTCTCTCCGCACCGGACTGCTCGGCTACGGCATCGCCGGCCGGGTGTTCCACGCGCCGCTGATCGCGGCGACACCAGGCCTCGAGCTGAGCGCCGTCGTCACCTCGGACGCCACCCGTCGGGCGCACGCCGAGGCCACCTACCCCGGCCTCGCCCTGCCGGCCACGGTCGAGGAACTGTTCGAGCTCGACCTGGACCTGATCGTGGTCGCCACCCCGAACCGCACGCACGTGCCGTTGGCGCTGGCCGCGATCGAGGCCGGCATCGCGGTCGTGGTCGACAAGCCGTTCGCGCCGACGTCGGCCGACGCGCGCCGCGTCCTCCAGGCGGCGAAGGACCGGAACGTGCCGGTGACGGTCTTCCAGAACCGGCGGTGGGACGGCGACTTCCGCACGGTCCGGTCGCTGCTGGCCGAGGGCGCGCTGGGCGCGGTGACCCGGTTCGAGTCGCGGTTCGAGCGGTGGACGCCGGAGGTCTGGGACAACTGGCGCGAGTTCGGTGCGCCCGACGAGGCGGGCGGCCTGCTGTACGACCTGGGCGCGCACCTGGTCGACCAGGCGTTGGAGCTGTTCGGCCCGGTGTCGACCGTGTACGCGGAACTGGACCTGCGGCGACCGGGCGTCGAGGTGGACGACGACGTGTTCGTGGCGTTGACGCACGTGAACGGCGTGCGTTCACACCTTTGGGCCAGTTCCGCCGCACCGGAGCACGGGCCGCGGTTCCGTGTGCTGGGCTCGACCGGCGCGTACGTCTCGCACGGCCTCGACCGCCAGGAGGACGCCTTGGCCGCGGGCAAGCCGTTTGAAGATTTGTCGACAAACGGCCGGTTGGGGTTGCTGGACGACGCGGAGGACGTCGTCGGCCTGCCCGGCGCCTACTCCGAGTTCTACCGGCTGCTGGTCGCCGCCCTGACCGACGGCGGCCCCCTGCCGGTCGAGCCGGAGTCCGCGGTGCGCGCGCTGGAAGTCATCGAGGCGGCGTTCGCCTCCGCCCGGACCGGACAGGTGATGTCGCTGTGAGCTTGCTGGAGACGTTGGTCGAGCAGGAGTCCCGACTGGTGTTCACGTCCTTCGACAACGAGGTGGCGCTGGCACTGGGCGCGTTCCTGCTGGACGCCGCCCGCGAACGGTCGCTGCCGGTCACGATCTCGGTGCGCCGGGGGCAGCAACGCCTGTTCCACGCGGCGCTGCCGGGCACCTCGGCGGACAACGACGAGTGGATCGACCGCAAGAGCCGCGTCGTGGACCGCTACGGCCAGAGCTCCTACCGGGTCGGCGAGAGCTTCCGGGTGAGCGGCAAGACGTTCGACGCGGACTCGCGCCTCGACCCCGACCGCTATGCCGCGCACGGCGGCGTGTTCCCGGTGAACGTGGCCGGCGTCGGCCTGGTCGGCACCGTCGGCGTCTCGGGCCTGCCCCAGGCCGAGGACCACGCGTTCGTCGTGGAGCAGGTGGAGAAGTTCCTCGCCACCACCTAGACCCAGGGCACGGGGGCTGCCGCCCGGCCGCCGCGCTCTTCCCCACCCGACGGCCCGTCCTGCCCCCGGACGGGCCGTCGGGCGTTCAGCGCCTCGCCCGCGCACTCTTCACCGCCAGGTCGACGTGGACACGGGACAACCGGTCGGGGTCGGACAGGATGTCGATCTCGACGATCCGCTCGTCCGCGACGGTGAAGCCGACGATCGAGAACAGTCGGCCCTCGACGGTGGTGACCAACCCCGCCGTGCCGTTGACCAGCGCGGGACGCGTGGTGGTGAGGGTCGCCATGCGGTGGAAGGTGTCGAGTTGCCCGGCCACGGCCGCGGCACCGTGCAGGACCTTCATGCCGCCGACGAGCGCCTTGCCGCCGTCGGCGCGCAGGGTGACCTCGGGGTCGAGGACGGCCAGCAGGGCGGTGAGGTCGCCGCCGCGCGCGGCGCTCAGGAACGCGTCGACGACCCGGCGATGCGCCGCCGGGTCGGGGTCCGGCGCGGGCGCCGCGCCCTGGACGCGTTGCCGGGCCCGGCTGGCCAGCTTCCTGGCCGCGACCGGCGTGCGGTCCAGGATCGGGGCGATCTCCTCGAACGGCAGGCCGAACAAGTCGTGCAGGACGAACGCCAGCCGTTCGGCGGGGTTGAGCGACTCCAGCACCACCAGCAGCGCCAGGCTCACCGAGTCCGCCAGCAGCACCCGGTGCTCCGGGTCGGCGACCTCCTCGGTGACGACCGGGTCGGGCAGGCGGTCGTCGAGCGGGTCTTCCCGGCGCTGCCGCCGTGAGCGCAGCAGGTCGAGGCAGACCCGGCCGACGACCGTGGTCAGCCAGCCGCCGAGGTTGTCGATGTCCCCGGTCTCGGCGCGGTCCAAGCGCAGCCAGGCTTCCTGGACGGCGTCGTCAGCCTCGGCCAGGGAGCCGAGCATCCGGTAGGCCACCGCCTTCAGGTGCGCGCGGTGCTCCTCGAAGCGCCGGGCCAGGAAGTCGCTGTCGTTCATGATCACCTCTCGTGTCGCGGACGAACCCATGACGAACGGGACGTCCGCGATGTGACCGCCGGCCCGGTCACCTTTCCTCGCCATCCGCTTCCGAGGTCGTGCGGGGAGAAGTCGCCGCCGCCGTCCACCGCGCGGTCACATCCTCGCTCCGAGGCGCGTCAACGCGGTGACAGCAACGAAATCCGGGAAGGACCCACCCCACCATGACCGCCACCCAGGACACCCGCCAGTCACGCCTGCCCGACCCCGCCGCGCTCGTCCCCGAGCTGGCGCAGATCGGCGGAGCGCTGTTCCAGGCCGTCGGCAACGGCTCCATCCCGCAGACCACCGTCGGCCTCGTGCAGCTGCGCGCCGGGCAGATCGTCGGCAGCACCTACCTGACCACGCTGCACACCGGCAACCTCCGCAGAGCCGGCGAGGCGGAGGAGCGCATCACGGCCGTCGCGTCGTGGCGGGACGCGCCCCACTTCACCGCCGCCGAACGGGCCGCGCTGGCGCTCGTGGAGGCCGTGCTCACCCCCAACCCGCTCGGCGAGCGCGTCACCGACGAGCTGTACGCCCTGGCGTCCGCGCACTACGACGACAAGGCGTTGGTCACCCTGACCCTGGCGATCGGCCAGGTCTGCTTCTTCATCCCGGTGGCCCTCGTCGGCCGGCCGCTGCCGGGCGTCGCGCCGGCGGAGCAGTGGCGGGACTGAGCGACGAGCGGTGAGGGCGTCCCCGGTCGGACGCCCTCACCGCGTCACCGCGTCCGGGAGATCAGCAGAACACCTCGTTCAGCAGCTCCTGGTAGCCCGCGAGCTCACCCGGGTCGGGCTCGGAGGTCGCGGACAGCGTCAGCCGGGTCTTCGTGTCCGCCGTGCCGATCACCAGGCTGTTGTAGCCGGGGATGCCGCCGCTGTGGCCCCAGACCGTGACGCCGCACGGCATCTGCTGTGCCTCGATGCCCAGGCCGTAGCCCTCGGTGATCGGCAACGTCGAGGTCAGCTCCCTCTGCTGTGCCGGGCGGAGCAGGCGACCGTCCAGCAGCGCGTCCGCGAACCGGTCGAGGTCGGCCGTCGTGGAGATCATCTCTCCCGCCGCGTAGGCGACCGAGGGGTTGATCTCCGTGATGTCCACGACCTGGCCGCCGGCCCTGAGGTAGCCGCGCGCGTGCGGACCGGGGATGTCGATCCGGGTGCCGGGCACGGACGTCGACCGCAGCCCCAGCGGGCGCAGCACGCGCTGCGCGACCGCCACCCCGTACGGCCGGCCGGTGAGCTTCTCCACCAGCATCCCGGCCACGACGTAGTTGGTGTTCGAGTACTGCCACGCGGTGCCCGGCTCGAAGTCGAGCGGTTTGGCCGTGGACAGGGCCACCAGCTCGGTGGGCGCCCACGTCTTGTACCGGGTGGCCACCACGCCGTCCGGGTCGAGCGGCAGGGCCTCGGTGTAGTTGTAGAGGCCGCTGGTGTGCTGCAGCAGGTTGCGCACGGTGATCCGGTCACCGTGCGGGAGCAGGCCGGGCAGGTACCGCTGCACCGGCGCGTCCAGGTCGACCTTCCCCTCGCCGACCAACTGGAGCACGACGGTCGACACGAACGTCTTGGTGATGCTGCCGACCCGGAACCGGCCGTCGGTCGGCACGGGGCGCGGTGAGTCGATCCGCGCCGTGCCGCTGCGGGCGGTGAACTCCTGCCGGCCGTCGACGACCCGGACCTGCACCCCCTGGACCGCCGTCCGCGCGATGTCGTCCAACGCCCGCTGCACGACCTGGCGGTCGACGCGCGCGGCCTGGTCGACCGACGGTTCGGCCACCGCCGTCCCGCCGATGCCCGCGACCGCCAACCCCACGGCGGTGGCTAAGGCGATTCCCCTCTTGACCATCAACGCTCCTCCCTGCGACTCCCTCTGCGAGGCCGAGGATCCCTCGACGGGTCCGATTCTGGCCGTCCGGCGACGTGCCGACGTCCGCCCCTGGTCTTGGCGGGAGCGCGACTTTAGGCTCATCAACCCCTAGTGGTCGTTCGGTCCCGGAACCGGTTCCGGGGCGTTTGGTGTTACTCCATTAGAGTGACGAGAATGGTCTAGACCTTGACCGTGAAGTGGTCTGAACCACATCGTGTGGTCAACCCTGCACTCCTTTCCTGACAAGGAGCACGATGTCCAAGATCCGATGGCATGTCACAGCGTTGTTCGTGGCGGTCGCCACGTTGGTGGTGGGGTTGGTCGTCGCACCCGCGGCCAGCGGTGCGGGCGGCGTCTCGGCCACCTTCAGCAAGGGCTCGGACTGGGGCACCGGCTACGAGGGCAAGTACACGATCCGCAACGGCGGCACGGCCGCCCTGTCGTCGTGGACGGTCGAGTTCGACCTGCCCTCCGGCCACAAGGTCAGCTCCCTGTGGGACGGCTCGTACACCACCAGCGGCCAGCACGTGACCGTGAAGAACACGTGGAACGGCAGCGTGGGCGTCGGCGGCACGGTGAGCTTCGGCTTCAACGTGACCTACTCCGGCGCGTTCAGCGGGCCGGCCAACTGCAAGCTGAACGGCGCGTCGTGTGACGCCGGCGGGACCAACCCGACGACGACCACGACCACCACCACGACGACTACGACCACGACGACGACCACCACCACGGGCACGACGACGACCACGTCGAACCCGCCGGTCGGCTCGCGGAAGAACCTCGGCTACTTCACCCAGTGGGGCGTCTACGGCCGCCAGTACTTCGTGAAGAACATCCACACCTCCGGCTCGGCCTCGAAGCTGACGCACATCAACTACGCGTTCGGCAACGTGCAGAACGGCCAGTGCACCATCGGTGACGCCTACGCCGACTACGACATGGCCTACACCGCGGCGAACTCCGTCGACGGCGTCGCCGACACGTGGGACACCGGCGCCCTGCGCGGCTCGTTCAACCAGCTGCGCAAGCTGAAGAAGATGTACCCGCACATCAAGGTGCTGTGGTCGTTCGGCGGTTGGACCTGGTCCGGCGGCTTCGGCCAGGCGGCGCAGAACCCGGCCGCGTTCGCCGACTCCTGCTACAAGCTGGTCGAGGACCCGCGCTGGGCGGACGTGTTCGACGGCATCGACATCGACTGGGAGTACCCGAACGCCTGCGGTCTGACCTGCGACACCTCCGGCTTCAGCTCGATGAAGACGGTCTCGCAGGCCCTGCGCACCCGCTTCGGCGCCAACTACCTCGTCACCGCCGCCATCACGGCGGACGGGTCGAACGGCGGCAAGATCGACGCGGCCGACTACGGCGGCGCGGCGCAGTACCTCGACTGGTACAACGTCATGACCTACGACTACTTCGGCGCGTTCAACGCCCAGGGCCCGACGGCGCCCCACTCGCCGCTGACGTCCTACACCGGCATCCCGCAGGCGGGCTTCAACTCCGACGCGGCGATCCAGAAGCTGAAGAGCAAGGGCGTGCCGGCGGCCAAGCTGCTGCTCGGCATCGGCTTCTACGGCCGCGGCTGGACGGGCGTGACCCAGGCCGCTCCGGGCGGCACGGCGACCGGCGCGGCGCCGGGCACCTACGAGGCGGGCATCGAGGACTACAAGGTCCTCAAGACCAAGTGCCCGGCCACCGGCACCATCGCGGGCACCGCGTACGCGTACTGCGGCAACCAGTGGTGGAGCTACGACACCCCGGCCACCATCGGCGGCAAGATGAGCTACACCAAGACCCAGGGCCTCGGCGGCGCGTTCTTCTGGTCGCTCGACGGTGACACCTCCAACGGCGAGCTCATCACCGCGATGGGCAACGGCCTCAAGTAACCGCTCTGCACGCGAAGGGCCCTGCGGGACTTCCCGCAGGGCCCTTCGCCTACCCGCGTGCCCTACCTCCCAACCACGTGAGTCCTACGTTCACGTCGCGTGTGTCCTACGCTCGGAACGCGCGTGTCCTACGTTCAGAACGCGCGTGTCCTACGTTCGCGACCCCTGAATTCAACGCTCAGCTCACTTGCCGACGCGGCGGCCGCACCTTCTCCGGGAACGGGTTCGACCCCCAGTTGTTCGCGCGGTTGCGCGATCCGGTCACGAGACCCGAGGTCATATCGCGCGCGCTACCGGCGAGTACGACGTCTGAGTGTTCAACTCGGGGTGCGCGAACGTAGGACACACGCGTTCTGAACGTAGGACACGCGCGGCGTGGAGGTTGGACTCTCGCGTGCCGAACGCAGGACTCTCGGGAGGCCTACGTTCGGCACGACGAGGAGGACTAGACGGTCAGGCTCCACGAGTTCAGGTAGCCCGTGTCGGCCGAGTACACGTCCTGCACGCGAAGCCGCCAAGCGCCGTTGCGCGCCTCGGACGACACGTTCGCCGTGTACGTGGTGTCGATGTTGTCGCCCGAGTCGTTGTTCGACGCCTTCAGGCGGTAGGCCGTGCCGTCCGGCGCGACCAGGTCGATCACCACGTCACCCCGGTAGGTGTGCACGACGTGCACCTCCACCTGCGACGACGCCGAAGCGTTGCCCTCGCAGCCGGCGATGGTGATCGTGCTGGTGACCGCGGCGCCGTTGTCGGGGATCGCCACGTCGGCGTCGTTGGTCTGCCGGGCGCACCCGACCGGCGGGTTGCCGCCGCCGCCGTAGGGGTTGGCCGCCTTCTTCGCCGCGTACATCAGCATCGGCTTCGTCTTCGGCCAGAACGTCGACGCCTGGCACGAGTAGGTCGGGAAGAACCCGGAGCACGAGCCCGAAGACGGGCCGATCTCCCACACGAACGACGCCACGCCCAGGTCGTCGTACACCCAGTCGTCCGTCGCGCCGGCCGCGTTGTAGAGCACTTCACCGGGCTGCCCGTACTGCCAGCCGCCGGCCATCGTCGCCATGTCCTTGGCCATGGCCCGCATCGGCGCGTCGTTGCCGGTCTTGTACTGCGTCGTCCAGCCCCACGGGAACAGCACCAGGTTCGAGTAGCTGTGCATGGAGATCACGACGCCGGTCGTGTCGGCGGGCGCGGCGTCGGTGACGCCGGTGCCGCGGCGGTCGCGGTACAGGTTGCGCCACAGCGCCTGCAACGCCTTCGTCTCCACCTCGGAGTTCGCCGACGGCCCCTTGTACGTCTGGTCGCACGGGTTGGACGACGTGCCCTCGCCGCCCCAGTGGGAGTCGGTGTTGCGGTTGAGGTCGATGCCGATCTGCGACGACGACGTGCCGGAGCAGTTCGACCCGTTCGTGGTGTTGGCGTTCTTGCGCTGGTAGCGGGGCGAGTTGCCGCCCTGCTGCACGATGTTCACGCCGTCCGGGTTGGCGATCGGCACGACCCACACCTCGGTGGTGTCGAGCAGCGCGGTGACCTCCGCGTCGACGCCGTACCCGGTGGTCAGGTGGTCGATCCACTTCCACGCCGTGTCACCGGTGGTGAGCTCGCGGGCGTGCAGCTGGCCCATCACGAAGAACCGCGGCTTCGGCGCGGACGTGTTCAGCGCGCAGTCGCCCGTGTTCTTCTTGGTGATGCAGATGGCGCGCAGGTCGTACCCGCCCGCGCCCTGGGTCTTCTTCCAGGAGTCGCCGTAGTCGACGAGCGTGGTCAGCGCGGGGTACTGCTGCCCGACGAGGTCCAGGTGCGACCAGTGGGCGTTGATCGTGCGGTAGCCGCCGTAGTAGGTCTCGTTGATGTCGGCCGCTTCGAACGTGGGCGACTGCGACTTCTTCGCGGGCGGCTGCCACTCGGGGGCGGGCAGCACCTCGTCGATGACGGCGGTGAACCCGGCTTGTTCGAGGCCCGCGCCGGTGGTCGCGTCGCCGAGCACGAACAGGGAGTCGCCGTCGCGGTCCTCCAGCACGTCGAAGCCGCGCCCGAGCAGGTTCTGGGCGGCGGCGCCGAGCGGCGCGTGGACCTTGTAGACGTAGGTCGGGCCGGCTTGGACGGCGGCGGTCTCGGGGGCGGGGCCGGCGGTTCCGGGGGTGCCCCCGGTGACCACCGCCGCCGCCGCGACACCGGCTATGGCCAGCGTCAGCAGTGAACGTCTGGTCGACTTCACGGTTGTTCCTCCTAGGCAGGGTTGAGCAGGAGGATGGGGGACGAACCGCCTGCTTGCACACCCGCCATCCGGCCATTCCTCACCGCGACGGCACGGGGGTTTTGACAGATGCCGGTGAGGTACCCCGGCGCTTGGTCCGGATGGAGGAGGAGTCGTGACGGACGAAGAACTGGTCGAGCGCATCACCCGCCTGGTGGAGGAAGAGCACCGGTTGGAGGGATCGCGCATCGGCGAGGGCCTGAGCGACGGCGACGTCCGACGGCTGCGCGACCTCGAAGTCGCCCTGGACCAGACCTGGGACCTCCTGCGCCAACGCCGTGCGCGCCGGGCCGCCGGCATGGACCCGGACGCCGCCGAGGCCCGCGACCCCCGCACCGTGGAGGGTTACCGCCAGTAGCCCGCCGTTGGTCCACGAGTGGTCGGACGGGGTGGTTGACTCGTCCCTTGGGGCAGCCCGCAAGGTCATCTCCATGGAGGATGTGGGGGTGGCGCGGCTACCGGGCACCCGGCTTCTGGGCATCGGGGAGTTCTCCCGCCGCTCGCGGCTGTCGGTGAAGGCGCTGCGGCTGTACGAACGCCAGGGCCTGCTGCGACCGGCCGAGGTCGACACGGGCAACGGCTACCGGCGCTACCGCGAGGACCAGTTGGCCGCCGCCCGGCTGGTGGCGCTGCTGCGCAGGCTGGACATGCCGCTCGCGGTCGTGGCGCGCATCGTCGCCGCGCCCGAGGACGTGCGGGCGGACCTGGTCGGCGGGTACTGGGCCGAGGTCGAGCACCGGATGGCCGTGCGGCGCGGCTTGGCCGCCCACCTCCGCGTCATGTTGTCCGGAGGGAAGGGATTGCTCGACATGTACGAGGTCAAGCAGCGAGAAGTACCCGATCAGGTGGTCTTGACGGAGCAGCGGCACCTGCTCCAGCCCGCGCTCGTCGACTGGATCGACAGCTCGACGGGCCGGCTGGTCAAGGCGGCGCAGGACCACGGCGGTGTGTCCGGCGCGGTGTTCGTCGTCTACCACGGCGAGGTGAACGAGGACAGCGACGGACCGGTCGAGGCGTGCGTGCCGATCGACGCGGCGGAGCCGCCGGACGGGGTGGCGGCCAGGCTGGAGGCGGCGCACCGGGAGGCGTACGTGCGGCTGACCAAGGCGCAGGTGGCGTTCCCGCAGATCCTGTCGGCCTACGACGCCGTCGCCACGTGGATCAAGGAGAACGGGCACGCGATCCACGACGCGCCGCGCGAGGTCTACTTCGCCGACTTCGACGCCGCCGGCCCGGACGACGAGGTCTGCGACGTCGCGTTCCCGATGCGCTAACCCGCCAGGGAGCGGAGGAACGCCTCGAAGGACCGCGCGGGAACGGCCACGTGCCCACCCTCGCGGTTCTTCGTGTCGCGCACCGCCGCGAAGCCCCCCGCGACGGCCACTTCCACGCAGGTCCCGTTGTCCTCGGTGTAGCTCGACGTCTTGAACCGGGCGTCCGAGAAGTCCGGCTTCATGGCGGGGACCACCTCTCACAATCAGGCGTAGCTCTGGGCGACGCCCAGCACGAACCTCCTCGATTCTTCCACCCCGAGCGCGTTCGCGGTGAGGTTGGCCCACAGGTTGGCGTAGTCGGCGACCTCCTTGTCGCCGTCGAGGTAGTCGGCGTCGTGCAGGTTCTCGACGTAGGCCATCTCCAGCGGTGGCGCGGAGGTGGGCGCGGGGATGCGCAGCATCGTGAAGCCGAACGTGCTCGCACCGCCCGGCGCGTCGAACGGCAGCACCTGGATCCGGATGTTGGGCCTCTGGGCCAGGTTCGCCAGGTGCAGCATCTGCTCGTGCATCACCGCGTTGCCGCCGAAGACCCGGCGCACGCAACTCTCGCTCAGCACGAACGCCGCGTCGGTCGGCTGGTCCCGGAACAGGATCTGCTGCCGCTCCAACCGCATGGTGATCACATCGTCGATCTTGTCCCGGTCGACCCGGTTGCGGGCGACCAGGAGGGCGCGCATGTAGGACATCGTCTGCAACACACCGGGCACCAACTCCGTGCCGTACAGGCGCAACCCGCTGGAGTCCAGCTCGAAGTCGTAGTACGGGCGCAGCTCCATCGGCACCGTGGCCCGGTGACCGGCCCACCGGCCGCGCTGGCTCCGGGTGCGGGCCAGCTCCACGATCTCGGCCTTCTCCGCTTCGGTGTGCACGCCGTAGTGGTCGAGGAGCATCTTGGCGTCACCGGGGGTCAGGCCCTCCCGGCCCTTCTCCATCTTGGTGACGCGCGTGGTGTCCCGGCCGAGGAGCTTCGCGACCTCTTTGGGCTCGACACCTGCGCGTTCACGGGCTTCGCGCATGTAGAGCGAGAGGAACTTGAGCCGGACCGTGGGTGTCAGCGGCATCGTCGTCATCCGATCGGGTCAATTGCTGACTAGCAGTTGCATAATCATCTGAGCTAGGACCAGGCTAGCAATCGGGCCGCCCAGTTCGGCCTCGCCAAGCCTTGAACCACTCGAAAGGGGACCCATGGAGACCAAGCGGGAGTGGCTGATCCGGTGCACGGACAACCAGAACCTGCCGTCCGTCTGCTCGATCGCGGTCAGCGACGGACTCGTGGAGGTGTGGGACACGAACGGCCACGTGGTCAAGCTCGGCGGCACGGAGATCGAGGACTTCCGCAGCGCCTTCGCCGAGGCGGCCGAGCGGGCGGCGCTGGACGACGGGTCGCTCCAGGCCGGCTGAGGTCACACCAGCCGCGCCAGCCGGTGGTCCAGCGCCGTGTGCCGACGTCCCGCGCCCACGGTGCGGACCGCCTGCCCGATCGCCTTGCGCGACCCGACCAGCACGACCAGCTTCTTCGCCCGCGTGACCGCCGTGTACAGCAGGTTGCGCTGCAACATCATCCACGCGCTGGTCGTGATTGGAATGACGACGCATGGGTATTCACTGCCCTGTGAGCGGTGAATCGTCATGGCGTAGGCGTGGGTCAGCTCGTCCAGCTCGCCGAACTCGTAGTCCACGTCCTCTTCCTCGTCGGTCCGAACGGTCAGCTTCTGCTCCACCGCGTCGATCGCCGTGACGATGCCGAGCGTGCCGTTGAAGACGTTCTTGTCGTAGTTGTTGCGCATCTGGGTGACCTTGTCGCCGACCCGGAACACCCGGCCGCCGAACCGGCGTTCCGGCAGGTCCGGTTTGGACGGTGTCAGGGCTTCCTGCAGCAACGCGTTCAGGCCGCCCGCGCCCGCCGGACCCCGGTGCATCGGCGCGAGCACCTGCACGTCCGTGCGCGGTTTGAGCCCGAACTTGCGCGGGATGCGGTTGGCGACGACGTCGACGACCAGCGCTGCCGCGTCCTCGGCCTCCTCGGCGGGGAAGAGGAAGAAGTCGGGCATCCCCTGCACGACGGGGTAGTCGCCGTGGTTGATGCGGTGGGCGTTGGTCACGACGCCGGACTGCTGCGCCTGCCGGAAGATGTGCGTGAGGCGGACGTTCGGCACGGGGCTGTCGGCGGACAGCACGTCGCGCAGCACCTCGCCCGCGCCGACGGACGGCAGCTGGTCGACGTCCCCGACCAGCAGCAGGTGCGCGCCCGGTGCGACGGCCTTGACCAGCTTGTTCGCCAGCAGCAGGTCCAGCATCGACGCCTCGTCCACGACGACGAGGTCCGCGTCGAGCGGCCGGTCGCGGTCGTAGGCGGCGTCACCGCCGGGCTTGAGCTCCAGCAGGCGGTGCACGGTGCGGGCCTCGTGGCCGGTCAGCTCGGTGAGCCGCTTCGCGGCGCGGCCGGTCGGCGCGGCCAGCACGACCTTCGCGCCCTTGGCCGCGGCCAGCTTCACGATCGACCGCACGGTGAAGCTCTTGCCGCACCCGGGGCCGCCGGTCAGCACGGCCACCTTGCGGCTCAACGCCAGCTTGACGGCGTCGCGCTGCTTGTCCTCCAGTGACGCGCCGAGCCACGCGAACGCCCGGTCCCAGTCGACCTGCTGGAACGCCGGCATCCGCTCCTCGTCGGTCCTGAGCAGCCGCAGCAGCTGGCTCGCCAGCGAGATCTCGGCCCGGTGGAAGGCGACCAGGTAGATGCCCGGCTCGCCGTCCGGCATGACCTCGCGGACCACGCCCTCCTCGGTCACCAGCTCGGCCAGGCACTCGATCACCAGGCCCGCGTCGACCTGGAGGATCTTGATCGCGTCGCCGATGAGCTCGTTCTCGGGCAGGTAGCAGTTGCCGTCGCCGGTCGCCTCGGACAGGGTGAACTGCAACCCGGCCTTCACCCGCTGCGGGCTGTCGTGCGGGATGCCGACGGCCTTCGCGATCACGTCGGCGGTGCGGAACCCGATGCCCCAGACGTCGTTGGCGAGCCGGTAGGGCTCCTCGCGGACGACCTCGATGGCCTTGTCGTCGTACTGCTTGTAGATGCGCACGGCCAGCGATGTCGACACGCCGACGCCTTGGAGGAAGACCATGACCTCCTTGATGGCCTTCTGCTCCTCCCACGCGTCGGCGATCAGCTTGGTGCGCTTCGGGCCGAGCTTGGGCACCTCGATCAGGCGCTGCGGCTCGTGCTCGATGACGTCGAGCGCGGCCACGCCGAAGTGGGTGACGATCCGGTCGGCCAGCACCGGCCCGATGCCCTTGATCAGGCCGGAGCCGAGGTAGCGGCGGATGCCCTGGATGGTGGCCGGCAGCACGGTCGTGTAGTCGTCGACGTGGAACTGCTTGCCGTACTGCGGGTGCGAGCCCCACCGGCCGCGCATCCGGATCGACTCGCCCGGCTGCGCGCCGAGGAGCGACCCGACCACGGTGACGAGGTCGCCGCCCCGGCCGGGGTCGACCCGGGCGACCGTGTAGCCGGTCTCCTCGTTGGCGAACGTGATCCGTTCCAGCACCGCTTCCAGGACCGCGTCAGCCACCGGGTCACCCTAGGACGTGCCTCCGACAGCCGGTGGTCAGGGCCACAGCAGCGGCCGGCCCCCGTACTCGCCCACGACCACGCCGGCGTCGTTGATGCCCTGGGCGGAGCCGTAGGTCCCGGGCGGCGCCGGCAGCAACGTCACCTCACCCGACGCCGACCAGCGGATGGGGCGGTCGTACCGGCTGATCGCCGTGCCGGCGGCCACGCCGCGGTCGTTGAGCTCCAGCACCTCCCCCGCCGCGTACCCGTCCGGCAACGCCATGATCGACACGGTGCCGTCCGCCGCCCACCTCGCCGGGCGGCTCGTGACCTGCCCGAACGCCGTGCCCTCCGCGTCGACGGCGTGCACGAGGCTGTGGTCGCCGGTCGGTGACGGCACCTCGCTGAGCGCCGTGCCGTCCCACCGCACGCCGAAGGCGGTCCGGTCGCCGCGCTGGACCCGGCCGACGACGTACCGCCCGTTCACGTCCGTCACGGCGGAGTACGTGGCGTCGGGCACCACGCCCAGGACGGTGAGGACCCCGTCGTCCCACCGCACGTGGTGGGCGAGGTCGTCCTCGGTGGTGGCGATGCCCGCGATGACGCCCGCCTCGTCGATCGCGCTCGCTTCGGCGGCGGTGGTGGCGGCCGGCCCGGGAGCCGGCAGCACGGTGGCGGCCCCGTCGCGACCCCAGCGGACGGCACGGCGGACGCCGGTCGCGTAGTCGCCGCTGTAGCCGACGACCGTGCCGCCGTCGTTCACCGCGAGGGCGAAGCTGTAGGTGTCGCCGGGCGGGACGTCGAGGACGGTCGTGGAGCCGTCCGGGTTCCACCGGGTGGCCTGCGAGTTGCGGCCGGGGGCGCTGGTGTTGCCGTACGCCGCGCCGTCCGCGTCGACCCCGAAGACCTTCCCGGGCGTGGCGCCGGGCGGCGGGGTCAGCTCGGTGATCCGGCCCTCGGCGTCCCAGCGCACCGGTTTGGCCTTGCCCGCCGCGTCGGTGCCGCGGCCGACGACCACGCCGGCGTCGTTGATGTCGACCGCCGACCCCTTGGTCCCGCCGGGCAGCAGGGCGAGTTCCACGTATCCCGGTCCGGCTGCCGCCGCCGGCGTCGCCGAGATCACCGATACGAGCGCCAACGCGGCGCTCAACGTCCGTCGCACGACCAGACCTCCTCGTCGAAGTCCCGCCCGTCCACCAGCTAAGCAGCTCCCGACTGGGAGCGCTCCCAGATTCGCTCGTTCGGCCCCGGGCCCCGAGGTGCGCGGTCTCCACAGGACGTTCACAAGTCACACCGCCCGCCTCCACGGCTCGGACATAGAGTCGGCCGCATGACACGCCGGGTTCTGGTGGTCGAGGACGACCTGACCATCGCCGAGTCCGTGGCCGCGAGGCTGCGGGCGGAGGGGTTCGAGGTCGAGCTGGCGCACGACGGCCCGTCGGCCGTCTCCCGTGCCCGTGACGTGCGGCCCGACCTGGTCGTGCTGGACGTCATGCTGCCCGGGTTCGACGGGCTGGAGGTGTGCCGGCGCATCCAGGCCGAGCGGCCCGTGCCGGTGCTGATGCTGACCGCCCGGGGCGACGAGACGGACCTGCTGGTCGGCCTCGCGGTCGGCGCGGACGACTACCTGACCAAGCCGTTCTCGATCCGCGAGCTGGCGGCGCGGGTGCACGCGCTGCTGCGGCGGGTGGAGCGGGCGGCGTCGGCGGCGGCGCACCGCATCACCGTGGCCGACCTGGAGATCGACCTGGCCGAGCGGCGGGTGGTGCGCGGCGGGGCGGAGGCGCACCTGACGCCGACCGAGTTCGAGCTGCTGGTGCACCTCGCCGAACGGCCGCGGGCCGTGCAGTCGCGCGAGCGGCTGCTGAGCGAGGTGTGGGGGTGGGCCGACGGCACGGGGACGCGGACCGTGGACAGCCACATCAAGGCGTTGCGCCGGAAGTTGGGCACGGACCTGATCCGGACCGTGCACGGGATCGGGTACGCGCTGGAGGTGCCGCGGTGAGCCTGCGGACGGCGATCGACACGGCGGTGGAGCTGCTGCCGCGTCCGCTGGACCCGGTGCGGTCGATCAAGCTGAAGCTCGGGATCCTGCTGGTGTCGGCGATGGCGGCGGGGTTCGCGTTCTTCCGGTGGCGCATCGGCTGGCTGGCGCCGGGCACGACGTTCGGCGCGGTGGCGATCGTGCTGGTGACGTCGCAGATCCTGGCCCACGGGATGACCAGGCCGTTGCGGGACATGACGGCGGCGGTGCGGGCGATGCGGGCCGGCGACTACAGCAGGCGGGTGCGCGCGACGGCGCGGGACGAGGTCGGCGAGCTGGCCGGTGCGTTCAACCAGATGGCGGCGGACCTCGGTGCGGCGGACCAGCAGCGGCGGGAGCTGATCGCGAACGTGTCGCACGAGCTGCGCACGCCGATCACGGCGTTGCAGAACGTGCTGGAGAACGTGGTCGACGGGGTGGCGCAGCCGGACGCGGCGACCATGCGGACGGCGTTGGCGCAGACCGAGCGGCTCGGCCGGCTGGTGGCGGAGCTGCTCGACCTGTCGCGGATCGACGCCGGGGCGCACCAGCTGGACCGGGCGGAGTTCGCGTTGGAGCCGTTGCTGGCGGACGTGGTGGCGGAGGCCTCGGTGGCCGCTCGAGGGGTGCGGTTCACCGTGGCCGTGTCACCGCCCGGGGCGACGGTGTGCGCGGACGAGGCGCGGCTGGCCCAGGTGGTCGCGAACCTGCTGGACAACGCGGCCCGGCACGGCCCGGCCGGCGGCGAGGTGCGGGTGTCGGCCGCGGTCGGCGCGGAGCTGGTGCTGGAGGTCGCCGACGACGGGCCGGGGATCGCGCCGCAGGACCGGGAACGGGTCTTCGAGCGCTTCACGCGCGGTGAGCGCGCCGGCGGCGGCGGGACGGGCCTGGGGCTCAACATCGCGCGCTGGGTCGTGGACCTGCACGGCGGCACCATCGCCGTGGTCGACGGACCGGGCTGCCGGATCCGGGCCACCCTCCCGGCCACCTGCCCCGCACCGACCCCGACCCCCGCCCCGGCCGGGTCCCGCACCCACGGCGGGCACCCCGAGAACGCCTGAGCGACCGGAAAGCGCTGCCCCGCAGAGGTCCCCGCCCAGGGGAACCCTGAATTCATTCAACCACGCACCACCGACGATTCCGGGCCCTGAGCCCTTCCCCCGTCGTGCCCGAGGGCCGGCGAACCCACCGATCCGCACCACCCGCCACGCCACCGCGCAGTGCCGCGGGGCGATGGCGCACGCCTTGGAGGCGACACCCACATGACACCCAACCGCGTACTGCTCACCGGCGCGGCGGCCGGGATCGGGGCGGCGGCCCTGCTGCCCCTCGACGAACCCGGCCTCGGTTGGTCCCTGACGGCGGTCGTCGTCTTCGCCCTGCTGCGCAAGGTCGAACTCGGCTGGGCGGTGCTCTCCGTCGCGCTGTTCGGCGTCGGCGCGTTCGTCTCCGCCGGCTGGCTGTTCGCGCTCTGCGCCGTCGCCGGCTGCGCCACCGGCTCGCTCGCGGTCGCCGGGGGGCGGACCGCGCGTGGCCTCCTCATCGGCGCGGGCGCGGTGCCGGTCGCCGCGGTCAGGGCCTTGCCCTGGGTCGCCCGAGGCGTCAAGGAGGGCGGCACGCCCCGCCTGGCCCGCCCGGTCCTGGTGACCGCCGCCCTCCTGCTGGTCTTCGTGCCGCTCCTCGCGGGGGCCGACGCCGCGTTCGCGGACCTCCTCGGCTCGATCACCCCCGACGAGTCCTCCGGGCAACCGGTCGTGCTGTTCCTGGCCGTCGGCCTCGGCACGGTCGGCGCGGCCTACCTGCTGGTCTCGCCGCGTCGACCCGACGAGACGAGCGACCTGCCCCGGACGGTCGCGCGGCGCGACTGGGTGCTGCCGGTCGGCGCGTTGGTGCTGCTCTTCGCCGCGTTCGTGGCCGTCCAGCTCAAGACCCTGTTCGCGGGCGACCAGCACGTCATGGTCACCCCCGACCTCACCTACGCCGACTACGCCCGCAGCGGCTTCTGGCAGCTGCTCGCCGTCACCGTGCTCACCCTCGGCGTGATCGCGGTCGTCGCGCGCCTCGCCCGGCTCGACTCACCGACCGACCGCCGCTGGCTGCGCGGCCTGCTCGGCGCGCTCAGCGTGCTCACCCTGGTGATCGTCGCCTCCGCGCTCGCCCGCATGTGGCTCTACCAGCAGGCGTACGGCTTCACCGTGCTGCGGGTCCTCGTCGCCGCCTGCGAGGTGTGGCTCGGCGTCGTCTACCTGCTGGTCCTGGCGGCGGGCGTGCGGCTGGACGGCCGGTGGCTGGCCCGCGCGGTCTTCGGCACCGGGTTCGTCGCGCTGGTCGGGCTCGCCGCGCTGAACCCGGAGCGGTTCATCGCCGAGCGCAACGTCGACCGCTACCACGCCACCGGGAAGATCGACGTCCGCTACCTCTCCCGGCTGTCCGACGACGCCGTGCCCGCCCTCGCCGCGCTGCCCGCGGACCTGGGCGCGTGCGCCTTGCGGTTCCGCCACGTCGAGCCGGACGACTGGCGCTCCTGGAACCTCGCCCGGCAGCGGGCCGGGGAGGCGCTCGCGCGGATCAGGACGACGGACTGTGCGCGGTGACGTGGTCGGTGACCAGGCGCGCCACCGCGTCGGCGTGCGTGATCGGCGCCCAGTGGCCGGCGTCGACCACCCGCCGCCGCACGTCCGACGCCCACCGCTCCACGTCCTCGGTCACCCCGGCGGTCACGTACCGGTCCCGCGACGGCTGCACCACCTGCACCGGCACGTCGGTCCGCCGCACGCGGGGCGACCGCAGCCGCGGGATGAAGTTGGCCCGGTACAGCGCGATGCCCTGCACGCCGTCGCGCACGATGGTCGGCGACACGTGCGGCGTGACGCCCTCCAGCCGGTGCGCGATCGCCTGCCAGCGCGGGCCGATCACGTGCCGCCACAGCAGGGGCGCCACGAACGGCAGGTGGAACATCCCGATGTACCACGAGTGCAGCAGCTGGTCGAGGTGCCGCCTGGTCGGCCGGCGGCGCATCCAGTGGCCGACGTGGTCCAGGCACGGGCCGGAGATCGACGTGTAGGAGGCGATCGGCGCGCCGGGCGTGGTCACCGCCTCCCACGCCTGGATCGACCCCCAGTCGTGCGCGACGACGTGCACCGGCGCGTCCGGGCTGACCGCCGCGACCACGGCGAACAGGTCCCGCGCCAGCACCGGCAGCCGGTAGGCGGCCAGCCCGCGCGGCGCGGACGACGCACCAGCGCCGCGCACGTCGTAGGTGACCACGTGGAACCGCTCGGCCAGCAGCGCCACGACGTCGTCCCACACGCGGTGCGTGTCGGGGTAGCCGTGCACCAGGACCACGGTCGGCGCGGACCGGTCGCCCTGTTCGAACACGGCGAGCCGCGCGCCCTCGGACTCCACGAACACCGTTGCCTCCGAGCGCTTCCTACGCCTGCGTAGCTTGGTGAGAGCCACGCCACCGTAGCCGACGGCGGTTTCGGCGCGCTGACCGCGGAGTCCGTGGCCGGTCGCTGTGGTGAACCTCCCAATCACGCCGAACGCGGTTGAAACACGGCTGAACTACTCCGTTCGTGGGTACGGCTCCGGGGACGTACCCACGCAGAGGAGGTGCCCGTCCCGTGCTCGCAGCCGTGGTCACGTTCGCCGGCTCGCTGCTCGTCGCGCTGCTCGCCGTCACCCTCGTCCACCGCGTCGTGCGCCGCATCGGCCGCCGGTCCGCCCTGTTCGCCGGGCTGGCGCGGCACGCCCACCGGCCCGCGCTGGCGGTCGCGGCGCTGGTGGCGGTGCAGCTCTCCCTCGGCGTCGCGGCGCACGGCGACTGGCGGCCGGTCGCCCTGCACGTCACCGGGATAGCGCTGATCCTCGCCGGGGCGTGGCTGCTCGCCGCCCTGCTCGTGGTGATCGAGGACGCGACGCTGGCCCGCATCCGGGTCGACGTGTCGGACAACCGGCACGCCCGCCGCGTGCACACGCAGATCACGCTGGTCCGGCGCGTCACCGTGGTCGTGGTGAGCGTGCTGGCGGCAGCGGCGGTGCTGATGACGTTCCCCGCCGCCCGCGCGGCCGGCACGAGCCTGCTGGCGTCCGCCGGTGTCATCGGCGCGATCGCCGCCCTGGCCGCGCAGTCGCTGCTGGGCAACGTGTTCGCGGGCGTGCAGATCGCGTTCAGCGACGCGTTGCGGCTGGACGACGTGGTGGTCGTGGAGGGCCAGTGGGGCCGCGTCGAGGACATCACCCTCACCTACGTGGTCGTGCACCTGTGGGACGACCGGCGCCTGATCCTGCCCACCGCCTACTTCCTCAAGACGCCGTTCGAGAACTGGACGCGGACCCAGTCGGCGCTGCTCGGCACGGTGGAGCTGGACCTGGACTGGACCGTGCCGGTGGAGGAGCTGCGGCAGGAGCTGCGGCACGCGCTGGAGACGAGCGACCTGTGGGACGGCCGGGTGTGCGTGCTCCAGGTGACCGACGCGGTCGGGTCGTTCGTGCGGGTCCGCGCGCTGGTGAGCGCGTCGGACGCCGGACGGCTGTGGGACCTGCGGTGCGTGGCGCGCGAGCACCTGGTCGCCTGGCTGCGGGCCCGGCACCCCGGCGCCCTGCCGCAGGTCCGGGTGCGCGAGCTGCCCCGCGCCGCCGCGACCGCGCCCGTGCCGGCGGCGAACGGCTCCTCGGACAACCGGGTGTTCGGCGAGAGCGCGGACGGCGAGGAGCGCGTGCAGGCGTTCAGCGGCCCCGAGCAGACCGCACCGTCCGCGCAGCCCGTGCAACCGCGTTGACCTCCCGTTCCGTCCTGGTGGCAGGATCCGCCGCAGGAGGACGCATGCGAAAGCTCGTGGTGACGACGGCGCTGGCCGGGCTCGTGCTGGCGGGCTGCGCGCAGCGGCCGGCGGAGACCGGTTCGCCCGGGACGCGACCCCCGGGCAGCGGGTCGGTCGGCGTGACGTCGTCGCCCGTGCCGCCCGCCCGGCTCAGCCCGCAGGGCGAGGACGCGCTGGAGCGGGCCAGGCGTGACGGCACGCGCAGCGTCGGGCTGACCGTCTCCACCGAGCCCGGCCGGGCCGACGAGGTGGCCGGCGCCGTCGACCGGCTCGGCGGGACCGTGGAGGCCACCGACGCGACCATCGGCTACGTGCGCGTCACCGTCCCGGTGGAGCTGGCCGAGCAGGTCGTGTCCGTCGACGGCGTCAGCCGGGTCGACGTGGACGAGCCGCTGTCCAACGGCGACCCCACCCCCTGACCCCTGCCCCGTCAGGCGCGGTCGTGGAGGGTGACGTGGTAGCCGTCGGGGTCGGCGAAGGTGAACGTCCGGCCGAAGGGGCCGTCGACCGGCGCGGAGACGATGGTGTGGCCGTCGGCGTCGAGAGCGTCGTGGATGGCCTGGACGTCGGTGGCGTGCAGCCAGATCGCGGCGCCGATGCCGGGCCGGTCGGCGGACGCGAGGTCGGTGCCGGGGACGACGTCGCGGAGCGCGAAGGCGATCGGCTCCGTCTCGAAGACGACCGCGTGCGGGGGTCCGGCCTGCGAGCGGACGAGGCCGAGGTACCGCTCGTAGAACGCCCGCGAAGCGTCGAGGTCGCGCGCCTGGAGCGAGATGAAGTCGGGGCCGGTGACGGGCATGGAGGCACTCCTCGTGTTGTGTCAGTATCCTGACACGAGGCAACCTATGTCAGAATGCTGACATGAGTCAAGACGGTGTCGGCGTCGACCTGGAGACGTCACTGGGCTACCTGCTCAAAGAGGCGTCGAGCGCCCTCCGCGCGGCCATGGAGGAGGTGCTCAGGCCGCTCGGGATGACCGTGACGCGCTACGCCTGCCTCGAACTGCTGGCCCAGCGACCGGGCTTGTCCAACTCCGAGCTCGCGCGGGGCGCGTTCGTGACGCGGCAGTCGATGAACGTGCTGCTCCAGACCCTGGAACGGGAGGGCTACGTGACCAGGCCCGCGGAGGCGCCCGTCGGGAAGGTCCTCCCCACGCGGCTCACGCCCCGCGGCCGGAGGAGCCTCGGGAAGGCGACCGCGGCGGTCCGGGCCGTCGAGGTCAGGATGCAGGCCGGGCTGACCGGGGCCGAGCGGGCGGACGCGTTCCGGATCCTGCAGAGCATGATCCACTCGCTGCGCGACGGCGACGGCTCGTAGCCCTCCCCTGTCGCGCCGAGCCCCCCACCAGCCAGGGGTATCACCGGGCAACCACCCGTGCGGCGCCTGAACGCCGTGGTGCCGAACCCCACCCCGGCGGCGGGCAAGGAGCAGCTGCCCCGCATCCAGGAGGCGTGGGAGAAGATCAACGCCCGGCCGCGGCATCGTGGCCCGGCGCGCGAACCCCACGACGGCTACCGGCGGCTCGGCCGCATCACGACGTCGAAGGGCCGGGTGCACCGGACCGACAACGACCGGGACGACGTGGAGCCCGACCGCGCCGCGCAACAAAGGCGAAAAGGCTCAGGGCCACCCCCGCGCGAGGCGGGAGTGGCCCTGAGGTCCGTCAAGCGGGTGGCGTCAGGCCACGTTCCGCAGGATCACCGCGCCGCGGCCGACGATCGCGCCTTCCGAGGTCTGCACGGTCAGCTCACCGCGCAGCACCCGGCCGGCGCCGGCCTGGCCACCGGCGGTCACCGTGGCGGGGACCGTCCAGGTCTCGCCGGCGGTGCGCTCGGCGTCGGCGTCGGTCACCGCGACCGAGCCGAGGCCGGCGGCGGCGAACAGGTCGATGTAGTCGTACTCCGTGGTGCCCGCGGGCACCTCGTAGCCGTCGACCGTGACCCGCCACGCGCCGGCGGCGGGGTTGTTGATCGTCACCGACTCCTCGGAGTCGCCGTCCGCCGACTGACCGGCCAGCACGCACGTGCCGGTCGAGCAGTTGTAGACGAACAGGTCGAGGTCGGCCGAGACGTCACCGGTCCTGCCGATCGTCGCACGCAGCGACGTCGAACCCGGCGCCACGGTCAGGTCGTAGTTCTGGACCGCGGCGTCCGCGATGGTCGGCCGGTCGATGCGGGCGCTGGACAGCGAACCGCCGACGAGCTTGCCGGTGAACGTGGCCAGCGAGTTGGTCACCGTGTACTCGCGGCTGATCGGCGTGCCGATCACGGCCGACTCGATGGTGTCCGGGTTCGGGCTGACCGTCGTGCCCAGCACGGACGCGGTCACCGAGTACGGCGCGGCGTCGGCGTCGGAGGTGCGCCGGGCCTCGACCACGATCTCCCACACGCCCGGCAGCGGGTTGCTGACCGTGCGGCTGGTCGGCGAGCCACCGGCACAGCCGGCGCCCGCGTCGGGGTTGTAGCAGTTGGTCGAGGTCGTGGTGTCGAACGGCACGCCGTACGGGTCGTAGCGCAGGAACCGGACCTGGCCCTTGCCGGCCTCCGTGCCGCCCGCCGCCATGTCGACCTTCAGCGCGCTCGTGCCCGCGGGCACGTTCACGAAGAAGCTCTTCGACTGGTTGCGCGCGATCGTGCCGGTCTTGGTCACCGCGTACTTGCCCGCCGCGGTGAACTCGTCCGCCGCGAACACCGTGTTCAGGGTGAACACGTCGATGCCGCGGGTGGCCGGGTTGTCGAGCTTGAGCACGGCCGAGTGCGCGCCCGCCTTGGTCGGCTTGACCTTGACGTCGAACTTCACCGGCGTGTTCAGCGGCAGGCTGACCAGGGACTTCGACGAGAACGTGCCGTCGTTGCCCTGCCAGTTGACCATGAACTGCTGGTTGCGGTTCGGGCCCGTGGTGCGGGTCAGGGTGTACGTCCGGGTGTACTCCTTGCCCAGGACGACGCCCTCGCGGTCGTGGATGCCGACACCCGTGTCGGGGGTGGCGAGCAGGCCCGACAGGGCGGTGTTCACGGTCACCGAGGTGCTGACCGCCTGCGTCTCCGGGTGCGCGTTGAGCTGCGTCCACGCGCGCTTGGTGTCGAACAGACCCGCGCCCTGCTCGTACGCCTGGAGGGTGGAGACCCACTTGGCGCCGGACTGGATCGCGTTGCGCAGCGCCGCGACGGGCGGGCGCTCGCCGTTGTGCTCGGCCTTGTACGCGCTGATCAGCAGCGCGGCGGCGCCGGTCGCCTGCGGCGAGGCCATCGACGTGCCGTTGAACATGGCGTAGCCGGCGGGCAGCTCGTAGGTGCCGGCCACCGGGCCGGGCGTCTGCCACTGCGGCACGGTGGAGATCGCCGAGCCGGGCGCGACGATGTTCGGCTTGAAGCCGCCGTCCTCACGCGGACCGCGCGACGAGAAGCCGTGCAGGCTCTCCTTCTGCGAGGTCTTCGAGCCGTAGTTGGACAGCCAGGTGTCCGCCGTGATGTACGAGCCGACGCTCACCGCGTCCGTGGACACCGACGGGTCGCCGACGGTGTTCGCGCCCGCGCCGCTGTTGCCCGCGGAGATGAACACCTGCACGTTGTACTCGGCGATGGTGCGGTTGTAGAGCTCCGCACGCGCGTTGTTGCCGTCGTTGAGCGCCGGCAGGCCGCCGATGGAGATGTTGACGACGTCCGCGCCGTTGCGCGCCGCGTACAGCAGGCCGTCGATCAGACCGCTGTTGGTGCACGACGGGGTGGACAGGCAGACCTTGACGGCCATCAGCTTCGCGCCGGGCGCGGCGCCGGTCATCTTGCCGCCGAACATCTTGTTCGCCGAGGTGATGCCCGCGACGTGCGAGCCGTGCGCGGCGGCGGAGATGCCGAGGTTGACCCACGCCGTGCCGGCCGCGTCGTAGTTCGACTTGTCCGTCTGCACCACGAACGCCACGGTGTCCAGCACCGGCGTGGCCGGGTTGTCCGCGCCGAAGTGGCCGACGTCCTTCTTGTACTTGTAGTCGATCATCGCGGTCTGGTCGGTGAAGTCACCGTCGCCGTCGGTGTCGACCCGGACTTCCTTGGTCGTGATGTCCTGCAGCACGCCGAAGGCGTCCACGCGGTCGCCGTCGCGGTTGATGTCGCCGCCGGTCTCGCTGTTGGCCGCGGCCAGGTCGCCCGCGGTCTCGCGGAACAGGCCGAAGCTGAACGGACCGCCGGTCGCGGGCGCCTTGTAGGACGCCCCGCCCGCGGTGAACGCGCCGTTGTAGCGGCCCGAGACCTGCAGCCAGGTGCCGTCGCCGGAGTTCGTGGCGTTGGCGTTGTACCAGTCGACGATCTTGCGCTCACCGGTCGTGGTGGTCGCCAGCGCCGGGTGGTCCAGGTCGATGCCGGAGTCCATGATGGCGATCGTCGTGCCGCGGCCGTCCCACTTGGGGTGCTCGTCGGTGAACTGCGCCGCCTTGGTGTCCTGCGTCGGCATGTACGGGTTCTTCTTGGCCGTCGACTTGCCCGGCGCCGGCTGCGGCAGCGGGGCCGTCGCGCCGTCCGGGCGCGGGTTGTCCAGGACGACCAGGCCGTCGACGTCCACCGAGTTCACGGACGCGAGCTTGGCGGCCTTCTCGGCCTTGTCCCGGGGCACCGAGACCTTGAGGTAGTCGACGTCGCGCTCGGTGGACTCGACCACGCCACCGAGGGCCTTGAGGTCGTTGGCGGCGGTGTCCAGCTTGCCCTCTTCGGCGGCGACCAGGAGCGTGACGTTCGCCTGACCGGCCTGCTCGGCCTCGGCGACGCGCTCCCGGTCCTGCTTGTCGAGCTGCTTGTCGGCGGGCGCGGGCGCGGATGGCGCCTCTTGCGCGACGGCCGACCCGGCGGCGAAGCCGAACCCAGTGGTGCCCAGCACGGCGGCCAGCAAGGCCGCACTGGTGCGGTGTCTCCACCGACTTCCTGAGTTGATCACGGCGCAAACCCTTCGTGGGGAAAGATTGGCGCAAGCACATCTCCCCGACCCCCGGGTAACAATCGGACGTTCAGCCCAATAGAAAAGTCCACATTGGACTGAACGGTCTATTGCGCGAACGCGCGAAGAGTGCCGCAGAACACCGGAACGGGCGCGACCCTTCCAGTCAAGAGCCGACCGGCCGGAATGTCAAACTCTGTCAACGGTGAACCATCCGGAAGCGTGGGAAATCCGTAACAAATCGCACATCAACGCGATGGCGAGCACACTGGTCGGCATCGTGGACACCGCGCCGATCGACCGGATAGCCGACGAGCTCTACGCACTGCCGCCGGCGGAGTTCGTCGCGGCCAGGGACGCCCACGCCCGCCTGGCCGCCGACCGCGGCGACAAGGCGTTGGCCAAGCAGGTCACGGCCCTGCGCAAGCCCACCTCGTCGGCGTGGGCGCTGAACCTGCTGGCCCGCGAGGACGCCGCCGACCTGGCCGAGGCGCTCGCTCTGGGTGACGAGCTGCGTGCCGCGCAGGAGGAGCTGCGCGGAAGCGCGCTGCGGCAGTTGAGCGCGCGCCGGCGGGCCGTGCTGAGCGCGCTCGTGCGCCGGGTGGAGGTGCTGGCCGGCCACGCGGGCCAGCCGCTCGGGCCGGACGCCGTGCAGCAGGTGCGGACCACGTTGACCGCGGCGCTCGCCGACGCCGTGCTCGGCGCGCGGATCCGGGCAGGCCGGCTGGTCAAGCCGGTGGAGCAGTCCGGCTTCGGCCCGTTGAGCGAGACCGCGACCCCGGTGCGCGACGACCTGGCTCCGCGCCGTGAGCAGCGACGGGAACGCGACCTCGCGCGGGCGCGGGACGACATCAGCGCGGCGCAGGCGGACGTGCGCAAGGCCGACGCGGCCGTCACCGAGGCCGAGCAGACCCTGACCGAGCGCGAGGAGCACACCGCCACGCTGCGCGCCGAGCTGCGCCGGGCCCAGCAGGGGGAGCAGGAGGCGGCGAACCGGCTGGCGAAGGCGAAACGCCGGGCCGAGACCGCGCGGGACAAGCTGACGGGCGCGGAGACCCGGATGACCGAGCTGCGCGGCGACGCCTGAGACACCGGCCCGCAACGCCCTCGCCACCCGCCCCGCCGACACTCCCCGTGACCCCCGACACCCCCGGGCCGTCCGGGGAACACCCGCAGGTCACCACCCGTTCTACTGCTGGTCGGCACGTGGACGCCGCACCGGACGTCAGGCCCGCGGGGCCACCTCCCCCAGGCCCGCGCGGCACCTCTCCCCGAGACGTTGCAGGTGCGCCCACGCACGCCCGACCGCCGTCGGCCGAACGGTTCCCCCACCGCACGGCCGACGGCCTTTTACCTCCCGGTAGCCGCAGCTCAGACCATGTACTGGTCGTGCCGGGCGTAGAGTTCGGTCCACTCGTCCGGGCTCAACCGCCGCCCCGATTCCGCGATCTCGGCGAGTTCCCGGAAGTACTCCTCGCGCGGCGGCGCCGGGGCGAAGAGGATCAACATGGACGCGGGCTCGTCGGCGTCGTTGCGGAAAGCGTGCACGCCGCCCTCGGGCACGTAGAGGAAATCACCCGCGACCGCGTTCACCCACGTCTCGCCGTCGAACAAGCGGACCGTTCCGGAGACCACGTAGAACGACTCCGAGAACGTCTTGTGGAAGTGCGCCGCCGGGCCGCCCGCGTGCGGCTGCATCCGCCACTCGAACAGGCCGAACTGCCCGCGCGTGACGTCGCCGGTGCCGACCAGCCTGGCCTGGGTCAGCGGCCGGTCGATGGTCGGCGCCTCCGCCACCGGCCGCCACACCGCGCTGACCTCGCCGACGTCACCCGTGTACGACACCGTCACCACTCCTTGAAGTGAATCTTCTTCAGCTCTCGTCCGCCGTCGAGGTTCGATCTAGACTCGCCCGATGCCCCATGACGCTGATGTCATCGTCGTCGGCGCCGGCTTGGCGGGCCTGGTCGCCACCGCCGAGCTGGTCGACGCCGGCCGCAAGGTCATCCTGCTCGACCAGGAGCCGGAGGCCTCGTTCGGAGGTCAGGCGTTCTGGTCGTTCGGCGGGCTGTTCCTGGTGGACAGCCCGGAGCAGCGGCGGCTGAAGGTCAAGGACTCGGCGGAGCTCGCCCTGCAGGACTGGCTCGGCTCGGCCGCGTTCGACCGGGACGCCGACCACTGGCCGCGCCGGTGGGCCGAGGCGTACGTGGACTTCGCGGCCGGCGAGAAGCGGTCGTGGCTGCACGCGATGGGCGTGCGCTGGTTCCCGCTCGTGCAGTGGGCGGAGCGCGGCGGGTACCTGGCCGACGGGCACGGCAACTCCGTGCCGCGCTTCCACGTGACGTGGGGCACCGGGCCGGGCATCGTGGCGCCGTTCGAGCGGCGGGTGCGCGAGGGCGTGGCGCGCGGGCTCGTGCAGCTGAAGTTCCGGCACCGCGTGACCGGGCTGACCACCACCGGCGGCGCGGTGGACGGCGTGCGCGGCGAGGTGCTGGAGGTCAGCGCCGCCGGTCGGGGCGAGCCCAGCTCGCGGGTGGTGTCCGGCGACTTCGACCTGCGCGCGCAGGCCGTGGTCGTGACCTCCGGCGGGATCGGCGCGAACCACGAGATGGTGCGCCGCAACTGGCCGGCCCGGATGGGCACGCCGCCGGAGCACATGCTGTCGGGCGTGCCGGACCACGTGGACGGCGAGATGCTGCGCGTGGTGCGCGACTCCGGCGGCGAGATCATCAACGAAGACCGGATGTGGCACTACCCCGAGGGGATCGCCAACTACGCCCCGGTGTGGAACAGGCACGGCATCCGCATCCTGCCCGGACCGTCGTCGCTGTGGTTGGACGCGACCGGCTCGCGGCTGCCGATCCCGCTGTTCCCGGGGTTCGACGCCCTGGGCGCGTTGGAGCACATCGTCAAGACCGGGCACGGCTACTCGTGGTTCGTGCTCAACCAGAAGATCATCGGCAAGGAGTTCGCGCTGTCCGGGTCGGAGCAGAACCCCGACCTGACCGGCAAGGACGTCAAGGCGGTGCTGAAGCGGGCGATGCCGGGCGCCGTCGCCCCGGTGGAGGAGTTCGCGAAGCGGTCGGAGGAGTTCATCTTCGGCCGCACCCCGGAGGAGCTGGCGGCGGGCATGAACAAGCTGACCGGCACGTCGTTGATCGACGCGGCCGCGCTGCGGCGGACCATCGTGTGGCGCGACCGGCAGGTGATCTCGGGGCTGGGCAAGGACATGCAGATCAACGCCATGCGCGAGGCGCGGAAGTTCATCACGGACAAGCTGATCCGGGTGGTCGAGCCGCACCCGCTGCTGGACCCGAAGGCCGGGCCGCTGATCGCCGTGCGGCTGTCCGTGCTGACCCGCAAGACCCTCGGCGGCCTGCACACCGACCTGTCGGCCCGGGTGCTGAAGGCCGACGGCACCACCCTCGACGGCGTCTACGCGGCCGGCGAGGCGTCCGGCTTCGGCGGGGGCGGCGTCCACGGCTACCGGGCCCTGGAGGGCACGTTCCTGGGCGGCTGCATCTTCTCCGGCCGCGTAGCCGGCCGCGCCGCCGCCGAAGCCACCGCCTGACCCGAACGTTCAACTCGGAGTCCCTGAACGTAGGACTCTCGCGAGAGTCCTACGTTCGGAACGCGCGTGTCCTACGTTCCGGATGCGCGTGTCCTACGTTCCGGATGCGCGAGTTGACCGCTCAGGGCGGTCAGCGAGTGGTCAGGTCCAGCTTGCGGGCCAGGTCGTCGGCGTCGGCCAGGCGCAGGTCGCGGTACAGGTGCAGGGCGGCCAGCCAGTGCGGGCGGGCGGCGGCGGGACCTTCCGACTGCTCCAGCACGTCCCCGATCGCGCGGTGGCACAAGGCCTCCTGGTAGCGGTCGCCCAGCCGGGCCGCCAGCGCCAACCCCGCGCGGTAGGACTCCAGGGCCTCGTCGGCGCGGCCCAGCTGCTGGGACGCGGCGCCCACGGTGTGCAGCGTCGCCGTGTGGGCCTTCGACGGCGCCGACGGGAACAGGCCCAACGCCTCCGTCGCGTGCCGCAGCGCCTCCTCCGGCTGGTGCTTGCGCAGCAGCACGTTGGCCAGGTTGTTCTGGATGCTCGCCTGCGACCGGTTGTCGCCGACCTCCCGCGCCACCTCCAGCGCCTCCAGGATCGTCTCCTGCGCCCGGTCCAGCTGGTCGTCCGCCATCAGGCAGTACCCGAGGTTCGCCAGCGCCGCCAGCTCCAGGTGCCGGTCGCCGTCCGCCAGCGCCGCCGCCCGCGTGCACGCCTGGATCGCCTCGTCGATCCGCTCCAGGTCGGCCAACGTCGAACCCAACCGCAGCAGGAACGTCGCCTCGGCGTGCCGGTCGCCCAACGACCGCGCCGCCGCCAACCCGATCCGGCACAGCGCCAACCGGTCCAGCCGGTTGCCGCGCCGGAAGTGGAACGCGTCCAGGCACAGCGCGAGCTGCCACGTCCGCTCCCGCTGCCCGCCGTTCACCGCGATGTCCAGCGCGAGCCCGAGGTTCGCCTCCTCCAGCGTGAACCAGTCCAGCGCCGCCGCGTGCGACGACAGCTCCGGGAACGACGCCGGCCGGTGCTCGGCCGGTCCGAACGGCCGCACGTGGTCGGACAGGTGCGCCCGCGCCCGGTCGGCCACGTGCAGGTAGTAGTCCAGCAGCCGGCTGGTCGACACCTGGTTGTCCACTTCGGACTCGGTGGCGGCCAGGTGGTGGGTGAACAGCCGCACCAGGTCGTGCCGCGAGTAGCGGTCGGGCGTCGACTCGTGCAGCAGGTTCGCGTACGCCAGCGTCCGCAGGTGGGTGCGCGCGCTGACCACGTTGATGTCCAGCAACGCCGCCGCCGTGTAGCTGTCCAGGTCCGTACCGGGGTGCAGGCCCAGCCGCCGGAACAGCCGCGCCGCGCCCTCCGGCAGCTCCCGGTAGCTCACCGCCAGCGCCGCGTGCACGCCGCGCCCCGCCTCCGGCAGCGACAACGCCGACAGCCGGCCCTGCTCGTCGCGCAGCTCGTCCACCAGCGACTGGATCGTCCACCGCGGCCGGGACGCCAACCGCGCGCCCGCGATCCGCAGCGCCAGCGGCAGCCGGTCGCACAGCTCGACCAACTCCGCCACCGCGTCCGGCTCCTGCTCGATGCGCGGCCGGCCCAGCACCGCGGCCAGCAGGTCCTCGGCGCTCGACTCCGGCAACGTCGGCACGTGCAGCGACGACGCGCCCTCCGTCACCACCAGGTCGTCCAGCCGGTGCCTGCTCGTCACCAGCACCAGGCACCGCGCCGAGCCGGGCAGCAGCGGCCGGACCTGCTCGGCGGACCGGGCGTTGTCCAGGAACACCAGCACCCGCCGCCCGGCCAGCAGCGACCGGTACTGCGCGGCCTGGCCCTCCAGGTCCACCGCGATCTGCGAGTCGGTCAACCCCAGCGACCGCAGGAACCCCACCAGCGCCGTGCGCGGGTCCAGCGGCTCGGTCTCGTCGAACCCGCGCAGGTTCACGAACAGCTGCCCGTCCGGGAAGTCGCCCGCCACCCGGTGCGCCCAGCGCAGCGCCAACGCCGTCTTGCCGACCCCCGCCGGACCCACCAGCAGCCCGATGGCCGAGTCCTGCCCGATCAGGGTCGCGCCGAGGTCCGACAGCTCCTCCTCGCGCCCGACGAACCCCCGGTGCTCGCGGGGCAGCTGCGCGGGCGCCCGGTCCACCGGCGCCGACGGCGCGGTGTCGCCCGCCAGCACGGTCTGGTAGGCCTCGCGCAGCTCCGGACCCGGGTCGACGCCGAGCTCGTCGGCCAGCCGCTCCCGCGTCCGGTGGAACAGCGCCAACGCCTCGGCCTGCCGCCCGGTCCAGTGCAGCGCCAGCACCAACCGGGACACCAGCGCCTCGCGCAGCGGGTTCGCGTCCACCGCGTCGCGCAACCCCGACACCGCCTCGGCGGCCCGGTCCAGCCGCGACAGCCGGGTCGCGAGCTCCTGCACGGCCACCAGCCGCAGCTCCTCCAGCCGCGCCGACACCGCCTCCCGCAGCTGGTCGCCCGGCACGTCGGCCAGCACCGGGCCGCGCCACAGCGCCAACGCCTCCCGCAGCAGGCGCACGGCGTCGTCGTCGGTCGCCTCGCGCGCGCTCACCAGCAGGTCCTCGAAGCGGAACACGTCGACGGCCGCGCGGTCGCCGGTCAGCGCGTAGCCGGGCGCGCGGGTGACGAGCGCGACACCCCCGGAGAGGACCTTGCGGAGTTGGGCGATATGTCCTTGAAGGGCGGCTTTCGCCTGCGGCGGGGGTGAGCCGTCCCACACCAGCTCCAGCAGCCGGTCGCCGGACACCACGCGGTTCAGCTCGAGCGCGAGCGCCGCCAGGACCGTCCGCCGCTTGGCCGCACCCAGCCGGACGGCCTCTCCACCTGCGGAAACCAGCTCCACGGGGCCAAGCAGGTTCACCCGCATCCGCAAGCCCTTTCGGCGTTGTCACCGTGTAGTCGAAGAGTTTCCCACAGTCGTCACGGCACTTCGGCGGGCCGCGTTGGGCGCGCGTTGGCCGGGCGTTGGAGGACCCGGGGATGGTGGGTTTCGTCCAGCAGGCTGCCTTCGCGAGGGATACCGATGTACATCGCCGAAAACGGGGATGAAGTGGCCCCGCCCCAGGAGGTCCCGACCGTCAACGGTCAGGTCGTGGCGCTCCAGGAGACCGTGAACTCCGGCCGGGTGTCACTCGATCCCGCCACCGGCGAGGAACTGCGCAAGATGCTCCTGGAGCAGATGGACCAGGTCGACTCGTGGCTGGAGCGCGCCGGCCGGCTGGCCCGTCCCGCGCCGATCGGCCGCAACCCCGTCGGCGACCGGCTGGCGATGAAGTTCGAGGCGCGCGCCGACGGCGACCCGCGGTCGTTCGTGGCCGTCATGACGGCCTACCGCGAGGTGCTCCAGCAGACGCACGACTCGGTGCAGAACGCGATCCGCAACTTCACCGAGGTCGACGACGAGAGCAGCGTCGAGCTGCGCAGGCTGAGCGGGAACTAGGGGGCTGGCGACGATGGCGACGGAGCGCGTGGAACTGCGGGTCGACCAGGCGAAGCGCCTGGCCCGGGAAGAGCGGGAGATCGACCTGGTGCTGACCGACACCCAGAACTGGGCGTCCCGGTCGCACCGCGAGCTGTACGAGTCCGTGCACAACAACAACGATCCCGGTCAGACGGGCGAGATCGGCGCGGAGTGGGGCCAGTTCGGCACCGAGCTGACCGAGGCCGCCCGGCTGATCAACGAGCGGGTCGCGGTCAGCGAGTCCGGCTGGACGGGCGACGCGGCGGACGCGGCGCGGCTCGCGATCAAGGGCCTGGCCGACTGGGTCACGCACACCGCCGAGACCGCGGTCGAGGTCGGCAAGCGGGTGCAGGACGAGAGCCAGATCATGGAGAACGCCCGGGCCAGCATGCCCGAGCCGGTCGAGTTCAACTGGGACCAGGCCACCGGCGTGTTCACCGCGGGCGGCATCCAGGGCCTGGCCAGCTCCGCCGCCGACGTGCAGGCGGCCAACGACCACGCGCGGGCGCTGCACGAGCACGCCGTGACGGTCATGAGCACGATGGAGCGCGAGTCGCAGGCGGTCGACCAGACCACGCCGCAGTTCAGCGCGCCGTTCAACCCGGTCACCGGCCGCACCGAGGAGCCGCAGCTCGCGATGCTGCGGTCCGCGTCGACCGCCACGGTGGCGGGTGCGGGCGCGGACGCCCTGGGCGTCTCGGGCGGCTCCACGGCCCCCTCGGCGTACACCGCGTCGCAGCCGGCCCAGCAGATGCAGGCCCTGCGGCCGGTGGAGCCGGCGCAGACCTACCAGCCGTCGCAGTCGACGCCCGCCACGCAGCCGTCCGGGTACACGCCCGCCGCGGCGTCGTACACGTCGCCCCCCGGGTCCTACGGCAGCGGCACGTACGCCGCTGGCGCGACGGCGCCCTCGGCGCCGCCGCCGATGTACCGGCCCGAGGGCACGACGGCGGCCGCGGCGGCGGCACAGGTGCCGGTCACGAACCCGTACACCCCGCCGTCCGGTGGCGGCGGCGGTGGCTACAACTACACGCCCCCGTCCAACAGCGGCTACACCCCGCCCGGCGGCAGCGGCTACGTCCCGCCGTACCAGCCGGCCAACCCGAACACGGTGCCCCGCCAGGGCGGCGGCACCCTGCCGCCCGGCGTGAAGCCGCCGAGCTACATCCCGGCCGGCAGCCCCGGCACGCCCCCGCTCCCCGGCACGCCCGGCGGCGGTGGCGGCGGCGCCGGTGGCGGCGGTGGCGCGCCCGGTGGGCGGATGCCCGGCGGCGGCATGCCCCCCGGCGGTTTCGGCGGCGGCGCCGGCGGCTTCGGCCCGACCGGGTCCGGTGGCGCGGGTGGCGGCGGCGGTTCGCTGGCCGCGGGCGGTTCGACCGGCGCGGTCGGCGGTCCGGGCGCGCGCGGCCCGATGCCCGGCGGCGGCTTCGGCCCCGGCGGCGCGGCGGCGGCGTCCCCGATGGCGGGCGGCGCGCCGATGGGTGGCGCGCCGGCCGGCGGCCAGCAGGGCGAGGACAAGGAGCACCGCGCCGCGGCGTACATCCGCGGTGAGGACATCTTCGAGGTGCCGGGCGAGAATTTGCCCCCGTCGGTGATCGGCGGCGCGAAGCCCAAGAAGAAGGGCGACCAGCCGTGATCGAGCCCGAGTTCGTGCTCACACCGCGCGAGCTGGACGTGCTGTGGAGCCACCTCGACCTCGGCCGGCTGCCCTACCCGCTGGACGTCCCGAGCGTCGGCGACTCCGAGGAGGAGCGCAAGCGGTTGCGGGAGGAGGTGCTCGCCGCGTACGGCGAGCCCGACCCCCGCCTGGTGGCGCTGCTCCGGCTGCTCGGCAACCACGAGGTGGCCGTGGACGCGGTCGCCCACGTGGACCGGTCGGTGCGCGCGGTGGCCGTGTCCGACGGCGACCGGGCCGCGCTGGCGGTGATCGACAGCGGCTCGATCGGCGTGCTGGAGATCCGGCCGACGGCGTTGGCCAGGTCGATCGTCGAGGTGCTGCCGGACGGGTCCGCGGGGCCCGGCAGCGCGTTGTCGCTGCGGCTGGAGACGTTGAACGCGGCCGTCGCGCTGCAGAACGAGCAGCCGGACGACGAGGACGACGACCCGTGGGGCAGCGGCGAGCTGGACGAGCGGGAGGCGTTGCAGAAGGCCGGGCTGTCGCGCGAGGACGCGAGCGTGATCAGCGAACTGGCCACGAGCCGGGTCGCGGGCGGCCAGTTCGGGGTCAGCGTGGGCGGCGGCTACCGCCGGGCCCGGGCCGGCGCCCTGATCACGTGGTTCGACACGCCCCAGGGCCGCTACCTGATGGTCCACGAGGACGGCTGGCTCAGCCTCGCCCCGACCGACAACGACCGCATCGCCACCCGGATCGCCTCCGTCCTGTCCTCCGTCTCCTGACCACTCCCGGCCCGTGAACGTAGGACTCTCGCGAGAGTCCTACGTTCACGCCGCGCGTGTCCTACCTCCAGAACGCGCGTGTCCTACGTTCAGAACACCCGAGTTGAACGCTCAGGACACCCTCCACCCGGCCATCCCGAACAACGCCGGCACACCCCCGTCGCCATCCGGGAATTTCCCACCACCGCCTACCGGGACAACACCTCGCGGTGTCATTGAAAGCGCTCTCACCACCGCCGCGGAACGTCGCTGAATCCGGATGCCGGCACCGCCACAAGATCACCGGTGAAACAGCCGCCGCCGTCGCCGCACCTCGTCGAGCCTCGCGACCAGCGCATCCGCCTTCACCCCTGGGAGCGGTTCCACGCGGCAGACAGCCGATGATCGAGCCGCTGTGAAGATCACGGCCCGCTGAAGCCGGCACCCATAGTCTTGCCGAATGGCGACCGGTGGTCGGTAAGCTGACCGGGACCAACGGTCCGCATTACCCCATTCGAGTGACAATGGCGAGGAAATGCGCACGTCGGAGCGACGAATGGCACCCAGAGCCACATGAAAACGGCAGGCGCGGCGAGACTCGGTGACGACCCCGGGCAATCCCGGGTCGCCTTCGCACGTGAATGGGCTGCGGCCATCGGGCCGCCCCCGACGCCGTCCGACCCGCCCTCCGACCCACCGCCCGCCACGTCCGGCGACGCCCCCGACGACCGACTGGCGGACCTGCTCACCGGGCTCACCGCCACCCTGCACGCCGCCGTCCGCGACGACGGGTCGACGGCACGGGCGCGCGAGGTCGGCCGCGGCCTGGTCGAGCACGGGCTGGCCGCCTCCGAGACGCTGGAGCGGACGCTCGCGTTCGTCGGCGAGCACTTGGCCGCCGACGTCGAGCCCGGCCGCCTGATGGCCGCGCTGGGCGCGTTGGCCGCCGGGTTCACCGACGCGCTGTGCCAGCGCTCGCTGGACGAGCAGGAACAGCACCACGAGCTGAGAACCACTCGATCGGCCGAATCCGCGGTGCGGGCGGGTGAAGCGAAGTTCCGCGCCGTGTTCCAGACCTCGGCGTTGGCCATCACGGTCTCCGACGCCAACGGCGTGATCCTCGACTGCAACGACGCCATGCTCGCCCTGCTGGACCGCACCGCCGACGAGCTGATCGGGACGCGCGGCCGCGACCTGCTCCACCCGGACGAGCGCCAAGTGATCTCGCACGCCGCCCAGCGCCTGCACAACGGCCAGGAGCACGTGCGCGCCGAGACCCGGCTGATCCGCGCCGACGGCGAACTCGTCAACGTGCTCATCGCCCTCGCCCTGGTGCGCGACGACGACGGCGCGCCCGCCTTCTACGTCACCATGATGGAGAGCCTGGACGAGGTCCGCGCGCTGCAGACGCAGCTGGTGCGCCAGAGCCTGCACGACATGCAGACCGGCCTGGCCAACCGGTCCCAGTTCGTGGGCTGGCTGGAGAGCGCGGTCGGCTCCCGCGGCCCCGCCACCCTCGCGCTTGTCGTGTTCGACCTCGACGGGTTCCGGGTGGTCAACGACGCGTACGGGCATGAGGTCGGCAACCGGATCCTGACCGCGGTCGCCGGGCACCTGCGGTCGGTGTTCGACGAGGTCGGGAAGCTGGCCCGGATCGGGCCGGACGAGTTCGCCGTGCTGATCCACGACCCGGCGGACGTGGCGACGGTGGTGTCGCTCGCCGAGTCCGCCGTCGAGCAGCTCGCCGAACCCGTGTGGGTGGAGGACGACGGCATCGGCGTGACCGCCAGCGTCGGCATCGTGGTGCGGCCCGCGCGCGGTGCGGACGCGGCCGAGCTGCTGCGCTGCGTCGACCTGACCGTGCGGTGGGCCAAGGACGACGGCAAGGCGCAGTGGGCGCTCTACGACAAGGAGCGCGACCAGCGGGAACGCGCCCGGATGCGGTTGGCCGCGTCCATCGCGGGCGGGTTGGAGCAGGGCGAGTTCCGGGTCGACTACGAGCCGGTGCACTCGCTGGTGGACGGCGCGCTGCTGGCCGTCGAGGCGCGGCTGCGGTGGGACCACCCGACGGAGGGCGTGCTCGACCCGCAGGAGCTGGTGTCGCTGTCGACGTGCACCGGGATGGCCGCGCGGCTGGGCAAGTGGTCAATCGCGCAGGCCTGCGCCGACGCGGGCCGCTGGCACGCCGAGTTCGGTGACGCGGCGCCCGTGCTGAGCATGGACCTGACCGCCCGGGAGTGCCAGGAGCCGGAGCTGGTGGCGACCGTGCGGCAGGCGTTGCGCGAGTGCGGGCTGCCGGCGCGGCTGTTGCAGTTCGAGCTGGGCGAGCAGCTGCCCGCGTTGATCAACGAGGACCAGGTGGAGGAGCTGACCTACCTGGCCGGGCACGGCGTGCGGCTGGTGCTCGACCAGGTCGGCGGCGGCAACGTGCCGCTCGACCGGTTACGGCGGTTACCGCTGACCGCGGTGAAGTTCCAGGGCTCCCCGGTGCACGGCCTGGCCGAGGGCGCGGACCCGGTCGAGGAGAGCGCGGCCGTGGCGCTGCTCACGTGGTCGCGGACGTTGGGGCTGCCGCTGTTCGCGGCGGGCGTGCGCACCCGGTTCGAGGCGCGACGGCTGGTGGAGCTGGGGGTGACGGGCGCGCAGGGACCGCTGTTCGGGTCGGCGCTGCTGACCGCCGAGCAGGTGCGCGGAATTCTTGGCAAGTCCTGACCCGCCGCTCAGGTTGCGCATAGGGTCGAGGACCAACCTGGGTTCATGACGACAGAGGACTTCCCCGCCGTGCGCGGGTCGTTGGAGGAGCGGGCGCCGTTCTGGCGGCGCCGCACCGGTGCGGTCGTGGCCTCGGCGGCGCTGGCCGCCGCGGTGCTCGGCGGCGTCACCGGCGGGGTGGTCGGCGCGATGAACGCCTCACCCGTCGCGCAAACCCCGGTGAGCAGCCAGGTCGCGATGAACGCCTCGTCCACTGTGGACGTTTCGGGGGTCGCGGCCCGCGTGCTGCCGAGCGTGGTGCAGGTGAACGTCGTGTCGGCGCAGGGCCAGGGCCTCGGGTCCGGGGTGGTGCTGAGCGCGGACGGGCGCATCCTGACCAACAACCACGTGGTGGCGGGCGCGCAGCAGGTGACCGTGACGTTGAGCGACGGGCGGACCGTGGACGCCACCGTGGTGGGCGCGGACGCGTCGAGCGACCTGGCGGTCGTGCAGGCGTCGGGGGTGAGCGGGCTGACGCCGGCGAAGTTCGGCGACTCCGACCAGGTGAAGATCGGTGACGAGGTCGTGGCGATCGGCTCGCCCGAAGGGCTTCAGGGCACCGTGACGTCGGGCATCGTCAGCGCGCTCGACCGCACGGTGACCGTGCCGGGCACGTCGACCGGCCGGCGCGGGTCGTCGGCGGTCAGCTACCAGGCGATCCAGACCGACGCGTCGATCAACCCGGGCAACTCGGGCGGGCCGCTGGTCGACGCGGCGGGCGAGGTCGTCGGCATCAACTCGGCGATCTACTCGCCCGCGTCGGACAGCGGTCAGGCGGGCAGCGTGGGCATCGGCTTCGCGATCCCGGCCAACCAGGTGCGGCAGATCATCGACCAGCTGGGGTGACGCCGACCCGCCCTGCCCCACCCCGGCCACGTGCGCCCATCCCACGTGGTCGGGGTGTTCGTCGCCGCGGCCTGCCCTGAGCGTTCAACTCGGGTGTTCCGAACGTGGGACACGCGCGTTCTGGACGTAGGACACGCGTGGCGGCGTGCGGTCGGGACCGCACGCCGCCGGGTGCGTCAGCCGAGCCACTCCGGGCGCAGCGGCATGTGCGACGTGGTGCCGTCCAGCTTCACGCCCAGCACCTGGTGCAGCTGGATGTTGTTGCGCTCGAAGCCCAGCCGGGACGCGGCCAGGTACAGCCGCCACACCCGCGCCCGACCGAGGCCGACCTCGGTCACCGCGTCGTCCCAGTGCTTCTCCAGGTTCTCGCACCACCCCGCCAGCGTCATGGCGTAGTGCTCGCGCAGGTTCTCCTCGTGCCGCACCTCGAACCCGGTGTCGTGCATCAACGACACGAGGTGGCCCGGCCCGACCAGCTCGCCGTCCGGGAACACGTACCGGTTGATGAACCCGCCGGTCCGCGCCGGCTGCTTGTTGTCCGGCCGGGTGATGCAGTGGTTGAGCATCCGCCCGCCCGGCTTGAGCTTGTCGTACAGCGACCGGAAGTACGCGGGCAGCTTCGCCTTCCCGATGTGCTCGGTCAGGCCGATCGAGCTGACCGCGTCGAAGCCGGACTCCCGCACGTCCCGGTAGTCGAGGTAGCGCACCTCGGCCAGGTCCGACAGGCCCGCCTCCACGATCGCCTTCTGCGCCCACTCCGCCTGGTTGCGGGACAACGTCACGCCCAGGGCCTGCACGCCGTACTCCCGCGCGGCGTGCATGACCATGCCGCCCCAGCCGCAGCCCACGTCCAGCAGCCGCATGCCCGGCTTCAGCCCGAGCTTGCGCGCCACCAGGTCGTGCTTGGCGAACTGCGCCTCCTCCAAGGTGGACTCCGCCGTCGGGTACACGGCGCACGTGTACGCCATGGACGGACCGAGGACCCACTCGTAGAACGTGTTCGACACGTCGTAGTGGTGCGCGATCGCCTCGCGGTCGCGCGCCTTCGAGTGCCGCAGGCCGCGCAACCGGCGCTCCTGCGGCGGCACCTCGATCTTCGTGCCCAACCTGGTGCGCCCGAGCGTGGCCAGCAGCTCCACCCGCTCGCCCCAGGGCACCTCGCGCAACGAGATCTCGGAGAGCTGCTTCAACGCCCCGTACACGTCACCGATGATCTCCAGGTGCCCGGTCACGTACGCGCGCGCCAGCCCCAGCTCACCCGGCGCCGACGCCAGGTAGGACAACGCCTCCGGTGTGCGCACCTCGATGCTCACACCCGCGTCGGCCGGCCCCGCATGGCTTCCGTCGTACGCGCTGAACCGCACGGACGCGCCGCCTCCGACCGCCCGCTGGAACACCTCCGCCAACCGCATCTGGCCCCGGCTCCCTTCACCTACGGAGAACACACTTGGCGTACAAATCGGGCAGCCGGCCCGCCGGGTCGTACCGCTTCTTCAGGTCCTGGTAGGTCGGGCCGTTGTAGTTGTCCCAGAACTCCTCCTCGCCGTAATACGAGTCGGAGTACAGGGACTTGTGCCCGCCCAGTTCCGTGACCTTGTCCTCGATCAGCCGGTTCCGGCTGCCCAGCTCCTCGTCGGGCCGCAGCGACACCGTCGACCAGAAGCCGACGTTGACGTACAGCACCTCGGGGTCCATCGGGTACAGCGGCCAGGCCGCGCGGCTGCCGTCCGCCCGGCGGCGCAGCCGCACCGGGCACAGCCACACCGGGCTGATGCCGATCTCCCGGTGGAAGAAGTCCAGGAACTCGGCGAGCCGGTCCACCGGGATCTCCACGTCCTGGATCACCGGTTCCTGCACCGCCTTGTTCAGCCGGTCGGACAGCTTGTGCCGCCGGTCCCAGGCCACCACCTTGCGGTACACGTCCGACCGCAGGTAGCGCTTCGGCACGAGCCGCCGCACCACCGGGTGCTGCACGCCGAACGCGCGCGAGCACCAGAACCAGTCGGTGTCCCACCGCCACAGGTAGTCGCGCACGGTCAGGTAGTCGACGCTGCGCCGCTGGATGGACCGGTAGTAGATCTGGTTGCCGGTGTAGTCCGACGTGAACGGCGCGGTGTCGGACCAGTTCGCCAGCGTCACGTACTGCTCGGTGCCGGAGAACACCGTCCCGTCGACGAAGTCGACCGGTTCGCCCTGGTAGGAGCCGTCCGCGCAGACCTCGGCGAGCATCCGCGCGCACTCGGCCGCGTCGGCGAACGGCACGTGCCGCAGCCGCACGTACGGCTTCACCGGTTCCAGCTCGATCTCCAGCCGCAGCGTGTAGCCGAGCGTGCCGTAGGAGTTCGGGAACCCGCGGAACAGGTCGTCCTCCGGACCGACGACCACGACCTCGCCGTCGCCCGTCATGATCTCCAGCTCGCGCACGGACTCGTGCGGCAGGCCGTTGCGGAAGGAGCTGGACTCGATGCCCAGACCCGCCACGGCGCCGCCCAGCGTGATCGTCTTGAGCTGCGGCACGACCAGCGGCATGAGACCGTGCGGCAGGGTCGCGTCGACCAGGTGCTCGTAGGTCGTCATGCCCTGGACCTGCGCGGTCCGCGCGTCGGCGTCCACCGACAGGACCTGGTCGAACCGGGCGACGTCGAGGCCGCCGGACTGGTCGGCGCGGAACCGGAAGAGGTTCGACGTCGACTTGGCCAGCCGCACCGGCGCACCGGCCGGGATCGCCGCGTACTGACCGCGCAACGCGGCCACGGCCCGCTCGTGGCCGGACTCCTGAACCTGCCGGTGATCCCTCACGGCACCGACGTTAGGCCGCCGGAGCTTGATCAGCACCCCCAAATTTCCGGCCCCCGCAAGTTACCGACGGGTAGTACGCTAGGTGGTTATGACCCACGCCACTCATGAGGTGACCAACCAGGTCCCGCCACTGGAAGGGCACGACGTCTCCGCCGACCCGGCGTTGCTGGACGGACTGCGGCGCGGCGGCGCGGAGTGGGCCGAACCCGAGGTGCGCGCGTTGGGCGTGCTCGCGGGCACACCGCACGTCCAAGACCTGGGACGGCTGGCCAACGCGCACCCGCCCGTGCTGCACACCCACGACCGGTACGGGCGCCGGGTCGACGAGGTCGAGTTCCACCCCGCCTGGCACGAGCTGATGGGCACGGCCGTCGCCAACGGCCTGCACGCGGCGCCGTGGCGGGACGACCGGCCGGGCGCGCACGTCGCCCGCGCGGCCAAGTTCTACGTGTGGAGCCAAGCGGAAGCGGGCCACGGGTGTCCGATTTCGATGACCTACGCCGCCGTGCCCGCTTTGCGCCGCACGCCCGCTTTGGCCGAGAAGTACGAACCGCTGCTGGCGGCACGGGAGTACGACTTCGGGCTGCGCGCGCCGTCGTCGAAGCGCGGGTTGATCGCGGGCATGTCGATGACCGAGAAGCAGGGCGGCTCGGACGTGCGGGCCAACACCACGCGCGCCGTGCCCGTCGCCGACCACCACGTGCTGACCGGGCACAAGTGGTTCACCTCCGCGCCGATGTCGGACCTGTTCCTGACCCTCGCGCAGGCGCCGGGCGGCCTGTCGTGCTTCGTGCTGCCGCGCGTGCTGCCCGACGGCACGCGCAACGCGATGTTCCTCCAGCGGCTCAAGGACAAGCTCGGCAACAAGTCCAACGCGTCCGCGGAGCTGGAGTACGACGGCGCGGTCGGGTGGCTCGTCGGCGAGGAGGGGCAGGGCGTGCGGACCATCATCGAGATGGTCAACATGACCCGGCTGGACTGCGTGCTCGGCTCGGCGTCCGGGATGCGGCTGGGGCTGACCCAGGCCACGCACCACGCGGCACACCGCAAGGCGTTCGGCGCGTACCTGGTCGACCAGCCCGCCATGCGCAACGTGCTGGCCGACCTGGCGGTGGAGTCCGAGGCGGCGACCACGGTGGCGCTGTGGCTCGCGGGCAACCGCAGCCGGCTGGGGCTCGCGGTGAGCAAGTACTGGGTGTGCAAGCGGGCTCCCGCGCACGCCGCCGAAGCACTGGAGTGCCTGGGCGGCAACGGGTACATCGAGGACTCGGGGATGCCGCGGCTGTTCCGCGAGTCGCCGTTGATGTCCATCTGGGAGGGTTCGGGCAACGTGGCCGCGCTGGACGCGCTGCGCGCCCTCGGGCGGTCACCGGAAGCGGTGGCGGAGTTCTTCGGCGAATTGGACGCGGCGCGCGGTGCCGATCGGCGGCTGGACGCGGCCGTCCAAGGGCTCAAGGATGAGCTGATCGACACCGATGACCTCGAAGTGCGGGCGCGCCGGGTGGTGGAGCGGATGGCGTTGGCGTTGCAGGGTGCGCTGCTGGTGCGGTACGGGCACCCGGCGGTGGCGGACGCGTTCTGCGCGTCACGGCTGTCCGGCGACTGGGGCGTGGCGTTCGGCACGCTGCCGCGCGGCGTGGACTTCGGGGCCATCGTGGAACGAGGGCTGCCGAAGCCGTGAGCGCCGTCCGGGTTGAGCGGTCCGGGCCGGTGTTCACCGTCCTGCTGAACCGGCCCGCCGTGCGCAACGCGGTGGACGGGCCGACCGCGCACACGTTGACCGAGGTGTTCCGCGAGTTCGACGAGGACCCGACCGCGGCGGTGGCCGTGCTGCACGGCGAGGGCGGCACGTTCTGCTCGGGCGCCGACCTGAAGGCGCTGGGCACGCCCCGGGGCAACGACGCGGAATCGCCGTCCGGCCCGATGGGTCCGACGCGGTTGCGGTTGTCGAAACCGGTGATCGCGGCGGTGTCCGGGCACGCGGTGGCGGGCGGGCTGGAGCTGGCGCTGTGGTGCGACCTGCGGGTGGCCGACGAGGACGCCGTGTTCGGCGTGTACTCGCGGCGGTGGGGCGTGCCGCTGATCGACGGCGGGACCGTGCGGCTGCCCCGGTTGATCGGCGCGTCGCGGGCGATGGACCTGGTGCTGACGGGACGGCCGGTGCACTCCGGCGAGGCGCTGCGGATCGGCCTGGCGAACCGCGTGGTGCCTTCCGGCACCTCACGTGCCGCGGCGGAGTCCCTGGCGCTCGAACTGTCCGGGTTCCCCCAGGTGGGCCTGCGCCGCGACCGCTTGTCGCTGCTGGAGCAGGAGGACCTGCCGGAACCCGACGCCCTGGCCAACGAGCTGTCCCACGGCCTCGTCGCGCTGACCGAGGTGGAGAAGGGCCTGCGCCGCTTCCACTCCGGCGAAGGCCGCCACGGCAAGTTCCCCTGACCGCGAGAGTCCAACGTCCACAGCTCGAGAGTCCAACGCTCACGGACCCCGAGTTCAACGCTCGGGCATACCGGCGGGTATGCCCGAGCGTTGAACTCAGGTGCTCTGAACGTTGGACTCTCGCGCCCCGAACGTTGGACTCTCGCGGCGTGAGCGTTGGACTCTCGGGTTAGTGGAGGCCCAGGTCGCGGGCGATCAGCATCTTCTGCACCTCGCTGGTGCCCTCGCCGATCTCCAGGATCTTGGCGTCCCGGTAGAAGCGGCCCACCGGGTACTCGTTCATGAACCCGTACCCGCCGAAGATCTGCGTCGCCTCACGCGCGTTGTCCATCGCCGCCTCCGACGACACCAGCTTCGCGATCGCCGCCTCCCGCTTGAACGGCTCGCCGCGCAGCATCTTCGCCGCCGCCTGGTAGTACGCGAGCCGCGCGGTGTGCGTGCGCGCCTCCATCTCGGCGATCTTGAACTGGATGGCCTGGTACGCGCCGATCCGGTGGCCGAACGCCTCCCGCTCACCCGCGTACTTCAGCGACTCGTCCACGCACCCCTGCGCCAGGCCGACGCCGACGGCCGCGATCGCCACCCGGCCCTCGTCCAACGTCTGCAGGAACTGCGCGTACCCCCGCCCGCGCTCGCCGACCAGGTTGGCCAGCGGCACGCGGCAGTCCTGGAAGGACAGCTCACGCGTGTCCGACGCGTTCCACCCGACCTTGGAGTACTTGCGCGACACCGAGAACCCCGGCGTGCCCGACGGCACGATGATCGCCGAGATCTCCGGCTTGCCGTTCTCCCGCCGCCCGGTCACCGCCGCCACCGTGACCAGGCCGGTGATGTCCGTGCCGGAGTTGGTGATGAACGCCTTGGTGCCGTTGATCACCCACTCGTCGCCGTCGACCCGGGCGGTGGTGCGCAGCGCGCCCGCGTCCGACCCGCCGCCGGGCTCGGTGAGCCCGAACGCGCCGAGCACCTCGCCGGCGCACAACCGGGGCAGCCAGGCCGCCTTCTGCTCGGCCGAGCCGAACCGGAACACCGGCATAGACCCCAGCGAGACGCCGGCTTCCAGCGTGATCGCCACGGACGAGTCGACCCGCGCCAGTTCTTCCAGCGCCAGGCACAACGCGAAGTAGTCGCCGCCCATCCCGCCGTGCTCCTCCGGGAACGGCAGCCCGAACAGCCCCATCCGCCCCATCTTGGCGACGATGTCGTAGGGGAACTCCTCGCGCTCGTAGAACCCGCCGATGACCGGCGCGACCTCTTCGCGGGCGAACTCCTCGACGGTCTTGCGCAACGCCTCGTATTCCTCGTCAAGGCGGAAGTCCAACATCGCTCACTCCTCGTGGGGCACGACGACGGCAAGGGGTTGGTCCAGCGCGACCTGTTGGCCCGCCTGGACGTGCACTTCGGTGAGCACGCCGGCCACGGGTGACGTGACGGTGTGCTCCATCTTCATCGCTTCGACCACGAACAGCGCCTGCCCGGCCGTCACGTGCTCGCCCCGGGCGACCCGCGCCAGGAGCACCGTGCCGGGCATGGGGCTGGTGACGGGGCCGCCGCCCGCGACGACCCCCGAGGCCGCGACCTCGGACGGCCGGGTCTCGGTGAGCGCCCACGCGTGACCGTCCCGGCCCAGCCAGAGCACGTCCCCGTCGCGGTGCATCGCGTACGGCCGGCCGTCCACGGTGAGCCTGCTGCCGTCGACCCGAACGGTGTGCCTGGACGGTTCGCCGCCCGCGACCGACACCTCGTCGCCGCGCACGCGCACCTCGACGCCGTCGATCAGCCACCGGGTCCAGGCGTGCTCGCCCACCCTCCAGCCGTCGGCCCGCGTCCACGGGTCGTCACCGCCCAGCGAGAGCTGCCGTTCCAGCGCGGCGGCGGCCAGCACCTCGTCCGGCCGCCGCACGGCCACCAGGGTGTCGAGCTTGCGCTCCACCAGACCGGTGTCGAGGTCGCCCGACCGGACGTCCGGGTCGCGCAGCAAGGCTCGCAGGAACGGGATGTTCGTGGTCACGCCGAGCACCGTGAACCGGCCCAGAGCGGCGTGCAGCCTGCGCAACGCCTCCTCGCGCGTCGCCCCGTGCGCGATCACCTTGGCCAGCATGGGGTCGTAGTCGCTGCCGACGGTCAGCCCGACCCGCAACGCGGAGTCCACCCGCACGTCGGACGGCTCCTCCAACGCGAGCACCGTCCCGCCGGTCGGCAGGAAGCCCCGTGCCGGGTCTTCCGCGTAGACGCGCGCTTCGACCGCGTGCCCGGTCATCTCCACCGACGTGAACCCGAGCGGTTCGCCCGCGGCCACCCGCAACTGCCACTCGACCAGGTCCACGCCGGTCGCGAGCTCGGTCACGGGGTGCTCGACCTGGAGCCGCGTGTTCATCTCCATGAAGAAGTAGTCACCGGACGCGCCGTCGACGATGAACTCGACCGTGCCCGCCCCGACGTACCCGACGGACCGGGCGGCCTCCACCGCCGCCGCGCCCATCGCGGCCCGCATCTCGGGCGTGACCAGCGGCGACGGCGCCTCTTCGATGATCTTCTGGTGTCGCCGCTGCAGGCTGCACTCGCGCTCGCCGAGGTGCGTCACGCCGCCGTGCGCGTCGGCCATCACCTGGATCTCGACGTGCCGCGGGTTGCCGATGAACCGCTCGATCAGCAAGGCGTCGTCGCCGAACGACCCGCGCGCCTCCCGCCGTGCCGACTCGATGGCGTCGCGCAGGCCGTCGCCGGACTCCACGAGCCGCATGCCCTTGCCGCCACCGCCGGCGGACGGCTTCAGCAGCACCGGGAACCCGATCTCGTCCGCCGCGAGCACGAGGTCGTCGTCGGTCATCCCGACCTCGGTCCGACCCGGCACCACGGGCACGCCGGCCGCCGCGACGGTCAGCTTGGCGCGGATCTTGTCGCCCATCGCCTCGATCGCCTCGGCGGGCGGCCCGATGAACACCAGCCCGGCCTTCTCGCACGCCCGCGCGAACTCCGCGTTCTCGGCGAGGAACCCGTACCCGGGGTGCACGGCCTGCGCGCCCGTCGAGAGCGCCGCCTCGACGATCCGCTCGACCGACAGGTAGCTCTCCCGCGCCGACGCGGGTCCGATCCGCACCGCGACATCCGCCATCCGCACGTGCAGCGCGTCGGCGTCCGCGTCGCTGTGGACCGCGACCGAGCGGATGCCGAACCGCCGCAGCGCGCGGATCACGCGCACCGCGATCTCGCCGCGGTTGGCCACCAGAACGCTGTCGAACATCCCTTGGCGCACCATGCCCATCACATCCGGAAGACGCCGTAGGAAACCGGCTCGATCGGGGCGTTCGCCGCCGTGGACAACGCCAGGCCCAGCACCATCCGCGTGTCGAGGGGGTCGATCACGCCGTCGTCCCAGAGCCGGGCCGTGGAGTAGTACGGGTTGCCCTGGTCCTCGTACTGCTGCCGGATCGGCGCCTTGAACGCCTCTTCGTCCTCCGCCGACCACGCGTCGCCGAGCTGGTCGCGCCGCACGGTCGCCAGCACCGAGGCCGCCTGCTCGCCGCCCATCACCGAGATGCGGGCGTTGGGCCACATCCACAGGAACCGGGGCGAGTAGGCCCGGCCGCACATCGAGTAGTTGCCCGCGCCGAACGACCCGCCGATGACCACGGTGAACTTCGGCACCCGCGCGCACGCCACCGCCGTCACCATCTTCGCGCCGTGCTTGGCGATGCCCGCCGCCTCGTACTCGCGGCCGACCATGAACCCGCTGATGTTCTGCAGGAACACCAGCGGCACGCTGCGCTGGTCGCACAGCTGGATGAAGTGCGCGCCCTTCAACGCCGACTCGCCGAACAGCACGCCGTTGTTGGCCACGATGCCGACCGGGTGGCCGTGGATCCGGGCGAACCCGGTGACCAGCGTCGCGCCGTACTCCTTCTTGAACTCCTGGAACCGGCTGCCGTCGACGATCCGGGCGATCACCTCGCGCACGTCGTAGGGCGTGCGGCTGTCGGTCGGCACGACGCCGTACAGCTCGGCGGGGTCGACGGCGGGCTCCGCGGCCGGTTCGACCTGCCACGGGCGCGGCGCGCGCGGACCCAGCGTGCTGACGATCGAGCGCACGATCCGCAGCGCGTGCGCGTCGTCCTCCGCGAGGTGGTCGGTGACGCCGGACGTGCGCGAGTGCAGTTCGCCGCCGCCCAGCTCCTCGGCTGTGACGACCTCGCCGGTCGCGGCCTTCACCAGCGGCGGGCCGCCGAGGAAGATGGTGCCCTGGCCGCGCACGATGACCGCCTCGTCCGACATCGCGGGCACGTACGCGCCGCCGGCGGTGCACGAGCCGAGCACGGCGGCGACCTGCGGGATGCCGCGGGCGGACATGGTGGCCTGGTTGAAGAAGATCCGGCCGAAGTGCTCGCGGTCGGGGAACACCTCGTCCTGCCGGGGCAGGAACGCGCCGCCGGAGTCCACCAGGTAGACGCACGGCAGGTGGTTCTGCAACGCGACCTCTTGGGCGCGCAGGTGCTTCTTCACCGTCAGCGGGTAGTAGGTGCCGCCTTTGACGGTGGCGTCGTTGGCGACGATGACGACCTCGCGGCCGGACACGCGGCCGACGCCCGTGATGACGCCGGCGGCGGGCGCTTCGTCGCCGTACATGCCGTCCGCGGCCAGCGGTGACAGCTCGAGGAACGGCGAACCGGGGTCGAGCAGCGCGTCGACCCGGTCGCGGGGCAGCAGCTTGCCGCGCTCCACGTGCCGGGTCCGTGACTTCTCCGGGCCGCCGAGGGCGGCTCGGCCGAGCTTGGCGCGCAGTTCCGCCACGAGCCGGGCGTGCTCGTCGTGGTAGCGCCGGAAGGCGTCGGCCGACTTGTCGGCCGTGCTGCGCAGCACCGGGGCGTCCATCGAACTCCTCGCGGTTAGCCGTCGTTAACCTGAGGCGATGTTAGCGCTTGTTAACTCCAGTTCACAAGCCGGAGGGGGCCGCGGGTGCGGCCCCCTCCGGTGTGACGACCGAACAGGTCAGCCCGTGACGGCGGTGAGCTGCGGCAGGTAGCCGAGGCGCTGGCCGTTGCGGTTCGGGTGGTAGGACTCCTCCACCGGCCAGGTCAGGCTGTTCATCCACCAGTCGTCGGAGCAGATCTCGTGCCCGGTGAACGGGGTGCGCAGGTCGCGGTAGGAGAACGACTTGGCGCCCGCCTGGCCGGAGATCACCTGGTGCAGGGTGTCGGCGGCGGAGTTGATCGCCGCGCGCTTGGTGTCGCTCAGGCCGACCGAGCAGCTGCCCGGCACCTTGTAGAGCCGCGGGTAGCCGAGCACGACGACCGTGGCGGACGGCGCGCGGGTGCGGATCTGCGTGTAGACGTTGTCCAGCAGGGCGGGCAGGGTGCCCGTGGCGTAGGCCTTGGCCTGGTTGACCCGGGTGGTGCAGGTCGAGTCGGAGCCGAAGGTGCAGGCGGTGATCACGTCGGTGAAGCCGGCGTCGTTCCCACCGATCGAGATGCTGACCAGGGAGGTCGTCGCACTCAGGGCGCTGACCTGGTTGGCGAGCACGTCACCGGTCTTGGCGCCGGAGCAGGCGACGAACTTGAACGACGCGGGCGCGTGCGACGCCGCCCAGAGGGCCGGGTAGCTGTACTGGCTGCGCTTGCAGCTACCGGAGTCGCTGTAGTACGAGCCGGTGCCCGTTCCGGACGAGTAGGAGTCGCCGAGCGCGACGTAGTTGGCGGCGGCGGCTTCCGCCGGCACGACGAGTGCCAGCGTGGCGACGAGTGCCAGCGCCGCGCTGGACAGGGTTCGGACAAGGCGCATCGGAGCCTCCCGGAGGGAAACAACGCAGGGTGTGATGCGGAGCACAACAAGGGTTACCAGTAAGTAGTCCTATATAAAAAGAGTGGGTCAAGAGTTAACTACGCGTTTCGGCCACTGGTCGGTGATCGCGCGGCGACGGCCAGGTTAACGCCCGTTTACGTGGACTGGGCTGGGCGTTTAAGATGGGCCGCGTGTCAGCCGAGCCAGCGAAGCAAACCCGCCGCGACCAGATCCTGGCCGCCGCCGCCGAACTGTTCGCCCGGCACGGCTTCCACGGCGTCGGCATCGACGACATCGGCGCCGCCGTGGGGATTTCCGGGCCGGCGCTGTACCGCCACTTCCGCAGCAAGGACGCGATGCTCGGCGAGATGCTGACGTCCATCAGCGAACGGCTGCTGGACGGCGGGCTGAACCGGGTGGCCGCCTCCGGCGACCCGGCGCACGCGCTGCGGGAATTGATCCGGTGGCACGTCGACTTCGCGTTGGACGACCCCGCGCTGATCACCGTGCAGATCCGCAACCTGGCGAACCTGACCGACCCGGACCGGCGGCGGGTGCGGGCGCTCCAGCGGCGCTACGTCGAGGTGTGGGTGGAGACGATCCGCAAGACGTCGCCGGAAGTGGACGAGCCGACCGCCCGTGCGGCGGCGCACGCCGTGTTCGGCCTGATCAACTCCACGCCGCACAGCGCCCACCTGGACCGCGACCAGATGGCGGCACTGCTGTCGCAGATGGCGCTGGCGTCGTTGTCGGGAGCGCTGCCCGTCCAGCCGTGACGTGCCGGGACGGCGCGGGTCGCGTGTGCCGAGCGTTCAACTCGGGTGTTCCGAACGTAGGACACACGCGTTCCGAACGTAGGACTCTCGCGGGCTGGGGGTAGGACTCTCGCGTACGCTCGGCTACCGATGGGTGACGTGGCGGTGAACACCACCGGGGGGTGGCCGGGGCTCCGGTTGCTCGCCCGTCTGCCCGCCTGGTTCCGGTTCGTGCTCGTGGCGCTCGCCGTGTTCGTGTGCGGCGTGATCGCGTCCAGGCCGGCGGGCGCGACGGACACCTCGCCGCTCAAGGGCGACGTCGCGGTCGCGGCGAAGGCCGTCGAGGCGATGGCCCACCCCGACGCGGTGAACCCGCTCCTGGAGTTCCCGGCCGACTTCGGCGAAGTCACCAAGCGCCGACCCGTGGTGGTCGTCGGGGCCGACGGGTCCGCCCGGGCCATCGACCCGAACGGCGGCTGCTCCGGGCCCGCCGGGGACACCGAGTGGGACTTCGGCACCGGCTGCAAGGCCCACGACCTGGGCTACGACCTGCTCCGCTACGCCGAGCACAAGGGCCGCCCGCTCGGCCCGGACGCCCGCAAGTCCCTCGACGCCCGCCTCGCCCACGACATGCACGCCCAGTGCGAGGTCAACCCGCGCGGCCATGCGGCCCGGTGCCACGCGACCGCCCAGCTCTACGCGGCGGGCCTGGAGTTCAACTCGTGGCGGCAGCGCTGGGGACCGCCCGGTCACGAGCCCGTCCTCGCGTGGGGCTTCGGCAGCGCGGTCGTGGTGTTCCTCCTGCTCGCCCGCCTGCCCGGCCTGGCCGACCGCCGCAGGCACGGCGCGGGTCCCGACGACCCCGTCGACGCGCCCCGGCCACGGGCCACCCCCGACCGCTACGCCACGTTCCTGCGGCTCGGCGCGCTCGCCCTGGTGGTGATCGGGCAGTCGCTGATCACCGTCCTGCACTGGGCGGGCGTGAGCGCGACCTGGCTGTGGCTGCTCACCTGGGCGTTGCAGGCCATCCCGGTCTTCTACTTCGCGGGCGGCCACGCCAACCTCGTCGGCTGGCACGCCGTGCAGGCCGAGCAGGGCGGCTACGGCCGCTACCTGGCCGCGCGCATCACCTGGCTGCTGCGGCCCGTGCTGGCGTTCGTGCTGGCCTGGCTGGTCCTCCCGCTGCCGCTCGAACTGCTCGACGTGGACAAGTCGCGGGTGGAGATGTTCGGCCGGCTCATCGCGCACCCGCTGTGGTTCCTGGGCCTGTACCTGGTCGCGGTCGCCGCCACCCCCGTCATGGCCTGGCTGCACCGCCACGCCCGCCTGGTCACGCCGGTCGCGCTGGTCGCCGCCATGATCGTGGTCGACCTGGCCCGCATCGGCTTCCCCTGGCGCCCCGGCGGCTACCTCAACCTGGTGCTGGGCGCGCTGCTGCTGCAACAGCTCGGCTTCCACTACGCCGACGGCAGCCTGCACCGCGTCCCGCGCAAGGTGCTCGGCGTCCTCGCGCTCGCCGCCGTGCCCGTGCTGCTCGCGCTGATCACGTTCGGCGGCTACCCGCGCACGATGATGCCGCTGCCCGGCGAGGGCAGCTCGAACCTCAGCCCGCCCACCGTGTGCCTGCTCGTGCTCGGCCTGGCCCAGATCTGCCTGGTGCTGCTGCTCAAGCCCCGCGTCACGGCCTGGCTCGCGGGCAGCAGGCCGTGGCGGGTGGTCGAGTTCGCCCGGACCGCGCCGATGACGGTCTACCTCGGCTACCTCACCGTGCTGGCCGCCGTGATCGGCGTGCTGGGCCTGCTGGACTCACCGGCCGCGTTCGACTGGGTCGCCACCAAACCGCGCTGGCTGGCCGTGCTGGTGCTGCTGCTCCTGCCCGTCCTGGCGGTGTTCCACCGCTTCGAGCGCAACGCCGCGCTCAGCCCCAGCCGCACCCGCGAGACCCACCGCACCCGGCTCGCGGTCACCCTCGGCGCCGGCTACGGCGTGCTCGGCGTCCTCGGGTTCGTGGTCACCGGGTTCGCGGGCGCGGCGGGCACGCTGGTCGTGTTCAAGGTCGACCCGCTGCAGAACCTGATCCACCTGCTGCTGGGCTGGTACCTGCTGCACACCGCGCACGCCGGCACGTGCCACGGCCGGCGTCCCTGGCTGCTCACCGCGCTGGCCTGCGTGCCGGCGCTGCTGGTGCTCGAGCCGACCGGCGCGATGGTCGTGCTGCACGTCGCGACGATCGCCGCCGCCCTGGCCGCGGCGGTACCGAAGCAGGACCAGGCACACGCAGGCGAACACCGGCAGCCACGTCCCGCGCTCCAGCACCCATAGGGCATCGGACGGCGGCGTGTGCAGGCCGCGCAACGAGCCGAACGCGGAACCGGCCAACGTCACCACCAGCACCGCGCTCTGGTGCACCAGGAAGATCGGCAACGCCCGCGCGTTCAGCGCCCGCGCGAGCGGCCGCCGGGCCAGGGACGCCGGCCGGACCAGCAGCACCAGACCCACCTGCGCCAGCGCCAGGGCCAGCGCGGCGGCCGACGGCGGCGACAGGTTCGACTCCGCCGCGCCGGGCACGCCGACCGCGCTCACCGGGTACCCGGCGGCCAGCAGCGACGCGAACGCCACCCCGCCGCCCACGGCCAACGCCGCACCCCACGAACGGCGGTGACCCCGCTGGGCCGCGAGCACGCCCACCTGCCACGGCGCCCACCACACCGCGACCACGTTCACCCAGCCGACCTCCACCCAGCCGACGTCCACGGCGACCAGCACGACCGGGATCACCACGCCCCACCACCCCAGTCGCCGGAGCAACGGCGTGCAGGCCGACAGCACGACGTACACGCCGAGGAACCACAGCGGCGTCACGACGAGGTACCCGACGGTCATCACGGTCTGCTGCGACAACCCGCGCATCGACAGTCCGAACAGGACCGCCGCCCACGCGCCGAGCAGCACCGCCACCGGCGGCACGAGCTTGCGCACCCGCGACCACCACGGCGCGCCCGAGCGCACCGCGCCGAACCCGCCGGTGAAGAAGAACAGCCCCAACGTCTGGAGCACCCAGGTCGCCGGCGCCAGCTCCGGCATCCACCGCAGCGGGCTGTCGACCACCAGCCCGTCACCCGTCAGCACCACGGCCGTCACCAGCCAGTGCCCCAGCACGACGCCGGCGATGGCGACGGCCCGCGTCGCGTCGACCACCGGATCCCGGCTCACGGCGTCTCCCCCGCCGCGATCCGGGCCAGGGCGCGCAACGACGCCGTGCCCTCCCGGAAGTACTCGTCGTGCCCGATGTCGCCGACGTCGAGCACCCGCGCGCCGAACGCCGGGTCGACCGGGTCGGCGCCGTGCCCCAGGTCGCCCAGCCGCACCGCCGGCACCCAGCGCGTCCAGTCCCGGCCGCCGCGCGCCGCCCAGACCCGCGCGCCGGACGTGACGGCGTCCACCCGCACGCCGGGCGACCCGAGGAGCACCACGTCGTCCACGGTCGGCTGGGCCAGCCCGCACACCACGGACCCGTAGCTGTGGCACAGCAGGTGCACGTGCCCCGGCAACGTCCGCACGTACTCGTCCAGCGCGACCGCGCCCGCCCGCGCCAACCGGCCGCCCGCCGCGTCCACGCCAAGCCCGGACGGCGTCCGGTACCCCAGCCACGCGACCACCGCGACGTCGTCCCGCCCCACGGCGGCGTGCAGGTCGCGCGCCATCCGCCCGACCGTCGCGCCGAACCGGCGTCCGTCCACATCGGACCCGGGAACCACGACGGCGACGTGCGCGGCCCGGGAGAGGTCGCCGTGCACCTCGATCCGGGGCGTGAACGGCGGCGGGTCGCCACCCGGCACCGCCAGGACCAGCAGCGCGGCCACCAACGCGATCTTCTTCGGCATGGCGTCGAAGCTAGGGAGACCACGCCGCGCGGATCGTCACCCCGCGGTGCCGATCCCGAGGCCCTACCCGGGTACCACGAGGCCGGACTCGTAGGCCGCGATCACGGCTTGCGCGCGGTCGCGCAGGCCGAGCTTCATCAGCACCCGGCTCACGTGCGTCTTCACCGTCTGCTCGGCCAGCACCAGGTGCGCGGCGATCTCGCCGTTCGACAGGCCCTGCGCGATCAGCCCCAGCACCTCGGTCTCCCGCTCGGTCAACGCGGACAGCGCGGCGGGCTTGACCGCCCGCACCGGCTGCGCCTTCACGAAGTCCTCGATGAGCCGCTTGGTCACCGAGGGCGCCAGCAGGGCCTCGCCGCGCGCCACCACCCGCACCGCGGCCAGCAGCTCGCTCGCGGGCGCGTGCTTGAGCAGGAACCCGCTCGCACCGGCCCGCAACGCCTCGTAGACGTAGTCGTCGAGGTCGAACGTGGTCAGCACGAGCACCTTGACCGGGTCGTCGGCCAGCAGCCTGGTCGCGGTCAGCCCGTCCATCTCCGGCATCCGCACGTCCATCAGCACCACGTCCGGCCGCAGCCGGCGGACCTCGCCGACGGCGGCGACGCCGTCGCCGGCCGACCCGACCACGCTGATGTCCGGCTGGGCGTCCAGCAGCGCGGAGAAGCCCTCGCGCACCATCTCCTGGTCGTCCGCCACCAGCACCCGGATCATCGCCGGCCCACCGGAACCGTCGCCCGCACCGCGAACCCCCCGTCCGGGGTCGGTTCGGCGGTCAGCGAACCGCCGTGCACCGCCACCCGTTCCCGCATGCCCCTGAGCCCGTGCCCGCCGCCACCGCCGAGCGACGGCCCTCCCGCCGTGTTCCGCACGACGACCCGCAGCTCGTCGTCGACCAGGTCGACGGCCACCGACGTGGTCGAGCCGGGCGCGTGGCGACCGGCGTTCGTGAGCGCCTCCTGCACGATCCGGTACGCGGTCAGGCCGACCGCCTCCGGCACCTCGGCGTCGGTGACGGCCGCGTCGGCGTGCAGCGACCTGATGTCGGCCAGCCCCGGCTGCGGCGTCCGGTCGGCCTGCCGGCCGGACTCCCGGAGCACGCCGAGCAGCTGCTGCATGTCGGTGATCGCGGCCCGGGCCGCCGCGCCCAGCTCGGCGAACTCCCGCTCGCCCGCCTCGGGCAGGTCCGCGATCCGGTAGGGCGCGGTCTCGCACCGGACCACCACCAGCGACATGTGGTGCGCGACCACGTCGTGCATCTCGCGGGCGATCCGGGCGCGCTCGACCAGCGCCGCCTTCTCGTCCTGCTCCGCGTGGAACCGCCGCTCGGCCCGGCCGCGCGCGCCCACCGCGTACCCGAGCACGAGCACCACCAGCAGCAGGGCGATGGCCTGCAGGACGTCGGCGCCCTGGTCCATCGAGAGCAGCACGGCGCACGTGATCGACGCCACGAGCAGCACGACCCGGCCGCGGTGCGCGGTCGCGACCGCCAGCAGCACCGGCACGTACCACCACCACTGCCAGCTGCCCAGGACCGACGGCTCGGACGGCATCAGCAGCCGGGTGGCCACCAGGCCGGCCGTGGCCAGCCGCCACGCCACGAGCGTGGAGCGCAGGGTCAGCGCGGTGCTGCCGGCGACGACGGCGAACAGCAGCGGCCACCAGCCGTCCGGGTCCTCCACCGTGACGTAGTCCGAGCTCACCCCCGTCGCGATGATCAGGCCGTAGAGCAGCACGAGCGCCACCAGCGGGTGGCGGAAGCGGAAGCCGTCGAAGACCCGCGACCGGTCGCGGAACAGCACGACCTGGAGGACAGTGCGGATCACGGCCCCGATGCTAGGCGGCGGGACCGCGTCGGCACATGCCACCGGGGTCTGTCATACCCGGGTACGACGCGCCCGACCGCGCCATACCCGAGAGGCGGCGCGCCGGACAAGCCGTTGCGGTGGGCGAACGCCACCGGGTAGGCAATATGCAGAGCTGTGCGCCCCTACTCCGTGTTGGAAGATGGCTGAATGCACCCGCAGCAAGATCCGGATCGCTGGTCGCGGCTCCAGGCCGTGGCCGGTGAGGCCCTGACCGCAGCCAAGGTCGGGGAGGACGCGGTCGCGGTCGACCTCGTCACCGGGTACCTCAGCGGCTCGCCCGAGGGCAACGAGGAGATCCGGGAGCTGGTGCTCCTGCTGTTCTCCGAGTGCAGCGGCATGGTCGCCGCGCTCGGCTCGGGCGGTGCGACCCCGGTCAAGATGCAGGTCTTCGACGAGGACGGGCAGGAGGTGCCGATCGACGACGCCGACCCGCCGGTGCGCACCGCGATCCGCACGCTGCTCGCCGAGGTGCACGGCGACCAGGAGGCCGCGGCCGAGCAGATCGAGATCGCGCTGGCCAACGGGCAGCCGCAGGAGCTGGCCACGGTGGTGCTCCAGGCCCTGCGGTGGACGGTGAAGCTGGCCGTGGAGTGCGGCCTGCGCGACCTGCCCGTGTCGCCGTGGATCGCGACCGCCCTGGACGAATAGTCCCCTTCGCCCGGTTCCGCCGCGCCTCCGAGCCGGCAGAACAGTAAAGAGCCTTGCCTTTTTATTTGGTCTAGACCACTCTCCGAGGTGGGCGCGATTCACCCTGCCGATCCCGCCGAGGAGGACCCCTTCATGTCACGACGAGCGCTGTCACGGCGCACGAGCGCGCTGCTCGCAGCAGGCGCGATAGCCGTAGGTTCGCTGATCGTCGGCCCGGCCGCGCAAGCGGCGCCGGGCGTCACCGCCACCTTCGCCAAGACCCAGGACTGGGGCACCGGCTTCGAGGCCAAGTTCACCGTCGCCAACGGCGGACCGTCCGCCATCAGCTCCTGGCGCATCGAGTTCGACCTGCCCGCGGGCACCTCGCTCGGGTCGTACTGGGACGCACTTGTCACCCGAACGGGTGATCATTACGTGGCGTCCAACCGCGAGTACAACGGCGCCCTGGGCGTCGGCGCGTCGGCGAGCTTCGGCTTCGTCGGCACCGGTTCCGGCGCGCCGCTCAACTGCACCGTCAACGGGGCTCCCTGCACCGGTGGCGGCGGCGGCGACACGGTCGCGCCCGGAGCGCCCGGCTCCCTGCGCGTCACCGGCACCACCAGCAACTCCGTCTCCCTGTCCTGGACCGCGTCGACCGACAACGTCGGCGTGACCGCGTACGACGTGTACCGGGGCACGTCGGTCGCCACCACCGTCACGGGCACCACGGCCACCGTGACCGGCCTGAACGCCTCCACCGCGTACACCTTCGCGGTGCGCGCGCGCGACGCCGCGTCGAACACCTCCGGCCCGTCGAACCAGGTCTCCGCGACCACCCAGCCGGGCACCAACCCGACCGGCGGACGCGGCGCGCCCTACCTGTTCCTCGGCTGGGGCAACCCGCCCGCGCCGGCCACGATCATGAGCGCCACCGGCGTCAAGTGGTTCACCATGGCGTTCGTGCTGTCGTCCGGCGGCTGCAACCCCGCGTGGGACGGCAACCGGCCGCTGGCCGGCGGCATCGACGCGCAGGCCATCCAGCAGATCCGCGCGGCCGGCGGTGACGTCGTGCCGTCGTTCGGCGGGTGGAGCGGCAACAAGCTCGGCCCGAACTGCTCGACCCCGCAGGCGCTGGCCGGCGCGTACCAGCAGGTCATCAACGCCTACGGGCTCAAGGCCATCGACATCGACATCGAGAACACCGACGAGTTCGAGAACGCCGCCGTGCAGGACCGGATCCTGGAGGCGCTCAAGATCGTCAAGGCGGCCAACCCGGGCATCCAGACGATCGTCACGTTCGGCACCACGACCACCGGCCCGAACTCGTGGGGCAACCGGCTGATCGAGCGGGCGGCGGCGATCGGCGCGGGCGTCGACGTGTTCACGATCATGCCGTTCGACTTCGGCAGCTCGAACATCGGCACGGACACGATCAACGCCGCCACCGGGCTGAAGAACAAGCTGAAGACCACGTTCGGGTGGTCGGACGCGCAGGCGTTCGGGCACGTCGGCATCTCGGGCATGAACGGCCTGTCCGACCAGCGCGAGGTGACGACCGCCCAGACGTGGACGCAGCTGCGCGACTGGTCGAAGTCCAACGGGCTGGCCCGGTTCGCGTTCTGGGCGGTCAACCGCGACCGCGGCGGGTGCGACGGCCAGGTGTCGTCCACGTGCAGCGGCATCCCGCAGGCCGACTGGGAGTTCACCCGCATCACGGCCGGGTTCTAGCCGGTTCCGAGCAGTTCCGAGACCAGCTTCGACACCTGGTCGACCTCGATGAGGAACGCGTCGTGGCCGTAGGGCGAGGTCACCACGCGCAGGTCGCCGGCGCCGGGCACGGCGTCGGCGACCTCGGCCTGCTGCCGCAGCGGGTACAGGCGGTCGGAGTCGATGCCCGCCACCAGGGTCCTCGCCGTGACCCGGCGCAGCGCGGCCCGCACACCGCCGCGCCCGCGCCCCACGTCGTGGCTGTTCATGGCCTCGGTGAGGGTGGCGTAGCTGGCCGGGTCGAACCGGCGGACCAGCTTGTCCGCGTGGTGGTCCAGGTAGGACTCCACCTGGAACCGGCCGTCCGCGCGCTTCTCGCGGCCGAACCGGGCGGTCAGCTCCGCCTCGCCCCGGTAGCCGACGTGCGCGATCCGGCGGGCCACGCCGAGGCCGCCGACCGGGTCGAGCCGGATGGCGTGCAGCTGGGCGGACGCCAGCGCGATGTGCTCGGCCGTGGACGCCGCCGGCGCGGCCAGCACGAGCAGTGCGCGCACCCGGTCGGGCTCGGACACCGCCCACTCCAGCGCCCGCATCCCGCCCATGGAGCCGCCCAGCACGGCGGCCCACGCGTCGACGCCCAGCGCGTCGGCCAGCAGCACCTCGGCGGCCACCTGCGTGCGCACCGTGAGGCGGGGGAACCGCGGGCCCCACGGCCTGCCGTCCGGCGCGGTCGCCCACGGCCCCGTGGTGCCCTGGCAGCCGCCCAGCACGTTCGGCGCGACCACGAACCAGCGCTCGGGGTCCAGCGCCCGCCCCGGCCCGACCAGCCCGTCCCACCAGCCGGGCGTGGGGTGGCCCGGTCCGGCCGGGCCCGCCACGTGGCTGTCGCCGGTCAGGGCGTGCAGCACCAGCACCGCGTTCGACCGGTCCGCGTTCAGCGCGCCCCAGGTCTCGTAGGCGATCGACAGGCCGGGCAGACCGGGCAGCGCGCCGCCGCGCAACCACCGGCGTCGCCCGTTCGGGTCCCCCTCCCGCCACCCGCCGGCGGTGGGAGGGGTCTTCCCGGAAGTGGACCCGTGGCTCACCGCACCGACTTGGCGGCGCGGAACCCCGCCTCCAGGTCGGCTTTGAGGTCCTCCACGCCCTCGATGCCCACCGACAGCCGCACCAGGCCGGGCGTGACCCCGGAGACGACCTGCTGCTCGGGCGTGAGCTGGCTGTGCGTGGTGCTGGCCGGGTGGGCGATGAGGCTGCGCACGTCGCCGATGTTCACCAGCTGGCTGAACAGCTCCACGCCGTCCACGAACGCCCGACCCGCCGCCACGCCGCCGTGCAGCTCGAACGACACCACGCCGCCCGCGCCGGTCGGCAGGTACTTCTGCGCCAACCCGTGCCAGGGGCTCGACGGCAGGCCCGCGTAGTGCACCTTCGCCACCTCGTCGCGCGCCTCCAGCCACCGGGCCAGCTCCAGCGCGTTCGAGGAGTGCTTGTCGATGCGCAGCGACAGCGTCTCGATGCCCTGGATGATCAGGAAGCTGGTCAGCGGCGCGATGGCGGCGCCGGTGTCGCGCAGGCCCTGCACCCGCAGCTTCGCGGCGAACGCGCCGTGCCCGAGCGCGGGCCAGTACCGCAGTCCGTGGTAGCTGGGGTCGGGGTCGTTGAAGTCCGGGAACCTCGCCGCGTCGGAGTACTCGAACGTGCCGCCGTCCACGACCACGCCCGCGACCGCGGTGCCGTGCCCGCCGAGGTACTTCGTGGCCGAGTGGACCACGATGTCCGCGCCGTGCTCGATCGGCCGCACGAGGTAGGGCGTGGGCACGGTGTTGTCCACCACCAGCGGCACGCCCGCCGCGTGCGCCACCTCGGCGACCGCCGCGATGTCCAGCACGGTGCTGCGCGGGTTGGCCAGCGACTCGGCGAAGAACAGCTTGGTGTTCGGCCGCACGGCGGCGCGCCAGGCGTCCAGGTCGTCGGGGTCGTCCACGAAGGACACCTCGATGCCCAGCTTGGGCAGCGTGTAGTGGAACAGGTTGTAGGTGCCGCCGTAGAGGGAGGCGCTGGAGACCAGGTGGTCGCCGGCGCGGGCGAGGTTGAGCACGGTGGCGGTCTCGGCGGCCTGGCCCGACGCGAACGCCACCGCCGCCACGCCGCCCTCCAGCGCGGCGACCCGCTGCTCGAGCACGTCCTGCGTGGGGTTGTTGATGCGGGTGTAGATGTTGCCCGGCTCGGCCAGGCTGAACAGCGCCTCGCCGTGCGCGGAGTCGCGGAACACGAACGACGTGGTCTGGTAGATCGGGGTGGCACGCGCGCCGGTCGTGGGGTCCGGCGCGGCGCCGGAGTGGACCTGCTTGGTGTCGAAGGACCAGGACATGCTGTGGTGGCTCCTTGTCTGGCTCTGGGTTTTCCGGCACGCCGAAGACACCGGTCGTGCGGGTTTGTCGGGCTGGATCAGCCGAGGCGACAAGCCGTGCTGCTGACGCGCACGCGGTCCACGTGCCGACGGGCCACCAGCGGGATCATGCGCTGAACGTAGCGGTGGGTCACCGTCCACGACAGGGCGTCCACGACTTGGGACGCTTAGGGTTCGGTGCATGCGCACCGCACTGATCGGCTACGGGCTCGGCGGAGCCGCCTTCCACGCACCGTTCCTGTCCACCACGCCCGGCTTGGCGCTGGCCGCCGTCGTCACCGGCAACCCCGAGCGGCGGGCCGAGGTGGCGTCCCGCTACCCGGAGGCCGAGCTGATCGCGTCCGTGGACGAGGTGTGGCGGCGCGCCGACGAGTTCGACCTGGTCGTGGTGACCACGCCGAACCGGCACCACGCCGCGCACGCGCGGGCCGCGCTGGAGCACGGGCTGAACGTCGTGGTGGACAAGCCGTTCGCGCCGTCGGCCGCGCGGGCGCGGGAGCTGGCGGACCTGGCGGCGGCCCGGGGGTTGCTGCTGGCTCCGTTCCACAACCGGCGCTGGGACGGTGACTTCCGCACGGTGGCGCGGCTGGTGCGCGAGGGCGCGTTGGGGCGGGTGCACCGGTTCGAGTCGCGGTTCGAGCGGTGGCGGCCGGAGGTCCGGGAGGGGTGGAAGGAGTCCGGCGACCCGGCCGACCTGGGCAGCATCGTGTTCGACCTGGGCACGCACCTGGTGGACCAGGCGGTGGCGCTGTTCGGGCGCCCGACGCGCGTGTACGCGGAGGTGCGGACGTTGCGCGCCGGCGCGCGGGCGCACGACGACGCGTTCCTGGCGCTGACCCACCCGTCCGGCGCGGTGTCGCACCTGTGGGCGTCGGCGCTGGCGGCGTCGCAGGGGCCGCGGTTCCGGGTCTTGGGCGACCGGTCGGCGTACGTGAAGCACGGGATGGACCCGCAGGAGGAGGCGTTGAAGGCGGGCGCGGTGCCCGGCGGGGAGGGGTGGGGCGAGGACCCGGTGGAGCAGTGGGGCGTGCTCGGGACGGAGCCGGTGCGCACCGAGCCGGGGGCCTACCAGGACTTCTACGCGGCCGTCGCCGCTGGTCAGGCGCCGGTGCCGGTGGCCGACGCGGTCGCCGGGCTGGACGTGGTCGAGGCGGCGTTCGAGTCGGCCCGTTCGGGTGGGGTCGTCTCGCTCGCCTGAGCGTCTTGCTTCCCGAATCTCTCAGTGACTAAGATTCTTAGTCATGGGAGACGACAGGCGTGTGCAGGTGCTGGTGGTCGGGGCGGGGCTCAGCGGGTTGACGGCGGCGTTGTTCCTGGCGCAGCAGGGCGTTTCGGTGCTGGGCATCTCCAAGCACCGGGGGACGTCGCCGCACCCGAAGGCGACCGGGCAGACGCACCGGACGATGGAGGTGCTGCGCCGGGCCGGCGTCGCCGACGAGGTGCTGGCCGGCGAGGCGGGCCTGGGCGGCGGGCTGGTGATCAAGGTCGCGGAAAGCCTGCGCGGACGGGTGTTTCACTCGATCGTGCACGAGGACGACGAGTGGGACGCCACGCTCAGCCCCGAGCGCCCGGCGCTGGCGAGCCAGGACCACGTGGAGCCGGTGCTGCTGCGCCGGGCACGCGAGCTGGGCGCGGAGGTGCTGTTCGAGACCGAGTTGGTGTCGCTGGCGCAGGACGACGACGGGGTGACGGCGCGGGTTCGTTCGGCCGGGGACGAGTACGCCGTCCGGGCGGACTACGTGATCGGCGCGGACGGGCACCGGGGCGTGGTGCGCGGGTTCGCGGGCATCGGGCGGCAGGGACCGGGCGAGCTGACGCGCCACGTCGGCGTGGTGTTCGACGCCGACCTGACCGCGCACATCGTGCCCGACAAGCTGACCTTGTTCTACTTGCGGAACCCGGCGTTCACCGGGGCTTTCGTCGCGACGAACACCGCGCGGCGCAACGTGTTCACCATCGAGTACGACCCGGCGCGCGAGTCGGCCGCCGACTACCCGGTCCAGCGGTGCGTCGAGCTGCTGCGGATCGCGACGGACGCGCCCGACCTGGAGCCGGACGTCCTGGAGGTCACCGCGTGGGAGATGGCGGCGTGGGTGAGCGACCGGTTCCGGGCGGGGCGGGTGTTCCTGGTCGGCGACGCGGCGAAGGTGACGCCGCCGACCGGCGGGCTCGGCGGGAACACGGCGATCGGCGACGGGTTCGACCTCGCGTGGAAGCTCGCGGAGGTGCTGAAGGGCGAGGCCGGGGTCGGCCTGCTGGACAGCTACGAGGCCGAGCGGCGGCCGTACGCGAAGCTGGTGGTGGACGGGTCGTACGCGAACTACGTGCAGCGGTTCGCGCCGCACCTGGCCGGTCCGGACGTGCCGGCCGAGGTCGACCCGATGCACCTGACCCTGGGCTACCGCTGCCGTTCGAACGCCGTGCTGATCGAGGACACCGACCCGTCGCCGATGGAGGACCCGGCCGACCCGTCCGCCCGTCCGGGCTTCCGCGCGCCCCACGTCGTGGTGACCCACAACGGCCGTGAGGTGTCCACTGTGGACCTGTTCCGCACCTGGACCCTGGTCACCCTGAACCCGGACTGGCGCGCCGTTGCCGCGCCGTCCCTGCACGTCCCCGCCGTCACCGACCCGACCGGCGCCCTGTCGACCCGCTACCGCATCGGCCGGACGGGCGCCGCCCTCGTCCGCCCCGACGGCGTCATCGCCCACCACACCACCAATCCCCCCGCCTCCCCCACCGCCCTCACCACCACCCTCCACACCCTGAAATCCCTCTAACCCCGAGAGTCCAACCTCCACACCGCGAGAGTCGTACCTTCACAGCGCGAGAGTCCTACGTTCGGAGCACCTGAATTCATCATTCGGCATACCGCGCGGTCGGTCCGAGCGTTGAATTCAGGGTGCGTGAACGTTGGACTCTCGCGCCCTGAACGTTGGACTCTCGCGGGGGGTTAGGGGTGGCGGCGGAGGGTTTCGCCGATGGCGAGGAGGGAGAGGGTGCTGATCACGGCGCCCACGACCAGGTAGAGGGAGATCGGCCACGAGGCGTGGGTCGGCGTGACGCCGAGGAGCCACGTGGCGATCACCGGGGACAGGCCCCCGCCCAGCACGGCGCCGAGCTGGTAGCTCAACGAAACGCCGCTGTACCGCACACGGGTGCCGAACAGCTCGGCGTAGTAAGCGGGCATGGGGCCGAAGACGGCGGCCGAACCCGTGAACGCCACCACCATCGCCAGCACGACCAAGCCGGTGGAGCGGGTCTCCAGCAGCCAGAACAGCGGGAACGCGAACACGCCCAGGAACGCCGCCCCGCCGAGCATCACGGGCAACCGGCCCACCCGGTCCGACAGCCGCGCGAACACCAGGATCGCCACCGCCTGCGCGAACGCCCCGATCAGCCCGGCCGTCAGCAGCGTCCCCCGCGCCATCCCGAGCTGGCGCGTCCCGTACGACACCGCGAACGTCGCCACCACGAAGATGAACATGTTGAACCCGAGGTTCACCCCCGCGCCCAGCAGCACCTTCCGCCACGACTCCCGCAGCACCACGGCCACCGGCAGCCGCACCGCGCCCGCCGACTCCCGCGCCTCGCGGAACACCGGGCTCTCCTCCACCGACAGCCGCACGTACAGCCCGACGGCCACCAGCACCAGGCTCAGCAGGAACGGCACCCGCCAGCCCCAGCTGAGGAACGCGTCGCCGGACACCGCGGTCGACGCCGCCATCGCGCCGTTGGCCAGCAGCAGCCCGATCGGCGACCCGAGGAACGTCCAGCTGCCGTACCACCCGGTCCGCCCCGCGGGCGCGTGCTCGACCGCCATCAACGTCGCGCCGCCCTGCTCGCCGCCGAGGAAGAACCCCTGCACCACCCGCAGCAGCACGAGCAGCAGCGGCGCGGCCAGCCCGATCGAGGAGTACGTCGGCAGCAGCCCGATGGCCGCCGTGCACAAGCCCGTCACCGTCAACGTCAGCACCAGCATCGACCGCCGTCCGAGCCGGTCGCCGAAGTGGCCGATCACCACCCCGCCCAGCGGCCGGGCGAGGAACCCCGCGCCGAACGTGGCGAACGCCAGCAGCGTGCCGATGCGGGGGTCGAAGGACGGGAAGAACAGCTTGTCGAACACCAGCGCGGACGCGGTGCCGTAGAGCAGGAAGTCGTACAACTCCACCGCGTTCCCGGCGGAACTGGCGAGCGCCACCCTGCGCACCTCGGAAGCCATCCACCCACCCTGGCCCGCGCGGGCGCACAGCCACCTCGACAGTGAGCCACATCACATCAGATCACTTCGACAATTACCCACGGGTTGCGCAACCGGGCACGGCCGAGCTGAGTCGATCTTGCCGGAAACCACACGATCCGGTGAGATGCCTGGAGTTCAGCGGTAATCGGCGTCCAGGCTGTGGAGCATGGCACCACTCCCGTTGTTCGCGGCGATCGCCGCGCTGATCCCCGCGTTCTCCGCGCCGGAGTCCTCTTTCGTGCTCAGCGTGCAGCGCGCCGACTCAGTCCTGTTCTCGAACCTGACCTGCGAGCCCGCCGGCGGGCTGCACCCCAGGGCGGACGAGGCGTGCCTCGCGCTGTCCGATGTGGACGGCCAGGTCGGCGGCCTGTCGACCGGCCAGGGCCTGTGCACGCTGGAGTACGACCCGGTGCGCGTCACGGCGTCCGGCACGTGGCGCGGCGAGACGCGGTCGTTCGAGGCCGAGTTCGCGAACTCGTGCGTCATGCGCGCCGAGACCGGCCCGGTCTTCGACTTCTGACCCGGCGACCGGCACCGGGGCAGCACACCCGTGGAGGGCCCGCGACACCGCCGCCGAAGTCGTGGCCCTCCACGGGATCGTGCGAAGGTCCTCGGACCTCTCAGGCGACCGTAGGGACTACCGCACCCGAACGTCAACACTCTTCACACTCGTGAAACGGGGACGCCGCACGGCACTACCCGAAGCCACTACCGGGTGATTCGCCTCCTCTGAGCCATCCGTGTGATCGGACCTTTCCGTCAGACACGCACCGTCTCAGGAAGCCCGTTCTATCCTCCGCGCGAACCGCTTGGGGGAAGACGTATGGGTGATTTCCTGCTGTACACGGTCGGTGTTCCGACGACGTTCCTGGCGCTGGTGCTCGGCATGGCTCTGGCCGCGCGCCGCATCCTCGGGCTCCACGTCGGGCTGATCCGCACCACCCTCGCGTGCATGGTCGGCCTGTCGATGAGCGAGGCCGCGCTGAACGCCATGCCGGGCCCGGAGACCACGCCCGCGCTGGCCACCGTGCAGGTCGGCATCGCGCTGCTGATGATGATCGCGCTGCTGACCTTCGCCGAGATCGTGGTGCCGACCGGGTCGATCCCGCCGCCCACCGAGTGGTGGCGCGCCCTGCGCGGGCGGATCTCGCGCGCCCGCCGCTACTCCCGGATCACCGCGATCGCGTTCCGCCACGGCCTCGGCCCCTACCTGCGCGGGCGGGAGCGCACCGACACCCGGTTGGCGCGGTCGCTGCGGCTGGCGCTGGAGGAGGGCGGTGTCACGTTCGTCAAGCTCGGCCAGGTGCTGTCCACGCGGCCGGACCTGCTGCCGCCGGACGTGGTCGACGAGCTGGCGCTGTTGCAGGACAAGGTGCCCGCCGCGCCGTGGCCCGCGGTGCGCGAGGTGCTGGTGGCCGAGCTGGGGCAGCCGCCGGAGGACGTGTTCGCCGAGTTCGACGAGCGGCCGATCGCCGCCGCGTCCGTCGCGCAGGTGCACCGGGCACGGCTGAAGTCCGGCGAGGACGTGGTGGTGAAGGTGCAGCGGCCGGGCGTGCGGCGGGTCGCCGAGGCCGACCTGGACATCGTGATCCGGCTCGCGTCGACCATGCACGACAAGACCCGGTGGGGCAAGGCGATCGGGGTGCGCGACCTGGCCGCCGGGTTCTCCGCCGCGTTGCGCGAGGAGCTGGACTTCCGGGTCGAGGCGCGCAACCTGGCGGCCGTGCGGGCGGCGTCCGACGGCACGGACGTGGTGCTGCCCGCCGTGCACGAGGACCTCTGCACGGCACGCGTGCTGGTCATGCAACGGCTGGACGGCGCGCCCGTGCGGTCGGCGTCGCTGGAGTCGGTGGACCGCGACGCGCTGGCCCGCACCCTCCTGGACGCGCTGCTGCGCCAGGTGATGCTCAACGGCGTCTTCCACGCCGACCCGCACCCCGGCAACATCATGCTGCTGGGTGACGGCAGGCTCGGCATGCTGGACTTCGGCTCGGTCGGCCGGATCGACGCGCAGCTGCGGTCCGCGCTGGGCAAGCTGCTGCTCGCCATCGACCACGGCGACCCGGCCGGCCTGCGCGACGCGCTGCTGGAGCTGGTGGCTCGGCCCGACGAGATCGACGAACAGCAGCTGGAGCGCGCGCTCGGGCAGTTCATGGCCCGGCACCTCAGCACCGGGATGCGGCCGGACGTCGAGATGTTCGGCGACCTGTTCAAGCTGGTCTACCGGTACGGGCTGAGCATCCCGCCGGAGATCGCGGCGGTGTTCCGGGCGCTGGCCACGGTGGAGGGCACGCTGGCCGCGTTGTCGCCGGGCTTCAACATCGTGGTCGAGTCGCGGTCGTTCGCGGACAAGCAGTTCAGCGCCCACCTCACGCCCGAGTCGCTGAAGCGCACCGTGACCGAGGAGCTGCACGCGATGCTGCCCATGCTGCGGCGGCTGCCGCGGCGGGCGGACCGGATCTCCAGCGCGTTGGAGCAGGGCCGGCTGGGGCTGAGCATGCGGCTGTTCGCCGACGAGCGCGACCGGCAGTTCATCGTCTCGCTGCTGCACCAGGTGATGCTGACCGTGCTCGGCGCGACGGCGGGCGTGATGGCGGTGCTGCTGCTGGGCGCGGACGGCGGGCCGCGGGTCGGCCCGGACATCTCGCTGTTCCAGGTGTTCGGCTACAACCTGCTGGTCATCAGCGTGCTGCTCGGGCTGCGGGTGGTGGTGACCATCTTCCGGCCACGCGGTTGACGTGGCCGGTTTGCGGTGCAAACCTGATTGAGTGGCAGACCTGCTGGGTGACCTGGCCAAGCTGCGCCGCCGTGCGCGGGAGGACCGGCACGCCTACTCGTTCCCGCTGCTGTTCTTCGGCGTCGCGTCGTTCCTGGCCGTGCCGCTGCACGCGCCGGGGTCGGCGTCGCGCGGGTTCGACGTGCGGCACCCGGTGGCGCTCGGCGTGTACTGGACGGCCGTCCTCGTGGTGGGCGGGCTCGCGACGGTGTGGTGGTACCGCGGACGCGGCGCGCGGGTGGGCATCGAGACGTCCACCGGGGGCTACCTCGGCGCGCTGGCGATCGGCCTGAGCGGCCCGGTGGTCGGCCTGGCCCTGGACCACCTGCCGTTCAGGTTCTCCTCGGGCACCGCGGTCGGGCTGATCCTGCTCGCCGCGGCGACCGTGCTGTGGCGGTGGAAGGCGCCGCGCGCGGCGACCCTGACGGCGGCCGTGCTGGGCACGGCGGTCCTTCAGCACGACCAGCCGGCGATCGGGCAGTTCATCACCATCGGCCTCGGCCTGGTGGTGCTGGCGGCGGTGGAGCGCAGCACCCGGTTCACCACCATCACGGCGGCGTACCTGGTCGCGCTGTGCGTGTCCGCCGGCTTCACGCCGCTGGAGGGCGTCACGCCCAGCACGTGGTCGTTGGGCAGCGTGGTCGTGCTGCCCGGGTTGGTGCTCGTCGTCGGCGGCCTGGCGGGTTTGCGGCGTGGCTGAGCACCCGACCGCGTCGCTGGACGACGTGGTGCACCAGAAGCACCGGCTGGGCATCCTCACCGTGGCGGCGGAGGCGAAGCGGGTCGAGTTCGGCTACCTGCGGTCGACCCTGGAGCTGACCGCGGGCAACCTGTCGCGGCACATCGCGGTGCTGGAGCAGGCCGGGCTGGTCGCGGTGGAGAAGGGGTACGACGGCAAGCGGCCCCGGACGTGGGTCCGGGTGACGGCGGCGGGCGTGACCGCGCTGGCGGCGGAGATGACGGCCCTGCGTGCGCTCGTCGAACGGCACGTAGCCTCGCGGGCATGAGCATCCACGACATCCCGCTGCGCACGCTGTCCGGTGAGCCGTCGAGCCTGGGCGAGTTGGCCGGCAAGGCGGTGCTGGTGGTGAACGTCGCCTCGAAGTGCGGGCTGACGCCCCAGTACCAGGGCCTGGAGCGGTTGCAGGAGCGGTACGCGGCCCAGGGGTTCTCCGTGGTCGGGTTCCCGTGCAACCAGTTCGCCGGGCAGGAGCCGGGCACGGCGGAGGAGATCGCCACGTTCTGCTCCACCACCTACGGCGTGACGTTCCCGCTGTTCGAGAAGGTCGAGGTGAACGGCCCGTCCCGGCACCCGCTGTACACCGAGCTGACGGCGTTCGCGGACACCGACGGCGCGGCCGGTGACGTGCAGTGGAACTTCGAGAAGTTCCTGCTGGCCCCGTCCGGCGAGGTCGTCGCGAGGTTCCGGCCGCGCACCGAGCCTGAGGACGAGGCCGTCGTCAAGGCGATCGAGGCCGTCCTGCCCTGACCAGGCGGGCGCGGGAGGCGGCCGTCCACCGCCTCCCACGCCCACGTCAGCACTCGATGACGTTCACGGCCAGGCCGCCGCGCGCGGTCTCCTTGTACTTGACCTTCATTGACCAAGGTTCTTGACCAGCGGAAACGCACTCAACGCAGCCGTCAGGCCGTTTCCAGGCCGCCGCTGAACTACTTCGCCTCCAGCCGCACACGGGTGTTACCGGCGATGGCTTCCGCCCATGTGTCCAGTTTCCTCTTGTCGAGGTTCTCGCCAGTGGCGCGCTTCCACTCGGCAGCCAACTGCTTCTTGACCTCCTCGACCGGCTGCCCTGCACACCGCTGAAAGACCCGATCAAGAGCCGGCTGAAGGTTCTTCTTAACGTGCTCCTTCACCGCCTCACGAGCAGCCTTGTTGATCGCATTCTTGTCGAAGTTCCACGAGACGCTTGCCATGTCCACCTCTTTTCCACGCTTACCTTGCAGTTGGCGGGCAGGGTAATTCGCAGGTCCGACATTTTCAGGAGTGCTCGTCGCTACGAGGCCAGAGGAAGATCGCCAACATGGCGGATCGCCTGCATTGCTTTGTCCACGGCTCGTCGAGTTCGATCATTGCTTGACGGAAGCAGATGCGTGTACACGCGCATCGTGAATGCCGGGTCGGCGTGACCCAGCCACTCGGCCAGAGCCTTGATCGACTCGCCGCCGTCGAGCAGGACCGAGGCGAAGAAGTGCCGCAGGGCGTGCATGCCGTCCTGCCGTTTGGTCCGCCCCATGCCCGCCTTGTCGAGCGCGGGCCGCCACACCAGTCGGTTGAAGTCTGACCGGTAGACCGCTCCCCCGGCGTCCGTGGAGAGGACCAGCCGCACGGTCTCAGGCGGGCCGTCCGGCTCCTTCCACGGCAGCGTGACCGTCACCGGTTCGACCTGCCGGATGTGGGCGTCGATATCCCGCAGGACCGACTGCGCCAGCGGCAATGAGCGCTCCTTGCCGCCCTTCGGAGGCGCGAACACCAAGCGGTTGTCGACCACGGTCACCTGCCGGACGACGTGAAGCATGTTCGCCTCACGGACGATGTCCGCGTCGGAGAGCCCGAACACTTCACCCTGCCGAAGGCCACAGCCGGCACCCAACACGACAGCGAGCCGGTACCGCTCCGGCAACTCTGCCTGGACCGCCGCCACCTTTCCCGGAGACCACGGAACGATCTTCCGCTTGTCCGGTTGCGGCCGGGGCACGCTCTTGACCTTGCACGGGTTGGAGCCGATCCGCCTGTCATCGACGGCCGCGTCGAGGATGGCGGACAGGTGGACGAAGCACACCGATCGGGTGCTGTTGGCGATCTTCTTGGAAGTTAACCAGGCCAGCCAGTCACGGATGTGCCGAGGCAGCAGCGCGCCCAACTCGACCTCACCGAGCTTCGGGTAGATCAGGCTGTCGAGCCGGCTCCGCACGGAGGCCCGCGTCCCACCGGAGAACGCCATCCCGCGAAACCACTCGTCCCCGTAGGTCCGCAGGGTGATCTTCCCGGCGTTCGGGTCCCGGTAGTCGCCGGAGTGCTTGGCCGACTCCACCTCGCGCAGGTAGTCCTCCGCCGCCTTCTTCGCGCGGTCCGGGAAGCTCTTGCCCTTCTCATTCCCCTCCGGGTCGAGGTACCGCACCCTGTACCGCATCCCCTGCCCGTGCAGAGCCGTCTTGACCCGCTTGACCTCCTTCGTGGCCGGGTCGCGGACTTCCTTCCACCAGCGGTCTTGCACGTGTCCCACGACAGCCCCCCTACGCCGCTCGGTCGGTCAGGCCGTCAACCCACGCGCGCACCTGGTCAGGCACGTAGCGCAGGTACTTTCCGATCTTCCGCACCGGTGGGCCCTCACCCCGCCACTTCCACTGGTAGAGCGTCTTCACCGGCACCCCGAGGTAGGCCGACACGTCCTCGACGCTCCAGAGCCGATCAATCTCCCGCGTGTCACTCATGGCATCCCCCCAGTTCAAGCGGCCAGCGGTCGAGTTGCTGAAACATCGGGGCCGGGTCGTCGCAGATGCGTGAGCGTGGCTTGCGCCTGCTGGTACTCGGCCTGCCAGGCGAGCCGCTGGGCGATCATGTGCATCAGCAGTTCTGTCCTGGACGGGGCGTGTGGGTCACCAGGCCGGACCGGTCCCCACTGGAGCCGCGCTCGCTCGTCCTCCGGCTTGGCGATGCCCGCAGCCTTGAGCGCTTCGCGGACGAACGTGGCCCGGTCCGCCTTGTGCTCGGCGAGGGTCTTGCCCGACCAGCGACGCGAGACCAGGACCCGACGACCGGGCAGGCCGAGGGTGTCTCGGCGGTGTGCCTTGCCCTTGCAGTGGCCGGGTGTGGTCTTGGACGTGACGCCCTTGGGCTGGACGCCGTAGAGGAGCCAGACCGCGCAGCGCTCCGAGCACGGCGTGACGGCCAGCTCGGCGGCCAGGCGGTCGGCGTGGTCGGCCAAGCGTGGTGAGGCGTCCTGTTCGACCACTTCGGTGATGGACTTGGTGAGGTACTTGGTCAGGTAGCCGATGTGCCGCCCGGACTCCTCCGTGCCTCCGAGGATGCCTTTCGAGTGCACCTGGCGGCCGAACCCGGCCACGTGGGCCGGAGCATCCAGGTCGGCCACGGCGTCGGCCCAGGTGGTCAACGGCTGTTCGGTGTCCGGGTCCACGAAGCCCTTGGTGCGCATGTCCCAGACCGGCAGGCGTTCGCCGCTGTACTTCAGGTGGTCGTGGTCGGGCCACCACACCTGGAGGTAGGTGGCTGCGGTGACCTGGCGGATGACCTTGTGCGGGATGGAGCCGCGCACGGCGAAGTGGGCGTGCGGGGTGATGCGGCGTTGTGGCTCGACCGTGCCGAAGTACTGGGCGTCGAAGCCGACGACCCGGCGGAGGTTCTGCCACCACCGGTCGACCAGGGAGGCGAAGTGCACGGCGTCTCGAGCCGCCCGCCGGTAGTCGTACGTGTTCGGGTCGACCGGGGCACCGTCCGAGGTGACCTTGCCGTAGGTGTCGAGTGTGAGCGTGATGAACGTCGAGGGCCGGTACTTGCCCGCGAACTCCCGCCCCACGGTGCGCTTGGCGACCTTGCGACGAGGCAGGTTGGGCGCGTCCTGCCTGCGCCGGGTGGAGCGCGTGGGCGCCGGTCGACCAGGACGCTCGACGTTGGGGAGGTTCCCGCGGACTCCCTCCCGCTTCAGGTCCGCATCGGCCTCCCGGATGCCCTCGCGTAGGTCTTCCACCTGGTCGACCGCACCCTCAGCAACGGCACGGCGGTACTCGGCGGTCAGGTCCGAGCGGTAGGTGACCAGCTCGACCTGATCGGTGGTGGGTGCGTGACGTTCGGCCACGGGTTCGTGGTCGAGGTGCCAGCCCTCGCGGCACTGGGCCATGCGGGAGCGTCGGTTGCGTTCGGCGCAGGCCGGGCACTTGGTCGCCTGGGTGGAGTTGCAGCGGATGCCGACGATCCGCACTTCTCCGGTGTCCAGGTCCACGACTTCCCGCAGGACCGGCCGGGTGCAGACGCCGTGCTGTTCGGCCGCCGCTTTGACCACGTCGAGGGACAGCGGCAGGCGGGCGCGTTCGGCCGAGGTCATGCCCGCCACGTCGAGCGGCACCGCAGGGACAACAGGGGTGGTCATGCCGCAGCACCTCCGGTCGCGTCGCCATCGGGTCGGTTCGGGAACTCGTGCACGGTCGCGTCGGCCAGGTAGACGCCCAGCTCGACAAGGTCCGCGTCGGTGACGTGGAAGGCCCGCACGCGCTCCGGCTCACCGCGCCCATCGGTCTTGACCCAGGCCACGCCGGGTGTCTGCTCGCTGATCTCGTGGGCCGCCGCGCCACGGGCACGAGCACCGTCGCCCAGGACCATGTCCACCTGCGCCGACTCGTCCAGGCGCAGCGCCACGCGGGTGCCGAACAGGTGCCGGAAGCCCACGACCTCCTTGCGTGGGTCCTGCACCAGGCCCAGGACGCAGAAGCCCGGAGCACGGCCCTGGGAGGTGATCGTCTGGATGGCGCGGGTGGCTCGGTCCCGTAGGCCCTTGTCCGGCTGGTAGGCGATCAGGTCCGCCAGCTCATCGACCACCAGCACCGTGAACGGCTCACCGTTGGAGTGAGCCCACAGCCGGCGGACACCCCGGTACCGCGCCGCACGCTCCTTGACCTCGGCCGCCAGCTCCTCCAGCAGCTCGACCGCCTCACGGCCGTTGTCGAACACCAGCCGGGCGAACGCGTCCGGGCACTGCCCCAGCTCCATGCCGCCCTTGGGGTCGATGCCCACCAGGCGCACGAGACCGGCCCGCACCGCCGGAGCAAGGTGCCAGATGATCGACCACAACACCGATCCCTTGCCCGCACCCTGCACGCCGACGCCGAGAACTTGGTTGCCCTGCAAGCGAATCCGCCACGGCTTGCCGGTCTCCGTGCGTCCGACCACCACCCGCTTGAGATCGACCGCGTCCGCATCGTCGGCCAGACTCGGCACCGGCAGCGACCGGGCCAACGGGTCGGAGTGGATGAAGTCCAGTTCGATCACCTTCGGCCGCAGCACCCGCACCCGGCACGACTGCGCCCCGAACGAGTGCGCCAGGCCGTCACGGCGCAGCTCCCACGCCTCAGGTGCCTGCGACGGGATCATCCGCACCCGGACCCGGTCCCGCCAACCCTCGGACCGGACGCGCCGCAGCTTGGGCCGGTACTCACGTCCCCGGTTGTCCTTGGCCAGCTCCGCCAGGCGCATGGTGGTGCGCCAACGCAGCACGTAGACCGTCGCCCGCCGGTACTCGGTGACCAGCCGGAACCACACGTGCCGCAGGAACGATCCCCGATCCAGTCCGGCCCAGATCGTGAACCCCGCCGTCAGGCTCAGCAAGGCCAGGACCAGCGGCGACAGCCCGAACCGCAGCCAGCACCAGGCCGCTGCCAACGGCACCAGCGTGACCACCGGGTACCGGACCACGACGAGCACCAGGCGCACGACGCCGACCAGCGCCAGCCACACCACGGCGACCACCAGGGCCAGCCACTTCAGCTTGCCCGGCACCAACGCCCACCACGGCACCCGAGGCCGGGCACCCTCGAACGGAGCCGGATCAACCCAGCGCGCCATCAGGCCGCACCCCCGACCGGGGCGAAGATCAGCGCGAGCCACCCCAGACAGGCGCAGCAGGCGAGCTGTCCGGGCGCGAACACACCGAACCGCTTGCACCGCCGGCACTTCGAACCGTTGGACAGCTTCCACCCTGACGAGGCGACGGCCCGATTTGACGCACGTCCCCCGCGACGAGATACCCTCGACATGACTGGAATCCCTTGTGTGTCACCAAAAGTGCATGGCGAAGCCAGTCAGGTGAGTCGCAGGGAGACAGCCGGAGCCCGCCAAGACTTGGACTGCCTCCCCGCGACCACACCGACCAGCCGCGATCTGTTCAGTTGTCACGCACCCACAGGCACGGTCACCCCTCGCTGACGTCGACCTCGAACAGGTCCTCGAACGCCATCGGCGCAAGAGCCTTCAACGCACCGGCGATGAACCCCGGCCCCGGCATCAACTCACCAGTCCGCACGCGCTTCACCGTCGACCGGTTGAGCCCCATGGCCTTGGCCAACGCGTACTCCGACCGGAACCCCGCCAACGCCATGGCCCGTCCGAACGAGTTCGCCCGTAAGAACACCGCGTACTTCGGCTTGGCACCGGTGGCAGCGGTCATCGCGGTCGACTCCCCGGCCCGGACTCCCCGAAGAACGTGGCGTCCGACAACACCGTGCCGCTCCCCGGCATCAACAGGTGGTTCGGTGACGGGTCGAGCACTCCCACGAGGAAATGCGCGCACCGGGCCAACTCGGTCAGGAAGGTCGCCAACCTCTGCCGCCCGTCCTCGTCCTCCGGCAGGCCCAGCACGACCTCACCGGGGTCCATCACCAGGCGCAGCCCGTACCAGTCCGTACCCGGCTTGGTGACCACCTGCGGCGCGGCGTTCGGACCAGGCGTCATCAATCCTTCGATCTCCACGACGCCCCTCTCAGGCCGCAACCGGCGGAGCGCCCGCCGACGAGTCCGACTTGCCGTTGCCCCGACGCCCCTTGGCCGCTGCCTCCTGCGGCGACACCATCTCCTCGGCCCAAATCGTGTAGTTGACCCAGCCGTCCCGGACGTAGGGCGACACCTTCAGCCCGGTGAACACCGCCGGGCGGAACGGCGTACCGGGCAACACCTCCGGCGGCACCGGCTGGTACTCCGACGCGATCTTGACCACCGCACCGGTGTTCTTGCCCCGCGCCGACGGGTCCGTGCCCTGCACCGTCCACACCGGCAGGCCCGTCACCTTGTCGTTGGCCGGACGCGGTGCCTTGCCCTCGTTGAACTCCTGCGCCCGCTCCACCTTCAGCACGAAGAACCCTTGCGGGAACAGCTCGTCGAAGGTGATCGGAAACCTGTGACCAGCAGGAATAGCCATCGTTAGACCTTTCTCGATCTTCCGTTGGGCTCCTTGCCCGGAGCCAATCAGCTCACCTAGTCCTCTAGACAAGTTCACCGTACCTAGTCGTCTAGAGGAGTTCAACTACTCCGCCTTTCTCTTCGCTTATGCAACCGACTCACTTGGCCGGAACGTCGTACTCCAGCACGAACGACGTGGCCACCTTGACCGTGTCGCAGACCTCCACCGGACGGCCCTTGGTGTCGAACGCCGTGCGGACCAACGTCAGCACCGGTGACCCCGACCCGATCTCCAACGCCTTGCGCTCATCCGGCGAAGGCATCCGCGCCGACACCTCCTCGGTAAACCGCGCCAGCTCGTGCCCCGCCTCCTCGATCCGCGCATAGATACCACCGGGCCCGGTGTTGACCTCCGCGATGGCTGTCCCCTTGGCGATCGACTCGGGGATGTACGACGTGGCCACCTCCACCGGCCGCCCATCAGCCAGGTACCGCCGAGCCCGAACGATCACCCGTTCCCGCGGCTTCAACCCCAACCGCTCCGCCACCTCAGCCGACGCAGCCTCGTTGGTCACCCGGATCTGATCGACGGACGGCACATGCCCAGCCGCCTCAGCCTCAGCCAGGAAGGCCGACTTCCCCTCCTGCCGATGCCGCCGCGCGAACCGATCCGACGCCAACCGACGCACCGGCGGCGCCGACCGCACGAACACACCCTTACCGTGCTGCGCCACCACCAGACCCTCGGTTCGCAGCTCCTTGATGGCCTCACGAACCGTCATCCGAGCCACGCCGTAGTGCTCGATCAACACCGCCTCGGACGGCAACTGCTCACCAGCAGCCAGACGACCGCGCTCGATGTGCCGACGCAGGATGTCAGCGATCTGCCGATACGGCGGACGATCCACCGTCCTGTCTATAGTCCCTAGATCGAGCATGGTCTCCTACTCCTACAGACGACTAGACGTGTACATGGTCCCACAGGGGCCACGCGAACGAAAGCGGACCAATGACAGACACGCCGCGCTATTCAGTCAGCGTCGCCGGAATCGTCGTCAACGGCTCCGGCCAAGTCCTCGCCATCCGCCGCCGCGATAACGGTCACTGGGAACCGCCAGGCGGAGTGCTGGAGATGGCCGAGACGTTCGAAGAGGGCGTGCGGCGAGAAGTTTATGAAGAGACAGGGCTCTCCGTCCAGGTAGACCGCCTGACTGGCGTCTACAAGAATATGCAACGCGGTATCGTTGCGCTGGTCTACCGCTGCACACCGCTGAACGAGCCGATCCCTGCAACCGCCGAAGCTGCCGAAGTCCGCTGGATGACGCTACACGAAGTACGCGAAGCCATGTCACCCGCCTACGCCGTACGAGTCACTGACGCGCTCGAAGCCGAAGTTCGCACTCGATCTCACGACGGCGTGAACCTGCTATGAAATCATCAAGGATTTATTTACTTTGCTTGAATTGAGCTAGAGCGCCAGCCAAATCCTTGAATGCAGCTACACGCTGCAAAAGAAACGCATCGAAAGTCCCTATGAACGTCAGCAGGAACCAAACAACACCAGCAGCCACTAGGCCACCGTTCCACAAACCCGGTAGATCCACTCCAAAAACGCGTGCACCGAAAATTACAACAAGAGGGAGAGCACCCAGGGAAAGCGCCCAGAACTTCACCATCACTAGGCGCAACCTCTGACGCAGGGTAACAATACTTGGCGCGTCCTTAACAGGCAAATACTGAAGATACCCGTACCAAATAGCATAAACAGCACCATTAACGTTCTCCAGAAGCTCTTCTCTCGTACCCTTTCCCGCTAGTGCCACCAAACCTTGATAGCTACGCAGCGCATGTGCACAAGACCGGCATTGCTCGATATAAGCAACCCTGCAAGCCGTATCGTACACAGGGATTTGACGCCATAGCCCTTTCTCTACAAAGTGGGCAGCATCACGCAAGGCTCTAACCAACAAACGACGTCCACTCAAGCTTGAGAACCTTTTCTCATCAACCAGTATCGTTACGCAACGGAACAGTTGGATCAGGGCACAGGCACTCGGATTACGCGCCATCGCGTGAGCTCTAGAACGCTTATTCACCAAAAACACCGAGGCGAGCGATAGATTCACCACAGTAAAAACGCTCAAAACAGATTCCGCTGCAACAACCAAGAGCAGGCCGTACATCGAATCTTGCTTGATGGCAATCACCGGGCCAGCCTGGCGGATGTCAGCAATAATGGCGAATACTACGGCCAGGGCGACAAAAAGCTCCACAAAAACAAACGTTCGCATGTAGTTTAAGACAGTTGCCAGCCTGAGAACCGTCAAAAGACAGAAGCCTGCAACGAACCAAGCCCCATACCCTACAGCGAGGCCCAGGTAGTCCAACCGATCCACCAAGTAGTTCGAAACTAACAGGCCAATCAAGAAGAAGGTACCGCACCAAACAGGGAAAGCCAAATCGATATTGACCGACCTTCTAACCTCCGTGCTGATTGCAAACTTACGAACTTCACGGTAGCCAATCAACGGCATGTCATCCCGATTGGCTATCAACTTGCCCATTTGCTCATTTATAATTTTTTCCGAGCTAGCGGTTTTGCGAAGCGACGTGCGTACATCGTTTCGAGTGGCTGACGGCACCTTCCTTACGTAGCGCGCATAGCGATTCTCGCGTGTAAACATTGTTTTGCCAAAACCGTACAGTTTGCAAGCGAGGACTTTCGATGATTTTTCTACACGTTCGACCGAGTCCCCTTCCCTTGCGTTTACCGAAGCTTCTACCTTCTCCAAAGGAGCCCTTTTACTCACTGTTACCAACTCACACCCCACTCGATAATGTTTGTGGCGAACATGACGCGCACGAACCCAAGAGCCACCTCCAGCACCTATCGATCGAGCCTAAAATTTCGTTACGCACGCGAGCGACTTGATTCGCCGAATTGCGCTGTATGGGATCAAGGCGCGCCGCCTGCGGCGGCGCGCGGCAGGGTCCGACGCACGTTGGCACCGACTCCCCGCATCCCGGCACGCCGGGCTCCCGCTCCGCTCCGCCCGTCGACCGGGCGCGGAGTCGGTGCACGTGGTTGGGAGGCGGCGCGCGCCAGCAGGAGGCACGACAGCTACCGGCCGCAGCAGTCGGGACGATCGCGCGGTCACGCGGCTTGATCGGGCTGGGCACGGCGATCGGCTGCCGCAGCGGCTTCGCCGCCTTGCCACCGAGAAGTCGTTGTGCGGCAACGAGGTTCAGGGCCACGACGCGCGAACGGGCTCCACCCTGCGTTACCGAGGTGGAGCCCGTCAGGTGCGGCTCAAGATCAGGCCGTCTCCAGGCCGTGGGACGTCAGGCAGTGGCGAGAACCATCGAGCAGTGATAGAAGCCATTCGCCCTGGTCAGAGGCCAAATCTCAGCACTCGATGACGTTCACGGCCAGGCCGCCGCGGGCCGTCTCCTTGTACTTGACCTTCATGTCCTTGCCCGTCTCACGCATGGTCTTGATGACCTTGTCCAAGGAGACGAAGTGCGAGCCGTCGCCGCGCAACGCCATCCGCGCCGCGGTGATCGCCTTGATCGACGCCAACGCGTTGCGCTCGATGCACGGGATCTGGACCAGTCCCCCGATCGGGTCGCACGTGAGCCCCAGGTTGTGCTCCATGGCGATCTCGGCCGCGTTCTCCACCTGCTCCGGCGTGCCGCCCATGACCTCGGCCAGCCCGCCCGCCGCCATCGAGCACGCCGAGCCGACCTCGCCCTGGCACCCGACCTCGGCGCCGGAGATCGAGGCGTTCTCCTTGAACAGCACGCCGACCGCGCCCGCCGTCAGCAGGAACCGCACCACGCCGTCGTCGGACGCGCCCGGCACGAAGCGGGTGTAGTAGTGCAGCACGGCGGGCACGATGCCGGCCGCGCCGTTGGTCGGCGCGGTCACCACGCGGCCGCCGGCGGCGTTCTCCTCGTTCACCGCCAACGCGAACAGCGTCACCCAGTCCATCACCCGCAACGGGTCGGTGGCGTAGTGCTCGGCGGTCATCCGCTGCCGCATCTCGGCCGCGCGGCGCCGCACCTTCAGGCCACCGGGCAGCACGCCGGTCTGCGTGCAGCCGCGCTCGACGCACTGCTGCATCACCTCCCAGATCCCCAGCAGCCCCGAGCGCACCGACCGCTCGTCGCGCCACGACAGCTCGTTGGCCAGCATGACCTCGCTGATCGACAGCCCGGTCTCCCGGCACCGCGCCAGCAGCTCGTCACCCGTCCGGAACGGGTGCGCGACCGGAGTCTCGTCGGCCTTGATCCGGTCGGCGCCGGTGGCCGTGTCGTCCACCACGAACCCGCCGCCGACGGAGTAGTACACCGCCGAGTCGACCACGGCGTCACCCGAGTGGGCGGTGAAGCTCATGCCGTTGGGGTGCAGCGGCAACGACTTGCGCCGGTGCATCACCAGGTCGGTGTCCTCGGTGAACGCGATCTCCCGCGCGCCGGCCAGCCGCAGCCGTCCCGTGGCGCGGATCTCCGCCACCCGCCGTTCGGCCTCTTCGGGGTCGACCTCCTCCGGTCGGGAGCCCTCCAGGCCGAGCAGCACCGCTTTGGGGCTGCCGTGCCCGTGCCCGGTCGCGCCGAGCGAGCCGAACAGCTCCACGTGCACCCGGTCGACCGAGGCCGCCGAGGGCCGAAGCCGTTGCGCGAACATCATCGCCGCGCGCATCGGGCCCACCGTGTGCGAGCTCGACGGTCCGATGCCGACGGAGAACAGGTCGAACACGCTGATCGCCATGACGTCAGTCCCCGGTCAGTTCCGCGTACTTCACCGCGGTCAGCAGCCCGGACGCGTCGGTCACGGCCACCTTGAACAGCCAACCGGCCCCGTACGGGTCGTTGTTGATCAACGAGGGGTCGCGCACGGCGGTCGGGTTGACCTCCACCACCTCGCCGCTGACCGGCGCGTACAGGTCGCTGACCGACTTGGTCGACTCCAGCTCGCCGCACACCTGGCCGGACGTCACCACGGCGCCCACCTCGGGCAGCTCCACGAACACGATGTCACCCAACGAGTCCGCCGCGTACGACGTGATGCCGACCGCCACGGGCTCTTGGGTACCCGGCGCCCAGTCCACCCACTCGTGTTCTGGCGTGTACAGCAGGTTGTCCGGATAAGTCACGACAGCGCTCCCTCACGGCAAGGTCCACCAGAGCCCCACTCTGTCCTGGGACCTGAGAGCTTCGCCGGGGTGTCGCGACGGCTGACCGTCGGTCCGACCCGGCTTGCACCGTGGGTGCGCGCGGTTGGGCGCGCTTTCCAGAGTCGCCTCACCCGAGCGGTTCTCGCTGCCTGAGAGTGTGCGGGGTACTTGCTCCTTCGGCGCCCCGGCACGTTCACCGAGGTCTCTCCCGCGCGGGTTCCGGCGCTCCTGGCGCGCCGCGGCCGATGTTCAGTTGGTTGGCCCGCACGCTAGGTGCCGGGCCCGACGGGTGTCAACGCGCCACCGGGCTTGTTCGATCAGCACAACGCCGAACCGGCCCGTTGGTGCCGGCGGCACGATGACACCGAATACCCGTTACCGGACCTTTGGTGTAACAACGGCCGAAGGAGCCCACCGTGCGGATCGCCGTCCCCCGTGAGATCAAGAACCACGAGTACCGCGTCGCGCTGACCCCGGCGGGCGCCCACGAGCTGACCCAGCGCGGCCACGACGTGGTGGTCGAGGCCGGCGCAGGGCTCGGTTCGGCCATCACCGACGAGGAGTACCTGGCCGCGGGCGCGAAGGTGCTGCCCGGCGCGGACGACGTGTGGGCCGAGGGCGACCTGGTGCTCAAGGTCAAGGAGCCGATCGCCGAGGAGTACCCGCGGCTGCGCAAGGGCCAGGTCCTGTTCACGTACCTGCACCTGGCCGCCGACCGGCCGCTGACGCAGGCGTTGCTGGACTCCGGCACCACCGCCGTCGCCTACGAGACCGTGCAGACGCCGAACGGCGCCCTGCCGCTGCTGGCGCCGATGTCCGAGGTGGCGGGCAGGCTCGCACCGCAGGTGGGCGCGTACTCGCTGATGAAGCCGTCCGGCGGGCGCGGCGTGCTGCCCGGCGGCGTGCCGGGGGTGCACCCGGCGCGGGTGGTCGTGATCGGCGGCGGCGTGGCGGGCCTCAACGCGGCGGCGATCGCCGTCGGCATGGGCGCGGACGTGCAGGTCCTGGACACCAGCGTGGACCGGTTGCGCCACATCGACGCGCTCTACCAGGGCCGCCTGCGCACCGTGACGTCCAACCGGTACGCGGTCGAGGAGGCCGTCCGCGAGGCGGACCTGGTCATCGGCGCGGTGCTGGTGCCCGGCGCGAAGGCGCCGAAGCTCGTCGGCAACGACCTGGTGGCCGACATGAAGCCCGGCTCGGTCCTCGTGGACATCGCGATCGACCAGGGCGGCTGCTTCGCCGACTCGCGGCCGACCACGCACGCCGACCCGACCTACCAGGTGCACGACACCGTCTTCTACTGCGTGGCGAACATGCCCGGCGCCGTGCCGCGCACGTCGACCTACGCGCTGACCAACGTGACGCTGCCGTACGCCGTGGCGCTGGCCGACCTGGGCTGGGAGGCCGCGCTGCGGGCGGACGCGTCGCTGGCGCTCGGCCTGAACGCGCACGAGGGCCTGCTGACGAACCTGCCGGTCGCGCAGGCGCACGGGATGACCCACACGCCGGTCGACCTCTGACACCCCGCTACCGCGAAGGGCCCCGCTCACGTGCTGTGAGCGGGGCCCTTCGGTGAGAAAGACGGCCCGCTCAACCAGCCTGGGGGTCACTGGGAGCGGGCCGCGTGACCAATCTTAGCCGGGAACAGGGGTCCCTGCCCAGCGACCCCACCGATCCGGCGCACATTTCGCCCGGCGGTGGCGACACGCTGTGTGCGCGCTCAAGCAATCGAGTGAACTTGGGTGATAACGGGTAAGTCACGACGCCCTCGCGACCGATGCACAGGGCGGGAACCCCGCAGCTACGGAGCGGGGTCGTCCGCTCGCGCGGCGCTCCGCCGCGCCACCTCCGATCGGAGCGCAGATGGCTGAACCCGAGGGCTGGATCGACTGCCACGACCCGTTCGGGCGGGACCGGTCGATGACCGTGCTCGTCGAGGACGACCGAGTTTTGCTGGTCGCACCGCCCGGCGAGTCCGCTGTGATGTCGGTCACGCAGACGCGCAGGCTGCACCGCTTGCTCGACCAAGTCGCCGACAGGATGTGACCGGCGTGGACGAAGTGCTGCGGGCCGCCGTGCTGCGCCGGCTGGCGTTGCTGGACCAGGTCGCCGAGAGCGGCGCGGCGGACGCCCTGGTGCCGCTCGCGCGGTCCGAGATCCACCGCCTGGCCGACGGCTGGCGGCTGCTGTTGACCGTGCACCAACCCGATCCCGACGGCCGCTGCGGCGCGTGCCCCGGCATCCTGCGGCACAAGAAGTGGCCGTGCCAGGTGTGGACGATGGCCCACCAGCACCTCATCGGCGACGGTCTGCCGCACCGCGAACGCCGCCGCCCGTTGCGCACGTTGCGCCATTCGAAGGACGTCGAGACGACGACCGAGATACCGAGGGTCGCCTCGAAACCACGCCACGCCCTCCCCGAGTGACCCTCCTAGGGCAGGATGACGCCCGGTAGGAGTACTCGGGAGGGACGCGTGCACGACGGCACTGGCCGCATCGTGGTGCAGAACTTGACCAAGCAGTTCGGTCCGGTCGCAGCGGTGCAGAACCTCAGCTTCACAGTGGAACCCGGTTCGGTGACCGGCTTCCTCGGTCCCAACGGGGCCGGCAAGACGACGACGTTGCGCATGCTGCTCGGCCTGGTGACCCCGACCGCGGGCACCGGGCTGATCAACGGCAGGCCGTTCGCCCAGCTCGGCAACCCGGCCCGGGTGGTCGGCGCGGTGCTGGAGGCGCAGGGCTTCCACCCCAAGCGCACCGCGCGCAACCACCTGCGCGTCTACGCGGCCGCGATCGGGGTGCCCGACTCGCGCGCCGACCAGGTGCTCCAGCTGGTCGGGCTCGGCGCGGCGGCCGACCGCAACGCGGGCGGGTTCTCGCTCGGCATGAAGCAGCGGCTGGCCCTGGCCACCGCCCTGCTCGGCGACCCGCAGATCCTGGTGCTCGACGAGCCGGCCAACGGGCTGGACCCGGAGGGCATCGCGTGGCTGCGGACGTTCCTCCAGTCCTACGCGCGCAGCGGGCGGACCGTGCTGATCTCCAGCCACCTGCTGGCGGAGGTCGAGCAGACCGTCGACCAAGTGGTGATCGTCAGCCGCGGCCAGACCATGTACCAGGGGTCGCTCGACCAGCTGCGCGGCCGGCAGCAGGGTCGCGTGCTCGTGCAGCCGTCGGACACCGGCGCGCTGGTCGCGGCGCTGCGCGAGGACGGGGTCGCCGCGATCGAGCAGCTGCCGGACGGCCGCATCGCGGTCACCGGCGTGGCGGCCAAGCAGGTCGCCGACACGGCGTTGAAGGCGGGTGTGTCGGTGTACGGCATCCAGGAGGAGAAGGCCGACCTGGAACGGCTGTTCTTCCAGCTCACCAGCGGCCAGTACGCGGCGCCGGGCCAGTACGCCCAGCCCGTCGCCTACCAGCAGCAGCCGCCGCCCGGCTACCAGCAGCAGTACCAGGCGCCACCCCAGGGCTACCAGCAGCAGCCGGGCTACCAGCAGCCGTACCAGCAGCAACCCGGCTACCAGCAGCCCCCGCAGGACTACCAGCACTACCAACCGCCCGCACCGGGCTACGAGACGCCACCGCCGGGCTCCCAGCAGCCGGCGCAGGACAACCCCTACGGTCGGCAGTCCGGCCAGGACGGCCTCGGGGGCGGTGCGTGATGGGCAACCTGATCAAGTCCGAGTTCCGCAAGACCACCACCACGGGCCTGTGGTGGGGCCTGATGATCCCGACCGTGCTGCTCGCGTTCGGCTGGGCGCTCGGCACCGGGGCCATCTTCAAGACCGTGTCGGACTACATGGGCAGCTCCGACGCCGAGCAACTGGCCACGCTGCTCAACGTGGACCCGTCGCAGTGGCAGATGTCGGTGTTCGGGATCGCCCGCAGCATCAACGTGGCCACGATCTTCCCGATGATCTTCGGCGGCCTGGCGATCGCGAACGAGATCAACCGCAAGACGATCACCACCACGTTCCTGACCGCGCCCAACCGGGTCTCCGCGCTGGCCGCGAAGATGGTCGTCTACATCCTGTGGGGCGCGATCTACGGCATCGCGATCGTGGCGTCGGTGAGCATCGGCATCGCCCTGACCTCGAACGCGAGCTCGCTGCCGGACGCCGGCGGGTGGCTGGCGCTGGCCGGCGTCGGCGTCCTGTCGTCGATCCTGATGACGATGTTCGGCGTGGGCGTCGGCGCGCTGATGACCAGCGTCGTCGGCACCACCGTGGTGCTGCTGCTCTACATGCTGATCGTGGAGAACGGCATCCAGCTCGTGCTGGCGTCGCAGGGCCTGCCGGAGATCATCGGCTTCCTGCCCAACGGGGCGGTCAACGGCCTGACCGGCTCGGTGGCGTCCTCGCTGTTCCTGGCGAACGCCGGGGTCGTGCCGGAGGACCTGGTGGAGGGGCTGCGCGCGTTCGCCGGCGCGCTCGGCGCGTTCGACTGGTGGTTGAGCGGTTTGATCTTCCTCGTCTGGACGGCGTTGTTCTTCCTCGGCGGCTGGGCAGCTACTCAGCGCAAGGACATCACCTGATCGCGTGATCTTGTTCGGCTGATGGAGGCCGCCCCGAAGGTTCGGGGCGGCCTTCGTCACATCCTGAAGGCCGACAGTGTCGGTGGTCCGACCTATGTTGGAAGTCGTGACTTCTCCCGACGGCTGGATCCGCAGACTCGCCAGGGCGTGCTGGCAGCACCGTGCGCTCGTGGTGCTGTCGGTGCTCGCCGCCGTCGTCGGCGTCGGGTTGCAGGCCGTCGGCCCGTTGCTGATCAAGGTCGCGGTCGACGACGCGATGGCCGGCCGCACGGACCGCCTGACCTGGCTCGCGATCGTCCTGGCCGGTCTGGAGCTGCTGACCTTCGGCACCGCGTTCGTGCGCCGGTACCTCGGCGGCCGGCTGGCCGTCGACGTGCAGCACGACCTGCGCCAGGCGGTGTTCGGCGCGGTGCAGCGGCTGGACGGGCCGAAGCAGGACGCGCTGCGCACGGGCCAGGTGGTGTCCCGCTCGATCACCGACCTCCAGCTGGTCAACAGCCTGCTGTCGATGACGCCGCTGGCGCTGGGCACGGTGGTGTTCGCGGTGGCGGCCGTCGTGGCGATGGTCTGGCTGTCGCCGCTGCTCACCGTGATCGCGCTGGTGATCATCCCCGCGGTCGGGGTGGTCGCGGCGCGCAGCAGGCTCACCCTCTTCCCGGCCACCTGGTCGGCGCAGCAGCGCGCGGCCGACGTGGCGCAGCACGTCGAGGAGACCGTCACCGGCGTGCGCGTGGTGAAGGGGTTCGGCCAGGAGGCCCGCGAGGTCTCCCGGCTGGAGTCCCGCGCCGGGCTCCTGTTCGCCGAGCGGATGCGCGCGGCCCGCCTGACCGCCCGCCCGTCCGCGACGTTGAACTCCCTGCCCTACCTCGGCCAGGTGGCGGTGCTGGCGCTCGGCGGCTGGATGGCGCTGCGCGGCGAGGTCACCCTCGGCACGTTCCTGGCGTTCGCGACGTACGTGGCCACCCTGGTCGGCCCGACCCGCCTGCTGGCGAGCCTGATGGTGACGGCCCAGCTGGCGCGCGCCGGCGTGGAGCGCGTGTACGAGCTGGTCGACTCCCAGCCGACGGTCGTGGACGGCGACCACGACGTGCCCGCCGGCCCGGTGGCCGTCGAGCTGCGGGACGTGACGTTCGGCTACACGCGCAGCGAGCCGGTGCTCTCGGGCGTGTCCCTGCGCGTGGAGCCGGGCGAGACCCTCGCGATCGTCGGCACGGCGGGCTCGGGCAAGTCGACGGTCTCGCTCCTGCTGCCCCGGTTCTACGACGTGCACGAGGGCGCGGTGTCCGTGGGCGGCGTGGACGTCCGCGACCTGCGCCTGACCTCGCTGCGCCGGACCGTGGGCACGGTGTTCGAGGAGGCGTTCCTCTTCTCCGACACCGTCCGCACGAACATCGCCTACGGGCTGCCGGACGCCTCCGACGAGCAGGTGGAGGCGGCGGCGCGGGCGGCCGAGGCGCACGAGTTCATCGCCGCCCTGCCGAACGGCTACGACACCGTCGTCGGCGAGCGCGGCCTGACCCTGTCCGGCGGCCAGCGCCAGCGCGTCGCCCTGGCCCGCGCCCTGCTCTCCGACCCGCGCGTGCTGGTGCTGGACGACGCGACCTCCGCCGTGGACAACGCCACCGAGGCGGCCATCCACCGCACGCTGGCCGCCGTGACCGCGGAGCGCACGACGCTGCTGATCGCGCACCGGCGGTCGTCGCTCACGCTGGCCGACCGCATCGCCGTGCTGGACGCGGGCCGGGTGGTCGACATCGGCACCCACGCCGAGCTGCGGGAGCGGTGCCGCCTCTACCGCGAGCTCCTCGCGGGTCCGGGCGAGGCGATCGAACAGGTCGACCCCCGTGCCGACGCCAGGCTCGAACCGGGCCCGGACGGCACGACCCCGGACCTCTGGCCCGAACCCGAGGGCGACGAGCTGGCCGTGCGCGCGGCGAACCGGGCCGTCGGCGCGGACACCTCCCGGGGTGGTGGCGGCTCGTCGGCGCTGGTGGGCGGCACCCCGCCGACCCCGGAGCTGATGGAGCGCGTCCACGCCCTGCCGCCCGCCGAGGACGTGCCGACCCTGAACGGCGAGGACCCGCGCGCACCCGACCCGGGGTTCCGGCTGCGCACCCTGCTCCGCCCCGTGCGATGGGCGATGCTGGGCGTGGCCGGTCTGCTCCTGATCGACACGGCGCTGGCCGTCGCCTCGCCGAACCTGGTGCGCCTGGGCATCGACCGGGGTGTCGTCGGCGGCCAGGCGGGTTGGCTCTGGGCAGCCGCCGGGATCAGCTTCGCCCTGGTGGTGCTGGGCTGGGTGTCGGCCGCGGCGGGGACCGTCGTGACCTCCCGGCTCGGTGAGCGCCTGCTGTACCTGTTGCGCGTGCGCAGCTACGCCCACCTGCAACGACTGGGCCTGGACTACTACGAGCGCGAGATGGCCGGCCGGATCATGACCCGGATGACCACCGACGTGGACGCCCTGTCCAGCTTCCTGCAGACCGGTTTGACCACGTTCGCGATCAGCGTGCTGACCGTCGTGGGCATCGCCGTGGCCCTGGTCGTCACCGATCCGGGTCTCGCCCTGGTGGCCCTGGCCGTCCTGCCGATCCTGCTCATCGCGACGGTGTTCTTCCAACGGCTCTCGTCGGCGGCTTACGCGGAGGCGCGGGAACGGGTCAGCGCGGTCAACGCCGACCTCCAGGAGAACGTCTCGGGCCTGCGCGTCTCCCAGGCCTACACGCGGGAGGCGCGTTCGGCCGAGGCCTTCGCCGAGCGCAGCGACGCCTACCGCCGCTCGCGCATCCGGGCGCAGCGGTACATCGCCACCTACTTCCCGTTCCTGTCGCTGCTCTCGGGGGTGGCGCAGGCCGGGATCCTCGTGGTCGGCGCGTACCGGGTGGCGGAGGGCACCCTGTCCCCCGGCGTGCTGCTGGCGTTCGTGCTCTACCTGGGCTTGTTCTTCTCGCCGCTGTACCAGCTGTCGGGCGTGTTCGACGGCTACCAGCAGGCCAGGGTGGGCTTGAGCCGCATCGGCGAGCTGCTGCGCACCCCGACGACCGTCCCCCCGGCCGCCGACCCCGTGCCCGTGGCGCACCTGCGCGGCGAGGTGGAGCTGCGCGACGTCACGTTCGCCTACCAAGGCACCACCAGTCCGGCCGTCGAGGACATCTCGCTGCACGTCGCGCCCGGCGAGACCGTCGCGTTCGTCGGCGCGACCGGCGCGGGCAAGTCGACCCTGGTGAAGCTCGTGGCGAGGTTCTACGACGTCACCGAGGGCACCGTGCTGATCGACGGCGTGGACCTGCGCGCCTACGACTTGTCGGCGCTGCGCCAACGCCTCGGCATCGTCCCGCAGGAGGCGCACCTGTTCGGCGGCGACATCGCGGAGAACGTCGCCTACGGCAAGCCGGACGCCACCCGGGCCGAGATCGAGGCGGCGGTCCGGGCGGTCGGCGCCATGCCCGTGGTCGCCGCCCTGCCCAACGCCTTCCACCAGCAAGTGGGCGAACGCGGCCAGGGCCTGTCCGCCGGCCAACGCCAACTGGTCGCCCTGGCCCGCGCCGAACTGGTCCAACCGACGATCCTGCTCCTCGACGAAGCCACCGCCGCCCTGGATCCCGCCACCGAGTCCGCGGTCCTGGCCGCCAACGACCACCTGTCCGGCGCGAGAACCACCTTCGTCGTCGCCCACCGCCTGGCCACCGCCGCCCGCGCCGACCGGATCGTGGTCCTGTCCGAGGGCCGGATCGTGGAACAAGGCACCCACACCGAACTACTGGCCGCCAACAACCACTACGCCCGCCTCTGGTCGCACGGCGCCAACACCGAACCGGACCCGAGCGAACTGACCCCAAGCCACTGACTCGGCGAAGGACGCAAGGCGGCCACCGGGAGGGCCGGCCACACCCACCCATCCGAATCGCCACCCCTGAACTTTCCAACTCGGCAACTTTGCCAACTCGGCAAGTTTCGCTACTCTGGCCGCATGGCGACCGACCAAGGCGGACTGCGCGAACGCAAGAAGCGGCAGACGCGGTTCGCGTTGAGCCAGGCCGCCATCCGCCTCACGCTGGAACGCGGCTGGGACGACGTCTCGGTGGAGGACATCGCCGCCGCCGCGAACGTGTCGGAGCGGACCTTCCGCAACTACTTCGCCGGCAAGGCCGAAGCGATCGTCGCCACCCACGTCGAGCGCGGCCGGCGCACGGCCGAGGCCCTCGGCGACCGCCCGGCCGACGAACCGCTCTGGGACGCGCTCGTCAACGCCATCGTCGCCCAGTTCGAACCACCGCCGGGAAGCGACGGCACGGTGCCCGGCCCGCATCCCGCCGAACTCCCCGCCGGGTACCCCGCCGCACTCCAGAAGCTCCTCGCCGAACCAGCCGTCCAGTACGAGGTCTTCCGCGCCCACGCCACCGCCCAGGACGAGCTGACCGCCGCCATCGCCGACCGCACCGGCACCAGCGCGGACGACCTGTACCCGCAGCTCGTCTCCGCCGTGGTCAGCGCAGGCCTCGGCACCGCGCTCACCCGGTGGACCCAAGACCCCACGGGCTCCATCGCAGCCGTCCTGCGCGACGCCTTCGACCAGATCCGCACCGGCCTGCCCGACCCGCGCTGACCAAGCACCTCAGACACCTCAGACCACGCCCGCCCGACGGGCTCCCAGTCATCCCCGAAACACCTGGCACACCCCTGAACCACTTGGCACATCTCCCAAGACAAGGAACGCGACCCATGGACGTGGTCATCGTCGGCGGCGGGCCGAACGGGCTCATGCTCGCCTGCGAGCTCGCCCTGGGAGGTGTCCGGCCGATCGTGCTGGAACGCCTCCTCGCCCCCAGCGCCGAACCCCGGTCGAACGGCCTGGTCGGTCAGGTCGTCCGCATGGTCGACCGCCGCGGCCTGTACGAACGGCTCAGCGGCCGGGCCGGTCCGCCCGTCCCCAACACCAGCTACTTCATGTTCGCCGCGATGCCGCTCGACCTCGGCCTCCTCGCCGACAGCCCGATCTACAACCTCCCCGTGCCGGAACTGGACACCGTCCGGGTCCTCGAAGGACGCGCGACCGAGCTGGGTGTCGAGATCCGCCGCGGCCACGAGTTCACCGGTCTCGACCAAGATGCCGACGGCGTCACCCTCACCGCCAACGGCCCGGACGGCGCCTACGAGCTGCGCACCCGGTACGTCGTCGGCGCCGACAGCGCGCACAGCCCGGTCCGCAAGGCGGCCGGCATCGGTTTCCCGGGTGTCACCCACGACCGGTCGACCACGCGTGCCGCGCACGTCTCCGTGCCGTCGGACTGGCTCGACCCCGCGACCGGCGCGCTGATCGTGCCGGGCCACGGCCCTGTCCTGCCGTTCCTGTCGGTGCGGACCGCGCGCGGCGGCTTCTCGTACGCACCCCTGCCGGGCCGGCCACCGCTGGTCGCCACGACGGAGTGGGACGAGCCGGCGGCGACCACTCCGATGAGCTTGGACGAGTTGCGCGCCAGCGTCGCCCGAGTGCTGGGCGCCGACGTCCCGCTCGACCCGCCACCCGGCCCCGGCCCGCACGTGCTGCGCAGGCTCGACGGCGGCAACACCAGGGTCGCCGAGCGGTACCGGGACGGGCGGGTGTTCCTCGTCGGGGACGCCGCGCACGTCTTCGCCGCCGGCGGCACCGGGCTCAACCTCGGCCTCCAGGACTCGATCAACCTGGGTTGGAAGCTCGCGGCGGCGGTCAACGGCGGCGTCGACGTCCTCGACACCTACGAGGCCGAACGCCGCCCGGTGGCCGACCGGACCATCACCTACTCGCAGGCCCAGGCCGCGCTGCTGTCACCGGGCGAGGACGTCACCGGGCTGCGCGGCCTGTTCGGCGAGCTGCTCACCCAGCCGGGTGTCGTGCGGGTGGTGGCCGCCCTGGTCGCCGGCGCGGACGTCCGCTACCCGGTCGGCGACGACGCCCACCCGCTGGCGGGCCTGCCCGCCCCCGACCTCGACCTGCGCACGCCGGACGGCACGATCCGCCTCGCCGAGCTGGTCAGGTCGGCCCGACCGCTGCTGATCGACCTGACCGGGACCGGCGCCCTGCGCGTCGACGGCGTCGAAGTCGTCCGCGCCGAGGCCGACACCGACGTCACCGCGCTGCTGCTGCGCCCGGACTCCTACGTGGCGTGGGCGTCGAGCGACGAGCACCCGGACCAGGCCGGACTCCGCTCCGCCGCCACCCGCTGGTTCGGCAACCCCTGACCAGCCCTCCACACCGCCCCACCCGACGAGGCAACCCCGCAGGCTTCCACACCTGCGGGGCCGTGGAGCCGATCGCCCGGACCCGAGGCCTGCCGATCAGCCCTCGACGAGCAGTTCGTCCAGCTGCTCGTACCCCTCGACGACCCCGGTCTCCATGCCGCTGGCCATCGCCGCGTCCCGCCCTTCGGTCGTCTCGAACACGCTGATCGCGTGCAGCCGCGTCCGCCCGCCCCCGAGGTCCTCGAACGTCACCGTCTCCAGGCACACGCCGTCCGGGAAACCCTCGAACGTGAACGTCTGCACGATCCGCTCACCGGGCCGCACCTCGTGGAACGAGCCGTAGAACCGGTACTCCTCGTCACCGCGGGTGTGCGCGTACCGGTACGCGCCGCCGGTCGTCGCGTCCCACCGGTCCACCCGCATGGTCACCGAGCGCGGCCCCAGCCACCTGACCACCAGCTCGGGGTCGACGTGCGCGCGGAACACGGCGTCCACCGGGGCGTCGAACTCCCGGGTGATGTGGATGGTGGGCAACGCCGGGTCGGCGCTGATCGCGGTCTCCGGGTGCTTGGTCGTGATCATGATGCTTCTCCTTCGGCTCGGGTCTGCTCGGTGTCGTCCTCGGCCGCCAGCTCGGCGAGCACGGCGTCCAGTCGCTGGTAGCGCCGCTCCGCCTCCTGCCGGTAGCGCTCGATCCACTTCGTCATCAGGTCGAACACCTCCGCCTCGAGGTGGACGGGCCGCCGTTGCGCCTGCTTGCTGCGACTGACGAGCCCGGCGTCCTCGAGCACCTTGAGGTGCTTCGACACGGCTTGCACGGTCACGGAGTACGGCCCGGCCAACTCGTTCACGGTCGCGTCGCCCACCGCCAGCCGCGCCACCATGTCGCGCCGGATCGGGTCGGCCAGGGCCGAGAAGACCCGCGACAACTGGTCGTCCACCGCCATCTCCTTACTCAACCTCTCGGTTGAACAAACCATACGAGCCCCACCCCACGAAGTCAACCAAACGGTTGAAAGCAGAGGTCAGAGCCGCCCAGGACACCACGTTTCAGCCCTCTGAACACCTCACACCCCACCGAACCCCACCGTGCGCACAACTACTCCGAGTCGACGCACCACCGCGGGTGTGACGGGCTTAACCTCAAGTCATGCTCAAGCACCCATAACACGGACCGATCACCTGACCGATTCTGTGAGAGAGCACTCGGTGCGCTGCCCCTCCTGTGTGTGAACTGCACCAGACGGGGGACTAGCCTGACCATGAGTGAGTCATTACCAAGAGCGAGATGGATAGAGGCGAGCGCCAGCCGTGTCCAGCAGCAGTCCTGCTTCTCAGTTCGGCCCCAATGAGTGGCTGGTCGAGGAGATGTACGAGCAGTTCCTCGCCGATCCGTCGTCCGTGGACCCGGCCTGGCACGACTTCTTCGCCGACTACAAGTCGACGCAGCGGTCGGGCAACGGGGCGACGGGGGCCGCGGAGAACGGCACCACGACCGCCACCAAGACCGCTCCGGCCCAGGCCGCGCCGCCCACCGCGACCACCGCCGCGGCGTCGACCGCGCAACCGCCGCAGCAGCAGCCGAAGAGCCAGGCAGCCCAGCCCGGGACGACGGCTCAGCCGGACCGGAAGCCCGCGGCCAAGCCCGCCGCCAAGCCCGCACCCGCCCAGGCCGCCAAGGCCGCGCCGGTGCAGCCGGTCAAGGGCGAGGAGCAGAAGCAGCTGCGCGGCGCCGCCGCCGCCATCGCGAAGAACATGGAGCTCTCGCTCACCGTTCCGACCGCGACGAGCGTGCGCGCCGTGCCCGCCAAGCTGCTGGCCGACAACCGCATCGTGATCAACAACCACCTCAAGCGCACCCGCGGTGGGAAGGTCTCCTTCACCCACCTCATCGGGTACGCGGTGGTGCGGGCGCTCAAGGCGTACCCGAACATGAACCGGCACTTCGGCGAGGTCGACGGCAAGCCGTTCGTGATCACGCCGGAGCACGTGAACTTCGGCCTGGCGATCGACCTGCCCGGCAAGGACGGCGCGCGCACGCTGGTCGTCGCCTCGATCAAGGGCTGCGAGAACATGACGTTCACGCAGTTCTGGCAGGCCTACGAGGACCTGATCCGCAAGGCGCGGACCGGCTCGCTGACCACCGAGGACTTCTCCGGCACCACCATCTCGCTGACCAACCCCGGCACCATCGGCACCAACCACTCGGTGCCGCGCCTGCAGGCCGGTCAGGGCACGATCATCGGCGTCGGCGCGATGGAGTACCCGGCGCACTTCCAGGGCACCAGCGAGCAGGCCCTGACCGACATGGGCGTCAGCAAGGTCATCACGCTGACCTCCACGTACGACCACCGCGTCATCCAGGGCGCGGAGTCCGGCGAGTTCCTGCGCCGCATCCACCAGCTCCTGCTGGGCGAGGACGGCTTCTACGACGACGTCTTCACGTCGCTGCGGCTGCCGTACGAGCCGATCCGCTGGGTCGCCGACATCCCCGAGGGCGCGGTCGACAAGACGGCCCGCGTGATCGAGCTGATCGACGCGTTCCGCACCCGCGGCCACCTGATGGCCGACACGGACCCGCTGAACTACCGCCAGCGCAGCCACCAGGACCTCGACGTCCTGTCGCACGGCCTGACCCTGTGGGACCTGGACCGGGAGTTCCCGGTCGGCGGGTTCGCGGGCCAGGAGCGGATGCGGCTGCGCGACATCCTGGGCGTGCTGCGCAACTCGTACTGCCGCACGGTCGGCGTCGAGTACATGCACATCCTCGACCCGGAGGAGCGCCTCTGGATCCAGGAGCGCGTCGAGGTCCCGCACGAGAAGCCGCCGGCCACCGTGCAGAAGTACATCCTGTCGAAGCTCAACGCCGCCGAGGCGTTCGAGACGTTCCTGCAGACCAAGTACGTCGGCCAGAAGCGGTTCTCGCTCGAAGGCGGCGAGACGGTCATCCCGCTGCTCGACGCGGTGCTCGACAAGGCCGCCGAACACGAGATCGACGAGGTCGTCATCGGCATGCCGCACCGCGGCCGGCTGAACGTGCTGGCGAACATCGTCGGCAAGCCGATCTCGCAGATCTTCCGCGAGTTCGAGGGCAACCTCGACCCCGGTCAGGCGCACGGCTCCGGCGACGTCAAGTACCACCTGGGCGCCGAGGGCAAGTACTTCCGGATGTTCGGCGACGGCGAGACGAAGGTGTCGCTCACCGCGAACCCGTCGCACCTGGAAGCCGTGGACCCGGTCCTCGAAGGCATCGTCCGGGCCAAGCAGGACATGCTGGACAAGGGCGGCGAGGGCTTCACCGTGCTGCCCGTCGCGCTGCACGGCGACGCCGCGTTCGCGGGCCAGGGCGTGGTCGCCGAGACGCTGAACCTGGCGCTGGTGCGCGGCTACCGCACCGGTGGCACGGTGCACGTGGTCGTGAACAACCAGGTCGGCTTCACCACCGCGCCCGAGCACTCGCGCTCGTCGAAGTACTCGACCGACGTGGCGAAGATGATCGGCGCGCCGGTGTTCCACGTCAACGGCGACGACCCCGAGGCGTGCTACTGGGTCGCCAAGCTCGCGGTGGAGTACCGGCAGGCGTTCAACAAGGACGTCGTGATCGACATGGTCTGCTACCGCCGCCGCGGCCACAACGAGGGCGACGACCCCTCGATGACGCAGCCGGCGATGTACGACGTGATCGACACCAAGCGCTCGGTGCGCAAGACCTACACCGAGTCCCTGATCGGCCGCGGCGACATCTCCGTCGAAGAGGCCGAGAAGGCGTTGCAGGACTTCTCCTCGCAGCTGGAGCACGTCTTCAACGAGGTCCGGGAGCTGGAGAAGCACCCGATCAAGACCTCGCCGTCGATCGAGGAGGAGCAGCAGGTCCCGACCAAGCTGCCCACCGGCGTCGACCGGTCGATCATCGAGCGGATCGCCGACGCGCACGTGAACCTGCCCGACGGCTTCACCCCGCACCCGCGGGTCAAGCCGGTGCTGGAGCGGCGCGCCAAGATGGCCCGCGAAGGCGGCATCGACTGGGCGTTCGCCGAGCTGCTCGCGTTCGGGTCGCTGGTGCTGGAGGGCCGCACGGTCCGACTGGCCGGTCAGGACTCGCGGCGCGGCACGTTCGTGCAGCGGCACGCCACGCTGGTGGACCGCAAGCGGTCCGAGGAGTACACCCCGCTGCAGAACCTGGCCGAGAGCCAGGGCAAGTTCATGGTGTACGACTCGGTGCTGTCGGAGTTCGCGGCGCTCGGCTTCGAGTACGGCTACTCCGTGGCCAACCCCGACGCGCTGGTGCTGTGGGAAGCGCAGTTCGGCGACTTCGTCAACGGCGCGCAGCCGATCATCGACGAGTTCATCTCGTCCGGTGAGGCCAAGTGGGGCCAGGTGTCCGACGTGGTGCTGCTGCTGCCGCACGGTCACGAGGGCCAGGGCCCGGACCACACGTCCGGCCGGATCGAGCGGTTCCTCCAGCTGTGCGCGGAGGGCTCGATGACGATCGCGGTGCCGTCCACCCCGGCGAACTACTTCCACCTGCTGCGGCGGCACGCGCTGGACGGCGTGAACCGCCCGCTGGTGGTGTTCACGCCGAAGTCGATGCTGCGCCTGAAGGCCGCGATCAGCCCGGTCGAGGCGTTCGTGGAGGACAAGTTCCAGTCGGTGATCGACGACCCGACCGGCATCGACCCGAGCGCGGTGCGCAAGGTCCTGCTGTGCAGCGGCAAGATCTACTACGAGCTGCTGGCCGAGCAGGAGAAGCGGGGCGCGAAGGACGTCGCCGTGGTGCGCGTCGAGCAGCTGTACCCGGTGCCGGCGCGCAAGCTGACCGCCGCCCTGGACCGCTACCCGAACGCCACCGAGGTCCGCTGGGTCCAGGAGGAGCCGGCGAACCAGGGCGCGTGGCCGTTCTTCGGGCTGGCGCTGCCCGAGCTGCTGCCGTCGCGGTTCGTGGTGAAGCGCGTGTCGCGCCGCCCGATGGCCGCGCCGTCGGCGGGTTCGTCCAAGGTGCACGAGGTCGAGCAGCGCGAGCTGATCGCGAAGGCGTTCGAGTAGGACCTGGTGGACTGTGCCGAGCCGTCGAGACCTCCGGGTGTCGACGGCTCGGCCCGTCAGTGGAGGAAGACCGTGTACTTCACCGATCGCGGCATCGAGGAACTGGAGTCCCGGCGGGGCGAGGAGGAGGTGACGTTCGCCTGGCTGGCCGACAAGCTCCGGGCGTTCGTGGACCTGAACCCGGACTTCGAGACGGCCGTCGAACGCCTGGCCACCTACCTGGCGCGGGACGACGAGGACGTCGAGGACTGACCGTCCACGCCGCACCGGGCGGCGGACCGCGGCCCGCCGCCTCGCGTTCGCCGGTCACCGCTACCAGGCGTACGCCTCCGGTGCGGGGTTGGGGCCGTTCGGGCCCGGGGCCGGGAAGAGGTCGTCCAGGGTGGCCAGGACTTCCGCGTCGAGCTTGAGCTCGGTGGACCGCAGGGAGCCGTCCAGCTGCTCCCGGGTGCGGGGGCCGATGATCGGCGCGGTGACGCCCGGCTGGTGCAGGAGCCACGCCACGCCGAGGTGGGCCGGGTCCTCGCCGAGGTCCGCCGACAGCTTCTCGTAGGCCTCGATCGCGTCCCGGCGCTTCTCCAGCACCTCCAGGCTGCGGCCCGTCGTGCCGCGCGACCCGCCGCCCTCGCGCTGCTTGCGCAGGACGCCGCCGAGCAGCCCGCCGCCCAGCGGCGACCACGGGATCACGCCGACGCCGTAGTGGCGTGCCGCCGGCAGCACTTCCAGCTCCACGAACCGGTTGACCAGGTTGTAGATCGACTGCTCGCTGACCAGCCCCAGGAAGTGCCGCTCGCGCGCCGCCTCCTGCGCCTGCGCGATGTGCCACCCGGCGAAGTTGGACGACCCGAAGTAGATCACCTTCCCCTGCTGCCGCAGCACGGAGAAGGCCTCCCAGATCTCGTCCCACGGCGTGGCCCGGTCCACGTGGTGCATCTGGAGCAGGTCGATGTAGTCGGTCTGCAACCGCTGCAGCGACGCGTCCGCGGCCCGCCGGATGTGCAGGGCGGACAGCCGCTTCTCGTTCGGCCAGTCACCCATGTCGCCGTACAGCTTGGTGGCGAGCACGGTCTTCTCCCGCCGACCACCGCCCTGCGCGAACCACCGGCCGATGATCTTCTCGGTCACGCCCTCGCCCCGCTGCCACCCGTAGACGTCGGCGGTGTCGAAGAAGTTGATGCCGTGCTCGTGGGCCCGGTCCATGATCGTGTGGCTGTCGGCCTCGGACGTCTCCGGGCCGAAGTTCATCGTGCCCAGGCACAGTCGGGACACGGACAGGCCGGAACGGCCGAGCTGGGTGTACTCCATGCGACCAGCCTGCACCAGAACGATCCTCACGACCACCCGGCGACCACGCCCACCGCGAACTGGTCGATCGGCCGGGCCGGGCCGGGTCCGCGTTCACCGTCGACCCCGTCGACGATCCGGCAGACGCCGCAGACCGGGACGAGCAGCGGCGCGGCGACGAACTCGGGGCGTGTGATCGCTGTCATGCCGTGGGTCCTGCGGAACTCGCGGCCGGAGCTGATCGCTCGCGCGGGCGGTCTTCCGACTCACTCCTGAGCGGGAGGGGCGAGGTAGGCGCGGGTCGAGGACTCCAGCGCGGCCACGCACGCGGCGACCACCGGATGCCCGCCCGCGCCACGGCGGTAGGCGATGCGGGTGCGGCGGTGGACGTCCAGCGGCACCAGGCGGACGTCGGCCGGCGGGCGGGTCGCGCCCAGCTCGGGCACGAGCGCGACGCCCTGCCCGGCGGCGACGAGGGCGAGCACGGCGGTGAAGTCGTCGGCGTGGTGGCGCACCCCGGCGGTGAAACCGGCCGCCTGGCAGACCCTCATCGCCACGGTGTGGCACAGCGTGCCGGGGCTGCCCACGATCCACGCCGCGTCACGCGTGCTCGCGATCGCGTCGTCGGGCCGACCACCGGGCCGACCACCCGGCCGGTCGTCGGGTGGGCCGTCGGCGGGCACCGCGAGGAACACCTTCTCGTCCAGCAGCCGCACCGAGTCCACGCCGGGGTCGGACTCGACCGGCGCGATGTCGTAGTCGTGCCACAGCGCCACGTCCAACCGCCCGTCGCGCAACGCGTCCGGCATGTCGACCGGGTCCAGCTCGGTGACCATCAGGTCGAGCGCCGGGTGGTCGCGGCCCAGCGCGACCAGCGCGGCCGGCAGCAGGGTCGGCACGGCGCTGGGGAACGCGCCGATCCGCACCGCGCCGGACAGGCCGGTGCGCGCGGCGGCCAGCGTGGCGGTCGCCGCTTCGAGGGCGGCCAGGATCGTCTCGGCGTGCCGGACGAGCGCGGTGGCGGCGGGCGTGAGGGTCACGCCGCGGCCGGTGTGCTCCAGCAGCGGCACGCCCGCTTCGCGTTGCAGGGCGGCGAGCTGCTGCGACACGGCGGAGGCCGTGTAGGCGTGGGCGCGGGCGACGGCGGCGATCGTGCCCAGTCGGGCCAGGTCGCGCAGGAGCCGCAGGCGGCGGACGTCGAGCATCAGTTCAGCTTACGGTTGCCGTGAGGAACACGAACTGGTGCTTCACGGTTCGGCCGGGCACCGTGGGCGGTATGACGCTCACCGGCCTGCACGTCCCGCTGATCACGCCGTTCGACCGGTCGGGGGCCGTGGCCCTCGACGCCCTGGAAGCCCTCGCCCACCAGGCGTTGGACGACGGCGCGCGTGGCCTGGTGGCGTTGGGCACCACGGCGGAGCCCTCGTCGCTCAGCCCGGTGGAGCAGCAGGCGGTGCTCGGGGTGGTCACCCGGGTCTGCCGTGAGCGCCACGCGCCGCTGATCGTCGGCGCGAACACCGCGCAGGCCCTCCAGGCGTTGGCCGACCACCCGGAGGTGGTGGCGTCGCTGACCGTGGTGCCGTCGTTCGTCCGGCCGGGCGAGGACGGCGCGCTGGCCCACCTGACCCGGCTGGCCGCCGACAGCCCGGTGCCGCTGGTCGTGTACGACATCCCGTACCGGACGGGTCAGTACCTGTCCGCGGCGGCGCTGCGACGCCTCGGCGACGTGCCCGGCGTGGTGGGTCTGAAGTACGCGGCGGGCGGGATCAACGCCGACACCGTCGAGCTGTTCGCCGACCTGCCGTCCGACCTGGCCGTCCTGGGCGGTGACGACACGTTCATCTCGCCGCTGCTGGCGCTCGGCGCGCACGGCGGCATCCTGGCGTCGGCGCACGTCGCCACCGCCGGGTTCGTCCGGCTGATCGACGCCTGGCACGCCGGTGACGTGGCCGCGGCGCGGGCCCTGGGCGGGCGGCTGGGCCGGCTGTCGGCGGCGCTGTTCGCCGAGCCGAACCCGACCGTCGTCAAGGCCGTGCTGCACGCCCGGGGCCGGATCCCGACCCCGGACGTCCGCCTCCCGCTGCTGCCGGCGCACCCCGACAGCACCTCCGCGGCCCTCGCCGCCCTCGACTCGACGGCCCCGGTCGCGGTCGGTCCGAACGGGTGACGGCCGGAGCCGGCCGCGCTCGCCGGACGCCCGTCACCTCAGCCGCACGCCTGCCCGCCACACGGCGTGCGTGAGCGGGACGCCCGGCCGGTAGGCCAGGTGCGTGGTCGAAGGCGCGTCCAGCACGTGGACGTCGGCGCGGGCGCCCGGTGACAGGTGGCCCACGTCGTCGCGGCGCAACGCCTTGGCGCCGTTGAGGGTGGCGGCGGTGATGGCCTCTTCGACGGTGAACCGCAGTTGGAGCACCGCCGTCGTGATGCAGTAGGCCATCGAGGTCGTGTACGAGCTGCCGGGGTTGCAGTTGCTCGCGAGGGCGACCGTCGCGCCCGCGTCGAGCAGCCGGCGCGCCGGCGGCAGCGCTTGCCGGGTCGACAGGTCGCACGCCGGCAGCAGGGTGGCGACGGTGGCGGAGTTCGCGAGCGCGTCGACGTCGGCGTCGGACAGGTAGGTGCAGTGGTCGACGCTCGCCGCGCCGAACTCCACCGCCAGCCCCACCCCGGGCCCTTCGCCCAGCTGGTTCCCGTGCACCCGCAGCCCGAGGCCCTTGGCCCGGGCCGCCGCCAGCACCGCCCGCGACTGGTCGGCGTCGAACGCGCCCCGCTCGCAGAACACGTCCGCCCACCGCACGTGCGGCGCGACGGCGTCGAGCATGTCGCCGATGACCACCGCGACGTACTCGTCCGCGTCCGCGCCCGGCGGCACCAGGTGCGCGCCCAGGAAGGTGACCTCGTCGACCACCCGCGCGGCGATCCGCGCCGACCGCACCTCGTCCTCGACGGTCAGCCCGTACCCGGTCTTCGTCTCGACCGTGGTCGTCCCCTGCGCCGCGGCCTCGGCGACCAGCCGCCGCAGGTTCGCCGCCAGCTCGTCGTCGGACGCCGCCCGCGTGGCCTCGACCGTGACCGCGATCCCGCCGGCCGCGTACGCCTCACCGGCCATCCGGGCCTCGAACTCGGCCGTCCGGTCACCGGCGAACACCAGGTGCGTGTGGCTGTCGACCCAACCCGGGAGGACCGCCCGGCCCTCCACGTCGACCCGTTCGTCGGCGGCCGGCGCGGCCGAGGCGGACCCCACCCACGCCACTCGGCCGTCGGCGAGGACGAGCGCGGCGTCGGTCAGGCGGCCCAGCTCGGGGTCGTTGGTGGTCAACTCGCCGATCCCGGTCACGAGGGTGCTCATCCGGCTCCGATCCGCTCGCCCAGCGACCGGGTGACGTCGCTCAACAACCGCGCGACGTCGCCCAGCCGCTCGTGCACGCCGTCGCGCGCCACGACCTTCCCGCCCACCACGACGGCCGCCACGTCGGACGCGGTGGCGGCCAGGACCACCTGCGAGGGCTCGACACCGGCGGTCCGGACCGAGTCCAGCCGGACGGCGACGAGGTCGGCCGGCGCGCCGACCTCCAGCCGACCGGCTTCCGGCCGGCCGATCGAGGCGTGGTTCGTCATCGCCGCGACGAGCTCCGCGGGCGTGAACCGGCCACGCTGCCCCGTCCGCAGGCGCTCGTGGTGCTCCAAGGCGCGCGCCTCCAGCAACGGGTCGATCACGGCGTGCTGGTCGCTGCCCAACGACAGCGGCGAGCCCGCCTCCGCCAACTCCCGCGCCGGCCCGATGCCGTCCGCCAGGTCCGCCTCCGTGGTCGGGCAGAAGCAGACGCCGGTGCGGGTCGAGCCGAGCAGCCCGATGTCCTTCGCGGACAGGTGCGTCCCGTGCACGGCCGTCGTGCGCGGCGTGAGGGCGCCGGCCTCGGCCAGCAGCTCGGTCGGCGTGAGGCCGTACGCCTGCAGGCACGCCTCGTTCTCGGCCGGCTGCTCCGACAGGTGCACGTGCAGCGGCCGGTCCGGGAACGCGCCCGCCACCAGCGACAACACCTCGCGCGGCACCGCGCGGACCGAGTGGATCGCCGCGCCGACCTTGGTGTTGTCGTCACCGCGCAGCTCGGCGACCCGGTCCAGCCACCGGTCCCCGGTGCCGTCGGAGAACCGCTCCTGCACCCCGCGCACGGGCTGCCCGATCCCGCCCGCCAGGTAGCAGGCGTCCAGCAGGGTGAGCCTGATCCCGGCGTCCAGGGCGGCCTGCCGGAGGGCCTCCGCCATCTCGTTGCCGCCGTGGTGCAGGTAGTGGAACTCGCCCACCGCCGTCACCCCGGCCACGGCCATCTCCGCGTACACCGCCCTGGCCAGCTCCAGGTACGAGTCCGGCGTCAACCGCTCCGCCACCGCGTACATCCGGTCGCGCCACGTCCAGAACGTGCCGCCGTCGGCGTTCGTGCGCCCGCGCAGCGCCCGGTGGAACGCGTGCGAGTGCGCGTTGGCGAAACCCGGGAGCACGAGGCCGTGGAGGCGTTCCACGCCGAGCGGAATCGTGTCCACAGTGGACACGGAGGTGATGGTCCCCCGGTCCACGCGCACCAGCACCCGTGCCGCGATGCCGTCCGGCAACCACGCCCGCTCGCACCAGAAGCTCTTCATCGCGCCAGGTGCTCCAAGGTCGTCGCCAGCGCCGCCACGCCCGCCGCGCAGTCGTCCGCCTCGGCGAACTCCTCCGGCGCGTGGCTGATCCCGGTCGGGTTGCGCACGAACAGCATGGCGGTCGGCACGTGCGCCGCCAGGATGCCGGCGTCGTGACCGGCCCCGGTCGGCAACGCGGGCGTGCCGCCGCCGAGCGCGTCCCGCACGCGGGACATGAGGTCGGGGTCGAAGTGCACCGTCCCGCCCCAGCTCTCCTCGGTCACGCGCACCTCGCAACCTTCCTCCTCCGCCGCCGCGCGCGCCGCCTCGGTGATCAGCCCGACCACCTCGCGGGTGCGCGGCTCGTCACCGGCCCGCGCGTCCAGCCACACGTCCACCGACGACGCGATCACGTTGGTGCCGCCCGGGTTCGGCACGATCCGGCCGACCGTGGCCCGCGCGCCGGAGGTGGCCGCCCGGCGCGCGGCGAGCACCATCCGCGCGGCGGGCAGCATCGGGTCGCGCCGGTCCTCGATCACCGTCGCGCCCGCGTGGTTGCCCTCGCCGCGGAACGTGTACCGCCACCTCCCGTGCGCCAGGATCGAGCTCGCCAGCCCGACCGGCACGTCCAACCCGCGCCCCTGCTCCACGTGCAGCTCGACGAAGGCGCCCACGGACGACAGCGCGCGGTCGTCGCGCCCCATGCGCAGCGGGTCGAACCCGGCGGCGTGGGCGGCCTCGCCGAACGTGACGCCGTCCGCGTCCACCAGCTTGCACGCGGCCTCCGCCGTGATCGCGCCCGTCATCAGCCGCGACCCGAGGCAGGCGACGCCGAAGCGCCCGCCCTCCTCCTCCACGAACACGACGATCGCCAGCGGCTTCGACGGCGTGAACCCGCGCGCCCGCAGCACGTCGAAGGCCTGCAACGCCGACACGACGCCCAGCGGCCCGTCGAACGCGCCGCCGCCGGGCACCGAGTCGAGGTGGCTGCCGGTGATCACCGCGTCCGGCCCCGGCCTGCCCCACCACGCCCAGAGGTTGCCGTTGCGGTCGGGCCGCACGTCCAGCCCCCGCCGCTCGGCCTCCTGCGTGAACCACTCCCGCAGCTCCAGCTCGACCCGGTCGAAGCCGTGCCGCGAGTAGCCCCCGCGCCGAGCGTCACGTCCGACGTCGGCGATGTCCGCGAGGTCGGTCATCCGGCGCTCATCGGGATCGGCACCCGCTTCTCCTCGGCCACGTCGACCGCCCGCTGGTACCCGGCGTCCACGTGCCGGATCACCCCCATGGCGGGGTCGTTGGTCAGCACCCGCTCGATCTTCTGCGCGGCGAGCGGCGTGCCGTCGGCGACGGTCACCTGACCGGCGTGGACGGAGCGGCCGATGCCGACGCCGCCACCGTGGTGCAGCGACACCCAGGTCGCGCCGGACGCGGTGTTGACCAGGGCGTTGAGCAGCGGCCAGTCGGCGATGGCGTCCGAGCCGTCGGCCATCGCCTCGGTCTCCCGGTACGGCGACGCGACCGAGCCGCAGTCCAGGTGGTCGCGGCCGATCACGATCGGCGCGGACAGCTCGCCCGACGCCACCATCTCGTTGAACTTCAGGCCCGCGAGGTGCCGCTCGCCGTAGCCGAGCCAGCAGATGCGGGCGGGCAGGCCCTGGAACTCGACCCGCTCGCCGGCCATCTTGATCCACCGCGCGAGCTGCTCGTTCTCCGGGAACAGCTCCAGGATCGCCCGGTCAGTCTTCGCGATGTCGGCCGGGTCGCCGGACAGCGCCGCCCAGCGGAACGGGCCCTTGCCCTCGCAGAACAGCGGCCGGATGTAGGCGGGCACGAAGCCGGGGAAGTCGAACGCCCGCTCGCAGCCGCCCGCCTTGGCCTCGCCGCGGATCGAGTTGCCGTAGTCGAACACCTCCGCGCCGCGGTCCAGGAAGCCCACCATCGCCTCGACGTGGTCGGCCATCGACTCGCGGGCCCGGTCGGTGAACTCGTCGGGCTTGGCGGCGGCGTAGTCGGCCCAGTCCTCGACCGGGACGCCCTTCGGGCAGTACGCCAGCGGGTCGTGCGCGGAGGTCTGGTCGGTGACGACGTCCACCGGCACGTCGCGGCGCAGCAGCTCCGGCAGCACCTCGGCGGCGTTGCCGATCAGGCCGACCGACAACGCCCGGCCCTCGGACTTGGCGCGCAGCACGCGGGCGACGGCGTCGTCGAGGTCGTCGGCGATCTCGTCCAGGTAGCGGGTCTCCACGCGGCGGCGGGCGCGCTGCGGGTCGACCTCGACGCAGAGCGCCACGCCCTCGTTCATGGTGACCGCAAGCGGTTGCGCGCCGCCCATGCCGCCGAGACCGGCGGTCACGGTGAGCGTGCCGCGCAGGGTGCCGTTGAAGCGCTTTTCGGCGACGGCGGCGAACGTCTCGAAGGTGCCCTGGAGGATGCCCTGCGTGCCGATGTAGATCCACGAGCCGGCCGTCATCTGGCCGTACATGGTGAGGCCCTCGGCTTCGAGGCGGCGGAACTCGGGCCAGTTCGCCCAGTCCGGCACGAGGTTGGAGTTCGCGATGAGCACGCGCGGCGCCCACTCGTGCGTGCGCATGACCCCGACCGGGCGGCCGGACTGCACGAGCAGCGTCTCGTCGTCCTTGAGGTTCGTCAGCTCGCGGCTGATGGCGTGGAAGCTCGGCCAGTCGCGCGCGGCCTTGCCGGTGCCGCCGTAGACGACCAGGTCCTCGGGGCGCTCGGCCACGTCCGGGTCGAGGTTGTTGTGGAACATCCGCAGCGCGGCCTCGGTCGGCCAGCTGCGGGCGGTCAGTTCGGTCCCGCGGGCGGCACGCACCATCACAGCACTCCCTTTCGGATCAGGTCTTCGGCGGCGGCGATCTCCGGCGCGAGGTGGCGGTCCGGGCCGGGGCCCTCGACGTGCTCGCGGAGCTTCGCGACGGCCGCCGCGGTGGCGGGGGCGGGGTTGAGCGGTTTGCGCAGGTCCAGGGCACGGGCCGCGGTCAGGAACTCGATCGCGAGGACCCGGCGCAGGCCGTCGACGGCCTGGCGGAGCTTGCGCGCGGCCGACCAGCCCATGGAGACGTGGTCCTCCTGCATCGCGCTGCTCGGGATGGAGTCGACGGACGCGGGCACGGCCAGCCGCTTGAGCTCGCTGACGATCGCGGCCTGCGTGTACTGGGCGATCATGTGGCCGGAGTCGACGCCCGGGTCGTGCGCCAGGAACGGCGGCAGGCCGTGCGACCGGTTCACGTCCAGCATCCGGTCGGTGCGGCGCTCGGCGATGCTCGCCACGTCCGCGGTGGGGATGGCGAGGAAGTCCAGCACGTAGGCGATCGGCGCGCCGTGGAAGTTGCCGTTGGACTCGACCCGGCCGTCGGCCAGCACCACCGGGTTGTCGATGGACGACGCCAGCTCGCGGTCGGCGACGGTCTCGGCGTAGGCGACGGTGTCCCGCGCCGCGCCGTGCACCTGCGGCGAGCAGCGCAGCGAGTAGGCGTCCTGGACGCGGGTGCAGTCCGGGCCGCGGTGGCTGTCCATGATCTCGGAGTCGCGCAGGATCTCCGCCATGCGCCGCGCCGACCGGCCCTGGCCGGGGTGCGGGCGCAGGGCCTGGAGGTCGGCGGCGAACACGCGGTCCGTGCCGAGGAGGGCTTCCACGCTCATCGCGGCGGTCAGGTCGGCGACGTCGAGCAGGTAGCCCAGGTCGCGGACCGCCAGCACCAGCATCCCGAGCATGCCGTCGGTGCCGTTGATCAGCGCCAGGCCCTCCTTCTCGGCCAGCCGGACGGGTTCGATGCCCGCCTGGGCGAGGGCCCGCGCGGCGGGGACCAGGCGCCCGCCGGCGTCGCGGACGTCACCCTCGCCGGTGAGGGCGAGGGCGGCGGCGGACAGCGGCGCGAGGTCGCCCGAGCAGCCGAGCGAGCCGAACTCGTGCACGACCGGGGTGATACCGGCGTTGAGCATCGCGGCCATCGCCTCGGCGGTCTCCAGCCGGACGCCCGTGTGGCCGCTCGCCAACGTCTTGAGGCGCAGCAGCACGAGGGCGCGCACGACCTCGCGCTCGACCTCGGGGCCCGAGCCCGCCGCGTGCGAGCGGACCAGGGACTGCTGGAGGGCGGCGCGGCGGTCCGGCGGGATGTGCCGGACCGCCAGCGCGCCGAAGCCCGTGGACACGCCGTAGGTCGGCTGCTCGGCCGTGGCCAGGCGCTCGATGTGCGCCCGGGCGGTGGTGACCGCCTCGCGGGCCGCCTCCGTGATCTCCACGCGCGCGTCGCCGCGGGCGACGGCGTGGACGTCGTCGCGGGTCAGGGGTTTCGGACCCAGCTGCACGGGTTGCTGCATGTGCCCATCTCAACCCGGCGGACCGATCCGCACGACCCGACATCCGCCGATCGTGTCTGGTATCCGAGACGGCTCGGCGAACCGAAATCGGCGTCCGCGCGGCCGGCTCCACCGGTAGCTTCACCTGGACCACCAGGGGTGAGGGGTGAGCATGGGTGTCCGGGTGCGCGACCTGACCAGGACGTTCCGCAAGGGCAAGGGCTGGCGGCCCAAGGGTGCGGAGGTGACCGCGCTCGACGGGCTCACGCTGGACGTGCCGACCAACGAGGTGCACGGCCTGCTCGGTCCGAACGGCGCGGGCAAGACCACGCTGTGCAAGGTCCTGTCCACGGTCCTGCTGCCGACCTCGGGGACCGCCGAGGTGCTCGGCCACGACGTGGTGACCGGCGCGGCCGAGGTCAGGCGCCTCGTCGGCATCGTGTTCGGCGGCGAGCGCGGCCTGTACGGGAAGCTGACCGCGCGGCAGACGATGCGCTACTGGGCCGCGCTCTACAAGATCCCGGACGCGCGCGCCAAGGCCCGCGCCGACGAGCTGCTGACCCGCCTCGGCCTCGCGGACAAGGCCGACGACCTCGTGGAGACGTTCTCGCGGGGCATGAAGCAGCGGGTGCACCTGGCCCGCGGCCTGATCGGCGACCCGAAGCTGATCCTGCTCGACGAGCCGACCACCGGCATGGACCCGGTCGCCGCGCGCGACTTCCGCGAGCTCATCCGCGAACTGCGCGACGAAGGCCGCACGATCCTCATCACCACCCACGACATGGACGAGGCCGAGGACGTCTGCGACCGGGTCACCCTGATCGACAAGGGCCGGGTGCTGGCCACCGAGTCGCCGCGCGGCCTGGCCGAGATGTCCGGCCTGCACCGCTGGGTCGAGGCCGAGACCTCGCTGGACGTCACCGGCGTCCCCGGCGTGGTCGCCACCGAGACCCGCAACGGCGTGCTGCGGGTCAAGACCGCCGACGACCGGGCGGCGCGCGCGGTGCTGGACTTCCTGCTGGACCGCGGCGTGCGCTCGGTGCACGCCGTGCCGCCCCGGTTGGAGGACGTCTACCTCGACCTCATCGGCCGCCGCGGCATGGAGGTCTGAGCCGTGCGCCTGTTCCTCTCCGGCGTCCGCACGCAGTTCTGGCTGCTCCGCAGGCAGCCCGACGAGCTGCTGACGCTGTGCACGATCCCGTTCACCGTGGTCATGATGCTGTCGATCGTGATGCACGCGGCCCGGCCCGACCTGGTCGCCAACGCGTTCCTCGCGCCCACCCTGATCGGGTTGTGGGGCTTCGCCACGGGACTGGCCACGACCGTGCTCGTCGGCGAGCGCTGGACCGCCACCCTGGAGCTGGGCATGGCCGCGCCGGGTGCCGTGCACTCCGTCTACCTGGGGCGGATCTCGGCGGTGATGGTGCTGGGCGTCGTCCCGCTCGGTGAGACGTGGCTGCTGGGCCGGCTGCTGTTCGGCGTGACCCCGGAGGTGCACCACCCGTGGGTGTTCTGGGCGGCGATGGCGGCGTCGGTGTTCGCCATGATCGGCACGAGCCTGCTGCTGGCGGCGTCGATGCTGCTGTCCAAGAACAGCAACAACTACCTGAACTTCCTCAGCTTCCCCGTCTACCTGCTGTCCGGGGTGATGGTGCCGGTGCAGTACCTGCCGGAGTTCCTGCGACCGCTGTCCCACGCGATCTTCCTGTCGTGGTCGGCGGACCTGATGCGGGACGCCATGGCCGTCGAGGCCGTCACGGGCGCCGGCTGGCGGCTGCTGGCGATCGTCGGCCTCGGGGCAGCCGCCCTCGTCGGCGGGCGGGCGCTGCTGGCGGCGGCCCTGCGGCGGGCGCGCGAGCTGGGGGCGGTGACGTATGCGTGACCAGCTGCGGGTGCTCAAGCACGGCCTGATCGCCTCCTGGACCGTGTTCTCGGCGTTCCAGACGTGGAAGACCTGGACGTTCACCTGGCTGTCGCGGCTGCTGATCCAGGCCTGCTTCTTCGCCTTGATCGGCCGGATGCTCGGGTCGCAGCAGCAGGTCGACTACCTGCTCATCGGCAACGTGGTCGCGATCATGGCCATCGACGCGACCGTCGTGATCCTGCTGGCCGTCGGCGAGCGGCAGGCGGGCACGCTGGCGCTGATGGTCGCCGCGCCGTCCACGCACCTCACCGTGTACCTGGCGAAAGGGCTGGTGAACCTCGGGTCGGGCGTCGCCGCGTCGACCACGGCGTTCCTGGTGCTGCCGCCGCTGTTCGGGGTGCGGCTGCCGTGGCCCTCGGCGGCGCTCGTGCCGTTGATGATCTTCGTGGTCGGGGTGTCGTGCTACTGCTACGGGACGTGCGTGGCGTCGTTCGTGCTCGGGTTCCCGTCGGCGCGGTGGCTGGCGCTGAACCTCAGCTACCTGGTGCTGATGACGTTCTGCGGGGTGAACGTGCCGACGTCGTTCTGGCCGGGGTGGCTGCGCGCGGTCACGTCCGTGCTGCCGATGACGCACGGGCTGGCCGCGATCCGGGCGTTCGTGGCGGAAGCGCCCGGGGTGGTGGTGCTCGGGCAGCTCGGGTTGGAGCTGTGCGTGGGCGGGGCGTGGTTCGCCGTGGCGGCGGTGAGCTTCAACCGGATGGTCCGCCGGGGGCGGCGGGACGGGACGATCGAGTTCGGCGGCTGAGCGCGCGGCAGGCGCTCCCCGCCGGGGAACGCCTGCCGCGGTCATCGTGCCCGGTTCGCGGGACGGACTACGGCGTGCCGATCCAGGCCACGTCCGGGTCGGTGTCCACCGCCAGGGCCTCCGCCACCCGCGCCAGCACCTCGACCGAGGCGTGCTCCGTGTGCAGGCCGGGCGGCACGGGCTTGCCGTCGAGGGTTTCGAACTCGCTCGGCCTCACGCGCACCTGCGAGTTCGGCGCGAGCTGGACGGCGAGCAGGCCGAACCCGTCGGCGGAGTAGTGCGCGGGCCGGCCGGCCACGGTGGTGGGGGTGGAACCGGCCGGCGCCTCGGCGGTCCGCAGGAGCTCCACCTCGTACCTGACGTTGTCGAAGTGGCTCGTGCCGGCGATCGTCCAGTCGGCCGCGCTCGGACCCTTCACCACGACGTACGGGTAGTCGTTCAGCGAGAACGGGATGCGCATCGACGTGGGGTCGGCCACGACGGAGTCGGCGATCCGCCGCACCTGCGCCCGGACGTCGACGCCCGTCACGTTCTCCAAGCTGACGCTGAGCACGCGATCGGGGGTGGCGTTCCAGTACAGGTTGTCACCGAACCAGGCCGCCGGCACGCCGCCCACCGTCGTGCGGTCGCCGACCGGCGCGTCCTCGACCTTCGGACCCACGTCACCGGCGATGGAGGTGAGGACGCCGAAGCGGACCAGCGGCGAGCCGGGGTCCGTCGAACCGGGCGCGTAGAGGCGGGCCGTGCCCCACGCGCCGATGATGCGCTCCCGCTCGGCGTACCCGTCGAGCATCACCCCCGGCCGGTAGTCCAAGGCCCGGGTGGGCACGTCGGCGACCGGGACGGGAGCGGGCGCGGACGTGGTGGTGAGCCGCTGGGCGGGCGCGACCTGGTCGACGGCCGTCCCGTTCACGGTGGTCACCACCAGCGCCGCCGCGGCGGCCGTCGTGCCGGCGGCGGCGAGCACCAGCAGCAGCGGCTTGCGCGCCCGCCGCGGCCGGCGCAGGGCGGCGAGCACCGCCCCCGGCGGCGGCGTGCGCTCAGCCCGGTGGCTCAGGGCGTCGGTGATCAGGGTTTCGGTGATGTCGTTCGTGTCGGTGGTGTCGTTCACAGTGACTGCCTCACGCGATCGTCGGCGCGCAGGACGGCCAGCGCGCGAGAGATGTGGCTGCGGACCGTGACCTGGGCGCACCCCAGGACGGCGGCGATCTCGGCGTCGTCGCAGCCCTCGTAGTAGCGGAGGACGACGGCGGCCTTCTGCTTGCGCGGGAGCCGGTCGATGCGCTGGAGCATCGCCTCCCGCTCGTCGTAGCGGTCGGCGGGGTCGGGCAGGGGCGGGTCCACGCCCGTCAGGGGCAGGTGCGCCTTCAAGCGGCGGCGCCAACCGAGGTACTCGTTGGTCACCATCCGCTTGAGGTACGCGGCCGGCAGCTCGACCGAGCCGATGCGCGCCCACTTCTGCTGCGCCCGGATCAGGACCTCCTGGACCACGTCCTGAGCCAGGTGCGGATCTCCGGTCAGCACGGTGGCGTAGCGCAGCAGCGGGGTCACCTGTGCCGCGGCGAACTCCTCGAAGCCGGTGCTCATACCCCTCCAATGCGCCCCGACGCGGTTTTGTTGAGAATGGGTTCCGTGGGAGGCAGCAGCGACGTGCCGGCGTTGCGCCGGGGGCTCGCGGTGCTGCGCCTGCTCGCCGGCAGGCCGGGGCCGCTGTCCGCGGCGGCGGTCGCGCGGGAGCTGGGTCTGCCCAGGTCGACGACCTACCACCTGCTGGCGGAGCTGACCGCGGCCGGGTTCGCCACCCACTTCCCCGAAGAGCGGCGGTACGGGCTGGGCGTGGCGGCGTTCGAGCTCGGCTCGGCCTACCTGCGGCACGACCCGCTGGAGCGGTTGGCGCGGCCCGTGCTGCGGCGGTTGGTGGACGAGGTCGGGCGGACCGCGCACCTGGGCGTGCTGCACGGCGCGGAGGCGCTGTACCTGGTGCGCGAGCAACCCCGCCGGCCGACCACGATCGTGTCCGACGTCGGCGTGCGGCTACCGGCCCACCTGACCGCGTCGGGACGGGCGATGCTGGGGCGGCTGCCCCCGGCGCAGGTCAGGGCACTGTTCCCGGGCCCGTTCGTGGACCGGACCGGGCGGGGGCCGCACGACCTGCCCGCGTTGCGCCGGCTGCTGGCCGTCGAGCGCAGGCGCGGGTGGGCGGTGGAGGACGGGTACGTGACAGCCGGCTTCGCGTCGGTCGCGGCGGCCGTCTTCGACCACGGGGAGCGGCCGATCGCGGCGATCACGGTGACGTTCCGGCACCTGTGCGACACCGAGTGCGGTGAGACGTGGCCGGAGTTGGCGGTGGAGGCGAGGCGGGCGGCGGAGGAGTTGACCGGGAGGATCGGGGGGCGGGGCTGAGAGGGCGGGGCTGAGAGGGGTTGGGGCGGGGTTGGGTGGGTGGGTGAGGCGGAGTGCGTTCGGCTCGATGTGACATGGGGCCCTTACGGGCACCCCAGGCAGGCCAAAGCCGGCAGGCCCGGCGGGGAAGAGCGTCCGCCAGGCCTGCCGGCTTCGACCAGCCTAAGGCACCCGAACCCATGTCAAATCGGGCCTGGGTGGGAGGGTTCCGGGTCCGTTGTGGTGGCTCAGAGGGTGACGGACTTGAGGAAGTCGGCGGCGACGTTGGCGATGGTCTCCTTGTCCACGTCGACGCGCTTGACCAGGTCGGCCAGCTTCTCCGTGGTCAGGGCGGCGGACACCTTGTTCAGCGCGTCCTTGCCCTTCGCGTCGATCGCGTCGGACCGCAGCAGCGGCACGATGTTCTGCGCCGGGTACATCACCTTCGGGTCTTCCAGCTCCACGAAGTCGTTCGCCTTGATGTCCGCCGACGTGGTGTAGAGGTTCGCCACCTGCACGGTGCCGGCCTTCAGCGCGTCCACGGTGATCGGGCCGCCCGCGTCGGTGGTCTTGATCTCGGTGAACTTGACCCCGTACAGCTCGACGATCTTGGCCTCCCAGCGCTGCGCCCACTCGCCCGCCGCGCCCAGCGCGTACTTGCCGGAGCCGAGGTCGGCGATCGACTTCACGCCGCCGTCCGCGGTGGCCTTGGTGACCACCAGGACGTCCTTGTCCTCCGCGTCCGACTTCTCCAGCACCTCGAGGCCCGACGGCGTCTTGCCCTTCAGCGCCGTGAAGACCTCCTCGGCCTCGGTGGTGGTGTTGGTCTTGTCGAAGTAGTTGAGCAGGTTGCCCGTGTACTCCGGCACCACGCCGAGCGACTTGTCCTGCAACGCCTTCACGACCAGCTCGCGCGCTCCGATGCCGGACTTCACCGTCACCGTCGCGCCGGTCGTCTTCAGCGCACCGGCGTAGATCTCGGCCAGGATCTTGTTCTCGGTGAAGTCGGCCGAACCGACCACGACCTCACCCGACGCGGCCTGCTGGCCGCTCCCGCCCAGGTCCTCTTTGGACCCGCACGCGGAGACGACCAGGGCGGTCGCCGCGACGACAACGGCCAACGTGCGCTTCATGCCGTGCTTCCTCCAGACTCGACCGGCGCCGGCTCTCCCCGACGCCTCGACTGCGACCCGCCCGACCGCGCCTTCGGACTTCCCGCGCGACGAGCCTTGGCCGACAGCCTCAAACCCGCGGGCACGACCAACCTGCCCAGGCCCGCGAGCACCACGTCCAGCACGACCGCGAGCAGCGCGATCAGGATCGCCCCGCCGACGAACTGGCCGTAGTCCAACACCCGCAGGCCGTCCAGCAGTGGACGTCCCAACGTCTCGATACCCACGTACGCCGCCACCGAAGCGGTCGCGACGACCTGCAACATGGCGTTGCGCAGACCACCCACGAGCAGCGGCAGGGCGTTGGGCACCTCGACCCGCCACAGCCGCTGCGCGCCGGTCATGCCCATGCCGCTCGCCGCGTCGACCACACCGCGGTCCACGTCCTGGATGCCGGCGTAGGCGCCGGCCAGGATGGGCGGCACGGCCAGCACGACCAGACCGATGAGGACACCGGTCGTGCCGCCGCCCGCGACCAGGTACAGGAACGTCACCAGGCCGAGCGTCGGCAACGCCCGCAGCGCGTTGCTGCCGCCGACGAGCACCACCCCGCCACGCCCGGTGTGCCCGACGTACAGGCCGAGCGGCACGGCGATCAGCGCGGCGCCGAGCACCGCGCCCAGGCAGTACAGCAGGTGGATGCCGACCCGCACCGGGATCGACTTGCCGCCCGACCAGTTGACCGGGTCGACCAGCCAGCCGAACGCGTCCGCGAAGATCACGGCGCACCACCCGCCCGCACCCACGGCGTCAACCGGTTGCGCAGCAGCACCAGCAGCAGGTCGACCACCAGCGCCAGCACCAGCGTGAGCACGATGCCGATGATGATCGGCGCCAGGTACCGCTGCCGGAAACCGTCGGTGAACAACGTGCCGAGGCCGCCCGTGCCGATCAACGCGCCGACGCTGACCAGGCTGATGTTGCTCACCGACCCGACCCGCACGCCGGCGGCCAGCACCGGCACGGCCAGCGGCAGCTCCACGGTCAGGAACCGGCGCAGCGGCCGGAAGCCCATCGCGGTCGCCGCGGCGGTCACGTGGGCGGGCACCGCGGCCAGCGCCTCGGCGACCGGCCGGACCAGCAGCGCGGTCGTGTAGACGGTCAACGCGAGGATCACGTTGACCGGGTCGAGCACCTGCGTGCCGATGACCGCCGGGATGATCGCGAACAGCGCCAGGGACGGGATGGTGTACACGATGTTCGAGATCCCGATCAGCGCCGCGTTGACCTGCCGGAACCGGTGGCACAGCAGCCCGAGCACGATCGCCAGCGCCACCGACACGACCAGCGGCACCAGCGACAGGTAGACGTGGTCGAGCAGCATGTCCAGCAGCGCCGCCCTGGTGCCCGCGTTGCTGAGGTACTTCGGGATGTCACCCACGGCGGCTCTCGATCACGTCCAGCACCTGGCGCGCGGTCACCACGCCGGCCAGCCGCCCGTCACCGCGCACGGCGACGCCCAGCCCGGACGGCGAGGACAACGCGGCGTCCAGCGCGCCCCGGATCGACGCGCCCACCTCGTACAGCGAGCCGCCCGGCACGACCGACGAGTCCGGCGCGACCCAGCCCTGGGGGCGCTCCTCGGCGTCCACCACGAGCCGCCAGTCCGAAGAGGACCCGGCGTCGGCGCCCTCGACGACCGTGGGCACCTCGGCCACCTCGACCCCCGAGGAGTCCACAAAGGACAGGCTGCGGTAGCCGCGGTCCTTGCCGACGAAGCTCGCCACGAAGTCGTCCGCGGGCCGGGTCAGCAGCTCGGCGGGCGGCGCGTACTGGGCGAGGAAACCTCCGGTGCGCATCACCGCGACCTTGTCGCCGATCCGGATGGCCTCGTCGATGTCGTGCGTCACGAACACGATGGTCTTGTCCAACTCGGCCTGAAGCCGCAGCAGCTCGTCCTGCAACCCCTCGCGCACCACCGGGTCGACCGCGCTGAACGGCTCGTCCATCAGCAGCACCGGCGGGTCCGCGGCCAACGCCCGCGCCACGCCGACGCGCTGCTGCTGGCCGCCCGACAGCTGCACCGGGTAGCGGTGGCCCAGCTCGGCGGGCAGGCCGACCAGCTCCAGCAGCTCGGCGGCGCGCGCCCTGGCCTTGCGGCGCGTCCAGCCGATGAGCAACGGCACCGTGGCCACGTTGTCCAGCACGGTCCGGTGCGGGAACAGGCCCGCCTGCTGGATCACGTACCCGATGCCGCGCCGCAGCGTGGGCGGGTCCACCTCCAGCACGTCCTTGCCGTCCACCAGGACGGTGCCCGACGTGGGGTCGATCATCCGGTTCACCATGCGCAGGGACGTGGTCTTGCCGCACCCGGACGGTCCGACGAAGACGGTGATCGTGCCCGCCTCGACCACGAGGTCCAGGCCGTTCACCGCGGTGGTCCCGTCGTCGAACCGCTTGGTCACGTCGCGGAACTCGATCACCCGTGGATCCTCCTGCCGATGGGTATCAAGCGTCGAACGACCCTAGCCCTTCAGTCGGACCGTGGCACGGCGTTTCACCATCCGGTCAGTAGGGTGCACCGGTTGTGGCAACCGAAATGGTGCGAGCGCTCCTCGCTGAACGCGGCCCGCACGCCCGCAAGCTGCGGCGCGTGGTCGACCTGCTGGCCGGTGACTGGCACACGCTCGCCGAATTGGTTCGGCTTCCCGCCGTGCCCCGGCGCACCGTGCAGGAGCTGCTGACCGCGGTCGGCGACGACCTCGAGTCCAGTCGCGACCGGTTCCGGCTCGCGCCGGCCAAGGCCGCCGACTACGCGGAGTTCGCCACCGGTGACGATCTGGTGGACCCGGTGGACGCGCTGGTGTCCCGGCACGGCGAGCACCTGCGGTCGATCCTGGCCGACATCGCGGACGTGCCGCCGCCCCTGGCCGCGCTGGACCACGTGCAGGCGACCGCGGAGACGGCGCTGAAGCGCGCGTTGTGGTTGGACACGACCTACGACCTGGCCGGGCGCACGCTGCTGTGCCTCGGCGACCACGACCTGACGTCGCTCGCGGTGTGCGCGGTGAACCCGGACGTCGAGGTCGTCGTGGTGGACGTGGACGACCGGCTGCTGGAGTTCATCTCCACCCGTGCCGCCGCACGCGGGTGGTCGGTGCGGACGGTGCACGCGGACTTCCGGTTCGGCCTGCCGCCCGCCGTGCTGGAGTCGGCGGACCTGGTGTTCAGCGACCCGCCGTACACGCCGGAGGGCATGGCGCTGTTCGCCGCGCGGGCGGTCGAGTGCCTCGCCGACCTCGGTCGGGGACGGGTGCTGCTCGCGTACGGGTTCAGCGACCGGACGCCCGCGCTGGGGCTGAAGGTGCAGCAGGAGCTCCAGCGGCTGGGCCTGGTGTTCGAGGCGGTCCTGCCCGCCTTCCACCGGTTCGACGGCGCGCAGGCCATCGGCAGCGCGGCCGACCTGTACGTGTGCCGGCCCACGTCACGCCGTTCGGTGTCGCCCACGTCGGCGAAGACCGCCATCTACACGCACGGTCCGCAGTCGGTGGAGGCGACCGGGCCGGGTTCGACGGCGCTGGCCGCCCTGGTCGACCTCGCGCCGCGGCCGGAGTCCTCGCCGCCGCCGAAGCCGCGCGCGCCGGGGTGGGCCGACCCGATCGGCAAGGGCGCGGCGTCGTTGGCGGTGGACCTGTCCGGCGACCCGGGTCCGTGGCTGCTGCGGACCCTGCTGGCGTGCTCGCCCGGCCGGATGGCGGCGCTCGTCCCCAACAACCACCCGAACGTGTCGTCCGCGGCGGGTCAGCAGGAGCTGAGGTCGTTGGTGGACACCAGGTTCGCGCTCCGGTTCCTGCGGTCCACACCGGACGGCAAGCACTGCGTCGTGGTGGCGGACCAGGTGCTCGCGGGCACGCTGGACGTCGGCGGGCTGACCGTGCGGGAGGTGCTCACGCGCGCGCACGGCAAGCTCGGCAACGTGTGGCGCGAGGCGTTGGTCGCGGCCACGCGCGGCGCGCTGACCAAGCGGGAGGCGCGGGAGCGGATCGGCGAGCACGAAGACCTGGAGCTGCGGTTGATCGACCTGCCCCGGCACCGGATCGCCGAGCTGCTGCCGCTGGTCCGCGCCTCGGCGTCCCAAGACTCGGCGTCCCAGTAGGAACGTTCGGGCGCGGTGTTCGGGGAGGAGGTTTCTGCCGGGTTGCGGCGAACCGCGCCGGGCGGGCCGCGGTCGTCAGCAGCCGGGTCCGCGGCAGTACTCCGGTCAGCCGTTCCCGGGTCAGCAGCCGTTGGCCGGCCAACCGCCCTACCCCGGTCAACCGCGTCCGCCCCGACCGCCGTTGCCTCGCGGTTGCCGCAGCTTCGGGGTGCTCAGCGCGGTCTCGTTCGTCCTGCCGGTGCCGGCGCTCGTGCTCGCCGTGCTGCTCCTGTGCCCGGTGTGCGCTGGGGCCTGGTCGCGATCTCGGTGCTGGCCGTCGTGCACTTCGGCCCCGGGCCGAGCCGGGTCGGCTCGGGCCTGTCGCCGGCCGGCCGGGGACCGCGGGGCTGACCGGGGGACTCACCCGCCGAGGCGCGTGATGGCCTCGAGCATGTCGCGCGCCTTGCCGAACAACGCCTTCAGCGCGGCCAGGATCCGCGCCACCACGCGCACGAGGTCCGCCGACCGCCGGCTGATCCGGTCCAGCACGACCGCGCCGCGCCCGACCGCCCACGCGGCGAACTCGGGCAGCGAGCCGCCCGACGTGACCTCCGACGCCGCGAGCGCCACCGCGGCGTTGCCGAAGACCTCCTGGACGAACAACGCGACCACGTCGCGGAACACGCCGCGGATGGCGGCGGTGATCGCGCCGACCTCGGCCACGTGCGCCGCGACGTCCGCGCACAGCCTGCTCATCCCGGCGATCTCCGCGGTGAGCCGGCCGCCGCCCGACCGCCGCCGCGCGATGCCGTCCAACGTGGTGGCGACCTGCCTCCAGGTGGCGACCGCGTCCTCGAACCGGTCGCCGTGGCCCGCCAGCCAGTCCAGCGGCTCGCGCAGGAAGTCGACGTGCTCGACCAGCCACCCGAGCCCGGCCGCGGCCAGCAGGCCCAGCGGGTCGGCGTCCGCGCCCGGCACGGCGAGGTCGGCCTCGAGCGTGTCCGGCGCCGACCCGGTCAGCTCCAGCACGGGGAACCCGGTCACCGGTGCGCCGACCCCGGCTCGTCCTCGGGCGCCCACAGGCTCCGCGGCAGGGGCAGGTCGTCGTCAGCGGCGTCCGCGGCCGGCGCCGGCGGGACCGCGGCGGTCAGGAAGTCCATCGCCGCCGTGCCGCCGAACTGCGGCTCGACGACCGCCGCCGCCTGCCGCGCGGCCTGCTCCTGCGCGCGCCGCACGGTGTCCATCACGACCTCGCCGAGCCGGGCGTGCGAGAGCCGCCCGGCGTCCGGCGAGAACTCGATGTGCCGCAACGACCCGTTCGGCGCGACGGTCGCCGTCACCGCGCCGTCCGGGGACCGCTGCGTGGCCTGCGCGCGCCGGATGCGGTCCCGCAGCTCGCGGGACCGCTCGGCCAGGTGCCGTGCCCTGGTCTCGAGGTCGGCGATCATCCGTTCCGGGTTCACCGGTCAGCCCTTGACGTCGTGTCGTCCATCGCGACGGGAGTACCGCCGATCAACCGGCGCGGGGGATGTGCAGCGGACCGAGGGCGAGCACCGCGCGGAACTCCTTGGGCGGCACGGGACGCGAGAACAGCCAGCCCTGGTAGGTGTCCACGCCGATGCCGCGCAGCACCTGGAACTGCGTCGCGGTCTCCACGCCCTCCGCCACGCACCTGCGGTCCATCGCGCGGGCCATGTCGACCACCGCCTTGGCGACGGCGAAGTCCGACGGGTCCTTGCCCAGGCCGGAGACGAACCGGCGGTCGACCTTGATGATCTGCGCGGGCAGGTCCTTGAGCCGGGCCAGCGACGAGTAGCCGGTGCCGAAGTCGTCCACGGCGAACCGGATGCCCCGCTCCACCAGCTCGTCCATCGTCTGGCGCACCCGGGACGGCAGGTCGACCAGCGCCGTCTCCACCAGCTCCAGCACCACCCGGTCCCACGGGATGCCCGCCTCGGCGATGGCGTCGGCCACGATGTCGGCGAACTCCGGGTCGCCCGGCACCAGCCCGGCCAGGTTCACCGCCACGGACACCGGCTTGCCGCCCGGCTCGGGCCAGGTCGAGGCCTCCTTCAGCGCGGTCCGCAGCACCCACCGGTCCAGCTCGCGCATCAGGTCGCCCTGCTCGGCCACCGGCAGGAAGACGTCCGGCGGCAGCAGCCCGCGGTCCGGGTGCGGCCAGCGCACCAGCGCCTCCGCGGTCTGCACCACGCCGTCCACGCCCACCACCGGCTGGAAGTGCAGCGCCAACCCGTCGTGCTGCAACGCCTCCCGCAGCTGGCCCTCCAGGTGCACCTGCCGGTCGGCCGAGGCGATCAGCGCCGCGCTGGCCAGCGACACCCGGCCCGCGCCGGCCCGCTTGGCCTCGAACATCGCCGCGTCGGCGAAGCGCAGCAGGTCGTTGCCGGTGGCGCGGGAGCCGTTCGGCACGGCCGCGCCGATCGACGCCGACACGCGGACCAGCTGCCCGTGCACCGGCACCGCGGTGCGCAGCAGCCCGGCGACCCGCGTGGCCAGCGCGTCCACGCCGCCGACCGCGTCCAGGTTCTCGCAGATGATCACGTACTCGTCGCCGGACAGGCGGGCCGCCGTGCAACCGTCCGGGAGGCCGCCCTCCAGCCGCCGGGCCAGCGCCACCAGCAGCTCGTCGCCCGCGTCGTGGCCGAGCGAGTCGTTGACCCGCTTGAAGTTGTCGATGTCGCAGAACAGCACGGCGACCTTCGACCGGTCCGGCGAGGCCAGCAGCTCGCCCAGCATCTCCTTGACCAGCGCCCGGTTCGGCAGGCCGGTCAGCTCGTCGTGCGTGGCCTGGTGCCGCAACGCCTCGGCCGTGCGGCGGCGCTCGGTGATGTCCTGGAACACGATCAGCCAGAACCGGCGGCCGTCGTCCTGCACGGACAACGCGATGTGCAGCTCGCAGTACACCTGCACGCCGTCGCGGCGGACCAGGATGCGCTGCGGGATCTTGTGGGTGCGCTCGGCGTCCGGCGCGGACATCTCGTCGATCGACGGCAGCCGGGTGTCGTCGTCCGGGTGGGTGAGCATGCTCGCGGTCATCCCGCGCAGCTGCTCCAGGTCCATGCCGAGCAGGTCGCACAGGGCGTCGTTGGCGTCGACCAGCCGCTCGCCCTCGTCGAACAGGCCGATGCCGACCGGCGTCAGGGACACCAGGTCCGCGAAGCGCTGGCTGGACCGCTTCATCCTGGTCTCGGCGGCGCGCTGCTCGGTGATGTCCTGCGCCGTGCCGACCGCGAGCGGCAAGCCGTCCGTGCCCTTCACGACCACGCCGTAGCAGCGGAACACGCGCTGCCGGCCGTCGCGGCGCACGATCCGGTGCTCCAGCTGGATCGGCACCTCCTCGGTGGCCAGCTGCTGCCACAGGTCGTCCACCCAGGCGCGGTCGTCGGGGTGCACGAGGTCGAGGTAGGTCTGGTAGCGGGTGTGCTCCTCGCGCGGCACGCCGAACAGCTCGGCCAGCATGTCCGACCACACCACGTCGCCGGTCTGCAGGTTCCACTCCCAGACGCCGAGCTGCGCGGCCTTCTGCGCGTCGGCGAGCCTGCGGCGGTCGTCGCGGAGCTGGCGCTCCAGCGCGCGGGCCTCGGTGACGTCCTGGACGGTGCCGTGCAGCCTGCCGACCTTGTCGCCGTCGAACTCGGCCCGCGCCCGGCACACGTAGACGCGGTCGCCGTCCTCGCTGCGCACCTCGACCTCGACCGTGCTGCCGTCCTGCGCCCGCTGCATCAGGCTCTCCAGGGCGGGCCGGTCGTCCGGGTGCACGGCGAGCAACCGGGCGTTGGGCTCGACGCCCAGCTCGGCGTACATCTCCAGCAGCACCTCGCTGCGGTGCAGGGCGCCGGACTCGACGTCGAAGCTCCAGCTGCCCATGCGCGCGATGCGCTGCGCCTCCAGCAGCCGGGCGCGCTCGGTCTCCAGGGCGCGGTCGGACCGCCGCTGGTCGGTGATGTCGCGGATGTAGCCGGTGATGAACTGGGTCCGGCCGTCCGATCTCAGCTTCGCCTCGGCCACGCCCCGGATCCAGCGCTGCTCACCGTCGGGCAGGATGATCCGGTAGACGATGTCGATCGGGCTGCCGTCGAGCGCCCGGTTGGCCCAGTAGCTGGCGACCATCTCGTAGTCGTCGGGGTGCACGACGTCCAGCACGGCCTGCGCGCCGGGCACCACCTCGCCGGGCCGCACGCCCATCATCTCGTAGTGCGACTCGGACCAGACCGTGACGCCGGTGTCCGGGTCGTACTCCCACGAGCCGATCTGCGCGACCCGTTGCACGGTGCGCAGCCTGCGCTGCTCGTCGCGCAGGTCCTCGGCGGCCTGCGCCAGGTCGGAGACGTCGACCAGCAGCACGGCGTGCAGGCCGGTGCCGGGCACGTGCGTGCGCACCACCCGGACCGGCACGAGCGCGCCGTCGGCCTGGTGCAGGCGCAGGTCGCCGGGTCCGCCCAGCAGCAGCTCGCCGAGGGACCGGCCGACGAGGTCGTCGGCGGAGCGGACCTTCGTCAGCTCCACCGCGGCGGGGCTGGCCCGCATGACGACGCCCTTGGGGTCGCACAGGAGCGTGGGCGCCTCGGGCAGCGCGATGCCGTCCAGCGCCATGTCGCCGTTCTGCGGACGCGCTGGGTCGAGCACCACCGGAGCGCGTCCAACCCGCTTGGGCACGGTCCCACCTTCCCGTGTCTACGGCAGGGATGACCGGCCCGACCGCACCCAAAGACGGCGTCCCTCTCCACGGGCAATATTCACCCGAGGAGAGGGACGGTAGCGCTTCGGAGCGTCATCGCCCACCCCTCAACGGGCTAACGAAACAACACGTTAGCGGTTTCGTTGCCTGTCGACGGGTACGGACGGATGCGGCCGGAGCTCTCCCAACTCCGACTTGGAGTCAGGCTACTCCGTCTTCGCGGGCTGCCAAGGCCACGGCGGCGGCCACTTCCGGGCCGACCCGCGGGTCCAGGGCGCTGGGCACGATCCGGTCAACCGAGAGGTCGTCGGCGGCGACCGCCGCGATGGCGTCCGCGGCGGCGAGCTTCATGCCCTCGGTGATCCTCTTCGCGCCCGCGTCCAGCGCGCCGCGGAAGATGCCGGGGAACGCGAGGACGTTGTTGATCTGGTTCGGGAAGTCGCTGCGCCCGGTGGCGACCACGGCGGCGTGCCGCCGTGCCACGTCCGGGTGCACCTCGGGATCGGGGTTGGACAGCGCGAACACGATCGAGTCGTCGGCCATGCTCGCGATCAGCTCCTCGGGCACCTTGGACGACGAGACGCCGACGAACACGTCCGCGCCCCGCAACGCCTCGGCGATGCCGCCGCGCAGGCCACTGGCGTTGGTGACCTCGGCCAGCTGCGCCTTCACCGGGTTGAGCGCGTCCCGGCCGACGTGCACGATGCCGCGCGAGTCGACCACGGTGACCTCGCCGACGCCCGCGGCCAGCAGGATCTTCGCGCACGCCACACCGGCCGCGCCCGCGCCGGAGATGACCACGCGCTGGTTCGCCACGTCCTTGCCGAGCACGGTGTCGGCCCCGCGCAGGGCGGCCAGCACCACGACCGCGGTGCCGTGCTGGTCGTCGTGCATGACCGGCACGTCCAGCGCCTCGATGAGCCGGGCCTCCAGCTCGAAGCAGCGCGGCGCGGAGACGTCCTCGAGGTTGACCGCGCCGAAGGACGGGCGCAGCCGGACCAGGGTCTCGACGATCTCGTCCACGTCCGTGGTGTCCAGCACCAGCGGGATGGAGTCGAGGCCGCCGAAGGTCTTGAACAGCGCGGCCTTGCCCTCCATGACGGGCAGCGACGCGCTGGGGCCGATGTCGCCGAGGCCGAGCACGGCGGTGCCGTCGCTGACCACGGCGACCAGGCGGTGCGCCCACGTGTACTTGGCGGCCAGGGCCGGGTCGTCCGCGATGGCCCGGCTGACCCTGGCCACGCCCGGCGTGTAGGCGATGGAGAGCGCGCGCGGGTCGGCCAACGACGCCGTCGCGCCAACGGCCAGCTTTCCGCCTTCGTGCGCGCGGAAGATTTCCTCGTCGCTCAATTCGGTGGTCGTGGGCGGCTGGTCGTTCAATGCGGTCACGGAAGTCCTCCTGCGGTGCGCGATACCTGCGGCGCACCGGGACCGGCGTTGTCACGCGGGTCGACGGGGCCTGTCTGGGAGTGGTCCACGCGGTCTGCGGGACCGCTCTCGGGGGCGGTGTGCGGGCAAGCATGGCAGCGTCGCCGACGGCTGTCTGCGGCGGGGATCACACTTTTTCCGCAGGTCAGAGGTAGTGCCACAGAACGTACGTCCGGTTTTCTGGACCGACCGGTCAGTTTCCGCAGGCAGGATCGGTCAAGAACCGGCGGGTCCTAGGGTGTTCGCCATGCAGGCACGTGAGTTGAAAATTTCCGGCGCTTTCGAGTTCACCCCTTCGGTGTTCCCCGATGACCGCGGTTTGTTCGTCGCGCCATACCAGGAAGCGGTGTTCGCGGAAGCCGTCGGGCACCCGTTGAAGGTCGCCCAGACGAACCACAGCGTGTCCAAGCGCGGCGTCGTGCGCGGCATCCACTACGCCGACACGCCGCCGGGGCAGGCCAAGTACGTGCACTGCCCGCGCGGCCGGCTGCTCGACGTCGTGGTGGACCTGCGGGTCGGCTCGCCCACGTTCGGCGAGTGGGACGCGGTGGAGCTGGCGGAGGGGGTGTTCAACTCCGCGTACCTGCCCGAGGGGGTCGGGCACGCGCTGATGGCGCTGGAGGACGGCACGGTCGCGTCGTACCTGTGCTCGGAGGGCTTCAACCCGAAGGCCGAGCGCGGCATCCACCCGCTGTCGATGGACCTGCCCTTCCCGACCGACCTGACCCCGCTGCTGTCGCCGAAGGACGCCGCCGCGCCGACGTTCGAGGAGGCGCGCGACACCGGCCTGCTGCCGTCCTACGACGACTGCGTGGCCTGGTACGCGAAGCTGCGCGCCTGACCGCCGCCGCCCGACCGCCGGCGGCCCCGCCCTCGGGGCAGCCGCCGGCGGTCGGGTCCTCCCGGGGACCGTCACCGCGTCACCCCGCCGCACAGCCACCCGGCAGCCGGCCTCCCGGTGCCGCTGGCGCGTTCGCCCTCCCGGTCAACCGGCAGATCGGGTCCTTCCGGAGCCGTCGCGTCAGCCCGCCGGACAGCCGCCCGGCAGCCGGTCCCCCGACCGGCCTCCCGACGTCCGCCGGCGCGGTCGCGCTCCCGGCAGGTCGGTCCTCCCGGCACGGCCGGCGCTGCGTCACCTCCCGGACACCGGCAGCCCGGGTCCTTCCGGAGCCGCCGGCGCGGCGCTCTCGCGACAACCGGCGGTTCGGACCTCCTGTGACCGCCGCCGCGGCGTTAGTCCGCCCGGGCAGCCGGCGGTTCGGCCTTTCGGGGTAGCCGGCGCGTTCAGCGTCGCTCGCGGTCCCGGCGGTCAGCCTCCCGGGGCGGGCCGCCGGCGCAGCAGCCGCGGCCGGGGCCAGAGGCGGAGGCGGATCACACCCACCACCTCCGCCGCGCCCAGCGTCCGCGAGTCGGTGGAGGCGAACGGGTTGTCGCCCTCCACGTGCCAGCCGCCGCCGTCGGGCCGCACCGCCCGCTTGACCGACAGCTGCCCGGGCCGCGCCGCCCACCTGACCAGCACGAGATCACGCGGACGTGGCGGCTTTCCGAAGTGGACCAGCACCACGTCCCCCGTCCGCAGGGTCGGGACCATCGAGGGTCCGACCACCCGAACCAGCGGCAACGGGTTGGCATCCGGCCGTGCCAACGATCACCTCCACCTGCTCGCGCCGAGGCCCCGGAGTAGGGTTCGTCACGTCGGAGCATCCACTGTCAGGGAGGAAAGATGCGACTTCTGTCGCGCATCCGTTCACTCCGCCGCCCGCTCCTGGAGGCCACCGCGCACTGCGACCTCCCGTGCGGTGTTTACGACCCGGCCCAGGCCCGGATCGAGGCCGAGTCGGTCAAGGCGATTCAGGAGAAGTACCAGGCGAACGAGGACCCCGAGTTCCGCACCCGCGCCCTCCTGATCAAGGAGCAGCGGAGCGAGCTCGTCAAGCACCACCTGTGGGTGCTGTGGACCGACTACTTCAAGCCGCCGCACTTCGAGAAGTACCCGGAGCTGCACGACTTGTTCAACCGGGCCACCAAGGCCGCCGGCGCGTCCGGCGCGAAGGGCTCCATGGACCCCGCCAAGGGCCAGGAGCTGCTCGACCTGATCGCCCAGATCGACAAGATCTTCTGGGAGACGAAGGCCGCAGCGTAACAACCTGCAAAAACACGGCGCTGACCAGCGAAAATTTCCCTGTCTGGTCAGCGTCGTTTTTCGTCGCCTGTCGTCGCTGAGCGTCCTCTCACGGCCCCAGAACGGCCCAAATCAGTCCACATTGGACCTGGCCGACCCCGTGGGTTGTACACTGATCGAACGTACGACCACCCAGCTCAGTGGATGCAACCGTTACGTGACGAAGGACCTTCGGGAGATCTCACCGAATCGCCACGACGGGTCGCTGACCTGCGGTTCATCAGTTGAACGGGCCGAAATGGCACACCTCGTTCCGTACAGGATCTCTGGCACGACTTGGCATCTTCGTGCCGAACTACGGGCAGTGAGGTCATCTTCGGTCTTGGCTGGGCCGCTTGCGGGTTCCGTCACGATCGGCCTGCCAATCTGTCCGCACTTATCGGGCTTCGTGCGTGCTGTCGGTATCGATGTGTGCTCGATCTGGGCGTGGCTGGTGGAGGCATGGCCGGTGCTGGGCAGATAGTGGCGCTGTGACACCACGTCGGCGCAATGTCAACCTCGTCGTGTTCGGTCTGCTGGCCGCGATGATCGGCGTGGTGACCAACTACGTCACCGATGAGGTGCCTGCCTGGTTCCAGGATCAGACCAGGGTGTGGCTGGTGTTCGCGCTGATCGTGGTTACCTCGATCCTGGCGCAGGTCGTATTTTCCCGCGAAAAGCCCGTACCACCCGCGTTACCGCTGGTGAGGCCCCATTTTCCGGCCACTCCCCGGACGCTGCGGCCTCCGACATCCTCGGCGTCAGCGCTGCGTGGGCGGGATCGGACGCTGGACGACATCCGGTCGGTGTTGGACGCTCCGGCGGGTCGTTTCGTGGTGGTGTGTGGTCCGGGTGGCATGGGTAAGACGGCGTTGGCGGTACGTGTGGCCGAGGAAGCCGCACAGCGTGGTCGCCCGGTGTTTTGGATTCGGTGGCGTGGTGAGGGGTCGTCGGAGGGCCGAACCGGTGAGGAGTTGCTGGCGGCGCAGATGGTCCAGGTCGCGATCACGCTGGGGCTGCCGGAGGGCGAGGTCGGCGCAGTTCAGCAGTCCGGCGGCAGTCTGGTCGATCTTGTATGGGGTTATCTGGAACGGACGTCCGGTTGGGTGCTCGTGATCGACAATGCCGACCGGACCGAGGGCCTGGGTATTGAAGGGCCGGTCGGTGAGCATCGAGGCTGGATCAGACCTGGCGGCGCAGGGCTGCTGTTGGTGACCAGTCGGGACCGGTCCCCTGACACGTGGGGCCGCGGCGCGGTGATGGTACGGCTGGAACCGCTGTCCCCCGTCGAAGGTGCCCAGGTGCTGCTCGACCTGGCACGCGGCGGCGGTAGTCATGAAGATGCGGAGCGGCTGGCGACGAGGCTGGGCGGTCTGCCGTTGGCGCTGCACGTGGCAGGGAAGGCCGTGGCTCAACCAACCGCACGCCTGCGCCAGTTCAACGCGTACCGCGAGGCGCTAGGCGACGACACGTCTCAGGTACTGATGTCACCGGACGTGACCGACCCCGAGACGGCCCGGACACTGGTCGGGCACACCTGGGAACTGTCCCTGGATCAACTCGCCGTGGAAGGGGTGCCACTGGCCAGGCCGTTGCTGCGGGCCTTGGCGTTGCTGGCCGACGCCCCAATCCCGCGCACCCTGATCACCCCGGGCTTGATCCCGGACACCGCCACCGACACCGTGGTGGGTACTGCCGCGATCGATTCAGCACTGGCAGGTCTGGAACGCTATGGCCTGGTCGACACGCCCCCGCCGGACAGCGTCTCCGAGATCGGATCGGTGATGCTGCATCCCCTCGTCCGAGAGGCCAGCACGATGCTGGTGGTCCGCGACAGCGACATCACCGGGTGGCGCGACACGATCGAGGGCCACCTGATCGAATCGGCCGAATCGTGGACGGCGCAGGGACGGGCAGCCTGGCCGGCAACCCGCCTACTGGCACCACATCTGCTCTTACTCACCGACACCCACAACGACGACAGCTTCACCCGCCTGCGCAACACCATCGACAACGTCGCGTACGAGTTGGAACGAGCTGGCTTCCACACGACGGCGATCACCCTGCGCAGGCACGTGCTCGATGCCGAATCGACCCGACTCGGCCCTGACCACCCCCACACCCTCAACAGCCAAAACAACCTCGCCACCGTGCTGTACAGCCTCGGCCGCTACGACGAAGCCGAACGCCTCCACCGCAACACCCTCAACAGCCGCAGCCACACCCTCGGCCCCGACCACCCCCACACCCTCAACAGCCAAAACAACCTCGCCACCGTGCTGAACAGCCTCGGCCGCTACGACGAAGCCGAACGCCTCCACCGCAACACCCTCAACAGCTACACCCGCACCCTCGACCCCGACCACCCCCACACCCTTACCAGCCAAAACAACCTCGCCACCGTGCTGAAAAACCTCGGCCGCTACGACGAAGCCGAACGCCTCCACCGCAACACCCTCAACAGCCGCAGCCGCACCCTCGGCCCCGACCACCCCCACACCCTCAACAGCCAAAACAACCTCGCCACCGTGCTGAACAGCCTCGGCCGCTACGACGAAGCCGAACGCCTCCACCGCAACACCCTCGACATCCGCATCCGCACCCTCGGCCCCGACCACCCCCACACCCTCAGCAGCCAAAACAACCTCGCTGGCGTACTGAACAGCCTCGGCCGCTACGACGAAGCCGAACGCCTCTACCACAACACCCTCGACAGCTGCATCCGCACCCTCGGCCCCGACCACCCCCACACCCTCAGCAGCCAAAACAACCTCGCCACCGTGCTGAAAAACCTCGGCCGCCACGACGAAGCCGAACGCCTCTACCGCAACACCCTCGACATCCGCATCCGCACCCTCGGCCCCGACCACCCCGACACCCTCAACAGCCAAAACAACCTCGCGTGGTTGGCCAAAGGTCACACCGTTCGAAACGGGAAGCGGTGGGGTTGGCCCATCCGCCAACGTAACCGCTGATCCAGCGTGGCGGTTTCCAGTCTTCACACAACATCGACGTCACTCGATGCCAAGTGCACGTTGGCAAGCCTGTGGGCTGGTCGACGCCATCAAGGCGTTGAGCTGTCCACAGGCGCGGCAGCCGAGCGCCAATACCACCCGACCCAATCGACCACTCGGCGCTCGTTCCGCGCCGAGTCGCTCCCAAGCAGCCTTCGACCGGCCAACAACCCCCAGAAGCCTCATTCCGCGGTTCCCTGCGGGGGCCGCTGGTCGTGGCCTCCCGCCGTTGTGGGACAGCCTCCGGTGCCTCGCGTGTCGCGCCCGTGGGCCGCCAGGCCCGCTTGGGCGCGACCGAGGACATCGCCGGAGGCTGTCCCACAACGGCTCAAAGGACACGAACGGCCAGCGGCCCCCGGAGGGGGCCGCCTTGATAAAGAAAAGAAACTCTGAACACGCCAGTCAAAGTCGTGCCATTGCGGCCCAGATTTACAGAGGCGAGTACGATAAGAAAGTGGTTACGTGATTGGTCGCAGGTGGTAGACATGCGCTAGCTTTTAGCCTGCCAGTTTATCAATGCCTCAGTTGCGGTCAGGGTGTCCGGGTGTTCTGGGCCGAGTAGGCGCATCGAGTCGGCGACCACCTTCTCCAACAGGTCAATCGCGTCGTTCGTACGGCCCGCCTGCCAGTAGGAGCTGGCCAAGTTGCCTTGTGCGGTCAGGGTGCTCGGGTGTTCTGGGCCGAGTAGGCGCATCGAGTCGGCGACCACCTTCTCCAACAGGTCAATCGCGTCGTTCGTACGGCCCGCCTGCCAGTAGGAGCTGGCCAAGTTGCCTTGTGCGGTCAGGGTGCTCGGGTGTTCTGGGCCGAGTAGGCGCATCGAGTCGGCGACCACCTTCTCCAACAGGTCAATCGCGTCGTTCGTACGGCCCGCCTGCCAGTAGGAGTTGGCCAAGTTGCCTTGTGCGGTCAGGGTGCTCGGGTGTTCTGGGCCGAGTAGGCGCATCGAGTCGGCGACCACCTTCTCCAACAGGTCAGTCGCGTCGTTCGTGCGGCCCGCCTGCCTGTAGGAGTTGGCCAAGTTGGCTTGTGCGGTCAGGGTGTCCGGGTGTTCTGGGCCGAGTAGGCGCATCGAGTCGGCGACGACCTTCTCCAACAGGTCAGTCGCGTCGTTCGTGCGGCCCGCCCGGGAGTAGGAGTTGGCCAAGTTGGCTTGTGCGGTCAGGGTGTCCGGGTGTTCTGGGCCGAATAGGCGCAGCCGGTCGGCGACGACCTTCTCCAACAGGTCAGTCGCGTCGTTCGTGCGGCCCGCCTGCCAGTAGAAGTTGGCCAAGTTGGCTTGTGCGGTCAGGGTGCTTGGGTGTTCTGGGCCGAGTAGGCGCAGCCGGTCGGCGACGACCTTCTCCAACAGGTCAGTCGCGTCGTTCGTGCGGCCCGCCCGGGAGTAGGAGTTGGCCAAGTTGGCTTGTGCGGTCAGGGTGTCCGGGTGTTCTGGGCCGAGTAGGCGCAGCCGGTCGGCGACGACCTTCTCCAACAGGTCAGTCGCGTCGTTCGTGCGGCCCGCCTGCCAGTAGGAGCTGGCCAAGTTGCCTTGTGCGGTCAGGGTGTCCGGGTGTTCTGGGCCGAATAGGCGCATCGAGTCGGCGACCACCTTCTCCAACAGGTCAGTCGCGTCGTTCGTGCGGCCCGCCTGCCAGTAGGAGCTGGCCAAGTTGGCTTGTGCGGTCAGGGTGCTCGGGTGTTCTGGGCCGAGTAGGCGCATCGAGTCGGCGACCACCTTTTCCTCGATGACGATCGCGTCGTTCGTGCGGCCCGCCTGCCAGTAGGAGTTGGCCAAGTTGGCTTGTGCGGTCAGGGTGTCCGGGTGATCCGCGCCGAGGATGCGGTAAGCCTGTGCTGTCGTGTCGTGCCAGTAGGTGATGGCCGAAGTGTGAAGGTGGGTGCGGAGCAGGCTGGTGCCCGCCTTATAGAGAAGTGGGTGGCCGTCCGGTCGCCAGAGGAGATCACCTACGATGGTGACCAAGGTGCTGGTGTTGGCCAGCAATGCGGTCAGTAAGCTGGTGGTGATGTGATCGTTGTCGGGCCACAGTTGTAGGAGTGCGTCGGCTGCGGTGTGAGTGACGAGATGGAAGGGCGTAGTTTCCCGAGCTGCGCGGGCCGTGAGGGCATGGATACGTACGGCGCGGTGGCCGTCGCCGGGATGGTGGGCGATCAGGGCGTAGCGGTGCAGTGTCCGCAAGACCTGACGCGCCTGCTCCGGGGTGACCGGGTCGTCAGTGTGGCGGGTGCGGTGGGCGGTCAGGTAGTCGGTGACCACTGGGGTAGCCCAGAGAGTGTCGGGATGTCCGTCTGGGTCGAGCACTGCGGCCAACGCCAGGGCCGGGCGGGCCAGCCCTACCGGTGCGCGAGTGTCCGCGGCATCGAGGGAGAGCAAGAGCGCAACGGCCACCGGCCTGCCGTAAGCATCCGGATCCACACCCGCTGGCATCAGTTCGTCCAGCCGCTCGTCTCCAGCGATGTAGCGGGCCAGGTACGCCGCGCAGGTCTCGTCCTGGTCGAGCATGAAGGCCGCAGCGTGCGACAGCGCCAAGGGCAGGTGCCCTAGCGCCTCGCCCAACGCCGGGACACTTTCGTCGAGCAGGTGGGCGCAGTCGTCGTCAGTGAGCCGGTCGTGTAGGTAGCGGGCGGACTCGACGGGGGTGAAGGTGTCAATGTCGACGCGTCGGCGGCCGGAGCCGGTGAGCGATGCCTCACGCAGTCGAGTGGTGGCCAGTGTCCACCCGCCCGGTCGGTGCGGGGGCCACATGTCCTTCAGATGGGTGGGGTCGGTCACGTCGTCGAGCACGATCAACCAGGTTCGGTCGGTGGTGCGTAGCCACGTCACGAATGCTGTGGCGTCCGTGGCCGGGTTGCTGCCATCAACGCCGGGCACCGCTGCTCGCAGGGCCGCAGTGGCGTAGGCGGTAATCACCTGCTCCGGTGTTGAGGCGTTGACCCACACCACCAAGTCCGTGCCCGCATTGATGGCCTGGTCGACGAACCACGCGGCCAGTTGGGACTTGCCGACACCGCCCCCGCCCGCCAGCACTCGTGTCCCCACCACGTCACGCCGCTCGGTGTCCTGCTGTGCGAGCACCACGTCCTCGCCCTGACGGCGTGCGGCCAGAACCCGTTCCCGTACCGCCTCCCGAGGCTGGAAGGCTGAGGCCAAGGGCGGAGGCGTTCCCACCAATACCGGCCACACCGGTGCCGGCGTCGCAGGCGGATGGTGATGGTGATGCTCGACATGCACATCACGCATCACCCCGGAGTTGGCCACACCGCCGTTGTCGGCGCTCGCCTCACCCGAGTCCCGGACCTCCGCCGCATCCCGCACCCCTGGTGGCTGCGGTTCCTGGGTGGTCACGAGCGGGGCACTCGTCGGACACCGGTGTTGGCCACCGAACCAGGGCCGTTTGCTACCGCCCTACCCGTCTTCGTCACGCGAACGGAGCCCGTGTCGTCGGTTGCGGTCTCGGCACCGGTGTTCGCCTCACCACCCCCCTCGGCCTCTGCGTCCCCGGAGTCCTCCACCACGACCTCGCCCGTCCCGACGTCGTCGGACACCACCACGCCCTCCCGTCCACCTGCCCGCGGCCACAGGTACGGCGCCACCAACGCCACCACTGCCACGACACCACCGATGGTGCTGCCCAGCTTGTCGGCCTCGTCCAGTCCCACCACGACGAGATACACCACTAGACCCGCCACGATGACACCGAAAACGCCGCGCCCCACCCACACCCACCGCTTACTGCGCGCAACGACCACGACCCACCTCCACTGAACAGGCGGCACGACCAAGTCAATGGACCCGCTGGCCGCACAACACCGGTCGGCTAGCGCCCCTTACCAGGAGTTTCGCTCACAACTCAATCGGCATTACAGCTCACTGCATACGTCCGTGCCTACAAGCAAAATGAAGTCGAGTAACGCTCACCAAATCGCCTTGCGGTGGTGCAAACGCAGAGCGTATCCAAGCTCCGCCGATGGCAGTCCTTCGCCGATAGACATAAGGCCTTGCCACTTCCAACCAACGCTCACTCGGGCCAGCCGAGACCGCGAGCGACTTTGCCCTTGAGGTGTGATCATCAGGGCGGACAGGTGCACCTATACCCGTCCGGGGCTACGGGCGGCAACCTGCACGTCGACAGTAGTAGTGCCGGTCAGACGTCCAAGCTTCCCGACCTGATGGCGGACAGAAAGCGCCGGTATCCGGAGTCCTGGAACGTCAGGAGCCCGGCGGCCGGTGCCTTGCTGTCGCGGAACGCTGTGCCGGTCTCCGTGACGGCCAGTTCGACGCACTCGTTGTTGCCGCCGCTGCGGCTTGACTTGCGCCAGACGATGTCGGACAGGTCCATCGTGGCCACACTCCTCACTTGCTGCCCAGGTCTGCGATGGCCGCAGAGATCAAGTCGGTCGACTCCGACGCACTCAGAGCGACCGATGCGGCTCCATCAAACACGCTGATGAAGTCCGCTACGGCGGACGGGGCTTCGACCCACTCGCCGCCTGCGGGGTGTTCGAGGTAGACGTTCGGCGGGTCCTCGGGGTCGGGGAACTCCAAGATGGTCACCGGACCGCTCATCGTGCCGATGGCGCCGACTCCGAACGGCAGGACCTGGATCGTCACGTTGGGCTGCCCGCCCAGCTCCAGCAGCCGCTCCAGCTGCTTGCGCATGACTGCCGTACCGCCGATGACTCGCCGGATCACGGCTTCGTCCACGACTGCGTGGACCTGGAGCGGGTCGGGGCCGGTCAGGACGCGCTGACGGGACACCCGAGCGGCTACGGACTTCTCGATGCCGTCGCGTGGGACGAACTTATCGGCGGTGTGGATGGCGCGGGCGTAGTCCTCTGTCTGGAGCAGGCCCGGCACGAGCAGGGGTTGCAGGAACAAGCCGCGGGAAGCTTCGGCCTCCAGGCGGACGTAGGCGCGGAACTTCCGGGGCAGTGCGTTGAGGTACTCGGGCTGCCTGCCGATCTGGGAGGCGTCGGCCCACATCTCGAACGCCTGACGTCGCGTGTCGTCGTCGGCGGAGAGGAAGTCCAGCAGGACCTCAAGGTCGCTGTGCTTGATCAACGACTTCCCGGTCTCGAACCTGCTGACCGTGGCGTCCGAGCAGTGCAACCGCTCCATCACGGCCTCGACGCTGACGGACCGCTCGTCCCGGAGGGTGCGGAGGAGCTGCCCGAGTCGCCTCCTGCGCTTGGTGGGGCCGCTCTGCCTTGCTGTCACGGCTGAACCCTAGTCGGGGTGATCACTCGGAAGCATCCACACTTTCGGTGTATCGACGGTGTGTAGATACACTCTGTACCTTACGTTCACCAGCAGGGCCACGTCTCCTCCCTGGAGACGCAGGACGGACAGCCTGCGTGCGACGCACAGCCGTGGCCCTGTTGGTCCTTGCGCGGATCGGCACGTCAAAGGAGGAACGCCGACCACCGTGCCGTTGCTGTTGACGTGGACGTCCCTGCGCAGATGCGCTTGTCGAGGTCGTGCAAGGTCAGCAATTGGAGGTGACTTGTATCCCGCAACGATCACCTTCAAACGTATTCACCGACGCACCACCTGCGGATCGGTGAGTCGAGCCACTTCAGACCGCTGGCACCCTGCGGTCCCACCACCTAGCCTTGAGACGTGACGGACGATATGAGCATCGAAGTCAACTCCCCCGCCTTCAGCCTGAAGCAAGCGGAAAATATCCTCGCGCAGGCTTGCGAACTGGCGGAATTGCCCGCCGCGTCGGCACGTCCGATGCGGCTCGGCGAGAACGCTTTGTTCCACCTGACTAACGTTGGCGTCGTCGTCCGTATCGCGCGTGGACCCGACTACTGGCCGGATGCGTACAAAGAGGTCGAGGTGTCGGACTGGTTGGGCGGCCAGGGCATCTCGGCAGCGAAGGCGGTGGACATCCCACAGCCGATCTCCGTGCTCGGGCACCCAGTCACTTTCTGGTTCTACATCGACGGCAGGAACGGTGGGCCTGGCGACGTCGCAGCGCTGGGCACGGTCCTCCGGCGTCTGCACGCACTACCTGCGCCCGAGGACTTCAGGCTGCCGGCGACCTCGATCCTGGACCGGGTCCTCCCGCGCATCGAGGGGGCGCCGATCTCGGACGAAGATCGTGACTTCCTGACCGCGCGTGTCGACTCGCTCGCCGCGTACATCAAGAAGTTGGACTTCCCGTTGCAGCCGACTGCCATCCACGGTGATGCCCACGTGCAGAACCTGATGATCAGGGGCAGTGAAGCGGTCCTCATCGACTTCGAGCGTTTCGCGTGGGGGCAACCGGAGTGGGATCTCGCGGTCACGGCAACCGAGTACGTGACGGCTGGTTGGTGGACTGATGACCAGTACCGACTGTTCGCTGATTCCTACGGCTACGACATCACGGAGTGGGAAGGGTTCGACGTTCTGCGACAGACGAATGAGATCAAGATGACGACCTGGTTGATGCAGAACGTGAACGAGTCGCCGGACATTGCGCGCGAATACGAGCGTCGGATGAACACGCTGCGCACGGACGAAGCTACGCGAGACTGGCAGGCTTTCTAGTCGTCACGCGACGCGCGAAAGCATGACGGCAGAACCGAGGGTGATGTTGGGGTAATTGCGCAACACGCCCTCGGCAAAGTGAGTCACGAGCGGGTTCTTCGGATGCGCCTTGTTCAGCGCGTCGTAGAAGTCCGTCAAGTACCTCACGTAGCGGCTGGACTGGAGCGGTCCGGCGAGGTCAACGGCATCGAGCGCCAGCGCGACAGCCTCGTCCGCACTGCCGTTCGTGAGCGCACCCGCTGCGGTGACCATCCCGATGAACGCCCGCGTCCTGGGCGGCGTCGCCTCGGGTGCGATCGCTTGGGCGGCGAAGAGCCGCGTCTCTTCCGCTCGGCCGAGGTCGCGGAACCCGTGCGCTGCCTCGCCGGCCAGCTCCTCGGCGTTGAAGTACTTGATCCAGTCGGGTTCGTTGTCCGGTGAGTGCTGCTCGAAGAACCGTTCGGCCCGCGTGAGCACACGGGCGAACTCCTTCGCTTGGCCGCTGCTGGCCAGCGCACGTGCCTCCATCGCCAGGAACATCGACCGGACGGCGGGAGTTGCCCTGTTCCCGGTTGCGGCCTGGGCTGCGCGCGCCAACTTGACGGCATCGGCGTGGTGCCCGAGGTAGTTCGCCTGGTGGCTCAGATTGGCCAGCAGCCGGCCACCGATGATCGAGTCACCCGCTTCGCGCGCCAGGCGCAGTCCCTGCACGAAGTAGCGTTGAGCCGCCGCGTGCCGTCCGGCGTCGTAAGCGCTCCAGCCCAGTAGCTGCGCCACTTCCGCAGCGGCGCTGAACAGGTCTCGTTTGACTGGTCCTGGGTGCGGCTGGCGTAGTAGTGGTGCGATCTCCGTCTTGAAGTAGAAGAGCAGCATCCGCCTGACGTGACCGCCGCCGAACTTGAAGTCCAGGTCCATCAGGTGTGCCGCTGTCGCCCGGATCGCTGCTGCCGCAGGTCCGGCTGAACGAAGGCTGTCGCCGACTTCGAGGCTGTCACTGAACAGGTATCCCGTGATGACACCGGGAGTCGCCGCGCTGGTCCACCCCGAACGAGCCAACCCCGGTTGGTCCTCAAGGTCGGCCGCGGTGAGCTGGCCCAGCAGTTCGACGGCTGTGGAGGAGCTTGCCGGGTAGTCGGCCGCAGACGCTGTCGCGTCCGGTCCGACCGGCTGCAACGCCGAGGAGAAGCCGATCTCTTCGAGGGATACCGGGCGCCCCAACTTCGAGCCGAGCGCCAAGGCGATGTACTGCTGCGTCGCCGCCTTCGGGCTGCTGCCGTCAAGCCACCGCTTCACAGACACGTGGTCAGCAGCGATCGTCTGCCCGTCCCGAGCGGCCAGCTCGCGCACACGCGCGGCCAAGCCCTTGTTGCTCACGCTCGCCGCCCGCATCACATCCCCGAGAAGGCGGTTGGGCTCGCGAGTCACCCCCACGGGTCCACCTCGGCTGCGGGTGCGTGCACCCTGCTGAGCACCCCCACGCACCCCCTCGTGTCCGTATGCACCCCTGCGAACACACTGCCACACACCCGCTGACCTGGCGTTTGCTACCCCCATGACAACGCCAGGCGAACTGGAATTCATCCTCTTCCGCCTCCGTCTCCTACGGGAGGAGATCCGAGAGGTCAGCGATCAGGTCGACCGTCTTCAGGACCACCGGTCCCTTCAAGAGACGTCACCCGACGACGAAGGTCGGCTACCGCCTGCTGCACCTCGTCAAGGGCCGTCATGACATCGCGCATCGTGGGTGCGCTTCCCGCCGAGTCGGCTGGATCCCGGACGAACAGCCCCACGTTGGGCACCCGGTTGACCCAACCTTCGTCATCGAGCAGCCCCAGCGCCCGTTGGACGGTCGCGCTCGTCGTGCCGTACTCCTCGGCCAACGTCCTGACCGACTTCAGGCGCTCGCCCGGCTTCAGAGCACCACTGGCGATCTTGCTCGCTATGTCAGCGGCTACCTGCTGATACGGATGACTCGTTGGGGCTCCCTGGTCCATGACAGCAGGGTATCTAGTCCGTACTAGCTCGCACTAGTACAACCCGAATGGAGTAGTGACGTACTAGTACGTGTTAGTGTCTACTGTACTAGTACGTAACAGGCACTTGAGGAGAACGAACGACATGGCGCTTCAGGACTTGCCGGTGATGCTCGGCGGTTACCGGTTGATGATCACGGAGGCTCCGGCGGCGAAGATGCGGGAGGCCGAGGACGGCACGGTGACGCCGGTGGTCGACCGCACCTCGGGTGAGGTGCAGTACGTGGTGACGTTGTTCGCCAAGCCGTTGCCGGTGGAGGGCCGGAAGGCGGGCAAGGGTGAGGAGATCCGCGTCAACCTGCCCGGTGACCCCGGTGAGGGGTTCGAAGAGGGCATGTACGTGGAGTTGGTCAATGCGGTGGTGAACACCTATGAGATCCCGGACCGCGTGGACCCGCGCAAGATCGCCTCGGCCGGTCTGTGGTTCAAGGCGGCCGGTCTGAAGCCGGTGGCGCGGCCGGTGCGCAGCGCGGCCTGACGCTGAACGGTTCTGCCTTTCCTAATCTGATCGTCGTCTAAGCCGCTTTCTTGGGCTGCTTGTTCTTTGTCAATTCCACAGTGGGTAGAGCCATGCCTGAATTTGGCACGTTCACGTGACGTGCCGGGAGTTTCGGTGGTCCCGGAGTCGCTTCTATCGGTTCCGGGATTGCCGTGGCTTCCGTTTGAGGAGGTGGGGCATGGATATTGATGACTATCCGGTCAAGGTTGAGCTGGTTCGACCGGAGGGTGACGAGCTTGGACAGGTCATGACTGTGCTGGGGCGCGTTTGTTCGCGGGGAGACGGTTATGTCCTGTCGGTTCGTTCCCGGCGCGTGTTCCGTGTTGTGGGCCTGGACGCGATGCGTTCGGTTCCTGCATGGGAGACGGCCGCGATTCACCGACTGGGGAACATGGGCTTGATCTTCCTGGTGCCGGAAGAGTCGAACTTGCGGTCGGGTGCGGTGCGTGCTCGCGTGAACCTGTTGCTGCCCAGTGAGGTGGGGTTCGACGTCATGCAGGCGTGGTGGTCGTTGAAGCAGTTCGGTTAGCAGTGGAGGAGGACGGTGGCTACGGCCAAGAGGGCGGAAGAGCGGTACGGAAACCTGGTGAACTCGATCGACTTCGTGACGGATCAGTTCGGGCCGTTGCAGAAGCTGATCGCGAAGATGCGGGAAAACCCCGCGCCTCCTGGCTCATGGCGGGTCACGCCGCCCGACCAGTTGACGAAGATGCTGGCTAAATCACTTTCTCATCTGACCGCACTGAAGGATGCGGCGATCCGGTACGAGACTCAGTTGAAGACTCGCGAGTGGAAGGTCTGATATGTCGCAGGAACTGACCACTGCTCTGGAATGCCTCGACAAGTCGATGGTGCAGTTGCGGCGGGCGTTGCGGGACATTCCCTATCGGAGTGCGGGTTTCCGGGGTGATCACACTGCTTTCGTGAAGTCGGTCGCTGCGCTGCGGACGTCGTTGTCGTACTCGCGTTCGCAGCTCGAACCGGCATCTGCACGTCGGCGGCGCAAGTAGCGCCAGCACAGCAAGTTCAGGCGACGGCCGATCACTGCTCCTGGTGGTCGGCCGTTGCCGTGTCCAGAGGAGGTCGTAGATGTCGAAGTTGCCTTCGGGTACCTCGCGCAGAGGTGTCGGTTGGGAGTTCCGCACGGCGCGGTGGATCGTCCGCCACCCCGGTGCGGTGGTTGGTCCGGGTGGGCTTGGGGTCTCGGTGGTTGAGGTCGGGCCTGAGGTGACCGGTGGCGTTGTCGGTGGCCTGGCGGTGGGTACGGCGGCTTGGTATCGGGCGCATCCGGACACGTTCGACACGTGGGCTGCGCCGGTGCTGCGGGCGTGGCGGCGTCGGTGGGCCGGTGCCTACGCCGGTCGTCGTTGGGTGAACCTGATGGGCTCGTGCGGGTTGACCACGGTGCACCATCGGACCGGGGAAGTGCTGGTGCCGCGTGTGCGGCGGGTGCGGTCCTGGTCGCCGTCGATCGATGTGGTGCGGGTGCGGCTGGCGCCTGGTCAGGCGTTGCGGGCGTTCTCGGCGGTGCTGCCGGAGCTGGCGGCGACGCTCAAGGCCGAGCGAGTGGCGGTCGAGCAGGGCAAGCCCGGTGAGGTCGTGCTGATCATCCAGCGCGATGAGCCGTTCGACCGCGTGATTCCGGCACTCGCCATGCCGGAATCTTCCGACGCGGTGGACCTGCGGTCGTTGTGCCTGGGGGAGACGGAGTTAGGTGGGGAGTGGCGTGAGCCGCTGACCGGGACGCACCACCTGACGGCCGGTGCCACTGGTGCGGGCAAGAACTCGGTGGTGATGGCGAAGCTGCGGGCCGTCGCGCCGATGATCCGGGACGGTCTGGTGCGGCCGTGGGTGTGTGATCCGAAGTTGTTCGAGTTCGTGGCGCTCAAGCCGATCCTCGACGGCCGGTATGCCGACACCCCGGAGGACTGCGCGGAGTTGATCGAGCGGTTCGTGGACAACATGGGGCTTAAGCAGAAGCGGTTGCAGCGTAAGGGGAAGCGCTCTGTTCCGGTGTCGCGTGAGCATCCGGTGGACTGGCTGATCCTCGACGAGGTCGGCTTCCTGATGTCCTACAACTCCGAGTACGCGCACGAGATCACCAACGCCTGCGCCGTCATCTCCTCCATGGGCCGCGCCACCAACGACGTGCTCGACGTCTACGTGCAGGAGCCGTCCAAGGACGTCCTGCCGATCCGCGACCTGCTCCCGCACCGCGTCTGCCTGCGGGTGACCTCCGAACGGCACCCCGACATGGTGCTCGGCGACGGTGCACGTGAACGCGGCGCGATCGCCGACGAGATCCCGGCCGATGGGTCCAACGCCGGTATCGGCTATCGAGTCGACCCGCGTTCCCGCACTCCCCGCCGCGTCCGTGCGGCCTACACCGGCGACCACGACATCGACGAGCTGGTCGCCTTCGTCAAGGCCGGTCCGGCCGACGCGGGTTCAGGCCTGCGCGTCGTCGCCTGACCTCATCACTTACTGACTTACTCATCTCTGGAGCTTCGCCATGCCTTCGAACAGCTCTCGTTCGCTGGACCGGATGATTCGTACCCTGCGGTCGTTCATGCGGTCCTCAGGTCTGCCTCGGCCGGACCGGGTGTTCATCTCGACTGTGACCCGCTCGGTTCAGGTCGAGTTCGCCTCCGGCTCCGCATCCGACCGGTTGGGGTCGCTGCTGCTGTGGGTGACCCGCCTGGACGGCGTGACGCTCACCTGGTCCCTGCACGCGGACCACACCCTGATCGTGACGGCCACAGCCCGCAACGCGGCGGGCTTGAAGTTCGACCTGACCGCCCTGGCGGCCGTCTCGGACTTCGAGGCAACCCCCGGACGTGACGGCTCGGTGGTTCTCGCCGGGACCTTCCGCCTGACGCCCTCGGTCGCCGAGTCGGTGACCTTCGAGGAGGTCGCCCGCCTGGTCCACCTCGGCCGCGCGGTGGCCGCCCGTCGCCACGTGGCCGGGGCAACGGCTGCGTGAGCGGGCGACCATGCCACACAGGATCAGGCTTCGTACCGATGTGTTCACCAAGGCCGCACGGCTTGCCGGCTTCCGTTCGGACTACGCCCTCGCCAAGGCGATGGAGATCAACCGCTCCACGGTCGCCCGCGTGCTGGCCGGCGAGTTACAGCCCGGACCCGCGTTCATCGCAGGGGCGCTCCTGGCGCTGACGCCGATGCAGTTCCACGACCTGTTCCACATCGTCCCGGACCAGCGGCGAACGTCTCGGAAGGTGATCGGTGTTCCGGACGCACAGGACCGATGACCAGGGCGAAACGCGCACCGTCCAGAAGCTGCGCGCCCGTCTCGCCGAGTCCCACCAACTGCACGACCTGACCTCGGACCCTCTCCTCCACGCCGTCCGCCTGGAACGCTTCCGCGTCTCGGTCACCCGCTCCATGTGGTTCTTCCTCGCCCTCGGATTGGGCTTCACCACCACCGGAGTGCACGAGTTTCTAGCCGGACACCTGACGCCGGCTGCGGCGCTGTGGTGGGGCGCGTGGCTGGTCGAACCGGCCTTGGCGGGCATCCTCGTCACGCTGCTGCGCTGGGAAGCGGAAATGCTGTCCCGGGGCCTGGCCGTCGACGCCGCTCCGGTCGTCTGGCTCAAGCGGCTGCTGCTCGGCGCAACCCTGGTCACCAACGTGTGGTCGTCGCTGCGTCCGCCGTCCGGCCGGGTCGAGTACGGCGTGGTCTTCCTCCACGTCGTAGTGCCGCTGGTCGTCTTCCTCATCGCCGAGGTCATGCCGGTCATCCAGCACCGCTGCAACGCCGCCCGTGACCGCGTAATGGCCACTGCGGCACCGATGCCGACCATCGGCGCTACAGCCTCCAGCGCGCCGCGTCCGGCGCTCAAACTCCCGTCCCACCTGCAAGCCGTCCTCGGCACCAAAGCCGCGCAAGTCCGCGAACAGGGCCGCGCCATCACTCCGGCCGACGTGCAGGCCGCGGTGAACGTCCCCGACGCGTTCGCGGCCCAACTCGCCGACCAGCTCAACGCTGCCTGACTACCGAAAGGAGGAGCCTTTGGTCCTCGCACTCGAAGATCGCATCGCCGACCGGGTCCAACGGGCCGACTACCGCGACTGGCGCGACAAGGTCACCGCCACCGGCGGATGCCTCGCACCGATCCGCCTGTTCGGAGCCTGGCAACTCCACAACCCCGACAGCACCAAAGTCCTCGCCCACCTCGGCGGCCACGTCATGGTGCCCTGCGGCAACCGACGCGCTTCCGTCTGCCCCTCGTGCTCCGACCGGTACGCGGCTGACGCCTTCCACCTGATGCGCGCGGGCCTGTCCGGCGGCAGCAAGGGTGTCCCTGAGTCCGTTGGCGAGAAGCCGCGCGTGTTCGCCACCCTGACCGCCCCGTCCTTCGGCCCGGTCCACAACCGGCGCACCACCACCAGCGATAAGACGCGGCCGTGCACGGGGTGCGGCGAGTTCCACCATCCCGACGACCCTCGCATCGGCGGCGCGGTCGACCCGGACACCTACGACTACGTGGGTGCGGTGCTGTGGCAGGCGCACGCCGGGAAGCTGTGGCACCGGTTCACGATCGCGCTGCGGCGGGCGCTGGCTCGTGCCGCCGGGTTGACGGTGCGGGCCTTCAAGGACCATGCGCGGCTCTCGTACGCCAAGGTCGCCGAGTACCAGCGGCGGGGCCTGGTCCACTTCCACGCCGTCATCCGGATCGACGGCCCTGACGGCTCACATGACCCGGCGCCCTCGTGGGCCACCGTGGCCCTGGTCGACCACGCGGTCCGGGCCGCTGCCCGCTCCGTCCTGGTCGAGTCCTTCCGGCCGGACGGCACGGTGATTGACCTGGTCTGGGGTGAACAGGTCGACGTTCGCCCCATCCGGGCTGCCTCGGCACACCAGGTCGAGGACGACACCGGGGCGGTCAGTGACGGCAAGCTCGCCGCCTACGTCGCCAAGTACGCGACCAAAGGCACCGGAGCGCGTGACACGCCCGACCGGCCGATCCGGTCGCAGCTCGACATCGACCACCTACGGGTCTCCGACCACCACCGACGCATGATCCAGACCGCGTGGGATCTCGGTGACCTCGGCTTTTACGACGAACTGAACCTGCGGAAGTGGGCACACATGCTCGGCTTCCGCGGCCACTTCCTGACCAAGTCCAAGCACTACAGCACCACCTTCAAGCGCATCCGCGAAGACCGACGGGCCTTCCGGGCGGCCGAAACGCTCGAACGCCTCGGCCTGGCCGCCGAAGAGGTGATCGTCGTCAACGACTGGGCCTACGCCGGCTCCGGCTACGCCAACGACGCAGAGCGCGAACTGGCCTCCGGCATCGCCGAACGCCTTCGTGCACAACGCCAACGCCAATACACAGAGGAGGTAGCGACATGACGAAGCTCTGGGGCGTTAAGGACCTCGCTGACTACCTCGGTGTTCCGGTCAACACCATCTACAAGTGGCGCACGCAGAAGTACGGCCCACCTGGTCGGAGAGTTGGCAAGCACCTGCGGTTCCGCCAGACCGATATTGAGGCATGGCTCGCGGCCCTCCCCTCGGAGGCTGCCTGATGGGTCACGTTCAAGATCGCTGGTTCAAGGACGAGCCTGACCCGAACCGGCCCGGCAAGACCAAGCGAGTCCCGACCAGCCGTTACGGTGTCGGGAAGCGCTATCGGGCGCGGGTAGCCGGTCCGGAAGGCGAAGTGTCGGAGAGCTTCGCGGACGGGGAGATCAAGGCCGCTCGGGAGTGGGTCAGGAAGACAGAGACAAGCATCTCCCTCGGCACCTGGACGGACCCCAAAGCCAAGCCTCCTGAGGGCGACGGCGTCACGATCGAGGTCTTCGGCTCCAAGTGGCTTGCTGACCTCGACGTGGATGAAGCGTCTCGCGAGATCATGGAGATGCGCTTCCGCAAGAACATCTATCCGCACCTCGGCGGCCAGGCGGTCACAGCGGTCAAGGCGTCCGACGTGCGCTCGTGGGACAGCAAGCTGCGCAAGCAGGGCCTGTCCGACCAGTATCGGCACACGCTGTTCAAGAACCTGGCGGCCTTGTTCAACGCAGCCGTTGACGATGACTTGATCAGCAAGAACCCGTGCAGCGGCAAGTCGGTCAAGATGCCGAAGGCACCGAAGCACAAGGTCGTGCCGTGGGAGGAAGGCCAGGTGTGGGCCGTCCGTCGCGGCCTACCGAAGCGCTTCCAGGTGGTCACCGACGTGGGGGCCGGTCTCGGGCTTCGGCAGGGTGAGTGCTTCGCCTTGGCCGTCGAGGACATCGACAGGGAAGCCCGTCGAGTGACCGTGTGCCGGCAGCTCAAGACCGTGCGGAACCGGCTCGTGTTCGATCTGCCGAAGTACGACAAGGTCCGCCAGGTGCCACTTCCTGAGCCGGTCAACCGGTCCATCGAAGAGCACATGCGGGAGTTCCCGCCGGTGGAGATCACCCTCCCGTGGGCGGTACCTGACGGCAAGCTCGTCACCGTTCGAGTGATTCTCACGTCGGTACGTGAGCTGCCTATAAGGTCGAACGACTTCGACCGGGAGTACTGGAAGAAGGCGCTCAAGGCGGCTGACATGCCACACGGCCGGTACGAGAACGGGATGCACGACCTCCGGCACTTCTTCGCGTCGGTGCTCCTCGACCAGGGCGAGTCGATCAAGGCCGTTGCCGAGTGGCTGGGTCACGCTGACGCCTCGTTCACCCTACGCACCTACACCCACCTGATGCCGAGCAGCGACGAGCGCACGAGGGGTGTCATCGACGGGGTCTACTCCCGCCGTGACGGCCCGGACGGCCCCAGTACGGCCCACAGTGATCATCAGGACCACTAATACGTGGTCAGTGCAGGTTTTTGGGCAGATCGACAAGATCTTCTGGGAGACCAAGGCCGCGGCCTGATCACCTGCTCCAGCGCGGCGCCGACCGGATGACGATCGTCCGGTCGGCGCCGTTCCGCGTCCCGGGGCGAGGTGGGCGCGCTGCCCACGCCCGTCGGATCGCCCCGGGCGCCGGTCCGCAACCGGTGCCCCGACCCGGTGACGGGGTGCGGCGTCCGTAAGCTCGGGCCGTGACCTCACACGTCTACCTGCTCCGGCACGGTCAAACCGAGTGGTCCGAGAGCGGTCGGCACACCGGGCTGACCGACGTTCCCCTGACCGACGCCGGGGTGCAGCAGGCGCGACGCGCCGGCGCCGTGCTGGCCCGGCTGCGCGCCACCGACCTGCCGCCCGCGCTGGTGCTGACGAGCCCGCGCCAGCGGGCGTGGCGGACCGCCGAGCTGGCCGGGCTGCACGACATCGAGCGCACCGAGGAGCTCGCCGAGTGGAACTACGGCGACTACGAGGGCCTCACCACGCCCCGGATCCGGGAGACCGACCCGGGTTGGACGGTCTGGACCCACGCCGTCCCCGGCGGCGAGACGCACGACGAGGTGCACGCGCGTGCCGTCAAGGTGCTCGACCGGGCACGTCAGGCGCTGCTCAGCGGTGACGTGGTGCTGGTCGGCCACGGCCACTTCAGCCGCGTGCTCATCGCCACCTGGCTGAACCTCCCGCCGAGCGAGGGCGTCCACTTCGGACTGGACCCGGCCGGCACGACGGTGCTCGGCGACGAGCGCGGCGACCCGCAGGTCCGGCGGCTGAACGTGCCCGCCTGGGAAGTCGACGTTGACTGATCCTCGCGTCCGCCGCGTCCGCGAGGAGGACGTGCCCGCCGTCGTCGCCCTGGTCGAGGAGCTGGCCGAGTACGAACGCGCGCGGCACGAGTGCCACCTGACCGTCGAGCAGCTGCGCGACGCGCTGTTCCGCCCCTCGCCCGCCCTCTTCGGCCACGTGGCCGAAGTGGACGGTCAGGTCGTCGGGATGGCCTTGTGGTTCCTCAACTTCTCCACTTGGCGCGGCACGCACGGCGTCTACCTGGAGGACCTCTACGTGCGGCCGGACCAGCGCCAGAGCGGGCTCGGCCGGGCGCTGCTGCGAGCGCTCGCCGAGGAGTGCGTCGCCCGCGGCTACGCGCGCCTGGAGTGGTGGGTGCTCGACTGGAACGCGCCCGCGATCGGCTTCTACAAGTCGCTCGGCGCGCTCCCGATGGACGAGTGGACCGTCTTCCGCCTCACCGACGACGCCCTCACCCGACTGGGACGGGACGGCTGACGCCGACCTGCCGGATCAGCCCCACCCACCACACGAACGTGAACGCGATGACGGTCGGGTTCTTCACGAACAGCAGCACGGCCAGGTAGGTCTGGCGCGCCGACTCGGGCAGCAGCCCGCCGACCACCTGCTCGGCGACGACGTCGAACACCAGCACCGCCGCCGCGAGCAGCACGCCCTGCCACACCAGGCTCGGCCAGTGCCGCGCCGCGAACGAACGCGCGTTCGCCCACCTCAGCCGCTCCCCCTTGGTCGCCAACCGCCAGATCACGACGACCAGCAGCACCCGCGCGGCCACCACGACGACCTCCGACGCGAACGCCACCCCGCTCGGCACCAGGTCGCCCCAGTTCACCACCACGAGCCGTTGCACGGACGCCACCAGCGACAACCCGACGACCAGCGCCCAGTGCCGCAGGTAGAACCGCCCGGCCCAGCGCGGCACCTCGGCCGCCAACAGCAACTCCGACATAAACACCTCTCACCAGCCGAATATTTTAGTTCAGTGTACTGAAATATCAGCCGAGGTAAAGTAGCCGCATGGACGGGCGGGACTTCGGACGTGAGCTGAGCACGGCGGTGGTCGCGTTCCACGAGGCCGTCGGCGCGCGGTTGGGCGTGACCGCGGTCGACCAGCGCGCGCTCGCGCTCATCGCGGGCAAGGGCCCGCTGACGGCGGGCGAGCTGGCCAAGGAGATCAACCTGACGCCCGGCGCGGTCACCGGCGTCGCCGACCGGCTCGAACGCGCGGGCCTGGTGCGGCGCGAACCCGATCCCGGCGACCGCAGGCGGGTGGTGATCAGCGCCGTCCCCGGCGCGTTCGGGCAGGTCTTCGCCGGGCTCAGCGCGGCCATGGACGAGCTGAGCGCGCGCTACGCCCCCGAGGAGCAGAAGGTCATCGCGGACTGGGTCGTCCGCGCGGTCGCCGTGCTGAAGGAGCAGACCCGGCTGCTCGGCGAGGCCGGAAAGCCCTCTCCTGGTCGGCCGTGATCCGACCGTCCGCCGCCGGCACGACGGCGGACGCGGCCAGGCCCACGACGCTGACCCACGATCCAGCACGCGATGGCCCGCGGCGGACCGAACCGGCGCTCACCGCCCGCAGGGCACCGCCTCGATCCCGGGCAGCGCGATCAGCGGAGGGCGCAGGCGGTCCCCTCGCCCCAGCCGTCGGCGCACGTCAGCCGGCGGTCGGCCGCTTCACGCCCACCGCGCCGTAGGTGACGGCCTCGGCGCCGGACTCCGGCTCGCCCTCGCCACGCCACTTCGTCGCCAGCACCAGCCCGGGGTCGAGCAGGTCGAAGCCCTCGAGCATCGCCTCGACGTCCGACTTGGACCGCGCCACGATCGGCGAGTCCGTCTCGGCGGCCACGCCCACCACCTTGCGCACCAGCTCGGGCTGCTCGTCCGCGGTCAGGTGGCTGATCACCAGGTAGCTGCCGTCGGCGAGCACGTCGCGGTAGCGGCGGACCAGCTCGACCGGGCGGTCCTCGTCGGCGAGGTACGGCAGGATCGCCACCATCAGCACGGCGACCGGCCGCGTCAGGTCGAGCAGCTCGCGGACCTCGGGCGCGTCGAGCACCGCGCCCACGTCCCGGATGTCGGCCTCGGCGATGGCCGCGCCCGCGTTGTCGCGCAGCATGGTGCGGCTGTGGGCCACGGTGGCGGGCTCGTTGTCCACGTACACCACGCGGCACGCCGGGTCGGACCGCTGGGCGACCTCGTGCACGTTGCCCGCGGTGGGGATGCCGGAGCCGAGGTCGAGGAACTGCCGGATGCCCTGGGCCACGCACAGCCGGACGGCCCGGCGCAGGAACGAGCGGGTGTGCTGGACCATGGCGGCGGTCGGGATCTCGTTCATCGACCGGTCGGCGAACTCGCGGTCGACCGCGAAGTTGTGCGCGCCACCGAGGTAGTAGTCGTAGAGCCGGGCCACGTTGGGGCGCTCGACGTCACCGTTGGTCGACACCCACCTCGGGGGGTTCTGCACTGCGCACCTCACCCTGCCTGCACCAGGAGCGGCGCGAACGCCTGCCAGACCGTATCTGGCTACTCCGTTCGTGTCCATCCACCAAATGTGAACACGCACGGTGATTGTGACTGGTGAGTGGCGCCGGATCAAACCGTGGTGCCCCGGCCGAGGGGGCGGCGCAGGGGGAGAGGTACCTGCCCCCTCGGCCGGGGAGTCTGCTCACACGCCGGCGTAGGAGCGGATCCAGTCGCGGTAGCGGGTGACGGCGGTGTAGTTCGACCGGCTGGAGCGGTCGCTGGTGGAGGCGACGCCGACCTGGTAGCGACGGCCGTCGACCGGGCTGGTGGCGAACATCGGGCCGCCCGAGTCGCCGCCGGCCGCGATGCCGTCGATGCGGGACACCGAGATCGCGATGCCGCCGCGGTAGTCACGCCCGTTGACCGAGGTCACGCGGGTGTTGGCGTACTTGAGGTAGCGGGCCTGGCAGTTGATCTCCGGCTGGTTGGTGCAGGTCGCGCCCCAGCCGTAGAGCTGCACGGTCTGGCCGACGGCCACCGCGGTGGTCGTGCCCAGCGGCGCGTAGGTGCCCGACACCGACCGGTCCAGCCGCGCCAGGGCCAGGTCGACCGAGGGGTGCTGGATGATCTGGGTGGCGGTGGCCAGGGTGCCGCCGGTGGTCTGGTCGAGGCTGCCGATGCGGAACGTGTAGGTGCCCGAGCTCGCCACGCAGTGCTGCGCGGTCAGGACCCACTGCGGGGCGATGATCGTGGCCGAGCAGTTCTGCTGGCCGTTGCGGAACAGGCGGGCCGCCCACGGGGCGTCGCTCGCCGTGCCGCCGCCGATGATGTACGGCTCGATGCCGCCGGCCTCCTGGGCCGACGCCGTCGGGGCGAGCGCGGTCAGGGCGAACGCGGACAGCAGTGCGGTAGTGGCTCCGACCACCGCGGACAGGGCGCGAGTGAATCGCATGGAGTTGTCACCTCAACGAACGCAGGGAGTGGTGAATTCACCACCCACAGCGTCACCTGTTGGAGTGACGACGACCACCCGCCGTTAGTCGGCGATCACCCAGACGATGGTCGGCGGCCGAATGGCCCTGAACGACCGGATTGCCCTACGCGTCCGCTTCGTCCTCGTCCACGCCGAGCGCCCACCGTCGCACCGGGTTGGTGAACAGCAGCACGAGCGTGCCGACGACGTACGCGCCCAGCAACGCGCCCCACAGCCGGCGGTCGGACGGCCCGTACATGTACCAGGCGACACCCAGCAGGAGGAGCTGCACGACGACCGCGGGCGTGCGCCCCCAGTGCTTGCCCAGCACCAGGCCGGCGCCGGCCGCGAGCACACCGGCCGACAGCACCGCGAAGTAGGCGGCCTCGCCCAGCACCTCGCCGGACTTCTCCGCGCCGAACGACCGCACCACCAGCGCGACCGCGAACGCCAGCCCCGTCAGGCCCTGCAACGCGGTCAGCACGCCGGCCACCCGGACCGCCGGTGGGACCTTGCCTTCGGTCGACACGCCGCGCCCCTTCAGCCGTGCGCCCTCAACTGGGCCTTTCCTCACCGTGCGTACTCGTCACGCATCGTAGGCCACCCGGTTGGCGTGTCCCGTTCGACCGCCCCAGGGGCGATGATCACAGGAGTCTCTTCGGCGAGCCGGCGGTCGGGCCGGGGTGCACTTGTCGCGAGACGCGGGACGCAGCTCAGAGGTACACGGAAAGGAGACGTCGGCCACTTTCGTGCGCTCCTCAGCCTCCTACCGGGTGACGCGCAACCTGTCTCAGGTGACGCGCTGTCCTACCCTGCAAGGGTGCGCGCACTTCTGGTGGTCAACCCGCAGGCAACGGCAACCACGCCTGCCGGTCGGGACGTGCTCGCGCACGCACTGGCCAGTGACGTGAAGCTCGACATCGTCGAGACGGACTACCGCGGCCACGCGGCCGACGCCGCCGCGCAAGCCGTCGTGGACGGGTACGACCTGGTCGTGGCCCACGGCGGCGACGGCACGGTGAACGAGGTGGTCAACGGCGTGCTGCGCGAGGGCGCGCAGCCGGGCCTGCCCATGCTCGGCGTGGTGCCCGGCGGCTCGGCGAACGTCTTCGCGGGCGCCCTGGGCCTGCCGCGCGACCCGGTCGAGGCCACCTACCGCCTGCTGCAGGCCATCGAGCACGGCACCAGCCGCAGGGTCAGCGTCGGGCGCGTCTCGGCCACCGGCGCGGGCGCCGACCACGACCGCTGGTTCACCTTCAACGCGGGCGTCGGCTGGGACGCCGACGTGGTCGCGGCCGTCGAGCACCAGCGCGCCAGAGGCCGCCAGGCGTCACCGACCCTTTACGCCCGCACCGCGCTGACCAGCTACTTCTCCCAGCGCAGGCAGCCGCCGTCGCTCACCGTGCACATCCCGGAGGAACCTCCGTTCGAGGACGTGCGGCTGGCGTTCGTCTCGAACACCGACCCGTGGACCTACCTCGGCGACAAGGCGATCCGGCTCAACCCCAGCACGTCGTTCGACGGCGGTCTCGGCTTGTTCGCGCTGCACGGGATGGGATTGCCGACAGTTCTTCGCTATGTCGCGCATCTCTTGGCCACGGATGGGAACCCCAAAGGCGGGAACCTGCTCCGGCGCGACGACGTCGAGTTCGTCCGGGTGACGAGTCCGGAACCCGTCAACCTGCAGGTTGACGGTGACCTGCTCGGCGCGTGCACCGAGGTGGAGTTCACCGGGGTGCCAGGCACGCTCACGGTCGCCGTGTGACCGTCGTGTGACCGGCTCGGTACCCATCCGCGATGTTGTGACCTGGCCTGATACCGCTCCGTGAAACCCCAGGTGAACTGAGTCGATCTTTCGGGTGAGTTCACTCACCGGGTTGGGGCTAAACCCTTGACATCCCCGCCGTTCGTGAAAGCATTCACAAGCACCCCAAAACCGACCGCTGACGAGTGGCGCGCCTTCGCGCGCGCCTAGCTGAGGAGTAGTTCCAATGGACTGGCGCCACCGCGCGATCTGCCGCGACGAGGACCCCGAGCTGTTCTTCCCCGTGGGGAACAGTGGTCCTGCGCTCCTGCAGATCGCCGAGGCGAAGACCGTCTGCCGCCGCTGCCCCGTCGTCTCCGACTGCCTCTCGTGGGCGCTCGAGAGCGGCCAGGACGCCGGCGTGTGGGGCGGGATGAGCGAAGACGAGCGTCGCGCCCTCAAGCGCCGCAACGCTCGCACCCGGGCTCGCAGCAACGCCTGAGCCGCCTCGACCGAGCACACGAAAGGCCCGACACCGTGCCAGGTGTCGGGCCTTTCGCTTGTGTTGCACACCCTCCCGCATGACCACGTGACCCCGCTGAGGCAGGTCGTCACGTGTGCACGAGGAGCAGTCTAACGCCGGGCCCTGAGCGGTACGCGCAGGACCGCCTCTGTACCGCCTCGGGGCCGCCGCCGCAAGCTCAACGAGCCCCTGAGTTCGGACTCCACCAGCGTCCGGACGATCTGCAGGCCGAGCCGGTCGGTGCGCTCCAGCGAGAAGCCCTGGGGCAGGCCGCGGCCGTCGTCCGAGATCACCACGTCCAACCACTTCGCCGAGCGCTCCGAGTGCACGACCACCTCGCCGCGCTGGCCGGCTGCGTAAGCGTGCTCGAACGCGTTCTGCACGAGTTCGGTCAGCACCATCACCAGCGGGGTGGCGAGCTCGGCCTGGACGATGCCGAACTTGCCGTCCCGGCGCACCACGACCTGCGACTCGGTGGCGGCCACGTCCGACATCATCGGGATGACCTTGTCCACCACGTCGTCGAGGTCCACCCGCTCGTCCACCGACATGGACAGCGTCTCGTGCACCAGCGCGATCGACGTGACGCGGCGCACCGACTCGGCCAGCGCCTCGCGCGCCTCCTCGCTGCTGGTCCGCCTGCTCTGCAGGCGCAGCAGCGCGGCCACCGTCTGGAGGTTGTTCTTCACCCGGTGGTGGATCTCGCGGATCGTCGCGTCCTTCGACATCAGGGCGCGGTCGCGGCGGCGGACCTCCGTGACGTCGCGGCACAGCACCAGCGCGCCGGCCGCGCTGCCGCGCGGTCGCAGCGGCAGGGCGCGGAACAGCACCGCCGCGCCGCGCCGCGACTCGGCCTCGATGCGCATGCTCGGCTGGCCGTCCAGGGCGGAGCGGATGCGCTGCGCGACCTCGGTGGCGTCGAACGGGTCGCCGATCAGGGACCGCGTCAACGGCGCCAGGTGCACGCCGACCAGGTCGGACGCGTGCCCCATGCGGTGGTAGGCGCTCAGCGCGTTCGGGCTGGCGAACACGACCGCGCCCGAGGCGTCCAGCCGGATCAGGCCGTCACCGACGCGGGGGCTGGTGTGCACGTCCGGCGACGGCTCGGTGGTCGGGAACGTGCCGTCCGAGATCATCTGGCACAGGTCGGCGGCGCTGCCCAGGTAGGAGATCTCCAACGGGCTCGGCACGCGCGGCACGGCCAGGTTCGTGTTGCGGCTGAGGACCGCGATGACCACGCCGTTGAGCTTGACCGGGATCGCTTCGCGGCGGACCGGCACGCCGAGGTGCCAGCGCGGGTCCTCCTCGCGGCAGATCCGCGACTCGCTCATCGCGCGGCGCAGCTGGGGGTGTTCCTCGACGTCCACCGTGCTGCCGACGACGTCCTCGGGGTGCGCGGTCGGCGCGGTCGTCGGCCGGGCCTGCGCGACGCACAGGAACGTCGTCTCGTCCAGCGGCACCCACATCAGGAAGTCGGCGAAGCTGAGGTCGGACAGCAACTGCCACTCCGCCACCACCAGCTGCAGGTGGTCGACGGCTCCGCCGGAGAACTTGGTGTGCTCGGCGAGGAGGTCGGTGAGCGTGGACAGCTACTCCACCACCGCGATGAGGTCGCCCTCTTGCACCACGTCGCCGGTGGACACGGCGATGCGGGTGATCCGGCCCGCGCCCTCGGGGAGGACGGGGATCTCCATCTTCATGCTCTCGAGCACCACGACCGTGGTCTCGTGCGTGACCTCGTCGCCCTCTTCGACGGCGATCTGGGCCACGTTCGCCACGATCTCGGCCCGGATTTCCTCGGCCATGGTCCTCCTTCGTCGCTTCATCCAACCACGATTCAGACCCGGTGCCGTGCCCGAGCGACCGCGTGACACACTGGGGTGAGGCAGTTCGAGCACTAGGAGAACCCCATGTCGAAGCGTGCCCGCAAGCGCCGCGACCGCAAGAAGGGTGGCGCCAACCACGGGAAGCGCCCCAACGCCTGATTCGACGTCACGGCGTGCGAAGGGCCCCGGAGCACCGCTCCGGGGCCCTTCGACTGTCAGCACGCGTCCGAGGTCGCACGATCGGGTGACCTCGGGCGGCGGGTCAGCCGGCGGACGTCTCCGTCCGCGTCACCGTGGTCGTGACCTCGACCTCCAGCGTCGTCTGGTCCGCCGTCTGGTAGAGCCGGGCGCGCAGGCGCCGCTTCAGCTCCTCCGGCGCGAGCTCGCCGCCGCACTTGCGGGCCAGCAGCGCCTTCAGGTGCTCCTCGACGCCGTACTGCTCCAGGCACTGGTCGCACTCCTCCAGGTGGGTCTGGAGGAGGGCTTTGCGCCGCTCGTCGCACTCCTGGTCGAGGAACAGGTAGACCTCGGACAGGACCTCCGAGCAGTCCGTCTCGTGCGGTTCGCCGCAGCTCATCGGCCCGCCACCTCCTGCCGGCCGTCGCGGATGATGCCGCGCTCGCGCGCGGTGTCCGCCAACTGGTCGCGAAGCTGCCTGCGGCCCCGGTGCAACCGGGACATCACGGTGCCGATCGGGGTGCCCATGATGTCTGCGATCTCCTTGTAGGCGAAGCCCTCGACGTCCGCGAGGTACACCGCGATCCGGAACTCCTCCGGCAGTCGCTGCAAGGCTTCCTTGACGTCCGAGTCCGGCAGCCGGTCCATCGCCTCGACCTCCGCCGACCGCAGCCCGGTCGACGTGTGGCTCTCCGCCTGCGCCAGCTGCCAGTCGGTGATCTCGTCCGTCGGCTGCTGGATCGGCTGGCGCTGCTTCTTGCGGTAGCCGTTGATGTAGGTGTTGGTGAGGATGCGGTACAGCCAGGCCTTGAGGTTCGTGCCCTCCGAGAAGGACGCGAAGGCGGCGTACGCCTTGAGGTAGGTCTCCTGGACCAGGTCCTCGGCGTCGGCCGGGTTGCGGGTCATCCGCAGGGCCGCCGAGTACAACTGGTCGAGCATCGGCATCGCGTCGCGCTCGAACCTGGCTGCGCGCTCGGCCGTTGTCTCGTCAGTCGGCGTGTCCTGCGTTCGCGTGGCTGGCACCGCGCTCCCTTCCCACCGGCTGGTCAGCGCGGCGGATGGAACTGTCTGGGACGCAGTCGAGGATACGCGGCGGTCCCCGGGTCGGCAGTGAGCCGAGCCACGCGGTGGGCGCGCCTTGACCTGCCTGCCGACCTGCTGCTCCATCACCTCGGTAGCCACGCTCGCACCAACGCGGCGACGCCGCCGGGCATTCCCTCGGCTATCGTGCGCGATCATGGCCGGACGTGGGACGCCCGCCACCGCGTTGCTGGACAAGCAGAAGGTGGCCTACGCGCTGCACTCCTACGAGCACGACCCCCGGCACGAGTCGTACGGGCTGGAGGCCGCGGAGGCGCTGGGGATCGCTCCCGGACGCGTGTTCAAGACGCTCGTCGCGGACGTGGACGGCAGGTTGGCCGTCGGTGTGGTTCCGGTCACGGGCCAGCTGGACCTGAAGGCGCTGGCCGCGGCCGTCGGCGGGAAGAAGGCGAAGATGGCCGACGTCGCGGCGGCCGAGCGCGCCACCGGGTACGTGGCGGGCGGCATCTCGCCGCTGGGGCAGCGCAAGCGGCTGCCGGTGGCGCTGGACGCCTCGGCGCAGGCCTTCGAGACCATCTACTGCTCGGCGGGCCGGCGCGGGCTCGAGGTCGAGATCGCCCCGGCGGACCTGGTCCGGCTCACGCAGGCGGTCGTCGCGCCCATCTCGGCCTGACCGGGGACCTCCCGGGCGTCACACCTCGAGCGGGCGCAGCACGCGGTCGAGCCACTCCCCGACGGCACGGCCCACCGCGCCGACGTCGGCCTTGAGGTTGTGGTCGCCCGGCAGCAGCACGACGTCGCGGTGGTGCGCCGCCTCCGGCCTGCCGAACGGGTCGTTCTCGCCCTGCACCACCAGGGTGGCGACCTCGACGCCGTCCAGCTCGGCCATCCGGGACTTCTCCGGCTTGCCCGGCGGGTGCACGGGGAACGCCAGGCACAGCACGGCCACCGCCTGGCCCTCCGCCGACGTCCGGCACGCCACCCGCGCGCCGGAGGACCGGCCGCCGAACAGCAGCGGCAGGTCCCCGAACCAGGTCTCGCCGAGCGCGTCCGCCACCGCGAGCCACGCCGCGTCGAGCTGGTTGGCGGGCGCGGGCGCGCGGCGCCCGGCCACCCGGTAGGGCTGCTCGACCAGCGCCACGTGCACGCCCACGTCCACCGCCGCGCGGGTCGCCGCCACCAGGTCCGGCGCGTCGATCCCGCCGCCCGCGCCGTGCCCGAGCAGCAGCGCGGCACGGCTGTCGGAGGCGCAGTGCAGCTCGGCCCGCGCGGGGCCGTGCGGGGTGTCGACCACCCGCGAGGTCATGTCAGCTCGAACAAGGTGGGCTCCGGCTTCTCGGACTCCCCCAGCGCGACGGCCGCCATGAGCGACGGGTCGTTGTTCTTGATGCTGTTGACCTTCATCGACACCGGGCGCAGCTCCAGCGCGTCGACCAGGTCGAGGTCGGGCGCGAGCAGGTCCTTCGGGTCGGCGTTGTCCGGGTCGAGCCACGCCGCCCAGCGGTCCTTCGGCAGCACCAGCGGCATCCGGTGGTGCACGGAGGTCATCTCGCCGATCGCGTCCGTGGTGAGCACGGCGCACGTGATGATCGGCTTGCGCTCGTCGCCGTCCTGCTGCCACCACACCGACCAGATGCCGGCCATGGCGATGCTGGAGTCGTCGCCGGGGTTGATGAAGTACGGCTGCTTGCGGCCCTCGCCGGGCTGCCACTCGTACCAGCCCGCGGCCGGGACGATGCACCGGCGCTTGGCCGCCGAGTCGCGGTAGGCGGGCTTCTCCAGCACGCTCTCCGCCCGCGCGTTGATCATCTTCGCGGCGCCGGACAGGTCCTTGGCCCAGTGGGGCACCAGGCCCCAGCGCATCACCCGGACGCTGCGCTCGGTGGTGTCGGGATCGGGGTTGCCGTCGTCGTCGCGCGGGTGCCGCTCGACCACCGCGAGCACCTGCTTGGTCGGCGCGACGTTGTAGTCGGCGCCGGGCGCGTCGCCCTCGGTGCCGTCGACCGCGTCGAACTCCGCCGCGAGCAGCGCGGGGTTCTTGGTGGACGCGTACCTGCCGCACACACCGATCACCTCTCCACAGATCACCCTCGGGCGCTGCCATCGTCGCACGTCGGAAAGCCCGGTGCGAGCTGTCGACCACCCGATGCGGAATCATCAGGCCATGACTCAGCAGTGGTCCGCTCCCACCGCCGACGGCCCCGTCGACGCGACGGTACCCGTGCCAGGCTCCAAGTCGATCACGAACCGCGCCCTCGTGCTCGCCGCCCTGGCCGACCGCGCGTCCACCCTGCACGCGCCGCTGCGCAGCCGCGACACCACCCTGATGGTCGACGCGCTGCGCTCGCTCGGGGTGGGCGTCGTCGACGGCCCGGACGGGTCCTGGCTGGTCACGCCGCACGAGCTGCGCGGCCCGGCACAGGTCGACTGCGGTCTGGCGGGCACCGTGATGCGGTTCCTGCCGCCCGCCGCAGCCCTCGCCGTCGGCGACATCACCTTCGACGGCGACCCGCACGCGCGGACCCGGCCGATGTCCACGATCCTGCACGCGCTGCGGGCGCTGGGCGCGGACGTGGCGGGCGACGCGCTGCCGTTCACCCTGCACGGCAAGGGCGGCGTGCCCGGCGGCGAGGTCACCGTCGACGCGTCGGCGTCGTCCCAGTTCGTGTCCGGGCTGCTGCTGTCGGGCGCGCGGTACGAGAGCGGCGTGACGGTCCGGCACAGCGCCGACCTCTCCGGGGGCAGGCCCGTGCCCTCGGTGCCGCACATCGAGATGACCGTCGCGATGCTGCGCGAGGCGGGTGTCGTGGTGGACGACTCGACGCCGGACCGGTGGCGCGTCGAACCGGGCGCGGTCGAGGGCCGCGACTGGCACGTCGAGCCCGACCTGTCCAACGCCACCCCGTTCCTGGCGGCGGCGGCCGTGACCGGCGGCCGGGTGACCATCCCCGGCTGGCCGGCCGCGACCACCCAGCCCGGCGGCGCGGCGCGCGAGCTGTTCGAGCGCATGGGCTGCGAGGTCGCGCTGACCGACGCGGGCCTCGCGCTGCGCGGTCCCGACCGGTTGACCGGGATCGACGTGGACCTGCGCGACGAGAGCGAGCTGACGCCGACCGTGGCGGCGCTGGCGGCGCTCGCCGAGGGCCGGACGCGGATCCGCGGCGTGGCCCACATCCGCGGCCACGAGACGGACCGGCTCGCCGCGCTCGTCGCCGAGGTCAACCTGCTGGGCGGCGACGCGGAGGAGACCGAGGACGGGCTGGTCATCACGCCACGCCCGCTGCGCGGCGGCGTGTGGCGGGCTTACGCCGACCACCGGATGGCCACCGCGGGCGCGATCATCGGCCTGGTGGTGGAAGGCGTGTCGGTGGACGACATCGGCTCGACCACCAAGACGATCCCGGACTTCCCGGGCATGTGGGCGGCCATGCTGTCGCTGCCGCGGGCGCGCTGACGTGGCGCGCGGCGACTGGCACCGGTTGGACGAGTCCGACGTGCGGGTGCGGCCGGGCAAGGGCACCCGGCCGCGCAGCAAGCGCCGGCCCGAGCACGCGGACGCCGTGCCCGCCATGGTCGTCGGGGTCGACCGCGGCCGGTGGACGTGCGCGATGGACGGCGACCCGGCGCGGATGGTCGTCGCCATGCGGGCGCGCGAGCTCGGCCGCACCCCGGTCGTGGTCGGCGACCAGGTGGGGCTGGTGGGCGACACGTCCGGCCGGCCGGACACGTTGGCGCGGATCGTGCGGGTGGAGGAGCGGCGCAGCGTGCTGCGGCGCACGGCGGACGACACGGACCCGTTCGAGCGGGTCGTGGTGGCCAACGCCGAGCAGCTGGTGATCGTGTCGGCGCTGGCCGACCCGCAGCCGCGCCGGGGCTTCATCGACCGGTGCCTGGTGGCCGCGTACGCGGGCGGGCTGGAACCGCTGCTGTGCCTGACGAAGTCGGACCTCGCGTCGCCGGACGAGCTGGTCGCCGCGTACGCCGAGCTGGACCTGCCGGTGGTCGTGACGCGGTCCGACGAGGACCCGGAGGCGTTGCGCGGGCGGCTGGTGAGCCGGTTGTCGGCGCTGATCGGGCACTCGGGCGTCGGCAAGTCGACGCTGGTGAACAGGCTGGTGCCCGACGCGCACCGGGCGGTGGGCGTGGTGAGCGGCGTCGGCAAGGGCAGGCACACGTCCACGCAGACCGTCGCGCTGCCGCTGCCCGAGGGCGGGTGGGCGGTGGACACGCCGGGCATCCGCTCGTTCGGCCTGGCGCACATCACGCCGGACGACATCGTGGGCGCGTTCCCGGACATGAAGGCGATGGCCGAGGAGTGCCCGTCGGGCTGCGGTCACCAGGGCGCGCCGGACGACCCCGACTGCATGCTGGACGAACTGGTGCGCACGGGCGAGGCCTCCCCCGGCCGCTTGGCCTCCCTGCGCCGCCTCCTGCAGTCCCGCTCGAAACTGGAGGAATACGACTGACTTCGCGCCGCCCATTGAGACGGGCGGCCCGGACTATTGACCTCGAGACCGTGCGCACACCACTCTGATATGAGATCAACCGCATAAGCGCCGGTTGTTCCGCCATGTCCGGAAGGTGTTCGGAAGAACGCGCTAAATGTTTAGCGGAGTGCTCAACATTTAGCAATTCCAATCCGCGCCAAGTCGACCGAGGAGAAGTCATGTCACTGCGACGACGCAGCTTCACGACCAGATTTCGAGCGGCGAACGTCGGCGTCGCCGCGGCGAGCGCCGCGATGCTGGCCTCGGCCGCGGTCCTCGTCGCGCTGCCGGCCGGGGCCGCGACCGCGGGCTGTTCGGTGAACTACGCGGTGGCTTCGCAGTGGGAGGGCGGGTTCAGCGCCAACGTGTCGGTCACCAACCTGGGCGACCCGCTGACCGGTTGGACGCTGACCTGGTCGTTCGGCGCCGGGCAGGCGGTGACGCAGTCGTGGAGCACGACGTTGGCGCAGAGCGGTTCGGCGGTGACCGCGAAGAACGTGAGCTACAACGGCTCGGTCGCCACCGGCGGCTCGGTGTCGTTCGGTTTCAACGGGTCGTGGACGGGCAGCAACCCCATTCCGACGAGTTTCGCCCTGAACGGCGTGGCCTGCACGGGTGGCACCACCACGACGTCCACCAGCACCACCACTTCCACCACCGGCACCACCACTTCCACGACGACGACCACGACCACGTCGGGCGGCGGGTGTTCCCTCCCGTCGACCTACCGCTGGTCGTCGACCGGGTCGTTGGCGAACCCGAGGTCCGGGTGGGTCTCGCTCAAGGACTTCACCCACGTCATGCACAACGGCAAGCACCTGGTCTACGGCACCACGCACGACATGGGCTCGTCGTGGGGGTCGATGAACTTCGGGCTGTTCACCAACTGGTCGGACATGGCCTCGGCGCCGCAGCAGGCCATGAACTCCGGCACCGTCGCGCCCACGCTGATCTACTTCGCCCCGAAGAACATCTGGGTGCTCGCCTACCAGTGGGGCGGGACCGCGTTCACCTACCGCACCTCCAGCGACCCCACCAACCCCAACGGCTGGTCCTCGCCGCAGGTGCTGTCGACGGCGAGCATCTCCGGCTCCGGCACCGGGCCGATCGACCAGACCCTCATCGGCGACGGCCAGAACATGTACCTGTTCTTCGCCGGTGACAACGGCAAGATCTACCGCCAGGTCATGCCCCTGGGCAACTTCCCCGGCAGCTTCGGCTCCTCCTACACGACCATCATGAGCGACACCACGAACAACCTGTTCGAGGCGCCCGAGGTCTACAAGGTCCAGGGCCAGAACCAGTACCTGATGATCGTCGAGGCCATCGGCTCCAACGGCCGCTACTTCCGGTCCTTCACCTCCAGCAGCCTCAGCGGCTCCTGGACCCCGCAGGCCGCCACCGAGTCCAACCCCTTCGCCGGCAAGGCCAACAGCGGCGCGAGCTGGACCAACGACATCAGCCACGGCGACCTCATCCGCACCACCGCCGACCAGACCAAGACCATCGACCCCTGCAACCTGCAACTGCTCTACCAGGGCCGCGACCCTCGCTCCAACGGCGTGGACTACGGCCTGCTGCCCTACCGCCCGGGCGTCCTCACCCTGCAACGCTGACCCGCGAGAGCCCACCCTCCACGTCGCGCGAGTCCTACGTTCAGAACGCGTGTGTCCTACGTTCGGAACACCCGAGTTGAACGCTCGGCACACGTGAACGACGCCGTTCCATGACCGGATCGGGTGGAGACGCGACCTCGTCCACGGGCTGGGCACCGCACGCGGTAGTACGGTGCCCAGCCGTGGCGAGGGTGACTGGCATCGGCGGCGTGTTCCTGCGCGCACGCGATCCCGAGCGGTCGGCCGAGTGGTACCGCAAGCACCTCGGCGTGCCGATGAGCGACGGCGGGGCCATCACGTTCCACCGGACCGAGGCGGAGACGACGACGCTCGCGCCGTTCGCCGACGACACCGACTACTTCGGCGAGCCGGGCCGGCGGGCGATGATCAACCTGCGGGTGGACGACCTCGCCGGGCTGCCGGCCCGGCTGCGCGGGCACGGGGTCGAGGTGCTGCCGCAGACCGAGGACTCGGAGTTCGGCCGGTTCGGGTGGTGCGTCGACCCCGAGGGCAACCGCATCGAGCTGTGGCAGCCCGCGGCGGGCATGTAGGGCGGTGACCCGGGTGCGGACCGCGGCCGGTGTGGCCACGCGGTCCGCACCCGGGTCCCGGTCACATCAGCTCCAGCAGGAACGGCAGCTCCTGGGGCGCGTACCAGGCCAGCTCGTGGTCCTCCGCCCCTCCCAGCGCGAACTCCGCGTCCGGGTCGCCGAGGTCCGCCGCGTCGATCACGTCCGCCGCCGCCCGCACGTCCTCCTCCGCCTCCAGCGTGTCCAGGTGGATCGCGGCGACCAGTTTCACCGGCACCGGCCCCGACAGCTTCACCACCGAGAAGTCCAGGTCGGGCCGCAGCTTCACGTCCGGCACGTCCGCCGACACCACCGCACGCCTCGGCACGGCCTTCTCGTCTCCCGCGATCAGCCGCAGCGAGCCGCGGGCGGCGTCGAGCATCGCCGAGTACTCCAGCTCTTCCGTGTCACCGGTCGCGTACGACTCGCGCAACGCGGGCGTCAAGGCGAACGCCGTCCCGCCCACGGCGACGAACTCGCCGTTCTCCACGAGGTCGCGCAGCATCGCGACGGTCGCCGGGAGGTACACCCTCATGTGGACACCGTTCCCATCAGTTCCTCCACCGACTCCTCGACCATCGCCGCCAGCACGTCCACATCGGACATCGCGTCGCGGTCGGCGTTCAGGCCGAAGTACACGCCACCGTCATAAGACGTCACGCCGATCGACAGCGCCTGGTTTTTCGCCAAGGGCACAACCGGGAACATCTCGATCATCTTCGCCCCCGCCGCGTACAGCGGCACCTGGGGACCGGGCACGTTCGTCACGACCACGTTGAACAGCCGCCGCGAGAACGACGACGCCGCCCGCGCGCCCAACGCGTGCAGCGTCGGCGGCGCGAAGCCCGAGAACCGCACCAGCGTCTGGGCCGCCACCGACTGCCCCGACTCCTGGTGCGCCCGCATCGCGTGCGACACGTGGTGCAGCCGCACGACCGGGTTCGGCTCGCCCACCGGCAGGTCGACCAGGTACGCCGACACCTGCGCCTCGTCGTCCCGCACCGACATCGGCGCCATGGCCCGGATCGTGGTCCCCGCCGTCACGACCTCGCCGCGCGACAGCAGCCAGTTCCGCAGCGCGCCGGACAGCACGGCGAGCACGCCGTCGTTGACCGTGCCGCCGTGGGCCCGCCGGATGGCGCGGAACACGTCCAGCCCGGTGCGGGCCACCGCGAACCGCCGCTGCGGCGAGATCCGCACGTTCAACGGGCTGCCGGGCGCGGGCGTCGCGGCGGTCCGCACGGCCGACGCCAACCCGCCGAACACCCCGGCGACCTTGCGCACGGTCGCCACCGTGTCCACCGCCGCGGAGCGGACGTTCTCCACCACCTCGCCGGGCCGCTGCACGGCCTCCGCGACCGCGTCCGCGACCAGCTGCAACCCGCTGGGCTCCGGCGACGGCATCCACAGCGACTCGACCGGCGGGCGCGGCGTGGCGGACACGTCCAGCATCACCTGCCCGATCTCCGGCGCGCCGATGCCGTCCACCATCGCCTGGTGCGTTTTGGTGATCACCGCGGTCCGGTTCCGGGCCAGGCCCTCGACCAGGTAGACCTCCCACAACGGCCGGGTCTGGTCCAGCGGGCGGGACATCAGCCGCGCCACCAGGTCGTGCAGCTGCTGGTCGCTGCCCGGTTTCGGCAACGCCGAGCGCCGCACGTGGTAGGTGACGTCGAAGTCCGCGTCGTCCACCCACACCGGCCGCGCGAGCCGTCCGGGCACGTGCACGACCTTCTGCCGGTACCGGGGCACCAGCGACAGCCGCTGCTCGATCAGGTCGACCAGCCGGTCGTAGTCGAAGCCCGTGCGCGGTCGCCGGAACACCGCCACCCCACCGACGTGCATCGGCGTCGTGGAGTCCTCCAGGTACAGGAACGAGGCGTCCAGCGCGGACAGGCGGTCGGGCATGCCGCCCAGGCTAGTCGGTGCAGTCGCGCACCAGCCTGCGAACGGCGCTGACCTCGGCTTCGTCGCGTTCGTGCCGGGCCAGCCTGATCGCCGCGGCGGCCGGCATGGCGCGCCTCGCCTCGACCCGCACCGAGCCGTCGACCCCGGACAGGAACCCGCGCACCATCCGCGACCGGGCGAGCCGCTTGAACGGCCGCAGCGGCGCCACCGCCATCGCCAGCCAGCTCAACGCGACGTCGACCTTCCGGTCGCCCTTGCGCGCGCTGCCCCAGTCGACCACCACCGCGCCCTCCGGGCCCATCACCACGTTGCCGGGGTGCAGGTCGAGGTGCAGCAGGTCGCCGTCGCCGGACAGGAACGCGGGCGCGGGCACCCGGTCCAGCTTCCCGTGCAGCCCGGCCAGCTCACGGCCCAACGCGCCCGCGCGCCACGGCTTGGCGTCCAGCTCCTGCGACATGCGCGGACCGGGGACGTACTCCATGACCAGGTCCGTCTCCGAGGCGTCCGCCACCCTCGGCACCGGTATGCCGTGCCGGCGCAGGTAGCGCATCAGCTCGGCCTCGGGCCGCAGGTCGAGGCCCGCACGGCTGCGCTTGACCAGCAGACCGTCCGGACGCAGGTAGACGTCCGCCTCCCGGCCGCTGGCCAGCAGACGGTGCGCCTCGTCGCGCGATGTCATGTGACGATCATCATGGTTGACAGCGCAGAAGCAAGCCCCAAATGGGTAGTGGACACTTGCTCCGTGGATGTGTCACCCAAGGACAAGTTCGTCACCGTGTACGGCCGCAAGCCCGTGCTGGAGGCGTTGGACGACCCGCGGCTCGAGGTCGACAAGGTCGTGCTCGCCGACACGGCCCGCGGTCCGGCCGCCCGGGAGATCCTGGACGCCGCCGGTCGACGGGGCGTCGAGGTGCAGCGGGCCACCGCGCAGCGGGTCAAGGTGCTGGCCGGGAACGGCAAGCAGGACCAGGGCGTGCTGGCGGACGTCGTCGCGCCCCGGATGCGCCCGCTGGAGCTGGGGCTGCGCGAAGGGCCGCGGTTCGTGCTGGTCCTGGACGGGATCACCACGCCGGCGAACGTCGGCATGATCCTGCGCACGGCGACCGCGGCGGGCGTGGACGGCATCGTCGTGCCGCGGCGGGGTGTCGCGTCGATCGACCCGATGGTGGTCAAGGCGTCGGCGGGGGTCGCGTTCCGGGCGCCGGTGCTGCGGTGCGCGACGGCGGCGGAGGCGGTGGCCGCGCTGCGGGGCGCCGGGTACCCGATCTTCGCGCTGGACGCGCAGGCCGGGTCGTCGGTGTACGCGGCGGACCTGCCGGCGCGGGCGGCGTTCGTGCTGGGCAGTGAGAGCGCGGGCATCTCGGACGACGTGCGGCCGCACGTGACCGGGTGGTTGTCGATCCCGATGGCGGCGGGGGTGGAGTCGTTGAACGTGGCGAGCGCGGCGGCCGTGCTGTGCTTCGAGGTCGTCCGCCGGCGCGCCTGATCGTCCTGGCCGATGGCCGGGGGCGGGCGCAGCGCGGGTGCCGGAGGGCCGCTCAGACACCCGCGCTGCCTAACCCGGCTGATCGGCGGCTCACCACAGCCACCCGACGCGGTACCCGTCGGGCCGTCCCGACCAGCCCTCGACGTCCCGCACCCACGCCCCTCGTACGGCATCGGGTGCGGAACCGGAGCACTCGACCGTGCTATTCGTCGTCGTCCATGGTTGCCATTCGAAACGTACGAGGGAAGCGGAGTGAACGGCAATTCACCGGCCAGGTGGATTGTGCGTGGCCGGTGGTGACCGGTTAACCCTGAAGGGGGACTTGGAGCAGTATTTCCAGTTCCTCGAGGGTGGCGCGCACGGACTGGTGGTGCACGCCGACCATCCCGGCCGCCGCCGCGCCCCGCACGTTGGCCGCGAGGTCGTCGACGAAGACGCACTCGGCGGCGGGCAGGCCGAGCCGTTCGGCGGCGAGCAGGTAGATGCGGCGGTCGGGCTTGGCCAGGCCGACGTCGCCGGAGGTGATCACGACGTCGAACAGGTCCTCCCAGCCGGCCGGCGGACGCCAGAGGAAGTCGGCGTTGGAGAGCATCGCGGTGAGGATGCCCTGGTGGCGGGCCTGGCGGGTGGCGGCGAGGAGTGGCGGTTCGGTGGCCGCGTGGTCGTCACCGAGGTCCGTGAGGACGCCGCCGAAGTCGAGAACCAGTGCCCGCACCGTGCCTCCATCGGGTGATCTTGGTACGAAACCCCGGTCGTCCGCCCTCGGTTCAGCATGCCACCTCGCCTGCGCGCCCTGTCGTCACCGAAGCCCATCGCCGCCGCGGACACCTCCAACGCGCCCGCAAACGCCCCCACGGCCCCTTCCGAGGGTCCCGCGCCCTTGGACGCCCGGCACTTCCTGTTCCCCTTGGTGGAGGCTCTGAGCGGCCGGCGGCCGCCGCGGCAGCTCTCGGGCGCCTTCGCCCCACGCGCCCTGACCACCGTCGCCGCAGCCGCCACCCCCACCCGGACCCGCCTGGGCCGCTACCGCCTGTGCCACGTGTCCCCGGACGCGGCGGAACTGGCGGGAACCCTGCACATGCCGACCAAAGTCCGCGCCTTCGCCGCCCGCGTCGAACGCCAGGGCTCCCGCTGGCACTGCACCGAATTCCACCTGCTCCCCTGACCGCTCCGATTCGCGCGGGGCCGAGCCCTTCCTCGGCTCCGCTTCCCACTCCCCACCCATCGCTAACACGATCGGGTGACATTTGACCGAAAATGTACGGAAACACTGTTACCGCACCTCGGTTGAAAACCAGCGGAACGCCTCGACCACCCACCGACCGCCCAGCCTCGGGGCGGGCCCTCCGCTCTCGACCGGGGGACGGCGGTGTGCGAGAGGAGAGCGCGCCGGTTCCGGCAGGCCGTTGGGGACACGACCATGAGGGGGTGGCGGGCCGCGGTGCGAGAAGGGTTGCCGGCGGGAGGTGGGAGATGGGGCGGCTGGCGAACGGCCGGTGGCCCGGAGGCGGCGGGGGCGCGGCGGCAGGGCGGGGCGGCGGCAGGGCGGGGCGGCGCGACGGCAGGGTGCGGGCGCGGCGTTGGGCGGGGGCAGGCCCGGGGCAGGCGGCGCGGCGTGGGGGCGCGGCGCGGCGGTGGGTGGCGGCGAGCGGTGGGTGTGGGGTGGAAAGCGGAAAGCGGGCCGCCGATGGTGGTCGGTGGCCCGCTTTCCGCAGTGGGTCGGTTACTCGCGGGGGGTCTTGCGCTGGCCCTTCGCCTGGGCGCGGGCGGCGGCGCGGCGTTCCTTGCGGGTGCCGCCCGCCTGGTTGCCGCCCTGCTGGGCGGTGTTGCCGCTGGTTTCGGCGTCACCGCTCTCCGACGGGCCCGTGTAGGTCAGGCCCTGCTGGGCGCGGCCGTCCAGGCCCTTGCCGCGGAGGGCGGGCGGGATGGCGCTGCCGCTCTGGAGTTGGGCCAGGGCGGGACCGGCCGGGGCCTGGTTGGCGTCCGCCTGCTGCTGGGCGGCGGCCGCGGCGGCGGCGCGGGCCCTCGCCCGGCTGCCGGTCAGCGGGCCGCCGTTGGCGATGGAGACCTGGACCGGCGGCTCGGCGGCCGGCTCGGGCTCGGCGGCTTCCACCTGCAGGTTGAACAGGAAGCCGACGGTCTCCTCCTTCAGCGCCTCGAGCATGCCGTTGAACATGTCGAAGCCCTCCCGCTGGTACTCGATCAGCGGGTCGCGCTGGGCCATCGCCCGCAGGCCGATGCCCTCCTTGAGGTAGTCCATCTCGTAGAGGTGCTCACGCCACTTGCGGTCCAGGACGGAGAGCAGGACGCGGCGCTCCAGCTCGCGCATGGCGCCCGGGCCGACCCGGCCGTCGATGTCCGCCTCACGCGCCTCGTAGGCGGCCAGGCCGTCGGCCTGCAGCTTCGCCTTCAGGGACTCGCGGGTGACGTCGTCCTCTTCCTCGAGCACCTTCTTCGGGTCGAGGGTGATCGGGTACAGCGTCTTGAGCGCCGTCCACAGCTGGTCGAGGTCCCAGTCCTCGGCGTAGCCGTCGGCCGTCGCGCCGTCGACGTACGCGCCGACCACGCTGGTGATCATGTGCTCGACCTGCTCGCGCAGGTCCTCGCCGTCGAGGACGCGGCGGCGCTCGGCGTAGATCACCTTGCGCTGCTCGTTCATGACCTCGTCGTACTTGAGGACGTTCTTGCGGATCTCGAAGTTCTGCTGCTCGACCTGCGTCTGCGCGCTGCGGATGGCCCGGGTGACCATCTTGTGCTCGATCGGCACGTCGTCCGGCACCTTCAGCCGGGTCATGACGGTCTCGACCATCGCCGCGTTGAAGCGGCGCATCAGCTCGTCCTTCAACGACAGGTAGAACCGCGACTCGCCGGGGTCGCCCTGACGGCCGGAACGACCGCGCAGCTGGTTGTCGATGCGCCGCGACTCGTGCCGCTCGGTGCCCAGCACGTACAGGCCGCCGGCCGCGCGGACCTCCTCCGACTCGGCCTTGACCTCCTCGGTGATCTCCTCGATCAGCTTCGCCCAGGCGGCTTCGTACTCCTCCGGGTTGTCCACCGGGTCGAGGCCGCGTTCGCGCAGCTCGTGGTCGGCGATGATGTCCGGGTTGCCGCCCAGCACGATGTCCGTGCCCCGGCCGGCCATGTTGGTGGCCACCGTGACGGCGCCCTTGCGGCCGGCCTTCGCGATGATCAGCGCCTCGCGGTCGTGGTGCTTGGCGTTGAGGACCTCGTGCGGGATGCCCTTCTGGACGAGCAGCTTCGACAGGTACTCCGAGCGCTCGACGCTCGTCGTGCCGACCAGCACCGGCTGGCCCTTCTCGTGCCGCTCGGCGATGTCGTCGGCGACCGCGTCGAACTTGGCCTCCTCGGTCTTGTAGACGAGGTCGGCCTGGTCGGAGCGCTGCATCGGGCGGTTCGTCGGGATGGGCACGACGCCGAGCTTGTAGGTCTGGTGGAACTCCGCCGCCTCGGTCTCGGCGGTGCCGGTCATGCCGCCGAGCTTCTCGTAGAGGCGGAAGTAGTTCTGGAGGGTGATCGTGGCGAGCGTCTGGTTCTCCGCCTTGATCTCGACGCCTTCCTTGGCCTCGATCGCCTGGTGCATGCCCTCGTTGTAGCGGCGACCGGACAGCACCCGGCCGGTGAACTCGTCGACGATCATGACCTCGCCGTTGCGGACGATGTAGTCCTTGTCCTTGGCGAAGAGCTCCTTGGCCTTGATCGAGTTCTGGAAGTAGCCGACGAGCGGGGTGTTCGTCGAGTCGTACAGGTTGTCGATGCCGAGCTGGTCCTCGACGTACTGCACGCCCGCCTCGGTGACGCCGACGGTGCGCTTGCGCTCGTCCACCTCGTAGTGGGTGTCGCGGCGCATCTTCGTGGCGAGCCGCGCGAACTCGACGTACCAGCGCGAGGACTGGTCGGCCGGGCCGGAGATGATCAGCGGCGTGCGGGCCTCGTCGATCAGGATCGAGTCGACCTCGTCGACCAGCGCGAAGAAGTGGCCGCGCTGGACCATCTCGTCACGGCTCCAGGCCATGTTGTCGCGCAGGTAGTCGAAGCCGAACTCGTTGTTCGTGCCGTAGGTGATGTCGGCGTTGTAGGCGACGCGGCGCTGCTCGGGCGTCATCTCCGACAGGATCGCGCCGACGGTCAGGCCGAGGAACCGGTGGATGCGGCCCATCCACTCGGCGTCACGTTTGGCCAGGTAGTCGTTGGTCGTGACGACGTGCACGCCCTCGCCCGCGATCGCGTTCAGGTAGGCGGGCAGCACGGAGGTCAGGGTCTTGCCCTCACCGGTGCGCATCTCGGCGATCTGACCGAGGTGCAGCGCCGCGCCGCCCATCAGCTGGACGTCGAAGTGGCGCTGGCCGAGGGTGCGCTTGGCGCCCTCGCGGACGACCGCGAACGCCTCCGGCAGCAGCTCGTCCAGCGACTCGCCGTCGGCGTAGCGCTTGCGGAACTCCTCGGTCTTCGCGCGCAGCTCCGCATCGGAGAGGTCGACGACGTCGTCTTCGAGGTTGTTGATGTGCGCTGCGATGTTGCGCAGGCGCTTGAGCATCTTGCCCTCGCCAGCGCGGAGCAGTCGGGACAGCACCATCCGGGTCGACCTCATTACCTCATCGCGACGCGCCCGGGGGACGGGCGCCTTCCACAGGGGCTCACCACGGCCATGGCGAGCCTTCACCACCGACCATCGTAGGCAAGTCGTGAAGGTGTGTGCACAGACACAGGTAGGAAGCCTTTCCGGAGGGCCCCTCGGGGCGTCCCGGAGACGTCCGGTTCGACCGCTTCGCGAGGGCTCAAGATCGCGTTCCGTGACCGGGGCGGGTCCGCCGCCACCCGGACGGACGCAAGGCCGCCCGCCGCACCCGGCGCACGCGCCGAGATCAGGCCATTCACCTGAATTGGAGAGAAATCCCACGCCGTCGAACCCGACGTCCGCCCACCATCCCGCGCGGTGACCTGTTCGCCGGGTCACACCGAACGTTCGTGGCACATTTTCCGACGATCACGGTTCGGCTCACGGTCCCGATCACGAAATGCGGTCCGCGCACGACGGCCCCCGGCGCACAGGAGCGCCGGGGGCCGCGCGAAGTCGAGTGAGGGGACCGTGGTCAGGTGGCTCTCAGGCCAACCTGATCACGCCGTAGTCGAACCCCTTCCGGCGGTAGACGACGCTCGGACGTCCGCTGTCGGCGTCGGAGAACAGGTAGAAGTCGTGGCCGACCAGTTCCATCTCGTAGAGGGCTTGGTCGACGGTCATCGGCTTGGCCGTGTGCTCTTTCTCGCGCACGATCTGGCCGGGCAGGTTGTCCTCGAGGCCGTCTTCCCAGCGCTGCGCGGGCACTTCCGCCATGCCCTCGCGCGAAGGTTGCGGCTCGGCTGCTTCCAGCACCGCGGTGTGGCCCAGCCACATGCCCTGCGCCTGGCCGCCGTCGCTGTCGGTGCGGAGGGGGAGCGACTCCCCGAGTCCGCTGGTCGCCTCGGCGACCGATGCCGGGGCGCGTCGCCCGTGGTGCACGCGCCTGCGGTCGTGCGAGCGCCGCAGGCGGTTCTCGAGCTTGCTCACCGCGGCGTCCAGGGCGGCGTAGAAGTCGCCCGCACATGCTTCGGAACGAACCACCGGACCGCGTCCCTTGCCGGTGATCTCGACCCGCTGGCAGTTCTTCGACTGCCTGCGGTTCGGTTCGTGGAACAGCTCCACGTCGAAGCGGATGACCTTGCGGTCGTAACGCTCAAGCCTGGCCAGCTTTTCGGCGACGTGAACCCTGTAGTGATCGGGCACCTCGACGTTGCGGCCCTTAACGACGATGTCCATACACGACCTCCCTCGCTTTGCTGCGAGCAATGGCTTTGGATCGCTTGGGCGCCGGATTCGCGATCATGTTCGCGGAGTTGGTCGCTGAGGGTGGTCCCTCAACGCCCCACCGGCGCCAGGGTCATGGGCTGTTCGCCTCCTCCCCGCGTGCCGGGAACGCTGATAGCGGTGCACGTTAGCCCGGTATTCGCCGCTGCGACAGCCCCTGGGGCGGGCGAACTCCAAGATTTTCTTGTCGTGACGCAGAGCGACGAAAAATTGCCGCCGGCGGCACGCCACGCGGGCGCGCCGGGACGCCACACCGACGACCGCTCACCCGAACGGCCGAGGCCGGCACAGGCACCCGTCGGCAGAGTGGTTGCGTCGAACGGCCTCTGCGCGGGCGTCATATCCGGCCAACGGGCGAGCGTCCCGGGAGGTTCCCGGTCGGATTCACCCGTGTGGGTGGGTTCTGCGTGCGGTGGTCAGCGTGAGGACTGCGGGTACCCCGTATCCGGCCGCTTTCAACACCGAAACGCAGGCGCGTGCCGTCGATCCGGTCGTCACCACGTCATCCAGCAGGACGAGCGGTGCGCCCGGTGGTGGCAGGCGATCGGGGACGAGCCGGACGCGGCCGGCCAGGTTCGCCCGGCGGGACGCGGCGTCAAGGCGCACCGAGTCGCGGACACCGGGGGTGAAGGCGAGCGCGGGCGCGGTGGAGAAGCCGGACGCCCGTGCCATTCTCAGCACGTGGGAGCCGCCGCGGGCGCGGGCGGCCGACGCGCGCGACGGCGCGGGCACCAGCCAGGGTTCGGGCCCGACGCCGGGCAGCCGGGGCACGGCGGCGGCGACCAGGGCGCCGAACACGGCCGCCAGCTCACGGCGCCCGCGCTCCTTGAACGCGAGCACCAGCTCACGCGCCGCGCCCCCGTAGGCGGCCAGCGCGAACACCGGCGGGCCGGCGCCGGGCACGCGCTTCGGCATCCCGAACAGGGCCAGGCAACGGGCGCACAGCCGCACGCCCCACGTCCCGCAGCCGGGACACCGGGGTGGGAACAGCAGGTTGATCAGCACGGCCTCGACGATGCCGGCGGCCACCGACAACCAGGGCCCCTCCGCCGAGGTGCGGGTCGTTCTCGATCGGGTGAAGATGGATCCGCAGGAGACGACGGCGTCAGCCCGGGTAGAAGGCCTGGGTGCCCGCTTCCGCCTTCGTCGTCGACGCGCGCCACACGTCGCCCACGTCGTTCGCGCTCCACAGCCCGCTCTGGTCCACCGCCAGCACGTTGCGGCCCGGCGCGGCGGTGACGGACGCCACCGGCACGGTCAGGTTCGACGTGTTGTAGCGCTCGACCCGCACCCCGTCGATGTTGACCTTCGCGATCGGCCACGCGGCCAGCGACGTGCTCACCACCAGCACGTCCTGCGCCAGCCAGTCCAGCGACATCGCGCTGGTGCCCAGCTGGGAGGGCTGGAGGTGGCGCGGCGACCGCAGCGACACCGCCGAGTCCTGACCGCGCACGACGGCAGCCACCACGAGCCTGCCGTCCACCACGGCCGCCACCCGGGTGCCGTCGCGCGAGAGCCGCAGCTCGGTGATGCGCCCCAGCTCGGCCAGCTCGGAGGCGTTGACCGCGCTCGCCGTCCACCCGCGGTCGGTGTCGATCACGCGCACCACGTTCGCGCCGTCGGCGACCGTCCACACCTCGGTGCCCGGCTCGCCCTGACGGCCGCTGAGCAGCCACGTCGGCCGGGTCATGGTCGAGGCGCGCAGGTCGACCTCGGCCAGCTGCTCCTGCGCCGGCCCGACCCGCAGCCGCACGGCGTCGCCCGCCACCCGGCTCACCACGGCCAGCCGGCTGCCGTCCAGCGACTGCGCCGCGCCGAGCACCTGGTAGTCGCCGGAGCCGGCGGGGCCGGGCACCGCGTCGCCGTTGACCTGCTTGACCCGTCCGTTGGCGACCAGCATCCCGTTCAGGCCGGCGTTCGGCGTGGCCAGCTCCTCGCCGGTCTGCACGTCGGCCGGCCGCCACTCGAGCTGGTCGGCGATGATCGGCTGCCCCTCGACCAGCACCCGGATGCGGCTGCTGGAGACCCCCGCGAGCGACTTCACGACCTGCGCCACGATCTGCTTGCCGGCCTGCACCGTGATGTCGCCGACCTTCGTCAGGTCGACCTCCAGCGCGCCGTCGTCGGCCTCGGAGGTGTTCTTGCGCTGCGCCGCGCCGTTCGGGACGGCCGTGGCCAGCGCGCCGCGCATCCCCACCGACGGTCCCTTGAGCAGCAGGCTCGTCACCCGGCTCGGGATCGACGTGGACGGCGCGATGACCACCCAGCGCGGGTCGGGCACGAGCACGCTGAAGTCCGGGCTGTAGAAGAACAGCGTGACCCGCCGGTAGTTCTGCTGGAACCCGCCCAGCGGCACGTAGACGCCGTCCGGCGGCGCGGAGATGCGCCACTGGCTCTCCGCGTCGCGCTCGATCCCGATCGGGGTGTCGAGGGGGCCGATGAGCTGGATGAACGAGTTGTCCTCCAGCTGCAACCGGCCGACGTTGCGCCCCTGGAGCAGCACGGTGCGGTTCTTGTCGTCGGCCGTCACGCCCGGCGTCGGCACGGTGTTGAACGTGGTGTCGATGATCGTCGGCGTGCCCTTGGTGTTCCACGCCTTCTTCGCGTCGTCGGTCAGGTAGGCCTTGGCCGCCGCGTAGTCGCCCTCCGGGTTGGCCGAGGCGTTGACGAACTCCCGGACCAGCGTCAGCGGGTCGATGTCCTTGACCGGCTCGGGCGCGGCGGCCTCGCTGGCGTTGCCCGCCGACGGGTTCACCGCGATCGGGGACGTCTCGGTGGGGATCGCGGCGCAGCCCGCGGCCACGAGCACGGCCAGGAGCACCGCGAGGAGCCTCACCGGACCTCCTCGCGTTCGCCGGTGACCGGTTGCGCGGGCTGCCACGTGATCTCCTCCTCGGTCAGCTCGACCTCCTCCACCGGCTCCGGCGCGCCCGGCTCGGGCTCGACCACGGGCGGCAGGTCGGGCGGCACGAGCGGCAGCGGGCTGGAGGTCAGCTCGTGGCCGTGGCGGCACGGGATGGTGAGCCGGAACACCGCGCCGAGGCCGCGTTCACCCCACGCCTCCAGCCAGCCGCCGTGCAGCCGCGCGTCCTCCAGGCTGATCGACAGGCCGAGGCCGGTGCCGCCGGTGCGGCGGTTGCGGGACGGGTCGGCGCGCCAGAACCGGTTGAACACCAGGTCCGCCTCGCCGGGCCGCAGGCCGACGCCGTGGTCCCGGACGGTCACCGCGACCGCTTCGCCGTCGCTGCGCAGCGTCAGCTCGACCGGCAGGCCCTCGCCGTGGTCGATGGCGTTGGCCAGCAGGTTGCGCAGGATGCGCTCGACGCGGCGGGAGTCCAGCTCGGCGGTGACCTCGTGGTCGGGCAGGTCCATCACGATCGTGGTGTCGCTGCTGTTGGCGATGGCGCGCACGGCGTCGTGGGCGCGCCTGGCCAGCACCCGGATGTCGACGAGCTCGGCGGCCAGCTCCTCCACGCCCGCGTCGAGCCTGCTGATCTCCAGCAGGTCGCCGAGCAGGGACTCGAACCGGTCCAGCTCGTCCACCAGCAGCTCGGTCGAGCGGGCCAGGCCGCCGGGGAACTGCTCGCGCGAGGCGTGCAGCACGTCCGCGGCCATCCGCACGGTCGTCAGCGGCGTGCGCAGCTCGTGCGAGACGTCGGAGGTGAACCGGCGTTGCAGCTGGCCGAACTCCTCCAGCTGGTGGATCTGCCGCTGGATGCTGGCGGCCATCTCGTTGTACGACTCGGCCAGCCGCGCAACGTCGTCCTCGCCGACCACGGGCATCCGCTGGTCGAGGCTGCCGTCGGCGAACCGCTCGGCGATCTCGGCGGCCTGCCGCACGGGCCGGACGACCTGTCGCGTGACCAGGTTCGCGATGAGGGCGAGCAGCACGAGCAGCACGACGCCGCCGATCACCAGCGTGCTCTGCACGACGTCGGCGGTGGCCTGTTCGCTGGTCAGCGGGAACAGCAGGTACAGGTGCATGGCGCGGGCGGAGCTGTTCACCGGTTTGCCGACGACCAGCAGCGTGGTGGGTCCGGTCTCCCGTTCCACGGTGGTGATCTGGTAGCCGACGCTGCCCCGTTCGAGCATCTTGAACAGCCCGTCGGGCACGTCCTCGTACTCGCCGACGGCGACCGGCAGGCCGTCGGAGCCGGTGCCGACGGGGTCGCGGAGCACCGCCTCGAACGCGCCCGCGCCGGAACTGGTCGGGTCGAGGTCCACCCCCGACGTGTTGATCTTGTTCAGGGCGGTGGTGAACCGGGTCTTCACGCTGTCGGGGCCGGGGTTGAGGCCCGCGAGGTCGGGCTGGATCGCCGCCGCGCTCGCCTCGGTCTGCCGGACCGCCGCCTCGATCTTGGTCTCCAGCAGCTGGCCGGTGATCTGCACCTGGAGCACCATGCCGAGCACGAACACCACGGCCGACGACAGCGCGAGCGTGCTCACCACCACGCGCAGCTGCAACGAGCGCCGCCACAGCTCGCCGAACGACAGCGCCTGCCTGCGCGCGCGTTCGACCACGCGGCGCGCTTCACGCACCACGAGGTCGAACCAACGCCGAGTCATGTCCAGCGCGTCCCGATCACGGAGGTCCGGCCTTGTACCCGACGCCGCGCACGGTCAGCACCACCTCGGGGTGCTCCGGGTCGCGCTCGACCTTGGAGCGCAGCCGCTGCACGTGGACGTTCACCAGCCGCGTGTCCGCCGCGTGCCGGTAGCCCCACACCTGCTCCAGCAGCACCTCGCGGGTGAACACCTGGCGCGGCTTGCGGGCCAGGGCCACGAGCAGGTCGAACTCCAGCGGCGTCAGCTGGATCGGCTTGCCCTCGCGCAGCACCTCGTGGCCGGGCACGTCGATGGTCAGGTCGCCGATCTGGAGCACCTCGGCGGGCTCGGCCTCGGTGCGGCGCAGGCGGGCGCGGATGCGCGCCACCAGCTCCTTCGGCTTGAACGGCTTGACCACGTAGTCGTCGGCGCCCGACTCCAGGCCGAGCACCACGTCGACCGTGTCGCTCTTCGCGGTCAGCATCACGATCGGTACGCCCGACTCGGACCTGATCGCCTTGCAGACGTCGATGCCGTTCATCCCGGGCAGCATCAGGTCCAGGAGGACCAGGTCGGGCTTCAACTCGCGCAGCGCGGGCAGCGCGCGGGCGCCGTCGGCGACCACAGCGGTGTCGAAGCCCTCGCCCCGCAGCACGATGGTCAGCATCTCCGCCAGAGCGGGGTCGTCGTCCACGACGAGCACGCGTGCCTTCATGCTCAACATCGTCCCACTAGTGGTCGGGAGTCCACGCACCGCCCAGCGGTCATCGCTGCTGGTCGTCGTGCGCGTCCACTCCGTAGCCAGTCTCTGCCGCCGATCCACGTGCCCACCTCGTCCCGCCGAAACGCGAATCCTCTGCGACTCATCGGCGAAGTGGTGACGTTTTGTTACTTTGTTACACTAATGGGTGAACCACCGGTCGAGGATCGCCTCGATCCGCAGGTCAGCGGTGCCGTCCAGCACCTCCCACGGCGACAACCACCCGGCGGCGGCCAACCCGTCGTACACGGCGGCGCAGCGCGCTTGGAGGCCGCCGTCCGACTCGTACAGGTCCCGCCCCCTGGCCTCCTCCGCCTCGCGGTGGGCCGCGCGGTCCGCCGCGACGCCCGCGGGCACGCGCAGCAGCAGGTGCAGGTCGGGGATCGGCAACCCGAAGCGCTCCACCTCCAGCGACCGCAGCCACCCGACGAACTCGCCGTCCGCGCCCTGGTGCAGCCGGGCCGCGCCGTAGGCCGCGTTGGACGCGACGTACCGGTCGAGCAGCACCACGTCGTACTGGTCCAGGTCGGCCCGGATCCGGTCGGCCGCGCCGCGCCGGTCCAGCGCGTAGAGGACCGACATGCCGTACACCGAATCCGTCAGGTCACCCAGCCTGCCGTGCAGCGCGTCGCGCACCAGGTCGGCGTGCACGTCCTCGTCGTAACGGGGGAACGCCCCCGTGGCGACCTTCGCGCCACGCGCGCCCAGCGCGTCGGTCAACGCCTTGGCCAGGGTGCGCTTGCCGGCGCCGTCCAAGCCCTCGATCACGACGAGTTTGCCCACGCGGAACACCCTAAGGGGCACCCCCCGTCCACGATCGGCCGCATGACATCGCCCAGTCGGGTGATGAGAGATCCTTTGCGTCACCAGATTGAGTGACTACGGTGAACCCCATTTCCGGTTGCGCGAAAGGGTGGTGCCGCGGTGACCGCGGATTCCGGGCACGCCAGACCGGTTGAGGACCAGGCCACCCACCCCTCCGGGAACCTGCCCGGCGGCCTCGCCGAGACCCTGCGGTACGGCCCGTTCCACCGGGCGCTGCACGACGCCATCGCGCACCGCGGCCTGTCCCTGGCCCGCCTGCGGGCGCACCTGGAGCAGCTCGGCGTGCAGGTCGGGCAGTCGACGCTCAGCTACTGGCAGCGTGGTCTGCGGCACCCCGAAGTGCCCCGCGCCATCGCCACCGTGCGCGCGTTGGAGACCGTGCTGAAGCTGCCGCCGGAGTCGCTGGTGGCGCTCGTCGGCAACCGGCCGCAACCCCGGCTGACCAGGCCCGGCGGCTGGGTGGCGCCGGTGCCGGTGCTCTCGGAGTTCGAGGCCGTCGGCGACGTCGGCGCGAACACCGACATCGAGGTGCTGTCCGTGCACGACACCGTCTCGATCGGGCCGGAGCGGGAGCAGCGGTCGATCAGCACCCGGCTGGTGGTGCGCGCGGCGAAGGCCGGGCCGGACCGGTACCTGGCCGTGCACCAGGGCGACGAGGGGTGCCTGATCGACAACGCGCTCGTGCGGCCCGGCGAGGGGTGCCGGCTCGGTCGGCTGCGCCGGCAGCTGGCCACCCGCGGGCTGGCGTTCGAGCTGCTCTTCGACCGCAGGCTCGCCGAGGGCGAGGAGCACGTGTTCAGCTTCACCGTGGTGGACGACACGGGCGGGCCGACCCCGGGCCACCGGCGGGCGTTCCGCGAACCGTGCCGCGGGTACCTGCTGCAACTGGCGTTCAACCGCCGCGCGCTGCCCGCCCGGTGCACCAAGCAGTTCCGGGTCGACGCCGACGCCGTGCCGGTGGACCTGGAGGAGCTGGTCTGCGGGCTGGGCGGGTTCGCCAGCGCCTACTTCGAGGACGTCGGCCCCGGCGTGGCCGGGATCAGCGTCGAGTGGACTTGAGCGGGACGGCCGGGACCCGAGGGCCCCGGCCGTCCACCGCCGGCGTCAGTACCGGTAGTGCTCGGGCTTGTACGGGCCCTCGACGTCCACGTCGATGTACTCGGCCTGGTCCTTCGACAGCTTGGTGAGCTTGCCACCCAGCGCCTCGAGGTGGATGCGGGCGACCTTCTCGTCCAGCACCTTCGGCAGGCGGTACACCTCCTTGTCGTACTCCTGGTGCTTGGTGAACAGCTCGACCTGGGCGATCACCTGGTTGGAGAACGAGTTGGACATCACGAAGCTGGGGTGACCGGTGGCGTTGCCCAGGTTGAGCAGGCGGCCCTCCGACAGCACCAGGATCGAGTGGCCGTCCGGGAACACCCACTCGTCGACCTGCGGCTTGATGTTGATCCGCCGGATGCCGGGGAAGCGGGCGAGGCCGGCCATGTCGATCTCGTTGTCGAAGTGGCCGATGTTGCCCACGATCGCCTGGTGCTTCATCTCCGCCATGTGCTCGATGCGCACGACGTCCTTGTTGCCGGTCGTGGTGATCACGATGTCGGCGCGGCCGATCACGTCTTCCAGCGTCGAGACCTCGTAGCCGTCCATCGCCGCCTGCAGGGCGCAGATCGGGTCGATCTCGGTGACGACGATCCGGGCGCCCTGGCCGCGCAGCGACTCCGCCGCGCCCTTGCCGACGTCGCCGTAACCGCAGATCACGGCCACCTTGCCGCCCATGAGCACGTCGGTGCCCCGGTTGATGCCGTCGATCAGCGAGTGCCGGATGCCGTACCGGTTGTCGAACTTCGACTTGGTCACCGCGTCGTTGACGTTGATCGCCGGGAACAGCAGCTCACCGGCGGCGGCCAGCTGGTACAGCCGCATGACGCCGGTGGTGGTCTCCTCGGTGACGCCGCGGATGCCCTCGGCGATCTTGGTCCACTTCCCGCTGTCCGCCGCGAGCGAGGCGCGCAGCGTGCCCAGGAAGACCTGCCACTCCTCCGAGTCGTCCGCCTCGGGCTGCGGCACGACACCGGCCTTCTCGTACTGCAAGCCCTTGTGGACGAGCATGGTGGCGTCGCCGCCGTCGTCCAGGATCATGTTCGGGCCGCCGCCGTCCGGCCAGGTCAGCATGGACTCGGCGGTCCACCAGTACTCCTCCAGCGTCTCGCCCTTCCAGGCGAAGCACGGGATGCCCTTCGGCTCCTCCTCGGTGCCGTGCGGGCCGACCACGACCGCGGCGGCGGCGTGGTCCTGCGTGGAGAAGATGTTGCACGACGCCCAGCGGACCTCGGCGCCCAGGGCGACCAGGGTCTCGATCAGGACGGCCGTCTGCACGGTCATGTGCAGTGAGCCGGAGATCCGCGCGCCCTTGAGCGGGTAGACCTCCGAGTACTCGCGGCGCAACGCCATGAGGCCGGGCATCTCGTGCTCGGCCAGCCGGATCTCTTTGCGGCCGAACTCGGCCAGGGAGAGGTCCGCCACGGCGAAGTCGATGCCGTTGCGGGTCTGGAGCCTCTCGGCGGTCATCGCGGGTTCCTCCATCTTCGGGTAGGACGAGCCCGACACTACCGCCCGCCACGCCGGGCCACGGAGGTCGGCGGCATCTGCGCGCCAATGGACCAGTATGGCGGGGCTCAAGTGATGTTCGCGGGGAGGACCTGTGCTGATTCCCGGCCCCGACACGCGGGTGGTCGAACTGCGGGTGCACGGTGTCCAGGGCACCACCCCGCAGTCGCTGGTCGACGCGGTGGCGGCGGTGGACGTGGCGGGCGACGGGCTCGGCCGCGTCGTCCGCCCCGCCGACCGACTCCGCAGACCCGCGCCCGGCCCCGTGCTGCAGGCCGCCGGCCGGCCCGTCACGCGGGTGGTCGAGGGCTACGTCTGGGGCGCGATGACCTCGGGCGGCTGGGCCAAGGCGACGTGGGCGCTGCTGTTCCCGTTCTCCCTGGCGAACGTGGCGCACTGGATGCTGCCGCCCGCGCCGACCGGCTCCGTGCCCGCGCACCTGCTGGGCATCGCGCTGCGCGCGTCGCTCAGGTTGGCCGCGCTGCTGCTGACCGTGCTGCTGGTCGCCCAGCTGGAGGTGATCAGCCTCGACCTGGTGGCCGCCCAGTGCCTCGCGCCCGGCTCGACGTGCCTGTGGGGTCCGTCGTGGCTGAGCACGACGCCGTGGGTGCGCGCCGCGGTGGGCCTGGCGCCGATCGCGCTGGCCGTGCTGGTGCTGCACCGGATGTCCAGTGTGGACTGGCGGATCGAGCGCAAGGAGGTGCCGGCGGCCGAGGGCGTGCGGTCCGGGCTGCCCGGCGCGCACGTGGCCACCGACCCGGACACGCCCGCGCTGCGGGTGCTGCACGTGGTCGCGGGCCTGGGCGCGGCCGTGGTGGTCGCCCTGGGCGGTCCGGCCGGTCCGCTGCTCGCGCCCGGCTGGCACGGCGCCGCGATCACGGCGTGCTGGGCGCTCGGGCTGGCGCTGGTCGCGGTGGCCGCGCTGGGCGCGATGCTGCTGGACGACCCGACCGGCGGCGCGCCGCACCGGGGCGGGCGGTGGCTGCGGGCGGCGTTGGGGCGGCGGCCGCGGCGCGTGCTGCAGACCGCGGCGTGGCTGTCGCTGCTGGTCGCGGTGGCGTTGCTGGACCGGCTGCCGGTGCGGCTGCCCGGCGCGGACCTGGCCGTGCAGATGGTGGCCGCGATGGAAGCGCTGGTGTGCGTGGGGATCGCGGTGCTGCTGGCGCCCGCCGCGCTGCTGGCCCGGCGCACGTGGTCGGCGCAGCCGCGCGAGCTGCGGCCGTGGGCGGGCGGGTGGATGGCCGCGCCGGTGGTGGCGGTGGCCGCGCTGCTCGGCGGCGGGTTCGGCGCGGGCGTGGCGCTGACCTTGCAGCGGGTGCTCGGGCACGGCGTCCTGCCGCGCGGGTACGACTACATCGCGCTGCTGTGGGGCGTGGCCGGGGTGCTGGCGTTCCTCGCGGGGGTGGCGATGGCGGCGGCCACCGGGATGATGCGGTGGAGCTCGCTGCGTCGGGACAAGGAGTGGGCGCGTGAGGCGTCCTTGTTGCACGCGGGGCGCGCACGGGACGCGAAGCGCGCTGCGCGGGCGTGGTGGTGGGCGCGGTGGCAGCGGCGGCACAGCCACCACGTGGTGCTGATCATGTCGTCGGTGCTGGCGGTCGGCGCGGTGCCGGCGGCGTTCCTGCGGCTGCGCGAGGTCGACCCGCCCACCTGGGCGCGGCCGGTCGTCGGGCTGGGCGTGGTCGTGCTGGGCGTGCTGGCGTTGTCGCTGCTCCGGGCGGTGTACCTGGCGGCACGGCGGCCGGACAAGGCGCGGCAGGTCGGCGTGCTGGCGGACCTGGCGGCGTTCTGGCCGCGCGAGGCGCACCCCGTGGTGCCGCCGTGCTACGCGTTGAAGGTGGTGCCGGAGCTGGTGGCGCGGGTGCGGGAGCACCTGGCCGACCCCGGCACGCGCGTCGTGCTGGCCGGGCACAGCCAGGGCAGCCTGCTCGCGGCGGTGGCGGCGGCCCGGCTGCTGGAGGAGCTGCCACCGCACGAGGCGGAACGGGTGGGCCTGGTCACGGCGGGCTCGCAGCTGCAGTGGGCGTACCCGCGGGCGTTCCCGGCGGTGGTGCCGCACAGCTCGTTGGAGACGCTGGCCGGCGGGCTGGCCGGGCGGTGGCGCGCGCTGTGCCGCGGCACGGACCCGTTGGGCGGCGCGGTGATGACGTGGGACCGGCAGGTGTTCGACGGGATGCTGCTCGGCGCGGGGTTCCGGCCGGACGGCACGTCGGGCGCGTTGCCGCCGGCGCTGCGCGGTCCCACGGGCGCGCTCGTCCTCGGCGGCGACCACTGGCTGCCGGACCCGCAGCGCGGCCCGTTCACGGGTCGCCGGTGGGCGGCGGGCGTGAACCGGCACGCCGACTACACCTCCGACCCGGAGTGGGACCGGGCCGTCGCCATCGCGGCCGGCCTGGAGACCACGGACCCGCCCGCGCCGCCCGTGCTGCCGACCGCGCGGCAGGCGCCGGTCAGGTCGCCGTCGACCGAACCGAAGTGAGCAGCCGGTCGGCCGCGTCCGCGCGGCCGGCCTCGGCGAGCAGGCCGGCCGGGGCCAGCACGTGGTCGCGGTCGACCGCGACGGCCGCCGTGCGCAGGACCGGGCGCAGGACGGGGTCGGCGCGCAGCACGCGTTCGACCTCGTCGGTCGAGTCGGCGTGCCGGAAGACGCCGCCGGACAGCACGAGCAGGCCCGCGCCCTGCGGTCCGAGCCGGCCCTCGACGAGCCCGAGGTGGCGGCGGACGGCCAGCACGGCGGCGAGCGCGGCGAGCCGCCGGTCGACGGTCGGGTCGTCGGGCAGGCCGCCCACGTCGGCGGCCCGCGCGTCGGCTTCCCGCCGCAGCACGAGGGCCTCGGCCTTGTCGATCAGCTTCTCCGCGAGCGCCTCGGCCACCACGCCCGGCGCGGACCAGCGGACCCCGAGGTCGCCCTCGACGGTGCGGCGGTCCGGCGGCAGCGCCACCGCCCGCTCCGGACCTTCCACAGTGGACACGGCCGAGTAGACGTCCGTGGTGGCGCCGCCGACGTCCACCACGAGCACCGCGCCTTCCCGGTCCTGCATGGCCAGCCGGGACACGCCGCTCAGCACGGCGTCCGGCGTGACCGCGCGCACGAGCCCGCGGAACCTCCGGCCCCGGGACAGGCCCTTGCCGCCGATCACGTGCCGCAGGAACACCTCGCGGATCGCCGCGCGGGCCGGTCCCGGGGCGAGCTCGCCCACGTCCGGCAGCACGTTCGCGGTCCGCACCACGGTCCGCGCGGCGAGCAGGCCGGCGGCCTCCGGCTGGGCCTCGGCGTTGCCCGCCAGCACGATCGGGCACGCGACCCGGCTCAGCCTGGCCGCGTTGTGCAGGAGCACCGACGCGTCGCCGCCGTCCGTGCCGCCCACCAGGAGCACCAGGTCCGGCGCGGAGGCGCGCAACGCCCGGACGCCCGCACCGTCGAGCGGGCCGGCCGAGACGTGCACCACCTTCGCGCCCGCCGACAGCGCCACCCGGTACCCGGCCTCGGCGCTGATCAACCGCTCCTGCCCGACGACCGCGAGCCGCAGGCCGCCGCCCGCCGAGGAGCAGGCGAGCGTCCGCTCGGCCGGACCCAGGGCACTGGTGACGGCGTCGATGCCTCGAAGCACCTCCGGCGGGGTAGTCGTGTGCTGTGCGGTGCCGAGCAACTCACCGGTGTGCGACACGAGGGCGCCCTTGGTCCACGTCGAGCCGACGTCCAGGCAGAGCACTGTCATGGGCGGAAACTACCGGTGCGGCCGAATGTCGGCACCCACCTCTAGTCTGAACGGACCAACCTGATGGCCAGGCCGCGGAACGCGTCGGAGCAGCGGCGATCAAGCGAGGAGGGACCACCGTGCCGGGCAACGGGCTGTGGCGCACGAAGTCGGTCGAGCAGTCGATCGCGGACACCGACGAGCCGGACACCAGACTCCGCAAGGACCTCACCGCGTGGGACCTGACGGTCTTCGGCGTCGCGGTCGTGATCGGCGCGGGCATCTTCACGCTCACCGCGTCCACCGCGGGCAACCTCGCCGGGCCGTCGGTGTCGTTGGCCTTCGTGCTGGCGGCGGTGGCGTGCGCGCTGGCCGCGCTGTGCTACGCGGAGTTCGCGTCCACCGTGCCGGTGGCCGGCAGCGCGTACACGTTCTCGTACGCGACGTTCGGCGAGTTCGCGGCGTGGATCATCGGCTGGGACCTGGTGCTGGAGTTCGCCGTCGGCGCGGCGGCGGTGGCCAAGGGCTGGTCGCTGTACCTGCAGACGGTGCTGGAGCAGTTCGGCGTGGCGGTGAGGACCACCGCGCCGGTCGCCGGCGTCGACGTCGACTGGGGCTCGTTGCTGCTGATCGCGGTGCTCACGACGCTGCTGGTGATCGGCACGAAGCTGTCGTCCCGGGTCAGCGCGGTGATCACGGCGGTGAAGGTGGCCGTGGTGCTGCTCGTGGTCGTGCTCGGGATCGCGTACATCAACACGGCGAACTACCACCCGTTCATCCCGCCCGCCGAGTCCGGCGGCACCGCCGGGTCCGGGTTGGAGCAGTCGCTGTTCTCGCTGCTCACGGGCTTCGGGGGCAGCACGTACGGCGTGCTGGGGCTGCTGGCCGCCGCGTCGCTGGTGTTCTTCGCGTTCATCGGCTTCGACGTGGTCGCCACGACCGCCGAGGAGACCCGCGACCCGCAGCGCGCCGTGCCGCGCGGCATCCTCGCGTCGCTGGCGATCGTGACCGTGCTGTACGTGGCGGTGTCGCTGGTGATCACCGGGATGCTGCCCTACGACCAGCTCAGGACCCAGCCCGACGGCACGCGGGCCACGTTGGCCACGGCGTTCTCGGCCAACGGCGTCGACTGGGCGGCCACGGTGATCTCGGTGGGCGCGCTGGCCGGTCTGACCACGGTGGTGATGGTGCTGATGCTGGGCCAGTCGCGGGTGCTGTTCGCGATGTCGCGCGACGGCCTGCTGCCGCGCGGGCTGGCCCGCACCGGCAAGCGCGGCACGCCGTTCCGGATCACCGTGGTCATCGGTGTGCTGGTCGCCGTGGCGGCGGGCTTCTTCCCGGCGAGCAGGCTGGAGGAGATGGTGAACGTGGGCACGCTGTTCGCGTTCATCCTGGTCTCGGCGGGCGTCCTGGTGCTGCGCAAGACCCGGCCCGACCTGCCGCGCGGCTTCCGCGTCCCCCTCGTGCCGCTGGTGCCGGTGCTGGCGATCCTGGCGTGCCTGTGGCTGATGCTGAACCTGACCGCGTTGACCTGGGTGCGGTTCCTGGTGTGGATGGCGCTGGGCGTGGTCGTGTACTTCGCCTACAGCCGGCGGCACTCCGCCCTGGCCCGCAGGGGGACCACCGCCGTGCCCGTGGTGAAGCACGACGAGATCCCGTGACCGGTGCAGCGGCTCGGTCCCGGGACCGGGGCCGAGCCGCTGCGCGGTGTGGTCACCACCGGCCGAACTTCTGCAGCGCCACCAGGTCGGGCACCAGCACGTCACGCCGCAGGTGGCTGACGACCACCCCCGCCTTGCGCAGGTCGGAGAACGCCTTCTCGGCCGTCCTGGGCTTCATCCCGGCGATCGAGGCGAGTTCCACCTTCGTCAGCGGGATCCCCAACGTCCACCCCTGCGCCTCTTCCCGGCCGTAGGTGAGCACCAGTTCGGCCAGCACCCGGGCGACCCGCTCGGCGGCGGTGTGGGACAGGTAGTCCCGGCGGCGCTGGTTCGCCCAGCGCAACCGGTCGTTGATCATCGCGATCAGCTCGACGAACACGTCGTTGTGCCGGTGCAGGAAGCCCATCAGCTCACCGCTGGTGATCAGCTTCGCGACCACGTCGCCGCACGTGACGACGGTGGCCGAGCGCGGCTTCCGGTCCAGCGCCGCCATCTCGCCGACCAGGTCGCCCGCGACCCGGATCGCGAGCAGCGCCGTGTCGCCCGTCTCGTCCGTGGCCTGCACCTTCACCACGCCGTCCAGCAGGAGCAACGCGTGGGTGTCCGTCGCGTCCTGCTCCATGACCTCGCGGTCCGGGCCGTAGCGCACGACCGTGCCGATGTTCAGCAGGGCCTGCCGGGTGTTGTCCCGGAGGCGACCCAGGAGGCTGTGCCCGGGCCAGCCCGGGGTCGCCTGGGTCACCGCGGCCGCCATCGCCGCGAGCCCGTGCGCCGGTCCGGTCGGGCGCGAGTACCCGACCCTGCGCCGGTCCGGGGTGGGCGTCGCGCCGAGCGCGAACGACTCCCGTGCCGGGAACGCCGCCAGGGCCTGCCGGTTGACCCGGCTCACGATGCCTTCGACCACTTCACGGGGGGCGCGGTCGCGAAGGCCGACCGCGTCGTCCGCGCCGAACGAGGACTCCTCGACGAGGTGCTCGACAGCCGTGGGCTGGTTGGCCACCCGTTCAGACATTGTCACCTCCGCCCCTCGCCGGTCGACCGGTGTTGCGCCGGTGCCTCTCCAGGGCTCCCTTGATCACGCCGTGGGTGGTGTTCAACAGCTCCGCTACTTCTCCGAGGGTGTAGCCGGCTTCCGACAGGATCAACGCCGACTTGGTGTACTCGCTCGGGATGTCGGCGAGCCCGCGCTTGATCTCCAACTTGGTGACCACCACGTCACCCGGGTCGGGTGCGGGGGAAGCGACGTCCGCCAACTCGTCGACGCTCGATAATCGGAAGTGCTCGGCGTCCCGGTGGCTGCGCTCGTTGCTCCACTTGCGGTAGACGTTGGGGAAGGCGAGCACGCAGGCGGTCGCGAAGTACGTCTTCAGGCTCGCCCCGCCGGCCGGGTCCCACCCGCCGGCCAGCAGCGCGTTGCGCCGGAAGTCGCCGATCGCCCGTACCACCGTGTCACCGGCGAGGCTGACCAGGTCGTCGTGTTCCCAGTAGGGCGGCGCCACGCCGACCGGGCGGCCCTTCTCCCGGCACAGGGTGAAGATCAGGCCCGACCTCAGCCACCCCATCATCGAGGCGAAGCCGTACTCGCTGAGCACCCTGGTGAACCGCCGCCACTCGGGCCCTTCGCACCTCTCGGCCACGAGTGCGTCGCGGATCTTGGCGTCAGCCCGGTGTCGATCATCATTGCCAACCAATCGCGGCCCCCTCGGACGCGGCTCATCCGAACGACGGGGTTCTAGGTCCTCGCGGACGGCCGGCGGCACGCGTCGACGCCGAACGTGGCGACCACCACTCGGACGGCCCGGCCGGGCGCCGCCGCGGACCGCACCACGACGGAGGGCGACGAGCCGGGAGGCTCGTCGCCCTCCGGGCGTCGGGAGGTCCCTACGACTTGGCGGTCAGCGACCGGTCCAGGTCGGGTTCCAGGTAGATCAGCCGGGCGGCCGGGACCTTGGCCCGGACCCGCTGCTCGGCGGCGTCGATGGCGGCGGCCACCTCGTTGATCGACAAGCCCGGGTTCAGCGCGATCTTCGCCGCCACCAGCAGCTCGTCCGGCCCGATGTACTGCGTCTTGATGTGGATCACGCGCTGCACCTGGTCCGACGCCAGCTCGTCGGTGATCACGTCCAGCTCCGCCGGCGCCGCGCCCTCGCCGATCAGCAGCGACTTCATCTCCACGATCAGGATGACCGCGATGACGCCCAGCAGCACGCCGATGCAGATCGTGCCGATGGCGTCCCACACCGGGTCACCGGTCAACGTCGACAGGCCCACCCCGAGCAGCGCCAGGACCAGGCCGAACAGCGCGCCCGCGTCCTCCAGCAGCACGACCGGCAGCTCCGGCACCTTCGACTGCCGGATGAACTGCCACCACGTGGCGTCGCCCTTGATCGTCCTGGACTCCACGATCGCGGTGCGGAAGCTGTAGGACTCCAGGCCGATCGCGACGACCAGGATGACCACCGCGACGATCGGGCTGCTCAGCTCCTCGTGCGACTCCAGCTTGTGGATGCCCTCGTACAGGGCGAACACCGAGCCGAGGCTGAACAGCATCAGCGCCACGATGAACGAGTAGAAGTACCGGTCCCGACCGAACCCGAACGGGTGGTTCAGGGTGGCCTTGCGCCGGGCGGTCTTCTGCCCGAGCAGCAGCAGCCCCTGGTTGGACGTGTCCGCCACCGAGTGCACCGACTCGGCCAGCATCGACGACGACCCCGTGATCAGGAAGCCGACGAACTTGGCCACCGCGATCCCGGCATTGGCCACCAGTGCGGCGATGATCGCCTTGGTCCCGCCCCCTGCTGACACGGTTGCTCCCTTTGCGCCCAAGTCCGATTTGTCGGTGTGACCCTACTCAACGCCCGGCGTCGCGCGGAAAAGCTGGGTCTCGACGTCCGCCGCGACCACCACCGCCGGGTCACGCGCGGGTAGCCACACGGACTGGCCGCAAAACACCTCGACGGTCTCCTCGCCGCACGTCAACCGCGCCCGGCCGCGCGTGCAGAGCAGGATCTGGGGCCCGCTGTGGTCCACCCTGACCTCGACCGACGGCCCGACCTCGATCCTCGACAGCTCGAACTCCGGGCACGGCGTCCGGTAGGCCCACAGCCCCGGCGACGTCTCCGCGCCGGTCTGCACGGGCATGTCGCCGCACCCGAAGTCCAGCACGCGCATCAGCTCGGGCACGTCCACGTGCTTGGGCGTCAACCCGCAGCGCAGCACGTTGTCGGAGTTCGCCAGGATCTCCACGCCGGTGCCGTGCAGGTACGCGTGCAGGTTGCCGGCGGGCAGGTAGATCGCCTCGCCGGGCCGCAGCACGAGCCGGTTGAGCAGCAGCGCCGCCAGCACGCCCGCGTCGCCGGGGTACGCCTCCCCCAGCTCCAGGATCGTGCGGCACTCCAGGTCGAACTCGCCGTGCTCCTTCACGTGCAGCACGCACGCGTCCAGCACCTGCGGCAGCAGCATGTCCAGCGTGGTCTGCGGCAGCGTGATGAGGGTGGTGAACAGGGCGCGCAGCCCGTCGGCGTCCGGCTGGGCGGCCAGCAGCTCGGCGTACGGCGCGAAGTCCGGCGCGTCCAGCGACCGCAGCAACGCGACCGTGCGCGCGGGCTCGCGGAACCCGGCCAGGGCGTGGAACTCGGTCAACGCGCAGATCAGCTCGGGCTTCGCCGACGGGTCCTTGTAGTTGCGGGTCGGCGAGTCCATCGGCACGCCCGCCGCGTCCTCGGCGGCGAACCCGTTCGCCGCCTGCTCGGCCGACGGGTGCGCCTGCAGGCTCAGCGGCTCGTCCGCGGCCAGCACCTTGAGCAGGAACGGGAGCCTGCTGCCCCACCGGTCGGCGTGGACGGCGCCGAGCTGGCCGTCCGGGTCGTCGGCGAGCAGGTCGAGCAGCGACCGCGCTTCACCGTCCGGTCCCACCACCCGTGACGGGTCGCCCGGGTGGGCGCCCATCCACAGCTCGGCCTCGGGGTGCGGCGTCGGCACCTCCCTCCCGAGCAGCTCGGCGATGGCGGTGCGTGATCCCCACGCGTACGCGCGCACCGCGTTGTGCAGCAGATCCACAGTCATCCCCTCACACGGCCGGCGCGTACAGCCCGGGCCCGCCCAGCGTGCCCGCCGCCAGACCCAGGTACAGCGCGGCCAGCTCGAACCGCAGGGCGAGCAGCGCGGCGCACAGGGCCTCGCCGCCGCTCACCTCCTCGGCCGGTTCGAGCACGTCGGCCCCGGACAAGGTCTCCATCGCGACCCGCCGGGAGAAGTCGGCCTGCGGGCCGCGCCGCACGGCCACCAGCAGCACGCGGACCAGGCCTTCGTGCTCGTCGTCCGGGTCGGCGAACAGGTCGGCGCCGGACGTGCCGCGCACCGCCCGCCGGTGCAGCACCGACCGGGTCAGGGCCTGGGGGTAGCCGGCCACGTCGCTCACGACGCCCGCGTACGTCGCGAGCACGCCCGCGCCGTGCGCCGCCACCGCCGTGGCCAGGTCGTCCAGGCCCCACAGCAGCGGGGTGCGGTCGGCGATCCGCAACGCGAGCGTCTTGGCCGGGTTGACGAACGACTCGTGCATCGGGTGGCACCGCTCGGCCTCGCGGTCCAGCTCGTCCGCGATGGCCTGCACGTCCGCGTCGAGCAGTCCCAACGACTTCAGCGCCACCACCCACGCGGCGAACCCGCGGGCGAAGCCGAAGCCCTGCGGCACCGGCACGCGCGGCGGGATGAGCAGCGCGTGCTGCGCGGCGGACGCGGCCACCGGGCCGTCCGGCTCGGCGGTCAGCAGCACCCGCGCGCCGCGCCGGGCCGCCCGGTCGATCGACTCGGCCATCCGGACGTCGCCGGGGTCCTCGGTGTGCGCGAGGACCACGTCCAGCGCGCCCACCCACGTCGGCACGTCGTCGGCGACCACGACCGGCACGGGGCAGCGCACGCCGAGCAGCGCGGACACCACCCCGGCGATGGCCTGGCCGACGCCGGGCCGCGTGACCAGCACCAACGCCCGCGGGCGTTCCTGGAACGTCCGCGCGACGCCGAGTTCGTCGGCCGCCTCGGCGGTGGCCCGGACCTGCGCGCCCGCCCGTGCCACGGCGCGCAGCAACCCTTCCCGGTCGGCGTCGGTGAGCCGGGACTGGTCGTCGAGGAGGCTGTCGTCAAGCACCCGAGCTCACCCGGCCGTCGGCTCGACAGCCTCGTCCAGGAGCAGCACCGGGATGCCGTCCCGGACCGGGAACGACCGGCCGCACGAGGTGCAGGTCAGGTAGTCCGCGAGCGGGTCGGACGCGGTGCCGGCCCTCAGCGGCGCGTGCTCGGGGCACGGGCAGGCCAGGATCTCCAGCAACTGCGGGTCCAGTCGGACGGCCACGGCGCTCATCCCCTCACGATCGCCAGGACCTCGTCGCGCAGCGCCGCGACGGAGGCCGCGTCGGCGGCTTCGACGTTGAGCCGGAGCAGCGGCTCGGTGTTGGACGCACGGAGGTTGAACCAGGCGCCGTCCGGCAGGTTCACCGTGAGGCCGTCCAGCTCGTCGAGCTCGACGCCCTCGCGACCGCCGAACTCGGCCTTGATCGCGGCCAGCCTGCCCTGCTGGTCCGCCACCGTCGAGTTGATCTCGCCGGAGGCCGCGTAACGCGAGTAGTCGCTGGTCAGAGCGGACAGCGGACCGTCCTGCTCGCCCAGTGCGGCCAGCACGTGCAGCGCGGCCAGCATGCCCGTGTCGGCACGCCAGAAGTCGCGGAAGTAGTAGTGCGCGGAGTGCTCGCCGCCGAAGATGGCGCCGGTCTTGGCCATCTCCTCCTTGATGAACGAGTGCCCCACGCGGGTGCGCACCGGCACGCCGCCGTGCTCGCGGACGATCTCCGGCACGCCGTGCGAGGTGATCAGGTTGTGGATGATCGTGCTGCCCGGGTCCTTGGCCAGCTCGCGCACCGCGACCAGGGCGGTGATGGCGGACGGCGACACCGGCTCGCCGCGCTCGTCGACCACGAAGCAGCGGTCCGCGTCGCCGTCGAACGCCACCCCGGCGTCCGCACCCTCGGCCCGGACCCGTTCCTGCAGGTCCACGATGTTCTTCGGGTCCAGCGGGTTGGCTTCGTGGTTCGGGAAGTCGCCGTCCAGCTCGAAGTACATCGGCACGATCTCGATGGGCAGGCCCTCGAACACCTTCGGCACGGTGTGGCCGCCCATGCCGTTGCCCGCGTCCACCACGACCTTCAACGGCCGGCTGCCGCTCAGGTCGACCAGTTCCCGCAGGTAGGCGGCGTAGTCGATGAGCATGTCCTGCTCGGTGACGGAGCCCTTCGCGACGCCCTCGGCGTCCGGCACGCCCTGCTCGGCGTCCTCGCGGATCTGCCCGAGACCGCTGTCCTGGCCGACCGGCGCGGCGCCGGGGCGGCACAGCTTGATGCCGTTGTACTTGGCCGGGTTGTGGCTCGCGGTGAACATGGCGCCGGGCAGGTCGAGCTTGCCGGAGGCGAAGTACAGCATGTCGGTGCTGGCCAGGCCGATGTTGATGACGTCGACGCCCTGCGCGGTGACACCCTCGGCGAACGCCGCGGCCAAGCCGGGCGAGGAGTCGCGCATGTCGTGCCCGATGACCACGGCCGTGCCGCCGACCAGGCGGGCGAACGCCGCGCCGAAGTCGCGCACGACGTCGGCGTCGAGCTGTTCGCCGACGACACCGCGGATGTCGTAAGCCTTGACGATGCCGGACAGATCGCGCACGGCCACACTCCCAAGTTGGCTCTTGACACTGCCTTGGGAAGCCTACCGGCGCGCGCGTGAGCGCCGTGTCCGGTCGAGGTGTCTTCGTTCAGTCTTCGTTCGGATCGGGCAGAACGCGCAGGTGGCCGCGCCGGATCGTGCCCGCGGGCAGCTCCGGCAGCTCGACCTGCGGTGTGGCCCGGCCCGCCTCCCGGACGGCCTCGGCCAACGCGGTCAGGTCGTCCACGGTGGGCTCGGGGGCCCGGAACTCGCCCTGGTGGCGGACGACCTCCCAGCCGCGCGGCGCGGTGAGGCGCAGGGCGTGCTCTTCGCAGAGGTCGTAGGAGTGCGGTTCGGAGTACGTCGCCAGGGGGCCCACGACGGCGGTGGAGTCCGCATAGGCGTACGTGAGCGTGGCGACTGCCGGGTTCGCGCACCCGGTTCGCGAGCACCGTCTCACGCTCCGCACGGCGGGGACGATATCGCGTCCCGCGCGGCGTGTGTTGGATTACCTCCGGCGCGGCGCTGGCGGTGGTGCCGCACTTCGGCAAGTTGCCTGGTGGCGGAGGTCCGGCTGTACGGGCTCCACGGGTGGACAACTACCCTCTACCTCGTGGTGATGGCTCGGGGTTCACGGCGGCAGGGCGCTCCGCGGCGACGCAACCGCGACCGGCACGGTCGGGGGCTGCGCGGTCCGCTCTACCCGGCCACGTTGCCGGCGGCCCGCAGCCGGGCGGAGCGGTTCGACGCGCTGGTGCTGGAGGCGTTGGAGCCGATCGAGGCGCGGTGGCGGACGGAGCTCACGCAGCTGGACGTCGCGGTGGACGACGTGCCGGACGTCCAGTCGGGCGACGACGGCGACGTGGTCGAGGACGGCAACGTGCCCCTGGCCCGGCTCGTGCCGGCGGGCGCCGACCGCCGGGCGCGGATCGTGCTCTACCGGCGGCCGCTGGAGGCGCGGGCCAAGGACGGCGCCGACCTCTCCGACCTGGTGCACGACGTGCTGGTCGAGCAGGTCGCCAACTACCTGGGCCTGGACCCGGACGTCATCGACGGCGACTGACCCGCCTCCCGAACGCAGGACTCCCGCGAGAGTCGTACCTCCGCGTCGCGCGTGTCCTACGTCCGGAACAGGCGTGTCCTACGTTCGGGACACCCGAGTTGAACGCTCAGCCGCGGCGGCGGGACGGGATCGCGGTCAGCGCGGTGAAGAGCGCGGCGGCGGCCTGGAGCATCAGCAGGAGCTCGCGCAGCGTCGAGGACACCTCCACGCGGACCTCCGAGCCCGTGGTGGGCACCGTCACACCGACCAGGTGACCCCACGCCCGCACGATCGTCACCTCGCGGCCGTCCACCCACGCCCGCCAGCCCGGCTCCTCCTCCGCCGCCAGCACCAGCAGCCGCCCCTCCGGCCCCTCGGACACCTGGACGCCGACGTCCGGCGGCGCGGCCTCGACCGGGGCGATGCCGGGCGCGCCCAGCTCCACCGGCGGGTTCCCGCCCGTCCGGGCCCGCCGCGCCAGCTCCGGCGACAGCAGCACGGCGTTGCCCGCCGCCAACTGCACCCGCAGCACCGGCCGCCCGTCCGACATCGCCGGCGTCACGGCCACCAGGTCGCCCACCGCGTCACGCACCCGCTGCGCCGTGCCCAGGTCCGGCACCACGACGAACGCCACCCCCGAAGCCGCCGCCTGCGCCAGCGCCACCCGCGCCGCCTCCGACGACCCGCCGGTCAGGTCGCGCGACCACCGCTCCAACCGCGTGACGGCCGTCGGCACGGGCACGAGGTCGTCGTCGCCGAACGCGGGCAGCCGCCCCGCCACCAGCCGCGTCGGCGTTCCCAGCACCAGCACCGACCGCCCGGTCCGCGGCAACTCCTGGGCCAACGTCGACGGCAGCCGCGCGCCGTCCGCCGTCAACGCGCCCGACCGCAGCCCGACGAACCCGGCGCACGCCAGCCCGACCACCGACAGCACCCCGACCACCGACACGACCCGCCGCACCGGCACCGTGCCGACGTCCCGCCGGAACGCCGACAGCACCACCCACAGCAGCCCCCACCCGACCAGCACCAACGGCCCGCCGGTCCACCCGGGCGACGCGTCGCCGCCGGGCAGCGGCGCCACCGGCACGGTCCGCAGCACGATCACCGCGAACCCGCCGAGCACCACCACCGCGAACCCCGCCAGCATCGACCGCGACGGCCGCAGCACCGCCGCCACCAGGGCGAACCCCACCACCAGCAACCCGACGAACGGCAACGCGCCCGTCCCGCCCGGCCGCAGCGACAGCAGGTCCAGCAGCCCGGCGGCGGGCGTCTGCACGAACGCGCCGACCCCGTGCAGCACGACGGTGGGGTGTTGCAGCACCACCGCCGGCCACGGCAGCAGCAACGCCATCGGCAGCAGCACGACCATGAACAGCGACGCCACCCGCCGCCGGCCGTCGCCGTGCCGGCCGGGCACCACCACGAACCCGACCAGCGCCGCCAACGCCACCAGCGCGTGCACGAACGGCGAGAACGCGCCCACCGCCGCCACCGCCAACGCCGTCCCCGACGCCACCGGCAGCCACGACGCGCCCGCACCGCCCCGCAGCACGGACGCCACCCCGGCGAACACCACCGGCGCGAGCACGTGCACCACGACGACGTCCAGCCGCCCCTGGCTCACCGCCGACGTCGCCGCCGGCAGCAGCGCGTAGGCCGCCGCGACCACCGCGCGCACGGGCCGCCGCACGGGCATCCGCCGTGACGCCGCGTACGCCAGCAGGCCGGCCAGCGGGGGGTCGCCGAGGAACAGCAACGCCACCAGCGCGGCGGGCGACCCGACCAGCACGCCGACGGTCCCCAGCACGGCCAGCGCCGCCGGCGCGGGCGCGGTCGTCCCGCCCGCCACCGGGTGCCACGGGGCCAGGTAGGACGACCACGTGCTCGCCAAGTCGCCCACCGGCAGCAGCCGGCCGCCGCTCAGGTCGAGCCCGATCCGGGACGCGTTGGCCAGCACGCCGAACACCGCCAGCCCCACGACCAGCAACAACGGCGGTCCGAGCACCAACGACCACAGCACCCGCGCCCGGTCGACCTCCACGAACACGACCCCCGGCGAGCCCGGACCGCGCGGCACCGGCGAAGGACGTGGCCGAGGCGAGGGGCGGGGGCCGGTCGACGCCTCCACCGGCACCGTCACCGCGGGTCGGCGCAGCCCGCCGGTCGCCCGCACGGGACGCCGCCGGGACAGCACGCCGGCCGGCAGCGCCGCCGGGCCGACCGCCGGACGCTCCACTTCGGACGGTAGCGACCACGTGCGGGGCCGCGCGTCGTCCTCGGGCAGCCGCCCCAGCGCCAGGTCCGCCTCCACGCGCCGCCGGACCAGCGCGGCCGACGCGCTGCGGATCGCGTTGCGCAAGCGGGTGACCCGGCTGGTGAACAGCCCGCGCACCACCCCGTGCGCCGGCCGTTCGGCACGTCCGGCCAGCAGCCGCGCCCGTCCGCTGAGCAGGTACCGCAGCGCGCCCAGCTCCGCGCGCGCGTCGGCGAACCGGCGCAGCACCAGGAAGCCGAGGGCGCGCAGGACCGCGAGCACGGCGATCCGCGGCAGCCCGAGGACGAACGACAGCGCGCCGCAGTTGACCAGGAACGTGCGCAGCCCGTGCGCCCGGTCCACACCCCGCGACGCCGGTCCCGGCCGGGCCGCCGTCGCGTCCGACCGCCGCACGCCGCGGCCCATCGCACGCGCGTGCCGCATCCGCGCCACCGGGACGGACAGCACGAGGTGCCCGGCCAGGTTGGCGCGCCAGCCGAAGTCGATGTCGTCGCGCAGCAACGGCATCGTGCGGTCGTAGCCGCCGAGCGACTCCCACGCCGTGCGGCGGATCAGCGACCCGGCCGACGGCACCGCCAACGCCTCGGTGCTCTGCTGGAACGACCCGGCCAGCTCGACCCGGCCCATGCCGGTCTGCCGGTGGCCGGACGCGTCGGTCGACAGCCCCGCCTCCACCACCAGCCGCGGGTCGGCCCAGTCCAGGCTCAGCGGACCGAGCACGGCCGCCGACGGCGACACCTCGGCCGCGGTCAGCAGCGCGGACAGGCAGTCCGGTTCGGGCGCGCAGTCGTCGTGCAGCAGCCACAGCCACGCGCCCGGATCGCCCCACCGCTGCACGGCGTGCTCCACGGCGGCCTGCACGGCCGCGCCGAACCCCGTGCCGCGAGGCAGCGTCAGCACGCCGTCGATCACCCGATCGGGACCTTCGGCGGCATCGGCCAACAGCTTCGCGGTGCCGTCCAGGGATCCCGTGTCGACCGCGATCACGTGCCGCGGCCGGGGCTGCTGGCGGCGCAGCGACGACAGCGCCGTGCCCAGCCACCGGTCGCCGTCGTGGCACACCAGCACCGCCAGCACGGGCGCGGTGCGCAGCCGCGGAGTGGCCCCGCTCGTCAAGTGCCGCTCCTAGGTTGCTCCGACTACGCCGTGGGACGACCACGGTAAGCCAGAGCGAACGCGCAAGCGATCACCCGTGCGCCTCGGTCACACCGCGCGCTTTTTGAGCTTCCTCCGCTCACGCTCGGACAGCCCGCCCCAAATGCCGAAGCGCTCGTCGTGCTGCAAGGCGTACTCCAGGCATTCGGAGCGAACCTCACAACCGAGGCAGATGCGCTTGGCCTCCCTGGTCGAGCCGCCCTTCTCCGGGAAGAACGCCTCGGGGTCGGTCTGCGCGCACAGGGCGCGCTCCTGCCAGTCCTGCTCATCGGCCGCGTCGAACAGGTCGAGTACGACCGGCTCCGGTGCCGGGACGTCCCCGTCCACGATGCGACCCCCGTCGAATTCCTGCATAGTCCGCCTCCTCGCCTTCCGCTCTCCCCGGTTGGCGGACACCACTCGCCGTCCCCACAACGACGAATGACACCGATGTGATTACACCTGTGTCACAACACGCGGTCAAGCGGAGTCCACAGGACGGGGGATATTCCCGCAGATGGCGCGAAAAGCCTTGACTAGCAGCACAGACGGTGATTGAGGCGGTGCGCCGAGCGATGACCGCTGCGCGGATGGCCTACCGGACGGGCTGTCAGGCACCCACGCGGAGAGGCCACACTGGAAGGGTGAAGCGATCAGCGGTGCGTCCGAGTCCACTGTTCCTCAGCCTGCTCGCGGTGACGGTGGCAGGCGCCGTGCTGACCCTGTTCGACGACTCCGCGGCCGCGCTGACGGCCGGCACCGTGCTGTTCGTGCTCGGCGGCTGGGCGGTTTCGCTGTGCCTGCACGAGTTCGGCCACGCGATCGTGGCCTACCGCGGCGGCGACCACGCCGTGCGGGCCAAGGGCTACCTGACGCTCGACATCCGCCGCTACACCGACCCGGTCTTCAGCATCGTGCTGCCGTTGGTGCTGCTGGCGTTCGGCGGCATCCCGCTGCCCGGCGGCGCGGTGTGGATCAACCACCACGCCTTGCGCGACAAGCGGGTCGAGTCGATGGTGTCGCTGGCCGGACCGCTGAGCAACCTCGCACTGGGCGTGCTGCTGTCCCTGTCGGTGATCCTTTTCACCCCGCCGGTGGGTTTGGCCGCCGCTTTGTCGTATCTGGCGGCCGTGCAGATCCTCGCGTTCGTGCTCAACATCCTGCCGATCCCCGGGCTGGACGGCTGGGGCGCGATCGAGCCGTACATGTCGTACTCGGCGCGGCAGTTCGGCGCGAAGGCCCGGATGTGGGCGCCGTTCGTGCTCTTCGCGGTGCTGATCGGCTTCCCGACCATCGGCCGGATGTTCTTCGAGGCCGGCTACACCGTGTTCGAGTTGATCGGCGGCGACCGGTGGCTCGCCGGGCGCGGGCAGGGCACCTTCCTGTTCTGGCGCTGAGCACCGGGTGGGAGGATGGCGACTCGTGAAGGTCGTCGCACTGGTTGGCGGAGTTGGCGGGGCGCGGTTCCTGGTCGGGCTGAAGAGCCTGCTGACCGGTCCGGAGCACGAGATCACGGCCGTGGTGAACACGGGTGACGACGTGTGGATGCACGGGTTGCGGATCTGTCCCGACCTGGACACCTGCATGTACACCCTCGGTGGCGGGATCGACGCCGAGCGCGGGTGGGGGCGCGCCGGCGAGACGTGGTCGGTCAAGGAGGAGCTGGCCGCCTACGGCGCCGACCCGACGTGGTTCGGGCTGGGCGACCGGGACATCGCGACGCACCTGGTGCGCACCCGGATGCTGCGCGCGGGCTACCCGCTGTCGGCCGTGACGGAGGCGCTGTGCCACCGCTGGGAGCCGGGCGTGCGGCTGCTGCCGATGTCCGACGACCGGGTCGAGACGCACGTGGTGGTGACCACCGACGAGGGCGAGCAGGCGATCCACTTCCAGGAGTGGTGGGTCAAGCACCGGGCCGGGCTGCCCGCGCGGTCGTTCGCGTCGGTCGGGGTGGAGACGGCGACGCCCGCCCCCGGTGTGCTGGACGCCGTGCGCGACGCCGACGCGGTGCTGATCGCGCCGTCCAACCCGGTGGTGAGCGTGAACACGATCCTCGGCGTGCCGGGCGTGCGCGACGCGTTGCGCAAGACCGAGGCCGGCGTGGTGGGGCTGTCGCCGATCATCGGCGGCAAGCCGCTGCGCGGGATGGCGGACGCGTGCCTGTCCGCGATCGGCGTGGAGACCTCCGCGGAGGCCGTCGGCCGGTACTACGGGTCGCGCCGGACCACCGACAAGGGTGTGCTCGACGGTTGGCTCGTGCACACCGGCGACCGGTCCGACGTGCCGGGGGTCGCGGTGCGCGCGGTGCCGCTGCTCATGTCCGATGTGGACGCTACGGCGGCGATGGCGCGGGCGGCGCTGGAACTGGCCGGTGTCGACGTTGGCTGACCACGCGGCCCCGGGCGACCACGCGGCGGCGTCCTCGATCACGGTGACGCCGGTGACCGGGCTGCCGGAGTTCCGGCCCGGTGACGACCTCGCGGCCGCCATCGCCGCGGCCGCGCCCTGGTTGGCGGACGGGGACATCGTCGTCGTGACGTCCAAGGTCCTGTCCAAAGTGGAAGGTCGGCTGGTGCCCGTGCCCGCTGACCCCGAGGCGCGCGACGCCGTGCGGCGGCAGTGGGTCGAGGCCGAGTCGGTGCGCGTGCTGGCGCGGCGCGGGCGGACGTTGATCACCGAGAACAAGCTGGGGATCGTGCAGGCGGCGTCCGGTGTGGACGCGTCGAACGTGAACGGCGACGAGATCGCGTTGCTGCCGGTCGACCCGGACGGGTCGGCGGCGGCGCTGCGGGCGGCGCTGGCGCAGCGGTCGGGCGTGTCGGTGGCGGTCGTGGTGACCGACACCATGGGCCGGGCCTGGCGGGTGGGCCAGACGGACGCCGCCATCGGGTCGTCCGGGCTGGCGGTGCTGCACCGGTACGGCGGCTCGGTCGACCGGCACGGCAACCCGCTGGTCGTGACCGAGGTCGCGGTGGCCGACGAGATCGCGGCGGCGGCCGACCTGGTGAAGGGCAAGCTGGGCGCGGTGCCCGTGGCGGTGGTGCGCGGGCTGCCGTTCGCGGACGACGGCTCCACCGCGCGCGACCTGGCCCGGCCCGTGGCGGACGACCTGTTCCGGTTGGGCACGGCCGAAGCGGTGGCGCAGGGGCGGGCCGAGGCGGTGCTGCTGCGCCGTTCGGTCCGGTCGTTCACCCCGGACCCGGTGCCGCTGGACGCGGTGCGGCGGGCCGTGGCGGCGGCGTTGACCGCGCCCGCGCCGCACCACACGCGGCCCGTGCGGTTCGTGCGGCTGACCGCCCGGCGGGACGCGCTGCTGGACGCGATGGCCGACCGGTGGCGCGCGGACCTGCGTGGCGACGGGTGGTCGGAGGAGCGGATCGCGGCCCGCGTGGGGCGGGGCGACATCCTGCGCGCCGCGCCGGAGGTCCTCGTGCCGTTCCTGGTGCGGTCGGGTGCGCACTCGTACCCGGACGAGCGGCGGGCGACGGCGGAACGGACGATGTTCACCATCGCGGGTGGCGCGGCGGTGCAGGGGCTGCTGGTGGCGCTGGCCGCCGAAGGGCTCGGGTCGTGCTGGGTGTCGTCCACGATCTTCTGCGCGGACGTGGTGCGGGACGTGCTGGGGCTGCCGCGGGAGTGGGAGCCGTTGGGCGCGGTGGCGGTCGGGCGCCCGGAGGCGGAGCTGACGCCGCGGGCCGCGGGCGACTTGGACGAGAGGTACCTGGACCTGTGAGTTCCGCCCTGCACGCCGACGCGGTGGCCACCCTGGCCGCGTGGCGTCCCGCCGACCCGGCGCAGGAGTCGCTGCGGCAGGCCTACCTGGGGTTCCTGGCGGCCCGGGAGGACGCGTGCCGGCGTTCGTGCGAGCCGGGGCACCTCACGGCGTCGGCCCTGGTGGTGTCCGCCGCCGGGGACGCGACGCTGCTCACCCTGCACCCGCGCGTGGGGCGTTGGCTGCAGCTGGGCGGGCACTGCGAGGCTTCGGACACGACGCTGGCGGGTGCGGCGCTGCGTGAGGCGACGGAGGAGTCGGGCATCGAGGGCCTGCGCATCTCACCGGAGCCGATCCACCTCGACGTGCACCCGATCACGTGCTCGCTGGGCAAGCCGACCCGTCACTTCGACGTCCGCTTCCTGGTCCGCGCCCCGGCGGACGCGCAGCCCTCCCGCAGCTCCGAGTCCCTGGACCTGCGCTGGTGGCCGCTGACCGCCCTGCCTCCCGACACCGACGACCTGCACCCCCTCCTCTCCACCCTCCCCTAACCGGCGTGTCCTACGTTCCGAACGACCGTGTCCTACGTTCCGAACGCGCGAGTTGAACGCTCAGAACGCACGCCAGGCGTCCTGAGCGTTCAACTCGGGGTACGCGAACGTAGGACACGCGCGTTCGGAACGTAGGACTCGCGAGGGGTCAGGTGTCGCCGTTCAGGCGTTGGGAGAGGCCCGGGGGGTGTTGGGGCTGGCCGCCGGAGAGGCGTTGGGACAGGGACGGGCGCGAGGTCGGGACCTGTTGGACGGTCGGGACCGGGCCGGGGGCCACCCGCAGCTCCGGTTCGGGTTCCGGGGCGGACTGGGGTGGCGGCGGGGGCGGTGGCGCGGGCTGACCTGCGGCGATGTGCGCGGCCAGGACCATGGTCGAGTCCGGGTCGCCGCCGCGCGGGTCGATCGCGTTGACCATCGCTCGCGGGATCTGCTGGGTCGCCGACGAGTCCATGGGCGACGTCATGTTGTCCGGCGTCACGACGTGGCGGCCACGTGCACGAGCACGGGCCAGCGCCGCGTCGGCCCGAGCGCGGGGGTCCATCCGGATCTCTCCTGCGTGTGCCTTGGGCCGGCGGGGGTGACGCCGGCGTGCCGATCGATGACGCTCGCCGACACGGACCACCGCCCGTGCCGCCTGAGTGCTCATGCCAGAGTATTCGCAAACTACAGGTGGAAGTAAGCGGAGGAGGAAAAACGGCATGTCGGAGCTGCAAGGCGCCGAGGCAGTGGTTCTGGTCGGGGGCAAGGGAACCCGGCTGCGACCACTGACCCTGTCCGCGCCCAAGCCCATGCTGCCGACCGCCGGGGTGCCGTTCCTCACCCACTTGCTGTCGCGGATCCGGGAAGCCGGCATGACGCACGTCGTGCTCGGCACGTCCTACAAGGCCGAGGTCTTCCAGGAGCACTTCGGCGACGGCGCGGCGCTCGGCCTCGAGCTGGAGTACGTGGTCGAGGACGTGCCGCTGGACACGGCGGGCGCGATCCGCAACGTCGCGCACAAGCTGCGCGAACGCGACGTGGTGGTCTTCAACGGCGACATCCTGTCGGGCGTCGACCTGCGCGCCGTGGTCGACACGCACCGCAAGGCCGAGGCCGACGTGACGCTGCACCTGGTCCGGGTGGACGACCCGCGCCGGTTCGGCTGCGTGCCGACCGACGAGGACGGGCGCGTCACGGCGTTCCTGGAGAAGACGGAGAACCCGCCGACGAACCAGATCAACGCGGGCTGCTACGTGTTCCGGCGCGAGGTGATCGAGGGCATCCCCGCAGGTCGGCCGGTGTCGGTGGAGCGGGAGACGTTCCCAGGGCTGCTGGCGGCGGGCGCGCGCGTGCAGGGTTACGTCGACGCGTCGTACTGGTTGGACCTCGGCACGCCGGCCGCGTTCGTGCAGGGCTCGGCGGACCTGGTGCGCGGGATCGCGCCGACCGCCGCGCTCGCGCTCCAGGGTGACGCGGTGATCCTCGACGGCGCGCAGGTGGACGAGACCGCGGTGGTCACGGGCGGCGCGACGATCGGCGCGAACTGCACGGTCGCGGCCGGCGCGGTGGTGGACGGCTCGGTGCTGTTCGACGGCGCGGTGGTCGGCGAGGGTGCGCGCGTGGAGCGCAGCGTGCTCGGGGCGAGCTCGCTGGTGCAGGCGGGCGCGGTCGTGTCGGACGCGGTGATCGGTGACAACGCGGTCGTGGGCGCGCGGTGCGAGCTGATCAACGGGGCCCGCGTGTGGCCGGGTGTCGTGCTGCCCGAGGGAGGGGTGCGGTTCTCCGCGGATGTCTGATGGTCGGTGATGCCCGGTGATGCTCAGCAGGACGTGGGCGCCGACGTTCCCGCTGGACGTCGGCGCGCTGCTGATGCCGTTGCGGCGGGGTGCGGGCGATCCGACGTTCCGGGCCGGCGCCGACGGCGTCTGGCTGGCCGCCACCACGCCGGCCGGTCCGGGCACCCTGCGCGTCCGCGTCACCGGCGTGGTGGAGGCGGACGCGTGGGGTGAGGGCGCGGAGTGGCTGCTGGACGGCCTGCCGGCGTTGCTGGGGGCCGGGGACGACGACTCGGCGTTCGAGTGCCACCACCCGTTGGTCGCGGAGACGCGCCGGCGACGTCCCGGTATCCGGCTGGGCACGACGGGCCGGGTGTGGGACGCGGTGCTGCCGTCGATCCTGGAGCAGAAGGTGACGGGCACCGAGGCGTTCCGGTCGTACCGGGAGCTGACGCGGAGGTTCGGCGCGCCGGCGCCGGGACCGGCCGGCCTGTACGTGCCGCCGACGCCGAGGGCGGTCTTGGGCATCACGGACTGGGAGTGGCACAGGGCGGGCGTGGACGGTGGCCGTCGCCGTGCCCTGATCGCGGCGGCCCAGGTGGCGCACCGGCTGGAACGGGCGTGCGAGCTGCGCGGCCAGGAAGGCCGCGACCTGCTGCGGAAGGTGCCGGGCATCGGTGTCTGGACCGCGGCGGAGGTCGCACAGCGGGCGTGGGGGGACCCGGACGCGGTCAGCTTCGGCGACTACCACCTGGCCGGCGTCGTCGGCTGGGCGCTGGTGGGCGAAGCCGTGGACGACGACCGGATGGCCGACCTCCTCGCCCCGTACACCCCTCAACGCCACCGCGCCGTCCGCTACATCCTCGCCTCGGGCGTCACCAAACCCCGCCGGGGCCCCCGCTTCTCCCCCCGCGACTACCGGGCGATGTGATTCTCCGACCCGACCCGACCCGACCGCAACGCCCGCCGGAGCCGGCAGCGCGGTCGCGGTCAGCGGGTCATCAGGCGCAGGCGCAGGGACAGGCCCAGGCGCACGGCGAGCATCACGGGCGCCCACAGCGGGCCCCGGTGGCGGTCGGCGAGGTAGCGGTAGGCGCTGGAGTGGTGGGCGGCGAGCATGCGCTTCGACGCGCGCTTGGTCGAGTGGCCGCCGATGTGCACGACGTCCGCCTCCGGCACGTACACGTTCAGCCAGCCCGCGCGGCCGAGGCGGTCGCCGAGGTCCACGTCCTCGAAGTACATGAAGTACCGGGGGTCGAAGCCGTCGACCGAGTCGAACGCCTCCCGGCGCATCAGCAGGCACGAGCCGGACAGCCAGCCGGCCGTCCGCTCCTCCGGCGTGGCCGCCGCCTGCCGGTACTCGCGCGACCACGGGTTGGCCGGCCACACGACCGCGAACAGCGCGTGCCCCAGGCCCCGGCCCATCGACGGCAGCAGCCGCGCCGACGGGTACACCGCGCCGGACGGCTCCCGGATCAACGGCCCGAACGCCCCGCCGCGAGGCCACCGCTTGGCGGCTTCCAGCAGCTTGTCGAGGCTCCCGACACCCCAGGACAGGTCCGGGTTGGCGATCACCACCCACCCGACCGACGACGGCAGCGAGGCGACGCCGCGGTTGGCGCCGCCGCCGTAGCCGAGGTTGCCCCCGGTCGGCACGAACGTCACGTGCGGGTGCTCGGCGGCGGCGCGTTCGGGCACGCCGTCGGTGGACCCGTTGTCCGCCAGCACCACCGACACCGGCCGCGTGGTCGCCGCCGACAACGTGGACAGGAAGGTGTCCAGGGTTTCACCGGGCGAGTAGGTGACGGTCACCACCGCCAGCTCGTCTCCGTAACGCGTCACGCCGGCCACCCTAGTGGTGGTGCGCGTGGTGCACGACGGCGTGTCCCTTGCCGCGCGAGATGAGCCACCGGTTCACCGGCACGGTCAGCACGAACGCCACCGCCAACGAGAACGCCAGCGCGCCCCAGAACAGCAGGCCGGCCAGGCCCGCCTCCATCGCGCCCGGCACCAGCAGCATGACCGCGTTGTCGACGACCTCCATCACCGCGATGGACGCGGTGTCCGCCGCCAGCGCCACCTTCAGCGCCGCGCCGAAGGCCAGACCGGTCTTCAGCACGCCCCGCAGGGTCAGGGCGTAGCCGAAGACGAACGCGAGCGCCACGGCGAGCACGACGGTGCCCCAGCCGGGCAGCCCGATCGCGGTGCCGATCACCATGCCGAGCACTTCGCCGATGGCACAGCCGGTGAGGCAGTGCAGCGTCGCCGACACCGCCGTCGACCAGGATGTCTTCATGCCGCGAACTATACCCCCCAGGGGTATCCAGAACGCAAGGGGGAAGAGCGGGTGGGAAGGATTCGGGCTCAACCCCGCCGGTGCGACCGCGCGGCGCGCTCGTAGGCCAACCGGTGCCGGGCCGCCGACGTGGACCAGGAGAAGTCCTTCGCCCGCACGACCGCCGCCGCCGACAGCTCGGCCCGCCGGGCCGGGTCGTCCAGCAGCTCGCCGAGGGCCGCCGCGATGTCACCCGCGCCGACCCCGCAGTACGCCACCGCGTCGCCGCCCACCTCGGGCAGGCTCAGCCGCCGGGTCGTCAGCACGGCCGCGCCGCAGGCCATCGCCTCCAGCACCGGCAGCCCGAACCCCTCGCCCAGCGACGGGTACGCCACCAGCTCCGCGCCGCCGAGGAACCCGGCCAGCGACGGGAACGGCAGGTAGCCGGCCCGGATCACGCGGATCCGGTGCGGCACGGCGTCCAGCGCCCGTTCCACCTGGCTGTCCCAGCCGGGCTGGCCGGCGAGCACGAGCGCGGGCGGGTTCGGCCGGTCGCGGCACGCCTGCGCGAACCCGCGGATCAGCGCCGGCACGTTCTTGCGCGGCTCCAGCGCGCCCAGGAACGCCACGTAGGGCGCGTCACCGAGGGACAGCATCCGCCGGACCTCGGCCACCTGCTCGGGCGTCGGCGGGTGGAACCGCTCATTCTCCACGCCGTGCTGGGCGATGTGCAGCAGCCGCCGGTCCGCGCCCGCCACCCGGGCCAGCTCGTCGGCGGTCGCCCGCGACGGCACGATGCACAGCGCGGCCCGCCGCAGCGAGGCCCTGGTCCAGGCCCGGAAGAAGCGGGCCTTGACCGACGAGTGCAGCACCGCGTCGGTGAAGAACGTCGCGTCGTGCAGCGTGACCACGGACGCCGCCCGGTTCGCCAGCGGCACGGTGTAGTGCGGCGAGTGCACGACCGCCACGCCGAGCCGGTTCGCCAGCCTCGGCAGGGTCGTCTGCTCCCACGTCAGCCGCGCGGTCCGGGTCGCCACCGCGTCCGCCGCCGGGATGACCCGCGAGTCGGGGGCCAGGGACGTGTAGAGCGCGGCGTCCCGGGGTTGGCACACCACGCTGAGCCGTGCGCCGTCCGCGTCCAGCGCGGCCACCAGGGAGTCCACGTACCGTCCGACGCCACCTCGGTCGGTTGGGACGGCGGTGGCGTCGATCAGCACGCTGGGTTCGACGGGTGACACGCGGTGAAGGGTACGGCCGGCAGCGGACAGGTTGACCGGGAATGGCGCAAACGGTTCATCGACGACACAGCCCCAGGTGGATCGCCCACACCGAACGCGCGGCGTTTTCCCAGGTGAACGCCTCGGCCCGGCGCCGGCCCGCGGCGATCAGACCTTCGGCCGCACCGGGATCGGCCAGCACCGACCGAAGTCCTGTGACGAGCGCCGCACTCTCGCCGCGCGCCACGGTCACCCCGGCGCCGCCGGCGACCTCCACCAGGGCCGGCGCGTCGGAGTGGACCACCGGCACGCCGGCCGCCATCGCCTCCACCACCGGCAGCCCGAACCCCTCGGCCAGGCTCGGCGCGGCCAGCACCGCCGCCCGCCGCAGCACGAACGCCAACTGCGCGTCGCTCAGCCGTCCCAGCAAGTGGACGTGCGGCGCGCGCAGGTCCACCCCGCCCCACCCCTGCGGCCCGACCACGACCAGCGGCACGCCCAGCTCGGCGGTCGCCGCCGCCAGCAGGTCGAAACCCTTGCGCGGCTCGATGGTGCCGATCGCCAGCACGTACCGGGGCGGCACGGCCACCGGCTCCTCCGCCGGGAACGCCGTCACCCCGTTGCCCACCACGTGGACGGGCGCGGGACCGGGCGCGCACCGCCGCAGCTCCTCCCCCACCGCCGACGTCGGCACCACGATCGCGCCCGCCCGCGCCGTCGCGCGGCTGATCACGCGCCGGTGCCAGGCCACCCCGCGCGGCGTCAAGGTCGACGGGTGCGTCCACGGCACGGTGTCGTGCACGGTCACCACCACCCGCCCGCGCGGCGGCGCGAACGGCGTGAACGCGTGCACCGAGTCACCTCCCGGCCAGTACGGCACGCCACGCTCCCACGCCGCGATCAGCGCACGTCGGGGCAGCGGCAGCACGCGCGGACCCCGCACACCGGGGATCACCGCGGCCGACACGTCCGCGTGCCTGCTCACCGCCCCCGTCACGGTCCACCCGGCGGGCGCGGTGGCGGCCAGCGCGGCGGCCAGCTCGCGCGTATACCGGCCGGTGCCGCCGGGCACCGGCGCCAGCAACTGCTCGGTCAGCACAACGAGGTCGGGCACGTCGCGTACCGTCTCACGCCGTGTCGATCCCCAGCACGACGGTGGTCGTGGTGACGTGGCGTGGCCGCGAGCACATCACCGCCTGCCTCGACGCCCTCGCCCGTCAGCGTCCACACCGGACGCTCGTGGTCGACAACGCCTCCGACGACGGCACCGCCGACCTCGTCGCCGCGCACCCGAGCCGACCGGAGACCCTGCGCCTGCCGGTGAACCGCGGTTACGCGGGCGGGCTCGCGGCGGCGTTGCCGGGGATCACCACGGAGTACGTGGCCTGGCTCAACGACGACGCGGCCCCCGACGACGGCTGGCTCGCCGCCCTCGAAGACGCCCTGGACGCCGCGCCCGACGCCGCCGCCGCGACCCCGTCCCTGCTGCTGGCCGACGGCTCGACCCAGTCGGTCGGCGTCAGGCTCACCGCCGACGGGCACGGGGCCGACCTGGTGCTGGCCGGTCGCGAGGTGTTCGGCTTCTGCGGCGGCGCGGCGCTGCTGCGGCGGGCGGCGCTGGAACGCGCGGGCGGCGTCCCGGCCGGGTTCTTCTGCTACTACGAGGACACCGACACGGCGTGGCGGCTGCGGCTGGCCGGGCACCGGGTGCTGTCCGTCGGCCCGGCCCGCGTCCACCACCGGCACGGCGCGAGCACCAACCCCGGCTCCCGCCCGTTCCACCGCTGGAACGAGCGCAACCGGCTGCTGATGCTCCTGCGCTGCGCGCCCGCGGGCGCCGCCCTGCGCGAACTGGCCAGGTTCGCGGCCATCACCGCCCTGCTGCCGGTCCGCCGGGGCGCGCCGGACGCGGCCAACTTCCACGTGCCGCTGCGCCTGCGCGTGCTGCTGGAGGTGCTGGTGAGGCTGCCGGCCACGCTGGCGCAGCGGTGGCGGATCGGCCGACGTGCGACAGTGGGCCGTCGCGTGGTGTGGCGGGAGTGGGCGGGCCGTTGAGGGAGCCCGGGTGGTCGGACGGGCGCCGGCGCGGGTGGTCCGCGGCGACGAGCCGGTCGGGGTCGGCTTCGCCGCCCCCGCCGACCTGGGAGGGAGAACCGTGACCGAGTACGTCGAGGTGCGCACGGAGGACGGCGACCTGGTGCCGTTCGAGCTGGACGAGGAGTACGACGGCCCGGTGCGCGCGGGCCGCTGGAACCCGGTCGAGCGCGCCGAGGAGACGCTGGAGAACGGCATCGAGCGGGCCAAGAAGGTGGCCAGGTCGGTGGCCGCGAAGATCGGCAGCATGCCGTCGCCGCGGCCGGACAAGGTGGCCGTGGAGATCGGCCTGAAGGTCAGCTCCAGCGCCGCGCTGGCCATCGCCAAGTCCTCCGCCGAGGCCCACGTCAAGATCACCGTCGAGTGGCACCGCGACAGCCTGCCCGCCGAGGCCCCGCCGGAGGAGGCCGACTCGCGGCCGGACGAGGCGAAGCCCGACCGGGAGGCCGACGCCGAGGCGTAGGGCACCTTGGCCGAACGCTGCGGAGCGTGATGAGGCAGAGTTGGCCCGTGGAGCACGGAACCCTGCCTGACGTGTCGGTGGTCATCGTCAACTACCGCGGCGCCGACGACACCGTCACCTGCCTGCGCGCGCTGTTCGGCGACCTCGACTACCCGGCGGAGAAACTCCAGGTCATCGTGGTCGACAACGCCTCGGGTGACGGCAGCGCGGAGCGCATCCGGGCCGCCGCGCCCGACGCGGAGGTCGTCGAGGCGCCGGCCAACCTCGGCTTCGCGGGCGGCTGCAACCTCGGTGTGCGCGCGGCGCGCGGCTCGGTGGTCGCGTTCCTCAACAACGACGCCCGCCCGGACCCGAAGTGGCTGCGCGAGGCGGTGCGGGTGCTGCGCGCCGAGCCCACCGTCGGCGCGGTGGCGAGCAAGGTGCTCGACTGGGACGGCCGCGGGATCGACTTCGTCGACGGCGGCCTCACGTGGTTCGGCATGGGCTACAAGCGGCACGCGGGCCAACCGGACGACGGCTCCCACGACGCACCGCGCGACGTGCTGTTCGGCACCGGCTCGGCGCTCGTCGCCCGCACCGCGGTGTTCCGCGAGCTGGGCGGGTTCGACGAGCGGTTCTTCATGTTCTACGAGGACGTCGACCTCGGCTGGCGGATGAACCTGCGCGGCTGGCGCGTCCGCTACGTGCCCACGTCCCTGACCTACCACAAGCACCACGCCTCGATGTCCACCGTGGACACCAGCCGTGAGCTGTACCTGTTGGAGCGCAACGCCCTCGCCGCGCTCTACAAGAACTTCTCCGACGAGACGCTGGCCAAGGTGCTGCCCGCCGCGCTGGCCTTGGTGGTCCGCCGGGCCACCGCGCGCGGCGAGCTGGACGCCACCCAGCTGGAGATCACCCGCCGCCCCGAGAACCCGGCCGACGACCGCGCGCCGGTGCCGGTGTCGCGGCAGGCGCTGGCCGGGTTCCTCGCGATCGACCAGTTCGTGGAGCTGCTGCCGTCGCTGGCCGAGTCGCGCAAGGCCGAGCAGGCCGCGCGGCGGGTGACGGACACCGACCTGGCGCCGTTGATGCGCAAGGCGATGGAACCCGCCTACCCCCTGCCCCGCTACCTGGCCGCGCACGACGTGCTGGTCGAGGTGTTCGGGCTGGAAGAGGTGTTCGGCCGGCCGCGCCGGGTGCTGGTGGTCACCGGTGACGCGCTCTCCGACCGGATGGCCGGTCCCGCGATCCGGGCCTGGAACATGGCCGACGTGCTCTCCGGCGAGCACGACGTCCGGCTCGTCACGATCAACGCGCTGTGCGACCCGCCCGAGTCGTCGTTCCCGGTGAGCCGAGCCGCGCCGCGCGAACTGGTCGAGCACGCCGAGTGGGCCGACATCATCGTGCTCCAGGGCCACGTGCTGGAGAACGTCGGCTTCCTCAAGGAGCCGGGAAACACGAAGATCGTCGTCTGCGACATCTACGACCCGATGCACCTCGAACTGCTGGAGCAGGGCAAGGACTCGACCGACGAGCAGCGCTCCCTCGACCTGGTCGGCGTCACCCGGATCATCGACAACCAGCTGCGGCGCGGCGACTTCTTCCTGTGCGCCTCCGAGCGGCAGCGGCACTTCTGGTTGGGCCACCTGACCGCGATCGGCCGCCTCACGCCCGCCCTGTACGACAACGACCCCACCGTGCGCTCGCTGCTGGCCGAGGCGCCGTTCGGGCTGCCGGGCAAGCCGCCGCAGCGCACCGGGCCGGGGCTGCGCTCGACGTTGGGCATCGACGAGTCGGACAAGGTCGTGCTGTGGGCGGGCGGCGTCTACAGCTGGTTCGACCCGCTGACCCTGCTGCACGCGGTGGACCGGCTGCGGACCCGCCGGTCGGACGCGCGGCTGGTGTTCCTCGGCATGAAGCACCCCAACCCCGAGGTGCCGGACATGGACATCGCCGGGCAGACCCGCGCGCTGGCCAAGCGGCTGGACCTCGTGGGCTCGCACGTGTTCTTCAACGAGACCTGGGTGCCCTACCACGACCGGCAGAACTGGCTGCTCGACGCGAACGCCGGCGTGACCACGCACTACGAGCACGTGGAGACGACGTTCGCGTTCCGGACCCGGGTGCTGGACTACCTGTGGGCCGGGCTGCCGATCGTGACCACCGACGGCGACTCGTTCGCCGACCTGGTGCGCCGGGAGAACCTGGGCGTGGTGGTGCCGTCGGAGGACCCGGACGCGTTGGCCGACGCGTTGGAGAAGGTCATGTACGACACCGCGTTCGCCGCCGGGTGCGTCGAGCGGATCGCCGCCGTGCGGGAGCGGTTCACCTGGGAGAACGTGCTCGCGCCGCTGACCGGGTTCTGCCGCAACCCCCGGCCCGCCGCCGACCGGCTGACCGGCGCGTCGTTCATGGTGCCCAACCGGGCGCTCGGCCGGCTGGAGAAGGTGCAGCGGGACGTCTCGCTGGTCAAGGAGTACATGACCGCCGGCGGCGCGGGCGAAGTGGCCCGACGGGCGACCGGCCGCGTGCTGAAGAAGTTGCGCGGCCGTGGCTAGGCCGCTGCGGGTGCTGATCGACGGCACCCCGCTGCTCGGGCAGCGGACCGGGATCGGCCGCTACACGGCGGCGTTGGCCGAGGAGCTGGCGTCGATGCTGGACGAGGTCGACGTGCGCGCGGTCGCGTTCACGTTGCGCGGGTGGCGCGCGCTGCGGACCGTGCTGCCGCACGACGTGGTGGCGCGCGGGCTGCCCGTGTCGGCGCGGCTGCTGCGGCAGTTCTGGCTGCGGATGCCGTTCCCGCCGGTGGAGTTCCTGGCCGGGCCGACGGACGTCATGCACGCGACGAACTTCGTCCTGCCGCCCGCGCTGCGGGCCGGCGGCGTGACGACCATCCACGACCTGGCGTTCCTCGACACGCCCGGCGACCTGCCGCCGTCGGACCGCCGGCTGCCCGAGCTGGTGCAGAGGTCGGCCACCCGCGCGGACGTCGTGTGCACGCCGACCCGCGCGGTGGCCGAGGTCGTGATGGAGCGCCTCGGCGTGCCCGAGTCGAAGATCGTGGTGACACCGCTGGGCGTCGACCCGGCGTGGTTCGCGGCCCGGCCGCCGTCGCCCGGGCTGCGCGCCCGGCTCGGGTTGCCGTCGGAGTACCTGCTGTTCGTCGGCGCCGGCGGGCCCCGCAAGGGCCTGGGCACGTTGCTGACCGCGCACGCCGCCCGGCCGTCGTTGCCGCCGCTGGTGCTCGCCGGGCCGCACGTGGTCAGCTCGGACGACCGGGTGGTGCGGACCGGGTACCTCAACGACGTGGACCTGCGGAGCGTCGTGGCGGGCGCGGCGGCGTTGGTGCTGCCCTCGCGCGACGAGGGGTTCGGGCTGCCGGTGCTGGAGGCGTTGGCGTGCAACGTGCCCGTGGTGTGCTCGGACGTGGCGGCGTTGCGCGAAGTCGCCGGCGGGCACGCGACGCACGTGCCGGTCGGTGACGTGGAGGCGTTGGCCACGGCCATGGTGGCCGCGGTCGAGGCCCCGCCCACACCCGCCGACCAGGCGGCGCGGCGGACCCACGCGGCGGAGTTCACGTGGCGGCGGACGGCCGAGAAGACGCTGACGGCCTACCGGCGCGCCGCGGGGCGATAGCCGGAACCAGGAATCCGACTGCGGCCACGACGGCGGTGACCGCGGTGGTGGCACGGGCGCGACCCACCACCCCGCCGGCACGCCGTTCCCGGTGAAAGGAGCGACCGGTGCAGCACCTCCTCCTCCCCGCGGTGCTCACGCTCGGCGGCGTGATCGTCGGCCTCGCCGGCTACCTCGGCCTGACCGAACGGTTGCCGCGCAACCGCTTCGTCGGCCTGCGCACCCCGACCACCATGCGCGGCGACGCGGCGTTCCGGGCCGCCAACAAGGCGGCAGGCGCGCCGACGCTCCTCGGCGGGACCATCGCCGTGGCAGGCGGAACAGCGGCGTGGTTCATCCCGACCGACGGCGCACTGCTCGCGGTGGTCATCGGCACCTCGGTCGCGATGCTGCCCCCGATCCTCGTGGGCGTGCTGCGAGGCGTCGACGCCGCGAAGGCCGCCGAGCGGGAAAACTGACCCGTCAGGAGTGCCCGGGTTGCCGGTCGACTTGGGCCGGCTTGAGGACGCTCCACGAGATCTGCCGTGAACCGGTCACGGCACAGACGCGACGCAGGAACCGCTGCCGCTCGCCGTCAGGACGAGGTGCGGTTGCTTCAGGGGATCGCCCGAGCGCGGACATGGCGGAAAGGTTCTCGCACCGCTCGATCGCAAGACCAGTGCGACAAACCTACTCCACCCCAACGGCCCAACCGACCCCTCCGGTGGTCACTCAGCGCGTCCACTGCGATGATGCCGGCCATGAGCTTCACGGCTGTGTGGCCGATCATGAAAGAGCAGGACGCCGACGCGGCCGACGAGATGACCGTCGACACGCCGGAGGACGTCGACACCCTCCTCACGCGCCTCGCGGAGCCCGGCGCGGGACCCGCCGTGGTCGAGCACCAGGACCGCGAGCTGATCACGGACACCGAGGGCCTGCTCGGCGCGCCCGGCACCACCAAGATCCCCGACCACGACGTGGCCGTCACCCTCCACCAGGGCTACGGCTACCTCACCTACGCCGACCCGGAGCACGACTACTCGACGCTGCAAGGCGACCCGGCCTCCCCCGAGTACCGCTCCGAGTACGTCGACTACCCGGCCGGCGCGGGCGTGCCGGTGGAGGTCCTGGCGACGGCGTTGAAGGAGTTCCTGGCCACCGCGAAGCGGCCCACCGGAGTCGATTGGCAGGCCGCGTAGGCGCGTAGGCGCGTCGGGGTGGAGGTCGGTGCGGCGTCAGGGGGTCGCGGGTCAGGCGTCGCGGCGGCGGTCCCGGACCTCGGGGAGGGCCTGGAAACCCGCGGACTCGTAGGTGGCGACGGCGCCCACGTTGGAGCTCGGGGTGCACACCAGCGCGCTGGACGAGCCCAGGTCCCGCAACGCGGCCGCGGCGGCGATCGTGATGGCCTTGCCGTAGCCGTGGCCGCGGTGGTCCGAGTGCACGCCCATCGGCTCGATCAACCCCGGCCTGCCCGCACCGGCCGACCACACCGTCACGGCCGCCACGGCTTGGTCCTGCTCGTCGTACGCCACCAGGCAGCGAGCGTCGGCGTAAGGCGTTCCGCCGGCCATCGCGTGCCAGCGCTCGACGGTGAACGTGGAACCGCTGAACGACGCCCGCTGCACGGCGGCCCGCACGGGAGCCCGCTCCGGTCCGACCACCTCGACCCGCACACCCGGGTCCTCCACCGGCTCGGCCAGGTCACGGCGCAGCGGCGTCCACGGGTCGTCGGTGCCCCAGCCGGCCCCGGCCAGCAGGTCCTGGATCACCGCGGTCCTCGGCGCCTCGACGTAGACCTCGCCCGCGACCAGCACACCGCGTTCCGGATCCCGCACGTCCTCGACCACCCGCCCGGCCAGCTCCTCGTCCTGGTGGACGTCCGGCGCGAACGTCATCCGCAGCAGGTCGGGCGAGTCCAGCAGCCCGACGGCGAGGATCCGGCCGTTCCGGCTCCAGGTCCGCACGGCCGCCGCCGTCGCCTCCGCGCCGTACCGCCAGAACCAGCCCAGGTCGCCCGGGTGCAGCTGCATCGGCGCGCCGTCGTGCTGCCACTCCCGCAGCGCGCCGACCGCCTCGTCGAGCCCTTCGAGCCCGTCGACTCCCGGCCTGCCCAATTCGATCACCATGCCCCGATCACACACCACGGTGCCGGTCGGGTGCACATCGGTTTCGGGGGGCGGGGTGGGGGGTGGAGTGAGGGGGGTGGGGAGGAGGGGGCGGGGCGGCTCGATTTGACATGGGGCCCTTACGGGCGCTCCAGGCAGGCCAAAGCACCCGAACCCATGTCAAATCGGGCCTGGGTCGGGTGGTGGCGGGTCCGTCGGGGTCAGGGGAGGGCGTTGGTCTTGATGGCGGTGGTCAGGGCTTCCTGCCAGTGCCGCAGGGGGGTCAGGCCGGCGTCGGTCCAGGCTTTGTTGGACAGGACGGAGTAGGCCGGGCGGGGGGCCGGGCGGGGGAAGTCGGCGGTGGTGCAGGGGTGCACGCGGGTCGGGTCGAGGCCCAGTTCGGTGAAGATGGCGCGGGCGAAGCCGCACCAGGTGGTCTCGCCGCCGCCGGTCGCGTGCAGCACCCGGGCCGGGGTGCCGCCCCCGGAGACGGTGGTGGCCAGTTCCAGGAGGCCGTGCGCCAGGTCGAGCGACCACGTCGGCGAGCCGACCTGGTCGTCCACAACGGACAGCGTGTCGTTGGCGCCGGCCAGGCGGGCCATGGTCTTGACGAAGTTGTTGCCGTGCTCGCCGTAGACCCAGGCGGTGCGGACGACCCAGGAACGGTCCCAAGTGGACAGGACGCGCTGTTCGCCGTCGAGCTTGGTGCGCCCGTAGACCGACTTCGGGGCGGTCTCGTCGGTCGGCTCGTACGGGCGCGTGCCGTCGCCGGGGAACACGTAGTCGGTCGACACGTGGATCAGCGGCACGTTGTGGTCGCGGCAGCTCGCGGCCAGGTGCTCCGGCCCGGTGGCGTTGACCTCGGCCGCCCGGTCGGCGTCGGTCTCCGCGGCGTCGACCGCCGTGTAGGCCGCCGTGTTCACGACCACCGGCCGGAAACCGGTGTCGCGGGCGCTGGCGGCGAACACGGCCACCGCGTCCGCCACCGCCGAGGCGTCGGTCAGGTCCAGTTCGGCTGACGACGGCGCGTGCACGAGGCCGTCGTCGGGGGCCGCCGCGACCACGTCCTGCCCGAGCTGGCCGCGGCCGCCGGGCACCAGGAGTGCGAGCGCCATCAGCCCGCCAGGGCCGCGCGCTGCTTGAGCGGCTCCCACCACGACCGGTTGTCCCGGTACCACTGCACGGTCGAGGCCAGGCCCTCGGCGAAGTCGACGCGCGGCGCGTAGCCCAGCTCGGTGCTGATCTTGGTGATGTCCACCGAGTAGCGCCGGTCGTGGCCCTTGCGGTCGGTGACGGGCTCCACGAACGAGTCCCAGTCACGCCCGGTGGCCGCCAGCAGGCGCTCGGTCAGGTCGCGGTTGGTCAGCTCGGTGCCGCCGCCGATGTTGTAGATCTCACCGCCGCGCCCGCCTTCGAGGACGAGCTGGATGCCCCGGCAGTGGTCGTCCACGTGCAGCCAGTCGCGGACGTTGAGGCCGTCGCCGTACAGCGGCACCTTCTTGCCGTCGACCAGGTTGGTGACGAACAGGGGGATGACCTTCTCGGGGAACTGGTACGGACCGTAGTTGTTCGAGCACCGGGTGATGCACACCGGCAACCCGTGGGTGCGGAAGAACGACCTCGCCAGCAGGTCCGACGACGCCTTGGACGCCGAGTAGGGCGAGTTCGGCTCCAGGACGTGGTCCTCGGTCCAGGAACCCTCGTCGATCGTGCCGTAGACCTCGTCGGTCGAGACGTGCACGAACTTGGCCACCCCCGCCTCCAGCGCGCCCTGCAGCAGCGTCTGGGTGCCGAGCACGTTGGTCAGCACGAAGTCGGCCGAACCGGAGATCGAGCGGTCCACATGGGACTCGGCGGCGAAGTGCACCACCACGTCCGTCCGGCTCATCAGGTCCGCGACCAGCTCGCGGTCGCAGATGTCGCCGCGGACGAAGGTCAGCCTCGGATCGTTCGCGACCGGCGCCAGGTTCGCCTCGTTGCCGGCGTAGGTGAGCTTGTCCAGCACCACCACCTCGGCATCGGCGTAGGCCGGGTACGCGCCGGCCACCATCTCCCGCACGTAGTGCGAACCGATGAACCCGGCCCCACCCGTTACCAGTACCCGCATGCTCAGTGTCCTCCTGGAAGCGGTTGCTCATCGCAGTCTGTCACGAGTGCCTTTCGTGCAACCCACCTGGTTGTTACAGCGTCTCCCGTATAAGAGGTATGTCCGGTGCGGTTCCGCACCGCGCCACAGGTCCGGGGGAGGCAGGCAGTGGACTCCAGTCCGCCACGAACAGCCGGTGGATCGGCTGCTCTGCGTGCGCTCGCGCTCACCGCGCGTTCACTGCTGGCGTTGGTCTCGGCGGCTGTGCTCGTCGTCACGTGGTACGGCTGGTACTACCTCAGCGACATCGACGACGACATCACCACGACCGACGTCATCGCGTCCTCGGTGACGCAGGACTCCGACGGCGTGGCCCGCAAGCCGCTCGACGGGGCGATCGACATCCTCCTCGTCGGCGTCGACAGCCGCACCGACGCGCAGGGCAAGCCGCTGTCGGACGAGGTGTTGGCGCTGCTCAACGGTGGTGTGGCGGACGGCACGCAGAACACCGACACGATGATCCTGGTGCACATCCCGCAGGACGGCACGCGCGCGGTGGCCATCTCGTTCCCGCGCGACTCGCACGTGGAGATCGCCGACGGGTTCGGCAAGCACAAGCTGAACTCCGCCCTGGCCCGGCAGAAGAACGAGACGGCGCAGGAGCTGCGCGAGCAGGGCGTGACCGACGAGGCCCGCATCGAGCTCCAGTCGACGCTGGCCGGCCGCAAGACGTTGATCAAGACGATCGAGGGGCTGACCGGCGGGTCCGTCACCGTCGACCGGTACGCCGAAGTCAACCTGGCCAGCTTCTACGAGGTGACGAAGGCGCTCGGCGGCGTCGAGGTGTGCCTGAACCAGGCCACCAGCGACCACGACTCGGGCGCGGACTTCCCGGCCGGGCGGCAGACCATCGAGGGCGCGAAGGCGCTGTCGTTCGTCCGCCAGCGCGGCGGGCTGCCCGGCGGGGACCTGGACCGGATCGTGCGGCAGCAGGTGTTCATCGGCGCGCTGGCCCGCAAGGTGCTGTCCACCGGCACGTTGACCGACTTCGACCGGCTCAACCAGCTCGTGACGGCGGTGAAGAAGTCCGTCGTGCTGAGCGAGGGGTGGAACATCACCGAGTTCGCCACGCAGATGCAGGGCCTGGTGGGCGGCAACATCCAGTTCCGCACGATCCCGGTGGGCGACCCGACGGACACGTGGAGCGACGGCAACGTGCTGCCGGTTGACCCCGCCCGGGTGCGGCAGTTCATCAAGGGCCTGGCGAGCGACAACGACCCGTCGAAGGCCCCCGCCACGACCACCACGCCGTCCGGGCCGCCACCCTCGGCGATCACCGTGCACGTCTACAACTCGGCGGGCGTGAACCGGTTGGCCGCGAGCGTGCTGGACGCGTTGGTGGAGAAGGGTTTCCGGCGCGGCCTCGCGGACTCCGGGCCGTACGCGGACACCACGTCCGTGCGGTACGCGCCGGGTGAGCGGGGCAGTGCCGAGAGGGTGATCTCCGCCCTGGGCGGTAACGCCGAGGCCGTCGAGGACGACTCCGTGCCCAGAGGGCAGGTCCTGGTGTACGCCGGCGCCGACTACGAGCCGCCGGACCAGTCCGACCCGGCGTCGGTCGACGCCACCGGCACGGGGAGCGCGCCCTCGACCAGCTCCACCCCGCCGATCACCGCCGACGGTGTGGTCTGCGTCAACTGACACACCCACCTACCGGTGAACCCGGGCGTCCGACCGGCCGAAGGTGGTTAGCCTGGTCGGACACCCACTTGTAGGAGGAACGCCGGTGAGGGCTGCGGTGATCGCCGGACGCGTGCTCGTCGCGCTGCTGTCCGCGGCCGTGCTGGCGGCGGCCGGGTACGGCTGGTCGACGTTGCAGCGCGTGCAGGAGAGCGTGAACACGACGGACGTGCTGACGGCGTTGTCGGACGTGCCGAACGCGCCGCCCGTGGCCGACGGCGCGACGGACATCCTGCTGGTCGGCAGCGACAGCCGCACCGACGCCCAGGGCGTGCAGCTGCCGGACCACGTGCTGCGGAAGCTGCGCACGGAGGCGACGGACACGCTCAACACGGACACGATCATCGTGATGCGCGTGCCGCACGACGGCAGCAAGGCGCACGCCGTGTCGATCCCCCGGGACACCTACGTGCCCATCCCCGGGATCGGCGAGGAGAAGATCAACTCGGCGTACGGGCTGACCAAGTTCTTCACCATGGAGCGGCTGGCCGCGGCCGGCACGTCGGACCTGGCCGAGCGCGCCAAGGCGGGCGACCAGGCCGGGCGGCGGGCGCTGGTGCAGGTGGTGCAGGAGCTGACCGGCGTGCGGGTGGACCACTACGCGGAGATCAACCTGTACGGGTTCTACCTGCTCACCGAGGTCATCGGCGGCGTGGAGGTGTGCCTGAAGCAGGGCACGTCGGACCCGGACTCGGGCGCGGACTTCCGCGCGGGCGTGCAGACGATCGCCGGTGGCGACGCGCTGGCGTTCGTGCGGCAGCGCAAGGGCATCCCGGGCGGCGACCTCGGGCGGATCACCCGGCAGCAGGTGTTCATGTCGGCGGCGATGTCGAAGCTGCTGTCGGCGGGCACGCTGGCGGACCCGACGCGGCTGTCCGGGCTGCTGGACGCGGTGAACAAGTCGATCGTGGTGGACGACAACCTGGACCTGGCGACGTTCGCGGGGCAGGCGCGCGGGCTGGCCGGCGGGAACGTCGAGTTCGCCACCATCCCGGTGACCGGCGTGGGCGAGCGCAACGAGCGCGGCCAGAGCGTCGTGACCGTGGACCCGGCGCAGGTGAAGGCGTTCGTGGCGGAGCTGCTGGGCGACAAGACCCCCGCGCCCGTCGCGCCCACGACCACGGCGACCCCGACCACGGCGCCCCCGACTTCGGCTTCGCCGACCCAGCGCTTCGCCGCCGACCGCCCGGTGAGCCTCGACGGCCCGCGCCGGCGTGCCGCCCAGGCCGGCCCGGTCTGCGTCGACTGACGTCCGAAACGTTCAAGACGCGCCGGTGGCCGCGGTGCCACGATCGGCGGCATGGACCACGCCGCCCTCGCCCGCGCACACGCGTTCCTGGACACGCACGCCCGACTGCTCGAACGACGGCTCGCCCGGCTGTGGTCGCAGCCGGACCCGGTCGCGGCGGTCGCGGTCGTGGACGCGCTCGCGGGCTACCGCAACGCCGACGGCGGACTGGGTCACGCGCTGGAACCGGACGTGCGCGCGCCGCACAGCCAGCCGCTGGCCGTCGACTTCGCGCTCGGCGTCCTCGGGCAGGTGCTGGACTCGCCCGCGGGCGGCGACGCGGTGGTGCGGCGGACGGTCACCGGGTTCGCCGAGAGCCTGGTGCCGTACCTCGAATCGGTGACGTCACCCGAGGGCGGGCTGCCGATCGTGCTGCCGGACATCGCCGACCACGCCCGGGCCGAGCACTGGGGCGACGGCCGGTTCCCGGTCGGGCTCAACCCGACGGCGGGCATCGTCGCGGGCCTGCGGAAGGCCGGCGTGTCCGCCGACTGGCTCGACCCGGCCGACGGGTTCTGCCGGGCGCGGATCGAGGACCTGCCCGACGTCGTGGACGCGCACACGGCGCTCAACGTGCTGCACTACCTGGCGAGCACCCCGGACCGGGAGTGGGCCGGCCGGCACGGGCTGTCGGTCGCGGACCTGACCCTGTTCCACCTCCACCCGGGCGAGGGGTACGGCCTGACCCCGCTCGACTTCGCGCCGTCGCCGACCGACCCGCTGCGCGCCCTGTTCCCGGCCGACGCGATCACCGCGCACCTGGACGCGCTGGTGTCGGCGCAGGGCGACGACGGCGGCTGGTCGGTGCCGTGGCAGCCGCCGGGCCCGGCGGCGGCGCTGGAGTGGCGCGGCGTCGTGACCGCCAACGCCGTGCGCCTCCTGACCACCAACCGCGTGTCCTACACCCGGAACGCGCGTGTCCTGCGTTCCGGTACCCCGAGTTGAGCGCTCAGGACGCCCGGCACGTGTGCTGAGCGTTCAACTCGGGTATCGGGAACGCAGGACACGGCCGTTCCGGACGTAGGACACGCGCGTTCTGGAGGTAGGACACGCGGGGGTCGGGGTGGTGGGCGCGGCCGGACGTGGCAAGGTTGGCCCATGACCGTCACGGATGCCCTGTTCGCGCCCCTGTTCGCGGCGAATCCCGGCCGTCCCCTGATCACGCACTACGACGACGCGGCGGGCACCCGGGTCGAGCTGTCGCGCGCCACCATCCGGAACTGGGCGGCCAAGACGGCGAACTGGCTCCGTGACGAGCACGACGTCGAGCCCGGTGACCCGGTGGCCGTGCTGCTGCCCGCGCACTGGCAGACGGCCGGCGTGCTGCTGGGCGCGTGGTGGTGCGGTGCGGCGGTGACGGACGACCCGGCCGGCGCGAAGGTGGCCGTCGTGGCGCCCGGCGGCGAAGCGCCCGGAGCGCTGGTGACGGCCGTGGCGTCGTTGCACCCCATGGGGTTGGGCAGCGGCGCGCCCGTGGACTACAACGACGACGTGCGCGTGTTCGGCGACGACTTCGCGCCGTGGGAGCCCGTTCCCGGCGCCACGCCCGCCCTGCTGAAGTCCACTGTGGACGAGGTGGTGGAGGAGGCGCACCAGCGGGCGGCGACGTTGGGCATCACCACGGCGACCCGCGTGCTGTCCACTGTGGAGTGGGGCCTGCCGGACGGTCTGCTGAACGGTTTCCTGGCCGTGCTGGCGGGCGGAGGCTCGCTGGTGCAGTGCAGCAACGCCGCACCGGACCTGCTGGCCGCGCGCCGCGCCGGCGAGCAGACGACCCTCGACCTGGTCGGCTGACCCCCAGACCTGCTGCTCGGCCCCGCGCCCCCTGGTCAACCTGGCGACGGACAGCGACCCGCCGTTGAACCCGACCGCGAGGGCGGCCACCCCGAGCGCGAGGACCGGCGCGCCGAGCATGTCCAGCGCCGGCAGCACGCCGACGACCGGCGCCGCGACGCCGAGGACCAGCAGCTCGGCGACCTCCTGCAAGCCGTGGGCGGTGAAGACCGCCCTCACGCCGAGCCCGGCCGAAGCTGTCAACCACTTCTCCGGCGTCCGGGACCGGTTGACAGCGACTCGACGGCGGCGTAGAAAACCGGCCAGTTAGATAACCAAGTGGTTAGGTAGCCATGGCGGACGATCCCCTGAGCATCACCTTCGCGGCCCTGGCCGACCCGACGCGCCGGGCCATCCTGGCGCGGCTCGCGAACGGCGCGGCGACCGTGAAGGAACTCTCCGAGCCGTTCGCGATGAGCGGGCCGGCGGTGTCCAAGCACCTGCGCGTGCTGGAACGGGCCGGGCTCATCACGCGCGGCCGTGACGCGCAGTGGCGGCCGTGCGCGCTCGACGCGACCCCGTTGCGCGAGGTCACCGAGTGGGCCGACGGTTTCCGCCGCTTCTGGGACGACAGCTACCGCCGCCTGGACTCCTACCTCGAACGCATGAAGGAGCAGGACGATGACGACTGACACCACCGTGTCGTGGACCACGCCGTCCCCGGTGGAGGTGGCGCTGACCAGGACGTTCGACGCGCCGCAGCAGCTGGTGTTCGAGGCGTTCACCGAGCCGGAGCACGTCGCGCGCTGGATGCTCGGCCCCGAGGGGTGGACGATGCCCGTGTGCGAGATCGACCTGCGGCCGGGCGGGCGGTGGCACATGGTGTGGCGGCGGACCGACGGCAGCGAGATGGCGATGACCGGCGAGTACCTCGAGGTCACGCCCTGGTCGAAGACGGTGCAGACCGAGTCGTGGGGCCCCGGGTGGGCCTCGACGGTCAACACGACCCGGTTCATCGCGGACGGTGACCGCACGACGGTCGTGCAGACGATGGAGTTCCCCTCCCAGGCGGACCGCGACCGCGCCCTCGGGACGGGGATGAAGGACGGGGCCGAGGTCAGCTACGAGCGGCTGGCGGCGCACCTGGCCGCCGCGGGCTGAGCCGGCACGTCCGTTCGGCGGCAACGTTCCCCGATCGGGTTTGGCGTTCACGCGTTGGGGTTACTGAGCGGTTGACCCGCGACCGTGGGACCGCTGAACCGGATCGGTGGAGATGCTCAGTTCGTACCTGGAGTCGATTCGGACCGGCTTCGCGGCGTTCGTCGGCGTCGGCGTGCTCGTCCTGCTGCCGTTGATCGCGTTGCACTACCACCGGTTCGGGCGGGTGGAGCCGCGTCGGGCGGTGGTGCTGTACGGGCTGCTGGCGTACGGGCTGGTGGCGTTGGCGCTGATCTTCCTGCCGTTCCCGTCGTCACTGGTGTGCGACGGCGAGACGATGCTGTCCACCAGGCCGTTCCAGTGGGTGACGGACATGCGCCACAACCTGGCGGCGAACGGGCGCTCCGGGTTGGGCGCCGTGGTCACGTCGACCGCGTTCCTGCAGCAGGCGTTCAACGTCGCGCTGTTCGTGCCGCTGGGCGTGGTGCTGCGGAAGTCGTACGGGCGCGGCGCGTTCGCCGTGGTCGCGATCGGCCTGGGGATCTCGCTGGCGGTCGAGGTGGTGCAGTACACCGGGAACCTGGGCGTGTACCCGTGCCCGTACCGCATCGCCGACGTCGACGACCTGATCTCGAACACCACCGGCGCCCTCGTCGGGTGGATGCTCGCCCCGGTCGCGCTGGTCGTCCCCGCCGTGCCGCACCCGGACGCGTCCACCGCCCCACCGCACACCGTGACCGTGCCGCGCAGGTTCGCCGCGCTGATGGTGGACGTCGTGATCCTGATCGTGGGCACTCACCTGGTCTTCGGCGACAACCTGTGGTGGCTGGTCGCCCTGACCGTGGCGATCCGGGTGGTGCTGCCGTCCGCGACCGGCCGGACGCCGGGCGGGTGGCTGCTGCGCTACCGACTCGGCCGCGCGGACGGCGGCCGGGCCAATCCCCCGCGGGTCTTCCTGCGCGAGCTGCTGGGCGTGACGGGCCTGGTCACCTATGCCGCCGTCGCGCCCAGCGAGTGGTGGTTCGCCCTGGACCTGTGCGTGCTGGCGTTCGTCGTCCTGGGCGCGTTCGCCGTCCCGGTCTTCCGCCGGGACCAGCGGGGCTGGCCGGACCTGCTCGCCGGCACCCGCGCGGTGCCGGCGGCCGGCCGATCCCGGACAGCCCCGCTCGCACCCGTACCGCGGTAGGAGCAGTCCTCCACACCGGTTCCGGGCGCGGGACCACCGGTTCCCGATCAGAAGCAGATACCGGTGTACGCGAGCGCCGAAGCCAGGATGTAACCGTCACCGAAGTGGGTGTTGTTCTGGTCGTAGAGGTTGCCGTAGTACCAGCTGCCCGACGGGTTGGGCACGTTGAACTTGTCGCCGACGAACGCGTACGCCTTGACCGACCCGCCGGGCGAGTGGCGGAGGGTCGCGTTGCTCGCCAGCACGTACTGCCGGGTGCACTGGATGCCGATCTCACCGGCCGCGGCCTCGACCGGGGCGGCCACCGCCACACCGCCGGACACCGTGAGGCCGACACCCATCGCGAGTGCCACGACAGCGGTCTTGGTCCTGTTCATGAGGCCTGCTCCCATTTTGCGTCGCCCGCGGCTCGTTCGGCCGAACCGGGACGCAACGGTAGGGGCGGGGAACACCGAACACCCTCGACCATCGGAGTAACGCCCCACTACGGCCCGTGATACTCCACCGGGAATCGTGCGGACACCCGCAGGGAAGACCGAAAGCGGCCTGATCACGAAGAACAGGCCGCCGCGTGCCGCAGTGCGGTCTAGCCCTTGAGCAGGGCGCGCGACATGACCACGCGCTGGATCTGGTTCGTGCCCTCGTAGATCTGGGTGATCTTGGCGTCGCGCATCATGCGCTCGACCGGGAAGTCGCGGGTGTAGCCGGCGCCCCCGAAGAGCTGCACGGCGTCCGTCGTGACCTCCATCGCCACGTCCGACGCGAAGCACTTGGCCGCCGCCGTGATGAAGCCGATGTTCGGCTCGCCCCGCTCGGCCTTCGCCGCGGCCACGTAGACCATGTGCCGGGCGGCTTCGATCTTCATGGCCATGTCGGCCAGCATGAACTGGACGCCCTGGAACTCGGAGACCGACTTGCCGAACTGCTTGCGGTCCTTGACGTAGGCCACGGCGGCTTCCAGGGCGCCCTGGGCGATGCCCACGGCCTGCGCGCCGATGGTCGGCCGGGTGTGGTCCAGGGTGCGCAGCGCGGTCTTCAGGCCGGTGCCCGGTTCGCCGATGACGCGGTCCGCCGGGATCGTGCAGTTCTCGAAGTGGATCTCGCGGGTGGGCGAGCCCTTGATGCCGAGCTTGCGCTCCTTCGAGCCCACGACGAAACCCGGGTCGTCCTTGTGCACCACGAACGCCGAGATGCCCTGCGACTTCTTCGGCGCGTCGGGGTCCGTCACGGCCATGACCGTGTACCAGGTCGACTCGCCGGCGTTGGTGATCCAGCACTTGGTGCCGTTGAGCACCCAGTGGTCGCCGTCGAGCCTGGCCCGCGTGCGCATCGACGCCGTGTCCGAACCGGCCTCCCGCTCGGACAACGCGTAGGACGCCATCGCCTCACCCGCCGCGATGGACGGCAGGACCTGCTGCTTGAGCGACTCCGAGGCCGACAGCAGGATCGGCATCGTGCCCAGCTTGTTCACCGCCGGGATCAGGGACGAGGACGCGCACACGCGCGCCACCTCCTCGATCACGATGCACGTGGCCACCGAGTCGGCGCCCTGGCCGTCGTAGTCCTCCGGCACGTGCACGGCCGCGAAACCGGCCTTGACCAGCGCGTTCAACGCCTCGACCGGGAAGCGCTCCTGCTCGTCCACGTCCGCCGCGTGCGGGGCGATCTCCTTGTCGGCCAGCGACCGGACCGCCTCGCGCAGCGCCTCGTGCTCCTCGGCGAGCTGGTAGGTACCGAAGCTCGGGTCCACGTTAAGTTACCTCCCGGTAGGGCGTCCTACCCGGATGTTAGCGCGCGTTCACTCAGTTCGCCGCTGTGCCGTCCGCAACAGCCCGCAGCGCGGCGTCCTTCTCCAGCACCAGGTCCGACAGCGACGCCTGGAACGCCTCCATCCGCTTGCGCAGCTCGTCGTCCCCCGCCGCCAGCACGCGCACGGCCAGCAGCCCGGCGTTGCGCGCCCCGCCCACGGACACCGTGGCCACCGGCACGCCCGCCGGCATCTGCACGATCGACAGCAGCGAGTCCATCCCGTCCAGGTACTTCAACGGCACCGGCACGCCGATCACCGGCAACGCGGTCGCCGACGCCACCATGCCCGGCAGGTGGGCGGCGCCACCGGCGCCGGCGATGATCACCCGCAGCCCCCGGGACGCGGCCGTGGTGGCGTAGTCCAGCATCCGCTGCGGCGTGCGGTGCGCCGAGTACACGCCCACCTCGTAGGTGACGTCGAACTCCGCCAGCGCCTCGGCCGCGGCCTTCATCACCGGCCAGTCCGAATCGCTGCCCATGATCACGCCGACGTGCGTCACTGCTGTCCTCCGTGGATGTCGTACCCGTCCAGCCACACGCCGTCGGACAGCCAGTGCGCCGCGAGCCCCGCCCGCCGCCGCACGTCGTCCATCCGCTCACCGAGCAGCGTCACGTGGCCGATCTTGCGCCCCGGCCGCTCCGCCTTGCCGTACAGGTGCACGTGCGCGTCGGGGAACCGGGCGAACAGGTGGTGCAGCCGCTCGTCCGGCCCCATCTCGGGCGCGTCCGCCGCGCCGAGGACGTTCGCCATGACGACGGCGGGCGCGACGAGGTCCGTCGCGCCGAGCGGGTAGTCCAGCACGGCCCGCAGGTGCTGCTCGAACTGCGAGGTGCGGGCGCCCTCGATGGTCCAGTGGCCGGAGTTGTGGGGTCGCATGGCGAGCTCGTTGACGACCAGCCCGCCGTCGGTCTCGAACAGCTCCACGGCCAGCAGCCCGACCACGTCCAGCTCGGCGGCGACCGTCAGCGCCAGCTCCTGCGCCTGCTCGGCGAGCGCCGGGTCCACGTCCGGGGCGGGCGCCAGCACCTCGACGCAGATGCCCTCCCGCTGCACGGTCTGCACCAGCGGCCACGCCGCGCCCTGGCCGAACGGGGAGCGCGCGACCAGCGCGGCCAGCTCCCGGCGCATCGGCACGCACTGCTCGACCATCAACGGCGTGCCGGCGGCCAGCAGCTCGGGCACGACCCGCTGCGCGCTCTGCGGCGTGTTGAGCATCCACACACCGCGGCCGTCGTAACCGCCGCGCACCGCCTTCAGCACGCACGGCCAGCCGTGCTCGGCGCCGAACCTGAGCACGTCCGACGCGTCCAGCACGGCGGTGAACGGCGGCACGGGCGCGCCCGTCGCCGCCAGCCGCTCGCGCATGACCAGCTTGTCCTGCGCGTGCACCAGGGCGTCGGGTCCGGGGAGCACCTTCACGCCGTCGGCGACCAGCGCGCGCAGGTGCTCCTGCGGCACGTGCTCGTGGTCGAACGTGATGACGTCGCACGACTTGGCGAACGCGCGCAACGCGTCCAGGTCGGTGTGCTTGCCCAGTTCCACGTCGCGCGCGACGAGCGCGGCCGGGTCGGAGTCCGACTCGGCGAGCACCCGCAGCGACTGGCCGAGCGGGATGGCGGCCTGGTGCGTCATGCGGGCGAGCTGGCCGCCGCCGATCATGCCGACGACGGGGAGACGGGTTCGGGAGTCCACGGTTTCGTGATTCTACCTGCACAAACACCGTGCTCCGGACCGGGTGCGGAAGCCCCGCGCGCCCCGAGGCGCGCGGGACCCCCACGGCAGGGCCGCCGCCGGGTGGAGGCGGCGAGCCCGGTCGGTGGCGACGCCCGGATCAGACCCGGCGGGTCCGGCTCACCCGCGCGAAGGCCAGCGCGAACAGGGCGGCGGCGAGCACGGCGAAGATCGCGAACTCGTACAGCTGGAACGCGCCGAACCGCTCCGCCGGGTGGTAGTCGGTGAAGAACCGCACGTCGCTGTCCTCCATGCACTTCACGTAGGCCGCGTTGTCCTGGGTGTCCGCGCACGTCCCCGGGAACGGGATCTCGTTGCCCGCCGCGTCGGCGAAACCGCTGTTCACCGTCCACGAATCCGGGGCCGGACCGTCCCACGAGCTCTGGTAGGCGTCGTACGGCTCCACCACGCGCACCGGGTCCTGGAAGTACGGCCGCCACAGCCCCATCACGAGGCCGCGCACCGCGATGAACGAGCCGAGGGCGAGCCCCATCGACAGGACCGTGCGCCGGGTGACCGCGCTGAGCGCCAGGCCGAGCGCGAAGCCGAACGCCGAGTACCCGGCCTGCATCAACGGCGTCACGTCGAACGCGGGCGGCTCGAACGGGCCGAACGGGAGGTACCGGCTCGAGACGGCGTTGACGCTGTTCATCAGCTTGATCGAGGCCAGCCCGAGGCCGACGGACAGGACCACGGCGGGCACGCCGAGCAGCACGACCTTGCCGGTCAGCCAGCGGGCCGGGGTGACGTCCTGGCTCCACACCACGAGGTGCGTGCGCTGCTCGTACTCGCGCGACAGCAGCGGCGCGGCCCAGAACACGGCGACGGCCAGGCCGATCGTCATCGGCGCCAGCAGCAGCACCTGGGCGACGCTGAGGAGGCGCCAGCGGCCGAACAGCTCGCCCGTCCGGCCGGTGGCGTCGACGTGCCAGGCGATGCCGAGCGCCGGCACGACGGCCAGGAGGACGGCGACGAGCAGGCCGACGATCGCCCACCGGTGCTGCCGCCAGGTCAGCCACGCCAGGTCACCCCACCCGACGCGAGCGCGTCGGGTCGCGGGCGCGGCTCCGGGAACGGCGTCGGTCGCGGTGGCGGTCATCCGCGGGCCCCCTTCCGGGTGGCTTCGAGCTGGGCGAGCACGTAGTCCTCCAACGTCGGCGGGCGCTCGACCCACGGGCCCGCCACCACCGGCCGCGGCTGCCCCTCGGGCAGCTCGACCAGGAACGTCGACTGGTTTCCGGTGTGCCGCGCCTCCACGATCCCGCCCAGCGCGGGCGGCACGTCCGAGCGCGGACCGGTGTAGCTGACGTGCCGTTCGAGCAGCTCGTCCAGGTCGCCACCGGCCAGCAGCCGGCCGTGGGCGAGCAGCAGCAGGTAGTCGGCGACGCCGGACAGCTCGGCCACCACGTGGGTGGACAGCAGCACGGTCATGCCGGTCTCGCCGACCTCGCCCAGCAGCTCGGCGGTCACCTCGCGACGGGCCAGCGGGTCGAGGGCGGCCAGCGGCTCGTCCAGCATGAGCACGTCCGGTCGCGAGCCGATGGCCAGCGCGAACGCCACCTGCGACGCCTGGCCGCCGGACAGCTTGCCGCACGCCCGGTCCAGCGGGACCTCGAAGCGGGCCAGCCAGCGGCGGGCGCGCGCCTCGTCCCAGACGACGTTGAGCCGCGCGCCGAGGCGCAGCATGTCGGCCGCCGTGAAGTGCCGGTAGACCGGCTTCTCCTGCGACACGAACGCCACCCGGCCCGCCGCGCCCGCCGACCCCTCGTCGGCGTCGAGGAGTCCGGCCAGGACGGTCATCAACGTCGTCTTGCCGGCGCCGTTCGCGCCGACCAGCGCCGCCACGCGGCCCGCGGGCAGCTCGAACGTGCACTCGCGCAACGCCCACTTGGAACGGTAGCGCTTGCCGAGCGCCTGCGCGCGCAGCGCCACCCCGGCCCCTCCGGTGGACTCGACCGCGGTGCTCACCGGATCGCCACCCCCTCCCCTGCCGTTGCCTGGTCGTCGTTGCCGTCGGCGGCGAGGACCGAGCGCACCAGCGCGTCGACGTCCTCGTCGTCCAACCCCGCCGCACGGGCCTCGCGGACCCACGCGGCGAGCCGCGTTCTCAGCGCTTCCATCACCCCGGGGTCGGTCGAGCCGAGACCGGCCTTGACGAACGTCCCCGAGCCCTGACGCCCTTCGACCAGGCCGGACAGCTCCAGTTCGCGGTAGGCCTTGAGCACCGTGTTCGCGTTCACACCACTCCTCGCGACGACGTCGCGGACGGTCGGCAGCCGGTCTCCCGGCCCCAGCCAGCCCAGGCGCAGCGCCTCCCGCACCTGGCGCACGAGCTGGAGGTATGCGGGGAGGCCGCTGGACCGGTCGATGCGGAACTCCACCCGGCGCCTCCGAATTGTGTCACTCGACTAAGACACTGGCACACCGTCCACGAAACGCCCGGGAGTTGTCAAGGGGTCACTCGCGCGCCCACCGCGCCGCGCACGGTGGGGTGTCGCACATCCCCCGTCCGTGACCGGCACGGCGCCGGAACCGACCGGACCGGGTTGTTCATCGCCACCATGGTTGTTCTCGCCGCTCGAAGATCCCCGTCGGCGCTTCTACTGGACGGCGCACCTGATCCGAGCCCGGAAGGAATGCGAATGAAGTTCGGACGAATCCTCGCCGCCGTCGTCGCGGCCGCCTCGGCGCTGCTCGTCGCACCGATCGCCGACGCCGCCCAGCCCGACACGCGGCAGGACGAGTGGGTGATCGAGAGCTACACCCGACCGGGTGACGTGTGGGACCAGACCAACTGGGCGTGGGACCCCGACTACCCGGTCATCCCCCACCCGTACCACGGAGAGGACAACCAGAAGTGGTTCATCTCCGATGACAACACCATCACCGACAAGCGGTACGGGTGGTGCGTCACCGCGATCGGCGACAAGGTCGCGGGCCGGGACTGCGAGGGCGCCGACAGCCAGCGGTGGGTGGGCGCGTCCTACGACGACTACCACACCTGGTTGTTCGAACTGAGGGACACCGGCCTCTGCATCACGCACAACGGCGTCTACAAGGAACTGATCCTCACGGCGTGCGACCCGGGGCGCTCCGACCAGCGCTGGGAGATCCACAAGTAACCGGACGGGAGTGAGGAGCCCGGCGCACCGGGGAGGCAGGCGCCGGGCTCCTGGGGGGAGGGGTGCGCCGGACGCCGGACAGGGGTTCGGCGCCCGGGCTCTCAGCGGCCGAGCCCGGCGATCAGCGCCAGGGCGTCCTCGCAGGTCGGGGGCAGTTCCTCCAGCCAGACCTCGACCGGGCCGGTCGGGGCGACGTGCGGGTCCACGGCCAGCCGGTCCGCGGTGAGCACGCGCAGGTTGCCCACGGCCCGCGCCAGGTGCCGGTCGCGGCGGAGCAGCACGCACGCCACCGAGGACCCGATCGAGGCCACCGTCTCACCGCCGTCGAACACCTCCTTCAGCGCGTCGGCCAGCAGGGTCATCGCCACCACGCGGGACCACCCGGACGTGCGGGTCAGGTCGAGCCCCACGAACACCAGCACGTGCTCCCGGCGACCGGTCGCCCGTGCCTCCCCGTACACCTCGCGCAGCCTCGTGCGCAGGTACGCGCACGTGGCCAGGCCGGTCAGCGGGTCCTCCGCGGCGCAGGTCGACGCGCGCGTGCTCATCACCTCGCCCCACCCCAGCGCGGTGGACCGCAGCATCGGCGCCGGGATCGCGTCCGCGCTCGGCGACACGATCCCCGTCGACCCCGGCGGCTCCGCCAGGACCGCGTGCAGCGCCGCCAGGTCGAGCAGCGTCTCCCCCAGCTCGGCGCCCGCCTCGGCACGGGCCGCGCCGAGCCGGTACAGCGCCGCGTCCGCCGCGTCCTCGTCCTCCTCCAGCACCGCCCGGCAGACGTCGTCGACCTCTGCCAACGGCCAGTCCGCCGGGAACGCCCAGCCCGCGGCCATCGTGGCGGTGCGCCACCTCGACCGCAGTGCCCGCGACCCGTCAGCGCCGGAGCGCCGTGTGACCGCTTCCCGAACACCCACCCGGATGCCTCCTCGACGTCGATTCCACCTACAAGACGTCGCCGTGCTTCAGCCATGACGGCAATAGCTCCACCCAGTCGGGGGGTTCCGGGTGACGGTGTGCGACTCCGTACGTCACACTGGCGCCGCGCGAGGAGGGAAGAACACGTGGCGACCGTTCCTGCCGAAGTCCAGGGACCCGGCGACGCGGAGCTGATCGACTCCGTTCGCGCGGGGGACACCGAGGCCTACGGGCAGCTCTACGAACGCCACGTGTCCGCCGCGTACAACCTGGCCCGCCAGCTCGCCAGGTCGTCCGCCGAGGCCGACGACCTGGTCTCCGACGCGTTCGCGAAGGTCCTCGACGCGCTGCGGGCGGGCCGCGGGCCCGACTCGGCGTTCCGCGCCTACCTGCTCACCGCGCTGCGGCACACCGCCTACGACAAGACGCGCCGGGACCGCAAGCTCGAACTGGCCGACGACGTGGCCGAGGTCGCGCCCGAGGCGACCAGCGTGCCGTTCAAGGACACCGCCGTGGCCGGGTTGGAGCGGTCGATGGCGGCACGGGCGTTCGCCCGGCTGCCCGAGCGCTGGCAGACCGTGCTGTGGCACACCGAGATCGAGGGCCAGTCGCCCGCCGAGGTCGCGCCGCTGCTCGGCCTGACCGCCAACGGCGTGTCCGCCCTGGCCTACCGCGCCCGCGAGGGCCTCAAGCAGGCCTACCTCCAGGTGCACCTGGCCGAGACGCAGACCGAGCGCTGCCGCGCCACCGTGGAGCGGCTCGGCGCGTGGACGCGCGGCGGGCTGTCCAAGCGGGAGACCATGCAGGTCGAGGCTCACCTGGACGAGTGCACGGGCTCCTGCCGGGCGCTGGCCGCCGAGCTGGCCGACGTCAACGGCGCGCTGCGCGGGATCATCGCCCCGCTGGTGCTCGGCGTCGGCGCGTCCGGCTACCTCGCCGCGGCCGGCGCGGGCACCGCCAAGGCGGTCGCGGTCGCCGCCGCCGCGGGCACGGGTGGCGCGGCCGGAGCCGCCGCGTCCGTGCCGCGCCAGTTCTTCGTGGCCGCCGCCTCGGCCGCCGCCCTGGTGGTCGCGGTGGCGATCGGCCTCGCGTCCGGCGGCGAGCAGGAGGTGCCCGCCGCGCAGACCGCGCCGGTGGCCACCACCCAACCCGCCCAGCCGACGCGGCCGGCGCAGCCGCCGGCGTCCGACCCGCCGCCCGCCACCGTGCCGTCGCCGTCGCCGGCCCCCGCGACGACCGCCGAGCCGACAACCACCGAACCCACGACCGCCCCGACCTCGGACCCCACGACGACATCACGGGCCGAACCGGCGCCCGAACCCGCGCCCGAGCCGCCGCCGCCCCCGACGCCGCCGAACTTCGTGCCGGTGGTGCCGAGCGGGTTCGTGCTGACGCTCGGCGAGGACCCGGTCGACCTGCCGATCACCGTGCGCAACTCCGGTGAGTCGGGGTCCGAGCCGGCCAGCGCCGTGCTCGCCCTGCCGCCCGGCGTCCGGTCCGTCGGCCCCGCCTCGTCCTTCGCGGGCGGGCGGCTCCTGCGCCTGGACGGCGCGGCCGACCAGACCGTCGCCTGCCCGGCGGGCACCGGCGCGGTGACGTGCGCCACCACGCAGGGCATCGCGCCCGGCGGCACGGCGACGTTCGTGTTCCGCGTGCAGGCCGACCCCGAGGCGGTGACCGGCCTGATCACCGGCACGGTCAGCGCGGGCGTGTCGCTGAGCGTGACGATCGCGGTCGACGTGGAGGTGCGCCCGGCGCGGGACGACCTGGAGCTGCTGGTCCACAAGTGGCAGCACGGGTTCTGGGACCCGAGGCTGGACATCCAGGTCACCAACACCGGCGGCCGGGCGGGCGGGCTGCGCCTGGTCGTGGAGGCCGACGAGCACGTCGTGCTGGTCACGCTGTGGCCCGGCTGCGAGCGCTCCTGGAACCGGGTGGTGTGCGAGGTGCCGCTGGCGCGCGGCGCGTCGTTCCGGCTGGCCGTCTGGGCGATCGGGTCACCGCACCGCGGCGGCGCGGTCCGGGTCTCGGCGACCCTCGGCAACGCCTCCCAGCAGGTCGAGGTGCCGCTCTCCCCGCGTCCCGGCGAACCGCACCAGCCGGAGCCGCCGGTCGACACGCCGCCGCCGACCACCACGCCGACCACCACGCGCGCGACGCCGCCGACCACCACCGGCCCGACCACGCCGACGACCACGCCACCACCGACGACGGCTCCGACCGGCCCGACCGAACCGTCCACCGAGCCTCCCCCGCCGACCACGACCACGCGCACCTCGGACCCGACGACCGCGCCGACCACGACCACGCGGCCGCCCGCCCGCGACGAACCGTGCCATCCGCTGCCGCCCTGGTTGCCGCCGCTGTTGGACGACCTGTTCCCCGGGCACTGCCGCACCCCTTCGTGACCGTCCGATCACGCGGGTGGGTAGCCTGCCCCGGTGCTGCCACTCGTGCGCAGGGTCTTGGGGCTCCTGCCGGAACCGATCCGCTTCCTGATCAACAAGCACCGTGAGCTGATCCGGTTCGCCGTGGTCGGCGGCACGACGTTCCTGATCGACAACGGCGTCTGGTACGCCTTGAAGCTGACCGTGCTGGCGGACAAGGTCGTCACCGCGAAGGCCATCGCGGTGCTGGTGGCGGTCATCTCGTCCTACGTGCTCAGCCGCGAGTGGTCGTTCCACACCCGCGGCGGACGTGAGCGGCACCACGAGGCCGCGCTGTTCTTCCTCGTCAGCGGCATCGGCATCGGCGTGAACCTGCTGCCGCTGTACGTCTCGCGGCACGTGTTCGACCTGCACTCGGAGGTCGCCGACTTCGCCGCCGGCTCGGTGATCGGCATGCTCCTGGCCACCGGCTTCAAGTACTGGGCGATGCGGAAGTTCGTCTTCCCCCAGGCCGACGCGCGGCCGTCGGTCCAGCCGCTGCACCCCGTGACCGAAACCCGCGAAGTCGCCTGAACAGGCCTTTCACCCGGCTTTCCGTAGACTGCCCGGGTGTCCGCAGTCGAGAACGTCGTCCTCCGCCTGCCCGAACCGCTGCGCTCCCTGGCGCTCAAGCACCGGGAGCTGCTGAAGTTCGCGGTGGTCGGCGGCACCTGCTTCGTGATCGACACGGTGCTCTTCTTCGGGCTCAAGACGCTCGTGCTGAGCGAGAACCCGGTCACCGCGAAGATCGTGGCGACGCTGGTGGCCACGATCGTGTCGTACGTGCTCAACCGCGAGTGGTCGTTCAAGACCAGGGGCGGCCGTGAGCGCCACCACGAGGCCGCGCTGTTCTTCCTCGTCAACGGCATCGGCATCGCGCTCAACTCGCTGCCGCTGTGGGTGTCGCGGTACCTGCTGCACTTCCAGGAGCCGCACGTGAGCCGGATCGGCGAGGAGGTCGCCGACTTCCTCAGCGCGCAGGTCGTCGGCACCCTGATCGCGATGGTGTTCCGCTGGTGGGGCTACAAGAAGTGGGTCTTCCCCGAGGCGGACTTCCGGCCGCGTCGCGTGACGCGGGCCTACGACCGCCCGAAGCAGGACGAGCAGCCGCCCGGCCACCCCTGACCGGCGGTCAGCGGCCGGCGGCCAGCACCTCCAGCGCCGTGTCGTGCAGGTGCCCGTTGCTGGTCAGCACGCTGCCGCCGGTGAAGCTCGCCGCGCCGCCCAGGTCGGTGAACCGGCCACCGGCCTCCGTGACCAGGACCTGGAACGGGGCCACGTCCCAGGCGTTCACGATCGGTTCCGCGGCCAGGTCGATCGCGCCCTCCGCGACCAGGCAGTGCTGCCAGAAGTCGCCGAACGCCCGGTTCTCCCAGCACGCGTCGACCAGCGCCAGGTACGCCTCGCGCGAGTGGTGCTCGACCCACGTGCCCAGGTGGGTGGTGGACAGGTAGGCGTCGGACAGGTCGCGCACCGCCGACACCGAGATCTCCCGCACCCCCGACGCGTCCGACGTGTGCGCGCCGCCGCCCGCCGCGGCCCACCACCGGCGGCCCAACGCGGGCGCGCTCACCACGCCGACCACCGGCACGCCGTCCACGACCAGCGCGATCAGGGTCGCCCAGACGGGCACACCGCGCAGGAAGTTCTTGGTGCCGTCGATCGGGTCGAGCACCCAGGCCCGGCCGTCGCCCGCCGTGCCGCCGCGCTCCTCGCCGGCGACCTGGTCGGCCGGCGCCTCGACCGCGAGCACCGCGCGGATCGCGTCCTCGACCGCCACGTCGGCGTCCGTCACCGGTGTGCGGTCGGGTTTGCGCTCCACCACGAGGTCGCGCGCGCGGAACCGGGCGGTGGTGATCTTGTCGGCCTCGTCCGCCAGTCGGAGGGCCAGGGACAGATCTGCGCGAAGGTCGGACACGCACGGGATCGTGCCACGCCTACGCTGGGTGGTGTGAGCGTGGTCTTGTTGGCCGAGGACGACCCGGCGATCGCCGAACCGCTGTCCCGCGCGTTGCAGCGGGAGGGCTACCAGGTGCAGGTCGTCACCGACGGTCCGAGCGCCTTGGAGGCCGCCGCGCACAGCGGCATCGACCTGCTGGTGCTCGACCTCGGCCTGCCCGGGATGGACGGGCTGGAGGTGTGCCGCCGGCTGCGCGCGGGCGGTCGCGGCCTGCCCGTGCTGATGCTCACCGCGCGCTCCGACGAGGTCGACTTCGTCGTGGGCCTGGACGCGGGCGCGGACGACTACGTGGCCAAGCCGTTCCGGCTGGCCGAGCTGATGGCCCGCATCCGCGCCCTGCTCCGCCGCCGCGCGCCCGGCACGCTGGAGGTCAACGGCGTGCGCATGGACCTCGCCGCCCGGCGCGTCACCGTGGACGGGTTGGAGGTGCAGCTGGCGAACAAGGAGTTCGAGCTGCTGCGCGTGCTGATCCAGCGCGCGGGCCAGGTGGTGCACCGCGACGAGATCCTCTCCGAGGTCTGGAACGACCCGGAGCTCAAGAGCAGCAAGACCCTCGACATGCACATGTCGTGGCTGCGCCGAAAGCTCGGCGACGTGCGCTCGGTGGAGCGGCGCATCGCCACCGTCCGCGGTGTCGGCTTCCGCTTCAACACCGCGGACTGATGCGCAGCCGGATCCTGCGGGCCATCCTGCTCGCCGTCGCGGTCACCGGGTTCGTGCTCGGCCTGCCGCTCGGCTACACGGCGCTGCGGCTGGTGGAGGACGGCGCCCGGACCGACCTGGCGGCGCGGGCCCAGCGGATAGCGGCGTCCATCGACGACCAGATCGCCGGCGGCCGGGAGATCGACCTGGGACCGGTGGAGGTCGGCGTGCCGGAGGGCGGCCACCTCGTGGTCAGGTCGGCCACCGCGGTCCGCGAGTTCGGCCACCAGCCCGGCGTGGACCCGTTGTCGGTGGAGGTGCCGATCGCGCAGCAGGGCACCGTGCGGCTGGAGGTGTCGTCCGCGCCGATGCGCACGGCGCAGTACCAGGTGGCGGCGCTGGTGGTGCTGCTGGTCGTGCTGTCGGTGAGCACCGGCACGGTGGTGGCCACGGTCACCGCCCGCCGGCTCGCCCAGCCGTTGCGGCACGTGGCGGCGCGCGCGGCCCGGTTGGGCGCCGGCGACTTCCGGCGGGACGACCGGCGGCACGGCGTGCCGGAGCTGGACCTGGTGGCCGAGGCGCTGGACCGGTCGGCGGGCGCGTTGGCGCAGCTCGTGCAGCGGGAGCGGGAGCTGGTCGGCGACGTCTCGCACCAGCTGCGCAGCAGGCTGACCGCGTTGCAGCTGCGGTTGGAGGCGTTGTCGCTGCACCCGGAGCCGGACACGGCGGTCGAGGCGCGGGCCGCGTTGGAGCAGGCCGAACGGCTGGCCGAGGTGCTCAACGAGATGCTGGCCGCGGCACGGGCCGCCCGCGCGGTCGGCGCGGAACCGCTCGACCTCCGCACCGAGTTGACGGCCATCGCCGAGGAGTGGCGCGAGCCGCTGCGGCGGGCCGGGCGCGCGCTGCGGGTGCGGGTGCCGGAGGGCCTGCTGGCGCGTGCCACGCCCGCACGGCTGCGTGAGGCGATCGGCGTGCTGCTGGACAACGCGCTGCGGCACGGTGAAGGCCCGGTCGTCGTCTCCGCGCGCAGTGACGACGGCACGGTGGTCGTGGAGGTGGCCGACGGCGGCGCGGGCGTGCCGGACGAGTTGGCGCACCACATCTTCGAGCGCGGTGTGTCCGGCGGCGGGTCCACCGGGGTGGGGCTGGCGCTGGCGCGGGCCCTGGTGGACGCCGACGGCGGGCGGCTGGAGCTGTCGACCGCCCGGCCGGCGACGTTCGCGCTGTTCCTGCCCGTGCCGAAGGCGGAGGACGTGGTCGGCGTGACCTGGCGGACCGACCTCACGCCTCGCTAGGCGCGGCGTCCCGGGGCTTCGCTTCCCCGGCCCCCGCCTCCTGCGGCTGCGCGGGTTCGACCGCCTGGTCCTCGGGCCGCCGGGGCAGCACGCCGACCGCGCCGCGCACGACCTGCGCCCACACCAGGCGGCCGAACAGGTAGTGGCAGGCGACGTCCTCGCTGGTGAACGCGGCCCAGTCGTACCGGTTGCCCTGCTCGCGCCAGAAGACCTCGACACCCTCGTCGGTCGGCAGCAGGCACCACGTGTTGTCGGCCTCCGCGCCGATCGACACGACCTCGGCCGGCACGCCGACCGCCAGCAGCCAGCCCTGGATCGACTCCGCGTTCATGCCATCTCCTCCAGGTAGCCCAGCGCGACCAGGTCGGCGACCGGGTAGGTGGCGCGGAAGCGGACGCCCCCGCCGGGCTGGCCGAACCACTCGGCGGACAGGGTGAACCACACCGGCAGCACCTGGACCACGCGGTAGCGGTGGTAGCCCGCGGCCACCAGCGCGGGCGGCAGGGAGCGCTCGGCGTAGGCGGTGCCGAGCTGGGACAGCACCCGGCCCTCCGGCCCGCCGAACCGGTCCAGCTCGACGCCGACCGCGAGCACGCCGGGCTGGCCCGCCTCGTAGCCGCCCTCGGGGAACAGCTCGCCGGGCGGCCAGGCGTACTCGGGCGGGTCGGCGCGGACCAGGAACCGGCGGTCCCAGTCGCGTTCGTGCAGGCCCGCCAACGCGTCATAGCCCTCCAGCAGCACGGGATCGGGCGCGACACCGGGCGTGAGGGCCAGGCGGGGTCGGTTGACCGCGGGCACCGGGTCGGTCGACACCGGACCGGTCGGCTCCGCGCCGGAGAGCCGCGACCGCAGCGCGTCCTGGCTCACGGCGCGCAGGTCGAGGCCGAACTGCGCGGAGGCGTCCACCAGGTGGCCGTCGGGGTGGCCCTGCGGCTCGAAGCGCAGGCCCGCCGCGAACGTCTCGTCCTCCGACGGCGGCGGCAGCTGGCGCGCGGGCGCCGTGCCCGGTGGCGGGAGCGTGCCGCCGGGGAACATGTGCAGCAGGAACAACGCCGCCGCTTCGGTGGTCGGCTGCGCGGTCCGCGCGGCCGGCACCCGCGCGGCGGGCGGGGTGTCGACCGGTTCGGTCGGCAGGAGCGCGGACGTGGTCCCGGTCGGGAGCGGCGGCGCGGTGGTGTCGCGACCGCCGAGCGGGACGGGGACGATCGCGAACGCGAGGTCGCCGTCCCTCACCTGCTCCCCGACGGCGGCCAAGGCGTCCTTGAGGTCCTTCTGGACGTCCTTGAGCTCGGGCTTGGCCGAGCTGTCGGCCTTCGCCTGCGCCTCGCTCTTCGGCTGGGCCTCGGCCTTGGCCTGGCCCTCGGCCTTCGCGGCGGCTTCGCCCTTGGCCGGCGCGCCCTGGTTCTGGCCCTGGTTCTGGTTCTGGCCCGCTTGCCCCTGGCCGGAGCCCGACTGGCCTTGCGCCTGACCCTGACCCGCCGGGCCCTGGCCGGGCTGTGGCTGGCCGGGTTGGGGTTGACCGGGCGGGGGCTGGACGGCTTGGGCGGCCCGCGCCTCGGCCTTCGCCGCCGGCGATCCCGCCTGCGCGGCCTGCTGGCCCGGGGCCTGGGTGTTCGCGGCGGCGTTCGCGGCCGGGCCCTGCGCGACGGCTGCCGCTGCCGCCGGAGCCGCCGAGGGAGCGCCGCCGACGGACGGACCGCTGAACGACGGTCCCTGCGGCCCGGCCTGGTTCGCGGCCGGGGCCGCGGGCTGGGCCGCGGCGTGCGGCGCTTCGGCGTGCGGGAGCAGCGGACGGTCCAGGACCGCCGCCGCCGACTGGGTGACCGTGCCCTCCGGGCGGGTCACCGCGTCCACGACCGGCCCCGCGGCGCCGAGCACGGGGTTCACCACGTTGCCGACCAGGTTGCCGACCGCGTTGCCCTGACCGGGCACGGCGCCGGGCCCGCTGCCCGCTCCGCCGCCCTGCCCCTGCCCGTGGCCGGGCCCGTTGCCGTGGCCGGGCCCGTCGCCGGACCGGCCGGGCCCGTTGTCCTGGCCCGGGGTCACGGCGCCGGCCAGGCCCTGGGCCGTGTCCGCCGCGCCCTGGACGGTGCGGCCCACGGTGTCGTCCACCGCGCCGCCGACGGTGTGGACGGCCTCGCCCGCCTTGTCCAACACCGGTTCCACCACGGCGGCGAGCGGCGGCGCGACGGTCTCCACGAGCCCGACGACCGGCGCGGTCACCACGTTCACCGTGTCGGTCACCACGCCGAGGAGGCCACCGACCGGACCGGTCGCCTGGCCGTTGCCCGGAGCCGCGCCGGCGCCACCGGCCGGCGGTCCTCCGGCAGACCCGGGCGGCTGGGCGCCCGGAGCAGCGCCCTCGGACCCGCCGGGCAGCAGACCGTCGAGCAGACCCCGCCCGCCACCCGCCGGCAGACCGCCCTGGGGCTGACCGGCGCCGGGACCCTGACCGGGGCCCGCGTCGGGCGCGTGCACGCCGGGGTTGGCGGCGACCGGGGGCTGGTGCCCGCCGATCTGCACGCCGCTGTCCAACCGCACCGCGCTGGTCAGCGCGTCGGTCAGGTGGGCGACGTTCGCCGCCGCGCCGCGCACCGCCGCGTCCAGTCCCAGCAACGCGGTCGGGTGCCCGGCGTTCGCGGCCTGCTGCGCGGCGTCGTTGTTCTTCGCCAGGTTCACCAGCTCGCGCACCAGCTCGACCTTGGCCGCGCCGATCTGCTCCGCCGCGTGGTCCAACCGGTCGGCGGCGGCGTGGCAGCCGCGCAGCACGGAGTTCAGCGTGCCGTCCGGCGCGGTGAACTTGTTCCAGTGCCCTCGGGCCGCGTCACCGGTCGACCCGGTCATCGCGGTCAGCGCCTTGCCCGCGGACCCGTCGGACTCCCCCGCCAACGTGGACAGCTTCGTGCCCGCCTCGCGCCACGCGGTGGCGGACGCGCGCAGCTTGTCCTCGTCGGCCTGGGGCCACGACACCCCCGCTTTCGCGGCGACCTCGGCCAACTCGGCCGGCAGCTCGATCCCCATCACGGCCCCCTGAGTCAGATCGCGCCGAGCGCGGTGCGGTTGCCCTCTTCGACTTCGCGGTACGTGCGGGCCGTGTCGGCGAAGCGCTCGCCCACACCGCCGAACCCGGCGCTCAGCCCGGTCAGCCCGGCCAGCGCCTCGCCGGACGGCCGCACGTGGCTCGCCGCGAAGCTCTGCCCGATCGCGTCACCGCCCCAGCAGTCGCCGAGCGAGCCGAGCACGCCGCCCAGCTCGCCGGCGATCTTCCCGGCCCGCTCGGCGAACGCGGCGAAGTCGTCGGCCCCCTCGGCGAGTCGGGCGAGGTCGGTCTCGAAGCCGGTCATCTCGTTCTCCTCGGAGCCTTGGCGTCGACGTCGGTCATCCACTCGCGCTGCTCGAAGTCCTCGTCGTCGGCGGCGGCGGGACGCCTCCGGGTCGGCTGCGGCGGCTGCGGCCCGTCCGCGCCGATCTCCTCCGGCCGCAGGTCGGCCGTGCCGCGCAACAACGCCTCGGGGTCCGTGCCGGGCGGCAGCACCGGGCTCAACGTCCGGTAGGCGCCCTCGGCGGCCCTGGCCACGGCTTCCCGCGTGGTGCCCACGATCAGCTGGGCGAGCTGCGCCGGCCGCAGCCGGTACGCGTCGTCGCGCAGCTCCAGGTCGGTGAGCGTGCCCTTGGCGTCGACCACGGCGGTCACCGAGCCGTCGGGACTGGTGGCCGAACCGGAGATCCGGGCCAGGTCGCGCTGCACGGACGCCAACTGGTCGCGGCTGCGCCGGTAGTCGGCCAGCAACTCGTCCACCTGGGCGCGGTGATCGGTCGTCACGGCCACCTCCGGTCTTCAGCCGTCGCCGGGCATGGTCGTCGGTCGCGCGTTGGACGTTACGACCCCAACCCCGGTTCCCGACCGTTCCGACGAAATCCCGCTGCGCACGGCGCGGTGCACCGTTCGGGCCAACGCCGAGCCGATCACCGACCGCGGCCCGCCGTAGGGCTCGACCGGGCCGTCCAGCGGGCACAGCAGCACGACCGCGTCGGTGACCGTCCCGGTGCCCGGCACGCCCTCCTCCCCCAACGCCTGCGCCTTGGCCTCGGCGACGGTCGCGACCGCGTTCACCAGAGCCGCGTCCGCCAGCCGAACCGGCAGCACGCACACCGCGTTGATCGTGCCGACGCCCGGCAGGTCCCCGGCGGCCGCGCCGACGGGCGGTCCGGCGGCCCACGTGGGGTGCGCGCCGATCCCGGTCGTCACCCAGGACCGCACGCCGCCGTCGGCCTCCAGCACCACGTCCCGCACGTCGACGGCGGTGAGCAGCCCGGTGCCGGGGCCGCCCAACCCCAGGTCGGCCGCGATCTCGGCGACGTGCGCGTCCGGGTCGGGGCGGGCGTAGTCCTTGGGCACGGTCGCGTTCAACGCCCAGTGCCGCACGCCGAGCCCGCCGCCGTGCGGGCCGGACGAGATCGCCAGCACCGGCTTCGACAGCCGCCACACCAGGACGCCGGGGTGCCGTTCGATCACGGCGCGAGCCGCACGAGCGCCCGGTTCGCGCCCCGGCGCTCCACCAGCTCGAACCCCGCGTCGGTGAACATGCCCAGCGTGCCGTGGTAGAGGTCGCCGGAGGTCTTCTTCGCACCGCCGGTGTCCGCGGGGTAGCCCTCGACGGACCGCTCGCCGTGCTCCCGCGCGTACCCGACGGCGTGCTCCAGCAGCACCGCGCCCAGGCCGCGACGGCGTGCCGCGCGGTGGATGAAGAAGCACGTCACCGACCACACGTCGGCCGAGTCGCCGGGCGGGTCCCCGGCCGCCGGCGCGGCCACCTCGGCGCGCGCCGACCTCGGGTAGCCCGGCCGGGGCGCGACCGCGACCCACCCGACCGGCCGATCGTCGTCGATCGCCACCACCCCACCGCCCTGCGCGCCGTTGGGCCCGAACAGCTCCTCCGGCGACGGCCAGGCCCCCGGTGTCGGCTCGACCACCCGCACCGCACTACCCCCGCAACGCCCGGACCACCCGCGACGGGCTCGGCCGGCCGAGCCGCTCGGCCATCCACGCGCTGGTGTCGGCGAGCTTGTCCAGGTCGACGCCGTGCTCGACGCCCAGCCCGTCCAGCATCCACACCAGGTCCTCGGTGGCCAGGTTGCCGGTCGCGGACTCCGCGTACGGGCAGCCGCCGAGCCCGCCCGCCGACGAGTCGATCGTGCGCACGCCCGACCGCATCGCGGCCAGCGTGTTCGCCAACGCCTGCCCGTAGGTGTCGTGGAAGTGCACGGCGAGCCGGTCGACACCGTCGAAACCGGCCAGCAGCGCGGTCACCTGGCCCGGCGTGGCCACGCCGATCGTGTCGCCCAGCGAGAGCTGGTCGCAGCCCATGTCCAGCAGCCGCTTGCCGACGCCGACGACCTGCTCGCGCGGCACGGCGCCCTCCCACGGGTCGCCGAAGCACATCGAGACGTACCCGCGCACCGCCAGGCCCTCGGCCCTGGCCCGGGACACGACCGGCTCGAACATCGCGAACTGCTCGTCCAACGACCGGTTGAGGTTGCGCCGGGCGAACGTCTCGGTGGCGCTGGCGAAGATCGCGACGTGGTCCACGCCCGCCCGCAGCGCCCGCTCCAGCCCGCGCTCGTTGGGCACCAGCACCGGGTAGCTCACGCCGGGGCGCTTGACCAGGCCGGCCAGCAGCTCTTCGGCGTCGGCCAACTGCGGCACCCACTTGGGGTGCACGAAGCTCGTCGCCTCCAGCACCGTGCCGCCCGCGTCGGCGAGCCGGTCCAGGAACTCCAGCTTGGTGCCGACCGGCACCACCTCGGACTCGTTCTGCAGGCCGTCGCGCGGCCCGACCTCCCAGATCGTCACGCGATCCGGCAGGCCGTCCGCGCCGACCGTGTCCGGCAGACCGACCTCACGTGCGCCCATCTGCGACCCTGTCCTCCGTCCGGTGGTCGTCGGCCGGGTTGTCGTTGATCTCCCGGTACAGCAGCGAGTGCACCTTCTCCACCCCCGGGATGTCGTCGAACTCCAACGGCTCGTCCGAGGCCGACTCGATGATCAGCGTGCCGCAGCCCAGCAGCCGGTCCAGCAGGGTGTGCTCGAAGCGGACGCTGTCCACGCGGCCGAGCGGGATGTCCAGGCCGGTGCGCTTGAGCACGCCGATCCGGTACATCACGCGCTCGCTGGTGATGATGAAGTGCGTGGTGCGCCAGCGGACCAGCGGCGCCAGGGTCAGCCAGGCGACCAGCACCGCGCCGACCACCGCGAGCGCGATCCACGCCGCCGACGCCCAGCCGAAGTCGGACACCAGCACCGCGAGGTAGGCGCCGCCGCCGACCGCGACGAGGAGCACGAGCACCGGGACGACCAGCGTCTTCCAGTGCGGGTGCCGGTGGATCACGACGTGCTCTCCGGTGGTGAGCAGGTCGTCCGGGTAGGCCACGGCGGTCCTTTCGGTGGCTCGGCTCGCCTCGGGTGCGGCTCGCCTCACCGTACCCGGAGGTGCACCACGTCCCCGGCGGAAACCGAGTGGTCGTCGCCCGTGTGGTCGCGCACCACCAGCGTGCCGTCGGTCTCCAGGTACCGGGCCGTGCCGAGCAGGAACTCGCCCCGGGCCAGCTCCACCCGCACCTGGCTGCCGAGCGTCACGCAGTGCCGGCGGTACTCCTCGCGCAACGACGGCTCGTCGCCGTCCGCCCGGCGCCACCGCTCCTCGAGCGCGGCCAGCTCGCGGAGCAGCGCGATCGCCACCTCGGTGCGGTCCAGCGGTCCGGCGTGGTCCTCCAGGCTGGTCGGCCGCAGACCGCCCGCCCCGGGCTCGACGTCGTCGGGCAGCTTCGCCACGTTGACCCCGATGCCGAGGACCACCGCCTGCGCCACGCCCGCGGTCGTCTCGGCCAGCACGCCCGCCGCCTTGGCGTCGCCGACGAGGAGGTCGTTCGGCCACTTCAGGGAAGCCTCGACGCCGACACCCCGGGCCGTGCGGACCAGCGCCACGCCCGCGAGCAGGGTCACCCACGGCAGCCGGGCCGGCGGCACGTTGGTCGGGCGGAACAGCACGCTCAGGTAGAGGCCGCCGGACGGCGACGTCCAGCCCCGGCCCCGACGCCCCTGGCCGGCGGTCTGCCGATCGGCGATGAGGACGGTGCGGTCGTGCGCGCCCCGGTTCGCCGCGTCGCGCAGGTCGTTGTTCGTGGAACCGGTCTCGGCGACGACGTCGACCGTCGCGTAGGGGCCGACGAGGGCGGCGCGGAGGGCGGTGGCATCCAAGGTCACGGCACGCACCTTAGGAGCGGCGACGCCGCGCCGCACGGTCCGCCGCGGTGGTCGCGACCCGCCCCGCGCGCTTGTCGGAGCGGTGTGGATCGCGGGGCGGATCGCGTGCCCAAGCTTGCAACCTCCACCGCGCTGGAGGTCAACTTCCCGTCCAGTGACCTGGGCTACTACGCCCGGCCGCACCGGGGCCGACTGGTTAGGCTCCCCGGTCATGAGCAGTGCGACCGCCCCCAATGGCGAGGAGCCGGACGTCCGCACCACGGCCGGGAAGCTGGCCGACCTGCACCGGCGCAACGAGGAGGCCGTGCACGCCGGTTCGGCGCGCATGGTGGAGAAGCAGCACGCCAAGGGCAAGAAGACCGCCCGCGAGCGCATCGAACTGCTGCTGGACCCCGGCTCGTTCGTGGAGCTGGACGAGCTGGCGCGGCACCGCTCGACGAACTTCGGGCAGGAGCGCAACCGGCCCTACGGCGACGGCGTGGTGACCGGCTACGGCACCGTCGACGGCCGCCCGGTGTGCGTGTTCAGCCAGGACGTCACGATCTTCGGCGGCTCGCTCGGCGAGGTGTACGGCGAGAAGATCGTCAAGGTCATGGACCTGGCGATCAAGACCGGCCGACCGATCGTGGGCATCAACGAGGGCGGCGGCGCGCGCATCCAGGAAGGCGTCGTCTCGCTCGGCCTCTACGGCGAGATCTTCCGCCGCAACGTGGCCGCGTCCGGCGTCGTGCCGCAGATCTCGCTGATCATGGGCGCGAACGCGGGCGGCCACGTCTACTCGCCCGCGCTGACCGACTTCGTGGTGATGGTCGACCAGACCTCGCACATGTTCATCACCGGCCCGGACGTCATCAAGACCGTCACCGGCGAGGACGTCGGCTTCGAGGAGCTCGGCGGCGGGCGCACGCACAACACCAAGTCGGGCAACGCGCACTACCTCGGCGACAACGAGGAGGACGCCATCTCCTACGTCAAGGAGCTGCTGTCCTACCTGCCCGCCAACAACATGTCCGAGCCGCCCGTCTTCGACGCGCCGGACGACGTGGTGCACGGCTCGGTCGAGGAGTCGGTCACCGACGCCGACCGCGAGCTGGACACCCTGATCCCGGACTCGGCGAACCAGCCCTACGACATGCACGAGGTCATCACCCGCGTGCTGGACGAGGGCGAGTTCCTGGAGGTCCAGCCGCTGTTCGCGCCGAACATCCTGGTCGGCTTCGGCCGGGTGGACGGGCACTCGGTCGGCGTCGTGGCCAACCAGCCGACCCAGTTCGCGGGCTGCCTGGACATCGACGCCTCGGAGAAGGCCGCGCGGTTCGTGCGCACCTGCGACGCGTTCAACATCCCGGTGCTGACGTTCGTGGACGTGCCCGGCTTCCTGCCCGGCACCGACCAGGAGTGGAACGGCATCATCCGGCGCGGCGCGAAGCTGATCTACGCCTACGCCGAGGCGACCGTGCCGCTGGTCACCGTGATCACCCGGAAGGCCTACGGCGGCGCGTACGACGTGATGGGTTCCAAGCACCTGGGCGCGGACATCAACCTGGCGTGGCCGACGGCGCAGATCGCGGTCATGGGCGCGCAGGGCGCGGCCAACATCGTGCACCGCAAGGCGTTGGCGAGCGCGCTGGCCGACGGCGAGGACGTGGACGCGCTGCGGGCCCGTTTGCAGCAAGAGTACGAAGACACCCTCTGCAACCCGTACGTCGCGGCCGAACGCGGTTATGTTGACAGTGTGATCCCTCCCTCTTTCACGCGATCGCACGTCGCCAGGGCGCTGGCGATGCTGCGCGACAAGCGCGAGGTGCTGCCGCCCAAGAAGCACGGGAACATCCCGCTGTGAGCGCGGCGCCGCACCTCCGGGTGGTCCGGGGCAACCCGGACGACGTCGAGTTGGCCGCCGTGACGGCGGTCGTGGTCGGCCTGGCAACGGCCGGCGGTCCCGTCGAGAACGCACCTCGCCGTTCGGCGTGGTCGGACAAGTCACGGCAGGTGCGGCGCCCGCTGCCGCACGGCCCCGGCGCGTGGCGGACCTCCGGCCTGCCGTACTGAACTGCCGCTGTATCGAATTGCCGCTGTATTGGATTGCCGCTGCTCCGCAGACGGCGGCTCGGACGCCTGGAAGTCGGTCGTTCGCGCCCTGATTTCCGACGATCGAAGGGCGTGATCGTCGGAAATGAGGACGCGAACGACCGACGCGTCCTCGCGGGGGTCCGAGCGGGTGGGTCCAAGCGGGGGGTCTGGCGGGTGGGGCCTCGCAGTGGTGGTCAGCAGTCCACTCGACGGGAGTGGACCTGGACGCCGTCGCCCAGCACGGACACCTCGCGGCAGCGCGTCCCGTCCGGCACGCGCACGCGCAACCTGAGCCAGACGGCGCCCGCGCCGACCCGCGCGTCCAGGACCTCGATGCCCTGGGCGACCAGCGCCGAGGGCACCGCGTCGAGCCGCCGCAAGGTCCGCGCGACGGACGTCACCTGGTCCATCACCCGGTGCTCGACGCGGTCGTTGCCGTTCGCGAACGGCCAGAACGGCACGCCGTAGCCGACCGGGTCGGTCGACACGACCCGGCCCGTCAGGGCGAGGACCAGGACGGCCGGCGCCACCAAGAGCCACCGGTACCGGCGTCGACCCCGGTCGTGCCGGCGGACCACCAGAGCCAAACGCTGCACACTGCGAGGTTGCCGAACGCCACCACGGGGCGCATCGGTAGTTCTACGCACCGCCTGCGCGACGGTGTCCCGAAGTCTCCTGAACAGGACTTCCCGCTGCGGCTTCACGCAGGGTCGCGAGTCGACGCCCACCCGGCCGCCGTCCGTTCGGGTGGGCACCGGCCACGCCCTAGGCTGCACGGCGTGCGCTTCGTCCTGGCCTCCCAGTCCCCCGCCCGCCTGGCCGTGCTGCGTGCCGCCGGTGTCGAACCCGTCGTCCGCGTGTCCGGCGTCGACGAGGACGCGCTGGCCGCCTCCCTCGCCGACCCGACCCCGGAAGAGCTGGTCACGGCCCTGGCGACGGCGAAGGCCGAGGCGATCGCCCGGGACGAGGACGACGACGCGGTGATCGTCGGCTGCGACTCGATGCTGCGCACCGCCGACGGCGAGGTGCACGGCAAGCCCGGCACGGTCGAGGTCGCGCGGCAGCGGTGGCAGAAGATGGCCGGCACCACCGGCGCCCTGCTGACCGGGCACGCCGTGCTGCGGGTGCGCGGCGGGCAGGTGGTGGCCCGCGCCGTCGGGCACGAGTCCACGCTGGTCCGGTTCGGCCGGCCCGCCGAGGACGAGCTGGAGGCCTACCTCGCCACCGGCGAGCCGTTGCAGGTCGCGGGGGCCTTCACGCTCGACGGCCTGGGCGGCTGGTTCGTGGACGGCATCGACGGCGACCCGTCCAGCGTCATCGGCATCAGCCTGCCGCTCACGCGCCGGCTGCTGCGCCAAGTGGACGTCACGGTGTCCGACATCTGGTAGCCATTGTCACATTTTCCCTGATCCGGGAAGCTCTACGAAGGGCTTTCGGGTTGGGGGAGCTGTGGGTGAACTGCTGACGCGCCGCCGTCACATCGACTTCGGGCGCAGGACGAACACGGGCTGTCGCGGCTGACGCCGCCCCCGTCGTCCACCCCTGCGCAGCCACTCCGGAGCAGTCGTGTCGTTCATCCGCAGTTATACGAAGCCGAAGGTGTTCGGCTTCACCGTCCTCGCCGCCCTCGTCCTCGGCGCCCTGGCCGGGTACGTCGCCAAGAGCACCGACCAGGCGTGGCTCACCACCACCCTCGAGTCCATCGGCGACGTCTTCACCAGCCTCCTGCAGTTCACCGTCATCCCCCTGGTCTTCACCGCCATCGTGGTGGGCATCACGAGCCTGCGCCGCCTCGGCAGCTCGCGCGCCGCGCGCCTGGGCGGCAAGACCCTGCTGTGGTTCGCCACCACGTCCCTGATCGCCGTGCTGATCGGCCTCGCCATCGGGTTGGTCGTCAAGCCGGGCGCGGGCGTGCAGGTCGAGCCGTCGCAGGCGGCCGTGGAGAAGCTCGCCGCCCGTGACCAGGGCTCCTGGGGCACGCTGCTGGAGACCCTGATCCCGTCGAACCTGTTCAGCGCCTTCACCGAGGGCGAAGTGCTCCAGGTCGTGTTCATCTCGGTGCTCGTCGGCTTCGCCGCGTACGCGCTCGGCGAGAAGGCCACGCCGTTCGTCACGCTGACCCGGTCGGCGTTCGACCTCATCCAGAAGATCGTCGGCTGGATCGTGCTGCTCGCCCCGATCGGCGTGTTCGGCCTGATCGGCACCGCGTTCGCGACGTACGGCAACTCGTTCGTCCGGCCGCTGTTCTCGCTGATCGCGTCGGTGTACGGCGGGTCGCTGCTGGTGCTGTTCGTGGTGTACCCGCTGCTGCTGCGGTTCGTCGGCCGGGTGTCGCCGGTCACGTTCTTCGCGAAGGCGTGGACCGCGATCCAGTTCGCCTTCGTGTCCCGCTCGTCCGGCGCGACGCTGCCGCTGAGCAGGCAGACCGCCGCCAACCTCGGCGTGGACAACGACTACGCGTCCTTCGCCGTGCCGCTGGGCACGACCACGAAGATGGACGGTTGCGCCGCGGTGTACCCGGCCATCGCCACGGTGTTCATCGCGAACCTGTTCGGCGTGCAGCTGGGCGTGTGGCAGTACGTGGCGATCGTCGCGGTCGCCGTGTTCGGCGCGCTGGCCACCGCCGGCACCACCGGCTGGTTCACCATGCTGACGCTGACCCTGGGCGCGGTGAACATGCCGCCGGAGGTCATCGCCACCGGTGTCGCGGTCGTCTACGCGATCGACCCGATCCTGGACATGGTCCGCACGGCCACCAACGTGACCGGCCAGATCACCGTCCCGGTCCTGGTCGCCCGCTCCGAGGGCCTGCTGGACGACGAGATCCTCAACGCCCCGAGCGAGCCCCCGCTGCTGACCACCCCGGCCCGCGAGCCGATCCCCGCCTGAGCGTCCACCCCGCCCGACCTGGACGTAGGACACGCGCGTTCCGAACGCAGGACACGCGCGAGAGTCCTACGTCCAGGTCGCGCGTGTCCTACGTCCGGAACAGGCGTGTCCTACGCCCGGAACACCCGAGTTGAACGCTCGGAACGTCACGCACCGCAGTGACGCAGGTCGGACGGGTCCGGCGTGACGGTCGGCCACCCCGGCAACGACTCCGCCTCGGGCACGACCGGCGTGCACCCCAGCTCACCGCCGCCGCTCGCCGGCGAGAACACCTGCGCGAACCACCGCGAGCAGTCCGCCTCCGCCTGGCACGCCCGCTGCACGGCCACCACGTCCGCGACCCCGTCCCGGTCCACGTCGTGCAGCGCGAGGTACGCCCCGCTCGCCACGTACGGCACCTGTGCCCGCGACCACGCGCCGGACCGGCGCACCAGCACCTCGCCGCGCACCTCGCCGCGGACCTCGCCCCGCACCAGGCACACCGCGACCTCGGCGTCCAGGCACTGCAACGACGATTCGTCGATCCGGGCACCCGAAGAGGCGATGGTCAGCTCGAAGATGTTCGGTCCCGAAGCGCCGCTGGTCCGGATCCGGCCCACGCCCTCGCCGACGACCAATTCCACTGAATCGACCCCGACCACCTGTTTCACCACCGAACGGCACGCCGTCGCCCCGCACCGCAATTCGTCCTGGGGCGCCACGGCGGCGGGGTCGCCGACTGCGGGAGGACGCAGTGACCAGGCGGTGACCAGCCCCGCGATAGTGATGATCACAGCTGCGCAAGCTGTCAGAAGCGCGGCGGTGGGCGGGCGTGTCACGATTCCCCATTGTTCCACTCGAGCGTGAGCTGTCTCTCGGTCTCCGAGTACTGACAGGTCACTAAACTCCCCGACCATTGCCGCTCCAGTCCCAGGGTTGCCAGGAGGTAGGACGTCGTGTCGCTGCGCAAGGTCCTCGTCGCCAACCGGGGCGAGATCGCCGTCCGGGTCATCCGCGCCTGCCGGGACGCCGGTCTGGCCAGCGTCGCCGTGTACGCCGACCCCGACCGGGACGCCCCGTTCGTCCGGCTGGCGGACGAGGCGTTCGCCCTGGGCGGCAGCACGCCCGGTGACAGCTACCTGTCCATCGACAAGCTCCTCGACGTGGCCAAGCGCGCGGGCGCGGACTCGGTGCACCCCGGCTACGGCTTCCTGTCCGAGAACGCCGACTTCGCGCAGGCCGTGCTGGACGCGGGCCTGACCTGGATCGGGCCGACCCCGCAGGCCATCCGCGACCTGGGCGACAAGGTCACCGCGCGGCACATCGCGATGCGCGCGGGCGCGCCGCTGGTCCCCGGCACGAAGGACCCGGTCGCCGGCCCGGACGAGATCATCGCGTTCGCCGAGGAGCACGGCCTTCCGGTGGCGATCAAGGCGGCGTTCGGCGGCGGCGGGCGCGGCCTCAAGGTGGCCCGGACGCTGGAGGAGATCCCCGAGCTGTTCGACAGCGCGGTGCGGGAGGCCGTCACGGCGTTCGGCCGCGGCGAGTGCTTCGTGGAGCGGTACCTGGACAAGCCGCGGCACGTCGAGGCGCAGGTGCTGGCCGACCAGCACGGCAACGTGATCGTGGTCGGCACCCGCGACTGCTCGTTGCAGCGCCGCCACCAGAAGCTGGTCGAGGAGGCGCCCGCGCCGTTCCTGACCGACGAGCAGCGGGCCGAGATCCACCGGTCGGCGCGCGCGATCTGCAAGGAGGCCGGCTACCACGGCGCCGGCACGGTCGAGTACCTGGTCGCGGTGGACGGCACGATCTCGTTCCTGGAGGTCAACACCCGCCTCCAGGTCGAGCACCCGGTCAGCGAGGAGACCTCGGGCCTGGACCTGGTGCGCGAGCAGTTCCGGATCGCCGCCGGCGAGGTGCTGCGGCTCACCGAGGACCCGACCCCGCGCGGCCACTCGATCGAGTTCCGCATCAACGGCGAGGACGCGGGCCGCAACTTCCTGCCCGCGCCGGGCGCGGTCACCACGTTCACCTCGCCGTCCGGCCCCGGTGTCCGGGTGGACGCGGGCGTGGAGAGCGGCACGGTCATCGGCGGCCAGTTCGACTCGTTGCTGGCCAAGCTGATCGTCACCGGCGAGGACCGGGCGCAGGCCCTGGAACGGGCCCGGCGCGCGTTGGACGAGATGGTGGTGGAGGGCATGGCGACCGTGCTGCCGTTCCACCGGGCGATCGTGCGCGACCCGGCGTTCGTCGGGTCCGAGGACGGCTTCACCGTGCACACGCGGTGGATCGAGACCGAGTTCGACAACACCATCGCGCCGTTCACCGACAGCGCGGAGGCCGAGGAGGACGAGCCGCGCCAGACCCTCGTGGTCGAGGTCGGCGGACGTCGGCTGGAGGTCTCGCTGCCCGGTGACCTGGCGATCGGCGGCGGTGGCGGCGGCGGGGCGAAGGCGGGTGTGAAGGCCAAGCCGCGCAAGCGCGCCGGCGGCAAGGGCGGCGCGGCGGTCTCCGGCGACGCGGTGGCCGCGCCCATGCAGGGCACGATCGTCAAGGTCGCGGTCGAGGACGGGCAGCAGGTCGAGGCGGGCGAGCTGATCGTCGTGCTGGAGGCCATGAAGATGGAGAACCCGGTCACCGCGCACAAGTCCGGCGTCGTCACCGGGCTGGCCGCCGAGCCGGGCGCGGCGGTCACCCAGGGCACGGTCATCTGCGAGATCAAGGAATAGGCTCACCCGTGTGAGCGAGCGGGACATCCGGATCGGCGACGCCGAGCGTGAGCACGCGCTCGAACTGCTCGGCACGCACCTGGGCGAGGGGCGGTTGACCGTGGACGAGTACGGCGACCGCTCCGCCCGGGTGACCACCGCGAAGACCCGCGGTGACCTGTACGCGCTGTTCGCCGACCTGCCCGCGCCCCGGCCGCGGTTCACCCGGGTGGAGCCGCCGGTGACGCCACCGGCGGTGGCCGCCCGGCGCGGCTTCCCGCTGGAGTTCCGGGTCAGCACCGCGGCCGTCACGGCGGTCGCCATCGTCAGCGTGGTGTTGTTCTTCCTGGCCAAGACGCCGCTGGTGTTCCTGCTGATCCCCGCCGTGATGCTGCTGATCGGCCGGATGGGCAGGCGTTGAGCGCGCCGTCGCTGCTGCTGCTCGACCTGGACGGCGTGCTGCGGCGGTTCCCCCCGGACGGGCCGGTCGAGGACGCCTTCGACCTGCCGCGCGGCACGCTGGCGCGGGTGTCGTTCTCCCTGGCCGGTCCCGCGGTCGCCGGCCGGGCCACGGACGAGGCGTGGCGCGCGGCCGTGCGGGAGCAGTTGGTCGTCGAAGGGCTGTCGCCGGCACGCGCGGCCGACGCGGTGGCGGCGTGGACGCGGGTCGGCGAGGTGATCCCCGAAGCGCTGGACCTGGTGCGCCGGGTGCGCGAGCGGTGCCGGGTGGCGCTGCTGTCCAACGCGACCGACCGGCTCCCGCGCGACCTGGCCGAGCTGGGGCTGGACCGCGAGGTGGACGCGGTCGTGTCGTCCGCGCGGCTCGGGGTGGCCAAGCCTGCGCCCGAGGCCTTCCGGCGCGCGCTGCGGGTGCTCCAGCACTCGCCTTCGGGGACGTTGTTCTGCGACGACAACCCGGTGAACGCCGACGCGGCGCGGACCATCGGCATCGACGCCGTGCACACGCCCGACTTCCCCGCGCTGCGCGAGGCGTTGTCGTCGCGGGGCTTGCTCGACGGCGGCGCCGGCGCCGGACCGTCCGGGACCACCGGTCCGTTGTTGCTGGTCCTGCACGACCGCGCCGACGCGGAAGAAGCCGCGGACGAGCTGGGGGCGGCCGGCTGGTCGCCGTGCGCGGTGCACAAGGACGTGCTGGCCGGCGAGGACGACCTGGAGGACGCCGACTGGGTGGTGGAGCTGGCCACCGGTCCCGACGACCGGCCCGCCTCCGCGCACCGCGGGCTGCTCGAAGAGCTGGCCGGGCGCTACGACGGGTTCGTCACGGACTAGTCTCCCGGCGCATGGAGGCCGTCGAGATCAACGCGGGTGAGTTCTACCTGCGCCAACTCCGCGCGGACGACCGCGTCGACGACCGGCCGGCGCTGGTCGGCGGCGGCCTGTGCCCCGACTTCGACGCGGCCGGCGCGCACATCGCCGAACGCGCCGACCAGTGGCACACCGAAGAAGCCTGTTCCTGGGCCGTGTGCGACCAGCTCACCGGAACGGCCGTCGGCGAGATCTCCCTGACCCGCTCCGGCGAACTGCACTGCTGGACCACACCCGACCTGCGCGGCAACGGCATCGCGACCCACGCGACCGGCGCCGTGCTGCGGTTCGGCTTCGGGTTCCTCGACCTACCGCTGATCACCGCCAGACCCCCGGACGACGCGGCCAGGCGGGTGGCCGCCAAGTGCGGCTTCACAGCCGAGGGTCCACTTGGCGTGTGGACCCGGCTACGGTAGGTGTCCATGAGGGGTGCTCGGGTGCTCACCGCCACGCTCTGCGCGATGGCGATGGCCTCCTGCACCCCCGCACCGGACAAGAAGGCCGACGGCCGGGTCGACGAACCGCTGCCGCCCACGACCACCACCATGTCGCCGTTGCCTCCCAGGCCGCTTGAGCTGCGGTTGGACGACGCCGACCCGTGCGAGGTGCTCTCACCCGAACAGCGCATCGCGCTGAGCCTGGACAACCCGCCGAGCGCATATGTGGAAGCGGGCTTCGGCAACGCGAAGGCGTGCACCATGCGCAGCAACATCAGCGGGAACGTCGTGCGCCTCGCGCTCGTCACAGCAGAGGGCGTCGGCGTGTGGCTCAGCGAGAACGCCCAGGTCCGCGCCGAGCAGACCGCGGTGGCCGGTTTCCCCGGCCTGACCGTGCGGACGCCCGGCATGGACAACGTGTGCAACGTCGAGGTGGACGTCGCGGAGGGGCAGTTCCTCGACGTGATGTTCCGCGACGGCGGTAACGAAAAGGCGGCCAAGCAAGACGTTCTGTGCCAAGGAGCGCAACGGGTGGCAGAAGCGGCGGTGGTCGGTTTGCGGCAACGGCGCTGATCCACGCGGGGGATGTGGGCTCCACCCACTCCCCGCTGTCGTACCGGGTGGCTAGAGTGACCTTGCGCGAGAACGCGATGCGTGACGGGAACGAGGAAGGCGGGAGGTTGCCCATGCCGTCGGAAGACCGCGGCCACGGCGCTGACACGGGCTCACCACCGCCCCTGTCGCACACGTTGAACGTCGAACCCAGCGCGATCCCCGGCCTGCGCAGCGCGTTCGCAGGCGCGTTGTCGAAGCTGGACGAGCAGATCGAGCAGGCCATCACCGAGGTCAGGGTCCGTCCCTGGGCGGGCGACCCGGTGAGCCAGGACGCCGCGGAGCGGTTCAACGAGCGGTCGCTCGAGTCGGGAGACTCGGCGCTGATCGCGTTGGAGAACTACCAGCGGCAGCTCAAGTCGGCCATGGACGCGCTCACCCTGGTCGAGCAGCAGTACCAGTCCATCGAAGAAGACAACACCGGGTTGATGGGACAGCAGGGCAGCCGCTGAGCGCCCGGCGCAGGCAAGGGGAGCGTTCATGCCCGATGGACACCGCTGGAGCGGGTACAGCCACGAAGAGCTGTACGAGCAGATCAACTCGGGGCCGGGGCCCAAGGCCTCGCACGCCTCGATGGAGCGGTGGCAGGGCGTCTCCGCCGCGTTGACCGAGATCAACGCCGACCTGCACGCCGGCGTGCTGAAGTCCGGCGCGTCCTGGGAGGGATCGGCCGCGGACAAGGCGCGCACCGGCATCAACCCGCTGGCCGCGTGGGCGGACGACGCCCGCGCCGGCGCGGAGGTCATGCGCATCTCGGCCGAGCGGCAGGCCGACTACATCGCCAAGGCGCGCGCGGACATGCCGCCGCCGGTGAAGGTGACCGCGGAGCAGCCGAACCTGCTCGTCAGCGCGTTGACCGCCCTGGTCGGCGGGCAGACGGACTACGAGAAGCAGGAGAAGGCGCAGAACGCGGCCGAGCAGCGGGCGCGCGAGGTCATGACGACCTACGCCTCCAGCACCACGTCCAACACCAGCACGCTGGGGCAGTTCCACCAGCCGCCGCAGTTGGTGATCAACGCGCCCGACCTGGCGCGCAACGACTCGGCGGGGGTGTCCGGGCCCGGTTGGGGCTACGGCGGCCCGCGCGGGTGGCGCGGCGGCGGCGGTCGGGGCGGGTGGCGCGGCGGTCGCGGCGGCGGCAGCGGTCGGGGCGGTTACCCGGCTCCGCGTCCCGCGACGCAGCCCTCGTTCGGCGGGTCGACGGGCACCTCGTCGGCGGGCACGTCCGGTTCCACCCGGGCCTCGTCGGCCGCCTTACCGCCGTCGACGTCGAGCACGGGCGCGTTCGGGCCCGGCGGCGTGATCGGCGGCACGGGTGGTCAGCAGGACAAGGACCGGCGCAAGGCCGGCTCGTCCTCTTCTTCGTCCTCGGGCGCCGGCTCGGCCTCCGACACGACCAGCGGGCAGCACGCCGCCGGCGCCAACCAGCACCTGCTGCCCGGCGCGGGCGGTGGGCCGCTGCCCAGCGGCACGACGTCGGTCAGCTCGGTGGAGATCGGGGCGTTCGCGGCCAGCACGCAGCACGCGGCGACGGCGGGACCGGGCGCGGCGACGGGCGCGATGCCCGGGGCCGCCGGTCAGGCCGGCGGTGGCGACACCGTGCACAAGCGCAGCGTCGCGGCGCCGGTGCAGCCCGCGTTCGACCCGTTCGGCGGTCTGGGCGGGCCACGTGGCGCGGAAGAGGAAGAAGACGCCACGCACGACGCCGCCGACTACCTCCGGGAGACGGACGACATCTACGGCATCGGCGGGATCATCTCGCCTCCGGTGATCGGGGAGAGCACCACCCACTGATGACGACGTTCGGCTTGGACCTGGGCAGCAACGACCTGCGCGAACCCGTGACGATCTCGGCGCTCGAGTTCGACGTGCTGTGGGAGCACCTGCGGTTGGAAACCATGCCGCTGGTGCTCAAGGTGCCGTCACCGGGCAAGACGCACGCCGAACGGGCCGAGCTGGAACAGCAGGCGTGGAGCGGGCTGGACCGGCGCGGCCTGGGTCGGCCGGTGTCGTTGGACCCGGTGCTGGAAGACCTGCTGCACCTGCTGAACCGGCCGCAGCAGGAGGTGGACGGGCGGCTGTGGCTCGGGCACAGCGTCCGCGTGCTGGCCGCCGCCAAGGGCCAGTCCGGCGTGCTGGCGGTGCTCGCCCACGACCAGCTGACCCTGCGACCGGCGTCCGCCGAGGGCCTGCCCCGCGAGGCGCTCTCCGTGCTGCCGCCGCTCGGCGCGGGCCCCGGCCACTCCGTGACGCTGCCCAGCGCGGACCTGGACGCCGCCGCCGCGGGGGCGAACACCCCGGACGACCTGTACCAGGGCCTGCTGGCGCGCGGCATCCGCCAGGAGGACGCCCGCACGTTGGCCGACATGTTCCAGGACGCGGGCAACCGGGGCCAGTTCGGCGCCGCGAGCCGCGACAAGTGGGGCAAGCGCGTGCGCGAGGACCGCGTCGTGTCGTTCTTCGACAACCCCCACGGCCGCTACGTGCAGCTCCGCCGGGCCACCGCGGGCCAGGAACCGTGGAGCACCGTCTCCCCCGTCGACACCCGCCGCCTGATCCACCACCTGGAATCCCTCACCACCCCGTGAGTCCAACCTTCACGTCGCGTGAGTCGTACGTTCAGAGCACCTGAATTCAACGCTCACGTACCGCGATGGCCCACGATCAGGTGAACCGTGTACGGGATCGGGGGTCTCGCCACTCGGTTATGCATGATCCAACTGCCTCCTGGCCTGCACGGCGCCTACCCCCGCACGCGGCTGCACGACCGCATCGGCGCCCCAGCGGTGAGCCGAGCCATCCGCGACGGCCACCTGATCAACTACAGCCGCACGGTCGTCATCCAGCGGCAACGCATGACCGACCTGCGCACCCGAGCCGCCGCCGCGCTGCTCATGGCCGGGCCGGACGCCGTGCTGACCGACCACACCGCCGCCTGGCTGCACGGCTGCACGGCCGCCGAGACCAACCGAGTGCACCTTCTCCTGGACTACGACCGCAGGGTCCGACCCCGTCGTGACGTCGCCGTCCACTACCACCAGTACGACCCGGCCGACGTGATCCAGGTCGAGGGCCTGCGCTGCATGGTCCTCGACTACGCCATCGCCGACCTGCTCTGCCGGGCCCGTCACCGCTCCACCGCTCTGGCCTGCGCGGATCAGGCACTCGGCGCCCTCCAGCCGGAGCAGCGGGCCGCGTTCAAGGCCGACCTCGCCGTGCGCCTGGCGACCCGTCGTGATCATCGTGGCCGACGGCAGGGCGCGTTCCTCCTGGACCTCGCCACGGGCCTGCCCGAGTCACCGTCGGAGAGCGCGCTCCTGCTCACCATCGCCGAAGCCGGTTTTCCGCTGCCCGAACTCCAGTACTCCGTCCGCGACCTGGACGACCGCGAGGTCTGGCGACTGGACTTCGCCTGGCCGGACGTCCGCGTGGCGCTGGAGTACGACGGCTACGCGGCGCACGTCGACAAGGCCGAGGCCGACCAGGCCCGTGACGAGGACCTGCGGCGGCGCGGCTGGAAGGTGCTCCACGCCGACGTCTCGGACCTGCGCATCCCCACCCGGCTGTTCCGACAGCTGAGTGTTGAACTCGGGGGTCCTGAACGTAGGACTCACGCGTTCTGGGTGTAGGACTCACGCGCCGTGAAGGTTGGACTCTCGCGCGGGGGTTGGTTAGGGGCCGATGCCTTGGCACGGGCGGGTGCGGAGGTCGGAGACGTAGTCGTCCGGGGCGCCCGCGGCTTCGGCGGCGTCGGCGACGACGCCGATGTAGCGGGCGGAGGGCAGACCCCCCTCGTAGGCGTCCAGGACGTAGAGCCAGGCGGTCACCGAACCTTCCAGGGTCTGGACGCGCAGGCGGATCTTCTTGTAGAGACCGAGGGCGCCTTCCCAGCGGTCGAGGCGGGACTCGTCACGCGGGCTCACGTCGTAGAGCACGCAGAACACCTGTGAGTCCGGGTCCTCGACGATGGTGGCGAGCGCGCCCTCCCAGCCCAGGTCCTCGCCACCGAACGTCAGACGCCATCCGGCGAGCCACCCGGTCCCCGCCATGGGGGAGTAGGGGGCTCGCTCCATCATCTGGTTCGGGTCCATGTTGGACCCGTACGCGGCATAGAGCGGCACGACGACAGCCTAGCGACCTCGCGATCACCGCGAGGTACCAGAAGACCGGACGACACACCCCGACACCCGACCGCGTACGGTTACCAACGGCCGCGAGCGGCGCAAACAGCGCGAAAAGACGTTGGAGAAGAGCGGTGCGAACAGCGCCGAGACCACGAGGAGGACGTGTCGTGACCCGCATCGTCATCATGGGCGGTGGCCCCGCAGGTTACGAGGCGGCACTGGTCGCGGCCCAGCACGGGGCCGACGTGACCATCGTGGAACGCGAGGGCGTCGGTGGCGCCTGCGTGCTCTACGACTGCGTGCCGTCGAAGACGTTCATCGCCTCCGCGGGTGGCCGCAGCGCCTTCCGCAACGCCGGTGAGCTGGGCATTCGCACGAACAACGCGGAAGCGGCGGTCGAGCTGCCGGTCGTCCACGGGCGGGTGAAGGGCCTTGCGCTCGCCCAGTCCGCCGACGTCCGGGCCCGCCTGCAGCGCGAGGGCGTGCGGATCGTCAACGGCGTCGGCAAGTTCTGCGACAACGCCCGCGGGCTCGCCCAGCACGAGGTCGTGGCCATCGCCGAGGACGGCACGAAGGAGGTCCTGCCGGCCGACGTGGTGCTGATCGCGACGGGCGCGACCCCGCGGGTGCTGCCCGGCGCCGAGCCCGACGGCAAGCGGATCCTGACGTGGCGGCAGATCTACGAGCTCCCGGAGTTGCCGGAGCACCTGGCCGTCATCGGGTCGGGTGTCACCGGCGTGGAGTTCGCCTCCGCGTACACGGAACTCGGTGTGAAGGTGACCATGGTCTCCAGCCGCGACCGGGTGCTTCCGCACGAGGACGCCGACGCGGCCGTGGTGCTGGAGGACGTGTTCGCCGAACGCGGCACGGCGGTGGTCAAGCACGCCCGCGCGGACCGGGTCGAGAACGTCGGCGACGGCGTCCTGATTCACCTGGAAGACGGTCGCACGATCGAGGCGAGTCATGCGTTGATGACGGTCGGCTCCGTCCCGAACACCACCGACATCGGCCTGGACAAGATCGGCATCGAGCTGGGCCGCGGCGGGTACATCCCGGTCGACCGGGTGTCGCGGACGAACGTCGCCGGCGTCTACGCGGCGGGCGACTGCACGGGCCTGCTGCTGCTCGCGTCCGTCGCCGCCATGCAGGGCCGCATCGCCATGTGGCACGCGCTGGGCCAGGGCGTGAGCCCGATCAGGCTCAAGACGGTCGCGGCGAACGTGTTCACCAACCCCGAGATCGCGTCCGTCGGCATCAGCCAGCAGGCGATCGACTCCGGCGAGGTGCCCGCGCGCACGATCATGCTGCCGCTGGCCACCAACCCGCGGGCCAAGATGGAAGGCCTGCGCCGCGGTTTCGTGAAGCTCTTCTGCCGCCCCGCGACCGGTGTGGTCATCGGCGGCGTCGTCGTCGCGCCCAACGCCAGCGAGCTGATCCTGTCGATCACGCTGGCCGTGCAGAACCAGCTCACGGTGGACGACCTGGCCACCACGTTCTCGGTGTACCCGTCGCTCACCGGGTCGATCACCGAGGCCGGCCGCCAGCTCATGCGCCACGACGACCTGGACTGAGCCGGAGGGGCGCCGCCCAGGGCGGAGCGGCGCCCCGAGGATCACTCGACCCAGTCGAAGGTCCTGGTCACGGCCTTCTTCCACTGCGCGTAAGTGGCCGCGCGGGTGTCGTCGTCCATGGCCGGGTCCCACTGCTTGTCCTGCGCCCAGTTCTGCCGGATGTCGTCCTCCGACGCCCAGAACCCGACCGCCAGGCCCGCCGCGTAGGCGGCGCCGAGCGCGGTGGTCTCGTTGACCACCGGCCGGATCACCGGCACACCCAGGACGTCCGCCTGGAACTGCATCAGCAGCTCGTTCACGACCATGCCGCCGTCGACCTTCAACGACTTCAGCGGCACGCCCGAGTCGGCGTTCATCGCGTCGATCACCTCACGGGTCTGGAACGCCGTCGCCTCCAGCACCGCGCGGGCCAGGTGGCCCTTGTTCACGAACCGGGTCAGGCCGACGATCGCGCCACGCGCGTCCGACCGCCAGTAGGGCGCGAACAGGCCCGAGAACGCGGGCACGAAGTACGCGCCGCCGTTGTCCTCCACGGTCCGGGCGTGCTCCTCGATCTCGGCGGCCGACGAGATCATCCCGAGGTTGTCGCGCAGCCACTGCACGAGCGAGCCCGTGACCGCGATCGAACCTTCGAGCGCGTACACCGGGGCCTGCGAGCCGATCTTGTAGCAGACCGTGGTGAGCAGGCCGTTCTCGCTCATCACCTTGTCCGTGCCGGTGTTGAGCAGCACGAAGTTGCCGGTGCCGTAGGTGTTCTTGGCCTCGCCCGGCGACAGGCACGCCTGCCCGAACGTCGCGGCCTGCTGGTCGCCGAGGATGCCCGCGATCGGCACGCCGGCCAGCGCGCCGCGGGCCCGGACCTTGCCGTACTCCTCGGACGAGGACCGGATCTCCGGCAGCATCGACAGCGGCACGCCCATGTCGGCCGCGATGCCCTCGTCCCAGCTCAACGTGTCGAGGTCCATCAGCAGCGTGCGGGACGCGTTGGTGGGGTCGGTGACGTGCACGCCGCCGTCCACCCCGCCGGTCATGTTCCACAGCACCCAGGTGTCCATGTTGCCGAACAGCAGGTCGCCGGCCTCGGCCTTCTCCCGCGCGCCCTCGACGTTGTCGAGCACCCAGCGGATCTTCGGGCCGGAGAAGTACGTGGCCAGCGGCAGGCCGGTCTTGTCCCGGTACCGCTCCTGGCCGCTCTGCCCGTCCTTCTGGCCGAGCGCCGCCAGGTCCTGGCAGATCTTGTCGGTGCGGGTGTCCTGCCAGACGATCGCGTTGTACACCGGCTGCCCGGTGGTCCTGTCCCAGACGAGCGCGGTCTCGCGCTGGTTGGTGATGCCGACGGCGGCGATGTCGGCGGTGGTCAGGTCGGCCTTGGCCAACGCGCCGGCGGCCACCTGCCTGACGTTGGTCCAGATCTCGTTCGCGTCGTGCTCGACCCACCCGGCCTTCGGGAAGATCTGCTCGTGCTCCTTCTGGTCGACGGCGACCACGCGGCCCGAGTGGTCGAAGATCATGCACCGGGTCGACGTCGTGCCCTGGTCGATCGCGGCCACGTACTTCGTCATGCGCTGGAGTCCTTTCAGACCGGGAGAACCAGGTACAGGAGACCGGCGAGCAGGCCGCCGACCAGCGGGCCGACCACCGGCACCCAGGCGTAGCCCCACTCGGCGCTGCCCTTGTCGCGGATGGGCAGGATCGCGTAGGCGATGCGCGGCGCGAGGTCGCGGGCCGGGTTGATGGCGTAGCCCGTCGGCCCGCCGAGCGAGGCGCCGATGCCGATGACGACGAACGCGACGCCGGCGTAGCCGAGGGCGGAGTTGCCCAGCTGCGGCACGCCGTCCGCGGTCTCCTTCGCGGCGGGGCTCAGCAGGACCCAGGCGACCAGCGCGAACGTGCCGATGACCTCGGTGACGACGTTCCAGCCGGCTTTGGGGATGGTCGGGCCGGTGCAGAAGATGCCGCGCGTGCCCGCCGGGTCGTCGTGCGCGTCGAACTGCGCCTTGTAGGCCAGCCACGCGAGCACGGCGCCGATGAACGCGCCGACCATCTGACCGGCGAAGTAGATCGGGACCTGGTCCCACGGGGTCTTGTCCGCGACGGCCAGGCCCAGGGTCACCGCGGGGTTGAGGTGCGCGCCGCTCGGCGCGGCGATGCTGGCGCCCGCGAAGACCGCGAAACCCCAGCCGATGTTGATCAGGAGCCATCCGCCGGTGTTGCCCAACGTGTCCTTGAGGACCACGTTGGCGACGACACCCGCACCCAACAGGATCAGGATCGCGGTGCCCAGCATCTCCCACACGAAGATCGAGCCACTGCTCACTCGCCGACCTCCTCGCCTTGACAGGAGGCAGCACGGTCCGGGTCCGGCGGCGCTGCCCACCCCACAATGGGGCTTGACGCTAGTTCCGGCCTGATCAGTTGTCCACGGGTGGCGTACCGGCGGGTAACGTGGTCGAGTCAGTCCTGGTCCGCCCGGTCGGTTCGAGCATCAGGGAGGCGTCAGTGGTCACTCGCAAGCAGTACCCCGCCACCGCGGGCCGGCTGGGACCGCTCGAACGCGCGGAGTCCTGGGACCGGCTCGGCTCGGAGACGTTCGACCTGGTGATCATCGGCGGTGGCGTGGTCGGCGTCGGCTCCGCGCTGGACGCCGCGACCCGCGGCCTGCGGGTGGCCTTGGTCGAGGCGCGTGACCTGGCCTCGGGCACGTCCAGCCGCTCGTCGAAGCTGTTCCACGGCGGGTTGCGGTACCTGGAGCAGCTGGAGTTCGGGCTCGTGCGCGAGGCGCTGCGGGAACGCGAACTCATGCTGACCCGGCTGGCTCCGCACCTGGTCAAGCCGGTGCCGTTCCTGTACCCGCTGACGCGCCGCGGGTGGGAGCGGCCGTACACCGCGGCCGGGCTGCTCATGTACGACACGATGGGCGGCGCGCGGTCCGTGCCCGGGCAGAAGCACCTGACCAGGGCCGGCGCGCTGCGGCTGGTGCCGGCGTTGAAGCCGTCCGCGCTGATCGGCGGCATCCGGTACTACGACGCCCAGGCGGACGACGCGCGGCACACCATGATGGTCGGCCGCACGGCGGCGCACTACGGGGCGGTCGTGCGGACGTCCACGCAGGTCGTGGGCTTCCTGCGGGAAGCGGACCGGGTGTCCGGCGTGCGGGTGCGCGACGTGGAGGACGGGCGGGAGACGTCCGTGCGGGCGCACGCGGTGATCAACGCGACCGGCGTGTGGACCGACGAGCTGCAGCGGCTGTCCGGCAGTCGCGGCCGGTTCCGGGTGCGCGCGTCGAAGGGCGTGCACATCGTCGTGCCGCGGGACCGGATCGTGTCCGAGTCGGGGTTGATCCTGCGCACGGAGAAGTCGGTGCTGTTCGTGATCCCGTGGCGGAATCACTGGATCGTGGGAACGACCGACACCGACTGGAACCTCGACCTGGCGCACCCGGCGGCGACCCGGTCGGACATCGACTACATCCTGGAGCACGTCAACGCGGTCCTGGCGACACCGTTGACGCACGACGACATCGAGGGCGTCTACGCGGGGCTGCGGCCGTTGCTGGCCGGGGAGAGCGAGTCGACGTCGAAGCTGTCGCGCGAGCACGCGGTGGCCCGGGTGGCGCCCGGGTTGGTCGCCATCGCCGGCGGCAAGTACACGACGTACCGGGTGATGGGCGCCGACGCGGTGGACGCGGCCTCGGTCGACCTGCCGGGGCGGCTCCAGCCGTCGATCACGGACAAGGTGCCGTTGATCGGGGCGGACGGCTACCACGCGCTGGTGAACCAGGCGGACCAGCTGGCCGCGCGCTACGGCCTGCACCCCTACCGGGTGCGCCACCTGCTGGACCGCTACGGGTCCCTGGTGCACGAGGTGCTGGGGTCGGCGGACGCGGAACTGCTCAAGCCCGTGCCCGGCGCGCCCGACTACCTCCAGGTGGAGGTGGTCTACGCGGCGTCGCACGAGGGGGCGCTGCACCTGGAGGACGTGCTGACCCGGCGGACCAGGATCTCGATCGAGTACCCGCACCGGGGCGTGGAGTGCGCCCTGCCCGTGGCGCGGCTGATGGCGGGCGTGCACGGTTGGGACGACGCCATGGTGGCGCACGAGGTGTCGGTCTACACGGCCCGCGTCGACGCCGAGCGGGCGTCGCAGGCGGAGCCGGACGACCAGGCCGCCGACGCCGTCCGCTCGTCCGCGCCGGAGGCCCGGCCGGAGATCATCGAGCCGGTGAGCTGAGCCGGTGGGCTGAACGACCTCTGAGGACGAAGAGAAACACTGCCCACAAGTCCGGCGATAACCGGTGTGATACGGGACTCGTATCAGGTGTCGAGAGCTGTTACGGGTCCACTGACGTCCACTGACAGGGTGAATTATTTGACCCGATCGATTGAGTCACCGGCTGCCGCCCAGTTGGCACAACGAGCTACGGAACTCTGGCTGAATACCAGTCGCGTCCATCCGACGAGATCACTGGAGATGGCCATGGTCCGAGCTGCGATTAAGTTCGGCCACATCAGCGACATGTCCATCCTCGCGACCGTGATCGACGCGGTTCCCGGTGTTGGGGAGAGCTTGAAGGTGTTCCGCCCGCTTGAGGTGGAAAAGTTCCTCAACAGTTCGAGCCAGCGGAAGTACGCCATCGAGCAGGCAAGCAGCGTGTCCTTCAAAGGGCTGCTGCAACGGTGGCCGGACTTGAGTCGCTACGGGCAGGAGTTGCCGTCCTTCACCGCCGGCCAGGACTACCGACTGGACTCCATCCTCGAGTGGCAGGCAGCCCGCCCGGACTACGCGAGAAAAGACCTGACAGAGGACTTCACGATCGCCGGCACACCGCATTGGCTGAGAACCCTCGCCATGGTGGTGCAAGCCCACTACTCGACCCGAACGACGCTGCCGCTGTTCAACTTCATCCGCAAGGCGGGCAATGCCGCGCGATCGAATGCGGCGAAAGATCTCCGTCGGCTCGCGAGCGCGATCGAGGAGGTCGAGGACATCACTCAGGCCCACGACACGCTGATCATCATGCCGATGGGGAATCGGCTCTTCATTCGCCCTGCGAGCTTTCTCGCCTCGGGCCTCGTGGGCACTTCGACGGATCCGGCGAGGGTCACCGCGGCCACGCTGGGAGCCACGAATGCGATTTCGGGCTTCTCGGCCGAGGCCATCGCTGAACTGGAGGACCTGGTCAACTCGACCAGCGCGCGGGAGTCGGACTTCCAGGCGTTCTTCGAAGAGAACCCCCAATTCCTCCTCGGGGTCGACTACCAAAGAGCCGTTCCCCACCCGGTGCTGCGACGGGAGGACGATCCCGACCTCATCCCGGACTTCATCCTCCTCCCTCACGCCGAGGACTCCAGAACACCGAAGATCGTCGATCTGAAGCTTCCCCGCGTGAACCTGGTCCGACGCAAGACGAACAGGCTCGGGTACCTGGCTTCGGTGCAGGAAGCGCACGACCAACTGGTCGAGTACCGGAACTACTTCGCGGATCCGGCACGAGCCAGGGAAGCACGAGCCCTGATGGGGACAGAGGTCTTCATGCCGGACATCTGTGTCGTGATCGGCCGGTCGTCCGCCTTCGGCAGCAACTTCGAGCGACAGAGAGTGCGGGCGACGGCACCGGGACTGGAGCTGCTCACATATGACGACGTCCTGGCGAAATCGCGCCGACTCGTCTCCTGACGCAAAGTGCCACGGTCGCAGGGCCTGACGGGACGGGGCCCTGCGACCGTGGCACCGCCGGGTGGTCAGGCCAGGGCGGCCAGGGCGGCGTGGACCATGACGCGCACGCCGACCAGCAGGGCGCGTTCGTCCAGGTCGAAGCCGGGCTGGTGGAGGTCCTTCTGCTTGCCGACGCCGTCCCAGACGCCCAGGCGCGCGAACGAGCCCGGCACGTGTTCCAGGTACCAGCCGAAGTCCTCGCCGCCGGAGGACTGCTCCGTGCCGGCCAGCGCGTCCTCGCCCAGCGCCGCCTCGACGCCCGCGCGCAGCAGCATCGTGCTCTCGCGGTCGTTGACGACCGGTGGGACGCCGCGCCGGTGGTGCAGGTCGAAGCCGACGCCGGTCGGGGCCAGCAGGGCGCCGACCAGTTCCTTGATCAACGGCTCCAGCTCGGCCCAGATGTCGCGGTCGCCGGTGCGCAGCGTGCCGCGCAGCACGCCGTCCTGCGGCACGGCGTTCGGGGCCTCCCCCGCGTGCACCGCGCCCCACACGAGGACGGTGCCCGAACGGGGGTCGACGCGCCGTGACAGCAGGCCCGGCAGGCCCGTGATCACGGTGCCGAGCGCGTGCACGAGGTCCGCCGTCAGGTGCGGCCGGGACGTGTGGCCGCCGGGCGAGGTGAGGCGCAGCTCCAGCATGTCGCTGGCCGACGTGATCGCGCCGATCCGGGTGCCGATGCGGCCGACCTCCAGCCGCGGGTCGCAGTGCAGGCCGAAGATGCGCTCCACGCCGTCGAGGCCGCCCGCCGCCAGCACGTCCAGCGCACCGCCCGGCATGACCTCCTCGGCGGGCTGGAACACCAGCCGGACCCGTCCGGGCAGCTCGGTGGCCGAGGCCAGTGCCAGCGCCGCGCCCAGCAGCACGGTGGTGTGCGCGTCGTGCCCGCAGGCGTGCGCCACGCCGTCCACTGTGGACGAGTAGGGCACGCCGGTGTTCTCCGGCAGCGGCAGCGCGTCGATGTCCGCGCGCAGCGCCACGCAGCGCGGCCCGGAGCCGACGTCGCAGACCAGGCCGGTCCCGCCGGGCAGGACGCGCGGTTTGAGGCCCGCCGAGCGCAGCACGTCGGCGATCAGCTCGGTGGTGGCGTACTCGTGCCGGGAGAGCTCCGGGTGCGCGTGGATGTGCCGGCGCCAGGCGACGACCTCGGAGGCGTTCGCCGCGAGCCAGTCGTCCAGCCACGAGGGTCCGCGACCCTCACCGGGATCATCCACAGGGGCAATGCTGACCCCACGATCGGTCAACAGCACCTCGGCACCCTCCTCCGGTAGACGCGAGTCCAGGACCGTCATGCCACACCCGCCAGCAGTCGAGAGCGCTGCGCACCGTCGGTGGCAGCGGAAATAGAGGTCCAGGCGAGTGCGAGCGCCCCGTCGAGCACAGCTCGGTCGGCCGAGGCCGACGCACAGGCGGTCGCGAACTCGATTTGGTGGTTCACCGCGTCTCCGCAGTCGATGGCGATGGTCGGGTGGATGGCCGGCAGCGCACGGGTGATGTTGCCCATGTCGGTGCTGCCGATCTTCTCCTTGAGCTCCTCCTCGGGGCTCAACGGATGCCTGCCCAGCTCGATCGCGGCACGCCGGTAGGCGTCCGCGAGCCACGGGTCCGGGGTCAGCTCGGCGTACACCGGGGAGACCTTCACGACCTCGTGGGTGCAGCCGGTGGCGACGGCGCCGGCCTCGAAGCAGCGGTTCATCCGCTCCTCCAGCCGGCGCAGCGAGTCGAGGTCGTCGGCGCGCAGGTCGAACATCGCCGACGTGCGCGCGGGCACGATGTTGGGCACGGTGCCGCCGCGGGTGACGATGCCGCTGACCATCTGGCCCGGCTCCAGGTGCTGGCGGGCGAGCCCGATGGCGACCTGGGCGACCGTGATCGCGTCGGCGGCGTTCACCCCCAGGTGGGGCGCGGCGGCGGCGTGCGACGGCTTGCCGGTGTAGTGCACCTCGACGTCGGTGATCGCGAGCGAACGCGCGGCCACGGCCTCGTAGGGGGCCGGGTGCACCATCATCGAGAACGCCACGTCGTCGAATACCCCGCGTTCGAGCATCAGCACCTTGCCGCCGCCGACCTCCTCGGCGGGGGTGCCGATCACCCGGATGGTGAGGCCCAGCTCGTCGGCCAGGTCGCGCAGCGCGAGCGCCGCCCCGGTCGACGCGGCGGCGATGACGTTGTGCCCGCACGCGTGGCCGATCTCGGGCAGCGCGTCGTACTCCGCGCACAGCCCCAGCACCAGCTCGCCGGTGCCGAACGAGGCGGTGAACGCCGTCTCCAGGTCCGCGACGCCGCGGTCCACCTCGAAGCCCTCGGCGGCCAGCAGGTCGGCGACCTTGGCCGCGCTGCGGTGCTCGGCGAACGCCGGCTCGGGCTCCGCGTGGATGCTGCGGGAGAGGCCCACCAGCGCATCCGAGTACCGCTCGACGGCGGAGCGTGTGCTCATCTTGATGTCGGTACCCATTGCGTCCATCCTGCATCACGGTCCGGCGGGCACGTCGCACCCCTGGTTGATCAACCGGCAACCGGTCGCGGCGATGCGCCGAGCGGTGCGCGATTTTCGGTCAGACCGATCACGTCCGCGCGGCCGTGCGCGCTCACGCAGGCCATGCTAAGAGGCGACCACATGCCGCCTCAGTGTTCCCACTGGCTGGGAATCACCCGGACTTGCGCCCGGCCTTCCACTTCGACCACCGCTTCTTGTTGCGCCAGTACACGAGGGCGAACAGCAGCACCGCGATACCGCCGATCCACAGCTTCCGCCGGGTCTCGTCGCCCGAGGCGGGCTGCTGCTCCTGGGGCGCGTCGAGGTCCGGGCCGGGCGGCACGGTGCCCTCCGGCTGGACGGTGGCACCGGGCTCGAGGGTCTGCGTCGGCTGGGCCGCGAAGTGGGGCGCTGTCGTCGCGGCTACGCCTGTGCCCGACACGGTGAGGACACCGGTCAGCACGAACAGGCACACCGCGAGCACAGATCGCCACATGAACGCCAAGCCTAGCCACCGCCTTTCGTGGTTACCACTGTCGGTGGTCATCCAAACCGGCATTCGTTCACGTGCGGTGAGCGAAAGAACTCGTTCCGTCCCTGCTCCGGGCCCTCATGCCTGCGCGCGGAACGCGGCCAGGATCCGTTCGGCGGCCAGCGTGGCGGTCAGCTCGCCGGCGCGCACCTGCCGTTCCACCTCGGGCACGACCGAGCGCACGCCGGGCGCCGCGCGCAGGCTCGTGAGCAGCTGGTCGTGCACCATGGCCCAGGTCCAGTCGACCTGCTGGCGGCGGCGCCGCTCGGCCAGCCCGCCGTCCTCCTCCAGGGTGTCCCGGTGCCGGGTGACCTGCTCCCACACGGTGTCGAGCCCGGAGCCGTCCAGCCCGCTGCACGTGAGCACGGGCGGGTGCCACGGCGCGTCCGGCGGGCGCAGCAGCCGCAGCGCGCCGGCCAGCTCGCGGGCGGCCTTGCGGGCGTCCGGCTCGTGCGGGCCGTCGGCCTTGTTCACCGCGATCACGTCGGCCAGCTCCAGCACGCCCTTCTTGATGCCCTGGAGCTGGTCGCCGGTGCGGGCGAGGGTGAGCAGCAGCGAGCAGTCGGTCATGTCGGCCACGGCGACCTCGGACTGGCCCACGCCGACCGTTTCGACGAGCACCACGTCGTAGCCCGCGGCTTCGACCAGCACGATCGACTCGCGGGTCGCCTTGGCCACGCCGCCGAGCGTGCCGGAGGTCGGCGACGGCCGGATGAACGCCGCCTCGTCGACCGCGAGCCGCGCCATCCGGGTCTTGTCGCCGAGGATCGAGCCGCCGGTGCGGGTGGACGACGGGTCGACCGCCAGCACCGCCACCCGGTGGCCCCGGGCGGTCAGCATCGACCCGAACGCGTCGATGAACGTCGACTTGCCCACGCCGGGCACGCCGGTGATGCCGACGCGGTGCGCGCGGCCCGAGTGCGGGAGCAGTTCGACCAGCAGCTCCTGCGCCGACGCGCGGTGGTCCGGGCGGGTCGACTCGACCAGCGTGATGGCCCGCGCCAGCGTGCCGCGGTTGCCGGCGAGCACGCCCTTGGCGTACGCGCCGACGTCGACCGGCCTAGCCATCTCGTCCCGGCAGGTCGTCGTGGCCCAGCTGCTCGGCGAGCCTGCGCAGCAGGTCGCCCGCCGCGTCGGCGATGACCGTGCCGGGCGGGAAGATCGCCGACGCGCCCGCCTCGCGCAGCGCGTCGAAGTCCTGGGGCGGGATCACGCCGCCGACCACGATCATGATGTCCTCGCGGTCCAGTTCCGCCAGCGCCGAGCGCAGCGCGGGCACCAGCGTGAGGTGCCCGGCGGCCAGCGACGACACCCCGACGATGTGCACGTCGGCCTCGACGGCCTGGCGCGCGACCTCCTCCGGGGTCTGGAACAGCGGGCCGACGTCCACGTCGAAGCCGAGGTCGGCGAACGCGGTCGCGATCACCTTCTGGCCGCGGTCGTGCCCGTCCTGGCCCATCTTGGCGACCAGGATGCGCGGCCGGCGGCCCTCGGCCTCGGCGAACGCCTCCACCACCTCGCGCGTCGCCTCTACGTCGGACACCGAGCCGGCCTCCTCCCGGTACACCCCGGTGATGGTGCGGATCTGCGCGGAGTGCCTGCCCCACACCTTGCCCAGCGCCTCGGAGATCTCGCCGACGGTGGCCTTGGCGCGGGCCGCGGCGATGGCCAGCTCCAGCAGGTTGCCGTCCGAGCCCGCCGCGTCGGTCAGCGCGGTCAGCGCGGAGTCCACACCGGACTGGTCGCGCTCTGCGCGCAACCGGGCCAGCTTCGCCAGCTGCTGGGCGCGCACCCCGGCGTTGTCGACCTTGAGCACGTCGATCTTCTCGTCGAACTCGACCTGGTACTTGTTGACGCCGATCACCGGCTGCCGGCCGGAGTCGATGCGCGCCTGGGTGCGCGCGGCGGCCTCCTCGATGCGCAGCTTGGGGATGCCCGCGTCGATGGCCTGCGCCATCCCGCCCGCGGCCTCGACCTCGGTGATGTGCGACCACGCGCGGCGCGCCAGGTCGTGCGTGAGGCGTTCCACGAACGCGCTGCCGCCCCACGGGTCGATCACCCGCGTCGTGCCGGACTCCTGCTGGAGCAGCAGCTGGGTGTTGCGGGCGATGCGCGCGGAGAAGTCCGTGGGCAGGGCCAGCGCCTCGTCCAGCGCGTTGGTGTGCAACGACTGCGTGTGCCCCTGGGTGGCGGCCATCGCCTCGACGCACGTGCGGGCGACGTTGTTGAACACGTCCTGCGCGGTGAGCGACCAGCCGGACGTCTGGCAGTGCGTGCGCAGCGACAGCGACTTCGGCGACTTGGGGTCGAAGCCCTTCACGAGCTTCGCCCACAGCAGCCGGGCGGCGCGCATCTTGGCGACTTCCATGAAGAAGTTCATGCCGACCGCCCAGAAGAACGACAGCCGGGGCGCGAACGCGTCGATGTCCAGCCCCGCGTCGCGGCCCGCCCGCAGGTACTCCACGCCGTCCGCGAGCGTGTAGGCCAGCTCCAGGTCGGCCGTCGCGCCGGCTTCCTGCATGTGGTAGCCGGAGATGGAGATCGAGTTGAACTTCGGCATCCGCCGCGAGGTGAACGCGAAGATGTCCGAGATGATCCGCATGGACGGCTTCGGCGGGTAGATGTAGGTGTTGCGGACCATGAACTCCTTGAGGATGTCGTTCTGGATGGTCCCGGCGAGCTGCTCGGGCGCCACCCCCTGCTCCTCGGCGGCGACGACGTACAGCGCCAGGATCGGCAGCACCGCGCCGTTCATGGTCATCGACACGCTCATCCGGTCCAGCGGGATGCCGTCGAACAGCTGCCGCATGTCGTAGATCGAGTCGATGGCCACGCCCGCCATGCCGACGTCGCCCGCCACGCGGGGGTGGTCGGAGTCGTAGCCGCGGTGGGTGGCCAGGTCGAACGCGACGGAGAGCCCCTTCTGGCCGGCCGCGAGGTTGCGGCGGTAGAAGGCGTTGGACTCCTCGGCGGTGGAGAACCCGGCGTACTGCCGGATGGTCCACGGCTGGTTGACGTACATCGTCGGGTAGGGGCCGCGCAGGAACGGCGCGATGCCCGGGTAGGTCTCGAGGAAGTCGAGGCCCTCGGTGTCGGCGGCCGTGTAGACGGGTTTGACGCCGATGCCCTCGGGGGTCTCCCACGCCAACGCGTCCGCGCCCTTGCCCGTCGCCTCCTGGAGCGCGGCGTGCCACCGCGCGGCGTCGGCGGTGGTGGCGGGCTCGCCCAGCTCGACGTCGGCGAAGTTCGGGATCATCGCTGGACTCCAAGGGATTCGAACGTGCGCTCGAGCACGTCCAGCGCCGGGCAGCCGGTGAAGACGTGCTCGTCGACTTCCGCGCCCGCGTCGGAGGACGCGGAGGCCTTCCCGGCCAGCAGGATCCGCTCCGCGCCCGCTTCGCGCAGCGCGCGCGCCACCGGCGCGGCCAGTTCGGCGTAGCCGGCGTCGCTGCCGCACAGGCACGCGACCCGGGCGCCGCTCTCGCGGAACCTGGCGACCACGTCCCGCACCGTCTCGGTGGGGCCGGCGTTCGGCGTTTCGATGCCGCCCGCCTGGAACAGGTTCGCCGCGAACGTGGCCCGCGCGGTGTGCGCGGCGACCGGGCCGAGGGTGGCGAGGAAGACCTTCGGGCGTTCGGGGCTCGCGTCGGCCGCGTCGCGCAGCGCCTCGAAGTCCTGGGCGTAGCGGATGCGCGGCAGCGGCCGGTGCTCGGGCCCCGGAACTGTCGGACCCCTCTGGGAGGATGAATCCAGGGGACCCCCTGGCGGGGACTCCTGCGAAGCACGTCCTGCCGGGGACTCCTGCGGGGCGCGCCGGTCGCCCGGTTCCGCGGGGGCGGGCGGGCGGATCACCGGCTGCTCGGCCAGGTTCGGGAACTCGCTGACGCCGGTCAGCGCGTCGGTCCGGTCGGCCAGGTTCGCCCGGCGGCGCTCCCAGGTGGCCGCGATCCGGTCGGCGACCAGGTCGAACGCGGCGGGCAGGCCGCCGGCGGCCTCGATCTCGCGGAACCAGGCCCACGCGGCGCGCGCGAGGTCGTCGGTGAGCCGCTCCACGTACCAGGAGCCGCCCGCCGGGTCGATCACGCCGGCCAGCTTCGACTCCTCCAGCAGCAGCGACTGCGTGTTGCGGGCGATGCGGCGGGCGAAGTCGTCGGACAGGCCGATCGCGTGGTCGAACGGCAGCACGGTCACCGCGTCCGCGCCGCCCAGGCCCGCGCCGAAGCAGGCCACGGTGGTGCGCAGCATGTTCACCCACGGGTCGCGGCGGGTCATCATCGCGGGCGAGGTGACGGCGTGCTGGAGCTGCGGGCTCGGCGCGCCGGCGACCTCGGTGACCCGGGCCCAGAGCCGCCGGGCGGCCCGGAACTTGGCGATGGTGAGGAACTGGTCGGCGGTCGCCGCGTACCGGAACTCCAGCAGCCGCGCCGCTTCGGCGACGTCCAGCCCGGCCTCGGTCAGGTGCCGCAGGTACGCCACCCCGGCGGCGAGGGACGCGCCCAGCTCCTGCGCGTCCGAGCCACCGGCCTCGTGGAACGGCAGGCCGTCCACCACGAGCAGCCGCAGCCCGGGGAACCGGCGGGTCCGGTCGAGCAGGTCGGTCACGGCGGCGAAGTCGGCCGGCTGCCCGGTGCGGGCCCGGACGCCCAGCGGGTCCGCGCCGACGTTGCCCCGCACCTCGTCGGCGAGCACCGGCCGCCCCTCCCAGACCCGCAGCACGGCCCGCCCGGCTTCGAGGAAGTCCGGGCCCGCGTCCACGACCACCGGCGCGAGGTCCAGGTAGACGTCGGCCAGCACGTCGTCGTAGGTCGACGGGTCGAGCCCCTTGAGCCACAGCGACGTGACGCCGTTCTCCAGGTCGGCCGCCACCGCCTCGCGGTCGGGCGCCCGGTGCTGCTGGCGCACGTCCCAGCCCTCGACCGGGCCCTGCGGCCGACCGCCCCGGGTGAACGGGGCCAGGCCGGGGAAACCGGGGTCCGGCGCCCGGTCGGCGGCGGTGTAGAGCGGCTGCACGGCGATGCCGTCGTAGGTGGTGGTGACCAGCGACCCGAAGTCGGCGCCGGACTTGCGCAGCACCCCTCGGACCAGGTCCAGCCACTGCTCGCGGTCAGGGCTGGTGAATTCGGCGGCCAACGCCAACTCGCCTGACGGCTCCATCATGCTCCGCAGTGTTACTCACCAGTAGTGCGACGGCTATGTGAGGTTCACCGCCGTGAACGATGCAGACGCCAGTCTTCCACGCTGGTGAATGATGGCCCAGTGGAATCCGAGCGACTGATCGCCGGCCGCTACCGCCTGCGGCACGTCCTGGGGCGTGGCTCGATGGGCACCGTCTGGGCCGCGCACGACGAGGTGCTGCGGCGGGACGTCGCGGTCAAGGAGATCCTGCGCCCGGCGGGCGGCCCGGACGACGAGGACGAAGTCCTTCGGGAACGCACGCTGCGCGAAGCCCGGTCCGCGGCGGCCCTCGCCCACCCCAACCTGGTGACGTTGTACGACGTGGTGCAGGTCGACGGCGACCCGTACGTGGTGATGGAGCTGGTGCCGTCGTCGTCGCTGGCGGAGGTCGTGCGGCAGCGCGGTCCGCTGACCGACGTGCAGGGCGCGGTGGTGGCGGACGCGGTGGCCGCCGCGCTGGAGGCCGCGCACCGGGCCGGGATCACGCACCGCGACGTGAAGCCGGGCAACGTGCTGGTCGCCGACGACGGCCGGGTGAAGCTGACCGACTTCGGCATCGCCCGCAACGTCGCCGAGGCCACCCTGACCAGCCGCGGGATCACGTTGGGCACGCCCGCGTTCATCGCGCCGGAGGTGGCGGCGGGCGCGGCGGTGTCGTTCGCCGCGGACCAGTGGTCGTTGGGCGCGACGCTGTTCGCCGCGATGACCGGGCAGCAGCCGTACGAGGGCGCGAACGTGCTGCAGACGATCAACCAGGTGGTGCACGGCGACGTGCCGTCGGCGTCGGCCTGCGGCGCGCTGGAGGCGGTGGTCGCGGGGCTGATGGTGAAGGCGCCGGACGAGCGGACGGCGTTGGCCGAGGTGCGGCGGCTGGTCCGGCCGCTGCTGCCCGAACCGGGCACGGACGTGTTCCCGGCGACGGCGGCCACCCGCCCGGTGGTGGAGGTGGTGCGGCCGGCGCCGGTCAAGGCGCCGGTGCCGCCGGAGACGCCGCTGGCCGCCGACCCCGGTCCGCTGCCGTTCGCGGTGGCGCACGCCCCGACGCGCGAGCTGACCCGCCGGCCGGGGTTGTCGGCGCTGGTGGCGTTGTCGGCGGCGGTGCTGTTCGCGATCGGCAGCGCGTCCGGCTTCGCCCTGACCAGGACGGTCGCCGGCGCGCCGCTGCTGCCGCCGCCGCCCGTGGAGGCCACGTCACCGCCCGCGGTCACCGAGACGCCGTCGTTGCTGCCGACCACGGCGTCGGCCGCGGCGGCGAAGGGCGAGCAGGGCGCGGAGTTCACCATCGAGGTGGGGCCGGACTGGACCAGCTTCCTGGAGCAGCGGACGAACAACGGGCTCGGCCCGAGCACGGCGGTGCACCTGGTCTCGCCGAACGGGTGGTACGAGGTGACCGTGCAGCGGTTCCCGGACTACTACGAGCGCAACGTGATCGACGACTACCTGCGGCTGGTGCGGTCGAGGTGGGCGGAGGACCAGTACTTCGGCGAGACCCGGGAACCGACCGACCCCCTGCCGCCGGGTGGGAAGGAGGCGGCCGTCCAGTACAGCTACCGGACCGTGGAGCGGGCCACCCCGCTGTCCCGCGGCACCGTCTCCCCCGGCCCCGACCTGCGCCGCAGCCGCTACTCGCGGGTGCTGCCCCGCGGCGACGACCTGTGGGTGGTCGAGGTCGTCGTGCCGACCGAGCAGGAGGAGACGGGCCGCAGCCGGCTGTTCGACACGATCGCGCCCACGTTCCGGGTGAACGACTAGGTCCCGGGTGGGCGCGGCGATCCCCGGCGGTGATCGCCCGGCGGACCACCGACCGCCCGTCGTCCCGGTCGTCGCGGCACTGCGGGCAACGGGGACAGGCGGCGATTAGGCTCGCGGCGTGACCGGTATCAGTGAGAACACCACCCCCGAGGCCCTGGCCACCGACGCGGCCAAGGCGTTGGCCGAGCGGACCGGGGTGGACAGGCACGACATCGCCGTCGTCCTCGGGTCGGGGTGGCGCCCCGCCGCCGACCTCATCGGCGAGCCCACCGCCGAGGTGCCCATGGGCGAGCTGCCCGGGTTCGAGGCGCCCACCGCCGTCGGCCACGGCGGCACCGTGCGGTCGGTGCGCGTCGGCGACAAGAACGTGCTGGTCATGCTCGGCCGGACGCACGGGTACGAGGGCAAGGGCGTGGCCAAGGTCGTGCACGGCGTGCGCACGGCCGCCGCGGCGGGCGTCGGCACGGTCGTGCTGACCAACGCGGCGGGCGGGCTGCGGCAGGGCATGGCGGTCGGCCAGCCGGTGCTGATCAACGACCACCTGAACCTGACCGCGTCGTCACCGCTGGTCGGCGCGCGGTTCGTGGACCTCACCGACCTCTACTCCCCTCGCCTGCGCGACCTCGCCCGGGAGATCGACCCGTCGTTGGAGGAAGGCGTCTACGCGGGCCTGCCGGGACCGCACTTCGAGACGCCCGCCGAGATCCGGATGCTGCGCACGATGGGCGCGGACCTGGTCGGCATGTCCACCGTGCTGGAGGCCATCGCGGCCCGCGCGGAGGGGGTGGAGGTGTTCGGCCTGTCGCTGGTGACGAACCTGGCCGCGGGCATCACCGGCGAGCCGCTCAACCACGAAGAGGTGCTGGAGGCGGGCCAGGCGGCGGCGAGCCGGATGGGCGCGCTGCTGCGGGAGCTGGTGACGCGGGCATGACCCTCGCCCCGGCACTGCGCGACGCCGCGTTCCGCTGGATCGCCGACGACCCCGACCCGGCGACGCGCCTGGAGCTCCAGACCGTCGTGGCGCGGGCGATGGGCGGCGACGCCGCCGCGGCCGACGAGGTGGCCGACCGGATGGCGGGCCCGCTGACGTTCGGCACGGCGGGGCTGCGCGGCCCCGTGCGGGCCGGGCCGAACGGGATGAACCGGGCCGTGGTCGTCCGCACCACGGCCGGCCTCGCCGCGTGGCTCAAGGCGCACGGGCACGTCGGCACGGTGTTCGTCGGCCGGGACGCGCGGCACGGGTCGGAGGACTTCGCGGCGGCGGCGGCCGGTGTGCTGGCGGGCGCCGGGTTCACCGTGCGGGTATTGCCGAGGCCGTTGCCGACGCCGGTGCTGGCGTTCCTGGTCAAGCGGCACGGCGCGGTGGCGGGCGTGCAGATCACCGCGTCGCACAACCCGCCCGCGGACAACGGCTACAAGCTGTACCTGGCCGGTGGCGGCCAGATCGTGCCGCCGGAGGACCGCGAGATCGAGGCGGCGATCCGGGGCGTGCCCGCGGCCGTGTCGGTGCCGCTGTCGGACGACCACCTGCCGGTGTCGGACGCCGAGGTGGACGAGTACCTGGAGCGGGTCGCGTCGCTGCCGCGCGGCGTGCACCGCGACCTGCGGGTGGCGCTGACGCCGATGCACGGCGTCGGCGGCGCGACGGCGGTCGACGCGTTGCGGCGGGCCGGGTTCACCGACGTGCGGGTGGTGCGCGAGCAGGCCGTGCCCGACCCGGAGTTCCCGACCGTGGCGTTCCCGAACCCGGAGGAGCCGGGCGCGGCGGACCGGCTGCTCGCGCTGGCGGCGGCGGAGGACGCCGACCTGGCCATCGCCCTGGACCCCGACGCCGACCGGTGCGCGCTGGGCGTCCGCGAGCGGGACGGGTCGTGGCGGATGCTGCGCGGCGACGAGACCGGCGTGCTCCTCGGCTCCCTGGTGCTGTCCACAGTGGAGAGCCCGGACCCGTTGGTGGCCACCACGATCGTGTCGTCGTCGTTGCTGAAGTCGATCGCGCGGGCGCACGGTGCGCGTTACGCGGAGACGTTGACCGGGTTCAAGTGGTTGGTGCGCGCGGGCGACGGCCTGGTGTTCGCCTACGAGGAGGCGTTGGGCAACTGCGTCGACCCCGCGCACGTCAACGACAAGGACGGCATCTCGGCGGCCGTGGTCGCGTGCGACCTGGCGGCCGGGCTGAAGGCGTCCGGCCGCACCCTGCTGGACGCGCTGGACCAGCTCGCCGTCGACCACGGCCTGCACCTGACCGACCAGGTGTCGCTGCGGTTCACCGACCTGAGCCGGATCGGCGCGTTGATGGCCCGGTTGCGCGCCGCGCCGCCCGCGGGCTTCGCGTTCGAGGACCTGCTGCCCGGGGCCGACGTGGTCCGGCTGACCGGCGAAGGCGTGCGGGTGGTCGTGCGGCCGTCCGGCACCGAACCGAAGCTGAAGGCGTACCTGGAGGTCGTGGAACCGGTGTCCGACGACCTGCCGGCCGCCCGCGCGCGGGCCCGGGACCGGCTGGCCGCGCTGCGGGCTCAGGTGTCCGAGCTGCTCGCGGACTGAGCGGTCACGACGCCAGGGCGATCAGCAGGCACAGCACGGCGACGGCGAGCGCACCGCCCGCCACCAGGTAAGGACGCCTGGTCGGCGGGCTCACCGGGCGCGGCCTGTGCTGCGTGACGGCGGCCACCGAGATGCGGCCGGAGATGTAGCTGGCGGTGCAGAGCGCGACGCCGGTCGCGAGGATCATCGTGTTGACGTCCCACGGGCTGTGGTCGACCCCCGGCCACAGGGCGATGAAGACCAGCGGCAGGCCGATCAACCCCACCCCGATCCCGACCCCCGCGCCCCAGGTGATCCGCCGGTTCCGCTTCATCGTGGCGATGCTGCGAGTTTCCATGACTCCCTCCCGGTCACTACCCACTGTAAGACGTGCGACGGCCCCGCCGGTTCCGCGCACCACTTGTCGATCTTGCTACGCCGACTGCCGCGCCCGTCACCCGGCCACTCGCCCACGGCGCTGACCAGGTGGAACGGCTCGCCGGACGTGATCGGTGACGCCGAGCGGTTGCCGCGCCGTGCCGATCGCGGCAACCTGGGCCGCGTGCCCCGCCTGCTGATCGTGCACCACACACCGTCGCCCGCCATGCAGGAGCTGTTCGAGGCGGTGCTGGAGGGGGCGACCGACCCCGAGGTCGAGGACGTCGAGGTCATCCGGCGGCCGGCTCTCTCGGCGACCGCGTCCGACGTGCTCGGAGCCGACGGCTACCTGCTCGGCACACCCGCCAACATCGGCTACATCAGCGGCGCGCTCAAGCACTTCTTCGACACGATCTACTACCCGTGCCTGGACGCCACGCGCGGTCGGCCGTTCGGGGCCTACGTGCACGGCAACCTGGGCGCGGAGGGCGCGCTGAAGGCGTTGCGGGACATCACGGCCGGGTTGGGGTGGCGGCCGGTGGCGGAGACGCTGAGCCTCGCCGGCGCGCCGGACGCCGACGCCCGGGAGCGGTGCCGGGAGCTGGGCGCCACGGTCGCCGCGACGTTGACGTGATCACCGACGGCCCGGTCCATAACACCCCGATGTGATCGGTAACGCCCGGCATCCCTCCTCCGACAGACTGCCGCGACGAGATGTGGAGGCAGTCGATGACCCAGCCAGTCGGTCCACCGCCGATGTGCGGTTCCTGCGGCGCGTACTTGCAGCCGCCGAGCGTCAACTGCGCCGTGTGCGGTGCGACGCAGTGGCCCGTGACGCAGGCCCCGCCTTCGGTGCACCCGCCCGTGCACCCGCTCGCGCACCCGGCGCCGCACGGGATGCACATGGGCGGTGTGGTCACCGCCAAGAACCCCGGCATCGCGGTGCTGCTGTCCCTGCTGTGGCTCGGGGCGGGCAACCTCTACGCGGGTCAGACGGCGCTCGGCGTGGTCCTGCTGCTGGTCAACTTCCCGCTGATCCTGCTGGCCATGACGGTGCTCGGGCTGATCGTCGCGTTCCCGGTGTGGGTCGTGCTGGTGGTCGTGTCGATCGTGCTGGCCATGCAGGGCGCGAAGGACTTCAACCGGCGCAACGGCATCGTGGTGCGGTAGCGGCGGCGGCTACCGGCCCAGCGTCGGCAGCACCTCGGTCGGGTAGCGGTCGCCGGCGACCGAGCCGGCGGGCACGGCGGCGGCGATGCGGGCCGACTGCGCCTCGGTGAGCTCCAGGTCCGCGGCGGCGGCGTTCTCCTCCACGTACTTCACCCGCTTGGTGCCGGGGATCGGCACCGCGCCCTGGTGGTGGACCCACGCCAGCGCGATCTGCGCCGCCGTCACGTCGTGCTCCCGCGCCACCTCGCGCAGCGACTCGACCAGCGCCAGGTTCCGGTCGAAGTTCCCCGCCGCGAACCGGGGCTGGCCGACGAGGCGGAAGTCACCGGCCGCGAAGTCGTCCTTCGACGTGTAGCGGCCGGTGAGGAAGCCGCGGCCCAGCGGCGAGTAGGCGACGACGCCGATGCCCAGCTCGCGGCACGTGGGCACGACCTCGTCCTCGATGTCGCGCGACCACAGCGACCACTCGGTCTGCACGGCCGCGACGGGGTGCACGGCGTGCGCGCGCCGGATCGTGTCCGCGCCCGCCTCGGACAGGCCGAGGTGCCGGACCTTGCCCTGCTCGACCAGCTCGGCCATCGCGCCCACGGTCTCCTCGATGGGCACCTCCGGGTCGACGCGGTGCTGGTAGTACAGGTCGACGTGGTCCGTGCCCAGGCGGCGCAACGACGCCTCGGCGGCCTGCCTGACGTACTCCGGGTCACCCCGCAGGCCCCACTCCGACCGGGGCTGCCCGGGTTCGCGGACGACGGCGAACTTCGTCGCCAGCACCACCTCGTCCCGGCGGTCCCGGATCGCCCGGCCGACCAGCTCCTCGTTGGTGAACGGCCCGTACATGTCGGCCGTGTCGAGGAACGTGACGCCCAGGTCCAGGGCGCGGTGGATGGTGGCGGTGGACTCGGCCTCGTCGCCGGGGCCGTAGAAGTCGCTCATGCCCATGCAGCCCAAGCCCTGCGCGCTCACCTCGAGCGCGCCCAACCGGCGCTTCTCCACGGTCGTCCTCCTCAGCTCACTTGTTCGACAGCGCCAGGAACTCCGGCGGGTACCGGTCGCCCGCCACGGTGGGCGCGGCGGCCTCGATCGCGCGGAGCTCGTCCGCGCTCAGCTCCAGGTCGGCGGCGGCGACGTTCTCCTCCAGATACCCCACCCGCTTGGTGCCCGGGATCGGGACGACGTGCTCACCCCGGTGGTGCACCCACGCCAGCGCCAGTTGACCGGCCGTGACGCCGCGTTCGGCGGCCAGCGCGCGCAGGGCGTCCACGATGGCCGTGTTGCGGGCGAGGTTCTCCTCGGCGAACCGGGGCAGGCCGCGGCGCATGTCGTCCTCGGCCAGGTCGGCGACGGACGTGACCCGGCCGGTCAGGAAGCCGCGGCCCAGCGGCGAGAACGGCACGATGCCGATGCCCAGCTCGCGGCACGTCGGCGCGATCTCGGCCTCCACGTCGCGCGTCCACAGCGACCACTCGCTCTGCAGGGCGCTGATCGGGTGCACGGCGTGCGCGCGGCGGATCGTCGCGGCGCCCGCCTCGGACAGGCCGAGGTGCCGGACCTTGCCCTGCTCGACCAGCTCGGCCATCGCGCCGACGGTCTCCTCGATCGGCACGTCCGGGTCGACGCGGTGCTGGTAGTACAGGTCGACGTGGTCCGTGCCCAGGCGGCGCAACGACGCCTCGACGGCCCGCTTGACGTAGGCGGCGTCACCGCGCGGCCTGCGGTCCGGGTCGCCGAGCCCGAACTTGGTCGCGAGCACGACCTCGTCCCGGCGACCCTTGATCGCCCGTCCCACCAGCTCCTCGTTCGCGCCCGCGCCGTAGACGTCCGCGGTGTCGAGGAGCGTGACGCCGAGGTCGAGCGCGCGGTGGACGGTGGCGACCGACTCGGCCTCGTCGCCGGCGCCGTAGGACTGGCTCATGCCCATGCAGCCCAGGCCCTGGTCGCCGACCCGGAGCCCGCCCAGCGACCTCACGCGGTCATCCCCTCGATGAACGTGTGCTCGATCTGCTCGTAGTGCGTGATCTTGTACTCGAGCACCTCCAGGCACGACTGGAGCTCGGCGACGCGCGCGCGGACCGAGGCGCGGTGCTCGAACAGCATCTGCTTGCGGCGCCCGGCGGTGGCCGCGCCGCTGTGCCTGAGCTGCGCGTACTCGCGCATCATCCGGATGGGCATGCCGGTGGTGCGCAGCCGGGTCAGGAAGACCAGCCAGCCGAGGTCGTCGTCGCTGTAGCTGCGCCGCCCGCCGGAGTCCCGGGCGGGCGGGTCGACCAGGCCGATCCGTTCGTAGTAGCGCAGGGTGTCGATCGACAACCCACTGCGCTCGGCCGCTTGAGCGATCGAGTAAGTCACGGTGTGACCGTAGGAGCTGGAGTGCACTCCAGGTCAACCCGGTTCGGGGTATCCGGCGACGTCACCCGGTCGTGGGGGCCGGTCGGTCACTCGTCCTTGGGCGTTCCCCATGCTTCCAGGTGGGCGGCCATGCCGCCGACGTCGATCTGCTCCCGGCCGAGCGCGCGCACCAGGTCGAGGGCTTCGTCCTCCTCCGCGTCGACCCACCAGCCGTTGATGTCGCACAAGGTCACGGCGGCGACCCAGCCCAGCCGCCAGTTGCCCTCGGCCAACGGGCGCGTGCGGACGATGGAGTCGAGCAACGCGGAAGCTTTGAGCCAGAGCGTGTCGTACGCCTCGACCCCCAGCACTGTGGCCCTGGGGCGGTGGGCTGCGGAGTCGAGGAGACCTAAGTCGCGCACGACCAGATCCCCGCCGGTGACGGCGGTCGCCAGCACGAGCAAGTCGCCGGCGTCGAGGTAGTTGACCACTGCTTGACGCGCTCCCTGTCCTGAGCGGTGGCGACTCCGGCACGACCACGCCGCGATCTGGGCGTGTTTCGTCCCATCACCCACCCCCTCAGGTCCGTTTCGCCTCCCCGCCCCGCGGGCGGTGAGGATGCTGTCGGCCGCGTTGTGCGCCGAAGCGCAACCTGGACGCAGCCCGATCTTCAACGGCGCACCATACCGGTGTGCTTCGGACCACCGTGGACGTTCACAGAGGTAGAGGGGTGAACGTCCTATGCCGCGCCGGTTGAGCTGCATGGATCGATCTTATCGAACATATGTTCGAACGGCGAGCGCGCACGGGGGTGTCACCCGAAGGTGTGGCAGTGGGTAATCGGTCGGGCGCCCTCGGTACGGGATCCCGCAACCAGGAGGGACCGGATCAGGCGGAGCCGAGGCGGTCGAGGAGTCCTCGGTACTTGGGGAGCACGCGTCCGAGGACCTCGGAGAGTTGCTCCTCCTTCTGCAGCCGGGCCCACCGCTCGGCCAACGCCAAGCGCACGACCTCCTGCTTCGAACGGCCCTCGGCTGCGGCGAGTTCGTCGAGCCGCCGGTTCTCCTCGTCGCTCAGACGCAGAGTCATCGCCATGGGAAACGACGGTACCAACTTGATACCACGATGGCCAGGCCGCGAATTATAACAGTGTTGCGATACGATGCCCCGGTGCCACGACCGAAGACACACGACGATGCGCTCCGCGGCCGGCTGCTCGAGCGGGCGGGCGAACTGCTGTCCACCGAAGGCCCTGGAGCTTTGAGCTTGCGCAGGCTCGCGGCGGATGTCAACACCTCGACCACGGCCGTGTACTCGCTGTTCGGCGGCAAACCGGCGCTGCTGAACGCCGTGTACGAGGAGGCGTTCCGCCGATTCGGTGAACGCATCGCGACCGTGCCGCAGACCGACGACCCGGTGGAGGACCTCGTCCAGATCGGCCTGGCGTACCGCGAGAGCGCGCTGGCCGACCCGCAGTTCTACCTGGTGATGTTCAGCAAGGTCGTGCCGAACTTCGAGCCGTCCGACGAGACGAAGGAAGCGGCCGTGCAGACGTTCCTGCCGGTGGTGCGGGACGTCGGCCGCGCGATCGAGTCGGGCGCGTTCACCCGGGAGCCGCCGGAGCGGATCGCGTTGGCGATGTGGGGCATGGTGCACGGCCTGGTCAGCCTGGAGCTCAACGGCAACCTGCCGCCGGGGGTCGAGATCGCCCCGGTCTACGAGCGCGCCCTGCGCGCGCAGGCGGACGGCTGGCGCGCGTCGTGAAGTAGGTGGGGCCCGGGGAGGTGGCCGCCGCGAAACCTCCCCGGACCCCGTGGACCGTCCCGTCAGGACAGTCCGCTGGTGAGCGCCTTGATCAGCTCGCCGTCGGCGGTGTCGCCGTCGAGCGACCAGATCATCGCGCCGCCAAGGCGCCGGTCGGCCACGTAGCGCCCCTTGCGCTTCATCTCGACCGGGTCGTCCCAGGTCCAGAACGTGGTGCCGTCGAACAACCAGGCGTGACCGGCCTTGGCATCCCGGTGCACGGTGAACTTCGCCAGCTGCGCCTTGAGGATCCGGTAGTCCTCGTACCCGGCCTCGTAGGTCGCGGGCGCGGGGCCGGCAGCGGGCTGGAACAGGCCGTCGCCCTCGTTCCGCACGCCGGTCCAGCCCCGGCTGTAGAACGGCACGCCCATCACGACCTTGCTCTTCGGCGCGCCGTTGCGCAGGTAGTGGTCGATCGCGACCTGCGAGCTGAACGGCGGCGCCGTCGGGTCCGCGGCGGGAGTGCGGATCGCCGACTGCTGGTTGGTCACCGGCTCCCAGGCGCCGTGGTAGTCGTAGCCCTGGATCGTGCCGAACGTCAGCAGCTCGAAGACCTTCCGGACCTCGAAGCCCCGGTCGACCTGCACGGGGTTGGCGGGCAGGAACGCGGTGAGGTCGTAGCGCTCGCCGGTGCGCCGGGTCAGCTTGCCCAGCTGCTCGCGGTACTCCACGAGCAGCGCGGTGAAGTTCCGCTTGTCCTCGGGTCGCACGACGTTGCCGGGCGCGGCCTCGGACGACGGCCACTCCCAGTCGAGGTCGACGCCGTCGAACACACCGGCCGCCGCACCGGGCGCGGCGTCGGGCAGGTTGCCCTTGAGCCACATGTCGAGGCAGGACGCCACGTGCGCGGCGCGCGACTCGGGGGTGAGGGCGGCGTTGGAGAAGTACTTCGACCCGGTCCAGCCGCCGAGCGAGATGTTGATCCGCAGCTTCGGGTACTCGGCCTTGAGCTGCTTGAGCTGGTTGAGGTTGCCCGACAGCGGCTGGCCCGCGACGTCGGCCTTGCCGTTGACGCTCTGCTCGGCGGCGAAGGGCCGCTGGTAGTCCGCCCACGGGTCGGCGCTGACGCACTTGCCGGACTCGTCGAGGAAGCCGAAGGCGTAGTTGAGGTGGGTGAGCCGCGGCGCGGTGCCGTTGGCCACGAGGTCGCGCACCAGGAAGTTGCGGTCGTAGCCGCTCCACTGGGTGTAGTACCCGACGACGCGCTCGCTCCTGCCGTGCCCGTCGCGGTCGTCGTGCCGGTCGTGGGCGACGGCCTGCGGCGCCAGGGACACGGTCATCGCCGTGGCCAGGAGGGCGGGGAGCACCCATCTCCTGCTCGACATGCTTCTCCTCGCGTGACTCCGGTGTGGTCCAGACCACGGTAGTGATGAGGTCTAGACCACCTCTACGGCCGTTCGGCCGAATCCGGTAATGCGAATTGTTCTCGCGTGCGTTGCAAACTTTTGCATGTGCGAGGTCGGTGGTGATCGCGCTAGCTTCGGCGGTGTTCAAGTTTGAACACTACGATCGCAGGGGGAAGTTGTGACGATCCTGGTCACCGGGGCGACGGGCACGACCGGAGGCGCGGTGGTGCGGCAGCTGGCGGCGGCGGGCGTGCCGGTGAAGGCGTTGACGCGCAACCCGGCACGGGCAGCGGTGCCCGAGGGCGTGGAGGTGGTGGGAGGCGACCTGACACGGCCGGCCGAGCTGCCGCTGGCGGGCGTGACAGGGGTGTTCCTGTTGGCGGCGATCGAGTCGGACGACGCGGTGGCCCACGCGCGGGCGTTCCTGGACTGCGCGCCGGACTTGCGACGGGTGGTGTTCCTGTCGAGCAGCGCGGTGACCGTCCGGCGGCCGGGCAGCTACGAGCTGCACCACGACGTGGAACGGGTGGTCGAGGCGTCCGGGGTGGCGTGGACCCACGTGCGGCCGGGCGAGTTCATGGCGAACAAGATGGTGTGGGCGCGGACGATCCGGGAGGAAGGCGTCGTGCGGGCGCCGTTCCCGGAGTCGGTCGGGGCGCCGGTGCACGAGGACGACGTGGCCGAGGTGGCGGTGCACGCGCTGCTGCGCGACGGGCACGCCGGCAAGGCGTACACGGTGAGCGGCCCGGAAGCCCTGACGCACGTCGAACAAGCCGCGGCGATCGGTCGCGGCCTGGGCCGCCCGATCCGCTTCGAACGCCTGACCTACGGCCAGGCCCGCGCGACCCTCATCCGCGACGAGGGCCTGCCCTACGACGTCGCCGAGTACCTGCTCGGCTACATGGCCCAGCACAACGAGGAACCGGCTTCCGTGACCCCCGACTTCACCACCGTCACGGGCCACCGCGGCCGCACCCTCTCCACCTGGGCCGCCGACCACTCCACCACCCTGACCCTCCCTTAACCCCGAGAGTCCAACCTCCAGCGCGCGAGAGTCCAACGTTCACGCACCTCGAGTTCAACACTCACGCCTAACGGTGTGCGGGTTGAGCGTTGAACTCGGGTGCTCTGAACGTTGGACTCTCGCGGCGTGGGCGTTGGACTCTCGCGGGGGTTAGTGGACGGCGCCGTATTGGCGGTCGCCGGCGTCGCCCAGGCCGGGGACGATGAAGCCCGAGTCGTTGAGGCGCTCGTCGATGCTGGCGGTGACCAGGCGGATCGGGTGGGCCGACTCTTCGAGGTGCTTGATGCCCTCGGGGGCGGCGAGGGCGCAGATCGCCGTCACGTCGGTCGCGCCCCGGTCGGTCAGCAGCCGGATCGTGTAGGCCATGGAGCCGCCGGTGGCGAGCATCGGGTCCAGCACGAAGACGGGACGGCCGGCCAGCGAGTCCGGCAGCGACTCCATGTACGGCGTCGGCTGGAGGGTCTCCTCGTCCCGCGCCAGGCCGACGAAGCCCATCTGCGCGTCCGGGATCAGCTTGTGCGCCTGGTCCGCCATGCCGAGGCCGGCCCGCAGCACCGGCACCAGCAGCGGCGGGTTGGCCAGGCGGTAGCCGGTGGTCCGGGCGACGGGCGTGTGCACCCGCTCCTCGGCCACGGGCAGGTCTCGCGTGGCCTCGTACACGAGCATCACGGTCAGCTCGTGCAGCGCGGCGCGGAACGCCGCGTTGTCCGTGCGGGCGTCACGCATGGTGGTCAGCCGCGCCCTGGCCAGTGGGTGATCGACAACGAGGACGTCCATGGTCGAACAGTATGTGGTACCCCCGACCGATGCCCGCCAGCTCGTTGCCCAGCTCGGTGGTCCGCTTCAAGGATGCGGCGGGTCGAACCGTCGGGGCGGGAAGAGCAGGCGGTGGGCCGGTTCGGTTCGGGGTTGACGGAGTGCTGCCGGGGGTAACGAACTGACATGGCCGACCACGTGCGGATCGGGGTTCTTGGGGCGGCGCGGATCGTGCCGGCGGCGTTGGTCCGGCCGGGGCGGTCCGTGGCGTCGGTGGAGGTGGCGGCGATCGCGGCGCGGGAGGTCGGGCGGGCGCAGGAGTTCGCTGACCGGTTCGGCATTCCCCAGGTCCACGGGAGCTACGACGAGTTGTTGGACGACCCGAACGTGGACGCGGTCTACGTGCCGCTGCCCAACGGGTTGCACGGGAAGTGGACGTTGGCGGCGTTGGCGGCCGGGAAGCACGTGCTGTGCGAGAAGCCGTTCGCGGCCAACGCGGACGAGGCGGCGGAGGTCGCGGCGGCGGCGAAGAGCAGCGGGCTGGTGGTGATGGAGGCGTTCCACTACCGGTACCACCCGTTGGCGCTGCGGTTGGCGGATGTGGTCGCGGAGTTGGGCAAGCTGCGGCACGTGGAGGCGCGCCTGGCGTTCCCGATGCCGAAGTTCAAGGACATCCGGTACTCGCTGGACCTGGCCGGCGGGGCGTTGATGGACGCCGGGTGCTACGCGGTGAACATGGTGCGGTACCTGGGCGGTGACGAGCCGGAGGTGAAGTCGGCGCGGGCGTTGCTGAAGGGCGAGGGCGTCGACCGGGCGATGCGGGCGGAGCTGAAGTTCCCCGCCGGGCACACCGGGACCGTGGTGACGTCGATGTGGTCTCGGTCGTTGCTGAGGCTCTCGGCGAAGGTGTTGGGCGCCAACGGCGAGCTGCGCGTGTTCAACCCGTTCTCGCCGCAGCACGGGCACCGGCTCACGGTGAAGCTGGACGGCCACCGGCGGGTCGAGCGGTTCGACCGGCGGCCGTCGTACGAGTACCAGCTGGAGGCGTTCGCCGACGCCGTGCTGCACGGCAAGCCGTTCCCCACGACGGCGGACGACGCGGTGGCCACGATGCGGGTCGTGGACGACATCTACCGGGCCGCCGGCCTGCCGGTCCGTCAGCCGAGCTGATCAGGGTCGCCGGTGCGCGTCGCCGGCTCGGCGGGAACCGCGGCGGCCGGGCGTTCCTCCAAGGGGAGTACCGCCTGGCGAAGGCCACTGCCCCGAGGAGCACCGGATGGACGTCACGCGAGCGAGCAGCCGTTCCCGTCCGCTGCGGTGGCTCGTCGTCCTCGTCGCGGCCGTGGCGCTGGTCGGGTGCCAGGGCCCGGCCGAACCGGCGGTGAAGTCCGGGACCGGGGAGCTGCGGACCGACCCGGAACCGCTCGTCGAGCGCTTCCCGGTGCTCGCGGCGCTGGAGGGCGCGCGGTGGATGTCCGGCACGTTCGGCCGTGCCGACGTGCCCGGACCGTCGACCTACTGGATCGACGCGGTCGTGACGCTGCCGGCGGCCGAGGTCGAGCGGGTGCGGTCGGCTTACGCGCCGGCCGACGAGGGCATGACGCCCGACATCACGGAGGCGATGCGGGCGGAGTTGCCGGGCGGGCCGTTCCTGACCGGGGACGCGCTGGACGCGGCGTTCGACCACGAGCGCTGGCACGCGTCGGCCTTCCTCGACCCGAAATCCGGCCGACTCGTGCTCATCGCGACAGGAACGTGAGCATCCTCTCCTAGACTCACCCGTGTGAGCGACGAGCTGGTGCCGGACCCCCGTCAGATGCGTGCCTCGGACGCCGACCGCGAGAAGGTCGCCCAGGTGCTCCAGCAGGCGCACGGCGAAGGCAGGCTCGACCTGCACGAGCTGGACGAACGCCTGGCGGCGGTGTACTCGGCCAAGACCTACGGCGAGCTGGTGCCGCTGACCGCCGACCTGGGCGTGCCCGCGCCGTCGGTGATGCCCGTGCCGATGACGCGGAACGCGCCCGCGTCGCGCATCGGCGGCACGCCCGGCTCCACGGTCTCGTTCGCGTTCTGGTCGGGTGTGGAGCGGCGCGGCGAGTGGGTCATGCCGCCGACGCACACGGCGGTGGCGGTCATGGGCGGTGTCGAGCTGGACCTGACCCGGGCCCGCTTCTCGCAGGGCGAGACGACCATCAACGCCTACGCGCTCATGGGCGCGGTGGAGATCATCGTGCCGGAGGACGTCACCGTCCGCGTGTCCGGCATCGGCTTCATGGGCGCGTTCGAGGACGCCACGCACAAGGGCGCGCCGACGATCCCCGGCGGCCCGATCGTGAACATCACCGGGTTCGCGATGATGGGCGCGGTCGAGGTGAAGCGGCCGAAGAAGAAGAAACTCAAGGGGCGCTCCCACGACGAGCTGGAGGGCTAGCCCGAACGTGCGGGTGAGGTGACCGAGCCCTGCTTTTGCCCGTCTGACCTGCCCGAAGTCGCTCACTTAGGACGGCCGTCCCATTCCGCCTAGACTCGGCGGCATGGCTGCTCCATCGACAACGCCGTCGCTGCCCCCGGCGCTCGCGGACGCCGTCCGCGACGACGCGTCGCTGCGCCGGTTCCTGCACGGACTGCCCGGTGTGGACCAGGTCGGCGTCGAACAGCGCGCGGCCGGTCTGGGCACTCGCAGCATCAAGAAGGCCGCCAAGATGTGGGCCATCGACACCGCCATCGGCATGGTCGACCTGACCACGCTGGAAGGCGCGGACACGCACGGCAAGGTGCGGTCGCTCGCGGCGAAGGCGCGGCGGCCCGACCCGGACGACCCGGACGTGCCGAAGGTCGCCGCCGTCTGCGTGTACCCGGACATGGTGGAGACGGCCGTCGAGGAGCTGCGGGGCACCGGGGTCGGCGTCGCCAGCGTCGCGACCGCGTTCCCGTCCGGCCGGTCGAGCCTGAAGGTGAAGCTGGAGGACACCGCCTACGCCGTCGACGCGGGCGCCACCGAGATCGACATGGTGATCGACCGGGGCGCGTTCCTGTCCGGCCGGTACGGGCAGGTGTTCGACGAGATCGCGCAGGTCAAGCGGGCCTGCGGGGACGCGCACCTGAAGGTGATCCTGGAGACCGGCGAGCTCGCGACCTACGACAACGTGCGCCGCGCGTCCTGGCTCGGCCTGCTCGCGGGCGGCGACTTCATCAAGACGTCGACCGGCAAGGTCTCCCCCGCCGCGACGCTGCCGGTCACGCACGTGATGTTGCAGGCCGTCCGCGACTGGCACGCCCAGACCGGCGAGCTCAGGGGTGTGAAGCCCGCCGGCGGCATCCGCACGACCAAGGACGCGATCAAGTACCTGGTCGCGGTGCACGAGGTCGCGGGACCGGAGTGGCTGGCCCCGACCCTGTTCCGCTTCGGTGCCTCCACGCTGCTCAACGACCTGCTGATGCAGCGGCGCACCCAGTTGGCCGGCCACTACAGCGGCCCCGATTACGTGACGGTGGACTGACATGTGGGAATACGCGCCCGCGCCCGAATCACGGGACATCGCGAACCTCAAGCCGAACTACCGGATGTTCATCGACGGCCAGTTCGTCGAAGGCGCCGGTGAGCCGCTGAAGACCGTCAACCCCGGCACGGAGGAGGTGCTGGCCGAGGTCTCCACGGCCGCGCCGGCGGACGTCGACAAGGCCGTGAAGGCCGCGCGCCGCGCCTACGACCGGGTCTGGGGCCGGATGCCCGGCGCCGAGCGCGCCAAGTACATCTTCCGCATCGCCCGCCTGATCCAGGAGCGGTCGCGGGAGCTGGCGGTGCTGGAGTCGCTGGACAACGGCAAGCCCATCAAGGAATCACGTGACGTGGACGTGCCGACGGCCGCCGCGCACTTCTTCTACCACGCGGGCTGGGCGGACAAGCTCGGCTACGCGGGCCTCGGCCCCGACCCGCGCCCGCTCGGCGTGGCGGGCCAGGTCATCCCGTGGAACTTCCCGCTGATGATGGCGGCGTGGAAGATCGCGCCCGCGCTGGCGACCGGCAACACGGTGGTGATCAAGCCCGCCGAGACGACGCCGCTGAGCGCGCTGGTGCTGGCCGAGATCATCCAGCAGGCCGACCTGCCGCCCGGGGTGGTGAACATCCTCGCCGGCGCGGGTGACGTCGGCTCGGCCGTCGTGTCGCACCCGGACGTGGACAAGGTGGCGTTCACCGGGTCGACCGAGGTCGGCAAGCTCATCCAGCGGCAGCTGGCCGGCACCGGCCGCAAGCTCACCCTGGAGCTGGGCGGCAAGGCGGCGAACATCGTGTTCGACGACGCGCCGCTGGACCAGGCGGTCGAGGGCATCGTCAACGGCATCTTCTTCAACCAGGGCCACGTGTGCTGCGCGGGCTCGCGGCTGCTGGTGCAGGAGTCGGTGGCCGACGAGCTGCTGGAGAAGCTGCACGCCCGCGTGTCGACGCTGCGCGTCGGCGACCCGCTGGACAAGAACACCGACGTCGGCGCGATCAACTCGCGCGAGCAGCTGACGAAGATCCAGGAGCTGGTCGAGACGGGCGACGCCGAGGGCGCGCAGCGGTGGACGTCCGCGTGCCCGTTGCCGGACAAGGGTTTCTACTTCGCGCCGACGGTGTTCTCCAACGTGTCGCAGGCGATGCGGATCGCGCGCGAGGAGATCTTCGGCCCGGTGCTGTCGGTGCTCACGTTCCGCACGCCGGACGAGGCCGTGGCCAAGGCCAACAACACGCCCTACGGGCTGTCGGCCGGCATCTGGACCGAGAAGGGGTCGCGCATCCTGTGGGCGGCGCAGAAGATGCGCGCCGGCGTGGTGTGGGCCAACACGTTCAACCGCTTCGACCCGACCGCCCCGTTCGGCGGCTACCAGGAGTCGGGCTTCGGCCGCGAAGGCGGTCGCACCGGGCTGGAGGCGTACCTCGATGTCTGAGAACCGGATCGCGGTCACGAAGACGTACAAGCTCTACATCGGCGGCGCGTTCCCCCGGTCGGAGTCCGGCCGGTCCTACCCGGTGGTGGACGCGAAGGGCGCGTTCCTGGCGAACGCGGCGCAGGGTTCGCGCAAGGACGCCCGGGACGCGGTCGCGGCGGCGCGCAAGGCGTTCCCCGGCTGGGCGGGCGCCACGGCGTACAACCGGGGGCAGGTGCTGTTCCGGGTGGCCGAGGTGCTGGAGGGCCGGCGGGAGCAGTTCACCGCCGAGGTCGCCGCGTGCGAGGGCGTCGCGGTGAAGAAGGCGCAGTCGCTGGTGGACGCGGCCATCGACCGGTGGGTCTGGTACGCGGGGTGGACCGACAAGGTCGCCACGGTGCTCGGCGCGTCGAACCCGGTGGCCGGGCCGTACTTCTCGTTCTCCGTGCCGGAGCCGACGGGCGTGGTCGCGGTGCTCGCGCCGCAGCAGTCGTCGCTGCTGGGGCTGATCAGCGCGGTGGCGCCGGTGATCGCGACCGGCAACACGGCGGTGGTCGTGACGTCGCAGGACCGGCCGTTGCCCGCGGTGACGTTGTCGGAGGTGCTGGCGACCTCCGACCTGCCCGGTGGTGTGGTGAACGTGCTGACCGGGCGCACGGCGGAGATCGCGCCGTGGCTGGCGTCGCACGCGGACGTGAACGCGCTGGACCTGACCGGCGCCCCGGAGTCGACGCGGGCGGACCTGGAGCGCGCGGCGGCGGGCACGGTGAAGCGCGTGCTGCGGGCGCGCCCGTCGGAGGACTTCACCCGCGAGCCGGACCTGGCCCGGCTGCGGGCGTTCCTGGAGATGAAGACGGTCTGGCACCCGATCGGCGTTTAGCGCCGGCAGCCGAACCAGCTGTAGGCGAGCAGGCCGGTGCAGCCGAGCACGACCGCGGTGACGGTGGCCGAGGTGGTGCCGGCCGGTTGCACCGGCCAGGTCAGCAGGCGGCTGAGCCAGTGGTCGTCGAAGGACGGGACGACGAGCGTCACGCCGGTCCAGCCGATCGGCAACGCCCACGCGGCGCGGGCGCCGAGCAGCAGCGCGCCGAGCGCGGCCGAGCCGCCCAGGCCGGCGACGTCGCGGATCACCAACGCGTCCGGGGCGATCGGGGCGGTGACCCGGCCCGCGGCCAGCAGCAGCGCGGCGACGAACGCGCCGCCCAGCAGCAGGTGCGCGGCCCGGCGGGGCGGCCAGCCGAACGCGGCGGTGCGGTCGAGCGCCCGGTCGTGCCCGTCGAGACCGGTCGAGACGGCGGCCACCCCGAGGGCCGCGCCGAACGCGGCGAGCCGCGGGCTGCCGTCGGTCTCGGCGAGGGCGGCCAGCGCCGCCACGCCGACCGCCACGACCGCCGCCGACACCGGGACCCCGCGGGAGCGGGCGTAGAGCGCCACCCACCGCGTCACGTGGTGCCCGCCATCAGGGTGGTGAGGGCGTCGCCCGCGCAGGCCGCCTGCGTGTCGCGGGCCGCCTGGACGCGGGCCGCCTGGTCGGGTCCGGGCAGGGAGCGCAGGTGCTCCCACGCCTCGGCGGCCAGGCCGTCGGTCTCCCTGCTCACCCACGACCGGTACATCGGCAGGGGCTCGAAGCGGCCGGTCAGCCAGGCCGTCATCACCGTGCGGGCGGCCAGCTCGCGGGCGCCCGCGGCCGGGACGTACTGGCCGTAGCAGGAGCGCGTGCCCGCGCCCGCGACCAGGTACGCCGTGACCTGCTCGGCCGTCGGCGGCACGCGGCGGAAGTACGTGAACTCGTCCAGGTGCACCCACACCGCCTCCGCCGGCTCGGGACCGCGCCCGTCCACCGGGCGGACGGGTGCGGCCACCTCGCGCACCGACGTCGGCGGGGAGGGCAGCTTCGCCAGCGCCCGCAGCGCCTCCCGCGCGGGCCCCGTCAACGCGGGCCGCTCGTCCTCGTGCGCCCGGGTCAGGCACAGCCCTTCGTGGCAGACCAGCTCCGCGGCCGCCGCGTCGGGCGTCCACACCCCCTCCGGCGCGGAGGGCAGCAACGGCACCGCCACGGCGCCCGCCACCAGCAGCGGCAGCACGCCCGGCCACGCCCGGCGCAGCGCCACCAGCAGGAACCCCGCCGCCGCCACCCCGGCGAACCACACCGCCTGCGCCGCGGTCACCGACCACGCCACCGACGCGAACACCGTCACCGGCGACGGCAGCGAAGGCAGCAGCAGCGTCCAGCGGAACGCGCCGGCGGCGGGCTCCAGCCCGAGCACCATCAGCGCGAACCCGGCGACCGCCAGCGCGGGCGGCGTCAACGGCGAGGGCGCCAGCCTGCCCACACCCATGCCCAGCCACGCGCCCCCGACCAGGGCCAGCACGCCGACCAGCGCCACCGGCAGCCACCCGAGGTGGAAGTAGTCCGTCGCCGACGCCACCTGCACCGCGCCGACGGCGGACACCACCGCGTAGCCCGCGGTCAGCGCGACGGCCACCGCGCCGAACGTCCACGCCACCCGCTGCGCGCGGGGCCGCGGCGTGGAGCCGAACAGCTCCTCCACCCCCGACCGCCGGTCCCGCAGCCCCTGCAGCCCGCCCGCGCCGAGCGCCAGCGGCCACACGAACAGGAACGTGAGCCTGATGAACTCGGCCGACGTCGTCCACTGCCGCGTCCACGCCGTGCTGTTCTTCATCGACGGGCCCCAGTGCAGCAGCCCCACCATGACCAGCACCGCCAGCACGCCGAGCACCGGCGCCGCGGTGCGCCTCAGCTCGATCCCGAGGATCCTCACCACGCACCGCCCAGCAGCGACGAGTAGCCGCGCTCGATGGGGCTGTCGCCGACGTCGTCCGGCCCGCCCGCCGCCGCCAGCTCGGCGGGCGTGCCCTGGAAGACCAGCTTGCCCGCGGCGACCAGCACGACGTCCGTGCAAGCCGCCGCGACGTCCTCGACCAGGTGCGTGGACACGACCACGCACGAGTCGGCGCCCAGTTCCTGCACCAGTTCCCGGAACCGGACCCGTTGACCGGGGTCCAGGCCGGCGGTCGGCTCGTCGAGCAGCAGCACCTCGGGGTCGTTCACGATCGCCTGCGCGATGCCCGCCCGCCGCACCATGCCGCCGGACAGCGTCTTGAGCCGGTCGTCCGCGCGGTCGGCCAGCCCGACCCGTTCGACGGCCCGCTGCACCGCGCCGGGGACGTCGCGCTTCGGCATCTCCTTGAGCCAGGCCACGTACTCGACGAACTCGCGGACCGTGAACCGCTTGTAGTAGCCGAAGTCCTGCGGCAGGTAGCCGAGCGCGCGGCGCACCCGGCGCAGGTCCAGCCGCCCGGACACCGGCGTGCCCAACACCTCCAACGTGCCCGACACGGGCCGCAGCACGGTCGCCAGCGACCGGATCAGCGTGGTCTTGCCCGCGCCGTTCGGCCCGAGCAGCCCGTGCACGCCCCGGCCGAGCCGCAGGTCCAGCCCGTCCACCGCCATCGTCCGGCCCGCGCGCACGCGCAGCCCCCTCGCCTCGACCTGCCAGGCGTACCCCGTCGGCGCGACTTCCGCCGCGCTCACCGCACGTGCCACGAGCCTTCCCTCCATCACAGCCGCCCGTAGGCCGCGGACCTGAAGAACACGGCGGCGGCGCCCCCGACGAGCACCGCCGCCCACACCGGCGCCGCGCCCGGCGCGAGCACACCGGGCACGTCGCCGACGACCACCGCCGGACCGATCACCAGCACCGCCCACGCGGACGCGGCGGCGACACCGGCCCGGCGCACCCCGATCAGGCCGCCGAGCGCGAGCGTCACCGCCGTGACGGCGAGGCACGGCAGCAACCAGTACGCCGGTGACGCGCCGGCCAGCCAACCGCCGGCCAGCAGCACCGGCAGCACGGCCACGAGCACCGCGAACGTGCGGCGCAGCACCAGTTGCAGCCCGGCCCGGGGCGTGGACACGACCAGTTCGTGGGCCGGGTCCATCCCCCGCGACCACGCCGCCGCCACACCGAGGACGGGCACGATCGGCGCGAGCAGCAGCACGCCGGACGACGCCGAGCCGCCCGGCAGCAGCCCGTCGAGCGACAGCGCCGCCAGCACCACGAACGCCGTCATGGCCAGCCAGGGCGGCAGCGACGGCGTGGCCCACCGCGCGAGCCGGTGCCGTCGGCGGGCCGGTGTCCCGGTCGGCTCCAGCCCCGCCCACACCGCCGCGGTCAACGCCGTGACCTGCGGTGGGGCTACGTCGGCCAGGCGCAACCGGCACGTCTCGCACGTCTCCAGGTGGGCCTCGACCGCCCACAGCACGTCGGCGGGCAGGTCGTCGCCGGCCGCGTACCGGGCGATCGAGTCGGCGCTCGGGTGCTCGGTCATGACAGTGCCTCCCGCATCGCGATCCGGGCCCGCCGGGCGCGGGTCTTCACGGTGCCCTCGGGCACCCCGAGCAGCACCGCGGTCTCGCGCACGGTCAGCCCGTCCAGCACCATCGCCTGCAGCACCTGCCGCAGCTCGGGCGCCAGGTCGCGCAACGCGCCGCCGACGTCGTCGCCCAACGCGCTCGCCAGCGCCTCGTCCTCGGCGGCGGGCGCGGTGCCGGCCGCCGGCAGCGGCCGGGCCTGGTGCGCGCGCCGGCGGAACGCGTCGACCAGCCGCCGGGCCGCGATCGTCCACAGCCAGCCGACCGCCGTGCCGTCGACCGCCTCGCCCGCGAAGGACCCCGCCGCCCGCCACACCGCCAGGTACGTCTCCTGCATGACCTCGGCCACGACCTGCTCGTCGGCGCACCGGCGGCGCAGTCGCACGGTCAGCCACGGCGACGTGCGGCGGTAGAGCTCTTCGAAGGCCGCGCGGTCGCCGCGGGCCACCGCGCGCACCAACTGCTCCTCGTTCACACCCGGCAAGACGCCCCGGCCGCGGGAAAGGTTCTCACCGACGAGTGACCTGGGTCACATCAATACCAGGTGTTCTGGTCCTTGGCGGCGCTCACGTCGGCTTCGGCGGTGGCCCGGTGCGCCAGGGCCGCCACCGCCTCCTCCAGCTCCCGCCGCACGTCACCGGTGTCGTCGGTCTCGACGGCGATCACCACCTCGCTGTGGCCCGCGCCGTCGTCGACGACGTTCAGCTCCCCCCGGTAGCCGCCCTCCTCCCAGGAGACGCGGCGGCGGTCGTGGTCGATGCGCGGGGTCGCGCCGGACAACCCGGGCAGGTGCTGGGGCAGGCTCTGCGGGCGGGCGAGGAACTCGAACAGCTCCCGCGCGGCCATCTCGACCGGCGCCCGGTACTCGTAGCTGGTCATGGCCACGGGTACCCGGTCAGGCCGGGCTCATGACGATGTCGAACAGGTCGCGCAACGAGTCGTTCGACCTGATCAGGCTCTGCTCGCACGCGTCGATGAACGCGACCCGGTCCAGCGCGTGCACGGCGACCCGCCAGCCCGCCTCGCGCGCCGGCTGGCGGAAGAACGCCCGCTGCGCGCGCCCGTTGCCCTCGCGGAACGGGTGCACGGCGTTGACCTCGGCGAAGTAGTGCGTGAACCGGTCGAGGAACGCGTCACGGGGCAGCCCGCGCAGGTAGCGCTCCTTCTTCAGGTCGTCGAACACGCCGGCCGAGCAGGGCTCGATCCGCCGCCACGCGGCGAACGACGCGGACTTGGCGATGTCGACCCGCCGGACCTCGCCGGCCCACGGGTGGAAGTCGCCGAAGATGCGGTGGTGGAAGGCACGCAGGTGGGCCAGGTCGTACAGGCCGGGCAAGGGTGACAGGGCGAACTGCTCGACGCGCATCGTGCTCAGCCGCGTCTCGGCGACGGCGCACTCCAGCGGGTCCGTCAGGCCCAGGTCGTTGCGCAGCACCCCGGACGCCGGGTCCAGGCAGGGGTCTTCGTCCACTACCGGCGCAGCGCCTCGATCTCCCGCGCGATCGCCTCGTCCGCGGTCAGCTCGCCCGCCGCGACGGCCCGCATGGTGGCCACCACGTCGTCCGGGACGGCCAGGCCCTCCAACCGGGCGCTGCCGACGGCCTCCTCGACGGCCTCCTCGGGGCCGCTGGTCAACCGGCGGAAGTAGCGGGCCATCACCTCGTGCGACAGCGGCGCGCTGCTCGGCTGGGACTCGGCCAGCTCGCCCCGGGCGGCCCGCCACGGTTCCTCGTCGTGCGCCATGTCGCTCAGCTCGTGCCTGCTGAAGTGCGCGTACCGCTCGACCACGGAGCCGACGACCGCGCGTTCCGGCTCGGTGAGCCGGCGCGGGTCGCCCTCTTCCCACGCGCCGACCTCGGAGCGGCCTTCGTGGCGGACGTAGACCTCGGGCACCACGGGACCTCGCCGCCACGCCTCGATCCGGGCGTCGAACAGGGGCTCGCCGTGCTCGGCCAGGTACCACGCCTGGGCGTAGTAGAGGAGCTTCTGAAGCTTCATCGGCGACTCGGGCCCGGTGGCGTCGAGAACGGCCGCGGCCACGTCGTGGACGTCCGCCATGCCACCTCCAGCGAGTGCTCTGAGCTGCGACTACTCAGTCTGCCGGAGATCGTGGCGCCGAGGGCCGCGCCGGTCGCGCAGCCTGGTCAGGGCCAACGCGGTCGCCCCGGAGAGGAGGAGCAGGCCGCCGAGCGCCGACAGGCCCCGGACCGGGGCGCCGGTGACGGCCAGGTCGTCGTCCGGGTGGACGGCCGCCGGGTGGCTCGTGGTCCCGGGGGTGGGGGCCGCGGTCGTGGTCGGTCCGGTGGCGGTCGGTCCGGTGGTGCCCGCGGTGGTGGTCGTGGTCGTCGTCGGCTCGGTGGTGGTCGGCTCGGTGGTGGTCGGCTCGGTGGTGGTCGGCTCGGTGGTGGTCGTGGGAGTGGTCGCGCAGTCGGTGAGGACGTCGGCGAAGGGCGCGCTGTGGATCTCGCCGCCGCTGCCGCTCGTCGCGCCGCCCTGCACGAGGGACTTCACGATCACCGCGCCCTCGACGTTGGCCGCGCTGTCGTCGACCAGGGTGGCGTTCGGCGCGTAGACGGTGCCCCACACGGTGCCCGAGTCGGGCGGGAGCGTGATGGTGCCGGAGGTGGTGAAGTTCCACAGCACGTGCCGCGACGGGTCGGTGCCCTGCCAGCTCACGTTCGGCACCGGCCAGGTGTAGTCGCCGGTCACGTCGACGTTGACGATCAACCAGGCCTCGTCGCCGGGTTGCAGCGCGCCGGCGAGCGGGTTGACGGTGTCGAGCGCGGCCATCCGCGCGGCGTCGAGGGTGAGCACGTTCTGGCCCGGTCGCAGGCCGATCGTGGCGACGGGGTCGGTGCCGTTCCACGGTTCCCCGCCGTTCTGGTCCCTCAACGTCACGGTCGACGCGCACGCCGACATGTCCGCGTTGATCTGCCGGTAGAGCGCGAACAACGAGGCGAAGTCGAAGCCGCTCGGGCCGCCGACCGACTCGGCGGGCTGCGAGGTCTGGACCGCCAGGGCCGGTCGGGTGTTCACGTCGCCACCGGTGGGCACGACGAACGTCACCCCGCCCGAGGGCAGCACGGTCGCGTTGCCCAGCTCGCCGACCTTGGCGTAGGACTGGTTGAGGACGCTGAGCGTGCCCGTGCCGCTCCGGTCGAAGTCGAGGCCGCCGCCGACGACGAAGCTGGTCGGCCGGTCGTCACCGGGCAGGGTGTACGTGCCGGGGTTGTTGGGGCCCGCGTTGTACAGCCGGAACCTGACGTCGCCGCCGATGGCCATCGGCCCCTCGGTCTCGTTCTCGTACAGCGCCGCGTCGCCCTCCACCAGCACGAGGAACCCGTGGCTCGGGTCGGCGTGGACGTCGTCCGGCGCGACCGGCCGCACGGGGTTCACCGCCGCGAGCCTCGGCTGGGCGCCCGGCGCCCACCCGATCGCGAGGACGGCGACGGCGACCGCCAGACCGACGGCTCCGCTGCGGCTGATCTGCATGTCCGGCTCCCGTGGAGGTCGACTCCCTCCCCGCAGCCAACGTCACGGCGCCCGCTTCAGCGCGCCGACGAGCCGAGGTTTCACCCGCCAGTGTGACCACCCGCGTGTCCTGCGTTCAGCACGCGCGTGTCCTACGTCCAGGACCCCCGAGTTGAACGCCCACGACGAACGGTTCACTAGTTCGTGAACCAGCCCAACCGGCCGTCCGTCGTCACCAGCGGTTCGCAGTGACCGAGCCGGCCGCGGTGCTCCAGGGCCGTGGCGACCTGGTCCAGCATCTCGTCCAGGCTCGTCCACTCCGGTTTGAGCATCTCCCCCGCCTCGCGGTCCCACTCGACCACGCACCCCGACAGCACGCCCGGCCGCAGGTCGACCGCCAGCGCGTCACCGCACCCGTCGAACGCGATCGGCAGCCACATCGGGTGGAACCCGGTCGTCGGCGTGCCCGCCTCGGTGTCGAGGTCCGCGGGCCAGAACCGCTCCTTCAACCGCCACGAGCGCAACGCGTTGGACGGACCGAGCGGCGTGTAGAACGGCGGCAGCACCTCGGCGAACGCCAAGTCGGCGGTGCCGCCGCACACGGCCCACCACGCGCGCAGGTCGGCGGGCGGCTCGAGGCCGCTCGCGACCGCCAACGCCTCGACCGCGGCGCCGTCCTCGGGGGGCACGAACGCCGATCCGGTCAAGGGGGCGTGGTGGTCAAGCCACGCCACTATCCGTTCCCAATGGCGTAAAACACCCACACACACATGATCAGGTGACGACAACACCGGTGGTACCGCTCATCGGGGCAGGATCTCGCCGAACGCCGCACAACCCGCCGGCGGATGGGGCAGGATCGCGGTCGCACGGCACCAGAAGGGGGACGATGGTGGAACGGGGTTTCGGCGTCGACACCGCGGCGCTGGCGGCGTACGGCGGCACGGCGGCCGGTCTGGCGGGCGAGGTCGGCGAGGTGGGCACGTCCACGTTGGCGGGCACGACGTCGCTGGCCGCGGGCAGCTTCGGCGCGCTCGGCGACGAGGTGGGTCTCGGCGCGGCCTTCCAGCAGGCGGCACAGGCCCAAGTGGACGGTGTGGCGGCCGCCTCGGCGGGGCTGTCGGCGTTCGCCTCGGAGGTCGCGAAGACCGGTCGGGCGTACACCGAGCAGGAGGCGCGCACCAGCGCCGACCTCGACCGGGCCGCGCAGGTCTGACGTGGACGTAGGCGGCTTCCTGGCGGCTCTGGTCCAGCCGATGAAGGACCACTTGGCCAAGCTGGAGGGCGACACCGGTGGTGCGACGGCCGCGGCCGAGTCGTTCGGCCGGGCGTCCTCGGCGCTGACCGAGCTCGACGGCAGGCACACGGGCGCGGCGAACGCCGCGATGAGCGAGTGGTACGGCGAGAAGGCGAACGCGTTCCAGACGCGCGTCGCCGCGTTCTCCGGTGGCGTCGGCGCGTTGGCGCGCAACGCGACGACCACCCGGCAGGCCGCCACCGCGGCGGTGGACGCGGTGACCTCCGGCAAGTCCGCGATCCAGGGCCTGATCGACGAGTTCACCGGCTGGGCGTGGCCCCGGCTGGCGGCGGCGGTCGCGGCGGGCGCGTTCGGCGGCGTCGGCGCGGTGCTCGCGGTGGCGGCGGAGGTCACCGCGAAGGCCCGCGACTACGAGGGCAAGACCGGTCAGGAGCTGGCGAAGGTCCGCACGCAGCTGACCGACGTCGTCACGCAGCTGCGCGGCTTGCCGCACCCGGACTTCGCCGGGATCGGCGACCCGCTGGGCGTGGAGAGCGGCGGCACGACGTCGACGTCGTCGGCGGGCGACACCGGCGGGCCGTCCTCTTCGTCCAACGGCGGCTCCCACGGTGGCTCCGACAGCGGGTCGGGAAGCGGGTCCGGCGGCGGTCCGGGCGGTGGGTCCGGCGGAGGCAGCGGCGGCGGAGGCGGCGGAGGTCCCACCGGGCCGCGCCTGCCGGTGGCCATCCCGCCGCAGCCCGGCACCGGCGTCGGCGTGAACCTGCCGGACGGCAGCTCCGCCGAAGCGCCCAACGAGACCGCGGCCCGCGCCGTGCGCAACGCGTTGTCCGCCCTGGGCACCCCCTACGTGTGGGGCGGCGCGAACCCGCCCCAGGGCACGGACTGCAGCGGCCTGACCCAGTGGGCGTACGGCGGCGCCGGGTTCGACATCCCGCGCCCCGCGTCGTCGCAGGCGATGGGCGCGTCCGTGCCGGCCGACCAGCTGCTGCCCGGCGACCTGGTGGTGTGGGACGGGCACGTGGCCATGGTCATCGGCAACGGGCAGATGGTGGAGGCGGGCGACCCGGTGCAGGTCAACCCGATCCGCACGAGCAACAGCGGCATGGGCTTCATGGGCTTCTACCGACCGACCGGCTGAGATGGGCTGAGGACGTGGACGAGACGCAGCGGGCGGCCCAGCGGGTCGCCGACACCGGCCGGCGGGTCGCCGAGCACGTGGCGCGCACCGGTCCGGTGCGCGGCCGGGCGTCGTCACCCGACGGCGCGGTCACGGTCGTCGCGACGCCCGGCGGACCGCCGCAGGAGGTGCGGGTCTCGCCGTCGGCGTTGAACATGGGACCGCGGGCGTTGGCGGACGAGATCCTGCGCGTGTCGGCGCGGGCGTCCCGTGACGCGGCGTCGCGCGTGCACCGGGCGCTGGAGCGCGTGGCCGACCCGGCGGCGGTGCGGGCGTTGGCCGAGATCGGCTTCGAACGCGGTCCGGACGACGACGGGTTCGACGGCGCGCACCTGGGGGAGTCCCGGTGACGCAGGAACAACGGCTCGCGGCGGCCGAAGGCCTGACCGAAGTGCTGGCCCGCACCACGGGCAGCGCCGAGCACCCCACCCGGCTGGCCCGCGCCACGGCGACCGCGTCGGGTGAGCTCAAGGCGCTCGACCTGCACCCGAACGCGTTGGCGCAGGGTCCGGACGCGGTCGGCAGGCTGGTCGTGGAGACGGCGCGGCTGGCGACGGACGCGGCGGTGCAGAAGAGCTACAACGAGTTGGCGAAGTCGTTGGGCGACGGCCTGGCGATGGCGGTGGAGGCGTTCGCCGGTCCGCCGCCGCTGCGGACGGCGCAGATCCCGCCCGTGCCCGCCGAACCGCAGGTCACGCCACCGGCGGCGCCCCGGTCGAGGACTGCCCGGCCCACCGCGCCGCCGTGGGCCGGGCAGGTCGGGAGCCGTCCCGCGGCCCGTCCCCAACCGGAGGAAACGGACGACGACGACTACTTCGCGGACCCTTTCCGTGGTCAACGGCAGTAGCGCGTGATCGACCCCGTACTCTTGCCCCCGCATCGCAAAGGGGCATGGCGTGACCGGGAGGTCGGATGGCACAGGACATCGTCCCGATCGAGCTGGGGCTCACCCAGGGTGATGTCGTCACCCTGTGGGCCCCGCGCTGGCGGGAAGAGGGCGAGGAGTGGGAAGCCTTCCTCGGCCACGAGGAGGACCTGTACGCGTTCCCCGATGCCGCGCACTTGGCGGCGTTCGTGCGCAAGGCCGAAGAGCACGACCTGACCGACCACCCGGCGTGGCACGTCGTGCCCGCGCTGTCGGTCGGTGAGCTGTCGCCGGACGACAACCACCAGTTCGACCTGGTCGGCGTGCCCGAGCTGGTCTCCGAGGAGCCCGACACCTGGGTCATCGGCGAGCTCGCCGACGTGATCTCCATCGTGCGGTCGCTGGCGGACGTCTGCGAGCTGGAGAAGGTGCACGAGATCCTCGACTCGGCGGAGGGCTTCGCGCTGCTCCCGCAGGGCACGCTGCCGTTCACCGGCCGCGAGGGTCAGGCGTTGTGGACCGAGATCTCCGAGGTCGTCGCGGAGAAGTGGGACGAGGTGCTGGACGCGATCGACGAGGTCGTGGCCACGCCGGAGGTCGACGAGACCGCGCTCAAGGCCGCGCAGGACGAACTGGCCGAGTTCGAGGAGGCCAACGCCGCCGCGGCGGCCGCCGCGGACGAGGACGAAGAGGACGGCGACGAGCCGGTCGGCTTCTGGGGCGAGGTCGGCATCGATCCGATCAAGATCATCAGTGGTGCGGGCGAGTACTACACGCTGCGCTGCTACCTGGACGACCACCCGGTCTTCCTCGGCCGCAAGGGCCGCATCGACGTGTTCGGCTCGCCGCGCGCGCTGGCCCGGTTCATCGTCGAGGCCGACGACAACGACCTGGCCGAGGTGTCGACCTGGGGCGAGCTGGTCACCAAGGCCACCGGCGGCGACCTGGACGTCGAGGTCGACCCGGACAACGTCTACGTGCTCACCGGCCTGGACGAGGACATCGCCGACGGCCCGGACGCGATCGACCCGACGCAGCTCGACCTCGTGGTCGAACTGCTGGAGGACGCGGGCGAGTGGGCCAACGACGACACCGTGAAGGTGGCGTTGAACCAGTCCGAGCGGCTGGGGTGGCTGGTGTCCTACGTGCTCAAGCCGGACCCGACGCGACTGGCGCCCAGCGCGCCGTTCGACGACGAGCAGGTGGCGTGGCGGACGCTCGTGGCGGCGTTCGAGGACCGGCTCAAGGTGCACTAGAGCACGCTGAAGAGCGGTGCTGAGCAGCAGAGGTCGCGGGCAGCCATCGGAGCCCGCGACCTCTGCTTCGTGCGGTCCGCGTTACTTGGCCAGCGCGGCGTACGCCGGCTCGATCACGTCCTGGATCAGCGCGCGGCGCTCGTCGTGCGAGATGAACGCGGCCTTGGCGGCGTTGACGGTGAACTTGCGCAGGTCCTCCCAGCCGAAGCCGAACTGCTCGACCACGGTGGCGAACTCGCCGGTCATCGACACGTCGCTCATCAGGCGGTTGTCGGTGTTCACGGTGACCCGGAAGCCGAGGTCGGCCATCCGCTTGATCGGGTGCTCGGCCAGCGACGCCACCGCGCCGGTGTGCACGTTCGACGTCGGGCACATCTCCAGCGCGATGCGCCGGTCGCGCACGTAGGCGGCCAGCAGGCCGACCTCGTCGCCCTGGATGTCCTCGGCCAGCCGCACGCCGTGGCCCAGCCGCTCCGCGCCCGCGAGCTGCACGGCCTCCCACGCCGACTCCGCGCCGGAGGCCTCGGCCGCGTGGATGGTGAAGTGCGCGTTCTGCTGCCGCAGGTACTCGAACGCGGACAGCTCCTTGCTCGGCGGGAACCCGGCCTCGGGGCCCGCGATGTCGAAGCCGACGACGCCCGCGTCCCGGTAGCGGACGACCAGGTCGGCGATGCGCTGCCAGCCGTCGTTCTGGCGCATCGCGCACAGCAGCGTGCCGACCCTGATGCGGCCGCCGGACGCGGCCTCGCCCTGGCGGAAGCCCTCCTGCACCGCCTCGACCGCCTGCTCCATGCTCAGGCCCTTGTCGGTGAACAGCTCGGGCGCGTAGCGGATCTCGGCGTAGACGACACCGTCGGCGGCGAGGTCCTGCACGGCCTCGGAGGCGACGCGCACCAGCGAGGACTCGTCCTGCATGACGCCGCACGTGTGCGCGAAGCCCTCCAGGTAGCGGACCAGCGAGCCGGAGTTGGCGTTGTCGCGGAACCACGCGCCCAGCGCGACCGGGTCCGTGGTGGGCAAGCCCTGGTGGCCGCAGGCCTCGGCGAGTTCGATCACCGTCTGCGGGCGGAGGCCACCGTCGAGGTGGTCGTGCAGGAGCACCTTCGGCGCGCGGCGAAGGTCTTCCTGGGTCAGCGGGGTCGGCATGGGCGTCACCGTATACCGGTGACACGCCGTGTCGTTCCGGTCCGCGTTGATCATCAACCGGTATGATCACCCCGGCGTTACCGGGTGTGTTCATAACCACTCGATCAGGTGCCGCTTTCGCTGCACTGAACCTGTTGTGCACTCGTGATGCAGAACTTTCCGCTACCGCTGACCGGGCTTTAGTCACTCACACGGCGGATGCTTACCGGGAGCAGTCACAAGCACGCTGCCGGTTACCTTGGGGTAAGGTCGGCGACGGTCACTCCAACGGAGTACACGCTAGGTCGATCCAGGCGGTCCCGGTCGGGGGGCGCTACTGCCCACCGCCCCAACCTGGTTAGGCTCCCGGAGGTCTCCCCTCCCCTGGACGAAGGCACCCGAGCCGTGAACGAGAACAACAACTCCACGATGTCCTTCGATCGGATGCGCAACATGCTCACGCGCGCCGCGGAGATCCGTGAGAGCGAACAGCAGCAGATCTTCGACGCACTGGACGAGATCCACGCGCGGATGTCCCCGCTCGAGTCGCTGGGTTCCGTTCGCAAGCGCCTGTCCGAGCTGCCCGACCGGACCGAGGTCAGCGTGCTGGCCGAGCGGCTGGACGAGGCGCTGGCCAAGCTGGAGGCGCAGGACAACGCGGTGCAGGGCATCGGCCGGGCCGTCGAGGGCCTGGTCGACAAGCTCGCCAAGCCGTTCGCGCAGCTCGACGGTCGGCTCGACGGGGTGACGGGCCGGTTCGAGGGTGTCGCCGGGCGGATGGACGGCCTGGAGGACAAGCTCTCCCACATCCACAAGCGCCTCGACGACCTCGACGGCCACCTGGACAAGCAGGACGGCAAGGTCGAGCAGGTGCCGGGCGCGGTGACCGGGCCGTTGCGGGAGCGGATCGAGGCGTTGGAGGCCGCGCTGCGCGGTCGCCTGGACGAGGTCGACGAGGGCGTGCACGAGCACCTCGACGGCACGCGCGAGGCGTTGCAGCGGTCCGTCACGGAGTCGGCGAACGGCCTGAACGGCAAGCTGGACGAGGCCCGGGACAACCTCACCAGCACCCGGGACGGGCTGCACGCGTCGTTGACCGAGACGCGCGAGTCGCTCGTGGCGTCGTTGGCGGACACGCGCAGCACGATGACGGGCAAGCTGGACGAGGCCCGCGAGGCGCTGCACGCGGCGCTGGACGAGACGCGCGACCAGGTCGACGCGACGGACCGGCTGGAGGCGCTGGCGCAGCGCCTGGAGCAGGTGACGTCCCGGCTCGACACCATGGCGACCCGGCTCGACTCGGTGGAGGACGACTTCGCGTCGCGGCTCGGCGAGCTGTCCGGCGTGGTGGAGCAGGGCATCGCCAAGGTCGAGGGCACGCTGTCGACCCGGCCCGACGCCGACTCGCTGGCAGGCCTGGTGCGCAAGAGCAACCAGGAGTCGGAGCTGCGCATCGGCGGCCAGCTGGACGAGGCGATGGCGACCTTCGCCGAGCTGATCCTCGGCGGCGGCTCCCCGACCCCGCCCCCGCCGCCCACCGCCCTGCCGCGGCCCCAGCGGCGGACCCGGAAGAACGGGACCAAGCCCGGCGAGAACCGGAACCTGGACGACGACGACCTGACCGCCGAGGGCGCCTGACCGTGCTGCCCGACGAGGCCCGGTCCGCATCGAGCGGACCGGGCCTCGTCTCGTGCGTGGCGCGCTCGGTCGTCGGCGCTGACAAGGCCCGGTCCGCTTGACGCGGGTCCGGGCCTTGTCGTCGTGCGGCGCTCAGCCCCGGATCGTGTCGATGATCAGGGGTGTCGCGGCAGGTGCGGCGGGACCGATGTCGTAGCCGCCGGACAGCGAGTCCAGGGCGGCGGGGATGGCGTCCGGGGTGTCGGTGCGCAGCAGCAGGAGCGGTTGGCCCTCGGCCAGCCGGTCGCCCGGCTTGGCCAGGCACAGGATGCCGGCGCCCGGTTGGACCGGGTCCTCCTTGCGGGCGCGGCCGGCGCCCAGGCGCCAGGCCGCGACGCCCACGGCGTAGGCGTCCAGCTTGGTCAGGTAGCCGTCCGCAGGTGCCGTGACGACGTGCTCGTGGCGGGCGAGCGGGAGCGGGGCGTCCGGGTCGCCGCCCTGGGCCCTGATCATCCTGGCCCACGTCTCGTAGGCCTCGCCGGAGGCCAGGACCTCGCGCGGTGACGCGGAGATGCCCGCGCGGGACAGCATCTCCTCGGCCAGGGCGACGGTCAGGTCCACGACGTCGGACGGGCCGCCGCCGCGCAGGACCTCGATCGACTCGGCGACCTCGACCGCGTTGCCCACGGCACGGCCCAGTGGCACGGACATGTCGGTCAGCAGGGCCGACACGCGCAGTCCGTGGTCGACGCCGATCGACACCAGCGCCGTGGCCAGCGCACGGGCCTGGTCGAGGGACTTCATGAACGCGCCGGAGCCGACCTTGACGTCCAGGACCAGCGCCTCGGCGCCCTCGGCGATCTTCTTCGACATGATGGACGAGGCGATCAGCGGGATCGCCTCGACGGTCCCGGTCACGTCGCGCAGCGCGTACAGCTTCTTGTCGGCCGGGGCGAGGCCGGAGGTCGCGGCGCAGATGACGGCGCCCACCGAGCGCAGTTGCGCGACGACCTCGTCGACCGAGAGCTGCGCCCGCCAGCCGGGGATGGCTTCGAGCTTGTCGAGCGTGCCGCCGGTGTGGCCGAGGCCGCGGCCGGAGAGCTGGGGCACGGCGGCGCCGCAGGCGGCGACCAGGGGCGCGAGGGGCAGGGTGATCTTGTCGCCCACCCCGCCCGTGGAGTGCTTGTCCACGGTGGGGCGGCCGACGTCCAGCGTCAGCTTCTCCCCGGAGTTGATCATGGCGTGGGTCCACCGGGCGGTCTCGGCGGAATCCATGCCGTTCAGGAAGATCGCCATGGCCAGCGCCGACATCTGCTCGTCGGCCACCACGCCCCGGGTGTAGGCGTCCACGACCCAGTCGATCTGGGCGTCGGTCAGGCGGTCGCCGTCGCGCTTGGCCCGGATCACGTCGACAGCGGTGTGGGTCATGGCAGGTCCTCCGGGCCGAACGCGTCGGGCAGCACCCTGCTCATCGGCAGCACCCCGGACGGGGTGTCGATCAGGCACGGCGCGCCGCCCAGCTCGTAGATCACCTGACGGCACCGGCCGCACGGCATCAGCAGCTCACCCGTGCCGCTGCGGCACGCGAGGGCGACGAGCTTGCCGCCGCCGCTGAGCACGAACTGGCCAGCCAACGTGCACTCGGCGCACAGGCCCACGCCGTAGGCGGCGTTCTCCACGTTGCAGCCGACCACGATACGGCCGTCGTCGCACAGGGCCGCCGCGCCCACCTGGAGCCCGGAGTAGGGGCAGTAGGCGGACTGCGCGGCCTCGACGGCACGGGTCCGCAGGACGTCCCAGTCGAGGTCAACCACGGCGGTACACCACCCCGTCCGCCGCGGGCATGCGCAATCGCTGGGAGGCGACCGCGAGGACGACCAGCGTCACCAGGTGGGGCGCGTAGGTGGTCAGCTCGCTCGGCACCTCGTCCACCGAGTAGTACACGGCGTAGAGCAGGCCGGCGGCCAGGATGCCGAACGCGGCGGCGAACCAGCGGCGGCGGACCAGCTGCCAGATGACGATCACCACGAGCAGCAGCACCGCGCCGTAGATCAGCGCGAGGAACGTCTTGCCGCCCGACCGCAGCTGCAACCCGTCGGCGTAGCCGAACAGGGCCGCGCCGCCGAGCAGGCCGCCGGGCCGCCAGTTGCCGAAGATCATCGCGGCGAGGCCGATGAACCCGCGGCCGTTGGTCTGGCCCTCGAGGTAGCCGGGTTGGCCGGGGTTGAGCACGAGGGCCGCGCCGCCGATGCCGGCGAGCGCGCCCGAGGAGATCACCGCGACGTACTTGTAGAGGTAGACGTTGACGCCGAGGGACTCCGCGGCCACCGGGTTCTCGCCGCACGACCGCAGCCGCAGGCCGAACCGGGTCCGCCACAGCACCAGGTAGCTGCCGATCACCAGCAGGATCGCCAGCATGGTCAACGGGGACACGCCGGTGACGAGGCCGCGCAGGATGCCGGCGACGTCGGACAGGCCCACTCGCTGCTGCGCCTCGAGCTCGCCCAGCCACTCGGACAGCCCGGACGCGGAGTAGGTGTCGAACTTCGGCACGGCGGGCGACTCGCGCGGGTTGTTCGACAGCGGGAAGAAGATCAGCGTGGAGAGGTACTTGGTCAGGCCCGCGCCGAGCAGGTTGATCGCCACACCGGACACGATGTGGTTGACCCCGAACGTCACCGTGGCGATGGCGTGCAGGAGACCGCCCAGCGCGCCGAACACGGCCGCCGACACCAGCGCCGCCCACGGGCCCCACTGGTAGCCGGCCCACGCCGCACCCCACGTGCCCATGATCATCATGCCTTCGAGGCCGATGTTCACCACGCCCGCGCGTTCCGCCCACAGGCCGCCGAGGGCCGCCAGGAGGATCGGCAGCGCCAACCGCACCGCGGTCTGGATGGTGCCGGTGGACGTCAGCTGCGGCACACCCGTCAGGTACGACGTGGTGGACAGCAGCACGACCGCGCCCGCCACGCCCAGCGCGCCGACGGCCCAGCCGGGGATCCGCCGCGCCTTGCGCGGCGGCGGGACGGTGGAAGGGGCCTCGGACGGGTTCATCAAGGAAGTGCTCATGCCGCCACCTCGCCTGCGCTCGTCGGCGCAAGAGCACTGTGCGCGGTGTCCAACGATTCGCTCGCAAACTCGCTCATGCCGCATCCACCGTTCCGAGCTGCCGGCCGACCTGCCGCTGCTGCGCGGCCAGTTCGAACCGGCGGACCACCTCGTACGCGACGACGACCGACAGCACGATCGCCCCTTGCATGATCGTCACGATCTCGCGGGGCACGCCCACGTTGTCCAGCGCCAGGCCCGACTTGTCCAGGAACGCCCACAGCAGCGCGCCGAACGCGATGCCGCCGGGGTGGTTGCGCCCGAGCAGCGCGATCGCGATGCCGGAGAAGCCGATGCCCGCCGGGAAGTTCAAGTTGTAGGTGTGGTCGCGGCCCAGGATCTCCGGCATGGAGACGAGGCCCGCGATGCCGCCCGAGAGCAGCATGGCGATCAGCACCATCTTCTTGGCGTTCACGCCACCCGCGGCGGCGGCCGTGGACGACTCGCCCGAGGCCCGCAGCTCGAAGCCGAACCGGGTGCGGTTCATCATCACCCAGTAGCCGATGCCCAGCAGCGCGGCCAGGAACACCAGGCCGAACACGGTGCCGGACGAGCCGAGCGGGATGCCGGGCACCCAGCCGCTCTCCGGGATCTCCGGCGTGCGGATGTTGTTGCCGCGCAGCTCGCCGAACACGTCCGCGCCGATCAGGTACGCGGCCAGGCCGAGCGCCAGGCCGTTCATCATGATCGTGGAGATGACCTCGTTGACACCGCGCGTCACCTTGAGGATCGCCGGGATCGCGGCCCACAGCGCGCCCGCGACGGCGGCCGTCAGGATGATCACCAGGGCGTGCAGGCCGGGTGGCAGGGCGATCGAGCCGCCGACCACGGCCGCGACGACCGCCGCGACCCGGTACTGGCCCTCGACGCCGATGTTGAACAGGTTCATCTGGAACCCGATCGCCACCGCCAGCGCCGCGATGTAGTAGGTGCCGGTGCTGTTGACGATGTCGACGGCCGTGGTGCCCTCGCCGACCTGCGCGAACATCGCCCCGAACGCCCGCAGCGGGTTCGCGCCGGACACGACCAGCGCGATACCGCACAGCAGGGCGGAGAACAGGATCGCCAGCACGGGCGGCAGCAGTTTGCCGCGCAAGATTCCCATTACTCGCCTTCCGATTCCGACGCCTGGTCGGCGGCGGCGGCGCTCGTGGCGCCGGTGCCCGCGCCGGTCATGGCGCTGCCGAGGTCTTCCGGGGTGACCGTGGCCGGGTCGGCGTCCGCGACGAGCCGGCCGCGCAGCATCACCCGGATGGTGTCGGACAGGCCGATCAGCTCGTCCAGGTCCGCCGAGATCAGCAGCACGGCGAGGCCGCGGGCGCGGGCGGCGCGGATCTCGTCCCAGATCAAGGCCTGCGCGCCGACGTCGACGCCGCGCGTGGGGTGCGACGCGATGAGCAGCACGGGGTCGCCGGACAGCTCACGGCCGACCACGAGCTTCTGCTGGTTGCCGCCGGACAGCGCGACGGCGGCCACGTCGATGCCCGGCGTCCGCACGTCGAAGTCCTCGACGATGCGCTCGGTGTCCTGCTTCGCGCCCGCGAGGTCGAGCCACTGGCCCTTCGACACGGGGCGGCGGGTCTGGTGGCCGAGGATGCGGTTGGCCCACAGCGGCTGGGTGAGCAGCAGGCCCTGGCGGTGCCGGTCCTCGGGGATGTAGCCGATGCCCGCTTCGCGGCGGGCGAGCGTGCCGAGCCTGGTGAGGTCGCGGTCGCCGAGCAGCACCCGGCCGTGGTGCGCCTTGCGCATGCCCATGATCGTCTCGACCAGCTCGGTCTGCCCGTTGCCCTCGACTCCCGCGATGCCGACGATCTCGCCCGCGCGCACGACCAGGTCGATGTCGTCGAGCACGGGCCGGGTGCCCTCCGCCGCGACCAGGCCCAGGTTCTCCACCTGGAGCACGACGCGGTCGGTGACGGTCGACTCGCGCGTCTCCGGGCTGGGCAGCTCGCTGCCGACCATCATCTCGGCCAGCTGGCGCGAGCTGACGGCCTTCGGGTCGGCGGTGCCGACGGTGGTGCCGCGGCGGATGATCGTGACGGAGTCGGCGATCGAGCGGACCTCGTCGAGCTTGTGCGAGATGAACAGGAACGTGAACCCCTGCCGCTGCATGCCGCGCAGGGTGGCGAACAGCTCGTCCACCTCCTGCGGCACGAGCACCGCGGTCGGCTCGTCCAGGATGATGACCTTGGCGCCCCGGTAGAGCACCTTGAGGATCTCGACCCGCTGCCGGTCGGCCACGCCGAGGCGTTCGACGAGCACGCCGGGGTCGACGGTCAGGCCGGTGGCCTCGGCCAGCTCCAGGATCCGCTTGCGCGCCCTGCCGCCGATGCCGTGCAGCGATTCCGCGCCGAGGACGACGTTCTCCTGCACGGTCAGGTTGTCGGCGAGCATGAAGTGCTGGTGCACCATGCCGATGCCGGCCTTGATCGCGTCGGCGGGGGTGCGGAACCGGACCTGCTCGCCCGCCACCTCGATGGTGCCCTCGTCGGGCTGCTGCATCCCGTACAGGATCTTCATCAGGGTGGACTTGCCGGCGCCGTTCTCGCCGCACAGCGCGTGCACCTCGCCGACCTGCACGCTGAGGTGGACGTCGCTGTTGGCGACGACACCCGGGAAGCGCTTGGTGATGCCCGACAGGACGACGGCAGGGGTTGTGACGCTCATGGAAGCTCCGTCTGATCTCCGGCTGCGCCGGGGTTAACCACGCACTGGGCCCCGCGAGGGTGCTCGCAGGGCCCAGTGCGCCGGAGGCCGGGTGGTGTCGTTACGGCGTGGACTCGACCTTGATCTTGCCCTCGATGATCTGGGCCTTGTAGCCCTCGAGGACCGCCTTCAGGTTGTCGTCGATCTTGCCGCCGGAGGTGGAGTAGCCGACGCCGTCCACGGACAGGTCGAACACCTTCGGCAGGCTCGCCAGGTCGTTCTGGGCGACCGCCTTGACGAAGTCGTACACCGCGACGTCGACCCGCTTGAGCATGGACGAGACGATGACGTCCTTGGACTCCTCGACCGTCTTCTGGTTGTACTGGTCGGAGTCGACGCCGATGGCGAGCGCGTTGCCCGACTTCGCGGCGGAGAACACGCCCTTACCGGAGGCGCCGGCGGCGTGGTAGAGCACGTCCGCGCCCGCCTCGACCTGGCCGGTCGCGGCCTCCTGGCCCTTGGCCGGGTCCTGGAAACCGGTGAAGTCGCCGGCCGGGGTCAGGTACTTCTTCTCGATCTTGATGTCGGGGGCGGCGGTCTTGGCGCCCTGGGCGAAGCCCGCGTCGAACTTCTGGATCAGCGGGATCTCCACACCGCCGACGAAGCCCACGTGGCAGGCCTTCGACTTGTAGGCGGCGATGACGCCGGCCAGGAAGGAGCCCTGCTCCTCGGCGAACAGCAGCGGCGTGACGTTCGCCGCGCCCTCGACCGCGCCGTCGACGATCGCGAACTTGACGGCCGGGAACTCCGGCGCGACGACCTTCAGCGACTCGGCGTAGGCGAAGCCGACCCCGATGATCGGGTTGAAGCCCTCGCTCGCGAGCTGGCGCAGCCGGGTCTGCTTGGCGTCCTCCGGCTCGTTCGGCGCGGCGGTCAGCTCCTTGACCTCGGCGATGCCGAAGTCCGCCTTGGCCTTGTCCAGGCCCGCCGCCGCGGAGTCGTTGAACGACGCGTCGCCCCGACCGCCGATGTCGTAGGCCAGGCCCACCTTGAGCGCGCTGCCGTCGACCTTCTCGCCCGACGCGGCGCTGCTGGAGGTCGCGGTGGCGGCCGGCGGCTTGTCAGCCAGCTTGCAGCCCTCGGCGGTGTTGGTGGACCCGGTACCGGTGTTGTTGCCACCGGTGTCCTTGGCGCAGGCGGCCATCGTGAGAACGCTGGTCAGCGCGATCGCGGCCACCGCGAGGCCACGCATTCGACGACGCACGGCTCGTCTCCCTCCCTGCTCCGGCTAGGAGCAGACAAATCCCGACGGCGGGGCCGTCAGGGCTTCCGAGTGGCGAACCGTACCCCGTAGTAATGACCCCCGCGCACGCACCGGTCCGCACGTGACCTAATCGTTGGTGCCATCGGGCGACTCCGCCACTCGTAGTGATAGCGCGACTTCCCCGCGTTGTAGCCGGTTACTCAGTGTCAATACGCGGACCGGGTGAGGTGGCCGGTCGGTGACCGCGGGCCGACCGAGGTTCGGAGGCCCGCAGGGTTGACCCGTTGGTGAGGCGTTGGAGCGGCGTTGGCGGGCTCCGGTGCACTCCACCCTGCACCGATATCCCCCCCAGGAGGTTGACTTGGACCCCCAGCAGTGGCTCGACAACTTCGAGGCAAAGCTGGCCGATCTCCAGCGGAAGTCGGCCGACCTCCAGGAGAACTTCGAGAACTCGCAGGCCACGGCGTCGAGCCCGGACGGCGCGGTGACCATCACCGTCGGCCCGAACGGCGGCCTGCTGAACATCCAGCTCGGCCACCGGGCGACCGAGCTCGGCTCCGCCCGCCTCACCGCCCTGATCATGCAGACGGCCAAGGTCGCGCAGAAGCAGGCCGCGCAGCAGGTGATGGCGGCGTTCGAGCCGCTCGGCGAGGGCACCGAGGCCATGCGGATGGTCAGCGACGCCATCCCGACCGACGAGGTCGACGACGACGAGCGTGACGACTACGCCGCGCCCGAGGCCGAGCCCGCGCCGCCGGCCCCGGCGGCGACCCACGCCCCGACCCCGGCCCCGTACAGCGGTCAGCCGCAGACCCCGTACGGCGGTCAGCCGCAGACCCCGTCGCGCCCGGCGCGCCCCTCGCGCCCCGGTGACGACGAGGACGACGACAACCAGCCCTGGTGACGAGGAGACCCTGAGCGATGACCGCCCCCGACACCCCGATCGCCTCGCCGCCGGGCATGGAGATCACCGAGCAGAACAAGTTCAAGGGCTCGCTGTTCATCTCGGCCTGGGACGAGATGATCACCACCATCGGCAAGGACGCGGAGACCGAGACCGAGAAGGCGCTGGACATCACGTTCGCCGCGATCGGCACGGCGTCGTCCATGGCCATGCTGGCGGTCGACCCGTTCGGCACGATCCTGGGCGCGGGCATCGGCTGGCTGATCGAGCACGTGTCGTTCCTGAAGGAACCGCTCGACCAGCTCATGGGCGACCCGGACGAGATCAACGCCAACGTCGAGGCGACCAAGAAGCAGGCCGCCGAGCTGCGCGTGCTGGCCGAGGACCACCGGCGCGAGCTGGCCACGTTCGACGGGTGGACCGGCGCGTCGTCCGAGGCGTTCCAGAAGAACATGGAGTCGATGGGCCAGGAGCTGGACGCGCTGGCCAACGCCGTCGAGCAGAAGGCCAAGATCGTCGCCATCTGCGGCGTGCTGGTGTCGGTGCTGCGCGACATCGTGCGCGACCTGATCGCCCAGCTGCTCGGGTCGCTGCTGGCGGGCGCGCTGATCGCCGCCGCCACCGCGGTCATCACCTTCGGCGCGTCGATCGCCGCCTACATCGGTTTCGCGGTCGGCAAGGCCGTGGCGCTGGGCGTGAACATCGCGTCCCGGATCGCCCGGCTCACCGCCGCGCTCGGCAGGCAGATGGGCCGGATCAAGAACCTCGACGACATCACCGAGAGCGTCGGCAAGGGCTGGAACCGGTTCGAGAACATCGCCGACGTGGCCGAGGTCGGCTACGAGTCGTGGAAGGCGCAGAAGGGCGTCGACCGCGAGATCGACAAGGCGTTGGCCAAGGACGTGCAGGACGACAAGGTCACCGACGCCAACAAGAAGGCCGAGGAGGCCAACGACCGGTACAGCAAGGCCAAGGAGGACGAGGCCAAGGCCGCCGAGGAGGCCAAGAAGGCCAACGAGGACGTGAACGCGGCGGCCACGAAGGCGAGCGAGGCCAACGCCAAGGCCAACTCGTACGTCGAAGAGGCCAACGCCGCCGCCGCGCGCGGTGACCAGGCGGGCCGGGACGCGGCGATGGCCAAGTACGAGGCGGCCAAGGTCGAGGCGGACGCGGCGCGCGGCGAGGCGGCCCAGGCGGCGGAGAAGGCGGCGAAGGAAGCCCGCGACGTGGCCGACGCGGCCAAGGCGAGCAACCAGGCGCTGACCGACGCGAAGCCCTCCGACGAGGCCGCGAAGGCCGCGTACGAGGAGTACAAGCGCAACAACCCGGGCCAGGACGACCCGGCGCGCACGTCCGCCGAGAGCGACATGTCGGCCAAGAACGACGCGGCGAAGGCGGCGAACGCCACGTACGAGCAGGCGAACGTGGACTTCGCGGCGGCCAACGCGGCGGCGGCCGAGGCCAACGCCAAGGCGTTCGCCTCCGGCAGCGAGGCCGACATCAAGGCCGCCGAGGAGGCGTCGCGCAAGGCCGAGCAGGCGGGCACGAACGTCGAGCGGGCGGCGGGCGACGCGAAGTCGGCGGGCGAGGCGGCGAAGTCGAGCTACGACTCCTACCAGTCGAAGTTCGCGCAGCCCTCGTCGAGCGAGACGTCAACAAGTTCCGTCCAGGTCTGATCGAAGAACTCCGGAGAACCAGCCATGGCACGCGGTGGTGGCGTCGACGCAAACCCGACCCCGGGCTCCTCGGGCAACCCGTCGTCGCCACCACCGTCCGCGCCACCGCCGCCCGCGGGCGGGCCGACCGGCAACTCCGGCTTCGGCATGAACGAGTCGTCCATGGACGGCTTGCAGAAGCGCGCCGGTGACCTGCAGTCCCGGTTGGCGGCCATCTCCGGCGGGTTGCAGGGGCTCAAGCTCGCGCCCAACGCCCTCGGTCCGATCGGGATCGTCGCCGTGCCGGCGTTGAACAGCTCCAACGACGCCTCGGTGAAGCAGGCGAACAACGCGTCGAGCGCCATGGGCAACGTGCAGTCGGGCTTGAAGGCCACGATGCAGACGCACGTGCAGAACGACCAGTTCGCCCGCGACCAGTTCACCAAGATCGACCCGAACTCGAACGCCCAGCGGCCACCCGGCTCGCCCGGCAACGGACCGCTCGGGGTGAAGGGCCCCGGCGGGCCTTCCGTCACGCCGGTGACCAACGTGCCGGGCGCGTCGGGGCCGAACGGCACCGGCGGGACCAAGGGCGCGGGCGGGCCTTCCGTCACGCCGGTGAAGAACGTGCCCGGTGCGACCGGCCCGAACGGCGCCGGCGGCACGAAGGGCGCGGGCGGGCCCGCGGTCGGACCGGTCAAGAACCTGCCCGGCGCGACCGGGCCGACCGCGCCCGGTGGGGCCAAGGGGCCCGGCGGGCCCGCGGTCGGGCCGATCAAGAACCTGCCCGGCGCGACCGGCGTGACGCCGCCGGGCGGACCGCGCGGCACCGGCGGACCGTCCGTGGGGCCGATCACGAACGTCCCCGGCGCGTCCGGACCGAACTCGGGCGGGTCGACCAAGTCGCCCGGCGGACCGGCGGTCGGGCCGGTCAAGAACCTGCCCGGCGCGCCCGGCGTGACGCCGCCCGGCGGACCGCGCGGCACCGGCGGACCGTCCGTGGGGCCGATCTCCGGTGTTCCGGGTGCTCCGGCGTCGACGGGTGGCCCGCGCGGCGGCGGTGTGCCCGGCGGCGGTGTGCCCGGTGGTGGCGTGCCCGGCGTGACCCCGCCTGGTTCGACGCCGTCCGGTGGACCGGCGGTCAAGGGCGGCCCGACGCCGGGCGCAGGCCCGGTGACCGGCGCCACCACGCCGGGCGGGAGCACGGCGGCCCGCACCATCGGCGGCGCGCTGTCCGGCGCGCCCGGTGCGACGCCTCCCCCGATGGCCGGCGCCCCGATGGCCCCGGGTGGTGCTCCGGGTGCGGCGGGCGGGTCTGACCGTTCGAGCAAGTTCACCGGCGGACCCGGCAAGGGCGTCTTCGACGCACCCAAACCGCCCACCGGCGACGGCAACATCACCAAAGCCCCGACCGGCTCGTCCTCCACGCCGCCACCCGCGCCGAAGCCGACCATCAGCGCACCCGGCGGCGGCCTCCCGGCCACTCCCACCGCCTCGGCACCCACCACCACCGGGCCAACCACCACCGCACCCGGCAGCGGCGTACCCGGCAGCGGCGCTCCGAGCACCGCGACGGCCCCTCCCGCGACCGGCCCGAAGCCGGCCTCGGGTGCCGCACCCTCGGTGAGCGCTCCGGCCGTGCCCCCGGTGGCCGGCGCCCCGATGGCCCCGGGTGGCGCTCCCGGTGCCGCGGGCGGGTCTGACCGTTCGAGCAAGTTCACCGGCGGACCCGGCAAGGGCGTCTTCGACGCACCCAAGCCCCCGACCGGCGACGGCAACATCACCAAGGCCCCGGTCGCCTCGCCCTCCACACCGCCACCCGCGCCGAAGCCGACGATCAGCACGCCTGCGCCCAGCACCCCGGCGGTGGCCGCCCCGACCCCGACCGCGGGCACACCGAACAGCTCCCCGACCACCACGGCCCCGCCCACCACGGCCCCGCCCGCCGCAGGTCCGTCCACCACCGCTCCGTCCACGACCGGCCCGAAGCCGTCCCCGGCGGTCACACCTCCGGTGAGCGCACCGGCGGCGCCACCGGTCGCCACGCCGCCACCCGCGGCGGCTCCGAGCGCGAGCCCGGCACCGGACCGCCCGAGCAAGGTCCCGGTGGGGTCGGACAAGGGTGTCTTCGACACGCCGAAGCCCCCGACCGGCGACGGCAACATCAACAAGACCCCGGCCACTTCCCCTTCCACACCACCTCCCGCGCCGAAGCCGACCATCAGCGCCCCACCGGCCCCGAGCACGGTCACCACCCCACCGGTCACCACTCCGCCAGCCAACCCGGCTGCCACCGCACCCCCGGCCACCACACCTCGCGTCACCCCACCACCCGTCTCCGCACCACCGGTCGCAACCCCGCCGGTCACCGCACCACCGGTCGCGGCCCCGCCGGCTGCCACACCTCGCGTCACCCCACCGCCGGTCGCCGCGCCACCAGTCCCGACGCCAACGGTGAACACCCCGCCGGCCGCCAACCCCCCGGTCAGCGCGCCCCCGGTCACTGCCCCGCCGGTCACTGCCCCGCCGGTCGCCGGCCCACCAACCAGCACTCCGCCGGCCAGCACGCCGCCAGCCAGCACGCCGCCGGTCACCACGCCGCCGGTCGCCAGCCCGCCTGCCGCCACACCGCCGGCCACGCGACCGGCACCCCCTGCCGACGCCACACCGCCTGCCGCCACACCACCGACGACCCGGCCCGCGCCGCCGGTCGCGACCCCGCCTGCCGCGACCCCGCCGGTCGCGACCCCGCCTGCCGCGAACGCACCAGCCGCCAACCCGCCGGCCACGCGGCCGGCGCCTGACCCCACGACGCCCGGGCAGCAGACCAACGCGCCCGCACCGCCGCCTCCCCCACCACCGCCCGGGTCCGGGGCGGTCGTGCCGCCGCCCCCGCCGCCACCGGGGTTCGGCGCAACCGTGCCGCCACCTCCGCCGCCGCCCGGGTTCGGTGCTGCGGTGCAGCCGCCTCCGCCACCGCCGGGATTCGGCGCAGCGGTGCCCCCGCCACCGCCGGGGCCCGGGACTCAGGTGCCGCCGCCCCCGCCGGTGTTCGGCATCCCGGTTCCGCCGCCGCCCGGTGCGCCCGGCGCGCAGACCAGCGCGCCCACCCCGCCCGCCGGACCCTTCTCGCCCCGGCGGGACGCGGCGCTGAAGAACGGCACGCTGAACCGGCTGCCGGCCGAGTTCCCGTCCGTGCCGCTGACCGTCACCGACGTCGAGATCAACCTCGGGCAGGTGCAGGCCGGGTTCGACGCGATGTTCGGCACCCTGCGCGCCGACCACGGCATCACGACCATCCCCGACGTGAACCCCGACCTGGTCGTGCAGTTCGACGAGCAGACGTTCGCCAAGCACTTCGCCCTGCAGCAGGAACTGGACACGGCGCTGCACTCCGCCGCCCCCGGCCGGCCGGCCGTCATCCAGCTGCCCAACGGCCAGAGCATCGACGTCCGCCAGGTCCGCGCCGAGATCCTGGCCGGCGACTTCATGCACCGCCTCGGCAACGGCGACCGCGCCACCACCGACCGCCTCGACACCCTGCTGGACCAGGTCGTCCAAGCCAAGGTCGGCCCCAACGGCGACGTCGACGCGGCCCGTGACGCGCTCGTCGAGAGCACCCGCACCAACCCGGCCCGCTCGATCAACGGCCACGTGCTGCTCAACACCGGTCACCTCGACGGCCTCACCACCGACCCGACCCGCAAGGCCGACGCGATCCGGCACCTGCTCGTCCACGAGTTCATGCACGTCCACTCGGTCGGCAGCGACATCACCTTCGCCCACCGCGACGGTCAGGGCGGCGTCTACAGCACGAACGTCAACCCCGACGAAGCCGTCACCGAGACGCTCGCCCGCAACGTCACCGACGCCCTGGCCGCGCGCCTCGGCGAGACCAGCCAGTACAACCAGGACGAGAACGGCGACAACCGCTACCAGAAGAACGTCGAGTCGCTCAACAAGGAGTTCGACAAGACCCGCGGCAGGTGGGCCGCGCCGTTCGACCCCGACGCCACGTTCCAGAACATGCTCGACGACTACTTCAAGGGCGTCGACCCCGCCGGCCCGACCCAGTCGCGTTCCGCGCCACCGGCCGACGTCGACGCGCCGCCGACGGCCGACCCGGACGTGCCGCCCGCCAAGGACGGCGCGGACGGCAAGGTCGTCAAGGACGTCGCCGCGGACGAGTCCTGGCGGCACAGCACGGCGAGCACCGCGGACTGGTTCGCGCCGAAGGACCCGCAGCCCTCGGCGCAGTGGGACTCGGTGCGGGACAAGGCTCCCGTGCGCACGGTCGACACCGAAGTCGCCGACGTGCAGCGGTCGAGCACGCCGGGCAACGTCGACTCCATCACCGGTCTCGTCCGGCACGACGTGCGCCGGATGGAGGTGGCACCCGGGAACTGGGTGAAGGAGTACACCCTCAAGGTGCACCTCAAGCCCGGTGAAGGCGTCCCGCAGTCCGATGTGGACGCGGTGGCCCAGAAGACCACCGACGGCGTGAACCGGTTGCTGAACCAGGGTTACCGGCTGCCCTCGGGCGACCAGTTCCACGCCAGGGTCGAGTTCGTCACCGACCCCGCGCAGGCGCACACGACCGTCGACGTGACGACGGCGAAGGCGGCGGACCAGCTCAACTGGGGCACGCAGACCTCGGAGAACGTGCTCGCCCACGAGGTGGCGCACTACTTCGGCCTGCCCGACGAGTACAAGGACGCGGCCGGTCCGAGCGCCCGCATCTTCAACAGCGACGGCAAACCGCTGCCGCCCGGGCACACCCAGTCGAACCTGGTGGTGAACGACGACGGGCTGATGGGCGCGGGCGTGCACGCCGACCCGTCGATCAAGCCGCGCCACCTGTGGACGATCGAGCGCACCACCGACAGCCAGGTGATGGTGCCCGACGCCGACCACGCCACGCTGCACAACCCGGACTCGCCCCGCCAGACCCCGCCCGCACGTCCGTCGGACCACGGCACCCAGCCGGACTTCCAGACCCGGCCCGTCGGCGACACGGACAGCGACACCGAGGCCGACGCCCAGCCCGCCGGTCCGCCCCCGCCACCTCCTCCGCCGCCCCCGCCGGGCACCACCGCCACGCAGCAGACGACGCCGCCGCCCCCACCCCCGCCGCCACCCGCGCCGACGTTCGGGTCGCAGGCACCGCCGCCCCCACCTGCGCCTGCGCCGACGTTCGGATCGCAAGCGCCCCCGCCGCCCCCGCCGCCGGGAGCGCCGCGCGGTCCGCAGGCGCCCCCACCGCCCGGCCCACAAGCGCCGCCGCCGCCACCCGGGTCCGGCGTGCCCTCGGCGTCGACGAGCACCGCACCGGCGGGCCCTTACTCGAACGTGCGGGACGCGGACCTGAAGAACGGCGTCCTCACCAGGCTGCCCGCCCAGATCACCCCGGTGCCGCTGGACGTCGCGGGCGTCCAGGTCGACCTCGGGCAGGTCAAGGCCGGGTTCGACGCGTTGGCCGGCAAGCTCGGCGAGTTCGGCATCACGACCACGCCCGACGTGAACCCCGACCTGGTCGTGCAGCTCGACCAGCAGACGTTCGCCAAGCACTTCGCCGTCCAGCAGGAGCTGGACACGGCGCTGAAGACCACCGACCGCGGCGATTCCGACATCACCGCCGACCAGCTCAACGGGCAGGGCATCGACCCGCGGCAGGTCCGCGACGAGATCCTGGCCGGCGACTTCATGCGCCGGCTCAACGACGGCGACCCGGCCGCCGCGGCCCGCCTCGACACCCTGCTGGACCAGGTCGCCCAGGCCAAGGTCGGCCCGAACGGTGACGTGGACGCCCAGCGGAACGCGCTGGTCGAGAGCACCCTCACCAACCCGGCCCGCTCCATCAACGGCCACGTGCTGCTCAACACCGACCACCTCGACGGCCTCACCACCGACCCCACCCGCAAGGCCGACGCGATCCGGCACCTGCTCGTCCACGAGTTCATGCACGTCCACTCGGTCGGCAGCGACACCACCTTCGCCCACCGCGAAGGACAAGGCGGCGTCTACAACAAGAACCTCAACCCCGACGAGGCCACGACCGAGCTGCTGGCCCGCAACATCACCGACGCGCTCGCCGAACGCCTCGGGCAGTCGAGCCAGTACAACCAGTTCTCCGACGGCAGCGCCCGCTACCAGGCCAACATCGACGCGCTGAACCGGGAGTTCGACCGGCCGCGGTCCAAGTGGGACAGCTTCGACGCCACCACCACGTTCCAGTCCATGCTCGGCGACTACTTCGTCGGCCCGACGCCTCCCGCCAACCCGGCCGGCTCGCGTCCCGCCCCGCCGAACCCGGCGCCGACCACGCGCCCCGCCCCGCCGGACACCGCAGCGACCACGCGAGGCGTCGGCAACGACGTCCAGCCGCGGAACGCGCCGTTCCGCAACCCGTTCCGCGCCGCCCCCGCACCGTCCCGGCCGCCGATCTCCGCGCCGATCCCGATGGTCGACCTGACCAACCCGACGGCCCCCAACACCACGTCGACCACCCCCAACACCACCGCCAACACCACCGCCGCGCCTGCCCCGGGAGCACCGGCGCCGGCGCCCAACCCCACGCCGGGGCCGGTCCTCGGGACGCGGAACCTGCCGGACTTCTTCCAGCAGGGCAAGGCGCTGGGCACGATCGCGCCCACCGACGTGCGGGGCGCGCAGCACGTCACCGGCACGATGACCGGCATCACGCCGGCCGACGCCGCCGTCATCGAGAGCGCGCTGAAGAACAACTTCGAGTCGTTCCTCGGCCAGGGCCGCGACTTCCAGGTCAAGATCGACGGCACCTGGTACGAGGCCAACGTGACGGCCGTGATGCTGCCGCCGGCCGACGTCGCCGCGGCCACCAGCACGCCGTCCACCACCACCAAGGTGGACATGGCCGCCCAGTCCGCGGCCAACACGGGCACCGCCACGAACCTCACCACCGCCAACGACGTGGGCCTGGCCGCGGCGGCGAGCGCGGGTGTCGGCCCGTACGGCTCGCTGGCCGGCAAGTCGCAGCTCGCCACCCCCGCCACCACGCTGAACACGTCCTCCGGCACGGTGGACCAGCGGTTCATCCGGGGCGGCGAGAGCTCGACCAACGTCGACGTCCCGGTCTCCTTCCAGGTCACGCTGACCGCCGCCAACGGCACCGCCCGCCCGACGCAGGCGGTCAACGGCGGCGTCACCCTCGCCGTGCCGAACGACCTGGAGACGATCGCCAACTCCGGCAACGCCCAACCGGCCGCGGCCCTGCCGCCGGGCTGGGGCGCCAAGCTGGAGCACCCGACACCGGAAGCGGTCACGGACTTCGACGCGAAGCAGGCGTTCACCGACGTCGCCGCGAAGATGCACCCGTCGATCACCAAGATCGGCGCGCCCGGCCGCACCGCGCTGCAGGACTTCCTCAACCCGACCACCATCCGCGACAACCTCGGCGCGATGCTGGGCGGCTGGGTCACCTCGCCCGACCTGGTCAGCCCGCACGGCAGCAAGGCCAACGCCGTGCAGATGAAGGCCACCCTGCTGAGCGCCGAACTGGTCGGCACGACCGACGCCGCCCAGCTCCGGCTGCACGAGTCCCAGGCCACCGGCAGCTCCGTGGCCGCCACCACGAAGACCGGCTTCGACATCGCGGCCGGCGTCGGCGGCGGGGTGGGGCTGCCCGGCGTGATCGGCGGCGCGGCCGGTGTCACCGGCGGGTACTCGGCCCGCACCTCGGAGACCTCGAACGCGGGCACGACCAGCAGCACCCGCACCGGCATCCAGCTCAAGGGCGACACCGGCCTGTACAAGGTGACCGCGAACGTCCACATCCGCACGCCCAACGGCGCGGACGTCGTCATGCCGGTCACCACCTACATGCGGGTCGGGCTGCCCGAGGCCGCCTCGCTGACCCTGCCGGTGCCGCCGGGCACCGACGCCGGGCTGACCAAGCCCGGCACGGCGGGCACCAAGTACCTCCCGCCCTACCTGGCCGCGGACCTGGCGGCGGGCAACGTCAAGGTCGGCGAGTTCGGCCCCGGCGCACAGGTCCAGGCGCAGGTCCAGGCCACGTTGCGCGACCTGCCCGGCTTCGACAAGTTCCTGCCGGGCTGGAACGACCCGGCCACCGGCAACCGGCGGGGCCAGAGCCTGGCCGACGTCGCGGAGGCCATGGCCAACCAGCGCAAGCTCGACGCGGAGCTGTCGCCGACCGCGCTGAAGACCAAGATGGACAGCCTGCTCGGCCCCGGTGTGCAGGTGCAGCTCAAGAAGCGCGGCCTGGCCACCAACGAGTACGTCAACATCACCGTCCGGGCGCGGCCGGCGGCGGGCGGCCGGCACCTCGGCCAGGTCGACTCGCGCAACGTGCGCGGCTCGGCGAACACCGCGCCGAAGCTCGACAGCACCACCGCGACGCAGAAGTCGGTCTCCGTCGGCGTCGAGGGCAAGGTGGTGTTCCCGGTCAAGACCGGGGCCGCGTCGCTCAGCCCGACGCCGCAGGTGGGCGCGAAGTACACCTACGGGCGGGGCAGCAAGAACACCGGCGGACCGACGGTCACCAGCACCGGCCTCAACGTCGGCAGCCCGAACGCCCAGGTGTTCTCGCAGGACCTGGAGTTCGTCGTCGAGATCACCACGTTCAGCCGCAACCGGTCGTGGGTGAAGCGGGTCACGCCCGGCTCGCCGATCCTCCAGGTGCCCGACCCCAAGCCGGTCGCCAGGACCGGCGGCCCCAACGCGCCCGGCGTGGTGAGCCTGCCGCAGATCTCCGGCCCGGTGCACCTGTGGGTGGCGGACAGCTCGTCGATGGACAACGACCCGTCCGGCTTCGCGCCCGGCAAGCCGGTGGCCACCAGGCTGGACCACCCGCCGTCGATCAAGGAGCTGCTCAACCCGTCGACGCCGCGGCCGGCCGCGCCGGACTTCCTGCACGTCGAGGCCGTCGTCAACACCGAGACGGTGCGCGACCAGGCCATCGAGGCGCTCAACCTGGCCGCGCGGGGCGACTCGTCGCTGACCGTGCCGGGCACGGAGGCGCGCAACCAGATCGACAAGCTGTTCAGCCCGGAGAGCATCAAGGCCAACCTGCGCAAGCTCACCGAGACCGGCATGCAGGAGGGCGGCCTGAAGTACGGCCGCCGGGTCACCGACCGCACCGGCGCCATCGGCATGGCGATCGAGCTGGGCAACCCGAAGCTGGTGTCGATCTCCGACAACACCGGCACGGAGAACGCGGCCACCGGCGGCTACAAGGCCGGTGACGCGCGGACCAGCAGCCACACCGTCGACCTCACCGGCGGCGTCAACCTGCCGGTCAAGCCGAACGTGGCGCCGCCGCCCGCGGGCGAGCCGAAACCCGCGTCGGGTTCGGGCGGTGTCGCCGTGGCGGGCAAGATCACGCCGTACTCGTCGTCCAAGACGAGCGCGACCGAGGTCACCGGCAGCGTCGACCGCAACTTCGTCACCCCGCCCAGCGCGCGGACCGTGCTGATCCAGCTCGACGCGGACGTCACCGTGGTCGGCGAGAGCCGGTCGGGCAACGTCGTCTACGGCGGCACGCCGCGCGTCGAAGGCGCCAAGGTCACGCTGCCCGGTGGCGTGTTCGTGCGGGTCAGCGAGGACGTGGCGCGCGAGCTGGGCGTGCTGCCGAAGGTGCAGCCGAAGACCCCGCCGCCCACGTTCGGCACGATGGCGCCGCCGGCCACGCTGACCCAGGACCAGCCCAGCTCGCTCGGCCTGAGCACGCTGGACACGGCGCCGAACCTGTCGGGCATGGTCTCCGGGCTGATCACCGACCTGAACCAGCAGACCAGCGGTCGGTTCAAGAGCGACCTGGTGCCGGACTCGGTGCTCGAGGACTCGATGAACAACTTCCAGCGGCTGGTCGACTTCACCTCGCCGACGAGCGTCAAGGCGATGATCGACAGCGCGCTGGACGGCGGCGTGCCGCTGCTGCTGCACCAGCCGGGCACGTTCGGCAAGGACACCTACCAGGTCACGCTCAAGGCGCGGATCACGGACGCGCCGAGCTTCGCCGGCGTCGTCAACGACGGCGTCGACATGGAGCACACCATCGCGGGCGCCCGGAAGGTGACCGACGGCCTCGGCCGGTCGACCGGCTGGGGCGTGGGCCTCAAGTCGCCCGGTCTCGCCCAGCCCGGCAGCGCGAACCCGAACGTGTCCGGCGGCGTCGGCGTGATCGCCGCCGCGAACGTCGGCCAGCAGCACAGCAGCAACGTCACCAAGGCCACCACCGAGCAGTTCGGCCACCTGCGCGCCGGCGGCGGACCGGCCGCGAAGTACACCGTGCCCATCGAGTTCGAGCTGGTGGTGGAGAAGGGCGACCAGGTCGTCACCAGCGCCACCGCCCCGCCGCAGGACGTCGTGGTGCGGCTGCACGCGGACAACCAGAAGGTGTTCACCCCGGCCGCCACGCCACCGGCCGGCTACTCGTCGACCACGACCGCGCAGCCGGCCGCGCAGGGCACGCCGCAGGCCGCGGCCGCCTGGCAGCAGAGCGGCGCGCCGGCCACGTTGCCGCCCAAGGCGTCGGTGGAGAACCTGCGCGGCGCCCGGGACCTGCGGGCCGCGGCGATCCAGGCGCTGACCGCGGCGGGCGCGAACCAGGGCATCACCGGCAAGGGCACCGGCCCGCTGAACACCCTGCTGTCGACGCTCAGCTCGGAGAACCTCCAGCCGAGCCTGCCGGGGATGCTCGACGGCCCCTTGGACGTGCCGGGGCTGCACGAGGCCGCGCTCACGTTCGGCCGGCACGCCGACGTGAAGGTCTACGCCAAGCTGGTCAACCCGAGGCTGGGCGGCCTGAGCGACGGCGTGAACCTGGAGAACCCGAAGACGTCGGTCACCACGACCTCCGGCGAGGCCAAGCACAGCGAGACCGGCGACGTGTCGGCGGGCTGGGCCACCGGCAGCGCCTCGGTCGCGCCGACCCAGGACCCGAAGGACACCGCGAGCTTCGCCACCGGCGGCGTCGAGACCCGGCACGCCGCCGAGGACGCCGAGGCGCTGTCCGGCGGCTCGGCGACCAACAAGGCCAACAACCTCAAGCCCCAGGGCCGCACCGGCCTGGTCGACTTCGACGTGGAGTACCGCGTGGTCGCCACGGTCGGCGGCCGGACCAGCGTGGTCGACCTGGCCGTGCCGGGCTCGGCCTCGGTGCGGATGCCGGCGGCGGAAGCCGAGACGGTGCTCGGGCGTGACTTCGACGCCGGGTTGAGCGACGCGCAGACCGCGGTGAAGGACACCGCCAAGGCGTGGCGCGACGCGGAGCTGGAGGTGGACAAGGCGCGGCACGACGCGCAGGCCGTGATCAACCGGGTGGCCGCCGACGTCGCCCGGCTCCAGAACGACCTGACGACCTCGCAGGTCGGGCACAACACCGCCATCGGCGCCGAGCTCACCGAAGCGGGCCGCGTGCCCGCCCTGGAGCAGGCCGTCCAGGACGCGCAGACCCGGCGCGACGCCGTGAACGACGTGGTCACGGACCTGCGCGACCGGATCCCGGGCCTCGACGCGGCCCACCGGGACGCGCAGGCCGCGCTGTCCGACGCGGACGCCGCCGTGCTGGCCACCGGGCGCGACCTGGCGGACGCGAACGCGGAGCTGGACGCGGCACGGGTCAGGCTGGACGACGCGCAGGCGGCGTTGGACGTCGCCCAGGGCGACCTCGACGCGCACCTCGACAACCGTCCCGAGGACGCGCCGCCGATCGCCGAGGACAAGGTCGCCAAGGACCTGGTCGGCAAGGTGGACGACGCCCGCGCCGCGCGCGACACCCGGGCGACCGAGGTCGACGCGGCGGTCGAGGTCGCCGAGGCGGCTCAGGTCGCCGACACCAAGGCGATCGAGGCGCAGGGCGTCGCGCAGACCAAGGCCGAGCAGGCCCGGACCGCCGCCGAGCAGGCGCGGACCGACCTCGGCCGGGCCGACGGCGACCTGGACACCGCGCAGGGCGCGCTGGAGACCGCCGAGACCGACCTGGGCAACGGCCGTGACGCGGCCCAGCGCGCGGCGGACGCCCGTCAGCACGCGCTGACCGCGCAGCAGCAGGTCGAGAGCACCATCGCGGCCCTGGAAGCGGAGATCACCGCCGCCGAGGTGGAGCTGGACAACCGCCGCACCGCCGCCGACGCCCGCCAGCGCGACTGGTGGAACGCCCGCATCGAGGTGGACCAGCGGATCGCCGACTACAACCGCCCGACCCCGCCTCCCCCGCCGCCCGGCGGCACGCCGGTCATCACCATCACCCCGCCGACCGACTCGACGACCAACGGCACCCAGCCGGCCGCGTCCACGACGAACGGCACCCAGCCGGCCGCGTCCACGACGGACACGACCGCACCACCGCCACCCCTCCCGCCGGCCCCCACCCCGCCCTCCGGCAGCCACACCACCACCACCGCTGCCCCTGCCCCTGTCGCTGTGCCTGGACCGTCCACTTCGCACACGTTCGCCGCGCAGCCACCCCAAGGGCCGGCTCCCGCGCCCCCGCCCCCGCCGCCGGCGATGAGCCCGATGAGCCCGGTGGCCCCGGAGCTCGTCGACGAGGCCCTGACCCACCTCCGGTTCACCGCGAACGACCTCCTGCCCTCCGCCCCGCCACCGGCCCCGGGAGGCCTGTACGCGGCGGTCGCGCAGGTCGCCAACATCCCGCCGGTGGCGCTCCGGCAGGAGGTGGTGACCTCCGCCGCGGGCGTCGCGCAGCACGTCGCGGACTTCACCACCGCCCACCCGATGCGCAAGACCCACCTGTACGGCGCGCTGGTGGAGAACCTGAACTGGTCGCTGCGGGACCAGGCGGAGAACGCCAGGGCGGGCAACGCCCGCGACCTCGCCGGACGGCTCATCGCGACCCGCCTCGGTGTGAACCTGGTCATCCACCTGCCCGGCGTGCCGCAGCCGGTGTGGCTGTCGCCGTTCACCGGACCGGTGCAGCCGGAGGTCCACGTCGACCTGGCCGTGGTGCACGGGGTGGCCACCTACCGACCGCGCTGACCAGCGGACGAGGTCCGCAGTGGACGGTGTCGGTCACCCGTCGGGGTGACCGACACCGCACAGTCGGGCGCCCCACCGTGTGAGGCGAATCGATCCAGTGACCACCCGGTGTCTCGTCGCTCACAGACGGGTCGGGCTGTTGGGTCGGGTGGCTCCAGCGGGACTAGCATCCGGGGGTCAAGGTCCGAGTACGCAGGTACCGGAGACCAGTCCACCACTGACGCTGGAGGCCGTTGCGCATGGCCGGCACCACCGCACCCGAGCGGGCGGGCACCTCTAAAGGGGGCGGAACGCTCTACCGCGGCGACCTGGGGATGTGGTCCTGGGTCGCGCACCGCATCACCGGAGTGCTGACGTTCTTCTTCCTGTTCGCGCACGTCCTGGACACCGCGCTGGTGCGGGTGTCGCCGGACGCGTACGACAAGGTCATCGAGACCTACAAGAACCCGATCGTCAACCTGTTCGAGGTCGGCCTGGTCGGCGCGGTCCTCTACCACGCGCTCAACGGCATCCGCGTGATGCTCGTCGACTTCTGGGAGAAGGGCGCGCGCTTCCAGAAGCAGATGCTGTGGGTGGTGCTCGGCGTCTGGGTGCTGGTGATGGTCCCCGGCACCTACTTCATGATGGTCCGCACGGTTACCGACCTGCTCGGTGGGGGTCACTGATCATGAGCGAACTGACCCTGGCCAAGCCGCGCGCACCGCGCCGCCCCGCCGCCCGCCGCAGCAACTTCGAGCTGTACAGCTGGCTGTTCATGCGCATCTCGGGTGTCGCGCTGGTGGTGCTGGTGCTCGGGCACCTGTTCATCATGAACATCCTCGACGGCGGTGTGCACCGCATCAACTTCGGCTTCGTCGCCGGCCGCTGGGCCTCGCCGTTCTGGCAGATGTGGGACCTGGCCATGCTGTGGCTGGCCCAGATCCACGGCGGCAACGGCCTGCGCACCGTGATCAACGACTACGCCCGCAAGGACGCGACCCGGTTCTGGCTCAAGGTGCTGCTCTACGTCTCGATGGTGCTGATCATCGCCCTCGGCACGTACGTGATCTTCACCTTCGACCCGAACATCACCGACTGACCCGCTGCGGGGAGTGCTCAGAGCCATGCAGTTCCACAAGTACGACGTCGTCATCATCGGCGCGGGTGGCGCCGGGATGCGCGCGGCGATCGAGTCCGGCCAGCGCGCCCGCACGGCCGTGCTCACCAAGCTCTACCCCACGCGTTCCCACACGGGCGCCGCGCAGGGCGGCATGTGCGCCGCGCTGGCGAACGTGGAGGAGGACAACTGGGAGTGGCACACCTTCGACACGATCAAGGGCGGTGACTACCTGGTCGACCAGGACGCCGCCGAGATCATGGCGAAGGAGGCCATCGACGCGGTCCTCGACCTGGAGAAGATGGGCCTGCCGTTCAACCGCACGCCCGAGGGCAAGATCGACCAGCGGCGGTTCGGCGGCCACACCCGCAACCACGGCGAGGCGGCCGTGCGCCGGGCGTGCTACGCGGCCGACCGCACCGGCCACATGATCCTGCAGACGCTGTACCAGAACTGCGTCAAGCACGGCATCGAGTTCTTCAACGAGTACTACGTGCTCGACATCTGCATGACCGAGACCGCCGACGGCCCGGTGTGCACCGGCGCGGTGGCCTACGAGCTGGCGACCGGCGAGATCCACGTGTTCCAGGCCAAGTCCGTGGTGTTCGCCACCGGCGGCTTCGGCAAGGTCTTCAAGACCACGTCCAACGCGCACACGCTCACCGGCGACGGCATGGGCATCGTGTTCCGCAAGGGCCTGCCGCTGGAGGACATGGAGTTCTACCAGTTCCACCCGACCGGTCTGGCGGGCCTGGGCATCCTGTTGACCGAGGGCGCGCGCGGTGAGGGCGCGATCCTCCGCAACGGCTCCGGCGAGCGGTTCATGGAGCGCTACGCGCCGACCATCAAGGACCTCGCGCCGCGCGACATCGTGGCCCGGTCCATGGCGCTGGAGGTGCTGGAAGGCCGCGGCGCCGGTCCGAACAAGGACTACGTGCTGCTGGACTGCACCCACCTGGGCGCGGAGGTGCTGGAGACGAAGCTCCCCGACATCACCGAGTTCGCCCGCACGTACCTCGCGGTCGACCCGGTGACCGAGCCGGTGCCGGTCTACCCGACCGCGCACTACGCGATGGGCGGCATCCCGACCAACGTGCACGGCGAGGTGTTGCGGGACAACGACCACGTCGTGCCCGGCCTCTACGCCGCCGGCGAGTGCGCGTGCGTGTCCGTCCACGGCGCGAACCGGCTCGGCACGAACTCGTTGCTGGACATCAACGTGTTCGGCCGCCGCGCGGGCATCGCCGCCGCCGAGTACGCGTTGGCGCACGACCACGTCGACCTGCCCGAGAACCCCGCGGCGCAGGTCGAGGCGCAGGTGGCGCTGGTGCTGTCCGAGCACGGCCAGGAGCGCGTGGCGGACATCCGCACCGAGCTGCAGGCCACCATGGACGCCAACGCGTCGGTGTACCGCACCGAGGACACGCTCAAGACGGCGCTGCACGACGTGCAGGCGTTGAAGGAGCGGTACCAGCGGATCACCGTGCAGGACAAGGGGAAGCGGTTCAACACCGACCTCCTGGAAGCCGTCGAGCTGGGCTTCCTCCTGGAGCTGGCCGAGGTTCTCGTCGTGGGCGCGCTGGCGCGCAAGGAGTCCCGCGGCGGTCACGCGCGCGAGGACTACCCGAACCGCGACGACACGAACTTCATGCGCCACAGCATGTACTACAAGCAGGGCGACGGCTTGGCGGCCGACATCCGGCTCGACTACAAGCCCGTGACGTTCACCCGGTACCAGCCGATGGAGCGCAAGTACTGATGACCGCTACCGCTGAAGTGTCCACCGGCTCGCGCGGCGACCAGCCCCCCGTGCCGGACGGCGCGATCACCGTCACCCTGAAGGTGCGCCGGTTCAACCCCGAGTTCGACGACGAGCCGCGCTGGGACTCGTTCGAGATCCCGGCCCTGCCGTCGGACCGCGTGCTGAACCTGCTGCACTACGTGAAGTGGTACCTCGACGGGACGCTGACGTTCCGCCGGTCGTGCGCGCACGGCATCTGCGGGTCGGACGCGATGCGCATCAACGGCGTGAACCGGCTGGCGTGCAAGGTGCTGCTGAAGGACCTGCTGGCGTCCGGTGGCAAGCCCACCACGATCACCATCGAGCCCATCAAGGGCCTGCCGGTGCACAAGGACCTGCTGGTCGACATGGAGCCGTTCTTCGAGGCGTTCAAGGCGGTCAAGCCGTACCTCATCACGTACGGCAACGAGCCGACGCGTGAGCGGGTCCAGTCCATCGCCGACCGCGAGCGGTTCGACGACACCACCAAGTGCATCCTGTGCGCGGCGTGCACCACGTCGTGCCCGGTGTACTGGACCGAGGGCTCGTACTTCGGCCCGGCGGCGATCGTGAACGCGCACCGGTTCATCTTCGACAGCCGGGACGAGGGCGCCGAGGAGCGGCTGGACATCCTGAACGACGTGGACGGCGTGTGGCGCTGCCGGACGACGTTCAACTGCACCGACGCCTGCCCTCGCGGCATCCAGGTCACCAAGGCCATCCAGGAAGTCAAGCGCGCCCTCCTCTTCAAGCGCACCTGACCCCCCGCGCGTGTCCTACGTTCGGAACACGCGTGTCCTACGTTCGTGCACCCCATGTTGAACGCTCAGAACACCGGCTCGGTGTTCTGAGCGTTCAACATGCCTGTTCAGAACGTAGGACACGCGTGACGCGAACGTAGGACACGCGGGTTAGAGGGATTGTTGGCGGGCGCGGGCGGCGCGGGCGGCCTTGGCGCGGCGGTTGCGCAGGTACATCACCAGGCCCAGGAGCAGGCCCAGGCCGGCGACGGCGGTGATCGGGCCGCCGACGTTGCCGAACGCGGTCTCCATGGCGGAGGGCTGGGTGCCGTCCGGCGTGGTGTTGGCGACCTCGCCCACACCCGCGCTGGTCGGCGTCGGCCGGGCCTCGGTGGTCTTCTTCTTGGCCTGCGGCGCGCCCTCGACCAGCCGGCCGACCGGGTTGCCGGACGCGGCCGGTTCCAGGGCGAAGCCGTAGTCGAGCAGGCGGGCGGCCTGGTCGGTCATCCGGATCGGCTGCTGCTGGCCGCGCAGCAGCACGACGACGAGCCGCTTGCCGCCGCGCTCGGCCGCGCCCACGTAGGTGTGCTGCGCGTCGTCGGTGAAGCCGGACTTGCCGCCCAACGCCCCCTCGTACGTGGTCAGCAGCCGGTTGTCGTTGACGACCGGCACGGTCCCGCCGCCGTTGGGCGCCGGGAAGTCGATGCGCTGCGTCATCACGGCCTTGACGAAGTCCGGGTACTTCATCGCCTCGCGGTAGATCAGCGCCACGTCGTAGGCCGAGGTCGACGTGCCCGGCGCGTCCAGCCCGGACGGCGTCACGGCCCGCGTGTCCAGCGCGCCCAGCTCGGCCGCCAGGGCGTTCATCTTCCGGATCGCCGACGGCACCCCGCCCAGCCGACGGGCCAGCGCGTGCGCCACGTCGTTGCCCGAGGCCATCACCAGCGCGTGCAGCATCTGCTCGACGGTGTACTCGGCGCCGCTGCGCAGACCCACGCAGGTGCACTCCTGCGCCAGGTCCTCCGGGGTGGCCGTGACCGTGGCGTCGGGCGGCAGCTCCTTGGCCACCACCATCGCCAGCAGCACCTTGATCACCGACGCGGGCCGCTGCCGGCCGTGCGGGTCGAGGGCCGCCAGCACGGCGCCGCTGTTCATGTCGGCCAGCAGCCAGCTCTCGGCGGTGATGCCGTCCGGGGGCACGGGCGCGTTCGGTGGCAGCACGAGGCCGCACTCACCGAGGCGCTGTCCCCCGATCGGGCTCTCCGGTACCTCGATCGGCGGTGGGGGCTTCTCGCCTGGCGCCACCTGTTCGGACGTGTCCACCGGCGGGGGCGGTGACACCTTGTTCTCGCAGGCCGGCTGTGCCGACGCGACCGGTGCGGCCACGAACGACGCGCCGGCCATCAGCGCGCAAGCAGCCAGGACCAGGGCAACGGGCCGTCGGAACGCGGAGGAACGCACCTGCCCAGGCTAGCCACCCCGGATGAGTGACCTGCACCCGCCACGTCGGATACTGCTCCGGTGAAGCTCTCCCGAGGCATGTCCGTCTTCCTGTCCGCCTTCGGGGTGTGGTCCTGGGTGATCTGGCCGACCTTCCTGCGCAACATCTGGAAGGACCCCCGTTCGTGGGACGGCGGCCCGACCGCGTTCTTCACCGTCCACCTGCTGCTCGTCGTCGCGTCGCTCACGTTCGGCACGGTCATCGGCGTGTTGGGCGTGCGCGGGCTGCGGGCGGCCGGCAGCGCCAAGAGCGAGTAACCCACCACACCTGGAGGCTCCGCCGTGGAGTTCGTGCGCCTACTGCTGGTGTTCCTGCACCTGCTCGGCATGGGCATGCTGATCGCGATGTTCTTCGTCCAGCGCCGGGTGGGGGCCGACGCGCCGCTGAACAAGGGCTGGCTGCACGGCAGCGCGTTGCAGCTGCTCACCGGCGTGGCGCTGATGGGCCTGGCCCCGCTGACCGACCAGGACTACAACAACATCAAGATCGGGGTGAAGCTGCTGGTCCTGGTCGTCATCGCGGCGCTGGTCGCGGTCAACCTGAAGAAGAAGCCCGCCGCCTGGCTCGCGCCCGTCCTGGCCGGCCTGGTCGTGCTGAACGTCGGCATCGCCGTCTTCTGGACCTGAGCCGCCCACTGGGCCTGGGCCGACCGGCGCTCAACGCCGCCGGAACAACGCGCCCAGCAGCAGCCCCGCGCCGACCAGTCCGACGGCGGCGCGGGGGCTGGGACCGGACCGCACCTCCACCACCGGCCGGATCACCGCGGGCGGCGGCGGCACGATCGGGTCGCGCAGCAGGTTCTCCCGCGCGGTGGCCGTCCAGGCGGTGATGAACAGCAGCGACTGGGCCACCAGGTTCGCGAAGAACAGCACACCGATGATCGGGCCGAACGCCGCGCCCGCCGGTGACGAGGTGACCGTGCTCAGGTAGAGCGTCCCGCCCTGCTTGAGCACCTCGAACACGAACGCCGCGGCGGCCGCGCCCTTGGCCGCGCTGCGCAGGCTGAACGGCTTGCGCGGCAGCTTGGCCAGCACCCACAGGAACACCAGCCAGTTCGCCACCAGGCCGAGCACGATCGTGCCGATCTTCAGCAGCGCCTCGGCCCACCAGACGCCGTCCAGGCCGACCCACCGCAGCACCAGCTCGGCCAGTCCGCTGCCCGCCGCCGTCAGACCGAACGACACCACCAGCGCCGCACCCAGGCTGACCAGCGCCAACAGGTCTTTCACCATGGTCTTGAAGAACGGCAGGTCCTCCTTGGCGTGGCCCCACTGCGCGGTCAGGGCGTCACGCAGGTTGCTCATCCACCCCAGGCCGGAGTAGGCGGCGGTGAGCAGGCCGAGCACGCCGACCGTGCCCTTGGAGTCGATGGCCTGCTGCACCACTTCGTTGATGGTGTCGCCGAGCGCGCCCGGCACCGCCTCGGCGATGGAGACCTCCAGCTCGTCGAGCAGCTCGGGCTGCGAGGCGAGCACGAAACCGGCGACCGCGAACCCGATCATGAGCATGGGCACGAGCGACAGCACGCTGAAGTAGGTCACGGCCGCCGCGTAGTGCGCCCCGTAGCTCTCGCTGTACCGGTCGGCGGCGCGGAGCAGGTGGTCCAGCCACGGCTTGCGCCGGCGCAGCCGGTCGAGCTTCGACTCGTCGGTCCCACCCTTTTCCGCCACACGGAAAAGTTAGTGCGTCAGGTGATCAGTCGCCACTCGACAGGAACCCGATCCGGTCGTAGGCCCGCGCCAACGTCTTCGCGGCCACCGCGCGCGCCCGTTCCGCGCCCCGGGCCAGCACCTTGTCCAGCTCGGCGGTGTCGTCCAGGTACTCGGCCACCCGCGCCTGGACGGGCGTGACGAACTCGGTGAACACCTCGCCGAGGTCCTTCTTCAGGTCCCCGTAGCCCTTGCCGTCGTAGTCGGCGACCAGCGACTCGACCGTGCGCCCGGTCAACGCGGAGTAGATCACCAGCAGGTTGCTCACGCCGGCCTTGCGCTCCGGGTCGTACACGATCTCGCGGCCGGTGTCCGTGACCGCCGACCGGATCTTCTTGGCCGACCGCTTCGGGTCCTCCAGCAGCTCGACCACGCCCGCCGGCACGGACTTCGACATCTTCGACGTCGGGTCCTGCAGGTCGTAGATCTTGGCCGTGTCCTTGACGATGTAGGGCTCGGGCAGCCGGAACGTCTTGCCGTAGCGGGTGTTGAACCGCTGCGCCAGGTCGCGGGTCAGCTCCAGGTGCTGCCGCTGGTCCTCGCCGACCGGCACGTGGTGCGCCTGGTAGAGCAGGATGTCCGCGGCCTGCAGGATCGGGTACGTGAACAGGCCGACGCCGATGGCCGCTGTCGTCTGATCGCCGGCTCCGCCCGCGGTCTGCCGCGCGGACTTGTCCTTGAACTGGGTCATCCGGCTGGCCTCGCCGAAGCCGGTCAGGCACTGCATGACCCACGCGAGCTGCGCGTGCTCGGGGACGTGCGACTGCACGAACAGCGACGAGCGGTCCGGGTCGATGCCGAGCGCGAGCAGCTGCGCGGCGGACACGCGGGTGTTGCGGCGCAGCACCTTGGGGTCCTGCTCGACGGTGATGGCGTGCAGGTCGACCACGCAGTAGAACGCCTCGTGCGTCTCCTGCAGCGCCACCCACTGGCGCAGCGCGCCGAGGTAGTTGCCGAGGTGGAACGAGCCCGCGGTCGGCTGGATGCCGGACAGCACGCGGGGGCGGCTCACCGGGGCCTGAGCCGGAGCCGGGTTCTCGGCAGGCAGGCCTGCGACCTCGCCCGCGGTGTTCTCCACAGAGTTTTCGACAGCCACGGGAGGATTCTCCCAGGCCGATCAGACCCCGGTGGTGGCGGGCCGCACGTCGGTCGCGTCGCCGCCGTCGACGACCGGGGTGATGACGACGGGCTGGTTCGCCGCCGTGCGCACCACCGCCGTCCGGCGACGCCGGACCAGGCCGGCCACCAGGCCGATCGCGCCGAACGCCACCGCGGCGATGCCGACCGGCGCCTCGAGGGAGACCGGAGCCGCCACCGCGCCGTCGGCCGCGACCGCGACACCTTCGACGACCAGGGACGACGCCACGCCCAGGACCAGACCCAGGACCGCACCGCGACCGCGCACCGCCCAGCCTCCTCACCAACACCGTGCCACTCCACCGAGGAGTGAACCTGGTTGACGGACGGCCGCGAACCTACCGAAGCTGTTGGACTGGTGTGTCCGGCTCGGGTAAACGCGACCGGCGGCAGACTAACCACAACCGCTCCCGCGCGTCCCCGCAGGGGGTTACCTCACGGCGTCGACTCGGCCATATGTCGTAGTGCGCTGCCGGGCCGGGCGGCCTGCCAGCGCGGCGGTGGCGTGCAGCTCGCCGGCCGTGCGGGCGGAGCCGTGCTCGGAGCCCGCCATGCGGCTGATGGTCTCCTCCATGAGCGTGCCGCCGAGGTCGTTGGCGCCGCCCCGGAGCACCTCGGCGGTGCCCTCGTCGCCCAGCTTCACCCACGAGCACTGGACGTTGTCCACGCGGCCGTGCAGGGCGAGCCGGGCGAACGCGTGCACGGCCCGGTTGTCGCGCCGCGTGGGGCCGGGACGGGCCACGCCCGCCAGGTAGATCGGCGCGTTGCGGTGCACGAACGGCAGGCCGACGAACTCGGTCAGGCCGCCGGTGCGGTCCTGCAGGGCCGCCAGCGCCCGGAAGTGCCCCAGCCAGTGGCCGGGGTGGTCGACGTGGCCGTACATCATCGTGGACGACGAGCGCAGGCCCACCTCGTGCGCGGTGGCGACCACGTCCAGCCAGGTCGCGGCGGGCAGCTTGCCCTTGGTCAGCACCCAGCGCACGTCGTCGTCGAGGATCTCGGCGGCCGTGCCGGGGATGGTGTCCAGGCCCGCGGCGCGCAGCTCGGTCAGCCACTCGCGCACGCTCACGCCCGCCTTGGCCGCCGCGCTGACGATCTCCATCGGGCTGAACGCGTGCACGTGCATGCCCGGCACCCTGGTCTTGATCGCGCGCACGACGTCGGCGTAGTACGTGACCGGCAGCTTCGGGTCGATGCCGCCCTGCATGCAGACCTCGGTGGCGCCCGCGTCCCACGCCTCCTGCGCGCGGTCGGCGACCTCGGCCACGGACAGCCGGAACGCGTCGGCGTCGCGCTCGCGCTGGGCGAACGCGCAGAACCGGCAGCCGACGTAGCAGACGTTCGAGAAGTTGATGTTCCGGTTGACCACGTAGGTGACGTCGTCGCCGACCACCTCGGCGCGCAGCTCGTCGGCGAGCCTGGCCATGGTCTCCAGCGCCGCGCCGTCGGCGGTGAGCAGCGCCATGGCGGCGTCCGTGTCGTCCAGCAGCTTCCCGGGGCTGTCCGCGGCGAGCCTGAGGGCGCGGGCGGTGTCCTCGGGCAGCCGTTCGACCGCCTTGGGGACGGTCAGCGACGCCCAGTCGCCGTAGACGCTGTCGAAGTCGCCGCGCCGGTCCTCCGTGCGGCCCTCGGTGTCGATGGCGGTGTTCAGGTCGGCCCGGCCGTAGGTGTCCAGGCCGCCGTCGGGCTCCTGCCACTCGCGGCCGACGACCGGCGCGTCCGGCTCGGCCAGGCCGTCCTCCCGGGCCAGCGCGGACACGTGCGCGGTGAGGCGGGTGTCGATCCACTGCCCGGCGGTCGCGGTCACGTAGCGCGGGTACACGGCCAGGCGCTCGCGCAGCTCGAACCCGGCCGCGCGGGTGTGCTCGGCCAGCACGTCGACCTGGGGCCACGGCCGCTCGGGGTTGACGTGGTCGGGCGTCACGGGCGAGACGCCGCCCCAGTCGTCGATGCCCGCGCGGAGCATCAGCCCGAACTCGCCGCCGACCAGGTTCGGCGGCGCCTGCACGCTCGTGGACGACGGCATGACCAGCCGCGCCACCGCGATCGTGGCGGCCAGCTCGTGCAGGTCGGCGTCGGGCATGCCGCGCATCGCGGTGTCGGGCTTGGCCCGGAAGTTCTGGATGATCACTTCCTGCACGTGCCCGTACTGGCGCGCGACGCCGCGCATGGCCAGCAGGGACTCGGCGCGCTCGGTGACCGTCTCGCCGATGCCGATCAGGATGCCGGTGGTGAACGGCACGTTCACCCGGCCCGCGTCGGTGAGCACCCGCAGCCGGACCGCGGGCTCCTTGTCGGGGCTGCCGTAGTGCGGGCCGCCCTTCTCGCTCCACAGCCGCTCGGCCGTGGTCTCCAGCATCATCCCCATGCTGGCCGCGACCGGGCGCAGCCGCTGCAGCTCCTCCCAGCTGAGCACGCCGGGGTTGAGGTGCGGCAGCAGGCCGGTCTCCTCCAGCACCGCGATCGCGCTGGCCCGCACGTAGTCGAGCGTCGAGGAGTACCCGCGCGCCTCCAGCCACTCCTTCGCCTGCGGCCACCGCTCCTCCGGCCGGTCGCCCAGCGTGAAGAGGGCTTCCTTGCAGCCCTGCGCGGCGGCCCGGCGGGCGATGTCGAGCACCTCGTCCCGCTCCAGGAACGCGGCGGGCAGCTTGTGCGGGACCGTGGCGAACGTGCAGTAGTGGCAGCGGTCCCGGCACAGGCGGGTCAGCGGGATGAACGCGTTGCGGCTGTAGGTGACGACACCCGGCCGCCCTTCGGCCAGCAGGTGCGCGTCACGCACCCGGCCGGCGGCGGCCAGCAACGACTCCAGGTCGTCACCGCGGGCGTGCAGCAGCACGGCGGCCTCGGTGACGTCGAGCACCGCGCCGTCGGCGGCACGGCGCAAGGCGCGTCGCATCGACGACGCGCTGGGCGTCGGCTCCGGCGGGGTGATCGAGAGGTCCACGGCCACGACAACGACACTAGGTGCGGAAAATTCCTGATCACGCCCAGTGTGATGTGCGACACGAGGCGCGGTCGGGTCCTCTTCGGCGGTCGGCCGGCGGGCTCGTCACCGGACCGGCGACCGCCCGGCGACGAGGAGCTCGGTGTTGCGGTCGGTCACCGCGCCGACGGCGTTCGCGTTGGCGTGCGGGTCGTTGAACGCGAACTCCCGGGCCAGCGACGCGAGGCCGCGCGGCGAGGTGTCGTCGTAGTCGGCCTGGTAGGGCGCGTCACCCTCGATCAAGGTCGTGAACAGGGACAGCGTGCCGTCGCCGTTGTCGGCCAGTTCGATGATGCGGGCGTGCTGCGGGTGGTCGACGTGCGCGGCGGTGTTGATCTCCCAGAACGCGCGGTCGCCCGTGCCGTGCGGGACGATCCGGTTCTCGTGGGTGTGGCCGTTGACCCAGGCGACGACGTTCGGGAACCGGCCGAGGAGGTCGACGAGCGCCCGGCCGTCCAGCCGCGGGTCGAGCGGGCGGCGGCGGTCGGGCAGGACGTTGCCCATGGTCCAGCTGGTGTGGTGGCTGAACAGGATGAACAGCTCGTCGGTGACGTCCTGGCGGTGGGTGAGGCCGAGGACGTCGTAGTAGCGCGAGCTGCCGCGTTTGAGGGTCCGCTCCAGCCAGAGGTACTGGTGCAGGCCGATCGAGCCGTCGGCGAAGCCGCCGGTGGTCGTGGTGTCGAGGCTGACGCCGGTGACGCCGGGCGCGATCGGGAACGTGTAGAAGACGTCCACGCCGTCGGCGTTGTCGTCGGTGAAGCCGTGGCCGTGCGGCCCGGGGCCGGTGTGGCGCGGGTCGAGGTGCGCCTGGACGAACTCCGCGGTGGTGAACGGGCGGCGGCGGGCGTCCGGGGTGACCGTGCGGACCAGGCCGCCCTCGGCGACGACGGCTGCCGCGTCCAGCACGTGCGCGGGGTCGGTCATGGCCCTGGCGAGGCGCCGCGCCTGGTCGGCCGAGAAGCCCGTGATCTTGCGGTTGGCGGTGTAGAGGCCGTCGACGAGCGGGATGCCGTCGGGCAGCGTGCCGACCACGCTGTCGTCGTGGTTGCCGAACGTGCAGTACCACGGGACGCGCAGGCCGGGGCTGTCGAACGGGCGGATGGCGGCGTCGAGCAGGCCCGGCAGGTGCGGGAAGCCCTTGGCCTTGTAGTCGTCGAGGAGGGTGGAGCCGGGGTTCCAGTAGGCCGTGACGCCGGAGTCCTGCACGCCTTCGTAGCGGGCGGGGTCACCGGTGTTCGCGGTGATCCGGCCGCCGTTGAGGACGGTGAGGAACCAGTCGAGCTCGACCAGCTCGTGGTTGTCGGTGTTGTCCCCGGTGGTCATCGTGAAGTCGATCGGGCGGCCGGTGAACGGGCCGGTGCGGATGGCGTTGACCCGCTGGACGAGGGCCGTCGACGTGTGCTGGGCCAGCGTCTCGTGCGCGCGGAAGGCGCCGGCGCCCAGCAGCGGGTGGGTGTACTCGAAGCGGGCCGGGCTCTGCGCGTCGACCATGTGCATGTCGGTGAACTGGACGAAGCAGGCCAGCGCCGTGCGCCGATCCGCCCGTCCCGCGCCGGGCGCCGCCAGGTCCGACCGCACCACCGACGGCCACCCCGGGCCCGCCTGCAACCTGCGGTAGCCCCTGCCGCCGACCGCGGCGGCCGCCGCGTCCACCGTCGTGCCGGTGGTGGCCGCCCACGCGGGCCCACCCCACAGCAGCACCGCCCCCGCCGCGCCCGTCGCCTGGAAGAAACGCCGCCGGCTGATCCCCATCGAACGCTCCCGGTGTCTCGGTGAGGTGAAAATTTCTCACGAACCGGGGAGCGCGTCACCAACTCGGGGTGAAGTGCGGCCGAACGAGCGAAGTCGATCGTCGGGTTGACCGATTCCGTTGCCGTGCAACGGATCAGCCTCGCCCCGGCCACCCGTCGAGCCGCACCGGCACGGAGGGGTCGCCCGGAGATCAGCGGACACCGGACCCACCCCGCCGACCCGAGCCGGCCGCAGGGCGCGGCTCAGCCGGGGACGACCGTCACGGACGCGTGGTCGGACCGGCGCTCGGCCAGTCGAAGCTCACCGTGACCGGCGCGTGGTCCGACCAGCGCTCGGCGTAGGTCGCGGCACGCTCCACCACGGCGGAGGTCGCCGAAGCGGCGATACCCTCCGTTGCGCACACCAGGTCGATCCGCCAGCCCGAGTCGTTGTCGAACGCCTTGCCGCGGTAGGACCACCAGGTGTACGGGCCCGTCACGTCCGGGTGCAGGGAGCGGACCACGTCGACGTAGCCCGCCTCGCCGAAGACCCGGTCCAGCCAGGCGCGTTCCTCCGGCAGGAAGCCGGAGGACTTCTGGTTCGTCTTCCACGCCTTCAGGTCCTCGGCCCGGTGGGCGATGTTCCAGTCGCCGCACACCAGCACCTCGCGCCCGTCGGCGGCGGCCTTGTCGCGCAGCTCCACCAGGTACGGCAGGAACGCCGCCATGAACCGGTCCTTCTCGTCCTGCCTCGGCGTGCCGACGTCACCGCTGGGCAGGTACAGCGACGCCACGACCACGTCGGCCAGCTCGACCTCGACGTACCGGCCCGAGTGCTCGAACTCGGGCACCCCGAACCCGATCCGCACGGCCTGCGGCGCCTCGCGCGTCAGCACGGCGACCCCGTTGCGCCCCTTGACCTCGGAGTACGCGTGCGCCACGTGCCAACCCCCCGGCGAACGCACCTCGTCCGGCAGCTGCCCGGGCTCGGCGCGCACCTCCTGCAGGCACACCACGTCGGCCGTCGTCGCGGCCAGCCACTCGAGGTAGCCCTTCTTCGCGGCGGCGCGCAGCCCGTTGACGTTGATCGAGGAGACGGTCAGCACCCGGGCAGCCTAACCGCGATCGGCGACCGCCCAGCCGTGCGGGTACTCGGCGCCGCAGCCCGTGCAGGACGCCGACAGGCCCCACATCAGCACCAACGGGCTGCTGCCCTCGGGTGAGGGCACCCCGGCCAGCTCGTGCCCGTCCACCACGGCCCGCAGGCCGGGCCACTCCGGCTCGCACGCGCAGGTCACCACGCCACGCCGGAACGACCGCCACTTGAAGAACATCGGCCCATCAGATCACGCGCAGCCGCTGTCCGAGGTGGGCGTCACGAACTCGGCCTTCACCCACCGCCCGTCCGACAGCAGCCGGAAGCCGTTCTCGATCCTCGGCTCGGCCCGCACCACCGCGTCACGCGGCATGGTCGCCACGATCGGCTGGGTGTCGGCCGGCCCGGACCGCACGTTGAGGATGTCGGCGATCACCGTCACCCGGCACTCGGCGCCGGCCGTCTCCTCCACCCCGAGCTTCTTGCCGTCGTTGGCGACGTACATCAACCCGGCCGCCGCGAGCACACCCACGACGACCATGCCGCGCACCGGAATCCCGAACATCACGCCTCCCGACACCTCTGCCGAAGTGCAGATATAGCGCGAGCGGGCAGGTCACGGGCCGGTCGGCGGCACATTCCACCCCACCGGGGATCCGGACGGGTGACACCGTCACGCAACGGCGCGGGAGCAGGAACGGATCAGGGGACCGCCCGGAGGCGGTCCCCTGATCACGCGAGCCGGAGGGCGGGCGTCAGCCGGCCATCTTCTTCTGCAGGTTCTCGTCCAGCGTGCCGAGGAAGTCCTCGGTGGTCAGCCACTCCTGGTCCTTGCCGACGAGCACGGCGAGGTCCTTGGTCATCCGGCCGCTCTCGACGGTCTCGACGATGACCTGCTCCAGCGTCTCCGCGAAGCCCGTCACCTCCGGCGTGCCGTCCAGCTTGCCGCGGTGCTTCAGGCCACCGGTCCACGCGAAGATCGACGCGATCGGGTTGGTGGACGTCGGCTTGCCCGCCTGGTGCTGCCGGTAGTGCCGGGTGACGGTGCCGTGCGCGGCCTCCGCCTCGACGGTCTTGCCGTCCGGCGTCATCAGCACCGACGTCATCAGGCCCAGCGAGCCGAAGCCCTGCGCGACCGTGTCGGACTGGACGTCGCCGTCGTAGTTCTTGCACGCCCAGACGTAGCCGCCCTCCCACTTCATCGCGGCGGCCACCATGTCGTCGATCAGGCGGTGCTCGTAGGTCAGGCCCGCCGCGTCGAACTGCGCCTTGAACTCGGCCTCGAACACCTGCTGGAAGATGTCCTTGAAGGCGCCGTCGTAGGCCTTGAGGATGGTGTTCTTCGTCGACATGTACACCGGGTAGTTGCGCTGCAACCCGTACGAGAACGAGGCCCGCGCGAAGTCCTCGATGGACTTGTTGAAGTTGTACATGCCCATGGCCACGCCGCCGTCGGGGCCGTAGTTGGCCACCACGTGCTTGATCGGCTCGGAGCCGTCCTCGGGCGTGAACGTGATGGTCAGCTCGCCCGCGCCGGGGACCTTGAAGTTGGTCGCCTTGTACTGGTCGCCGTGGGCGTGACGGCCGATGATGATCGGCTTCGTCCAGCCCGGCACCAGCCGCGGGATGTTCGAGATGATGATCGGCTCGCGGAACACCACGCCGCCGAGGATGTTGCGGATCGTGCCGTTCGGCGAGACCCACATCTTCTTCAGGCCGAACTCCTCCACCCGCGCCTCGTCGGGCGTGATGGTGGCGCACTTGACCCCGACGCCGTGCTTCTTGATGGCGTTCGCGGAGTCGATGGTGACCTGGTCGTCGGTGGCGTCCCGGTGCTCGATGCCCAGGTCGTAGTACTCGAGGTCGACGTCCAGGTACGGGTGGATCAGCTTGTCCTTGATGAACTGCCAGATGATCCGCGTCATCTCGTCGCCGTCGAGTTCGACGACGGTCCCCTGAACCTTGATCTTGCCCATACTCAGGGCGCTCCTCTCGCGACAATGCAAGCAAGACAAGCGTACTGCTATGTCGGGTTGCTTGCGGCCACCCGGGCGAAAAAGGGAACGGCGTCACATCTGCGCCGAGGCCGTGACCGCCGGTGGCACGTGTGGTCTCCCGGCCAATACAACCAGCCGCGCCGACGGGCCGCCGCACGGGGACGGCCCGCGGCGGCGGCCGGCGACACTCGAACACGCGTTCGCGGAATGCTCCCGCCCGGGGGCCGGACCCGGCTAATCTCGAACCGCACGAGTGATCAAGGGGGCAGCGTTGTCGACGGGTCCGACCCACGCCATGAGCGGTCTGCTGGCCTGGGCGGCGGTGACCGCGATGGCCGAGAACCACCCCATCGGCCAGCTCACGCCGCAGAGCTGGGCGGTCGGCGCGGTGCTCGCCACCGGCGCCGCCCTGCTGCCCGACCTCGACCACCCGTCCTCGACCATCTCGCGCACGTTCGGGCCGGTCAGCGCGGGCGCGTCGGCCCTGATCAACACGATCAGCTCGTTCGTCTACCGCACCACCCGCACCCGCAAGGACTCCAACCGCGACGGCGGGCACCGAGGCCTGACGCACACGCTGGCGTTCGCGCTGGCCTCCGCGGTCGGCACGACCGCCGTGGTGCAGCAGTCGCAGAAGTGGGCGCTGCCCGCGCTGATGTTCGTGTTCGCCGGCCTGGCCGTGCGCGGGATCATGAACGACTGGTGCCCGCAGAAGGACGCCCTGCTCATCACGGGCGTCTCGGCCGCCATCACGGTCGCCTGCGTGGCCTGGACGGCGCAGACGCCGGCCAGCGCGGCGGCGTGCGGCATCGCGGTGGGGGTCGGGTGCTTCGCCCACTACCTCGGCGACGCGATCACCGAGCAGGGCTGCCCGATCCTGTGGCCGATCCCGCTGATGGGCAAGACGTGGTTCCCGGTCGCGCCGCCGAAGATCATGCGGATGAAGACCGGCGGCACGGTCGAGATGGCGATCGTCGGCCCGCTGATCACGATCCTGAGCGTGTGGCTGTCCGCCGCCGCGCTCCAGCAGGCGGGCGCGCTCCCGTTCCTCGAAAGTTTCGACCTGCTGCCCATCTGAGTTTCAGATACCGGCCATTCGGCGGCTACCACTTCATCACCCGAACGGACTAGCCTCCAGCGAAATCCTGTCCCGCGCCGATCGCGCCGAGGAGGACTTCGTGCCCCACCCCACGCACGACAACGTTGTCGAGGCGGCCGGATGACCACCTGGCTCGGCCTCAACGCCGGTCATGACGACCGGTCGACCGCGGACGCTGTCGCCGTGTCGCTGTACGAGACGTTGCTGTTCCACGCCCAGCTGGTGTGCGTCCACGAGGTGGAGGGACGGCACGCGATGTCGTTCCGGCTCACCGAGGAGCCGTCGGAGAACACCGTGTCGACGCTGATCGAACGCGGCTACGGCGTGGCGGTGCACAACGGCTCGCTGCAGACGCTCGCCGGACCCGAGGAGCTGACCCGGGGCGCGCTGCGGGCGGCGTTGGCCCACCGCGACCGGCGGGAGGGCCGGGCGCTGCGGTTCCCCGGCCAGCGCGCGCTGCGCGGCCGGTACGGGGTCTCGGACATCCTCGCGTTCAGCGCGATCGAGGAAGTCCTGCCGCACGGCACGAAGAGCGTGGACGCGCGCGGCGACCTGCAACCGACGTTCGTCAACGGCAGGCTGGTGCTGGACTGCGGCTGAAGCCGGTCGTCAGCCGGGGTGCGCGCCGACGGTGTCCTTGATCTCGGCGCCGAGGCGGTCCGCGCTGCGCGCGCAGTGGGCGCAGCAGAAGAACCGGCCGCGCACCTCGACGCCGTGCCCCAGGATGCGGCAGTCGCAGTGCTCGCAGCGGGGCGCCAGGCGTTGGATCGCGCACTCGAAGCTGTCGAACGTGTGCACGCCACCGCCGACCGTGCGGACCTCGAAGGCCATCCAGTAGTCGTTGCCGCAGACGTCGCAAGTCGCCATGGCCGAAGGGTGCGCCGACCGGCGGGCACCGGCAACTCGAACCCCGCGCACCGCCCGGACTGCGCCGGCGGCTCGAACCGGCCTCGAAACCCCCGCGCGCACGGGAGTCGCACCGAGCGGACCAGGCCGGACTCGAACCGGCGTCCTCCCTCCCAGGGGGAGGGCGCGTCAACCACTGCGCTACATGGTCCCGAGCCGGGCCGGATTCGAACCGGCGTCCTCCCTCCGAGCAGGAGGGCGCGACAACCACTGCGCTACCGGGCTCGGTCCAACACTAACCATGACCACGGCCCCGGAGACAGGGCCGCTAAGGTCTGCCCTCGTGCGCGGAGTCGACTACTACGAACTCCTCGGGGTCGGCCGCTACGCGTCCGAGGCGGAGATCAAGTCCGCTTACCGCTCCCTGGCCAAGGTCATGCACCCGGACGCGGGCGGGTCCTCCGGCACCTTCCGCATGCTGCAAGAGGCATATGACACCCTGCGTGACCCGGCTCGCCGGCGGGACTACGACCGCGGCTGGTCGTTCACCCGTCCGGGCGCACGGCCGACCTCGCCGACCCGTCCGCCGCGCTCCGGTCGGACCGGCCGGTTGCGCAACTTCGGCGACGACCCCGACTTCGTACCTCCGAAGCCCGTGGTGGACCTCGGCGGCGTCGCGTGGTGGCACCTGGTCGACGTCGCCCAGCGGGTCCGGTACGTGCCGGCCGCCGGTCCGGGGCACGCGCCCGCGCTGGCGGCCATGTGCGGCTGGTTCTTCCTGCTGCTGCCCGTGGTGGTCGTCGACTTCTCGCCGCTGGCGCTCGGCGTCTGGCTGCTGGTGGTGGCCGCGGCGGCGACCGCGGCGTTCCGGCTGGTGCGGCGGTACCTGGCGGCGATCCGGGCCGACCGGTCGTTCACGCTGGACCACGACACCGGCGTGGTGCACGGGACCACGGACGACCGGGTCTGCGAGCGGCTCACCGCCGAGCTGCTCAACCAGTACCTGACCCGGCTGCCCGGCGCGCGGATCTTCCACGGCCTCGCCTGGCCCGGCTCGGTGTTCGCGGACGTCGACCACGCCGTGCTGTGCGGGCGCAAGCTGGTCCTGATCGAGTCGAAGTCGTGGCTGCCCGGGCACTACGAGGCCGAGGACGACGGTTCCGTGTGGCGCAACGGCCACCCGTTCCGGGGCGGCGGCATGCGGATGCCGCGCAGCCTCGCGGTGTACCGGAAACTGCTGCCGTGGCTGGACATCCGGACCGCGCTGCTGGTGTACCCGAGCCGCGAGGGCGTGGTGACCACCGAGGAACCGGCGGACGCCATCGTGCCGCCGATGACGCCCGCCCAGTTCGTCGAGGAGATCGGCGACTGGCTGGCCGAGGACCCGGCCACGGTGGACCGGGAGGCGTTGCGCCTGCTGGTCGGCCAGGTCGTGCCGATCGTGCGGACCGCTAGCTGAACACGCCCATCTCCCAGAGCGAGTAGCCGTACGGGGTGGCGCGTTGGAACGCGTACAGCTTCACGTAGCGCGCGCTCGTGTCGAGCACGATCTCGTCCGTGCCGCCGTCGGCGGCGTAGTCCTCGTGCACGGTGGTCCAGGTCGTGCCGTCGGACGAGACCTGGAGCTGGTACTGGCGGGCGTGCGCGGCCTCCCAGTCGAGCCGGACGCGGCGGACCGGTCGCGTCGAGCCGAGGTCGACCCACAGCGAGTGCTGGTCGGTGAACGCGCTGCTCCACCGGGTGGCCGGGTCGCCGTCGAACGCGTGGGCCGACGGGTGGGCGGCGCTCTCGGTGGTGGTCGACCAGGACTGGCGGCCGAGGGCGAGGTTGCCGCCGCCGCCGGTGAGCTGCCCCTGGTTGACCGCGCGCGGTGAGGCGTAGGTGGCGCGGACGGCGCTGTCGGGGTTGAGCTGCTTGTCGTCGAAGAACTCCGGCCACGCCATGAAGTACGACCAGTCGGGTTGGGACGCCAGCTCGGCGGGTGACGGGACCTTGCCGACCTCGGCCAGCGCCAGCGGCTTGCCCTGGGCCAGCGACCTGAGGGTGTCGTAGTAGGTGGCGGCGGGCCAGAAGCTGTTCCACGCGTCGAGCGACACGACGTCCGCGTACGCCGGGCCCGGGTAGTAGTCGGCGATGCCGGCCGGGTCCAGGTCCTTGACGTTCCAGACCCACGCCAGGCCGGTCAGGCCGCGGGTCCGGACCAGGTGGTCGTGGGTGAGCTGGTAGAGGCGGCGGCTGCCGCTCGCGCCGGGTCGCCCGCCCCACCAGGACCAGCCGTCGTTCATCTCGTGCAGCGGCCGGAACAGCGGCTGCACGCCGGCGTCGAGGAGTCGGCGCAGGAACGGCACGACCTCGTCGAGGCGCGACTTCCAGGCGTTGTTGAGGGCGGTGCCGTCGGTGACCAGCTGCGCCCACTGCGCGTCGGTGAGGTCGTCGTTCACGCCCGCGTCCCAGCCGCAGGCGGTGGGTCGGGTGGGCGGGCAGACGTGCCAGGTCAACGTGACGAGCGAGCCGTTGCGCCACTCGGTCAGCGCCTGGTCGACCATGGTCTGGCGGTGGGTGACGTCGTCCTGCGCGAAGAGGAAGTCACCTCCCCACAGACCGGGGTAGGCGCCGGTGATCGCGTGGACCTTGGCGGTGTGGCGGGCGGGGTCGGAGTTGGGTTCCTTGTTGTGCATCCCGGTCACCGTGCGGCTGCCGGTGATCCGCTTCAGGTAGTCGACCACGGGGGTCGGCGGCGGTGCGGCCGCGGCGGTGGCCGCGGGTGGGGCGAGGGTCACCAGAAGTAGGGCTGCCAGCGTCATCGCTGTTCGCACTGCGTCCTGCCTCTCGAAGGGTGGCGGCCTTCTGAGCGTGGCGGCGGGTTGGGTGGACGGTAGCGATTAACCGGTTAAGCAGTCAACCGAATGGCGCATGTCCCGGCGGGCGCCGGCGGGCTACGTTTCGGCGAGCCCACGGGAGGAGCCGGCTGTGCAGATCGACGTCTTCAACGAGATCCAGGACCCCCGCCCGTGGCAGGAGGGCCACCAGCACGCGCGCATCACGGAGGCGTTGGCGCAGGCGAGGCTCGCCGACGAGCTCGGCTACGGCTGCTGGTGGCAGGTCGAGCACCACGGCGCCGACGAGTTCAGCCTGTCGTCCGCGCCGGAGCTGATGCTGGCCGCGATCTCGCAGCAGACGACGAGGATCAGGCTGGGTCACGCCGCGGTGCTCGCGCCCGCGCGGTTCAACCACCCGATCAGGGCAGCCGAACGTGCCGCGATGCTCGACCACCTCAGCGGCGGGCGGCTGGAGTTCGGGCTCACCAGGTCCACCGCGCCGGAGTGGCGGCTGTTCGGCGTCGACCCGGCGGACGTGCGGCGGCAGACGCAGCAGGCGTTCGAGATGATCCCGCGGATGTGGACGTCGGAGCGCTTCTCGCACTCCAGCGAGGACTTCGAGATCCGCGACGTGCCGATCGTGCCCAAGCCGCTGCAACAACCCCACCCGCCGCTGTGGCAGGCCGCGGCCAGCCCGGCGTCGTTCGAGGAGGCCGGGCGGCGCGGCGTCGGGGTGCTCGGCACGACCATCTGGGAGTCCGTCGAGCGGGTGCGCCGGATGGTGGGCCTGTACCGGGCGGCGGCCGAGGCGTGCACGTCACCGGTCGGCTCGTACGTCAACAACCAGGTCGCGTTCTTCACCTTCGTGCACTGCGCCGAGACCGACGAGCAGGCGATCCGCAACGGCGCCATCGCCGCGGCGGCCTGGTACACCGTCAAGGCGCTGACGTTCTTCGAGGCGGCGGACGCGTTCGTCGACACCGTCCGGCGGCAGGAAGCGCTGCTGAACGACCCCACCGGCGGCGGCCTGACCGGCGACTTCCTGCGCGCCGAAGCCGCCGTCGCCACCGGCCCGAACCGCGCCCAGGTCGTCATCGGCCGAGTGCTGCAGGGCGACGACGTGGAGCCGGAGGAGATCTTCGAGGCGCTCAACGAGCAGGACTCGCTGATCGTGGGCAGCCCCGAAACGTGCCGCAAGAAGCTGCGCGTCTACGCGGACATGGGCATCGACCGGCTGATGGCCTTCCACCAGGTCGGCAGCCTCAAGCACGAGGACGTCATGCAGAGCCTGCGCCTGGTCGGCGACCTGATCCCCGAGTTCGCCAAGTGAGGTCGCGGGGTGTGGTGGGAGGATGGCGCGCATGCCGAAGAAGCTGCGCCTGACCGGTGACCCGGCCGCCGACAAGCTGTTGAGCGACGACCCGTTCGCCTTGCTGGTGGGCCTGTTGCTGGACCAGCAGTTCCCGATGGAGCACGCCTTCGCCGGACCGCGCAAGATCGCGGACCGGATGGACGGGTTCAGCATCACCAAGATCGCCGAGACCGACGTGGAGGCGTTCGTGGAGCTGTGCGTGCAGCCGCCCGCGATCCACCGGTACGGCGCGTCGATGGCACGTCGGGTCCACGCGCTCGCGCTGCACGTGATCGAGCACTACAAGGGCAAGGCGGCGAACATCTGGAAGGCCGGCAAGCCGGACGGCCGGGAGGTGCTGCGCCGGGTGAAGGAGCTGCCCGGGTTCGGCGACCAGAAGGCGCGGATCTTCGTCGCGCTGCTCGGCAAGCAGCGCGGGGTGACGCCGGACGGGTGGCGGGAGGCGGCCGGGGCGTACGGCGAGGAGGGCTCGCGGCGGTCCATCGCCGACGTGACCAGCGCCGAGACGTTGGCCGAGGTGCGGGCGTTCAAGAAGGCGGCGAAGGCGGAAGGCAAGGCCGGCGGCCCGGTGGAAGCGAAGACCGGAGCGACGGTCGGAGCGAAGACCGAGGTGAAGGCCGGGACGAAGACCGGGGCGAAGGCGCCCGCCAAGGCCCCGGCGAAGGGGAAAGCGGCGGGTAAGGCGGCGGCGAAGGGCTAGAGTCCCGGCGTGGAGTTGCCTGGTCTGACCGATCTCACGCCGCTGGGCCAGGGCGGTTTCGCCACCGTCTACCGCGCCCGCCAGGTCCAGCTGAACCGCGAGGTCGCGGTGAAGATCGACAACCGGGTGCTGCAGACCGAACGGGACCGGCGGCGGTTCCTGCGCGAGGCGCACGCGGCGGCCCGGCTGTCCGGCCACCCGCACGTGGTGTCGGTGCACGACGCGAACTTCACCCCGCAGGGCACGCCCTACCTGGTCATGGAGCTGTGCACGGGCGGGTCGCTGGCCGACGTGGTGCAGCGCGACGGACCGTTGCCCGCGGCACGGGTGCGCGAGTTGGGCGTGCAGCTCGCGGACGCGTTGGCCGCGGCCCACGCGGAAGGCGTGCTGCACCGCGACATCAAGCCGGGCAACATCCTGCTGGACCGCTACGGCACGGTGAAGCTCGCCGATTTCGGCCTGGCGGCGCTGCTGGACGCCGAAGGTTCCAGCACGGTCACCCGGGACGCGCTGAGCCCCAGCTACGCGCCGCCGGAGGCGTTCGCGATGGCCCAGCCGACGCCGGCGGCGGACGTGTACTCGTTGGCGGCGACGTTGTACGACCTGCTGGCGGGCAAACCGCCCCGGCCGGTGCCGTGGCCCGTCGAGTCGTTCGACCACCTGGGGCAGGTGCTGCGGTCACCCGTGCCGTGGGTGCCCGGGGTCCCGCAAGGGCTGCACGAGGCGCTGGTGCGGGCGTTGGAGCCGGAGGTCGGTCGTCGCACGGCAACGGCGGCTCGGTTGCGCGACGAGTTGAGCCGGGCCGGGGCGGAGCCGTCGACGAGCCGGCCTCGAGCTCCGCGGCCGGTGGCCGGGTCGCCCTGGGCTCCGCAACCGTCCACGGGGTCGCCGTACCGGACCCCGCAACCGGCGACGGGGTCGCCGTACCGCGCCCCGCAACAGGTGGCGGGGCCGGCGCCGGTCTTCCCGCCGGCGGCGGGGTCGAGTTACGTCCGCCCGCCCACCAAGAAGCCGTGGGGCCTGGTGGTCGGCGCATCGGTGCTGGCCACCGTCGTCGCGCTCGGCACCTGGTGGTGGGCGACGCGCAACCAGGCCCCTTCGTCCGCCGGCACGTCGTCGTCCACCTCGTCCACCTCCGCGCCGGACAACGCGGTGGCGCCGCCCCGGCTGGCGCAGTGCGGGACGGGCTACTGCGTCGCCGAACCCACCTGCTACCACGGCATCAACAACGTGGGCGGGGAACCGGCCGCGGCGCGACGGGCCGGTGACTGCTCGGTCGAGCACTTCTGGGAGGCGTTCGCCGGGGGCTGGCTGTCCGGCGCGATCCCCAAGGTGGGCAGCGACGAGCTGGTGAAGGCCACGGAGGTCGCCGACGTGTGCACGGCCGAGGCCATGAAGGCCAACACCCGCCCGACCGTGGACACGTCGACGTGGCGGATCACCGCCGTGGCGTTCGCGGACGGCGACCGCAACTACTTCCACTGCCTGGCGAGCGAGCCGGGGGCGGGCGAGGTCACCACCAGCGCGTTCGGGTCCTGAGCCGGCTTGAGCGCGAAGATCAGCACCACCAGGGCCGCCAGGGCGAGGAGCGCGGCGATCGGGGCCAGCGGGACGAGGCCCACCCAGCTGATCACCAGGCCGCCGAGCACGCCGGACAGGCCCACGCCGAGGTAGATCGCGGAGGCGTTGAGCGACAGCAGCAGACCGCTGTTGGCGGGCGCGAGCTCGATCAGCCAGCTCTGGATGGGCGGGTTCGCCGACCAGGTGAGCGCGCCCCAGGCGAAGAGGGCGACGGCGGCCGACACGGGGGTCGCCATGGTGAGCGGCAACGTCGCCAGCACGACGGTGAAGCAGCTGAAGAGCACCACGAGCAGCTTGCGGGTGTCGAAGCGGTCCGTGAGCCGGCCGGCGGCCCAGTTGCCGAGCACGGAGCCCAGGCCGTAGGCGACGAGCAGGATGCCGACCGCGGCGCCTTCGACGTGCGCGGTCTCGGCCAGCAGCGGCGCGATGTAGTTGAAGACGCTGAACACGGCCAGGCACGCGAGCACGGTCAGGCCGAGGACCATCAGCACGCGGCGGTCGGCGGCGGGCGCGAAGCGCTGCCGCAGGCCGACGGCGGGCGGCGCGTCGACGCGGGGCAGCCAGAGGCGCACGGCGATCGCGGCGAGCACCGAGACGGCCGCGATCAGCGCGAACACGCCCTGGTAGCCGAGGGGTCCACCGAGCAGGTTGCCCGCGGGCACGCCGAGGACCAGCGAGAAGGTCAGGCCGCCGAAGACCAGCGCGACGGCTCGGCCGCGGCGGTCCGGCGGGCTCAGGACGGTGGCGACGAGCGTCGCGGCGGGTGTGTAGACGGCCGCGCCCAGGGCGCTGATGACGCGGGCGACCAGGAGCAGCGGGTAGTTCGGGGCGAGCGCGGCGAGGAGGTTGCCGACCGCGGCGACCCCGAGGGCGACGACGAGGAGCGTGCGGCGTTCCCACCGGCCGGTGAGGGCGGCGAGGACGGGCGACGAGATCGCGTAGGCGATGGCGAACGCGGTGAGCAGCTGCCCTGCCGTGGCGTGCGAGACGTGCAGTTCCTCGCTCACGGCCGGCAGCACGCCGGAGACGATGTACCCGCTCGTGCCGATGGCGAACGCCCCGGCGGCGAGCAGGTAGGTGCGGGCCGACATGCGTGCTCCCCCGGTCGAGTGATGTTACGATCAGGATCGTACTACGACGTCGATCTAAGTTCGACTGATATCGTAGTATGGGCGATATGACCACCTCGCTGGCCCACCCCGAGCGGGACGAGATCCGGATAGCGTCGGTGCTGCACGCGCTGGCCGATCCGGTGCGGCTCCAGATCGTGCGCGCGTTGGCGGCGCACGCGGGGGGCCTGTCGTGCGGGGTGCTGCCGTTGGGGGTGACGGCGTCGACGCTCACCCACCACGTGCGGACGTTGCGGGAGGCGGGCGTGGTGCACGTCCGGCCGCAGGGGACGTCGCGGATCAGCTCGTTGCGCCGGGAGGACTTGGATGCGCTGTTCCCAGGACTGCTCGACGGTGTGCTGGCGGCGCGGCGATGAGTGACGCGGCGGCGGGTGACGCCAACGACTGGGAGTGGGTCCGGGTGCTCGCCCAGGGGCGGGTGTACGACGAGGACCGGGCCCCGGCGAACCGGTTGGCGTGGGCGGCGGTGGCGTTGGCCGCCTCGCACGGCGGCGAGCGGAGCGGGGTGCGGCGGGCCCGCGCGGTCGCGGACCGGTTCGCGTTGCGGGCACGGGTGACGCGGTCGTTGGGCGCGTGGGCGGCGGACCCGGATGCGCTGGCGGAGGACGTGATGGCGGAGGACGGGCTGTCCGGCCGCTACGAGAAGTCGGTCGCGCGGGCGGTCGAGCCGGTGGTGCCGCGGGTGCGGGACGAAGAAGTGCGGGAGCGGCTTTCCGGGTGGGTGCGGGCCCGGGCCTAGAACCGCGCTCGGCGGTAATCGGGTTGCACCGGTTCCTAGGGTGAACAGACGTGCGCGCTTACGCCTTCCTAGCGCTGGCCGGATTCCGCAGGTACTCCACCTATCGACAGGCGATGGTCGCCGGAATGGCGACGAACGTGGCCTTCGGGCTGCTCAGAATGGCGGTGCTCATCGCAGCCGTCGGGCAGGGCCCCATCGCCGGCTACGACATCGCCGCCACGACGACTTATGTCTGGCTCGGCCAGGGGTTGATGGCCGTCGTCGTCCTCTGGGGCGACCAGCGCCTCGCCGATCGGGTGCGCAGCGGTGACGTGGTGGTCGACCTCTACCGCCCGTGGCACCTGCAGTTCGCGTTGTTCGCCGAGGACGTCGGCCGGGCGGGTTATGCCGTGCTGGTCCGGCTCGCGCCGCCGGTGGCGTTCGGCGCGTTGTTCTTCCCGTTCCGGTGGCCTTCGATCGGCACGGCCCCGGTGTTCGCGGTCAGCGTGGCGCTGGCGCTGACCGTCAGCTTCGGCATGCGGTTCCTGCTGAACGCGACCACGTTCTGGCTCTTGGACAACCGCGGCGTCCAAGCTCTCTACACGGCCTTCACCTGGCTGTTCTGCGGACTGGCGGTGCCGCTCGCGTTCTTCCCCGGGTGGGCGCTGCCGATCGTGTGGTCGACGCCGTTCGCGGCCATGTTGCAGGCGCCGATCGACATCTTCCTCGAACGCGGCTCGCCGTGGCCTTTCCTCGCCGGGCAGGCGTTCTGGGCGGTCGCCGTGCTGGCCGCGGGCCACCTGGCCCTGAACCGGGCGGTGCGGAAGGTGGTGGTCCAAGGTGGTTGAGGGCGTGTACGCGAAGCTGGTCGGCGCGCGGCTGCGCGGGCAGATGTCCTATCGCGCGTCGTTCCTCCTGCAGTGCCTCGCGCAGGCCGTCAACCAGCTCGCCGAGTTGGTGATCATCCTGGTGCTGTTCGACCGGGTGAGCGCGTTGGGCGGGTTCTCGGTCTCGGAAGTCGTGCTGGTGTACGCCATCGCGGGCACCGCGTTCGGCATCGCCGACATGGTGGCCGGGCAGTTGGACGAGCTGCCCACCTGCATCCGCACCGGGACGTTCGACGTGCTGCTGCTGCGCCCCTTGAGCACGTTGGCGCAGATGATGGCCTCCGACCTGCACCTGCGGAAGGTCGGGCGCATCGTCGCCGGCGTCGGCGCGCTGGTCTACGCCTTGAGCCACAACGACATCGCGTGGTCGGTGTGGACCGCCGGCCTGGTCGTCCTGGCGCCGCTCAGCGGCGCGGTGATCTTCGCGTCCATCTGGGTGGCGGCCAACGCCCTGTGCTTCTGGATCGTGGACGGCCAGGAGCTGGCCAACACGGTCACGTACGGCAGCAACGCGTTCACCTCCTACCCCGCCACGGTCTACGGGCCGTGGCTGCGGCGGTTCTTCGCGTTCGTCATCCCCGGCGCGTTCGTCGCCTACTACCCCGGCCTCGCGCTGCTGGGCCGGCCCGACCCGCTGGGCGGGCCGGCGTTCCTGGGGTGGATCTCCCCGCTGGTCGCGCTCGCGGCGGCGGTCGTGGCCGGTCTGGTGTGGCGGACGGCCGTTCGGCACTACCGGGGGACTGGGTCATGATCGAAGTGCGCGACCTGCGTCGCGAGTTCACGGTGTCGACCAAGGTCGGCCGGTTCCGGCGGGAGAAGCGGGTGGTGCGGGCCGTCGACGCGGTCGGGTTCGACGTGGCGGCGGGCGAGGCCGTCGGGTACGTCGGGCCCAACGGGGCGGGCAAGTCCACCACCATCAAGGTGCTGACCGGCATCCTGGTCCCCACGTCCGGGCACGTGCGGGTGTGCGGGGTGGAGCCCTCGCGGAGCAGGCGGGAGCTGGCGCGGCGGATCGGCGTGGTGTTCGGCCAGCGCAGCCAGCTCTGGTGGGACCTGCCGCTGCGGGACAGCTTCGAGTTGCTGCGGGCGATCTACCGGGTGCCGAAGGGCGACTACGACGGCCGGTTGCGGGAGTGCGTCGACCTGTTGGACCTCGGGCCGTTCCTGGACACGCCGGTTCGGCAGTTGTCGCTCGGGCAGCGGATGCGCGGCGAGGTCACGGCGTCCCTCCTGCACGGGCCGGAGCTGCTGGTCCTGGACGAGCCGACGATCGGGCTAGACCTGGAGTCCAAGGAGCGGCTGCGGGAGTTCCTGGCCGACCTCAACGCGCAGCGGGGCACCACCCTCCTGCTCACCACGCACGACCTGGACGACATCGAGCGGCTGTGCCCCCGGTTGGTGGTGATCGACCGCGGCACGGTGCTGGCGGACGGCGCGCTGGAGGAGCTGCGCGCCGAGGTCGCCCCGGAACGGGTGCTGGTGGTCGACCTGGAGCAGCCGAGCGCCGAGCTGGCCGGGCTGCCCGGCGTGACGTCGAGCCGGGTCGAGCTCAACGGTGTGCGACACCACCTCACGTTCCGCCGGGCCGAGACCACGGCGGCGGCACTGATCTCGGCCGTGGCCGCACGGGCGGAGGTGCACGACCTGGTGGTCGTCGAGCCGGAAATCGACGACGTGGTGCGTCGGCTGTACGCGCGTCGGTAGAGTCGGACGAAACGGTCAACTCAGAACTGGAGCACCCCATGCGCGCAGGTCGTCCGGTAGCCACCCTCTTGCTGGCCCTGGGACTCGCCGCCGCGGTCTCGGGCTGTGAAGCCGTGCAGCAGGCCTCGGACACCGCCAACCAGGTCGGCGCGGCCGCGGACAAGGCGCAGCTGTGCATCGACGCGCTCAAGCTGGCCGGTTTCACGCCCGACGCCACCGACCCGCAGAAGGCGTTGGAGGAGACCCAGCAGAAGGCCGAGGAGCTGAACGCGCTCGCCGCGAAGGCCGGTGACACCACGCTCAAGGACGCCATCACCGGCGTCTCCGACACCATGGGCAAGGTGACCCTGGAAGACCTGAACCCGGCCAACATCGCGACCTGGTCGCAGCAGAAGCTGGACCAGGTGGCGAAGCTGTCCAGCGCCTGCGCCTGAGCGGAAACGTCAGGCTGTCGGTACCTTCGGAACAGTCCTACGCTGTGACGCACCGGAGGTGTTGCAGATGCACGCGACAGTAGGCGACCGGTTGCACATCCACAGCCGCGCGGTTGGTCTCGACGAGACGGTCGGCGAGATCCTCGAAGTGCGCGGCCGGGAAGGTGCGCCCCCGTATCGGGTCCGCTTCTCCGACGGCCACGAAGGGCTGGTCTACCCCGGCCCCGACAGCCTGGTCGAGCCCCGGACCCCCGAGTCACCCAGGATCAAGGACTCGACCTCGGCGCGGTAGAGCAGCGCCGGGTCGATCCCCATCGGCCCGAACTGGCCGGAGACCTCCAGGCTGAGCACGCCGTGCAGCCTGGTGAACGCACGCACGGCGGTGAGCAGCACGGCGGGGGGCACGTCGCCCTCGCCGCGCGCGCCCGCCCAGCCCGCGAGCTGGGCGTCCAGTGTGGACTGCCCGGCCGTGGCGAAACCCTCGCGCGGCAGGACGACGAGCAGCGCGCTCATGGTGCGGTGCGCGGCGAGGACCGTGTCCTGCGGCGCGTGGTAGCCGGGCAGCGGCGTGCCGAACAGCAGCAGGTACCGGTGCGGCTGGGTGACGGCCCACGACCGGAACCCCTCCGCGAACGCACGCACCCGATCGGGTGGTGAAGCGCCCTCGGAGGCCGTCACCGTCGCCTCGACGGTGTCGGCGAGGTCGTGCCACGCGTCGCGGATCAGCTCGTTGAGCAGGTCGTCGCGCCCCGCGAAGTACCGGTAGAGCGCCGGTCCCGTCACGCCCATGCGCTTGGCGATGGCGTTGACCGAGATGCCGGCGATCCCCTGCTCGGCCAGCTGCTCCAGCGCGATGCGCTTGGCCTCGGTCTTCGTTTCCTCGCGGTACCGCTCCCGGCGGACGTTGACCACGGCTGCCCTCCTTGACGCAGGCACTCTAACGTGTGTTAGAACATCTAACATAAGTGAGAGAGTGATACGAGGGGGCGTCATGACCGCGGTCGTGCTGGGAGCGGGTCGGGGCATCGGCCGGGAGATCGCCCGGCAGCTGGTGGCGGCCGGCCGGGAGGTTCGGGCCGTCACGCGTTCGGGTGGAGTTCCGGACGGCGCGCAGGACGTGCGGGGCGACGTGCTGGACCGGCGGTCGACCATCGAGGCGGTCCGGGGCGCGTCGGTGATCCACCTCGCGGCGAACGTGCCGTACCCGAACTGGCTCGACCTGCTGCCGACGATGGTGGAGAACACCGTCGCGGCGGCGGAGGCCGTGGGGGCGAAGATCGTCTACGCGGACAACCTCTACGCGTACGGGCCGGTGTCCGGCGCGGTGGCGGAGGACACGCCGGAACGGCCCGCGGGCCCGAAGGAGAAGCTGCGCAGCGAGCTGGGCAAGCGCTTGCGGGCGGCGGCCGTGCCGGTGGCGACCGGCCGGTCGTCGGACTACTACGGGCCTGGTGGCACGGGGTCGCTGCCCGGCGAGCTGCTGATCAAGCCGATGGCGGCGGGCAAGGCCGCGACGTGGTTCTGGCCGTTGGACGTGCCGCACACCTTCGCCTACCTGCGCGACACCGCGCGGGCGCAGATCGCGCTCGGCGACGACGAGCGGGCGGACGGGAAGGTCTGGCACGCGCCGGCGGCGGAGACGCTGACCGTGCGGGAGTTCGTGGCGTTGACCGGGAAGGTCCTCGGGAACGCGCGCACACCGGTGCGGCTGCCCGCGTGGGGAGTCAAGGTGGGGTCGCTGTTCGACCGGCGGTTGCGCGGCTCGGGCGAGATGGACCACCAGCGGACCGCGCCGTGGGTGGTGGACCACTCCGCCTTCGAGGCCGCGTTCGGGCCGTGGCCGGTGACGCCGCACGAGCAGGCGATCGAGGAGACCGCCCGCTGGTACCGGGGATGAGCGGAACGGCAACCTGGGAACGGTTTCAGCCCAGGATGGTGGTGATCAGCTCGTCGGCGAGGGCGGGCGTGGCGGCGGCGATGCCCGACCAGCGGCGGGACAGGTCGACGTCGAAGGTCAGCGGCCGGCCGCGCAGGTCGAGCAGCGCTCCCCCGGCGGCGGGCACCGTGACGAGGGCGGCGATCAGGTCCATCAGGCGGTGGGTGTCCGAACCCGGGTCGGCGAACGCGTCCACCGCGCCCTCGGCGACCAGGACCGCTTCCAGGCACGTGGTGGCGAGGATGCGGATGCGCTCCGCCTGGTTCGCCACGCGCATCCAGGCGTCCTCGCTCCCGCGCTTGGGCCGCATCATGCACATCGAGGCGCCCTTGAGGGCCGTGCGGCCGGTGGTGCGGTAGGGCGTGGGCCTGCCCGCGTGCGCCGACCAGGCGCGGCCGGTGTCGAACCAGACGGTGAGCGCCTCGACCGGCTGGTCGTCGATCACCAGGGCGCCCGCGAAGCAGGACAGCGGCACGCCCATGGCGGCGTTCGCGGAACCGTCCACCGGGTCGACCACGAGGGTGGCGGCCGAGCCGTTGTCGATGAACCCGGCCTCCTCGGACAGCAGGTTCGCGCCCGCCTCGGCGGCCGCTTCGGCGATCGCGGCCTCCACGATCGCGTCCACCCGCATCGTGGGCGTGCCGTCCGCGCCGTCGGCGACCTCCTCGCGCAGCTGCCCGCGGGTGAACCCGCGGCGTGCGCCGTCGTAGGCGGCCGAGGCGGCGATGGCGGTGGCGGCGAGCGCGGGGTGCACGTCGGCGGGCAGGTTCGGGAGGGGCACGGGCCACTGGGTCATGCACCGAACATGCCACGAGAGGGCCACCGGCGGCGGCCCTCTCGTGCGGTTCGACTCAGATCAGGCCGAGGGCCTTCACCGCGTCGCGCTCCTCGACCAGCTCGGCCACGGAGGCGTCGATGCGGGCGCGGGAGAAGTCGTCGATCTCCAGGCCCTGCACGATCGAGTACTCGCCGTCGGTCACCGTGACGGGGAACGACGAGATCAGGCCCTCCGGCACGCCGTAGGAGCCGTCCGACGGGATCGCCATCGACACCCAGTCGCCCTCGGCCGTGCCGTTGACCCAGTCGTGGACGTGGTCGATGGCCGCGTTGGCCGCCGACGCCGCCGAGGACGCGCCGCGCGCCTCGATGATCGCCGCGCCGCGCTTGGCGACGGTCGGGATGAACTCGTTCTCCAGCCAGGCCTGGTCGTTCACGGCCTCGGCCGCGACCTGGCCGTTGACCTCGGCGTGGAACAGGTCCGGGTACTGGGTGGCCGAGTGGTTGCCCCAGATGGTGAGCTTCTTGATGTCGGTGACCGACACCCCGAGCTTCTTCGCCAGCTGCGACAGCGCCCGGTTGTGGTCCAGGCGGGTCATCGCGGTGAACCGCTCGGCGGGCACGTCGGGCGCGTGCTGCTGGGCGATCAGGGCGTTGGTGTTGGCCGGGTTGCCGACGACCAGCACGCGCACGTCGTCCGCCGCGCCCGCGTTGATCGCCTCGCCCTGCGGCTTGAAGATGCCGCCGTTGGCCTCCAGCAGGTCGCCGCGCTCCATGCCCTTCGTGCGCGGGCGGGCGCCGACCAGCAGCGCCACGTTCACGCCGTCGAACGCGGTCTTGGCGTCGTCGGTGATGTCGATGCCGGACAGCAGCGGGAACGCGCAGTCGTCCAGCTCCATCGCGGTGCCCTCGGCGGCCTTGACGGCCTGCGGGATCTCCAGCAGGCGCAGGCGGACGGGGACGTCGGGGCCCAGGAGGTGGCCGGAGGCGATGCGGAACAGCAGTGCGTAGCCGATCTGGCCGGCCGCACCGGTGACGGTGACGTTCACGGGCGTGCGGGTCATGTGCCTTCCCGAATGTTGTGGCTTCAGTCCTCGGGCACGACCACTAGGCAGGCTGACGACCTGTCAGCGGCGGTCTCTACTCCGGGACCGCGCACCGGGCGGGTTGCCCGGCAGGTCGGAGGTTACCAACTGGGCGGCGATGACAAGGTGTGACAGTGGACATCATCGGCGAGGACTACTCCGACGCGGTCTTGTGCGGGCAGAAGTGGGAAGGCAGGTCGTTCGTCCGGTGCGACTTCACCGAGGCCGACCTGCGCGGGCTGGCGACCTCGGGGTGCACGTTCACCGACTGCTCGTTCGACCGCACCGACCTGGGCGGGTCCGCGCACCGGGCGACCGCGTTCCGCTCCTGCCGGTTCACCCGGGCCGTGCTGGCCTCCGCCGAGTTCACGTCGTGCTCGTGGCTGGGGTCGATGTTCCTGGACTGCGCGCTGCGGCCGATCACGGTGACCGAGACCGATCTCACGCTGGTCGGGCTGTCCGGCGCCGTGCTGCGCAAGGCGTCGCTGCGCGGCCTGCGGTTGCGGGAGGCCAACTTCCAGGACGCCGACCTGCGCGACGCGGACCTGCGTGACGTCGACCTGACCGGCGCGCGGCTGCGCGGCTGCCGGCTGGAGGGCGCGGACCTGCGCGGCGCGCGGCTGGACGCCGACGGGCTGGCCCAAGCCACCCTGCGCGGTGCGCGGGTGGACCTGGACACGGCCGTCGCCTTCGCCGCGGCGCACGGGTTGCGCGTCGGCTAGTGGCCCGGGGCCTCCTGGCCCGCGACCTCGACCAGCAGGCCGTCCGCGATCATGTCGTCGATCGTCTTCGGCATCAGGTAGGCCGTGCCGCCGCCGGGCTGCTCGAACCACGGCACGGCCACGCCGGTCAGCACCTCGACCGGTCGGCGCAGCCGGTACACGTGGTACGGCCGGTTGATCCACGACGGCACCAGCGAGCGCTGCGCGAACGGCGTGCCCGCCGCGTAGACGAGGTTGCCCTCGCCCTCGCCGAAGCGGTCCACCTCCACGCCGGCGGGCAGCTCGACCATCGTCTTGTGCCGGAACAGGGTCAGCGGCGGCTCGCCGTTCATCGGGTTGATCGGCCACGACCGCTGGGGCCTGGGCTCCTGCGTGGACGTCGTGGCGCCCGAGGGCTGCGGCGCGCCCTGCTGCGCCTGCGCCGGCACGGGCGGTTCGACCGGCGGGCGCTGCGGGGGCGCGGGACGGCGCGGCGGCTCCTCGCGGAAGCCGTTGTTCATCGGCGGGCGCGGGCGCTGCTGCGGCGGCGGCGGGGGCGGCATCGGTCGCTGCGGCCGGCGGCTGGTGAGCACCAGCTTGCCGGTCAGGTACGCGGCGGCGTCCTCCAGCCGGTCGAAGCGGACCGGGTTGGTGGGCCCGTGGTCGAACCACGACACCTCCCAGTCCGGGCCCTCGGTGCGCAGCAGCCAGGCGCGGTCGGCGGGCTCGCCGAAGCGGTAGGCGGCGGGCGGCACGTCGAGCTCGTCCAGCGCGCGGCGGATGCCCGAGAGCTCGCGCTCCTCCTCCGGCGTGACCTGCCGCGGCTCGGCCGGTGACGGCGGCTGGACCGGGGGTGGCGGCTGGACCGGCGGCGAGGTCAGGCTCGGCACGGGCGCCGGGGCCGGGGACACGTCGTCGAACGGCTGCACGGCCTCGGCGAACTGGGTCGCCTGGTCCGCGAACGGCGGCGGGACCTGTTCCACGAACTGCGGCTGGCCGGCCGGTTCGGGGTGCTCGTCACGCTCGATGCGGTCGTCGCGCTCGGCGTGGTCATCGCGGTCGTCGCGGAGGCCCCGGTCGTCCTGGAGGTCGCGGTGGTCGCGGTCGTCCCGGTGGTCGTCGTGGTGGTCGCGGTCGGCGAAGTGGGGCTCGGGCTCGTCGTGCCGGTCCTCGTGCCGGACTTCACGCCGGTCGTCGGCCTGCTCGGCGAACAGGGGCTCGTCGGGTTCGGTGAACGCCTGCTCGGCGGGCTCCTCGAACCGCGACTCGTCCCGGTCGGCGAAGCCCTGCTCCTCGACGTGCTCCGGCGTGTAGAGGCGGGCCTGGTCGACCTCGAACTCGGCGGTGACCTCGGCCTCGTCGGCGGGGTGGCGCGCGTCGACCTCGGACGCCCGCTCCTCGACCGGCCGCGGCTCGTGCTCGGCCTGCTCGTGCGGCTGCTGCTCGTACGCCTGCTCGTGCGAGGGCTGGTCGTAGGCGGGCTGGTGCGGCGGCAGGTCGTGCGGCTGGTCGTGGGACACCTGGTCGTGCGGCGGGTGGTCGTGCGGCGCGTGGTCGTGCGCGGGCTCGGCGCCGACCGCCTCGACCTCGCCGGTCCGCTCGGCGGGCCCGGACTCCGGCTCCTCGTCGGTGAACGGGTTCCAGGTCTGGGTGTCGTTCAGCTCGCGCTGGTCCTCGTCCCCCTCGCGCTCGTAGGCGCCGGGCGCGAACAGGTCCATCCCGTCCACGTAGGACTCGCGCCGGTACCGGTCGTCGATCACCGGGCCGTCCTCGTCGAACCGCACCCGGTAGGGCGGGCCCTCCTGGGCGTACTCGATCACGTCCGGCTTGAGCTCGGTGAGGTTCGCGGTCTCCTCGACGTCCGCGCGCCCGGACACCGCCTCGGCGGGCCGCGGCTCGTCGGCCAGGGGTTCGGGCAGCGGCGCGGCGACCGTCGCGCCCACCTCGGCGGGCGGCTCGGCCGGCGCGGGCGCGGGTTCGGCGACCGGCAGCTCGGCCCCCTGCGGCGCGGCGGGCGCGCCCAGGTTCGCGGCGGCGGCGACCCGCGCCTCCTCGGTCACCTCGGGCAGCACGAAGTCCAGCGCCTTGGCCCGCTCCACCAGCTCGGGCTCCGGCGGCACGCCGTAGGCGCGCAGGTAGTAGCCGACCGCGGCGGGCCAGATCCAGTGGCCGTCGGTCTGGAACGCCACCGGCACCACCGACGGCGCGTCCGGGTTGAGCACGTCCGCGTCGAACCCGCGCCCGAGCACCGCGACCGGGGCCCGGTCCAGGTAGCTCAGCAGCAGGTCGTGGTCGGCCTCGGCGACCGGCGGGCGGTTCACCGAGGGTCGGCCGCCCGCACCGGCGCCGTCGAACACCCGGGCCGTGCGGAACGCCCGGAGCGGCGGCGACTGGTCGGCCGGCGGCGGCGGGGGCGGCGCCTGCTGGAGCCGTCGGCGCAGCCAGTCCGGCACGTTGTCGTCGGTGCGCGGGAAGAAGCGCATCTCGTCCAGGTACGCCTGCGGTGGCGGTGGCGTGGTCCAGGACGGCTCGGCGCGGTCGAAGTCGAGGTTGTAGCTGGACGGGTGGTCCAGCTGGTAGCGGGCGTTGGACCAGCTGCCCCGGCCGTCGCGGTACATGCCCGCGCGCAGCCGCGAGAACAGCCCGGCCACCTCCTGGGGCGGTGACCAGGAACGCAGGGCGCCGTCGGCGGTGCGCACCTCGGCGGCCAGCTCGAAGTACCGGCCGGTCGCGCGGTACTCCGCGGTCACGTGCCGCCACTCCTCCGGGGCGGCCCGCATCAGCGTCAGGCCGATCTGCTTGACCAGCGCATCCTGCTCGGTCGGGTTCAGCGGCTTCAGCTCGGACACGTGCAACATCTTCCCCCGCGACTCCCCGTGCCCGCACGGGACCCCGCTGAGCCGAACGGAGTAATGACGCCGTGCGACCGTGCCTAGACGCCCGGTTGCGGCTGCTGGACCGGCGGTGGCGGCACCTCGACCAGGCTCCCGTCGGCCAACAGGTCACGCACGGAGCTCGCCAGGAAGAAGCCCGTGCCGCCGCCGACCTGCCCGAACCACGGCACCGCGACGCCCTTCAGCGCGGGCACCGGCTTCTGCACCCGGTACACGTGGTAGCGGCGGTTCAGCCAATCCGGTGGCAACGATCGGTGGCCGAACATGGTCCCGGCCGTGTACACGAGGTTGCCGAGCTCAGCGCCGAACCGGTCGATCTCGGCCCCGACGGGGATGACCACGTTCTCGCGGTCGCGGAACAGCGACAGCGGCGGCTCGTCCGGCATCGGCTGGATGTCCGCGACCGGCAGCACCAACGCGCCCGTCTCCGCCGCCGCGCGCGTGCGGTCCAGGTCGGCCCGCCACAGCAGCTCGGCCAGCAGCACCTTCGCCGCGTCCACCGCGTGCTCGTACACGCGCGGCCGGCCGTGCGGGCCGCGGCTCGAGTCCCAGAACTGGACCTGCCAGCCGGTCGGTCCCGGCGCCGGCTCGACGACCAGCGCGTCGGGCTTCGGCTCGACGATCCCGTACTCGGACGGGTCGACCCCGAAGTGGTCCAGCCGCTCCTTGAGGTGGTCGAGCGCGCGCTGGTCGACCTCGGTGACCACGCGCGGCCGGTGCTCCGGCAGGGGCGCGCCCTCGGCCTGCCCCGTGGCGACGGCGGAGGCCGCCCGCTCGGCCTCGGCGGTGACCGGCGGCACGGCGTAGCCGTGGTCCCGGATGTGCTGCACGAGCTGCGGCACCGGCGGCACGTGGTGGTTGCGCAGGTAGTACGCCACCCCGCCGGGCCACACCCACGTGCCGTCGGTGTGGAAGGACAGCGGCACGGACGGGGTGGCGTCCGGCTTGAGCGCGTCCGGGCCGTAGGAGCGCGCGGCCAGCACGACCGGCGCGTTCTCCAGGTAGGCCAGCACGTCGTCCAGCTCCTGCGGGTGCACGGCCGGCCGGTCGTGCGCGACCGGGTCCGGCCCGTCGAACAGCGGCGCGGCGATCACCCCGGCCTCGGCGGAGCCGAGTCCCGCGCGGTCGCGGAGCCAGGCCGGGATCGCGTCGTCGTCGCGCGGGTAGAGCTCCAGCTCCTCGGCGTAGTGCCGCTCGGCGGGCGGCCGCGTCCAGTCCGGCTCGGCGTCCCGGTCGAACTCCGCCGAGTACGTGTCGGGGTGCACGAGGTGGAACTTCAGCGTGAACCACGTGCCGTGACCCGGCCGCGCCATGCCGTCGCGCAGCTGCACGAAGAACGGCAGCGCCTCCGGCGGCAGCTCCCAGTCGAACGACGAGCCGTACATGGTCAGCCCGGAGACCTGCGTCTCCAGGTGGCTGCCCACCATCCGGAAGTCGACGAAGAGCTGCTCCCAGTCGCCGGGCAGTCGCTGCACCAGCAGGGTGGTGACGGAGCCGAGGATCGCGTTCTGGTCCTCGACGTCCAGCTGCGGTGCGGTCATGCGTTCTGCTCCTCGGTGCTGGTTCCCTCGGGGCTGGTTCCCGCGGTGCTGGTTCCCTCGGGGCTGGTTCCCGCAGGCCGGTCTTCCCGCGGGTCGCCTGCCGCCTCGACCAGCTTGGCGCGCAGCCAGTCGGGGACGAAGGCCTCGTCACGGGGGAAGACCTGGAGGTCGCGGGCGAAGTCCGCGGCAGGCACGGGCGGGTCGAACCGCGGGTCGTGGTCGAAGTTGTAGGTGATGTCGATGCGGACCGGCGCGTTCACCACGCAGCGCGCGGAGAACCACGTGCCGCGGCCCGGCTGGTACAGCACCTGCCGCATCTCCTGGAACGCGGCGTTCAGCCCCTCCGGCGGCATCACCTCGGGGGTGGCGCCGTCGGGCAGGTAGACCTTCAGCGTCGCGTCCTGCACGGCCACGGTCATCCGCACCAGCAGGTCGATCCGCCGGAAGCCGTCCGGAGCAGCGTCCAGCAGCATGCCGCCGATGTGCTGGAGCAGCTCGTCGTGGCGCTGCTCAGAACTCGGCCGGCCAGAGGGCTGCGTTGTGCTCATTCGGGTAGCTCCTGACGTAGATCTCGGTCGTGCCGTCGGCGAGCGTCACACGCCACCGCGTCTGGTAGGTGTGCGGGTGGCGTTGCAGCGGGTCGCGCAGGGCGAACGTGTCGATCATCTCGACCGTACCGCCGGACTTCATGAACTTCGCGCGGTCCCGCTCCATCCGGTGCCAGGTCTCGGCGGTGACGAACGCCGGGCGCTCGTTGCCCTGGTTCTGGTCGCGCTGCTGGCTCGACTGGTTCGCCGCCTCACCGGGACCGCCGGTCTCGTTGCCCTGGTGGTGCCCGCCGTCGGACAGCTTCTTGCCGTCCCCGTCGACCTCGCCGTGGTTGCCGACGTCGATCTGGGCGCTCCCGTCGCGCCGGATCGCGCCACCGGACTTCAGGTCGGGCCGGCCGGTCGTGGCGACCGTCTCGCCGTCGCCGTTGGTGCGACCGCGCCACGCGTCGTTGTCGGCGACCAGCACCGCGTTGGGCAGCGGGTTGTTCAGGTCCGGGCTGAACGGCCGGAAGGTGTGCACGTGCGAGGCCGCGCCGTCGGGGCCGGTCTGGAACGTGCCGTAGCCCTGCTTCTTGTGGTCGTCCAGCACGAACCGGGTGTCCGCGGGCAGGTCGGCGCGGCCCGCGAACGGGTCGGCGTTGGAGAACGGCCTCGTCACCGCGGCGCGCTGCTCCGGCGTCCAGCCGCTGGTGTCGCCGCTGACCACGTTCACCGAGTAGACGTACCCGTCGTCGGTCTTGGTGCGCTGCATCGCCAGCCGGACCTCGCCGTTGGCGGGCGTGGGCCAGGTCTGCGCGGGGTGCTCGGCCTTGCCGAGGCCGTAGAAGCCGTCGGACGTCACCCGGGCGTCCGCCGGGGCCTGGGTGATCTCGGTGTTGACCCGGCTGCGCTGACCCGAGTGGGTGTCCTCGAACACCACGTGACCCGACTCGTCGGTGAGGAACCGGCCCCGGTGCTGGCCGTGCTCGTCGGTGACCACGTACTCGGTGCTCGCGTCGTGCACCTGGCCGGGCCGGCTGAACGGCTCGCCCTGCTTGAGGTCCGTGACCGGGGACTGCCTGGTCGTGGTGGGCTCGGTGCGCTCCACCGCGTGCTGAGGGTGGCCCTCGGCGTTGGTGGTGAACTCCTGGTGCAGGGGGCCGCGGTCGATGTTGTAGTTCGTGCCCTGCGAGGTGTGCTGGACCTCCGGGTTGCGGACGTCGGTCGACAGGTAGTCCGGCGCGGCCACCCACCTCGGCTTGCCGTCCGCGTCGGTCTGCACCGTGCCGCGGTACGTGCCATCGGTGTCGTGGACCTCCATGCGCGTGTTCGGCGGGAGGTCGGTGCGCGCGGTGAACGCCTCGTGCGGCCTGGGCGCCAGCGGGTGGTCGCGGTCGATCCTCTGGCGGCCGTTGGCGGGCTCCGGGACGGGCTCGATCATCACCGCGCGGTCGACGGTGACGGTCCGGTCGCCGATCTTGATCGTGTCCTGGGTGGTCTGGCGGGTGCCGTCGGCGTTGGCCACGAACACGTCGTGCCGGTGGCCCAGCTCGACGCGGTAGTGGGCGTTCGGCGCGGGGTGCCGGACCTCGGGGTTGTCGCCGAGCCGGGTGTTCGGCGCGATGGCGTCGACGTGGACGTTGCCGTCGGCGTCCACGTGCACGACGGTGCGGACGTTGCCGTCCTCGCCCTGGACCGTGATCCGGGTGTCCCTCGGCAGGTCCTGGCCGCTCTGGAAGAGCGACTGGTCGTCGCGCAGCCGCACCTGCTGCTCGTGCGAGGTCTCGGGCGCCGTCCACGGCTGCTGGACCTGCGGCTCGATGTCGAGCCGGCCGCGGTGCTCCTGGCCGTCGGTCGCGAGGTCGCCCTTGGGCTCGTGGCCGGGCGGCATCCCGTTCTCGCCGGCCGGCGCGTGCGTGCCGTCGGGCTCGAACGCGTGCCAGCCGCCGTCGGGCGGGAGCTTCGGGCCGGCGCCCGACTCGTCGGGCCGGCTGGCGTAGACGTTGCCGTCGCGGTCGGACCAGGCCAGGGTGTCCGGCGCGATGACCTGCTGACCGGTCTCGCGGGCGACGTGCGCGGCCAGGCTGTTCTCGCCGCCCGCGCCCGCGTCGCAGCCGACGAGCATGATCGGCCGGTCGGCGAGGTCCGGGTGGTTGTTGATCAGCTCGACCAGCTCGGCGCGGGTGTAGTGCGTGTCGCCGATGCGGACGCCGTCGCCGTCGGTGTGGATGTCGAGGACGACGTGGTTCTCGTTCGCGGGGATCCGGCCGGCCAGGTCGCGCAGGCGGTCCTCGGTGTGCAGCGCGACACCCGAGTCGGTGACCTGGCTGTTGCGGATCGCCTGGTCGACGCGCTGGGAGACCTCGCCGAGCGGGATCGGGCCGTGGTGCGAGACCGGGCCGAGGTCGGGGTTCGGGGTGAGGTTCGCCGGCGGGTCGGCCGAGGTGTAGTCGTCGAACGCGCCGTTCCGCGCGTCGGCCACCGACACCGGGTCGGGCGTGCGGACGTTGCCGTCGCCGTCGAACGTGCCGAAGTCGGGCGGCAGCACGCGGCCGTCGGCCGGGGGCACGCTGACCTCGTGCAGGACGCCGAGGTCGATCAGGCGCTGGACGCTCATCTGGCCCGTGGACGGGTCGGCGAGGGCGCCGTCGAGGACGGGCTGGAGCTGGCGCGCGCCGCCGTTCTGGTCGAACGCGGGCGCCACCTGGGCCAGCTCGACGGTGAGCGGGGCGTCCAGGACGTAGACGTGGTAGCCCTTGCCGAGGCTGTCCGGCATGATCGCGCGCTCGCCGAACCCGTACGCCTGGCCGTCCGGGCGCAGCGGGGAGAGGAAGTCGCCGTTGGGGCTGCCGAACCGGTCGAGCACCGTGCCGGCGGGCAGCTCCACGACGACGCGCGGGCCGTCCGCGCCCTGGTTCGGCGGCCAGTCGATGCTGCCGTCGGGCTTGGAGTGGGCGTCGCGGAACGACTGGTAGTCGCCGTGCGGGCCGTAGGGCTGGTAGGTCGGCTCGATGAGGGCGGCGGCGCGCTGGTCGTACGTGCCGACGGACTGGTCCGTGGGACCGGTGCTCTCGTGGACGGGGACGTACGGGCCGTCCTGCGAGAAGCCCGGCACCACGCCCGCGGGCTGGTTCCAGACGTTCTTCTCGGGGAACGGGTCCGCGCCGGCGTCGGTCTTGGTGTCGGTGCCGGTGGCCGGTTTGGTGTCGGTCTCGGCGGGCCACTCGTGACCGGCCGCCGGGGTGTGCTCGTCACCGGGTTCGCCGACCAGGTCGCTCGGCGTCTCGGTGCTGTCGGTCCGGTCGGTGCTGTCGGTTCCGGGGGTGTTGTCCGCAGTGTCGGACGGGGTGGTGTCGGACGGCGTGGTGTCGGTCGGGGTCCTGCCGGCCGGCGTGCTGTCGACCGGGGCGCTGTCCGGCTTGGGCGCGTCGGCGGCCGGCTTGGGCCCGTCGCTCGACGGCGTCGGACCGTCCGTGCCGCGCGAGGCGGGAGCGGGACCGTCGGTGCGGATCGGAGCCGTCGGCGGTTGCGCGGTGGTCGGCTGGGCCGACCGTGCCGCGGGCTCCGGCGTGCGGGTCGGGGCGGACGCCTCCGGCCTGGCCGGTGCGCCGTGTTGCGGACCCGCGGACGCGGGAGCGGGCGCGCCGGGCTGCGGCCCGAACCCACCGGGCTGCGGTCCGAAGCCACCGGGCTGCGGTCCGAAGCCACCGGGTTGAGGCCCGAACCCACCGGGTTGCGGGGCCGGCGCGGAGGTCTGAGGCGGCGTGGTGGACGCGGGCCCACGCTGCTCGGGAAACGACCCGTGACCGGTCGTGGGCAGCGGTTGGACCGGCGCCCCGGTCAAGGAGCTGGCGTTGACGGCGTCGTTCCCGCGCCCGTGCTGATCCCGGGCGGGAGACGAGCCGGAGGACGCGGGAGGAGCGGCCGGGTCGGCGGTGAAGCCACTGGCCGCAGGCGCGGCGGGCCCGCGCCCGCCGGCGGGCGCGCCACCGGCCGGAGGCGCGACACCTCCGGCCGCACCCGCCATCGGCGCACCCGCCGGCGGCGAACCGGCAGGCGTGGAAGGAGCAGGCGCGGAAGCAGAAGGCGCAGGACCGGCAGGCGCGTGACCCGAAGGCGCGGAACCAGGAGTCGACCCACCCGGAGCAGCACCACCGGGCACAGCTCCGCCGAGCGGCATCCCACCGGCGACCACACCGCCCGCGACCGGCCCGCCGTGCGCAGCCCCACCACCAGGCACGCCACCCGGCGTCGGACCACCAGCAGCCGGACCACCAGCAGCCGGGCCGCCAGGCACCGAACCACCGGGCACCGGACCACCGGGCGTCGCGCCACCAGGTGTGGCACCACCGGGAACCGCCCCGGGCGTCGGACCACCCGGCACCGAGCCGGGCGTCGGACCACCCGGTGTGGCACCACCGGGCAGAGCCCCGCCAGGAGTCGAGCCACCAGGCACGGGACCACCCGGCGTGGCACCACCGGGCGTCGGGCCACCGGGCGTCGAACCACCCAGCGGTGAACCACCAGCCGTCGAACCACCAGGCGTGGCACCGCCACCCGGCACACCACTGCCCGGCGAGCCAACCCCCGGCGCACCCGCACCAGGCGTCGGGCCGGCGAACGAAGAAGGACCGAACGGAGCACCACCGGCGGCGGGACCGCCGGGCCGGAGGCCGGGCGCGGCGGACGAACCGGGAGGCGTCGCAGCCGGGGCCGCGCTCACCCCGTTCGGCGGACCGCCGTTCGTGCCCGGCGTGAACGCGGGCCCGCCGGCGGGCACCCCACCCGGCACCCGGGCGGCGGCAGCGCCCGGCGTCGAGCTGGGGGCCGAACCCGAACCACCGGGCGCGCTGCTCGGAGTCGGGCCGCCGGAAGTCGGGCCACCGGGAGTCGGGCCGCTGGGAGCCGTGCCCAGCCGGCTGCCGATGGAAGGCCCGGTCGAACCACCACCGGGCGACGTCGGCACCGACGCGCCGCCGCGCCCACCGGGCGCCCCGGTGGTCGGAGCACCGCCGAAGGCCGAAGGCGCCGAAGCACCACCGGGCGAAGACCCGGCGGAATCCCCGCCGAACGAAGGCGGCGCGCTGACCCTCGGCCCCGGCGCGGGCGGCGCGGCCACGGACGAAGCCGCGGTCGTCCCGGCCGGCTGCCGGTTCAGGCCGTCACGGCTCACCGGCGGCCCGCTCGGAGCTCCCCCTGGCGAACCTCCCGGCACACCCCCCGGCGCACCACCGGGCACACCACCGGGAACGCCACCCGGCGTGGGACCCAGGTTCGGCGGACCGCCGTCCGGTCCACCGGCGTTGATCCGCGGCGCCTCGACGGAGATCCCCTCCTTCGCCCCGCCGATCCCGCCGGACACCGCACCGGCCGACGCGCCCATCAGCACGTCCCGCGCCGAGATGTCCTGCCCCATCGCGGCCGCCGTGCCCACCGTGGACACCGCGCCCTCGACCGCGCCGCGCGTCGCGCCGACCGCCACCTGCCCGGCCAGCCCGCCGCCCTGGAACTTCAGCCCGCCCGACACACCGCCGACCAGCCCGGACACCGCGCCCGACACCGCCGCCTCGGTGGTCTTGCCCCAGTCCCACGACTCGCGGTCGCCGCGCGCCACCTGGATCGCCTGGATGGCCGCGTCGATGCCGACCGAGATCGCGACCTCCTTGAGGATCGCGATGATCAGCTGGCGGAAGGTGAACTGCACGATCAGCCGCGTCGCCTGCTGCGCGATCGGGATGCCGGCGGTCGTCGCGCCGAACGTGCCGAACGCCGCGGCGATCAGCGCGGCGATCTCGATCGCCAGCGCGATCAGCGACGCGATGATCGACAGCTTGGTGTACTCCACCTCCAGCGCGGTGTTGTCGCAGCTCTCCGCCAACTGCTCGCAGATCTTCTGCAGCTTCGGCAGGTAGGAGTCGTCACCGCCGGAGAACTTCTTCCAGTACTCCTCGAACGCCTTGACGGCCTCACCGGTCTGGCTCGCGTACACGGTGGACGCCGCGCCGTTGCCGTCGTCGATGACCGACTTCACGCCTTGCGCGGCCGTGCGGTAGGCGTCGGCCATCCGCCGAAGCGCCGTCTCGTCACCTTCCGGCCAGCTCTGCCCGACCACGATCGGGAAGAGCCAGGTGACCTCGCCCGGGATCTCGATGCCCACCGCAGTGCCCCTCAGTAAGTCCGGGAGATCCCGGTCGCGTTGCCCTGGTCGGAACCCTCATAGGCATCGGCGGTCTGCTCGACCCCCGTGCGGATGTCGGAAAGGGCCTTGGCGAGGTTGCCGAAGGCCTCCAACGTCGCTTGCGAATTCGGCACGTACTGCTTGGCGAACGCCTGCCCCGACTCGTCGCCGCCCCAGCACTGGCCCTCGGACTGCAACGCCGAGTTCAACGCCTGCAGCACACCGCTCAGCGAGTCACCCGCCGCACCGAACTGACCCGCGCCTCGGCGCAGGCCGGACACGCTGACATCGAACCCGCTCACCAGCCACTCCTGTCCATGAAGGTGTCGCCGTCGTCGTCGTCCGACCGCGGCGCGGGACGACGCGGCTGCGTCGACGGCTGCGGCACGACGGGCGGCTGGGGGATGAGGTCGGCCAGCGACGGCACACCGGGCAGCATCTCCGACAAGTCGATGCTCGGACCCGCCTGCGCGGGCGCCAGCACCTCGTTCAGCTCGGTCCTGGCCTTGGCCACGGCCTGCTGCACCGTCTCGGCGGTGAGCCGGGCCAGCTTGTCGGGCGTGGTGCGCTCGAACGCGTTGGCGGAGAACTCCAGTGCCGTCAACGCGCCGGCGGAGTCGACGGTCGCGCGCACCGAGCCGTCCTTCGACACCGCGGTCGCCGTGATCGCCATGGCCTGCGCCTGCGTCTCGCGCAGCTCGTCGGTCTTCTTCCGCAGCTCGGCGAGGAGGGAGTCGACCTGCTCGCGCATGGCCGCGTTCCGCGCCTCCAACTCGGCACGTCGTCCTGTCGGATCGGTCACAGCGGTCCCCTCGTGAGCGCTCTCCAGAGGTGCTGACGCTAACCGAGGCCCGTGGGTTCCCGCGGATATTCGGCGGTGCGTTGTCGGTGGGTGCGGGCAGAGTGTCACCGTGCTCCGTCCGTACCGGGAACTCGCCGCGATACCCCACCTGCCGTCGCTGCTGCTGTGGTCGACGGTCGGCCGCATCCACCTGCCGGGCACGCCGCTGGCGGTGTCGTTCCTGATAGCCGGGTGGACCGGGTCGTACGCGGTGGCGGGCGTGGTCGGCGGCGCGTTGACGTTGGGCATGGGTGTCGCGGGCCCGCTGCGGGGACGCGCGGCGGACCGGAGCCCGGCCGGGCGGTTGCTGCTGGTCACTTCGGTGGGCTACGGCGTCGGCATCGCGGTGCTGGGCGTGCTGCCGGCCGTCACGCCCGGTGCGGCGTGGCCGTTGGCGGTGGTGGTGGCGTTCCTGACGGGGTTGTCCACACCGCCGGTGACGGCGATGAGCCGGGCGAGCTTCCCCCGGCTGGCGACGGGGCCCGCGCAGTCGGCGGTGTTCACCGTCGAGGCGTCCATGCAGGAGGTCATGTACATCGTCGGCCCGGCGTTGGCGGCGACCGTGGTGGCGGTGTGGAACGCGCAGGTCGCGCTGTGGCTGTGCGGTGCGCTGGCGGTGCTCGGCGCGCTCGGCTTCGGCGGCGCGCTGCGGCGGGCGGGGCTGGACCGGCCGGTGGCCCGGGAGGCCGGGCGCGGTGGTCGGACGCTGCTGCGCGACGGTTCGCTGGTCATGGCGCTGCTGACCGCGCTGTTCCTGGTGGGGTCGCTGGTGTCGATCGACATGGTGATCATCGCGTGGGCCCGTGACCTGGGCAGACCCGCGATGGCCGGGGTGCTGACAGCGGTGTGGGGTGTCGGGTCGGTGGTCGGCGGATTGATCGCGGGCGGGCTCGTCGGGCGGGCCCGGTTGGCCCGGCGGATGCTGCTGATGGCGCTGGGCGTCGCACCGCTGGTGCTGGTGCTCCCGCCGGTGCTCGACCCCTCCTCGGTGTGGTTGATCGGCGCGGTGCTGGTCGTGGGAGGCATGGCGATCGCGCCCGCCATCGCGGCGAACAACCAGCGGATCAGCGGCCTCGCGCCGGACGAGCGCAAGGCCGAGGCGTTCGGCTGGATGGGCACGTTCACCACGGCGGGTTCGGCGTTGGCGCTGCCGGTCGCCGGGTCGCTGCTGGACCACTCCGGTCCCGCCGCGGCGGCCGGGGCGAGCACGGTGGCGGCGCTGATCGGGGCGTTCCTGGCGAGCCGGGTGCGCGAGCGGAAGGCGGCGCCGGTTGGGTGACCGGGTTCGGGTGGTCGGCGCGCTGCTCGCGTTCGTGGGCGGGGCGTTCCTGGCCGTCCAGGGGCGGTTGAACGGCGAGCTGGGGCACGTGTTCGGCGACGGGTTCCTGGCCGCGCTGGTGTCGTTCGGCGGCGGGTTCGCGTTGTTGCTGCTCGGCGTGCCGACGACGGCGGCCGGGCGGGCCGGGTTGAGGCGGCTGCGGTCGTCGGTGCGGACCGGGCGGATCCGCTGGTGGCAGTGCCTCGGCGGGGCGTGCGGCGCGTTCTTCGTGTCCACGCAGGGGTTGACGGTCGCGGCGCTCGGCGTGGCGGTGTTCACCGTGGCGGCGGTGGGCGCGCAGGCGGTGAGCAGCCTGCTGGTGGACCGCGCCGGTGTCGGTCCCGCCGGGCGGGTCGCGTTGACCGCGCCGCGCGTGGCCGGTGCGGCGTTGGCCGTGGTGGCGGTCGCGGTCGCGGTGGCGGACGAGGCCGGTGACCCCTCGGCGCTGTGGCTCGCGCTGCTGCCCGCGGTGGGCGGGTTCGGGCTCGGCTGGCAGCAGGCGGTGAACGGGCTGGTGCGCGAGGCCGCGCGGAGCACCCGCGTGACCACCTTGGTCAACTTCGGCACCGGGACGGCGGTGCTCCTCGTCGTGTGCGCGGTCGACGTGGCGCTCCGCGGGCTGCCCGCGGCCGCGCCGAGCGAACCGTGGTTCTACGCGGGTGGCGCGCTCGGCGTGGTGACCATCGGCTCGGCCGTGCTGGCGGTGCGGTGGCTCGGTGTCCTGCTCGTCGGCCTGTGCCAGGTCGCGGGCCAGCTCGTCGGCGCGCTCGTGGTCGACCTCCTCGCTCCCGCCGCAGGTGAGCACGTGTCCGTGCTCGCGCTGGTCGGCACGGCGTTGACGCTGCTCGCCGTGGTGGTCGCCGCGTTGCCCGGCCGGCGGTGATGAGAGGATGAGGCACGTGACTGCGACGATCCTCAACGGCAGGGCCACCCGGGACGCGATCTTCGAAGACCTGCGGGCGCGGGTCGGCGCGTTGCGCGAGCGGGGGGTGACGCCGGGGCTGGCCACCGTGCTGGTCGGTGACGACCCGGGCTCCCACTCGTACGTGCGGGGCAAGCACCTGGCGTGCGAGAAGGTCGGCATCACGTCGATCCGCCGCGACCTGCCCGCGGACGTCACGCAGGCGCAGCTCGAAGAGGTGATCGACGAGCTGAACGCCGACCCGGCGTGCACCGCGTACATCGTGCAGCTGCCGCTGCCCAAGCACCTCGACCCGAACCCGATCCTGGCGCGCATCGACCCGCGCAAGGACGGCGACGGCCTGCACCCGGTGAACCTGGGCAAGCTCGTGCTCGGCGACGAGGCCCCGCTGCCCGCCACGCCGCGCGGTGTGGTGGAGCTGCTGCGCCGGTACGACGTGCCGCTGTCGGGCGCGAACGTCACCGTCGTCGGTCGCGGTGTGACGGTCGGCCGCCCCATCGGGCTGCTGCTGACCAGGCGCTCCGAGAACGCCACGGTGACGTTGTGCCACACCGGCACCAAGGACTTGGCCGCCGAGGTGCGGCGGGCGGACATCGTCGTCGCGGGCGCGGGCAGCCCCGGTCTGATCACGGCGGACATGGTGAAGCCCGGCGCGGCCGTGGTCGACGTCGGCATCACCCGCACCGAGGCCGGGCTGGTGGGCGACGTGCACCCGTCCGTGGCCGAGGTGGCGGGTTTCCTCGCGCCGATCCCGGGTGGCGCGGGTCCGATGACCATTGCGATGCTGCTGACCAACACGGTCGAGGCAGCCGAGCGCACGGCCTGAGGCGGGGAAGCGGTGGAGTTGTTGCCGGAGCAGCGCTGGCGGTCCGCGGCGGGCAAGCACCTGCCGTTCGCGCTGGTGCTCGTGGTCGCGGGGCTGGGTCTGCTGCGGATCGTCCAGTACCACTGGCGGCAGGGCGCGGTGCTGATCGGCGTCGCGCTGCTGCTCGCCGCGCTGCTGCGGGTGCTGGTGACCGACGAGCAGGCAGGGCTGATCGCGATCCGGGGCCGCAGCGTGGACGCGCTGCTGTACTCGATGCTGGGCTTCGCGGTGATCTTCGTGGCGATGACCATCATCGGCGGTCCGCTGGATCGGTGACCCGGCTCGGGGTGGCTCGGCTCGGGGCGGTCGCCTAGGCCCGCTCGACCAGTGCCGTGATCACCTCCGTCAGCTCCTCTTCCGGCAGCACGTCGGGCAGGGTCAGGTGCTCCACCATCAGGCCGCTCATCGCCAGGTAGAGCGACACCACCGTGGTGCGGTCGCCGGGTAGGCCCGCGTCCAGGTGGAAGCGGACGTTCTGCTCCAGGTTGTCGCTGATCGTCTTGGTCAACGCGGCCTGGAGCTCGGGGCGTCTGGTGGCCTCCAGTCTCAGCTCCAGCAGGGCCAGGTAGCCCGTGCGGTCGACCTGGAGGCGCCCCAGCAGTTCTTGCAGCAGGCGCACCACGAGGCTCTTGTCCGGTGGCGCGTCCATCGTCCTGGCCAGCCGCTGCGCGTCCGGCGTGAGCCGCACGTGGATGTGCTCGCCGACCTGCCGCAGCAAGTCGTCACGACTGGTGAAGTAGTTCGACGCCGTGCCGTTGGGCACCGCCGCCTCTTGGTCCACGGCGCGGAACGTCAGCCCTCTCGCGCCCTCGCGCGCCAACACCTCGATCGCCGCGTCGACCAGCGCCATGCGCCGGTTCGGGTTACGCACCACGATTCCTCCTTGACAACCACTCCGACCATAGTACTACAGTCGGAGTGGTTGCTGAAGCCTCGAATCCATCCGGACCACCCCGAAGGAGCCCCACCATGCGAACCCTCACCTACTTCGTCGCGACCTCGCTCGACGGTTTCATCGCCGACCCGAAGGGCGGTTACGGCGACTTCCTGTTCGAGGGCGACCACCTGACCGCCCAGGTCGAGGAGTACCCCGACACGCTGCCCGCACAGGCCCGGGAAGCCATGGGCATCGACGCGCCGAACCAGCACTTCGACACGGTCCTCATGGGCCGTGCCACCTACCAAGTGCCGGACGGCCTGCCGAGCCCCTATCCACATCTGCGCCAGTACGTGGCGTCGACCAGGCTGAACACCACCCCGGACGACGTGGAGGTCGTCGCGGATCCGCTGGCCAAGGTCCGTGAGCTGAAGGCCGAGCCCGGCGACTCGGGCATCTGGCTGTGCGGCGGAGGCAGGCTCGCGGCCGCCTTGCTGCCCGAGATCGACGAACTGATGCTCAAGATCCACCCGATCGTGTTGGGCAAGGGCATTCCGCTGTTCGCGGGCGAGTTCCCGACGGCCCGCTTCGCCAAGGCGTCGACCAGAATCTTCGACTCGGGTGTCGTCTTCGCGTCTTACGCCAAGGCGGACGTCGGGTGACCAGGAGCTGAGGGCCGGCGGTTGCCCGGCCGCATCGCCAACCCGGTACCCGCCAAGCTGATCCCGCGCCCGCCCGGGTCGTGCGACCTGGGCGGGTGCGGGATCAGGCGGCCGGGTCAGGCGACCCGGTCAGACGGCCCGGTCAGGCGGCGGGCGGCGGGTCAGGCGGCGGGTCAGGCGGCCCGGTCAGGCGGCCCGGTCAGGCGGCGGGCGGCGGGTCAGGCGGCCGGGAGGCGGGCACGCCGCGGACATCGTCACGTCGACAGCGCTGGGGCGGACACCACCGATGCGACACCCGCGACGAGCACGACCACCCACGACGCCCGCGGCACCGGCAGCGCCTCCCGGCGAAAGCCCGCCACCCCCGCCACAGCGGCCGGCAGCACCGGACCGTGCCACAGCGGCGTCCACCACGGCCGGAACCCCGCCGCCGCCGACCACACCGCCGGCACCTGGGGCGGTCCGGCCCGGCCGGAGCGCTCGACGTCGAGTCCGACGACGACCTCGCGGTTGGGCGTCGCCTCGGCAGGCCACCGAGACTCACCGACGCCCACCCCGCCGGTCACCTGGACGCGGCCCGGGTCGCTGCTCGACTCCGCCCGGTCGAGCGCGGCCGGCCCGAGATCGACGGGTGTACCCGGCGGTCTGCTCGCCGATCACGCCGAACTGGTGACCCTCACCGACCAGAGCGGTGCCGCCGCCGAACCGACCGCATCCCTGGCCGAGCGCGGCGTCCGGCTGATCCGGCCTTTCCTGGGGCCTGTTCTCGAAGTCAGATGAGCAAGGTGGCCAGGTCGAGCAGGCCTTGATAGGAGGTGGTGGTCTTGTCGACCACGTTGCGGCGCTTGTAGGTGGTGCGGTCGAAGGCCGGCGGACGCCCGCCAGCCCCCGCCTTCGCGTTCGGGCCGCTGGTCGCGGCTTCCCGGAATCGTTGCCGGGATGCCTCGTGTGCGCAGGTGGGCGCGGATGGCCCTGGTCGAGCGGCCTTGTCCGCGACGACCCGCGCAGGTCTGGCCAAGAGTGCGGTCGTTGACGTTGCCGCCGGTGGATCCTGCTGGTGGGTCCGCCCCCGGAGCGGCCGATGGCATGCTCACCTGGCTCACCGTGCCCGGCTCGGCGGCCGGCTCGTGCTTGCGGGCCAGGTCCCAGGTCAGCGGAAGTCCCGTGAGCGGGAGGGGATGCGCAGGTCCAGTTGTTGCAGTCGCTCCGCGCGGATGCTGATCACGCCTTCCGCGGACTCGACGACGCCTCGCACCAGCAGAGCGGGGCTGGTTCGGGCGACTTTGCGGTAGCGGGCCCACAAGCCCGTGGTGCAGACGACGTTGACCATTCCGGTCTCGTCCTCGATGTTGAGGAACGTGACCCCGCCAGCGGTGCCCGGGCGTTGCCGGTGGGTCACCGCGCCGCCGATCAGGACCTTGGCGCCGTTGGGCACCTTCGCCAGCTCGGCGGTGGCGAGGGCGCCCAGCGCCGTCAAGCGGTCCCGGACGAACTCGGTGGGGAAGCTGTCCGGGGACAACCCCATCGCCCAGACGTCGGCCACCGCCAGCTCGACCTCGTCCATGCCGGGCAGGGCGGGCGCCTCGGTGCCGACCGCGGTCCCCGGCAGGCGGTCGGGCCGGATCTTCGCCACGGCTCCCGCCGACCACAGCGCGGCACGCCGGTCCAGCCCGAAACACCCGAACGCGCCCGCCGTCGCCATGGCCTCGACCTGGGCCGTGGTCAGCCGGACCCGACCGCCGAAGTCCGCCATGTCCCGGAACGGGCCCGACTCGCGTTGCGCGACCACTTCTTCGGCGACCTTCTGACCGATCGTCCGGATACCGCCCAGGCCGATGCGCACGGCCTGCTCGCCGTCCACCGGCTCCAGGGTGGCGTGCGGGAGGCTGGCGTTCACATCCGGACCGAGCACGCGCACGCCGTGACGGCGGGCGTCCGCGACCAACGACTGAGGGGAGTAGAAGCCCATGGGCTGAGCGCGCAGCAACGCCGCGCAGAACGCGGCCGGGTAGTAGAGCTTGAACCAGGCGCTGACGAACACGAGGTGCGCGAAGCTGAGCGCGTGGCTCTCGGGGAAGCCGAAGTTCGCGAACGCCAACAGCTTCGCGTAGATCTTCTCCGCCAGGTCCGGGCCGATGCCGTTGGCCTTGGCGCCTTCGTAGAAGCGTTCACGGAGGCGTTCCATCCGGTGCGTGGAGCGTTTGGCGCCCATGGCGCGGCGCAGTTCGTCGGCCTCGGCGGGGCTGAAGTCGGCCACGTCGACGGCGATCTGCATGAGCTGCTCCTGGAACAGCGGCACGCCGAGGGTCTTCTTGAGCGCGCCCGCCAGCAGGGGGTGGTCGTAGTCCCACTGCTCCTTGCCGTTGCGCCGGCGGATGTAGGGGTGCACCGAACCGCCCTGGATCGGGCCGGGGCGGATGAGCGCGACCTCCACCACCAGGTCGTAGAACGTCCGCGGCTTGAGACGGGGCAAGGTCGCCATCTGGGCGCGGCTCTCCACCTGGAACACGCCCACCGAGTCGGCGCGCTGCAACATCCGGTAGACGCGTTGGTCCTCCAGGTCGAGGTCGCCGATGTCGACCTCGACGCCGTGGTGCTCGCGCACCAGGTCGATGGCGTAGTGCAACGCCGAGAGCATGCCGAGGCCGAGCAGGTCGAACTTGACCAACCCGATGGAGGCGCAGTCGTCCTTGTCCCACTGCAACACCGTGCGGTCGGTCATCCGGCCCTTCTCGACCGGGCACACCTCGCTGACCGGCCGGTCGCAGATGACCATGCCGCCGGAGTGGATGCCCAGGTGCCGGGGGAAGTTCTCCAGCTCGGCGGCCAGTTCCAGCACCGGCCCCGGGATGCCGCCCTCCTCCACCGCGGACCGCAGCGGACCCCAGCGGTCGATCTGCTTGCTCCACGCGTCCTGCTGGCCGACCGAGTAGCCGAGCGCCCGCGCCACGTCGCGGATCGCCGACCGGCCGCGGTAACTGATGACGTTGGCGACCTGCGCGGCGTGCCGCCGGCCGTACTTGCGGTAGACGTACTGGATGGCCTCCTCACGGCGGTCGGACTCGATGTCGAGGTCGATGTCGGGAGGACCGTCGCGGGCCGGCGCCAGGAAGCGCTCGAAGAGCAGGTCGAAGCGGACCGCGTCGACGTTGGTGATGCCGAGGGCGTAGCAGACCGCGGAGTTCGCGGCCGACCCTCGGCCCTGGCAGAGGATGCCGTTGCGCCGGCAGAACGAGACGATGTCGTGCACCACGAGGAAGTAGCCGGGGAAGTTCAACTCCTTGATGATCTTCAGCTCGTGCTCGACCTGCTGGTAGGCGCGGGGGTTCTCGCCGATCGAGCGGTAGCGGCGGGCCGCGCCCGCGTAGGTCAGCTCACGCAGGTAGCTGTTCTCGTCGTGCCCCGGCGGCACGTCGAACGGCGGCAGTTCCGGCGCGATCAGCTTGAGGTCGAACTGGCACTGCAGGCCGAGCACGGCCGAGCGGTGCACCGCGCCGGGGAACCGGGCGAACCGGCGGGCCATCTCCTCCCCCGACCGCAGGCACGCCGTCCGGCCGGGCGGCAGCCACCCCGCCATCTCGTCCAGGCTGCGCCGCGCCCGCACCGCCGCCATCGTCGCCGCCAACCGACCCCGCGCGGGCACCGCGTAGTGCACGGCGTTCGTCGCCACGGTCGGCAGCCCCAGGTCGTGGGCCATGCCCCACAGCAGGTCGTTGCGCGGCCCGTCCTCGGGATAGCCGTGGTCGGTCAGCTCCACGAACACCCGGTCCGCCCCGTACAGCTCGACCAGCCTCCGCAGCTGCGCGAACGCCGCCGCCGGCCCTTCCCGCGCCAACGCCCGCCGCACCGCGCCCTTGCGGCAGCCGGTGAGCACGACGCAGTCGTCCCGGGTGTCCGCGACGACCTCCTCCAACCGGTACACCGGCCGGCCCTTCTCGCTGCCCTCCGCGAGCTGGCCGGTGGTGATCGTGCGGCACAGCGCGTGGTAGCCGGCGCGGTTGGCGGCCAGCAGGAGCAGGTGCTCGCCCTCCGGGTCCGGCGCACCGCTCTGCGGCGCGGACAGCCCGAGGCTCAGCTCCGTGCCGAACACCGTGCGCACGCCGAGCTCCTTGGCGGCCTCGGCGAACCTGACCACGCCGTACATGCCGTCGTGGTCGGTCAACGCCACCCCGTCCAACCCGAGCTGCTGCGCCGCCTCCACCAGCTCCTCCGGGTGGCTCGCGCCGTCGAGGAAGCTGAAGTTGGAGTGGCAGTGCAGCTCGACGTACGGCACGCGGGCGCGGGTCGACCCGAGGTCGTCCACCTTGACCGCGAAGTCGGGCGGCGCCTCGTAGCGGTCGCGGTGGCGCGACCACGCCGGGCCGTCGCCGCCGTCGGGCGCGGGAGGCTTGCCCGACAGCGCGCGTTCCAGCTCCGACCACCGGACCGGCGGGTTGTTCCAGCCCATCAGCGCGAGTCGTCCGGTGCTCGCCGGGGCGACGGGATCGCCGGCCCCGCCGCGGGCAGCCGCGCCGGGAGCCAGCCGAAGCTCACCACGTAGGCCGGTTCGCCGCGCTGGTCCGGCACCTCGCGCCGGTCCGGCCCGGCGCAGTCGTCCAGCCACTCGGCCAGGCTCCGGCGATCCTGCTCGGAGAAGTCACCGCTCATCAGTCGTACACCCCTTCCACCGTCCACTTGCCACCCGCGCGGATCAGCAGGAACGCGAGTTCCTCGCCGTCCGCCGCGGTTCCCAGCACTTGCAGCCGGGCGCCGCGCATCGCGGTCTCCGCGTCCCACCAGCGCTCGTCCACCGGCCACGGCCCCGACCACGCCACGACCTGCCGCGCACGGCCGCCGTGCACGATCCGGTGCGGCCGCACGACCAGCTCGGCGTAGCCGGTGACCACGACGTCCGCGCCCGAGGAGTCCAGCAGCGCGACCGGTTCGGGTTCGGCGAACACCGTCGCGGGCGACGGTCCGGGCAGCTGCCCCGGCCACGGCAGGCCCGGGTCCGCCGCCGGGCTGCGCTCGTCGCCCCACGGCACCAGCCGCACCCGCTCCACCGGCCCACGGCCACCGCCGAGCACGGGCGTGAGCACGGCGTCCGGCCCGAGCAGGCCTTGGACGTGCACCATCGCGCGCGCCGCGCGTTCCGCCGCCTCGCCCTGGTCCTGCCCCGCGCCGGGCCACAGGCCCAGTTGCAGCGCGGTGGCGTCGACCACCTCTTCGGGGTCCAGGCGCAGGAGCCGGATGCCGGAGGTGGGGCCGGGCCAGCCGAGGCGAGCCCGGGTGAGCCAGCCGTCGAGCTGCCAGCGGACGCGGTCGGCGATGCCCTGCGGGGTGAGCGGCTCGGCGCAGCGCCACAGCCGGTGCAGCTCCTCGCCGTTCTCGGTGGTGGCCCGGATGCCGAGGCGGGTGCAGGCCAGGCCGCGGTCGGCGAGGCGCGCGTGCAGCTGTTCGGCGAGGCCCTTGGCCGCGAACGCCGCCGCGTCGACCCGGTCGATCGGCGGGTCCAGTTCCCGGGTGACCGACAGCTCGGGCGGCGGGCGGCGACGTGACCTGGCGCGTTCCTCCAGCCCGGCGGCCAGCCGGTGGGCCAGCACGGCGGCGCGGCCGAAGCGGGTGGCGACGTCGCGTTCGGGCACGGCGGCGAACGCGCCCAGGGTGCGCAGGCCGAGGCGGCGCAGCAGGTCGACCAGCGCGGCCCGGTCCTCACGGCGCTCGGCGGGCTGGTCGAGCTCGTGGACGCCCAGCGGCGCAAGGAACTCCCGGGTGCGTCCCGCCGGCACGACCAGCCCCCGGTGCGCGGCCAGGGTCGACGCGAACAGCCCGTCGGCGAACCCGACCTGCGCCTCGACCCCGGCGTGCGCCGCGATGTGGTCGACCAGGCGCTCGGCGGCCGACTCGGCGGACCCGAAGTACCCGACCGGACCCCGGGCGGCGACGACCACCAGCCCCGGCCGGACCACCTCGATCCCGGGCGCGAGCTCCTCCACCGCCGCCGCGACCGGTTCGAAGAGACGGGCGTCGCGCACCTCGTCGTACTCGAAGACGGCCAGCTCGGGACACTGCCCCTGCGCCGCGCGCCGCCGCATCCCGCGTCGCACCCCTTCGGCGCGCGCGACCGCGGAACAGGCGACGACTTCACCCGATCCGACGACGGCGGCGGGGAGGTGCGGTGGGAGGGAGGCCTCGGCGGAGGCCGCCACCACCGGCCAGTCAGGGCACCAGACGGCAAGCGTGTACAGGGGGTTCACCTCTTCGACGACGGGTCGGGGACGCGCACGGCTCACACCACCGCTTCGACGGCGGTGGTCGACAAGGGCGGCAAGGGCGGGCCGGTGGCCGGCGGTGGGTCGGGGGGCCGGTCGGCGGGCGGGAGGGAGACCAGGGCGGGACGGGCCGGCGCCTCGGCGGCGGGCGCGGGCAGCAGCAGGTTCGTCCGCCGCGGCCTCGCGGCGGCGCCGCGGCCTGTGGCTTGAACGCTGACCGTCCGCGAGGTCAGGAGGCCGTGGCCCTCGGTCAGGCCGGTCCAGTGGCCGGTGGTCGCCGTCAGCTCCACGTCCGCGCCGGGCCACGAGACCGTGAAGGGCACCAGGACCGCTTTGCGGTGGCGCGCCCGGGCCGAGAGCTTGCGCGAAGTCGCGGGTGTGACCGGAGTGGCGAGCACGACCAGGTCGAACCCGTCCAGCAGGGCCGCCACGGTCTTCTCGACCTCGCCCTGGTCCCGGCCAGGCCGGGGAACCAGGGCGAGCCGGTGGACGGCCACGCCCAACTCGGCCGCCGCGAGTGCCCCGCACCCCGGCAGGCCGACCACGGCCGCCCAGCACCCTTCCGCGGTCGCCGCGGCCATCAGCGCGAACAGCAGCGATGTCGACCCTCGCACCGACACCGTGCTGCCCCGCCGCAGGCCACCCCACGGGAGGAGCCCTGCCAGTTCCCCGCGAACCGGCAGGGCCCGGACCGGTGCCGTGGTCAGCTCGCCCGCCGCGCCTACCCCGAGCGCGGTCAGCGTCGCCGTTGCCGACCTGGACACCCGCCCTCCTCCCACAGATCCGCGCGCACCCCTGTGCGCGGATCGCCGTGGGAAGTTCGGCGACCAGTCTGTCGAACATCTGTTCGAACGACATGGTGATCTTATCCCGAGAGGACCACCCGCTGTCAATGCCGGCAGCGTCCACGATCGAGTGGCCGGCACACTGCTTCGCGCGCACCGACCGCACCACGGGGGGAACCGTGAACGCACCTCAGCACCCGCAACAGCCCCGGCACCGGCCCCAGCAGCCCGGGTACGGCCAACCGCCCGCCGCCGGGCCGCACCCACCGCCCGGCCACCGGCAGCCCGGCGGTTACGGCCCGCCGCCACCGCCCCGCAAGAAGCGGACCGGCCTCGTCATCGGGATCGTGGTGGGCGTCGTCGTGCTCGTGGTGGCCGGTGTGGTCGGCTCGATGTACCTCGAGTACGTCGACGAACCCGGTGGCGGCCCCGGCGCGGAGCCCATCGCCCAGTGCGAGCTGAGCGCCGAGCTGAGGTCACAGGCCCACGTCAGCAGCTTCCGCCTCGTCCAGGCCCCGACCGACGCGAAGAAGGGCATGAAGCAGACCCACTGCGCGTGGGAGCAGACCAAGGGCAAGGACGGCCGCGACCCGCGCCGCCTCAGCTTCCTCGTCTACGACTTCACCACGTTCTCCGACAAGCCGGACCGCAACCTCGACCAGGCGCGCGACAACTACGCGAGCTTCACCTCGCACGCCACCGGCGAGCAGGCCAAGGCCCTCGGCGTCGGCGACGAGTCGATGATCCTCGTCCCGTCCTCGCCGACCGACCTCACCGAGGTGAACCTGTTGGTGCGAAAGGGCGCGGTGGTGTGGAACATCCGCTACCAGGGGCACGACAAGGGTTTCCTCGCCGACTCGGACTTCCCGGTCGCGGACGCCGAGGCGGTGGCCCTCAAGGTCGCCGAGGAAGTGACCGGGTAACGCCGACGGGGGCTCCTCGCACCCGGCGAAGAGCCCCCGTCGACCTGTGCCTAGTGCGCGAAGTGCCGCGTGCCGGTCAGGTACACGGTCGCACCGGCCGCTTCCGCCGCCGCGATCACCTCGGCGTCGCGCACCGACCCGCCGGGCTGCACGACCGCGCGCACACCGGCCTCCAGCAGCACCTCGAGCCCGTCCGGGAACGGGAAGAACGCGTCCGACGCGGCCACCGCGCCCCGCGCCCGGTCACCGGCACGCGCCACCGCCAGCCGCGCCGCGTCGACCCGGTTGACCTGGCCCATGCCCGCGCCGACGGTCGCGCCGCCGGACGCCAGCAGGATCGCGTTCGACTTCACCGCCCGGCAGGCCCGCCACGCGAACGCGAGGTCGGCCAAGCCCTCCTCGTCCAACGGCGTGCCGCACACGTGGGTCCACTTGGCCGGGTCGTCGCCCTCGGCCTCGATGGTGTCCGACGTCTGCACCAACAACCCGCCGGACACCGCGCGCATCTCTACCCCGCCGCGCTCGGGCGCCGGCGCGACCAGGATGCGGATGTTCTTCTTGCGGGTGAGCACGTCCACCGCGCCGTCCGCGTACGAGGGCGCGATGATCACCTCGGTGAAGATCTCCGCCACCTGCTCGGCCATCTCCACGGTCACCTCGCGGTTCGCCGCGATCACGCCGCCGAACGCGCTCACCGGGTCGCACGCGTGCGCGTTGCGGTGCGCCTCGGCGATCGCACCCGGACCGTCCACCTTGGACACCGCGATGCCGCACGGGTTGGCGTGCTTGATGATCGCCACGCACGGCAGCTCGTGGTCCCACGCCGCCCGCCAGGCCGCGTCGGCGTCCACGAAGTTGTTGTAGGACATCTCCTTGCCGTGCAGCTGCTCCGCCGTCGCCAGCCCGGAACGCCCGTCGCCCTGCGTGTACAGCGCCGCCCGCTGGTGCGGGTTCTCGCCGTAGCGCAGCACCTGCTTGCGGTTCCACGTCGCGCCGACCCAGCCGGGGAAGCCGGAGCCCTCGTCGTCCGACGCGACCGCGCTGCCCAGCCACGACGCCACGGCCACGTCGTAGGACGCGGTGTGGCGGAACGCGTCCACGGCCAGGCCCTGCCGCTCGGCCAGCGTGAAGCCGCCGGCCTCGACCTGCTCCAGCACCCACGAGTACCGCGACGGGTCCACGACGACGGCCACGCTGGCGTGGTTCTTCGCCGACGCGCGCACCATCGCGGGGCCGCCGATGTCGATCTGCTCCACGCACTCGTCCGCCGACGCGCCCGAGGCGACGGTCCGGGCGAACGGGTACAGGTTCACCACGAGCAGGTCGAAGGGCTCGATGCCCAGCTCGCGCAGCTTCGCCAGGTGCTCTTCACGCCGGGTGTCGGCGAGCAGGCCCGCGTGCACGCCGGGGTGCAGCGTCTTCACCCGGCCGTCCAGCGCCTCCGGGAACCCGGTGACCTGCTCGACCGGCGTGACCGGCACGCCCGCGTCGGCCAGCGCGCGCGCCGTGCCGCCGGTGGAGACGATCTCGACTCCGGCCGCGTGCAGGCCGGTGGCCAGTTCCACCAGACCCGACTTGTCGGAAACCCCGATCAGGGCCCGGCGAACCGGTCGCCTCTCGGCAGGAGTGGTCACGGGATGCTCACCTTTCGTCCGTTCACGGTGCAGCCCTCGCGGGCCAGGCGGGCGACCACGTCGACCAGCAGCCGCCGCTCCACCACCTTGATGCGCTCGTGCAGGCTTTCGACGTCGTCGTCATCGGCGACGACGACCGCTTCCTGGGCCAGGATCGGCCCGGTGTCCACACCGCCGTCCACCAGGTGCACGGTCGCGCCGCTCACCTTCACGCCGTAGTCGACGGCGTCCCGGACGCCGTGCGCGCCGGGGAAGGCGGGCAGCAGCGCGGGGTGGGTGTTGACCATCCGGCCGCCGAAGCGGGCCAGGAAGGCGGGTCCGAGGATCTTCATGAACCCGGCGGAGACCACCAGGTCGGGTTCGTGCGACTCGACGGCGTCGGCGAGCGCGGTGTCCCACGCGTCGCGGTCGGCGTGGTCGCGCAGCTTCACCGTGAAGGCGGGGACGCCGGCGCGCTCGGCGCGGCCCAGGCCCTCGATGCCGGCGCGGTCGGCGCCGACGGCGACCACCTCGACCGGGTATCCGGGGTCGGCCGCCGCGTCCAGCAACGCCTGCAACAGGGTGCCGGAACCGGAGACGAGGACGACGACCCTGGCGGGGACGGGAAGCCGGAGTGTGGTCGCGGCGCTCAGCGTGCTCTCCTTGCTGGGGACTGTCACAGCAGCTCAAGAGCAGCCTAGGCGTTGCCTAGCGGGGCTTGTCGGCCAGGTCCTCCGGGTCGACGTCGTCGGCCTCGTCACCCTCGTCGTCCTCGTCCGGTTCGTCCTCGTCGGGATCGTCGTCTTCGTCGAAGTCGGAGTCGGATTCGGAGTCGTCGCGGTCGCGGTCGGGGTCGGAGTCGTCGGTGTCGTCCTCGGCCAGTTCCTCGTCGTCGAGGTCGTCGTACTCGTCGAGGTCGTGGTCGAACTCCTCGTCGTCCTCTTCCCCGTCGTCTTCTTCGTCTTCCTCGTCGTACTCCTCTTCGAGCTCGTCCGCGTCCTCCGCGTCCTCGGCGTACTCGGCGTCGAACTCGGCCTCGTCGTCGTAGTCCTCTTCGTCCTCCGCGTCCACGACGACCTCCGCTTCGGGCTCGGGCAGGACCACGCGCGGCGGCCGGGGCCCGGCGAACCAGGCCACCACCGCGCCCGGCACGGCCACCCAGCCGAACGTGAGCACGGCCAGCAGCCCGGCCGGGATGGTGACCGGGTTGAACGCCCCGCCGCCCAACGTGCCGCCGGCCACCGCCGCCAGCACCAGCGCGGTGACGCCCGCGGTGACCGCCGAGACCAGCACCGCGCGCACCCGGGCCCGCGGCGTCTCGGCCGCGTCGCGCAGCGAGAACCCGACCGCCACGCCGATCACGCCCGGCAGCACGAGCACCAGCGGCAGGTAGCCCGCCTGCGCCTCGGGCAACGCGGCCAGCAGCGGCACGGGCGGCACCGGGCCGCCGACGAACTCCAGCGGGCCGACCACCGCCGCGCCGATCGAGAACCCCGCCCCCGCCACGTACGACAGCGCGCCGACCACCGCGTTGGGCAGGTACGCCAGGCACAGCAGCCAGATGCCGAGGCCGGTGCCGATGGTGCCGCCGCTCTGGTCGAACAGCGACGCGGTGGTCGACCACGAGAACAGCAGCCCGAGCGCCAGCACCAGGGCGCCGCCCGCGACCAGCGCGAACAACGCCAACGCGCCCGCCCGCAGCCCGCGCCGCGCCACCGGGTCGACCCGCTCGAACACGACTTCCACCAGGCCGCACCGCTGCGCGACGCCCGCCACCGCGGCGAGCCCGGACACCACCGCGCAGCCGAAGAACGCCACCGCCGGCGTGGCCCGGACCGGGCCCTCGTCACCCATCAGGAAGGCGATCACGCTGCCCACCACGGCGTGCGCGCCGGCGATGCTGAACACCACCGACCGCGCCTGCAACGGCTCGAACAGCCCCAGCCGGTCCGCCGCGCCCGCCGCCGCCCGGTACACCAGCAGCATCACCAGCGCCGTCGGCAGCAGCGGCAGCAGGCCGAGCTGCCCGCCGTCGAAGCGCAGCGGCACGTGGTGCGCGACCAGCCAGCCCGGCGCGGCGGCCGTCAGCACGCCGGTCGTCGAGAACGACGCGTGCGCGGCCGTCGAGGAGATCAGCGCCAGCAGGGCGGCGACGCCCGCGTACCCGACGACCACCGACCCGGCGGCGGTCATCGTGAGCACGCGCACCCGTTCGGCGCGGGAGAACTCGGGCGGGCGGACGGAGTCCGTCACGACGCCGTGCGAGGTCGTTTGCTGCACCGACATCCTCCCACTGTCCCAGTAGCGGTGAGCCGTTCGGGCGAGACTCGCCGGACACGCGAAGAGGGGTGGCGCCGGACACCCGGCGCCACCCCTCCCACGACTTGGTCAGCCCTGCTGCGGGCCGCCGAACCCACCGGGCGGCGTGCCCTGGCCGGGCTGGCCGAACTGGCCGGGCTGCGGCATGTAGGACGTCGGCTGCGGCTGGCCCGGCTGCTGGGCCTGCTGGGGCGGCGGCGCCTGCTGGCCGAACTGGCCGGACGGCGGGCCGAACTGCTGCGGCTGCTGGCCCTGCTGCGGGAACGCGCCGGACTGCGGGTTCCAGCCACCGGGCTGGCCGTAGACGTTCGCGGGCTTCGGCTGGAGCTTCACGATGCCGGTCTCCAGCAGGAGGCTCATCACGACGGCCGCCGACAGCAGCAGCGACACGATCAGCAGCACGATCTGCATGCCCTGGACGTCGGCCTCGGTGGTGATCAGCCCCTGGAGCAGCCTGAGCGTGGGGATCAGCGCGATCGGCACCGCCGCGTACAGCAGGCCCTTGGGTGCCCGCGGCAGCACGGACAGGCCGGCGAGGATGCCCGCCGCGATCAGGAAGTCGTCGAACTGGACGTCGTCGGCGAACGCGAGCAGGAACGCGATCAGCGCCAGACCGGCGGCGACCAGCGGAAGGATGAGGTTCAGGTTCACACCCACCGCCGGCTGCGCCGGACCCGGCTGCTGCTGAGGGGCGCCGTACGGCTGGGACATGATGCGGTCTCCTCCACCTTCGGAACTGATTTCGGGTCGACAGAACGCTAGCCGATGCGCACTCTCCGACGGCGACCGGACCTCCGTGGTTCCCCCCAATGTGCGCATTGACTCGTCCCCGGAACGCACTGAGGGCCACCTCCCGGGGGGAGGCGGCCCTCAGCGTTCGCACGAACGGCCCAGTGTCAGCCGATGGACTGCATGATCTCCCGCATCAGCGCGGCCGTCTCGCTCGGCGTCTTGCCGACCTTGACGCCCGCCGCCTCCAGGGCTTCCTTCTTCGCCTGCGCGGTGCCGGCCGAGCCGGACACGATCGCGCCCGCGTGGCCCATCGTCTTGCCCTCGGGCGCGGTGAAGCCCGCCACGTAGCCGACGACCGGCTTGGTGACGTTCTCCTTGACGTAGGCCGCGGCCCGCTCCTCGGCGTCGCCGCCGATCTCGCCGATCATCACGATCGCCACGGTCTCCGGGTCGGCCTCGAAGGCCGCCAGCGCGTCGATGTGGGTGGTGCCGATGATCGGGTCGCCGCCGATGCCGATGGCGGTGGAGAAGCCGAAGTCGCGCAGCTCGTACATCATCTGGTAGGTCAGCGTGCCGGACTTCGACACCAGACCGATCTTGCCCGCGCCGGAGATGTTGGCCGGGATGATGCCCGCGTTGGACTGCCCGGGGCTGATCAGGCCGGGGCAGTTCGGGCCGATGATCCGGGTCTTGTTGCCGGTCGCCACGGCGTGCGCCCAGAACGCGGCGGTGTCGTGCACCGGGATGCCCTCGGTGATCACGACGGCCAGGCCGATGCCCGCGTCGATCGCCTCGATCACGGCCGCCTTGGCGAACGCCGGCGGCACGAAGATCACGGTGACGTCGGCGCCGGTCGCCTCCATGGCCTCGGTCACGGACCCGAACACCGGCAGCACGTTGCCGTCGAAGTCGACCTTCTCGCCGGCCTTGCGCGGGTTCACGCCGCCGACGATGTTCGTGCCGGAGGCCAGCATCCGCTTGGTGTGTTTGGTGCCCTCGGCGCCGGTCATGCCCTGGACGATGACCTTGCTGTCCTTGGTGATGAAGATAGCCATCGTCAGACCCCCGCAGCCGCGAGCTCGGCGGCCTTGTCGGCCGCGTTGTCCATAGTGTCCACCACGGTGACCAGCGGGTGGTTGGCCTCGGCGAGGATCCGGCGGCCCTCCTCCACGTTGTTGCCGTCCAAGCGGACCACGAGCGGCTTCTTGGCCTCGTCGCCCAGGATGCCGAGCGCGGCCACGATGCCGTTGGCCACCGCGTCGCACGCGGTGATGCCGCCGAAGACGTTCACGAAGACGGAACGCACGTCGGGGTCGTGCAGGATGATGTCCAGGCCGTTGGCCATGACCTCGGCCGACGCGCCGCCGCCGATGTCGAGGAAGTTCGCGGGCTTGACGCCCTTGTGCTTCTCGCCCGCGTACGCCACCACGTCGAGGGTGGACATCACGAGACCGGCGCCGTTGCCGATGATGCCGACCTGGCCGTCCAGCTTGACGTAGTTGAGGCCCTTCGCCTTGGCCTTGGCCTCCAGCGGGTCCTCCGCCTGCTTGTCCACCAGCGCCTCGTGGTCGGGGTGGCGGAAGGAGGCGTTCTCGTCGAGCGTGACCTTGCCGTCGAGGGCGACGATCTTGCCCTCGGGGTCGCGGACCAGCGGGTTGACCTCGACCAGCGTGGCGTCCTCGGAGACGAAGGTCTCCCAGAGCTTCACGATGACGTCGGCGACCTGGTCGGCCACCTCGGCGGGGAACTTGGCGGCGGCCACGATCTCGTCGGCCTTCGCGCGGTCGACACCGGTGATCGCGTCCACCGGCACCTTGGCCAGGGCCTCGGGCTTGGTCGCGGCGACCTCTTCGATGTCCATGCCGCCCTCGACGCTGGCCATGGCCAGGAAGGTGCGGTTGGCGCGGTCGAGGAGGAAGGAGAAGTAGTACTCCTCGGCGATGTCGGACGCGGGCGTCACCAGCACGCGGTGGACGATGTGGCCCTTGATGTCCAGGCCGAGGATCGCCTCGGCCTTGACCTCGGTCTCGTCCGGGGTCTCGGCGAGCTTGACGCCGCCGGCCTTGCCGCGGCCGCCCGTCTTGACCTGGGCCTTGACCACGACGGTCTGGCCGAAGCGCTCCGCGATGGCCTTGGCCTCGGCGGGGGTGGTCGCCACGTCGCCCGGAAGTACCGGGACGTCGTGGGCGGCGAAGAGGTCCTTCGCCTGGTACTCGTACAGGTCCACTCGGGTCTCCTGCGACGTCGGTGTCGGACACCGCGTCAGGTCGTGCGGTCCTCTGAGGTCCCGGCGCTCCAGGCTGGGGCCTGGTGCCCACACGTACCAGGCATCACCTGGAACGCCGGCACAGCCGTGGGGGGACCGGCTCGACGCGGCTTCGCAAGACACTATCGACCTGCCCGGAGTCCACCGCACCCCACGCCCGTGAACTCCGTCATAGAGGTGGTGAGGTCGATCACGACCGCCGGTCGGGCGGGTGGGCGCGCGGTCGGTTCAGCGAGCCGTCCGCAGGGCGCCGGCGATGACGAACGCGGCCGTCGCGGCGGCGGCCAGCCACAGCCCCGGACCGGGGGCGGCCTCGGCGGCGCGCGCCGCCGTGAGCGGGTACTCCCAGGCGCGCACGGCGGTGACGACGGCCGCGCCCAGCAGCAGGGCCGCGCCGCGGCCCGGCCGGGCCCTGAGCGCGACCACCGCCGCGACCACGACCGCGAGCAACGCCACGAGCAGGCCGAACGAGCCGACGCGCAGCCCGAACGCGCCGATCGCCACGTAGTCCGGGGCCCGCAGCACGGGCAGGGCGAACGCGCCGACCGCGAGCAGCGCGGCGATCAGGGCGGCGGCGAGCAGCGGCAGCGGCGGTTCGGCCGGGGCCGTGCCCACCTCGTCCCGCTCGACCGCGCCGGCCAGGGCGGCGGTGACGGCGGCAGCCGCGGCGGCGACCACGGAGCCCGCCGTGAACCAGACCCCGGCGCCGGGCTGGACCACGTCGACCCGGGTCGCGGTGAAGACGGCGTCGAGCGCGCCGGCGGCGCTGAGCGGGATGGTGGCGACGGCGACGGTGAAGGCGGGGCGGACGGCGGCCTTGGCCAGCAGCGCGGCGGCCAGGACGCCGGTCGCGATCGCGGCCGGCCAGAGCAGGCGGGCGGCGTAGTCGACGGGCGGCGGTGAGCCGTCGGGCAGGACCAGGTGGTCGGTCGACGCGCCGACCGCGGCCATCGCGGCGGCGATCAGGCCGAGGGTGCCCGCGATGACGTGCAGGCGGCGTTGGCCCGGCAGTTCGACGTCGCGCTCTTCTGTGTTCTTGTCGTCGCGCACGGCCCGCTGCGGCCAGGCGAGCGCGACGGCGCCGGCGAGGACCAGGAAGGGGCCCACGGCGAGGCCGAGGGCGTCGACCGCGACGGCCGCGGCGATCGGCGGCACGGCGCAGGAGAGCAGGACGGCGGCGAGGCCGAGCAGCCCGCCCCGGCGTGCCTCGTGCGTGGTGGCGCTGGCCGCGAGGACGGCGAGCGCGGGCGCGGCCAGGGTGAGGACGAGACCGCCGACCATCGGCAGCGTCGGCGAGTCGACCGCCCCGCGCGCCGGGATCAGCGCGTCGGAGGAGGTGAACGGCGCGGTGAACAGGCCGATGCCCGCGACGATCCCCGCCGTGGCCGGCAGGGCGAAGTTCGCGCGTTCGCCGCGCGCGTCCGGTTCCGCGCCCAGGGTGGCCAGCAGGCCCGCGCCGATGAGCAGGACGTGCCCGGCCAGGAGCAGCCACAGGCCCGCGGCGGGTCCGGGCGGGTCGAGGCTGGTCGGGCGCATCAGCTCGGGGCGCGCGGCGTCGATCGGGTCGACGAGGAGCTGCAGGTCGGCGAACAGCCGGCCGACGGCGAACACGGCGGGCGCCACGAGGGCCGCCGCCGCGGTGAGCTCCTGCCCGCGGGCGAGGAAGAGCACGGCCAGGGCCGTCGGGAGCAGGGCGAGCGGGGCCAGCGCCGGCCAGGCGGTGAACGCGGGCGGCGCGGAGCCGTCGACCACGCCGACGACCGGGGCCACCGCGGTGAGCAGCGCGCCGGCCACGGCCGCGCCGACCGCCGCCCGGAGCCTCGTGCGGACCGGTGAGACCGGTTCAGCGGTTCGGATCACCGGTCGGACGCTAGCAAAACGGAGCCGGCGCCGACGGCCGCGGTCGGGACCGCCGGGGGTTGTGGACGGCGGCTGTCGGGTACTGCCCGTGAGTGCGGGCATCACCTACTTTCAGCCCTATGAGTGACGCGGTGCGGCGGCTCGTCGAGACCTGGTCGGGCCGGGTCGGCGCGAGCGTGGACGCCGGGCTGGGCGTGGCGGGCGAGGCCCTCGGTCTCGCCGGCGACGTGCTCCGGGCCGCCGCCACCCCCGGTGGGGTGCGAGGTGTCGCCGTGGAGGCCGCCTGGCTGGCCGCGCGCACCGTCCTCTACCCGTGGGGCGTCCTGGAGGAACGGGCCAAGCCCGACGGGCACTACCGCACCGACCGCCTGTCGCCCCGCCGGCGCGGCCTGCTGGTTTCGGCCCCGGAGGTGGCGGGCACCCCGATCGTGTTGGTGCACGGCATCGGGGACAACCGGTCCGCCTTCGCAGTGCTGTCGGGGGCGCTGCGGAGGCGCGGCTTCGGTGCGGTGCACGCGGTGAACTACAGCGTGCTGACCGCGTTGACGGGGGACGTCCGGCGGTCGGCGGCGATGCTGGGCGAGCACGTGGAGCGGATCTGCGAGGAGACCGGATCCGACCGGGTGCACGTGGTCGGCCACTCGCTCGGCGGCCTGATCGCCCGTTATTACGTGCAGCGCCTGGGCGGGGACGCGCGCGTGGGCACGCTGGTCACCCTGGGCACCCCGCACCGCGGCACGTTGGCCGCCTACCTGCTGCCCACGGCGCTGACCAGGCAATTGCGGCCGGGTTCCGACCTGTTGTCCGAATTGGCCGAACCGTGCCCGCCCTGCCGCACCCGGTTCGTGGTGGTGTGGAGCGAGATGGACCAGGTGATCGTCCCGCAGCGGAACGCCCGGTTGGAGCATCCGGCGTTGGTCGTGGAGGAGCACCGGATACGTGATTCAGGTCACCTTTCGCTATCGGTTGATACCCGCACCCTTCAGCTCGTTGTGACCGCCCTCACGCATTCGTATGACAGTGGGGTTCACCCCATCGTGCCTGCACGCGCCGGGTATTCGTAGCCTGTTCATAACCCTGAGTCACCGGTCATACGCACGGATGTCCCACTGACCCCTAAACGGCCAACCTCGGCTTCGGGGATTGCCCTTAAGGGCTCCGCGCCGTTATCTTCCCCCGGTCCGTTGTCACGGTCTGGTCACAAGCAGGACGACGAGCCGGTACCCCGACCGGCTCAACCGGGATCCCCCGCCCGGTAGTCCGACCGGACTCCCCGAAGACGGAAGGCCAGGTTTTGTCTCAACACCGCTCCCCCGGCGGCCATACGAGTTCTGCTGTGCTCGACGAAGCGGTGGACCGCGCTTCGACCCGCACGGTGAGCACGCACCGGCTCCCGCCTCCGCCCTCGGCGCTGCGCGGACGGATCGTGGTCGCCGCCGTGGCCGTCGGCGCCTTCGCCGCCGCCGGCGCAGGGCAGACGCTCCACGCGCTCGGCTCCGACTCGCCGGCCTCCGCCGACGAGGTCACACCGCTCGCGAACGCCGCGGCCGATGGCGCCGCCGCGTTCGGCGTCGGTGGCACCGGCCCCGCCTCCCCGCAGGTCCTGCCCGTCGCCAAGACGGTCGACCCGGCGGCCGAGGCGCAGAAGCTCGTCAAGAGCCAGCACATCACCGAGACCCGCGAGGCCGAAGAGGCCGAGGCTCGGCGACCCAAGTTCGCCCGTCCCGCCGCCGGCGAGTTCACCTCCGGGTACGGAGGTCGCTGGGGCGAGATGCACTACGGCATCGACATCGCGGGCCCGATCGGCACGCCGATCCTGGCCGCCGCCGATGGTGTCGTGATCGAGGCCGGTCCGGCAAGCGGTTTTGGCCTGTGGGTCAAGGTCGAGCACGCCGACGGCTCGGTGACCGTCTACGGCCACGTGGACACCTACTCGGTGCGCGCGGGCCAGCGGGTCCTGGCGGGCGAGCAGATCGCGCGCATGGGCAACCGCGGCTTCTCCACCGGTCCGCACCTGCACTTCGAGGTCTGGAACGCGGACGGCAAGAAGATCAACCCGCTGGGCTGGCTGAACGCCCAGGGCATCAGCGTCTGAGCCGACCGGGCTCGTCACAGCGCAGATACCTCACAGCGCAGATACCGAAGAGGGGCCGGGCTGCTCGGCAGCCCGGCCCCTCTCCTGCGTGGAACCGCCCCCCGAAGGTGATCCCTCGTGCGGTCACCGCCCCGACGCGGCTCCCGCCTTGCCACCTACCCCCGTAGGCAACCCCCTGTGCCGCCAAGCGCCCCCTGGCCGGTTCACCCCGATGACCCGGCCGTCCCGCTTGTGACACCCCTATAGACGCACGTGCGGGATGCGGGTTGCACGGAAATCAGGCCACGTTCAGGTGAACACCGGTCGACCCTCTCGGGGCCGGCCGGCACACCTCTACCCACGTAGGGCGGCGAACTACGGCTGAGCGCGCCTCAGAGCTTCACGAGGGGCACGCCGCCGATGAGCATCAGCCGCACCGTTCCCGCGCCGCCGAAGTCGATCGTGGCGGTCGCGCGGGGCCCGGAGCCGTCCACGGCCACCACGCGGCCGAGGCCGTACTTGTCGTGGCTCACCCGGTCGCCCACGTCCAGCTTCAGCGCGGGCGTGTCCTTCCAGCCCGCGTTCGTCGGCGCCGGGCGCGACGGACCTGAACCGCGGCCGCCGCCCCACGAGGTCGGCGCGGACGGCGCGGAGCGCTTGGGCTCCGCGCGCCGCCAGTCGAGCAGGTCGGCCGGGATCTCGTCCAGGAACCGCGACGCCGGGTTCGCCGAGGGCTGGCCCCACGCCGAGCGCACCAGCGCCCGCGACAGGTACAGCCGCTTCTGGGCGCGCGTGATGCCGACGTACGCCAGGCGCCGTTCCTCGGCCAGCTCCGTCGGGTCGCCGAGGGCGCGCAGGTGCGGGAAGACGCCGTCCTCCCAGCCGGTGCAGAACACCACCGGGTACTCCAGGCCCTTGGCGGTGTGCAGGGTCATCAGCGTGACCACGCCGTCGGACTCCGCGTCCGGCACCGAGTCGGCGTCCGCGACCAGCGACACCCGCTCCAGGAACGCCGCGAGCGAGCCCTCGGAGGGCAGGTCCCCGAGGTCGGAGGCCGCCACCTCGTCCGGCGCGGGGGTGTTCAAGTCCCCGAACTCGCGGGCCACCGTGACCAGCTCGTTCAGGTTCTCCACCCGGGTGTGGTCCTGCGGGTCCTCGCTGGCCTCCAGCTCGGCCCGGTACGCGGTCTTCTCCAGCACCGCTTCCAGGACGTCGGCCACGTCGTCGCCGCGCTCGACCAGCACGCCGAGCTCGTCCATCATCTCGACGAAACCGGCGATCGCGTTGCGCGAGCGCGGGTTGAGCAGCGGCACCTTGCCCGTCACGGCGTCGCGCAACGCCGCCGCGAAGCCGATCCGCTCGCGCTCGGCGTACATCGACACGCACGCCTCCGCGCGCTCGCCGATGCCGCGCTTCGGCACGTTCAGGATGCGCCGCAACGACACCGTGTCGTCGGGGTTGGACAACGCCCTCAGGTACGCCAGCGCGTCGCGCACCTCGCGCCGCTCGTAGAACCGGACGCCACCGACCACCTTGTAGGGCAGGCCGAGGCGGATGAAGATCTCCTCGAACACGCGCGACTGGTTGTTGGTGCGGTAGAACACGGCGATCTCGCCGTTGTTCGCCTCGCCGCCGTCCACCAGGTGGTCGATCTCGCGGGCGACGAACGCCGCCTCGTCGTGCTCGTTGTCCGCGACGTAGCCGACGATCTTCTCGCCGTCGCCCAGGTCGCTCCACAGCCGCTTGTCCCGGCGGTTCGGGTTGCGCGAGATGACCGCGTTCGCCGCGCTCAGGATCGTCTGGGTGGACCGGTAGTTCTGCTCCAGCAGGATCGTGGTGGCCTGCGGGTAGTCCCGCTCGAACTCCACGATGTTGCGGATCGTCGCGCCGCGGAAGGCGTAGATCGACTGGTCGGCGTCGCCCACCACGCACAGCTCGCCCGGCGGCACGCCGTCCTCGCCGGTGCCGATCAGCTCGCGGACCAGCGTGTACTGCGCGTGGTTGGTGTCCTGGTACTCGTCGACCAGCACGTGCCGGAACCGGCGGTGGTAGTGCTCGGCCACGTCCGGGTGGTTCTGCAGCAGCTCGACGGTCCGCATGATCAGGTCGTCGAAGTCGAGCGAGTTCGAGTCGCCGAGCCGGCGCTGGTAGCTCTCGTAGACCTCGGCGACGCGGCGCTCCAGGTCGTTGCCCGCGCGCTCCTTGGCGGTGGCGGCGTCGACCAGCTCGTTCTTCAGGTTCGAGATGTGGATCGCCAGCGTGCGCGCCGGGTAGCGCTTGGGGTCCAGGTCGAGGTCCCGCGCCACCAGCGTGATCAGCCGGCGGGTGTCGTCGGAGTCGTAGATGGAGAAGCTGGACGACAGGCCGAGGGTCTTCGCCTCGCGGCGCATGACCCGCACGCACATCGAGTGGAACGTGGACACCCACATCGAGCGGGCCCGCGCGCCGACCAGGTCGGCCACGCGTTCCTTCATCTCGGCGGCGGCCTTGTTGGTGAAGGTGATCGCCATGACCTCGCCGGGGTGGACCTGGCGCTCGGCGAGCAGGTAGGCGATGCGGCGGGTGAGCACGCGCGTCTTGCCGGAGCCCGCACCCGCGACGACCAGCAACGGGGCGCCCGCGTGCTCGACGGCCCGTCGCTGGGACGGGTTGAGGTCTTCGAGCAGCCGCCCAGAAGGGAAAGACCCAGAAGGGGAATGCGCGGACCGGGAGGAGGGGGGACTTGCAGGCAAGTCGAACAAGGCGCTCATCGCCTGTCCACGTTACCGGGTACCCCCGACAGTCCGCGGCTGTGGCATGATGAGCGGGTGCGCATGGCCCACTTCGAGTTTTTTTACGGGAACCGGACTCCGGCTCCCGTGGACCGCTAGCGCCGACAAGCCACCACGAAGCCCCGGAGTCCTCGGACCCCGGGGCTTCGCTGCTGCCAGGGCTGGGACTCCAACCAGAGTCGAGAGGTCGTCACGATGAACAGCACCGAAGCCGCACCGGACATCGACGCGCTGCGCCAGGAGATCGACCACCTGGACGCCGAGCTGCTGAGGCTGGTCAAGCGGCGGGTAGAGGTCTCCAAGGTGATCGGCGCGGCGCGGATGGCCGCCGGCGGCACCCGGATCGTGCACAACCGGGAGATCGACGTGATCAACCGCTACAAGGACCTCGGCCCGGAGGGCCGGGACCTGGCGATGATCCTGCTCAGGCTGGGCCGCGGCCACCTCGGCCGGTAGGGCCGTTCGATCGCCGCTGCTCCGCGGGCGGCGGGCGAGGTCGCCACCGAGGCTCCGTCCGCGGCTCGGCGGCGAATCCCCAGGCGGTGAGGGTGGACCTGGCCCTGGCCAGGTCCACGTCCACCAGCTGGGTGTCGTCCGGCACGTAGGCGAGCGGGTCGTCCAGCAGGTCCAGGCCGAGCAGGCCCTCCACCAGCGCGTGCAGGCACAGCGCCGAGTAGCCGCGCAGGTAGCCGCCCTCCTGCGTGAGCACGGTCGGCAGGCCGAGCCCCGACACCGCCCGGCCGATGTCCCGGTAGCCGGCGGCGGTCAGGTTGTGCCTGCCGTTCGGGTCGAACGCGGAGCCGTCGAACCCGGACGCGCAGACCAGGAAGTCCGCGCCGAACTCGGCCAGCGCCGGGAACGCGATCTCCGCCAGCGCCCGCCGGTACGCGCCGTCGCCCGCGCCCAGGGACAGCTCGACGTTGATGTTCGACGCGCCCGACTCGGCCGGCGCGCCGGTCTGCGCGTGGTTGGCGCCCCACGGGCCGTGCCGCATGTGCACGGACACCGTGAGCACGTCGTCGGTGTCGCGGAACACCTCCTGCGTGCCGTTGCCGTGGTGCACGTCCCAGTCCAGGACGGCGACCCGGCGACCCGCGCGGCGGGCCGTCTCGGCGACCAGCGCGGCGTTGTTGACCAGGCAGTACCCGTCCGCCGCGGTCGGCTGGGCGTGGTGGCCGGGCGGGCGGACCAGGGCGTAGGCCAGGCGCGTCCGGCCGGCCGCGACCGCCTCGTAGGCCGCCAGCGCGGTGCCGGCGGCGGCCCGCACCGCGTCCCACGAGCCGGGGCCCACGACGGTGTTCGCCTCCACCACCGTGCGCCGCTCGCACGCGGTCCGCAGCCGGGCCAGGTAGGACGGCGCGTGGACGCGGGCCAGCTCCTCGTCGTCGGCGAACCGGCCGGTCGACCAGGACAGGTGCGGCGCGACCGGCCCGTGCGCCAGCGCGTGCCGGAACGTGCGCAGCCGGGCCGCGTTCTCCGGGTGCGGTTCGGGCTCGTCGAGCCACTCCCACCGGCCGGGCAGCTCCCACAGCCCGGCGCCGGTGTCGTGCGCCAGGCAGGCGTCGTGCCAGAAGACCTCCACCCCTGGGAGATATCAGGGCGATCACGGATGGTCCAGCGGGTTTGGCGACGGGCACACTGGTGCCATGGTCATCGGTCTCATCACGGGCCTCATCGCGATCATCGGTGTGCTCGCCGCGCTGGCGCACGACGGTTACCTCGCGATGCTCGGTTCCGCCGCCAAGTCCAAGCGCGCCGCCGGCGCGCCCATCGCCCAGTACGTGCGCAGCCGGTGGACCGTCGCCGGGGTGACGACGATCATCGCGCTCGTCGGTCTGCTGATCACGTCGGGCGCGTCCACCTCCGGCGACATCATCGGCGCGCTGATCGCGGGCGGCGCCGGCCTGGCCGCCACCAACGCGCTCCAGGGCACCAGGAAGAAGCTGAACAGCGGCAGCTGAAAGATTCACTCTTAAGTGTGTCGCCGGCACCCACAAGGCTGATCAGCGCAGCTCTCCGTGCACCCTGCACCTACCCTGAGGTAGCGGCGGGGTCCTCGGCGTCCCACCCCCATTCCCCGCGCCACTCGGACCCGCTGGTGAGTCCGAGCCACAGGTGAACCGCGAGGGCCGTCAGGTCGGGGGGCGGAGGGGTCTGCACAGCATGGACATCGGGGAACCGGAACGGTCGGGTCGGCATCGGCTGGAGGACGGGGCGGCGATCTGGCTGCCCATGGGCGGGGAGCTGGACCACACCCCGCTCGACCGCGCGGTGGCGCGACCCGCGCCCGCGCCACCACCACGACCGGCGCCGCCACCGCCGCGAGCGCCGCGACCACCGGCCCCTCCACCCGAGCGGCCACCGCCGGACCCGTTCGTCGACACCGACGCGATGGGGCTGCGCAAGTTCAACATCGGCCTGGTGCCGGCCTCGGTGACGCCGCCCCGGACGTGGAAGCGGGCCGCCTGGTTCACCGTGCTGTCCTCGGCGGGCGTGCTGGTGGGGCTGGCCGTCGTGGCGTCCAACCTGGTCGGCACGAACGGCCCGGCCGAGCGCATCGCGCTGCCCGGCTACCCGACCGGCGTGCCGCTGCTCACCGGCTTCCCGCCGCCACCGCCACCGCCCACCTCCTCCACGGCGCGCCACGTGCCCGCCGCGGCCGTGGTGGACGAGCTGTCCCCCGCCGCCGGCGACCGGGCCGCGGCGGCCGGCAGCGCCCCCGACGACCCGGTCGCCGGCCCGGTCGTCGACCCGGTGCCGGAGACCTCCGCGGTCGTCACCGCGGTGCCCTCCGAGTCCGCGCCGGTCGTGGACGCCGACACGCTCGCGATGAGCACCGAGCTGTTCTACGAAGAGGTGGCGACGAACTCCGACGGCGCGCTGACGCTGGTCTCGGAGGCGTTCCGGATCGCGGGCGACGTGCTGGACCTGGAGCGCGAGTTCGCGGACGTGTCGCTGATCGAGGTGCTGGAGATCAGCGTCGACCCGACGCGGGGCGTCACGGTGAGCACGTTGGGCGTGACCCACGAGGACGGGTCCAGGACCACGGAGAAGCGGGAGCTGGTGTTCACCACCACCGGCACACCGCTGATCGACGGAGAACGGCCCGCCGGCGGCGCCTGAGCCCACCCGGGGTGGGCGTCGCTCCGTGATCCTTCCTCCGTTCGAGGTACCGGCGTCGACCACTGGCCGCCACGAACGAGTGAACTCCCACGCTGAGCTGGCTTCTCGCAGGTCCCCCACGGTACGAGTCTTGGCGACTACACGACCGAGGGAGTCGCCAGTGCAGCGCCCTACGACGAGCGGTCGCAGGCACAACCGCACGGGTTCGGTCACGGTGGCGGAGCTGATCAGGAAGCAGCCCGCGCCGGTGCGGATCCGGACCCGCGAGCAGGCCGCCACCCACGGCCTGGTCGCCGACCTGTTGCGCGAGGAGAACGACACGGCTCTCCCAGGGAGACGTCCCACCCGCACGGCGAAGCTCGCCGGCGTGACCACCGGTGCGGTCGTGCTGCTGGCCTCGATCGCCGCCACCGCGGTCCTCGCGGGCAACCGCCCCGCCGGTCCCGACGGGCCCCGGGTCGAGCCGCCCGCGGCGATCAGCGGGTCGGCCGCGCTGCGCCCGGACCTGCTGTCGGCGGGGCTGGGCGCCGGACGGCCGGACGGGGTGCCCGCGCAGGCGCGCCTGGTCGCCCCGACGGCCGTCTACACGCCGGCGGAGCCGCCGATGATGGTCCCGCCGACGCAGGTCGACGTCGGCCCCGAGCCGCAGGTCGACATCGTGCGGAAGTTCTTCGAGCTGCTGCCCGCCAACCCCACGCAGGCGGCCCGGCTGCTGTCGCCGGAGCTGCTCGGCGGCAGCCGGCGCGACTTCGTCGAGTCCTGGGACCACGTGCAGGCGATCACGATCGAGTCGACCTCGCTGCGGCCGGACGGCGCGGTGCTCGCGGTCGTGTCGATGCAGGAGCGCACCGGCCGGTGGATGCGGGTCGAGCAGCTGTTCCGGCTGACCGACACGAGCGTCCCACGCATTGTCGCGACCGAGGTCCTATCGGCCCAGCGCGGGTGACGCAGCGTGATGATTCAGCCCTAACTGTTCACTCAGCGTTCAACTGACCTGCGAAAGCGTAGGAAACTTCACTCAAAGGGGTTACGTAGACGGTCACGATTCGGTATCCATGGTCCCGGTCAGTAGCGCAATGCTCTCCCCCGGGAAAGGTGTCCAGCGGTGTCGAACGACGACAAACGCCGTCGACAGGATGGCTCGACGGCCAAGCTGTCGGTCGCCGACCTGCTCGCCAGGCGCGAGGCGGAGACGCAGCCGATCCCGCGGATCACCGACACCGGAGCCGACACCCGGGCGACCGCGCGGACCGGCGACGACGAGGAGACCGTGCGCTTCTCGGTGGCCGCCCTCTCCGCCGCGGCCGCCGCGAAGAACCTCCCGAACCTCTCGGGCCGCGAGCTGCACATCACCGAGCTGCTGCGCCGCGAAGGCCGCGCCGGCGAGGAGGAGCGGGGCGGCGGCGGGTTCTCCGTGCCGAAGCTCGTCGCGATGGCGAGCGGCGGCGTGGTGCTCGCCGGCACCGTCGCGTTCACCGCGACCAACCTGATGTCGTCCCCGGACGAGCGCCCGCTGGCGGAGGTGCGCTTCGACGCCCGCCCGGCGGCACGCGCCACCAACACGCTCACCAAGGACCTCGGCGCGGCGGCCGCCCAGCAGCAGGCGCAGCAGCAGACGCAGGCCGAGACCACCACGACGACGCCCGAGCAGGCGGCCGAGACGACGACCCAGCGCGCGCCGCGGCCCGTCACGCAGCAGCCGACGACCACGACGCGGCAGCAGGAGACGCAGCAGGCCCCGCCGAGCACGAGCACCACCACGCCGGCGCCGAGCAGCAGCACCCAGCAGACGACGACGCCCCCGCCGCCGAGCACGACGACTCCCCCGGCGCCGAGCAGCAGCTCCCAGCCGCCGTCGTCCTCCACGCCGCCGCCGTCCTCGTCCACCCCGAGCACCCCGAGCACCCCGCCGTCCGACGACGGCTCGGGCATCGACCTCGGCCTCGAACTCGACCTGGGCGGGATCCTGAACCCGATCGGCGGGTTCGACTTCTTCGCCCCGGCCAGCTGACCTCCGCACCGCCCTTCCCCGACCCCGCCGCCCGGACACGCCGAGTGGCGGGTTCGAGGTGCGCGGTGGGGTCGAGGTGCGCGAGCGGTGCGCCCGAACGGGTGGCGTGTCGGGCAGTTAGCCCGTTCGGCCGCAAAACTGGCGATCTTCGTGCGAACGGGTGTCCTTACGGCCCGGTATCAGGTATCCCTTCCCGGTCACCTCTCGGCTCACGTGACCTGCGCAACGGCTCGAAAGGCGTAGTCACGGCCGGGGTAGGCTCTGCGGGCGAGCGGTGGCCTAGCCTGTTCCGCGCACCGATCCGCACGACGAGGAGCCCGAGCGTGAGACCTGCTGCCCTTGCCGCGGTCACGCAGCGCCCCAGCGAGGTGGTCCGGTGAGCAACGACGGTCGCGTCATCGCCGACCGCTACCGCTTCCTGGACCGGATCGGCAGCGGCGCGATGGGCGTCGTGTGGCGAGCCCAGGACGAGCGCCTCGGCCGCATCGTGGCGATCAAGCAGCTGCTGCTGGCGCCGAGCCTCGACGAGCGCGAGCAGGACGAGGCGATCCAGCGCGCCATGCGCGAGGGCCGCATCGCCGCCAAGCTGCACCACCCCAACGCCATCGCCGTCTACGACGTGGTGGAGGAGAACGGCGCTCCGTGCCTGGTCATGGAGTACCTGCCGTCCTACAGCCTGGCCGACACGATGGCCGAGCACGGGCCGCTGGACCCGATCGAGGTGGCGCAGATCGGCATGCAGGCCGCGTCCGCGCTGGCCGCCGCGCACGCCGCCGGGATCGTGCACCGGGACGTCAAGCCCGGCAACGTGCTGCTCGCCGACAACGGCCTGGTCAAGATCACCGACTTCGGCATCTCCCGGGCCAGCGACGACGTCACGGTCACCAAGACCGGCCTGATCGCGGGCACGCCCGCCTACCTGGCGCCGGAGATCGCGCGCGGCCAGGACCCGGGCCCCGCCTCGGACGTCTTCTCGCTCGGCTCGACGCTGTACGCGGCGGCCGAGGGCGAGCCGCCGTTCGGGCTGTCGGAGAACACCCTCGGCGTGCTGCACGCCGTCGCGGCGGGGCGGATCAACCCGCCGTCGGTCGACCACCCGTTGACCGACGTGCTGCTGCGGCTGCTCAACTACGACCCCGCCGACCGGCCGACCATGGCGCAGGCCCGCGACATGCTCAGCGCCGTCGCGCACGGCCGCAACCCCAGCCTGACCGGCCTCCTGCCGGCCAGCTCGCCGGGGTTCGCGCCGGTGCCGGCGGGCGCCACGGCCCTCATGGACGCCGACCGCACCCGCGTGGTGCGACCCGGGCCGCGGTCGACGAGCGGCGCCACGCCGGTCGTCGCGCCGCCGCCGTCGCGGTCGAGCGACAACCGGCCGCTGGTGATCGCCGCCGTGGTGCTCGGTGCCGTGCTGCTGCTCGGCTTCCTGGCGGTGGCGCTGGACTGGTTCGGCGGCAAGGAACCGGTCACGCCGCCGGCGAGCGAGACGAGCTCGTCCACGGCCAAGCCGACCACGACCACCGCGCCGCCGCCCACGACCACCGTGGAGACGGAGACGGTCACGGTCGAGCCGACCACGACGACCGAGCCGACCACGACCACCACCACTACGACGACCACGCCGCCGCCGACCACGACCACTACGACCACCACGACCACCACCACTACGACGACAACCACCATCGCGGGCTCTACACCCCCCACTGCGGGACAGGGCGGACCGTGAACCTCGTAAGGTGGTGCCGAGCCCGATCGGGTGACGCAACGTTCTTGTCCTAGTGGCGTCTTGTCGTTCGCCACTGAATGAAGCCCTAGCAGCTACTGGGAGCACGCCGTGAGCGACGATGGCCGCCTGGTTGCCGGCCGCTACCGACTTGGCCGGCGGATCGGCAGCGGTGCTATGGGCATCGTCTGGGAAGCGCACGACGAGCGGTTGCACCGCACCGTCGCGGTCAAGCAGCTGCTGCTGCAGCCCGGCTTGGCCGAGTCCGACACGGACGAGGCGAAGCGCCGCGCCATGCGCGAGGGCCGGATCGCGGCACGCCTGCAGCACCCGCACGCGATCGCGGTGTACGACGTGGCGGAGGACGACGGCCAGCCGTGGCTGGTGATGGAGTACCTGCCGTCCAAGAGCCTGTCGACGGCGTTGTCGGAGCGCGGCACGCTGCCGCCCCGCGACGTGGCGTCGATCGGCTCGCAGGTCGCCTCGGCGCTCGCCGCCGCGCACAACGCGGGCATCGTGCACCGCGACATCAAGCCGGGCAACATCCTGCTCGGCAACGACGGCACGGTGAAGATCACCGACTTCGGCATCTCCCGGGCCACCGGCGACGTCACGGTCACCGCGACCGGGATGCTCGCGGGCACGCCCGCCTACCTCGCGCCCGAGGTGGCCAAGGGTTACGACCCCGGCCCGCCCTCGGACGTGTTCTCGCTCGGCTCGACGCTGTACGCGGCCATCGAGGGCGCCCCGCCGTTCGGCCTGAACGAGAACACCATCGCCCTGCTGCACCAGGTCGCGTCGGGCAAGGTGGTGCCCCCGAAGCAGGCGGGCCCGCTGACCGCGCTGCTGATGCGCCTGCTGCGCGCCGAGCCGGAGGACCGGCCCACCATGGCCGAGGCCCGCGAGGCGCTGGCCGCGGTGGCGGCGGGCCGGGCCGCGCCGGAGTTCCCGGTGGCGATGCCGCAGAGCCACCCGCCGTCGTGGCAGGGCTCGCCCGTGCAGGCCCAGCCGACCCGCGCGCTGACCCCGGCGGGCCAGCACAACCCGCCCGCCGCGCCGAACAACCCGCCGCACTCCGCGACCAGGGTGGCGCCCGCGCCGACCCCGCAGCCCGCGGCGCAGCGGCAGCAGGGCCACGCCCCGGCGGTCCGGCCGGCCGCCCGCCCGGCCGGCGCGTCGAGACCGGGTGGCGGTCCGATGAAGAGCAAGCGGTCCACCGTGTTCACCGCGCTCGCCATCGCGGGCGCGGCGGTCGTGGGCATCCTGCTGGCGAGCGTGCTGTCCGACAAGGACGAGCCGGGCGACAACCAGGCCGGCGCGACCACGACGACCGCGGCGCAGGAAGCGGGCGGCGAGGCGTCGGTGACGCCGTCGAAGAAGCCGACCACCCCGACCGCCAAGATCACCGCGATGCCGTCGCCCCAGCAGCAGGAGCAGGCGCTGCGCGACTACTTCGCCCTGCTGCCGGAGTACGTGGACGAGGGCTACAGCCGGTTGACCGCCAAGATGCAGTCCACGGCCGGCGGCCCGAGCGGCTACCAGGGCCTGTGGGGCCAGGTGAAGTCGGTCGAGCTGGAGAACGTGCGGGAGAACTCGTCGTTCGCCTACGAGGTCGACATCGCCTACCACATGAAGGACAACTCGGTGATGACCGAGCGCAAGCTGATCATCCTGAAGTGGGAGAACCAGGGCATCTACATCGACGGTGAGCAGAAGCTCGGCCAGCCGTAGGCCGGGCAGGTCAGCGGGACGACGACTTCAGCGCCTCCAGCAGGGTGGTCACGGCCGGTGAGCCGACGCCGTCCTCGCGGATCGCCGCGCAGATGGACCTGGTCGGCTCCGGGTGGCGCAGCTTGCGGACCACCACGCCGGGGTGCACGACGCCGAGGCTGAGCTTCGGCACGATGGTCACCCCGAGCCCGGCCGCGACGAACCCCTGCGCGGTCGGGTAGTCGTCGGCCTCCACCACGGTGTTGGGCGCGAACCCGGCGCCCGCGCAGGCGTTGAGCACGATGTCCCGGCACGGTCCGGGTGGCGACACGGCGTCCACCCACTGCTCCCCGGCGAGGTCGGCGAGATCGAGCACGCGCTTGCGGGTCAGCTCGTGGCCGCGTCGCAGCACGGCCACGTACGGGTCGTCGAGCAGGTGCACGAGCTGCACGCCGCGCGGCGGCTCGGCGTCCGGTTGGTGCACCACGATGGCCACGTCGGCACGACCGGCCTCGACCTCCACCATCGGGTCGTCCGGCTCGGTCAGCTTGAGATCGAGCTGGACGTCCGCGTGCTTGGCCCGGAACAGGGCGACGGCGGGCGGCACGAGCGCCGCGCCCGCCGTGGCGAAGTAGCGCACCCGCAGCCGCCCGGTGCGGCCCGCGCGCAGGTCCGCGAGCGCCGCCTCCGCCTCGACCAGCCGGTCGGTGATGTGCGCGGCGTGCTCGGTGAGCAGTCGACCGGCCAACGTCGGCCGCACGCCGCGCCCGACCCGGTCCAGCAGGGGCAGGCCGGCCTGCTTCTCCAGCGCCGAGACCTGCTGGCTGACGGCCGAGGGCGTGTACCCGAGGTTGACCGCCGCGGCGGTGATGGAGCCGGTGGTGACCACGGCCCGGAGCACCTGCATGCGTCGCACGTCCAACATGGCACAACCTTACAGCTGTGCTTAAGCATCATGCAGTTCTATTCACTTGTGCTGATACTTCGCGAAGCGCACAGTGTGCTCGTGAACAAGCCTGGCACGCTGATCAGGATGGGTGTCCTGGCCCTGCTCTGGGGTTCCAGCTTCCTGTGGATCAAGATCGCGCTCACCGGCCTCTCGCCGATCCAAATCACCCTCACCCGCACGGCGCTCGGCGCACTGGTGCTGGTCGCGCTCGTCTACGGCAGCAAGCAGCGGCTGCCGCGCGACCGGGCGTCGTGGCTGCACCTCGGCTTCGCCGCGCTCTTCGGCAGCGCGGTGCCGTTCGCCCTGTTCGCGCTGGGCGAGACGACGGTGGACTCGGGCGTGGCCGGTGTGCTCAACGCCACCACGCCGCTGTTCGCGCTGGGCATCGGGCTGGTCCTGGGCACGGAACGGCAGCGCAACCCGGCCCGGTTCGCGGGCCTGGCGCTCGGCTTCGCGGGCGTGCTCGTCATCTTCGCCCCGTGGCAGAAGGCCGGTCTGGCGAGCTGGGGCGCGCTCGCGTGCCTGGCCGCGGCGGCGTCTTACGCGGTCAGCTACGCCTACGTCGGCCACAAGGTGTCCGGCCGCGGCCTGACGCCGATGCAGATCTCCTCGAGCCAACTGGTGGCCGCGGCGGGCATGACGGCCCTGGTGGTGCCGGTGGCCGGGTTGCAGCCGGTGCACCTGTCCTGGCAGCCGCTGGTCGCCGTGGCGATCCTGGGCGTGTTCGGGACGGGCGTGGCGTTCGTGCTGAACTACCGCGTCATCGAGGACGAGGGCGCGACCAACGCCACGATGGTCGGCTACCTGCTGCCCGTGGTGTCGGTGCTGCTGGGCGCGCTGTTCCTCGGCGAAGCGCTCAACGTCCGCGTCGTGCTGGGCATGGTCGTGGTCCTCGTCGGCGTCGCGCTGACCCGCAAGCAGCCCGCGACGGCGATCGCGCCGGTGCCGGACGAGCCCGCCGAGCTCGCGCGGACCACCGTCGCTACGCTCAAGTGACCTGCGATAACGCAGTGTTACCCGTCGGTATGGCGGGCCGCGGGGCCAACTGAGACACCCGTCCTGGGCAAACGGGTGGACTTGAGACACAGGTCTCCCCCGATCGCGTGGTGTTCAGGCGATACGCGTCCTGATTCGCCCTCTCGGACGTCTCCTCACATGAGAGGGACGACTCCGGAAGGGAACCCACAGGACATGAGCAACGACAGCATCACCATCACGACGACGTTCCACCTCCTCGTCCCGGGCGTGGCCCCGGCGCCGGTGGAGGCCGAACTCCACTACGAACCCGAGGACCCGTACGCGGTAGCCGTGCTGTTCCACACCGGCCAGGGCAAGGTCGAGTGGATCTTCGCCCGGGACCTGCTCGCGGACGGCCTGCTGACCTCCTCCGGCGAGGGCGACATCCTGGTCCGGCCGGCCGCCGACGACCCGGAGCGGGTCCTGGTGGAGCTCAACGCGCCGACCGGGTTCGCCATCCTGTCGGCCGACGCCGAGGACATCGCCGAGTTCCTGGACCTCACCTACGACGTGGTCCAGCCCGGCGAAGAGGACCTGTGGATCGACTTCGACCGCGAACTGGCCAAGCTGGTCTCGACCAACTGACACCCCCGCGGGCCACGCCATCGCCTAACCTGCTGGCGTGGCGGAGTCCGGGGGGACGGGTACGGGGACCGGAGCGGGGACGGTCGGCGGCCGGTACGCGCTGGTCGAGCGGATCGGCAGCGGCGCGATGGGCGTCGTCTGGCGGGCGCGGGACGAGCTGCTGGACCGCGAGGTGGCGGTCAAGCAGCTGCGGTGGCCCGACCTGACGGCGGACGAGGTCGAGGTGGCCAGGGCGAGGGCGATGCGCGAGGCGCGCAACGCGGCCCGGCTGCAGCACCCCGACGCGATCTCCGTGTTCGACGTGGTGGTGGAGGACGACCGGCCGTGGCTGGTCATGGAGTACCTGCCCTCGCGCAGCCTGGCCGGGCTGCTGGCCGAGCGGGGCAGGCTGAGCCCGGACGAGGCGGCCCGGATCGGCGGCCGGGTGGCGGCCGCGCTGGCCGCGGCGCACGCGGCGGGCATCGTGCACCGGGACGTGAAGCCGTCGAACGTGCTCATCGGGCACGACGGCACGGTCAAGCTCACCGATTTCGGCATCTCGCGAGCCGCCGGCGACGGCACCCTGACCGACAGCGGCATGATCACCGGCACCCCGGCGTACCTGGCGCCCGAGGTGGCGCGCGGTGAGCAGCCGGATCAGGCGTCGGACCTGTTCTCGCTGGGCGCGACGCTGTACGCGGCGACGGAGGGCCAGTCGCCGCACGGGGTGAGCGACAACAGCTTCGGGCTGCTGTACCGGGCCGCGGCGGGCCGGATCGAGCCGCCGACGCGTTCCGGGGCGTTGACGGGTGTGCTGACGAGGTTGCTCGCGTCCGACCCCGCCGAACGGCCCACGGCGGTGGAGGCGGTCGAGTTGCTGGTCGGTCCCGGGCGGACCGGGCTCGAGCCGGGAGGCGCGAAGCGGGCCGGTGCGAGGACGGTCGCCGTCAGGAGGCCCGGTGCCGAGCGGGTGGACCCCGAGTCGGTCGGGGTGGAGCCGGTCGGGGTGGAGCCGGCTGGCGTGGACCCGGGCGACGTGGAGCCGGTCGAGGTGGAACCGGGCACGTCGTCGGTCGGGGCGGAGGCGGGGGCGGGGGCGGAAGCGGGTCGGGGCAGGCAGCGGAAGTGGTTGGCGCCCGTGGTGGCGGCGATCGTGCTGCTGCTCGGCGCGGGAGCGGTCGCGGTCGCGGCGCTCCAGCCCTGGACGTTCAAGGACGCGAGCCCGACCACGACCCCTCCCCTGGGCCTCACGGCGAGCGACGCGGCCGAACTCGTGCGCAGGCACTACGAGGCACTGCCCGAGGACCCGGCGGCGGCCTACGCGAACCTGGCCGCGCCGTTCCAGCGGCCGTTCGAGGAGTACCAGGCGTTCTGGGGCCAGTACGACGACGTGCGCGTCGACGGCATCGAGGTCGTCGAGGTGAGTTCGGCGAGGTACGCCGTGCGGGTGCGCGTGAACTTCTCGCACGCGGGCACCGCGTCGCACGGGCGGTACGAGCTGGGTGTGTGGCCGGACGAGGGCAGGTTGCAGATCTTCTCGTCCCAGCAGCTGGAGTAGCGGGCCTGACCCGACCCGTCAGACCAGCCTGCGGTCCGAGGCCCAGCGGGACAGCTCGTACCGGTTCGACAGCTGCGTCTTGCGCAGCACGCTCGACACGTGCGTCTCGACCGTCTTGACCGAGATGAACAGCTCGGACGCGATCTCCTTGTACGCGTACCCGCGCGCGAGCAGCCGCAGCACGTCCCGTTCGCGCGGGGTCAGCAGGTCGAGCTCGGGGTCGCTGATCGGCGCCGCGCCCGGCCGGTCGGCGAACGCGTCCAGCACGAACCCGGCCAGCCGCGGGCTGAACACCGCGTCGCCCTCCGAGACGCGCACGACCGCGCGCACCAGCTCCTGGCTGGAGATGGTCTTCGTCACGTACCCGCGCGCACCGGCGCGGATGACCGCGATGACGTCCTCGGCCGCGTCGGACACCGACAGCGCCAGGAACACCACCTCGGGCAGCGCCGTGCGGACCTGCCGCAGCACCTCCGCGCCACCGCCGTCGGGCATGTGCACGTCGAGCAGCACCACGTCCGGGCGGTGGTGCCCGATGCCCGCGACCGCCTCGCCGACCGAACCGGCCTCGCCGACCACCTCGATCTCGTCGGTGATCGAGTCCAGCTCGGCCCGGACCCCGGCGCGGAACAACGCGTGGTCGTCCACCAGGAACACCCGAACGGTCATGTCCTGGCCCCCGTCTCTCGCTTGTCTGCGGTTTTCCTCGGCATCATCAGCTGCACCTCCGTGCCCTCACCCATCCGGGTGCGGATCCGGACTTCGCCGCCGTGCCGGTCCATCCTCCCCCCAATGGAGTCCGCGAGGCCATGCCGGTCGTCCGGGACGGTCTTCGGGTCGAAGCCCTTGCCCCGGTCGCGGACGAACACCGTCACCCGTTCGGGTTCGACTTCGCCGTAGACGCTGATCTCGCCGACGCCCGCGTGCTTGGCCGCGTTGACCATGGCCTCGCGGGCGGCCTGCACCAGCGCGTACAGGTTCGGGTCGAGCTCGCAGTCGCCGACCACGACCTGCTGCACGGCCAGCGCGAAGCTGTCCTCGACCTCCCCGGCCGCCTTGGCGATCGTGGCGGACACGGTGGTCGGCTGGTTGTTCTCCTCCACGACCCGCCCGTAGAGCCACTCCCGCAGCTGCCGCTCCTGGCCGCGCGCCAGGCGCTTGACCTCGCGCGGCTGCTCGGCCTGCTTCTGGATCAGGGCGAGCGTCTGGAGCACGGAGTCATGCAGGTGGGCGGCGATCTCGGCGCGTTCCTCGGTGCGGATGCGGACCCGGCGCTCCTCGCCGAGGTCGTTGATCAGCTTGATCCACAGCGGCACGGTGAGCACCGCCACCCCGCCGAGGGTCGCGACCACGGCGAGCAGCGCGAAGCGGAGCTGGTCGACGCCGTAGCTGTTGACGAGGAGCACGCCGATGCCGATGGCGACGAGCGCCACGCCGGCGAGGACGCGCACGATCGTGCTGCGGCCCGTGCCGCCGAAGATGCCGGACTTCGCGCCGTCCCGCCAACGGCGGCGCTGCGCCTCGTCCGCCTCGCGCCACACCACGGCCGCGCCGACCAGGGCCACCGCGAGCGGCCCGGCGATCCAGCCGCTGACCGGGCCGGAGAACAACCCGGCGAGCACGGCCGCGGCGATGCCGATGGCGACCAGGCCGAGCGCCTGCTGGCGTTCCCTCGGGTTCGAGGGCGCCTCCGGCTCGCCGGCCGCGCGTTGCGGCACGAACAGCCACAGCAGGCCGTACGCGATCACGCCGACGCCGTTGAGCGCGGTCAGCGCGGCGAACGCCGCCCGCACCCAGAACACCTCGATGCCGAGGTGGTCGGCCACACCGCCCGCCACGCCCGCGACCACCCGGCCGCCACGCCTGCGGCGCACCGGCTCGACGGCCTTCGTCTCCACACTCACCCGTTGATGGTCACACGCGGGTCCGGGCCGGTCATCAGGGTTCCACCCGATGCGCGGTTCAGGGTGGGTCCCCGATGTGCGGGGCGCGCCGGTTCAGCAAGCTTGTCGTCGTGAGCGGGAGCATCAGCGCAGCCAGCGTCGAAGAGACGCTGAAGGACTTCTGGGCCACACGGCCCAGGCGGCCCCACGACGGTCGCAAGATCGCCGGTGTCGCCGCCGGTATCGCCAGGCGGTACCAGATCGACCCGGTGATCGTCCGGGTGGCGTTCGTGGCCATGGCGTTGTGCAACGGCGCCGGGGTCCTCATCTACCTGCTCGGCTGGTTGCTGCTGGCGCAGGCCGACGACGAGGTGTCGGCGGCGGAGTCGCTGATCGGGCGGGGGCACAGCTCGACGCCGACGGCGTTGACGGTGCTGCTCGGGCTCGCGGTGATCCCGGCCACCGGGTTCTTCGTGGACGGCGGCTTCACCATGGTCGGCGGCGTGCTGCTGTCGGTGGGCGCGATCTACCTGCTGCACCGCGGTCGCGGGCAGCTCAACCGGCCGGAGCCCGCGGTGGCGTTCGGCGGGGGTGGGAGCGGCGCGGGAGAGGTCGGGCTCGGCGGAACGGGGGGCGAGGTGTCGGCGACGGACGAGCAGACGACGACCGGGGGTGTGACGCCACCGGCCTGGGACCCGCTCGGCGCGGCGCCGTTCGCGTGGGACCTGCCCGAGCCGGGGGGCGCGCCGGAACCGGTTGCCGCGTCGACACCGGTGGTGGCACGTCGGCCCAGGTCACGGGTGGGCGTGGCGACGTTCGGGGTGGCGCTGGTCGCGCTGGCCGGGTCGCTGGTGACGTCGTCGTACTCGGACTGGTTCCACGCGCAGCACGTCATCGGCCTGCTGGTCGCGGTGCTCGGCGGGGGCATGGTCCTCGGCGCGCTGCGCGGCGGCGGCGGGCGCGGGCTCATCTGGCTCGTCGTGCCGCTGTCCGTGGTGGGGGTGCTGTTGACCACGGTGGACTTCGACGTCGACGGCAAGCAGATGGGCAGCACGAAGGCCTCGCCGACGACGGTGGCCGAGGTGCTGGACCGGTACACGGCCAGCGTCGGCGAGGTGGAGCTCGACCTGACCGGGCTGCCGAACGCCGGGACGGTCACCACGGGCGTCGAGGTCGGGTTGGGCAGCGCGAAGGTCCGGGTGCCCGCCGACGCGGACGTGACGGTGGACTGCCGGGCCGACCTGGGCTCGGTGCGCTGCCTCGACCGGGAGTCCGACGGCGAGGGGCGGCACGAGTCGGTCACCGACTACGGCGACGACGGTCCCGGCGGGTTGAAGATCGTGCTGGACGTGCGCAGCGATCTCGGAGAGGTGGAGGTGCGTCGTGGCTGACCAGGATTCGATCGAGAAGCGCGGGGTCGACGTGGTGGGGCTGGTGTTCGGGGTCGCGGCCCTGGTCGCGGCGGCCTACATGCTCTCCGACGGCGCGGCGTGGCCGGACTTCCTCGACCTGAGGTGGGCGCTGGCCGGAGGGGCGTTGGTGATCGGGTTGGGGCTGCTGGCGGGGTCTGCTCGACGTCGCCGGTGAGGGGCATCGGCAGGGGGTAGGGGCAGGGGCAGGGGCAGGGGCAGGGGCAGGGGCAGGGGGTAGGGGAAAAGGAGAAGGCCCGTCCTGGGGAGGACGGGCCTTCTCCTACGTGCGGCTGGTGGGTCACTCCCACTCGATGGTGCCCGGCGGCTTGCTCGTCACGTCCAGGACCACGCGGTTGACCTCGTTCACCTCGTTGGTGATGCGGGTCGAGATGCGCTCCAGCACGTCGTACGGCAGGCGGGTCCAGTCCGCGGTCATGGCGTCCTCGCTGGACACCGGGCGCAGCACCACGGGGTGGCCGTACGTGCGACCGTCACCCTGCACGCCCACGCTGCGCACGTCGGCCAGCAGGACGACCGGGCACTGCCAGATCTGCCGGTCGAGGCCGGCGCTGGTCAGCTCCTCGCGGGCGATGGCGTCGGCCCTGCGCAGGATGTCCAGGCGCTCCTGGTTGACCTCGCCGATGATCCGGATGCCCAGGCCCGGACCCGGGAACGGCTGCCGCTGCACGATCGTCTCCGGCAGGCCCAGCTCGGTGCCGACGCGGCGGACCTCGTCCTTGAACAGCGCGCGGAGCGGCTCGACCAGCGTGAACTGGAGGTCCTCGGGCAGGCCGCCGACGTTGTGGTGGCTCTTGATGTTCGCCGCGCCGGTGCCGCCGCCGGACTCGACCACGTCCGGGTAGAGCGTGCCCTGCACGAGGAACTGGTAGTCGCCCTCGGCCTTCAGGTCGCGCTCGGCCTGCTCGAAGACCCGGATGAACTCACGGCCGATGATCTTGCGCTTCTGCTCGGGGTCCGTGACGCCCTTGAGCGCGTCGAGGAACCGCTCGCGGGCGTCGACGGTGATCAGGTTCACGCCGGTCGCGGCCACGAAGTCACGCTCGACCTGGGCGCGCTCACCCGCGCGCATCAGACCGTGGTCGACGAAGACGCAGGTCAGGCGGTCACCGATGGCGCGCTGGACGAGCGCCGCGGCGACCGCGGAGTCCACACCGCCGGACAAGGCGCAGATCGCCTTCCCGTCGCCGACCTGCTCGCGGATCCGGGCCACCTGCTCGTCCACGATCGAGGACGTCGTCCACTGCGGCCGGATGCCCGCGATCTCGTGCAGGAACCGGCGCAGCACCTCCTGGCCGTGCGGCGAGTGGCCGACCTCCGGGTGGTACTGGACACCCGCGAAACGGCGTTCGGCGTCCTCGAAGGCCGCCACCGGCGCGCCTTCGCTGGTCGCGGTGACGGTGAAACCCTCGGGAGCCTTGGTCACGCAGTCGCCGTGGCTCATCCACACCGGGTGGTTGGCGGGCAGCTCCTCGTGCAGCAGACCACCGGCCTGCCGCACACCGAGCTCGGTGCGGCCGTACTCGCGGGTGCCGGTGTGCTCGACCGTGCCGCCGAGCGCGCCCGCCATCGCCTGGAAGCCGTAGCAGATGCCGAAGACGGGGACGCCGACGTCGAACAGCTTCGGGTCGACCTGGGGCGCGCCGGGCTCGTACACGCTGGACGGACCGCCGGACAGCACGATGGCGGCCGGGTCGCGTTCCAGCAGTTCCGCCACGGGTGTGGTGTGCGGGACGACTTCCGAGTAGACCTGCGCCTCCCGGACTCGCCGGGCGATCAGCTGCGCGTACTGCGCGCCGAAGTCGACTACCAGCACAGGGCGGTTGCTGCTCTCGGCCACTGGGGAAAAACCTCTCGTCTGGCGGATCCGCGCAGGTGAAGGATGTCATGCGTGCAGGAAGAAGCGCTCACCGGAGGCGGGCTCAACGAGGTCGTGCGGATCGGGTCGACGGTGCGGAGACCGACCGGTCCGTGGACACCCAACGTGCACCGGTTGCTGGAACACCTTGCGCCGCTTGGCATTGCGCCGGTGCCGCACGGGGTGGACGAGCGCGGCAGGGAGGTGCTGACGTACCTGGAGGGTGAGGTCGGCCACCCGCCGTTGGCCGACTGGTTGCGGTCGGACGAGGTGCTGGTGGCGGTGGCGCGGATGGTGCGGCGGTTGCACGACGCGACGGCAGGGTTGGTGGAGGGGTGGGGGAAGGGGTCGGGGAAGGAGGCGGGGAAGGGGGCGCGGAAGGGGTCGGTCGAAGGGTGGGAGGAGTGGCAGGGGTGGCAGTTCCCGGCGGTGGCGCCGGTGGAGGTGATCTGCCACAACGACCTCGCGCCCTACAACATGGTGTTCCGGGGCGGGATGCCGGCCGGGGTGTTCGACTTCGACGGCGCTCGACCAGGGCCCCGGTGGTGGGACGTCGCGTACACGGCCTACTGCCTCGTGCCGTTCTCACCGGAATTCGGGACGGTCGAGGACCAACGGCGGCGGGCGGGGTTGTTCTGCGAGGCGTACGGGTTGCCGGTGGCCGGAATGGGGCGGCGGGTGTTGGCGAGGTTGGACGACATGGTCGCGATGATCCGGGAGCGGCCCGAGTTCTGGAGACAGCGCGAAGAGGGGCACGAAGGGTATTACCTGGGGCACGTCGAGTACGTGAAGCACAATTTTCTGGGGTTGTAGATCGGGGTCGAGCAAGTTTCAAGTTCGACTCGATTTAAGGCGAGGCGAGAGGCGAGGCGAGAGGCGAGGCGAGAGGCTCAGGTTCGGCTCGATTTGACATGGGGCCCTTACGGGCGCTCCAGGCAGGCCAAAGCCGGGCAGGCCTGGCGGATAAAGCGCCCGCCAAGCCTGCCCGGCTTCGACCAGCCTAAAGCACCCGAACCCATGTCAAATCGGGCCTGGGTGGGGTGGTGGCGGGTCCGTTGGGGGTGGGTAGGTGGGTGGGTGGGTGAGGGCAGGGGGTGGGGGCGGGGGTTGAGGGGGTGAGGGGGTGAGGGGGGCGGGGGGCGGGGGGTGGTTGCTGGCTGTGCTCCGGCTGTCGGGGTGGCGTCCGGGGGGTCTTCGAAGATCAATAGGTCGAAGTGCGCGGGTCGGGCTTACGGTGTTCGGCATGGACGCGTTTACGCCGCAGCCACGGCCCTGTTGGATTGCCGGACACGCCGAGCAGGGCGTTTCCTCCCTCGCTGTGCACCACCCGTTCGATGGAACAGAGGTGGCCTCGGTCGCGGTGCCGGGGGCGGAGCAGGTGGAACGGGCCGTTGCCGCCGCGGCGGCGGTGGCGAAGGAGTTCAGGCAGACGCCGGCGCACGTGCGGGCCGCCGCGCTGTTGCAGGTGTCCCGGATGTTGGAGGAGCGGGCCGAGGAGATCGCGGAGACGATCACGGCGGAGAACGGCAAGCCGTTGAAGTGGGCGGACGTCGAGGTGAAGCGGGCGGTCAGCACGTTCCGGTTCGCGGCCGAGGAGGCGCGGCGGTTCACCGGCGACCTGCAGCGGTTGGACACGGACGCCACCGGGGAAGGGCGGTTGGCGGTGGTCCGCCGGGTGCCGCGTGGACCCGTGCTGGCCGTCGCGCCGTTCAACTTCCCGTTGAACCTCGTGGCGCACAAAGTGGCGCCGGCACTGGCGGTGGGCGCGCCGGTCATCGTGAAACCCGCCTCGGCGACACCGTTGTCGGCATTGCTGTTGGGCGAGTTGTTGGCCGAGACGGATCTGCCCGAAGGCGCGTTCTCCGTGCTGCCGGTGCGCGGGGCGGACATGAAGGCATTGGTGACCGACGAGCGGTTGCCCGTCATCTCGTTCACCGGGTCGACGGAGGTCGGGTGGTCGCTGATGGATTCCGCGCCGCGCAAGCACGTGGTGATGGAACTCGGGTCGAACTCGGCGGCGATCGTGTGCCCGGACTGGGCCGACCTGGATTTCGCGGCCGAGCGGATCGCCACGTTCGGGAACTACCAGGCCGGGCAGTCGTGCATCGCGGTGCAGCGGGTGCTGGTGCACCGCGAGGTGGCCGGCGAGTTCGTGCCGAAGTTGGTGGAAGCGGTCCGGGGCTTGCGGACCGGTGACCCGCACGACCCCGAGGTGGAGGTCGGGCCGCTGATCGACGAGGACAACGCCCGGCGGGTCGAGGAGTGGGTGGCCGAGGCCGTGGCCGGTGGCGCGGTGCTGCACGTCGGTGGTGGGCGGTCCGGGACGTCGGTCGAGCCGACCGTGGTGCAGGACGTGCCCGCGGAGTCGAAGCTGTGGCGCCAAGAGGTGTTCGGGCCCGTGCTGGCGGTCGCCGTGGTGGATTCGGTCGGAGAAGCGTTCGAGCAGGCCAACGCGACGGACTACGGCCTGCAGGCGGGCGTGTTCACCAAGGACGTGACGGTGGCGTTCGCGGCGGCGGCGGAGCTGGAGGTCGGTGGGGTGATCGTCGGCGACGTGCCGTCCTACCGGGCCGACCAGATGCCCTACGGCGGGGTGAAGGGGTCCGGGACCGGGCGGGAAGGCGTCCGGTCGGCGATGGTGGACTTCACCGAGGAGCGCACGATGGTGCTCACCGGCATCACTCTTTGAGCGCGCCCTTGGCGATCATCAGCAGGCCGTCGACCAGGTCGTCGGTGCCGGAACCGGTCGCCAGGGCGCGGAGCTTCAGGCCCATCACCATGCCGACGACCGCACTGGCCACCCGGTCCGCGTCCTTCACGCCGATGGACGCCAGGACCGTTTCGGCGAGCTTGTCGTAAGCGGCGAAGCACTCGGCGGCCGCGGCCCGGAGCTCCGGGTCGCGGCCGGCGTGCAAGTACAGCTCGTAAGGCGCGATGCGGTCGCTGTCGGTGCCCGTCGCCTCCGCGACCTGGCCCACGATCTCCACCACCTGGCCGAGGTCGTCGCACTTCACGTCGTTCCGGGCGGCCAGGTCGCCGAAGCGCTTCGTCTCCTCGGTGACGAAGTGGCGCAGGCTCTCCCGCAGCAGGTCCTGCTGGGTGGCGAAGTGGTAGGTGACGGAGCCGAGCGAGACGCCCGCCTCCTGCGCGATGCGCCGGTTGGTCACGCCCGCGACGCCGTCGTCGCCGATGATCCGCAGCACGGCCGCGATGATCCGCTGCCTCGTCTCGGCCGGTCTCGTCATGCCGCTCATTGTCCGCCATGGGACCGACCCGCCGATCCGCGATACTGTTCGTTCGAACGAACAGTTGAGGAGGCGTCATGAGGGTGTCCGGGTCGACCGTGTTGGTGACCGGTGCGACGGGCGGGATCGGGCAGGCCATCGCGCGTGCGCTGGCCGGTCGCGGGGCCGAGGTGGTGCTGACCGGGCGGAAGGTCGCCGAGCTGGAGCGGCTGGCCGCCGAGGTCGGCGGGCGGGCGGTGGCGGCCGACCTGGCCGAGCCGGGTGCGGCCGGGCGGTTGGTGGCGGAGGCGGGCGCGGTCGACGTGCTGGTCGCCAACGCCGCGCTGCCGGCCAGTGGCGCGTTGGTGGACTTCACGGCCGAGCAGGTGAAGCGGGCGCTGGCGGTGAACCTGGAGGCGCCGATCGCGTTGACCCACGAGCTGGTGCCGTCGATGCTGACCGCGCGGCGCGGGCACGTGGTGCTCATCGGGTCGTTGGCGGGCAAGGTGGCTTCGGCCCACGCCTCGCTCTACAACGCGACGAAGTTCGGGCTGCGCGGCTTCGCGCTGGGGCTGCGGGAGGACCTGCGCGGCAGCGGGGTCGGGGTGTCGATCGTGCAGCCCGGGTTCGTGCGGGACGCCGGGATGTTCGCCGACACGGGCGCGAAGCCCCCGGCGGGGATGCGGACGGTGTCGCCGGAGGAGGTCGCGGCGGCGGTGGTGAAGGCGATCGAGGAGGACCGGGGCGAGCTGACCGTGGCGCCGCCCGAGCTGCGGGTGGCGAGCGTCCTCGGTGGCGCGTTCCCGGCGTTCTCGTCGGGGTTGCAGCGGCGGCTGTCGAACGACGAGCTGATGAAGCGGATGGGCACGGCGAACAGGGGGAAGCGATGACGGCCGCGGTGATCCCGCACCCCCGGTGGCGGGTGCCGTTGCTGGGTGACGTGCTCGGCACGAGCCGGCGCACGCCGGTGCAGGACACGATGCGGATGGGGCGCGACCTCGGGCCCGTGTTCACGCGGCGGTTCCTGGACCAGGAGATCGTGTTCGTGGGCGGTGCGGCGTTGGCGGCGGACCTGGCCGACGAGTCACGGTTCGCCAAGCACCTGGCGCTGGGCGTGGAGGCGTTGCGGGACGTCGGCGGGGACGGGCTGTTCACCGCCTACAACGAGGAGCCGAACTGGCGGGCGGCGCACGAGGTGCTGCTGCCCGCGTTCACGCAGAGCGCCATGCGCGCCTACCACCCGACGATGGTCGACGTGACCGCGCAGCTGGTCGGGAAGTGGGACCGGGGCGGGGTCGTCGACGTCTCCGGCGACATGACGAAGCTGACGTTGGAGACGATCGGGCGGGTCGGGTTCGGGTACTCGTTCGAGTCGTTCTCGCGGGCCGAGACCCATCCGTTCGTGCGGGCGATGATCGGGTCGTTGCGGTACGCGCAGCGCAAGAACTTCGTCCTGCCGCTGGTGCGCAAGGTGTTCGGGCGCGAGGCGGAGGAGCGCTACCAGCGCGACCTCGCCTACCTCGCGGAGGTCGTGGACGAGGTGGTGCGGTCCCGGCGGGGGTCGGGCGGGTCGGACCTGCTCGGGTTGATGCTGTCGTCCGGGGAGCTGGACGAGGTGAACATCCGCAACCAGGTGATCACGTTCCTGATCGCCGGGCACGAGACGACGTCCGGTGCGCTGTCGTTCGCGCTGTACTACCTGTCACGGCACCCCGAGGTGGCGGAGAAGGCCCGCGCGGAGGTCGACGCGGTGTGGGGCTCGGCGGACGTGCCGGAGTTCGAGCAGGTCGCGAAGCTGCGGTACGTGCGGCGGGTGCTGGACGAGGCGTTGCGGCTGTGGCCGACGGCGCCGGGGTTCGCGCGGGAGGCGCGGGCGGACACCGTGCTCGGCGGCCGGTACCCGATGCGGGCGGGCCAGTGGGCGCTGGTGCTGCTGCCGCTCGTGCACCGCGACCCGTCGGTGTGGGCGTCGCCGGAGGCGTTCGACCCGGACCGGTTCGCGCCGGCGGCGGTGAAGGCGCGACCCGCGCACGCCTACAAGCCGTTCGGCACGGGGGAACGGGCGTGCATCGGGCGGCAGTTCGCGGTGCACGAGGCGACGTTGGCGCTGGGCACGGTGCTGCGCCGGTACGACCTGGTCGGGTCGCCCGACTACCGGTTGCGGGTGGCGGAGATGCTGACGTTGAAGCCCGACGGGTTCACCGTGGCGCCTCGGCGGCGGTGAAGCCCTTGGCCCGGCGCAGCGCTTGGGCGAGGTCGGTCGCGGTGGCGGCGGTGTGACCGTCGGGGCGGATCAGGGTGTCGCCCTCGACGGTGAAGCCGGGGCCGTAGCGGCGGCTGTCCGGGCGGAGCGCGCCGTCGCCGTCGGTGGTGAGCGGCGAGTCGCGGTAGGCGAAGGGCTCGAAGAGCTTGCCGGAGTCGATCCGGTCGGTGAGGGCGTGCTCCAGGACGTGGTGGCGGTGGGCGCGTTCGGCGTCGGTCCGGGGCACCAGGAAGCGCATGGTGGCGTCGGTGACGCGCAGGTTCTCGTCGGCGGCGGCGGCCCGCTCGTGGTGGTAGGAGTCGAGGAGGTGGGGGCCCGCTTCGCCGGCGCGGTCGAGGGCGACCTTCCACGCGGCGTTGTCGGCGTCGCAGATCCCGGAGTTGAGGCCGCGGGCGCCGAACGGGCTCATCACGTGGGCGGCGTCGCCCGCCAGCAGGACGTTGCCGTCCCGGAAGCGGGCGGCTCGGCGTTGGTGGAAGCGGTAGGTGGACTGCCACAGGACCTCGTGCGGGCGGTCCCCGGTGACCGCCCGGACGTGGTCGGGGGTGAACGCGAAGTCGTCGGGGACCTGCCAGTCGATGCGGTGCACGCCGCCCGGTTGGGGGTGCACCAGGACCTGGCGGCCGGGGTTGGCCGGCGGGTCGAAGTAGAAGCGGCGCTCGGGCTCGGGGTGGCCGAGGTCGACGCGGACGTCGGCGATGACGAACCGGTCGTCGTAGGAGTGGCCCTCGAACGGGATGCCGAGCAGGTGCCGGACGGTGGAGTGCGCGCCGTCCGCCGCGATGCAGTGCGTGCCCTCGAACCGCTGGTCCCGGGTGTGCAGGACGACGTGGTCGGACTGCTGCACGCGTTCGACCCGGTGGCCGAAGCGGAGGTCGATCAGCGGTTCGTCCCGGGCTCTCGCGTGCAGCAGGCGTTCGACGGTGGTCTGCGGTGTGTTGACGAACGGCGGGAAGCCCCCGGTGCGCGGCAGCTCGACGGTCAGCACTTCGCGGTCGCGGTAGTAGGTCCGGCCGCGGTACCAGGTGACGCCGGCGTCGACGACGGCCTGGCCGACGCCGACGCGGTCCAGGACGTTCAGCACGTCCCGGTGGACGCAGAGGGAGCGGCTGCCGATCGCCAGGTGCCGCGGCGCGGCTTCCAGGACGACCGTCGGCACACCGGCGCGGGCCAGCAGGAGCGCGGCGGTCAGACCCACCGGGCCCGCGCCCACCACCAGCACCGGTGTCATCGCGGGCCCCGGGTCATCGCAGCGCCGCCCAGACCTCGCGGTCGCGTTCGGCGGTCCAGATCCGGGGCCACGACACGCCGTCGCGCTCGTCCCAGTACCGCTGCACGTTGAACGGCAGGCAGTGCTCGAAGATCGGCCGGCGGCCGTAGCGCGGGGCCAGGGCCGCGTGCGCGGCCTCGAACGCGTCCTTCACCGTGCCGCCGCTGACGTGCACGGTCCCGACCGCGCGGCGCAGCTCGTCCAGGAAGTGCCGGGACTGGGCGATGGCCGCGTCCACCTCGACCCGGTCACGGGCGGGCGCGCCGCGTCCGCCCACGAGCTGCTCCGCGCCCAGCGCGGCGACCCGGTCCAGCGTCGACGTGGCCCACTCGTCGTGGAACGCGTCGCCGGTGTACAGCGCGGCCTGGCCCTCGACCAGGTCGCCGGCGAACAGGATGCGCTGGTGCGGCAGCCAGGCCACGATGTCGCCCGCCGTGTGCCCGCGCCCGCAGAAGCGCAGCTCCACCTCGCCCCGGTCGCCGCCGAGCGGGATGGTGAGGCGGTCGGAGAACGTGACGGTCGGCCAGGTCAGGCCGGGGATGCCCGCGGGCTCCTCGAACAGCCGGGGCATCCGGCCGTACTCGCTGAGCCAGTCCTCCCGGCCGCGCTCGGCGATCAACGCCCTGGTGTTCTCGTGCGCGATGACCTCGGCGGCGTCGAACGCGCTCGCGCCCAGCGTGCGGACCGCGTGGTAGTGGGTCAGGACCAGGTGGCGGACCGGTTTGTCGGTGCGCTCGCGGAGCAGGTCGAGCCAGCGGCGGGCGGCGGTCGGCGTGGCCCTGGCCTCGACGCAGACCAGGAAGTCCTCGCCCTCGATCGCGCCGACGTTCGGGTCGCCCCCGGCGGTGAGGGCGTACACGCCGTCCGCGAGTTCGACGAGCTGCTCGTCCTGGGGCGTGAGGTCGGCGCTGGAGGCGAACGGCTTCGTGGCCACACCACCCACCATAGGACGATCAGGCGTGCTTGACCTCCACGATCGGCAGCCGCAGGGCGCCGGGCGCACCGGTCGGCACGGCGGGGTTCCGCGGCGCCACCGCCGCGACCCGCCGGTAGCCCGCGGCCTGGTCGGGGCGCTGGTCCGGCTCGCCCTTGTTCGGCCACACCGAGAACGCCCGCTCGGCCTGCGCGGTGATGGTCAGCGACGGGTTCACGCCCAGGTTCGCCGAGATCGCCGAGCCGTCCACCACGGACAGGCCCGGGTAGCCGTAGACCCGGTGGTAGGGGTCGATGACGCCGCCCGCCGGGTCCGACCCGATCGGGCAGCCGCCGATGAAGTGCGCGGTCAGGGGGATGTCGAACAGCTCGCCCCACGTGCCGCCCGCGATGCCGTCGATGTGCTCGGCCGCGCGCAGGTTGGCCTCGTGACCGGCCTTGATGAACGTCGGGTTCGGCTGCCCGTGCCCCTGCTTGGAGGTGAGCTTGCGGCCGAAGAGCCCCTTCTTGGTGTACGTGGTGATGGAGTTGTCGAGGCTCTGCATCACCAGCAGGATCACCGTCCGCTCGCTCCACCGGTGCACCGACATGAGCCTGGCCAGCCGCAGCGGGTGGCGGACCGCCTGGGACAGGAACTGCAGGATGCGCGGGGTGGACTTCGCGCCGTCCGTGGCCAGCGTCTGGAGCAGCCCCATGGCGTTGCTGCCCTTGCCGTAGCGCACCGGCTCGATGTGGGTCTGCTCGTCCGGGTGGATGGACGAGGTGATCGCCACGCCCTGGCTGAAGTTGCGCTCCTCGTCCACCGTGAAGCGCGCCGCGCCGATGATCGACTCGGAGTTGGTCCTGGTCAGCTCCCCCAGCTTGGGTGAGAGCTCCGGCAGCGCGCCGTCGGCCTTCATCCGGTGCAGCAGCTGCTGGGTGCCCCAGGTGCCGGCGGCCAGCACGACCTGGCCCGCGGTGATCGTCCGCCGGCCACGGCGCAGCTTGCCGCCGGTGCGCCGGGTGCCGATCGCCCACGTGCCGTCCGGCGCCTGGCGCAGGTCGGTGACGGTGGTCAGCGGCAGCACCTCCGCGCCGTTGCGCTCGGCCAGGTAGAGGTAGTTCTTGACCAGGGTGTTCTTCGCGCCGACCCGGCAGCCCGACATGCACGCGCCGCACTGCGTGCAGCCGGTCCGGGCGGGGCCCGCGCCGCCGAAGTACGGGTCCTCGGTCGGCTCGCCGGGCTCGCCGAAGAACACGCCGACCGGCGTCGGGTGGTAGGTGTCGGCCACGCCCATGTCCTCGGCGACCCGCCGCATCACCTCGTCCGACGGGGTGGTGGTCGGGTTCTCCACCACCCCGAGCATCCGGCTCGCCTGGTCGTAGAACGGCGCGAGCTCGGCCTCCCAGTCGGTGATGTGCGCCCACTGCCGGTCGGCGTAGAACGGCTTGAGCGGCCGGTACAGCGTGTTCGCGTACACCAGCGACCCGCCGCCGACACCCGAACCGGCCAGGACCATCACGCTGCGCAGGGCGTGGATGCGCTGGATGCCGTAGCAGCCGAGCGCGGGCGCCCACAGGTATCGCCGCAGGTCCCAGGACGTCTTGGCGAACTCGTCGTCGGCGAACCGGCGGCCCGCCTCGACCACGGCCACCCGGTAGCCCTTCTCGGTGAGCCGGAGCGCGGCGACGCTGCCGCCGAAGCCCGACCCCACCACCACGACGTCGTAGTCGGTGTTGTTACCGGCGAGTTCACCCATGGTGGGAGATTAGGCGTAACTTCCGGTAACAGGCTAGTGCTCGATCGGTTCAGGCGGCCTCGGGCACGAAAAAGGCCCCTGCCTGGAGCAGGGGCCTCTTCGGGCGTCGCCTAGCCGCGGATGGTCAGGCCGACCTTCTGGAACTCCTTGAGGTCCGAGTAGCCGGTCTTCGCCATCGCCCGGCGCAGCGAGCCGAACAGGTTCGTCACGCCGCGCGGGTCGACCGACGGGCCGAACAGCAGCGTGCGCAGGTCGACGACCTGGTCCACCCCGGTCGACACGTGGCTGCGCGGCACCGACGGGTGCGCCGACGCGGCCGTCCAGTACAGGCCCTGGCCCGGCGCCTCGGACGCCGCCGCCAGCGGCTCGCCCAGCATCACCGCGTCCGCGCCGCACGCGATCGACTTCGCGATGTCGCCGCTGGTCAGCACGCCGCCGTCGGCGATCACGTGCACGTACCGCCCGCCGGTCTCGTCCAGGTAGTCCCGGCGGGCCGCGGCGGCGTCGGAGATGGCCGTGGCCATCGGCACGCCGATGCCGAGCACCGAGTCCGTCGTGGTCACACCCGGCGTGTAGCCGTAGCCGACGATCACGCCCGCCGCGCCCGTGCGCATCAGGTGCATCGCGGTCCGGTAGTCGCCGACGCCGCCCGCGATCACCGGGATGTCGAGGTCCGCGATGAACGACTTCAGGTTCAGCGGCTCGCCGTCGCGCGACACGTGCTCGGCCGAGATGATCGTGCCCTGCACGACCAGGATCTCCACGCCCGCCGCCAGCAGGTCCGGGGTCAGCTCGGCCGCGCGCTGCGGGCTGACCCGCACCGCCACCGTGACGCCCGACTCGCGCACCTGCTTGATCGCCTCGGCGATCAGGTCCATCCGCACCGGCGCGGCGTGCAGCTCCTGCAGCACCCGCACCGGCGCGGCCGGGTCGTCGGTGTCCTCGACCGCCTGCACCAGCCGGAACAGGGCCTCTTCCACGTCGCCGTGCCGGGCCCACAGGCCCTCCGCGTTGAGGACGCCCATGCCGCCCAGCTCGCCGACCGCGACCGCCGTGCCCGGCGACACGATCGCGTCCGTCGGGTGGGTGATCAGCGGGATCTCGAACCGGTAGGCGTCGATCTGCCACGCCGTCGAGACGTCCTTCGAGGACCGGGTCCTGCGGGACGGGATGATCTCGAGGTCGTCCAGCTCGTAGGCCCGCCTCGCGGTCCGGCCCATGCCGATCTCGACCAGGTCGCGCACCTTTGTCGTCCTTCCGTGGAGCTGATGGTCCCGGGGGAAGCCGGCGGAACCTGCGAACACTAGCCCAAGGCGATCCGGTTCAGCGGGTCGTGTAGTTCGGGGCCTCGACGGTCATGGTGATGTCGTGCGGGTGGCTCTCCTTGAGCCCGGCCGCCGTGATCCGCACCAGCTGCTTGCGCTGGAGGTCCACGACGGTCTTCGAGCCCGTGTAGCCCATGGCCGCCCGCAGGCCGCCGACCAGCTGGTGCACCACGGTCGACAGCGGGCCGCGGAACGGCGTGCGGCCCTCGATGCCCTCGGGCACCAGCTTGTCCTCCGACAGCACGTCGTCCTGGAAGTAGCGGTCCTTGGAGTACGACTTGCCCTCGCCGCGGCCCTGCAGCGCCGCCAGCGAGCCCATGCCGCGGTAGGTCTTGAACTGCTTGCCGTTGACCAGCACCAGCTCGCCGGGAGCCTCGGCCGTGCCCGCGAGCAGGCTGCCGAGCATGACCGCGCTCGCGCCCGCCGCGATGGCCTTCGCGATGTCGCCCGAGTACTGGATGCCGCCGTCGCCGATCACCGGCACCCCCGCCGGACCGCACGCCAGGCTGGCCTCGTAGATCGCGGTGATCTGCGGCACGCCGACGCCCGCGACCACGCGCGTGGTGCAGATCGAGCCGGGGCCGACGCCCACCTTCACGCCGTCCGCGCCTGCGTCCACCAGCGCCTGGGCGCCCGCGCGGGTGGCGACGTTGCCGCCGACCACGTCGACGTCGTCACCCAGTTCCTGCTTCACCTTGGCGACCATCTCCAGCACGTTGCGCTGGTGGCCGTGCGCGGTGTCGACCATGATCACGTCGACGCCCGCGTCGGCCAGCGCCATCGCGCGGGCGAAGCTGTCGTCGCCGACGCCGATCGCGGCGGCGCACAGCAGCCGGCCGTCCGGGTCCTTCGAGGCGTTCGGGTACTGCTCGGTCTTGACGAAGTCCTTGACCGTGATCAGGCCGCGCAGCTTGCCGTCGCCGTCCACGATCGGCAGCTTCTCGATCTTGTGCCGGCGCAGCAGGCCGAGCGCGGCCTCCGCCGACACGCCCACCTGGGCGGTGACCAGCGGACCCTTGGTCATCACCTCGCTGACCTTGCGCGAGTGGTCGACCTCGAAGCGCATGTCGCGGTTGGTGATGATGCCGACGAGCTTGCCGTTCTCGTCGGTCACCGGCACGCCGGAGATCCGGTAGCGCGCGCACAGCTCGTCGACGTGGCGGATCGTGTCGTCCGGGGTGCACGTCACCGGGTCGCTGACCATGCCGGCCTCGGACCGCTTCACCGTCTCCACCTGGCGGGCCTGCTCCTCCAGGGACAGGTTGCGGTGCAGCACGCCGATGCCGCCCTGGCGGGCCATCGAGATGGCCATCCGGCCCTCGGTCACGGTGTCCATCGCCGCCGAGGCCAGCGGCACGCGCAGGGTGATGTTGCGCGAGAGCTTGGTGCTGGTGTCCACGCCGCTCGGCACGATCTCCGACTCGGCGGGCAGCAGCAGTACGTCGTCGAAGGTCAGTCCCAGCATGGCGAACTTGGGCGGGACTCCGTCAGCGTTGAGCTCGCTGGTCATGGCGGCTGGCTTGCCTTCCGTCGTGCGGCGATCCCGCCGCCGCGGATCGGGTTCCACGCAGCGGCGATGGGTTCAGGTCATGGTATCTGGACGTGGCCGGGGGTCCGCCCGGTACCGTGCGGGGTCGTGCCGCACGACGCGTTGCCACCAGACCCGTTCGCGGGCGACCCGGAGGACCCGGCCCGGGCCCTCGGCGAACCCGACCACGACCACGACCACCCGCCGATGGACGACGCCGAGCGGGCCGAGCTGGTCGGCGACCTCAGCGACCTCGCGGTGTACCAGGCGTTGCTCGAACCCCGTGGTGTCAGGGGAATCGTGGTGGACTGCGGCGAGTGCCAGGAGCCGCACTACCACGACTGGGCCCTGCTGCGGTCGAGCCTGGAGCAGCTGCTGGCCGACGGCCGGATGCGCCCGCACGAGCCCGCGTACGACCCGGACCCGGCGGCCTACGTCAGCTGGGAGTACTGCCGCGGCTACGCGGACGGGGTCACCGCGACCGAGAGCGCCCGCTGACGATGTGACGAAGCCCGCCCCGGAACGAGGGGCGGGCTTCGTCACACGTGCGCTCCGGGCTCAGCTGTCGGACGTGGTCTCGCCGTCCGTGGTGCCCTGGGTCGGCGTCTCGCTCCGACCCTGGCCGCTCCCCGGTGACTCGCCCGACGTGGGCGGCGGGGGCGGGGGCGTCTCGCCGCCCGTGGGCAGGGTGGAGTCGTCGACGGGCGCCGTCGTGGTCGTGGTGATCGGCGCGGGCGGCGAGGTCGTCGTGGTCGTGGTCGTGGGGAGGTCGACCGGCGGGACCTCGGGCGCCGCCGACGGCTCGACGGTGGTCGGCGTGTTCACCGGCGGCGTGGTGCTGGTCAGCTCGTCCAGCAGCGACTCGTGCTTCTGGGCGAGGTCGTCCTTGCCGTCGTCCGGCGAGACCGACGGCAGGGTCGCGCTGGCCTTGAGCAGCGCGTCGCGCGCCTCGCCGTAGCGGCCGTCGCGCAGTGCCGCGCGAGCGGTGTCGAGGTCGGTGCGCACGGCCACGGCGGCTTCCACCGACCGCGCGTGCTCGGAGTAGAGGACCCTGGTCAGACCCCAGAGCGCGTCGCCCGGTTCGGCGTCGCGCGCGACCAGGCTCATCCCGGTGAACGCGATCGCCAGCACCGCGGCGGCGGCGGCGAGGGGGATGAGCAGGCGCTGCCGGGCCCTCGGCTGGGTGCGGGCGGCGGCGATCGTGGCCACCGCCGTGTCGGTGTCGACCAGCTCACCCATGGGTGGGCGGTCGACTTCGCGGCGCCAGGCCAGCAGCAGCTCGTTCAGCTCGTCGTCGACGAGCGAGTCCGGCTGGTCGCCGTCACGCCCGCCCAGCACGTCGAGCAGCGCGTCGTCAGCCCGGATACCCGCGAGGTCGTCCCCCGGCTCGGCCGCGGTGTCCTCGGCCAGGGTGTCATCAGACTGCGGCGGTCTCTCATCTCGTCCGCGCACGACTTCTCCATTGCCCTTCTCGTGCTGGTCAGCCACTCAGACCACCTCCTCCGCTGCCAACGTCTTGCGAAGGCGGGCCAGGGCGCGGTGTTGTGCCACCCGAACCGCGCCCGGCGTGGAGCCGACCGCGTCGGCGGTCTCTTCGGCCGACAGGCCGACGACCACGCGAAGCAGCAGGATCTCCCGCTGCTTCTCCGGAAGGACCTTCAGGAGCACGGCCATCCGCTCCGACAGCTCGCCCTGCATGGCGCGCTGCTCGGGACCGGCCTCCGTCTCAGGGGCGTCAGGGACCTCCGGGACCGGTTCGGACCGGTTCCGGGCTGCGGAGCGATGCGCGTCGGCCACCTTGTGCGCGGCGATCCCGTAAACGAACGCCAAGAACGGCCGACCCTGGTCGCGATAGCTGGGCAGGGCCGTCAGCACCGCGAGACACACCTCCTGGGCCACGTCGTCCGCCGAAGCGAAAGACCTCTCCTGCCTTCCGACTCTGGCGCGGCAGTACCGCACCACGAGGGGTCGGATGGATGCCAGGAGCCGCTCGATCGCGTGGCGGTCGCCATCGACGGCTGCGCCCACTTCGGCGTCCAGTCCGTCCCCCAAGTTGGTCATCGCAGACAACTGCCCTGGTGTTACGCGTAGGCGTACCGACAAAGAACAGCACGGGACGATCGACGTCGCCCGTACTGGTGATGCTCACCGTACCGGTCAGCCGGCCGGATGTTCCGCAATGGGGTCCAGATGGGGTCTTTAGACCTCACCTGACCAGCCGACACGCGGTGAGCGCGCCACCACCCTCCGACAGGCCCTGACCTGCCCGGCACGGCGGTTGGCGGGGGTGCGGCGACGTTGTCCGGCACAGGGCGGTCGCCGGGCCCCGCCCGGCCGTCTCCGGGACCTTGCGCGGCGGGCGTGCCGGCGCACGGCGCTTGCGGCCGTCGACCCGGCGCACACGACCCGCTTGCGGACGCACGGAAGCCCGGCGACACCTGTCGGCGTCACCGGGCCGTGGCTGGAGGAAGGGTGCCGGTGCGACTCGTCCGACGAGTCCGACGAGCCTGTGCCCCGAGCCCTTGAGTCCGTGCGCCGGCTACGACACGAGGCCGCGCCGGAATCCGTGGGCGACAGCCTGGGCGCGGTCGCGCACGCCGAGCTTGCGGAACAAGCGCCGGGCGTGCGTCTTCACCGTGTCCTCGGACAGGTAGAGCTCACGCCCGATCTGCCCGTTGCTCTTGCCCTGGCTCATCCCGCGCAGCACCTGGAGCTCGCGCTCGGTGAGCTGGACGCCCGGGTCCGACGGCTGGCGCGGCGCGGGCACGCTCGTGCTCGCGAGCGTGTGCGCCAGTGCGGCGACCAGCTCGGGGCGCGAGGCGTCCCAACGCAGGTAGCCGCGAGCTCCGCCGGCGATCGCGGCGGCGATGCTGCCCGCGTCGTCCGGTGCGCCGAAGACGATGACGTTTGCCTGCGGGTTGGCCGAGACGAGTCGTCGGGTCGCTTCGACCCCGGTCGGGACGGCGCGCTGGGTGCCAACCAGTACGACGTCGACCGGCTGCCGAGAGAACCGAGCCAACAACTCGTCACCGTGCGCTACGCAGTCGATGCGGCTGACCCCTGGGACAGCCGACATCACGCGGGTGAGACCCTCCCGCACACTGCGCCGGTCGTCGCAAATAAGGACCGTGGTCACGGGGACTCCTTCCTGCAGCCGAGTGACGTTCCACATCCCCTATCGGACGCTAGAGGCCGAACCTTGACACGATCCGGTGCTTAATCCGTCAAGAAGTTCGTCTCAGGGTCTGCGTTCGGGGGTTCCCCGGAACGGAGCAGCGCGGTCGGGATCCACGGCGAGCGGTCCGCGAGCGAGCGACCCGTCGGGTCCGCTCTGCGCAACACGCAGCTCAGAGCGTTTTCTGCGCGTTCCTTCATGTTTTCCCTACCCGCAATAGTGCGGTCTGCCTGGGCGTTTGCCAGGACAAGCGCCGTCGGCCAGACCAACGAGAAAAGCCCTCGGCGGTCAGTGTGATTTAGGTCACAGAGTAGCACTTCGACCCCTCGGTCGACGCTTTCGGGTGTCCCCCACACCACCAATGCCGCACCGAGGACGAGGTCGGACTTGAGGATGTGTCGCGTTGCGCCGGCCTCGCGGGCGGTCGCGGCAGCCACCTCCGCCGGGTGCACCGCGCCCTCGGCGAGACCGCCGGCCAAGGAGATCTCGGCGGCCAGCCACTGGTGCCGGACCCGGCTGCGCCACCCGCGCGGCTCGACCCGCGCGTGCAGCCGGCGCGCCTCGTCGAGCCGACCGGTCCCGATCGCGTCCGCGGCGAGCCCGAGGAGCGCGTCGGCCCGCGCGCCGGCCGGGTCCACGTCGTCCGGGTCCTCGCCGTCACCGCCGGGGGCCAGGGCCAACGCCCGCCCGTCGAGCACCCGTGCCGCCGCGTGGCCGCCGAGCTGCCGCCGGTGCGACGCGAGCGTGGAAGCCGCCAACGACCCGAACAACCCGCCGCGCCCGATCAACTCGCCGAGCACCGCAGCCGCCGCCGCGTAGTGCCCCTGCCCACCGAGCACCACCGCCGCCAGCCACCGCTCCTCCACCCCACCCCGCAACGCCGCCCACACGTCCGCCTCGGGCCGACCCCCGAACGCCGCCTCCCGCACCCCCACCGCTCCACCCACCCCTCGTCCCACCTCCACGCTCCGGACCACACCGGCAGTTGTCCACAGGCACCCCGCCGGCACCTCGGATTGTCGGCCCGTCGTGGCAGGGTAAAAGCAGGGGTCCCTCTGGCGGGGACCCCTGCGCAGCGAGGACGGCGGCGGAGGTGCGCCGCGAAGAGCCCTCGGAGACCGGCCGGCGGCACGCTCGACAACGCCCCCAGTGGGTGCGGCAAGACCGCCGACCCGTCCGACGGCAGCCACCCGCAGGCAGGCCGCAGGCAAGCGGGCGGGCCGGGGCAAGCAAGCGGCCTGGTCGCAGGCGAGGGCAGGCCGGTCGGTGGCGGGCAGGCAGGCGGTACGCAGGCAGGCAGCAGGTCGGTGACGGGCAGGCAGGCGGGCGGCGGACTGGCCGGCCGACCGGCAGGTCGGCTGGTGGCGGGCGGGCCAGGAACGCGGGCCAGGTGAGCGGAAGCTGAGGTCGGTCAGGGCGTGGCACGCCTTCGACCAGCACGAACGGTTCGGCGAAGCCCGTTGTGGCTCCCCCGCGCGGCGAGGGGTCGGGCGGGGTGGGGCACGGGTCAGCAGACGGCGCGTTCGACGGCGTCCGCGGCGGCGGCCAGGTCGTTGATCCGCTCGGCCGGCTGCGGCACGACGCCGCGTTCCCAGCCCGGACCCCCGGCGAACACGCGGACCTGCTGGCGGGTCCTCGGCAGCGCCGTCACGACACCCGGATCGGCGTAGCGCGGCAGCTGCGCCCACAGCACCACGGCGGCCGGGGCGGTGCGGCGGACGGCCGAGGCCAGGGCGTCCGCGGGCAACGCCGCACCCAGTTGGCGCACCCCGACGCCGCGCTGCGCCAGCACCGCCGCCAACGGGTACAGCGGCAGGTTGTGCCGTTCGTCCGGCATGCACGCCAGCAGCACGGGACGGTGGTTGCGGGGCGCCGCCACGACCGGGGTGGCGCGGACCACGGCGGCCAGCACGCACTCCTCCACCAGGTGCGACACCTCGACGCCCGCACCGGAGTGCTCCCACCTCGCCGCGATCGCCGCCATCACCGGCCGCACCACCTCGTCCCACGTGGTGATCACGCCGTCCGCCTCGATCGCGTCGGCCAGCAGCGCCTGCACCGCCGCCGAGTCCATCGCCAACGCCGCCCGCCCCACGCCCCGGGCCCGCCGGTTCGCCTCCTGCAGCTTCAGGCCGCGCCCGCCCGCCGGCGCCGAACCGCCGTCGAGCTCCCCGCCGGTCAACGACGGGGGCACGGCCGTCAGCGGCGCGCGGACCGGGCTGGCGAGGGCGTACTTGGCGGCTTCGGCGGACGACGCGCCGCGCAGCAGGGCCCGCTGCATCAGCTCCAACCTGGCCACGTCGAGTGGCGCGTACTTCCGGTGTCGCCCGGTTGTGTGATCGCTGGGTCCGAGGCCGTACCGCCGGTCCCAGGTGCGGAGGGTGGCCGGCGCGACACCGAGCCGGCGTGCGACGGCGGCCACCGAGAGGGTCACCGAATGCGCGGGATCGTCTTCCGCCGCAACGATTTCCTGACCGCCTTCCGACACGGTCCCGGCGTGGTCAGGTGGCGTCATCACGCTGACATCGTCCGTTCACCTCACGTCACCGGCAACTCCGGCTCGGGCCCTGATCGATCACCCATCGTATGAATTGCCGGCAAAAGCCCCCGCACCCCCTTGAACAAGTTTTGGCGCGGTTCTACGGTGGATCATCGTTAAGCCGAATGGAGCAGTTCTCGTCCATGGGCCAAGGAGGCGGTCTCGATGGCGGACACCCGAAGGCTTCCCGGTCCCAACGCGGATCTGTGGGACTGGCAGATGCGCGGCTCGTGCCGCGGGATGGACAGCGCGTTCTTCTTCCACCCGGACGGGGAGCGCGGACCGGCGCGGGCTCGGCGGGAGGCACGGGCGAAGGCCGTGTGCCTGTCGTGCCCGGTGTTGGAGATGTGCCGGCGGCACGCCCTGGCGGTCCAGGAGCCCTATGGGATCTGGGGCGGCCTGTCGGAGTCCGAGCGGGACAGCATCATCAAGGCGCGCAAGCGGCAGTTGACGCCCGCCTGACGCCGAACGCGCGGGAGGGACGGCACCTCGTGGGTGCCGCCCCTCCCGTTCGCGCTGTTCCGACCTGTGATGCCTGGTCAGTGACCGTGCACCTGGTCAGTGACCGTGGCCGTGGCCGTGGCCGTGACCGCCGGCGCCGGCGGGCTCCTCTTCCTTCTTCTCCACGACGGCGCTCTCCGTGGTGAGCACCATGCGGGCGATGGAAGCGGCGTTGGTGACCGCGGAGCGCGTCACCTTCACCGGGTCGATGATTCCGGCCTCGAGCAGGTCGCCGTAGACCAGGGTGGCGGCGTTGAGGCCGAAGCCCCAGTCCTGCTCGCGCACCTTGTTCACCACGACGGCGCCTTCGAGGCCCGCGTTCGCGGCGATCCAGAAGAGCGCCGAGCCCAGGGCCTCGCGGACGATCGCGACACCGGTCGCCTCGTCACCGGACAGGCCGAGCCCGCCGTCGAGCACCTTGGCCGCGTGCACCAGGGCCGAACCGCCGCCGGGCACGATGCCCTCCTCGACCGCGGCCTTGGTCGCCGCCACCGCGTCCTCGATGCGGTGCTTGCGCTCCTTCAGCTCGGTCTCGGTGGCCGCGCCGACCTTGATCACCGCGATGCCGCCGGACAGCTTGGCCAGCCGCTCCTGCAGCTTCTCGCGGTCCCAGTCGGAGTCGGTGGCCTCGATCTCGCGGCGCAGCTGCTCCGCGCGACCCGCCAGGTCGGCCTTGGCGCCGCCGCCGTCGACGATGGTCGTGTTGTCCTTGGACACGACGACCCGCCGGGCGGAGCCCAGCACGTCGAGGTTGGCCTCGGACAGCTTGAGGCCGACCTCGGCCGCGATGACCTGCGCGCCGGTGACGACGGCCAGGTCGTCCAGGAACGCCTTGCGGCGGTCGCCGAAGTACGGCGCCTTGACCGCGACCACGCGCAGCGTCTTGCGCAGGGCGTTGACGACCAGGGTGGACAGCGCCTCGCCCTCGACGTCCTCGGCGATGATCACCAGCGGCTTGCCGGCCTCGGCGACCTTCTCCAGGATCGGCAGCAGGTCGGCCAGCGCCGAGATCTTCTCGCGGTGCAGCAGGATGCGGGCGTCCTCGAACACCGTCTCCTGGGCTTCGAGGTCGGTGGCGAAGTGCGCCGACACGTAGCCCTTGTCGAACTGCACGCCCTCGGTGATCTGGAGCTCGGTGGCCATCGAGGAGGACTCCTCGACGGTGATCACACCGTCCTCGCCGACCTTCTCGATGGCTTCGCCGAGCAGGGCGCCGATGGACTCGTCGCGGGACGAGACGGTGCCGACCTGGGCGATGTTGTCGCGGCCCTTGACCGGGGTGGCCTTGGCCTTGAGGGCGTCGACCACGGCCTCGGCGGCGGCCTGGATGCCGACGCCGAGCGACATCGGGTTCGCGCCGGCCGCGACGTTGCGCAGGCCGACCCGCACCATGGCCTGGGCCAGGACGGTCGCGGTCGTCGTGCCGTCGCCGGCCACGTCGTTGGTCTTGGTGGCGACGCTCTTGGCGAGCTGCGCGCCGAGGTTCTCGAACGCGTCGTCCAGCTCGATCTCACGGGCGATGGTCACGCCGTCGTTGGTGACGGTGGGCCCGCCGAACTTCTTGTCGAGGACGACGTGCCTGCCGCGCGGGCCGAGGGTGACCTTGACGGTGTCCGCGAGCTTGTTCACGCCGCGCTCGAGTGCCCGACGAGCGTCCTCGTCGAAGCTGATCTGCTTGGGCATTGCCTACGCCTCTCTTGATGCGAAACGCCCCGGGAGCCCCGGTGAGGGGTTCGCCGGGGCGTCTTGCGTGTCAGCCGAGCGTCAGTTGATGACGGCCAGCACGTCGCGGGCGGAGAGGATGAGGTACTCCTCGCCGTTGTACTTGACCTCGGTGCCGCCGTACTTGGAGTAGATGACGACGTCGCCGACAGCCACGTCCACCGGGACGCGGTTGCCCTTGTCGTCGATCCGGCCGGGGCCCACCGCGATGACCTTGCCCTCCTGGGGCTTCTCCTTCGCGGTGTCCGGGATCACGAGGCCGGAAGCGGTCGTGGTCTCGGCCTCACTGGCCTGGACGACGATCTTGTCCTCGAGCGGCTTGATGTTCACGCTCACCGGGCTGACCTCCACGGTCGTCGAAAGCGTTGGCAGGTTGCGTTACGGCTCCTGCCACCCCGCCGTCGCGGGGGTCGGGGCGGTTGCTGGTGCCGTGCGTCTAGCACTCTACCCATGCGAGTGCCAACGCTTCAACGAACCCCCCACAACCGGCCGGGTGAAGTCGTCCACTCGTGTCACACCGCCGTTCACCTCGTCGCCAACCTCGTCGGGAACGGTGTGGCGCATGACCACGGTGACCCGACGTTCCCTGCTCATCGGCGGTGTGGCCGGTGTGGCGCTCGCCACCGCCGGCGCGGGCTTCCCCCGGCTCGACGACCCCTTCACCCTCGGCGTCGCCTCCGGCGACCCCCGCCCCGACGGCGTGGTGCTGTGGACGCGCCTCGCGCCCCGGCCGCTCGCCGAGGACGGCCTCGGCGGCATGCCCGACCGGGTCGTCCCGGTGCACTGGGAGCTGGCCGAGGACGAGCGGTTCCGGCACGTGGTGCGCCGCGGCGTGCAGCCCGCCCGGCCCGAGCTCGGGCACAGCGTGCACGTGGAGCCGTTCGGCCTGCGGCCCGGCCGCGAGTACTTCTACCGGTTCCGGGTCGACAACCACCTGTCCCCCGTCGGCCGCACCCGGACCACGCCCGAACCGTGGGTCCTCGGGCAGGACCTGACCATGTGCTTCGCGTCGTGCGCGCACTACGGCGAGGGCTACTTCACCGCGTACCGGCGGCTGGCCGAGGACCACCCGGACGTGGTGCTGCACCTGGGCGACTACCAGTACGAGTACGCGGCGAAGGCGGCGGACGTGCGCCCGGTGCTCGGGCCGGAGACGCGGACCCTGGCCGACTACCGGCTGCGGCACGCCCAGTACAAGACCGACACCGACCTCCAGCTCGCGCACGCCGTGGCGCCCTGGCTGGTGGTGTGGGACGACCACGAGGTCGAGAACAACTGGGCCGACGACGTGCCCGAGCAGCCCGACCCGGCCTTCGCGGCCCGGCGCACGGCGGCGTTCCAGGCGTACTACGAGAACATGCCGCTGCGGCGCGGCGCGCGTCCCGACGGCGTCGACCTGCGGCTCTACCGGCGGGCGCAGTGGGGCGGACTGGTCAACTTCCACATGCTCGACACCCGGCAGTACCGCGACGACCAGGCGTGCGGCGACGGGTGGAAGACCTGCGCGGACGCCGGGCTGCCCACCCGGTCGATCACGGGCGCGGAGCAGGAGGAGTGGCTGCTCGACGGGTTCCGGCGCTCCCGGTCGCGGTGGGACGTGCTCGGCCAGCAGGTGTTCTTCGCCGAGCGGGACCGCAGGGAAGGGCCGGAGAAGGAGGTCTCCATGGACGGGTGGGACGGCTACCTGGCCTCCCGCGACCGGGTGACGCGCGGGTGGGTCGACGCGGGTGTGCGCAACGCCGTCGTGCTGACCGGCGACGTGCACGCGCACTACGCGGCGGACGTGAAGCTGGACTGGCACGACCCGGCGTCGTCGCCGACCGTCGGCACCGAGCTGGTGTGCTCCTCGGTCACCTCCGGCGGTGACGGCGACGACACCTCCGACGAGGTGCAGCTGCGGCTGAACCCGCACATCAAGCTGCACAGCCGGCGGCGCGGCTACGTGCGGACGAAGTTCACCGCGCGGGAGATGCGGGCCGACTTCCGCACGCTGCCGTACGTGCGCACGGCCGGGGCCGGGGCCACGACGCTCGAGTCGTTCGTCGTCGAGGACCGCAACCCCGGCCTGAACCCCGCCTGATCAGCCCCGCAGGACGTTGACCAGGGCGGTGAAGCTGTCCTTGCCGTGCCCCGCCGCGATGGCGCGGTCGTAGAGGGACTTCACCGCCCCAGGCAGCCCGGCGTCGATCCCGGCGGCCTCGCTCGCGCCCACGACGTGCGCCGCGGTGGCGCCCATCATGGCCGTGGTGGCGAGGTCGCCGGGGTGCTCGCCGGAGTCGACGTGCTTCGCGATCCCCGGCACGTACATCGACAGCGTGGAGACGTTGTCGCTGAGGTAGGGCGCGAACCGCTCGGCCGAGACACCCGCCGACCTCGCCAGGGCGATGCCGTGCAGCATCGCGGCCAGCGAGGTGAGGAAGACGTCGAGCTGCGCCTGGTAGAGCATCTGGGCGAGGCCGTGGTCCGCGCCGAGGTAGTCGGGCCTGCCGATCACGGCGAGCGCGTCGGCGTGCCGGTCGAAGACCTCGCGCGGCCCGCTGTAGAAGACGTAAGCGTCGGGGTGGCCGACCATCTCCGCGTTCGCCATGACGCCGCCGACCAGCAGCTCCGCGCCGCGTCCGGCCAGCCGGGCGGCGGCCTCGACGGTCTTGCCCGGGGTCTCGGAGCTGAGGTTGACGACGACGCGGCCGGCGAGGTCGACGCCGGCGAGGACGTCGTCCATGGCGGCGTAGTCGGTGAGGCTGAGGACCAGCAGCCGGTTCGCGGCCACGGCGTCGGCGGCGGTGGCGGCCCGGGCGGCGCCCTTGGCGACGAGGGCGTCGGCGCGGGACGGGGTGCGGTTCCAGACCGTGGTCGGGTGGCCGGCGTCGAGGAACCGGGTGACCATCGCCTGGCCCATCGGGCCGAGGCCGAGCACGGTCAACGGGGTCTTGGCAGTCATGTGTTCTTCACTCCTTCGTGTGACTTCCACGGTGGCCGGGGGCGCGCACGGTCCGCTGGGGGTTCGCTGCGGGTCGGCTGGGTCCGCCGGGGTCCGGCCGACGGCGGCCCGGTTACGGTCCGGGCGTGAGATTCGGGGTGTTGGGGCCGCTCGGGGTGTGGACGGCGGGCGGTGGGGCGGTCCGGGTGCCCGAGGCGAAGGTCCGGCTGCTGCTGGCGGACCTGCTCGCGCACGAGGGGCGACCGGTGTCGGCGGACCGGTTGGCGTTCGACCTGTGGGGCGACGAGCCGCCCGGCAACCCGGTGAACACGTTGCAGACCAAGGTGTCGCAGCTGCGGCGGGCGTTGGAGGCGGCCGAGCCGGGCGCGCGGGAGCTGGTCGCGCACGGCCCGGCCGGGTACGCGGTGCGGGTCGACCAGTCGACCTTGGACGTGCTGCGGTTCCGGGAGCTGGCCGCGGCCGGGAGGTTCGGCGAGGCGTTGGCGTTGTGGCGCGGCGAGCCGCTGGCCGAGTTCGCGGACGCGCCGTCCCTGGCGCCCGCCGTGGCGCGGTGGGCCGAGGAGCGGTTGGCCGCGCTGGAGGAGTTCGCCGGGTCGGTCCCGGACGGGGTGGACCTGGCGGCCGAGGTGGCGCGGCACCCGCTGCGCGAACGTTTGCGCGGACTGCACATGCGCGCCCTCTACCGGGCCGGGCGGCAGGTCGAGGCGTTGGCGAGCTACGCCGAGCTGCGGCGGTCGCTGGCCGAGGAGCAGGGGCTGGAGCCGGGGCCCGAGCTGGTGGCCCTGCACCGGGCGATCCTCCACCACGACCTCGGTCCGGAGCCGGCGCGCACGAACCTGCCGGCGCCCGTGACGGAGCTGGTCGGCCGGGACCGGGCGGTGCGGGACCTGTGCGAGCTGCCCCGGGACGCCCGGTTGGTGACGCTCACCGGTCCCGGCGGGGTCGGCAAGACGAGCCTGGCCCTGGAGGTCGCCCGGCGGGCGCCGGGCTCGGACGTGGTGTGGCTGGTCGAGCTGGCGGGGGTCGGCCGGGCCGAGCAGGTGGTGGGCGCGGTGGCCGACGTGCTCGGCGTGCGCGAGGACGCGTCGGGGACGGCGCTGGTGGAGGCGTTGCGCGGCCGGGAGGTGCTGCTCGTGCTCGACAACTGCGAGCGGCTGGTCGAGCCGGTCGCCGCCCTGGTCTCCCGGCTGCTGCGGGCCGTGCCGGGGTTGCGGGTGCTCGCCACCAGCCAGGAGCCGCTCGGCCTGGCGTTCGAGACGGTGTGGGCCGTGTCGCCGTTGGACCTCTCGGACGCGGTCGCCTTGTTCGCGGCGCGCGCTGCCGCCGCCGCGCCCGGCTTCACCGTGACACCGGACAACGCGCCGGTCGTCGAGGCGATCTGCCGACGGCTCGACGGGCTGCCGCTGGCGGTGGAGCTGGCCGCGACGCGGGTGCGCGGGATGGGCGTGCCGGCGCTGCTCGACCGGCTGGACGACCGGTTCCGGCTGCTCGCCACCGGGCACCGGGACGCGCCCGCCCGGCAGCGGACGCTGCGCGCGATGATCGACTGGAGCTGGGACCTGCTCGGCGACGTCGAGCGGACCGTGCTGCGGCGGCTGTCCGTGCACGTGGACGGGTGCGCGCTGGACGCCGCCGAGGCCGTCTGCGCGGGTGGCGGGGTGGCGGCCGACGAGGTGCTCGACGTGCTGACCCGGTTGGTGGACCGGTCGCTGGTGGTCGCGCCGGAGCACACCGGCGAACCGCGGTTCCGGCTGCTGGAGTCGGTCGCCGACTACGGGCGGGAACGGCTGCGCGAGGCGGGCGAGTTCGAGCGGGTGCGGGCGCGGCACGCGGCGTTCTACCTGGCGCTGGCCGAACGGGCGGACCCCCGGTTGCGCGAGGCCGGGCAGTTGGCGTGGCTGGCGCGGCTGGACGCGGACACGGCGAACCTGCGTGCCGCGCACGACGCGTCGGGGTCGGCGGACGCCGTTCGGCTGACGCGCGCGCTGACCTGGTACTGGTTCCTGCGCGGGCGGCTGCGGGAGGGTCGGCGGCTGATGACCTCGGCCGATCCGGTGACGGCGGCGTGGCGGGCCGGGTTCGGCGTGCTGCTGGGCGAGGCGGCGGACCCGGCCGCGGTCGCCGGCGTGGCGGAGGTCGCCGACCGTCCGCGGCAGGCACGAGCCCGGTGGTTCCTCGGCTACGTCCTGTCGACCGTGGGCGACATGCCGTCGGCCGAGGAGCTGACCGGCCAGGCGTTGGCGGCGTTCGAGGAGCTGGGCGACGAGTGGGGCGTCGCCGCCGCGCACAGCGACCGGGTGAGCCAGGCCCTGGCCCGCGGCTCCGTCGAGGAGGCGCGGGCTTCGGCGGCGAGGTGCGCGGCGCTGTTCGAGTCCCTGGGCGAGCGGTGGGGGCAGCTGAAGGCGTCGTTCGGGCTGGGGGTGCTCGCCCAGTTGGCCGGCGACCACGACCGCGCGGAAGCCGTGCACCGGGAGGGGTTGCGGGTGGCGGAGGAGCTGCGGTCGTGGCCGGAGGTGTCGTACAAGCTGTCGTGGCTGGGGCGGGTGGCGTTGACCCGCGGCGACTACGCGAAAGCGCGTGACCTGCACGAACGGGCCCGGCGGGCGGCGGCCGAGCACGGGTTCTCGCCGGGCGAGGTGTACGCGGAGACGGGGTTGGCGCTGGGCGCGCGGCGGGAGGGGCGGCTGGACGCGGCGCAGGCGCACTGGGAGCGGCTGCGGTCGTGGCACCGGCAGGTCGGGTTCGCGGCGGGCGCGACGTTGGTGCTGGCGGAGCTGGGGTTCGTGGCCGAGCTGCGAGGTGACGCGGAGAAGGCGGCGGAGCTGCAGTCGGAGGGGTTGGCGCTGGCCCGGGAGGTGGGCGACCCGAGGGCGATCGCGTTGGCGCTGGAGGGCACGGCGGGCGCCCGGGCGTTGGCGGGCGACGCGGCGACGGCGGCCCGGTTGTTGGGCGCGGCGACGGCGGCGCGCGCGTCCGTGGGCGTGCCGCTGCCGGCCGGTGAGCGGGGTGACGTGGACCGGATCGCCGCCGCGGCCCGTGCGGCGTTGGGCGCGGAGGGGTTCGCGGCGGCGTTCGAGTCCGGGCACGCCGAAGGGCTCGACGTGACGTTCTGAGCGTTCAACTCGGCTGTCCCGAACGTAGGACACGGGTGTCCTGAAGGTAGGACACGCGGGTGGGGAGGGTCAGAGGATCTGGATGGTGCTCACGGGGAGGCCGGGGGTGGTGGAGAGGTCCATGGCGGAGGGCTTCGCGCCGGCGGCGACCAGGTGCGCGCCGAGGGCAGCGATCATCGCGCCGTTGTCGGTGCACAGCCGGGGACGCGGGACGCGCAGCTCGATGCCCGCCTCGGCGCAGCGCTCGGCCGCGAGGCCCGACAGGCGCGAGTTCGCCGCCACGCCGCCGGAGATCACCAGGGTGTCCACGCCCAGGTCCTTGCAGGCCCGGATCGCCTTGGCGGTCAGCACGTCGGCCACCGCCTCCTGGAACGACGCGGCGACGTCGGCCAGCGGGATCTCCTCACCCGCGCGTTCCTGCTTCTCGACCCACCGCGCCACCGACGTCTTCAAGCCGGAGAACGAGAAGTCGTACTTCGAGTCGCGCGGCCCGGTCAGCCCGCGCGGGAACGCGATGGCGCAGCCGTTGCCCTGCTTGGCGAGCTTGTCGATCGGCGGACCGCCGGGGTAGGGCAGGTCCAGCAGCCGGGCCACCTTGTCGTAGGCCTCGCCCGCCGCGTCGTCCACGGTCGACCCGATCTCGGTGATCTTCTCCGCCAGGCCCTCGATGAGCAGCAGCTGCGAGTGGCCGCCCGACACCAGCAGCGCCAGGCACCGCTCCGGCAGCGGGCCGTGCTGGAGGGTGTCCGCGGCGACGTGCCCCGCGAGGTGGTTGACGCCGTAGAGCGGCTTGTCCAACGCCGCCGCGTACGCCTTGGCCGCCGACACGCCGACCAGCAGCGCCCCCGCGAGCCCGGGACCGGCGGTGACCGCGATGGAGTGCACGTCCCGCAGCTCGATCCCGGCCTTCTCCACGGCGCGGCGCATGGTCGGCACCATCGCCTCCAGGTGCGCGCGCGACGCGACCTCGGGCACGACGCCGCCGAAGCGGGCGTGCTCCTCGACGCTGGACGCGACCTCGTCGGCGAGCAGTTCCATCGACCCGTCCGGGCCGAGCCGGACGATGCCGACGCCGGTCTCGTCGCACGAGCTCTCGATACCGAGGATGAGCCGGTCAGTCACGGTTCGCGGGCCTTCCCATCGTGTACGCGTCGGCGCCCGACGGCTGGTAGTAGCGGCGGCGCAGGCCGACGTGCTCGAAGCCGTGCGCCAGGTAGAGGCCGATCGCCCGCGCGTTGTCCGTGCGGACCTCCAGGAACACCGGGAGCCCGCCCTCGTCGGCCTTGGCGAGCAGGGCGCGCAGCAGGGTCTTGCCCACGCCGGCGCCCTGGTGGTCGGCCACGACGGCGATGGTGTGCACGCTGGCCTCGAAGTCCGTCAGGCCGAGCCCCGCGTACCCGATCAGCGCGCCGCCGACGTACGCGCCGACGTAGAAGTTGCCGTTGTCCAGCTCGCTGCGGAACGCGTTCGCGCTCCACGGGTCGTCGCCGGGGAACAGGTCCTGCTCGATCCGCGCGCACCGCGCCGCGTCCTCCCGGCGCAGCGGCGCGATCGTGACGGTGCCGGAGTTCACGCCTTGGTCACCCGCTTGCGACCGACCGGCTCCACGGCGTCGGGACGCCGCAGGTAGAGGGGGGTGAGGGCGGCCGGGCGGGCGCCGGCCAGCAGCTCCTCGGCCGCCACCGCCACCAGGGACACCGGCGACGGGTAGCGCGCCGCCACCACCGGCAGCCCGATCACGTCGGCGTACAGCTCCGCGCCCTCGCCGGCGGCCTCGGCCACCGCGGGCAGCTTCGCGACCAGGTCGGCGGGCCGGTCCACGTGCGGGCCGTCGGTGCGCCGGCCGGCCGCGTCGTAGGCCGCCCAGTACACCTCCTTGCGCCGCGCGTCGGTGGCCACGAGCAGCGGTTTGCCGGTGGCGGCGTCCAGCGCCACGGCGTCCGGCGTCGGCACGGGGTACACGGGCCGGTTGAGCGCCTGGCCGAGGGCGGCGGCGGTGACCAGGCCGACGCGCAGGCCGGTGAACGGTCCGGGTCCCGAGCCGCACACGATCGCGTCGAGGTCGGCGAGCCGGTGACCGGCCTCCGCCAACGCCGCCTGCAGGTGCGGTGTCAGCAGCTCGCCGTGAGCCTTCGCGTTCACCGTCACCCGCTGGGCGAGCAGCCGGGGAGGCGAGCCGGGCGTCAGTTCGACGACACCGGCCGTCACGGCGGGGGTCGCGGTGTCCAAGGCGAGGACCAGCACAACTGACAAGGGTATCGGGTGGCGTGGAGCACACTTGTGTTGACGTCCACGTCAAGGCGGAGGATCGACGCGTGCGCATCGGAGAACTGGCCCGGCGGGGTGGCACGACCACCCGCGCGCTTCGCTACTACGAGTCCCTCGGCCTGCTGCCCGCCCGCCGCGCGGCGAACGGCCAGCGGGAGTACGACGAGGAAGACCTGAGGCTGGTGCACGAGATCCGCTCGCTCGCCGACATCGGGTTCGCGCTGGAGGACACGCGGCCGTTCGTGCAGTGCCTGCGCGACGGCCACACCACCGGCGACGCCTGCGCGGCGTCCGTCGAGGTGTACCGGCGCAAGGTGGCGGAGCTGGACGACTGCATCACCCGGTTGCAGGCCGTTCGGGACCAGGTGCGCGCGCAACTGCGGGAAGCCGAGCAGAGGAGCGGGCCGTGCGGACGTTGACCGACGACGAGTTCACCGGGGCCGTGGCCGCCGGGAACGTGCTGGTGGAGTTCGGCGCCGACTGGTGCGGGCCCTGCCGGATGCTGGAACCGGTGCTGGACGAGATCGACCGCGAGCGCGGCGACCTGACCGTGGTGAAGGTGGACATGGACGCGAGCCCGCGCACGGCGCGCGACCAGCGGATCATGTCCGCGCCCACGCTCCAGCTCTACCGGGACGGCCGGTTGGTGGCACAGACCGTGGGCGCCCGGCCGAAGATCCACCTGATGGCGTGGCTCGAACCACACTTGTGATGCGGGCCGCATCCGGCAAGGTCACTGTATGGAGATGCTGCTGCCGGCGCTGGCCTCGCCGTCGTCCAAGATCGCCCTTCGCTTCCCCGAGCGGGAGCTGAGCTACGAGCGGTTGGCGCGCGAGGCGCGTGCGGTCGCGGCCGGGTTGGCCGGCGCGCGGCGGGTCGCGGTGTGGGCCCGGTCGACGCCCGAGACGTGCGTGGCCGTGGTCGGCGCGCTGCTGGCCGGTGTGCCGGTGGTGCCGCTCAACCCGAAGATCGGGGAACGGGAGCTCGCGCACGTCCTCGCCGACAGCGCGCCGGACCTCGTGGTCGACGACGAGCTGCCGTCCGGCCCGGAGGTCGACCTGCCGGAGCCGGACGGCGAGGCGCCCGCGTTGATCGTCTACACCAGCGGCACGACCGGGCCGCCCAAGGGCGTGGTGCTGCCCAGGCGGGCCCTGGCGACGAACCTCGACGCGCTGGCGGAGGCGTGGGCGTGGACCGAGGACGACGTCGTCGTGCACGGCCTGCCGCTGTTCCACGTGCACGGCCTCGGCGTCGGGGTGATCGGGCCGTTGCGGCGGGGCGGGACGGTGCGCCACCTCGGGTCGTTCAGCGTGGCGAAAGCCGCCGAGGCGCTGCGCGACGGCGGCACGATGATGTTCGGCGTGCCCACCATGTACAGCCGGATCGCGGCCGAGCCCGAGCACGCCGAGGCGTTCGGCGGGGCCAGGCTGCTGGTGTCCGGCTCGGCCGCGCTGCCCGCGACCGTGCACGAGCGCATCGAGCAGCTGACCGGTCAGCGGGTGGTCGAGCGGTACGGGATGACCGAGACGTTGATGAACACCAGCGTCCGCGCGGACGGCGACCGGCGGCCCGGGACGGTCGGGGTGCCGTTGGACGGGGTGCGGGTGCGGGTCGTCGGGAGCGAGTCGGGTGACGAGCCCGGCGAGGTCGAGGTGCGCGGGCCGAACCTGTTCCTGGAGTACCTGAACCGGCCGGACGCCACGCGCGAGGCGTTCCGCGACGGCTGGTTCCGCACCGGCGACCTGGCCGTGGTCGAGCCGGACGGGTACGTGCGGATCGTCGGCCGCCGGGCCACGGACCTGATCAAGAGCGGCGGCTACAAGATCGGCGCGGGCGAGATCGAGAACGCCCTGCTGGAGCACCCCTCGGTGGCCGAGGTCGCGGTGACCGGCGAGCCGGACGACGACCTGGGCGAACGCGTGGTGGCGTGGGTCGTGGCGAAGGGCGAGGCGCCCCCGCCGGAGGCGTTGAGCGACCACGTGGCCCGGCTGCTGTCGCCGCACAAGCGGCCGAGGGTGGTCCGGTACGTGGACGCGTTGCCGCGCAACGACATGGGCAAGGTGCTGAAGCGGGAACTGCGGTGAACCCGCTCGGCTGGCCGGGGTACGAGGAGCAGCTCGACCGGGCGCGGGAGCGGTCCGGTGGCGTCGAGTCGGTGTCGTGGCGGCGGCTGCCGCGCGCGGTGGAGGTCGCCTTCGACTTCCGGTTCCTCGGCGGTTCGGTCGGCACGGCCGCCGGCGCGCTGATCGAGGAGGCGTTCACCGAGGCGCGGCAGGCGTGGCTGCCGGTGGTGTCGAAGATCGCGACCGGTGGCAGTCGGATGCAGGAGGGGATGCTGTCGCTGCGGCAGCTCCAGCGGGTGGCGCGGCTGTGCGCCGTGCACCGGGAGGCCGGGCTGCCGCACGTGTCCGTGCTGCGCGACCCGACCACCGGTGGGCTGTGGGCGTCGCTGGGGGCCGGCGCGGACGTCGTGGTCGGCGTGTCCGGCGCTCAGGTCGGGTTCGCGGGCAGCCGGGTGCGCCCGGTGGACGATCCCGCCTACACGGCGGAGGGCCAGTTCGCGTCGGGCACGGTGGACCTCGTGGTGCAGCCGCGGGACGTCGACGTGACCGTGGCGGAGCTCCTCTCCCTGCTGACGCGCGGTGACGCCGTGCCCGCCGAGGTGCCACGCGCGTTGGGTGCGCGGGACCTGCCCGCGGACGGGTGGAGCGCGGTGCTGCGGGCGCGGTCCGCGCAACGCCCCCGTGCCGCGGCTTACCTGGACGACTACTTCGACTTCCGGATGCCGATCAGCGGCGACCGGGCGGGCGGGGTCGACCCGGGGATGCTGTGCGGCATCGGGCGGCGGGGCGAGCGGGCGATCGCGTTCGCCGCGCAGACCGGCACCGCCAACACCCCGGCCGGCTTCCGCACGGCGGCCCGGCTGATCCGGCTGGCGTCCCGCTTCGCCCTGCCCGTGGTGACGTTGGTCGACACCCCGGGCGCCGCCAACGACGTCGCCGCCGAGCGGTCCGGCGTGGGCGCGGCCATCGCGGAACTGTTCGCCGCCGTCGCGGAGGCACGGGTGCCCATCACGACGTTGGTGATCGGAGAAGGCGGATCGGGCGGGGCGTTGGCGCTGTCGTCCCCGGAACACACGTGGATCACCCCGGACGCCTACTTCTCCGTGATCGCCCCTGAGCTCGCGGCCTCGATCCTCAAGCGCGACGACGTGCGACAGCTCGCCGACGACCTGCGGTTGCGGCCTCAGGACCTGGTGGAGTCCGGGGTGGTGCGCGGCATCTCGGAGGGGTGAAGCACCCGTGCTCCCCGAAGAGCGAGCACCCCGGCCCCGACCGACCTCAGGCGGGAAGCTCGCGGTCGACCCAGGCGCCGTGGGGGTGGAGGTGGGCGATGCGCACGTCGTCGTCCCGGCGTTCCAGCCGGATCAACAAGTGGTCCTCGGACAGCCGCTCGGCCGAGCCCTCGCCCCATTCGACGGCGACCACGGCGTCCACCAGGTCGGTGTCCAGGTCGAGGTCGTCCAACTCGTCCAGGTGACCACCCAGCCGGTAGGCGTCGACGTGCACCAGAGGCACGCCGCGACCGTCCGGCGAGGGGTCGTGGACGCGGGCGATGACGAAGGTCGGGGAACTCACCCGGCCCGTCACGCCGAGGCCGTCGGCCAGGCCGCGCACCAGCGCCGTCTTGCCCGCGCCCAACGGGCCGGACAGCAGCACCAGGTCACCGCCCCGCACCAGACCACCCAACTTGCGCCCGAACTCCTCGGTGTCGTGCACCTCGGGGAGCGTCACGCTCACGCTCGTCGCCACCACCGCCGCCTGCTTTCCGACCGTTCGGCGGCACTGCGCCGAACCAATCCGACCAGGTGCCCGGTGACCAGGTCGGGTTGTTCCAACATGAGCATGTGACCCGCGCCGGACACGCGGACCAGTTCACCGTGCGGCATCTCCTCGGCCATCCGCTCGGCGTGCGAAAAAGGCGTCAGCTTGTCCGCGTCGCCGCTGATGACGAGCACTTCGCAGTGCCGGAGACCGGCGAGCGCCTTGTAGCGGTTGTGGGTGCCGAGGGTTTCCAGGAACTCGGTGAGCACCTGCACCGTGGCGCCGCTGATCATCTTCTCCATCAGGTCGACCAACGACGGGCTGACCTCGCCGGTTCCGAAGGCGAACGCGCGGATCCCGCTCCACGTCAGCGTGGACGCCCGGCGCCTGATCCACTCGACCAGGCCCGGTTGCAGGCCGGCGATCCTGCCGACGCCCAGCGTCACCGGGTTGTGGCGGGACAGGACGGACTTCGGCAGGCCCGCTCCGCCGACCGCGCCGGCCGCCGTGCCGACGAGCGCGACGCCGCGCACCCGGTCGGCGAACAGGTCGGGCCGCTGCTCGGCCAACGCCATGATCGTCATGCCGCCCATGGAGTGGCCGACGAGCACGAGCGGGCCGTCGGGGGCCATCGAGCGGATCACCGCGTCGAGGTCCTTGGCGCACTGCTCGATCGTGCTGCCCTCGGTGGTGGACCGGCCGGACCGGCCGTGGCTGCGCTGGTCGTACAGGACCTGGCGGACGCGCGGCTCGGTGAGCGGGGCCAGGTCGCGGCGCTGGAAGTGCCAGCAGCGGCGGTCGAGGGCGAAGCCGTGCACCAGGACGACCGTGACCTCGGGTTTCCCGCCGTCCTCGGGGTCGACCTCCTCGACCGACAGCGGCACGCCGTCGTCGGCCGCGACGGTGGACTCGCGGGTCGGGGTGAGGCGGCCGAGCGGTTCGTCGGCGAGCGGGTCGGCGGCCAGGCGGTCGTTCGAGACCTTCTTCTGGTTCGCGGCCACACCCACCGCGACACCGGTCGCGGCGGCGCCGAGGATGCCGCCGGCCCAGCCGACGGCCTTCCACACCGTGTTCACGGATGCGCCCCGACATACGTCCGGGTGACACGCGGTCGGTACATGCCGGTGACGATCTCGTAGTCGATGGTGCCGGTGGTGTCGGCCCACTCGCGGGCCGTCGGCTCGCCCAGCGCGCCGGAGCCGAACAGCACGACCTCGTCGCCCTCGACCACCACGTCGTCGCCGCAGTCGACCACGACCTGGTCCATGCAGACGCGGCCGACGACCGGGCGGCGGCGTCCGGCCAGCCAGACGTCCATCCGGTTCGACAGGCTGCGCGGCACGCCGTCGGCGTACCCGACGGGCACCAGCGCCAGGTTCGTGTCCGTCCTCGCGGTCCAGCTCAGGCCGTAGGACACCGACTCGCCCGCGGGGATGCGCTTGGCCAGCGCGACCGCGGACCGGAACGTCATCACGGGGCGCAGGTCGGCGGGCACGGGGACCGGGTTGAGGCCGTAGATCGCGATGCCCGGGCGGACCAGGTCCAGGTGGAGGTCGGGGCGGGTGATGAGGGCGGCGGAGTTGGCGATGTGCCGGCGCGGGTCGAGGCCGGCCGCGAGCGCCTCGCGGTAGGCGTCGTCGAAGCGCTCGGCCTGGGCGTCGGTGCCGCGGTGGCCGATCTCGTCGGCCACCGCCAGGTGCGACCAGATCGCGTGAACTTCGACGTTGTGCGTCTTGGCGGCGCGTTCGACCAGCTCGGACCAGCGGGTGGCCGGGCAGCCGTTGCGGGACAGGCCGGTGTCGATCTTGAGGTGGACGCGGGCGGTCCTGCCCGCCTTGTCGGCCGCCGCCGAGATCTCCTCCAGCTGGGCGAGGGAGGAGGCGGACAGGTCGACGTCCTGCTCGACGCCGGGCGCGTAGTCGGTGCCGGCCGGGTCCAGCCAGGCCAGGATCGGCACGGTGATCCCGGCCGCGCGCAGCGCCAGGGCCTCGGCCAGGGAGCAGGAGCCGAGCCACGTCGCGCCCGCCTCGACCGCCGCTCTGGCCACCTGCACGGCGCCGTGCCCGTACCCGTCGGCCTTGACGACGGCCATCGTGTCGGCGGTGGGCGCGAGGGCGTCGAGGTGGGCGACGTTGTGCCGGAGGTTCTCGAGGTCGATCACGACCTCGGCGCGAGGAGCAGCCATAACGCCGTTCATGGTGACACAACCGCCGGGAGTCCCACCTCCGCGTCCCGCGTGTCCTGCGTTCAGAACGCGCGTGTCCTGCGTTCGCGTCACGCGTGTCCTGCGTTCGGGACCCCCGAGTTGAACGCTCAGGACACGCGCACGGCGTCGTGGTCAGAGGGGGCGGACGGCGCGGATGGCGTCGGGGATCGCGCCCAGCAGCGAGGTCGCGGGGATCGGCGCGCCGTCGGCGGCCAGCTCCGCGGCCAGGACGTGGACCTTCGCCGCGCAGCCCGCCGCCAGCACCGGGTCGAGGCCGGCGGCCAGGAGGGAGCCCAGCACGCCGGACAGGACGTCGCCGGAACCCGCCGTCGCGGCCCACGACGACCGGGCGCGGTTGACCAGCACGCGGCCGTCGGGACCGGCGACCACGGTCGCGTGGCCCTTCAGCAGCACGACGGCGTTGAACCGCTCCGCGGCCTTCCGCGCGGCCGTCACCCGATCGTCCCCGACGGGTCCGGCCAGCCGCTCGTACTCGCGGTCGTGCGGCGTCAGGACCAGCGGGGTGTCCGGGTCGCGGGCGTCCCACAGGTCGGGGTTGTTGGCCAGCATGGTGATCGCGTCGGCGTCCGCGCAGACCGGCACGCCGGCCTCCAGGACCGTCCGCAGCACCGCCTCCGCGCCCAACCCGGTGCCCAGCCCCGGCCCGACGACCCACGCCTGCACCCGGCCGGCGTCGGTGACCGATCCCGTGCACACGGCCTCCGGCCACCGCGCCCGAACGCCCTCCGCCGCCGCACCGGCATACCTGACCAGGCCGGACGTCGACAGCAGCGCCGCACCGGCGGCCAGCACCGCCGCGCCGGGGTACGTCGCCGAACCGGCCGCGATCCCCGTCACGCCCTGCGTGTACTTGTCGTCCTCCGGCCCGGGTACCGGCCACGCCAGGCCGACGTCGGCGACGTCCAGCTCGACCAGGTCCGGCCCGTGCAGCTCGCCGGCCAACCCGATGTCGACCAGCCGCACGTCACCGCAGTCGGCCAGCGCGTGCACGGGCTTGAGGCAGCCGAACGTGACGGTGGTGTGCGCGCGCACGGCGGGCCCGGAGGTCGCGCCCGTGTCGGGGTCGATCCCGCTGGGCAGGTCGACCGACAGCACGGGCGCGTCGAGGTGCGCGACGTGCTCGGCGGCGTCCGGGCGCAGCGGGCCGCGGGCGGAGAGGCCCACGATGCCGTCGATCACCAGGTCGACGTCGGCCAGGCGGTCGACCACCCGGCCCCCGACGCGACGGAACGCGGCCAACCCCTCGGCGTGCACACGATCAGGTGTCAGCAGGACAGCGGACACGGCGACTCCGCGTTTGCGGAGGTAGTAGCCCGCCCACAGCGCGTCGCCACCGTTGTTGCCCGCGCCGACGAGCAGGCCGACCCGCCGCCCGCCCGCCAGCAGCTCCGCCGCGACGACCGCCACGCCGAACGCCGCCCGGCGCATCAGCGCGCCGGCCGGCACGACCGCCATGACGCGTTCTTCCGCCGCCCTGACCCGATCCGTCGTCCACAGACCCCGCATGGGGCCAAGCCTGCCCTACTCGACCGTGACGGACTTGGCGAGGTTGCGCGGCTTGTCCACGTCGTAACCGCGGCTGCGGGCGATCTCCGCGGCCAGCACCTGCAACGGCACCGTGGAGATCAACGGCTGGAGCAGCGTCGGCACCGCCGGGATCTCGATCAGGTGATCCGCGAACGGGCGAACCGTCTCGTCACCCTCTTCGGCGATCACGATCGTGCGCGCACCCCGTGCCTGGATCTCCGAGATGTTCGACACCAGCTTCGAGTGCAGCACCGCCCGGCCCCTCGGCGACGGCATCACCACGACCACCGGCAGGCCCTCTTCGATCAACGCGATCGGGCCGTGCTTCAGCTCGCCCGCCGCGAAGCCCTCGGCGTGCATGTAGGCGAGCTCCTTGAGCTTGAGCGCGCCTTCGAGCGCCACCGGGTAGCCGACGTGCCTGCCGAGGAACAGCACGGCCTTCGAGTCGGCCAGCTCCCGACCCAGCGCGCGGACCTGCTCGATGGTGCCCAGCACCTTCTGCACGGCGTCCGCCATGGCCTCCAGCTGGTGGAACTCCTGGGCCACCTCGTCGGGGTACTTCGTGCCGCGCGCCTGCGCCAGGGCCAGGCCGACCAGGTAGTTCGCCGCGATCTGGGCGAGGAACGCCTTGGTCGACGCGACGCCGATCTCCGGGCCGGCGTGCGTGTAGAGCACGGCGTCGGACTCGCGCGGGATCTGCGCGCCGTTGGTGTTGCAGACCGCCAGCACCCGCGCCTTCTGCGACCGCGCGTGACGCACGGCCTCCAACGTGTCCGCGGTTTCACCCGACTGGGAAACGGCGACGACGAGCGTGTCGCGGTCCAGCACGGGGTCGCGGTAGCGGAACTCGCTGGCCAGCTCGACCTCGACGGGCAGCCGCGTCCAGTGCTCGATGGCGTACTTCGCGACCAGGCCGGAGTGGTAGGCCGAGCCGCAGGCCACGACGAAGACCTTGTCGACGTCCCGCAGGTCCTGGTCGGACAGGCGCTGCTCGTCGAGCACGACCCGGCCGTCGCGGAAGTGGCCGCGCAGCGTGTTGGCCAGCGCTTCCGGCTGCTCCTCGATCTCCTTGAGCATGAAGTACTCGTGGCCGCCCTTCTCGGCGGCCGACAGGTCCCAGTTCACCGTGAACGGCTTGGCCTGCGCGTCGGCGCCGTCGAAGTCGGTGACGCGGTAGCCGTCGCGGTCGATCACCACGACCTGGTCCTGGCCGAGCTCGACGGCCTCGCGGGTGTGCTCGATGAACGCGGACACGTCGCTGGCGACGAACGTCTCGCCCTCACCGACACCCACTACCAGCGGTGACGAGCGACGGGCCGCGACGACCACGTCCGGGTGATCCGCGTGCGTGACGACGAGGGTGAACGCGCCTTCGAGGCGGCGGACCACCATGCGGACGCTCGCCACCAGGTCGCCCTTGGTGTCGCCCTCGTCGTACGCGCGGGCGATGAGGTGGGCGGTGGTCTCGGTGTCGGTGTCGCTGGCCATCTCGACGCCGACGGCTTCGAGCTCGGCGCGCAGGGCGGCGAAGTTCTCGATGATGCCGTTGTGGACGACGGCGACGCGGCCCGTGACGTCGCAGTGCGGGTGGGAGTTGCGGTCGATCGGCGCGCCGTGGGTGGCCCAGCGCGTGTGGCCCATGCCGGCGGTGCCGGTGAAGGCGTCGCGGCCGACCTCGTCCAGGCGGGCCTCCAGGTTCGTCAGGCGACCGGCTTTGCGCTCGACGGCCAGGCCGCCGTCCCCGTCGAGGACGGCGACGCCCGCCGAGTCGTAGCCGCGGTACTCCAGCCGCCGCAGCCCGTCGAGCACGACGTCCAACGCCGACCTGTGTCCCACATATCCCACGATTCCGCACACGCCGCACAGCGTAACTAGACCAGGGCCGTCACCCGAACAGGCCACTTCACCGCGTTTGCGCAGGTCAGGTCGTCAATTGGTGTAGACCAATCCGAGCGTGCGCGCCGTCACCACGATCGACTACCGTTCGCGGGGTGAGCGGCTACTCGGCGAAGCAGGTGCTCGACCAGCTCAGCAGGCCCGGTGAGCACCCCGTGCTGCGCGGTGACCTGGCGCTGGTCGGGCTTCCGGGCCTGATCTACACGCCCGCGGTCGGGCTGGGGCTGCCGGCGGTGGCCTTCGGGCACGGCTGGTTGCAGCCGGTCAACCGGTACCGGGCGTTGCTGCGGCACCTGGCGTCGTGGGGTTTCGTGGCCGCCGCGCCCGGGACCCAGCGCGGGCCGCTGATGTCGTCGCGGCTGATGGCCGGGAACCTGCGGACGGCGCTCGACGTGTGCACCGGCGTGAGGCTGGGCGACGGCGGGATCAGCGTGGACGCGTCACGGCTGGCGGTGGCGGGTCACTCGATGGGTGGCGGCGCGGCGGTGCTGGCGGCGGCCGACGACCCGCGGGTGCGGGCGGTCGTGACGTTGGCCGCGTCCGAGACCCGGCCGTCCGCGCTGGACGCGGCCCGGCGGGTCGCCGTGCCGGGGTTGCACCTGGCCGGCGGGGAGGACCGCATCGCGCCTCCGGTCGGGCACGCGGAGGCCATCGCGGAGGCGTGGCAGGGGCCGGTGCAGCTGCGGTCGTTGCCGAAGGCCAGCCACCTGGGGTTCGCCGAGGGGCGGCACTGGAGCGAGCTGCTGCTCGACGGCAAGGGTGAGCGGGCGGCGCAGAAGCTGGCGCGGGCGCTGACGACGGCGTTCCTGCTGCGGACCCTCAAGGGCGAGAAGAAGTGGGACGTGCTGCTGGACGGCGACGTGAAGGGCGCTGTGCTGACGTTCCAGCGCGGCCCGCTGGTCCGCCACTGACCCACCGCCGCCTCACCCCTCAGCCGCAGGGCCGTCGCCCGGAGCCGCGGTCCCGCGCGGCCGGGTAGGGCCGCGGCGGCCTGGAGTGGCCGGCCGGGGGCCGCGTGGGGCCGGGAGGGTCCGCAGCGGCCGGGCAGGCCGGGTGCACGGCGGCGGCCAGGCAGGCCGGGTCAGCCGGGCAGGCCGGGCAGGCCGGGTCGGCGGTGGCGGCCGGGCAGGCTGAGGGCAGCCGGGGTCGCCGCGGCGGCCGGGAGTGGCCGGGCAGGCGGGTCGGCCGGGTGAGCCTGGGTCGCCGGGCGGGCCGGGGTCAGCCGGGGCTGCGGGGTCAGCCGGGTGGTGGCGAGCCGGCGGTGGGTGGGGCGTGGGGTGGTGCTGGGCATGGTTCCTGGTTCCTCCGGCCCCTCGCGTCGTGTGCCTGGTGAGCCGGTCCCCGGTGGTCGCGGTCGTTGCCGTGGTGGCGTGGGCCGTGGTTGCGGGGGGCGGTCATATCAACCGAGGTACGGGAACAGTGTTTCCGTACATTCTCGGGCGATGTTCACCCGATCGGGTTGGCACGCGGGGCGTGGGGCCGGAGGAATGGTCAGGTCAGCCAGCTCTTGCCGCCGAAATCGTCGTCGTCGTCCACCGGCGCCGGGCGGCGTGGGGCGGGGCGCGCCGGGGGTGGCGGCGGGGGCGGGGTGGCTGCCGGGGGTTGGACCGGCGGCGGCGGAGGGGCCGGGGTCCAGGCGGTGGACACCGGTGGCGGGGTCTCGTAGGTCGGCTCGTCGTCCTCGGCGCCGAACTTGTACTCGCCGCTCTTCTTCTCCGTCGCCGCCTTGGTGTTCCAGCCGCCGGCGGCCTTCTGCGCCTTCTCGTTCTCCTCCAGCCGCTCGACGATCTTCTGCGCCATCTGGCCCTGCTTGGCGAAGCTGTCCCGCGCCTGGTCCCGCGCCTCGCGCGAGTGACGTTCCCGCAGCTCACGCCGGTCGGCGTGCTCCCGCGAAATCTGGTCCATGCGGCTCATCGCCGCGGCCAGCCTGTCCGACGCGACGCTCATCGGCCCTCCTCACCCAGCACACCCTGCACTCGACTGAGGCTGACGTCGTCGTCGAACAGCGACCCGGTCGTGCGCCACTGCCCGGGGCTGCTGCGCTCGTTGTCGCCGCCGCCGCCCTGCTGACCGCCGCCGGCCATGCCGCCGCCCATCATCCCGCCGCCCATCATGCCGCCACCGGTGGCGGAACCGCCCGGTTGGCCCGCGGTCTGGGACTCCTGCATGGACGGGAGCGTGGCGGAGCCGGCCTGGCCCGCCTGCGAGGCGTTCGTGTCGGACGCGAGGCCGTGGTCGGCCGAGCCGGCCGGCGGGCTGCTCCACGTGTTGTCCGAGCCGGACGACGCCGAACCGCCGCCCAGCACCGAGTCCGCGCCGTTGAAGCCCGAGCCGCCGCCGAGGACGGAAGCGCCGGACGTCGAGGTCAGGCCCTCGGTGTTGTACTGCGGGACACCGCCGCCACCAGCGAAACCGCTGCCACCGCCGCCGTCGAAGGCGACGGGCGGCGCCTGGAAGCCCTGGGGTGCGGTGGCCTGGAACGCCGACGGCGCCTGGAACCCGGACGGCTCGGTGAAGCCGCCGCTGACGGCCGGCCCGGCGACGCTGCCCGCGAAGCCCGAGTTGTCCGGTGCGGGCGTCGGGGCGAACTGCGGCTCGGTGAAACCACCGCTGAACCCACCACCGGCCACCCCGCCACCGCCCGCGCCGCCGCCGAAGCCCTGGTCGGGAGCCGTGGGAGCGGTGAACTGCGGCTCCGTGAAACCACCGCTGACGCCACCGCCGCCCACCGCGCCACCGGCCGCGGCCGGTTCCGGTTGGCCGATCAGCGTCTCCGCCTGGGCGGGCATGGTCGTGACGTCGGACGGCAGGCCGCCGGGCACGTCGGCCGGCAGCGTCACGGCGTTGTCCAGGCCCGGGATGCTCGGCGTCTCGCCGGCGCCGGAGCCGGCGGTGTCCTCGCCGAACTCCACGCCGTACTCCTCGGGCGTGCCGTCGCCGTTGTCGACGGTGAGGTTGATCTCACCGGTCAGCGGGTCGACCTCGGCGGTGATGGCCAGGCCGTCCAGCTCGATCAACGCCTTGCCGTCGGCGCCGGCCTCGATCGGGATCGCGCCGTTCGCGCCGCCCTCGGCCGAGCCGGCCACCGCGCCGACCGCCGCGCCGGGCGTGCCGCCGGCCGCACCGGGCACGCCGCCCGAGGTGGCCGTCGCGCCGGCCAACGCGCCCGCCAGCGCCGCCCCGCCGTTCTGGCCCATCAGGGCCTTCGCCGCGTCGGGGTTGTTGCTGAAGTCGACGTCGTAGGTCTTCGGCTCGCTCGTCGGCGTGTCGACGGTGATCTGCACGTGGCCGTTCTCGTCCGGCTCCGTGATCTTGATCTCGTTGTCGCCGCTCTTGATGGTGACGGTCTCGGGCGGCTCTTCGTCGCCCTTCAGGCCGTCCGGCTTGCCGTCGCCGTCGGGCTTGCCGTCACCGTCGAGGTCGTCGGGCTTGCCGTCGCCGTCGGTGTCGCCGGGCACCTCCAGCGCGTCCGGCTTGCCGTCGCCGTCCTTGTCCAGCGGGTTCTCGGGCTTCGGCATCTCCGGCACCGACGGCATGCCGCCGCCACCGCCGGAACCGCTGCCGCCGCCACCGGTGCCGCCACCGCTGCCGCTGCCGCCGCCGCCCGTGCCGCCGCCACCACCACCGCCGCCGCCGTTGTCGTCCCCGCCGCCGTCGTCGCCGCCCTTGTCACTCGCGGGCGCCGGGAACGGGTTCTCGAACTCCGCCATGTACTTGGCGAGCGTCTCCCACTTGGCGTCCACCGAGGACTTGGTCTCCGTGCAGCAGGACTTGAACTGCTGGTAGAGGCCCCAGAACTCGCGGTTGAACGAGTCGCGGATCCACTTCTTGCACTGGTTGATGGCGTAGTCGCGGTTCTCGTCGTTCAGGCTGCAGTCGTCGGAGTTGATCCGGTCCGCGATGTTGCTGCCGGTCTTCGAGTCCACCCAGCCGGCGATCTCCGAGACGCGGTCCTTGGAGTAGTCGCCCTCGCCGCGCGCGAACGAGACGACCTTCTCGGCCATGAACGTGTCCGCCTGGCCGATCTGCTCCCGGTACATGCCGAGGACCTCGTCGGCCTTGCCCTTGCACAGCGAGTACACGCCCTGGACCGCGGTGCGGGTCAGCTTGGCCGCGCCCTCGAACGCGTCGGCCAGCTCGGTGATCTTCGGCGCGATCTTGCCGGTGTAGTGCTCGTGGGACTTGGTGGCCGCTTGGCCCTCCCACTCGCCGTACAGGCCCTTGAGCTGCCCGTCCACGTCCGACTTCATCTCGTCGATCTTGGACTTGGCGGTGGTGAACTCGTCGGCTTCCATCAGCAGCTTGTGGAAGTTGATCCCGCGCTGCTCGTCGTAGGGCTTCTGGATCTGCTCGGCGAAGTTGAGCGCGGTCGTGTTGCCGATGCAGTCGCCGGGCCGGTTGTTCCAGATGCCCTCGAACTTCTGGAACACCTTCAGCCCGGCCTGGCCCGCGTCGAACAGCTCGTCGGACAGCTTCACGCCCGCGCCGGACGAGGTCGGCGGCCGCGTCGCGTCGAGCTGCGCCTGGCCGTCGTTGACGGCCTTGGTCTGCTCCTGCGAGTTGTAGCTGTTGGACTCGCCTTCGGCCTTGGCCTCGTCGTAGCGGTTCTTCAGGCCGTCGTCGCGGGACGCGCCGTCACCCCAGTCCCACAGGCTGGAGGTGTCGTAGCGGTCCTTGTAGGTGTTCGCCTCGTCGGGGATGTTCCACGGCGCGGTCTCGGACACGTAGGCGTGCATGAGCTCCGCCTTCTTGTCCTCCGACACGTTCGGGTCGTCGAGAACGGCCTTGATGTCGTTCCAGCCCGGATCGGCCATCAGTACTGGCTCCCCAGGTCAGCGGCGTTGGAGGATTCGACATCGCCGTAGGTCGAGGCGCCGGAAGCGATCTTCCCGGCGAATCCGCCGAGCACGCTGGTCATGTTCGCGATGCCCTTGCCGAAGTTGTCGATCCCCGTCTTGTAATTGGTGAAGTGCTGCTGGTGCGCTTCACCGAAATCACGGGCGATCGTCTGGGTCTGGCCGACGTCCTTCAGCCCGTCGGCGGTCTCCTTCGCCGCATCGGAAATGCCCTTCGAGGCTTTTTGCATCGCCTCGGTACTGGTGCCGTAACCGGCCACGGCGCTTCACTCCCCTCCGCGGCCCGGAGGCCACGACCCAACTCGACGACTCGCCCCTTTTCGACGCGACGCTTCGGCGTGCGGTTCCCATGGTGGCAGGGCGGCGGGCCGCCCGGCGGCGGTTCCGGCCTGGTCCTTGCAGGTGTGAACGGCGTGCGGACGTCAGCCCTGCGGCGGCGGGCCGGTCGGCGGCTGCGGCGGGCCGGTCGGCGGCTGGGGCGGCTGGTGACCGTGGGGTGGGTACTGGCCGCCCGGCTGACCCGGCCGGCCCGGGAACTGCTGGCCCGGGTGCGGTTGTCCTGGGTAGGGCTGACCCGGGTAGGGCTGACCCGGGTGCGGTTGACCGGGGTGCGGTTGGCCCGGGTAGGGCTGACCGGGATACGGCTGACCAGGAGGTTGACCCTGGTAGGGGCGGGAGGCCTGCTTGCCGCCGCTCTTCTTCACCAGCACCACGATCCCCACGACGATGCCGATCAGCACCACCGCGATGATCGCCATCTCGACGAAACCGATGTTGCCCATCCCCGAACCCCCGAACGACTCGCGCGTCAGTGCACCGAGGAAACCACACCGGCGAGCCGCTGCGCGGCGGACTCCGCGAGTTCGGGCGTGGCCGCCTCGACCATGACCCGCACCAGCTGCTCGGTGCCGGACGGGCGCAGCAGCACCCGGCCGGTGTCGCCGAGCTCGGCCGTCACGGCGGCGACCGCCTCGTCGACGGCCGGGTCCTTCGCCACGGCCGCCTTGTCGCCGACGACCACGTTGATCAGCACCTGCGGCAGCCGGCGCATCACGCCCGCGAGCTCGGCCAGCGGCTTGCCGGTCTCCGCCATCCGCGACATCAGCCGCAACGCGGTCAGCAGGCCGTCGCCGGTGGTGGCGTGCGCCGGGAGGATCACGTGCCCGGACTGCTCGCCGCCCAGCGCGAACCCGCCGGCGCGCAGCTCCTCCAGCACGTAGCGGTCGCCGACCGCGGTGGTCTTGAGGGCGATGCCGTGCTCGCGCATCGCCAGGTGCAGGCCGAGGTTGCTCATCACGGTCGCGACCAGCGTGTCGTCGGTCAGCTCGCCGGCTTCCTTCATGCCCAGCGCCAGCACCGCCATGACCTGGTCGCCGTCGAGGTCGTTGCCGTCGGCGTCGACCGCGACGCAGCGGTCCGCGTCGCCGTCGTGCGCGATGCCGAGGTGGGCGCCGTGCTCGACCACGGCGGCACGCAGCTTCGCGACGTGGTTGGAACCGCAGTCGTCGTTGATGTTGAGCCCGTCCGGCGCGGTGTGGATCTCCACGACCTCGGCGCCCGCGCGGCGGTAGGCGTCCGGCGCGGCCACGGACGCGGCGCCGTTCGCGCAGTCCACCACGACCTTGAGGCCGTCCAGGCGGTGCGGCGTCACCTTCAGCAGGTGCTGCACGTACTGGCCCTCGGCGTCCTCGATGTCGCGGACCCGGCCGATGCCCGCGCCGGTCGGGCGGTGGTCGCGGTCGCCGAGCTTCTGCTCGATCTCGTCCTCGACCGCGTCGGGCAGCTTGTGCCCGCCCGCGGCGAACAGCTTGATGCCGTTGTCGGGCATGGGGTTGTGCGAGGCGGAGATCATCACGCCGACGTCCGCGCCGAGCGCCGACACCAGGTAGGCGACCGCCGGCGTCGGCAGCACGCCCGCCCGCAGCACGTCCGCGCCCGCCGATGTGAGGCCGGCCACCACGGCCGCCTCCAGCATCTCGCCGCTGGCCCGCGGGTCGCGGCCGACGACCGCGACCGGGCGGTGCGAGCGGTCGTGCTCGGCCAGCACCCGTGCCGCCGAGGCGGCGATGGACAGCGCGAGTTCCGGGGTCAGGTCCGCGTTGGCGAGACCGCGTACGCCGTCAGTGCCGAACAGCCGAGCCATGATCGCCGTGACCTCCATGCACACCGGGCAACAGGGGGTAAAACACTGCGGGAGCAGCAGTTCGACGAAGAACTGACTGCTCCCGCAGGGTGGTGCTCGCTCGACCAGGGAAAGGTCAGCGCTTGCTGTACTGAGGCGCCTTGCGGGCCTTCTTGAGACCGTACTTCTTCCGCTCCTTGACCCGGGGGTCACGGGTGAGGAAGCCGGCCTTCTTCAGCACCGGGCGGTCCTCGGAGTCGACGGCGATCAGCGCACGCGCGATCGCGAGGCGCAGCGCACCGGCCTGGCCGGTGGTGCCGCCGCCACGCAGGGTCGCGATGACGTCGAACGTCTCCGGCTTCTCCGTCGTCACCAGGGGCTCGCGGATGAGCTGCTGGTGCACCTTGTTCGGGAAGTAGTCGTCCATCGACTTCCCGTTCAGGGTGAACTTGCCGGTGCCGGGCAGGAGCCGCACGCGGACGATGGCCTGCTTGCGCCGGCCGACCGTCTGCGCGAGGTGGTGCGCACCCGCGTTGAGGGTGTGCCGCACGACGGGCGTGCCCTCGACCTCGGCGTCCTCGGCCTCGTCGGCGTCGGCTTCCGCGGTCTCGGCTTCGGTGGCCTCGGCGTCAGCAGCCTCGGCCTCGGGGGCCTCCGCCTCGACGGTGTCGGTCTCCACCGCGTCGCTCTCCACGGCGTCGGTCTCGACGGCGTCGAGCTCGGCCTCAGGGGTCGTCACGTCGTTGTCCTCGGTCTGGTGCTCGGTCACTGGGCGACCTTCTTGATCTCGAACGGCTGCGGCAGCTGCGCAGCGTGCGGGTGGTTCGGGCCCGTGTAGACCTTGAGCTTGCCCGCGATCGCACGGCCGAGGCGGTTCTTGGGCAGCATGCCCTTGATCGCCTTCTCGACCAGCCGGTCGGCGCGGGTGTCGAGCACCTCGCCGAACGAGCGCTGGCTCAGGCCGCCCGGAAAACCGGAGTGCCGGTACACGAACTCCTGATCACGCTTCTTGCCGGTCAACGCCACCTTGTCCGCGTTGATGACGATGACGAAGTCACCGGTGTCAACGTGTGGGGCGTAAGTCGGCTTGTGCTTGCCGCGCAGCAGCGTCGCGGCCTGGGTGGCGAGCCGACCGAGCACCACGTCCTGGGCGTCGATCACGTGCCAGGTTCGGGTCACCTCGCCGGGCTTCGGGCTGTACGTGCGCACGGGTCTACCTCGTCGTCACTTGCGTCTGGGGTCATTGCGGCGGCTGCTCAGGCCAGAGACCCCAGGTGGGCAGAGGACCAGAACACGAGGTACGCATAGTGCGCACCAGTTACCGCACAACAACGTAGGAAGATACCGGTTGGGGTCGGGGCGGGTCAAAACGACCCCTCCTAAACCCCCCGGACCGGCCTCGACCGACCCGGACCGCACCCTGGCGAACCGGCCGAAACACGTACGTGGGCCCCGGATCCTCGAGGATCCCGGGGCCCACGGGGGGTCGTGCGGCAGATCAGGCCCAGCGGCCCTGGTTCTTGGACTCAGCCGCCTGGTAGGCGTCGGTCGCGGACTGGACGGCCGTGCCGATCTGGGCCAGCACCTGCTGGAGACCCGCGGCGGACTCGTCCCACGCGCGCTGCGCCTCCTGGTAGCTCGCCGACGCGCCACCGTCCCACTGGGCGATGACGGGCGCGAGGCGCGACTTCAGGTTGTCCAGCTCGGACTGGATCTTGCCGGCCTGGCCGCTGATGTCGCCTGCCGCGCTGCTCAGCTGCCCGAAGTCAACCTTGATGTTGTTGGCGTCGACCATGATCTCCCCTTGGAAGTGAAGTCAGAAAGAAGAAGGAAAGCGAAAGAAACGGAAACGCGACCTGAATTCGGATGGATCAGCCGCCGAGCCGGTTGGTGATGGCCGACATCTCCTGCGCCTGCTCCTCTTCCTGCTGGATGTAGGTCGCCGCGCTGCCGTCCATCTGCTCGGCGATGTCCATCAGGGCCTTCTGCAGCTTGTCGGCGTCCTCGCGGAAGCGCTCCATCAGCTTGTTGAAGGCGATGGCCGCGCCACCCTGCCACGCGCTGGACAGGCCGTCGATCGTGTTGCCGAGCTGACCCAGGACGCCCTGGACGTTGCCGTTGGTGCTGACGATGTCCTTCGCTGCGCCGACGAGCTCTTCATGTCCGGTGGAGTAACCAGCCATTGGGTGCGACCCCCTTGGTCGAAGTGATCAGGCGTTCTTGGTTCGTACGCCTCTTACGACGCAGACCTTGCCATGCCCGGTTCCACGCTGTCGCGACTTCTCCGGAAGTAGTTGCGGGTGTAAACGCGACGGGTCGCGGAACGGGGTCAGTAGAGGATTCGCGCTTGCGAAAAGTCCTCGTCATCGCCCCTTTCGGGGGGCAGTTGGCCGCTCGGGCCCGCCACCGCGCGGGAACCGGTCGCCGGGCGCGGTGGAACTGCATTTGCATTCGCGTCCGTTTGCTCTCGCGATTTCTCCGGCGCGAGCAGTTCCCCGCCCGGGGGCAGCTCCGGCACCGGCAGGCCGCGGTGGTGGCGGAACCCGGTGGCGACCCGCTGCACGTCCGGCGACGTCGGCGCGTGCCCGTCCGGCCGCACCTGCCGCGCCTTGGCCTGCTCGGCGAGCTGCCGGTTCCGGTCGCGCTGGGCGGCGTTCTTCGCGCCCGCGGCGTCCGCCGCGCGCTGGCCCCTGGTCACCGCCGCGTCGAGGTCCGAGCGGAACCGGGCCAAGGCCTCCGGGATGCCGGTCATCACATTCCCCACAAAGTCAGCTGGTCACGGTCAGCGTGCGGACGACCTGCTCGCACGCGGGGCGGACCCGGTCGTGCCCGTCCTGGGGGTACTGGCACCCCACGCTGACCTGCACGTCGTCCTGGAACAGCACGTACCAGTCGATGACGGCCGACTCCACCACTTCCCGGTAGTAAACGACATCCTTGGTGGCGAAGTCGGCGGAAGCGTCGAAATCGGACACGTTCGCCCGCTGGTCGTACTGGCCGCGCAGCTCGGTCTCGGCCCGCGCGGGGTCCTGGGTGGCGTTGTAGTTGAGCCGCCGCTCCTCCACCGCGATGACGTCGAGCCCGGACCCGGGCTCCTCGGGCTTGAGCAGCACCTTGCGGGTCTCGACCTGGCCGCCGGTCTGCTGCCAGCCGCCCGGCACGGTGAAGCTGTAGTCGTACTGCGCGATGATCCTGCCGTCGGGCGTGACGGACGTCTCGGCGGAGGACGTGGGCGGCGTGGTCGGCTCGCCGGTGGTGGCGTCGCCCTTGCCGAGCACGTAGGCCGTGGAGGCGGCGGCGATGGCGAGCACCGCGGCGACGCCGACCACGACCAGCGGCACGCGGCTGCGGCGCGGCGGGGCCGGCGCGGGCACGGGGGCGGGCGGCGGGAAGTACGACGGCTGCGGGAACCCGGCGGGCGGCGACGCCGTGATCCGCCGGGTGATCTTGCGGGTCTGGTCGTCGGTGATCTTGCGGGTGACGTCGCCCCGGCCCGCGGGCAGCGCGCCGGTCCGCAGCGGGTCCGTGCTCACCGCGCGCAGCGCGCCCCGGGCGACCACGGTCTCCGGCTGGTCGATGCTCGTCGGCACCACGCCGGACTGCTCCAGCACCAGGCGGGCCACCAGCGGGATGCGGCTGGACCCGCCGACGAGGAACACGCCGGCGAGGCCGCGCGGGTCGAGCCCGGCGTCGCGCACCGCCGTCACCACCAGCGCGGCGGCGCGCGTGAGCGGCGCGCTGATCAGGCGTTCGAGGTCGGTGCGGGTGACGTGGGCGTCGGGGAACGGCGGCGGCATCGGCACGTCGGTGTAGGCGTGCCGGGACAGGGTCTCCTTCGCGCCGCGCACGTCCTGGCGCAGCACCCGGCGCTTGCGGCGGTCGGACAGCTCCCGGCCCTCCACGAGCTGCCGCCACGCGTCCGGGTCGCCGGGCGAGACCAGGGAGCCGATGTGCTCCAGCAGCGCCTGGTCGACGTCCGCGCCGCCGAAGCCGGGGTCGCCCTTGGTGGCCAGCACGCGGAACGCGCCCCCCTGGCGGGCCACCACGCTCGCGTCGACCGTGCCGCCGCCGAGGTCGAGCACCGCCAGCGCCGCGCCGTCCGGGATGGCGTGGCTCGCCGAGTGGAACACCGCCGCCGCGACCGGCTCGGGCACCAGCCGCAGCTCCTGGCCGAGACCCCGGGCGGCCTGCAGCAGCACCCTGGTGCGGATCGCGCCCCAGTCGGCCGGGTGGGTGAGCACGAGCAGGTCGACCCGCGCGCCGCCGGCCACGTGCCGCGCCTCGTCGACGGCCCTGGTCAGCACGGCCCGCACGACGTCGACCACCGGCAGCACGCTGGAGCCGAGCAGCAGCTCGCCCTCGTCGACGCGGCGCTTGGGGTGCGGCTCGTAGCGGGACGGGTCCACCGCCGCCTGGCGTTCGGCCTCCTGGCCGACGAACAGCGTGCCGTCGGCCGCGGCGAACACGGCGGAGGGCACGATCGGCTGGCCGTCGACCACGACGACCTGCGGTTCGCGGCCGTGCAGGGACATGGCGACGCAGGTGCTGGACGTGCCGAAGTCCACCGCCACGCGCAAGCTCATCCGTCATCCCCTCGTCGGCCGGGGCGGGCCTGCATATGCATACCCCACCGGACCGACCCTCCGCTGCGGGGTCGGCGTCACCCGCGTCGGCCCCGCCGGTTCGCGCGCGACGCACGACCAGGTCAGGACAGCAGCGCGCGGGCTTCGTCCGCCTCCGGCATGCCCATCTCCTCGGCCAGCTCCAGCGCTCGCCCCAGCGACGCCCCGTCCCCGGTGAGCTCACCGAGCAGCAGCCAGGTCCGCGCCTCGTCCGGCCGGTACCCGTACTGCCGCTGGGTCACCAACGCCGACTCGGCCGCCGAGCGCGCCGCGGCCAGGTCGCCGTGCGCCCGGTGCACCGCGGCGGACACCGTCCTGGCCCGCGCGCCGACCATCCGCGCGCCCATGGTCGAGGCCAGCTCGACGGCGCGGCCGACGGTCGAGGGCGCCGCCTCGTCGCCCGGGTCCACCGAGGCCACGCCGATGAGCGCGTGCACCTCGCCCAGGCGGTAGCCGCTCTCGATCGCGGCGCGCAGGGCGACCCGGTACCGCCGCGAGGCCGCGACGCGGTCGCCGAGCCGGTGCTCGACGCCGGCCAGCGTGTTCAGCGCGTCGACCGCGTTCCAGTTGTCGTCGGACTTCTCGGCGACGGCCAGCGACTCGCGCGCGAACCGCGCCGCCGCCGGGTAGTCGCCGAGGTGGCTCGCGATCACCGCCAGGTTGTCCAACGTCGCCGCCTGGCCCCGGCGCGCGCCGGCGTCGCGGAACAGCCGCAGCGCCTGCTCGCGGAGTTCGCGCGACCGGTGCGGGTCGCCCTCGGCCAGCTTGACCCCGCCGAGCACGTTGAGCACCACGGCCTGGCCGATCGGCGAGCCCGCCGTCACGAGCAGGTCGAGCGCCTCGCACAGGACCGACCTCGCCTCGACCAGGTCGCCGCAGTCGTACAGGGCCGTGCCGAGGTTGGACAGGCTGACCGCCTCGCCCCGCCTCGGCCCGATCGCCCGGTCCGCCGCGTGCGCCTGCCGGAACGTCCGCGCGGCCCGGACCAGCCGACCCTGCTGGTGGTGGACGCTGCCGAGACCGCCGAGGGCGATCGCCCGGCCCTTGGGCCAGGCGCCGCGGTCACCGAGGGCCACCACCCGCTGGTAGTGCTCGGCCGCCTCCTGGACCTGGCCCACCGAGTAGGCGTGGACCGCGAGGCACAGCCCCACGGCCATCTGCCCGACCTCGTCCGACGCCGACCGCGCGGCGGCCAGGGCGGCGCGGCCCGCGTCCGCCCAGCCGTCGAAGTGCCGGCGCGCCCAGGTGAACACCCTCATGCCGAACAGCAGGCGCCAGGACAGCTCGCGGGGCCCGTGACCGGCGGCGTCGGTGATCGCGGCGACCACGTTCTGCCGCTCGGCCGCCAACCACCGCGCCGCCGCCTCGCCGTCGGTGAACGGACCCGGGTCGACCTCCTCCTCGCCGGTGGTGTGCGGCGCGTGCGGGTACAGCAGCGCCGACGCCGACACGACCCGGCGGAGGTAGCCGCGGCACAGCCGCGCCCGGCCCTCGGCCGCCTCCGCCTCGCCGACGAGCCCGCGCGCGTACTCGCGGACCAGGTCGTGCAGCCCGTAGCGGCCCTGCCCGTCGTGCTGCACCAGGTTCGCGGCGGCGAGCCGGTCCAGCACCCGGCCCGCGTCGTCGCCCGCGCCGGTCAGGTCGGCGACCGCGTCCCGGTCGAAGTCCGCCCCCGGCACGACGCCGAGCAGCCGGAACACCCGCCGCGCCGGGCCGTCCAACGCCCGGTGGGACAGGTCGAACGCGGTGCGGACGGCGGCCTGCGGGTCGTCCTCGACCGCGAGCCGCGCCACGCGGTCGCCGCCGCGCAGCGCCGCCAGGTAGGGGCCGAGGCCGTGCGCCGCCGCGTTCGCGACCGCGATGCGCAGCGCGAGCGGCAGGTGACCGCACAGCCGGGCCAGCTCCGCCAGGTCCGCCGGGTCGGCCTCGGGCACGGCCGCGCGCAGCAGGCCGGCGGACTCCTCCGGCGCGAGCACGTCCAGCCGCAGTGCGCGCGCACCGTCCAGTGCGGACAGTCCGCGCAGCTCGTTCCGGCTCGTCACGACGACCAGGGACGAGGCCGTGCCGGGCAGCAGCGGTCGCACCTGCTCGGCCGACGCCGCGTTGTCCAGCACCACCAGGAACCGCCGGTCCGCGACCAGCGAGCGGTACAGGGCGACCAGCTCGTCCAGGCCCTCCGGGATCCGCTCGGCGGCCACGTCCAGCGCGCGCAGGAACCGGGCCAGCACCTGCTCCGGCCGCACCGGGCCGGCCGGGTCGTAGCCGCGCAGGTTCGCGAACAGCTGGCCGTCCGGGAACACCGGCCGGGCCCGGTGCGCCCAGCGCACCGCCAGCGCGGTCTTCCCGATCCCCGCCGAGCCGGTGACGGCGACGATCACGACGGAACCGGCGGCGGAGGACACCGCGTCGTCCAGCTCCGACAGCTGAGGCAGCCGTCCCGCGAACCCCGCCACGTCCGGTGGCAGCTGCCGCGGCGCCGGCGCCCGCGTGGCCACGTCCTCGGCGCGCAGCATGCGGCTGAACAGGTCCTGCAGCTCGGCGGACGGGTCGACGCCGAGCTCGTCGGCCAGCGCCTCGCGGACCTCGCGGTAGGCGGCCAGCGCCTCCGCCTGCCGGCCCGACCGGTACAGCGCCCGCATCAGCCGCGCCCACAGCCGCTCGCTCAGCGGGTGCCGCCGGGTCAGCGACCGCAGCTCGGCCACCAGCCCGTCCGTGCGGCCGGCGTCGAGGTCGGCGTCGATCCGGCGCACGAGGACGTCGAGGCGTTCCTCCAGCAGCGGCACGACGTGCTCCCGGTGCAGCCAGTCCGACTCGACGTCGGACAGCGGGTCGCCCCGCCACAGCTCCAGCGCCTCGGCCGACCGGCCCTGGTCGGCGAGCTCGCGGAACACGTGCAGGTCCAGCGAGCCCGGCGGGACCTCGGCGACGTAGCCCTTGGTGGTCGTGCGCACCACGTTCGCCTCGCCCAACGCCTGCCGCAGCCGCCGCACCACCATCTGCAACGTCGCCTTGGCCCGGTCCGGGTTGGGCGCGCCGCCGTCCCACAACCGGTCGACCAGCTCGTCCGCCGTCACCGGCTGGTTGGCCCGCAGCAGCAGGATCGCGAGCAGCACCCGCGCCCGCCCGGCGGGGATCGGCACGGGCACGTCGCCGTGCCGCACCTCCAGCGGTCCGAGGACGTTGAACCCGATCACCAGACCCCCTTGGACCACTCTGTGGAGAAATCGTCTACGACACGCTCCAGGCCGCTATCCGGTTGCCCCGGCGCGGACCAGCCGCACGAAGTCGAAGTCCCGCACGCGGTCGGGCGTGGAGAGCAGGTGCGGCGCGGTCGGCGACACCCGCGCCTCGCCCGCCGGGACGACGACGGGGCGGCCCGCGGACCCGAACCCCGGCGGGCCGAGCACCCCCGACTCGGTCGTCACCAGGCTCCCCCGCACGGTGACGAGTGTACCGGCGCGATCACGCGCCGTGACGTGACGTGACGGTCGGCTCATCTCCACGCGGTGGGTGAGGCCGTCGTGAGAGGTCTGTGAGGCCCTTCCAGCACAGTGGGGGCGTTCACCGCCGCGACCCCCAGTGGGCGCGGGACCGGCGGTTCGCACGAGGGGGGAAGCCGGTCCCGGTGGCAGGTGCTCGTCGAGGGGGGCGACGCGCCCGCCCTGCCCTCGCGCGGTGACGACCGGACCGCGGGCTCCGCCGCGCTCTGCGCCGGGGAGCCCGCGGTCTCGGTCGCGGAGGTCCGCCGCCGGCGCGATCTCGGTGAGCCGGCGCCACTCGGCCGAGGCGGATCGGGTCGCCGAGGGTCTGCCGCGGCCGGGCCACCACCACGCGCGACGTCGCCTCGGCCCGCCGCGGGTCGGGCCGCTCGCCGTCCCACAGCCGCTCGACCGGCGGGCACGGCGAGCGGCCCGTCGCCGCGCCACACCTGCAGCGGCCCGAGGACGGCGAAGCGGGTCAGCGGCCCCGTCACGGCAGACCGGCCGCTTTCACCCGCAGCGCCTCGGCCGTGCCGTGGCCCAGCTCGTCCAGGATGTCCAGCGCCGCCCGCCACACCTCGCGGGCCGCGTCGTGGTCGCCCGCCAGCACGTGCGCGTCACCGAGCCGTTGCAGCGTCGCGGCCTCCTCGTAGCGGTCGCCGCTCTCCCGGTAGCGCGGCAACGCCTCCCGGTAGCAGCGGACGGCCTCGGCCAGGTCGTGCAGGCGGTGGTGGACGTAACCGAGGCTGTCCCACGTCGCCGCTTCCGCCAGCACGTCGTTGACCTCGCGGAACAGCACCAGGGCCCGGCCGCAGTCGGCCAGCGCCCGGTGCAGGTCCTCGCCGAGCATCGCGCGGGCCCAACCGACGGCGTTGAGCGCGCGGGCCGTGCCGGCGCGGTCGCCCAGCTCCTCGAACAGCGCCAGCGCCCGCTCGGCGTGGTGCAGGGCCTCGTGCAGCCGCTCCCACGCCTCGTACAGCCCGGCCAGGTGGCGGTGGATGTGCGCCTGGCTCTGCCGGTCGCCCAGCTCGCGCGCCAGGTCGAGCGCGGCGGTGAGGTGGGCCTCCGACTCGGCGAAGCGCCGCAGCGTGATCAGGATGCGGCCGAGGGCCCGGTTGGTCGAGGCGAGCGCCACCCGGTCGTCCAGCCGCCGGGCCGCGGCCAGCGCCGTGTCGAGGCACCGCGCCTGCTCGTGCCAGAACGACCGCAGCCGGGCGAACGCCGTGGTCGTCCACGCCAACTGCCAGGCGTGGGTGTCGAACCCGTGCGCGGCGGCGTGCCCGACCGCGGCGAACAGCGACGCCTGCTCCAGGTCGAACCAGGCCAGCGCGTCGGCCCGCTCGGTCAGCTCGGTGACCACCGCGCCCGGCGCGGGCGCGGCGATCGGCACCTCCTCGCGCTGCGAGTACAGCAACCGGTCGGCCGTGTTCGCGGTGTGCAGGTAGTGGTCGAGCAGCCGCCGCAGTGCTTCGCGCGGACCGCTCCGGTCCTCGTGCGCCGCGACCAGGTCACGTGCGCAGGCGTGCACCAGGTCGTGCAGCGTGAAGCGGCCCGGCGCCGGCTCCGCGATCATGTGCAGCCTGCTCAGCTCGCCCATCGCCCGGCGGGCGGCGGGCAGCGGCACACCGGCCAGGCTGGCCGCCGCCGGGATCGACACCTCGGGGCCCGCGTGCACGCCCAGCAGCAGGAACATCCGGGCCGCGGCCGGGCTCAACCGCTCGTAGGACCAGGAGAAGACCGTCTTGACGCTGGTCGTCGCCTCGCCCGTGTCGAGCGCCTCCAGCCGGGTCCGCTCGTCGGCCAGCTCGCCCGCCAGCGCCCGCAGCGCGAAGGCCGGGTGCGCCGCCGCGCGGGCCGCCACCACCGACAACGCCAGCGGCAGCCCGGCGCAGTGCCCGATCAGCTCGCCCACCGCGGCCGGCTCGGCCCCGACCCGCTCCTCCCCCAGCTGCCGCACCAGCAGCGCGGTCGCCTCCCCGTCGGACAGCACACCGAGCGGCAACGACTGCGCCCCCTCGCGCACCACCAGCCCGTCGAGCTGGTTGCGGCTGGTCACCAGGGCCAGGCAGCGCGGCCCGCTCGGCAGCAGCGGGCGCACCTGCTCGCTGTCCGCCGCGTTGTCCAGCACCACCAGCACCCGGCGCTCGGCCAGCAGGCTGCGGTACAGGCCGACCTGCTCGTCCAGCCCGGACGGCACGCGCTCCGGCGCCACGCCCAACGCGCCGAGGAACCCCCGCAACGCCTCGTCCGGGCTCATCGGCACACCCGTCGGGTCGAACCCCCGCAGGTTCACGTAGAGCTGGCCGTCCGGGAAGCGGTGCGCGCTCTGGTTCGCCCAGTGCAACGCCAACGCCGTCTTGCCGACGCCGGCCGTGCCGCTGATCGCCGCGATCACCACCGCGCCCGCCGACGCCGTGTCGAGCAGCTCCCACAGCACGGCCAGCTCGCCGTCGCGGCCGACGAAGAACCGGGTGCGCGGCGGGAGCTGCCGCGGCTTGTTCGAGGCGCCGCGGGTGTTCGGGCGCGCGACGACCGGCGCGGCGGTGAGGATCCGCTGGTGCAGCTCCTGCAACCGCGGCCCCGGGTCGACGCCGAGCTGCTCGGCCAGCAGCCCGCTCACCGACCGGTAGGCGGCCAGTGCCTCCGCCTGCCGGTCCGACCCGGAAAGCGCTTCCATCAACTGGCCCCAGAACCGCTCGCGCAGCGGGTGCTCGCGGGTCAGCGACCGCAGCTCGGGCACCACCTCCGCGGACCGGCCCGCCGCCAGGTCCAGGTCGAGCCGCCGTTCCAGCGCGTCGAGGCGCTCCTCCAGCAGCGGCGCGACGTCCTCGCCGTGCAGGACGTCCGACGGCACGTCCGACAGCGGCGCGCCGCGCCACAGGCTCAGGGCCTCGCCCAGCCGGTCGCGGTCGACCAGCTCGCGGAACCGGTGCAGGTCCAGCGCGCCCGGCGGCACGTCCGCCGCGTACCCGCCGGTGGCGGTGCGGACCACGTTCGCCGCGCCGAGCGACTGGCGCAGCCGGGTCACCACCATGTGCAACGTCGCCTTGGTGCGGCCCGGGTTCACCGACCGGCCGTCCCAGAGCCGGTCGACCAGGACGTCCATCGGCACCACGCTGCCCGCGCGCAGCAGCAGGCTGGCCAGCAGCACCCGCGCCTTGCCCGTCGGCAGCACCACCTGCCTGCCGTCGTGCCAGACCTCCAGGGGCCCGAGCACCTTGAACTCAGTCTCCACGTCACCCCCCGTACGTGCGGGGCGAAGCATAAAGCAACAGACCGACACTTTCCGGGCACCGTGCGTCAGCGACGAGCGCCGCGACCGGCGGCGGCGGGGCCCCGGAAACACGGGAAGGCCCCGCCGGAGCGAGGCCTTCCCGTCGTGCGCGGTACCCGTCAGTCCGGGTCGATCCACGCCAGCTGGACGCGCTGCTGCCCCAGCTTGCGGGTGACCAGCGTGCCCCGGCCGGGAGGCTGCGGCGACGCCTTGAGGTTGCCCACGATCGCCCCTTCCTCCTTCGAACCGGAACCCACCATGATCGGCGCCGAGATCTCCTTGAGCTTGCCCAGGATCGGGTCGTACATCGCCCGCGACGCGCCACCCATGCGCCGCACCGCGATGATGTGCAGGCCCACGTCCTTCGCCTGCGGGATGAACTCCGCCAGCGGCTGCAACGGGTTCTGCGAACCCTGCGGCGCGACCAGGTCGTAGTCGTCCACGACCACGAACAGCTCCGGGCCCTTCCACCAGGACCGGTTCTTCAACTGCTCCTGGGTGACGTCCGGGCCGGGCAGGCGGTTGGCCATCGACCCCCGCACGTCCTTGATCATGTCCGTGAGCTGGGCCGAGGACACCGCGTAGGACAGCAGGTGGTCGGTCTCGATGTAGCCGAGCATGGTGCGCCGGTAGTCGACCAGCATGATCAGCGCCTCGGACGAGGTGTAGCTGGTCATGATCCCGCGCACGATGGCGCGCAGCAGGTTCGTCTTGCCCGACTCGCCGTCGGCCAGCGCCATGAAGTGCGGGTCGGCGTCGAAGTCCAGGTACACCGGCGCCAGCTCGTCCTCGTTGACGCCGATCGGCACCAGGTGGCCCCGGTTCGGCCGCTGCTGCTGCACCTGGGCCATGAAGTCGTGGTAGGGCAGCAGGTCGGGCAGCAGGCGGACCTGCGGCGCGCGCGGGCCCCGCCAGGCGTTGCTCACCTTGGCGATCATGTCCTGCACGCCCGCCGCCACGTTCTCCGCGTCCGACGAGGCGTCGATGCGCGGCAACGCGGTCAGGAAGTGCAGCTTCTGCGGCGACAGACCGCGACCCGGGCGGCCCGGCGGCACGTTGACCGCGACCTTGCGGTCCACCTCGGACTCGCTGACGTCACCGAGGCGCAGCTCGAACCGCGTGCCGAGCAGGTCCTTCATCGCGGGCCGGATCTCCGCCCACCGGTTCGCCGCCACCATCACGTGCACGCCGTAGGACAGGCCCTGCGCGGCCAGCGCCTGGACCGCGGGCTCCAGCGCCTCGAACTCCTGCCGGAAGTTCATCCAGCCGTCCACGACCAGGAACGCGTCGCCGAAGTTGTCGTCGCGGATCTCGCCGCGCCGCCTGCGGTTGCGGAACTCGACCATCGAGTCGATGCCCTGCGCGCGGAACCGCTGCTCGCGCTCGGTGATCAGGCCCGACAGCTCGGCCACCATCCGGCGCGCCTTGTCCACGTCCAACCGGCTGGCGAACCCGCCGACGTGCGGCAGGTTCTCCAGCGACGCCAGCGTGCCGCCACCGAGGTCGAGGCAGTAGAACTGCACTTCCTGCGGCGTGTGCGACAACGCCATGGACGTGATCAGCGTGCGCAGCATCATCGACTTGCCCGACTGCGGACCGCCGACGATCGCGCCGTGGCCGGCCGCGCCGGAGAAGTCCGCCCACAGCAGGTCGCGCCGCTGCTCGAACGGCTTGTCGACCACGCCGAGCGGCACCTGGAGCTTGCCGTTGGAGAAGAAGCCGGGCGCGGTCAGGCCGCGGTCCTCGGTCGCCTGCAACGGCGGCAGCAGCGTGTCCAGCGACGGCGGCTCGTTCAGCGGGGGCAGCCACACCTCGTGCGCCGGCGGGCCCTGGCCCACCAGCCGCTCGACGATGACCTCGAGCTCCGAGGGCTCGTTCGAGTCCTCTTCCTTCTTCTCCTGCTTGACGGGCTCGATCGGCTTGATCGGCTCCTTGGGGATCTCGATGTAGTCCGGCACGAAGTAGCGCGGTCGCTTGTCGCTGGTCACCGGCGCGGACGGGCCCGCGACCTGCAACCCGGCCGGCCGGTAGGGGCCGGACACATACAGCGCCTTGAACCGGGTCAGCGGCGAGCCCTGCACGCCCAGGTACCCCGAGCCCGGGATGGGCGGCAGCTCGTAGGCGTCCGGCACGCCGATCGCGGCGCGCGACTCGGCGGCGGAGAACGTCTTCAGACCGATCCGGTAGGACAGGAACGTGTCCAGGCCCCGCAGCTTGCCCTCTTCCAGCCGCTGCGACGCCAGGAGCATGTGCATCTGCAGCGACCGGCCGACGCGGCCGATCTGCAGGAAGATGTCGATGAAGTCCGGCTTCGCCGTCAGCATCTCGGAGAACTCGTCGATGCAGATGAACAGCGCCGGCAGCGGGTCGAGGTCGGCGCCGTTCTCCCGCGCCTTCTCGTAGTCCCACACGTTCTTGTAGTTGCCCTTGGCCAGCACTTCCTGGCGCCGCGACACCTCGCCGGCGATGGCGTCCTTCATGCGGTCGACGAGGGTCAGGTCGCCCGCCAGGTTGGTGATCGTCGCGGCGACGTGCGGGGCCTTGTCCAGGCCGAGGAACGTCGCGCCACCCTTGAAGTCGACCAGGATCATGTTGAGCGAGGTCGACGAGTGCGTCGCCAGCATGCCCAGCACGAGCGTGCGCAGGAACTCGGACTTGCCGGAACCGGTCGCGCCGATGCACAGGCCGTGCGGGCCCATGCCCTCCATCGCGGCTTCCTTGATGTCCAGCTCGACCTGCTGACCGAACTCGCCGATGCCGAACGGCACCCGGTAGCGGTCGCGCACCGGCCGGGGCCGCCACGCCGCCTGCACGTCGAAGGTCATCGGGTCGCCCGGGATGCCCAGGAACTCCAGCAGCGGCGGGTTGTTGCTCATCGACAGCGGGTCCTCGTCGCTGCCGCCCGCGTCCACGCCGCCGATCCGGTACGGCGACAGCCGCCGGGCCAGCGCCTCGGCCTCGACCACGCTCAGCCAGTCCGGCGCGCCGAACCACTCCACGCCGCTGGCGCTGCGCGCGCCGAGCTTGCCGTCCTCGATCACCAGCCGCAGGCCGCGACGTGCGGTGAGGTTGCCCAGGGACTCGGACAGGTCGAACAGCGTGACGCCGACCAGCCCCTCCTCCAGGATGATCTGCTCTTCCCGGGTGACGTCGCCGTCGTCGATCAGGATCACGATGTGCGGCTGGTCGGCGGGCGGCGGAGCGTTGCGGGTGAACCGCTGCCGGTCGCGCAGCTGCTCGTCCAGCATCTGCTCGACCTCGGCCAGCGAGCCCGCCATCATCCGCATCTGCCCGATGCCGTCGACGATCGCCGGGTGCTGCACGTGCGGCAGCCACTTCATCCACTCCCACTCGGCCTTGGTGCGGCCGGTGGTGACGACGGCGACCAGCAGGTCGTCCGGCGAGTGGAAGGTGACCATCTGGGCCAGCAGGGCGCGGGCCAGGCCGCGCTTCTCCTCGATCTCGCCCAGCAGGCCGACGGCGGCGAAGCCGCGCAGCGCGATGGAGATCGGCAGGTCGGGCACCAGCGAGTGGGCGCGCACGAACCGGCGCAGCGCCAGCGTCGCGATCGGCTCCAGCTCCTCGACCGGACCGGTCTGCGGCGGCACGAGCCGGGTCGCCAGCCGCTGCGAGCCGCGGCCCGCGCGCAGGTGACAGAAGTCGGGGTCGTTCTGCCGGCGCTCCCACATGCGCCGGGTGGTGGCCAGCGACCACAGCATCTGCGGGTCGGGGTGGACCCACTCGCGCTCGGCGCGCTGCTCGTTGGCGGCCTCGCGGGCGCGGTCGCGCATCTGGCCGAGGTAGCGCAGGTAGTCCTTGCGGTCCTCGTTCATCTCGGCCTTCTTCTGGCCCTTGCCGCCGCCCATGCCGCCGGCCATCATGCCGATGGTCGAGACCAGCATCATGCCGGGCATGATCATCGCAGCGGGGCTGCGCCCGCTGTAGCTGAACATCAGCACCATCATGCCGACGGACGACACGATCATGACGACGGGCATCGCCTTCATCATGATGTTGCCGGGGATGACCCGCGGCACCTCGGGCGGCGGTTCGAGGTGGACCTCACCGCCCGGCGGGCGGGGAGCGGCGAGGCGTGCCGTGCGCTTGAACTGCAGCGTGCTCACCTGACAGGCACCTCTTCAGCGTCGATCCGTAAACGTTCAGCCCGACTGCGCTCGAAATCCCGATCCGGGCGTGTGGGCCCGCCACAGTCGCACCGACACTATGGCGCATCGGAACCCCGCACGACGGGGGGTCGGGCAAATCCGCGGCCAACGTGTTGTGACGTGTTGCGCGGAACAGCCCAGCCGCGACGCCCACTGCCCCCATACTGGGTCGGCTCCTCCGCAGGGGCGGGCCGAAGCGCGTCCGACCGGACCAATAGGGTCGGGACGGACCACAGCACACACTCATCAGGACTTAGGGGGCGCTGGTGGCGACCGGAACGACGGTGTTCAGCCGGGTGACGGTGGTTGCGCCGCGAACGCGTATCGACGTCGCGCTGCCCGCCGACGTCGCGGTGGCCGACCTGCTGCCGATGCTGCTGGACATGGCCAAGGAGGCCACTCCGGACGGTGGCGTGCGACACGGCGGTTGGGCGTTGGCCAAGCTGGGCGAGGGCCCGCTGGACCCCAGCCGCACGCTGGCCTCGCTCGGCGTGGTCGACGGCGAGCTGCTGCAGCTGCGCAAGCGCAACGAGAACCCGCCGCCCCCGCTGTACGACGACGTGGTCGACGCGATCGCCGAGTCGGACCCGGACAGCTTCCGCCCGTGGACCAAGGACACGGCACGCCGCTACGGCCACCTCGCGGGCGCGCTGGCGCTGGTCACGGCCGCCATCGCGGTGCTGATGGCCGGACCGCTCGCGGGCGGCGGCAACCTCGTGCCGGCGATCTGCGCGGGTGTGATCGCCATCGCGTCGCTCGTCGCGGGCGCGGTCGTGGCGCGGTCCTACAACGCCACCGGCACGGGCGTGCTGGTCGCCGCGGCGGGCGGGCTCCCGATGGCCTACGTCGCGGGCCTCTACATCGTGCCCGGCGAGATCGGCCGGCCGAGCCTGCTGCTGGCCAGCGTGCTGGTGCTGATCTTCGCCTCGGCGTCGATCATGCTGATCGGCCGCGGCATCACGGTGTTCATCGCCGCCGCCACGGCCGGCGCGCTGAGCGGTCTCGCGTTCCTCATCGGCATCTTCGTGGACCACCCGGTGCAGGGCATCGCGGCGGCCACCGCGGCGGTCTCGCTCGCCGCCCTGTCCGTGCTGCCCCGGTTGACGATCCAGCTGGCCAAGCTGCCGCTGCCGACCGTGCCGGGCAGCGCCGAGGACCTCAAGGAGGACACCGGCTTCCCGGAGTACTCCGTGATCGAGCGGCGCACCGCCAACGCGCACGAGTACCTGACCGGCATGATCATCGGCTGTGGCGGCGTCGCCGCCCTGTTCGCCGTGATCGCGGCGGGCGACGGCGCCATCTGGGGCCCGCTGCTGGCGATCGTGGTGACGCTGGTGCTGCTGCTGCGCGGCCGGGCCTACGCCAACGGCGCGCAGGCGGTGGCGCTGCTGGCCAGCGGCATGGTCGCGGGCGCGGGCGTGCTGCTCGGGTGGCTGGTGCAGTCCACCCCCGGCGACCGGCTGCTGTACGTGTTCGGCACCCTCGTGGTGGTCGGCGCGGGCGCGCTGGTGCTCGGCGTGATCTTCCCCAACCAGAAGTTCTCCCCGGTGCTGCGCCGCACGGTCGACGTGCTGGAGGCCATCCTGATCGCCGCGGTGCTGCCGCTGGCGCTGGCGGTGATGGACCTCTACGTGGCCATGCGCCAGCTCATCCCCGCGTGAGGCCGTGATGCGCATCCGCAAGATCGCCGCCCTGACCGCGGCGGCGGTCACCCTGGTGACCGCGCCCGGCGCGCACGCCCAGCCGTCGACGACGACCCCGGCCGCGCCGGCCCGGCTGAACTCGCAGCCGCCGCCGGTGGACCGGTCGTTCCTGCGCGCGCCCGAACCGCCCGTCGAGGACGTCGACTACCAGCCGAAGACGCAGTGCATCACGTCCAACACCGGCGACCGCCCCATCCCGAACAAGCCGTGGGGCCAGATGCAGCTGCGCCTGGAAGAGGCGCACCGGTTCGCCACCGGCAAGGACATCAAGCTCGCCATCATCGACACCGGCGTCAACAAGGACCACCCGCGGTTGCAGGGCCGGGTCGTGGCGGGCGGTGACTACGTGGAGACCGAGAAGCGCGGCGTCAGCGACTGCGACGGCCACGGCACCGAGGTCGCGGGCGTCGCGGCGGCCAGCCGCGACGAGGCGACCGGGTTCGTCGGCGCCGCGCCCGAGGCGACCGTGCTGGCGTTCCGGCAGACCAGCAACAGCTTCAAGTTCGACGACCCGAAGAAGCAGGACAACCGGCCGTCCGCGGGCAAGGTCGGCACCCTGGCGAAAGCCATCGTCTCGGCGGTGGACCAGGGCGCGAGGGTCATCAACATCTCGCTGACCGCGTGCGCCCCGCCGGCCGAGCCGAGCAGCGGGGAACGCGAGCTGCAAGCCGCGATCAGCTGGGCGGTGAACGACAAGGACGTCGTCATCGTGACCGCCGCGGGCAACATCGACCCGGACAGCGGCTGCCAGGGGCAGAACGACGGCCAGGACCCGAACCGGGTCAACGTGGTCGCCTCGCCGCCGTGGTACGCCGACGACGTGCTGTCCGTGGCGTCGATGAACGCGGAGGGCGGCGTGTCGCCGTTCTCGGTGTGGGGCCCGTGGGTCAGCGTGGCCGCGCCGGGCGAGAACATCGTCACGCTCGACCCCGCGGGCAAGGGCCTGACGAACGCGAACTTCGAGAGCGGCCGGCCCGTCCCGATCCAGGGCACGAGCTTCGCCTCGCCGTACGTGGCGGGCGTGGTCGCGCTGGTGCGCGAGCGGTTCCCCGACCTGACCGCGAGGCAGGTCATGAACCGCATCAAGTCGACCGCGCAGCACCCGGGCAACCCGAACGGCCGCGACCACAAGATCGGCTACGGGATGATCAACCCGGTGGCCGCGCTGACCGCCGAGCTGCCGCTGGAGGAGTCCGGCGCGAAGCAGGCGGCGCCGGAGCAGCTGATCACCAACCTGGGCCCGCTGAACCCGCCGAGCAGCACGCCGATGATCGTGGCGCTGTCCGGCACGGGCGCGGGCGTCGGCCTGCTCCTGCTGACGATGTTCGTCGTGCACACCGTGAACCGCAACCGCGCCAGGCGCCTCCCGGCCCCGAAGCGCTCCGTGATCTAGACGACGTGCGGGAGGGCCGCCCAGCGGCCCTCCCGCGTGTCCTACGTTCAGAACGCGCGTGTCCTACGTTCGGAACACCCGAGTTGAACGCTCAGAACGCGCGCGGGCCCGTCAGTCCTCGCCGAGCACCGGCGGGGCCGACTTCTTGGGCTTGCCGAAGACCTGCTCGGTCGAGCCGGCCAGCTGGACCTTCGACTTGTGATCCTTGTCGCCGCCCTGCTGGCCGCCGGCGCCCATGCCGCCCATCATGCCGCCGCCCATCATCCCCGCGCCGCCCGCCGCCGGAGCGGACGGACCACCCGCCGCGGCGGCCGCCGGACGTGGGGCGGACTCCGTCGGCCGCGGCTCGGCCACGCCCGTCGACCCGCCCGGCTGCATCCGCTCCGCCGACTCGCCGCCGGGCACACCACCGGGCACCCCGCCGCCACCGCCGGGCACGCCACCACCACCGGGCACGCCGCCGCCACCGGGCACGCCACCACCACCGCCCGGCACGCCGCCGCCACCGGACCCACCGGCGGCGGCCGGCTTCGTCCCGGCGGGCGGGGTGGCCGCCGGCTCCGGCGCGGCCGGTTTCGCCGGCGCGGTGAACGACCAGTCCTGCTCGGGGTACCTGTGCTCCATCTTCACGTCGGCGAAGTCGTCCGAACCGGACACGCCGTCGCACAGCCGCAGGAACGCCTCCAGCACGTCCCGCACGGACTCGTGCAGCTCCTTCGCCGGGTCGTGCAGCTCGTCCAACGCCTCCACCACGCGCCGGTCGCCGTCCACCGGCAACGCCGCCGCGCCGGACACCGCGTCGGCCGCCTCGGCGAACACCCGGGACATGTCCTGCACGATCCCGCGCACGCCCTCGGCGGTCTGGTCCAGCGCCTCGGCCATCGCGTGCATCGCGTCGGACATGTCGTGCCCGGCCAGGCCGACCTTCTGCATGTGGTCCACGAACGCGTCCGCGTCCTTGCCCTGCCACGCCGAGTCGAGCTTGCCGAGCGGCTTGGTCAGGTCGCGCGTCACGTGCTCGGCGACGAGGCCGGCCTTGCGCCAGCGCTCGGCCTCCTCGTTCAGGTCGTTCCAGTCGCCCAGGACCGGCGCGAAGTAGTCCGCCACGAGGTCGCGCACGCCCAGCCGCCTGCTGATCCCGGACAGGTAGTCGAGCTCCGGCCCCACCTCGGCGGCGATCTGCCTGCCGTCCTTGCCCCGCATCAGCTCAACCCCGCCCGCCGGTCGACCGCCTGGATCAACGCCACCGCGTCGTCGTCCTGGGCGCCGTAGTGCTCGGCCACGTCGTGCAGGCCCTTCGCCGCGGACGTCAGCACCTCGCACGCCCGGTCGAGCTGCTGGTGGAGCAGCCCCGCGGCCCGGCCGTAGGCCTCCGCGCTGCGCAGCGTCCGCCCCAGCTCGCCGAAGCTCTGCGGCCGCATCGGCGCTTCCCTGAGCTCGGACCGCGCGCGGGTCAGCTCCTCGGCCGCCTCGTCGACGCGCTTCGCGTACAGCTCCAGCCAGCGCGGGTCGACCGAAACCTGCCTGCCGCCCGCCGGCCCGCGTGTGACCTCGTTCACCCGGACACCTCCTGCTCCCTCTGACGGGAACCGGCCCACGCCGGTTCCCCCAAAGGGCTCAGCAATACCGGCTCAGCCGCCCTGCTTCTGGGCCTTCTCCTCGGGCAGCAGGCCGTTGTTCTTCGGCACCGGGATCGAGTCCCAGCTGCGGGAGGCGTCGTTGCGGTTGAGCTGCGGCCCGTTCGGCAGCAGCCGCAGGATCGACTCCGGTCCGGGGGAGAACCCGTCCACGCCGAGGCCCAGCGCACCGCTGGTGGTGGTGTCCGGGACGCCGTACTTCACGCCGCGGCCGGTGATCAGGTGGATCGGGCCGCTGTCGAAGTCCTGGGTGGACGTCGCGCTGCGCACCACGGCCGACTTGCCCGGCGCCATCACGAACTGGCTGACGACCTCGCCGGTCGCGCCGACCTGGTTGATCTCCACCGGCACCACGCCCGACGGGATCGGCAGCGACGGCGCGATGGTCACCTTGGTGTGCTGCGACCTGTTGTCCGAGGACACGTTCTGCGCCTGCCAGCCGAGGCAGATGACCCGGTTGTTCTGGTTCGGCTCCAGGACCTCGGGCACGTCCGGCGGGTAGTCGGCGAAGTCGAGCAGCTCGACGGTCGGCGCGCTGTTGGTCCGCGCGATGTCGACCAGCTTGGGCTCCGCGCCCTGCGCGTAGGCCGCGCGGAGCAGGTCGGCCGCGGCCCGGCTGATCTTCTGCAGGCCGTCCTTGAGCGCCACGTGGAACTCGGAGTCGGCGCCGGAGCGGCGGACCTCGATCACGGCGCCGATCTTCAGGTTCTCGCCCTGGACGTAGGTCACGTTCTGGCCGCGGCCCGGGATCTCGGGGGCCACCAACGGCTTCGCCTCGGGGATCGCGTTGAGCAGGCCGGAGCTGATCGCGCGCGGCTTCTTCTGGCTCAGGTTCAGCGCCGTGCGGACCTCGGCGTTGGTGAGGTCGACCTTGGCGCGCACGGTGGACGTCGAGGTGATCTTGGAGTTCACCGGCGCCTTGTAGATCAGGTACGCCTGCTTGTCGTCGGTGCCCGCGCGCACCAGCAGGGCGCGGTTGCCGTCGAGCAGCTCGCCGCCGCCGCTGAAGCCCGCGAGGACGGTGGTGGTGAACTTGCCCGGCGCGGACGGGTCGTTCAGCGACTCGTCCAGCTGCAGGGTGTCGCACACCGACCAGTCCGGGCCGACCCGGTCGGCGGGCTTGGGCAGCACGTCCGGCCCGTCGGGGATGCCGGTCAGCCGGCCCTTGGGCAGCTTCGCCAGGGCCTTCTCGCTGACCAGCTTCGGGTCGCCGCCCGCGACCTGCGGCCCCACGTTCACCTGGCCCGCCGCCGCGTCGCCGCCCGCGACCGCCGCCTGGCCCTTGTCCGGGTTCGACCGCTGCAGCAGCAGCAGCCGCGCGGAGGCGAGGTTCGTCATCGGGATCAGCGTCTTGGTCGTGCCGACCGTGTGCACGACGTAGACCTGGCCGGTCTCCTTGGAGATGGCGATCTGCGTCTGGTCGTCGACCTGCGGGTCCGGTGAGAAGAAGCCGAAGATGAGGAAGCCGAGCAGCCCGATGACGCCGAGCAGGACGCCCACCGCGGTCGCGCGCGAGTGCGTGCGCATCGGGTCGTGCAGCATCACCGCGTCTCTGCGCACCAGGGCGGACTGCATCCTGCGCAGCACGAAGCGGTAGGCCTGGACCTGTGACTTGGTGGTGGGTGTTGATGCCATTCTCGGCTCGCTGCTCTCCCAGTCGCGGTACGGTCTGCACGATAGCCGGACGGCGGGTGGTCCGTGTGCGGGTTGGTCAGACCCGGTCGGTCCCCACCCGGCGCACGCCGACGGAAAGAGAACCAGAGCGGATGTCCGTGACCACCCCACATCCGGGCCAGCCCAACCCCGCCATGGCACGCGCGCAGGCAGCCGGGGGCGCCGTGCGCGCCGCGCTGCTCCGGGCGCGCCGCCGCACCGCGGGCGCGAGCCTGGGCTCCCTGCCGGTCGCCAACCTGGTCGTGCTCGAGGTCGGCGTCGCCATCGGCCTGGTCCTGCTCGCCGTCGGCGCCACCGGCGACACGGTCGCCCCCGTGCCGATGTACGTCGCGGGCGGCATCGTGCTGATCGCCCTGATCATCGCCTTCACCAGGTCGCGGGGTCGCTGGCTGACCCAGTGGATCGGCCTGGTGGTGCGCTACAGCTTCCGCTCGCACGGCCGCACGGCCAAGCGCACCGGCCCGGTGGAGATGAAACCGCCGTCGGAGGAGGAGTCCTCGGTCATCGGCCCGGACGACCCGCGCGTGGCGTTGCTGCGCCTCGCGGTGCCGGACCTGGTGGTGGCACGGGGCGTCGACCACGAGCGCCGGCCGCTGGGCATGGCCTGGCACCAGGGCGCGTGGACCGCCGTGCTGCTGGTCGACCCGGCGCCGGGCCTGATCACCGCCGTGGGCAGCGCGCCGTCGCTGCCGCTGGGCGCGCTCGCGCCGACGTTGGAGGACCGCGGTGTGGTGCTCGACGCGATCTCGGTGATCTGGCACTGCTACCCCGGCAGCGCGGCGCTGCCGTCGAACTCGCCCGCGCTCAACTCCTACATGGAGGTGCTCGGCCCGCTGCCCGCCGCGGCCCGCCGGACCACGTGGATCGCGGTGCGGCTGGACCCGCGCCGGTGCGCGGCGGCGATCCGGGAGCGCGGCGGCGGCGTCGTCGGCGCGCACCGGGCGTTGATCGGCGCCCTGTCCCGCGTGCGCAACGCGCTGGAGTCGACGGGCGTGTCGATCCGGCCGCTCGACCCCGACGAGCTGATCCGCGCGGGCATCTCGGCGGCCGAGCTGACCTCGGTGGCCGGGTCGAACAACTCGGTGTCGTTGCGGGAGAAGTGGTCCGGTGTGACGGCCGGTGGCGTCGGCCACGCCAGCTACGCGATCACCGGCTGGCCGTCCAAGGGCATGCGCCACAACCTGAACGCGCTGACCGGCGTGCGGGCCCTGTCCTCGACGCTGTCCATGACGATCTCGCCCAGCAGCGAGCAGGGCCAGGTCGGCCTGCGCGGCATGGTGCGGGTGAGCGCGCGGACGCCGACCGAGCTGAACCGCGCCGACGACCGGCTCAAGGCGCTGGCCGACAAGCTCGACATCACGCTGACCCCGTTGAACGGCCTCCAGGTCGCCGGGCTGGCCGCGACGCTGCCGCTCGGAGGTGTGGCGTGAGCAACTCCCGCTTGTTGGACTCGCAGGGCAAGGGCGTGGCGCCGGAGTTCCTGGTGTCGCCGCAGATGCTGGACGTGGTGAGCCCGTCGGGCGACCGCGGCGGCATGGTGCTCGGCTCCGGCCTTCAGGGCGAGCCGCTGACGATCTCGGTGCTGCGGTCCGCGCCGACCCGCATGGTCGTGGTCGGCGGGCTGTACCTGGCGCGGCAGATCGCGCTGCGGGCCATGGCGACCGGCGCGTGGATCACCATCGCGACGGGTCGCCCGGCCGCCTGGCAGCCGGTGGTGCGCGCGGCGGGCGCGGGCGCGGACGGCCGCCCCTCGCCGCTGGTGCAGCTGCGCCGGCTGAGCCCGGTCGAGCTGCCGCGCCCGTCGGAGGACAGCCCGCTGCTGGTCGTGCACGACGGCGGCCACGTGCCGCAGGAGTTGTTCCCGCCGCGGTCGCCGTGGCAGACCACGATGTACGTGCTGCCCTATTTGCACCCCCAGGCGGCGACCACCGCGAATTCCGCGGACCTCGTGCTGCTGCAACGGCTGCCGGTCGGGCAGGCCCAGTTGGCGTCGCAGATCTGGCGGCTGCCGCCGCAGATGGCGCACCAGCTCACCACGCTCAAGGACGACCAGGTGATCGCGCTCGGCACGAACCTGTGGCGGCCGTTGCGGCTGGTCACCACCCCCGGTGAGCAGCAGATCCTCGGTGCGGTCCGCCGCGGCGACTGACCCGCGCGCGACCGCCGACGTGCCCCCGGACGAATGTTCGGGGGCATATTTCTTGTGTGCGGTCCAGTGACTGTCCGCATCCATTCGTTCACAGCCCGACCAAAACTGTGGACGAGCCGTTCGCCGGTTGATGCGGATAAATTCTTGCGCCCCACCCGCGCAGCGAACTAGGAACAACTCACCGTGCCCGGTCGGTCGCGGGGGCGACACCGACCGGGCGCCCACCCTGCGAAGAGGAGACCCCCGTTATGGCAGACGTTCGCGCGTCCTGGACGAGACGGTTGGCCGGTGTCGGGCTGGCCACGGGCACGGCGTTCGCGGTCACGGCCGCACTGACCACCTTCAGCTCCGCCGCCACCGAGGCCAAGATCATCGGGTTGGGCGCGCCCAACGCGGTCAAGGACAGCTACATCGTCGTGCTCAAGGACATGAGCACGAGCAGCGTCGCCACGCTGAGCGACAAGTACCGGGCGAACGTCAAGCACACGTACACGAGCGCGCTGCGCGGCTTCTCGGCGACGATGACCGAGCTGCAGGCCCGCAAGCTGGCCGCCGACCCGTCGGTGGCCTACGTGCAGCAGGACGGCGAGGTCTCGATCTCCGCCACGCAGGCGCCGACCCCGTCGTGGGGCCTGGACCGGATCGACCAGGCCGCGCTGCCGCTGGACAACTCCTACACCTACCCGAACGAGGGTGAGGGCGTCACCGCCTACATCATCGACACGGGCATCCGGTTCTCGCACAGCGACTTCGGCGGCCGCGCCGTGACCGGTCGCGACACCGTCGACAACGACGCCGACGCCACCGACTGCAACGGCCACGGCACGCACGTCGCGGGCACGGTCGGCGGCACCAAGCACGGCGTGGCGAAGAAGGCCAAGCTGGTCGGCGTGCGGGTGCTGAACTGCGCGGGCTCCGGCACGTACGCGGGCGTCATCGCGGGCATCGACTGGGTGACCGCGAACGCGGTCAAGCCCGCGGTCGCGAACATGTCGCTCGGCGGCGGCGCGGACGCCACGGTCGACCAGGCCGTGCGCAACTCCATCGCGTCGGGCGTGACCTACGGCCTCGCGGCGGGCAACGAGAACGGCGCGAACGCGTGCAACGTGTCGCCGGCGCGCACGCTGGAGGCGATCACGGTCGGCTCCACGACCAACACCGACGCCCGGTCGTCGTTCTCCAACATCGGCACCTGCCTGGACATCTTCGCGCCGGGCACCAACATCACCTCGGCCTGGTACAGCAACGACACCGCCACCAACACGATCAGCGGCACGTCCATGGCGACGCCGCACGTCGTCGGCGCGGCGGCCGTCTACCTGGCCGCGAACCCGACCGCCACGCCGGCGCAGGTGCGCGACGCCCTGGTCAACGGCGCGACGAACGGCGTGGTCGGCAACGCGGGCACCGGCTCGCCGAACAAGCTGCTGCGCCTGGTCGGCACGTCCACCCCGCCGCCCGGCGGCTGCCCGGCCAAGACCAACGCGACCGACGTGGCCGTGCCGGACCTGGGCACCGCGTCCAGCCCGATCGCGGTGACGGACTGCGGCGGCAAGGCCGGCGCGTCGGCCACCGTCGAGGTGCACGTCAAGCACACGTACCGGGGTGACGTGGTGGTCGACCTGGTCACGCCGAGCGGCGCGGTCAAGCAGCTGAAGGTGCAGTCCGGTTCGGACAGCGCGGACAACGTGGACGCCACGTACACGGTGAACCTGTCGTCCGAGGACGCCAACGGCACCTGGCAGCTGCGCGTGCGTGACGCGTACAGCCAGGACACGGGCTACATCGACAGCTGGACCCTCGACCTGTAACCGGCCCCGCCCGGTCCAGTCGCGCCACCGCGGCCCCTCGCCTTTTCCACCGGCGAGGGGCCGCTCGCGCATTTCACCTGATCAGGAGCGGTGTCGCCCCCGTGGGGCTGTGGCAGGGTCATAATCGAGTCGATCGAGGAGGTGGACCCGTGTCCGCAGCTCTGCGAGAAGACCCTCAGCCGCCGGAGGGTCCGATGATCGGCCCGCACACGATCGAACACTGGCTGGCCCTCCCTCCTGCGGAGGACGGGTCGCGCACCGAGCTGATCTTTGGACACCTCCACGTGAGTCCCGCACCTTCCGGCGAGCACCAGTACGTAGCCGGTAACTTGATCCACCCGCTTAAAGTCGCCCTCGCAGCCGCTGAGCGCCCCGGGCTCTACGTCGTCCCGGCGGTGAACGTGAAGATCTCGTCGGCGTGGCGCATCGCCCTGATCCCGGACCTGGTGATCCTGAACCAACGGCCCGAAGGCGTGATCTTCCCGCCGGAGGCGGTCGTCGTGGCGATCGAGATCTGGTCGCCCGGCAACCAACGCGCCGAGCGGGAGACGAAAGCGCTCGCCTACGCCGAAGCCGGGGTTCCGTTCCTGTGGACGATCGAGCAGGCGAACAAGTTCCACGACCTGAGGCTCACCGCGCACCGGCTCACCGAGGGCAGGTACGTCGTGGAGAACGTCCTGGAGGCGGGAGCGCCGGTGACCATCACCGCCGCGCCGGTCCCGATCACGCTCGACCTGGCCGCCCTCACCATCTAGCCCTCACCATCTAGCCCTCACCATCTAGCCCTCACCACCCAGCGCTCACACCCGGGACGCGCACGAGCGGAGGGCGGTCAGGACCCGCGGCCACGTGCAGTGGGTCGGTTCGGTGCTCCGGTTGTGCGCGGCGATCCGCAGGCGTTCCTCCCGGTCGTCCGCCAGGCGGGCGATCGCCGAAGCCAGGTCGTGCGTCAGCAGCCCTTCCACGCCGTCGCGCACGAAGTCCGCCACCCCGGTCCCCGGCCGCGCGACCACCGGCACCCCCGCCGTCCGCGCTTCCAGCGCCGCCAGCCCGAACGCCTCCTGCGACGCCGCGTTCACGAACACGTCCGCCCCGGCCAGCAGGTGACCCACCGCCGGCCGGTCGAGCCGGCCCGGCAGGCTCACCCACCCCAGGCCGTGCCGCTCGACGTACCGCCGCAGGACAGCCATCTCCGGCCCCACCCCGGCCACCGTCGCCCGCAGCGGCACGTCGGCCGACACCTCGCGCAACGCCCGCAGCAGCACCATCGGCTCCTTGCGGGCCGCGAGCCGACCCACCGACACCACGTGCACCGCGTCGTCCGGCCGCCGCGCCGCCGACGCCCGCCACGCCGACGGCACGATCCCGTTCGGCACGACCCCCACCGGCAGCCCCGGCGCCACCGCCCGCACCCGCTGCGCCGCGGCCCGGCTCACCGCCGCGACCGCCACCGGCGCGGAGCTCCACGACGCCAGCCGGTCCAGCGCCCGGTAGCACCGCTGCACCACCGGGTCCCACATGCTGTGCACGACGACCACCGCCGGCAGTCCCAGCCGGGCCGCCGACCGCACCCCCGACCACGCGAACGGCGAGATCGCGCCGACGTGCACGTGCACCACCGACGGCGACAGCGAGGCGATCAGCCGGTCGAGGCGCGAACCCGCCCACGGGTGCACGGGCACGTCCCACGGCAGCCGCACCGCGATCCGGTGTACCGAGTACCCGTCACCCGGTGACGCGTTCCTGGTCGCCGTCACCACGTGCACGTCCGCCCCGGACCGGGCCTGCGCCGCGGCCAGCCCGGCGACCTGGACCTCGATCCCGCCCAGGCGCGGCAGGAAGCAGTCGGTGACGTGGACGATCGACAAGTGCCCTCCCGTCAAGCCGCCGAACGGAGCAACTGACACTCTTGCACCCGTGAGCCGAACGTGCGTCTTCTTCCACGCCCACCCCGACGACGAAGCCCTGCTGACCGGCGGCACCATGGCGCGCCTCGCCCAGGAGGGGCACCGGGTCGTGCTGGTCGTCGCCACCGCGGGCGAACAGGGGCTGAGCACGCACCGCGCCGATCTCGGCGCGGTCCGCACCAAGGAGGCGCACGCGTCTGCCCGCGCGCTCGGCTGCGCCCGCGTGGAGTTCCTCGGCTACCCCGACTCCGGCCTGGACGGGCGGCACGGGTTCGCCCGCGCCGACGTGGGCGAGGCCGCCGGCCGGTTGGCCGAGCTGCTGCACGAGGAGCACGCCGACCTGCTCACCGCCTACGACCCCCACGGCGGCTACGGCCACCCCGACCACGTCCAGGTGCACCGGGTCGGCACGCTGGCCGCCGAGCTCGCCGGCACCCCGCGCGTCTGGGAGGCGACGGTCGACCGCACGTGGCTGTTGCGCGGGCTGCGGCTCGCCCGGCTGGTGCGCGGGTTCGACCTGGCCCCGTTCGAGCACGCCTACACCGCCCGCACCGAGATCACCCACTCGGTGGACGTCCGCCGGTACGCGCACGTGAAGCGGGCCGCCATGGCGGCGCACGCCACGCAGACCACCGGCGGCGAGTCGACCCGCACCCTCGCCGCGCTGCTCAAACTGCCGCCGCCGCTGTTCAACGTGGTCCTGGGCACCGAGTGGTACGTCGAGCGCAAACGATTGCGAGCACGGTGAGGCGGTGGTCGCGCATCGCCGCGTCGCTGGCGTCACTGGGCCTGGCGGCGTGGCTGGTGGTCGCCCTGGTGCCCGCGGTGGGCGGTGTGGCGTGGACGGCGGTCGCGGAGCAGCTGCGCGCCGTCGGACCCGGCACGGCGCTGGGGTTGACCGCGCTGTGGCTGGCCGGGCTCTGGGCCTACACCTACGTGCTCACCGCCTCGCTGCCCGGCCTGAGCCACGTCCAGGCGTTCAGCCTGAACGCGGCGGGCAGCGCGGTCAGCAACGTGCTGCCGTTCGGCGGCGCGGCCGGGGTGGCGGTGACCGCGGTGATGGCGTCGAGCTGGGGCCACTCCGCGCGGGCGATCACCACGTCGGCGATCGTCACCGGCCTGTGGAACGCGCTGTCCCGGGCGGCGCTGCCGCTGCTCGCGCTGGCCGTGCAGGGCGCGGCGGTGATCGGCGGCGGTGTGCTGGTCGCGGCGGTGGCCACGGCGGTCGGGGCGGGCCTGGCCGTGGTCGTCCTGACGCGCCTGCGCTGGTCCGGCAAGCTCCTCGGCGGTCGGGCCACCCGGTTCCTGCTGCGGCTGCGCCGGCAGACCGGTGAGGTCGTGCGGGCCGGGTGGTGGCGGATGACCGCCGGCATGCTCGCCTACCTGCTGCTGCAAGCCGTGCTGCTGTGGTGGTGCCTGGCCGCCGCCGGCGTCCACCTGGGACCCGGGCCGACGGTGGCGGCGTTCGCGGTGAGCAGGCTGCTCACGCTGGCCGTGGTCACGCCCGGCGGCGTCGGCGTCACCGAGAACGGCACCATCGCGTTGCTGGTCGGCCTGGGCACGCCCGCCGCGCCGGCCGTGGCGGGCGTGCTGCTGTTCGCGTTCTTCACGTACCTGGCGGAGATACCGCTGGGCGGTGTGGCCTGGCTCAGCTGGTCGGCACGCCGGTCGCGGTCACCGCGCCGCGCACGTTCCGCGTGACGGCGGCCCGCGCGGCGAGCTCGTCGTCGGCCGGGTAGTCGACCCGGACCAGCGACAACCCGTGCGGCGGCGCGACCGTGACCTCGCTGGACCGCGCGGTCAGCGTCAGCAGCGACGCGGGCCAGCCCACCGGCTTGCGCCCCTCGCCCACCGCCAGCAGCGCGCCGACCAGGCTGCGGACCATCGAGTGGCAGAACGCGTCCGCGGACACGTGCGCGGTCAGCACGGCCCCGTCGCGCACCCACTCCAGGCGTTGCAGCTCGCGGATCGTCGTCGCGCCCTCACGCCGCTTGCAGAACGCGCAGAAGTCCCGTTCGCCCAACAACAGCCGCGACGCGCTGTTCAACGCGTCCAGGTCCAGCGGACGCGGCCAGGCCAGCGTGTCCAGCCGCCGCAACGGGTGCGCCCCGGACGCGGCATCGGTGACCCGGTACTCGTAGTGCCGGCGCAACGCGGCGAACCGGGCGTCGAACTCGGTCGGCGCCACCCGCGCCGAGAACACCCGGACGTCCGGGGGCAGCGCGCGGGCCAGGCGCTTCGGCAGGCCCGCGACGTCCACCGAGGCCGGCAGGTCGACGTGCGCCACCTGCCCCGACGCGTGCACGCCCGCGTCCGTGCGCCCCGCCACGGTGAGCTGCACGTCTTCGCGCAGCACCGTCGACATGGTGTCCTCCAGCACCCCGCACACGGTGCGGCGGTCGGGCTGGCGCGCCCACCCGGAGAACCCGGTGCCGTCGTAGGCCAGGTCCAGTCGCACACGAACGAGCCCGTCGTCCCCAGCGGGAACGACGGGCTCGTCGGTGAAGTGCGCGTCCGTCAGGACTCGTCCTTCTTGTCCTCGGCCTTCGGGGCCTCAGCGGCCTCGTCCGAAGCGCCCTCGGCGGGCTCCTCGGCGGCGTCCTTGGTGGCCGACTCGGGCGCGTCCGCGTCCTGGTCGGCGTCCTCGACCTTGGTCTCCTCGGTCGTGGCCGCCGCCGTGTCCTTCTTGGGGGTGGCCTCGTCCTTGGCGAACTTGGTCTTGCGGGCGCGCTCCGCCTCGGAGGTGACGGTGGACTCCGCGATCAGCTCGATCACGGCCATGGGGGCGTTGTCGCCCTTGCGCGGCAGCGTCTTGGTGATGCGGGTGTAGCCACCGGGGCGGTCGGCGAACTGCGGGCCGATCTCGGCGAACAGCTTGTGCACGATGTCCTTGTCGCGGATCACCTTCAGGATCTCGCGACGGTTGTGCAGGTCACCGACCTTCGCCTTGCTGATCAGCTTCTCGGCGTACGGGCGCAGCCGCTTCGCCTTGGCCTCGGTGGTCGTGATCCGACCGTGGGTGAACAGGGACGTGGCCAGGTTGGCCAGCATCAGCCGCTCGTGGGCCGGCGAGCCCCCGAGACGGGGTCCCTTGGTGGGGGTGGGCATCGAATTGCTCCTCGGATTTCTTTCTGATCCTCTGCTCCGGCCCGGCCGCTAAGCGACCTCAGAGCTGCTCGGTCTCCGCGTAGTCCTGGCCGTCGTCGTGGGTGTCCACGGCGGTGTCCGTGCCCCAGCCTTCGGCGGGGTAGTCGGACGCGGCGGCCGACGGGTCGAACCCGGGGGGGCTGTCCTTCAGCGCGAGGCCGAGACCGACGAGCTTCATCTTGACCTCGTCGATCGACTTCGCGCCGAAGTTGCGGATGTCCAGCAGGTCCGCCTCGCTGCGCGAGACGAGCTCGCCCACGGTGTGGATGCCCTCGCGCTTGAGGCAGTTGTAGGACCGGACGGTGAGGTCCAGGTCCTCGATCGGCATCGCGAACGCCGCGATGGTGTCCGCCTCGGCGGGCGAGGGGCCGATCTCGATGCCCTCGGCGTCGACGTTCAGCTCGCGAGCGAGACCGAACAGCTCGACCAGCGTCTTACCGGCCGACGCGACGGCGTCGCGCGGTGTGATGGACGGCTTGGTCTCGACGTCGAGGATCAGCTTGTCGAAGTCGGTCCGCTGCTCGACACGGGTGGCCTCGACCTTGTAGGTCACCTTCATGACGGGCGAGTAGATCGAGTCGACCGGAATGCGGCCGATCTCGGCGCCGGCCTGCTTGTTCTGCACGGCGGGGACGTAGCCGCGACCGCGCTCGACCACGAGCTCGATCTCCAGCTTGCCCTTGCCGTTCAGGGTGGCGATGTGCAGGTCGGGGTTGTGCACGGTGACACCGGCCGGAGGCACGATGTCGCCCGCGGTCACCGCGCCCGGCCCCTGCTTGCGCAGGTACATGGTCACCGGCTCGTCCTCCTCGGAGCTGACGACCAGCTCCTTGAGGTTGAGGATGATGTCGGTGACGTCTTCCTTCACACCGGGGACGGTCGTGAACTCGTGCAGCACACCGTCGATGCGGATGCTGGTCACGGCCGCGCCGGGGATGGACGACAGCAGGGTGCGGCGAATCGAGTTGCCGAGGGTGTAGCCGAAGCCCGGCTCCAGCGGCTCGATGACGAACCGGGAGCGGGTCTCGTTGACCGCTTCCTCGCTGAGCGAGGGACGCTGGGAAATCAGCACTGGGTTCTTCCCTTCTCACCCCGACGCCCGCTATTTGACGTCGTGGAAGCCGGTCGCGGAGACCGGCAAACGCATGCGGCACACCATTTCGCGCCGCCGCGGGACCCGACTGGAGGGGCCGCGGACGGCCCCTCCAGGAGGATCACTTCGAGTAGAGCTCGACGATGAGCTGCTCGGTGACGGGCGTGTCGATCTGCGCCCGCTCCGGCAGCTGGTGGACCAGGATGCGCAGGTTGCTCTGCACGACCTGGAGCCACGCCGGGATCGGCCGGTCGCCGAAGGAAGCGCGCGCGGCCTCGAAGGGCAGCGTGGGCAGCGACTTCGGCTTCACGTCGATGATGTCGAACTTCGACACCCGGAAGCTCGGGATGTTGACCTTCTGGCCGTTCACGATGAAGTGACCGTGGCTGACCAGCTGGCGGGCCTGACGACGGGTGCGCGCGAGACCCGCGCGGTACACCACGTTGTCGAGCCGGGACTCCAGGATCTGCAGCAGGTTCTCACCGGTCTTGCCGGGACGACGAACCGCTTCCTCGTAGTAGCGCCGGAACTGCTTCTCCAGGACGCCGTACGTGTAGCGGGCCTTCTGCTTCTCCTGCAACTGCAGCAGGTACTCGGACTCCTTGATCCGACCGCGGCCGTGCTGGCCGGGCGGGTAAGGACGACGCTCGAACGCCTGGTCCCCGCCGACGAGGTCGACCTTGAGACGGCGCGAGATGCGAGTGGCCGGTCCGGTATAGCGAGCCATAGTGTCTTACTCCTCCCCGTGCCTCAGACCCGGCGCCGCTTGGGCGGGCGGCAGCCGTTGTGGGGCTGCGGGGTCACGTCCTGGATGGTGCCGACCTCGAGGCCGGCGGCCTGCAGCGAACGGATCGCGGTCTCCCGGCCGGAGCCGGGGCCCTTCACGAACACGTCCACCTTGCGCATACCGTGCTCGGCGGCCTTGCGGGCGGCGTTCTCGGCGGCCATCTGCGCGGCGAACGGCGTGGACTTGCGAGAGCCCTTGAAGCCGACGTGGCCGGCGGACGCCCAGCTGATCACGTTGCCCAGCGGGTCCGTGATGGACACGATGGTGTTGTTGAACGTGCTCTTGATGTGCGCCTGGCCGTGCGAGACGTTCTTCTTTTCCTTGCGCCGGACCTTCTTGACCCCGGCGCCCGTGCGGGACTTGGGTGGCATGTCTGGGTGAACTCCTACTTGTCAGAGCTGGAGACGCGAGGTCTTACTTCTTTCCGGCCTTCTTCTTGCCGGCGACGGTCTTCTTCGGACCCTTACGAGTGCGCGCGTTCGTCTTGGTGCGCTGCCCGCGGACGGGCAGGTTGCGACGGTGGCGCAGCCCCTCGTAGCAGCCGATTTCCATCTTCCGGCGGATGTCGGCCTGAACCTCGCGGCGGAGGTCACCCTCGACCTTGAAGTGGTTCTCGATGTAGTCCCGCAGCTTCGTCAGGTCGTCGTCGCCGAGATCCTTCACCCGGATGTCCGGGGAGATCTCGGTGGCGGTCAGCAGCTCCTTCGAGCGCGTCCGACCGATGCCGAAGATGTAGGTGAGCGCGATCTCCAACCGCTTTTCGCGGGGGAGGTCGACGCCAGCGAGTCGTGCCATACGGCGCTTGCTCCTAACAGTGGTGTCGCTCCAGGTCTGCTCCTCGCCCGATCCCGGGACTGACTCGCTGTGTCAGTTCCGGTCGCTCTCGCGACCGGTGTCCCGGCCCCGGCCTGGAGTCCGGGGGTGTGCCGCGCGCGGTGCTCAGTGCGCGGCAGGTGCGAGGAGGCTTACTCGTGGTCGCGTCCGGTGAAGACTCGACTCGTGCTGGTCGTGCTCCGCTCAGCCCTGGCGCTGCTTGTGGCGCAGGTTCTCGCAGATCACCATGACCCGGCCGTGGCGGCGGATCACCTTGCACTTGTCGCAGATCTTCTTGACGCTCGGCTGGACCTTCACGCCTGAGCTTCTCCTGCGTCAGCCGACGTGCCCGTGCTGGGGCGCGTCGGAGGTCACTTGTAGCGGTAGACGATGCGCCCGCGGGACAGGTCGTAGGGCGAGAGCTCCACGACAACCCGGTCCTCAGGGAGGATGCGGATGTAGTGCTGACGCATCTTGCCGCTGATGTGTGCCAGGACCTTGTGACCGTTCTCCAGCTCGACGCGGAACATCGCGTTGGGGAGCGGTTCGACTACGCGGCCCTCGACCTCAATGGCCCCGTCCTTCTTGCCCATGTCCTCCGCGTTTCGTGACGGTGGGTGTTACTTCTGAAGTGGGGGCACGCGGCACCCCGACTCCTCCAGGCCCTTGCGAACCCTGGCCACCTCCGGGGAGGAAATCCCCGGGCATGGCGGAACCGGCGCGACGTGTGCGCCACCGTTCCATAGTACGCGGGTCAGCTCGAACGCCCAAATCGAGCCTGGTGACCGACCAGCAGGAGCAACCCCCACGGTCCCGCGACCCAGATCCACCAGGGGTAGACGGCCTCGCCCAGGGAGAGGCTGATGATGCCCCAGATGAGGAAGTTGACGAAGCTCGCGGCGAACCAGGCGCCTGCGATCACCTTAGCCGTCGTGCTCCAGCGTCGTCGCTCCGGTGGTGGTGCGTGGTGCGCGCGGGTCGGGGGTTGGTAGGACGTGCGAGGTTGATAGGACGTGTGGGCCTGGTACGACGCGTGGGCCTGGTACGACGTGCCGGGCTGCTGCGGCGAGTGGGGCTGCCGGGCCGAGTGGGTGTCGTGCGGCGAGCGAGACGTGCGGGGGCCGTGGGGCGCGTCACGGGGCAGGTCCGCGGTCAGCGCGCCGAGTTCGGCGTACGTGCCCGCTTCGTAGACGGCGCGGGTGCGCTCGTCGAGCTCGGCCAGGGTCAGCCTGCCCTCGGCGTGGGCTCGGGACAGCACCTCGACGGTCGCGGCACGGTCGTTGTCCACCGCGCGGGTGAAGGACTCGAAGGACTCGGGCTGCTCGTGGGGCTCGTGGGGCTCGTGGGGCTCGTGGGGCTCGTGGGGCTCGTGGGGCACGGTCACGTCGCCACCTCCCTGCCAGTCATGCTACTCACCCGTAACAGCGTTACCGTTGCGGGTGAGTGCTCCACCAGAGGACTCCGAGGACGGCTCCAGGTGGCACCGCGACCCAGAGGAACCACGGGTGCACGAAGCCGTCGCCGCCGAGCAGGCTGACGAGCAGCCAGAGGGCGAGGTTCAGCGCGCTGACGCTCAGCCAGATCGTGCTGAGCACCTTCAACGCCTTGCGCCCGCCGCTCGTTCTCACCGGTTCGGGTGCGGGCAGCACGACCGAGGTGATCGGGGTGGGCAGCTGGGCGGACGTGTGGAACACGTTCGGCAGGTCGACGGTGAGGGCAGCCAGGTCACCTCGGGTCTTGGACTCCCAGGTGCGCACCACCCGGGCGTCGAACTCGGCGAGGTCGAGGCTGCCGTCGGCGTGGGCGCGGTGCAGCCACTGCTGGACCAGTTCGCGTTCGGCGTCGGAGGCCCGCATGTCCTCGGGCCGCACAGGCTGGGTCACCGGTCAATGGTGACGGGGAGGGGTGGGGTTCGGACATGGTGCTAGCCCCCGTTCGAGAGGTTCAAGAGTTCGAGAGGTTCAAGAGCTGTAAAAGCTTCCAAAGCATGTCCTCGCCGGACGGGCAGATCAGCAGGATGACCCCTCGCCAGGCGGTTCTGTGCCGGGCCCGTCGTTGGTCCGGGGTACGTGTCATCCCGCCGACCTCCACAAGGGCTACCACACGTATCAAGGGGGGCCGGCCCCCAGTGAGAGCCGTAGCCATCGGTGAACCCGGCCCCCCTTGACACGCGTGGCAGGGCTGCGCCAGGTCGGCGGGATGACACGAACCCCTCCTCTGGGGAGAAGAGCCGGTCAGTGGACCGACAGCGACCGGCCCGCGGCGACGGACCCGGATCAATCCCCGTCGACCGTCACCCGACCCGCTGTCAGTGCCAGGACGGTTTGCATAATCGAGGGGTTCGTGTCATCCCGCCGACCTGGCTTTGCCCTACCGCGCGTGTCAAGGGGGCGTTGTCCAGCACTGGCCACGGCGTCGACTGGGGGCGCCCCCTTGATACGTGTGGTAGCCCGGAGGGAGGTCGGTGGGATGACACGCACCCCGGACCACAACGGACCCGGCACAGAACCACCTGGCAAGGGGTCATCCTGCTGATCTGCCCGTCCGGCGAGGACATGCTTTTCAAGCTCTTCAGCCCTCCCCCAACCCCACCCACGCCAAACGCCGGTGAGCCCGAGTACGGGCCCACCGGCGCAGGGAGTCGAGAAGATCAGTCAGCGACCGAGCTGACGACCAGGAGGACCAGGAGGACCAGGTCAGTCACCGTCGAGAGCGGTCAGCACCCAGGGCCCGTCATCGGTGATGGCCACCGAGTGCTCCCAGTGCGCGGCGCGCGAACCGTCAGCGGTGATGACGGTCCAGCCGTCGTCCAGCTCGACGGTCCGCTCGGTCCCCAGCGTGAGCATCGGCTCGATGGCGATGGCCATGCCGGGCTTGAGGCGCGGCCCCTTGCCGGGCTTGCCGTGGTTCGGCAGGAACGGGTCCATGTGCATCTTCGTGCCGATGCCGTGGCCGCCGTAGCCCTCCACGATGCCGTACTCGAAGCCGTGCTCCTCGCCGGCGAGGATGGTGGCCGACTCGATCGCGAACGAGACGTCGCTGAGCCGCGCGCCGGCCACGGCCGCCTCGATGCCGGCCAGCATGGACGCCCGGGTGGCCTCGGACAGCTTCAGCTCCGCGTCGGTCACCACGCCCACGGGCAGGGTGATCGCCGAGTCGCCGTGCCACCCGTCGAGGATGGCGCCGCAGTCGATCGAGATCAGGTCACCCTCGGCCAGCACCTGGGTGCGGCTGGGGATGCCGTGGACCACCTGCTCGTTCACCGACGCGCAGATCGACGCGGGGAACCCGTGGTAGCCCTTGAACGACGGGATGGCGCCCGCGTCGCGGATGTTCTGCTCGGCCAGCTCGTCCAGCTCGGCGGTGCTGACGCCGGCCTTCGCGTGCGAGGCCAGCAGCGCCAGGGTGCGCGCCACGACCAGCCCGGCAGCCCTCATGGCTTCGAGCTGGTCGCGGCTCTTGATCTCGATCATGCGGTCCCGACCGGGGACGACCCGACGCAGCGCATCGACAAGTCCACCGCTCACTTCAGGTCGCGCAAGGCGCGCAGAGCGCGCTCGCTGATCTCGTCGACCTCGCCGACGGCGTCGATGCTCACGACGATGTCGGCGTAGTAGTCGAGCAGCGGCGCGGTCTCCGTCCGGTACACCTGCTGGCGGTGCCGGATCACGTCTTCCTTGTCGTCCGTGCGACCCCGGGCGAGCAGGCGCTCGACCACGACGTCCTCGTCGATCCGGAACTCCAGCACCGCGTCGAGCTTCTGGCCCTCAGCCGCCAGCATCTCGCCCAGCACGCCCGCCTGGGCCGTGTTGCGCGGGAAGCCGTCGAGCAGGAACCCGTTGGCGGCGTCCGGCTGCGAGAGCCGGACGCGCACCATCTCGTTGGTCACCTCGTCCGGCACCAACTCGCCCGAGTCCAGGTACTCCTGGACTTCCTTGCCCAGATCGGTCTGCTCGCTGATGTGGGCGCGGAACAGGTCCCCGGTGGAGATGTGCGGCACGCCGAGCTCGCGGCTGAGCGTTTTGGCCTGGGTGCCCTTGCCCGCACCGGGCGGGCCGACGAGAACGAGTCGCACTAGCGGAGGAACCCTTCGTAGTTGCGCTGCATGAGCTGGCTCTCGATCTGCTTCACGGTGTCGAGGCCGACACCGACCATGATCAGCACCGCCGTGCCGCCGAACGGGAAGTTCTGGTTCTGGCCCTGACCGGTGAGGTCGAGGAACAGGTTCGGCAGGATGGCGACGATGCCCAGGTAGAGCGAGCCCGGCAGCGTGATCCGCCCCAACACGAAGCGGAGGTACTCGGCGGTGGGACGGCCCGGCCGGATGCCCGGGATGAACCCACCGAACTTCTTCATCTCGTCCGCGCGCTCGTCCGGGTTGAACGTGATGCCGACGTAGAAGTACGTGAAGAAGACGATCAGGAGGAAGTAGAGCGCGATGTGCACCGGGCTGGACTGGCTCACCAGGTGCGTCGCGACGAAGCTCTCCCACCAGTTCGGCGCCCCGCCGTCGGTGGACGCGGTCAGGCGCGAGATCAGGTCGGGCAGGTACAGCAGCGACGAGGCGAAGATGACCGGGATGACACCGGCCTGGTTCACCTTGAGCGGCAGGTAGGTCGACGTGCCGCCGTACATCCGGCGGCCGATCATCCGCTTCGCGTACTGGACCGGGATGCGGCGCTGCGCCTGCTCCACGTAGATGACGCTGGCGATGATCAGCAGTGCCGCGACGCAGACCAGGAAGAACGTGAGGCCACCGCGGTCGAGGATGATCTTGCCCTCGATCGGGATGCGCGCCGCGATGCCGGTGAAGATCAGCAGCGACATGCCGTTGCCGATCCCCTTCTCGGTGATGATCTCACCGAGCCACATGATCACGCTGGTGCCCGCGGTCATCACGACCACCAGGACGGCCAGGTTGAAGATGCTGTCGTCGGGGATGACGGGCACGTCGCAGTTCTGGAACAGCTGCCCGCGCACGGCCAGGGCGATGATGCCCGTGGACTGCAGGACCGCCAGCGCGATGGTCAGGTAGCGGGTGTACTGGGTCAGCTTGCCCTGACCCGCCTGCCCTTCCTTCTTCAGCTGCTCGAACCGCGGAATCACCACGGTGAGCAGCTGGACGATGATGCTCGCCGTGATGTACGGCATGATGCCGAGTGCGAAGATCGACAAGTTCAGCAGCGCGCCACCGCTGAACAGGTTGATCAGGGAGTAGATCCCCTGCTGGTCGACCGACTCGACACACTGTTTGACGTTCTTGAAGGAGACGCCCGGCGCGGGCATGGTGGCGCCCAACCGGTACACCACGACGATCCCCAGTGTGAAAAGGATCTTCTTGCGTAGGTCCGGCGTCGCGAGAGCCGAGCGGAATGCGCCGAGCACGCGAACCTCCATCAGCGTTGCCGCCCCACTGGGGTCGGCATCCTGCGGTGCCGGCTGTGTTGCCGGCACAGTCTTGCGGACATGCCGTCGACCATCGCCGACGGTGGCGGAAGCGACGGATAGCCGCGACCACCCGGAGGGCATCCGGGTTCAGCCCGCGACTTTAACAGCCGCTTGGCCGATCGCCGTAGTCAGTCTTCCCTCACACTTCGTACCCGATCGACTACCGCTGCCGGCAAGCCCCCGAATGGATCAAGTTCGACTGGTCGCCAGCAGACCGGCCATGCCGAGCAGGACCGCCGCCGTGCCCTTGTCCAGCCGGGCCTTGGCGCGCCGGGTCAGCCCGGCCTTGCGGATGCCCGCGCCCAGCGCCACGTACGCCGTGCCCGCCAGCGCCTCCGCGGCCAGGTAGACCGCGCCGAGGGTGGCGAGCTGCACCGGGATGGGCCCGCGCGCCGGGTCGACGAACTGCGGCACGAACGCGGTGAAGATCAGCAGGGCCTTGGGGTTGGTGATCGCCACCAGGAACTCCTTGCGCAGCGGAGTGCCCTTCCTGGCTGGGGTTTCGGCGCTCTCCCGGCTCGTCAGGATGCGCACGGCCAGGTAGACGAGGTACGCCACACCGGCCCACTTGATCACGGTGAGCGCGGTGTGGCTGGCGGCCAGGACGGGCCCCAGCCCGGCGACCACCGCGCCGACCATCAGGGAGAAGGCCGCAAGACGGCCCAGGAGCGCCACCACGGCCCGCAACGGGCCGTGGTGGACCCCGTGGTGCATGCCCAGGAGGTTGTTGGCGCCGGGGGTCAGTGCGACCAGGACCGAGGCGCCGAAGAAGACCGCGAGCCACATGGGTGCACGCTAACCCGGCCGACAACCGGGTTTACGCCCTGCGCGAACACCGTCTCATCAGCCCGGGAGCACCTCTCCCGCCCCGCGGGACACCCCGCGCGAACGCCGGCAACCGTCAAAAACCCGGGCACGCGAACGGCCCCGGAGCGGGAGGCTCCGGGGCCGTTCGGCAGTGCGTCGTGCGTCGTGCGTCAGAGCACGGTGGTGGTGCCACCGGCGGCGGCGATCTTCTCGACCGCGCTGCCGGAGAACTTGTTCGCCACGACGTCGAGCTTGACGCCGTCCAGGTCACCGTTGCCGAGGACCTTCACGAGCTCGTTCTTGCGCACCAGGCCCGCGTTGATGAGGGCGTCCACGTCCACCCGGCCACCGTTCGGGAACAGGCGGGCGAGGTCGCCCACGTTCACGACCTGGTACTCCGTGCGGAACGGGTTGCGGAAGCCCTTCAGCTTGGGCAGGCGCATGTGCAGCGGCATCTGGCCACCCTCGAAGCGCGGGGAAACGTTCTTCCGCGCTCCGGTGCCCTTCGTGCCGCGGCCCGCCGTCTTGCCCTTGGAGCCCTCACCACGACCGACACGGGTCTTCGCGGTCTTGGCGCCGGGGGCCGGACGCAGGTCATGGATCTTGATGGTCACGACTGGACCTCCTCGACGACCACCAGGTGGCGCACGGTGTGGATCAAACCGCGCACCTGCGGCGTGTCCTCGCGGACCACCGACTGGCGGATCTTGCGCAGACCGAGGGTCCGGAGGGACTCGCGGTGGTTGCGCTTGGTACCGATGCTGCTCTTGACCTGCGTCACCTTGAGCTCAGCCATGGTCACACCGCCCCTGCACGGGCACGGAGCATGCCGGCGGGAGCCACATCCTCGAGCGGCAGACCGCGACGGGCGGCCACCTCCTCGGGACGCTGGAGGCCCTTCAGGGCCGCCACCGTGGCGTGCACGATGTTGATGGCGTTGTCCGAGCCCAGCGACTTGCTCAGCACGTCGTGGACGCCGGCGCACTCCAGCACCGCGCGGACCGCGCCACCGGCGATGACACCGGTACCGGCCGAGGCCGGGCGCAGCAGCACCACACCGGCCGCCTTCTCGCCCTGGATCGGGTGAGGGATCGTGCCCGCGATGCGGGGGACGCGGAAGAAGTTCTTCTTCGCCTCCTCGACACCCTTGGCGATGGCCGCCGGCACTTCCTTGGCCTTGCCGTAGCCGACACCGACCATGCCGTCGCCGTCGCCGACCACGACCAGCGCGGTGAAGCTGAAGCGACGACCACCCTTCACGACCTTGGAGACGCGGTTGATCGCAACCACGCGCTCCAGGTGCGGGGTCTTCTCCTGGGCCGCTCCGCCGCGGCCACCGTCACGACGGTCGCGGCGCTCTCCGCGCTCGCCCCCGCCGCCTTCGCGACGCGTGCGTCCTGGCATCAGGCGTCCCTCTCAATTCGGTTCATTTGCCCAAAGTTAAGGCTCATTGTCAGAACTCCAGCCCAGCCTCGCGAGCGGCATCGGCCAGAGCGGCGATCCGACCGTGGTAGGCGTTGCCGCCGCGGTCGAAGACCACCTTGCTGATCCCGGCGTCCTTGGCACGGGCGGCGGCCAGCTGGCCGACCTTCGCCGCACGGGCCTTCTTGTCGCCGTCGATCGACCGGACGTCCGCCTCGACGGAGGACGCCGCCGCCAGGGTGCGGCCGGCCAGGTCGTCGATGATCTGCACGGTGATGTGCTTCGACGACCGGTGCACGACCAGGCGCGGGCGCTCCGCCGTGCCGCTGACCTTCTTGCGGAGACGGAAGTGACGGCGCGTCTTGGCGATGCGGCGAGTGGTCGAGATGTCCTTGCCCACCGGCTTCCGCCCCGAAGGAACGGACTTCGTTGCAGTCTCGCTCATGTCACTTACCCGTCTTTCCGACCTTGCGGCGGATCTTCTCACCCGAGTAGCGCACGCCCTTGCCCTTGTACGGGTCGGGCTTGCGCAGCTTGCGGATGTTGGCGGCGACCTCGCCGACGAGCTGCTTGTCGATACCGGCCACGGAGAAGCGGGTCGGGGTCTCCACCGCGAAGGTGATGCCCTCGGGGGCCTCGACCTTCACCGGGTGGCTGTAGCCCAGCGCGAACTCCAGGTCGGAACCCTTCAGCGCCACGCGGTAACCGACGCCGTGGATTTCCATCTTCTTCTCGTAGCCCTGCGTGACGCCGACGACCATGTTCTGCACCAAGGTGCGCGACAGGCCGTGCAGCGAGCGGCTGCGACGCTCGTCGTTCGGGCGCTTCACCTCGAGGGTGCCGTCTTCGGCCTTCTCGATGATGATCGGCTCAGCGATGTTGAGCGACAAGGTGCCCTTGGGCCCCTTCACGCTCACAGCCTGGCCGTCGATGTTCACGTCGACCCCGGAGGGGACGGTGATCGGCAGTTTTCCGATGCGCGACATTGCCTAGTCCCCCTTCCTCACCAGACGTAGGCGAGGACTTCTCCGCCCACGCCCGACTTGTTGGCCTGGCGGTCGGTCATCAGACCGCCAGAGGTCGAAATGATCGCGACGCCCAGACCGCCCAGCACCTTCGGCAGGTTGGTCGACTTCGCGTACACGCGCAGGCCCGGCTTCGACACGCGGCGGAGGCCGGCGATGCTGCGCTCCCGGTTCGGGCCGTACTTCAGCTCGATCACCAGGTTCTTGGCCACGTCGCCCTGCTCATCGCGGTAGCTCGCGATGTAACCCTCGCGCTTGAGGATCTCGGCGATGTTGGCCTTCAACTTCGAGTGCGGCATCACGACCTTGTCGTGGTAAGCCGAGTTCGCGTTCCGCAGACGCGTCAACATGTCTGCGATCGGGTCGGTCATCGTCATGGTGACCTGGTCAACCTTTCTCGCTGCGGTTCCCCAGCCAGGGTCCGAGCCGGCCTTGCGGCCGGCTGGTCGTGGACGGGCCTACAGCGAAGTGATGAGACTGGAAAAACCTGCCGCCGAGCCGGACTTACCAGCTGGACTTGTTCACACCGGGCAGCTCGCCCCGGTGCGCCATCTCGCGGAGGCAGATCCGGCACAGGCCGAACTTGCGGAACACCGAGTGCGGGCGACCGCAACGCTGGCAGCGGGTGTAACCCCGCACCTTGAACTTCGGCTTGGCCGCGGCCTTGTTGATCAGCGCCTTCTTGGCCATGATCAGTTCTCCTTGAACGGGAAGCCCAGGAGCTTCAGCAGCGCCCGGCCCTCTTCGTCGTTGGTCGCGGTCGTCACCACGGTGATGTCCATACCGCGGGGGCGGTCGATGGCGTCCGGGTCGATCTCGTGGAACATCGACTGCTCGTTGAGACCGAACGTGTAGTTCCCGTTGCCGTCGAACTGCTTGCCCGACAGACCGCGGAAGTCGCGGATACGCGGCAGCGCGATCGTCAGCAGGCGGTCCAGGAACTCCCACATGCGGTCGCCGCGCAGCGTGACGCGCGCGCCGATCGGCATGCCCTCGCGCAGCTTGAACTGCGCGATGGACTTGCGGGCCCGACGGACCTCGGGACGCTGACCGGTGATGATCGAGAGGTCCTTGACGGCGCCCTCGATCAGCTTGCCGTCACGGGCGGCGTCGCCGACACCCATGTTGACGACGACCTTCACCACGCCCGGGATCTGCATGACGTTCGCGTACTCGAACTGCTCGCGCAGCGAGGCGACGATCTCCTCGCGGTAGCGGACCTTGAGCCGCGGCAGGGTCTTCTCAACGGTGGTCATCAGATGTCCTTCCCGTTACGACGGGAAATGCGGACCCGCTTGCCCTCGTCGTTCGTCCGGTAGCCCACACGGGTCGGCTTGCCGTCCGCGTCGACCACCATCACGTTGGACACGTGGATGGAGGCCTCTTGCGTCACGATGCCGCCCGACTGCGCGCCGCGCTCGGTCTGCGAGATCCGGGTGTGCTTCTTGATGCGGTTGACGCCCTCGACCAAGACGCGGTTCTCAGCGGGGTAGGCCATGATGACCTTGCCGCGAGCACCCTTGTCCTTGCCGGCGATAACGACGACCGTGTCGCCCTTCTTCACCTTCATGGTCAGAGCACCTCCGGCGCCAACGAGATGATCTTCATGAACTTCTTGTCGCGCAGCTCACGACCGACCGGGCCGAAGATGCGGGTGCCCCGCGGCTCGTTGTCGTTCTTGATGAGCACCGCGGCGTTCTCGTCGAACCGGATGTAGGAGCCGTCGGGACGACGCTTCTCCTTCACGGTCCGGACGATGACCGCCTTGACGACGTCGCCCTTCTTGACGCCGGCACCCGGGATGGCCTGCTTCACCGTCGCGACGATGATGTCCCCGATGCCCGCGTAGCGGCGGCCCGAGCCACCGAGAACACGGATGCAGAGGATTTCCTTCGCACCGGTGTTGTCGGCGACGCGCAGCCGCGACTCCTGTTGGATCACTTACCTGCTCCTTGACCATTCCTGGCCCGCCAGATTTCCGACCTGACGGGCTCGGTCGTACGACTGGCTACTTGGCCTTCTCGAGGACCTGCACGAGGCGCCAGCGCTTGGTGGCGGACAGCGGCCGCGTCTCCATCAGCAGCACGCGGTCACCCACGCCGGCGGTGTTCTCCTCGTCGTGCGCCTTCACCTTGGTGGTGGAGCGCATGACCTTGGAGTACCGGCGGTGCTTCTTGCGGTCCTCGACCGCCACCACGATCGTCTTGTCCATCTTGTCGGACACGACGTAGCCCTCGCGGACCTTGCGGTCGTTGCGAACCTCGGTGGTCACTTCGTTGTTCTCGCTCATGCCGCACCCTCACCAGTGGAAACCGCGTCGGGAGAGGCCGACAGGCCCAGCTCCCGTTCCCGCATCACGGTGTAGATCCGGGCGATCTCGTGCCGGACCGTGCGCAGGCGGCGGTTGTTGTCGAGCTGCCCGGTGGCCATCTGGAAGCGGAGGTTGAACAGCTCCTCCTTCGCCTCCCTCAGGCGCAGCACGAGCTCTTCCTCGGTGAGCTCACGCAGCTCGGAAGCGGTGGTACCCGCTGCCATCAGAACTCACCACCCTCACGCGTAACGATGCGGCACTTCATCGGGAGCTTGTGGATCGCGCGGCGCAGTGCCTCGCGGGCCACAGCCTCGTTCGGGAAGCTCATCTCGAAGAGCACCCGACCCGGCTTGATGTTGGCCACCCACCACTCCGGCGAACCCTTACCGGAACCCATGCGGGTCTCGGCGGGCTTCTTGGTCAGCGGGCGGTCCGGGAAGATGTTGATCCAGACCTTGCCACCGCGGCGGATGTGCCGGGTGATCGCGATACGAGCCGACTCGATCTGCCGGTTGGTCACGTAGGCGGGCTCCAGAGCCTGGATGCCGAACTCGCCGAAGGTGACCCTCGTGCCGCCCTTGGCAGCACCGGACCGTCCGGGGTGGTGCTGCTTGCGGTGCTTAACCCTGCGCGGGATGAGCACGACTCAGCCCTCCGTCTTCTCATCGGTCGGCGCGGCGGCCTGGTCGCCCGCAGCGGCCCGGCCGGCCTCGGTGCTCGTCGCGGTGGTGCCGCTGGCGCCGGAACGACGCGCCCGGTTCGGGCGGTCGGCGCGGTCGCGGCGCGGGGCGCGGTCGGCCGCCGGAGCGGCGTCACGCTCACGCTTGGCGCTGATGCCACCGACGATGTCGCCCTTGTAGATCCACACCTTCACGCCGATCCGGCCGAACGTGGTGCGGGCCTCGAAGAAGCCGTAGTCGATGTCGGCGCGCAGCGTGTGCAGCGGGACCCGGCCATCGCGGTAGTGCTCGGAGCGGGACATCTCGGCGCCGCCGAGACGGCCGCCGCACTGCACGCGGATGCCCTTCACCTGGGGCGAGCGCATGGCCGACTGGATGGCCTTGCGCATCGCGCGGCGGAACGCCACGCGGTTGGACAGCTGCTCGGCCACACCCTGTGCGACGAGCTGCGCGTCCGACTCCGGGCTCTTCACCTCGAGGATGTTGAGCTGCACCTGCTTCTTGGTGAGCTTCTCCAGCTCACCGCGGATGCGGTCGGCCTCGGCGCCGCGGCGGCCGATGACGATGCCCGGCCGGGCGGTGTGGATGTCGACGCGGACCCGGTCCCGGGTGCGCTCGATCTCCACCTTCGAGATGCCGGCCCGCTCCATGCCCTTGGAGAGCAGCTTGCGGATCTTGACATCCTCGGCCACGTACTCCGCGTACTGCTTGTCGGCGTACCAGCGGGACTTCCAGTCCGTGGTGATACCAAGTCGGAAGCCGTGCGGGTTGATTTTCTGGCCCACTACCGAGCCCCCTTCCTGTCAGCGCCGGCCTTCGCGCTGGTCTTCTTCGGACGGCTCTCCACCTCGACGGTGATGTGGCTCGTCCGCTTGCGGATCCGGTAGGCGCGGCCCTGGGCGCGCGGGCGGAACCGCTTGAGGGTCGGGCCCTCGTCCACGTAGACCTTCGACACCCACAGGGTGTCGGGGTCGAGGGACAGGTTGTTCTCGGCGTTGGCCACGGCGCTCTGCAGCACCTTGCGGACCGGCTCAGATGCCGCCTGCGGCGCGAACTGGAGCACGGCCAGGGCCTCGCTGGCGCTACGACCCCTGATGAGCTCGACGACGCGACGCACCTTCATGGGCGTGTCACGGACGTAGCGAGCCCGAGCCACGGCGCGCGGGAACTCCGGCGCTTCGGCTTCGTTACGGGCGTTCATCGCTGCTTCCCCTTGCTCTTCCTCTAGTTCGTCGCCTAGCGACGGCGCGACTTCCGGTCGTCCTTGATGTGGCCCTTGAACGTGCGGGTCGGGGCGAACTCGCCGAGCTTGTGCCCGACCATCGCCTCCGAGACGAACACCGGCACGTGCTTGCGGCCGTCGTGCACCGCGATCGTGTGGCCCAACATGTCGGGGATGATCGTCGACCGGCGGGACCAGGTCTTGATGACGGTCTTCTTGCCCGACTCGTTGAGGACGTCCACCTTCTTGAGCAGGTGGTCGTCCACGAAGGGGCCCTTCTTAAGGCTGCGAGGCATCCTTCACTCCCTCCCTGCTCAGCGCTTCTTACCGGTGCGACGACGCCGGACGATGAGCTTGTCGCTTGGCTTGTTGCGGCGGCGCGTGCGGCCCTCGGGCTTACCGGCCGGGTTCACCGGGTGGCGACCACCGGAGGTCTTGCCCTCACCACCACCGTGCGGGTGGTCGACCGGGTTCATGGCGACACCGCGGACGGTGGGCTTCTTGCCCTTCCACCGCATGCGGCCGGCCTTGCCCCAGTTGATGTTCTGGTGCTCGGCGTTGCCGACCTCGCCGACCGTGGCGCGGCACCGGACGTCCACGTTGCGGATTTCGCCCGAGGGCATCCGCAGCTGGGCGTAGGGGCCGTCCTTGGCGACGAGCTGAACGCTGGCGCCGGCGGACCGGGCGATCTTCGCGCCGCCGCCGGGGCGGAGCTCGATCGCGTGGATCACCGTGCCGACCGGGATGTTGCGCAGCGGCAGGTTGTTGCCCGGCTTGATGTCAGCCTTCGGGCCGTTCTCCACCATGTCGCCCTGCTGCAACTTCGACGGGGCGATGATGTAGCGCTTCTCGCCGTCGAGGTAGTGCAGCAGCGCGATGCGCGCGGTGCGGTTGGGGTCGTACTCGATGTGAGCGACCTTGGCCGGCACGCCGTCCTTGTCGGTGCGGCGGAAGTCGATGAGGCGGTACGCCCGCTTGTGGCCGCCGCCCTTGTGCCGCGTCGTGATCTTGCCCGACGCGTTGCGGCCACCACGGCCGTGCAGCGGGCGGACCAGCGACTTCTCCGGCGTCGTCCGAGTGATCTCGGCGAAGTCGGAGACGCTCGCACCGCGACGACCGGGGGTCGTCGGCTTGTACTTGCGAATGCCCATCTCTACGCAGTCCTCGTCGTCATCAGGCGGCCGGGCCGCCGAAGATCTCGATCGGCTTGCTCTCGGCGGACAGCGTCACGATGGCGCGCTTGGTGTCCTTGCGCTTGCCAAAACCGGTCCGGGTCCGCTTGCGCTTGCCCTGGCGGTTGAGCGTGTTGACGCTGACGACCTTGACGCCGAAGACCTTCTCCACGGCAATCTTGATCTGGGTCTTGTTCGAGCCGGGAGCCACCACGAAGGTGTACTTGTTCTCCTCGAGCAGCCCGTAGGACTTCTCGGAGATGACCGGCGCGAGCAGGATGTCCCGGTGGTCGGGGATCACTTCGCGGCCTCCTCGTCGACCTCGGACGACTCGGCGGTGGCCTCGGCGGAGCCCTGCCCGTGCTGGGCCTTGCTCGCCAGGAACACGTCGAGCGCGTCCTTGGTGAACACCACGTCGTCGTTGACCAGCACGTCGTAGGTGTTGAGCTGGTCCGGCGCGATGATGTGCACGTGCGGCAGGTTGCGCAGGCTGACCCACGAAACCTCGTCGGTGCGCAGCAGCACGGCCAGCACGCGACGGGCCTCGGTCACCGACTCCAGCACCTTGCGGGCCGACTTGGTCGACGGCGTGTCGCCCTCGACGAAGCTCGTCACCACGTGCACCTGCTCGGCGCGCGCCCGGTCGGAGAGGGCGCCGCGCAGGGCAGCGGCCTTCATCTTCTTGGGGGTGCGCTGGCTGTAGTCACGCGGCTGGGGGCCGTGGACGACGCCACCACCGGCGAACTGCGGGGCGCGGGTCGAGCCCTGACGGGCGCGGCCGGTGCCCTTCTGCCGGTACGGCTTCTTGCCACCGCCGCGGACGTCGCCGCGAGTCTTGGTCGAGTGCGTGCCCTGGCGGGCCGCGGCCAGCTGGGCCACGACGACCTGGTGCAGCAGGGCCACGTTCGCCTGCGCGTCGAAGATCGCGGCGGGCAGCTCGACGGAGCCGTCGGCCTTGCCCTCCGGGGTGCGGATCTCAACGGAAGTCATGATCAGGCACCACCCTTCGCAGCGGTCTTGATGAACACGGTGCCGCCCTTGGGACCGGGCACGGCGCCCTTGATGAGCAGGAGGCCGGATTCGGCGTCCACGCGGTGCACCTTGAGGTTCTGGGTGGTCACCCGCACGTGGCCCATCCGGCCCGCCATCCGCAGGCCCTTGAACACGCGGCCGGGCGTGGCGCAGCCGCCGATGGAACCCGGCGAGCGGTGCTTGCGCTGCGTGCCGTGGCTCGCGCCGAGGCCCTTGAACCCGTGGCGCTTCATGACACCCGCGGTGCCCTTGCCCTTGCTGGTGCCGACCACGTCGACCACCACGCCGGCCTCGAAGACCTCGGCGGTGATTTCCTGGCCGACCGTGTACTCGGACGCATCCGTGGTGCGCAGCTCCGCCAGGTGGCGGCGGGGCGTGACGCCCGCCTTGGCGTAGTGGCCCGCGACGGGCTTGTTGACCTTGCGCGGGTCGATCGCGCCGAAGGCCAGCTGCACGGCCGAGTAGCCGTCGATTTCCTGGGTCCGAACCTGGGTGACCACGTTCGGCTCGGCCTTGACGACGGTCACCGGAACGATCCGGTTGTTCTCGTCGAAGACCTGAGTCATGCCGAGCTTGGTGCCCAGGAGGCCCTTAACCTGCCTGTCAGACATGGGTCTCGTTACTCTCCGCCCCAAATGGGATCAACACTGCCGCGTCCAACGCTTACTGGATGTTGACGTCGACGCTCGCCGGCAGGTCGATGCGCATGAGCGCGTCCACCGTCTTCGGCGTCGGGTCGAGGATGTCGATCAGACGCTTGTGCGTGCGCATCTCGAAGTGCTCGCGCGAGTCCTTGTACTTGTGCGGCGAGCGGATGACGCAGTAAACGTTCTTCTCAGTGGGCAGCGGCACAGGCCCGACGACCCGAGCGCCGGTGCGCGTCACGGTCTCGACGATCTTGCGCGCGGACGCGTCGATCGCCTCGTGGTCGTAGGCCTTGAGCCGGATGCGGATCTTCTGTCCCGCCATGATGGCTTGCCGTTCCTCTGCTTCTAGTACCGCTGCGGTGCGGGCACCTTGCACGAGGTCACGGGACCTCCGGCGCGCTCCGCCCCCTATTCAGGATTGACACCGAGCGGTGTCACGGTGCCCGGTCCACGCGGTCGGGCGTGTCGCGCCCCAACGCACAGACCGGTCCCACTGATGAAACCTGTGGGATTGTCTTGCTCGATCAAACCCCACTCGTGACGGGGCGGCCGAGTCCAGAACTCGAACCGGCCGCCCCGACGAGCAACCCGTCAATGGTCGCACACGAGGGTGCGCAGACCAAATCGGGGGGTGAGAACTAGAGCCAGGTCACTTGATGATCTTGGTGACCGAGCCCGCGCCGACGGTGCGGCCACCCTCGCGGATGGCGAACCGCAGGCCCTCGTCCATGGCGATCGGCTGGATCAGCTTCACGGCCATCGACGTGGTGTCGCCCGGCATGACCATCTCGGTGCCCTCGGGGAGGGTCACGACGCCGGTCACGTCGGTGGTGCGGAAGTAGAACTGCGGGCGGTAGTTGTTGAAGAACGGCGTGTGCCGGCCACCCTCGTCCTTCGACAGGATGTAGACCTGCGCGTCGAACTCGGTGTGCGGGGTGGTGGTGCCCGGCTTCACGATGACCATGCCGCGCTCCACCTCCTCGCGCTTGATGCCGCGCAGCAGCAGCGCCGCGTTGTCGCCCGCGCGACCCTCGTCGAGGAACTTCTTGAACATCTCGATCGAGGTGACCGTCGTCTTCTTCGAGGTCTCCTTGATGCCGACGATCTCGACCTCTTCGTTGACCTTGATGATGCCGCGCTCGATGCGGCCGGTCACCACGGTGCCACGACCGGTGATGGTGAACACGTCCTCGACCGGCATCAGGAACGGCCGGTCGACCTCGCGCTCGGGCTCCGGGATGTTCTCGTCCACGGCGTCCATCAGGCCGATGAGCTTCTCGCCCCACTCGGCGTCGCCCTCCAGCGCCTTCAGCGCGGAGACGCGGACGACCGGCAGGTCGTCACCGGGGAACTCGTACTCGGAGAGCAGCTCGCGGACCTCGAGCTCGACGAGCTCCAGGATCTCCTCGTCGTCCACCATGTCGGCCTTGTTCAGGGCCACCACGATGTAGGGCACACCGACCTGGCGGGCCAGGAGCACGTGCTCCTTGGTCTGCGGCATCGGGCCGTCGGTCGCCGCGACCACCAGGATGGCGCCGTCCATCTGCGCCGCACCGGTGATCATGTTCTTGATGTAGTCGGCGTGACCGGGGCAGTCGACGTGCGCGTAGTGGCGCTTGTCGGTCTGGTACTCGATGTGCGCGATCGAGATGGTGATGCCGCGCTGCTTCTCCTCCGGCGCCTTGTCGATCTGGTCGAACGGCGTGAAGGGGTTCAGGTCCGGGTACTTGTCGTGCAGGACCTTCGAAATCGCAGCGGTCAGCGTCGTCTTACCGTGGTCGATGTGACCAATGGTGCCGATGTTGACGTGCGGCTTCGTCCGCTCGAACTTCGCCTTCGCCACTGGAATGTCCTCCTGGACTTCTATTGCTTAGCCCGGCGGGCGGATCGCTGCCCGCCGGGCGTCACGTCAGGGTCGGTTGTGCGGACCCCGGGGCATCCCCCCGGAGAGCCCGCGTGGTGCTGCGGTGCTCCGGTTGGGGTTACTCGCCCGTCGCCTTCGCGATGATCTCCTTCGCGACGTTCGCGGGAACCTCGGCGTAGGAGTCAAAGGTCATCGAGTAGTTCGCGCGACCCTGGGTCCTGGACCGCAGGTCGCCGACATACCCGAACATCTCCGACAGCGGGACCAGCGCCTTCACGACACGGGCACCACTGCGCTCTTCCATGGCCTGGATCTGACCACGGCGGGAGTTCAAGTCGCCGATCACGTCGCCCATGTAGTCCTCGGGCGTGGTGACCTCGACGGCCATCAGCGGTTCGAGGATGGCCGGGCTCGCCTGGCGGGCGGCTTCCTTGAGCGCCATGGAGCCGGCGATCTTGAACGCCATCTCCGACGAGTCGACCTCGTGGTAAGCGCCGTCGGTCAGCGTCAGCTTGACGCCGACCAGCGGGTAGCCCGCCAGCACGCCGTACTGCATCGCGTCCTGGGCGCCCGCGTCCACGGACGGGATGTACTCCCGCGGGATGCGACCGCCGGTGACCGCGTTGACGAACTCGTAGAGAGCGCCGTCCTCGGTCTTCTCCAGCGGCTCCAGGTCGATGAGGACCTTCGCGAACTGGCCCGAACCACCGGTCTGCTTCTTGTGGGTGTAGGAGTACTTCTCCACCTTGCGGCGGATCGTCTCCCGGTACGCCACCTGCGGCTTGCCGATGTTCGCCTCGACCTTGAACTCGCGGCGCATGCGGTCCACCAGGATGTCCAGGTGGAGCTCGCCCATGCCGGCGATGATCGTCTGGCCGGTCTCCTGGTCGAGGTTGACCCGGAACGTCGGGTCCTCCTCGGCCAGCTTCTGGATCGCGGTGCCCAGCTTCTCCTGGTCGGCCTTCGTCTTCGGCTCGATCGCCACCTGGATGACCGGCTCGGGGAAGGTCATGGACTCCAGCACGATGGGCGACTGCGGGTCGCAGAGCGTCTCACCGGTGGTGGTGTCCTTGAGCCCGATCACGGCGTAGATGTGACCGGCGATGGCCTCGTCGACCGGGTTCTCCTTGTTGGCGTGCATCTGGAAGATCTTCCCGATGCGCTCCTTGCGGTCCTTGGTCGAGTTGATGACCTGGGTGCCCGCCGCGACCTTGCCCGAGTAGACCCGGATGTAGGTCAGCTTGCCGAAGAACGGGTGCGCCGCGATCTTGAACGCCAGCGCGGCGAACGGCTCGTCCGTGGACGGCTTGCGGAAGGCCGGCGTCTCGCCGTCCTGCAGCGTGCCCTCGACGGGGGGGAGGTCCAGCGGCGCGGGCAGGTAGTCGATCACCGCGTCGAGCATGGGCTGGACGCCCTTGTTCTTGAACGCCGAACCGCACAGCACCGGGTAGGCGGAGCGGTTCTTGACGATCGCGCGGATGCCCGTCTTGATCTGCTCGACGGTGAACTCCTCGCCGCCGAGGTAGGCCTCCATGAGGGCGTCGTCGGTCTCGGCGACGGCCTCGACGAGCGCCTCGCGGTACTCGGCGGCCTTGTCGGCGAGGTCGGCCGGGATCTCCTCGACCGTGTAGTCCTCACCCTTCTGGACCTCGCCGCGCCAGGTCAGCGCACGCATCTCGACCAGGTCGACGACGCCGATGAAGTCGCTCTCCGACCCGATCGGGATCTGGATCGGCAGCGGCTTGGCGCCCAGGCGGTCCTGGATGGTCTTCACGGTGAAGTAGAAGTCCGCGCCGAGCTTGTCCATCTTGTTGACGAAGCAGATGCGCGGGACGTCGTACTTGGTCGCCTGGCGCCAGACCTGCTCGGACTGGGGCTCGACGCCTTCCTTGCCGTCGAACACGGCAACGGCACCGTCGAGGACGCGGAGGTTGCGCTCCACCTCGACGGTGAAGTCGACGTGGCCCGGCGTGTCGATGATGTTGATCTGGTGGTTCTTCCAGAAGCACGTCGTCGCGGCCGACGTGATCGTGATGCCGCGCTCCTGCTCCTGCTCCATCCAGTCCATCACGGCGGCGCCGTCGTGGACCTCGCCGATCTTGTAGCTGATCCCGGTGTAGAACAGGATCCGCTCGGTCGTCGTGGTCTTGCCCGCGTCGATGTGGGCCATGATCCCGATGTTGCGGACCTTGGCCAGGTCGGTGAGCACGTCCTGTGCCACGGGTGTCTTCCCCTGTCTTGAGCTAGCTGGTAGCAGGCTCACTAGGGCTGGGAGAGCCCCACCGGTCCTCGGGGGACCGGCGGGGCGTCACATCACCAGCGGTAGTGGGCGAAGGCCTTGTTGGACTCGGCCATCTTGTGCGTGTCCTCGCGGCGCTTGACGCTCGCGCCCAGGCCGTTGCTCGCGTCGAGCAGCTCGTTCATCAGGCGCTCGATCATGGTCTTCTCGCGGCGCTGCCGGGAGAAGGTGATCAGCCAGCGCAGCGCGAGCGTGGTCGAGCGGCCCGGCTTCACCTCGACCGGCACCTGGTAGGTGGCGCCACCGACGCGGCGGGACTTCACCTCGAGCGCGGGCTTGACGTTGTCCAGGGCGCGCTTGAGGGTGACGACCGGGTCGGTGCCCGTCTTGTCGCGGGCGCCTTCGAGGGCGCCGTACACGATCCGCTCGGCCACGGAGCGCTTGCCGTCGACCAGCACCTTGTTGATGAGCTGGGTCACCAGCGGAGAGCTGTAGACCGGGTCGGAGATCAGCGGCCGCTTCGGGGCCGGTCCCTTGCGGGGCATCAGCTCTTCTCCTTCTTCGCGCCGTACCGGCTGCGAGCCTGCTTGCGGTTCTTCACGCCCTGCGTGTCGAGCGAACCGCGAATGATCTTGTAGCGGACACCGGGGAGGTCCTTCACACGACCGCCGCGCACGAGCACCATCGAGTGCTCCTGCAGGTTGTGGCCCTCACCGGGGATGTAAGCCGTGACCTCGATACCGCTCGTCAGCTTCACGCGGGCGACCTTGCGCAGCGCCGAGTTCGGCTTCTTGGGCGTGGTCGTGTAGACGCGGGTGCACACACCGCGCCGCTGCGGGCTGCCCTTGAGCGCCGCGGTCTTCTGCTTGGCGACCTTGTCCTGCCGGCCCTTGCGGACCAGCTGCTGGATCGTTGGCATACGCCGGCTGCTTCTTCCCTTTACGTGCCCGCCGCGTGGGCGACGAGCCCTGTTTACTTGGTCCCTCTCTGCACCCGAGGTCGGGCGTGTCGCCGCTCTCGGCGGTGCCGAGACTGCAACACAGCGCCCCAGGTCCGCAGGCGACATCCCAGGATGCCCCTACGCGTGGAGGTCACCGCGGCCGGCTTTCCAGCACCACTGGCGCGTAGGCACGCGGAGCGGCCCGACATGGGTCGGGCACGAGTACCAAAGATACCCCGCCTGGTTCCCACGGGTCAAAACGGATGCGCTCCCGCACCTGCCCGATCCGACGTGCGCCGCACGCGGACCGTTCGCAGGGGTGTTCTCGTGACGGTCCTCGCACCGCTCGCCCGACGGGGCCGACGTCGGAGTCGAGCGGCGACTCACCCGCAATCAGAACACGATCCGGGGAACGCCGCAGGTCGACGTGATCGCCGTTTCACTCGATCGAGTGAACCCGTGGTGGTGGCGGGCGTGACCCGGGCCTCGCCGGCGGCCGGTCACACTGGGCGGGTGAACTCCGATCTCATCGCGGGCATGGCCGCGCTGGTGGCCGCCGACGCCTCGCCCGAGGTGCTCGCGGTGCGCGGCGACGTCGTGGTGGTCCGGGTCTCGGACGTGGTGCTCAAGGCGCACGAGCCGGGCACGGACCTGGACGTGCTCACCGCGCGGCTCCGGCTGGCCGCCGACCCCCGCGTGGGCGAGCTCCTGCTCGCGCCCCGGTCGGCGCCCGCCGTGGTGCTCGGACGGGTCGTCACGGCCTGGCCGATGGGCACCCCGGTGCCGCAGGGCGAGCCCGAGGACCTGCCCATGGAGGCGGCCGGGCGGATGCTGGCCGCGCTGCACCGGTTCACCGCCGCCGACTTCGCGCCGCCCGTGCCCCTGGCCGGCGCCCGGCCCCGGATGGAACGGGCGGTGCGCGACCTGACGCTCGACACGCCCGCGGCCGACCTGGTGCGGCGGGCGTTCGCGACGTTGCCGGCGTTCGACGACGGCGGCGTCACGCTCATCCACGGCGACTGGCACCTCGGCCAGCTGGTGTGGCGGGACGGCTACCGGTTGATCGACGTGGACGACCTCGGCGTCGGCGACCCGGCGTGGGACCTGGCCCGGCCGGCCGCGCTGCACGCGGCGGGCGTGCTCGACGCCGAGGCGTGGGGACGGCTGCTCGGGTCGTACCTCGACGCGGGCGGCACCGGCGTGCCGCGCGACGACCCGTGGTCGGTGCTGGAGCCGCCCGCGCGCGCCCTGGTCGTGCAGATGGCGGCCCGTGCCCTCTCCGCTGCGCAGCGCGACGGAACGGAGTTGAACGACGCCCAGGAAGCGCTGATCGAGACCTGCGCCCGGATCGTGTCGGCACACGAACCCATTCGGCGCGGCTAATATCGGGATCATCGCGTCAAGAGCAGGAGGCTCACACGATGCAGTGTCCCAAGTGTCATGCGAACATGCGCACCTTCGACCGCATGGGCGTGCACATCGAGCAGTGTGATGGCTGCCGCGGGGTCTTCCTCGACTACGGCGAGCTGGAGGCCATCACCCGGCTCGAGCAGCAGATGGCTCCCCCGCCGCCGCCGCCGCCCGTCGCGCCGCAGCCCCAGGTCCACTACGTGCAGCAGCCGGTGCAGCCGGGCTGGGGCGCCGCGCCGGGTTACGGCGGCCACTACGGGCACCGGAAGCACCGCGGCCTGGGCGGGCTGTTCTTCTCGTCCTGATCTTCGTGGTGGTGGCCCCGCGCCGGTGGTGCGGGGCCACCGTTGTCACTACCGGGAAACTGGGCGATAATCGGTAGTGACCCGGGGAGGCCCGTCATGTCCGTCGCCACCGAGGCCGCGCAGATCCGCGACCTGTTCGACCAGATCGAGGAGATCGAAGAGGTCGCGTCGAGCTTGTCGGAGGACGACGAGCGGCGGCGCAAGCTGCACGGCGTGGTGGCGAAGGCTCTGCGCAAGGCGCCGCCGGTGCGGCCGGTCGTGGCGGGCGAGCTGCTGGAGCTGACCGAGAAGACGGTCAAGGCGTGGGCGCGCGAGGGCGTGCTCGCCATCCACAGCCAGGAGCCCCGGATGTTGTTGGACGCCGTGCGGCTGCACCAGGTGCTGCACGTCGTGTCGGACCTGAGGCGGGCGGGCAAGAGCCGCGCGCTGCTGGACGAGGTGCACCGGCGGTTGAGCGACGCGGCGCTGCTCGACCGCGACGACCTCGCCACCAGCCTGGCCCAGCTGCACCGCGGCGAAGGACGCGTGGTTCGCTGATCACCGTCGTCGAAACGCCGGTCGCGGCCGGCCAGTCCGCCGGCCTGCGCGGCGCGGCCAGGGTCGCCTACGACAGGTTCCTGGACGAGCTGGCCCACAGCGGCTGCCTGGCGCTCGGGTACCGCGTCACGGGCCCCGAACCACTGCCGCGCCTGTGCGTGAAGCACCTGCGCGGGACCGACCGGGTGGTCGTCGCCTTCCCGTCCCCGCGCACCGCCTGGGTCCTGCTGGTCGGCCCGCACGACGACGACCCCGGCCGCGACCTCTACGAGACGCTGTACGAGCTGGCCGGCGTCCGCCCGAAGCTCACCGAGAAGCGCACCAAGCCGCCGTGCTGCGCGGACGCCACTCCCCCGGTCGCCGACGCGGACCTGGTCGACGACCTGGTCGCCCGCGCCCGCTCCCTGGCCAAATCCCGCCGCCGCCCCACCTGACCGGGTCACGAGTCGGACCTCCGCGGCGCTGACGCGGCTACCGCGCGTTCACCCACGCGATCCGGTCCGAGCCGAACCGGGAAGTCGGGTCGAGGAGCACCACGTACTGGCCAGGAGGTTTCCCCTGCCCGGCGTCGAAGCACACGTCGGCGGTCATCTTGCCGCCCGGAGCCAGTTCGCCCGACCGCAGGAGGTTGTCGCTCCCGGTGAACGTGTTCGACAGGATCGCGCCGTTCGGGCTCTGCGACTTCCAGTCGAAGCCGCCGTTGAAGGGGGCGGGTCGGCCGGACTGGTTGTCGTAGGTCACCGCCGTGCACAACGTCGGACCCAGGGTGTCGTCGCCGTCGACCAGGCCGGTAGTCGTTATTCGCAGCCCTTCGGCGTCCACCGTCTCACCGGCCTGGGCCACGGCGTCCTTGGCCGTCGCTCCGGGGAAGGCGGGTCGAGCGCCTGGTTCCCGGGTGCCGGAGACCGGATCAGCGGGGGACGCGACTTTCGGCGCGTCGCCGTCTCCGCCGGTGCTCACGGCGATGATCACCACGAGCGCGGATCACTTCACACTGGATATCGGTCGAGCGTGGGCAGCCGGCGTACTGCCGGTCCACGTGACCCGCTGGCTCTCGCCGGTCGCGAAGGCACCGCCCGACGCCTCTTCGGGACGGCCGGGTGGTCTGCGTGGAACAGGGAAAGGCCCCCGGAGCGGGAGGCTCCGGGGGCCTTTCAGTCGACTGGCTGCGTCAGCGGTAGTCGCGGCCGAAGTCGTAGTCGTCCAGCGGGACCGCGGCGCCCGTGCCCGTGCCGAAGACGTCCGGCGTGTAGTAGCCGTCGTCGTAGCTCGGGATGGCGTACGCTGCCGCACGCGCTTCCTCGGTCGGCTGCACCTGGATGTTCCGGTACCGGTTGATGCCGGTGCCGGCCGGGATCAGCTTGCCGATGATCACGTTCTCCTTCAGGCCGATGAGCTTGTCCGAACGCCCGTTGATGGCGGCGTCGGTCAGGACCCTCGTCGTCTCCTGGAAGGAGGCCGCCGACAACCACGAGTCCGTGGCCAGCGACGCCTTCGTGATGCCCATCAGCACCGGACGGCCGGCGGCGGGCTCGCCGCCCTCGGCCACCACGGCCCGGTTGCCCGACTCGAACTCCGCGCGCTCGACCAGCGAGCCCGGCAGGAACTCGGTCGCACCCGAGTCGATGATCGTCACCCGGCGCAGCATCTGCCGGACGATGACCTCGATGTGCTTGTCGTGGATCGCCACGCCCTGGGCCCGGTAGACCTTCTGGACCTCACCCACGAGGTGCAGCTGGGCCTCACGCGGACCCATCACGCGCAGCACCTCGTGCGGGTCGGGCGTGCCCTCCAGCAGCTGCTGGCCGACGCCCACGTGGTCGCCGTCCTGCAACGGGCCGGTGGCCGTGTTCGCGAGCCGCTGACGCTTGGACAGCTTCTCGAAGAGGATCTCCTCGGACCCGTCGTCCGGGATGAGGGTGATCTTCCAGAACCGGTCGCCGTCCTCGATGCGCACCCGGCCGTCGACGTCCGCGATGGGCGCCTTGCCCTTCGGCACGCGGGCCTCGAACAGCTCCTGCACACGGGGCAGACCGGTGGTGATGTCGTCACCGGCCACACCACCCTGGTGGAACGTGCGCATGGTCAGCTGCGTGCCGGGCTCACCGATGGACTGCGCGGCGACGATGCCGACGGCCTCGCCGACGTCGACCAGCTTGCCGGTCGCCATCGAACGGCCGTAGCAGGACGCGCACACGCCGACCGCGGACTCGCAGGTCAGCACCGAGCGGACCTTGACCCTGGTCACGCCCGCCTCGACGAGGGTGGCCAGCGCCGGGTCGCCCAGGTCGTCACCGCGGTTGAGCACGATGTTGCCACCGGCGTCGGTGATGTCCTCGGCGATGGTCCGCGCGTACACGCTGGTCTGCGCGAACTCGGCCAGCACGACCTTGTCGCCCAGCCGCTCGCCGACCGTCATGTTCACGCCGCGGGTGGTGCCGCAGTCGACCTCGCGGATGATGACGTCCTGCGAGACGTCCACCAGACGACGGGTCAGGTAACCCGAGTCGGCGGTGCGCAGCGCGGTGTCGGCCAGACCCTTGCGGGCGCCGTGCGTGGCGATGAAGTACTCCAGCACCGACAAGCCCTCGCGGAACGAGCTCTTGATCGGCCGCGGGATGTACTCGCCCTTCGGGTTGGTCACCAGACCGCGCATACCCGCCAGCGAGCGGACCTGGGTCATGTTGCCCGCCGCGCCCGACATCACGATCATGCGGATCGAGTTGTCCTCGGGGAAGTTGGCCTCCATGACCTCGGCGACCTCTTCGGTGGCCTTGGTCCACACCTTGACCAGCTCGTTGTTGCGCTCCGTGTGGGAGAGCTGACCGCGCTGGTAGCGCTTCTCGACCGCGTCCGCGAGCTTCTCGTACTCGTCCAGGATGCCCTGCTTGGCAGCCGGCACGAGCACGTCGGAGATCGCGACCGTGACGCCCGACCGGGTGGCCCAGTAGAAACCGGCGTCCTTCAGCTTGTCCAGCGTCCGGGCGACGGTGACCATCGGGTACCGCTCGGCGAGGTCGTTGATGATCGTCGCCTGCCGCTTCTTGGGCATGACGTCGTTGATGAACGGGTAGTCCGGCGGCAGGACCTCGTTGAACAGCACGCGACCGAGGGTGGTCTCGGCCAACCACGCCTGGCCGGGCTCCCAGCCCTCGGGCTCCTGGCCCTTCGGCGGGTTCTTGTCCGTGATCCGGATCTTGACCATGGACTGCAGGCCCAGGACCTTGCGGTCGAACGCCATCAGCGCCTCGGCGGGCGAGGAGTAGGCCTGGCCCTCGCCGAGGTCGTCCTTCTTGTGCCGGGTCAGGTGGTACAGGCCGGTCACCATGTCCAGACGCGGCATGGCCAGCGGCTTGCCCGACGCGGGCGAGAGGATGTTGTTCGACGACAGCATCAGCACGCGCGCCTCGGCCTGCGCCTCGGCGGACAGCGGCAGGTGGACCGCCATCTGGTCACCGTCGAAGTCGGCGTTGAACGCCTCGCAGACCAGCGGGTGCAGCTGGATGGCCTTGCCCTCGACCAGCTGCGGCTCGAAGGCCTGGATGCCCAGCCGGTGCAGCGTGGGCGCGCGGTTCAGCAGCACGGGGTGCTCGGTGATGACCTCTTCGAGCACGTCCCACACGGCGGGGCGCGCGCGCTCCACCATCCGCTTGGCGGACTTGATGTTCTGCGCGTGGTTGAGGTCGACCAGCCGCTTCATCACGAACGGCTTGAACAGCTCCAGCGCCATCTGCTTGGGCAGGCCGCACTGGTGCAGCTTCAGCTGCGGGCCGACCACGATGACCGAACGGCCCGAGTAGTCGACGCGCTTGCCGAGCAGGTTCTGGCGGAACCGGCCCTGCTTGCCCTTGAGCAGGTCGGACAGCGACTTGAGCGGCCGGTTGCCCGGGCCCGTCACCGGCCGGCCGCGGCGGCCGTTGTCGAACAGCGCGTCGACGGCCTCCTGCAGCATCCGCTTCTCGTTGTTGACGATGATCTCGGGCGCGCCGAGGTCGATCAGTCGCTTGAGGCGGTTGTTGCGGTTGATGACGCGGCGGTACAGGTCGTTCAGGTCGGACGTGGCGAAGCGGCCACCGTCGAGCTGCACCATCGGGCGCAGGTCCGGCGGGATGACCGGCACGCAGTCCAGGACCATGCCCTGCGGGTTGTTGCGGGTCGCCTGGAAGGCGGCCACGACCTTCAACCGCTTGAGGGCGCGCAGCTTCTTCTGGCCCTTGCCGCTGCGGATCGTCTCGCGCAGCACGTCGGCCTCGGCGTCGACGTCGTAGTCACCCAGCAGCCGCTGGATGGCCTCCGCGCCCATGGCGCCGGTGAAGTAGTCGCCGTAGCGGTCGTACAGCTCGCGGTAGAGCAGCTCGTCCGCGATCAGCTGGGCGCGCTCGAGCTTGGTGAAGGTGGACCAGATCTCGTCGAGCCGGTCCAGCTCGCGCTGGGCCCGGTCGCGGAGCTGGCGCATCTCGCGCTCGCCGCCCTCCTTGACCTTGCGGCGGACGTCGGACTTGGCGCCCTCCGCCTCCAGCTCGGCCAGGTCGGCTTCCAGCTTCTGCGCGCGGGCCTCGACGTCGGCGTCACGCCGGTTCTCGACCCGCTTGCGCTCGACCTGCATCTCGTTCTCGAGCGTCGGCAGGTCGTTGTGGCGCAGCTCGGTGTTCACGCCCACGATGACGTAGGCCGCGAAGTAGATGATCTTCTCGAGGTCCTTGGGCGCCAGGTCGAGCAGGTAGCCCAACCGGCTGGGGACGCCCTTGAAGTACCAGATGTGCGTGACGGGCGCGGCCAGTTCGATGTGGCCCATCCGCTCACGGCGCACCTTGGCGCGGGTCACCTCGACGCCGCAGCGCTCGCAGATGATGCCCTTGAAGCGCACGCGCTTGTACTTGCCGCAGTAGCACTCCCAGTCCCGGGTGGGACCGAAGATCTTCTCGCAGAACAAGCCGTCCTTCTCCGGCTTGAGCGTGCGGTAGTTGATGGTCTCGGGCTTCTTGACCTCGCCGAAGGACCACTGGCGAATGTCGTCCGCGGTCGCAAGACCGATGCGAAGCTCATCGAAGAAGTTGACGTCGAGCACGTCTACTCTCTTCCCCTTTTTGGTTCGGTGCTGCTTGGGGTGCTGGTGGCTGGGTCACCGGGGACGCGGGAGGCGTCCCCGGTGACCGGCGAGCGTCAGTTGACGACGTCGTCCACGGAGGGCGACTCGGACCTCGACAGGTTGATGCCGAGGTTCGCGGCCGCGCGCTCCAGGTCCTCGTCGTCGCCGTCGCGCATCTCGATCGCGGCGCCGTCCGAAGACAGCACCTCGACGTTGAGGCACAGCGACTGCAGCTCCTTGAGCAGCACCTTGAAGGACTCCGGGATACCCGGTTCCGGGATGTTCTCGCCCTTGACGATGGCCTCGTAGACCTTCACGCGGCCGAGCACGTCGTCGGACTTGATCGTGAGCAGTTCCTGGAGCGTGTACGCGGCGCCGTACGCCTGCATCGCCCAGCACTCCATCTCACCGAACCGCTGACCACCGAACTGCGCCTTACCACCCAGCGGCTGCTGCGTGATCATCGAGTACGGGCCGGTCGAACGGGCGTGGATCTTGTCGTCGACCAGGTGCAGCAGCTTCAGGATGTACATGTAGCCGACCGACACCGGGAAGGGGTACGGCTCGCCGCTGCGCCCGTCGAGGAGCACCGCCTTGCCGTTCTCCTTGACCATCCGCTCGCCGTCGCGGTTCGGGATCGTCGAGCCGAGCAGGCCCGTGATCTCGTCCTCCTTGGCGCCGTCGAAGACGGGCGTGGCGGTCTTGGTGCCGGGCTCGACGTCGTACAGCTCGACGGGCAGGTTCTTCGCCCAGTCCGGGTCGCCGTTGATGCTCCAGCCCTGCTTGGCGATCCACCCGAGGTGGGTCTCCAGCACCTGGCCGATGTTCATACGACGCGGCACGCCGTGCGTGTTCAGCACGATGTCGACGGGGGTGCCGTCCTCGAGGAACGGCATGTCCTCGACCGGGAGGATCTTGCCGATGACGCCCTTGTTGCCGTGGCGGCCGGCCAGCTTGTCGCCGTCCTGGATCTTGCGCTTCTGGGCCACGTAGACGCGGACCAGCTCGTTCACGCCGGGGGGCAGCTCGTCGTCGTCCTCGCGGCTGAACACGCGGATGCCGATGACCTTGCCGTACTCGCCGTGCGGCACCTTCAGCGACGTGTCGCGCACCTCGCGCGCCTTCTCGCCGAAGATCGCGCGGAGCAGGCGCTCCTCCGGGGTCAGCTCGGTCTCGCCCTTGGGCGTGACCTTGCCGACCAGGATGTCGCCGGGCTGGACCTCGGCGCCGATGCGGATGATGCCGCGCTCGTCGAGGTCGGCCAGGACCTCCTCGGAGACGTTCGGGATGTCCCGGGTGATCTCCTCGGCGCCCAGCTTGGTGTCCCGCGCGTCGATCTCGTGCTCCTCGATGTGGATCGAGGTCAGGACGTCGTCCTGCACGAGGCGCTGCGACAGGATGATCGCGTCCTCGTAGTTGTGGCCCTCCCACGGCATGATCGCGACGAGCAGGTTCTTGCCCAGCGCCATCTCGCCGTTCTCGGTGCACGGGCCGTCGGCCAGCACCTGGCCCTCGTGCACCCGGTCGCCCTCGTTCACGATGGGCTTCTGGTTGATGCACGTGCCCTGGTTGGACCGGCGGAACTTGTGCAGGCCGTAGGTCTGCCGCGAGCCGTCGTCGGCCATGACCGTGACGTAGTCGGCGGAGATCTCCTCGACCGCGCCGGTCTTCTTGGCCACCACGACGTCACCGGCGTCGACCGCGGCGCGCAGCTCCATGCCGGTGCCGACCAGCGGGGACTCGCTGCGCAGCAGCGGCACCGCCTGGCGCTGCATGTTCGCGCCCATCAGGGCGCGGTTCGCGTCGTCGTGCTCGAGGAACGGGATCATCGCGGTCGCGGCCGACACCATCTGCCGCGGCGAGACGTCCATGTAGTCCACGTCGGACGGGTCGATCTGCTCGACCTCGCCGCCCTTCTTGCGGACCAGGACCTTGTCCTCGAGGAAGTTGCCCTCGTCGTCGATCTTGGCGTTCGCCTGCGCCTTGACGTAGCGGTCCTCTTCGTCGGCCGTCAGGTAGTCGATCTGGTCGGTGACCCGGCCGTCGACGACCTTGCGGTACGGCGTCTCGATGAAGCCGAACGGGTTGACCCGCCCGTAGGAGGACAGCGAGCCGATCAGGCCGATGTTCGGGCCTTCCGGCGTCTCGATCGGGCACATGCGGCCGTAGTGCGACGGGTGGACGTCGCGGACCTCCATGCCGGCGCGCTCACGCGACAGACCACCCGGACCCAGCGCCGAGAGGCGGCGCTTGTGGGTCAGGCCCGCGAGCGGGTTCGTCTGGTCCATGAACTGCGACAGCTGGGACGTGCCGAAGAACTCCTTGATCGCCGCCACCACGGGGCGGATGTTGATCAGGGTCTGCGGCGTGATGGCCTCGACGTCCTGGGTCGTCATGCGCTCGCGGACGACGCGCTCCATGCGGGACAGGCCGACCCGGATCTGGTTCTGGATCAGCTCGCCGACGGTGCGCAGGCGGCGGTTGCCGAAGTGGTCGATGTCGTCGACCTCGACGGGCACCTCGGTGTCGCCGGGCTGCATCGTCGTCTCACCGGCGTGCAGGCGGACCAGGTACTCGATCGTCGTGACGATGTCGTCCTCGGTCAGCACGCCCGTGGAGATCGGGGAGGCCAGGCCCAGCTTCTTGTTGATCTTGTACCGGCCGACCTTCGCCAGGTCGTAGCGCTTGTCCTTGAAGAACAGGTTCTCCAGCAGCGCCTGCGCGGACTCCTTCGTCGGCGGCTCGCCCGGACGCAGCTTGCGGTAGATGTCGAGCAACGCCTCGTCGGTGCCCGCGGTGTGGTCCTTCTCCAGCGTCGTCAGCAGCGTCTCGCTGAAGGAGAAGCGCTCGCGGATCTGCTCGGTGGTCCAACCCAACGCCTTCAGCAGCACGGTCACCGGCTGGCGGCGCTTGCGGTCGATGCGGACACCGACGGTGTCGCGCTTGTCGACGTCGAACTCCAGCCAGGCACCCCGGGACGGGATGATCTTGACGCTGAAGACGTCCTTGTCGGTCGTCTTGTCGATCGCGGTGTCGTAGTAGACACCCGGCGAGCGGACGAGCTGGGAAACCACGACCCGCTCGGTGCCGTTGATGATGAACGTGCCCTTGTCGGTCATCATCGGGAAGTCACCCATGAACACCGTCTGGCTCTTGATCTCGCCAGTGGTGTGGTTGGTGAACTCCGCCGTGACGAACAACGGGGCGGCGTACGTCATGTCCTTGTCCTTGCACTCCTCGGTCGAGGCCTTGACCTCGTCGAAGCGCGGGTCGGAGAAGGAGAGCGACATCGAGCCGGAGAAGTCCTCGATCGGGGAGATCTCGTTCAAGACCTCCTCGAGGCCGCCCGTCGGCGCCTCGTCACCCTCGTCGACGCGGCGCTGGAACCACGCCTCGTCGCCGGTGAGCCATTCGAACGACTGGATCTGCAGGTCGAGCAGGTTGGGCGTCTGAAGCGGTTCGTGGATCTTCGCGAAAGAGACTCGCTTCGGCGCTCCGGGAATCCCCGACGTGGAGTTGGTCGCAGCAGTGGCCTTGGTCGCGCGAGAGATCGCCAAGATGCGTCCTTCCAGGGACAGGTAGCTGGCTAGTCAGCGGAACTAGCACGGCTGTCAAGGGTGCGGCGATGCCCGGCAATCCAGCTCTCGGCGAAGGGCAAACGGAAAGAGGGCAGCGCAAAGGAGCAGTCTAGCCACGCGCGCGGCAACTGTCGAGAGGCACCTGGAAGGACCTTTCTCGTGCTCACCGACAGAGTGACCCCGCCGACGCCCACAGTCAAGATGCCACGCGGCGATCACTCCACTGGCGCAAGGCGCGATAACGCGGAGTTACCTCTGTGACCTGCGAAAATACATTGACGTGAGCAACCGTGAACCTTTGGCGGGTGGTCAGACCCCGAAGGGAGATGGTGTCGATTTCGTTCGGTCACTGACCGAAAAGTGTGACCGGGATCACGTTGTGCTGAGGCTTGAAACCGGCTTCGCAGTCCTGAGTGGACGTCCGCCGAGGCCGGCGGGGCGCCCGCCGGTCAGCACTTGGCGGTCTCGGCCGCCTGGTCGCCGGTCTGGCCGAACATCTCCATGTTGTCGACCTTCCACCGGCCGTCGACCTGCTGCGCGCCGACCCGCATCATCGCGATGCCGCCACCGCTCTGGTTGTCGGTCGTGCGGGTGGTGACCTGGTCGAGGAACAGCAGCACGGTGGCGCGGTCGCCGTCGAGCGTGGTCACGCCGCTGGACACGGCCTTCACCGTGACCACGAGCTTCTGCTCGGGCGCGAGCGTGCGCACCGGGCCGAAGATCGCGTTGTACTGGCACTTGGCCTTGCCGACGAGCAGCTCGTTGGCGGCTTGCTCGGTCGCGGAGACGTCGGCGAAGTTGTAGGAGAACGCCTTCTCGACCGCCTCGCGCGCCTGGCCGGCGACCTCGGTCGTGCCCCCGCTGTCCACCAGGGCCTGGTTGTAGCGGACGTCGGCGGCCTGGCTCTGGAACCAGGCGCCGAGGCCGACCAGGAGCGCGGCCAGCACGAGCAGGGAGATGGGGAGGACCAGGCCGGACTCGCCGAACCGGGTCGAGCGGGCCCCCGGGTCGTCGTGCCGGGCGGCCCACGCCTCGGCGTCGGCCGTCGGGCGCGCGGCGTCGTCGTCGGCCAGGACGCTGGGTGCGACGGCCTCGCCGGCGCGCCGGCGGCGGCCGGTCGGGCGGGGACGCGGCGCGGGGTCGGTGTCCTCGGCGTGCTCGGTGTCCTCGGCGGGGTCGGTGCCCTCGGCGGGCTCGATCAGGCCGGTGGCCTCGGTCGGGCGCATGACGTCGCGGTCGGAGGGCGAGCTCTCGGCACCCGGCGACCGGTCGGCCGCGGTCGATCCGGGGGCAGCGGCTTCAGCGGTGGTCGGCTCGGCGGTCGGTTCGGCGGCGGCGGGGTCAGCGTCCGCGTGCTCGGGGCGCGTGTCCTGGGTCGGTGAAACCTCGGGCGCCACCCCGGCGTCGGGCCCGGGTGGGGTCGGCGCGGCGCCCGGGTCGGGGCGTTTGCGCAGGCCCGCGACGCGCGGACGGGTGGTCGGCGTGGTCGGGACCGGGCGGCGGCGGGACGGTGGCACTGACGTCATCTCCTCGGTTCACGCGCCGCCGGCCGCGACCGGCCCCAGCGCGCTGAGCTTCCAACCGGCGTCGGTGCGGAGCAGGTCCGTCTGGTACCGGTTGACCTTCTTCACCGCCTGCCCGCCCTCCGGCGTGACCGTGGTCTCGACGACCGCGATGAGGTGCGCCTTCCCGGCCCGGTCGTCGAGCTCGGTGACGGCCGCGTCGAGCACCCGGCTCACGGTCACCGTCCTGGCGTCCTCGATCTGCTTCTTGCGGGTGGCCCGGCCGTCCTCGATCTCGGTGCGCAGCCCGCCGGTGGACGAGTCCAGCCACCGGTCCAGGTCCTCGTCCACCTTGCGGTAGTCGAGGGTGGTGAAGTTCGCGATCCCGACCTGGCCGACCCGCAGCACCTCGTCCCGCTCGCGTGAGAACGCCACCGAGTCGTTGGACGACGCGCTCCACCACGACACCCCGGCCCACACCGCGTACCCGGCGGCCAGCACCGCGAGCACGGCCGCGACCGGGAGCACCCAACGTCGAACGTCCATCCGTCCCTCTCCTCAGCCCGGCAGCCCGAGCAACTGCCCCAGGCTGGTCAGCAGCGGCGCCTCGGGGGCGGGCTCGCCGGCGGCCGGTTCCCGCGCCGGCTGCGACGTCGCGTCACCGGTCGGGGTGGTCACCGGGACCCCACCGTAAGGCGCGTTCTGCGCGCCCCGCACGCCGGTGGCGCTGCCGGGCGCCAACGCGCAGTAGGCCTGCGTGTTGAAGGCGGCCGGCGTGAGGTCGGTGCCCTGCCGGATCCTGGTGGTGTCGTAGCCGACCGTGCACGGCGGCGGGTCGAACACGTTCAGGGCCAGCCCGAAGTGCGCGCCCGTGCCGTCGCCCTTGGCCACGGAGAAGCCGCCGCCGACGATGATCGGGTAGGTGACGGCGATCTGCTCCAGCCCGTTCAGCCGCGTGACCAGGATGTTCCCGGTGGTCAGCAGGTTGGCCAGCACCACGCCCAGGTTGGGCCCGGTCTCCCGCAGCAGCGCCGACACCTGCTCCGCGGCCTGCGGCGACACGCCGATGAGCCGCCGGAGGTCGGTGTCGGAGTTCTTCAGCTGCTCGGCGAGCGCCCGCAGGTCCGACGAGAACGACCTGATCGCGCCGCCCTGCGCGGCCTGCGTGTTCAGCACGACGAGCCCGCTGTCGATCAACGCCTTGGTCTGCAGCAGGTGCTCCGTCGCCGCCTGGGTGAACACCTTCGTGCTGTCCAGCAGCACCTGCAGGTCCGGTCCGGTGCCGTTGAACGCCAGGTCCAGCTCGTCCACCACGGTCCGCAGCGACTCGGTGGGCACCGACTTGGCGAACGCGTCGAGGTTGCTCAGCAGGGTGTCCACCGGCGGCGGCGTCCTGGTGGCCGAGCGCGGGATGACCGACCCGTCCGCCAGGTACGGCCCGTCGTCGCCGCGCGGGCGCAGGTCGACGAACTGCTCGCCCACCGCCGACCGGTTGGCGACCACGGCCTCCAGGTCGGACGGGATCGACGGCGCGCTCGGGTCGATGTCGAGGTCGACCTCCAGCCCGTCCGCGGTCAGCCGCATCTGCCCGACCCGGCCGACGGCCACGCCGCGGTAGGTGACCTCGGCGTTGGTGAACACGCCGCCGGAGTCGGCGAGCTGCATCGTCACCACGTACCCGGACGAGCCGAACACGCGGCCGAGCCCGACGTACCGCGCGCCGACGTAGCTCACGCCGACCAGCGCGATCAGCACGAACGCGCCGATCTGGAGCTTGATCCGGCCGGGGATCACCGCCCACCTCCGAGCAGTCCGCCGAGCAGGTCGCCCAACCCGGACCCGCCCGACAGGCCGGGCAGCGGCAGGTTCGGCAGGGGCAGCGGCAGCGACGGCGCGTTGCCGTCGACACCGGGCAGCAGGGGCAGGTTCGGCAGCGGCGACTGCCGCGACCGGCCGAGGTTGTCCACGACCGTGGCCAGGTTCAGGTCGATGTCGGCGTACAGGTTCGTGTAGTCGCCCTTGATGGCGTCCACCGCCGAGTCCGGGAACGGGTAGGTGAGCAGCAGCTCGAAGCCGTTGGGCAGGTTCGTGCCCGCCTCGGCGAGCTTCTGCAACGTCGGCGTCAACGCCTTGAGGTCGGCCACCAGGTCGTCCTTGGACTTGTTCACCGTGTCCACCGCGACGTCGGACAGCGCGTCCAGCGACTGGAGCAGCGTGACCAGCTGGGTGCGCTGCTCGCTGAGCACCTTCAGCCCCGGTTCCAGCCCGTCCAGCACGCCGGTGAGCTGGTCGCGCTGGGCGTTGAGGGTGCCGCCGAGCCGGTTGAGGCCGTCCAGCGCGCGGGTGATCTCCCCCTTGTGCGCGTCCAGGTCGCCGACCAGCGTGTTCAGGTTGGTCAGCAGCGAGCGGATCTGCGGCTCGTTGCCCTCCAGGGCCGCGTTCAGCTCGCGGCTGATGTCCTGGAGCTGGGCGATGCCGCCGCCGTTGAGCAGCATGGACAGCGCGCCGAAGACCTCTTCGACCTCGGGGTTGCGGTTGGTCCGCTCGACCGGGATGACGGAGCCGCCCGTCAGGGCGCCCTCTTCGCGCCCCTCGGCGGGCCTGGCCAGCTCGACGTACTTCTCGCCGAGCAGCGCGGACTGGCGCAGCCGGGCGACCGCGTTGCCCGGCAGCTTCACGTCGCCGTTGACCAGCACCGTCACCTCGGCGGTCCAGCCGTCCGCGCCCAGGTCGATCCGGTCCACCCGGCCGACCGGCACGTCGTCGACCTTCACCCCGGCCTGCGGCACCAGGTCCAGCACGTCCTTGAACCGCACCTTCACCTCGTACGGCCGGTCGCCCACGTCCGCGCCGCCGGGCAGCGGCATGTTGTAGACGCCGTCGAAGCCGCCCGAGCCGCAGCCGGTCAGCACCAGCGCGCTCGCCACGAGCACCGCGACCCGCCTCACCGGGGCACCCCCGCGAGCGGCAGGGGCAGCGGCAGCTTGCCCTGGGCGAGGTCCGTCGCGATCTCCTGGGGCGTCGGCAGCGGCACCGCGCCGGCGAGCACCGGCTCCAGCTGCCGGCACGCCTCGGCGAGCACGCCGGGCACCCGGCCCGGTTCGATGCCCTGGACCAGCTTGCAGACCAGCACGATCGGCGGCTGGCTCAGCTCGTTGATGTCGGCCCGCACGTCGAGCGTGCCGGACGCCGCGTTGTAGGCGTTCTGCAGGTTGCCCAGCGCGAGCGGCCCGACGTCGAGCGCCTCGGCCAGCGACGCGCGCTGGTCGACCAGGATCTGGGTGATGCCGGCGAGCTTGTCCACGTTGGACTTGAGCACGGCCCGGTTGTCCTGGATGAAGCCCTGCACCTGGCCCAGGGCCGCGGCCAGCTCGGCCAGCGCGGCGCCCAGGTTCTCCCGCTCGTCGGCGAGGAAACCGGCGACCTCGGCCAGCTGCCGGTTGAAGTCGCGCACCTGGCTGTCGTTGGCGGCCAGCATGCCGGTGAACTTCTGCAGGTTGTCCACGGTGCCGAACAGGTCGTCCTTCGAGCCGGACAGCGTGCGGGTGGCGTCACCGAGCTGCTTGACGGTGTCGCCGAGCGCCTGCCCGTTGCCCCGGAGGTTGGCCGCGGCCGAGTCGAGCAGCTCCGACAGCGCGCCGTCCTCGTTCGCGCCGTCGGGGCCCAGCGCGGTGGTCAGCTCGTCCAGGCTGGCGTAGAGCTCGTCCAGCTCGACGGGGGTGGCGGTGCGCTCACGCGGGATGGTCGCGTTCTCGCCCAGCACGTCGCCGCCGGTGTAGGCGGGCGCGAGCTGCACGTACCGGTCGCTGACCACGCTGGGCGCGACCACGACCGCCTGCGCCGCCGCCGGCACCTTCACCGAGCGGTCGAGCGACATCACCACCTTGACCAGCGCGCCCTGCGGCTCGACCTCCTCGATCGTGCCGACCCGCACGCCCAGCACCCGCACGTCCGAGCCGGGGTAGACGCCGACGGCCGCGCCGAACAGCGCGGTCACCCGGCGGCTGTCGCCACCCGCGAACACCCACCACATCGCCGCCGCGGCCACGATCGCGAGCACGCACGCGATCGCCGCGGCGCGGACCAGGCCGCGGCCCGTCTTCGTGGTCGCCACGTCAGTTCCCTCCCCCGGAAGGATTGGATGCAGCAGGTGCCTGCCCGGTGGAGGGCTGCCGTTGCACGCCGGGAGGGAGGCAGCCCTCTTCGTTGAAGCCGACCACCCCGAGGTTCACCGACGGCGGCAGCAGCCCGCAGATGTAGGTGTCGAACCAGCGGCCGTTGCCCAGGGTGTTGGCGAACACCCGGAAGAACGGCCCCATCAGCGACAGGCTGCGGTCGAGCGAGTCCTGGTTGCGCTGCAGCATCGTGGTGACCCGCTCCAGCTGCTCCAGCGCGGGCCGCAGCTGCGCGGAGTTGTCGGCGACCAGGCCGGACAGCTCCTTCGACAGCTGACGGGTGCCGTTGAGCAGGGCGCTGATCGCGTCCCGCCGCTTGCGCAGCTCGCCCAGCAGCAGGTTGCCGTCCGCGAGCAGCTTCTCGAACTGCTCGTTGCGGTCGGCCAACGTCTTGGTGATCGTGTTGGTGTTGGCCAGCAGCTCCGCCAGCTGCTCGTCGCGCGACGAGATCGTCTTCGACAGCGCCGACAGGCCGTCCAGCGCGCCGCGCACGCTCTGCGCCGAGCCCTGGAACGTCTCCGACAGCACCCGGAAGCTGTCCGCGAGCTGCCCGGTGTCGATCTGGCCGACCGTGGACGCCAGGCCGTTGAACGCCTCCTGCACGTCGTACGGCGACAACGTGCGCTCACGCGGGATCGGCTCGCCCGGGTCCAGCGGCTGCGAGCCCTGCGGGTCCAGCGCCAGGAACTTCTGCCCGAGCAGCGTCTTGATCCGGATCACCGCGGTCGTGCGGTCGCCGACCCAGGCGTCCTTCACCCGGAACGACACCTTCACCTTGTCGCCGTCCAGCTCCACCTCGGTCACCTTGCCGACCTTCACCCCCGCCACCCGCACCTCGTTCGACGGGATCAGACCCGCCGCCTCGGTGAACTCGGCCGAGTAGGTGGTGCCGCCGCCGATGATCGGCAGGTCGTCGGAGTTGAACGCGGCGAGCAGCAGCAGGACGATCACGGTCAGGCTCACCGCGCCGACCGCCACCGGGTTGCGTTCGGTTCTCATCGGCGGCACCTCGGCTGCGTGACCGGCAGAGCCGTGATCGGGATCGGGTCGTTGATGATCGGCGGCAGGGCGACCTGCCCGGTGCCCTCGCACAGGAAGAAGTTGAACCAGGAGCCGTAGGACGCGGTCCGCGACATCGCCTCGATCTTGGTCGGCAGGCGCTGGATGACACCCTCCACGATCGCCTCGTTGTCCCCCAGCGTCTTCGACACCAGGCCGAGGTTGGCGATGTCGTCCTTCAACGGCTGCCGCGCCTGGTCGAGCAGGTCGGCCGTGGTCGTGGTCAGCTCGCCCATGGCGCTGATCGCGTCGCCGATCGGCTCGCGGTCACCCGCCAGGCCCGTCGTCAGCTCCTGCAACGTGGTGACCAGCGTGGACACCTGCTCCGTCCGCGAGTTCACGGTGTCGAGCACCGAGTTGAGGTTGTCGACGACCTCGCCGATGACCTGGTCGCGGCTCGCCAGCGTGGACGTCAACGACGCGGTGTGGCGCAGCAGGCTGTCGATCGTGCCGCCCTCGCCCTGCAACACCTGGATGATCTCGCCGGACAGCCGGTTCACGTCATCCGGGTTCAGCGCCTGGAACAACGGCTTGAAACCGTTGAACAGCACGGTCAGGTCCAGCGCGGGCTTCGTGCGCTCCAACGGGATCACGTCGCCGGGCCTCAGCGGGGACGCGTCGCCCACGCCGTGCTCCAACGAGATGTACCGCTGGCCGACGAGGTTGCGGTACTTGATCGTCGCGGTGACCGACGCGGGCAGCGTGCGGTCGCCCTCCAGCGAGAACTCCACCTCCGCCAACCGCCGGTCCACCACCCGGATCCCGTCGACCTGGCCGACCCGGACACCCGCGATGCGGATGTCGTCGCCCTCGTTGAGCGCGGTCACGTCGGTGAACCGGGCGGTGTAGCCGGTGTCACCGGTGAAGCTCACGTTGGAGATGGTCACCGCGAGCAGCGCGGTCGCCAGGACCGTGATCGCGGCGAACACGCCGAGCTTGATCAGCGGCGCGGCCAGGGACCTCATGCCGTCACCTCCGCGCCCCGGTACAGGGGGCCGAGCAGCAGCGCGGTGAAGCTCGGCATCTCCCGCTCCGCCAAGCCGAACTGCGGCGCGAGCAGCGCGGCCAGGAAGTCCTGCTCCTCCGGCGAGTTCGCCAGCGACGGCACACCGCCGAACGACGACACGACCGTGCCGTCCTCCCGGATCGTCCCCGTGTTCGGCGGCAGCACGCCGTCGGTCGCCGAGCGCGCGGGCGGCGGCGACGCGGAGCCGTCCTTGACCGGGCCCTCCGGCGGGTACTGCGGGAACGGGTCCGGCCGCGGCACGATGTCGTAGCAGCGCGGACCGCGCCGGTCGGCGTACTCCGGGTCGTCCTTGCCGGGCTCGTACTTGCCGCGGTTGGCGGTGATCTCCAGCGTGATGTGCAGGCCGGGCTCGTCCGTGCCCTTGCCGAACACCTCGTCCATGATCGGCTTGAACTCCGCCAGGCCCTTGAGCAGGCACGGGTACTCGGGCGCGTACTTCGCCAGCAGCTCCAACGTCGGCCTGCTGACGTCGGCGAGCTGGATCAGGTTGTTCTTGTTCACCGCGAGGAAGCTGTTCAGGTCGAGCGACGTGGTGGTCAGCGTGCCGTACAGGGCGAGCAGGTCGTCGCGCTGCTCGACCAGCGTGCGGCTGGTGACGGTGGCGTCCGACAAGGCCTGCACGAGGTCTGGCGCTGCGTCGGCGTAGACGTTCGAGACGTCCGCGAGGCGGCTGATGCCCTCCTTCAACGCGGGCAGCTGCGGGTTGAACTCGCCGAGGTAGGAGTCGAGCCGCACCAGCGTCTCACCCAGCGGCCTCCCCCGGTTCTCCAACGCCTGCGACATCGCGGTCAGCGTGGTGGCCAGCTTCTCCGGCTGCACGGCCTGGAGCACCGGCATCAAATCGTCGAGCACGCGTTCCAGCTCGACGGCGCTGCTGGAGCGGTCCTGCTCGATGACGGCGCCATCGGTGAGCGGGTCCTCGCGCTGCGCCGGCAGCACCAGGTTCACGTACCGCTCACCGAACAAGGTCTTCGGCAGCAGGCGCGCGGAGACGTTGGCCGGGATGTGCCTGACCTGCTCCGGTTCCAGCGCGAGGTCGAGCTCCGCGCCGTCACCCGCGGTCCGGATGCCCTTCACCTGGCCGACGACCATGCCGCGGACCTTGACGTCCGAGTCGATCAGCAGCTGGTTGCCGACCCGGTCGGTCTTCAACGTCACCTTCACGACCTCGGTGAACGCGTCGTTGTACAACGCCACCGTGACGGAGAGGAAGAGGGCGATGACCGCGATGAACACGACGCCCAAGAGCCGCCGCCTCACCATGTCGCCGCCTCGGCCGGGAAGAACACGTCGCCCCAGCCCGTCACCGCCTCCGCTGAGGAGAACACGTCGACCGAGCCCGTCACCGCCTCCGCTGAGGAGAACACGTCGACCGAGCCCGTCACCGCCTCCGCTGAGAAGAACACGTCGGCGGTCATCCCGCGATCCTCACCGTCGTCGTAGTGCCCCAGATCGCCATGCTGAGGAAGAAGTCCAACAAGCTCGTCGTCACGATCGCCGTGCGCACCGCCCGACCCACCGCGATGCCCACGCCCGCCGGGCCGCCGCTGGCGCGGTAGCCGTAGTAGCAGTGGGTCAGGATGATCACCACGGCGAAGACGAGCACCTTGCCGAACGACCAGAGCACGTCCACCGGCGGTAGGAACAGGTTGAAGTAGTGGTCGTACGTGCCCGCCGACTGCCCGTAGAACTCGACCGTGATGAACCTGGCCGCCAGGTACGACGTGAGCAGACCGATCACGTACAGCGGGATGATCGCGACGAAACCCGCGATGATCCGCGTGGTCACCAGGTACGGCAGGCTGGGGATGCCCATGACCTCCAACGCGTCGATCTCCTCGGAGATCCGCATCGCACCCAGCTGCGCGGTGAAACCCGAGCCGACGGTCGCGCTCAACGCCAAGCCCGCGACCAGCGGCGCGATCTCACGGGTGTTGAAGTACGCGGACACGAAGCCCGCGAACGCCGACGTGCCGATCTGGTTCAACGCGGTGAAGCCCTGCAGGCCGACGACCGTGCCGGTGAACACCGACAGGCCCACCATCACGCCGATCGTGCCGCCGATGACGGCCAGCGCGCCCGAGCCGAAGCTCACCTCGGCCAGCAGCCGCAGCGTCTCGCGCAGGTAGCGGGTCAGCGTCCGCGGCGTCCAGCACAGGGCGCGGACGTAGAACCACAGCTGGTCGCCGAAGGTGTCCAGCACGGACAGCGGCGCGTTCGCCGCCTTGCGGAACCGGTCGTTGATCGCGGCCACCTCAGCTCCCCTTCGCCGGGACGACCTGCAGGTAGATCGTGGTCAGCACGAAGTTCACGAAGAACAGCAGCAGGAACGTGATGACCACGGCCTGGTTGACCGCGTCACCCACGCCCTTCGGCCCGCCCGCCGGGTTCAGACCCCGGTAAGCGGCCACGATGCCCGCGATGAACCCGAAGATCAGCGCCTTGATCTCGGAGATCCACAGGTCCGGCAGCTGCGCCAGGGCGCTGAAGCTCGCCAGGTACGCGCCGGGCGTGCCGTCCTGCAGGATCACGTTGAAGAAGTAGCCGCCCATCACGCCGACCACGCTCACCATGCCGTTGAGCAGCACGGACACCAGCATCGCGGCCAGCACCCGCGGCACGACCAGGCGGTGGACCGGCGAGACGCCGAGCACCTCCATCGCGTCGATCTCCTCGCGGATCTTGCGCGAACCGAGGTCCGCGCAGATCGCGCTGCCACCCGCGCCCGCGATGAGCAGGGCCGTCACGATCGGGCTGGCCTGCTGGATGATCGCCAGCACGCTGGCCGCGCCGGTGAACGACTGCGCGCCGATCTGCCTGGTCAGCGAACCGATCTGCAACGCGATGACCGCGCCGAACGGGATCGACACCAGGGCCGTCGGCAGCACCGTCACGCTCACCACGAACCAGCACTGCTGGATGAACTCCCGCAGCTGGAACGGCCGCCGGAACGTGTTGCGCACGACGTCGATGGCCAGCGCGAACATGCGCCCCGTCTCGCGCAGCGCGCCGACACCGGGGAACGTCGCCGGTGAGCTCACAGCACGCCCCCCTGCCGGGGCCACGGGCTGGGCGTGACCCGGTCGACCGCGACCGGGCCCGTCCGGTCGCCCGCGTCGGCCATCAGCCGGTAGTGGCGCTGCTCGTCGGGCGTGAGGCTGGCGATGATGCCCTGCTGCGCCTCGGGCGGCAGCGTGTGCAGGATGCTCATCACCCGGTCCTTGCGCCGGCGCACCGCGCCGCGCGGCGGCAGGCCGGGCGTCGGTTCCAGCTGCGGCACCACGCCGCGCACGTCCTCGTCCGGCGGGCCGTCCGCGTGGCCCGCGTCGCGGTGCGCCAGCTCGGCGGCCATCGTCGCCTGGTCCTTCTCCTCCGACATGCCGATCGGGCCGATGCGGCGGCCGTTGAGGAACTGCTCCACCACCGGCTCGTCGCTGGTCAGCAGCACCTCGCGGGGACCGAACATGACCAGTTCGCGGCGGAACAGCATGCCGAGGTTGTCCGGGACCGTGCGGGCCACGGTGATGTTGTGCGTGACGATCAGGATCGTCGCGTCGATCTGCGAGTTCAGGTCGATGAGGAGCTGGCTGAGGTAGGCCGTGCGGACCGGGTCGAGGCCGGAGTCCGGCTCGTCGCACAGGATGATCTCGGGGTCCAGCACGAGGGCGCGGGCGAGGCCGGCGCGCTTGCGCATACCGCCGGAGATCTCGCCGGGCAGCTTCTTCTCCGCGCCGACGAGGCCGACCATCTCCATCTTCTCGAGCACGATCCGCCGGACCTCGGCCTCGGTCTTGCGGGTGTGCTCGCGCAGCGGGAAGGCGACGTTGTCGAAGAGGTTCATCGAGCCGAAAAGCGCGCCGTCCTGGAACAGGACGCCGAACAGCTTCCGGATCTCGTAGAGCTTGTGCTCGGAGCAGCGGACCAGGTCCACGCCATTGATGACGATCTTGCCCTGCTCGGGTTTCAGCAGGCCGACCAGGGACTTCAGGAAGACCGACTTGCCCGTGCCCGACGGGCCGAGCATCACGCTGACCTCACCCGGCGGGAGGGTGAGCGTGACGTCCCGCCAGATGGTCTGCTTGCCGAAGGACTTGGTCAGGCCCTCGACGACCACCTCGACGCCCATCGCACCTCCAGGTCAGCGGCCCGCTTCGCCCGACGCCGGACAGGCCGGCGTCATACCGGTGCAACGAGGCCGCCCCGTCGTGGTTACTCACCAGTTGGGTTAATGCGGGTCTCGGGTGGGTAACGGTGTGAGCGGCGCCCTGCCGTCGGCCCTCCCAGGTCCCGATGGTGGGCCACCCACGACGACGTGGTCAAGATCACGAGCCCTGGACAGCACGAAGGCGGGCACCCGGATCGGGTGCCCGCCTTCGAGGCAGCGGTAGCGCTAGATCACTTGAGCGAGATCTTGGCGCCGGCGGCCTCGAGCTTCTCCTTGGCGGCGTCGGCGACGTCCTTCGCCACGTTCTCCAGCAGCGGCTTCGGAGCGGACTCGACCAGCTCCTTGGCCTCCTTCAGGCCCAGGCCCGAGACGACCTCGCGGACGACCTTGATGACCTGGATCTTCTTGTCGCCGGCGCCCTCGAGGACGACGGTGAACTCGTCCTTCTCCTCCACCTCGGCGGCGGCGGGGCCGGCCGGACCGGCAGCGGCGACCGCGACCGGAGCGGCGGCGGTGACCTCGAAGGTGGTCTCGAACTCCTTCACGAAGGCCGAGAGCTCCAGGAGGGTCATTTCCTTGAACGCGTCGAGCAGCTCGTCGGTGCTGAGCTTCGCCATGATGGCGGTCCTTTCTCTTTCAACGCCCGAACTGCGGCCGGGACGCGGAGTGTCTGGGTGTGATCAGCTTTCGGCGGGAGCGTCGGACTCGGCGGCGGCAGGCGCCTCCGCGGCCTTCTTCTCCTGCAGGGCAGCAGCCAGGCGAGCGACCTGGGAAGCGGGGGCCTGGAACAGACCCGCGGCCTTCGACAGGTTGCCCTTCATCGCGCCCGCCAGCTTGGCGAGCAGCACCTCACGGGTCTCGAGGTCCGCGATGGCGGTGACCTCGTCGACCGAGAGGGGGCGGCCGTCCATGTAGCCGCCCTTGATGACCAGGGCCTTGTTGTCCTTCGCGAAGTCACGCAGGGCCTTGGCCGCGTCGACCGGTTCGCCTTCGACGAAGGCGATCGCGGTCGGACCGACGAGCAGGGCCTCGAGACCCTCGATGCCCGCGTCCTCAGCGGCACGCTTGACCAGCGTGTTCTTCGCAACGGTGTACGTGGTGCCCGCGCCGAGAGCGCGACGCAGCGTGGTGAGCTGCGCCATGGAGAGGCCGCGGTACTCGGTCACGACAGCGGCCGAGCTTCCACGGAACTTGTCCGTGAGCTCGGCGACGGCCGAAACCTTGCTGGGCTTCGCCATGATCGCCTCCTCTCTGGGCTGGTGACACGCCGGTCGAGTGCGATCAGGCCGCGCAATGCAAAAACGCCCCGGCGCAGCAGCACGGGGCGTGACGGGCGTGCGAGCACGCCTGGGTCTTCCTCGTTCTCCTGCGCGGGCCGCCCGCTTCGCGGGACCTTCGCTGCATGACTGGTGACATGCACGACCAGCGGTCTTTGGTGAACCGTCGCCAACACTAGCAGAGCGCTATTGGTGACCCAAATCGGTCATGATGTGACGCGTGACCGAAGAGCCGCCGAGGAACCCGCCGCCACCGGACATCGACCCGGAACAGCTCCGGCAGTTCCAGGAGTTCCAACGGTTCCAGGAGTTCCAGCGCTTCCAGCAGGCCCAGGGGTCCGAGCCGGCCCTGCCGCCGGGCGCCACCCCGCCGCCGGCGATCCCGCCGGCCGCCCCGCCACCGCCCGGCCCGCGCCGCAGGCCGCTGTGGCAGGTCCTGCTGCGCAGCAAGTTCGTCCGCCGCCTGGTGTACCTGGTGGTCGTGCTGCTCGTCGCCTCCTACTTCTACGAGCAGTACTTCGGCGGCGACGACCCCGGCGGCGTGGCGGAGGACAGCGGCGGCGTCGAGAACAACGTCATCGCGCCGGCCAACCCGTACGGCAGCAACGGCACGATCGGCCAGTTCTACAAGCACGTCGGCACCGGCGACGGGGGCCGCGCGTGCGCGTACTTCAAGAGCGACGGGCCGAAGAAGGCGTTCGCCGAGGCCTTCGGCGCGTCCGACTGCCCGGCCGCGGTCGCGAAGCTCAAGGGCGAGGTGACCGACGTGAGCACCTACCGGCAGCTCGTCTTCCCGCAGACGATGGTCAACCCGCCCGCGTCCGGCTCGGTCGACGTCAGCTCCTGCGCGCTGGAGGTGCGCAGCGGCCCGCGGCTGGGCAAGTTCGTGCTCACCAGGCAGACCAGCGGCGCGTGGGCGATCACCGGCTACGAGGCCGAGCCGAGCTGCCCCTGACGAGCTGCCCCTGACGACGCGAAGCGCCCCCCGGCGGGAGGCCGGGGGGCGCTTCGGGTGGTTCGGACGAGCCGTCGTCAGACGGTGGCCTCGTCGGACAGCAGGTTGCGCGTCCGGTTCGGGTCGACCGGGATGCCCGGGCCCATCGTCGTCGAGACGGTGATCTTCTTCAGGTACCGGCCCTTGGCCGCGGACGGCTTGGCGCGCAGGATCTCGTCCAGCGCGGCCGCGTAGTTCTCGACCAGCTTCTCCGGCTCGAACGACACCTTGCCGATGACGAGGTGCAGGTTGGCCTGCTTGTCGACGCGGAAGTTGATCTTACCGCCCTTGATCTCGTTCACGGCCTTGGTGACGTCGGGCGTCACGGTGCCGGTCTTCGGGTTCGGCATCAGGCCGCGCGGGCCCAGGATGCGGGCGATGCGACCGACCTTCGCCATCTGGTCGGGCGTGGCGATCGCGGCGTCGAAGTCGAGCCAGCCGCCCTGGATGCGCTCGATCAGGTCCTCGGAGCCGACCGCGTCGGCGCCGGCGGCCTCGGCCTCGGCGGCCTTGTCGCCGGTCGCGAAGACGATCACGCGGGCGGTCTTGCCCGTACCGTGCGGCAGGTTCACGGTGCCGCGGACCATCTGGTCGGCCTTGCGCGGGTCGACGCCGAGCCGGATGGCGACCTCGACGGTCGCGTCCAGCTTCACCTTGGAGGTCTCCTTGGCGAGCTTGGTTGCCTCCAGCGGCGAGTAGAGCCGCTCACGGTCAACCAGCTCAGCAGCGTTCTTGTACGCCTTGCTGCGCTTCATGCTTCTGTCCTTAAAGTGGATCAGTTGTGGTGACGAGCCAGCGCGCGGCTCTCCCACGACTACGAAAAGAGAGAGGTCAGCCTTCGACGGTGATGCCCATGGAGCGGGCGGTGCCGGCGATGATCTTCGCCGCCTGGTCCACGTCGTTGGCGTTGAGGTCGACCATCTTGGTCTGCGCGATCTCGCGCACCTGGTCCATGGTCACCTTGGCGACCTTGAGGCGGTGCGGCTCGCCGCTGCCCTTCTCGACACCGGCGGCCTTGAGGATCAGCTTCGCGGCCGGCGGGGTCTTGAGCTTGAAGTCGAACGAGCGGTCTTCGTACACGGAGATCTCGACCGGCACGACGGTGCCGCGCTGCGACTCGGTCGCGGCGTTGTACTGCTTGCAGAACTCCATGATGTTGACGCCGTGCTGACCCAGCGCGGGGCCGACGGGCGGCGCGGGGTTCGCGGCCCCGGCCTTGATCTGCAGCTTGATGATCGCTGCGAGCTTCTTCTTCTTGGGAGGCATCTCGGTTCCTTTATTGCGGTGTCCGCGCGCGGCCCTGCCAGCCGCAGCGTGGCTGCCGGCTCCCCCTGTGCGGAGGAGCCGGAGATCTTGTTGTCCTGGCTAGATCTTGGAGACCTGGCTGAACGACAGCTCGACCGGGGTCTCGCGACCGAAGATCGACACCAGGACCTTCAGCTTCTGGCCGTCCGCGTTGACCTCGCTGATCGTCGCGGGCAGCGTCGCGAACGGGCCGTCCATGACGGTGACCGACTCGCCGACCTCGAAGTCCACCTCGACGGTCGACTTCGCGGGCGTGCCGGCGCTCTTCTTGCCGGCCGCGGGCTTGTGCTCGACCTGGGGCAGCAGGAACTTCAGCACCTCGTCGATGGTCAGCGGCGACGGCTTCGAGGTCGCGCCGACGAAACCCGTGACGCCCGGCGTGTTGCGCACCGCGCTCCACGACGCGTCGTTGAGCTCCATCCGGACCAGGATGTAGCCGGGCAGCACCTTGCGCTGCACCTGCTTGCGCTGGCCGTTCTTGATCTCGGTGACTTCCTCGGTCGGCACCTCGACCTGGAAGATGAAGTCCTCCATGTCCAGGGTCTGGATGCGCGTCTCGAGGTTGGTCTTGACCTTGTTCTCGTAGCCCGCGTACGAGTGCACGACGTACCAGTCGCCGGGCGCGCGCCGCAGTGCTTCGCGCATCTCCTCGGCGGGGTCCGCGGGCTCGGCGTCGATGTCGACGACGGCGGCCTCGACGTCGCCACCGGACTCGGCGTCGTCGGACTCGGCCTCGACGTCACCGCCCGACTCGATGTCGCCACCGGACTCGATGTCGCCACCGGACTCGATGTCGCCGCCGGACTCGACGTCCTCGTCGGACTCGGCCTCGACGGGGGCGGACTCCTCGGTCTCCTCCGACGCCTCCGCCTGCTCGACGTCCTCGACGCCACCGTCGAAGTCCCGCTCGTCGGTCAGGTCGTTCAGCTCCTGGGCGTCAACGCCGCCGTTCTCGGAGGTCACTGTGGGTCTCGCTTCCTCTCATGCATCACATGCTCCGCCGCCACCGGGGGCGGCAGGCGATCGGCTCAGCCGAACACCCTGAACATGCCCCAGGCGAAGGCCGTGTCCAGGCCGAACACCAACGCCACCATGAAGGCCACGAAGACCAACACGACTCCGGTGTAGGTGATCATCTGCTTGCGGGTCGGCCAGATGACCTTCCGCAGCTCGCTGACCACCTCGCGGATGTACCGGACGATGCGGGCGAAGAAACCGACCCGCTTCTCCGAGTCCGCCCGCGAACGCGTGGGACGGCCCTTCTTGGCCTCCTCGGCGTCGGAGTCGGCCTCGGCCGCCTTCTTCGCCTCCACGGAGTCCTTGCGGCCCGCCGGTCGCGCGGAACCACGGCGCTCGCGCCGCGCTGCGGCGGTAACCGGCCGGGACGCGCCCTCGCGCTCTTCCGGCTGGTCCTGCTCGCGGCCCTCGCTCATGCCGTCCTCCGCTCACCATCGCGCTTCGACGCAGGGGCGACAGGACTTGAACCTGCAACCTGCGGTTTTGGAGACCGCTGCTCTGCCAGTTGAGCTACACCCCTTTGGGATCCGGCGGTCCGGATCCCCTGGCTGGAGACGCCCCGCACCCTCCTCACGTGGCCCGTGAGGCAGCGACTGGACGTTCCAAGACCGGAAGCATACGGCACCAAGTGCCCCCTCTTCCAACTGGCCCGGTCAGAGGGGGTGCCGGGCGCTCACCCGGTTGTGCGATCTGCCACGATTGGCCGCATGGGCACGCCTGAGACGACCACCGGGACCAGTACCTCCGAGCACCCGCGGATCTCCAAGCGGATCGGCGGCATCGCCGAGTCCGCCACCCTCGCGGTCGACGCGAAGGCGAAGGCGCTCAAGGCCGCGGGTCGACCGGTGATCGGCTTCGGTGCGGGCGAACCGGACTTCCCGACCCCGGACGCCATCGTAGCCGCAGCTCAGGCCGCCTGCGCGGACCCGAAGAACCACCGCTACACCCCCGCCGCCGGCCTGCCCGAGCTGCGGGAGGCCGTAGCCGCGAAGACCAAGCGCGACTCGGGCTACGACGTCACCGCCGCCCAGGTGCTGATCACCAACGGCGGCAAGCAGGCCGTCTACCAGGCGTTCGCGACGGTCGTGGACCCGGGCGACGAGATCCTGCTGCCCGCCCCGTACTGGACCACCTACCCCGAGGCGATCACGCTGGCGGGCGGCGTCCCGGTGCAGGTCACGGCGGACGAGTCGACCGACTACCTGGTCACGGTGGAGCAGCTGGAGGCGGCGCGCACCCCGAAGACCAAGGTGCTGCTGCTGTGCTCGCCGTCCAACCCGACCGGCTCGGTCTACTCCCGCGAGCAGATCACCGCGATCGGCGAGTGGGCCCTGGAGCACGGGCTCTGGGTGATCACCGACGAGATCTACGAGCACCTGGTGTACGACGGCGCCGAGTCGGTGTCGCTGCCGGTGGCCGTGCCCGCGATGGCGGACCGCACGATCGTGCTCAACGGCGTGGCCAAGACCTACGCGATGACCGGCTGGCGGGTCGGCTGGCTGATCGGCCCGGCGGACGTGGTGAAGGCCGCCGCGAACCTCCAGTCCCACCTGACGTCGAACGTGGCGAACGTGTCGCAGCGGGCCGCGCTGGAGGCCGTGTCCGGGCCGCTGGACGCGGCGCACGAGATGCGCGAGGCGTTCGACCGCCGCCGGCGCGCCATCGTCGACCTGCTGTCCGCGATCCCCGGCGTCGAGTGCCCGACCCCGAAGGGCGCGTTCTACGTGTACCCGTCGGTCAAGGCGCTGATCGGCAAGACGCTGCGCGGTGCCGAGATCACCGACACCGTGCGGCTAGCGGCGCTGATCCTGGAGCACGCCGAGGTGGCCGTGGTGCCCGGTGAGGCCTTCGGCACCCCCGGCTACCTGCGGTTGTCGTACGCGTTGGGCGACGACGACCTGAAGACCGGTGTGACGCGGATGGCCGAGCTGCTGGCCGAGGTCGAGTAGCACACAGTTTCGACGCTCCGTCACGAAAGGCACCTCCGATGGGGGTGCCTTTCGTCGTATTGAGACTTATTCGCGTCACGCCGGGTAGCTGTGATGTGTACCACTCTGACGGAAGCGGAGGGGTCATGTCCGACCCACAGCGCAACGGCCCCGGCACCGCGGGGTTCGTGCTCGGGCTCCTGGGCCTCGTGACGAGCTTCGTCCCCCTCCTCGGCGTCGTCGCCTGGTCGCTGGTCCTCGCGGGGCTGGCCCTCGGGCTGCTCGGCCTGCTCCGGGTCGCCCGCGGGCAGGCCGACAACAAGGGCCTCGCCACCGCCGCCGTGGTGCTCTCCGCGCTCGGGCTCGTCGTCTCCGTGGCGTGGGTAGCGCTGTTCGGCCGGGCCACGTCCGACGCCGAGAACGCGCTCGACGACCTCCAGACGAGGGCCGACAAGGGAGCCGTGCTCCTCTACGAGGTGACCGGCGACGCCTCGGGGGCGACCGTCAGCTACTCGACCTTCGGCGCCACCGGCTCGACCGCCACCGCCGAGGAGGTCGCCACGCTGCCGTGGACCAAGGAGTTCACCGTCAAGGGGCTGTCCCACGGCGGCACGCTCGACGTCACGACCAGCGCGGGCGGCGGCACGGTGACGTGCGCGGTGACGGTGGACGGCGTGGCGAGGAAGACCGCGACCGCCTCCGGACCGAACGCGGTCGCGAGTTGCTCGAACTTCTGACTTAACTCCTTCGGGTGACCGGTGTAACCGTCGGTAGAACGAGACCGATGGTCCATTCAGTCTAATCGATCTTCACCCGAGGAGCGCAACGATGGCGGAACCCGCCCTGCCCGACCCACCCGGGCGCCCGGGCCGCAGGTGGCTCGTGATCACCTCGGCGGTGGCGCTCGTGGTGGGCTCGATCGCGCTCGTCCGGTGGACCGCGGCGCCGGAGCCGCCGGTCCGGGTCGTCTACCAGGTCAGCGGCACGGCGGGCCGGGCCACCGTCACCTACTCGACCTTCCGGGACGGCGAGACGCGCCAGGCGGAGCTGAGCGCGCTGCCCTGGCGGCTGGAGCTGTTCACCGCCGAGCCCGATCACGGCGAGCTGACCGTCACGATCGGGCCCGACGGCGGTGACGTGGCGTGCGAGGTGCGGGTGGCGGGCGTCGAACGGCGCTCGGCGACCGCCACCGGCGCGCACACCAGCGCGCTGTGCGGGTTCTAGGCGAGCCGGACGACGGCCGACGCGCCACCGAGCACGGACTTGCCCTCGACCACGGCCGTCACGTTGACCTTGACCGTCCCGTCGTCCAGGACCTTGGTCACCTTCGCGGTGACGTCCACCAGCGCGCCCTGCTCGTCGTCAGGCACCGGCACGGGCCTGCCGAAGCGCACGCCGTACTGGACGACGGCGCCGGGGTCGCCCACCCACTCGGTGACGATCCGGGCGGCCAGGCCCATGGTGAGCATCCCGTGCGCGATCACGCCCGGCAGGCCGACCTCGCGGGCGAACCGCTCGTTCCAGTGGATCGGGTTGAAGTCGCCGGACGCGCCCGCGTACCGGACGAGGTGGGCGCGGGTGATGCGGACCGACAGCGGCGGCAGCTCGTCGCCGACGGAGACCTCCGACGCGCGGATCACGCGTCCTCCCCCCGCACCACGAGCGTGCAGCGACCGGTCGTGACCGGCTCGCCGTCCTCGGTGCGCACCTCGGCGCGGACCGCCAGCATGTCGTTGCCCATCCGCGACGTGATGTTGTCCACGTGCAGCACGGAGGTGAGGCGGTCGCCCGCGACGATCGGGCGGTGGTGGACGAACGTCTGGTCGCCGTGCACCACGCGGCTGTAGTCCAGGCCGAGGTCGGGGTCCTCGACCAGCACGTCGTTCGCCTTCAGCGACACGATGATCGCGAACGTGGGCGGCGCGATGACGTCGCGGTACCCGGCCGCGCGGGCGGCTTCGGGGTCGCGGTGCAGCGGGCTGGTCTCGCCCACCGCCTCGGCGAACTCGCGGATCTTCTCGCGGCCGACCTCGTAGGGCGGCGACGGCGGGTAGGAACGTCCGACGAACGACTGGTCGAGAGGCACGCGCAGCAGGTTATACGCGACGAGGCCCGCCCCGGTTCCCGGGACGGGCCTCGTCGTGCGGTCTGGCTACCGGCTCAGCGGGTTTCCTTGTGAGCGCGGTGGGTCTTGCAGTTCGGGCAGAACTTCTTGATCTCCAGGCGGTCCGGGTCGTTGCGCCGGTTCTTCCTGGTGATGTAGTTCCGGTGCTTGCACTCCTCGCACGCGAGGGTGATCTTGGGGCGTACGTCGGTTGCAGCCACGGTCCTTGCCTTCCCAGAGCTCGTGTGCCCCGACCCGAGCGGGCGACCAGTGCGGGCTTACCGCCTGGCGGGGATCTAGCTGAGTAGCGGTGGCCGGACTTGAACCGGCGACACAGCGATTATGAGCCGCTTGCTCTACCAACTGAGCTACACCGCTTTACACAACACGGCCGCGATGCTCGTGCACCGCGGCCAGTTGTGGAGCCCCTTTACGGAATCGAACCGTAGACCTTCTCCTTACCATGGAGACGCTCTGCCGACTGAGCTAAAGGGGCTTGCTCTTGCGGAGCCATGAGAACTCTACAACAGGCGTGCCGCAGAAAGGAAATCGGGGGGCCTCACTAGTGGACCAAGGTGAGCACCGTCTCATCCCGCGCTCCCCTGACCTGGACCGTCCGGGCCCGCAACCAGGCCTCGAAGCGGTCCTCGGACAGCGGCCGGGAGATCAGGTAGCCCTGCGCCACGTCGCAGCCCATGCCGACGAGCTGGTCGCGCGCGGCGTCGTCCTCGACGCCCTCGGCGACCACCGTGAGGCCCAGCGAGTGGCCGAGCTCCACGATCGACCGGACCACCGCCATGTCGCCCAGGTCGGTGCCCATGCCCAGGACGAAGCTCTTGTCGATCTTCACCTCGTCCACCGGCAGCTGCCTCAGGTAGGCCAGCGACGAGTAGCCGGTGCCGAAGTCGTCCACGGCCAGCACGACGCCCATCTGGTGCAGCCGCCGCAGCACGGGCAGGGCCCGCTCCGGGTCGGCCATCACGCCGGACTCGGTCAGCTCGAACGTCAGCAGCTCCGGCGGCACCTCGTGGCGCTTCAACGCCGCCGCCACGCGGTCCGGGAACTCCTCGTCGGCCAACGTGCGCACGGACAGGTTCACCGCGATGGACATCCGCAGCCCGCGGTCGATCCAGAGCCGCACCCGCGCCAGCGCCGTGTCCATGACGAAGTCCGTCAGCACGTCGATCAGACCGGTCGCCTCGACGGCCGGCACGAACTCGTCCGGGTCGACGCGGCCGAACTCGGGGTGCTTCCACCGCACCAGCGCCTCCGCGCCGATCACCTGCCTGCTCGGCAGCGCGACCTTCGGCTGGTAGTGCACGGAGATCTGGCCGGTCTCCAGCGCGGACCGGAACTGCGTGACCAGCTGGAAGCGGCGCAGGAAGATCTGGCCCATGCTCGGCGCGTACTGGCGCAGCGGCTCGTTGTCGCTGGTCGCCCGGACGGCCACGTCGGCGCGTTGCAGCAGCGCGTCGGGGTCCGGCTCGTCGACCTCGCAGTCCGCCGTGGTGGCCCAGCCGACGACCGCGCCCGCCTCGACGGTGAGCCGGTCCACCGGGTAGGGCACCGACAGCGCGGCGCGCAGCCGTTCGGCGATCTCCTGGATCTGCTCGGCCTGCCGGTCCAGCAGCAGCGCGGCGAACGCGCCGCCCTCCAGCCTGGCCAGCGGCACCTCGGGGCCCAGCTCGTCGCGCAGCCGGCGGCCCGCGGCGACGACCATCCGGTTGCCCCACGCCTGGCCGAGCGCGTCGGAGACGGTGGACAGCACGTCGAGGTCGATGCGGACCACCACGGCCGCGTCCGCCTCGCGCATGGGCTCGTTGGCGGCCTCGCGGAAACCGGGCCGGTTGAGCAGGCCGGTCAACGGGTCGTGGTAGGCGTCGTGGCGCAACCGGGCCAGCAGCCGGCGGTTGTCCACGGCGGTGGACAGGTGGCTGGCCAGGGTGCGCAGGAGCTGGATGTCGGCCTTGCCGAAACCGCGCCACCGGCTGAGCCGGTCGTGCACCTCGACCGCGCCGAGCAGCTGGGTCGCCCCGCGCAGCGGCACGACCAGCGCTTCCTGCGCGTCCCGGCGCACCAAGGACTCGGAGACCTCTTCGCCCGCGTCGACGATGCGGAAGTACCGCACCTGGGCGCCGGGCAGCTGGAGCATCGCGTCCTCGCGCAGCACGCGCGGGTCGTCGCGGCGCATGCCCGGCGGCAGCGGCTCGCCCGCGACCAGCGTGCGCATCGGGGCCTGCGGGTCGGTGCGCAGCCGCAGCACGACCCGGTTGGCGTTGAGCTGCTCGCGGATGCGTTCGGCGATGAGCTGCCAGTCGTCGTCCTCGCCGCAGCCGTCGTCCTCTTCCTGGTTCGCGCCGCGCGGTCCGGTGACGTGGCGGCCCGAGCGGGCCACCCGCAACGAGACCTCGCTGAGCGCCTCCAGGTCGCGCTGCTCGCGCAGCAGGCCGGAGTAGGCCAGGTAGATCGCCGTGATGCCGAGGAAGACCAGGCCGATCAGCAGGCCGCCCCACGGCGCCTTGTCGGCGATCTCGTAGCCGGCCAGGCCGGCGGAGGTGTTCAGCAGGGCCACCACGAGCGTCTGGAGCACCAGGCGCAGGCTCGGCGCGACCCTCATGCCCTTGCCCATGATCCGCAACGCGGTCAGGCCGAGCACGCTGGCCAGCAGCGGCACCGCGATCGTGCCGATGAACGCGCCCGCCCAGAACGGGCCGTCCGCGCCGAGGAACCGCTTCACCAGCTCGGCGACCGCGAAGGCCACCGAGATCTCCATGAACATGAGGCCCGCGTTGTAGACGGCGCGGTCGAGCACGCGGCGGCCGAGCAGCGTGCCCACGCCCGCGACCACGTGCGCGGCGAGCACGATCTCGAACGGCGCGACGAGCAGGCCGAGCACGAGCGGGATCTCGGTGAACGAGATGGTCCAGGCCACTCCGCTGCGCACGTCGACGTTGATGGCCAGCTGCTCGGCGAGCAGGAACCCGATCACCAGCAGCGGGCCGGTCCACCACAGGTCGACGTCGGGGTCCGAGTCGGGCAGCCAGCTGCCGACCAGGAACGCGGACAGCGCGCCCGCGACGAGGAGCAGGACCGCGAACACGCTGAACGCGCGGTTCGTGGACCGGGTCGGCGCGCTGGGCGCCGTGGCCGACGCGTGGTCGGACATCCAGCCTCCTCGTCGGCCGTCGTCGCGGCAGGCCGGGTCGCGGCCTACGGGCTCCGGGCGTGACTGAGGGGCCCCGAACACCGACCAGGACCCCTCCAAGGCTGCCAATGTACCCCGGTCGGGGGACGAAATGGCAGGTCGTGTAGCGGAACGCCACGAGAAGTCACGGACCGGATCACACGATCAGTCGGCCCCGGATCACCGTGACGGCCTGTCCGGCGAGGCGTACCCGATCTTGGTCCAGAGTGGTCCGGACCAGCCCTCCGCGGGCCGACGCCTGCTCGGCCAGCAGGTTCGCGCGGCCGAGCCGCGGCGCCCACCACGAGGCGAGCGTGCAGTGCGCGGAACCGGTTACGGGATCCTCCGGGACTCCGTAGGAGGGGTAGAAGCACCGGCTCACGACGTCGAGGCCGGGCCGGTCGCCCGGTGCGGTGACGATCACACCGCGGCCGGGCACCTCGGCGATCGCGGCGAAGTCCGGTCGGAGCCCGCGGACCTCGTCGGCGGACGCGGCTTCGACCAGGACGTCGGACACGGCCCGCGCGACGGCCCTCACCGTGACGCCCGGCAGGCCCGCGCGCAGCGGCGTGGTCATCTCGATCGGCTCCGCCGGGTCGGCCGGGAAGTCCATCTCCACCCAGCCGTCCTCGGCCGTGCAGGTGAGCACGCCGCTGCGGGTGTCGAAGCCGCGGCTGCCGCCGAGCACGTGCGCGGCGGCCAGGGTGGCGTGACCGCACAGGTCGACCTCGGTGACGGGCGTGAACCAGCGCAGCGGCAGCGGGTCCTCGCGGTCGACGCGCACGAACGCCGTCTCGGCGTGCTTCATCTCGGCCGCGACGGCTTGCATCCACCGCTCGTCCGCCGGGCCGTCCAGCAGCACCACGCCCGCCGGGTTGCCCGCGAACGCGCGGTCGGTGAACGCGTCGACCACGTAGAGGTCCACGCCGGCAATGTACGTCCCGGAGGGGTTGGCCGGCAGGTGTGGACCCGCTGCTGCCCGACCTCGCGCCCGCCGACGACCCGTACTCGTTCACCGAGGTGTCCGCGGACGACCTGAACGCCTCCTGGGGAGCGCTGCGCACGCACTCGTTGCGCCGGCACCCCGGCGCGGACCTGGACGACCTGCCGCGCCGGTGGCCGTTGAGCGGCGCGGGCGACCACGACACGGCCGCGTCGGTGACCGTGCCCAGCCGCGCCGCGGAGGCGGCCGAAGTGCTCGCGCGGCACGGGTTCGCACCCCTGCTCGTGACCGCCGCCCGGCTGCCCGGCCGCGGCCTCGACGGCCGCTCGGCGGTGCGGGTCGTGCCGTTGGCGCGCGAGCACCTGGGCGCGGCGGTCGCGCTGGACCTGGAGACGGTGCGGTTCGACGGCCGGTTCGGCGTGGTGACCACCCGGCCGGCGGCCGGCGGCTGGGCGAGCACGTCGAGTCGCTGCTTGCGAGTCCGAGCCGTGCGCGTGGCCGGCGGAGCGCGACGTGGCGTCGGCGCGGCGCTCGCCGACCACGCGCACCGGTTGCTGGACGGGGCGGGCGTCGGCGTGACGCTGCCGCACCACGCCCTGCCCAACCCGCTGTCCGCGCCGTTCCGGCACTCCCACGGCTACCGGCCGCTGTGGACGACGTGGCAGCGGCGCCCCGCCCGTCAGACCAGCACCTGCTCGCGGCGCTCGGACCGCAGGCCGCCGCGGATCTCGTCCAGCACCAGGCGGGCCTGCGTGGCGGCGACGTGCTGCGCCGCGCCGCTGCCGATCGCGTCGCGCAGCGCCAGCCAGACCGCGGCCTCGTCCTCCCGGACCGCGGTGAGCAGGTCGCGCTGCTCGGGGTAGGGGTGCAGGGCGATCTTGTCGGTGTGGGCCTTCAGCGTGGCCAGGGCCGCTCTGGGCACCTCGCCGGTCGAGGCGACGCGGTCGAGCTTCGCGGGCAGGTCGACGGACGCGAGCTCGGACAGCGACAGCGGGCCGAACTCGAGCACGGTGTTCAGCCCGTACTCCAGGTCGTCGGCGGCGTGGAGCAGTTCGCGCGCGTCGGCGACCAGGGGTGCCCGGCGCCGTCCGGCGGACCGGACGACCAGGCCGAGCGCGACACCGGTCGTGAGGGCGGCGAGGGCGACGAGGATTTCGCTCATGGACGCCAGTCTCAGCGCCCCACTGGCCCCATCCGCCCCTGCGGGCGACAACGGGTCGATCGGAGCGCCGGCCGGTCACGGGTAGTTCGGTTGGGCTGATCGGCGCAACCGGTCGGCGTGGCGTCGTCGTCCGAAAGGCGCAGTGGGGGACAGTGGTGATGTCCTGGTCCACCCGAGTGAACTTGTCCGGGCGGGGTACTCGAAGCGCAGGTCCAGACCTCTTACAGGGCGAGGAAGCAGGAACGGGAAGGACGGGCGAGGGGGCCGCCATGAACGTTGCGAGGGAGCTGTCCGGCCGGGCGAAATCCATGCTCCGCGCCGTTGCCGCAGGTCGGGCCGAGCTGTCGGGGGGACGCGAGCCGGACCTGTACGTCGACGGGTTGCCGTGCTGCGACCAGATGGTCACCCACGACCTGGTCCACGCGGGACTGCTGCGGGCACGGCGCGCGGTGGGCCTGGACGAGCGCACGGACGCCGAACTGACCGAAGAGGGCCGAGCCGCCATCGCGTAACCCTCGAACAGGCGTTCGATATGGGTTATGCTGCACACGAGGCCGGCACGCAAGCGAGAGGAAGCGCTTGCGCGCCGGCCTCGCCTACGTCAACGGACCGGCCTCACGCTTGACGACCTACTTGCGCTGGGCGCTGCCGCCGAGGTCGGGTCCGGGGTAGCGCCCGCCGGCGGGCCTCGTGGTCGCCCCCTCAGAGGGCACAACGCAAAACCCCTGCTCGCGCTTTCGCGAACAGGGGTCTGCGTTTACGTGGCGGGTAGAGGATTCGAACCTCTGTAGCTTTCGCGACGGATTTACAGAGTCCCGCCCACGCCACACCTGACCAGCGCTGACAGTCCTTGGCGCAGCCACTTCGGCACATCCTCGGCACAGACACCCGCTGCCACCCTGCCCACAGCAAGCTGTCCGGCCCGACTGGCGTGCCTCCGGAACACAGACACGTCGACCAACGATGATCCGAACATGCCCGAGGACCACCCCACTCCTGTGCCGTTACCCCGCCCTGCGCCCGGCGAGCAGTCCGCTACCCGTGCGCCCGTGCCGCTGCCCACGCCATCCACGTCACGCACGCCGCTGGAGCCGATGCCGCGCAGGGTGATCGCGACCGTGGCGGCTCTGGTTGCCACAGCGACGATCGGCCTGGTCGTGGCGCTGTGGTGGGCAGGAACCGCAGGACTGTCCGGTGCGGAGTTGGTGAACGCGCGGTTCAACGCACTGCGCACCGGGCTGAGCATTGGAGTAGGCGGCGGTGGCATCTTTGCGCTGTACCTGGCATGGCGACGCCAGCACGCCACCGAGATCGGGCTGGTGCAGAAGGAACGAGACCAGGCCGACGTTGCACGCGCCTACGAACTGCAACGCGAGACCGCCGAGCACACTCGTCTGCACGCCGAACGCGTCGCGGCCACGACCGAACGCGACGCCGAAGCCCGCCGGATCACCGACCTGTACGCGAAGTCGGTGGAACAGCTCGGGTCGGACAAGGCACCGGTACGTCACGGCGGCCTGTACGCCCTGGAACGCCTCGCACAGGATCACCCCGACAACCCAGCCCTGCGCCAGACCGTGGTCAACGTGCTCTGCGCTTACCTCCGCGCTCCCTTCGACCTCCCCGACGACCCGCCTGACGCAAACGCCGATCAGGCCGCCCGCGATGAGCACCGCGGACGAGTCCAGGAGTGCGAGGTCCGGCTAACCGCCCAACGCATTCTCACCACGCACGTGAATCCCGGCAGCGACGCCGACCGCCCTGCGACAACCTTCTGGGTAGACACCGACTTCGACCTCACAGCCGCAGTCCTCATCGACTGGGATATGAGCAACTGCCTACTGCGCAACGCGACTTTCCGCGGGACCACATTTGCCGGGGACGCCGCGTTCCGCGAAGCAACGTTCACCGGGGTCGCCGCGTTCCGCGAAGCAACGTTCACCGGAAATATTTGGCTCCTCAAAGCAACGTTTGCCGGAGACGCCTTGTTCAGCGGAGCAAAATTCGCCGGGGAGGCCTGGCTCCATGAAACGACGTTCACCGGGGAGATTTGGTTCAACAAAGCGACGTTTGCCGGGGACGCCTTGTTCAGCGGAGCAAAATTCGCCGGAGACGCCTTGTTCAGCGAAGCAATGTTCACCGGGAACGCCTCGTTCCGGGAAGCGAAGTTCACGAGCGACGCCTGGTTTCGTGAAGCGACGTTCAACGGGGACGCCTTGTTCAACGAGGCGACGTTCACCAAGGTCGCCTTGTTCGACCTAGCGACGTTCACCGGGGACGCCTTATTCCGTGAAGCGACGTTCAACGAGGCCTCCTTGTTCAGCGAAGCGACATTCAACGGGTTCGTCTCGTATAGTGAAGCGACGTTCACCAGGGACATCTCGTTCCATCAAGCGAAGTTCCGCCATTCCTCTCCGGCCGAATACTTTCACCCCACGTCATGGCCCATCGGATGGCGACTCTCACCTGACCACACGGCCATCGAAGGCCGCGAGGGCACCTGGCATCGAATTCTGGCTGTTGGCGCTGGGCCCGCCCTCTCCGACAGCCCTGCTTCCGAATCCGCTCGCGACTGATCCCCAGGCTTTCGCATTAACCATACTGACCAGCGCTTACGGCTCACAGCGTCGTCACCTCGGTACGCATCCGGTACAGGCACCGCGGGCGATCCGGTAGCTTCCATACCACGTCCCGAGCGCGCGACAGATCTGTTGGGAAGCCCGCCGCCGCAGCCCGCACGTCGCCGTCTTCGGGATCGGTGACTTCGGTAACCTCGGTAACCGGCCAGGTCAGAGTCTTGCCGGAAGGTAACTGATCAAGATCGGGTTACTGTTCGATCGGTGACCCGATCTTGATCGGTTACCCTTGCGTAGCCCTTTGACCTGCCCGGTTACCGAGGTTACCGAAGTCACCGATCATGGAGACGGCCGCGCGCTAGTCGCCGGAGGTCCGTCTCGCACTATCATCCATCGCGTCACGATGTTAGAGGGCGCACCACTAGCTACCAAGGTCGAACCGGCGACTGGCTGCAATGGACGATGCTGCGACCTGGACGCTTGCAGGAGGGTAGCAGCCCAAGATCAAGTACTAACCGATCGGACAACCACGCCTCGGTACTTAGCAGGCCGCAAGTGCGAGCCAGGACTCCACCGCGACGGTCATACCGTCCCTGGTGACAGTTCAAACTGTAATCCGATCTTGGCCGGATACTTCCGAACAAGCCTTTGACCAGCACAGTTACCAAGGCTACCGATCCGAGCAACGGTCGCAACCGCACCGTTCAGCGTGTCGCCCGCCGAACCAGACCGACAGCACTTACTGTCACCTGATGCTTGACCTAATCCCGCCTCTACATGTCATAGTCATCAAGGTATCGAACGAAGCACCCAAGGTGACAGATTACCTATCCATCATAGTTGGCTTTGCCGCCTTGACAGTGGCGGCGATTGCAGCTTACGCAAACTTGCAAACAAATAAAAATCAAGCTCGACAGCTAAAGCAACTCGAGAACGACAACTCGGCACGCCATGCCGATGAGCGGCGCCAACAGGCAAGCAGAGTGTGGTTCCATTTTACGGAGAATCACGTTGCGATCCTCCGCAACGAAAGTGGCCTGCCTGTTTATAATATACAGGTTTGGCTAGAGGATGACACGTACGGCCGTCTCATACTCGGAACAGTTGCTTATAGCGACCCAAACGACAGGTCGACACCTTTTCGAAGTTCTCGAGATCGAGTAAAAAAGTTGGCCGAGCAACTAGTATCCAACTACACTCAAGATGAACAAAGGCGAGAGCTAGCCATAATCGAGCAACTCAAGATCTGGCGACTTCGCGGAATCGAAGGGCATTTCCGTGATGCATCAAACACGAAGTGGCGTCGACTAACAGACGGCAGCCTAATTGAAGCTCCGAAACAAATCTTTCCGGATTAAGTTTTGACAATACCTACAGCGTTCGATGGCATCTTCCCCGCGACGAGACTTTCAACCTGATTCGTAGCTATTACATAGCAGAGCCGGTTAGTGCCCGGCACTGTTCGGGCTGAGTGCGGACTGATAATCACACCTTTACATCGCCAAAGTGGATGGCCAGAGGGCAAAGGTTCAGGATCGGTTACATCCAAAGCCGCGCGCAGGCGTCCGCTTCGGAGCTCGCCGACCAAGGCCATGGTGTCCACAATCCGTCCACGGCTGGCGTTGATAAGCAATGCACCATCGTCCATAGCCGCTAGAAAAGAGGTATTAATAAGCCCTTGCGTCCTCTCGGTTAGCGGTACAGTGACCACCACTATATGGTGGCCCCGAATCAGGTTTGGAAGTTCCGCAGCTCCGTGCACACCTTCGCGAGAAACACTGGCAACAAGGGTGCAACTTACATCGAACGCTTGGAAACGACGGGCGACGGCCATTCCGATGCTGCCGGCACCTACGATCAAAACGCGTTTGCCATCCAGGGTGTCCGCATCGAACTGCCGGTGCGCCCACACTCCGGCATCTTGAAACCTGACGAGTGCTGGCCACTGTCGATACTGCGTGAGAGCTGCCGACAATACCCACTCAGAGACGGGACCAGCATGGGCACCACGGGCACTTGACAGCATCACATGATTTGGAACATGTGCCGACCACTCGTCTACGCCCGCGGACAAAAGCTGGACCATACGGAGGTTCGGCAACTGGTCGAGTAGTGGAATCGGGCGGTGGCTGCTCCGATATGGCGGAATCAGAATTTCGGACTTGCGCTGCTGGGCCGTCAGTTCGGAGACGTTCGGGTCATAGGTGCACACCTCGACACCGTTCAGGCTGGAGAGCTTCTCCACACCTACTTCGTCGTCAGGCTCGCTGCTGACAAGTACCTGCATCGCTCCTCCAGCAAGGCGTCAGTTCGTTTCGGGCAAGCGGCTTACCGTCAGCCGTTGCTGGCAACGGCCTTGACCAGCTCCCGCGCTTGATCCTGCAAAGGTGCTCCTGATGCGCTGTTGTCGATGACGGAGTGCTCGACCGGCGGACGAAAGTCAACGTCGATGACGGAGAGGTAGTCAGTCCAGTTGGCCAACTTGGCGGCGTCGCGTGCCGCTCCACGGTGGCGAATGTAGGTGTGCATGGTGTCCGCGTCGCAGTAGACCCACACGATCGACACCTCCGCTCCCATGTCCTTGCAAGTCGCCTCGATCCTATTCAGCCAGGCGAGGTCCTTGAACTCCTTGATGAACGGCGCTGTCACGATCGCGCTGTTGCCGCACTGCACGTTCTCGACCAACGCGTTGATGAGCGCTTCATACTCACGTGGACGGATGCGGGACACGTACTCCGGTGATTCCCGGTCGTGTGGTGAGCACCCGAGGATTTCAAGCGCCGCCTCGACAACCGGACGCGTGAGCGTGTCCTTGTCGAGCATCGGCCACCCGGTTTCGCGTGCCAGCACGCGACCGAGTTCGGTCTTGCCGCTGCCCGCGTAGCCACCGACCAGCAGCACGCGCGGTGCGTGCACCCGGACCTCGGTGTGCGCGGCCTGGTCCGGCGCGTTGACGACGCGTCCCGCCCGCGGCTTGCTGGTGATCACGTTCTCGCTGGCGAGCAGCTTCATTGCTTCGTTGATCGTGAAGACACTGACGCCCCACTGCTGGGCCAACTCACGGGTGGACGGCAGCGGCTGCCCGTCACGGAGCAGACCTGCGGCGATCTGGTTCCTGATGTTCCGCGCCACCTGGTGGTGCAAGGACTCGCCACGCGAGACGCGTGGACCCTGGCCAGACATGCCACCTCCGGATCAGTTGACTGCGAAGGCAGCATACCAGCGACCTAACAGCACGCTGACCAGCGTTTGTGCAGGTTGGCGCGTTTTTGTCCACTTCATCGTTCCTAACAGTTGACCTGGTAACCATTCAACTGTTAGCTTCCTCCTTGTCGCCGCTGTGGCGACGAACACACAGGAGGAAAACCCGATGGACCTCAATGGGTTCAGCCCCGACGGGCTAACGGAAGACGCGATCGACGCGCTGATCAGGGATGTCGCGGACGAGCTGGCCGACGAGTCGGCGGAGTTGGCCGCGGCCATGTTGGCGCTGGTGGACGGCCCGACGCGCAACCGCGCCGTGCGGCGCACCACGGACCGCAAGCTCGACAGCATCGTGCGGGTTCTCCGCGTGCACGGCTCAGTTATCGACACGGCCGTGACCGAGGCGGCGTGATGAGCCGCCTCACCTTCTTGAACACCTCGGACCGGCGGCCGACTCCGGCCAAGAAGACACCGCCGGTCCAGGTCTCCAGCACCCAGAAAAGCAGGCAGGAGAGCACCAGCATGTCCGACAGGGCATCCGAGCACCAGCCGACCCAGGAGTTCACCGCCGCGAACTTCCCGACGCCGCACCTGGCGTTGCGCGGCACGGCTGACGACGTGCAGGTACGTGGGTTCGCCGATGAGCAGGCACGTGTGGCGCGGGTGATGCTGCCGCGTGTGTCGGCTGCGCTGGCGCTGCCGAGCACCGGGCACCGCGTCGAAGTGCTGACCTTGGCCTATGACGCGGTGGTGCGGTGGCGGCGTGCGCTGGCCGCTACCACCGACGACGCCCGTTACGGCGTCATGGGCCGTCCGGCTGTGTCGCGGTATGCGGTGACGTTGGACGAGGACGGCCCGAACTACGACCGGTTGGGCGACGTGGGCAGGCTGCGTGCCGGTGCCCGCTGGGATGCCGTCACCGGCCGGTGGACCGGTGGCACTGACACTCCGGCCAGTCGCATCCTGGCCGTCTACGGGCTGGCCGCACGCCGACGGTTCGCGGTGGAGTGCGCCAGTTCCGCGGACCGGTTGGCCAACGAAGTCGGGCTGCCGATCAGTGACCGGCTGATCCTGGGCAACACGCTGTTGTGCGGTGACGCTGCCCGTGAGGTGGCGGTCCGGTTGGCCGCCCGACTCGGTGAACGGCGTGGCGTTGCCGAGGTGGAGACCACCGGTGACCTGCTCTACGTGGTTACCGCCGACTCGGACGCGCGTCGGGCGGCGTTCCGTGAGGCCATGCTGGTGCTCGCCATGGCCGAGCGGGGTGACTGGTCGGCGTGGTGGTCGGCTGCCTACCTGCTCTACCAGGCCCCGCTGTTCAAGAAGGGCAGCGACGCCACCAACCGCGTGTTCCTCGCCGCGGTCGGCGCGGCCCTGCTGGGTGAGGCCCCGGTGATCCCGCACGACATCGACTTGCGGTGCATGGTGCTGGGGCAGAACGCGGTTATGGCCACGCCGCTGCTGTGCGGGCAGGTGACGGCATGACCACCGTGCCTGTGCCCGTCCTGCTCTTGGCTGTCGCGCTGGCGCTGGTCGCGGTGGTCCTGCTATGGAAGGTGCTGGTCACCGCCGGCCTGATCGGCTTGGCGCAGTGGGCCGTGATCACCCAGGCCGAGAACACGACGGCCGTCATGGTCGCGGTCGGTGTACCCGCCATCGTGCTGGCGGTTCTCCTACGCCGCGCCACTCGTGCGCACCACAACCGCTCGTTCTCCCGTCCCCCGCTGTACCTGCGCCGTCAGGAGGCGACTCGATGAGCACGTGGGCTGAGAACCGCCGCGCGGACAAGGTGGTGGCTGCGGAGCAGCGTCGCGCGGACCAGGCGTTGTTGTTCGAGCAGCGTCGCACCGACCAAGAGACGGCGGCCAAGCTGGCGGAGGCCAGGAAGAACGCCGCTCGTGCCCGGCGCACCGCGCTGTGGACGGCGTTGACCGGGTGGCTGCGCGCCCACACGCTCGACCTGCTGTTCGTGCCGGTGATCGTGGTTCCGGCGGTGTTGGCCTGGACCGCGATGGCCGAGTACGGCCGTGAGGTGTTCGGGCCGGTCGGCACGCTGTTGCCGCTGTTCTCCGAGGGCGCGATGTGGACGTTCGCGTTCGCCGTGCCGATGGCGCAGCGGGCAGGCCGGTCGACCGGGTGGCTACACCTGGGTACCTGGGTGTTCGCCGCTGTGGCCGCCGTCCTGAACTACGTGCACGGCTCGAACCTCGCGCACGGGATCGTCATGGCGCTGGTGTCGGTCGGTGGCGTCGTCGTCCACCAGCTCGTCACCGCGTCCCCGGCCCGCAAGCGCCGTACCCGCGCCGAGCGTGACGCCCAGCGGCTCGACCGGCAAGCCGCTCGTCGGGTGCTGGCGGTCCGCCGCGCTGCGCTGGACCAGGCGGTGGCGAAGCTGTCGGAGGACGGCACGGCCACGCTCGTGCACCAGCCCGGACTGGTCGCCTACCGGCGCCGATGGGGACGTGCCCGGCTGGTGCCGACCACCGTTCCCGGTCTTCCCGTCACCGACTCCGACGACGACTGGACGGCAGAGGTCAGCGAGTACCTGAGCGCTCTCCCCGCACCGCGTCCGAGCACCGATCGGAGCACCCGGAAAGCGTCGGGTAGTGCGGAAACGCTCCCGGCGGAGATCACGGACAAGGTGACGACGTACGCGGCCAAGGTCCGTGCCGCGATCGACGCCGGAGAGCTCCCGGCCCGCCCGTCGCAGACCCAGGTGCGCAAGTTCCTCCGCATCCGCGGCGCGGTCGCGGTCGAGGTGCACCGCGTGCTGTTCCCGACCGACACCGACCCCGGTGACGACGACCCCCGTCAGGCGGTGACCGCATGAGCACGCCCAACCCGATCGGCGACGACATGGGCAACGTGGTGCCGCTGCGCCGCGCCGAGTCCACCCGCACCATCGCGCCCAGTGCCGACGTGGAAGCGGACACGGCGGTGACCGGCGAGCTGCTGACGGCCGAACGTGAAGCGGAGCTGGCGCGCCAGCGGGTCGGTGACACCGACGCCCGCACGCGGGTCGAGGTTGCGCGGCAGGTGGCGACGGCGTTCGGGAAGACGGTCATGCGAGCCGGGTACCGGGTGTACCGCGGGCACGAGCAGTGGCTGACGCACGCGGTGCAGGCCGCGACGTACGCCCACTACCGCGAGCGCATCGCGGCAGCACGAGCGCAGGGTGACGCGGCCGGTATCGCCGAGTGGCAGGACCGGTTGCGGCAGGCCAAGGCCGACCGGCGCGACCGGATCACCGGCGCTCCCCGGACCGTGCTGGCGCTGGTGCGCACGGTGCTGCTGGCCGTGATCGTGCTGTTCGCGGTGCTGCTCATGGTCGGCGTGGCCGTTCACCTGTGGGAAGGCGGCTGGACCTGGTCGGAGTGGTGGGGCTTCGTCACCGCCACCGGCGACGTCATCGGCACCGTGGTCATGCTCGGCGTCCAGGCCGCGATCATCGGCGTTCCGGCCGTGTGGCTGCTGGCCGCGCACCGCGCCGGAGCGTCGGCCGCTGACATGCCCGGTTGGGCCATGTCGCCGACGCAGCGGGAGGAGACCCACCGCGTCGTCACCCCAGGTGGCATCGGCGAGGCCCTGGTGCACTTGGGCATTCCCGCGCTGAACAAGGCCATCAAGGCAGGTTGGACGGTCGAGTTCGCCACTCCGCCGGTACGGGTGAACCAGCGCGGCTACCAGGCCACGTTCTCCCTGCCGCTCGGCGTGACCCCGGACATGATCAGCGACAAGCGGGATGTGTTGGCGCGCAACCTGCACCGCGACCCGATGGAGGTCTGGCCGAACGCGGCGGAGCGGGCCGGGTTCGTGGACCTGTGGGTGGCCGATCCCGGCCTGTCGACCAAGGCCGCGCCGCCTTATCCCCTGCTCAACGCCGGTACGGCCGACGTGTTCACCGGCGTGCCGCTGGGTGTGTCGCAACGCGGTGACGTCGTCCAGCCTCCGCTGGTCTCGTCCAACGTCGTGTTCGGCGGGATGATGGGGCAGGGCAAGTCCAACGCCGCCCGTGTGCTCATGCTCGGCGCGGCCCTGGACCCGCTGGCCGAACTGTGGGTGTTCGTGTTCGCGGGCAATGGTGACTTCGACGCCTACCGGCCCCGTCTGGCCCGATACGAGCGCGGCACCGACGCGTCCGTTGTGGACTCGGCGGTGGAGTCGCTAAGGGAGCTGTACGACGAGGTCGGACGCCGTGAGGCGCGGCTTGCCGAGCTGGGCGCGAAGAAGGTCACGCGCGGACTCGCCGAGAAGCACCCGGACCTGCGGCCGATCGTGGCCCTGTTCAGCGAGTGCCATGAGCTGTTCGGCAGCGCCCAGGGCGAGGAAGCCGCGGAACTGGCGGTGCAGACCCTGCGCCGCGCCCGCAAGACCGGCATCATCCTCGGCTTCGACACCCAGTCGTCACGGGCCGACGCCATCCCACCGAAGATCGTGGAGCTGGTGCAGCTCAACGCGTGCTTCGCGGTGAAGTCGTGGCGCTCCAATGACGGCTTCCTGGGCGACGGGTCGTTCCAGGCCGGTATCCGGGCGACCGAGCTGCGTGCGGGCAAGGACCGGGGGACGTCCATCCTCACCGGCGCGACCGCCGAGCGGTTCGAGGTGCTGAAGTGGTTCTTCATCCAGGTCAACGACGACACCGGGTGGGACGCCGCGACGGACGTCATCGAGCGCGCCATGACGAAGGTCCACCCGGCCATGGTCGTCGGCACACCGGAACGCGCCGCGCCGCCAGCTCCCCGCGACCTGCTGGAGGACGTGTCCGAGGTGCTGGGACACGACACCGTGCCCGCGGCTGACGTGCCCGCGCTGCTGGCCAAGCTCGCGCCCGACTGGGCCCCGTACCGCAAGCTCACCGGCAAGCAACTGCGCGAGCTGCTGGCCGACCAAGGCGTCAAGGTGCCCTCGACCGGCAACCGCTACCCCGTCGATCCGGTCACGGTGCGTGAAGCGCTGGCCAAGCGTGCCACTCGCGATCTGGACGACGAGGACTAGCCATCACCGCCACCGGGTTAGGTCCCGCAGACCTCTCCACAGGTCTCCAGAGCGGCCCTGAACAGGACTTCTCCAGCGGGACCTAACCCGGCCGACCGGCTAACTAACTCCAGTTCACACCCATGATCACGCCACCGGGCAGCACGAGTTACGAACCTAACTTGATCCCGGCGAGCTAACTCCACCCCACACCGCTCCGCGCGACCGACGCGACACCGGCTCTTGGTGCTCGTGTCGACCCCGCACACCCACAGATCGTCACACACAGTGACAGAAAGGTCGTCATGAGCGACGACAACCTGATTCACCTCCAGGTCAAGCGCTCCTGGTGGGACGGCAGCGCCCTGACCGCGTGCGGCCTGCGCGTCGAGACGCCTGAAGCCGTCTGGACCTGGTTCACCGACCTGAGCTGGTGCCCGACCTGCAAGGCCGCGGACAAGGCGAGGCGCAAGTGATCACGCACCACGTCGCCGACGCCCGCCAACCCACCACTTGCGAGGGAGACCGGTCATGAGCACCCAGGTTCGACGGCCGTTCTGCGACCCGGACGCCGTCCGCCCGTGGAACCGCGCGCCGAGGTTCGACCTTGACGCCGTCCGCCGGTGGGCCGAACCGCTGTTGCGCCGCGCCTACGCCTCCGCACCGCGCCGTCCGCTCACCGGCCCGCACAGCCTCATCCCGCTGGCCGGTAGCCCGGAGTGGATCGCGCTGGCCGACTCCGACCCCCGCAAGCCCGCCGCCCTGGTGCTGGCCGCCTTGGCGCGGCTGGAGGAGTCCACGGCGCACGCCATCGCACAGCGCGTGGCCGCTGACTGGGCCGACGCTCAGGTCGGCCACCGTGAGCGCGTCCGTGCGGTCGCCACCGCGCCGGACCAACTCCCGCACATCGCCGGACACCAGCCGTTCTGTCTGTCCGCCAAGCGCAAGCTCGTCAGCGACCTCCCCTGTGGACACACCGGGTGCACCGCGCTCGTGCGGTTCGTCCACCCGCTGGCCGACGAGCTGGCCGCGCGCCTGCCGGACACGTCCTGGGTGCGCTGCGCCCGCCACGACGGCACCACGCGGTTGGCGGTGGCCGCGTGAACGGCCACGCACCGCACCCCACCGCCCCAGGTTCGCCGCTCGTCACCTGGGAGACCGTCGAGCACCAGGCCCGGAAGGAAGACCGCATGAGCACCGGCACCACGGCGACGCATCACAGCGAGCCTGAACGGCCGGGGCTGCGACTGCTGACCCCCGACACCACCACGGGCACCGTTCGGCAGCTCGACGGCGCGAAGGTGCTGGACGACGTTCGGGACTTCCTGGCCCGGTTCTCGGCGTTCCCGCACGAGCACTGCGCCCCGATGCTGGCGCTCTGGTACGCCCACACGTGGGCCGTGGAGCAGTTCTACGTCACGCCGCGGCTCGTGCTGTCTTCCGCTGAACCCGGATCGGGCAAGACCCGCGTTCTGGAGGTCGCTCAGTACCTGGTCAAGTCGCCCGAGATGACGTTTTCGGCGAGTCCGGCCGCGCTGTTCCGGATGGTCAGCAATGCGCCGATCACGATCCTGTTCGATGAGGTCGACGCGATCTTCACGCGAAACGGCAGCGGGAACGAAGACCTCCGGGCGCTGCTGAACGCCGGGTACAAGCGGTCCGCCACGGTGGCCAGGTGCAAGGGCGACGCCAACAACATGGTCGTAGAACGGTTCGCCGTCTACGCGCCCGCTGCGCTGGCCGGAATCGCCGGTGGGATGCCCGCCACGATCACCACGCGCGCCATCACGATCAACCTGCGTCGCCGACGTCGTGAAGAGCGTGTGGACGCCTTCCGCGAACGCCTGGTGGCCATCGAGTCGGCACCGATCCGTGAAGCGCTCGCCGAGTGGATGACCAGCGTCGGTGAGCAGGTCGGCACGGCCACACCGGTGATGCCCGAGGGTGTCACCGACCGGCCAGCGGAAATCTGGGAACCGCTGCTGGCGATTGCCGACGCGGCGGGTGGGCACTGGCCGGAGACGGCACGGGCCGCGTGCCGGTACTTCGTCGCCGAAGCCACCGCTGTGCCCGTGTCGGACGGTGTCCGGTTGCTCTCAGACCTGCGGACGCTGTTCGCCGAGCGCCGTACCGACCGGATGACCACGGTCGAGATCCTGCTCGCGCTCCACGAGCTGGACGAATCACCGTGGGCCGACTTCCACGGCAAGCCGCTGAACGCCCGCGCTCTGTCGGCCGAGCTGCGTGCCTACGGCGTGCGGACGAAGACGTTCAAGCACAACGGCACTTCGGCCAAGGGCTACATGGTCAACGGCGAGAACGGTCTCGCCGACGCCTGGTCGCGGTACCTGCCCGCTGCGCACGAGGGGGAGAACTAGCCATGGCTCGACGTGAGTTGCTGACGGTCGCCGAGTTCTGCGCCGAGTTCAAGGTGGCCCGTTCAACCTTCTACGACTGGTTGGCCAAGGGCGTCGCGCCACGCGTGCGGAAGCTCCCGAACGGTCAGTTGCGGCTGGACCGCCGGGACATCGACACGTGGTTCGACGGACAGGAAGTGGCCGCGTGACCGACACGAGCTTTGACGTCCGGATCTACAAGACCGACGTTTACAAGGGCGCGAAGACCACGACCTATTGGGTTCGCTGGTCGGTAGCTGGAGAGCGGTTCAAAGAGCCGTTCAAGACTTCGGCGCTGGCAGAGAGCTTCCGGTCGAAACTCAACACGGCAGCTCGTGAGGGACAGGCGTTCGACCGGGAGACCGGTCTCCCCTTGTCGATGATGCGGAACACGAAGACGTCGTCGTGGTTCGCGTTCGCGTGCGCCTTCGTGGACATGAAATGGCGCGACTCGGCACCAGGGCAGCGCCGGACGATTGCCTCGGCATTGCTGACTACGACACGCGGCAGGCCGGACGGAGAGGTGCTGCGAAAGACCATGCGGGTGGCGTTCAACAGCAGCCGCAGGGACGGACAGCACTCGGCAGACGTGGCCAAGACGCTGGCGTGGCTGTCTCAGAACACGCGGCCGGTGAGCGACCTCGCGAAGCCGGAAGTCCTTCGGTCCCTGCTGGCCGACATCGAACGCAAGTTGGACGGCAAGCGAGCAGCACCGGACACGATTCGACTTCGGCGAATCACGCTCGGCAGCGCTCTGGACTACGCGGTGGAGAAGGAGCTGCTGGACGTGAACCCGGTCAAGGAGGTGGCGACCCAAAAAGCGGAAGAACGTCCTGCACCAGGTGGACCGGCGTTCGGTAGCCAACCCGGTGCAGGCCCGGACGGTGCTCAGGGCCGTTCCCGGCATCGGGCGGACCGGTCGCAAGCTCGTGGCGTTCTTCGGGGCGATGTACTTCGCCGCTCTGCGCCCCGAGGAAGCGTCGGTGCTCCGCCGTAGCCATCTGGTCATGCCCCCGCGCGAATGGGATCGCGAGGCGGGCCGCTGGCGGGTCACTCAGTGGGGTGACATCCACCTGTCGACGGCAGCACCGGAGATCGGGGCCGAGTGGACCGACAGCGGTCAGCGCAGCGAGGAACGGGGACTCAAACACCGTGAGGACGGCGAGGGACGCACGGTGCCGCTCTCGCCGGAACTGGCGCTGCTGTTCTACGAGCACTTCGACACGTTCGGCACGCCGCCTGACGGGCTGCTGTTCGTCGCCGAGCGCGGCGGCCGGATCGGCAGCTCGACCTACGGCCGGGTGTGGGCACTGGCACGAGAAGCGGCATTCACGCCTGACGTAGTGGCCTCACCGCTCGCCAAGCGTCCGTATGACCTACGTCACGCCTGCGTCTCGACGTGGCTCAACGCCGGAGTAGAGGCACCGCGGGTAGCCGAGTGGGCCGGACACAGCCTCAACGTGCTCATGCGGGTCTACGCGAAGTGCATCGACGGCGGAGAGGAGCGAGCACGACAGCTAGTGCAGGCAGGACTGGGCACGGTCGCCTAGGGCCAAGAGTTCTGTCACAGTACGGAAGGCCTGTGGTCAGCCTGAGCTGACCGCAGGCCTTCGCCGTACTGCGATACGAGGTCATGCTGACCAGTCGACGGCAGCCAGCGGTAGGGTTCGAGCACCATCGACCAGCGAACTAGAGGTAGGTCAAGCTGCCTGACTCGGCCGCATCCGACGCCACGACGCGCCAACAGGTGACGGCGTCGGACAGGGCTGTGGTCTTGCAAGCAGGCCGTGACGTGGTGGTCATCTACCTGATCGTCAAAAAAAACTCTCCGAAGAAGCCGCAGTTTGCGGAATCTCCCTCGTTCGACCGCGACCGCTACTCACCGTGACTACATCAGCCGTTGCGCTCTAGACGGATCACCACTGAGGTCGTCAGTCAAGCCAGGCAGCCACTGTGGGCTGCTCGACGCGGTCCACGAAGACCGACCTAGTTGCCATGCGCTCCAGGACGACGGCGGCCAGCGCGCCGAGCAGCTTGACTCCTGCGGTCACACCCACACAGCCACCCAAGACTTCGGCACGCATTCGGCACAGACACCCGTAGTAAGCCGGTCGGGACCGGACACGGCCGGACAGCACGAGAAAGCCCCTGTGACCGGTTCTCGCTGGTCACAGGGGCTTTCGTCCTGCTGTGGCGGGTAGAGGATTCGAACCTCTGTAGCTTTCGCGACGGATTTACAGTCCGCTCCCATTGGCCGCTCGGGCAACCCGCCCCGCGCCCGGTGTCCCGGGTGCGGTGGAGACAATACATAAGCCCGTGGGGGGATGCGCAACCGGGTTCCCCGGTAGGCTTCCGGGCGGTTCCAGACCCACCTACGCGGAGGTACCGAGCACGTGGCAGACCCGTCGTTCGACGTGGTGAGCAAGGTCGACCGCCAGGAAGTCGACAACGCGCTCAACCAGGCCGCCAAAGAGCTGAGCACCCGGTTCGACTTCCGCGGCACGGAGACGCAGGTGTCCTGGGCCGGCGAGGAGGCCATCACCTTCCAGTCGGGGACCGAGGAGCGCTGCCGGGCCGCGATCGACGTCTTCCAGGAGAAGCTGGTCAAGCGCGGCATCTCGATGAAGGCCTTCGAGATCGGTGACCCGGCCCTGTCGGGCAAGGTGTTCAAGGTGACCGGCAACCTGGTCCAGGGCATCTCGAGCGAGAAGGCCAAGGAGATCGCGAAGAAGGTCCGCGACGAGGGCCCCAAGGGCGTGCAGGCGCAGATCCAGGGCGACCAGCTGCGCGTCACGGGCAAGAAGAAGGACCACCTGCAAGACGTGATCGCCCTGCTCAAGAGCTCCGACTTCGGCATCGCCATCCAGTTCACCAACTACCGATGAAGGGGATCGTCCTCGCGGGCGGCAGCGGGACGCGGCTGCACCCCATCACGCAGGCGGTGTCGAAGCAGTTGCTGCCGGTGTACGACAAGCCGATGGTGTACTACCCGCTCTCGGTGCTGATGCTGGCGGGCGTGCGCGAGGTGCTGCTCATCTCGACCCCGGTGGACCTGCCGCTGTTCCGGCGGCTCCTCGGTGACGGCTCGCAGTTCGGCCTGAGCATCTCCTACGCGGAACAGGCTCACCCGAACGGGCTGGCCGAGGCGTTCGTCATCGGCGCGGACTTCATCGGCGACGACGACGTGTCGCTGGTGCTCGGCGACAACATCTTCTACGGCCACGGCTTCTCCCGGGTCCTGCAGGACAACGTCGCGGCCCTCGACGGCTGCGTGCTGTTCGGCTACCCGGTGAAGGACCCGGAGCGCTACGGGGTCGGCGAGGTCGACGCGGACGGCAGGCTGGTCAGCATCGAGGAGAAGCCCGCGCAGCCGAAGTCGAACAAGGCCATCACCGGCCTGTACATCTACGACAACGGTGTCGTGGACATCGCCAGGTCGCTCGAGCCGTCGTCGCGCGGCGAGCTGGAGATCACCGACGTCAACCTCGCCTACCTGCGGGAGGGCCGGGCGAAGCTGGTCGACCTCGGTCGGGGGTTCGCGTGGCTGGACACCGGCACGCACGACTCGATGCTGGAGGCGGGCCAGTTCGTGCAGGTGCTGGAGCACCGGCAGGGCGTGCGCATCGCGTGCCTGGAGGAGATCGCGCTCCGGATGGGGTTCATCAGCGCCGAGCAGTGCTACGCGCTGGGCGAGAAGCTGGCCAAGTCCGGCTACGGCCAGTACGTGATGAACGTCGCACTGGAAGCCCGCTAGACCGCTAGCAGCGGCGGGCCATCTCCTCCAGCCGGCGCACGCGGTCCGCGATCGGCGGGTGGGTGGAGAACAGCCTGACCCGGTTCTCCCCCGCCCGGAACGGGCTCGCGATCATCAGGTGGGACTGGGCGAGCACGGCCGGTTCCGGCGCCAGCGGCGCGGCCCGCGTGCCGAGGTCGATCTTGCGCAGGGCCGAGGCCAGCGCCAGCGGGTCGCCGGTCAGCTCCGCGCCGGACGCGTCGGCCTGGTACTCCCGGGACCGGCTGACGGCCATCCGCACGATCATCGCCGCGATCGGGCCGAGCACGGCGACGAGCAGCAGCGCGAACGGGTTGGGCCGGTCCTCGTCGCCGCCGTCGTCGCCGAACACGCTCGCGAAGACGGCCAGGTTCGCCACCGTGCTCACCGCGCCCGCCAGCGCGCCCGCCACGCACGAGATGAGGATGTCGCGGTTGTAGACGTGCGACAGCTCGTGCCCGAGCACCGCGCGCAGCTCGCGCTCGTCGAGCAGGTCGAGGATGCCGGTGGTGCAGCAGACGGCGGCGTTGCGGGGGTTGCGGCCGGTCGCGAAGGCGTTCGGGGCGACGGTCGGGCTGATGTAGAGGCGCGGCATGGGCCGGCGCGCCGCCATGGCCAGCTCGCGCACGATCCGGTACATCGCGGGCTGCTCCACCTCGGACACCGGCCTGGCGCGCATGGCGCGCAGCGCGAGCTTGTCGGAGTTGAAGTAGGCGTAGGCGTTCACGGCCAGCGCCAGCAGCAGGCCCAGGACCAGGGCGGTGCGGCCGAACAGCGAGCTGATCGCCACGATCAACCCGCTCGTCACAGCGAGCAGCAACGCGGTCTTCAACGCGTTGAAGTGCTGGTGCACGCTTCGCCTCCGGCTGTTGCTAAGTCCCCTCCCTCAACGCGCCCGGTCGGCGTGTGGTTCCGGTACCGGGGCGTGCCGGGCGTGTGGCGGTGGTCTCGGGGGCGGGTTCGGCGTCCGCGTCCAACGGCGGTGGCGGCGGCACCCGGGTGACCCACGTGGCCAGCACGTCGCGTTCGTGGACGAGCTCGGCGACCGCGCCGTCCCCGTCGAGGCCGCCCGTGCCGGGGTAGGAGAAGTCCGGCGCCCAGTGCAGGGCGTCGAACGGGCACGCCTCCACGCAGATGCCGCAGTACAGGCACTGTCCGTAGTCGATGGCGAACCGGTCGAGCACGTTGCGCGCGCGGGGTCGGGCCGAGCCGGGCTGCTGCTCGACCTCGGTGTGCGAGTCGATGTGGATGCACCAGTCGGGGCACTCGCGGGCGCAGATCATGCACACCGTGCAGTTGGCCTCCAGCAGCGCGATGACGCCTCGGGTGCGCGGCGGCAGCTCAGTCACGGGTGTCCTCCTCAGAGCGCTCGTAGCGCGGTCCCCAGGACGGGTCCGGCACGCCGGGTGGCGCGGTCCGCCGGCGGCTGGGCGCCGACGTGCCGTCCTCGCCCGGTTCGAGTCTGCCCGGCCACGGGCGCACCACGCGGGAGGCGAGGACGAAGTCCTTGCGCAGCGGGTGGCCGCTGAAGCCGTCCGGCAGCAGCAGGTGGGCCGGTTCGCCCTCGGCGAGGGCGATGCCGAACATCTCCGCGGCCTCCCGCTCGTGCCACGCCGCGCCCGCCCACTGGGCGGCCACGCTCGGCAGCACGTCGTCCGGGCCCAGCTCGGTGCGCAGCAGCACGCCGTCCTTGGTGTCGGGGTCGAGCACGTGCAGCAGCACGGCGTGCCGCTGCCCGACGGCGCCGGGACGGCCCGCGTCCTCGACGCCGAGCCAGTCGAACTGCGCGCAGCCCAGCTCGTCGCGCGCGTGGCGGGCGGCTTCGGACCACGCGTGCAGCGGCACGTGCGCGGTCGTCTGGCCGAACGCCGTCTTGACCTGGGCGTCGGGGATGCGGGCGGCCAGGGCCTGCGACGCGGCGCTCACGACACCATCCGGTGCAGCGCGGCGAGGCCGTCGAGCAGGGCCTCGGGACGTGGCGGGCAGCCCGGCACGGCGACGTGCACCGGCAGCACCTGGTCGATGCCCTTGGTGACGCTGTAGGAGTCCCAGTACGGCCCGCCGGTGTTGCTGCACGCGCCGACGGAGATCACGTAACGGGGTTCCGGCATCTCCTGGTAGGTCGCGATCACCGCGGGCAACATGACGTCGGTGACCGTGCCGGAGACGACGAGCACGTGCGCCTCGCCCGCCGCGTGCACCGGGTCGACGCCCAGGGCTTCGAGGTGTTCCGGGCGGTGGCCCTCGAGCGCCGCCATCACCTCGACGCCGCAGCAGGCCAGGCCGAGGTCGAGCACGGTGACCCGGTACGTCGTGCCCCAGTCCAAGGTGGAAACCGTCACGCGGGTGAGGTTAATACGTGGGGGCCCGCCGGGCTGCCGCCCGGCGGGCCCCCAACCCCCCAATACCCCCCTGTTTGCTCCCACGTGAACAAGCACCTGGTTGCGGCAGAAGTCTCTTACGGATCACGTATACCTGTCCAGGGAAATCCGACAAGATCTACGGATAATTTCAGCTCGAACTGTGGTCAAGTTCAGTACAACTAATCGGTAGAACATCACGCCCCGACCCGAGAGGCCCTGCATGTCGACCTCGGCCCAACTGCTCCTGCCCGCGGGCAACCAGCTCAGCAGGCTCCTGCAGACCTCGCCGCTGCTCATGGACACCACGTTGGACCAGCTCAGAACCCTGATCGCGGTGTACGAGACACGATCGGCGCTGCGCGCGGCGCGGGTCCTCGGGCGCGAGCAGTCCAGTGTGCAGAAGCAGATCGACACGCTGAACCGCAACTTCAAGTCGTTGTGCGGCGAGCCGCTGGTCGTCAAGCAGGGCCGGGGAAAAGACGTGCTGATCACGCAGACCGGCGAGGCGTTGGTTGAATTGGCACGTACCACCTTGACCGAGTGGCTGGATTCGATTCACGAGTGCCGGCGCAAGCTCGGCACCACGGTCACCGTCGGCACGACGCGGTTCATGCTCGACTCGCTGGCCAAGGCGTGGCACCACGTCGCGGACGACTTCCGCCGGCGCGACGTGGAGCTGAAGGTCGTGCACATCCGCACCAAGGACATCTGGAAGAGCCTGGAGTCCAAGGAGGTCGACATCGTGTGCGGCAGCGTGGTCACGCACGCGGGCCGCAACAGCGGGGTCGAGGACTTCGACGTGATCGAGTGGCGGCGCGGCGGGTTGGCGCTGCTCACGAACCTGCCGGAGAGCAGGCTGGGCGGGAGCGTCGGCACCGGGGAGTTGCCGAAGCTGCCGCTGGTCGTGCCCGGTGACGGGCTGATCGCGGAATTCCTGCGCGGCTGGTTCGGAGCGGACTACCGGAACGAGCTGGACATCGCGGCGGAGATCGACGAGATCCAGTACGGCATGTCGTTGTTGCGGTCCGGGCTGGTCGAGGGCTGCATGATCGTCACGTCGGGCCTCGGCGTGGTGGCCGCGAACAACGAGCTGCGCGAGGGGTCGGGCCTGCGGGTGGTCGAGCTGACGAACGACCGGAAGCCGCAGCTGGAGCGCTTGGTCGGGGTCTTCGCCCGCAAGGAGGAGCGGGCGAAGTTCCCGGCCGACCACCCGTTGAACCTGCTGTGGGCGGCGTTCCAGCGCGAGGTGTCGGACTAGCGGTGCGGTCCGGCGGTGGTCCTAGCGCGCCGGGCCCGCCGGGCGTTCCTCACGGCGCCGTTGGGCTTGGCGCACCAGCCACTCCAGTCCGGTGAGGGGCTTCGGCTCCTCGGGCTTCTGCCGTTCCACGGGCTCCTCCTGCTCCTGTTGCGGTTGGGGCGACGGACGCTGGGCGTCGAGGTCGTTCATGGCGCGCTCCCTACCTTGGTCGACAGCGAGTGCCGTCGATCGGAGCACCGACCGGGGTCGGTTCGCTAGAGCGATCAGCCCTATGGGTGACGCCGGAGGGTTCAGCGCCGGCCGGTGGCGAGGGCGTCGCCGTAGCGCTCGGCGTACCGGGTGGGCGTCTCGCCGACCATGGCGGTGAAGTCGCGGACGAAGTGCGGTTGGTCGGCGTAGCCGAGGTCGGCCGCCAGCGCGGCCCAGTCGATCCGGCCGCCCGCCTCCATGCGCTCGGTCACCTCGCGCAGGCGGTAGCGGCGGATCACCCACTTCGGGCCGACGCCGACGTGCTCGGCGAACAGGCGTTGCAGCTGCCGGACGCTGCCGCCGACCTCGCGGGCCAGCACGTCGACGCGCGTCATCGAGGGGTCCCGGGCGATCCGCTCGACGATCTCCACCGCCTCCGCCGCCCTCGGGTCCGGCGCGGGCAGGTTGCGGCGCAGCGCGGCCTCCACGCGCTCGACGTCGGCGTGGGCGGGCAGGTGGTCGAACAGGGTCCCGGCGGGGACGGTCCGGTCCGTGAGCGACTGCACCGGCGCGCCCAGGAACGGCCGGAAGGCGCCCGGGCGGAAGGCGACGCCGAAGACGCGGCCCGTGCCGTCGAGCTCCTTGGACACGTGCCCGCTGGACACGCCGGCGACCACGGCGGCGTCCCCGTGGAACGTCAGGTGCACGTTCGGGTAGGGCACGACCAGCTGGCGGTACGGCCGGTCGTAGTCCCACCGCACCACCCAGTACCGCGCGACGTGCGCGGCCAGGTCGGGCGAGGGCTGGTGGAACTCGTGGCTCTGGTGGCGCCGCCACGCCAGCTCGCGCTCGTCCCTCGTCACGTCCGCGAGCGTATGTCGCCTTTGTTCAATACACCCGCGACGGGCGTTCCTACGGTGGGCGGCATGTCACGAGAGCAGTTGATCGGCAAAGCCGTGGCGACCGCGTTGGAGGTCGTCGGGAACATCGGGCCGGACCGGATGGGCGCGCCGACGCCGTGCGCCGGGTTCGACGTGCGCGGGCTCGTCAACCACCTGTTGTTCTGGGGACCGTCGCTCAACGCCGCCGCGCGCGACGAGCCCGTGCCGCCACCCGCCGCCGCCGAGTCGGACGTCGACCTCACCGCGGGTGACTGGGCCGCCGACCTGGGCGCCCAGCTGCGGGACCGCGCGGTCGCGTGGGGCGAGCCGTCGGCGTGGACGGGCACGACGACGGTCGCCGGGCCGCAGCGGATGCCGGCCGAGGTGATCGGCGCGATGGTGCTCGGGGAGACGGTCGTGCACACGTGGGACCTGGCGCGGGCGACCGGTCAGGCGCCGTCGTGGGACGAGGAGCTGCTGGCGTTCATCCACGCCGACCTCGTCGTGAGCGCGCCGGTGGGACGCGACATGGGCCTCTACGGGCCCGAGGTGCCGGTGCCGTCCGACGCGCCCCTGATCGACCGCGTCCTCGGCCTCACCGGTCGCACCCCGTAGCGCTCCACCGCATTCCGTGTCCTGCCGGGGTTCGGTTCCGGTAGCTGCCCGAACGAATTCGCGCAGCCATCGGGAATGCCGATGGCGCGATTGTCGGAACCGTTCTTCTTCGCCGTGACGTGCGGCACCATGTGCTCTTCGTCGGGGAGGCGACAGCGATCGACACAGGACCCATCCCACCTTAGGACGGCACGAGTGTTCGTTCCCGAGACCGCCCACTTGGATCCCGAGACACCCAACATCTCCCGCATCTACGACTACTACCTCGGCGGCGCGTTCAACCTGCCGGTCGACCGCGAGCGCGCGGACGTGATCAAGTCGGTGCTGCCCGGCATGGAGATGCTCGCGCGGTTCAACCGCGGGTTCCTGCGCCGTTCGGTGGCGTTCATGGTCGAGCAGGGCGTCACCCAGTTCCTCGACCTCGGTTCCGGCCTGCCCACGGCGGGCAACACGCACGAGGTCGCGCACGCGCTCGACCCGGCGGCCAAGGTCGTCTACGTGGACTACGAGCCGGTGGCCGTCGCGCTCGGCGAGCGCATCCTGCGCGACAACCCGAACGCGGTGATGGTCGGCGCCGACGCGCGGCGGCCGGACGACCTGTTCGCCCACCCGGAGGTCCGCCGCGTGCTCGACCCGGACCGGCCCCTGGGTGTGCTGATGACCGGGGTGATGGTGTTCGTCGGCGACCACGAGGACCCGACGGGCCTGATGAAGGCCTACCGCGACCTGTGCGCGCCGGGCAGCTACATCGCCCTCTCGCACCTGACGGACGAGCGCGCCGACCCGGAGACCAAGGTCCAGGTGCACGCCATGGTCGAGGCGTACAAGGGCGTGATCGAGCAGCTGTACGTCCGCGACCTGGCGGGCGTGCGGGCGCTGTTCGACGGCATGGCGCTGGTCGAGCCGGGCGTGACCCTGATGCCCGAGTGGCGTCCCCGCCCGGGCCCGGACATCCCCACCGGCAGCCCCGCCCACCACCTCGGCTACGCCGCCGTGGGCCGGGTGGGGTGACCACCGCGTCGGTCAGCCCGGTTCGTCACCGGGCTGACCGACAGCGGTCTCAGTCCCGCAGTTCCATCGTGCAGCACTTCGGGCCGCCGCCGGACTTGCGCAGTTCGGAGATGTCCACGAAGACCGGTTCGAAGCCGTGCTGGGCGACCTGGTCCGCCAGCGCCGTCGCCTCGACCGGCAGGATCACGTGGCGGCCGTCGGAGACCGCGTTCAGGCCCAGGCAGGCGGCGTCCTCGGCGGTGGCGAGGATGGCGTTCGGGAACAGGCGGCGCAGGACGCGGCGGCTGCCCGGCGAGAAGGCGTCCGGGTAGTAGGCGATCAGGTCGTCCGCCAGCACGAACAGCGCGACGTCCAGGTGGTAGTAGCGGGGGTCCGTGAGCTGCAGGGAGATCACCGGGACGCCCAGGGCCTCCTGCGCCTCGGAGTGCGCGAGGGGGTCGGTGCGGAAGCCCGTGCCGGCCAGCAGGTACCTGCCGGTCCAGGTGAAGTCGCCCTCGGCCTCGTTGGTGCGCTCCGGCATGACGACGTCGCGGTAGCCGTTGGCGAGGAACCAGCGGCGGAAGTGGTCGGCTTCGGCGGCGCGTTGGGGCGCCCGGAAGCGGGAGCCGAGGACCTGGCCGTCGATGACCGTGCCCGAGTTGGCCGAGAAGACCATGTCGGGCAGCCCCGGCTGGGGCTCGATGGTCTCGACCCGGTGCCCCAGGCGCTCGTAGGTCTCCTTCAGGGCCGTCCACTGCTCCACCGCCAGCGACGTGCTGATCGGCTGCGTGGGGTCCATCCACGGGTTGATCGCGTACTCCACCGTGAAGTACGCGGGCGGGCACATGAGGTACCGACGGGTGGTCGGCACGCGCACCTGCGCGGCGGGCGTGGTGACGTCGAGCACGATCGGCTCGTCACCGGGGCCCGCGAAGGAAACCGAGGTCATGGATCGAAATGTAGATTGCCGTCTGACCCTCGAACAACGCCGCGATATTGCGTCTTCTAGGGCACTATGTTGCGTGTGGACACGATCGACCAGCGAATCATTTCACGCCTCATGGCCAACGCCCGTTCGAGCTACGCCGACGTCGGCAAGGAAGTGGGCCTGTCCGCCCCCGCGGTGAAGCGGCGGGTGGACAAGTTGCTCGACACGGGCGTCCTGCGCGGCTTCACCGCCGTGGTGGACCCGGAGCAGCTCGGGTGGGGCACGGAGGCGTTCGTCGAGGTGCACTGCCGCGGCAACGTCGCGCCGCACGACATCCAGCAGCGCCTGGAGTCGATGCCCGAGGTCCGCGCCGCCTACACCGTCTCCGGCGCGGCGGACGCGATCGTGCACCTGCGCGCGGCGGACATCCACCACCTGGAGACCGCGCTGGAGCGGTTGCGCGCCGTCGAGATCATCGACCGGACCGTCTCGACCGTTGTGCTGTCCCGGCTCTTGGACCGACCGCCGGCACCCTAGAGTCGCGCGCATGGCCGAGGTGCTCCTGGAACGCTCCGACCGCGTGGCGGTCATCACCGTGCACGACCCCGAACGCCGCAACGCGCTCACGCTGGACCTCTCCGACCAGCTCGTGGCCGCCGTCCGGACCTGCGAGGACGACGCCGACGTGCACGCCGTCGTGATCACGGGCACACCGCCGGCCTTCTGCGCGGGCGCGGACCTCACCGCACTCGGCGAAGCCCGGGAAGAGGGCCTGCGGCGCATCTACGCCGGGTTCCTCGCGGTGGCCCGCTGCACGGTGCCCACGATCGCGGCGGTCGGCGGCGCGGCGGTCGGCGCGGGCCTCAACCTCGCGCTGGCCTGCGACGTGCGGCTGGTCAACGGGGACGCCAGGTTCGACGCGCGGTTCCTCCAGCTGGGCATCCACCCCGGCGGCGGGATGACGTGGATGCTCCAGCGGCTCGCCGGTCCCCAGACCGCGACCGCCATGACCCTGTTCGGCCAGGTTTTGGCGGCGGACGCGGCGGTATCCCACGGACTGGCGTGGGCACGGGTCGACGGCGGGCACGACGAGCTGGTCGCCGCCGCGGTGGGGTTCGCGCGCCCTTCGGCCGAAGCTTCGCGCGAACTGGTCCGGACGATCAAGGCGTCCATGCGCACCACCGCGAACCTCGCCGACCACGACGAGGCCGTGGACACCGAGCTGACGCCCCAGGTGGCCTCGATCGCAACGCCCCAGTTCCAGGCCAGGCTGGCGGCGATGAAGGCCAGGATCAGCGGCCGCGGGTGACCTGGACAGCCGGCCCGAACAACTGTAACTTCGGGTAACAGTTACTGACCAGTACTACTCGATTGCTGCCCAGTTGCCGCCCTCGGCACCAGGTGGGACGAACCGTCCCGCAGAGTGGTACTGGGGAAACCGGCTCCCGCGCGGGCACGACTACCCTCGCGGAGGGGCACGGGGGCAGCAGCCCTCAGGCGTTGTGAGGAAAGGGATCGGCGTAGGACATGACTACCGACGTTGGTAACGGCGCCGCGCCAGGTGGCTCGCCGGACAGGACCACGCCCGAGAGGGCGGGCGCGGTCCGCAAGCTCGACCGCGTGGTGATCCGGTTCGCCGGCGACTCCGGCGACGGCATGCAGCTCACGGGTGACCGCTTCACCTCGGAAGCCGCCGCGTTCGGCAACGACCTCGCCACCCAGCCGAACTTCCCGGCCGAGATCCGGGCGCCCCAGGGCACGCTCCCGGGCGTCTCCAGCTTCCAGCTGCACTTCGCCGACTACGACATCCTCACCCCCGGCGACCGCCCCGACGTGCTGGTGGCGATGAACCCGGCGGCGCTCAAGGCGAACATCGACGACCTGCCCAAGGGCGGGATCCTCATCGTCAACACCGACGAGTTCACCAAGCGCAACCTGGTCAAGGTGGGCTACGCGGCCGACCCCCTCGAGGACGACTCCCTCACCGACACCTACCAGGTGCACAAGGTCGCGATGGCCACGCTGACCATCGGCGCGCTGGAGAACACCGGCCTCGGCAAGAAGGACGCGGAACGGGCGAAGAACATGTTCGCCCTCGGCCTGCTGTCCTGGATGTACCACCGCCCGACCGAGGGCACGGAGCGGTTCCTGCGCGAGAAGTTCGCCAAGAAGCCCGACATCGCCGAGGCCAACGTCCTCGCGTTCCGCGCGGGGTGGAACTACGGCGAGACCACCGAGTCCTTCGCGGTCACCTACGAGGTCGCGCCCGCCAAGCTCGACCAGGGCACGTACCGCCAGATCACCGGCAACACCGCGCTCGCCTACGGCCTCGTCGCCGCAGGTCAGCAGTCCGGGCTGCCCGTGGTGCTGGGCACGTACCCGATCACGCCGGCGTCGGACATCCTGCACGAGCTGTCCAAGCACAAGAACTTCGGCATCACGACGCTGCAGGCCGAGGACGAGATCGCGGGCATCGGCGCGGCGCTGGGCGCGTCCTACGGCGGCGCGCTGGGCGTGACGTCGACGTCCGGCCCCGGTGTGGCGCTGAAGTCGGAGACCATCGGCCTGGCCGTGATGACCGAGCTGCCGCTGATCGTGATCGACGTGCAGCGCGGCGGCCCGTCCACCGGCCTGCCGACCAAGACCGAGCAGGCCGACCTGCTCCAGGCGATGTTCGGCCGCAACGGCGAGTCGCCGGTCGCGATCGTCGCGCCGCAGTCGCCCTCGGACTGCTTCGACGCCGCGCTGGAGGCCGCCCGCATCGCGCTGGTCTACCGCACGCCGGTGCTGCTGCTGTCCGACGGCGCCATCGCCAACGGCTCCGAGCCGTGGCTCATCCCGGACCTCGCCGACCTGCCCGACCTGCGCGTGGAGTTCGCCACCGAGCCGAACGCGGAGGACGGCACGTTCTGGCCGTACCTGCGCGACCCGGAGACGCTGGCGCGGCCGTGGGCGGTGCCCGGCACGGCCGGCCTGCAGCACCGCATCGGCGGGCTGGAGAAGGCCGACGGCACCGGCAACATCTCCTACGACCCCGCCAACCACGACTACATGGTGCGGCTGCGGCAGCGCAAGATCGACGGCATCGAGGTGCCCGACGTCGAGGTGGACGACCCGTCCGGCGAGGCGCGCGTGCTGGTCGTCGGCTGGGGCTCGTCCTACGGCCCGATCGGCGCAGCGGCGCGGCGGGTGCGCAAGCTCGGCCTGCCGGTCGCGCACGCCCACCTGCGGCATCTCAACCCGTTCCCCAAGAACCTGGGCGACGTGCTCGCCCGGTACGACCGGGTCGTCGTGCCGGAGATGAACCTCGGCCAGCTCGCGCTGCTGCTGCGGGCCAAGTACCTGGTCGACGCGATCAGCTACACGAAGGTGCAAGGCCTGCCGTTCAAGGCCGAGGAGCTTCAGGACGTGCTCGCCGACGTGATCAAGGGAGTGTCCGAATGACGGCGACGGAACTGGGCCTGCCGACCGTTGGTGGTCTCGTCGGCGTGCCCACGGCGGACGAGCCGCAGAAGGCCAAGGACTACAAGTCGGACCAGGAGGTCCGCTGGTGCCCCGGCTGCGGCGACTACGTGGTGCTCAACGCCGTGCAGTCGTTCCTGCCCACGCTGGGCCTCAAGCGCGAGAACATCGTGTTCGTCTCGGGGATCGGCTGCTCGTCGCGGTTCCCGTACTACATGAACACCTACGGCATGCACTCGATCCACGGACGCGCGCCGGCCATCGCGACCGGCCTGGCCGTGGCCCGGCCGGACCTGTCGGTGTGGGTCGTCACCGGTGACGGCGACGCGCTGTCCATCGGCGGCAACCACCTCATCCACACGCTGCGCCGCAACGTGAACCTCAAGATCCTGCTGTTCAACAACCGGATCTACGGCCTGACCAAGGGCCAGTACTCGCCGACGTCCGAAGAGGGCAAGGTCACCAAGTCCACGCCGCTCGGCTCGCTGGACCACCCGTTCAACCCGGTGTCGCTGGCGCTGGGCGCGGAGGCCACGTTCGTCGGCCGCGCGGTCGACTCGGACCGGGCGGGCCTGACCGAGGTGCTGCGGCAGGCCGCCGAGCACCGCGGGTCGGCGCTCGTCGAGATCTACCAGAACTGCCCGATCTTCAACGACGGCGCGTTCGACGTGCTCAAGGACGCCGACGAGGCCGCGCGCCGGATCATCAACGTGGTCGACGGTCAGCCGATCACGTTCGGCAACGGCGAGTACGCCGTGGTCCGGGAGGGCTTCGGCCTGGCCGTGGCCAAGTCGGCGGACGTGTCCCCGCAGGACGTCGTGGTGCACGACGCGTCGGACCTGAACCTGGCGTTCGCGCTGTCGCGGCTCTCGACGCAGGACCTGCGGCACACCGTCACCGGCGTGTTCCGCAACACCGCGCGCACCACGTACGACGACGCGGCGCGGGCGCAGGTGGAGCAGGCCAAGGCCGCGAAGCCCGCCGACCTGCGGGCGCTGCTGCACGGCAAGGACACCTGGACCGTGGCCGGCTAGTCCGGCGCCACGGCCGGCGACCCGCCGGCACGACTACGACGAAGACCCCTGTTCCGCCTCCCGGAACAGGGGTCTTCGCGCTTCCCTCCCCAGGGAAGAGCCTGGTTACGGAGCCTGGCGGAAACCCGCCTTCTCCGCGTCCGACGTGGTGCGGAACCAGACGTCGGCGCGCGTCTCGCGGAAGTTCGCCGACTCGTCGGTGAAATACCGGCGGCCCGTCAGGGTCGCCTTGACCTGGAACTCCGGCGCGGGGGCCAGGCCGTCGGACTTCGGCAGCACCGAACCCGGGCCGAACGGCGAGCGCGGGTTGAAGCCCTCCTGCTGGCCCTGGAAGCGGCTGCTGGCCGGTGCGGGCTGCCTGCCGCCGGTGCTCGGGCTGAACCCGACGGGCCGCGGGCGCACCGGGCGCGGTGGCGGCGGCGTGATCGGCTTCGGCGCGAGCGGCGCGGGCGAGGGGGTGCGCGGCGCGCCGGCGGGTCGGGTGGGCCGTTGCGGCAGGCCGGTCCCGGTCGGGTTCATCGGCAGCGGGTTGCCGGCCAGCAGCTCGGGCGACAGCGTCGGCACGAACGGCTGGTCGTTGCCGGACGAGGCCGCCGCCGGGCGGGGCCGCTCCGGCTCCGGCTCCCCGTCGTCCTCCAGCGGCTCGAACAGGCTGCGCGGCCGGGCGGGCTCGTCCTTCTTCGGCTCGGCCTTGGGCGCCGCGGCCTTGTCGGCCGACCGGGCGGGCAGGGGCTGCTCGGCCGGCTGCGGGACGAACGTCGGCTCGAACGCCGGCGGCTCCGCCACCTCGGGCTCCGCGTCGGGATCGGGCGTGGCCGCTTGCGCGACGGCGGGCTCGGGCTCCGGCTGCGGCTCGGCGACCTCGGGCTTCGGCTCCACCGGCGCGGGATCGACGACCGCGCGGATGACGTCGGTGTGCGGGCCTTCTTCCTCGTGGACCTCGTCGGCCGGACGCGTGGCGGGCTCGGCCTGGTGGGGCTCGGCCTGGTGAGGCTCGGCCGGGCGAGGTTCGAGCAGTTGCGGGTCGACCGGGCGCACCTCGGTCAGCGCCTCGCTCTCCCTGGTCGGCCGCACGTCGTCGTGCCACACGTCGTCGTGCCGCGTCTCGTCGTGCCGCGTCTCGTTCTGGGCCGTGTCGGTCTTGCGCGGGTCGTTGCGCGACAGGTGGTCCAGGAACGCCTCGTCGCTGGGGGTCGGGCGCGTGACCGGCTCGGACAGCTCACCACGCGCCGACTCGACGTCCACCGGCGCGAAGTGGCCGGTCAGGTCGTGCTCGGGCCACACCTGCGGCTCGGGCTCCTCGGCGCGCCGCTGCTCGCCGTCCACCTCGGCGATGGCCTGCGCCAACGCGGTGGCCGGGATGAGCGCCGTCTGCTCGGTGGAGCGCGGCGCGCGTTCCGGCTCGTCCTCCTCCTCGCGGCCGGCGGTGTCCACGTCCTCGTCGTAGACCTCCTGGACGGGCTCCTCGCGCCACACCTCGCGCGGCTGGAAGACCTCCACCTCCGGCGGCGCGGTCGGCTCGTCCTGGCGCGGCGCGACCTCGGCGACCGGCGCGGCGGGCACCGCGGGCATCAGGTGCGTCGCCTCGGCGGGCAGCTCGGGCTCGTCGTCGGACCGGTACGGCCGGGGGCGGGGCTTGGGCTCCAGCGTCTCCCGGGTGTCCTCGCCCGGCGCCAACCGCTCGAACAGGCTGCGCGGCGGCTCGGCCTCGTGCTCGGGGAAGTCGTGCTGCTCCTCGAAGTCGGACAACGGCCGGTGCTCGTCGTCCAGCTCCTCCAGCAGCGAGTCGCGCTGGTCCAGCTTCATGTTCGTCACGTCGTACCGGACCGGCTCGGCCGGCGCGTCGAACCGGGCGCGCTCGGCGGCGGCGGGCTCGTGACGGGGCGGGTCCGGTGTCAGCACGTCGTCGGCCAGCGACCGGGACGCCTCGACGTGCCAGTTGTCGAACTCGTCACCCGCGTCGGCCCTCGGCGCGACCGCGGCGGCCGAGGTCGAACCGGTGGCGGGGCGCGGCGACGTGAGGAGGCGTTCCTCCAGGTCTTCCAGCTCCCGCTTGGCCGGACGCACCAGAACCAGCCAGGTGAGGGCGACGCCGGCCACGAAGGACAGCAGGCTCCACAGCCACACCTGCCCGAAGAGCGAACTCACGGGAGACCCTCCCACTGCTGCTTGTCACACCCCGACACGCTCCGCTTCCGAGCCTTCACCCGGTAGGGGAAGCGGTGCAAAACTACCCTGACCGCCGGGTCCGGCGCGTGGGGCCGGCCGGACCTGTGACCAGGGTTCGATAGTAGGCCACCCGGAGCAACTGACCAGCCAAAACGGCCGCGTACAGTAGCCCGTGTGCCGCCGTTGACCTCTGCCTCCGCTGCCCCGACGGAAGTCGACCGCACGAACCGCGGCATGGCGTTCGGCGTCGGCGCCTACCTCCTCTGGGGCATCGTGCCCGCGTACTGGCCGCTGCTGCAGCCGGCCGGTTCGGTGGAGATCCTGGCACACCGGATCGCCTGGTCGCTGGTCGTGATGGTGATCGTGACCGCGGTGCTCGGCCGTTGGGCGGGCATCCGAGGGCTGTCGGCGCGCGGCTGGGCGATGGTCGCCGCCGCGTCCGTGCTCATCGCGGTCAACTGGGGCGTCTACATCCACGCGGTCAACACCTCGCACGTCGTCGAAGCCGCGCTCGGCTACTTCATCAACCCGCTGGTGAGCGTGCTGCTCGGGGTGGTCGTGCTGCGGGAACGGCTGCGCCTGCCGCAGTACGCAGCCCTGGCCATCGCGGTGGCCGCGGTCGTCGTGCTGGCGGTGGACTACGGCAGGCTGCCGTGGATCTCGCTGGTGCTGGCCTGCTCGTTCGGCGTGTACGGGCTGCTGAAGAAGACCGTGCCGCTGGACGCGACGGCCAGCCTGACCGCGGAGAGCATCGTGCTGGCCCCGATCGCGGTCGGCTACCTGGTCTGGCTGGGCCCGGCGGGGACGTTCCACTCGGGCGGCTGGGGTCACGCGCTGTGGCTGGCGTCAGCCGGGCTGGTCACCGCGGTCCCGCTGATCCTGTTCGGCGCGGGCGCCCGGCTCGTGCCGCTGGTGACCATGGGCATGCTCCAGTACCTGGCGCCCGTGCTCCAGTTCGCGTGGGGCGTGTTCGTGATGCGCGAGCCGATGCCCGCGTCGCGCTGGTTCGGCTTCGCCCTGGTCTGGGCCGCCCTGCTCGTCTTCACCGCCGACACCATCCGCACCCGCCGCCACCACCCCTGACCCGCGTGTCCTACGTTCGGAACGCGCGTGTCCAACGCTCAGCACACGCGAGTTGAACGCTCAGAACAGGGTGGGTGTGTTCTGAGCGTTCAACTCGGGGTACCGGAATGTAGGACACGCGCGTTCCGAACGTAGGACACGCGCGGGTTAGTGGGAGCGGGTGACGACGTAGTCGCTCACGGAGGCCAGGGCGTCGCGGGCCGTGCCGGCGGGCAGGACGTCCAGGGTGGCGCGGGCGCGGGAGGCGTAGTCGTCCAGGGTGGCGCGGGCCCGCTGGAGGCCGGAGGAGTCGCGGAGCAGGGCCAGGGCCTCGTCCACCTCGGCGTCGTCGGTGATCGGGGCGGCCAGCAGCTTGGCCAGCCGAGAGTCCGGCTCGTCCTCCAGCGCGTAGAGCATGGGCAGCGTGCGCACGCCCTCGCGCAGGTCCGTGCCGGGTGTCTTGCCCGACTCCTCCGACGGCGAGGCGATGTCGATGACGTCGTCGGAGATCTGGAACGCCGCCCCGATCACGTCGCCGTACGCGCGCAGCGCCTCGACCTGCTCCGGCGTGACGTCGGAGAACATCGCCCCGAACCGGGCCGCGGTGGCGATCAGCGAACCCGTCTTCTCCGAGATCGTGGTCAGGTAGTGCGAGACGGGGTCCTCGCCGGGCCGCGGGCCCATCGTCTCGCGCATCTGGCCGGTCACCAGCTCGGAGAACGTCTCCGCGATGATCCGCGCCGCACCCGTGCCCAGGTCCGCGACCAGCGCCGACGCGTGCGCGAACAGGTAGTCGCCGGTGAGGATCGCGATGCTGTTGTCCCACTTCGCGTTGGCCGACGCCGCGCCGCGGCGCATGGTGGCCTCGTCCATCACGTCGTCGTGGTACAGCGTGGCCAGGTGGGTCAGCTCGACGACCGCCGCCGCCTTGATCACGCTCTCCCGGTCCCACGTGCCGCCGAACTGGGCGGACAGGATGGTGAACAGCGGGCGGATGCGCTTGCCGCCCGCGGACACCAGGTGCAGGGACGTCTCCATCACCGGGTGGAACTCGCTCTGCACGACCTTGTGCAGCAGCTCCTCCACCTCGGCCAGCCCGTCCTGAACCACCTCCGCGAGCACGGGGTCCGAAAACCGGAACCCCGTCCCCGCCCGCTCGCTACTGGTCACGGCTACAGAGCCTACGTACCACTAGAAGATGAACGCGCCGGCACCCGCCCAATCGAGGGCGAACGACGGGTACACGCCGAGCACGAGCGTGATCGCCGCACCCAGGGTGATGGCCACGGTCGTGAACGCGCCGGGCACGCTCACCGTCGGGCCGTCCGCCGCCGGCTCGCTGAAGTACATCAGCACGATCACCCGCAGGTAGAAGAACGCCGCCACGGCCGAGGCCACCAGGGCGATCACCACCAGCGGCACCATCTCGGCCTCCACGGCCGCCGCGAACACCACGAACTTGCCGACGAAACCGCTGGTCAGCGGCAGACCGGCCAGCGCGAGCAGCAGGAACGTGAACACGCCCGCCACGACCGGCGACCGCTTGGCCAGACCCGCCCACTGGGACAGGTGGGTGGCCTCGCCGTCGCCGTTGCGCACGAGGCTGACGATGCCGAACGCGGCGATCGTGGTGAAGCCGTACGCCATCAGGTAGAACATCGTGCCGGACAGGCCCTGGTCGTTCAGCGAGATCACGCCGATGAGCAGGAAGCCCGCGTGCGCCACCGACGAGTACGCGATCATCCGCTTCACGTCGGTCTGGGTGAGGCCGAGGACCGCGCCGATCAGCATGGACGCGATGGCCACGCCCCACAGCACGCCGTTCCACTCCCAGCTCGACCGCTCGAACGCGCCGTAGAGCACGCGCAGGATGCCGCCGAACGCGGCGACCTTCGTGCACGCCGCCATGAACGCCGTGACCGGGGTCGGCGCGCCCTGGTAGACGTCCGGGGTCCAGGCGTGGAACGGGCCGACCGAGGCCTTGAACAGCAGGCCGACGATGAGCAGGCCGAAGCCCGCGTAGAGCAGCGTGTCGGACCGGTCGTTGGCCGTGGTCGCGGTGGCGATGTCGGACAGCTTCACGGAGCCCGCGAAGCCGTACAGCAGGGCCACGCCGTAGAGGAAGAACGCCGACGCGAACGCGCCGAGCAGGAAGTACTTCACCGCGGCCTCCTGCGACAGCAGGCGGCGACGGCGGGCCAGGCCGCACATCAGGTACAGCGGCAGCGACAGCACTTCCAGCGCGATGAACATGGTGAGCAGGTCGTTCGCCGCGACGAAGGTCATCATCCCGCCGAGCGCGAACAGCGTCAGCGGGAACACCTCGGTCTGCATCTCCCGGCGGCGCAGCTGCTCGCGCACCCCCACCGGCGAGCCGGGCAGGATCGAGGCGTCCGCGACGAACGCGCCGCCCGGCTCGACCGACCGGTCCGCGATGAGCAGCACGGCGCCGAGACCGAGCAGCAGCAGCGTGCCCCACAGGAAGATCACCGGGCGGTCGACCGCGATCGTGCCCGAGAGGGTCAGCTTGCCCTGTTCGAGGGTGCTCTCGGCGGACGCGTGCAACACCAGCCCGGCGCCTGCGGCGGCGAGGGTGAGCAGGGTCAGCACGACCTGCGCCGCCCACCGCTGCGCCTTGGGCAGGAACGCCTCGAAGAGCACGCTGAGGCAGGCCGCGCCGAGGACGATCAGCAACGGTGCGACGGCCCCGTAGTCGATCTCCGGGGCTTGCAGCCGCTCCACTTGCGAGAGGAACGTCGTCACGTCACTTGCCTTCCTGCGCGACCGGGTCGGCCACCCCGACCTCGCTGAGCGTCGCCCCGACGGACGGGGTGATCACGTCCAACACCGGCTTCGGGTAGAAGCCGAGCACCAGGATCAGTGCCACCAGCGGCGCGAGCACGGCCAGTTCGCGCTTGTTCAGGTCGGGCACGGCGGCCTTCTCCGGGTCGACGGCCGCACCCGGGCCGCCGACGAGGTTCAGCATCGCGGTGCCGCGCACCGGACCCTGGAACACCCGCTGGTACAGCCACAGGACGTACAGCGCGGCCAGGACCATGCCGACGGCGGCCAGGATCGTGTAGACCGGCTCGTTCGGGTAGGAGCCGATGAGCACCAGGAACTCGCTCACGAACGAGTTGGTGCCCGGCAGCGCCAGCGACGAGAGGCCGGCCACGAAGAACAGCCCGCCGAGCACGGGGGTCAGCTTGGCCATGCCGCCGTAGTCCTCGATCAGTCGCGACCCGCCGCGGGCCATCACCATGCCGACGACCAGGAACAACATGCCGGTCGAGATGCCGTGGTTGACCATGTAGAGCACCGCGCCGGTGCCGGCCTGCGAGCTGAACGCGAAGATGCCCAGCGCGATGAAGCCGAAGTGCGCGATCGAGGTGTAGGCGACGAACCGCTTCAGGTCGGACTGGCCGACCGCGAGCAGCGAGCCGTACAGGATGCCGACCACGGCCAGGACCAAGACCAGCGGCGCGAGCTCCTTGCTGGCCGCCGGGAACAGCGGCAGGCAGTAGCGCAGGAACCCGAACGTGCCGATCTTGTCCAGGATGCCGACCAGCAGCACGCCCGCGCCGACGGGCGCCTCGGCGCCGGCGTCGGGCAGCCAGGTGTGCAGCGGCACCAGCGGCGCCTTGATCGCGAACGCGACGAAGAAGCCGAGGAACAGCCAGATCTGGGTGGACAGCGGCAGGTCGCGGGTGATCGTGACCAGCGTGGCCCAGTCGAGCGTGCCCTGGCCGATCTTGTCCGCGCTGACCACGTACAGGCCGATCACCGAGGCCAGCATGATCAGGCCGCCGAGCAGCGAGTACAGGAAGAACTTCATCGCCGCGTACTGCCGGTTCGGCCCGCCGAAGCGGCCGATCAGGAAGTACATCGGGACGAGCACGGCCTCGAAGAAGACGTAGAACACGAACACGTCGGTGGCCGCGAAGACGCCGACCATGCCGGTCTGCATGGCCAGCAGCAGCGCGAAGAACCCGCCGGCGCTGCGGCCCTCGGGCAGCTTGTCCGCCCACGAACCGCCGATGACGACCGGCACCAGGAAGGCGATCAGCGCGATCATCACCAGCGCGATGCCGTCCACGCCGAACGACAGGTGCACGCCGAAGGCCGGGATCCACTCGGCCGAGCTGGTCAGCTGCAGCCGGTCGCCGCCCGGGTCGAACGCCGTCCACGCCAGCACCGCCAGCACCAGCTCCGCCAGCGAGAACGCCAGCGCGACCGTCTTGGCCAACCGGTCGTTGCCCCGCAGGAACGCCACCACCAGGCTGCCGACGAGCGGCAGCAGGAGCAGCGCGATCAGCGTCCAGCTCACGAGAACCTCACCATCAGCAGCGCGCCCAGGACGAAGACCGCACCCAGGAGCATGGAGAGCGCGTACGAGCGCACGAACCCGGTCTGCAGCCTGCGCAGCCGGCCCGAGCTACCGCCGAGCAGCGCCGCCGACCCGTTCACCAGGCCGTCGACGCCCTTGTTGTCCACGAACACCAGCGCGCGGGTGAGCCAGGTGCCCGGCCGCGCGAACAGCGCTTCGTTGAGCGCGTTGCCGTACAGGTCGGCGCGCGCGGCGCGGACCGGGAACGACACCCGTGCCGGCCGTTCCACCGGCTGCTCACGGCGCAGGAAGAGCAGGAAGCCGAGCGCGGCGCCGAGCGCCGACAGGGCCAGCACCAGGATGTTGACCACGCCGTGGTCCAGCACGCCGTGCTGCTCCTGCAGCTCGCCCAGCGACGGGGTGAGCCAGCCGGCCAGGTTGTGGCCGGAGGAGAAGAACCAGCCCGCGCCGACCGAGCCGACCGCCAGCACGATCATCGGCAGCGTCATGCTCACCGGCGACTCGTGCGGGTGGTAGTCGCGGCCGTCGGCCGACTTCAGCTCGGTGTAGCGGGGCTTGCCCAGGAACACCAGGACGAACAGGCGGGTCATGTAGAACGCGGTCAGGGCCGCGCCGAGGGCGGCCACGCCGCCGAAGACCCAGCCGCGCCACCCCTCCATGCTGAACGCCGCCGCGATGATGGCGTCCTTGGAGAAGTAGCCGGACAGGAACGGGAAGCCGATGAGCGCCAGGTAGCCGAGCGTCCAGGTGACGAAGGTGATCGGCATCTTCTTCATCAGCCCGCCCATGCGGCGGATGTTGCCCTCGTCGTTCATGCCGTGCATGACCGAACCGGCGCCGAGGAAGAGCCCGGCCTTGAAGAAGCCGTGCGTGAGCAGGTGCATGATGCCCAGCGCGTAGCCGATGGGGCCGAGGCCGACGGCCAGGATCATGTAGCCGATCTGGCTGACCGTCGAGTAGGCCAGCACCTTCTTGAAGTCGTCGTACGCGCAGCCGATGACGCACCCGATCAGCAGCGTCACGCCACCGATGATCATCACGACCAGGCGGCCGTCGGCCGAGAGGTTGTAGATCGGGTTCGAGCGGGCGATCAGGTACACGCCCGCGGTGACCATCGTGGCCGCGTGGATGAGGGCGGAGACCGGCGTGGGGCCCGCCATCGCGTCCGGCAACCACGCCTGCAGCGGGAACTGGCCCGACTTGCCGCACGCGCCGAGCAGCAGCAGCAAGGTGATCGCCAGCACCTCGGCCGAGGAGAACTCCCCGACCCGGGCGAACACCTCGGTGTACTGGGTCGTGCCCAGCGTCTTGAACATGATGAAGATGGCGATCGCCAGACCCAGGTCGCCGACCCGGTTCATCAGGAACGCCTTCTTCGCGGCCGACGCGGCCTCCGGCTTGTGCTGGTACCAGCCGATGAGCAGGTACGACGCGAGGCCGACGCCCTCCCAGCCGAAGTACAGCGTCACGAAGCCGTTGCCGAGCACCAGCAGCAGCATCGCGGCGACGAAGAGGTTCAGGTAGCCGAAGAACTTCCGCCGCCCGGCCTCGTGCGCCATGTAGCCGATCGAGTAGATGTGGATCAGCGACCCGACACCGGTGATCAGCAGCACGAACGTCAGCGACAGCGGGTCGAGGCGCAGCCCGAACTCCACGTCCAGCGCGCCGACCGGGATCCAGTCGAACAGGTGCACCTCGGTGCTGCGCTGCTCCGGGTCCAGGCCGAGCGTGTCGAAGAACAGCGCGACCCCGTACGCGAACGCGGCGATCACGGTGGCGCAGCCCAGCAGGTGGCCCCACTTGTCGGTGCGCTTGCCACCCAACAGCAGCACGAGCGCGCCGAAGGCCGGCAGGGCTAGCAACAACCAGGCGAGACTGCCGATCCCGCTGGCGGCAACAGTTTCCGTCACCGTCGACCTCTCAGTACTTCAGCAGGTTGGAGTCGTCGACCGAGGCCGAGCGACGGGTCTTGAAGATCGCCATGATGATCGTCAGACCGACCACGACCTCGGCCGCCGCGACGACCATCACGAAGAACGCCATCACCTGGCCGTCGAGCCCGCCGTTGATCCGGGCGAACGTGACCAGGCTGAGGTTCACCGCGTTGAGCATGAGCTCGACGCACATGAACACCACGATGGCGTTGCGCCGCACCAGAACGCCGACCGCGCCGAGGCTGAACAGCAGCGCGGACAGCAGCAGGTAGTACGTAGGGGTCACGACGACTCTCCCTTGAGCGCGTGCGCGTCGGCCTGGTGCCCGCTGCCGGACACCTCCGCGACGTCGTCCTCGAGAGTTTCCTTGGCGGTCGTCTCGATCAGCTCGGACAGGGACTCGGCGGCGACCGAGCCGTCCGGCAGCAGGGCGGGCGTGGCCACCGAGTTGGCGGTGGCGAACACGCCGGGGCCGGGCAGCGAGCCGGGGCGGTCGCCGCGGAAGCGCTCCTCGACCAGCTGCTTCTGGGTCTTCTTCGCGTCCTTGCCGGTGCGCGAGGTGAACGCGAGCACCATGGCCCCGACCGCCGCGGTGATCAGCAGCGCCGACGTCAGCTCGAACGGGAACAGGTAGTCGGTGAACAGCGCCTCGCCGATGTTGGCGACGTTGCCGCCGTTCTGCGTGTTCTGCGCGGCCAGGCCGACCGGTTCGACGTCGGTCAGCGCGCGGGCGACCGAGGCGACCACGAGGCCGGCGAAGCCGACGCCGATGACCGCCGCCGCGAGCCGCTGCCCGCGCAGCACCTCGACGACCGAGTCGGAGCTGTCCCGGCCGACCAGCATCAGCACGAACAGGAACAGCATCATGATCGCGCCGGTGTAGACGATGATCTGCACGAAGCCGAGGAACGGCGCCTGCTGGACCATGTAGAGCACGCCGAGGCTGAGCATGGTGAGCACCAGCCACAGCGCCGAGTGCACGGCGTTGCGCGCGAAGAGCATGCCCAGCGCGCCGGCGAGGGCCAGCGGGCCGAGGACCCAGAACGCGACCGCCTCGCCGGTGGTGACGGTGTCGACCACCCGCTGCACCTCGTCGGGCTGCTGGAGCAGGAACGAGAGGCTCACTTCCCCGCCTCCTCGGGCCCGGTCTCCACGGTCGCGCCGGCGGGCACGCCCGCCTCGCGCGCCAACCTCGGGCCGTCCACGTAGTAGTCCTGCTCGTTCTCGCCCAGCCGCATGGGGTGCGGCGGCTGCTCCATGCCGGACAGCAGGGGCGCGAGCAGGTCCTCCTTGGTGAAGATCAGCTTCTGGCGGTCGTCGTCGGCCAGCTCGTAGGAGTTGGTCATGGTGAGCGAGCGGGTCGGGCAGGCCTCGATGCACAGGCCGCAGCCGATGCACCGCAGGTAGTTGATCTGGTAGTCCTTGCCGTAGCGCTCACCGGGCGAGTAGCGCTCGTCCTCGGTGTTGTCGCCGCCCTCGACGAAGATCGCGTCCGCCGGGCACGCCCACGCGCACAGCTCGCAGCCGACGCACTTCTCCAGCCCGTCCGGGTGCCGGTTGAGCTGGTGGCGGCCGTGGAACCGCGGCGCGGTGACCTTCTTGACCTCGGGGTACTCCTCGGTGACGACCTTCTTGAACATCGTGCCGAAGGTGACGCCGAAGCCCTTGACGGGATCAAACACGCCCATCGCTGGCCTCCTTGTGTGAAGCTGCGGGTACCGCGGCCGGTTCCTGCGTCTGGTTCTCGGCGCCGGGCAGCTCGGCCACCCGCACCTGCCTGCGGGGTGGCGACTGCGGGACCTTCAGGTCCAGCGGCGGCACCGGGTAGCCGCCACCGGTGACCGGCACGGCGTCGGGGTCGTGCGGTTCCCGCTTGTCGGGCAGCAGGAACGCGATCAGCAGCACCGCGGCGAGGAAACCGCCGATCACGATCAGCGCCGTGCTGGTGTCCAGGCCGCTGTTGGCCTCCCACTCCTGGCGCAGGTAGCGGGCGACCGCCACCGCGACGAACCAGACCAGGGCGATCGGGACCAGGAACTTCCAGCCCAGCCGCATGAACTGGTCGTAGCGCAGGCGGGGCAGCGTGCCGCGCAGCCAGATGAACAGGAACAGGAAGCCGAGCGTCTTGACCACGAACCACAGCAGGCCGAACCAGCCGCTGTTGAGCAGGTGGTCGTCCCCGACGAACGGGAACCGCCAGCCGCCCAGGAACAGCGTGGTGGCCAGCGCGGAGACGGTCACCATGTTGACGTACTCGGCGAGGAAGAACAGCGCGAACTTCAGCGAGCTGTACTCGGTGTGGAAGCCGCCGACCAGCTCCGACTCGGCCTCGGGGAGGTCGAACGGCGCGCGGTTGGTCTCGCCGACCATCGACGTGACGTAGATCAGGAAGCTGACCGGCAGCAGGTAGAAGTACCAGCCGCCGCTCTGCGCGTCGACGATGTCGGCGGTGGACAGCGAGTGCGAGTGCATGACGACCGCGACGATCGACAGGCCCATCGCGATCTCGTAGGAGATCACCTGCGCGGCCGAGCGCAGCGCGCCCAGCAGCGGGTACGGCGAGCCGGACGCCCAGCCCGACAGCACGATGCCGTAGACGCCGAGCGAGGAGCAGGCCAGCACGACCAGCACGCCGACCGGCAGGTCGACCAGCTGCAACGCGGTGCGCTCGCCGAAGATGGAGACCTCGCCGCCCAGCGGGATCACCGAGAAGGCGACGAACGCGGGGATGCAGGAGATCACCGGCGCGAGGAAGAACACCCACTTGTCGGCCAGGACCGGGCGGATGTCCTCCTTGAACGCGAGCTTCAGGCCGTCGGCGAGCGACTGGAGCCAGCCGTTCGGGCCGACCCGGTTGGGCCCGGGGCGCTGCTGCATCCGGGCCACGACCTTGCGCTCCCAGTTGATCATGAACAGCGTCATGACCACGAGGAACGCGAAGATGCCGACGACCTTGACGACGATCAGCCAGAACGGATCGTCGGCGAGGAGTTCCGCGGTGCTCATGCCTTGCCTCCAGCGGGCGACGCGATCTTCTCGGCGGAGCCCGTGACGAACCGAGAGACGGCCACCACTGAGCCGTGGCCGGCGGCGAGGTTGCGCCGCACGGTGACCGCACCCGAGTTGCCGGGCAGCCACACGACGCCGTCGGGCAGGTCGGCCGCCTCGACCGGCAGCACCACCTCGCCCCGATCGGTGGAGACGGTGATCTCGCCACCGAGTTCGACACCCAGGTGCGCGGCGGTGGCGACCGACAGCTTGGCCACCACCGGGCGCGCGGTGCCCGCCAGGTTCGGCTCGTCGTCCTGCAACGACCCGTTGTCCAGGAGCCTGCGCCAGGTCGCGAGCACGGCCTCGCCGGCCTTGGGCTGCGTGAGGAGCGGCGCGGGCACGGTCGGCGCGGACGCCGTCACCGGGGCGGAGCCCAGCCTCGCCAGGTCCGCCGCGGCGGCGGCCGGGGTCTGCGTGAACAGGTCCGCGTCCATCTCCACGGCGAGCGTGTCGAGCACCCGGCCGTCCGACAGCGCGCCGGTGCCCTCGATCGTGGTGCTGAAGGGGCGCGGGCGGCCTTCCCAGTTCAGGTAGCTGCCCGCCTTCTCCACCGCGGGCGCGACCGGGAGGACCACGTCGGCGTGCGCGGTGACCGCGCTGTGCCGCAGCTCCAGGCTGACCACGAAACCGGCGAAGTCCAACGCGCGCTCGGCCAGCGCCGGGTCCGGCAGGTCGAACGGGTCGACACCGCCGACGACCAGCGCGTCCAGCCCACCGCTCGCGGCGGCGGTCAGGATGCCGTCGGTGTCGCGGCCGGCCTTCGCGGGCAGCGCGCCCGGCTCCAGGCCCCACGCCTGCTCGACCTCGGCGCGGGCCGCCTCGTCGCCGACCAGGCGACCGCCCGGCAGCAACGTCGGCAGCAGACCTGCCTCCAGCGCGCCGCGCTCACCGGCGCGGCGCGGGATCCAGGCGAGCTTCGCGCCGGTCCGCTCCGCCAGCGCGGCCACCGCGGAGAACAGGCCCGGCACCTCGGCGGCGCGCTCGCCGACCAGGATCACCGAACCCGGCTTCGCCAGCTCCTCGACCACGTCGGCGGCGTGCTCGGGCAGCGCGTTGATCGCCGACGGCTCGCTGCCGGGCACGCACGCGAGCAGCACGCCGTTCGTCTTCTCCACCGCGGGCGTCGTGTACTGGCCCAGGTGGTAGACCTTCGTCCGGTTCGTGCGGGCCGCCTTGCGCAGCCGCAGGAACACGATCGGCGACTCCTCCTCCGGCTCGAACGCGACCAGCAGCGCGGCCGGCGCGGACTCGATGCCCGCGTAGGTGACGCCGCCGTTGTCGGGGTTCGTGCCGAGGACCGCGCCGGTCAGGAACTCCAGCTCCTCCGCCGAGTGGGCGCGGGCGCGGAAGTCGACGTCGTTGGTGCGCAACGCGATCCGGGCGAACTTCGAGTACGCGTAGGCGTCCTCGACGGTGAGGCGACCGCCGGCCAGCACGCCGACGCCCTTGCCGGCACGCGCCTTCGCCAGGCCCTCGGCGGCGTACTGCAGCGCCTCGGTCCAGGACGACTCGCGCAGCTCGCCGCTGGCCTTGTCGCGCACCAGCGGGCGGCGGACGCGGTCGCCCGCGGTGGCGTAGTTGAACGCGAAGCGGCCCTTGTCGCAGGTCCACTCCTCGTTGACCTCGGGCGCGTCGCCCGCCAGCCGGCGCTGCACCTTGCCGCGCCGCCAGTCGGTGCGCGTCGAGCAGCCCGACGAGCAGTGCTCGCACACGCCCGGCGTGGACATCAGGTCGAACGGCCGGGCGCGGAACCGGTACGCGGCGCTGGTCAGCGCGCCCACCGGGCAGATCTGGATCGTGTTGCCGGAGAAGTAGGACTGGAACGGCTTCTCCTGCGCGACACCGATCTGCTGCTGCGAGCCGCGCTCCAGCAGCTCGATGAACGGGTCGCCGGCGATCTGCGCGGAGAACCGCGTGCAGCGCTGGCACAGCACGCACCGCTCGCGGTCCAGCAGGACCTGCGTCGAGATCGGGATCGGCTTCGGGAACGTCCGCTTGTGCTCGTGGAACCGCGAGTCCGAGCGGCCGTGCGCCAGCGCCTGGTTCTGCAGCGGGCACTCGCCGCCCTTGTCGCAGATCGGGCAGTCCAGCGGGTGGTTGATGAGCAGCAGCTCCATCACGCCCTGCTGCGCCTTGTCGGCCACCGGCGAGGTCAGCTGCGTCTTGACGACCATGCCGTCGGCGACCGTCATCGTGCAGGAGGCCTGCGGCTTCGGCATCGGCCGGCCGCCCATCTCCACCTCGACCAGGCACTGCCGGCAGGCGCCCGCGGGCTCCAGCAGCGGGTGGTCGCAGAAGCGCGGGATGACGGTGCCGAGCCGCTCCGCGGTGCGGATCAGCAGCTCGCCCTTGGGCGCGACGACCTCCACGCCGTCGATGACGAGCTTCACGTGGCCCTCGGGGACCACCAGCTCGGCCTTCTGTTCAGGGGCAGTGGCTTCGACCGTCATGCGCTTGCTCCCGCCAGGGCTGCTGCGTCCTTGTTCTTGGCCGAGTTCTGGTCGCACAGAGCCAGGAACTCGTGCTTGAAGTACTTGATGCCGCTGGTGATCGGGCTGACCGCACCGTCGCCGAGGGCGCAGAACGAGCGGCCCAGGATGTTGTCGCAGACGTCCAGCAGCGTGTCGATGTCACTGGCCGTGCCGTTGCCCGCCACCATGCGCTGCAGGATCTGGACCAACCAGTAGGTGCCCTCGCGGCAGGGCGTGCACTTGCCGCACGACTCGTGCTTGTAGAACTCGGTCCACTTCATGACCGCCCACGGCACGGACACCGTCTCGTTGAAGATCTGCAACGCGGTGGTGCCCAGCATCGAACCGGCCTCGGCCGCGCCCTCGAAGTCGAGCGGCACGTCCAGGTGGTCGGCGGTGAACAGCGGGGTGGACGAGCCGCCCGGCGTCCAGAACTTCAGCGGGATGCCGTCCTTCATGCCGCCCGCCAGGTCGAGCAGCTCCCGCAGCGTGACGCCCATCGGGGCCTCGTACTGGCCGGGGCGCTCCACGTGGCCGGACAGCGAGAAGATCTTCGGGCCCGGCGAGCGCTCGCGGCCCATGGTGCGGAACCAGTCCGCGCCGCCGTTGACGATGTAGGGCACGCTGGCGATCGTCTCGACGTTGTTCACCACGGTCGGCGAGGCGTACAGGCCGGCGGTCGCCGGGAACGGCGGCTTGAGCCGGGGCTGGCCGCGCTTGCCCTCCAGCGAGTCCAGCAGCGCCGTCTCCTCGCCGCAGATGTAGGCGCCCGCGCCCGCGTGCACGACCACGTCGAGGTCGAAGCCCGAGCCGAGGATGTCCTTGCCCAGGTAGCCCGCCTCGTACGCCTCGCGCACGGCCGCGTGCAGCCGGCGGATCACGTGCAGCACCTCGCCGCGCACGTAGATCGCGGCGAAGTTCGCCCGGATCGCGTACGAGGTGATGATGATGCCCTCGATCAGCGAGTGCGGGTCCGCCATCATCAGCGGGATGTCCTTGCAGGTGCCCGGCTCGCCCTCGTCGGCGTTGATGACGAGGTAGTGCGGCTTGCCGTCGCCCTGCGGGATGAAGCCCCACTTCAGGCCGGTGGGGAAGCCCGCGCCGCCGCGACCGCGCAGCCCGGAGTCCTTGCACTGCTGGATCAGCTGGTCGGGGTGGGCCTTGAGCGCCTTGCGCAGCGCCGTGTACCCCTCCAACTGCTCGTAGGTCTTCAGCGTCCACGAGCGCGGCGACAGCCAGCGCTTCGTCAGGACGGGAGTCAGGGGTGCCGACGTGCTCTTCCCCGCGGAGGCACCATTGGATACACCGACCATGTCCGCTCGCCTTCCCTACTTCTTCTCCGGCAGCGGCGGGAACTCCGCGTTGTCCGGCATGGCCGGCGCGGTCCAGCCGCGCTCCGCGGCGATCTTGGCCCCGCGAACCGTCTCCGGCGCGGCCGACGGGCCGTCCAGGTCCGCGTCCCGGCCCTCGAAGAACCCGGCCAGCTGCAGCTCGGCCTGGCGGAAGTCGGTCAGCGGCGCGCCGCGCGTCGGGTGCGGCTTCTCACCCGACTGCAAGGACTTCACCAGCTCCAGCGCGCCGTCCGGCGTCTGGTTGTCGAAGTACTCGTAGTTGACCTGGAGCACCGGGCCGAGGTCGCAGGCCGCCAGGCACTCGGCGTGCTCCAGCGTGATCGAGCCCGGCGTGCCCGGCTCGCCCGCGGTCCCCTCGTGGCCGACGTCCAGGTGGTCCTTGAGCTTGGCGTAGATGGCGTCACCGCCGAGCGCGGCGCACAGCGTGTTCGTGCAGACGCTCACCAGGTGCTCGCCGCACGGGCGGCGCTTGTACATGGTGTAGAACGTCGCGACCGCGCTGACCTCGGCGTTGGTCAGGTCGAGCTGACCGGCGCAGAAGGTGATGCCCGCCTGGCTGACGTAGCCCTCGACCGACTGCACCAGGTGCAGCATCGGCAGCAGCGCCGAGCGCGGCTGCGGGTAGCGCGCGATGATCGCCTGCGCCCGGTCGACGGTGGACTGGTCGAACACGCTGGTGTCGACCGCGTTCTCGGTCACCAGCCGCTGCGTCTGGCCGGGGTCCAGCGGCGAGGCCGCGTAGACCTCTTCGGAAGTGCTCATCGGTCACAACCACCCATCACCGGGTCGATAGAGGCCACCGACGCGATGACGTCGGCGACCATGCCGCCCTCGCACATCGCGGGCATCGACTGGAGGTTCACGAAGCTGGGTTCGCGCACGTGCACGCGCATCGGCCGGGTGCCGCCGTCGGAGACCACGTGGTAGCCCAGCTCGCCGCGCGGCGACTCGATCGGCACGTACACCTGGCCCGCCGGCACCGCGAAGCCCTCGGTCACCAGCTTGAAGTGGTGGATCAAGGACTCCATGGACTGGCCCATGATCTTGCGGACGTGCTCCAGCGAGTTGCCCATGCCGTCCGCGCCGATGGTCAGCTGCGCGGGCCACGCCACCTTGGCGTCGGCCACCATGACCGGGCCGGGCGTCAGGTTGTCCACGGCCTGCCGGACGATCCGCAGCGACTGGTGCATCTCCTCCAGCCGCAGCAGGTAGCGGGCGTAGGAGTCGGCGGCGTTCGACGTGGGCACGTCGAACTCGTAGTTCTCGTAGCCGCAGTAGGGGTCGACCTTGCGCAGGTCCCACGGCAGGCCCGCGGAGCGCAGGATCGGGCCGGTGATGCCCAGCGCGAGGCACGCGTCCACCGGCAGGTAGCCGACGCCCGCGAGGCGGTTGCGCCAGATCGGCTGGCCCGACAGCAGCTTATCGTAGTCCGGCAGCCGGGAGTCCATCACCTTGATGAAGTCCTTGATCTTCTGCTCGGCGCCCTCGGGCAGGTCCTGCGCCAGGCCGCCGGGCCGGATGAACGCGTGGTTCATCCGCAGACCCGTGAGGAACTCCAGCAGGTGCAGGACCTCTTCGCGCTCGCGGAAGCCCGCGGTCATGCCGGTCAGCGCGCCCAGCTCCATGCCGCCGGTGGCCAGCGCCACCAGGTGCGAGCTGATCCGGTTGAGCTCCATGAGCAGCACGCGGATCGTCTGCGCCCGCTGCGGGACGGTGATGCCGAGCAGCTTCTCGACCGCCATGCAGTACGCGGCCTCGTTGTGCAGCGGGGCCAGGTAGTCCATGCGCGTCACGAACGTGACGCCCTGGGTCCAGTTGCGGTACTCGACGTTCTTCTCGATGCCGGTGTGCAGGTAGCCGATGACGCTGCGGGCCTGGGTGACGGTCTCGCCCTCCAGCTCCAGCACCAGGCGCAGCACGCCGTGCGTGGAGGGGTGCTGCGGGCCCAGGTTCATGACGATGCGCTCGTCACCCGCGGCCTCGGCCAGCACCTCGTCCCAGTCGCCGCCGGTCACCGTGTAGACGGTGCCCTCGGTCGTCTGGCGCGAGCCCGCGTACGCGTCGGCGTCCGGCGTGGTGCGGCCGGTGTCGAGGGCTTCGCTGTCGGGGGCTTCGCTGTCGCGGCCCGCGGCACTGGTGTCGGTGCCGGTGGTCACGTCGGAAAGTCGCTCGGTCATGAGTAGGACCGCCTCTGGTCTGGCGGGGGGATCTCCGCGCCCTTGTACTCCACCGGGATGCCGCCGAGCGGGTAGTCCTTGCGCTGCGGGTGGCCGTCCCAGTCGTCCGGCATGAGGATCCGGGTCAGGCCCGGGTGGCCGTCGTAGACGATGCCGAACATGTCCCAGGCCTCGCGCTCCTGCCAGTCCGCGGTCGGGTAGACCGAGACCACGCTGGGGATGTGCGCGTCGTCCACGTCGACCGCGACCTCCAGCCGGATGCGCCGGCGGTAGGTCATCGACGTCAGGTGGTAGACCGAGTGCAGCCGCTGCGGCGCGTCGACGCCGTAGTCGACGCCGGACACCGAGCTGCACAGCTCGAACCGCAGCGCCGGGTCGTCGCGCAGGATGCGCGCCACGTCCACCAGCCGCTCGCGGCGCAGGAAGAAGGTGATCTCGCCGCGGTCGACGGTGATCTGCTGGACCGTGTCGGCCGGCAGGCCCTGCTCCCGCATCGCGGCCAGCAGCTCGTCGGCGACCTCGTCGAACCAGCCGCCGTAGGGCCGCTCGGACGGCGCGGCGACGTGGGCGGGCAGCCGCAGGCCGCCGAAGCCGGACGTGTCGCCGGTGCCGGAGATGCCGAACATGCCCTGGCGCGCCTTGCCCGCGACCATGCCGCCGCGCGCGAGGTGCTCCTCGTGCTGCTCTTGGTCCATGCTCGCCGAGCTCAGCGCCTCGTCGTTGCCCGGGGTGCCGGCGCCGGGGGTCTCGGCGACCTCGTCCTTGGCGTTGTTGTCGTCAGCACCGGTGTCATTTGGCATTGCCGCTCACTTCTTCGCAAAGCGCTCGGAGGACGGGATGATCGCCGTCTGGTGGCCCGACTCGGCCAGCAGCGCGGCGCGGTTCGCCCCGAGCGGTTCGTCCATGATCTTCGCGTGGATCTTGAGGATCGCGTCGATCAGCATCTCCGGCCGCGGCGGGCAGCCCGGCAGGTACATGTCGACCGGCACGACGTGGTCCACGCCCTGCACGACCGCGTAGTTGTTGAACATGCCGCCGCTGGAGGCGCAGACGCCCATGGCGAGCACCCAGCGCGGCTCGGGCATCTGGTCGTAGATCTGCCGCAGCACCGGCGCCATCTTGTTGGTCACCCGGCCCGCGACGATCATCAGGTCGGCCTGGCGCGGCGAGGCGCGGAAGACCTCCATGCCGAACCGCGCGAGGTCGTAGCGCGGACCGCCGGTGGTCATCATCTCGATCGCGCAGCACGCCAGGCCGAAGGTGGCGGGCCACAGCGAGGACTTGCGGGTCCAGTTGACCAGCTTCTCCACGCTGGCGAGCAGGATGCCGTTCGGGAGCTTCTCTTCGAGACCCACTGGTTCCCCCTCAGTTCCAGTCCAGGCCGCCGCGACGCCACACGTAGGCGTACGCGAAGCCGACCGTCGCGACGAACAGGGCGATCTCCACCAGGCCGAACAGGCCGAGCCGGTCCGCGGAGACCGCGAAGGGGTAGAGGAACACCATTTCGATGTCGAACAGGATGAACAGCATCGCCGTCAGGTAGTAGGCGACCGGCATGCGGCCACCGCCCACCACCGGTTGCGGCGACGGCTCGATGCCGCACTCGTAGGCGTCGAGCTTCGCGCGGTTGTAGCGGCGGGGACCGATGTACGGCGCGGCCGTCACCGAGAACAGCGCGAAGGCCCCGGCGAGGACGAACATCAATACGAGGGGGAGGTAAGGGTCCAGCACTCTCCGTCGTCCTTTCCTCGCGTCGCGGTGGTGGTGCACCGCCGACCGTTGCGCACCCTAAAGGGTGTTCTTGCGGCCTCCGGAGGTTAGGCGCGCCTAACAATCCGCAGGTCGCTTGTGAAACACTTCACAAGCCATCTCAGCCGGTTGTGAACTGATTCACAAGACCTGAGGGTCAGTGTAGAACGTCACACAGAGGCGTGACGGGCACCCCCGACCTATGCGCTGACCTGCACTTTCACGGTGCAGATCAACAGTTGGCCGGCCCGTCCGTGAACGGGAGCACACCGAAAACGACACAGCGCCGACTCTCAAGTCGGCGCTGCGTCGATGAGCGGAAGGCCCGTTAGGCCGTTGGGGCGAGTTTCGTGGCCGCGGTGATGACGCGGTCGAACGAGTCGCCGTCCTTGGGGTCGTAAAGACCCGCGAGCAGCTTCAGGACCAGCTTCATCAGGGTCTTGCGCGGCAGCCCGTACTTGGTCGCGGTGCGCATGACGGTGGGGTTGCCGATGAGCTTGCTGAAGACGTTGCCGAGCCGGTAGTAGCTGCCCAGGGCCTGTTCGATGCGCACCGGGTAGCCGTGCAGCGCGCGTTCACGGCTCGCGCCCTGGCGGGCCAGCGCCTGCACCACGGTCTCGGCGGCGATCCGCGCCGACTCCATCGCGTAGCCGATGCCCTCGCCGTTGAACGGGTTGACCATGCCGCCCGCGTCGCCGACGAGCAGCAGGCCGTCGCGGTAGTGGGGCTTGCGGTTCAAGCCCATCGGCAGGGCCGCGCCGCCGATCTTGCCCGTGGCGTTCTCCTCGCGGAAACCCCACTCCTCCGGGGTGCCGTCGAGCCAGCTCTTGAGCAGCGCGCGGTAGTCCGTGGTGCCGTAGGCCTTCGAGGTGCTGAGGATGCCGAGGCCGACGTTCACCGTGCCGTCGCCCATGCCGAAGATCCAGCCGTAACCGGGCAGCAGGACGTCGTTCGCGCGGTCCCACAGCTCCAGGTGCGACTCCAGGTAGTCGTCCTTGGTGCGGGGGCTGGCGTAGTAGCGGCGGACCGCGACGCCCATCGGCTTGGCGTCGTCCTTCTGGATGCCGACGCTGAGGGCGAGGCGGGCGCTCACGCCGTCGCAGGCCAGGACGATCGGGGCCCGGTAGGTGACCGGCGCCTTGTCCGGGCCCTGCTTGGCCGTGACGCCGACGACCCGGCCGTTCTCCACGACGGCGCCGGTGACCGTGGTCTGCTCGTGCATCCGGGCGCCCGCCGCGACGGCGGTGTTCGCCAGCATCTCGTCGAAGTCCTGCCGGGGGCGCACCAGGCCGTAGGGCGGGAACGTGGCCAGCTCGGGCCAGTCGAGCTCCAGCGTGACGCCGCCGCCGACCACGCGCAGGCCGCGGTTGTGCAGCCAGCCGGCTTCCTCCCGGGTGTCGATGCCCAGGTCGATCAGCTGCTTGACCCCGCGCGGGGTCAGGCCGTCGCCGCACACCTTCTCTCGCGGGAAGGTGCTCTTCTCCAGCAGCACCACGTCCAGGCCCGCGCGTGCCAGGTAGGTGGCCGCGGTGGAGCCCGCGGGCCCCGCCCCGACCACGATCACCTCGGCGTCCTCGCCTGCCTTGCGGCGGCTGGGAGTCGTCATCCCCGCTCCTTGTGCCCGTGTTCACAAAGTCCAGGGCGAGTCTACTTGCGCGTTGCTGAGGGCTTTGCGCGCTCGACCGCTACGGGGACCTCCCGACGGCTACGCGGGCTCGGGCGGCGCGGGCTTGGTGCCCCGGTGCAGCGCGACCATGCCGCCGGTGAGGTTCATCCAGGCGACGTCCTCCCAGCCGGCGCGGGCCACGACCTCGCCGAGCGCGCGCTGGTCGGGCCACGTGCGCATCGACTCGGCGAGGTACTTGTAGGCCTCCGGGTTGGAGGAGACGAAACGGGCGATGAGCGGCAGGACGCGCAGCAGGTGGCGCATGTAGACGAAGCGGAACGGGCGGAACGTCGGCGTGGAGACCTCGCACACCACGAGCCGTCCGCCGGGCTTGACAACCCGTGCCATCTCGCGCAGCGCGGCCTCGGTGTCGTTGAAGTTGCGCAGGCCGAAGGAGACGGTGACCGCGTCGAAGGAGTCGTCGGCGAACGGCAGGCGCAGGGCGTCGGCGGCCACCTTCGGCACCGGCCGGTGCGCGCCGCCCAGGAGCATGCCGAGCGAGAAGTCGGCCGCCACGCACCACGCGCCCGACGCCGCGTACTCCACCGTGGACACCGCCGTGCCGGCGGCGAGGTCGAGCACCTTCTCGCCGGGCTTGGCGTCCAGGACCCGCCTGCTCCACTCCCGCCAGCGCCGGTCGAACCCCAGGGTCATGACCGAGTTCGTCCGGTCATAGCCCTTGGCCACGCCGTCGAACATCTCGGCGACCTCGCGGGGGTTCTTGTCCAGACCTGCACGCGCCATGCCGGAAGCCTAAGTGACGCCCCCACCACCCGCGCGAGAGTCCTACCTCCACGCCTCGAGAGTCCAACCTTCCCGTCGCGCGTGTCCAACATTCGGAACGCGCGTGTCCTACGTTCACGCACCCCGAGTTGAACGCTCAGCACAGCCGGCCGACGTGCTGAGCGTTGAATTCGGGTGTTCCGAACGTAGGACACGCGCGTTCCGAACGTAGGACTCGCGCGGGGTGGAGGTTGGACTCTCGAGGTCAGGTGGCGCGGAGGGCGGTCAGCATGCCGGTCACGGCGGCTTGCCAGGGGTACTCCTCGGCGCGGGCCCGGGCGGCGCGGCGGCGGGTCGGCTCGGGGTGGTCCAGCAGTGCCGTGACGGCGCCGGCGAACGCGGGCGCGTGGTCCGGCACGGCGGCCCCGCAGCCGGGGCGGACGATCTCGCGCAGGGCGGACGACGCCGACACGACGACCGGCGTGCCCGAAGCCAGGGCCTCCAGCGCGGCCAGGCCGAACGTCTCGTGCGGGCCCGGCGCCAGCGACACGTCGGCCGCGGCCAGCAGGTCGGCGACGTCGGCGCGCTGGTCGACGAAGCCCAGGAACGTGACCGGCAGCCCCGCGGCACGGCGTCGCAACGCCTCGCGGCGCGGACCGTCACCGGCGATCACCAGCCGCACGTCGACCCCGGCCGCGTGCAGCTCGGCCGCGGTGTCGACGCTGCGCTCGACGTGCTTCTCCGCCGACAACCGCCCGCAGTGCACGAGCAGCGCGTCGGCGCCCCGCGCCAGCTCAGCCCGCAACGACCGGTCGTGCCGGGCCGGGGTGAACGTGCGCAGGTCCACCCCCAGCGGCACCCGGGCCACGTTGCGCGCGCCGATCCGGTCGAACTCCTCCCGCGCGAACTCCGTCGTGCACACCACCGTGTCGTAGGAGGCGGCCATCCGCGCGTTCGCCCGGTCCGCGGCCCACCGCGCCACCGGCGTGGGCAGCAGGAACTGCTCCAGCAGCCGGTCCAGCCGCTCGTGCGAGATCACCACGCTCGGCACGCCGCGCTCGGCCGCCCACCGGCCCATCCCGCGCAACGTGAGCCGGTCCGACACCTCCAGCCGGTCGGGCGCCAGGTGGTCGAGCAGCGCCCGCACGCGCCACGGGTCCACCGCCCGGTACCCGCCGGTGCCCGGGATGCGCGGCGCGGGCAACGTCACCCGCCGCACGCCCGGCGACAGCTCCTCGTCGGCGTGCGCGGCGCCCGGCACGACCAGCGTCACCTGGTGCCCGTTCGCCGCGTAACCGCCGCCGAGGTGGTGCAACGCCGTGCGCAACCCGCCGGAGCGCGGGCCGTAGAAGTTGGCCAGCTGCACGATTTTCATGCTTGCCCGATCGTCATGCGGTGCAGCGCTCCGGCACGTCCAGCACGGCCGCGTAGTGGCCGAGCAGCTCGTCGCACACGGCCGACCACGTGCGCCCGCGCACCGACCGCCGGGCGGCCTGCCCGTACCGGCGGCGGCGCGGCGGGTCGCCCAGCTCCAGCACGGCCCGCCTGAGCTGCGCGTCGTCGGCGAAGAGGTAGCCGGTGCCGGGTCGCACCAGGTCACGCGGCCCGCCCGCGTCCGGCGCGACCACCGGCACACCGCTGGCCAACGCCTCCTGCACGGCCTGGCAGAACGTCTCGTGCGGGCCCGTGTGCACGAACACGTCCAGGCTCGCGTACGCGGTGGCCAGGTCGGCGCCGCTCTTGAACCCGAGGAACGCCGCACCCGGCAGGTCGTGCCGCAACCGCGCCTCCTCCGGCCCCTCGCCGACCACCACCAGCCGCACGCCGGGCAGGTCGGCGAGCGCGGCGAGCCGGTCCACCCGCTTCTCCGGCGAGAGCCTGCCGACGTACCCGACGAGCAGTTCGCCGCGCGGCGCCAGCGAGGCCCGCCACGCGTCGTCCCGCCGGGACGGGTGGAACAGCTCGACGTCCACGCCGCGTCCCCACCGGTGCACGCGCGGCACGCCGTGCTCCCGGAGCGCGTCCGCGGCCCACGTCGACGGCGCGAGCGTGCGGTCGGCCCGCGCGTGCAGCCGGCGCGTCCACCGCCAGGCGGCGTTGGCGGTGAGGCCGAGGCCGTAGTGGCCGGCGAACCCGGCGACGTCGGTCTGGTAGACCGCGACGGTCGGGACGCCCAGCCTGCGTGCGGCGGACAGGCCCCGCGCGCCCATCACGAACGGGCTCGCCAGGTGCACGACGTCCGGCCGGAAGTCGGCCAACGCGGTCAGGACCTTGCGCGTGGGCACCCCGACGGGCAGCGAGCTGAGCCCCGGCAGGTCCACCGCCGGGACGCGCACGACCGGCGTGCCGAGGTGGTGGTCCTCGCCCGCGCCGGGCGCCACCACCAACGCCTGGTGGCCGCGCGCTCCGAGGTGGTCGAGTATCCGCAGCACCGAGTTGGTGACCCCGTTGACCCGGGGCAGGAAGCTCTCGGTGACGATCGCTACGCGCACGCCGGTCACCCTGCGGTGCGCAGGACACGGCGGCGTGACACCTCCGCGAACGCCCGCCGAACACCTCGCGTCGCCGACGACGTTGGCCCCGGGTTCACCTGGAGTACGTGGCGCGGTCACTCCGTGCGGTGACACTAGGTCGGCATGACCGTCTTGTCGTCCCGGCCCGCGCAGCCCGTCGATCCCGGCCTGGTGTCGATCGCGCTGGAGATAGCGGGCCGACTCGCCAACGACGCGTCGGACGTGATCATGGCGACCGCCGGGCGGGGCGCGCGGCCCGACGACGAGGCGTCGCCGTTCGACTGGGTGACCGACACCGACCGGACGTTGGAGCGGCACACGCGGCGGGTGCTGACGGCCGAGTTCCCGCACATCCCGGTGTTCTGCGAGGACAGCGACACCGACGTGGCGAGCGACGCGGAGTTCCGCTGGGTGGTCGACCCGGTCGACGGGACCGCGAACTACGTCGCCGGGGTGCCCTGGTGCGCGTACAGCCTGGCGCTGGTCGACCGGTGGGGTCCGGTGGTCGGCGTGGTCGCGGACCCGTACCGGGCGCAGATCTACGCGGCGGCGCGGGGGCGCGGCATGCGGGCCAACGGCACGCCGGTGCGGCTCGGTGACCAGGCGGTGAGCTCCATCGTGTGCACGGAGATGACGCGGACCGGTCCGTGGCCGGGGATGGGCGGGTTCATCTCCCGGGCCGCGCTGGCGGGCACGGGCGTGCGGGTGCTGGGCTCGAAGGCCCTGGCCGTCGCCCAGGTGGCCCTCGGCCACGCCGCCGCCGCCGTCCTGGACAGCTACCACGAGTGGGACGTGGCGGGCGCGGTCGCCCTGGCCGTCGAGTCGGGCGCCGCCGTGCTGGACCGCAGGGGCGAGGACGACCCGCTGCCGGTGGACGGCCTGCTGGTGGCCGTGCCGGAGGTGGCGGAGGAAGTCCTGGCGTGGTGGCAGGCGGCGTCCACGTCCCGTTAGGCCGTCGAGCGCGGTGACGGCGGCCGGGCTAGCTCTTGCCCAGGTGGGGTAGTTGTTGTTCCAGGACTTCCAGGTGGGTGCGGACCGCGTCCAGGGAGGTCTGGTTCAGCAGTTGGAGGGCCACGCGGCCCACCTCGTCCTCGAACGAGGTGAAGTCGTGCACGGCGGTGTTCAGGCGGGCGGCCACCGGGTGGGCCTGGTCGGCGCCCAGGGCGCGGCCCAGGTCGGCGATCCGGCGCACGTCCGGCAGCTCGGCGGCGAACTGGGCGACGATCCGCTCCAGCCACGCCCGGGCCGGTGACGGCGGCACGGTGGTCACGGCGGCGGCCACGCGGCGCACGGACAGCTCGCAGCGGCCCACCATGGCGGCCCAGCGGTCGTTCACCGGTGGCAGCGGGGGCAGCGGTGGGAGCAGCGTCGGTGGGCGCGGGGGCAGGGCCGGCGGGCGCGAGCGGTTGCGGATGGCTCCCACGACGAGGCCCACCAGCGTGCCCGGCACGCCGCCCATCACCACGCCCATCATCCCGGACGCGATCAGGGTCGCCACGATCGACGTCGCGGTCGCGTCGTCGGGCGACGACAGGGCCAAGCCGGACATCAGCAGGGCCGACATCAGCAGCGTGCCGATGACCAGTCCCCAGAGCGCCGAACGTCCCATGCGCCCAATGTGCCAGATCAGGCGTCGTAATCCACGGTAACGGCCGGAGTCACGGCGACCGACTGGCAGGTCAGCACGAAACCGGCCGCCACCTCGCGCGGCTCCAGCGCGTAGTTCCGCCGCATCTCCACCTCACCGGACACGACCAGCGCGCGGCACGTCCCGCACACACCGCCCTTGCACGCGAACGGCAGGTCGGCGCGCACCCGCTGGGCCGCGTCGAGGATCGGCACGTCCGCCGGCAGCGGCACCTCGGTGCTCCGCCCGTCCAGGATCACGGTGGCCGAAGCGGTGACCGCGGCGGACGTCTCGGCACGGCGCGGCGGGGGCGGCGGCTCGTCGACGTAGAACAGCTCGTGGTGCACGGCGGCCGGCGGGACGCCCAGGGACCCCAGCACGTCCTGCGCGTCCCGCACCATCCCGTACGGCCCGCACAGCCACCACGCGTCGACATCCGCCCACGGCACGACCGTCGAGAACAACGCCCGCAGCTTCGCCGCGTCCAACCGCCCGCTGAACAGCTCGACGTCGCGGGGCTCCCGCGACAGCACGTGCACCAGCTGGAACCGCGCCGGGTAGCGGTCCTTCAGGTCCGCCAGCTCGTCGGCGAACATCACCGTGTCGGCACGCCGGTTCCCGTACAGCATCGTCACCCGGGCCCCGCCGGCCAGCACCGACGCCGCGATCGACAGCGCGGGCGTGATGCCCGACCCGGCGACCACCAGGCCGTGGTGCGCCCCGCCGGACGGCGTGAAGCCACCCAGCGGCGGCAGCACCTCCAGCACGTCGCCGCGCTGGAGCCGGTCCACCAGCAGCGTGGAGAACCGCCCGCCGTCCACCCGCCGCACCCCGATCCGCAGCGGACCGCCGGCGGGCGCGCAGATCGAGTAGGACCGCCGCTCGTCGCCGTCGCGCAGGGTCAGGTACTGCCCCGGCGCGAACGCGAAGTCCGCGGCCAGCGGGGCGGGCACGTCGAACGTCACCGCGACCGCGTCCGAGCACAACCGCTCGACCGACGAGACGGTCAGCTTGTGGAACACCGGCCGCGCCATCAGATCTCCTTCACGTGCTCGAACGGCTCGGCGCAGTCGGCGCACCGGCGCAGCGACTTGCACGCCGTCGACCCGAACCGGGACACCTCCGAGGTCCGCGCCGACCCGCACCGCGGGCACGGCACCCGCTGTGACGGCGGCGTCAGGTTCAGCGGCACCGGGCCGACCGCGCGCGGCCCCAGCCGGGACGGCGGCGCGATGCCCGCCTCCCGCAGCTTGCGCAGGCCGTCCTCGCTGATCCAGTCCGTGGTCCACGCGGGCGACAGCGACAGCCGCACGTCCACCGCCTGGTACCCGGCCGCCAGCAGCGACCGGCGCAGGTCCGCGGCCATCTCGTCGATCGCCGGGCACCCCGAGTAGGTGGGCGTGATCGTCACCGACACCCGCCCGTCCGACTCGGTCACGTCCCGCAGCACGCCGAGGTCGGCCAGCGTCAGCACCGGCAGCTCCGGGTCCCGGACGCGCGCGGCGACCTCGACCGCGGCGCCCGTCCCGGCCGGGGCTACCACGACGCACCCGGCAACGACCGGTGCAGGTGCTGCATCTCGGCCAGCAGGTAGCCGAACGCCTCGGTGTGCACGCCGTCGCGCCCCGCCAGCCCGTTGACCCGCGCCGCCGGCACGTCCTCGGGCCGCGTCAGCCCCGCCGCCGCGAGCACCGCGTCCAGCACACCGTCCACTTCGGACCGCAGCTCGGCCGGGTCGACCGCGACACCGGCCAACCGCAGCTCCACGGCGTGCGCGGTGAACAGCTCGGCCAGGAACGGCCACACCCGCGCCAGGCCCGCCCGCATCCGCCGGTGCGACTCCTCGGTGCCGTCGCCGAGCCGCACGACCCACTGGGCGGCGTGGTCGCGGTGGTAGGCCAGCTCCTTCAGGCCCTTCGCCGCCACGGCCGCCAGCACCGGGTCCGCGCTGCCGCGCAGCCGCGAGTACTGGGCGAGCTTCCACGACGAGAACACCAGCAGCCGCGCCACGGTGGTGGCGAAGTCGCCGCCCGCGTACGGCCCGCACTCGATCTCGGCCAGGTGCACGTTGCGGAAGTCGCGCTCGTCGCGCAGGTACGCCAGCGCGTCCTCGTCCCGCCCCGCGCCCTCGACCTCGCCCGCCCTGGTCAGCAGCATCCGGGACTGGCCGAGCAGGTCCAGCGCGATGTTGGCCAGCGCGACGTCCTCCTCCAGCTCCGGCGCGCGGGAGCACCACTCGGCCAGCCGCTGCGACATCACCAGCGCGTCGTCGCCGAGCATCAGGCAGTAGGCGGTCAGGTCGGCGCGGTCGACGTCGGGCACCTCGCGGTCCACCCCGGCCAACGGCTCGGCGAACCCGGTGCCGAACGCCCAGTGCGCGTCCTCGTGGCCGTCGATCAGGGCTTCGTAGGCGTTGTCGAAGCTCATAGGTGCGGCACGTCCTCGGGGATCTCGTAGAACGTCGGGTGCCGGTACACCTTGTCCCCGCTGGGCTCGAAGAACGGGTCCTTCTCGTCCGGCGACGACGCGGTGATCGCCGCGGCCGGCACCACCCAGATCGACACGCCTTCGTTGCGCCGGGTGTAGACGTCACGCGCGTTGCGCAGCGCCATCTCGGCGTCCGGCGCGTGCAGCGACCCGACGTGCACGTGGTTCAACCCGCGCTTGCCGCGCACGAAGACTTCCCACAGCGGCCACGACGAACTCATGCCACACCTTCCTGCGCCGCGTGCTTGGCGGCGTGCGCCTCGGCGGCGGCACGCACCCACTCGCCGTCCTCGTGCGCCTTGCGCCGGTGCTCGACGCGCTGCGCGTTGGTCGGCCCGTTGCCGCCCACGACCTGCCAGAACTCGTCCCAGTCGGGCTGCCCGAAGTCGTGGTGCCCGCGCTCGGCGTTCCAGCGCAGCTCCGGGTCGGGCAGCGTCACGCCCAGCTTCTCCGCCTGCGGCACGGTCATGTCGACGAACTTCTGCCGCAGCTCGTCGTTGGTGTTGCGCTTGATCCGCCACTTCATCGACTGCTCGGTGTTGGCCGACTCGGCGTCCGGCGGGCCGAACATCATCAGCGAGGGCCACCACCAGCGGTTCACCGACTCCTGCACCATCGCGCGCTGGGCGTCGGTGCCGGACATCATCGTCATCAGCAGCTCGTAGCCCTGCCGCTGGTGGAAGGACTCCTCCTTGCAGATGCGGATCATCGCCCGCGCGTACGGCCCGTAGGACGTGCGGCACAGCGGCACCTGGTTGCAGATCGCGGCGCCGTCCACGAGCCAGCCGATCACGCCGACGTCGGCGTAGGACAGCGTCGGGTAGTTGAAGATCGAGGAGTACTTCTGCCGGCCCGAGATCAGCTTCTCGGTCAGCTCGCCCCGGTCCGCGCCCAGGGTCTCGGTGGCGGCGTACAGGTAGAGCCCGTGCCCGGCCTCGTCCTGGACCTTGGCCAGCAGGATCGCCTTGCGGCGCAGCGACGGCGCGCGGCTGATCCAGTTGCCCTCGGGCTGCATGCCGATGATCTCGGAGTGCGCGTGCTGGGCGATCTGCCGGATCAACGTCTTCCGGTAACCGTCGGGCATCCAGTCGCGCGGTTCGACGCGCTGCCCGGCCGCGACGGTGCGCTCGAACTGTGCCTCCAGCTCCATGAGAGCGATGTTACACCTGGAGGCCGATTTTGGGCAGGACTGTCACAAGGGTGCCGCGGGCGGTGTCACCAGCGGCGGCGCACCCACCAGAGCAGCGGCGCCAGCACCGCCCACACGGCGAGCAGGAACGTGCCGATCGGCAGCAGCGCGAGCACGGCCGTGCGCCCGGCGACCCGCGCCACCTCGGGGTCGGCCGTGTCGTACTCGATGCGCACCAACTGGCCGGGCTCGAGCCCCGCCGGGTACAGCAGGCCCTGCGACGGGCTGTGCACCGCGCCGTCCGGTGTGGCGAAGCGCACCACGGTGCGCTGGAACGAGACGGACACCACCTCGGCGGTCGCCTTGCCCAGCCGCTCCTCGATCATCAGGTCGTCGCGCCAGCACGCCGCGAGCAGGATCACCCCGATCAACGTCACCACCGCGCCCAGCAGCCCCAACGCGCGGCTGACCAGGAGCCGGACCTTGGGGCGGGCGCCTGTTCGCACTGCGTCGTCCACCACAACTGAGGAGTCTAGGGCGGCCTCCGCGCCGGATCTCAGCGATGAGTCCATACCCTCGACGCCGTGACCTCAGCTCCTGCCTCGCGGACCCGACAACGGCTGCGCGTGCACACCAGGCGCGTCGCGGGCGACGACCTGCTGGACAGGCTGCCCGCGCCGACCGGTGCGCTGAGCTGGGTGCGGGACGGAACCGGCCTGGTCGGATGGGGTGAGGCGGCCCGGTTCGAGGTGTCGGGGCCGGACCGGTTCGCCGCCGCCGACCGCTGGTGGCGCGAGTTCACCGACGGCCTCGACGTGGACGACCGGCTCGGCGTGCCCGGCACCGGCCCGGTGGCGTTCGTCAGCATGGCGTTCTCCGACCGCCCCGGCCGCTCGGTGCTCGTGGTGCCGGAGGTCGTGCTCGGCCGCCGCAACGGGCACAGCTGGCTGACCACGATCGGCGACGTCGGCAAGCGGCGGGTCGAGCCGGTGCGCAGGCCGTCCCAGGTGCGCTACAGCGACGGGCAGGTGTCCGTCACCGGGTACCGCGAGGCCGTGCGCGCGGCGGTCGAGCGGATGCGCGCGGGCGAGCTGGAGAAGGTGGTGCTCGCGCACGACCTGCTCGCGGTCGCGGACGTGGACATCGACCACCGGTTCGTGCTCGAAGGCCTCGCCCGGCGCTACCCCGAGTGCTGGGTGTACGCGGTGGACGGCCTGATCGGCGCCACGCCCGAGCTGCTGCTCCGGCGCAGCGGGTCCGTGGTCGACTCGCGGGTGCTGGCGGGCACCACGTGGCCGCACGACGGCATGTCGGACGACGAGCTGGCCGCCGCGCTGCTGTCGTCGGGCAAGAACCGCGACGAGCACGAGTACGCGGTGGCGTCGCTGGTGCAGACGCTGCGGCCGTTCTGCGAGACGATGTCGGTGGAAGGCCCTTCGGTGCTGCGGCTGCCGAACGTCTCGCACCTGTCCAGCGACGTCATCGGCACGCTCAGCGGCACGCCGTCGCTGCTCGCGCTGGGTGCGGCGCTGCACCCCACGGCGGCCGTCGGCGGCACGCCGCGCGCGGACGCCATCGCGATGATCGCGGAGCTGGAGGGCATGGACCGGGGTCGCTACGCGGGCCCGGTCGGCTGGATCGACGGCAACGGCGACGGCGAGCTCGGCATCGCGCTGCGCTGCGCGCAGGTGGACGGCCGCACGGCCCGCCTGTTCGCCGGCTGCGGCCTGGTCGCCGAGTCCGACCCCGACTCCGAGGTCCACGAGGCGCACGCCAAGATGCTGCCCTTCCGGGAAGCCCTCGAAGGCATGTGACGCACGTCACCGGGACGCCCGAGGGCACTTCGGCCAACCGGTACGTGACCACAGCACTGGACGAACCACCGGACCTGCGCGGGCCGGACGTCACGGCCGCGTTCGCCGAGCTGTTCGACGCGCACGCGCGGCGGCTGCGCGGCTACCTGGCGGGCCGGGTCGGCGATGCCGCGGCCGACGACCTCGTCGCCGAGACGTTCCTGGTGGCGTTGAAGCGGCGGCACAGCTACGACCCCGACCGCGCGCCGGTGACGGGCTGGCTCTACGGGATCGCCACCAACCTCGTGCGCGAGCACGTCCGCCGGGAGACCCGCGGCCGACGCGCGGGCCTGCGCGCGGTCGGCCGCCCCGAACCCGACCACGGCGGCGCGGTCGCCGACCGGGTCGACGCGCAGCGGCACGCCGAGCTGCTCGCCGGCGCCCTGGCCGACCTGCGCGACGAGGACCGGGACGCGCTCCTGCTCACGTCGTGGGCCGGGCTGAGCCCGTCCGAGGTGGCCGCCGCGCTCGGCGAGCCCGCCAGCACCGTCCGCTCCCGGCTGCACCGGGTCCGCACCAGGCTCCAAGCCCTGCTCACCGAGGAGAACCGCGATGCGTGAACTCGACGACGCCCTCGACCGCCTGCACCACGACGTCCGCACCGCCGAGGTGCCGCTGGACGCCGTGCGCGCCCGCGTCCTGGCCGCCGCGGCGGCGTCCTCGGCCCCGAAGCGCGCGCGCCACGCCCGGTGGCTCGCGCCCGTCGCCGTCGCCGCGGCGGCGGCCCTGATCACGGGTGTGGTCGTGCTCGACGACGGGGCCGGGCAGCAGCCGGCCGTGGCCGGCACGTCCTCCGGGGCGCCTGCCGGCACGACGCCGCCGGCCGTCGAGCTGCTGTCCGCGCGGGAGTACCTGACGCGGGCGGCCGACGCGATCACGGCTGTCGACCAGCCGTTGGCGGCCGGCCAGTACCGCTACATCGCGGCGCACGAGTGGAACAGGCGCGGCGTGATGATCGGGACGTCGGTCGACGAGCCGGCCGCCGCGCCCTCCGGCTACGCGTACCTGGTCGAATCGCGCACCGAGACGTGGATCCCGCAGGACGTGACCCGGGAGTGGCTGAACCGGCGCACGCCGCTGGCGGGCGCGAAGTGGCTCGGCGGCACCGTGCCGCAATCCGAGGCGCCGCTGCCCGAGCCCGACGTGACCGCGAAGGGCGAGCGCCGGGGCGCGTGCGGCGACTTCTTCCCCGGGTCCCTGCCGGAGAAGGTGTGCGGCGACCCGGCCGACTGGGACAACCCGGACTTCTACGCGCCGCTCCCCCGCGACCCGCGGGCCCTGCTCCAGTGGCTGCGCGACCTCACGGCGCAGCGCGGCGGCACGCCGGCCGCGGTGTTCCACTTCGGCGTGCAGCTCCTGCACACCGGTCTCGTGCCCGCCGACCTGCGCGCCTCGCTCTACCGGGCGCTCGCGCTGCTCGACGGCGTCACGGTGGCCGACGGCAGGGCGAACCTCGACGGCCGGGTCGGCGTCGCCGTCACCATCGAGGACGTGCACGAGCGGCGCGAGCTGATCGTGGACCCCGCCACCGGCGACTTCATCGGCGAGCGCACCGTCGCCGGCCCGCAGCCCCACGAGCCGTACATCGAGCCGGGCACCGTCACCGGCTACAGCGCCATCACCACGAAGGTCGTCGGCGGGCTCGGCGAGACCGGCTGAGCCGCGGCGGGCCGCCCTCACCGGGAGGGCGGCCCGCCACCGGTCCTCAGTGCCGATGACCCGCGAGCAGCTCGTGCGTCTCCCGGATCTTCTGGTACGACTTCGGTTCGGCCGCGGCCGCCGCCCGCGCCGCGAAGCCGCCCGAACCCGGCGCGACGGCCGGCTTGACCGGCGTGAACAGCCAGGTCCGGAACAGCTCGTCGAGCTGCTTGCCGGACAGCGCCTCGGCGAAGGCGATGAACTCGTCCGTCGTCGCGTCGCCGTTGCGCTTCGCGGCCGGCCACTCCTGCAGCAGCCGGAAGAACGCCTCGTCGCCGATCTCGGCGCGCAGCGCGTGCACGGTCAGCGCGCCCCGGTCGTACACCGCGCCGTGGAACTGGTTCGCCGCGCCCGGGTCACCGGGCAGCACCTGCCAGAACCCGTCGTCGGCGGGGTAGGAGGCGTAGACGAAGTCGGCGTTCTCCTGGACGGTGCCCTCGCCGACGTGCTCGGACCACAGCCACTCGGCGTAGCTGGCGAAGCCCTCGTTCAGCCAGATGTCCTTCCAGCCGTGCACGGACACCGAGTCGCCGAACCACTGGTGCGCCATCTCGTGCGTGACGACGTAGGTGTTCGAGCCGCGGCGGAAGAACCCGGCGTCGTAGGTCGGGCGGGTCTGGTTCTCCAGCGCGAAGCCGATGCCCGGCGCGACCACGCCGCCCTGCGCCTCGAACGGGTACGGCCCGAAGTGGCCCTCCAGGAACTCCGTCACCTCGGGCGTGCGCTCGATGCTGGCGACGGAGGCGCCGTGGTCCGCGCCCAGCCGCTCCGAGTAGGCGTTGAGCACCGGCTGGCCGTTCGGCGCGGTCGACTGGCGGATCTCGAACTGGCCGATGGCGATGAACGCCAGGTACGTGGCCTGCGGCTCCAGGCTGCGGTAGCGCCACCGGGTCCAGCCGTTGATCTGCTGGGTCGTGCCGCCGAACAGACCGCCGGAGAGCACCTCGACGCCGGTGGGCACGGCCACCGAGATGTCGAACCTGGCCTTGTCGGTCGGGTGGTTGTTGCTCGGGAACCACCACGGCGCGATGTCGGGCTGGTCGATCGCCAGCGCGCCGTCCGGCGTCCGCTTCCACGACGTGTAGCCGTCCACGGCGTGCGTCGAGGGCACGTCGGCGTACGTGACGACGACCGTCACGTTGGAGCCCTCGCGCAGCGTGCCGCGCGGGTCGACCACGAGCTCACCGCCGGACTGGGAGAACGCGGCGACCTTGTTGTTCACCCGGACCGAACTGACCTTCAGCAGGAAGTCGAGGTTGAACCGGCTCAGGTCCTGGGTGGTCTTGGCCAGGATCGTCGTGGTGCCGGACAGGGTGTCGTCGGCCGGCTGGTAGTTGAGCCTGATGTCGTAATGGGAGACGTCGTACCCGCCGTTTCCCGCATTCGGGTAGTACGGGTCGCCGATGCCAGGTGCTCCCGGTTGGGCCGCCGTCGCCGTGCCGGCGAGCAGGAGCAGGGACGCCGCGGTGGCGGTACCGAGGGTCAGCTTCGCTCTCAGGGACATGCGGCGAAGCTAGTCGCGGCCACCGGCGGTCTGTACCCCCGTCGGTAGGATTCCCCCTAGTGGAACGCGGTTGACACGGCGGTTTTCAAACGGGCGTGCAAATCGCGCAATTCGTCTCGTTTCGCCCGGATTTCCACCACCCGGATTCCGCTCGGCCGGTCGAGCGCCCGGTTCAGCTCTTCCGGTGTCGTGGCCCGCGTGTGCGGCACGTGGTGCGCCGCGCACAGCGACTCCAGGTCGACGCCGTGCGGCGTGCCGAAAACGCGTTCGAAGGTCCGCTCGTGCTCCTTCGCGCCCTGCTCCAGCAACGCGAAGATGCCGCCGCCGTCGTCGTTGAGCACGACGACCGTCAGGTCGGGTCTCGGCTCGTCCGGGCCGATGAGCAGGCCGTTCGCGTCGTGCAGGAACGTCAGGTCGCCGATCAGGGCGTAGGTCGGGCCCCGGGTGAGCGCGATGCCCGCGGCGGTGGAGACGCTGCCGTCGATGCCGGCCACGCCCCGGTTGGCGTAGGTGCGCACGTCGCGGCGCGGCGCGGCGACCAGGTCGACGTCGCGGACCGGGTTGGACGAGCCGAGGAACAGGTTCGCGCCCGGCGGCAGCGCGGCCACCAGGTCGCGGGCCACGTGCAGGCCGGTGGGCCACGGCTGCTCCGCCAGCAGGCCGTCCACCACGTCGGCGACCGCCTTGTCCGCGTGCTGCCAGGCGGTGAGCCAGTCGTCGTCCACGTCGTGCTCGCCCAGGACCAGGTCGGTCGACGTGTGCGTGGCGGCGAACCGCGGGTCCGGCCAGTCGAGCTCGTCGGACAGCACGTGCACGACGGGGGTCCGCGCGATGAGGTTGAGCACACCCCGGGAGAGGGTGGCGCGGCCGACCACGACCACGGCCCGCGGCCGGAGGTGCTCGGGCAGCTCGCCCGCGTTGAGCAGGAGCGTGCCGTGGCGCAGGCCGTGGCCGGTGGGTTCGGCGACGACCGGCCAGCCGGCGCGGTCGGCCAGGTCGGACAGGTCGTGCCCGGTGTCGCCGACGATCACCAGGGTGCGCGGGCCGAGGTGGTCGGCGGCGTGCGTCGAGGTGGTCGTGCGGCGGGCCGCGCGGGTCCACGGCATGTCGAACGGGCGGCCGTCCAGGCTCTCCGGCCAGTCGTCGGCGGCGTCCGGCACGAGGGGTTCGCGGAACGGGACGTTGACGTGCACCGGGCCCTGGTCCCGCGCGGTGGCGACGGCGCGGCACACCAGCGAGCGCCACAGGCCGTTCTGGTCGTCGCGGCGTTCGGCGACGGGGAACTGGAGCGTGTCCAGGCCGAAGACGCGCTGCTGGTCCACGGTCTGGCTGGCGCCCGTGCGGTAGAGCTCGACCGGCCGGTCCGCGGTGAGCGCGATGACCGGCACGCCCGAGTGCCTGGCCTCCAGCACGGCGGGGTGCAGGTTCGCCACGGCGGTGCCGGAGGTGCAGGTGACGGCGGTGACCTCGCCGCTGCCCCTGGCCAGGCCCAGGGCGAGGAAGCCCGCGGTGCGCTCGTCCACGCGCACGTGCAGGGTGAGCCGGCCGGCCGCGGCTGCCTCGTGCAGGGCGAACGACAGCGGCGCGTTGCGCGATCCGGGGCTCAGCACGACGTGTCGGACGTCGTTGCGGATCAGCTCGTCGACGAGCACCCTGGCCTGCGCGGTGGACGGGTTCACCCGCACATTGTCGCTCAGCCCGCGACCAGGTGGTCCCACGCGCTGAGCCGGGCCGGTCCCGCTCCCGGCCGCCACGCGGGCCTATTGTCCCTGCCGTGGCAGATCAGGACGTTTCCGAGCTGTTCGACGCCGCCCGCTGGAAGCGGGTCGAGGGCTTCGACTTCACCGACATCACCTACCACCGCGCGGTCGACCAGGGCACGGTGCGCATCGCGTTCGACCGGCCCGAGGTGCGCAACGCGTTCCGGCCGCACACGGTCGACGAGCTGTACCGCGCGCTGGACCACGCCCGGATGAGCTCGGACGTCGGGTGCGTCCTGCTCACCGGCAACGGCCCGTCGCCGCGCGACGGCGGCTGGGCGTTCTGCTCGGGCGGTGACCAGCGCATCCGCGGGCGCAGCGGCTACCAGTACGCGTCGGGCGAGACGGCGGAGACCATCGACCCGGCGCGGGCGGGCAGGCTGCACATCCTGGAGTGCCAGCGCCTGATCCGGTTCATGCCGAAGGTCGTCATCGCGGTCGTGCCCGGGTGGGCGGCCGGCGGCGGGCACAGCCTGCACGTGGTGTGCGACCTCACGCTGGCCAGCGCCGAGCACGCCAGGTTCAAGCAGACCGACGCCGACGTCGGCAGCTTCGACGGCGGCTACGGCTCGGCGTACCTGGCGCGGCAGGTCGGCCAGAAGTTCGCCCGCGAGATCTTCTTCCTCGGCCGGGCGTACGGCGCCGAGGAGATGCGGCAGATGGGCGCGGTGAACGCGGTCGTGCCGCACGCCGAGCTGGAGTCGACGGCGCTGGAGTGGGCGAAGGAGATCAACGGCAAGTCGCCGACGGCGCAGCGGATGCTGAAGTACGCGTTCAACCTGATCGACGACGGCCTGGTCGGGCAGCAGATCTTCGCGGGCGAGACCACGCGCCTGGCGTACATGACCGACGAGGCGGTGGAGGGCCGGGACGCCTTCCTGGAGAAGCGCCCGCCGGACTGGTCCGACTACCCCTACTTCTACTGATGGCGACCCTCGAGGAGCTGCGCGCCGCCCTGGCCGGCGGCGACGCGGTGCGGGCACAGCCCGGCGACCTGCCGCCGTCGCGCGGCTGGGAGGCCGGGGCCGCGCTCGCGGTCACGACGTCCGGCTCCACCGGCGAGCCGAAGACCGTGCTGCTCGGCGCGGACGCGCTCACCACGTCCGCCGAGCTGACCCACGCCCGCCTCGGCGGCCCCGGCCGGTGGCTGCTCGCCCTGCCGACCACGCACATCGCGGGCATCCAGGTGCTGGTGCGGTCGGTCGTGGCGGGCGTCGAGCCGGGCGTGATGGATCTGGAGCCCGGGTTCCGCGCCGCCGACTTCGCCGTCGCCGCCCGGCCGGTGCTGGCCACGCCGGGACGCCACTACACCGCGCTCGTGCCCACCCAGCTGGCCCGCCTGGTCGCCACCGAGGGCCCGGGGCTGGCCGCCGCCCGGCAGTTCGACGCCGTGCTGATCGGCGGCGCGGCCACCCCGCCCAGCCTGCTGGAGCGGTCGCGGCGGCTCGGCGTCCGGGTGGTCACCACGTACGGGATGAGCGAGACGTCCGGCGGGTGCGTCTACGACGGGCTGCCGCTGGACGGCGTGCGCGTGCGGCTGGTCGGCGGCCGGATCGAGGTCGGCGGCCCGGTGCTGGCGCTGGGCTACCAGGGCGGCGAGCCGTTCGGCGAGTGGTTCCGCACCGGCGACCTCGGCCGCGTCCGCCCCGACGGCACGGTGGAGGTGCTCGGCCGGGCCGACGACGTGATCATCAGCGGCGGCGAGAACATCGCGCCGACCAGGGTCGAACGGGTGCTGGCCGCCCAACCTGGCGTGCGGGAGGCGTGCGTGGTGGGCCTGCCCGACCCCGAGTGGGGTCAAGTGGTGGCCGCGGCCGTGGTGCCGGAAGATCCGGGTGACCCGCCCGACGCGGACGAGCTGTGCGCGGCGGTCGGCGACGTGGTGGGGCGGTTCGCCATGCCGAAGCGGGTCGCGTTCATGGCGGAACTGCCGTTGCGCGGGCCCGGCAAGGTGGATCGGAAGGCGGTCGCTAGCTCGTTTGGGTGAGTTTCTGTCTTAATAGCAAGATTGTTGGTTGACAGGTAACCACGCCAGGCGATTGGCTCGGCAGCGCCGAGGCGCGCGGCCCTGCCGCGGTCACCACCGCACCGCGCGCCCGGACGAGGAGTGCTGCGATGACCAGGCGCTACCTGATACCGCTCGCCGTCGCCACCGTCCTGACCGCCGGTCTGGCGGCGCCCGCCGCCGCCGAGACCGACCGCGAGTGGACGGCCGACCTCTCCACCGTGAACGCCGACGACAACGGCGTCACCGCGCACCACGGCGCGGTGCGGCTCGACCGCGCCGCGCCGACGCCCGCCAGCGCGCGGGCCGCCGTCCGCACCGGGTTCCTGCAACTCGACCCGCGGACGTTCGACGCGCCGGTCAACGCCGTCGCCGCGACCGTGCGGAGCAGCGTCCCCGCCGGCGCGGAAGTCGCCGTGGACGTGCGCGGCGCGGTGGGCGACGAGCAGTGGACCGAGTGGGTCGAGGCGCGCCCCGACGCGCCCGCCGTGCTGCCCACCGAGGTCACCACCGTGCAGGTCCGGTTGGCGCTGACGGCCGAGAAGGCGTCGCCCGAGGTGAGCCGGGTGGACCTGCGGGCGTTCACCGCGGTCGCCACGTCGGACGTCGGCGCGCAGGCCGCGGGCCTGTCCTACCGGGTCTACGCGACCCGTGAGGGCCTGGTCGGCGGCACCACCGCGAACGGGCACGTGATCGTCAGCCGCGACCACTTCGTCGCACTGCCGTCCCGGCGCGGCCTGTCCGCCAAGGGCACCGGCACCTACAGCGTGCGGGTGTGCGCGTCGAACGGCCGGTGCGAGTGGGCCCCGGTGTGGGACGTCGGCCCGTGGAACACCAAGGACGACTACTGGAACCCGTCGTCCACCCGGGAGATGTGGAAGGACCTGCCCCAGGGCAAGCCCGAGGCGCAGGCCGCCTACCAGGACGGCTACAACGGCGGCAAGGACCAGTTCGGCCGCGCCGTGGCCAACCCGGCGGGCATCGACCTGGCCGACGGCACGTTCTGGGACGGCCTGAAGCTGACCGACAACTCGTGGGTCACGGTCACCTACCAGTGGACCGGATCGGGCCCGGCCGGCTTCGTGCGCACCGCGGGCGACCCGCTGAACGTGCGCAGCGGCGCGACCTCGACCGCCTCCCAGGTCGGCCTGGCCGCGAACTACGCGCAGGTGCGGGTCGAGTGCCAGGTGACGGGCCAGTCGGTGACGGGCTCGCAGGGCACGTCGAACATCTGGTTCCGGATCGCGTCGGGCAAGTTCATCGCCCGCGCGTACGTGTCGGGCGTGTCGGGCGCCACTGCCTGCTGATCACGCGGCCACCCGGGAGCGGGTCCCCGTTCACCATGTCGGAGGATGTCCGACATGGCCACAGTCGCCCAGTGGGTATCGGGGACCCGCCCCCGCACGCTGCCGAACTCGATCGCGCCGGTGCTGGTCGGCGCGGGCGCCGCGCACCACATCGACGGCTTCGACCCGACCCGGGCGGCGCTGGCGCTCGTGGTGGCGGTGGCGTTGCAGGTCGGCGTGAACTACGCCAACGACTACTCCGACGGCATCCGGGGGACGGACGCGCACCGCGTCGGCCCGTTCCGGCTGGTCGGCTCGGGTGCGGCCGACCCGCGGGCGGTGCGCGCGGCGGCGTTCGCGTCGCTGGGCGTGGCCGCGGTGGCGGGCTTGGCGCTGGTGGTGCTGTCGGGCCGGTACTGGATGGTGGCGTTCGGCGCGGTGTGCATCGCGGCGGCGTGGTTCTACACCGGTGGCCGCAAGCCGTACGGGTACTCGGGCCTGGGCGAGCTGGCCGTGTTCCTGTTCTTCGGGCCGGCGGCGGTGCTCGGCACGTTGTACGTGCAGACCGGGGAGGTCACCGGCATCGGCATCGGCGGCGCGGTCGCGATGGGCGCGTTCTCGACCGGTGTGATGATCGCGAACAGCCTGCGCGACATCCCGACCGACGTCCAGGCGGGCAAGCGGACCCTGGCCTCCACCCTGGGCGACCGCGACGCCCGCCGGCTGTACCTGGCCCTGGTCTCGATCCCGTTCCTGATCACGCTGGCGATCGGCCTGCGCGTGCCGCTGGCCCTGATCGGCTTCCTGGCCCTGCCGCTCGCCGTGCTCGGCGCGCGTCGGGTGCTGAACGGCAGCAAGGGCCGCGACCTGATCCCCGTGCTGCGCGACACGGGCCTGGCCATGCTCGTCTGGGGCATCGCCGTGCCGGTCGCGCTGGTGCTGGGCTGACCGCTCGGCGCCCGCGCGCAGCCAGGCGAGCCGGCCGGGGGTCCCGACGCGGACCGGTGACCGGCTACCAGGCGTCCTCGGTGAACGACATCGGCTCGTCGTCGTCACGCGGTTCGGGTTCGGGCGGGACGACGCGCGGCTCCTCGCCGCGGCACAAGGCGGCCAGGGCCTCGCGGTCCGCTTCCAGCGCCGCCTTCACGCCCCGGTCCTCGGCGGCCTCGCCCATGAGGACCTGCCGCCAGCTCAGGTAGCCGCCCGCGATCCGCCGCTGCAACGCCCGCAGCTCCGGCGTCGCCGCGTTCGACTTCGCGTACTGCATCACCCGCCGCACGTCGTCGGCCGACGGCTCGCGCTGCGGGTACCGCAGCTTCGCCGCCTCGCGCATCGCCTTGTCGGCATCGGCGACCGACCTGGCCAGCACGTCCTCCGCCGTGAGCACCTCCGCCGTCCGCCACCCGATCACCGCACACCCCTTCCGACGCGCCGATCCACGCTGCGACGCACGGCACGCGCCGCGCGTTCCCACGAAAGCGAGAATCAGCGGTCCCACGTGCCGGTCGAGCGGAACCTCGCCAGCGTGGCCAGGTGCGGTTCGAGGTCCATGCCCTGCGCGGCGACCCACTCGTCGTCGTAGTAGGTGTTGGCGTAACGCTCGCCGCCGTCGCACAGCAACGTCACCACGCTCCCGCGCAGCCGCGACGCCCGCAGCTCCGCGATCAGCTGGAACGCGCCCCACAGGTTCGTGCCGGTCGACCCGCCGACCCGCCGACCCAGCACCTCCTCGACGTGCCGGATCGTCGCCAGCGACGCCGCGTCCGGCACCTTGATCATCCGGTCGATCACGTCGCCGATGAACGACGGCTCCACGCGCGGGCGGCCGATGCCCTCGATGCGCGAGCCCCGGGTGCCGGTCAACGACGGGTTCCCGTCGCACCACGCGTCGAAGAACACCGAGTGCTCCGGGTCCACCACGGCCAGCCGGGTCCGCAGCTTCCGGTAGTGGATGTAGCGGCCGATGGTGGCGCTCGTGCCGCCGGTGCCCGCGCCCACCACGATCCACTCCGGCTCGGGCGCGGCCTCCAGCTCCATCTGCTGGAACACCGACTCGGCGATGTTGTTGTTGCCGCGCCAGTCCGTCGCCCGCTCGGCGTGCGTGAACTGGTCCATGAAGTGCCCGTCCAGCTCGGCCGCGAGCCGCCGCGACTCGTCGTAGATCGCGCCCGGCTCGTCCACGAAGTGGCACCGGCCGCCCTGGCGCTCGATCAGCGCCACCTTCTCCCGGCTGGTGGACCGGGGCATCACCGCGATGAACGGCAACCCGAGCAGCCGCGCGAAGTACGCCTCCGACACGGCGGTCGAACCGGACGACGCCTCGATCACGGGCGTGCCGCCGACCACCCAGCCGTTGCAGATGGCGTACAGGAACAGCGATCGGGCGAGCCGGTGCTTGAGCGAGCCGGTGGGGTGGGTCGACTCGTCCTTCAAGTACAGGTCGATCCCCCACTCCGGTGGGAGGGGGAAGCGCAGCAGGTGCGTGTCGGCGCTGCGGTTGGCGTCCGCTTCGATGATGCGGACGGCCTCGCACACCCATTCCCTGGTCCGGGAGCTACATCGATCTACCGAAGTCGTCACGCCGGCACGATAACTTCTGCGACGTGAACCCACTTCGGATCGGCTCACTCCGCGGCAGCCTCCTCGCCGGCGCCGTGGGCGACGCGCTCGGCGGTGCGATCGAGTTCGACCGGATCGACCGCATCCGCAGCCGGTTCGGCCCCTCGGGTCTGACCGACTACGCGCCCGCCTACGGCCGGCTCGGCGCGATCACCGACGACACCCAGATGACCCTGTTCACGCTGGAAGGCCTGCTGCTGGCCCGCAAGCGCGGCAGCGACCCGGCGCACGAGGTGCGCGTGGCGTACGCGCGGTGGCTGCGCACGCAGGGCGGCCCGGAGGTCGGACCGGACGGGTGGCTGCTGGACGTGCCCGAGCTGCACGACCAGCGCGCCCCCGGCGCCACCTGCCTGGCCGCGTTGCGCTCGGGCGCGCTCGGCACGGTGGACTCGCCGATCAACGACTCCAAGGGCTGCGGCGCGGTGATGCGCGCGGCGCCGGTGGCGCTGTGGTCCGACGACGTGCGCGAGGTGTTCGACCTGGCCGCCGCGACCGGCGCGCTGACCCACGGCCACCCCAGCGGCTACCTGTCCGCGGGCGTGCTGGCCGTGCTGGTGCAGCAGGTGCTGGCGGGCGTGCCGCTGCCGGCCGCGATCGAGGTGGCCCGCGCCGAGCTGGTCCGGTGGGACGGCCACGAGGAGCAGCTGGCCCTGCTGGACCTCGCCGTCGAGCTGGGTGTCGGCGGCGTGCGCCCGACGCCCGAGGTGATCGAGACGACGTTGGGCGGCGGGTGGGTCGGCGAGGAGGCGTTGGCGATCGCGGTGCTGACCGCGCTGGCCGCGCGCGACCTGGCGGACGGGCTGCTGCTCGCGGTCAACCACTCCGGGGACAGCGACTCGACCGGCGCGCTGTGCGGGAACCTGCTCGGCGCGCGGGACGGGGTGGGGGCCGTCCCGGCGCGCTGGTTGGAGGCGCTGGAGCTGCGGGACGTGATCGAGCGCCTGGTCGACGACGCGGAGGCCACGTTCGCGGGCTGAAGCGCTGGACAGGCCTTAATCTACATAGGTAGTCTTGTGTCGTGGAACCGCTCGGACGCATCGGAGGGGCCACGGTCGACGTGCTGGGAGTGCTCCTGGAGAGCGACCAGCCGCGCTGGGGCCTGGAGATCATCAAGCTGACCGGGCGCCCGTCCGGCAGCGTCTACCCGCTGCTCGACCGCCTGGAACGGGCCGGGTGGGTCACCTCGTCCTGGGACGACGACAGCGAACGCCGCGGACCCCGTCGGCGGATGTACGTGCTCACGCCCGGCGGCGCCCTGGAGGCGGCCAAGGCGTGCGCGAAGGCCGCCGGCAGGGCCGGCGGTCGGACGAAGGCCAGGCCCGCCACCCGACCGGAGGTCGCCCGATGAGCAGACTCACCACCCGACTCGCCCTGGCCGCGGTGCGGGTCGCCGCGCTGCGGCTGCGGCGCGAGCAGCGGGACCGCTACCTGGAGCAGTGGCGCGCCGACGTGGCGGGCGCGGGCGAGCTGGGCCTGAGCCCGCTCGGCGTGGCGGTGGGCGCCCTGCGCATCGCGAGCCGGGAGCGCAAGCCGCTGGTGCTGCCGATCGGCCCGCTGGCGCTGGCCCTGCGGCTGCGCGAGAGCACGAACATCGGCGCGGTGCTGGCCGTGATGGTGCTGGCCAACCTCGGCGGGGCGATCCTGCTGGTGATGTGAGGGACTAGGCGGTGTCGCCGCGCAACTGCGCGCGCAGCTTCTCGCGCTCGGCGCGCCGCACGGCCTGCTTCTCCTCGAGCCCCTGCGCGACCCGCTTGCGCAGCCCGCCGAACACGAACAGCGACAGCGGCAGCGCCACCACCACGCCGACGGCGAGGGCGACCAGCAGCGGCACGTTGGCGAGCACGAGCAGCGCGGTGACCGCGGCGACCATGCCCAGGCGCGCGCCGATGTAGAGCGTCACATCACGACCCAGGTGCACGGTTACCCAGGCTACGCGTCGCCCGGGGGACCGGCCGCCGCGGTGTTCGGACGGCCCTCGAACCGGGTGGACAGCACGACGGTGGTGCGCGTGCGCGCGACGCCCTGGATGCGCCGCAACCGGCCCAGCGAGCGCTCCAGGTCGTCCACCGTGGCGACCCGGACCTTCACGATGAACGACTCGTCGCCCGCCACCCGGTAGCACGACTCGACCTCGACCAGCTCGGCCAGCGCGACCGCCAGCTCGTCATCGTCCGCGGTGTCGGTGGGGTGGATGCTGACCAGCGCGGTCACGCCCAGGCCCACGGCGCTCGGGTCGACCACGGCGTGGTAGCCGACGATCACCCCCGTGGCTTCCAGCTTGCCGACCCGCTCGTGCACGGCGGAGGCCGAGAGGCCCACCTTGCGCCCCAGGTCGGCGTAGGTGGCCCGGCCGTTCTCCCGGAGGGCGGCGATGATCTGACGATCAAGAGCGTCCACCGGGCACAGCGTAGGCCCACCGCCCCCGATGTCCGAACCGCGCGCTTCGTCCCTTACTACCTCTTTACCATCACCCAAGCGTTCGAGTACCCGATGGGTGAGGTGCCACGATGCGTCCGGTACGTCTGTTCGCCACCGGGGAGGATGCCGTGACGTTGACGCAGGGACACCAGGGGGAGCGCCTGCTCACGCCGGGCGAGGTCGCGAGCCTGTTCCGGGTCGACCCGAAGACGGTCACCCGGTGGGCCACCGCCGGCCGGATCGGCTCGATCCGCACGCCGGGCGGTCACCGGAGGTTCCGGGAGTCCGAGGTCCAGCAGCTGTTGTCCCAGCTGACCACCGAGGCGACCGAGCCCGTCCGCCACTGACCGCGTCACCTCCGCGGCACGGGTAATGTCGTGGCAAAGGAGGTGGCGACCATGCTCTACCTGCTCGCGGTGATCGGTGCGCTCACCATCGCCGTGCTGCTGTGGCGTGCGTTCGGACCGAACCGGGTCGATACCGCCCCCAGTCGTCGGATCGTGGCGCCGGACGACGACCCGGACTTCCTGCGCAAGCTCGGTGAGCAGCGCAAGAAGAAGCCGGACGACGAAGAGTGACACGGCGGGGCCTCGCACGGAGGCCCCCTCGTCGTGACCCGACCGGCCCGCGGGTCAGTTGTTCGGGAAGTCGTCGGCCACGGTGGCGGCGAGCTCCAGCAGCGCGAGCCGGGTGTCCGGGGCGAGCTTGTCCAGCTCGATCTCCGCGCCCTCTTCCAGGTGCGTGTCGAACGGGATGCGCACCACGGCGCGGCAGCGCTGGGCGAAGTGCGCGGCCAGCTTGTCGAGGTCGACCTTGCCCGAGCCCGGCCGCACCGAGTTGATCACCGCGACGGACTTCGCGACCAGGTCGCGGTAGCCGTGGGCGTCCAGCCAGTCCAGCGTCGCCGCCGAGGTCTGCGCGCCGTCCACCGAGCCGGACGAGACGAGCACCAGCGAGTCGGCCTGGTCGAGCACGCCCTTCATGGCCGAGTGCATCAGGCCGGTGCCGCAGTCGGTGAGCACGATGTTGTAGAAGAGCTCCAGCAGCCCCATCGTGCGCAGGTAGTCGAGGTCGCTGAACGCCTCGGACACGGCCGGGTCCTGTTCGGACGCCAGCACCTCCAGGCGGCTGGGCGACTGCGAGGTGTACGCGCGCACGTCGCTGTACCGGGTGATCTTCGAGGCGTCGCGCAGCAGGTGCCGCACGGTCGCCGTGGTCTCCCTGGGCACCTTCAGCGCCAGCGTGCCGCGGTCGGGGTTGGCGTCCACCGCGATGACCCGGTCGCCGCGCAGCGAGGAGAACGTCGAGCCGAGCGTGGTCGTCGTCGTGGTCTTGCCGACGCCGCCCTTGAGGCTCAGCATGGCGATCTTGTAGCACCCGCGCAGCGGCTGGTTGATCCGGCCGATCAGCTCGCGCCTGCGGACGTCCGCGGGGCTCTCGCCGAGGTTGACCAGGCCGCCGGTGACCGAGTGCACGGTCTTGCGCCAGCCTGACTGCGGCGGGCGCTTCGCGCGCTTGATCAGCTGCTGCGAGGACACGTCGCTGGCGTTGGCGGGCCGCTGCGGCTGCTGCTGCTGGGGCTGCACGCTCTGCGGGAAGTTGTTGGGGAACCCGCCCTGGTACTGGTGCGGGCCCGACTGCTGCGGTCCAGGCTGGTGCGGGCCCGACTGCCCCGGGCCGGGGTACGGACCGGACTGGCCGCCCGACACCTGGTACGCGCCCGACTGGCCACCGGAGACCTGGTACGCGCCCGACTGGCCGCCGGGGACCTGGTACGCGCCCGACTGGCCACCGGGGACCTGGTACGCGCCGGACTGCTGCCCGGGTACCTGGTAGGGACCGGACTGCTGCCCCTGCACCGGGTAAGGCCCGGACTGCTGCCCCTGCACGGGGTACGGGCCGGACTGCTGGCCCTGCGCCGGGAACCCGCCCGACGGGGGCCCGGTCACCGGGCCGGACTGCGCCGGGTCCAGGTACACGGTCTGGGGGTCGACGTAGTGGGCACCCGATCCCGGCTCGACCTGGTGGCCACCCGACTGGTTCGGGTTGGGCTGCTGCCCTTCCGCTCCGGCCGGCTGCTGCCACGACGGCTCAGGATTCTCGTAGCGACCGGTCACCGCTGGGGTCCTCCCTGAGCGAAGCGGATCGAGACTTCCCCGACCCCACGCGTTCGACGGTAGTCGGCGACCAGTGGTTCCACGACACTGGGTGTTCGCTCGCCCGAGCCTTCACGACCGGGTCCGCGAACACCGCGTGACACGTGGTCTACGGCATCAGCCGACGCCCGCGTACGAGTGCATCCCAGTCGTTACGAGGTTGATGAAGAACAGGTTGAACACGGTGAGCGCGAAGCCGAGCGAGTTGATCCACGCGGCGGGCCGGCCGCGCCACCCCGCCGTCGCCCGCGCGTGCAGGTACGCCGCGAAGACGACCCACGAGACGAACGCCACGGTCTCCTTCGGGTCCCAGCCCCAGAACCGGCCCCACGCCGCCTCGGCCCAGATCGCGCCGCAGATGATGCCGATGGTGAACAGCGGGAACGCGAACACCGTGCTGCGGTAGGCGAGCCGGTCGAGCACGTCGGCGTCGGGCAGCCTGGTGAACCGCGCGCGGCCCGAGGTCTTCAGCAGGTACAGCACGCTGGCCACGCCGGGCACCAGCAGCACGCCGCTGGACACCGAGATCACCGAGACGTGCACCACGAGCCAGTAGGACTGCAACGCGGGCTGCACGGGCGCGGCGTCGGCGTAGAGCACCGTGCCGCCGAGGAACATCAGGATCACGATCGGCACGAGCACGAAACCGCCGAGCTTGCGGACGTCGAACGTGCGCGACAGCACGAGCCACGTCACGACGGCGGCCAGCGTGAGCAGCGAGCCGTACTCGTACATGTTGCCCCACGGCGCGCGCTCGGTCGCGAACCCGCGCAGCACCAGGGAAGCGGCCTGCAGCAGCGCGCCGAGGACGGTGAGCGCCACGCCCATGCGGCCGAGGCGTTCGGCGCGGGACCGCTCGGGCTTGGTGACCCGGCCGGGCGTCCACGTGCCGTCGGCCTGCGTGCCGCCCGCCGCGACGGCCCCGGCGAGCTCGCGGGTCTTGGCGGGCCGGGCGAACGCCGCCTCGCACAGGTACAGCACGGCGGCGAAGAAGTAGATCGCCACCGCCGCGCCGTAGGTCCAGTCGCTGTAGGTCGCCAGCGTCGTGTTGACCGGCATCAGCTCTCCTCCTTGTCGGCGGGCAGGTCCGGGGAGGGGACCAGGTCACGGGCCAGCACCGTGAACTCCTCGCCGTACCCGGCCTGATCAGTGCGCGCGAGGCCGCCGACCTCGACAACGGTACGCCCGTCCTCCCCCGGCGAGGCCCGCACCCAGACGCGGCGGCGCTTGATGCTCAGCGAGACGGCCAGACCGAGGATGACCAGCACCGAGAACACCAGCACCCACACCTGGGTGGGGTCGTGGGACACCTGCAGCGACACCCAGTCGCGCACGCCGTCGAAGCGGATCACGGTGCCGTCGTCCAGGGTGAGCTGCTCGCCCTGGACGAGGTTCTGCCGGGCGACCTTGATCAGCTTGCCGTCCTGCACCATCTTCTGGTCGATCGAGAAGATGGACTGGCCGCGCCCGGAGTCGGTGCCCAGGTCGCCGCGGTAGACGTCGATCGCGACCGCCGGGTCGTTCGCGGCGGGGAACGCGGAGTCGAGCAGCTCGCCCTGGAAGGCGGCGGTCGGCGCGAGCAGGCCGGTGATCGCGAGCTGGCTCTTGCGGCGCTGCTCGGCGTCCGGCACGTTCGGCGGGTCGAACTTCGTCGCGCCCTCCGAGGCGAGCGTGACCTGGTCCACCGGGCGCCACTGGGTCGCGCCGGTGCGGGTCTCGCCGTTGGGGAAGGTGACGGTGAACAGGGGCGTGTAGCCGTGGCCGAGCAGGTAGAGCCGGTCGCCCGCGGTGCGCAGCGGGCTGTTGACCTCCAGCGGGAACGGCCGCCAGGTGCCGGTCTCGAGGTCCGCGCCGGACTGGTACTGGATGTTCGCGCGGAAGCTCTCCGCCTGGCCGTTGTGCAGGTAGGAGGCTTCGAAGTCGTCGACCCGCACGCAGAACTGGTTGAGCCGCGTGCCGTCCACGCGCAGGCCCGGGCGGAACGAGTCGTAGTTGTAGACGCCCGAGTTGCAGAACTGGCCGCCGGCGGACTGGACGATGACCTGGCCCTCGTAGCCGAACATCTTGCCCAGCGCGAACGCGACCAGCAGGCCGAGCAGCGAGAAGTGGAACACCAGGTTGCCGGTCTCGCGGAGGAACCCGCGTTCGGCGCTGATGGTGCGCGCGCCGTCCGGCTCGTCGCGGACGACCGTGCGCCAACCCTTGAGCCGGCGGCCGGCGCGCTCGATGACGGCGTCCGGCGACGAGGTCGTGGTGGCCGACGCGTGGTGGGGCATGCGGGTCAGGTTGCGCGGCGTGAGCACCGGTTTGACCCGCATCTGCTTGAAGTACTCCCACGTGCGCGGCAGCAGGCAGCCCACCAGCGACACGAACAGCAGCACGTAGATCGCGGAGAACCAGAAGCTCGCGTAGACGTCGAAGAACTGCAGCCGGTCCAGCAGCCGGCCCCACCAGCCCTTGTCGGCGATGTACTCGTCGACCTTGAACGAGTTCAGCGAGCGCTGCGGCAGCAACGCGCCGGGCATGGCGCCGAGAGCGAGCAGGAAGAGCAGGGTCAACGCGGTGCGCATGGCCGTGAGGCCGCGCCACGTGTTGCGCAGGAAGGCGAGGACGGCGCGCACTACAACGGCAGTTCTAGGTCGTTGATCACGGCGTCGCGCAGCCAGGCGACGAAGTCGCCCCACAGGCCGGTGACCAGGGCCACGCCGACGCCGATGAGCAGCGCGCCGCCGAACACCTGCACCTGGCGGACGTGCGAGCGCAACCAGCCGGTCGTGCGGACCGCCCAGCGCGCGCCGACCGCGATGAGGATGAACGGCAGGCCGAGGCCGAGGCAGTAGGCGAGCACGAGGACCGCGCCGCGGGCGGAGACCGAGCCGACCTCGGTGCTGCGGGCCAGCGCCATCACGCCCGTCAGCGTCGGTCCGAGGCACGGGGTCCAGCCGAGCGCGAACACGCCGCCGAGCAGCGGCGCGCCGAGCAGGCCCGCCCCGGGCGCGCGGTGCAGGCGGACGTCGCGCTGCAGGGCCGGGACGAGGCCGATGAACACCAGGCCCATGGCGATGGTGATGACGCCGCCGACGCGCTGGAGCAGCTCGGCCTGGATGAGGAACAGGTCGGTCAGGCCGAGCACCACGAACGACATCAGCGCGAACACGACGGTGAAGCCGAGGACGAAGAGCAGCGCGGCGCCGGCGACCCGCCAACGACCGCGCTTCGCGGTCTCGCCGTCCGCGACGGCCGGCGCCTCCGCGCCGACCAGGCCCGCGAGGTACGCGAGGTAGCCGGGCACGAGCGGGACCACGCACGGTGAGGCGAACGAGATCGCCCCGGCCAGCACCGCCACCCCGGTCGCGAGCAGGATCGGGCCGGAGGTGGCCAGATCGGTCGGGTTCACGTCGTCCAGCGTAGGTATCCGCACCTTGACGCCGTGCACCGGCATCCCTTATGGGCGACCCACGTCACAGGATCGAGGTCATCCGGTTGGCGCTGCGGCAGGTCATTGAGACGGCCGTAATACCCGTTCCAGTGAATGTTTACACGCGACCATCAACCCTTGTGGGTTAGCGGTCGGCTCCATAGCGTGACGGTCATGCGCGCACACCGGCTCACCCTGCCCGTGCTGGCCGTCGCCTTCGCCGTCGTCGCCGCTCCCCTGCCCGGCGGCGCCGCGGAGGCCGGCGGACCCGGCGCGGAGTGGGTGGAGGTCTTCTCACCCGACGGCACGATCTCGCGGACGCGGGTCGCGGTCGCCGTCGAGACCAGGGCCGCGCCCGGCGAGGTGGCCGCCGACGTGGTGGCCGTCCAGGAGACCGGCGCGCCCGACCAGCGGTTCGACCTCGTCTTCGTCGGGGACGGCTACACCGCGGGTGAGATCGGCGTCTTCCACGAGCACGTGGTGAGCAAGTGGGAGGAGCTTTCCGCCGTGGAGCCTTTCCGGTCCTACCGCCAGTACTTCAACGTCTGGCAGGTCAACGTCGTGTCGAACCAGTCCGGCGTGGACCACGACCCGACCCTGGGCACCAACCGCGACACGGCGCTCGACATGGGCTTCTGGTGCCAGGGCCGCGACACCCAGACCGAGCGCCTGCTGTGCGTGAACCAGACCAAGGCGGGCCAGTACGGCGCGCTCGCGCCGCAGGCCGACCAGGTCATCGCGCTCGGCAACACGGCCAAGTACGGCGGCGCGGGCGGCGGGGTGGCGACCGCGGCGGGCGCGAACGACCAGGCGGGCCAGATCGCCGTGCACGAGCTGGGCCACTCGATCGGCGAGCTGGCCGACGAGTACGACTACCCGTACGACCGGTACAGCGGCGAGGAGCCGGCGGAGGTCAACGTGAGCGCGGACCCGACCGGCGCCAAGTGGTCGGCCTACCTGGGCCAGGCGTCGCCGGACGGCGGCGTGGTCGGCGCGTTCGAAGGCGCCCGCTACCACGCGCACGGCCTGTACCGGCCGACCGACAACTCGATCATGCGCACGCTCGGGCGCGAGTTCAACCTCGTCGGCCGGGACGCGATGGTCGAGGCGTTCCGGGCGAAGGTGCCCGAGCTGCGCTGACCGTCACGACTCCGCGGCGAGGTCCTCGACCAGCGGGACCAGGTCCGAGGCGATCACCGCCCCGAGGAACGCCGCCGCCACCCGGTGCTGCTTGTCCAGCACGAACGTGGACGGCACGGCGTTGGGCGGCAGGCCGCGGAAGGCCAGCATCGCCCGCCCGGACTCGTCGTAGATCGACGGGTAGTCCAGGTCCCGGTTGGTCATGAAGTCGCGGGGCGACTCGGTCGAGGACTCCTTGACGTTCACGCCCAGCACCCGCACGCCGAGCGGCCCGGTCTCGTCCTGCACCTTCTGCAGCTCCGGGGCCTCGGTCCGGCACGGCCCGCACCACGCGCCCCAGATGTTGACGATCACGACCTTGCCCGCGAAGTCGTCCAGGGAGACGGTCTTGCCGTCCTCCATCAGGCTGGGCCCGGCCAGGCCCGTGACCTGCTTGCGCTCGTCGCCGTCGTAGCGCAGCTTCGTCTCGCCGTTGGGCGCGACGAGCTGGAACTCCGAACCGGCGACCACCGCGTCGTCGCCGGTCGAGCAGCCGGTGAGGAGCAGGAGCGCCACGGCGAGGCCGGCGAGCGGGGACCTGGCCCTCATGCCCCGGTCACCCTCGGGTTCGTCGCGCCGGCGGGCTCGGTGTAGACGACCCGCACCAGCTGCTCCCCCTCGAACACGAGGCTGGTCAGCGACGCCAGCGAGCACTCGCGGCGACGCGGGTCGTGCCACATCCGCTTGCCCTCCAGGAACCGGCGCAGCGTCCAGATCGGCAGCTGGTGCGACACGCACACGGCCTCGTGGCCCTCGGCGGCGGACCGGGCCCGCTGCACCGCGCCGAGCATCCGGTGCGCGATGGCCAGGTACGGCTCGCCCCACGACGGCCGCAGCGGGTTGACCAGCTTCGGCCAGTGCCTCGGCGAGCGCAGCGCGCCGTCGCCGACGGCCACCTTCAGGCCCTCGAACTTGTTGTCCGCCTCGATCAGCCGCTCGTCGGTGTCCAGTTCGAGGCGGTGCGAGTCGGCGATCGGGGACGCGGTCTGCTGCGCCCGGTCCAGCGGGGACGCGACGACGTGCGCGATGTCGTGGTCGGCGAGGTGCTCGGCCACGACGAGCGCCTGCTTCTGGCCCCGTTCGGACAGCTTGAAGCCGGGCAGGCGGCCGTAGAGGATGCCGGTCGGGTTGTGCACCTCGCCGTGCCGCAGCAGGTGGACCACCGTCCGGCTCACTGGGTCGCCTCCGCGGCGGCGCGGGCGGCGTGCGGCAGGGCGTCGGCGATGACCTGGAAGTCGTCGTCGGTCATGGCCGCGTTGACGAACCACGCCTCGAAGGCGCTCGGCGGCGCGTACACGCCGCGGTCGAGCAGGGCGTGGAAGAAGGGCGGGAAGCGCCACGTCTCGGCGCGCTGGGCGCCCGCGTAGTCGGTGACCTCGGCGTCGGTGAAGAACACGCTGACCAGGTTGCCGGCGAACTGGACGCGGTGCGCGACGCCCGCCTCGGTGAGCGCGGCGGTGAACAGCGCGCCCAGGCGCGTGGCGTTGGCGTCCAGGGTGCGGTAGACGTCGTCGGTCGCGGCGCGCAGCGTGGCCAGGCCCGCCGCCACCGCGACGGGGTTGCCGGACAGCGTGCCCGCCTGGTAGACGGGGCCGGCCGGGGCGAGCTTCGACATCACGTCGGTCCGGCCGCCGAAGGCCGCCGCGGGCAGGCCGCCGGACATGACCTTGCCGAACGTGTAGAGGTCGCCCTCGACGTTCTCCAGGCCGTACCAGCCGGCGCGGGAGACGCGGAAGCCCGTCATCACCTCGTCCATGACCAGCAGCGCGCCGTGGTCCCGGCAGAGCTGCTTGAGCTCGGCGTTGTGCCGGGGCGCGATGGCGCCCATGTTGCCCGCCGCGGCCTCGGTGATCACGCACGCGATCTCGTCGGGGTGCTCGGCGAAGGCCTGCCGGACGGCTTCGACGTCGTTGTAGGGCAGCACGAGGGTGTCGGCGGCCTGCGCGCCGGTGACGCCGGGCGAGGTGGGCAGGCCGAGCGTGGCGACCCCGGAGCCGGCCTGGGCGAGCAGCGCGTCCACGTGGCCGTGGTAGCAGCCGGCGAACTTGACGACCTTGCGGCGCCCGGTGAAGCCGCGGGCCAGCCGGATCGCGCTCATGGTGGCCTCGGTGCCGGAGTTGACCAGGCGGACCTGGTGCACCGGCGCGACCCGGTCGATGATCTCCTCGGCCAGCTCGATCTCGCCCTCGGTGGGCGTGCCGAACGACAGGCCGCGCACGGCCGCCTCGCGGACGGCGTGGACCACGTCCGGGTGGGCGTGCCCGAGGATCATCGGGCCCCACGACGACACCAGGTCGACGTACCGGTTGCCGTCGGCGTCCCACAGGTGCGGTCCCTCGCCGCGCACCATGAACCTCGGCGTGCCGCCGACCGAGTGGAAAGCCCGCACCGGGGAGTTCACGCCACCGGGGATCACCGCCGCCGCGCGCTCGAACAGTGCCTGGGATCGCGTCGCTGTCACGCCGTCCAGTCTCACACGTCGGGTTCTTCGCCCTGCTTCCGACCACGGGTGCGCACGGCGAGCACGGTCTGGCGCACGGCGTCGAGCAGCAGCACGCCCGCGATCGTGACGAGGCCCACCGACGCGCCGATCCAGTTGCCCTTGAGGCGGGTGGACTCCAGCGGCGGGTGGTCGGGCACGGGGTAGCTGTAGCGCAGGACACCCCGGTTCCAGCACCACACGGCGAACACCACGAGCAGGGCGATGAGCACCACCTCGCCGGCCGCGACGAGCGCGCGTCTCGGCTGGTGCAGCGTCGGCCCGCCCGGTTCCGGCTCGGGTTCCGGCACGGTCTCGGTCTCGGCGGTGGCCGCAGTCACGTCGGTCAGCCTCTCATGCCCGGGTCGCTCGTCACGCACGTGTGCTCACCAGCTTCGCGATCTCGGCGCGGAGGGCGTCGGCGTCGCGGGCCCAGCCCATCACCACCTCGCCGCCGACGAGCCGCAGCGGCACCGCGGTCGTGCCGCGCGGCAGGGTCCAGGCGCCGCCGAGCACCTTCACGCCCGCGCGCGGTTCGACGCCTTCGACGGCCTCGACGTCGCCGAGCCTCAGCTCCTCGCGGCCCTGGCGCAGGGCGACGGGGGTGAGGCGGACCTGGTAGAGGCGGCGGCGGGCCTGCACCCACAGGGCGGTGGGCAGGAGCAGGACCAGCGCGACGACGAGCCAGAGCAGCGGGCGGGCGGCGCCGGTCGACGCCTCGACGCCGAACCCGAGCGCGGCGAACACCGGCCCCCACAGCAGCGGCCACCAGGACGTGCCGGACTCGGCGTAGAGGATCGGCTGGTCCACCCGTCAGCTCCCCGAGAAGTACTGCCGGGTGCCGGGCAGGAAGCTGAACGCGGACGCGGCGGCGGGCAGCGCCAGCCGCAGCACGATCACCACCCAGGACACCCCGGTGGTGTCGCCGTCGCGGGCCGCCGCGATCGCGGCGGCCAGGGCCAGGACGCCGATGACCAGCGCGCCGCCGCACAGGCCGAGCCGCGCGTGGTAGCTGCCGCCGAGGAGCAGCACCGCGCCCCAGACGCACGCGACGGCCAGGCACGCGCTGGTGAACAACGCCATGATCGGCCCGAACCCGGTGACCGCGCCGTCCTCGGCGAGCGTGCGGGTGAGCGAGCCGACCGGCCAGGACAGGGCGGTCAGGAGCCAGAGGACGAAGGAGACGACGACGGCGGTGGGCCGGGGCAGCGCGGCGGTGTGCTGGTCGACGTCGCGCATCCGGCCCGGGTGAGGAGACGGGTAGGGCGGCTGCGGGCCTGCCTGCGGGTGCTCGACGGGCCGCATCGGCCGGCTGTAGGGGTCGAACGGCGGCTGCGTCATCTCGCCGCCGACCTGGTGTAGGCGTTCGACGCGGGCAGGTACATCGACACGAAGCCGAGCGCGCAGACGCCGAGGAACACCCACGACCACGCCACGCCGACGACCCAGTCCACGTACGTCACGCCGGAGGCGAACATCAGCATGGCGACCAGCCCGAAGGCCGCGACCGGCAGGCCGAGGACGGTGAGCAGGACGCGCGCCCAGTTGCGGCCCGAGCGGAGCTTGGCCGCGGCGATCACGAACGGCACGGACAGCACCGCGAACCCGAGCGCGAATAGGGCCGGGGTCAGCCGCGCGGCCACCTCCGCCTGGCCGCGGGTCAGCGCGTCGGGCCGGTCCGCGGAGTCGCGCAGGAGGTCGTCGGTCAGCCCGTCGATCCCGGTGTAGAACAGGCCTGGCAGCGCGAGCACCACCAGCACCGCGCCGGCGATCCAGCACCACGAGGCGACGGTGGCCGTGACGGGGCGGCGGGGCGCGTACTCGCCCGAACCCACCGGCGGCATGGGCGCGGGCAGCCGGAAGCCGGGCGGCAGGGGCGCGTCGGACCGCCCCTGCCCCGGCAGGTCGACGTGGTGGAAGGGCGAGGCGTACGGATCCGGTTCGGACATGGGGTTCTCCGCAGGGGTCAGTGCTGCTTCACCCACTGTGCCGTACCGGGGAGCCAGGTGAGCGCCAAACCGACGGCGATCAGCAGCAACGTCACCAGGTTCACGGCACTCGCGCCCGGCAGCACGATCCACAGCACGTGCAGCACGGCCACGCCGGTGAGGACACCGCGTGACCACCGCCTGCCCCGCCTGAGCAGCCACCCGAACAGTCCGTAGCCGATCGTGAAGGCCACCGCGACGACGGTCAGCTGCGCCAGCAGCCCCGGCACGGCGGCCGGGTCGTCGCCCGCGCGCACGGCGGCCTCCTCGAACTCGGCCCGGCGCAGCCACAGCACGGCGTTCTCCACCAGCAGGAACACGCCGAGGGCGAGCCACACCGCGACCGCGCCGCGCACCACCGCGGGCGGCTGCCCGGTCATCCGGCTCGCTTCACCGAGTCGAAGTAGGCCTTCGAGGCGGGCAGGTACAGGGTCACCACGGCGGCGGCCACGACCAGCACGATGACCAGGCCGACCAGCGAGAACCCGATCAGGTGGTAGATGAACACCGCCGCGCCGAGCACGGTCAGCGTGATCCGCGCCCAGTTGCGGCCCGCGCGGGCCTTCAGCGCGAAGAGCACCATCAGCGCGGCCAGCACGATGCCGATGATCACGACGACCACCAGGATCGCGGTGACGGTGGACTCGAGCTGCTCCACCGTGATGCCCGGCGTCGGCGGGGCCTTGCGCGCCTCCTCGAGGGCGGCCTCGCGCTGGGTGAGCACGAGCACCGACGACACGACGAGCAAGATCGCGCCGGCCAGCCAGAGGAAGAACGACACGCGGACTTCCTTCGGCTCCGCCACGGCGGGCCGCTGCGCGCCGTGACCGGCCAGCTCCGAGTCGCTCAGCGGCGGCGGGGCGGGCGTGTAGGGCTGCTGCGGCTGGTACGGCTGCTGCGGAGGTCGGTTGTCAGGGTCCTGTGGGCTGCTCACGCCCGTGAACGCTAGAGGCAGGCCAGGTGGCTGTCCACCGCGACAGCCGGTGGACAGCCACCTGTGACCTGACGAGGTCAGCTGGCCTTGAAGTAGTAGTTCGAGTCGGACTTGAACATGAACACGATCGCGCCGACGATCGCCACGAGTTGCACCAGGCCCAGCAGCGCCTGGAGCACGCCCAGGATGCCGACGGCGAACAGGATGCCGATCGCGAGCAGGCCGATCAGCCCGAGGATCGCGGCGATGCCGCCCAGCACGGTCAGCAGGATGCGTGCCCAGTTGGCGCCCTTGCGCATCTGCATCACGACCAGGACCCACACCACAGCGATGGCGAGGCTGAAGATCAGCGACCCGTAGCTCGGCTGGACGTCGACCGCCGTCGAGCCGAGGTTGAACTCCTTCAGCGTCTCTCGCGCCACGGCCTCGGCGGTGAGGAACCCGATCAGGTTCGCCACGACGCCCACGCCCGCCGCGACCAGCCAGAGCAGGTAGGCGGTGTCCACGGACTTCGGGCGGGCGGGCCGGCGCAGCTCGCTCTCGTTCAGCGGCGGGGCCTGCGGCGGGTAGCCGGGCTGCTGCGGCCGGCCCTGGTTGTAGGGGTCATTCGGATTGGTCATGCACCGGACCGTAGGAGGGACGCGGCATTGCGTCGACCGGGAATCACAATCCGTTAGCTACCTGTGGTGGCGTCGCACTGACCGAACGCACTGATCGGAAGTACCCGGAAACTGCCGGCTGGTACATCAGGACCACGGCGGTCGCGTCGATCAGCATCGTGACCACCCCGAACGCGAGGTCGACACCGTTGACCGCCAGGCCGAAGGCCGCCGCGAAGCCGGAGAAGGCGGCGACCAGCCGCACCACGCCGAGGAAGATCCCCGCGCCGGCGATGACGGTGAGCAGGACCCGCGCCCAGTTCCGGCCGCCGGCCATCCGGTTCGCCAGCAGCGTGTAGACCAGGATCAGGCCGACCGCGATCAGCAGGCCGAACACGATGCCGCCGGTCGCGGCGGCGTCCAGGTCGTCCTGGCTCAGGTCCGGCTGCCGCACGCGCAGCTCGCGGATCAGCATCTCCCGGTCGGCCAGCTCCACCATGAACCGGACCACGCCGATCACGGCGCTGAGGATGAACAGCCGGCGCGCGAGGTCGATCGGCTTCGGCGGGGTCGGCTTGGGCCGCTTGGGGGTGTTCGGCGCGCTGGTCATCCGCGGTCCAGCCAGGCAGAGGCTTCGACGGCCCAGTAGGTGAGCACGATGTCCGCGCCGGCCCGGCGGATCGACGTCAGCATCTCCAGCACGGTCCGCTCGCGGTCGATCCAGCCGTTGCGGGACGCGGCCTCGACCATCGCGTACTCGCCGGAGATCTGGTACGCGGCGACGGGCACGTCGGAGACCTCGGCGACGGCCTTGAGCACGTCGAGGTAGGGCAGCGCGGGCTTGACCATGACCATGTCGGCGCCCTCGGCGAGGTCGAGCGCGACCTCGCGGAGCGCTTCACGGGCGTTGGCCGGGTCCTGCTGGTAGGTCTTGCGGTCGCCCTGGAGCTGGGACTCGACGGCGTCGCGGAACGGGCCGTAGAGGGCGGACGCGTACTTGGCGCTGTAGGCGAGGACGCCGGTGTCGGTGTGGCCGGCCTCGTCGAGGGCGGCGCGGATGAACCCGATCTGGCCGTCCATCATGCCGCTGGGCCCGACGACGTGCGCGCCCGCTTCGGCCTGGGCGACGGCCATCTCGCCGTAGACCTGGAGGGTGGCGTCGTTGTCCACGGCCCCGTCGGGGGTGAGCACGCCGCAGTGGCCGTGGTCGGTGAACTCGTCCAGGCAGCAGTCCGACATGAGGACCGTCGAGTCGCCGAGCTCGTGGCGGAGGTCGCGCAGGGCGGCGTTGAGGATGCCGTCCGGGTCGGTCGCGCCGGAGCCCACGGCGTCCCGCTCGGCGGGAACGCCGAACAGCATGATCCCGCCGACACCCGCCTGAACCGCCTGGACGGCGGCTTTGCGCAGCGACTCGCGGGTGTGCTGGAAGACGCCCGGCATGCTCTGGATCTCGGTCGGCGCGGTCGCGCCTTCCTTGACGAACATGGGCAGGACCAGCTGGCGCGGGCGCACCGTGGTCTCGCTGACCAGGCGGCGCATGGCCGCGGTGGTGCGCAGGCGGCGGGGGCGGTGGGACGGGAACACGGCGGGTACTCCCTGTTGCTTCAGGCAGGTGCTCTCAGGCAGGTCCGGATCGCGTCGGCGCAGGTCCGGCCGACCGGTCCCCGGCGGTGGCGCCGGGGACCGGTCGGGTCAGGACCTGCGCAGGCGCTTGGTCTTGCGCGGGGGCGGGAGGGCGCCTTCCGCGCGGAGCCTGGCGGCGTGCTGGGCGAGGGCGTCCACCAGGGCGGGGACGTTGGCGTCCTCGGGTTGGACGTCGACGCGCAGGCCGAACTCGCGGGCCGTCTCGGCGGTCTGCGGGCCGATGCACGCGACCAGGGTGCGGGCGTGCGGCTTGCCCGCGATGCCCACCAGGTTGCGGACCGTGGAGGACGAGGTGAAGCAGACCGCGTCGAAACCGCCCGACTTGATCATCTCGCGGGTGTCCGCGGGCGGCGGGGCGGCGCGGACGGTGCGGTAGGCCGTGACGTCGTCGATCTCCCAGCCGCGATCCCGCAGGCCGGCCGCCAGGGTTTCGGTGGCGATGTCCGCACGCGGCAGCAGGACGCGGTCCACCGGGTCCAGTATGTCGTCGTACGGCGGGAAGTCCGCCAGCAGTCCTTCCGAGGACTGCTCGCCGGACGGGACCAGCTCCGGGATGATGCCGAAGCTGCGGACCTTGGCGGCCGTGCTCTCGCCGACGCAGGCGATCTTCACGCCGGAGAACGCGCGGGCGTCCAGGCCGAACTCGCGGAACTTCTCCCAGACGGCCCGGACGGCGTTGGTCGAGGTGAAGACGACCCACTGGTAGCGGCCGTCGACCAGGCCCTTCACCGAGCGCTCCATCTGGGCGGGGCTGCGCGGCGGCTCGACGGAGATGGTCGGGACCTCGACCGGGATCGCGCCGTGGGAGTGCAGCCGGTCGCTCATCGCGCCAGCCTGCTCCTTGGTGCGCGGGACGAGGACGCGCCAGCCGTACAGGGCGCGGGACTCCCACCAGGAGAGCTTCGGCCGACCGGCCACGGCCGCGCCGACGGTGACGACCAGCGGGCCGCCCAGGTCGCCGGCGTCGGCGGCCAGGGAGGCGAGCGTGGTGTCCACGGTGCGCTGGCCGAAGCCGGTGCCGTCGCAGGTCACCGCGACCGGGGTCTGCGGGGCCAGGCCGTTCTCCACGAGCGACGACGCGGCCTCGGCCAGGTGGCCGCCGGTGGCGTGCAGGACGAGCGTTCCCGGCGCGGCGGCCAGGCCGGACCAGTCGGTCACCCCCCGGACGTCGGCCTCGGTGTGGACGGCGCCCAGTGCGACGCCGGCGTAGGCGGGCACGGCGGTGCCGGCGGGGACGCCGGGCACCACGTCGAAGGCGATCGTGGTCTTGGAGACGGCTTGCGCCTCCTTCACCACGGAGTCCAGGGTCAGCGGGTCGCCGGCTACGAGGCGGACCACGGCGTGGCCGTTCTTCGCCTCGGCGACCAGGTCCTTCGCGACGTCGGCGGGATCGCCCACGGCGGGTCGCACCTCGACGCCGTCGGGTACCAGCGCCACCACCTCGGCCGGGACGTCCGGGTCCGTGACCACGAGCTCCGCCTTGTGGAGCAGGTCGCGGGCCCGGACCGTGAGCAGCCCGGTGTCGCCCGGACCTGAGCCGACGAACGCGACTCGGCCGGGGGTCTTGCGTGCGCGGGTCATCAGGGCACTCCCCATCAACTACGCCCCGCCGGCGACGCGGTGGCGTGGCCGGAGAGGTCGAGCAACTCGGCGGCCAGCGCGCGGCCGAGTTCCTCTGCTGCGGTCAAGTCACCAGTGGCGGACGCACGGAGGAGGTCGCCATCCTCCGTCGCCATGACCCCGCGCAGGGACAGGCGGAGCACGACTCGCGTCGAGCCGTCCGCGTCCCCGTCGCCTGCGTCTTCGGCGAGGTCTTCCACCACATCGGCCAGTGCGCCGACCGGCGCGCTGCAGCCTGCCTCGAGCGCGGCCAGGAGGGCGCGCTCGGCGGCGACAGCGGCCCTGCTGGCCGAATCGTCCAAAGTGGACTGGAGGAGGTGTTCGGCGTCGACGTCGTCGACCCGGCACTCCACTGCGAGGGCGCCCTGTGCGGGCGCGGGGAGCATCTGGATGGGCTCCAAGGTCTCGGTGATCTCGGCCGTGCGGCCGAGGCGGGCGATGCCGGCGCGGGCGAGCACGACGGCGTCCAGTTCGCCGTCGGCGACCTTGCGGATGCGGGAGTCGACGTTGCCGCGCAGGGCGACCACCTCGATGCCCAGTCCGAGCGCGTTGAGCTGGGCGGCGCGGCGGGGTGAGCCGGTGCCCACCCTCGCGCCGGTCGGCAGCTCGCCGAGGGTCAGGCCGTCCCGGGCGACCAGCGCGTCACGCGGGTCCTCCCGGGGCGGGACGGCGGCCAGCGACAGGCGCGGGTCGCGCGCCGTCGGCAGGTCCTTGTACGAGTGCACGGCGACGTCGATCTCGCCGTTCGCGAGCGCGTCGCGCAGCGCCGAGGTGAACACCCCGATGCCGATCTCGGCGATGGGCGCGGACGAGCGGTCACCGGGCGTGGAGATCGTGACGATCTCCACGGTCGCGCCCGCGTCGCGCAGCGCGTCGGCCACGTGGCCGGTCTGCGCCAGCGCGAGGGCGCTGCCGCGGGTGCCGATCCTCAGGGTGCGGTTCACCGCTTCTCACCTTTGGGTTGCGTCGAATGGGGGGTGCTGACGGCGGACGGCGCCTGCGGGTCGAGCCCGAACAGCTCGCGCAGCGCCTCGGCGTACCCGGCCCCGCCGGGCGCCGCGGCCAGCTCCTTCACCCGCACGGTGGGGGTGTGCAGGAGCTTGTCCACCACCCGGCGCACGGTCTTGGCCAGCTCGTCGCGGACCGGGGCGGGCAGCTCGGGCAGCCGCGAGTCCAGCCGCAGCAGCTCGGCGTCCACGACCTCGGCGGCACGCTTGCGCAGCGCCGTCACGGTGGGCGTGACCCCGGCCGAGCGCTGCCCGGCCAGGTAGGCGCGGACCTCCTCGGCCACGATCTCCGCCGCGCGCAGCGTGCCCTGCCCGGTCGGGGCGTCGGACAGCCTGCGCTGGAGGGTCTCCAGGTCGACCACGCGGACGCCGTCGAGCAGCGCCGCGGCCGGGTCGACGTCCTTGGGCAGGCCGAGGTCGCAGACGACCAGCGGCCGGTCCGGCGCGCGGTCGCCGATGTGCTCGGCGCCGACGACCGTGCCGACGGAGCCGGTGCACGCGAACAGCACGTCGGCCTTGGCGACCTCGTCGGCCAGGGCGGTCAGGCCGGTCGAGGTGGCGGTGACGCCGTCCGCGCGCAGGGCCGTGGCCAGGCGTTCGCCGTTGGCGGGGGTCCGGTTGGCGATCACGACCTCGCCGATGCCGGCCCGGCGCAGGTGGGCGGCGGCCAGGCCGCCCATCGACCCGGCGCCGACGATCAGGGCGGTGCGCCCCTCCAGCCCCACCTTGCCGCCGGAGGCGCGGCGCAGCGCGGTGTCCGCGTCCCTCAGCGCCTCGGAGACGACGGACGCGCCCGCGTGGTCGATGTCGGTCTCGGTGTGCACGCGCTTGCCCACCCGCAGCGCGTGCTGGACCAGCTCGTGCAGCGTGCGGCCGACCACGCCCTGCTCGTCGGCGGCGTTGTAGGAGTTGCGCAGCTGGCCCAGGATCTGGGCCTCGCCGACGACCATCGAGTCGAGGCCGCCGGCCACCGAGAACAGGTGTTCGACGGCGGCGGCGGAGTAGTGCACGTACAGGTGCTCGAACAGGTCGGCGGGCTCGGCCCCGGCCTGGCGGGCGAGCACCTCGACGACCTCGTTCATGCCGCCGTGGAACGTCTCGACGACCGCGTACACCTCGACCCGGTTGCAGGTCGACAGCAGCACGGCCTCGGACACGCTCGGCGCCTTCAGCAGCTGGTCGAGGACCTTGCCGCGGTCGGCGTCGGCGACCGCGACGCGCTCCAGCACGGGAACGGGGGTGGTCCGGTGGGAAAGGCCGACGACGAGAACGCTCATGATGCGCGCACCACCGATCGGCTCACTACCCGCACGATCACGGGCGAATCACCACCCCGTCCACACCGATGCCGTTGACCACGTCACCGGCGGCCTCGTCAGCCCGCCGCGCGACGTGGAACGACAGGATCTGCATCTCGACCGCCAGGTCGACCTTGCGCACTTCGACGTAGTCCGGCACTTGGAGCACGACGGGTGCGAAGTTCAGGATGCACTGGACTCCGGCGGATACCAAACGGTCGCAGACGGCCTGAGCTGCCTGCGGGGGTGTCGCGATGACCCCGATCGAGACCTCGCGCTCCGCGCAGACCGACGTGATGTCGTCGATGTGGTCGACCGGGATGCCGCCTACCGGCACTCCCGTCAGGTCCGGGTCGATGTCGAACAGCGCGGCGACCGGGAAGCCGCGGCTGGGGAAGCCGCCGTAGTTGGCCAGCGCGTGACCAAGATTACCGATCCCGACGACCGCCACCGAGTGCTTGCGGGTGAGGCCGAGGATGCGCTCGATGTGGCTCACGAGCACCTCGACGTCGTAGCCGACGCCGCGCGTGCCGTAGGAGCCGATGTAGGAGAGGTCCTTGCGGAGCTTGGCCGAGTTGACCCCGGCCGCGCCCGCGAGCTCCTCGCTGGAGATGGTCGTCACGCCCTGCTCGACCATGCCCGAGAGCACGCGGAGGTAGACCGCGAGCCGCGCCACCGCCGCCTCGGGGATCGCGCGCGCCCGCTCCCGGACGTCGGCGGGCGCTTCGGGGCCGGTCTCTCCTGGGCGGGTCACGACACCGTCACCCTCGCCCCGCTGAGCCGCCACGCTGGAACTCCTCGACATCCGTCGCACTGACCCGCCGGGCATCGCCACCAGCGGAGTGATACACCCACCGTACCGCTTGTGAACGCTTGCACAAAGTCGGCGACCGGACCCCCGACCGTTACCGGGGCGTGGTTCCACCTTGGGGTGAATCCAGGGTCACCGGACCGTGAAGAAGACCGAGTGCCAGCCGGTCGCGCCGTCCGGGGCCGGGGCGAGGCGCGCCTGGGGCTGGGTGGAGCCCGCCCGGTCGGTGGCGCGCGACTCGACGGTGTGACCGCCGGGCGGCAGGTCCAGCTCGACCCGCCACATGCGCCACGTCGAGCCGTTGACCTCGTCGGACAGGGTGGCGGTCCGCCACGGGCCGTTGTCGACGCGCACCTCGACCCGCTCGACGCCGGTGGGCTGGGCCCACGCCACGCCGGTGGCGACGACCCGGCCGGAGACCGCGGACCGGACCGCCGGGCGGTCGATCCGGGACATCACCTTCACCGGCGCCCGCCGCGCCCACCCGCGGTCCAGCCAGTAGCCGCGCCTGGCCTCGAAGGTGGTCAGCTCCAGGTCGACGACCCACTTCGTGGCCGAGACGTAGCCGTAGAGGCCGGGCACGACCAGGCGGGCCGGGAAGCCGTGCTCCAGCGGCAGCGGCTCGCCGTTCATGCCGAGGGCGATGAGCGCGCCGCGGTCCTCCTCCAGGACCACGTCGACCGGCGAGCCCGCCGTCCAGCCGTCGGCGCTGGTGGAGAACAGCTGGTCGGCGCCCTCCCGGACGCCCGCCTCCAGCAGCACGTCGCGCAGCGGCACGCCGACGAAGTTCGCGGTGGAGATGTAGGGCCCGCCGACCTCGTTGGACACGCAGACCATGGTGATCGTGCGTTCGACCAGGTCACGGCGGCGCAGGTCGTCGTAGCGGAGGGTGAGCTCGCGGTCGACCAGGCCGTGCACGCGCAGCGCCCAGTCCTCGGCGCGCACGCGCGGCACGCTCAGCGCGGTGTCGATCCGGTAGAAGTCGGCGTTCGGCGTGATGAAGGTGGGCGTGCCCTCGGCGGCGAAGTCCGCGCCCGGCGGGACGGGCGGCGCGGGCGAGGCCGGTTCGAGCGCGCCGACGGCCCCCCGTGACGCCTCGACGTCCACCCGGCCGCCGGCGAACCGGCCGACCAGGGCGGCGAGACCGGCGCCCGCGGCCGTCGCGCCCGAGGCGATGAGGAACGCGCGCCTGCCGGCCGCGGGGTCGATAGGGTCGAGGGCCTTGGCGTGCAGCCACCGGAACACCACCACGCCGGCGACCAGGGCCGCCACCGGCGCGAGGACGCCCAGTTGGCCCAGGTCGGGCCGGTGCAGCGCGGCGCCGACGCCGAGCAGGCCCAGGACGACGGCCAGGACCGTGCCCGGCAGTGGCGAGCGGCGCGACAGCAGGCCCGCGGCGACGGCCGCGACCAGCAGGACCACGGCCATGCCGAGCAGCAGCACGAGCTTGTCGTAGGTGCCGAAGGTCCGGACCGCGAAGTCCTTCAGCGCGCTCGGCGCGAGGTCGATCGCGGTGTTGCCCACCGCGAGGAACGGCGAGGCCGACGGGCCGACCACGCCCGCGACGAGGTGCCCGGCCGCGAGCGCGGCGGCCACGCCGAGGATTCCGATGAGGGCGGCGGTCGCACGGGTCACACCCTGATTCGACACCCTCGACCACCCGGTTCGCCGATTCCGTAAGCGGTCGGTAATCGTCCGCTCCCCCCCGGCGCTCAGCGCAGGGCGGCCCGCAACCGGTCCTCCTCGACCGACCAGTACCCGTGCTCCTCGCCGTCGACCAGGATCACCGGCACCCGGTCGCCGTACTCGGCGCGCAGCTCGCGGTCGGCGTCGACGTCCCGCACGTCCCAGGGCACGCCCAGCTCGCCGCAGATCCGCTCCAGGTCGGCCCTGGCCTGCTCGCAGGCGTGGCAGTCGACCCGGCTCATCAAGGTGACGTGGTGGCTCACGGGTTCAGGCTAGGGGTAGGCGCAGCCGGGCCCGCGCGAGCTTGCCCGTCGGCGAGTGCGGCAGCGCGTCGGCGAACTCGACCACGGTCGGCACCTTGAACTTCGCCAGCCGGCCGGCGCAGTGGTCCTTCACCACGTCCTCGGTGAGCTCCGCGCCGGCGGCGGGCACCACGACGACCTTCACCGACTCGCCGGTCCGCTCGTCCGGCACGCCGACCGCCGCCGCCTCGGCCACGCCCGACAGCTCGGCCAGCACCTGCTCGACCTCGTGCGGGTAGACGTTGAAGCCGTTGACGATGATCAGGTCGCCCGCCCGGTCGACCAGGTGCAGGTCGCCCTCGGCGTCGAGGTAGCCGACGTCGCCGGTGCGGAACCAGCCCTCGGCGTCGGGCCCGTGCGCGCCGTCCGGCCAGTAGCCGCCGAACAGGTTGTCCCCCTTGGCCGCGACCAGGCCGGTGCCGGGCTCGTCCTCGTCCTGGTCGAGCGGCCGGCCGTCGGTGTCGACCAGCCGGATCAGCACGCCGGGCAGCGCGCGGCCGACCGAGCCCGCCTTGGGCGCGCCGCCGGCCAGGGTGGTGGTCAGCACGGGGCCGGTCTCGGTCAGGCCGTAGCCCTCGTAGACGGGGAGGCCGACGGCGTCGCGCATGGCGTCCAGCAGGCCGGCCGCCAGCGGCGCCGCGCCGGAGGTGAACAGGCGCACCGTGGCCAGGTCCTCGCGGAGCCGTTCGACGGGCTTGGCCAGGATCGCCGCGTACATCGGCGGCACGCCGACCACCGTGGTCACCCGGTGCTCGCGGATCGCGGTCAACGCCTGGTCCGGGTCGAACCGCTCCAGCAGCACGGCCGTGGCGCCCGCGCCCGCCACCTGGAGCAGGCCGGGGCCCAGGCCGTAGACGTGGAACAGCGGCAGCGCCAGCAGCACCCGGTCGCCCGCCGTCACCGGCGCGGGGCGCAGGGACGCGCACTGGGCGACGTTGGCCAGCAGCGCCCGGTGCGACAGCATCGCGCCGCGCGGCGAGCCGGACGTGCCGGAGGTGTAGCCGAGCACGGCCAGGTCCTCGCCCGAGCCGATCGCGGCGAACTCCTCGCCCGGCTCCATCGACGGCGCGGGCAGCACCTCGACGTCCACGCCGCCGCCGTCGCCGACGAGCAGCTTCGCGCCGCTGTCGTCGATCAGGCGCCGCAGCTCGCGCGCCGGCTGGCCGGGCCCGGCGGGCACCAGCACGCCGCCCGCCCGCAGCACGCCGAACACGGCGACGCAGAACGGGGCGCCGGTGGGCAGCCGCACGACCACCCGGTCACCGGGTCGCACGCCCGCCCGGACGAGCCGGTGCGCCTCGCCGTCGACGGCGGCGTCGAACTCGGCCCAGGTGTGCTCGGTCGCGGTGGTCCGGCCGTCGGCGGTGGTGACATCCACCAGCGCGGCATGCTTGGGTCCACGGTGCGCGGAGGCGCGAACCAGGTCGGCGATGTTGCTTGCGGATGCGGTCAACGTGACCTCCTGGTGAACCACAGCGGACCTCAGCGCAGTCTGTCACGGGCGGGCGGCGTCACGCAGTGCCTCCGTCCGCGTCGCAGATTCGAGACCACTTGCCGCTACCTACTACGGAGTAACAACACGTATGCTGCCGGCACGGCGACTCTGTGGAGGTGCCGCGAGCCGATGACCGCAAGGGCACGCGAGAACTCCGTCCGAACCATCCGGACGCTCCGCTCGAAGTGGAGTGCGGGAGGGCAGTCCAGCACGATCGAGAGCGTGGAGAGCAACGCGGCCGAGGAGCCGTGGAACCTGGTCCGCGCCGCTCAGGGCGGCGACACGGACGCGTTCGGCGCGCTGTACGACCGGTACGTCGACGTGGTGTACCGCTACGTGCTCTTCCGGGTCGGCGACCGCACCCTGGCCGAGGACGTGACCAGCGAGACGTTCCTCCGCGCGCTGCGCAGCATCGGGTCCATCAGCTACCAGGGCCGCGACGTGGGCGCTTGGTTCGTCACGATCGCGCGGAACATCGTCTTCGACCACGTGAAGTCCAGCCGCTACCGGTTGGAGGTCACGACGGCCGAACTGGCGGACAACCGCGAGGTCACGGACGGTCCCGAGCAGGAAGTGCTGACCGACGCGACCAACGCCGAACTGCTCCGCTGTGTCGCCCAACTGGGTGACGACCAGCGCGAATGCATCACCCTCCGCTTCATCCAGGGCTTGTCCGTGGCGGAAACGGCCGCGAGGATGGGACGCAATGAGGGCGCCATCAAGGCCTTGCAGCACCGGGCGGTGCGCCGGTTGGCCCAACTGCTGCCCACCTGGCTGCGGTGAGATCACCGTCGCACCTGCCGGCGTGCGCGTAACCCCGGGACCTCCTGGTTCGTTGTCCTGGGCAGGAGCGCTCGAGACGTGCGGGATGGTTGGCCAAGCGGGATGGTAGGCAACGGGATGACGCCGCTGCGGCGGCACAGGCAGCGCGAGCGGTTCGCTCGCGCGGTCGACGCGCCTCCCGGGTCCGCGCCGCCCGAGGACGAGGAGCTCGCCGAGGAGCTGGCGGTGGTCGCCCTGCTGCGGGAAGCCGCAGTCACGACGGGGCCCGACGAGGCCGCCAAGGCGCGGATGCGGGCACGGGTGCTGGGCGCGGCCGAACCGCCGCCGACGAAGCTCTCCCGGCCCGTCCGGGAACGCCGCACCGGGGCCCGCGGTCGATTAGCGGTGGCCCTCGCCGCCGCGCTGTGCCTGCTGTTCTCGCTGGCCGGGATGAGCCTGCTGCTCAGCCGGGACGCGTTGCCGGGCGACGCGCTGTACGGCGTCAAGCGCACCGCCGAGTCCGCCTCGCTCGGCCTCACCTTCGGCGAGGAGTCGAAGGGCTACAAGCGCCTGGAGTTCGCCGCCGCGCGCGTCGCCGAGGTCGAGACCCTCGTCGACCGGTACCGCGAGTCCGGCGGCGGGCCGCTCGGCGGCTACCTGACCGCGTTGACGGACTTCGACGCCGACGCCGCGGCCGGTTCCCGCGCGCTCGCCGCGCTCGGCTCCGACTCGGACCGGCGCGTCCTGGAAGGGCTGCGCGACTGGGCCGACTCGCAGGCCGCGCGGCTGACCGGGCTGCGCGCGTCGCTGCCCGCCGAGGCCGCCGACCGCGCGGGCACGTCGCTGGACCTGCTCGACCGGATCGCCGACCGGGCGTCCGCGCTGCACGCCCGCGCCGACTGCGCGTCCGTGACGTCGGGGCAGGTCGACCAGGTCGGGCCGCTGCCCGCCGAGGACGAGTGCGCGCCGCCGCCCGCCGTCCCCGGCGCCTCGCCGAGCGACCTGCCGTCCGTGCCGCGGACCACCACCGCCGCCGCCGTCGCGCCCACCACCTCCGGTGACGTGCCCGGCGGCACGAGCACACCGGGTGACGTGCCGGGCACCACGGCCCCGTCCGCGCCGCCGGCGCCGACCACCACGACCCCCGGACCGGTGCCGCCGCTGCCCACGCTGACCCTCCCGTCGCTGCCGCTGCCCGGCCTCGGCGGCTGATCGCTACCCTGTCCCCATCGGACCGCGGGAGGCGCTGACGTGGTGAAAAGGCGTGTGGTGGAGGGCTCGGCGGAACGGGAGCGGCGTGCCGCGCTGGCCGGCGAGGCTTCGGCCGAGGCCGCGACGACGGTCGGGCCGTCCGGGAGCGCGCCCACCGACCTCACCGCCGCCGCCTTCTTCGACGTCGACAACACGATGATGATGGGCGCGTCGATCTTCCACTTCGCCCGGGGTCTCGCGGCCCGCAAGTACTTCAAGAACTCGGACCTGGCCGGGTTCGCGTGGCAGCAGCTCAAGTTCCGGGTCGGTGGCCGGGAGGACCCGCAGAGCGTGGCGGCGTCGCGCGAGCAGGCGCTCTCGTTCGTGGCGGGCCGGTCGGTGGCGGAGCTGATCTCGCTCGGCGAGGAGATCTACGACGAGCTGATGGCCGACCGGATCTGGGCGGGCACCCAGGCGTTGGCGCAGATGCACCTGGACGCCGGGCAGCGGGTGTGGCTGGTCACCGCGACACCGGTGGAGCTGGCGCAGATCATCGCCCGGCGGCTGGGCCTGACCGGCGCGCTGGGCACGGTGTCGGAGCACACGGACGGCATCTACACCGGCCGGTTGGTGGGCGACCTGCTGCACGGCCGGGCGAAGGCGCACGCGGTGCGGGCGCTGGCCGCGAAGGAAGGCCTGGACCTGCGCCGGTGCACGGCGTACTCGGACTCGGTGAACGACGTGCCGATGCTGTCGGTGGTCGGCACCGCGGTCGCGGTGAACCCGGACTCCGGCCTGCGCGAGACGGCCCGCAAGCGCGGCTGGGAGATCCGCGACTTCCGCACGGGCCGCAAGGCCGCGAAGATCGGCGTCCCGTCCGTCCTCGGCGCGGGCGCCCTGGCCGGCGCCGTGGCCGCCACCCTGGCCTACCGCCGCCGCGACCGCTGACGCGGGCGAGCTGTCCACCGGCACGCTCCCGACCGACCCGATCGTCGGTCCACTCCGGCAGACTCACAGCAGGGGTCCCCTCGCCGGGGACGCCTGCGTAGCCGTGGCCGGCCGGGGAGCACGTCGCGACGTCGGTGACTCCGGAAAGACATCGCCGAGCCGCCGTCGAGCAGGGGACGAAGCGGTTCGGTGCGGCGTGCCCGGCCGGCCTGGGTGATCCTGCGAAGCCGTGGTCAGCCGAGGAACACGTTGCGGCGTTGGGTGAGCAGCCGGTACAGGGTCTGCTGGATGGTCTCGCGCACCTGGTCGGTCAGGTTGAACACCAGCATCGGGTCGTCCGCCGCGTGCTCGCCGTAGACGTCGGTCCGGATCGGCTCGCCGAACTCGATGTACCACTTCGACGGCAGCGGGATCGCGCCGAGCGGGCCGAGGAACGGGAAGAACGGCGTCACCGGGAAGTAGGGGAAGCCGAACAGCCTGGCCAGCGCCTTGATGTCGCCGATCTTCGGGTAGATCTCCTCGGCGCCCACGATCGAGCACGGGATGATCGGCACGCCGGTGTTCAACGCCGCCGACACGAACCCGCCCCGGCCGAACCGCTGGAGCTTGTACCGGTCCTTGAACGGCTTGCCGATGCCCTTGAAGCCCTCCGGCCACACCCCGACCAGCTCACCCGACCTGAGCAGGCGCTCCGCGTCCGGGTTGCACGCCAGCGTCTGCCCCGACTTGCGCGCCAACGCGCCGAGCACCGGCGTCTTGAACACCAGGTCGGCGCCGAGCATCCGCAGGTGGCGGCGCTTCGGGTGGTCCGCGCGCACCGCGTAGGCGGTCATCGTGGCGTCCAGCGGCAGGGTGCCGGAGTGGTTGGCGACGATCAGCGCGCCGCCCTCGCCGGGGACGTTGTGCATCCCGATGGTCTCCACCCGGAACCACTTCTCGTACAGCGGCTTGAGCGGCGGCATCAGGACGTGGTCGGTCAGGTCCGGGTCGAAGCCGAACTCGTCCACCTCGTAGTCGCCCTGCACGCGCCTGCGGGCGAACGCCAGCAGCTCGGCCAGGCGCCGCTCCCAGCCCGCCGGCTCCTCGGCCGACGCCGGCTCGGGCGCGACCTCCGACGCGCGCTCCGCGGCGGCCTCCGACGCAGGGTCCGACGCGGCCGGTTCGGGCACGGGAACCGGTCCGGGAGCCTGGTCCGCGCCGCGCCGTCGCCGGGCCGCCTCCCGGTCCGCACCGTGCAACGGGATCACCCGTGCCTCTGCCACGTGCCACCTCCTCTGTCCGACCGCCGACGTCGTCTGATCGCCGACCCCGCCGACGTCACCGCCGGCGGAACCTGGCGGCCAGGTCGAGCACACCGCGCTCGACCGACGCCGCCATCCCTGGATCGATCACCGGGCGCAGCGCGCGCCCGCTCACGTAGTCGTCGAACGCCTGCTGGGTGGTCCACCTCGGGGTGAACCCGAACTCCCGCCTCAGCAGCGTCGTGTCCATCACCCGGCCCCAGTTCAGGAACCTCATCTGGTCCGGCGAGAAGTCCACCAGCCGGGCGCCGCGGAACAGCCGGCCCACCGTCGGCACCGCCGCGCTGGGCACGGGCAGGTTGACCCGGCCCGCCCGGCGGATGGCCTGCGACAGCATCAGCACGCCGGCGCCGCCCACGTTGTAGACGCCGGGCAGGTCGTGCAGCGTGGCCCGCTCCAGCACGGCCAGCGCGTCCTCGGCGTGCAGCAGCTGCACCCTGGCGTCGTACCCCATGACGGTCGGCACGACGGGCAGGGCGAAGTACCTGGTCAGGATCGTGTCGATGCGGGGGCCGATGAAGTTGCTGAACCGCAGCGCGGTGACGTCCACGTCCGGCCTGCGGCGCGCGAACCCGCGCACGTACCCCTCGACCTCGACCGCGTCCTTGGCGTACCCGCTGGACGGCAGGTCCTTGGGCCCCATGTCCTCGGTGAACACCGCCGGGTCGCGCGAGCTGGACCCGTACACCGCGCTGGTCGACTTCACCACCAGCTTGCGCACGTGCGGCGACTTCTGGCACGCGGCCAGCAGCTGCATCGTGCCGATGACGTTCATCTCCTTCATCACGGTCCGCCCGCTGGGGCCGGCCGGGTTCGCCGTGACCGACGCGTGCACGACCGTGTCGACCTGCGCGGTGGCGATGACCTTCGCGATGAGGGGGTTGCGGATGTCGGCGCGCACGAACTCGGCGCGGCCCATGCGGCGCAGCAGGTCGCGTGACGGCGGCTCGGTGTCGACGCCGAGCACGCGTTCGATGCCGGGGTCGGCCGCGAAGCGCGCGGCGAGGTGACCGCCGAGGTAGCGGCTGCAACCGGTGACGAGAACGACCTTGGGCGCCATGCGACTCCCTGTGCGGGTGGTGCGACTCGACGATGCTAACCGGGAACCGGCGCCGTGATCGGTCGCGGAACGTCCTCTTGACGCAGGTCACCGGCCTTCGCCGGGGAATCACCCGGATGGCGGGGCCGACCTGGGCGGCGTGGGACGAAGACACCGCCAGTCCCGCGACCGGTGCGGCCGGGGACTGGCGGTGCTAGAACCCGCAGGGGCTACTTGCCGCGCTTCCTGCGCTGGACCCGCGTCTTGCGCAGCAACTTGCGGTGCTTCTTCTTCGACATGCGCTTGCGGCGCTTCTTGATGACCGAGCCCATGCGGGTTCCTTCACTACTAGACGTTGGTGGTCTCCACGCGCCGGTGGAGACACCCGTCAAGTGGGCGCGCCGACACCAGGCACGAACGGCCTATGAGTTTACCCGGCGGCCCGATCGCGCCGTCACCCGGCGTCGAAGTAGGCGTTCCGCAGGTACTCGTTGACCGCCTTCTCCGGCACTCTGAACGACTTTCCCACGCGCACCGCCGTCAGCTCACCGGAGTGGACCAGGCGGTACACCGTCATCTTGGACACGCGCATCATCAGCGCGACCTCGGCGACCGTCATGAATCTGACTTGACCGAGCGACTTCTCCTCCGCAGGCATGGATCACCGCGTCCTTCGACACGCGTCGTGCCGTCGGCTTCCCCACCGACGGTTCGACACGCACGTGCTCCCTTGAGGGTAACGGGACGGGTGGGACTGGTGCGACGGCCAATGGCGGTATCAGCCCGCCTCGTGGCCCCGTCCCAGTTCCACCGAACGGTCGCGGGCCGCCTCGATGGCCGCCAGCATGGCCGCGCGCACCCCGTGCTTCTCCAGCTCGCGGATGGCCATGATGGTGGTGCCGGCGGGCGAGGTGACGGCCTCGCGCAGGATCACCGGGTGCTGGCCGCCCTCGTTCAGCATCGTCGCCGCGCCGACCGCCGACTGGATGATCAGCCGGCCGGCCAGGTCGCGCGGGATGCCGAGCAGGATGCCCGCGTCGATCATGGCCTCGACCAGGTAGAAGAAGTAGGCGGGGCCGGAGCCGGACAGCGCGGTGACGGCGTCCTGCTGGTTCTCCGGGACGCGGGCCACCTTGCCGACGGTCCCCAGCAGCTCCTCGACCAGGTTCAGGTGCTCGTCGGTGGCGTACCGGCCCGCCGAGATGGCGCTCATCGCCTCGCCGACGACCATCGGGGTGTTCGGCATGACCCGGACCACGGGGGTGCTGTCGGGCAGCCTGCGCTCGTACAGGGACGTCGGCAGGCCCGCGCACAGGGACACGACGAGCGTGCCGGGCTTGAGCACGGGTGCGAGCTCGTCCAGCAGCGGTTCGATGTCCTGCGGCTTGACCGCGACCACGAGGACGTCGGCCCGCTGGGCGGCGCCGGGCACGTCGAGGCCCTCCACCCCGTACCGCTCGGTCAGCGCGGCGGCCCGTTCCGGGTGCTTCTCGGTGAACAGCAGGTCATCGGCTTCGCGCCCGCCTTGGAGCAGCCCCGACAGCAGCGCTTCGCCGATCTTGCCGGCACCCAACACGGCGATGGTCGTCATGCGCCAAGCGTGCCACGCCGGCACAACCCGAATACCCGCAGGTCCCGCCCTCGCCGACCCCTCGAGACCCGTGAGTCCCGCGTTCACGCCGCGAGAGTCCCACGTCCAGGGCACCCGAGTTCAACGCTCAGGTCGCGGGCGTCAGCGCCAGCTGCCGCGCCTGGCACACGAGCCGCCCGGCCGAGTCGATCACCACGGCGTCCTCGTCGAACCACTGCCCGTGCACCGCGCTGCACGACACCCGCACGCGCAGCCACCCCGGCGCCGGGTTCGCCCGCAGCAACGCCGTCAGCTGCACGGTCGGCGACCACCCGAACCGGCCCAGGTTGAACGTCACCGGCATCGAGATGTCCCCGACGACCAGCGCGAAGTACGGGTCCGGCCGCTCGCCCAGCGGGCGCGCCCACAGCCGCAGCACCAGCGGGTCCCCGACCCGGCCGTTCAGGAACCCCGCGCCCGCCTGGTCCAGCCGCACGTCGCACACCGCGCCGAGCTTGTACACGCCGGCCGAGCCCATGGACGCCAGGTCGATCGCGTCCGGCGGCGGCGCGGCGGGCATGTCGGGCAGGTCGGCGTAGTCCGGCGCGGCCGTCGGCATCCGCCCGACCGTCACCACCGCCTCCACGCAGCTGCGCCCGCGCTGCTCCAGCGTCGACGTCACCACGGTCGCCGTCCGGCCCGCCTTGCGCACCTGGGTCCGCACCAGCACCGGCCCCACCTCGGGCGCGCGCAGGAACTGCGTGCTCACCGCCAGCGGCGCCAGGTCGTCCGACCCCGGCACGGCCGCCCGCGCGCTGTCCACCGCCGCCCGCGCGACCAGGGCCAGCAGGAACCCGCCGTGCGGTTTGGGGCCGACGGTCCACTCGGCGGGCAGGGAGGCGGTGTACGTGCCGTCGCCGAGGGGGCGGACCGCACTGGCTACCGAGAAGGACACAGGGCTCCTCACGAGCGGCTGACCAGCGAACGCAGGAAGAACGCGACGTTGGCCGGCCGCTCGGCCAGTCGGCGCGTCAGGTACCCGTACCACTGCCGCCCGTACGGCACGTAGACGCGCACGACGTGCCCCTCCGCCGCGAGGTGCCGCTGCTCGGCCGGCCGCACGCCGTGGAGCATCTGGAACTCGAAGTCGTCGACCGCCTTGCCGTACCAGCGGGCGCGTTCGGAGACGATCTCGATCAGGCGCGGGTCGTGGGTGGCGAACATCGGGTACCCGGAGCCGGCCAGCAGGGCGTTGGCGCAGCGCACGTAGTTGAGGTCGACCTCGTGCCGGTCGACGTGGGCCACCGACGGCGGTTCGGCGTACGCGCCCTTGCACAGCCGTACGCGCGTGCCCGCGAGGTCGCGCACGTCGTCCAGGGTGCGGCGCAGGTACGCCTGGAGCACCGCGCCCGTCGACGGCCAGTGGCGGCGCAGCTCGGCGAGCACGCGCAGGGTGGCGTCGGTGGTGGTGTGGTCCTCCATGTCGACGGTGACCGCGGTGCCCGCCTGCTCGGCCGCCGCGCACACGCGGGAGGCGTTGTCCAGCGCGAGCGTCTCGCCCGAGCGGAGGCCGACGGCGGACAGCTTCACGCTGACCTCGGCGTCCGCGGCGAGGCCCAGGTCGTGCAGCTGGTCGAGCAGCTCCAGGTAGGCGCGCACGGCCAGGTCGGCGGTGGCCCGGTCCGTGGTGTCCTCGCCGAGGTGGTCGAGGGTGACGCGCAGGCCGTCGCCGATCAGCCGGCCGGCGGTGTCGATCGCATCGGCGGTGGTCTCGCCCGCCACGAACCGGCGCACCACGTCACGGGTGACGGGGGCGGTCGCGACGAGCCGGCGCACCGCGTCGTTGCCCGCGGCGGCGAGGATCGACGTGCGCACCGGGTTCACGATCAAGACCCTAGCCGCTGACCCGCGGCGGAGCGGATGCGAGTTGGCACTCCGTCGACCTGAGCGTTCAACTCACGTGTTCCGAACGTAGGACACGCGCGTTCTGAACGTAGGACTCACGCGGCGTGGAGGTAGGACTCTCGCGGGGGTCAGAGGTGCAGGCGGGCGAACAGCAGGGACTCGGTCAGCAGTTCGGTCCGCTCGGCGGGGGTGCGGGCGCGGCGGGTGTTGACCTCCAGCACGACCTGCCCGGTGAAGCCCGTGCGGGTCAGCCGGCCCAGCAGCTCGCCGCACGGCTGGGTGCCGCGGCCGGGCACCAGGTGCTCGTCCTTGGGCAGGCCGGAGCCGTCGGCCAGGTGCACGTGGGTCAGCCCGTCGCCCATGCGCTTGGCCAGCTCCATCGCGTCCATGTGCGCCGCCGAGGCGTGCGACAGGTCCAGCGTGTAGTTCCGGTGGCCGACGTCGGTCGGGTCGATCGACGGCCGGAACGCCGTGACCTGCACCGACCGCCCCCGCCCGAGGGGGCGCCGCACCGGGAACATGTTCTCCACCGCGATGGCGACGCCGCTGTCGTCCTCCAGCGAGGCGACCAGGTCCGCGAACCCCTCCGCGTACCGCCGCTGCCACACGAACGGCGGGTGCAGCACGACCGTCCGCGCACCCAGGTCGCCGGCGGCCTGCACGCTGCGCCGCAGCCGCTCGGCCGGGTCCGGCGACCACACGCGCTGGCTGATCAGCAGGCACGGCGCGTGCACGGCCAGCACCGGCACCCCGTAGCGCTTCGACAGCCGCCGCACCGCGCTCACGTCCTGGCTCACGGGGTCGGCCCACACCATGACCTCGACCCCGTCGTACCCCAGCTCGGCCGCCGCCTCGAACGCGGCGCCCGCGGGCTGCGGCCACACGGCCGCAGTGGACAGCCCGACCGGGATCAAGAGTTCACCAGCAGCATCGCCGCCGGCGACACCGTCACGATCAACCCGACGAGCACCGCCAGGACGGTCGTCTGGAGGTCGTCGGCCCGGCGGATCTTGCGGACCATCATCACCAGGCCGACGGTCACCGCCAGGGCCACCACCAGCGCCGCGGGCGCGGCGGTGCGCCACAGGAAGTTGAAGCCGAGCCAGAGCGCCGCGCCACCGATCACGCCGGCGGCCAGCTGCCCGATCATGAGCAGCCACTCCTTGCCGGCCGAGCGGTCCGCGGGGCGCTCGTCCTCGTCGTCCTCGTCGAGGTCGCCCAGCCCGGCGGGCCCGTCGTCGTCGAGGTCCCGGCGCGCGAAGTCGCGGCTCGGGTAGTCGTCGTCCTCGTCTTCCTCGTCGAGGTCGACGTACGGGTGGAACGCGGTGCTCTCGCCCTCGACGGCCTCCTCCGGCTCGTCGTCGCCGAACCAGTCCTCGGCGGACTGGTCGGGCAGCGGGTCGGGCAGCCTCGGCGGCGCGGGCGGCACGATCAGCACCGACTCGGTCGGCAGCGACTCCAGCGGCACGTTCGGCGAGAGCTTGTCGGTGATGCGCGGCATCACCTCGGTGACCGGCTCGCGGACCGGCGGCTTCACCGCGGGCGGCGCGCCGGGCGGCACGGGCCGCACCACGTTCGTGCGCGACGCCTCGGGCTTGACCGGCGGTTTCGGCAGGGCGGACCGGGACGGCTCACCCTGGTAGTCCGCCACGATCGGCGGCACGACCCGGGTCTCCTCGGCGGGGTCCACCTCGGGCGCGCGTCTGCGCCCGGACTCCGCCTTCTTCGGCGGCTCGAGCCGGGAAGCGGGTGGTTCCAGCCGCGAGACCGGCGGTTCCAGGCGGGACACCGGCGGCTCGGGACGCGACACCGGCGGCACCGGCGGCTGGTAGGCGGTGCGCTCGGCCTCGACGGGACGCTGCCGCTGCGGCAACGGCGCGGGCGTCGACGGCGCCGGCGGCGGGGCGGGTGGCGGGGCGGGCGGCGGCTCGGACTCGTCGCGGATGGCGCGCAGCCGGCCGCTGTCGGAGTTGACCCGGTCGATGATGGCCTGCGGAGCGGTGTCCGAGGTCTCTTCGGCACGGCGCCGTCGCCGACGCGGCGTCACCTCGCCGGAGCCCGCGCCGTACTGGGCGAGCAACTCCGCGACGGTGCGCTGGGTCTGCTCCGACTCGCTCTCTCGACTCATCAACTCCACCGTGCCCCGTGGCGGTCAGTCCGTCCAGTGTCACCCGTCCGGCGGGTGCGATCCGGTGGGGTGTCCGGTTCCGAACCATTAGTGTGGTCCAGCCGACGCAGGATGACACCTTCCCGCAGTGCCCAGGGACAAATCTCCAGCTCGCCGAGTGACAGTGCTCGCATGGTGGCCTCCGCCACCAACGCGCCCGCCACCAGCTGGTGAGCCCGGCTCGCGCTCACCCCTTCGAGTTCCGCCAGGTCCGCCGCGGGCATCCGGGAGATGAACGCGATGAGCTGCCGCAGGCCCGAGTCGGTGAGCACGCGCCGCGCGTGCGGACCTGCCGACGACGGCGCGGCGCCGGTCAGCCTGGCCAGCGTGCGGAACGTCTTCGACGTCGCGACCACCCGATCGGGGGTCCCCACCCGGCGGAGCTTCTTCGCCACCGGCGCCAGCTGCTCGGCCAGCCACTCGGCGGTCTCGCCCACCTCGGCCCTGGTCGGCGGGTCGTGGCGGAACCGGGTCCGGGTCAGCCTGCCCGCGCCCAACGGCACCGAGAACGCCTCCTCCGGCTCCTCGTCCACGCCGACCGCCAGCTCCAGCGACCCGCCGCCGATGTCCAGGCACAGCAGCCTGCCCGCCGACCAGCCGTACCAGCGGCGCACCGCGAGGAACGTGTAGCGCGCCTCGTCCTCGCCGGTCAGCACCTGCAGGTCGACGCCGGTCTCGGCGCGCACCCGGTCCAGGACCTCGGCGGAGTTGCCCGCCTCGCGCACCGCGGACGTGGCGAACGCCATCAGGTCCTCGCAGCCCAGCCGCTCCGCCGCCGCCTTGGACGCGGCGACGGTGCGCACCAGCTGGTCGGCGCCCTCGCGCCCGAGCATCCCGACGCCGTCCAGCTGCTCCGCGAGGCGCAGCACGGACTTCTCCGAACTCATCGGCGTCGGGTGGGCACCACGATGAGCGTCCACCACCAAGAGGTGGACGGTGTTGGACCCGACATCAAGCACCCCTAGGCGCACGCGGTGCACCGTACCTGGTCGGGATGATCAGGATTCGAACTTGTATCCCAGTCCGCGCACGGTGACCAGGTACCGGGGCGCCGAGGGGTCGGGCTCGATCTTCGACCGCAGCCGCTTGACGTGCACGTCCAGGGTTTTCGTGTCGCCGACGTAGTCCGCGCCCCACACCCGGTCGATCAGTTGGCCGCGGGTCAGGACGCGGCCGACGTTGCGCAGCAGGTACTCCAGGAGGTCGAACTCCTTGAGCGGCAGGCTCACCTCGCCGCCGTCCACGGTCACCACGTGCCGCTCCACGTCCATCCGCACCGGCCCCGCCTCCAGGACCTGCGGCAGCAGCTCCTCGGACTCGCCGCCGCGCCGCAGCACGGCCCGGATGCGGGCGATCAGCTCCCGGGCCGAGTAGGGCTTGGTGACGTAGTCGTCCGCGCCCAGCTCCAGGCCCACGACCTTGTCGATCTCGCTGTCCCGCGCCGTGACCATGATCACCGGCACGGCGGAGCGGGCCCGCAGCTGCTTGCACACGTCCGTGCCGCTCATGCCGGGCAGCATGAGGTCGAGCAGCACGATGTCGGCGCCGTTGCGGTCGAACTCCTCCAACGCCTCCTGGCCGGTGGCCGCGAGCGCCGCGGTGAAGCCCTCCTTGCGCAGCAGGAAGGCGAGCGGATCGGCGAAGGACTCCTCGTCCTCCACGATGAGCACCCTGGTCACAGCTCTCCTCCGTGGTTGCTGCCCGCGCCGCTCGGCACGGGGCTCGCCAGCTCCTGCGCCGGCAGGTCCTGGGTGGGCTCGTCCTGGTCGGGATGAGCCGGGATGCGCAGCGTGAAGGTGGAGCCGGTGCCCGGCAGGCTCCACAGCTTCACCTCGCCGCCGTGGTTGTTGGCCACGTGCTTGACGATGGCGAGGCCGAGCCCGGTGCCGCCGGTGGCGCGCGACCTGGCCTTGTCGACCCGGTAGAAGCGCTCGAACACGCGGATCTGCTGGTCCTCGGCGATGCCGATGCCGCGGTCGGTGACGGCGATCTCGACGAAGCCGTCGACGAGCTTGCGGCTGACCGACACCGGGCTGCCCGGCGGCGAGTAGGCGACCGCGTTGTCCAGGAGGTTGCTCAGGGCCGTGACCAGCAACGTCCGGTCGCCCTCGACCTCCAGGCCGCTCGGCTCGTCGGTGGCGATCTCGATGCCCGCGGACTCGGCGGCGAGCCGGGAGCGGCCCATCGCCTCGTCGATGACCACGTCGACCTCGACCCGGCTGAGCTCCGGCAGCTTCTCCGCGCCCTGCAACCGCGACAGCGCGATCAGCTCGGTGACCAGCGTGCCCAGCCGGGTGGCCTCCTGCATGATCTTGGCGCTGAACCGGCGGACCTCCTCCTGGTCGTCCGCGGCGTCCAGCACCGCCTCGGCCAGCAGCGCGAGCGCGCCGACCGGGGTCTTCAGCTCGTGGCTGACGTTGGCGACGAAGTCGCGCCTCGTCGCCTCCAGCCGCACCGACTCGGACTCGTCGGTGGCGTCGACCACCACGAAGCCCTCGGTGAGCACCTTGACGGTGGCGTGCACGGCCTGCGGCTGGCGGCCCTTGATGACCTCCAGCGACGACAGGTCCACCGAGACCACCCCACCGCCGCCGCGGGCCATCTCGGCGGCGCGCCTGGCCCGGTCGTCCGCCCGGTTGTTGCGCACCACGCCCAGCTCCTCGGCCCGGGAGTTGTGCAGCACCACGTCACCGAAGGCGTTGAGCACGGCGATGCCGTCGGGGGACGAGTGGACGACCATGGCCATCAGGTCGGCGACGGTGAGCCCGCGCGGACGCGTGTCGCGGGCCCGCGCGGTGGTCCGTCCGGCGAGGAAAGCGACGCCGCCGATCAGCAGAGCGCCGATCGACAGGACGAGGTAACCCGTTGCGGTCACGAGCGCATCGTAAGCAGGTCAGGCGGGGTACGGCCTAGAGCTCAGGCCTGGTTCGTGACTCCTGCGACACCGTCCGGGACCGATGTTCTCCCGGCGGACGACCACCGTTCACCCAATCGTGTCCAATTGAGCCAGGTCTTGTTCGGACAGGTGCAGATCCGCGGAAGCCAGGTTCTCCTCCAGGTGACGAGTGGAGGACGTGCCGGGGATGAGCAGGACGTTCGGCGCGCGGTGCAGGAGCCACGCCAGCGCCACCTGGCGGTCGGTCGCGCCGTGCCTGGCGGCGACGTCGTTCAGGGTGTCGTGCTGCACGGGCGTGAACCCGCCGAGCGGGAAGAACGGCACGAACGCGATGCCGTCGGCGGTGGTGCGGTCGAGCAGCGCCTCGTGCTCGCGGTCGGTGACGTTGTAGAGGTTCTGCACGCACACCACCGGTGCGATCGACAGCGCCTGGTCCAGGTGGTGCTCGTGGACGTTGCTCAGGCCGAGGTCGCGGATCAGGCCCTGCTCGCGCAGCTCGGCGAGCACGGTGAACGGCTCCTCGACGGATTCGGGGTCCTGCTCGCCGCCGACGCGCAGGTTGACCACGTCGAGCCGGTCCAGGCCGAGGCGGCGCAGGTTGTCGTGCACGGCGTCGCGCAGCTGCCGAGGCTCCCGCGCGGTGACCCAGTCGGCGTCCGGTGTGCGGCGGTAGCCGACCTTCGTGACGATGGTCAGCTCCTCCGGGTAGGGGTGGAGCGCGGCCTTGATCAGCTCGTTGACCACGTGCGGGCCGTAGAAGTCGCTGGTGTCGACGTGGTCCACGCCCAGCTCGACGGCGCGGCGCAGGACGGCCTTGGCGTTCTCCGGGTCGGCGGGCGGGCCGAAGACGTGGGGCCCGGCGAGTTGCATCGCGCCGTACCCGACGCGCTTGAGGTTCAGCATGGTGTCCACGATCGCCGTCCGCCGTCGCCCCCGCCGGGATTGGCAGCTTGCTGCCATGCTCGACCCCATGGACGCGATGACCGTGGTGCGCGGCGAGGCCGAGCTGTACGAGCGGACGGCCCACCTGTTCACGGCGACCAGGAGCGAGCTGCTGTGCGCGGCGAACGCGCTGCGCACCTGGATGGGCACCCACCCGCGCAGCGGCATCGCGCAGCACCCGCCAGGCCTGCGGGTGCGCAAGCTGTTCCGGCTGAGCACCCTGCTCGACCCGCGGTGGGCGCACCACGCCCGGCACATGGCCGAGCACGGCGCGGACGTGCGGGTCAGCGCGCACGACGTGAACGAGACGATCGTGCTGGACGGCCGCGTGGTGATCCTGGCGGGCGACGAGTCGCACGGCGCGCGCAGCTACAGCGTGATCACGCAGCCCGAGGTCGTGCACGGCATCACGTCGCTGTTCGAGGCGGCGTGGCGGGCGGGCACCGAGCTGGCCGTGCACGAGGCGGAGATGGCCGAGCTGCGGGCGTTCATGCCCGGGGTGCTGGACGCGTTGAACGAGGGGTGGACGGACGAGACGGCGGCACGCGCGCTGGGGGTGTCCCTGCGCACGTACCGCCGTCGCGTGGCGGAGCTGATGGCCGCGCTCGGCGCCTCGTCCCGGTTCCAGGCCGGGGCCCGCGCCCACGAGCTCGGCCTGGTCTAGCGACCCTGGTTGGCGACGGCCTTGATGGCGTCGGCCGCCGCGTCCGGGTCGAGGTACTCGCCGCCCGGGTTGAGCGGCTTGAGCTCGTCGTCCAGGTCGTAGCGCAGCGGGATGCCGGTGGGGATGTTCAGGCCCGCGATGGCGTCGTCCGAGATCCCGTCGAGGTGCTTGACCAGGGCGCGCAGCGAGTTGCCGTGCGCGGCCACGAGCACCGTCCGGCCCGTGAGCAGGTCCGGCACGATCGCGGACTCCCAGTACGGGATCATCCGCTTGACCACGTCCAGCAGGCACTCGGTGAGCGGCAGGTCGGGGCCGAGGTCGGCGTAGCGGGGGTCGCTGTCCTGGCTGAACTCGGTGCCGGGCTCGATGGGCGGCGGCGGCGTGTCGTAGGAACGGCGCCAGAGCATGAACTGCTCCTCGCCGAACTCCTCCAGCGTCTGCTTCTTGTTCTTGCCCTGCAGCGCGCCGTAGTGCCGCTCGTTGAGCCGCCAGTCCCGGCGGACCGGGATCCAGTGCCGGTCGGCCGCGTCGAGGGCGAGGTTGGCGGTGCCGATGGCCCGCCGCAGCAGCGACGTGTGCACCACCTCCGGCAGCACGCCCGCTTCGCGCAGCAGCACGCCGCCGCGCTTCGCCTCGTTCACACCCTTCTCCGAGAGGGGCACGTCCACCCAACCGGTGAACAGGTTCTCCGCGTTCCAGACGCTCTCGCCGTGGCGGAGCAGCACCAGGGTTCCGACAGCCATGGGCGTCAGCCTGCCAGATGGGCCGGCCCGGCTCACGTCGGACCTTGATCGGTGCAGCCGACCGGGCGGGCCGGGCCCCTCCCGGGCCCGGCCCGAGGCCGGGTCAGCCGATGCCCTGCAGGTCCACGATCCCGCCGGTCAAACCGCCGAGCCCACCGGCCGCGCCGCTCGCGCCGCCGAGGCCGCCGGTCACCGGGCCGAGCACGCTCGTCAGGGCGCCCAGCAGGTCGGCGTGGGGGACGGCGTCCATCGCCCCGTACGTCCGCTCCGCGGCGGCGTCGGACGCGTTGGCGGCCGGGGAGGCCAGCAGGATGACGGCCGTGGCGCCGGCCGCGACGGCCAGCCTTCCGAGAATGCGCATGCGTGTGCTCTCCGATGTGTGGTTCCGATTCGCACCCGACATGGTTGTGCCCCGTGACCGACCCGGCGCGCCGAGTAGCCACGATCAACACCATCGAGTGACCGGACAGCGGAGAACCCCCGGCAGCCGCGATTCGCCGCCGGGGGGTCTCGCGAGCGCGAGTCAGGCAGACGCCTCGCGGGCGCGCAGGTCCTTGCGCAGGATCTTGCCCGCGGCCGACTTCGGGATCGTTTCGATGAACTCCACGACCCTCACCTTCTTGTGCGGGGCGACTCGGGAGGCCACGAACTCCATCACGGCGGCCTCGTCCAGGGCGGTGCCCGGCTGGCGGACGACGAAGGCCTTCGGCACCTCTTCGCCCTCCTCGTCGCGCACGCCGACCACGGCCGCGTCGGCGATCTCCGGGTGGGTCAGCAGCAGGGCCTCCAGCTCGGCCGGCGGCACCTGGTAGCCCTTGTACTTGATCAGCTCCTTGACCCGGTCGACGATGCTGACCAGGCCGTTCTCGTCGATGATCGCGACATCGCCGGTGTGCAGCCAGCCGTCCTCGTCGAGCGTGGCGGCGGTGGCTTCGGGGTTGTTCAGGTAGCCCTTCATGACGTTCGGGCCGCGGCACCACAGCTCGCCGCGCTCGCCGACGCCCACGTCCTCGCCGGTGGCCGGGTCGACGAAGCGGCACTCCATGTTCGGCGCGATGACGCCCACCGTGCCCACGGAGATGTCGTCGCGGCCGTCCGGGATCGCGTGGCTGACCGGGCTCATCTCGGTCATCCCGTAGCCCTGCGAGACGCGGCAGCCCAGGCGCTTGGCGACGATCGCCGCGAGGTCGACGTCCAGCGGCGCGGCGCCGGAGAAGATCGTGTCGATGCCGGACAGGTCGTACTGGTCGACCAGCGGGTGCTTGGCCAGGGCCACGGCGACCGGCGGCGCGATGTAGACGCGGTCGGTCCGGTGGTCCTGGATCACCCGCAGGAACTCGGGCAGGTCGAACTTCGGCAGCGTCACCACCGTCGCGCCGACGTGCAGGCCGTTGTTCATCAGCACCTGCATGCCGTAGATGTGGAAGAACGGCAGCACGGCGAGGATCTTCGTCTGCTCGCCGACCCGGAGCATCGGTCCGCACTGGACGATGTTCGCGACCAGGTTGCGGTGCGTGAGCATCACGCCCTTGGCCCGGCCGGTCGTCCCCGACGAGTACGGCAGCACGGCCACGTCGTGCGCCGGGTCGATCGACACCTCCGGCACCGGCTCGGTGTTCGCCAGCAACGCCGACAGGCTGGGGTAGCCCTCGGCGGCGTCCAGCACGACCACGTCGGAGATGCCCGCCTTCTCGGCGCCCGGCGCGGCGTTCGGCAGCAGCGCGGACACCGTGAACAGCATCTTCGCGCCGGCGTCGGCCAGCTGGTGCGCGACCTCGTCCGCCGTGTACAGGGCGTTGATGGTGGTCGCGGTGGCCCCCGCGCGCAGGATGCCGTGGAACACGACGGCGTAGTACGGGGTGTTCGGGCTGAGGATGCCGACGACGTCGCCCTTGCCGATCCCCCTGGCGGCCAGCGCGGCGGCCATGCGGTCGACCGCACCGGCCAGTTGGCGGTAGGTCAGCGACGCGCCCGAGCCGCCGTCGACCAGGGCCACCCGGTCGGCGCGCTCGCCGAGGTCGGCGAACAGCAACTCGTGCAGCGTGACGTCCGGGACCGCGACATCGGGGAACGGACTGCGGAAGACCATGCGGCTGCCTCACTCATCCAGGGGGCCGGGATCCCGCCATCGTGAGTCAAGCCACATCGCTGGTCAAGGCAGTCGTTCGTCGCGCTCCAGCGTTACTTAACTCGGCTAAGAACACCCGGATGGAGTAGTGCCGCCCCTTGTGGCGCCCACGGGGCATCTGCCAAGTTGGCAGGGTTCTCGCGGGTCGGCGCCCACGCACTCCGATCGGCCCGCGCGGCACCTCCGCGGTTCGCCATCCCCCCGTCGAACCGCGGCCCGCTCGGAGCCCGGGCTCCCCCCGCCCGGATCCACGTCAGCGGGGACCGACGCGGGGCGGCTTGAGCTCGCGACTCCCCCTCTCTCCCAAGCCGCCCCGCGCTCCGCGGCTCAGGGCGTGCTCGGCGGCGCGACGGGCGCGGCCCTCCGGCGACGCCGCCACCACAGGTAGCCGAACGCCGGCAGGCCCAGCACCACCGCGAACGGCAGCACGCCGCCCAGCACCACCAGCAGCCAGCCGAACGCGCCCACCAGCGCCTTCCAGCCACCGGCGAACGCTTCCAGGAAGTCGTTCTCGTCGTGCGCGACCACCGGCTCGCCGGTCGCGGAGATGACGACGGTCAGCGTCGCCATGGCGACCTGGCCGGTCACCGTCTCGTACCGGCGTTGCAGCGACTCCAGCTCGGACTGCCGCTTGGTCAGCTCGGCCTCGATGTCGGTGATCTCGGACGTGGTCGTGGCCCGGTCCAGCAGCCCCCGCACGCGTTCCACGCTGGCCCGCTGGTTGGCGAGCCGGGCCTCGATGTCCACCACCTGCTCGGTCACGTCCTCGGTCTGCAGCTCCCGCCTGCCGACCTCGACGCCGTCCAGCCCGGTGACCGCCCCCATCACCCGGTCCAGCCGGTCGCCGGGCACCTTCACCGTCACCGACGCCCGGCCGGGCTGCGACCGCTCCTGCGCCGAGTACCCGCCTTGCGCGATGACCAGGTCCTTGACCTGCGTCAACACCGCATCGGAGTCCGGTGCGCGCAACTCGACCGTCGCCGTGCGCACGAGCTGCCGGTTCTGCTGCGCCGACGTGCCGGCCCGCTCCGCCTCGCCCGTGGCCGCCGAGTCCTGCTTGGGCGTGCCGCCCGGCTGCGCCTCCTCCTGCGCGGGCGCAGGCGCCGCCTGGTCGGCCGACGACCCCGACGAGCTGCTCGCACCGCACCCCGCCAGCGCCAGCACCGCGAACGCGGCGACCACCAGCCCCACCCGTCTGCCCATGTGACCCTCCCTGGTTTCCGGTCACGGGTGGGACGGGGCGGGGGATCACCCCCGTTGCTCCCGGGCCATCACGATTCGGACACCAGGTGCCGGAACGCCTCGAGGTTGGCGAGCGACTCGCCGCGCGAGACCCGCCAGTCCCACTCCCGCTGGATGGCGCCGGCGAACCCGATCTCCAGCAACGTGTTGAAGTCGCCGTCGGCGGCCTCCACCACCTGCCCGAGCACGCGGTCCAGCTCGTCGGGCGTCACGGCGTGCGGCGCGATCCGGCCGACCAGGTAGATGTCGCCGGTCGTGTCGATCGTGTAGTGCACGCCGTACAGCTTGGCGTTGCGCCGCAACAGGAACCGGTAGACGTCTTCGTGCGCCTCGTCCGGTTTGCGGCACACGAACGCCTCCACCACCAGCGCGTGCCTGCCCACCACCAGCCAGCAGTTCGTCTGGAGCTTCTTCGTGCCGGGCAGGGTCACGAAGAACCGTCCCGGCTCCTTGCGGTCGTAGCGCAGCTCGCGGTCGTCCAGCGTCGACTTGATGACGTCGTCCAGGCTCAAGCGATGACCTCCTCGCGGAACACGTCCCGTGCTTCGGCGTACCCGGCCAGGAGTGAATCAGTCGTCCGGTCCCAGGAGAACCGGCGGGCGTGGCCGACGGCGTTGCTCGCCAGCTCCTCCCGGCACGCCGGGTTCAGCGCGATGGACGTCAGCACCCGCGCCCACGCGCCCGGTTCGTGGCTGTCCACCAACGCGCCGGACACCCAGTCGCGCACGGCCACCGGCAACCCGCCGACCGCCGCCGCGACCACCGGCGTCCCGCACGCCTGCGCCTCCAGCGCGACCAGCCCGAACGACTCGTTGTAGCTGGGCACCGCGACCACGTCGGCCGCGCGGTACACCCGCGCCAACGCCTCGCCGCCCTGCGGCGGCATGAACCGCACCACGTCGGAGATCCGCAGCTCGGCCGCCAACCGCACCAGCTCTTCGGGCGTCTTCATGCCCGATCCCGACGGACCGCCGACCACCAGCACGACCAGCCGCGCCCGCAGCCCGGGGTCGCGCGCCACCATCTCCGCCGCCGCCCGCAACAGCACGTCCGGCGCCTTCAACGGCTGGATGCGCCCCACGAAGGCCAGCACGACCGACTCCGGCCGCAACCCCAGTGCCGCCCGCGCCCCGTCCCGGTCACCGGGCGTGAACCGCTCCAGGTCCACCCCCGGCGGCACGACCAGCACCTTCGACGGGTCCGCGTCGTACAGCTTGACCAGCTCGGCCGCCTCGACGTCGGTGTTGGCCACCAGCCGGTCCGCTTCCGCGACGACCTGCTCCTCGCCGATGACCCGCATCCGGGGCTCCGGTGTGTCGTCGGCCGCCAGCGCCAGGTTCTTCACCTTCGCCAGCGTGTGCGCCGTGTGCACCAGCGGCACCGCCCACCGCTCCCGCGCCAACCACCCGACCTGCCCCGACAGCCAGTAGTGCGAGTGCACGACGTCGTAGTGCCCGGGCTCGTGCCGCGCCTCCGCCCGCAGCACCCCGGCGGTGAACGCGCAGAGCTGACCGGGCAGTTCTTCCTTGCCCAACCCTTCGAACGGCCCCGCGACCACGTGCCGCACCTTCACGCCGGGCGCGAGCTCGGCCACCGGCGGCAACTCCGAGGACGTCGCCCGGGTGAAGATCTCCACCGCGATCCCCCGCCGCGCCATCCGGGTGGCGGTCTCCACGATGTAGACGTTCATCCCACCGGCGTCGCCCGTGCCGGGCTGCTCCAGCGGTGACGTGTGCACCGACAGCACCGCGACCCGCTTCACCGCGACACCTCCGCGACGAACCGCCCGAGGTCGGCCGCGAACCGCTCCGGCCGTTCCAGGAACGGCGAGTGTCCGATTCCGTCGTAGCGGCGCAAGTCGGCTCCGGGGATCAGGGCCGCCGCGTACTCACCGGCGGCCGGGTCGACCACCTCGTCGGCGGTGCCGTGCACGACCAGTGTCGGCTTGTCGACCGCCTTCAGCACGACGGCGCTGTCCACCTCGCGCCGGAACACCTCGCGCCGGACCCACGGCGGCACCCGCAACGCCGTGCCCACCATCCGCTGCACCACGTCACCGGCCAACCCGGGCGCCTGGTCGCGGCAGAAGTCCGTCAACGCCGGCACCGCCACCGCGGGGTCGTCGGAGAACGCCGCGGGCAACACCGCCTTCATCACCCGCCCGGTGACCGCGCCGGGCCTGTCCCGCCCCAACTCGGTGACCGCCCCGACCAGCACCACCCCGCTGATCCCGGCCGTGCCGTGACAACGCAGGTAGTCGGCGATCACCACCCCGCCGTACGACCACCCCACCACCACCGCGGGCCGTCCGACGTGGTCGAGGACGGCCTTCAGATCGGCCGCCCAGGCCGCCGATTCCCGATACCCGTTCCGGGCGACTTCCGACGCCCCGTGACCACGCAGGTCCACCGCGTAACTGCGCAACGACGGCTGAAGCGGCCACACCTCCCCCGACTGCGCCCATCCGTGCACCAGCACGACCGCGGGGGCGTCGTCAGGGCCCGACTCGCGAACCGACAGCCGGACGCCCTCGGCGTCGAGGAGAGTGTTCCGCACGACTTACGACAACGCGGAAATCATCCCACCACTTCCCGCGCAAGCGATTTTGCGCCATCGACCACACCGCACGACCAGCCCTTGATCACCCGATAGGCCACATCTTGATCAACCGGTCGTCACTTCGATCACCGAAACACGCCCACAACGGCCCCGCCACCACCCCCGCAGAGGCCCGATTTGACATGGGTTCGGGTGCTTTAGGCTGGACGAAGCCGGCAGGCCCGGCGGGACGCTTTACCCCGCCCGGCCTGCCGGCTTTGGCCTGCCTGGAGTGCCCGTAAGGGCCCCATGTCAAATCGAGCCGGACCTGGCACCGCGCCTTCGATCCGCCCCGGCACCGCCACCGAACGTCACAGAGCGGACATCGTCTGCCACTGCGCCCACGGAATCTGCCAGTCGTACCAGTCGAACTGCGCCGGCAACGTCATGCTCGCCCCGGTCACCTCGACGGGATCACCGACCATCGCGCTGTCGTAGTAGGCCTTGGCGTCGGCCTCCAACAGGTTCGCGCAGCCGTGCGACGAGTTGACCTTGCCGATGTTCGCCGCGTTGTCGTTGTTCTCGTGGATGAACTCGCCGTGGTTGGAGAACCGCACCGACCACTTCTTGACCACGTTGGTGTAGCCGTACTGGGGGTTGTCGAAGCTCCACGTGTCGAACTTCTGCATCACCACGAACGTGCCGTTCGGCGTGTTCAGCGCCGGGTCGTCGTCCTTGCCGAACGACGCCGGGTAGGTCGCCACGGTCTGCCCGTCACGCTGCACGACCAGCTGGTGCGACGGCGTGTCGATCTTCACGACCTGGTTGCGGCCGATGGTGAAGTCGCTGGTCACGTCCGCGCGGCCGAACGCGCCGCCGCCGTAGGCCACGCCGTACAGCTTGGCCTCGACGTGGATCTGCGTGTTGGCGGGCCAGTACTTCTCCGGCCGGTAGTGGACCTCGCGCGAGTTCAGCCACGCCCAGCTGCCCTGGACGCCGGCGGAGTTCGTCACCGTCAACGCCTTCTGCACCGTCGCCCGGTCGGAGACGTCGGCGTCGAACTCGACCTTGATGGGCACGGCCACGCCCATGGTGTCGTTGTCGCCGGGGAACAGCGTCGCGCGCACCTGGGAAGCGGGGTTCAGGGTGGTGAACCCGCCTTTCAGGTCGACGGGCCGCCCGTCCGTCCCGGTCGCCCGGCCCGCGTACGCGTACGCCTTGCCGAACCCGAGGGGCTCCGTGCTGGCCCACGACTTCTTGTCCTCGGCGAGCTTGCCCGCGACGGCCTGGCCCTCGGGGTTGGTGACCGTGACCTGGTCGATCGTCCCCTCGGCCACGGTGACCTGCACCGGCACGTTGACCGGGGCATCGACCGCGCCGTCCGCGGGCGCGGTGGTGAACTTGGCCACGGGCGGGTTGTCGCCGCCGACCGGTTTGGCCGTGCCCGTTTCCACCTTCGCCGAGCAGCCCGCCACCAGGGCCAAGCCGAGCAGCAGAGCCGCCACTGTCCTGTGCACGTTACGACCTCCTGATCGAAGGACGTCCCACCCGACTCCCGGTGCGAGTGATCCGCGTCACATGCGCGTCCCACGCTTAGGATTCCCGGTGTGAACCGTCCTATCGCAGTCGTGACCGGAGCCAGTGCGGGCATCGGCGAGGCCACCGCCCGCAGGCTCGCCGCCGAGGGCTTCCACGTGGTGCTCGGTGCCCGGCGGGTCGACCGCCTCAAGGCTATCGCGGATGAGATCGACGGCGTCGCGGTCGAGTTGGACGTCACCTCGGCGCCGTCGGTCGACGCCTTCCTCGACGCCATCCCCGCGGCGAACGTGCTGGTCAACAACGCCGGCGGCGCGCGCGGCCTGGCCACCGTCGCCGAGGCGGACGAGGAGCACTGGCGGTGGATGTGGGAGACGAACGTGCTGGGCACGTTGCGCGTCACGAAGGGCCTGCTGCCGAAGCTGATCGCCTCCGGTGACGGGCACGTGGTCACCGTCACCTCGGTCGCCGCCTACGAGGCCTACGACAACGGCTCCGGCTACACCTCCGCGAAGCACGCCCAGTCCGCGCTGCACCGCACGCTCCGCGGCGAGCTGCTCGGCCGGCCGGTGCGGGTGACCGAGATCCTGCCCGGCATGGTCGAGACCGACTTCTCCGTCAACCGCTTCGACGGCGACGCCGACCGGGCCGCGGCCGTCTACCAGGGTGTGACGCCGTTGACCGCGGACGACGTGGCCGACGTGATCGCGTTCGCGGTGACCAGGCCCGCGCACGTCAACCTGGACCAGATCGTCCTCAAGCCCCGGGCGCAGGCGTCGGCGTCCCGCATCCACCGGGCGTGATCAGCTCCACGTCCAACTGGTCGAGCACCGGGCCGATGGGGTTCGCGAACCCCCGGTCCGGGCTCCCGGCGCAGTAGAGCCCCACCACCCGGTTCGCGTCGTCGAGCAGCACCGCGCCCGAGTCGCCGTGGTCGGCGAACCTCGGCGTCTCGATCCGGATCTGGTCGTACAGCCTCCGCACGCCCAGCCCCACCCCGAAGTCCAGCGTGATCACCGCGTCCGTCGACGCCACCACGCCTTCCGTCACCGCCGTCGTCCGGCCGCGCTTGCGCACCCGGTCACCGACCCGCGCCCGCGCCTGCCCGGTCACCGCGCCCAACCCGACCACCTCGGCCCGCGCCCGGGGCGTGGTCAGGGTGATCGCGGCGGCGTCCACCCGCGCCGACAACGCGGCCCGCGCCAACGCGCCGACCCGGTCGTGCACCGGGTGCCCGCCGTCGACCCGGGACGGGTGCACCATGGGGTCGCCGACCGCCCAGGCGTCGTCCACGCAGGCCACGTGGAACGACGTCAACGCCATCACGATGTGCCTGCCGCGCGGCGTGACCAGCGCGCCCAGCGTCCCGGCCACCACGTAGTCGTCCACTTCCGGGACGTCCGGCGGCACCAACCGGACCGCCCGGCTGGGCCCGATCCCGATGCCGCCCGCCAACGACTCGTGCCGCTCCGCCCCGCTCACGCCCTCGGGCGAGGCGATGGTGTGGTGCGGCCAGAACGTGTCCTCGACCACGTCGGTCGGCACGCCCAGCACTTCCGGCGGGATGGCGAACTGGGCCGCGGGCCCCTTGCGGCGGACGTACACGACGATCGCCAGCCGCCCGGTGGCCCGGCCGCCCGCGGTCTTCTCGCCGAGGTCGACACCCACCACCCCGGGCCGGCTCAGGAAATCGTCCTCAACCAGCTTCTTGATCGGCCTGACGGCCGCGCGCTCGTCGTCGGCGTAGGCCATGACGACCTCCAACGGGTGCCCCTACCTCCATGAAACGCGCGGAGTGAGGATTCGTCACACGGAGTCACCCGTTCGGCCGTTCGGCCGTTGCGCTCGCGAAGCCCTCGCGGAAGGCGGCGGCCCCGCACCGACCTGCGCCAGCGCGAGGAGCACCGACGAGCCGGCGAGTTCGAGCAGGTGCCGGTCGGGGCGGAAGGCGGCTGGCGGGCGCTGGATGGCGATCGCCTCACGGACCAGCTCCAACGCCCGGACCTTGTCCCGCCTGGCCACCACCACGCTCGACCTGGCCAGGGTGAACGCCACCTCGGGCAGGCGCGCCACGGTCATCCGGGCCGGCTCGTCCACGTGGGGCGCACGGTCCTCGGCCACGTCGAGCCTGGCGAGCGCGAGCGTGACGTTGCCCGAACCGATCTGCACGACCGGCCCGTTCACCACGGAGTCCGCGATGGTGTTCCGGATCACCCGACCCACCCTGCCGGCACACCGCCGGCCGCGGCGACACCGGTCACGCGATCACCCCAGTTCGCAGCCCACCAACACCGGCTCCGGCAGCAGCTCCACCCCGAACGCCGTCCGCACCCCGTCGCGCACCTCGCGCGCCAGGTCCAGCAGGTCCTCCGTGGACGCGCCGCCCCGGTTGGTCAGCGCCAGCGTGTGCTTGCCGGACAGCGCCACCCGACCGCCCGGCCCCCGGTGCCCGCGCCCGAACCCGGCCCGCTCGATCAGCCACGCCGCCGACAGCTTCGAGAAGCCCGGCCCGGCCGGGTAGGTCGGCACGTCCACGTGCGGCCCCAACCGCTCCGCGATCCGGATCAGCACCCCGGCCAGCGTCGAGTCGTCCAGCAGCGGGTTGGTGAAGAACGAGCCCGCGCTCCACGTGTCGTGGTCGGCCGCGTCGAGCACCATGCCCTTGCCGCGCCGCAGCTCCAGCACCGCCTTGCGGGCCGCGTCGGCGGGCACCCGGTCACCGGGCGCGACGCCCAGCGCGCGAGCCAGCTCGCCGTACCGGATGGGCGCGGACTGCCCGCCCGCGGTGAGCGCGAACCGCGCCCGCAGCACCACCGCCTGGTCCGTGCCCTTCAGCACACTGGTCCGGTACGCCAGCCCCAAGCCGTCCGCCGGCACCTGGTGCACGCGACCCGTGCGCCGGTCCAGCAGGTCCACCGAGGTCAGCACCTGCGCGACCTCGACGCCGTACGCGCCGACGTTCTGCACCGGCGTCGCCCCGACCAGCCCGGGGATGCCCGACAGGCACTCCAGCCCGCCCAGCCCCTGCGCCACGGCCTCCGCGACGACCGAGTCCCAGTCCTCACCCGCTTCCACGGTCAGCTGCACGAGGCCGTCGCCCAGCGGGTCGAGCCGGCGGCCGGACGTGCCGACCGCCACGACCGTGCCGTCGAACCCGGCGTCGGACACCACCAGGTTCGACCCGCCGCCGAGCAGCAGCAACGGCTCGCCGTCCGCGTCCAGGGCGCGCACGGTCTCGACCAGCTCGGCGGCGGTGGCGGCGCGCGTGAACCTCGCCGCAGGGCCACCGAGCCGCAGCGTGGTGCACTCGGCCAGCGGCACACGGGCACTGGAGGGCGGGGTGGTCACGACGGAGAACGGTAGCCTCCGCGACATGGCACGCCGCATCGAGCACCGAACCACGTCCCGCTGGCCGGCGCGGGACGTGTACGCAGCGCTGGTGGACCAGACCTACCTGCGCGACCGGCTCGCCGAGCTGGGCGGCACGAACCCGGAGCTGGTCGCCTTCACCACCACCGACCAGAGCACGTCCTACCAGCTCAAGCAGGGTGTGCCCGCGGACAGGCTGCCGTCGGTGGCCCGCGGCCTGCTCGGCGGCGACCTCGTGATCGACCGCGCCGAGTCGTGGACCGAGGCCGGTCACACGGGCACGGTGGAGGTGACGCTGAACGGCGTCCCGGGCCGGTTGGACGGCACGATCACGCTCGCCGACACCGCGAGTGGGAGCGAACTCACGCTCACGGGTCAGGTGAAGGTGAGCATCCCGATCATGGGCGGCAAGCTGGAGGCGATGATCGTCGAACAGGTCTCGCTGCTGCTCGACAAGGAATCCGAGTTCACCGCCGAATGGCTCGCACGCCGCGCCTAGCCGCGGGCCGGGCGCGCGCGCTCGGCCTGCCCACGAGGGGCACCACCAACCCGAACCGCCTGCGCCGGGTCGACCGGTGGGTCGCGCACGCCCACCGGGACCTGCTCGCCGCGCCCGACCCGCTGGTGGTGGACCTCGGCTACGGCTCCTCCCCGATCACCACCGTCGAGCTGGCGGCCCGGCTGCGCGCGGTCAACCCGGCCGTCCGCGTGCTCGGCCTCGAACTCGACGCCGAACGGGTCGCCGCGGGCAAGGCGGTCGCCGACCCGCCCGCGCTGGACTTCCGGCGCGGCGGGTTCGAGCTGGCCGGCGCGCGCCCGGTGCTGCTGCGCGCGTTCAACGTGCTGCGCCAGTACACCGAGGAGCAGGCGGCGGAGGCGTGGGACACCATGGTCGGCCGGCTCGCGCCCGGCGGGGTGCTGGTCGAGGGCACGTGCGACGAGATCGGCCGCCGGTGCTGCTGGGTCGCGTTGACCTCCGACGGGCCGCGGACGTTCACCCTCTCCTGCCTGCCCGCCGACCTGGAGACGCCGGGCGACCTGGCCGAACGGCTGCCGAAGGCGTTGATCCACCACAACGTGCCCGGCGAGAAGGTGCACGCCCTGCTGTCCGAGCTGGACGCGTGCTGGGCGACGTGCGCGCCGTTCGCGCCCTACGGCCCGCGTGCGCGCTGGGTGGAGTCCGTGCGGCTGCTGGCCGAGCGCGGCTGGCCGGTGCTGGACGACCGGAAGCGGTGGCGGCTCGGCGAGGTGACCCTGCCCTGGGACGTGGTGAGTCCCTAGGCTGTGCGGAGTGGACCACGTCGACTTCGTGCAGCACCTGAGGACCCAGTACGCCGCGCTGCGCGCCGCCGCGGTGGCCGCCGGGCCGGACGCGCCGGTGCCGAGCTGTCCCGGGTGGACGGTGCGGGACCTGGTGGACCACGTCGGCCTCGTCCACTCCTGGGCGTCGCGCGCCTTGCGCACCCCGGTGGACGGCGAGCGGCCGCGGCCCGACGACCGCCCCGCCGACTGGGACGAGCTGCTCGTCTGGTGGGACGAGAAGGTCGCCGAGCTGGCCGACACGCTGGCCGGCGCCCCGGCGGACACGCCCGCGTGGACGTTCATCGGGCCGAAGACCTTCGGCTTCTGGTCACGCCGGCAGGCGCACGAGACCGCGATCCACCGGCTCGACGCCGAGCACGCCCGGCACGGCGCGGACGTCCCGTCGCTGCTGTTCGACGTGGAGTTCGCGGCCGACGGCGTGGACGAGTTCCTGACCCGGATGCTGCCGCGGGCCGCCCAGCGCAAGCCGGTCGAGCGGGCGGGCCGGGTGCTGTTCCACGCCGCCGACGCGGGCCGCGCCTGGGAGCTGCGCCTCACGCCCGGACAGCCGCCGGAGGTGGGCCCGATCACCGGTTCGGCGACCGACGAGGACGCCACCGCGGCCGGCACCGCCGACGCGCTGTACCGGGCGGTGTGGGGCCGGCCGAGCGGCGCCATCACATCGGGTGACAGGTCTCTGCTGGACGGGCTGCCGCGACCGTAGATACTTCCGGTCGTGCCCCTGCCTGAACGACGCTACGTGATCACCTTCGGCTGCCCCGACCGCACCGGCATCGTGGCCCGGATCTCCTCGTTCCTGGCCGAGCACGGCGGCTGGATCGTCGAGGCGGCCTACCACACCGACCCGGCCACCAACTGGTTCTTCACCCGCCAGGAGGTCCGGGCCGACTCGCTGCCGTTCGACGTGGAGGAGCTGCGGACCCGGTTCGCCGAGGTGGCCCGCGAGCTGGGCGCGCACCCCGGGTCGTGGCGGGTCGCCGACTCCGGCGAGCGCAGGCGAGTGGTGATCCTCGTGTCCAAGGAGGGGCACTGCCTGTACGACCTGCTGGGCCGGGTGGCGTCGCACGAGCTGGACGTCGACGTGGCCGCGGTCATCGGCAACCACGCCGACCTGGCCGGGATCACCAGGGCGCACGGCATCCCGTTCCACCACCTGCCGTTCCCGGCGAACGACCCGGAGGGCAAGGCGGCGGCGTTCGCGCAGCTGCGGCAGCTCGTCGACGGGCACCGGCCGCACGCGGTGGTGCTGGCGCGGTTCATGCAGATCCTGCCCCCGGAGCTGTGCGCGGCCTGGGCCGGGCGGGCGCTGAACATCCACCACAGCTTCCTGCCGTCGTTCGTCGGGGCGCGGCCGTACCACCAGGCGCGCAGCCGGGGCGTGAAACTGGTCGGCGCGACGTGCCACTACGTGACCGCGGACCTCGACCAGGGGCCCATCGTGGAGCAGGACGTGATCCGGGTGGACCACACCGACTCCGTCAACGACATGGTGCGCAAGGGGCGTGACATCGAGAAGGTCGTGCTGTCGCGCGGTCTGCGGTGGCACCTGGAGGACCGCGTCCTGGTGCACGGCAACCAGACCGTCATCTTCTGAGCGTTGAACTCACCCCTCCCGAACGCAGGACTCTCGCGCTCTGAACGCAGGACTCTCGCGAGAGCCCTGCGTTCGCATGCCGGGAGTCGGGCGTTCGCACGTAGGCTGCGCCGGTGCGCACCGAGTACACCGACCTCGACCAGGTCCGCGCGGCGGCCGAGCTGAGGCACGCCGTCCTCGTCGGGCTCGACCTGAGCGAGGAGGAGCTGCGCGTGCCGATGGACGGCGCGCTGTTCCTCGGCTGCACGCTCTCCCCGCTCGCCCAGCGGCGCGCGGCGGCGGCCGGGGCGCTGGTGTTCCCGACCATCCCCGACCTGCCCTACGACGTGTACCGGTCGCGGCTCTACACGCCGGCCGAGCTGTTCGCCGGGTTCGACCCGGACGACCCGCTGTCCTACGCCGACACCCCCGACGCCCGGATCTACCGCCACAGCCGGACCCGGGGCCACAACCCCGACCCGCTGCACGCCCTCGCCGAACGCCTGCACGACCACGCGATCACCGAGGCGTTGGCGGACGTGCTGCCCGAACGGCCGGTCGCCGTGATGGGCGGGCACGCCCTCGGCCGCGACACGGACGGCTACCGACGTGCCGTGCGGCTCGGCGCGGCGCTCGGCGAAGCCGGGTTCACGGTGCTGACCGGCGGCGGGCCGGGCGTGATGGAGGCCGTGCCGCTCGGCGTGCGGATCGGCGTGGACGAGCCGACGTTGAAGGACCTGGCGAAGGCGCCCGCGTTCGGCGGCGACGCCGAGTCCGTCGGCCGCTGGATCGCCGCCTGCCCCACCGACCTGCCCTCCTCCGACCGACCGCGCACGATCGGCATCCCGACCTGGTTCTACGGTCACGAGCCGCCGAACCCGGCGTGTGAGCTGCACGCCAAGTACTTCGCCAACTCGGTGCGCGAGGAGGGTCTGCTCACCGTCGCCGCCGGCGGCATCATCTACACGCCGGGCAGCGCGGGCACCGTCCAGGAGGTCTTCCAGGACTACTGCCAGAACCACTACGGCTCGGTCGGCCCGGCCGCGCCGATGGTGTTCCTGGGCGCGGACTTCTGGGTCGACGAGGTGCCGGCCGCGCCGCTGGTGCGGCGCCTGGCCCGGGGCCGGGAGGCCGAGCGCTGGATCCTGGTCACCGACGACGCCGACGAGGCCGTCAGCTTCCTGCGGGAGTACGCGGCGTGAGCACCCGCTGCACCACCTCGGCCGCGGCCAGGCAGAGGTCCTCGCGGTAGGCCCGGCCGATCAGCTGCACGCCCACCGGCAGCCCGTCGACCACCCCGGTCGGCACGGCCACCGCGGGCAGGCCCGCGAAGCTGGTCGCGGTGCACAGCCGCATCGCGCCGGTCACCAGGTCGTGGCCCTCGCGCGAGCGGGACTCCAGCCCCGGCTCGGGCGCCGGCGCGGTGAACACCGGCCCGAGCACCAGCGGGAACCGGTCCAGGAACTCGGCCCACGCCCGCTTCACGCCCAGCAGCACGCCGGTGAGCCGCAGGTACTCGGCGACGTCCACCGGCCCGGTCTTCGCCATCGACATCTCGATGTACCGGTGGCCCTCCGCGCCGAGCAGGGTGCGCACCACCGGCCAGCTCGGCGTGAACTCGGTCATCAGCATGGCCCCGTACGCCGACAACGCCTCGTCCAGCGCCGGCACGTCCGCTTCGACGACCTCGTACCCGGCGTCCGACAGCACGCCGGCGGCGTCCTCGACGGCGGCCCGCACCACCGGGTCGACGCCCGCGCCGCCGGGATCGGCCGCCACGGCGACCCGGCGCGGCGCCGGCGGCCCGGTCAGCGGCACGGGCACCGCCCGCGGGTCGCGCGGCGACGTGCCGGCCAGCGCCTCGAACGCCAACCGCAGGTCGCCGACGGTCCGGGCGAGCGGCCCGTCGACCACGAACAGCTGCGCGCCCAGCGGCGGGTCGTCCGGGCCGAGCCGGTGGTCGGCCGGGAACCGCCCGGAGGTCGGCTTCAGCCCGGCCACGCCGCAGAACGCCGCCGGGATGCGCACCGAGCCGCCGGAGTCGTTGCCCAGTCCCAGGCCGGCCATCCCGGTCGCCACCGCCACCCCGTCGCCGCCGCTGGATCCGCCGGGCGTGACGGCCGGGTCCCAGGGGTTCACCGTGTCGCCGAACAGCTCGCTGCGCGTGTGCATGCCGGCCAGCGTGAGCGTCGGCATGTTCGCGTGCCCGATCGGGATCGCACCCGCCGCCCGCAGCCGCGCCACCGGCGGCGCGTCCAGGGGCGCCACGAAGTCCTTGAACCGCACCGCGCCGTGCGTCGTCGGCACGCCGCCGATCGCGATGCTCTCCTTCACCGTGAACGGCACCCCGGCCAACGGCCCGCGCGCGCCGTCCCGGTCGACCTGCGCCGCCTCGGTCAGCGCCTGCTCGGCCAGCACCCGCGTGATCGCGTTGACCACCGGGTTCACCTCGGCGATGCGCGCCAGGTGGCTCTCCACCAGCGCCACCGCGGTGGTCCGCCCCGAGCGCACCGCGGCGGCCTGCTCCGCCGCCGTCCAGTCCCACATGACTTCCCCCGTTCCGATGCAAGTGCATCGGATACTATCCACGGGTGCCCAAGCAGGTCGAATACGAATCCCGGCGCAGGCAGATCACCGACGCGGTGTTCCTGCTCGCCGACGAACGCGGCCTCGAAGGCGTGACCTTGAGGGATGTCGCGGCGCGCGCGGACGTCTCGATGGGCGCGGTGCAGCGGTGCTTCCGCACCAAGGAGGAGATGCTGCGCTTCGCGCTGGAGGAGGTGGGCAAGCGCGTCCTCGGCCGGGTGGGCGACACCGCCGCCGAGGCGGCACGCGCCATCGCGCTGCCCGAGCGCGCCGAAGCCAGGGTGTGGCTCGCGTTCGTCGCCCAGGCCGCCGTCAGCCCCGTGCTCGCGCCCGTCCTGCGCGCGAGCTACGCCGACCTCGAAGCCATGTTCACCAGGCTCTTCGGCGACGGCACGCGGGCGCGGGCGGTGCTGGCGCTGGCCGACGGCCTCACCACGCACGTGCTCATCGGGCACCTCACGCCCGACCAGGCGCGCGAGGTGCTCGACCGGCAGCTGGCCGGGCCGGCAAGCTAGCGGGCCAGGCCCTCGACGACCTCGGCGGTCGGCAGCTTCGCCAGCACCTCACCGGGCACGAGGATCTTGCTGCCGCGGAGGCCGCTGCCGATGACCAGCTCCGGCGCCGCCGCCACCTCGGGCGACAGCAGCACGGGCCAGTCCTCGGGCAGGCCGACGGGCGTGATGCCGCCGTACTCCATGCCGCTGAGCGACACCGCGTCGTCCATCGGCGCGAACGACGCCTTGCGCGCGTCGATCCGCCGCCGCACGACGCCGTTCACGTCCGCGCGCGTGGTCGCCAGCACGACGCACGCCGCGTACCGGACGGTGTCGCCGCGCTTGCCCGCCACGACGACGCAGTTCGCCGACGCCGACAGCGGCGAGCCGTAGTGCGCGCAGAACTCGGCCGTGTCCGCCAGCGCGGGGTCGATCTCCGCGACCGCGAGCCGGGCGCCGTCCGCCATCGACCGCAGCGCCGCCGCGACCGGGTCGGCGACCAGGTCGAGCCGGTCGAGCACGGGCAAGGGGCTCAGGGTTCCCGCGATGGTCCACACGCCGACCATCCTGCCGGCCGCCCTTGACGTTGACGTTGCGTCAACCCCTAACGTGGTCGGCACAGGGAGGGAGCACGGTCATGGCCTGGTCGATCGCGCAGGTCGCGCGCATGTCGAAGGTGACTTCGCGGACGTTGCGGCACTACGACGCGATCGGCCTGCTCGAACCGGCGTGGATCGGCGGCAACGGCTACCGGTACTACGAGCGCGAGCAGCTGCTCCGGCTCCAGCGCATCCTGCTGCTGCGCGACCTGGGGCTCGGCCTCGACACCGTGGCCGAGGTCCTGGACGGGCGGCACCGGACGGTCGACGTGCTGCGCAACCACGCGCGGTGGCTGGCCGCCGAGCAGGACCGGCTGGCGAAGCTGGCCCGGACCGTCTCCCGCACGATCGAGGAACTGGAAGGGGGTGACGAGGTGAAGATGGAAGAGCTGTTCGACGGCTTCGACGCCGACCGCCAGGCCCGCTACGAGGCGGAGCTGGTGGAGCGCTACGGCGAGGACGTCCAGCGGCACGTCGACGACAGCAAGAGGCGGATGCGCGGCTGGAGCAAGGCCGACGCGGACGAGTTCACGGCCGAGTGGGTCGCCGTCGGCACGGCCTACGCGGAGCTGTTCGACGCCGGCGCGGCGGTCGACGGGCCGGCGGCGCTCGACGTGACCGACCGGCACTACCGGTGGATCTGCCGCAGCTGGACCCCGGACCGGGAGTCCTACACCGGGCTGGGCCGGTTGTACGTCGACGCGCCGGAGTTCAAGTCGCAGCTGGACGCGCACGCCGAAGGCCTGGCCGAGTACGTCCGCGACGCGATCGCGGCGTACGCGCGGGCCAGGCTGTAGGGGTCCGGCGGTAGCGGACCGGGCCGCGAGCCCACGGGGAGGTGCACATCCCCGTGGACCCGGACCCGGTGCGGGTCAGATGTCCTGGAGCCCGAAGGCCTTGAGCGCCTCGCGGTTGAACGCCGGCAGGTCGCCGGGGTTGCGGCTGGTGACCAGGGTCCACCCGGCCGCGTCGCAGACCCGGACCTCCTCGTCCGCCCAGTCGGCGCCCGCGTTGCGCAGGTCGGTGGCCAGGCTCGGGAACGAGGTCAGCTTCTTGCCGCGCACCACGTCCGCCTCCACCAGCAGCCACGGCCCGTGGCAGATGGCCGCGATCGGCTTGCCCGCGGCGACGTGCTGCTTGACGAACTTCACCGCGTCGCGGTCGAGTCGGAGGTTGTCCGAGTTGGCCACGCCGCCGGGGATCACCACGGCGTCGTAGTCCATGGGATCCGCGTGCGCGAACGGCACGTCCACGTCGAACTTGTCGGCCGGCGTCAGGTGGTCGTAGGCCTGCACCTGCCCCAGCTTGGGGGCGAGCAGCCTCGGCACGGCACCGGCCTTCTCCACGTGCTGCCAGGGCTCGGTCAGCTCGACCTGCTCGATGCCCTCCGTGTCGACCAGGAATGCGATCCTCTTCGGTTCGGCCATGGGGTTCGGCTACCCGCGCAGGAAGTCGGCCAACCACGTGCGGACCTCACCGCGGTGCGTCAGCCACGACGGCACGAGCTCGAGCCGGCCGTTCGGGAAGGTGGCGGCCACCTGCTCGGCCACGTCTGCGGGGTGCAGCGGGTCGGCCGTGGCGCCGATCACCAGCACCGGGGCCGTGACCTGCGCCAACACCGCGCGATCGGCGACGGCGACCTGGCCGGGCAGCTCGTCCAGCGCGCCGTCCAGCCGGGCGAACGCCCGCCGCCGTTCCGCCTGGTAGTCGGGCGGGCCGCCGACGGCGACGATCGCCTCCTCGCGGGCGAGCACCCGCCTCGGCTCGTCCAGCACGGCGGGCAGCAGCAGCGCCACGCGGTCGAACGCGTCGGGTTCGTCGGCGAGCAGGGCCAGCAGCGCGCCCGCCGTCAACGACACGCCGACCGCCCGGGTCGCACCGGTCTCCCGGGCCGCGGCGCGCAGGTCGGCGGCGATGCGCCGGTAGGTCCAGTAGCCCTCGGGCGCGTCCGGCGCGTCACCGTGCGAGGGGAGCGTGACCACCACTTTCGTGCCCGGCAGCCCGGAGGTGGGCAGGCGGGCTTCGCCGGGTGTCGCGCCGAGGCCGTGGCCGACGAGCGTGACGGGCGCGCCGGAGCCGAAGCTCCGGTGCGTCACCACCGCGGGCCGCGCTGCACCTCGATCAGCCGGGGCCGGACGTCGACCACGTACACCGTGACCGCGACCAGCCCGGCGAGCCAGAACATGCCGCCGGCGGAGAACGGGTGGAACAGCAGCAGCGCGAACGCGCCACCGCCGGTGATGCCGAGCCACGCGGGCTTGGTCATGCGCTCGGCCGCCGTGAAGGCGTCGGCCCGCTGCGAGAGGGCGTGCGCGAAGGCGAACACGCCCATGACCAGCGCGGCGTAGTACACCGCGAACATGACCCAGGCGTCCAGGTAGAGGGGACTGAAGTCTGGGAACGTTGGCAACACATCTCCAGCCTACGTGCGCGGCGTGCTCGCGGTACAGCCGAAACGGGGCGCCCCTCGTGGGGCGCCCCGTCGCGGTCGGGTCACTTGGCGGTGTCGGTCGGCTTCCGGGCCGCGGCCGGGCGGGCGCCCGCGGGCTTGGTCGTGGCGGGCTTCGCCGTCGTGACCGGTTTCGTCGCGGCCGGCTTGCGCGGCGCGGCCTTGCGGGTGGTGTCGCGCACCTCGGCGGCGACCTCACCGCCGATCTCGACCACGGTCTCGGCCAGCTTCTCGCTCGCGTCGTCCAGGTCGTCGGCGACCTTCTCGCCGACCGCGCGGGTGCGGCGGGAGACCTTGCCGAGCACGTCGTCGGCCAGCACGCGGGCGTCCGCGGCGGCGGCCTCGGTGCGCTTCTGCGCGGTGCCGACTGCCTCCTCGACCTGGTGCAGGGCCTTCTGCAGGCCCGGCTGGGTCTTCAGCTTCTCCAGCGCCTCCTCGCCGTGCTGGGCGAAGAACTGGTAGAGGTTCAGCGCGGACTGCGTGTAGGCGTCCACGACCTTGCGCAGCTCGGCCGGGTCCAGCCGGTCGCGCAGGTCCTTCTTCAGGTCGGCGGACTCGGCCGCGGTCTTCGCCGACTCGGCGCGCTCGCGGGCCTTGCCCAGCGCCTCGATGACCGCCTTGGCGGCCAGGTCGCCGGCGCCGAGGGCGGCCAGCAGGGGGGTGCGGGCGGCGGCGACGGCCTGCTCGCCCGCCTTGCGCAGCTCTTCGGTGGTGGGCAGGTTCGGCATGGAGATCACTCCTCCTTGTTCTGGGTGGCGGCGGCCGGTCCGGCCCCGCCGGCAGCCGGCCGGTCGCCGGTCTTGCCGGTGGTGTTCTCCCGCCGGAACGACTCGTAGACGTCGAGCAGCACCTGTTTCTGCCGCTCGGTCAGGTCGGGGGCGGTGACGATGGCGTCCGCCAGGGCGCCGCCTTCGCGCTGCTCCAGGATCCCGGCCTCGACGTACAGCGCCTCCGCCGAGATCCGCAGCCCCTTGGCGATCTGCTGCAGGATCTCCGCGCTCGGCTTGCGCAGGCCGCGTTCGATCTGGCTCAGGTACGGGTTGGAGACGCCGGCGAGCTTGGCCAGCTGCCGCAACGAGATCTTCGCCGTGTTGCGCTGCTGGCGGATGTACTCGCCGATGTCGCGGCCGAGATCGGCCACCGCCTCGTCGATGGACTTGTCCAACTTGCGCGGCACCTCCTCGATCCGCTTCCGACGGTACGCGGAGGTGCTAGCTGCTGCAAGCGCTCTGCTAGCGATCGGGACGTGTGCTCGCCCACAGCGCTACGGTGGAGCGCGTGGACCTTGCGGCGCACCTGCGAGCACAGCTGACCGACTCGCTGCTGACCGCCGGCGTGCTGCGCGACCCCCGCTGGGCGGACGCGTTTCGGCAGGTCCCGAGGCACGCGTTCCTGCCGGGGTTCTTCGTCCAGCGCCCCGACGGCGCCTGGGAGCCGGTGACCGCCGAGCACCCCGACCACCTCGCGCTCGCCTACCGCGACGACGTCTGCGTGACCCAGCTCGATTACGACGACCACGCGTGGCAGCAAGCACTCGTCACCGGCGCCGTGACGGGGGTACCCACCAGTTCGTCGAGCATGCCGACGATCATGGCGATCATGCTGGAGGCCCTGGCCGTCGCGCCGGGCGACCGGGTGCTGGAGATCGGCACCGGCACCGGCTACAACGCCGCCCTGCTCTGCCACGTGCTCGGCGACGCGCGGGTGACCTCGATCGACGTCGACGAGGGCGTGCTGCGGCGGGCCGAGGCGCGGCTGGCGGCCACCGGGTACCACCCGACGTGCGTGCGGGGCGACGGTGAGCGGGGACACGCGCCGCGCGCCCCTTACGACCGCGTCCTCGGCACGTGCGCCGTGTCGCGCGTCCCCGCGGCGTGGCTGGAGCAGACCGCGCCCGGCGGGGTGATCGTGACCACGTTCAACCGGGCCATCGGCGCCGGCCTGGTGCGGCTGACCGTGCGCGACGGGCAGGCCACCGGCCGAGTGCTGGCGGAGGACGGGCGGTTCATGCCGTTGCGCGCGCACCGGCAGGCGTGGGCGGACGAGGCGCTGCTGGAGGCGCTGACCGAGGAGCCGACCACGTCCCGCACGACCCTGCTGTCCTCGCGCAGCGTGCTCGACCCGGCCGGCGGCTTCGAGTTCTTCGCCGGGCTGGCGCTGGCCGGGGTGGCGGTGGCGGCCGACCCGGTCCGCCTCGTGCACCGCGACGGCTCGTGGGTCCGGCACCGCGGCGCGGTCGTGGACCAGGGCGGGCCGCGGGCGCTGTGGGACGTCGCCGAGGCCGCCTACCGGCAGTGGCGGGCGCTGGGCCGACCCCGCCGCGACCAGTTCGCCTTCACCGCGACGACCACGGCGCAGCACTTCGCCCTGGACGGCACCGACCTGACCTGGCCGCTCCCGTGAACCCACCCCCGCCGCGCGTGTCCTACGTCCAGAACACGCGTGTCCTACGTCCAGAACGACCGTGTCCTGCGTTCGGAACACCCGAGTTGAACGCTCGGCGCGCGCAGGCGGCCGTTCAGTCGAGCAGTTCCTCCAGGAAGCTGCGCTTGCGCCGCGGGTAGTACGGCTGCGGCGCGTAGTACCCGGGCGGCGGCGCGGCGGGCGCGGCGCCGGGCGGCGGCTGGTACGGCGGCGGCGGACCGGTCTGCGTGCCGGGCGGCGGCTGGTAGGGCGGGGGCGGACCGGCGGGAGGCGCGGCGGGCACGGCCGGCGCTGCCTGCGCGGCGGCGGGCACGGCGGCGGGCTGCGGATCGGCGGCGGGCTGCGACCCGTCCTCCACCGGCGTGTCGCCGTCGACCGGCAACGTCCCCTCGATCGGCACGACCGCCGTCGGCGCCGCAGCCGGCACGGGCACCGGCGCCGGAACGGGCACCGGCACACCCTCCGGCCGGTAGGGCTGCGCGTAGTGCGCCCGCTCGGCGGCGATGATCTGCTCCAGCTCGCCGCCGTCCAGGAAAACGCCCTTGCAGTTCTCGCACTGCTCGATGTGCACGGAGCCACGGCTGATGGTCCGCATGAGGTCCTGGCATTTCGGGCAGATCACGCCTTCGAGGGTACGCACGACACAGGGGTCACCGCGTCACCACCATCCGTGACCGGTCAGTCATGATGCGGTGGTGTCCAGATTCCGCCAACGGGCCGTGCTCACGGGGTGCGTGCTGGCCGCCGTGCTCGCCGCGGCCGGGCTGTTCGTCACCGACTACGGCATCGACCCCGAGCTGTGGCTGTCCGGCCTCGCCCTCGGCTTCCTGGCGCTGCTCGCGGCGCTGGACCCGTGGCTGCACCGCAGGCGGGCCGCGGGCCTCGCCACGGACGACAACCTCGACGCCGCCGCGAGCGCCCTGGCCCGCGCCCTGCACGCGCAGTGGAACGAGGAGTGCCGCGCCCGCGGCCTGCCGGAGCACCTCCTCGACCTGCACTGGAGCGCCCTGCGGGGTGAGCCGGGGCACAGCGACGCGGTCGTCCGCGCGTTCCAGCGCGAGCACCGCATGGTGTTCCTCGGCGAGCCCGGCGCGGGCAAGAGCACGACCGTGATGCTGCTCACGATCGGCCTGCTCGACCGCCTCGTGGACGGCCCGGTGCCGGTCCTGCTGCCACTGTCCACGTGGAACCCGGAGGCGGAGGACGTCCGCACCTGGATGACCCGGCGGCTGTACGAGGACCACCCGGCGCTGCGCAACACCGAGCTGTACGGCAGCTACGCGGGCGACCTGCTGGTGGAGCAGCGCCGCGTGTTCCCGGTGCTCGACGGCCTCGACCAGATCCCGCCCGAACGGCGCGCGGACGCGCTGGACCGCATCAACCGCGCGTTCCCCGGCAACCACCCGCTGGTGCTGACCAGCCGGACCGACGAGTTCGCCGAGCTGACCGCCACCGTGCCGAACGCGCAGGTGGTGGAGCTGCAACCGGTGGACCTGGAGGAGGTGGCGGGCTACCTGCGGTCGGTGTCGGACCCGGTGACGGCGGCCCGCTGGGAGCCGGTCTTCCTGCACCTGCGCGCCGAGCCGGACGGTCGGCTGGCCGAGTCGCTGTCCACGCCGCTGGCGGTGTGGCTGGCGGGCGTCGTCTACGGGTACGGCGAGCCGAGCGAGCTGCTGGACCGCACCCGGTTCCCCGACCGGGTCGCCATCGAGGACCACTTGGCGGACCTGCTGGTCAGCGGCGCGTTCGGTGATCGCGGGGTGGCGCACCAGGCCCGGGCCAGCCAGGTCTGGCCGAGGGACAGGGCGGCCCGCTGGCTGGCGTTCCTGGCCGGCGAGATGCGCCGGCGCGGGGTGCGCGAGCTGGGCTGGTGGGACCTGCGCCGCTCGGTCGGCGCCACGTGGCTGGCGCTGCTCGGCGCGGTCACGCTCGGCGCGATCGGCGGTTTCGGCGTGGCCTGGCTGATGGCCTACGCGAGCACGCCGAGGCTGGCGCCGATCACCGGCCTGGCCGCCGGGCTCGCGGTGGCCGTGGCCGCGCTGTACGCGTCCGGGCACCGCGCGGTGAAGCCCCGGCTCGGGGTGTGGCGCAGCCTGGTGGTGGTCAGCGGTGTGCTCGGCACGGCGGCCGGCCTGGTGTTCGGCGCGCTGTACGGGCTGTCGGCCGGCCTGGTCGTCGGCCTCGGCATCGCGGTGGCGGTGGCGCTGCGGTTCGGGTTGGGCAGCACGGCCGAGCTGAGCCACCCGTCCAGTCCGAAGTGGACGATGGCGCGGGACCGGATCGCGGTGTGGACGGGGTCGCTGGTGCTGGCCGTGGTGTTCGGCGCGGCGGCCGGGCTGGTGTTCGGGCCGAGCCAGTCGGGCATGGTCGGGCTCGGCCTGGCGTGCGGGCTGATGCTCGGCTTCACGCTGTCCGTGCTGCACCTGCGCTGGTGGTGGTTCACCGTGGCGCGGATCTGGCTGGCCGCGCGGGGCAAGCTGCCGTGGGAGCTGATGGTGTTCCTGGAGGACGCGCGCAAGCTCGGCGTGCTGCGGCAGGCGGGCGCGGCCTACCAGTTCCGGCACGCGCTGGTGCAGGACCGGCTGGCGGGCGCGCGCCCGTCCCAGGTCACGTCAGACGCTTAGCCCGCGCAGCCGGCCGATGGCCTCGTCCAGCACCTCGTCGCGCTTGCAGAACGCGAACCGCACCAGGTGCCGCCACTGGTCCGGGTGGTCGGTGAACACCTGCACCGGCACGGCGGCCACGCCGATCCGGCCCGGCAGCTCGCGGCACAGCTGCGCGCCGTCGGTGAAGCCGAGCGGCCGGACGTCCGCGGTGATGAAGTACGTGCCCTCGCTGGGCCGCACCGCGAACCCGGCCTCGGCCAGGCCACCGGCCAGCCGCGACCGCTTGTCCTGCAACGACGTGCGCAGGCCCTCGACCCACTCCAGCTCGTGGCGCAGCGCGTGCGCCACGGCCGGCTGGAACGGCGCCCCGCCGACGAAGGTCAGGAACTGCTTGGCCGCGCGCGCCGCGCCGACCAGCTCGGCCGGACCGCACGCCCAGCCGATCTTCCAGCCCGTGCAGTTGAACGACTTGCCCGCGCCGGAGATCGTCACGGTCCGCTCGGCCATGCCCGGGAACGTGGCCAGCGGCACGTGCGCGAGGCCGTCGAAGACCAGGTGCTCGTACACCTCGTCGGTGATCGCCACCAGGTCGTGCTCGACGCACAGCGCGGCGACGGCCGCCAGCTCCACGTAGTTGAACACGGTGCCGGTGGGGTTGTGCGGCGAGTTGAGCAGCAGCGCCCTGGTCTTCGGGCCGATCGCGGCGCGCAGCGCGTCGACGTCGAGCCCGAGCCGACCGGTGCCCGGCTCCTCGACCAGCCCCACCGTGCGGCGGGTCGCGCCGGCCAGCGCCACGGACGCCGCGTAGGAGTCGTAGTAGGGCTCGATGAGCACGACCTCGTCACCGGGCTCCACCAGCGCCAGCAGCGTGGCCGCGATGGCCTCGGTGGCGCCTACCGTCACCAGGACCTCGGTGTCGGGGTCGTAGTGGGTGCCGTAGCGCGCGCGGTGCTCGGAGATCGCCTGGCGCAGCTCGGGCGTGCCCGGACCGGGCGGGTACTGGTTGAGCCCGCCGTCGATCGCGGCCTTGGCGGCGGCGAGCATCCCGGCCGGTCCGTCGGTGTCCGGGAAGCCCTGCCCGAGGTTCACCGCCCCGGTGCGCGTGGCCAACGCCGTCATCTCGGCGAAGATCGTCGAGGTGAACGGCCTCATCCTGGTGACTAGCGCTGGTGCCCGCACAAGGCCGAATCTTCACGGACAATGGCGGCGTGGAGCAACTGACCCCCGCTGACCAGCTCAAGCGCCAGGGCCTGCGCCGGATGAAGCTCGTGGCGACCGGCTTCTTCCTGGCCGCGACGGTGATCTTCGTCGTGGCCCTGCTGTTCGAGGACGGTGGCCCGGCGTGGCTCGGCTACGTCCGCGCGGCCGCCGAGGCGGGCATGGTCGGCGCGTTGGCCGACTGGTTCGCCGTGACCGCGCTGTTCCGCCGGCCGCTCGGCCTGCCGATCCCGCACACGGCGATCATCCCGACCCGCAAGGACAGCTTCGGCGACGCGCTGGGGTCGTTCGTCGGGACGAACTTCCTGTCCGAGGCGGTGGTGCGGGACAAGCTGCGGCGGGCGGGCATCGGCCGGCGGCTCGGCGAGTGGGTCGCCCGGCCCGAGCACGCCGAGCGGGTGACGTCCGAGCTGGCCAACGTCGTGAAGGGCGCGGTGACCGTGCTGCGCGACGACGACGTGCAGGCCGTGGTCGAGCAGGCGCTGGTGCGGCGGTTGGTCGACCGGCCGTGGGGCCCGCCGCTGGGCAAGCTGCTCGGCCAGGTGCTCACCGACGGTGCGCACCACAAGCTCGTCGACCTGGTGTGCGACCGGGCGTACGACTGGGTGCGGGACAACTACGACAAGGTCATGGGCGTGGTGTCGGACCGGGCGCCGACGTGGTCGCCGAAGTTCGTCGACTCGCTGCTGGGCGACAAGGTGTACACCGAGCTGCTGAACTTCGCGTGGGCAGTGAAGACCGACGTCAACCACCCGATGCGGCTGGCGGTGGACCAGTTCCTGATCGAGTTCGCGGGCGACCTGCGCACCGACCCGGCGACCATGCAGCGGGCCGAGCAGGTCAAGCAGCAGATCGTGGACCACCCGGACGTGCAGCGGCTGATCGGGTCGGCCTGGGGCACGGCGAAGAAGATGCTGCTCGACGCGGCCGAGGACCCGTCGTCGGAGCTGCGCAAGCGCGTGCGCGTGGGGCTGATGACGTTCGGGCAGCGGATGGTCGAGGACGAGTCGCTGCGCGACAAGGTCGACGGGTGGCTCGAAAGCGCGGCCGGGTACGTGGTGACCAACTACCGCGACGAGATCACCACGCTGATCACGGACACCGTCGAGCGCTGGGACGCCGAGGAGACCTCGCGCAAGATCGAGCTGCAGGTCGGCCGCGACCTGCAGTTCATCCGGATCAACGGCACGGTCGTCGGCGCGCTCGCGGGCCTGGCGATCTACACCGTCGGTCAGCTCCTGACGTGACCTGAGCGGTCAACCCGGGTGTCGCGGACGTAGGACACGCGCGTTCCGAACGCAGGACTCCCGCGGGAGTCCTGCGTTCGGGCACGGCGGGTCCCGCGGTCAGCTCACGCTCAGCGCGCGGCGTTCCCGCCAGTTGCGCGCCTTCTCCCGGTTGCCGCACGTCTGCATCGAGCACCAGGTGCGCGAGCGGTTGCGCGAGCGGTCGAAGAACGCCCACCGGCAGTCGTCCGCCTGGCAGATCTTGAACCGCTCCCACGACCCGAGCACGGCCAGCCGGGCCGCCGCGCCGAGCACCGCGCCGAGCGCGTCGGTGCTGGACATGGTCGGCACGCCGTGGCTGAGGTCGACGCGGATCAGGCCCGCGACGGGGGTGGGATCGGGTCCGTCGTGCCGTTCGCCCAGCGAGGCCCGCAGCGAGGCGCGGACGGCGCGGACCTCCTGCGGGTCGCCCGCCCGGCCCAGGCCGCGTTCGGTGACCCACGCGCGCCAGGCGGCGGCGCTGTCCAAGACGTCCGTGCCGAGTTCGAGGTCCCGGGTGTTCAAGAAAGCGAGCAGCAGCTCCACATCGTGTTCCGCATCGCCGGCTCGACCCTGCGTGAAAGCCGCGTGGTCCCAGCCGGCCGCCAGACCAGTCACCCCTCCACTGTAGGCGTCGGAGCCTCGTGATGTGGCGAAGTAACCGGCAAACCATCACCATCGGTTACTCCCACTGCCCGGTCGGACCAACGGTCCCCGTGCTCCGATCGGGCTATGAACCGTGTGTATACCTCGTGTGTATAGTGCCCGGCATGTCGATCGGACACACCTTGCTGGGACTGCTCGAAAAAGGTCCGCGGCACGGCTACGACCTGAAGAAGGCCTACGACGAGCGCTTCGGCCAAGACCGGCCGCTGCACTACGGGCAGGTGTACACCACGCTGTCGCGCCTGCTCCGCAACGGCCTGGTCGAAGAGGCGGGCGTCGAGTCCGGCGACGGCCCGGAGCGCAAGCGGTACGCCATCACCGACGCCGGCGTGACCGACGTCGAGCACTGGCTGGGCACGCCCGAGAAGCCGGAGCCCTACCTGCAGAACACGCTCTACACGAAGGTCGTGCTGGCGCTGCTGTCCGGTCGCAGCGCGGACGACGTGCTCGACGCGCAGCGCGCCGCCCACCTGGCCACGATGCGCGACCTGACCAAGCGCAAGGCCGGCGGCGACCTGGCCGACCAGCTGATCTGCGACCACGCCCTGTTCCACCTCGAAGCCGACCTGCGCTGGCTGGAGCTCACCGCCGCGCGCCTCGGCCGGCTCAAGACGGCGGTGACCAAGTGAGCGACGACCCGGTGACCGGCGACCTGACCGGCGGCGACCAGATCGGCGGCGACCCGACGATCGGCGACGCGCCCGACGGCACGGACCGGACCCGCGTGCTGCTGGAGGCCGTCGACCTGCACAAGTCGTTCGGCCCCACGCCCGCGTTGGACGGCGCCGGCCTGACGGTGCGCGCGGGCGAGGTGGTGGCCGTGATGGGGCCGTCCGGCTCCGGCAAGTCCACCCTGCTGCACTGCCTGGCCGGCATCCTCACGCCGGACCGGGGCACGGTCCGCTACCGCGACGTGGAGCTGAGCGCGATGGGCGACGGCGCGCGCAGCGAGCTGCGGCGCACCGACTTCGGCTTCGTGTTCCAGTTCGGCCAGCTGGTGCCGGAGCTGACCTGCCTGGAGAACGTGGCGCTGCCCCTGCGACTGGGTTCGGTGAAGCGCAAGGAGGCCGAGTCGCGGGCCCGCGAGTGGCTGGACCGGCTGGAGGTCGCCGACGTCGCGGACAAGCGCCCCGGCGAGACGTCCGGCGGCCAGGGCCAGCGGGTCGCCGTCGCGCGCGCCCTCGTCACGGGACCCCGCGTGGTGTTCGCCGACGAGCCGACCGGCGCGCTCGACTCGCTCAACGGCGAGCGCGTGATGCAGCTGCTGGTCACCGCGGCGAAGGAGACCAACGCGGCCGTGGTGCTGGTGACGCACGAGGCGCGGGTGGCGGCCTACTCCGACCGCGAGGTCGTGGTGCGCGACGGCAAGTCCCGCGAGATGGAGCCGGTCAGGTGAGGCTCTGGTTCGCCGACCTCGCGCTCGGCGTCCGGCTGGCGCTCGGCGGCGGGCGCACGTCGTGGGTGCGGCTGGCGCTGACCGGCGCGGGCATCGGCCTCGGCGTGGCCGTGCTGCTGGCCGCGTCGTCGGTGACGACGGTGCTCACCGAACGCGCGGAGCGGCAGTCCGCGGCCGGGCCCGTCGTCGACGAGAACGCGTCGCGCGGGCAGGCGTCGGGCGACGTGCTCCACATGACGTTCTGGAACACCGACTACCGCGGCGTGGCGATCACCGGGAACTTCGTGCGCGGCACCGGGCCGGGCGCGCCGGTGCCGCCGGGCGTGTCGAGGGTGCCCGGCGACGGCGAGATCTTCGTCTCGCCCGCCTTGGCGGAACTGCTGGCCGGGCCGGACGGCGAGCTGCTGCGGGCGCGGTTCCCGCAGCAGGTGGTCGGCACCATCGCCCAGGGCGGCTTGATCGCCCCGCACGACCTGAAGTTCTACGCGGGCGACGCGTCCGTCGGGCACGACGGCGAGAACGCCATCATCGGCTTCGGCGGCGAGGTCACCGACCGCGAGCTCGAACCGGTGCTGATCCTGCTGATCATGGTCGGGTCGGTCGCGCTGCTGTTCCCGGTGCTGGTGTTCGTCGGCATCACCACCCGCTTGGCGGGCGCCGAGCGGGACCGCAGGCTGGCGGCGTTGCGACTGGTCGGCGCGGGCTCGCAGCGGGTGCGCCGGATCGCGGCCGGCGAGGCGCTGCTCGGCGCGTTCGTCGGGCTGGCGGTCGGCGCGGCGCTGTTCTCCACCGCGCGGCAGTTCGTCGAGGAGATCCAGCTCCTGGGGATCAGCGTGTTCGTCGACGACCTGACGCCGTGGCCGCCGCTGGCGGTGCTGATCGCGGTGCTGGTGCCCGTCATGGCGGTGCTGACGTCGGTGATCGCCATGCGCCGCACGGTGGTCGAGCCGCTGGGCGTGGTGCGCCGCACGAAGCCGGTGCGGCGGGTGCTCTGGTGGCGCGTGGTGCCGATCGCCCTCGGCGTGGCCGCGCTGCTCACCCAGGCGGGCGCGTTCGGCGGTGAGGTGGTCCAGGGGTCCGACGTGCTCGTGATCGGCGGGGTCATCCTGCTCCTGCTGGGCATCCCGGTGCTGCTGCCGTGGGTGGTGGAACGCGCGGTCGGCCGGCTGCGCGGTGGCGCGCCGTCGTGGCAGCTGGCGATCCGCAGGCTGCAACTGGAGAGCGGCACGGCGGCGCGCGTGGTCGGCGGGGTGGCCGTGGTCCTGGCGGGCGGGATCGCCCTGCAGTCCGTGCTGGCCAGCACGCAGACCAGGATCGTGGACCGGCCGACCCCGGAGGCGGACAAGGGCCGCATCGTGGTCAGCCTCCAGGACTCGCCGCCCGACGCGACCGATCGCACCGCGGACCTGCTGGCCCGGTCGGCGGGCGTGCAGCGCGCGCTCCCGATGCGGACCGTGACGTTCCAGACGGGCCCGAACGAGTTCCACATGGCGACGGTCGGCAGCTGCGAGGCGCTGCGGACGCAGGCGGCGCTGCCGGGCTGCCGGGACGGCGACACCTTCTACGTCGACCCCGGCTCCTCACGCGGCTCCGACCGCCCGAAGCTCGAGCCGGGGCAGGAGGTCTCGGTGCTCCTGTACTCCGACAGCGGTGAGCAGGAGGGACCGAAGTGGACGGTCCCCGCGTTCACCGAGGTCGCCCGGCCCGACGACACGTCCATGTACCGGTACGGCCTGCTGGTCACGCCGGCGGCGGCGCGGGACCTGCCCGTCGACCCCGACAACGCCAGCGTGCTGGTGCAGGTGGACCCGGACCGGCCGGACATCGCCGAGCACGTCCGCAACGCCCTGGCCCCGATGACGTGGCGCGCCTACACGTCCTACTTCGGCGAGGTCGACGTGACCGAACGGGTCAAGGAGTTCGAGAGCATCCGGCAGGCGCTGCTGGCCGGTTCGCTGGTCACGCTGCTGCTGGCGGGCGCGAGCCTGCTCGTGCTGGCGCTGGAGCAGGTCCGCGAGCGCAGGCGGCCGCTGGCCGTGCTGGCGGCGAGCGGTGTGCCGCGCGGCGCGCTGAGCCGCTCCCTGCTCTGGCAGAACGCCGTGCCGCTGCTCCTGGCGCTCGTCGTGGCCGTGGGCGTGGGCGGCGGCCTGGCGGTCCTGCTGCTGCGGATCATCTCCGCGCCGATCGTGCTCGACTGGGCCGGGATCGGGCTGCTCAGCGGCGCGTCCGCGCTGCTGGTCGTGATCGTGACGCTGCTGTCGCTGCCGTCCCTGCGACGGGCCACCGGCGCCCTCGGCCTGCGTTCCGAGTAGGTCCGAGGCGGGCGTCGCCGCCCCTGACGCCCCCAAGCCCGGGGCGGCGACGCCATCTCAGTCGGCACCCCGAAGCCACGTCCGGGCGCTCCGAGACGTCTGAAGAGGTGTGACCCCCATTCCCCACCACCCCCACCACGTCATCCGCGCGGGCGGCCGGAGCGTGCGCCGATGAGGTGGGCCGCCGACCTGGTCCTCGGCATCCGGCTGGCCGTCGGGGGCAGCCGGACGTCGTGGGCCAGGTTGGCGCTCACCGCCGCCGGCGTCGGCCTCGGCGTCACCGTGCTGCTGCTCGCCGCCTCGATCGGTCCCGCGCGGGAGGCCAAGGCGCAACGCGTCCACTCCGCCTCCGTCCACCCGGTCGGGTCCGCCCCGGTCGGCTCGGCGGCGGGGGACGCGAAGCTGAAAGCCCGCCACGTCGGCGTTTCCTGGCAGGGCCGCCGCATCACCGGCGTGGAACTCGCCGCCACCGCGCCCGACGCGCCCGCGCCGCCCGGCGTCGGCCGCGTCCCGGGACCGGGCGAGCTGGTCGTCTCACCCGAGCTGCTCGACCTGATGCGCACCGAAGACTCGGTCCGCGCCCGGTTCCCGGAGAGCGTGATCGGCGTGATCGCCGACGCGGGCCTGCCGAGACCGAAGTCGCTGATCTTCTACGCGGGCCTGCCCGAGGCCCACCTCGACGGCGCCTACCCGGCCACCGGCTTCGGCAGCGACCAGCCGCCCGCCACCCTGCCGCCGATCTACCGGCTGCTGATGGTCGCCGCGATCAGCGCCCTGCTCGTGCCGCTCGGCATCTTCGTCCTGGTCGCCACCCGCCTCGGCGCGACCGGCCGGGCGCAGCGCCTGGCCGCGATCCGGCTGGTCGGCGCGTCGCGCACGCAGATCCGCTGGATCGCGAGCGGCGAGACGTTGACCGGCGCGGTGCTCGGGCTGTTCGTCGGCGTGGCGCTGTTCTTCGCCGCCCGGCCGCTGGCCCGGTTCATCGAGGTCGAGGGAGTCGGCTTCTTCCCGACCGACCTGCTGCCCGACCCGCTGCTCGGCGCGCTGATCGCGCTGGGCGTGCCGGTGGTGGCCGTGCTGTCGGCGCTGTTCGCCCTGCGCACGGAGGACGTCGGCCCGCTCGGCCTGTCCCGCGCCGTCGAACTGCCCCGGCACCGCGCGTGGTGGCGGTTCGGGCTCATCGGCGCGGGCGCCGCGCTGATCACGGCGATCTCGGCGATCGGCAGCTACTGGCAGGTCATGACCGACACCCGGTTCGCCGTCGCGCTCGGCATCGGCATCGCGCTGGTCCTCGCGGGCACGGGCGCGGTGCTGCCCTGGCTCGTCGGCGAGGTCGCCCACCGGGTCGAACCGGAGGGCGTCGCGCCGCTGCTCGCCCTGCGGACCCTCCGCTTCGACGCGGGCACGCCACGCGTGCTGTCCGGCGTGGTCGTGGTGCTGACCGGCTCGTTGACGTTGCAGGTCCTGCTCGGCGTGGCGGCCCAGCTCACCGCCTCGCCCCCGTCGGACACCCCGGACCGGTGGGTGCTCGACCTGCCGCAGCACTCCTCGGTGCGGTCGCTGGAGGAGGCGATCGCGCTGGTCGGCGGCGTGCGCCAGGTCAGCGAGGTGCGCCTGCACACGATCGAGGGCGCCGGCGGTGGTGTCGTCACCAGCACCGACTGCGTCGAGATCGCCGAGCGCCTCGACGTGGCGGACTGCGTGACCGGCTCCGCGTACCTGGCGGGGTGGGTGGCGAAGTCGGAGCCGAAGGCCGGCGACGAGGTCAGGGTCAACGGGCGGGACTGGGTCGTGCCGCCGTACCGGAAGGTCAGCGGCGACCTCTTCGGGCTCGTCGTGGCGGGAGGCGCCGATCCCGTGCTCGCCTCGACGCCGCCGACCGAGCTGGTCGTGCGCGGCGACCCGGACGAGTCGTTCGGCGACCGCCTGCTGGCCGCCACCGGCCGCGCCGACCGGGGCGTCACGCTGCGCCGCCAGTCCGAGGCCGGGCAGGTCGAGCTGTACTCGTCCCTGCGCAGCGGCGTCATCGGCGGCTCGGTGCTGCTCACCCTGCTGGCCGTGATCGGGCTCGCGGCGGCGGCCGTCGACCAGGTCTTCGAACGCCGCCGCCCCACCGCGGTGCTGGTCGCGAACGGCGTGCCGCCGAAGGTCCTCGCGGTGTCCGCGCTGTGGCAGTCGGCGATCCCCGCGGCGCTCGGCATCGGCCTGGCCGTCCCGATCGGCCTCGGCACGGCGTGGCTCGTCGCGCCGTCCGGGCGGTTCCGGGTCGACTGGACCGAGATCGCCACCACCGTCACCGCCGCGGCGGTCGTCGTGCTCGTGGTGTCGCTGTGCACGGTGCCCGCGCTGCGCTCGGCGATCCGCCCGGCCGTCCTGCGAACCGAGTAGCGACGCACGGGAACGACCTCCGGTTCCGCCGGCCACACCATCGAGCGGCGCAGGTATCCCCAGGTCAGACCGGGTGCTCTGAAGGAGCATGCACGATCGGGACAACACTGAGCTGCTCTTCCGCGCCGGCTGCGGCGACGCCGCCGCGTGGCACGAGATCGTCCGCCGGTACGCGCGCCTGGTGTGGGCCGTGCCGCGCTCGCACCGGCTGGGCCCGGAGGACGCGGCCGACGTCTGCCAAGCCACCTGGCTCGCCCTGGCCGAGAACCTCGCCCGCATCCGCCGCCCCGAGCGGCTGGGCGCGTGGCTGGTCACGACCACCCGGCGCGAGACGCTGACCGTGCTGCGGCTGCGCGGTCGGGAGGTGCCGCTGGAGGTGTGGGAAGCGGCCGACGACGGGCCGACGACGGAGGACCGCGCGCTGGCCCGGGACACCGGGTTGTGGCGGGCGTACGCGACCCTGACCGACCGCTGCCGGGAGATCCTGCGCCTGGCGGCGTTCGCGCCGGAGCTGTCGTTCACGCAGGTCGCCGAAGCGGTCGGGATCCCGGTCAACAGCCTGGGCGCCACCCGCGGCCGGTGCCTGGCCGTGCTGCGCCGCCGCCTCGGCGCGGAGGCGTCGCGGTGATCGGGCTGAAGCACGCGTCGACCGACCGGGAACTGCTGGACGCCCTCGCGCAGCTGGTGGACGACCTCGACCCGATGCCGGTGTCGCTGGCCGCGCGGGCGTGCTCGGCGCTGGGCGAGCGCACCGACGCGCTCACCCTGGCCCCGTCGTTCGACTCGGTGCGCGTCGAGCCGCTCGGGACGGCCCGCCGGATGGCGTTCGCCGGGCTCGACCTGCGGCTCTCGCCGGCGGCCGGCGGGCTGGACGTCACCGGGACCGCCGCGGTCGGCGCCCTCGTGGTCGCGCGGTGGCCGGGCGGGCAGGTGACGGCGGAGGTCGACGCGGCGGGCCGGTTCCACGTCGGGCGGCTGCCCTTCGGACCGGTCAGGTTCGTGCTGCGCGGTGTGGACGCCTCGGGCCGCGAGCACGCCACGCCGTGGTTCGTCGCGTGACGGACCAGACGACGCGGCGGGCAGTCACCGTTCAATCTGTCGTCACCTACTTGAGTGACACCCGAACAGGTGGGCCGGACCACTGGTACCGAATCCGCCGGTCAGGCGTTCAGGATCGGTCCACAGCGGACCCGGCGCGGGCGTCCACAACGGACATTTCACGTCGTCACCCCCTGGGCTGGGCACGACGGACCGTGGTCGCGGACGGGTGGGGCGACACGGACAGCCGCACCGCACCGCCCTTCCGAGCGGTTTCCGCCGGAGAACGTTCGAAAATGCGGTTCCCAGTGCTAGACATAGCAGAACGTCGACCTCGAACGGTCCGTCCCGTTCGCCTCACCGGAACGGTGGTGATCCACAGTGGCAACTCCCGACGCGGTGCGCCTGGGTGGCTCGCTGCTGCTCCGGACGCTCGCCGTCAGCGGGCTGGCGGCGGCGGCGTGGTTCGTGTGCGCCGGGGTCGCGACCGCGGGCGAAGACCACCCGGACGAGGCAGCGAAGACCCTCGACTCGGTGAACGTGGCGATCGACGCGCAGCAGGCGGCAGCGGCCGACCTGATCGCGTCGGCCGTGCCCGCCGACGCGGCGCCGTTCACCACCGTCGCGGTCGCGCCCCGACCGGCCGAGTCACCGTCGCTCGTCGGGGTGGCGCTGCCCGGGTTGGAGTCCCGACCGGCCGTCCTGCCCGTCGCGCCCGAGCCGGAACCGGACGCCGACCGGGACGAGGAGCCGTACCCGGAGTCGACCGCGGACGGTCTCGGCCACACCGGCGGGTACAGCCACAGCGGTGGCCACTCGAGCGGTTACCGCTACTCCGGCGCGGTGTCGAACACGATGCCCGTGCCGCTGTACGAGGCGAAGGTGGCCGAGAAGGCCGCCGCGCGCGCGGTCGCCGTCGAGGCCCCGCGGCCCGTTCCCGTGGCCGTGGTCGTCCCCGTGCGCGGGAACGACCAGCCCGTGCCGACCGCTTCACCGTCACCGGCCGTCTCCCAGGTCGCCCCGGACGCCGAGGTGATCTGGGAGGCGCCGGCGCCGAACGCGCCCGCGCCGACGCCGAAGCAGGCGCCCGCCCCGAGCGCGCCGACGGCGTCCTCGGGCGGTGCGGACAGCGGCGGCGGTGGCCACCGGGGCGGCGTGACCGCGTCGTTGACCGGGCAGGCGGACCCGAAGCCGTTGGCCGCCTGGTCGGCCGAGCAGTGGGACGACGGCCGGTCGCCGGGCAGCGTCCCGGGGCTGCCCAGCACCTCACCCGACTGAGGTCCGACGGGATCCGTGTGCCCTGAGCACGCGTGACCGCACACCGTCCGACCAGTCGTTTCGCGCACCTCACGTGTCACTGACGCCTGTCGCGCACCACCACCCATGGGTTCCCGTCCTGCCAACCGCGCCCTGGCAGGACGGGCCAGGTCCCGTCGCCGCGCTGCCCCCGCGAGCGTTGGGACCGAACGGGAACCTGCGGCAGGGGACGCCAATCCCTGGAGCGTCCCCGCCGCAGGTCCACGAACCGCCGCCGTCGGGCTCCGGCTCACCGAGGGGCTGCGCCGGATCCCGACGGCCCGGACTAACACGATCGGGTGGTCCTCACCCAAAAATGTACGGAAACACTGTTACCGCCCCTCGGTTAAACCATGAGGACCCCCGCCAACCACCCCCCGCATCCCCGAACCCACCCGCCCCACCGCCCCACCCCAACCCCACGCCCGACCATCCCCACTCCCCGCCCTGCCCCCGAGCACCAGCACCTCACCGCCCCCACCACCGCCCCGGCCCGCGTGCGGCCGCCCGGCCCGCTAGGCGACCGGCACGGCGAGGTCGGCGTCGGCGAGCACCGCGTGGCCCGTGACGGACGCGGCGACCAGGCCCAAGCGGCGGACGGCGTCGCGCAGGACGTCCGGTGACTGCACGAACGGCAGGCGCAGCCAGCGCTCGAAGCCGCCGTGGACGCCGAAGCGCGAGCCCGGGGCCAGCCGGATGCCGTGGTTCTGGGCCACGACGGCGATGCGCGTGCTCACCGGCGCGTCCAGTTCGCACCACACGCTGAGCCCGCCCGCCGGCCGCCGGAAACGCCAGGTCGGGCAGTGCTCGCGCAGGCCCTCCATGAGCACGTCGCGCTGCGCCGCCAGCTGGGCGCGCCGCTCGCGCAGCGCCGGCTCCGGATCGGCCAGCAACTCGGCCAGCACCAGCTGATCGACCACGGCCGAGCCGAGGTCGAGGGCGGTGCGGGTGGAGATCAGGCGGTGGACCACCTCGGCCGACGCGCGGATCCAGCCGATCCGCAGGCCACCCCAGTGGGACTTGCTGGCCGAGCCCAGGGTCACGACCAGGTCGTCCGCGAACTTCGCCAACGGGGGCGGGCCGGACAGCGGGTCGCCGTCGAGGTCCAGTTCGGCGACCGTCTCGTCCACCACCAGCGGGGTGCGGGCGCGGCGGGCGGTGTCGGCCAGTTCGGCGCGGCCCGCGGCGTCCAGGCGGTGGGCGGTGGGGTTGTGGAAGTCCACCACGACGTAGGCCATGCGCGGTGCGGCTTGGCGGAGGGCGGCGGCGATCCCGGGCAGGTCCCAGCCGGTGTCGGTCATCGCGACCGGCACCGGGATGGCGGAGACGGCCTTGATCGCGTCCAGCGCGTTCGGGTAGCTCGGCTGCTCCACCAGCACCCGGTCACCCGGACCGGTGAACAGGCGCAGGGTCAGCGCCAACGCGTGCTGCGCGCCGCTGGTCACCACGATCTGGTCGGGTGACGTCGGCAGGCCTCGCGCCGTGTACCGGTCGGCGATGCGCTCCCGCAGCTGCGGCACCCCGTGCTCGTAGTACCCGTGGTCCGCGAGGTGGTCCGGCAGGTAGCGCCGGACCTGGTCGAACGCCGCCAGCACGCCCGGCAGCGCCGGCGGCGCGGCCCGCGCGAAGTCGACCATGCTGTGCCCCACCAGCGGCGTGTCCGGCACGACGCCCAACGTGCCCGTCGGCAGGCTGATCCACGACCCCGCGCCGCGCCGGCTCGCGACCAGCCCCTCCGACCGCAGCTGGTCCAACGCCGCCGTGATCATGGTGCGGCTCACCGGCAGCACCTCGGCCAGCTCCCGTTCCGCGGGCAGGCGGGTGCCCGCGGGCAACCGGCCGTCCAGCACCAGCATCCGGATCGCCGCGGCCAGGTCCGCCGAGCCGTGACGTGCGCCACGGCGCCGCCACTCGCCGAGCAGTCTGGCCAGGCGGAAGCCGGATATGCGTCCACCTGGTGGGACATCGGAGGTCATAAGGCCAATTATTGCCAATTGGCTCTGGGATACAAGGCCAATCGGCACGAAGGATGGCCACATGCTCGCCGCACTCACCCAGGTCCCGGTCACCGTCTCGCCCGTTCGCCGCCTCCCCCAGCTGCTGGTGGGGCTGTGGCTCTACGGCGCGAGCATGGCGCTGCAGATCCGCGCCACCCTCGGCCTCGACCCGTGGGACGTGCTGCACGAGGGCCTCACCAAGATCACCGGTCTGTCGTTCGGCCTGATCACGGCCCTCGTGGGGGTCGTGGTCCTGCTCTGCTGGATCCCGCTCAGGCAGAGACCCGGGGTCGGCACGGTCAGCAACGTGGTCGTCATCGGCCTGGCGGTGGACGTGACGCTGTTCCTGCTGCCGAACCCGACCGACCTGCTGCCGCGCATCCTGTTCCTCACCGCCGGCATCGTGCTGAACGGCCTGGCCGCCGCCGTCTACATCGGCGCCCGCCTCGGCCCCGGCCCGCGCGACGGCCTGACGACCGGGTTCTGCGCGCGGACCGGGACCTCGTTGCGCCTGGTGCGCACGGTGGTGGAGGTGGCCGTGCTCGGCATCGGCTGGCTGCTCGGCGGCACGATCGGCATCGGGACCGTCCTGTACGCCTTCGCCATCGGCCCGTTGACCCAGCTGTTCCTCCCGCTGGTCACCTGGGTGAGCGAGCGACCCGCTTCCTGACCTCGACGTAGTTCACGCCGCGCGCCCCCAGCACCTCGGCCACCAACCCGTGTTCCGCCAGCAGCGCGAGCAGCATGTGCTCCTCGCGCAGCGAGTGGTGGCCGAGGTCGCGGGCTTCGACCAGGCTGCGCTCCAACGTCTTCTTCGCCGCCGCCGTGAACGGCAGGTGGTTGCCGAAGAACCGCCGCCGGCGGCGGGTCGGCGATCCGGCCAGCGCGCCTTCGCCGTGGCTGCGCTCGACCGACGCCACGATCTGGTCGACGTCGATGCCGAGCCGCCGCAACGCCTCGGTGTCGGCGTCGCTGAGCCCACCCTTGCGGCGGGCGGCGGCGAACGCGTCGACCACCTCGTCCCGCGCCAGGTCGAACTCGGCCAGGACCGGCGAGTCGAGCAGCGCGAGCGCCAGGTGCTCGGGTCCGATCTCCGGCGCGTCGAGCCGTTCGGCCTGCACGACGGCCTCGTGGACGGCTTGGCGGGCGGCCCTGGTGAACCGTTCCCCGATCATCGGTGTCCCCCGTGCTTCTTGTGGACGGCCTGCCGGGTGACACCCAGCTCGGCCGCGATCTCCTGCCATGACCAGCCGCGGGCACGGGCGTTGCGCACCTGCACGGCTTCGAGTGTTTCCAGCAGCCGGCGCAGCGCGCTCACCGCTCGCAGCCCGACCCTGGGGTCCTGGTCGCCCGCCGCCGAGGCGAGCTCCGTCGCTTCCGTCATGGCGTCAACTTTGGTTGACGCACGCCGACTTGTCAACCCAAGTTGACGCACTAGGCTCGGTGACGATGCCGGAGATCACCACCGCCGAACGGGCCGGAGTGGGCCGCGACGGCTTGCCGCGCCCCACCGAGGACCGGGTCGTCCTGCTGCCGAACGCCGTGGTCCTGCTGGACGGCGCGACCTCGCCGACCCCGCGGGAGCGCGACGGCGGCTGGCACTCCCGCCACCTCGCCGCCGAGCTGGCGCGCCTCGACGCCGACGACCGTGCCGACCTCCGGGCGCCGGCGGAGCCCCACGACCTGGCCGACGTCCTCGCCCGGGCCATCGCCCGCCTCGCCGCCGCGCACGGCCTGGCACCGGGTGACTCGCCGTCCAGCACGGTCGCGATCACGCGCTGGACCGACACCTCTGTCGACGTCCTGGTGCTCGCGGACAGCCCGGTGGTCGTGTTCACCGACGCCGGCGTGGAGGTCGTCGCCGACAACCGGCTGCGGGACCTGCGGGGGAAGGTCGACCGGATCACCGACTGGCGCAACCGGGAGGACGGCTGGTGGGTGGCGGAGGCGGAACCGGCCGCGGCGCACCGGGCGGTGCGGGCGAGTTGGCCGCGTGACCGGGTGCGCGCGGTGCTGATGGCGACCGACGGCGTGTCCTGCGGTGTGGACGACTACGGCTTGTTCGAGGACTGGCGAGCAGTGTTGCGCATCACGTCGGAAAAAGGGCCCGAAGCAGTCTTGGACGAGATCCGCGCGGCCGAAGCGGGTGACGCGGATCGCATGAAGTGGCCGCGCCCGAAAGTGCACGACGATCAGGCGTTGGCGGTCATCCGATTCATCGCCGGAAAATGAGAAAAGCCCTTCGCGGGAAGCGAAGGGCTTTTCTGCGTTCTGGTGGCCAGGGGCGGGGTCGAACCGCCGACCTACCGCTTTTCAGGCGGTCGCTCGTACCAACTGAGCTACCTGGCCAGGTAGCGGATCGACCAACCGGCCGAACTGCCTTGCGACCCAGACGGGACTCGAACCCGCGACCTTCGCCGTGACAGGGCGACGCGCTAACCAACTGCGCCACTGGGCCTTGCTTACTGCTGTGTCTTGCCGTTCGTCACTGTACTGCATTCACTTGTACTGCGTGCCCCCAACGGGATTCGAACCCGCGCTACCGCCTTGAAAGGGCGGGGTCCTAGGCCGCTAGACGATGGGGACCCAGTTCCTCCGGCAGCCCTTGGGCCACCTTCTTTCCCAGGCCCTCCACGCTGTCCGGTGGAAGCATCGTAAGCATAGGGCACAAGGGTCCACACCTCCAAAACGGGGGTGGCGCACGGTGTTGACCTGCGATTCCACCCCCGGTTCACGGCGGTTCGCCCGTGCGCCGGAGTCACCGGGCGAGCAGTCGGGCGGCGAACTCCGCCCGTTCGGCGTCGGTCAGCACCGCCAAGGCGTCGTCGAACCGGTCGTCGGTCGCCTGCTCCGCCTGCCGCCACCGGGCGGCCAGGTCCGGCCGGCCCGCCACGGCCGTCAGCAGCGCGTCGGCGTCCTCTGGACGCCACCCGGTGCGCAGGAGCCGTCCGCGTCCGCCGCCGGGGTCGAGGGCGACGGCCTGGGTCACGCCGAGCCCGACGGCGCGCAGCGCGGCGAAGTGCAGCCCGCCGCGCAGCTCGCGCAGCACCATCAGGGCGTGGCCGAGCGCGGCCGGGCCGTCGTCGGGGCGGGCGACCTCGCGCCAGCCGCGGAACAGCGGGAGCGCGGACGCGTCCGCGCCGTCGACGACGGTGAACGCGAGTTCGGCGAAGCGGGCCGGCTCGGGCGTCCCGCCGAGGTGGTCGCGGGCCCAGTCCCAGCAGGCGCCCAGGTACGCCTCGATCGCGCGCTCGGCGGGCAACGTGCGCACGAGCGCCGCCTGGACCAGCCATTCGGGGAAGATGCCGAGCACGGACGCCACCACCCCGGGCGGCGGGTTGCCGAGCACCGCGGTGCGGCCGCGGAAGTAGAGGGTGCGCGGCGGCAGGCCGGCGGCTTCCTCGCGGGCCGCGAGTTCCGGCGAGGTCATGAACGACCCGGCGCGCCCGACGAGGGCGTCCCGGGTCGACCGAGCGGTGGAGAGCATTTCGTAACGGTGTCACAAAACTTTGCCCGACACCACCGGGCAGGCGGCGCGAGCGACCGCGACCCCTTCGCGGACGAGTCCCGAAGGGGCCGCGACTGCGGCGTCCTACCGCTGCACGGGCGGCACGCCCCCGTCCTCGCCCGGCGACAGGCCGAGCATGTCGAGCAGCAACCGGCAGTCCTCGGCGCTGGTGGCGCCGCGCGCCACCGACAGCCTGGCCCGGTGCACCTGCTCGTCCGAGATCCTCGACGGTTCACCGGTTCGCTGGGCAGGCACCCCACCGCCGCCCGGCCTGGACATCGTCTCGTCCTGGTTCCACAGGAACTGACGCACTTCTAGTGACCCGCTCATGACGCCTCCCCGACTTGAGGTTGGCGCGAGGCTAAGCGAGCCCATCGAACCACCGCAGCCCCCCGGAGAGTGATTCAGGGGCAACGGAGCGTCACTTTCCGTGTAGGCCACTTGGTGTCAAGCGTCGCGTGATGTGCTTGACGCGAACGAGGAGGGTGCAACCCATGACCGAACCGGTACCGGGGCAGACGCCGGAACCAGCGGTGGCGGACGACGCGATCGCGCCGCCGCCGCCGGCAGGCGAGCCCGAGCCCGACACCGCCGCCACCGAGCCGGCGCCCGATGCGACCGCGTCCGATGCGACCGGTGAGACCGGGACCGGCCACACCGCCGGCACCACCGGCGCCGACGGACCGCCACCGGCGGCGAACCCGCAGGAGCTGTTCGGCAGCCTCTCGCTGTCCGCGATCGAGGCGGACATCGATCGGTTGATGAGCGACAAGATGAGCCAGCTCGACGGGATGCTCGCGGGGCTGGAGGACCTGGTGCAGCGACTGGAGGGCGAGATCACCAACCTGGAGCCGCCACCGGACGGGCCCGATACCCCCAAGGGGTAGCCCTCCGGGTGCGGTCGACGGGCGAAAACGGGCTGAGCACAGGGTTCGGGGCACCGACTGCCTGAAGATTTCGGCCCAACCCACTCCCCAGGCACACGTGCGCGTGCAACAATCCGAATTGCTGACACACCCCCGGTCAGCGCCTGTGGAGATCCCCTCCGGCCCCCGCGTTCCTCCCCCTGGCGCGGGGGCCTCTCCATGCACACATCTGTGACCCAGGCCACAGTGTGGCCGGTTCCGCAATCCAACCGTTATCGTGTCGCCGTGCCTCTTGGATCCCTTGGACGGTCGAAGTCAGGCCGGCATCGCCCGCCCGCGCGTGAACTGGACGACACCGCTGTGCCCGCCGACGAGGAGCTGGAGTCGTACCTGGCCGCCCTCGCCCCGGAGACCGCGGACGCGGAGACGACGGCCGGCACCAGCTTCGGCACCGCGCAGGTCTACCAGCTCCGCCTCCAGCTGATGGCGAACGAGCAGCTGAAGGAACTGGCCGCCGAGCGGCAGACCTCACCCCAGGCGCTGGCCACCGAGTGGGTCATGCAGCGACTGGAGTGGGAAGCCCGCCAGCGCGGTTACTAGGACTCGTCACCAGCACGACACCACCGCCCCGGCACCCGAACGCCGGGCCCGAACGCGAACAGGCCCCCGACCGTCCCGGTCGGGGGCCTGTTCCGTTGGGTGCCTGAGACGTGAGTTGGAACGATCCGCCGCGATCAGACCTTGCGCACGTTCTGGGCCTGCGGACCCTTGGTGCCCTGGCCGATCTCGAACTCGACCCGCTGGTTCTCCTCCAGGGTGCGGAAGCCCTGACCCTGGATCTCCGAGTAGTGCACGAAGACGTCCGGCCCGCCGTTCTCCTGGGCGATGAAGCCGAAGCCCTTCTCGGAGTTGAACCACTTGACAGTGCCCAGTGCCATGTACCTGCCTCCATCGCAGGAAAGCTTGGGGCTGCACCGTGCAGCCCCGGCCGTCCCGGGGCGTTTCCCCCACCGCTCAGGGTGGGGACGGCACGCCCGCGTGTCGTTCCGCGAGCGTGAGACACGAACACAGAAACCACGGCCTGCGTGGCTGAGCGTATCGGTTGGTGACGCCCAGCACTACACCCCCGAAGTCATTGGTCCACCGGACAGCTACTTCTCGGTCACCTTGGGTGGTTCCGGGAGCCGCACGTCGGCCTGACCGATGTTGCGCTCCAACGCGGAGCGCCACTCGCCGGAGCCGACCATCTTCTCGATGGCCGCGCTGACGTCCGCCCGGCCCTTGGCGTCCGCCTTGGCCAGGCCGATGCCGTAGCGCTCGGTGGTGAACGGCGTGCCGACCAGCTTGAGCAGCTCGGGGTTCTCCGCCACGTACCCGGCGAGGATCACCTCGTCGGTGGTGACCGCGTCGACGTTGGCGGCGAGCAGGGCGATGACGCAGTCGGAGTACTGGCCGTACTCGACGAGCTGCACGTCCTGGGCGAACTGCTCCTTCACCTTCTGCGCGGACGTCGAGCCGGTGACCGAGCACAGCTTCTTGCCGTTGAGCGTCTCGGGACCGCTGATCTCGTCGTCGGTGAAGCGGACGAGGACGCCCTGGCCGGTCTCGAAGTACGGGCCCGCGAAGGACACCTGCTCCTTGCGCTTGTCGGTGATCGAGTAGGTGGCGACGACGAAGTCCACCTCGCCGGACTCGATCAGCTTCTCGCGGTCGGCGGAACGCGCTTCGCGCCACGTGATGCCGGTTTCGTCGACGCCGAGCTGGGCGGCCACGTACTTCGCCACGTCCACGTCGAAGCCGACGTACTTGCCGTCGAGCCTGCGCTGGCCCAGGCCCGGTTGGTCGAACCGGATGCCGATGGTCAGCTCGCCGTCGTCGGCCTTGCCGGACAGCGTGTCGTCGCTCGCGCCGCCGCACGCGGCGAGCAGGGAGAGTGCCGTGACCAGGGCGGTCGCGGGCAGCAGTCGTCGGGACAGCATGAGGTGCGAACCTCTCGGGGTGCTCGGGTGGCTGGCGCGGATCGACGCGCCGGACGTTGGCCATGCTAGGCAAACCGAGCGGTGCTCCAGATGCGATAAAGGTCGCAGTGGTCCATGCCGCTGGGCCGTTCGGCCCAATCCGCGCTGTGAGCCCGACTACTACCAGTTCGGGAGCTAAGACGGGAGGAGCGCGCGCCTCGGCGCGACCCGCGGGCCGAGCCGCCGGATCGCCTTGTTCACATGGCCTTCCGGCACGCCCCAGCGGATCGGCGCGGGCACCAGCAGGGCGGCGGTCCGCACGGCGCGCAGCAGGGCGGTGGCGGCCGGCTCGGGGTACGGGCGGTGGCCGTGCAGGGCGATGGCCCACGCGGGCAGCACGGAGTACGCGAGGTGGCCGAGCAGCGGCTCGTAGGCGTCCAGGCCGAGGCGCAGCACGCCGTCGACGGGCGGGCGGTGCAGGAACCGGTACACCACTTCGGAGTCCGCGGTGCGCTTCAACCCGGGCAGGGCGGAGGCGAAGTAGTCGGCCACCTCCGCGGCGCTGCCGGGCACCTCGTCGGCGTGCAGGCCGACCAGGGCGGCGGTGCGGCGCTGTTCGGCGTAGTAGCGGTCGACCTGGGCGTCGGTGAGGCGGTAGCCGGCGCGGCGCAGGACGGTGACGAAGCTGTGCACCTCGGCGCAGTGCACCCAGAGCAGCAGCTCCGGGTCGTCGATGCGGAAGCTCCGGCCGGTGGCGTCCGTCGCGCGCAGGGTGCGGTGCACGCCCCGGACGCGTGCCGCGGCCCGTTCGGCCTCTTCGGTGGAGCCGTAGCTGACCGTGCCGACGAAGTCCGCGGTCCGCAGGAGGCGGCCGAGCGGGTCCCGCTGGAAGTCGGAGTTCTGCACGACGGCCGCGACGGCGCGCGGGTGCAGCGCTTGGAGGTAGAGGCTCGCGATGCCGGCGACCCACATGGCGGGGTCGGCGTGCAGCTGCCAGGTGACGCTTCCCGGTCCGAGCACCCCCACGTCCACCACCTGATCGTGTCATGCCGGGCGGTTTCCGTCACCCCCCGCGACCTGCCGGAACAGGCTGGGGCGTAACGCCTTCAGCGGCGCGAACGATTCCACGTGACACCGTGGAGCCTGGATCGGGTGCTGGGATGAGCAGTGGCAGGAGTGTCGCCTTCGCCGGCGTGGCGCTGTTACTCGCGACCGGTGCTCTCGTGGCGTTGGCGCTCACCGTGAACGAACCGAGGCCGGTGGACGCGCGCCAGGTGCACCTGAGCCCGGCCGAGCCCGGCGTGCTCAGCGCCACGTACACCACCACGCTGGAGGTCGCCCGGCCGACGACGATCCCCGCGGTCGTCCCCCCGCCCGAGCAGCGGCCCGTGCCGCCGATCACCACCGTCACCACCGTCGCCGTGACGACGACGTCCGAGCCGCCGCCGCCTCCGTCGTCCACCACGCCGCCGACGAGCACCACGTCCACGCGACCGTCGTGGGGTGACAACTGCGACTACTCGTACCTGACCGACGGCGCGTGCGTGCCGTGGCGGTTCCCGCGCGGGGTGTCGAAGCGGTGCGAGTGGCTGTACGAGCAGGGCATCCGGCGCATCGAGGTGGTCGGCTGGGACCGCCACCGGCTCGACCGGGACCACGACGGCATCGCCTGCGAACGCGCCGACTGACCGGCCGCGGTGACACCGGAGCGTTCAACTCGGGTGTCCTGGACGTAGGACACACGTGTCCTGAACGCAGGACACGCGCGTTCCGGACGTAGGACACGCGCGGCGGAACGCGGTCAGCGGTCGGCCAGGCGGTCGAGGGCGGCGCCCACGCGGTCGGTCAGCAGCGACAACGCGCCGACGGTGCGGGTGGTCGGGTCGTCGGTGGCGCCGCCGAGGGCCTGGGCGCGGACGTAGGCGGCCTTGACCTCCGCCCAGCGGGCGGCCGCGGCCGGGGTCAGCGCGCCGCGCAGCTCCGCCAGCTTCAGCAGGTTCGCCTCGGCGCCCGAGGTCAGCGTCTGCGCCTCGCCCGCGTAGTGGTCGTCGATCACGGCGGCCAGCTCGGCGTCGTTCATCACCGGCACCACCTTCTCCGCCAGCTTGTTCATGTTCCGGTAGGAGCCCTGGAGCTGGAACGGCGGCTCGACGCGCGAGGCGTCGGCCTGGGCGGCCGAGGCGATGTAGGCCTGGTTGTTCGCCAGCACGACCTCCTGCACCCGCAGCAGCTTGCGCAGCACGGACAGCACCTGCTCCAACTCCACCGACGAGTACGGGTGCGCGAGCCGGTCGGCCCGCACGTCCTCGCCGCGCGCCATCCGCACGAGCAGCTCCACGTCGCCCCGGTCCCGGGTGGACAGCGGCGCGAGCACCGGGTTCGACGTCAGCGCGTTCTCGATGTAGCTCAACGCGAACAGGTCCTCGCGCCCGGACAGCACGTCGCCCAGGTTCCACACGTCGGCGCGGTTGGCGAGCATGTCGGGTATCCGGAACCGCTGCCCCGACTCGGTGTACGGGTTGCCGGCCATGCACACCGCGAACCGCTTGCCGCGCAGGTCGTAGGTGCGCGTGCCGCCGTCCCACACGCCTTCCATCCGCCGCTGCGCGTCGCACAGCGAGATGAACTTCTGCAGCAGCTCCGGCGACGTGTGCTGGATGTCGTCCAGGTACAGCAGCACGTTGTTGCCCGCCTCCAGCGCGAACGAGATCTTCTCGACCTCCTGCCGCGCGGTGGCGTTCGGCGCGTCCGCCGGGTCGACCGACGTCACGTCGTGGCCCAGCGACGGGCCGTTGACCTTGACGAACACCAGCCCGAGCCGGTTGGCCACGTACTCCATCACCGTCGTCTTGCCGTAGCCGGGCGGCGAGATGAGCAGCAGCAGGCCCATCTGGTCGGTGCGCTTGCCGTCGCCCGCCGCGCCGAGCTGCTTGGCGAGGTTGTCGCCGATCAGCGGCAGGTACACCTCGTCCAGCAGCCGGTTGCGCACGAACGCGCTCATCACCTTCGGCTGGAACTCGTCCAGGCGCAGGCGCGCGCGTTCGGCGGCCACGACCTCGTTGCGCCGCCGCTGGTAGGCCCGGTAGGCGGGGACGCGCTCGTCGCGGAACCGGCGGGTGCGGGTCAGCAGCTCGTCCAACCGGACCGGCAACGACCGGTCGGCGATGCGCGGGTGCGCGCCGAGCAGACCGTCCGCGGTGGCCGTGAGCTGCGCCGACGACTCGTGCCGCGGCAGGTCGCGGCACAGCTCCAGCGCGACCGCCTCCGGCAGGTCCGGCAGGTACCGGTCCTTCTCGGGCAGGCCACCCAGGAACGCCTCGTACCAGCCCTCCACCAACCGCCGCCGCACGTCGAGGTCCACGACCGCCCGCAGGTCCTCGTCGAACTCCTTGCGCCCGCCCAACGCCCGGTGGAACGCGTCCACCAGAGCGCGCGCCCCGGCGCTGGTGGCGAACCCGAACGGCGCGCTGCACAGCTCCTCGAACAGGTACTCGCCCGCCAACGGGTCGCCGGCCGCCGCGGCCAGCTCGGCGCACAGCTCGTCGATCGCCGCCGTGTGCCCGAACGCCGCCCGCGCCCGCCCCAACGACGACGCCCGCCGCTCGAACAGCGCCCGCTCGTCCTCGTCCGCCGAGGCCCAGAACAACTGCGCCGCCGCACGCGCGGACGGCGGGTACCGCAGCACGCCCGCGCCCGCGTGCAGCCGCAGCACCACGTCGAGGATCCGGGCCGCGTCGTGGTCGTGCACCCCCCGCTCGTAGCCCTCGTCCAGCCGCGACTCGGCCACCTGCCGCACCAGGTCGGGCAGCCGGTCCTCGGTGACGGCGGCGTGCAGGTCGTCCAGCGGGTGCCCGGCCAGGATGGAGGTGGCCAGGTGCTCGGCCCGGTACACCTCGGCCGTCTCCGACACCAGCAGCTGGTCCCAGAACGGCCTGGTGTCCGCGAACGCCGGGTCGCGCACGGGTGAGCGGAAGTCGGTGCCGATGATGGCGAACACCGGCTCGCCGTCCTTCGGCACCAGGGTCAGGTCCACGGGCTGGGTGTTCACCGCGAACCGGTGCCTGCCGAGCCGGATCGTCCCGCCGTCGAACAGGTCGAGCCGGTCGCGCAGCGAGCGCCCCGCCTCCTGCCGCGCGGCCAGCACCCGCCCGTCGAGCTCCTCGGCCCGCACCTCGTCGCCGAGCGACCGCAGCTGCTCGGCCACCGAGCGGACCTTCACCACCATCGGGTCGGTCGCGAAGTAGGTGTTGACCTCGTCCAACGACGCCAGCGACGCCACCCGCCCGGTCACGCCGGCCAGGATCCGGTCGGCGGAGGACGCGAGCCGGTCGGCGCGCCGGGCCCGGTCGTCCAGCAACGCCTGCTTGCGCGAGGAGAACGCCTCGTAGACGTCGGTCCGCTTGTCGCCGAGCCGGGTGAGGAAGTCGTCGAACTCGCCGAAGCGCGACTCCAGGTTCTCCAGCTGCAGCAGCAGCCGGCCCAGCTGCTCGTCGCACCGCTGCGGCGTGTCCGCGACCGCCAGCGCGCCGGTGATCGCCTGGCCGAGCAGCGCGAACTCGGCGGCGAACTCGGCCCGGCCCTCGGTGGCCAGCAGGGCACGCCGGCGACCGTCCACGGTGGCCCGCGCCCGGTTCAGCCCGCCCAGCACCTCGCCGATGCGCTCCAGGATCGACGTGCGCACGGTCGCGTCGGCGATGTCCAGCGAGCCGACGACCTCGGTCAGCACCTCCAGGCCGCGCTGCCGCTCGGCCAGCTCCTCCACCACCGGCCCGGCCTCGGCGACCGTGCCGATCGCGTCCGCCGCGCCGACCAGCGCCTCGACCTGCTCGTGGTAGTCGGCGAACGCGTCGTCGCGGCGCAGGTGCTCGACCGCGCGCCGCGCCGTGCCGCCCAGCTCGTCCGCCAGCGACGACACCAGGGCGTCGATGCGGGCCGCGTCGACGTACCGCAGGTCCTTCAACGTCACCAGGTGCCCCTGCGCCTGCCGCAGGTCGGCCAGCTGCCGCACCCACGCGTCGGCGGTCGTCGGGACCTCGCCGCGCACCCGGCGGATCATCGACGCGATCCGCTCGTCCGCCTCGGCCACGGCGGTCGCCGCCTGGTCGGTCAGCGCCTGCACGGTCTCGAACTCGTCGAGCACCTGCTCGGCCGTCGCCCGGACCTGCGTCAACGGCGTGCGCAGGTCCTCCAGCTCCGCGTCACCCAGCCAGTGGTAGGCGTCGAACACCCTGGTGCACGAGGAGATCAGGTCCTCGAACACCGGCACGGACGGCGCCATCTCGCCGACCATCCGGCTCACCGACAGGCAGTCGGAGATGCCGCGCACCAGGTCGGCGTTGCCGACCCGCTCCAGCGGTCCCGTGCCGACGGGCTGCGCGGCGGCGTAGGCGTCGGACAGGTACGGCGTCTGCCACACCTGCATCGGGTGCACGCGGGTCGGCTCGTCGCTCATCGCGCGGAACACGACCAGCGTGCCGTCGTCGAACAGCGAGTACCCGTGGCACGTCAGCGGGTTCGCCACTTCCTTGCGGATCACGTTGTACGGCAGCAGCAGCGACCGGCCGTCGCGGCGGGCGTGGAAGACGTACAGCACGTCCTCGCCGTTGGTGGAGCGGATGACCCGCTCGAACTCCAGCTCGTCGACCGGGGTGTCGAAGGTCTTGCTGACGCCGGTGGCCAGGTAGTAGCCGCCGGGGAAGATCAGGCCCTGCTCCTCGGGCAGCCGCTGGCACGCCTGGCCGATGCCGTCGAGCCGCACCACCGCCCGGGTGCGCGTGTTGAACACCAGGTGCCGCCACGCGGTCTCGTTGTACGGGCGGATGCGCAGCAGGATCAGCGAGCCGACCCGCGCGTACTGCACCTCGCCGTCGGCCAGCGACTGCAGCGGCTCGTCCACCGGCTCGGTGTAGACGCCCTCGCCGGTCTCGGTGTTGTTCTCCACCTTGATGGTGAGGTCGCCGCCGATGGTCTCGACGAACACCTCGTCCTCGATGGAGATGTGCGGGTGCCGGCCGAGGACGTGGTGCTCGCGGCCGGTCACCACCCACTCGAAGTCGTGCGACGGCGGGAACACGTGGTCGCGCTCGCCCCGGTTGTCCAGGTACGCCACCGTGCCGTCCGCGCCGAGCTGCCAGCGCAGCACCCGGATGTCGCCGATGCGCGCGCCGGTCTGGAACACCGCCAGCAACCGGCCCTCGACCTTGCGCAGCTGGATCAGCCTGGTGTCGCGGTAGTACCGGTACAGCTCGGCGAAGTCGCGCTCGAACTTCGCGTCGCGCAGCAGGCCGGGCAGCTCGTCGTCGGCCGGGTCGCCGGACCCCGCGTCCTCGAACCGGAACGCGTCGCCGTCGCGGGTGAAGCGGTGCAGCGAGAACACGTCGTCGACCGTCGTCTCCGGCTTGAGGCCGATGAAGACGTTGTAGCCGAACAGCATCAGCCCCGCCACCTGCGACCCCCGACCCTCCGCGACGGAGAGCGAGACGCAGTCGCGCGGCACGCAGTTGTGCTCGGTGCGGATGCGCTCGGTGCCCAGCAACGTCAGCTCGGCGCCGCCGAACGCGTCCAGCCGGCGCGCGTTGAGCGCCTCCGCCCGGCGGGCCAGCCCGGCCGCCTGCTCGGCCAGCCGGGCCCGCAGCACCTCGTAGGTGCCCGCCTCCAACGTCGCCGGCGCCACCTCCACGGGCGTGCTCACGACAGCGAGGCGACCGGCCGCTCGGCCACGCCGAGGCGCTGCGCGGCGGCCAGCAGCTCGCGCAGCTTGCCCTCGTCCGGCCCACCGGAGTTGATCAGCTTGAGCAGCAGCGCGGACACCGTCAGGTTCTTCACGTCACCGGTGCTCAGCGAGCCGAGCAGCCTGCCGACGTCGTCGGTGAAGCTCGCCGACCCGTTCAGCCACGGCCCGGCGAGGGTCTGCGCGACCTCGGAGTGCCCGACGAACCCGTCGACCTGCTTGCCCATCGTGATGGCGCCGACGATCCGGTCGAAGAACATGCTGTCGCCGCCGACGATGTCGATGTCGGCCTTCTCCAGGCCGGCCGCCAGCACCAGCGCCTGCGACTCGGCCACCTGCCGCTGCACGTCGATCCCGGCCAGCCGGACCTCCTTGTCGGCCTCCAGCCGCAGGCGGTACTCCTCGTGCTCGCGGGTGGCGTCGTCCAACGCGGCCATCGCGCCCGCCTTGTCCGCCAGGCCCTCGGCCTCGCCCTTCAGCTTCTCGCGGATCGCGAGGGCCTCGACCAGCGCCTTCTCCCGGTCCACCACGGCCTCCGCGCGGCCGACCTTCTCGGTCGCCTCCGCGTCGCGCTCGCGCACCTGCACCGCGGCCAGCCCGGTCGCCGCCGCCTCGGCCTGCTTGCCCTCGGCCAGCCGGATCATCGCGCGGGTGTCCAGCTCGGCGGCCTGCTGCCGGGCCTCGGCGAGCAGCAGCTCCTCGCGGGCCTTGAACTTCGCGGCCTGCTCGGCGGCCTCGGCGGCCTTGATGTCCTTGACCAGGCCCTCCTGCGCCTCGGCCTCGGCCCTGATCACCACGGTCTGGCGGTCGCGCTCGGCCTCCTCGACCACCCGCAGCCGCTTGATGATCTCCTCCTGCTCGGCCACGGTCTTCTCCACCGCGATGCGCTCGCGCACCACCTCGGCGATGGACCGCTTCTCGGCCTCCAGCTCCTTGTCCGCGGCGATGCGGGACAGCTCCGTCTCCCGCTCCCGGCCGATGACCTCCAGCAGCCGGTCCTTCTCGATGCGCTCGGTCTCGATCGCGATCACGCGCTCGCGGTTCTTCTCCGCCACCGCGATCTCGCGCGCCTTGTTCTCGGTCTGGATGCCGAGCTGCTCGTCCGTGCGGATGTGCGCGGTGTTCGACTTGAGGCGCTCCTCGGCCTGCACCTTGGCGATCTCCGCCTCCTCGCGCGCCCGCATCGTCTCGACCTCGCGCTTCTGCTTGATCTCCGCGTCCGCCTGGCGGCGCTCCAGCTCCAGGATCGCCTCGCGCGCCTCGACGTTCTGGCGGGTGATCTCCTTCTCCTCGTGCCGGGTGAACTCGTTGGTCCGCACGTGCTCGATCGCGGTCAGCTCGGTGATCTTGCGGATGCCCTGCGCGTCGAGGATGTTCGACGGGTTGAGCTGCGCCATCGGCGTCTGCTCCAGGTAGTCGATCGCCGCGTCCTCCAGGCTGTACCCGTTGAGGTCGGTGCCGATGACCTGGATGATCCGGTCGCGGAACTCGTCGCGCTTGGTGTAGAGGTCGATGAAGTCGAGCTGCTTGCCGACGGTCTTCAACGCCTCGGAGAACTTGGCGTTGAACAGCTCCTGCAACGTCTGCTCGTCGCTCGCGCGGGCGGTGCCGATCGCCTGGGCGACCTTGATGACGTCCTCGACGGTCTTGTTGACCCGCACGAAGAACGTGATCCGGATGTCGGCCCGGATGTTGTCCTGGCAGATCAGGCCTTCCTGCCCGGCGCGGCGGATCTCGATGGTCTTCACCGAGATGTCCATGATCTCCGCGCGGTGCAGCACCGGCAGCACCACGGCGCCGGTGAACGTGACGTCCACCTTGCGCACCTTGGAGATGATCAGCGCCTTGCCCTGGTCGATCTTCCGGAACAGGCGGCTGACCAGGATCAGCAGGCCGATGACGACGACCAGGACGACGGCGATGAGAATGCCGAACCCGGTGGTGATGACGTCCATCAGTGGTCCCCCCGTGTGAGTGCCGGGTCGTGTCCGATGTCGAGGGACGCGACCCAGAAGAACTCGCCGTCCACGTCGTAGTCGAAGATGAGCGCGGTGGCGCCCGCGGTCAGCGCGTCCGACCCCGGCTGCCGCACCTGCACGACGGCCGACGAGCCGTCCGCGGCGGTGACCTCGGCCTGGCCGAAGGTCTGCGTGACGCGGCCCGTGCGGATGACGCAGGTGCGGCCGACGAAGTCGAGCCGCGAGGCGGGCGGGTCGGCCGGGAACAGCCGCTTCAACGGCGTCATCACCAGCCGGGTCGGCGCCAGGCCGACCGCGAGCGACCCGCCGAGCACGCCCGCGCCCGCGAGCGCCGAGGCCGGTTCGAGCACGACGACGCCCGCGAGGCACGCGAACCAGGAGAACGCGACCAGCAGGGAGATCCCGAGCGTGGCGGGCACGCCGCCGATGTCCAGCTCGACCCAGTCCGCGTCCGCCGCGCCGAAGGCGACCAGCAGCCAGTAGGCCACCACGATCACCAGCAGGACGCTGAGCACCGCGACCGGGAACTCCAGCGATGCCGCGAAGAACTCCCCCATGTACCCCCCTCGACGGGAGGCTAACCCGTTTTGTGCGGGCGCCAGGGGGGAATGACGCAACGCGGTCGGGCCACCCCGGTCAGTGCACGAGCAGCCCCGACACCTTGGTCAGCGGGTTGCCCGCGTAGCTGACCACGGCGCCGTCGGCGAACGGCATGGACCGGATGCTCATGCCCGCGAACCCCTGGTCGGTCACGAACCAACCCCACGTGGTCAGCCACGGCCGGTCGTCGCCGGGCACGACGTCGGGCGTCGGGCGCACGCGTTCCTGCACCACGAACGGTTGACCGGCCACGTCGTCGAGCAGCTCGGCCCACTCCTTGTCGGTCATGAGCCAGCCGGGGTGCACGCCCGCGCCCGCGAACCCGCCCGCCGCCTTGACGATCAGCTCCTCCCGGTCCGCGCGCAGCCGGTCGCGCGGCACGTCGCGCAGGTAGCGGGTCCACGGCACCAGCCGGTCCACCAGGGCCCGCTCGTCGTCGTCGAGCACCTCCCGGTGCTCGGACAGCAGGGCGATGGTCGACTTGCTGCCGTAGTAGTAGCTCGACAGCGGCGTGTACAGCTCGGTCTTGTGGCCCTTGGCCAGCAGGTCGGCGTACCCCACGGCCTGGGTGGCGGAGAAGTACCGCACCGCCACGTCCAGCTTCGTGCCGCGCAGGTGCAGGAAACCGTTGCGCTCGGTCACCTCGTGCAGCTCGCCGAGCAGCACGTCCACGCCGAGTCGGGCGCAGCTCTCCTGGAAGCTCGCGAAACCCTTGGCGAACCTCGTCAGCATCCCGCCCTCTTCGAGGAACGCCACCTGCCGGTCGCGGCCGACGGCGTCGAGCAGCTTCTCGATCGGGTTGAAGTAGGCCAGCTCGTGCTCGCGCACGAACGGCTGGAAACCGGGTTCCTCGTGGATCACGCGGGCCAGCTCGCCGAGGTCCGGGCCGCCGAGCTGGGTGCCCGCGTTGATCTCCAGCAGCCGGAACTCGTCGCCGACCCGGTAGATGTCCGCGCGGCCGTGCATCGGCGGGCGGTCCGAGCCCATGATCGCCGCCTCCTCCGGCGGGATGCCGATGGCTTCGGCGAACCGCGTGAAGCTGCCGTCGAACATCCTGCGGGGTAAGGAGAAGAGCAGCTCGAAGAAGTCCAGCACGTCCGCCGCGATGCTGTGCGCGGTGTGCTCCTCCAGGAAGAACGGCCGGTCGACCAGCCGGTGCGCGTAGGCGGCGCGCAGGTGCGGCGGCAGGTCGAGCCGTCCCATCACCCCGTGCAGGCTCTCGTCGTCCAGGTAGGCCTGCGTCACGTGGTCGGTCACCGTCGCCGCTCCTCGGGTCGTGGGTCGGCGCACATGATGGCGGAGCGGTCAGCCCCCGAGCATCCCCCGAAGCACCGTGCGCAGCGCCGCGGCGGGGTCGAAGCGGGGGCTCGGGTTCGCCAGCTGGTTGGCCAGCAGACCGTCGATCACGGCCAGGAGCAGCGCCAGGTCGGCCGGCGGGTCGGCCGACCCGAGGCCCGCGACCAGCGGCAGTGCCCAGCTCCCGATCTCGCGGTGCGCCCGGTCGACGTCGCCGCGCAGCCCGGGTCGCTGGGCGACCTCGACGAACAGCACGTGGCGGGCGAGCGTGAGGACGCGGTCCTCGGCCAGCCGCTCGACCAGGGCCCCGACGGCGTCGGCGAAGGCTTCGGGGGTGGCGACGTCGCCGGCCAGGGCGGTCCACAGCTCGGTCTCGCGTTCCAGGAGGCGGCCGAGGACGGCGCCGATCAACGCGTCGCGGGTGCGGAAGTGGTTGGACGTGGAGCCCTGCGGGAGGCCGGCTTCGGTGTCGACGGCGCGGTGGGTGAGCCGGCGCATGCCGCCCGTGCCGAGGACTCGGATCGCGGCGTCGAGCACCTGCTGTTGCCTGGTCATCACCGCCGATACTACATCCGTAGTGTTCGCCACTACACCTGTAGTGCGGTGCGTCGCGTGGGACTCCGGCGGGCAGCGGTGATCGGTGGCGGGGTCGGCGGCCACGGGCCTCGGGATCCGGCCCGACGCGCCGGCGGCCCTGGACCGGCTCGGGGTGGGCGTCGCGGCCGGCTCGGTGCACCTGCTCACGCGGCCGGCGCTGCTCGGCGTGCTCGCCGGGGCGTTGCCGCAGGGGTCGTCCGGTTCGGCGTGCGCGGCGGGCTGTTCGACGCGCCGGTCCGCCGGTCGGGGACGATCGGGTGGCGCGGCACCGTGGACGTCCCGGTCGAGGCGGGCGGCGAGACGTGGGGGCGCGGCGGCAAGTTCGGCTTCACGCCGCAGGCCGACGGCCGCACCAACTGGTACGCGCCGGGGCCGGACCTCTCGATGTTCGCCGACTGGCACGACCCGATCCCGCGCGTGCCGGCCGCCGCGGGCGACGTGCTGCGGCACGAACTGCCGCACCTGTCGCCGTTGCCGCGCTACACCTCGGGGCGGGTGGCGCTGCTCGGTGACGCCGCGCACGCCATGACACCCGACCTCGGGCAAGGGCGCGTGCCAGGCGATCATCGACGGGGTGGTGCCGGCCGAGAGCCTGACCGGCAGCGTCGACGAGGGACTGCGGTCCTACGACGCGAAGCGCCGCCGGGTCACGCAACGGCTCGCCGCCCGGTCGCTCCAGCTCAACCGACTGGCCCGGGTGCGCCGGTTCACCGGCGCGCGTGACCTGGGGCTGCGGGTGGCGCTGGCGCCGCGGCCGTCGTGGCCGTCGTGGAGCGCGGACCTGGAGCGTGACGAGCCGGCGGGCTAGGACTGCGGGAGCTTCACCGCCTTGCGGGCGCGCGGCGCGGACGGCGGCGGCACGACCGGGCCGATGTCCCCGTCGGGAGCCTCGTCCAGGTCGACGATCACCGGGGCGTGGTCGCTCGGCCCGGTGCCCTTGCGCGCGTGCCGGTCGACCCACGCCGCCTCGACCCGCGCGGCGACCGGGGTCGACGCCAGCACCAGGTCGATGCGCATGCCGAGGTCCTGGTGGAACATGCCGGCGCGGTAGTCCCAGTAGGTGAAGACCCGCCGGTCCGGCCACCGGTCGCGGACCACGTCGTGCAGCCCGACCGCCTGCAACGCCGCCAGCGCCTCCCGTTCGGGCGCGGTCACGTGCGTGTGGCCGACGTAGGCCGCCGGGTCGAACACGTCCGCGTCGGCCGGCGCGATGTTGACGTCACCGCAGACCACCGCGTCCCGCGGCCCGGCCGCGACGACGTCCCGCAACGCCGCCAGCCACGCCAGCTTGTAGTGGTAGTGGTCGGAATCGGGCGTCCGCCCGTTGGGCACGTAGACGGAGTGGACCCGCACCCCGCCACACGTCGCCGCCACCGCCCGCGCCTCGGGGTGCGGGAACCCGGGCCCGTCGGCGAGCCCGTCGACCACGTCCTCCAAGCCCACCCGGGAGAGGATCGCGACCCCGTTCCACCGGCTCTCCCCGTGCGCCGCCACCTCGTACCCGCGGCTGGACAGCTCGTCGCCGAGGAGCGCCGCGAACGCGTCGTCCGCGAGTTTCGTCTCCTGCAGGCAGACGACATCGGGCTGCCTCTGGTCGAGCCACGGCAACAACCGCGGCAACCGCTGCTTGACCGAGTTCACGTTCCAAGTAGCCACCCGCACCCACCCCACCGTAATCCGCTCCCGCCACCGCGACCGACCGACAACCCCCTGACCTGCGCCGCACCCTCTGGCGTGCGCCGGAACGTGACACCACCCACATCACGCGGTCGACCACCCTGCTCACCGGGACGCCCGGCCTCGGTAAGCTGTCGGGCACGGGCTGCTAGCTCAATTGGCAGAGCAGGAGACTTTTAATCTTCGGGTTCAGGGTTCGAGTCCCTGGCGGCCCACTTTCGAGCCCGTTGGCTGAAACGAAGTGCGGGACGCGGGGTTCGTCGGGGGAACGCCACCGGAACGGGTGGTCGTGGTGGCGGTGGTGGTGGGGTGGCGATAAGCAGGGGCCATGTACCTCGCTGCGGCACTTGCTCTTGTGGCCTCGTTGACGACCGTGTCCGGGGAGCTGACCAGCTACGACGCGCGTGTGCCCGTGGGGGCGCGGGCGGAGGTGGTGGTGGCGCCCTTGGCCGGTGGCACGGTCGTGATGCTGCGCACGAGCGGTCTCCTGCCGGACCGCGACTACGGCGCGCACGCGCACGTGAACGCCTGCGGGCCGGTGTCGACCGATGCCGGGCCGCACTACCAGCACGTGCAGGGCGGGGCGACGGATCCCGCGTTCGCCAACCCGCGCAACGAGATCTGGCTCGACTTCACCACCGACGCGCGCGGTCGTGGTCAGGCGTGGACGCGGGTCGAGTGGCAGTTCGGCGAACGGCGCGCCGGATCGGTCGTGCTGCACGAGGAGCACACGCACACCGAACCCGGGCACGCGGGGACGGCCGGGGCGCGGTTGGGGTGCCTGACCGTGCCGTTCTGACGCCCAGGACGGCCACCGCGCGCCACGCCCACCTCGCGGGGAAGGTGGCGGGGGTCACCGCGGGTGCGGGCGATTCGCCGGTGTGGCGCCCACCACTACCGGCGCTGGGCGACAATGGACGGCGATGTCCACCGCCCTGCACGCCACCAAGCCCCTGACGATCGGCCGCCACCCGGTCGATCCCGCCGTCGTGCTCGCGCCCATGGCGGGCATCACCAACGTGGCCTTCCGGCAGCTCTGCCGCGAGTTCGGCAGCCCCACGTCGCTCTACGTCTGCGAGATGATCACCGCCCGGGCGATCGTCGAGCGCGACGCCAAGACGATGCAGATGATCACGTTCGGCGCGGACGAGAGCCCCCGCTCGATGCAGCTCTACGGCGTCGACCCGAAGTCGATGTCCGAAGCGGCGAAGATCATCGTGGCCGAGGACCGGGCCGACCACATCGACATGAACTTCGGCTGCCCGGTGCCCAAGGTGACGCGCAAGGGCGGCGGCGCGGCACTGCCGTACAAGCGGCAGCTGTTCCGGCAGATCGTGCGGGCCGCGGTGCGCGCCGCCGAGCCCGCCGGCGTGCCGGTGACGGTCAAGTTCCGCATCGGCATCGACGACGAGCACCTCACCTACCTCGACGCGGGTCGCATCGCCGAGGACGAGGGCGCGCAGGCCGTCGCCCTGCACGCGCGCACCGCGGCCCAGCGCTACTCCGGCCAGGCCGACTGGTCCGCCATCGCCCGGTTGAAGGAGGCCGTGACGAGCATCCCGGTGCTCGGCAACGGCGACATCTTCAGCGCCCAGGACGCCTTGGACATGGTCGCCCGGACCGGCTGCGACGGCGTCGTCGTCGGCCGCGGCTGCCTCGGCCGGCCTTGGCTGTTCGGCGAGCTGCAGGCGGCGTTCCGGGGCGAGCCCGTCCCGCCGGGACCGCGCCTCGGCCAGGTCGCGGCGATCCTGCGGCGGCACGGCGTGCTGCTCGCGGACTTCCTCGGCGAGGACAAGGGCCTGCGCGACCTGCGCAAGCACATGGCCTGGTACCTGAAGGGCTTCCCGGTCGGCGCGGAGCTGCGCCGCAACCTCGCGATGGTCTCCACCCTCGCCGAGCTGGACGACCTGGTCGGCCGGCTCGACCCGACGCTGGAGTTCCCGGACAACGCCGACGAGCCGCGCGGCAGGCAGGGCTCGCCCGGCAAGGTCGTGCTGCCCGAGGGCTGGCTGGACGACCCGGAGGACGCCACCGTGCCCGTGGGCGCCGACGAACTGCACTCGGGTGGCTGACGTGGCGCGCGCCGCGACGGCGCTGGCGTGTGCCCTGCTGCTGGCCGGCTGCGGTTCGACGGTCACCGGCGTCGCCCGGCCGCTCCAGGTCACCGACGTGGAGCGGGAGCTCGTCTCCGGCTACTTCGCCGACCTGAACGAGGCCGGCGGGCAGGGCACGTCCGAGCAGCGCGACCTGCTCAAGGACACCCAGCACCCGGACTTCCGCGACGAGGACTGCCGGCTGCCCTCGGGGACCATCAGGGTGCAGCCGACCATGTCGACGCTGCGCCTGGACCCCGCGTGGACGCCACCAGGCGAGGACGAGCACCCGCGCGGCGTGGTGCTGGTCGTCGCGGTCACGTTGACCGTCGTGCAGGAGGGCTCCGAGATCGGCAGCCAGATCGGCTCTCAGCACGTCGTGCTGCTCAACGGCAAGGCCTACGGCTTCGCCCCGTGTGTCAATTGAGGTCACACCGAGCCGACTGACCACGCTCCGTCAACTTTTCGGCAGTTCGATCACCGAATGCCACTGGTTCGGAGCAGTGCACAGTCAACCAGTCGAGGGAAATCCCTCTATGACGCGTCCCGCCGGCTCAAGCGTCGCCTCGTATCAGACGACACCTTGGCAAGGAGGGAGGTGAGCGCGATGACCGCACTGCGACCCGAAGTCGCGGAGTCCGACCGCGACGGGCGGCCCGGCGCAGGCACGCCCGCTTCCGAGAGCGAGGGCACCGGCCTGGTGCAGCTGCACGAGTCGATCGCCGCGCTGCTCGCTTCCCGGGGCCAGTGGCGGCAGGCCTACCAGCACCTGCGCTCCGCGTTCGACCTGGTCTACGCCGACCAGGACGACCCGCCGCAGGTGCCCGAGCAGCTGCGGCGGGAGGTCGACCGGCTGCGCCGCGAGCACGCCGAGGCGCGCGAGCAGAGCCTGCGCGACAGCCTCACCGACAGCTACAACCGCAGGTACCTGGACGAGCGACTGCTCGACATCGTCGCCGAGCGCGGCTCCACCGCGGCGGGCCTCGCCATCGCGCTGATCGACCTGGACTGGTTCAAGCAGGTGAATGACACGTTCGGGCACCTCTTGGGCGACCGGGTGTTGCAGCGAGTGGTCGAGCTGTTGCAGGAGGAGCTGCCGGAGGGCGGGTTCTGCGCCCGCTACGGCGGCGAGGAGTTCGTCCTCGTGCTGCCCGACGTCGAGCCCGGGCCGGCGGTGGAGATCGCCGAGTCGGCCCGGTCGCGTGTCGAGCGTCACGCCTGGGCTTCCCTCGCGCCGGGTTTGCGAGTGACCGTCAGCATCGGGTTGGCCTATGAGCCGCCGCCCGCCGGCGGGCCGACCCGCGCGCCGGTCGCCCCGGAGCAGCAACTCCTGCGCGCCGACAGCCTGCTGTACACCGCCAAGCAGTCAGGACGGAACGCCGTCGCCTACCGGGCGAACGGCCGCGTCCTCCTCGCGGGTGCCGCTTCCGGGCGACGAGGTATAGCTGAATCGCGGGTCGCCGGTTACTGACACCTGACGTCCACTCACCCTTTCGGACGTAGTCTGCTGCGCGCAACCGAGTACTGCCGACCCCTGTATCACCGGGAGTGGTCGTCAGGACTGGCCGTCATCCGTAGTATCGCCAAGGCAAGTGACACGCCGTTGGTGCAACCAATGTGTCCTTGCCGTCGTCAACTCGTGATGACGACCGACTAATGACCGAAGCTGAAGGGAGACCGGGTGCCCGACGAGCCCCGCCGTGGCGGCCCCGGACCCGGAGGTGACCAGGCCCCCCAGGAAGACCAGCCGACCGGCCGTCGCCGCAGGTCGCTGGACGATGGCGGGCTGAGCGTGTCCGACCTGCTGGAACAGCACAGCCGCACGAACATCCCACGCCCGGTCCCGCCCGGTCCGTCGGACACCGGCAGGCGCGCCGCGCCCGAGCCGGAGCCGCCCCGCAGACCCGCGCCGCCCCCGAACGGCAGGCACGCCCCGGAGGGCACCGGCCGCCGCGCCGCGCCGGAACCGCCGCCGCGCAGGCAGGCCCCGCCGCCGGACTACGCGCCACCGGCGCCCGAGGACACCGGGACCCGGCCCAGGCCGACGAACGGCGCGCCGCCCGCACCCGGACGCCGCCCGACCGCGCCGCCCCCGAACGACTTCTTCGCCACGAACGACGGCACCGGCACCCGGACGCCGCGCCCCGCGCCGGAGGACACCGGCGCGCGCCGCCGTCCCGAGGAGCCCGGTCCGGCACGCCCCGGCCGTCCCGTGCCGCCGCCGGCGACCGGACCCGCGAACGGCTACGCCGGTCGACCCGACGACGCGGTCCCGGGACGTCCGGTCGCGCCGCGCCCGGTCCCCCCCGGCGAGCCGGGCACGCGCTTCCCCGCCAACGGCCGCCCCCAGGACCCGGCCGGGCCTCGACGCGCCGAGAGCACCGGCCAACGCCCGCGCCCCGACCTCCCCGGCGCCGCGCCGGGTCGACGGCTCCCCGACGGCAGCGGACCGCGGCAGCGCCCGGAAGGGCTCGCGCCCGACACGCCCAGGCGACTGGCGGACGGCGGCGGTCCCCGTCCCGAGGACCTGGCCCCCGACACACCCCGCCGCCTCGCCGACGGCAGCGGACCCCGGCCGCGACCGGAAGACCTCGCGCCGGGCGCGCCGCGGCGTCCGGCGGACGGCAACGCGCCGCGCCAACACCCCGAGCGCCAACACCCCGAGGGCCTCGCACCCGACACGCCTCGCCGCCCGGCGGACGGCAGCGGACCGCGCCCGCGCCCCGAAGACCTGCGCCGACGCCCCGACGAAGCAGGACCGCCCGGACGCCGCGCCGTCGTCGAGGGCGCACCGGCCGAGGGCATCGGCAGGCGGCTCGCGGACGGGCCGCGCCCCGGCGAGAACACCGGCCAACGCCCCCGCCCCACCCCGCCGCCGGCCGACGGGCCCCGTCGCCTCGCCGACGGCAGCGGCCCGCACGACCTGACCGGCGGCCCGCGCACCGGCCGCCGACCCGACCCGGCCGTCGACCCGCGCCGCCCGGCGCCCGTCCCGCCCGGCCTGCCCGGCTCGCCCGGCTTGCCCGTCGAGGACCCGACCGGCCGCCGGCCCGAGGGCAGCGGACCCCGCCGCCTCGCCGACGGACCCCCGGTCGTGCCGGTCGACGGCGGCGCACCGCGCCGGCTCGCGGACGGGCCACCGGACGGCAGCGGACCGCGCCCGGCCGGCGACGCGCCCGGCCGGAGGTTCGCCGACGACGACACCTCCACGCCCGACCCGGCGCCGCCCGTCATCGCCGCCCGCCTCGACGCGGGCCCCGAACCGCGCGAGGCCATCGACCCGGCCAGCCTCACCACGGAGATGGAGGCCATCAGCGACGACGTCAAGAAGCGTCGCGAGGTCGACCACACGCTGGCCCGCTTCTCCGCCGTGCACGACGAGCTGGCCGAGCAGGAGCGCCTGCGCAAGGAACGCCGCCAGAAGCTCATGCCGTGGAAGGCCGAGCACGACGAGGACGCCACCGAGTACGCCTCGCCGGTCGACGACCCCGACGACGACGGCCCGCGCCGCCGCGGCCGCACGGCCAAGCACAGCAAGATCGTGGGCACGGTCAAGGTCGTCGCGCTGGCCGCCGCCGTGCTGGTGTTCGTGTCCACCGGCCTCGGCTGGGGCGCGATGCTCTACATCGACAGCCAGATCACCGAGATCGAGGCGCTGAACACGAACTCCGCCGCGGTGCACGAGGCGGAGAAGCAGCTCGGTGACGAGAACTTCCTCATCGTCGGCTCGGACACCCGGGCGGGCGCGCGGCCGGAGGACGGCGTCGGCGACGCGAACTCCGAGATCGGCGCGCGCTCGGACGTGCTGATGCTCGCGCACATCCCGGCCGACCGTAAGCGCATGGTCATCGTCTCCGTGCCGCGCGACCTGCTGATCACCCGTCCGCAGTGCGAGGAGTGGGACCCCACCACCGGCCAGTACACCGGCACCCAGCTCGACTCCGCCGACGACGTGAAGGCCAACGAGCCGTACGCGGTCGGCGGGCCGAAGTGCGTCAGCAAGTTCATGACCGAGCTGACCGGGCTGGAGATCAACCACTTCCTCAGCATCGACTTCAACGGCTTCAAGGGCATGGTCGACGCCATCGGCACCGTCCCGGTGTGCGTGTCGAAGCCGATGGACGACGAAGAGCTTGGCGTGATCTTCGACAAGGCCGGCCGGTACGAGATCGACGGCAACAAGGCGCTGGACTTCGTGCGGGCCCGCAAGGTCGAGGGCGAGTCCAAGACCGACTTCGACCGCGTCGGGCGGCAGCAGCAGTTCCTGTCCTCGTTGCTGCGCAAGGCGTTGTCGTCGGAGATCCTGCTGAACCCGGGCAAGCTCAACGGTTTCCTCAACGCGTTCGCCGCGTCGACCGTCGGCCAGAACATCGGCGTGAACGACATGCTGACGCTGGCGCAGTCGTTGCAGAGCCTGGAAGCGGGCCGGGTCACCTTCGTCACCATCCCGCACGAGACGGCCGAGGGCCCGACGCCGTCCACCGACGACAACCTGGAGCTGTTGAAGGAAGACGACGTCAAGGCGTTGTTCCAGGCCATCATCGACGGCACGCCGCTGCCCGAGGAGACGCCGGACAACGCGGCGGCCGACCCGAACCAGGCCCAGGGCCAGACCTCCGCCGCCGCGCCGCCGCCCGGACCCAAGCAGGGCAAGGTCGTCGACCACAAGGGCCTGAAGATCCAGGTGCGCAACGGCGACCCGGACAACGACGGCGCGTCCCGCCGCACCACCCTGGCGTTGCGGGAGCTCGGCTACGACGTCGTCCTCCCCGGTGACGCGCCGCCCGCCGAGAAGACCGTGATCCTGTACGGCGTCGGCGGGGAGGACGCGGCGGCGACCCTGCTGTCCTCGGTGCCGGGCGCGACGTTGCAGTTCCAGGCGAACATGGCCGGCTCCGTGCAGCTGCTCATCGGCCCCGGCTGGGACGAGGAAGTCCGGGCGCCGCAGGCCGCGGGCACCGATCCGGGCAAGGCGACGCCACCGGAGGACCTGACCGTGGTCAACGCGGGCAAGGACCCCTGCGCCTGAGCGGACTGGACGTTTCGGGTTCACCGCGGGTTCACCGGGGTGGGTCGCTACCGCGATGACCTGGCCGTAGGCTGACGCCCATGCGTGAGGCCTACCACGACCGGCTCGGACAACTCGCCGACCAGCTCGCCGACATGTGCGGCATGGCGGGCGACGCGATGGAGCGCGCGACCGCTTCCCTGCTCGGGGCGGACCTCGCCCTCGCCGAGCAGGTGATCGGTGACGACGCCAAGATCGACGACGTGCGCGCCGACATCGAGGAGCAGTCGTACGCGCTGCTGGCGTTGCAGGCGCCCGTCGCGACCGACCTGCGGATCGTGCTCGCGGTGATCCACGCGGCCGAGAGCGTGGAGCGGATGGGCGACCTGGCGCTGCACGTGGCCAAGGCGGCGCGGCGCAGGCACCCGAACCAGGTGGTGCCGGACACGGTGCGCCCGTACTTCGCCGAGATGGGCCGCATCGCGGTCGAGCTGGCGCGCGAGGCCACCGACATCATCCGCACGCAGGACGTGAAGCGGGCGCGGTCGTTGGAGGACGCCGACGACGCGATGGACGACCTGCACCGCCACCTGTTCACGGTGATCATGGACAAGGACTGGGCGCACGGCGTGCCGTCCGCGGTGGACACCACGCTGCTCGGCCGGTTCTACGAGCGCTTCGCCGACCACGCGGTGTCGGTGGCCAAGCGCACCGTCTTCGTGGTCACCGGCCGGATGCCCGGCTACCACGGCGACACCGGCGACGACGCCTGAGCGTCAGCCGAGCAGGTCGTCGCGTCAGCCGAGCAGGCCGTTCAGCTCCTGCGCGAGCTGGGCGGCGATGCGCGCGTTGTCGGCAGGGGCGTGGTTGAGCCACTTGCGGCCGTCCGGCCCCTGCCGCGTCTGCGACATGTAGCGGCCCTGGTCGTTGTCGAACCACGCGACCTGCGGCGCGCGCTGCTCCCGCCCGTGCCTGCCGCGCACCGTGACGCCGAACTGGCCGGCGCGCAGCCGGGGCCGCTCGAACACCGCTTCCAGCGCGCGGACCTGCGCGGACGCCGTCGAACGCGGCGCCATGGTCTGGGTGAACGTGGCGTTGCCGAAGTCGTCGTCCCGCTTGGGCGGCGGTGGCGCGGACGTCGGCATCGGCACCGTGACCGACTGGCCGGGGCCCGGCCGGGACGGTGGCACGAGGTCGACGACCGTGCGCAGCAACGCGGGCGCCCGCAGCAGGTCGACCTTGATCTGCCGGTCGTCCATCACCGCGAGCGCCGCGGTCTCACCGGCCGCGCCGCCGCGCGCCAGCAGCTGGCGCTCCACGTTGCGCGCGTCGAGCGAGGCGACCGCGTTGAGGCTGTAGTCGAAGCGCACCAGCAGGGTGAGCGCTTCCTGCACCTCGGGCGCGACCCGGCCGCGCTGGGCCAGGCCGCGCGACTCCAGGTCGCGGTAGACCGCGTTGCGGATGCCGCGCCGCTCGTCGACCGTCTGCCCGAGGTAGGGGAACTCGAACGGGTAGGGACGGCTGCCGAGCTTCAGGTCCTCCCAGAGCATGTCGGCCGCCGCGTGGGACAGGGCGAACGAGAACACGCTCACCCGCCGATGACCGGCGGAGCGACCATGGTGCCGTCACCGAAGACGTCCTCGGTCTCCACCAGGTAGGACGCGGCCTTGTGCTCCTTGTCCTCGTCACCCTGACCGCGCGCGCCACCGGCACCCGCGCCCATGCCCGCGCCCATGCCGCCGGCGCCACCGCGGCCCGCCGCGCCCGCGCCGCCGAGACCACCGCTGCCGCCGGGACCGAAACCGCCCGCGCCGGACCGGCCGGCCTCACCGAGCGTGCCCGCGCTGCCGCCGGGGCCGAAGCCGCCGAGGCCGCCCATGCCGCCGCGACCGGCCGCCGCCAAGCCGCCGGGACCGCCGCCGCCGGGGACGCGGCCCATACCGCCCCCGCCTCCGCCACCACCGCCGGGACCGCGGCTGCCGGGGCCGTTCGGCAGGCCGGTGCGCCCGCCGGGCGGGATCGTCGGCCGGCCGTTGGGCCCGGTGCCGGGCGGGTAGACGCCGGGCGGGTAAGGACCGCCGCCGGGGCCGGGGATGGTGTTGTTGCCACCGCCGCCGGGACCGGGGATCGTCGTGCCGCCACCGGTGGGACCGTTCCAGCCGGACTGGTTGGTGTTGCCACCACCGCTGCCGCCGCTCCCACTGCCGCCACTGCCGCTGCCGCCACCGCCGGGCACCCCGACGTCACCGAACCCGCTGCCGCTGCCCGTGCCCGTCCCGGTGCCGCTGGGGATGGTCTGCCGACCGTTGATCTCCCCCGTGCCGTTCTTCCCGGGATCGCCGCTGCCGCCGGAACCCTCCATCGGCGGGGGCGGCGAGAAGGCGGGCATCGTCGAGCCCGACTCCTGGAAGCTGGTGGACATGGTCGTCATGACCTCGGCCGCACGTTCGTGGGCCTGCTGCTTCTCCTCGAACTTCTGCTCGATCTGGTCGATCGTCTCGGCCCACTTGAACGGGTTGGGCTCGGCGAAGAACATCTTGTAGGCGTCGGCGGTGCTGAACTCGACCGGCTCGGGCATCGCGTGCTTCGCCGACTCGGCGGCCTCGCGCTGGTCGCGCAACTTCGTGCCGGTCAGCTGCGCGCCCTGGGACGCGTCGCCGGCCCAGGTCGTCACGCTGGTGAAGTAGCCGCGAGCCGACTCGGCCGCCTTGCCCTGCCACGCGTCCTTGCTCTGCTCGGTGGCCGTGGTCAGCCCGTCTTCGAGAACGGCGAGCGCGTTGCCGACATCGGTCCAGGCCCGACCCTGCGCGTCCGCGCTCGCGGGGTCCATGTCGTCGTTGACCATCGACTTGAGGGCCTTGTGGTCGTAGCCCATGTAGAACGAGCCGGTCGGCGACATCGGGGGCCGGTACTGCTCGACGGCCTGTGCCAGCCGCTGCTGCTCCGCCGAGAGCTGCTGGTTCAGGGCCATCTGTTGCTGCATGTTGTCGACCACGACGCTGATCGTCGGGACGATGCCGCCACGCTCCCGGGCGGCTTCGAGGTTCTGCTGGTACTGGCGGTCGAGCTCGTCCTGCCGGTCGCCGGAGTAATCGATCTCGTTGGCGTCACTGTTTCGGTTCGAGTTCGGCGGCGTCACGACGTCCTCCTTGGCTTACTTCGGCAGCTTGGGCTCGATGGCCTCTGCCACGGCGGTGGCTGCGGCACAAGCCTCGTCCAGCGAGGCGTTCGCGGACGCCACGACGTCGACCCGGTCGGAGCCGACCTCCATGGCGACCGCGCACGCGGTGTCGGAGGCGGCGCGGCGGACCAGCTTGGCCTTGCGGCCGTTCACCGTCGTATCGGTGGTCTGGGCGTTGGGGCCCTTGCCGGCATCGTCGATCGAGAGGTCGGGACTGCCCGCGACGGTGACGCCCACGGTGGGCGAGTACCGGGCGAAGCACCCGTCCGCGCCCTCGTCCTCGATGGCGGTCAGGTTGAACTGCGCGGCCAGCGCCTCCAACTCCGCGCACGGGTCGAAGTCCGCGATCGACGCGCCGGACGCCGAAGTAGTGGTCGGCGACGAGCCCTTCGTGGTCGTGGCGCCACCGGTGGTCGGCCCGGCCGTCGCGTCGCCCGGTTCTTTGGTGGAGCAGCCCGCGAGCGCGAGCGCCGCCACCGCGAGCACCAGAACCGGTCGGATCACCCTGGTCAACTCCACCCTCACCTCAGTAGCGCTTGTAGTCGGCGGCGTTGTCGGCGTCGACCCTGCTGTAGTTCTCGACCGCCTGCCGCATGGCCGTCTTGGCATCCTCGAGCGCGGTCTTGAGCTGGTTGATCGCCGGGATGATGCCCGTCGTGCCCGCCCCGCCGTTCGCGCTCTCCTGGTTGTAGGCGCTCATCTGCTGGGCGTCCGGGCTGGTGCCGAGCTTGGTGCGTTCGCCGAGGAGGTAGACCTTGGCGTCCACCTTCATCAACTCCTGCTGGGCGTCGTCAATGGCCTTGAGGTACGCCTGCGCGCCTTCTTGACTGATCGCGAAGGAACCCGACTGGGCAGCCTGCTTCAGCCCGTTCATACTCGCGGTCATGGCCTGCATCGACTGCGCGGACCACGCACCCTCCAGAGCCACCACACACCCCCTGCCCGATCGCCTCGATCCCAGCCGTCACGGTACCGGTGAACGGTTGGCCGTGTCTCGGCTTTGACGGCCCGGGTGGTTGTCCGGTTCCGCTGTCACCCTAATGAGCAAGAGCCCTCCCACCAGCGGTGGGAGGGCTCTCGGGGGCGGGTGGTGATCAGCCGAAGCGGCCGGAGATGTAGTCCTCCGTGGCCTTCTGGCTCGGGTTGGAGAAGATCTTCTCCGTGTCGTCCACCTCGATCAGCCGGCCCGGCTGGCCGACGCCCAGCAGGTTGAAGAACGCGGTCTGGTCGCTGACCCGCGCCGCCTGCTGCATGTTGTGGGTCACGATGACGATCGTGTACTCCTTCTTCAACTCCGTGATCAGGTCCTCGATCGCCAGGGTCGAGATGGGGTCCAGCGCCGAGCACGGCTCGTCCATCAGCAGCACGTCCGGCTGCACGGCGATGGCGCGGGCGATGCACAGCCGCTGCTGCTGACCGCCGGACAGGCCGCCGCCGGGCCGGTCGAGGCGGTCCTTGACCTCGTTCCACAGGTTCGCCCCGCGCAACGACCGCTCGGCCACCTCGTCGAGCTTCTTCTTGTTCCGCTCGCCCGCGAGCTTCAGGCCCGCGACCACGTTGTCCCGGATGGACATCGTCGGGAACGGGTTGGGGCGTTGGAACACCATGCCGATGGTCCGGCGCACCTGCACCGGGTCGACGGCGGAGGCGTAGATGTCCTCGCCGTCGAGCAGCACGGTGCCCTCCACCCGCGCCCCGGGCGCCACCTCGTGCATGCGGTTCAACGACCGCAGCACGGTGGACTTCCCGCAGCCGGAGGGGCCGATGAACGCCGTCACGTTCTTCGGCGGCACGGCGAGCGAGACACCGTCCACGGCGTGGAACTTGCCGTAGTACAGGTTCAGGTCTTTCACGTCGATGCGCTTGGCCATGACCGCCCGCTCACTTCGTCTTCGGAGCCAGCCACCGCGAGATCACGGTGGCAAGCAGGTTGAACAGCGTGATGATGATGACCAGGGTGATCGCCGCACCCCAGATCCGCTCGAAACCGGCCTGCGTCGGGTTGTTCCGCTCCGACGTCATGAGCAGCGGCAGCGACGCCATCGGCCCTTCGAACAGGTTATAGTTGATGTACGGCGCGTACGCGGCCAGCACGAGCACCGGCGCGGTCTCGCCCATGACGCGGGCCAGCGCCAGCATGATGCCGGTGATGATGCCGGACAGGGCGGTGGGGATGACGACCTTCACGATCGTCTTCCACTTGGGGATGCCGAGCGCGTAGGACGCCTCACGCAGCTCGTCCGGCACGATCTTCAGCATCTCCTCGGTGGTCCGCACGATCACCGGCACCATGAGCAGCACCAGCGCGAGCGACACCGCGAACCCGCTGCGGCCGAAGCCGAAGTAGGTGATCCACAGGGTGTAGACGAACAGCGCGGCCACGATGGACGGCACACCGGTGAGGATGTCGACCATGAACGTGGTGGCCTTGGACAGCTTGGACCGGCCGCCGTACTCCACCAGGTAGACGCCGACGAACAGGCCGAGCGGCACGGACAGCGCGCCGCACACCAGGCCTTGCACGAGCGTGCCGTAGATCGCGTGGTAGACGCCGCCGCCCTGCTGGCGGCCCAGCAGGCCGGACAGCGACTTCTGCCACCAGTCGCCGTCGAGGACGACCGGGAAGCCGCGTTCGACCACCACCCACAGCACCCAGATCAGCGGCACGATCGCGACGAGGAACGCCCCGTACACCAGGACGGTGGCGATGCCGTTCTTGAGCTTGCGCGCGCCGCTGACGCTCTGGAACGTCGGCGGTGTGGCGAGGCGGTTCAGGTCCGCCGTGTCGGTCGTCATTCGTACTCCTTGTGACCGGCGACGATGGACCGGGCGACGGCGTTGACGCCGAAGGTGAGGACGAACAGCACCAGGCCGGCGGCGATGTAGGCGCCCGCCGTGCGCGGGTCGTTGAACTCGGGCGCGGCCAGCGCGATCTTGGACGCGAACGTGGCGCCGCCGTCGAACAGGCTCCACGCGAACGCCGCGCCCGTGCCGCTGAGGATGATCGTCAGCGCGATGGTCTCGCCGAGGGCGCGGCCGAGGCCGAGCATGGAGGCGCTGACGTAGCCCGCCTTGCCGAACGGCAGCACGGTGGTGCGCACGACCTCCCACTTGGTGGCGCCGAGCGCGATGGCGCCTTCGACGTGGACGACCGGTGTGCGGTCGAACACCTCGCGGCTGACCGCGGTGATGATCGGCAGGATCATCACCGCCAGCACGATGCCGGCGGTGAAGATGGTGCCACCCAGCTCGATGCTGACGTTGCCCTCGGCGAACAGCGGGATCCAGCCGAGGGTCGAGATCAGCCACTCCCCGACCGGGGTGAGCACCGGGCCGAGCACGAGCAGGCCCCACAGGCCGAAGATGATCGACGGCACGGCGGCCAGCAGGTCGATGACGTAGGCGAACGGCCGGGCGAGCCGGCGCGGCGCGTACTGGGTGAGGAACAGGGCGATGCCCAGGGCGATCGGCATGGCGATGACCAGCGCGAACGCGGACGACACCACGGTGACCAGGAGCAGGTCGAGGATGCCGTAGCGCATGTCGTTGACGTCGCCGGTGGACCACTCGCGGCTGGTCAGGAAGTTGACCTTGTCCAGGGTGAGCGAGGGGATGGCCTGGAGCAGCAGGAAGACGCCGATCGCCGCGATCAGGACCACGATGAAGATGCCCGACCCCGTGGCCAGGCCTGCGAAGATCCGGTCACCCGGCCGGACGTGGGTCTTCTGGTCGGCTTCCGTGGTCGGGGGAATCGGAGCCTCCGAGTCGGGTCGAGCAGCCGGAACGCCCTCGCGGGCACCGGTCGTGCCGGTGCCCGCGGGGCGCGGGGCCACGATGCGGTCGTTCATCGCGTTGGCGTTCCCGGGAAGTCTGCCGGCCTGGTCAGGCGATGGCCTTGACGGCGGTCAGCAGCTTGTCCTGGAAGGCCTTCGGCAGCGGAGCGTAGCCCGCGTCCGCCAGGCCGTCCTGGCCAGTCGTCGCCGCCACGGTGAGGAACGCCTTGACCGCCTTCGCGGTGTCGGCGTCGTAGCCCTTGGAGCAGACGATCTCGTAGGTGGCGAGCAGCAGCGGGTAGGCGCCCGCGGTGGTGGAGCCGTAGATCGAGTCCAGGTCGAGGACCAGGTCGTTGCCGGCGCCCTTGATCTTGGCGCCGTCGATGGCCTTGCCGACCGTCTCGTTGGTCAGCTCGACGGGGCCGGCGCCGGTGTCGATCCTGGCCAGGGACAGCTTGTTGTCCTGCGCGAACGACAGCTCGACGTAGGTGATGGCGCCGTCGACCGAGCCGGCGGCCTGCGCGACGCCGGCGGACTTCTCCTTGGCCTCGCCGACACCGCCCTTGAACTGCTTGCCGTCACCCTGGGTCCACGCGCCCTTGGAGGCGGCGGTCAGGTACTTCTGGAAGTTGTCCGTGGTGCCCGACTCGTCCGAGCGGTAGACGACCTTGATGTCCTTGTCCGGCAGCGACGCGCCGGAGTTCAGCGCCGCGATGGCCGGGTCGTTCCACTTCTTGATGCCGCCGTTGAAGATCTTGGCGGTGACCTCGCCGTCGAGGACCAGGTCCTTGACGCCTTCGAGCTTGTAGCCCAGCGCGACCGGGCCGAAGACCAGCGGCAGGTTCCACGCCGGGTTGCCCTGGCAGCGCTCGGCCGCCGCGGCGACCTCGCCCTTGCTCTCCGACAGCGGCGAGTCCGAGCCGCCGAAGTCGACCTGGGCCGCGTTGAACTGCTTGACGCCCGCGCCGGAGCCGGAGGCGTTGTAGGCGAGGTCGGAGCCGGGGCACTTCGCCTGGTAGGCCTGGATGAACGTGGCGATCGCGTTCTGCTGCGCGGAAGAGCCCTCGGCGCTCAGCTTCGACTTGCCGCCGCACTCGACGGGGACCGACGAGTCGCCGGCCGCCGACGTCGAGCCCGCGCCCGGGGCGTTGTTGTCGCTGCCGCACGCGGTGAGCAGAAGCGCACCGGCCGCGATCAGGCCGAGTACGGCGCCGTGTCGCTTGGTCTTCACCTGAAGGTCCTCCAGCTACGGAAGCGGGTTTCGCGGCGAAGCTCCGCCGCTCGACACGGACGGTAGGTAGCGAGGGTGGACAGGTGCCCAGGAGAAGGTGAACGACGGGTGAACACCACACGGGAAGTGACCGAGTACACCGCCTTTTGGGTGTCCCGTGACCTGCACGTTTGCGTGGCGTGATGGGTTTGTCACTACCGGGCGTATTGGACGTCCGAGTCCCAGCGGGTGAATCCCAACCGGTCGTACACGGCCAGTGCCGCTGCGTTGTCGGACTCGACGTACAGCATCACCTCGGCGAGCCCGGCGGCGCGCAGGTGGGCGAGGCCCGCGAGGGTGATCGCCTTGCCGAGGCCGCCGCCCTGCGCGTCCGGGTCGACGCCGACCACGTACACCTCGCCGAGCTCGGCGGTGTGCGCCTTGGTCCAGTGGAAGCCGAGCAGCCGCCCGTCGTCGTCGACCGCGAGGAGGAACCCGGCCGGGTCGAACCACGGCTGCTCTTCCTTCTCCCGCACGTCCTCGATGCTCATCGCGCCCTGCTCGGGGTGCCACGCGAACGCGCGGTGGTTGACGTAGACCACGGCGGCCTCGTCCCGGCCCGGCACGAACGAGCGCAGCGTCACGCCGGCCGGCAGCACGGGCTCGGGCAGCTCGACGTCCAGCGGGCGGCGCAGGCGCAGCAGCTCGCGGACCTTGCGGTAGCCGAGCTTCGCGGCGAGCGCCTCGGCGCCGGGGTGGCCGCCGTGCGACCAGATCCGCACGGGCTTGGCGCGGTCGGCCACGGCCTCGACGAGCGCGGCGCCGTGCCCGCGTCGGCGGTGCTCGGGGTGCACGGCCAGCTCGGCGACCTCGTTGCCGTCGGAGTCGCCGAAGACGTCCAGGTGCAGGTAGCCGACCAGTTCGCCATCGGCGCGGGCCAGCAGGTGGCGGCTGCCCCGCGCCTCGGGGCGCAGGCGCAGGATCACGGCTTCGCCGACGGGGGCGACGCCGTCGGCGGCTTCGGCTGCCCCGAGCAGGCGGAGGACTTCGTCGGCCTGCTCGGGGGACAGCTCCTCAACCCAGGTCAATTCCACGTGACGAACCTAGTGGAGTTGTGCTCCGCGAGGTCGCGTCGGCCTCGACGTCCGCGAAGCGGCGGCGAAGCGGCGACGATCAAGCGCGGTAGATCAGCTCGGCTTCGTCGATGGTCGGTTCGTGGGCGTCGATCGCGTGGTCCACGCGCCGGGCGCTGCCCGGGCGCGGCGGGCGGACGAACTTGTAGCCCACGTTGCGCACGGTGCCGATGAGGGACTCGTGCTCGGGGCCGAGCTTGGCGCGCAGGCGCCGGACGTGCACGTCCACCGTCCGCGTGCCGCCGAAGAAGTCGTAGCCCCAGACCTCCTGCAGCAGCTGCGCGCGGGTGAACACGCGGCCCGCGTGCTGCGCCAGGTACTTGAGGAGCTCGAACTCCTTGTAGGTCAGGTCGAGCGGGCGGCCGCGCAGGCGGGCGGTGTAGGTCGCCTCGTCGATGACCAGCTCGCCGAGCTGGATCGACCCGTCGCCGCCGGGCTGGGTGGCGCCGCGCCGGGAGCGCACCAGGCGCAGCCGGGCGTCCACCTCGGCCGGGCCGGAGGTGGGGAGCAGGATCTCGTCCACGCTCCAGTCGGAGTTGACCGCGACCAGGCCGCCCTCGGTGACGACCGCCACCACGGGCACGTCGACGCCGCTGGAGTCGAGCAGCCGGCACAGGCTGCGCGCGGCCACCAGGTCGGTCCTGGCGTCGACCAGGACGATGTCGTGCGGACCGGCTTCCAGCAGCGCCGAGACCTCCGGGCGCAGCGGGCGCACCTCGTGCGGGAGGAGCGACAGCGCGGGGAGAACGGCCTCGGGGTCGGAGTCGGTGGTCAGCAGCAGCACATCGATACTCATCGTCGCGGCGCCCTCTCGTTCGGCCGGTGCGTGGTCACCGACCAAGCACAGGCGAAGTACGGTGACCGGGCCCCGTTGCCTGCGGATGACGGAGACGATACCGGTGCACACCACGAAAGACCCAGGTCAGCAGGTCAGAGTCACAGTTGTTTCCACAAGCGTCACGCCTGTTACATCCATGTCACATGACGCCGTCCGCCTGCACGGTGTGCATGTGAGATCAACACCGTCCGTGACGGATCTCGCGTTCGTGGTCGGTCACGGCTTCACCAACCACGTCCGCAAGCCGTTCGTGTCACGCGTGTTGCACCGGTTGGCGCGGCACGGCGGGGTGGTCGCGCTGGACTTCCGGGGCCACGGCCGCTCGGGCGGGCGGTCCACCGTGGGCGGTGACGAAATCCACGACCTGGCGGCCGGTGTCTCGCTCGCCCGCGAGCTCGGGTACCGGCGGGTGGCGACCGTCGGCTTCTCCATGGGCGCGTCCATCGCGCTGCGCCACGCGGGCCTGCACGACGACCGCCCGGACGCCGTGGCGGCGGTCAGCGCGCCCTCGCGCTGGTGGGTGCGCGACACGGTGGCGATGCGCCGCGTGCACTGGCTGCTCGAACAGCCGCACGGCAGGCTCGCCGCCCGCGCGCTCGGCGTGCGCCTCGGCCCGCCGTGGCGGACCACGCCGGAGAGCCCGCTGGAGGTGGTGCACCGCATCACCCCGACCCCGCTGCTCATCGTGCACGGTGAGCAGGACCACTACTTCGGCCCGGCGCACGCGGTCGCGCTGCACCGGGCCGCGGGCGGCGCCGCCGAGCTGTGGCTCGAGCCGGGGGTCCGGCACGCCGAGTCCTCGATGACGCCCGCTCTGGTAGACCGGATCGCGACCTGGCTGGACGAACACACCTCGCAGCACCACACGGACCGGACAGAGGGCAGGCGATGACCGCGACCGACACGAACCGGCGCCGTTCCACCCGCGGGCGCAAGCTGATCATCGCCGCGCTCGTCGTGGGCGCGCTGCTGGTCGCCGCCGACTTCGCGCTGGCCGCGGTCGGCGAGTACCAGGTCGCGCAGAAGATGCGGGAGAAGTTCGGGCTGAGCGAGGACCCGTCGGTCCGGATCAACGGCTTCCCGTTCATCACGCAGGCGGTCGGCGGCGACTACCGCGACATCGAGATCAGCGCCACCGGCGTGCCCGTGCGCGACCAGCTGCGGGACCTGGAGATCCGGGCGAACCTCAAGCACACCCGCATCGGCCTGTCGGACCTGCTGGCCGGCAACACCCGCGACGCGCGGATCGACCAGGTCAAGGGCAGCGTCAAGATCAAGGTCAACGACCTGAGCCGGCTGGTCAACCAGATCACGCCGTTCACCGACCTGGCGATCGACCCGGACAAGCGCACCAAGGTGACCGACGGGCAGCCGCCGGACCCGACGGTGGCGGCGGTGAAGCTGTCGGGCAAGACCAACGTCGCCGGGCGCGACATCCGCATCACCGCCTACGGCACGGTGTCGCTGATCAGCGGCCAGGTGGTGATCGCGGTGAACGACGTCGAGCTGGACGACCTGGCGCTGAACGGGCTGGACGCGGTGCTCGGCGTGGTGCGCGAGGCGTTGAGCGTGACCATCGACCCGGGCTCGCTGCCCTTCACGGTGACGCCGACCGCGGTCAAGGTGGAGAGCGGCGCGTTCACCGTGGAAGGCTCGATCAACGACATCCTCCTCGACCAGGGCGGTAACTAGGTGACCGGCGCGTGGGCGTTGCTCGGGGCGGTCGCGGTCGTCGCCGCGGTCGCCGCGGTCCTGCGCGTCCGCGACGGCCGCGTGCGGGCGGCGAAACCCCGCCGGGACCTGCCCGCGCCCGTGCGCGACCTGCTCGACCGGGACACGCCGGTGACGCTGGTGCAGCTCTCCACGACGTTCTGCGCGAACTGCCGGCAGACCCGCGCGGTGCTCGAAGACCTGGCCGCCCGCACCGCCGGACTGCGGCACGTCGAGCTCGACGTGACCGACCTGCCCGACGTGGCCGCCGACCTCAAGGTGCTGCGCGCACCCACCACGCTGGCGTTGGACGCCTCGGGCGCGGAACTCCTCCGGTTCGGCGGCGTGCCCAAGCCGGACCGCCTCGTTGCGGCTTTGCGCCCACACCTGCCTGACCCGATCGGGTGAACCTGGGCATTCCCACGCTGTGGACGCCCCTCCCGACAGCAGGGACGAGCGGCTAGGCTCGGACCCATGACCACGCTGCTGACCAAGCGACTCGCGGTGGACCTGTGCCGCGTGCGCAGCAGCCTGTGTCGCGCGGCGCGCTGACCGGGCGGTTCCCGGCGGCCCGCACACCCTTGACGGTGGTGCGCGCCTGCCCCTAACACCGCCTGAGACGGACTACCAGTCTTGTCCACCGTCAGGAGGTCGCCGTGCCGTTAACCGCCACCGCCACCAAGGACGCGCCGGTCGACCCGCGCGGTCCCCGGTTCAGCGCCTGGATCACCACCGCCGTCCTGGCGGTCGTCCTGCTGACCGGCTCGTGGCGGCTGCTCGCCGCCCAGACCGTGCTCTTCGCGATGTGCGCGTTCATCTCGCTCAAGCTCAACCCGTGGGGCCACGTCTACCGGTTCGCCGTGCAGCCGAGGATCAAGCCCACGACCGAGCGGGAGGAGGCCGCGCCGCTGAGGTTCGCGCAGGGCGTCGGGTTCGTCTTCGCGCTCATCGGCACGATCGGCTACACCACCGGACTCACCGCGCTCGGAGTCGTCGCCACGTCCGCCGCACTGGTCGCCGCGCTGCTCAACGCCGCGCTCGGCCTGTGCCTGGGCTGCGAGCTGTTCCTGCTCCTGCGCCGCCACGCACCCGCGCTCGCCCGACCCCAGTGACAGAAGTAGCAGTAAGCAACGAAGAAATTGGAGCAGCTCGATGAGCCGTGAAGACGTCCTGGTCTCGGCCGCTTGGTCCGAGGAGAACCTCAGCGCGCCCGGCGTGGTGTTCGTGGAGGTGGACGAGGACACCACCGCCTACGACGGCGGCCACATCCCGGGCGCGGTGAAGATCGACTGGAGGAACGAGCTCCAGGACCCGGTGCGGCGCGACTTCGTCGACCGCGCGGGCTTCGAGAAGCTGCTGTCGGCCAAGGGCATCTCCAACGACGACACGGTCGTCCTCTACGGCGGCAACAACAACTGGTTCGCCGCCTACGCCTACTGGTACTTCAAGCTCTACGGCCACGACGCGGTGAAGCTGCTCGACGGCGGCCGCAAGAAGTGGGAGCTCGACGGCCGCCCGCTGGACAAGGAGCAGGTCGAGCGCCCGGCGACCAGCTACACCGCCCAGGAGCAGGACCTGGCGATCCGCGCGTTCCGCGACGAGGTCGTCGACGCCATCGGCAACAAGAACCTGGTCGACGTGCGCTCGCCCGACGAGTTCTCCGGCAAGCTGCTCGCGCCCGCCCACCTGCCGCAGGAGCAGGCGCAGCGCGCCGGCCACATCCCGAGCGCGATCAACGTGCCGTGGAGCAAGGCGGCCAACGAGGACGGCACGTTCCGGTCCAACGAGGAACTGGCCGAGATCTACGGCGAGGCCGGCTTCGACGGCTCCCGCAAGACGATCGCCTACTGCCGCATCGGCGAGCGCTCGTCGCACACGTGGTTCGCGCTGCACGAGCTGCTCGGCCACGAGGACGTGAAGAACTACGACGGTTCCTGGACCGAGTACGGCTCGCTCGTCGGCGTGCCGGTCGAGCTCGGCAGCGGCAAGGAGGCCTGATCATGAGTCTGGACGGTTGCGGCGCGCCCGAGCAGGGCGTGGACATCCAGGTCGGCGCGAACGAGGTCGTGCTGTCCGGCAAGGTCAGGTCCGAGGGCGCCCCGGTCGGCGGCGCGTTCGTGCGCCTGCTGGACGCCTCGGGCGAGTTCACCGCCGAGGTCGTGTCCTCGGCCGAGGGCGACTTCCGGTTCTTCGCCGCGCCCGGCACGTGGACCATCCGCGCGCTGCACCGCTCGGGCAACGGGCAGGCGTCGGTCAGCGCGGAGGGGCCGGGCGTGCACCCGGTCGAGGTCGCGGTGGCCTGAGACCACACCCCGATACCCGGGGAGCGCACGGGCTGCCCCCGGCGCTACCCCTCGCCGACCCCGGTGGCGTTCGCCACCGGGGTCGGCGGCGTCCGGGGCCGGGTGCCTAAACTGGCCGGGTGGAACACTTCTTCACAGGACTGCTGGTCCTCGTGTCCCTGCTGGTCGTGTGGTTCGCCGGGTACGTGGTGTACCGCCTGTTCTCCGACCAGCGGTGAGCGACAACGGGCCCGTTCCGGGCAGTGGTGACGCGGCCGTGCAGGCCGCCGCTTCGCGCGCCTCGGTGACCGGGGCGCGCAACCTGCCGCAGTTCGACGACCTGCCGATCCCGGCGGACACGGCGAACCTGCGCTCCGGCCCCTCCCTGCACGACGCGTGCCTGGCGCTGCTGCCGCTGGTCGGCGTGTGGCGCGGCGAGGGCGAGGTCGTGTACCCGACGATCGACGGCCCGTTCCGGTACGGGCAGCAGATCACGTTCGCCCACGACGGCAGGCCGTTCCTGTACTACGAGGCCCGCGCGTGGCTGCTGGACGAGGACGGCGGCGTGATCCGCCAGGCGGCCCGGGAGACCGGTTTCTGGCGCCCGCAGCCGGACGACACGATCGAGGTGCTGATCACGCACAACACCGGGATCGTGGAGCTGTACTACGGCAAGCCGCGCAACCAGACGTCGTGGGAGATCACCACGGACGCGGTGGTGCGCACGGCGACCGCCAAGGAGGTCACCGGCGCGCAGCGGCTGTACGGCATCGTCAACAACGGCGACCTGGCGTACGTCGAGGAGCGGGCCATGGTCGGCCAACCGCTCCAGCCGCACACCTCGGCCCACCTGAAGCGCATCGTCGGCTGAGTCGGGTGGCGCCGCCTCCGGCGTCACCAACCCGGCCGCCGGAGTGGATTGTTCAACAATCCTCATCTAATCTGGTCCCATGCAGTTGCGGCGGTGCGGCGACGACGCGGTGCTCGTCGAGGTGGGTTCGCTCGGCGAGGTGGAGTCCGTGCGCGCCGCCGTCGCGGGGCTGCCGGACGTGGTCGAGCTGGTCCCGGCCGCCCGCACCGTCCTGGTCGTCACCCGGCCGGGCGGGCTGCGCGCCGTCCGCGAGGTCCTGACCACCGCCGACCTCGTCCACCACGCGGGGGCCGCGGGCGACGAGGTGGTCATCGGCGTCCACTACGACGGCCCCGACCTGGACCTGGTCGCCGAGACGGCGGGCCTGACCGCGGCCGAGGTGGTCGCGCTGCACACCGGCGCCGACTACCGGGTGGCCTTCTGCGGTTTCGCGCCCGGCTTCGCCTACCTGACCGGTCTGCCCGAGCCGCTGCGCCAACCACGCCTGGACTCGCCGCGCACGAAGGTCCCGGCGGGTTCGGTGGGCGTGGCGGGCGAGTTCACCGCCGCCTACCCCCGCGCCACCCCCGGCGGCTGGCGGCTCATCGGCCGGACCGACGCGCCCCTGTTCGACCCGCGCCGCCCCACCCCGGCCCTGCTCACCCCCGGCGACCGCGTCCGCTTCGAGGCCCTCCGATGACCACCCGCGACCGCGAGAGCCCTCCCGTCGAGCCGCGGGAGTCCCACCCCCGGGACGACCCCCGAGCCCGCCGCTCGCGCACCCTCACCGTGCTGCGCACCGGCCCGCAGGCCCTGGTCCAGGACCTGGGCCGGCCCGGCCACGCGTACCTGGGCGTCCCGCCCTCCGGCGCCCTGGACCGACCCTCGCTCGCGCTCGCCAACCGCCTGGTCGGCAACCCCGAGGACGCCGCCGGCCTCGAAGTGCTCCTCGGCGGCCTCTCGCTGCGCGCCAACGCCTCCTGCACGGTCGCCGTGACCGGCCCGGCCACGCCCGTCCTGGTCGACGGCGTGCCGCGCGACTCGCCGCTGCACCTCGCCCCCGGCGACACGCTCGCGCTCGGCGCGCCCAGCGGCGGCCTCCGGTGCTACGTCGCGGTGTCCGGCGGCGTCGCGGTCCCGGCCGACCTGGGCAGCCGCTCCACCGACCTGCTCTCCGGCCTCGGCCCCGCCCCGCTGCGGCCCGGCGACGAGCTGCCCCTCGGCGACCCGACCGGCGTGCCGGTGGGCGTGGACGTGCTGGTCGGCGTCCGGGTGCCGGACGAGCTGGTCGTGCCCGTGCTGCTCGGCCCGCGCGAGGACTGGTTCGACGACCCGGCGCGCCGGCTGCGGGACGGCCGCTGGACGGTGTCCGACCGCAGCAACCGCGTCGGGCTCCGCCTGACCGGCACCGCGCTGGACCGGGCCGCGTGCCGGGTCGGGCAGGAGCTGCCGAGCGAGGGCCTGGTCACCGGCGCGGTGCAGGTCCCGGCCGACGGGAAGCCCGTCGTGTTCCTCGCCGACCACCCGACGACCGGCGGTTACCCGGTGATCGGCGTGGTCGCCGCACGCGCCCTCCCGCTGCTCGGCCAGGCGCCGCCCGGCACGCGGCTGCGCTTCGCCCCGCAGGGCTGAACGGACGCAATTGGTCTAGACCCATTGTCAACGGCCGCCGCACGACCTACGTTCGGAGGAGTTCCGGGAAAGACCGGCACGACAGTGGGCCGCCGTGGTTCTCGACCATCCCTGTCTCGAGAGGCACACCCTGATGCGCCGACCAGCCATCGCGCTCCTGGCCTTCCTGCCGGCCACCGCAGCGCTGTCCGCACCGGCCGCCGCCGCGACCGGCCTGACCGCCACCTTCGGCAGAACCGGCGCCACCGGCACGTTCGTCGTCGCCAACCCGACGACCGCCGCCGTCTCCGGCTGGTCGATCAAGTTCGACTGCCCGCCGGCGTCACCGTCAGCGGCGCGCAGCACGCCACCACCACCCAGACCGGCACGCGGGTGACGCTGACGCCCGCGTTCTACATCGGCACGATCCAGGCGGGCCGGACCACCGACCCGTACAGCCCGACGTTCACCCTCAGCCAGGCCGTCGACCCGACGGCGTGCGCGGTCAACGGCGCGAACTGCGACGGCAGCGGCCCACCGCCGCCACCTCCCGCACCGACCACGGCCGAGTTCAGCCTCACCGGCTCGACCGGCAAGTTCGTGGTCGCCAACAACACCGACGCCGTGCTCGCCGACTGGTCCGTCACCTTCACCCTGCCCGCCGGCGTCACGGCGAGCGGCGCGCAGCACGCCACGATCAGCCAGACCGGCAACGCCGTCACGCTCAACCCGGTGCACTACAACCGCAGCGTGGGCGCACGCCGCTCCACCGAGCCCTACAGCCCGACGTTCACCCTCAGCTCGGCCGCCGAACCCGTCACCTGCCGGGTCGACAACGCCAACTGCGACGGCACGCCCGACACGCCGCCCACCCCGCCGGCCGCCCTGCACTCGCCGGTGAGGACCACCAAGACCGTGTCCCTGGCGTGGACCGCCTCCGCTCCCGGCTCGCTGCCGATCGCGGGCTACGAGGTCTACAACGGCTCCGCCCTCGCCACCGCGGTCACCTCGACCAGCGCCACCGTCGTCGGCCTCGTGCCGAACACCGCCTACAGCTTCACGGTGAAGGCCAAGGACACCAAGGGCACGTTGTCCGCGGCGTCCGACGTCCTGGCGGTGACCACCAACAACCCGGCCGACGACACCCAGCCGCCGACCGCGCCGACGAACCTCCGCGGCACCGCGAAGGACGCCGGCAGCATCACGGTGAGCTGGGACGCGGCCACCGACAACCGGGGCGTGGCCAACTACGACGTCTACCAGGGCGGCACCGTGAAGGCGACCGTCACCGGCACGACGGCACGCGTCGACGGCCTCTCACCGTCCACCGCCTACACGTTCACCGTCCGCGCCCGGGACCTGTACGACAACGTGTCGGGCCCGGGCAACGCCGTCACCGTGACCACGTCGGACCTCGTCGACGGGTACGCGCGGGTCGGCTACTTCGTGCAGTGGGGCATCTACGGCCGCCAGTTCTTCGTGAAGAACCTGGACACCAGCGGCACGGCGGCCAGGCTGACGCACCTGAACTACGCGTTCGGCAACATCGACCCGGTCAACCTGACCTGCCTGCACGGCGTCACCAAGGGCACCTCGCCCGACCCGCAGGACCCGAACCAGGGCGACGGCGCGGGTGACGCGGAAGCCGACTACAGCAGGCCGTTCGGCGCGGCGCAGTCCGTGGACGGCGTCGGCGACACCGGCTGGGAGCCGCTGCGCGGCAACTACAACCAGCTGCGCAAGCTCAAGGCCAAGCACCCGCACCTGAAGGTGCTGATCTCGCTGGGCGGGTGGACCTACTCGAAGTACTTCTCCGACGTCGCCGCCACCGACGCGGCGCGCAAGAAGTTCGTCAGGTCCTGCCTGGACGTCTACCTCAGGGGCAACCTGCCCGTCCACAACGCGGCCGGCGGGCCGGGCACGGCGGCGGGCGTCTTCGACGGCATCGACCTCGACTGGGAGTGGCCGGGCGCGGAGGGCCACGCCGGCAACCACATCGGCCCGGACGACAAGCGGAACAACACGCTGCGGATCGAGGAGTTCCGCCGGCAGCTCGACGAGCTGGGCGCGCGGACGGGCAGGAGGTACGACCTGACCGCCTTCACCCCGGCCGACCCGGCGAAGATCGAGGCCGGGTGGGACCTGCCGCAGGTGGCGAAGTCCCTGGACGTCTTCAACGTGCAGGGCTACGACTTCCACGGCGCGGGCAGCGACGACTCGTGGGAGCCGAACCGCACCGGCCACCAGGGCAACCTGCGCGCCGACGCGGACGACCCGTACCCGTTCCACTTCAGCGTGGAGAACGCGGTGAACGCCTACACCTCGGTCGGCGTGCACCCGCGCAAGATCACCATCGGGCTGGCGTTCTACGGCCGCGGCTGGCAGGGCGTCCAGGCCGGCGCGAAGAACGGCGAGTGGCAGTCGGCGACCGGGGCGGCGCCCGGTCAGTTCGCCGAGGAGGCGGGCACGCGCGGGTACTCGAACCTGCTCGCGAGCGTGCCGGGCTGCGCGGTCCACCACGACGAGGCCGCCGTGGCCACGTCCTGCTTCACCGGCAACGGCGGGCAGTGGTGGACCTTCGACGACGTGTGGGCGATCCAGAAGAAGACCGCGTGGCTCAAGCAGCGCGGCCTGCTCGGCGCGATGATCTGGGAGATGTCCGGCGACACCGCCTCCGGCACCCTGATCAACGCCGTGGACGCCGGCCTGAGGTAGGGCCGCCACTCCGCGAGGTCGCGTCGGTCGTTCGCTCCCTCATTTCCCGGCGATCACGCTCTTCGATCGCCGGGAAATGAGTCGCGAACGACCGACTCCCGGGCGACCTCGCCGCCGCCTGCGGAGCAGCGGCCATCGGACTCAGTACTCCGACTCGTACAGGTCGGCCAGCCGGGCGTGCAGGTCGGCGGCGTCCGGCAGCGCCTTGCCGTCCAGCGTGTGCACGCGGGTGATCTTGCGGACGCTCGACACCAGGAACACGCCGTCGGCCGCGTACAGCTCCGCCACGTCGACCGGCCGCACCTCGACCGCCCAGCCCTCGCGCTCGGCGGCCCGGAACAGCGCGGCCTGCGTGGTGCCGGGCAGGATGCCCAGCTCGGCGGGCGGCGTGGTCAGGGTCCGGCCGCGGGCCATGACCAGCGTGGACGTCGGCCCTTCCAGCACCGAGCCGGACGACGTGGTGAACACGACCTCGGCCGCGCCACGCCGTTCCGCCTCGCGGATCGCCGCCATGTTCACCGCGTACGACAGCGACTTGGCGCCCAGCAGCAGCCACGGGGCGCGGTCCATCAGGCCCGGCTCGATGCCCCGGTCGAGGGTGACCGCGGCGATGCCCTCGGCCCGCTGCGCCATCACCTTCGGCGAGATGTCCATGCCGAGCGCGAAGCCGGTCGGCGTGCCGTCGCCGCCCTCGACACCCCGCGTGTAGACGAGCTTGAGCGCGACCTCCGCGCCGCCCGTCCAGTTGGTCAGCACGAGGTCGACGGCGCGTTCGAACGCCGCGCGGTCCGGCTCGGGCAGGTCCAGCATCGCCGCCGAGCGGGCCAGCCGGTCCAGGTGCGGAGCCAGTTCCCGCGGTGTGCCGCCGACGACGAGGATGGTCTCGAAGACACCGTCGCCGCGCATCAGCCCGAAGTCGTCGACCCGGATCAGCGGGGCGTCGGGGTCGGCCAGCGTTCCGTCCAGTAGTGCGAGCACGCGCATACGGTGAGACTACTCACGGCCTACCATCGGGTTCGTGGACACCGCCGGCGCTCCGAAAGCCCTGCGCAAGACGCTGCACGAACGCGGCATGCGGATGACACCCCAGCGCCAGCTCGTGCTCGACGCCGTGCGCGAGCTGGGGCACGCCACACCCGAGCAGATCTGCCAGCGCGTCCAGGTCACCGCGCCCACGGTCAACATCACCACGGTCTACCGCACGCTCGACCTGCTCGACCGGCTCGGCCTGGTCCGGCACACCCACCTCGGGCACGGCGCGCCCAGCTACTCGGTCGACGCGCACGAGCACGTGCACCTGGTGTGCCACCGGTGCGGCCGGGTGGACGAGGTGCCGTGCGACCTGCTCTCCCCCCTGGGGGGAACACTGCGGGACGGGTACGGGTTCGAACTTGATGCGAGCCACCTCGCGCTGTCCGGCACCTGCCACGAGTGCCTGAGCGCACCGAAGGAGTCCGAGTGAACTCACCGCTGTTGACCGCCCCCGGCGCCGTCGCGCCCTTCGAGGGCGCGCCCGACCAGGGCGTGCCGTGGCACTTCGGCGACCCGTTCGCCGAACAGCGCTCGGCGGCGCGGTCGGTCGCGGTGTTCGACCGGTCGAACCGGGCCGTGCTCGCGGTGCCCGGCGACGACCGGCTGACCTGGCTGCACTCGCTGACCAGCCAGCACTTCACCGCGCTCGGCGAGGACGAGGGCACCGAGGCGCTGATCCTGGACGTGCAGGGCCGGGTCGAGCACCACGCCGCGGTGGCGAACGTCGGCGGCGTCGTCTACCTCGACACGGAGGCGTCGCGGGCGGCCGAGCTGCTGGCGTACCTGACCAAGATGGTCTTCTGGTCGAAGGTGGAGCCGCGCGACGCGACGGCCGAGCTGGCGGTGCTGACCGTCGTCGGCCCGGAGGTCGCCGGCTTGTTCGGCGAGCTGGACCTGCCGCTGCCCGCCGGGCCGCACGGCGTCACCGCCCTGCCGAACGGCTTCGCCCGCCGCACCACGTGGCCGGGCCGGGACGCGGTCGACCTGGTCGTCCCGCGCGGCGAGATCGCCGACTGGTGGGCCCGGCTCACCGCGGCGGGCGCGCGCCCGGCGGGCAGCTGGGCGTTCGAGGCGCTGCGGGTCGAGTCCCTGCACGCCCGGCTCGGCGTGGACACCGACGAGAAGACCATCCCGCACGAGGTGAACTGGATCGGCGAGGCCGTGCACCTCGACAAGGGCTGCTACCGGGGCCAGGAGACGGTCTCGAAGGTGCACAACGTCGGCCGGCCGCCGCGCCGGATGCTGCTGCTGCACCTGGACGGGTCCCGCGAGGTGCAGCCGGAGACCGGTGACCCGGTGCTGGTCGAGGACCGCGTGGTCGGCCGCGTCGGCAGCGTGGCCCTGCACCACGAGCTGGGCACGATCGTGCTGGCGCTGGTCAAGCGGTCGGTCTCGCCCGAGACCGAGCTGCTGGTCGGCGCGGAGGACCGGCGCGTGCAGGCGAGCGTCGACCCCGACTCGGTGCCGCCGGACACCCCCGGCCTCGGCCGCGAGGCGGCCCGCAACCTGGGCCGCTGATCATCCGGACCGGAAAACCGGCGACCTCGCCTGCCTGCGGTTCCCGGTCCGGAGGGCACCGCTGACGCGCTAGCCCGAACGGGTTCTGTGCCAGGATCACGACATGTCCCGACCCGGATCCCACGGCACGCTGCTCACGGTCGCGCCCACCGGCGCCGAGCACGCGAAGGCCGACGTGCCCCAGCTGCCGGTCACGCTGGAGGAACTGGTCGCCGCCGCACGGGCGTGCGAGCAGGTCGGCGCCACGATGGTGCACGTGCACCTGCGCGGCGCGGACACGAGGCCGACGCTGGACCTCGGGCTGCTCAAGGACGCGGTCGCCGCGCTGCGCGAGCAGACGGGCCTGATCGTGCAGCTGTCCACGGGCGGCGCGGTGACGGACCCGGAGGCCGACCGGCTCAAGGTGCTCGACGCCCTGCCCGACTCGGCGTCCTGCACCATGGGCACGGTGAACTTCGGCGACGACGTGTTCCTGAACCGCTGGGAGTTCGTGGTCGCGTTGCACAAGGGGATGCAGGAGCGGGGCATCGCCCCCGAGTACGAGATCTTCGACATCGGCCAGCTGGCGTCGCTGCGGCGGCTGCTGGACCAGCACGGGCTGCCCGCGGGCGGCAAGGTGCACGTCGACCTGGTGATGGGCGTGCCGGGCGGCATGCCGGGCGACGCGGAGACGCTGGTGGCGGCCTTGCGGCTGCTGCCGGAGGGCGCGTCGTTCTCGGCGACGGGCATCGGGCGGACCACCCTGCCGGTGATGCTGACGGCGTTGGCCGCCGGCGGTCACCTGCGGGTGGGCATGGAGGACACCGTTTCGTACGCCAAGGGCCAACCGGTCCGGGACAACGCGCAGCTGGTCGCCCGCGCGGCGGGGCTGGCGAAGATCGCCCAACGACCGCCGCTGTCGTCCGCGGACGCCCGTGCGCTGCTGGGCGTGCGCAGTCCGGTACAGGTTTGAGACAACTTTGGAAGCAGGTTTGTGTTGGCGGGTGGACACGAACTACCTCAGGATGAGTACGTGATCGAGGTGCGTCCTGGCGGGCGCCGCCGTATCGACCGGGTGCTCGCCCCCGACTACACCGAGGGGGTCGAGCGGCTCCCGCTCGCCGAGGTGCGCGCGCTGCGCGACGAGGCGGCGCAGGAGGAGACGGACCTGTCGTACCTGCGGCGGCTGCTGCACGCGCGGATCGACATCGTGCGGGCCGAGCAGGAGCGCCGGACGTCCGGCGGTTCGGCGGTGGTGGACCAGCTGGCGACCATCCTCGCGTCGAACGCGGTCGGGCCCGCCACGGGCCTCGGGCGCTACCAGACGCAGGAGCCGTCGCGGGCGGAGGCGCACCGGCGGCACGTCGAGGCCCTGGTCTCCGACGTCGACCTGTCGGACGTGAGCGCGCTCACGGACGACAAGCTGATCCTGGCGCTGCGGGTGTTCATCGGCGAAGAGGCCTCGGTCTCCTCCCGGCGGCGCGAGGTGCAGGCCGTGGTCGACTTCCTCAACGCCGAGATCGCCGGGCGGTACCAGAGCGGCAGCGCCTCGGTGGACGAGCTGCTGGCCGCCGAGCGGGGGTGGCCCGCCAACCCGGGCCGCACCAAGGAGTAGCCCACACTCTGGGAAGGTACTCCCGCCATCTGAACGGGCCGCTTACCGTGGCCGGTTGATGGCACAACAACGGTCCGCCTCGCCCGGTTACCGGTGGGTGGTGCTCGCGGTCGGCGCGGTCGCCCAGGGCACGAACGCCGCCGTGTTCCTGGGCCTGCCGGCGATCACCCCGCAGCTGCGCGCCCACTTCGGGCTGTCGTTGCCGCAGGTCGGGATGCTGCTCGGCGCGGTCAACCTGGGCACCATGCTCACCCTCGTGCCGTGGGGCGCGGCGGCCGACCGGCGCGGCGAGCGGCTCGTCATGGCCATCGGCGGCTTCGGCGCGGCCGGGTGCCTGGCGCTCGCCGCGGTCGACGGGCCGGTGGTGGCCGGGTTGGCGCTGGTCGGGGTGGGCCTGTTCGGCGCGAGCGTGAACGCGGCCAGCGGCCGGGCGGTGCTCACCTGGTTCCCCGCGCGGCGGCGCGGGCTCGCCATGGGCATCCGGCAGACCGCCACCCCGCTGGGCGCGGCCCTGGCCGCCGCCGTGCTGCCGGTGGTGGCGCTGCGGGCCGGCGTGCCGGTGGCGTTCCTGGCGCTGGCGGGCTTCACCGCGTTCGTCGCGGTCGCGGTGGCGCTGTGGGTCCGGGAGCCGCCGTGGGCGGTGCGGGCGGGCGGTGGGCGGCACGGGGTCGTGCTCAAGGACCCGGCCCTGATCCGGCTCAGCGCGGCGAGCGGCCTGCTCGTCGTGCCCCAGTTCACCGCCGCCGCACTCATGGTCGAGCTGCTGCACGACCACCGGGGCGTGGCCGTGGGCCTGGCCGCGGGGCTGTTCGCCGCCGCCCAGGTCAGCGGCGGGATCGGCCGGCTGGTCGTCGGCGTGTGGTCGGACCGCGCCGCCACCCGGGTCCGGCCGCTGAAGGCGCTGAGCGTGCTGATCGCGATCGGGTTCGCGCTCTGCGCGGCCCTGGACCGGGCGCCCGTCTGGGCGCTGGTCTGCGCCCTCGTGCCCACCGCCGCCCTGGCCCTGTGCTGGAACGGCGTCGCGATCACCGCGGCGGGCGAGCTGGCGCCTCCCGGCCGGACCGGGATCGCGCTCGGCATGCAGAACACCGCCAACTACCTGAGCGCCACCGTCACACCCCCGCTGGCCGGGTTGGTCGCGGTCGGCATCGGCTGGCCCGCCGCCCTGCTCGTGGCCGCGGCGGCGGCCGTGGGGGCCCGCGTGCTGCTAGCCGTGCCGTTCGCGGCGCGCGAGCTCGCCCCAGAACTCCCGTAGCCGCTCGTAGCGGAGGGCGACCTCCTCGGTGTCACCGGTCTCCAGGGCGTCCACGATCGCGTTCACGTCGGTCGCGGAGCTGTCCTCGAGCAGGTCCTGGTCGTCGATGAGCTGCACCAGCCCGCCGTAGTCCAGCTCGACGGCCGAGTCCGGCGCGAAGTGGTCGAGCCAGCGGCCGGTGTCCTGGAGCACCTTGGCCGGGCCCGCCTCGCCCAGCGCGCCGGTCACCACCCGGTGCGCCCGGGCCACCCGCGCGCGGGCGTCCGCCATGGACACCCGCCACGAGACCTGGCGCTCCGGGTCGGACCTCGGGGCCAGCACGATCCGCCGCGCCTCCGGCTCGACCAGCGCGAACCAGGGCAGCGGCACCGTCCAGGTGGTCGAGATGACGTGCACGGCGCCGGCGGTCAGCTCGGCCATCACCGCGGACGCCCGGGACCGGACGTCCTCCGGCTCGGCCGCCACGGCTTGCTCCAGCAACGGGCCGGTGGCCGTGGCCAGGAAGCCGACCAGGGCGGCGGCCGACCTGGCGCGCAGGTCGAGGGGGCAGACCAGGGGACCGGGGCCGACCTCCCCCGGCACCTCGGCGGGGCTGATGGTCATCACGTCGAACGGCGCGTCGGGCGCGACGCGGCCGTCCGACCGCTCACCGGGCAGGAGGCGGCGCGGCCGGGCCAGCTGTGATCGCAACCACAGCTCCCGTTCGCGCGCGCCGACGTCCGCCCGGCTCAAGACCCCGTCTTCCAGGGCTTTTCGCACCTGATCCGCCAACGGTGCGTCAAGAGCCGACAGCGGTTCGTACACCCTGAGGTAGGCGACGAACGGTTGAGGCACCCGCGCATCCTCCCACGGTGAGATTTGGCGGCACGTGTCACGCCTACCGCGTCGCGGGGAACCCCTTCGACACGGTACGGTAGTTACCAGGAACTAGTTGTCGAGACGAGTGGGGCCGCCGTTCCCCCGGCCGCCCCCGTCCCTGTGCGAGGGGGTCGAGCCATGGGGCGCGGCCGAGCTAAGGCCAAGCAGACCAAGGTGGCGCGGGAGCTCAAATACAGCTCTCACAACATCGACGTCGACGCCTTGCAACGCGAGCTGTCCGGCGGCGAGTCCGCAGGTGTTCGCCGAAGCGAAGAACGCTTCGACGACCCGTCGGACGACGAATACGACGACTACCGTCGCTGACACACACAACACCCGCTGCTGAGGTTGGGCTGCCGGTTATCCAGACCGGCAGCCCGACCTTTGCAGCGGGTCCAACTACGCCCTGGCGTACTGCCTCGGCGGGCTGACCTGCACCCCCAGCTGCTGCGCCGCGTGGCGCGGCCAGTACGGGTCGCGCAGGAACTCCCGGCCGAGCAGCACCAGGTCGGCCGAGCCATCGGCGAGGACCTGCTCGGCCTGCCGGGCGTCGGTGATCATGCCGACGGCCCCGGTGGGCACGTCGGCCTTCCGCCGCACGGTCTCGGCGAACGGCACCTGGTAGCCGGGGCCGGTCGGGATGTCCGCCGTGGGCGTGTTGCCCCCGGTGGACACGTCGATCACGTCGGCGCCCAGGGCCGCGAGGTCGCGTGCCAGCACGACGCTGTCCTCCGCGGTCCAGCCGCCCTCGACCCAGTCGGTGGCGGAGATGCGCACGAACACCGGCACGTCCTCGCCGACGGCTTCCCGGACGGCGGCCGTGACCTCGCGCACCAGCCGGGTCCGGTTCTCCGGGGAACCGCCGTAGGCGTCCGTGCGGTGGTTGCTGAGCGGCGACAGGAACTCGTGCAGGAGGTAGCCGTGCGCGGCGTGCACCTCGACCACCCGGAAGCCGGCCGCCAGCGCGCGCTTCGCCGCGGCGGCGAAGTCCGCGACCACCCCCGCGATGCCCTGGTCGTCCAGTTCGACCGGGGTCCGGTAGGTCTCGTGGAACGGCGCCGGGCTCGGCGCGACGGGCGTCCAGCCGCCGTCGGCGTCGGCGACGCCACCCCGGCGCGGAGCGAACGGCGCGTAGGTCGACGCCTTGCGGCCCGCGTGGGCGAGCTGCACGCCGGCGACCGCGCCGTTCGCGTGGATGAAGTCCACGATCGGCCGCCACGACGTGATGTGCGCGTCGTCCCACAGCCCGGTGTCCTCGGGCGAGATGCGGCCGACTGCCTGCACGGCGGTCGCCTCGGTGAGCACCAGGCCCGCGCCGCCGACCGCGCGCGAGCCGAGGTGCACGAGGTGCCACTCGTCCGGGTGACCGTCCCGCGCCGAGTACTGGCACATGGGACTGACCGCGATGCGGTTGGGCAGCGTGACGCTGCGGAGGGTCAGCGGGCTGAACAGCTGGCTCACGGGTGGCTCCTGGAGACGTTCCGGTATGACAACGGCCCTGCGGCGCGTCACCAGGTCCAAGTCCACCGGATCGGCCCCTTGTTCCCCGGTGTGGCACCCGTCCCACCTCACGGGAGCTGCGCAATTCCATTCGAATCGGTATTGCGCGTGCATTCGCACGTGATCTTCAATGGGAGGTCGGCGGGCAGAACGCCGAACATGAGGACACCAGTTACGCCCATTCGGGTGTACTGTCCGCATCACGTTCGGGGAGACCATCACTTGCCGCCCGACGCGGGTCGGCCCATTGGAAGTTCCCGCCGGTCACGACAGTAACAGGATCCACATGCTGCCCATGCCGACCACGATGACACAGGATCCAGGGTGGCCCAGCAACAGCCTCCTGGGTCGCCTCCGAGACAACACCCGACAAGAGCTGTTGAACATCGGCACGGTCGTGCGGTACACGGCCGACCGCGAAGTCATCGAGCAGGACGCGAAGGACACTCACGTCCTTCTGCTGCTCGACGGCGTGGTCAAGGTGCAGACCACCGACGAGACGGGCGACACCGCGCTGCTCGCGATCCGGGTCGCGGGCGACCTGGTCGGCGAGATGGCCGCGCTGGACCAGAAACCGCGCTCGGCCACCGTCGTCACGTGCGGCGACGTGGTCGCGAAGCTGATCACCAGCGGTGAGCTGATGGGCTTCCTGCACCGGCGCAACGACGTGTTCGTCGAATTGATCGGGATGATCAACGACCGGCTCCGCTGGGCGAACCAGCGCCGGCGCGATTTCCTGTCCCACCCGGCCGCCGAACGGGTGGCCCGGGTGCTGGCCGAATTGGTGCAGACCTACGGGCGCGAAGAGGCGCACGGGTGGACGTTGGGAATTCCGCTGACGAAGGTGGAACTCGCCTCGATCGCCGGGATGAAGCCCAGAACGGCCGAGAAGGCGTTCTCCGATCTGCGAAAAGCGGGGGTGGTGGTGAGTCACCTGAGGCGTGACGTGCTGGTGCCGGATCTGGCGGGGTTGAGGAAATTCGCGGGCTTCTGACGCGAGACCGCATTTCTGCGGTAATCCCGCCGATGCAGTAGTCCACAGTGACTCTGCGCAGTCGTGCGTCCGCAGTGCGTCAGCACCCGTCGAAAGGCAGGGCCCATGAGCTTCCAGCGCAGTCTGCTGGTGTGTTGTGACCTGAGGAGCTACGGGTCGGCCGACGACCTGCTCCAGCGCGAGCTCCAGGAGCTGCTGGTGCGCAGCCTGGACCGCGCCGGGGAGGCCGCCGGCCTCGACCGCTCGACGTGGCGGCGGCAGGCCAAGGGCGACGAGGAGTGGGCCGTGCTGCCCGCCACGGCGTCGGAGGGCGACGTCGTGGACCGGTACGTGCGCGCGCTGGACGCCGAGCTGGCCGCGACCAACCGCTACCGGGTGCCGGAGGCCAGGCTGCGGATGCGGATGGCGATCCACTTCGGCACCACCGTCGAGGGCGCCAACGGCTACCCCGGGCAGGACGCCGTGCTGGTCAGCAGGCTGCTCAACAGCGAGCCGGCGCACGCGGCGCTGGAGCAGTCGCCGGGCTCCGACCTCGTCGTGGTGCTCTCGGACACCCTGTTCACGTCGCTGGTCGCGGCCCGGTACACCTCGCTGCGGCCCGAGGACTTCCGGCGCGTGGACGTGCGGGTGAAGACCTTCCGCGGGCACGGGTGGATGTGGCTGCCCAGCGGTGACGTGCACTCGCTGGTCCTGGACGGCGAACCGGACGCCGCGCCGGGTGCCGAGCCGGGTGCCGCGGCCGGCCCGGTCTCGCCCGTCGTCGACTCGCCTTCGTCGGTGAACCAGCACGCGGTGGCCTCCGGTGGGGCGACGGTGGTCCAGGCGGCCCGCGACGCGCACGTGACGAACCAGAAGGCCGACGTGATCCAGCACTTCGACCGCAACGACCAGCGGGGCTCGCACTTCGGCCCGACCTACCGCAGGGACACCGACGAGAGGGCGTGAGGTGCGCGAGCAACCGCTGAGACTCCTCGCCGGCGCGGCCGCGGGCGCGCTGGCGACGGTGGCGGACACCGAGCAGTGGCCCGACCTGCGGACACGGGTGGCCACCGCCCTCGCGCCCGACCTGGTCGAGCTGGTCAGCGCCCGGATGGACGAGGCGCGCAGCCGGCTCGTCGCCGTGCCGAGGGCGCGGCTGGAGCTGGCGCGGGCGGAGTTCACCACCGAGTGGCGCGGTTCGATCCACACCATGCTCTGGGAACGCCCGGAGGCCGCCGGCCCGCTGCGCGCGGTGCTGCACGACGTGAGCCCCGCCCTGCCGCGGGTGGTCGGGGACTTCGCGGCGGGCGCCACCGCGCCGCGGTGAGCGGGGACTCCAGCGGCGCCGCCGGCGGCGCGGCGGTGACCAACGACGTCAGCGGCGCCGTGTCCGGGACCGGATCTTCGAGGAGCTCGGCGACCGGCGGTGGCAGGCCGTGGTGCTCAATCACCTGGGCAACCTGGCGCTGCGGACCGGGGACCTGGCCGGGGCACGTCGACTGTCGGTCCGGGCGTTGGCCGCCTTCCGCGCGGCGGGTGACGGGCTCGGCACGGCGGAGGCACTGGCGAACCACGGATCGTGCACGAACGCGTGCAGATGGTGGAGAAGGACTGGACCGAGGCGCGGGACGCGTTCCGCGGGTTCGGCGACCGGGAGTCCGCCGGCCACGTCGAACGGTGGCTCGCGGAACTCGACGGTCAGAGATAGCGGATCTGCTTCGCCTTCCCGCCGGCCACGTCGTCGTGGGCCGCGGTGATTTCCGGGCGGTGCGCCACTTCCGGCACGCCGACCTCCCACCACGCGCCCGCTTCGGTCCACGCGGACGGGTGAGTGCGGATCACGACCACGGCCGGGCGGTGTCCGGTCCTCGCGACTTCCCGCGCTTCGCGGTAGGCGGCGCGGAGGCCGTCGAGGTCGTCCACCGGGAACGTCGCGCACCCCATCGAAGCGGCATGCGCGGCGAAATCGGTGCGCGGGGGTCGCGCGTGCCGTGTCGTCACGTCGTCGTAGAGGTTGTTGAAACCCGTGCCGCCCTGTCCGGTCTGAAGGCGGTGGATCACGGCGTAGCCGTCGTTGTCGCACACCACGGCCACGAAACCGTGCCCGGCGAACGCCGCCGAGAACAGCTCGGAGTTGAGCATCAGGTAGGAGCCGTCGCCCAGCAGCGCGGTCACCACGCCGTCCGGCCGGGCGATCGCCGCGCCCCACGCGCCGGCCAGCTCGTAGCCCATGCAGGAGAAGCCGTACTCGACGTCCATCGTCGCCTCGCCGACCGCGCGCCAGCCGCCGATCAGCTCGCCGGGCAGCCCGCCGGACGCCGTCAGCACGTAGTCCTCCGGCGTCGACTCCTCGTTCACCACGCCGACGACCTGCGCGTACGTCGGCGTGCCGCCGGGGGCGCGCAGACCGTCGACGTGCGCGTCCCACCTGCCCCGCTCCTCGGCCGCGCGGGCGGCCCACGTCGGGTCGGCCCGCCAGTCGCCCAGGTCGTCGGTCAACTCGCGCAGGCCCTCGTCGGCGTCGGCGACCAGGGACAGCGCGCCGTGCTTCACCGCGTCGAACCGGGCCGTGTTGAGGGAGACGATCCGGACGCCCGGCGCGAAGACCGTCCACGACGCGGTGGTGAAGTCCTGCAGGCGGGTGCCGACGGCGAGGACCACGTCGGCCTCGGCGGCCAGGGCGTTGGCGGAGGCGGAGCCGGTGATGCCGAGCGGTCCGGCGTGCAGGGGGTGCTCGTGCGGGACCTCGGTGCGGCCGGCCGTCGTCTCGACGACGGGGATCGCGTGCTGCTCGGCGAAGCGGATCGCCCGGCCGGCGGCGCGGGAGTAGCGGACGCCCCCGCCGACGACGAGCAGCGGCCTGCGCGCGGCGCGGAGGGTGGCGGCGGCTTCGGCGAGGGCCCGGGTGTCGGGGCGCGGGCGCTGCGGGCGGTGCAGGACCGGCGTGAACAGGGCGTCCGGGAAGTCGAACGACTCGGCCTGCACGTCCTGCGGGAGGGCCAGCACGACCGGGCCGCAGTCGGCCGGGTCGGTGAGCACGCGCGCCACCTGCGGGAGGGTGTTGAGCAGCTGCTCGGGCCGGGTGACGCGGTCGAAGTAGCGGCTCACCGCGCGGAACGCGTCGTTGACCGTGGTGGTCGGGTCGCCGAAGTGCTCCACCTGCTGGAGCACCGGGTCGGGCGCGCGGCTGGTGAACGTGTCGCCGGGCAGCAGGAGCAGGGGCAGGCGGTTGGCGTGGGCGACGCCGGCGGCGGTGACCATGTTCAGCGCGCCCGGACCGATGGAGGACGTGGCGACGCCGACCTGGCGGCGGTGGGTGGCCTTGGCGATGCCGACGGCGGCCAGTGCCATGCCCTGCTCGTTGTGGCCGCGCCAGACGGGCAGGTCGGGACGGGCTTCTTCGAGGGCGTTGCCGAGGGCGAGGACGTTGCCGTGGCCGAAGATCGCGAAGACGCCGGGGAACAGCGGCGCCCGGCGGCCGTCGGGCAGTTCGGTGTGCTGGGCGGTGAGCCAGCGGACCAGGGCCTGTGCGGTGGTGAGCCTCATTCCACCCGTCCTTCGGCGGTCGTGCCCTCGGTGGTGGTGTCCCGGGCGGTCGTGCCCTCGGCGGTCGTCACGGGGCAGCGGGGGTCGGGGTCCTGGCTCGCCCAGGTGTCCCGGACCCAGGTGTGCGCGGGGTCGTCGCAGAACGCCATGGAGCGCTCGGCGTTCGGGCCTGCCAGGACGTTCAGGTAGTACATGGGGTAGCCGGGGGCGGCGACGCAGGGGCCGTGGTAGCCGCGCGGGACGAGGAAGACGTCGCCGTCGCGGACGACCACGTCCTCGTCGATGTCGCCGTCGTCGGTGTAGGTGCGGTGGAAGCCGAACCCCTCACGCGATGGGGTGACCTTGTCGCGGCCGGCGATGCGGAAGTAGTAGATCTCCTCGTTGACGACGTCGCAGGTGTGGTCGTGCTTGTGCGGCGGGTAGGAGGACCAGTTGCCGTCAGGGGTGATCAACTCGCAGGCGATGAGCTTGTCGGCGTGGTCCCAGGCCCCGGGCACGCCGAAGTCGGTGACCTGGCGGGTGGCGTTGCCCGCGCCCCTGACCTCGACGGGCACGTCCTCGGCCGGGCCGTACCTCGGGACGAGCCTGCGGTCGCACCGGGCCATCGGCAAGGCGACCTCGACACCGTCCTTCGTGGACAGTCGGACGGCGGCGTCCCGCGGCAGGTAGGCGAAGTCCGTGACGCGGGTGAAGACCGAGTCCCGGCCCCGCAGCTCGAACCGCTCGCCGTCGACCTCGACCACGCAGCCACCGGAGAGCGGGAGCACGAACGCCTCGTAGTCACCGGTCTCGAACGTGGTCACCCCACCGGCGGGCAGCGACAACACGCGCAACCCTGCGTGATTCCACCCGGCGGCGTCGGGGGTGAGCTCGACCGCGTTCCCCCCGCGCGCCAACGTGCCCAATGGCCGATGCAGGCTCATCCCGCCACACCCTTCTCCGCGCCGTCCGCCGTTCCGGCCTCTCCGGGCCCTGGTCCCGCCGCCGCGTCCGCTCCCGTTCGTGCGGCTTCCCGTGCCGTGCGCAACACCCTCGCCGCCGCCTCGACCGCCGCCGCCACGTCACCGTCCGGCGGGTAGAGCAGGGCGCGGCCGACCACCAGCCCTCGCACGGTCGGGTGACGCAGCGACCGACCCCATGACGCCAAGTCATCACTCAACCGGGTGGACGGCACCCCACCGAGCACGAGCGCGGGCAACGTCGTCGCCCCCAACACCTCATCGGGTGACGGTGGCAGCTTCAACCAGGTGAACGCCGACGTCACCCCCAACCCGGCCGCGACACTCCCGGCCCGCGCCAACGCGGCGGCGTCCCTCTGCAACACCAACTCCCCCGCCGCGTCGCGCGCGTACGGCAGCGGCTCGACCAGCGCCATCAACCCGCGCTCCGCCAACGCCGACACGGCCGCCGCGCAGCTCTCCAGCGTCGCCACGGTGCCGGGATCGGAGTCCACCAGCCGCAGCAACATCTTCCCGCCGTCCAACCCGTTGCCCGCGATCGCCGTGGGGTCGTAGGCCGTGAACCGGTCGTCGATCTCCCAATCCGCGCCGGCCAGCCCGCCGCGGTTCATGGAGCCGATGACGACCTTGCCGTGCAGGCCGTCCAGCAGCAGCAGCTCTTCGATCACGTCCGGTGTGCCGAGCACCCCGTCGACCGCCGGGTTCGCCAGTGCGGTGAGCAGGCGGTCCAGCAGGGATCGGCGGTCGGCCATGGCCAACGGGTCCCCGCCGACGCCGAGCGCGCCCCGGGCCGGGTGATCGGCCGCCACCAGGAACAAGGTGCCCTGGTCGGACAGCAACTGCGTCCGCCGGCGGCGGGCCTGGTAGGCGCGGCGGATGGCGGCCGGGTCGGTCGCCCTGGTGTCCAGCAGCGCTGTCCACTGCTCATCGGCGATCACCCGCCACCTCCCGCCGGGGTCGGTGGGCGCGCCGCAGCCGGCGGGTCGTCGGGGTCGGTGCGGTCGGGTGGGAGGCGGTTGGGGTGGGTGGTGTGGTGGGTGAGGGGTGGGAGGGGTGGTTGTCGGGTGCTCGGTCTTCGTTTAACCGAGGGGCGGTAACGGTGTTTCCGTACATTTTCGGGCCAGGTTCATCCGATCGTGTCGCTGGGTCGGCGGTAGGCGATTGATCTTGGCACGGAGGGCCGGCCGGCGCCTGGCGAAGTGTTCTCACAGGTGGGCCTCGATCTCCGCCTCGGTCGGCATGGCGTCGGCGCACGCCAGGCGGCCCGCGACGAGAGCGCCGGCGACGTTGGCGTAGCGGGCGATCCGGTCCGGTGGCCAGCCCGACAGGAGGCCGTGGACCAGGGCTCCGCCGAACGCGTCGCCCGCGCCCAAGCCGCAGACCACGTCCACGGGATGCGGTGCGACCGTCCAGGACTCGGTGGGGGTCGCGAGGAGGACGCCCGACCCGCCCAGCTTCACGACGGCCAGCTGGACGCCGCGCGACAGGAGGCGGGTGGCGGCTTCTTCGGGGTCCGCGGTGCCCACCGCGATCTCGACCTCGGTCCGGTTGCCGACGGCGACCGTCACGTGGTCCAGCATCCAGTCGATCTCACGGCGGGCGGTCGGGGCGTCGGGCCAGAACGCGGGGCGGTAGTCGAGGTCCAGGACGGTGTGGGGGCGGCGGGAGCGGTGGCGCAGGATCTCGCGCTGGGTTTCGCGGGCGGGTGAGGCGGAGACGCCCGTTCCCGTCAGCCAGAGCAGCGGGACGTCGGCCACCAGGTCCCACGGCACGTCGTCCGGGGTGAGGGAGAGGTCCGGGGCGAGAGGCGCGCGGTAGAACAGCAGTGGCGGGTCCTCCGGTGGGTCCAGGGCGCAGAAGACGACCGGGGTCTGCAGGTCGGGGGCGGTGCCGACGTGCGACGACGAGACGCCGAAGGACTCCAGCGCCGAACGCACGTAAGGGCCGAAGCCGTCCGGGCCCACCTTCGTCAGCACCGCCGACGACCGGCCCAGGCGCGCCGCCGCCACCGCGACGTTCGTGGCCGTCCCGCCGAGCGACTTGGCGAACGTCCGCACCTGCGCCAGCGGCACGCCGCTCTGCTCCGGGTAGAGGTCCACCCCGACCCGGCCCACCGTCAGCACCTCGACCGTCATCCGGTGACCCCGCGCAGCTCGTGGGCCAGCGCCTCCAGCTCCGCGCCGCCCGCCATCTGCCTGGTCAGCTCTTCCAGGCCGATCTGCGACTTCTCGTACGTCCCCAGCGCACGTCCCCGCTTGAGCAGCAGGAACCGGTCGCCGACGGGGTAGGCGTGGTGCGGGTTGTGGGTGATCAGCACGACCCCGAGCCCGCGGTCGCGCGCCTGGGCCACGTACTTCAGCACCACGCCGGCCTGCTTCACGCCGAGCGCGGCGGTCGGCTCGTCCAGGATCAGGACCTTCGCCCCGAAGTGCACGGCCCGCGCGATGGCGACGCACTGCCGCTCGCCGCCGGACAGCGTGCCGACCGGCTGCTCGACGTCCCGCAGGTCGATGCCCATGCCGGCCAACGCCGTCCGCGTCACGTCCCGGGCCCGCCGCCGGTCGAGGAGGCCGAACCGGGTCCTCGGTTCCGAGCCGAGGAAGAAGTTGCGCCACACGCTCATCAGCGGCACCACGGCCAGGTCCTGGTAGACGGTGGCGATGCCGTGGTCGAGGGCTTCGCGCGGCGACGAGAAGCTCGCCGGGGAGCCGTCGACCAGGAGTTCGCCGGCGTCGTGGCGGTGCACGCCCGCCAGTACCTTGATCAACGTCGACTTGCCCGCGCCGTTGTCGCCCAGCACGCACGTGACCTCGCCGGCGTTGACGACGGTCGAGACGTCGCGCAGCGCGATGACGCTGCCGTAGGTCTTGCCGATGTCGCGGGCTTCCAGCAGTGGGGATGTCATCGCCGCACCCTCTCCGCCCGGCGCCGCAGGGCGTTGTTGACGAGCACGGCGGCCAGCAGCATCACGCCGAGGAACAGCTGGAACCAGTCCGAGTTCCAGTTCGCGTAGACGATCCCCTGCCGGGCCATGCCGAAGATCAGCGCGCCGATCGCCGCGCCGACGGCCGAGCCGAACCCGCCGGTCAGCAGGCACCCGCCGATCACCGCGGCGATGATGAACTGGAACTCCAGCCCGATGCCCTGGTTGGCCTGCACGCTGGTGAACCGCAGGATGTTGATCGACCCGACCAGCCACGCCGCGCCGGCCGTGGTCATGAACAGCAGCACCTTGGTGCGCACCACGGGCACGCCGACCGCCCGGGAGGACAGCGGCGAGCCGCCGACGGCGAAGATCCAGTTGCCGAACCGGGTCCGCAGCAGCACGACCGCGGCGATCGTCGTGCACAGGACCCACCACGCGATGGACACGTAGAAGCCGGTGCCGCCCAGGGTGACCGTGGACGCGAACAGGAACCCGGCCGACGGGTAGCCCTCCGCGGAGCGCATGCCGGACACCTGCACCGACCCCGTGACCAGGCGGGTGACGCCGAGGTTCAGTCCCTGCAGGGCCAGGAACGTCCCCAGCGTCACGATGAAGCTGGGCAACCCGGTGCGCATCACCAGCCACCCGTTCAGCGCGCCGACGGCCAGCGCGAACGCCAGCGACGCGAGCAGGGCGAGCCACACGTTCCAGCCGAGCCGGGTGGCCAGGACCGCCGTGACCAACGCGGTGGACGCGGTCATCACGCCGGCCGACAGGTCGAACTCGCCGCCGATCATGAGCAGCGCCACCGCGACCGCCATGATGCCGAGCGTGGACGCGTCGTCCAGCCAGGTCGCCACGCCGCCGACGCTGAGGAACCGCTCGGTCGCGACCGAGAAGAACGCGAAGACCAGCACGGCGCCGAGCAGCGAGCCGATCTCGGGTCGCAGCACCAGCCGGTCGAGCAGCCGGGCGGAGCCGACCCGCTCGTCCGTCGGCGCGGCCAGGGGCGCTGAAGTCACCGGCGTCCTCCTCAGCGGGTGCCGCGCTGGGCGTACTCGGCGACCTTGTCCACGTTGGACCGGTCGACGAAGCCGGGTCCGGTGAGGACCGGTTTGCCGCCGCCGACGGTGTTGGCGTTGTCGCGGTAGAGCTTGAGCATCACGACGGGCAGGTAGCCCTGCTCGTACTGCTGCTGGTCGACGGCGAAGAGGACGTCGCCGGCCTTGATCGCGGCGGTGACGTCGGCGTTGAGGTCGAACGTGGCCACCGCCGCCTTCGAGGAGGCGCCCTTGACCGCGTTCACCGACGACACCGCGACCTGCGGGTTGAGCGCGAGGACGCCGTCGACGGACGGGTCGGTCTGCAGCGCGCCCTTGATCCGGGACTCCACGTCGGTGGGGTTGTTGATGTCGACCTGGAGGTTGGTGACCGTGCCGCCGAACCCGGCGCGCGCGCCGTCGCAGCGCTCGTTGAGGCCGACGTTGCCCGCTTCGTGGATCACGCACAGCAGCTTGGTCTTGCCCGCCTCTTCGAGCTTGCGCCCGGCCTGCTCGCCGGCGACGCTCTCCTCCTGGCCGACGTGCGCGAGCGCGCCGAACGCCGCGCTCTTGTCGGAGCCGGAGTTGATGGTGATGACCGGGATGCCCGCCTTGACCGCGTTCTCGATCGAGGTCTTCACCGCGTCGGGGTTGGCCATCGAGACCACGATGCCGCCGACGCCCTGCGACACCGCGTTGTCGATCAGGGTGGACTGCCGGCCGGGGTCGCCGTCGGAGTTGTAGTCGACCGTGACGCCGAGCTGCTCGCCCGCGGCGGTGGCGCCGTTCTTCACCACGTTCCAGAACGCGTCGCCGGCCGTGCCGTGGGTGACGACGGCGACGCGCAGGTCGCCGGTCGGGGCCGGGGCGGCCGGGGCGCCGGTGGTCGTGGCGGTGTTCTCCGCGGCGGGGCCGCTGCACGCGGCCAGCAGCGCGAGGCCGGTCAGGGCCAGGCCCGCTCGCAGGGCCGTTCGAGTGGACGTCACTGTCTCTCCTCGCTGGGGTTCAGGCGGTGATCCGGGTGAGGTGCGCGAGGCTGCGCGCGGTGTCCCGCACGGGGGTGTCGAGCGGGCTGTCGTCGCCGAGCGCGGTGTCCTGCTCCAGGACGTACCAGCCGGTGTAGCCGGCGTCCCGGAGGAACGCGACCAGGGCCGCCACGTCCACGTCGCCGTCGCCCAGCGGCACGTACATGCGCTGCTGCACGGCGGCCATGTAGCCGATGTGCCCTTCGCGGACGGTGGCGGCGATGTCGGCCCGGACGTCCTTGAGGTGCACGTGCCCGATGCGCCGGGGGTGGCGGCGGGCGAGGTCGACCGGGTCCGTGCCGCCGATGAGGAGGTGGCCGGTGTCGAGGCAGAGGTCGAGGTCGGAGTCGGCGAGGAAGCGCTCGACCTCGGCGGCGCATTCGACGTGGGTGCCGACGTGCGGGTGCAGCGCGGTGCGCAGGCCGTGGTCGGCGGCCCGGTCGCGGACGAGCGCGGCGGTGGCGATGAGGGTGCGCCACTCGGCGTCGGTGAGCGCGGGGCGTTCGTCGTAGCCGTCGAGGCCGGTCGCGGCGGCCAGCACGAGGACTTCCGCGCCGGCGGCGGCCAGCAGCGCCGCCACCCGGCCGGCTTCGTCCACCGCGGACCGCTCGCCGGTGTGGAGCGGGACGGCCAGGAAGCCGCCGACGAGCGCGAGGCCGTGCCCGTCCAACAGGGACTTCAACGACGACGGTTCGGCGGGCAGGTAGTCGGGCGGACCGAGTTCGGTGGCCCGCAGTCCCAGGGACGCCATCTCCGCCAGCACCGACGGCGGTTCGAGCACCTTCCCCCAACCGGGAACTTCGCAGACACCCCACGAGATGGGCGCTCCGGCGATCTTCACGCGGCGACCTCCGTCCCGATCCGGACCGGCGCGCCCGAACGCCGCGACCGCTCGCACGCCTCGGCGAGCCGGAGGCTGGTCAGGCTCTCCCGCGCGGGCGACGGGTTCGCCACCGTCCCGGCCACGACCTGCGTGAACACGAGCACCTCGGCCAGGTAGGCGCGGTGGAAGCGCTCGGCGAAGCCGGGGTAGGAGTCGGCCGCCTTCGGGCCGTCGGGCTCCAACGACGTCAGCGGTGTGCGCGGGTCGAGGCCCGCGGCCAGGCAGTCGCGGCTGCCCAGCACCTCGATGCGGTGGTCGTAGCCGAGCGGGTCGTGCCGACCGCCGGCCAGCACGGCGTGCGCGCCGCCCGCGAACTTCAGCAGCACCACGGCGTTGTCCACGTCGTCGGCGTCCGCGAACGCCTGGTCCACCAGGACGGACCCGGACGCGTACACCTCCACCACCGGCTCGCCGACCAGCCAGGGCACCGCGTCCAGGTCGTGGATCAGCAGGTCGCGGAAGAGCCCGCCGGACTGGGGCAGGTAGGAGAAGTCCGGTGGCCGGGCGTCGTTGCCGAGGGCGCGGACGAGGTAGACGTCGCCGACGTCGCCCGCGCGGACGCGCCGGTGCAGTTCGGACACCGCCGGGTCGAACCGGCGCTGGAAGCCGACCAGCACCTCCACCCCGGACGCCTCCACGTCGTCCACCAACGCGCGCATCTCGTCCAGGTGGCTCGCGATCGGCTTCTCGCACAGCGTGGGCACGCCCGCCGCGACGGCCGCGCGCAGCAGCTCCGGGTGCGTGGTGGTGGGTGTGGCGAGCAGGACGCCGTCACTGGCGGTGAGCAGGGCGTCGAGGTCGGGCACGCTCCTGGTGCCGGGCAGCAGGGCCGACGCCTGCGCCGCGCGGCCGGGCACGGGGTCGAACAGGACGACTTCGTCGACCTCGTCGAGGGTGGCCAGGTTGGTGGCGTGCATGGTGCCGATCCGACCCACTCCGGCTACTCCGATGCGCATGCCGCAGGTCTCCGTCCTGGTAGAGGCGCTCCGGCGTTGGAGCGCTCTATTTGTTGGAGCGCTCTAAGGCTGTAGCGTCCGTCACACGGGTGTCAAGGGCGCGTTGCCCGCCCGCGATGTCCGCCGCCGCCCAGGAGGAGGGGGACACCGTTGGCCAGACCCACGATGGACGACGTCGCGGCGCGTGCCGGGGTGTCCCGCGCCCTGGTGTCGCTGGTGATGCGGGGGTCACCGAAAGTGAGCGACCAGCGGCGGGCGGCGGTGCTCAAGGCGGCCGAGGAGCTGGGGTACTCGCCGCACGCGATGGCGCGCTCGTTGGCCAGCCGGACGTCCCACGTGCTCGGGGTGATGGTGTCCGACCTGCACAACGCGTTCTTCGCGGAGGTGGTGGACGGGCTGGACGCGGTGGCGACCGGGCACGGCTTCGACCTGATCCTCAACACCGGGGGGCGCAGTCCGGCTCGGGAGCGGCGGGCGTTGCTGAGCCTGCTGTCGTTCCGGCCGGCGGGCCTGGCCCTGCTCTCGCCCGTGGTGCCGTCGGCGGACATCGGCCGGGCGGCGGAGCAGACGCCGGTGGTGCTGGTGGCGCGGTCGTCGCGACTGGCCACCGTGGACACGGTGAACGACGACGGCGAGCGCGGCATCGCGCTGGCCGTGGACCACCTGGTGTCTTTGGGGCACAAGCGGATCGCGCACCTCGACGGCGGCGAGGGCTCGCAGTCCGCGCCCCGCCGGCGCGGCTACCTGGCCGCGATGGCGGCGCACGGGCTCGCGCCCCGCGTGGTGGCCAGCGAGTACACCGACGCGGGCGGCGCGCGCGCCGTGCGGGGGTTGGCGGGCGACATGCCCACCGCGATCGTCTCGTGCAACGACTTCAACGCGGTCGGCGCGATCTCGGCGCTGGTGGAGGCCGGGTTCCGGGTGCCGCGGGACGTCTCGGTGGTGGGGTACGACAACACCTCGCTGGCCGCCCTGCGGCACGTCTCGCTGACCACGGTCGACCAGCCGCGCAACGAGTTCGGCCGGCTCGCCGCCGAGGCCCTGCTGCAACGGGTGCGCGGCGAACGCGCCGAGCCGGTGCGCCACCTGCTGCACCCGTCGCTGGTCGTCCGCTCGACGACCGCGCCGCCGGTCAGGTGAGCTTGAGCCCGACCACGCCCAGCACGATGAGCGCCAGGCACGCCAGCCGCCACGGCGACGCGCTCTCCCCGGCGCAGATGCCGACCAGCACCACGCCGACGGCGCCGAGCCCGACCCACACCGCGTAGGCCGTGCCGACGGGCAGGTCGCGCATGGCGATCGCGAGCATCGCGAAGCTCGTCACCGCCGCCGCGATCCCGATCCCGGTGGGCCACGGCCGGGTGAAGCCGGCCGACCGGCCCACCGCCGTGGCCCACACGACCTCCAGCGACGCCGCGCCGAGCAGCAGCAACCAGGCCACGGCTACGCCACCGCCCCCGCGTCGACCACGAACGCCGCGCCGGTGGTGTTGCGCCCGCCGTCGCCGACCAGGTGCGCGACCGTCGCGGCCACGTCCTCCGGGTCGCAGTAGCGGCCCAGCGCGGTGTGGCGGCGCTCCTCGTCGGCGTCCGGGCCGTCGGCCGGGTTCATCTCGGTGTCGGTCGAGCCGGGGTGCACGAGGTTGACCGTGATGCCGCGCGGGCCGAGGTCGCGGGCCAGGCCCCTGGTCAGCCCGGTCAGCGCCGCCTTGCTCATCGCGTAGAGCGCCCAGCCCGGGTACGGCACCCGTTCGACCAGGCTGCTGCCGATGCCGACGATCCGGCCGCCCGCCGTCATGTGCGGCACGGCCGCCTGGACCAGCACGAACGCCGCCCGCGCGTGGATCGCGAGGACCCGGTCGACCTCGTCCGCGGTGATGTCCTCGATCGGGCCGTGCACGGCGACGCCCGCGTTGTTCACCAGGACGTCCAGCCCGCCGAACGCGGCCACCGCGCGGTCGACGGCGGCACGCAGGGCGTCGACGTCGGTCGCTTCGGCCCGCACCGCGAGCGCCCGCACGCCCATCGCGGTCATCTCGTCGACCACTTCCCCCGCGCGGTCGGCCGAGCGCGCGTAGGTGATCGCCACGTTCGCGCCGTCGCGTGCCAGCCGCTTGGCGATCGCCGCACCGATGCCGCGACTGCCGCCCGTGACGAGCGCGGACCTGCCTTCGAGCTGTCCCATCACTGACCCCCAATAACCGGAACTGGTTCCGCTTCAGCTTAAGCGGAACCAGTTCCGGTTGTCGAGGTCGTTAAGCTGCCGAGGTGACGCGCGAGCGGGCCGACGCCGCCAAGAACCGGGCGAAGATCCTGGCCGCCGCCGCCGACATCGTGGCCGAACGCGGCATCGAAGGCCTCGCGATGGCCGACGTCGCCGCCGCGTCCGGCGTGGGCGTCGGCACCCTCTACCGCCGCTTCGGCGACCGCTCCGGCCTGGCCCACGCGCTGATCGACGCCTCGGAGCGGGAGTTCCAGGCCGCGTTCCTCACCGGCCCGCCGCCCGTCGGCCCCGGCGCACCTCCCGCCGACCGCGTCCGCGCCTTCCTGCACGCCTTGGTCGACCGCACGCTCGCCCAGCTGGACCTGCTGCTGATGGCCGAGACCACCGGCCCGTTCGCCCGCTTCGGCGGCGCGTACGACGCCCACCACCGCCACCTGACCGTGCTGGTCGCCCAGGCCCGCCCGGACGTGGACGCCGCGTTCACCGCCGACGCCCTGCTCGCCCCGCTGGCCGCGAACCTGGTCGCGCACCGGGGCGCCGGGGCCGCCGGGATCAAGCTCGGCCTCGACGCCCTGCTCGACGGCCTGCTGCCCCGCTAGGCCACGACCCCGGTCAGGCGTCCACCTCCGGCAGGACGGCCACGACGCCGTGGACGACCAGCGCGAACGGGGTGTTCACCAGGCCCGTCAGGGAACCGTCGGACAGTTGCAGGGCGGCGCACCTGCTGCTCGGCGGCCGGGGATCACGCCGATGATCGCCGGCCGCACGGGCAGGCCGTAGCGGCGCGTCACGAACCCCAGCAGCTTCGCCCACACCGGCGCAGGCGGCCGGAACGCCTCTACGCCCGGCCGGGCCGGTCGGGCTGACCGGACCGGTCGGGCCCGCCGCTCTTGCGCACGATCAGGTAGCCCTGCCGCGTCTTCTCCCACTTCGGGTCGAGCGGCTCCCGCTCCAGCCGGGTGTGCGGCTCGAACCCGGCCTCGGCGAGCTGGCCCAGCACCCGGTCGGGGTCGAGCCGGAACACGTCCAGCAGGATGTCGTGCCCGTAGCCCTGCTCGTAGCGCCGGACCTCCTGGCCGATCTGGAACGCCAGCACCAGCAGGCCGCCGGGCGCGAGGACCCGGTGGAACTCGGCGAACACCGCCGGGTGCCGCTCCCACGGCACGTGGATCACCGAGTACCAGGCCAGCGCGCCGCCCAGCGAGCCGTCCGGCAGGTCGAGGTCGAGCATCGAGCCCACCTCGAACCGCACGTCCGGGTGGTCGCGGCGGGCGACGGCGACCATCCCGGGCGACAGGTCGACGCCGAACACGTCCACGCCCAGGCGCTTGAGGTGGCCGGAGATCCGGCCGGGACCGCAGCCGACGTCCGCGACCCGGCCCCGCACCAGCTCGGCGAACAGGCCGAGCACCGCCCGGTCCGCCGGGATCTCCGCGAGGAGGTCGCGCGCGAGGTCGGCGTAGTCGTGGGCGACGGTGTCGTAGGCGGTGCGCGCCATGGTGAGGAACTCCGGCTCGGTCACGGCCCGACGGTACCGACCCGGGCCGGCTAGTCCCAGCCGCCGCCGCGGCGGCCCTGCTTCGTCTGGGCGCGGCGCTTCTTGTCCGCGATGCGGCGTTCCTTCGAGCCCCTGGTCGGCTTCGTCGGCCGGCGCACCGGCGCGGGCGCGGCGGCGGCGTCGCGCAGCAGTCGGGCCAGCCGTTCCCGGGCCGCCTGCCGGTTCTGCAACTGCGCCCGGTGCTCGCTCGCGGTCACCGTGAGCACGCCGTCCACCAGGCGCTTCTCCAAGCGGCCGAGCATCCGGGCGCGCAGCCACTCCGGCACGGACGGCGAGGCAACCAGGTCGAAGCTCAGCTCGACCCGGCTGTCCGCCGTGTTCACGCCCTGGCCACCGGGACCGGAGGACCGGGAGAACCGCTCGCTCAACTCGGCCGCCGGGATCACCAGCGTCCGCGTCACGGTCAGGTCCTCGGCCACACCACCAGATTAGAAGACCAGGCCGGGCACCGTCACGATCTTTGCCAGCTGCTCCCAGGTGAGCGGCGGCGCCGGCCCGTCGGGGGTGACGTTGTCGCTGGTGTTGGACGCCTGCGCCGACACCACCGTGCCGTCGGGGGCAGCCGTGCTGACCGTGACCCGGATCATGCCGTCGTGCTCCTGCGTGGACACCGTCACCGCCCGGCCGGCGTACTGCCGCACCTGGCACCTGGTGTCCCCCGGGTCGCACCGCGTGCTCTCGCGGAAGGTGTGCAGGTGCAGGAGCACGGAACCGCGACCGGCCGGGGAGGTGACGTCGGCGCGCGACAGGTACCCGCTCGTGTCGAGCGCGTAGAACTCCCACGGCTCCATCAGGGACGGGTCGAGCGCCGAGCGCGGGACCGCCGTGCCCCTCGCGTCGGCCGGGATCGCCCCCGACGCGGCGATCACCGCGCTCAGCTCGGCCGCGCGTCGCTCCGTCACCGGCTTGGGCGGCGGCGGGACGGGCACCGTGACGACCCCCGAGCCGGGGTTGGAGCTCGCCTCCGTCCCGGGCGCGGACGTGCCGGTGACGACCGGCGGTGAGCTCGGGGCGGTCGAGGACAGCTCGGCCGCCGGCGGCAGGTGCGCTCCCCCGCCGCCACCCCCGGCACCCGACCAGAGCAACGCCGGCACGGCGACCGCGACGACGGTGGCGAGCAGCGCCGCGCCCGTGTAGCCGCGGCGGAGGGCCGCCTTGCGCCGGCCGTCGCGGACGATCGCCGCCTTGTCGATGCCCAGCGGCGGCTCGTCCTCGAACGCGGTCGCCAGGCTCTGCTTGATGTCGGTCATCGCTGCTCCTCGAAGACGTGGCGGCCGAGAAGTTCGCGCAGCGCGGCAAGACCCTTCGCCGCCTGGCTCTTCACCGTGCCCTCGGTCCGACCGAGCAGTCGGGCGGTTTCGGTGACGCTCAGGTCCTCCCAGTACCGGAGCACGACGACGGTGCGCTGACCCGGCGGCAGCAGGGCCAGCGCCCGGCGGACGTCCAGGTCGGCGGGCGCGGTCCCGGGCACCGCGGTGTCGGGGACGGCGCCGACCACGGTCTCCCGCCTCCGGAAGCCGCGCCGGCCCTCGTCGATGGCCGCGCACACCAGCACCTTGCGCGCGTAGGCGTCCACGCTGCCACGCCGCACCCGCGGCCAGGCGACGTACAGCTTGGTCAACGCCGTCTGCACCAGGTCCTCGGCGCGGTGCCAGTCACCGCACAGCAGGTACGCGGTCCTCCGCATCACCAACGCGCGGGCATCGACGAACTCACCGAACTCGCGATCGCGTTCCACTCACCCTCCTCGGTCGCCGCTTAGTACGCGACGACGACCGCCGGGGGTTGCCGGTGGCTAGAAACGCGGGTGGTCGCCCACCATCGCGGCGCCCGGCTCGTCCGAGCGCACCACGTCGCCCAGCACCCACGCGGGCACGTGGCGGGCCGTGAGCACGGCCAGCGAGCGGTCGACGTCCTCGGGCGCGACCACGGCGACCATGCCGACGCCCATGTTGAACGTCTTCTCCATCTCCTCGCGCTCGACCCGGCCGCGCTGGGCGATCAGGGCGAACACCGGCGCGGGCGTCCAGGTGCCGCGGTTCAGCTCGGCGCGCAGGCCCCGGGGCAGCACGCGGGCCAGGTTCGCGGCCAGGCCGCCGCCCGTGACGTGGGCGAACGTGCGCACCTCGGCCTCGGCGGCCAGCGCCAGGCAGTCCTTGGCGTAGATCCGGGTCGGCTCGAGCATCTCCTCGCCGAGGGTGCGGCCGAACTCCTCGACGTGGCCCTCCAGCGGCATCCGGGCGATGTCCAGCAGCACGTGCCGCGCCAAGGAGTACCCGTTCGAGTGCAGGCCGGAGGAGCCCATGGCGATCACCACGTCACCCGCGCGCACCCGCTCCGGGCCGAGCATCCCGGACGCCTCGACCACGCCCACGCCCGTGCCGGAGATGTCGTAGTCGTTCGCGCCCATCAGGCCCGGGTGCTCGGCGGTCTCGCCGCCCAGCAGCGCGCACCCCGCCAGCACGCAGCCCTCGGAGATGCCCTTGACCAGCGCCGCGACCTTGTCCGGGTCGACCCGGCCGATCGCGATGTAGTCCTGCATGAACAGCGGCTCCGCGCCGCACACCACCAGGTCGTCCACGACCATCGCGACCAGGTCGATGCCGACCGTGTCGTGCTTGTCCAACGCCTGCGCGACCGCGATCTTGGTGCCGACGCCGTCGGTCGAGGACGCGAGCACCGGCTCCTTCCAGCGGTCGAGCTTGAGCTGGAACAACCCCGCGAAGCCGCCGATGCCGCCGAGCACCTCGGGACGCTGCGCCTTGGCCGCCCACGGCTTGAGCTTCTCCACCGCCTCGTCGCCGGCTTCGATGCTTACTCCAGCTGCGGCGTAGGTCGCCTTGGCGCTGTCCGTCACGTCTCTGTGCTCCACGTTTCAGGGCATCCACATTCAGGGCATGTCTGCATCCGGGCGAGCGCCCGGCACCGCCGATCAGGGGCGTCGCAGGGCGTCCTCGGCACCGTACCCGTTCGTCAGGACGGGGGTCGCCGAGCCCGCGACGCCCCGGATCCCCTCGAGCAGGTGCTTGCCGATCAGCGCGTCCTCGGGCAGCGGGATCGGGTAGTCGCCGTCGAAGCACGCCGTGCACAGCCGCGTCTTGGGCTGCTCGCTGGCCGCGATCAGCTCCTCCAGCGACACGTAGCCCAGCGAGTCCGCGCCGACCGAGCGGCGGATGCCGTCGATGTCCAGGCCGTTGGCGATCAGCTCGGCCCGGGAGGCGAAGTCGATGCCGTAGAAGCACGGCCACTTGACCGGCGGCGACGCGATCCGCACGTGCACCTCCAGCGCGCCCGCCTCGCGCAGCATCCGGACCAGGGCGCGCTGCGTGTTGCCGCGCACGATCGAGTCGTCCACCACGACCAGGCGCTTGCCGCGGATCACGTCCCGCAGCGGGTTCAGCTTCAGCCGGATGCCGAGCTGGCGGATCGTCTGCGACGGCTGGATGAACGTGCGGCCGACGTAGGCGTTCTTGACCAGGCCCGAGCCGTACGGGATGCCGCTGGCCTGCGCGTACCCGATGGCGGCCGGGGTGCCGGACTCGGGCACCGGGATGACCAGGTCGGCCTCCACCGGGTGCTCCGCGGCCAGCCGGCGGCCGATCTCGACGCGGGTGGCGTGCACCGAGCGGCCGGCGATCGTGGTGTCCGGTCGGGCCAGGTAGACGTACTCGAAGATGCAGCCCTTGGGCTCGGGGTTGGCGAAGCGGCTCGACCGCAGGCCGTTCTCGTCGATCGCGATCAGCTCGCCCGGCTCGACCTCCCGGACGAACGACGCGCCGACGATGTCCAGCGCCGCCGTCTCGCTGGCGACGACCCAGCCGCGCTCCAGCCTGCCCAGCACCAGCGGGCGCACGCCCTGCGGGTCGCGGGCCGCGTAGAGGGTGGACTCGTCGGAGAAGGTGAGGCAGAACGCGCCGCGCAGCGTCGGCAGCAGCTCCAGGGCCGCCTGCTCGATGCCGACGTCGGCGGCCTGCGCGGCGAGCAGCCCGCAGATCAGGTCGGAGTCGGTGGTGGCGCCGTGGCTGGTGTCCACGCCGACCTCGCGCGCCTTCACCATCAGCTCGGCGGTGTTCACCAGGTTGCCGTTGTGGCCCAGCGACAGGCCCGAGCCGGTGGCCGTGGTGCGGAACGTCGGCTGCGCGTTCTCCCACGTGGTGGAGCCGGTGGTGGAGTAGCGGCAGTGGCCGACGGCGACGTGGCCGCGCAGCGCCTGGAGCACCTGCTCGTCGAACACCTGGCTGACCAGGCCGAGGTCCTTGAAGACCACCACCTGGCTGCCGTCGCCGACCGAGATGCCGGCGGCTTCCTGGCCGCGGTGCTGCAGGGCGTAGAGGCCGAAGTAGGTGAGCTTGGCGACCTCTTCGCCGGGCGCCCACACGCCGAACACGCCGCATTCCTCGCGGGGTTCGCGTTCTTCCTGGGTGTCGGGGTCAGTGCGGCCGGTTGCTGAATGGTCGGTGACCACCGGGTTGCTCCCTAACGACGAGGGTGGGCTGCACCATCGAGTGTAAGGCTGATGGGGGGTGCACCACCCCCCTCAGCCCCCCTCCGACGTGACGAAACGCACCCTCGCCGGTGGGTCAGTCGAGCTTCAGCGCGAACCAGACCCGCTCGTCACCGGTGTGCTTGAGCGGCAGCCGGCCCCACAGGCCGTAGTGCACGAGCTGCGCCTCGCCGGTGACCTGGAGGTCCGTCTCCTCGCCCGGCCAGGCCGCCCGCACCTCCGGCACGACGCCCGGCGCGAACGTCACCACCCACGCCTCGGGCACGTCGGTGAGCTGGACCAGCGCGGTGCCCCGGGTGGTCGGCGGCACGTCGGTCGCGTACTTGGCCGCGAGGAGGGTGGTGAGCGCCTCGTCGATGCCGTCGACGGCGAAGTCCGCGTCGCCCACCACCAGCTCGCGCAGGGCCGCCTGGGCGTCCCAGCGGCGCAGGTCCAGCTCGTGCGCGAGCCGCCGGTGCCAGACCCACGCCAGGTCCGGCGCGGCGGGCGAGAACGTCCAGGTGGCCCGGTTGCCCGGGACGGCGGGCAGCAGCTCGGCGGCCTTGGCGAGCTGGGTGTCCAGGTACGCCAGCGGCTCCACCTCGGCCGGCGGGCGCGGCAGGCGGAGCTGGACGGGGCTGCCGGTGCGGAGGTACTCCAGCGACGTCTCCAGGAACCTGCCGACGTGCAGCGTCAGGTCGGTGAACGTCCAGCCGGGGCAGCTCGGGACCTTGGCGGTGGGGTCGGCCTTCCCGACCGCCGCCCGGAACATCTCCGCCTGCGCGGTGAAGACCTCGGTCCACCGCTGGGTGGTCCAACCTCCAGGCACGTCCAGCCTCCCGCTCGAGTCGATCCGGTGCGCGGCCATCGTGCCGCACGGGGCGCGGCCCCGGCGGCGCAAGGCCGACCTTCCCCCTGTCGACGCGCGGACCGGGCCGCCGGTGCCGTCGGATCGCGACGACCTCGCGGCGCGACCCGGTGGGAGGCGGGCGGTTCCCGGTCACCAGGGCCGGTCGGGGTCTTCGCCGCGGGCCACGGCGTCCAACCGCGCCACGGCCTCGTCCCACCACCGGGCCAGGTCGCCGACCTCGAACTCCCAGGCGAGCGGTTCCACGACGGTGGTCTCGGCGTCGGTCCCGGGATCGGGGACCGCGGCGGTGTCGACGGGCTCGACGGGTCCGGTGGCGGGCTCGGCGGCGGCGTGGGCGAACACGCGCTCGGTGAACGCGGGCCAGGCGGCGGGCGACTCGGTGACGCCGGGCCGGTCGAGGGTGTGGGCGAACCGGGACCGGCCGGCGTCGACCGGCTCGGGCAGGTGGCCGGCGAAGAACGCGTCCGGGTGCTCGCCGCGCGGTTCGACCGCGGGCCCGGACGGCGGTTCACCCCACGGTTCGACCCACGTTTCGGCCCACGGCTCGGCGCAGGGCTCGGTCCACGGCTCGGCGCACGGTTCCGTCCACACCTCCGACCACGGCTCGGCCGGCGCCTCGGCCCACTCCCGCGCCCACGGCTCGGGCGCCGCTCCGGGCGCGGTCCCGACCCACTCCCCGGGCCACGCCTCGGGTTCCGCCGGGTCGTGCGCCGGGACGTTCGGCATCGCGCAGTCGCTCGCCGGCGCGTGCTCGTCGATCCACCGGCGGTCGTCGGGGTGCAGCGGATCGGGGGACTGGGCCGTTCGGGGAGGGGGGTCCAGCGCGCCCCACGCCGGCGTGCGCGAGGTCTCGCGGCGGTCGCGGACCGGGGTGCGCGGTTGCGGCACGGAGCCGGTCGGCAGGTCGACGACACCCGTGGCGACGTAGTCCGCCAGCTCGGACTTCCAACGACGCCAACGGATCTGGCCCGGGCTGAGCACCCGGTGGCGCGCCTTGGCGGGCTTGCGGGTCAGCAGGACCACGAGGAATCGGCGGAGTCGGTCCGTCGCGTCGCGCAGGGCGTGGAAGGCCACGGCCCGCGGTATCGGGAGCAAAAGTGTCATGTGTCAATGGTCGAACTGCTGTTCGACGCAGGCAAGATCACCTTCGAGTGATCACCAACGGGCGGCTTTCCCCCTCTCTTTGGCCCAGGGGGCGGGGGAACCGGGGAAGGTCGACGTGCGTCGCAGTGCCAGCGGCGGACGGCACGAAGGGTGGGCAATCGTGTTCGGGGTGCGACCAGAGACGTTGCGCGAGGCGTCCAAGCAGTTCCACGAGGGCGCGGACGCGGCAGGCGACGGCGCGGAGATGATCTCCATGCTCAGGCTGGACGCCGACGCGCTCGGCCAGGTGCCCGCGGCGGCGGAGTTCGTCGACGCGCTGGCCAAGTGGTCCGGCGAGCAGTCCGACGACCTGCGCCGGGGCAGCGCCTGGTACCGCGACGCCGGCGCCGGCCTCGACGAGAACGCCGAGGCCTACCAGCGGGCGGACGACGACTCGAACACCTCGTTCCGCGGCATCGAAGGGGGCATGGCGTGAGCTACACCGACCCCGAGGTCCTGTACGGGCAGTTGGCCGCGGGCGACGCGGGCCGCGTCGCGGCCGCCGCCGACCCCATCACCGGCGCGATGAGCGCCGTCGAGCGCGCGGGCCAGTCGGTCTCCTCCGGCGGCCGCACGGCCACCTCCACCTGGCAGGGCGACGCCGCGACGAGCTTCGGCGCCCGCGCCGAGCTGTCCACGAAGTCCGCCACCGTCGCCGGCGAGCGGCTGGGCGCCGGCGCGGACATCGTCCAGGCCGCTTCCCGCGCCTACGGCCAGATGCGCGGCAGCGCCGACCAGCTGATCGACTTCTGGCGCGGCCGCTCGCCCGCCTTGGACGAGGCGCAGACCCGGGAGCTGGCCGGCCGGGTCAACGAGCAGCTCGCCAACGTGAAGACCGGCTACGAGCGCGTCCTCCGCTCGTACGCCGACGCGCTCACCAAGGTCCGCCCCGGCTTCGAGGAGACCGCGGGCAAGGACTCCGGGTGGAACACCGCCGTCACGGCCCTGCGCACGAGCGCGACCGTGCCCGGCCCGGGCGCCGACCCCAAGCAGGTCGCCGCCTGGTGGAAGTCGCTGACCAAGGAGCAGCAGGACGAGCTGCTGCGGACCAGGTTCCAGGAGCTCGGGCAGCTGCGCGGCCTCCCGTCCGGCGTGCTGGACCAGGCCAACCGGATGCGCATCGCGGACGACCTCCAGCGCTTCGGCGCGCAGCGCGACCAGCTCGACACGCAGATGGCCGAACGGGCGCGGGAGTTGGGCCTGGACCCGGACGACTCCGACGACATGACCAAGCTCCTGAACGACGAGCAGTACGCGTCGCTCAGCGAGCAGCGCCAAGAGGCCGCCACCAAGGCCGAGAACGCGCAGAAGGCCGCGGACAGCCTCGGGAACGCCGAGCAGATCGCCGTCGAGAAGGGCTGGGACGAGAGCGACGTCCGTCTCCTCGCCTACGACCCGTACGGCCCGCGCGGCGACGGCGGCATGGCGGTCGCGTACGGCGACCCGGACACCGCGAACAACCTCGCGGTCTGCGTGCCGGGCACCGGTTCGGACATGGGCGGCTTCGGCCTCGACCAGGCCGCGAACCTGCGCGAGCAGATGGGCGCGAACGGCAACGCCACCATCCAGTGGCTCGGCTACGACGCGCCCGGCTGGGCGCCCGGCGAGGTCGACAACCCGGCCCAGGCCCGTGAGGGCGGCGCGAACCTCGTCGCCGACGTCGACGGCTACCGCGCCGCCGCCGAGGCCGCCGGCCGCGACCCGCACGTCACGGTGATCGGCCACTCCTACGGCTCCACCACGGTGGGCTACGCGGGCATGAACGGTCTGGCGGCGGACGACATCGCGTTCGTCGGCTCGCCCGGTGTCGGCGCGTCGAACGTCGACCAGCTCTCCGCCGGCCCCGGTCACGTCTACGTCGGCGCGACCGAGCACGACCCGGTGGTGCAGGGCACGAGTTCCAGCTGGTTCACCGAGGACGGCTCCTCGGTCGGCCCGTACGACGACCGGTTCGGCGCGCGGACCTTCGGCACCACCGACGGCACGTCCCTGCTCGGCGCGCACTCCGAGTACTACACGAAGGGTTCGGAGTCGGTGCAGAACCTGGCCCGGATCGCGACCGGCGACGGCGGCTCGGTGACCTCGCAGGACTGGGACGAGAACCCGCTCGGCCCGTCGCTGCCCGGCTCGCACCTGCCCGGCGTCGGGCCGGTGGTCGACTTCGTCGGCGGCACGGCCGTCGGCGCGGCGGACCTGGCGGTCGACGCGGGCACCGGGCTGTGGAACGCCGGTCGCGACGCGGTGAACGGCAACTGGTCCGAGGCGGGCACCGGTCTGCTCGACACCGGCAAGGAAATCGTCAACGACGCCGTGGACGTGGTCGTGGGCGGCGTCGGCGACGTGGTCGAACTGGGCCGCGACGCGGTCGAGGGCGTCGGCAAGGCCTGGGACAGGACCGTCGGGTCCTGGTTCTAGGCCAACCGGCAGGGACCGACCTCGGACTCCGGTTCGAGGCCGTCGAGGTTGTTCTTCTCGACCTGGCGCACCTCGCAGATCACCGCGTCACCGGCCTTGACGCCTTCCGGGAACTGGTCGATCCCGGCGCCGGTCGTGCTCAACGACACCAGCGGTTCGGGATCGTCCTGGTCCAGCGCGAGGACCACGTAAGGCGGGGACATCTGCCCCGGGACGGTCTCGCGCTCGGGCGTGATCCGGGTGACCTTGAACCGGACCTCCTCCTCCCACTTCGCGCTGCAACCGACGAGGAGGGTTCCGACCGCGAGGATGGCGAGACACGCCTTGAGCGCCTTCACGCGGTCGAGCTTAGCTAGAAGCGGAGCACCGGGAGCAGGGTCGAGAGATCGGCCCGGCTCCCGGACGCGGTGACCTTCGCGTCGCCGACCGCGTCCGCCCACCCGAGCCGGCCGACGGCCAGCTCCAGCCACGTGCGCGGATCGGTCTCGACGACGTTCGGCGGCGTGCCGCGGGTGTGCCGGGGACCGGCCACGCACTGCACGGCGGCGAACGGCGGCACCCGCACCTCCACGCTGCGGCCCGGCGCGACCTGCTCCAACGTCCGCAGGCTCAGCCGCACGGCGGCGGCGAGCACCGGGCGGGCCGGCTGCTCCGCCTCCCCGGCGAGCCAGGGCAGCACGGCCTCGACCGCGGCGCGAACCTCGTGGGGGTCAACGGACTTCGACGGCATCCGCCCAGGCTATCGCCGTGCGCGCGGCGGCCGGCGCGCCTGTGTCGCGCGGAGGTCAGATCTTCGCCGCGCGCACCGCTTCGGCGAGCAGCTCCTCGACCTGGTGCGTGAGCCGGCGCGAGTCGGTCGGGCTGAACGTGCTCCACGGCGCGGTGCCGTTCGACGCCCGCCGCTGCTGCAGGTAGCGGCCTTCCTCGGTGTCGAAGAACGCGACCACGCGGTCCGGCCGGCACCGCTTGCCGTACCGGTCGCGGGCCGCCGCGCCGAAGTTGCCGGTGTGCACGAGCCCGGTGAACATCTTCACCAGCGTGGCGGCGTCCTCCTGGCGCACCCCGTGCTGGCGCAACGAGTTCTCCAGGCTCTTGGGCGAGCCGTCGGACTTCTCGACCGCGGCCTCCAGGTCGGCGCTCGGCATGGTGACCGAGTGCCCGGCGCCGGCCGGGTGCGAGGGCAGCGCGCCCAGCACCGCCGACGGCAGGCCGCTGCCCGCCGCGCGCCGGAACGTGAGCCGGTTGTCGGTGAGCGTGGCCACCGCGCCGTCGTCGCCGTTGGCCACGGCCAGCACCCGCACGCTCTTGCCGACCCACACCCGGCCGTCGACCTCGCGTTCCGGCCTGTTGAACAGCCGCAGCAGGTGGTCCAGCTCCGGGTGCAGCCCGGTCGGCCCGCCGAGACCGCGCGCGCCGAGGCCGTGCCAGACGCGTCGTTCGAGGTCGGCGCGTTCGGCGTGGGTCTTGCCCGGCGACGGCACCTTGATCACCAACGGCATCTGGCCCAGGTCGAGCCGTTCCCACAGCACGTCGAACTCCTCGGCCGAGAGCTCGATCGGCTCCCGGTCCGCGGTCCCCCCGAAGTACGTCACCGACACTCCCGTCCCCTGAACGCCGGACACGGGCCCGCGTCGTGTGTCGACGCGGGCCCGTGCACCGGAGGATCGAACCTACTGCGGCACTTCCCCGATCACCGGCGGCGCGACGAGCCGGTCGTCGCCGAACACGTCGTTCGTCTCGACCAGGTAGTCGGCTGTCTTGTGCTCGATGTCGTCCTCGCCCTCTCCGCCGCGCGCGCCGGCCGCCCCACCGGCCGCGCCCGGACCGCCCGCGCCCGGACGACCCGGCGCGCCGGGGCCACCGGCCTGGGGGCCGAACCCGCCGGCCGCGCCACCGCGACCGGCCAGACCGGCCGCGTTGCTGCTGCCGGGCACGCCACCGGAACCGGGCACGCCCGAGCCGGGCATCCCCGAGCCGGGCACGCCGCCCATGCCGGGCACACCGGGGCGCATGCCGCCGGGACCGCCCGGACCGTGGGGGCCGGGACCGCCGGGCATGCCCGGCAGGCCGGGACCGCGACCGGTCGGCAGACCGGGACGCGGCTGACCGCCGGGACCGGTCGGCACCCTCGGCGGGACCTGCGGGCCGTTGGTCGGCGGCTTCGGCGGGGTCCACGTGGGAGGGGGCAGCGGGCCGACGGGCGGCCGCACCGGCGTGCTCACCGGCGGGGTGACCGAAGGCGGCGGCACCGTCGGGGTGCCGGTCGTCGGCGGCGCCCACGAGGTGTTCGTGGTGCCACCCGTGCCGGGCACCAGGCCGGGCTGCGGCACGACCGTGCCGGTCGACGGCGGGGCCCACGACGTGGTCGTCGTGCCACCGCCACCGCCCGGCGGCGTCCACGTCGGGGTGGAGCTGTAGCTCGCGCTCGTGTTGTTGAACTCGCCGGAGCCGGCCGGCGGCGGGGTGTCGATCACGACCTTCGGCGGCGGGACGAACTTGCCCAGCGTGTCGGCGTTCCACTCGCTGCTGGACTGGTAGTTGTTCATCACCTCGACAGCCTTGGCCTCGGCGTTGTCCTGCGCCGCTTCCTGCTGCTCGTGGTCCTGCTGCTGCTGGATGACGTGCATCATCCCGACCGGACCGGTCAGCCCGCCCAGGATCTTGTCGCCGAGCGACGGCGCCTCGGTGGTCACCGGGACCGGCTCGGGCATCTCCTTGCGGGCGTTCGCGATGTAGTCCGCCTGCAACTGGGCGGAGGTCTCCATCGTGCCCGAACCCTGCTGGGCGTCCGACGCCCACTCGGCGAGCGGCGACAGCGTGGCCGTCGTGGTGTCGGCGGTGTCGCCCTCCCAGCTCGCGCCGAGCTTGGCGAGACCCTGCTGGATCGACGTGTCGATCTCGCCCAGGGCCTCGGACAGGGACTTCCAGGAGTCCTCGAGCGGCCGGGACGCGGCAACGCCCGGTCCCTCGTTGATCATCCGGTAGAGATCGGGGTGGGCATACCCGCGCCAGCGGTGGTCACCCATCGTGCTCGCCCCCCTCGGGTGCGTAGGTCAGCAAGGTCAGCCGTTGTTGACGCGTCCCCAGGACGCGGTGTTGTCGCCTTCGACTTGCCGGTAGTCGGCCTCGATCGCGGTGAGCTGGTCGACCACGAGCTGGAGCTGCTCGCGGTAGGCCTTGAGGGCCGTCAGGCCGGCCGAGTCGCCCGCCTCGAAGGTGTCCTGGTTGAACCGGTCGGCGGTCTCGTTGCTCACCGGGTCGCCCGCCCACGGCTTCGCCCTCAGCTGCGCGATCGCCACCCGGAGCTTCCCGTCCAGCTGGTTCAACGCGTCCGTGAACACCTTCCGCGCGTCCGGGATCGCCGAGGGCTCGATGCTGAGCTTCCGCTGCGCCCCGCTGTAGTCGGGAAGCGTCGTCGGCGTCGACCCTCCGCCACCACCATCCGCGATGAACACGGCACACCCCTCCTCAGTGCTGCACAAACCCCAGCGTGTGCATCTGGGACGACTTTAGCTCTGATGCGTGACGCGGGTGAGCGGTTCCCTCTGCAAAGGGGCAGTTCTACTCGTCCAGGTTGGTCACGACGGCCGCAGCGACCGGCTGGACGATCCGGCAGAGCCCCGTGAGGTCGACCTCGCCGAGGCTGAACGCGCCCACGTCGACGACCTGGCCGTCCGCGACGTCCACCGTGACCGAGCAGGACAGGCCGAGGGCGGTGTCCGCCTCGACCAGCAGCGCCGGGAAGCCGCCGACCTCCAGCCTGGTCACCTTGCCCTCGGACTTCGCGTAGTCGTCGACCCCCGCGGTGGTGTCGGCGGTGATGCCGACGAAGTGCTCGCGGTCGCCCCGGCTGATCGTGCAGCTCTTCTTCCCGGGCGCGTCGTCGTTCGGCTGCGGCGGCTGGTCCAGGCCGAACTCCGCGCGCTGCGCACCGGTCAGCAGCGCGCACGGGTCCACGCCGGCGACGTCGATCGCCTTCGGGCGGTCGACCGGCCCGGTCGCGGTCGAGCTGGGCCGGTCCGATCCGGACGGCCGGCCGGCGGTGGTCGTCGGCGTCGGGCCACCCGGGTTCGCCGAACCGTCCGTGGCTTGCGAGCAGCCCCCGAGCAGGGCCAGGGCGGCGATGAGCGGCACGACACGGCGCATGAGGACCAACGTATCGGATCGACGTCACCTGCAAGACGCAGTGCCGGCGACGCGACGCCCGGCCCGGTGGTCAGCAGCCGGCGTAGCGGCAGGCCACCACCGCGGGCCGCGCCACCGGCCGTCCCGCGTCGATCGACCACGCCAACCGCACGTACTGGGCGTGCGTCCAGGCCAGCGGTGTCGCCGACGTGGTGCCGCGGCCGTCCCGGACCTGCTCGGGCAGCATCCGCCCGGCGTTCGCGGTGGAGGCGATGTCGGCCAGCCGGCGGCGGGCCGCGCCGACGTCCCCGGCCAGCAGCTCGTACTCGCCGCGCTCGCCGGCGAAGATCGGCCACAGCCCGCCGTACGTGCGGCCGTGGCCGATGTTCCACGGCCCGCCGTCGGCGCGTTCGCCGTAGCCGTCGCCGTTGTACCGGTGCCAGAAGCGGTCCACGCCCAACTGCTCGTCCACGACCTCGACGGTGTTGCGGACGACCGGGTCGCCGTGCGGGCGCACGCCCAGCCGCACGAGCTCCAGGAAGCTCGGGTCGACGGCGGCGCGCTGGTCGATCGCCGTCGGGTGGTTGTCGCCGGGGTTGTAGGCGGTGGCCGCGTCGGGCCGCCCGTCCTTGGTGAGCCGCAGGTAGTACGGGTCGGGCGAGAACGGGCCGGTGCGGGTGACCGTCCAGCCCTCCAGGCGGCGCTCCCAGTCGTCGGCGACGGCGAGGTACTTCGCGGCGCGGGGGTCGCCCGACCGGTGGAGCAGGTCGGCCAGGCACACCAGGCCGGCGATCTCGGCGGCGATCGTGCCCGGCGAGTAGCCGCTCTGGTTCTCCCACCGCTCCTGCTGCGTGAACGGCGCGTCCGGCTGGGCGACCATGAACTCGGCGACCGCGACCAGCGCGTCCACTGTGGACCGGTCCGCCCGGCCGAGCAGCCAGGCCAGCAGCATCGGCGCGGCCTGCTCGTCCTGCTGGACGTTGGTCCAGTGCGGCTCGCCGTCCACCCTGGTGTTCTGCGGCAGGTGCCCGTCGGGCTGCCGCTGCACGTCGAGCATGAAGTCGAGCGCGCGGTCGGCCGCCGCGCGGTCGCCGGCCGCGAGCATCGCACTGGCCACCTGGTAGAGGTCACGCGGCCAGACCAGCGCGTACGAGCCGAACTCCGGCGCGATGGCCCGGTCGAACCCGAACGCCCACGGGAAGCCCGGCGAGGCGATGAACGCGCCGGGGTGGGCCTTGTCCTCCGTCGCCGCCAGCACCATCATCGACGTCTCGTAGAGGTCGCGGTCGGCGCTCTGCGGCCGCCGCAGTCCCCCGAGGTAGTCCTCCCAGCCCTGGTCGTACCGGCGGGCGTGCCGGGGGAAGCCCTCGACCAGGGACTTCTTCGCCGTGGCCAGCGCTTCCCCGGCGGTCGGCCCGAAACCCACCGCCAGCGTGACCCGGCGGTCGCGCACGCCGTCCACGCGCAGGTCGCCGGTCTGCACGACGTTGCCCGTGGTGGAGGTCGGCGAGGTGATCGGCTCGTCGGCGACCAGGGCACTCGCGGACCGCGCGTCGTGGGCCACCAGCGCCCCGGGCCGCTCGACGGCCGTGTCGTCGTCCCCGTCGCGGGACAGGTTCGGGTCGAAGACCACCTGCACGTCCACCGGCCGTTCGGCGCGCAGCCGCACGTCGGCCAGCACGGTCGGCCGGGACGGGTCGGTGGTGTAGGTGACGTCGGCCTGCCAGCCGTCGCCCCGGAACTCCTGCCGGTAGCGGAGCCTGCCGACGGGCTCGGTGCGGCCCTCCGCCGCGCGACCGTCGACGACCAACCTCAGGTCACGGGTCGCCGGCGTGCTCAGGTCGGGGTAGAAGACCTCGGTGGGGCCGGTGCGGCCGAGGGTGAACCAGACCGGGCTCGTCGCCTGGCGGGCGGTGCCGAACCCCTGCTTGTCGGCCGGCGCGTAGGTGGCCGGGGGACCGGGGACGGTCAACACGCTCGCCAGCAGCACCACGACTAAGGAGGTCATGCCTCCTTGGGTGCGCAACACCGCGCGGCGTCAAACGCGGGTACGTAGGGTCGTCGGGGTGGGAGACACGGGACCTGGACGGATCGAGGACTACGCGCTGCTGTCGGATCTGCGGACGGCGGCCCTGGTGGGACGGGACGGGTCGATCGACTGGCTGTGCATGCCGCGGTTCGACTCGCCGTCCTGCTTCTCGCGGCTGCTCGGCACGGAGGAGGACGGGCACTGGCGGATCGCGCCGACCGGCGAGGTGGTGTCGGTGCGGCGGTCCTACCGGGACGGCAGCCTGGTGCTGGAGACCGAGTTCGAGACCGTGGACGGCGTGGTGCGGCTGATCGACACCATGCCGCCCGAGCAGGACGACTGGGACGCCGACACGCGGGTGGTGCGCGTGCTGGAAGGCGTGTCCGGGCAGGTCGAGATGTCGTTGCGGTGGGTGCTGCGGTTCGCCTACGGCGACTCGGTGCCGTGGGTGCGGCGCGGCGAGCGGGACGGGCAGGAGTGCATCGTCGCGCTCGCCGGCCCGTCCGCGGTCGCGCTGTACGGCGACCGGCTGCCGTACCGGGTGCACGGCCGACGCGCGCACGAGGCGGAGTTCACCGTCTCGGCGGGTGAGCGGCTGTCGTGGGTGATGGAGTTCGCGTACTCGCCCGACGAGCCGCCCGCGCCGGTCGACGCGATGGCGGAGGTGGCGCGGTCCGAGGCGTTCTGGCTGGCCTGGTCGTCCCGGATCGGCTACGACGGGCCGCACGCGGAGGCGGTGCGGCGGTCGCTGATCACGTTGAAGGGCCTGTCGTACGCGCCGACCGGCGGGATCGTGGCCGCGCCGACCACGTCGCTGCCGGAGACGTTCGGCGGCGAGCGCAACTGGGACTACCGGTACTGCTGGCTGCGCGACGCCACGTTCACGTTGCTGGCGCTGGACAACTTCGGCTGCACGGACGAGGCGGCGGCGTGGCGCAAGTGGCTGCTGCGCGCCGTCGCGGGCGACCCGGCCGACCTCCAGATCATGTACGGCCTCGGCGGCGAGCGGCACCTGGTCGAGTGGGAGGTCGACTGGCTGCCCGGCTACCGGGGCGCGCGGCCGGTGCGGATCGGCAACGCGGCCTACCGGCAGTTGCAGCTGGACGTCTACGGCGAGGTGATGGACGCGCTGCACCTGGCCCGGGAACGCGGCCTCGGCGAGACGCCCGACTCGTGGGCCATGCAGCGCGGCATGATGCGGCACCTGGAGAAGGTGTGGGAGCAGCCGGACAAGGGGCTGTGGGAGGTGCGCGGACCGGACCGGCACTTCACCCACTCGCGCGTGATGCTGTGGGTGGCGTTCGACCGGGCGGTGCGCGCGGTGGAGGAGTTCGGCCTGCCCGGGCCGGTGCAGCGGTGGCGCGAGCTGCGCGAGGCCGTGCACGCCGAGGTGCTGGCGAAGGGCTGGAACGCGTCGCTGGGCGCGTTCACCCAGTACTACGGCGGCACCGAGCTGGACGCGGCCACGCTGCTGATCCCGGCCGTCGGCTTCCTGCCCGGCGACGACCCGCGGGTGGTCGGCACCCTGGACGCGGTCTCCCGGGTGCTCAAGCACGGCGACCTGGTGGACCGGTACGAGACGGGGCACGGCGAGTCCGAAGTGGACGGCCTGGTCGGTGTCGAGGGAAGCTTCCTGGCGTGCTCGTTCTGGTACGTCGACGCGCTGGCGTTGGCCGGGCGACGCGAGGAGGCGCTGGTGATGTTCGACCGGCTCGTGGGCCTGTGCAACGACGTGGGGCTGTTGGCGGAGGAGTACGACGCGGGCACCGGGCGGATGCTCGGCAACTTCCCGCAGGCGTTCAGCCACCTGGCGCTGGTGAACAGCGCGGCCGTGCTGTTCGGCGGCCACACCCGCGACGAGCGCCACCGCGGCGGTGCGGCGTGAGGGCGGCCGAGGTCGTGCCCGGTGAGCCGGCGGCGTCGCGGGTGGTGGACCGCGAGGTCGGGCCGGTCGACGGCGAGCTGCTGGTGGAGGGGCTGCTGGCGGGCGTGTGCGGCACCGACGTGGAGATCGTGCGCGACGGCTTCGGCCGGCTGCCGCCCGGCCGGGGGCACATCGTGCCGTTCCACGAGTCGCTCGGCCGGGTGATCGGCAGCCCGACGCCGGACTTCGCGCCGGGCGACCTGGTGGCCGGGGTGGTGCGCCGGCCCGACCCCGAGCCGTGCCCGGCGTGCGCGGTCGACGCGTGGGACTTCTGCCGCAACGGCAAGTACACCGAGCGCGGCATCAAGGAGCTCGACGGGTACGGCGCCCAGCGCTGGACCGTGCCGCCGAAGTTCGCGGTGAAGCTCGACCCGACGCTGGGTGACGCGGGCGTGCTGACCGAGCCCACGTCGGTGGTGGCCAAGGCGTGGGCGCAGGTGTCGGCGGTGGCCGCGCGGTCCCACCTGCCGGTCCGGTCGGCGCTGATCACCGGCGCGGGACCGATCGGCCTGCTGGCCGCGCTGCTCGGCGTGCAGCGGGGGCTGGAGGTGCACGTGGTGGACCGCGTCACCGACGGCCGCAAACCCGACCTGGTCACCACCCTGGGCGCGACCTACCACCCGGACCTGGCCGGGGTCGCCGCCGAGGTGGACGTGGCGATCGAGTGCACCGGTGTCCCGTCCCTGGTCTGGGAGTGCGCCCGCCGCGCGTCGGTCACCGTGGTGGCGGGCATCTCGGGCGAGCACACCCCCGTGCCGCTGGACCCGGGCGTCTTCGACGGCATGGTGCTGGGCAACAAGACGGTGTTCGGCACGGTCAACGCGGGCCTGCCGGACTACCTGGCGGCGGCCACGGCCCTCTCCGAAGCCAGCCGCCCGTGGCTGAACGGCCTGATCACCCGCCGCGTGCCGCTGGCGAGGTTCACCGACGCGCTGGAGAAGGAGCCCGACGACGTGAAGGTGGTCGTGGACCTGGCCTAGCGGCGCAGGAGGTCGTCGATCTCCTCGGGCTTCATCGGCTTGGCGAAGAACCAGCCCTGGCCCGTGTCGCAGCCGATCCGGTGCAGGCGCTTGGCCTGCGCCGGGGTTTCGACGCCCTCCGCGGTGACGCCCAGTTGCAGCGCGTGGGCCAGCTGCACGAGCGTCGAGACGATCTGGGCGTCCACCGCGTCCTCTTCGTCCGCCGCGCGCAGGCCCTCCATGAACGAGCCCGCGATCTTCAGCTCGTGCACGGGCAGGTGCTTGAGGTACGCCAGGTTCGAGTAGCCGGTGCCGAAGTCGTCGATCGCGATGCGCACGCCCATGTCCGACAACGCCCGCAGCGCCTCCAGCGGCTCGTCGGCGGTGCCCATGATGGCGCTCTCGGTCAGCTCCAGCTGAAGGTGGTGCGGCGGCAGCGCGCACTCGTCCAGGATCCGCTTCACGTCCCGCACCAGCTCCGGGTCGCGGGACTGGCGCACGGCCAGGTTCACCGACACGAACGGCGCGGAGTCGCCGAACTCCTCCAGCCACCGCCGCGCCTGCTCGCACGCCCGCCGCAGCACCCACCGGCCCAGCGGGACGATCAGCCCGGTCTCCTCGGCCAGCTCGATGAACCGGTCCGGCGCCAGCCGCCCGAACTCGGGGTGCTGCCAGCGCACCAGCGCCTCCACGCCGACCACGGTGCTGTCCTCGAGCCGCACCAGCGGCTGGTAGTCCACGTAGAACTCGTCGCGCTCCAACGCCGCCGGCATCGTCGCCGACAGGGTGAACCGGGCGACCTCCTTGGCGTTGCGCTCCGGGTTGTACAGCGCCCACCGCGACTTGCCGTCGGCCTTCGCCCAGTACAGCGTGATGTCCGCGTCGCGCATCAGGTCGGCCGCCGTGGTGCCGGACAGCGCCCGCTCCACGATGCCGATGGACGCCGACACCGTCAGCTCGTGCCCGCCGATCCGGATCGGCGACTCCAGCTCCCGCAGCACGCGGTCGGCGACGTCGACGATGTCCTGCGTGTCCTGCGAGCCCTCCACCAGGATGACGAACTCGTCGCCACCCATCCGGGCGACGAGCTTGCCCTCGCCGGACACCGAGTGGTCCAGCCGCCGGCCCACCTCGACCAGCAGCTGGTCGCCGATGTCGTGGCCGAGGCTGTCGTTGATCACCTTGAACCCGTCCAGGTCCAGGTAGCACAGGCCGGCGCGGTGGCGGGCCCGGTTGTTGAACACGCGGCCGAGGCGCTCCAGGAACAGCGCCCGGTTCGGCAGGCCGGTCAACGGGTCGTGCAGCGCCTGGTAGCGCAGCCGGTTCTGCAGCAGGTGCCGGTCGGTGACGTCCTCGATCATCGCCACCTGGTACTGCGGGTCGCCGTGGTCGTCGCGCACCAGCGACAGCGTCAGGTGCGTCCACACCTGCTCGCCGTCCGCCCGGCGGAACCGCTTCTCCGCCCGGTAGTGGTCGCACTCGCCCGAGGTGATCTGGTCGTACAGCCGCCAGACGCTGCCGCCGTCCTCCGGGTGCATCAGGTCGCGGATGTTGTACTGCCGCATCTCCTCGACGCTGAACCCCAGCATGTCCTGCAACGCCTGGTTCACGTCCAGGATCCGGCCCTCGATGTCGGCGATGCCGATGCCGATCGCGGCCTCGGTGAACATCGCCCGGAACCTCGCCTCGGACGCGCGCAGCGCGGCTTCGGCCTGGTCACGGGCGTCCAGCACGGCCGCGCGGATCGCCTCCTGCTCGGCCAGCGTGCGTTCGCGTAGCGCGCGGGCGTACCCGGCGGCCAACGCGCCCTGCAACGCGGCCAGCCGCGAGCGCATCAGCTCGTCCGGCTGGATGCCCAGCTCGCCGAGCAGGTCGTCGCCGAGCAGCTGCACGGTGCGGCCCAGCGTGTCGGTGCCGGTGAAGTGCGCCTCGACCAGGCGCGCGCCGATCTCGTAGCCGGGCGCGGTGCGGAACGGGCTGGCGTGCAGCGCGTGGACCAGCACCTCCGTCAACGCCTGGAGGTGCTCGGCGACCTCGGCCCTCGTCATGGGGACGTAGCTGCTCCCGATGACGGCGGTCGCCCAGGTGCGGGCGAAGGACTCCGCCCCGGCCAGTACGGCGGGGTCGAGGTTCGATCGGCCCGGTGCTGCCACCCGATGGTCAACCTGTTCCGTCATGTCCGCCGGCCTACCGCCACAACCCAGAGGATACGGCCGGTCGCGGGGCGCGGTCGACAACCGGGCCGGGCGCGAGATCGGCGTCGCGGCCGTTCATCAGGCCTTCCGCCCGACGCCGCCGAAGCTGATGAAGCGCGCCGCGCCCTCGTCGACGTCCTCGGGCGACTCCGGCCGCCACAGCGGCAGCCGCGCCACGCCGGGCTCGACCAGGTCGAAGCCGTCGAACATGCCCTCGATCTCGTGCTGCCGCCGGAAGCACATCTCGCTGACGCCCCGGTTGTAGACGCCGCGCGCGTCGTCCCACGCCGGGTCCCAGTCGCCCTCCTCGAACCCGGCGTGCGAGATCGCCAGGTAGCTGCCGTCCGGCAGCGCGTCGCGGTAGTCGCCCACGATCCCGCGCGGGTCCTCGGCGTCGGGCACGAAGTGCAGCAGCGCGATCATCAGCACGCCGATCGGCTCGTCGAAGTCCAGCAGCCCCTGCACCTCGGGCGAGGCCAGCACCTGCTTGGCGTCGCGCACGTCGGTCTGCAGGACGTTCACCAGCTCGTTCCCGGTGAGGATGGCCCGGCTGTGCGCGACCGCGACGGCGTCCATGTCGACGTACACGACGCGGGCGGACGGGTCGGTGGCCTGGGCGATCTCGTGCACGTTGCCGACCGTGGGGATGCCGGAGCCCAGGTCGAGGAACTGGCGGATGCCCCGCGACAGCATGAACCGCACGGCCCGGCGCAGGAACGCCCGGTGGTTGAGCACGATGCTCTTGATCACCGGCACGTCCCCGAGCACCTTGTCCGCGACGGCCCGGTCGACGGCGAAGTTGTGCGCCCCGCCGAGCCAGTAGTCGTAGACCCGGGCGATGCTCGGGCGGGCCAGGTCGATGTCGCCCGGCGCCCAGTTGGGCCGATCCACGCTCTCCACCCGGAAGCTCTCCTCTGACGTGCTCGTGTTCCCACCGTTGCGGTGACACCCACATCATGGGCCAATCCGGTGAGTTAGCACACCGTCGGTTCGCGCGAGTTCTTCAATCACCCACCCCCGATCTGATCACCGGGAAGAATGACGGCCTTGTGAAGCACCTGTGGATCGCGGGCGCGGTCGTCTCGGTGGCGGCGCTGGTCTGGCTCATGATCAAGCACCGCCGGCGGCGTGGCCTGGTCAAGCCTGTCGTGCTCGGCGCCATCGGCGCGTTCCTGCTGGTCACGGGCTGGCTGTTCGCCACCGACGCGGCGGCGCCGAAGCAGGAGGCGATCAAGACCGGCGGCTTGGCCGCGGGCGCCATCGTGGCCCTGTACGCGCTGTGGCTCAACGACCGCCGGCGGCGCACGGACGAGGACCGGCAGCGGATCGAGTCCAAGCGGCAGGAGCTGGAGATCGAGCGGGCCGAACACGACCGGTCGCGGGTCGCCGACGAGCGGTTCGCCCGATCGGTGGAACTGCTCGGTCACGACGCGGAGCAGGTCCGGGTCGGCGCGATGCACGCCCTGGCGGGGCTGGCGCGGTCGCGCCAGGAGTACACCCAGACCGTGCTCGACGTGCTGTGCGCGTACCTGCGGCGGCCGTTCGACGTGACGCGGGAGGGCGACGGGCTGGTGCGGGACGAGCGCGAGCTGGAGGTCCGGCTCACCGCGCAGCGGCTGGTCGCCGACCTGCTGCCCCGGGCCGACCTCGACGCCGCCCCGCGCTACAACCTGGACCTGACCCGGGCCTACCTGGAGTACTTCGACCTGTCCCACCGGCAGGTCGGCGACCTGGTCCTGCGCGCCGCGCACCTGCGCGAGTCGAACTCGTTGCACCACGCGGTCGTGCGCGGCGGCGCCTGGTTCACCGACGCCACCAGCGACGGGCGGCTGCACCTGCACGACATGGTGCTGCACGGCAAGGCGTGGTTCAGCCGGTTCAGGTGCCGCCAGGCCGCCGACTTCACGGCGACGAGGTTCCTCGGCCCGGCCAAGTTCGCCGGGGTCGCGTTCACCGGGCCGGTCACGTTCGAGGGCGGCGAGTTCGCCGAACCGGTCGACTTCGAGGACGCGAGGTTCGCCGGCGGCCTGACCCTGCGGCTCGCGAAGCCCGTCGAAGCGCGCAAGCGGGGCCTGCGGGTGTCCCTGGAGCACCCGAACGCCCTGCCCGACGGCTGGGTGGTGGAGGGCCGCGAGGACGGCGGCCTCGGACTGGTCAGGAGCTGACGTGCGGGGACGCTGGTTGCTGGTCGCGAGCGTGCTCGCCGCGATCGTGGTGACGGTCGCGACGGCCGCGGCGCTGATCCTGGTCGACCCGGGGCAGCCGAAGGCGGAGGCGATCAAGACCGGCGGGCTGGCCGGCGGCGCGATCGTGGCCCTGTACGCGCTGTGGCTCAACGACCGGCGGCGGCGCACCGAGGAGGCGCGGCACGAGCTGGAGGGCGCGAAGGTCGCCCTGGAGAGCGAGAAGGCAGCCGACGAGCGGTTCGCGCGGGCCGTGGAGCTGCTCGGCAACGAGGCCGACCAGGTCAGGGTGGGCGCGATGCACGTGCTCGCGGGCCTGGCCCACACCACGCCGCGCTACAAGCAGACCGTGCTCAGCGTGCTGTGCGCGTACCTGCGGCGGCCGTTCGAGCACGCGTCCCTCGAGGAGCAGCCCGATGACCCCGACCAGGCGTTCTTCGGCGAGCAGCGCGCGGTCGAGCCGGCCCAGGACCACGAGATGACCGTCCGGATGACCGCGCAACGGCTCATCACGGACCTGCTGCCCTGGGGCGAGGACCCCGACGACACGCCCTACCAGCTGGACCTGACGGGGGCGAAGCTCGTGCACTTCCGGCTGGAGGGCCGCCGGTTCGGCCGCCTCGTCGCCCGCCGCGCGCAGTTCTACGGCATCACGCGGTTCGCGGAGGCCGTGCTCACCAAGCCCGCGCTGTTCTCCGGCGCCGCGTTCCACGGGCGGGTGGACTTCCGGGACGGCAGGTTCGACGGCGGCATCTCGTTCCAGGACGCCGCGTTCGCCCGGGAGGTCGACGTCGGCGGGGCCAGGGTCGGCACCTTCCTGCACGTCCCGCCGCGACCGCCGGCGGAGCTGGTCGGCACGCTCGAGGTGTCGGCGGGCACCGCGTTCCGCAACGACCCGGCGGGCTGGCGGCTAACCGGCGACGGGCAGCCCCCGGCCCGCCTCCAGGACCATGTCCAGCAGGACTGACGCCGCCGCGCTCACCGTCGGCGTGGTGACGACGAGGGTCTCCGCGGTCGGCGCGTCGAGCAGCTCCACGAACCGCGCCCGGGTCTGCTTGGCCGCGAACGACGCCGGCACCAGCGCCACCCCGAGCCCGAAGCCGACGAAGTCCAGCAGCGAGTGCACGTCGTTGACCTCGACCGCGACCCGCCGGTCCACGCCGGCGGTGGCCAGCGCGCGGTCCACGTCGTCGCGCGTGCCCCAGTCGGGGTTGAAGTCCACGAACGCCTGACCGGAGAGCTCGGCCAGCCGCACCGACTCCCGTTCGGCGAACGGCAGCTCCGGCGCGCACGCCAGCACCAGCGGTTCACTCGACAGGGTGGACACCGCGAGGTCGTCGGCCGCCCGGCCGGACGTGACGAACGCGAGGTCCAGCCGACCGGCCCGGACCAGGTCGACCAGCTCGCCGGAGCCCGCCTGCCGCAGCCGCAGCTCGACGCCGGGGTGCAGCTCGTGGAACCGGGCCAGCACGGCGGGCAGGTGCACGGCGTGCAGGCACTGGATGCTGCCGACGGCCAGCGTGCCGCGCAGCAGCCCCTGGACGGCCGCCACCGCGTCCCGCGCGGCGTCGATCGTGCCGAGCACGCGCCGCGCCTCGACCAGCAGGGCGCGCCCGGCCTGGGTCAGCTCCACCTGGCGGGTGCTGCGCACGAACAGCGGCGCGCCCAGCTCCACCTCCAGCGCCCGGATCGACGCGGAGAGCCCCGATTGGGCGACGTGCATGCGCCGCGCGGCACGGGTGAAGTGGCACTCCTCGGCCACGGCCACGAAGTACTCGAGCTGGCGGAGTTCCACGATTCATCACCCGTACTGCTGAATGGCATCAGGTTCTTCTGTTGGACAGCTTAATGCCCACCGCCCAAGCTGGGGGCGCACCAGTACGACAGACGGAGGTATGCCAACCATGCTGACTCGCCGAATCGGAGGGGTCGAGGTCAGCGCCATCGGCCTGGGCGCGATGCCGATGTCGCTCGAAGGCCGCCCCGACCGGGCCCGGTCGATCGAGACGATCCGCACCGCCCTGGACAAGGGCGTCACGCTGATCGACACCGCGGACGCGTACTCGGCCGACGACAGCGACTTCGGGCACAACGAGGAGCTGATCGCCGAGGCGCTCAAGGGCGTCGACGGCGTCATGGTCGCCACCAAGGGCGGTCACACCCGCGTGCCCGGCGGCGGCTGGGAGGTCGACGGCCGCCCGGAGTACCTGAAGGCGGCGTGCGAGGCGTCGTTGCGCCGGCTCGGCGTGGACGCGATCGACCTCTACCAGTTCCACCGGCCCGACCCGGCGGTGCCGACCGCCGAGTCCGTCGGCGCGCTGGCCGAGCTGCTGGACGCGGGCAAGATCAAGCTCGCGGGCGTGTCGAACTTCGACCCCGCGCAGATCCGCGAGGCGAACGACGTCCTCGGCGGCCGGCTGGCGAGCGTGCAGAACCAGTTCTCGCCCGCGTTCCGCTCCAGCGAGCCGGAGCTGGAGCTGTGCGCCGAGCTGGGCATCGCGTTCCTGCCGTGGAGCCCGCTCGGCGGCATCAGCGCGGCCGGGCAGCTGGGCGAGCGGTTCGGCGTGTTCGCCGAGGTCGGCCGGGCGCACGGGGCGAGCCCGCAGCAGGTCTGCCTGGCCTGGATGCTCGCCAAGGCGCCGCAGGTGGTGCCGATCCCGGGCTCGTCGCGGCCGGCGAGCATCGCCGACTCGGCGGACGCGGTGCACCTGCGGCTGTCCGAGGAGGAGCTGAAGCGCCTGGACGGGTGACACCCAGCGGATGCGGCGGCGGACGTCCGGCCTGACGATCTAGGCCGGACGTACCAGCCCTGCCGACCGAATGGGGGCGTTGATGGCTACGCACACCCGGCTGCGCACCTTGATCACCCGACTGGGTGCCGTCACGATCACGTTGGCGATCGTCCCGGCGCCTGACGCCCGAGCGCTGCCCGAAGGGTCCGCGGACCACTTCGCGGGCTCGCAGATCGCCGAGCACGAGGGCGGGGGCCGGGCCGCGCGGTCCCGGCCCCTCCTCGAGGGCTCCGTTCCCGGCATGGACGTCAGCAGCCACCAAGGCGACGTCGACTGGGCCAGGGCGTGGGCGGACGGCGCCCGGTTCGCCTACGTCAAGGCCACCGAGGGCACGGGGTACCGCAACCCGCACTTCACCCAGCAGTACAACGGCTCCTACGACGTCGGCATGATCCGCGGCGCCTACCACTTCGCGCTGCCGGACCGGTCGGACGGCGCGGCGCAGGCCGACTTCTTCGCCTCCAACGGCGGCGGCTGGTCCCGCGACGGCAAGACCCTGCCCGGCGCGCTGGACATGGAGTACAACCCCTACGGCGACACGTGCTACGGCCTGGGCCAGGCCGCGATGGGCGCGTGGGTGCGCGCGTTCAGCGACCGCTTCTTCGCGCGGACCGGCCGGCACCCGACCATCTACACGTCCACCACCTGGTGGAACCGGTGCGTCGGCGAGGCGGACCGGTTCGGCGACACGAGCCCGCTGTGGGTGGCGCACTACGCCGACGAGCTCGGACCGCTGCCGAACGGGTGGGCCTACGAGACGATCTGGCAGTGGCGGGCGGCCGGGCTGTTCCCGGGCGACCAGAACCTCTTCAACGGCAACGACGAGCAGTTGCTCAGGGTGGCGCTGGGGTAGCGCCGTTGCTCCGTTTTCGTGACTAATTAACAAGAACCTTGGTGAACTGGTTAGCCGTGCCGCACACTGCCCAACGAGTCAACCCCCTGCACTGGCTCGAGGAGTCACCCATGAACCTCGCACGCACCACCACCGCTCTCCTGACCGGCATCGGACTGGCCGTGCTCGGCTTAACCGCACCCGGATCAGCCAACGCCGCCCAGGCCGCGCCCGTCGTCGAAGACCACGCCATGGGCTCGCAGATCGCCAAGCACGAAGGCGGCGGCGACCGGCGCGTCGTCATCCCGACCGATCCGAGCGCCCAAGCCGTCGTGTACGGCATCGACGTCAGCGGACACCAGGGCAACGTCGACTGGAACTACTGGTGGGGACAGGGCAAGCGGTTCGCCTACGTCAAGGCCACCGAGAGCACCACCTACCGGAACCCGTACTTCGCCCAGCAGTACAACGGGTCCTACAACGTCGGCATGATCCGCGGCGCCTACCACTTCGCGCTGCCCGACCGGTCCGCCGGCGCCACCCAGGCCGACTACTTCGTCAACAACGGCGGCGGCTGGTCCCGGGACGGCAAGACCCTGCCCGGCGCGCTGGACATGGAGTACAACCCCTACGGCTCCACGTGCTACGGGTTGTCCAAGGCGAGCATGACGTCGTGGATCCTGTCGTTCAGCGACCGCTACCACGCCCGCACCGGCCGCTGGCCGGTCATCTACACCTCCACCAGCTGGTGGAGCCAGTGCGTGAGCGGCGACTTCAGCTCCACCAACCCGCTGTGGGTCGCGCGCTACTCGTCCACCGTCGGCACCCTGCCCTACGCGTGGCCGTTCTACACGATCTGGCAGTACTCGTCCTCGCCGATCGACCAGAACCAGTTCAACGGGGCCTACGACCGGCTCCAGGCGCTGGCCAACGGCTGATCCCCGCACCGGGGTGGTCGGCCGGGCCCGCGCCCGGCCGACCACGTCGGCACGTCAGTCGAACAGCGCCGGGAGGGTGCCCTCCCAGGCTTCGCGCAGCTCGGCCAGCGGCAGCGAGCCCAGCTCCTGGACCTCCAGCGCGTCGGACTCCGGGTCCACCACGCCGACCTTGCGCCACGGCAGGCCGCGCGCGGTGCACATGTCGGTGAACCGCAGCTCCTCCGTGCGCGGCACGGCGACCAGCACGCGGGCCGTCGACTCGCTGAACAGCTCGGTGAACAGGTCGCCCTCGAGGAACACCCGCGCGCCGACCTCGCCGATCAGGCACGTCTCCACCAGCGCCTGCGCCAGGCCGCCGTCGGACAGGTCGTGCGCGGCGGACAGCATGCCGTCACGCGAACCGGCCACCAGCACCTCGCCGAGCAGCTTCTCCCGCGCCAGGTCCACCTTGGGCGGCAGACCGCCCAGGTGCCCGTGCACGACGTGCGCCCACTCCGAGCCGCCGAACTCCTCGCGCGTCTCGCCGAGCAGCAGCAGCGTCTCGCCCGCCTCCGCGCCGATCCCCGTCGGGATGCGGCGGCGGACGTCGTCGATCACGCCGAGCACGCCCACCACCGGCGTCGGCAGGATCGCCGTCGAACCGGTCTGGTTGTAGAAGCTGACGTTGCCGCCGGTCACCGGGATGCCCAGCTCGGCGCACCCGTCCGCGAGGCCCTTCACGGCCTGCTCGAACTGCCACATCACCGCCGGGTCCTCCGGCGAGCCGAAGTTCAGGCAGTTCGTGACCGCGACCGGCGTCGCGCCCGTGGTGGCCACGTTCCGGTAGGCCTCGGCCAGCGCCAGCTGGGCGCCCGCGTACGGGTCCAGCTTGGCGTAGCGGCCGTTGCAGTCCGTGGACAGCGCCACGCCGCGGTTGGTCGACTCGTCGATCCGGATCATGCCCGAGTCGGCGGGCTGCGCGAGCACCGTGCCACCGCGCACGTACCGGTCATACTGCTGGGTCACCCACCGCTTCGACGCCAGGTTCGGCGACGCGGCCATGGACTTCACCAGCGGCAGCAGCTCGGCCGCGGCGGGCCGGGCCAGCCGGTCCGGCGTGTCGGCCTGCAAAGCGTCCTGGTCGGCCGGGCGCTCGATCGGCCGGTCGTACACCGGGCCCTCGTGCGCCACCGTGCGCGGCGGCACGTCCAGCACGACCTCGTCGTGCCAGGTGATCACCAGCCGGTCGCCCTCGGTGACCTCGCCGATCTCGGTCGCGATGACGTCCCACTTCGCGCAGACGGCCATGAACGCGTCCAGGTCCTCCGGCCGCACGACCGCGCACATGCGCTCCTGCGACTCGCTGGACAGGATCTCCGCCGGCGTCATGCCCGTGGCGCGCAGCGGCACCCGGTCCAGGTAGACGTGCATGCCGCCGTCACCGGCGCTGGCCAGCTCCGACGTCGCGCACGCCAGGCCCGCGCCGCCCAGGTCCTGGATGCCGACCACGATGCGCTCGGCGAACAGCTCCAGGCAGCACTCGATGAGCACCTTCTCGGTGAACGGGTCGCCCACCTGCACGCTGGGCAGCTTCTTGCGCTTGCCCGCCGTGTCGTCGAACGTCTCGCTGGCCAGCACCGACACGCCGCCGATGCCGTCCAGGCCCGTGCGGGCGCCGAACAGGATGACCTTGTTGCCGGTGCCCGAGGCGTGCGCCAGGTGCAGGTCCTCGACCCGCATCGCGCCCACGCACAGCGCGTTGACCAGCGGGTTGCCCGCGTAGGTCGCGTCGAACACGACCTCGCCGCCGATGTTGGGCAGGCCGAGGCAGTTGCCGTAGCCGCCGACGCCGGCCACGATGCCCGGCAGCACGCGGCGGGTGTCCGGCGCGTCGGCCGGGCCGAACCGCAGCGGGTCCATCACGGCCAGCGGGCGCGCGCCCATCGCCAGGATGTCGCGCACGATGCCGCCCACGCCCGTCGCCGCGCCCTGGTACGGCTCGACGTAGGACGGGTGGTTGTGGCTCTCGGCCTTGAACGTGATCGCCCAGCCGTCGCCGATGTCGACCACGCCCGCGTTCTCGCCGATGCCCGCGAGCATCTTCGCGCGCATCTCGTCGGTGGTCGTGTCGGAGAAGTACTTCAGGTGCACCTTGGACGACTTGTAGGAGCAGTGCTCGCTCCACATCACCGAGTACATGGCCAGCTCGGCGTCCGTGGGGCGGCGACCCAGGATGTCCTTGATGCGGGCGTACTCGTCGTCCTTCAGGCCCAGCTCCTTGTACGGCTGCTCCTGGTCGGGCGTGCTCTCGGCGTTCTTGACGGTGTCGACGGTCATCAGGCCTTCACCACCGAGTCGACGAGGGACAGGAACATGCCGAGGCCGTCGTCGGTCGGCCCGGTGAGCGCGTCGATCGCGTGCTCGGGGTGCGGCATCAGGCCGACGACCCGGCCGTTGGCGCTGGTGATGCCCGCGATGCCGTTGCGGGAGCCGTTCGGGTCGTCGCCGACGTAGCGGAACACCACCCGGCCCTCGCCCTCCAGCTCGTCCAACGTGGACCGGTCGGCCTGGTAGCCGCCCTCGCCGGACTTCAGCGGCACGAGGATCTCCGCGCCCTGGTCGTAGCGGGACGTCCAGGCGGTCGAGTTGTTCTCGACCTTCAGCCACTGGTCGCGGCACACGAAGTGCAGCTTGTGGTTGCGGATGAGCGCGCCCGGCAGCAGGTGCGCCTCGCAGAGGATCTGGAAGCCGTTGCAGATGCCCAGGACCGGCATGCCCTTCCTGGCCGCGTCCACGACTTCCTGCATGACCGGGGCGAACCGGGCGATCGCGCCGCAGCGCAGGTAGTCGCCGTAGGAGAACCCACCGGGCACGATGACCGCGTCGACGCCCTTCAGGTCGTGATCGGCGTGCCAGAGCTTGACCGCCTCCCCGCCCGCATACCGGACCGCGCGCTCGGCGTCGACGTCGTCCAGCGTGCCGGGGAACGTGATGACCCCGACCCTCATGCCTCCACCCGCCTCACGACCCAGTCCTCGATGACGGGATTGGCGAGGAAGGTCTCGGCGATCTTCGCGAGCGTGGCGTCGTCGACGTCGTCGGCGACCTCCAGCTCGAAGTGCTTGCCCTGGCGGACACTGGTGATTCCGTCGAACCCGAGACGGGGCAGCGCGTTGGCCACCGCCTGTCCTTGCGGGTCGAGGATTTCGGGCTTCGGCATGACGTCGACGACGACTCGGGCCACGACAGGCTGCTCCAAGCTAGGAGGGCTGGCGGTACTCGCGGAGCCTACCTGACCTGTGTGTTCATCAACTTCGCACGTGGTGGGCAGCACACGTTCACCTGGGATCACCCGATCGTGATGCCGCGTTCCAGTGCCGGTTCCTGCTAACCTGATCTCGCCGAGGCCCCGTAGGCCGAGGAAGTGAGCACGGCACCCGTCCGGACGGTCGGCGGCCGTGCTTCGCGCTTTCTAGGGCCAATCACGCCGAATCACGGAACCGATCACCGGGGCGACGCGACGGCTCCAGTCGCCACCCGCGCCGTAGCTCCACGCGGCGATGTCGGCCAACCACAACAGCGGTTCGAGCGCGCTGTCGAAGTGCTCGTACAGAAGTCCTCTGTCCCGCGGGCGTTTGCCGGAGGCATCTCGGATCGTCCGGATGTCGTGCTGGTCGCGACCGGGCCGGCTGTCGAGCACGAGTCGCCGCGCATCGACGTCGAGCAGGTCGTCCACCAACCGGATCAAGCACGTTGGCGAGCCGCTTCCTCGCTCCGCCGACAATCGGCGTGATGGAGAGCGACCCGCACCTCCAACTCCACCACCCTGGACAGGATCGACTTCCGCCGTTGCGGCGTCTCGCGCTGGAAGTGCAACTCACGCTGGCCGGGAAAGAGCAGGCTTCGCAGTGCCGTGCGCAGGCGGACCAGATCGCTCAGGCCGACCAGCGCCGCAGCGAGGAAGTACGTGTCTTTTCGGCGTGATTCATCCACAAAAGCTTGCACAGCCACAGGGGCTTATCGGCACTTGCCCCACTCAGCTGGAGCCATTCGCCCCGGACGTGTCCCGCGTGGACCACTGGTACCGGAAACGGTGGATCGGGAATTCGATTCCGGTGCGCCTTCCCGTTGAGTTCGGAGCAGGCGAGGCCCGGTGAGCCGAGGAAGTGCGCACGGTCCCCTCCGGACGGTCGGTGGGCGTGCTCGCGCTTTCCGGCCGAGGTGGGCGTTCGCCATCGGCGGACGTGGTGGCGGCGCGGCCGGGGGCACCGCAGGGTGGGGACCATGCGCATCCTGGTGCTCGGCGGAACGGTGTTCCTCAGCAAGGCGACGGCCGCCGAAGCGGTGCGGCGGGGGCACGAGGTGGTGTGCGCGGCCCGGGGGGAGTCCGGGCAGGTGCCCGACGGCGCGGTGCTCGTGGCCGTGGACCGGGACGTCGACCTCGGGCCGTTGGAGGGCGCCCGCTTCGACGCGGTGGTGGACGTGGCGAAGATGTCGGTCACCTGGGTCCGCCGGGCGTTGCGGGCGGTGACCGCGGACCACTGGACGTTCGTCTCCAGCTGCTCCGTCTACGCCGACCACTCCACCCCCGGCGCCACGGCCACCCTGGACCCGCTGGAGGACGACCCCGACGCGCCCATGTCGTCCGACCGCTACGGCGCGGTCAAGGTGGCCGGTGAGCACGCCGTCCGGGACGCCGTCGGCGACCGCGCGTTCATCGTCCGCGCCGGCCTCATCACCGGCCCCGGCGACCCGAGCGACCGGTTCGGGTACTGGCCCGACCGGCTGTCCCGGGGCGGCCGGGTCGCCGTGCCCGACGCGCCGGACCAGCCCGCGCAGCACGTCGACGTGCGCGACCTCGCCGCCTGGATCGTGGACGCCGCCGAGCGGCGCACCACCGGCACCTACGACGCGATCGGGCCGGCCAACCCGTTGTCGCTGGTGCTGGGCGAGATCGCGGGCGCCGTCGCGCCGCCGGGCACGGTGCTGGTCCGCATCCCCGAGCCGGTCCTGCGGCGGCACGGGGTCGAGCCGTGGGTGGGGCCGCGATCCCTGCCGCTGTGGCTGCCGCCGTCGCACCGGGCGATGATGTTCCGCGACGCGGGCCCCGCGCTGGCCGCCGGGCTGCGGGTCCGGCCCACGGCCGAGACGGCGGTGGACGCGGTGGCCTACGAGCGGACCCTCGACCCGGACCGCACCCGACGCGCGGGCCTGCCGCCGGACGTCGAGGACGCCCTGCTGCACGACGTGGACTGACCGACACGGACCGACACGGACCGACGCCGACCGGCCGCGTCGACCGGGCGACGCGGGATGGGCGACCGTCCCCGGAGCGGAGTAGAACTTCTCCTCGAGGACCGGGAGACCGGACGAGAGGAGCGCTCATGCTGATCGCCCACTTCGGGCACTCGTGCCTGCTGGTCGACACCGGCGCCGCGCGGCTGCTGTTCGACCCCGGCGCGTTCTCGTCGGGCTTCGAGGTGGTCGAGGGCCTGGACGCGATCCTGGTCACGCACGAGCACCGCGACCACGTGGACCCCGACAAGCTGGCCGCGGTCCGCGCGGCCAACCCCGGCGCCCGGCTGGTCGCCCCGTTCGACCTGGCGGGCGCGGAGGTCGTCGCGCCGGGTGACGCGCTGGAGTTCGGCGGCACGGTCGTCAGCGTCCTCGACGCGCCGCACGAGGTCATCCACGAGCGGGTCGAGCTGCCGGTGAACGTCGGCTACCTGGTCGACCACGGCGCGTTCTACCACCCCGGCGACTCGCTGAAGGTGCCCGAGCAGCGCGTCGACGTCCTCGGCCTGCCCACGGCCGCGCCCTGGATGAAGGTGTCCGACGCGGCGGACTTCCTGGCCCGGGTCGGCCCGCGCAAGGCCGTGCCGATCCACGAGGCGATCCTGGCGCGGACCGAGATCTTCTACCGCGTCCTGGTCGGCACCGCGCCCGAGGGCGTCGAGGTCGTCGTGCTGCCCCGCGGCGAGGCGGTCGAGCTGTAGGTCGTGGGCGACGCGCCGTGGCCCAGGGCCAGGTCGACGGCCTCCAGCAGCACCTCGCGCGGTCCGAGCCGGTCGAGGTCCGCCGCGTCGACGCCGATCCGCACGAGCCCGCCGCGCCGCGCCGCCCGGCCCACGCCGAGCAGGTAGCTCCAGTGCTCGTCGAGCATCCGCACCCGGCCCGGCCGCACGTCGCCGGTGCGCAGGTCGCGCACGCCCGCCACGTCGGCGCACATCGCGAACCGGTGCCGGCGCAACGCGGCCACCGTGCCGGGTGAGGCGGGCCTGCCGGGCGGCGCGAACAGGTCCGTGGCCAGCCCCGACCGCGCCACCGCGGCCCGCGCGGCGACCAGCCGCAGGCCCGCTTCGTGCGCGGGCAGCGCGGAGCCCCCGCGGGGGAACGCGGCCCGGCGCGCGGGCTCCGGCCGGAGGTCGAGACCGTGCAGCACCAGCGCGTCGCCGGCGGCGACCCGGCTCAGCACCCACTCCGACGTGGCGCCGGGCACCGCGTCGCGCGGCGCGACGAGCAGCGACAACGGCACCCGCCGCCGGTCCAGCTCGGCGGCGAGGCCGGCGCACCGGGCGAGCGTGCTCGGCCCGATGCCGGACAGCGAGACCACGAGTTCGGCGACCACGCCACCAGTGCGCCGCACCGGGGTGTCGGCCGCTCGAAGACGAGGTGACGGCCGGGTGCGGAGCCGGCGAACTATCGCGCGCCGGTCCCCTCGGGGGCGGGCCAGTCCGCGAACGAGCGGCCGGTGATCCGCTCGTACGCCTGCACGTACCGCGAGCGGGTGGCGGCCACGACGTCGTCGGGCAGCGGGGGCGGCGGGGTGTCGGACGCCCGGTCCCAGCCGGAGGCGGGCGAGGTCAGCCAGTCGCGCACGTACTGCTTGTCGAACGACGGCTGCACGCGCCCCGGCTCGTACCCCTCCAGCGGCCAGTACCGCGACGAGTCCGGCGTCAGCACCTCGTCGCCGAGCACCAGCGCGCCGGACCGGTCCAGGCCGAACTCGAACTTGGTGTCCGCCAGGACCACGCCGCGCGACCGGGCGAACTCCCGGGCCGCGCCGTAGACCTCCAGGGTGGCCTCGCGCAGCCGGGCCGCCAACGAGGCGCCCACCTGCGCTTCGACGTGCTCGAACGACACGTTCTCGTCGTGCGCGCCGAGCTCGGCCTTGGTCGCCGGGGTGAAGATCGGCGGCGTCAGCTCCGAGGCCTCGACCAGGTCGGGCGGCAGCTCGACGCCGCACACCGACCCGGTCCGCCGGTACTCGGCCATGCCCGACCCGGTCAGGTAGCCGCGCGCCACGCACTCCACCTGGACCATCTCCAGCCGCCGCACGAGCAGCGCCCGGCCGCGCACCTCGGCGGGGATGCGCGGGTCGTCCCACGCCACCAGGTGGTTGGGCGCCAGGTCCGCGAACCGCTCGAACCAGAACACGCTCATCGCGGTGAGCACGCGTCCCTTGTCGGGGATCTCCGTGGTCAGCACGTGGTCGTAGGCGGAGATCCGGTCGGACGCCACGAACAGCAGCAGGTCCTCGTCCACCTCGTGGACCTGGCGGACCTTGCCTGCGGCGACCTGGCGGTAGTCAGCGAGCTTGGGCACGGCCGAAGCGTACTTGTCCCAGCTCGTGGGCCGCCCTTCCCACCTGCGGCAAGATGCCTCCCATGCGTGCACCCGGACTGATACTCGCCGTGACCGCCGTCCTCGCGGTCGCCTGCGCCCCCGCGGACGAGACCACGACGCCGACCAACCAGGTGGACGGCGTGGCCTGCACGAAGGACAAGCTGCCGACGCTCACCGCGGGCAAGATCACCTTCGGCACGGACCAGCCCGCGTACGAGCCGTGGTTCGTGGACGACGACCCGACCAACGGCAAGGGCTTCGAGTCCGCGGTCGCCTACGCGCTGGCCGAGGAGCTGGGGTACGCGAAGACCGACGTGGTGTGGACGCGGGTGCCGTTCAACGCGGCCATCCAGCCGGGCCGCAAGACCTACGACATGGACCTGAACGAGTTCTCGATCACCGAGGAGCGCAGGCAGGCCGTCGACTTCTCCGCGCCGTACTACGACGTGGACCAGGCCGTGATCACGCTGGACTCGTCCAAGGCCGCGTCGGCGAAGACGCTGGCGGACCTCAAGCGGGTCAAGATCGGCGCGCAGGTCGGCACGACCAGCTTCGACGCCGCCCAGCGCCTTCAGCCCGAGCAGGACGTGGCCGTCTACAACACCAACGACGACGCCAAGGCCGCGCTGCGCGCCGGGCAGATCGACGCGCTGGTGGTGGACCTGCCGACCGCGTTCTACATCACGTCGGCGGAGTTGGAGGACGGCCTGATCGTCGGCCAGATCCCGGCGGGCGACGGCAAGCCCGAGCAGTTCGGCATCGTGCTGGACAAGGGCAGCCCGCTCACCGCGTGCGTCTCGACGGCGGTGGAGAACCTGCGCACCGAGGGCACGCTGACCAGGATCGAGCAGGAATGGCTGTCCTCCGCGGGCACCGCACCCGAGCTGAAGTGACCAGCGAGCTGCAGCGGGAGCGCTCGGCCTACAAGCGCTCCCGCTCGCGGCGGTCCACCCTGGTCGCCCTGCTGTCGACCGCCGTGTTCGCCGTCGCGGTCGGCGTCGGCGTCACCGGCGCGCCCGGCTGGCCGCGGGTGCGCCAGTCGTTCTTCGACGTGGAGATGGCGTGGCGGTCGCTGCCCGCGATCCTCGAAGGGCTCTGGCTGAACCTGCGCGTGCTGGCGGTGTGCGGCGTGCTGATCGTGGTGCTGGCGCTGCTCGTGGCGACGATGCGCACGCTGCGCGGCCCCGTGTGGTTCCCGCTGCGGGCGCTGGCCACGGTGTACGTGGACCTGTTCCGCGGCCTGCCGCTGATCATCCTGCTGTACCTGGTCGGGTTCGGCCTGCCCGCGTTGCGGCTGACCGGCGTGCCCAACGACTCCGTGGTGCTCGGCGGCGCGGCGCTCGTGCTCGCCTACACCGCGTACGTGGCCGAGGTGTTCCGCGCCGGCATCGAGTCCGTCCACCCCTCGCAGGTCGCGGCGGCGCGGTCGCTCGGCCTGGGTCCGCGCGCGACGTTGCGGCTGGTCGTGCTGCCGCAGGCGGTGCGGCGGGTGATGCCCGCGCTGCTCAACGACTTCGTGGCGCTGCAGAAGGACTGCGGGCTGATCTCCGTGCTCGGCGCGGTGGACGCGGTGCGCGCGGCGCAGATCGAGCACGCCCGGGCGTTCAACTTCACCCCGTACGTGGTGGCGGGGCTGCTGTTCGTGCTGCTCGCGGTGCCCACGGCGCGGTTCGCCGACGCCCTGGGCCGCCGGCTGGAACGCCGTCAGGGGGGACGATGACCGACCCGGTGCTCAGCGTGCGCGGTGTCGTGAAGCGCTACGGCGAGCGCACCGTGCTGGACGGGATCAGCCTCGACGTGCGCGAGCACGAGGTCGTGGCCGTGATCGGGTCGTCCGGCTCGGGCAAGTCGACCCTGCTGCGCTGCGTGAACCTGCTGGAGGAGCTGGACGACGGCCAGGTGCTGCTCGACGGGGTGGACGTGTCCGACCCGCGGGTGGACGCCGACGTGGCCCGGCGCGGCATGGGCATCGTGTTCCAGGCGTTCAACCTGTTCCCGCACATGAGCGTGCTGGACAACGTCACCCTCGCGCCGCGCGTGGTGCACGGCGTGCCCCGCGGCGAGGCGGAGCGCAACGCCCTGGACCTGCTGGACCGGGTGGGTCTCGCGGACCGGGCGCGCAGCTACCCGGAGCGGCTGTCCGGCGGGCAGCAGCAGCGGGTGGCGATCGCGCGGGCGCTGGCCTACTCGCCGCGGTTGCTGCTGCTGGACGAGATCACCAGCGCGTTGGACCCGGAACTGGTCGGCGAGGTGTTGGCGCTGGTCAGGGAGCTGGCGGAAAGCGGGCGGACGATCTTGATGGCCACCCACGAGATGGGGTTCGCCCGGCAGGTGGCCGACCGCGTGGTGTTCCTCGACGGCGGCAGGCTGGTCGAGTCCGGACCGCCCGGGCAGGTGCTCGGCGAGCCCGTGCACCCGCGCACCCGGCAGTTCCTCCGGCGGATCATCGAGGCAGGCCGCCTTTAGGCCGCTCGGGAGACTCCACTTGGGGTATCGGACGAGTGACCCCTACTCTGCTTGGCGTGGTCCATCCGAAGGCATTTGTGGCACCCGTCGCGGCGAGCGGCGGACTGCTCCTGCTGCTGCTCACGGGAGCCTGCGCGCGGCCGTCGGCGAGCCCGGAGCCGGTGGTGCTCCCGACGGTGTCCAGCTCGGCGCCGGTGACCTCGATCCCGGCGGTGGCGAACATCTCCGTGCGCCCGGCGGTCACCACCACCACGCCGCCGCCACCGCCACCTCCGACTGTCGACGCGACGACCGAACCGCCGCCACCGCCTCCGGTGGACGTCCAACCGCCGCCCCGGCAGACGACCGAGCCGACCACCACCCCACCCCGGTTCGACCAGGTGGCCCTGGAGGGCTTCCCGTGCGACGAGGAGGGCGCGACGGCGGTCGACCCGGCGGGCCGCCGCCTGGTGTGCGAGCCCACCCGCCGCGGCCGCCTGGTGTGGGACAGGGTCTGATTGCCGCTGCTCCGCAGACGGCGGGCTCGGTCGCCAGGAAGTCGACCGTTCGCGCCCTCGCGTGGGGTCCGAGCGCCGGCGCAGCCCGGGTTGGGGGCAGGGCGGCTAGAGGATCGGTTCCGGGACGTAGCCGGCGGCGGCCGGGTACTCGGCCAGCACGTCCTCGACCTGCCGCACGACATCCGCGACCTGGTGCTCCGCCACGCCGGTGAACGACAGGCGGTCGGCCAGCAGGTCGTCCAGGGCGGCGCGGTCCAGCGGCAGGCGGTCGTCGGCGGCGAACCGGTCCAGCAGGTCGTTCTCGGCCAGGCCCTGCTCGCGCATCGCCAGCGCCACCGCGACCGAGTGCTCCTTGATGACCTCGTGCGCGGTCTCCCGGCCGACACCCGCGCGGATCGCCGCCATCAGCACCTTCGTGGTCGCCAGGAACGGCAGGTAGCGGTCCAGCTCGCGGGCGACGACCGCCGGGTACGCGCCGAACTCGTCCAGCACCGTGATGAAGGTCTCCAGCAGGCCGTCGAAGGCGAAGAACGCGTCCGGCAGCGCGACCCGGCGCACCACCGAGCACGACACGTCGCCCTCGTTCCACTGGTCGCCGGACAGCTCGCCGACCATGGACAGGTAGCCGCGCAGGATGACCGCGAAGCCGTTGACCCGCTCGCACGACCGGGTGTTCATCTTGTGCGGCATCGCGCTGGAGCCGACCTGGCCCGGCTTGAAGCCCTCGGTGACCAGCTCGTGGCCCGCCATCAGCCGGATCGTCTTGGCCAGCGACGACGGGCCCGCGGCCAGCTGCACGAGGGTCGACACGACGTCGAAGTCCAGCGACCGCGGGTAGACCTGGCCGACGCTGGTCAGCACGGTGGTGAAACCGAGGTGGCCCGCGACGCTCCGCTCCAGCTCGACCAGCTTGTCCCGGTCGCCGCCGAGCAGGTCCAGCATGTCCTGGGCGGTGCCGACGGGGCCCTTGACGCCGCGCAGCGGGTAGCGGGCGATCAGCTCGTCCAGCCGGCGGAACGCGGCCAGCAGCTCGTCGGCGGCGGTGGCGAAGCGCTTGCCGAGCGTGGTGGCCTGGGCGGCCACGTTGTGCGAGCGGCCGGCCATCACCAGGTCGGTGTGCTCGGCGGCGCGGCGGGCCAGGCGGGCCAGCACGGCCGCCGTCTTCCCGCGCACGTGCTCCAGCGACCGCAGCACCTGCAGCTGCTCGACGTTCTCGGTGAGGTCGCGCGAGGTCATGCCCTTGTGCACGTGCTCGTGCCCGGCCAGCGCGTTGAACTCCTCGATGCGCGCCTTCACGTCGTGCCGGGTGACGCGCTCGCGCCCGGCGATGGACGCCAGGTCGACCTGCTCTACCACCCGCTCGTAGTCCGCGACGGCCTCGGCGGGCACGTCGAGGCCGAGCTCGGCCTGCGCCTTCAGCACGGCGAGCCACAGCCGCCGCTCCAGCACGATCTTGTGCTCGGCGGACCACAGCGTGGCCAGCTCGGTGGAGGCGTAGCGACCGGCGAGGACATTGGCGATGCGGGGCTTGACCGTCACGTGACCAGCTTATTTCGCCACGACGGGCGCCCGGACGCCGGGGAGCGTCACGACGCGGCGAGGTCCGGGTCGGTGGCCAGCGAGACCAGCTGCTCGTACCCCAACGCCACCTGCTCCCGCGCCTCGCCGCCCGCGGGCGGCTCGTAGCCGAACCCCGTGGCCTCCACCACCGAGCCGTCCACGCGGAAGTGCGACACGGTGTGCATGACGCCCTGGGGGTCCGCGCCCTGGGGGTCCGGCACGGCGGTGGTGCGCCACGTGGACGTCACGTAGCTGCCGTCGGCCCGGAGGACCGGCTCCTCGCACCCCGCCTCGGCGCAGTACTCGCCCCGGGTCACCCCGGACGAGGAGGGGACGAGCCGCACCAGCACCCTGCTCGCGCCGACGCCGTCGACGAAGCTCAGCCACGCGTAGAGCTGCTCCGGCGGGCTGCCGGTCGTATCCGCCGACACCACCTTCGCGTAGGGCGCGACCTCGACGAACTTCTTGCTCAGGTACAGCGGGACGTGGCTCTTGGCGGTCCCGGCGGTGGCGGGCGGCCGGATCAGGGCCGGCGGCGACGTCGAGGCCTGCGCCGGGACCGGGGTCCGGGTCGTCGCGGCCCCCGTGGTCGTCAGCACCGGGCCGCCGGCCGCGTCGACGGCGCGCCGCTGGTCGAGGACGCCGGGCAGGGCCAGCACCGTGCCGGTGAGGGCGAGCGTCGCCACCGCCACGGCCACCAGCGCCCGTCGACGCCTGCGCACGTGCTGGGCGCGGCGGATCAGCTCGTCGGCGTCGAAGTCCAGCGGCGGCTCGTCACCGACCGCGGCCCGCAGCCCTTCCCGCAGGTCCGCCTCGCTCACGACGCCACCACCGCCCCTCGCTCCAGTTCCTCGACCGCCGCGCGCAGCGCCACCAGCCCGCGCGCGGTCTGGCTCTTGACCGTGCCCTCGGTGCACCCCATCGCCACCGCGACCTCGCTCACCGGCAGGTCCTCGAAGTACCTCAGCACCAGCACGGCCCGCTGGCGCGGCGGCACCCGCAGCAGCGCCGCGTGCACCAGGTCCCGCGCCCACAGCCGTTCACCCGTCCGGTCCGGGTCCGCCGCGAGGTCGGCCACGTCCGGCACCTCGCCGTCGCGCTGCTCGGCCCGCCGCCACGGTCTGCGCTTCTCGTCCAGCCACGTGCGCAGCAGCACCTTGCGGGCGTACCCGGACGCGGTGTCCCGCCACTCGATGCGGTGCCACGCCTGGTAGAGCTTGAGCAGGCTGGCCTGCATCAGGTCCTCGGCCGTGTGCCAGTCGCCGCAGAACAGGTACGCGGTGCGCCGCAGCGAAGCGGCGTGGCTCACCGCGAACTCGCGGAAGCCCTGTTCGTCGGCCGTGCGCATGCGATCCGGTCCCCTTCCGCGCCCCACCCCTTAAACGCGGTCGGGTGTCAGGGGGGTTGCATCGACTTGCCGAGCATCCGCCGGGCGGCCGCCCTGGGGTCCGGGCTGATCTCGATGAGCGCGTTCACCACGGCGCCGTCGACCAGCGCGATCAGCTCTTCCACGCGTTCCCGGCCGACCGGCCGGCCGGCGCGGGCGAAGATGTCGAACAGCAGGGAGTGCAGCTCGCCGGACATCCGGCGCATCAGCGGCCGCAGGTAGGGCCGCCTGCCGGTGGCGACCAGGCGCTCGTAGCGCAGCAGCACGGCTTCGGCGTCGCGGTCGCCGACCGGGCCGAGCAGCAGGTCGAGCACCAGCTCGACGAACGCGTCGCCGCCGCACTCGCGCGGGTCCAGCTCGTCCAGCCTGGCCTTGCCGTAGGCCAGCTCGGCCTCGCCCTGGAACTCCAGGGCGGCGGTCACCAGGTCGTCGAGCGAGTCGAAGTAGTAGGTGGTGGAGGCCAGCGGCAGGCCCGCGCGCTCGGCGACGGCGCGGTGCCGGATCGCGTCGAAGCCGCCGTCGACCAGGAGGCCGGCGGCGGCTTCGACCAGCGCCTGGCGCCGGCGTTCGCCCTTCGGCGTTGCGGCTGTCATTGCAGGGAAGGTACTAGTGCCCGCCACCGGCCAGGTTGAGGCCGATGACGCCGCTGACGATGAGGCCGAGGGAGACCAGCTTGATCGTGCTGACGCCGTCGCCGAGCCAGACCATGCCGATCACGGCGGTGAGCGCCGCGCCGATCCCGGTCCACACCGCGTACGCCGGCCCGGCGGGCAGCTGCTTCATCGCCCAGGCCAGCCCGGCGAAGCTGATCAGCGCGAACACCGCGAACGCCGCGGTCCACCACAGCCTGCTGAAGCCGTCGGACAGCTTCAGCGCGACCGCCCAGCCGGCCTCGAAGAAGCCGGACACGATGAGCACGGCCCACGCCATAACGACCACCTCCCAATCTGGCACAACCGTACCAAATTTGTGGTACGCAAGTACTAGAATGCCTGGTGATCCCGGTCTCCGCGACTCAGAAGCGGGCGGCGAGCCGGTCCGCGAGCTCCGCCAGGTCGTCCGCCAGCGGACCCTCCGACGAGCCCTGCGCCGGCCTGCTCAGCACGTGCAGCTCCTCGCCACCGGACGTCCTCGCGCTCGCGTGCGCCCCGGAACCGGCCGTCACCTGCGCGGCGGCGCCCTCCCGGGCGAGCACCGCGGACACCGTGCCGTAGACGTCGCCGTCGCGCACGAGGAAGCTCGCGCCCCGCGCGTCGGTCGGGCAGTCGGCCACGGCGGGCGCGGCCTGCTCCGCGTTGGCGACCGAGAGCTCGTCGGCGAGGGCGACGGCGAGCTCCCGGTCCACCTCAACGCACCCGCGTTGGGCGCTGCCGGCCAACGTGCGACCGGCGCTCCCCGATGGATCGTCCCCCTGCGTAGACGGGTCCTCGGGGATGCTCTCGGGCGGATTTCCACCGCTGCGGTCGGCCGGCGCGTCCTTCGACAGCACTTCCGGCTCGCCCGCGCTGAAAGGAGTGACCACGTTAGGGGACGAAGCGTGCTCAGCGGAACCCGCGGCGGCCGTGTCGCTGCTCGTGTTCCGCGCGAAGTTCGCGGAGAGCACCAGACCGCCGAACACGAGCACGAGCGCCACGGCGGAGCCGAGCGCGACGGCCGACCTGCGCCGGGCGGTCGCCCGCGCCGAGGCCGACCGGACCGCGTCCACGTCGAAGGACGGGGGCGGCGCGTCACCGGCCGCGTCGCGGAACAGCTCGCCGAGCTTCTGCTCGTCCACCTACCTCCTCCTCCCGCTCACGACGCCGGCCGCAAGTCGTCGATCGTGTCGCCCAACGCCTCGCGGAGGGCTTCCAGCCCCCTGGAGGTCTGGCTCTTCACCGTGCCCTCGGAGCACCCGAGCGCCTCGGCCGCCGCCGCGACGTCCAGGCCCTCCAGGAACCTGAGCACGAGCACCGCCCGCTGCCTCGGCGGCACCCGCCGCAAGCCCGCGACCAGCGCCTCGCGCGTCGCCACCGAGTCGGCCACCTCGCCGTCGCCCGAGGGCCGCTCCGGGACCTCGTCCACGAAGCGCTCCCGCCGCCACGGCCGGCGCGACTCGTCGATCACCGCGCGCACCAGGGTCCGGCGGACGTAGGCGTCCAGGGCCTGCTTGTCCCGGACCTTGCGCCACCGGCGGTGCAGCGCGACGAACGCGGTCTGCGCGAAGTCGTCCGCCCGGTGCCAGTCACCACAGAGCAGGAACGCCGTTCGGCGCACGGCCTCCCGGCGAGCCACGAAGTACTCCGCGAACTCCTGCTCGTCGCGCTGATCCACGCGGACTCTCTCCGCTCGTCGTGCTTGCACTTACCGGACGGAACCGGTGGCGCCCACGGTTGCACGCCGGTTCACCGAGACTTGCGTCACCCCCCATCGTGGTACCGCCGACGCGATCGGGTCAGGGCTTGCCCCGTGTGATGTGATCCATTCGTGACCCAGCTCTCGCCACTCGACTTCCGCTCCGACACCGTCACCCAGCCGGACGAGACCATGAGACTGGCGATGTCCAGTGCCGAGGTCGCCGACGACGTGCTCGACCACGACCCCACCATGCGCCGGCTCGAAGACCGCGTCGCGGAGCTGCTGGGCGTCGACGCGGCCCTGTGGGTGCCCTCCGGGTCGATGGGCAACCTCATCGCGCTGACCGTGCACCTGCGGCCCGGCGACCGGTTCCTCGCGCCGCGCGGCGCGCACGTGCTCGACAACGAGCTCGGCACGGCCGCGTGGATCGCGGGCGGGATGCCGCACCCGCTGGAGTGCGACGCGGGCCCCGGCCGGGCGTCGCCCGACGCGGTGCGCGCGGCGGCCGGGACGTCCGGGCCGTACTACGCGATGCGCACGACGCTCCTGTGCCTGGAGAACACGCACAACGCCGCCGGCGGGGCCGTGACGCAGCCCGACGAGCACGCGTTGCTGGTGTCGGCGGCGCGGGAGACCGGCCTGCGCGTGCACCTCGACGGCGCGCGGCTGTGGAACGCGGCCGTGGCGCTGGGCCTGCCGCCCGCCGCCCTGGCGGTCGGGGTGGACACGGTGCAGGTGTGCCTGTCGAAGGGCCTCGGCGCGCCGGTCGGATCGGTGGTGGCCGGGACGACGACGTTCGTCGCGGAGGCGCGGCGGGTGCGCAAGATGCTCGGCGGCGGGGTGCGGCAGGGCGGTGTGCTGGCCGCCGCGGGCCTGGTGGGGCTGGACCGCATCGACGACCTCGCGCAGGACCACGTGAACGCCCGCGCGCTGGCCCGCGGCCTGGCCGAGCTCGGCTGGCAGGTGGACGAGCCGGAGACCAACATCGTGCTGGCGGGCGTGCCGGACCTGGAGGTGACGTTGACCGGGCTGCGGCACCTGGGCGTGTTCGCCGGGCCGATGGCGGGCAAGGTGCGGTTCGTGCTGCACCGCGACGTGAACGCGGACGACGTGGCCGAGGCGTTGCGCCGGATCGGGTCGGCGAGCTGACGTGCGCTGGGTGGTGTTCGACTACGGCGAGGTGCTCAGCGAGCCGACCGGGGAGCTGCCCGCGCTGGCCGCGCTGCTCGGGGCGCCGGTCGAGGACTTCGCGCGCGGGTACTGGGGCGCGCGGGACGCCTACGACGCCGGCCAGTCCGACCTGGAGTACTGGCGCGCGGTCGGCTCGACCGTGGACGTGCCGGTGGACGAGGCGCTGGCCCGGCGGCTGACCGAGGTGGACGTGCGCGGGTGGCTGCGGCCGGCGGCCGGCGCGGTGGAGCTGGTGGCGGAGCTGGCCTCGGCCGGGGTGCCGCTGGCGCTGCTGTCGAACGCGCCCGTGTCGTTCGCGCGGACCGCCGAGCGGGAGCCGTGGACCAGGCACTTCCGGCACCTGGTGTTCTCCGGCGACCTCGGCGTGGCCAAGCCGGACCCGCGGATCTTCGCCGCGCTGGCGCAGCGGCTCGGGGCGCGCCCGGCGGACTGCGTGTTCTTCGACGACCGGCAGGTGAACGTGGACGGCGCGGTCGCGGCCGGGCTCCGGGGTGTCCGGTGGCAGGGGCCGGTGCACGCGCGGCAGGTGCTCGGGGACTAGCGGTCGAGGTCCGGGGGCTCAGCGACCGCTCTCGGACCTCGCCGCGCGCAGCTCCTCGCGCAGCTCGGCCAGCTCCGCCCGGACCAGGCGGAGCTCGGCCGCCGTCGCCTGCTCGGCCTCGGCCACCGAGCCCTCGACGCCGCTGAGCCGTTCGACCAACCAGGACGCGATCGTGCCGGTGATGACACCCAGCAGGGCGATGCCGCCGATCATCAGCAGAGCCGCGACCAGGCGACCTTCCCAGGTGACGGGGTAGCGGTCGCCGTAACCGACGGTGGAGATCGTGGTGAGCGTCCACCACGCCGCGTCGCCGAACGTGGTGATGGAGGCGTCCGGGTGGTCGCGTTCCGCGTCCAGCACGGCCAGTGAGGCGCACAGGCCGACCAGGAAGGTGACGCCCGCGGCGTAGACGCCGACGCGTTGCCGGAACTTGCCCGCGAACCGCTTGTTGAGCACCTTCAGAACGCTGATCAGCCGCAGCACGCGCAGCTGGCGGACCATCGGCAGCAGGACCGCCAGCAGGTCGAACAGGTGGGTGACGACGAACCTGCGCTTGTCGACGGCGAGCTTGAGGCGCACGCCGTAGTCCACCGCGAAGACCAGCCAGATCAGCCAGAGGGCGACCTCCAGCACGGCGTGCACGCCGGGGGTCGAGTGGCCGTCGAGGACCTGCCAGGCGTAGACCACCACGAAGAGGACCGCCAAGCCCGTCAGCGGCCACTCGGCGCGGCTCTCCCACCGGTCGAGGCGTCGTTCATCGGTCTGGAACACCGACCCATGGTGCGGGTCGGCTCGTCGTTTTACCAGCTCGCGGGGCAGATCGAGCCGGGTCAGGGACCCTTGATGCCCTTCGGGCGCTTGCTGCTCTTGATGGCGCCGTACGCGGCCGTGCCGAGGAACAGCACGCCACCGATCACCGCGAGCCAGAAGACGCCCTTGATCACGGCGCCGAGCACGGTGATCACGAGCCAGGCCGCGAGCAGCCACACGATTATCCGGACCATGTCCTCCGAACGACCGGACCGCCCGATCGGTTCCCCGCTCCGACCTGGACCGGGAGGACAACCGTCATCGCGAGGACGACAACCAGGCGCCGAGGCGCCGCAACGCCTCCTCGATGTCGGGGGCGGACCCCGCGAAGGACATCCGGATGAACTCGTGCCCGCGCACGGGGTCGAAGTCGACGCCCGGCACGATCGCGACCCCCGTGTCGTCCAGCAGGCGGCGGCAGAAGTCCATCGAGTCGTCGGTGAGGTGCGAGACGTCGGCGTAGGCGTAGAAGGCGCCGTCGGCCGGTGCCACCTCGTCGATGCCGAGGTCGGCCAGTCCCTTGAGCAGCACGTCCCGGTTGAGGCGGTACCCCTCGACCAGCCGCTCGGCCTGCGCGTACGACTCGGGCTCGAACGCGGCGACCGCCGCGTGCTGGGCCAGGGCGGGCGGGCAGAGCGTGAAGTTGCCCGTCAACCGGTCCACCGCCCGGCGCAGGTCGGGCGGCAGCAGCATCCACCCCAACCGCCAGCCGGTCATGGCGAACGCCTTGGAGAAGGAGTTGACCACGACGGAGTCGCGGGAGGTCTGCCACGCGCTGGCGAGGGGCGCGCCGTAGCTGATGCCGTGGTAGATCTCGTCGCTGACGAGCCGCACGTCGTGCTCGGCGCACCAGGCCGACAGGCCGGCCAGCTCGTCGGGGGACAGCACGGTGCCGGTCGGGTTCGCCGGGCTGGCCACCACGAGCCCGGCGAGCGGACCGGCGTCGTCCAGCATCGCCACCGTGGGCTGGAACCGGGTCTCCGGGCCGCAGGGCAGTTCGACGACCTCGCACCCCAGCGCCGTGAGGATGTTGCGGTAGGCGGGGTAGCCGGGCCGGGCCAGCGCGACCCGGTCGCCTGGCTCGAAGGCGGCGAGGAACGCCAGCAGGAACCCGCCGGAGGAGCCGGTGGTCACCACGACGTCGTCCGCCGAGACCTCCAGCCCGTACTGCCGGAAGTAGTGACCGGCCAGCGCTTCCCGCAGCTCCACGATGCCCAGCTGCTCGGTGTAGCCCAACGCCTGCTCGCGCAGGGCGCGGTGGGCGGCCTCCAGCACCGGCGTGGGCGCCGGGCTGGACGGCTGCCCCGCCGCCAACGACACCACGTCCCCGACTACCCGCTGCCGCCGCGCCGCGGCGGACAGCACCTCCATGACGTGGAAGGGGGGCACATCCGCACGTCCGGCGACACCGACCATGCCGGCCAGGCTAATCGAACCCCCCGGAAATCCCGCCGCCTGCGCGCAGACCGTGCTCCGGCGCCGCTCCATCGCCTTGGCGTCGAACTTCGCGACCGCCGTTGTCCGACTGCGGGACGGAACCGGCGGGCGCACCGCCGTCATCGCCGGAATTCGTCCAACAGGCCGGTGACCCTCTTGCGCAGCAGGTCGGCGTCGGTCGGCCCGTGGAAGTCGACGACGTCCGCCGCCCGCCTGCGCCGCCCGGTCCGGTCGATCGCCGCCGCGCCGAACTGGCCGCGCAGGTCGGGCCCGCCGACCAGGCCGTCGGCGATCACCGGCAGCAACCCGACGAGCGCGGTGGCGAGGTCGTCGTCGACGTCCCGCACGGTGAGCAGGTCCCCGGTCAGCACGGCCAGCACCGAGCCCGTGGCGGCGGACGCGGCGAGCGCGCGCACCGCGGCTCTGCCCAGGCCCAGCCGCAGGTCCGCCGAGCGCGGCGGGTGGGCGAGGAGCTTGAACGCCGCGCCGAGCCACGGGTCGAGTTCGCCGCCGCGGGCGTGCCCCTGGGCGGTCAGGTGGCTCCACGGCGCGGGGTCGTCCGGCACGTGCAGCACGATCGGCATGGCGCCGAGGTCGAGGTGTGCCCAGGCGGTGCGGAACGCGGTGGCGCTGAGGGTCGCTTCGGTCACCAGACGTCACTCCCGAATGACGGCGGGCACTGCTCCGGCCCCCCAGGCCCGCTCGCGGAACTGACGTCGCCGAGGACGCGCGGGTTCCGTTCGGGCGCGGGGAACTCAGACCTCCTGCACCAGCTCCCACACGCACCCGGCGAGCCGGGCGTTGTCGATCGGGGTGATCGTGCTCCAGCTGCGGCCGTCCGAGCTGGGCCGCACCTGGTGCAGGTACCGGCCGGACGGCGTGTCGTGCCAGGCGACGACGCGGTCCGCGCGCACGGGCGGGCCGGCGGGCCGGGCGCGTTCCACGCCGAACTGGCCGCGGGTGCTCATCCCGTCGCACATGCCGGCCAGCTCCTGCGCCTCGTGCAGCGGCAACCCCTGCCGCTCCAGCGCCAGCACCAGCTTCTCCGCGTCCCGCCCGGCTTCCTGGGACGCCGCGCGCAGCACGTCGTTCGGCAGGCTGATCGACCGGCCGTACCCGGCGGGCATGTCGCCGGCGACGGACACCGCCGACTCGGCCAGCGCGCTGCCCCGCGACTCGATCAGCCACACCTCGTCGCCGTCGACCACGGCGAGGACGCCCTCGTCACCGGCGGCCGCCGCCAGGCCCTTGATCTTGCGGCGGTCGACCCAGATCCAGAGGTCGATCGACACCTGCGGGTTGGCCAGCAGCGCGAACGCGTCGGCCAACTCGGGCGTCAGCCGCCGGTTCGCCGCCAGGCCGCGCTCGGCGAGCGAGGCCCAGGCCTGCTCGACGAGCACGGCGCGCTCGGTGTGCGTGATGCCCGGGCTCGGCACGTCCAGCGCGACGTTGCGCCGGGCAAGTCGCTCACCTTCCCACGCGACGTCGAACTCCAGCGTGGACAGGACAACCGTGCCGGTCACTTCACTTCTTCTCGGACTCGTCGCCGATGACCGACTGCACGACCATCCGCTCGTCGCCGAACACGTCGTCGGAGTCGACGCCGTACTTGCGCACGTGCTCGCCGTCCTCCTCGCCCTCGCCGCCCTTGGCGCTGGCCGCCGGCTGCAACATCGAGGAACCCGCGCCGCCCTTGCCCGCGGCGGCGCCGGCCGCGCCCCGACCGTGGACCCGCTCGTCGGGGTCGATGGCGCCGATCGTCGCGGAGACGCCGGGCTTCCCGGTCAGCGTGCCGGGCATCCCGGGCACACCGCCCTTGCCGCCCGCCCCGCCGCCGGTCCCCTTGCCGCCGGCGTGGCCTTCGGGCGCCTTGCCGCCGCCGGGCATCGCCGGGGCGGTGTTGCGCACGACCCGCCCACCGCGGGCCTGCGTCGCCGCGAGCCCCAACCCGAGCCCGCCGGCCAACCCGAGCCCGAGCCCCAACCCGAAGTTGGAGCCGCCCGGCTTGCCGCCCAACGCGGCCGGCGGCAGCACCGTCTGCCCGCCGGGCGTGGTCGGCAGCAGGCCCGTCGAGCCACCGGGCAGCTGCCCGGGCACCTGCGGCGGCAACCCGACCGTGCCGCCACCGGGGAGGTGGGCGGTCGACCCGCCGGGAACGCCGCCCGGCACGCCACCGGGGATCCCGGGCGTGGGCCCACCGGGCAACCCGACCGAGGCGACCGGCGTGCTGACGCTGGACGCGGCCGTCACGTCGAACTGCGGCGGCCTGTTCATGCCCTGGTACTGGTTCAGCGCGTCCCGGCTCGCCTCGGTGTACTGGTCGAGCCCCCGGATCGCCTGCTCGCGCGCCGCCTGGGTCTCCTTGACCTCTTTGGCGTGATCGGTCTCGTACCCGAAGAACCCGCCGACGTCGTCGACCAGGTTGGTCTCGCTCGCCCCGCGCAACTGCTGCGGCTCGGGCATCCCGTTCCTGGCCTGGCTGTAGTTCGCGCCCTGCACGGCCGTCGCCTTGGAGTTCGTCTGGCCGGCCTCGGTGCCCGAGGTGGCCGTGTCCGCCGAGACCGTCACCGCTTGGCCGGCGTTGTCGCCCGCGGCGCCGCGCCAGTCGATGCCGAGCTTCTTCAGCTCGGTCCGCAGCGCCTGGTCCGTCTCGTCCAACGTGCTCGCGAGCTGCCGCAACGCGTGCGACGCGTCGCTGAACCGCTGGGCGGCGTCACCCGTCTGGAATTGCCCGACCAGCTCCGCCAACCCGGTGTTGGAGTACCCCTCGAAGCGGTGGTCGGTGATCTGCCTGAAGCCCATACCTCCCCCTTACTTCAAAGTCTTCAACGTCGTCATGACCATCTCCGCGCCCTTGGCCGCGTTCCGGCACATCTCGTCCTGGGTGAAGCCGTCGCCTACCGGCAGGAAGGAGACGAACACCTGCTGCCCGTCGGCCACGTCCACGGCGAGCGCGCAGTCCGCCTTGCTCGTCCCCGCCAGCGTCACCTGGACCGCGCCGTACCCGGCGACGGTCTTCGACACGACGTCGAGGTTGCCGCCGCCCTGCCAGTAACCGGCGCCCTCGTCGGAGATCAGCGTGACCTCGTAGCTGAACAGCGGACGCGAGTTGGCCCGGAAGCTGCACCCGGGCATCTCCCGGTCCTCGATGACGTCCATCTGCTGGCCGTGCGCCGCGTCGATGCCCAGCTCGCGCTGCTGGTCCTTGGTGAGCGTCGCGCAGGCGTCCGCGATGCCGTCGACCTTGATGTCCGCGGGCCGGGGCGGGAAGTCGACCGGCGACTCGGAGGTCTCCGGCGCCGTGGTGGAGCCGGTGGCGGGCGCCGCGGACGTGGCGTCGCCGGGCTCCTCCTGCGTGCAGCCGGCCAGCACCGCGCCGGCCGCCAGCACGAGCGCGACGAGTGCCTTACTGCTGCGAAGCACTCGCTGCCCCCATAGCCGCCGTGACCTCTTCGTCGGTGTGGCCGTACTGCTTGGCCGCGGCGCGCAGCTGCTCGACCAGCGCCACGAGGCTCTCGATGTACTGCTCGACCCGCCGGGCGTACGAGTCGTCGTGGTCGAGCAGGCGTTCGTTCCACGCCTCGGCGATGTCCTCGTTCACGGCGTCGAGGCCGCCCATGCTCACGCGGAGGTCCCGGACGGCGGCGCCGTAGCTCGTCCACAGCGCGTCGACCTGGCCCTGGATGATCTTGCCGGCCTGGAGGACCGTGTCCTTGGTGACGGTGAACTGCTGTCCGCCGGCCGGTCCGCCGGTCACCGCGTCCCCGAGCCGCTTCTCCGCCTTGAACACCTCGCCGACCGCTCTGCCGACGGCTCCCCCCGCGGCGGCGACGGCTCCCAGCAAGCCGGTCTCCTGTTCCACGACGCCCTACCCCCGTACGGTCGGTAACGGATTGAACCCGGTTCGAGGCTACCAACGACCACGTGAGCCGGGTCTGAGGTTGGACGAAGAAACGCCCGGCCCGGTTCCCGCGGGGTGGCGGCGGTCGACCCGGAGGTCCGCGACCGGCGCTAGGGGGCGGTGATCTCCCCGTTCGCCGCGCGCAGCGCGATGTCCGTGCGGTGGTGGGAGCCGGTCAGGTGGACGCCTTCCACGCGGCGGTAGGCGTCGGTGCGGGCGTCGGCCAGGGTCCGGCCCGTGCCGACCACCGAGAGGACCCGGCCGCCGATCGAGACGACGGCGCCGTCCTCGCGGCGGCGGGTGCCCGCGTGCAGGACGCCTTCCGCCTCGGACCCGCTGATCACGTCGCCCGTGCGGGGCCGGCCGGGGTAGCCCTCGGCGGCGATGACGACGGTCACGGCGTGGTCGTCGGCCCACTCGAGTTCCGGCGCGGACGCGAGGTCGCCGGTGGCGGCGGCGTGGAACAGGGCCGCCGGCGGGGTGCGCAGCAGCGCCAGGACGGCCTGGGTCTCCGGGTCGCCGAACCGGCAGTTGAACTCGATGACCTGCGGGCCGGTGGAGGTAAGGGCCAGGCCCGCGTAGAGCAGGCCGGTGAACGGGGTGTCGCGGCGCGCCAGCTCGTCCACGACCGGCTGGACGCAGGTGGCCACGATCGTGTCCACGAGGTCGGGCGAGGCCCAGGGCAGGGGCGAGTACGCGCCCATGCCGCCGGTGTTGGGGCCCGAGTCGCCGTCGCCGACGCGCTTGAAGTCCTGCGCGGGCAGCAGCGGCACCACGGTGGCGCCGTCCACGAGGCAGAACAGCGACACCTCGGGGCCGTGGAGGAACGACTCCAGCAGCACCGGGTGGCCGTGGTCGAGCAACGTCATGGCGTGCGCGCGGGCCACGGCGCGGTCCGCGGTGACGACCACGCCCTTGCCCGCGGCGAGGCCGTCGTCCTTCACGACCCACTGCGGGCCGAAGCGGGTCAGCGCCGAGTCGAGCCGGGCCGGGTTGTCGACGATCTCCGACACGGCGGTCGGCACGCCGGCGGCGGCCATGACGTCCTTCGCGAACGCCTTGGAGCCCTCGATCCGGGCCGCCGCGGCCGACGGGCCGAAGCAGGGGATCCCGATGGCGCGCACGGCGTCCGCCGCGCCCGCCACCAGGGGCTGCTCCGGCCCGACCACGACCAGGTCGGCGTTCCACTCCTTGGCCAGCGCCGCGACGGCCCCGGCGTCGGTGACGTCGACCCCGTAGGTCTCGGCGACACCGGCGATGCCGGCGTTGCCCGGCGCGCAGGCCAACGCGATCACCGAAGGATCCCGCGACAAAGCGAGGACAAGGGCATGTTCACGGGCGCCAGACCCGATGACCAGGACACGCACGGTGCGGAAGCCTAGATGACCCGCCCGGTCATTCGCCCAGTGCGTCCAGCGAGCCGGGGTGCAGCGGCACCGGGTCGGTCATCCCGGCCTTCTCCTGGCGGATGTCCTTCGCCGCCGGGTGCACGGCCTCCAGCTCCGACTTCTTCTCGTAGATGAGCTTGGTCACGGCGCACGCGTCGCCTTCCGGGAAGTCCGCGCGCACGAGCAGGACGTTGGGCACGGCGACCGTCGGCACGTCCGCCGGCTGCCCGTAGGTCGCGGCCGGGATGACGCCCTGGTCGTACACCTCGTTGACCTTCTTCAACGCGTCCAGCTGCGGCGTGATGTCGATGAACTTGACCTGGTCCTTCAACGACGTGGTGATGTCGGTGATCTGCGCGGTGGGCAGGCCGCCGGACCAGACGAGGCCGTCGATGCTGCCGTCCTTCATCCCGTCCGCGGTCTTGGCCAGGTCGAGCCGCTGCGCCTGCACGTCGGTCTCGGGGTTGAGCCCGGCCGCGGTCAGCAGCCGCTGCGCGATCACCTCCGTGCCCGACTTGGGCGACCCGGTCGAGATCCGCTTGCCGCGCATGTCGGCCACCGAGTCGATCCCCGAGTCGGCCCTGACCAGCACCTGCGTGTAGTTCGGGTACAGCCGGGTCAGCGCCTGCACCTGCTGCGGCTTGCCCTCGAACGCGCCCTTGCCCGCGACCGCGTCGGCCGCCGTGTCGGCCAGCGAGAACGCCATGTCGTAGTCGCCCGCGACGAGCTGCTGGATGTTCTGCACCGAGGCCCCGGTCTCGGCGGCGGTGGCCTTGAGCTTGGTGTTGTCGCTGATCAGCTTCGCCAGCCCGCCGCCGACGACGTAGTACACGCCGCCGGAGTTGCCGGTCGCGATGGTGATCCGGCCGTCCGCCGCCTCGCAGGCGGCTCCGCCCGGGTCGCCGCTCGACGCGGCGGGCGTCTGCTTCCCCCCGCACCCGGCGGCGACGAGGCCGACCGAGAGCGCGCCCACGGCGACCTTAAGCGTCCAGCTGCGCATGCTGTTCCTCTCCCGAGTGGATCTTCCGGCGGAGCACGACGTGCACCGCGACCGCGGCCAGCAGGAAGCCGAGGCCGACGGCGATGGTGACGGGTTGCAGGTAGAGCAGGGCGATGGCGGCGGGCGCGCACAGCAGGCGTTCCGGCCACCGCGCGCGGCCGAACATCCAGCCGCCGGTGAGGACGGCCAACGCCGCCACGCCCAGCGCGGAGACCGCGAACACCCACACGCCGTCGAGGAACGACGCGCGTAGCAGCAGCCCGGCGCCGTTGTCGGTCAGCACGAACGCCAGCGGCACGAGGAACGCGGGCAGCGTGTACTTCCACGTCCGCCACATCGTCTTCATCACGTCGCCGCCGGTGATCGCGGCGGCGGCCACGGCGGCGAGCGCCGTCGGCGGCGTCACCTCGGACAGCACCGCGTAGTAGAAGATGAACATGGCGGCTTCCTCGCGCGCCACGCCCAGCTCGATCAGCGCGGGCCCGATGACGACCCACGAGATGATGAACGACGCCGTCACCGGCACGGCCAGGCCGAGCAGGCTCACCGCGACCGCCGCCAGCACCACGGTGACGAACAGCACCACGGTCGGGTTGGACGAGATCGCGCCGGCCACGTCGACCAGCGTCGACGCCAGGACCTGGCCGAGCCCGGTCTTGGTGATGGTGGACGTGATCACGCCGGCCGCCGCGCACACCGCGATCACCGGCAGCGCCGACCGGACGCCCAGCGACAGCGAGTCCGCCATCGCCCGCACCCAGGCGCGCACGTCGCCGCGCATGGCCACCAGGGCGAACAGCGCCGCGACGCCGGTCGCGTAGACGACGGCGGAGAACACCGGGATGTCCAAAGCGAGGAACACCACGATCACCGCGAGCGACAGGAAGTGGTACCCGCCGCGCTTGAGCAGCGCCCACGGGCTCGGCGAGTCGATCTCCACCGGCTTCGCGCCGAACTTGCGCGCGTCGATCTCCACGGCCAGCGCGATGCCCAGGTAGTACAGCAGGGTCGGCAGGATCGCCCAGATCAGCACCTGCAGGTAGGACGTCTCCAGGTACTCGGCGATGATGAACGCCGCCGCGCCGAGGGTCGGCGGCGACAGGATCGCGCCGATGCCGGACGCGGCGAGCAGGCCGCCCGCGTTCTCCTTGGGGTAGCCCGCCTTCTTCAGCATCGGCCAGGTCACCGCGCCCAGCGACACGGTGGTCGCGGTGCCCGAGCCGGACACGGTGCCGAGCAGGAACCCGGCGGTGGCGGCGGTGCGGCCCGGCGCGGTGCGGGACTTGCGGAACGCGGAGAAGCTGATGTCCACGAAGAACGCGCCGGCGCCGGAGGCGTTCAGCACCGAGCCGTAGATGGTGAACAGCACGATGTAGGTGGCGGCGACGTCCAGCGGCGTCCCGTAGAACCCGGTGGCGTCGTTGTAGAAGCCGTTGATGATCTGCGAGAAGTCCACGCCGGCGTGCGAGATCGTCCAGGACGGCGGCAGGAACCCGCCGTAGTAGGCGAACGCGATGAACGCGACGCAGACGACCGGCAGCACCCAGCCGGTGGTCCGCCGGCACGCCTCCAGGACCAGCACCAGCAGCAGGGACCCGGCGACGACGTCGAGCGCGGTCAGCTGGCCCTGGCGGTCGAGGAACGCGTCGAACCCGCCGAACAGGGGGTAGGCGCCCACGACGAACGCGCAGGCCGCCGCCACCCAGTCCAGGACGCCGGGGTCGTCGGTCCCGCCGCGCCTGCCGCGGGGCCGGTAGCAGAGGAAGACCAGCGGCAGCGTGACCGCCAGGAAGATCACCAGGTAGTACTGGCCGCCCTTGCTGAACGGCCAGAACACCTGCTTGAGCACGAGCAGCGCGATGGCGAGACCCGCCACCCGCACACCCAGCTCCCACCGCCGGGACAAGGCGCGCGACGGGCGCTCCTCGTCGTACTCGGCGAGCAGTTCATCGACTTCGACCTGCGGCTTGGTCGGCACGCGCACCCCTTCGTGTCGCGCTGGATGAAGCGCTCACGAAGTTACTTGTGTCGCCGGTCACAGCCATAGGGCAACCGTCTAAAGGGACTGTAAAGACGCGCCGGGAGGGGCGGTCGCGGGGATCACACGATCCGGGCGTCGACGTAGCACCACCGCCAGTCCTCCTCGGGCTCGAACGACCGCATCACGGGGTGCTCCGAGGCGTGGAAGTGCGCGGTCGCGTGCCGGCGCGGGCTGGAGTCGCAGCACGCGACGTGGCCGCAGGACAGGCAGATCCGCAGGTGGGCCCAGTTGTGCTCGTCGGCGGCGAGGCAGTCGGCACAGCCCTCGGGGTTGTCCGGGGTGACCGCTTCCGGGAGCTCTGGGACGTGAGGACAGGTCATACCGGTCATCATCACGCAAGATTGCGCCATGCACGGTCCGGAACTGCTCCTGCTGCTCGTCGGCGCGTTGCTCGTCACGGCGGCGGCGAAGCGCCTCAACTTCTCGGCCCCGCTGGTGCTGGTGGGCGTCGGGCTCGCGGTGTCGTTCATCCCCGGCCTGCCCGAGTTCGCCCTGGAGCCGGAGCTGGTCCTGGTCCTGGTGCTGCCGCCGCTGCTGTACTCGGCGGCGCTGGACAGCTCCTACCACAACATCAGGGCGAACCTGAGGCCGATCGGCCTGCTCGCGGTGGGTCTGGTGCTGGTCACCACGACGGCCGTGGGCCTGGTCGCGCACCTGGTGCTGCCCGGCCTGTCGCTGCCGGCGGCGCTGGTGCTGGGCGCGGTGGTGGCGCCGCCGGACGCGGTCGCGGCGGTCGCGGTCGGCCGGCGGCTCAACCTGCCGCGCCGGACGATGACGCTGCTCACCGGCGAGAGCCTGATCAACGACGCGACCGCGTTGACGGCCTACAAGGTGGCCGTCGCGGCGGCGGCGGGCGCGGCCGCGACGTGGGTGGACGGCACCCGCACGTTCGTGATCAGCGCGGGTGGCGGCGTGCTCGTCGGGCTGGTGATCGGCTGGGGCGTGCGCCGGATCCGCGACCGGCTCGACGACGGCGTGATGGAGAGCGCGCTCGGCATGCTGGTGCCGTTCGGCGCGTACATCTTCGCCGAGGAGCTGCACGCCTCCGGTGTGCTCGCGGTCGTCATCGCCGGGCTCTACATCGGGCACAACGCGCCCCGCAGCTCGTACTACACCCGCTTGCAGGACACGGCGGTGTGGCGGTCGGTGGACGTGCTGCTGGAGTCGTTCGTGTTCGCGTTGATCGGTTTGCAGCTCAACAGCGTGGTGCGGGACGTGGACATCACCGCCGGGCTGGTGTGGGCGGCGGCGGCCGTGCTGGCGGCGACGATCCTGGTGCGGTTCGCCTGGATGTACCCGGCGGCCTACCTGCCCCGGCTGCTGTCGAGGCGGGTCCGGGAGCGCGAGCCCGCGCCGGGGTGGCGTGGCGTGACCGTGCTGTCGTGGGCCGGGATGCGCGGCGTGGTGTCGCTGGCCGCGGCGAGCGCGTTGCCGCTGGACCTGCCCGGCCGCGAGGTGATCGTGTTCTGCGCGTTCGTGGTCACCGTGGGCACGCTGCTCCTCCAAGGGCTGTCGCTGCCGTTCGTGATCCGCAAGCTCGGGTTCCACGGTGACGAGGAGCGGACCGACGCGCTGGCCGAGGCGCAGGTGCAGCACGCCGCCGCGCAGGCCGCCGTGCGCAAGCTGGACGAGGTGATCGGCGACGACGGGACGTCGGACGAGGTCGTGGACCGGTTGCGGATCATGGCCGAGCACCGGGGCAACGCGGCGTGGGAGCGGTTGGGCCGGCAGGAGGACGAGAGCCCGGCCGCGTCCTACCGGCGGCTGCGGCGCACGATGCTGGAGGCCGAGCGGCAGGTGTTCGTCCAGGCCCGCGACGACGGGCGGATCGACGACGAGGTGCTGTTCCGGGTGCTCCGCGAGCTCGACCTGGAGGAAGCGGCCATATCCAGGGAGTGACGGACCCCGAACCGCTCCCCACGCGTTCACCGTGACGTGGCCGGTTCTTCGCCTTAGCGTGTTCGGGACGTCGCGGTGCGCGACGAGGCTGCCGCGCGTCAGGAGTCTCCGGGCAGGAACCCTTTGGGGAGGTCGGCGATGGTGCGGACGAGGATCGTCGGGGCGGCGCTCGCGGCGCTCGCGGTGGCGGGGGTGGTGGTGCTGCCCTCGGCGGCGGCGAGCGGTGACGCGGAGGTGGCGTCGTCCCGCAGGGGCCCGCTGGTGATCGGCCACCGCGGCGCGTCGGGCTACCGGCCCGAGCACACGCTGGCCTCCTACGAGCTGGCCGCGCGGATGGGCGCCGACTACGTCGAGCCGGACCTGGTGTTGACCAAGGACGGCAGGCTGGTCGCCCGGCACGAGAACGAGATCGGCGGCACCACGGACGTGTCGGCGCGCCCGGAGTTCGCCGGGCGCCGGACCACCAAGGTCGTCGACGGCGCGCCGGTCACCGGCTGGTTCACCGAGGACTTCACGCTGGCGGAGCTGAAGACGTTGCGGGCGAAGGAGCGCATCCCCGAGGTCCGGCCGCGCAACACCCTCTACGACGGCCGGTTCGAGGTGCCGACGCTGGAGGAGGTCATCGACCTGTCCCGCCGGCTGACCCGCGAGCTGGGTCGCGACATCGGGATCTACCCGGAGACCAAGCACCCGACGTACTTCCAGGACATCGGCCTGCCGCTGGAGCCGCGCCTGGTCGACGTGCTGACCAGGGCGGGCCTGAACCGGCACGGCGCGAAGGTGTACGTGCAGTCGTTCGAGGTGGCCAACCTCAAGCGGCTCAAGGGCGAGCTGCGGGTGCCGCTGGTGCAGCTGGTGAACGGGTCGGGCGCGCCGTACGACTTCGTCAAGGCCGGTGACAAGCGCACCTACCGCGACCTGGTGACGCCGGAGGGGCTGCGGGAGATCCGCACGTACGCGTCCGGGATCGGCGCGGCGAAGGACTGGATCATCCCGCGCGACGCGGCGGGGTTCCTGCGCGAGCCGACCACCCTGGTGCGTGACGCCCACACGCGTGGCCTGATCGTGCACGCCTGGACGTTCCGCAACGAGAACACGTTCCTGCCGGCGGACTTCCGCGGGTCCACCGACCCGGCGGCTTACGGCGACGCGTTCGGCGAGTACGCGAAGTTCTACGCGACGGGCCTGGACGGCGTCTTCGCCGACAACCCCGACACCGCCGTCGAGGCCCGCAAGGGCTGACCCGCGCCACGTCCCCGGTCCGGCCTCACCTCCGGACCGGGGACGGCGTGGTCAGGAACCGCCGTGCGCGGCTTCGCGGAGGCCCCCGCCGAGGGGAACCCCCGCGGTGATCCCGCCGGCGGGGACCGGTGGTTCCGGGTGGTCGTGGGTCGCCGGGCGGGCCAGCAGGCCGCGTGCCGCCAGGATCGGGAGGACGCCCTCGCCGAACCAGTAGGCCTCCTCCAGGTGGGGGTAGCCGGAGAGCACGAACTCCTCCACGCCGAGGTCGTGGTACTCCTCGATCAGGTCCGCCACCTCCTCGTGGCTGCCGACCAGCGCCGTGCCCGCGCCCCCGCGCACCAGGCCGATGCCCGCCCACAGCCCGGGGTGGACCTCCAGGCCGCGCACCCCCCGGCCGAGGTCGCCGCCGTGCAGCGCCACCATCCGCTGCTGCCCCACCGACTGCGACGTCCGCAGCTGCTCCTGCGCCGTGGCCACCTGCGCGGGGTCCAGCGCCTCCAGCAGCTTCTCCGCCTCGCGCCACGCCTCGGCGGACGTGTCGCGGCTGATCGTGTGCAGCCGCACGCCGAACCGGATCGGCCGGTCCCCCGCGAGCGCACGCACCCGGCCGATCTTCTCCGCCACCTGCGCCGGCGGCTCGCCCCACGTCAGGTACACGTCGGCCCGCCGCGCGGCGACCGGCAGCGCCGCGTCCGACGACCCGCCGAAGTAGATCGGCGGCACGGGGTCCGGCGCGGCCATCACGGTCGCGCCCGACACCCGGTAGTGCTCGCCGGCGAAGTCCACCGGCCGCCCCGACCACACCGCCCGCACCACGTGCAGGAACTCGTCGGTCCGGGCGTAGCGCTGGTCGTGGTCGAGCCAGTCGCCGAACCGGCGCTGCTCCACCTCGTCGCCGCCGGTCACGACGTTGAGCAGCAGCCGGCCGCGCGAGATCCGCTGGTAGGTCGCGGCCATCTGCGCGGCCAACGTCGGCGAGATCACCCCGGGCCGGAACGCGACCAGGAACTTCAGCGTCGACGTCCGCGCGAGCAGCGCCGCCGTGGTCAGCCACGCGTCCTCGCACCACGTGCCGGTCGGCGTCAGCACGCCCGCGAACCCGTTGTGCTCGGCCGCCCGCGCGATCTGCGCCAGGTAGTCGATGTCCGGTTCGCGCGCGGCCGCCGCGCCCAACGACCGGTTGGCGTGGAAGCGCTCGACGACGGTCCGGCCGTCACCGGACGTGGGCAGGAACCAGTGCGGCACCACGCTCATGACAGCTCCTCCTGGAAACGCGTGTCCACGAACTCCCGGAAGTCGACCTTGCCGGGCAGCGCGCCGTCCGCGGTGAACGCGTCGGCCAGCTCCTGCTCGGACGCGATCACCGCGTCGTCCAGCGCCACCGGCAGGTCGCCGCCGCGCTCCACGGCCGCCCGCGCCACCTCGAGCTTCAGCCCGGTCTCCGCGGCCCACGCCCGCGCCCACTCGTCGCGGTGCGTGTCGGCCCACCGCTGGGCCTCGCCGATCCGCTTCACGAACTCCTTGATCGCCTCGCTCTTGCCCGGTGACGCCAGCGCCGCCCGCCCCGCCACCTGGAACGTGTAGCCGTTGGACTTGCCGCGCCCGTCGGTCAGCACCCGCGCGCCCGCCTCCTGCTCCGCCTGCGCCGTGTAGGGGTCCCAGACCGCCCACGCGTCGACCCGCTTCTGCGTGAACGCCGAGTAGGCGTCCGACGGTTGCAGGAAGTTGAGCGTGACGTCCTTGGTCGTCAGCCCGGCCGAGGCGAGCGTCAGCAGCACCTGGCCGTGCGCCGAGCTGCCCTTGGCCACCGCGATGCCGCGCCCCTTGAGGTCCTGCACCGTGCGCAGCGGCGAGTCGGCGGGCACGAGCAGCGCGTCGCTCTCCACGTTGCCCTTCGCCGAGTACACCGCGGCGATCTTCGCGTTCGCCGCCGCCGCGAAGATCGGCGGCGTGTTCCCGACCCCGCCGACGTCGATCGCGCCCGCCGACGCCGCTTCCAGCAGCGGCGGACCGGACGTGAACGTGGACCACTCGATCGCGTGCGGGAAGTCGTCGAGCAGCCCGGCCGCCGTGAGCAACGCCTTCGAACCGCCCTTCTGGTCGCCCACCTTGAGCACCACCGGGCCGTCGGCCGACGACGACGCCGTGCCGCAGCCCGACAGCGCCAACACCGCGACCACCAGCGCGCTAAGCAGCTTCGACATCGTCCACTCCCAGGTCCGACAGCACTTCCGACCGCAGGTCGGCGAACGACGCGCGGCGCCGCGGTCGCGGCAGGTCGACGTGGTGCTCGGCCACGACGCGACCCTCGTCCAGCACCACGACGCGGTCGGCCAGCAGCAGGGCCTCGTCCACGTCGTGGGTCACGAACAGCACGGCGGGCCGGTGCTCCCGCCACAGCTGCTCCACCAGGTGGTGCATGGCGAGCCGGGTCAACGCGTCCAGCGCGCCGAACGGCTCGTCCAGCAACAGCAGTTCCGGCTCGCGCACCAGCGCCCGCGCCAACGACACGCGCTGCGCCTCGCCGCCGGACAGCGTCGACGGCCACGCGTCGGCGTGGTCGGCCAACCGGACCTCGGCCAGCGCCCGCTCCGCGACGGCACGCCCGCGACCGTCCACACCGGTCAACCCGAGCGAGATGTTGCGCCACACCCGCCGCCACGGCAGCAGCCGGGGCTGCTGGAAGGCGACGGACACGCGTGCGGGCACCGAGAACGTCCCCTCGACGTCGGCGTCCAACCCGGCCAGGATCCGCAGCAACGTCGACTTGCCGCACCCGCTGCGCCCCAGCAGGGCCACGAACTCGCCGTCCGCCACGTCGAGGTCGAGCCCGGCCAGCACCCGGCGCGGCCCGAAGTCCTTGACCAGTCCCCGGATGCTCACCGCGCCCGCCACCGCAGCACCCTCCGTTCCAGCGCGCGCACGAGGGCGTCCGTGGTCAGCCCGAGCAGCGCGTAGACCAGCAGGCCCACCACGACGACGTCGGTGCGCAGGAACTCGCGCGCGTTGTTGATCAGGTAGCCGATGCCCGCGTCCGCGTTGACCTGCTCGCCGACGATGAGCGACAGCCACGCGGTGCCGAGCGCGATCCGCAGGCCCACCAACGTCTGCGGCACCGCCGACGGCAGCACGACGTGCGCGACCCGGTCGAACCGGGAGTAGCCGAGCACGCGCGCGGCTTCCAGCAGCGCCGGGTCGGTCTGCCGGATGCCCGCGTGCAGGTTCAGGTACAGCGGGAACGCCACGCCGGCCGCGACCAGCGCCAGCTTCGGCTCCTCGCCGATGCCGAACCACAGGATGAACAACGGGACCAGGCCGAGGTGCGGCAGCGTGCGCAGCATCTGCACCGGCGGGTCGAGCAGCCGTTCACCCCAGCGGGACAGGCCGGAGGCGAGGCCGAGGGCGCCGCCGACGACCGCCCCCAGGGCGAACCCCACCGCGACCCGGCTCGACGACACCAGCAACGCGTCCACCAGCTGCCCGTCCACGACGAGCTCGTAGGCGGAGCGGAACACCGTCACCGGCGACGCGAGCTTGTCCGGCGGCAGCACGCCCGCGCTGCTCGCGGCCTGCCACAGCAGGACCAGCCCGAGCGGGCTCAACCACCGGCCCAGGTCGGGCCACTTCCTCTTCCTCGTGGCGGGTGCGCGCGCGGTGGCAACCGATTCAGGACGCGCGAGGACACCCGCGGTGGAAATCGACACGGATTTCTCCCAGCGGACGGGGAACGTCGGACGCGCTGATCAGCGAGTCCGAGTTTCGATATCCGGCCGGGGCAAGTCAACGCGTCCCGAATTGTGAAAGTGCCTCCGACGCCGATTGCTTCGGCCTCGGAGGCACTTCTCGCCCGAAGGCTCAGATGATCTGGTGGCGCACGATGGTCTGGTCGCGGCCGGGGCCGACGCCGATCGCGGACATCCGGGCGCCGGAGATCTGCTCCAGGTGCTCGACGTAGGCGCGCGCGTTGGCGGGCAGCTCCTCGTAGGTGCGGCAGTGGCTGATGTCCTCGAACCAGCCCGGCAGCTCCTCGTACACCGGCACGGCGTGGTGCACGTCGGTCTGCGACATCGGCATCTCGTCGACCCGCTCGCCGTCGATCGTGTAGCCGACGCAGACCGGCACCTTCTCCAGGCCGGACAGCACGTCCAGCTTGGTCAGGAAGTAGTCGGTGATGCCGTTTACCCGCGCCGCGTAGCGGGCGATCACCGCGTCGAACCAGCCCGTGCGCCGGGACCGCCCGGTCGTCACGCCGAACTCGCCGCCGGTCTTGCGCAGGTGCTCGCCCATCTCGTCGTCCAGCTCGGTCGGGAACGGGCCCGAGCCCACGCGCGTCGTGTAGGCCTTGAGGATGCCGATCACCGTGGTGATCCGCGTCGGCCCGATGCCCGACCCGGCGCTCGCGCCGCCCGAGGTCGGGTTCGACGACGTCACGAACGGGTAGGTGCCGTGGTCGACGTCGAGCAGCGTGCCCTGCGAGCCCTCCAGCAGCACCGTCTCGCCGCGCTCCAGCGCCTGGTTGAGCAGCAGGCGCGTGTCCGCGATCCGGGAGGTGAACTTGGTGCCGTGCTCCAGCACGCTGTCCACCACCTGCCCGGGGTCGAGCGCCTTGCGGTTGTAGACCTTGACCAGCACCTGGTTCTTGAAGTCGAGCGCGGCCTCGACCTTCTGCCGGAGGATCTTCTCGTCCAGCAGGTCCTGCGCGCGCACGCCGACGCGGGCGATCTTGTCCTGGTAGCACGGGCCGATGCCGCGACCGGTGGTGCCGATCTTGGCCTTGCCCAGGTACCGCTCGGTGACCTTATCGATCGCCACGTGGTAGGGCATGATCAAGTGCGCGTCCGCGGAGATGAGCAGCTTGCTGGTGTCGACGCCCTGGGAGTCCAGGCCCGCCAGCTCCTCGAGCAGCACGCCGGGGTCGACCACGACGCCGTTGCCGATGACGCTGGTCACGCCAGGGGTGAGGATGCCGGAGGGGATCAGGTGCAGGGCGAACTTCTGGCCGTCGGGCAGCACCACGGTGTGCCCGGCGTTGTTGCCGCCCTGGTACCGGACCACCCACTGCACCCGGTCACCGAGCAGGTCGGTTGCCTTGCCCTTGCCCTCATCGCCCCACTGGGCACCGATCAGCACGACGGCCGGCATGTGAAACTCCAAGCGGTTGGACGGGTAAGCGCCGAGTGTCCTGTGGTGGTCCAGCCGGCACAGGACGGCTGTTGAGGTTAGACCAGGAGATGAAGGTGCGCGGAATCGTGCTGGCCTGCGGAAACTCGCAGTCGCCATTGATCACGGACGGTGACCGTTTCGAGGTCCGCCAGGTGGCGGAACGGCCCGGGAAGGCCGAGGTGGACGCGGTTCTCGCCGATTCGGGTGACAAACGTCTCGTCGTGCACGGCACCGACGGCGACCTCAACGCGGTCGTGCTGCGGCTGCTGCGCACCGAACGGCTCGCCGACGTGCCGCTCGGGTACGTGCCCGCGGACCCGCGGTCCGAGGTGGCCGCGCTCTGGGGCCTGCCGACCGACCCGGGCCGCGCGCTCGACCTCGCGCTGTCGGGTGATCCCGACCGGGTGCCGCTCGTCCGCGACGACGTCGGCGGCGTGCTCGTCGGCCTCGGCTCGCTCGGCCCGGTGCGCGGGGTCGGCTACGGGGACGACACGGTGGTGCTCCGGGGCCAGGCGTCCCGGCTGGAGGTGACGCCGGACCCGGAGGGCGGGCCGGGTCTGGTCGTGCGGGTCATCCACAAGCGGTTGTTCGGGCGGAAGGTGACCAGCACGCAGGCGCGCGCGTTCCAGCTGGGCTGCCTGCCGGTGCAGGTGGACTCCGACGGCGTCCCGCACCCGCGGCCGATGGGCAAGTGGACCTGGTACCGCCACACGGAAGACCTGCGGCTGGTCCGCGGGATGTAGTGACGGAGGAATTTTCTCGGCCGCCATTCAGGCGTCACTCGAAAGCGTTGTGACGGAAGGAGAATTGACCCAAGGTAATTCCGACAGCTTCCAACTAGGAAGGTCGGAATTATGTCAACGGTCAACAAAACCGCGCGTTCCACCGCATTCCCGCGGCTTCCGGCTCTTTCCCTGCTCCTGGCTGGTGTGCTGGCAGTCGGCCTGGTCACCCCCGCCCAGGCGACACCGCCGAACATCCCGAGCACCAGCACCGCCCTGTCGGAGCTGGCCGCGCTGAGGGTGGCCACCGAAGGCTCGACCAGCGGCTACTCGCGGGACCTGTTCCCGCACTGGAGCACCGTGTCGGGCGCCTGCAACACCCGCGAGACCGTGCTCAAGCGCGACGGCGCGAACGTCGTCACGGACTCCGCCTGCGCGGCCACGTCCGGCCGCTGGTACAGCCCGTACGACGGCGCGACGTGGACGGCGGCGTCCGACGTCGACATCGACCACGTCGTGCCGCTGGCCGAGGCGTGGCGCTCCGGCGCGTCGTCGTGGACCACGTCGCGCCGGCAGTCCTTCGCCAACGACCTGACGAGCCCGCAGCTCATCGCCGTCACCGACAACGTCAACCAGGCCAAGGGCGACCAGGACCCGGCGCTCTGGAAGCCGCCGCTGACCTCCTACTGGTGCACGTACGCGAAGATGTGGACGCGCTCGAAGCACACGTGGGGTTTGAGCGTGAACCCGGCGGAGAAGTCTGCACTGCAAAGCATGCTCGGGAGGTGCTGACGACCGATGGCTGACCTGTCTTCCGCCTTCGTGGCCGGACCCGGCGGCGTGATGACCGACGAGGTCGGCGTGGTGACCGGCGACCTGGAGCTGCGCACCACGCTCGACGGCGGGAAGCTGCGCGCGAGCGTGCGCTACGAGGGCGCCGAGGAGTGGTACGCCATCACCGGCGCGTCGTGCGAGATCGCCGACCCGGCCGACCACCAGGCGGTGCACGCCGTCCTGCTCGGCGTGCTGAACCGCCCGGAGGGCTAGGCGCTCCCGGAGTCGTTGCCGCCCGCCGGACCGCGCCGGCGGCTCACCGCCGGCTGAGGGGCGGCAACGACTCCGCGGCTTCCGACCTGGACAGCCCGGTCGCCTGGAGCAGGTCCACGGCCACCGACCGGACCTGCGCCAGCACCACCTTGGTGGAGAAGCCCTCGCCGCCCAGGTGCTGCGCCGTGGCGCAGGTCGCCGCGTCGCGCACCGCCGCCCGCGCCCGCTTCGGCTCGACACCGCGCTCCAGCTCGCCGCGCAGCACGTCCACCGCGTCCGCGTACTGCCGCAGCACGTCGGGCAGCACGTCCGGCATCCGCTCGCCGTCCCGCAGCGCCGCCAACGCCCGCCGCGCCAGCACCCTGGTGTTGCGCAGCGCGTAGTCCACCGGCGTCGCGGCCGTCTCGTACCGGCCCAGCTCGTGCCGCCTGCGCCAGCGGATCGGCGCGATGGTGGCGATCTCGCCGCCGGTCTTCAACGCGGCCGCGAACTCGTCCACCGCCTCCTGGCTGCCGCGCAGCCGCGCCAGCACCCCGGCGGCCTGCACGGCGTCGGACTCGGTCACCGCCGTCGCCACGCCCCGCAGCGCCCCGGTCAGCTCGCCGAGCACGACCTTCGCCTGCCGGTGCGCCACGGTCAGCGGGTTCGCCGGCAGCAGCGCCGTCACGGCCAGCCCCACGAGGCCGCCGACCAGCGCGTCCACCATCCGGTCCAGCCCGCCGCCGGCGCTGGGCGGCAGCAGCGTGGCGACCAGCACCGCCGACGAGCCGGACTGCAGCGCGATCACCGCGCCGCCGTCCAGCAGCACCGCCGCGGACATCGCCAACGCCACGACCAGCGCGATCTGCCACGGCCCGGAGCCGATCAGCGAGATCAGCACGTCGCCGACGCCGACGCCGACGGACACGCCGACGACCAGCTCCACCACCCGCCGCAGCCGCTGCCCCAGCGACACGCCGAGGCAGACGACGGCGGCGATCGGCGCGAAGAACGGGTGCGCGTGACCGACCAGGCCGGTGGCGACCAGCCAGGACAGACCGGCGGCGAGCGCGGCCTGGCCGATCGGCAGGGCCGTGCTCTGCCACCGCTTCAGCCTGCGCGCCACCTCGTCGCGCACGGCACCCACGTGGCTCAGCTCAGGCCGAGCGCGGCGGGCGCCGCCGGGTCGCTGTCGCCGAGGAACTTGCGGCAGCGCTCGTACTCCTCGCTCTCCCCGATCTCGTCGGCGGCCCGCGCCAGCGCCGCCAGCGCGCGCAGGAAGCCCTGGTTGCCGCGGTGCGACCAGGGCACCGGGCCGTGGCCCTTCCACCCGGAGCGGCGCAGCTGGTCGAGACCGCGGTGGTAGCCGGTGCGCGCGTACGCGTAGCCGGCCACCGGGTCGCCGGTCTGCAGCGCCCGCTCGGCGAGCAGCGCCCACGCCTCGCTGAAGTCGGGGTAGGCGCGGACGATCTTGGCCGGGTCGGTGCCCGCCTCGGCGGCGGCCTGCGCCTCCGGGCGGTCCGGCAGCAACGTGGGTTCGGGACCGAGCAGGTTGTCCATGCCCTCAGCTTAGGAATACCCGGGCCACCGCAGCGACCAGTGCCAGCACCAGCGCGGTGACGATGAGGCCGGCGACGACCTTCTTTCCCATGGAAGCGCTCCTCGGTTCTCAGTGAACTCTCAGGGCGGCACCTTTCCCGTCGCGGCCATTCGGAGCAACGAACATCACCTGTTAGCATGAGTCGACCCGGAATACGCTGGTCATGGACATCCCCTAGGGGATGTTCCGGGAAAATTCCAGGGCGGGGCACCCTTCCAGCCACCCCAGCCGGGACGCATCATGGGCGGGTGAACATGGGGGTAACCAATCGCGTCGCGCACTTCCGCGACCAGTACTGGGAGCGCGGCGAGCCGGGGCGTGAGACGCCACCGGCGCTCGTCGCCGGGCTCTACAAGCTCTGGCTCGTCGGTCTGCTGCTCAAGCTGATCGGCTCCTCGTGGGACGTGGCCTGGCACTTCAAGTGGCTGCGCGACGAACTGGCGCCACCACACATGATCAACACCGTGGGCACGGTGATCGTGGTCGGGTTGACCCTGTTCCACACCTACACCGGCTACGGCGCGGACAAGACCGCGCTGCGGCTGATGCAGTGGGGCACCGGCGTCTTCCTGGTCGCGCTGCCCATCGACCTGATCAACCACCGGATCAACGGCCTCGACATCACGTCGTGGAGCGGGTCGCACGCCCTGCTGTACCTGGGCACCGCGATCATGATGGCGGGCGCGATCCGCGGCTGGATCCGGCTCTTCCCGGCCGGCGGCCGGTGGCGGGTGCTCGGCCTGACCGGGCTGTGGCTGCTGTTCCTGGAGAACATGTGGTTCCCGAACCAGCACCAGGAGTACGGCGTGCTGGAGATCGCCTCGTGGGACCGCGGCGACCCGTACGCCGAACCGAGCCTGCTGCAGTTCGCCGCCGACCAGATCGGCCGGCCCGTGGACCGCGAGTCGATCGTCCAGTTCTCGCTGCCCATCCCCGACTGGGTCTACCCGGTGTGGGGCCTGGTCGCGGCGGCGCTCGTGCTGGTGATCGCGCGGCGCACGATCGGCGTGCCGTGGGCCGCGACGGCGGTGGCGGGCGGCTACGTCGCCTACCGCCTGCTGATCTGGCCGCTGCTCGGCGTCGCCGACTTCCCGCTGTCGACCGTGCCGGTGTTCCTGCTGCTGATCGGCCTGGCCGTGGACGCGGCGCACCTGGGCAGGCTGTCCGGGCCGCTGGCCGCCGTGCTCGGCTCCGCGGCCGTCACCGGCCTGGGCTACGGCGGGATCTGGGCGTTGCAGGCGGTCGACGCCGCGCCGCCGATCCTGTACCCGTCCGCCGCGGTGACGTTCGTGGTGCTGACCGCGCTCTGGCTGGTCGCCGACCGGGTCGAGGTGGGGCAGACCCCCGGACGACCACTGGTGGTCGCCTGATTCCGGGCGCTCCGGTTCCCCCCGAGGATCGGTCGGGTGCAGCCCGAACCCTTGGGGGGAACTTTCATGCGCCGACTTCTCCGCGCCGCCGCGGCCGGGGCGCTGGCCCTGTCCCTGACCGCGACCACCGCGGGCCTCGCGGCCGCCGCCCCGCCGGACCGGTTGGCGAGCGCCGTCGACCGGGCCCTGGCGGCGGGCGTCCCCGGTGTCGTCGTCCGGGTGGACGACGGGCGCGGCCGGCCGGTGGAGGTCGCCCGGCAGGCCCGCTGGACGCTCCCGGACCACCGGCTCCGGTCCGACGACGAGTTCAAGATGGCGTCCAACACGAAGACGGTGTCCGCGACCCTGGTCCTGCGGCTCGTCGCCGAACGGCGGATCGGCCTGGACGACCCGGTCGGGCGGTGGCTGCCGGGTGTCGTGCCGAACGGTTCGGCGGTCACGCTCCGGATGCTGCTCAACCAGACCAGCGGCCTGTTCGACTACCTGGACGACCCGCGCCTGCTCGGCCTGCTCACGGGGCGGCAGCCGCGGCCCTGGCCGCCCGCCGACCTGGTCGCCGTGGCCGTGTCGCACCCGCCGCTGTTCGCGCCCGGTGAGCGCTGGGACTACAGCAACACGAACTACACGCTGATCGGGATGGTGCTGGAGGCCGTGACCGGCCGGCCGTACACCGACCTGGTGGAGCGGCAGGTGCTCCGGCCGCTCGGGATGGGCGACACCTACTTCGCCGACGGGACCGGGTTCCGCGGCCGGCACGCCCGCGGGTACGAGCCCGACGCCGAGCACCTCGGCCCGCTGCTCCCGCCCGGCGTGCCCGTCGGCGACGGCTTCGCCGGTCCTCGGCGCCACGAGCACGTCGACGTCACCGGGATCGACCTCGGCCCCGCGTGGGCCGCCGGTGGCCTGATCTCCACCCCCGCGGACTGGCGCCGCTTCCTCACCGCCCTCATGTCCGGCCGGCTGATCCCCCGCCACCTGCTCGCGGAGATGCGCGACGCGGTGCCCCAGGGCGGCTCCAGCCCCCACGGCTACGGCCTGGGCGTCATGGAGGTGACGACGTCCTGCGGCACGGTCTGGGGCCACTCGGGCGGCTTCCCGGGCTACCGCAGCCACAACTACGCCGACGCCGCCGGCGACCGCACCGTCACCGTGCTGCTGACCACCAACTTCGCCCTCGCCGCGCCGGACGCGGCCGCCGCGCAGGCGGAGCTGGTGGACGCCGCCGTCTGCCGCCTGAACGGCAGGTAGCGGTCCGGCCGGGAACGCGGAACGGCCCCCTCCGCGACCGGGAGGGGGCCGTTCGCCGTGCGGGACGTCTCAGCCGGCGATCATGCGGCCGGACGACTTCAGGTGCTCGCACGCCTGGGCGATGCGGGCGGCCATGCCCTGCTCGGCGGCCTTGAGGTAGGACCGCGGGTCGTAGGCCTTCTTGTTGCCGACCTCCCCGTCCACCTTGAGCACGCCGTCGTAGTTGGCGAACATGTGACCGACGATCGGCCGGGTGAACGCGTACTGCGTGTCCGTGTCGATGTTCATCTTGATCACGCCGTACGTCAGCGCCTCGTGGATCTCCTCCAGCAGCGAGCCGGAGCCGCCGTGGAAGACCAGGTCGAACGGCTTGGAGCCGGCCGGCAGGCCCAGCTTCTCGGCCACCACGTCCTGACCCTGCTTGAGGATCTCCGGGCGCAGCTTCACGTTGCCCGGCTTGTACACGCCGTGCACGTTGCCGAACGTCGCCGCGACCAGGTAGCGGCCCTTCTCACCGGCGCCGAGGGAGTCCACCGTCTTCAGGTAGTCCTCGGGGGAGGTGTAGAGCTTCTCGTTGATCTCGGCGACGACGCCGTCCTCCTCGCCGCCGACGACGCCCACCTCGATCTCGAGGATGATCTTCGCCTTGGCGGTGAGGTCGAGCAGCTCGGACGCGATCTTCAGGTTCTCGTCGAGCGGCACGGCCGAGCCGTCCCACATGTGCGACTGGAACAGCGGGTTGAGCCCGCGGTCCACCCGCTCCTGGCTGATCGCGACGAGCGGCCGGACGTAGCCGTCGAGCTTGTCCTTCGGGCAGTGGTCGGTGTGCAGCGCGATGTTCACCGGGTACTTCTCGGCGACCACGTGCGCGAACTCCGCCAGCGCAACCGCGCCGGTCACCATGTCCTTGACCTTGGTGCCCGAGGCGAACTCGGCACCACCGGTCGAGACCTGGATGATCCCGTCGCTCTCGGCTTCCGCGAAACCTCGCAGGGCCGCGTTGAGGGTCTCGGACGAGGTGACGTTGATCGCGGGGTAGGCGAACTCGTTCGCCTTCGCGCGGTCGAGCATCTCGGCGTAGACCTCGGGGGTTGCGATGGGCATCTGTGGGTCCTCCTCGGGTGCCCGGAACGCGGTGTCGGCAGCATCCTACGGGCACGGGCCGGCGACCGAAGATGATCAACGGCATAGTGGTGTCATGGCGATCGCACGGTGGAACGGCGAGATCATCGCCGAGAGTGACAAGACCGAGATGGTGGAGGGGAATCACTACTTCCCCCTGGAGTCGGTGCACGCCCAGTACCTCAGGCCGTCGGACACCACGTCGGTCTGTCCCTGGAAGGGCACGGCGAGCTACTACACGCTGCACGTGAAGGGTCAGGACAACGCCGACGCCGCGTGGTTCTACCCGACGCCCAGCGAGGCCGCGGCGAACATCAAGGACCACGTCGCGTTCTGGAAGGGCGTGGAGGTCTCCGAGAACTAGTCGTCCTCCAGCGCGGCGGCGACGTCGCGCAACGCCTGCTGGGCATCTGGGGCGCCGACCACTTGGACGGCCACGTGGTCGGCGCCCGCTTCGTGGTGCTCACGCAGGCGTTTCGCGACCCGCTCGACCGAGCCCCAGGCGACCAGGGCGTCCACCAGGCGGTCGCTGCCGCCGCCGGCCAGGTCGTCCTCGGTGAAGCCGTGCCGCAGCCAGTTGCGGGTGTGGTCGGGCCGGCCCAGGTACTCGGCCAGCGCCTCCCGCCCCAGGTCACGGGCCCGTGCCGGGTCCTCCTCCAGCACCACGTGCTGCTCGGGGGCGAGCAGCACGCCCGCGCCGACGGTCTCGCGCGCCCTCGCCGTGTGGTCGGGCGTCACCAGGTAGGGGTGGGCGACGCTCGTCCGGGCGGCGGCGAGCCGGAGCAGCCGCGGGCCGAGCGCGGCCAGCGCCAGGCGGTCGCGCGGCACGTCCAGCTCGTCCAGGTAGTGGATCAGCTTCTGGTAGGGGCTGTGATGGACCTCACCCACCAGTTCACCGTTCCCGGTGCCGATGCCGACCAGGAACCGGTCCGTCCACGCCAGTGCCCGGTAGCCGTCGTTGACCTCGCCGGCCGGTGTCGTCCAGACGTTCATCACGGCGGTCGCCACGGTGATCTTCTCGGTGGCGTCCAGGAGCTCGGAGACCGTGGTCATGACGCTGCCGTCGGGCGACCCGCCCAGCCAGAGCGCGCCGAACCCGAGCCCTTCCAGCTCGGCCGCGTCCTCGCCCCGGCCCACCCACCGCGCGGCCCGGTCCCACACGCCGTACCTGCCCAACTCGACCGTCATTTCGTCTCCCCGCGAACTAGGTGGTGCTGACGACTGCCAACCGCGCCGCCGCGCCATTTAGTCCTGGCTGGTCCATTCGGCGAGATCGGACCGGCGCGCCTAGCTTCGCGACATGACGAAACTCGGAACCAGCGACCTCGACGTGTCGCGCCTGTGCCTGGGTGGCAACGTGTTCGGCTGGACCGCCGACGAGGACGCCTCGTTCGCCGTGCTGGACGCCTTCACGGGGGCCGGGGGCAACTTCGTGGACACCGCCGACGCGTACTCGGCGTGGGCCGAGGGCCACGTCGGCGGCGAGTCGGAGACGATCATCGGCCGGTGGCTGCGCAGCCGCGGCAACCGGGACTCGGTCGTCGTCGCGACCAAGGTCGGCATGCTCGACGGCCTGGCCGACCTCAAGGCCGACACGATCGAGCGCGCCGCCGAGGACTCCCTGCGCCGCCTCGGCGTGGACCACATCGACCTGTACTACGCGCACAAGGACGACCTCGACACGCCGCAGGAGGAGACGCTGGCGGCGTTCGACCGGCTGGTCCGCGCCGGCAAGGTCCGGCACGTCGCCGCGTCCAACTACACCGCCGAGCGGCTCACGTCGGCGCTCGCCGTGTCCGGGCGCGAGGGCTTCGCCGGGTTCGTCGCGCTCCAGCAGGCGTACAACCTCGTGGACCGCTCCTACGAGGGCGAGCTGTCCCGCGCGGTGGCCGACCACGGGCTCGCGTCCGCCCCGTACTGGGGCCTGGCGAAGGGCTTCCTGACCGGCAAGTACCGGCCGGGCGTCGAGGTGGAGAGCGCGCGGGCCGCCGCCGCGTCGAAGTACCTGGACGAGCGCGGACTGCGGATCCTCGCGGCGCTGGACGAGGTCGCGGCCGCGCACGGCGCCACCCAGGCGGCGGTCGCCCTGGCGTGGCTGGCGGAGCAGCCGACGGTGGCCGCGCCGATCGCGTCCGCCCGCACCGCCGACCAGCTCGCCGACCTGCTCCCGGCCCTGGAGCTGGAGCTGAAGGCCGACGAGGTGGCGGCGCTGACCGCGGCCAGCGCCGTTTAACTCCCCAGTAGCTTACTGGCGGTAAGTTGCGTTACGGTGGCCTCCCTGGCTGGACGGGCTGAGGAGGTCACCGTGGACGTTGCGGGCAAGGTTGTCCTGATCACTGGCGCGGCGAGGGGCATCGGCGCGGAGGTGGCGCGGCGGTTGGCCGCGAAGGGCGCGAAGCTCGCCCTGGTCGGGCTGGAGGGCGACCGGCTGCGGGAGGTGGCCGAGGAGTGCGGCGGCCGGGCGTGGGAGGCCGACGTCACCGACTGGGCGGCGCTGGAGACCGCGGTGGCCGGCGTGGTGGACCACTACGGCGGCATCGACGTGGTCGTCGCCAACGCGGGCGTCGCCGCCACCGGTTTCATCCGGTCGATGGACCCCGCGGCCTTCGAACGGGTCATCGAGGTCAACCTGCTCGGCGTGTGGCGCACGGTCCGGACGTGCCTGCCGCACCTCGTCGCGAGCCGCGGCTACTGCCTCGTCGTGTCGTCGCTGGCGGCGATCGTGCACATCCCCGGCAACGGGGCCTACTCCGCGGCGAAGGCGGGCTGCGAGGCGTTCGCGGACAGCCTGCGCGCGGAGGTGCGGCACCTGGGGGTGGACGTCGGCGTGGCGTACTTCTCGTGGATCTCCACCGACATGGTCGACAGCGCCGACGAGCACCCCGTGTTCGGCCCGATGCGCAGCGGCATGCCGGGGTTGGCGGGCAAGAAGTACCCGGTCGCCGACGTCGGCAAGGCGGTGGTCCGGGCGATCACCCGGCGGTCGAAGGCCGTGCACGTGCCGGGCTGGGTCGGCGGCCTGAAGCTCTTCCGCGCGTTCACCCCGAAGGTCGTCGACCGGCAGGCGGCGAAGTCGGTGCCCGCCGCCGACCGCGAGATGGCGGCGAACGACCTGTCCGGCCTGGTCGGACCGGGCGGCTCGGCCGCCGCCGCGGCCAAGAAGGGCTAGAGCCAGACGCCCGTCAACGCCTGCCACTCGTGCACGCGCGTCTCCTTGACGACGCCGGCGGGCGTGTACGGGTCGGCGGCGAGGACGTCGCGCAGCTCCGCCTCGTCGGCGACCTCGTAGACCAGCAGGGCGCCGGACTGGTCGGCGTAGGGGCCGGACACGAGCAGCACCCCCCGTTCGACCAGCGTCGCCAGGTACTCGCGGTGCGCGGGCCGGACCGCCATCCGCTCGTCCTGGTTGTCGCCGAAGACCAACTCGACCGCGAACCGAGCCATCGAATGCCCACCTCCGTTGTGCAGCGCCGCACCGAAGCTACCCCGTGAGGAGGTAACGTCTTTTCCGTGGTCGGTCCCGATCGGAACAGCGGCGGCATCGCGCGTGTGCAGGACACGCTGACGAACCTGCGGATCCAGGACGGCGCGGCACCGGCCCCGACCGGCCCGCTGACGCTGGAGGACCTGTACCGCCAGCACCGGATGCGGCTGGTCCGGCTGGCGCTGCTGCTGGTCGACGAGCCCGCCACGGCGGAGGACGTGGTCCAGGAGGCGTTCACCGGCCTGTACCGCAACTGGAAGAACCTGCGGGACGCGCAGGCGGCCGTCGGCTACCTGCGGACCGCCGTCGTCAACGGCTCGCGCAGCGTGCTGCGGCGGCGCAAGACGGCCCGCGACTACACCCCGCCGCACGTGGCGAACGCGCGTTCGGCCGAGAGCCTCGCCATGCTCACCGCCGAGCACCAGGCGGTCGTGCGGGCGCTGTCCCAGCTGCCGCCGAGGCAGCGGGAGGTGCTCGTGCTGCGCTACTACGGCGACCTCTCCGAAGCCGAGATCGCCGAGGCCACCGGCATCAGCAAGGGCACGGTGAAGAGCACCGCGAGCCGCGCCCTGGACGCCCTGCAGAAGATCATGGCCGGCAACTAGTCGCCAGGTCCGCGGTCGCCAGGTCCGCCTGTCGCCGGGCCGCGCCCCTCACGGCCACGTCGTCGCCCGACCCACGGGCGACCGGCCGTTCCGAACGGCATCGCGGAACCCGGCCGACCCGAACCGACGCCGGCCTCCGCCGGCCTGTCGCCTCGCGAACCCTCACCTCGTGAACCGCGCCTGCGGTTGTCGCCTCGCCGACCGCCACCCGGGGTCGGCCCTCGCCGACCGTCGGGCCCTCGTGCCGCGGGTCGTCCACCCGCCCCCGGCGAGCCGGAACGGCTGCGCAGGGGTCCCCGCCCAGGGGATCCCTGTTCTTGATCCTGCCACCGGGCACCGACGGATCCGGCCCGGCGAGGGCGGCCTGTGGACAACTCGCGGCCGGACCGGACTCGCCCAATCGGACACTTGGTATAGACCAATGGCGGTCGGATGCCGCAGTATCGGTCCTCGTGGCGCGCACAAGACACGTGATAGCCGTCGACGTCGGCGGGACCGGGACGAAGGCGGCCCTGGTCACCGGTGGACCCGGCGGGGTGGTGGCGGTGAAGCAGCAGCGGCGCGCGACCAGGCCCGGCGGTGACGCCGTGGTCGAGGACGTGGCCCTGCTGGTCGACGAGCTGCGCACCGCCTCGGAGCACCCGGTCGACGCGATCGGGCTGGTCGTGCCGGGCATCGTGGACGAGGCGACCGGCACCGGGGTCTACTCGGCCAACCTCGGCTGGGCCGACTACCCGTTCCGCGACCGGATCGAAGCGGCGACCGGCCTGCCGGCCGCGTTCGGCCACGACGTGCGGGCCGGTGGCCTGGCCGAGCTGCGCCAGGGCAACGCCCGCGACCTGACCGACGCGGTGATCATGCCGATCGGCACGGGCATCGCCGCCGCCCTCGTCCTGGACGGCCGGATCTCGTCCGCGCCGGGCGAGGTCGGGCACGTGAACGTGGGCCACGGCGACCCGTGCGGCTGCGGCCAGACGGGTTGTGTCGAGGCGCGGGCGAGCAGCGCCGCGATCGCCCGCCGCTACACCGAGCGCACGAACCGCCACGTCACCGGCGCGGTGGACGTGGCGAGGCTGCTCACGGAGGGTGACGTCGACGCGGCCGAGGTGTGGCGCGAGGCCGTCGACGCGCTCGCGAAGGGCATCCTGCTGGTAGCCGCGCTGCTGGGCCCGCGAGCCGTCGTGCTCGGCGGTGGCCTGGCGCTGGCGGGTCCGAAGCTGACGGATCCGCTGGGCGGACGACTGGACGAGCTGATCACGTTCCAGCGACGCCCGGAACTGCGGTTGGCCGCGTTGGGCGACGAGGCCGGGTGCCTCGGGGCCGCGCTGCTGGCCATCGACATGCTGGAGGAGAGATGAGCACGTGGGGTGGACCCGTGGACGTGACCCTGACCGGTGGTCGGGTCGTCACGCCCGACGGGGTGCTCGACCAGGGGTGGGTGGCGGTGCGGGACGGCCTGATCGCGGCCGTCGGCGAGGGGGCGCCACCGGACGGCCCGACGACGGACGTGGGCGGCGGCTGGCTGGTGCCGGGCTTCGTCGACATCCACTGCCACGGCGGCGGCGGTGAGGCGTTCACCAGCGCCGACCCGGCCCGGGTGGTCAAGGCGGCGAACGCGCACCGCAGGCACGGCACCACCACGCTGCTGGCGAGCCTGGTGTCCAGGCCGGTGCCGGAGCTGGCCGACCAGGTCAGGGCGCTGGCCGAGCTGGTGCGGGACAACGTGGTCGCGGGCATCCACCTGGAGGGCCCGTTCCTGTCCGCGGCGCGCTGCGGCGCGCACGACCCGGCGATCCTCCGCCCGCCGGACCGCGCCTCGATCGACGAGCTGCTCGGCGCGGGCGGCGGCGCGGTCCGCATGATCACCGTCGCGCCCGAGCTGGAGCACGGCGTGGACGCGGTGCGCCACCTCGTCGCCAACGACGTCCTGGCCGCGATCGGCCACACCGACGCCACCGAGGCGCAGATCCGGCCGGCCGTCGAGGCGGGCGCGTCGGTCGCCACCCACCTGTTCAACGGGATGCGGCCGCTGCACCACCGCGAGCCGGGTCCGATCGGCGCGCTGCTGGACGACGAGCGCGTCACCGTCGAGCTGATCTGCGACCTGGTGCACCTGCACCCGACGGCGGTGCGGCTGGCCGCGCGGCACGCGGGCGTGCGGCGGACCGTGCTGGTGACCGACGCCATCGCGGCGGCGGGCGTGGGTGACGGCGTCTACGACGTGGGCGGCCTGGAGGTGCGGGTGGTGGACGGCGTGCCGACGCTGGCCGGTGGCGCGTCCCTCGCGGGCAGCACGCTGACCATGGACGCCGCGTTCCGCAACGCGGTGCAGTCGTGCGGCCTGACCGTCGAGGAGGCCGTGCACGCCACCTCGACGCGTCCCGCCCGGCTGCTGGGGTTGCAGGGCCGCACGGGTGAACTCCGGGCCGGGCTCGCCGCCGACGTCGTGGTGCTCGACGCCGAGCTGAAGCCGCGCGAGGTGATGAGCCGGGGCGCGTGGGTGAAAGACTGAGCCGGTGCCCGAAGACCACGAGAAGCTGGTGGCCGACGCGTTGCGCGCACAGGCCACCAGCTCCGGCGCGCACCCCCACCTGCCCGTGCGGCGGGCCCGTCCGGCGCTGGGCGCGGGGTGGGTGCTGCTGCTCGCGGTGCTGCTCGGGCTGGCCGCGGGCACGGTCGTGGCGGTCATGACCCTCAGGTAGGTGCCTGTACCGTGGTCGCCGTGACTGTCGCGCTCACCTCCACGGTTGCCCTCGGTCCGGACTGGCTCGACCCGGCGATCCTGCTCAAGGGGCTCGGGCCGTACATGCTGGTCGGCCTGTGCTTCATCATCTTCGCGGAGTGCGGCCTGCTGGTGGGCTTCTTCCTGCCGGGTGACTCGCTGCTGTTCACCGCGGGCCTGTTCGTGGCCTCGGGGGTGCTGGAGTACCCGCTGTGGCTGGTGTGCCTGCTCCTGACGGTGTGCGCGCTGGCGGGGAACGTGGTCGGCTACTGGATCGGCCACCGGGCGGGACCGGCGCTGTTCGCCAAGCCGGAGTCGAAGATCTTCAAGAAGGAGTACGTCGACAAGACGCACGAGTTCTTCGACAAGTACGGCGCCCGCGCGATCGTGATGGCCCGGTTCGTGCCGATCGTGCGCACGTTCATCACCGCCATGGCGGGCGTCGGCCGGATGGACCCGCGCAAGTACTTCACGTACTCCCTGATCGGCGGCGTCGCGTGGGCCGCGGGCCTGACGGTGCTCGGCTACTTCCTCGGCCAGATCCAGTTCGTGCGCGACAACCTCGAGATGATGCTGATCCTGATCGTGCTGCTCTCCGTGGTGCCGATCATCATCGAGATCGTGAAGGCGCGCCGCGAGAAGAAGTCCCTGCTCGCGCAGGAGGCGGCCGACATCACGCAGGTCATCGAGCGGGTGGACGAGACGCAGCGCATCCGGCCCGTCGACTGAGCCTCGCCCGGCCGCCGGCTACCCCAGGTCGAACATCGAGCCCGGGTTGAAGAGGTTCTCCGGGTCCAGCGCGCGTTTGATCTCGCGGTGGACCCGCAGGCCGACCGGGCCGATCTCGCGGGCCAGCCACTCGCGCTTGATCTTGCCGACGCCGTGCTCGCCGGTGATCGTGCCGCCCAGCGCCAGCCCCAGGGCCAGGATGTCGTCGAACGCCCGCCGCGCCCGCGCGAACTCGTCCGCCGACGTCGGGTCGTAGACGATCGTGGGGTGCATGTTGCCGTCGCCCGCGTGCCCGACCACGGCGATCCGCAGCCCCAGCGACTCGCTGATCCGCTCGCACCCGGCGATCAGGTCCGCGATCTTCGTCCGCGGCACGCACACGTCGTCGGTCAGCCACGCGCCGTAGACCTCCAGCGCGGTCAGCACGGCCCGCCGCGCGGTGAGCAGGTCACGGCCCTCGCCGAGGTCGTCGGTGGCGTAGACGAGCTCCGCGCCCGCCGCCACGCACGCCTGCTCGATCGCGGCCAGCTCGTGCCGCCCCGCCTCGCCGCCCGAGTCGGACTGGCACAGCAGCAGCGCCGCGCCCGCGTTCAGGTCGGTCTTGAGGTGCTGCTCCACGGCCCGGATGGACGTGCGGTCCATGATCTCCATCAACGACGGCACGATGCCCTCGGTCACCACGCGGCTCACCGCCACGCCCGCGGCCGCCGTGCTGCCGAACGTGGCCACCAGCGTGGCCGGGGCCTGCGGCAGCGGCCGCAGCGCCAGGGTCGCCCGGGTGATCACGCCGAGCGTGCCCTCGCTGCCGACGAACAGCTTGGTCAGGTCGTACCCGGCCACGCCCTTGACGGTCCGCCGACCGGTCCGCAGCAGCTCGCCGTCGGCCAGCACCACGTCCAGCCCGAGGACGGAGTCGGTGGTCACGCCGTACTTCACGCAGCACAGCCCGCCCGCGTTGGTGGACAGGTTGCCGCCGATGGTGCACCAGTCGTAGCTGGACGGGTCGGGCGGGTAGAACAGCCCGTGCTTCTCCACCGCGCCGCGCAGGTCGAGGTTCACCACGCCCGGTTCGACCACGGCCAGCCGGTTGTCCGGGTCGACTTCCACGATCGCGTTCATCTTCGTGGTCGCCAGCACCACGCAGCCCTCGACGGCGTTCGCCGCGCCGGACAGCCCGCTGCCCGCGCCGCGCGGCACGATCGGCGTCCGCGCCGCCGCGCAGGCCCGCACGACCGCCTGCACCTGCGCCGCCGACGTCGGCAGCACCACCGCCAGCGGCTGCCCGTAGGGCGCGAGCGGCATCATGTCGCGCTGGTAGCTCGCGGTGACGTCGACGTCGGTCAGCACCGCGTCGGCACCCACGGCGGAGCGGAGTTCGGCGAGCAAGGCCTCCATCCGTCCACGCTAACCCCCGCGACCGCGATCACTCCAGCCCGTGTTCGGGCCCGTGCGAACCGTGACGACGTCGAGGCTTCGGCAAGGCGTTATCCCCATGTCGCCCAGCCCGGGTCGGTGTCCCACGTAGGCTGCATGGCGTGGTGTTGTCCGCAACGTCCGAAACCGTCGCATTCGTTCAGCTCGATTCCGCAGGCCCGCTGGCCGTGTGGCTGATCACGCTGAGCTTCATCTTCTTCGAGTGCGCGTTCATCTTCGGCCTGTTCCTGCCCGGCGACTCGCTGCTGTTCGCCGCCGGTGTGGTGCTCGCGTCGCACGACAGCGAGCTGTCCGCCTGGCTGCTCTCGGGGGTCGCGCTCGCCGTGGCCGTCGTCGGCAACCAGATCGGCTACTACATCGGCCGGCACACCGGCACGCGCCTGCTGGCCCGCCGCGGCGGCAAGGTCCTCAACAAGGAGAACCTCGCCAAGGCCCGCGACTTCCTCGACCGACGAGGCTTCTGGGCGATCGTGCTGGCCCGGTGGATCCCCTGGGTCCGCACGCTGGCGCCGATGATCGCCGGCGCGGCGCGGATGGACCCGAAGCGGTTCATGCTCGCCACCACCATCGGCGCCGTCGCGTGGGTGCCGACGCTGGTGCTGGCCGGCTACTACGGCGCGGGCCTGCTGACCGCCGTGCCGTGGCTGGAGACCGTGGCGGTCGTCGTCAGCATCGCGTTCTTCGTCTTCGGCACCGCCTACGGCCTGTTCCGGTACCGGCAGGAGATGAAGAAGCCGGTGGACGAAGAGGTGCCCTCGACGACGCCGTGACGGGTCACAGCACCTCGGTGATCACCAGGTCGGCGGCGGACCTGGACGCGTTCACCATGCGCGCGTTCACGTGGTCGGAGCCGTGCAGCACGCGTTCGCGCGCGTCCTGCGCCGACCGCCCGTACCGGACGTGCCGGTCGATCAGCCGCGCCACCCGCAGCTCCTCGTCGATCATCAGGAACCACGCCTCGTCCAGCACGACCCGCACGCGCTTCCACTTGTCGTACTGCATCAGCAGGTAGTTGCCCTCGGTGACGACCAGCGGCACGACCGGGTCGACCGGGACCGCGCAGGCGATCGGCTCCTCGATCTCGCGGCGGAACTCCGGCGCGTACACCACGTCGGGCCCGCCCGCCTTCAGCCGGCCGAGCAGGTCGACGTAGCCGGGGACGTCGAACGTGTCCGGCGCGCCCTTGCGGTCGGCGAGACCGAGCCGGTCCAGCTCCCGCTGCGCCAGGTGGAAGCCGTCCATGCCGACCAGGGCGGCGTCCTCGCCCAGCGCGTCGACCAGTCGGCGCGCCAACGTCGACTTGCCCGAGCCCGGCGCGCCGCCGATGCCGAGGAGCCTGCGCTCGCCGGTGTCCACCAGCAGCCGCGCCCGGTCGACCAGCTCGTCGAACTTCACCCGCTGTCCCGCCACCGTCCCAGCTCCTCCACCCAGTCCCGCGCGGTGTGGCGCACCCGCACCGCGGCGACCTCGTTCGCCCACCGGACGGCGTCGTGCACCGCCAGGCCCTCGGCGACCGCGACCGCCAGCGCACCGTGCCACACGTCGCCCGCGCCGTTGGTGTCGCGCGCCTCGACAACAGGTACCGGTTGGGAGCCGGTGACACCACCACGCGACCAGGTGACGGGCCGCGGGCCGTGCGTGCGGACCACCAGCGGCACGCCCCTGGCGTGCACCTCGGCCTCCGACAGCTCGAACGCCGCCGAGCACGCGGCCACGTCCACCAGCGGCAGCAGGTCGTCCAGCACGGGTTTCCAGCTGCCCGCGTCGAGCACCACGGGCACGCCGGCGCGTTTCGCGAGCCGTGCCGCGCCCACCGCGAGCGGACCGAGGTGGCCGTCCAGCAGCACCACGTCGGCCGCCTCCACCAGCGCCGGGTCCACGGTGACCGCCGCGTCGGGCCCGGCCGCGTCGACCGCGGCGGCGTTGCGCGAGATCACGGTCCGCTCGCCGTCGCGCTCGCGCACCGCGACCATGCTCAGCGCCGGGCCGGCCGCGCCGACCGAGCGCACCCGCACCGGGTGCAGCCGGGCCAGGGCGAAGTCGCCCAGCTCGCCGCCCAGCGACGTCAGCAGCACCGCCCGGTGCCCCAGCGCGGCCACCGCGCGCGCCGCGTTCGCCGCCGGACCGCCGGGTGACAGGTGCACGCCGAGCGACTGCACCTTCTGGCCGGGGACCGGGAACTCGGCCACCCGCTGGGTCACGTCGACGGTCGTCAGACCGACGCACAGCACCGAAACCACGGGACGTCCTCCTACCAGGTAAAGTCCCCACGCAATCGCTTGCGCCAGCCCGAACGGGGACGAGTCCATGGTCACCATGCGGGAGGTCGCCAGTCTCGCCGGCGTCTCCATCACCACGGTCTCACACGTGATCAACGAGACCAGGTCCGTCGCCGCGACCACCCGGGAACGGGTGCTCCAGGCGATCGAGGAGACCGGCTACACCGGCGACGCCATCGCCCGCTCGCTCGTCACCGGCGGCACGAAGTCCCTGGGCCTCGCGGTGTCGCTGGTGTCGCACCCGTACTTCGCCGAGCTGATCGCGGCCATCGAGGGCGAGGCCACCCGGGCGGGCTACACGCTGGTGCTCATCGACACCCGGGACACCGCCGAGTCCGAGCAGGCCGCGGTGCGGATGCTGCGCTCACGGCGGGTGGACGGGGTGCTGCTCACGCCGACGTCCGGTTCGGCCGCGCTGCCCGAGCTGCGCCGGTTGGGCGTGCCGACGGTGCTGGTGGACCGGCTGACCGTGGCCCAGGACGTCGACCAGGTCGGCCCGGAGAACGTGCAGGCCACGTCCACGCTGGTCCGGCACCTGGCGGAGCTGGGCCACCGGCGGATCGGGCTGGTGTCCGGCCGGCCGGGGCTCGCGACCACCGACGAGCGGGTGCTCGGCTACCGGCTGGGCCTCGGCCGGGCCGGGCTGGCGTGGGACGAGGACCTCGTGCGACCGTCGCTGGAGCCCCTGCTCGGGCAGGTGTCGGGCGTGGTGGTGAACGACCACCAGGTGCTCATCGACGTGCTGCACACGGCGCGGGCGCGGGGTGTGCGGATCGGGTCGGAGCTGGCGCTGGTCACCTACGACGAGGTGGAGTGGGCCGAGCTGGTCGACCCGCCGCTGACCGCGATGGCGCAGCCGGTGGAGGAGATCGGGCGCACCGCGGTGCGGCTGCTGCTGTCCCGCATCGAAGACCCGGACCGGGCGCCGGAGACGATCCGGCTGCCGCCCGTGCTGCGGCACCGGCAGTCGTGCGGCTGCCACTGACGACCGGTTCCCGGGTGCCGGCTCAGCTCCGCGACGGCGTGATCCCGTCGCGTTCCAGCAGGGCGGCGGCCTCCAGCGCCATCCACCCGCCGAGCTGGACCGACAGGTCGCGCTCCGGGCCGCCGTCCGTGACCGCGGGTTCGGACCACTCCGGGCCGAACAGCGGGCCGGACACCACCGCCGTCCGGTTCGCCCACACGGCCTCGGCGGAGTGGAGCACGAGGTCGGCCGCGCGGGCCGCCTCGGGCCGGTCGAGCCGCAGCGCGGCCTGCGCCAGGTAGCGGGTGAGGATGCCGCTGAACAGGCCGCCGTCACCGCCGCCGTGGCCGCGCAGCACGCCGTCGGTGGCCAGGTGCTTGTCCACGCCGTCGATGATCCGGGCCGCCTTGTCCTGGTACCGGCCGCCCAGCTCCACGCACGCGCCCAGCACCACGCCCTGGCAGTAGGTGTAGAGGTTCTTCTCGACCTCGCGGACCGTGCCGTCCGGGTGGACGTGCAACCCGTCCCACAGCAGCCCGGTGTCCGGGTCGGCCAGGGTGTCCTCGACCCAGTCCACGATGGACCGGGCGCGGCCCAGGTCGGCCCGCGCGCCGAGCCGGGCGAACAGGATCGCCGCCGGACCGTTGGCCGGGACGTTCTTGAAGTCGTCGTCGCGGCGCCACCAGATGCCGCCGCCGCCGTGGTCGGTCCACCCGGAGCGGAGGCGGTCGGCGATCGTGGCGATGGCCTTCGGCCGGGCGATCCCGACTTCCCGCTCGGCGCGCAGCAGCGCCAGCCCTAGCCACGCCACGTCGTCGTAGTAGTCGTTGGTCCAGCCGACCAGGTTGCGCACCCGGATGCCGCGCACGAGCCGCTGCACCAACGCGACCCGCGCGTCCTTCGGCGAGCGCAGCTGGGCGTCGAGGACGCAGTCGAGCAGGTGCGCCTGCCACCAGTAGCCGAACCGGACGTGCAGCCGGCCCGGCCAGCCGGGCGGCCAGGCGACCGCGCCGAGGACCGTGCCCGGCACCCCCCAGACCCGACGCAGGTGCCGGGACTCGACCGCGCGTTCGGCGACACCGGCGCGCGCGGCGAGGAGCTTCGGTGGTGACGTCACCTCACCAGCCTGCCTACTGAACCGTTCAAGAAGCTCGTCGGAACAGTTGCCAGTGGTAGAGGCCCATCGCGACGCTCGTGGTCAGGTTGTAGCTGGACACCTTCGGCCGCATGGGCAGCGACACCACCAGGTCGGCCCGCGCCCGCACCTCGGGCGACAACCCGTGCCGCTCCGAGCCGAAGGCCAGCACCGCGTCGTCGGGGATGCGCGCGTCACCCAGGTCCCGTCCGTCGGCGTCGAACGCGATCACCGTGCCGCGGACGTCGTCGACCCCGCCCAGCCGCCCGACGGGGAGCGCGAAGTGCAACCCGGCGCTGCCGCGCAGGACGTTCGGGTGCCACGGGTCGACGTCGCCCAGCGAGACGACCCCGCCGGCGCCGAGCCCGGCCGCCACCCGGATCACCGCGCCGAAGTTGCCCAGGTTGCGCGGGTTGTCGAGCAGCACCAGCGGCGCGCCCCGCCCCGCTTCCGCCCACTCGACGGCGGGCCGTTCGGCCAGCGCGCCCACCCCGGTCGGGTGTGTCCGCCCGATCACCCGCTCGAACTCGGCCCGCCCGACCACCTCGGCCCGTTCGAAGACGTCCACGAGGTCGGGCGCGTGCGACCTCGCCAACCCGACCGCCCTGTCCCGGTCGAGCACCACCACGGTCCCCACGGCTCCACCGAACCGAACCGCGTGCTTGACCGCGTGAAACCCTTCGAGGACCACTCGCTGGACCACGTCACCCCCGGAGTTCGCAAGACGGGGCGATCGTAGTCAGGCCGGTGCGGACGGCGTGTCGAGCTTCAAACCGACTTTCCGGTAGCCGGGCAGGTCCCGCACGGTGAGCGACGCGACCATCCGGCCTTCCTGGTTCACCGACGCGGTCAAGACGTAGTCGTCCCGACCGGGAGTGAGTCCGAAGTGCTCGAAGTTCACCGCCCACCGCTTCGGGAGCACGACCCGGTACTCGACCATGCGCGTGATCTCGCCGAACGACACGAGAAAACTGTCCGGACCATCGCCGCGCACGAAGGGCAGGCACTTCTCCGGCCAGAACATTTCCGCGACGAACGTGAACTCTTCACCCCGCACGATCGGCCGGTCGAGGTGCACGAACGCTTTGATCTGGCCTTTGCGGAGCCAGCGGTGAGTGACGTCCAAACGCGTGCCGCCGATACCGTGTCTTTCGGGCGTGCGAACCTCGACCCTGACCCTGTCCCGATTTTTCTCGGGCCAGTCCCAGTTGACGCGGTCGTGGAAGCTGACGAAGTCCAGCCGGTCGCACTCCGCCACGACGGTGACGCGCACCCGCTGGTCCACGTCGCCGTTGTCCCTGACCCGAACCTCCTGCGACCACGATTGAACGCGCCAGCGCTGCCCGCGTTCGAACTCCATCAAGTCGCAGTAATAGGCCAGGAGACTTGAGTGCAGGTCGGCACTCCACGCTTTCTTTCGATGACGGAACCAGATCACCACGTCCACCCCCTTGCCCTGAGAGTAGAGCTTGGGAATGACGTTCGGCGTAGGTGTAGCCCTAACAGCCGAACACACCGTTGGACCGATTCAGTGACAAGCTTCGGTGTGCGTCGGCGAGGTCTGTTCACCGCGTCTTTTGAGGTAGTAACCGGTCCACGAGGCCAGCACCACGACCGCCACGAGCACCTGCACCAGGCGGGCCGCGGAGTCCGGGTAGAGGACGCCGTCGATGTAGGTGTCGATGAAGCCGCTCTCGAGTTCCGGCCGGCCGGCGGCGGCGCGGAGCTCGTTCTCCAGCCAGGTGAGCGGGCAGGCGATCGGGAACAGCACGACCAGCAGGCCCCAGGTGGCCATCGCCAGGTGGAAGTACAGCGCCCGAGGCCACTTCCAGGCCAGGAATCCCCCGACCACGAGGAACACCAGGACGGCGAAGTGCACCACCATGACGAGTTCGGCGAAAGCGCGCGCGACCATAGCGACCTCCCTGCCTGCCACAGTAGGCCGCCGAGCGATCACATGCCGCTGTATTAAGCGGTGCGGCCGGGGTTCAGCCCCGCGGCAGCGACTGCCACGGCACCCGGCCCGCCACGTCCAGCAGCAGGTCGGCCAGGTGGGCGAGCGGCGCCTGCAGCAGCGGTCCCGGCACGGCGGCGGCGAGGGTGTGCTCGTCGAACGCGATCGCCACCCCGTTGGCCCTCGGGTCCTGCAGCAACGCCTGCGTGAGGCCGGAGGCGAGCAGGGCGGAGGCGAACGCGGGGTTGCGGCGGCGCACCTCGTACCGCCCGTCGAACACCGGGTCGCCGGTCTCCACGAACTGCTCGAACAGGCCCCACACGCTGTCCGCGCGCGGGCTGATCAGCACCCACGGGCCCGGCATCGGGCGCGGCACGACCACCACCGTGTAGGTGCGGTACTCCGACGTGACCACGTTGTCCGCGCGGAACACCACTTCCACGGCGAGCACGGGCACGCCGCGCCAGTGGCCGACGAGCTGGAACTTCACCCGGCTCCGGTCGGCCTCCAGCATCCGCCCGATCTGCGGCACCCGTTCCTGGAAGCCCTGGTCCTCGGCGACGAACCGCCACCCCAGGGACGCTTCCAGCGCCCGCATCTGCTGCTCCCACTGGCTCACGAACTGCTGGTTCGTGAACGGGTTCCGCTTCCGGCGCGCCACCCCGACGGCGACCCCGACACCCAGGATCGCCACGATCACCAGCAGCAGGACCAGGGCGGCGGCCACGTCAGGCCAGGCCCAGGTCGGCCAGGTCCAGCAGGTACCGGTACGGCAGCCCGGCTTCCTCGATCACCTCGCGCGCGCCCGTGCCGCGGTCGACGACCGTCGCGACGCCGACCACCTCGGCGCCGTGCTCGCGCAGCGCCTCGACGGCGGTCAGCACGCTGCCGCCGGTGGTGGAGGTGTCCTCGACCGCCAGCACCCGCTGCCCGGCGACCTCGATGCCCTCGATGCGGCGCTGCATGCCGTGCTGCTTGGCCGCCTTGCGCACGACGAACGCGTCCAGCACCTCGCCCGCGTTCGCGGCGGCGTGCATCATCGCGCAGGCGACCGGGTCGGCGCCCAACGTCAGCCCGCCCGCGGCCACGTAGTCCCAGTCGGCGGTGAGCTGCCGGAGCAGCTTGCCGATCAGGGGCGACGCGGCGTGGTGCAACGTCGCCCGCCGCAGGTCGATGTAGTAGTCGGCCTCGGCGCCCGAGGACAGCGTCACCTTGCCGTGCACCACGGCCAACTCGCTCACCAACCGCGCCAGCTCGGCCTTCGCCGCGGCGTCCAGGACCACATCAGTTCGCACGGGTGCCAAGAGTGTCATACCTCGCCGTACGCTGGCACACCGTGACCCTTCCCGGCACCGACACGTTGATCATCGAGCAGCCCTGGGGCGTGCTGCGCCACCTGCTGGGCACCAGGTACCGCAACGACGTCTACGACGGCGGCGGCGCGTTGATCGCGTCGGTCTCCGAACGCCGGTTCCTCGGGCCGCTGCGGAAGCTGTTGCGCGTCACCGCGTTCTCCGGTCGCACGACGTTCGACCTGGCCCTGGCCGACCGCGGGCGGCAACTGCTGCTGATCCGCAAGGGCGCCGGCCGGCCGCCGACCCGGGTGACGTGGCCGAACGGCGCGGTGGCCGGGTCGGTGCGGCACGAGGGGCACGGCGCTTACGGGCTGCTCGACGCGGCCGGGCAGCGGCTGTGCCTGCTGCACGAGGTGGCGTCGTTCAGCCCGGGCGCGATCGTGAAGCGGGACGGTCGGCGCGTGCGGCGGGACGTGCTGACCCTCCGGCCGGGCACCCCGGACCCGGTCCGTTCCCTGGCGATCGCCGCGGCCGTGGCTTACGACGTGGTGCGCGGGGCCGGGACGAACCACACCAGCGCCGGCGCGTTCGACTTCCCCACGCTGACCTGAACGCGGCCCCGTCGACGCTCAGGCCACCTCGCGCCGACCGTCCTCAGCCACCCGTCTCGTCCGCTCCGGGGTCGCGCACGGCTCAGATCGGCCGGGTTCCGGCAGCCGACGGCTCCAGCCGGCCACCGCTCGGAGCTACGCAGGCGTCCCCGCCAGAGGGACCCCTGATTTTATTCTGCCCCACGGGTCCGACGGTTCGAGGTGGTCAGGCCCGCACCTGTGGACAACTCGGCGTCGTCCTCGGTGACAGGCCTGACCTCACGCTCGTCTACCAGGCGTCCTCGGTGAACTTGTCCGGCTGGTCGTCGTCATCGTCGCCGCGCCCACCGGGCCGGGGCGTGCCGGCGGAGATGACGTCCTCCGGGTCGTTGCCCTCCTGGATCGCCGTGTAGGCGCGTTGCAGGTCCGGCACACCGGTCTGCAGAGCGCGCTGCACGCCCTCGTCGTCCACGGCCCGCCCGGATGCGATGTCCTCCCAGGACATCTCGCCCGCGTCGACCCGCCGGGCCAGCTCCTTCAGCTCCCGGGGCGCGCCGGGGCTGTTGGCGAACCGCGAGATCTCGGCGAAGTCCGCCTGCGTCAGCCCCCGCGACCGCAGCTGCACGTGGCTGGCCGCCCGCGCGGTCTCCTCGACGTTCGCCATCCGCTTCTCGACGTCGGCGACCAGCGCGTCCAGCCGTGCCTTGTCGTACGGGAACGTCACTGCCCGTCACCCCCGCCGGAGCCGGACCCGGAGCCCGAGCCCGCCCCGGAGCTCGCCCCGGCCGGAGCGGGCGCGGGCGCTGTGGGCGGTGGTTGGCTGTAGCGGCCGTTGGCGGCGTTGCCGGCCTTGCCGAGGCCGTACGCGCCGAGCCCGACGCCGATCGCGCCGCTCTTCGCCGCGGCCACGCCGTTGTCGTACTTCTCCTTGCCGTCCTGGTACCCGTCGACCACGTCGAGCAGGTCGCTGACGTCGCGCACGTCCTTCAGCTTGGACAGCGCGGTGCCCATGGCGACGATGCCGTCGATCATGCCCTGGACGCCCTCGATCAGCGTCTGGATCGCGATGATGATCTTGCGGATGGCGTCGACGATCTGGATCGCGTCGTAGACCATCCACACCGCGCGGCCCCAGCCGACGACCGGGATCCACGCCGTCATCGCGGCTTCCATCAGCTTGCCGACCAGCATGTCCAGCAGCGTCAGCGCCAGGCCGCACGCGGTGCGGCAGGTGCCGGCCGTCGACCGGAACTGGTTGCCGATGATCCGCGCGACCTGCGAGTCCGCCTCGATGGCGATCACCCACATGGTGCCCATGCGCGTCTCGAACGCCTTCGCCGCGTCACCGTCCCAGTGCGACGACAGCTGCTCCGCGCCCGCGTCCACGTTGTGCCGCACGGAGTCGAGCGCCTTGGCGACCCGGTCCCACGCGTTGGCGTTCTCGTCGATCTTCTCGAAATCGCCGAGCAGCGGCTTGATCAGCGCGTCGAGCAGGTTCTCGCCGGTGACCTGCTCGTAGATCCAGTTGACGCCCTGGATCTTCCAGCCGGCCTTCTCGATGAGCTCCTTGGTCGACTGCCGGCCGGGCCGGTCCTCCGCGGCGGCGCTGAGCGCGACCGACGGGTCTTCGACGTCCGCGTAGGCGGTCATCGGCCGCCACCCCCGAGCGACGGCGCCTCGGCCACGGAGTGGAGCTGGGAGAGCACCCGGTCGAGGATGCTCATGACCATCTCTTCGTTCTTCTCGTACATGTCGGCGGCCTTGTTGATGCTCTCCGCCTCCTTGACCATCATCTGGTTCGCGAAGTCGAGGGTCTCCCCGTACAGGGACGCCACGCCGGTCACGATGGGCTGCAGCAGCGAGAGCAGACCGGTGAACCCCGAGGTGTCGCCACCCTTGGAGATCGCGTGGTCCTTGATCGTCATGAAGTGCTGCGCGTTGCGCGTCAGCAACTCGCCGTAACCGCGGAGCTCCGGCGGCTCCACTCTGAACTGCTCGCCCATGGACGGTTCCTCCCTGTTCCAACTAGTGGAGTGGGACGGGCCGGACCGGGTCGGGGTTCCCGGCAGTTCTAAGTGCGTCCCCGCCCGCCCGCCACGCGGGAGGCCAGCCGCCTGACCAGCGCGCGCGGAACCAGGCGGGCGAACAGCGTGATGGCCTTGTACTGGGCGCCCGGCACGGAGACCGGCTTGCCCGCGCGCAGGTCGGCGAGGCAGTCGTGCACCACCCGGTCGGCGTCGAGGTAGAGCAGGTCCGGTGTCTTGGACATGTCGATCCTGGCCCGCTGGTGGAACTCGGTGCGCACGAAACCCGGGCACAGCGCCATCACGCGCACACCCGTGCCCGCCGTCGCCATCGACATGCCCTCGGAGAACGCGGTCACCCACGCCTTGTCCGCGCTGTACGTCGTGCCGCGGCCGGGCAGGAAACCCGCCACGCTGGACACGTTGACCACCGCGCCACGCCCGCGCGCCACCATGCCGGGCAGCGCCGCGCGGGTCAGCCGCAGCACGCTCGTCACGTTCACGTCCAGTTGGGACTGCAGGTCGAGCGGGTCGGCGGTGACGAACTCCGACGAGATCGCGAAGCCCGCGTTGTTGACCAGGAGGTCGATGTCGCGTTCGGCGAGGAAGTCCGCGACCTTCGCCCGGCCGGTGTCGGTGGCCAGGTCGGCGGGCAGCACCTCGGCGGTGATGCCGTGCGCGGCGCGCAGCTTGGCCGCCGTCTCCTCCAGCCGCTGTTCGCCGCGGGCGACGAGCACCAGGTCGTGGCCCTCGGCGGCGAGCCTGCGGGCGAACGCGGCGCCGATGCCCGAGGAGGCGCCCGTGACCAGGGCGGTCGGCGGCGTCACGGCTTGCGCCCGAACTGCGGGCGGTGGATCTCGGCGCCGGCGTCGGCTTCGGGGTCGGCCTCGAACGGGTCGATCACGTCGGCCAGTTCGCCCAGGTCGCGCAGCAGCCGTTCCAGGCGGGCGGGGGTCGAGTTGGGCGGCGCGGCGGCCAGCACCCAGTCGTTCTCCAGCCAGACGACGGTGACGTCGCCGCCGATCTCCTCGGCGGCGTCGACCAGGTCGGGGGTGATGAGCTTGCGCGCGGCGGGCAGCTCGCTGACGAACGCGTACCGCGAGCCGACCGGTCCGAGCAGGTCGGGCATCTGGTCGCGCTGGAACGGCACGCTGGGCAGCCACAGCTCGATGACCACGGACAACGCCCGGCGGCAGCGCACGCCGACGAGCACGGAGTTGACCTTGCCGCCGGTCTCGTGGTCGAGCACGTACACCTGGCGGCGGCCGTCGGCGGTGAAGGTGGAGCCGGCGACGACGTCCTTGGCCACGCCGACGCCGTAGTAGGCGATCGCGCCGCTCTCCCAGCGGGTGGGCAGCACGTGGTCGGTCTCCTCGAACTGCCAGCCGCGCAGCGCCGCCCAGCGGCGGCGTTCGCGGTTTCGCGCGGTTCGCTGTGCCCGGTCGGTCGCGAGCAGGGCGAACCCCGCCACGCCCGCCACCGCGGCGACGGTGAACCAGACCCACGCCGGTATGCCCACGGTGCGAGAGTAGCGGGCGGCGGTGAACAAACGAAGATCACTTGGGGCGTGGGTCGCGCAAACGGATCAAGCTGTTACCCGGATCGCGGGCCGGTCGCGGCCGGCTCCCACGCCTGCCCGACGACCGCCGGCCACGACTTATCCACAGGCCACAGCGTTGTCCACAGGCACATGCCGGCCACTCGCCCGGTGTCGGTCCCGGCCGGCAGAGTAAAAATCGGGGATCCCCCGGTCGGGGACCTCTGCGCAGCCTGCTCGGCACGCGGAGGCGCAGAACGGCGGACTCCGCGCGGGAGCGCCGGACGCCCCGGAAGCGCCGAAGCGACGGCCGGACGGCTGGGCGTCCGGACGGAAGGCTGAACGGCGGCGGCGCCGTGAACGAGCGGACGCGCCCGGGAGCCGGTGGTGCGGGCTTCCCGAGCGCGTCCCCGACACAGCAGGTCGAACGCCAGGTGCGCCGAAGGCGCGGCAGACGCCCCCTAGGCCTTGCCGACGATCAGGCCCGAGTGGTCGTCCAGCACCTCGACCTTCACCGTGTCGCCGTCACGCACCTCGCCCGCCAGCAGCTCCTTCGCCAGCTGGTCGCCGATGGACGACTGCACCAGCCGCCGCAGCGGCCGGGCCCCGTACACCGGGTCGAAGCCGTTCAGCGCCAGCCACTCGCGCGCGGCGGGGGTGACGTCCAGGGTCAGCCGCCGCTGCGCCAGGCGCTGCGCCAGCCGGTCGACCTGGATGTCCACGATGGACGTCAGCTCCTCGGTCGCCAGCGAGTGGAACACCACGACGTCGTCCAACCGGTTGAGGAACTCCGGCTTGAAGTGCGCCCGCACGACCGACATGACGGCGTCGTCGCGCTGCCGCTCGTCCAGGGCGGCGTCCGCGATGACGTGCGAGCCGAGGTTCGAGGTCAGCACCAGGATCGTGTTGCGGAAGTCGACCGTGCGGCCCTGGCCGTCGGTGAGCCGGCCGTCGTCGAGCACCTGCAGCAGCACGTCGAACACGTCCGGGTGGGCTTTCTCGACCTCGTCCAGCAGCACGACCGAGTACGGGCGGCGGCGGACCGACTCGGTCAGCTGCCCGCCCTGGTCGTAGCCGACGTAGCCGGGAGGCGCCCCGACCAGGCGGGCCACCGAGTGCTTCTCGGAGTACTCGCTCATGTCGATCCGGATCATCGCCCGCTCGTCGTCGAACAGGAACTCCGCCAGCGCTTTGGCCAGCTCCGTCTTGCCGACGCCGGTCGGGCCGAGGAACAGGAACGAACCGGTCGGCCGGTCCGGGTCCGCCACGCCCGCACGGGTGCGCCGCACCGCGTCCGACACGACCCGCACCGCCTCGGCCTGGCCGACCACGCGCTTGGCCAGCTCGTCCTCCATGCGCAGCAGCTTCGCCGTCTCGCCCTCCAGCAGCCGGCCCGCCGGGATGCCCGTCCACGCGGACACCACGTCGGCCACGTCGTCCGGCCCGACCTCCTCCTTCAGCATCACGGCGGCGTCCTGCGTGGTGCGGGTGGCCGTCTCCAGCTCCTTCTCCAACGCCGGGATGCGCCCGTACCGCAGCTCGGCGGCCCGGCCCAGGTCACCGTCGCGCTCGGCCCGCTCCGACTCGCCGCGCAGCTGCTCCAGCTGCTCCTTCAGGTCGCGGACCTTCTCGATCGAGCCTTTCTCGTTCTGCCAGCGCGCGGTCAGCCCGGCCAGGTCCTCGCGCTGCTCGGCCAGCTCGGCGCGCAGCGCGGCCAGGCGTTCCACGGAGGCCGCGTCCGACTCCTTGGCCAGCGCCATCTCCTCGATCTCCAGCCGGCGCACCGCGCGTTCGACCTCGTCGATCTCGACCGGCCGGGAGTCGATCTCCATGCGCAGCCGGGACGCGGACTCGTCGACCAGGTCGATGGCCTTGTCCGGGAGGAAGCGGGCGGTGATGTACCGGTCGGACAGGGTGGCGGCGGCGACCAGGGCGGCGTCGGTGATGCGCACGCCGTGGTGCACCTCGTAGCGGTCCTTGAGGCCGCGCAGGATGCCGATCGTGTCCTCGACCGACGGCTCGCCGACGAGGACCTGCTGGAAGCGGCGCTCCAGGGCGGCGTCCTTCTCGATGTGCTCGCGGTACTCGTCCAGCGTGGTCGCGCCGACCATGCGCAGCTCGCCGCGGGCCAGCATGGGCTTGATCATGTTGCCGGCGTCCATGGCGGACTCGCCGGTCGCGCCCGCGCCGACGATCGTGTGCAGCTCGTCGATGAACGTGACGACCTGGCCCGCGGAGTCGGTGATCTCCTTGAGCACGGCCTTCAGCCGCTCCTCGAACTCGCCGCGGTACTTCGCGCCCGCCACCATCGAGCCGAGGTCGAGCGCGACGACCTTCTTGCCGCGCAGGCTCTCGGGCACGTCGCCGGCGATGATCCGCTGGGCCAGGCCCTCCACGATGGCGGTCTTGCCGACGCCCGGCTCGCCGATCAGCACCGGGTTGTTCTTCGTGCGGCGCGACAGCACCTGCACCACGCGGCGGATCTCGGTGTTGCGGCCGATGACCGGGTCCAGCTCGCCCTTGCGGGCGCGTTCGGTCAGGTCGACGCCGTACTTCTCCAACGCCTTGTAGGTGCTCTCCGGGTCCGCGCTGGTGACCCGCGCCGAGCCGCGGACCTTGCCGAACGCCTCCTTGAGCGCCTCGGGGTGCGCGCCGTGGCGGCGCAGCAGGTCGGCGACCTGGCCGCCGTGGTGGGCGAGGCCGACCAGCAGGTGCTCGGTCGACACGTACTCGTCGCCCATCTCGGTGGCGAGTTCCTGCGCCTTGCTCAGCACGCGGGCCGCGTCGCGGGAGAACTGGGGCGCCGACACGGACGACCCGCTGGCCGCGGGCAGCGCCCTGGCCAGCTGTTCCAACTCCTTGTGCACCTGCTTCGGGTCCGCGCCGACGGCGGACAGCAGGGGCGCGGTCAGGCCGTCGCCCTGGGCCAGGAGCGCGCCGAGGAGGTGGACCGGGACGACGTCGGGATTGCCCGCGATGGTCGCCGCCTGCACGGCGGCGGACACGGCCTGTTGCGTCTTGGTGGTCGGGTTGAAAGCGTCCATTCCTCACCTCGGTCGGTGTTCGTGCGCAGGGGCCGGCGTCCAGCACCAGCCATCATCCAGGTCAACGTCAGAAAAGTTGAGCCAGTTCCGCTCAACCCGGTGGAAATCGTGTGGTGTGGGCCACGGTCGGGGTGCGACCGGAAACTCGCGTGCACCGCATCGTCCTCGGCGGAGACCATCACCGCATGACCTCACTCGTGCGCCACATCACGATCGACTGCCGGGACGCCTACGAGCTGGCCGGCTTCTGGAGCGAGGTGACCGGGCAGCCGCTCACCGACGAGGACTTCCCGGGCGACCCCGAAGTGCTCATCGCCCTGCCCGGGGGACCGGGGCTGCTGTTCATCCACGTGCCCGAGCCCAAGTCGGTGAAGAACCGGGTCCACCTCGACCTGCAGCCCGACACCACCCGTGACGCCGAGGTCGAGCGGCTGCTCGGGATCGGGGCGACGCTCGTGTCCGACATGCGCCGCCCCGACGGCAAGGGGTGGGTCGTGCTCGCCGACCCGGAGGGCAACGAGTTCTGCGTTGAACGCAGCGCAGCCGAGCGGTCCGAGAACGGCTGACGCCCGTCACCCACATGTCGCAGCCGGTTGTCCACACCGGCACCTGAGTTGTCCACAATCCGCAGGTGGGAATCCACAGGCGACTGCGGCCCACCGCACCCGGGAGCGTTGCCGGCCGCCACCAGGGTGAACCTCGGCCCGGGACTCCGGCCGGTCGCCTCGACCGGGTCGTGTGGCCCACGTCGCGTGAGGGGTGGTGCGTCTGGCGGTGGGCCGCAAGCGCTGGATTCGGTATACGTGGAAGGGAATGTCCACCCGTTCGCGGGAACGTTGCGCGACCGTCCGTAACCGCACTGCACTCGAAGGTGGCATCAAGGAGTCGACCGGCCAGTTGGCGGGTTAGTGTCCCCTCGTCGGGGATGGAAGCTTGACGAGGACGTAGCGCCCTTGCTGGCGCCGCCAGAAACGTGGAGACTGCGCCCGGACCATGACTGCGAACGCCGTGTTGAGCCCCATCCCGAGCCCGCCACACCGCGAACCTCCTCCTGGTGTCACCGCTATGGTGCGGATGATCCGGGAGAGCTTCGCGGTGGTGGAGCCGCGCGCCGAAGAGGTAGCCAAGTTCTTCTACGGCATGCTCTTCAGCCTCGCGCCGGCGACCCGTGAGATGTTCCCCGTGAACATGGAGGTCCAGCGCAGCCGACTGCTGCGCGCCCTCGTCCACGTCGTGCAGATGGTGGACAGACCCGACGACCTGATCCCGTTCCTGCGCCAGCTCGGCCGCGACCACCGCAAGTTCGGCGTCCTCAACGTGCACTACGAGTCCGTCGGCACGGCGTTGCTCGCGGCGGTGAAGAAGTTCGCCGGGCCCGCGTGGACGCCGAAGGTCGAGATGGCCTGGGCCGAGGCGTACACGATCATGGCCAGGGCGATGCAGGAGGCCGCGGCGGCCGACGACGGCCCGGCCTACTGGCACGCCACCGTGCTCGACCACCAGCGGGTGAGCTGGGACCTGGCGGTCGTGCGGCTGCAGCCGGACCACCCGGTCGGGTACCGCGCCGGGCAGTACGTGAGCGTCGAGACGCCGCAGCGCGCGCGGCTGTGGCGGTACTACTCGCCCGCCAACGCGCCTCGCGAAGACGGCATCATCGAGTTCCACATCCGTTCGGTCGAGGGCGGGTGGGTCAGCCGGTCGATCGTCGGCCACACCCAGCCGGGTGACGTCTGGCGGCTCGGCCCGCCGATGGGTCGGCTCAGCGTCGACCGCAAGTCCGGGCGGGACGTGCTGATGGTCGCCGGCGGGACCGGGGTCGCGCCGATGCACGCGATCATCGACGAGATGGCGCAGTGGGGCGAGAACCCGCGCGTGCACCTGTTCATGGGCGGGCGAAGCCGCGAGGACCTGTACGACCTGGACAATCTCCAGCGGTTCGCCATGACCAACCCGTGGCTGACCGTCGTGCCGGTGCTGGAGTCGGACCCGGGTGCACGCGGCGTCGAGCAGGGCACCCTGGCCGACGTGGTCACGCGCTACGGGGCGTGGGAGGACCGGGACGTGCTGGTGTGCGGCTCGCCGTCCATGATCCGGGCGACCGTGTCCCGGATGCTGGTCGCCGGCACCCCGCTGGACCGGATCAAGTACGACCCGTTCACCCTGGACTGACCTCTTCGCGAAAGTTTTTCACGTTCGTCGCGGGGTCCCTCACCACCGACCCCGCGGCACGTCAGGGCCGCGCGGGCCGCGCCGCGCCCAGCACGGCCGCCAGCGTCTCGGGCCGGCTGGTCTGCGGGCAGTGCCCGCCGTCGACCTCGATCGCCTCGACCCCGAGCCGGTCGCGCGCGGCCCGGCGCATCCACGACGGCCGCAGCGTGCGGTCGCCGCGCGGCAGGACGTAGGTCGACGGCAGGTCCGGCACCTCGTGCACCTCGCGGTACGTGGCGGCCGGGTAGAACAGGCGCAGGGTGCGCAGGCCCGCGCGCACACCGGCCAGGTCGCAGTCGTGGAACAGGAAGTACGAGGCCACCACGGGGTCCGCGGTGGGTGGTTCGGCGAGGGAGCGCCACTCCGGGTTGAACATCTCGCCCGTGTCGACGGCCAGCTCGTCGGCCAGGGACACGGGGCCGGGGACCATCGCGGCGATCCAGGCCAGGTGCGACGCGCCGAGGGCTCGGGCGATGGCGGGCATCAGCAGGCCGGCGCCGGAGTGGCCCACCAGGATCGGGGCCAGCGCGTCGCCCGCCTGGGCGCGGGCGATCGCGGCGTAGTCGACGGCACGCAGCTCCGGCCGGTCGGTCGGCAGGTCCACGGCCACGGTGCGGTGGCCGCGTTGGCGGAGCAGGTCCTCCACCGGGCGCCAGGCCGCGGGTGACTGGGTGGTGCCGTGCACGAAGACGTAGTCCACGGGGTCCAGTCTGGCGCGGGTTCGGCGTTCGCGGTGGTTGTGGCGGTCGGAGGTGCGATCCGGGGCAGCGGCGGCCGGGATGGCGGCGGGGTGGGGTAGGGGGTCGGCGTCGCGGGGTTCCTCATGCTTAACCGAGGTACGGGAACAGTGTTTCCGTACATTTTCCCCCGATGATCACCCCATCGGGCGACGCGGCGCGTGGTCAGCGCTTCGAGTTCGGCTTCCAGACGACCAGGGCCGTCTCGTGCCGCACCGGCACGAGGTCGCGGCGGTACGACGCGTGCACCGACGCGGCGGCGTGCTCGGCGGCGGCCATGGCGGAGGCCACCTGCTCGGTCAGCTCCTGGACCTTGGCGCGCAGCGCCCCGACCTCGTTCTCCAGCTCGATGATCCGCTTGACGCCCGCGAGGTTCACGCCTTCCTCCTGCGAGAGGCGTTGCACCTCCCGCAGCAGCACGATGTCGCGCATCGAGTACCGGCGCCCGCCGCCGGACGTGCGGCCCGGCGACACCAGGCCCAGCCGGTCGTAGGCGCGCAGGGTCTGCGCGTGCAGGCCCGACAGCTGGGCCGCCACGGAGATGACGAAGAACGGGGTGTCCTCGTCGGTGCCGGGCGGGAACGGGAAGCTCACACCGACCTCTTCTCCAACAGGGCGTTGAGCTCCGCGCGCGGGTCGTGCTTCGCCGTCGCCGACGCGTAGTTCTCCAACGCCTCCCTGGCAGCGGCGTCCATGTTGTTCGGCACCGCGACGTTCAGCGTGATGAGCAGGTCGCCGACCTGGCCGTCGCGCTTGGCGATGCCCTTGCCCTTGGCCCGCAGCACCCGGCCGCTGGCCGTGCCCGCGGGGACCTTCAACGTCACCTTGCCCTCGAGCGTCGGCACGGTCAACGTCGTGCCCAGCGCCAGCTCGGGGAAGGTCACCGGCACGGTCACGGTCAGGTCGTTGCCCGACCGGCCGAAGACGGGGTGCGGGTTGACGTGGACCAGCACGAACAGGTCGCCGGCGGGACCGTTGTTGCGGCCCGGCTCGCCCTGCCCGGCCAGCCTGATCCGCTGGCCGTCGTCGACGCCCGACGGGATCCGGATGGTCAGGGTCCGGGTCTTGGTGCTCACGCCGTCGCCCGCGCACTCCGGGCACGGGTCGTCCACGATCCGCCCGGTGCCCCGGCAGTCGGCGCACGGCTCGGAGAACGCGAACGCGCCCTGGCTGCGGGTGACCAGCCCGGCGCCGCCGCAGTTCGTGCACGTCCGCGGCGACGTGCCGGGACGCGCGCCGGAGCCCGCGCACGTGCCGCAGGTCGCCGGGCTGGACAGCCGCATGGGCACGGTCGCGCCCTTGACGGCCTCGGTGAAGTCGATGCGGACGTCGGTCTCGACGTCGTCGCCGCGGCGTGGCCTGGTGGCGGAGGCGCCCGTGCCGCCCCGGCGGTTGAACAGGCCGCCGAGCAGGTCGCCGAGCCCGCCCATGCCGCCGGGCTGCTGGGCGCCCTGGCGGCCGAACAGGTCGCCGACGTCGAACCCGCCGCCGCCCGTGCCGAACCCGCCGGGGAAGCCGCCGCCTCCGGAGAAGAGGCGGCGGGCCTCGTCGTACTGCTTGCGCTTCGCGGTGTCCGACAGCACGCCGTACGCCTCGGACACCGCCTTGAACCGCGCCTCGGCCTTGGCGTCACCGGGGTTGGCGTCGGGGTGCAGTTCCCGCGCCAACTTCCGGTACGCCTTCTTGATCTCGTCGGCCGAGGCGTCGGAGGTGACGCCCAGCTCGCGGTAGAAGTCCTTCTCGATCCAGTCGCGAGCGCTCAACGGACGCCGCCCCCTTCCTCAGTCAGTCCTGCTGCTCTTCGACGGGCTTGTCGACGGCCTCTTCGACGACGGGCTGCTCGGCGGCGGGCTCGTGGTCGGTCACGGCGACCAGCGCGGGCCGCAGCACGCGCTCGCCGAACCGGTAGCCGCGGCGGAGCACGGCGGTGACGGTCGGCCCGCTGACGTCCGGCGAGGTGCCGTGCTGCACGGCCTCGTGGACGGACGGGTCGAACTCCTCGCCCTCGTGCCCGAACGGTTCGAGGCCGGTGCCGTGCAGCGCGCCGACGAGCTTGTCGGCCACCGCCTTGAACGCGCCGGTGAGGTCGCCGTGCGTGCCGGCCCGCTCGACGTCGTCGAGCACGCCGAGCAGCTCGCCGGCCACCTGCGCCTTGGCCGTGGTGATCACCAGTTCCCGGTCGCGCTCGACGCGCTTGCGGTAGTTGGCGTACTCCGCGGTCAGCCGCTGGAGGTCGGCGGTCCGCTCGTCGAGCTGCGCCTTGAGCTCGACGGACGGGTCGTCGGCCAGGGCCGGTTCGGGGGCGGCGTGCTTGCCGCCGCCCTCCGGACCGGTCTCGGGTTCGCCGGTCGCGCCGGCGTCCGACTCGGCCGGCACGTCGGCCTGCGACGTCTCGGCCCGCGCGTCCTCGTCTGCCGGGTGCTGCCGCACCTGACCCGTCTCGGGGTCGACGCGCCTGCGGTCGTGCACCACCACGTGGGGCTGTTCTTCGGGCTGGGTCACTTCTTCTCGTCCTCGTCGACGATCTCCGCGTCCACCACGTCGTCGGCCTTCGGCGCGTCACCGGCGGTGGCGCCACCGGTGGCGCCCGCGGCGTCGGCCGTGGGTGCGGAGTTGGCGTACAGGGACTGGCCGATGGCCTGGGACTCCGTGGCGAGCTTCTCCACGGCGGCGCGGATCTTGGCGATGTCCTCGCCCTTGAGCGCCTCGGTGGTCTCGGCGAGGGCCGCGGCGACCTTGTCCTTGACCTCGGCGGGGAGCTTGTCCTCGTTCTCCTTGAGGACCTTCTCCGTCTGGTAGACGAGGGTCTCGGCCTGGTTGCGGACCTCGGCCTCGTCGCGGCGGCGCTTGTCCTCCTCGGCGTGCGCCTCCGCGTCCTTGATCATCTGCTCGATGTCGTCCTTCGGCAGCGCGGAGCCGCCGGTGATCGTCATCCGCTGCTCCTTGCCCGTGCCCATGTCCTTCGCGGACACGTGCACGATGCCGTTCGCGTCGATGTCGAAGGTGACCTCGATCTGCGGGACGCCGCGCGGCGCGGGCGGCAGGCCGGTCAGCTCGAACATGCCGAGCTTCTTGTTGTCCCGGGCGAACTCGCGCTCGCCCTGGAACACCTGGATCTGCACGGACGGCTGGTTGTCGTCGGCCGTGGTGAAGATCTCCGAGCGCTTGGTCGGGATCGTCGTGTTGCGCTCGATGAGCTTGGTCATCACGCCGCCCTTGGTCTCGATGCCCAGGGACAGCGGGGTGACGTCGAGCAGCAGGACGTCCTTGACCTCGCCCTTCAGCACACCGGCCTGCAGGGCCGCGCCGATCGCGACGACCTCGTCCGGGTTCACGCCCTTGTTCGGCTCACGGCCGCCGGTCAGCTCCTTGACCAGCTCGGCCACCGCGGGCATGCGGGTGGAGCCGCCGACCAGCACCACGTGGTCGATGTCGCCGACGCTGATGCCGGCGTCCTTGATCACGTTGTTGAACGGGGCGCGGGTGCGCTCCAGCAGGTCGTTGGTGATGCGCTGGAACTCGGCGCGCGACAGCGTCTCGTCCATGAACAGCGGGTTCTTGTCCGCGTCCACGGTGATGTAGGGCAGGTTGATGGAGGCGTTGTTCGAGCTGGACAGCTCGATCTTGGCCTTCTCGGCGGCCTCGCGGATCCGCTGCAGCGCCATCTTGTCCTTGGTCAGGTCGATGCCGTTGGTCTGCTTGAACCGCTCGACCAGCCAGTCCATGATCCGCTGGTCCCAGTCGTCACCGCCGAGGTGGTTGTCGCCGGAGGTCGCCTTGACCTCGACCACGCCCTCGGCGAGCTCGAGCAGCGAGACGTCGAACGTGCCGCCACCGAGGTCGAAGACCAGGATGGTCTGCTCCTTGTCGCCCTTGTCGAGGCCGTAGGCCAGGGCGGCGGAGGTGGGCTCGTTGACGATGCGCAGCACGTTGAGGCCCGCGATCTGGCCGGCCTCCTTGGTGGCCTGCCGCTGCGCGTCCTCGAAGTAGGCGGGGACGGTGATCACCGCGTCGGTGATCTCCTCGCCCAGGTAGGCCTCGGCGTCGCGCTTGAGCTTCATCAGCACGCGCGCGCTGATCTCCTGCGGCGTGTACTTCTTGCCGTCGACGTCGTCGGTCCGCCAGTCCGTGCCGATGTGGCGCTTCACGGACCGGATCGTCCGGTCGACGTTGGTCACCGCCTGGTTCTTGGCGGGCTGACCGGTGAGCACTTCGCCGTTCTTGGCGAAGGCCACGATGGACGGTGTGGTGCGCGACCCCTCGGAGTTGGCGATCACCGTCGGCTCGCCGCCCTCGAGAACCGCGACGACGGAGTTGGTCGTCCCCAGGTCGATGCCGACCGCTCGCGCCATTGGATTCCTCCTGGTAGTGCGTGTGTGAGAGCCCCGCGTTGAGCGGTGCCGACTCAAGTTTAGCCGGCTCTGGCGGACTTGAGTCCACCCGGCTCAATCTTTCTGCCTGTCCAACGGCCGGCGGCGCCGTGGTGTTCCCGACCAGAGGTGATCCGGGACACTCGTCCACTTCTCGCGCGCAGCCGTCGGCCCCGACCGGGCGGCGCACGGGGCGTCGCCGGCCGGGGCCGACAGGGGTGGGAGCGGGGCGGCTAGGCGGCGGACCGCACCGTGACGTCGCCGCTGCCGGCGCGCAGGTACAGCTCGGCGGAGCCGGTCGGGTCGTTCTTGACGTCGATGGACTTCTCGCCGCTGTCGGCGTCCACGTCGATCTTGTAGGCGCCCTGCGGGACGGTCACCTTCAGGCTGCCGCTGCCCACGTCGGCGCGCACGGACTTGACGGCGGTGATGGCCACGTCGACGTCACCGGAGTCGGCGTCGATGGTCACCGAGCCGCCCATCGCCGCCAGCCTGGTGCTGCCCGAGCCGACCCGGCCGATGAAGTCGCCGCCCACGGTGGTCGCGTCCAGGTCGCCCGAGTCGTTGTCGACGGTGACCGCGCCCGCCACCTCGCGGACCGTCGTGCTGCCGGAGCCGACCTCGACGTCGACGCTCGCCACCCGTTCGAGGACGACGTCACCGGAGCTGTTGCGGCCGGTGATCTTGACGTCCTCGGTGGGGAGGGTCACCTCGTAGCTCACCGAGCACTGGCTGCCGCAGCCGTCGAGGACGAGCACGGAGCCCTCCACGCGGTGGGAGACGCCGCCGGGCTTGTCCGAGCCCTTCGGGTACTCGACGCGCCGGCGGACCTCGGTCGCGGTCGCGCCGGCCTGGCCGCGGACCGTCACGTCGCCCGAGCCGTTCTGCAACCGCACCTCGGTCACCTGCTCGGACACCGAGTGCTGGTCGTCGAAGCCGTTCTGGACGAGCCGCACGCACGACGTGAGCGCCAGCGCCGCGGCCACCGCCACACCGACCGTCAACGCGATCCGCTTAACCACCGCTGCCCCCTAGAAAGACACCAAGCTGTGCGACTCCAAGTTAGGGGTACGGGATCGGTCGACCCACCAGGAAGACCCCCGGCCGGATACGGGGGCTGGCCCTACCCCTCGGGTCAGCGGACCGTCAGCGGCTCGGCGTGTCGTGAGCGTTCAACTCGGGTGTCACGAACGTAGGACACACGTGTCCTGGACGTAGGACACGCGCGTTCCGGACGTAGGACACGCGGGGTCAGGCCAGGGATTCGACGACGGCGCGCAGGGCCGGGGCGGAGAGGGCCGGGTCGACCAGGAAGCGCTGCGAGGCGATGACGTGCGTGTCCGTCATCCGCTCCCACACCATGCCCTGCACCGGCACCTCGGTGATGACCAGCCGGAACGGCCGCACGTACCGCCCGAGCCTGCCCTCCACCCCGCGCACCACCTCGCCGATCGGCAACGCGCCCCGCGACGTCACGTGCCGCTGGTCGTACTCGGCCGCGGCCGGGGCCAGCGCCAGCACCGCCGCCCGCAGCGCGGGCCGGACCTGCAACGACGCGCCGGCCGGGTCGGCGGGCGAGCCGCCGGCCAGCTCCGCGCGGGCGTGGTCGAGCACGTCGGCCCACCAGCCGAGCCACTCCTCCGCCGCGCCCGCCCGGTCGACCCCCGCCGGCACCACGACCGGCACGGACGGGTCCAGCCCGGGCAGCTCGGGCACGGTCTCGACCGAGAGCGCGAGCGTGTCACGGACGAACAGCGCGGTGTTGACCGTCTGACTCGTCCCGTGCGACACCTGCCACGACTCACGACCGGCGAACCTCATGACACCAGTGTCCCGCGTGAAGGTCATCCGCCAAGCATCAGAAGGGACACGACGGGCTCCAAATCCTGCGCCATTGGGGGGAAATCCGCGATCAACGCCTGGATCAGGAGCCCGTCGAGGCCCGCGAGGACCGCCCGCAGCGCCACCGGGTCGCGCGGACCGGCCACCTCGGCCATGAGCGAGACCCACCGGCGGGCCGCCTCGCGCAGCTCCGGCCGGCGGGCCGCCAGCAGGTACAGCTCGTACTCGGCGAGGGTGCGTCCCCGGTGCGCGCCGGCGGCGTCCGCGATGAACCGCGCCACCGCCGCGGGCGTCAGGGGCACCTCGCGGAAGCTCGCGGCCATCTCGTCGGCCGACCACGTGAGCGTGGCGATCAGCAACTCGTCCAACGTCGCGTAGTAGTAGGTCGTCGACGTCGTCGGCACGCCCGCCTCGCGCGCCACGGACCGGTGGCTCACCCCGGCCACGCCGTCCCGCTCCACGACCCGCAGCGTCGCCGCCAGGATCTCCCGCCGACGCCGGTCGCCGCGGACCCGCCTGCCGTCAGGCGGCGGCGCCACTGCCCACCTCGATGGCCACCACGCCCGCGATCACGAGCAGCAGCCCGACCACCATCGTGGCGTTGACCGGCTCCCTGAACACCAGCACGCCGACGCTCGCGACCGCAGCGATCCCGAAGGCGCACCAGATCGCGTACGCCACCCCGATCGGCATGCCCAGCTGGAGCACCTTGCTCAACGCTCCGAACGCGATCACGTACCCCACGATGACCACGACCGAGGGGATCGGCTTGGAGAAGCCCTCGGAGAGCTTGAGGAACACGGTGGCGGTGACCTCGCCGATGATCGCCACGGCCAGCACCAGGTACACGAGCACGTCCCGCCCCCAACAAGTTGAACGTCTGTTCCACTAGTCTACCGACCCTATGCGATCGGCCACGTCCAAGTGGTTACCGGCCAGTAATCGGGCGTAGGCTGCCCAGCCAGGAGAACGGACGAGAAAGGCCGCCACCACAATGGGAGCCCTCCAGCTCACCCTCGGCGCCATCGGCGTCGCCGTCAGCGTGTTCGCCTGGGGTCTGTTCGTCGCCGGTGTCGTGCGGATGATCAAGATCATCCGCCTCGGCCAGCCGGACTCGACCCGCAACGGGCCGTTCGGGCCCCGCCTGCGCACGCTGGTCGTCGAGTTCGTCGCCCACACCCGGATGGCCAAGTTCCGCAAGGTCGCGCCCTGGCACTGGATGGTGATGTGGGGCTTCCTGATCGGCTCCGCGGTGCTGTTCGAGGCCTACGGCGAGGTCTTCGACCCGGGCTTCCACTGGCCGGTCATCGGCACCTGGTCGCTGTGGCTGCTGCTGGTCGAGCTGCTCGGCATCGGCACCGTCGTCGGCGGCGTCGCGCTCGCCGTCATCCGCCAGCTCAACCACCCGCGCCGCGCCGACCGGGTGTCGCGGTTCGCGGGCTCGGACTTCAAGTCCGCCTACTTCGTCGAAGCGGTCGTCATCATCGAGGGCCTCGGCATCCTCGGCGTGAAGGCGTTCAAGCAGGCCTCCGGCCTGGAGGACCCTCCGCTGTGGACGTCGTTCGTCACCGCGCCGCTGTCGAACCTCCTGCCCGCGAGCCCGAACTGGGTTTCGATCATGGCGATCACCAAGCTGCTGTCCGGCATGATCTGGCTGATCGTCGTGTCGAAGAACCTCACCATGGGCGTGGCGTGGCACCGGTTCAGCGCGTTCTTCAACATCTACTTCAAGCGCGAGGACGACGGCGGCGTCGCGCTCGGCGCCCTGAAGCCGATGATGAGCGGCGGCCAGGTCCTCGACCTGGAGGAGGCCGACCCCGACAAGGACGTGTTCGGCGTCGGCAAGGTCGAGGACTTCTCCTGGAAGGGCTGGCTGGACTTCAGCACCTGCACCGAGTGCGGCCGCTGCCAGTCCCAGTGCCCCGCGTGGAACACCGGCAAGCCGCTGTCGCCGAAGCTCGTCATCACGCAGCTGCGCGACCACGCGTTCGCCAAGGCGCCGTACCTGCTCGCGGGCGGCAGCAAGGACATGGCGGGCGACGAGGTCGGCCTGACCGAGGACAAGTACGAGGACTACAAGAAGCGCCTGGAGTCCATCGACGTGCTGGCGCTGGCCGAGTCGGAGCGCCCGCTGGTCGGCGGCGCGGACGAGCTCGGCGTGATCGACCCCGAGGTGCTGTGGTCGTGCACCACGTGCGGCGCGTGCGTCGAGCAGTGCCCGGTGGACATCGAGCACGTCGACCACATCGTCGACATGCGCCGCTACCAGGTGCTGATCGAGTCGAACTTCCCGTCGGAGCTCGGCGGCATGTTCAAGAACCTGGAGAACAAGGGCAACCCGTGGGGCCAGAACGCCAAGGACCGCCTGGCGTGGACCGAGGGCCTCGACTTCGACGTGCCGGTGTTCGACGGCGAGCTGGGTGACGCCGAGTACCTGTTCTGGGTCGGCTGCGCGGGCGCGTTCGAGGACCGGGCGAAGAAGACCACGCGGGCGGTGGCCGAGCTGCTGCACACCGCGGACGTCAAGTACACCGTGCTCGGGCCGGAGGAGACCTGCACCGGCGACCCGGCGCGGCGCGCGGGCAACGAGTTCCTGTTCCAGATGCTGGCGCAGCAGAACGTCGAGGTGCTCAACACCGTGTTCGACGGTCGCGGGCCGGGCCAGCGCAAGATCGTCGTGACGTGCGCGCACTGCTTCAACACGCTGGCCAACGAGTACCCGCAGGTCGGGGGCCAGTTCGAGGTCGTGCACCACACGCAGCTGCTCAACCGGCTGGTGCGCGAGCGCCGGCTGGTGCCGGTGGCGGAGGTCGCGGAGGACGTCACCTACCACGACCCGTGCTACCTGGGCCGGCACAACAAGGTCTACGAGGCGCCGCGCGAGCTGGTCGGCGCGTCGGGCGCGACGTTGCGCGAGATGCCCCGCCACGAGGAGCGCTCCATGTGCTGCGGCGCCGGCGGCGCCCGCATGTGGATGGAGGAGCGGATCGGCAAGCGCATCAACCTCGACCGCGTGGACGAGGCGCTCGGCACCGCGCCGTCGAAGATCGCGACGGGCTGCCCGTTCTGCCGCGTGATGCTGACCGACGGCGTGACGGCCCGGCAGAACGAGGGCGCGGCGGGCTCCCACGTCGAGGTCGTGGACGTGGCGCAGCTGCTGCTGACGTCCGTGCGCCGGGGCCAGGCCCTGGAGCGCGGCGACATCCCGACGGACGAGACCCCGACCGGCACCCCGCTGCCGGACGAGGACGAGGCCTCGTCGAACTAGTCGGCTGTGGACGGACGCCCCCGGTCCTCTTCGGACCGGGGGCGTCCGTCGTCCCGGGGGTCAGTCGTCCCGGGGGTCAGTCGTCCCGGGGTCAGTCGCGGTCGGTCACGCGGTCGAAGGCCAGGTTCAGCAGCCAGCTCGCGAGGGCCACGATGATCGCTCCCCAGAACGCGGGCCAGAAGCCGGTCACGTCGAACGGCAGGCCCAGCTCGCCGGCCAGCCAGCCGGTGAGCCAGAACAGCAGCGCGTTGACGACCAGGCCGATCAAGCCGAGCGTGACCAGGTAGAACAGGCAGCCGAAGAACTTCACCAGCGGCTTGACCACGGCGTTGACCAGGCCGAACAGCAGCGCCACACCGATCAGGGTGCCGATCTTCGCGGGCGTCGACGCCCCCGCCTCCAGGTCGATGCCCGGGATGAGCGTGGCGACCCAGACCGCCACCGCCGTCAGCAGTACGTGCACCAAAATGCCCATGCCGCAGGCTAACGGCAGCGGTGCTCCGTTCGGGTCAGGCGCGACGACGCCCGCGTGCCGCCAACAAGGCCAACGCGCCTGCGCCGAGCAGCAGGCCGCCGATCGTCAACCACGGCAACGGCGTCGCCCCCGTCCTCGCCAACCCGCTGCCGTCACCCGACACCCCCGCCACGGCCGGGACGGTGGTCGTGGTGGTGGTGACAGGGGCGGTCGTCGGCGGCGTGGTCGTCGTCGGCTGTTCCCCGGTCGTGTACTTCAGCGGCACGATCGCGTGGTTGTCGTCGACGTTCGTCTCCTTGTGCGCGAGCGCCGAGATCGGCCGGACGAACAGGTGGAACTGGTCGAACGCCGGGTCGTCCAGCCGGTAGGTCAGCCGCACGTCGACGGTCGCGCCGACCGCCATCCGCTCGCTGAGCCGGAAATCCTGGCCGGGCGTGACCACGGAGACCCCGTCGCCCGCGGCGACGAACTCCGGCGTCGACCCGAACACCACCATGTCCGGGATGTCCGACGCCTCGCCCCGGTTGGTCACCGGCACCACGAACGTGACGACGTCACCCACCCGGTAGGTGTCCCGCGCGGGCTCCAGTCGAGGCGTGCCGGCCACGAAGTCGGCGTCCAGGTGCGTGTAGCGGACGTCCACCCGGGTCGTCTCGCCCGCGCGGACCACGATCTTCTTGGCGCGGGTGGCGGGGTCGACGTCGTACTCGGTGACCGCGGGCGCCAGCTTCAGCTCCGGGGCGTCGTCGCCGACGATCGTGACCTGGTCGCCGACCGGCACGTCGGTGAACTCGTACTCGCCGTCCACCCCTCGCGTGGCGGGCTTCACGTCGACGATGCCGTGGATCAGCCGCACGGTCGGGGCGCCCGGCACGTCCTCCTCGTTCCCCTGCCGCACGCCGTCGCGGTTCGTGTCCTCGAACGAGGAGCCGCGCACCGTGCCGCCGCGGAAGCCGAAGTCGAACGTGCCGCCGCCGCGCACCGGGTTGTACGTCGCCGGGGTCGTGGCCTCGTAGAGCTCGGTGCTGTAGTTGTAGATCGCGAGCGGCACGTCGGGCAGGCCCGTGGCCCTGTACCGGCCGTTCGCGTCGGTGCGGAACTGCCCGAGGGGACGGCTCTTGTCGCTGACGTCGTAGACGTCCACCCCGCGGCCGTCGGCCAGCGGCGGCTCACCCGGGTCGACCACGCCGTCGGCGTCGCGGTCGAACCACACCAGGCCCTCCAGCGTGACGGTGTTCTCCTGCGCCACCGCGAGCGGGCTCGTGAGCGTCGCCACGGCCGCGGCCGCGAAAAGGGCCGCGAGACGGCCGGTCAGGTTGCGCACCTGGTATTCCCCCCGGAAAAGAAAGACGCTGTCACCTCGACGTCGCGAGAGCCGCCGCGATCGTTTCACGACAGCGGCCACAACCGGCGGATCGCGTGGGTGCGGCTTAACGTCAGGGCATGGCAGCCGATCAGTCGAAGGGCGGCGAGAGCACGGTCACCGTCCTGCTCGCCCTGGCCGTGAACCTCGCCATCGCCGTGATGAAGGCGATCGCCGGCGTGATCACCGGGTCGGCGGCGATGATGGCGGAGGCGGCGCACTCGGTCGCCGACACGTTCACCGAGGCCCTGCTGCTGACGGCGTTGCGCCGGTCGGCCCGGCCCGCGGACCGCAGGCACCCGTTCGGGTACGGCAAGGACCGGTACTTCTGGTCGCTGCTCGCCGCCGTGTCGATCTTCGTGTCGGGCGCGGTGTTCGCGTTCTACGAGGGGATCCGGACCGTGTTCGGCTCGCCGCAGGAGCAGAACAGCCCCGTCGTCGGGTACGTCGTGCTGGCCATCGCGTTCGCGCTGGAGTCGGTGTCGTGGACGCAGGCCGCGCGGCAGGTGCGGCGGGAGGCGAAGGCCGAGGACCGGTCCGTGCTCGCGTTCCTGCGGGTGTCGGACGACCCGACGGTGAAGACGGTGTTCCTGGAGGACTCGGCCGCGCTGGTCGGGCTGGTGCTCGCGTTCGGCGGGCTGGGGCTGCACCACCTGACCGGGTCGTCGGTGTGGGACGGCGTGGCGTCGTTGGCGATCGGCGTGCTGCTGGCGTTCGCCGCCTACACGCTGGCGGCGACCAACCGGGGGCTGCTGATCGGCAGGCAGGCCGACCCGGTGCTGGTGCGGGCGGTGTGGGAGCGGCTGCGCGCCGAGCCGGAGGTGGAGCAGGTGGTGGACCTGCTGACGATGGCGGTCGGCACGGACCGCGTACTGGTGTGCGCGCGGCTCGACTTCGACGACTCCCTGGGCGCGGCCGACCTGGAGCGGGCGTGCGTGCGGATCGACGCCGAACTGCGCGCCGCGCACCATGAGCTGGACGAGGTGTTCCTCGAGCCCGTGCCGCGCAACGACCCGGAGCTCAGGTCACGGGTGCTGGCCCGCTACGGGAACCTGAAGCTCTAGCGCTTCGTGTCGGTGCGGTGGAAGTTCAGGTAGGCGCGTGACGGCGTCGGTCCGCGTTGGCCCTGGTAGCGGGACCCGGCCTGGGCCGAGCCGTACGGGAACTCGGCCGCGCTGCTGAGCCGGAACAGGCACAGCTGGCCGATCTTCATGCCGGGCCACAGCGTGATGGGGAGGTTGGCGACGTTCGACAGCTCCAGCGTGATGTGCCCGGCGAAACCGGGGTCGATGAAGCCCGCCGTCGAGTGCGTGAGCAGGCCGAGGCGGCCCAGCGAGGACTTGCCCTCCAACCGGCCCGCCAGGTCGTCGGGGAGGGTGACGAGCTCGAACGTCGAGCCGAGCACGAACTCGCCGGGGTGCAGCACGAACGGCTCGCCGTCGGCCGGCTCGACCAGCGAGGTCAGGTCGTCCTGCTGCATCGAGGGGTCGATGTGGGTGTACCGGGTGTTGTTGAAGACCCGGAAGAACCGGTCGAGCCGGACGTCGATGCTGGACGGCTGCACCATGACGTCGTCGAACGGGTCCAGCCCCAACCGGCCGGACTCGACCTCTTCGCGCAGATCGCGGTCACTTAGCAGCACGCGCACAGCCTAGGTGACAGCGCCTGCCCACCCCGCCACCGGCTGTGTGTATGATCGGGCACGCAACACGCGGGTGTAGTTCATTGGTAGAACGACAGCTTCCCAAGCTGTAGAGGCGGGTTCGATTCCCGTCACCCGCTCAGACAGACGAAGGCCCAGGTCAGTGCCGGTTCAGCCGGACGGCCTGGGCCTTCGTCGCACTCGGTTCAGCGCGTCGCCGGGCTCCCGCGGCCCGGAGGCTGCTTGTCGGGGGTGTTCGCTAGTTTGCCGCGAGTAGGTGTGGTGACCGGCTCAGGGGAGTGGCGTCATGGGGAGTGCTCTGCACGTCGAGCGGGCGGAGGGGTTGCTGGACCCGGCTCGGACCTACTCGCGCGACGAGGTCCTCGTGCGGGATCCCCCGATCCCGAAGCGGGCCGGTGTGTACGCCTGGTACTTCGACGAGGTCCCGCCCGGGGTGCTCACCGGCGGGTGCCGCGTCACCGGGGCCGGGACGTTGCTCTACGTCGGCATCGCGCCCAAGGCGCCGCCGGCGAACGGGAAGCCGGCCAGTCGGCAGAGCCTGCGCACGCGGGTGCGCTACCACTACAGCGGCAACGCCGAGGGGTCCACTCTCCGGTTGACGCTGGGCTGCCACCTGTCCGAACAGCTGGGCATCCGGCTCCGCCGCGTCGGCAGCGGCACGCGGTTGACCTTCACCCCGGCGGGGGAGGCGAAGCTGAGCGAGTGGATGGGTGCCCACGCCCGCGTGGCCTTCGTCGCCGACGACGAGCCGTGGAAGTTGGAGCACAGCCTCATCACCGGCGAAGTGCTCCCGCTCAACCTCGAGCACAACGCCCACAACCCGTACTACCCGACGCTCAAGGCGCTCCGCGCACAGCACAAAGCCGCCGCGCGGGGCCTCCCCATCGCGTCCTGACCGCCGCGTTCCGAAGACGCCGGAGCACGCTCGTCAGGTTCCGCGCGGTGGAGGCGGGTTCGAGCCCGTTTCCGTTCGAGTGGAGGAAGGCCCAGGTCAGTGCCGGTCCGGCCGGACGGCCTGGGCCTTCGTCATGAGGTGGTCGGCAGGTGCGGGGCCGCCGTGCCGAAGGAGGGCCGGCCGGTTCGGCCGACCTCCCGGTCCGCGGCGGCTCACACGCCCCGCAGTGGTGGGTAGGGCTCGCCGGGCGGGTGCTGCGACCTGTTGGCGTCCCTGGCTTCCTGGAGTTGGTCCTCCAGGGTGACGATCCGGCAGGCCGCGTCCAGGCCCATGCCCTGGTCGACCAGTTCCCGGACGCGGGCGGCCAGGCGCAGTTGGGTTCGGGAGTAGCGGCGGTGGCCGCCGGTCGAGCGCTGCGGCTCGATCAGCTTGGCCTCGTCGAGGCTGCGCAGGAACCCGGCGGAGGTGCCGAGCATCTCCGCGGCCCGCCCCATGGTGTAGGCGGGGTAGTCGTCGTCGTCGAACCTCGCGGCCGTGGGCCGCTCGTCCGACGACTGGTCTTGTGTTCCCTCTGGGGTCAACGCGCCTCCGCATCACGAGGGGCCCCGGCGCAGTAGCGCCGGGGCCCCGGGGTGTTGGGTTTCACTTCCACCTAGCCGACCGTGAGACCGGCTTCCTCTGTCCGCGCCACCCGCACTAGAAGCGGGCGCTGCGGGGATCGCTTGTGCGTAACCGAAGACCACCTTCCAATCCGATGGAACCGCGGTACCCGTCCGGCCGAGTTCAGCCGAAGGCGGGCGATCCGATGGTGTGCAACCCTTCCCTTCTCCTCTGATTACTGCTTCTTGCACTCTCACGCGACGGTCGGCACCGGTCCTGATGCACATGCCGGAATCACCTCACCGACCATCCTTGGCCACCCTGCCCGGAACCCCTTCCACTGATCGGCTCCGACAGACCTGGCCGCACTGCACCTTTCGACATCCACTGCAACTGCTTTAACCGATTACCACTCCGTTCGGTCGCCGGCGCCGGGATCGTTCCCCCGGCATGACCGCCAACCCCTGGTCCACGGCCGCGGAGCCCCTTCCACTGACTGGCCCCAGCACGTCCGACCGTCTTGCCTCACAAGCTCACGGGCAGTTCGTCATCTCCCGTGCTACTGACTTTCTCTCTTCCAACAAGGAGAACTCTACACACAGCAGCGCGCGAATGTCTACTCCCGCCACCACAGATTTGCTCATCCGGGTGCCCGAGCGTTCCGACCAGCGGCGATGGCGTCGCGCCCCTACCGGGCGGGCGTCGTGGCCTCGGTCAGCGGAGGCGGGTGGTCCAGGACGGCAGGCTGCCCAGCGAGGTGCGCAGGTCGGCCAGGAGTTCGAGGGCGTGGGTGTGGGCCGCCGCGCGTTCGGCCGGTGTGACCGGGCGGTGGCCGAGGGCTCGCCACACCATCCAGGCGGCGCCGCCCAGGTAGACGTGGAGGAGACCGGCGAACGAGGTCGGTGACGCCGGGGGACGTCGGCCGCCGGCGGCTTCGTAGGACCTGATCACGGTGTCGAAGGCGGCGCGGTCCTCGCCCAGTCGGCTGAAGTGGACCGCCGCACGGGTCAGCTCCCACTCCGCGTACTCCGGGCCCGCGCCGTCCCAGTCGAGCAGCAACGGGCCGGCGGAGGTCTCCAGGACGTTGTCCGGCTTCACGTCGCGGTGGGTGCCGACGGGGGTGAGGTCACCGACGGCCGTGGCGATCGACCGGGCCTCGGCGATGTCGGGCAGGTAGGCGCGGACGGCGGCGGTGAAGTCGTTCGGCGCCTCGTCCAGCCACTCGCGCCACTCCTCGACCGGGTGCGGCGCGCGGTCCGGGGGCGTGTCGACGGTGTGGCGGTGCAGCGAGGCCAGGGTGGCGCCGACCCACGCCGACACGTCCCCGGTCAACGGTCTGCCGTCGTGCCACTCGTGCACCAGGTAGCTCGCCACCTCGTGGCCCACGCGCACGTCCGCCAGCAGGGGCGCGGCCGGTTCGAGCGGGTGCACCGGGCGTGGCATGGGGAAACCGCGCGCGTAGGCGTCGAGCTGGATCGCGGCGGCGACCAGGTGGTCCCGCATCCACCAGTCCTCGCGCGACCGGTTCAGGCGTTTGACCGCCCACGTGCCCTTCGCCGTGCGCAGGCGCCACACCAGGTGCGCCCGCCCGCCCGACACCGGCGTCCACGGCTCGACCACGTCACCGAGCCCGAACGCCGCGGCCACCGCCCGCTCCCACCGCACGTCACGGACGCTAGGGCATCCGGCCGCGAAGTCAGGACCCGTTTTCCGACGAGCGCCACACCCGCTCGTACCGCTCCTGGTCCTTCGCCGTCCGCTCCTTGCGCACGGCCGCCGCCGCGCCCGCCGGGTAGCCGTACTTCGTCATCCGGTGGTCCGTGCTCTCGATCGCGTACGACACGCCGAAGTACACGCCGACCACCAGCCCCAACGACCCGCAGGCGACGGCCAGCGGCAGCGGCGAGCCGAGGCCTAGCACCAGGGCCAGGGTGATGGCCACCGTCAGCGGCAGCACCTGGAGGAACATCCGCACGCCGAACCAGACGAGCCACGTCGGTTTGGTGGCCTGCCGGAACACCCACTCGCGGTGCCGCTGGGGCAGCCGGCCGCCGAGCAGGTACCAGATCCGCAGCGGCGCGGACGGGCCGGTCACGTCCGCTCCGTCGCGGCGATCACCTTGGTCAGCACGGCGTGCAGGTCGCGCAGCTCGTCCAGCGACATGCCGAGCTTCGCCACCACCGCCGGGGGGATGGCCAACGCCTGCTCGCGCAGCGCCGCGCCTTCCCCGGTCAGCGTCACGGCGAGCTGCCGCTCGTCCGCCGCGGCCCGCGACCGCGTGACGTACCCGATCGCTTCCAGCCGCTTGAGCAGCGGGGACAGCGTCGCGGGCTCCAGTGCCAGCAACCGGCTCAGCTCCTTCACCGACAGCGGCGCGCGACCCCAGAGCGCCAGCATCACCAGGTACTGCGGGTGGGTCAGGCCCATGGGTTCGAGCAGCGGCCGGTAGACGGCGACCACGTTCCTGGAGGCGATGGACAACGCGAAGCAGACCTGCCGTTCCAGGGCCAGCGGGTCCTCGACGTTTTGTGCCCTAATCATTAGTACACACACTATCTTGTGGCGACGGTTCCGCGCACCGCGACGAGGACCACACGGGGTCAGCCGTCGGCGCGCCGGGCCGCGGTGATCAGGTGGGAGGACGCGCCGAGCACGGACTCCTCCTGCTCGACCTGTCGCAGGACCCACAGGAGGCAGTCCATCAGGGCCGGGTCGGCGTGGGCGGCGTCCAGGTCGGCGTTGGACCGCAGCCACGCCACGCCCTCCAGCGCGAACGTCCCGACCACGTCCAGCCCGGCCTCCCGCGCCTCCCCGGCCGCCTCGTCGGGCCGGTGGAAGTACGCGGAGGTGAACCAGGCCGTGCCCGCCGGTGGCAGGTGCCGCCCGGTCCGCACGGCGTGCGCCACCACGTCCCGGTACCGGGCGTCGAGCGCGAAGTCCTCGCGCAGCCCGTCGAACAGCGACGCCAACCGGCCGATGACGGCGCCCGGCACCACCCCGCCGGGCCGCACCACGCGCCACGCCTCCCGCCACGCCCGCAGCCGGTCCTCCCGCTCCACCAGGTGGTAGAGCGGCCCGAACAGCAGCACCGCGTCGAACGGCCCGGCGACCGGCAGGTCACGGGCGTCGCCCACGACGGCGGTCACCCCGGGCAGCGCGCGGGCCACCTCCACGTGCGACGGCATGGCGTCGACGACGACCACGTCGTGCCCGTCCTGCGCCAACCACCCCGCGTGCACGCCGGTCGCCCCGCCGACGTCGAGCACCCGGGCGCGTCCGCCGACGAACCGCCGCACGATCTCCTGCGTCCGCAGGAACTCCAGCCGACCGTATGGGCCGGGGCAACCGCTTCACCGGGCTTCCAGCTCCGCCCAACCGCCGCCGCGCGCCAGGACCGCGCGCACCTCGGCGACGTGCTCGACCACGCCCGCGAGGTCGCTGTGCAGCAACGCCGCCCGGTCCACGTCCACCGGCAGCACGTCGTCCCGCCACAGCTCCAGCGGCAGGCTCGCTACGAACACCACGGAGTCGACCAGTCGCAGCACGGCCGCCGACGGGTCGCCGGTGTACGCGCCGCGGATCGCGCCGCACCCGGCCAGCACCGCGCGCAGCCCGCCCACCGCGGTCGCCGGTGTGCCGTCCCACTCGGCCGACGGCCACAGCCGTCCGCTCAGCGCGAGCCACAGCCGCCACCCGGCTTCCGACTCGGCCTCGTCCCGCGGCGCCCACCCGTCCATGACCCCACTGTGCGGGCGCACCGGAGCGCCCGCACAGCGGAGATGACCCATCGCACAAGCAACCCATCACACAAGGCGACCTGTCCCACAAGGCCTGCTCAGGCGCGCGTGGGCACCTTCTCCTCGTCGGAGTCGGACCGCAGCGAGTCGACCAGGGCGGAGCGCTCCGCCGACGGCTCCGGCTTGATGACCAGGCCGATGAGCAGGTACAGCACCAGTGACACCAGCAGCGGCCAGGACACGATCACCGCCTGGGTGACGAACTCGACCTTGTTCTGCTGCAGCACGTACAGCACGGCCCACGTGCCGAGGCCGCCGACCACCGAGGCGGTCGCCGCGGTCGGGCCGACCTTCTTGAACCACGGCAGCATGCCCAGCATCAGCGGGATCGCGATCGGGCCCATCGTGGCCGCGACCAACGCGATGACCACCTTGAGCACGAAGCCCTTGGTGTCCGCGGTCAGCGCGATCGTCATGCTCAGCCCGATGAACGCGAACGTGGTGATCCGCGCCAGTTGCAGCTGCGCGGGCTCGCTGAGCCGCTTCACGCCCTTCCACAGCCGGGGCAGCATGTCCCGGGTGATGACCGCGGAGATCACGTTGGCGTCGGAGGACACCATCGCCATGGTGTGGGAGAAGAACCCGGCCAGCACCAGGCCGATCATGCCCGCGGGCAGCATGAGCTTGCCCATCTCGACGTACGCCTGCTCGGCGTTGGCCTCCATGCCCGGCACGATCAGCGGCGCGGCCCACATCGGGAAGAACAGCACCAGCGGCCACACCAGCCACAGCGCGCTGGACAGCAGCGCGGACCGCTTGGCCGCGGCGCCGGACGGCGCGGCCATGTAGCGCTGCGCCAGGTTCCACATGCCGCCGTTGTACTCGAGCGTCTTGATCAGGAACAACGCCATGAAGAAGATCAACGTGTAGTTGCCGGACAGCGGCTCGGAGTGCGACTCGGGCAGCTGGTCCCAGATCTTCCACATGAAGTCGATGCCGCCGAAGTGCGCGGCGACCGCGACGAACATCGCGATGCCCGCCGCGCCCTGGATGACGAACTGGCCGAAGTCGGTCAGCGCGTCGGCCCACAGGCCGCCCAGCACCGAGTAGACCATCGTGACGGCGCCGACGATGGTGATGCCCAGCCAGATCGGGACGCCGGCGAAGCCCTGCAGCAGCAACGAGACCGCGACCCACTTGGCCGCGATGTCCACGACCTTCAGCGCCGCGCCCGCCCACGCCATGATCTGCTGGGTCGGCACGTTGTAGCGGCGGGCCAGGTACTCCAGCGGCGACTTGACGCCGTGCTTGGAGCGCAGCCGGTTCCACGTGCCCGCCCACAGGAACGCGCCGATGCCGACACCGACACCGATCGTCAGCGCCCACCAGATGTAGACGGTCAGGCCGAGGCGGTAGGCCTCGGCGGCGAAGGCCACGAACATGACGGCGCTGTAACCGGACATGTGGTGCGAGATGCCGGACAGCCACCAGGGCATCTTGCCGCCCGCGGTGAAGAAGTCGGCGATGTTCTTGATGCGCCCGCGTGACCAGTAGCCGATCGCCACCATCACGAAGAAGTACCCACCGACGACGACCCAGTCGAGGGTTTCCATGAGGCCTCCACGAGTGTTCGGCCCACGGGTGGCAGCGCGTGTTCGAGCGGCGGCGGTGCGCGGCGTCCCACATGGGTGTGTGACGTACGTCTTACGAGGCTGTTGCGCCCGGCGGAAGGCCACGGACGGTCATTGAGTCACATTCGTGACTGTTGTTCACATACATGACACGAGACGGGTCGCGCGCACCCCTCAAGAACTCCCGCGGAACTGCGTCATGGCTGGTCGCCGGCGTGGTCGTACTCATATGCGAACCGGTGTCAACTTGCGTCCGCCCGTGCCAGGCGGGGACGGACACGCCCCCAGCCCCGCACCCGGGCCGGGGGTCGCCCTCGTGGACCCGGTGCCCCTGTTCCGCGAAGGACTGGCCGCCGTGGTCCGGCGCACGCCCGCCATGCACTGGCTGGGCGCCACCGGGCACCTGCACACGGCCGTGCGGCTGCACGAGCGGCTGCGCCCCGACGTGCTGGTGGTGGACTCCGTCCTCGACCCGCAGGGCCACCTGGCCACCCTGCTGACCGGCAACGACTCGTCGCTGGTCGTGGTCTCCCTGGTCCGCGAGCCGCACCGGACGGCGAAGTTCGTGCGCTCGGCGCTGGCCGCGGGCGTGCGCGGGTTGGTGCCGCGCGAGGGCGGCGTGAACGACGTGCTCCAGGCCATCGCCCGCACGCACGCCGAGCGCACCTACCTGGACCCGACGCTCGCGCCCCTGGCCGCCGGTTTCACCCCGACCGCCGAGGCGGGCACGCGCCGGACGCTGTCCCGCCGGGAGTACGAGGTGCTCCAGCTGATCGCGGACGGCATGGAGAACCAGGCGGTCGCGAACGAGCTGTACGTCTCGGTGGAGACCGTGCGCACGCACGTGAAGAACATCCTGCGCAAGCTCCGCGCCCGCGACCGGACGCACGCCGTGTCCCTCGCCTACCAGTCCGGCCTGCTCTCCGGTGGCGCCGTCCGCCCGGGTTGACCGGACCGGTCCGGAACACCGCAGCTCAGGCGCGTCTGATTCGCCACAACCCGATGGTCGGCCTTGCCGGGGTTACTGACAGGTAATACCCTGTTGTTACCGGTCAGTAGGGGGACCGCCCCGACCAGCATGGAGTGAGCGACGAGATGGGTCACTACAAGAGCAACGTCCGGGACCTCGAGTTCAACCTGTTCGAGGTCTTCAACGTGCAGGACCACCTCGGCACGGGGCCGTTCGAGCAGTCCGACGAGGACACCGCGCGCGGCGTGCTTGCCGAGCTCAACAACCTGGCGGTCGGCCCGCTGGCGGAGTCCTTCGCCGACGCCGACCGCAACCCGCCGGTCTTCGACCCGAAGACCCACTCGGCCACGCTGCCGGAGTCGTTCAAGAAGTCCTACCGGGCGGTCTGGGACGGCGAGTGGTACCGCCTGTCGCTGCCGAACGAGCTGGGCGGCTTCGGCATCCCGCCGTCGGTCCAGTGGGCGGCCTCCGAGCTGATCCTCGGCGCCAACCCGGCCGTCTACATGTACCTGGCCGGCCCGAACTTCGCCTCGGTCGTGTGGAAGAACGGCACCGAGCAGCAGCAGCGCTGGGCCGAGATCATGATCGAGCGCGGCTGGGGCGCCACCATGGTGCTGACCGAGCCGGACGCCGGCTCCGACGTCGGCGCGGGCCGCACGAAGGCCACGCTCCAGGACGACGGCACCTGGCACATCGACGGCGTGAAGCGGTTCATCACCTCCGCCGACCAGGACATGACCGAGAACATCATGCACCTGGTGCTGGCCCGCCCCGAGGGCCCCGGCATCGAGGCGAAGCCCGGCACCAAGGGCCTGTCGCTGTTCCTCGTGCCGAAGTGGCACTTCGACCCGGAGACCGGCGAGTCGACCGGTGAGCGCAACGGCGCCTTCGTCACCAACGTCGAGCACAAGATGGGACTCAAGGTCTCGACCACGTGCGAGCTGACGTTCGGCCAGCACGGCGTCCCCGCCAAGGGCTGGCTGCTCGGCGAGGTGCACGACGGCATCGCGCAGATGTTCCAGGTCATCGAGTACGCCCGGATGATGGTGGGCACGAAGGCCATCGGCACCCTGTCGACCGGCTACCTCAACGCCCTGGCCTACGCCAAGGAGCGGGTGCAGAGCGCCGACCTGACCCGGATGACGGACAAGACCGCGCCGCGCGTCACCATCACCAACCACCCGGACGTGCGCCGCAGCCTGATGCTGCAGAAGGCGTACGCCGAGGGCCTGCGCGCGGTCTACCTCTACACCGCCACGCAGCAGGACAAGATCGCCCTGGGCGGCCCCGACAAGGAGCTGGCGGAGAAGGTCAACGACCTGCTGCTGCCGATCGTCAAGGGCGTCGGCTCGGAGCGCGCGTACGAGCAGCTGGCGCAGTCGCTGCAGACGCTCGGCGGCTCCGGCTTCCTGCAGGAGTACCCGATCGAGCAGTACATCCGGGACTCGAAGATCGACTCGCTGTACGAGGGCACCACCGCCATCCAGTCGCTGGACTTCTTCTTCCGCAAGATCATCCGCGACAAGGGCCAGGCGCTGGGCTTCCTCAACGGCGAGATCCAGGGCTTCCTGGACAACGAGGGCGGCAACGGCCGGCTCAAGGAGGAGCGGGCGCTGCTCAAGCGGGCGCTCGAAGACCTCCAGGGCATGCTCGGCGCGCTGGTCGGCTTCCTGACCAGCTCGCAGGAGGACGTCCGCAACCTGTACAAGGTCGGCCAGAACACCGTCCGCCTCCTGATGACCGCGGGCGACGTGCTCGTCGGCTGGCTGCTGCTGCGCCAGGCCGACGTGGCGCTGACCAAGCTGGACGGTCAGGTCTCGGCCAAGGACAAGGCGTTCTACGAGGGCAAGGTCGCGGTGGCGTCGTTCTTCGCCAAGTCCGTGCTGCCGGAGCTCACCGCCCGCCGCAAGATCGCCGAGGCCACCGACAACGCCCTGATGGACGTGGACGAGGCGTCGTTCTGACCCGGTCGACCACCCGGGATTGTCAGACCCTTCGGGCAGGATGAAAGCAGGGGTCCCCTTGGCGGGGACCCCTGCTTTGCCGTTGTGGACGCATCGCCCCGACGGTGAGGCATCCCGATCCGGCGTTACCGGCCTTCGGCCCTCGCGGCGCGGGCGTCGCGGGGACGGCTGTCCTGGCGTGCGGCTCACCGGCGGCGTGGTGGCGGTGAGCGCGGACCGCGACAGGAGTGCCTGGACGAGCCAAGGGCGACACCGGAGGTGCCGCCCTCGAGCCGTTCGTGCGAGCGCCGATCAGCCCTTGTGGGCCTTCGCGGCGGCGAAGCAGTAGGCGCCGAAGCCCAGGAACCCGACCGCGATGACCGCCAGCGCGAAGACGCCGTACGGCTGCGCGGCGAGCGTGTGCAGCGCCTTGTCCATCCCGCCGGACTCCGACGGGTCGGCGTTGATCGCGGCGAACGCGACCAGGATGCCGATCAGGACGTACGACGCGCCCTTGCCGATCCAGCCGATCCGGCCCAGCCGCTCGACCCACAACCGCGTGGCGGCGGGCAGCTCGGACATGTTCAGGTCGTCCTCGAAGGACTTCTTGACGCCCTTGCGCGCCACCATCACGCCGAGACCGATGACGAACGCCGCCACCAGACCGACCAGGACCTGCCCGAACGGCAGCGCGAGCACGCGCGCGGTCCACGCCTGGGACTGCTCGGTGCCGCTCTTCTGCGACGTGCCGGTCGCGTAGTTGATCGCGGCGATGCCGATGACCGCGCCGGTGACCGCGCGGCCGACCGAGCCGCACCGCCGGTAGAGGCGCTTGCGCTTCTTGGTCACCCACCCGTACCCGCCGGCGGCCATGCTGAGCTGCCACACCGCGAACGCGAACAGGCCGATGGCCAGGACCCACAGCAGGACCGGGCCCAGCGACGTCTGGGCCAGGGCGGAGACCGCGCCCTTCTGGTCCGTCTTCTCCCCGGTGTCACCCAGGACCACTTGCGCCGTCAACGCCGCCAGCAGGACGTGGACGAGCCCGTAACAGACCATCCCGGCGCGCCCCAGGAACTGCACGGCGGGATGTCTTCGCACCTCTTGCCCGGTGGTAGCCACGATCGGGTGATACCCAGTCGTGGCTACCGCGAACCGCGAGCCTCGCTCAGCCGCCCGGGGGCGGCGGCTCGCACACGATCTTGAACTGCGGGTCGTACCGGACGGTCCGGCTCTCCTGGCGGGACTGGCCGGTGCGCCGGTCGGTGATGGTGCGGGTGTCGGTGACGGAGAAGCCCGGCGCGCCGGCGCTCGGCTGGCAGTCCGGCTTGTTGACCTTGCGCTCCTGCGGCTGGGTCGGGTTGAACTCCGCGCTGGTCGACCCGCTCACGTCGTAGTTCTTGGTGCCCCACAGCACGATCCTGATGGTGGACGGGGTCCAGATCGTCTGGATCGCCACCCCGGTCTCGTCCGGGTTGGTGAACTTGATGTCGATCAGGCTGTTGCCCGCGCCGTCCATGAACACCGTGGCCTCGCGCCCCTTCGGGTACCGCGAGATCCAGTAGCTGTGCTCCTTGTGGCCCGCGTCCTTCATGCCCGCGTGGTAGGCCGCGTTGTAGAGCGTGGTGGCGAACTGCGAGATGCCGCCGCCGACCGCCTTGCCGGGCACGCCGTTCTCGATGATGCCCGCCTCGACGTAGCCCTGCGCGGTGCCGCGCGGACCGGTGTAGCCGTTGAGGCTGAACGTCTCGCCCGGCTTCACGATCGCGCCGTTGACCTTCTCGGCCACGACGCGGATGTTGGTGCCGGACGCGGCCACGAAGCCACCGGTCTGGAACTCGCCGATGATCTCCTTGATGCCCATCTTGTTCGCCTGCTCGGTGGTCACCTTCGCGGGCGTGTGCTTGTACTCGGCCTTGATCGCCCGCTCGTTGTCGCGCTTGAGCACGTCGAGGGCCGTGGCCAGGGTCTTCTCCCAGTCGACGCCGAGGCCGTCGACCGACTCCTTCACCACGGGCCGGCCGCCCTCGAACACGATCTGGGCGTCCTTGCCCTCCTTCTCCGTCTCCTTCAGCTGCGGCCCGGCGTGCTCGACGACCTTGGCCGGGTCGACCTTCGCGGTCAGGCCGCCGTCGTCGGCGGGCTCGAACACCAGCACGGTGGCCAGCTGCTCGGGCGTGAGCGTCGCGTCCTTGCCCTCGCCCTGGATGATCAGCGGCAGGGCGGTGGCGGGCTTGGCGACCTCGGCCAGCGCCTTCGCCACGCCTTCCTTGGTGGTCTTGACCGGGGTGGTGGCCACGGGCAGCTCGACCGTGCCGCCGTCGGCCCAGCCCGCGAGCAGCTTCTCCGACGCGCCGGCCACGTCCAGCTTCTGGCCCTGCTTCGGGTCGACCGCGACGGGGGTGGCGCCCTCGAAGCGGATGGCGCCCTCGGCGGGCTCGTGGTCGGTCTCGGCGCGCAGCGCCTCCAGCGCGGCCGACAGCTTGCCCGCGTCGCTGCGCGTGTCGAAGCCGACCTCGCGGGAGGTGAAGAACGAGGTGACGCGGGTGATCGGGGACAGCGGCTGGCTGCCCGCCCGGTCCAGCGTGGCGGTCCAGTCCAGCTCCAGGCCGGCGGCCTTGGGGTCGACGGCGATCTCGACGTCGCCCGCGCGGGCCTTCACCGGCGCGGCCAGGCGGGGGCCGAGCTCGTCGCGCAGCTTCTGCTCCGCCTCGGGGTGGCTCAGGCCGCCGACGTCGACACCGGCCACGGTCACCCCGCGCGGCACGTTGCCGCCCGAGACGACCAGGTCCAGGCCGTAGAGGACGACCAGCACGCCCAGCACGGCGGCGGCGATCAGACCACCCTTGCGCAAGCGCTTGCGGCGGGCGTCGGCCTCGTCGGCCTCGGGGTCGCCGTCCACCATCACGGGGCCGTAGACGGTGGCCTCGGCGGGCTCCGGCTCGGGCGGTGTCACCGGCGCGGAGAACACCGTGGTGGCCTCCGACGGCGAGGGCGACGGGGCCGGCCTGCCGAAACCGCCGGGCGGCGTGGTGATCATCTGGGTCTGCTCGGCGGAGCCCGGCGGGGTGAGGGCGCGCGTCGGGTCGCCGGGCGGCGTGATGGCCTGGGTGGCGTCCACGCCCCTCGGCGGGGTGTGCGGCGCGTTGCGCGCCGGGTGCTGCTGCGTCACGTCGGGTGAGACGCCGGACGGGCCCGCCGCGTTGTCGCGGCCGTTCGACGGCGGCGTCACGTTGCGGACGGTGGCCGAGTGGTCCGGCTCCGCGTCCGGCTCCTCCTGCGGCCACGCGGCCTCCGCGGGCGGGCCCCCGGTGAGCTTCGTGGTCCGCTCCGAGGCGGTGCCCGACGGGCGGACCGGCTCCATGGCCTTGGTCCGCTCAGCGTCGTACTCCGGTCGCTGGTTCTCCGGCACCGCTCCCCCTCTTGCCACTCGCAAGGTCCTGGGACTGCTTACCCGAGCGCCGTCACGCGTCGATCACGTTTCGGGTGGCTCACAGGTCTCACCGCACTGGTCACAGGTAAAGCCCGGTCCCGTGGTCCGTCCGCTCGGTCGCGGTCGCGTGCACGTCCCGTTCCCGCATGACGAGGTAGGTGCCGCCCTGCACCTCGACCTCGAACTGGTCCTCCGGGTTGAACAGCACCCGGTCGCCGACCTTGACGTGCCGCACGTTCGTGCCGACCCCGAGCACGTCTCCCCAGGCCAGGCGCTTCGCCATCTGGGCGGTCGCCGGGATCACGATGCCGCCGCTGCTGCGGCGTTCGCCGTCCTCCGGCGAGATCCGCACCATCACGCGGTCGTGCAGCATCTGGATCTCGAGCTTGACATCGGGCACCAGCAGAGTCTAGATGCCCTCGTCGAGGCCACCCATCATCAGGGGTAGCCGCCGGGGCCCGTCCTTTACCACGCGGATCGGGACGCCCCAGTCCTGGCGGGCCAGTGTGCACGCGGGGTGCTCGACGGCCGGGTCGTCCGTGCAGCTCGCGGCCTGCGCGACGACGTGCAGGACGCCTTCGGCGAACCCTTCCGCGACGCGCAGCACGCGGACCAGGTCCGTGCCGACGCCCGCGCCTTCGACCAGCAGCCCGGGGGGCGAGCTGGTGATCTCCAGGCGGGTGGACGGGCCGAACCGGTCGTCCAGCTTCTGGCCGGTCGGCGGGGTGAACACGACCACGACCTCGACCTCGCCGGACGCGATCACCGACGGCGGCCGGCGCACCTGGTGCGCTTCCCCGCTGACCAGCTTCGCGCCGGGCGCGACCGGGCGTTCCAGTCGGTGCGCGGCGGAGGCGACGACGACCAGCTCGCCGTCGACCAGGACCGCGTCGGACGGCTCGGCGACGTCCGTGGCCAGGGTGGAGACCTCGCCGGTCGACGGGTCGTAGCGGCGGATGGCGCCGTTGTAGGTGTCGGCGATCGCGACCTGGCCGCCGGGCAGGGCGGTGACGCCGAGCGGGTGCTGCAACAGCGCCTGGTCGGCCGGCCCGTCGCGGTGGCCGAAGTCGAACAGGCCCTTGCCGATGGCGGTGTGCACGGTGCGGTCGGCGTCGAGCCAGCGCAGCGCGGAGGTCTCCGAGTCGACCAGCCAGAGCCGGTCGCCGTCGGCGGCCAGGCCCGAGGTCTGGGCGAAGAACGCCTCCTCCGCCGGCCCGTCGTGCAGCCCTTCGACGGTGGTGCCGGCGAGGCGCTCGACGCGGCGCTCGCGCGGCTTGAACAGGCCGAGCGTGTGGTTGCCGGCCATGGCGACGACCACCCCGCCCGCGGGCTCCCACCAGGCGACGTCCCACGGGCTGGTGAGGTCGATCGCGTCGGCCGGGCCGTCGGTGTCGCCGTCGCGCCACTGCTCGCCGGTGCCCGCGACCGTGGTGACCTCGCCGGTCACGAGGTCGAGGCCGCGCAGCAGGTGGTTGACCGTGTCGGCGACGACCGCGTGGTAGCCGACCTCGGCGGCGACGTCGGCGGGCAGGAGCGCGATGCCCGCCGGTTCGGAGAAGGTGGGTTCGAGGCCGTCGCGGCGTCCGCGCTCACCGGTGCCGATGCGGCGGACCACGGTCTCGCCGTCGGTTTCCAGCTCGACCAGGCCGTGGTGCGCCGAGTCGCTGACCAGCAGGGTGTTGTGACCGGTCAGGACCGCTTTCGCGGGGAAGCGGAGCTCGGTCTCGCGGGGCGGCGGGGCGACGTAGGGGCCGTCGCCCCGGTGCAGGGTGCCCTTGGCGTCGTGCTCGGCGACGACCTCGGACACGATCTGGCGCAGCGCGTCCAGGTGGCCCTCGCCGGAGGCGACGTGCACGACGTACCCCTCGGGGTCCACCAGCACCAGCGTGGGCCACGCCTTCACCGCGTAGTTCTGCCACGTCGTCAGCTCGGGGTCGTCCAGCACGGGGTGCTCCACCTCGTACCGCTCGACCGCCGCCTCCAGCGCCGCGGGCTCCGCCTCGTGGACGAACTTGGGCGAGTGCACGCCGACGGTGACCAGGACGTCGGCGAACTCGGCTTCGAGCGGGCGCAGCTCGTCGAGCACGTGCAGGCAGTTGATGCAGCAGAACGACCAGAAGTCGAGCAGCACCACCTTGCCGCGCAGGTCGGCCAGCCGGATGTCCCGCCCACCCGTGTTGAGCCAACCGCGGCCCACCAGTTCGGGGGCGCGGACACGGGCACGGCGTCGTTGTGCGGTCGTCACGTCCCGATCCAACACGACTCGGACACCGACCCTTTTCGGTGTCCACATCGTGGACGATCAGGGCGGGATCGCTAGCCGGGGCGGCGGACCGCGCGGGGGCCGAGCACGGCGGCGCCCAGGTCCGCGACGCGGTGGCGCAGGGCGCGGTCGGCGGTGACCACCGTGCACGGGCGCTGCGGCGGGTTGTCGCGGACCACGTCCACGATCGCGTCGTCACCCGAACCGGTGGCGGAGACGACGCGGACACCGGGCACGGACCCGACGTGCCGCGCCCTGCCCTCGACCACGAGGACCACGTCCAGCGGGCCGGGCAGGTCCGGCAGGCCGTGCTCGGCCACGGCGACGAGGTCGTCGCGCAGGCGGGCGGCGGCGCCGGCGCGGTCACGCCACCAGCCGTCCGGGACGGAGCCGACGACGTTGGCCGCGTCCACGACCAGGAGCGGGTGCGTCATCGACCCATGCTCTCAGCAAACCCTCATGACACTGTCGTACCCCGATGGCACCATGGAGTGGTCCATTGGGGGACAGACATGAGCACGCAGGGGGACATAGTGATGATCAGGCGCGCCCGCAGGACGCCGGACGACACCTGGAACGGCTCGGCCACGACCAAGTAGCCGGACATGGGAAACCCCGCGGTGCTGCCAGGTCGGGGGTCCGACAGCATCGCGGGGTCACCTGGAACATCGATACACGATCGTGGTCCGTTACATCCCCTATAGGGTGTGACAGAGGTCACATTGTGACGTGACGAAGCCCTGCCGCGCGGGAGGTGCGGCAGGGCTTCGCCGTTCTCCTTCGCCGGTGCGCGGACGACGGGGCGGCGCACCCGGTGTCGATCGGGTGGTCGTCACGCGCGCCGGAGGAAGGTCCCCCCTCAGCGGAGGGTCGTCCCCTGAGCCTGGGCGATCGCCATCAGCTCGTGGCGCATGGCGGGGGTGGGCGCCATGTCGATCGCACGGGCGACAGCCTTGCGGTTGCGAGCCTCGACACGACGAGCGCGGAGCTTCGCAGTGAAGTTCATCGGGGGTTCATCCCTCTCAAAGGTTCTCTTCGGTGTGTGCCTCAAGTATGCACCCTCGCACGGGCAGATGCACCCGATTATCCGGTGAGGTGCCGCACATACCGGCGAATCATCGGCAGCTACTGCATAGCTCCCGACGATTCGCCTGCCGTACACCTGCGGGACCGGATACGTGCCGACCAACTCTCTAGCGTGCGCGCTAGATCACCCAATGCAACCGCAGAGAACACTCGACCGCAGGTCAGCGCGCTCGTCAGTCCTCGCGGCCGAGCAGGAACCGGCCGAAGTGGGGCACGGTGAACGCGATCTGCCCGCGCTCGGCCGAGTACACGAGACCCTTCTTGATCAGGCTGTCCCGGGCGGGCGACAACGACGACGGCTTGCGCCCCAGGTGGTCGGCCACCTGCGCGGTGTTCACGCCCGCGTCCTTGCCGTCGGTCAGCTCCGCCATCGCCCGCAGGTACTCCCGCTCCGCCGGCGTCGCCCGCTCGTAGCGCGACCCGAAGAACCCGACCGCCAGCTCGGCGTCCGCCTCCGGCGCGGCCACCGCCACGTCCACCGCGGTGATCGGGTCGGCCGGCGCCGCGTCCCACGCCGCCTTGCCGTAGGCCTGGATGAAGTACGGGTAACCGCCGGAGGCGTCGAACAGCGCGGCCAACGCCTCGGGCTCGATGCCCGCACCCTCGCGGTCCACCGGCGCGAGCACGGCGCGGTCGGCGTCCTCCCGGCTCAACCGGTCGATCCGCACGTACCGGAACAACCGCTCCGAGTACGACTTCGACGCCGACAGCACGGCGGGCAGGTGCGGCAGCCCGGCGCCGACCACGACCAGCGGCGCGCCCGACTGCGACAGCTCGTGGCACGCCGCGCACAGCGCCGAGACGTCGTCCGCCGGCACGTCCTGCATCTCGTCGATCAGCAGCGCGACACCCGTGCCGACGTCCTGCGCCAGCTCCGCGACCTCGGTGAACAGCTCCACCAGGTCGATCTCGATGTCGCCGGAGTCCGCCCGGCCCACCGCCGCGGGCACGTCGATGCCCGGCTGCCACCGGTCGCGCAGCTTCGCGTCCTCGGGGTTGGACCGCAGCGCGAACGCCTTCAGCACGCCGAGCACGGACTCCACCCGGTCCGGCGCGCGGTGCCGCACGGCCAGGTCGCGGATCGCCCGGTGCAACGCGGCCGACAGGGGGCGGCGCAACCCGGCCTCGGGCCGCGCCTCGACCTTCCCCGCGCCCCAGCCGCGCTTGAGCGCCATCGACCGCAGCTCGCCCAGCAGCACGGTCTTGCCCACGCCGCGCAGGCCGGTGAGCACGAGGCTGCGTTCCGGCCGGCCGCGCGCGACCCGTTCCAGCACGACCTCGAACGCGCCCAGCTCCTTGTCGCGCCCCGCCAGCTCGGGCGGCCGCTGGCCCGCTCCGGGGGCGAACGGGTTGCGCACCGGGTCCATCCTCGGACGGTATCGAGGTGTCTAGAGCCGATCCAATACTGAAGCCGTGTCGTCCGGTATCCGTAAATCTAGTGTCGAAGCTATATAGCGCTATCGAGTGACATCGCCGGTAGCGTCGTGCCATGGCTGAGGTGGTGACGAAGGGCGTCGGCAAGGTCGAGCGGACCGCCGACCGCGCCGAGGTGCAGGTGAGCTTCGAGACGCTGGGTTCGACGCGCGACGAGGCGGTGCGGCTGCTGACCGCGCGGATCGCCGAGGTGGAGCCGGCGCTCGGCCGGCCGGGCGTCGAGGTGCGGTCGCGGCAGCTCACCGTGCACGACAACTGGGACGGCAGGCGTCGCTCGGGCAGCCGCGCCATGCAGAACTACGTGGTGCGGGTCGACGACGTCACCGGGCTCGACGGGCTGCTGGGCGCGCTCGTGACCGCCGAGCCGACGTGGCTGAACGGGCCAACGTGGCAGCTCAAGGACGACGTGGAGGCCGTCCGCGAGGCGCAGGGCGAGGCCGTGCGCGACGCGCGGCGGCGGGCCGAGGGCTATGCCGAGGCCCTCGGCGCGCGGCTGGGTCCGCTGCACCGGCTGACCGACGGCGACGCCGAGGCGTGGGCCGCCGAGTCGAACCGGATGATGGCGGCCGGGTTCGGCGGCGCGCCGGGCGTGCCGCCGCAGATGGACCAGCTCAACCTGGAGGCGCAGCGGATCGTGGTCACGGTCCGCTGCACGGCCGCGTGGACCCTCCTCGACTGACGCCCCGCGGTGTGCTGAGCGTTCAACTCGGGTGTTCCGAACGTAGGACACGCGTGTCCTGAACGCAGGACACGCGCGGTCTGGAGGGTCAGCTGCTCGACTTGGGGTCGGCCAGCTCGACCACGACGGAGCGGTTGCGGGCGGCGGCGTCGGGGATCAGGTCGCCCGCGTCGTCGAGGTCGACGGCCAGCGGCGAGGTGAAGCCCGCACCGAACACCTCGGTGAACGCCGCCCGGCTCACGCCGAGCTCCACCAGCGTCGACACCACCCGCTGGCCGCGCCGCCGGGTCAGGTCGGCCGCCGCCTCGGCGGACACCGTGCTGGCCGTGCGGGCGATGACCCGCGCGGTGGTGCGGCCGTCGAACTTCTTCGCCACCTCGGCCAGCACCTCCCGCGCGCCCGGCGCGAGCTCGTCGCTCCAGGCCTTGAACAGCACGGCGCTCGGCAGGTGCACCAGCCCGTCCTGGTGCACGACCTGGCCCACGTCCACGACCGGCACGTCGGCCCGGCCGATCGACGCGCCGCCGGGCACCGGCTCGGTGTCGTGCGTGCAGCTCTTCGCGCCGAACTTCGCGCAGATCCCGAGCCACACCCCGACCAGCGACTCCCGCGCGGCGGGCGGCAGCTGCGGCTGGTCGCCGGCCACCTGGCCGAGCCCGGAGAAGATCACGTCCTTGCCGGTCAGCTCGGGCAGGGTGTCGTCCGGCACCGACGCCACCACGGCGGCCACGTCGAAGTCCAGCCCGAGCCGGGTCAGGTCGAGCGGCTCGGTGGTCTGCAACCCGCTGCTCTGCAGCACGAGCACCGCCGGCCCCGCCGTCGAGGCCATGTCCGCCAGCACCGACAGCGGGTCGAGGTCGCCGCTGCTGCCGCCGAGCCCGCTGAGCTGACCGGTGAGCCGGGCCAGGTTCTGCTCGAAGCCGAGCTCGCGCAGCGCCGAGTCGCTCTCGACGTCGTTGCCGTCCCGGACGGTGAAGTCCTCGTCCGAGTAGGCGCTGCCCGAGTCCTCGCCCTGCCGGTACACGACGACCCTGGTCGCGCCCTGGTCGACGGCCTCCGACAGCCGCTCGACGACGGTCCTGGTGAGTTCGACCCGGGGCTCGTTGGCCGACGCGGTCACCCCGATGCGCACGGTGGTGGCTTCGCGGGGAGCCTCCCCGCAGGCAGCACAAGCCGCCGCCACCAGCACGACTGCGGCGAAGAGCCGTGAGTGGTTCATGCATTGGAAACGGAATGAGAACGCGTTGTGTTACCAATAACACCCGTTCGGCCCAACAGGGGCGTCAACGCTCCACGATCGCCGTAACGCCCTGACCACCCGCCGCACAGATCGAGATCAGTCCGCGACCCGAGCCGCGCTCGGCCAGGAGCTTCGCCAGCGTGGCCACGATCCGCGCGCCGGTCGCGGCGAACGGGTGCCCGGCGGCCAGCGACGAGCCGTTGACGTTGAGCTTCGCCCGGTCGATCGGGCCGAGTGGCGCGTCCAGCCCGAGCCTGCCCTTCGCGAAGTCCGCGTCCTCCCACGCCTTCAACGTCGCCAGCACCTGGGACGCGAACGCCTCGTGGATCTCGTAGAAGTCGAAGTCCGCCAGCGTCAGCCCGGCCCGGGCCAGCATCCGCGGCACCGCGTAGGCGGGCGCCATCAGCAGTCCCTCGCCGCCGTGCACGTAGTCGACCGCCGCCGTCTCGGTGAACGTCAGGTAGGCCAGCACCGGCAGGTTCCGCGCCGCCGCCCACTGTTCCGACGCCAGCAGCACGGTCGACGCGCCGTCGCTGAGCGGCGTGGAGTTGCCCGCCGTCATGGTCGCGCCGTCGCCGCGGCCGAACACCGGCTCGAGCTTCGCCAGCTTCTCCACCGACGAGTCCGGCCGCAGGTTCTGGTCCCTGGTCAGCCCGAGGTGCGGCGTGACCAGGTCGTCGAAGAACCCCCGGTCGTACGCGGCGGCGAGGTTGCGGTGGCTGGCGGCGGCCAGCTCGTCCTGGTCCTCGCGCGTGATGCCCCACTCGCGGGCGGTGATCGCCGCGTGCTCGCCCATGGACAGCCCGGTGCGCGGCTCGCCGTTGCGCGGCACGTCCGGCACGACGTGCCGGGGCCGCAGCTTCAGCGCCGCCCTGAGCTTCGCGCCCGCGCCGCGCGCCCGGTTGAACTCCAGCAGCACGCCGCGCAGGTCCTCGTTCACGCCGATCGGCGCGTCGCTGGTGGTGTCCACGCCGCCGGCCACGCCGACCTCGATCTGCCCGAGCGCGATCTTGTTCGCCACCGCGATCACGGCCTGCAAGCCGGTGCCGCACGCCTGCTGGAGGTCGTAGGCGGGCGTCTCCGGGGACAGCCTGCTGCCCAGCACGGCCTCGCGGACCAGGTTGAAGTCCCGGCTGTGCTTGAGCACCGCGCCCGCGACGACCTCGCCGAGCCGTTCGCCCCGCAGGCCGAACCGGCTGACCAGGCCGTCCAGGGTCGCGGTGAACATGTCCTGGTTCGACGCCGCGGCGTAGGGGCCGTTCGAGCGGGCGAACGGGATGCGGTTGCCGCCGAGGATGGCTACTCGGGCCATGTCGTCCTCCAGGGTGTGGCCGATGGGTGCTTTCCAGGTCAATGTTACCTACTCATCAGTAGACTTACTAGCGAGTAGGGAGTGTGATGTGCGCATGGATCGTTACCAGTCGTTCGCCAGGTCCGGCCTCGGGCGGTTCGTCGTGGGCAAGCTCGGTCTGCCCGACCCTCACCCGTTGCGCCGCCACTCGCCCGGCAAGCCCCCGTTGGACGGACCCGTCCTGGTCGGCGGCGGCGGCCGGCTCGCCGACGCCGTCCGCGCGGCGGTGAAGTCCGCGGGCCTCGACCTGGCGCCCGAACCCGGCGGCACGGGCCGCGGCGCGGCGGACGGCGAGCGGTACGGCGCGCTGGTGTTCGACGCGTCCGGCATCGACTCGGTCGAGCGGCTGCGCGAGCTGTACGAGTTCTTCCAGCCGGTGATCCGCTCCCTCGGGCCGTGCGGCCGGGTCGTCGTCTTCGGCACGCCGCCCGAGCAGGCCGGGTCGCAGATCGCGCAGCGCGCGCTGGAGGGCTTCACGCGCAGCGTCGGCAAGGAGCTCAAGCGCGGCGGCACGGCCCAGTTGGTGCAGGTCGCACCCGGCGCCGAGGCCGCGATCGAGTCCACCGTGCGCTTCCTGCTGTCGGGCCGCTCGGCGTACGTGTCCGGCCAGGTGGTGCGGATCGGACCGGCCGACGTCGAGCCGCCCGCGGACTGGGACCGGCCGCTGGCCGGGAAGGTCGCGCTGGTCACGGGCGCGTCCCGCGGGATCGGCGCGGCGATCGCCGAGGTGCTGGGACGCGACGGCGCCGCGGTGGTGTGCCTGGACGTGCCCGCCCAGGGCGACGAGCTGTCCGCGGTGGCCAACCGGGTCGGCGGCACCGCGCTCCAGCTCGACATCACCGCGCCGGACGCGCCCGCGCGGATCGTCGAGCACCTCGTGCGGCGGCACGGCGGCGTGGACGTGGTCGTGCACAACGCGGGCATCACGCGCGACCGCACCCTCGGGCGGATGGACGCCGACCGGTGGGACGCCGTGGTCGCGGTGAACCTGGCATCGCCGGAACGGGTCAACGAGGCCCTGCTCGCCGCCGACGCGGTGCGGCCCAACGGGCGGATCGTCGGCGTGTCGTCCATCGCGGGCGTCGCGGGCAACGTCGGCCAGACCAACTACGCCACCACCAAGGCGGGGGTGATCGGCATGGTCGACTCGCTGTCGCGGCGGGTCGAGGGCCGGGCCACCGTGAACGCGGTCGCGCCCGGCTTCATCGAGACCAGGATGACCGCCGCGGTGCCGCTGGTCATCCGGGAGGCCGGGCGGCGGATGAACAGCCTGTCGCAGGGCGGCCTGCCGGTGGACGTCGCCGAGGCGATCGCCTGGTTCGCGCACCCCGCGTCGGCCGGGGTGACCGGCAACGTCGTGCGGGTGTGCGGGCAGAGCCTGCTGGGGGCGTGATGGCGAAGCTGACCCTGCTCTACGCCAAGGCCGCGCTCACCGGGTTCACCCGGCGCGGCGACGCGCTGCCGCCGTCCTCTTCGGACGTCGAGGTGACCGTCGACCCCGGGCGCCTGTCCCGGTACAACCGGGTCTGCGGCTTCGGCGCGCGCGACGAGCTGCCGATCACCTACCCGCACGTGCTGGGGTTCGAGTCGCAGCTCAGGCTGATGACGGGCCCCGGCTTCCCGTTCCCGCTGCCCGGCCTCGTGCACGTGGCCAACCGGATCAGGCGGCGCCGGCCGCTGCGGGCGTCCGAGCCGCTGTCGCTGCACGTGGCGTTGGCCGACCTGCGGCCCCACGAGCGCGGACGCCAGTTCGACGTGGTGACCACCGCGTCGGTGGACGGCGAAGAGGTGTGGGTCGATGTGTCGACTTATCTCCGAAGGGAGGGCGGGACGGCGAAGGAGCCGGCACCCGGGGCTGAAGCGCCCGCGCCGACGGCCCGGTGGCGGCTGCCGGCCGACCTCGGGCGGCGGTACGCGGACGCGTCCGGCGACCGCAACCCCATCCACCTGCACCCGTTGACCGCCAAGGCGTTCGGCTTCCCCCGGGCCATCGCCCACGGGATGTGGTCGAAGGCGCGGTGCGTGGCCGCGTTCGAAGGACGGCTGCCCGACGCCTACGAGGTCGACGTGCGGTTCAAGGCGCCGATCCCGCTGCCGGGCGAGGTCGACTTCTCCGCCGCGCCCGCGGACGGCGGTTGGCGGTTCGCGCTGTGGTCGGACCGACCGCACCTGGAAGGCGTGATCAGCGGCTGACGTTGTCGGCCAGCGTGCGCAGGAGGACGCGCAGCCGGGCGGTGTCCTCCTCGCCCAGGTCCATCGCCTCGCCCATCGCGGGCGGCACGTCCTTGGCGCGCTCCCGCAGCCGGTCGCCCTCGTCGGTGAGCACCAGCCGCACCGAGCGCTCGTCGTCGGGGCGGCGCTCGCGGCGGATCAGCCCCGCCGCCTCCAGCCGCTTGAGCAGCGGGGACAGGGTGCCGTAGTCGAGCTGGAGCGCGGCCGCGACGTCCTTGACCGGCACCGGGCCGCGTTCCCACAGCACCAGCAGCACCAGGTACTGCGGGTAGGTCAGGCCGAGGTCGTCCAGCAGCGGCCGGTACCGCGCGGTGACCGCCCGCGAGGCCGCGTAGAGCGCGAAGCAGAGCTGGTCGTCCAGGTCCAGGCTGAAGTCCCGCATGTGCGTCCCTCCCCTTGTGAGCGAGACCACGATACACCTGCACCCATTTAGATTGTGCACGATCTAATCGGGAGCTATGTTTTTGGTAGTCCGGTTCGACCGCACGACACCGAGGAGCCCGAGATGACCGTCCTGGAACCGGCCGCCGCCGAGTTCGCCGCCGCGACCGCCAACCCGCCGTACCTGTTCGACCTCGGCCCGGTCGAGGGCAGGCAGGCCGTGGACGGCGTGCAGGCCGGCGAGGTCTTCAAGCCCGAGGTCGACGAGGAGTGGGTGAGCGTCGGCGAGGTGCCCGTCCGGATCGTCCGACCGGCCGGCGCGACCGGCGCGCTGCCCGTCGTCCTCTACGTCCACGGCGCCGGCTGGGTGTTCGGCAACGCCAAGACGCACGACCGGCTGGTGCGCGAACTGGCCGTCGGCACGGGCGCGGCCGTGGTGTTCCCCGACTACAGCCTCTCACCCGAGGCGCACTACCCCGTCGCGCTGGAGGAGAGCTACGCCGTCGCCCGGTGGATCGTCGCCGAGGGCGCCGCGCGCGGGCTCGACGCGTCGCGCCTGGCCGTGGCGGGCGACTCGGTCGGCGGCAACATGGCGGCGGCGCTGACCCTGCTGGCCAAGGAGCGCGGTGACGTGGCGTTCAAGCAGCAGGTGCTGTTCTACCCGGTGACCGACGCGTCGTTCGACACGCCGTCGTACCGCGAGTTCGCCGAGGGCTACTTCCTGCGCCGGGACGCGATGCAGTGGTTCTGGGACCAGTACACGACGTCCGAGGCGCAGCGCGCGGAGATCACCGCGTCACCGCTGCGGGCCACCGCGGAGCAGCTCACCGGCCTGCCGCCGGCGTTGGTGATCACCGCCGAGGCCGACGTGCTGCGCGACGAGGGCGAGGCGTACGCGAACAAGCTGCGCGAGGCCGGCGTGCCGGTGACCGCGGTGCGCTACCAGGGCGTGATCCACGACTTCGTGATGCTGAACGCGCTGCGCGAGACCCACGCCGCCGAGGCCGCCATCGCCCAGGCCGTGGCCGTGCTCAAGAGCGCGTTGGCCTAGGCGTCCCCCTCCGGGTCGGAGCGCCGCGACGGCGGGTGCCACACGTCGCCCGCCACCAGGTCCCCGAAACCCATCCACACCAGGTTCATGAGCCGGGCGGCGACGACGCCGGCCGGCTCCTGGGGGTTGTCGAGCCACCAGTCGGCCAGCGACTCGCCCGCCCCGACCAGTGCCGCGGCCAGCGACTCGGCCTCCTTGTCGCCCGCCCGCGGCACGGTGGCGAAGTCCGACGAGTGCACCAGCAGCGCCGCCACCAGGCCGATCGCCCGGCCGCGCATGTCGGCCAGCTCCTCGGCGAACGGACCGCCCTGCGAGGACGCCTGCCGGTGCAGGACCTGCCAGCTCGCGCGGTTCTCGCCGACGAACCCGAAGAACGCCCGCAACCCGCTCCACAGCTGGACGTCCGGCGGCTCCTCGGCCTCGACGCCGGTCGCGATCGCCTCCATCATCCGGGTCGCCTCACGGCGGATGCAGGTGGCGAACAGCTCCTCCTTGGAGCCCAGGTAGGCGTACAGCATCGGTTTGGAGATGCCCGCGACCTCGGAGATCTCGTCCATGGACGCGGCGTGGAAACCCAACCGCGAGAAGACGTCCACCGCGGCGTCCATGATCTGCCGCTCGCGCACCGCGCGTGGCAGTCTCTTGGCCCGACCCGAGCGAACCGGTTGCTCTGCGTGCATCGCACCCCCTGGATGGCTGGGACAAGATTACTCTGAGCCCCTTGCCGCCTTACCTACTGGCCAGTAGGCTTACCTGCCAGTAGGTAGCGGAGGTGCCACATGACCATCGACCTCACCACCGAGGCGATCGCGAAGCTCGACCCGCAGGAGCTGATCTCGACGCTGCGGCAGGTCGATCCGGGCGACCCGGCGCTCAAGGACGTCGACATCGACGTCATCGCGCGCGGCATCGACCCGAAGAAGCTCGGCCGGGACGAGTTCGCCGACCTGCTCGACGCGCTGGGCGCGCTGGCCGACGGCGGGGCCGACCTCGACCTGGCCGAGATGGACCCGCAGAACTTCGCGCGGATCATCTCGCGCGCGTCCAAGGACCAGGTCGAAGCCGTGACGTCGCGGCCCGGCCTGCGCGAACGCGTGCTGGACGAGGTGTTCCGCCGCATGGAGGCGCACTTCCGCAGCGAACGCGCGGGCGCCACGCGCGCCGTCGTGCACTTCCGGCTGACCGGCGGGTTCGACGGCGACGACGTGTACGAGGCGATCATCGAGGACGCCGCGTGCACGATCAACAAGGAAGAGACCCGTGACCCCAGGGCCGTTGTCACGTTGGGACCGGTGGAGTTCCTGAAGCTCGCGACCGGCAACGCGTCGGCGCCGGTGCTGTTCATGACCGGCAAGCTGAAGGTCAAGGGCGACCTGGGCTTCGCGGCCGGGTTCATGAGCCTGTTCAACATTCCGAAGGCGTGAGGGGACCATGGGCGGTTTTTCGCTGGAGCTCAACGAGGACCAGGTCGACCTGCGCGAATGGGTGCACGGCTTCGCGAAGGACGTGATCCGGCCCGCGGCGGCGGAGTGGGACGAGCGCGAGGAGACGCCGTGGCCGGTGATCCAGGAGGCGGCGAAGATCGGCCTGTACGGGTTCGAGTCGCTGGCCACCTGGTTCGCCGACCCCATCGGCCTGTCGCTGCCGATCGCCACCGAGGAGCTGTTCTGGGGTGACGCCGGCATCGCGCTGGCGTTGATGGGCACCGGGTTGGCGGCGGCGGGGATCTTCGCGTCCGGCGCGCCCGAGCAGCTCGCCGAGTGGGTGCCCGAGTGCTTCGGCACGGAGGACGACCCCAAGCTGGCGGCGTTCTGCGCGTCCGAGCCGCAGGCGGGCTCCGACGTGGCGGGCTACCGGACGCGGGCGGTCTACGACGAGGCCACCGACGAGTGGGTGCTCAACGGGCAGAAGGCGTGGGCCACCAACGGCGGCATCGCCAACGTGCACGTGGTGACGGCGGTCGTCGACCCGGCGCTGGGCGCGCGCGGCCAGGCCGGCTTCGTCGTGCCGCCGGGCACGCGCGGGCTGTCGTCACCGGGGAAGATCAAGAAGCACGGGATGCGGGCGTCGCACACGGCGGACGTGTTCCTGGACGACGTGCGCGTGCCCGGCCGGTGCCTGCTGGGCGGCAAGGAGAAGCTGGACGCCCGGCTGGCCCGTGCCCGCGAGGGGCAGAAGGCCGGCGGGCAGGCGGCGATGGCGACGTTCGAGACGACCCGCCCGACCGTCGGCGCGATGGCGGTGGGCGTCGCGCGCGCGGCGTACGAGTACTCGCTGGAGTACGCGAAGGACCGCTCGGCGTTCGGCCGCAAGATCATCGAGAACCAGTCCATCGCGTTCGACCTGGCGAACATGAAGATGGAAATCGACGCCGCCCGCCTGCTGGTCTGGCGGGCGGCCTGGATGGGCCGCAACAACGTCCCGTTCACCGCGGGCGAGGGCTCGATGTCGAAGCTCAAGGCGGGCGAGGTCTCCGTGTGGGCGACGGAACGCGCGATCCACATCCTGGGCGGGGCCGGGTACACGCGCGAGCACCCGGTGGAGCGCATGCACCGCGACGCGAAGATCTTCACCATCTTCGAGGGGACGTCCGAGATCCAGCGGTTGGTGGTGGCACGGGCCATTTCCGGGATGTACATCAAGTGAGTTGATCTTCCCAGGCCGTCGTCAGGCCGTCTGGGAGGTGGACGGGGTCTTCGGGACGCGGAAGACCCCGTCCACTGCTTTCGAGTCGTACCGGTGGGGCGTCGACTTGACGCGCGCCCACCGAACGTCGATACCCTGCGCGAGACCTGGATCATACGCCTTTCGAATCCGCCACCCTCGGCGAGCGGGCAACGGATTACACGGACCGATCGCGATGCCTGGACCGTCCGGGTGACACCCGGTGTGTGTGCCTGCAATGGCACTTAATCGACCGCCCACCACCAGGCGGTCACGGTCTACAGTGGATGTGCACATCCCAAGTGCTCGACGTGACCGATGGGAGGTGATGGCATGACCGAACCGGAACTGGTGATTCGGGTGGCCGGACCCGCAGCCGAGGAAGGCCGACTCCCACTGGCCGAAGTCGCACGGGTAGCGGGCGAACTGCAGGCAACGCTTGAGCGTATCGCCATGGCCCTTCGCGGCAGTGAGAACGTTCCCGGTCGCCGACCACAGGACATCGTCAACGCAGTTCGACTGGAATTGACCGGATTTTCTCAAGGATCCGCGATCCTGGAGGTCTCACCTCCGGCGGGCGCCATGATCCCGCACGATCTCCTGGATCAGTCAGTCGACCTCCTCATGACGGGCATCGAATCCATCCACAGCGCCCAACGATCACATCCCGAAGTATTCGGAAAGCAAGTACTGGACGGCTTCGTCCGGCTGTCCGGAGGGATATCTCCTCGCAGTGTTCGCACGATCGAGATCACTCGCCGCGACGGTCGGACAGTTACCATTGACGACGAGTTCCGACGCGCCGCTCGATCAGCCAGGAACGCAGGCGACCGAAGCGAAGTCACCATAGTCGGCCGGCTTCACATGGGCGATTTCGCACCGGCGGCGTTGAGGTGTCGAGTCGATACGCTGTCGAATTCCGTGCCCTGCACGTTTGACGAGTCACTGACCGACGACGTACTCAACGCCATGGGCGCGATGGTCGTCGCCACCGGGATAGCAGAACTCCTACCAGACGGACGAGTGAGGTCCCTGGACCTTTTGGGATTGACCCAGGTGAATGAAGCCAAACGTGCGAGCATCGACAAGCTGACGCAACAACAGGGCATCACCCCTCTACGCAGCGTCACCGACTTCGCAACTGTTCAGGACGTGTCCGACGAAGAATTTGAGCAGTTCATCCGTGACGCGCTATCGGCGAGGCGAGAGTGACTCAGCACATCATTCTCGATACCGACACTTTCTCGAATCTTGCTATGCAACGACCTCAAGCCGAGTCTTACGCCTCGTTCCTCGTGGGAAAGGTGCCGGCACTGACCTTCACCAGCGTGGGTGAAGTCTACTTCGGAGCATACAAGGCGAACTGGGGAACCTCCCGAATTTCGAAGATCGAAGCAGCGATGCACATGTGCGTGATCCTGCCGTTCGACGAAAACCTGCCGAAGATCTGGGCCGAGCTGAAGAAGACCGCCCACACAGGCGGCCATCCCCTTGCGCAGTCGGCCCACTCCAACGACTTGTGGATTGCCGCGTGCGCCGTCTATTACGACGCACCGCTCTTGACAGCAAATGTTCGGCACTTCCGTGGTCTTGCGCCGAGCCTCCACCTGATCGACGGCTCCTGACCGCTGGAGCGCACGAGGTCGGCACGCCGCAACGTGAACGCATCCGTAGTCCACCCGGTCGGATTAGGCTCGGGGGATGGTCGGGGTGTTGCAGTGCGTCGTGCTCGATTGTCCTGAGCCCAGGGTGCTGGCCGCGTTCTACCAGTCGGTCCTCGGCGGTGAGGTGGATCGGCCCGACCGGCGGTGGGGGTTGGATGACGAGTGGTCGACGTTGCACACCGACTCGATCGTGCTGGGGTTCCAGCGGGTCGCCGAGTACGTGGCGCCCCAGTGGCCCGACCCGCGCCGGCCGCAGCAGTTCCACCTGGACGTCGGGGTGGAGGACCTCGGCGTGGCCAAGACCGAGGTCCTCCGGTCGGGTGCGACGTTGCTGGACGACTCGCACGAGGTGTGGTGGGTGTTCGCCGATCCCGCCGGCCACCCGTTCTGCCTCGTGCGGGAATGAGCCTCAGCGACCGGCTTCGGCGAGCCACGCCCGTTCGGCCGTGGTGTCGGGGATCGGCGTCTCCCAGCCGTTGATCGTGGCGATCAGCTGCCAGTAGCGCTCGGCCCTCGGGTCGCCGAACTCCTCCAGGCGCCGGGACAGTTCCGGGCCGACCGGGAGGTCCAGGGCGGACGCCCACACGTCGTTGATCCGGGCGACGATCTCCGCCGCCTCCGGCGAGCGCGGGTCGACGCCGGCGTCCACCGCTTCACGCGCCCGCGTGAACGCGTGCTGGAACGCCTCCATCTGCGCCTGCGAGTAGGGCGCCAGGTCGACGCCTTCCGCCCGCATCTCCTGGTGCCGCTCCGACATCCGCCGGATCGACGCCCGGAAGTCCGGGTCGCGCACCAGGTTGACCAGCTCGATCCACGCCTCCAACTGCTCCGGCGTCGGGTCGTCCGGCAGGTCGACCCGGACCGACCTCATGCGCTCCAGGAACGCCTGGTCCATGTCGAACCCGCCGAACACCTCGTCGAAGAAGTCCTCCAGGATCGCCTGCCGCTCTTCCGCCGACAGCCGCGCGAACTCGTGCACCATCTCCACCTCCCCGTTCCGGGCCACGACCCGCAGCACGGCCCGGCGCAACCGGAGCGTGCGCATCTGCGCGTCGATGGCCTCCGCGTGCGTCCGGGCCACCTCGGCCACGGACACCTCCCGTGCCAGGACCCGTTGCGCGGTGGGCAGGTCGACGCCCAGTTCACGCAGGGTCCGCACGAGCTTCAGCCGCGCCAGCCCGTCGACGTCGTAGGTGCGGAACCCGCCCGTCGTGCGCCCCGCCACGGGGATCACGCCGGAGTCGGAGTAGAACCGGATCGTCCGCGTGGACAGCCCGGTCAACCGCGCCAGTTCGCCGATCGAGTAGTGCGTCACGGGGACCACCTTGAACTTTCCAGTCACTGGAACTTCAACCTGTTTTACCGGTGGACACCGCGTCCCGCCGGCGCGACACCTCGACCCGGCCCGGCGGATCACCCGCCGCGGCAATTCCAGGCATCATTTCCGGGCGATTTGTGAAGGCCGTTCCGGGATGCCGGCAAAACCTTGACAGTCGCGTGACCGCGCTGGTTAACCTGGTCCCCGTTGACGCTGTATCCGCAGCTCAGCGGCTGTTCCCGACAATCCTGAACGAGGGGTGCATTCGTCTTGCGCGCTGTCATGCGTTTATTCATCGCTTCGCTGGTGGTGGTCGGGCTTTCCGTGCCCTTGACCACCGCGACCGCGAGCGCCGGTTCCCCGGATTCCGCGCCGCCCCCGGTCACCGCGGTGAGCGAGCCGGACGGGGTCCACACCTGGACCACCACGGCGCCGCGGGCCGACCTGTCCGCCGCGGCCGGGCCGTACACCTGCTTCGCGGGCCACTCGCAGGACATCGGCTGGCCCGCCCAGTACAAGTGCAGCTACGACGGCACGTGGGCGCAGGCCGGTGTCATCGGTCAGCACAAACAGTTGGAGGCGGTCCAGCTCTACTCGGGCAGCACGGGCGGTCAGACGTGCGGCCAGGCGCACCTGCGCGACATCGGCTGGGTGCCGGCCAACGGCTACCTCTGCGTCAGCGACGGCGCGGTCGCCGGCTTCGGCACCGTCGGTGAGAACAGGCCGATCGAGGCGTTCCGGTTCTTCCACCGGACCAGGCAGACCTGCTCCCAGGCGCACCTGCTGGTCTACGGGCCCGTCGACGACTACGTCTGCCCCCACGCGAACACGGTGATCACGGTCGGCACGGTCGGCGAGGCCAAGGCATTGGAGGCCCTCACCGGCACGATCCTCTGACCCGCCGTCGAACGGGAACGGGCCGGCGTCCGAGTGGACGCCGGCCCGCCGTTCGACCGTTCAGTACGTCATCGCCACGCCGGGGTCGGCGAGCAGCGCGCCCACGTCGGCCAGGAACTGGGAGCCCTGCTGGCCGTCGACCACGCGGTGGTCGAAGCTGAGCGCCAGCTGGCACACCTTGCGCGGCACGACCTGGCCGTCCACCACCCACGGCATGTCCCGGATCGCGCCGAAGGCCAGGATCGCCGACTCGCCCGGGTTGATGATGGGGGTGCCCGTGTCGACGCCGAAGACGCCGACGTTGGTGATGGTGATCGTGCCGCCCATCATGTCCGCGGGCGTCGTCCGGCCCTCGCGGGCGGTCGTGGCCAGGGCGTCCAGGGCCACGGCCAGCTCGCGCAGCGACATGCGGTCGGCGTCGCGGACCTTCGGCACCACGAGACCGCGGGGCGTCGCGGCGGCGATGCCCAGGTGCACGTAGTCCTTGTAGACGATCTCCTGCGCCGCCTCGTCCCACGTCGCGTTGACGTCGGGCGTGCGGCGGGCGGCCAGCACGACCGCCTTGGCCGCGAACGCGAGCGGCGTGAGCTTGACGTCGCGGAACTGCGGCGCGTTCTTCAGCCGGGCCCGCAGCTCCATCATCGGGGTCACGTCGACGGTCAGGAACTCCGTGACGTGCGGCGCGGTGAACGCGCTGTCCACCATCGCCTGCGCGGTCGCCTTGCGGACGCCCTTGATCGGCACGCGCCGCTCCCGCGACCCGGGGTCGGCGACCGCCGGGGCGGGGGTCGGGGACGCCACGGCCTGCTCGACGTCCTCCCGCGTGATCACGCCACCCGGGCCGGAGCCGGACAGGGCGTGCAGGTCGACGCCCAGGTCCTTGGCCAGCTTGCGCACCGGCGGCTTGGCCAGCGGCACGTAGCCGCCCGGCGTGGCCACCGGCTCCGCGACCACCGCGGCGGCGACGGGAGCGGGAGCCGGCGCGGCGACCGGTGCGGGAGCGGCGGCGACGGGAGCCGGCGCGTCCTTGCGCGCGCGGCGCTTCGCCGCACCGGCCCGCGGGCCGTAGCCGACCAGCGTGGCGATCCGGCCGCCCGGCATCTCCTCGCCGATCTTGCCGTTCGACGTCGACGCGGGCGCGGCCGCGGGTGTCGGCGCGGGCGCCGAGCCGGTCGGGTCCACGTCGATCGTGATGATCGGGACGCCGACCTCGACCGTCTGGCCGACTTCGGCCAGCAGCTCGGTCACCACCCCGTCCCACGGGCACGGCAGCTCGACGGCCGCCTTGGCGGTCTCGATCTCCAGGATGATCTGGTTGACCTTCACCGCGTCACCCGGCTTCACGTGCCAGGTGAGGATCTCGGCCTCGGTCAGCCCCTCCGCCGTGTCGGGCAGGGGGAACTGCTTGAACTGCGGCACAGCTATCCCCTTACCAGGCCAGCGAGCGGTCGACGGCGTGCAGCACCCGGTCGAGGTCGGGGAGGAACTCCTCCTCCAACTTCGACGGCGGGTACGGGGTGTCGAACCCGGTGACCCGCAGCACGGGGGCCTGCAGGGAGTAGAAGCACTCCTGCTGCACCTTCGCCGCGATCTCGCTGGAGATGGAGGACTCGCTGGGCGCCTCGGTCACCACGACCAGCCGGCCGGTGCGCCGCACCGACTCGTACACGGGCGCGAGGTCCAGCGGCGACAACGAGCGCAGGTCGACGACCTCCAGCGAACGCCCCTCCTCCTCGGCCGCCGCCGCGGCTTCCAACGACGTGCGCACCATCGGCCCGTACGTCACCAGGGTGACGTCCGAGCCGGTGCGCAGCGTGCGCGAGGCGAACAGCGGTCCGGGCGCGGCGGTCGTGTCGACCTCGCCCTTCTCGTAGTAGCGGCGCTTGGGCTCGAAGAACAGCACCGGGTCGTCGCAGTCGATCGCCTGCTGGATCATCCAGTAGGCGTCGGCCGGGTTCGAGCACGAGACGACCTTGAGGCCGGCGGTGTGCGCGAAGTACGACTCGGGCGACTCGGAGTGGTGCTCGACCGCGCCGATGCCGCCGCCGAACGGCACCCGGATCACCATGGGCACCTTGATCCGGCCCTGGGTGCGGAAGTGCAGCTTGGCGACCTGCGACACGATCTGGTCGAAGCCGGGGAAGATGAAGCCGTCGAACTGGATCTCGCACACCGGCCGGTAGCCGCGGATCGCGAGGCCGACGGCGGTGCCGATGATGCCGGACTCGGCCAGCGGCGTGTCCAGCACGCGCTGCTCGCCGAAGTCCTTCTGCAGGCCGTCGGTGATCCGGAAGACGCCGCCGAGCTTGCCGACGTCCTCACCCATCACGATGACCTTGGGGTTGGCCTCCATCGACGCGCGCAGGCCGTTGTTCAGCGCCTTCGCGATGGTCAGCGTCTGCACCGCGGGCACGCCCGTGGCGTCGGCGGCGGGTCGGTCCATGGTCGGAGCGGCCATCAGTGCTCACCTCCCGCGAACCCGGCGTGGTAGGCCAGGAACTCGTCGCGTTGCGCCTCCAGGACGTGGTTGCCCTCGGCGTAGACCTCGCTGAAGATCCGCCCGGCGGGCGGGTCGGGCAGGGTGACGCAGTAGTCGCGCAGCTCGACCGCGATCCGCTCGGCCTCGGCCTCGATGGACTCGAAGAACGCGTGGTCGGCCCACTGCTGCTTGACCAGGTGCACCTTGACCCGCTCGATCGGGTCCTTGAGCTTCCACAGCTCCAGCTCGTCGGACAGCCGGTAGCGCGACGGGTCGTCGGAGGTGGTGTGCGCGTCCATCCGGTAGGTGAACGCCTCGATCAGGATCGGGCCGTTGCCCTGGCGGCACTCCTCCAGCGCCCAGCGGGTGACCGCGAGGGTGGCCAGCACGTCGTTGCCGTCGACCCGGATGCCGGGGAAGCCGTAGCCGCGCGCCCGCTGGTAGAGCGGGAGGCGGGACTGGCGCTCGGTCGGCTCGGAGATGGCCCACTGGTTGTTCTGGCAGAAGAACACCAGCGGCGCGTCGTAGACGGCGGCCCACACGAAGCCCTCGTGCACGTCGCCCTGGCTGGTCGCGCCGTCGCCGAAGAAGCAGATGGTGGCTTCGCCGTCGGCGTCGCCCACCTTGCCGTCGAACTTCTGGCCCATGGCGTAGCCGGTGGCGTTGAGCACCTGGTTGCCGATGACGATCGTGTACGGGTGGAACCGGGTCTCGACCGGGTCCCACGTGCCGTTGTCGGTGCCCCGGAAGATGCCGAGCAGGTCGGTCGGCTTGACGCCCCGCGTCCACGCGATGCCGTGCTCGCGGTAGCTGGGGAACGCCATGTCCTCCGGGCGCATGGCCCGGCCCGCGCCGATCTGCGCGGCCTCCTGGCCGAGCAGCGGCACCCAGATGCCGAGCTCGCCCTTGCGCTGCAGCGCGTTGGCCTCGCGGTCGACCCGGCGGACCAGGACCATGTCGCGGTACAGCCCGCGCAGCTCCTCGGCCGTGATGTCGATGTCGAAATCCGGGTGCTGGACGCGCTCGCCCTCGGGGGTGAGCAGCTGCACCAGGTCGGCGCCGCCCTCGTCTGTCGCTCGCAAGCCTGCGATCACCTGTTCCGCTGTCGGTTTGGCAGCAGTGGCCGGCGCGGCATCCGGCCCTGGGTGCGTCCATTTCTCAGGGGACGACATGCGCCTTGTCTCCTCGTCTACGAGGCCGCCCGGTCGCTTGTGGCGATCCTGCGCGGCTGCACCGCCAGTCGCCGTCGTCCCCGGGGTGTGGGGGTCGGGCAACCGTCGGCGCTGACGGTGTTCTCATCCACATCCTGACATGGTGTCACCCGACATGGTGAGCCCCGTCCCAGTTCGTGACCTCTCGTGCAACGTTCTGACGTGCGGTAACGGTTGGACGGCCAATCTTCGGCAGTCCGAGTAGAGCGTCCGCCTGCCGAACGGCCGCGTCCCGGTTACCGATCGTTAACCACCATCCGTAGGGTTTCGGACACGCCGGGTCGACCGGAACGGCCCACGTCGGCACGGTCGCGTTGGATGGACTACCGACCATCGGCCGGACAGACCATTTCCACCACGCGAAACCCGCGCGGGGCGCCTTCCCCGTGGGTTTCCCGGAGTCCCCGGCCGGTGGAGTCGTGACAGGATCGCGGCGTGGACCGTTCAGCGCTGACCCGTACCGTTCGCGGGCTCTGGGACGACGACATCCTCCCGAGCCTGTCCGCCTTGGTCGCGGTGCCCGCGATCTCCCCCGCCTTCGACCCCGCGTGGGCCTCGCACGGCCACTTGGCCGCCGCGGTGGAGCACGTGCGCGCCTGGCTCGCCGACCGCGACCTGCCCGGCGCGACCGTCGAGGTCGTCCAGCTTCCCGACCGCACGCCCGTGCTGCTGGTCGACGTGCCCGGCACCGCGCCGACGTCCGACACGGTGCTGCTCTACGGCCACCTGGACAAGCAGCCGCCGGTCGGCGGCTGGGGCGAGGGGCTCGGGCCGTGGACGCCGGTCGTGCGCGACGGGCGGCTCTACGGTCGCGGCGCGGCGGACGACGGCTACTCGGGTTACGCGGCGATCGCCGCGATCGAGGGCGTGCGGCGGTCCGGCGGCACGCACTCGCGGTGCGTGGTGCTGCTGGAGACCGGCGAGGAGTCCGGCAGCCCGGACCTGCCCGCCTACCTGGAGCACCTCAAGCCGCGGCTCGGCGACGTGTCGCTGGTGGTGTGCCTGGACTCGGGCGGCAACGACTACGACCGGATGTGGCTGACCACGTCGTTGCGCGGGTTGGCGCAGGTCACGCTGACCGTGCGGGTGCTGGAGAGCGGGCTGCACTCGGGCATGGCGAGCGGGATCGTGCCGTCGTCGTTCCGCATCGCCCGGCAGCTGGTCGACCGGTTGGAGGACTCCGCGACCGGCGAGGTGCTGGTGCGCGAGATGCACGTCGACATCCCGCCCGACCGGGTGGCCGAGGTGCGGGACGCGGTGGCGAGCGTGCCCGGCGTGCTCGTCGGCAGCGTGCCGTGGGCGGCGGGGACCCAGCCCATGGGCTCCGACGAGGTCGAGCTGGCGCTCAACTCCGGCTGGCGGCCCACGCTGTCGGTCACCGGCGCGTCCGGGCTGCCCGAGCCGGACGACGCGGGCAACGTGCTGCGGCCGTTCACCACCCTGGTGCTGAGCTTCCGGCTGCCGCCGACGGCCGACTCCCGGACGTCGATCGAGGCGGTGCGACGGGCGTTGACGACCGACGTGCCGTACGGGGCCGTGGTGGAGCTGTCGCGGATGGAGCACGCGGACGGGTGGAACGCGCCGGAGCTCGCGCCGTGGCTGCGCGAGACGTTGGACCGGGTCGGCGAAGAGGTGTTCGACGCGCCCTGGCGGACGGTGGCGCTCGGCGGCTCGATCCCGTTCATGGGGCTGCTGCACGAGGCGTACCCGCGGGCGCAGTTCCTGGTCACGGGCGCGGTCGGGCCGGACTCCAACTGCCACGTGCCCGACGAGTGGCTGCACCTGGCGCAGGCGGCCCGGATCACCGAGGCCGTGGCCGTGGTGCTGGACGCGCACGCCCGGCGTTGACGGGGCAGCCGGCAGGCGGAGCCGGTCGCCGACCCGCCTGCCGGCCCCCCGGGTCGGTCCGACGGCCCGTCCACGGAGCGTGACGAACGCACCGCCCGGACAGGGTTTGCAAACACCGGTCAGGACTGTGACCTAACTCGTGGGTAACCGGTTTACTGAACCGATGCCGCACACTGGCCGAGTGAACGAGCACAGCCGGCAAGCCGAGCGGACGCGGTTGGCGGAGTCCGACTCCCCGACCGCACCCTGGCGCCTCTGGGGCCCCTACCTGGCCGGACGCCAGTGGGGCACGGTTCGGGAGGACTACTCGGCGGGCGGCGACGCGTGGACGTCCTTCCCGTTCGACCACGCCCGCTCACGCGCCTACCGCTGGGGCGAGGACGGCATCGCCGGCATCTGCGACGTGCACGGCTTCCTCAACTTCGCCGTCGCGCTCTGGAACGGCCGGGACCCGATCCTCAAGGAGCGCTACTTCGGGCTCACCAACAACGAGGGCAACCACGGCGAGGACGTCAAAGAGCACTGGTGGGTGACCGACGGCACGCCGACGCACTCGTGGATGCAGGTGGTCTACCGGTACCCGCAGGCCGAGTTCCCCTACGCCGAGCTGCGCGAGATGGCCTGGCGCGCGGGCCGCAACGAGCGCGAGCCTGAGCTGTCCGACACCGGCGCGCTGGACGAGAACCGGTTCTTCGACGTGCGGGTGAGCTACGCCAAGGCGGGCCCGCGGGACATCTGCGTCGAGCTGACCGCCACCAACCACGGCCCGGACCCGGCGCCGCTGCACCTGCTGCCCCAGCTCTGGTTCCGCAACACGTGGGCGTGGGGCCGCGACGACCGCAAGCCGAGCCTGCGCGCCAGCACGCGGGACGGCTGGCGGCGGATCACCGCCGAGCACGGCGCGCTGGGCCGCTACACGCTGCACGTCGAGGGCACGCCGACGCTGCTGGTCACCGACAACGAGACCAACGAGGTCGAGCTGTTCGGCACCGCGCGCAACCCGACCCGCCACACCAAGGACGGCGTCGACCGGTACGTCGTGGGCCAGGACGCCGCGGCGTGCGAGGTCGTCGGCCCGGACGACACCAGCGGCCCCGGCACGAAGGTCGCCGCCTGGTACTCGTTCGACCCGGTCGAGCCGGGCGAGTCGGTCACCGTGCGGCTGCGCCTGGTGGAGGGCGACGGGCACCTCGACGCGTTCGGGCCGAGCTTCCAGGACACGATGGATGAGCGCAGGGCCGAGGCCGACGAGTTCCACCACACCGACCTCGACCTCGACCCCAAGCGGGCCGCCGTGGTCCGGCGGGCGCTGGCGGGCCTGATGTGGACCAAGCAGCACTACCGCTTCCGCACCGCCGAGTGGCTGGACGGCGACCCCGCGCAGCCCGCCGCGCCCACGTCCCGCAGGAACATGCACGCCCGCAACGCGCACTGGCGGCACTTCGACGTGGCCGACGTGATCTCCATGCCGGACGAGTGGGAGTACCCCTGGTTCGCGGCGTGGGACCTCGCGTTCCACACCGTGCCGTTCGCGAAGGTCGACCCGGCGTTCGCCAAGGAGCAGCTGCTCCTGCTGTGCCGCGAGTGGCTGATGCACCCCAACGGCCAGCTGCCCGCCTACGAGTGGGAGTTCGGCGACGTCAACCCGCCCGTGCACGCGTGGGCGGCGTTGCAGGTCTACCGGTCCGAGGAGGTCAAGGACCGCAAGTTCCTGGCCAAGGTCTTCCACAAGCTGCTGCTGAACTTCTCCTGGTGGGTCAACCGCAAGGACGCCGACGGCAGCTACCTGTTCGAGGGCGGCTTCCTCGGCATGGACAACATCGGCCCGGTGAACCGGTCGGAGCCGATGCTGGGCCAGTGGCGGCTGGAGCAGTCCGACGCCACCTCGTGGATGGCGGCCTACAGCCTGCACCTGATGCAGATCGCGCTGGAGCTGGCGCGGCACGACGAGTCGTACGAGGACGTGGCCACGAAGTTCGTGGAGCACTTCCTGAGCATCGCCGAGGCGTCCACCCAGTTCGGTTCCGGCGGGCGCGGCATCTGGGACGAGACGGACGGCTTCTGCTACGACGTGGTGTCGCGGCGCCTGCCGGACGGGCACGTCGAGTCCAAGCCGGTGCGGGTGCGGTCGATGGTGGGCCTGATCCCGCTGCTGGCGTGCGCGGTGCTGGAGCCGTGGGTGTTCGAGGAGCTGCCCGACTTCGCGCGGCGGTTGGAGCACCTGCTGGCCAAGCGGCCGGAGCTGCAGCAGTTCCTCAGCCGCAGCGGCGGCGGCGCGCTGCTCAGCCTGCTGGACGAGCGCAAGCTGCGGCGCGTGCTGAGCCGGATGCTGGACGAGGGCGAGTTCCTCTCGCCGCACGGCATCCGCAGCCTGTCCGCGGCGCACCGCGAGGGCCTGGAGGTGCAGGTCGCGGACCAGGAGCACCGGATGGGCTACGAGCCGGGCGAGTCGCGCACGCCGATGTTCGGCGGCAACTCCAACTGGCGCGGCCCGGTGTGGTTCCCGACCAACGCGCTGCTGGTGGAGGCCCTGCGCACGATCGAGGAGTTCCACGGCGGAAGGTTCCACGTGGAACTTCCCACGCGCAGCACGCGGCACGTGACGGCCGGCCAGGCGGCGGACGAGCTGGTCAGACGCCTGGTGTCGCTGTTCCTGCCCGACCACGACGGCCGCAGGCCCGCGGACGGCAAGCGGATCGAGTCGACCGATTCACCCTTGTGGCGGGAGCACGTCACCTTCAGCGAGTACTTCGACGGCGACACGGGCGAGGGGCTGGGCGCGACCCACCAGACGGGGTGGACGGCGCTGGTCGCCAGCCTGTTGACGGATCGTCGTCAAACGGGCGCTCTGGGTGAATCTATTGTGTGATGAAGGCCAAGTCGCTGAACGATTTGCGGCCATCCGGGCCCTGTGACGCAAGATTCATGCACACCGAAGTTCTGTAACACGCACGTGCTGTGCACCCAGTCACCCAAGTGGCAGTATGCCGAACACTCGACCGACACAGTTACGAGGAGTGACGCCGTGGCCCGTCGTACCAGGCACGCTGCGCTCGCCCTGTTCCCCGTGCTCGCCTTGGCGGCCACGATGACGGCGTGCGCGACCAAGGTCAACACCGGCTCGCAGGACAACGGGTCGGGCATCTCCCTGGTCCAGAGCGGCAAGCTGGTCACCTGCACCCACCTGTCCTACAAGCCCTTCCAGTTCTCCGAGGGCGACAAGACCGTCGGCTTCGACGTCGACCTGGTCGACCTGGTGGCCAAGGAACTGGGCGTCACGCAGGAAATCTTCGACACCCCGTTCGAGACCATCACCTCCGGCGAGGTCTTCAACACCGGCAAGTGCGACCTGGCCGCCGCCGGCATGACGATCAAGCCGGCCCGCGCCGAGGTCATCGACTTCTCCGAGCCGTACTTCGACGCCTCGCAGGCGCTGCTGGTCAAGAAGGAGTCGCCGGTCAAGTCCCTGGACGACCTCAAGGGCAAGAAGATCGGCGTCCAGCTGGAGACCACCGGCGAGATCTACGCCAACGAGAACGCCGCGAAGCACGGCTACACCGTCGTGCAGTTCGAGGACCTGCCGCTGATGGAGACCGCCGTGCGCACCGGCGCGGTGGACGCGGCCATCAACGACAACGGCGTGCTCCTGGACTACGTCAAGGAGTTCCCGGACACCGCCGTGGTCGCGGAGTTCGACACGCAGGAGAAGTACGGCATCGGCCTCAAGAAGGGCAACACCGCCCTCAAGGCCAAGGTCGACGAGGTCCTGAAGAAGGCCAAGGACAGCGGCGAGTACGACAAGATCTACGAGAAGTGGTTCGGCAAGAAGCCGGAGTCGAAGTAACTGGCTGACCGCGGGGCCGGTGCCACCGCACCGGCCCCGCGCCTCGTCCACCCCACCCACGAGGTAACCCACACATGGCACTCTCCAAGCGACAACGGGCCAAGGCGTTCCGCGTCAGCCAGTACGCGCTGCTCGTCGTGGTGGCCGCCGTCCTGGCGCTGGTCGCCGACTGGCACGAGATCCAGCGCAGCTTCTTCAACTTCGGCGTCGCCGCGGAGATGTTCCCCAACGTCATCACCGTGGCGTTGAAGAACACGCTCGTCTACACCGCCCTCGGCTTCGCGTTCGGCTTGGCGCTGGGCCTGGTGCTGGCGCTGATGAAGCTGTCGCCGGTCGCGCCCTACCGGTGGATCGCCACCATCTACATCGAGTTCTTCCGCGGTGTGCCCGCGCTGCTGGTGTTCATCGCGCTGAGCTTCGGCGTGCCGCTGGCGTTCGGGCTCCAGTTCGACATCTACTCGACCGTCATGCTGGCGCTGGGCATCGTCGGCGCCGCCTACATGGCCGAGACGATCCGCGCGGGCATCCAGGCGGTGCCGAAGGGCCAGATCGAGGCCGCGCGGTCGTTGGGCATGTCGCAGGGCCGCACGCTGCTGACCGTGGTGATCCCGCAGGCGTTCCGGATCATCCTGCCGCCGCTGACCAACGAGCTGATCCTGCTCACCAAGGACTCGTCGCTGATCTACATCATCGGCCTGGCCCGCGACCAGTACGAGCTGACCAAGTTCGGCCGCGAGACGCTGAGCCGGTCGCCGTCGCTGACCCCGATCCTGGTGGTCGGCCTGTGCTACCTGATCATCACGCTGCCGCTGGGCCACCTCTCGCGGTACCTGGAGCGGCGCACGGGCGGCAAGAAGCTCAGCACGCCGGAATCGACCGGGTTGGGGGTGTCCGCGTGAGCGAGCTCGCGGTCGAAGTCACCGGGCTGAAGAAGTCGTTCGGCACGCTCGACGTGCTCAAGGGCATCGACGTGCGGGTCGAGCGCGGTGACGTCGTGTGCATCATCGGGCCGTCCGGCTCGGGCAAGTCCACGCTGCTGCGCTGCGTGAACCTGCTGGAGGAGCCGACCGGCGGCACGATCGTGGTCAACGGCACCGAGCTGACCGACCCGGACGTGGACATCGACGCCGCCCGCACGAAGATCGGCATGGTGTTCCAGTCGTTCAACCTGTTCTCGCACTTGAGCGTGCTGAACAACCTCATGGTGGCGCAGCGCAAGGTGCTCAAGCGGGACGCGAAGCAGGCGCAGGAAGTCGCGTTGCGCAACCTGGAGCGGGTCGGGTTGTCCGACAAGGTCAACGCCATGCCGGCCCAGCTCTCCGGCGGCCAGCAGCAGCGCGTGGCGATCGCGCGGGCGCTGTCGATGGACCCGGACGTGATGCTGTTCGACGAGCCGACCTCGGCGCTGGACCCGGAGCTCGTCGGCGACGTGCTCGGGGTGATGCGGCAGCTGGCCGACGAGGGCATGACGATGCTCGTGGTGACGCACGAGATGCAGTTCGCCCGCGAGGTGGCCGACCGGGTGCTGTTCATGGACGGCGGGTACGTGGTCGAGGAAGGCCCGGCCGAGCAGGTCATCGGCGCCCCGCAGCACGAGCGCACGCAGTCGTTCCTGGCCCGCGTGCTCGACCCGACGCGCCAAGGACCCCTCGGCGCCTGATCCCCGGTGTGCCGAACCCGCCACGGGCGTCGGTCGGTGCCCCTATTGTCGGTCGCATGGCTGAGGTGGGGGCGCGGGGGCTGGACGTGTTCGACCCCAGCCCGCCGCGCTCCGCCCGGATGGCCGCGGCCGAGGTGCTGCGCGGCGTCGGCGAGCCGGACGGGACGTGGCGGTTACCCAGGCGGCGGGCCGGGATGCCGCCCGTGGTGCGGGTGGCGGACCGGTACCTGACCGGGACGCTGGACCTGCGCGCGGTGGAGTTCCCGTACCTGCTGGAGTTCGTGCGCTGCCGGTTCGAGGAGCCGCCGGACCTGAGGCAGGCCAAGCTGGCCGGGATCGAGTTCGCCGACTGTTGGCTGCCCGGCCTGTCCGCGCGGAACCTGGGCAGCGCCAACGAGGTCTCGCTGGCCGGCAGCACCGTCGAGGGTCTGGTCGACCTGGTCGACGCGGACGTGGCCGGCTCGCTGTCGTTGCGGGACAGCGCGCTGGTCGTGCCCGACGGGATCGCCCTGCACGCCGACCGGCTGAAGCTGGCGGGCGGGCTGCTGGCGCAGCGGGTCCGGGTCACGGGCGAGCTGCGGATGGCGGGCGCGCACATCGGCGGGTACTGCAACTTCAGCGGCGGGCGGCTGACCAACCCGCTCGGCCACTCGGTCAACGGCACCGGGCTGCACGTGGGCGGCAACCTGCTGATGAACGGCTGCGCGTTGCGCGGCACCGTGCTGCTCGCGGGCGCGCGGGTCGACTCGGCGCTGACCCTGCGCGGCTCGACCGCCGCCGAGGGCCGGGCCGACGAGGACGCGTTGGACCCGCACTCCGACCCGAACGCCACGCTCGTGTTCGACCGCATCGCGGTGGAGGGCGACGTGCAGCTGGACCGGGGTTTCAGCAGCGCGGGCACCGTGCGCATGGTCAACGCCGCGCTCGGCGGCACGCTGTCGCTGTCCGGCGGGAAGTTCGACGCGATGGGCGAGGCGATGGGCGAGCCGACCGGCTACGGCCGCGCGCTGGCCACGGACACCGCCGAGCCCACGGGGTTCGGGCGCGCGCTGCACCTGGACGGCACGACGGTCGGCGGCGACATCATCGGCCGCCAGGCGACCGTGCGCGGCCAGCTGCGGATGGTCGACCTCCAGGCGAAGGGCAGCCTCATCCTCGACGGGTCCGGTTTGGACAACCCGCGGGCGGACGCCGTGCTGGGCAACCGGTCGCGCATCGGCAGCAACTTCGCCGCGCGCGAGGTCGAGGTGGCCGGCGGGCTGGAGCTGCGCGCGGTGCGCGTCGGCGCGAACCTCGACCTGCGCGGCAGCCGGATCACCAAGCCGGGCCGGTACCGGCACCAGCCGGCGGGCAAGCCGTCGCTGGACGTCGGCGGCGCGGTGATCGGGCGGGACCTGATCTGCGCGCGCGGGGCGAAGGAGTTCGTCGCGCACGGCGGCGTGCGGGCCAGGCGGGCGCAGGTGGGCCGGATGGCCACGTTCGCCGGCGCGGTGCTCGGCGACAAGCTCGACGCGCACGCGCTGAACCTGCTCGGGATGGCGGTGCAGGAGCTGGAGCTGACGCCGATCAGCCCGCCGCGCGGCGACGTGACGCTGCGGCAGGTGCGCTGCACGGTGTTGGACGACAACGAGTACTTCTGGGGCGCGACCGGGCGGATCGACCTGGAGGAGTTCCGCTACGACTCGCTGCGGCACCCGATCGACCTGCGTGACGACGGCGAGGTCGACCGGCGGCTGCGCTGGCTGCGGCAGGCGATGCGCCGCGCGTACCGGCCGGGTCCGTACGACCAGTTCGCCGAGATGCTGCGCGCGGGCGGCAACGAGGAGCACGCGGCCACCGTGCTGGTGGAGAAGCAGCGCCTGCGGTACCGGGCGGTCGCCGAGGGCCGCGGCTGGCTCCGGCCGCTGGTGCTGCTGTGGAGCTGGCTGCAACGCGCGATGGTCGGCTACGGCTACCGCCCGGCCCGCGCCCTGGCGTGGCTGGTGGTGGCGTGGCTGCTGGGCAGCCTCTGGTTCGCCGCCGGGCCGGAGCTGGCCGAGATCAACTCGGACGACGAGCTGTCGTGGAACCCGTGGCTGTACACCATCGACCTGGTGGTGCCGATCGTCGACTTCGGCAACAAGAACCGGTGGAACCCGCCGGGCGCGTCGCAGTGGATCGCGTCCGGGCTGATCGTGACGGGGTGGGTCCTGGCCACGACGGTCGCGGCGGGTGTCACGCGGCTGTTGAAGCGCTGACGGCTGACCTAGGGTTGCGGCCGTGACGGATCTGGTGCTGGCGCTGGACGTCGGCGGCACGAAGGTCGCCGGGGCGTTGGTGGGCCGGGATGGCGCGGTGCGGCGGGCGGTTCGGGTGGGCACGCCCCTCGGGGACGCGGAGGAGACCTGGGGCGCGGTGGCGTCCGTGGTCGAGGAGGTCTTGCGCGGCGAGGGCGTGGCGGGGGTCGGCATCGCGTCGGCCGGGCCCGTGGACGCCGGCGAGGGCACGGTCAGCCCCATCAACGTGCCCGGGTGGCGTGGTTTCCCGCTGCGGGAGCGGGTGTCGGAGCTGGTGCCCGGGGTGCCGGTGGAGCTGGCCGGCGACGGGCCGTGCATGGCGCTCGGCGAGCACTGGCTCGGCGCGGGCCGGGACAGCCGGTTCATGCTCGGGCTGGTGGTGAGCACGGGTGTCGGCGGCGGGCTGGTGCTCGGCGGGCGGGCGTTCGGCGGGCGCACCGGGAACGCCGGGCACCTCGGGCACGTGGTGGTCGAGCCGGACGGCGAGCCGTGCGCGTGCGGTGGGCGCGGGTGCGCGGAGACGGTGGCCGGTGGGCCGCGGCTGGTGGCCTGGGCGCGTCGGCAGGGCTGGGCGGCGCCGGAGGGGGCGGACGCGGCGCACCTGGCGGCGGCGGCCGGGGCGGGCGAGGACATCCCGAAGGCCGCGTTCGAGCGGGCCGGGCGGGCGGTCGGGTTGGCGATCGCGGCGACGGCCGCCGTGGTCGACCTGGACCTCGCCGTGGTCGGCGGCGGCGTGGCGCAGGCGGGCGACCTGCTGTTCGACCCGATCCGCCGGACGGTCGCCGACCACTGCGGACTGTCCTACCTGGACGCGCTGCGCGTCGAGCCCGCCCGGCTCGGTGGCCGGGCGGGACTCGTCGGCGCCGCTCGGTTGGTGCTCGGCTAGCGGCGAGCCGGTGGGGCTAGTGGGCAGCGACGGGCTTGACCCGGTCGCTGTCCTCGTCCACGTGGTAGTCGTCGGCCTGCGTCTCGTCGCTCCCGTTGAACCACCGGGCCTTCTTCGCGACCAGCGTCACGATGACCGCGACCAGCAGGTTCGCCACGACGGCGACCGCGCCGACGTAGATCTGCACGGCCGACCCGGCGAACGGGTGCCAGCCGAACAGGGACAGCTGGCCCAGCGGCAGCGCGGAGCCGGCGAAGTGCGACTTGCCGACGGCCGGGTTGCCGATGTTGTACAGCAGCCACATGCCCCAGCCCATGCCGACGACCCAGCCCGCGATGAGGCCCCACAGGTGGAACCACCGCGTGTAGAGCGCGATGGCCACGGCCGGCAGCGTCTGCAGGATCATCACGCCGCCGATGAGCTGGAGGTCGATGGAGAACTGCGGGTCGATGAACACGATGAACGCGACCGCGCCGAACTTCACCACCAGCGACGCCAGCTTGGCCTGCTTGGCCTCCTGGGCGGGCGTGGCGTCCTTCTTCAGGTACTCCTTGTAGATGTTGCGGGTCCACAGGTTCGCCGCCGCGATCGACATGATCGCCGCGGGCACCAGGGCGCCGATCGCGATGGCCGCGAAGGCCACGCCCGCGAACCAGCCCGGGAACTCCTGGCCGAACAGCACCGGGACGATCGTGTTGGTGTCCGGGCGGCCGGTGGCCTGGTTGGTGATCGGCTTGGCGCCCGCGCTGATGGCGACGAAGCCGAGCATCGCCAGCAGGCCGAGCAGCAGCGAGTACGCGGGCAGCGCGACCATGTTGCGCTTGATCACGTTGCGGCCGCGCGAGGCGAGGATGCCGGTCAGCGAGTGCGGGTACAGGAACAGCGCCAGCGCCGACCCCAGCGCCAGCGTGGCGTACTGGAGCTGGTTGTTGCCGGTGAGGAGGATCCCGTCGGCCTTGTTCTCGGTCGCGGCGTACTTCGCCTGCGCGGTGTCGAAGATCGCGCTCCAGCCGCCGAACTTCGACGGCAGGTAGATCACGGCCACCAGGATCACGATGTAGATCAGCGTGTCCTTGACGAACGCGATCAGCGCGGGCGCGCGCAGGCCGGACTGGTAGGTGTAGAGCGCCAGGATCACGAACGCGATGAACAGCGGCAGGTGGCCGAGGATGCCCGAGCCGTTGAGGCCCATCGTGCGCAGCACGGCCTCCAGGCCGACGAGCTGCAACGCGATGTACGGCATCGTCGCGACGATGCCGGTGACGGCGATGATCAGGGCGAGCCAGTGCGACCCGTACCGGCCGCGGACGAAGTCCGCCGGCGTCACGTAGCCGTGCACGCGGGACACCGACCACATGCGGACCAACGGCAGGAACACGATCGGGTAGAGCACGATCGTGTAAGGCAGGGCGTAGAAGCCCAGCGCGCCGGCGCCGAAGACCAGGGCGGGCACGGCGACGAACGTGTACGCGGTGTAGAGGTCGCCGCCGACCAGGAACCAGGTGATCCAGGAGCCGAACTTGCGGCCGCCGAGGCCCCACTCGTCCAGGTGCTCGAGGGTGTCGCCCGCCTTCCACTTCGCCGCGAGGAAGCCCAGGACGGTGACCAGCAGGAACAGGGCGGTGAAGACCGCCAACTCGGTCCACTTCATTACTTGGCCCCCTCGTCCAGGTCATCGACGCCGAGCAGGTCGGGCTTGCCCTTGACGACGGGTTCGTCCTTGGTCTTCAGGTAGACGAGGCCCACGCAGACGACGCCCACCGGCACCCAGGCGAACTGGTACCAGTAGAAGAACGGCAGCCCCAGCACCCTCGGTCCGTCGGAGTTGAACCAGGGCGTGATGAGCATGAGCAACGGGATCAGCAGCAACAGGTTCCAGTTGCTCCAGCGGAGGCTGGATTTTCGAGCGGTCGGCATGTGCCCCTCCGTACGGCGGCCCGGTTACGCGGTGTCGCGCATGGTAGGTCGGAGGGGGGACAGTAGTCACCATGTCGGGTGGGTTACCGACGAATGACGTAGTTGGATCGTGACCAACTGGCTACCGCTCCGCGCGCAGGCCGGTGATCAAGTGCTGCTCAGCGCGGTCGAAGTAGGTCAGCAACGCTTCTTCGGCCTGCCGAACCTCGCCCGCGTCGAGCCGGTCCACGATCGACTGGTTCAACGTCAGGTAGTCCCGGTAGAACTCCTCGTGGTCGCCCATCACGTGGAACGCCAGCCGCAGCTCGGCGAGCAGCCGCTTCACCTCCTCGTCCAGCCGGGCGCTGCCGGCCAGCGCGGTGAGGGCCTGGTGGAACTTGACGTTCGCGGTGCCCACGCCGGTCCAGTCGTCGCGCTCGCGGCAGGCCAGGCCGAGGGCGACGGCGTCGCGGACGGCGCGCCTCGCGTCCTCGTCCACGTGCGGCCAGCGGCGGACCGCGCCGCACTCGATGACCCGGCGCGCGGCGTAGAGGTCCACGACGTCGGGCACGTCGGGGCGGCGGACGAACACGCCCTTGCTGTACTCGTGCACGAGCAGGCGTTCGTGGGTCAGCAGGCGGAACGCCTCGCGCAGCGTGTTGCGCGAGACCCGGAGGGCTTCGCCGAGGGCCTTCTCGTTGAGCTGCTGCCCGGGCTTGATGTCGCCGTCGAGCACGCTCGCGCGCAGCTTGTCCGCCACGCGCTCGGCGGTGCTGGAGCGGTCGAGGTCGCCGCGGTCCTTGGCGAGGGCGTTCAGCCAGCCGTCCGCCTGAGCTGTGGTCATGGTGGACAAGTCTAGAGCCCGTCCGGTTCAAATGGAGTATTGAGGGATTGTTGAACAATCCCTACATGAGTGACCGGTTCGGGTGCCGGGACCTGCACGGCTTCGGCAGCCGGTTCGGCCTGCCGGTCCCGGCACGAGGCGTTCGCGGGTCAGCCCGCCGACGGCGGCCGGGCCGGCGCGACGCCCATCCGGTCGAGCAGGCCGAGGACCGCGTCGACCGCGTCCAGGGTGTGGCCCGGACCGATCCGACCGGGCCGCGTGCCGAACACCAGTCCTGCCTCGAAGTGCAGGACGGAGGGCAGGCCGTGCGCCTGATCCAGCAGGTACTCGGCGGTCTCGGGGTCGAGCAGGCCGGACACGGCGGCCGGGTCACCGGTGAACACGGCGAACTGGGCGTCGAAGGGACCGGGCGGGAACGCGACCCGGTGCCACCGGCCTCCCTCCGCCGCCACGGTGACCGGGACCTCGCGGACCAGTTCGCCGCCCTGGGCGGAGACGTCGTCCGCCGGTCGCGGACGACCCCAGGAGTTCGTGCCGCCGTGGTTGCGACGGCTGATCCTCATCGGCGCGAGTCGCGAGGTGGCCACCTCGATCCGGTGCTCGTAGTCCGTGCGGGTGCCGTTCTGGGCGACCTTCTTCACCGACGCCTCGCCCACCCGCACCGACCACTCGCCCCTCCGGAACTCCAGCGCGGTGTCGAAGCGCGGACGCGACACCGTGCCGAGGCGGTTGACCAGGCCGTCGGTCTCACCCCTCATCGGCGCCAGCAGGCCGGCCGACCAGGCGCCCGACTCGGCGGGATCGACCACCCTCCCCCCGAGCGTCCCGGCGAGCGCGGTCAGCGCATCGACGTGTGCGCGTTCTTCTTTGCGGTCACTGCGCCACCGCCACCAGAACAGCAAGCCGATCAAGGCCGCCATGATGGCCAGGAGCGGGGAGAGCCGGATCCAGTACTCGTCCATGATCAGATGTCCAGGTACCCCTCGGTCCGCTCTTTCGACTGGTCCTCGCCGGTGCCGTCGTACCGGTTCGCCTTGTCGACCGCGCCGTAGTTGCGGATCGGCTTGTCGACGCCGGCGTTCGCCTTCCCGCCGATGCCCAGCTGCGCCCGGGCCGCGTCGACGGCCGCGGTTCCCACGGACTTGCCGAACCCGTTCTGCACCCGGTCGCCGATCATGCCGTTGTTCGCCCACAGCTTCGTCAACGGCGACTTGTCACCGAGGTCCTTGCTGATGTTCGCGAAGTCGCTGTTGACCCGCTTGCCGGCCATGGAGCGCTGGAAGGCGGCCTTCACGTTCCCGGCGCGCTTGCTCAGGTTGCACAGGAAGTCGAGGATCTTGGTCAGGAACTGCTTCAGCTTGGCCACGATCCGGGCCACCTTGCCGCCGGTGGTGGCGACCCGCACGCCCGTCGCGGCGCCCGCCGCCGCGGTCGACGCGCCGAAGCTGGGCACGGCCGCCGCCAGGGCGGGGATCCAGATCATGACCAGCCAGGTGATCAGCTCGGTGAGGATCGCCTTGATGAAGTCCTCGACGATCGTCATGATCATGCTGGAGATCTGGAGCGTCTGCGCGACCTCACCGGCCTGACCCGCGACGCCGTCGATGCCGTTGGCGAACTCGCCCAGTTTCGTGCCGGCCGCCTCCGACGCGGGGCCGCCCCAGCTCGTCACCGAGTTCTTCAGGTCCTCGTCGAACTTCTCCCGCAGCTTGGCCACGCCCTGGCCGATGGCGTTGAAGTTCTCCGCCGCCTGGGCCAGCGCGGGGCCGTCGCCGCTGACGAAGTGGATCGCGTCCTCCAGCGGCTGGACCACGCTGATCAGGAAGTTCAGCCCCTGCCCGACCAGCCAGCCGATCGGGTCGACCGCGATGCTGTACGCGGACGTGCCGATCGCGCCGATCAACCCGGTCGCTTCGGAGGTCAGTCCCAGGACCTCGGACTCCCCCTTCTCGCTGACCTTGCCCCACGCGTCCTTGGTCTTGAGGTAGTTGCCGTAGAAGGGGGCGGCTTCCGCCATCTTCTGGCCGGTGTCCTTCTCGCCGACGGTGATCTCGACGCCGCCGGCGCTGGTCTTCACCTCAGCCATTCTTGATTCCCCCGCCCTACTGGTTGTCGAGCTCGACCTGGAGGCCGTTCAGCAACTGCTTCACGGCTTCTTCCTGGGCGTCGTAGTCCTGCGCCGCGCCGTTGAACTTGTCCGCGCCCGACTGCAAACCGTCTTGAAGCGCCGTGAACACGTCGTCGAGGTCGCCGAGCATGTCCGTGTACTGGCTCTTCACGAACAGGCCGACCACGCCCCAGGACTTGTCGCCCACGTCGGCCTTGGCCACGAGGCCCGCGATCTCCGAGGCGGTGCCGCGGTGGCCGTCGAGCTTGCCGGCGAACGCCCGCAGCTCCTGGGGGTTCACGTCGAAGCCGCTCATCGCGCGCTCACCGGTCCTCGTCGTCGTAGAGGTTCAGGAAACGGCCGTCGCCCTGGGCGGGGCCGGGGCGCGGGGGCGGCGGCGACTGGTCGTCGTCGCGCAGGAACCGGCGCTGCGAGAAGTCGTCCGGTTCCTCGGGCGGCGCCTGCCTGCGCGGCGGGGCCGGGCGGGTGGCCGGGCCGGGCGGCGGCACCCGGTTCGGGGCCGGGCCCGCCGCCGGTGGCGGTGGCGGCGGCGCGGCGTAGGGCGGTGCGGCGGGCAACGGGGGTGGCGGCGGGGCGGCCTGCTCGGTCATGGTCTTCAGCTCCTGCGGCGTGACGCCGAACAGCTGGGCCTGGGTCTCCAGAACCTGGTCGGTGAGGTGCAGGTCGTCGCCGAGCGCGTGCTCCACGATGCCCGCCTGGCGACGTGCGGCCTCGGCGACGGCCTGGCGCAGCGTGGCCATGATCGCGCCGGCCAGCGCGTGCGGCGGTCGGCGCATGGCGGCGTCGCCCAACCGGATGTCCTTGATCGCGCCGGAGGGACCGGCCACGACGGTCACGGCGCGGTCGGGCGAGGTCGCCACCACCTCCATCGCGGCCAGCTCCTGCTGCATCTGACCGATGCCGGCGACCTGCTGGTCGACCCGGCGCAGCTTGGACTGGAACTGCTCGAACTGGGCGACGAGCTGGTCGAACTCGGCCGACACGACAAGACCTCCGGGAACTTTCGAGCGCCGCGGCACGAGCGGTGCCGGTGAGCGGGCCTCATAGTGGCAAGTGGACGGGCCGCTTTGTGCCCGAACGGGTGAAAAGACGCCCCGGCCGACCTCTCCGGACGTTCGGCGGGTTCCTCGCCCCCAGCGGGGCTGGGCAGCATCTTCGGGTGATCAGACGACTCCGCGCAGTGATGGCACTCACACTCGGTCTGTCCCTCCTGACCCTCCCGGCCGTGGCGCACGCCCAGCCCGCGCCGTGCTTCGACCCGAACGCGCCCCTCACCGTCGAGGAGCAGCGGTTGGGCGACCGGCTCACGCCCACCGGCCCGGCCGTGGGGCCCGAGCTGGTGCGGCTGGCCGGCTTCGAGGACGACGTCAGCCGGTTCACCACCCGGTTGTGCGAGCCGATGTCCCTGTCCCAGGCGCTGTACCACGCGGCGGGCCGCGGGACGGAGCTGTGGCAGGCGGCGGTGCGGCGGGCGCAGTCGCCGCAGACCTGGGACGCCTACGACGACCGGCCGCTGTACTGGGCCCGGCTGCTCGCGACGAAGGCGCTGCGGCAGTGGCAGCCGCGGGGCTGGCAGCTCGACGCCGCCACCCGGGCTCGGCTCGTCGACGTGTTCGACCGCACGTCCCGGGGTGTGGAGGAGGTGCGGTTCGCGGACGGCGTCCGGCGGATCGCGGTCACCGGGTTCGACCCGTTCCAGCTCAGCGGCACGTCCGTGCGCCGCAGCAACCCGGCGGGCGCGTCGGCGCTGCGGCTGGACGGGAAGGTGGTCGACACGCCGTCCGGGCCCGCGGTGGTGCAGGCCGCCGTGCTGCCGGTGCTGTGGGGCTCGTTCGACCAGGGGATCGTGGAGCGGTTCTACGGCAGCGCGTTGCGCTCGACCCCCGACGCCCTGGTCACGGTCAGCCAGGGCAGGCCGGGGCAGTTCGACGTGGAGCGCTGGGCCGGGCGGTGGCGCGGCGGGTTCCCGGACAACAACGACGTGCCGGTGACGGGTGTCGTGCCGGACGCGGCCGGGTGGCCCCAGCCCGCGGTCGAGTTCATCGAGACGACGTTGCCGCACCAGCGCATGGTCGACGCCGGCACCACGCCGTTCCCCGTGCGCTACAACCGCGAGTTCTGCGAGTGGCCGCCGGGCACGGTCCCCGGCACGGGCACGCCCAGCTGCCGCACGGACGAGCCGACGCCCGGCGCGGCGTCGGCGGCCGGCAGCGGCGGCGACTACCTGTCCAACGAGTCGATGTACCGGGCCAACCGGCTGCGGCTGGGGCTGTCGGCCACCACGACCGCGGGCGGCCACCTGCACACGCCCGTGCTCGGCCAGCCCGCCGACCCGGCCGCGCTGACCGACGCGGCGTTCGAGCACGACCGCCGGGCGATCGTCGACCAGGTGGTGGCGCTGGTGTCAGTAATCTGACCCGTGTGAAGGGCTGGCGGGCGGCGGTCGTGGCACTGGTCGCGCTGTCGCTCGCCGCCTGCACGGCCCGGGTGCCGGGCGTGCCGGACGCCGAGGTCGTCCGGCCCTCCCTCACGCCGACCGCCGACCAGCTGCCCCGGGTCGGCCAGTGCACGGGCGCCGGCCTGGACGTGGTCGACTGCACGGCCGAGCACGAGGCCGAGGTGACCGGCGTCGGCGTCCTGGAGGGCCTGGGCGCGGCCTACCCGAACGACCGCGACCTGCGCCGGGCCGCCCTGCCCGCGTGCCGGGCCGCCCTCACCGAGTACCTCGGCAGCCCCGACCACGACGCCACCCGGTTGCAGGCCCACGCGTTGTGGCCGAGCCGGGACGGCTGGGCGAAGGGCGACCGCTGGCGCGTGTGCACGGTGGTGGAGCTCGAGCCCGACGGTTCCCGGGCGCGGCGCAAGACCAGCGCCAAGGACCTCCTCAAGGCGGCCGGGTTCGGCACGGTGCAGTTGTGCGCGACCGCGTCACCGGGTGAGGCCGAGGACGCCGGGATCACCGCCTGCGACCAACCGCACAAGGCCGAGGCCGTACCGGGCGTGCTCGCGCTGGGTGATCACCGGGACCCGACGCCGTCTCTCGACCACGTGAACGCCAAGGCGGCCGAGCACTGCGCGAAGGCGGTGACGAACTACGTCGGCGCGGCGCGCGAGGACGTCTTCGCGTCGTGGCGGGCGTTCGGCAGCCAGGCGTGGTCCGAGGGCTACACGACGGCGATCTGCTACGCCGAGGCGACGCGCCCGTTCACCGGCCGGCTGTGGGGCCTGGGCACCACCGCGCTGCCCGGCTGAACCCGGTCGGGGGCCGGCTGTCCCCAGCTGTCCCCACCGACCCACAGGCTGTGCACAGTTCCATCCACAACCTGTGGACAACTAGCGCCGGCGCCAGGCGGACACCACGAGCAGCACGCCGACCAGGACCGGTCCACCGCTCTCGAACACCGGCCTGAGCACCGGCAAGAACGGGAGGGTACCCACTTCGTACACCACCGAACCCACCACCGCGGCGAGCCCGGCGGCGAGGGGCGCGGCTGGGGACAGCTTCCCCAGCGACACCAGACCCACCAGCAGTCCCGCGAGTCCCAACGCCACCAGCCCGCGCAGCCGGACCTCGTCGAACTGGTCCAGCGCGTAGCCCCACGCGACCGCCCCGAGCCCGGCGGCGACCACCCCGAGGAGGAAGCCGGCCACGTGCCACCACGCCGACACCCGCGGGCGCGCCCGCCCCGCCGGCCGTCCGACCGGGTGATACCGCACGACCCCCGGAGCGGGCCCCGCCTCCGCCGCCGGCGGGCGGTCGTAGTGCAGTCCGCCGAGGAAGTCGTCCTGCTGGGTCACTCTTCCTTGGTACCTCCGGCCGAGCGGGAAATCACCCGGAGCAACCAAAAAGAGACCCGGTGGACGCCGTTGGCCACCGGGTCTCCCGCCATGGGGGTCTTGGAGTCGTCGATGCTCAGCCGAGGCGGAGCTTCAGGGCCTCCAGCTCGTCGCGCAGCGAGGTCGGCACCTTCTCGCCGATCTTGGCGAACCACTCCTCGATCATCGGGATCTCGGCGCGCCACTCGTCGGCGTCGAAGTCCAGCGCGGCCTCGATGTCCTCGCGCGGCGCGTCCAGGCCGTCCAGGTCCAGCTCGGCGGCGGTCGGGACGTGGCCGATCGGCGTCTCCACCGCGGCGGCCTTGCCCTCGATGCGCTCGACGGCCCACTTCAGCACCCGCGAGTTCTCGCCGAACCCGGGCCACAGGAACCGCTTGTCCTCGCCCCGGCGGAACCAGTTCACGTAGAAGATCTTCGGCAGCTTGTCCGCGTCGGCCGACTTGCCGGTGTCGATCCAGTGCTGGAAGTAGTCACCGGCGTGGTAGCCGATGAACGGCAGCATCGCCATCGGGTCGCGCCGCACGACACCGGTCTTGCCGACGGCCGCGGCGGTCGTCTCGCTGGACAGGGTGGCGCCCATGAACACGCCGTGCTGCCAGTCGCGCGACTCGGTGATCAGCGGGATCGTGGTGGCGCGGCGACCGCCGAAGAAGATCGCCGAGATCGGCACGCCCTTCGGGTCCTCCCACTCGGGAGCCTTGATGTCGCACTGGGCGATCGGCGTGCAGTAGCGGGAGTTCGGGTGCGACGACAGCTCCTCGCCGCCGGGCGTCCAGTCCTGCTTCTTCCACGAGGTCAGGTGCGCGGGCGGCTGCTCGCTCATGCCCTCCCACCACACGTCGCCGTCGTCGGTCAGCGCGACGTTGGTGAACAGCGAGTTCCCCTTCTCGATGGTGCGCATCGCGTTGGGGTTGGTGTGGTAGTCGGTGCCGGGCGCGACGCCGAAGAAGCCGTTCTCCGGGTTGACCGCGTACAGCCGGCCGTCCTCGCCGAACCGCATCCACGCGATGTCGTCGCCCAGCGTCTCGACCTTCCAGCCGGGGATGGTGGGCTCCAGCATGGCGAGGTTGGTCTTGCCGCAGGCGCTGGGGAACGCCGCCGCGATGTAGTAGGCCTTCTGCTCGGGCGAGGTGAGCTTGAGGATCAGCATGTGCTCGGCCAGCCAGCCCTCGTCGCGCGCCATCACCGAGGCGATGCGCAGCGAGTAGCACTTCTTGCCCAGCAGCGCGTTGCCGCCGTAACCCGAGCCGAACGACCAGATCATCCGCTCTTCGGGGAACTGCGTGATGTACTTCGTCTCGTTGCAGGGCCACGGCACGTCGTCCTGGCCCGGCTCCAGCGGCGCGCCGATCGAGTGCAGCGCCTGGACGAAGTCGGCGTCCTCACCGAATCGGGTGAGCGCCTTCGTGCCCATGCGGGTCATGATGTGCATCGAGACGACCACGTACTCGGAGTCCGTGATCTCCACGCCCAGCATCGGCTTCTCGGCGTCGAGCGGGCCCATGCAGAACGGGATCACGTACATCGTCCGGCCGCGCATGCTCCCGCGGTACAGGTCGGTCATCACCGACTTCATCTCGGCGGGATCCATCCAGTTGTTCGTGGGGCCCGCGTCCCGCGGGTCCACCGAACAGATGAACGTGCGCTCCTCGACCCGCGCCACATCGGTGGGATCGGACGCCGCCCAGAACGAGTTGGGTTTCTTCTTCAGCGGAACGAAGGTCCCCGCGTCCACGAGCTTGGCGGTGAGCCGGTTCCACTCGTCCTGGGAGCCGTCGGCCCACACCACTTCATCGGGGCAGGTCAGCTCGGCGACCTCGCGGACCCAGGACACCAGGCGCGCGTGGTTGGTCGGTGCGTGGTCGAGACCGGGAATGGTCACTGCCGTCATCTCGTCTCGTCTCCTAGCTGAGCGCCAGCCCACGGTGGACGCCGTTGTCCTGGTGGGACGTCCTCTGCGAATGGCTCCGCCCGCCCGGTGGAGGGCGTGCCGTTTAAGGGATAGACGGAGGTTAGCCGGGTTAATCCCGGGTAACGCACATCAGACCTGTCGGCTGGCTCACAAAACCGATTCTGGAATCGATTCAGCACCCGATCACCACAAATCGGCCTGTGACCTGCGCTTTAGTCGGCGGAATGCAAGGGCGGCCCGGTGCGTCGATCACCACACCACCGGGTGACAGACCGGTGAACCGTGAGAGCGCTCTCATGTTCACATGGAGGAATTCCAGCGACGAATTGACCGAATTACTCGACCGTTCCAGAAGGCTGTTCTACGGCGCTTTCAGTTGCCCTGCAAGGGATTTGGCCCGTCCAGCCGGCGGTAGTACTGGACCTGGGGGAACGCGGTGAAGCCGGCGCGTTCGTAGGTGCGGCGGGCGGGCGCGTGGCCGGGGTCGCCGCCCGTGTTGACGACGGCCAGCGTGACGCCCGCTTCGCGCAGGCGCTCGACGGCGAAGGAGGTGAGGGCGGAGCCGATGCCCTGCCGCTGGTGGTCGGGGTCGACGGCCAGCATGTGGATCTCGCCGTCCCCCACCCGGACCGCGACGAAACCCACGGCCCGGTCCAGTCGGTCGGCCACCCACACGGCTGTCGCGTCGTCCCGGCAGACGTCCTCGACGGCTCGGGCCTGGCTCGACTCCCAGTCCGGGAACAGCGCGGTGTAGATCGCAACGCCCAGTGCGGCCCGGAACGAGTCGAACACCGGAGCCCACGCGCGCAGCGAGAGCTCCACGACCGCGCCGATGTCGTCGGCCGTCAGCGGGCGGATGACCACGCGGCCATCATCGCGACAAGCGCACGACCCCCGCACCTGGTTTATCGGCGGTCAGGTCCGCCTCGGCACGGGCGATGGCCGCGTCGAACGCCGCCCGGAAGTCCGCGATCGAGGTGTCCTCGAGCTGGAAGCAGAACTTGTCGTCCGGGCCCAGCAGCTCCAGCACCCCGTTGTTGACGTTGATCGTGCACACGGCCGCTTCGCCCCGGTCGGTCTGGCACCGGAGCAGCCACTCCCGCCGCTCACGATCCTTGCGGATCACCCTCTGCGCCACGCTTCTCCTCCTAGCTGGTTGTATGTCCTCGGACACGCCGAGTAACCCCTATAGATTAGGGTTTCGATAGCCCGTTAGCGATAACCCGATGGAGTGGACACATGGCGCTGGCGCGGCAGACCATCGAGCGCCTTCAACTCGGGCTCGCCCTCACCCGGCTGCGCACCCAGGCGAAGAAGTCCCAGGGTGAAGCCGGCGCGGTGATCGGCCGCACGCCCGGCCGGATCAGCCAGGTCGAGAACGGCAAGGGCGGGCTCGGCGTCGACGAGTTGACCAAGCTCCTCGACTTCTACGGCGCTCACGGCCGGGAGCGCGAGACCATCCTGGCGCTCGGCGCGGCAGCCCGGCGGCGGGCACCTCGGCGCGGATACGTCGACAACCTGCCGGAACCCTTCCAACGCTTGGCGGAGTTGCAGGCCGCCGCCACCAGGGTCCGCTGGTACGAGTGCGGAGTGATCCCCGGCCTGGTCCAGTCGAAGGACTACGTCCGGGCGCTCATGGCGCTGTCCAACTCGATCTACTGGTCGGACTCGGAGTCGGAGACCGCCGAGCGCACCGCCTTCCGGCTCGACCACCAGCGCCGGGTGTTCGAAACCGGGGCCGCCAAGCGGATCGAGATCGTCTTCACCGAGGACTCGCTGGACAACGTGATCGGCGACGGGTCGGTGATGCGCGGCCAGGTGCTGCACCTGCTCCAGTTGCTGGAGAGCTACCCCGCACTCGACATCGGCGTGGTGCCGGCGGGCACGCCGGACAACCCGGCGCTGGGCGGCGGTCTGGTGGTGCTGGACTTCGCCCACTCCACCCCGGTCGGCTTCGCGACCAGCCTCCACGGTCCCGCGCCCTACTACGATCAACCCGAAGACGTCGAGCCGATGCGGCGGATCTTCGCCCGGGTCAAGGAACTGGCGCTGAGCCGGGCGGACACCCGGGCGCTGCTGATCGGGCGGATCAAGGAGGGCACGTGACCGCGCGCGACACGGGGTGGATCAAGAGCAGCCGCAGCTCCGGCGGTAGCAATGCCTGTGTCGAGGTGCGGTTCGGCGAAGCGACCGTGGGCGTCCGGGACTCGAAGAACGCCGACGGGCCGCGACTGGTGTTCGCGGCCCGTGGGTGGCAGGCGTTCCTGGCGCGGGTCAGTTCGGGCTGATCCACTGGCCGGTGACGGAGTCGATGCGGACCACGCCCGACACCGTGACCTTCTGCTCCGACCAGGCCTCGTCGCTGTCCGGCGTGTACTTGCCGTCCTCGCCGATGCGGCCGTGCTCGACCTCGGTCCACTCGTCGTCACCGGTGTGCCGGGAGACCGTGACCTCGCCGTCCTGGGTGATCTCGGTGGCCAGGTCGGCGTTGCCGTCGCCGTCGGCGTCGGTGAAGAGCCAGGTGTCGCCGTCCTCGTCCTTCACCACCGCGGTGTCGGCGCGGCCGTCGCCGTCGGTGTCCTCGGTGGCCGGCCCGACGTTCTGGTCGGCGCCGCCCTCCATGTCGACCACGATGGCCTTGCCGGCGTTCGTGTTGGTCTGCTCGGTCCGGTCGTCCGACGGGTCGACGGCCACCCACTCGCCGGAGTCCTCGTCGAACTCGGCCTGGGAGGTGAGCTCGCCGTCCGAGTCGAACGTGCTCATCAGGTCGGCGTCGCCGTCACCGTCGGTGTCGCTGAACGCGAGGTGGCCGCCGTCGTCGGTCTCCACGACCGCGCTCTCCTCGATCCCGTCCTGGTCGAGGTCGAAGGTCGCCTCGGCGGTGTACTCCTCGTCGCCGACCGTGACCTTCAGCTCGCCGTCGGCCGCGCCTGTCTCGTCGATGTACACCGTGTCCCACCCTCCTGCGTGCTGTACCGGTTGGACTCACGTTATGCCTGTTCGGTTCCACTGCGGAAGCGTCGGCACCCGCTCTCGGCACCCGAACCGGAATGACCTGGGGTGATGTGCGGAAGTGGCGTTCCGATCACGCAGAGTCAGGTGCGGTCGCGGACGGCTCGGATGCGGGCCAGCAGCTCGTCCACCTTCGTGCGGCCGGCGGTCAGCTCGGCCAGGCGGCGCGTGACGGCTTGGAGCGCCTTGGTCCGTTCGCCCGCTTCCATGCGCAGCGCCTTGTCGACCTCGCGCAGCTCCGCCTCGATCGCGTCGACCCGCTTGCCCAGCGCGTCGTCCAACGCCAGCGACAACTGCTGCTCGGCCTCGATCAACTGCTCGGCCACCAGCTGGTCCACGGTGGACCGGGCGTCCGCGATGGCGTCCGACAGCCACTGCTTGAGGTGCTGCTTGTCGGCCGAGTGCTTCCTGGTCCGGGCCATCCACCAGCCCGCGCCCAGCCCCAGCGCGATGGTCACCGGCAGCACGATCGGGTTCAGCGCCGCCACCCCGAGCCCGGCCAGCGGCAACGCGGCCAGCCGGCCCGCGCCCAACCCACCGGACACGCCCATGAACACCAGCAGCTTGTCCTCCGCCGTGGGCGCGCGCTTCTCCGGTGGCCGCAGCACGACCGGCGGCGTCACGCCGCGCGCGAACTGGCCCCGGATCACGGCCAGCTCCTCGGGCGAGAACAGGTCCGCCAACGCCGAGTCGGCGACCCGGGACAACCGCACGCTTAACCCGGCGCTGATCCGCCCCGACACCACCTGCAACGCCGTGTCGACCTCGTGCGGCAGCGCCGCCAGCCGCTCGCGGTCGGCCGAGTCGATGGCCGTGCGGAACCACGTCTGCACGTCCCTCATCTGGCGGCTCACCTCGTGCGCGCCCTCCACCCGCGCCCGCTGCACCTCGCCGCGCAGCCGCACCTGCCAGCTGCGCGTCGACGAACGGCGCTGGGAGTTCAGCTCGTCGCGCCGCCCGCGCAACGTCTCCGCCTCCTCCTCGCCCGACGACAGGGCGCGCTTGTCCGCCTCGTTGCGCGCGATCAGCTCGTCCAGCACGGTGGCCAGCGCGCGCAGCCCGTTGGCCTCGCCGAGCATCGCCGCCCGGCCGACCACCAGCTCCTGCAACGCCTCCTGCAACGCGCCGATCCCGGACCGGTCGCGCAGCATCGCCGCCGCGTCCGGGTTCGGCGCCTTGGCCGCCAGCTCGAACATCCGCGAGGACACCGGGTGGAACGTCGCGCCGCGGAACCTCGGCGCGTGCTCGGCCAGCAGCGCCTGGTCGGCCTCCAGCACCTGCCGCCAACCCCGGTACTGGTCGACCTTCGCCAGCGCGAAGACCACGGTCTCGACGCGTTCGCCGACCGTGCGGAGGAAGTCCAGCTCACCGCGCGTGAACGGGGCCGAGGCGTCGACCACGAACAGCAGCGCGGTCGCGTTCGCGGCGGCTTCGGCGGCCAGCTCGCCGTGCACCGAGTCGAGCCCGCCGACACCCGGGGTGTCCACCACGGACAGGCGTTCCAGCAGCGGGATCGGGGCCTCGACCTCGACGTACCGGGGCGGCAGCATCCCCTCGGGCAGCTCGTGCGCCGCCGACACCCAGTTCACGATCTCGGACCGCTCGAACGGCACCGGCGACATCGACCCGGCGTAGCAGGCGCGGGCCGACCACTCCTGCCCGTGCCGGAACACCAGGTAGGTCGCGGTGGCCACCTCGGCGTCCACCGGTGACAGGTTCGGCGTCGCCAGCAGGGCGTTGACCAGCGAGCTCTTGCCCCGGTTGGTCTCGCCGACGACCACGACGGACGCCGGACCGGCCCGGCGGGTCTCCACGAACGACGCGGCCGACGGGTCGAGCGAGCGGACCAGGGCGGTCAGCTTCTCCCTGGTCTGCCGGACGACCTGCGGCAGGGTGCTCATCGGGCGGTGTAGACGGTGACGACGGGCGCGCGCAGCGTCCGGCCGCGATCGGCGAAGCCCACCACCTCGGTCTCGGCGACCACGCCGTCCAGCGACGCGTCCGGCGTCGGCACGGTGCCGCCCGCCTCGTGCCGCGACGGGTCGAACCGCTCGCCGTCGGGCCGCAGCGCGGTCACGCCGATCGCCGCCAGGCCCTCCACGAGCCGTTCCACCACCCCGGCGCTGCGGGCGCGGTCCAGCGCGTACAGGCACAGCTGGACCAGGGCGCGCCGTTCGGCCAGCGCCTGGTCGAGCAGCTCGTCGGCGATGGTCTTCTCCAGCGTCGCTCCCGGGTGCGTCTCCACAGCGTCATCCGACGCCGTGCCGCCCTGTTCCGTTCCGCTCATCGCCGTCCCCGCAGTTGTTGCCAGATCAGGAAATACGCCCGGTGCACCACGTGCGCCACCCGGCTCTGCGCGGGCGTGGCGCCGAACGACGCGAAGGAACGCCACCAGCCCGCCCGCTCCAGGGCGTAGGCCAGCAGCTCCTGCGGGGGTCTGCCGCGCAGGCCGAGCTGCTCGGCGAGGTCCGGCGAGCTGCCGAACCGCAGCACCTCCTCCACCAGGTCGCCGGGCATCGCCACGGCGCCGGACGCGACCAGCGTCAACGCCTCCAGCAGCCGCAGCTGGTGCGCCTCGGGCTTCGCCAGCAGCACCTCGATCGCGTCGTGCACGCGCTGCCGCTCGTTCGGGTCGCCGGAGGCGGCGGCCAGCGACGTCACCGACGCCAGCGCGGCGGCGGCCTTGATCCCGTCGGCCCGGGACCGGAACACCGCGTTGAGCTTGGCCCGCACGCCGTCCAGCCCGGAGGCGTCGAGCAGCTTGCGGCGCAGCGCGCCCGCGGTGATCCCAGGCTCGGCGTCCACGGCTTCCAGCGCCTTGCGGATGCCGTAGAGGTCCAGCTTCTCCAGCAGCCGGGTGCGGGTGCCGACCGGCACGTCGCACTCCCAGCCCACGAACAGGTCGGCCGAGATCAGCATGGTCTCGCGGGTCGCGTCGTCCAGCTCGGCCAGCTTGCGCAGCGCGTCCGCGTCGGCCGAGGTGAAGCCGCCCGTCTCGGTGGACTCGGCGACCAGGCCGATCACCGGCAGCACGTCCGCGACGCGCGGCTTGAGGGTCAGCGCCTGCCGCTCGGCGAGCAGCACCGCCGCCTGCCACGTGTCGCCGCCCGAGCCCGCCACGGTCTCGGCGGCGATCGTGTCGGCCTTGTTCAGCACCGCGATCGCGTTGACCGGCCCGGCCTCGCGGCCGGCGGTCGCGGCGGTGAACGCGGCGAGCGCCTGCTGGTCGTCCGCCCGCACGCCCTGCGTGACCACGTACAGCACCGCCTCGGCGCCGGCGACCGCGTTGCGCGACACCGCGTCCAGGCCGTCGGCCTCGGCCACCGCGCCGAGCAGCGCCTCGGTGCGCGCCACCGACGCCGCGTCGAGCGAGCCCAGGCCGGGGGTGTCGATCACGGTCAGGTCCCGCAGCACGGCGTTGGTGAGGTAGGCCTCGATGTGCGAGACCCGCTCGACGTCGACACCCAGGTCCGGCGGGATCGAGCCGTTCGCCTCGAACGGCAGCACCTGCTTGCGGCCGTCGGTGAACACCACCTCGATCCGGTCCACCGTGCCGTACTGGAAGCGGGTGACCAGCCGGGTGCACTCGCCGACGTCCGTGGGCGCGACGCGGCGGCCGATCAACGCGTTGACCAAGGTCGACTTGCCGGACTTGATCCGACCCGCGACGGCCACCTGCAACGGCGCGGACAACCGCCGCAGCACCTCGCCCAGCCCGGCCGCGGTCGCCGGCGAGACCTGCGGGCGCAGGCCGGCGCAGAGGTTCGCGACCGCCGCCGAGAGCGGACCGGCGAGCTGCTTGGCCTGCGTCGTCACGCCGAGATCGTGCCACGTACGGGTGGCACGCGGTTTGCGAACGCGGCGACGGGGGTATTTCCGCGACCGACGAGGGAGGTCACGCATGGAACAGGGATATGCGGTGTTCCTGCTGCTCGGCGTGGTGCTGGTGCTGATCGACGGCCAGCTCATCTACCGCAGCGGGAGGGGGTACATGAGCCGGGCCTACGGCGACCCGGAAGCGGCCAAGTCCATGACCCGCCTGGCGACCGTGCTGTTCCACCTCGTGGTGCTCGGGCTGCTGGCCATGGTGTCGATCATCACCATCCAGACCGGCGACCCGGTCAAGGACGTCGTGGTGAAGCTCGGCGTCATGCTCCTGGTCCTGGCACTGGTGCACGCGGTGACCATGATGATCCTCGGCCGCATCCGCGACCGGCAGCTCCAGCAGCAGCTGGCCGACGAGATGTCCGAGGAGCACCGCCAGTACGAGCAGCAGCGATCGGTGCCGCCGCAGACGCGCGTCGAGCCGGTGCGCGGCGCGCCCGCGCCGCGCGTGCCGGACGCCGTCGACGGCAAGATCGACCCGACGCAGATCAAGACCACCAGGTAGCCCGCGCCGGTTCATCCGCCTGTGGGATTAGGGCGGGTCAACCCGTGGCGCGACGCGCGGCGCCGCGACCCCTACCTAACCTGGTCACGTGCGGCGGCTGAGCCTGTGGATGCGAGCGCACCCGGTCTTCGGGGATTCCCTGATGGCCGGGTTGCTGCTCGTGTTCGACCTGGGCGTGCTCGGCGCGAACCAGTCCACCGTGCCGGGCTCCACGCTGCTGTTCGTCGGCGCGATGCTGATCGTGCCGGTGGTCTTCCGCCGCAAGCACCCGCTCGGCTCGTCCTACGTGATCCTGTTCGGCGGGGCGCTGCAACTGCTCACCCACGGCGACCTGGCCACCGGGATGCCGGTCCGGCTGGCGGACTTCTCGCTGGCCATCGCGCTGTACACGATGGTCGCCTACGTCGGCAGGCGGCAGGGCCTGCTGTACGCGATCTGGCTGGCCGTCGGCACGTTCGTGTGGGCCCTGTGGCCCATGAGCGCGGGCGTCGAGGCCGCGTTCATGGTGTTCGTGATCGCGGCCGTGTTCGGGTTCAGCTGGGCGATGGGCGAGTTCGTCGGCGCCCGCCGCGCCTACAACCGGGAGCTGGAGCAGCGGCTGAAGCTGCTGGAGACCGAACGCGACCAGCAGGCGCGGATCGCGGTCGGCGAGGAGCGGTCCCGGATCGCGCGCGAGCTGCACGACGTGGTCGCGCACGCGGTGAGCGTGATGGTGGTGCAGGCCGACGGCGCGAGCTACGCGATCAAGTCCGACCCCGACCTGGCCGAGGCCGCCGTGCGGACCATCGCCGACACCGGGCGGCAGGCGTTGACCGAGCTGCGGCGGCTGCTGGGCGTGCTGCGGTCGGAGGACCAGTCCGGCACGCAGTGGGTGCCCCAGCCCGACGCGGGCGACCTGCACGAGCTGGCCGAGAACTGCCGGGCCGCCGGGCTGCCCGTCCGGCTGGAGACGCTGGGCGACCTCTCCGCGCTGCCCGCGGGCCTGGGGCTCGGTATCTACCGCATCGTGCAGGAAGCGCTGACGAACACGTTGAAGCACGCGGGCGCGGGGGCCTCGGCCACCGTCCGCGTCACCCAGGCAGGTGATCAGGTGGAGGTGGAGGTGGCCGACGACGGGTTCGGCACGCCGCACGACCTGGTCGCGGTGTCCGGCGGCAACGGCCTGATCGGCATGCGCGAGCGCGCCGGCGTGCTCGGCGGCGCGCTGGAAGCGGGACCCAACCCCGGCGGCGGGTGGCGGGTCCGGGCCGTGCTGCCGTTGGTCCCGTCGTAGGGTGCCGGTCTGGCTGGGAAAGGTGACTTCGTGATCCGGGTACTGCTCGTGGACGACCAGGAGCTCATGCGCATGGGCTTCCGGATGGTGCTCGGCGCGCAAGAGGACGTCGACGTGGTCGGTGAGGCGGCCAACGGGCTCGACGCCGTGCAGCTGGCCGAACGGCTGCGGCCGGACGTGGTGCTGATGGACGTGCGCATGCCCGTGCTCGACGGGGTCGAGGCGACCAAGCGGATCGCCGAGGCGGGCACCGCGAAGGTGCTCGTGATGACCACGTTCGACCTGGACGAGTACGCGCTGTCGGCGTTGCGCAACGGCGCGTCCGGCTTCCTGCTGAAGGACACGCCGCCGGGCGACCTGGTGTCGGCGTTGCGCGCGGTGGCCAGCGGCGACGCGGTCGTGTCGCCCTCGGTGACCAAGCGGCTGCTGAGCCGGTTCCTCGGCGAGGGCGGCGGGGAGCTGCGGGACGCGGCCGTGCTGGAGGCGTTGACCGAGCGGGAGCGCGAGGTGCTGGTGCTGATCGCCAAGGGGCTGTCGAACACCGAGATCGCGCGGAAGCTGTTCCTGTCGGAGGCCACGGTGAAGACGCACGTGGGGCGCATCCTGGCGAAGCTGGAGCTGCGCGACCGCGTGCAGGCCGTGGTGCTGGCGTACGAGACGGGGCTCGTCCGGCCGGGCGACGTGTGACCCGGCTGGACGAGCCCGCGCGGGTCACCGGTACTTCGACACGTCCGCCGTCGTCGGGTCGACGCCCGCCTTGAAGACCTCCTCGAACCAGCGGCCCCAGTCCGGCCGCGAGCCGTCCACGTCGGTGAAGCCGTACTCCCGCATGAGGGTCCACGAGGCGAGCGCCTTGCCGGTGAACCGGTGGCGGTCCGGGTCGGCGGCCAGCGCCGCCACGCCGCGGCCCACGTAGCGGGGCGTCTCCGACATCGCGTAGTGCGGTTCCCGGGCGATGGCGTCGCGCCAGTTCTCCTCGGTCACGCCGAAGTGCTCCAACATCTGCTCCGACCGCAGGAACCCGGGCGTGACGGCGACCGACGTGCCGCCGAACGCCTCCAGCTCCTTCGCCATGACCGTGCCGATCCGCCGGATGCCGACCTTCACCGAGTCGTAGGCCAGCGACTGGCTGTAGAACTCGTCGCTGTCGCCGTCGGTCATCTCGACCAGCAGCCCGCCCGGCTCGCGGATCAGCAGCGGCAGCAGGCGGTGCAGGGTGACGAAGTGCGCCTCCATGCTGTTGCGCCACATCCGCAGCTGCCGGTCCAGGTCCTGCTCCCAGAACACCGTGAACTCGGTGTCCGCCTCACCGCCCCACACGTCGTCCACCAGGACGTCCAGCCGACCGTCCCCTTCGGACTCGACGCGGGCCCGGAACGCGTCCACGTCCGCCGGCACGGTGAAGTCGCACCGCACCGGGATGCCGCGCCCGCCCGCCGCCGTGACGAGCTCCGCCGTCTCCTCGATCGTCTCGTCCCGGCCGATCGGCGACTTGTGCCCGCGCGTCGACCGCCCGCCGACGAACACCGTCGCGCCCGCCGCGCCCAGCTCGACCGCGATGGCGCGCCCCGCGCCCCGCGTCGCGCCCGTGACCGCCGCGACCTTGCCCTCCAACGCCGACATCATCTCCCCTTCCACGCGTCCAGCACCGCGTCCACGTCCTCCGCCAGCCGGTCGGCCAGCTCGCCGCGCGGTCGGACGGACCAGTCCATCGACACGCCGTAGAGCAAGCCGGTGAGCACCCGCGCCGCGCGTTCCGGCGGCGGGCCGTGCGGCAGGTCCACCGGGCGGGTGAGCTCTACCACGGTCCGCTCGGTCGCCGCGTACAGCTCGGCGAGCAGCGCCCGCAGCTCCGGGTCGATCAGGTCGACACCGAGCTGGGCCAGGTGGTTCTGCGCCTCGGCCGGGTCCGTCATGCCCTCGAACCAGGTCAGCAACGCCGCCCGCAGCCCTTCGGCCGGGTCCCGCGCCGCGGCCGCCGCCGCGTGCATCCGCCGGACGTTCCCGTCCATGGTCTGCCTGGTCAGGGCCTGGAGCAGGCCGCTCTTCGAGCCGAACCGGCCGGCCACCGTGCCCACCGAGACGCCCGCCCGCTCGGCGACGTCGGCGACGGTGAACCCCGGCCCCTTGCGGCCGATCACCTCCGCCGCCGCGGCCAGCAGCCGTTCGTCCGTGATCGTCTTCGGTCGTGCCACGGGATTATTGAACCATGGTTCATTAATGCTCGCCCAGTAGGGTGACACCAGTGACCTGGAGACCACGCCTCATCGCCCTGGACATCGACGGCACGATCACCCCCGTGGGTCGCGAGGACATCGCGCCGGCCGTGCGCGCGGCCATCGGCCGGGCCGTGGACGACGGCGCGCACGTCGTCCTCTCCACCGGCCGCAGCCTCATCGGCACCCGGCCGATCATCGACGACCTGGGCCTGCGCGGCACCACCGCGATCTGCTCCAACGGCGCGGTGTGGTGGGACACGACCACCCGCGAGGTGATCCGCAAGGTCGAGTTCGACCCCGGGCCGTCGGTCGAGCACCTGCGCGGCCTGCTGCCCGACGCGGTGTTCGCGGTCGAGCTGACCGGGGTCGGCAACCTGGCGTTCGGCCGGTTCGCGGACGGCGACCTGTGGGGCGAGGTGCGCCAGGTGCCGTACGAGGAGCTGGTGGCCACCACGACGTCCCGGCTGGTCATGCGCTGGGTCGGCCGCACGCCGGAGGAGCTGGCGCTGCGGATGCTCGACGTCGAGCTGCCCGGCGTGACGGCGTCGTGCGACCACAACGAGGCGTGGCTGACGTTGTCGCCTCCCGGCGTGACCAAGGGCGCGGCGCTGGAGGACCTGCGTGCCGCGCTCGGCGTGTCCGAGCGGGACACGCTGGCCATCGGCGACGGGTCCAACGACGTCGAGATGCTGCGGTGGGCCGCGCACGGCGTCGCGATGGGCCAGGCGCCGGTCGCCGTGCAAGAGGTGGCCGACGCGGTCACCGGCACGATCTTCGACGACGGCGCGGCGGCCGTGCTGGACCGGTACTTCGCGGCCTAGCCGGGCCGTCCCACCGCCGGGCGTCGCGGTCCGCCGCGGTCCGAGCGTTCAACTCGGGTGTCCTGAACGTAGGACTCGCGCGTTCCGAACGTAGGACTCGCGCGTTCTGGAGGTAGGACACGCGCGGATGTCCGCTTCGGTCCCATCCCTGAGAACGACCCGGTGAACGCCTAGGGGACAACTCAGGGTGAACACGGATTACTACAACCGAGGTAGCGACCACGATAAGACTGAAGTCGCACCGACGAGTCAACTACAGACCGATGTGCGAGACCCGGTGGACCGGGCAGGGTTCTGCCTAGTCCGGGGGATGTGTCGTCCAGGGGAGAAATCATGATCGAGGCTGTCGGCCTCACCAAGCGCTACGGGAAGACGATGGCGGTGGACAACCTGTCCTTCACCGTCGAGCCCGGTCGGGTCACCGGGTTCCTCGGCCCGAACGGCGCGGGCAAGTCCACCACCATGCGCATGATCCTCGGCCTCGACCGGCCGAGCGCGGGCCAGGTGCTCATCGGCGGCAAGCCGTACGCACAGCTCGACCGCCCGCTGCGGACCGTCGGCGCGCTGCTCGACGCCAAGTGGGTGCACCCGAACCGCTCCGCGCGGGCGCACCTGCAGTGGCTGGCCAAGTCGAACGGCCTGCCCGACCGCCGGGTGGACGAGGTGCTGGACATGGTCGGCCTGACGAAGGTCGCCAAGCGCCGCGCCGGCGGGTTCTCCCTCGGCATGTCCCAGCGGCTCGGCATCGCGGGCGCCCTGCTGGGCGACCCGAAGGTGTTGCTGTTCGACGAGCCGGTCAACGGCCTCGACCCCGAGGGCATCCTCTGGATCCGCCAGTTCATGCAGGGGCTGGCCGCCGAGGGCCGCACCGTGCTGGTGTCGAGCCACCTGCTCTCGGAGATGGCGCTGACCGCCCAGGACCTCGTGGTCATCGGGCGCGGCAAGCTCATCTCGCAGTCCAGCACCACCGAGTTCGTGGAGCGGTCGACCGAGAACACCGTCCGGGTGCGCAGCCCGCACGCGGACAAGCTGGGCGCGATGCTCATCGACAAGGGCTTCACCGTCCGTGAGGACGCCGACGGCTCGCTCACCGTGTCGGGTGTGCTCAGTGACGAGATCGGTGACATCGCGGCGGCCAGCGGCGTGGTGCTGCACGAGCTGAGCCCGCAGCGCGGTTCGCTCGAACAGGCATTCATGCAGCTCACCGGCGATTCTGTCGAGTACCACGCCGAACTCGCCGAGACGGGGAAGTGACCACCGATGACTCTGCTCGCCGTTGAACGGATCAAGCTGTTCTCCACCCGCTCGCCGTGGTGGTGCATGCTGCTGGCGCTCGGCCTGACCCTCGGTCTGACCGCGATCATCGCCGCCAACTGGGACAACGCCCCGATGCCGGTGATCGGCGCGGTGTTCACCCACACGTTCGGGCTCTACGTGATCATGGTGATGGCCGCGCTGGCGGTCACCACCGAGTACCGCTTCGGCACGATCAAGTCGACGTTCCAGGCGGCCCCGGACCGCACCTCGCCGATGGTCGCCAAGGCGGTCGTCGTGGTGCTGCTGTCCGCCCTGGTCGGCCTGGCCGCCTCGTTCGGGTCGTGGGGCCTGAGCTGGGTGCTCGCGTCCGACAACTCGCAGCTCGCGCTGACCTCCGCCAACGACTGGCGGCACGTCGCCGGCGTCGGCCTGATCTACGGCGCGGGCGCGCTGCTCGCCCTGGGCATCGGCGCGCTGGTGCGGCAGACCGCGGGCGCGGTGTCGATCATCCTGGTGTTCGCGCTGGTGCTCGAGAACGTGGTCGGGCTCATCCCGAACATCGGCGACGACATCCAGAACTGGATGCCGTTCCTGGTGGCCCAGAAGTTCATCCTGGGCGACCCGGACGCGAGCGCCATCCCGGACGGCGCGGGCCCGCCCGCGATCGGCGAGCTGAGCCCGTGGGGCTCGTTCGCGTACTTCGCCGCCATCGCGCTGGCGATCTACGTCATCTCGCTCGTCGTGGTGAAGCGGCGGGACGCGTAACGGGCACTCCCGCGCCGCCGGCATTCGGGGGCCGGCACGCGGGCAGCCGGGGGAAAAGGGGGAGCTCGGGTCACCTTCGGGGGGTGGCCCGGGCTCTTCTGCTTTAGCTTTCGCCACAAGCGTTAGATCGGACGGGAGATGTCATGATCGAAGCGACCGGCCTCACCAAGCACTACGGCAGGACCGTGGCCGTGGACGACCTGTCGTTCAGCGTGCAGCCGGGCCGGGTCACCGGTTTCCTCGGGCCCAACGGCGCGGGCAAGTCCACCACCATGCGGATGATCCTCGGCCTCGACCGCCCCACCCGCGGCAAGGTCACCGTGAAGGGCCAGGACTACCGGTCCCTGCGCGAGCCGTTGCGCGTGGTCGGCGCGCTGCTGGACGCGAAGTGGGTGCACCCCAACCGCTCCGCGCGGGCACACCTGCAGTGGCTCGCCCGGTCCAACCGGATCCCGGACAAGCGCGTGGACGAGGTGCTGGACGCGGTCGGCCTCACCCAGGTCGCCAAGCGCCGCGCCGGCGGGTTCTCGCTGGGCATGTCCCAGCGGCTCGGCATCGCGGGCGCCCTGCTCGGCGACCCCGAGGTGCTGATGTTCGACGAGCCGGTCAACGGCCTCGACCCCGAGGGCATCCTCTGGATCCGCCAGTTCATGCACCGGCTGGCCGCCGAGGGCCGCACCGTGTTCGTGTCGAGCCACCTGCTCTCGGAGATGGCCCAGACCGCGCAGGACCTGATCGTGATCGGGCGCGGCAAGCTCATCTCGCAGACCAGCACCGAGCAGTTCATCGCCGACGCCACCGAGGACACCGTGCGCGTCCGCTCGCCGCAGCTGGACCGGCTGCGCGAGCTGCTCGACGGGCGGGCCCGCATCGCCGAGGCCACCGCGTCCGACGGCGCGCTCGTCGTGCACGGGGTGGAACCCGCGTTCATCGGCGAGCTGGCCGCGTCGAACGGCATCACGTTGCACGAGTTGAGCCCGCAACTCGGCTCACTCGAAGAGGCCTTCATGCAACTCACGAAGGAATCCGTGGAATATCACGCGACCGAGTGACAGGCGCTCTCCCGGAGCACCGGGAAACCGATTCGCCGACCGCGTCACGGCTCAGAACCGGTCGTCGCGCCAGAAGTCGTCGGACGGCGGCGGGATTTCGGTGACGACCGGCACCGGCGCGCGGCGGACCCGACTGCGCCGGGCCAGCAGCAGGCTCACCGCCGCCACCACGATCCCCACCGCGGTCAGACCGCCGAACGCCACCAGCAGCCGGGTGCCGCCGTCCGCCTCGGCCGGCGGCGCGGCCAGGTCCTCGCCCGAGGTCGGCGGCGGTGCGGCCGACGACGTGCGCGGCGGCGGCGCCAGCGGGTTGCGCTCCACCCGCGGCACCTCGGCGGTCAGCGCGGCGACCGGGTCGACCTGGCCGAACCCGGTCACGTCGTCCCGGCCGGGCGCGAGCAGGTCGGTGGCCGTGGCGATGAGCCGGTTCACCACGTTGCCCGCGTCCAGTTCCGGGTAGCGGGCGCGCACCAGCGCCGCCGCGCCCGAGACCAGCGCCGTCGCCGCGCTCGTGCCGTCCACCTCGGCGTAGCCGGTGTCCACGACCGACACCGGCACGGCGGTGACGATGCGCTGCGCGGGCGCGGCGAGCACGGTCTCCGGACCGGTGTTGGACTCCGGCCACGGCCCGTTGCCCTCGATCGTGCCGGAGACCGCGATGACGCCCTTGATGTTCGCGGGCGCGCCCACGTGCTCGTCACCGTCGTTGCCGGTGCCGGCGACCACCACGGCGTCGTTGTCGAACGCGTGGTTGACCGCCCGCAGCAGGTCCGGGGTGAGCGTCGCGAGCGAGGTCAGGGACAGGTTGATGACGTCGGCGCCCTGGTCGACGGCCCAGGTCACGCCCTCGGCGACGGACGCGGTGGTGAACTTGTCGCCGTCCGCGCCGACCGAGACCGGCATGATCATCGCGCCGGGCGCGACGCCGAGCGCGCCGCCGTCCACCGCCCGTCCGGCGATCAGCGTCGCCATCGCGGTGCCGTGGCCGTCCTTGTCCTCGGTGCCGTCCGTGCCGCTCGCCGAGCCGAAACCGGCGCCCGGCAGCAACGCGCCCGCCAGGTCCGGGCGGGTGTCGTCCACGCCCGAGTCGACCACCGCCACGACCACGCCGTCACCGCGCGTGATGGCGTGCGCGGCGGACACCTCCAAGGCGGCCAGGTGCCACTGCTGCTCCTCGATCGTCTGCGCCCGGGCCACTCCCGGCGCCAGCAACGCGAGCAGGACCGCGGCGACAACCGCTCTCCCCGTCACCAATTCCCCCTGTGTTCGGCATCACAGTTATTCCAGGTCGACGATGTTTCACAGTTCCTGATTCCGGCAAGCGGAGTAAGGCGTTCGTTAAGACGTCGTGAACTCCGGCACAGCCCCATGACAAGCGCTTCTGAACCGGGTCAGATGGAAAGCGCGAATCGTGAGGCAGGCACCTGCCCGCACGCGAATTCGGATGTCCCCCGTCAAGGAACCCCCCGGAGGTGAACCCGTGACGGTGCTTGATCCGGACCTGAACGCCGACCACTCGGCAACCGGGTCCAAGAAGCTGCCACGGCAACGCGACCACGCCCTTCGCGTCGAACCGATGTTGGCGCTGGAATGGTCGCACGCGATCGAAGCCGCGGGAGGGGTCGGCCTCGCCGACTCACCCGCACAGACGCGTCGAGCCTGGATCCACCGGGCCGACGAGCAGCAAGTGCTCGCCATGTTCCGCGCGGTGGGTCCCGAGGCACCCGCACCTTGGTGGCTCAGGGCCCTGGACCGGGGCCGCATCGCCTCGCGCGCGGCGGCGTTCGCCCTGGAGGACGAGGTGACCCGGTTGCTGGGCAGCCGGCCGGGTTGGGTGTTCGTCCCCTGGGCGACCGAGGGCGAGGTCGGTTACTGGGAGTTCGTGCCGTCCGAGAGCGGCGTCTACGGCCCCGCCGAACCGACCACCGTGCAGTTCACGGACCGGCACCCCGGTTTCGTCGACCTGCTCCCCGCGCACCGGGGCCCCGGTCAGCGCCAAGCCATCGAGTTCACCCCCGCCGAGCTGCGCGAGCAGATCGAGGACCTGGAGAACATCGCCTAGCGCACCACCTAGGCTGTACGCCCGTGACGTCCAGCCGCCAGCGACCGCCCCACCACCGATCCGTCGTCAGCTACGTCCAACGCGGCGAACGGATGACCGTGGGGCAGCAGCGCGCATGGGACCGCCACTGGGAGCGCTTGGGCCGCGAGGTCAAGGCGCTCCCGGCCGGTCCCGTGCACTTCGACGAGTGGTTCGGGCGCGAGGCGCCCGTCGTGCTGGAGATCGGTTCCGGCATGGGTGAGACCACCTCCCAGCTGGTCGCCGCCGCGCCCGAGCTGAACTACGTGGCCGTCGAGGTCTACAAGCCCGGCCTGGCGCAGCTGCTGCTGCGCGCCGAGGCGCTCGAGGTGACGAACCTGCGGGTCCTGCGCGGTGACGCGGTCGACCTGCTCACCGAGCACGTGGAGCCCGCCTCGCTCGCCGAGGTGCGCATCTACTTCCCCGACCCGTGGCCGAAGAAGAAGCACCACAAGCGCCGGCTCGTGCAGCCGGAGTTCGTGCGGCTCGTGGCGTCGCGCCTGCGGCCCGGCGGCACGCTGCACCTGGCGACGGACTGGGAGGAGTACGCCGAGCAGATGCTCCGGGTGTGCTCGGCCGAGCCGCTGCTGCGCAACCGGTTCGACGGTTGGGCGCCCCGGCCGGGGTGGCGGCCCGTGACGAAGTTCGAGCAGCGGGCGGTCGAGGAGGAGCGGATCAGCCACGACCTGATGTTCGAGCGGGTCGAGCTCACCTGACCGAGGCATAAAGTCACGGTCCCGGACGACCGATGCGGCGACTGCGCGTGGATTCGTCACCGGATCGGGTGGGATTTGTGGATCACCCGATGTGCCCCGTCTGGCAGTGACGAGTCACACCGATCCACAACTACGGTTGCCGCCCGTGACCGCAGTAGACAACGAACCGATAACGTTCGACGTGGACGCGGCGGAGGGGTTCCTCCGCATGTTCCACATCGCCCACCCCGAAGCCGGACCGGTCGGACCACGCCTGGCCCAGGTCCGCGACGAGGTCGCCCGCACCGGCACCTACCGGCACACCGCCCACGAGCTCGCCTACGGCGCGCGGATCGCCCTGCGCGACTCCGGCTGGTGCACCAGCGGCGTGCCGTGGCGCCGGCTCAAGGTCCGCGACCTGCGCGGCCTGCGCAACGCCGCCGCCGTGGCCGGCGAGTGCGTCGAGCACCTGCGCCAGGCGACCAACGGCGGCGAGATCCGCCCGCTGGTCACGGTGTTCGCGCCGGACACCCCGACCGCGCCGGGGCCGTGCATCTGGAACGAGCAGCTGGTCCGGTACGCGGGCCACGGCGACGGCTCGGGCGACCTCCGCTACCGGGGGTTCACCGACGCCGTGCGGGCCATGGGCTGGCAGCCGCCCGAGCCGCCCGGCCGCTTCGACCTGCTGCCGCTGGTGGTGGAGACCGCGCACGAGGGCGCGCGGCTGTTCACCGTGCCGCCGGACGCGGTGCACGAGGTCGTCCTCGAACACCCCGACCTGCCCTGGTTCGGGCAGCTCGGCCTGCGCTGGCACGCCGTGCCCGTGATCAGCAACACGCGGCTGACCATCGGCGGCGTCACCTACCCCGCCGCGCCGTTCAACTCGTGGTTCGTCGGCTCCGAGATCGGCGCCAGGAGCCTGGCCGACGAGAACGCCTGCGGCGCCGCCCGGTCCGTCGCCGAGGCCCTCGGCCTGGACACGTCCACCGAGCGCTCGCTGTGGCGCGACCGCGCCGTGGTCGAGCTGAACCGGGCCGTGCTGCACTCCTTCGACCTGGCGGCCGTCACCATCACCGACCACCACGCCGAGTCGCGGCACCGGCTGTCGTGGCTGCGCTCGCGGCAACGCCACTCCGGCAACCGGCCCGCGTTCCGGCTCGACCCGGCGGCGGCCCACCGCGCCCGCGCCGGCGGACCCGCCCGCTTCCCCACCACCCCCGAGGAAACGACCCTGCCCCACTCACCCGGACGCCTGGCCGAACTGCTCCGGCGACGCGCCGGGGGACTCGGCGGCTGAGCCGCGGCACACCCCCGGCTCAGCGCTGGGAATCGATCAACACGCCCGCCAGCGCCATCAGGACCAGCACCAGCAGGCCGAGCACCGCGCCCGCCCAAGTAGCGACCACTCCGAACATCGTGCACCTCCCGTTCCCCGACTCACCACTCAAGAGTCACCCCGGGATTCGTCATCCGACATCGGCCACTGGTGTGTTTAACCGGGCGTTCGGGTCAGCCTCCCGGTTGACGGGCCACCCGACCGGGGTCGGACGCGCCGCGCGCCGCGACCACCTACCGTGAGGTCCCGTGGAGAGCACTCAGCTCGGGTGGCGGGCCCTGCTCCGCCGCCAGTGGCCGCTGGCGTGCGCCCTGCTCCTCCTCGTCGGCATCGGGTTCCTCGGCGAGGGCGGCTGGTGGCACATCCCCGGCGCGGTCGTGGTGTGCGCGCTGGCCGTGCTCGCGCCCCGGCGCCCGTTCGACGCCGTGCTGACCGCCGCGACGGCGGTGGGCGCGAGCTCGGTCGTGCTGCTCGTGGCGGGTGTCGCGCCCGTGACGCCGATGATCGGCGGCCTGGTGGTGGCCGAGGTGGCGGCCCTGATGGCGATCGTCGCGGTGGTGGTGCGGCAGGCCCCGCCGGCGCGCGCGGTGGCCGGGGTCGTGCTGGTCGTCGCGGTGACCGCGCTCGCCGCCGTCGTGCGGCCGGAGTACCGGTCGCCGCACTGGCCGGACGACTACAGCGGGCCCGGGTTCTGGCCGCAGTCGGTGTTCGGCGGGGTGCTGCTGGCGCTGTCGCTCGGCACCGGGCTGTACTTCCGCGCCCGCGACCGGGAACGCGCGACCGCCGTGCGGGCCGAGGTCGCGGCGGCGCAGCACACCGAGCGGATGGCGCTGGCCCGCGAGCTGCACGACGTGATCGCGCACTACGTGACCGGCATGGTGGTGCACGCGCAGGCGGCGCAGGCCGTGCCGGCCGCGGCGGGCGAGGCGCTGCCGATCATCGTGCGCAGCGGCAACGAGGCGTTGGCCGAGATGCGCCGCCTGGTCGGCACGCTGCGCGACACCGAGGCCGACGCGCCGACCGCGTCCAGCGACCTGGCCGACGACGTGCGCGGGGTGGTGGAGCGGTCCGGCCAGCCCGTGCGGCTGCACGTCGACCTGCCGGCGCCCGTGCCGCCGTCGTTGGGCCGCTCGGTGCTGCGGCTGGTGCAGGAGTCGTTGACCAACGCGCGCAAGCACGCCGAGGGCGCGTCCACCGTGGACGTCTCGGTGTCCGTTTCGGACGGTGCGGTGCACGTGCTGGTGGCCGACGACGGGCGGGCGCGCAAGGCGGCGCCGGTCGGCGGGTCCGGTGGTTACGGGTTGGTGGGCATGCGGGAGCGCGTCGAGCTGCTGGGCGGCCGGTTCAGCGCGGGCGCCCGCGCCGGCGGCGGCTGGGAGGTGCGCGCCATCCTGCCGGTGACGCGGTGACACCTCCCAGCCGCGCGGTCAGCCGGCGGACGGTTGGGACGCGGGCAGCTCGACGGGCAGCGGGTAGGTGAAGGACCGCGCCGGGTCCGCCTCCGGGCGGTGGCGGTCGGCGAGGTGGCGGTCGGCGACGGGACGGCGGCGGGACCCGCGGTCCTGGTCGGGGATCGCCGGCCGGTAGTCGCCCAGCCACGTGGTGACGTCGCCGGAGAGCCGGGCGTTCTCCTCGTGCAACTGGCGCACCTGGTGCTCCAGCTCGGCGATCCGGGCCTCCGCGTCGCGGTGCACCCGCACCACCGTCCACAACATCTCGTACGCCCTCGCCTCCCGGGTCGGGAGGCCCCCGCCGCCGGCCGCGGCGTCACCGGGCCCCCGGTCCGCGGGTGCGGCCAGGCCGTGCTTGCGGGCCCACTCCGGGCCGCCGATCATCGTCGTGGTGATGTCGTCGACCTCCGGGTCGAGCCAGCGCGGACGGGGGTCGTCGGTCGCCACGCCGACGACCAGGCCGTGCAGGTAGCGGGCGGTCGCCACCACCTCGGGCACGAGCGTCGGGTGCACGGCGGCGTGGACCAGGCTCGCGACCCGCTCCCACGGCGGCACGCACTCGGGCCTGGCCTGCGCGCCGATCCAGCGCGTCACCTCGGCCCGGACCGCGCCGAGCGAGCGGCCGTGCGCCCAGTGCCCGGGTGTTCGCGCCGCCCGTCGGAGCACCCGCCGGTACGCGGTGCTCATCCTGCCGTTGTCGTCCACCAAGTGCACCAACAGGAACAGTGCGAGCCATCGACGTTCCCGGGACAGGCCCGGCTCGGAGAAATCGGCCTCCGATCGCAGGACCGCCGCCGCGGGCTCCCCCCTGCCGCGGCGCTCGCCGGGTCGGGCACTTCCACCGTTACGAGCCACTGTCACTCCTTCGCCGGATCAGCGGGACCACCACCTCTCCCAACGTTTCGGAGATTACGTCCATCCAGCGGGTGAACACCGCCCCAAAAGGTCAAACCCACTGTTCGGGTTACGGGGTGACGCGTGGCCCGCCACGTTGTGTGTCGCTCGATCGAGTGCGGCAGGATCGGGGCATGTCGCTGCGCCTGCACGCCCCCGTCGTCCTGCCCTGCGATCCCGCCTGCACCGTCCTGCGCGACGCCGTGGTCGACGTCGTCGACGGCCGGGTCGCCCACGTCGGCGCGGAGGCCGACGCCCCCGCGTTCGACGGCGAGGTCCGCCGGCTCAGCGGCATCCTGCTGCCCGGTCTGGTGAACACCCACGCGCACAGCCCGATGGTGCTGCTGCGCGGCCTGGGCGGGGACCTGCCGCTGCTGCGCTGGCTGCGTGAGGCGATGTGGCCGGCCGAGGCGAAGATGAAGCCCGAGGACATCCGGGTCGGCATGCTGCTCGGCGCGGTGGAGATGCTGCGCAACGGCGTGACCACCAGCGCCGAGATGTACTTCCACGGCGAGCAGCTCGCGGACGCCGTGCTGACCGCCGGGTCGCGCGTGCTGTTCGGTGCCGCGATCATGGACCTGCCGGGGATGCCGTGGCGGCCGATGACCGACGAGATCACCCGGTGGATCGACGCCGACGGGCTGCGGTTCGGGCCCGACGAGCGGGTCGAGCTGAGCTACGGGCCGCACTCGGCGTACATCCTGTCGCCGGAGGCGCTCGGCGAGATCGCCGGGCAGGCGCGTGACCGCGGCGCGCTGGTGCAGGTGCACGTGGCCGAGTCGGCGGAGGAGGACCTGGCGCAGCGGGCGTCGCACGGGTCCGTGCCGCGGCTGCTGGAGCAGGCGGGCGTGCTGGGCGGGCGGGTGCTGTCGGCCCACTCCGTGCACCTGTCGCCGGAGGACGTGGCCATCTACGCCGCCCACGGGGTCGGCATCGCGCACTGCCCCGGCTCGAACACCAAGCTGGCGTCGGGCATCGCGCCGCTGCGGTCCTACCTGGACGCGGGCGTCGCGGTCGGGTTGGGCACGGACGGGCCGGCGTCCAACGACGACCTGGACCTGTTCGAGGAGGCCAGGCTGGCGGCGCTGCTGGCGCGCGTGACGTCGGGGGACGCGACGGCGATGCGGGCGGCGGACGCGTTGCTGCTGGCCACGCGCGGTGGTGCGGCGGCGTTGGGCCGCGACGACCTCGGCGCGCTGGAGCCCGGCCGGTGGGGTGACGTGGTGCACGTGGACGTCGACGACCCCGCGTTCGCCACGGGGTTGGACGCGCCGGACGAGCAGGTGCTGGCGAACCTGGTGTGGGCGTCGGGCACGCGGCGGGTCAAGGACGTGTGGGTGGCGGGCAGGCAGGTGGTGGCCGACGGCGAGACCACGAACGTGGACCGGCGGGCGGCGCAGGCGGGCGTGCGCGAGGCGGCGGCCCGGCTGCGGTAGGTCAGCGGGGGCGGGGGCGGACCACGACCTCGGTGAAGTGCGCGTCCTCGCCCGCGTTCACGGCGGTGGCGACGGCACGTGCCACGGAGTCCGCGCGCAGGTAGAGGTGCGGCTGGTAGTCGCCGCTCTCCTGCTCGCGGACGCCGCGCTGCATGTCGGTGTCGACGCGTCCGGGGTGGACGGACGTGACGCGGAGGTCCTCCTCCTCGGCGCGCAGGGCGTCGCCGAAGGCGCGCAGCGCGAACTTGCTCGCCGCGTAGACGCCCCAGTCGGGGTTGGCGCGCAGGCCCGCGCCGGAGTTGATCAGCACGACGTGGCCGCGGGCGGCGCGCAGCAGCGGGAGGGTCAGCCGGGTGAGCTCGGCGACGGCGACCACGTTGACGTCGAGGGTGCGGCGCCAGACGTCCGCCGTCGCCTCGGCCAGCGGGCCGAGCTCGGCGACGCCCGCGCTGTGCACGAGGACGTCCAGGCGGGTGAGGCCCGCGGTGGCGGCGGCCAGGGCGTCGGGGTCGGTCAGCTCGACCGGCCAGGGGCGGGCGGAGCCCAGCGACCCGGCCAGCTCGGCCAGCGCGCCCTCGTCCCGGCCGCCCAGCAGCAGGTCGTGCGTCGGCGCGAGGGCCCGTGCCACCGCCGCGCCGATCCCACGCGACGCACCGGTCACCAACGCAACGGGTCGACTCATACCCGCACCCTAACCACCCCCCGAGAGTCCTACCTCCAGAACTCGAGAGTCCTACGTCCAGGCGCCCTGAGTTCAACGCTCGGACCGACCACCCGGTCTGCCGAATGTTGAACTCAGGTGCGCTGAACGTAGGACTCTCGCGCCGTCAACGTAGGACTCTCGCGGCGTCAACGTTGGACTCTCGGGTCAGCCGCAGATGCGGCCCTTGTCCTGCTTCCACACGGCGACGACGGACGGGCGCGGCTGGGACGTGCCGCCGTCCGGCCAGTGCGACAGCGGGTTGGCGGCCGACGCGCCGTCGATCTCGCCGGGGTGCTGCACGGACACGAGCACGAAGTCGTCCTCGACCACCGGGCCGCACGTCTCGGCGCCCTTCGGCACGGTCAGGAACTGCTTCACCCGGCCCCGGTACGGGCCCTCGACCGGCACGGCGAACAGGCCGTCGTTGGACTTCAGGGCGTTGCCATCGGTGGAGATCCACAGGTTGCCCCGCGCGTCGAACGCCACGTTGTCCGGGCACGAGATCGGCGAGACCTGGGTCTTGTCGTACCCGCCGAAGTACGTGTCGGCCGACGCCGGGTCGCCGCACACCAGCAGCAGCTTCCAGGAGAACGACGTGGCGGTGTTGTCGCCCCGGCGCTCCTCCAGCTCCAGCACGTGCCCGTGGCGGTTGTTCGGGCGCGGGTTCGGCTCGGTCGGGCCTTCCTTGCCCGCCTTGCCGCGGTCGGTGTTGTTGGTCAGCGCCGCGTACACCCGGCGGTTGCGCGGGTTCGGCTCCACGTCCTCGGGGCGGTCCATCTTGGTCGGGCCCACGGCGTCCGCCGCGAGCCGCGTGAAGACGTAGACCTCCTCGGCGGTGAAGCCGGGCACGAACGAGCGGTTGCCCGCGGCCAGCGGGATCCACTCGCCGGAGCCGTCGAACCCGCCGTCGGCGGGCAGCGCGCCGGAGCCGTCGATCTCGGCGACCGGGCTGTCGCCGGTGAACTTGGCGACGTACAGCGTGCCCTTGTCCAGCAGCGTCCTGTTGTGCTCACGAGCGTGCTTGCTGTTGCCCGGCTTGACCTTCTCGTCGGACACGAACTTGTACATGTAGTCGAAGCGCTCGTCGTCGCCCATGTACGCGACCGCGCGGCCGTCGCGGGCGATGATCACGTTCGCGCCCTCGTGCTTGAAGCGGCCGAGCGCGGTGTGCTTGACCGGGGTCGAGTCCGGGTCGAGCGGGTCGATCTCGACGACCCAGCCGAACCGGTTGACCTCGTTGGGCTCCTGCGCCACGTCGAAGCGCTTGTCGAACCGCTCCCACTTGCGGGTGGACGCCGCGCCGGACAGGCCGTAGCGGGCCAGCCGCGCCTTGGCGACCGGGTCGGTGACCGAGCCCGCGTTGGCGAAGTACTGGTTGAAGTTCTCCTCGCCGGACAGGATCGTGCCCCACGGCGTCACGCCGCCCGCGCAGTTGTTCAGCGTGCCCAGCACCTTCGTGCCCGTCGGGTCGGCCGACGTCTTGAGCAGCTTCGAGCCCGCCGCCGGACCGGTGACCTTGAACGGCGTGGTGGCGGTGATGCGGCGGTTGTAGCGCCGGTCGAGCTTGGGCACGAGCTTGCCGCTGCGCCGGTCGCGCTCGACCAGCACCACCGACGCGCCGTGCGCGGCCCAGGCGATCTCGGTCTGCTCACGGGTGGGGTTGTTCGCGTCCCAGTCCTTGAACAGGAACTCCTCGGTGGTGTACTCGTGGTTGGCCACGAGCACCCACTGGTCGTGCCCGCCGACGGGGACCAGGCCGAGGAAGTCGCAGTTGTAGCCGAACTGCTTCGCCTGCGCCGCCGGGGTCTGGCGGTCGAAGTCGAACGCGGGCGCGCCGGGCACCACCGGGTCGCCCCAGCGCAGCACGACGCCCTGCTCGTAGCCCTCGGGCGTGACGACGCGGTCCTCGGTGTTGGGCGCGACGGCGGCGAAGTTCAAACCGTCGCGGCGACGACCGCCGCCCAGGTCGACGTCGAGGTCGACCTGGGGCTTGGCGGCGGCGCTGCCGGCACCGACCAGCCCGACACCCGCGCCCGCGACGGCGAGCACCGCGCCCGCCTTGAGCAGGCCGCGCCGGCGCACGACCTCGCCGACGACGTCGCCGAAGTAGGCGTTGTCGGACGTGTTGGGCGCCTCGTGGGCGCAGGCGTCACCGCAGCGGTACTTGCAGGTGATCGCCGAACGCCCGAGCGGGTGGTTGGGCAAGAGGGGCAGCAGGCGCCGCCCCCGATCGGTGGATGAGGACACGCGGACCTCCGAGATCGCTCAGTGGGAACCGGGCGACCGTAAGAGGGCAAGCCCTCCACCAGCGGACTTCGAGGTGAACGCGAGGCGAACACCTCGATCGTCACCGGACCGGGACCACCGGTTCGCACGCGGTGTGGTCGCCCGGTAGCGCCGGGCGACCACACCGGTGGCCTCACTCGCCGACGCGACGTCCTTCCCGCCACACCGCGACCACCGACGGCCGCGGTTGCGAGTCGCCGCCGTCCGGCCAGTGCGAGGCCGGGTTGTCCGCGCTCGCGCCGTCGACCTCGCCGGGGTGCTGCACGCACACCGTGACGACGCGTTCGCCGATCACCGGGCCGCACGTCTCCGCGCCGCGCGGCACGGTGAGGAACGCCTTGAGGTGACCGCGCTGCGCACCGGACACGGGCACGGCGTAGAGGCCGTCGTTGTGGCCGTCGAGCGCGCCGGCGGAGTCGCTGGAGATCCACAGGTTGCCGTGCCGGTCGAACGCCACGTTGTCGGGGCTGGAGATCGGCGACACCCGGCTCTTGTCGTAGCCCGCGAAGTAGGTGTCGGGCGACGCCGGGTCGCCGCACACCAGCATGAGGTTCCAGGAGAACGCGAGCGCGAGGGCGTCGCCGCCGCGTTCGGTCAGCTCCAGCACCTGGCCGTGCTTGTTGGCCACCCGCGGGTTCGGCTCGGTCGCGCCTTCCTTGCCCGCCTTGCCCCGGTCGACGTTGTTGCTCAGGGCGCAGTAGACGACACCGGTGTGCGGGTGGGTCTGGATGTCCTCGGGGCGGTCCATCCTGGTCGCCCCGACCTTGTCGGCGGCGAGCCGGGTGAAGACGTAGACCTCCTCGGCGGTCATGCCCGGCACGAACGACCGGTCGCCGGACGCGAGGGGCACCCACTCGCCGCGGCCGTCGAACCTGCCGTCTGACGGCAGGCGGCCGGTGCCGTCGATCTCGGCGGGCGGGCTGTCGCCGGTGAAGCGGGCGACGTAGAGGGTGCCGTCGTCCAGCAGGGTCATGTTGTGCCGGCGGGCGGCCTTGCCGTTGCCCTTGCGGACCTTGCCGGTGGAGATGAACTTGTAGATGTACTCGAACCGCTCGTCGTCACCGGAGTAGGCGACCACTCGTCCGTCGGCGGCGAGGCGGACGTTGGCGCACTCGTGCTTGAAGCGGCCCAGCGCGGTGTGCTTGACGGGGGTGGAGTCGGGGTCGGTCGGGTCGAGCTCGACGACGTAGCCGAACCGGTTGACCTCGTTCGGCTCCCGGGCGAGGTCGAACCGCTCGTCGAACCGCTCCCACTTGCGGGTGGTGGCCGTGCCGGTGACGCCGTAGCGGGTCAGGCGCGGGTCGGCGAGCGCCTCGGCGTTGGCGAAGTACTGGTTGAAGTTCTCCTCGCCGGACAGGATCGTGCCCCACGGGGTGACGCCGCCCGCGCAGTTGTTCAGCGTGCCCAGCACCTTCGTGCCCGTCGGGTCGGCCGAGGTCTTGAGCAGGTCCGAGCCCGCCGCCGGGCCGGTGATCGTGAACGGCGTGGTGGCGGTGATGCGGCGGTTGTAGCGGGAGAACCGGGTGGTGAGGCGGCCGTCGCGGGCCTGCTCGACCTGCACCACGGACAGGCCGTGCGCGGCCCACGCGATCTCGACCTGCTCGCGGGTGGGGTGGGCGGCGTCGTAGCCGCGGAACATGAACGGCTCGCCGGTGTACTCGTGGTTGGTGACGAGCAGGTTCGTCCGGCCGGTGGCGTCCAGCGGCAGCAACGCGGCGAAGTCGCAGTTGTAGCCGAACTGCCTGGCCTGGGCGGCGGCGGTCTGGTGGTCGAAGTCGAACCGGGGCGCGTCCGGGAAGAGCGGGTCGCCCCAGCGGATCACGACCTCGTGGCGGTAGCCCTCGGGGACGACGACGGCGTCGAGCGCGTTCGGCGCGACGGGGGCGAAGTCCAGGCCGAGGGGGTGCCGTCCCGCCGTCCCGGGTTCGGCCTCGGCGGTGGCGGCCCCGCTCGTGACGCCGCTCGCGACGCCGCCGAGCGCTCCGACGACCACGGCCGCCTTGATGGCGGTGCGCCGGTCGACCAGGTCGCCGAAGTAGGGGTTGCCCGAGGTGTTGGGCACGTCGTGGAAGCACGCGTCACCGCAGCGGTACTGGCAGGTGACGGCCGCGCGTCCGGGGGAGTGGTTGGCCAGCAGTGGAAGGTGTCTCACCACTAGAACGCCTCCTGTGGTCAGTTGGGACCAACGGACCGTAAGCCGGCGTTCACCTCTTGTTAACCCACCAGGTCCTCTCCGACCAGGATCGCTTCGGTCGGCACGGCGCGCTCGGAGGTCCGGCCGAGGGCCAGCAGGCCGGCCGCGAGGACGCAGCACACCGCGGCGACCACGAACGGCTGGGCCAGGTGGCCGACGAACGTGGCGGCCAGCGCGCCGCCGAGCCAGCGCAGGAAGTTGTAGCCCGCGCTGGCCACCGGGCGCGGCGCCGGGCTGACGCTCATCGCGGCGCTCGTGAACAGGGTGTTGAGCAGCCCGGAGACCACGCCGCTGACGATCACCGCGACGACCAGCAGCGACTTGTTCGGCACCGCCATGACCAGCATCAACGCCCCGAACGCGAGGACCGCGGCGACGGTGGCGCGGCGGTCGCCGAAGCGGCCGGCCAGGCGTGGCGCGAGCCAGACGCCGGAGACCGCGACGCACGCGCCCCAGCCGAAGAAGACGAGCCCGACCTGCACCGCGCCCCAGCCCAGCACGAACGGCGACCAGGCCAGCACGGCGAAGAACGCGGCCGTGTAGAGGGCGGAGCCGAGGGCGGTGCGCAGCAGGCCGGGGTGGCGCAGGGCGCGCAGCGGGTCGAGGAGCCGGACCTCGTGCTGCGGCTTGTCGTCGGCGAGGAAGACCGCGCAGAGCGCGAACGCGGTCGCCATCAGCACGGCGGTGCCGATGAACGGCCCGCGCCACGAGAAGCTGCCGAGCAGCGCGCCCAGCAGCGGCCCGACGGACAGGCCGAGGCCGAGGGCGGCTTCGTAGAGCAGGATCGCGCCCTTCTGGCCGCCGGTGGCCGCGCCGACGATCACCGACAGCGCGGTGGCGATGAAGAACGCGTTGCCGAGGCCCCAGACGGCGCGCAGGCCGACGAGCTGGCCGATGCTGCCGGCGAGGGCGCAGAGGGCGGTGGCGACCACGATGAGGGCCAGGCCGCCGACGAGGGTGCGCTTGGCGCCGAAGCGGGCCGACGCGACGCCGGTGAACAGCATGGCGACGACCTGGACGCCCAGGTAGGAGGAGAAGAGGAGGGTGACCTGCGACGGTGTGGCGTGCAGGCCCTCGGCGATGGACAGCAGGATGGGGTCGACGAGCCCGATGCCCATGAACGCGATCACCGCGGCGAACGCCGTGACCCACACCTGACGGGGTTGGTCGAGGAAATTCACTTAGCCATCCTAACCGAATTTGGTTAGCTTAGCGAAGTAAGGCCGTTCACACTACGGTCTCGGGTGTGGATGCGGTGGTGTTCGACCTCGACGGCGTGCTGGTGGACTCCGAGCGGATGTGGGACGAGGTGCGGCAGGCCTTCGCCGCCCGGCACGGGGGCACGTGGCGGCCCGCGGCGACCAGGGCGATGCAGGGCATGAGCACACCCGAGTGGGCCACGTACCTGGTGACCGAGGTCGGCGTGCGGCTGACCCCGGCCGAGGCGGCGGCCGGCGTGATCGGCGAGATGGCCGAGCGCTACGCCGAGGGCCCGCCCGTGCTGCCCGGCGCGGTGGACGTCGTGCGCGCGGTGGCGTCGCGCTACCCGGTCGCCATCGCCAGCTCGTCCCCGCCGGTCCTGATCAAGTCGTTCCTCGCCGCGACCGACCTGACCGACGTCGTCGAGGTGGCGATCTCCAGCGAGCAGGCGGGCGCGGGCAAGCCCGCCCCGGACGTCTACCTCCTGGCCACGTCGAAGCTGGGCGTCGACCCGACCCGCAGCGCGGCGGTGGAGGACTCGACCAACGGCCTGCGCGCCGCCCTGGCCGCCGGCATGGCCGTCTACGCCGTCCCGAACCCCCACTTCCCGCCGGACCCGGCCGTCTTGACGCACGTCACCGTGTTGCGGCGACTGTCGGACCTGCCCGGCGCGCTGCCGACGCCCTAGCGTGCCCACCATGGAGCGACGAGTTGCGGTGGTCACCGGTGCGGCCCAGGGCATCGGGGCGCGGGTGGCCGAGGTGTTGCGCGCGGACGGGTACGAGGTGGTCGGGTTCGACCTCACGGAGACCGACGGCGGCGTGGTGGGCGACGTGTCCTCGCCGTACGACGTGGCCAGGGTGGCCGAGCGGGTCGGCGACCGGGTCGACGTGCTGGTCAACAACGCCGGGATCGCGGGGATCGTGCCGTTCGAGGACACGTCCCTGGAGCTGTGGGAGCGGATGGTGGCGGTCAACCTGACCGGACCGTTCCTGCTGACGCAGGCGCTGGGGCGGGTGATGCTGGCGCGCGGTCGGGGCGCGGTGGTGAACATCGCGTCCGTGGCCGGGTTGCGCGGTGTCGCCGACCGGGCCGTCTACAACACCACGAAGCACGGCTTGATCGGCATGACGCGCACGCTCGCCGTGGAGTGGGGCGGGCGCGGCGTCCGGGTCAACGCGGTGTGCCCGGGGTGGGTGAAGACCGAGATGGACGTCGAGTCGCAGGCGGGCGGGCACTACGACGACGCCGACATCACCGACCACGTGCCCATGGGCCGGTTCGCGGCGCCCGACGACATCGCGCAGGCCGTCGCCTTCCTGGCCGACCCGGACCGCAGCGGCTTCGTCAACGGCGTCGCGCTGCCGGTGGACGGCGGCTGGACGGCCGACGGGTCGTGGCAGTCGCTGCGCCTGTCCAAGCGCTGACCTGCGAGAAGACCCCCTGCACCGAGAGGTGCAGGGGGTCCGTCGCGGTGGGACTCAGCGCTCCACGTCACCGCGGATGAACGCCTCGACCGCCTCGTGCGCCTCGGAGTCCGAGTACTGCACGGGCGGCGACTTCATGAAGTAGGACGACGCCGACAGGATCGGGCCGCCGATGCCCCGGTCCAGCGCGATCTTCGCGGCGCGCACCGCGTCGATGATGATGCCCGCCGAGTTCGGCGAGTCCCACACCTCGAGCTTGTACTCCAGGTTCAGCGGCACGTCGCCGAACGCGCGGCCCTCCAGCCGCACGTACGCCCACTTGCGGTCGTCCAGCCACGCCACGTAGTCGGACGGGCCGATGTGGACGTTGCGCTTGCCCAGGTCGCGGTCGACCTGCGAGGTCACCGCCTGCGTCTTGGAGACCTTCTTGGACTCCAGCCGCTCCAGCTCCTTCATGTTCAGGAAGTCCATGTTCCCGCCCACGTTGAGCTGCATCGTCCGGTCGAGCTGGACGCCGCGGTCCTCGAACAGCTTGGCCAGCACGCGGTGCGTGATGGTGGCGCCGACCTGCGACTTGATGTCGTCGCCGACGATCGGCACGCCGGCCGCGCGGAACTTCTCCGCCCACTCCGGGTCGGAGGCGATGAACACCGGCAGCGCGTTGACGAACGCCACACCGGCGTCGATGGCCGCCTGCGCGTAGAAGCGGTCCGCCGCCTCGGAGCCGACGGGCAGGTAGGACACGAGCACGTCGACCTCGGCGTCGCGCAGCGCCCGGACCACGTCGACCGGCTGCTCGTCGGACTCCTCGATGGTCTCCCGGTAGAACCGGCCGAGCCCGTCCAGGGTGTGACCGCGCTGCACGGTGACGCCCAGCGGCGGCACGTCGGCGATCTTGATCGTGTTGTTCTCGCTCGCCCCGATGGCCTCGGACAGGTCCGTACCGACCTTCTTGGCGTCCACGTCGAACGCGGCGACGAACTCGATGTCGCGCACGTGGTAGTCGCCGAACCGGACGTGCATCAGACCGGGCACGCGGGTGCTCGGGTCGGCATCGCGGTAGTAGTGGACGCCCTGCACCAGCGACGCCGCGCAGTTGCCGACCCCGACAATGGCCACTCGAACAGTGCGGCGGTTGTCGCCCATGCCGAGTCCTCCTTGATTCTTCCGTGCTCGTATCCGGGGTGTCATTGATCCTGCTCGCGCTGTTCAGCCTGTTCATGGGCGATCAGCTCGTTCAACCACCGCACTTCGCGCTCGGTGCTCTCGAGCCCGAGCCGGTGCAGCTCCCGGGTGTACCGGTCGATGCGTTCGCTGGTAGCCGATAACGAGGTGCGCAGCCCCTCGCGGCGCTCTTCGACGCGGCGCCTGCGGCCTTCGAGGATGCGCATCCTGATCTCGACGGGGGTCCTGGAGAAGAACGCCAGGTGGACGCCGAACGAGTCGTCGTCCCACGTCTGAGGTCCGGCGTTGACCAGCAGTTCGGCGAACCTCTCCTTGCCCTCCGCGGTGAGCTTGTAGACCTTGCGCGCCCGACGGCCCCACCGGGCCGAGTCGTCCTCGGGCACTTCCTCGACGATGAGGCCGCCGCGTTGCAGCTTGCGCAACGTGGGGTACAGCGTCCCGTAGGAGAACGCGCGGAACGCACCCAGCAGCTCGTGCAGGCGCTTGCGCAGCTCGTAGCCGTGCATGGGCGCCTCGTGCAGCAGGCCGAGCACCGCGAACTCCAGCACGGCACCTCCCTCGCTCGGTGAGCGCCGATGGGTGCGGTCAGTATATCGGTGCGATACATCCACGCACGCCGATGCCGTGTCGCGTGGCACACAGCGACCCCTGCCTTTCGGCCCACTGCCCTGAACGGCCCATCGACGCGGTTGGGGCGGCACGTACTCTGGTCGTCGTGTCGACCCAACGCCAGGTCGTGGACTACGCCTTGCAGCGCCGTGCGCTGCTGGCGGAGGTCTACGCGGGCCGAGTGGGCACGATGGAGGTCTGCGACGCGAGCCCGTACCTGCTGCGGGCCGCGAAGTTCCACGGCCGGCCGAGCGACGTGACCTGCCCGGTGTGCCGGAAGGAACCGCTCACCCACGTGTCCTGGGTCTACGGCGACGAGCTCAAGCACGCGGCCGGATCCGCGCGCACCGCCGACGAGCTGGCCCGCATGGCGACCCTCTTCGAGGAGTTCACCGTGTACGTGGTCGAAGTTTGCCGCACATGTAGTTGGAACCACCTGGTGCAGTCATACGTCCTGGGAACGCGTGGCCTGAACACTCGCAAGCCACGCAGGAGGACCGCGGCGGAGTGAACGTGCTCCGACCACGGGCGCCGCTCCGGCGAGGAGCAGCGGCGTACGACCACCGAACCGCGTGCAACGGCACGCCGGTCTGGGAGGCCATTTCGTGAACGACCAGCATGACGACAGGCATCGTGGCGCGGAGCCGCAATGGCCGACCGGGGAGGACCCGGACGGCGGCGGGCACCCACCGCGCCACGGCGCCGGGGATCAGCCGGAGCGTCCGAACACCCCGCCAGGTGGTTTCGCGCGCACTCCGGTGGACGGCCCCGGCCCCGCGCCCAGGCACGGCACGCCGCCGGGCGGGTTCGCCCGTCCCGGCACGCCGCCCGCGGGAGGCCCACCGGTGGGCGGCACGCCACCCGGCGGCATCCCCCGCGGCGGCCCGCCGCCGCGCAGGCCGGGCGGACCCGTCCCCCACGGCAGGCCGGTCGGCCCACCGGTCGGCCCCGGAGGTCCCGTGCCGCCCGGCGGGCCCGCGGTCGCGGGCAGCGTGCCCGGCGGCCCCGGCCAGCGACCCCCCACGCCTCCCGGCGGTGTGCGCGGACCCGGAGGTCCCGTGCCGCCCGGCGGCCGGCCACCGGTCGGTGGTCCGGGCGGCCCCCGCCGACCCGGCGGCCCGACGGGTCCGGGCGGTCCCGCGCGGCGTCCCGGCGAGGAGCCGACGGACCTGCTGCCGCCCGTCTACCAGACCACGCCGCGCGAGCCCGAGCTCCTCACGCACCGCGAGGACGAGGTCGAGCTGGAGCCGTTCTACGACGACGAGTACGACGAGGAGCTGACCGAGGAGGAGGCCCGCGCCGTGCGCCGCAAGAAGGTCTGGCGCCGCGTGCGCCGCGCCACCTACGTGGCCTTCGGCCTGATGCTCCTGGCGCCGGTCGCCGCGTTCGCCATCGCCTACCAGGTGGTGGAGGTGCCGAACCCGGAGGTCGTCGCGGCCGACCAGGGCAAGGCGATCACGGTCCTCTACGCCGACGGCACCGAGATGACCAAGATCGCGCCCGGCGAGGCGAACCGGACCCTGGTCAAGTACGAGGACCTGCCGGACTCGATCAAGCACGCGGTGTTCGCGGCGGAGGACCCGACGTTCGAGACGAACGTCGGCTTCGACCTCACCGCCATCGCGCGCGCGGCGTACTACCAGCTCAAGGGTGAGCAGAGCGGTGGCTCGGGCTTGACGCAGCAGTACGTCAAGAAGGCCACCGACCAGTCGGACATGACGCTGACCCGCAAGTTCACCGAAGCCGTCACCGCGTACAAGATGTCCGAGCAGCAGGACAAGGAAGACATCCTCACCGCCTACCTGAACACGATCTACTTCGGCAAGGGCGGCTACGGCATCAAAACGGCGGTGAAGGCCTACTTCGGCGTCAACGAGCTGAAGGACGTCACCCCGTCCCAGGCGGCGCTGCTCGCGGGCATGATCCAGAACCCGAGCCGCGACTGGCAGCAGGCGTACATGGAAGAGCGCTGGAACTACGTGATGGACCAGATGCTCAAGTACAACTGGATCGACCAGGCCTACCGGGACGCCGAGAAGTTCCCGCAGCCGGTCGAGCAGGTCGACCAGTCGGGGTTGAGCTCGATCCGCCTGCACATCCGCGAGCAGGTCGTCCAGGAGATGGCCAAGGTCGACTGGGGCATCGAGAAGGCGCAGAAGGTCGGCGTCACCGTGCACACCACCATCGACCCGCCCAAGCAGCAGGCGGCCGAGGACGCGGTCCACGAGGTCCTCGGTCCCCAGCCCCCGGAGCTGCGGTCCTCGCTCACCGCGATCGACCCGCAGACCGGCGCGGTGAAGGCGTACTACGCGGGCGAGGACGGCACCGGCCTGGACTACGCGACGAACACCCTCCAGGAGGCGGGCTCGTCGTTCAAGCCCTTCGACCTGGTCGCCGCGCTGAAGAACGGCAAGGGCCTCGGCTCGACCTACGACGGCCGCTCGCCGAAGACGTTCGAGCTCGGCGGCACCAAGATCACGATCCGCAACGCGTCGGACCGGAACAACACCTGCGGCGAGCAGTGCCCCATCCGCAAGGCGATGGAGATGTCGCTCAACACGGTGTTCTACGAGATGGTGATCGACATCGGCACCCAGCCGGTCGCCGACGCCGCCCACGCGGCGGGCATCCCGAAGACGGTCGAGGTGCAGGGCCAGAAGAAGGACCTGCTGGTCAACGAGAACGGCGGCCCGCCGAACGTCGGTATCGCGATCGGCGGCGGCGAGGCGCAGGTCCGGCCGTTCGACATGGCCTCGGCCTACGCCACGTTCGCCGCGCGCGGCATCTACCACGAGCCGTTCTTCATCTCGAAGATCACCAACGCCGAGAACAAGGCGGTCTACCAGCACGTCGACGTGACGCGGCCGGCGTTCGCCCCTGATGACCAGCAGCTGAACCAGGACATCGCGGACAACGTCACCGAGTCGCTCAAGCCCGTGCTCACGTACTCGAAGATCCCGTGCGCGGGCCGCGAGTGCGCCGGCAAGACCGGCACGCACGAGCTGCCCGACGACGCCAGCCAGAACTCGAAGGCGTGGATGGTCGGCTACACGCCGTCGCTGTCCGCGTCGGTGTGGCTGGGTCGCGACGAGGGCAACGTGGCGCTGAGGGACAACCGGGGCAACCCGATCTTCGGTGGTGGCCTGCCCGGTCAGATCTGGAAGAAGTTCATGGACAAGTCGCTGGAGGGAACGCCGGCGGAGCCCTTCCCGAAGCCGAGGAAGCTCCACCAGTTCGACGACCCGAAGCCGACGACGACCACGACCACGACGACCACCACGACGAAGCGGGACGAGGAGAACCGGTCGACGACGACCGAGCCGACCACGACCAAGCCGACGACCACCAAGCCGACGACCACCACCCGTCCGTGCGTAGGCCTGGCCTGCCCGCCCACGACCACCACGACGGAGGAGAACGATCCCAATCCGATCGGTGGCGGCGGCAGACCGCCGACGGGTTAGCGATCGAAGTCAGCGCACGTGAAGAGGGGTCCGGCCGAGTGCCGGGCCCCTCTTCGCGCACCGGGCCCGGAGCGGGGCCGCGACGATCTCCCGGGCTTCGCGACGACCTCACAACGTCCGTTGACCCCTGCCCGTAGCATCCGTCACCGTGGCCAGCCCCTCGCAGCACTCGCAGGCGACCCCCGACGGCTCGCGGGCGAACGACGACGACACCGACTCGCTCCGGCCCGACGAGCGGGTCAACCCGACGTGGACCGAGCCGCTGGCGAGGGCGGCGAGCAAGCCGCTGGGCGGACCGGTCGGCAGGCACGCGTCGGTGGGGCGGCAGTGGTTCTGGACGCCGCTGCGGGTCGTGCTGCTGTTCGCGGTGGTGACGCTGGCGCTGGCGTGGTTCCAGAAGTCGCCGTGCGTCCAGCAGTACGTGGACGACAACGGCGTGGTGCAGCTCGACTGGCGCGGCAGCAAGCAGTTCACCGCGATGTGCTACTCCGACACCGTGCCGCTGTACACGGCGGAACGACTGGACAAGCCGGACACGTTCCCCTACAAGACCTCGTGGGTGGACGACGAGGGCAAGCCCACCGCGCACGTGCGGTACATGGAGTACCCCGTGCTGACGGGCATGTTCCAGCTGCTCAACGCCCGGATGGCGCAGGGCTGGACGGTCATCGCCTCCTCCGGGTGGCTGCCCAACCCGATGACCGTGATCGTGTACTTCAACATCACCGCGCTGTGGCTGGCGCTGGCCTGGCTGGTGACCGCGTTCGCGGTGGCGCAGCTGGCCAGGCGACGGCCGTACGACGCGGTGCTGGTGGCGGTGTCGCCGCTGGTGGTCGTGCACGCGTTCACCAACTTCGACACGCTGGCCACCGCGTTCGCCACGGCGGGGATGCTCGCGTGGGCGCGCAAGAAGCCGGTGCTGGCGGGCGTGCTGCTCGGGCTGGGCGGCGCGGCGAAGCTGTACCCCCTGTTCCTGCTCGGGCCGTTGCTGCTGCTGTGCTGGCGCGCGGGCAAGCTGCGGGCCGGGTGGACCACGTTCGGCGCGACGCTGGTGACGTGGGGGCTGGTGAACGCGCCGATCGCCTGGCTCTACCCGGACGGCTGGCGCGAGTTCTTCCGGCTCAACACCGAGCGCGGCGTCGACCCGGACTCGCTCTACAACGTGGTCGCGCAGTGGACCGGGTGGCCGGGCTTCGACCCCGGGCTGCTGCACGGGCAGGCGCCCGAGGTGTTGAACACGGTCAGCGCGGTGCTGTTCCTGGTGTGCTGCGCGGCGGTCGGGTTCGTGGCCCTGTCCGCGCCGCGCCGGCCCCGGTTCGCGCAGCTGGCGTTCCTGGTGGTGGCGGCGTTCCTGCTGACGAACAAGGTGTGGAGCCCGCAGTACTCGCTGTGGCTGGTACCGCTGGCCGTGCTGGCGCTGCCGAGGTGGAAGCTGCTGCTGGTGTGGATGACCGTGGACGCGCTGGTCTGGGTGCCGCGGATGTTCTTCTACCTGGGCGTGGACAACAAGGGCCTGCCGATCGACTGGTTCCTCGGCGCGGTGGTGGCGCGTGACGTCGCGGTGCTCGTGCTGTGCGGGCTGATCGTGCGCGAGATCTACCGGCCCGACCTGGACAAGGTGCGCCAGGCCGGCGACGACGACCCGTGCGGCGGGTTCGTCGACGAGGCGCCGGACCGGTTCGCGCTGCGGTGGCGGCGACGGCGCCCGGACGACGCCCCGGTGCCCGCCGGCGTGGGCGGCTGAACCGAGGCGGTCGCGGGCGGCGGGGCTACGCGGTGGTCGCGGGCGCCGGCCGGCGACGGGCCGGGCGGCGGTCGGTGAACGTGACCTCGGAGCGCAGGAAGACGAAGAACAACGCCACCAGCAGCGCCGCCCGGCCCCACACGCCGATCACCACGGCCTGCGCCGAGAACCCGTCGTAGATCCCGGACGGCTCGCCGAACTCGATCGCGTAGAACCAGCGGAAGATGCCGACGCCCATGGCGAGGTCCGCCGCGAAGTACGCCGCCACCCAGCCCCAGTGCACCCGCAGCAGCACGAACATCGGCACCAGCCACAGCGTGTACTGCGGCGAGTGCACCTTGTGCAGCAACAGGAAACCGCACAGCATCGCCGCCGACACGGCCACCCACGGGTAGCTGCCCTCGGCCAGGTGGCGCCGCCACCCGAGCAGGCACGCCAGCGCGAACGACCCCGCGATCGCGAGCGGCGACAGCACCGACACCAGCGGCTGCATGACGTCGTCGGCCAGGAACGGCCGCATCGACCAAAACCAGACCGAGTTCGTGGTGATGTCGACCCGCCGCAGGCCCTGGAACGCGAACGACGCCCGCCAGCCCTCCACGCCGGCCAGCGCGAACGGCAGGTTGACCAGCACCACCGTCACCACGCACGCCAGCGCCACCTTCACCGCGCCCGCGACGTCGTGCCGGGCGCCGCGCGGCAACCACCGGCCGCCGGGACCACCGGTGAGCACGTACAGGCACAGCGGCAGCACGAAGATGGCCGGGTAGACCTTGAACGCGAACCCGAGGCCCAGCAGCACGGACGCGACCACCGCGCGGTCGACCAACGGCCGCTCGCGCCGCCCCCAGCCCCGGTGCACCACGTACACCGCCGCCACGGCGCAGCACACGACCGGCAGGTCCCAGTTGTGGAACGCGTACAGCACCAGCGGCGGGCCCAGCGCCCAGATCAGCGCGCGCCACCGGCTCAGCTTGCCGAGCAGCCACCCGGCGGCCAACCCGAACGGCGCCATCAGCAGCGCCGAGAACAGCAGGAACGCGGCGTCGGTGCGCGCGGGGATCGCGCCCGCCCAGATCATCAGCCCGGTCAGCACCGGGTACTCGACCACGCCCCCGACCAGCACGCCCTCGCTGTCGATGCTCCCGTTCACGTAGGGGAAGACGTGCCGGTCGATGTCCCGGCCGATCCACAGGTGCTGGATGTCGGAGTAGCAGACCTCGGCCTTGTTGCGGCGCTCGTAGTCCGGCTCGCTGCGGCCCCACTGGTCGAACTCGGGCCCGGTGCAGCGGTCCTTGTTGAGGAAGCCGGCGAGCATCGTCAGCCCGCACAGGAGGACGACCGCGGCGAGCGCGGCCCGGCCGAACCGCGACGTCGACGACGCGGCGTCCGCGCGCTCCGGCACGGCCGCCGCCTCCCGGGTCACGCTCAACGACCCAGGTGCTCGCGGAGGAACGCGATGTCCGCCGCCTGCCCTTCGTCCGGGGTCTCGACCAGCACCGGCGAGCCGGCGGCGGCGGCCACGGCGACCAACTGGTCGGGATCGATGGTGCCGGACGCGATGTTGGCGTGCCGGTCGCGCGAGGAGCCGAACTCGTCGCGGGAGCTGTTGAGGTGGACCAGGTCGATGCGCCCGGTGATGGCCTTCACCCGGTCCACGATGCCGACCAGGTCCTCGCCGGAGGCGAACGCGTGGCAGGTGTCCAGGCAGAACCCGGCGCCGAACTCGCCGACCGCGTCCCACAGCCTGCCGAGCATGTCGAACGTCCGCGCCATGGCGTTCTCGCCGCCCGCGGTGTTCTCGATCAGGATCGGGACCGCGAAGCCGCCGCTCTCGGCCTGCCGCTCGAACATCTTGCGCCAGTTGGCGATGCCGTCGCCCGGGTCCTCGCCCTTGGCGACGTGCCCGCCGTGCACGATCAGGCCCTTGGCGCCGACCTCGGCCGCGCCGTCGGCGTGCTGGAGCACCATCTTCCGCGACGGGATGCGGATGCGGTTGTTGAGCGACGCGACGTTGGCCAGGTACGGCGCGTGGATGAAGACTTCCAGGTCGGCGGCCAGCAACCCCTCGGTCTGCGGGTGCGGCTTCGGCGCCTTCCACCCCTGCGGGTCGGCCAGGAAGAACTGCACGACGTCGGCGCCGCGGGCGGCAGCGGCGCCGAGCGGGTCGTCGTCGCGGACGTGGGCCCCGATGCGCATGAGTGCAGAGGGTAGTCCGCCGGCGAAACGCGCCGGCCACCGCCGGCGATACGAAATTTGTCGTCGAGGGGGATGGCTCGCGTCACTATCAGCACCTACGCTCGTTACTTGTAAGTAGGAAACAAGGAACGCAGCCGTCACGCCAGGAGGCCAGACATGCGGACCCGGCTCACTCGACTGGTGAGCGCGGCGGCTGTCGTGTTCGCGGTCGGCACGGCCGGCGCCGCCGCCGGCTCGGGTTCGGCAGCGGCCGCCGAACCCGTCGTGGTGGGCAGCTGCGCGACCACCGTGCAGGGCGTGCCGGGCACCCCGGTGGCGCTGAGCCCGGTCGCCGTGCTCGACCCGATCGTCCAGCTGATCCGGGCGGTCCCGCTGCTCGGGCCGCCGCTGGCGGAGCCGTTCCGCCAGGTGTTCTCGGTGCTGCCGCCCATCCCGATCGGCGCGATCCCCACCGGCTCCGGCGTCATCACCGGCGGCGAGATCGCGAACAAGGTCAACGCGGAGCTGGTCAAGCTGCCGCTGCTCGGGCCGATCGTGGTCACGCTCGCCAACGGGGTGCGCACCGAGCTGACCAAGCTGTGCGGCGTCACCGTGCAGGGCGTCAACACCGCCGCCGCGCCCGTCCAGGACGGGTCGAAGGCGCTCGCGGACGCCTCGCAGCAGGCCACCGGCCAACTGCCGGGCCTGCCGAACCTGCCCGGTCAGCCCGCGCCGAACCAGCCGCCGCCGACCGGCCGGCCGGGCACGGACCCCGGCACCGGGAACCCCGGCGCCACCCCCGGCGGCCAGTCACCCGCGACCAACCCCGTCGGCGGTGTCGGCGGGCTCGACGTGCCGCTGTACGGCGCGAACCCGTGGGGCGGCAACTTCGGCCGCGTGCCGCTGTTCAGCTACGGCGCCCTGCCGTTCGCCGTGCCCGGCCGGTACGCGCCGTCACCCGGCGTGCGCTACGGCGGCGGGGTCAGCGGCTACCGGCCCGGCTACGGCGTGCCGGGCGCGGACGACTCCGACAGCGTGCAGACCGCGGGCCGGGCCCAGGCGCTGCCCGGCTCGGGCCGGATGGGCGGCGGTGTGGCGGCGCCCGTGCTGCTGGCCGTGCTGCTGCTGTCGTGCGTGACGGGCGCGCTCGTGCGCACCTGGGTGCTGCGCCGCGCCGTCGCGTAGCGGAACGTGATCAGGAAACGTTCTCCGCGCTGCGCCTCGCCCTGACGTTGACCGCGGTGCGGGCTTCGGCCTCCACCGCGGCCTGATGGACACCATCGGCGGGCAGAGCGGTTCGGCCGTCTGCGACACGTACTGCGCGGTGGCCGTCCACGCGTACGGCCACACCTCCCACAACCGGGGCACCCGGGTCGTCGAGGAGGTCCGCCGGAACCTCCTCGCCCGGGCGCGCTGACCCGGCCCGCCGACCTGCGCCGACCGGCCGCCGGCGGAGACGGCCGAACAGCCTGTTACCCTTCACGGGTTGCTGACGCGACGACCCTCCTGCCACGGAACGTCCGTGGCCGCCGAGTCCACAGGAGGTGAGTGGTCTTCATGCGTCATTACGAAGTGATGGTCATCCTCGACCCCAGTCTCGACGAGCGCACGATCGCGCCGTCCCTTGACACGTTCCTCAACGTCATCCGCACCACGGGTGGCAACGTGGAGAAGGTCGAGGTGTGGGGCAAGCGCCGGCTGAGCTTCGAGATCAACAAGAGCGCCGAGGGCATCTACGCCGTCCTCGACCTGATCTCGACCCCCGACGCGGTGAAGGAGCTGGACCGCCAGCTCGGCCTGCAGGAGACGGTGCTCCGGACGAAGGTCATCCGGCGCGATCCCGCGAAGGCCGCGAAGACCGCGGCGAGGATCGCCGCCAAGGCCGCGGCCAAGGCCTAGGAGCCCCGAACATGGCAGGCGAGACGACGATCACGGTGGTCGGCAACCTGACCGCCGATCCCGAACTCCGCTTCACCCAGTCCGGCGCCGCGGTGGCGAGCTTCACCGTGGCCTCCACCCCCCGCACGTTCGACAAGAACAGCGGTGAGTGGAAGGACGGCGAAGCGCTGTTCCTGCGGTGCAACGTGTGGCGGCAGGTCGCGGAGAACGTGGCCGAGTCCCTCACCCGCGGTTCGCGCGTGCTCGTTTCCGGGCGGCTGCGCCAGCGTTCCTTCGAGACGAAGGAAGGCGAAAAGCGCACCGTCATCGAGCTTGAGGTCGACGAGATCGGCCCCTCGCTGCGCTACGCGACCGCGAAGGTCAACAAGGTGAGCCGTGGAGACGGCGGCGGCGGCTTCGGCGGCGGCGGTCAGTCCCGCGGCGGTGGTGGCGGCGCACCGGCCGACGACCCGTGGGGCTCCGCGCCCCCGGCCGGCTCCGGTGGCTTCGCCGACGAGCCCCCCTTCTAGACCCGGCACCGGTCCACTCCACACTTCACTGCGTAATACCAGGAGTCCACACATGGCCAAGCCGCCTGTGCGCAAGCCCAAGAAGAAGGTCTGCGCGTTCTGCAAGGACAAGAACGCCAACCTGATCGACTACAAGGACACCACCCTGCTCCGGAAGTACATCTCGGACCGGGGCAAGATCCGCGCCCGCCGGGTCACCGGCAACTGCTCCCAGCACCAGCGCGACGTCGCGGTCGCCGTCAAGAACGCCCGCGAGATGGCGCTGCTGCCCTACACCTCGACCGCTCGCTGAGAAAGGGGACGGCATCGTGAAGCTCATCCTCACCGCTGACGTGACCGGCCTCGGTGGCCCCGGCGACATCGTCGAGGTCAAGGACGGCTACGGCCGCAACTACCTGCTGCCGCGCGGCCTGGCGATCGTCGCCACCAAGGGCGCGACCAAGCAGGTCGAGGTCATCCGCCGGGCGCAGGACACCCGCCGGGTGCGGGACCTGGACCACGCCAAGGAGATCAAGGCCACGCTCGAGGGCCTCGGCTCCGTGACGCTGAAGGCCAAGTCCGCGACGGGCTCGAAGAAGCTGTTCGGCTCCGTCACCTCGTCCGACGTCGTGTCGGCCGTGCGCGCGGCCGGCGGGCCGACGCTGGACAAGCGGTCCGTCGAGATCGCGGGCCACATCAAGACCCTCGGCAAGCACTCGGTGAACGTCCGGCTCCACCCGGAGGTCACCGTGGCGCTGTCCGTCGAGGTCGCGAGCGTCTGACGTTTTCCCGGAAGCGCCGTTCGACCAGGTGTTCTGGTCGGGCGGCGCTTTCGCACGTCCGGCTGTGGACAACTCGTGTGACACGTTGGGCGCGACACGCCGTGCAGCCGGTTACACGCGACACGCCGAAGGTGTGACGCACTACTTTTCCACAAACTTATCCACAGGCCTTGACCTGCGCCGACTTTTGTCTGGACCCGAGTTGTACCCAGGTTGTCCACAGGTTTCCCCAGCCTTGTGGTCAGCTGGGCGCGACCATCCCCAAGCTGTCCACCGAGTTGTCCACAGGTGGGTTTGCCTACGCCATCCAGGTGGCTCTAGCGTCGCTGGACCACGAGGCGTGGCGTGGCGGACTTTGTCGGACCCACGAGGTACAACATCCGCACGGCAGCAGATTGGGGTGAGCTCACGGTGGCGCTGGTGGACGACCGGGGCATGGCCGAGCCCGGCTTCGAACGGCAGCCGCCGCAGGACCTCGCCGCCGAGCAGTCGGTGCTCGGCGGGATGCTGCTGAGCAAGGACGCGATCGCCGACGTGGTCGAGGTCCTGGCGCCCAACGACTTCTACCGGCCCGCCCACCAGGCCGTGTACGACTGCGTCCTCGACCTGTACGGGCGCGGCGAGCCGGCCGACCCGATCACGGTGTCCGCCGAGCTGGAACGCCGGGGCGAGCTGCTGCGGGTGGGCGGCGCGCCGTACCTGCACACCCTGATCGCCACCGTGCCGACCGCCGCCAACGCCTCCTACTACGCCGAGATCGTGGCGGAGAAGGCCGTGCTGCGGCGGTTGGTGGAGGCGGGCACGAGGATCGTCCAGCTCGGCTACAACGGCGCCGAGGGCGCGGACGTGGACGAGGTGGTCGACCGGGCGCAGGCGGCGATCTACGAGGTCACCGAGCGCCGCACCACCGAGGACTACGTGGTGCTGGAGGAGCTGCTCCAGCCGACCATGGACGAGATCGACGCCATCGCCTCGCGCGGCGGCTCGTCACTGGGCATCCCCACCGGCTTCGCGGACCTGGACGAGCTGACCAACGGCCTGCACCCGGGTCAGATGATCATCGTCGCGGCCCGACCGGGTGTCGGCAAGGCGCTCGCGCTCGACACCCCGCTCGCCACGCCGACGGGGTGGACGACCATGGGCGAGGTCGCCGTCGGTGACCAGCTCATCGGCGCGGACGGTCGCCCCACGACCGTGGTGGCCGCGACCGAGGTGATGCGCGGGCGGCCGTGCTACGAGGTCGAGTTTTCCGACGGCTCGGTGCTGGTGGCCGACGCCGAGCACCAGTGGCTCACCGAGACCCGGGCCTCGCGGCGCTCGGCGCAGGAGTCGGCGACCGGCCGCGGCCGCCGGGCGTTCGGCGAGGTCAGGACCACGCGCGAGATCGCGGAGAGCTTGCGCTGCGAGACCGCCGACCGCCGCCTCAACCACTCGGTGGCCAATGCCGAACCCCTCGACCTGCCCGAATCCGCCCTCCCGCTCGGCCCCTACACGCTCGGTGTGTGGCTTGGGGACGGCCACTCCGCCGGTTCCCGGTTCACCACGGCGGACCCGGAGATCGCGTGGCACGTCGAGGCCGAGGGGTACGACGTGGTGCCGCAGAGCGGCAAGCTGCTCTACGGCATCAAGCTGCCGGCACCGGAGCCGATCGCGACGCGCGACTGCGTCGTCTGCGGCACGCACTTCACGCCGAAGACCACGCAGGTGAAGACCTGCGGTCGCAGCTGCGGCGGCAGGTCCCGGTTCACCTCGGCCCCGGTCCCGGCCCCGACGTGCCCGGACTGCGGTCGGCCGTCGAGCGGCCTGCGCCTGTGCCAGGAGTGCCACCGCGAGCACGGCACCGCGCAGGGTGTCCTCCGCAGCATCGGGGTGCTCGACGACAAGCACATCCCGGCGGTGTACCTGCGGGCGTCCATCGCTCAGCGGCGCGCGCTGCTGGCCGGGCTGCTGGACACCGACGGCACCGTGACGACCGGCGGGTCCGTGCAGTTCGCGGTCACGAACCGGCGGCTGGCCGAGGACGTGCGCGAGCTGATCGTGAGCCTGGGCTACCGGTGCTCGACCAGCACCAAGCAGGTCCGCGGGCGCAGCGACCGCAGCTCCACCGCCTACACGTTGACCTTCGGCACCGACGACGACGTGTTCCGGCTGGAGCGCAAGCGGCTGGTGCTGAAGGAGCGTCGCCGGGCCACGGGCCTGGCCCGGACGGGGTCGCGGTTCATCGTCGACGTGCGCCCTGTTCCGAGTGTGCCGGTGCGTTGTGTCGAAGTGGACAACCGGAACCACCTGTACCTCGCGGGCCGGTCGATGATCCCGACCCACAACTCGACGCTGGGACTGGACTTCGCCCGGTCGTGCTCGGTGAAGCACGGGTTGACCAGCGCGATCTTCTCGCTGGAGATGTCGCGCACGGAGATCGTCATGCGCATGCTGTCGGCGGAGGCGCGCATCCGGCTCGGCGACATGCGCGGTGGGCGGATGAGTGACGACGACTGGACGCGGTTGGCGCGGCGGATGAGTGAGATCAGCGAGGCGCCGCTGTTCGTCGACGACTCGCCGAACCTGACCATGATGGAGATCCGGGCCAAGGCGCGGCGGTTGAAGCAGCGCCACGACCTGCGGCTGGTGGTGGTCGACTACCTCCAGCTGATGTCGTCGGGCAAGCGCACCGAGTCCCGTCAGCAGGAGGTCTCCGAGTTCTCCCGGAACCTGAAGCTGATCGCCAAGGAGCTCGAGGTGCCGGTGATCGCGATCAGCCAGCTCAACCGCGGCCCGGAGCAGCGCACCGACAAGCGCCCGCAGCTGTCCGACCTGCGTGAGTCCGGCTCGCTGGAGCAGGACGCCGACATGGTCATCCTGATCAACCGCCCGGACGCCTGGGAGCGCGACGACCCGCGCGCGGGCGAGGCGGACCTGATCATCGCCAAGCACCGCGCCGGCCCGACGGCCACCATCACCGTCGCCCACCAGCTGCACTACAGCCGCTTCGCCGACCTCGCCCAGGGCTGACCCCGCGGTCAGCCGGGTTGGAAGAAGGCGAGCATCCGGCGGGCGGCGTCCGGCGCCACCAGCAGTTCCTGGATCTGGGCGGACATCCGGGCGGCGGCCCCGGCGCGCTCGAACATCTCCCGCTCGTACTCCCGGACGGCGGTGGGGTGGTCGTCCGGGTGCGCGGCCAGGGCGAGGCCGAGCAGGGCGCCGTCGAGCAGCGCCATGTTCGCGCCCTCGCCCACCGGTGGCATCAGGTGCGCGGCGTCGCCGACCAGCGTGACGTCCGGGCGTGCCGGCCAGGTCAGGCCGACCGGGAGGGTGGTGATCGCCCGCGGCACGATCGTGTCGTCGCAGGCCGCGACCAGGGCGGTGAACCGCGGGTGCCAGCCGTCGAGCAGGTCGATCAGCCGCGCGCGGGCGGCGGCCGGGTCGTCGAACGGGATGCCGCTGGTGGCGAACCAGTCCTCGCCGGTGCGGTAGAAGCTCAGGCCGATGCGGACGCGGCCGTCGCCGTTGCGCTGCGCCCCCAGGGACAGCCCGTCGCCGAGGACCCAGTAGTTGCCGCGCCCGACCATCGCCGCGAGGTCGGGGTGGGTGCGGTCGATGTCGGGGATGCCGATCTCGACCACGTTCTGGCCGAGGTGCGTCGGGCGGGCGTCGGTGAGCAGCGGGCGGACCCGGGACTGCGCGCCGTCCGCGCCGACCAGCAGGTCGTAGGTCGCGCTACCGCCGTCGGCGAAGCGGAGCACGCCGTCGGCGGCGGACCCGAGCGCGTGCCCCCAGCGCACCACGCCGTCGGGGAGCGAGTCCAGCAGCAGGTCGCGGAGGTCGGCGCGGTCGACCTCGGGTCGGGCGAGCGGGGCGTCGTCGGGCGTGTCCTCCTGGAGCAGCAGGGTGCCGTCGGGCTCCAGCAGGCGCATGTCCTGGCCCTCGCCGCGGGCTATCGCGAAGAACCGGTCGATCAGGCCGGCTTCGCGCAGCGCCCGCTGGCCGGAGTGGATGTCGAGCATCCCGCCCTGGCCACGCGCGTGGCGTGACGCCTCGCGCTCGTAGACCACGGACTCGATGCCGTGCACGTGCAGCACCCGGGCAAGGGCCAGGCCGCCCAAGCCGGCTCCGACGATCGCTATGCGCATGGCCACCCTCTCGATTCACTGTATCTCTTCGATACACTGTATCAGGACGGGCGCTGTACCCTCCTTCGCATGTTGGTGTGGGAGCGACCTGAGCCGCCGGACCGACCGGTGCCGGCCCCGCTGAGCCGGGAGCGGATCGTGCGGGCGGCGATCCGGCTCGCCGACGCGGACGGCCTGGACGCGGTGTCGCTGCGCAAGGTCGCCGCGGCGCTGGACGTCGGGCCGATGCGGCTGTACGGCTACATCGCCACCAAGGAGGAGCTGCTCGACCTGATGGTCGACGCGGTCCACGAGGAGATCCGGCCGACCGGCGACGGGTGGCGTGAGGTGCTGCGCTCCCTGGCCGAGACCACCCGGCAGGCCGCCCGGCGGCACGAGTGGCTCGCCGACCTGATCGGCGGGCGGCCCCAGCTCGGGCCGAACACGCTGGCCGGCGGGGAGGCCGTGCTGGCCGCGATGGCCGGGGTCGACCTGGCCACGGTCGTGCCGGCGGTCGCCGCGGTCAACGCGTACGTGGTCGGCGCGGTGCGGCGGGAGATCACCGAGCTGCGCGCCGAACGGGCTTCCGGGCTGGACAAGGAGCAGTGGCAGGCCACCTACGGGCCGTACCTGACCAAGGTCTTCGCCACCGGCCGGTTCCCCGCGCTGGCCAACCTCGTGCACGACGGCCCCCACCTGGACGCCGACCAGACCTTCCGGGCAGGCCTCGACTTCGTCCTCGACGGCATCGCGGCCCGCGTCCCGGGCTGACACCCGGCGGCACGCGGTCGCGGACCTCCCGCCGCGGGCGCGACCGCCGGGGGGAGCGATCAGGAATCGAGAAGCGCAGGTCAGCGTGCGTGCTTAGGCTGGTCGCCATGGAGCTCACGATCAACACCAGCGTCCTGCCGCACGACGACCCGGAGGCGTCCCTCGCCTTCTTCCGCGACACCCTCGGCTTCGAGGTCCGCAGCGACGTCGGCCAGGGCCGGATGCGCTGGATCACGGTCGGCCCCGTCGGCCGGCCCGACACGTCGATCCTGCTCGCGCCGCCCGCCGCCGACCCCAACATCACCGAGGACGAGCGCAACACCATCACCGAGATGATGGCCAAGGGCACCTACGGCTGGATCCTGCTGGCCACCCCGGACCTCGACTCGACGTTCGAGAAGGTGCAGGCGGGCGACGCCGAGGTGGTCCAGGAGCCGACCTCGCAGCCCTACGGCGTCCGCGACTGCGCTTTCCGGGACCCGGCGGGCAACCTGATCCGCATCCAAGAGCTCCGCTGACCGGGAAGGCCCGCCATGTGCCACCCCGCGTGGGCACGCGCACGTGCCACCGCGCGACGCCTCGAAGACCTGGCGCGCTTGCGCCGCGTGCGCGACCGGATCGACCGCGACCTCGCGCGGCCGTTGGACGTCCTGGCGCTCGCCCGCGCCGCGGGCATCCCCGCCGGGCGACTCAGCCGCGAGTTCCGCAGCGCCTACGGCAGGTCCCCGTACTCGTACCTGGTGGCTCGGCGCGCCGAGCGGGCCGGTCACCGGTTGCGCGCTCGGTGAGTCATTCCCGCACCACGGGAACTGCGCATACGATCGAAAGATGCCACCCGACGCGGCGCGGCGCAGCGACCGTTCGAGGCGGGCGATCCTCGTGGCCGCGTGGGAGTTGGTCGAGGCGCTCGGCCACTCCCGGTTGACCATCGAGGCGGTGGCGGCGCGGGCCGGGGTCGGCAAGCAGACGATCTACCGGTGGTGGCCGTCGAAGGGGCCGCTGCTGTTCGACGCCTTCGTGGAGTTCGGGCCGGCCGGCGCGGACGAGCTGCCCAGCGGCGTGCTGGCGATCGACCTGAAGCGGGAGCTGTGGGCCGCCGCCGAGGAGCTGGCCGAACGGCGGTTCGACCAGGTGTGCCGGGTGCTGGTGCACGAGTCCCGCACGGACCTGGTGACGTTGCTGCTGATGCCCCGCCGGATCGCGTTGGAGGACCGATTACGCGCGGCCCGGCGATTAGGCGACGTACGGGCCGACGTCGACGTGCCGGCGGCGGTGGAGTTGTTGTTGGGACCGGTCTACCAGCGGTGGTTCCTGCGGACGGCGCCGTTGACCGAGGAGTTCGTCGACGCGGTGGTCGATCTCGTGCTCCGCGCGCTGAGCGGGTGACCATGATCGGTAGGGTTCGTCGATCATGGGGTACGCGGTGGTCGACGTGGAGACGACCGGGTTCGCCGCGCGCGGGTCGGACCGGGTGGTCGAGGTGGCCGTCGTCGGGCTGGACGACGCGGGCCGGGTGACCGACGAGTGGTGCACCCTGCTCAACCCCGGGCGCGACCTCGGGCCGCAGCACGTGCACCGCATCCGCGCGGCCGACGTGTGGCACGCGCCGACGTTCGCGCAGGCCGCGGGCGCGGTGGCGGCACGTCTCGCCGACCGGGTCGTGGTCGCGCACAACCTGTCCTTCGACGCCCGGTTCCTGACCGCCGAGTTCGCCCGCGCCGGGGTGGACCTGCCGGTGACGGGCCTGTGCACGATGCGCCTGGCCGACCGGTACCTGCCGGACCGGGCCGGGCGGTCGCTGGCCGCGTGCTGCGCCGCGATCGGCGTGGTGCTCGGCTCGGCGCACTCCGCGCTGCACGACGCCCGCGCCACGGCCCGCTTGTTCGCGCACTACCTGGGGTTCGGCGTGCCGGCGGCCGAACCCGTGCCGCGCCTGCCGTTGGCCGACGACGTGGTCGAGGTGCGCCGCGGCACGGGCGTGCCGGCGTCGCACCGGCCGGAACTGGTGACGTTGGTGCGCGGTGACCGGGTCGTGTTCACGGGCCGGATGCACGCGCCGCGCGAGGAGTGGGTCGACCGGGCCGCGTCGGTCGGGCTGGTCAACCAGGGGCACGTAACCAGGGCGACCCGCCTGGTCGTGGCCGCCGACCCGTTCACGCTGTCGAGCAAGGCGCGCCGGGCGCGGGCGTACCGGGTGCCGATCGTGTCCGAAGAGGACTTCGCCGGGATGCTGGATTCGCTGGGCGTTGCAGCGCCGGCCAAAGATCACCGGACCGGGTGGCGCCGGGGCTATTGAAAAGCCCGCTACCCGCAGGGAGGCTCTTCACGGACAGGCCATGCCTCAGCGGAAGGCACGAGTCCTATGAGTACCGTGCAGACGAGTACCGCGCAGACGACGGTTCCCCGTGCGGTGTGGGACGAGTTCGTCTCGGAACTGCCGGTCGGGGTCCTGCTCCAGGACGGGAACGGCGTGGTGCTCGCCGCGAACCCGATGGCGTCCTCCCTGCTCGGTGACGCCCGCGCCCTCGACGACTCCGGCGCGCCGCTGCCCAGCTGCGCCGAGCTCGCCGCGCAGGTGCTGCGCACCGGATCACCGCTGACCATCCCGATGGCGCTGCCGCACGCCAAGGTGTGGGCCGAGTACTTCCCGGTCGAGACCCGCGGGCAGGTGCTGGTGCTGCTGCGACCGGTGCAGGCGGACGTGCCGCACAGCGCCGGGCTGCTCGACGCGCTGACCGGGCTGCCGGGCCGGGCGCTGCTGCTCGACCGGTTGGACCAGGCGTTGATCCGGGCCCGCACCCGGGGCACGTTGGCGTCCCTGGTGCTGGCGGACGTGCACCGGATGGCGGCGGTGAACGCGGCGCACGGCTTCAGGCGCGGCGACGAGCTGCTGGCCGTGCTGGCGAAGCGGCTGCGGCAGGGTTTACGGGCCGACTACACGGTGGCGCGGTACGGCGGCGACTCGTTCGCCGTGGTCACGGAGCACCCGAACGGCAGCGGCGAGGCGGTCGCGGCGCGGGTGCGCGAGCTGACCGGGCGCGCGGTGCGGCTGGGCGGTGAACGCGTGCGCACCGGGGTGCGGGTGTGCTGGGTGACCAGCGACGGCGAAGCGCCGCTGCACTCGGTGATCGCGCACGTCGAGGAACGCCTGCGCCGCTGACCACGCCACCGGACCACGCCGCCGCCGCACGGCCCGCGCACACGACCGGGCCCCTGGCACGTCGAGTGCCAGGGGCCCGGTAGCGGGGACGGGTCGTGGATCAGATCCGCGGCATCACGGCGGTGTCCTCAAGCGAGTTGAAGACGCTGCGCGCGTCGATGCCCGCCAGGGCGGGCGCCTGCGCCTCGGTGAACCGCGTCGGGCCGGTGCCACCCTGCACCGGGTTGACGTTCAGGCCGCTCAGGGCCAGCGGCGGCACCATCGGGGACTCGGTGCGGGGCTGCGCCACACCGGGCGTCGGCAGCACGAACGGCAGCCCGGCCGGCGCCGCGACGGGCAGCGTCGGCAGGGTGCGGCCCTGGGTCAGGCCCTGCAGCGGCAGGCTGTCCACGGCCGGGAGGGCCGACGTCGAGGTGAGGTCGCCGATCAGCGGCAGGCTGCCGCCGAACGAGCGCTCGTCCGACTCGGACTGCACCGAACGGGTCAGCACACCCGCGATGGGCACCGTGCGGAACGCGGCGCGGCTCGCCTGGACGACCGGCGGCAACCCGTTGCGGAGCACCTGGTCGACGCTGCCGATGCGCGGCATCTCCTGGGTGGGCAGCTCGGCCTGCGACAGCGCGCCGAGCGGCGCGTCCGCCTCGGGCAGCTGGGGCTTGGGCAGTTCGGGCTTGGGCAGCTCCACCTCCGGCGCTTCCGGCTTCGGGACGGACCGGGCGAGCAGGTCGCTGCCCGGCAGCTGGACCTGGTCCAGGCGGTCGATCGGCAGCGCACGCAGGTCGTCCATCCCCGGCAGGGCCACCGGCACGGTGTACCGGGACACCACGCCGAGGAGGTCCAGGGTCGGCACCTCGGTGACGCGCAGCAGGCTGTCGACGCTCGCCGGGAGCTGGATGCCCCGGTTCGCGTCACCGACCTGGGCGGTGTCGCCCCGGTCGTCGCCGGTGCGCACGTCGTTGACCTCGTGCGCGTTGGTGGTGGCCGTGCCGAGCACGTCCACCGGGATGCCGAACATGCGGGCGAACGCCTCGGTCGGCGCTTCCAGGTCGTGCGCGCTGACCGCGCCGCGGCCCGCGGTGGTGGTCACGCCACCGGACTGGCTCTGCGACCGGCTGGCGGTCGCGGCGTCCGCGAGGCCGGCCACGGTCACGGCGTCGCCGTGCACCGACGGCGTGAGCGCGGCGGGCGCGGTGAGCAGGTTGCCCGACCACGCGCTGTCCTCGGCGGAGGTCAGGTGCCGGCCGCCGGCGATCAGGCCGGTCCGGTTGTCCGTCCGGGACTCGCCGTTGCCGGCGGCGGTGACGGCGTCGCCGAACACCTGCAGCGGGATCGACGGCTGCGCGCCGACGCCGTTGCCCGAGAACGACGCGTCGTCGCCGGAGGTCTGCACGTCGCCACCGGAGTGCGAGCCGAACTGGTTGCGGCTCTCCGACTCGACGTTGCTGCCCGCGCCGATCGCGCTGCCGAACACCTGCGGCGAGGAGGCCTCGGGCAGCGACAGCACGTTGCCCGACAGCGAGCCCTCGTCACCGGTGGTGGTGGCGGCCCCGCCGGAGCGGGAGTCGAGCTTGCTGTCGGTCTCCGACGAGCCGTTGCCGACCGCGACCACGGAGTCGCCGAAGACCTGGGCCGGGTTCGAGGTGGGCAGGTGCACGATGTTGCCGGAGGCGGAGCCGTGCTTGCCGTTGGCGGTCGGCGGGTTGCCGAGGTCGATCTCGGTGTCGCTGTCGGTCTTCGACGTCGGGTTGGCGACCGCGCCGCCCGAGTTGCCGAACACCTGGCCGCCGAGCGCGGTCGGCGCGGACACCACGTTGCTGGACGCGGTGCCGTTGTCGTCGACGCTGGTCGCGACCCGGCCGGAGCGCACGGTCTTGTTCTCGGTGGCCCGGCCGGTCGGCGTGCCCGCCGCGCCGACACCGTTGCCGAACGCCTCGGCGGGCAGGCCCAGCGGCACCTGGCCGACGTTGCCGGAGCCGACCGCGTCGTTGCCGGTGGTGCCGTTGTAGCCGCCGGAGTCCGCGACCACGTCGTTGCCGCAGTCGGCGTCGGCGATGCCGCCGCCGGCCAGGCCGTTGCCGCACAGGTCGGCCGCGCCGGCGGGCGGCAGGTTCACCGAGTTCGCCGCCAGGACCGACCGGTCGCCGTTGGTGTAGGTGTCGCCGCCGGAGACCGCGGTGGCCTCGTTCGCGTGCCGGGCCGAGGTGGTGCCCACGCCGGACAGCGCGTTGCCCGCGCCGGAGACCGGCAGGGCGACGGGCGCGTCGGCGAAGGTGCCGGACAGCACCGAGTCCTGGCCGGCGGTGAAGCTGTTGCCGCCGGCTTCGGCGTCGTGCGCCATGGCGTTGTCGACCTGCGCGTTGCCGCCGCCCGCCAGGGCGTTGTCGCCCGCGGCGACGGGCCCGGCGAACGCGGGCTGGACCACGTTGCCCGCGAGGGTGCCGTCGTTGCCGGAGGTGTAGGTCCACATCGGCAGGTCGGTGTGGTCGCGGTGGGTGGTGCCCGCGTCGGCCGACGCCCGGTTCTCGGTGGCGGTGTCCGCGTTGCCCGCGGCGGCCACGCCGTTGCCGGTGACCGCGACGACCGGCGCGACCGGGGCGCCGAGGACGTTGCCGCCGGCGGTGCCGCGCCGGCCGGTGGTGGTCAGCGAGCCGACGGCCTGGGCGTCGTTCGAGGACGAGGCCCCGCTGAAGGAGTTGCCGCCCGCGGCGACCGCGTTGTTGGTGACCTGCGCGGGCACCGCGCCCTGGACGGCGGCGATGTTGCCCGACAGCGAGCCGTCCTCGCCCGAGGTGCGGACGCGGTCGCCCGCGACCGCCCGCTGGTGGGACGTGGCGTGGGACTCGGCGTTGGCCAGGGCCGCGACGGCGTTGCCGTTGACCTGGGGCGAGACGGCGGCGGCGGCGTGCGCCACGTTGCCGGCCAGCGTGCCGCGCGACCCGTCGGTCCGGATCTCGCCGGTGCTGGACGCCGACTGGACGCACACGCCGTCGCTGTAGGCGTCGCCGGTGGCCGCGATCGCGTTGCCGCAGACGCTGACCGGCACGACCACGTCGGCGTCGGCGGTGTTGCCGCGGGTCAGGCCCCCGGTCTCGACGCCGGCCGCCCGGTCCTGCGCGCCGCGGACCAGCGGGTTGGCCGGCTCGGCGAGGTGGCGGACGGGCAGGCCGGCCGCGCTCGGGGTGCCGAACTCGTGGTGGATGTCCGGCAGGTCGTGGTTGCCGAGCAGGGTGCCCAGGTTGTTGTGGTCGACGTCGACCGGCACGCGAACCTTCGCGTCGAGCGGGTTCGGTTTCGCGTCCGGGTTGACGTTCTCCTGGGCTGAAGCGATGCCCGTGCCGAGCATCAGCAAACCACCAGTGACAAGTGCGGTCTGGAGACCGCGCTTGGCCCAGGTGTGCATGGGTTCTCCTTCTTCCGGTGTCCCTTGCGGGAGGTGAGGGGTGATCGGACGCGGCGACCGCGTCGAAGAGGACGACCACCCTGGTCTTTTTTCGAGGGGCGCGGCAGCTCGACCGGTGTGGGAGCGCACGCGAAGCGGCGCGACGGTCGAGCACCGGGTCAGCTCGTCGATGAGCTGCCGCGGACCGCGCGCTGGGGTCAGTCGGGAGTGACGCCGGGCTGCTTGCCCTGCGTCACGGTGTTCCGCTCGGTGGCGGGGAACAGAGCCCGGGCCACCGCGGGGTCGATGCGGCCGGCGGAGACGGCCGTGAAGGAGCCGTTGCCGCCGCCGGAGGAGCCGGAGCCGTCGCCACCGCAGGAGCAGTGGGCCGGCGCGCCGAGCGGCGCGAACGGCATCGACGGCAACCCGGACGGGTCTCCCGGCAGGGAGGGCACGTCCGCGTCGGACAGCGCGGCGACCGGCTGCCGCGGCGCGTCCAGCCACGACCGGCTGAGCTTGCCGAACACCCCGTGCACCACCGGGGTGCCGGCGGACACCGGCACGGCGGCGGCGGCCGGGGTGGTCTCGGTGACCTGCCGCGTCACGGCGCCGGCGACGACCACGTCGACGGGCGCCTGCTCGGACGCGCGGTGCCCCAGCCAGTCGCGCACGCCTCCGACGGCGCCGCGGAGGTCATCCGCGACGCGGCGCAGGTCGGGCGGGCTCGGCTCGGGCACCCGTGGGCTGCTCAGCGCGGTGTCGAGGTCCTGCACGGCTCGGCCGACCGGGGCCAACGCGGCCTCGACCGAGCCTTCCGCCGCACGGGGCGGCAGCGAGTCGTGCGCGATCTCGGCGATCGGCTCGACGACGGGGATCTGCGCCGACGCCGCGGTCGCGGACAGCGCCCAGGCCGCGGCGGTGCCGGCCAGCGTGCCGCCGACGACCAGCAGGGCGCGGGAGAGCAGCCGCCGAACGCGGCTCGCCCCCGTTCCCACTCGCTGGTCACCGCACGACATCGTTGAAACCTCCGCCGAAAGCCCTGGGATTCGCCGGCGACGTGATCCGGGTGATCAAGCCGACGACGAGAGACTGCCAGCAGCCGGTGCCCGCGCGCACTCCATCCACACCTGGTTCGCCGGATCGTGTGACGAACACTCTGTGCTTCCGGTAGTGACGGTGCGTGATCAGACGCGCTTGAGCACCCGCGCCGCGCCGGCGGCGGCCGTCGACGCGAGGATCCAGCCGACCGCGATCAGGGTGCTGGAAATCCACTGCGAGGCGCCGCTGAACTTCCACTTGCCGTCCTGGCCGAGGTCCACGATCGGGATCAGCAGGTCCATCGACAGCAGCCAGGCGTTCCAGGACGGCGACTCGTCCTCGTTGAGCTTCGGCATCTCGTGGCCCAGGAACCAGCCCGTGCCCGCCAGCCAGAACGCGGTCAGCCAGGCGATGGCGAGCCACGGCCGGTAGCCGTAGCCGACCGTCCAGCGCTGCAGGAAGCCCCAGACCCGGCCCGCGACGCCGAGCTCGGAGTAGCGCCGCCGCTGCTTCTCCAGCTGCACGAGCTGCGCCAGCTCCTCCTCGCCGCCGTCGCGGTACACCGCGGCCAGCTGCTCGTAGGGGCCGGGCGCGAAGTCCGGCTGCACCTCGCGCAGCCAGCGCAGCCGGGTGCGCACGTCCACGTGCGGCGTGGACGAGATCGAGCGGAACGTGAAGTCCTCCACGTCGACGCCGCCGGTGGCGGCCCACAGCCCCGGCCCGTCCAGCACGGTCGCCGCGCCGACCCGGGTCAGCACGACCCGGCCCACCGGGGTGCGGTCCTCCGAGAGCCGCAGCACGAGCTGGCTCACCGTGAGCCCGTAGGCGTTCAGCGCGATGTCGCTGCCCGGACCACCCAGGCGCGCGCCCGCGAAGGTGGCCATCTTGCCGACCTCGGCGAGCCGGATCCGCACGCCGCCCGCGGCGGTGAAGCCGTGGCTGCACAGGAAGTCCTTGCCGATGGTGGCCACGCGGGCGTCCAGCGACGGCTTCACCGTGCCGTCGGGGCGGCGGCGCGGCGAGAGCAGGGACGCGCCGGAGCAGTCGAGGGTGGAGCCGATCTCGGCGTTCTGCAGGCGCAGCGAGCCGTGGGCGCGCAGGTCGCGGAGGAACAGCGTGCCGCCGACGCGCAGCCGGTCGGCGAACAGGACGTCGATGCCGGGCCCGTGCAGCTCGACGCCGGACAGGGACGCGCTGCCCCGCACGTGCGCGTCGACCAGGCGCACCTGGCCGTAGGCCTTCAGCGCGGCGGTCCGTTCGCCGTCGCCGTGGATGCCGCCGTTGACCGCGCCGCGCGCTTCGAGGTCGCCGCGCACCTGGATGCCGTCCGCGTGCAGGGCGACCGGGATGCGCTGGACGGCCTCGCCGGCGTGCTCCGCCGGGTCCTCGACCGCGTCGCGGCGGCCGATCACCGCGCCGGAGAGCCGCAGGTAGCCGCCGATGTCGGCGTTGGGCAGGCGGACCGTGCCGGAGGAGGTGAAGCCGTCGTCCAGCTCGACGTTGCCCTCCACCCGCATCCGGTCGGCGACCAGCGCGGCGGCCTCGTCGGCGGTGCCGCGCGGTATCACCAGGACCGGGCGGTCGACCACGCTGGCGTGCAGCCGGGCGCCGGAGAACACGGCGCTGCCGCCGATCCGCGCGCCGTCGAGCAGGATGCGGCCCTCGGCGGTGAACCGGCCGCCCTCGGCGTCGCAGAACAGGGTGCCCGCGATGGTGACGCCGGTGGCGTCCAGGGCGTTCTGACCGGCGTTGAGCAGGCGCGCGCCGCCGAGGTGCACGTTGCCGCCGACGTCCGCGCCGCGCAGCCGCACCTCGCCGCCCGCGCGCAGCGCGATGGCCTGCAACGAGCCGGACAGCCGGATGCGCGCGGCGAGCAGGGCGTGGTCGCCGCCGCCGTCGCGCAGCACGGCGCCCGCCAGCCGGAACGTGCCGTCGACCGAGGCGTCGGTCAGGTCGACCACGCCGTCGCTGGTGAAACCGGCCTCCAGCACCAGGTCGCTGCCGACGCGCAGGTTGCGGCCCCACAGGCCGGGCACCTCGCAGCCGCGCATCCGCAGGCCGACCAGGCGGGCCATGCGCAGGTCCGGCGGGCGTTCGAAGGAGCAGTCCAGGAAGTCGACCACGTGGTCGACCCGCGCTCCCTCCAGGGCGAACGAGCCGACGACGTTCGCGCCGACCAGCCTCAGCGCGGCGGTCCGCGGGCCGCTGTCGGTGAGCAGCCCGGACAGCAGCTCGCCGCGGACCGTGCGGTTGCGCTTGGGCGTCCTGGGGTCGAACCTCAGCGGGCGGCCGGCGGCGAACGCGGCGCGGACGGCGCCCTCGACGGTCTGCTCGGCGGTCACGCCCGCGATCCGATCACCCGCCGTGCCGGTTCCGCCAGGGTTTGCCGCAATCCGAAACGTGGGGTTCGACATGCCGGCGGGGTGCGCGACCGGCGCACCCGGGGTGGTGGGGCGGACTACCGTGATCGGCGTGACGCGGAGTGATGAGATCAGCGAGAGGGTGCCGCGGCTGTTGCGCGTCTCGGCCGCCCTGAGTTGGCGGTTCGTGGCCGTGGTCGCGGCGCTCTACGTGGTGTTCCACGTGGTCGGGTTCATGGCCACGATCGTCATCCCGACCGGGGTGGCGCTGCTGCTGGCCGCGCTGCTGTCGCCCGCGGTGTCGCAGCTGAACCGGGCGGGCATCCCGCGCGGCCTGGCCACGGGCGTGGTGCTCGTCGGCGGCATCGCGGTGGTCGGCGGCGTGCTCACGTTCGTGATCACCGAGTTCTCCAAGGGCCTGCCGCAGTTGCAGGAGCAGGTCAGCGCGAGCCTGGACACGATCCGCGGCTGGCTCAAGGACGGTCCGCTGCACCTGAGCGACGTCCAGCTCCAGCAGTACCTGGACCGGGTGGTGGAGACGGTCAAGGAGAACCAGACCGAGATCACCTCCGGGGCGCTGACCACGGCGGCCACCGTGGGCGAGCTGCTGACCGGGTTGATCCTCGCCCTGTTCACGCTGATCTTCTTCCTGCACGACGGCGACGGCATCTGGCGGTTCCTGGTCCGGATCGTGCCGCGCGACGTGCGCGGCCGGGCCGACGTGGCGGGGCGGCGCGGGTTCGCCTCGCTCGTGTCGTACGTGCGGGCGACCGCGCTGGTGGCGGTCGTGGACGCGGTCGGCGTCGGCGTCGGGCTGTGGATCGTGGACGTGCCGCTGGTGGTGCCGCTGTCGGCGCTGGTGTTCCTCGGCGCGTTCATCCCGATCGTGGGCGCGGTGATCACCGGCGCGGTGGCGGTGCTGGTGGCGCTGGTGGCCAACGGGCCGATCGAGGCGCTGATCATCCTGGCCGTGCTCATCGGCGTGATGCAGCTGGAGAGCCACGTGCTGCAGCCGCTGCTGCTGGGGCGCGCGGTGAAGCTGCACCCGCTGGCCGTGGTGCTGGCGATCACCACCGGTCTCGTCGTGGGCGGCATCGCGGGCGCGCTGCTGTCGGTGCCGCTGCTGGCGGTGCTGAACTCGGGGATCAGGTCGTTGCTGTCGGAGTCGGACCGGGACGTGGAGCCGCGCCAGGTCGACGTGCTGGAGCCGCAGGAGAGCGGGCCGATCGACACCGGTGGGGACCGGGTCGAGGACATCGACGACCGCGAGCGACCGGACGCCGGGCACAGCGGGCGGCAGTAGGGCTCGCGGGTCAGGCCATCTCGACCAGGTTGCGGCCGTAGCCCTTGGCCGCGAGCAGCGCGGCGTCGGCGGCCACCAGCAGGTCGGGCAGCTCGTAGCCGAACCGCTGGGTGGTCGCCACGCCGATGCTCACGGTCAGGCCGGTGAGCAGGTGCTCCCGGCCGTCCGTGCCGACGGTGGGCACGGCGAGGTCGGCGACGGCGTGCCGCACGCGCTGGGCCACGGACCGGGCGATGGCGGGCTCCGCGTCCGGCAGGAGCACGACGAACTCCTCGCCGCCGAAGCGGCCGACCAGGTCGCCGCTGCGGACGGTGCCGGTGAGCAGCAGGGCGACCGCGCTGAGCGCCGAGTCGCCCGCCAGGTGGCCGACCTCGTCGTTGACCCGCTTGAAGTGGTCGAGGTCGAGCAGCATCACGGCCATCGGCCGGTCGCGCGCCCGCGCCTTGGACAGCTCGTACCTGGCCCGGCTGTCCCAGTGCACGGCGTTGGCCAGGCCGGTCTTCGCGTCGCGCTGGGCGGAACGCCGCCAGTGCGGCAGCTGCGCCGCCCGTTCCAGCAGGGCCAGCGGCGGTCCGGCCATCAGCGCGTGCACCGGGGTGGTCGCGGCGACGAAGCCCATCAGGCCGCCGATGCTCACCGCGACGACGCCGAGCACCACGTCGATCGGCTCGCCGATGACCTCCTCGCCCTTGGCGCGCGGGCTGCGCAGCTTCAGGCCGAGCGCGATCACGCCGGCGCGCGCCACCAGCAGCACCGTCGCGCCGAACACCATGACGACCAGGTCGGTGCGCGGCTCGGCCCAGCCGATGGCGAAGCGGGTGGCGAACACGGCCAGCGCGGTCGCGGACAGGGTGAACACCCAGCGGTGCGGCTCGGGGCGCTGGGTCAGCACGCCGTGCAGCGCGGGGCCGAAGAGCAGCAGGACGAGCAGGTTGCACGGCAGGGCGACCAGGCCGGCGGTGAGGTAGCAGAGGTGGGCGGCCCACGGGTTGCGCGCGGCCTCGCCCACCCGGTGGGAGTAGATGGAGCTGCCGATGATCACCGCGCCCGCGGTGCCCGCGATGGCCGCGAACCGGCCGATCTCGCCGGGCGACGGCTGCGGCGACGTCACGATCGCGTAGACCACGACGGCCGGCCCGAGCAGGTCCACGAGCAGCCAGTAGGCCAGCGCGGAGCGCTTCAGCGTCCACAGTGGCCAGTGGCGCACGCTCGGCCCTCCCTCGCCGCAGCAGCCCACGGACGTGATCTTCACCCCCGGAGGTAATCAGACTCCGGAGATCACGCTCGGTGACTCCCGTCAGCCTTCCACAGGTGTCGTTATCGGAACAGACGGCCACCTGGGGGTTAGCTGCGCCACTCCGACACGGCAAGATTGGGGGTGAAGGGAGCACACCGTGCACACAAAGCCATCCGACCAGGGGACGGCGGCCATGGACGACCCGGTCGCGCACCTCTGGCGGGGAACGGTAGCGCTACGCGTAGTGACGTTCCTGTTCGCCTTGGGCAACGCGATCGTCCAGCGCGACGAGTACGAGCGACCGTGGCTCGCGTGGGCGACCATCGCGGCGATGGCCCTCTGGTCGGCGTTCACCATCCAGGCCTACAGCCGGCAGCACGGGCGGCGGCCGTGGATCGTGGCGGCGGACGTCGCGGTCACGTGCGGGCTGATGTCCCTGTCCCCGCTGATCATGACGGATGCCCAGTTCCTGTTCGACGTCCCGCTGATCACCACGATCTGGGCGGCCGGACCGCCGGTGGCGGCGGGCGCCCTCGGCGGGCAGGTCGCGGGCGCGGTGTCCGGGTTCGTGGTCGGGCTGAGCACCTACCTCAACCGCGGCGGGCTCACCGTCGACCTGGTGCGGGACGTCGTCCTGCTGGCGGGCGCCGGTTTCTTGGTCGGCATGGCGTCGACCACGGCGCGCCGCTCGGCGGTGCGGCTGGCGCAGGCGTTGCGGACCGAGGCGGCCACCGCGGAGCGCGAGCGGCTGGCGCGGTCCATCCACGACGGTGTGCTGCAGGTGCTGGCGCGCGTGCGCAAGCGCGGCACGGAGCTCGGCGGCGAGGCGGCGGAACTGGCGGAGCTGGCCGGTGAGCAGGAGGTCGCGCTGCGGTCCCTGGTGGCCGCCGCGCCCACGGAGTCCACGGTGGACGGTGACGCGGACCTGAGGCCGGCGTTGCAGCTGCTCGCCACGTCCCGGTTCCAGGTGTCCACCCCGGCCACGCAGGTGATGCTGCCGGCCGGCACGGCGTTCGAGCTGACCGCCGTGGTGCGGGAGGCCCTGTCCAACGTGGACAAGCACGCGGGGCCGGACGCGCGGGCGTGGGTGCTGCTGGAGGACCTCGGCGACGAGGTCGTGATCAGCGTGCGCGACGACGGCCCCGGCATCCCCGACGGCAGGCTCGCCTCCGCCGAGGCGGAGGGCCGGATGGGTGTCGCCCAGTCCATCCGGGGCCGGGTGGAGGCGCTGCGTGGGACCCTTGAGCTGCAGACGGGGCCGGGGGAGGGCGCCGAATGGGAGGTGCGGGTCTACCGATGAGCGTGTCCGTGATGGTGGTGGACGACCACCCGCTGTGGCGCGACGGCGTCGCGCGCGACCTGGCCGAGCGCGGGTTCGAGGTGGTGGCGACCGCGGGGGACGCCGCGTCGGCGGTGCGGATCGCGCGCGCCGTACGGCCCGACGTGGTGCTGATGGACCTCAACCTCGGCGAGACGACCGGGGTGGAGGCGACCACGCTGATCACCGGGTCGCTGGAGGGCACCCGGGTGCTGGTGCTGTCCGCGAGCGGCGAGCACAGCGACGTGCTGGAGGCGGTGAAGGCCGGCGCGTCCGGCTACCTGGTGAAGTCGGCCTCGGCCGAGGAGCTGGTGGAGGCGGTGAACCGGACCGCGGCCGGCGACGCGGTGTTCACCGCGGGGCTGGCGGGGCTGGTGCTCGGCGAGTACCGGCGGATGGCCGCCACGCCGGACGACGACAAGCCGCAGCTCACCGAGCGCGAGACCGAGGTGCTGCGACTGGTGGCGAAGGGGCTGACCGCGCGGCAGATCGCGAACCGGCTGGTCATCTCGCACCGCACGGTGGAGAACCACGTGCAGTCCACCCTGCGCAAGCTGCAACTGCACAACCGCGTCGAGCTGGCGCGGTACGCCATCGAGCACGGGCTCGACGTCGAGCCGGAGGGCTGAGCCATGACCGACCCCAAGGACTTCCGGGTGTCCGACGCCGAGCGCGAGCACGTCGTCGGCCTGCTGCAGAAGGCGATCGGCCGCGGCCTGATCACGCTCGACGAGTTCACCGAGCGCACCGACACCGCGCTGGCCGCCCGCACCCGCGGCGACCTGAACGCGGTGCTGCTGGACCTGCCGGGCATGGTGAACAACGAGCAGCTGCTCGCCGTGCCGCAGGACCAGCAGGAGCTCAAGGCCACCATGTCCGCGGTCAACCGCAAGGGCAGCTGGACGGTGCCCCGCCGGCTCGTCGTGCGCAGCCGGATGGGGTCGACGGACCTGGACTTCCGCGAGGCGTCCATCCCGCACGCGGTGGTGGACATCGAGCTGGACGTGACCGCCGGTTCGGTGAAGCTGGTGCTGCCGGAGGGCGCGACGGTCAACGCCGAGGGCGTCGAGCTGGCCGCGAGCAACCTCAAGGACAAGGTGGGCACCGGCGCGAACGGCCGGCCGCACTTCGTCGTGCACGGCCTCGTGCGCGCGGGCAACGTGGAGATCAAGAAGAAGGCGCGCTGGTTCCGGCACGCGTGACGCCCGTCGTGCGCGCCGGCCGCCGGGCGGCGAGGATCGTGACGTGCACTGCCTCGTCACCGGCGCGACCGGCTACCTCGGCGGACGGCTCGTGCCCCGGTTGCTCGCGGCGGGCCACCGGGTCACGTGCCTGGTCCGCGACCCGCGCAAGCTGCGGGACGTGCCGTGGGCCGGGCAGGTGGAGGTCGTGCGCGGCGACGTGCTCGACCGGGCGTCGCTGGACGCGGCGATGGTCGACGTCGACGTCGTGCACTACCTCGTGCACTCGTTGAGCGACCCGGACTTCGTCGACGCCGACCGCCGTGCCGCGGAGAACACCGCGCGCGCCGCCGCGGACGCGGGCGTGGGGCGGATCGTCTACCTGGGCGGACTGCACCCGCCGGGGGTGGCGCTGTCACCCCACCTCGCCTCGCGCAAGGAGGTCGGGGACGTGTTCCTGCGCGGCCCGGTGCCCGCGGTGGTGCTGCAGGCGGCGGTGGTCATCGGGTCCGGGTCGGCGAGCTTCGAGATGCTGCGCTACCTCGCCGAGCGGCTGCCGGTCATGGTCACGCCGCGCTGGGTGCGCAACCGGGTCCAGCCGATCGCGGTGCGGGACGTGCTGCGGTACCTGGTCGACGCGGTGGGGCTGCCGGCCGAGGTGAACCGGACGTTCGACATCGGCGGCCCGGACGTGCTGACCTACCTGGACATGATGCTGCGGTACGCGGAGGTGGCCGGGCTGCGCCGGCGGCGCGTGCTGCCGGTGCCGGTGCTCACCCCGCGCCTGTCCGCGCACTGGGTCAACCTGGTCACGCCCGTGCCGCGCTCGATCGCCGCGCCGTTGATCGAGTCCCTGGTGCACGAGGTGGTGTGCCGGGAGCACGACGTCGAGACCTGCCTGCCGGGGGAGAACACCGGCTACGACCAGGCGGTGGCGCTCGCGCTGACCAGGATCCGCGACGCGGACGTGGAGACGCGCTGGTCGGGCGCGTCGGTGCCGGGCGCGCCCGCCGACCCGCTGCCGACGGACCCCGACTGGTCCGGCGGCTCGTCCTACGTCGACGTGCGGGAACGCCGGACCGCCGCCTCGCCGGAACGGCTGTGGCAGGTCGTGGAGGGCATCGGCGGCGAGCACGGCTGGTACTCGTTCCCGTTGGCCTGGGCGGTGCGCGGCTGGCTGGACCGGCTGGTCGGCGGGGTCGGGCTGCGGCGCGGGCGGCGCGACCCCCGGCGGCTGCACGTCGGCGAGGCGCTGGACTTCTGGCGGGTGGAGGAGCTCGACCGGGGGCGGCTGCTGCGGTTGCGCGCGGAGATGCGGGTGCCGGGGCTGGCCTGGTTGGAGCTGCGGGTCGCGGCGGCGGAGGGCGGCGGGTCGACCTACCGGCAACGGGCGGTGTTCGTGCCGCGCGGGCTGGCCGGGCACGTCTACTGGTGGCTGGTGTGGCCGTTCCACGGGGTGGTGTTCGGCGGCATGGCCCGCAACATCGCCTGTGAAGCTGAACTTACGAGTGAATTCAGAAAGTCCTGATGGACTGCACAAGGCGGCGGGAGCACACTCGCCCGCATGAAGGCACTGGTCAAGACGACCGCCGGACCGGGGTTGTCGCTGACCGACGTCCCCGACCCCACTCCCGGCGCGGGTGACGTGGTGGTCCGGGTCCTGCGCACCGGCATCTGCGGCACGGACCTGCACATCGACTCGTGGGACGAGTGGGCCGCGCACAACATCCACGCGCCGCTCGTGCTCGGGCACGAGTTCGTCGGCGAGGTGGTGGAGACCGGCCCCTCGGTGACCGGGGTGGTGGTCGGCGACCTGGTCAGCGGCGAGGGCCACCTGGTCTGCGGCACGTGCCGCAACTGCAAGGCGGGCCGCCGGCACCTGTGCGCCAACACCCGCGGCCTCGGCGTGCACAGCGACGGCGCGTTCGCGCAGTACGTGGTGCTGCCCGAGCAGAACGCCTGGGTGCACCGCGCGCCCGTCGACCTGGACGTGGCGGCGATCTTCGACCCCTTCGGCAACGCCGTGCACACCGCGCTGTCGTTCCCGGTCATCGGCGAGGACGTGCTGATCACCGGCGCCGGCCCGATCGGGATCATGGCGGCGGCCGTGGCCAAGCACGCGGGCGCGCGCAACGTCGTCATCACCGACGTCAGCGAGCACCGGCTGGACCTGGCCCGCGCGGTCGGCGTCGACCTCGCCCTGAACGTCACCGGGCGCACGATCGCCGACGCGCAGGCCGAGCTGGGCATGTCCGAGGGCTTCGACGTCGGCATGGAGATGTCCGGCAAGCCGGTCGCGCTGCAGGAGATGATCGGCAACATGGCCCACGGCGGCCGGGTCGCCGTCCTGGGCCTGCCCGCCGAGGAGTTCGCGGTCGACTGGAGCAGCGTCGTGCTGAAGATGCTGCACATCAAGGGCATCTACGGCCGGGAGATGTTCGAGACCTGGTACTCGATGTCCGTGCTGCTGCAACGCGGCCTCGACCTGACGCCGGTGATCACGCACCGGTTCGACTACACGGCGTTCGACGAGGCGTTCGCGACGGCGCGCGAGGGCAAGTGCGGCAAGGTCATCCTCGACTGGACGGGAGCTCACTGATGTACGGCGCGATGCGCGAGGACCTGCGGACCGGGCTGGACGAGATCCGCGCGGCCGGGCTCTACAAGGCGGAGCGGGTGATCGGCACGCCGCAGAACGCCGCCGTCCGCGTCGGCTCCGGCGCCGAGGTGCTGAACTTCTGCGCCAACAACTACCTGGGCCTGGCCGACCACCCGAGACTGGTCGAGGCCGCGCACGAGGCGCTGGACCGGTGGGGCTTCGGCATGGCGTCGGTGCGGTTCATCTGCGGCACCCAGGAACCGCACAAGGAGCTGGAGCGCCGGCTCTCGGAGTTCCTCGGCACCGAGGACACGATCCTCTACAGCTCGTGCTTCGACGCCAACGGCGGCCTGTTCGAGACCCTGCTCGGCGCGGACGACGCGATCATCTCCGACGAGCTGAACCACGCGTCGATCATCGACGGCGTGCGGCTGTCGAAGGCCCGCAGGCACCGGTACAAGAACCGGGACATGGACGACCTGGAGCGGCGGCTCAAGGACTCCGCCGACGCCCGCTACCGGCTGGTCGCGACCGACGGCGTGTTCTCCATGGACGGCTACCTCGCGCCGCTGGACGACATCTGCGACCTCGCCGAGCGGTACGACGCGCTGGTGATGGTCGACGACTCGCACGCGGTCGGCTTCACCGGGCCCCGGGGCCGCGGCACGCCCGAGCTGTTCGGCGTGCAGGACCGGGTGGACATCGTCACCGGCACCCTCGGCAAGGCGTTGGGCGGCGCGTCCGGCGGCTACACCTCCGGGCGGGCGGAGATCGTGGAGATGCTGCGGCAGCGGTCGCGGCCGTACCTGTTCTCCAACTCGCTGGCGCCGTCGATCACCGCCGCCGCCATCGCCGCGCTGGACCTGCTCAGCTCCTCCGGCGAGCTGCTGACCAGGCTGCGCGAGAACACCGCGCTGTTCCGGTCGCGGATGACCGAGGCGGGCTTCGACCTGCTGCCCGGCGAGCACCCGATCATCCCGGTGATGATCGGCGACGCGGCCGAGGCGACCCGGATGGCCGACCTGCTGCTGGAGCAGGGCATCTACGTGATCGGCTTCTCCTACCCGGTCGTGCCGCACGGCAAGGCGCGCATCCGCACCCAGATGTCGGCGGCGCACTCGACCGACGACGTGAACCGGGCGGTGGACGCCTTCGTGGCGGCGCGGAGCCGGATGTGAGCTAGCGCTTGCCCCAGATGCCCAGGAACACGAGCAGGATCGCGGGCACGACGAGCGACAGCAGCACGACGGTGCCGTTCACCTCGAACCCGCCTGCCCGGACACTGGGCACGATGAAGCCGAACACGACCAGGACGAGCAGGCCGAGTCCCGCGACGACCAGGCTCGGCGTGCGGTTGGAGCGCATGCCACTTGGTACCGCACCCGCACCCGGTCCGCACCTCGTGACGGGCGGGACCGGGTGATCGACCCACGACGGCTGCGGGTGCTGCGCGCGCTCGCCGACCACGGCACCGTGACGGCGGCGGCGCGGGCCCTGCACCTCACGCCGTCCGCGGTGTCGCAGCAGCTGGCCGCGCTGGAGTCCGAGGTGGGGCACGAGCTGCTGCGGCGGCGTGGCCGGCGGGTGTCGCTGACCGCCGCCGGGGAGCTGCTGGTCCGGCACGCGAACGCGGTGGCCGCCGAGCTGGAGCGGGCGCAGGCCACGTTGGCGGCGTTCACCTCCGGCGCGACCGGGCGGGTCGAGGTCGGCAGCTTCGCCTCGGCGATCACGCAGGTCGTCGCGCCCGCGCTGGCCGCGCTGCGGGTGTCCGCGCCGGACGTGACGCTGCGGGTGCGCGACGTGGAGGGGCACGCCAGCGTGCCGCTGCTGCTCGACGGCGAGATCGACCTGGCGATCACCGAGGAGTACCGGCTGCGCACCGACGACCGGCGGCTGACCCGGTTCCCGCTCTACACCGAGCCGTTCGACGTGGTGCTGCCGCCGGCGCACCCGCTGGCCGGTCGGGCGGAGGTCGACCTGGCCGACCTCGCGGACGACGACTGGGTCGTGACGCTGCCCGGCAACCCGGTGCGCGACGTCGTGCAGCTGGCCTGCGAGCAGGCCGGTTTCGCGCCGCGGATCACGCACACGTCCGACGACTTCCGGGCCGTCGACGCGTTGGTGCGGGCGGGCGCGGGGGTGGCCCTGGTGCCGCGCAACGCGGTGCGCGGGGTGCCCGTGCGCGGCACGGCCCCGTTGCGGCGGGTGGTCGCGGCGGTGCGCCGGGGCAGCGAGGACCACCCGTTGATCGGGCTGGTGCGGGACGCCCTGCTGGCCGCCGTCGCCCAGCCGGCCACGACGTGCTCCGACTCGTAGGACCGGACCAGCGCGGGCGCGCTGCCTAGTGCGGGGCGCGGGCGGCGAGCTTCGCCGACACCGGGTCGGCCGCGGCCACCGCGCCGCGCGCCGCCAGCTGGCACAGGTCGAAGCTGGTCGAGGCGAGCTTCGCGCCGACACCCGCCAGCGCCGTGTGGTTCATCGACAGGCTCGTCACGCCCAGCCCGGTCAGCACGCACGCCAGCAGCGGGTCGGCGGCGGCCTCGCCGCAGACGCCCACCGGCTTGCCCGCGGCCGTGCCCGCGTCGCCGACCAGCTTGACCAACCGGAGCAGGGCGGGCTGCCACGGGTCGTTGAGCGCGGCCACCGCGCCGACCTGCCGGTCCGCCGCGAACACGTACTGGGCCAGGTCGTTGGTGCCGATGGAGGCGAAGTCGACCGCGGCCAGCACCTCGTGGGCGCTCAGGGCCGCCGCCGGGATCTCGATCATCACGCCGACGCGCCGGAGGCCGGCCGCGCGCGCCCGTTCGGCGAACCACGCGGCCTCGGCGGCGGTGGCGACCATCGGCGCCATCACCGACACCTCGGCGTCCGTGTCGGCGGCGGCCAGGGCGATCGCCTCCAGTTGGCGTTCCAGCACGTCGGGGCGGTCGAAGGCGACCCGCAGGCCGCGCACGCCCAGCGCCGGGTTCGGCTCCGGGTCGGGCGCCAGGAACGGCAGCGGCTTGTCCGCGCCCGCGTCCAGCGTGCGGACCACCACGGGCTTGCCCGCGAACGGCGCGAGCACCGCCGCGTACGCCTCGCGCTGCTCGGTCACGGAGGGCTCGGTGGAAGCTGACAGGAAGCAGAACTCGGTCCGGAACAGGCCGACGCCCTCCGCGCCGGCCGCCGCCGCCGCGACCGCGTCCGCCGGCGAGCCGACGTTGCCGAGCACCTTCACCCGGTACCCGTCGCGCAGCGCGCCGACCCCGTTCCACTCCGCCCGCCCGGCCACGTGGGCCGCGCGGACCGCGCCGTCGGACGCCTGCACCACGCCGGTGTCGCCGTCCACGAGCAGGGCGGGCGCGTCGAGGTCGAGCACGCCGCGGCACGCGACCACGGCCGGGATGCCGAGCGACCGGGCCAGGATCGCGGTGTGCGAGGTGGGTCCGCCCTCCTCGGTGACCAGTGCCAGCACCTTGGCCGGGTCGAGGTCGGCGGTGTCGGCGGGGGCCAGGTCGCGGGCCACCAGCACGGACGGCGAGGACAGCGACGGCACGCCGGGGGCGGCCACGCCGAGCAGCTCGGCGACCAGCCGGTCGCGGACGTCGCGGACGTCGCGGGCCCGTTCGGCCATGTACCCGCCCGCCGCTTCGAGCGCCGAGATGAACCCGCCGGCGGCCTGGTGCACGGCCCGCGCGGCGGGCAGGGCGTCGGAGACCACCGACTTCTCCGCCTGGGACAGCAGCGCGGGGTCGGCCGCCATCGCCGCCGTCGTCTCCAGCACGTCCTTGGCGTCACCGCTGGCCGCGGCGGCGCGTTCCCGCAGGCGGGCCGCGACGGCGTCCGCCGCCGGCCTGATCCGCGCCGCCTCGGCCGCCGGGTCCGTCGGCGCGGGCCCGGCGGGCGGTTCACCCAGGGGCTCGGCCACCCGGACCACCGGCCCCGAAGCCCGCCCGGAACTCACGCCGACACCGCTCAGCCGTACACTCGACATGGTCTAGACCATACCCTCAGGTCGACGGGACGTGAAGGACAAGCCAACGCCACCCGGCCCCGCCGCGCCACCCCGGCGGCCACCGCGAGGTTTCACCCGGTTCTCCGCACCTCGTCCAGGGTCGGGTAGGACGGTTGGGCGCCGGGTGAGGTCACCGACAGGGCGGCCACGCGGGCGGCGAAGCCGGCGGCTTCCGGCAGCGACGAGCCGGCCGACAGGGCGGACGCCAGCGCGCCCGCGAACGCGTCGCCGGCCCCCGTGGTGTCCACGACGGACACTTCGGGCGCGCCCACCTCGACCACGCCGGACGGCGTGACGACGGCCGCGCCGCGTGCGCCCAACGTGACCACGGCGGACTTGGGGCCCAGCGCCAGCAGCCCGTCGAACGACGCCGCCAGCGACGCGGCCTCGTGCTCGTTCACGATCAGCGGGTCCAGCAGGGCCAGCGTCCGCGCCGGCACCTCGACCACCGGCGACAGGTTCAGCACCGGCCGGACGCCGTGCGATGCCGCCACCCGCACCGCGTGCGCCACCGTCGGCACCGGGACCTCCAGCGAGCACACCAGCACCGACACGTCGTCCCAGCTCAGCGCGTCCACATCGGACACGCCCAGGTCGGAGTTCGCGCCGGGGGCGACGACGATCGAGTTCTCGCCGTCCGGCGTCACGGTGATGTAGGCCAAGCCCGTGGGCCGCGACGACCTGCGCACGAAACCGGTCCGCACCCCCGAGGACGACAGCGACTCCAGCAGCAGCTCCCCGTACTGGTCCCCGCCCACCGCGCCGACGAACGCCACCGGCGCGCCCAGCCGGGCGGCCGCCACGGCGGTGTTCGCGCCCTTGCCGCCGGGCAGGACGACGGTGTCGCCGCCGAGCACCGTCTCACCGCCGGCGGGTCGGCGTGGCACCGAGACGACGAGGTCCGCGTTGGCCGAACCGAGCACGAGAACAGTCACGGTGAGACTGTGCCAGGTCCCGGCGTGACCGGTTCGGTACCGGGTTGAGTAGTGGTACGGATTCCGGATACACCGATTTCGGGCGACCCTGGTCACATGACCGGTATCGGGCAGGACCCGCTGGTGAGGCTCGCGGACGAACTGGGGCACCTGGGCCGCCGCTTGGAGGCGGTGGGCCTGGAGCTGCACCGGGTCGGCAGCGCCCAGGCGGTGGCGACGCCGTCCGCGCCGCCCGCCACCGGGGCAGGGGTCGAACAGATCACCGGACCTCCCGCGGTCGGCACACCCGCGCCCGCGGGCGATCAGGCCGTGCGGCAGACCGAGGCTCCCCAGCCCGCTGTCACCCAGCCCGCCGCTGCTCAACCCGCCGCTGCTCAACCCGCTGTCACCCAGCCCGTCGCCGCGGCTGCCCAGAGCGCGCCGGCCCCGGCCCAGCCGGTCGCGCCGGCCCAGCGGGCAGCGCCCCGGCCGGCCTACCCGAACGGCCCGGCGGCCTACCCCGCGCCGCACCCCGCCTACGCGCCACCGCAGAACCCGGCGCAGAACCCGGCGCAGGGCGGTCCGGGCTGGGGCCGACCCGCACCGCACTGGTCGCCCGCCCCTCCGCCGCCACCCGGGCCCACCCTGTTCGACCGGCTCGGCAAGGACGGCGCGGGCAGCAAGCTCCTCGCCTGGGTCGGCGGCGCGGTCACGTTGCTCGGTGTCGTCCTCCTCCTGGTCCTGGCCGTGCAACGCGGCTACCTCGGCCCGCTGCCCCGCGTGCTCGGCGGCGCCGCGCTCGGCGGGGCGCTGGTCGGCCTCGGCCTGTGGCTGCACCGCACCCCGGCCGGCCGCACGGGCGCGTTCGCCCTCGCCGCCACCGGCATCGCCGTGCTCTACCTGGACGTCATCGCCGCCACCTCGATCTACTCCTACCTGCCCGAAGGCGGCGGACTGGCCGCGGGCCTGCTCGTCGCGGGCGGCGGGCTGCTGCTCGCGCTGCGCTGGGACTCGGCCGCCCTCGCCATCGGCGTGGTCGCGGCCTGCGCCCTGTGCGCCCCCGTCCTCACCGAGGGGTTCACGCCGCTGCTCGTGGCGTTCCTGCTGGTCCTGAAGATCGCGGCCAGTCCGGTGCACCTCAAGCGCGACTGGCCGTGGCTCGCGGTCACCGCGGGCGTGCCGCCGCTGCTCGCGTCGGTCCTGGTGATCGGCCGCGCGGACGAGCCCACCCTGGCCGGGATCTCGTTGCTGGCCGCCGTGATCGGCGTGGCCGCCGCCGTGCTCACGGTCAAGGTCCGGCCCGGCGACGTCACCGCGCTCGCCCTCGCCGTCGGCTCGCCGATGCCGGCGCTGCTCACCACCGCCGTCCTCGACCGCACCCTCGGCGCGGGTGTCGCCGGCGCGGTCGCGGTGCTGATGCTCGCGCTGTGGGCGGCCGGTCGGCGCTCGTTGCCGAAGAACTTCACCGCGGCGGTCGGCGCGGTCGGCGTGTTCGCGTTGTTCCAGACCACGGCGATCGCCCTGGACGGCGGCACGCGGGCCGCCGTGGTGCTGGCCGAGGCGCTGGCGCTGGCGTTCCTGGCCAAGGTCCTCTCCTCACGCGGTCCGCTGCTCGGGTCGCTCGTGTTCGGCGCCACCGGCTTCCTGCTCACGGTCGCGCACGCCGTGCCGCCGCGGCTGCTGCTCGACGAGCCGTGGCGCGCGGACACCCCGGGCTTCCTGGTGTCCGGCATGCTGACCGCGCTGGTCCTCGGCGTGCTCGTGGTCGTGCTGTCGTGGGTCGCGTCGGGCCTGGATGTCGTGGGCGGGCACCCGTTCCCGTGGGTCGTCGCGGGTGTCGTGCTGCTGTACGCGGCAGCCGGTGTCGTGCTGTGCGGCGCGCTGCTGGTGTCGCAGGACGTGACCGGATTCCTCTTCGGTCACTCGATCGTGACGGTGTCGTGGACGGTCGCCGCGCTGGTGCTGCTGGTGCGCGGCATCGACCGGAAGTCCCTGCGGGTGGCCGGATTGGTGCTGGTCGGCGCGGCGGTGGCGAAGCTGGTGCTGTTCGACATGGCCGCGTTGGACGGCATCGCGCGGGTGCTCGCGTTCATCGGCGCGGGCCTCGTCCTCCTGACGGCGGGCACGCGTTACGCCAAGCTGGTGGCAACTCGGAGAATTTCGGCTGATTCGTAGCTCTCGGGATCCAAAACCGCCCGGACTGCGTCAACCTGGTGTAGAGGTCTACGTCGTCGGGGTACGACCACCGGTGCTCCGGCACCGGCAGGGGTCCGGCGTCGGTCGTTTCGCCCCCCGAGCGACCGGCGCCGGGCGCGCCACCGCCGTTGCCGCCCGTCCCGCCGCCGCGGGCGGCAGCCAGGCACCCGTCACCCGGTCCGGCACACAAAGGCACCCGTCCGGAGGACCGGAGTGGAACCCGACCGCGCGGCGGTGTTCCCATCCAGCCATGTGGGGACGACGAGGCACCGCAGCCCTGGGCACCGCAGCCGTCCTCCTCGCCGCCGCGCTCTCCGCCGCCGGCCAGGAGGGGTCCTACGTCGTCACCGCCGCGGGCACGCCCGCGGCCGAGGCGTACGTGATCACCCACGACGGCCGGGTGCAGGTGCTCGACACCACCGACGGCCGGACCGTGGCGACGGTCGACACCGGCGCGTGGACGACGGGCGCGGCGGTCGGGTCGGGTGGCCGGCGGGTGTACGTGGTCAACGGCTGGGCGGGCGTGATCACGGCGGTCGACCCGGCGGCGGGCGAGGTCGTCGGCCGCATCGACATCCCCGCGCGGCTGGCGCAGGCGGTGCTGCGCCCGGACGGCCGGCGCCTGTACGTCACCGGCGGCGGCGCGGTCGCGGTGGTGGACCCGGTGAAGTTCCGGCTCGTCGCGGCGATCAAGGCGGGCGGCCAGCCGGAGGGCATCGCGATCACGCCGGACGGCCGCCGGCTGTACGTGGCCAACGCGCAGGACGGCACGGTGAGCGTGCTCGACACCGCGAGCGCGAGCCCGCTGACCACGATCGACGTCGAGGGCATGCCGCAGCACGTCGCGGTCGGCCCGGGCGGTGACGCGGTCTACGTCAGCTCGCTCGACCTCGGCGAGGGCGCCGGCACGGTCTCCATGATCGACCCGGGCACCGACGAGGTGCGCTGGTCGGTTCCGGTCGGCAAGGGCGCGGGCAGCATCGCGGTCACGCCGGACGGCCGCCGCGTCTACGTGGGGCTGGACCGCCGCGTGGTCGTGGTCGACACCACGACGCGCACCGCGAAGGCGTTGCGGCTCAAGGCGAAGGCGCTGGCCATCGCGCCCGGCGACCGCCGCGTGGTCGTGTCCAGCGGCAACACCGCGACGGTGCTGGACAGCGCGGACAACCGGGTGCTGAACACGTTCCAGCTCAGCGGGTTGGACGACGACGGCCGCGGCAACACGGCCACGGCCATCGTGTTCGAACCGGTCGACGGGTCCTAAGGGGACACGGCCTGGACGGGCCGCGGCGGCTTCTCGTCCTCCGCCGGCGCGTCCTCGTGGATCGCCATCCGCTCCTGGATCCGCCGCAGCGGCCCCGGCGCCCACCACGCGGCGTCGCCGAGCATCTTCATCACGGCGGGCACGAGCAGCATCCGCACCACGGTGGCGTCCAGCGCGAGCGCCAGGATCATGCCGACGCCGACGAACCGCATCATGGTGATCTGGGAGAACGCGAACGCGCCCGTCACCACGATCAGCAGCAGCGCCGCCGCGGTGATCACCCGGCCGGTCTTGACCAGACCGGCGGTCACCGCCTCCTCGGTGCTCGCGCCGCGACCGCGCGCCTCGACCATCCGGGACAGCAGGAACACCTCGTAGTCCGTGGACAACCCGAAGACCACGGCCGCCATCAGCACCACGATCCCGGACTCCAGCGGCGCGGGCGTGACGCCGAGCAGCGACGCGCCGTGCCCGTCCTGGAACACCCACACCAGCACGCCGAACGTGGCGGACAGGCTCAGCGCGCTCATCACCACGGCCTTGATCGGCAGCAGCACGGACCCGAACGCCAGGAACATCAGCACGAACGTCGCGCCCACCAGCAGCAGGACCATCAGCGGCAGCTTCTCGCCGATGGCGTCGAGGCTGTCGGTCACCATCGCCGTGCTGCCGCCGACGAGCACCTCGTCGCCGGGCCCGGCCAGCGCCCGCACGTCCCGCAGCGCCTGCTTGGACTCGTCGCTCAGCGCGTCCTGGTCCAGGCCCGCGTTGACCAGCCACACGCCGTCGGCGGGCTCCGCCGCGACCTGGGCCTCGCCCACCCCGGGCACCGCGCCGACGTCGCCGATGAACCGCTGCACGTCGGCGGGCGACGGGTCACCGGTGATCACGATCTTGAAGCCGGCGTTGGACAGCGCCGCGAAGTCGTTGTTGACCGTCTCGGCGGCGACGCGCGCCGGGTTGCCCTCGGGCAGCACCTTCTCGGTGACCTCGCCGAACTTCACGCCGAGGAACGGCGAGCCGAGCGCGAGCAGCACCAGCACGATCGGCAGCGCGACCAGCACCGGCCGCTTCATCACCCGGCCGGCCAGCCGGCGCCAGCCGCCCTCGGACGCCGTCTTGTTCTTGCGCCACGGCATGGCGAGCTTGTCCACTCGGTGGCCGAGGACGGCCAGCAGGGCGGGGAGCAGGGTGAGCGACACGACCGCCGCGATCGCCACCGCCGACATGCCGCCGTAGCTCAGGGACTTGAGGAAGCCCTGGGGGAACAGCAGGAGCCCGGCGAGCGCGATCACCAGCAGCGTCGCGGAGAACAGCACGGTGCGGCCCGCCGACATGACGGTGCGGCGCACGGCGTCCGGTGTGCTGCGGCCGGCGGCCAGCTCCTCCCGGAACCGGCCGACCATGAACAGGCCGTAGTCGATCGCCATGCCCAGGCCGAGCAGGCTGGCCACGTTGACCGCGAACGAGTTCACGTCGGCGACCAGCGACACGGCGTGCAGCACGCCGAGCGAGCCCATGATCGCGAGGCCGCCCACCAGCACTGGCAGCGACGCGGCGACCAGGCCGCCGAAGATGACGACCAGCAGGACGAGCACGATCGGCAGCGAGACGGCCTCGGCCTTGGTGAGGTCGGAGGCGGACATGTCGCTGATCGCCTTCTGGGTCGGCACCAGGCCGCCCACCTGCGCGTCCAGCCCGTCGACCTGGAGCTGGTCGGCGATCTGCTCGTACTGCTTGAGCTGCGTGTTCGAGTCACCCGAGGCGAGCGTGATCACGACGAGCGACTTGCCGCTCTCGGGCGAGGGGAACGGCGGCTGCACCTTCAGCACGGCGTCGCGGGGCAGGTCGGACAGCTCGCCGGCGATCCGCTGGAGCTCGGCGGGTTCGGTGGTGTTGTAGACGACCAGCACGTCGCCGCCCTGTCGGCCGAACGCGTCCTGCGCCACCTGGTTGGCCCGCGCGGCCTCGCTCGTCGGCGCTTCGTAGCCGCCTTGGCTGAGCCGGTCGAACACGCCGAGTCCCCAGATGCCACCCACCACCGCGAGGGCCACCGTCGCGATCAGCACCACCCACCTGCGGCGGTACGCCAGCGATCCCCACTTCGCGAACACGCGTCCTCCCAGGCAGATGGGTTACCGTTGGGTGAATGGCGTCAACTACGTAAACACTGTTCACTCACCTGTCCCGAAGTTATACCCGGGTGAACAGCGCTTACAACCGGATTGGGTGACTTATGACCGAGGCCACTCGTCGTGAGCGGCTACGCGCTGAGACGGAGCGTGACATCCGACGGCAAGCTCGTGCCCTACTCGTGGAACACGGCCGGGACGCCGTCACTCTGCGTGCTATCGCACGTGAGGTCGGCATCACCGCGCCGGGCCTGTACCGGTACTACGACTCGCGCGAGGACCTGCTCCGCCGGCTCGCCGAGGACATCTGCACGGACCTGGCCGCGGAACTCGACGCCCACCTCGACCGCATCGACCAGGACGACGTGAGCGCGCAGGTCTACGCGGTGTGCCGGGGCTTCCGGCGCTGGGCGCTCGCGCACCCGCAGGAGTTCACGCTGGTGTTCGCCTCCACCGAGGCCGCCCTCGGCCCGTGCGCGCCGGACGGGGGCCACAGCGAGGTCGGCGACCAGTTCGGCCGGGTGTTCCTGGAGGTCGCGGGCCGGCTGATCGCGAGCCACCCGCTGCCGGACGACCTCGGCGACGACGTCCCGGAGGACCTGCGCGCCGACCTGGCCGCGTTCCAGCAGGTGCTGCTGGCCGCCGTGAACGACCGCGGCGTCGAGGTGGACGAGGCCGCGCTGCCGCTGCGCGCGGTCCACCACGTCACGCAGTCGTGGGTGCGGATCTACGGTCACGTGGCCCTCGAGGTCTTCGGCCGCTTCCCGTTCGCGGTGTCCGATCCCGAGCCGCTGTTCGACTCGATGCTGGCGCAGATCCTGGGCGAGATGGGTTTTCGTCACCTGACGCGTCCGTGAGCTGCGACTTCCGGGCATACCTGCTGGTCCGTTCGAGGGCTTTTCGCGTTCTCGGCGCAACCAGGGGCACCCGATCGGGGTTGCATGTGGTGGCCGCACGGCGCGAACGTCTCGGGGCGGGGGGATGGTGGCACGGAAGAGTTCCGACAAGGGATCCGGCGGCGTGGCGTTAGTGGCCGCGGTGCTCGTCGTCCTCGCGGGCGCGGGCGGGGCCGGTGGCGCGGCGCTGAACTCGGGCGCGGGCGGCGGCGGCGCGGCGGCGGCCCCGGTGCAGAGCATCGGCGTCCGCAAGTGGGACGCCAAGCGCGCGGCGCGCGGCGGGGACGCCGAAGGCGCGATGGGCCACCTCGGGGTCGGGATCAGCAAGCAGGCGGTCAAGCAGGAGCTCGACTGCCTGGAGAACTCGTTCGGCCAGGTGCGCGACTTCTTCGCCGCCACGCCGTGCACGTCGCTGGACCGCCTCCTGCTCGCCGTCGGCGACCAGGCGGGCAACGCGGCCCTGGTGTCGGTGGTGTGGGTGACCTTCCCGGGCCGCAACCAGGCCAGGCAGTTCGACCGGGTCATCGACGTCGCCGGCTCCGGCGACGTGAAACCGCTGCCCGGCGGCGTGGTCGGCCTGCCGGACGTCCACTTCACCGCCGCGCACTACTGGTCGGAGATCAAGGACACCACGATCACGATCGCCGAGTCCGAACCGGCAACCGGGCACGTCGAGCCGGACCTGCTCGACGCGATGACCGAAGTGGCCGCCCAGTTGCCCCGTCCGTGAACCCCGCTGCCGGTGAACCCCGCCGGCCGCGGAACGGTTACAGCACCACGTTGACCAGGCGGCCCGGCACGACGATCACCTTGCGCGGCGTGCCGCCGTTCAGCAGCTCGGCCACCTTCCCCTCGGCCAGCGCCGCCGCCCGCACCTCGTCCGACGACGCGGACGCGGACACGACCACCCGGGCCTTCACCTTGCCGTTGACCTGGATCGGGTACTCCACCGTGTCCTCGACCAGGTACTTCTCCTCCGCCGCCGGGAACGGGCCGTGGGCCAGCGAGTCGCCGTGGCCCAGCTTCGCCCACAGCTCCTCGGCGACGTGCGGGCTCAGCGGCGCCAGCATCAGCGCCAGCGGCTCGGCCAGCACGCGTGGCGCGCCGCCCGGGAAGTGCTTGGTGACGTGGTTGTTCAGCTCGATCAGCTTCGCGCCCGCCGTGTTGTAGCGCAGGTTCGCGAAGTCGTCGTGCACGCCGGCGATCGTCTTGTGCAGCAGCCGCAGCGCGTCCTCGCCCGGCTCCTCGTCGGTGACCCGCGGCTCGCCCGTGGTCTCGTCGACCAGGTTGCGCCACAGCCGCTGCAGGAACCGCTGCGCGCCGACGACGTCCTTGGTCGCCCACGGCCGCGAGACGTCCATCGGGCCCATCGACATCTCGTACAGCCGGAACGTGTCGGCGCCGTACTTCTCGCACATGTCGTCCGGCGTGACCACGTTCTTCAGGCTCTTGCCCATCTTGCCGTACTCGCGGCGCACCTCTTCGCCCTCGTAGAAGTGCTTGCCGTCGCGCTCCTCGACCAGCTCGGCGGGCACGTAGGAGCCGCGCGCGTCGGTGTAGGCGTAGGCCTCGATGTAGCCCTGGTTGAACAGCCGCCGGTACGGCTCGTCACCGGACACGTGGCCCAGGTCGAACAGCACCTTCTGCCAGAACCGCGCGTACAGCAGGTGCAGCACCGCGTGCTCCACGCCGCCGATGTACAGGTCGACGCCACCGGGGTCGGACGCGCCGTGCTCTTCCGCGCGCGGGCCCAGCCAGTACCGCTCGTTCTCCGCGTTGACGAACCGCTCGGACTCCGTCGGGTCCACGTACCGCAGCTGGTACCAGCACGAACCGGCCCAGTTGGGCATGGTGTTGGTCTCGCGCCGGTACCGCTTGGGCCCGTCGCCCAGGTCCAGCTCGACGGCGACCCAGTCCTCGGCGCGCGACAGCGGCGGCGACGGCTCGGAGTCCGCGTCCTCCGGGTCGAACGTCCGCGGCGAGTAGTCGTCGACGTCGGGCAGCTCGATCGGCAGCATCGACTCCGGCACGGCGATCGGCGTGCCGTCCTCGTCGTACACGATCGGGAACGGCTCGCCCCAGTACCGCTGCCGGGAGAACAGCCAGTCGCGCAGCTTGAACTGCACCGTGCCCTGGCCGCGGCCCTGCTCCTCCAGCCAGGCGATGATCTTCGTCTTGGCCTCGTCGACGTCCAGGCCGTCCAGGCTGACGCTGCTCTCGTGGCTGGAGTTCACGGCCGGGCCGGCGCCGGTGTACGCCTCGCCGTCGAAGTCCTCCGGCGGCTGCACGGTCCGGACGATCGGCAGGTCGAACGCCTTGGCGAAGTCCCAGTCGCGCTGGTCCTGGCCGGGCACCGCCATGATCGCGCCGGTGCCGTAGCCCATCAGCACGTAGTCCGCGACGTACACCGGGATGCGGGCGCCGTTGACCGGGTTCGTCGCGTGCGCGCCGGTGAAGACGCCGGTCTTCTCCTTGTTCTCCTGCCGGTCCAGCTCGGACTTGCGCGAGACCTCGGCGCGGTACGCGGCGACCGCGTCGGCCTGCCCGGCGGACGTGATCACGTCCACCAGCGGGTGCTCGGGCGCCAGCACCAGGTACGTCGCGCCGAACAGGGTGTCGGGCCGGGTGGTGAACACCTCGACGTCGACGGCGCCCGCGTCCGCGCGCCCGACCTCGAACCTGACCCGGGCGCCGTGCGAGCGCCCGATCCAGTTGCGCTGCATCGCCTTGATCTTGTCCGGCCAGTCCAGCCGGTCCAGGTCGTCGATCAGCCGGTCGGAGTAGGCGGTGATCCGCATCATCCACTGGCGCAGCGAGCGCCGGAACACCGGGAAGTTGCCGCGCTCGCTGCGGCCGTCCGCGGTGACCTCCTCGTTCGCCAGCACCGTGCCCAGGCCGGGGCACCAGTTCACCGGCGCCTCGGACAGGTACACCAGGCGGTACCGGCCCAGCAGCTTCTCCCGCTCCGGGCGGGACATCTCCGCCCACGGCTTGTCCGGCGTGGCCCGCTCGCCCGCGGCGAACTGCGCCTCCAGCTCCGCGATCGGCCGCGCCCTGCCCGCCGCCGGGTCGTACCAGGAGTTGAAGATCTGCAGGAAGATCCACTGGGTCCACTTGTAGTAGCCCGGGTCGATGGTGGAGATCCGGCGGCGCTCGTCGTGGCCCAGGCCCAGCCTGCGGATCTGCCGCAGGTAGGTCTGGATGTTGTCCTCGGTGGTCTTGCGCGGGTGCTGCCCGGTCTGCACGGCGTACTGCTCGGCGGGCAGGCCGAACGCGTCGAAGCCCATCGTGTGCAGCACGTTGCGGCCGTTCATCCGGTGGTACCGGGCGAACACGTCGGTGCCGATGAAGCCCAGCGGGTGGCCCACGTGCAGGCCCGCGCCCGACGGGTAGGGGAACATGTCCTGCACGAACAGCTTGTCCGCGGGCACGTCGCCCTTGAGCGGCCCGACCGGGTTCGGCGCGTGGAAGGTGCCCTGCTCCTCCCAGTGCCGCTGCCAGCGCCGCTCGATCTCCCCCGCCAGCTCGGCGGTGTAGCGGTAGGCGGGCGTCGCGTCCGCCGCGTCGGTGCTCATCGGGATGTCCCTCTCCATCGGTACCTGCCCCTGACATGACGAAACCCCCCAGCCCGGAAGGGCGTGAGGGGTTGCCGCGCGGACCTGGTTGACGAGGTCTGCGCGGCTAGCTAAGGAGCAGGCGGGCCTTGCTCATGCCGTCAACGGTATCAGCGCAGCGCAACCCCGGTGAACCGGGTGAACGACCGCGACCGGCCGGTGAAGGCGGGGCCGGCCCGACCTGGGTCGGAGGACCGGCCTACCCTCGTCAGCGTGAACATCGTGCTGCCTGTGGTGCTGGGTCTGATCGGTGTCGCGTTCGCGACCATCGGCTTGCTCGGCGTGCGTGGCCGACTCCAGCGCAACCGCTTCTTCGGGGTGCGCACCAAGGCCACCCTGCGTGACGACGAGACCTTCGCGCTGGCCAACAAGATCGCCGGCGTGCCGAACGCGGCCGCGGGCGCCATCGCTCTCGTGGCGGCCGTCGCGGCGGCTGTGAACCCGGCGTTGTCGCTGGTCATCGGCCTGGTCGGGCTGGTCGGCAGCATCGTGGTCGCGGGCGCGGGCGGCGTGCTCGGCCACCGGGCCGCCGAGGCGCTGCCGGAGCAGGCCCCGGCCGGCTGCGGCGGCTGCGCGTGCTCGGGCACGGGTGGCGGTTGCAGCGTGCTGACCCGCGCCTAGTTCCGCCGGATGTCCGTCGGGAACGTCGCCATCAGCGCCGTCGGCATGCCCTGACGGCGCAGCACCCGGCCCCACAGGTCGACGTTCGGCGGCGTGAGCACGTCGTCGGGCAGGCCCTTCACGACGATCCAGTCGCCGCGCGCCACCTCGTTGCCCAACTGGCCCTCGCCCCAGCCGGAGTAGCCGGCGAACACGCGCATCCCGCGCACCTTCGCCACCAGCGCGTCCGGGTCGGCGTCCAGGTCGACCAGCGCCACCGGTCCGTGCACGCCGACCACACCGTCGAGTGACGCCAGGTCCTCCCCGGTGCGCAGCGCGGCCAGGCACAGCGCCGTCTTCTGCTCCACCGGCCCGCCGATGTAGACGGCCTGCGGCCTGCTCACGTGCGGCCCCCACGCGGGCAGCACGTCGTGGACGGCGACCTCGCTCGGGCGGTTCAGCACCACGCCGAGGCTGCCTTCGTCCCGGTGGTCGATGACGTACACCACCGTCCGGCGGAAGTTGGGGTCGGTCAGACTCGGTGCCGCGACCAGCAGGGAACCCGGTTCGACGTCGGCATCAGGGCGCACACCACGCATGATCCCAGACGACGGCCGGGCGCCCGGCGACGCAGCACGCGCACCGCGTGGACGCGGCGGATCCCGCCGGGCAGGAACATCCGGGTTACCGTGTTCGTTGCAGTGAACGTCAGGCGCCATCGAGTCCCCCGGGCCCACTGAAACGCCTACGCGGAATACCGTCCGGCTGGAGCCGCGTAGTGCCACCCGCCGAGAGGCGACCGGGCGCCTGGCGCCAGGGAGGCCGGACCCACCAGGGTCCGGCCTTCGTGGTTCGCGGCCCCGGAGGCATAGGCTCACCACCGTGACCACTGCCGGCACCACCGCGGCGAAGCACCACCTCGGTGTCCGGAAACTCCTCGCGCTGGCGGACTTCCGCAGGCTGCTGGCCTCGCGGCTGGCCGCCCAGTGGGGCGACGGGCTGTTCCAGGCCGGCCTCGCGGGCGCGGTCCTGTTCAACCCCGAGCGCCACGCCGACCCGCTCGCGGTGGCGGCCGGGTTCGCCGTGCTGCTGCTCCCGTACTCGATCGTCGGCCCGTTCGCGGGGGCCCTGCTGGACCGGTGGGACCGCCGCCGCGTGCTGGTGGTGGCGAACCTCACGCGCGCGGTCTTCGTCGTGCTGACCGCGACGGCCGTCGGGCTCGGGCTCGACGGCGTGCCGCTGTACGCCTCGGCGCTGTTCGTCACGGGGGTGAGCCGGTTCGTCGGCTCCGGCCTGTCCGCGTCCCTGCCGCACGTGGTGGACGGCGACCACCTGGTGGAGGCGAACGCGTTCGTCACCACGCTCGGCGCGTTGACCGCCGTGCTCGGCGCGGGGTGCGCGGTGGGGCTGCGGTCGCTCTTCGGCTCCGGTGACGACGGCTCGGCGTGGACCACGGCCGTCGCGGTCGCGGGTTCGCTCGGCGCCGCTTTCCTGGCCTCCCGCTTCGCCCGTGGCGCGCTCGGACCCGACGAGGTGGACGAGCCCCGCCGGACGGTCACCGCGGTCGCCCTGGGCCTGCTGGACGGCGCGCGGGCCGCGTGGCGCGCGCCCACCGTCGCCGCCGCCCTGGTGGCGCTGCTCGCGCACCGGCTCGCGTTCGGCGCGTCGCTGCTGCTGACGTTGCTGCTGATGCGCCACACGTTCACCGACCACGGGCCGTTCAAGGCGGGCCTGGCGGGGCTCGGCGAGGTCGCCGTCGCCGGTGGCGCGGGCATCCTGCTGGCGGGGCTCGTGACCGACCGGCTGGTGGACCTGCTCGGCCGGCGCGGCACGGTCTGCGCCGCGCTCGTGCTGGCCGCGGCCACCCAGCTCGGCCTCGGCCTGCCCATGCTGCTGCCCACCATCCTGGCCGCGTCGTTCGTGCTGACCTTCGCGGGCCAGGTGGTGAAGCTGTGCGTGGACGCGGCCGTGCAGGGCGACATCGGCGACGAGGTCCGCGGCCGGGTGTTCGCCCTGTACGACACGCTGTTCAACGTCACGCAGGTGGCAGCCGTCACCGCCGCGGCGGCCGTCGTGCCCTTGGACGGTCGGTCCCCGGGCCTCGTGGTCGCCGCGACGGTGGCCTACCTGCTCGGCCTGCTCGGCTACCTGCTGCTCGACAAGCGCACGTCGGCGGCCACCCACCGCTGATTCGCGAGGTCGCCGCCGGCCGCGGAGCAGCGGCAGGTCAACGCGGCAGGGGCAGGCGGATGATGCCCGTCTCGTGGGCGTAGACCACCGCGGCCATCCGGTCGCGCAGGTTCAACGCCCGCAGGATCTCCGACACCACCGCCCCCACCTGGTGCTGGCTCAGCGCCAGCACCCGCGCTATCTCGTGGTCCGCGAGCCCCCTGGCCAGGCAGCGGAGCACGGCCCGCTGCCGGTCGGACAGCTCGTCCAGGCCCTGTTGTGCCCGGGTGCCCCCCTCGGACAATCCCCAAGCGTTCATACGACACCACCCCCAGTGCGCGTCTGACGCACACAGTCATGGTCCCGCAACGGGCTGTCACTGGCCAAGCCCAAGTTCGAGATTGGTCACTTGGTGTCAGTCACCGGGCGGCTGGACGCCCTCCGCGCGGGCCCACGCGAGCAACTCCGCGACCGCCTCGTCGTGGTCGAGCGGACCGCGGTCCAGGCGCAGCTCCTTCAGGAACTTCCACGCCCTGCCGACCACCGGCCCCGGTGGCACGCCCAGCAGCCGCATGATCTCGTTGCCGTCGAGGTCGGGCCGGACCCGCTTGAGGTCCTCCTCGGCGGCGATGCGCTCGATGCGGCGCTCCAGGTCGTCGTAGGTCCGCTGCAACGCGTTGGCCTTGCGCCGGTTGCGCGTGGTGCAGTCGGCGCGGACCAGCTTGTGCAGGCGGGGGAGCAGGTGCTCGGCGTCGGTGACGTACCGGCGCACCGCCGAGTCGGTCCACTCGCCGCTGCCGTAGCCGTGGAAGCGCAGGTGGAGGTACACGAGCTGGGCGACGTCCTCGACGATCTCCTTCGAGTACTTCAAGGCGCGCAAACGCTTGCGGACCATTTTCGCGCCGACCACCTCGTGGTGGTGGAACGAGACGCCGCCGCCCTCCTCGAACCGCCGGGTGCCCGGCTTGCCGATGTCGTGCAGCAACGCCGCCAGCCGCAGCACGAGGTCCGGCTCGGGCCCGTCCTCCAGGTCGACGGCCTGGTCGAGCACGACCAGCGAGTGGTGGAACACGTCCTTGTGCTGGTGGTGCTCGTCGATCTCCAGCTTCATCGCGGGCAGCTCGGGCAGCACCACGTCGGCCAGCTTCGACTCGACCATCAGCTCCACGCCCGCCCGCGGGTGCGCGCCCGTGAGCAGCTTGGACACCTCGACCTGCACGCGCTCGGCGGTGATGCGGGTCAGCTCGCCCGCCATGGCCGCCATCGCGTCGAGCACGCGCGGCGCGACGGTGAAGCCGAGCTGGGACACGAACCGGGCCGCGCGCAGCATCCGCAGCGGGTCGTCGGAGAACGACTCCTGCGGCGTCGCGGGGGTGTCCAGGGTCCTGGCCCGCAGCGCCTCGCGCCCGCCGGTGGGGTCGATGAGCTGCCGGTTCACCACGTCGTAGGCCATCGCGTTGACGGTGAAGTCGCGGCGGACCAGGTCGCCCTCGATGCTGTCGCCGAAGGTCACCTCGGGGTTGCGGGTGACGCCGTCGTAGCTGTCGGCGCGGAACGTGGTGACCTCGACGGTCTGCCCGTGCTTGGTCGCGCCGACCGTGCCGAACGCGATGCCGGTGTCCCAGATCGCGTCCGCCCAGCCCTTGAGCAGCGCCATGACCTGCGGCGGCCGGGCGTCGGTGGTGAAGTCGAGGTCGCCGGACAGCCGACCGAGCACGGCGTCCCGCACGCTGCCGCCCACCAGGTACAGGCGGTGACCGGCGCCGGCGAAGCGGGCGGCCAGTTCCTCGGCGACGGGGAGGGCGCTCAGCAGTTCCACCACGGCATTGTCCTGCCCGGCAGGAGTGGCGGCGGGGGCGGTGGGTCCGGACACGAGCAGCCAGCCTACTGGTCGGCGGTCCCCGGTCCGAACGAGTCGCCCGTAGTCGATCACCGGCCGCCACCGGGCGGTCACGTCCGGTACCCGCTGGTCGCCACTACCATCAGGGCATGCCCCAGTCGTCCGGTCGCTCCGGCGGTCCCAAGCCGAGGCGCCGGAACCGGCGTCGCGGTCGGCGGCTGAAGACCGTCGACGAGACCTCGGCGGGCGGACTGGTGCTGGACTTCGAGCAGCACGTCGCCGCGATCATCGGGCGGCTCGACCGGCGCGGCCGGCTGTTGTGGTCGTTGCCGAAGGGTCACATCGAGGCCGGCGAGACCGCGGAACAGACCGCGGTGCGCGAGGTCGCGGAGGAGACCGGTATTCATAGCAAGGTCCTGCGCCCGCTCGGCTCGATCGACTACTGGTTCGTCGCCGAGGACCGGCGGGTGCACAAGACCGTCCACCACTTCCTCCTGGAAGCGCTGGGCGGCGAGCTTTCCGACGAAGACGTGGAGGTCACCGAGGTGGCGTGGGTGCCCCTTGGCGAGCTGGACGACCGGCTCGCCTACGCGGACGAGCGTCGACTCGTGCGCCGAGCCGCCGAACTGCTCTCCGAGTACCAGACGGACGGAGCGGAGTCCGCGTGAAACGGCTGCTGTCCGCACTAGCGGCGGCGGGGGTCCTCCTCGTGTCGACGGCGTCCGCGGCGTCCGCCGCGCCCGTCGACACCGGGCGGCTGCCCGTCCGACCGGCGCCCGCCACCCAGGTGTGGGCGACCAGGGCGCTGTCCAGCCAACCGGGCCAGCAGTCGCAGGTGTGGCTGCGCCTGGACGTCGAGGAGATGACCCCCCGCGTGATCACCGCGGACGGGCCGGACTCGATCACCATCTCGGGCAAGGTCGTCAACGTCGGCGACCGGCCGATCGAGGAGATCGAGCTGCGCCTGGAGCGCGGCCAGCCGCTGACCGGCGAGGACGAGGTCCGCAAGGCGTTGCGCGAGCCGACCGACGCCGAGGTCGTCCAGCCCAGGTTCACCCGGGTCGCCGACCGCCTGGAGCAGAACGAGTCGAAGCCGTTCCGGCTGACCGTGCCCCTGCGCGGGAACGACCCCACGTCGCTGCAGGTCACCGAACCGGGCATCTACCCGATCCTGGCCAACATCAACGGCGTCCCGGCCTACGGCGGGCGGGCCCGGCTGGCCGCGCTGAGCACCCTGCTGCCGGTGCTCGCGATGCCCGGCGGCCAGGCGCCGACCCCGCCGGCCACCCCCGCCAAGATCACCCTGCTGTGGCCGCTGGCGGACCGGCCGCGCGTCGTCACCGGCAGCCCGACCGTGCTCACCGACGACGAGCTGGCGGGCTCGCTGGCCATGGGCGGACGGCTGTACGGCCTGCTCATGGCCTACGAGTCGGCGCTGACCGGCCCGTTGGGCGCCGGCGTGTGCCTGGCCGTGGACCCCGACCTGCTGCGCACGGTCGAGGCGATGACCCAGGGCTACGAGGTGCGCGGCCAGGGCGCGGGCAAGGGCAAGAGCGCGGCCGAGCTGTGGCGCGACCGGCTGCGCCTGGTGGCCGCCGGCCGGTGCGTGATCGCGCTGCCCGACGCGGACGCCGACCTGGTCGCGCTGACCCGCGCCGAGCTCACCGGCCTGGGCGACCTCGCGCTCGCCGGCGCGGAGGTGGTCCGCGAGGTCCTCGGCGTGCAGCCGACGCAGGGCCTGACCTGGCCCGAGGAGGGCGTGCTCGACCAGGCGACGCTGGCCGGCCTGACCGGTCGGGGCGTCACGTCCCTGGTGCTCGACCAGTCGGCCGTCGCGGGCACCCCCGGCACGGGACCGGTGCGGTTCGACGTGGCCGAGGGCAAGCCGGTCACGGCGGTGCGCGTCGACGGCATGGTGTCCGACGCGCTGCAGGGCGCGGCGACGGCCCGGCCGGTCGCGGGCGTGACCACGCCGAGCGAGACCCGGCCGGTGTCGGTGCAGAACGCGCTGGCCGCGCTCACGTTCCGGGCCGGGTTCCAGAGCACCGGCCAGAACGTGGTCATCGCGCCGCCACGCCGGTGGAACGCGCCGACCGGCGAGGTCGACACGCTGCTGCGCGCGGCGAAGTCCCTGGTCGCGGACGGGTTCGCGACCCCCGTCGGCCTCGAGACGCTGCTGGCGTCGCCGCCGGCGCAGACCGCCGCGCTGAGCTACCCGGTCGAGGCGGGCGCCCGCGAGGTGCCGCCGACCGTGACCGCCGCGGTCTCCGACTCGTGGCTCCGGTTGCACCAGCTGTCGGAGTCGATGAGCCAGCCGGACGCGGAGTCCGCCGAGCCCGCCGACCTGGTCGCCCCGCTGCGGCTGTCGCTGCTGCGCGCGGTGTCGGGCGCGTGGCGCGGCGACGAGGACGGCGCGCGGGCCGCGCTGGGGCTGGCCCGCGAGCAGATCGACGGGTTGCGCGAGCAGGTCACGGTGACCGAGCCGAACAGCCCGATCCTGCTCGGCTCGGGCGACAGCCCCATCCCGCTGTCCATCAAGAACCGGCTCGACGTCCGGATCACGGTGCGGATCGTGATCGAGGACACACCGGGCATCGTGGCCAGGGACCTGACCGACATCGAGCTGCCCGCGCGTGGCGACCGGCTGGTGCGGGTACCGGTGGAGGTGCAGCGGTCGGGGCGGTTCCCGGTGCACGTCCGCCTGGTCACCACCAGCGGCGTCGAGCTGGGCGAACGGGCGCGGCTGGAGGTGTCGTCCTCGGCGTACGGCACCATCACCGTCGTCATCACGTGCCTGGCGGGCGCCGCGCTGGTGCTGCTGTCCGCCCGGCGCATCTACCGTCGGGTGCGCGCCGCCCGGGCCGCCTCCGCGCAGGTGCCGAACGACGCGAGCGGGGTAACGCCACCGGAGAGGTCGAGCACGAGTTGAGCGGAACAACCACGGTGACGCAGGAGCAGCCGCAGGGCCCGTCGCTGGCGCGCGCCGGCGGTTCGATGGCCATCGCCACGATCGTCAGCCGCGCCTCCGGGCTGCTGTCCAAGCTGCTGCTGATCACGATCCTCGGCGTCGACGCGCTCAACGACTCCTACCAGGTCGCCACCACGCTGCCGACGATGATCAACGAGCTGCTGCTGGGCGGCGTGCTGACCAGCGTGGCCATCCCGCTGCTGGTGCGCGCCGAGAAGGAGGACGGCGACCGCGGCGAGTCCTACGCCCAGTGGATGATCACGATGTCCGCGGTGGTCCTGGGCATCGGCACGATCATCGCGGTCGCCTGCGCGCCGCTGCTGACCGGGCTGTTCATCGACTCGCCCAACGCCAAGCCCGAGCTGGTCACCGCGTTCGCCTACCTGGTGCTGCCGGGCATCGTCTTCTACGGGCTGTCCGCGCTGATCGGCGCGGTGCTCAACACCCGGCACGTGTTCGGCCTGCCCACGTGGGCGCCGGTGCTGAACAACCTCGTGGTGATCGTGACGCTGGGCGTCTACTGGCTGATGCCGGGCGAGATCTCCCTCGACCCGGTGCGGATGGGCGAGCCGAAGCTGCTGGTCCTCGGCCTCGGCACGATGCTCGGCGTGGCGCTGCAGGCGTCGGTGCTGGTGCCGGCGCTGCGCCGGACCGGGTTCCGCTTCCGCTGGCGGTGGGGCTGGGACCGGCGGCTGTCGGAGTTCGGCGGGCTCGCGTTCTGGGTGCTGCTGTACGTGGCGCTCGGCTTCGCCAGCATGGTCGTGCTGACGAAGGTCGCCACGCACTACGACGGCGCCATCACGGTCTACAACATGCAGTGGCTGATCGCCCAGGTGCCCTACGGGGTGCTCGGCGTGTCGCTGCTGACGGCGCTGATGCCGAAGATGAGCCGCGCGGCGGCGGCGCACGACACCGACGCTCTGGTCGGCGACCTGGCGTTCGGCAACCGGATGTCGTCGATCCTGCTGATGCCGTTCAGCGCGCTGATGACGGTGTCCGGCGTGTCGATCGGCCTGGCGCTGTTCGCGCACGGCAGGTCCGGCGTCGACGGCGGCGAGTCGATCGGCACGGCGCTCGCGCTGTCCGCGTTCGGCCTGGTGCCCTACGCGATCACGTTGTTGCAGCTGCGGGTGTTCTACGCGTTGAAGGACGCCCGGACGCCGACGATCATCCAGGGGATCATCGTGGTGGCGCGCATCGCGCTGCTGTACGGGTTCCTGGCGATCTCGCCGCCGGACAAGCTGGCGGTCGGCGTGTCGATCGCGATGTCGCTGAGCTTCGTGGTCGGCGCCCTGGTCGGGCAGCTGTGGCTGCGGCTGCGGCTCGGCCGGCTGCGCACCGGTTACACGGCGTGGACGATCTGCCTCACGGTCGTGGCGTCCGCCATCGCGTTCGGCGCGGCGACCGGGCTCGCGTGGCTCGCCGTCCGAGTGCTGGGAATCGAGTCCCGCGTGGCGGGTGCCTGGGTCGAAGTGGTGATCCAGACGATCGTCGGGTTGCCGCTGAGCTTCCTGCTGCTCGCCCTGTTCCGAGTACCCGAGGTGAAGCCCGCGCTCGGCAAGATCAGTCGTTTGGTGGGTCGCCGATGACACCTGTGACGCCACGCGGTCACGTACCCTCGGCCCCGTGAGCAGCGGTCCGATGCAGAACACCTCGCTGGTGCCCGGCGGGGTGATCGGCGACGGCCGGTACCGGCTCCTGACCCGGTCCGGTGTGGACCGGCGGTGCGACGCGCACCTGTGGCGGGCCAGGGACGGGCAGCTCAACCGGGACGTGGCGCTGACCGTCCTGGTGGGCGACCCGGCCGACCACGCCGCCGCGGCGCGGGCCAAGCGGACCGCCGAACGCGCGATGCACGCCGCCAGCTTCACCCACCCGGGCGTTTCCCGGGTGATCGACGTGTTGACGCCGGGCGCCGGGATCAGGCTGGACGAGGGCATCCTCGGCGTGATCGTCGCCGAGTGGACCCAGGGCACCGACCTGCTGGACCTGGTCGCCGAGGGCCCGCTGCCGGCGGGCGCCGCGACGCGGCTGCTGGAGCCGCTGGGCGCGGCGATCGAGGGCGCGCACCACGCCGGCCTCGTGCTCGGCGCGGACCACCCGCAGCGCATCCGGGTGACGGCGGACGGCAGGCTGCGGCTCGCGTTCCCCGGGCCGCGGCCGGACGCCATCGCCCGTGACGACGTCAAGGGCCTGGGCGCGATCCTGTACCTGCTGCTCACCGGCAAGTGGGCGCTGCCGAACGGGCCGGACGGCGTGCCCGCCGCGCCGACGGGCCCGGACGGCTCCGTGCTCGCGCCGAGCGCGCTGCACCCGTACGTGCCGCACGAGCTGTCGTCGGTCGCCGTGCGCAGCCTGGAGGACACCAGCGTCGGCGGCATCCGGACCAGCGCGGCGATCCTGCAGGTGCTCGACCAGATCGCCCAGTCGGAGGCGCAGACCGCGCTGATCCAGCCGGTGCCGGGCGACGCGGCGGACGACGGCGCGGTGTGGACCACGCAGCGCCCGGTCCGCGACAAGGACCGCAAGCGGAAGCTGATGATCAGCGTGGCCGTGCTCGCGGTCGCGACGCTGGCCGTGATCGTCTGGCTCGGCGTGCAGATCGTGAGCTTCTTCAGCGACGAGCCGACCGGCGGCGGCGGGCCGACGGTGGTGATCGGCCAGTCCACCACGCCGGGGCAGAGCGGCCAGCCCGCGCCGCCCGCGACACCGGCCGGTCCCGTGCAGCCCGCGTCCGTCGGCGTGTACGACGTCACCAACCAGCCCGACAACGCCACCCGGGCCAACCGCGCGGTCGACAAGGACCCGACCACGGTGTGGCAGACGGAGAACTACTTCGAGCCGTTCCCGGCGCTGAAGCCGGGCATCGGCCTGATGGCGGGCTTCGCCGAGCCGGTGAAGCTGTCGTCGGTGACGATCACGTCGCCCAGCGAGGGCACGGTGGTGGAGATCCGCGTGGCGGGCACGCCCGGCGCGCCGCTGTCGGAGACGAAGGTCATCGCGACCGCGACCCTGTCGGCCGGGCAGACCCAGATCCAGCTGGCCGACCACGAGCCGTCGCAGCACCTGCTGGTGTGGATCACGAAGCTGTCGGGCAGCGGCAAGAACAACCGCTCCGAGATCGCGGAACTCGTCTACACCCGCGCGCAGTAGCCGTCCGGGCGTGGGCGGCGGGGTGGTCCGGCGGGAGTGGCGGGCGAGTGCGGGCGTTCACCCGTGCAGGTGAAAAGTGAGGAGTTGCCCGAGCCCGCTAGGCTCCCGGCGTGACCGCCGCAGCCAGCTCGGACGCAGACCTCATCACGGCGCACGCCGCGGGTGACCCGCACGCCTTCTCCGAGCTCGTGCGCAGGCACCGAGATCGCATGTGGGCCGTCGCGCTGCGCACGCTGCGCGACCCCGAGGAGGCCGCGGACGCGCTGCAGGAGGCGTTCATCTCGGCCTTCCGGGCGGCCGCGAGCTTCCGGGCCGAGTCCCAGGTCACCACCTGGCTGCACCGAATAGTCGTGAACGCCTGCCTGGACCGGATGCGCAGGCGACAAACCAGGCCGACCGTGCCGCTCCCCGAGGCGGGCCCCGGCGAACCGGTGGCGCCCCGCGACGCGATGGCCGAGCGGGAGACCCGGCTGGTCGTCCAGGCGGCCCTCAACGAGCTGCCGGAGGAGCAGCGCGCCCCGATCGTGCTGGTCGACGTGGAGGGCTACTCGGTGGCCGAAACGGCCAAGCTGCTGGGTATCGCGGAGGGCACGGTGAAGTCGAGGTGCGCCCGCGGACGGGCCAAGCTCGCCAAAGTTCTGGGGCACCTCCGGAACCAGAGTGCAGATGCGAACGTCCCACTGAACAACGATGTGCAGGTGCAACAGGGACGTCAGTTGGAGGAACGATGACCGGCAATGCGCGGCGTTCAGGGCCGCCGTGGTCCGTCGACCTGCTGGCTGACCTGCACGCGGGGGCTCTGGACCCGCGGACCGAGGCCGAGCTCCGGCCGCTGGTCGAGAACGACCCCGAGGCCCGCGAGATCCTCGCCGCCCTCGACGCGACGCTCGACGACCTGCACAACCTGCCGCCGATCCCCATGCCGCGCCACGTGGCCGACCGGATCGACGCGGCCCTCGCCGACGAGGCCCGCCCGGTCGCGCCGGTGGTCGACTTCGCGCAGGCCAAGGCCCGTCGCGCCAAGCGCCTCGGCTGGGGCGCGGGGCTGCTCGCGGCGGCCGCGGTCGCCGTCGGCGTGACCGTGGTGACGATCCCGCGGGACACCGCGGGTGACGGCGGCCAGGCCCAGCCGGCCCAGACCACGAACACGCCGGTCACGGGCGGCGCCGACCGGATGCCCGCGGTGCGCGGCGAGAACTTCGGCCCGGTGTTCGGCGACGTGCTCAAGGCGCAGAACTACGGCCCGCTGGAGAACCAGGAGCAGCTGGCCGACTGCCTGCGCGGGGCGAACATCACCGCGGGCAAGCCGCTCGGGGTCAGCCCCATCACGCTGGACGAGAAGCCGGCCGTGATGGCGATCCTGCCCGCGGGCGCGCCCGGGGCCTACCGGATCGTGGTGGTCGACCCCCAGACCTGCGGTCCGGACAACCCCGACGGCGTCCTGGCGAACAGCACGATCGAGCCGTGACCACGGCCGCGGCCGGGTCGCCACCGGCCGCGTAGCCCAACTCACCCCGACGGTGCGGAATTACCGCACCCTACGATCCGTTGTGCGAAGTGCCGGGCCGGGTGATCCGGGCCCGGGAGCGACTAACGGAGGTCGAGGGTGTCGGACGTTCGGAACCTGATCGTCGTGGGATCGGGGCCCGCCGGGTACACCGCGGCGGTCTACGCGGCGCGTGCCCAGCTCGAACCGCTGGTGTTCGAGGGCTCGCAGTACGGCGGCGCGCTGATGACCACGACCGAAGTCGAGAACTACCCCGGTTTCCGCGACGGCATCATGGGCCCCGACCTCATGGAGCAGATGCGGGAGCAGGCCAAGCGCTTCGGCGCCGAGCTGCGCGCGGAGGACGTCGAGGGCCTCGAGCTCGACGGCCCGGTGAAGTACGTCACCGCGAACGGCAAGCGGTACGCCGCCCGCTCGGTGATCCTGGCCATGGGCGCCGCGGCGCGCTACCTGCACGTCCCCGGCGAGCAGGAGCTGCTCGGCCGCGGCGTGTCGTCCTGCGCCACGTGCGACGGCTTCTTCTTCCGCGACCAGGACATCGCGGTGATCGGCGGCGGCGACTCGGCGATGGAGGAGGCGACGTTCCTCACCAAGTTCGCCCGGACCGTCACGATCATCCACCGCCGCGAGGAGTTCCGCGCCTCCAAGATCATGCTGGAGCGCGCGCGGAGCAACGAGAAGATCAAGTGGCTGCTGAACGCCGAGGTCGTCGAGGTGCTGGGCCAGGACGCCGGCACGGTGTCCGGCGTGAAGACCCGCGACACCCGCACGGGTGAGGTGAGCGAGCACCCGTTCACCGGCTTCTTCGTCGCCATCGGCCACGACCCCCGCAGCGAGCTGGTCAAGGGCCAGGTCGAGCTGGACGGCGAGGGCTACGTCCAGGTCGTCGGCCGCACGACTCACACGAACGTGGACGGCGTGTTCGGCGCGGGCGACCTCGTCGACCACACCTACCGCCAGGCGATCACCGCCGCCGGTTCGGGCTGCGCCGCCGCGATCGACGCGGAGCGCTGGCTCGCCGAGCACGGGACCACGGAGGCCGCCGTCACCGCCGAGCACGTCGGCGGGGGCTACGGCGAGCCCGTCTCCACCAGCTGAACCCACCTTTCCCGAGGGAGAAACACGACATGGCAGGCACCCCCGTGGTCACGTCCGCTCAGACGTTCACCGATGACGTTCTGACCAGCGAAAAGCCGGTTCTGGTCGACTTCTGGGCGACCTGGTGCGGCCCGTGCAAGATGGTCGCCCCGGTGCTCGAGGAGATCGCCGCCGAGAACCCCGACAAGATCACCATCGCGAAGCTCGACATCGACGCCAACCCGTCGATCGCGCGGGACTACCAGATCATGTCGGTGCCGACCCTGATCCTGTTCCAGGGCGGCAAGCCGGTGAAGCAGATCGTCGGCGCCAAGCCGAAGGCGGCCCTGCTCAAGGACCTGTCCGACGTGCTCTGAGTGCAACCGAACCGGTGGCCCGTCCGTCTTCCGAGGAGACGGACGGGTCACTCGTTTGTGGAGCCGTAACCACTCGCAGTAGCCCCGTCCGTGGCATCGGCGCGAGCAAGGCACAATAGGTCGTCAGGTTCGCGTCGACGGATGTCGGCGCCTTAGTGAGCGAGGGGTGCATGCTGCTACTCCGCCGCGGGGATTTCGGTCCGGACGTCGCCGAGGTCAGGGCAACGCTGACGAAGCTCGGTCTGCTGTCCGATCCGCAGCCGTCCCAGGTGTTCGACCTGCCGGTCGAGCACGCGGTGCGCGCCTTCCAGCAGCAGCGGGGTCTCATCACCGACGGTCTCGTCGGCCCCGCCACCTACCGCGCCCTGCGCGACGCGACGTACCGGCTCGGCGACCGCCCGCTCGCGTTCCTCATGGCGCAGCCGGTGACCGGTGACGACGTGTTCGCGTTGCAGGAGCGCCTGCTGGAGCTGGGTTACGACGCCGGTCGGGCCAACGGCGAGTTCGGTCAGCAGACCGAGCAGGCGTTGCGGAGCTTCCAACGCGACTACGGGCTGATCGTCGACGGCATGTGCGGCCCCGACACGGTCCGCGCGCTGCGGCAGCTCCAGCCGAAGGTGCGGGGCGGGCGGCCGGTGTTCCTGCGCGAGCAGGAGCGGGTCCGGCGGGCCGGGCCGAGGCTGTCCGGCAAGCGCATCATCATCGACCCCGGTCACGGCGGCGAGGACCGCGGTGTCGTGGTCGACGGCGTGTCCGAGGCCGACGTCATGCTCGACCTGGCCAGGCTGCTCGAGGGCAAGATGGCCGCCACCGGCATGGAGGCCCTGCTCACGCGCGGGCCCAACCACAACCCGGACGAGGGTGAGCGGGCGCGGTTCGCCAACGAGGCGGGCGCCGACCTGATCCTGTCCCTGCACACCGACCGCAACGCCTCGCCCCTGGCGTCCGGTGTGGCGACGTTCCACTTCGGGACGGGCAACGGCACGTCGTCCACCGTCGGCGAGGCGCTGGCCGGGTTCATCCAGCGCGAGATCGTCGCCCGCACCGGCCTGCTCGACTGCCGCACGCACCCGAAGACCTGGGACATGCTCCGGATGACCCGCTGCACGGCGGTCCGCGTGGAGGTCGGCTACCTGACCAACGCGGGCGACCGGCAGCGGCTGGCCAACCCGTCGTTCCGCGACGTGGTCGCCGAGGGCATCCTGGTCGCGGTGAAGCGCCTGTACCTGCTGGGCAAGGACGACCAGCCGACCGGCACCTTCACCATGGACGACCTGCTGCGGCACGAGGTGGCCACCGGCAAGCTCCGCTGACCCGGCCCGCGGCAGCCTGCCACCGGTTCCGACCAAGTCCGGAACTGGTGGCATGACCACCGAGGTGCGGTGGAGCCGGGCTCCAGCGCGACCCCGAGAGCCGGCGCACCTACCGCACGACGTCGCCGCGAAGGCGTTGCTGGACGGGTTCCCGTGGGCGGACGTCCTCCCGAACGGTCGAACACCTGGCTGACGGGTGCGTGCGCCAGTCGCGAGAGCAGCGGGCGAACGCTCGTCCAGTGGCAGTGCGAGGTCACGGCCCCCGAAAGCCACCGGGTGAGGCCGCTACCAGTCCGCCAGGACGTCCAGCACCTCGGCGACGGCGTCCTCGTCGTCCGCGCGGTTCTGGGCGCGCAGGTCCAGCATCAGGTCGGTCAGCTCGTCGACCAGGTGCCCGGTCGGGATGCCGTCGGCCTGCCACCCGTCGAGCAGTGTGCGAATCTTCACGAAGTCCCGCGAGCCCTCGATGATCGCGAGTACTTTGCCCTGGATCTCGACACCCACGTCCACGAGTCGATCTTATTGGCCGACCCCGCCGGTGAGGAGCACGATGGAGTTCTACCGCCTCGAACCCGAGGTCGCCGGCGCGTTGGACGAAGGGACCGTGATCGACGCCGGGGCCCACCCGCCGCGCATCGAAGCGGTGCACTACGAGATCACCGACTGGGCCGGCGACGACCTGATCGAGGCGTTCCCGGTCTACCTGGTGACCGACGACCTGGCCGACACGCTGGTCGACAGCGGCTTGGACGCCTTCCGCGTCCGCCGCGCCACGGTGACCCTCTCCGACGAGGCGCAGGAGATGCTGGAGGGCAAGGAGCTGCCCACCTTCCACTGGCTGGAGGTGACCGGCCAGGCGGGGGTGGACGACCTCGGCGTCACCGACCAGGGTCAGCTCGTCGTCAGCGAGCAGGCGCTCGACCTGCTGCAGTCCGGCACGCTGGAGAACTGCGAGGTCGACCGCTTCTAGCCGGAGTGCGCGGGCATCTCCCACGGGATGCCGGGCAGCACGTGCCCGGTCTCCAGCAGCGACTTCAGGTTCGACAGCACCGCCGCCCAGCCGGACGCCGCCTGCGCGCGCTCCGCCTCGTCGGCCAGGCCCGAGTGGGTCACGGTCAGTCGCACGATCTCGCCGTACGCCTCGATGCGGAACGTCACCGTCGAGGTCACGGCCGGGTCCGCCGGGTCCACCCACGTCGTCACCAGGCGGCGCGGCGGGTCGGCCTCGACGACCCGGCCCACCACGTCGTCCACGTCGGAGCCGTCCGCGCGCCGGTGCGCCCACGCCGAGCCGACCTGCCAGTCCGAGACGTTGCGGTGGCCCCAGTAGCTCGCCGTCAGGTCCTCGTCGGTCAGGGCCTCCCACACCCGTTCGGGCGTGCTCTCGATGTACGTCACGTACACGAACTCCGGCTTCACCGGTTCCTCCGCTCGTCGTTTCACGTCGCCGAGCAGCCGCAACCGCGGCTGCTCGAACTTGTCGATCCACCGCTCCTGCACCTCGTGCAGCGGCACCGGGTTGAGGTAGTGCAGCTTCTCCCGGCCCCGACGGGTGGTGCTGACCAGGTTCGCCGCCTCCAGCACGGCCAGGTGCTGGGTGACGGACTGCCTGGTCATCCCCAGCCGGGCGCACAGCTCGCCGAGCGTCTGGCCGTTCTCCTCGTGCAGCCGGTCCAGCAGGTAGCGGCGGGTCTCGTCGGCCAGGGCCTTGAACACCTTGTCCACACCGCACGTTAGGCAGGCAATTGACTGCATGTCAACCCGTGCCGATGAACCCCCAGCTCAGGGGGCTGGCTGATCAGACAGGCTTGAAACTGGGCTCCGGCGGGGCGGCGGTCACCGTCACCGAGCTGAGCAGCCGCTCCAACGCCGCCTCCACGTCTTCCTTCCACGAAGACGCGCTGCGCAGCTCCAGCCGCAACCGCGGCCACCGGGGGTGGGGGCGCACCGTCTTGAAGCCGACCTGGAGCAGGAAGTCGGCCGGCGTGACGCAGCTCGGCCCGTCGACCTCCGGCCGGTTGTCGCCGAACGCCTCGATCGCCTTCACGCCGCGACGCGTGAGGTCCTTGGCCACCGTCTGCACGAGCACCCGCCCGAGCCCGCCGCCGCGGAACTCCGGCAGCACCTCCAGCCCGGTCATCAGCACCGCGTCGGGGCTGGCGGGGGAGGTGGGGAAGGCCAACGACCGGGGCACGGCCGGCGGGGGCGCGTAGAACACCGAGCCGGCGGGAATCCCGTCCAGGTAGATGATCCGACCGCAGGAACCCCACTCCAGCAGCACGCTGGAGACCCAGGCCTCCTTCTCGAACTCGGTGTCCCCGAACTCCTCGGCCTGCTCCTTCAGATGGGGCGCGAGCTCCCAGAACACGCAGGTCCGACTGTGCTTGGAGAGGTGCTCCAGGTTGTCCAAGGTGACGCCCACGACACGACGCGACACCCCGACCTCCAAGCCCCCGAAAGACTTCCCCCACGAGGATAGGCGGATGTGACCCCTGCCCGGAAGGCAGATGCCCCGAACGGGACGGCCGTTACACTCGGGCGGGAACAAACCCGCCGGTAACAGCCACCTACGGAGTTTCCCGTGAACCTACCCGGAGTGCCCCCCAAGCAGGGAGCCAGAAGCCTCGACCCCCACCTGCGCCGGTACGCGGCGCGCACGGCGGGCATGACGGCATCGGAGATCCGGGCGCTCTTCGCGGTGGCGAGCAGGCCTGAGGTGGTGTCCCTGGCGGGAGGGATGCCGCACCTGGCAGCACTGCCGCTGGAGTCCCTCAGCGCGGAGGTGGCCGACGTCGTGGCCACCGAGGGACTCGTGGCGCTCCAGTACGGCAGCGCGCACGGCGTGCCCGAGCTGCGCGAGCAGATCTGCGACGTGATGGCGCTGGAGGGCATCAACGCCCACCCGGACGACGTCGTGGTGACCGTCGGCTCCCAGATGGGCCTGGACATGGTCACCCGCATCTTCTGCGACCCGGGTGACGTCGTGCTGGCCGAGGGGCCGTCCTACGTGGGCGCGCTGGGCTCGTTCGCCGCTTACCAGGCCCAGGTCGTCCACGTGGGCATGGACGCGGACGGCCTCATGCCGGACGCCCTGCGCGAGGCCATCGCCTCGGTGGAGCGCTCAGGCCGCCGGATCAAGTTCCTCTACACGATCCCCAACTTCCACAACCCGGCCGGCGTCACGCTCGCCGTGCAGCGCCGGGCGGAGGTCCTGGAGATCTGCCGCACGCACGGCATCCTCGTGGTCGAGGACAACCCGTACGGCCTGCTGGGCTTCGACGGCGTCACGTACCCGGCCCTGCGCGCGACCGACCCGGACAACGTCGTCTACCTGGGCTCGTTCTCCAAGACGTTCGCCGCGGGCCTGCGGGTGGGCTGGGTCCTGGCGCCGCACGCCGTCCGGGAGAAGCTCGTCCTGGCGGCCGAGTCGGCCACCCTCTGCCCGCCGACCCTGAACCAGCTGATCGTGTCGCGCTACCTGTCGACGCACGACTGGAAGGGTCAGATCAAGACCTACCGCGAGGCCTACCGGGAACGCCGGGACGCGGCGATCTCGTCCCTCGAGCAGCACATGCCGCTTGGTTCCACGTGGAACAAGCCGAACGGCGGCTTCTACGTCTGGGTGACCGTGCCCGAGGGCATCGACACCAAGGCCATGCTGCCGCGCGCGATCACCCAGCGCGTGGCGTACGCGTCGGGCACCGGCTTCTACGCCGACGGCCTCGGCAGCCGCCAGCTGCGCATCTCGTACTGCTACCCGACGCCCGAACGCATCCGCGAGGGCGTGCGACGGCTCGCGAACGTCATCAAGGACGAGATCGAGCTGCACGAGACGTTCGGCCCGACCGTGGGCCGCGCCGTCTCCGGTCCGCACAGCCCTTCGCCCGACACCGCTTGATCAGGAGCACACGTTGTCCAACCGCTGGGTCGCAGTCCTGTCCGGGGGCCTTTCGCACGAGCGGGAGGTGTCCTTGCGATCCGGTCGCAGGCTGTCCGCCGCGCTGCGCTCGGTCGGCCTGGTCGTGGAGGAGTGGGACGCCGACGGCACCCTGCTCACCCGCCTGAAGGAACACCGTCCCGACGCCGTCGTGGTGGCGCTGCACGGCGGCGAGGGCGAGAACGGCTCGGTGCAGACGATCCTGGAGCTGATGAACGTCCCGTTCGTCGGCACGGACTCCCGCGCCTGCCGCCGTGCGTGGGACAAGCCGACCGCGAAGGGGGAGCTGGCCCGCGCCGGGCTGGCCACCCCGGAGTGGGCCGTGCTGTCGCACGCCACGTTCCGCGAGCTGGGCGCCCGACCGGTCCTGGACGCCATGGTCGACCGGCTCGGCCTGCCGCTCATGCTCAAGCCCGACCAGGGCGGCTCGGCCCTGGGCGCCCAGGTGGTCCGCGACGCCGCCGAGCTGCCGACCGCGATGGTCGGTTGCCTGGCCTACGGTGACACGGTCCTGGCCGAGCGCTTCGTGGAGGGCGTCGAGGTGGCCGTCGCGGTGGTGGACGGACCGGACGGTCCCCACGCCCTGCCGCCGGTCGAGATCGTCCCGGAGAACGGCGTCTACGACTACACCGCCCGCTACACGGCGGGGCTCACCGACTTCCACGCCCCGGCGCGCCTCGACGAGAAGGCCGCCCAGGCGGTCGGGGAGCTGGCGGTCTCCGCCCACCGCCTCCTGGGTCTGCGCGACGTCTCCCGGACCGACGCCATCGTCGCGCCGGACGGCACCGTCCACTTCCTGGAGGTGAACGTCTCGCCCGGTCTGACCGAGACCTCGCTCCTCCCGATGGCGGTCGAGGCGGCCGGTCGGTCGTTGGGGGAGATCTACGCGGGGCTCGTCGAGCGGGCAGTCGCGCGTTAGACCCTCTCACTCGACGATGACGGCCCGTGTCCGGATGGACACGGGCCGTCATCGTCACCGTGACAAAAGACCCCTGGGTGATCCCCTGCACCCCGAACGAATCCCATTTGTCCGATTTTCGACCACTCCGGTAGTGATCTTCGAACGGGCTCGTCGGACGCCGAAATCGACCCCGGAACTAGTCCGCGGCCCGCGCCCGCTGGGCCGCTTCGGGGGACATGAGCTGGATGATCCGCTCCAAGTCGTCGACGGAGCCGAACTCCACCACGATCCGCCCCTTCCGCTGCCCCAGCTCCACCTTCACCCGCGTCTCGAAGTTGTCCGACAGCCGCTCCGCCAACTCCTGCAACCCCGGCGCCTGCATCGGCTTGCGGCGGACGACCTTCGCCTTGGCCGGCTCCGCACCCTTGGCCAGCGTCACCGCTTCCTCGGTGGCCCGGACCGACATCCCCTCGGCGATGATCCGGGTGGCCAGCTCCTCCTGCACCCCGGGGTCCTCGACCCCCAGCAGCGCCCGCGCGTGCCCCGCCGACAACACCCCGGCCGCCACGCGGCGCTGCACCGGCAGCGGCAGCTTCAGCAGCCGGATCGTGTTCGTCACCACCGGCCGGCTCCGGCCGATCCGGTCCGCCAGCTCCTCGTGCGTCACACCGAACTCCTCCAGCAGCTGCTGGTAGGCCGACGCCTCTTCCAACGGGTTCAGCTGCACGCGATGGATGTTCTCCAACAGCGCGTCCCGCAGCATCACGTCGTCGGCGGTGTGCCGCACGATCGCCGGGATCGTCTTCAACCCCGCCAGCTGGGTCGCCCGCCACCGCCGCTCGCCCATGACGAGCTCGTAGTGGTCCGGCCCGATCGCCCGCACCACGATGGGCTGCATCAGCCCGAACTCGCGGATCGAGTGCTCCAGCTCCCGCAGCGCCTCTTCGTCGAACACCTGCCGCGGCTGCTTCGGGTTCGTTCGAATAGCCGTGACCGGCAGCTCCTGGTACACCGCGCCGGCCACCTCCCCCGTGGGGTCGGGGGAGGGCGCAGGGGTGGACGCCCCGTTCGACGACCCGTTGGAGCCCGCCCGGGCCGACGACGGCGCCGACGGTGTGCCGGGAGGTGGGCCGCTCGGGATCAGGGCCGCGAGCCCGCGGCCGAGGCCACCCTTGCGCTGTTCCGTCATGCCGACCCCATCTCCGCGCCGAACTCGGCGATCTCCCGTGCCGCGTCGAGGTAGCTCATCGCGCCCCGTGAGCCGGGATCGTAGGTGAGCACCGTCTGACCGAATCCTGGTGCCTCGGAGACCTTCACGCTGCGCGGGATCACCGTTTTGAGGACCGTGTCGCCGAAGTGGCCGCGCACCTCGCTGGTCACCTGGTCGGCCAGCTTCGTGCGGCCGTCGTACATCGTCAGCAGGATCGTGGACACGTTCAGCGTCGGGTTCAGGTGCGCCTGCACCAGCTCGATGTTGCGCAGCAGCTGTCCCAGCCCCTCCAGCGCGTAGTACTCGCACTGGATCGGGATCAGCACCTCCTGCGCGGCGACCATCGCGTTGACGGTCAGCAGGCCGAGCGAAGGCGGGCAGTCGATGAACACGTAGTCCGGCTTGATGGAATCCAGCGCCTCGGGGCTCAGCGCTTCCTTCAGCCGCGACTCGCGGGCGACCATCGAGACCAGCTCGATCTCCGCGCCCGCCAGGTCGATGGTGGCCGGCACGCAGTACAGGTTGGGGGACTGGTTGCTGACCTGAGCCGCCTCGGCCACGGACAGCTCACCGATGAGCACCTCGTACACCGACGGCGTGCCGGAGCGGTGCTCGACGGCCAGCGCCGTGCTCGCGTTGCCCTGCGGGTCGAGGTCGATGACGAGCACCTTGAGCCCGTGGATGGCGAGCGCGGCGGCCAGGTTCACCGTGCTCGTGGTCTTGCCGACGCCACCCTTCTGGTTGGCGACCACCATGACCCGGCGACGGTCCGGACGGGGGAGTTGGAGGGAGTCGGGGTGCAGGACGCGGGTGGCGCGTGCCGCTTCTTCCGCGATGGGGGTCCACACGGTGCTGTCTCCTGCCGGTTCCACGTTGTTTGCCAGATTCGACTCGGCTGCGGGGCGGAGCACTGCGCCCGCACCCACCGCGCCTTCAGGATCGGTTTCACGTGAAACACCGGCCGCTTGGAACACCGGTTGCAGGGGGTCGGGGTACACGTTCACCGAACCTTCCTTCTGCGACGCGCGCCTTCACGGCGGCTCGCCTGCTCATCGCGCTCCACGAGCACGACCGTCGTCGGCAGTTCGAGTACTTCGCCACCGCAGGTGGTGACGCGAGGTCGGATCCCTCCGGCCCGGCGCACCGCCTCGGCGTCGCGTTCCAGTTCTTCCGCGGCGCTCTCGCCCTTGAGAGCGACCAGACGTCCACCCGGCCGGAGCAGCGGCAGGCACCACCGCGTCAGCCGTTCCAGCGGAGCGACCGCGCGGGCCGTCACGACGTCGCTGTCGGACAGCTGATCCCGCACCGGTGGTTCCTCGGCCCGCCCGCGGACCACGGTGACGTCGAGGTCGAGGGCCTCGACGCACTCGGTCAGCCACGCCACCCGGCGTGCCATCGGCTCCAGGAGCGTGAGGTCGAGGTCGGGCCGCGCGATCGCCAGGGGGATGCCCGGCAGTCCCGCGCCCGAGCCGACGTCCACGACCCGTGCGCCTTGGGGGAGCAGTTCCGCCACGACGGCGGAGTTGAGGATGTGGCGCTCCCAGAGCCGGTCGACCTCCCGCGGGCCGATCAGCCCGCGTTCGACGCCGTGCTCGGTGAGCAGTGCCGTGAAGGCGACCGCCTTGTCGTAGTGGTCACCGAAGACCTTCTTCGCGCGGTCTTCCACCTCTGCGGCCATGTCTCCGTCCGGGACGTTTCACGTGAAACCACACCAGACGCCGGCGGCGGCCGGGTGTGGGCGATGGGGTTGGGCGTCTCGCCAAGGAGGCGGTGAGCCCCACGAGATGTGCCGGCCCCCACTATGACGGATCACCCCGGCGACACGCCAAATCCGAGTCGCGTTTCACGTGAAACTTTCAATCCGGCCGTCCTTCGGCAGCACGCGCAGGAGTTCCAACGCGTAGTCGACCGACTCGACGTGATCCAACCCGGGCACCTCGTCGAGCGGGAACCACGCCGCCCGGTCCGTGCTCCCGCCGATCTCGAACGTCAACTCGCCTCCGACGACGTGCGCCTCGTACAGGATCCGGATGCGGTGGTAGTCGACCTCGACGCCGTCGCGCACCATAGGTCCGTAGACGTTCTGGATGCCGAGCAACCGGTCGACCTCCGCTCGGTAGCCGGTCTCCTCGGACACCTCGCGGACCACCGCGTCGTACGGGTCCTCACCGTGGTCGAGCCCACCGCCGGGCAGGATCCACCTCGGCCGGTCCGGACCGAGCCAGCGGGAGAGCAGCAACCGGTCGTCTTCGATGATCACGGCGTAGGCGGCGACGCGGAGTTTCCGGGTGGTCCCTGTCATCCCGCGACCGTTTCACGTGGAACACGACGAGGGGAAGAGGTGGCTCGTGCACACGATCAGGCCGGGCTCGCTGAGCACGATGGGACCCCCGCACAGCCTCCGGCACATCGCCGACCTGGCGGCGTCCGGCGTGGAGGTGATCGTGTGCGCCCTCACCGAGACGGAGCTGGCCGAGCTCGACCTGGCCGGCGAACCCGTCGCCGCCCGCGCGGCCGGCCTCACCTTCCACTGGCTGCCGATCCCGGACTTCGGCGTGCCCGCGGCCGCTCCGGACCTCGACCCCGTGCTGCGCGACCTGCGGGCCGGCCGGCACGTCGTGGTGCACTGCCGGGCCGGGATCGGTCGCTCGTCCTTGCTCGCTGGCGCGCTCCTCGTGCTGGACGGCGCGTCACCCGAGGCGGCGTGGCAGGCGATCTCCGCGGCGCGCGGGCGGCCGGTCCCGGAGACCGCCGAACAGCGAGCGTGGCTGACCACCTTCGCTCAAGCGCGGTTCTGGGACGACCAAGCCGCGACGTTCGACGAGGAGGCCGACCATGGGCTGCGCGACCCGGCCGTGCGGCAGGCGTGGGCCGACGTGCTCCTGCCGAGGCTCCCACCCGCTCCGGCCGCGGTGGTCGACCTCGGCTGCGGCACGGGCAGCCTCACCGCGCTGCTCGCCGAGGCCGGCCACCGCGCGTGCGGCCTCGACCTCTCCGAGCGGATGCTCGCGGTGGCCCGCGCCAAGGCGCCCGGTGTCGACTTCCGCCGAGGCGACGCGGCGGACCCGCCGTACCCGCCGGGCAGCTTCGACGTCGTGCTCGCCCGGCACGTCCTCTGGGCGCTGCCCGACCCGGCCGCCGCGCTCGACCGGTGGCGCGCCCTCCTCAAGCCGGGCGGTCGCCTGGTCCTCGTCGAGGGTCGCTGGTCCACCGGCGCGGGTCTCACCGCCGCCGAGTGCGTGGCGCTGCTGGGGGAGGGGGACGTGCACCCGCTCACCGACCCGGCCCTCTGGGGACGGGAGGTCACCGACGAGCGGTACCTGGTGCGGGCCTGACCTCCGGCCGACCCCGGGAACGCGAACGGCCCCGATCCCATCGGGACCGGGGCCGTTCGGACGTTCTGCTCGATCAGCCCGCTCAGGGCTTCGGCAGCACCACCACGCGACGCTGGGGCTCCTCGCCCTCGCTCTCGCTGTGCACCCCCGCCACGGCGGCGACGGCGTCGTGCACGACCTTCCGCTCGAACGGGGTCATCGGGTGCAGCCGCACCTTCTCGCCCGTCGCCACCACCTTCTCGGCCGTGGTCCGGCCGAGGTCGGCGAGCTCGGCACGCCGTCCGGCGCGCCAGCCGGCGATGTCGAGCATGAGGCGGCTGCGCACGCCCGTCTCCTGCTGGACGGCGAGCCGGGTCAGCTCCTGCAACGACTCCAGGACCGTGCCGCGGGGACCGACCAGCTTCTCCAGGTCGTCACCGCCGTCGATGCTCACGATCGCCCGACCCGCCTCGACGTCGAGGTCGATGTCGCCGTCGTAGTCGAGCAGGTCCAACAGCCGCTCGAGGTAGTCCCCGGCGATGTCGCCCTCCTGGACGAGCAGGTCCTCCGAGCTCCCCGAGCGCGCCGGCGGAACCTTGTCGGCCTCCGGTGCGTCCACGTCGGCCGCCTGCAACGTCTCCGACACGATGTCTCCTCTCCAGGGTCAACGACGCTTCTTGTTGCCCTGCTTCTTGCCAGGGGATCGGTCTGGGCTCAGACCGGGAACCTCGGTGGACGGCTTCGCGGTCGAGGTCGACTCGCTCACGTCCGGGGTGGCCTTGACCTCCGCGGCGTCGTCGGCGGCGGGCTGGGCGCCCGCGGGCTTGCGCTGCGGCTGCGGCTTCTGGCCGGGCTTGGGCTTGGTCACGGGCTTCACGCCCGGCTTCGGGGCGAGCGCCGACCGCTGCGCGGTGGCCTCCACCTTCTTCGCCTCTTCCTCGCGGTCGATGCGGTGGTACACGACGTACTGCTGGCCCAGCGTCCACGCGTTGTTGCTCAGCCAGTAGAGCAGGATCGCGATGGGGAAGAAGAGACCACCGACGAGCACGCCCAGCGGGAAGATGTAGAGCGTCAGCTTGTTCATGATCGCGGTCTGCGGGTTGTCCGTCGCGGCCTGCGTCTGCCGGGCCACCGAGTGGCGCGCGGTGAAGTGGGTCGCGATCGACGCGATGATCATCAACGGGATGGCCACGTACAGCACCGCGCTGCGCTCGGTGCCGAAGTCCGTCAGCGACGGCTGGTTCGGGTCGTCCCACGGCATCGTGATGAACGTCGACAGGTTCGCGCCGAACAGCTTCGCGTTGACGAACGACTCCACGCCCTGGGCGTCGAAGAAGTAGACCTCGCCCCAGCCGGGCTTGAACGAGCGCAGCACGTGGAACAGGCCGATGAACACCGGGATCTGCACCAGCATCGGCAGGCAGCCGCCCAGCGGGTTGACGCCGTGCTCCGACTGGAGCTTCTGCATCTCCTGCGCCTGGCGCTGCTTGTCGTTCGCGTACTTCTTCTTGATCTTCTGGAGCTCGGGCGCGAACTCCTGCATCTTGCGCATCGAGCGGACCTGGCCGACGAACGGCTTGAACAGGATCGCGCGCAGGGTGAAGACGAGGAACACCACGGACAGCGCCCACGCGAACCCGCTCGACTCGCCGAAGACGTGGCCGAACACCCAGTGCCAACACCACAGGATGAAGGACACCGGGTAGTAGATGAAGTTGAGCACTAGCTACTCCTCGGCAGGAAGGTCGGGGACCGCGTTTCGCCTCGGCGGAACCGGGTCCAGGCCACCAGGGTGCCAGGGTCCGCAGCGACCCAGACGGCGGAGGGTCAGCCAGGAACCGCGCAGCGCACCGTGGACGGTCAACGCCTCCACCGCGTACGCGCTGCAACTCGGGTGGAAACGGCAGGTCGGGGGCAGCGCCGGTGAGATGAACTTCCGGTAGAAGCGCACCGGGAGCAGCAGCGCCCGCACGACGGGGCTCACCTGGACGGTCGTCATCGCAGCACCTTGTGCAGCGCCGCGTCGAGGTCACGGCCGAGCTCGGCGCTGTCCGCATCGGCTGACGGTGCCAACGCTCGCACGACCACCGAAGTTCCGGGCGGCAGCACGGCGAGCCGGTCCCGCACCAGGTGCCGGAGCTTGCGGCTCACCCGGTGGCGGACCACGGAGTTGCCCACGGCCTTGCTCACGACGAAGCCCACCTTGGACGGGTCCAAGGTGGGCTGCGCCGAGGTGCGTTGCTCCGCCGAGGCGCCATTGGAGGCTGTCGGGGTGCGTTGCTCCGCCGAAGCTCCATCGGGGGCTGTCGGGGCACGTCGCTGCGCCGAGGCGCCGTCGGACGGCGTCGGTGTCAGGACGTGCACCACCAGCCGGGACCGGCCGGCCCGGCGGCCTCGGCGGACCACCAGGCCGAAGTCCTGGCTGCGGGTCAGCCGATTGGCCGCGGGCAGCACGGCGCTGCGGCGATCAGGCGGACAGCTGCGTGCGGCCCTTGCCCCGGCGCGCGGCCAGGATGGCGCGACCGGCGCGGGTGCGCATGCGCAGCCGGAACCCGTGCGTCTTCGCACGGCGACGGTTGTTGGGCTGGAAGGTGCGCTTACCCTTGCTCACGGTCGGACTCCCGGTGCTTAACTGCCAAGCAGGTCTGTGGTTGTCCCCAGCGATCAAGCCTTAGGCGCGCGAAAAGCACCCCACGCAAGCGGGAGACGGTTACGAGGGTACGCAGCTCCGGGGGCGCGGTTCAAATCGGGGTCGCACCCGGGGGCGCCCGGCGGCGTCGCAGCGGCGTTGCGCGCACGAAAAGGGCTTGCGCGGCCGTACGTCTTGTGGCAAGGCCCGCGCCTTGTTAGCGTGCTGCCTTCGCGGGTGGTGCGGGGTGACGCGGGCCGGGCTGACGAGGGACGACAGCCCCCGCCACGCCGGCCGCGGGTGTTCGGGGGCAACGGGGGGATCCGCTGCGCTCCGGGCCGCGTTCGTGCACAGTTGTGGATAACTCTGTGGATGCCTCTATCCTCCGTGTCCACGTCGTGGAAGTTCCCCGGGGACTGACCGCGAAGACGTCACCGAGGGGAGGGGAGCGCGGAGGTGTCCGACCACCAGACCGATCTGGGTCTCGTGTGGGAACAGGTCGTGCAGGAGCTCGCCGCCAGCACGTTGTCCCCCCAACAGCGCGCGTGGATGCGCGTGACCCGACCCATCGGGCTGCTCGACGGGACCGCGCTGCTCGCCGCGCCGAGTGACTTCGCCAAGGAAGCCATCGAGCGCGCGCTGCGCGAGCCCATCACCGCCGCCCTGTCCCGCAGGCTCGGCCGGGCCGTCTCGCTGGCCGTGAAGGTCGACTCGCCCGATCCGCCGACGGCGCAGATCCCGGTGCCGGTTCCGGTGCCCGTGCCTGTTCCCGGACCGCCGCCGGGCCTGGTCTCGATCAACGGCGGCCTCGCCGTCGAGGCGGAGGTCGAGGGCGACACCGAGGGCGAAGGCGACGAGGTCGACGAGGAGGGCGAGGCGCTCGCCGCGGTCACCGAGATCTGGCCGACGTTCAGCGGCGGGCACGCCGCGCCGAGCGGCACGCCCTACACCCGGCCGGCCAACCCGGCGTCCTCGCAGACCAGGCTGAACGAGAAGTACAACTTCGACACGTTCGTCATCGGCGCGTCCAACCGCTTCGCGCACGCCGCCGCGGTGGCCGTCGCCGAGGCGCCCGCCCGCGCGTACAACCCGCTGTTCATCTGGGGCGAGTCCGGGCTCGGCAAGACGCACCTGCTGCACGCGGTCGGGCACTACGCCCAGCGGCTGTTTCCCGGCATGCGGGTGCGGTACGTGTCGACCGAGGAGTTCACCAACGACTTCATCAACTCCCTGCGCGACGACCGCAAGGTCGCCTTCCAGCGCCGGTACCGGGACATCGACGTGCTGCTGGTCGACGACATCCAGTTCCTGGAGGGCAAGGAAGGCACGCAGGAGGAGTTCTTCCACACCTTCAACACGCTGCACAACTCGAACAAGCAGATCGTGGTGTCCTCCGACCGGCCGCCCAAGCGGCTGGAGACGTTGGAGGACCGGCTGCGGACGCGGTTCGAGTGGGGCCTGATCACCGACATCCAGCCGCCCGAGCTGGAGACGCGGATCGCCATCCTGCGCAAGAAGGCCGCGCAGGACCGGCTGGCCGCGCCCGCCGAGGTGCTGGAGTTCATCGCGGCCCGGATCGAGCGGAACATCCGCGAGCTGGAGGGCGCGCTCATCCGCGTCACCGCGTTCGCCTCGCTCAACCGGCAGCCGGTCGACGTGCAGCTGGCCGAGATAGTGCTGCGCGACCTGATCCCGGACTCGCACGCCCCGGAGATCACCGCGCCCACGATCATGGCGGTCACCGCGGAGTTCTTCTCCGTGTCCATAGACGACCTGTGCGGCCCCGGCAAGACGAAGGTCCTGGCCCAGGCGCGGCAGATCTCCATGTACCTGTGCCGCGAGCTGACGGACCTGTCGCTGCCGAAGATCGGCCAGACGTTCGGCGGCCGCGACCACACGACGGTCATGCACGCGGACAAGAAGATCCGCAAGGAGATGGCCGAGCGCCGCCGGGTGTACGAGCAGGTGCAGGAGCTGACGTCGCGCATCAAGCAGCGCGCCCGCCACACCCCCTGACCCGCAAACGCTTGCGCTCTGCGTCCGCACCACCCCCACCACCCGCGCCGCGCCCGGCCACGTCCAGGCGCGGCGCCGGCTTTCGCCGCCCCGACCGGCCCGGCACCTGAGCCGACGCCGACGCCGCCACGCCCGCCGGTCGACCCGCTCGGCGACCCGGTGGCCCGCCTCCGGCACCCCTTGTCCCGGCACGCGTGCTCCAGCCGCCCGGCACCCGCACCCGGCCGCCCGCACCCGGCACGGCCGCGGGGCACCCACAGCGCCCCGGCGCGCCGGCCGGCAGCCCACCCCGGAACGGCCCGCGCGCAGCCGTCGTCGAAGCGCGCCTCCGGCCGGCCCGGCACCCGCCCCTCCCGTCCCCGGGTGCGGCCCCTCCCGTCCCCGGGTGCCGCTGTCGCACCCGGGGACGGGCCGCACCGCACCCGGGTGCGAACCGGACCCGCCGGCGGCACCCGGGTGCCGCGACCGCGCCGGCCCACCCGCGCCTGATCAGGCGCCCGCGTCACCCGGGCGTGGCGCCCGGGGCCGACGGGGGTCGTTTCATGTCACCCGTGTGAGGTACCCCCGCCCCACGAGGGCCGCGAAAAGGGCGTTCCCGGTGCGGCCCAACGACCTCGTCGCAGGTGCCGGCGCTGGTGAACCGCGGGCCACGGGTTGTCCACAGGCCCGGAAAAGCGGCCCCTCAGGGGAGATTCGGCCCACCATCACCCTGTGCAGCACCCGGGTACAACTCGGCCCACACCCGGGGATTAACCCGGGGACAACTCGGCCTTCCTGTGGACCGAACGGAGGAGCCCGCGAGTTCTCCCCGGGGACACCGACTTGTCCCCGGGTGACACCCCGTGTCCATCCACACCTCCAAGCGGGCGACACGCTGCGGAAACCGGGGTTGTCCACACAATCCACAGGCCCTACTGCTGTTGCTGTTGTCTTCCCTTGAAGAGAAGAACAAAGAAAAAACAGGCGGCGGTCGGGCCCGGGGACGAGCGCTCGGCAGCGCCTCGTCCCCGGGCAGCCCCGAGGTGACGAAGCCCGCCCCGACGCTCTACGGTGGGGAGCCTCCGCGCCGAGGGTCGGAAGATCCGGCGAGGGCCGCGGCTCCCCAACCCCCACCGCAACGCATGCTGTTGTTGGTCATGCCGACTTGAGGAAGGACGCCTCATGAAGATCCGCGTCGAGCGCGACGGCCTGGCCGACGCCGTCGCCTGGGTCGCCCGCAGCCTGCCGTCCAGGCCGCCTGTGGCGGTGCTCGGCGGCATCCTGCTCGACGCCGGGGCGGAGGACGGCTCCGGCGAGGCGCTGACCGTCTCCGGCTTCGACTACGAGGTGTCCGCCCAGTGCGGCGTCCCGGCCACGATCGCCGACGGCGGCAAGGCGCTCGTCAGCGGACGGCTGCTGGCCGACATCACCAAGGCGCTGCCGAACCACCCGGTCGAGATCGCGGTCGACGGCTCCCGGATGACGATCTCCTGCGGCAGCGCCCGGTTCAGCCTGCCGACCATGCCGGTCGAGGACTACCCGCAGCTGCCGTCCATGCCGCAGCTCGCCGGCGAGCTTCCCGGCGAGCTCTTCGCCGAGGCCGTCACCCAGGTCGCCGTCGCGGCGGGCAAGGACGACACGCTGCCGATGCTGACCGGCGTCCGGCTGGAGATCGGCGAGGGCAAGGTGACCCTGGTCGCCACCGACCGCTTCCGGCTCGCCATGCGCGAGTTCCCGTGGGAGCCGAACGAGTCCCTCGGCGAGGTCGCCGTGCTCGTGCCGGCCAAGACCCTCAACGACTCCGCGAAGACGCTCGGCGCGTCCGGCGCGAAGGTCGAGCTGTCCCTCGCCGCGAACGACGGCCTGCTCGGCCTGTCCGGCACGGGCCGCCGCACGACCACCCGCCTGCTCGACGCCGACTTCCCCAAGTACCGCCAGCTGCTGCCCACCGAGCACTCGGCCGCCGCGATCATCGAGGTCGACGCGCTGGTGCAGGCGATCAAGCGCGTGTCGCTGGTCGCCGAACGCGGCACGCAGGTCCGGCTGGAGTTCGTGGACAGCGGCCTGCGCCTGTCCGCCGGCGGCGACGACGAGGGCAGCGCCGAGGAGGAGCTGCCGGTCGACTACACCGGCGACGCGGTCACCATCGCGTTCAACCCGACCTACCTCCTCGAAGGGCTCCAGGCCGTCCGCACGCCGCGGGCGCACTTGTCCTTCACCACACCCAGTCGGCCCGCACTGCTCAAGCCGGTGGACGAGGATGGGAACGTGGCGCCGGGCTACCTCTACCTGCTGATGCCCGTGCGCCTGCCCGGCTGATCCACAACGCCATCCACAGACGCTAGGGAAGAGGAACGACCGTGCAGCTCGGACTCGTCGGCCTCGGCAAGATGGGCTTCAACATGCGCGAGCGGATCCGCCGCGCGGGGCACGAGGTGGTCGGCTACGACCGCAACCCCGAAGTCTCCGACGCCGACTCGCTCGCCGACATGGTCGGCAAGCTCTCCGCACCGCGCCTGGTGTGGGTGATGGTGCCCGCCGGTGACATCACCCGCCAGACGATCGCCGAGCTCGGCGACCTGCTCGAACCGGGCGACCTGGTGATCGACGGCGGCAACTCGCGCTTCACCGACGACGAGATCAACGCCAAGGCGCTGGGCGACAAGGGCGTCGGCTACCTGGACGCCGGCGTGTCCGGCGGCGTGTGGGGCCTGGAGAACGGCTACGGCCTGATGGTCGGCGGCGACGTCGAGCACGTCGAGCACGCCATGCCGATCTTCGACGCGCTGCGCCCGGAGGGGCCGCGCGAGGAGGGCTTCGCGCACGCGGGCCGCGTCGGCGCCGGCCACTTCGCGAAGATGGTCCACAACGGCATCGAGTACGGCCTCATGCAGGCCTACGCCGAGGGCTTCGAGCTGCTCGAGGCCTCCGAGCTGGTGGACGACGTGCCGGCCACGATCAAGGCGTGGCAGCGCGGCACGGTGGTCCGCTCGTGGCTGCTGGACCTGCTGGTCCGCGCGCTGGAGTCGGACCCGGAGCTGGACGACCTGCGCGGCCACGTCGAGGACTCCGGCGAGGGCCGGTGGACCGTCGAGGAGGCGATCAAGCACGCGGTGCCCGCGCCGGTGATCTCCGCCGCGCTGTTCGCCCGGTTCGCGTCCCGGCAGGACGACTCGCCGGCCATGCGCGCGGTCGCGGCGCTGCGCAACCAGTTCGGCGGCCACGCCGTGCAGACCGCGGGTCCTTCGTCCGGTTCCGGCTCGACCCAGAGCTGACGAGTTGTACGTCCGGCACCTGCAAGTCACGGACTTCAGGTCGTGGGAGCACGCGGACCTGGCGTTCGAGCCGGGCGTGAGCGTGCTGGTGGGGCGCAACGGCCAGGGCAAGACGAACCTGGTCGAGGCGCTGGGGTACGTGGCCACCCTCGGGTCGCACCGGGTGGCCACGGACGCGCCGCTGATCCGGCACGGCGCCTCGCGCGCGGTGGTCCGCACGGCCGTGGTCAACGAGGGGCGCGAGCTGCTGGTCGAGCTGGAGATCACGCCGGGCAAGGCGAACCGGGCGCGGATCAACCGCGGCCCGGTCCCGCGCCCGCGCGACGTGCTCGGCATCCTGCGCACGGTGCTGTTCGCGCCGGAGGACCTGGCGCTGGTGCGCGGCGACCCCGGTGAACGCCGGCGGTTCCTCGACGAGCTGCTGACGACGCGGGCCCCGAGGTACGCCGGGGTGCGCAGCGACTACGAACGCGTGCTCAAGCAGCGGGGCGCGTTGCTCAAGAGCGTGCGCGCCGCGCGCAACGCCGACATCAGCACGCTCGACGTGTGGGACGGGCACCTGGCCCGGCACGGCGCGGAGCTGCTGGCCGCGCGGCTGGACCTGGTCGCGGACATCGCGCCGCACGTGGCCGCGGCGTACGCGGAGGTGGCGCCGGAGTCGCGGCCCGCGCGGATCGCGTACCGGTCGAGCCTCGGCGACGCGTTCCCGGGGCCGGCCGGCTCCGCCGGCGGCGGGTCGCACGACCGGGACGTGCTGGAGGACGCGTTGCTCGCCGAGCTGCACCGGGTGCGCGCGCAGGAGGTCGAGCGGGGCGTGTGCCTGGTCGGGCCGCACCGCGACGACCTCGACCTGGCGCTCGGCGACCTGCCCGCGAAGGGCTACGCCAGTCACGGAGAGTCATGGTCCTTCGCGTTGGCCCTGCGGCTCGGCGGGTACGAGCTGCTGCGTGTCGAGGGGGCCGAACCGGTCCTCGTGCTGGACGATGTGTTCGCCGAACTGGACCGCGGCAGGCGTCGCCAGTTGGCGAAGGTGGCCGCCGGCGCGGAGCAGGTCTTCATCACGGCGGCGGTCGCGGAGGACGTGCCCGAGGAGCTGGACGGGCTGCGGTTCGACGTTCGCCACGGGGAGGTGCACCGTGCCTGAGGAGATGCCCCGAATGGGTGTGACCCGACGCACAGCTGGGGACAACCCTGTGGATGGTGTGGATAACTCCCCTCGGGAACCGGACATATCCACAGCCAAGGCTCCCCAAGAGGGTGGTCTGCGGGGTTCGGACCTCGCCCGAGCCGCTCTGGAGGCCGCCCGCGCCTCCGCCAAGGAGCGCGGCGTGCGGGGTGTCCGCAAGGGTGCGGCGGGCGCGACCGGCCGTCGTCGGCGTCGCCGCTGGTCCGGTCCCGGCCCCGACGACCGCGACCCGCAGCCGCTCGGCAGGCTCGCGTCGAGGATGGCCGCCGACCGCGGCTGGGTCGAGCGGCTGGCGGGTGGCCAGGTGTTCGCCCGGTGGCCGAAGCTGGTCGGCGAGGACGTGGCCGAGCACGCGAAGCCGGTAGCGCTCAGTGACGGCGAGTTGACCGTCCAGGCCGACTCCACGGCGTGGGCCACGCAGCTGCGGCTGCTCCAGCGCGACCTGCTCAAGCGGATCGCGGCGGGCGTCGGGCACGGCGTGGTGAAGCAGCTGAAGGTGCAGGGTCCGGCGGCGCCCAGCTGGCGCTACGGCCCCAGGCACGCTCCGGGCCGCGGACCACGTGACACCTACGGGTGATGGGCGTCAGGGCCGCAGCGGCGATCCTGTGGCGCGGTGAGCGCTCACCAGTCGATTTTGACCCCGTGAGCAGCGGTCCGGCCACGTCGGCGTTCACTTCGGGCCGCCTGTGAGCGAACCAGGGGTGTCCTAAGTGGGTTTCTGTCGGTCTGCCCCGGTAGAATCGTGGGGTAGCGCAACCCAGCGTCGCCCGGCGACGGTCCCAGTCGCGTGAAGTCCGAGGAGACACCAGGCCCGTGGCAGCCAAGAAGAATGAGTACAACGCGTCCTCGATCACCGTCCTGGAAGGTCTGGAAGCGGTCCGCAAGCGGCCAGGCATGTACATCGGTTCCACCGGCGAGCGCGGTCTGCACCACCTGATCCAGGAGGTCGTGGACAACTCGGTCGACGAGGCCATGGCCGGCTACGCGACGGTGGTGGACGTGACGCTGCTGGCCAACGGGGGCGTCCGGGTCATCGACGACGGCCGCGGCATCCCGGTCGGCATGCACCCGGTCGAGAAGCGGCCCACGCTGGAAGTGGTGCTGACCAAGCTGCACGCGGGCGGCAAGTTCGACAGCGACTCCTACGCGGTGTCCGGCGGTCTGCACGGCGTCGGCATCTCGGTGGTGAACGCGCTGTCGACCGCCGTCGACGTCGAGGTCAAGACCGAGGGTTTCACGTGGAACCAGCGGTTCGAGAACACGAAGCCGGCCCACGACCTGACCAAGGGCGAGCCGACCGACGAGACCGGCACGGCCATCACGTTCTGGGCCGACCCGACGATCTTCGAGACCACCGACTACAACATCGAGACGATCTCCCGCCGCCTGCAGGAGATGGCGTTCCTCAACAAGGGTCTGACGATCATCCTGCGCGACGAGCGCGTCCAGGCGGGTGACGAGGAGGCCGACGCCGAGGGTCACGTCGCGGCCGTGCGCGAGCGCACGTTCCACTACCCCGGCGGCCTGGAGGACTTCGTCCGCCACATCAACCACACCCGCGAGGCCGTGCACCAGAAGGTCGTCTCCTTCGAGGCCAAGGGCGAGGACCTCGAGGTCGAGGTGGCGATGCAGTGGAACACCGGCTACACGCCGTCGGTGTACACGTTCGCCAACACGATCAACACCCACGAGGGCGGCACGCACGAGGAGGGCTTCCGCGCCGCGCTGACCCGCGTGGTCAACGAGTACGCGCGCGAGAAGAAGCTGCTCAAGGAGAAGGACTCCAACCTCACCGGCGACGACATCCGCGAGGGCCTGGCCGCGATCGTCTCGGTCAAGCTGAAGGAACCTCAGTTCGAGGGCCAGACGAAGACCAAGCTGGGCAACAGCGAGGCCAAGTCGTTCGTGCAGAAGTCGACGAACGAGCACCTGGCCGACTGGTTCGAGCGCCACCCGAACGAGACGCGGACCATCGTCACCAAGGCGGTGTCGTCGGCGCAGGCCCGCATCGCCGCCCGCAAGGCGCGCGAGCTCGTCCGCCGCAAGGGCGCCCTCGACATCGGCGGCCTGCCCGGCAAGCTCAAGGACTGCCGCTCCACCAACCCCGAGGACTGCGAGATCTACGTCGTGGAGGGCGACTCGGCGGGCGGCTCGGCCAAGGAGGGCCGCGACTCCATGTTCCAGGCGATCCTGCCGATCCGCGGCAAGATCATCAACGTGGAGAAGGCGCGCATCGACCGCGTGCTGAAGAACAACGAGGTCCAGTCGCTGATCACCGCGTTCGGCACGGGCATCCACGAGGACTTCGACCTCTCCAAGCTGCGCTACCACAAGATCGTGCTGATGGCCGACGCCGACGTGGACGGCCAGCACATCCGGACGCTGCTGCTGACCCTGCTGTTCCGCTTCATGCGGCCGCTGATCGAGCACGGTCACGTGTACCTGGCGAACCCGCCGCTCTACAAGATCAAGTGGCAGCGCGCCGAGCCGGAGTACGCCTACTCCGACCGCGAGCGGGACGGCATCATCCAGGCCGGCCTCGCCGCGGGCAAGAAGATCGGCAAGGACGACAACATCCAGCGCTACAAGGGCCTCGGCGAGATGAACTCCTCCGAGCTGTGGGAGACGACCATGGACCCGGCCAACCGGGTGCTGACGCAGGTGACCATGGACGACGCCGCGACGGCCGACGAGCTGTTCAGCGTGCTGATGGGGGAGGACGTGGAGGCCCGCCGCGCGTTCATCACCCGCAACGCCAAGGGCGTCCGATTCCTCGACGTCTGACCCTGTCGTTCCCGAACCCGCAGGCGTGCCCTCTAAGGAAGTAGAACTGTGAGCGAGACGACGCTGCCCCCGGCCGGTGGTGGAGACCGCACCGAGCCGCGCGACATCCAGCAGGAGATGCAGAACTCGTACATCGACTACGCGATGAGCGTGATCGTCGGACGAGCCCTGCCCGACGTGCGCGACGGGCTGAAGCCCGTGCACGTCCGCGTGCTGTACTCGATGTTCGACTCGGGCTTCCGCCCGGACCGCAGCTACAACAAGTGCGCCCGCGTGGTCGGCGACGTGATGGGCAACTACCACCCGCACGGCGACTCGGCCATCTACGACGCGCTCGTCCGCCTCGCCCAGCCGTGGTCGCAGCGCTACCCGCTGATCGACGGCCAGGGCAACTTCGGCTCCCCGGGCAACGACCCGGCGGCCGCGATGCGCTACTGCGTGTCACCGGACAGTCGCATTCGGTTGGCGAACGGCTCGACGCCGCGCATCGGCGACATCGTGCCGGACGCCAAGCCGAACAGCGACAACCCGATCGACCTCAAGGTGCTCGACCGCAACGGCAACCCGGTGCGCGCCGACATGCTGTTCCACTCCGGTGAGCACCCCGTGCTGAAGCTGCGCACCAAGAACGGCTACGAGCTGACCGGCACGCACAACCACCCGGTCCTGTGCCTGGTGAACGTGCTCGGCGTGCCGACCCTGCTGTGGAAGCTGCTGGAGGAGATCCGGCCCGGCGACCGCGTGGTCATGCAGCGCACACCGCAGGACGACGGCGTCCTGCCGGAGATCGGGCACTACTCGGCCGCGATCCTCGCCGGCGCCTTCGTCAGCGAGGGCTTCGTGTCCGAGAACCGCGCCGGGTTCAACAACGTCGACGCCGAGTACTTCCAGCGCGTGGTCGAGGCGTACGACGACGCCGTCGGCGGTCCGCGCTACGTGTACTCGCGCACCATCAAGTCCGGATCCGTCCTGCACGAGCTCGACGTGCAGGACCTGACCCAGCTCCGCGAGAGCGTGCTCGGCAAGGTGGTGGGCCTGCGCAGCGCCGCCAAGCACGTGCCCGAGTTCGTCTGGTCGGCCGGCGAGGTGATCAAGCGGGCGTTCCTGTCGTCGCTGTTCACCGGTGACGGCTCGGCCTCGGCGCTGCCGCGCAACTCCGTGCAGGTCAGCTACTCCACGCGCAGCGTGCGGCTGGCCCGTGAGGTGCAGCAGCTGCTGCTGGAGTTCGGCGTTGTCAGCACGCTGGTGGACTACGAGGACGGCGAGATCAAGGTCGTCATCACCAACCGGCGTGACGCGCGCCTGTTCGCCCGCAACGTGGGCTTCCTCGGCGCGAAGCAGGACAAGCTGAACGCGATCCTGGATGCCGTCCCGCTCGAGAGCCGGGCGATGAGCAGCGATCACGTGCCGTTCGTCGGCGACTACATCCGTGCCCACGGCGCGACCCGCTGGACCGAGCGCGACTGGCTGCGCAGGCACAACGTGGACCGCGTCGAGCGGTGGGAGCGGGACTACGAGGAGATCGCCGCGCGGATCACGAACCGCGAAGTGCTCGACGTGGTGGAGCCGCTGGTCGACGGCCGGTTCTACTACGCGTCCGTCGAGTCGGTCATCGATGCGGGCGTGCGGCCGGTGTTCAGCCTGCGGGTCGACACCGACGACCACGCGTTCATCACGGACGGCTTCGTCAGTCACAACACGGAGTGCCGGCTCACGCCGCTGGCCATGCAGATGCTGGCCGACATCGAGGAAGACACGGTCGACTTCCGCGACAACTACGACGGTCGCATCCAGGAGCCGACGGTGCTGCCGTCGCGCGTGCCGAACCTGCTGATCAACGGCAGCTCCGGCATCGCGGTCGGCATGGCGACCAACATCCCGCCGCACAACCTGCGCGAGGTCGCGGACGGCGTCGTGTGGGCGCTGGACAACTGGGACGCCTCCGACGAAGAGACCCTCGAAGCGATGATCCAGCGCATCAAGGGCCCCGACTTCCCGACCCACGGCCAGATCCTGGGCACGGCGGGCATCGAGGACGCCTACCGCACCGGGCGCGGCTCGGTGAAGATGCGCGCGGTCGTGGAGATCGACGAGGACGCCAAGGGTCGGACCATCCTGGTCGTCACCGAGCTGCCCTACCAGGTGAACCCGGACAACCTGGTGGAGAACATCGCCACCCTGGTCCGCGACCAGAAGCTCACCGGCATCGCGAACATCGCCGACGAGTCCAACCGCCGCTCGGGCATGCGCATCGTGGTCACGCTCAAGCGCGACGCGGTGGCCAAGGTCGTGCTGAACAACCTCTACAAGCACACCCAGCTGCAGTACTCGTTCGGTGTGAACATGCTGTCGCTGGTCGACGGCGTGCCGCGCACGTTGCGCCTGGACCAGATGATCCGGCACTACGTGAAGCACCAGATCGAGGTCATCGCCCGGCGCACGCGCTTCCGGCTGCGCAAGGCCGAGGAACGCGCCCACGTGCTGCGCGGCCTGGTCAAGGCGCTCGACCAGCTCGACGAGGTGATCGCGCTGATCCGCCGGTCGGACACGCCCGACGTGGCGCGCACCGGCCTGATGGAGCTGCTCGACGTCGACGAGATCCAGGCGAACGCGATCCTGGAGATGCAGCTGCGCCGGCTGGCCGCCCTGGAGCGGCAGAAGATCGTCGACCAGTTGGCCGAGATCGAGCTGGAGATCGCCGACTACAAGGACATCCTGGCCAAGCCGGAGCGGCAGCGCGCGATCGTGCGCGAGGAGCTGCTGGCGATCGTCGACAAGCACGGCGACGACCGGCGCACCAAGATCGTGCCGTTCGACGGCGACGTGTCGATGGAAGACCTGATCGCGGTCGAGGACGTCGTCGTCACGATCACCCGGACGGGTTACGCGAAGCGCACGAAGACCGACCTGTACCGCTCGCAGAAGCGCGGCGGCAAGGGCGTGCAGGGCGCCCAGCTCAAGCAGGACGACATCGTGCAGCACTTCTTCGTGTGCTCCACGCACGACTGGATCCTGTTCTTCACGAACAAGGGCCGCGTGTACCGGGCCAAGGCGTACGAGCTGCCCGAGGCCAACCGCAACGCGCGCGGCCAGCACGTGGCGAACCTCCTGGCGTTCCAGCCGGAGGAGGAGATCGCCCAGGTCATCCAGATCAAGAACTACGAGGTCGCGCCGTACCTGGTGCTCGCCACGAAGAAGGGCCTGGTCAAGAAGTCGAAGCTGTCCGACTTCGACTCCAACCGGTCCGGCGGCCTCATCGGCATCAACCTGCGCGACGACGACGAGCTGGTCGGCGCGGTGCTGTGCTCGGCGGAGGACGACCTCCAGCTGATCTCGGCCGACGGCCAGTCCATCCGGTTCCACGCCAGCGACGAGGCGCTGCGCCCGATGGGGCGCGCGACCTCGGGTGTGCTGGGCATGCGCTTCAACACCGGCGACGAGCTGCTGTCGGTGGGCGTCGTCCAAGAGGGTCTGTTTGTTTTGGTGGCCACTGACGGTGGGTACGCCAAGCGCACGCCGATCGAGGACTACCCCGTCCAAGGTCGTGGTGGCAAGGGTGTGCTCACCATCCAGCACGACCGCAGGCGTGGCAGGCTGGTCGGCGCGCTCATCGTCGACGTCGACGACGAGCTGTACGCGATCACCTCCTCGGGCGGGGTCATCAGGACCAGCGCCAAGGAGGTGCGCAAGGCAGGGCGGCAGACGAAGGGCGTCCGGTTGATGAACCTCGGCGAAGGGACCACCCTGATCGCGGTGGCGCGCAACGCCGACGAGCCCGCGGACGTCACCAGTGGTGACGGCGGTGTCGTGGTCGACCCCGTCGACGGTGTCCCGATCGCGGACTCCGCCGAGGTGGGTCAGGACGACTCCGCCGAGGCGGGTTCGGTCGTCGACCCCGCCGACGGTGATCGGATCGTCGACTCCGCCGACGCTGATCGGATCGTCGACTCCGCCGACGGCGATCAGGCCGAGCCCGCCAACTAGCGCGAACGAGAGGTTGAGGACTGCTCGTGACTCCACCCGAGAAGCCAGAGGACAAGACCGCGGTGATCACCCGGCCCGGCGCCGAGCCGACACCGACGGCCGGCGATGAGCCCACCGGCGCCGAGAAGCCGGCGGTCGACGCCTCGGGGGCGTCCGAGCAGCCCGAGACGCCCGCGGCCGAGGCGGCGCCGGCCGACGGCAAGACCGAGAAGGTCGAGCGGCCGGCCGCCGACAGCGACAGCCACCACGCCGCGCCGCCGCCGTGGCAGCGGGTGACGAGCGACACCCAGTACGGCGAGGCGCAGCAGGTCGGACCGGCGGACCTGATGTCCCCGCCGGAACCGGCCGAGGGGTCGCAGCCCGCGTACCCGGCCAGCGACCCGGACACGGTGGCGGTGGCCCGCCCCGTGGTGCCGGGCGTGACCCCGTCGGGCGCGGCCCGCACGCAGGTGAACCTGGGCGCGGCGAACGGCCGGCCGGCGGCTTCCGCGCCGTCGGCCCGGCGTCCCGGGCGCGGACCGCGCCGGGCGAGCCTGCAGGTGAAGCGGGTCGACCCGTGGTCGGTGCTCAAGCTCGCCCTGGTGCTGAGCGTGGCGCTGTTCTTCGTGTGGCTCGTGGCGGTCGGCGTGCTGTACGGCGTGCTCAACGGCATGGGCGTGTGGGACAAGATCAACAACACCGCCAGCGACCTGCTGCAGGGCAACGAGACCGGCAGCGACCCGCTGATCAGCGCCGGTCGCGTGTTCGGTGTGGCGGCGATCGTGGGCGCGGTGAACATCGTGCTCTTCACCGCCCTGGCGACCGTCGGGTCGTTCGTCTACAACGTCTCGGCCGATCTTGCCGGGGGCCTGGAAGTGACCTTGTCCGAGCGCGAGTGATCCACGACCAGCCGATTTGGGGCGGCGACGGGAGGTGCTGTAGTCTTGCCGTCGTTGCCCCGAGGGCCTATAGCTCAGACGGTTAGAGCGCTTCGCTGATAACGAAGAGGTCGGAGGTTCGAGTCCTCCTAGGCCCACCGGAAGTTCACAGGTGTTGCAGAGGGGAATCGCCGTGAAGAAGATCATCGCACTTGTCGCAGTCGCTGGTGCGGTTCTGTTCTTCGTCAAGCGCAACCGCTCGGCCAAGGCCGACGCGGACCTGTGGCGCGAGGCCACCGCCCCGACCGACTGACTCGCGAGGGCGGTAGGTCTGCCGCCCCGCGAGGGGACGTAGCTCAATTGGCAGAGCACCGCCTTTGCAAGGCGGGGGTTAGGGGTTCGATTCCCCTCGTCTCCATCCGCTTCAGAACGAGGTGTGCCGACAGACGTCGGCACACCTCGTTTCTCGTTGAGGGGTCACGACCCCCCGCTCCCGGTCCGGGGTGTAGACCCCTGAACCGGAGAAGTCCGTATTGTCGGATTCCGGCGCGGAGGCGCAAGAGTTTCGCTTTTCGTGTTTACTGGGTGTGCGACGGCCGGAGCGTCCCGTTCGTGAGGCAGGTCATCCGATGGGTGCTCCGGCGGTGGCTTTCGCGGTACGGCGACAAGTGAGGGCCCGCACCCAATGCCGCTGGGTGCGGGCCCTCGTCTTGCCCACTGCTATGCGTTGACGAGCGCTTGTTCGTGCTTGCGCGCGGCGAGCACCCTGTCCACGGCCCAAGCGCCGGGACCGGTGAACGCCAACAGCAGGAACACCCACGCGTACACCGCGGCCAGCTCACCCTTGTTCTGGATGGGCAGCAGCCCGGCGGGCTGGTGGACCACGAAGTACGCGTAGGCCATCGCACCGGAGGAGATCAGCGCGGCGATCCGGGTGCCGAGGCCGATGATGATCAGCACACCACCGACGAACTCGATCAGACCGGCCGGGCCGGCTGGCCAGTCGGTGATCGACACGGCACCCTTGGAGCCCAGCACGCCGAACAGCTTCTGCGCGCCGTGGCAGACGAACAACACGCCGATGACAATCCGGAACACAGCGATGGCATGGTCTCGACCGCGGTCAAAGATGTTCATCTTGACTCAGTCCTCACATTGCAGGGGCGGCCGGCAGGGTGAGGACAACCGTAATGTGGATTACGGTGGGTGCCTAGGTGGTCACCGTGTCGATTCGCTGTCTGTCATCTGATTGACTGGCGGCCCTATGAACCGTGTGCTGCTCACCGCCCTGCCCTCCCTGCTGGTCCTCGGCGCGCTGACCGCCTGCGCCGCCGCCGAACCCACCTCGGCGCCCACCGCCGGGACCACCACCAGCGCAGTGGCGAAGACGACGACCACGCCCGCCGGGCCGCCGCCCGTGCCGGAGCCCGCCACAGACGGCCAGTGCCCGTACCTGGCGTCCTCGGTGGTGCAGGAGGCGAACGGGCAGCTGGTGCGGAAGGTTCGGCTGTCCGCAGACCAGCCCGACCCCGCCTGCTTCTTCTACGCCGACGCTTCCGACGTGCAGCTGTCCGTCTGGGTGTTCCAGGGCGAGCCGGCGACCGCGAAGGCGGTGGTCGACCGGGCCGCGCCGGTGGCCGACTCGAGCCCGGCGACCGTGCCCGCCGGGTGGAGCGGCGGCTCGCTGACCACGGAGACGGGCGCGGTGTACGCCGTGGCCAAGGGCGGCAGCGCGGTGGTCGTGACCAGCAACCAGAAGCAGACCATCAAGACCCGTCGGATCGCCGAGACCGTGGTCGGCAACCTCGGACTGTGAGCGCGCACGACTTCGCGCCCGTCCCCTGGCGGGGCGGGCGCGAAGCACCTCTTCCGGTCAGCTGCGGCTGTGCTGGTCGGAGACCTGGCCGTTGCGGGCCGCGTGCGGGCGGACGGACTCGGGGGTGCCGGTCTTGGTGGACTCCGACGTGATCTCCACGTCCTCCTCCTCCAAGTGCACCTCCTGCGGCCGCTTGGTCAGCGCGATGTACCCCGCCACCGCGGCGGCGGCGAACACGCCGAGCACCCACGGCCAGCGGCTCCGCTTGGGCTGCCGGGCCGCGGCCATCTCCTTGCGCGCCTGCTTCGCGCGCACCTTGGCCTCCTTGCGAGCCCGCTCGGCGGCCTTCAGCACGTCCTTGCGGACGCCCTTGGCCCTCTTCGCGAGCTCCTTGCGACCACGCCTGGTGGACTTCTCGTACTCCTCGGCCTTCTCCACCAGCGCGCCCGCCTTGTCGGCGACGATGCCCCGGACGTAATCCCTGGTCACACCGCGCTCGGCGAGCTTGCCCTCCGCGCGTCCCGCGAGCACAACGGCGGCGTCCGCACCGGCGTGACCAGCGCGGACGGCACCGATGCGAGCAGCGCGCACCGCCTTGCCGACCGACTCCCCGGCCCGGGTCATGGCGTCTACCTCATCCATATCGCGCTCCAGAAGCTGTCGGTCAGTCACGTCCAGGCAATACCCATCGTGCCCCTTCCCCAACCACCCCGCGCGGTGATGGCACGATGGGAGGCGTGGCAGACAGCAACGAATCGTTCGTCGGGACCAAGGTGACGGCGACCCTGCACACCTCGCAGGGCGACATCCGCATCAACCTCTTCCCCGACCACGCACCCAAGACGGTGGCCAACTTCGTCGGCCTCGCCGAGGGCACGAAGAGCTACTCCGAGGCCAACGCGAAGGGCGAGCCGACCGGTCCGTTCTACGACGGCGCGATCTTCCACCGGGTGATCCCGGGCTTCATGCTCCAGGGCGGTGACCCCACCGGCACCGGGCGCGGCGGCCCGGGCTACAAGTTCGCCGACGAGTTCCACCCGGAGCTGCAGTTCAACAAGCCCTACCTGCTGGCGATGGCCAACGCCGGACCCAACAGCAACGGCTCGCAGTTCTTCATCACGGTCGCGCCGACCACCTGGCTGAACTTCAAGCACACGATCTTCGGCGAGGTCGCCGACCAGGAGTCGCGCAACGTGGTGGACGCGATCGGCGCCGCACCCACCGGCGCCGGCGACCGCCCGGTCACCGACGTGGTGATCCAGAAGGTCTCGGTGGAGCGGGCCTGAGTGGCCGACTCGCCGATCTCCCCGCCGCCCGGTGAGCCGATCGGGGCGCGAGCGGACCTGCCGGTCTGCGTGCGCCACCCGGATCGGGCCACCGGGCTGCGGTGCGTCCGCTGCGACCGGCCGGCGTGCCCGGAGTGCCTGCGCGAGGCGTCCGTCGGCTACCAGTGCGTCGACTGCGTGAACGAGGGCCGGGCCGCGGTGCGCCGGCCGCGCACGTTCGTCGGCGCGGAGTTCTCCCAGCGCATGGTGGTCACACCGGTGCTGATCGCGGTGAACGTGCTGATGTTCGCGATCACCGCGGCCCAGGCGGGCAGCGTGTCGACCAACCAGCGGTCGGCGCTGTTCCTCGACCTCGTGATGTACACGCCGTCGGTCGCCCTGGACGGCGAGTGGTGGCGGCTGGTGACGTCGGGGTTCCTGCACTTCGGGCCCCTGCACCTGGCGCTGAACATGATCGCGCTGTACGTGCTCGGCCGTGACCTGGAACCCGTGTTCGGCAAGCTGCGGTTCTCCGCGGTGTACGGGGTGTCGCTGCTCGGCGGCGGTCTCGCGGTGTACCTGTTCGGCGGGATCGACACCGTGGTGGCCGGCGCTTCGGGCGCGGTGTACGGCCTGATGGGCGCGATGCTGGTGGCGGTGCTGCGGCTCAAGCTCAACCCCGGCCCGGCGCTGGGCGTGATCGGCTTGAACGTCGTGCTCAGCTTCACCCTGCCGGGTATCTCGCTGCTCGGGCACATCGGCGGGCTGGTGGTCGGCGCGGCGCTGACGGCCGGCCTGGTCTACGCGCCGGCCGCGAAGCGGAACAACTGGCAGCTGGCGGCCGTGATCGGCGCGGTCGTGCTGCTGGTGGTGCTGGCGGTCGTGCGGACGGGTCAGCTGGTCTGACCGCGCGGTCGGCCGTCCCGGGCGGCGTCGGCGCGTGGCCGACGGCCGCCCGGACCACCGCGCCGGCCTCGACCCGTTGCTTCGGGCCCGCGCGCCCGGCCCTTCGGTGCGCTACGCCGGTGGACGTCCGGGGCAGGGCCGTTCAGGGCGTGGCGGTCGGCCTCCGGCGGCTCGTCACGGGCGCAGGGCGTGCAGGACGTCCACCACGTCGCGCGGGTCCGTGCCGAGGTCCAGAGGGGTGAAGACGAACAGCTGCTCGTCCTCGCCGCGGTGCCAGTCCAGCTCCAGCGTGGCCGTCTCGCGACCCAGCCTGCGGGTGCGGGCCAGGCGCACCTTCACCTCGTGCCACGGCAGCTGCCGCGCGCCGTTGAGGGTGCGCACGGTGAGCCCTGAGTCGTCCACCAGCAGCCTGGGGCGCACGAAGGTGCCGTAAGCGCCCAGCGCGAGCTGGACGAGCGTGGCGAGGCCCAGGAAGGCCCGGCTCACCGGGTCCGAACTGAGGATCGTGACCAGCAGGAACACGGCGGCCAGCCCCCAGGCGAGACCGACGAGGCCGGGCTGGGGCGACCAGGTGCGCGGTGGGTTCACGCTTTCGAGTCTGCCGCACTTGTGGACAACTAGGGCCTCCGACCGGGGCTTGTGCAAATTGGCGCAAAGTTGTCCACAGGAGTTGTCCCCATTGGGGATGACTTACAGCCGTGTGCTTCGGTGACCGCCCGGTGAACCCGGTGAACTACCGGGTGACGCGGAACGGCCCGGACGTGGAGCACGTCCGGGCCGTCGGCCACTTGGCGTAGCGCGTGGTCAGCGCCATTTCATGGTCATCAGCAAGCCGACGATCATCAGGGCGAATCCGATGCCGAAGTTCCAGGACCCGAGGTCCATCATCACCGGGACCTTCTCGCCCGCGATGTAGTTGACCACCAGCCACGCCAGCCCCAACAGCATCATGCCGAGCATCACGGCGACGTAGACGGGGTGCGACGGCCCCGCTGCCTTGACCTTGACCGGGGTGCGGCGATCGGCAGGCGCCGTGTAGACGGCCTTCTTGCGGACCTTGGACTTGGGCATGCTGTCCTCGCCTGACGGGTGGATAGGCCTCCAGTGGCCGCGAGTTCACGTCCACTGCTGGATGAACACGTTAACGTAACCGAGCAGGTCCCTGAAGCACCGTGTAGTCCTGGAACGTTCGGCTTGGGAGGTTTTCCGGTGAGCTACGACCCGCCCCCGCCGCAAGGCGGCCCGCCGGGCCGACCGCCACGACCCAGGCCACAACCGCCCCAGGTCACCGGCGAACCGCCGCTCACCGGCCACCGACCGCCCACGCCGGCAGGCGGTTTCAGCAGGCCACCGACCCCGCCGGGGGGTTTCGACCGCCCCGCGGGCCCCGACCGGCTCGGCTCGCCGCCCGGCGGCGCCGACCGCCCGCCGACGCCACCGGGCGGGTTCGACCGCCCCGCGGGCCACGCCGGCGACCTCGACCGGCCGGCGACCCCGGTCGCGGGTTTCAGCCGTCCGGGGGAGTCCTACCCGCCCCGCGCAGAGCCACCGCCGACCGGTCGCCGGGCGCGCCGGGACGACGTCCCGCCGCCGGTCGAGCCGTCGCACGCCGAGCCGTACCGGCCCGAGCCCCGCCCGGCCGAGCCGTACCCCGGCGAGCCGTACGCGGCCGAGCCGTACGGGTCCGAGCCGCCGCCGACCGGCCGCCGGGCCCGCCGGGACGACGTGCCGCCGCCCGTCGAACCACCGCCCACCGGCCGCCGGGCGCGCCGGGACGAGGTCCCGCCACCCGCCGAGCCCCGGGTCGAGCCGCCCGTCGCGCGTCGCGCGCGCCGTGACGACGTCCCGCCGCCGGTCGAGCCGCCGCCGGTCGAGCCTTCGGTCGCGCGCCGTGCGCTCCGGGATGACGTCGCCCCGCCGGTGGAACCCCCCTACACCGAGCCGCCGGTGGTCCGCCGGGCCCGCCGGGACGACGTCCCGCCGCACGCCGGGCCCCAGGCCGCGCCGCCGCACGCCGCGCCGCCGGTCGAGCCGCCGGCCGCCGGTCGCCGTGCGCGCCGCGACGAGACGGGGCCGCGCGTCGAACCGGCCGCCGCCGAACCGCCCGCCGGCCGCCGGGCCCGCCGCGACGACCTCCCGCCGCCCGTGCCACCCGTGCCGACGCACGCCGAGGAGACCTCGTACGTCGAACCGGTCCGAGTCGGTCCGTCCCCCGGCCGCCGCGCCCGGCGTGACGACTCGCCGCCCGTGCCACCCGGCCCGCCCGCCGGTGGCCGTCGTCCCGTCGACGACCCGTCGATCCGGCCCGCGCCCTCCGTCGTGGCCGCCCGCCTCGGCGGCGCCGCGCCGCCGCCCGGCGCGCAGCGCCCCCGGCCCGCGCCGCCGGAAGCCGACGCCACCCGCTACACCAACGCGTTCTCCGGCAGCCTCCCGCCGCCTCCCGGGGGACGCCCGCCCGCGCCGCCGCGCCGTCCCCGCCCGGTCGACCCGCCCACCGAGGTCATCGCACCCGTGGACGACTACGACGACGAGTACGAGGACTACGAAGACGAGTACTACGAGGACGAGGACGACCACTACGACGAGGACGACCGGCCCGCGCCGCCGCCCGACAGCACGGCGCGCAAGGCGGTCCGCGCGGTCGGCGAGCTGCTGATCACGGCCGGCCTGGTCATCCTGCTGTTCGTGGTCTACGAGGTGTACGTCACCGACCTCATCTCGGCCGGCAAGCAGGACGACGCCACCCAGGCGCTGGACGACCAGTGGAACTCCAACACCGTCGAGGCCGACGAGCAGCGCGAGGTCCAGTACGACCTGCTGGACGGTCAGGCGTTCGCCAAGATGTACATCCCGGTGTTCGGCCCGGACTACAAGTTCTCCATCGTCGAGGGCACCACCGACAAGGACCTGGAGATCGGCCCCGGCCACTACAAGGGCACCGCGCTGCCGGGCGACCCGGGCAACTTCGCGGTGGCGGGCCACCGGGTCGGCAAGGGCGCGCCGTTCAACGACCTCGACCTGCTCAACTCGTGCGACGCGATCGTGGTCGAGACGCAGACCCAGTGGTTCGTCTACCGGGTGCTGCCGAAGTCCGGCGAGGTGGCGGACTGGGCGGGGCGGCAGTCCCAACCCCAGTGCGCCAAGGTCTCGCCGCTGGGCGCGCCGTACGACAAGACGGTCGGCCAGGAGGTCGTGCTGCCGACCCAGGGCGAGGTGATCAGCCCCGTGCCGCACTTCGAGGGCGAGGTGCCCGCGGCGCAGCAGGCGGCGCTGATGACGCTGACCACCTGCCACCCGCGGTTCTCCGACAAGCAGCGGCTCATCGTGCACTCGGTGCTGACGATGAGCTACCCGAAGGCCCCCGGCTTCGTGCCCGAAGAGATGAAGGAGCAGTGATGTACGGGTGGATCTGGCGGCACCTGCCCGGCCCGCTGCCCGTGCGCGTCCTCGAAGCGCTGGTGCTCGTGGCCGGCGTGGTGGCGCTGCTGATGTTCGTGGTGTTCCCGTGGGCGGAGCCGAAGCTGCCGTTCAACAACGTGACGACGCCCCAGTGACCCGCACGCCCGGTGGCCCGGACGCCCGGCGGCCCTAGGACCGGCAGATGTCGGTCATCTCCGCCCGGTCCACGACCTTCACCCGGTCGCGGCCCCGCGCGGCGCCGAGGGCCAGCTCGTGCGCGTCCAGCTTGCGCCACCCGTCCACGGTGGTGAACGGCACGGCGCGCTGCTCCAGGAACCGGACCACCGCGTCGGGCGCGCGGCTCGGCGCGCCCGGCAGCAGCGGCGCGTCCGCGAGCAGGCTGGTCACGGTCTCCAGCGCGTCGCCCTTGGTGTGGCCGATGAGCCCGATCGGGCCGCGCTTGATCCAGCCGGTGACGTAGACGCCGGTCACCGCCTGCTCGTCCAGGTCGAGCACCCGCCCCGCCTGGTGCGGCACGGTGCCGGAGGTGTGGTCGAACGGCAGGTCGACCAGGGGCGTGGACAGGTAGCCGATGGCCCGGTACACCGCCTGCACGGGCCAGTCGGTGAACTCGCCCGTGCCGCGCACGCCGCCGTCACCGGTCAGCTCCATCCGCTCGGTGCGCAGGCCGCTGACCGAGGACGACCCCAGCACCTCGACGGGCGCTTCGAGGAAGTGCAGGTGCAGCCGGCGGGCGCGGGAGCCGACGTCGCGGATCGCCCACTCCTGCAACGTCCTGACCACCATCTCGACCTGCTTGTTCGACCGGATCGCCGCCAGGCCGGCCGCGTCGAAGTCGATGCCCTCGGGGTGCACGACGACCTCGACGTTGGGCGAGTGGTCGAGCTCGCGCAGCTCCAGCGGGGTGAACTTGGCCTGCGCCGGGCCACGCCGGCCGAACACGTGCACGTCGGTGACCGGGCTCCGCGCCAGGCCCGCGTGCACGTTGTCCGGGATGTCGGTGCTCAGCAGCTCGTCGGCGGTCTTGGCCAGCACGCGGGCGACGTCGAGGGCGACGTTGCCGACGCCGAGGACGGCGACCTCGCGGGCCCGCAGCGGCCAGGTGCGCGGCACGTCGGGGTGGCCGTCGTACCAGGACACGAACTCGGCCGCGCCGTAGGAGCCGTCCAGGTCGATGCCGGGGATGTCCAGCGGCCGGTCCTTCTCCGCGCCGGTGGAGAAGATCACCGCGTCGTAGAAGTGCCTGAGGTCGTCGAGCTTGAGATCCACGCCGTACTCGACGTTGCCGAAGAACCTGATCCCCGGCCGGTCCAGCACGCGTTGCAGGGCGGTGACGATGCCCTTGATGCGCGGGTGGTCCGGTGCGACGCCGTACCTGATCAGGCCGTACGGCGCGGGCATCCGCTCGAAGAGGTCGACGGCCACCTCGGCGCCCGACTCGGCCGCGGACTTGGTCAGGGTGTCGGCCGCGTAGATGCCGGCGGGGCCGGCGCCGACGACGGCGACGCGCAGGGAACGGGTCATGCCACCAGGTTAGGTGAGCCTAAGCTCACTTCTGGCGAGAGGTTCGTCACGACTACGCTGGCGGCATGCGCGTGCTCGTGGTCGACAACTACGACAGCTTCGTCTACAACCTCGTCCAGTACCTGGCCCAGCTCGGCGTCGAGTGCGTCGTGCGGCGCAACGACGCCGTCGAGCTGGACGAGGTCGCCGAGGTCGGTGGCGTCCTGGTCAGCCCTGGTCCCAGCACGCCGGACAAGGCGGGCCGGAGCATGGACGTCATCCGCCACTGCGCGGACCGGGGCGTCCCCGTGTTCGGGGTGTGCCTCGGCCACCAGGCCATCGGCGCGGTGTGGGGCGGCACGGTCGACCTCGCCCCCGAGCTGCGGCACGGCAAGACCAGCGTCGTGCACCACAACGGCGCCGGCGTGCTCAAGGGCGTGCCGAGCCCGTTCACCGCGACCCGCTACCACTCCCTGACCGTGCTGCCGGACACCATCCCGGCCGAGTTCGAGGTGACCGGGCGCACCGAGTCCGGCGTGGTCATGGCCATGCGCCACCGCGAGCTGCCGGTGGAGGGCGTCCAGTTCCACCCGGAGTCGGTGCTGACCGACGGCGGTCACCGGATGCTGGCGAACTGGCTCGCGGTGTGCGGTTTCGAGGTGCCCGAGGGGACCGTCTCGCAGCTGGAGAACGGCATGCGCGAACTCGCCGCGGCGGCCCACCGGGTCTGAGCGCGCGACCGGGATCGAAAAAGGCCCCCTCCGGCGTGGAGGGGGCCTTTTCGGTGTCCGGCTACCGGGTGGACGTCGGTGCGCCGACCTTGAACTCGGCCAGGATCACGTTGATCCGTGCGTTCTTGCCCGCCGGCGCGTTCGGCTTGATCTCCTGGTCCACGATCTTGTTGTTCTGGCTGATCTCGGAGACCGTCTCCCGGTCGGTGACGGTGAGGTCGTTGCCGGTCCACCCGGCCTGGCTGAGCTTGGTGCGCGCCTGGTTCTCGGTGAGCCCGCGCAGGTCGGGCATGAGGAACTGGTTGTTCTTGGACACGCTCAACGTCACCAGCGTGCCCTTCTCCAACCGGCCCGGCCCCGGGTTCTGGGCGATGACCTCGTTCAGCGGCTCGGCGCTGTCGACGTCCTTGGTCTGCACCTTGAACCCGTTGCCCTCGAGCGTGGCGCGCGCGTTGTCCAGCGTCTGGCCGGTCACGTCCGGCAGCTGCACGGTGTCCGGTGCCTTGCCCAGCGACACCGTGACCGCGCTGCCCCTGGCCGCGGAGACGCCGGGACCCGGCGTCTGCGACAGGACCTTGCCGACCATGTTCGGGTCATCGGTCTCGACGGTCTCGGTGGACTGCTGGTAGATCCAGCCCTCGGCTTCCAGCTTCTTCTGCGCCTCCGCCGGGGACAGCCCGGTGACGCCGGGCACCGGCGCGGGCTCGGCGGCCTTGCCGATCACCAGCTTGACGTCGGTGCGCTTGGCCACTTCCTGGTTCGCCGGCGGATCGGTCGAGACGACCTTGCCGATCTGGTCGGCGGTGCAGGGCGGCTGCTGGCCCGGCTGCGGCTGGCAGGCGATCAGCTCGATCGTCGTGCCGAGGCCCTGGGCCTCCAGCTCGGCCCGCGCCGCGCCCTGCTCCTTGCCGATCAGGGACGGCACCTTGACCTTGTCCGAGGCCGCGGTGTTCTCGTCGTCGCCGAGCAGCGTGGTGGTGATCCACGTGGCGAGCGCGAGCACGGCGATGCACAGCAGGACGACCAGGGTGACCATGATCGTCTTCTTGCGCCGGGCGCGCCGCTCTTCCTCTTCCTCGGCCAGCGGGTCGTACTCGGCGGGTTCGTCGCGCTGGGCCGACGGGCGGTGCCGGCCACCCGCGACCGGGGCGACCTCGGTGCGCGGCGACGACGTCTGGTTGAGCACCGCGGTGCGGTCCTCCGCCGTCATCACGGCGGGCGCCGAGGGCCGCTGGCCGGACAGCACGCGCACCAGGTCCGCGCGCATCTCCGCGGCCGACTGGTAGCGGTTGGCCGGTCCCTTGGCCATCGCCTTGAGCACGATCGCGTCCAGCGCGGGCGTCACCTTCGGGTTCAGCGCCGACGGCGGCTTGGGGTCCTCCCGCACGTGCTGGTAGGCCACGGCCACGGGGGAGTCGCCGGTGAACGGCGGCTCGCCGGTCAGCAGCTCGAACAGTACGCAACCCGACGCGTACACGTCGGACCGGCCGTCGACGGCCTCACCGCGGGCCTGCTCCGGTGACAGGTACTGGGCGGTCCCTATCACGGCGGCCGTCTGGGTGACCGCGGCCTGGCCGTCGTGCACCGCGCGCGCGATGCCGAAGTCCATCACCTTCACCGCGCCCGCCCGGGTGATCATGACGTTCGCGGGCTTCACGTCCCGGTGCACGATGCCGTGCCGGTGGCTGAAGTCCAGCGCGGCCGACACGTCGGCCATGACCTCCATCGCCCGCTTGCCCGACAGCGGTCCCTGCGTCTTCACGATGTCGCGCAGCGTGCGACCGTCGACGAACTCCATGACGATGTAGGGCAGCGGGCCGTACTCGGTCTGGGTCTCACCGGTGTCGTAGACCGCGACGATGGCGGGGTGGTTCAGCGCCGCCGAGTTCTGGGCCTCGCGACGGAACCTTTCCTGGAACTGGGTGTCACGGGCGAGGTCGGCGCGCAGGACTTTGATGGCGACGTCCCGGCCGAGCCGGACGTCCCGGCCCTTGTGCACCTCCGACATGCCGCCGTAGCCGAGGGTCTCACCCAGTTCGTAGCGGTTGGAGAGCAGTCGCGGAGTGCTCATCAGTGCTTCGTCCCGCTCCTCGTCAACGGTCTCACCATCAAGCCTTGCGTTCGCTGTCGTACCGTTTCGGCGTTAAGTCGGCACACACGTCACCGTGACCCGTGAGCCGATCGCCACCTCACCGGTCGGCGCGAGGTCCGACACCAGGCACTGCCCGGGATCCAGCGGCGCGCCCCCGTCCTCGGAGTGCACCTCGGGTTCCAGGCCGTGCCCGGAGAGCTTCTTCGCGACTTCGTCCACCGGGTGGTCGACGTAGTCGGACTTCGTGATCGTCACCTTCGGCTTGCCGGGGAGGCGATCGGTCGAGTCGTCCAACGGGCGGGCGCTCGTGGTGCCAGTGCCCTGCTGGTTCGCGCCACCGGGCACCTCGTCGCCCTTCAGCGCCCAGCGCAAGATGACCACGCCGAGCACCAGCAGCGCGACCAGCAGCACAGCGACCATAACCCACAGCACGGCGCGGTTGCGCCCCGGCGGCCGCGGGCCGGGTGGCAACGGACGGAAAGCGCCCGTGTGCGGAGTGTTCATGCCTGGTGGCACGGGTTGCATGGCCGGGCGCGACCCGGGATGGGTCACCGGGCTGCCCAGATGGGGGTGCTGCGCGTGCGGCGTGGGCGGCGTCATCGGTCCGGCCATCGGCGTGCCGACCGCCATGGCGAGGCCGGACGGCGCGGGCAGCGGCTGGCCGGCGCGCACCGCGCCCACCGCCGACGCGAACTCGCCGCCGTTGCGGTAGCGCTGGCGCGGGTCCTTCACGAGGGTCGTCTCGATCAGCGCGCGCGGGCCCGGCGGCACGTCCGGCGGCAACGGCGGCGCGATGTCCCTGATGTGCATCATCGCGACCGTCACCGCGTTCTCCGACAGGAACGGCCGGTGCCCGGTCAGGCACTCGTAACCGCACACCGCCAGCGCGTACACGTCCGACGCGGGCTCGGCGGCGTGCCCGAGGGCCTGCTCCGGCGCGATGTAGTGGGCCGTGCCCATGACCATGCCGCTGTGCGTGACCGGCGCCGCGTCGGCGGCCTTCGCGATGCCGAAGTCGGTGATCTTCACCCGGCCGGTCGGGGTCACCAGGATGTTGCCCGGCTTCACGTCCCGGTGCACCAGCCCGCGCTCGTGCGCCGCCTGCAACGCGTTGCCCGCCTGCTCCAGCAGGTCGAGCGTGCGGTCCGCGTTCAGCCTGCCGCGCGAGATGATCGCGGCCAGCGGCTCGCCCTCGACCAGCTCCATCACCAGGTAGGCGGTGTCCTCCGGCCCGTCCGGGATCGACGCGGTCTCGCCGTAGTCGTGCACCGCGGCGATGCCGGGGTGGTTGAGCGACGCGGTGGTGCGCGCCTCGATGCGGAACCGGTTCAGGAACTCGGCGTCGCCGCTGAGCTCCGCCTTGAGCACCTTCACCGCGACCTTGCGGTCGAGCCGGGTGTCGTCGGCCTCCCAGACCTCGCCCATGCCGCCGACGGCGATCCGCTTGCTGAGGCGGTACCGGTCGGCGAGCAACTGGCCGGAGGTCAGCATCATCGTCCCCCGAGGTAGGCGCCGATGACCGCGCGGCCGATCGGGGCCGCGACCCGGCCGCCGGTGGCCGACAGGCCCTGCTGGCCGCCGTTCTCCACGATCACCGCGATCGCGATCTCCGGCTTCTCGGCCGGCGCGAACGCCACGTACCAGGCGTGCGGGTTGGTCGAGCGCACGTCCTCGCCGTGCTCGGCGGTGCCCGTCTTGGACGCGATCGTCACGCCGCTGAGCTTGCCGCCGCCACCGGTGTTGTTCTCCGAGGCGATCATCATGTCGCGCAGGGCCTGGGCCTGGTCGGCCTCCATGGCCTCGTCGACCTCGTCCGGCTTGGTCTCGCTGATCACCTGGAGGTCGGGCGCCAGGATCTTGCCGACCAGGTGCGGCTGCATCCGCACGCCGCCGTTCGCGATGGTCGCCGCCATCACCGCGTTGACCAGCGGCGTCACCCGGACGTCCTTCTGGCCGATGCCGGTCTGGTAGATCGACGGCTTGTCCGACATCGGGCCGAGCGTCGAGGGCACCACGGACAGCGGGATCGACAGGTCCTGCTCGCCGATACCGAACTTGGCCGCCTGGTCGCGCAGCTTGTCCGCGCCCAGCTCGGCGGCCAGCACCGCGAACGCCGTGTTGCACGACTTGGCCAGCGCCTCCTGGAGCGTGGCGACGACGCCGTTGCCGCACTGGGTGTCGTTGAAGTTCGGCAGCGGGGTGTTCGTGCCGGGCAGCGTGATCACCGGGCGGCCGTCGACCTCGGTGTCCTTGGTCTTGCCCTCGGCCAGCGCCGCCGCCGACACGACCAGCTTGAACGTCGAGCCGGGCGGGTAGTTCTCGTGCACCGCGCGGTTGAGCATCGGCTTGGACTCGTCGGCGTCGTAGCCCGTCCAGGCCTCTTCCTGCACGTCCACGTCGTGGCTGGCGAGCACGTTCGGGTCGTAGGACGGGGTGCTGGCCATGGCCAGGATCTCCCCGGTCTGCGGCCTGATCGCGACCACCGTGCCGGTCACGCCCTGAAGCCGTTCGAACGCCGCCTGCTGGAGCTTCGCGTCGATGGTCAGCTGCAGACTGCCGCCCTTGGGGTCGCGGCCGGTGATCAGGTCCGACACCCGGCGGGCGAACAGCCGGTCGTCCGAGCCGTTGAGCAGGTCGTCCTCGGCGCGCTCCATGCCGCCCGCGCCGTACAGCGTGGAGAAGTAGCCGGTCACCGGCGCGAACGCCGGGCCGTTCGCGTAGGTCCGCAGGTAGCGCAGCCGGTCGTCGACCCGCTGCACGCTGGCCAGCGGCGTGCCGTCGGCGGCGATGATCTGGCCGCGTTCGCGCGAGTACTGGTCCAGGACCACCCGGCGGTTCAGCGGGTTCTTGCGGTAGTCGTCGGCCTTGATGACCTGCACGTACGTGGCGTTGCCCAACAGCAGGAGCATCATCGCCATCATGGCGAGGCCGACCCGGCGGAGCGGTGTGTTCATTTCGGACGCTCCACCATGACTGTGAACTGGTCGGCGATGGCCGGTTGCTGCGGCCGCGGCTTCGGCGTGGTCTTCGGCGCGCGCGCCGCGTCCGAGATCCGCAGCAGCAACGCGACCAGGATGTAGTTGGCCAGCAGCGACGAACCGCCCTTGGACAGGAACGGCGCGGTGATGCCCGTCATCGGGATCAGCTTCGTCACGCCGCCGACGACGATGAAGATCTGGAACGCCACGGCGAACGCCAGGCCACCGCCGAGCAGCTTGCCGAACGTGTCCCGGACCGACAGCGCGGTGCGCAGGCCCCGCATCGCGAACACGGTGTAGATCAGCAGCACCGCGGCCAGCCCGACGAAGCCCAGCTCCTCGCCGATCACGGCGGTGATGAAGTCGGTGTTGGCCTCCGGGATCTGGTCCGGCCGCCCGCCGCCCAGGCCTGCGCCGAACAGGCCGCCCGTGCCGAGCCCGAACAACGACTGCACGATCTGGTAGCCCGTGCCCGACGGGTCGGCGAACGGGTCCAGCCAGTTCTGCACCCGGATCTGGACGTGCCCGAACAGCTTCCACGCCACGACCGCGCCGACGCAGAACATCATCACGCCCAGCACGACCCACGCGGCCCGCTCGGTCGCCACGTACAGCAGCACCAGCACGATGCCGAAGAACAGCAGCGAGCTGCCCAGGTCCTTCTGGAGCACCATGATGCTCACGCCGACCGCCCACGCGGCGATCAGCGGGCCCAGGTCGCGGGCGCGGGGCAGGTCCAGGCCGATGACCCGGCGGCCCGCGATGGTGAACAGGTCCCGCTTCGACACCAGGAACGCGGCGAAGAACACCATCAGCAGGATCTTCGCGAACTCGCCCGGCTGGATGGAGAACGCGCCGAAGCTCAGCCAGATCTTCGCGCCGTTGATCTCCGGCGCGATGAAGCTCGGCAGCACACCGGGCAGCACCAGCGCGACCAGGCCCAGCAAGCCGGCCGTGTAGCCGTAGCGCGCCAGCGTGCGGTGGTCGGACAGCACCTTCAGCACGGTGCAGAACAGCGTCAGCGCGATCGCCGTCCACAGCACCTGCTTCGGCGCGGCCGAGGACCACACCTGGTTGTTCGGCAGCTTCACGTCCGCCATGGCCAGGTCGATCCGGTGGATCATGACCAGGCCCAGGCCGTTGAGCAGCGCGACGCACGGGAGGATCACCGGGTCGGCGTAGGGCGCCCACTTGCGCACCGCGAGGTGCGCCACGGTCAGCAGCCCCAGGTACGCCAGGCCCAGCCACAGGATCCTCATGCTGAGCTCCTGCTCCTGGTTGGCCTCCACCAGGATCAGCGCGCCGGTCACCAGGGTGGCGGCGAACGCGAGCATGAACAGTTCGGTGCTTCGTCGCGTGGGCGGCCTCAACCCGGGCGACGTGCTGCTCGCCGCCGCGAGCGGTGTGCCCTCAGCGCCGGTGACCGGCGAACCCATGCGACTACTGACCCTTTCGGCAATCCGTGCCCGGCTGCTGCACGGGCGTGGTGAGGGGGGTTCCCTCCACCGTGGTGGACGCCGGCGCCTCGGTCGAGGTCGCCGTCGGTGGTGCGGCGGTGGTGGACGTGCCGGTGCTGGCCGACCCGGGGTTGTTCTCGGCGGTGCCCTTCGGGCAGAACGGCAGCGTCTGCTCGGTGCGCAGCCTGCGGATCGCCTCCCGGGCGCCCTCCAGGCCGTCCACGTCGGTGATGCCGTTGCGCACCACGTCCCGGGTGGCGACCTTCAGGTCCTCCACCGTGATCGCCTCGCACGCCTGCGAGCCCGGCGGGCACGAGCCCTCCACCTTGCGGTGCAGGTCGAAGCCGAACACGCTGCCGGTGACGCCGCGGAACACCGACACCTCGCCGTTGTCGCCCTCGCCGACGTAGTACTGGCGCAGGACGTACCAGCGGGTGCCCAGGCCGGCCGCGACGACCAGCAGGAGCAGGAAGACCACCAGCGCGAGCGCCTTGAGCCGGCTGCCGCGCGACCGCCGGGGGTCCGGCGGCGGCATCGGCTCGACCCGCGGCGGGATCGGCCGGGGCCCGGTGATGGAACTCGCCCGCGAGGCGGGCGAGTCGGGTGGTGGCGGGTCTTCGCTGCCGTCGCCGGCCGCGCCGCCCACTATGGGCGCGTCCTCCCCGAAGTCGACGTCGACCACGTCGGCGACGACGACCGTCACGTTGTCGGGGCCGCCGCCCTTGAGCGCCAGCTCGATCATCCGGTCCGCGCACGCCTGCGGGTCCGGGATGCGGATCGCCTCGTCCAGCGTCTCCATGCTGACCACGCCGGACAGGCCGTCCGAGCACAGCAGGTAGCGGTCGCCCGGCCGGGCTTCCCGCACCATCAGCCTCGGCTCCACCTCGTGGCCGGTCAACGCGCGCAGCAGCAGCGAGCGCTGCGGGTGCGTGGCCGCTTCCTCTTCGGTGATCCGTCCCTCGTCGATCAACGACTGCACGAACGTGTCGTCGTGCGTGATCTGCGTGAACGTGCCGTTGCGGAGCATGTAGGCGCGGGAGTCGCCGATGTGCACCATGCCCAGCCGCGAGCCCGCGAACAGCACGGCGGTGAGCGTGGTGCCCATGCCGTCGAGGTCCGGGTCGCTCTGCACGAGCTCGGAGATGGCGCCGTTGCCGGCGATCACCGCGTCGCGCAGCTGGCCGAGCAGGTCGTCGCCCGGCTCGTCGTCGTCGAGCGGCGCCAGGGCGGCGATGACCACCTTGCTGGCCACCTCGCCCGCGGCGTGGCCGCCCATGCCGTCGGCGAGCGCGAGCAGGCGTGGGCCCGCGTACACGGAGTCCTGGTTGTTCGAGCGGACCAGGCCCCGGTCGCTGCGGGCCGCGTATCGGAGGACGAGAGTCATGAGCGCAGCTCGATCACCGTTTTGCCGATTCGGATCGGGGAGCCGAGCGGAACCCGGAGTGGGGCCGTGACCTTCGCCCGGTCGAGATAAGTGCCGTTCGTGGAGCCGAGGTCCTCCACGTACCAGTCGGTGCCGCGCATCGACAGCCGCGCGTGCCTGGTCGACGCGAAGTCGTCGTCCAGCACGAGCGTGGAGTCGTCGGCGCGGCCGATCATGATCGGCCTGCCGTCCAGGGAGATCCGCGTGCCCGCCAGCGCGCCGTGCGTCACGACGAGCTGTCGGGCCGCCTTGTTGCCCCGGGCGGCCTTGCTAGCCCCTCTGCCGAACTTGGGCGTCGGGACACGGAGCCCCGACGCCGCGTACAGGTCGGAGCGGACCACTCGAAGCGCAGCCAATACGAACAACCAGAGCAGGACGAGGAAACCCGCTCTGGTCAGCTGCATCACCAGCTCTGGCACCGGTTGTAACCGCTCCTGACTTGAGTGCCGTCACGCCTTCGCCCGGATCGACCGCTCAGCCCTGGGTGCGGTAGACCAGCGAGGAGTGGCCGATGCGGACGACGTCGCCTTCCGCGAGCTGCCAAGTCTGCACTGGTGTGCCGTTCACCGTGGTGCCGTTTGTCGAACCGAGATCAGCGAGCATGGCACTGTGCCCGTCCCACGTGATCTCCAGGTGCCTCCTGGAGACCCCGGTGTCGGGCAGGCGGAAGTCCGCTTCCTGGCCGCGGCCGACCACGTTGCCGCCCTGCTTGAGGTTGTAAGTGCGGTTGGAGCCGTCGTCCAGGTGCAGCGTCGCGTTCAGCTGCCGGGGACCGGACTGGACCGCCGGCGGCGCGTAACCGCCCTGCGCCGGGTCGCCGTAGCCCTGCTGCCCGTAACCCTGCTGGCCGTAGCCCTGGTCGTAGCCGGGCTGCTGGCCGTAGCCCTGGTCGTAACCGGGCTGCTGCCCGTAGCCCTGGTCGTAGCCGGGCTGGCCGTAACCGGGCTGCTGCTGCCCGTAGCCCTGGTCGTAGCCCTGCTGCTGGCCGTAGCCCTGCTCGTAGCCGGGCTGCTGCTGGCCGTAGCCCTGGTCGTAGCCGGGCTGCTGGCCGTAACCCTGGTCGTAGCCGGGCTGCTGCTGGCCGTAGCCCTGCTCGTAGCCGGGTTGCTGCTGACCGTAGCCCTGCTGGTCGTAGCCCTGCTGCTGCTGGCCGTAGCCGCCCTGTGCATAGGGGTCGTAGGCGGGCTGGCCCTGTCCTTGTCCGTAGCCGGGAGGCTGGCTCATGGATCCGTCTCCTGCAGTGCGAGGTGGTGCTGACCGTCGGCTGGCAACTTTCACGTCGGGGTCGACGGACGAGCTGGTTCGGAACTGTCCCGTGTGCAGCGCGTCGGAGCGCTCCAGGGAGACTACGACCTCACCATAGGTATCCCATCCGCTCTCTTCGAGGTGCTCCCGGATGGAGTCCCCCAGGAGCTGGGTGATGCGTAGTTCATCCTGACCGTCCCCGGCAAGCCGATCGTGGTCCTGCGGACCCAGCAGGACCTTGAAGTGGTTCGGAGCGAGCAACCTGCCACCCGCCAACTCGCGGATGCTGCTCTCCGCCTCCCGCTGCAGTGCCTGGGCCACTTCCTGCGGTACGACGTTGCCACCGAACACCCGCGCGAAGGTGTTCCCGACGATGCCTTCGAGACGGCGCTCGAAGCGCTGTACGAGGCCCACGGCAACCCTCCGACCCGGTCGACTTCCATGACCGATCGTATCCGGGCTGACGTGGCGGTACACGGGGCAATTGGTAACCCGGACGGGGACCATGCTAGTGTTCTCCACGTCGCTCCGGGCGAGTGGCGGAATGGCAGACGCGCACGGTTCAGGTCCGTGTGTCCGAAAGGACGTGGGGGTTCAACTCCCCCCTCGCCCACCAAAACCATGAAGTCCCATCCACGGTCGTGGATGGGACTTCATGGTTTTTCTGCTTTTTCGCGCCGGCGGATGCGTGATGTCTGTCACCCGCACAGCCGCGGCCGAACGTGGTGGCTCGGGGGCGGTCGGTCGATTTCGCGCGGCGAGCGGTCGGTGATGCGGTGGTCGGGGTGGCCGGCGGGCCGGGTCCGGCGGTCGTTCCAGGCGAGCGAGGCACACGCTGAGCAGACTTCCGGCCTTCGCGGGGCACCGGGGTCACCCAGACGGCAGCACCGCCGGACCGAAGTCCCCCCGGCGGTCGCCGACCGGTTACCGACCGCTCGACGCCGTCGATCGCAGGACGCCTTTTGCCCCGGGGGTGCGACCGGTCCCACCTGGTACGCCTTACCCAGAGCACGAGTCGAAACGCGGCGGACAGCCCGTCGTGGTTGCCGAGGAGGCCCTGGCGTGAGCAGCACACCAGCACGGATCGCGGACACCGACGACACCAGGGCGCTGTCGGCGACCGCTGTTCCGGTTCCCGAACTGCCCGGTTCCGTCGAGGAGCTGGCCGCCTCCGCGGCGGTGCGCCTCGGCTGGCACGGCGTGGTGCTGCCCGAGATGGTCCTCATGGGGCGCAAGGTGATCGTGGTGGCGGAGCTGCTGGCCGACGCGCACGCCGAGCGGCTGTGCCTCGGCGCGGCGCCGGAGACGGACCGCGCCACGGTGTCGACCTGGGTGTGGCCGGAGATGGACGGCCGCGTGCCGCCGTCCGCGGTGCGGATCGTGGGCGTCCTGGCGGTGGCCCGGCACTGGCGGACCGCGCTGGCCTCGGCGGTGCCGTTCGCCCGCTTCGGCAACGCCGCCGCCGTCCTGCCCACGTCGGTCGTCTTCACGCACGACTACCTGGCCAACTGCCTGCCGCGGGTGCGCCGCTACGGCGTCTCGGTCCTGCTGGCCGACGAGGAGCTCCAGCTGAGCACGGACGTCGCCGGCCGCAACGAGACCGTGCCGGTCGAGGACACCGCGACCACCCGTTGGGTGAATGAACTCGTGTACGAGCGGGTGCTGGCGACCGCGTCCTGACCTACGGTCGGACCATGCGGGTAGTGATCGCGGGCGGACACGGCAAGATCGCGTTGCGGGTGGAGCGGCTGTTGGCCGCGAGGGGTGACAGCGCCACGGCGCTGGTGCGCAACCCCGACCACCACGCGGACGTGCTGGACGCGGGCGGTGTCCCCGTCCACTGCGACCTGGAGGCGGCCGACGTCGCTTCGGTCGCGGAACTGCTGACCGGCGCGGGCGCGGCGCTCTTCGCCGCCGGCGCCGGACCGGGCAGCGGGGTGGCGCGCAAGGACACCGTGGACCGGGCCGCGGCGGTGTTGTTCGCGGAGGCGGCGGAACGGGCGGGTGTGCGCCGGTTCATCCAGATCAGTGCCACCGGCATCGGCCGGACCACCGGCGACGAGGTGTTCGACGCCTACCTGGCGGCCAAGGGCGCCGCCGAGGACGACCTGCGCGAGCGCGACCTGGACTGGACGATCCTGCGGCCGGGCCGGCTGACCGACGACGAGCCGACCGGCCACGTGGAGCTCGCCGAGAAACCGCTACGGGGTTCCGTACCGCGAGCCGACGTGGCGGCCGTCGTCGTGGCCCTCCTGGACCGCCCCGGCACGGTCCGCCGGACCTACGAGCTGATCTCCGGGGACACCCCGATCGCGGACGCCTTCTGACCGTCCGGCGCGCCCGGCCTCGAGCGGGTGGCGATCCAGACGACCAGGACGAACGCGGCCAGCGCGGTGAGGGTGCGCACGAGGTTGAACGCCTCCCACCGCTGCAGGACATCGGCGTGGTCGGCCGGCGGGGTCGTCACGGCCCACTGCTTGATCAGGCCGTTGATGGGCACGTTGCCGAACCGCGTCACCAGGAACGAGGTCACGACGAGCGCGCTCGCGGCCGCGGCGGCCCGGCGCGCCCCGCCGCGGGTCAGGACGGCCAGGGCGATCGAGCCGATCACGGCCAGCGCCATGGTGGTCTGCACGACCGGGCCGTTCACCCGCATGAGGGCCGAGTGGAACGTCAGCCGCACGTCGAGGGGCACGACGTTGAACGTGGTGACGAGGTTGACGGCGCCGTAGCCGAAGGTCCCGGCGAGCAGGCCGGTGCACAGCAGCGCCAGTCGGGTGGCGAACCGGGTGGCGCGGGAGGTCCCTAATTGCTGAGTAGTCACTCAGTAAATGTAGCGCGCGTGGCCGCGGTCCGTCCGCGACGAGCGGTCAGCGGGCGAGCAGGGCGGGCAGGAGCGCGTCGGCGACCCGGGCGCCGGCCACCGCCGGCGCGTCTTCCCCGCTCAGGTGCCGGAACACCGCCCGCTGGTAGGCGGCGCCGACGATGAGCAGGGCGGCCGGTTCCAGGTCCAGGTCGGCGCGCACGCGGCCGAGCCGCTGCTCCTCGGCGAGGTAGTCGACGACGGGCAGCAGGGCGCGCTGCGGACCGACCGCGCCGTCGGCGCCCCGTTCCGCGAAACGCGCGCGCAGGTCGCCGTCGGCCTGCACGGCCGCGAGGATCGGCGCGATCCGGCGGTAGTACGCGTCGAGCCCGTCGAGCAGCCGGGTGAGGTTGTCGCGCAGGCTGCCCGCGCCGGCGTCGCGCACGACCGCTTCCGCCACGTCCCGGTACAGCGGCAGGTGCAGGCGCACCACGGCCTGGAGCAGCCCGAGGCGGTCGGTGAAGTGGTAGAAGATGCTCGACTCGGCCGCACCCGCCCGCCGGGCGATCTCCTTGGTCGACAACCGGGCGACGCCCGCCTCGGCGAGGATCGCCTCGGCCGCCGCCAGGATCGCCTCGCGCACGCCCGTCCCGGGGCGCCCGCGCCCCCTGTTGCCGCCGGTCACCCCGTCATCCTGCCCGAGGCGGCCGGCGGCCCGGTCAGCCGAGCACGCGGTCGAGGTAGGCGTTGGTGAACTTGCCGGTCGGGTCGACCTCGCCGCGGACCCGGCGGAAGTCGTCGAAGTGCGGGTAGCGGTCGCGGAGGGCGTCGGCGGAGAGGGTGTGCATCTTGCCCCAGTGCGGTCGCCCGCCGACCGCGCCCGCGATCCGCTCGAAGGCGTCGAAGTACCGCCGGTACGGCATCCCGAGGTACTGGTGCACGGCGATGTAAGCCGTGTCGCGCCCGTGGGCCGTGGACAGCCAGATGTCGTCGCCCTGGGCCACCCGCACCTCGACCGGCACGATCACCCCGTGCTCCAGGCCGCCGACGGCCGACCGCAGCTCCCGCAGCACGTCGTGCAGCGCCGCCCGCGGCACCGCGTACTCGGACTCGACGAACCGCACCCGCCGGGGCGTGACGAAGACGCGGTGCGACACGTCCCGGTAGTCGCGCTCCGACACCAGCGACCCGCACACCCGGTTGAGCGTCCTGGTGGTCGTCGGCACGGCCTTCGCCAGCTTGCAGACCAGCCCGAACGCGCCGTTCTCCATCACCTCGTACTCGTAGAACCGGCGCAGCGCCGACAGCGGCGCGGCCGGCTCGTCGACCCGGTTGTTCCGCTTCACGATCACCCGGTCGGAGTGCGGGAACCAGTGGAACTCCACGTGGTCCTCGACCGCCGTCAGGTGGTCGAACTCCTCCAGCACCGCGTCCAGCCGGCCGGGGAACTCGCGGGCGTGCAGCACGAACGAGGGCACGCACCGCAACGTGACCGTGCTGATCACGCCCAGCGCGCCGAGCCCGACCCTGGCCGCGTGGAACAGCTCGGGCCGTTCGTCGGCGGAGCACCGCGCCACCGACCCGTCGGCGAGCACCAGCTCCAGCGCCACGACCTGCGTGGCGAGGCCGCCGAGCTTCGCGCCGGTGCCGTGCGTCCCGGTCGAGATCGCGCCCGCCACGGTCTGCGCGTCGATGTCCCCGAGGTTCGCCATGGCCAACCCGAGCACGTCCAGCAGCGCGTTGAGCTGGTGCAGCGTCGTGCCGGACCGGACCGTCACCAGGGAACCGGCCACGTCCACGATGCCGGTCCACGCGTCGAGGTCGATCGCCACGCCGGGCGCGACCGCGATGCCGGTGAACGAGTGCCCGCTGCCGCGCGGGCGGACACTGGGAGCGCCCACCACGACGGAGGCGAGCTCGTCGACGCTCGCCGGGTGCTCGACCCGGTGTGGGGTCGCGGACGCCGTTCGCGCCCAGTTCGTCCACGGGGTCGCCATGCCCACCTCCGGATGTGACGCGTTCCACGAACCGTAGGTGAAAGCTATTCACCTTTCAAGTACGGTGAGGCCCATGCAGCACCGCACGCGCCTGGACGTCGCGACGGAAGAGCACGACCCCCCGTTCGCGATCGTCGACCTGGACGCCTTCGACAGCAACGCGGCCGACCTCGTGCGCCGCGCGGGCGGGCGGCCGATCCGGGTGGCGAGCAAGTCCGTCCGGGTCCGCGCGCTGCTGGAGCGGGTGCTCGCCCGGCCCGGTTTCGCGGGCGTCATGTGCTACTCGCTGGCCGAGGCGCTGTGGCTGTCGTCGGTCGACCTCGCCGAGGACCTGCTGGTCGCGTACCCGACCGTCGACCGGGCGGCGCTGGCCGAGCTCGTCAAGGACGACCGGGCGCGGGCGCGGATCACCATCGTGGTCGACTCGACCGCGCACCTCGACCTGGTCCACGCCGTGCTCGGCCCCGACCACCCCGAGATCCGGGTCTGCCTGGAGCTGGACGTGTCGTGGCGACCGGTGCCCGGCCTGCACATCGGTCCACGCCGGTCACCCGTGCACACGGCCCGTGAAGCGCGCGCTCTGGCCGAGGCGATCGTGCGCCGGCCGGGGTTCCGGCTGGTCGGCGTGATGGGGTACGAGGGGCAGATCGCGGGCCTGGGCGACCAGCCGCCGGGCAAGCCGCTGCGCGGCGCGGCCCTGCGCTGGATGCAACGGCACTCCGCGGCCGAGCTGGTCGAGCGCCGCGCCACCGCCATCGCCGCCGTGCGCCAGGTCGCCGAGCTGGAGTTCGTCAACGGCGGCGGCACGGGCAGCCTGGAGATCACCGCCGCCGACCCGTCGGTCACCGAGCTCGCGGCCGGGTCCGGGCTCATCGGCCCGACCCTGTTCGACGGCTACCGCGGCTTCCGGCCCAAGCCGGCCGTGCTGTTCGCGCTGCCGGTCGTGCGCCGGCCGAAGCGGCACGTGGCCACGCTGTTCTCCGGCGGCTACATCGCCTCCGGCACCGCGACCCCCGACCGCCACCCCAGCCCGTACCTGCCGGTCGGGCTGAAGCTGCTGCCGATGGAGGGCGCCGGCGAGGTGCAGACCCCGGTGGTGGGTCGGGCGGCCGACTCGCTGCGCCTCGGCGACCGCGTGTGGCTGCGGCACGCCAAGGCGGGCGAGCTGGCCGAGCGGTTCACCCACTACCACGTCGTGCGTGGCGACGTGGTGGAGCGGACCGTGCCCACCTACCGGGGCGAGGGGCACTCCTTCGGCTGAACCGGCCTAGCTGGGAAGCCGGGTCGACAGGTACCCGCGGACGAGGGCCTTGGCCTCGTCCAGGATGCGCTGGTCGCCGGCCGGGTCGCGGCGGAACGCCAGGTTCAGCACGCCGTCCGCGGCCTCGACCGCGATCGAGATCGGCAGCTGCAGCTCGGTGAGCGGGATGTCGAACTTGGCCGAGATCATCTCCGCGAGCCGGTCGGAGATGACCGTGTTGTTGTCGCGCCGGTCGTCGAGCAGCCGCATGTCGACCACGTCGCCGAAGTGCAGCTTCGAGAACGCCGGCACCTCGCGGTGCATCGAGACGTACACGTCGAAGATCGAGTCGACGGCGTCCCACCAGTGCGCGAGGGTCGTCGAGGTGAACCGGCCGTCCACCGTCTGGATGAACTTCTCCAGGTTGCGCAGCGTCAGCGCCTGCACGACCGCCCGTTTGTCGGGGAAGAACTGGTAGAGCGAGCCGACCGCGACCCCGGCGCGCTCGGCGATCAACGTCGTGGTGACTCCGTCGTAGCCGACCTCCTCGATGAGCTGTGCGCAGGCCTCGAGCATCCGCTCGACGCGCTTGGCGCTGCGCTGCTGCACCGGCTGACGGCGCAGCGGGGTCGTACTGGTCACGGCGACTCCTGCTGAGTGGGTGGCGGGCCTCCATAGTGCCCGGTAATGGACCTTTCCACTTCACTTCACGGCGCAACACGCCTACGATCCGAATCACTTTCATGTTCTGGGAGGTTCGCGTGAGCGTGTCCGATGACTTCCTGGGCGCCGACGACCTGCTCTGGGGCGTGTCGACCTCCGCCTTCCAGATCGAGGGCTCGTTCACCGCCGCCGGCCGGCGACCGTCCACCTGGGACGGGTTCCCGGCGTTCGAGGGCGACGACGCGTCCGTGGCGTGCGACCACTACCGCCGCTACCGCGAGGACGTCGGCCTGATGCGGTCCCTCGGCGTCGGCGCCTACCGGTTCTCCGTGTCGTGGCCGCGGGTGCTCGCGGGCGACCTCGCGTTCTACGACCGGCTGGTGGACGAGCTGCTCGCCGCCGGCATCGCGCCCGTCGCCACGCTGTACCACTGGGACACGCCGCTGGCCGTGGAGCAGGCGGGCGGCTGGCTCGACCGCGACACCGCGCACCGGTTCGCCGAGTACGCCGAGCGGGTCGCCGCGCGCCTGGCCGACCGGGTCGCGATGTGGATCCCGATCAACGAGCCCGCGATGGTGACGCTGCTCGGGTACGCCACCGGGCAGCACGCACCGGGCAAGGCGCTGCTCTTCGACGCCCTGCCGACCGCCCACCACCTCAACCTGGCCCACGGGCTCGCCGTGCAAGCGCTGCGTTCCGCCGGAGCGCGCGCTGTGGGCACGGCCAACAACCACACGCCCACCTGGCCCGCCTCCCCGGCCGACGCGCCCGCCGCCGAGGCCTACGCCGATCTGCACAACTGGCTCTACGCCGACGCGCAGCTGGCCGGCCGCTACCCGGACTCGCTGGCCGACCGCTTGCCGATCGTGGACGGCGACCTGGCGATCACCTCCGCGCCGCTCGACTTCTACGGCGTGAACTACTACAACCCGACCCGGCTGCGGCTGCCGTCGGAGGGCAACCCGCTGCCGTTCGAGCTGGTGGACGTCGACGAGTACCCGAAGACCGGCTTCGGCTGGCCGGTCGTGCCGTCCGGGTTGTCGGAGATGGTCTCCCTGCTGCGCGATCGCTTCGCCGACCTGCCGCCCGTGTACGTGACGGAGAGCGGGTGCAGCTACCCGCACTCGCTCCAGGACACCGAGCGGATCGCCTACCTGGACGCGCACATCGCGGAAGCCCTGAAGGCGGGCGTGCGCGGGTACTTCGTGTGGTCCTTGATGGACAACTTCGAGTGGGACTCGGGGTACTCGCAGCGGTTCGGCCTCGTCCACGTCGACTACGCGACGCAGGAACGCACCCCGCGTGCCTCGTACGAGTGGTACCGCGATCGGATCAGGCGATGACCGCGGAGGCGTTGGCGGAACCGGTCGTCCCGGTCCGCCGGGCGTGGATGACCTGGCTGTTCCTGGCCAACCTCGGCCTCTGGCTGGCCATCTACGCGCCCATCCAGGTGCTGCTGCCGCAGCAGGCCGAACTGCTCGACTCCACCGCCAAGGAAGCCGTGTTCGGCCTGGTCACCGGCGTCGGCGCGCTCGCCGCACTGGTCGCGAACCCGCTGATCGGGCTGGCGTCGGACCGCACCACGTCCCGGTTCGGCCGGCGGCACCCGTGGACCCTCGCGGGCGCGCTCCTCGGCGCGGTCGGCCTGGTGGTGCTGTCGTCCGCGTCCTCCGTCGGCGTGATGGTCGTCGGGTGGTGCCTGGTGCAGGCCGGGCTCAACGGCATGCTCGCCAGCCTCACCTCCGCCGTGCCCGACCGGGTGCCCGTGCGGCAGCGGGCCAAGGTGGGCGGGCTGGTCGGCGTCTCCCAGATGCTCGGCACCGTGCTCGGCGCGATCGTGGTGACCGTGCTGGTCAGCGGCCTGGCGAACGGGTACCTGGCGTGCGCGGCGCTGGTCGTGGCGGGCGCGCTGGCGTTCGTGCTGATCACCCCGGACGCCCGCCTGCCGCTCACCGCCCGGCCGGCGCTGCGGTGGCGCGAGCTGTGGGTGTCGCCGAGGCGGCACCCGGACTTCGCCTGGGCCTGGTGCGCGCACTTCATGATCAACCTGGGCAACGCGTTCGGCACGCTCTACCTGCTGTACTTCCTCGGCGACGTGGTCCGGCACCCGGCGCCCGAGGACGGCCTGCTGGTGCTGATGCTGCTCTACGGCGTGGCGCTGGCGATCGGCGCGTTCGCCGTCGGCGCCCACTCCGACCGCACCGGCCGGCGCAAGCCGTACGTGCTGGTGGCGGCCGCCGGGATGGCCGTCGCGGCGTTGCTGCTGGTCGCGTGGCCGACCTGGCCGGCCGCGCTGGTCGCCGCGCCGCTGCTCGGGTTCGGCTTCGGCGCGTACTGGGCGGTGGCGCTGGCCCTGCTGACCCAGGTGCTGCCCGCCGCGTCGGACCGGGCCAAGGACCTCGGCGTGCTCAACATCGCCAACTCGCTGCCCCAGGTGATCGCGCCGCTGCTGACGACGTTCGTCCTGGCGTCACTCGGCGGGTACCGGGGGTTGTTCGCCGTGTCGGCGGTCGCCACGCTGTGCGCGGCGGTGTTCGTGACCAGGGTCCGCTCGGTGGCTTGACGCGTTCGACGGCTTGGAGGGGGTCCGGTGCGGTTGGCGGGTAGGACGGTCGTGGTGACCGGGGCGTCGCAGGGCATCGGCGCGGCGACGGCCGCGACGCTCGCGAGGCGCGGTTCGGTTGTCGTGCTCGTGGCACGCAGCGGTGAAGCGCTCGACGAGCAGGTCGAGCGGATCACCGCGACCGGCGGGCGTGCGGTCGCCCTGACGGCCGACCTCGCGGACGTCGACCGGATCGGCACGCTCGCCGAACGGGTGATCGCCGAGGTCGGCGTGCCGGACGTGCTGGTCAACAACGCGGGTGTCGGCCGCTGGCTGTTCCTCGACGAGACGCCGACCGCCGAGCTGGCCGGCATGATCGCCCTGCCGTTCACCGCCGCGCTGCACCTGACCAGGGAGTTCCTGCCCGGCATGCGGGCGCGCGGCTCGGGCCGGGTGGTCAACGTCAACTCGCCGGTGTCCCGCCTGCCGATCCCCGGCGCCACCGGGTACGCGGCGTCCCGCTACGCGTTGCGCGGGATGACCGCGGCGCTGCGGATGGACCTGCGCGGCACCGGCATCGGGGTGAGCGAGGTCGTGCCGGGCAAGGTGAGCAGCCGCTACTTCGCCAACAACCCCGGCGCCGAGGAGCGGATCCCGAGGCTGGCCAGGGTGATCCCGACCGTGACGCCGGAAGCCGTCGCTGCCCGGATCGCCGACGTGGTGGAGCGGGAGCGGGACGAGGCGGTGTTCCCGTGGCAGCTCAAGGCGTTCGACGTGGCCGGCCGGCTGTTCCCCGGCGTGACCGGCTACCTCACCTGGCTGACCGGCACCCACCGCTGAGCGCCGAACCCGACCGGACGGGCCGGAACGTGCCGACGGCCCCGATGTCCGCGCGGGAGGTGCGGACATCGGGGCCGAAGTGGTGCCCGCGGACCAGTGTCGGTCGGGGAGGGAAGGTGTGCACAACACCGGCCCGCGGATGTCTGTGTGGTTGTCGAGCTGCGGTCGTCGAACTGGTGGGGCTTTCAGCTGGCCGGCGATCCGTTCGTCGCGGTCGGGGGTTCGCACGTCCCGGACCGCCGGCCAGTAGGCGGGTGCTCGACCTGGTCGCGTCGGGGGAACGACAGGTCGGGGCCGCCCGTCAGTGGGCTCGAACCACCATTCCCCGGCGCGAACGCGTGACAGGAGGCGTCACCGGCGCCGATCGGAGGTGTCGAGCCGGGCGCGGGGCCAATCCGCCCGCGACCAGGTGTTCGTACGCGGCGCGCCACACCGAGCAAGGGCTCTTCTGCTGCCGCCACCGTCCGGAGCACTCGGGGCAGTTGCCCTTCTCGTCCGGTTCGTGCGCGGCGAGCAGGGCCCGCCACCCCTCGGTCAGCCGAGGGAGCTCGGAACGTGCCACCGACAGGAGGGACGGGGCGTCGGCCTCGTTGGCCAGCTCTGTGAGCAGGTCCAACCGCTCCCACACCGCGTTGCGAAGAACTTGTCCGAGGATCTCGTCCACCGAAACGTCACCGTCACCTTTCCGCCTGCTCGGCGGCCTCACGTAGCGCGGCCCTGAGTTGTACGAGTTGGTCGGCCGAAAGGACCGCCGTCTCGCCGGGAGGACCGACCAGGACCACGCGGCCCCGGTCGACCATCACGGTGAGGCAGCGCTCCCGGTCGACCACGTCGCTGCAGCGAATCCGCCACCAGCGACGTTGCCCGGTCGTGCCGCGCCATCCGGAGCCGAGGTCGGTCGACTCCCGGACAGACAGGGTTGCGGGAGAGGGGGTCGTGGCGACGGCAGGCGCTGCCGGCCCACCCGGGGTGGTCACCGCCCGCTCGATCAGGTCCACGACCATGTTCCTCTCCGTGCTCACTCGCTTACCGGAACCCAGATTGCGATGATTCAACCCGGATCGGGACGTCATAGCGCTGGCCGGTGGTCGTTCCACGGTAAGCGGTCAGTGGAGTTCGGCAGGGCCGATCAGCCTCGCCGATCGGTACTTCTCGCAGTCGGGGGAGTGCCCCTACTCTGCCGTTGACGCCCAAAGGACTGTGAGGGGGCGCAATTGAACACCATCGGTTCGCCAAGCTCTCCTGTTACCCCAGACGTCTGGGACCAGCAGGAGATGCGCGACGCACTGGCCAGACGAGAGATCAGCGCGGTCTACCGGCTGCTCCGACGGCACGGTGTGTCGCAGCGCCAGATCGCGGCGCTGACGGGCCAGTCGCAGTCCGAAGTCTCGGAGATCCTCAAGGGACGCCAGGTCATGGCCTACGACGTCCTCGCGCGGATCGCCGCGGGCTTGGGCGTGCCCAGGGGGTACATGGGCCTCGCTTACGACGAGGCCACGGCAGTGAGGGTGGCCGCCACGGCGGAGTCACCCCATTCTGAGGAGGACGAGTCGGTGAAGCGAAGGAAGTTCCTCGCGCACGCCGCCGCCATCACCGTCGGCGCGGCCGTGTTCGGTACGGACTCCGGGTCTTGGGCTTCGTCGCCCGCGCAGACTCCGGCCCCTGGCCGCATCGGCATGACCGACGTCCGACAGGTCGAAGCGGCCACCAGGGCGTTGCGCACGCTCGACTACCAGTACGGCGGCGGCTCGTGCCGCGACGCGGTGGTCGCCCAGCTCTCGTGGGGCCAGCAGATGCTCGGCGCGAACGCGACCGACCTGGTCAAGGAGCGCCTCTACGTCGCGCTCGCCGACCTGCACAACCTGGCCGGGTGGACCTCGTTCGACACCGGCCTGTACGACTCGGCCCGCAACCACTTCGGCCAGGCGCTCGGCCTGGCGAAGCAGGGGCGCAAGGAAGAGCTCGTGGCCAACATCCTGTACCGGATGGGTCGCGTCTACCTGCACCAGAACGCGCCGGACGACGCGTTGAAGGTGTTCCAGCTCGGCCAGCTGGCCGCGCAGAACTCCGGCTCGGAGCTCGCCGTCGGCATCCTGTGCGCCAACGAGGCGTGGGCCTACGCGAAGATGGGCTCCGACGACCAGGCGCTGAAGCTGCTCGGCCGGGCGCGCGACGAGTTCGCCCGCGCCAACATCGGCGAGGCGCCCGCGTGGGCGAAGTTCTTCGACGCCAACGACCTGTCCGCGATGATCGGCACCGTGCACACGGAGCTGGCGCAGACCGTGGACTCGAAGTACACGCGCACCGCGGTGCCCGCGCTGACCAAGGCCATCGGCGGCTACGGCGAGGACATGACCCGCAGCCGGTCGTTCAACCTCACGTCCCTGTCGATCAACCACCTGCTCGACGGCGACATCGACCACGGCGCCCGGCTCGGCCGGCAGGCGATCGAGCTGTCCGAGGGCCTGAAGTCGGTCCGCACCAAGGACCGGATGAAGCCGTTGCAGCACGAAGCCGAGAAGCGCCGGAACAACCCGGACGCCCGCGAGCTGGCCGAACGCCTTGCCAAGTTCACCGGCAACGACAGCGCGGCCTGAGCCGCGGGGCGTCGGCGTCCTGGACGGCAGGTTCACCTCCGCCGCGTTGACCGCCGTGCTGGAGCGGCTGTGCGCCGAACTGGGGTTGGCGCACCGGGGCGCGCGGCTGGTCAAGTTCACCAGCAACGCCGTGTTCGACCTGCCCGTCGACCGGGTGGTGGTGCGGATCGTCGGCTCGACGACGCTGCGCCACCGCGCGGCCAAGGTGGTCGAGGTCGCGCGGTGGCTGGCCGAGCACGACGTGCCCGCCGTGCGGCTGGTCGAGGACGTGCCGCAGCCGTTGGCGATCGGCGACCACCTGGCCACCGTGTGGCACGCGGTGCCCTCCGGCGGCAGGCCCGTCGACGGCCGTGACCTGGGCCGGGTGCTGCGGCAGGTGCACTCGCTGCCCGCGCCGGGGTTCGAGCTGCCGCGCTGGACGCCGCTGGACGACGTGCGCCGTCGCCTCGCGGACGCCGAGGAGCTGTCCGCGCCGGACCGCCGGTTCCTGGAGGACCGGTGCGCCGAGGCCGACGACCGCCTGGCCGGGCTGCGGTTCGCGCTGCCGCCGGGCGTGGTGCACGGCGACGCGCACCTGGGCAACCTGATCCCCAGCCCCGACGGTCCGGTGATCTGCGACTTCGACTCCACCAGCTTCGGACCGCGCGAGTGGGACCTGAGCACCCTGCCGGTCGGCGTCGCCCGCTTCGGCCACTCCGCCGAGTGGTACCGGCAGCTGGCCGACGAGTACGGCTTCGACGTCGTGCGGTGGCCAGGGTTCCCGGTGTTGCGCGAGGTCAGGGAGTTGAAGCTGACCACGAGCGTGCTGCCGATCATGCGCAGCCACCCCGGTGTGCGCGACGAGCTGCACAGCCGGCTCAAAGCGTTGCGCGCGGGCGACACCACGACCCCCTGGACCCCATACCGCTGACGCGGGGGGCGTGGGGGAACGAATCGGTAACACCCGGCGCGCGTTGGACGACTGAGGCATCGAGGGATGGCGTGACGGGGTCGGCGAGGTGTGCGAGTGGTCGGGAATCTGCCGGTGTTGCGGCGAAGGCGTGCCCTGCGGGCCGCCCGCATGTTGGACGAGGTCGTGGACACCCAGTTGCCGTTCCTGGCGTCGTTCGACGAGCAGCGGCGGCGCCGCTCGGCGACCTACCTGGCCGAGCTGGTGAAGCTCGCGCGTGACTACCGGTACTACGCCAACGGTTGGATCGACGCCAAGGAGCTCGAACGGCGTGGCCAGGACGCGATGGCGGCGCTGACCCGGCTGCGCGAGGACACTTCCGCCCGACCGGTCACCGACTAGGGCGTTCGGCGCAGCTCGTCGCACCGAACGGACCACTCGTCGACGATCAGTCGCGCCATGCGCCCCCTTCCCAGGCCTGGACCGCGTAATCGTGGAAGCTCTTGGGTTCGCGTCCGGCGACCCGCGCGACGGTGTCGGTCGGCGCGCCGTCCCCCAGCGCGTCCCACGCCCGGATCTGCTCCTCCGCCACGTCGGCGGGCACGACGGCCCGGTAGTCGTCGGGGGTGCCGCGGAACCGGACCCGCCGGCCGGTGACCCGGGCGAGCACGGCCAGCGCGTCCGGGAACGACAGCGACTCGGGGCCGGTGACCTCGTACACCTCGCCCTCGTGCCCGTCCTCGGTCAACGCGGCGACGGCCACCGCGGCGATGTCGTCCGCGTCCACGAACGCCTGCTGCTTGTCGCCCAGGGGCAGCACCAGCTCGCCGGCGAGCACCGCGGGGCGGAAGAAGCCCTCGTCGAAGTTCTGGTCGAACCAGTCCGGCCGCAGCACGGTCCACCCGACGCCGGAGCCGCGCACCAGCCGTTCGGCGGCGAGCAGCCGTTCGTCCCGCATCTCCGCCACGCCCCGGGTGGACAGCAGCACGAACCGCCGCACGCCCCGCGCCACGGCCTCGGCCACGAAACCCGGGTCGACCGGCAGCTCGTGCGGCGCCATCAGGTAGACCCGCTCGACACCGGTCAGCGCGCCCGCCCACGTGCCGGGGTCGGACCAGTCGAAGCGCACCTCGCCCCGACGTGAGGCCCGGCGCACGGCGTGGCCCGCCGCGGTGAGCCGCGCGGCCACCCGCCTGCCCGTCGAGCCGGTGGCTCCCAGCACCAGGATCGTCGAATCAGCCATGGGCGGACCCAACCACAGGGGTCCGACACTCGCCCCGGTCAGGCGACCGGGGCCCGGGAGAGCACGACCGCCAGGCCGAAGGCGATGCCCATGATCGCCAGTTCGACCGCGGCCCAGCCGACGATCGCCGTCGTCTTGTGCTGCGCGATGTGCGGCAGGAACCGCCACCGGATGTTCGCGCCCAGCACGGCCAGCAGCGCGGCGCACGCGACCTTGCCGATCAGGACCAGGCCGTACGAGGTGGTGAAGAGCGAGCCCGGCAGGCCGGTGAGCGGGTTGAGCGCCAGTTCCAGCAGCCCGTTGAACAACCCGGTCACCGAGACCAGGACCAGCGCGATCGTGGCCAGCTTCGAGAACTTCGGCAGCGCCTCGGCCAACAGCCCGCGGCGGTGCGCGACCAGCACCACCAGCGCCGCCAGGCCGCCGGTCCACGCCGCCGCGCCGAGCACGTGCAGCTCCATCGAGATCATGGAGTAGTCGTGGTACTTCCAGTTCGACGCGTGGCCGGTCACCGGCAGCGGCAGCAGGCCGAACATGGCGATCAGGATGCGCAGCTCCGCCGGCACCGACTCGCCCCGGCGCACGGCCATCACGCCGATCCACAGGTACACCAGCGCGCACACCGCGCTGAACAGCAGACCCTGGCCGGCGCCGATGCGCTGCACGTAGTCCACGACCATCGGCATGGTCAGCTCCGCGTCCGGGCGCGTCTCGTACGCCCGGATCACGATGGACAGCAGCGCGGTGAACGCCCACACCGCCGCCGCGACGACGGCGGCGGGCCGGGCGACGCGCATCACCGGTTCGGTGATGGCGGGCCGGTTGAACCCGAGCAGCTTCGGCAGCAGCGAGAGGCCGACGACGACGGTCGCGGACAGGTCCAGCAGGGTCCGCACCAACGGGTGCGCGAACCGGAACACCACCCCCGGCTCGGCCACGCCCACCGCTTCCGGTGTGGTGGACAGGCCCAGGCCCAGGAAGACGCCGACGGCTCCGCCGGCGAGCAGGCCGCCGACGACCCAGTGCCGGTTCGCGGTGGTGGTGGTCCGGTTCGCGGTCATCGCCCGCTGCGCTCCTCGGCGTCGCCCGCCGCGCCGCCGCGCAGCGCCAGGAACGCGCCGCCGCCCAGCAGCACCGCCGCGCCGACGATCCACACCCAGATCGGCACGCCGCCCCCGCCGGACGACGTGGAGCCGGAGCCCTCGGCGTCCGACGCGGCGGGCGCGGGCGTGCCGCTGCCCGCCGTCGTCAGGGTGAACTTGAGCGACCCCGTCACCGGGTGCCCGTCCGCGGAGAGGACCCGGTAGCCGACGGTGTACTCGGCGGCCGGGCCCAGCGGGCGGACCGGGAAGACGACGCTGTTGTCCTTGACCGTCGGCTCGCCGTCCGCTTCCCAGCGCGTGCCCTCGGGCCCGGTGACGGTGACGGTGTTGAACTTCTCACCGGCCTGCACGGGCTGGTCGAAGGTCAACGTGATCGTCGCGGGCCCGGCCGCCAGCTGCGACCCGTCCTTGGGGTCGCTGCCGACCAGCACGTTGTGCGCGAACGCCGGTGCGGCCGTGCCGAGCGCGACCGCGCCCGCGACCAGGCCGGTCAGCAGCAGCGAGACGACGCGCCTCATGCCGTCGGCTTGCCCGCGCGGCGGGACCGCAGCACGGCGCCCGCGCCCAACCCGAGGCCCAGCGCGCCGACCACCAGGCCGGCGCCGCCCAGCCAGCGGGCGGTGTCGTCGGTCGCGCCGGCCGCCGTGGCGTCGTGGTCGTCGGCGACCGCCGTCGCGGTGGCCGTGCCGTGCTCGTCGCCGCCGGTCTTGGCGACGAGCTTCAGCACGGGCGCGGGGCGTTCCGGCTCGTCGGCGCCCTCGGCGGGCGGCGGGGTGCTCCAGTCGACGACCTCGCCGCTGTCGTAGGTCTGCTTGGTGGGCAGGATCAGCTGGTCGGTGTTGTCCGGCAGCGGCCCGATCGACAGGTCGAACTCGTTGAACTGGCCGGGCTCGATGCGGCTGCCCGGGTCCGCGGTCCAGGTGACCGTGCGGACGGCCTCGGTGACCTCGCGGCCGTGGCTCTTGACCGGCGTGGCCAGCTTCTCCTTGACCGCCTCGACCTTCCAGCCGGGGGTCGGCTTGGTGCTGACCGAGGCCAGCGGGTACTCGGCGGGCAGGGTCAGCTCCAGCTTGACCGTGCCCGAGTCGGGGCGTTCGTTGGGCACGCGCAGCGTGACCTTGGTGTACCCGCCCTGCACGGCGTCCTTGGGCGTGGACGCGGTGACGTGGGCGGACGCCAGGCCCGTGGTGGTCAGCGCCAGGATCGCGGCGGCGCCGAGCACGGCGCCGCCCTTGGCGAGCGAGCGCGCGCCAAATCGCTTTGTCGACATGAAGTTGTGGCTCCTGAGACCTGAGGTGGTGTGCTGGGGACCCGGGTGATCAGGAACGAGGGGGGCCGCGGCGGCCGTGCACCCGTCGCAGCAGCACGTCGACCAGCATGTCCGCCGTCGACGAGGGGGTGGGCGCCCACAACGCCCCGGCCGGCACGACCGGCGTGTGCGGCGGCGGCAGCAGCCGGGTGACCACGCCGGCGAGCGCGTGCAGCGCCGCGTCGGCACGGGCCAGCAGCAGTCCGGTGAGCAGCGTGGCGACCACGTGCGCGGCGGTCATGGCGGTCGGGCTGAACCCGAGGCCGGGGCCGTCGGCGACGTGGTGGCCGAGGTTGAGCAGCGCGTGCTGCCCGACCTGCGCGACGCCCAGCGTGGCCAGGACCGACCAGGGGCGGCGGCCGCGGTCGGCGACCGCCGTGCCCGCGAACGCGACCAGCAGCGTCAGCGGCAGCGCCGGCGCGAACTCGGCGACCGAGCCGCCCGCCGCGCCGTGCGCGGTCACGCTGAGCGCGGCGGAGGTCACGGCCAGCAGAACGGCCCGCGCGAGGCGGGGCGGTGCGGGCCGGTCGGTCACACCACAGAGAGTAGGAGGTCGCCCCGCCCCGGCGGCAGCCCCCACGGTCGGGGATGAGTTTGCGCTACTCCGAACGGGGGTACGGGTTACCCGTGACGCCTGAGCGCAAACCTGTCGAAGAGCCTCTGCCCGGTGAGCCGAAAGCGGATCGACCGGGCCGCACGGACCGCGTGGTGTTCGGTGTCGCCGCAGTTGTCACGCTCGCGTTCGTCGCGTGGGGCACCTTCGGCACGGCCTCGCTGGCCACCGCGTCGAAAACGACCCTGACCTGGGTCATCGGCAACCTGGGCTGGGCCTTCGTGCTCAGCGCCTCGGGCTTCGTGCTGTTCGCCCTGTGGCTCGCGGCGAGCCGCTACGGCCGCATCCCGCTCGGCCGCGACGACGAGCCGCCGGAATTCCGCACGATCTCGTGGGTCGCGATGATGTTCAGCGCGGGCATGGGCATCGGGCTGATGTTCTACGGCGTGAACGAGCCGCTGTCGCACTTCGTGCAGCCGCCGCCCGGCACCGTCGAGGCAGGCTCCGACCAGGCGTTGCAGACCGCGATGGCCACCACCCTGTTCCACTGGACGCTGCACCCGTGGGCGATCTACGCCGTCGTCGGCCTGGCCATCGCCTACGGCAGCTTCCGGCGCGGTCGCAGCCAGCTGATCAGCGCGGCGTTCGCGCCGCTGCTCGGGAAGCGGCGCGCCGAGGGGCCCGCCGGGCGGGCGATCGACGTGCTGGCGATCTTCGCCACCCTGTTCGGCTCGGCCACGTCACTCGGTCTCGGCGCGCTCCAGATCGGCAGCGGCCTGCAGGTCGCGGGTTGGCTGGGCGAGGTCGGCAACGGTGTCGTGGTGGGCGTCATCGCGGTGCTGACCGTGGCGTTCGTCGCCTCGGCGGTGTCCGGCGTGGCCAAGGGCATCCAGTGGCTGTCGAACATCAACATGGTGCTGGCCGTGGTGCTGGCCGCGTTCGTGTTCGTGGTCGGGCCGACGGTGTTCGTGCTGAACCTCGTGCCCACCGCGATCGGCGACTACTTCCGCGAGCTGGCCGACATGGCGGGCCGCACCGCCGCGTCCGGCGGCGACGCCACCGAGGCGTGGCTGTCCGGCTGGACGATCTTCTACTGGGCGTGGTGGATCTCGTGGACGCCGTTCGTCGGCATGTTCATCGCCCGCATCAGCCGCGGCCGCACGATCCGGCAGTTCGTGGCCGGCGTGATCGGCGTGCCCAGCCTGGTGAGCCTGGCCTGGTTCTGCGTGTTCGGCGGCACGGCGATCTTCGTGCAGCGGTCCGGCACGGACCTGGCGGGCACGGCCTCGTCCGAGGCGCAGCTGTTCGGGCTGCTCGACCAGTTCCCGCTGGCCCCCGTCGCCGGGGTGGTGGTGATGCTGCTGGTGGCGATCTTCTTCGTGTCCGGCGCGGACGCCGCGTCGGTGGTCATGGGCACGCTGTCGCAGCGCGGCTCGATCCGGCCGGGCAAGCCCGTGGTCGTGTTCTGGGGCGTGCTGACCGGCGTCGTCGCCTCCGTCATGCTGCTGATCGGCGGGTCGAGCGCGTTGACCGGCCTGCAGAACCTCACGATCATCGCCGCGCTGCCGTTCATGCTCGTGATGGTGGGGCTGTGCGTGTCGCTGGCCCGTGACCTGCGCAGCGACCCGCTGATCCGGCGGGAGGAACGCGTCGCCGAGGTGATGGAAGAGGTCACCGCGCAGTACGACCCGGCCGACCCCGACCCGGAGGAGACGGCCTACCGGGTCGTGGAGGAGCTCACACGCCGAGGCGTTTGAGCAGGTCGGCTTCCATCGCGTCCAGGTCGACCGAGACCGCGCGGTGCGCCGCCCTGCGCCGCGGCGCGGGCATCCGCTCCGACGCCCGCACCGCGGCCAGCAGCTGGGCCAGCCGCTTCTCGGTGTCCTGGACGTAGGTCGGCTCGGTGTCGCGCAGCTGGGCGAGCGCGTCGGCGAACCCGGCGATCCGGGCGTGCAGCCGCGCCCCCTTGCCCGAGTACCTGGTCAGCTGGTCGACCGGGACCCCGAGCCGGGACGCCCGGTAGTGGTCGTAGCGGTCGCTCAGGAGCGCGGCGGCCCGCGCCGCGACCGGCGCCATCACCGGGATCAGCGTCGGCGCCAACACCTTGGCCACGCCCATGAGGTTCTTCGCCCTGCTCGGGGTGAACCCCTTGCCCTTGTCGCGCGCCATGGCCGCACCTCCTGGACGTGAACCCTAGAGCCGTTCCGCGAAAAGATCGACTCGACTCCGCGAGGTTGCCGGCACGACCACGCGCCCGGCGTCATACGCTGCACCGGTGACTTCCCAGGTGCAGCTCGACGCCGGCGTGGTCACTCGTTGCCGCCGGCGGGTGCACCTCGAACACGATCCGACCATGCGCGACGTGCCCAGACTGCCACCGGACCCCACCGGTCAGCAGCGCAAGGCCGACGCGAACGACCACCGGCAGGCGGTCGCCACCGCGCTGGGCCGGTTCGTCGGGTCCGACCTGATGGAGATCCCGCAGGACGTGCCGTCGGCCGACCGCGAGCGCGTCACCGCCGCCGCGATGCAGGCGGGGGTGCCCTACATCTGGGGCGCGGCGCTGCCCCGCGACCCGCTGGGCGGCCGGCGCGGCGGCATCGACCTGCTGGTGAAGGAGACGACCGGGTACGTGCCGGTGCTCGTGGTCCGGCACAAGGTCAGCGACCCCGGCCAGGGCGCGCGGACGTCACCGCTGTCCTACCCGTTGCCGGGCGGCGCGCGGGTCGACCCGCTGCGCAAGGTCCGGCCCCAGCCGCGCGACCAGCTCCGGCTGGCGCACGCGCAGCGGCAGCTCCAGGCCTCCGGCTTCGCCGCGCAGGGCCGGGCGACCGGCGGCGTGATCGGCATGGACGCCGACGTCGTCGTGTGGCACGACCTGGAAGCGCCCACGTGGCCGGGCGGCCGGAACGCCCTCGCCGAGTACGACACCCGGTTCGCCGACCGGCTGGCCGTGGCGTCCGCCGCCGCCACCGGCGCCGACCCGCAGGCCCGCCCGTCCCGGATCGTGGAGTGCCGCAGCTGCCCGTGGTGGCCGGTGTGCGAGACCGACCTGAAGGCCGCGCGCGACGTCAGCCTCGTGGTGCGCGGCGAGGACGCCGTGGCGCTGCGCAAGGCCGGCGTCCGCACCGTCGACGACCTGGCCGCGCAGGACCCGGACGCGCAGGTCGTCCCGCTGGTCGGGATGCTGCACCCGGACGCGGTGATCCTCGCCCGCGCCTGGCTGCGCGACCTCACCGTGGTGCGCCGCGTGTCCCGCATGGAGGTGCCGCGCGCCGACGTCGAGGTCGACGTGGACATGGAGAGCTTCGGCGACCTCGGTGCCTACATGTGGGGCTGCTGGCTGTCCGGGCAGGACGTCGGCGAGGAGCACGGCTACCGCGCGTTCGCCACCTGGGACCCGCTGCCGTGCGCGGACGAGGCCCGGTCGTTCGCCGAGTTCTGGGGTTGGCTGACGGGCGTCCGGCTGCGCGCCCGCGCGCGTGGCCTGTCGTTCAAGGCCTACTGCTACAACGAGCTCGCGGAGAACCGCTGGCTGCTCGGGTCGGCCGAGCGGTTCAAGGGGCAGCCCGGCATCCCCACCGTGGCGCAGGTGCGGGAGTTCATCACGTCCGACTCGTGGGTCGACCTGTTCGGCATCGTGCAGGACCAGTTCCTGTGCGCGCACGGCAAGGGCCTGAAGACCATCGCCCCCGTCGCCGGCTTCCGCTGGCGCGACCCGGAGGCGGGCGGCGAGAACTCGATGCGCTGGTACCGCGACGCCGTGGGCATGGACGGCCGGCCGCCGGACCCCGCCCAGCGCCGCCGGTTGCTGGAGTACAACGAGGACGACGTCCGCGCCACCCACACCCTGCGGCTGTGGATGACGTCGGACGCCATGGACGACCTGCCGTTCGCCGGCGACCTCTGACCTCGGCGCCGCCGCTGCTCCGAGCCGCCGCCCGCGGGTCAGCGGCGAATCACCGCGGCGCCATGCGCAGGGCGCCGTCCATGCGGATGACCTCGCCGTTCAGGTAGTCGTGCTCGACGATCGCCACGGCCAGCCGCGCGTACTCCTCCGGCAGCGCCAGCCGCTTCGGGAACGGCACGCCCGCCGCCAGGCCCGCCCGGAACTCGTCGGACACGGTGGCCAGCATCGGCGTGTCCACGATGCCCGGCGCGATCGTCATCACCCGCACGCCCACCGACGACAGGTCGCGCGCGGCGGGCAGCGTCATCCCGACGACCGCGGCCTTGGACGCCGCGTACGCCACCTGGCCGATCTGCCCGTCGAACGCCGCGATCGACGCCGTGTTGATCACCACGCCCCGCTGGCCGTGCTCCAGCGGCTCGGTCTTGCCGATCGCCGCCGCCGCCAGCCGCAGCACGTTGAACGTGCCGACCAGGTTGACGTCGATGACCTTCCGGTACAGGTCGAGCGGGTGCGGGCCGGACTTGCCGACCGTCCGCGCCGACGGGCCGATGCCCGCGCAGTTCACCACGACCCGCAGCGGCGAGCCGGAGCCCGCGGCGGTGTCGACGGCGGCTTGGACGTCCTCCTCGGAGGTCACGTCCGCCGCCAGGTAGGTGACGCCCTCGACGTCGGGGGCGCCGTCGGTAGAGAGGTCCAGCGCGAACACCGCCGCACCACGTGCCGCCAACGCCCGTGCGGTCGCGAGGCCAAGCCCGGACGCGCCGCCGGTGACGACCGCCGCGGTACCCGAGATCTCCATACATCCTCCTGTCCTGGGACCAGGAGGTTAACGGTCGTTCAGCCCCCGGCGCTCGGAGAAGTGGAGCAATGCGACCAACGGCACGGCCGCCAGCACCGCCAAGCCCGCGAAGAGCAGGGAGAACAGGACGAGTTCCATACCCATGACCTTGCCTTCAGCCAGGCGAAACCGCGTCCGCCGCGAGGGGTGTTTCCCCGTACACCCGGGGGACTACCCACCTCACTCTCCGCATACGCCTGGTGTTTGACCCGCGGTCAACTTCGGGTGTCACCGTCACCGCATGTTCGTCCGGCGGATCGCGGTCGTGGGTACGGGTTACGTGGGCCTGACGACGGGGGCGTGCCTGGCCTCCCTCGGGCATCGGGTCGTGTGCGCGGACGTGGACGCGCTGAAGGTCGCCCGGCTGCGCGCCGGGCAGGTCGACATCCTCGAACCCGACCTCGCCGACCTGGTCGCGGCCGGCCAGGCCGCGGGACGGCTCGCGTTCGTGGAGGGCGCGCGGCACGCCGTCGGTGACGCCGAGGTGGTGTTCCTGTGCCTGCCGACACCCATGGGCGTCGGCGGCGCGGCCGACCTGAGCGCGGTCGAGGCGGTGGCCCGGGAGATCCGCGACGTCCTCCCCCGCGGCGCGGTCGTGGTGTGCAAGTCCACCGTTCCGGTCGGCACGTCCACCCGGGTCGCGGCCCTGCTCGGGCGGGAGGACGTCGCCGTCGTCTCCAACCCCGAGTTCCTGCGCGAGGGCAGCGCCGTGCGCGACTTCCTGCACCCCGACCGGATCGTGGTCGGCGCGGACTCGCCGCGGGCCGCCGAACGCGTCGGCGCGCTGTTCACCAGGCTCGGCGCGCCCACCGTGCTCATGGACGCGGCCAGCGCCGAGATGGTCAAGTACGCCGCCAACTGCTTCCTGGCGATGAAGCTGTCCTACGTCAACGCGGTCGCCGAGCTGTGCGAGCTCGTCGGCGCGGACGTCGCCTCGGTCACCGAGGGCATGGGCCACGACAAGCGCATCGGCCAGTCGTTCCTCAAGCCGGGCCCCGGCTGGGGCGGGTCGTGCCTGCCCAAGGACACGCACGCCATGGTGCGCATCGCCGAGGCCGTCGGCGTCGACTTCCCGCTGGTCAAGGCCACCATCGAGACGAACGCCCGGCAGCAGCGGCGGGTGGTGGAGAAGCTGCGCCGGGCCATCGGGCCGCTCGCCGGCGCCCGCATCGGCGTGCTGGGGCTGGCGTTCAAGGCGGGCACCAACGACCTGCGCGACTCGCCCGCGCTGGCGGTGGCGGAGCTGCTCGCGTTCGAGGGCGCGGAGCTCCTCGCCCACGACCCGGAGATCAGCCGGCCGCTGGCGGGGATGACGGTGGTCGACTCGCCGTACGCGGCGGTGCGCGGCGCGGACGCGGTCGTGCTGCTGACCGAGTGGCCGCAGTTCCGCGCGCTGGACTGGGCGCTGGTGGCGTCGGCGATGGCCGGTTCGACTGTGCTGGACACTCGGGGCCACCTCGACCCGGACGCGGTGGCGCGGGCAGGGCTCGTGCTGCACGGCCTGGGGCGCGAGCTGCGGGTCTCCGACCAGGCCAGGTGAGCGCCGTTCGGGTTCAGTAGATCTTCAGGAGACAGTCTCGTTAGCAGGGGTAACAAAAGCCGGCGGGCCGACGTAGGTTGTCGAAATGTTCACCACGCGTCCTGAACTCGTCGGCACGCACGGAATGGTCGCGTCCACGCACTGGCTCGCCTCCGGCGCGGGCATGGCCGTCCTGGAGGACGGCGGCAACGCCTTCGACGCCGCCGTCGCGGTCGGCTTCGTGCTGCAAGTGGTGGAGCCGCACCTCAACGGGCCGGGCGGCGAGGTGCCCGTGGTGTTCGCCGCCGCCGGCGAGACCGCGCCCCGCGTGCTGTGCGGCCAGGGCGTGGCGCCCGCCGGCGCGACGATCGCGCACTACACGGGCCTGGGGCTGGACCTCGTGCCGGGCAGCGGGCTGCTGGCGGCCACCGTGCCGGGCGCGTGGGACGGCTGGCTGACGCTGCTGCGCGACTACGGGACCAAGACGCTGCGCGAGGTGCTGGGGTACGCGATCGGGTACGCGCGCGACGGGTTCCCGCTGCTGGAACGGGCGGCGTTCACCATCGCGACGGTCAGCGACCTGTTCCGCGACCACTGGACGTCGTCGGCGGCGCTGTGGTTGTCCGGCGGGCAGCCGCCGAAGGCCGGCGCGCGGTTCCGCAACCCCAAGCTCGCGGACACCTGGGAGTGGCTGCTGGCCGCCGCCGAGGCCGCCGGGTCGGACCGCGAGGCGCAGATCGAGGCGGCGCGGCGGGCGTGGTCGCAGGGGTTCGTGGCGGCCCAGGTGGACGAGTTCTCCCGGATCGCGCACCGCGACGACTCGGGGGCCGACCACGCCGGGGTGCTGACCGGCGCGGACATGGCGTCGTGGGAGGCGTCCTACGAGGACGCCGTGTCGGTGGACTTCGGGTCGTGGAGCGTGGTGAAGCCGGGGGCGTGGACCCAGGGACCCGTGCTGCTCCAGCAGTTGCTGCTGCTGGAGGGCTTCGCGGACCGGATGTCCTACGTGGACGGCGTGCCGTCGGCGGAGACCGTGCACCTGGCGGCGGAGTGCGCGAAGCTGGCGTTCGCCGACCGGGAGGCCTGGTACGGCGACCACGGCGACGTGCCGCTGGACGCCCTCCTGTCCAGGGAGTACGCGGACCGGCGGCGGCAGCTCGTGGCCGATCACGCCTCGCTCGACCTGCGGCCCGGCTCACCCGGCGCGGCGGCGGCCCGGCTGCCCGGGCACGTGCTGCGCGGCCCGCGCCTCGCGAACCGGGAGGACGGCGGCGGCGCGCTCGGCGAACCCACCGTGTCGGGCGTAGGCACGGTCAAGGGCGACACGGTCCACGTGGACGTGGTCGACCGCTGGGGCAACATCGTCTCGGCCACCCCGTCCGGCGGCTGGTTGCAGTCCTCGCCGACCATCCCGTCGCTCGGGTTCTGCCTCGGCAGCCGGGCGCAGATGTTCTGGCTGGACGAGGGCCTGCCCAACTCCCTGGCACCCGGCAAGCGACCCCGGATCACCCTGTCCCCGACGCTGGCCCTGCGCGACGGCCTGCCCGCGATGGCGTTCGGCACCCCCGGCGGCGACCAGCAGGACCAGTGGCAGCTGGGGTTCTGGCTCGCGCACACCGCGGGCGGGATGAACCTTCAGGAGGCCATCGACTCGCCGATGTGGCACACCAACGCGTTCCCGAGCTCGTTCTACCCGCGCTCGTGGACGCCCGGCGAACTCGTGGTCGAGTCGCGGATCGGCGACGCCGCGATGGCGGAGCTGCGCGACCGCGGCCACGCGGTCCTCGACGCCGGACCGTGGACGCTGGGCCGCATGTCGGCCGTCGCCCGGGACGCGCGCGACGGCCTGCTGCGCGCCGCCGCCAACCCGCGCGGCGCCCAGGGGTACGCCGTCGGCCGCTGATCGCGGTGGTTGGAGCGGCCCCGGCCCGAGGGGGAGGGGGCCGGGACCGCTCCGGATCGAGGGGCGGTGCCGTCAGCGGCCGAGCTCGACCCCCAGGTCCAGCGGGCCGCCGGTGGCGCCGTCGCCCAGCAGCAGGGGGCCGGTGACGATCGGGCCGGCCGGGTTCGAGGCGTCGACCCGGATCACGTCGCCGAGGTTCGCGATCTTGCCGAGCTCGGCGTCGAGGTCGGGCCGCACCTGCGCGCCGAGGTCGACGGCCTGCGCGGTGCCGCCCAGGCCGAGCATGACGGCCGCGCCGCCGAGGGTGACCGCGGCTCCGGCGATGGTCTTCCTGAGGTTCATGGGCGGGAAAGTTTCGCAACCGGGGTGCCCGGATCAAGCCCGCTACTCCGGCGGAGTGGATTACTTCACCCGGTGCGGTGGAGCCGGGTCCAGTGCAAGCCGACTGTGTGGTCGTCCACGGTTCGGGAATCCCACCCGCTGTTTCCGCCGCCGTAGCGTTGCGCGATCGGATGATCACGGACTGGGTCGACGGAGGTGGTGCGGGTGAGCAGGAACGAGCCGACTCACCGGATGCGCAGGCTCGGCGAGGTCCTGCGGGAACTGCGCCAACGGGCGGGCCTGTCGCAGCAGGAAGCAGCCGACCGGCTCAACTACGACCACCGCAAGATCAGCCGGATCGAGAAGGGCCAGCGACCCGACTACCACGGCATGCGCGCCATGCTCGACACCTACGGCGTCCCGTTCTCCCAGTGGGAGCCGTACATGGAGATGTACGCGCGGGCGTTGGAGAAGGGCTGGTGGACCAAGTACGACCTGGAGGACCAGGGCTACATCAGCCTCGAGCACGACGCCTCCAAGGTCTCCGACTTCCAGGTCACCTACGTCCCCGGCCTCCTCCAGACCGCCGACTACTCGCGGGCCGTGCTGGCAGGCGCGCGGGTGCAGCGGTCGAAGCGGTGGATCGCGAACCAGATCGAGGTGAGGCTGCTCAGGCAAGAGCAGCTGCTCGGCGAAGAACCGATCGAACTGCACGCGATCATGTTGGAGAGTGCGCTGGCTCAGGCCTCGCAGGCGCAGTTGCTGCACCTCGACTCGCGATGCCGACTGCCCAACGTGACGGTGCAGGTCCTGCCGCATCGGGCGGGGTTCCACGAAGGGCAGTACGGCGCGTTCACCGTGCTGGACTTCCCGGCGAGGGCGGACCGATCGGTGTTGTACGTCGAGCACGCGGCGGGATCGTTGCACGTGGAGGACCCGTCGAAGGTGAAGGTGGCTAAGCTGACCTTCACCCATCTCTCGAAGTTGGCGTTGTCCCCCGAGGAGTCCGCCGAGTGGCTTGGGAGGTTGGCAGCTGAGCGCTAGGGATAGAGGTGTCGTCGTGTGGCGCAAGAGCAGCCGTAGCAACGGCGGCGGGAACGGCAACTGCGTCGAGGTCTCGCTGGCGGGCCGTTCGGCGCGGGTGCGGGACTCGAAGAACCCGGCTGGGCCGACCGTGGCGCTGCCGGACTGGGCCGGTTTCCTCGCCGCGGTGAAGAAGGGCTCGTACGACGCCTGACGTACGGGCGTGAGCCGCCTCTGAGGGGACGCTGACCCGCGCCGGTCTCCCGTACCGTCATCCCGTGGCGTGGCTGGCGTGGGTCTGGTTCGCGGCGACGTTCGCGCCGCTGATCTGGCGCAAGCGCTTCCCCGTCGCCGTCATCGCGGTCACCGGGGTCTCGACGTGGCTCTACTACGTCACCGGGCACTGGGGCCCGCTGATCGTCGCCCCCGCCGTCGCCGTGCTCTCCCTGCGCCGCACCAGGGTCGCCGAGCAGCGGAGCCGGCAGGTGGAGGAAGAGCGGCTGCGCATCGCGCGGGAGGTGCACGACGTCGTCGCGCACAGCCTCGCCATGATCAACGTGCAGGCCGGCGTCGCCGCGCACGTCGCCGACCGCCGTCCCGAAGAGGCGGTCAAGGCGCTCAAGGCGATCAAGGAGGCCAGCGGCCACGCGTTGGACGACCTGCGCGCCACCCTCGGCGTGCTGCGCACCGGCGAGGGCACGACGCCGGCGCCCAGCCTCGACCGCCTGGCCGAGCTGGTCGGACCGGTGCCGGTCGCCAAGGTCGTCGGCTCGCCGGGCGCGGTGCCCGCACCCGTCGACGCCGCCGCCTACCGGGTGGTCCAGGAGGCGTTGACCAACGCGCTGCGGTACGCGCCGGACGCGTCCGAGATCGTCATCTCGTTCGAGCGCACCGAGGAGGCCCTGGTCCTCACCGTCACCGACGACGGCACGGCCAGGGGCGGCCAGGCGCCGCAGGGCGCGGGCTCCGGCATCCGCGGCATGCGGGAGCGGGTCGAAGCGCTCGGCGGCACGCTGGTCGCGGGACCATCGGCCGCGGGCTTCACCGTCGAGGCGGTCCTACCGTGGGAGGTTCGTGGTGATCAGGGTGGTGCTGGCCGACGACCAGGCGTTGGTGCGCGCGGGGTTCCGCCTGCTGCTCGACACCGAGGACGGCTTCGAGGTCGTCGGCGAGGCCGGTGACGGCGCGGAGGCGGTCCGGCGCGCGCACGAGCACCGCCCGGACGTCGTGGTGATGGACATCCGGATGCCGGGCACGGACGGACTGGCCGCCACCCGGCAGATCTGCGCCGAGCTGCCGGAGGTGAAGGTGCTGGTGCTGACGACCTTCAACGTGGACGAGTACGTGTTCGAGGCGTTGCGGAGCGGCGCGTCGGGTTTCCTGCTCAAGGACACCGATCCGGTCGAGCTGCTGCGCGCCCTCACGGTGGTCGCGGAGGGTGAGGCGCTCCTCGCACCGAGCGTCACCCGGAAGTTGATCGAGGAGTTCGCGAATCGGCCGGAGCACCGCCGGCCGGACCCCCGGGCGCTGCGGGAGCTGACCGCTCGGGAGCGGGAGGTCCTCGCGCTCGTCGCGGCCGGCATGTCGAACGACGAGATCGCCGAGCACCTCGTGATCAGTCCGGCGACGTCGCGCACCCACGTCAGTCGGGTGATGACCAAACTGGGCGCGCGGGACCGCGCACAACTCGTGGTGCTCGCCTACGAATCAGGTTTGGTGTCACCGCGCCGAGGGTGAATATTCATTGTTGAGAACGTCTCGGGAACACATAGTCCGGGTTCGAAACTTCTGCGTAAAACGCGGAAAAATCACGGACAGTAACCGAAACGCCGATGGCCGCCGCATTGTGTGTGCGGCGGGTGACGTTAGCGGAAGATGTCAGGCGATAGCGCCGGGCGGCAGCTTCAGCGTGAACGGCAGCGTGGTCACGACCGCGAGGTCGGACGCCGTCATCTTCATCAGCGTGGGCGCGTTGCGCGAGCCGGGCTCGGGCAGGTCGAGCAACCGGTCCACGGCCTCGGCCAGCGGTCCCTCGTAAATCCAGACCGCCTGGGCGGCGCGCTGGCTGTCCCGGACGGCCGGCAGCCTGCCCGCGCGGGCCTCGGTCTCGGACCAGAACAGGATCGAGTCGATGAACCCTCTGCGCTGCTTGAACGCCATGATGCGGTCGAGCTGTCCGTCCTCGTCCCGGAGGTGGAGGAACTGGAACCCGCTTTCGCGCAGCTCGATGACCTTACTCAGTGCGAGATCCATGACGCACCTACCTCTGTTCTGAGGTCCCCTAGCAGGCACAGGTCGTACGACCCGAAATGATCGTACGGCAAGTGGACAAGCCGCCATAGGGACTAGACCGGCGGGGCGGTCTCAATACGGGTTCGCCCACCTTCGGATTTCGAAGCCGAGCGCAGGGCCCGAACCGTTCGCACTAAAAATGCCAGCGCCCCTGTGGTGACCAGGATCACAGTGGGCCACATACGATCCTCCGGTGCGTCAGGTGTCCTGTCACCGGAAGAGACGTCCGCCATGGCCGCTGGGTTGCACGCGGGACGGTTCTCGAATCCCCACCTTGAGGTGAACCACGAACAGGTGATGCGCCTGCCAACTACGCTGTTCGGCGTGAGCACCGACCCGCCGCCCAAGAGCCTCCCGGCGGTGCCGGAGTCGCTGCTGCCCCGCGAGCACGCCCTCTACCGGCCGCGGCACAGCGGTCGCCAGCGCACCGCGCTCACCCTCGCGGTCATCTTCTTCTGCGCGCCCGCCCTGCTGCTGCTGGTCGGCGTGCGCCCGGCGGAGTTCGAGAACCGCAAGCTCGCCGAGTTCCCGTCGATCACCGACGGCTGGGGCTTCTTCACCGGGTTCAACGCGTGGGCGAGCGACCACGTGCCGCTGCGCGACAAGGCCGTGGCCGCCGCGAACGGCATCAGCCGCGGCGTGTTCGGCGAGGCGCCGGACCTCGACCGGCGGCAGGACGTCGTCGGCCCGGTGCCGACGCCGCCGAAGGACCCGTCCGCGGACCTGCCCGACCCGACGGCGTTCGTCGACGCGATCGAGGGCAAGGACGACTGGCTGTACCTCGGCGCGGACGTCGAGGGCGCGTGCGACCCGGTGATGCCGATCGCCGAGGTGCACGCCCGGCTGGCCCGCCTGCGTGCCGCGGTCGAGTCGTCGGGGCGGCGGTTCCTGCTGGTCGTCGCGCCGAACAAGAGCACGATGGTGCCCGACTACCTGCCGTCGAAGTTCTACGGCAAGGACTGCTTCACCAAGGCGCGCGACGAGTTCTGGCGGGGCATCGGCAAGACGGGCGCGCTCGACCTGCGGTCGCGGATCGAGGAGACCGCCAAGCTGACCAACCGCCTGCCCTACCCCAAGTACGACAGCCACTGGACGCACGAGGGCAGCCTCGTGATGGCCCGCGTCATCACCGACACCGTCAAGCCGAACACCTCCAAGGCCTGGAAGGTCGAGCCGACGAAGGTGGTCGACCGCGAGGGCGACCTGGCGCCGCTGCTGGGCCGGACCGCGACGGACCCGATCCAGTCCTACGACCTCGCGCCCGACGGCAGCACGGTGCGCAACCACGAGATCACGCCCGACCCCAAGCCGCAGCGGTTCACGCAGCCGCCCTCGAAGGGCGTGGCGACCGCCAAGGTGGGGCTGCTCGGCGACTCGTTCGCCTACTACGCGGCGCAGTACCTGGTGGCCTGCTTCACCGACTTGACGATGGTGCACGTCGAACGCCTCACCCACGACCCGCGCGAGGTCGCCCGCGCCCTCGCGGCCAACGACGTCGTGGTGCTGGAAGCGGCCGAGCGGCTGCTCGTCAGCGGGCTGGACCCGGTGCTGGAACCGCCGGTCATCGACATCATCGCCGAGGAGATGGCGAAGCAGCCGCGCTAGCGGTGGCGGCCGTTCTCCTTGGCGTGGTTGGCGAGCAGGGACGCGACCGTCACCGCGGGTCCGTCGTCCTCGCGCAGCCGCCGGCGCCGGGGCGGTGGCGCCTCGTCGGCCTCGGGCTCCTCGACCGGCCAGACCGCCGCGGGCAGGTACTGGGTCGCGTCCTCCACCGGCGGGGGCGGGGGTGCCGGCCGCGGCGGCGCCGGGCGCGGCGGGGGTCGGACCGGCGTGCGCTGGGCGGGCGTGCCGCGCGGGGGAGTGCCGGGGACCGGTGATCCGTTGGCCGGGGCGCGCGGCGGCGTGCCGTTGGCCGAGCCGTTGACCGGGGAGCCGTTGACGGGGGAGCCGTTGACGGGCGTGCCCCTCGGCGGGGTGCCCGGAGCCGGCGTGCCGTTGACCGGCAGGCCGCGCGGGGGCGTGCCGGGGGCCGGAACGCCCTGTCGTGGTGCGCCGTTGACCGGTGCGCCGTTGACCGGTGCGCCGTTGACCGGCAGGCCCCGGGGCGGTGTGCGCGGAGGAGGTGTGCGCTGGAGCGGGTTGCCCTGCGGCGGGTTGCCCTGCGGCGGGGTGCGCGGTGGGGTGCGCTGCGGCGGTGGCGTGCGCAAGCGGACCGGTCGGAGCACCTCGGTCGGCGTCTCCCGCACGGGCGCGGGCTCGTCCGGCTCGTCGGACTCCGCCGGCCACTCGGCGTCCTCGACGTCGTCGAACTCGTCCTCGAACTCGTCGAGGTCGTCGTCCTCGAACTCGTCCGCCTCCAGCTCCGGCTCGGGTTCCGGCTCGGGCGCCGGCTTGCGGGACAGCTTCCGGGCCAGCGCGTGGCTCGGCTTCTCCACGTACCGGTAGCTCAGCTCCACCACGCCGAACGTCAGCGCCACCGCGAGCGGGATCGCCAGCAGCAGCGGCACGGCCGGCCGCATCAGGTCCAGCGCCACGAACGCCACGAGACCGTGCAGCAGGTAGATCGAGTAGCTGCGCTCCGAGAGCGCGATCCAGATCCTGCGCTCCTCGAGCCGCGACTCCGCGAAGTACCCGGCCATGAAGAACAGCAGCGCGAACGCCAGCGCGAGGTTGTACGAGGTGTCGAGCCGGCCGAGCTTGAGGAAGTCGGCGAGCACGTACAGCGACCAGGCGATGCCGACGTACAGGCCGCCCAGCCACAGCGGCACGCGCTTGCTCGTGGTCGCCCAGATGATCTGGCCGATGATCGGGATGGGCAGGTACGACACGTTCACCGCGAACAGCGCCCACGACGCGCCGAACTCGCGGGCGCTCATCATCACCACGAACACGAACGTCAGCTGCACGCCGATGGCGAGCCACGTCCAGCGCCGCATCACCGGCAGCAGCGCCACCAGCAGGAGGTAGAAGACGACCTCGACGACCAGCGTCCACGCGACGCCGACCATCACCACCTGCGGCACGATCAGGTAGTTGATCACCAGTGAGTTGGTGACGACGGTCCACCAGGTGATCGTCGGCTCCTCCGCGCCGATCAGCGTCCGCGCGCCGAGCAGGATCACGACGGCGGTCAGGAGCACCACGAACGTCATCGGGATGTAGACGCGCACCAACCGGTTGAGGCCGAACCGGCGCTGACCCTGGCGCAGCGCGATGGGCGTCACCACGAACCCGCTGACCAGGAAGAAGAACGGCACCGCGATCTGGCCGATGCCCTGCAACCCCATGTGCATCGGATCGCTGGTGAGCGCGTCGATGAAGTCGATGCCCGGCGTCGGCCCGACCTCGCGCTTGGCGACCCACTGCTCGGCGATGTGGCTGTAGAAGACGAGCAGCGCCGCCAACCCGCGTCCGATGTCGATGAACGCGATGCGGACCTTCGGCGGTGCCGTCTGACCGTCCAGGGGTCCGCCCCTTCCCAGTCGCCGCATCCCCCGCCGCCAGCATGGTAACGGAAGGCTCTCGATCAGACGGCGGATCGTGACCGTCCCGCGCGGCCGGTGGTGCTGCGGCGCCGTTCCCAGCGGCGGATCGCCCGATCGGCGGGCATCTCCACCCAGCGGTGCAGCGCCTCGGCCGCGAGGTACGCGACGGCGAGCCCGATCAGGACCACCAGGTTCTCGTCCAGGTGGGGGGTCAGGGTGTCGAAGACGGGGTAGATGGCGCACACGTGCACCAGGTAGATCGCGTAGGTGCGCTTGGCCCACGCCTTGACCAGCGCCGACCGGCTGACGCGGTCCTGCGCCTTCATCAGCAGCACCACCACGAGCACCGCGAGCAGCGCGGTGCGGGGCACGCCGTCGCCCTGGAACGTGAGGCCGAGCTTGTCCGCCCAGACCAGCAGCAGGAAGTGGACGGAGCCGATCGCCACGCCCGCCACCGGGTGGACCTTGCCGGAGTGCACCAGGGAGATCAGCTGCCCCAGGCACAGGAGCGGGATGTAGGTGGCGAACCCGGTGAAGTGCGCGCCGAAGAACTCGTTGTGCGGCGCGATGAGCAGCGTCAGGCACGACAGGGCCGCGATCACGAGCGGCGGCACCCAGGCCCACCTGCGCAGCAACGGGATGGACAGCGCCACCAGCACGTAGAAGACGATCTGCACGCGCAGCGTCCACGTGACGGCGAGCAGCGCGACGTCCGGTTCCGCGAACGTGTTGCCCAGCACCATGCCGAGCAGCAGCTTGTCGACGCCGAGCGGGCCTTCCCAGACCCGCGAGACGCGCAACCCGAAGTTGATCAGGCACCAGCCGATGAAGGTCACCGCGAACAACAGCGGCGCGAGGCGGGTGACGCGGCGGCGGAGGAACTGGCCGGGCGTCTCGCGGTTCGTCACGTGGGTGACCACGACACCGCTGACCACGAGGAAGAACGCGACGCCGACGAACGAGAGCCACGGGTGCAGGTGCAGCGTGCCCACGCTGACCCACTTGGTCCACGTCCCGGCCCACCACTGCTCGCCGTCGCCGGCGAACCAGGCGAGGACGTGGGTGAAGACGACCGCGCACGAGGCGATCACCCGCAGCAGGTCGAGGCCGTGCAGGTAGCCGTCGGGCTTGGCCGCGGCGGTCTCGGGCGGCTGCCGGACTTCGGTTGTGCTCATGCGAGGCGCTTTCGGCAGCGGTGCAGCAACTCGGCGGCGAGGCACGTGCACGTCAAGGAGATCGGGATGGCCACCGCGGGCGTGATCACGAGGTGCTGCGCGCCGAGCACGGCGTACCCGACGACCGGGATCGACACGAACAGCGGCAGCGCCCGGCTGTCCAGCCAGCGCACCACCCGCGTCCCGGCGATCGACGCGCCCCTCGGCAACGCGATCAGGAACAGCAGCAGCGCGTAGACCGCGGCCAGCGGGTGCCAGAACGCGGCGGTCTCGGGGAACACCCGTTCCGCCAGCACCACCAGCGCCAGGCACAGCAGGCCCAGCACCAGCGCGTGCCACCGCAGCAGCAGGTCGACGCGGTACAGCCACGCGACCTGGCCGAGCGTCGCCAGCGGCACGAGCGCCGCCGCCTGCCCGATCACGCGCAGCGCGTCGAGCTCACCGGTCGAGGTCGCCCACCCGCCCGCGAGCACGAGCAGGCACACGACTTCCAGCTGCACGAACACGGCCAAGCCGGGGACCCGGTGTTGCAGCGGCAGCAGCACCAGCAGGACCAGCGCGAACAACGCCACCGCGCCCACCGGCGTGGTGATCGCCGGGTCCACCAGCGGCTCCGCGCCCACGGCGGTCAGCAGCGCGCCGACCGCCGCGGCGACGACCACGGTGGGCAGTCCCCCGCGGGCCAGCCGCGCCGCGAACGGGAGTCGGTCCGCGCCGGCCGCGCGGGCGATGCCGGCGACCGTGAACCCGGCGACCATCAGCAGCAGCGCGACACCGAGGAACCCGAAGTCCTCGCCGACCCCGGTCGGCCGGTTGACCCAGTTGCGGACCACCAGGACCAGGTCGGACGAGTGACCGTGCCGGTCGAGCCAGAGACCGACGAGGTAGCTGTAGGCGATCAGGCACACGGCGGCGGCCGTCACCACGCTCACCCCCGCGACGGGGGTCCTCCGCTCATCCATCGGCCGGCAGCGCCTTGAGCTGCTTGCCCAGCAGGGAACCGAAGTCGGCCAGGTGCTCGACGCTCCGCGCGTTGAACTCGACCCGCGTGACCAGGTCACCGTGCACGTAGTGCGCACGCGCGGTCGCCTTGGCGCCCGGCCCGGAGTCCGGGTCCGGCACGACCTCCACGGCCCGGGTGACGCCGTCCTGCGCGGGCCGGCGGACCAGGCCGAACGAGAGCTGCAGCTCGTCGAGCTCGTCGGCGGCGCGCAGCGCCGCCTCCCGGTCGGCCATCCGGACCACCGCGACCAGGACCCGGCCTTCGGGGAGCTTCGACGACACGGTCATCCGCGACGCGCCCGCGCCTTCCCTGGTGAAGATCTCCGCCTCGGCCGGGTTCAGGAAGCCCAACTCCTCGACGTCGTGGAAGGCGAGCACGTGGTCGTAGTACTCGGTGCCCGAGTCGAAGTCGGCCACCGCGAGCCGAGGCGCGGCCTGGCGGCCTTCCTCGCCGGCGAGCGGGACGTTGCGCGCGTTGTCCGGCAGCGCCGGCGTGCCGAACAGCGCCCAGCCGGCGGTCACGACGACGACGAGCGACGCGATGATCGACAGGTCGCGGGGGAGGGAGGTGCGCGACGGCGTCCGGCGGTCGGACACGGAACCTCCTCATGGACGCGGCTCCCACCGGTGGGTGGGAGCCGCGTCGATTGTAAGTGAGGTGTTCGGTCGCCCGTGGCGAGAACGCTCAGGTCAGAGTGGTCGGAGCCAGAGGGTGACGAAGCCGGTGTCGACCGTGTCCGCCTGGCGCACCAGGTCCTCGTCGGCGTGCTCGGCGTCCGGGTCGGCGCCGAGCGGCACGGGGGCGTAGCCCATCTTGCGGTAGCCGAGGAGCACCTGGAGCGGGTCGTCGCCCAGTTCCACGATGGCGCTCGGGCAGAACTCGCACACCACGTGCGGGCGGTCGCGTTCCAGCACGGCGGTCAGGCCGGCGAGCGCCCGGTGGTCGCGGCCCTGCAGGTCGACCTTCACCAGCGTGACGCGGCGGTCGGTCACCTCGGCCCTGCCGTCGAGCCGGACGGCGGGGATCACCACGCCGCCCGTGCCCTCGTCGGACAGCTCGTGCGCCCGGTGGTCGCCGCTGTTGTCGTCCTCGGCCTGCACGAGGCGGATGCTGCCGTCCTCGTCCCACGCCGCGACCGGCAGCACGTCGACGGTCCGCGCGCCCTCGGCGCCCAGGTTGGCCACGACGTTGCGGCGCAGGTACTCGGCGTTGACCGGGTTGGCCTCCACCGCGACGACCGACGCGACGCCCTTGGCCCGCTGCAGCAGGCGCAGCGTGTGGTAGCCGACGTGCGCGCCGATGTCGAGGAACGTGCCGTCGCCGACGAGCCCGGCCATCAGGTCGGCCTCCTCGACCTCCCACGACCGGTGGTAGGCGAGCCACGGCAGCACGACGTTGTCCACGGGCAGCAGCAGGGCGCCCGCGTCGCACACCACGACGTCGGCTCCCGCGGGCACCGGCGCGTGCCGCAGCCGGGCCGTGTCCTGCACCGCGGACAGGGTCCGGGCCAGCTCGGTGATCCGCTGCTCGTCGCCGTCGAGCCGCTCGTCGCGCTCGGCGAACCGGGTGAACGTGGTGCGCTCGTCGTCCGCCAGCCGCGTCCACACCCGTTCCAGGGTGTTGTCGAGCTGCTGCTCCAGGTTCGTCAGGTTCGCCGCGTTGTCCTCGGCGGCGGCGCGGAACTCGTCCTGCGCGCTCGCGAGCCGGTTCTTGAGGCCCTCGTTCGCCCAGCGCGTCGACTCGACGTTCGACTCGACCGCCTCCAGCCGCGCGACCACGCTGTTCAACGTGTCCTCGACGCCGCCGACGAGCGTGCCCATCACCTTGCGCTGGTGCACGTCGTAGTGGTCGATGGCCCGCAGCACGGCCTTGCGCAGCGCGGGCGCCAGCGGCGTGCGCGACGCGGTGCCGACCTCGGCGCGCCACAGCAGCGCCTGCTTGGACTCGCGCAACGGCCGCAGCAGGTCCGCGCCCGGCAGCTCGGCCCGGTAGCCCGCGCCGCCGCTGCCCCGCCAGCTCTCGTGCGCGGCGCGCAGCTGCTCGGCCATCCACGTGGCGGCCCGCTTCACCGACCGCGTGCGCAGGATGTGCTCCCGGGCCGCACGACCGCGCCGGGCGGCCTCGGCCGGGTTGTCCGCGACCTCGCGCATGGCGCGGGCGGCGGCGTCCAGGTCGGGCTCGGCCCACACCGCGCCCGCCGGGTACGGGTGGTGGCCGGGGCCCACCGGCACCAGCTTGGCCGGCACCGGCCAGCCGGTCTTGGCGTCCAGGAACTCCGCGGTGCTGGAGTAGTCGGTGGAGATCACCGGCATGGCCCGCGCCATCGCCTCGGCCACGGTGAGGCCGAAGCCCTCGCTGCGGTGCAGGGAGACGTACGCGCTGCTGGACGCGTACAGGTCGTCCAGCTCCCGCACGGACAGGTAGCGCTCGACCAGCTCGATCCGCGGGTCGTCCATGACCTTCACCCGCAGCCGCTCGGCGGTGTGCGGGTTCTTGTCGCCGTTGATCGCCTTGAGCACCAGGCGCACGTCGTCGCGGCCCTCGAAGGCCCGCTGGAACGCCTCGACCAGGCCCCACGGGTTCTTGCGCTGGCCGATGCTGAAGAAGTCGAACGCGAACAGGAACTGCACCGGGTCGCCGGGGCGGCGCTCCGGCCGGGACACCGCGCCGGGGTCGCGCACGGGCACCGGGATCGCCTTCACCGGCACCGAGGTGTGCTTGGCGATGGCGTCGCGGCAGAACTCGCTGACCGTCCACACCTCGTCGACCAGGTCGAACGCGTGGTGCATCTCGCCGGGGAACTCCTCGAGCTCCCACGCCCACAGGCCGATCCGGTAGCGGTGGTGGCCCACGTGCGGCTGGTGGTCCAGCACCGCGCGGGTCTGGTCGGCGTTCACGCACAGCAGGCTGATCGGGAACCGCGGCCTGCCGACCGTGCCCGGCTCGGCCAGGCCCGTGCGGTTGGACACCAGCCGGTCCTCGACCACCGAGACGACCGGCACGCCGGACTCGCGGATCGCGTCGTGCACCAGCCGGGCCATCTCGCCGACGCCCAGCTCGGCGGTCAGGTAGCCGACCACGTTGACGCCGAACTCGTCCGACGGCTCGGACGGCTCGACCGGCTCGGCGGGCAGCGCCCACGCCGGCAGCGACGCCTCGGTCACGCCGGAACTCGCGCACCAGGAGCGGAACGGCGCGGCGTCACGGCTGTGCGGCAGCGGGAACGCGGTCTTCAGGTCGGGGCGCGACTCCCACACCGCGTGCACGAGACGGCTCAGCGTGGTGCCGACGGGCGCGTCGTCGGGCGGACCGGCGAGCCACCGGCGCAGCGCCTCGCCGCCGTCGGCGTCGAACGCGTGCGGCGGCACCTCGGTCGTCTGGTTGCCGGTCAGGCCCATGAGGTGCCCGCGCTCGGCCTTCACCCACGCGTCCCGGTACAGGGTGCGCATCGCCGGGCTGATCTTCGTGCCGTCGGCCATCTTGGCGAAGCCGTACGGGATCGACTCCAGCGTCTCGGCGTAACCGTTGCCCTGCAGGGCCGCGCGGTAGCCGTCGCACAGCTCGCGGACGGTGGGGTGCTCGGACAGCACCACGCGCGGCCGGTTCGGGGTGTGGTGCGACAGCAGCCACGGCTTCTCCGGCCGGTACCCGCTGTAGTGGAAGAACCGCAGCCGGTGGCCGCCCGCGGTCAGCACGCCGTCCGCGTCGCGCTCGACGGGGCGCTCGTGGATGTTCCAGTAGGCGACGTTGAAACCTGGGTCGCGCAGCACGGTGTTGCCGAACAGCGCGGGCACCTGGTCCACCCACCGCTGGTCGGTGAACAGCTGCTTCTCCGGCGCCACGATCGCGTCGTGGCGCAGGCGCTCGGCCCAGAAGTCCAGGAACGGCTCGGCGCCGGGACCGGTGGCCACGAAACCGAGGTTGAAGATCCCGGCGCCCATGATCGCCGCTTCGCTCGGGTCCTTGCCGTCGCGCGGCAGGGGGTGGAGGAAGTGCGGCGTGAGCACGATGCCGTGCGCGAGGGCCAGCTCCGCCAGTTCCGGCATCGGCGCGAAGACCTGGATGTCCGGGTCCAGGTAGATCACCACGTCGGCGTCGGCCCGCAGCTCGCGCAGCAGGTACGGCTTCACCGCCGTGGCCAGCTCGGTGATGTTGTAGGCCGTGGCCATGCGCAGGTAGTCGTCCGCGTCGATGCCGCTGGCCTCGGGGCCCACCGTGCGCAGCCGGCCCTGCCGCTCGCCCGAGCCGCGTGGCGCGTCGATCACCGCGATCACGAACTCGTGGTCCGGGTGGTGCTCGAGGTACGACGCGGCGAGGACGCGCGCGGCGGGCAGGTAGTTGCGGGCGACGACGGTGCACGCGGTGACGGCACCGCCGGCGGTGCGCGGGTCAGCCATCGGCGGCGAGCACCTCGAGCTCGGCTTCCAGGGCCTCGTCGAAGCCCTTGCGCGCGGCGGTGAGCGTGGACGAGGCCACGTCGACCCGGATGATCAGGTCCTTGCTGCTGTAGTGGCCGCGGACGCGGGCCAGCTGCGGGTCCTTCGCGTCGATCTGCCCGGCCAGCACGCCGGCGGGACCGTCCGTGACCTGCGTCATGCCGTTGTTGATCTGGGTGTTGTGCAGGCCGAGCACGGCGGCCGCGGCGGAGGCGGCGTCGGTGCCCTGCACGATCAGGATGATGCCCTTGGAACCGTCGTCCAGGGTGAACTGGGTCAGCTTGGTCTTGGTGGCGCCCGCGGTCGTGTAGAGCGCGGCCTCCGAGTCCAGCAGGTACTTGAGGTTCGGGACCGCCGTGAAGTCGGTCACCGCCTTGTTCGTGGCGACCTTGCCGGGGATCTCGCCGAGCGGCAGCGGGTCCGGCGGCGGCTGCGAGGTGGTGGTCGTGGTCGCGGTCGTCTCGGTGGTGTTGCCACCGGCCGTGGACGACGACTCGCCGCGCCCCCAGATCCAGTAGGCGCCGAACGCGATGCCCGCGAGCAGCACGACGGCCACCACGATGCCGATGACCTTGCCCTTGCCGCTGCCGCTGTCGTCGAAGACCTCGGGGCCCTGCGCGATCCAGCTCGGGTTGGCGTCGCCGATCGGGCTGTAGTTGTCGCCGCCCCACGGCGGCGTGCTCGACGGCGGGCCGGACTGCCAGCCACCCTGCTGCTGCTGTTGCGGCGGCGGCGGCATCTGGTGCTGCGGCGGCGCGATGGGGGTCACGTACTGGGTGCGGTCGGCGTCGGCCGGCCGCTGGCTGACCACCTGCGTCCGGTCCGGGTTCGCCTGCTGGGCGCCGGGCGTGACGATCTGGGTGGCGTCGGGGTTCTGGTTCGGCGGCGACGGCGGCACCGCGTCCCACCGCACGGGCGGCGCGAACGGGCCGCTGTTGGGCGGTGCGGCCGGGCCGCCACCCGAGGCGGCGGCGAGGAGTTCATCCCGGCGTCGGCGGTAGTCGTCGGCGCTGATCCGACCCTCCGCCAATGTGCGGTCCAGCTCTGCCAGGTCCTCTTGCCAGGACATTCCGCTCCTCCAGGGGTTGCCGCGCGAGCGCCATTGTGGCCTATGCGCCCGAGGGCGGTGCGGGCATCCGGCACTTGTGATGCTGTCGTTGCCGGCCACCGCTCCCAACGACGCGCGGGGCGGTGCGGTGACGGGTCCGGACGTGACGGAGTTCGCGTGTTGCCGCAGAGTGACAGTTCGGTCACTCGTATAGCATCGATGGTATGTCATGGGGTAGCGTCGAACTGGAGCCCGAAGTCCGGGACTGGCTCGAACAACTGGATACGGCACGGTTCGCTACTGCCGCTTTCTACATCGATCTGCTCGCCGACCAGGGCGTGCACCTCGGGGAGCCGTACACGCGGCAACTCGACGGGAAGTTGCGGGAACTGCGGTTCCACCTCGACGGTGACGCGGTCCGCGTGACGTACTGGATCGCCACCGGCAGGCGACTCGTGCTGTTGACGGTGTTCCGCAAGACCCGGATGAGGGAGGAGCGGGAGATCGATCGAGCGCGACGCGCATTGCGGCGTTGCGTGGAGGAAGCACACCGCGCGGACGATCACGATGGGAGTGGCGAGGGTGGCTGAACGCACGGACTGGCGGCAGCTCCGCGACCGGCGGATGTCCGAGCCGGGTGCGACGGAGGCCTACGAGGCCACTCGGATCGCCTTCGAACTGGGGAGGTCCGTGCGGGAGGTGCGGGAGCGACGGGGGTTGAGCCAGGCGCAGCTCGCCGAGGCCGCCGGGATGACGCAACCGGCCGTGGCCCGGTTCGAGGCGGGTGGGACCGTGCCGACGATCCCGGTCCTGGAACGCCTGGCGCGCGCGTTGGAGCTGGAGTTGGTCGTCCGGCTCGCCCCGCGGACCTCCGCCGCCTGACGGAGTCGATCACGAACGCCCGACCTGCGGTCGGGCTGCCGCGGGCTAACGCTTCCCCGCGCCGCGGGCGATCTTCAGGGTGTCGAACCCACCTCGCACCCGCGGAGTCGTGTTGCGCAAGCACCCCTCGTTGACGTTCCAAGGTGCCCTTCGCATCCTCGGGAAGCACGAGCCGCCCGGGATCGGGGTGTTGGACAAGGCGCTCGGCGGGGCGATCCTGGGTGCGGGCGCGGTGGCATTGGGTGGGGCGGCGTTGGCGCCCCTGGCCCTCATCACGCCCCTGTGGGGGTGGGTGGACCAGAAGAACGAGGCGGTCGGGTTGCTCCGCTCCCTCGCCCAAGGTCTGTCCACGCGCCTCGCGGGCGTCAACGGGCTGGAACGGCGCGAGCTGATCATCGCCGCGCACGGCACAGTCGTGGCGGCGGCGTTCTTCGAGGCGTTCGAGGACCTGGTGGGCAAGGCGCGGTTGAAGGCACTGGCGCTCACCCGCAAGGAACGCCGCCACCTCGCGTCCGCCGCCTACGCGCCACCGGACCCGGCGGTCGACTGGCTGCTCACCGCCGAGATCCCCATCCCGTCCTCCGCCCGCGGCTTCCACGAGAACCTGCCCCGCGTGGAGGAGTGGCTGCACGGCCTCACCCGGCGCACCTTCGACTTCCTCGGCGGCCTCGCCGACTGGCGCAACGACCCGGCCGTGAACCGCGCCCTGCTCACCGATCGGGCGCTGGAGCGCTACCAATCCCACTACCTCGACCTGGCCGCCCAGGTGCCCGAGTTCCTGATCTGGGCCGTGCTCGGCGAGCACGCGGCGACGCGCGCGGACAACGCCTCGGTCAAGGGCGTGCTCGCCACCCAGGGCGACGCCCTGGCCCGGGTCGAGGCGCTGCTCAACCTGGTCGCCGGCCACACCGTGCGCGGCGACCAGCCGGCCGTGCTGCACCGCGCGAACCGGGGCGTGCTCGCCCTCCCGGTCGTGCCCAACGAGGCCGAGCGCTACGGCGCGGAGATCACGTTCCCCACTATCGGGAAGGTCTTCGTCAACCCGCGCTACCGCATCACCACCGCCTCGCCCGGCAGCCGCCCGGCGGACGAGCACTGGTGGGGCTCGCTGCCGGTATTCGACGACCTCGACCTCCGGATCACCGGCCTCCTGCTGTCCGCCGACGCGACCCGCGTGCCGCTGCTCCTGCTCGGCCACCCCGGCGCCGGGAAGTCGCTGCTGACGAAAGTCCTCGCCGCCCGCCTGCCCGCCGCCGACTACACCGTGGTCCGCGTGCCGCTGCGCAACGTGGGCGCCAACGCCCCGATCATGGATCAGGTGCAGCAGGCGCTGGACCTGTCCACCAACCGCCGCATCCGGTGGCACGAGCTGACCGACCAGAGCGCCGACACCCTCCGCGTGGTGCTACTCGACGGCCTGGACGAGCTGCTGCAAGCCGCCCGGCACGACCGCAGCGGCTACCTCCAGCAGGTCGCCGAGTTCCAGCGCATCGAGGCCGACCAGGACCGGCCGGTGGTGTGCGTGGTGACCTCCCGCACGGTCGTCGCCGACCGGGTCGACATCCCCGAGGGCGCCGCGGTGCTGAAGCTGGAGGAGTTCGACGAGCGACAGATCGGGCAGTGGCTCGGCGTGTGGCGGCAGGCCAACGCCGGCGCCATCGCGGCCGGGCGCGTCCGCGAGCTGACCCCCGCCGAGGCGCTGCACCAACCGGATTTGGTCAGCCAGCCGTTGCTGCTGCTGATGCTCGCCCTCTACGCGGCCGATCCCGCCTCGCCGCCGCTGGACCGCGGCATGTCGAAGTCGGCGCTGTACGAGCGGATCTTCGACAACTTCGCCCGTCGTGAGGTGCTGAAGCGGGCCACCGACCCGTTGTCGCCCCGGGAGTTGGCGGCGGGCGTGCGGGACCAGGTCCACCGCCTGTCGGTGGCGGCGCTGGCCATGTTCAACCGGGGCGTGCAGCACCTGCGTGAGGCCGACCTCCAGGCCGACCTGGAGGCGTTGGGCGTGGTGCCCACGGGTTCGCGGGACGAGGGGCACGGGCAGCGGCTGCTGGGCGAGTTCTTCTTCGTGCACACGGCGGAGGCGAACCTCATCGGGCCGGCGGGGAGTGACCGGCGCGCCACTGAGCGGGCTTACGAATTCCTGCACGCGACCTTCGGCGAGTACCTGGTCGCGCGATTCGTGGTGAACGCGTTGTTGGACGTGGCGGCGAGCGCCTACGGCGGCAACCGGGGACCGCGCGAGCCCGACGATGAGCAGCTGTTTGCCATTCTCTCGCACCAGGTCCTCTTCTCCCGGGCCTCGATCGTGGCTTTCGCGATGGACGTCTTGAAGACCGCGCCGGCCGAGGAACGTGAGAACGTGCCGGAAGTCCTCTCCTCGCTGCTGAAGACCTATCGATCGCGGCGCGATTCGCAGCACTACGTGCCGTACCGCCCGACGCCGGTGGACCACGTCCGGCAGTTGGCCGCATACTCGGCGAACCTGGTGACGCTCACCGCCGCGTTCGGTGGCCTGGAGCAGGAGCGCGAGGTCTGGCGATCCACCGTGGGCCTGTGGCACTCCGCCCTGGACCGGGACGCGGTGACCGCCCTGGTCGGGCGCTTGGAGTTGAGCGAAGACAACCGGATCGTGTTGGTGGGCGGTCTCCGCAGCGGTCCGATGGAATTCAAGGCGGCGCGCCTCGTGGGCGACACCGCGTACGCGGAAAAATTCCGATACGGCTTGGCTGTCACCGGGGAAACCTTCTACGGGGGTGGCTTGGACTGGGCTGACTCAATGCTCAGTTGGATGACGCCGGTCATCGGCCCGATGAACAGCGGCGGTGTCTTCAATGTGCCTGGGCCGGAAGTCCCCAGCCAGGACGTCGTCAAGGTCGTAGCATATTTTCTGCGGTACATCGTGGTCAGCGCCCCCAAGCTCAGTGATTTGTGGGTGGCAAAGAAAATGCGCGTAGTGCTCACCGAGTTCCCGAAGGTGTACCACCTCGACCCGGTGGACTTGTTGCGCCTGGCGTACATCTACTCGGGTGCCTTCATGGACTTGCCGCAGTTGCACGACCCGGACCTGTACCGCGACTTCGCGGATGAGACCGAGATCGTCATGGCGGTGGTGGCGCGAAGGCTCATGGGCGACGAATCGGCGCACTCGCGGTGGAAAGCAGTGAGCGAGAAGGTGCTGGGCGTTCTGCCTTCGGTGATCACGATCAATCTGATGGCGGTCGACAAGCTCGTGCATCTGCTGGTCGGGAAGCGGTCGGACCAGCTGGTCGACGGAACCTAGGATGCGGGAGCGCTCTCCCACACGGCGCGGTGTGGGCCTCCGACGACCTGCCGCTCCGGGAGCCCGCCCATGCCCCACGGTCCGCTCGACCACCGCTACCGCGGCGAGCACCCCGTCCGCACCCTCCTCTACCTCTTCCGCGAGGACCGCGCGAAGCTCGGCCTCGGCGCCGGCGCGTTCTTCGTCAAGCACAGCCCCACCTGGCTCACCCCGGTCATCACCGCCCACGTCATCGACGTCGTCGTGGAGCGCGAGCCGGTCACCGGCATCTGGCTCGGCGCCGGGTTGCTGCTGGTCACGCTCGTGCTCAACTACCCGTTCGCGATCCTCTACACGCGCTGGTGGTACGGCAGCGCGCGCCGGATGGGCATGCGGATGCGGTCGGCGCTGAGCCGGCGCATGCAGCAGCTGTCCATCGGCTACCACGCGCGGGTCAGCGCGGGCGTGCTGCAGACCAAGGTCATCCGGGACGTCGAGAGCATCGAGACGTCCACCCAGCAGGTCGGCGACCAGGGCCTCTCGGCGCTGGCGACGCTGAGCGGCGCGCTGGTCGTGATCAGCTTCAGCGCGCCCGCGTTCCTGCCGGTGTTCCTGCTCGTCGTGCCCGCGGCGGCGGTGCTGGTGATGTGGCTGCGCGGCCGGCTGCGCGCGTACAACGAGTCGTTCCGGCAGGAGGTCGAGCAGCTGTCGTCGCGGGTCGGCGAGATGACCACGCTCATCCCGATCACCCGCGCCCACGGCCTGGAGAGCACCGCCCTCAACCGCATGGACGGCACGCTGCGCCAGGTCTTCGCCGCCGGCATGAAGCTCGACGGCCTCAACGTCCGCTTCGGCGCGCTGGCCTGGATCCTGCTCAACGCCCTCGGCGTCGGCTGCCTCGCCGGCGCGGCCCTGGCCGCCTACCACGGGTGGCTGTCCGTGACGCCGGGCGACGTGGTCATGCTCAGCGCCTACTTCGCCTCCCTGACCGGCGCGGTCACCACGCTGATGAGCCTCACGCCGCTGATCAGCAAGGGCCTGGAGTCGGTGCGCTCCCTCGGCGAGGTGCTCCAGGCGCCGGACCTGGAGCACAACGCGGGCAAGGCGCAGGTCGACGTCGTGCACGGCGGCGTGCGGTTCGAGGAGGTCGGGTTCGCCTACCCGGAGTCCGCGCGGAACTCGGTCAGCGACTTCACCCTCGACGTGCGGCCGGGCGAGACGATCGCGCTGGTCGGCGCGTCCGGCGCGGGCAAGTCGACGGCGGTGAACCTGGTCATCGGGTTCTTGCGGCCCACGCGGGGCCGCATCCTGCTCGACGGCGTCGACATGGAGGCGTTGGACCTGCGCAGCTACCGGCGGTTCGTGTCGGTGGTGCCGCAGGAGTCGATCCTGTTCGAGGGCACGATCCGGGACAACGTCACCTACGGCCTGGACGACGTGCCCGAGGACGTGGTGCGGCGGGCGTTGGCCGACGCGAACGCGCTGGAGTTCATCGACCGGCTGCCGGCCGGGCTGGACACCGTGGTCGGCGAGCGCGGCGCGCGGCTGTCCGGCGGCCAGAAGCAGCGGCTGGCGATCGCCCGGGCGCTGATCCGAGACCCGCGCGTGCTGGTGCTGGACGAGGCGACCTCCGCGCTGGACACCAAGTCCGAGGCGCTGGTGCAGCAGGCGCTGGCCCGACTGGTGCACGGCCGCACGGTGTTCGTGGTGGCGCACCGGCTGTCCACGATCCGCAACGCCGACCGGATCGTGGTGATGGACGACGGTCGGATCGTGGAGATCGGCTCGCACGACGAGCTGCTCCGGACCGGTGGCGCGTACGCGCGGGCGCAGAGCGCGTAGCCGGGGACCGCACGGGCTTCGGTGCGACGAAGGGGGCGGTTCCCGGCTACCGGGGGCCGCCCTCAGTTCTTCTTGGTGAGCAGGGTGGGTCCGACGATGCGGCGCGCGATCCGGCGCAACCGGCTGCGCGAGGTGGCGGGCGGCGTCGGCTTGGCGGCGGCGGGTGCGGCGGGGGCCGGTGCTTCGGCGGGCTCGGCGGGCTCGGCGGCGGGTGCGAACGCTTCGGCGGCGGCCGGGTTGGCGGGTGCGGCGGTGGGGGACGGGGTCACGGGGGACGGGGTCACGGGAGGCGCGGGGGCGAACGCCGCGGTCTGGCCGGTGGGCGCGAAGGGCGACGCGACGGTCTGGCCGATGGGCGCGAAGAGTGACGTGGTGGGAGGGCCGGCGGGCGCGGGGGCGAACGCGGTCGCCGCCGGGGCGGCGAGGGCGGGTGCGCCGTGGGCAGTGGGCGAGGCGGTCGGGACCGCGCCGGCGGCGCCGTCGAGCTTGCCCTTGAGGGCGTCGACGAGCCTGCCGTTGCTGTGGCCGTGACCGTTGGCCTGGCCGTTGCCGTTGGTGTGGCCGTTGAGCTTGCCGTTCGACCCGCCGGACACCGGCTCGAACTTCGTGGTCGCCGCCGCGATCGGCGTCAGGTTGGTCGCGGTCATCGGCTCGGCGGTGGGCCACGCGGGCTCCCGCACGGCGGCGATGGGCTGCACGCGGACCGTGGGCGTGTCGTTGGTTCGCTGGGGCTGGGTGGGCACCTGGCTGGACGTCACGCCTCGATCTTGCCAAAACACGTTCGGTTATCCGTTGCCGGGCGAGTCAGCAGAAGATGAACCCGCACGGTCTGCGGGTGGTCGTCGTGGTAGTCGTGGTGGTGGTGGGACGCCGCGTCGTGGTCGTCGTCGTGGTGGTCGGCCGCGCGGTGGTGGTCGTCGTCGTGGACGACGTGGTGGTGGCGGTGGTGGTCGTCGTGGTGGTCGTGGTCGACGACGCCGACGTGGTGCTCGTGCGGCTCGTCGACCTGCTGCTCGACGACGTGGCGTTGGTCGCGGTGGTCGTGCGGTCCGGCTGCTCGCTGCCCTTGACGACCACGATCTCGCCGCCGCCGGTCGGCTCCAGGCCGCGGGTCGGCTTGGTCGTGCTCCCGTTCACCGCCAGCAGGGCGGCCACCGCCGCGCCGACCAAGGCGCCGAACGCGAGCCGGCCGGGTCCACCCAACGCCGTGAGCATCCCCAACGACTACCGGCCTCACTCATTCGGGTCAAATCCCCGCGGACAACTGGTACCGGCCTGACACTTCGGGTATCTGGCCGGTACCAGGGGTCATCCGGGGACCCGGGTCACGCCTTGAGGCTCGCGTCGAGCGTGATCTCCGTGCCGGCCAGCGCCTTGCTGACCGGGCAGTTCTCCTTGGCGTTCGCGGCCGCGGCCGCGAAGCCCTCCTCGTCCAGCCCCGGCACGACCGCGGTGACGGTCAGGTGGATGCCGGTGATGCCGGTGCCGGGCTGGAACGTCACCTCGGCCGAGGTGACGACCTCCTGCGGCGGGGTGCCCGCCTGCGCGAGGCCGTGCGACAGCGCCATCGAGTAGCACGACGAGTGCGCGGCGGCGATGAGCTCCTCGGGGCTGGTCTTGCCGTTCGCCGCCTCGGCCCGGGACGGCCAGCTCACGTCGAACGTGCCGACGCCGGAGGACTCGAGGGCGACGTTGCCCGCGCCCTCCATCAGGTTGCCTTCCCAGCGCGTGGTCGCCTTGCGGGTGGTGGCCATGTTCTGCAACTCCGTCTTCGACGAGGAAACCCTTCGCCGCCAAACCTAATGGTGATCGTCGGCGCGCGCCCCGGCGCACACGCGAAAAGGGCCCCCGGTGCGATACCGGGAGCCCTTTTCGGAGAGCGGATGACGAGACTCGAACTCGCGACCCTCACCTTGGCAAGGTGATGCGCTACCAACTGCGCTACATCCGCCTGTTGACGACAACTATAGACCACGCTCGAACCGGGTTTCGACGGGGGGTCCCGATCGCGCCAGCAGCCGGTCCACCTCGGTCAACCGCTCCTTGGGCCAGCGCCACTCCCACAGGGGCCTGACCCGGTCGACGACCTCGGCGGGCAGCCACGGCGCCACCTCGTCGCGCAGCTCCCACTCGTCGAACACGTGCTCGTAGAAGCTGACCACGGACGCGTCGGACAGGAACCGCTCGGGCTGCCGGAAGCACCAGTGCGCGAAGCCGTACACCCGGCCCAGCGCCTCGCGGTCGCCGTCGCGGTGGGCCTCCAGCGCGAGTTGCCACAACTCGGACAGGAACACGTGGCAGGACCAGGACTCGCGCTCGACAACGGCGCTCAGCTCGGGGAGGAGGGCGGAAGCCCTTGTGCGCCAATCGACCACGCGGCAGGAGACTACTCGTCACCGGGCGGTCCGCAGCGCGGTCGGCCACCAGCCGACGCCCACCCGTGACCGCCCCGTCACCGAACGCGAGCACCCGCGCTGCGGTGCACAGGTGCTCTGACTAGGCCGAACGGCCGACACCGTCCGTCGGGTGTTCGGTATCGGCTCGCTATCACTTCGGGCCGGGACCAGCCGACTGTGGCATCTTGACCACTGGACCACAGGCGGGGCGGGAGGTGCCGGGGCGGGATGGCCGGAGATGCCGATGTCGACCTGGAACTGCTCGCCAGGGTCAGGGCGGGCGACGACGGCGCGTTCGGCGAGCTGTTCACCCGCCACGCCGACGCCGTTCGCCGGTTCGCCCTCCGGCACGTGCGCGAGCACGCCGAAGCCGACGACCTGACCGCCGAGGCCTTCTTCCGGGTCCTCCAGGCGATCCGCCGGGGCAACGGGCCCACCGAGCACGTCCGCACCTACCTGCTGACCGTCGCGCGCCGGGTGGCGTGGGAGTGGAGCGGGCGGCGGCGGGACGTGCCGGTGGAGGACGAGGAGCTGAGCCTGCGGGTCGAGCCGTTCCCGGACGTCACCGCGAACCGGCCGGAGCACGCGCTGATCTCCCGCGCCTTCACCAGCCTGCCCGAGCGGTGGCGCACGGTGCTGTGGCAGGTCGAGGTGGAGGGCGAGCGGCCGGCCGCGGTCGCGCCGCACTTCGGCCTGAGCCCGAACGCGATGGCGGCGCTGGCCCGCCGCGCCCGCGAGGGGCTGCGGGCGGCCTACCTCCAGGCGCACCTGGCCGAGGACACCGGGCCGGGCGCGTGCAGCTCCGTGGTCGCGAAGCTGGGCGCCTACACGGCGGGCGGCTCGCAGGGCGCCGAGCACCGGCGCATCCGCAAGCACCTGCGGACCTGCTCCTCCTGCAACGCGCTGCACGCCGAGCTGGTCGAGGTGTGCTCGACGTTGCGGGCGCACGCGGCGAGCATCGCCGTGCCGGTGGCCGCGACCGCGCTGCTGGGGCAGGCGGTGCTCGGGCCGGCGGCGACGGGCACGGCGGCGCTCGGACCCGCGGTGCTGGGCAAGGCGGCGTGGCTCACCGGGCGGGTGAAGTCGGCGCTGGCGGCCACCGCCTCGGTCGTCGCCGTCGGCCTGTTCGGGGTGCTGGCCGGCACGTTCACCGGCGCGCCCGGCCCGGCGCTGGTGCAGTCCGGCCCCGACGGCGCGCCCGGCGAGAACGTGCTGGACCTGTGCTCGACCGAGGCGACCACGACGGTGACCGGCACGGCGACCAGCGCGACGTCGCCGACGCCCGCCGACGCGCGGCGGGTCGTGCACCCCGGCACGGGGCAGGCGGGGCGCCCGGCGCCGACGACGACGTCCGCCCCGGTCCCGCCGCGGGTGGAGCCGACCGGGTCGACCGCGCCGGCCGAGCCGCGCGACCTGGACCCGACCACGACGTCGACGGCGGTCACCACCTCCGACCCGCGCACGGTCCTGCTGGTCACGACCACGACGACGACCGCGGCGACCACCACCGGACCGGCCAGGTCGGCCGAGCCGACGCCGCCGCCGGTCACGCCGACGACGGTGACGCTGCGCCCGACGCCGACCGGTCTGGGCGCCGCGTGACGGCCGGGGTTTCACCCGCGAGGTGCAAGACTTTGCCGGTAGCGTGGAAAGCGCTGAGTGATCGCTCGACGTCTTGAGGAGACGGTGATGACGCGGCTGGTGCGCGGAGCTGACGGCCGGATGTGGACGGTGCGCAGCCAGATCGAGTGGCGCAACCCGTCGACGGAGGAGGACTTCGAGCACGACGTGAACGGCGGCCACGGCCCCGGCGTGCTGATGCTGGCGATCGTGATCGGCATGGCGGTGCTGCTGGTCGCGTGGACGCCGGCGGAGGTCGTCGTGCCGGCGTGGCTGCTCGTCGCGCTGGTCCTGGTGTTCCTGTTCTTCCCGGTGCGCTGGGCGGTGCGGCGGCCGTGGCTGGTGGCGGCGGAGTCGAAGAAGACCGAGGAGCTGCCGCCGGAGCGGTGGATCGGCTCGGTGCGCGGCTTCCTGACCGTGCGCAACGAGGTCGCGAACGTGGCCCGCAAGATCGAGATGTACTCGCTGCCCGACCTGGACGGCCCGCTGCAACCGGTCGACTGACGGCCGTCGGCGGGTGACACTGGTCGGGTGCCGGAACTGCCCGAGGTCGAGGCCCTCGCCCACCACCTGCGCGAGCACGCCGTCGGACGGCGCGTGCACCGGGTGGACGTCTCGTCGTTGCAGGTGTTGAAGACGTTCACGCCGCCGTGGACCGAGCTCCAGGGGCGCGAGGTGACCGGCGCGGGCCGGTTCGGCAAGCACCTGGACCTCGACTGCGACGGCCTGCACCTGGTGGTGCACCTCGCGCGGGCCGGGTGGCTGCGCTGGTCGGAGCACCTGTCGGCGGCGCCGCCCAAGCCCGGCCGCGGCCCGTTGGCGCTGCGCGTGCACCTGGGCCCGCCCGGTGAGGGGCCCGGGTTCGACCTGACCGAGGCGGGCACGAAGAAGGGCCTGGCCGCGTGGGTGGTGACCGACCCGGCGGACGTGCCGGGCATCGCGCGGCTCGGCCCGGACGCGCTGTCGATCACGCGCACCCAGCTCGAGGACCTGTTCGCCGGGCGCACCGAGCGGCTGAAGACCGCGCTGACCGACCAGGCGGTGCTGGCGGGCGTCGGCAACGCCTACTCCGACGAGATCATGCACACGGCCCGGCTGTCGCCGTACGCGACGGCGGGGAAGCTGCCCGCCGAGGCGTTGGACCGGCTGCACGAGGCGCTGGTCGGCGTGCTGACCGACGCGGTGGCCCGGTCGGTCGGCCAGTCCGCCGCGACCCTGAAGGGTGAGAAGCGGTCCGGGCTGCGGGTGCACGCGCGGACCGGTCTGCCCTGCCCGGTGTGCGGTGACGTGGTGCGCGAGGTCTCGTTCGCGGACAAGGCATTCCAGTACTGCCCGACGTGCCAGACGGGTGGCAAGCCGCTCGCCGACCGCCGGATGTCACGGCTGCTCAAGTAGGTCACACGGACGAGTGGCTTGGTCCGTTCGTCGGCTGAGCCGCGCCGTCGGGGGAACTCCTCCGGGGTCCGACCGACCCACTTGGAGGAGTCATGAACCAGCGCATCGCCGCCGCGTTGATCGGCGCGACCATGGGACTGGCCACGTTCGCGGGTTCGACCATCGCCGTCTCGGCCGCCGCGCCGAAGGCCGAGCAGCCGCCCCAGTTGCAGCAGGACCAGGTGTCCGAGGTGATCTGCCGGGTGCTCAAGGAGCTGGACCTGCTCGACAACCCCGCGCTCGCGGACCTGGTGAAGAACCTGAAGTGCGAGGACTCGGACAAACCCACCGAGACGACCACGTCGACGTCCACGTCGGCGTCGGAGCCGAACGAGCCCGGTCGGCGCTGACGCGGGGTGAGCGCCGAACCGGCTGCGCGACCCGAGTGATCGGGTCGCGCCCACGCTCAGTGATCATCATGAGCGTTGATCACCCGTTTGGGTAAGCACTCTGCCACGGTTGCCCGCAATTCATCGGATGTGCACGTTCCGCACGGCCCATCCCCTTGCCTATACCGCCCCCACGGCACAGCATGGACGCCGTGCGGGACCTCCTGACCGAGCGCGCTGTGCTCGGACTCATCGCGACCTTGGCCGTTCTGGGCCTCTTCGTGATGCTGTGCCGTGCCCGCCGCGTCAGCACGTCGGTCGAGGACGCCGTGATGGACATGCTGCACCGCATGTCGAAGGCGTCGGCCGACCTGCGCGAGGGCTTGACCGAGGACGCGGCGAACAAGGCGACGCCGCACCTGCGGGAGATGCTGCGGTGCGTCGCGGTCGGCATCACCGACCACGAAGGCACCCTGCTGTCCTGGGACGGCGGGGCCAACGACCACTACGAGTTCCTCCGCGCCTACATCGAGCGCGCCATCGGCGAGGGCCACAAGGAGCACGTCGAGCACCGCAAGCTGGACTGCGAGCTGCCCGGCCCGTGCTCGCTGCACAGCGCGGTGATCGTGCCGCTGGTGGTGGAGGGCGACGTCGCCGGCACGCTGATCGTGGTCAGCGGGGTGGCGAACAAGCGGCAGATCCGGATGGCGGAGGAGACCGCGCGGTTCGTCTCCACGCAGCTGGAGCTGGAGGTGCTGCAGAAGTCCCGGCAGGCGCTGGCGCAGGCCGAGGTCCGGGCGCTGCGGGCGCAGATCTCGCCGCACTTCGTCTACAACGCGCTGAACACGATCTCGTCGCTGATCCGCACGGACCCGGCGCACGCGCGGGAGCTGCTGCAGGAGTTCGCCGAGTTCACCCGCTACTCGTTCCGCACCGACGGCTTCTTCACCACGCTGGCCGACGAGCTGACCAACATCCACCGCTACCTGACCATCGAGCAGGCGCGGTACGGGTCGAGGCTGAACGTCCGGCTCAAGATCGCGCCCGAGGTGCTCCAGGTCGTGCTGCCGTTCCTGGTGCTGCAACCGCTGGTGGAGAACGCGGTCCGGCACGGGCTGGCGAAGAAGCCCGGCGGCGGCGAGCTGACCATCATCGCCGAGGACAACGGCGCGGAGGCGTTGATCTCGGTCGAGGACGACGGCGTCGGCATGGACCCGGACCGCCTCTTCGACGACCTCAAGGACGCGCACCAGACCGGCGCGCACGTCGGCCTCGGCAACATCAACCACCGGATGCGGGCGGTCTTCGGCGACGACTACGCGCTGGTCGTGGAGACCGCGCCGGAAGCCGGCATGAAGATCATCCTGAAGATCCCGAAGTACCGGCCGGGCGTGCAGACGAACCTGCCGCTGGTGCCGCCGCGACTCGAGGACACCACCGAGCAGCCCGCGGTGCGCGCCTGATCGGCCCCGGCGCGGTCAGGCGGCGGCGATCGCCAGGACGGTCACCATCATGACCGCGCACACGCTCCAGGTGATCCACATCCAGTAGACGTGCATCGCGGTCGGACCGTCGGCGTTCTTGCGACCGCGGTCGTCCCACCACTCGACGTAGCGTTCGAGCCACCGGAACGGGTTGAACGTCACCGCTCGATGTTAGCCGTGCCCGGCGGGTTTTCCGGACGCGCTCGACCGCCGTCGACCCGTAAGGTCGAGGACATGAGCGTGACGGACAAGATCGCGGCCCGGCTGCCCAGGATCGTGAGCGATCGGACCGAGCGCGGACCCGTGGTGGCCGCCGTCCGACTGCACGGCGTCATCACCCCGACGCCGACGCCGATGGCCCGCAACACCATCAGCATGCAGACCGTGGAGAGCGCGCTGACCCGCGCCTTCGAGCACGACCGGCTCGTCGCGGTCGCGCTGCTGATCAACTCGCCCGGCGGCGCGCCGACGCAGTCCGCCCTGGTCGCCGAGCGCATCCGCGAGCTGGCCGCCAAGAACAAGGTGCCCGTCCTCGCGTTCTGCGAGGACCTGGCGGCCTCCGGCGGCTACTGGCTGGCCTGCGCGGGCGACGAGATCTACGCGCACGGCACGTCCCTGGTCGGCTCGATCGGCGTGGTGAGCTCGGGTTTCGGCCTCAACGGCCTGATCGAGCGCTACGGCGTCGAGCGGCGCGTGCACACCGCCGGCGAGGCGAAGGTGCGCCTCGACCCGTTCAGCCCGGAGAAGCCCGAGGACGTCGAGTGGCTCAAGGGCCTGCAGGCGCAGCTGCACGAGCAGTTCGCCGACTGGGTGAAGGAGCGGCGCGGCGTGAAGCTCAAGGCCACCGACGACGAGCTGTTCAACGGCGAGGTGTGGACCGGGGCGAAGGCGGTCGAGCTCGGCCTGGTGGACGGCCTCGGCACGCTGCGCGGCGTCGTCGCCAAGCGCTACCCGGACGCGGAGATCGCCATCGCCGAGCCGCGCCGGCCCTTCCTCGCCCGCCTCGGACTCGCCGGCGCGACCACCCGATCGGGCGACTTCCTGGTGGAGGGGTTGGCGGCGCTGGAAGAGCGGGCGCGCTGGTCGCGATTCGGCTTGTGAGGTCACGGCCTCGCGGCCGTCCGGCAACCGGCGTAGACAGCGACCCCACCGGGTCGGCAAGATGCGCGGCACAGTGAGCACCCCAATGACCAATCGCGCGGACAGCACAGGCCTCCTCGTTCTGGCGGTGGACGACGAGGCGCCCGGTCTGAGCGAGATCAAGTTCCTGCTCGAGAGCAGCCCGCACATCCGACGTGTGCTCACGGCCTTCGACGCGGCCGAGGCACTGCGCATCCTCCGGGGTGACTACGACGTCGAGGTGATGGACCGCACCCGGGCCGGGCTGCCGCCGGTCGACGCCGTGTTCGCGGACATCAACATGCCCGGGCTCAGCGGCACGGACCTCGCGCGCGTGCTCGGCGCGTTCCGGCAGCCGCCGGCGCTGGTGTTCGTCACGGGGGTCGAGCACTCGGAGGCCGTGGTGGCGTTCGAGGTGGGCGCGCTGGACTTCGTGACCAAGCCGATCAACTCCGACCGGATCAACAAGGCGATCTCGCGCGTGGTGGACCGGGTCGCCGCGACACCGGCGGTCACGCCGGAGCCCGCGGCGGCGGAACCGCAGGACGACGAGGTGATCCCGGTCGAGCTGGGCGGCACGATCAAGCTCGTGCCGCGAGCCACCGTGCGCTACGTCGAGGCGCAGGGCGACTACGCGCGCCTGCACACCAACGACGGGGCGAGCCACCTGGTGCGCATCCCACTGGCGCAGCTGGAGGAGCGCTGGGAGAACGCCGGGTTCGTCCGCATCCACCGGTCCTTCCTGGTGGCGCTGCCGCTGGTGACCGAGCTGCGGATGACGTCGAACGGGTACGCGGTGGTGATCGGCTCCGGCGAGGGCGCGAAGGAGCTGCCGGTCAGCCGGCGGCACACGCGCGAGCTGAAGGAGAGGATCGTGCGCCCCCCCAAGAGCAGTTGGGGATGACCAAGCACTCCGGCCCTCCCGGGCAACCGGACCAGCCGCAGCCGGCCGAGCGCGACGCCTGGCTGTCGGTCTCCGCGCGCAAGAACCGCAGGCGGCGCGTGGTGCTCGCCGATCCGCGCGGTCGCGGGCGGGTGCTGCGCACGATCATCGAGCTGGAGGAGCAGACCAGCGTCGGCGAGAAGCTGATCCGCGACCTGATCCGGACCCAGCTGCGCACGGGCCTGGTGCTGGGCGGCGGCACGCTGCTGCTGCTGGCGCTGCTGCCGCTGGTGTTCTACCTGCTGCCGTGGCTGGCGGAGGTGGAGTTCCTCGGCGTGCGGCTGCCGTGGCTGCTGCTCGGCCTGCTGCCGTTCCCGCTCTGCTACGGCGTCGGCTACGCGTACCGGAGGTTCGCCGAGCGCCACGAGCAGGACTTCGTGAGTTCGGTGGACCGGTGATCGACAACCCGTGGAGCCTCGTGCTCGTCGGCGTGATGGCGTTGCTGACGTTCTCGCTGGGCTACGTGGGTTCCCGCCGGGCGAACACGACCCCGGACTTCCTGGTGGCCCGCCGCGCCGTGCCGGCCACCCGCAACGCCGCCGCGATCTCCGGCGAGTACCTGTCCGCGGCCTCGTTCCTGGGCGTGGCGGGGCTGGTCCTCAAGGACGGGATCGACGCGCTGTGGTACCCGATCGGCTTCACCGCGGGGTACCTGGCGATGATGCTGTTCGTGGCCGCGCCGCTGCGGCGGTCGGGCGCGTACACGCTGCCGGACTTCGCCGAGGCGCGGCTGGGCCCGTCGAACCTGCGCAAGGTCTGCACGTTCTTCGTGATCTGCATCGGCGTGCTGTACCTGGTGCCGCAGCTCCAGTCGGCCGGGTTGACGCTGAACACGATCACCGGCCTGCCCGCGTGGCTGGGCGGCGCGGCGGTGACCGTGATCGTGGTGGTGAACGTCCTCGGCGGCGGGATGCGCGCGATCACGCTGGTGCAGGCGTTCCAGTACTGGGGCAAGCTGTTCGCGATCGCCGCGCCGACGTTCGTGCTGTTCGCGCTGTTCCTGACCGGTCCGGGCAACGGCGCGCAGCCGGTGGACTCCTCGGGTGTGCTGCGGTTCCCCGAGGACGTCGAGGTGACCACGGTCGACCCGGTGCGGGTGCGCGTCGACGTGGCGATGGACCTGACCGCGACCGGCCGGGTGGACGGCGCGCCCGCCGACGGCCCGGTGTACTGGACGCCCGGCGAGTACGAGGTGGGCGCGGAGACGGAGCTGCGGTTCGCCGCGGGGTCCCCGGTGCCGGTGGTCGAGGGGTCGCCGACGTCGAACCACGACTGGCTGCGGCCCCAGACGGAAGGCCTGTCGGGGCTGTTCGAGACCTACTCGCTGATCTTCGCGACGTTCCTGGGCACCATGGGGCTGCCGCACGTGCTGGTGCGGTTCTACACGAACCCGGACGGGCGGGCGGCGCGGCGCACGGCGCTGCACGTGCTGTACCTGCTGGGGCTGTTCTACCTGTTCCCGACCGTGCTGGGGGTGATCTCCCGCCAGTACCTGCCGCAGCTGCTGGTCACGGGCAAGACGGACGCGGCGGTGCTGCTGCTGCCGACCACGATGCAGCCCAACCCGCTCGGCCAGGTGCTCGGCGCGGTCGTGGCGGCGGGCGCGTTCGCGGCGTTCCTGTCCACGTCGTCGGGGCTGCTCGTGTCGGTGGCCGGGGTGGTGTCCACGGACATCCTGCCGGGCAAGGTGCGCGACTTCCGGTGGGCGACGGTGCTGACCGGCGCGGTGGCGATCGGCTTGGCGCTGCTGCTGCCCCGGTCGGACGCGTCGTTGACGGTGGCGATGTCGTTCGCGTTGGCGGCGTCCACGTTCTGCCCGTTGTTGTTGTTGGGCATCTGGTGGCGCGGGCTGACGTGGGTCGGCGCGATGGCCGGTCTGCTGGTCGGCGGCGGGCTGGTGATCGGCGCGCAGGTGGCGACGGTGGTCAGCTCGTACACCGGGGGGTGGGCGCCGTCGGTGTTCTCGCAGCCGGCGCTGGTGACCGTGCCGGTGGCGTTCCTGACCATGGTGATGATCAGCAAGCTGACCGCGCGCCGCAGGCCCGACGACGTGAACCAGATCCTGCTGCGCTTCCACGCGCCGGATCCGCTGGGGTTCATGCGCGACCGCGAGTCGCAGTTCGGCGCGGCCGAGGAGAAGGCGCGCGCGGCGGACCGCGGGCACGGCGACGGCGGGCCGTCGTCTTCCTGAATCGGTGTGAAACGGCTCACACTCGCGTTTGAGGAGCCGGGTCCGGGTCAGTCCTGCGGGAAGGCCCGTCGCCCGCCCGGTCCCGCGATGACCTGCGGCGGATCCGGTCGGCCGGAAAGCCTGTCGCCGAGAGTAGAGATAAGTCTCGATCGGGTGAAGATAAAGACACCGATCCGGCTATCGGTGACTTCGATCACCCGAGTGGCAGTTCGGCTCAGAGTTACTACCGCTCATCGCATCACTCGACTGTTGAGCGCAAGGTCACACAAAAGGTCTTTCAGGCGTGAGCCAGGTCTCCCTACGGTGCACGGCGTATCAGGAACGCACCAGGAGGACTTACGTGCCGTTCACACCGTCGTCAAGTACGCGAGGAGGGGACCGTGAGCACCTCTGAGCAGCACACCCCCGACACCCAGGGCAACCACAACTGGGTGGACGTGCAGAACAGCCCCGACTTCCGCGAGCTGCGGCGGCGGCTGCGCAGTTTCGTCTTCCCCATGGCCGGTCTCTTCCTGGCCTGGTACCTGCTGTACGTCCTGCTCGCCGACTACGCCCACGGGTTCATGTCGACGAAGGTCATCGGCAACATCAACTGGGGCCTGATCCTCGGTCTGCTCCAGTTCGTGTCGACGTTCCTCATCACGACGCTCTACGTGCGGCACGCGAACAAGAACCTCGACCCCATGGCGGAGAAGCTCCGCAACGAGCTCGAAGGGGGTCAAGCGTGAACGGCAACGCCCTGCTCAACATCGGCATCTTCGGCGTCTTCGTCGCGGCAACCCTGGTCGTCGTCATCCGGGCCAGCCGCAACACCAAGACGGCCGCCGACTACCTCGCCGCGGGCCGTGCCTTCACCGGCCCCCAGAACGGCATCGCCATCGCGGGCGACTACCTGTCCGCCGCGTCGTTCCTCGGCATCGCGGGCGCCATCGCGGTCAACGGCTACGACGGCTTCCTCTACTCCATCGGCTTCCTGGTGGCGTGGCTCATCGCGTTGTTGCTGGTCGCGGAGCTGCTGCGGAACACCGGCAAGTTCACCATGGGCGACGTGCTCGCGTTCCGGATGCGGCAGCGCCCCATCCGCGCGGCGGCGGCCACCTCCACGATGGCCGTGTCGTTCTTCTACCTGCTGGCCCAGATGGCGGGCGCCGGCGGTCTCGTCGCGCTCCTGCTGGGCATCACCGGCAAGGGCGGCCAGGCCGTCGTCATCGCCGTGGTCGGCGCGCTGATGATCGCCTACGTGCTCATCGGCGGCATGAAGGGCACCACCTGGGTGCAGATCATCAAGGCCGTGCTGCTCATCGCGGGCGCCGGCGTGATGACCGTCTGGGTGATGGGCAAGTACGGCTTCAACCTGTCGAACCTGCTCGGCTCGGTGTCCGACAAGCTGCTCGGCCCGGGTCTGCAGTACGGCAAGACGGAGACCAGCAAGCTCGACTTCATCTCGCTGGCCCTCGCGCTGGTGCTCGGCACGGCCGGCCTGCCGCACATCCTGATGCGCTTCTACACGGTCCCGACCGCGAAGGAAGCCCGCCGCTCCGTGGTGTGGGCGATCTGGCTGATCGGCATCTTCTACCTGCTCACGCTGGTGCTCGGCTACGGCGCGGCGGCCCTCGTGGGCTCCGACAAGATCACCAAGGCGCCCGGTGGCGTGAACTCGGCGGCGCCGCTGCTGGCCGAAGCCCTCGGCGGTCCGATCCTGCTCGGCCTGATCGCCGCGGTCGCGTTCGCCACGATCCTCGCCGTGGTCGCCGGTCTGACGATCACCGCGTCGGCGTCGTTCGCGCACGACATCTACGCCAACATCATCAAGAAGGGCAAGCTGGAGGACAAGGAGGCGGAGGTCCGGGTCGCGCGGATCACCGCGGTCGTCATCGGCATCGTGGCGATCCTCGGCGGCATCCTGGCCAACGGCCAGAACATCGCCTTCCTGGTGGCGCTCGCGTTCGCGGTGGCGGCCTCGGCGAACCTGCCGACGATCCTCTACTCGCTGTTCTGGAAGCGCTTCAACACCGCGGGCGCCCTGTGGAGCATCTACGGCGGCCTCGGCATCACGGTGCTGCTGATCGTGTTCTCGCCGGTGGTGTCCGGCAAGCCGGTCAACCCGGCGACCGGCAAGAGCGCGTCGATGCTGCAGGGCGTCGACTTCCACTGGTTCCCGCTCGACAACCCCGGCCTGGTGTCGATCCCGCTGTCGTTCCTGCTGGGCTACCTGGGCACGGTGCTGTCGAAGGAGAACAACAAGGAGAAGTACGCGGAGATGGAGGTGCGCGCCCTCACCGGCGTCGGCGCCGAGAAGGCGACCGCCCACTAGATGATTGATTCCAAGGGGTACGCACCTGGAGACGTGGGGCGAGGGTGTCGATGTACGGGTTGTGACGACCGACATTGACACCCTCGCGACCGCACTCTACGTCAGAACCGACGACCTGCTGAAGGCCGCGCCGCACCTTGCGCCGTGGCGTCCGAGAGTCGGCATGCAGCCCAGACTGACCGATGCGGAGCTGGTCACCCTGGCGGTGATGCAGGCACTGCTCGGGTTCACCAGCGAGGCCCGCTGGTTACGCCACGCCCGCGCCCACCTGGGCCACCTGTTCCGCTACCTGCCCCACCAACCCGGCTACAACAAGCGGCTGCGCAAGTCCTCCGACCTGGTCACAGCGGTCATCCGGCTGTTGGCGGTCGACACCACGCTGTGGACCGACGACGTGTGGGTGGCCGATTCGACCCCGGTGGAATGCGGACGATCCCGGGAGACCACGCGGCGCTCGGACCTGGCCGGCTGGGCCGAGTACGGCTACTGCGCCTCGCACTCCCGCTTTTTCTGGGGCCTGCGGCTGCACCTGGTCTGCACCCTCGGCGGGCTGCCGGTCGCCTTCGCGTTGACCGGCGCGAAGGCCGATGAGCGCACCACCCTGCTCGGCATTCTCGACGCCGACCCCGCGCTGGCGGCGGAGCGTCCCGGGCAGGTCCTGATCGCCGACCGGCAGTACTACGGCCGCGACTTCGAACACGACCTGGCCGACACCGGAGTCCGATTGCTGCGCCCGGCCCGCAAGGGCGAGGCCGAACGGCCTGGCGCAGCCTTGTTCAAACCCCTGCGTCAGACCATCGAGTCGATCAACCAGACCTTCAAGGCCCAACTCGACCTCGAACGACACGGCGGACGCACACCAGCAGGGGTCGCCGTCCGCGTCCTGCAACGCATCCTCGCCCTGACCGCCGCCATCTGGCACAACGACCACACAGGCCGACCAGTCAAACGCTCCCTGACCGCCTATGACCACTAACCCTTGGAATCAATCATCTAGTCGCCGCCCGCCCCGGGCCCACGCCGGCCGTCATCCCTTCGGGGAGGGCGGCCGGCGTGCTCCTTATCCCCGGTTCATGGCGGCCGTGGCAGCATGGTCGCGTGACCGTTCCCAGCGTTGAAGTGTCCGAGGTGCCGGCGGAGCTGCCGGAGGGCAAGGTCCTGCTCGACGTGCGCGAAGCCGACGAGTGGGCGGCGGGCCACGCCCCGGGCGCCCTGCACATCCCGATGAGCGAGCTGGCGGGCAGGCTCGACGCCCTCCCGGCCGACTCCGAGTTCTACGTCGTGTGCCGCGCCGGCGGCCGATCCGCGCGGGTCACGCAGTACCTGAACGCCAACGGCTGGGAGGCGACGAACGTCGACGGCGGCATGCAGGTGTGGGCCGCGTCCGGCCGACCGCTGGTCGGCGAGGTCGACGGCGCGGAGCCCGAGGTCATCTGACATGGCGCTGCGACCGATGCGGGTGGACTGGGTGGCGAGCCCGCCACCCGGCGCCTACCCGCACCGTCGCCAGGGCGGGCCGCGCCGGGGCTACACCGGCCCGCCGTCGTACCCGGTCCCGCCGCGCTGGGGCTTCCCGCTGCTGGCGTGGCGCTGGCCCACGTCCGTGGCCATGGACGACGACCGGCCCACCGACTCGATCGACCACGCCCAGCGGCTGGCGCGCACGGCGTCCCACGCCCTGGGCCTGGCCGCGTTGACGGCGGTGTGGGCGGCGGGCAGCGAGCTGTGGCGCTACGTGCTGTTGCTGCTCAGCCGCTACGGCGCGATGTCGGAGACCACGGTGGGCGTGTCGGACGCCATGGTCGTGGCGTCGTCGGTGGTGACGGTCGTGGCGTCCGCGGTCGCCCTGGTCTTCACGCTGCTGTGGCTGCGCCGGGCCCGCGACGCGGCCGCCTCGGAGGCCGGTTACGGCCCGTCGAGGTCCGACCGCGAGGTGCTGATCGGCTTGGTGGTCCCCGGCGTGAACCTGGTGGTGCCGGGTTCGGTCCTGGCGGAGCTGGAGCACGCGGCGCTGCGCGAGCCCGCCACCTCCCGCCCGGCGCCGTCCAAGCTGATCCGCTGGTGGTGGGGCCTGTGGGCGGGCACCGGCTTGTTCGTCGCGTTCACCGTGCTCTGGGGCTTCCGCTCCAGCGTGCAGGCCATGGCGGACGGCGTGCTGTTCCACGCGGTCGCCGACCTGCTGGCCGCCTCGGTGGCCGTCCTGACCGCCGTGGTGGTCCGCCGGATCACCACCCTGCTGCTGCCGGTGGACGCCGGCGCGATCCGCCGGATGAGGGTCGTGGACGTCAAGGACGCCCCGACCCCCGTCCTGCGCTCGATCCGCTCCTCGGGCTCGCCGCGCTGACCCACCCGGGCACGACCACCCAACCCGGTGGTCATGCGGTCCTGTCCTCGTGGTCGGGTTCCTCGTACTCCCAGACGAGCGCGAGGGAGACGCGCCTGCCGTAGCGCTTGAGGGCTGACTCGGCGGACGTGTGCTGCCCGATGAACGTCCGACCGGTCTCGGGATCGCGCCGGTAGACGATCGCGTCCGACCGGTCCTCGTCCACGATTTCCATGCCCCAGGCGAAGACCCGGCTGCGGTCGGTCGTGTCCACCAGGCTGAAGAGGTTCGCTTCCACGCCGACGACTGTGCGGCCGGGAGATCCGCCCGATGCGGTGACGTGCGGCGGGAATCCCGCTTTCGCGCGTCCCGCCGGATCATGCTGCCCTGTGCCCACTCCGCCACCGTTCCGCCGCCGTCGGCTGGGGCGCAAGCTCACCCGGATGCGGACCCAGGCCAAGCTCACCCTCGAGGAAGCGGCCAAAGCCCTCTACCGGACCAAGTCCACCCTGCACCGGCTGGAGAAGGGCGAGACCGTCCTCGACGTCCACCTCGCCAAGTCGATGATGGACCTCTATGACCAGTACGACCCCGAACTCCTCGATCAGGCCCTGCGCGCCCGCGAGCCCGGCTGGTGGACCACCCACGGCATCGAGAACCAGGGCTACATCGACGTCGAGACCGAGGCGTCCGACGTGCGCGACCTGTCGCCGCTGATCATCCCGGGCCTGCTCCAGACGACCGGCTACATGCGCGCGATGTTCGAGGCGCACCGGCTCAAGCGGACCAGGCGGTGGCTGGAGAACGACATCAGGGTCCGGCAAATCAGGCAGGAGCGGCTGACCCAGCCCGACGAACCACTGCACCTGCACGCGATCCTCGATGAAGCCGCCCTCCGCAAGGTGGTCGGCAGCCGGGAGGTCATGCGCGAACAGCTGAGGCACCTGCTCGAGCTGGCGAAGCGACCGAACGTGACGATCCAGCTGGTGTCGAGCGGGCAAGGCGTGGTCGACGGCATGGCGACGGCGTTCACGCTGCTGGGCTTCGCCGGACCCGACGAGCCCGAGGTCCTGTACATCGAGTACCTGACCGGAGCGCTGCACATCGAGGAGGAACGGCAGCTCCAGGAGGCTAGACTGACGTTCGGCTTCGCGGCCTCCCAGGCGTTGGGCCCGGAGGATTCGGTGGTCTTGATCGAACGGGTTCTGGCCGAGTGAAAGAGGCGGTGGCGGTGTCCACAGGGGACCTCTCCGGCGTGACGTGGCGCAAGAGCAGCCGGAGCAACGGTGCCAGCAACGCGAACTGCGTCGAGGTGGCGTTCACGGGTCCGGCGGTGGCGGTCCGGGACTCGAAGAACCCGGAGGCCGCAACGCTGGCGTTCCCGGCCGTTCAGTGGTCGTTCTTCCTCCGGCACTTGGGGGCCTGACCGACCGCGTGCCACCGTGGACCCATGCGGGCACTCGCGGTGGCACTGGTCCTGACCCTGCTGACCTCCGGCGTGGCGAACGCGGGCGGTGGGCGGAAGTTCGACCTCCAGGCCCACCGGGGCGGGATCGGGCTGACGGTCGAGAGCACCCTGGCGGCGTTCGGCAAGGCGCTCGAAGTGGGCGTCACGACGCTGGAGCTGGACGTGCAGATCACCAAGGACGGCCGTGAGGTCGTCACGCACGACCGCAGGACCAACCCGGCCAAGTGCGTCGACACCGCGCCCGCCGTGCCCGGCGACCCGGCGTTCCCGTACGCGGGCAAGTACGTGAAGGACCTGACGTTCGCGCAGGTCCGGACGCTGGACTGCGGGTCGCGGCGGTGGGCGCAGTACCCGGAGCAGGAGCTGTCGCCGGGTGCGCGGATGCCGACGCTGGCCGAGGTCTTCGCCCTGGCCCGCCGCTACCGCGCGTTCGACGTGAAGTTCAACATCGAGACCAAGGTCGAAGCCGCCGCGCCGCACGAGACCGCGCCGCGCGAGCAGTTCGTCGAGGTCACGGCCCGCGAGATCCGCAGGTCCGGCTTCTACCGCAACGTCACGGTCCAGTCGTTCGACTGGGGTGCGCTGATGCTGTGGCGGCAGGCCGAGCCGCGCATCCCGCTGGTCGCGCTGACCCAGCCGGAGTTCCTGCGCCCCGGCTCACCGTGGACGGGCGGCCTGGAGCTGGCGGACTTCGGCGGCAGCGTGGTCGAGGCCGTGAAGAGCTTCGGCGCGTCCGCCCTCTCCCCGGTGCACGGCAACCCGCAGAACGGCCGCGTCGACGACCCCGACTACGTCCCGTTCACGACGGAAGCCCTGGTCGACGAGGCGCACGCGCACGACCTGAAGGTCGTCCCGTGGACCGTGAACGACCCGGCCACCATGCACAAGCTGATCGACGACGGCGTGGACGGCCTGATCACCGACTACCCGGACCGCCTGCGCACCGTGCTCGCCGACCGCGGCCTCAAGCTGCCGAGGAAGCACACGATCAGGCGGTGACCCGGGAGTCGGTGAGCGGCAGGTCGTGCAGGCCCCGGATGACGAACTCGGCGCGGCGGCGCGGTTCGGCGGCCAGGGTGGCGGTCGGCAGCTTGCGGGCCAGGGAGGACAGCGCGGCTTGGACCTCGATGCGGGCCAGCGGTGCGCCCAGGCAGTAGTGGATGCCCATGCCGAAGCCCAGGTGCGGATTGGGGTTGCGGGTGATGTCGAAGGTGTCCGGGTCGGTGAAGACCTCGGGGTCGCGGGCCGCCGCGCCCAGCAGCGCGGCGATCTTCTGACCCGGCTCGAGCCGGTGCCCGGCGATGGTGACCGGCTCGGTGGCGGTGCGTTCGAACAGTTGCAGCGGCGAGTCGTAGCGGATCAGCTCCTCGACCGCGGTGGGCAGCAGAGCGTGGTCGTCCACCAGGCGACGCCACTCGTGCGGGTGGTTCATCAGGGCTTGGACGCCGTTGCCGATGACGTTGACCGTGGCCTCGTGGCCCGCCATGAGCAGCAGCACGGCGGTCGCCACCAGCTCGTCCTCGGTCAGCTTCGCGCCGTCGGTGTCGGTGACCGCCACCAGGTCGGACACCAGGTCGTCACCCGGCGACACGCGCCGCAGCGCGATCAGCTCCCGCAGGTAGGCGACGAACTCCCCGGCCGCGTGCTCGGCCACCGCCTGCTTGTCCGCGGCCAGGTCGTACTCGTACATCTTCACGATCGCGTTGGACCACGGTTGCAGCAGCGGGCGGTCGCCGGCGGGCACGCCCAGCAGCTCGGCGATCACCTCGACCGGCAGCGGCGCGGCGACGTGGGACAGCAGGTCGGCCTGCCCCTCCGAGGTGATCTCGGCGACCAGCTCGTCCACCAGGCGGTCGGCGAGGTCGGTGATCCACGGCCGCAGCCGCTCCACGTGACCGCGGCCGAACGCGGCGGCCACCAGCCTGCGCAGCCGGCTGTGCGTGGGCGGCTCGTTCTCCAGCAGCGAGTTGCGGTGCAGCAGGTTGAACGACGTGAACCGGTCGACGGGCTTCACGTCGGTCCAGAGGCGGCCGAGCGACCGGTGCTTGAGCACGGCCGACGCCGCCGCGTGCGACACCGCCACGGCGACGCCCATGTCCTCGTGCCAGTGCACCCCGCCCTCCGCGCGCATCGCCGCGAACGCGGGGTACGGGTCCGCGATGAAAGCCGGGTCGTGCTGGTCGAAGGAGGCCACGGTGACGGACGGTAGGTCTTGAGCGCCACTCGCGTCCATCGGAGTGTGGTTGTTGTGTCAAACATTCAGCGATCTGTGACATGCAGTAGTCGAGTTGACCGCGCACGTGCACCGCTAGCAGCATCCTCGTCGTGTCACCTGAAGTCGTCGCCCACCGCGGCGCGTCCACCCTCCGGCCCGAGCACACCCTCGCCGCCTACGAGCTCGCCCTGCGGCAGGGCGCCGACGGCCTGGAGTGCGACGTGCGGCTCACCAAGGACGGCCACCTCGTCTGCGTGCACGACCGCAGGATCGACCGCACCAGCGGCGGCGTCGGCGAGGTGAGCGCGATGACGCTCGACGAGCTGCGCCGCCACGACTTCGGCAGCTGGCACGGCGGCGAGCCCGCCGAGGTGCTCACCCTGGACGCCCTGCTCGGCCTCGCCGCCGACCACGGCAAGCGGCTGTTCGTCGAGACCAAGCACCCCGTCCGGTTCGGGGGCCTGGTCGAGCGCAGGCTCGCCGAGGAGCTGGGCCGGCACCGGGTCGACGCGGTGATGATGTCGTTCTCCGTCTTCGCCGTGCACCGGTTCAAGAAGCTCAAGCCCGAGGTGCCCACGGTCCTGCTCTACGACCGGCTGTGGCCGAGGACCAAGCCCCACTTCGCCGACTACGCCGGACCGGGCGTTCACCTGCTCAGACGTCACCCGGACCGGGGACAGGGCGTCTACACGTGGACGGTGGACGACCCGGCCGACATCGCGTTGTGCCGCGAGCGCGGCGTCCGGTTCGTCGCCACCAACAACCCGGAGGAGACGCGCGGTCGGCTTGCGGATAACTTGACGCCCGACCAGCCCTGAGACCGAGGAGGCGCGCGGTGGCGAAGCGGACAGCCGTGAAGGACAAGCCGGCGGACGGCGTCAACCCGCGGCAGCCGTGCCCGTGCGGCTCCGGCAAGCGCTACAAGGCCTGCCACGGTTCGGCCGGCGGCGCGGCGGACGTGATCGTCTCCCGCCCGTTCCAGGGCCTGGCCGCCGAGGCGGAGCTGATCGCGCTGCGCGAGTTCGTGCCCTCGGCGATGGCGAAGCTGCCGCTGAAGGCCGACGGTCAGGCGGCCGGCTCCGGCCGCGAGATCACGCTGGCCACCGTGCTGCCGATGGCGGCGGCGGGCCTGGTCCGCGCGGACGGCACCGCGTTCGTCGGCCTGCAGGTGCAGACCCGGTCCGGCGACCTCAGCCGCGACCTGGCCCGCGCCGTGCAGTGGGCGCTGACCGCGAAGACCGGTGACGCCCTCGCGGTCGTCGGCCCGGACGACGGCTCCAACCCCGGCCGCCTGCAGGACCTGCTCGACGTCGACGCGACGTTGACCCCCGAGCTGCACACCGACTTCGCGTGGTGGCTGCCGCCGGACAACGAGCCGGCCGGCGAGGTCGCCCTGTCCCTGGAGCGCGCCAACGCCGCGATCCTGCCCACCGAGCGCCTCGACGCGCCCGGCGTGGCCGCCGCCTACTGGGTGGACGCGGGCGACAAGGCGCACCTGCGCTGGGTCCGCCCCGAGCCGGAGGAGACGCTGCTCGCGGCGCTCGCCCGGCTGACCGTGCGCGGCGAGCTGGACCTGGGCGAGGGCTCCCGGTACGCCGGTTCGTTCCGCGCGCACGGCCTGCTGGTCCCGGTGTGGGACCTGGACCGCGAGCTGCACTCCAGCGAGTGGGCGCCGGGCGCGGAAGCGTTGGGCAAGCGTTTGCAGGATGCCCTGACCAGCCTTGACGCCGAACCGCTGACCGAGGCGGAGCGGCGGGCGCGCGACGGTCTGCGGGGACGGCAGATCACCCTGCGCTGAACCTGTCCACAGGTATCCCCAGCTTTGTCCACAGGTTCCTGTGGACAACTCAGGAGGCGGCGTGATCCTGCGGATCAGTTCGAAGGCGGACTGGCGGCGGGCCCGCGAGGACGGCGCGATCCCGCTCGACCTCGACGGGTTCGTGCACTGCTCGGACCCGGGCACGGTGCACCTGCCGGCCAACCGCCTGTACCCGAACCGGCACGACCTCGTGCTGCTGGTGATCGACCCCGGTGGACTGCCCGTGCTGTGGGAGCCGGGCGAGACCGAGGACGGCCCGTGGTTCCCGCACGTCTACGGGCCGATCCCGGCCGACTCCGTGGTGGCCGTGCACGAGTTCACGCCGGACGCCGACGGCGCCTTCCGGCCGTTGCCCGTTTTGTGACCTAGCACCGGGGCAACCGACAGCCCCTCTCGAACGTGTCCTCTCCGGCGGTGGCCGAGGGGCCACCGCCGGAGGGGGTTCCGAGGTGACCGCGGTCTTGCCGGGGGAGAGAGCCACCGATCGCGGTGGGGGGACGACGGCCGACTTCGCCGACTTCGTGCGGATGTCGTTGCCGGGCCTGTTGCGCTACGGCCACGCGTTGACCGGCAACCCGCACGACTCGGCCGACCTGGTGCAGACCGTGCTGGAGAAGGTCGGCTCGCGGTGGGCCGCCGTGCTGCGCAAGGGCGAGCCGCTGGCGTACGTGCGGCGGTCCATGGCGAACGCCAACACCAGCCGGTGGCGCCGCCGGCGGCGTGAGGACCTGGTGGCGGAGTTCCCCGACGCGGTGGCCGCGGCCGGGCACGACCGCCTGGAGCACGAGCCGCTGTGGCAGGCGTTGCGCGCGCTCCCGCCGCGTCAGCGCGCCGTGGTGGTGCTGCGCTTCTACGACGGTCTGTCCGAGGCCGAGATCGCCGACACCCTCGGCGTGTCCCCGGGCACGGTCAAGAGCCAGAACAGCAAGGCGATGGCGACCTTGCGCGCACGACTGGGGGACTCGGCGTGAACCTCGAGGAGGAGCTGGGCCGGCTGCTGAACGACGACCGGCTGGACGTGCGGGCCAGGCCGGACGCGACCGAGGTGGTGGTGACCGGCGCCCGTCGGGTGCGTCGCCGCCGGACCGCCGTCGTGGGCGCGGTCACCGCGGTCGCGCTGGTGGCGAGCGGGTGGGGCGTGACGGCGCTGGGCGGCTCGCTGAGCCTGCCGTCCGTCGACCCGGCCGTGCTGCCGACCACCACCATCACCACCATGACGTCCACTGGTGGGGTGACCGCGGCGCCGCCACCGCACACCGTGGTGGAGACGGTGACCGTGTCGGTGACGAAGGAGCAGGCGCGTCCGAACGTGGGGTACGGCGCGGTGAAGTTCGGCATGACCGAGCAGGAGGTGACCGCCACCGGCCTGGTGACCCGGGCGCCCGGTGGCGAGTGCGCGGCGTTCACCTGGACGAGCGACCCGGGCATCGCGAACGCCGTGCTCGTGGGGCGTGGCCGGGGGGTCGTGCGGATCGAGCTGCCCGCGACCGGCACGACGTCGAAGGGGATCGGCGTCGGGTCGACGCTGGAGCGGGTGAAGGCGGAGTACCCGACGGGGCAGCAGGCCTACGGGGGCGGCTCCTACGACGTGGTCATGCCGGGTGACGTCGCGTGGAAGTACGTGTTCGCGCTGGACGCGGAGCGGGTTGTCGGGATTCGGATGCAGCGGCTCGGCGCCGACTGCGCGCAACAGGGGGAACAGCGATGAAGGTCATGGGTGTGGTGCTGGCGGTCGCGGGACTCGCGCTGGTCGGCTGCACGGGGGAACCGGCCGCGTCGAGCGGTCCGTCGTCGACGTCGTCCGCGGCCACGACCACTGCGCCGAGCACGTCGTCGGTCGCGCCGACCGCGGTCACGGTGCAGTCGACGGTGACGAGCACCGTGGTCGAGACCGTGGTGGTGGACACGACGCCGGTCCTGAGCCACACCGGGTTCGGCGCCATCGAGCTCGGCATGACGCGTGAGGAGCTGGTGGCGACCGGCCTGGTGGGCGAGCCGGTGTCGCGGATGAGCGCCCAGTGCGACGTGTACGAGTTCAAGTCGGGCAACGGCACCGCCTGGGTCCAGGGCGGCGAGGGCGTCATGGCGATCATCGTGAAGTACGGCGCCACCACCGCCGAGGGCCTCCCGGTCGACATCAGCCCGGTCGACCCGCGGGTCGCGCGGACCTACCCGGGTGGCGAGGCGGGCCCGAACGGCTACGCGGTGCGGGTCGAGGACGGCGTGTCCTACTTGCTGAACGGCGTCACCGCGCTCACCCGTCGGGGTCAGGCCTGCTTCAACTGATCGTGGCAGCGGGTGGCGGTGAGCGGGAGGATGGGCGGATGAAGTGGCTGGTCGTGTCGGCGGTGCTCCTGCTGCTGACCGCCTGCGAGTCGTCCGCGCCGCAGGTCGCGCCGCCCGTCACGGACGTCAGCGCGACGTCCGGGGCGGGTGGCGGGGCCGTGCTCGACGCCCGCGGCATCGGCGCGGTGCGGCTGGGCATGACGGTGGCGGAGCTGGAGGCCACCGGCGAGGTCGGCGGCGACGTGACCAGGCCCGAGTTCTCCTGCTCGATCCGCGAGCTGAAGACCGCGCAGGGCTGGGTCGGCCTCCAGGACGGCGTGGTGGTGGAGATCCGGGTCGAAGCGGGTGGTCGCACACCCGAGGGCCTGCGCATCGGCGACTCGCGGGCGCGCATGCACGAGGTCTACCCGGGCGTGGAGCAGTACCCGCACGGCTTCATCCGGCAGCTGGACGCCGAGACCGGCTACAAGTTCTTCTTCGAGAACGCGGGCGACACGCTGACCGGCATCGGCCTCGTCCGGGCCGACCGGGGCTGCCTCACCTGAGCACCCCTGTCTTGAGCACCCCTGTCTTGAGCGCACCGCCCCTGGACTTACCGTTCCTGGGCACGCAGCGACGCCCGCCACCGCGGAGGTGACGGGCGTCGTTCGCTGTCGGCGGGCCGGGCCTACAGGGCGCCACCCGCGGCGCGCGGCGTGCCGTTGTCGGCTTCCTCGCCCACGTTCTCGCGGGTCAGGAACGTCTCCACGTGGAACAGGTTGCCGTCGGCGCGGTCGATCACGGTGAGCAGCGTGCTCATCGACGCGACCTCCTCCACCTGCTCCTTCAGGAACCACTGGAGGAACTGCTCGCCGATGTAGTCGCCCTCGTCGCGGGCCGTCTTGGCGAGCGCGACGATCTGCTCGGTGACCTTCTTCTCCTGCTCCAGCGCGAGCGCGACCGGCTCGCGCGGCGCGGTGAAGTCGTTGCGCACGTCGTCCACACCGGGAATGGCCACCGGCAGTCCGTTGTCCATCAGGTACTGCACGATCATCATCGCGTGGTTGCGCTCTTCCAGCGACTGCTTGTAGAAGTGCGAAGCGAGCCGCGGCAGGTCGCTCGCGTCGAACCAGACCGCGATGGCCACGTACTGCTGCGAGGCCGTGAACTCGTTGCGCACCTGCTCCTGAAGCAGGTCGTGGAACTTCGAGGAACGCGCACCGGTTATTTTCTTCAAGTTGACAGCCATGCTCGAAGAATACCCGATAGAGTGGATTTCATGCATTAAAGGCAAGGCTTCACGAACTTTAGGAAAGGGTTGCCGAAGAAAGCTTAGGCAACCCTCCCCGGCCGGTCAGACCAGCGGCGCGCGGTCGATCGGGCACGACATGCAGCGCGGGCCGCCGCGACCGGAGCCCAGCTCGGAGCCGCTGATCCGGATCACCTCGACGCCCGCGTCCTCCAGCCGCGCGTTCGTCTCCACGTTCCGCTCGTAAGCCACCACCAGACCGGGTCCGACGGCCAGCGTGTTGTTGCCGTCGTCCCACTGCTCGCGTTCCGCGGTCACCGGGTCGAGCCCGGTGTCGATCACGCGCAGCTTCTCGATGCCCATCGCGTCGGCCGCCGCCTCCAGGAACGGCCGCCGGTCCTCGACCACGACGCCGCCCGCGCCGTCGGACCGCACGGGGAACGCGAACAGGTTGTCCCGCACCGCCGGGTACATCACCACGGCGTCCCGGTCGACCATCGTGCACACCGTGTCCAGGTGCATGGTGGCCCGCTCCTGCGTGATCGGCACCGCCAGCACGGTGTGCGCGAGGCCGTCGGCCAGCGCGGACCGGGCGAACGACTCCGCGCCCGCGGGCGTGGTCCGCTCGCCGACGCCGATCGCCAGCACACCCGGCGCGAGCAGCAGCACGTCACCGCCCTCGACCGGCGCGGAGTGCGCCCCGTACGCGCGGCCGGTCCTGCGGAAGCGCGGGTGGTAGGCGTAGATCAGGTCCGTCAGCGCGGTCTCCCGGTCGCGCGCGGGCAGCGCCAGCGACGTGATCGCGACCCGGTCGCCGACCCACACCGACGAGTCGCGGGTGAACAGCAGGTTCGGCAGCGGGTCGACCGCGAAGTCGATCGGGTGGTGCATCTTGCGCACCAGCGACGCGCCCTCGGCGGCGGGCAGCTCCTCGAACGTCATGCCGGTCATCAGCGCGGTGGCGAGCTGGTCGGGGCCGATCGAGGCCAGGTGCGAGCGCAGCGCGTCGGCCAGGTCGATGCCGAGCCGCCGCTCGTTGACCGCGCTGTGGATGCCCGCGATCCGGGCCCGGTCGTCGTGCAGCGCGTCGACCAGCAGGTCCGCCAGCAGCAGCACCTCGACGCCGCGCCCGCGCAGCAGCTCGGCGAACGCGTCGTGCTCCTCCTGCGCCCGGTCGACCCACGGCACGCCGTCGAACAGCAGCTGGTCGTTGTTGCGCGGGGTGAGCCGCTTGAGCTCGGCGCCGGGACGGTGCAGCAGCACCGTGCGCAGGGGGCCGACTTCGCTGTCGACGCGGGGCGCCGCTGCCGGCTCGCCGTCGGTGGACGCGGTCTGGGCGATGTGCGCAGTCACGGATCGAGGGTAACCCGAGGTCGGTCGGATCAGCAGCTCTGAGTGAGCCGTTCCAGCGAAACTCGATCGTATGGTGGCCTGAGGACGGCGATTCGTTGTGCAATCGGTCCACTTGACGTTGTGAACGTTGCGTTGTGAGGTGGACTACCGGTGTGGGGGTGCGGTTGCGGGATGATCGTGTTCTACCGGGGAGGATCAGTGGCGGACTTACGCTTGTTCATCGACGCGCCGGGCAACCCCGCCTCGGCGACGACCCAGTTGCTGCAAGAGCTGGTCAGGGGCGCGAGGGTCGACGCGCGGCCCGCGCCGGCCGCGTCGCCGGAGGGCTCCAAGAGCGGCGCGGGCGCGACCGTCGCCGAGCTCGTGCTCAACGGCGCGCTGCCCGCCGCGGTGGCCGCCGCCGTCGCCTCCGTGGTCACGTCGTTCGTGCAGCGCGGCAGCGCGCGCAAGGTGACGATCAAGACCCGGGACGACGAGATCACCGTCGAGGGCGTGGACGCCCGCTCGCAGAAAGCCCTGCTGGAGGCGTGGCTGCGCGAGCACGAGAGCGAGGGGTGAGGTGGGCCGGCACGCGCTGTTGGTGGCGACCGGCGAGTACGACGACGTGCGGCTGAGCCGGCTGCGCGCGCCGGAGCAGGACGTGGAGCGGCTCGCCGCCGTGCTGGAGGACCCCGACGTCGGCGGGTTCACCACGGTCGAGGTGCTGCGGGACCGCACCGACCACGAGATCCGGCGCGCGGTCGAGGAGGTGCTCGCGCCGCGCGAGGCCGACGACCTGGTGCTGCTGTACTTCTCGTGCCACGGCCTGACCACGGCAGCGCGGCGGCTGTACTTCGCCGCGTCGAACACCGTGCAGGACCGGCCCGCGGGCACCGCGATCCCCCGCTCGTTCCTCAACGAGCAGCTGGAGGACTGCCGGGCGTCCGGGCGGGTCCTGGTGCTGGACTGCTGCTTCAGCGGCGCGTTCGTGGAGGGGTTCAAGGCGGGCCCGACGGACGTGCTCGACGACGTCGGCGAGGGCTACGTGGTGATGACCGCGTCCAACGCCTACGAGTACGCGTTCGAGCAGGACTCGCTGTCGTTGGACGCGCCGCTCGCGTCGCTGTTCACCGACGTGCTGATCGAGGGCCTGGCCGGCGGCGCCGCCGACCTCGACGGCGACGGGTGGATCGACGTCGACGAGTTGTTCAGGTACGCGCGGGCCGAGGTGCGCGCCCGGCGTCCCGACCAGACGCCGCAGTTCTTCGCGCACGGCTCGTCGCAGCCGCTGCGGATCGCGCGGGCCGGCGGCGCTCCGGGGCGTCGGCCGCGCGGCACGGCGTCCTACACGTCCGGGCAGCTGTTGGTGGCGCGTGGTTTCCGGGCCGCCGCCGAACCGGTGTGCCGGACGTTGGGGCCGATGGGGCGGCGGTCGGTGGTGTTCGTGGACGGGCGGCCGGTGGAGCTCGCCGACGCGTCGGCGATCGTGGACGCGTTCCAGCCGGACGACCCGCGGGACCGGCTCGGCGCGGCGTACGTGCGCGACCTGGTGCTGGAGGTGCGGCGCGAGGCCGGTGACGGCGCGGCGTCGGCGGTGGCCGTGGCGCGCGGCGCGATCGGCGGGCTGGTCGACGCGATGCGCGACGGGCACCACCCGGTGCGGCTGATGCGCGGCGTCACGGCCGCCGCCGCCAGGGCCGCCGCGCTGGTCGACGAGGCGACGCGACCGCTGGCCCCGGCCGAGCTGCCCGCGCTGGCCACCGCCGCCTCGGGCGACGCCGGGATCGGCGCGCTGGTCGGCGCCGTGGCCGCCCGGACCGGGTGGCGCGGGCCCGTCCTGGTGGAGGAGGGCCGGCGGTTCGAGCCGGAGTTCGAGGTCCACCGCGGCCTGCGCCTGGACCGCGGGTACGCGTCCAGCCAGTTCGTGACCGACACCGCCGGCCGCGCGGCGGTGGCGGAGGACGCGTGGGTGCTGCTGACCGCCGGCCCGCTGACCGGCGTCGAGCGGATCCTCGACCGGGTGGACCTCGGCGGGCGCCCGCTGCTGGTGGTGTGCGAGGCGCTGCCGCACGCGGAGCTCGCCGAGCTGCTGAAGATCGCGCAGGCGCGGGACGTGGTCGCGGTGACCGCCGGGCCCGACGAGCTGGAACGGCTCCAGGGCGTGGTCGGCGGCACGGTCCACTACCCGTACTGGGGCAACGACCCGGTGCTGCTGTCGTCGTTGGGCCGCGCGGCGAAGGTCGTGGTGACCGAGCAGGACACGGTGGTGCTGGCCGGGCCCGCGGCGACCGACGACGACACCGCCGTGCTCGTCCGGGCCGCCGCCGGCGACGTGGCCCGGGTGCGGCGCGCGGTGGGCGCCGTGGACAGCGCCGTGCGCGACGGCGTGCTCCGCGGTGGTGGTGTCGGCCTGGCCGAGCTGGGCGCCCGCCTGGCGCGGGACGCCACCGGCACGCCGGAGGAGGTCGCCGGCTGGCAGGCCTTCGCCGCGGCCCTGGCGGAACCGGCGGCCCGGATCGCCGAGAACGCCGCCCTCCCCGTCGCCGACCTGGACCCCGCCCTGCTCGACCCGGCCGGCGTCGCCCGCACCGTGATCACCGCCGCCGCCCGCACCACCTCCCGCTTCCTCCTCGTCCACTGACACACCCGCGTGTCCTACGTCCGGAACGCGTGTGTCCTACGTTCGGAACGCGTGTGTCCTACGTCCGGGACACCCGAGTTGAACGCTCAGGCGACGAACCGCACGTCCGGGTGCTGGGGCGAGCCGCCCCGGAACAGCCTCCCGTCCCGCCCCTTGAGGTGAAGGTCGAAGTACCCGGCGAAGTACTCGTGCTGCGCGGCCAGCGACCGGGTCGCGTCGATCTCGCCCACCACCTCCCGCTGCTTCTCCGGCGTCACCACACCGCCCAGCTGCGGCACGGCGAACTGGAGGTCGGTGAAGCCGTAGTGCGTGCCGCGGTCGAAGTGCAGGTCCCGCTTCCACCCCCGTTGGCTCACCCAGAAGTCCGCCCACGTCGGGTCGAACTCCGGCGTCAGGTGCGAGTGCTCGACCCGCCCGCCCGTCGCCGGGTCCACGAAGTCCGCGCCCACCAGCATGAGCGGCCGGTCCAGCCCGCGCGTCACGACCTCGCCCGGCCGGCGCTCCGCGCCGAAGCCGTACGACATGGCGCCGTCCACGTTGATCCCGGCGTCGATCCGCCGGTCGTGCACCATCGTCTCGCCCGCCGTGAACCCGCCGTACGAGTGGCCGAACATGCCGACCCGCGACAGGTCCAGCGCCCGGCCGAGACCCCGCGGCAACGGGTCCCGCTCCGCGTCCGGGTTGTGCCCGCGCGCGATCGAACCCAGCTGGTCGAGCACGAACCGGGTGTCGGCCACCCGCGCGTCGAGCGCGGTCTTGAACCAGGTCGGGTCGTCCTCGTCGCCCATCGGCGGCTCGACCCGGCCGTCCGGGAACTCGACCGCGAGCGACTCGTGCGTGTGCGACATCGAGACGACGACGTACCCGCGGCTCGCCAGGTCGTCGGTGAGCCCCGCGCTCAGCTCCCGCGCCGAGCCGAACCCGGGCGAGAACAGCACGACCGGCCACCGGCCGAGGACCGGCGCGCCCGAGCGGGCGTGCCGCCGGGTCGAACCCCAGTCGACCGCGCCGGCCGGGACGTCGAGCAGCTCCGGTTTCGCCGCTTCCCGGTCGACGGCCGCCGCCACCCCCGAGGTCATCCACGGCGCGCGTGCGCCGCCCGAGCCGTGCGCGGGGTAGGTGACGGTGACCATCACCTCCCGGTCCCGCGCGGGCTGCCACGGGTCCGGCCGCCGGTCGACCAGGTGCAGCTCCGCCGTGCCGACGGCGTGGTGGCCGGTCAGCTCGGGCATGGCGATCCGCACGCCGGTGCCCGCCGCTGCCGGCGTAGCCGAGCCGAGAGCCACCGGGCCGAGAGCCGCTGAGCCGAGAGCCACGGCGGCCGCGACGGTGAGCGCTGTGGTGCGCATCCAGGTTCCCCCTCTTGTCAGGTCACCTGATGCTGTCGGGTGGCGTCGTCGCCACGCGTCCGCCTCGCGGTTGATCGGCCGTACCCCGCGCGGTGGACTCAGGGCAACCAGGACACGTGACCGCGCACCAGCGTGTAGCCGACGAACGCGACCACGTCGAGCAGCGCGTGCGCCACGACCAGCACCCACAGCCGGTTCGTGCGCTGCCACACCTTCCCGAACACCAGCCCCATCACCACGTTGCCGATGAACCCGCCGAACCCCTGGTACAGGTGGTACGAGCCGCGCAGCACCGCGCTGGCCAGCAACGCCGTGTTCTCCCGCCACCCGAGCTGCCGCAGTCGGGTGATGAAGTACCCGACGACCAGCACCTCCTCCGCCCACGCGTTGCCGATGGCGGACAGCACCAGCACCGAGCTGCGCCACCACGAGGAGTCCAACGCGGACGGCAGCACGGCCAGGTTCAGCCCCAGGTTCCACGCGACCAGGTAGAAGACCAGCCCCGGGATGCCGATCACGGCCGCCAGCCCGAGGCTGCCCAGCGCGTCCGGCCCGATCCGGGTGCGGTCCAGGCCGAGCGCCTTCAGCTTGATGCCGCCCTGCCACAGCAGGTACAGGCCCAGCCCGCCCCACGCGGCCAGCTGCACGACGCCGAGCAGCTGCGCGATCAGGTCCAGCAGGTCGAACCGCGCCTGCGGGACGTTGATCGCGACCTTCTGCTCGTTCAGCGGCACGGGTTGGAGCAGGCTGTCCAGCAGCCGCACCAGGCTGCGCGCCCCGGACAGCCCGAGCGTCACGGCGAAGACGAGCAGCAGCTCCAGCCGGTAGCCGCGGCGCGTCCGGGCGTCGAGGTCTTCGATCACGGCGCTTACGGTAACCGCGCCGGCGTCACCGGCGTTGCGCCAGGAAGGGGCAGCCCATCAGGCGGCGCAGCTCCACGGCCAGCTCCTGCGCCGTGCCCACCGGGCGGGAGAACGCGATCCGCACGTCGTGGTCCTCGTCCGCCATCTCCACCCGCAGCCGCAGGCCGAAGCGGTCCAGGCCGAGCGGGCGCACGTGACCGCCCCGCAGGTCGGTCGGCAGGTGCTGGGCGAGCAGGCCCACCACGTCCCGGTGCGACAGCTCCAGGTGCCGCAGCCAGTGGTCCTCGTGCGCGGCGAACGGGTCCGGCTCCGCCTGCGCGAACAACTCCGGCCGCAACGACGTGGTGCCCTCGGCGTCGGCCACCACCAGCGACGCGGGCGACAGCCGCAGCGCCGACGCGCCGTGCCCGACGTCGAGCAGCCGCGGGTCCGGGCGCGCCTCGGCGACCTCGATGGTCGCCTCGCGCGCCTCGCCTGGCGTGAGCGTGCGCAGCCAGCCGGTGATCCACAGCAGGCCGCGGACCGGCTCGCGCAGCTGCACGGGCGCCTGGTCGGCCAGTTCCAGCATCGCGGTCACCTCGGCCTCGCGCGCGGCCTCGACCAGCGGGTGCCCGTCGGGCAGCACGATCGTCGCGTCACCGTTCGGGTGAACGTGGTGGAGCACCGGCGTGATCCGGTTCTCCGTGCCGCCGGAGGGCAGCAGGGCCGCGCGCCCACCGCGGGCGGCGATCGTGCGGGCCCGCTCCGCCGGATGCGGCGCCGGCGGTCGACGTGTCTCGTTCACCCGCTCACCTCCCCAACTTAGGGCAGCCTAACTTGACGAAGCCCGTGGCGGTAGTCCCACGCCCGGCTTACCGCGGCTCGCTGCGGGCCCGCGTGGTTCACGCAGGTTAGGGGGTCGGGCACGGCCCTGCCGAACGGGTCGGCGCACCGGGCGCCCGCGACGCCCCGTCGAACGGTCCGGTTGGCCGATTCAGCGGCCCGCGCGATCGTCGTAACCTTGGCTCGCCTGGCGGAGGTGGCTCGTGGTCGTGCCGAACAAGCCGTCCACCGGGGGCGCGGCCCTCGACGACCGGTGGACCCGGTACTGCGTGGAGATCGCCGGCCGGCGGGCGTTCGGCTGGGTCGTGGTCGGCGCGCTCGCGTTCCTCCTGCAACTCGCCCTGATCTTCGTGTTCGAGGTGTCGTCCTCCCTGCCGCTCCTGCTGCTGCTGTTCTCCGCGCTGGTGCTCGGCCACGGGCTCACCCGGCGGCCGGCGTTGCCCGAGGCGCTCGGCGAGCACGCCTGGGTCTACGTGCGCATCCACTGGCGCGGCGGGCTGCTCGTCGTGCACGGACCCCGGCCGCTCGTGCTGGACGTGAGCGCCGGACCCGTCGTGCGCGGGCGGATCAACCGGCACCGGCGGGCGTGGGTCGTCGCACCCGACCGCGCCGGGAACACCGTGGTCACGTTCCGGGGCGTGCCGAAGCTCTTCCCGGCGAAGGTCGTGCGGCGATGAGTTTGCTGATCATCTATTCGGTTACCCCCGGAGGGGACATCTGGTTTGCTGGGAGCGGTGGTGGGCGAGGCTTGGGTGGACAAGTGCCTGACCAGTGCGGATCGCCGCGCGGTCGGGTTCGTCGGGCTGGCGTTGTTCGCCTTGCTGACGTTGTGGGTCGTGTCGGAGTGGGTCGGGTCGCGCTGGGTGTTCCTCCTCACCCCGCTGTGCGTGGAGTTCGCCGTGCCCGGGCTGCGGCACTTCTTCTCGCGCCGTTCCCTGCGGCGGCTGCTCGACACCTACCCGCGGCACGCCGTCTCGGTGCACTTCGTGCCGGGGCGCACGCGCGTCGGGCGGCAGACCTACCTGGAGACGGCGGGCTCCGACCGGACGTTCCTGCGGCTGGCCGAGATCCCCGAACGCGTCCGCGAGAACATCCACCGCGGCGGCCGGGTGTGGCTCGCCGGACCCGACCCGCGCGGCCGGGCGGCCGTGCTGACCCGCGGCGCGCCGTTCATGACGCTGGGCCGGGTCGTCATCCGCTGAGGGGCGGTCGTTCGTCGACGGCCGCCACCCGTCGACCGGTGGTCAGCGACCCACCGGGATGCCGCTCTGCTCGGCCCACGCGGCGACGTCCTCCCGCCGCAACGCCGTGGCCAGCAGGTCGGGGAACCGGTCCGGGGTGCAGGCGAACGCGGGCGCGCCCAACTCCGACAGCTTCGCGGCCAGCTCGTGGTCGTAGGCGGGCGTGCCGCTGTCGGACAGCGCGAGCAGCACCACCACCGTCACCCCGCTCTGCACCAGCTCCCGCACCCGCCGCTGCAACTCCCGCGCCACACCACCCTCGTACAGGTCGCTGATCAGCACCACCACCGTGTCCGTCGGGCGGCGCACCAGCGACTGGCCGTAGGCGACGGCGCGGTTGATGTCCGTGCCGCCGCCCAGCTGGGTGGCGAACAGCAGGTCGACGGGGTCCTTGAGCTGCTCGGTCAGGTCGACCACCTCGGTGTCGAACACGACCAGCTTCGTGTCGACGGCCTTCAGCGAGGCCAGCGACGCGCCGAGCACGGCGGAGTACACGACCGACTCGGCCATCGAGCCGGACTGGTCGACCAGCAGGATCACGTCCCGCAGCGACGCCTGGCGGCTGCGCCTGCTGTTGCCGACCAGGTCCTGCACGATCACCGTGCGCTGGTCGGGCTGGTAGTGGCGCAGGTTCTTGCGGATCGTGCGGTTCCAGTCCACGTCCGACAGCCGCGGCCGGCTCGTGCGGCGTGACCGGTCGATCGCGCCGTGCACCGCGGCCAGGAGCCGGTCGGCGAGCTTGCGCTCGATGTCCTCCACCACCTTGCGCACCACGGCCCGGGCGGTCTCGCGGGTGCGTTCCGGGATGGCTCGGGAGAGGGAGACCAGCGTGCCGACCAGGCTCACGTCCGGCTCGACGCTCGACAGCAGCTCGGGTTCCAGGAGCAGCCGGCGCAGCCCCAACCGCTCGACGGCGTCCTTCTGCATCACCTGGACGACCGAGCTGGGGAAGTACGTGCGGACGTCGCCCAACCACCGGTGCAACACCGGCGACGACCCACCCAACCCGGCGCCGCGCTTGCCCCCGGCGTCCACCGGGTCCCCGCCGCCGTACAACCCGGTCAACGCCGAATCGCGCCGCTGGTCGTCCTCCCCGAGGGCCCCGAGGTCCCCGGCCGCGCCACCCAGCAACAACCGCCACCGCCGCTGCCGCTCGACCGCGATATCGTGCGTCACGCGAACACCTGCCCGTCCCGGCCACCCCAAGGCCCTCGGTCACACCATCGGGTGATCATCGCCCGACAATGTACGGAAACACTGTTACCGCCCCTCGGTTAAAACCATGAGGAGCCCCGACCAACCACCACCCGTCCCACCCCGGCAGGCCCGTCACGTCACGCGCCCGCCCCCAGCAGATCGCGCACGTGGCCGACCAGACGTGCCGCGAGCTCTTCGTCCCACTCGCCCACCGCCACCGCGCCACCCGCCGCCGTGCCCTTGACCCGGTCGCCGAGCATCCGGCGCTCCGCCGGGCTGAAATCGCCCACCGCGCGGCGCAGGAGCGGCAGCGCGGCGGCGAAGTCCGCGCCGGACAGGCCCGTCAGCCACTCGTCCACGACGCCGAACAGGCGCGGATCGGCGGTGAGCAGGGCGGCCGAGCCGCGCAGGAAGCCCGCCACGAACGCGGTCGCGCCCGCGGCCAGCGAGACCGCGCGGTGCAGGCGCGTGGCGACCTCGTCGGAGTCCAGGGCGCCCGTCTCCCACAGCAGACGCGTCGCGCGGCCGGTCGGCAGGCCGTGCGCGTCGGGCATCGCGACCAGCGACTTCAGCGCGCGCTGCCACGTGTCGCGGTGCTCGTCGTCCGCGGCCAAGCGGACCGCGTCGTCCGCGCCCTCGACCGCCTTGACCGCGCGTTCCGCCGTGTCCTCGTCCACGCCCCGGCACGCGAGCGGCAGACCCACCGCGCCGCGCGCGAGCAATCCGTGCAGGGCAACGCGAAGCAGCTCCGGATCCGTGCCCCGCACCGAGCCGTAGCGGACGGTGGTCGCCAGATCCGGCAGGGCCGCCAGGAGTTCCAGGGCGTCGGTCGCGGCGGCGGCGCAGCGGTCCAGCGCCCGCCGGGCCGCGGCGACGGCCTCCGGGATCTCGCAACCCACGGCCTCGCTCAACGCCTCGGCGGCGTCGACGACCCGGGTCGCCGCGGCGGCACGGGCGACCAGCACGGTCCGCGCGGCGGCCTCGACCGTCGTGCCGTGCCGCGCCGCGACGGCCAGCGCGACCGCGAACTCCGGCCGCCAGTGCAACTGCCAGGCCTCGGCGAACGTGCCCAACGTCCGGGTCGTGTCCGGCGTGCCCCACGGGACGTCGAGAACCACCAAGCGCCGCAACAACTTCGAGCGCTCACGATCGGTGTCCTTGCGCAGGTCGAAGCGCATCGGCTTGACCGCCGCACCGGCCGGCATGCGCAGGCGCCGCTGCAACCGCGCCAGGTCCGCGGCCAGCGGCGACGTCGGGACGTCGTCGCCCACCTCGCCCAACCGCTCACCGACCACCAACTGCTCGTGCACCAGGCGGAGCGGGGTCGCGTCACCGCCGCACAACACCGCCAGCGACGCCTCCATCACCTCCGACAACCCCGGCGACGGCCGCCCGCGCATCGCCGCCAACGCGTCCGCCAGCCGCACCGCCTCCACCGCGCTCGCCGTCGACGCGGGCAGGTCCTCCGCCCGCAACACCGCGCACGCCTTCGCGAACCAGCGCGGCACGGCGTCGCCGCGTTCGGCGCACTCCCACAGGTGCGCGTACCACCCCGGCGAAGCGACACCCGCGCCGTACCCGGACGACGCGGCCAGCCGACCGTGGCTCCACGGCACCCAAGTGCCCGAGACCTTCTTGCGCGGCAAGCCCTTCAGCGCCGCGGCGTCGACCGACGCGGGCGGCAGGGTGCGCAGCGCGGGCACGTGCCACGCGCCGGCCACCACCGCGATCGGACCCTCGACGTCCTTCAACGCCTGCCGCACGTTCTGCCGCATCGCGGCTTCCCGGCGCAACGTGCGGGCGTCCACCTGGTCGGCGAACTCCTCCCGCAACGCGCCCATCGCCTCCGCGACCGCCTCGGCCAGGTCACGCGGGTCGGTGTGGTGCTCGACCACGTCCTCCCACCAGCGCTCCGGGTCGTCGAAACCCGCCGCCTCCGCCAGCGTGCCGAGCGGGTCGAGCGCCGCTCTCGGGGAGCCGGGGGAGTCGGGTGCCTCGGAGGGGTCGGGCGCGTCGGGCGTCTCCGGGTCGGCCAGGGAGGCGGCGGCCGGCAGGTCGAAGAACCGCACCGGCACGCCGTTGGCGTGCGCCCACGTCATCGCCCGCCACTCCGGCGAGAACTCGGCGAACGGCCAGAACGCGGCCCGCGCCGGCTCCGCCTCGTCGTGCAGCAGCAACGCCACCGGCGGCGTCAGGTCCGGCACGTGCGGCAACAAGGCGCCACCCTCCGGTGGTCCCTCGATCAGGACCACCTCCGGCCGCAGAGCCGCCAACGCCGCCGCGACCATCCGCGCCGAACCCGGACCGTGGTGCCGGATCCCGAGCAGCGTCACCCGGTCGGGCAAGGGCTGGTCGCGTGCCATCAGCCCACCAGGTCCTGGCACGCCCGGTACAGGTCACGCCACTCGACGCGCTCCTTCACCACCGCCTCCAGGTACTCCTGCCACGCCGCCGCGTCCGACACCCGGTCCTTCACCACCGCGCCGAGCAGGCCGGACGCCAGCTCGTCGGCGGTGATCGAACCGTCGCCGAAGTGCCCGGCCAACGCCATGCCGCTGGTCACCACCGAGATCGCCTCGGCCGTCGACAGGCTGCCGCTCGGCTTCTTCAGCTCCGTTCGACCGTCCACAGTGGACCCGTTGCGCAGCTCGCGGAAGATCCGCACCACCCGGCGCACCTCCTCCAGCGCCGGCGGCTCGGCGGGCAGCTGCAACGCCCGGCCCAGCTGGGCGGCGCGCGCCGACACGATCTGCACCTCGTCGTCCTCGGTCGCGGGCGGCGGCAGCACGACGGTGTTGAAGCGCCGGGCGAGCGCCGACGACATCTGGTTCACGCCCCGGTCGCGGTCGTTCGCGGTGGCGATCACGGTGAAGCCGGGCACCGCCTGCACCTGGATGCCCAGCTCGGGGACCGGCAGCGTCTTCTCGGACAGGATCGTGATGAACGAGTCCTGCACCTCGGCGGGCATCCGGGTCAGCTCTTCCACCCGGACGACCGCGCCCTCCCGCATCCCGGTCATCACCGGGCTCGCCACCACCGCCGCCTCGGACGGGCCCTCGGCGATCAGCCGCGCGTAGTTCCAGCCGTAGCGGACCTGGTCCTCGCCCGTGCCCGCGGTGCCCTGCACGACCAGCGTCGAGTTGCCGCTCACCGCCGCCGCGATGTGCTCGGACAACCACGACTTCGCCGTGCCCGGCACCCCCACCAGCAGCAACGCCCGGTCGGTGACCAGCGTGCCGACGGCGATCTCGACCAGCCGCCGGTCGCCGACGTACTTCGGGGTGATCACCGTGCCGTCCGGGAGCTTGCCGCCGAGCACGTAGGTGACCACCGCCTGCGGCGACATCCGCCACCGCGGCGGCCGGGGCCGGTCGTCCGCCGCCGCCAGGGCCGCGAGCTCGGCGGCGTACTGCTGTTCCGCGGCGGGCCGCAGCACGGTCTCGGTGGTCACTGGCTTTCCTCCCGGTGGTTGAACGCCTCGCGCAGCTGCATGCGCAGGCGCAGGACGTCGAGTTCGACGGTGTGCTCGGGCCAGCGCTCGGTGATGCGGGCCCAGTTCGCGCCGAGGACCTCGGCGTCACCCCTGGCCAGCAGCACCGCGGGCGGCCGGCCGGCGCGCCACCTCGGGTCGCGCATCCCGGCGTAGCGGTCGAGCAGGTCCGCGGTGGCCCGCGCGCCCCACGGCGCGGGCAACTGCGAGCACGCGTGGTCCAGCAGGTCGTAGTTCCACTGGCGCGACACCTCGACCACGGTGCGCGCGGCCAGCTCGGCGGGCAGGCCGCCGAGCATCTCCAACTGCTCCATGCCGGTCAGCGACCGGGTCGCCGCGACGGCCCACGGCCGGGCGTCGTCGGCCAGCCTCAGGTTCTGCGCCACGCCTCGCAGCAGCGCGCTCGCCCACGGCCCGCGCGCGAGTTCGGCGGCGGCGCCCTCGTCGTCGGTGTCCAGCCGACCGGTCCAGTGCTGCGGCGGCACGCTCGCCGCCGCACCCCGCAACCGACCCGCGACACCCACCTCGGAACCATCTTTCAGCAGGTCACGGGCCTCTTCCGGCTCGGGCGCGGTCTCGGCCCACAGCTCCTCGGTCTGCACGTCGAACCCGTCCGCGGTCAGCCACAGGCCGCGGTGCAGGCGTTCGGCGGCGCGTTCGGCCAGGTGGGACGTGGGCAGGGTGCGCAGCAGCCGCAGCGCTTCGTCGTGCACGCCGATCGCGCGGTCGTCCAGCGCGCGTTCGAGGAGCGGTTCGTCGTCCGGGCCGAGGTTCGCCTCCAGGGCGCTGACCAGCACCTGGCGGTCGGTGGCGCGGCGCTGGACCTCGAACTGCGCGGCCAGGAACGCGCGCGTCCCCGCCGGATCCTGGTTGCGCGCGCGGCGCAGGGCGGCGAGGCGGGACGTGCCGGGCAGGTCGAGGGCCTGGCCGAGGTCGATCTCCTCCGCGACCACGCCGGTCGCGGCCCAGGCCCAGGCCGGGCGGATGCCCGCCAGCCACCGGCCGCGGGCGCCGAGGACGGCGGACACGGCGGGGCGCAGGCCGGGGTGCGCGGTGCCCAGTCCCAGCAGCGCGGGCAGCTCGCGGTGGTCGGCGACGACGCGGGCCGCCTTGGCCATGCCGCACCACTCCGTCAGCAGCACCTGGTCGTCCAGGGCCAGGATCTGGACCAGCACGGACCTGGCCGGCGGGTGGGCGCGCACGTCGTCGGAGGCGGGGGCGGCGGGGAGCGGCGGGGTGTCGACGGGCGGCGGGAGCTGTGCGCCGTGCGCGGCCACGCCCAGGGCGGCGACGCGGTCCAGCAGGGCGGTCGGCGTGGTGCCCGCGCGGTGCGCGCCGATCAGGGCCGCTTGGACGGCCTCGTCCCAGTCGGCTTGGAGGGTCATGGCCGGCCGTCGGTGGCCGGGGTGGCGGTCGGGCGGGTGGCGGTCGGGCGGGTAGCGGTCGGTCGGAGGGGGAGGGGTCGGAGGGTGGTGGGTCGGAGGGTGGCGGGGCGGGGTCGGTGATGGCAGTGGGGTTGGTGGGTCGCGGTTCCTCGTATGCAACCGAGGGGCGGTAACGGTGTTTCCGTACATTCTCGGGCGATGATCACCCGATCGTGTGCCGGGAGGGGTCCTGCTGCCTGCGTGATCATCATCCCACCACCTCCGGTGCTCCGCCTGGCGTGGCGACGGCGCCCAGGCGCAGTTCGCGGCCGTTCCACAGGCCCCACGCGTCGAAGCGGTCGCCGCCCGTCAACGCCAACGCCTGGTCCAGCGCCAAGTCGCTCCGGACCTGCAGACCGCGCCCTTCCTCGTCGACCAACTGCCCGGTGTCCTCGGTGACCCGCACCGACGCGCACCCCAGCGGGTGCAGGCGCAGCCACGGGTCGGCCCTCAGGCCCTCCTCGAGGCCGGCCAGCGCGGCGCGCCACGACGCCGGCGCGGGCACCGGCTCCGGCTGCCGCTCCGCCGACAGCTCACCCACCGCGACCCGGTGCGGCGGGACGCCGGGATAGGGGTGCAGCACCCCCTCGACCTGCACGCCGTGCGTCAACGGCGGCACGGGGCGGCCTCCGCCGCCGGCGTGCCGCACCGCCACCACCCAGCCGTGCGCGCGCCCCCACACCCACTGCCGCACGGTCCGCACGAGGCCGTCGTCGCTCTCCGCCTTCAGCAACGGCGCCCACCGGTCCGACCAGCCGGGCCCGGCGCGCACCTCCTCCTCGGCCACGGAGAACCCCAGCCGGCGGCGGATCACCGGATCAGGCGAGGACGACAGCCGGGCCAGCAGGTGCAGCCCACCCAGCCGGTCCGCCGCGTCGTGCGCCCACCGCGGCCCGCCCGCCGCCACGATCCCGCGCACCTCGTCGACCGCCGACGCGAGCCCCTTGGCCTGCGCGTCCACCATCCGCGCCCGGATCGAGTGCCACCACGCCGCGTCCCGGGCGGGCAGCCCCGCCAGGCCCGCGCCGGCCACGTCGCCCAGCCAGTCGGTCAGCCCGGCCACGCCGGCGCGCACCGCGGCCTCCCTGGCCAGGGCCGTCTTCTCCTTGGCCTTGGCCCGCCGCTCGACCGCCTCCGGCGACTCGTCCGCAGCGGCCGGCGTGGACGCCCGGTTGCGGCGGTTCAGCCACTCCGTCACCCAGTCCGGTGTCTCCGCCGGGGGGAACGGCTCGCGCACGTCCCGCAGCTGCAACGCCAACGCGTGCTTGCACGGGAACTTGCGCGACGGGCAGGAGCACTTGGTCGCCCGGTCGCCCAGGTCGACGCATACCTGGTACGGGTTCTTGCCGCTGCCCTCGCACAGCCCCCACAGGGCGGTGTCGCTGCGACCCGTCCCCTGCCACCCGGAGGACCCCGCCAGCCGGGTGGCGCTGCTCGCCACCCGGCCGTCCGGGGCCTGCTCCAGAAGCGCTTGTGCGTCCATGCCGGCAGACGTTAGAGGCACCCACCGACAGAAGCCGGACCCCCGGCGGCGGAAAGTGGATCAATCCAGGTCAGGACCCCGGCGGGCCCACGACCAGGCGTACTTCGGGTCCTCGGAGGCCACCGCGGCCTCGCCGAGGTCCAGCGGCCGGAAGGTGTCGACCATGACCGCGGTCTCGTCGAAGTAGTCCACGCCGAGCGACGCCTCGACCGCGCCCGGCTGCGGGCCGTGCGTGCAGCCCGCCGGGTGCAGCGACAGCGACCCGATGCCGATGCCGGAGCCCTTGCGCGCCTCGTAGTTCCCGCCGACGTAGAACATCAGCTCGTCCGAGTCGACGTTGGCGTGGTTGTAGGGCACCGGGATGGCCAACGGGTGGTAGTCGACCTTGCGCGGCATGAACGAGCACACCACGAAGTTCGGCCCCTCGAACGTCTGGTGCACCGGCGGCGGCTGGTGCACGCGGCCCGTGATCGGCTCGAAGTCGCGGATGTTGAACACCCACGGGTACAGGCAGCCGTCCCAGCCGACCACGTCGAACGGGTGGTTGGCGTAGGTGAAGCGGGTGAGCCCCGCGCGGTGCCGCACGAGCACGTCCACGTCCTCGCCGTCCACCAGCAACGGCTCCGCCGGCCCGCGGACGTCGCGCTCGCAGTACGGCGAGTGCTCCAGGAACTGGCCCTTGGCCGACAGGTACCGCTTCGGCGGTCCGATGTGTCCGGTGGCCTCCAGCACCAGGATGTCCATGGGTCCGGACGGCACCACGCGGTACGTGCACGACGTCGGCAGCACCACGTAGTCGCCCTCGGCGACCGGCAGCGCGCCGTAGATCGTCTCCACCACGCCCTCGCCGGACCGCACGTACAGCAGCTCGTCGCCGGCCGCGTTGCGGTACAGCGGGCTGGGCGCGGTGGCGGTCACGAAACCGATCACCACGTCGGCGTTGCCGAACAGCGTGCGCCGGCCGGTGACCGCGTCGACGTCGGAGGAGTCCCAGGTCAACGCCGGTGTCTTGAAGTGCCGCGGCTTGAGCGGGAGGTTCGGCGTCAACGCGCCGCGCGTCTCTTCGACGGTGACCGCGTCGACGATCGCGGTCGGCAGGTGGCGGTGGTAGAGCAGCGCCGAGTCGGCCGAGAAGCCCTCGACCCCCATGAGCTCTTCCGCGTACAGCCCGCCCTCCGGTGTGCGGAACTGCGTGTGGCGCTTTCGGGGGATCTCACCCACCTGGCGGTAGTACGCCATGGTTCACTCCGGGCGTTCGATAGTCGGACATCTTTGTTCATTGACCGGTACGCCACTAGCGTGTCAGCCGTGTCAAGCGCCTTCGAACTCCGTGCGCCCGGTCCACGCGGCACTCCGCCCCTGCTCGCGAGGCTTGTCGACGACGCCGCGCTGTTCCCGCCGGGCAACGCTTCGATGCCCGACGCGGTCCGCGGCCACCTCGACGCACGTGTCGGGGACTGGGCCGGTGCGGTCGGTCTCTTCCTGTGCCCCGCGTCCCGGCTCGCCGAGCTCATCACCGAGCTGATCAAGGTCAAGCCGGTGAAGCCGGTGGCCCTGTCGCTGGTCATCGACACGGGTCTGGGAGGTGTGCCCAAGGCCGTGTCGATCGTCGAGTCCCGCAGTGAGCTCTTGGCGCTGCGGATGGTCGAGATGCCGGCCCCGTCCGACGTGGACGAGGTGTGGCTCGAACGCGTCTCGGAGTTCGTGCCCGAGGACGTCATCCGCGTCGTCGAGCCCCGCCGGGGCGGCGCCGAGTGGCTGGACGGCGTGCGCCGCGTCATCGAGCACGGCAGCTGGCCCAAGCTGCGCTGCGGCGGGGTCAGCAAGGAGAACTTCCCCAGCATCGACGAGGTCGCCGACTTCCTCGCCGTGGTGAGCGGCGGCGGGGTGGCCTTCAAGGCGACCGCCGGCCTGCACCACGCCGTGCGGCACACCGACGCCGATACCGGGTTCACCCACCACGGGTTCCTCAACCTGCTGGTGGCAACCGCGCGTTCGCTGTCCGGCGGCGACGTGCGCGAGGCGTTGGCCAGCACGGACGCGGTCGCGCTGGGCGAAGAGGCCAACGGGCTGTCCGACCAGGCCGCGCACGCCGTGCGCGGCGTGTTCGCCTCCTACGGGTCATGCTCGCTGGACGAGCCGATCGCCGACCTGGAGGAGCTGGGTCTGCTGTGAGCTGGATCGAGGACCCCGCGTTCACCGCCGACGCGCCGTTCGGGCCGCAGACGCTGCCCTACGGCGTCGTGCCCGGCGGTGTCGCGGTCCGGGTGGGCGACCAGGCGTTGCTGCTGCGGGGACTGGCCCTGGGCGAGCGGCTGGAGCCGGTGGTGGCCACGGGCACGCTGGACGCGCTGCTGGCGGCCGGCAGGCCCACGTGGAGCGAGCTGCGGGCGCGGCTGGTCGAGATCGTCTCGGCCACGTCGGCGCCGCGCGGCGCGGAGCTGGTCGGGCTCGACGGCGCCGTGCTGCCGTTCGCGGTGGCCGACTACGTCGACTTCTACTCGTCCCGCCACCACGCGGAGAACGTCGGCCGGATCTTCCGGCCCGACGGCGCGGCCCTGCTGCCGAACTGGACGCACCTGCCCGTCGGCTACCACGGCCGGGCGGGGACGGTGGTCGTGTCCGGCACGCCGATCGTCCGGCCGCACGGGCAGCGGCGGTCGTCGACCGGTCCGGTGTTCGGGCCGACGGGCCGGCTGGACATCGAGGCCGAGGTCGGGTTCGTCTGCGGCGGGCCGGTCGCGTCGCGGCTGACGCCCGACCGGGCGGTCGACCACGTCTTCGGCGTGGCGCTGGTCAACGACTGGTCCGCGCGGGACGTGCAGGCGTGGGAGTACCAGCCGCTGGGCCCGTTCCTGGGCAAGTCGTTCGCCACGTCGGTCTCGGCGTGGATCACGCCGCTGGAGGCGTTCGCGGTGGCCCGCGTGTCACCGCCGCCGCTGGGCAACGACGTGCTGCCGTACCTGGTCGAGGAGCGCTCGTGGGGCCTCGACATCGACCTCCAGGTCGAGTGGAACGGCACCGTGGTGTCCAGGCCGCCGTTCCGCGAGATGTCGTGGACGTTCGCGCAGCAGCTCGCGCACCTGTCGGTGAACGGCGCTACCGTTCGGCCGGGCGACCTGATCGCCTCGGGCACCGTGTCCGGTCCGGCCCGCGACGAGCGCGGCTCCTTCCTGGAGCTGAGCTGGGGCGGGAAGGAGCCGGTGGTGCTCGACGACGGCGAGCGGACGTTCCTGGAGGACGGCGACACGGTGCGGATCACCGCGACGGCGCCGGGTGAGGGCGGCTCGGTCGTCGGGCTGGCCGAGGTGGTCGGCACGGTCGTGCCCGCCGACGAGAGGTAGAGCGTGGTCAGACCCGATCCGCGCGGCCGGCTGCCGGCGCCCGCGTCGAAGGAGAGCTCGCTGACCCTGGAGCGGGGCCTGGCCCTGCTCCAGGCGGTGGCCGACGCCGAGTCGGAGGCGCCGTCGATCAGCGAGCTGGCGGCGGCCATCGGCGCGTCGCGGGCGGCGGTGTACCGGCTGCTGGTGCCGTTGCAGTCGCGGGGGCTGGTGCGGCGCGAGGGGTCGAAGGTGCGGCTCGGGCTGGGCGTGCTGCGGCTGGCGTCGAACGTGCTGCCGCAGCTGCGGCTGGCCGCGCAGCCCGCGTTGCGGACGTTGGCCGAGACGGTGGGCGCGACGTCGCACCTGACCGTGGCCGACGGGAGCGAGGCGCAGGCGGTGGCCGTGGTCGAGCCGTCGTGGACGGCCTACCACGTGGCGTACCGGGTCGGGTCCCGTCACCCCGTGCACCGGGGTGCGGCGGGCAAGGCGATCGGCCTGTCCCCGGAGGGGCGGCAGTGGGTCAACTCGACGGGCGAGCTCCAGCCGGGTGCGTTCGGGGTGGCGGCGCCGGTGCGGGGCGTGCCCGGATTGCGGGCCAGCGTGGGCGTGGTGGCCCTGGAGAAGCTGGACGGTGACGTGGTGGGGCCCCACGTCGTGAGGGCGGCTCAGGAGGTCGCTGACGCGTTGCGCTGACGGGTCGCACCGACAGGTCGCACAGCGCCACCGCTCGCCCGCCGCTCGGCGGGCGAGTCCGGACATCCCCGCGGTCGGTCAGCCGAGGACCGCCTGCCACGCGGCGACCAGGGCGAACGCGGCGAACACGAAGCCGCTCACCCGCTGGATCAGGTGGGTCGGGATGCGGGTGGCGATCTTGCGGCCCACCAGGACCGCGATGGCGGCCACGGTGGTCAGCGCCAGGAACGCGCCCAGGCCGACGAACACCGGGCTGGCGTAGCGGGCGGACAGGGCGGCGGTGGCCAGTTGCGAGGCGTCGCCCCACTCGGCGGCGAACAGCACGCCGAACGACGTGAGCGCGGCCCGCCGGAACGTCACCTGACCCGGCCCGGCGGCCGCCGCGCCGTCCTCGTCGCCGTCCTTCGAGAAACCCTCTTTGAGCAGCAGGAACGACCCGACGCCGAACAGGACCGCGACCACGGCCGCGACCACCCGGTCGGGCAGCAGGGTGAGCACGCCGCCGAACGTCGCGGCCACCACGCACTGGATCGCGAACGCCGCCGTGACCCCGGCGAAGACCGGCCACGCCCGGTACCTCGTGGTGAGCACCAGCGTGGCGACCATGGTCTTGTCCGGCAGCTCGGCCAGGAAGACGATGGCGAAAGCCGTCGCCAGCGCGATGAGTTCAGGTGCCACGGGAACCTCCGACGTCCGAAACGGTCCCGGACGGAGGCAGCACGACCCCGACCGGGCGTGGTGCACTGCCCGGCCGGAGGTCTCGTTCGCCCGCTCCTGGAAGCGGGTGAGGGACCGGGTCCGCGCTGGGCGGACCAGTGTGTCGATCCTCTCGCCCCGGTCGTGGTGACCCGGGGGAACTACTCCCCTCTGGCGTCCACATCGTACCCCGCGCCGCCCGCCCCTCACGCGGGGACGCGGGCCACCGCCCGGCGCGGACCACGACCCTGACGCGGGGCGGTGACCCCGACGCGGGCTACGGCTTGATCGCGAACATGGCGACCCCGCCGGCGCTGACGGCCGACACGCCGGAGATCGAGGTCCGGACCGGGGCCCTGGTCAGGCAGTGCTCCGACCGGGGCGTCGTCGTGCAACTGCCGGACGTGCCGTTGCCGAGGTTGCCCGCGAGGTTGTTGAGGCCCCAGGCCCACACCGAGCCGTCGGCGCGGAGGGCGAGGGCGGTCGAGGAGCCGCTCCCGATCGCGACGACGTCCGTCAGCCCGGCGACCAGCACCGGGACGCCGGAGTGGCAGGCGGCCGGGTCGGCGCACGGCGCGCCGGTCCCGAGCTGGCCCCAGTAGTCGTAGCCCCACGACCACGCCCGGCCGTCCGCGGTGAGGGCGTACCCGTTCTCGACGCCGCCCGCGATGGCGACGGCGTCGGTCAGCCCGACGACCTGCGCGGGCGACACGTCATCGCCCAGCGGCGAGCCCGTCCCGGTCTCACCCCGCCGGTTCTGGCCCCACGCCCACACCGTGCCGTCCGAGCGCAGCGCGTACCCCGTGGCCGACCCGGTGGTCGCGATCGCGGTGAACCGGGTGCCGTCGGCCGCGGCAGCGCGATCCGCCTCGGCCGGCCCGGCAGGCAGTCGGACTCGGTGGGGCACAGGCCGTAGGGCGGGCCGTGCACGGAGTTGCCCCAGCCCCACACGGTGCCGTCGGACTTCAGCGCGTACGCCGTGACGCGGTCCCCGGCGACGGCGGTCACGTCGGTGAGGCCGCCCACCCGCACCGGGACGGCCGAGTCGCCGACGACGTCCGGGCCGAGCTGCCGGTCCTGGTTCGACCCCCAGCCCCACACCGTGCCGTCGGACTTGAGCGCGTACCCGGTGGAGCCGCCGGCGGCCACCGCCGTCACGCCGGTCAGCCCGCGGACCCGCAGCGGCACCGCGGAACGGCCACCCACGGCGCCGGCGCCGAGCTCGCCCGCGTTGTTGGCGCCCCACGACCACACCGTGCCGTCGGACTTCAGCGCGTAGGCGGTGAAGTCGCCGGCGGCCACGTCGGTGACCCCGGACAACCAGGGGTGAGGGCTCGGCGTCGAGCCGTGGCCCAGGTCGCCGCCCCAGGTGTGCAGGCAGTCGGCGGCGCACGCGGGCGGGGTGGCGAAGAAGCCGGCGACGTCCACGACCAGGTCCGCGGAACCCGCGTTGTTGTACAGCGTCATCCGCGCGTCATCGCCGAGCGCCACCACGGCGGCGTTCGCCGTGTCCCGGCCGGCGGGCAGGTTCAGGTTCGACGTCCCCGGCCGCGGCGTGCCCGCCCGGTAGGCCGACACGTACGAGTCGGCGGTGACGTTCGTGCCGGTCAGGTTGAGCGACACCGCCGTCGCGGTGGTGGGGATCCGGCCGGCGAGGTCGACGTCGCGGGTCAGGCCCGGCCCGACCGGCCCGCCCGCCTCGCGCGTGTCGAGGGCGCGCGCGGTCACCGGGAAGAACCGGTGGCCGCGGTCGCCGGCGTAGTACCCGGCCACGTCCACGACCAGGTGCGTGCTGCCGGCGTTGTTGTACAGCGCGATCCGGCGGTTCGCGCCGAGGGCGACGGTCACCAGGTTGGGGCTGGTCTGGCCGGCCACCAGGTTGAGGTTCGACGCGGTGGGCCGGACCGCGCCGGACGGGTGCGCGATCACGTGGGTCGCGGCGGTCGGCTCGGTCGCGGTCAGGGTGAAGGTCACCGAGGTGGCCGAGGCGGGCACCACGCCGGACAGGTCCACCTCGCGCGTCGAGCGCGGTCCGACGGGCGCGCCCGCGCGGGTGTCGAGCACCCGGGTCGGCTCCGTCGTGGTGAACCGAGCCGCCTCGTCGGTGGTGTAGTACCCGGCCAGGTCCGCGACCAGGTGCACCCGGCCTGCTTTGTTGGTCAGGTGCAGCTGCCGGCCGCCCTCCGGGAGCGCCACCGTGACCAGGTTCGCCCTCGTCTCGCCCGCCTGGAGGTTGAGGTACGAGTTCGCCCACGCGGACGTGACGCCGACGTGCGTGTCCCGCGTCGGCTCGGTGCCGGTGAGGTTGAACACCACGGCGGTCGCGGAGGCGGGCACGTGCGGGGCCAGGTCCAGGACCACGCCGGCGCCGACCGCGCCGGGCACGCCACCGGCTCCGGTGCCGTCACGCGTGTCCAGCACCCTCAGCGGGTTCACCGGGACGAACGTGAGACCGGCGTCGGCCCGCCGCCCGTCCACGAGCGCGACCGGATCGGGCCGCGCCGTGACGGGTTGCGCCGCGGCGGGTTGCGCTCCCAGCACGGCGAGCACGCCGACGACCAGCGGAACGAGCCGCTTCATGGTGTTCCCCCGGGGTGTAGGACGAGCCGGACGAGACTATGTCGAATCCCTGGTGAACGGGAACACGTCGGCGGGGGTGTGACACCGCACACCGGGACCTTGGTCCCGGGTCCCGGGGGACCGTCGTACCTGAGGCCGGGCACCGGTCCGGACCTAGGTTCGACCCGTGGACGTCCTCGACCTGGCACGGTGGCAGTTCGGCATCACCACCGTCTACCACTTCCTGATGGTGCCGCTGACCATCGGGCTCTCCCTGCTGGTGGCGGGGATGCAGACCGCGTGGGTGCGCACGGGTGACCGCAAGTACCTGGCGATGACCAAGTTCTGGGGCAAGCTGCTGCTGATCAACTTCGCTATGGGCGTGGTCACCGGCATCGTGCAGGAGTTCCAGTTCGGCATGACGTGGAGCGCCTACTCGCGCTTCGTCGGCGACGTGTTCGGCGCGCCGCTGGCGATGGAGGGCCTGGTCGCGTTCTTCGTCGAGTCGACGTTCCTCGGGCTGTGGATCTTCGGCTGGGACCGCCTGCCGAAGAAGGTCCACCTGGCCTGCGTCTGGGCGTTCTCGCTGGCCACGATCGCGTCGGCGTACTTCATCCTGGCCGCGAACTCGTGGATGCAGCACCCCGTCGGCGTGGAGCTGGTCGACGGCCGGCCGCGGCTCACGTCGATCTGGGCGGTGCTGGGCAACAACACCACGCTGGCCGCGTTCCCGCACACGGTCTTCGGCGCGTTCGCCGTCGCCGGCACGTTCCTGGTGGGCGTCGCCGCGTGGCACCTGTGGCGGCGCAGCGACGACGGCCCGGTGTGGCGCGCGTCGGTCAAGTTCGGCACGTGGGTGGGCGTCGTGGCGTTCACCGGGCTCGCGATCAGCGGTGACGTGCAGGGCAAGCTGATGTTCGAGCAGCAGCCGATGAAGATGGCCGCGGCCGAGGCGCTGTGCCACACCGAGCAGCCCGCCGCGTTCTCGGTGTTCGCGATCGGCGACGTGTCGCGGCCCGACTGCGAGAACGTCAAGAGCGTCACCGTGCCCGCGCTGCTGTCGTTCCTGGCGCACAACGACTTCACCACCGAGGTCAAGGGCATCGAGGAGCTGGTGCCGCTCTACCAGGAGAAGTACGGGACGAACTACCCGGTCGACCCGAAGCTGGGCGAGCTGTCGGGCAAGCCGATCGACTACGTGCCGAACCTGCCGGTCACCTACTGGGGCTTCCGGCTGATGATCGGGTTCGGCGGGCTCGCGGTCGGCGCCGGGCTCCTGGTCCTGTGGCTGACGCGCGGTGGTCGGACACCCCGCGGCCGGTGGTTCAAGTGGCTGGCGCTGGGCAGCATCGCGACGCCGTTCCTGGCCAACAGCTTCGGCTGGATCTTCACCGAGATGGGTCGGCAGCCGTTCGTGGTGGTGCCGAACCCGAGCGGGGTGGACGGGGTGTGGATGTTCACCGCCCGCGCCGTGTCGTCGTCGACACCGGGGGAGGTGTTGACGTCGTTGGTCGCCCTGACGCTGGTCTACGGGGTGTTGGCCTGCGTCGAGGTGTTCCTGATCCGGCGGTACGTCCGCGCGGGGGTCGCGGGCGTGCTGCCGGCTCGAAAACCCGACGACGACGGGTCGCGTGACGACGACCGCGACGACGTCCTCACGTTCGCTTACTGAGAGGGGGAGCCGTGGAGACGCTCTGGTTCTGCGTGATCGCCCTGCTGTGGCTGGGCTACCTGTTCCTGGAGGGGTTCGACTTCGGCGTCGGCATGCTGCTGCCCGTCCTCGGCCGGTCGGAGCGCGAGCGGCGGGTGCTGATCAACACCATCGGGCCGGTGTGGGACGGCAACGAGGTGTGGCTGCTGGTCGCGGGCGGCGCCACGTTCGCCGCGTTCCCCGACTGGTACGCCTCGCTGTTCAGCTCGGTGTACCTGCCGCTGGTGCTGTTCCTGCTGGCGCTGATCGGGCGCGGCGTCGCGTTCGAGTACCGCGGCAAGGTCGACTCGGCGCGGTGGCGCCGGACGTGGGACGCCGTGATCGTCGCCGGCTCGTGGGTGGCCCCGCTGGGGGTCGGGCTGCTGCTGTCGGCGACCGTGTTCGGGATGCCGCTGGACGCGGCGGGCGACCGCGTCGGCTCGCCGTTCGCCTCGATCCGGTGGGAGACGCTGCTCGGCGCGGCGGCGGTCGCCGGGTACGCCCTGGTGCACGGCGCGGTGTTCCTGTCGCTGAAGACCGAGGGGGAGGTGCGGGAACGGGCCCGCGCGCTGGCGCTGAAGGTCGCGCCGGTGGCGTTGCTGCCCCTGCTGGTGCTGCTGCTGACCGTGCAGCTGAGGTTCGGGTCGGCGTGGACGTGGGGCGCGTCGATCGTGGTGGCGCTGGCGGCGCTGGGCGCGTACGGGCGGCTGGTGCTGCGGCGCGAGGGGCAGGCGTTCGCGTTGATGGGCGTCGCGGTGGCGGCGACCGTGGCGGCGCTGTTCGGCGCGCTGTACCCGAACGTGCTGCCGTCCACCCTGGACCCGGCCTGGTCGCTGACCGTGGCGGGCGCGGCGTCGAGCCCGTACACGCTGACCGTGATGACGTGGGTGGCCGCGTTCGGCACGCCCGCGGTGCTCGTCTACCAGGGATGGACGTACTGGGTGTTCCGCAAGCGGATCGGCACCCGGCACATCCCCGCTGTGTCCGTCCCTTCCGCGTCTGCCCCTTCTGGGTCTGCTTCTTCTGGGTCTGTTTCTTCTGGGTCTGTTTCTTCTGGGTCTGTTTCTTCTGGGCAGGTGCCGTGAACTTCCCCGGAGCCCCTTCCGCCACGAAGCCGGGGAAAGGCCCGCTCGGCGCGCTGCCCGCGCTCTCGCGCTCGGCGCGCCGGGCGTTGGCCTGGTGCGCGGCGCTGGCCGCGCTGACGGCGGTCGCGCTGGTGTGGCAGGCGGTGGCGCTGGCGTCGGCGCTGGTGACCGGCGGGTCGCTGTGGGTGCCGGCGTGCGCGGTCGTGGTGCGGGCGGGGCTGGCGTGGGCGACCGAGTCGGTGGCGGCGCGGGCGGCGGCGGGCGCGAAGGAGGAGCTGCGGGCGGCGGTGCTGGACCGGGCGCTGGGCCTGGGGCCGTCGTGGATCGTGGCGCGGGGGCCGGCGTCGTTGGCGGTGCTCGCGACCAAGGGGCTGGACGCGCTGGACGCGTACTTCACCCGCTACCTGCCGGCGTTGGTGACGACGGCCGTGGTGCCGGTGGCGGTGGGCGGTTGGATCTTCCTCACCGATCCGACGTCGGCCGTGCTGATCGCGGTGACGCTGCCGCTGATCCCGGTGTTCGCGATCCTGATCGGCCGGTTCACCGCCGACCGGGTGGCCGCGGCGGCGTCGGCGCTGGAGCGGCTGTCGGGGCGGTTGGCGGAGCTGGTGCGGGCGTTGCCGGTGCTGACCGCGTTCGGGCGCGCGGCGGCCCAGGCGTCGGCCGTGCGGGAGGTGGGCGAGCGGTACCGGCGGGCGACCATGGGGACGCTGCGGGTGGCGTTCCTGTCGGCGTTGGTGCTGGAGATCGTGGCGTCGCTGTCGGTGGCGCTGATCGCGGTGGGGATCGGGCTGCGGCTGGTGTCGGGGGAGATGACGCTGGTCACGGGCCTGGTGGTGTTGATCCTCGCGCCGGAGTGCTACCTGCCGCTGCGGGCGGCGGGCGCGGCCCACCACGCGTCGGAGGACGGGGTGGAGGCCGTGCGGCGGGTCGCAGAGATCCCGGCTCCCGGCGCGACCTCGACCACGGCTTCGGCTGTGGCCGGGTCGACGCCGGTGGTGGGGGTGGAGGTCCGGGACCTGCGCGTCCGGCGGCGGGAGCGGTTCGCGCCGGACGGGGTCGGGTTCCGGGTGCGGCCCGGGGAGGTCCACCGGCTCGACTCGCCCAGCGGCGCGGGCAAGTCGACGTTGTTCGGGGTGCTGCTGGGGTTCGTGGAAGCGGACGGCGGGTCGGTCGCGGTCGACCGGTCGGCCATCGCCTGGGTGCCGCAGCGGCCCGCGTTCGCCGGGCGGACGGTGGCCGACGAGCTGGAGCTGACCGCGGGACGGGTCGACCACGACGTCCTGGCGTCGGTGGCGGCGGAGCACCTGGTGGCGCGGCCGATCGCGGAGCTGTCCACCGGCGAGCGGCAGCGGGTCGCGGTGGCGCGCGCGCTGACGCGGGTGCGGGACGGCGCGAAGGTGCTGCTGCTGGACGAGCCCACCGCGCACCTCGACCCGGCGACGGCCGCGAAGGTGATGGCCGCCGTGCACCGGGCCGCCGCCGACGGCGCGGCGGTCGTGCTGGCCACCCACCGGCTGGTGGGCGAGCGGGCCGAGGAGGCCGCGGCGGCCCGTGAGGTCCGGGCCGCGGCCGACCGGCCGGTGGTCCCGCGGACGCCGCGGCCGACCCGGAGGCTGCTGGCCGGGGCGCTGCTGGGCGCGGCGGCGTCGTTGAGCGGGGTCGCGCTGACGGCGTTCGCGGCCCACCTGATCGCGAAGGCGGCCACCCAGCCGCCGATCCTGACGCTGTCGGTGCTGGTGGTGGGCGTGCGGACGTTCGCACTGGCCAAGGGCGCGTTCCGGTACCTGGAGCGGCTGGTGTCGCACGACGCCGCGTTCCGGCACGCCGAGGCGGCGCGGGTCCGGCTGTGGCGCGGTCTGCGGCCCGGTCAGGCCGAGCTCACCCGGCTGGTGGACGACGTCGACACGGTCCGCGACCTGGTGCCGCGGGTGCTGCAACCGCCGCTGATCGCGGTGGGCGTGTCGGTCGCGGCGGTGACGTTGTTCGCGGTGATCGAGCCGGTGGCGGGCCTCGCGCTGGCGGTGGCGCTGGTCGTCGGCGGCACGCTGGCACCGGCCGTCGCGGTGCTCACCGAACGCCGGGCCACGGCGGTGCTCGCCAGGGGGCGGCGGCACGTGTCGGAGCAGGTGCTGACCCTGCTCACCGCCGCACCGGACCTGATCGCGTTCGGGGCCGATCGCCGGGTGCGCGCCGACCTGGCGCGGCTGGACGCGGACCTGGCCCGGCAGGCCCGTCGGCAGGCCTTCGGCGCGGGCGCGGCGATCGGGATCGTGCACCTGACGACCGGGCTGGCCGCGGCGGTGTGCATCGGCCTGGCCGGCGGTGTCGACCCGCTGCTCGTGCCCGTGCTCGGCCTGGTGCCGTCGGCGCTGGCCGAGGTGTTGAGCACGCTGCCCACCGCCGCGCAGCACCGCGGGGCGTTGCGCGAGTCGTACGGCCGGATCGTCGACCGGTCGACGCCGACGCACGGCTCGCAGGGCTCGCACGGCTCCCGGGTTTCGCGGGTGGAGCGGGGCGCGGTCGGTGGCGCGGTCGGCCTCGAAGGCGTCACGGTGACGTGGCCGGGCAGCGCGGAACCGGTCCTGGAACGGGTGTCGTTCGACCTGCCGGCCGGCGCGAAGGTGGCCGTGGTGGGTCCGTCGGGGGCGGGCAAGTCGAGCCTGTTCGCGTTGCTGCTGGGGTTCATCGAGCCGGAGCGCGGCCTGGTCTGGCGGCCCGACCGGGTGGCGTGGTGCCCGCAGGAGCCGATGCTGGTCTCCACCACGGTCCGCGAGAACCTGCGGCTGGGCGACCCGCGGGCGGACGACGAGCGGTTGCGGTGGGCGCTGGACGTGGCGGGGGTCCGGCTCGACCTGGACACCGTGATCGGCCCGACGCTGCTGTCGGGTGGCGAGGCGCAGCGGGTCGCGCTGGCCCGCGCCCTGCTCTACGACGCCGACCTGGTGCTCCTCGACGAGCCGACCGCCCACCTGGACGAGCCGACCGCCGCCGCGCTGCTGGCGCGCCTGGACGACGTGCTGCGGGACAAGACCGTCATCCACATCACCCACCGGCCGGGCGAAGCCGCCCGCGCCGACCTGGTGCTGGACGTCACCGAGGGGCGGACGCGGGCCAGGGCCTACCGTTGACCACCGTGGACCCCGCCCGCGTGCTCGCCGCGTCGACCGAGATCACCTCGGCCGCCCTGGCCGGCGACGACCCGGACGCCGTGCTGCCGCTCGTGGTGCGCAGCGCCGTCGACCTGGCCGGCGCGGACCTCGGGCTCGCCATGGTGACCGCCGACGACGGCACGCTGACCGTCGAGGCGTCCTCGGGCGACGACGACCCGGTGGGCGTCGTGCTGTCGAGCCGTTCGTCGGCGGCGCGGGCGGCGCGGACGGGCGTGCCCGTGGTCGCGGCCGACTTCACCACCGACCCGCGCACCGCGCCGTTCGTGCCCAAGGCGTTGCGCGGGTACGGGCCGTTCGCGGTCGCGCCGTTCGGCACCAAGGAGCGCCGGATCGGCGCGCTGGCGGTGTACCGGCGCAAGGGCGGGCGACCGTTCAGCCCGGACACCGTCGAGGTGCTGGCCGCGTTCGCCGCGCAGGCCGGGCTGGCCGTCGTGCTGGCCGAGGGGTCGACCGCGCGGCAGCGGATAGCCGTCTACCAGGAGCGCGAGCGCATCGCCCGCGATCTGCACGACGTGATCATCCAGCGGCTGTACGCGACCGGTGTGCAGCTCGACCTGCTCGACCGGCGGCTCAAGCTCGAAGGCCGGGAGGCGCGGCGGCTGGCCGACTGCGTGGACCAGCTCGACCAGACCATGGCGGAGGTCCGCGCCACCGTGCGGGCGCTGCGGAGCGCGGACCCCGGCAAACCCGCCGACGTCGACCTGAAGGGCTCGGTGCTGGCGGAGGCCCGCACGGCGGGCGAGCTGCTGGGGTTCGAGCCGGAGGTGCGGATCGAGGGGGAGGTCGCGGACGTGCCCGCGGACCTGGCCGACCACGCCCGCGCGGCGCTGCGCGAGGCGTTGTCGAACGTGGTGCGGCACTCGGGCGCCCGGCAGGTCGGCATCACGCTGCGCCGCACACCCGACCGGCTGGACCTGGAGGTCGCCGACGACGGCTGCGGCATCCCGCGCGGCGTCGCCAAGCGCGGCCTGCGGCACCTGGAGGAACGGGCCCTGGCCGCCGGGGGCGGCTGCGAGCTCACCTCCTCGCCCCGCACCGGCACCACGATCACCTGGCACGTCCCGCTGACCGGCTGACCGGGCGTCCACCGGCCGGTCAGCGCCTAGCGCGAGCGGCGGGCGACCCAGGCGGCGGCTTGGGTGCGGCGTTCCATGCCCAGCTTCGACAGCACGGCGGTGACGTAGTTCTTCACCGTCTTCTCGGCCAGGAACAGCCGTTCGGCGATCTGGCGGTTGGTCAGGCCCTCGCCGATCAGGTCGAGCACCCGCCGTTCCTGCTCGGTCAGCGCGTCCAGCACGTCCACCTCGGCCGGGCGGCGCATGCGGTCCAGGACGCGGGAGGTCGTCTGCGGGTCCAGCAGCGACCGGCCGGCCGCCACCTCGCGCACGGCGGTCACCAGGTCCTGCCCGCGCACCTGCTTGAGCAGGTAGCCCGAGGCGCCCGCCATGATCGCGCCGACCAGCGCCTCCTCGTCGTCGAACGCGGTCAGCACCAGGCACTTCGGCCCGTCCTCCAGGGCGCGCAGCCGACGGCACAGCTCCACGCCGCCGCCGTCGGGCAGCCGCACGTCCACCACGGCCACGTCGGGCCGGGTCGCCGACGCGCGGACCAGGGCCTCGTCCACCCCGCCCGCCTCGGCGACCACCGAGATGTCGTCCTCGTCCTCCAGCAACTCGCGCAGCCCCCTGCGCACCACCTCGTGGTCGTCCACGAGCAACACTCGCACGGGCACGAACCAACCATAGGTCGAATGCCGGTACCCACCGCGCCCGCCCGCCAAGACAGTGCAGGGATGCTCGTACGCGCGATCGAGGAAGCCGACCGGATCGTCGTCGGCAGGCTGGTGCTTGAGCTGTGGGGCGCGCACACCGCAGTCGCCCACGGCCAGGTGTTCTTCCCGGCGAGCCTGCCCGGGTTCCTGGTCGAACAGCAGGACACCGTCGTCGGGTTGCTCACCTACGCCGCCGCCGACGGCCACTTGGAGATCGTCACCATCGACGCGCTGCGACGAGGCAGGGGTGTCGGCAGCTCGCTGGTCGACGCCGCCGTGCACCGGGCGCGGCAGCTCGGCTGCTCCCGGGTCCGGCTCACCACGACCAACGACAACCTCGACGCCCTGCGCTTCTACCAGCGCCGCGGCTTCCGGCTCGCCGCCCTGCGCCCCGACGCGGTGCGCGAAGCCCGCCGCCTCAAGCCGGAGATCCCCAGCGTCGGCGACTACGGCATCCCCGTCACCGACGAACTGGACCTGGAGCGCTGGGTCGCGCCACGCTAGTTGTCCACAGGCCCCAGCCGGGCTGTCCACAGGTTGTGCACAACCAGCGGTCTGACGCGTCACCTGCTGGGCAGTGGGCTGAACACCTCGTCCCACGCCGCCGCGACCTGCCGCGCGCACGTGGCGGGCGCGACGCCGCCGACACCGGTGCCGAGACCGGGCATGGCGATCGTGCGCACCACCGCGCGCAGCGGGCGTCCGTCGTCCAGCCGGCCGGCCAGCCACAACCGCAGCACGGCCCGCGCGGCCAGGTACGGGTGCACGGTGTCCGCGGGCAGCAGCTCGCCGGGCTGCCGCATGGTCGGCGCGCTGATCAGCCACTCGGGCTCGGGCTCGCCGGTCGGCACGACCAGCGCCTCGCCCACCGGCAGCTCGCCGCCGTGCAACCCGAGCACCGCACTGCGCACGTTGCCCTCGACCAGCGGGAACGCACGCGCGTAGACCGCGTCGATGCCTCCCCGCATCCAGCCGGAGGAGTTCGCGGGGCTCACCACGGCCTCGGCGACGATGTCGAGCACCGAGCCCCGGTGCACCTCGACGCCGCTGCGCCCCTCGGCCACCGCGAGCCAGGCGCGGGCCAGCGGTTCGTCGACGGCGCACAACACCAGACGGGGAACTGCTACCGGAGCGTTGATCTCACCCTCCGTATCGGCGGCGGACACGTCACCAGCATTCCAGGACAACCCGTTGCTGCGGAACGGGGGCGGGCACCCACCGGGCGGGTGATCCTCGCCTCAACAACAGTCACCGGACGTGGTCCTCGTATCGTTGCGGCCGTGCTCGCCTACTTCGGACCGCAGGGAACCTTCACCGAGCAGGCCGCACGCGGCTTCGCCTCTCCGCAGCAGGAGCTGGTGCCGTTCGAGACGGTGCCCGCCGCCCTGGCCGCCACCCGGCGCGGGGAAACCCGGTCGGCGTGCGTGCCGGTGGAGAACTCCGTCGAGGGCGCGGTGCCCGCGACGATGGACGCGCTGACCGAGGGCGAGCCGCTGGTCGCGGTCGCCGAGGCGGTGCTGCCGGTGCGGTTCAGCGTGCTGGTGCGGCCCGGCGGCGAGCCCGTGCGCACCGTCGCCAGCCACCCGCACGCGCTGGCCCAGGTGCGGCACTGGCTCGCCGAGCACCTGCCGGAGGCCAAGGTCGTCGCCGCGACGTCCACCGCCGCCGCAGCGCGCGCTGTGCTCAACCACGAGTTCGACGCCGCCGTCAGCGCGCCGGTGGCCGTGCGGCACTACCCGCTGGAGGTGCTGGCCACCGACGTGGCCGACGTGCGGGACGCGAAGACCCGGTTCCTGCTTCTCCGCCCGCCCGGCGAGCTGCCCGAGCCGACCGGCCACGACCGCACGTCCGTCGTCTGCACGGCGGCGGACCGGATCGGCGCGCTGTCGGAGCTGCTGACGGAGCTGGCGCTGCGCGGCATCAACCTGACCCGCATCGAGTCGCGGCCGACCAAGGGCAGGCTCGGCGAGTACCGGTTCTACATCGACTTCGACGGCCACGTGGCCGAGCCGAGGGTGGGCGACGCGCTGGCCGCGCTGCACCGGCACTGCCCGCACACCCGGTTCCTCGGCTCGTACCCGAAGGCCGAGCCGGGTGGTGCGGTGGCCGGCAACGAGGAGTTCGTGGCGGCGGCCGACTGGGTCGACGCGGTCCGGAGGGGGCAGGGCGCGTGAGGTTGATCCTGGTCAGACACGGCGAGACGGCGTCGAACCTGAAGATGGCGCTGGACTCGCTGCCGCCCGGTCCGCCGCTGACGGAAGCGGGACGGGCGCAGGCCGCCGCGCTGGCCGAGCAGCTGGCCGCCGAGCCCGTGGCGGCCGTGTACGCCAGCACGGCGGTGCGCGCGCAGGAGACCGCGGCGCCCGTGGCGGCGGTGTTCGGCCTGGACGTCGAGGTCGTGGAGGGCGTGCAGGAGATCTTCTGCGGCGACCTCGAAGGGCGGCACGACCGCGAGGCGTTCGAGGAGTTCATCGCCACGGTGAAGCAGTGGGCCGCGGGCGACCTGGACGTGCCGCTGCCCGGCGGCGAGAGCGGCCGCCAGGCCGTCGACCGCTGCCTGGCCGCGGTGGACCGGATCACCGCCAGGCACCGCGACGGCGACACGGTGGTGCTGGTCAGCCACGGCGCGGTGCTGCGGATGGGCGCGCTCGCGCTGGCCCGCAACGTGGGCCCCGCCCTGGCCGAGGCGGGTCTGCTGCCCAACACCGGCCGGGTCGTCCTGGACCGCGCCGGCGACGGCTGGCGCTGCACCTCGTGGACCGGCGTCGACGTGGTCGACGGCTAACTGGCGCAAGGGCCTGCCGGCGGAGTGCGTGCCGGTCGAGGGCTGGCCGGTCAGCCCCAGCCCAGCTCGTGCAGCTTGGCGTCGTCGATGCCGAAGTGGTGCGCGATCTCGTGGACCACGGTGACCACGACCTGCTCCACCACGTCCTCCTCGGTGCGGCAGATGTCCAGGATCGCCTCGCGGTAGATGTAGATCCGGTCCGGCAGCACGCCGCCGTAGTCGCTGGTCCGCCTGGTCAGCGCGATGCCGTGGTAGAGCCCGAGCAGGCTCGGCACGTCCGGGCTGCGGTCCTCGACCAGCACCACGACGTTGTTCATCGCCGCCGCGAAGTCCGGCGGGATGAGGTCGAGCGCCTCACCGACCAACTCCTCGAACCGCTGACGGGTCATCTCCACCGGCATGTCGTCACCTCGACGTCGTAGTGGTCGTGGCTGTCGTGGTCGTCTCGTCCGACTTCGGCGGCTTGGAACCCGACGAGGGCGGTGCGGCGGAGCTGGAGTTGGACTGGGAGTGCAGCGGCGCGCCGGTCGGCTCGTCCTGCTGCACGGCGGTCGTCTGCGGCGGGTTGGACGTGGTCAGCGGCGGGGCGTCCGGGTTGCGCACGCTGCCCTCCCACGCGATGAGGACGCCGTCCACGGGGGTCGCGCCGACCTTGCAGTTCGCCAGCCGGGAGCCGGCGGCCCAGCTCTCCGGCACCCGCGTGTCCCAGGTGACGATGAGGCCGCGGGCCTTGAGGTCGGCGCCACCCGTGTACTCGGTGGTGAGCTTGGCGCACTCGGTGAACATCAGCTCGTCCTGCTGGTCGGGCACGGGGAACTCGCCCGGCGGCATCGGCACCACGCCGGTGATCTCGAACGTGTGCGGCTTCGCGCAGTCGATCGGGTCCGCGACCGACCCGGTGGCGGTGATGCCGAGGCACACGCCCGGGTCGTAGACGTCGGACTGGTCCTGGGCGCGCGCCGTGCCGTAGGACGGGAGCAGCCCGCCCGCCGGGCCGGCCACCTGCAGGCCGCAGCGCAGCGTCCGCCTGCCCTCGGCCCACAGCCGCTCGCCCGGGTTGAGGGGGCCGACGGTGTACTTGCCGTACGGGTCGAACTTGCCGCCGAGGTAGTCCAGCGACGTCTTCGCGCACTGCTCCTCGCTGATCTGCTGCCACTGCTCGTCGTCCGGGAACGGCGCCTGGGGGCCGTGAGCGGCGGAGATGTCCGCCACACCGGTCACCTCGAACAGGTGCTGGGCGGCGCAGTCGACCTTCTCCACGTCCGACAGGTCCTGCTTGGTCCAGTTCAGGCAGTCACCCGCCTGAGCAGCCATGACGGGGTTCACCGCGGTCGTGGCCGGGCTGCCGGCCCCGCCCGCGCCCACCGGCCACCCGGTCAGCGTGCTCAGGGCCAGCAGCACGAACGCGCCAGCGGACGCGCCGAGCATGACCAAGTGGTCACCTCGACGAAACCAGCGCGTGGTGGCGGACATCTACTCCATGATGCCTGTGTAGGCCGTGCAACCGTTCGGGCGGGTGCGGAGTGTTGCTTTTGGGACACTCGTCACCCATTCGGCGGCAGATCTCTGTAGCGTCCCCGCCGGGAGTGGCTGATGACTGAGAACGACAACACCGGTAGCGCCGCGACACCCGGCCAGGGTGGGTCGAGCGGACCGGACCAACCGACCGGACCGGCGACGCCGGGGCCGGGTGGCGGTGGCGCGTCGCCGCCGCCCTACGTGCCCCCGACGCCGCAAGAACCGCCGCAGGGCGGCCGCGGTCAGATCCGCAGCCAGGAAGCGGGCCGGACCAAACCCCGGCCGCCGACGCTGGCCGAGCAGCGCGCCCGCGCCGCGGCGATCGAGCAGCAGCGCGAGCAGCAGCTCGCCGTCGAAGCCGAGGGGGCCCGCCGCAAGAAGCTGCGCAAGCGCCTGCTCATCGGCGGTGGCGTGGCCGTCGGCGTGGCCGGCGTGGTGGCCATCTGGTACGCCGCGTCCAGCCCCGACGACGTGGTCGCCCAGTGCGTCAAGGACGACGTGGTGGTCGAGGACCAGTACTGCGACGAGGAGTACGCGCGCAGCCACGGCGGGTACGTCAGCAGCGGGTTCATCTACATCGGCGGCAGCTCGTACCGCTACAACTACGGCGCGCCGAGCACCCCCGTCGGCCAGAAGGTCAGCGGCGGCAGCTACACCATGCCCAAGGGCGCGAACATCTCCACCAAGTCGGGCACGGTCGTGCAGCGCGGTGGGTTCGGCGTGTCCGGCGGCAGCAAGAGCGGGGGCAGCTGAGTGCGTCGGGAGTCCTCCGCGCCCCGGCCGAACTGGCAGCGCACCGTCTCCGAGCAGGGGCTGGTGTTCGGCGCGCCCGCGCGAGCCGCGGACGGCAGCCCGCGCCCGTACTGGGACGAGTCGGCGCACTACGTCTTCGACATGAGCGACGTGCTGTCGCTGGAAGCCGACGTGGAGCTGCTGCACAACATGTGCCTGGAAGCCGTCGACAACGTGGTGCTCACCGAGCGCTACCGCGACTTCGGCATCAACGAGTGGTTGTGGCCCGCGATCGCCGAGTCGTGGAAGCGGCGCGACCCGCACGTGTACGGGCGGTTCGACCTGCGCTACGACGGGAGCGGGCCGGCCAAGCTGCTGGAGTACAACGCCGACACCCCGACGTCGCTGCTGGAGGCGTCGGTCGTCCAGTGGAACTGGAAGACCGACGTCTACCCGGAGGACGACCAGTGGAACTCGATCCACGAGAAGCTGGTCGAGCGCTGGGCCGAGATCGGCAGCCGGCTGCCGTCCAACGAGCTGCACTTCACCTGGTCGGGCGCGGACCCCTCGGGTGAGGACCACGTCACCGTGGCCTACCTGCAGGAGACCGCGGCCGAGGCGGGCATGGACACCGTCGGGCTGGCGATCGAGGAGATCGGCTGGGACTCGCTGCTGAAGCGGTTCGTCGACCTCGAGGACGCGCCGATGGGCACGGTCGTGAAGCTCTACCCGTGGGAGTGGGTGGTCGACGAGCAGTTCGGCCGCTACGCGGTGGAGAGCCTGCCCGGCACCCTGTGGGTCGAGCCGCTGTGGAAGATGCTGCTGTCCAACAAGGCGCTGCTGGCCGTGCTGTGGGAGATGTACCCGGGCCACCCGAACCTGCTGCCCGCGTTCCTGGACGACCCCGGCCTGCTCACCGAGTACGTGCGCAAGCCGCGGCTGGGCCGCGAGGGGCAGAACATCCAGATCGTCGCCCCCGGCTACGAGACCCAGACCGGCGGGGTCTACGGCAAGGAGGGCTTCGTCTACCAGCTGTTCGACCCGCTGCCCGAGTTCGACGGCTACCGGCCGGCGCTCGGCGCGTGGGTCGTCGGCGACTCCTCGGCGGGCCTCGGCATCCGGGAGACCGTCGGCCTGGTCACCGACGACGGCGCGGCGTTCGTGCCGCACAGGATCGTCGAATGAGCTTCAACCCGCACAACCTGGAGGGTCCGTGAACTCCCACCTCGCGTTGGACGCCGGCTTCGGCGCCGCCATCGGCCAGGGCGTCGGCGCGATCGCGCTCTACGCCGTCGTCGGCCTGCTGCTGATGATCGTCGGCTTCTACGCCATCGACTGGACGACGCCGGGCAAGCTGAGCGCGCTCGTGCGCGGTGGCGCGCCGAACGCGGTCATCGTGACGTCGGCGGGCCTGGTCAGCATGGCCCTGATCGTCGTGGTGGCGATCTACAGCTCGGCGGGCAAGCTGGCCGAGGGCCTGCTGTCCGCGCTGATCTTCGGCTTCGTCGGGATCATCGTGCAGGTGCTCGCGGTGCGGCTGCTGGAGTGGGTGACCCGGCTCGACATCGGTTCGCTGATCGAGTCCGACCGGTTCGCGCCGGCCAGCGTCGTGGTCGCCTCGGCGCACGTCGCCCTCGGTCTCGTGGTCGCCGTCGCGATCTCGTAGCACCACCTGCTCCGGAGGGGTGCGCGCCGATCGGCGCGCACCCCCTCCGTGCTGCTCAGGCCACCGGCAGCCGCTTCTGCCAGGCGATCGGGCCGACCTGGATCCGGGTGCGCGCCGACCCGTTCCACTCGACGGGCAGGCCGCCAGCGGCGAGCGCGGCGACCACCTCCCGGCCCACGGCCTCGTCGGCCGCCGCGTGGTCGACGGGCTCGAGGTCCGCCTCGTCGCCGAACGAGCCGTAGGCGAGCCACACGCCGCCGCCCGCCACGGCGCTCTCGGTGTCCTGCCGGTGGAAGAACACGTACCCGCGCGCGTCCTCGCCCGCCTCGTCGCCGATCTCGGCGTGACCGCAGGTCTGGCAGCACGTGAAGTCGGCGCGGGCCACGATCCCGGCCCGGTCGAGCGCGTCGAACACCGCGAACAGCCGGTCCACGTCCGTGCGCTCCGGCCACCCCTCCTGCTCGGCGGCCCGCTCCCGCCACACCCGCCGCACCACCGACCGCGCGACCGGCGGCGTGACGGGGTGCTCGTCGTCGAAGTGGTCGACCAGGTCCCGCACGATGTCGTCGGACGAGGTGAAGCCGGCGTGCACCAGCGTGCGCGCGTAGTCCTCGACCTCCTCCAAGACCTCGGCGGGCAGGGCGTCGTCGTCGTCGGTTCGTTCAACCACGGGTGCATCCTGCCCGAGGGGTCCGACAGTTCCCGGCCGCCCGGGGCCGTCGGGGCCGCGCCCGGCCGGAAGTCGTTCGAAGCGGTTTCCACCCGGGTACTACCCTTCCTGGTGTGATTGACCTGAAGGCACTGCGCGAGAACCCGGAAGCCGTCCGCGCGTCGCAACGCGCGCGTGGCGAGGACGAGACCGTGGTCGACGCGCTGCTGTCCGCCGACGAGCGCCGCCGGGCCGCCATCGCCCGCGCCGACGCGCTGCGCGGCGAGCAGAAGACGTTCGGCAAGCAGGTGGGCCGGGCCAGGGGCGAGGAGCGCGACGCGCTGCTGGCCAAGGGCAAGGAGCTGGCCGCCGAGGTCAAGGCCGCCGAGGCGGAGCAGTCCGCCACCGAGGCGGAGCTGACCGAGCTGCACCGCGCCGTGCCCAACGTGGTCCACCCCGAAGCGCCCGAGGGCGGCGAGGACGACTACGTCGTGCTCAAGCACGTCGGCGAGCCGCGCGAGTTCGACTTCGACCCCGCCGACCACCTCGACCTCGGCGTGCGGCTCGGCGCGATCGACATGGAGCGCGGCGCGAAGGTGTCCGGCTCGCGCTTCTACTTCCTGACGGGGGTCGGCGCGCAGCTGGAGCTGGCGCTGCTGAACATGGCCGTCGCCCAGGCCACCGCGGCCGGGTTCACGCTGATGATCACGCCGACGCTGGTGCGCCCGGAGATCATGGCCGGCACCGGGTTCCTCGGCGCGCACGCGAGCGAGATCTACCGCCTCGAAGCCGACGACCTGTACCTCGTCGGCACCTCGGAGGTGCCGCTCGCGGGCTACCACGCGGACGAGATCCTGGACGGCCCGAAGCGGTACGCGGGCTGGTCGTCGTGCTACCGGCGCGAAGCGGGCTCGTACGGCAAGGACACCCGCGGCATCATCCGCGTGCACCAGTTCAACAAGGTCGAGATGTTCTCCTACGTCAAGCCGGAGGACGCCGAGGCCGAGCACGCCCGGCTGCTGGCGTGGGAAGAGGAGATGCTGGCCAAGATCGAGGTCCCGTACCGGGTCATCGACACGGCCGCCGGCGACCTCGGCACGTCGGCCGCGCGCAAGTTCGACTGCGAGGCGTGGATCCCGACCCAGCAGGCCTACCGCGAGCTGACGTCGACCTCGAACTGCACCACGTTCCAGGCCCGCCGGCTCAACGTGCGCTACCGGGACGAGAACGGCAAGCCGCAGATCGCCGCCACGCTCAACGGCACGCTGGCCACCACGCGGTGGATCGTCGCGATCCTGGAGAACCACCAGCAGGCCGACGGCTCGGTCGTCGTGCCGCAGGCCCTGCGCCCGTTCCTCGGCCTCGACGTGATCAAGCCCGCCTAGGCGCGGCTCGGCCCGTGGCCTGACCGCGCGCGGCGGTCAGGCCACGGCCGGTCACGTCCAGCTGTGCTCGACCTGCCCGGCCACGTGCTTGCCGATCTCCAGGGCCGACGTGGCGGCCGGCGAGGGCGCGTTGAGCACGTGCACCTGGCGGGGCGCGGTGTCGATGAGGAAGTCGTCGACGAGCGAGCCGTCGGCGCGCATCGCCTGCGCCCGCACGCCCGCGGAGGCGCGGACCAGGTCGTCCTCGCCGACGGCGGGCACCAGGCGGGCCAGGCTGCGGGCGAAGCGCTTGCGCGACAGGGACCGCAGGACCTCTTCCACGCCGGTGCGGGCGAAGGTGCGCGCCAGCCGCCAGGTGCCGGGGAACCGGGCGACGTCGACCAGGTCGGAGGGGGAGATGTCGCGCCAGCGGTAGCCCTCGCGGCGCAGGGCGAGGACGGCGTTCGGGCCCGCGTGCACGCTGCCGTCCAGCATCCGGGTCAGGTGCACGCCCAGGAACGGCAGGGCCGGGTCCGGCACCGGGTAGATCAGGCCGCGCACCAGGTGCCTGCGGTCGTGGCGCAGCTCGTAGTACTCGCCCCGGAACGGGACGATGGCGGCCGAGGGCGTCACGCCGGCCAGCTTGGCCACCCGGTCGCTGTGCAGGCCCGCGCAGTTCACCAGGGCGTCCGCCCGGATGACGCCCCGCGTGGTGGCCACCTCGACGCCGCCGCCGCTGAGCGCCCGGCGGATGGCCAGCGCCGGGGTGTGCAGGCGCAGGTCCTGCCCGTTCAGCTCGCGGACCATGGCCTCGCACACGGCGGGGAAGTCGATGATGCCGGTGCTCTCCACCCGCAGCGCGGCCACCGCCGCGACCTCGGGCTCGTACTCCCGGGCCTCGTCGACGCCGATCCGCTTGGCGGGCACGCCGTTGGCCTCGGCGCGGGCCGCCAGCGCCTCCAGGCGGGGCAGCTCGTCCGGCGAGGTGGCGACGACGAGCTTGCCGCACACCTCCACCGGCACGCCGTGCTCACGCGCGTAGGCGACGATCGAGGCGTTGCCCGCCACCGACATCCGCGCCTTCAACGACCCCGGCTTGTAGTACAGGCCCGCGTGCACGACGTTGCTGTTGTGCCCGGTCTGGTGCGCCGCCCACCGCGGCTCCTTCTCCAGCACCACCACGTCGTGCCCGCGCCGGACCAACTCCCGCGCGGTCGCCAGGCCTACGATTCCGCCACCGATCACCACAACTCGTCGCACGGGCCGGAACGCTAGCCGACCAGTTCGGGCAGCACGTCGGCGGCGACCCGTTCCAGCACCGCCTCGCTGCCCGCGTACACGCCGTCGGCGCGGGGCCAGTGCACGACCAGGTCGGTGAACCCCAGCCCGCGCGCCCGCCCGGCCACCTCGCGGAAGTGCTCCACGCTGGTCAGCGAGTACACCGGGCAGGAGTCGGCGTTGAGGTGGAAGTCGATCGACTCCTTGGCCCGCCCGATCCCGGCCAGCACCTCGCGGAACCGCGCCGCCATCGCGGCGACGCCGTCCCACCAGGCCGTCTCGTCGTCGGTCTCCGGGCCGGTGGTGACCCAGCCCGTCCCGTACTTCGCCGCCACCGCCATCGCCTTCGGCCCGTTGGCCGCGACCACGAACGGCAGCCTCGGCCGCTGCACGCAGCCCGGCGCGCTGCGGGCGTCCCGGATCTCGTAGTGCTCGCCACTGAACGTGGTCCGCTCCTGCGCCAGCAGCAGGTCCAGCGCGGCCACGAACTCCTCGAACCGGCCCTGCCTGCTGGGCGTGCCCCGCTTGGTGTCGAACGAGGTGGCGCCCATCACCTCGGTGTCATATCCCACACCGCCCGCGCCGACGCCGAGCGTGAAGCGGCCGTCGGAGAGGTCGTCGAGGGCGAGCAGCTCCCGGGAGAACGGCACCGGGTGGCGGAAGTTGGGCGAGGCGACCAGCGTGCCGAGCCGGATCGTCGAGGTGGCCGAGGCCGCCGCGGCCAGCGTGGGCACGGCGCCGAACCACGGCCCGTCGACCAGCGAGCGCCAACCCATGTGGTCGTAGGTCCAGGCGTGGTGGAAGCCGTACTCCTCGGCGGCCTTCCACTTGTGTTCGGCCATCCACCAGCGGTGTTCGGGCAGGATCACAATCCCAGTGCGCACCCGGCGACGGTAGCCGAGTCCGTTTCGGGGGAGTGCACCATGTGGGGGTGCAGAGACCTTCCCTTGTGGCATCCGACGTCGACGGCACCCTGCTCACGCCCCTGGGCCGGGTCAGCCCGCGCACGGCCGGCATGGTCGGCCGGGTGCTGGCGGCCGACGTCCCGTTCGTGCTGGCCACCGGCCGCCCGCCCCGCTGGGTGCCGGAGGTGGCCGCCGCCGCGGGCCTGTCCGGCTACGCCGTGTGCTCCAACGGCGCGGTGCTCTACGACATCGGCGCGGACCGCGTCGTCACCGCCGAGCTGCTCACCCCCGAGCAGCTGACCACCCTGGCCGCCGTGCTGGACGAGGCGCTGCCCGGCTGCGCCCTGGCCTCGGAGCGGGTCGGCGAGTCCGCCCGCGGCGCCACCGAGCCCGAGTTCATCGCCGACGAGCACTACCTGCACCCGTGGGACGAGGGCGGGCAGCCGCTGCCCGGCCACCAGCGGGCGCAGCTGCTCGGCAAGCCGGCGGTGAAACTGCTGGTCAGGCACCCGTCGATGGCGTCGGACGAGATGGCGCGGGCCGCCGGGCCGCTGGTCGGCGACTCCGTGGCGATGACCTGGTCGACCAACGAGGGCCTGCTGGAGTTCGCCGCGCCCGGCGTGACGAAGGCCTCCGGCCTGGCCGCCGTCGCCGACCGGCTCGGGGTGGCCCCGGGCGGCGTGCTGGCGTTCGGCGACATGCCCAACGACGTGCCCATGCTCACGTGGGCGGGCCACGGCGTGGCCATGGCCAACGCGCACCAGGACGCCCTGGACGCCGCGGACGAGGTCACCGCGGCCAACTCCGAGGACGGGGTGGCGCTGGTGCTGGAGAGGTGGTTCTAGGCTGCCCGTGAGACTCCCCGAACCCACCCCTGGAGAGACACCCGTGCGCGCACTCGTGACCGGCGGTGCCGGCTTCATCGGTTCTACCCTGGTCGACAGGCTCCTGAGGGACGGGCACGAGGTGCACGTCGTCGACGACCTCAGCCGGGGCAAGCGGACCGCGCCCGCCGACCCGGCCCACGCCGACCGGTACTCGTTCTCGCGGGTCGACATCACCTCGCCGGAGCTGGCCGACGTGGTGGCCTCGTTCGGCCCCGAGGTGGTCTACCACCTGGCCGCGCAGATCGACGTGCGCGTGTCCGTGGCCGAACCGCTGCTCGACGCCACCAAGAACGTGCTCGGCACGGTGAACCTGGCCGAGGCCGCCCGGCGGGCGGGCGTGCGCAAGGTGCTGTTCGCGTCGTCCGGCGGCTCCATCTACGGCACGCCCGACGCGCTGCCGGTCGCCGAGTCGACCCCGATCAACCCCAAGTCGCCCTACGCCGCGTCCAAGGTGTCCGGCGAGGTGTACCTGAACACCTACCGGCAGCTGTACGGCCTGGAGTGCACGCACCTGGCGCTGGCCAACGTGTACGGACCGCGGCAGGACCCGCACGGCGAGGCGGGCGTGGTGGCCATCTTCGCGTCCGCGCTGCTCGCGGGCCGGCCGACGAAGGTGTTCGGCGACGGCGGCAACACCCGCGACTACGTGTTCGTGGAGGACGTCGTGTCGGCGTTCGTCGCGGCCTCCGGCGAGGCGGGCGGCGGCCGGCGGTACAACATCGGCACCGCGCACCAGGTGTCCGACCGGGAGCTGCACACGCTGGTCGCCCAGGCGGCCGGGGTGGCCGACGAGCCCGAGTTCGCGCCGGCCCGGCTCGGCGACCTGCGCGCGTCGGCCATCGACCCGTCGCTCGCGCAGGCGGAGCTGGGCTGGAAGCCCGAGGTGGACATCGCCGCCGGCGTGCGCCTGACCGTGGACTACTTCCGCGACGCCTGACCCCGAACGCGGCCGGCCGGTGACGAGGAGTTCCCCGTCACCGGCCGGCCGCCGTCGTTCCCGACCTACCCCTTCGCCACGAGCCCGTCGCCGTCCGGCACGTGCTCGGTGCCGCAGGAAGGGCAGCGCAGGTCGTCGTCGAGCCGGGTCGCGCAGCGGCACACCCAGCCCTTCCGCTTGGCCGGGTTGCCCACCACGAACGCGTGCGCCGGCACGTCGCGGGCCACCACCGAGCCCGCGCCGACGAACGCGTTGCGCCCGATCGTCGTGCCGCACACCACGACCACGCCCGCGCCCAGGGTGGCTCCCTCGCGCACCAGGGTGGGCAGCAACTGGTCGCCGCCGAGCTTCTGGTGCGCACGGGGCCGCATGTCGTTGGTGAACACCGCGTTCGGCCCGAGGAAGACGTTGTCCTCGCAGGTCACGCCGTTGTAGACGAGCACGTTGTTCTTGACCGTGACGTTGTCGCCGAGCACCGCTTCGTTCTCGACGAACGCGCCGTCGCAGATGTTGCAGTCCTTGCCGACCCGCGCGCCCGGGAGCACGTGCGCGAACGCCCACACGCGGGTGCCCGCGCCGACCGCGTCGCTCTCGCACAGGCCCATCGGGTGGACGAACACGCCGCTCAACGGACGGCCCCGGCCAGGACCTCGACCACCCGCTCCTGCTGGGCGCGGGTGATACCGGGGTACATCGGCAGGCTCAGGATCTCGTCCGCGACCCGCTCCGCGTGGGGGAACGAGCCGACGCCGTGCGCGTCGGAGGCGAACGGCGCGGCCAGGTGGATCGGCGTCGGGTAGTGGATCGCGGCGCCGACGCCCTGGTCCTGCAGGTGCTTGAGCACCCGGTCCCGCTCGGCGACCCGGACCACGTACAGGTGCCACACGTGCTCGTTGCCGTCCAGCGTCTTCGGCGCCACCACGCCCTCGACACCGGCCAGCAGCTCGCCGTAGTACTCGGCGGCGGCGACCCGCAGCGCGTTCCACGCCTCCAGCCGGCGCAGCTTGGCGTGCAGCACCACGGCCTGCAACGTGTCCAGCCGGCTGTTGAAGCCCAGGGTGCTGTGCACGTACTTCTGCTGCGAGCCGTGCTGGCTCAGCAGCCGGACCCGGTTGGCCAGCTCCTCGTCCTGCGTGGTCACCGCGCCCGCGTCGCCGTAGGCGCCGAGGTTCTTGCCCGGGTAGAAGCTGGTGCCGGCCAGGTGGCCGAGCGAACCGGACACCGCGCCCTTGCGCCGCGCGCCCTGCGACTGGGCGGCGTCCTCGACGAGGAACACGCCCTGCTCGTCGCACGCCGCCTTCAGCTCCTCGACCGGCGCCATCTGGCCGTAGAGGTGGACCGGCAGCACCGCCTTGGTGCGCTCGGTGAACGCCGCCAGGGCCGCCTTGGTGTCGATCAGGTAGGTGTCGGGGTCGCAGTCCACGAACACCGGCGTCGCGCCCGTGCGGGCCACGGCCTCGGCGGTCGCGATGAACGAGTTGGTCGGCACGACGCACTCGTCGCCGGCGCCCACGCCGACGGCGCGCAGCGCCAGCTCCAGCGCGTCGGTGCCGTTGGCCACGCCGACGCAGTGCGCGACCTGGCTGTACTCGGCGTACGCCCGCTCGAACTCGCCGACGGCGGGACCGCCGACGAACGCCGTCCTGGCCAGCACCGCGGCCCAGCCCTCGGCGACCTCCTCGGCCACCTCGGCGTGCTGGAACTTCAGGTCGACGGGGGGGATCGGGGCCGGGATCGTCATCTGCTCATCCTCGTGAGATCGCTTCACCAGCGGCGCTGGTCTCGCTGGGCTTGGTCTGACCGGGTGTGGTCTGGTCGAGCGCGCGCAGGCGCCGGGCGGGTGAGCCCGCCCACACCTCGAAGGGCGGCACGTCGGTGAGCACCACCGCGCCCATGCCGACGAGGGCGCCCGCGCCGACGGTGAGGCCTTCCCGGACCAGCGCGCCGCTGCCCAGGTAGGCCGCCTCGCCCACGGTCACGCCACCGGCCAGGGCGACCCGGGCGGCGAACGTGACGTGGTCGGCGACCGCGTCGTCGTGGGTGATGGTGACGTGCGGCATGACCACCACGTGCGACCCGATCACCTGCGGCGCGGTCACCGCGACGAACGCGAGCAGCACCGAGCCGGCGCCGATCTCGACGCCCGGCGCGACGCTCGCCCACGGGTGCACCACGGTGGCGTAGCGCTCGGCGGGCAGGCCGAGCCGCGCGGCGATCTGCCGGCGGCTGGCCTGGTTGCGGGTGCTGGCCGTGCAGAGCAGGACGCGGGCGTCGGGGTGGTCGGCGACGGCCGCCGACGGCCCGAGCACGGGCACGCCGTCGATCACCTCGCCGTGCCGCGCCTCGTTGTCGTCCAGCAGGCCGAGCACGGACCAGCGCGGCTCGACGGCGTTGACCGCGGCGACCGCGGCCAACGCCTCCCGGGCCAGTCCGCCCGCGCCGACGAGCAGCAGCGGAGCAGCGGTCACTTCGACCCTCGGAGCACCGCGTCGAGCGCGCCGACGACGGTGTCCTGCTCGGCCTCGGTCATCTGGTGGAACAGCGGCAGGATCACCGAACGCCTGGTCAGGTGCTCGGTGACGGGCAGCTCGACGTCCCGCTGGTCGGCGTAGGCCGGTTCCAGGTGCGAGGCCATGATGCCCCGCCGGGCCGACACGCCACGCTCGGCCAGACCCGCCAGCACGTCCACCGAGGTGCCCTCGAACGAGTCCGGCAGCACCACCCAGAACGACTGGTAGTTGGTCGTGCCGTGCTCCGGGTCGCCGACGCAGCGCAGGCCGTCCAGCTCGCCGAGCAGCTTGTGGTAGCGCCCGGCCAGCTCGCGCCGCTTGGCGATCACGTCGGGCAGCTTGCGCAGCTGGATCAGGCCCACCGCGGCCTGCATGTCGGTCATCCGGAAGTTGAAGCCGACCTCTTCGTACTGCTCCAGCTTCACGCCGCCGGCCGCGTGGCGGTCCGCGGCGGACATGCTCATGCCGTGCTCGCGCAGCTTGCGCAGCCGGGTCGCCCACTCGGCGTTCTCGGTGGTGACCATGCCGCCCTCACCGGTGGTGAGCAGCTTGCGCGGGTGGAACGACCAGGCGGCGAGGCCGGCGCCGGAGCTGACCGGCCGGCCGCGGTAGGTGGAGCCCGCCGCGCACGCCGAGTCGTGCACCAGCGCGACGCCGCGCCGGTCGCACAGCGCCTGCACCGAGTCCACGTCGAACGGCACGCCGCCCTGGTGCACCGCGATCACGGCGACCGTGCGGGGCGTGACCGCCGCGTCCACGGTCTCCGCGGTGACGTTGCCGGTCGCCGCGTCGACGTCGGCGAACACGGGGGTCGCGCCCACGTACTTCACCGCGTTCGCGGTCGCGATGAACGAGAACGACGGCACGACGACCTCGTCACCGGGGCCCACGCCGAGCAGGTGCAGCGCCAGGTGCAGGCCGGTGGTGCAGCTCGACACCGCCACGCCGTGCCCGGCGCCCGCCGACTCGGCGAACGCCTGCTCGAACGCGGCGACCCGCGGCCCCTGCGCCACCCAGCCGGAGCGGACGACCTCGGCCGCGGCCAGGGCCTCCTCCTCGCCGAGGAACGGCCTGATCACCGGGATCATCGCTGCGCCTTCCACCAGGTCACCAGGTCCGCCAGGCCCTCGTCCAGCGAGATGGTCGGCTTCCAGCCGAGCTCGCGCTCGGCGGCGCCGATGTCGGCGAGCCGGCGGGTGACCGAGTTCACCGAGCGGGCCGGGCCGAACTCCAGCGGCACCGTGGAGCCCATCACCCGCTGGAGGGCCTCGGCCAGCTCCAGCAGCGAGGTCTCGGTCGCGGTCGCGATGTTGTAGACGGTGTCGGTGACCTCCGCCTGCGCGGCCAGGATGTTGGCGCGGGCGATGTCGCGCACGTCCACGAAGTCCATGGTCTGCTGGCCGTCGCCCAGGATCAGCGGCGGCTCACCGGCCTCGATCTTCTCCATCCACCGGATCAGCACCTCGGTGTACTTGCCGTGCGCGTCCATGCGCGGGCCGTACACGTTGAAGTAGCGCAGCGCCACGTAGTCGAGGTCGCTCATCGCCTTGAAGCTGCGCAGCATGCCCTCGTTGAACGCCTTGGCGGCGCCGTAGAACGTGTCGTTGTTGTACGGGTGGTGACGCTCCGTGGTCGGGAACTCCTCGGCCAGCCCGTACACCGACGCCGTGGAGGAGGCGATGACCTTCTTCACGTTCGCCTCGACGGAGGCCTCGATGATGTTGAAGGTGCCGTCGACCAGCACCTCCAGCGCCACCCGGGGCTCGGCGGCGCAGCGGGTGATGCGCAGCGCGGCGAGGTGGAACACCAGGTCGGCGCCCGCGATCGTCCGCTTGACGAGGGGGATGTCGCGGATGTCGCCCTCGACGAGCTTGACCTTGTCCGGCGCGGCGGCCAGGGCGTCGGCCAGGTTCTCCACCCGGCCGCGGCTCAGGTCGTCGATCACCACGACCTCGCGCGCGCCCGCGGCCAACAACTGGTCGACCACGTGCGAGCCGATCGTGCCCGCGCCGCCCGTCACCACGGCCCGCTGGTCGGTCAAATCCATCAGAGAGCTCCTCCGTTCACGTCCGTCAGCGGCACGAACGTGCCACCGGCGGCAAGGCTGGCCGACGCGGCCTCCAACTGGGCCAGGACCCGCAGGCCCGAGCGCCCGTCGGTCAGCGGCGCCCGCTTCTCGATGATCGACGCGGCGAACTCCGCCATTACTCCGCGCAGCGCCTCGCCGCCCGGCAGGGCCGGCGCGACCATGTCGCCGATGCGGTAGGAGACGCGCACGCTCTCGTCGTCCGGCCGCTCGATGCCGCGGTCGTAGACCGCCAGCGGCTGCGTCGGGTCGAGGTCGTTCCACACGGCCGTGCGGCTGGAGCCGCCGACGATCATCGAGCGGATCTTCGTGGGGGACAGCCAGTTCACGTGCGCGTGCGCGATGGCGCCGTTGGACAGCCGCACCGACATGTACGCCACGCAGGCGCGACCGACGCCCGCCGGGTCCGACCCGTGCGCCGCGACGGCCACCGGGTGCACGTCGTCGGGCAGGATCGAGTCGAGGATCGACAGGTCGTGGGGCGCGAGGTCCCACAGCACGTCGATGTCGGGCTGGACCAGGCCCAGGTTGATGCGCACCGAGTCGATGTACTGGATGTCGCCCAGCTCGCCGCCGCGCACCAGGTCGCGCAGCCTGCGCACCACCGGCGTGTAGCAGAACGTGTGGTCGAGCATCAGCGTCAGACCGCGCTCCTCGGCGGCCGTGACCAGCTTCAACCCGTCCGCGTAGGACGAGGCCAGCGGCTTCTCGACCAGCACGTGCTTGCCGGCCTCGAGCGCGGCGAGCGCGACCGGCAGGTGGGTGGCCGCCGGGGTGGCCACCGCCACCGCCTCGACCTCCGGGTCGGCGAGCACCTCGTCGAGGGATGACGTCACCCGCACGGTGCTGTACCGGCCCAGGACGCCGCGCGCGCGCTCGACGTCGAGGTCGCACAACGTCGCGAGCCGTAGTTCGGGGGTCGCCTGGACGTTGCGCACCAGGTTCGGCCCCCAGTAACCGGCACCGATGACGGCCACACCAACCATCGAAATCCTCTCCGAGTTCTGGGAAGCGCCAGCACGGCCGCGAGCGGCGTCGACTCCGGACGCTTGTCGTGCGGCTGCTGGGCGTACCCGAGGCAGTGTAGATGTCCGGGGTTGCAGTACTCTTCGTGCCACCTTCGTCCATCTTGCAGTGGTATCTGGAGACCTCTTGTGACCGACTGGTCGGAAGTGTGGCTCGTCGTCCCGGTCTACAACGAGGGACAGGTCATCGAGGACGTCGTGCGGCACGCACGGGAGACGTTCCCGAACGTGGTGTGCGTGGACGACGGCAGCCGTGACAACTCCGCCGACGGCGTTCGCGCAGGTGGGGCGCACCTCGTGCAGCACCCGGTGAACCTCGGCCAGGGCGCGGCGATCCAGACCGGCATCGAGTACGCGCGCAAGCAGCCGGGCGCCGAGTACTTCGTCACCTTCGACGCCGACGGCCAGCACCGCGTCGAGGACGTCCTGTCGATGCTCGAGCGGCTGCGCTCCGAGCCCCTGGACATCATCGTCGGCACCCGGTTCCACGGTGACACCGCGCACATCCCGTGGATCAAGCGGGTGGTGCTCAAGACGGTCGTGATGCTCAGCCGCCGCACGCGCAAGCTCGGCCTGACCGACGCGCACAACGGCCTGCGGGTGTTCAACCGCGCCGTGGCCGAGCGGATCAACATCACGCTGAACGGCATGGGCCACGCCTCGGAGATCGTGGAGATGATCGACCACCACAAGTGGCGCGTGGCCGAGGAGCCGGTGACGATCCTCTACACCGAGTACTCGATGGCCAAGGGCCAGTCGCTCATCAACGGTGTGAACATCCTGTTCGACACCATGCTCAAGAGCAAGGCGCACTGATCATGCTGATCCAGTACATCCTGGTCCTGTTCTCGTTCGCCGTGCTGCTGCTGTTCCTGCGCAAGCGCGGGACGACGAAGTCGGCGGCGAGCGTGAAGCTCGCGTTCATGCTGTTCGTGGTGTTCGGGATCTACGCCGTGCTCCGCCCGGGCGACGTGACCGTGGTGGCCGGGTGGCTCGGTGTCGGCCGCGGCACCGACCTGCTGCTGTACGCCCTGGTCGTGGTGTTCACCTTCACCACGCTGAACGCCTACCTGCGGTTCAAGGAGCTGGAGCTGCGCTACGCGCGGTTGGCGCGGGCGATCGCTCTGCGCCAGGCCGAGCCCCCGGTTCCCGCCGGTCAGGGCCCTGCGGGTGCGGAGCGGTCATGAGCATCCACTTCGTCGTCCCCTACTACGTGGACCCGCGGTTCCTGATCGAGCTGGTCGACAGCGTCCGCAAGCAGACCAGCGACCGGTGGCGGCTGACCATCGTCGACGACCGGTACCCGGACACCACGGCGGAGGAGTACGTCCTCGGCCTGGCCGACCCGCGCATCGAGTACGTGCGCAACGAGCAGAACCTCGGCGCCACCGGCAACGTGTGCAAGTGCATGACGCTGGGCAAGGAGGAGTACCTCGTCGTCATGGGCGCCGACGACGCGTTGGAGCCCCGGTACGTGGAGGTCGTGCTCGACGCGTTCAAGCGGTACCCGAACGCCGTCATGGTGCACCCGGGCGTGACCGTGGTCGACGGCGAGAGCCGCCCGACCGACAGCCTGGCCGACAAGATCAAGCGGGTGGCCGCCCGGTCGGCGTGGAAGGAGCGCGAGCTGGACGGCCCGGCCGCCGCGCAGAGCCTGATGAACGGCAACTGGCTGTACGTGCCGGCGATGGCGTTCCGCAACGACGCCGTGCCCAGGATCACGCGGCTCGGCGAGTTCGGCTCGATCGCCGACCTGGCGTGGTCGATCGACATGCTCATCGGCGGCGGCACGCTGGCGCTCGACCCGACGCCGGTGTTCCGCTACCGCAGGCACGCGGCCAGCCACTCCTCGATCGGCGCGCACAGCGTGCAGCGGTTCGAGGAGGAGCAGCGGTACTACGCCGCGGCGGCCGAGCAGCTCAACGCGGCCGGCTGGCACAAGGCCGCGCGCGCCGCGCGGCTGCACCTGCTGTGCCGGGGGCACATCACCAAGTCGGCGCTCGACGCCGCGCTGGCGCGTGACCTGAAGCTGGCCAAGTCGCTCGCGGGACGGGCGATCCGCCGGGTGTGACCCGCCGGGTGCGCAGCGGTCCGGCCGGGCCACCGGGCCCGGCCGCCGCGCGGCCCGGGGTCCGGCTCAGGGAGCCTCCGTGGTCCGGCTCGCGCCGCCGGTCGCAGCCGTCGCCCGGCGGAGCGCGGCCCGCAGCCCCAGCAGCATCACCAGCAGGGTCAGCAGGGGCCCGACGGTCTGCGCCAACGCCGCGACGAACGGCGGGTCACCCGGCAGGGTGACCATCACGAGCGTGGCCACCGAGCCGACCGCCCAACCGAGCGTGATGGTGTTGTCGCGACCCAGCGCGACCAGCGCGGGCTGCGCCACGAACGCCCCGATGAGGATGACCGTGCTGACCGCGAGCAGCATGGTGACCGCGGTGGCCGGGTCGACCTTGGTGCCCATGAACGTGCGCAGCAGCCACGGCCCGACCAGCGTGAACACCACGGCGTAGGCCAGGCCGAGCCCGCAGAGCACGGCGAGCGCGAGCTTGATGCGCCGCGCGACGAAGCCGTGGTCGCCCTTCGAGGCCGCCGCGGTGAGGCTCGGCAGCAGCATCGTCTGGATCGGGTACAGCAGCAGCAGCGGGATGCGGGCGACCACCACGGCCTGGCCGAACGCCAGCGCCACCACGCTGTCCAGCGGCAGCCGGGAGTTGACCGCGAGCGGCGCCAGGTTGGGCAGCAGCTGGGACAGCAGCGTGGCCGCCGCCAGCGCGGCGAGCGCCTTGCCCACCGGCGGCGCCGCGACCGCGCTCGACGTCGCCGCCGACCGCCCCTTCGGCAGCCAGAGCAGCCCGGCCAGCGTGGCGAGCACCGACCCGCCCAGGTAGGCGAGCCCGAACAGCCACGCCTCGGACGCCTGCAGCACGACCAGCAGCCCGCACAGCCCGAGCCGCACGCCGCCCTCGACGGTCAGCGTCACCGCGTAGCCGCTGAACCGCTGGAGGCCGGCGAGCAGGCCGCGCACGACGCTCAGCGCCGCGATGAGCGCCGGCGTCGCCAGGACCTCGGCGAACAGCACCCAGTCGCCGCCGAGCGTGCGGTCGACCGCGAACGGCGCGAGCAGCAGGAGCACGGCGACGACCACCGCCGCGAGGCTCCCGCCCGACGCGCACACCCGGCGGACGACCGCCCGCACGGGCTGCCCGGAGGCGACGGCGCGGCTGGTCACCTGCTCCAGGGCGGCGAAGATGCCCGGCCCGATCACGTTGACCACGAAGTACAGGGTCACCGCCAGGTTGGCCTGGTCGGTGCTCAGCGTGTGACCCGTCAGCGCCACGAACAGGTAGCCGGCCAGCCCGAACACGCCGAGGCCGACGGCCATCTGCACGGACGGGCTGAAGAATCGCCGAAGGGTCATCGAGGTCGACACCTGCCACACGGTAGGGGTGCGGGCCGCGCCGCCGACCGACCGGGTCCACCCGCGGTCCGCGGCGCGGCGCTCAGCGTGACGTCACGGGGTTCCCGGCGTCGCACGCGGACAGCCGGTACAGCTTGACGGTGCCCTTCTGGGCCAGCAGCTCGAAGCCGGGGTCGGAGGCCGAGACCCGCAGCCCCGGGTAGTCGTTGTTGCGCGCGTCGTGCGGCCAGAACGTCCGGTTGGCCATCAGCAGGTAGTGCACGCCCAGCCGCTCGGCCGCCCGGCACACCTCCGGGTCGCGGCCCGCGTCGTCCAGGTTGGCCGCGAGGTACTGCTGCTCGGCGCTCCACGGGATGTTGGCGTGCGGGAACAGCGCCCGGCGGCTCACCTCGGCGAGCATCACGGTGCTGCCGTCCCACGGGTTGTTGGCGACCAGGGCGTCCTCGGGCAGCTCGGCCTCGAGCTCGGGCAGGAACTCCATCTCGGTCCGGTCGACCAGCGTGGACCTCTGCGGCACGTCCTCGACCGCGTACGTCCCGGCCACGATGTCCGTGTTCGCCCCGACGTAGAAGAACTTGGTCGCCAGGGCCAGCACCGCCAGCACCACCAGGCTCAGCACGGTCGGCGTGCGCAGCAGGGACCGGCGCCCGACGACCGCCCTGCCCTCGGCTGCCCCACCCTCGACGGCCCTGCCCTCGACGGCGCCCGCCGTGACCGTCCCGGGCGGCACGGTCGCCGCCGGCGCGGGCGCCTTGGCGATCAGCGCGCCCAGGCGGTCGGCCAGCCGGGTGATGCCGAGCACGGCGAGCGGCACGGCGGTGAGCGGCAGCATCGCGGCCAGCCGGAAGGAGTCGTTGTACCAGTAGCCGGTGATGAACTGGGTGCTCGGCCGGTTGATCGAGGCCGTCACCACGTAGAGGAACGCGGTGCCGGCGAACGCCGCCACCAGCCACCGGCTGGTCCGCAGCCGCCACGCGACCACCGCGCCGATGACCGCCACCAGGGACAGCGCCCACAGCGCGGGCTTGCCGTTCGGCGCGCTGAGCAGGGCCTCGCCGACCGCGCGGGCGGGCGTCTCGAACGGCGGCCAGACGTGGCTGCGCACTTCGGCGAACATCGGCGCGCGCGCCACGTACGCCCACGCGCCCAGGAAGAGGAGCGCCGCGACCGACACGCCGGTCACCGCGCGGCCGGTGCGCCCGGCGCGGCGCAGCCGGACCGCCCACCGCAGGACGCTGGTGGCGATCGGGAACAGGCACACCACGATCAGGCTGAACACCGTGTTCGGGTGCGCGAAGGCGCAGGCCACGACCACCAGCGGGGCCAGCGCCATCGCGCGGCGCCTGCCGATGACGTCCTCCCTGGCCAGCGACGTGGCGGCGAGCACCATGGCGACGCCGGCGGGCGCCAGGGCGAGGCCGAGCAGGTTCGGCCACAGCACGCCGAAGCCGAGCAGGCCCCACGGGAACGCGGTGAACGCGACGCTCACCGCGCCGGTCACCGCCATGGCGGCGGTCGAGCGGCCGACGAGCTGGCGCACCAGCAGCATGCAGCTCAGCGGCCAGACGAGCATCGAGATGACGCCCGCGACGAGGTTCGCGGCCGTCGCGATCGGCACGCCCGTGCTCAGCACGACCAGCGTGGTCAGGCCGTGCCAGCCCGCCGGGTAGAACGTGGTCGGGGTCGCGACGTTGCCCAGCGTGCCCATGGCCATCGACGAGGCGTTGCCCGAGTCGAGGATGTGCGCGAGCGCGCTGTAGTGGAAGATCGCGTCGTAGGTCTGGGACAGCTGGTCCGGCTGCCCCACGCCCTGGACCAGCACGTACCAGCCGATCGCGATCGCGGGCAGCAGGCCGAGGGCGGCGGCGGCCAGCACCCGGCGCGGGTCCGTCGCGCGTGGCGGCGCGATCCGCCGCAGCAGCAGCGACACGACCGCGGCGAGCACGACGACCACGGCGGTGGCGCCCAGCACGACGAACGGCGACCACCGCAGGCCCAGCACGTCCGCCAGCACGGCGGTGAGCGGCACGATGAGCATGCTCAGCGTCGGCGCCATGCCCCAGGCGGACAGCCCGCGCAGGCCGATCGCGTACGAGAGCGCCGCGCCGGGACCGATCAGCCACGCCGCGGTGACGAGCGCGACCGGCACAACGTCCAACCAGCTCATGTCCCTGCTACCCCGCCGTCGTAGAGATGCTTGAGGCACCCACCGGTGGCGTGAGCGGACACCGGACAGCGTGACCGTGCCAGGCGCACGGTGCTGTGACATTGTGGTACGGCCTCACGGCGGAGTGTACCGACGGGGGCTCCCCGATCACCCTCCAGGCCGGTCGACCGGCGCGCGGGCCCACTCCGGGTGGGTACCCGCCGGCCCGATCGCCCGGCGCGACTATCCTCGGGCCCTGTGAGCTTCGCTGGATTTGACCTGATCGTCGTCGGTTCCGGGTTCTTCGGCCTCACGGTCGCCGAACGGACCGCATCACAGCTCGGCAAGCGCGTGCTCGTGGTGGAACGCCGCGCGCACATCGGCGGCAACGCCTACTCCGAGCCAGAGCCGGAGACAGGCATCGAGGTGCACCGGTACGGCGCGCACCTGTTCCACACCTCCAACAAGCGGGTGTGGGACTACGTCAACCAGTTCACCGAGTTCACCGGGTACCAGCACCGGGTGTTCGCGATGCACGCCGGCCAGGCCTACCAGTTCCCCATGGGCCTGGGCCTCATCTCCCAGTTCGTCGGCCGCTACCTGAGCCCCGAGCAGGCCCGCGCCTGGGTGGCCGAGCACGCCGCCGAGATCGACTCCAAGGACGCGAAGAACCTGGAGGAGAAGGCGATCTCGCTCATCGGCCGCCCGCTGTACGAGGCGTTCGTGCGCGACTACACCGCCAAGCAGTGGCAGACCGACCCGAAGGAGCTGCCCGCGGCGGTCATCAGCCGCCTGCCGGTGCGCTACACCTTCGACAACCGCTACTTCAACGACACCTACGAGGGCCTGCCCGTCGACGGGTACACCGCGTGGCTGGAGCGGATGGCCGACCACCCGAACATCGAGGTGCGGCTCGACACCGACTACTTCGACGTCCGGGACGAGATCCCGGCCGGCACGCCCGTCGTCTACACCGGACCGCTCGACCGCTACTTCGACTACAGCGAGGGCTGGCTCGGCTGGCGCACGCTGGACTTCGAGCAGGAAGTCCTGCCGGTCGGCGACTTCCAGGGCACGCCGGTCATGAACTACAACGACGCCGAGGTGCCGTACACCCGGATCCACGAGTTCCGGCACTTCCACCCCGAGCGCGAGTACCCGTCGGACAAGACGGTCATCGTGCGCGAGTTCTCCCGCGCGGCCGAGAAGGACGACGAGCCGTACTACCCGATCAACACCGCCGAGGACCGCGCCAAGCTGGAGCGCTACCGCGAGCTCGCGCGAGCGGAAGCCGCCGAGCGTAACGTCGTCTTCGGTGGTCGACTGGGCACCTACAAGTACCTGGACATGCACATGGCGATCGGTTCCGCGCTGAGCGTGTTCGACAACAAGATCGCCCCGCACCTGGCCTCCGGTCGGGCGCTGGACGGTTCGCTGGAGGACTGAGTCGGTCATGTCGGGCAACTCCACCCTCGTCGAGCACGAGGCACCCGAGAAACTGCTGGCACAGCGCGGCCTCTTCGCGGGGCCGTCGCAGATCGTCTCGGAGGACCTCTACGCCGAGATCTCCCAGGGCATCGCCGACCGCGAGCGGCACCGCATGGTCGTCCACCCGCACGCCACGGTGTCGATGAACACCTACTTCGGGCGGTTCCCGGCCACGTACTGGCAGCGGTGGTGCGTCAGCCCCGAGGTGGAGCTGAGCCTGACCCTGACCGGTTCCGGCACCGTCTCCGTCGTGGCCTCCGACGCGGAGGGCGAGTCGCGCACCGTCGTCGCCGAGCAGGTCGCCGACGCGTCGGGCCAGGTCGTCACCATGACGGCCAAGATCGACAAGTTCACCGACGGCGGCGCGCTCTGGTTCGACGTCGTCACCGGCGAGCACGAGCTGGTCGTCGAGCACGCCCGGTGGACCGTCGTGCCGCCCGAGCGGGTCCGCCCGACCGCGATCGTGATCTGCACGTTCAACCGGGTCGAGGACTGCCTCAACACGATGGCGGCCCTCGCGTCCGACCCCGAGCCGCTGGGCCTGGTCGACGCGGTCTACGTGGTCGACCAGGGCAGCGACCCGGTCGAGTCGCGGGACCGGTTCGCCGAGGTCGCCGCCGCGCTCGGGGACAAGCTGCGCTACATCCGCCAGCCCAACCTCGGCGGCGCCGGCGGCTTCACCCGCGGCCTGTACCAGGTCATGGAGGTCGACCACGCCGAGAACGCCAACGTGCTCTTCATGGACGACGACGTGCTGTGCGAGCCGGAGATCGTGGTCCGCACGACCGCGTTCGCGAACCGCACCGCGCAGCCGGTCATCGTCGGCGGGCAGATGCTGTACCTGCTGCACCCGAACCACCTGCACGTGGGCGCGGAGTACGCCAACCTCGACACGCTGGCCCCCGGCCAGGTCGTGGAGGGCGCGCTGCACGACGCCGACCTCACCGGGTACGACGAGGAGACCGGCAAGCGCAACGTGCAGGACCGCCGGGTCGACGCGGGCTACAACGGCTGGTGGTCGTGCCTGATCCCGTCGGAGATCGTCAAGGCGGTCGGCTACCCGCTGCCGCTGTTCTTCCAGTGGGACGACATCGAGTACGGCTACCGCGCGCGCGCCCACGGGTTCGCCACGGTCACGCTGCCCGGCGCGGGCGTGTGGCACGCCGACTTCCACTGGAAGGACTGGGACGACTGGCACCGGTACTTCAACCTGCGCAACGCCCTCATCACCTCGGCGCTGCACAGCCAGTTCGACCCGAAGCGGATCTGCCGGTCCATGGCGGCCCAGCTCGCCACCTACCTGGTCGGCATGCAGTACGGCCTGGCCGCGACCCAGCTCAAGGCCATCGAGGACTTCCTCAAGGGCCCCGAGATGCTGCGTGACGGCGGCGTCCAGGCGGCGGCGGACATCCGCAAGCTGCGCGCCGAGTACCCCGAGACGGTCAAGCACCCGGCCTCGGAGGTGCCCGGCATCTCCTCCGGCGACCTGCCGCTGATCTCGGCGCCGCCCGCGCCGCGGCTGTTCGCGCCGGTGCTGGCCAAGCGCGTGGTCAACCAGCTGCTCGGCCGCAGCGTGCACGACGTCGGCGCGGTGGCCGCGGGCGACTCGGCCTGGTGGCACGTGTCGCTGTTCAACACCGCCGTGGTCACCGACGCGTCCCAGGAGGGCGTGCGGGTCCGGCGGCGCGACCGCGAGCTGGCCATCCGGCTCGGTCGGGAGGGCACCAAGCTGCTCAAGGAGCTGTACCAGCGGGCTCCGGAGATGCAGCGGGCCTACCGCGACGCGATGGACGAGCTGACGAGCCGCGAGAACTGGCGGCGCTTGTACGACCTGTGACCGGTGAGCGGGGCGGCCCTGAGCGGTCGCCCCGCTTCCGTTCACCCACTTCCTCTCTCACGCGCTTCTCACCTGGGGACCTTCAGTGGACGCAGTGCACCGGATCATCCTGCCGAGGGACGACGACCCGCTCGACGTCCGGCCGATGTACCTGGACGAGCCGGAGAACGTGCACTGCCAGGTCGACTCCCGGCGCGGGCTGACCGTGCCCGAGCACGCCAAGGTGTCGTTCGCGACGTACTTCAACGCGTTCCCGGCCAGCTACTGGAAGCGGTGGACGGTCGTCGACGAGGTCGTGCTGCGGATGCGCGTGCGCGGCTCCGGCCGGATCGACGTGTACCGGTCCAAGCCGAGCGGCGACGTCGTGCACCTGGAAGGCTCGTTCGTCCGGGACGCGGCCGACTGGACGTCGCTGGAGTTCCCGGTGTCGCTGCGGCCGTTCGAGGACGGCGGGCTGATCTGGTTCGACGCCTTCACGCACGAGACGCCCCTGGAGATCCAGGACGCCGAGTGGGCCGTGCGGACGCCGTTGCCGGTGAAGAAGGTCGCGGTCAGCATCACCACCATGCGCCCGCACGACGCCGTGGAGGCGTTGCGGGCGCTGGGCAGCGACCCGGCCGTGCTCGACGTCGTGAGCAACGTCTTCGTGGCCGACCAGGGCGCGGTGAAGGTGCGCTCGGTGGCGGGCTTCGCGGAGGCCGAGGCCGGGCTCGGCGGCCGGCTGGAGGTCATCGAGCAGGACAACCTCGGCGGCGCGGGCGGGTTCACCCGGGGCATGTTCGAGGCGGTCGAGCACACCGACGCCGACCAGATCATGCTCATGGACGACGACATCCGGCTGGAGCCGGAGGCCGTGCTGCGGTCCAACGCGTTCGCGCGGGCGGCGGCGTCTCCGGTCATCGTCGGCAGCCACATGCTGAACCTGCAGGCCAGGACCAGGCTCCACAGCACCGCGGAGATCGTCGACCTGGGCACCTGCTTCTGGCGGGCCGCGCCGGGCGCCGTGACAGACCACGACTTCGCCGTGTCGTCGCTGCGCGAGACGCCCGAGCTGCACCCCCGGGTCGACGCCACCTACAACGGCTGGTGGATGTGCCTGTTCCCGCGCGAGGTGATCGAGCGGACCGGCTACCCGCTGCCGCTGTTCATCAAGTGGGACGACGCCGAGTACTCGTTGCGGGCGCTGGAGCACGGCTACCCGACCGTGTCGCTGCCGGGTTCGGCGGTGTGGCACATGCCGTGGACGGACAAGAACGACTCGACCGACTGGCAGGCCTACTTCCACACCCGCAACCGGCTCGTGCTGGCCGCGCTGCACAGCCCGTACGACGTGCGCAACGGCATCGTGAAGCACGGGCTGAAGCTGTCGCTGCGGCACCTGCTGTCGATGGAGTACTCCACGGTGGTGTTGCAGCAGAAGGCGATCGAGGACTTCCTGGACGGTCCCGCCGGCCTGTTCGACTCGCTGCGCTCGGCGCTGCCGATGGTGCGCGCGCTGCGCGAGGAGCACAGCGACGCCCAGCGCCTGGAGTCGGCCCGCGAGTTCCCGCCGCCCACGTTCGACATGGTGCGCGCGGAAGCCCTGCTCCGGCCGTCCAAGGGCAAGGCGACGATCGCCGTGCGCGCGGCCAAGTCCGTCCTGCACAACCTGCGCCCACCCCAGGCCTCCGCCGGGGACCGCCCGCAACTCAACGTGCCGGCCCTGAACGCCCGCTGGTTCCTGCTCGGCAACCTGGACAGCGCCACGGTCTCGACCGCCGACGGCACCGGCGTCGCCTTCTACAAGCGCGACCCCGACCAGTTCCGCTCCCTGATGGCGCGCGCCATCCGCAACTACCGCAGGCTGGGCAAGGAATGGCCGCGACTGCGCCGCCAGTACCGCGACGCCCTGCCCGACCTCACCTCCGCCGAGCAGTGGCGAAAGGCCTTCGAGAACCGCTGATCCCCGCCTGACCCCGCCTGACCCCCGCCTGACCGGTCGGCCAGGCTTCTGACGCTTCGAGGGCTTCAAGGGCTGAAAAGCCTTGAAAGCATGTCCTCGCCGGACGGGCAGATCAGCAGGATGACCCCTTGCCAGGTGGTTGTGTGCCGGGTCCGTCGTTGGTCCGGGGTGCGTGTCATCCCGCCGACCTCCACAAGGGCTACCACACGTATCAAGGGGGGCGCCCCCAGTAGACGCCCGCGACCGCACTGGACCACGCCCCCCTTGACACGCGTGGCAGGGCTGCGCCAGGTCGGCGGGATGACACGAACCCCTCCTTTGGGGAGAAGGGCCGGTCAGTGGACCGGCAGCGACCGGCCCGCGGCGACGGACCCGGATCAATCCCCGTCGACCGTCACCCGGCCCGCTGTCAGTGCCAGGGCGGTTCTCTCAAGTGACGGGGTTCGTGTCATCCCGCCGACCTGGCTTTGCCCTACCGCGCGTGTCAAGGGGGCGTTGTCCAGCACTGGCCGCGGCTTTGACTGGGGGCGCCCCCTTGATACGTGTGGTAGCCCGGAGGGAGGTCGGTGGGATGACACGCACCCCGGACCACAACGGACCCGGCACACAACCGCCTGGCAAGGGGTCATCCTGCTGATCTGCCCGTCCGGCGAGGACATGCTTTAAAGCTTTTCTTCTTCTTTTCTTTCTTCTCTTCTTCTCTTTCTTTCTTCTTCCATCTACATCTAGGCGAAGTGCGCTGCCACGACGTGGCTGAAGTTCACCACGAACTCCTTGCCGTCGGCAGTCTGGATGGCCTGCGTGTGGCCGTTCCGCACGACCTGGATCAACCTGGACCCCAGGTCCTCGGCGGTCTCCGGCGACACCATGATCGAGATCGGGTTCGAGTTCGCGGCCAGGTGCAGCACCAGAGCCGTCTTACGCGCTTCAGAAGTCATGCCGGACAGCCCACCAGCCGTGCCACCGGACAGGCAAGACGGGTTCGCCGTCAGCGATTCCGCGTCGGGCTGAACTCCGGACCGGCGCGGAATCGCGTCACTTTCGGAAGAAACGTTCCCGCTGCCCCAGCCGCACGAGCTTCAGCCACTCCACGAAGGCCTTCGGGTCGCGTCGCACGCCGATGAAGTACAGCCCGAACCGGAACGCCTCCAGCAGGCCCAGCTTCCGCATCCCGGGCTGCGACAGCAGGTAACCCCGGTTGCGGTAGGTGTAGTAGCGCTTGATCGCGTTCTCCGGGTCCTGCGCGTGGAACCGGCCGCCGAGCATCGGCTTGAACTCGTCCGACCCGTCCGGGTGCAGGTAGGCGACCTTCAGCGACGTGCCGAACGGCAGGCCGGTGCGCACCAGCCGCCGGTGGATCTCGACCTCGTCACCGCGGAAGAACAGCCGGTAGTCCGGCACGCCGATGACGTCCACCGTGGACGCCTTGAACAGGGCCCCGTTGAACAGCGACGCGATGCCCGGCAGGAAGTCGACGCCGAGCTCGGACGCGTTCCGCTTCCACGTGAGGCCGCGCCGCAGCGGGAACGCGAGTTTCTCGGGCCGCTCGATGTTCGTCACGACCGGCGAGATGGCGGCCAGCTTGCGCCGCTGCGCCTCCTCCAGCAGCACGGCGAGCACGGTCTCGTCGGCGGGCCGGCCGTCGTCGTCGGCCAGCCACAGCCAGTCCGCGCCGAGCGACAGCGCGTGCAGCATCCCGAGCGCGAACCCGCCCGCGCCGCCGAGGTTGCGGTGCGAGGCCAGGTAGGTGGTGGGGATCGGGCACTGCGCGACCAGGTCGTCCACCGGCTGGTCGGGCCCGTTGTCGATGACCACGAGGTGGTCGAGCGGCCGGGTCTGCGAGGCCAGCACCTTCAACGAGTCGGCCAGCAGCTCCCGCCGGTGTCGCGTCACCACGACACCGACGACGGAGCCCTGCGGCAGTGCGCCCACGACGCTCACCTACTCGCCACCGTTCCCGCTCAGCACCCGCGGCTGACCGATCCGCTCCAGCGTCTCCGGGGCCATGTTCTCGAAGGGGTCACGTCCCTTGTAGGTGGTGAGCACCTCCCGCAGAGACCCCTGCATCTTGACCTTGCCCTCGTCCATCCAGATCGCCGTGGAGCAGAACTCGGCGAGGAAGTCGTCGGAGTGGTTCGCGAAGACCAGGATGCCGGACCGCTTGACCAGGTCGTTCATCCGGTCGCGTGCCTTGGCCATGAACGCCGCGTCGACCGCGCCGATGCCTTCGTCGAGGATCAGGATCTCCGGGTCGATCGACGTCACGATGCCCAGCGCCAGCCGCACCCGCATACCCGTGGAGTAGGTGCGCAGCGGCATCTGCAGGTAGTCGCCGAGCTCGGTGAACTCGGTGATGTCGTCGACCCGCTTCTCCATCTCCTTGCGGCTCATGCCGAGGAACAGACCGCGAATCATGATGTTCTCGTACCCGGAGATCTCCGGATCCATGCCGACCCCGAGGTCGAACACGGGCGCGACCTTGCCGACGACGCGCGAGCTGCCCCGCGTGGGCTCGTAGATGCCCGCGAGCAGCCGCAGCAGCGTCGACTTGCCGGCGCCGTTGTGGCCGACGAGGCCCACCCGGTCACCGTGCCGCAGCGAGATGTTGATGTCGTGCAGGGCTTCGATGATCGGGACCCGGCCCTCGGAGCCGATCTTGCCGCCGACCTTGCCCAGCGCGAGCTTCTTCAGCGACCTCGACTTGGCGTCGAAGATCGGGAAGTCGACCGAGGCGTTCCAGACGTCGATGCTGACCATGATGTGTTGCGGCCTCACTCAGACCCAGTAGGAGACGCGGGCACGGTAGTTCCGCATCGCGATCAACGCCAGTCCCCAGCCCACGACGGTGAACGCGCCGACGACCACCCAGTGGTGCCAGTCCTGCGCGTGCCCGAGCATGGGTGCCCGGACGATCTCCACGTAGTGGTAGATGGGGTTCAGCTCGGCGATCAGCATGCGCCAGTCGCCGTCGCCACCGCTGCCGTCGCCGCCGGTGACCTTGTTGAGCACGCCGACGTGCCACACGATCGGCGTCATGAAGAAGATCAGGTTGATGAAGCTGCTGATGACCGGCGGGATGTCGCGGAACCGGGTGCTGATGATGCCGAACAGCAGCGCCACCCACACCGCGTTGACCACGACGAGCGCGAGCGCCGGGATGGCCAGCAGCACCGTCCACGACAGGCCGGGCTGGAGGATCTTGTCGCCCTCCATCCGGTAGCTCTCGCTCAGCGTCGGGAAGAAGATCACGAGGACGACCAGGTAGACGACCATGTTGTGCATGAGGAACAGCGTCTGGCGCCACACCATGCGCAGCACGTGCACCGTTATGGGCGCGGGCAGGTGCTTGATCAGGCCTTCGTTGGCGATGAAGACCTCGGTGCCCTCGGTCACCACGCCGAGGACGAAGTGCCAGATGATGAACCCCGCCGTCACGTACGGCAGGAAGGTGCCCAGCTCCTGGTTGAACAGCTGGGAGTAGAGCAGGCCGAGCGCGAGCGCGGTCGTGCCCATGGAGATCGTGATCCACAGCGGGCCGATGACCGACCGGCGGTAGCGCTGCTTGATGTCCTGCCACCCCAGATGGCCCCACAGCTCCCGCTGCCGCCAGGCGTCGCGCACGTCGCCGAACGCGCGCGCGAAGGTGCGCGAGTTGGGTGCCAGGGGAGCGGGTGGTCGCTCGACCGTACTCGTGGGTTGCACGAGTAAGGAGACTACCGGCGACGGGGTGGTGGCCCTGTCGCCGGGCTGTCACGGTGCGGTCACCGCTGCTGCGAAGCCTCCGGCACACCGGTTACCTTCATGATCACCTGTTCGTGGTCGTACGTGTACCCGCAGTAGTCGAACTCGATCCCGGTGCGGTCGACGTACTCGGACCAGGCCTTGTGCTCGTGGTCCTGCCACCCCGGGTAGTTGAAGTACTCGTCGAAGACGATCACGCTGCCGGGCACCAGCCGCGGGCCGACGAGCTCCAACACCGTCTTGGTCGACGAGTACAGGTCGCAGTCGACGTGCAGGAACGACACCGGGCCGGGGTGCTCGTCGAGGAAGCCGGGCAGGGTGTCGTCGAACCAGCCGACGACCAGCTCCGCGCCGTCCACGTCGGGCAGGCCGTCCATGCCGAACAGGCCGGCCGGGAAGCCGTTGCGCCAGTCCTCGGGCAGGCCCTCGAACGAGTCGAAGCCGTACACGTCGCGGCCCTCGAACGCGGTGGCGATCAGCTTCAGCGTGCCGCCGGTGTAGACGCCGAACTCCAGCGCCATGCCCTCGGCCGAGACCAGGCCGAGGGCGTGCTCCAGCGTGGCGTGCGGGTGGCCGAAGTGCGGCGCGGTCGGCAGGTGCCTGCGGATGAACCGGGCGCTCTCCTTGGCGGCTTCCTGCTCGCCCGCGAACACCAGGTCGCGCCGGGCCCGGATCTCGTACTGGACCGTCGCGTCGACCGCCCGGTCCGCCTGTCTGCGCAGCTCCTGGAGCTCCTGCTGGAGCACGGCGATCCGCTCGGCCTGCTCGCGGTGGTAGGGGCGCACCGCTTCGTCGATGACCCGCAGGATCTTGCCGCGCACGCGCTTGCGGACCTCGTCGACGATCGGGCTGTGCCGGACTTTGTCGAGCACCTGTCGGCTCCTCTCGCGGGTGTGGCGGTGAACACGGTCGGGCAGCGCGGTGCCCGTTGTCCAGCCCCGCGACCTCAACGCCGCACCGGAACGTTACAAGTACTGACCAGTCCCCCGGATGTGCGGACCACCCTCGACGTCGGCGTGGCCGGACCCGGCGGGCAGGGCGCGGCCGCGCATCTGCTCCAACTGGACGCGCGCTGCCATCTGCTGGGCGAACAGGGCCGTCTGGATGCCGTGGAACAGGCCCTCCAACCAACCCACCAGCTGCGCCTGGGCGATGCGGAGCTCCGCGTCGGACGGCGTGCCCTCCTCGGTGAACGGCAGGGAGAGCCGCTCCAGCTCGTCGCGCAGCTCGGGCGCCAGGCCGTCCTCGAGCTCGTCGATGGACCGCTTGTGGATCTCCTTGAGGCGGTTGCGGCTGGCCTCGTCCAGGGGCGCCGCGCGCACCTCCTCCAGCAACTGCTTGATCATCGTGCCGATGCGCATGACCTTCGCGGGCTGCTCGACCAGGTCGGTCACGTCCTGACCGCCGCCCGCCTCGTCGCCGCCCGGCACCCGTGCGGTTCCCACCGGCGTGCCGTCCGGGCCGACCACGACCACGTGCCGCTCGTTCTCCAGCTGATCATCTCGGGGTGCCTCGCTCATGCCTCCCATCCTGGCCCGATCGGGTGGCGAACGCCGAACCGGGTCACGGATCGGGTGGCAAACCCGCGGCCCCTGCTGTCGCTCCCGCCGACGTCCTCCGTACGGTGTGCGGCATGGCGTTCGACGTCGCCCGGGTCCGTGGGCTGTTCCCCGCGCTCGGCGACGGCTGGGTTCACCTGGACGCTCCGGCGGGGATGCAAGTACCCGAACAGGTGGCCACGGCCGTCTCCACCGCGCTGCGCGCACCCGTCTCCGGGCCGGGTGGCATCTTCCCCGCCTCGCAACGGGCCGAGGCGATCGTCGACGCGGCCAGGCGCGCGGTCGCCGACCTCGTGGGCGCCGACCCGGCGGGCGTCGTGCTCGGCCCCAGCTCCGCCGTGCTGCTGCAACGGCTGGCCGACGCGCTGTCGGAGGGCTGGTTCCTGGGCGACGAGATCGTGGTGTCGCGGTTGGACCACCCGGGCAACATCGCGCCGTGGCAGCGGGCCGCGCAGCGCACCGGCAGCGTGGTGCGGTGGGCCGAGGTCGACATCGAGACGTGCGAGCTGCCCGCATGGCAGTACGACGACCTGGTCACGCCCAAGTGCAAGCTGGTCGCGGTGACGGCCGCGTCCGGCTCCGTGGGCACCCGGCCGGACCTGCGCAAGATCGCCGAGGCCGCCCGCCGCACGGACGCCCTGGTCGTGGTCGACGCCTCCTCGGCCGCGCCGTTCGTGCCGCTCGACATCACGTCGATGGACGCCGACGTGGTGGCGGTGTCGGCGAACAACTGGGGCGGGCCGCCGGTCGGCGCGCTGGTGTTCCGCGACCCGTCCATGCTCGACCTGCTGCCGTCGGTCGCCGTCGAGCCGGGCGCGCGGGGACCCGAACGCCTGGAACTGGGCCCGCACGCCTACCCGCTGCTGGCCGGTCTGGTCGCATCCGTCGAGTACCTGGCCGGTTTGGACGACGCCGCGGTGGGCCCGCGACGCGAGCGGGTGCTCACCTCCCTGGGTTCGGTGAAGGCGTACCAAGCCGGACTTCTGGCTAATCTCATCAACGAACTGCGATCGCTCCGTCACGTCATGGTGATCGGCGACGCCATGCGGCGGGTGCCCGCGCTGGCGTTCACGGTGGCCGGCGTGAAGGCGACCGACGGCGTGGAGCACCTGTCCGAGCGCGGCGTGTGCGCGTTCGCCGACTCGGGGCAGCACGGCGTGTTCTCGGTGCTGGGCGTCGGTGAGGTCGGCGGGGCGATCCGCGTCGGCCTGGCGCACTACACGAACGCGGTGGAAGTGGACGAGCTCGTGCGGGCGGTCGCCGAGCTCGGCTGAGGTCGGGTTGCGCTGAGACAGGGGGCTGGGTGGACGACCTGCTGTCACGGGAGCTCGCCGACCTCGCCGCACTGCACCGGCTGGCGCCCCTGATGTCGGAGTACCTGCCCGACACGGCGCACGAACTGCGGCCCGCCGCGCTGGTGGCCGTGGTGGACGAGGTGCTGCTCGGGTCGCGGACCGTGCTGGTGGAGTGCGGGTGCGGCGCGTCGTCGGTGGTGCTGGCCCGGCTGCTCGCCCGGCGCGGGTTCGGGCACCTGCTGTCGGTCGAGCACGACGAGCGCACGGCGGCCTTCGTGGCCAGCCAGCTGCGCCGGGAGGGCCTGGGCCACGTGGCGCGCGTCGTCCACGCCCCGCTCGCCCCGCACCCGGCCGCGCTCGGCGACGCCCAGTGGTACCACCCGCAGCTCGTGCACGACGAGGTGTCGGCCTACGTGGAGCGCCACGGCCTGGTCGACCTGCTGCTCGTGGACGGCCCGCTGCTGGGCGACGCGCGGTACCCGGCCCTGCCGGTGCTGCGGGGCGTGCTGGCGCCGGGCGCGGCGGTCCTGGTGGACGACGCCGAACGCCCCGGCGAGCACCCCGTCCTGGTCCGCTGGGCCGAGGAGTTCGCCCTCCGCTTCCGCACCACCCCTCGCACCTTCCTCGCCACCGCGACCGCGCTGGAGTGACCGCGCTGGGGTGACCGCGCTTCAGACCGCCAGCACGAGCTTGCCGAACACGTCCCCGTCCGCCAGCGCGCGGTGGGCGTCGGCGGCGCGGGCGATCGGCAGGACGTCGTGCACGACGGGCTTGACCTGGCCGGACGCGATGAGCGGCCACAGGTGCTCGCGCACCTCGGCCACGACGCGGCCCTTGCCGTTCGGCCCGTCCACCGGGCGGAACCGCAGCCCGGTCGCCGTGACGCTCGCGCGCTTGGACAGCAGCTTGCCGATGTTCAGCTCGCCCTTCACCCCGCCCTGCATCCCGATGACGACGAGCCGCCCGTCCGGCGCCAGCACGTCGAGGTTGCGGTCGAGGTAGGCCGCGCCCATGTTGTCCAGGACGACGTCCGCCCGCCCGACCTCGGCCACGAAGTCCTGCTCGCGGTAGTTGACGAGGACGTCGGCGCCCAGCTCGGCGCACCGCCGCAGCCGCTCCGCCGAGCCCGCCGTGACGGCGACGCGCGCGCCGAGCGCCTTGGCGACCTGGACGGCGTGCGTGCCGATGCCGCCCGCGCCGCCGTGCACGAGGAACGTCTCCCCGCTCCGGAGGCCGGCGACCATCACCACGTTCGACCAGACGGTGCACGCGACCTCGGGCAGCGACGCGGCGGTCACCAGGTCGACGCCCTCGGGCACCGGCAGGAGCTGGGCGGCCGGGACGACGACCCGTTCCGCGTACCCGCCGCCGGCCAGCAGCGCGCACACCTCGTCGCCGACCCGCCACCCGGTCACGCCCTCGCCCAGGGCCGCGACCGTGCCCGAGCACTCCAGGCCCAGCACGTCCGACGTGCCCTTCGGCGGCGGGTAGTGGCCCTGGCGTTGCAGCAGGTCCGCCCGGTTGACCGCGGTCGCGGCCACGTCCAGCAGCACCTCTCCGGGGCCCGGTTCGGGGTCCCGAACCTCCGCCCACGCCAGCACGTCGGGTCCGCCGAACTCACGAATGGTGATCGCGCGCATGATCCGCACGGTAATCCGGTCGCGCCCGCGACGCGCGGTCGCCACCATCGACGGGCATGGACCACTGGCCGTTGCACGACCTGGTGCTGCGCACGCCGCGCCTCGACCTGCGCCCCGACGACGACGAGGGCCTGGTCGAGCTGGCGGGGCTGGCGCTGGACGGCGTCCACCCGCCGGAGCGGATGCCGTTCGGCGTCGAGTGGACCGACGCGCCGCGCGACCGGCTCGGCCTCAACACCCTCCAGCACTACTGGCGGGAACGCTCGGCGCTCTCGCCGCAGCGGTGGACGGTGAACTTCATCGTGCGCCTGGACGGCCGCGTGACGGGCGTGCAGTCGCTCGGCGCGGACGACTTCCCGGTGCGGCGCGAGGTCACCAGCGGGTCGTGGGTCGGGCTGCGGCACCAGGGGCGCGGCATCGGCACGGAGATGCGGGCCGCCGTGCTGGCGTTCGCGTTCGACCACCTCGGCGCGGTGGCGGCGCGGTCGAGCGCGTTCGACGACAACCTCGCCTCGCACGCGGTGAGCCGCAAGCTCGGCTACCGGCCGGACGGCACGTTCACGCAGGTCAGGCGAGGTGAGGCGGCTCAGCAGACGCGCCTGCTGGTCACCCCGGCCACGTTCCGGCGACCCGACTGGGCCCTGTCGGTGACCGGTGTCACAGCCTGCTTGCCCCTGCTCACAGGGCGAGAACCAGCCGAGTGACGGCTTGCGCTCACCAGCGTGACTTGTGAGGGTTCGGCATCCGAGTGAAGGGGAAACTCGATCATGTCAGGTAGAACCGGGATTCGACGCGCGGCCGTCCTCGCGGCGTCAGCGTCCCTCGTGCTGGTCGCCGTGCCGGGCGTCAACGTCGCCTCGGCGGCGACGCTCGACGGGCCGAAGCTCGCCAAGAACCTCACCAAGAACGTGACCGCGGACGGGGTCAACCGCCACCTGATCGCGTTGCAGCGCATCGCCGACCGCAACGGCGGCAACCGGGCGGCGGGCACGTCCGGCTACGACGCCAGCGTCGAGTACGTGGCGGGCAAGCTGCGCGGCGCGGGCTTCGAGGTGACGACGCCGGAGTTCACCTACCCCGTGCAGATCACCGACGCCGCGACCGCGAAGGTCGGCTCGACCACCTACGAGAACATCCCGCTGGAGTTCTCGCCGCAGACGCCGGCCGGCGGCGTCACCGGCCCGCTGCGGGCCGTGCCCGAGGACGGCACGCCGGGCTGCGAGGCGACCGACTTCGCCGGGCAGGACTTCACCGGCTCGATCGCCCTGATCCGCCGCGGCGCGTGCACGTTCGACATCAAGCACCGCAACGCCGCCGCCGCGGGCGCCATCGCGGTGATCATCGCGAACAACGCCGAGGGCAAGCTGTCGGGCGTCACGCTCGGCGCGCCGGGCGTCGTGCCCACCGGTGGCGTCACCCGGGAGGACGGCACCGCGCTGTTCGGGTCGGCCGGGCAGACCGTCACCGTCGACCTGCGCTACCACGAGGAAGACCGCGTCTCGCGCAACGTGATCGCGCAGACGAAGACCGGCCGCAGGGACAACGTCGTGATGGCGGGCGCGCACCTCGACAGCGTCGAGAACGGCGCGGGCATCAACGACAACGGCACCGGTTCGGCCGGCCTGCTGGAGACGGCGCTGAAGCTCGGCGGCTCGCCGAAGGTCAACAACGCGGTGCGGTTCGGCTGGTGGGGCGCGGAGGAGCTCGGCCTGGTCGGCTCGACGAAGTACGTGCAGTCGCTGTCGTTCGAGCAGCAGCTCGACATCGCGCTGTACCTGAACTTCGACATGATCGGCTCGCCCAACGCGGCGTACTTCGTCTACGACGGCGACGACTCCGACGCCGTCGGCGCGGGCGCGGGCCCGTACGGCTCGGGGCAGATCGAGCAGGCGTTCGTGGAGTACCTGACGGTGGAGAAGGGCGTGCAGACCGAGGGCACGGACTTCACCGGCCGTTCGGACTACGGCGAGTTCATCGCGCAGGGCATCCCGGCCGGTGGCCTGTTCACCGGCGCCGAGGGCGTCAAGACCGAGGCGCAGGCGGCGAAGTGGGGCGGCACGGCCGGTGTCGCCTACGACCGGAACTACCACGGTTCCGGTGACAACCTGGGCAACGTGGACCGGGTCGCCCTGGACCGCAACGCCGACGCGTTGGCGTGGGTGACGGCGTCGTACGCGATCAGCACGGAGAGCGTGAACGGCGTGCCGGCGCGGTCGGCGCGCGCCGCGGCGCGTGCGGTCGCGGCGCGTTCGCTGCACGTGGAGCACCACCACTCGCACGCGGACGTGGCGTAGATCACTGCTTGACGGGTAACGGAGGCCGGTCTTCCCCAGGGGGACCGGCCTCCTGTCGTCGCCGGTGAAGGTCCACAAAGGATGGACGGTGCGGTGGTGATCGAGGTCGATGAGGTTGCGGCCATTCGAATCCACCACCCAGGGGGCCGGTCTTGACTCTCTCGAAGCGCGTGGTCGCGCGAAGATCCCTTGCCTTCGTCGCGGCGCTCGCGGTCACCGCGACCCTGTCCGCCGCGGCCCGCGCCCAGGAGCCGGTCCCGTCGACCGCCGGCGGAGCGGCACCGGTCCAGGCCCGGCCCGCCGCCGCTGCCGCCACCGCCGCCCAGCCGACCGTGTCCCAGCCGACCGTGTCCCAGCCGACCGCCCCCCAATCGGCGGGGTCCCCGCCGGCCACCGGGTCCACGACCTCGTCGCCGACGGCCGCCGCCGCCGCGCGGCTCGCGATCTCGGCCACCGTCGGCGCGGGCCCGTTCCTGGTCGGCGAGCAGATCCCGGTCGAGGTGACGGTCGCCAACGACGGCGACGCCGACGCCACCGGGGTGATGGCCTCCGCGCACTCGAGCGCCGGGTCCGCCTTCTTCGTCCCGTCCTCCGAGTGGGGCGAGCTGGCCACCTGGCCCGGCCCCGGCATCACCCTCCCCGCCGGGCAGCGGCGCGTCCTCACCGCCCGCGGCGAGGTCCAGGGGTGGAGCGGCGCCCCGGTGGTGAAGTTCCTCGTCCGGCAGGGCAACGCCTCGGTCGCCGAGCACGTGCTGCCGCTCCCGGTCCGCGACCCGGGCTCCGCCGCGGACGACCTGGGCGGCCTCGTCTACGGCGACCTCGACGGCGACAACGCGCCGGACGCCGGTGAGGCCCTTCACGGCGTCCGGGTCACCGCCTCCACGAACGGCCCGCCCTGGCTGCGGCTGGAGGCCACCACCGGCGTCGACGGCCGGTTCCGGTTCGCGGACCTCCCGGTGCAGGTCTACGCGCTGTCCCTGGACGACGCGCCGGACGGCTGGGTCGTCGGGTCGGGCTACTCGCGCGTCGCGGTGGACGGGCGCGGCTCGGCCGCGACCCTGCTGCTGCGCGCCACGCGGCCGTTGACCGACCACCTGTCCGCGGCCATGCGGTTCACCCGGGACGTCTACCAGGTCGGCGACCAGGCGCAGGTGGAGGTGACGCTGACCAACAGCGGCGCCGCGGACCTGACCGGCGTCAAGGCCGCCTGCGACCGGGTCGGCGGCGGCGGGCCGGAGCTCCGGGACGTCGTCTTCGGCGAGCTGGGCCGGGACGCGCCCGGCGTGACGGTGCCCGCGGGCCGGTCGCGCGTGGTCACGATGACCGGCCGCGTCTCCGAGGCGGCGGTCGGGTACGGCGCGGTCAACCACGTCTGCGACTTCGGCCCGGCGCCGGACTCCCCGGGCCGCCCGGAGGCCTACGCCCTGGCCAAGGTGCCCGGTCCGGCCGTGACCGCGCGCATGTCCTTCCACCACGACCGCGACGGGGACCGGCTCGGCGAGCCCGACGAGGTGGTCGCCGGCGCGGTGGTCGTCCTGCGGGACGCGGTCACCCGCCGGGTCGTGGTCGAGGGCCGCACCGACGCACAGGGCCGCGTGCGCTTCGACGACCTGCCCAGCGGCCCGTACGAGGTGCGCGTCCACGGCTCGTGGAAGCTCCCGTCGGGCGGTGGCGCCCCCCTGTTCGCCGGCACCTGCGACAACTGCCGGGCCGAGCGCTCGTTGTTCCTCCTGCCCGGACCGGACCCGACGAAGGCCCACCGCGCCGGCGGGTGACACCGGGCGCCGCCTGACCTGGGGGTCCGTCCCCCCTGTCCCGCCGGCGGGACAGGGGGAACGGGCTCTCGCGGACTCGCGGGGTGGTGTCGCGGGTCTCGGCGTCGGCTACGGTACGACCGTGGACAAGACTGACGGTCAGGACTACACCGACCGGCTCGCGCGCCTGCAGAACCTGCCCTGGAAGCGTGTCCTGAACGTCCAGGCCCCGTACCGGTGGAACGTGCGCCGCATCTTCGGCGAGCGGGAGGTGCTCGACGTCGGCTGCGGCATCGGGCGCAACCTCAAGCACCTGGAGCCCAACGGCGTCGGGGTGGACCACAACCCCCACTCCGTGCAGACCTGTCGGGACATGGGCCTGACGGCGTTCACCACGGACGAGTTCTTCGAGACCGAGTACGCGAAGCCGGGCCGCTTCGGCGGCATCCTGGCCGCGCACCTGGTCGAGCACATGCCGCGCCCGCAGGCCGTGGACATCCTGCGCGGCTACGTGGAGTTCCTCAAGCCCGGCGGCCTGCTGGTGCTCATCTGCCCGCAGGAGCGGGGTTACGCGTCGGATCCGACGCACGTGGCCTTCACCGACCTCGACGGCCTCGCGGACGTGACCTCCCAGCTCGGGCTGGTCGAGCGCGACCGCATGTCCTTCCCGTTCCCCCGGTCGGCCGGGAAAGTGTTCACGTACAACGAGTTCGTGCACGTCGCGGTCAAACCCGCGAACTGAGAACCTGACCGCATTTCACTTTCGGCTGTCGTACCCCTGAGGTAGTGTCGCGCCCGTTCGGTCGAGTCGGGGGCTCGTCCCACAGGGGGGTCGCGCTGCGCGCTGCCAACGTCCGCGTGTCTCTGTCACGGACTGGCTGGAAGACCGACGCCTTCAGTTCACCTCGCAGTCAGGAAAGAGGATCATGCGTCGTTCCGCAGCGCTGCTGGTCGCCACCGCGGCGACCGCCGCCGTGGTGACGGCCGCGGCTCCGGCCACCGCCGAGCCCGCGTCCGTCCACAGTGGAGACCGGGTCGCCCGCGCCGAGCTGGCGCTCGACCGGACCTCCCGCCCGAGCCGGCCGTACGGCACGAAGACGACCGGCGTCAACGCCCGGGAAGCCCAAGCCGAGGAGTACCTGGGCACGCGGTTCATCCCGTCCGCGCCCAGACGCATCCTGGACACCCGCAGCGGTCTCGGCCGCGGCGGCATCACCACGCCGGTCGGCGCGGGCGGCCGCATCGAGGTGCCCGTCACCGACGCCCCGGCGTACACCCTCGCCGTGGTGCTGAACGTGACCGGCACGTCCCCGACCGCGAACACCTACGTGACGGTGTGGGACGGCGGCGCCGACGTGCCCAGGCCGGAGGTGTCGACCCTGAACCTGGTGCCCGGTGAGACCCGCGCCAACTCGGTCACCACCTGGGTGTCGCTCGACCACACGATCAACCTGTACAACAACGCGGGCAACACCCACCTGATCGCCGACGTCGCGGGCTACTACGTCTACGACAACCCCAACGTGGCGGTCACCCCCGGCCGGTACTTCGCCACCGGCCCGACCCGCGTGTACGACTCCCGCAACACCGGCGGCGCGTTCTACGGCGGTGAGTCCCGCTCGATCGACTTCAGCTCCTACGGCGTGCCGGCCGGCACGACCGCGGTGGCGCTGAACGTCACCGGTGTCAACGCGACCGCGAGCACCTACGTGACCGCGTGGCCGTCCGGCTCGGCCCGGCCGACCGCGTCCAGCCTCAACGTGACGCCCGGTGGCGCCACGCCGAACGGCGTGACCGTCGCGCTGGGCTCCGACCGCAAGGTCAACCTGTTCAACAACGCGGGCTCCGTGAACCTGATCGTGGACATCACCGGGTACTACCTGCCCACCGACAACGGCGGCGCGGACTTCTACCCGGTCACCCCCGGTCGCGCGTACGACACCCGGTGGGCGGGCGAGTCCGGCCCGATCCCGCCGGGCGAGGCGCTGACGCTGTTCTTCGAAGACGAGGGCCTGCTCCCCGGTGACAGCCTGCTGCTGAACCTGACCGGAACCGAGCCCACCGCGGACACCTACATCACGCCGTACCCGGCGGGGGAGAACCGTCCCGGCACCTCGGCGCTGAACCTGGCGCCCGGCCAGACCTCGCCGAACATGGCCACGGTCCGCCTCGGCGCCCTCACCTCGGGCGGCGTGACCTACCCCGCGCACAGCCACTACAACAACGCGGGCTTCACGCACCTCGTCGTGGACGTGTTCGGCATCTTCGGCTGATCACCGCGCCCGCCGGGTGACCACCCGGCGCAGCACGAGCGACGCGCGAGGTCCCGGTCGCCGGGGCCTCGCGCGTTCGTCTTCCCCGGGGTCCGCGGACACCGCGGAGGCGGGTGGTCCGGGGCGAGCGCGCTGCCCGCGGGCGACGCCCGTCGGCTAGGCTCCTGCACCGAGGTAGCGTGCCCGAGCGGCCTAAGGGACACGTCTTGAAAACGTGCGAGGGTTGATCCCCTCCGTGGGTTCAAATCCCACCGCTACCGCGCTCGACGCGCCCCCGCGCCCCTCACCGGGCGCGGGGGCGCCGTCGCGTCACGGGCCCGGTCACCCGTCGACGTCCCGCAGGTGGTTGATGATCCGCTCGAAGACCTGGGCCACCACCGCCTGCTCCTCCCGCGACAGCAGGTCGACCATGTGCTCGCGCACGCCCTCGACGTGGGTCGGCGCGGACGTCTCCAGCAGCGCCATGCCCTCGTCGGTCAGCTCGGCGAACACCCCGCGGCCGTCCTCGGGGCACTCCCGCCGGCGCAGCAGCCCTTCCCGCTCCATCCGCGCCACCTGGTGCGACACCCGGCTCTTGGACGACGCCACCTCGTCCGCGAGCTGCGACATCCGCATCCGCCGCGCCGGCTGCTCCGACAGGCGCACGAGCACCTCGTAGTCGGCCAACGACACCCCGTGCCCGTCCTGCAGCTCGCGGTGCAGGCGGTCGGCGAGCATCGACGCCCCGACCACGTAGTTGCGCCAGGCGCGCATCTCCCCATCGTCGAGCCAACGCGGCTCCTGCTCAGTCACCCCACAAGGTTAGGCCGCACATATCCGTTAACGGACGATCCACGGGCATGTCTGGTGCCGGTCAGCTCCGCCAGGCAAACTCCTGCGCCGTACCGCGCCCTCCTACCGGGGCGCCGCAGGGAGGAACCACCCCATGACCTCGTTCAGACGCACCGCGCAGCGCTCCGCCGCGCTCGCGGTCACCGCGGCGGCAGCGCTGGCGGTCACGCTGGTGCAGAACCCCGCGCTGGCCGACAAGGACAACCGGCCGGCGCGCACCGTCGACGTCCGCCTGATCGGCATCAACGACCTGCACGGCAACATCGAGCCGCCCTCGGGCTCCTCGGGCCGCGTCACCCTGTCGGACGGCACGCAGGTCGACGCGGGTGGCGCCGCCTTCAACGCGACCCACATCCGCAACCTCCAGGCCGAGGTGCGCAACTCGGTGATCGTCGGCCAGGGCGACCTGGTCGGGGCGTCCCCGATCGTGTCCGCGCTGTTCCACGACGAGCCGACCATCGAGGTGCTCAACAAGGTCGGCATGGACACGACCGCGGCGGGCAACCACGAGTTCGACGAGGGCTACCGGGAGCTGCTGCGGATGCAGCGCGGCGGCTGCCACCCGGTCGACGGCTGCCAGTTCCGCGAGGGCTACGGGGGCGCGGACTTCCCGATCCTGGGCGCGAACGTGACGCTGGCCAAGAACGACCTGCCCGCGCTGCCGCCGTTCTGGGTCGAGTTCCGCGACGGCGTGCCGATCGGCTTCATCGGCATGCCGCTGAAGGACGTGCCGATCCTGGTCGACCCGAACGGGATCAAGGAGCTGGAGTTCGGCGACGAGGTCGCCGCCGCCAACCGCTACGCCGACCTGCTGAACTGGCTCGGCGTGAAGTCGATCGTGCTGCTGATCCACCAGGGCGACAACACCTCGGGCGGCGGCCCGGACGAGTGCCGCACGGTCGCGGGCGGCCCCGGCCGCAAGATCGCCGAGCAGGTCAGCCCGAAGATCGACGCGGTGTTCTCCGGCCACAGCCACCAGCACTACAACTGCACGGTCACCGACCCGGCGGGCAACCCGCGCCCGTTCATCGAGGGCCTGGCGTTCGGCCGTGAGCTGTCCGTGGTCGACCTGAAGATCGACAAGCGGACCCGCGAGGTCGTCCGCTCGGCCACCGTCGCGCGCAACCACGTCGTGACCAGGAACGTCACCGCGGACCCCGAGGTGCAGGCGATCATCGACCTGGCCAAGTCGAAGTCCGGCCCGATCGCGAACCGCCCCATCGGCACCATCGCCCAGGACATCCCCCGCGCGCAGAACCCGGCGGGCGAGTCGCCGCTCGGCAACCTGATCGCCGACTCCCAGCTGGCCGCCACCGCGGGCAACGGCGCGGTGCTCGCGCTGATGAACCCGGGCGGCGTGCGCGCCGACCTGGCCTACGCCTCCTCGCCGGCCGGCGAGGGCGACGGCGTGGTGACCTACGGCGAGGCGTTCACCGTGCAGCCGTTCGGCAACATCCTGCAGACGGTCACGCTGACCGGCGCGCAGCTGAAGGCGGCGCTGGAGCAGCAGTGGCAGGTGGTGAACGGCGCGCAGCGGCAGATCATCCTGCAGCCGTCGGCCGGCCTGACCTACTCGTGGTCGGCGTCCGCGCCGATCGGCTCCAAGGTGTCGGGCATCGTGCTCAACGGGACGCCGCTGGACCCGGCCGCGAGCTACCGGGTCACCATCAACAGCTTCCTGCAGGGCGGCGGTGACGGCTTCAGCGCGTTCACCGGCGGCACCGGGATCACCGGCGGCGGCATCGACCTGGACGGCTTCACGGCCTTCCTGACCGCCAACCCGAACACGGCCCCGCCGGCGCTCGGGCGCATCACCACCACCCCGTGAGACACGCGCTGTGAGCGGGCCCCCATGTGCCCGCTCACAGCGCGCAACCACCGCTCCGCTGAGCCGGATGAATCTCGTTTCACCAGTTCAGGGCCTTCTCCCCGGGTTGTGCATCAGGCCGAAGAGGCGCATCCTCGATGGAGGACCTGCCACCGGCGGAACCCGAGCTGACTCGCCGGCGGCACGCCCGGAAGGGGTAGGTGGTGCGGTGCAGGTAAGTCCTCGCGGTGACGAGCCGCGTTCGAACCGCGACCCCGCGGGCGGAGCGGTCAGCAGACCGGCCCGATCGCGACCGTGAGCGGTTCCGACGAGGTTTCGAGCGCAGGGCGCCCTCGGCGCCATCGCCGCGCTTGACGATGTTGACCCGGTAGGTCATCAGGGCGCCGTCTCCACCGTCGGCGCCGACCGCGGTCCACGCCGACCTCGTCACGAGGTTTTCGTCACTTCCACATGGGAAAACCCGGGTGCGGTGCCCCGACGTCGGGCTCCGCACCCGGGGCCTTGTGTTGTCCGGGTCCGGCTTAGTTCTGTCTGGGAGGACGAGCGGTGCAGTTCAACGAGAACGCCGAGCTGGACACGTCACAGGTCTCCGACCAACGCGGCGTCGGTGGCCGGGTCGCCCTGGGCGGCGGTGGGCTGGGGATCGTCGGCCTGATCCTGTACTTCGTGCTCTCCCAGCTCGGCGGCGGCGCGCAGCTGCCGACCGGCTCGGGGTTCGGCGACGTCGGCCAGGGGCAGCAGGTGGACTCCGAGGCCATCAAGGAGAAGTGCCGGACCGGCGCGGACGCCAACCGCGAGTCCGACTGCCGGGCGGTGGCGTTCATCAACTCGATCCAGGGCTACTGGAGCGACCAGTTCGCCCGGTCGGGCCGCACCTACCAGGTCGTGCAGACGAACTTCTTCTCCGGCAGCGTGTCGACCCGGTGCGGCAGCGCGTCGTCCGCGGTGGGGCCGTTCTACTGCCCGGCGGACTCGCAGGTGTACATCGACCTGGGGTTCTTCCAGGAGATGCAGGAGAAGTTCGGCGCCACGGGCGGCCCGTTCGTCGAGGCCTACATCCTGGCGCACGAGTACGGCCACCACGTGCAGAACCTGCTCGGCACGTCCGACCGGGTCGGCTCGGGCTCGGGACCGACGTCCGGCTCGGTGCGGCTGGAGCTGCAGGCCGACTGCTACGCGGGCGCCTGGGCCAACCACGCGGAGACCGTGCCCACGTCCTCGGGCCAGCCGCTGATCACCGGCGTCACGCAGGACGACGTGAACGCGGCGCTGGACGCGGCGTCCCGCATCGGCGACGACTTCATCCAGGGCGAGCTGGGCGGCGGCCAGGTCGACACGACCAAGTTCACCCACGGCACGTCGGCGCAGCGCCAGAAGTGGTACACGACGGGCTACGAGACGGGCGACCCGGCGCGCTGCAACACCTTCGACACCGACAACCTGGGCTGAGCCGCCCCGTCACGGCCGTTCGGCCAGCACCTTCGAGCACCGGGCCGGCAAGGCCCGGAGGGTCTCCCGCTCGGCCTCGCCGAACTCGTCGGCGAGCCGCCGCTCGACGGCGGAGGCCCGCTGTTCGAAGCGGTCCGCGGCTCCACGACGCCCCAGCTGATCGCGGTCGAGCCGGGACCGGAGGTGCCCGACCCGGACGCCACCGCACCGGGCGACACCCCGGCCGGCGGCGGCAGTCCCACCCGGGACGCCCTGGCGACCACGGGCGCGAGCGTGCCGGGGCTCGGCCTGCTCGGCCCGGCGCTGCCGGCGTTCGGCGTCGGCGCGCGGGCGGCGGGGCGGCGCCCGGCGTAGCGCTCCTGGCGAGGACGGGCGCGCTACCTTCGGACGGGTGCGCCAGGACTGGTACTGCGACGAGGTCATCCCCGGCTCGGTCGAGGTCGAGGTGGTGGCCGAGACCGCGACGGTCCTGGCGTTCCGCCCACCCCGGCCGGGCTTCGGCCGCGAGCACGTGATCGTGGTGCCCAAGGCGCACGTCGGGTCGCTGCTCGACCTGGAGCCCGACCTGGCCGCCGAGATGATGGCCGTGCTCCAGCAGACGGCGGCCGAGGTCGTCGCCCGCCACGGCGGGTGCCAGGTGCTCACCACGCTCGGCGACGAGCAGCACAACCAGCACCTGCACTGGCACGTCGCGGCCGGTGACGGCGTGGCCCGGTTCGTCCCGACCGGCGGGTGGAACCCCTGACCGGAGGGGCGCGGTGTCGCAATCGCCACACCGCGCCCCGCCGAACGCGGTGTTAGCGTCGCTGACCAACCGCGAGAACCAGGGGAGAGTGGCCGTGACGGCGCTGGAGGCGATCGTCGTCGTCCTGGCCGGTGTGTTCGCCGGCGGGATCAACACGGTGGTGGGTTCCGGCACCCTGGTGACGTTCCCGGTGCTGATGGCCGTCGGCTACCCGCCGGTGGTGGCGAACGTGTCCAACAGCCTCGGCCTGGTGCCCGGCTCGCTCAGCGGCGCGTGGGGCTACCGGCGCGAGCTGTCCGGGCAGGCGGGCCGGGTGAAGCGGCTGCTGCCCGCCTCGGTGCTGGGCGCGGTGGTCGGCGCGATCCTGCTCGTGGTGCTGCCCGAGGACGCGTTCTCCGCGATCGTGCCGGTGCTGATCGCCATCGCGCTGGTGCTGGTGGTCGCCCAGCCGTGGCTCAACCGCAAGCTCGCCGAACGGGAGCGGCACGAGCACGGCGGCGTGGCGCTGTGGGTCGGCGTGTTCCTCGCGGGCATCTACGGCGGCTACTTCGGCGCGGCGCAGGGCGTGCTGGTGATGGGCCTGATGGGCGTGCTGATGAACGAGCACATCCAGCGGGTGAACGCGCTGAAGAACGTGCTGACCGCGTTCGTGAACCTGGTCGCCGGCGTGCTGTTCATCTTCATCGCCGACGTGGCGTGGCTCGCCGTGCTGCTGCTGGCGATCGGCTCGGTCGTCGGCGGTCAGCTCGGCGCGAAGGTCGGCCGCCGACTCCCACCCGCCGCGCTGCGCGCGGTGATCGTGGTGGTGGGAGTCGTGGCCATCACCCAGATCCTCACCCGCTGAAAGAGCGCGCCGCGGCCAGGAACGCGTCGTTCTCCCCGGGTTCGCCGATCGTGACGCGCGCACCGTCGCCGGCGAACGCCCGCACGACCACCTTGTGCACCAGGCAGTGCTCGTTGAACGCCGCGGTCCGCTCGCCGAGCGGCAGCCACACGAAGTTCGCCTGCGACCCGGGCACCTCGAAGCCGGCGGCCAGCAGCCCGTCGCGCACCCGCGCCCGCTCGGCCACGATCGCCCGGCACCGCGCCATCAGCTCGGCCTCGGCGTCCAGCGACGCCAGCGCGGCGACCTGCGCCAGGGCGTTCACGCTGAACGGCACGTAGACCTTGCGCAGCGTCTCGGCCACCGCGGGCGACGCCACCGCGTACCCGACGCGCAGGCCGGCCAGCCCGTAGGCCTTGGAGAACGTGCGCAGCACGGCCACGTTGTCCCGGCCCGCGGCCCACTGCGCCTTGGCCAGCTCCACGCCGTCGGGCACGTCCGGGTCGTCCACGAACTCCTTGTACGCCTCGTCGATCACCACGAGCACGTCCGACGGCACCCGCTCGATGAACCGCTCGATGTCCGCCGCCCGCAACGCCGTCCCGGTGGGGTTGTTCGGGTTGCACACGAACACCAGCCGGGTGGCCGGGGTGATCGCGTCGGCCATCGCGTCCAGGTCCAGCCCGTGCCCCGGCGTCAGCGGCACCCGCTTCTGCCGCGCGCCGACGACCGCGGTGATGATCGGGTAAGCCTCGAACGAGCGCCACGGGAACAGCGCCTCGTCGGCCTCGGTGCACGTCGCCTGCACCAGCTGCTGGCACAACGTCACCGAGCCGCAGCCCACGGCCACCTGCTCCGCGGGCACGCCGAGCTTGTCCGCCAGGCGCGCCACGAGCTCGGTGGCGGCGGTGTCGGGGTAGCGGTTCACGGCGGTGGCCGCGTCCGCGATCGCCCGCACCACGCTGGGCAGCGGTCCGGCCGACACCTCGTTGCTGGCCAGCTTGATCGCGCCGGGGATCGTCTTACCGGGCACGTATCCGGGCAACGCGACGAGGTCGGCGCGGGTTCGCACGGTCATCCAAGGACTCCCTTCGGGGTTCTGAGCTGGACGTTATCCGGTGAAAGACCCGGATGGGGCATACCCGCCGTTCGGATGCTCACGTTGACTGCCGTTCACCCCCACGTGGAAGGGTTGGGACATGACATCTACCCGCACCGAGACGCTCTCCCTCACCGACGGCCGCGAGCTGCGGCTGACCGTCGCCGAGCCGGAGAACGCCGTCCGCGGCGGCTTGGTCGTGCTGCACGAGGCGCGTGGCGTGACCGACACCGTCCGCGGGTTGGTGAGCGGACTGGCCGCCGAGGGGTGGTTGGCGGTCGCGCCGCACCTGTACGACGAGGTGTCCGGCGACGAGGCGCCGGCGATGGTGAGCGGGTTGTCCGGGGACGCCGTGCTGGCCGACACCGACGTCGCGTTCGTCTGGTTGGCCCAGCGGGGCATCAGCCAGGACCGGATGGGCGTCATGGGCTTCGACCTGGGCGGATCGGTCGCGATGGTGGTTGCGGGAAGCCGAACCGTCGGCGCCGCGGTGACCGTCGGCGGCGGTGGGATCCTGGAACCGCTGGCCGAGGGGCTGCCCTCGCTGGTGGAGGTCGCGGAGGAGCTGACCTGCCCCTGGCTGGGCCTGTACGGGGACGACGACTCCGAGATCCCGTACAGCGACGTGGAGAAGCTGCGCGACGCGGCGGCGGCGGCGCCGGTGGCGACCGACGTGGTCCGGTTCTCCCGCACCAGCCACCGGTTCGACACCGCGCCGCAGGTGAGCGCGGAGGCGTGGCAGCGCGCGTTGAACTGGTTCGACTCACATCTTCGCTAAGCCTCTGGTCGGCGGCTTGGAACCGAACGGGCTTCCCGGTACATCTAAGGGAGGCGTCCGGAACGCCTGATTTCGGTCGTCGCCGGCTAACGCGCGGTCGGTCTGCGGCGAATCGCAGTGCAGGGGGTAGTGATGAGCGACGGGAACACGGTCCCACCGGCGGCTGCACAGACGGTGCAGATCCCGCCTGGTTTCACGCCGTCCGCGACGGCCCCGCCGGCGGTCGTGGCGGACGCGCCGGTGGTCGACGTGCCACCGGTTCCCGTGCCACCCGATCCCACGTCGGCCGCGCCACCGGTGTCCGCGGCGCCGGCCGCCGCGCCGGATCCGGCGGCTGCCACGCCCGCCGCCGCACCGGCTCCCGCGCCGGCGACCGACGCCACCGTGACCCTGCCCGCCGCGGCCGCGGCCGATCCCGACGCGGCCAAGCCCGCGGTGGCGGACAGCTTCGCGAAGGCCGCGCAGACCGACCTGGACAAGGCCACCACCGCGCTGGACGCGGTGGACAAGGAGTCCGTCCAGCTCGACCTGGACAAGCAGGGCGTCAACGACCTGCTCAAGCTGGTCTCGCAGGCGCGCAACCTGGTCGACACCGTGCACGGCCGCGCGGTGAACAACCTCGACGTCGAGCTCCAGTTCGGCAACAACTGGGTGAGCGACGCGATCAGCAGGCGGCTGCGCGAGGTGGCCGTCGGGAACGAGGAGTCGGCGGTCAACGTGATCGGCGACTTCATGCAGGTGCTGTTCGAGGTCGAGGAGACCATCCGCGACGCGGCGCGGAACCTGGAACGGGCCGACGACGAAGCGGCGGACGCCTTCGGATCCGCGGGGGAGGCCAAGGGCTGATGGGCGACAACAAGCACGGCGACAACAAGCACGGCGGCAACCACCAGGGTGGCGGTCAAGGCGGCGGCCAGGGCTGGGGCCAGGGCAAGGACAAGCCCTCCGACCTCGGCCAGAAGGTCGACTGGATGACCTACACCCACCAGCAGCTGTGGGAGATGATCAACACCGGGGTCGACCTCAAGGCCGCCGGCAGCGCGCAGGCCGACTGGGCGACCGTCGGCAAGGCGCTCGGCGAGGTGCAGGAGCTGCTGGCCAAGGCGATCAGCCAGTCCAGCCAGGCCTGGACGGGCGAGTCGGCCGAACGCGCCCGCGAGGCGCTGGAGTCGGTCGAGAAGTGGGCGCTGAACACCAGCGAGCACGCCGACAACGTGGCCAAGTGCATCGCCACCGAGATCGACCACGTGCAGACGGCGCGCGAGATGATGCCGCCGCCCGCGCCCGCGCCCCCGGTCGTCGCCCCGGTCACCGGCGCGCCGGCGACCCCGATCGCCGGCCAGACCCCCGTCGCCACCCACACCCCGGTCGCCACCCAGACCCCGGTCGCCACGCCGCGTTCGCCGCTGGCCGGCAACCGGTTGGCGGAGGACGGTGGCTACCGGTCGCCCACCCTCGCGTCGCACGACGGCCTGGCCGCGGGCCCGACCCCGGTCGTGCGCGCGCCCGGCGCGTTCACCGGCATCGACACCATCGCCGCGCCCGCGATCGACTCGGTCGTCGCCGCGGACGCGACGCACCGCCAGGCCGCCGAGGTCATGGCGATGTTCCAGCAGAACTCCTACGAGGTCGACCGCACGGTGCCGTCGTTCAGCCCGCCGACCAACCCGGTCGCGCCGCCGGCTCCGCCGCCCGTGGTCATCACGCCGAACCCGCCCGCCACCGACGGTGGTGGCAGCGGCGCCGCCGGGACCGGCGGTGGCCAGGCCGTGGTGAACAACCCGGCCGGCCCGGCGAACCAGCGCCCCGGCGGCACGTCCGCCCAGTTCGGGCGCGGCGGCTTCGCGGGCGGGCGCGGCGGCTACGGCGGTCGCGGCGCCCTGCCCACGCCGGTCGGCATGGGCGGCGGTGGGGGCGGCGGCGGACCGGTGGCCGGTCCCGGCGGCGCGACGGGCTCGCTCGGCGCCGAGCGCGGCTCCGCCAACCCCGGCAGCGTGACCAGCCAGTTCCAGGCGCCCAAGTCGGTGACGCCGCAGTCCGGCATGATCGGCGCCGCGCCGATGGCCGCGCCGCCGCCCGTCGCCGGCGGCGGTGAGAAGGACCGCAACCGGCCCGGGTACCTGGAGGACGACGACAACGTCTTCGGCGTCGACCGCAAGGCCGCACCACCGGTGATCGGCCTGTGACCGAACGCGTCTTCCGGCTCAGCGAAGTGGAGTTCTTCCTGCTCTGGCAGGCGGTCCACCGCGACGCCCACCCGGTCCCGCTGGGCGCCAGGCACTTCGGGCACACCCAGCGGGAACGGGACGCGCTGATCGAGACCGCGTCCCGCGACCTGGCGGCCCGCGGCTACGGCACCGTGCGGCGGCCGGACGAGGAGCTGTACGGGCTGCTGCGCGGCCTGGCCGAGTTCGAGATCGGCCTGGAGGTGTTCTTCACCCTGCGCGGCGCCCAGGCGCGCGGCCTGGCCACCGCCGCGTGGCACGGCGCGTTCGCGGGCAGGCTCGGCAACCAGGTGCAGGTGGCCGGGTTCCGGCCGACCGCGCTGCCCGCCACCACGGTCAACACCCTGCCGCCCGCGCCGCCCGGCAGCGGCCGGTCGGTGAACGTGCGCTGGGACGACTACCTGGCCGCGGGCCGGGCGGGCGAGCGCGACGGCAGCGAGGGGTTCCTCGACTCGCTGCGCGCCGTCGGCCTGCGCGAGCCGGAGGCCAACACCCTGATGCGCGCCGTGACCACGCGCAGCGGCGGCGGCCAGGTCGGCGTGATCGCCCGCAACCGGGCCGGCTACCTGCACCCGACCGGCGCGGTCGTGTCGTGGCTGGACACCGCCGAGGGCCGCTACCTCGTGCGGCGCGACGACGGGTGGCTGGTCGTCGCGCCGACGGACGGGCCGAGGCTGATCTCCGCGATCGAGGGCCTGTTGGCGAGCGCCGGCCGCAACTGACCCGGTGTGTGGACGCCCGCTGTGGTTCCGGGCCGCCGGATCGGCTAGGAACTTCAGGTATGACCGAGATGCGTGCCGGCGCCGCCGCCGGCGAGGCGGAAGTCCTGTGGCGTCCCGACCCCGACCGGGTCGGGGACACCAGGATGGTCGCGTTCCGCTCCTGGCTCACCTCGACGAAGGGCCTCGACCTCCCCGACCACGAGTCGCTGTGGGAGTGGTCCACCTCCGACCTGGAGGGGTTCTGGGGCGCGATCGCGGAGTTCTTCGAGGTGGTGTTCCACAGCCCGCCCACGCGCGTGCTGGAGGCCCCCGTGATGCCCGGGGCGGTCTGGTTCCCCGGCGCGACGCTCAACTACGCGGAGCACGCCCTGAGGGGCCCGGACGGCGACCTGGCGGTCGTGTTCCACCGCGAGGACGGGCTGTCGTCCCAACTCACCTACGGCGAGCTGCGCCGCCGGGTCGCCGCCGTGCGGGCCGGTTTCGCCTCGCTGGGCGTGCGACCCGGTGACCGCGTGGTGGCGCTCGTGCCGAACTCGCCGGAGGCGCTGATCGCGTTCCTGGCGGCGGCCTCGCTCGGCGCCACCTGGTCGTCGTGCTCGCCGGACTTCGGCGCGCGGGCCGTCGCCGACCGGTTCGCCCAGATCACGCCGACCGTGCTCGTCGCCGTCGACGGGTACCGGTACGGCGGGCGGGCGTTCGACGTGCGGCCCGCGGTGGAGCGGCTCAGGGCGGAGATCCCGTCGCTGCGCGCCACCGTGATGGTCGACTACGTCGGCGGCACCCCGCTGCCCGGCGCCGTGACCTGGGACTCCCTGCTGGCCGAGCACGCCGACGCGCCCCTGGAGTTCGAGCCGGTGCCGTTCGACCACCCGCTGTGGGTGCTCTACTCGTCCGGCACCACGGGGCTGCCGAAGGGCATCGTCCAGGGCCACGGCGGGATCGTGGTCGAGCACCTGAAGATGCTGGCGCTGCACAGCGACCTCGGCCGGGGCGACCGGTTCTTCTGGTTCACCACCACCGGCTGGATGATGTGGAACTTCCTCGTCTCCGGCCTGCTGGTCGGGTCGACGATCGTGCTGTTCGACGGCAGCCCCGCGCACCCCGACCTCGACGTCCTCTGGCACCTGGCCGAGCAGCACCGCGTCACCTACTTCGGCACGTCGGCGCCGTACATCCAGACGTGCCTGAAGGAAGGCGTCCACCCGGCGGAGCGCTACGACCTGACGGGCCTGCGCGTCGTCGGGTCCACCGGGGCGCCCCTGACCCCCGAGGGCTTCCGCTGGATCGCGTCGGCCGTCGGTCCGGACGTGCAGATCGCCTCGGTCTCCGGCGGCACCGACCTGTGCACCGCGTTCGTCGCCGCCGCCCCCGACCTGCCGGTGTGGCTGGGCGAACTCTCGTGCCGCGCGCTGGGGGCGGCCGTGGAGTCCTTCTCGGAGGCGGGCGTCGCCGTCGTCGACGAGGTGGGCGAGCTGGTGATCACCAAGCCGATGCCCTCGATGCCGGTGTGCTTCTGGGGCGACGAGGACGGCACGAAGCTGCACGAGGCCTACTTCGACACCTTCGAGGGCGTCTGGCGGCACGGCGACTGGATCAGGATCACCCCGCGCGGCTCGGCGGTCATCTACGGCCGGAGCGACTCCACCCTGAACCGCGGCGGCGTCCGCATGGGCACCAGCGAGTTCTACCGCGTCGTCGAAGGGATGCCGGGCGTCGCGGACTCCCTCGTGATCGACACCTCGGGCGCCGGCCGGACCGACGGCGAACTCCTGTGCTTCCTCGTCCTGGACCCCGGCACGACCCTGACCGACCTGGAACCCCGCCTCCGCTCGGAGCTGCGCACCAACCTGTCACCACGCCACGTCCCCAACCGCTTCGTCGCCGTGGCCGAGATCCCGAGGACCCTCAACGGCAAGAAGTGCGAGGTCCCGGTGAAGAGGATCCTGGCCGGCACCCCGCCCGAGCGCGCCGTCAGCCTGGACGCCCTGCGCAACCCGGCCGCCCTGGACCCATTCCTCGACCTGGCACGAGACCTACCTCACGTCACCCCCGCCTGAGGCCCCTCCAACGCCCCCCTCCGCCCCCTCTGACCAGGGAAGACGGGTTAAGGAGGGGGGCGTTTTGCTAGAGCGGTGGGGGCATGTGTAATCTATGCGTCGTAGCCGAGGGCTCCGGGAGGCTTCGCCTAGTCTGGTCTATGGCGCCGCACTGCTAATGCGGTTTGGGTTTACCGCCCATCCCGGGTTCAAATCCCGGAGCCTCCGCAACACCCGGCTTCGGCCGGGTGACAACTGAAGAACGATGCGCTCGTAGCTCAACGGATAGAGCATCTGACTACGGATCAGAAGGTTGCAGGTTCGAATCCTGCCGAGCGCACCAGCTCAGAGGGCCGGTACCGTTTGGTACCGGCCCTCTGGGTTTCACATCGGGTCTCATTCACCCCTTCGGGTGGGCACCGACACTCCCGTCGACGAACCGCCCCCATCGCCCCGGAAGACTTCGGCCGGGCGCTCACGCCAGCGCGGCGGCAACACCTCGGAGAGCTGTCGGATCGCGGCCCGGTGTTCCCCGGGCAGGTCCGACGTGTCGTCGGCTTCGGTCCACAGCAGCCCACCCACCTGGCGCGCGGTGCCCTCCCTGATCGCGTCCGGCACATGGCATGTAGCGGCCCGCATCTGCGCCGCCGAACCTGGTGACCGGCCCGTCACGTCGGCAATCGCCCGGAGCGGCACGCTTGCGGCTTCCAACAGCGATTCCCGCTCGTCGTGGTCCGCACGTGGGTCGAGCGGCTTTCCGGTCGGTTGGGTGAACACCCAACCGTTCTCACACCAGAGGTCAGCAGCGATGTGCTCTTCGTCCTGCTCCTCATCGTGCGTCCGCAACCCACTCCAACAGCGATTCACCAGTCCGCCCGCGCGGGGTCCCGCACCATCCGCCGAGGGCAGAGGGCCGCTGAACGGGCGCTCAGACGGCCGTGGAGCGCCAATCGGGCGCGGCCGGGTGACGGCCGACCAAGCCATCCTGGTGGCGCGCGATCCAGGACGGCTTGGTCGAGCTCGACGACCGTGACCGTGGTGCGAACAGACCACAGAGCGCCGACCCGAATACGGATACCTTCCGGCCATGCAGTTAAAGCTCGAAGCATCGAACTGAAAGGCTGCTCATGCCCAAGCCCTCCCGCAGGTCTCTCCTCGCCGGTCTGGCCGTCATCCCTCTGGCCATCGGAATGGCGATCGTGTCCGCCACCAGCGCGGTGGCGGCAGACGGCCAACTCGCCATCCGCAACAACTGCGGTGTAGAGGTCAAGTACTGGGTGCATCCCCACAACGGAGGCGGCACGGGCTACGCGTTCCCCGGTGACGTCCAGTACTGGAACGTCCAGTCGACCAGCTGGTACGTGAGTTCGCGATTCGGCACCAAGTCGGTCTGGGTCCCGGCGGACCGCGGCGTGCTCGTCAACCTCTGCTGAGGGAAGACCCCAGGGGGCACGACCCCGTTTCTCAGGGTCCGGCCGACCACAGTCGTGAGCCGTTGATCCTCCCCGACCGGTTGCAGGTTCGAATCCTGCCGAGTGCACCACCGCAGAGGCCTCCCGATAATTTTCGGGGGCCTCTGCGTGTTTTGTGATCGCACCTCACCTTTCGACCACCTCGATGCACGTGCCATTCATCACACTGATCGAACCGCGCCGAAAGCTCCCGCTGCCGTCCGGCTTGACGCAAAGCCGCGAACGCCGGGAATGGCTTGGTTGGAGCAAAGACCGGGTGATCGCCGACGGCACGGTCGGCGAGCGGTATCGGTGGTTCAGGTGCGGTGCATGGTCCAGTGCTTCGCGATCCAGGCTTGTTGGCGTTCGGTGAGTTCCACGTGCAGCTCCTTGCCTTGGAGGCGGTGGTACTCGGGGTAGTCGCGGATGGTTTCGGAGACGTCGATGGTGTGGTCCTGCGGGTGCACGGCGAGGTGGCCGAGGTCGAAGAGGCGGTGCACGTCGCGGCGGAGCAGGAGTCCGCCCTGGTCGTGGTGCTGACCGTCGGCGGCGAAGCTGGTCAGGTGAGCCGCCTCGAGCGCGGAGTGCGGGGTGCGGCCGGTGAACGCGCACGTGTCGTCGTACCTCTCCAGGAGCAGGCGGCGGAAGGCTCCCTGCCCTCGCCGGACCCGCACGACCGCCGTGGTGTGGCCGCCTTCCAGCGTGGTCGCCAAGGCGGCCTCGACCGGTGACAGGGACGGTCGGCCGGGCGCGGCCCGAACCGCCTCCTGGAACCTCGGGTAGTCGAGTTGACGGATGCTGAGCTGCGACTTCGGCAGCGTGCACAACCCCCGCAACCGGTCACCGGTCAGCTCGCCGGTGAGATCCACCCAGGCGATGTCGTGGTGCGACCGGTAGGTGGTGACGACTTTCCTGGTGGTCACCACCTCCGACTCCTCGAAGGTGCCGGTGCACTTGGAGCACCGGTAGGCGGGGGTCTCGGACTTGCGCAGCTTGATACCGGCCTTGCCGCAGTGCGGACAGCGGTGGAGGGCCTTCTCCTCCTCGCCGACGACGACCTCCTCGATCACCGAGGCACCCAGCAGGACCTTCTTGTCCCACAGCACGATCACGTCACCCGCCTGCGGCAGCTGGTGGTTCGGGACCGAGCTGTCCCAGCTGTAGTGGGCCGCCGGCGAGTCGTCGTAGCCGTCGTTGCTGCGCCGCGGCCGGTCGTCTCCGACGGCGAGCATCAACCACGCGCCCCGCTGTGCGTCCGTCCGCATGTTCCCCCCACGACGATGCAACCGTTCCGCGAAGGTCATCGCCACGCACTCGTGTCGCGTTAGGCGGAAACCGGTCCGGTCAGTACCGGGTGTCGCTCTGCGCCAGTGGCGGGTAGGTGGTGGACGGTTCGCCGTCGACTGTGGTGCCGGCGAACTGGAGCATCGCGCGGACCGGGCCGTTGAGGGCGGCGGGGTAGGGCAGGGTCGGTGCGGAGACCTCGTCCAGTGCGCGCAGGTGGGTCGGGTCGAGGGTGACGTCCAGACCCGCCAGGTTGTCCTCCAGGTGCGCGAGGCGTCGGGCGCCGAGGATCGGGACGACGGTGCCCGGGCGTGCCCGCAGCCACGCCAGCGCGACCGCCGCGCTGGACGTGCCGAGCGAGTCCGCGACCGCCCGCACCGAGTCGATGACCTCGTACTCGTCCTCGCTCGGACCGCCGACGAACGCCGCACGCGCCGAGTCGACCGCCGCACCCCGGCGGTACTTGCCGGACAGGAAGCCGTTCTTCAGCGGGCTCCACGGCACCAGCGCCAGGCCCTGGTCGAGCGCGAGCGGTGCGAGTTCGGCTTCCGCGGTGCGGGCCAGCAGCGAGTACTCGACCTGCAAGGCGATCAACGGGGTCCAGCCGCGCAGCAGCGCCGTGGTCTGCGCCTGGGCCGTCACCCAGGCAGGCGTGTTGGAGAACCCGACGTAACGGACCTTGCCCGCGCGCACCAGGTCGTCCAACGTCCGCATGGTCTCCTCGACCGGGGTGTTGCGGTCCCAGTTGTGCAGCCAGTAGACGTCCAGGTAGTCGGTCCGCAGACGCCGCAGGGTGTCGTGCAGCTGGTGCACGATCGACCCGCGGCCGGCGCCGCCGCCGTTCGGGTCGCCGGGGAACATGTTGGCGAAGAACTTCGACGCCAGCACCACCCGGTCGCGGCGTCCGGGCCGGGTCGCGAAGTAGTCGCCGAGGATCTTCTCCGAGTGCCCGTTGGTGTAGAAGTTGGCGGTGTCGACGAAGTTGCCGCCGTGGTCGAGGTAGGCGCCGAGGATGCGTTCCGACTCCTCGACGTCGCACCCGGCGCCTCCGGGGTCCTCGCCGAACGTCATCGCGCCGAGCGCGAAGGGGCTGACGCGCAGTCCGGAACGGCCCAGGGTGACGTAGTGGTCCAGTGGCATGTCGCGCTCCTCGGGGAGAGTGTTTCCGGGACTTCCCAATCCCATCGCGCGCTGGTCCGGCGAGGTAGGCCGATCCGCTCGTCCTCTTGCACGATCCTGCCGACTTCACCCAGGTCGGGCTTGCCGACGACCGACCGGGGTGCTTCGGTTGGCCGGTGCGCGCCACCGCCGACCTGCTCACCGAGATCCGCCGCTTGATCACCACCCACGCACGCCCCGACCTGCGGACGCGCATCGACGGCCTGCTGCTGTCCCGCGTCGACTCCGCCGCGCCGGACTACTCGCTCACCGAGCCGCTGCTGGTGGTGATGGCGCAGGGCGGCAAGCGCCTCCTGCTGGGCGACCAGGTGCACGAGTACCGCGCCGGCCACTACCTGCTCGTCACGGCCGACCTGCCGGTCACCGGCCACTACCTCGACGCGCCGTCGTTGGGCGTCGGGCTGGTGCTGCGCCCGTCCGCCATCGCCCCGCTCGTGCTCGAGACGCCGCGCGCCCGCGTCGGCGCCGGGCCGCCCGCGATGGCGACGGGCGTGGCCGACGTCGACCTGCTCGACGCCGTGGCCCGGTTGCTGCGCCTGCTCGACCACCCGGCGGACGTGCCCGTGCTCGCGCCGCTCGTCGAGCGGGAGATCCTCTGGCGCGTGCTGACCGGTCCGGCCGGCGGTGTGCTCCGGCAGATCGGCTTGGCGGACAGCGGCTTGTCGCACGTCAACCGCGCGATCCGGTGGCTCCGCGACAACTACGCCGAACCGGTGCGCGTCGCCGACCTCGCGAGGCTGGCGGGGATGAGCCCGTCGGCCTTCCACCGGCACTTCCGCGCGATCACGGCGATGAGCCCGGTGCAGTTCCAGAAGCGCATCCGGCTCCAGGAGGCGCGGTCGCTGCTCGCCGCGCGGCCCGGTGACGTCGCCGGCGTCGGCCACCTCGTCGGCTACGACAGCCCGTCGCAGTTCAACCGCGAGTACCGCCGCCTGTTCGGCGAACCGCCCGGTCGCGACGCCGCCCGCCTGCGCGCCGACGCCGTGCCCGACCCGCGCGCCGGCTCCGCGCCCCACCTGCCGTGAGCTTTCCTCGGTCGGCGTGACCACCGGGATGTTCATCCCGGACGGGTTCGTCGAAGGGTGGTGAACCCCCGCCCATGTCAAAGATGCTTGACATCGAGTCAAGCGGAGCTGACACTGACGATGTCAAGTTTCTTTTACACCGGGAGGGTGTGCGATGTCGTACGAGGAGAAGGGGACCTGGGTGTACCTGGTGGTCAGCGCGCTGACCTACCTCGGGTACGTCGTGGTCGTCCTGAGAAGTGCCGGTGACGGACCGGTGGCCGAGGTGCCGTACCTGTCGCCCATGTTGTGGGCCATCGGGATCGCGGTGGGGCTGGCCGTGGTCGGCCGGATCGCGCTGGAGATCGCCAAGCCCAGCGAGAGCCACAAGGCCGACGCCCGGGACCGGGACATCGACCGGTTCGGCGAGCACGTGGCCGTCGTCGTGCTCGGCGTCGGCATGGTGCTGCCGCTCGTGCTGGCGCTGGCCGAGGCGCCGCACTTCTGGATCGCCAACGCGATCTACGCCGTCTTCACCGCGTGGGCCGTGTTCGGGGCCGCGGTCAAGCTCGTCGCGTACCGCCGGGGGTTCTGAGTGGGCAAGCCGACCAGGATCACCAACTCGATCCGCGCGCTGCGCTTCGCGCACGGCGAGATGACGCAGGCCGAGCTGGCCCGCCGCCTCGACGTCACGCGCCAGACCGTCATCGCCATCGAGCAGGGCCGCTACTCGCCCTCGCTGGAGATGGCCTTCCAGATCGCCCGGGTCTTCGCGGTCCCGCTCGGCGACGTGTTCCAGTACCCGGAGGACGACTCATGAGAGCGATCACGCAGGACGCGTACGGCGTCCCCGAGGAAGTGCTGCGGCTCGACGACATCGACAAGCCCTCGGTGCGGGACGGCGAGGTGCTGGTGCGCGTCCACGCCGCCGCGGTCTCCGGCTCCGACTGGCACCTCCTGCGCGGCCTGCCCTACGCGGCCCGGCCGGTGGTCGGGCTGCGGCGGCCGCGCAACCGGGTGCCCGGCCTGGAGCTGGCGGGCACGGTCGAGGCGGTCGGCGCCGGCGTGTCCACCACCGCGGTGGGCGACGAGGTCTTCGGCTGGTGCTCCGGCGCGTTCTGCGAGTACGCCGCCGTGCCGGAGGGCCAGGTGACGGCCAAGCCCGCGAACCTCACACCGGAGCAGGCCGCGGCCGTGCCGATCGCCGGGTTCACCGCGTTGCAGGCGGTCCGGGACGCCGGACGGGTGCGCGCCGGGCAGAAGGTGCTGGTGCTGGGCGCTTCGGGGTGCGTCGGGGTGTACGCGGTGCAGCTCGCCAAGCACTACGGCGCCGAGGTGACCGGGGTGTGCAGCGCGGCGAAAGCGGACCTGGTCGCGGGGATCGGCGCGGACCACGTGCTCGACTACGCGGCCGGGCAGGTGACCGCGACCGGCTTCGACGTGGTGGTCGACCTCTACGGCAACCCGTCGCTGCGCACCCTCAAACGGCTGGTGAAGCCGGGTGGGACGGTCGCGCTCGTCGGTGGCACGGGCGGGCGGTGGTTCATGGGCGTCGACCGGTGGCTGCGGGTGCCGCTCGCGGCCCCGTTCCTCGGGATCAAGGCGCGACCGCTGGTGCACAAGGACCGCCTCGACGACCTGGTGCTGCTGCGCGAGCTGATCGAAGCCGGCGCGGTGACGCCCGTGCTGGACCGCACGTACCCGTTGGCGGAAGCCGCCGCCGCGATCGAGGACGTGCGGCGTGGCCGGGTGCGCGGCCACGCCGTCGTCGCTCTCCAGGCCGTCACCACTGCGACGGCGCGGGCGGCGGGACGACCTGGGGACGGTCGTCGCACGTGATCGTGTTCGGCAGCAGCCACGGCGCGAGCCAGCCGTCGTTGCCACCGCCGTCGGTCAGCGCGAACTCCGAGCCGGTGGCCGGGAAGTTGAACGAGCCGCAGTTGTTCACCGGCACCGCGCCGACGTTGCGCGCGTCCACGTTCTCGAACGTCGCCGAACCGGCCGCCCGGGCGCTCAGCACCGAGGTGCCCGTGCCGTCGACGCGGACGTCTTCGAAGTGCACGTTGGTGATCGAGTGGAGGTCCTTCACCGACCACTCGCTCACCAGCATGATCGCGTTGTAGGTGTTGTCCAGGAAGTGGTTGCCCACCACGCGCACGTCCGCGTCGATGTCCCGCTCCAACGCGTAGAACCAGATCGCGCCGAGCCCGATGTTCCAGTTCAGCTCGTGCGTGCCGGCCCGGACGGTGGTGTTGTCGGTGATCAGGACCTGCCCGGTGAACGGCTGCGCGCCGAACCGCGACCCGAGCTGGATGCCGCTGCCCTCGCGCACCGGGTCGGCGACCAGGTTGCCCACCAGGGCGTTGTCCGTGCCGCCGTACAGCGCGATGCCGTTGGCCAGCACGGGTGACTGCACGGTGTTGCGCTCGAAGCGGTTGCGCGCGTCCTGCTGGTGCTCCGACCACATGGCCAGGCCGTCGTCACCGGTGTTGCGGATGAAGTTGTTGCGCACCACGGAGTCCGTGACGCCGGTGTGGAAGTTCAGCGCGTCCGCGACCTGGTCGACCACGATGTTGTCGGTGACCGAGACGTTCGACATCGGACCGTCGAACCACAGGCCCACCTTGGTGTGGCGCAGGTGCAGGCCGCGGATGGTGGAGTCGCTGAGGGCCCCGCCGATCCCGTTGACCTGGTCGGTGTCGACGCGCTCGCGCACGTCGCCCTCGATGGCGAACCCGCGCAGGTGGACGTTGCGGCTGCCGCCCTCGGCGGCGGGCTTGCCGTAGAAGCCGACTCCGGTGTGGACGGAGCCGTCCGGCGCGGGCGTCGGGAGGGCGACTTCACGGCCCTTGATGACGGTGTGCCAGTTGCCGGCGCCCTCGATGGTCACGTCGTCCACGACGATGTGCCGGTTGACCTGGAACGTGCCCGGCGGGATGTGCACCGGGAGCCGGTGGCGCCTGGCGAAGGCGATGGCGCGGTCGAAGGCGTCGGCCGAGTCGCGCCGGCCGGTCGGGTCCGCGCCGAACAGCAGCACGTTCGCCGCGACCGGGTTGACGTGCGGCGGCGCGACCAGCTCGGAGTCCAGCAGGTCGATCACGGTCCACGCGGCGTTGGTGCCGGCGGGGGCGGTGAGGCGGACGCGGTCGCCGGCGCGGTAGGTGCGGCCGAGCTTGAGGCGCTGCTCGTCGTAGAAGTGGCTGGGGCGGAACGGTGTGCGGATGACCGGCGCGGGCGTGGTCTGGGACGGCACGCAGGCGCACTCGGTGATCCACCAGTCCGGGTGCAGCAGGCCGGCGTTCGGGTCGTTGGTGAAGGGGTACTGGTTGTAGAGCCACGCGTACTGCGAGGTGAGCGTCATCGTCTTGCGGTGTCCGCCGTTCACCGTCACGTCCAGCGGCGCGGTGATGCCGCCGCCGTTCGCGGCGTCCGGGATGCTGTAGCGGACGGTGATCGCGTTGGCGGCCTTCGGCAGGGTGAACTCGACGTGCCGGCCGGGCTCGAGCCGGACCGCCTTGCGGCCGGACGCCTCGGACGGCAGCGTGTACGCCGTCCGGTCGGGCCCGATGACCGTGCCGGTCGTGGTGGCGTTCTCCGCTTCCTGCTCGACGAACGCCACGTCCGCGCCCCGGCCCGCGACGAGCGCGGGGTCCAGCGCGGCCCGGGTGACGACGGGCGCGGGCGCGGCGTCGGCGGCGGGCACTGCGAGCCCCGCCGCCGCCACCGCGACGACCACGCCGAACCTGGCGGATATCCGCAACATCGAGGACTCGTTTCTCTCAAGGCCGGGGGAGGCGACCTTAGGCACGCTGTGGCGCGCCTCACAAGAGCTTGGCGAGTCTTTTCATGAATCTGTCAATTACTTGCGTCGATCGAGCATCCGCTTGCGGTGGCTGACGTCAGCTCCGGATGCGTCCCAACTCCGCCAGCACCCCGTCGGTGAACGCGGGCCACGCCGTCGCGGCCCACTCGCCGAACTTGCGGTCGGTCAACGCCACGCACGCGACCCCGGCGTCCGGGTCGACCCACAGGAACGTGCCGCTCTGCCCGAAGTGCCCGAACGTCCGCGGCGAGCTGGCCGTGCCGGTCCAGTGCGGCGACTTGTCCGCCCGGATCTCGAACCCGAGCCCCCAGTCGTTGTGCTGCTGCGACCCGAACCCGGGCAGCACCCCGCGCAGCCCCGGGAACACCACCGCCGTCGCCTCCGCGACCTGCTCGGCCGACACCAGCTTCGGCGCCTGCACCTCCGCGGCGAACCGGACCAGGTCGGCCACCGTCGACACCGCGCCCGCGCCCGCCGAGCCCTCCAACGCCGACGACGCCATGCCCAGCGGCTCGAACACCGCCTCCGCCAGGTACCGCGCGAACGGGATGCCGGTCGCCTCCGCGACGCAGTCCGCGAGCACCTGGAAACCCGTGTTGGAGTAGATCCGCCTGGCGCCCGGCGCGGCCTGGACGTCGGCCGAGTCGAACGCCAACCCGGACGTGTGCGCGATCAGGTGCTTCACCGTCGACCCCTCGGGCCCGGCCGGCTGGTCCCACTCGACCGCGCCCTCCTCCACCGCCACCAGCACCGCGTACGACGTCAGCAGCTTGGTCACCGAGGCCAGCGGGAACCGGTGGTCGAGCGGCCCGTGCGTGCCGAGCACCTCACCCCGCGCGTCGACCACGGCCGTCGCCGCGGTGTCCACCGGCCACGACGACACCGCCTGCAAGCTCTCCATGCCGCAGACTCTGCCACGTGTCACCACGAGAGCTGGTCGTGCTCGGCACCGCGAGCCAGGTGCCGACCCGCGGCCGCAACCACAACGGCTACCTGCTGCGCTGGGACGCCGAGGGCTTCCTGTTCGACCCGGGCGACGGCACGCAGCGGCAGATGGCGCGCGCGGGCGTCGCGGTCACCGACGTCACCAGGCTCTTCATCACCCACTTCCACGGCGACCACTGCCTCGGCGTGCCGGGCGTGGTGCAGCGCATGTCGCTCGACCGGGTGCCGCACACCGTGCACGCGCACTTCCCCGCCGAGGGCGCGGAGTACTTCGACCGGCTGCGGCACGCCAGCTCGTTCCACGACGTGGCGGACGTCCGCGCGCAGCCGGTCACCGGGCCGGGCGTGCTCGCCGAGGGGCCGTTCGGCCTGCTGGAGGCGCGGCGGCTCGACCACACGCTGCCCGCCTACGGCTACCGCCTGGTCGAGCCGGACGGCCGCACGATGATCCCCGAACGGCTGGCCGCCCACGGCATCCGGGGCCGCGCCGTCCGCGACCTCCGACCGCCGCTGCTGGACGAAGTCAGCGTGCCGCGCCGGGGCCAGCGGTTCGCCTTCGTCATGGACACCCGGCTGTGCGACGGCGTGTTCGAGCTGGCCGACGGGGCCGACATGCTGGTCATCGAGTCGACGTTCCTGCACGTGGACGAGGCGCTGGCGGTCGAGTACGGCCACCTCACGGCCCGTCAGGCGGCCCGGGTCGCGGCCGAGTGCGGTGTGCGCAAGCTCGTCCTCACCCACTTCTCGCAGCGCTACACCGACCCCCGGCTGTTCCGCGACGAGGCCGCCGAGGTGTTCGCCGGCGACCTCGTCGTGGCCGCCGACCTGGACCGCGTCCCGCTGCCCCGCCGCCGCTCGACCCCCGGAACTGTCGGACCCCACCGGTAGAATCGCGGCAAGGGTTCCCCTTGGCGGGGACCCTCGCGGAGCTGATCGGACGGCCCGGCCGGGTCTCGGCGACGAAGTGCCCGCCCGTCCCGCGAGGGCAGGCCGGTCGGTGCGTCAGGGCACGGCGCGCCCTGACGAGGCACCACACCGGCGGGCGGGGCGCTCAGGTCCCGGTCTCGGCCGCCCACTGGTCGCGGACCAGGGTGTCGAGGTCCGAGCAGGCCGGCGCCCAGCCCGACGCGCGCAGAGCGGTCGTGTCGGCGCGCAGCACGGGCGCCTCGCCGGGGTGCGCGGGCCGCCGCACGACCGGCACCTCCCGACCCGTCACCCGGGCCACCGAGGCCAGCACGTCGGCCACGCTCGCCGGCGTCGCGCCCACGTTCAGCGCCACGTAACCGTCACCGTCGCGCTCCACCGCCGCCACGAACGCCCGCGCCACGTCGCGCACGTGCACGAAGTCCCGCACCGCCGACCCGTCGCCGAACACCTCCATCGACGGCAGCCGCCCGGCCGCCACCCCGCACGCCTTCGTGATCACGCGCGTGTCGTCCACGTCCCCGCCGCCGGCGACGTTGAACAGCCGCAGCGCCACCCCGCTCACCCGGCCGGCCTCGGCGGCCCACGCCAGCACGTCCTCGGCGGCGGCCTTGGAAGCCGCGTAGGGACTGCCCGGCGCACGCGGACAGGACTCGTCGATCGTCGCGACACCGGCCGACCCGTACACGCCGGCCGTGGACGCCAGCACGAACCGCGGCGGCGGCGAGCGCAGCAGGTTGACCGTGCCGCCCACGTTCACGTCGTAGAACCGCACCGGGTCGCCGAACGACTCGCGCACCCGCCCGAGTCCCGCCAGGTGCACGACCGCGTCCACCGGCCCGTCGAGCGACCCGACCCGGACATCACCCGAAAAGGGGATAGGTGTGTGGCCGGCGGCGGACAACTCCGCCGAGACCACCCGTCCGATGTACCCGGTGGACCCGGTGACGACTACGCGCATGGCGACATCCCAGCACGTCCACGGCGCGGTTCGCGTTCTTGAACTCGGTGCAAATTCACCCTAAAGGTAGGGACCGGTGGGGCCGATACAACCCAAGTGAGTTACCCGCATCCCGCCACGCACACGAGCATCGAGGGCGTTCTCGCCGAGCACGCCGTGCACGAGGCCAAGCGCCAGCGGTTCCTGGAGACCGCCGCCGCGATCGTGGCCGCCGCGCCTCCGTCGGTGGACGACACGCTGCTGGGCCTGCTGCTCCCGTTCCCCAAGGCCCGGGGACCGCGCGCCTTCCTGAACCGGGTTGACCAGGTACTTCGCCACGCCGCTCGATGATCTCGCGCACCCGCCCCTGATCCCATCGGCAAGTTTCATCGCTCGTTGCCGGACCGTGCTGGGCCGATCCCGCCGCCTGCCTCTACAGTGCGTGGCACCGGCGCTCGCCGGCTGTCTCGTCTGCTTCTCATAAAGCGAGTTCTCGGCGATGGATGACGTCCTTTCCGCGCTTCAAGCGCGCCTCGGCACCCTGTTCGGCGACCGGTTGGTCGTGCTCGCGGGCGGCACCCGGTTGAGTAGTCGCGTCGCCGAGCTCCACCAGCTCGGCGCCCGCCATACGCTCGTGCTGTCGACGGACGACCACGCGCCGCTGCACGACTCGGAAGTGGCCCGCTGGGTGCCGCTCGGCATCGCGGGCGGCTTCGTCGCGGTCGAGCAGAACCGGCTCACCAAGCTGCTCACCTCGCCCGACCGCGAGGTCCGCGCGGTGCTGGAGGACTTCGACCCGCGCGGCGAGGCGCTGGTGATCAGCACGCCGTACGTGCACACGCCGCGGTTCGCGGGCCGTCCCGTGCTCAACGCCCGCCGCCCCGAATGGGTGGAGCTGGAGAACAAGACGACGATCGACGGCCTGTGGGACGAGCTGTCCGCGCCGCGCGCGCCCGCCGTCGTCCTCGGCCTCGACTTCGACGGCCTGTGGGCGGCGACCCAGCGCCTGGACCGCGGCGCGGGCGTCGTGTGGTCCGGCGACGGCCCGGCGATCAACGGCGGCGCGAACTTCGTCCGCCGCGTCCGCGACCGGCAGGAGGCGCAGGACGCCTACGACGTGCTCGCGGCCAAGTGCGAGTTCGTCCGGGTGATGCCGTTCCTGGAGGGCATCCCGGTGAGCGTGCACGGGATCGTGTTCCCGGACGGCACCGCCGTGCTGCGGCCGATCGAGATGGTCGTGCCGCGCCGCGCGGGCCAGGCCCGGTTCCTCTACGCGGGCTGCGCGTCCTACTACGACCCGCCCGCGCGGATCCGCGAGGAGATGCGCAACCTGGCCCGCCGGGTCGGCGAGCGGCTGCGCGAGTCGGTCGACTACCGCGGCACGTTCACCCTCGACGGCATCGCCACCGCCGACGGCTTCCTGCCCACCGAGATCAACACCCGCTACGGCGGCGCGATGGTGTGCTTCGAGGACGCCCTGCCGCAGCTGCCGCTGGCGCTCGTGCAGGTCGCGCTGGTGGCCGGGCACGACCTCGGCGTCTCGTCCATCGAGTTCGAGGAGCTGCTGGTCTCCGCCGCGGACGACTACCGGCACGGCTCGGTCGGCGCGAACGTCCGCGCGGTCCACCCGACCGAGGTCGTGGAACGCTCGATCGTGTTCACCGAGTGGTCGTGCCGGTTCGCGCACCCCGAGGAGGCGCCGCACGGCGTGCTGCGCCTGCGCCCGTCCCCGCTCGGCGCGCGGCTGGAGCTCGACTTCTACGCCGCCGAGCTGCCGCCGGCCCGCCCGGTGGTGGCGCTGACCGTGGCCGCGTTCGCCCTGGCCGACCAGGAGTGGGGCACCGCGCTCGGCCCGCTGGAACCGGCCGTGCCGGTCGCCGACGACGAGGCCGCCGCCGCGGTCGTGGAGCCGACCGCCGTCACGGCCTGATCGTCACGCCCTCCTCGCCGTCGCCGTAGGCGGCGAGGAAGGCGTACCGGTACCCCATCAGCTGCATGGTCACGTACGGCGGCTGGTGGTGCGGGTACGCCTTGTCCCGGTAGGCGCGCAGCAGCTCCGGGTTGCACTGCGCGGTGGCGCGCAGCAGCGCCGGCGTGATCGGCGCGTCGCTCACGAGGTGCAGCGCGACCCGGGCCGCCAGGGCGAGCAGCCGCGGCGAGCGGTCGGCGGAGGCCAGGTCCTCAGCCACCGCCACCACGTGCCTCGGCACGGTCTCGGGCACCGCGATGGCCAGCGCCATCGAGCAGGCCACCTCCGCGCCCGCCAGCGCCTCGAACACCTTCGGCGCGCCCTTGGCCACCTCGTACCGGGTCTGCGTGATCCAGTCCGGCGGCCGGCGCGGCAGCTCGCGCCCCAGCGCGTTCCAGCGCCGGCGGGTCCGCTTGCCCTCGTCGGTGAAACCGGCGCTCGCCAACGCCATCGCGGCCAGCAGGAAGATCACCCGATCGCGGCTGTCCGCGGGCACCCGGTAGCTCGCGCCCATCTCCACCAGGAAGGGCACGGCCCACACGCTCGCCTCCGACACCGTGTCGTCGACGAGCAGCCGGTCGACGAGCGCGCGGCACGCGGCCTCACGCGTGGCGCCCTCGTCGTGCACCACGCGTCGGAGCAGGTCGTCCACGCCCGCCCCGTGGGCGAGCACCGACCAGGGCATGTCCTCCAGTCCACGCAACGGATCCGGCCGTTGCCACGCAGGTGGGAGCTCCATGGCGCGCAACGTACGCGATCACGGTGATCGGTACCGGTGGGATCACTCGCCTGTGGGTGGTGCGCCCACCGTACGATCACGCGGTGCGCGGACCCACCTTCAAAGTCGTCGACCTGTTCTCCGGCGCCGGTGGCATGAGCCTCGGCTTCCAAGCGCACCGGGACTTCACCATCGTCGGGGCGGCCGACGCGCAGATCGGCAAGCCGTCGTCCCGGCTGGGCTCGTTGCGCTGCAACGGGATCTACCGGGACAACATCGGCGTCGACCCGCTCCAGGTCGACCTGGGCCGGCTCGACCCGGCCGTGCTGCGGCAGGTGTGGAACCTCCGCCGGGGCGAGCTGGACGTGCTCGTGGCCTGCCCGCCGTGCTCGGGCTTCACCCGCATCGCGCCGGCCAACCACCTGCGTGACGACCCGCGCAACTCGCTGGTCGGCCGGGTCGCGGCGTACGTGGACGAGTTCCGGCCGCGGGTGCTGGTGCTGGAGAACGCCCGCGAGCTGGTGAAGGGCAGGCAGCGGCACCACCTGGACGGGCTGGCCGAGCTGCTGCTGGAACTCGGGTACGAAGTGGACGCGAGCACGCACATGCTGTCGCGCTTCGGGCTGCCGCAGCTGCGCGAGCGGGCGATGGTGGTGGCGGTGGACGCCGGCGTGCCGCTGCGCACCCTCGAAGACCTGTGGCAGGGCTGGGAGGTGCGGCCCGGCGCGGTGACCGTGCGGCGGGCGATCGGCAAGCTGCCGCCGGTGGAGGCGGGCGAGTCGCACCCCGAGGACGAGATGCACGTGTCGCCGTCGTTCCGCCGCGACCGGTCGCTGGACCGGATGCGGGCCATCCCGGCCGACGGCGGGTCGTGGGGCGACCTGGTCGGCTCGCCCTCGGAGCAGCTGCTGAACCCGGCCCAGCGCAAGATCATCGAAGAGGGCAAGTGGGGTTCCCACCCGGACGTGTACGGCCGGCTGTGGTGGGACGAGCCGGCGCGCACGATCAAGCGGGAGTGCGGGCACGTCGGCAACGGGCGCTACTCGCACCCGGAGCAGCACCGGTTGTGCACGGTGCGGGAGATGGCGCTGCTCCAGGGCTTCCCGCGCCGGTTCCGGTTCGACGTGTCGGTGATCGGCAACGCCTACCGGCACGTGGGCGACGCCGTGCCGCCGTTGATCTCCTACCAGCTGGCGTCGCTGGTGAAGTGGATGCTGACCGGTCAGCCGCCGACCGCGCGCGACCTGTGCCTGCCCGGCACGTCGCTGCGGGTCGGGGACATCCGCCCGGTCGCGCCGTCCGCCCTGGTCGCCTAGATCACCGTTTGGCAACGGTGTGGCGTCGAAAGCGGGTCGGCGGGTATTACGTGCAATCCACTGTGGACCGGCTGAGCTGCGAGAACGTCGGCACTTCGGTAATCCGCGCCCGTTTCGCGGGCCGTCGAAACAGGCGTCCGACGTCCACTGTCGACGCGCCGTCGAATGCGCTTGATCATCCACTGTGGACGGATGACCTCGGTATTCGCTGCTGGCGGGTGGTCCTGCCGGCGGTGTCACCCGTCATCGATCACGTGCTCGCAATCGGCTACTGTTCGGCTGATTCCTGTCGTTTCGGTGTCGGAGCGCTCTGCCGAGTAGCTCCCCGGACGACACGGACCGCCGCCTTGAACCACACCAACGGGCTACCCTCGCGAGCCTCAAGGAGACAAATGGCATCCCGGTCGACTGTGAAGCGCCTCGGCGCTGCGATCCTCGGCGCCGGCCTCGTGTTGATGTCGGCCCTTCCCGCGGCCGCCGACAAGCCGAAGGTCGAGCCCTACGACGGCGCGAACGAGCCCGGCATGGGCATCTACCTGGAGCGCGACGGCAAGGTCCTGGACAACGACGAGGACAAGGAGGGCGTGCAGGCGTTCAACGCCAGCCTCATCGGCCTCCGCCTCCAGGAAGGCGACGACTCGCAGACCGCCAAGGCGTACTGCGTCGAGCTGCCGACCCCGCTGCAGGACGGCCAGCCGCTGGTCGAGGTGCCGTGGGGCGAGCACCCCAACCCGGACACCAAGTTCAAGGAGAACGCCGCCAAGGTCAACTGGGTGCTGCAGAACAGCTACCCGGCGATCGAGGTGAAGGACGCCTACGAGCTGTACGGCCTGGACCCCGAGAACAAGCGCAGCATCCTGATCGCCGCGACCCAGGCTGCCGTGTGGCACTTCAGCGACGGCGTGGACCTGCGTGAGAACGACTCCACCACCGAGGAGGAGGACGTCCACGGCGGCACGGTCGACGACCTCGTCTTCAAGGTCTACGAGTACCTCACCACCAAGGCCGAGGACCTGGCCGAGCCCAAGCCGACCCTGTCCATCGAGCCGGGCGAGCTGACCGGCAAGGCGGGCGAGAAGATCGGCCCGTTCACCGTCTCCACCACGGCCACCGAGGCGGTCCTGACCGCCGAGCTGCCCGACGGTGTCACGGTCGTCGACGCGAACGGCAACGCGCTGCCCGTCGCCGACCCGAACGCCCGCGCCGCCGCGGCGGCCACGTCGAACGTCGCCGAGGTGTGGGTGAAGGTCGACGCGGGCGTCGAGCCCGGCGAGGTCGAGTTCACCGTCACGGCCAGCGCCAAGCTGCGCAGCGGCCGGCTGTTCGTGTCCAGCGACCGCAACCTGAAGACGCAGTCGCTGATCATCGCCAAGTCCGAGGTCTTCCCGGTCAAGGCGAAGGCGAAGGCGAAGTGGGTCGAGGGCACCGTCGTGACCACGACGACCGAGGCCACCACGACCACCGCGCCGACGACCACCACCACGGCCGAGGCGCCGGTCACCAGCACCACGGTCCCGGCCGGCGGCGGCAGTGACGACGACCTGGCCAACACCGGCGCGTCCATCTTCGTGCCGCTGCTGATCGGCATCGGCCTGCTGGGCGCGGGCGCCGGGGCGCTGCTGTTCCTGCGTCGCAAGCGCACTGCCTGATCTTGATCCGTCGGAACGGCCCCCCGGGACTCCCGGGGGGCCGTTTCGGTGCGCGGCGGCGGTCGGCGGAGCCCGGAGGTACCGTTTGCCGCTGGGGCCGCGCGGTCGATTCGGGTAGCCTGCGTCAGGAGTGCGAAGGAGCACGATGAACTTCGACGAGATCAAGAACAAGGCGTCCGAGCTGCTCGAGCAGAACCACGAGAAGGTCGATGCGGGCATCGACCAGGCCGCCGAGTTCGTCGCAGGCAGGTTCGGCCACGAAGAGCAGGTCAAAACGGTGGCCGAGAAGGCCAAGGACATCCTTCCGGGTGGAGAGTGAACTCGTTCAACACGGCTGAGCGGGCGACCCCGTCCGGGGAGAGCACCCGTTCCGCCGCCGCGCAGATGGTGACCTGGCAGGGCTACGACGTGCCCAGGCTGGAGCAGGTGCGGTTCCTGCTCTCGGAGCGCAAGCTCCGCGCCTCGGGCCGACTGGTGACCGCCGGTCCGGCCGAGCAGTTCAGCGGCTCGTTCGAGGTGTCGGTCGGCGAGACCGGCGCGGTGAAGCGGCTGCTGCTGCGGACCGCGACGGTGTCGGAGGAGCGGCAGATCTCGGTCAGCCGGTCACCCGAGGGCATCTGGCTGGTCGACTCCGGTCAGGGCGCGGAGCGGGCGGACTTCGACGGCGCGGTGGACGTGGACGTGCAGTTCGCGGTCCTGTTCAACGCCATCCCGATCCGCCGCCTCAACCTGCAGCAGGAGGAAGGCGACCACGAGATCCCGGTCGTCTACGTGACCCTGCCCGACCTGTCGGTCCAACTGGTCCGCCAGCGCTACCGCACGGTCTCGGTCGGCGAGGACCGCGCGGTCGTCTCCTTCACCCACGGCGAGTTCGAACAGGACATCACCGTGGACCGAACGGGCCTGGTCGTCGACTACCCCCGCATCGCCTACCGGATCTGACCCCGGCCCGACCGGCCGCCGAACAGCGCGAAGCCCCTCGATCGACGGTGGTCAGCGCGTTCGCTCGATCGGGCGAGCAATCGCTTGCCTCCCGTGCGAGCACGCAACGATCGTTGGGTGCGGATGACTCGATCTTCTACGAGCACCTGAACTCACACGGTGACCCGGCGTTGTGGGTACCCGACGCGATCGCTTGGTGCCACGGCGCCGGAGGTGAGTGGCGCAAGCGCGTGGCACCCCTCGTCGACGCGGTGATCGACGTCGGTGTTGTCACCAGGCGCCAACAATTGCGCTGGGCAACGCGAAACCCGGGCGCCCGTCGTCCGGCGGGATCCTGCCCGGGTTCACTTCCTCGGCCTAGCGGCCTCGGCTGTGACCGTGCCTAGCAAGCCGCCGGCAGCGGCGCTGTCGCTCGATCAGGCGATCTCACACCCGGACGGCGATCGCCATGCCCTGGCCCACGCCCACGCAGGCCGCCGCCACGCCCAGGCCGCCCCCGCGCGCGCGCAAGTGCCGGCACAGGTCCACGACCACGCGCGGGAACGAGGCGCCCAGCGGGTGGCCGTACGCGATCGCGCCGCCGTGCACGTTGACCTTCTCCCGGTCCACTTCCGGCAGGTGGTGCAGCACCGACAGGGCCATCGCCGCGAACGCCTCGTTGATCTCCCACAGGTCGACCTGCGCCGACTCGATCGCCAACCGACCCAGCAGCTTCCGGATCGCCGACACCGGGGCCAGGGTGAACCGCTGCGGGTCCTCGGCGGTCACGGCCGAGCCGAGGAACTCACCCAGCGGTGTGACCCCCAGCGAGGTCGCGACCTCCTCGGACCCCATCAGCAGCGCCGCCGCGCCGTCGTTCAACGGCGACGAGTTGCCCGCCGTCACCGGCCCGCTCTCCGAGAACGCCGACTTCAGCTTCCCCAGCTTGTCCGCCGACGTCTCCGGCCGCACGGACTCGTCCCGCCGCACCGGCGCGGCGTCCCGCAGCTGCACGGGGAACGCGAACCCGTCGTGCACGCCCGCGTCCCAGGCCGCCGAAGCCCGCCGGTGCGACCGCAGCGCGAACAGGTCCATCTGCTCCCGCGTGATGCCCAGCGACACCGCGACGTCCTCCGCCGCACGTCCCAGCGGCACGGTCCACTCGGCCTTCATCCGCGGGTTCACCAGCCGCCACCCGAGCGCGGTCGACACCGACTCCAACCGGTCGGCGAACGGCTTGTCCGGCCGCGGCACGACGAACGGGGCCCGTGTCATCCCCTCCACCCCGCCGGCCACGAGCAGCGACGCGTCACCGAGCGCCAACGCCCGCGCCGCCTGCACGATCGCCTCACCGCCCGACGCGCAGAGCCGGTTGATCGCCACTCCCGGCACCGACGTCGGCAGCCCGGCCAGCAGCGCGGCCATCCGGCCGATGTTGCGGTTCTCCTCGCCCGCGCCGTTGGTGTTGCCCAGCAGCACGTCGTCGATCGACGCGGGGTCGAGGGAGGGGTGCCGGCGCAGCAGCTCCACGATGGGCAGCGCGGCCAGGTCGTCCACGCGCACCCCGGACAGCCCGCCTCGGTAGCGGCCGAACGGGGTGCGGGCGGCGTCGAGGATGAGGGGGCGCGACATGCGCCCCATCTTCTCACCGGCCGACGAAGAACGGGATGTAAGCCGAGGTGGGGCGGGTCTCACCGGAGGTGGCGAACAGCCGGACCTCGATCATGTGCGGACCGGGGGACAGGCCGGTGGTGTTCAGCGCGAACCGGTACTTCCCGGCGACACCGGGCCCGCCGGACGCGGTCGGCACCACGGCCACCCGGTCGTCGTCCACCCGCACGGAGAACCCGGCCAGCCCCGCCAACCGCACCCCCGTCCGCCCTTCGAGCGCCAGGTCGAACACCATCCGCCCGCGCTGCACCGCCGCGCCCTCCGGCACGGTCTGGCCGCTCGCGTCGAGCACCCGGCCGTCGACCCGCGCCAGTTCCGGTTCCCGCCCGATCAGCGGGGCCTTCGCCGTGGTCGGCGGCGTGCCCGAGAACGACCCGCTCAGCTCCAGGTCCACGTGCGTGGCCTGCACCCGCAGGCCGGTCACGAGCGTGACCGCGAGCCTGCCCGACGCCCCGACCCGCAACGCCTCCGCCGGCAGGTCCGCCACCACCGGGTACGCCACACCGGCCCGCCACGGCGCACCGGCCGACGCGGGCCGCAGCGGCGCCACCACCCCGCCCGCGGACACGCTGAACGACGGCGCCTCCGGTGACGCGTCGGTGTGCAGCAACGCCATCCGCAGCTGCCCGCCCGTCACGCCCGGCAACGCCCGCGTCGGCTCCGTCGCCGCCGCCTCGACCGCCACCGACACCTCGACCTCCGGTCCCGGCACCCACGGCGGCGTGGCGGCCTTCGCCGCGTCGAACGCGATCAGGCTGACCGCCGCGCGCTGCCCGGTCGGCCCGGCCACCGACACCAGCGCCGTCGCCTCGCGCCACGAGGGCACCGCCGGACTGGTCGCGACCACGTCGCCGTCGAGCAGCACCCGCACGCCGTCACGCCGCAGCGCCAGCTCCCACCGGTGGCTCAGCCCGGTCTCCAACGCGGGCACCGCGCGCACCGCGGTGGTCGGCGTCCCGGCGGCCACGAGCACCTGCACGGACGTCGCGCCCGCGCTCGTCGCGACCCGCAGCCGCACCGCGTCCGGCGGCAACGCGTCGCCGCTGACCAGCGACACCGGCCCCGGCACGAGGTCGAGCACCAGCTCGCCGTCACCGCCGGGCGCGTCGGTCTCCACCACGAACCGGCCCAGCTCGTCGGCGTCGCGCAGCACGAACGGCGTGCGCGACCGCAACGTCGCCGGAGCCGCCGCGCAGTTGCTGCTGAGCACCAGCCGCCGTCCGTCGTCGTCCTGGCCGGGCGTGGCCCGCGCGCAGTTGCCGCGCGACGCCAACCGCCACCGGGTCGGGTCGGGCGCGTCCGGCTGGTCGAACCGGTCCTCCAGGGCGTAGTCGCCGGCCGGTCGCGCGTGCGGCGTCCCGGTGGACCTCGCGGGCGAGGAGCGCTGCCCGAAGGAGTCGACGGCGTACACCGCGACCTCTTGCATCTGCTCGTCCTCGAGCCCGTCGATCTGCATCACCCGGTCGGTGACCAGCCTGGAGTGGTCGAGCCGGCCGACCGCTCCCCACCGCACCTCGTAGCCGGGCGCGTCACCGGTCCACCGCAGCTGCAACCGGCGCGGTCCGGACGACACGTGCACCTCGCGCGGCGACTCCGGGGGCGGTCCGGCCGTCGGCACCAGGACGCCTTCGGCGGCGTACGGGGCCAGCGACGTGGGAGGCGGCGTGGAGGTGGTGGTCGCGGCGACGGGTTCGCCGACCCCGGTGGTCCGCAACACGGTGATCACCCCGGCGAACAGCACCACACCGGCGGCGACGAGGGCGATCCGGCGACGTTCCATTGAGTCAAGTTAGGTGGCTCGGTGACCGCGGTCACCACGTCGTTGCGCACCCGAGACCAACGGGGGCTACAGCGGGCGGATCTCGAACGGCTGCTGGTACGACTGCACGTCGTGCCGCTCGTCCACTGGGACCACCCGCACGTCCAGCTCGTGCCGGTCGCCGGCCAGCCCGTCGAGGTCGACCAGGAACCCGTGCCGCCCGCCGGCCGAGCCGTTCGTCGGCAGGACCGCGATCCGCTCGCCGTCGAGGTCGACCTCCACGCCTTTGACGGCGGCGACCTCCCGGGCCCGCGTGTCGGCGAGCTCGACGGTCAGCCGCAGCCTGCCCCGGTCCGGTAACCGGTCGGCCGGCTCCCCCGCGGTCTCGTGCACCGCGGACACCGCTGGTGAGGGCACCCGCGGGTCGGGGAGCGGGCGGGTGACGAGCCGGGGGAGCGGGTGGCGCGCGTCCGGCCCGTCGGCGATGACGAGGTGCGCGGCGTAGACGCTGAGGCCGCCGTCGGAACTCACCCTGACCTGGGGGTTCGAGTCGGGCGAGGGCAGCGGGAAGTCGGCGTGGACGACGGCCGGGCGAGCCGGGTCGAGACCTCGGTCGGGCGGCATGAACACGGCCGGCGCGGACCGCGTGCCCAGCTCGACGGTGATCGGCGCGGCCCGTTCGGCCACCACGGACGCGACCACGCGCACCGAGGACGCGCCCGCCAGCTGCGAGTTCGCCACGTTGCCCAGCGACACCCCGCCGGAATCCGTGCCGCTCACCCCGAGCGGCGCCACGGACCCCGGCGCCGGCGTGCCGGGCACCCCGCCCAGCCCGAACGTGTCCAGGTGGGTGCCCCGGGCCTGCCGGAACGCCAAGCGCGCCCGGGCGGACGTCCACGGCAGCTCCACCGGCGCGGACGCCACGTCGACGCCGTCCCGCGACGCCACCACCGAGCCGGGCAGCACGCGCAGCTCCCAGCGGTGGCGGACGCCCGACGTGGGCGGCGGGTAGGTGCCGGACGTCTCGCCGAGCGGGGCGCCGCCCAGCAGGAACCGCGCGCCGAACGGCGTGATGCGCAGGACCAGGACACCGGGCGGGAACGGTTCCTCCAGGTGGCCCAGGTCCTGCACCGGCTCGGGCAGCAGGGCGATCAGCACCGCGCTCTCGTCCGTGAGGTCGCCGACCGGACCGTCGGTGGTGAGCGAGACCCGGGCGACCGCACCGTCCGGGGCGGGCGGGCCGAACCGCAGCGGCACGTTGGACTGGAGGTCGACGCGGTCGCAGTCCACCTCCAGCCGCTCGCCGTTGACCGGGCGCAGGTGGAGGCAGTCGGTGTCGCCCCGGTCGAACACCCGCCACCGGCGCGGGTCGAGCGCTTCCGGGCCGTCGAACAGGTCGAGGGGCACCATCAGGCCGTCGAGCCACGTGTCGTCGTAGGCGAGCCTCGGCACGGCCTTCGCGGTGGCGGGGTCGGACCGGCCGCCCAGCGCGTCCAGCGCCCGCACCTCGACGGTGGTGTCGGCGTTCGCGTCGAGGTCGGTCAACTCCGTCCCGGTGCCGCGGACCAGGCGGGTCTCACCGTTCCAGCGCACCTCGAAGCCGCCGTGGCCGATGCCGTCGGCGGCCGTCCAGGACGCGCGCAGGCTCGTGCGGTCCAACGCGGTCAGCCGCAGGTCGGTGGGCGTCGCCACGCGCTGGGTGTCGGGGACGTACTCGACCCTCTCGTCCAGGAACCGTTCGAACGCCTGGGGACGCGGGGGAGCGGACTCGTCGCGCAGCACCACCACCGCGCCGCCGAGGAGCGCGAGACCCCCTAGGGCGGCGATGAGGCTGCGACGCTCCACCGGTTCACCTTATGGGGTGCGTGCGAGCGCGATCGTGCCGTTCAGGGCGACGACGCGGCCCCCGCGTGCACCGAGGTCGCGCAGGTCGCGCAAGGCGTCGGGCGCGGTGAGGTCGATGGTCAGGTCCGTGCGCACGGCCTGGTCCTGAAGCTTCACGCGTGCCGCGTGACCGGCGTCGATGGTCTTCGCCAGGCCGCCGGTGGAGGCGAGGGAGCCGCGGGCCGCGCCGAGCCGGCCCAACGCGTCGTCCACGGCGTCGAGCAGCGCGCCGCGGTTGCCCTCGCACATCGCGCGGACCAGCTCGGGCCGGCTGCCCGCGACGCGCGTGCCGTCGCCGAACGAGCCGGCGGCCAGGGAGAGCGCGAGCGGCCCGCCGTCCGCGCCGACGCTGGCCAGCACGGCGGCGAGCAGGTGCGGGAGGTGGGAGATGCGGGCCACCGCGGCGTCGTGCGCCAGGGCGGTGGCGGGCACGACGTGCGCCTTCGCCGCGAAGGCCAGCTCCATGACGTCGGTGAGGACGTCCGGGTCGGCGTCGTCCTCGGCGGTGACGACCCAGGCGGCGTCGTGGAAGAGGTCGGCGCGGCCGGCGGACCAGCCGGAGGCGGAGGTGCCCGCCATCGGGTGGCCGCCGACGTACCGGGCGTGCGGCGCGACCCGGCGGACCAGGTCGGCGACCGGGCCCTTGACGCTGACCACGTCGGTGAGCCGGACGCCTTCGGGCAGGGCGCGGAGCACTTCTTCCACAGCCGGCAGCGGAACCGCCACGACCACGAGCGCGTCGTGCTCCCGCGCGCGGTCGAGTGCCCCGGCGAGGTCGAGCACGTCGTGCCCGTCCTGCCCGGCCGCCTCCGCGTCGGCGGTCGAAGCGGTCGCGCCCCAGGTCACGCGCCCCGCGGCCGCCGCCGCGCGCAACACCGAACCACCGATCAACCCGAGCCCGACCACGCAGACGCTTCGCACGGCGCCCATCCTGCCGGCGCGGACCGGCACCCCCCTACTCGTCCACAGGACAGGAGTTGTCCACAGCTCCCGGACGACCCCTCGCCCCACCCCGCCCCAGACGGCAGGGTCGAGGCCATGAACACCACAGCCCCGACCCCGCCTCGATCCCGACTTCGGCTCGCCGCAGGGAGTCCCGCTGCCCGCCTTACCGCAGGGCGTCCAGCGCGAACGCGGTGTAGACCACCACTCCGTGCTCCATCGCGGCTTCGTCGAAGAGCACCCGGCTCGAGTGGTTCGGCTCCGCCCGGTCCAGCTCGACCCCGCGCGGGCAGGCGCCCAGGAAGGCCATCGCACCCGGCACCCGCTGCAGCACGTACGAGAAGTCCTCGGCGCCCATCAGCGGGTCCTCCATGTGGGTCGCCCACCGCGAACCGAGGGCCGCCCCGGTGATGTCGACGACGTGCGGGCCGACCACGTCGTCGTTCACCGTGACCGGGTAGCCGGGGACGACCTCGACCTCGGCCGTGCAGCCGTGCGCGGCGGCCACGTGCGTGACGACCTGCTGGAACTCGCGGTGCACCAGGGCCCTGGTGTTCTCCGAGAGCGTCCGGATGGTGCCCTCGACCAGGGCGGTCTCCGGGATGATGTTGGTCGTCGTGCCGGCGGAGATGCGGCCGATGGTGACCACGGCCGGTTGGTGCACGCTCACCCGCCTGGCGACCATCGTCTGCAGCGCGCCGACCATGGCGGCGGCGGCCGGCACGGGGTCGAGCGCGTCGTGCGGCATGCCGCCGTGCCCGCCCCGGCCCTTGACGGTGATGTGGAAGGTGTCCGCCGAGGCCATCGTCGGCCCGGGGCGGCAGACGACGACGCCCGACTGGAGCGTGGAGGTGATGTGCAGGGCGAACGCCTTCTCCACCGGTGTGCCCGCCGCGTCGAGCACGCCCTCGTCGAGCATGTGCCGCGCGCCGTGCTGGCCCTCCTCGCCGGGCTGGAACATGAACACGACCTGACCGGCCAGCGCGTCGCGGCGTGAGGAGAGCAGCCGTGCGGCGGAGGCCAGCATGGCGACGTGCGTGTCGTGGCCGCAGGCGTGCATGGAGCCGTCGATCTCGGAGGCGTACGCCAGGCCCGTCTCCTCCTGCAACGGCAGCGCGTCCATGTCGCCGCGCAGCAGGACGGTCGGTCCCGGCTTGTCGCCGCGCAGCACCGCGGTGACCGAGCTGCTGGACCCGCCGGTGGTCACCTCGAGCGGCAGGCCGGACAGCGCGTGCTGGATCGCGGCCTGGGTCGCGGGCAGGTCCAAGCCCTGCTCCGGGTGCCGGTGCACCTGCCGTCGCAACGCCACTGTCCTGGGCTGGAGCGCTCGGGCGGCTTCCACCAGCCCGGTGAACCGGGGCTCGGAGGCGGTCGTCCTGGCGGTCGGCAGAGTTGTGCTCATCCCTCGATAGTGGCATCGCTCGGCCCCCCGTGCCCGCGGCCGAGGCCCCCGTGCTACCGGGTGCCGAGGTGTGGCCCTACGGTGTGCACATGGCACACCAGGAGCCGGTCAACGGCTTCGCTGTCGCGGTCGTTCGTGAAGACGGCCGATGGCGGTGCAGCAAGATGGACAGCTCGGCGTTGTCCGAGCTCGACGCGGCGATCACGGAACTGCGCCAACTGCGTTCGACGGGTGCCGTGTTCGGGCTGCTGGCGGTGGACGACGAGTTCTTCATCGTCCTGCGGCCGGTGCCCGGCGGGGTGTCCCTCCTGCTGTCCGACGCGGCGGCCGCGCTCGACTACGACATCGCCGCCGACGTCCTCGACCTGCTCCGCGTCGACCCGCCGGACGAGGAGGACGACGAGCTCTGGCCCGAGGGCGACCTGGCCGTGCTCGCCGACCTCGGCATGCCGCAGCACGAGATGCAGGTGGTCGTGGACGAGGTCGACCTGTACCCGGACGAGCAGCTGCAGATGGTCGCGCAGCGCTGCGGGTTCGGCGACGAGTTCACCAAGCTGCTGGACAGCCTCCAGGCGTGACCGGGTGATCAGCCAGGCGTCCGACGAGGCGATGGTCGAAGCCGCCCTGGAGGTCGCCGCCGAGGCGCCCAGGACGGGCGACATCCCGATCGGCGCGATCGTCTACGGCCCGGACGGCGCCGAGCTGGCCCGCGCCTGCAACGCCCGCGAGGCCCTGGGCGACCCGACCGCGCACGCCGAGGTCCTGGCCCTCCGCGCCGCCGCCGCAGCCTACGGCGACGGCTGGCGCCTGACCGGCTGCACCCTGGCGGTCACCGTCGAGCCGTGCACGATGTGCGCCGGCGCCCTGGTCCTGGCGAGGGTCGACCGGGTCGTCTTCGGCTGCTGGGAACCCCGGACCGGCGCCGCCGGCTCCCTGTGGGACGTGGTCCGCGACCGCCGCCTCAACCACCGCCCCGAAGTGGTCGGCGGCGTCCTGGCCGACCGCTGCGCCGCCCTGATGGAGTCGTTCTTCGCGGACCTCTGACCTCCGCACCGCCCTGACCAGCCAAGATTCCACTGCCCACCCCCCGTTGGGCTGACCCGGGTCGGTCTTGTATTGTTCTCGGCGGTGGCGTGTCCGAGCGGCCGAAGGAGCACGCCTCGAAAGCGTGTGAGGTGAAAGCCTCCGTGGGTTCAAATCCCACCGCCACCGCAGGTCAAAGGGCCGGGCACCTCACCAGGTGCCCGGCCCTTTGCCATGTCGTCTCAGTCTTCGTCTCAGTTGTGCTCTCTAGGCCCGTTCAGGCGGCGTCTGCGTCGTCCCCGGCCCCTTCTGTCGGGGACGGCCTCCAGAGCAGCCCACCGACCCGCTGAGCCACGTCACGGCGGATCGCTGAGGTGATGTGCTGGTACCGCGCGGCCATCGCTGTGTTCGACCAGCCCATGATCCCCATGACGGTCCGTTCGGCCACTCCGAGCAGCAGCAGCACCGTGGCGGCGGTGTGTCGGGCGTCGTGCAGCCTGCCGTCCGGCACCTTGGCGCGTTCCAACAGCCGCTTCCACTCGGTGTAGTCCGTACGCGGGTTGAGCGGTCCACCGGTCGGCGTGGTGAACACGTAACCGCTGTCCACCCACAGTTGAGCTGCCTTGACCCGTTCCCGTTCCTGCTCGGCGGCGTGCAGCTTTAGCAGTTTCACCAGTTCGTCCGGTAGGCCGATTCCGCGCTTGCCGGCCTTCGACTTCGTCCCTGCTGTCTCCGTCCGCAACGGCACTCGGTTCGGACAGTGCCCACCGAACTTCCGGCCGCATGGCTCGATGCACCCGTGCTTCCACCGGGGGCGCAGCCGACTGCGCCGCACCAGCAGCGTTCCAGCCTCCAAATCGACGTCAGCCCACCGCAGTCCCAGTGCCTCACCCTGCCGCAGGCCAAGGGCAAGCGCGATTGCCCACCGGGCGCTGTTGCGCTTCTGCTGCGCGGTCTCCAGCAGGTTCTTTACCTGCTCGACCGAGTACGGTTCGACCTCCGTTTCCTCGATCTTCGGCGCACGGGCGAGCAACGCCGGATTCTCCGTAATGTGCCTGCGACGAACCGCGACGTTCAAAGCAGCTCGAACAGTGCGGTGAGCTTGATGGGCTGTGGCGGCCGATGCGCCTTCCCGCATCATCTTCCGGTAAAGCTTTTCGAGGTGTTCGGGTTCCAACTTGGTCAACCGATGCGCGCCGATGCCGGGAGCCAAGTGGACGCGAACTGCGACTTCGTACGCGCTGAACGCGTTCTCCGTAACTACGGGTGGGGCAATGATGTTGTCTAGCCAGTGCTGTAGCCACTGCTCGACGGTCCACACCTTGCCGGTCTTGCGGACCTTCCCGGCGTCGCGTTCCTGTTCGAGCTTGCGTACCTTGTCGGCGACTTCGGGTCGTGTCTTGGCCTGCACGTGGCGGCGGTCGGGTTTGCCGTTGTCCTTCACGCCGACGGTGACGCGGCCGTGCCAGTAGCCGTCGCTGCCGGGATAGATAGTGGATTCTCCGTTCGACCTGCGTCCCACTGTCGCTCCCTACGCGGCTTCCGGGTTGTTCGTGTGCTGTGCGGTGAGACGTTCGACGTAGCGGATCAGCGCGGCCACGGGGACGCGGTGCAGTTTGCCGATGTGGACCGATTCGATCTGGCCGGAGTTGACGAGTTCGTACATGAGCGTGCGGCCGATGTTGAGCCGCTTCGCCGCGTCTTTGATGGACAACAAGAGATCGTCGGCGTTGTTGAGCGGGGTCACGTTCCCGGTCACGCGGCACCTCCGGCGTATTCCGTGGGCAAGGGCGTCACGACGCTGAGTCGCGCCGGTTTGTCGTCGGTCCGGTCCTCGGTGGTGTCGACTGCGGGGCAATAGCGCGACCAGGCGTCGGCGAACGCGTCGCGGTGGTAGCCCTTGACCTGGATGCCGTCGGGGAATCGGATGTTGGCTGAGGTGATGCGGTATTCCCGCAGCATCGCTCCCAGCTTGTGCGCGGTGAGTCCGCTCGGACCGTGAGCGCGCCAGGGCGCTTCCGGGTCGGCATTGAGGCGGGCGAGCAATTGGGCGGTGGGCAGGGCGGTGACGTCGGTGAAGATGGCGCGGCAGTCGGCGAGCAGCCGCACGCCGGGGGTGGCGTCGCCGTCGTCGTTGGCTTCGGCGGTGAGGGCGAGTACAGCGGTGCGGGCGCGGGTGGGCCAGGTGCCCCCGGCGTGGTCGGCTACGGCGATGAGGGGTTCCCAGGTATCGGCGGCGCGGTCTTCCACAGGCATGGTCGGTTCGGCGTTCTCCAGAATGTGCAGGTCGGCGCGTAGCCAGCGCGCGAGGTGTTCGGCGAGCTGGCGTAGCGCGGGGCGGTCGCGGCGGTGGCGATAGGGAGCTGCCTGCTCACCGGGGGCGCGGCGGCGCATCCGGATGACTACGGCACGGTCTTCGATGGTGTCGGGCATCGCGCCGATTCCGGCAAGCGCGGCCATGGCGAACGTGGGGATGGATTCCACGGTGTTGGTGGCGGCGTCGTAGCGCTTGGCGGGCCGGTTGCGTTGGTGTCCGGCGTTGAGCAGTCCGCGCAGGTCTTCGTTGCCCTCGGCCTTCGGCCCGAAGATCGTGTCCGCCTCGTCTACCAGCATGGTCGGCGGGTCGTCGCTGATCGACCGGTAGACAGCCGCCGGTGACGAGTTGACCGTGATGAACGGGTCGTGACACGTCGCTTCGACCACGTCGAGCAGACGGGACTTGCCGCACCGCTTCTCCGGTCCTCGGATCACCAGCCGGGGCGCGTGCGCCCAGGCCGGTTGAGCATGGCTGGCGGCAATCCACAACACCACGGCGTCGGCGGCTGCCGGGGTGGGCAGCACAACGTAGCGGGTCAACGCGGTGTGAAGCTTGTCGAGCAACACGGCACCTGGCGTTTCGGCGGTCATGCGGCGTCCTTCTTGGTCCGTGCGCGGTAGGCGGCTTGTCGGCAGGCGTGAGAGCAGTGGCGTGGCCATCTGCCGGTGGTCGGGCGGGCGAGCGGTTTGCCGCAGTGGCAGGTGCGAGTGGTGACGGAACCCCTGAGCTCGCCGGGTTGGTCGGGGGTTGACCGCGGGGGATGCGTCACTGCCGCGGGGGATGCGTCACCCGGTGACGGTTCCCGCCGGTGTGTTGCGTCAGCGGGTGACGTTTGCGCCCTGGTCGCTTGCGTCACCGGCCTGTGGTGGCGGGCGTGGCCGATGAGCTGAGTGCCGATCCAGAACGTGTAGGCGGGTGGGATGGCTTGGGTGAGGTTGGGCCAGGGCATCCAGTCGATCCCCATGGCGGCTCGGGCTGCCTCGGTCGGGGTGCCGGGTGACGTTTCCGTGTCGAAGTCGACCGGGTTTCGTGACGCTTCCCAGCCGGCTGGGTTTCGTGTTCCGCGTTGGCCGTAGGAGCCGTAGACGGGGACGGCGGGTGTGCTGCGGTCGTGGTGGCAGCGTGTGCCGTGCAGGTCGAGGTTGGACTCGAACAGGCGGTGACGGCGCACGCCGAGTCGCAGCGTGTCGCCGCAGATGGTGATGGGGTTGTGCAGGGGTGCTCCGGGGACGTTCTCGATGACGTATCCCCAGATCAGCCCATCGGCGACCGCGTCACGAAGTCGTTGGCGGATGGGGTCGACAAGGTCGGGGTGGTCGTCGCGGCGACTGGTCGGGGTGGCGGTCGAGTAGCGCTGGCACGGCGGGGAGGCGGCCACCACGTCATAGCCGGACAGATCGACGGTGAGGGCGTCGGCCTGGATGAACGGGAACGGGTAGTACGGCTGCGGCGCGATGTCCACGCCGGTCACGTCGAACCCCGCCGCGTGATAACCGGCGGACGCTCCACCGGCACAGCAGAACAGGTCGAGCAGACGCGGGCGGGGGCTCATGCGGCACCCCGTGTGGCCGGTGCGGTCGGGTTACCGGGTCGGCTGGGACGTTGGGTGCTGGCTCCGGCCCGTAGTCCGTCGCTGATAGTGCGGCGGACCTTGGCTTCGGTGCAGTCACAGCCGGGGCCGATCATGTGGGCCGCTGCGGTGAGCAGGTGGTGTTCTGCTGTAGTCGAGGAGAGATTGCCCTCCCCGACGTGACGGCCCAGCGCGACGGCTGCGATGAACAAGGTCTTGCTGTGCTTGCCTCGTTGGGCCGCTGCGACCCTGTCGTACTCCGCCCGGACTGCGGCGTCCACGTAGGCGTCGAGCCGCCGTGTGGGCAACACAACGGGCGCTGAGACGGCCGTACGCGGCTTGGGGGACAGTGCCTGGACTAACCAGCCCAGGGCGTCGGACGGTTCGCGGTCGTCGGTGGCCGTGTAGGTGCCGTCCGGGGTCCTCGATCCGGGGCCGACGACGTAGCCACCGGTCGCGCGGGTGTCGACCAGCGGTCCGAGGGCGTCCTGGGTGTTGCGCAGCTCCACACCGGACGGGGCGTGGAAGTAGAGGTGTTCACCGCCGCGCGGGGTGGCCACGGCGCGGGTGTCGAACACCTGCTCGACCGGCTGCCCGGTGCGCACGCAGAGCTCGGCGAGCACGTCGCGACCCCACTCGATCCCCTGTCGACTACAGCCGTCCTTGTCCTGTGCGGCGGGTGACTTCGGCGTGTCGAGGTCGACCACAAGCAGCCCGGACGGCCCGGTGGCGATACCGATGTTGAACGGCCCTGCCGACCAGCAGCGTTCGATGACGGCGCGGTCGGTGGTGGCGCGCTGTTCCCAGCCGACGTGACCGGTGGAGCAGACCCCGTTGCGGGGGCAGGACTTCACGCCGTGCAGTGCGGGGATCTTGGTGCCGGGACGCAGCGGGAAGACGTGGAACCCCATCGCTGCGGCGGCCAGGGCGTGGCGCAACAGTGTGTCTTGAAAGGACATGGCTGTCTCCTGTGGATGCCGGTGGCCGTTGGTCAGCGGTGGCGCTTGTCGTAGGTCCAGCCGGAGCGCCTGAAGCAGGCAGGGCACAGCGGCGCGCCTTCGCGTGCGCCTTGGATGCGCACCCCGCACAGCGACTTGGGGTTGTTGGTCAGGCCGACGGTGAAAGCGAGAACGGAGAGGTCTCCGGCGATGTGCATGACACGGTCGCTCATAACGAGCCTTTCGTGACTCAGAGTGACGATGTGAGAGTGTGGGGAGTCGGCACGGTCACCCGTGCTGGGTGCCGCGCTGCGCCAGGGGAGGGAAGGGGATGAGTGGGTCGAAGACCCTCGTTCCGAGCTGTTCGCGCTGGTCAGCGGAACGCGCAGTTGATCTTCCCTGGCGGGCGGTCTGTGCTGGTCAGGTCAGGGGAGAGGAGGCAGGGAAGCGGGTAGGGAAACTTCCCTGTCTCCCTGCCGGTCCCCTGGCTAGATCCCTGCCGTTACGGCCGGTCCGGTGTCGTCGTCGGACTCCGCCGGTTCGTCACGTTCGGTGATGGCCGTGGCGACGTCCTCGGCGCGGACGACGCTGTTGCCGTCCGACTTGCGCACGGGCACTCTGGCGGTGTCCAGGGCGGCCTTGAGGTCCTGGAACGTCCAGTCGCCGTACTCGCCGTGGTTGTGCTCGACCAGCCGCCGCAGCAGCACGGCGGTCCGGACGCGCTTGTCGTCGCCGATCACGGCGGCCATGTCGGCCAGGTGGTCGACCTCGTCCGGCGTGGTGTCGGTGGTGTGGTCGGCGACGGTGCGTCCGGTCTCCTCGATCAGCCGCAGGGCGCGGGCGATGACCGGGGTCACCTCGTCGCGGCCGTCCTCGAACGGCACGTAGAACGTCCTGACCAGCTCGAACACGTTGTCGGTGATGCCCACGGCGACGCAGGTGCCCCGGTCGGTCTTCATGCGCAGGTCGGTGGCGCGGATACCGGCCTTGTACTTGCCCGCGCCGAGCAGGCCGTCATTAGCCACGTGGTCGGCGACCGCGAACGCCACACCGCAGGACACGTTGCGGGTGACCTCGCGCGGGATGGACTCCTTGGTCGGTGACTGGGTGGCCAGCACGAGCACGATGCCGTACTTGCGGCCGCGCTTGATCAGGCGCACCGCCAGCTCTGCGGCCTCCGCGCCGTAGGTCTTGTGCTGGAACAGCTCGTGCACCTCGTCAATGGCCAGCACGAGCAGGTGCAGGCCCAACCCCGGCTTGTCGGCGAGCTTGCGGGAGGTCTTGGGCGGCTTGCCGGGCTGCTCACCCAGCACCTTCCCGCGACGCTCCATCTCCGCCAACGCGTCCCGCAGGGCCTGCAACGCCTGCTCAGCCACGGTGTCGTCCATGCCCATGGCGTAGCGGGACAGACGCGGCCGGAACGGCTCGAAGTCCGGAGACTCGCCCATCACGAACGTCCACAACTCGACCGTCGGGTCCAGCGACGCGCCCAGCAGCAACGTGCGCATCGCGGCCGACTTGCCCTGACCGGGACGCCCGCCGATCAGCCAGTTCGACTCGAACAGCATGGCGTTGATGACCGTGCCCCGCTGCGTCAGTCCGAACGGGACACCCTCGAACACGTCCACCGACCCGTCCGCCAGCAACGGCCACTCACCGGCACCACCGGCGAGCTTGCCCTTGTCGGCCACCCACAGGTCCAACACGCCGTCCTCATCACCCTTGGTCGGCCACGTCTCCAGGCTGGACCTACCCAGGTTGGCGGCGAGCTTGCCGCGCTGCGCCGCCACCATGTCGGCGGTGACACCCATCGGAAGCTTGATCTGTGCGTAGGTGCCGTCACCGTCCACACGGGCCGGAACGGTGTAGGTGAGCTGACCGCCGTCCTTGAAGAACTTCGCCAACGGCCCGATCCCGAGGTGCGCCAGAGCGGCCGTGATCATGCGCTCATCGATCCACGAGTCGGCGTCGTCACGGTCCGGGCGGACCAGGAAACCGGCGCCGGGGGTCTTGTCGCGGCCCTCGAACACCGACGCGACCAGCACGCCGACCGGGAACGCCACGAGCAGCACGGTGAGCAGCCAGCGCAGGACGTTGCCGATGACGTCCAGCACGCCGTAGACCTCGGCCAGCCACGTCCACATCTCGTGCCGTTCCAGCAGCGCGTTCACGGTGACCAGCACCGCCGCGACCGGCCCGACCGCCGCTCCGGTGACGGCCGCGCGGCGCACCACGGCCGCCAGCCGTGCCCAGCGGGCGCGGGCGTCGTCGCGGATCATCTGCTGAGCCGTCCGCCGCGCTTCGGCGTCACCGGCCAGTCGGGCGTTGCGCACGTCGCTGCGCAGGTCTGCGTAGGTCAGCCAGTTCCAGCCCTTGACCGCCCACCGCCAGTGCCCGCGCACCGAGTAGCCCAGCAGGGTGGCCACGTCGCGCGGGGCGTGGCGCAGCCGATAGGAGGTCACGGCCTTCAACCGCGCGGTCCGGTCGGACTCCGCGATGACCCGCACCACCCGACCAGCGGCGGCGGCGGAACGCTGCAACGCCTGACGGGCAAGCCGCCGGTCGACTTCGGCGGACTGCTCGGGCGTCAGCACCTGGCCGTCGAACACCTTCGGCTCGACCGCGAGTGACGGATGCCCCGCGGCAGGTGACGCATCCCCCGCGGCCTCTGGTGACGATTGCCTCCCGGGCGCATCCGTCACCGTGTCGGTGACCGGGCGCAGGTGACGGACGTTGTCGGGCTGCTCGTGCGGGTCGGGGGTACCGAGTGCGGTGCTCATCGCTGCGCCTCCTCGGAGTCGGCGTGCAGGAGGTGGGTGAGGGCGGCGGCGCAGCCCAGCACCACCACGGGCAGGCAGGACACGAAGGTGGTGATCCACCACGGCGCGGCCGTCATGCCCGCTGCGGTCATCAGGTGGTAGGCGACCTGTCCGGCCGCGCCCAGCGCGAGAGCGCCGATGGTCGACCACTTCGCGAACCGCCGGGCCTGAGCGGACCGGGTCGCACCCGACAGCCAGACCCGCAGGGCGTACGCCGCGTAGGCCTCGACACCGATCGGCAGGGTGATCGCCGAGTCGATGGTGAAGTCGTCGGCGATACCGGGCAAGAGCGCGATCTCACCGAACCCGGTGAGCTTGCCCAGACCCACCCAGCCGCCCCAGATGGCCACGAACGCACCCGCCGCGATCAGCAGCAGTGCCCACGGCCGGGACCGCTTACCCTGCCTGCGCCCGCTCTCCGCCGGAGCGTCGGGCGTCGGCGCGGTGGTGTCGACCGGCACGGGGTCGGGCGACGGCTCCGGGTCCGCGACCGGGGTGACCTCGGCGGACGGCTCGGCGACCGGCGCGGCCTGATCGGTGCCCGTGTCCGTCTGGACGGTCGGGGCGTCGGCGGGTTCGTCGGTGGCGCGGTTGTCGACCGCGTGCAGGTGACGGGTCTGCGCCGGGTGCACCGAAGCGGGCGTGGTGTCGGCGGTGTCGGGGGTGAAGCCGGTGGCCTTGAGCGCGTCCAAGGCGGCGTTGGCCTTGGGCGCACCCACCTTGCAGGCCTTCATAACCTGGTTGCGGGACGGCATCGCACCCAGCTCCAAGGCCAGGGAGCGGACCCGCTCGGTGAGCGCGTCGACCGGGGTCGGGTAGGCGCTGGTCATCGCCGGAACCCCTTCCGGTCGAACGTGCCGACGTGACCGGGCACGGCGTTGCGGGAGGTGCGGACGCGGTGGAGCACGGCCGCGATCAGCAGCGCGGGCAGCGCGAACGCGACGAGCTGCACGGTGGCGTCGTCGGAGTGCGTCACGGCGATCCACTGCACCACGCCGATGCACCCGGCGGTCAGCAGCACCTTCCACAGCAGGATTGCGGCGACAGCCGCGAGAAGAACGAGCACGATCGTGGGGGACACTGAACAGGCTCCGTTCGGTCTTGAGATCGGACGGTGGGTGAACCCGGACCAGCGGGTTGGTTCTTGGCGGTTCCTGGCCGCTGGTCCGGGGTTGTCAGTAGCTGCCGGTGAGCTGGACGTTCGCGCCGCAGGTGTGCGTGGTGGTGGCGACGGCGGTGCCCATCTCGCCCAACACGGTGGTCACGGTGGCGGTGCCGGTCAGGTGGTCACCGCACGAGCAGCGGCCGGTGAGCTCGACGGCGCGGGTGTACTTGCCGACGCTGCCGCTGGTCAAGGCGGCGGTCTTGGACTTGGCGGACCAACGCATGACAGAGATCTCCTAAGACAAGTCGGGTGCAGGGGAATGTGGGAACGAGAAGGTCAGGCGGCGGTCTGGTACCGGGCTGCTTGAGTCGCCCGGTTACTGCGGGACGCCGTCGACGTAAGTGCCGCCGTTGGTGTCGCACTTCTCCGTCTTGCCGGACCGAGGGTTCTCGTGCTCTTCGTGGTAGGTGCCGAAGTCGCTGTCCCAGCTGAACTTCCCGCACACGGAGCACTTCTTCTCGGTGAGTACCATCGGTGATCTCTCCTCATGGTGGTGGGGTCGGCCTACTTCTTCTGATCGCGCGTCATCGGCGCGCGGGGTCTTACGGGTTTCCTCTGCCGAAGTTGAGGCCTCCGGCCTGGGCTAAGTCCAGTGCGTGAGGGAAAGCGAGAGCGGTTCAGGCGGCGGACTGGTACCGGGCGTACCGGTAGGCACGGCGGGCGCGGTTGGCCTTGTCCAGCGCCGCCCGCTTGGCCGGGGTCATCGGCCGGACCGGCTTGGCGGCACTGACCAGGTAGAGACTCGCGAAGTTGCGCCGTCCGCTGGCCCGGTGCCGCACGTAGAGCACTGCGACCGGATCGGCACCACCGGGACGCAACCCCTGTGCACGCAACTGACGGCGCGTGGCGAGCTTGTCCCGAGGGGCACAGCCATAGGACAGCAGCGGCAAGCCGTCATGCGTGCCTCGCGTGAACCGCAAGCCCTCGGCCCACGGCACCGACTCGGTGAGCACCCAGGAAAACGACTTGCCAGCCATCAGGCGACCTGGCCCAACGCCTCAACCGCCCGGGCTGGCCGAACGGCGGCGGCGCGAACCAACCGCACAGCCCTGCCCTGCTCCGCAACCACCTGCGCCAATGTCACACCGAATTCGGCGGTGATGCCGCGCAGTGCACGAGCGGCGATACGGCGGTTGCGCCGCTCACGGGCCGTGCCGTCCAGCAGAGCCGAGGTGGGCTCAGCCGATGTGACGATCTCCTGCGACACCCGTGACACCTGCGACAACAGCGCGTCAACGGCATCTTCGGTCAAGCCGTCCGGGTAGGCCTTCGTGCTGATCACAGCCACTCCCTCTCTGTAGAGCCCCCCTAGCGGTACGGCCGCAAGGGGGGGTTGACACGACAGACGCTAGCGAGGAGCGGTTGCGTCGTCAACCCCCCCTTGCGAAGATGGGCAAGACCCCTTGCGTAGGAGGTAGTGCTAGGTGGAGGACGAAGTCCGCGAGCTTCGGGCGATCAGCGACCCGTTGCGGCGAGCACGGCAGGCAGGTGACCTGAGTAGTCGACTTCAGGCGGCCGTCACAGAGGTGTCACGGGTGCGCAAGGAGGCGATTGAGGAGCTTCTGCAAGGGAGCATGACCCAGACCGAGATTGCGGAACACCTGAAGCTGACGCGGTCTCGTATCGGGCAACTGTTGAAGACAGGGCCGCGAATTGAGCGCGCCTTCTTCGGTACTAGTGCAACACTGACAGTCGCGCTGGGTGGGAAGCTTGAGGCGAAAGCCGAGAACCCTGGTCCGGTTGTCGCGCAGGAAGATTTTCAAGCATACGACGCTTTTCGTGAAATGGCGCGCGGCCTGGACTTCGATTTAAACTATGAAGTAATCCAGCCACCCGGACTGATCAATCTGAACAGGGATGACCTTGTTGTCATTTGCGGACCGCGACTTTCACCGCTAATTGCACAGGTGCTCGAATCGGATTCCGACATTGCTTTTGATCGCGATGAGCACGGCTGGTTTCTGGCTGACCGCAACACCGGTAACATTTGCCGATCCCCGATGGACGGTGGCGATTCATCGGATTATGCGTACGTCGGCAAGTTGCCACGACTGGACGGGAAGGGTAACTTCCTGTACATCGCCGGTATTCACGCTGTGGGTGCGGCCGGGGTTGTGCACTACCTAGACCGACATGTTGGCGACCTATACAGAGAAGTTAAAGACGGACGGTTCTCCGCGATTGTCCACTGCACGTTCGATGCGGATACGCGCAAGATTCGAACGTCCAAACTCGCGACTCCGATCTATAAAAAGAATGGCAAACAGCGTGCGAGCTGAATTCAGTACAAAGCCCGGAAGTTCCCGCAAGAGAAATGAAGACTGGTGTGTCGCCACGAATAGGCTCGCTGTGGTGTTGGACGGATTGACCGCTCCTGGCGACCTCGGGACAGGGTGCATCCACGACGTACCTTGGTACGTGGAAAAGCTGGGAACCCTGCTACTAGCGGGCATGACGGATGATTCGACCAGCTTGGATTCGGCGCTCTCTACTGCTATCGAATCGGTTGCAGCGTTGCATGTGTCAACATGCGATGTCGGCAATCCTGGTACGCCGTCGGCTACGGTGCTCGCCCTAAGAGTTGGTGCCGAAAGTGTGGAGTGGCTCGTATTGGCGGACTCTACGATTATATTCGACTGCTCAGACGGTTTGCATGTCTACACAGACGATCGTGTATCCCGTGTGAATCGCTCACAGCATGAGGCCGCTGTGCGCTCCAAAGTCGGTACGGAAGCTCACGAACGAGACGTAAGTAAGTTGGTCGAAGCTCAGCGCAAGATAAGGAATACCGCCGATGGATACTGGGTTGCCGGTGCAGACCCCCAGGCCGCGCGGGAAGCCCTAACTGGGCAAATTCCCCTTAACAACTTCCGGCAGGCTCTACTGTTGACGGACGGTGCTGCTCGCTTGCATGAGTTCGGGTTGGCGGATTGGGAACGTATTCTCGAAATCGTAGCCACGGGGGGCACGGACGGTCTCATCGCGGAAGTGAGGGATGCGGAACGACAAGATCCCGAAGGTCAGCGGTGGCCTCGTTACAAGACGAGCGACGATGCAACAGCCTTGAGGATCAGTATCCCAGCACATGACCTGGTGGACGGCTAGCACTACCTGCATGGCTCGATCTACACCGCAGAGCAGGATTGGTCTGACGCAACGTTGGGCTCCGGTATCGGGTCTGACCATATTGAGGGGGTGAAGCGTCCCAAGCGTCCCAAGCGTCCCGCCGCAGGTCAGCCCTGGGACGCTTTGATTGGCCGGGACGCTTGAAGCGTCCCACGGACGCGGCTGGGACGCTTCAAGCGTCCCACGGTTCCAAAGCGTCCCAGGGCTGACCAGGGCTGGGACGCTTGGGACGCTTGGGACGCTTCACCCCCTGTCTACGGGGCAACCCGGTGGGCTACGGGGTGACCTGACGGCATGTTTTTAGAGGATTGGTCTAGTGGTGACGGAAGCGACCGGGGTGCAACCGTCACGCCTGTCCGCAGCAGGGGATGCATCACTGCCACGGCGGGGCACACCTCACACCGTGAATCTGCCGTCTCAGTCGTCGTCTCAATCCAGTCCTGTCAGCATAGTTCAGTGACTCGCCCGCTCAACTATGCTCCCCATTCGCGTTCGACCGCACTCCGGGCTTCCTTTACTTTGAGCTGCCCCTTAACGGAAATTTGTACCTGTTGGGCGGCGTTAACAGATGCTTCACGGATTAGCATCCAGAATTTATGGCCGCGCTTGTCCTGTGTCTCTGGGTTTTGCCCGATGAAGAAACCCGAGAAAAGGTCTGCTTCGGGAAACGCGTGGCGTTCTAGGGCTGAGCCGTTAACCCAAACGTCCGACAAGGCTACATTCAAAGCCGGAACCCGATCGGATATCTTGTATACTTGTGCCATTGCCTCGTCCAGTTCCATCGAAACCATGTCGCTGGTGGTCAGTGGGCGAGATTGGGCGGCCTCGAAGACTTCTTCGAACGTCTCCAACGCCGCAATGGCGGCTCGGTAGTAGTCTTGGTTTTTCTCTCTTCTGACACGCCTGTTCTCCCGTTCGCGTTCTTCTTTGAGCCTAGCGTCTTCACGCTTACGTTTCTCGGCTTGTTCGGATTTTCGGACCACCTCTTCCTGTTCTTTCTCGGCCTCCTTATCCTTTTTTTCCAGTTTGTAGACCATCCGCGCTACCGTAAGGGTTGCAAGAACCCCTACTACGCCAATTATGGATTGTGCCCAGTCTCCGGTTTCCATCTCTCTCCTAATTGGTGGTTGGGCGGTATCATACAATCCGGTGGTTTGTGGCTCTTCGACGGTTGGAGGCCGCGTGCCGGTCCGCCTCCGCGCACCCAGGCCGATCGGAAGCCCGCGCGGGAGACCGTGTGCCATGACTCGGCCGTCTCAGTTGTCGTCTCAATGCCGTCCCGTTCAGCATTGTCCGTTGGTGTTCGCCGAAGCGCGGGATTGTAGCCAGTAGCTCTCTGACCAGCGGACATAGACGTAAGCGGTCGCTTCCGGACGATGGATCGCAGACCTCGAAAGCGTGTGAGGTGAAAGCCTCCGTGGGTTCAAATCCCACCGCCACCGCTGCTCAGAGCCCCGGTTGCCGATCACGGCAACCGGGGCTCTGACGTTCGGTGGCATTCCTGGTGGCAATTGCCCTCTACGGGGCCGGTACGGGCGCCCCGGTGGCGTTCCCGTTCTCGCCGTCGTCGGTGGTCTCAGGACTCCTCAGCGGTTCTCCAGAGCAGTCCTCCGACCCGCTGAGCCACGTCCCGCCGGATCGCCGCCGTGATGTGCTGGTAGCGGGCCGCCATCGCGGTGTTCGACCAGCCCATGATGCCCATCACGGTCCGCTCGGCGACTCCGAGCAGCAGTAGCACCGTCGCCGCGGTGTGCCGTGCGTCGTGCAGACGACCGTCCGGCACCTTCGCGACCTCGACCAGTCGCTTCCACTCGTCGTAGTCCGAACGTGGGTTGAGCGGCGCACCGATCGGGGTGGTGAACACGTAGCCGGTTTCGGTCCACAGGTCGGCCGCCTTGTCCCGCTCCCGGTCCTGCTCTCCTCGGTGCAGCTTGAGCAGCTCCACCAACTCGTCGGGCAAGCCGATCCCGCGCTTACCCGCAGCCGACTTCGTCCCTGCCGTCTCATCGCGCACGGGCACCCTGTTCGGGCAGTACCCGCCGTACTTCCTGCCGCACGGCTCGGCACACCCGTGGCGCCACTTCGGACGCAGTCTGTTTCGGCGAACCGTGAGTGTCCCGACCTCCAAATCCACGTCCGACCAGCGCAGACCGAGCGCTTCACCCTGCCGCAGGCCAAGCGCCAACGCGATAGCCCACCGTGCACTGTTGCGCCGTTGCTGCGCTGCCTCCAGCAGCGCCTTGACCTGCTCGACCGTGTACGGCTCGACCTCGACTTCCTCGACCTTCGGTGCCTTGGCCTCCAGCGCTGGGTTCTCGATGAGGTGCTTCCGTCGCACCGCGACGTTCAACGCGGCCCGGATGGTCCGGTGGACTTGGTGCGCGGTCGCCGCACTGGTGGTGGGTCCGAACTTCGTCTTCTGCTTCATGATCTTGCGATAGAGTTTTTCGAGGTGTTCAGGTTGCAACTTGTCCAACCGGTGAGCGCCGATGCCAGGAACCAGATGAACCCGTACTGCCACGTCGTACGCACTGTAGGCGTTTTCGGTGACGACCGGCGGGGCGACGATGTTCTCCAACCAGTGCTTGAGCCAGGTTTCAACGGTCCAGTTCTGGCCTGCCTTCCGGACGCGTCCTTCGTCGCGTTCCTTCTCCAGCTTCCGGACCTTGTCGGTGACTTCGGTTCGACTCTGACCTCGAACATGCCTACGGTCAGGCCTGCCGTTGTCCTTCAGTCCTACGGTGACGTAGCCATGCCAGCACTTATCTTTCTCACTGTAGTAGATACTCGACCGACCGTTGGAATTGCGGGTCTTCTTCTCGCGCGGCATCTGGGCTCCTATGCAGCCGGATGGGTGGAGTTCTGCTCGGCGACCAGTCGAGCGGCATAGTGGTCGATCGCGTCCACGTGAATCCTGCGCAGACGCCCGATCAATACCGATTCCAAGTCTCCTGATTTCACCAAGGAGTACGCCTTCGTCTTGCCGATCCTCAGTCGTTCCGCCGCTTCCTCGACGGTGAGCAGGACCCGTGTCGGCATCGGCCGCTGTGCAGGCACCTCAACCGCCGGTTGAGCTGTCATGAGGACCGTCAATCGCGCGATCAGTTCCGCGATTTCGGCGTTGCGGCGATCTGTGCTCATGCTGCACCTCCGGTGACGCGGATGAAAGGAGCGACAGCCACGGCTCTCCAGTGGAGAGGCTTGTCGTTGATCAAGATTTCGGGCATGCGTCATCACCTCGGGATTGGCCGGTCGGTCGGGGTGCCGACGACGTAGCGCGGCCAACCGTCGGTGCTGGGCGGGTGTGGGTACGGGGTGCCAAACCCGCAAACCCGCCGATCGGATAGCGGAGGGGCTGTGACCTGCGGCGATGCGGTGCGGGTTTGAGGTCAGAGGCAAACCCGCACCAAACCCGCGGACGTGCCTGCCAAACCCGCAGACTGGCCTGTGGGGCCGGTCGGGACTGTCCAGCTACTGCCAGAGGTCGGGTTGGCCTGCCGGTTCCTGGTCGTCGGCGGCCTGGTCGACCTGGTGGTCGTTGGTGGTGCGGGTTTCGACCCAGAAGACGCGGGTTTTGGCGTGGGTGTCCATGGCGGAGCGGATGACGTAGTCGCCGTGCCAGCGGCCGATGTGTCCGGTGAGGTGGCGGCCGATGGATTTGGTGGAGGGGGTGCGGCCTTGTTCGTCGGTGAGGAAGGTCCCTTCCCAGTGGTCGACGGGTTGGTTGTTGACGATCTCGATTTCGGCTTGTTGGCGGAGGTGTCGACTGGTGATGCGGCGGTCGTGGTTGAGTTCGTGCCAGCGGGCGAGGAAGGCGACCCATTCGGCGTCTTCGTCGTCGGCTTCGCGCATGTCGTTGAGGTTGTCGAGGAAGCCGTCGATGCCGTGGTGGGCGAGCAGTCCGCCGGAGGCTCCGGCCCAGGTGGTGAATTGACGCATGGTGTGGCCGGATCGGGGCGCTCCGGCGTTGATCCAGTCCATGACCAGGATCAGCAGGTGCCGCAGCACCTCGACACGGTTGGCGGGAGTTTTGAGCCAGTTGTCCAAGTGGGGGATGCCGAAGTTGGTCTGGTCGCGTTGGTCGGGGTGGGGGTCGTTGGGGTCGAGTCGGACCAGGACGGTGCGGGTGGCCATGTCCCCGCCCAATCGGATGTTATTCCCGGTGGCCATCCACAACCGGTTGTTGGTGGCGGTGAATCCCGCACCGGAGGAACCGAGCATCCGGGCGGACCACTGCGGCGAGGTGAGCAGTTGGGCCAGGACGGCGGAGGAGACGATGGTTCCTTCGGCGATGTTGTCCCAGAGCATGATCGGTGAGGAGCTGTGCAGGGCGCTGGTGATGCCTTTTTCCAGTTCGCTGTCGTCGCCTTTGCGCCAGACGAGGTTTTTGCAGCCGTAGATGTAGCCGGGGATCTCGGCGAGCAGGGTTTTGCCGCTGGATTGGGTGGTGGCGGAGATCAGGCCGAACGGGGTGAGGCACCCGAGGTAGGGGCGCAGGATGGGCGCGAGTAGTAGGGCGATGTGGTTGGCGCGATCAGCGGGTGCGACGAACGGGAAATCGGACAGCAGCCGGTGCAGCAGGAAGGTCTTGGCGTCGGCGACCTGGTCGGCGGTGGGGTGGGTGGGGACGGGCGGCATGGGTGCGGTGGGCGAGTAGTAGAGGCCGGTTGCGGGGTCGTAGCCGGCGGTCTGGATCAGCGTTCCGTCGGGGCGCAGCACTGGTGAGCCGACGATGCCGGTCAGGGGTCGGACGCCGGGCCAGTAACGGGAGGACAGCACCGCGGACAGGGCGGTTCCGGTGGGGCTGACCTCCACTTCGGTCCACTCGTCGGTGTTCTTGTCCTTTTTGAGGCGGTGGACGTAGGTGTGGTGGGCGAGCAGGAAGGCCAGGTTGGCGGAGGTGAGCGGTTCGGCCTGCACGGGCAGTGCTGCGGGTTGTCCGGCGGTGTGGTCGGTGCCGGTGGGGCCGGAGACGCGGGAGAGGTGCACGAGCTGCCCGCCTGCGACGAACACGTCGGGCAGGGCGCCGCCTGCGACGGCGGTGGTGAGGGTGCGGATGGTCTCGGCGTCCCCGCCGATGCGGATGGGTGGCCGGTCGGCGGTCTCGTCGGCGGTGTCGGTGACGTCGGTGGGTTCGGCGGCAGTGGTCATGCGACGGGCCTCCCTTCCGTGGCGCGGCGGGCGCGGGTGGTGGTGGTGGTGGTGGTGGTCATGCGGCGGGGTGTTCAGTGGGCGTGCGGGGTCGGGCGAACCCGGAGGCCAGCGCGTAGCGGATCTCTCCGGCGGGCAGGCCGGCGGTGTGGGCGGCGGTGGCGAGCGCGGTCTCGACCTGGTGGCGGTCGATCCAGCCGGCCTGGACCATTCCGGCGAGTCGGGTGGTGGAGCGGAACAGCTTGCGGTTGCGTCCGGAGTCCGGCTGCATCGCGGCCAACTCCTCGCACGCCGACCGGAGTGCGGCGGCGGCATAGCGGGCCTGGCGGTTCTCACCGCGGGCCGTGACCACCGTGACCGGCGCCGGTCGGATCGGTGTGGGGGTGGCGTGGCGGTCGTGGCCGGTGCGCACGAGTTCGGTGGTGAGCCAGTCGGGCAGGGCGGCCGGGGTGAGGGTGGTGGAGGCGCGGCGGTAGGTGCCGGCGGGGGTGGTGGAGCCGGGCAGGACGACGTAGCCGCCGTGGGCCTTGATGTCGACCTGCCATCCGAGGCCGCTGCTGACCACGGTGTCGCCGTGGCGGACTCGGCCGGTGCTGGACTTCCATCGGCCGGGCTCGGCGGTGTAGAGCAGGTGCAGCCCGCCGGAGGGGGTTTGCGTGACGAGGGTGTCCAGGTCGAGTCCTGGACCGCGCAGGCCGGCCAGGGTGGCGTAGGTGTCGATGCCGTCGGCGGGGAGTGGGTCGCCGTCGGGCCAGGGCAGGCCGTTGAGCGGTTGGGTGGGCGGGGTGCCGCCGTGGGCGTCGAGGTCGACGGCCAGCAGCCCGGACACTCCGAGGTGCACCGCCCACACGCTCGTGCGCCACCGCGTCGCCCACCGGCCGATCACTGCGGTGTTGTTGGTGGCGGCCCACACGCCGTGGCACAGCGCGCCGTCGGCGCGGGCCAGGCACGGGCACTGGTCGGCGGTGTGGTCTCCGCCGCCCCGGCAGTCGGGGCAGCCGGCCAGTGGGCGTTTGGTGCCGGGGTGCAGGGGCAGCACGTGCCAGCCGTGGCGGCCGGCCACCCACAGCGCGACATCGGCGGCGGTGGGCTGGGTTGTGGTCATGACGGCGATTCCTCTCGGGTCAACCGAACCGGGCGGTGGGCGGGTTGGTCGCGCCGGGGATGTGGGGTGGTCACGTCCCCGGCGCGACCAACCCGTGTGTGGGCGCTAGTCGAGTGGCCGTCAGCGGCGGCGGCGCAGTCGGCGGAGATCGGCGAGGGTGAAGCCGATCTGCTGGTCGACGTGGTCGTTGCCGGAGGCGACGTTGCGGGTGCCGGTGGCGTCGTCCTGGTCGTCGTCGTGGTCTGTCACGTCCCGGTCGTGACGTGGGGCGGGGCCGGTGCGGGTGGTGAAGCGGGTGGTGCCGTGGTGGACGTCGTGTTGGCTGCCGACGCGGGCGTTGCCGTGGACGTTGTTGGTGTTGTGCAACATGAATCCTCCGAATCGGTGGCGGCTGTCCTGTGTGGATGGGCCGGTCGTGGTGTCGTCCGTGGTCGGCGCCGGGGTCACGTCCCTGTCGTGGCCTGCGGTCGTGTCGTGGTCGGCGGCGTGGTCCTGGCCCTCGTGGTGGTGTGGGTTCACGGCGGTGTCCTTGGCCTGCTGGTGGGCGGTGCGGGCGGTGTCGAGGCGTTCGCGGGCGGCGGTGATCCCGTGCGGGTTGCCGGTCTGCTTGGCCTGGCGCAGGGCGCGGCGGGCGCGGGAGACGGCTTGGCGGGTGTTCTGTGTGGAGCGTCCGCCGGCGTTGGGGCAGCGGCGGCCCCCTGCTCTGCACATGTCACGTCCCCTTGCCGTGCTGGGGGTTCCGGTGGTGGGTGTGTCGCATGTGGTCGGTCATCGGCGCGGGGCGGCGGCGCAGTCGGGGCAGACGGCGTAGCCGGACAGCCGCGGGAACCACACGCGGTCGCTGCTGCTGTCGAACCGCTGCCCGCACAGGGTGCGGACCTGGCCGGACCACCACGAGCGGGTGCCGATGTGCGCGACGGGCTTGCCCATGACATACCTCTTTCATGACTGTGCGTGACAGCGTGTGGGTGTGCGAGGGTGACGCGCGGGCGGTGTGGCGAGGTGCCGGCGCGGTGGTGCCGAGCGGTGGAGGGAAGGACGCCGTCCGGGGAGCAGGACCGGCGTTTTCGCGGGTTTCGGCTGGTCGCCGCCCTGCCGTGTGGATCTTCCCTAACGGTTGTTCTGGCTGGTGGGGGCAGGGGAGATGGTCAGGGGAATTCCCCTGGGTCTCGCTGCTCCCCCGACTGCTCCCCCGGCGCTTCCCGGTGGTCGACGGGTGCGGTTCTAGCTCTCCTCGTCGGTGTCCACGCCGGCATCCCTGTCACGCATCGTGACGGCTTCGGCGACGTCGTTGGTGTCCACGGCGCTCTGTCCGCTGTCGCGTTTGACGATGGGCACGCCGACCTCGGCCAGGGCGGCGGCGAGGGTTTTGCTGGTCCACTTGCCGTAGTGGTCGGGGCGCAGGGCGGCCAGGGCGTTGAGCGCTTCCGCGGTGCGCAGGTGCTTGCGGCCGGTCAGGACGCTGTTCAGGTCGGTGAGGAAGTCGACTTCCTCCGGCGCGTCGTCGCCGGTGGTGGTGGGGACGTGACCGTGGCGCAGGTCCATGGCGCGGTCGGTGACCTCGGTGACCTCGGCCGGGGTGAGGTAGAACGACCGCAGGAGGCCGGGTTGGGCCATGATGCCGCGGACCATGGCGGTGCCGACGTCGCCTGGGCCTTCGTCGGTGGCGGGGTCGAGGCTGACCGCGGAGATGCCGGCCTTGTAGCTGCCGGTGCCGAGGATGGCGTCGTTGGACTGCTGGTCGCCGATGGCGAAGCAGGCCTTGCACGAGGTCACGGCGGTGACCTTGCGCGGCAGCGACGCGGTGGAGGCTTCCGGGGTGGCGAACAGCAGGGTGACGGCGTACTTGCGGGCGGCGCTGATGAGCTTGGTGACCACGTCGGCGGCCTCCTCTCCGTACTCCTCGTGCATGAACAAGGCCTGGCACTCGTCGATCACGACCACCCGCGGGCGTAGCCGGGTGTCCTTGGCGGCGATCTTGCGGTTGACCTTGCGTTCCCCGTGCTCGCGCAGCGCCTTGCCGCGCGCGTCGAGGTCGGTGTACAGCTCGCGCAGCGTGTCCAGGCAGGCCTTGACGGTGTCGGGGTCCGCGCCGGTGCGCAGGGTCCGCAGCCGCGGTTTCATCGGCTCGTAGTCGGCGTTCTCCGCCAGCACGAACACGTCCACCTCGACCAGCGGGTCCAGGATCGCCCCGGCTACCAGGGTGATGAACAGCGACGACTTGCCCGACCCCATCACTCCGGCGGCGGCGTAGTTCTTCTCGAACAGCAGCGCCCGGACGATCTCGCCCCGGATGTTGATCCCCACCGGCAGACCGGCGAAGTAGTCCGTGGGCCCGTCGGTGTCCAGCAGCGGCCACGGCTCCACCGGGCCGGACAGCGCGCCCTGGTCGGCCACCCACAGGTCCAGCACACCGGGCTGTCCCTTGGGTTCGGACGGCCAGACTTCGACCGGCAGGCGCACGAGGTTGTGGGCGAACACGGTCTTGCGCTTGACGATCTCCTCGACCGGCACGCCCTTGGGCATGACCAACTGCATCCGTTAGCCCTTGCCGTCGCGGTGCGGCGGCGCCACCCACGTCGGCGTGATGCTGCGTCCCCAGCCCTCCTTGAACGCCTGCCGCAGCGCGGGCAGCCCGGACAGGTGCCGCAACGCCGACAACACGGCGGACTCGTCGGGGATGATGTCGCGCCCGTCGGCCGGGACGGTCTGCTCTTCACCCGCCCACATGGGCAGGGTTCCGCGGGAACGGCCCACGGGGATGGTGCGCGCCGCCCAGGTGCCCGCGCCGGTGATGGCCCAGGCCCACCAGTAGCTTCCGGCCGGGGACAGGTCGGCCACCGTGGTCCAGAACTGCACGACGTCGTTCCACCGGTCGGTCAACGATCCGGCGCCGATCACGGCCTGTGCGGCGGCGAACCCGAGGAACAGCACGTGCCCGCCGGCCAGCAGCACCACCACGCCGCCGGACCACCGCAGGATCTCGATACGACGTTCGCGGCCACGCTGCGCCGACCCGTTACGGCGCTGTTCCAGCGCGTCCTCAAGGTCTTTGAGCACCCGGAAGTCGTCGGCGGACTTGGCGTTGACCCGCAACGTGGTGATGGCCTGCTCCAAGTCCAGGTGCTTGCGGCGGGCGCGGCGCTCCTGGCGGCGGATGCGGGCACCGGCCACCGCGTAGCCGGCGTTGCGGCGCACCGTGCGGCCGATCGAGCGGGTGCGTTCGTGGCGCACGACCGCGACCACCGCACTGGCTGCCGTGCGGGCCGCGTTCTGCGCCGCCATCCGCCGGTCCAGCTCGGCGGACTCCGCATCGGTCAGCAACTCCCCGACAACCGCGCTGTCCAGTTCCACCCCGTCCGGGTACACGTCCGGGACGGCGTCGGGGGTGGTGTCGGTGCGGCGGACGGGCAGGTGCACCACGTTGGTGCGCTCCCGGTCGCCGTCCTCGGCGTGGTCCTCGTCGTGGTGCTCGTGTGCGGTGGTGTTCATGCCGTCACCTCCTGTCGGGTGCCGCCCTCATCGGGGCCGTCATTACGGGTGGGAAACAGGGCGCGGTGCACGGCGGCGGCGTCCTCGGAACGGCAACGCAGAAACTTGCGCACCTCGGTCTGCGAGGGCCGCTCCGGCAACCTGCCGCCGTCGATCGCGGCACGGGTGCGACCCACGTAGCGCGCGATCTTCGCCGCGTCGGGTGCGGTGGTCGTTTCCGCATTTCCCGGCCGGTGCGCGCTCGACGGCGCACCCGTGGCCGGGGCGGTGTCGGGCCGGTCGAGGGTGGTCGGGGCGGTGGTGTCGGCGTGCGGCGCGGGAAGGGCGGGGAGGGCGGTCAGGTATTCGCCGATCTCGGCGGCCAGGGCCTCACCGATACCGCCGTCGGTGTCGGTGGTGATGACGGGTAGTCCGGCCAGGGTGGTGGGCACCAGGCGCACGCGGCCGAAGCGGCGGCGCAGGGTGACCGTGCCGGGGCGGTGCACGAGGATGGCGGTGCCGTCGGCGGCCAGCTCGGCGGCGGCCTGACGCAGCGCGGCCCGGCGCACCGCAGCCACCCGCTTGCCCGCGAGGCGCTGCAACCGGTCGGCGGCGCGCTGCTCCCGGGACCGGCGCGCCGGGGCGGTGGCGGCGGTGTCCACCAGCTGGTGCACCACCACCCCGCCGACCGCGACGATGGCCATCACGACGCCGTCGGTGAGGCTGCCGCCGTCGGCGGTGACGCCGTGCAGGAACGCCAGGGTCGCGGACACGGCGGCGGAGAACCACAGCCCGACCAGCAGTCGACGTACCGGGCGGCCGGCGCGGCGGGCGGCGGCCAGGGCGAACGCGAACGCCCACATAGCCGCCTCGGAGTACAGCGGCATGGTCCAACCCGGCGCGCCGTACAGGTCGTGGCCGAACCCGGCGATCGCCGACCACGCCAGCACCGCGGGAACGAGGATGACCGGCACGAACAGCAGGTCGATCGTGTGCGCCGACGCAGGCAACACCGACGCCCTCAACAACCTGGGCGTTCTGCTGGCGGAGCAGGAACGCGCCGACGAAGCCGAAGACCACTTCCGCCGCGCCATCGACGCAGGCAACACCGACGCCCTCAACAACCTGGGCGTTCTGCTGGCAGAGCAGGAACGCGCCGACGCAGCCAAGCAGCTTTACCGCGACTGAGCGACCAACTGCGTGACAACCGAGGCAGACAGGCGCGCATGTAGCCGGACATCCACGGACGTCATACCTGCCTTCAACTGCGGGAACAGGGAGGTTCTTAACTCGCGAACATTGCTTCGGGACGAAGAGGTCGCAGGTCAAGCCTGTCACGAGACAGGACGGATGCACTGGTCCTGCTGCGCCATTCCGCCCAGCACGCTTCATGCCAACCCCTCCTTTGTATACATCTGGTGGTGCTGGCGACCATGCATGAGGGCAGGCATCCCAGCCGTCCCAGTGCCGGCCAGGATGGGACGGCTGTTTTCGCTGGGACGGCTCGGTTGTCCTACGATTTCGTGCCGTTCCGCTCTGACCAGCAATGGGACGGCTGGGATGGATGCCTCGTCGTGAGCGGCACAGACTTTTCTGCCAAACCTGGCTATGTCTCGTGAGAATCCGCCCGGCCATGTCCTCCAGGATTCAGCGGAGGGCTTCCATCAAAAGTGACATCCAGTGGCGTCGCCAGGATGTGAGAATTGCGCCAAAGAGCGGGCCGCTAGGGCCGCAGTCAGGTGCACTCACCCCGCCGCGAGCTCAGCAATGTCGCCTTCGATGCTTCGCTTGCTGAATTTGGTGTAGAAGACGATCTCGTCAACGGTAACGCCAGCCTCGCGCATTCGCGCAACCACAGCCTTGCGGCGACGGGTCTTCGTCGAGCGACGGTGAGCGCGCGACCGCTCCATAGCTGTGGTGCCAGCGAGGAACGTCGTGTCGTCGAGACCGTCGTCGGCGTATCTGCGGCAGGCGGCCAGCACAGGACAGGAGGCGCATGTGCCGCGGGCCGCGTCCAGGAGATCGGGGTCGTCGAACTCTCCGTCAAACACGGCTTGTTGAGTTTGATGATCAGGGAATGCGGCCACCTGATCGGTGCACGTGCCGCCCAGCGGTGGAGTGCCGACGGCGGTGAGCTCGGGGTAGAGGTGGTCAGAGTTGGAACGCTTGGGCGTGGACATTTCGCTCTCCGGAAATCCGGAGCGTGGAGGCCACCGCCCGCGCTCGTACACCTGTACGGGAGCAGCTGCCGGGTCTCAGGCTCGTGGATCGGTCGGTTCGGGCGTTGGCCTTCGCCGCCGCGTTACTGTGCCGCGTTCGGCACCCACTGCGCCATCGGAGTGGCCCCTGGCAGGGCTCCAAGTTGTGACTAATGATACAGCCCGACTGGTGTGCGTGCCGCAGCTTTGCCCGCCGCGCTGGGGAGCTCCGGGTGGGCCATAGACGCACAGCCCACCCGGTTCGGCCTTAGTCAGTTTCGGTGGCCGGGTGTTCCCGCCGCGCGATGCGGTGGGCCAGGCTGTCCCAGAAGGACAGCCGGGTCCGCAGTTCGTCGATCCGTTTGACCAGACCAGCCGTGGCCCACCCCTGAATTTCAACCAAGGGAGTGGCACTACCATCAGTGAGTTCTTCCAGGTTCTCGACCTGTTGTTCAAGTGCGTCGAGAGCGAGGCCGACGTTCTTCTTGTAGCGGGCGAGGGCCATCGCAGGAGTTTCCTCATCCGACGAAGGCTGAGGCGGCGTCGGCATCTGCTGCTGGTTCCGGCCAGGCCGGGGGAACGCGTCCTCGCGCAGCCACTGATCAGCGATCTCGATCTCATCGCCGTCAACATCTAGAGTGAGCACACCATTTTCGCTGATGCGCCCGCGTACAAGCCGCCCGTTCTCGTCGACCACCCGCGGCTTGCGACCAGCCCGACCGTCAATGATCGCCTGGTACAGCAGGCGGAGGCCTTGGGTCTCCTCCATCATCGCCCGGAGGACGTCGTGTGGTCCGCGCTTGTCCGCATTGGTACCGCCGCTTCCGAACGGTTCCCGACGCAAGCTCCCCCGGCGGGTGAGGTGGAACTGGGCGAGCGCGGCCAGTTCCGTACGCGCGGAGTAGTCGCCCGCCCCAGTCGGCGTGTTGACGGAAGAGTTGAGTTCGACCAGAGCGGCGTCGAGCAGCTCCTCAGGCGTGCGGCCGGTGACTTTCCAGTCGGCGGTGGCGTACAACCTCAGACGGCAGGCGCGTCGATAAACGGCTTGCATCGTGTCGATCTCGCGCCGGGTGGGGTCGTCGGCGGGCAGGCTTGTGGCCAGGCTACGAATGGGCCGAAGCGCCAACTCCGCCGCCGCCTCCGCCTTAGCCTGCGGGGACGCCTTGGCGGCAGCGGTCACGTCGCGAATGGCGCGGGAGACGATGCTCATCAGGCGAGGGTGGAGCATGGTGGCGAGGACGTAGGCGGCCTGCGCGTCCTGATCGCCGGGAAAGCCGTTGCGTACCGCGACCTGGGGTTCCATCAGCCCGGCCATGTAGTCGTGCTCTTGCTGAGTAATGGCGTCCTGGTGGCGCAGCGCCCGGACCACGGACTCAGCCATGGCCTCGTTCTTGCCTGTCGTGGGCCAAGGGCGGGGCCCATCGACGTGCAGCATCCCGAGATAGCCACCCACGGCCTGCGCGAAGTCGTAGGCGGATGCCTGCGTCGGCACGAACCTCAAGATTACCCTCGCCCGCACGATCAGCGCGTTGCGCTTGCCTCGCCGTTTGTTGGCCATCCGCGCGGTAAGGCCGGGCTCAGCCGGATCCTCGACGAGGACACTGTTGATCAAACGGCGTAGGTTGCTCTCGTCAGCGGGCAGGTCGTACATCACGGTCCTGGCACCTTCGATACCGAGGACCTGGTGGGCGTTGGTGACACGGCTCGAGCCCTCGGCCGTCGCCAGGAGGCACGCGGGCGGTTGGCCGTCCTCGTGGTGAATCTCGTTGTAGACGACATCCACGGGCATCATGATGCCCCGCTCGGCGATGGAGGCGGCGAGCTTGTTGTCCGACAGGATGAAGGTTCCCGCTCGCTCGGCCTCGGCCAATACGTGCGACACACTTCGGGCGTCGGTCCGCAGGGTCGAGGTAACGCCATCCTCGGAGGTCGGACCGCGTAGCGGCCCCAACGCCCCGGCGGAGCCTGAAGCGGGATACACCCGCTCTGCGAAGGCCCTGTGGTTTGTCACCATCGGTGTCACCCCCGGCGTCCACAGGTCAACCTCGATGAACTCGAACTTGCCGCCCACAACCGGCATGTCCCGCGGCGACGAGAGCGCCGCCCGCAGGCTCGCCGGGTCGGTGACCGCAGAGGCAAGTGCCCACGCGAAGCCGTCCGGCAGGTCATGGGATACACAGGCTTCGTAGGCGCGCCGCACGGCGGCCATCTTCGGCAGCCCAGGCATCGGCTCGCTGTTCCACCGACTCCACGCGATCTGCGCGGGCGCCTCGTCCTCTTCTCCGAACACGTCGACGATGTCCTCGGGCATGGAGGATTCGGCGTCCAAGACCTCTGTGTCTGGCCCGTGGTTGATCATTTGCTTCTCCGTGTGGTTCGTGGCGGTGGTGCCGCCGCTCTCCGAAGCGGACGCTTCGGTTGGGGGCGGACCCACGTGCCACGCCACCGACGTGACGGATCCCGCAGGTGGGGGTGTGCGTCACGACGCGCCGGTATGAGAAGACGACCACAAGGGGTGTCGGTCAGGAAGCTTGTCGCTCCCTGCCGCGCGCCCGCCGCCCGTTGCCGGGCGTTGGTCGGCCGTGGTACCGGCGTCGCATGAGTAGTTCACCACGGCCGTAGGCGGAAACCCGCAACTTCATGCGAACGAAGATGGAGCGAGCCGGTCAGGGCGAGAGTGACAGCGTCCACTAGACGTTCAGAGGTTGCTTCGGTTGCATTTGTGGTGGCGTTCGCCGACGATCGGGCTTGTCCGCAGACGACCGCTGTACCGCGCCTGCCTGGTTAAACGGGCTTCGCGCACAGTGCTGGACCGTGGTTCGCAGACCTCGAAAGCGTGTGAGGTGAAAGCCTCCGTGGGTTCAAATCCCACCGCCACCGCTGGTCGAAGGGCCGGGCACCTCGTGAGGTGCCCGGCCCTTCGCCATGTCGTCCAGGCAGTCGTCGTCTCGATTGTGCGTTCCAGGCTCGTCCAAGCGGCCCCCTGCGGCATCTCCCACACGTTCCGTCGGATGACCACGGCGCGGTTTCGACGGTGTCGGGCAATCGCGCCGATCAGACCGATGAATCGGCAGAAACGGACAGGGTTCCGTCGATGACGGGTGTCGACGAATGCCAGGTGGTGGCGTGTCGAGTTCGGCGAGATTATGTGACTCTACGGTGCCGTCTTCCTCTGATCGCTGTACGAAGCTGAGGGTGGTCAGCGGTGGCTATTGTGGGTTGATGCGTGAAACACCCGAAGAACTCGATGAGCTCCAGGCACTGCTCGACGCCTCCCTGTCCCGTTCCACCGATCACCTCCGGTCGATCGTCGCCGAGCGCACTGTGACCGCCGAGCAGCTCACTCGGATCCTGGTCGGCATGTGCACCCTCGCCCTGTCCACCGTGACGGCGAAGGGGGAGCCGCGGATCAGCGGTGTGGACGGGCACTTCCTGCACGGCAAGTGGTACTTCGGCACGGCCCGCAGCGCCGCCAAGGCCCGTCACCTCGCGGCCCGGCCCGCCGCCAGCGTCGCGCACATGCGCGGCGAGGAGCTGGGGGTGTTCACGCACGGCACGGTGGAGATCCTCAACCCCGAGGACGGCGAACCGGCTGCGGACTGGCCGGACCTGCTCGCGTACTTCAAGGACTTCTACGGCGATCACACCGAGTGGGAGAAGGACGTTTTCTACTACCGGCTGCGTCCGCACTGGATGACCGTCTACGCCCCCGACGCCGCGAAACTCATCACCAAGTGACTGCCGGCTCGTGGAGGTCCGTATTGGTCGGTGGGGAGAATTGATCGATGTCCGCGCATCCACTCGGGGAATCGCGGTAGAAGAAGGCGCTCATCGCCGGCACGGCGAGTCGGTGCTCTCGGTGCTCGACGCGCACGGGCGCCGATCCGGGCCTCGTCAGGTCCGGGCCGGCGCCCCTGTTGTGCATGTCGTGTCCGCGCCGGCGCTGGGAGGGCCACCGGAGGGCACGGCCATGACCCTACCCTACGTTCGAACACACGTTCGAGGGCGGGCGATGGTCAACCGTTAGTGACGGTGTCTTCCGCCGTTCACTCGATCCGGGGAGGATGCGCGCACCCGCCAATTACCGGAGGACCCGTTGAGACCTACCCCGCTCCGCGTCGGGCTGGCGGTCACCGCCGCCTCGGCCGTGACGTTCGCCCTCGCCACGCCGATCCACGCGGCCCCGAGCCAGGACGCCCTGATCGCCGAGGTCTACGGCGGTGGCGGCAACTCCGGTGCCACGTTGACCCAGGACTTCGTCGAGCTGGCCAACGCGGGCGCCGCGCCGGTCGCCGTCGACGGCTGGAGCGTGCAGTACCTCCCGGCGAGCGCGAGCGCGTCCAGCCAGTGGCAGGTCACCCCGCTGACCGGCTCGATCGCCCCGGGCGGGCGGTTCCTCGTCGGGCAGGCGAAGGGCGCCGGCGGCACGGTGGAGCTGCCCGCGCCGGACGCCACCGGCACGACCGCGATGGGCGGCTCCGGCGGCACGATCGCCCTGGTCACCGCGACCTCCGCGCTGACCTGCAAGACCGCCGCCGACTGCGCCGCCGACGCGCGCGTGCGCGACCTGGTCGGCTACGGCACGTCGACCGTCGTCCGCGAGACCACGCCGACCGCCAACCCGGGCAACGCCACCTCGGCCGCCCGCACCGCGTTGACCGACACCGACGACAACGCCGCCGACTTCGCCATCGGCGCGCCGACCCCGGTCAACGCCAAGGGCCAGGGCCCCGGCGACCCCGATCCCGACCCGGAGCCGGAGCCCGGCGACAAGCGCGTCCGCGACATCCAGGGCACGACCCGCGTCTCGCCGCTGCTCGGCCAGAAGGTCGCGGGCGTCCCCGGTGTCGTCACCGCGACGCGGGCCGTCGGCGACCGCGGCTTCTGGCTCCAGGACACCGCGCCGGACGCCGACCCGCGCACCAGCGAGGGCGTGTTCGTCTACACCGCGGCCCTGGCCCCGACCGTCGAGCCCGGTGACGAGGTGCTGGTCTCCGGCACCGTCGCCGAGTACCGGCCGGGCGGTGACGCGGCGAGCAACTCCAACCAGACGCTCACCGAGATCACCGGCGCCACGGTCACCGTGAAGTCCAAGGGCAACGCCCTGCCGACCCCGGAGGCGCTGAACCCGCCGGCGGGCTACCTGCCCACCGCGAACGGCGGCAGCATCGAGGGCCTCCCGCTCGACCCGGCGACCTACGGCCAGGACTACTACGAGTCCCGCGAGGGCATGTACGTCCAGGTGACCGACGCCCGCGTGGTCGGACCCACGAACAGCTTCGGCGAGACGTGGATCACCACCGTCCCCACCCAGAACCCGACCGCGCGCGGCGGCACGATCTACCTCGGCTACGACCAGCCCAACAGCGGCCGGATCAAGGTCAAGCCGGGCGCCGCCGCGCCGCAGACCAGCAACGTCGGCGACGTGTGGCGCGGCGCGACGGTCGGCAACGTCGAGTACACCAACTTCGGCGGCTACACCCTGGCCGCGAAGACCGTCGGCGAGCACGTGTCGGGCGGCATCAAGCCCGAGGTCACGGACGCGCAGCGGTCCTACGAGCTGTCGGTCGCCACGTACAACGTGGAGAACCTGGCCGCCACCAACGACCAGGCCAAGTTCGACCGGCTCGCCGCCGCGGTGGTGCGGAACCTGAGGAACCCGGACGTCGTGGCGCTGGAGGAGATCCAGGACGACAACGGCGCGACCGACGACGGCACGGTGACGGCGGGCGCGACGTTCGCCAAGTTCACCGACGCCATCGCCGCCGCGGGCGGTCCGCGCTACCAGTGGCGCCAGGTCGACCCGGTGAACAAGGCCGACGGCGGCGAGCCGGGCGGCAACATCCGGGTGGCGTTCCTGTTCAACCCGGCCCGGGTGTCCTTCGTGGACCGCGCGGGCGGCGACGCCACCACGCCGGTGTCCGTCGTGAAGCAGCACGGCCGCGCCGCGCTGTCGGTGTCGCCGGGCCGCGTCGCGCCCGCCGACCCGGCGTGGAACAGCAGCCGCAAGCCGCTGGCCGGCGAGTTCAAGTTCCGCGGCCGCACGGTGTTCGTGGTCGCGAACCACTTCAACTCCAAGGGCGGCGACCAGGCCATGCACGGCCGCTACCAGGAGCCGGTGCGCAGCTCCGAGCAGCAGCGCGTCCAGCAGGCCGCGTTGCTGCGCGGTTTCGTCGACCAGGTCAAGGCCGTCGACAAGGGCGCCAACGTGGTCCTCGCGGGCGACATCAACGACTACCAGTTCTCCCCGGCGGTCGGCACGCTGACCGGCAACGGCGACGTGGTGGCCCTGATCGGCACCCTGCCCCCGGCCGAGCGGTACAGCTACGTGTTCGAGGGCAACTCGCAGACCCTCGACCACATCCTGATCAGCGCGAACATCACCCGCTACCGCTACGACGTGGTGCACGTCAACGCGGAGTTCGCCGACCAGGCCAGCGACCACGACCCGCAGGTCGTGAAGCTGCGCCCGAGCACCGGCAACGCCAACGTCGACCAGCTGGTCTTCCTGCTGGAGGACATCGTGGAGTACCTGCCCAGGCACTGACCGGCGGCAGTGGGAAGGCCCCCTCGGACGCGTTGTCCGAGGGGGCCTTCGCCTGTCAGTCCCGGGCGGGCTCGGCCCTGGTCGTGGTCACGAAGGTGGTGGTCGGGGTGGACGGCCTCGTGGTCGAGGTCGGGTCGGCGGTGGTCGTGGGCGCCGGCCGCGTCGTGGTGGTCTGGCCGGGGGTGGTCGTCGGCATGGGCCGCGTGGTGGTCGACGGTGGCGTGCTGGTGGGGTCCGGCCTGGTGGTGGTCGGCTTCGGGGTGGTGGTGGGCGGCTGCGGCGCGTCGGCGCACCGCGCGTCCTGCGGCAGGTTCGCGTACTCGTCCCCGGCGAAGTAGATGGCGCTGGACCACTGCGTGCCGCCGTCCTGCCGGCCGATGTTGAGCCACACGTCGTTCGTGTAACCGAAGTCCGTGACCGACTCGCCGTGCACCCAGCAGTAGACGCCGACCGTCCAGCCGGCCAGGACCGGGCTGCCCGGCGCCTGCGTGCACGACGTCGACGGGCAGTGCCGCACGTTGACGTCGTGCCACGCGGTGGCGGAGTACTGCGGCGGCCCGCCGGCCGCGACCTCGGTCGAGGCCGTGGCGACCCCGCCGGCGAGCAGTCCCGCCCCGGCGGCGGCCACGGCGACGGCGGTCGTGAAGATCCTCATGCGTGTCCTCCCAGTGATCACGGTCGATCACTGGTTAAACGCGGTTGGTGACCTCCGGCGTTGCACCGCGCCGGAGAACGAAGGCCACGAGAACGAGCGCCGGGAGAACCAGCGCCGGGAAAACCAGCAGAGCCCCGACCACCTGACGGTGGTCGGGGCTCTGGTCTGCGGAGGATACGGGATTTGAACCCGTGAGGGGGTTAACCCAACACGATTTCCAGTCGTGCGCACTAGGCCACTATGCGAATCCTCCGTGGCGGAGTCTAACGGAGGGTCGGCGCGACGCCCAAAACGGGTGGTCGAAGGGGCGGACTCATCGGTCACCAATAGGTTCGGTTAGGCTTGCCTAATGAAGCGTGGTCTTGTGGTCGCCCTGTCCGCCCTGCTCCTGGCCGCCTGCGGGGGAGGAGGCGGCGACGCCGCGCCGACCTCGTCGGGGGTCACGGTCGACACCCGGTTCGGGCCCGTGACGATCGAGGAGCCGCCGACCCGGGTCGTGGCGCTGGGCTGGTCGGACGCCGAGACCGCCCTCGCGCTCGGCGTGCAGCCGGTCGGGGCGAGCGACTGGCTGGCGTTCGGCGGCAAGGGCGTCGGGCCGTGGGCCGAAGGGCTCTACCAGCAGGCCCCGACGCTGCTGGGCACCACCGAGATCGACTACGAGGCCGTCGCCGCGCTCCAGCCCGACCTCATCCTCAACACCCGGTCGGACAACGACGAGAAGAAGCACGAGACGCTGTCCAAGATCGCGCCCACGATCGGCGCGCCGAAGGACGTCATCCCGTACGGCACGTCGTGGCGGCAGCAGGTCGAGCTGGTCGCGAAGGCCCTGGGCAAGGTGTCCGAGGGCGAGGAGGTCGTCGCCGACCTCGACGCGAAGTTCGCCGCGAACGAGAAGTTCGACGGCAGGACCGCCGTGGTCGGCGCGTACTTCGACGGCAAGTTCGGCGCCTACGTCTCCGGCGACCCGCGCGCGGACTTCCTGAAGGCCCTCGGCTTCACGCTCCGCGAGGACGTCGAGGCCCTCGCCTCCGGCTCGTTCTACGTCGACATCTCCACCGAGCGGCTGGACCTGCTGACCGCCGACCTGAGCGTGCTGTTCCCCATCGGCGGCGACGCGACCGCGCTCAAGGCCAACCCGCTGGTGCCGGAGAAGGCGTTGATCCTGGAGGACGAGGCCCTGGTCAACGCCTTCTCCAGCGGTTCGGCGCTCGGCACGGCCTACGCGCTGGACCACGCCGTGCCGCTGTTCACGACGGCGCTGGGCTAGCGGAACCAGCCGTCGGCGACGCCCGGAGGGCGACCGGCTACACTGGTCTCGGACCTCGTGCGGCACACATCTCGCGAACCTCCCCAGGGCCGGAAGGCAGCAAGGATAAGCGGGCTCTGGTGGGTGCACGGGGTCCCCTTTCTTTGTCGGACCCTCCCGGTAAGGTCCCCGACGTGGCGCTCGCCCTCTACCGCAAGTACCGTCCGGCGACCTTCGGCGAGGTCGTCGGCCAGGAGCACGTCACCGAACCGCTGCGCACCGCCCTGGCGGCCGGTCGGGTCAACCACGCGTACCTGTTCTCCGGGCCGCGCGGGTGTGGCAAGACGTCCAGCGCCCGCATCATGGCGCGCTCGCTGAACTGCGTGCAGGGCCCGACACCCGACCCGTGCGGCGAGTGCAACTCGTGCGTGGGCCTGGCGCCCAACGGTCCGGGCAGCGTGGACGTGGTCGAGCTGGACGCGGCCAGCCACGGCGGCGTGGACGACGCGCGCGAGCTGCGGGACAAGGCGTTCTACGCGCCGGCCGAGTCGCGGTACCGGGTGTTCATCATCGACGAGGCGCACATGGTCACCACGCAGGGCTTCAACGCCCTGCTGAAGATCGTGGAGGAGCCGCCCGAGCACCTGATCTTCATCTTCGCCACCACCGAGCCGGACAAGGTGCTGCCCACCATCCGCTCGCGCACGCACCACTACCCGTTCCGGCTGATCCCGCCGAGCTCGATGCGGGCGCTGCTGGAGCGCAACTGCGCGGCCGAGGGCGTGACCGTCGACCCGTCGGTGTTCCCGCTGGTGATCCGCGCGGGCGGTGGGTCGGCGCGGGACACGCAGTCGGTGATGGACCAGCTGCTGTCCGGCGCGGGCCCCGAAGGGGTGCGCTACGACCGGGCGATCTCGCTGCTCGGCGTGACCGACGTGGCGTTGATCGACGACGTGGTGGACGGCCTGGCGAACGGCGACGGCTCGGCGGTGTTCGGCACCGTCGACCGCCTGGTCGAGGCCGGGCACGACCCGCGCCGGTTCGCGTCCGACCTGCTCGACCGGCTGCGCGACCTGGTGCTGCTGCACGCCGTGCCGGACGCGGCGGCCCGCGGCCTGGTGTCCGCGCCGGACGACGAGCTGGCCAAGATGGTCGCGCAGCGCGACGCGACCCGGCCCGCGACGATCACCCGCTGGGCGGAGATCCTGCACCAGGGGCTGACCGAGATGCGCGGCTCGACCGCGCCCCGCCTGCTGCTCGAACTCGTGACGGCGCGGATGCTCCTGCCGTCCGTCGGCGACCTCGAGTCCGGTCTGCTGCAACGCGTCGAACAGCTGGAACGCCACGGCCCGCCGGTCGGCGGCGCCCCGGCAGGTCCCGCGGAGACCCGCTTCCAGCGCCCGTCGCAGCGCGCCGCCGAACCCGCCGCGCCGCCGGTCCAGGCCGCGCCGGCCGCCCAAGCCGCGCCGGCCGCCAAGCCCGTCGACCCAGCGCCCCAGACCACGGCTCCGGACACCGCACCGCCGACCGCACCCCCGGCCCCCGCGGTGCAGGCCGCGCCTCCCGGACCGCCGACCCCGCCGGTGCTGCGGTCGGCGGCGATGAGGTCCGCCGGCGCGGACCTGGGCGCGGCCGAGAGCACGTCGGTCCCGGCGAGTCCCGCGCCCGGTCTGCCCGCGCCGCCGGTGCTGCGCTCGGCCGCGATGAGGTCCGCCGCCGGTGACCCGGGTGCCGCCGACAGCACGCCCGCCGCACCGGACGTGGACCAGCGTGCCGCCGTGCCGCCGCACGCCGCCGTCCCGGACGTTCCGCAGGTCGCCGACCTGGCCGTCCCGCCTGCCGCAGGCCCGCCGGCCACCCCGGTCGCACGGGGCGGTGTCGACGCGGTCGAGGTGCGTCGGCGCTGGTCGGAGCTGTTGGGCGTGGTCCGCGGCACGAGCCGGAGCACCGAGGCGATGCTCACCAACGCCACGGTCGCCGACGTCGACGGCACCACGGTCACCCTCACCCACACCTCCGCCCCGCTCGCCCGCCGGCTCGCCGAGCCGCGCAACGCCGACGCCATCGCCGCCGCGTTCGCGCAGGTCCTCGGCGGCACGTGGCAGGTGCGGTGCGTGCACGGCGACGCGGCCGCGGCGCCCGCCCGGCAGGCGGCGCAGAAGCCGCAGCGCCCCGCGGTGACCAGGCCGAGCCAGGCCCAGCAGCCCGGCCAGAACCGGCAGCCCGAGCCGTCGCGCCCGGCGGCGTCCGGCCGGCCCCCGGTCGACGACGTGCCGCCGCCCCCCGAGCCGCCGGAGCCCGATGAGCCCCTCCCGCCGGAGCCGGTGGACGAAGAGGAGATGATGGCCGAGGCGGCCCTCCCCGGCGACGCGGACGACCAGCGGCTCGACCCGGAGGCCGTGGTGCTCAAGCTCCTCGCCGACGAGCTTGGCGCTCGGCCGTTGAAGGGCTGATCGACGCGACTACGCTGGTGAACGGCGGCAGACCCCGAAGAGAGGAACCCGCGGTGCAACCCGGTGGGCCCAACATGCAGCAAATCCTCCAGCAGGCGCAGAAGATGCAGCAGCAGCTCGCGGAAGCCCAGCAGGAGCTGGCCGAGGCCGAGGTCACCGGCACCGCCGGCGGCGGTCTGGTCACCGCCGTCGTCTCCGGTGGCGGCGAGCTCAAGAGCCTGACCATCGACCCGAAGGCGGTCGACCCGGACGACGTCGAGACGCTGTCGGACCTGGTCGTCGCCGCCGTGCGCGACGCCAACCGCGCCGCGCAGGAGCTGGCGGCCCAGAAGATGGGCCCGCTGGCCAGCGGCATGGGCGGCATGGACGACCTCGGTGGTCTCGGGAAGCTGTTCGGCTGATGTACGAAGGGCCCGTCCAGGACTTGATCGACGAGCTCGGCAGGCTGCCGGGCGTCGGTCCGAAGAGCGCGCAGCGCATCGCCTTCCACCTGCTCGCCGCGGACCCGGCCGACATCGGCCGGCTCCAGGACGCGTTGCAGAAGGTCAAGGACGGCGTGGTGTTCTGCGACGTGTGCGGCAACGTCTCGGCCGAGGCGACCTGCCGCATCTGTCGCGACCCGCGCCGCGACCTGACCCTGATCTGCGTGGTGGAGGAGCCGAAGGACGTGCTCGCGGTCGAGCGGACCCGCGAGTTCAAGGGCCGCTACCACGTCCTGGGCGGCGCGCTCGACCCGTTGTCGGGTGTCGGGCCGGACCAGCTGCGGATCAGGCAGCTGCTCACCCGGATCGGCACGGACGTGTCGGAGATCATCATCGCCACGGACCCGAACACGGAGGGCGAGGCGACCGCGACGTACCTGGTGCGGATGCTGCGCGACTTCCCGGGCCTCACCGTCACCAGGCTCGCGTCCGGCCTGCCGATGGGCGGCGACCTGGAGTTCGCCGACGAGCTCACCCTCGGCCGGGCGCTGTCCGGCCGGCGCAGCATGTGAGGCTCGTCGCGGTGGACGGGCCCTCGGGCTCGGGCAAGTCGACGTTCGCGGCGCGCCTGGCGGTGGAGCTGGGCGCGACCGTGGTGCCGACCGACCACTTCGCCACCTGGACCGACCCGGTGTCGTGGTGGCCGCGCCTGATCGCCGACGTCCTCGACCCGCTGCGGCACGGCCGCGAGGCCCGCTACCGGCGCGTGGAGTGGCCGGGCGGTGTGCCGCGCCTCGGTGCCGAGGTGCACGTGCCGGTGCCGGACGTGCTGGTCGTCGAGGGCGTGTCGGCGGCCCGGCGGTCGATCGCGCCGCACCTGGACGAGGCGATCTGGGTGGAGGTGCCGGACGCGGAGGAGCGGCTGCGCCGGGCCGTCGGGCGGGACGGGGAGGCGAGCCGCGCGCACCTGCGGCGCTGGCAGGCGTTCGAGCGGGGCTGGTTCGCGGTGGACGGCACGAGGGCCCGCGCCGACCGGATCGTGACGCCCGACTGAGCGGCGCCGGGCCGGCCGACGCCCGCCGGGGTCACGCGTCGAGCGACGCCCGCACCACGTCCGCGTCCGGCGACCCGACGGCGGTGAACCACTCCAGCGCCGTCCGCCAGTGCCGGCGCGCCTCGGCGTCGTGGCCGGTGGCGGCCAGGACGTCGCCGGCCAGGTGCGAGGCCCGCGAGTGCACGCACCGCTGGCCCGTGGCGGCGCTCAGCTCCAGGCACCGCCGCGCCAGGTCGAGCGCCTGCGCCGCGTCGCCCTGGTCGAACCTGATCCGCCCGAGCACGGCCAGCACGTCCACCTCGGCGATCCGCAGCCGGTAGCGGACCGCGCTGTCCAGCGCCTGGCTCGCCGAGTAGCGCGCCTCGTCCAGCCTGCCCGCCGCGCGGTGGGTCAGGGCCAGGCTGCGCCGGGCCGCGCAGATGCCCAACGGGTAGCCGGTCTCCTCGGCGATCCGCAGCGCCTCCGTCGTGCGCTCGACCGCTTCGTCGAGCCGGCCCAGCCCGCACAACGCCTCACCCCAGGCGTTCTTCGCGTCGCACAGCCCTTTCAGGTTGCCCAGCTCCTCCGCGATGCCGACCGCCCGCCCGGCCTCGCGCGCGGCGTCGGCCCAGCGGCCCCGCATCACGTGCGCCAACGCCAGGCCCTCGTGGGAGAAGTGCGCGAACCGGCGCGCGCCGGCCCGTTCGTACAGCTCACCGCACTTCTCGTACAGCTCGGCGGCCCGGTGCGGCCGGCCCAGGAACAGGTGCGCCTCGGCCAGCGCCCGGTGGCTGTCGGCCTGCGTCATCCACGCGCCGAGCCGGTTGCCGACGTCCAGCGCGCCCTCGAACGACGACACGGCCCGGTCCAGCTGCCCGAGCTGCATGTAGACGCCGCCGAGGTTGAGCTGGGCGATGCCCTCCTGCTGCAACGCGCCGATCGCCCGGGTGATCACCAGGGCCCGCTCCAGGTGCTCCGCGGCCTGCTCCAGCTCGCCCACCTCGATGTAGACGGTGCCCAGGTTGGACAGCACGGCCGCCTCGACCGCGGGCGCGGCCCCGGTGCGCTGCTGGATCGGGATCGCCCGCCGGAAGTAGTCGACGGCCACCAGGTGCTGCCCGATCGCCCAGTGCAGCGTGCCCAGCGACGACAGCATCGCCACCTCGCCGACCGCGTCCTGGGAGCCCTGCGCGACCGCGAGCCCCGCCTTGGCCGTCGCGAGCCACTCGGCCGGTAGCCCGATCGTGTAGAAGTACCGGCGCAGCGCGTCGGCCAGCTGCCAGACGTCGCGGTCGGGCTGCCGGTCGGCGGCGTGCACGACGAGCCCGACCAGGTTGCCGCGCTCGGCGTCCAGCCAGGCCAGGGCCTCGGCCGAGGTGGTGAACAGGCGCGGTGTCACGCCCGCCACGACGTCGGTGCGCGGCAGCCGCAGCAACGTGCTCTTGAACGCGTCGGTGGCGTTGTCCACCGACCGGATCGACCAGTCCAGCAGCCGCCGCGACGCCTGCGCGCTCTCCGCCGGGTCGTCCTCGATGCCGCGCCGCTCGGTCGCGTAGTCCCGCAGCAGGTCGTGGAACTGGTAGCGGCCGGGCGCGTGGTTGTCCACGAGGTTCGCCGTGGCCAGCCGGTCGAGCCGCCGCCGCGCGTCCTGCGTGGTCAGCCCGCCCAACGCGGCCGCCACGTCCGGCGTGATGTCGCCCGGCGCCAGCGACAGCAGCCGGAACAGCGACGCCAGCTCCGGCTTCAGCGCCGTGTACGACAGGTCGAACGCCGCGTGCACGGCGGCCCGCTCGTCACCTTCCACGGCCAGCGCCGCGAGCCGGTTGCCGGCCCGCAGCTCCTCCACGTAGGACGCGATGGTGATCTCCGGCCGGGACAGCAGGTTGGCCGCGGCGATCCGCAGCGCCAGCGGCAGGTGCGCGCACAGCTCGGCCAGCTCGTCGGCCGCGTCGGACTGCGCCGCCACCACCTCGTCGCCGAGCATCCCGGCGAGCAGCGCCCGCGTCTCGGACCGGTCGAGCACGTCGAGCCGCACGTTGGACGCGGCGTGGCTGACCGCCAGCCCGCGCAGGGTGTCGCGGCTGGTCACGAGCACCGCGCACCCCGGCGAGCCGGGCAGCAGCGGCCGGATCTGCTCGGCGTTGGCCGCGTTGTCCAGCACCAGCAGCACCTGCTGGTCGGTCAGCCGCGACCGGAACATCGCCTCCTGCTCGTCCTGGTCCAGCGGCACGGACTCCGGTGGCACGCCCTGCGCCCGCAGGAACCGCGGCAGCACGTCCACCGCGCTCAGCGGCGGCCCCTGGGCGTAGCCGCGCAGGTTGACGTACAGCTGGCCGTCGGGGAAGAAGTGCCTCATCTTGTGCGCCGCGTGCACGGCCAGCGCCGTCTTGCCGACGCCGGGCGGCCCGGCCAGCGTGACGACCGGCACGCCCTGCGCGGTCCGCAGCAGCGCCTCGATCAGCTGGACGGCCTGCTCGCGGCCCACGAAGTCGCCGATGTCGGCGGGCAGCTGCGAGGGCACCACCCGGTCGCGCCGCGCGGCGGGCGCGCTCTGCCCCAGGTCGAGCGCCGGCGAGCCGCCGAGCACCTGCTGGTGCACGCGGCGCAGCTCGTCGCCGGGGTCGATGCCGAGCTGCTCGGCCAGCAGCCCGCCGACCCGCCGGTACGCGCCGAGCGCGTCGGCCTGCCGCCCGGACCGGTACAGCGCGATCATCAGCTGCGCCCACAGCCGCTCGCGCAGCGGGTGCTCGCTGGTCAGCCGGGACAGCTCGGGGATCAGCCGGTCGTGCCGGCCCAGTTCGAGGTCGACCTCGACCCGGCGCTCCTCCACGTGCAGCCGCCGTTCGCCCAGGCGGGGCACCTCGTCGCGGTGCAGCACCTCCGACGGCACGTCGACCATCGCGGGCCCGCGCCACAGCGCCAGCGCGGCGGTGAAGATCGCCGACGCCGACTCCAGCCTGCCCGCGGCCCGCTCGCGCTCGCCCTCCTCGACGAGCTGCTCGAACCGCATCACGTCGATGGTGCGCTCGTCGACGTCGATCAGGTAGCCGTCGGGCACGGTCCGGATGGGCACCGCCGGTCCGAGCACCTGCCGCAGCCGCATCACGTAGGTCTGCAACGTGCCGCGCGCCCGCGCGGGAGGATCGGCGCCCCAGATGTGCTCCGCCAGCTCGTCCACCGAGACGCCGGCGCCGGCGCGCATGAGAAGAGACACAAGCAGCGCCCGCTGACGGCCCGCCCGCACCACGACCTGCTCGCCGTCGACCAGCACCTGCAACGGGCCGAGGACGCGGAACTCGACCACGGGGCTCACCAGCGACCTCCTTCCGCGCGTGTGCGGTTTCTGTTGTCCGTTGTACAGCGTAAGAGGGCGTTCGCCGGATCCGCCGTGGTCACGTTGGGTCAGCGAAGGTGTGCGAGACGTGTGTTAATGCTGATTCACGTGGCCGGATCGTGACCTCGGACGAGTCGGAAGGGTTGTGGTGACCGGTTAGGGTCCGTGACCACACCGTGAGATCCCGGATTTCCCTAGGGGTGTGTCAAATGCTTCAATCTCGAACGGCCCGGCGCCGATGGTTGGCCGCGATCGGCCTGACCGGCGTCGCGGCACTGGCACTGTCGGCCTGTGCCCAATCCGAGCGCGGCGACGACTCGGGGTCCGGCAAGGTCGGCGGCACGATGGTCTTCGGCGCCGCGGGCGAGCCGAAGAACTTCGACCCGATCTTCAACGACGACGGTGAGAGCTTCCGGCCCATCCGCCAGATGTTCGACACGCTGGTCACCTACAAGCGGGGCACCGCCGACCTCGCGCCGGGTCTCGCGGAGAAGTGGACGCCGAGCGAAGACGGCAAGTCCTGGACGTTCGACCTGCGCAAGGGCGTCAAGTTCCACGACGGCACGCCGTTCGACGCCGCGGCCGTCTGCTTCAACATGGACCGCTGGTTCAACATGAAGGGCGCGGGCGCCCAGAGCCAGATGATCTACTACGGCGACGTGTTCGAGGGCTTCGCCAAGAACGAGGGCGACGCGGCCGGCGACCCGGTCTACAAGTCGTGCGAGGTCAAGGACGAGCACACCGCCGTGCTGAACCTCAACAAGTACAAGGGCGCCTTCCCGGCCGCCTTCGGTTTGACCGCGCTGTCCATCTCCAGCCCCGAGGCGCTGAAGAAGTACGACGCGGACAACGTCGTGCAGTCCGGCGACTCGTTCACCTATCCGGCTTACGCGACCGAGCACCCGACCGGTACCGGCGCGTTCAAGCTGGAGAAGTTCGACAAGGCCAACAAGACGATCACCCTGGTCCGCAACGACGACTACTGGGGCGAGAAGGCCAAGCTCGACAAGCTGATCTTCAAGATCATCCCGGATGAGAACGCGCGCAAGCAGGAGCTCAAGGCCGGCACGATCGACGGCTACGACTTCCCGAGCCCGGCGGACTACAACTCGCTGAAGACCGACGGCTTCAACGTCACGCCGCGGCCCGCGTTCAACATCCTGTACCTGGGCCTCAACGGCGCGAACAACCCGGCGCTGAAGGACCTGCGGGTCCGCCAGGCCATCGCCTACGCGGTGAACCGCGACCAGCTGGTCAAGACCAAGCTGCCGCTGGGCGCCGAGGTGGCGACGCAGTTCATGCCGAAGACCGTGGCCGGCTACGCCGACGACGTGCAGCAGTACCCGTACGACCTGGCCAAGGCCAAGGACCTGCTCGCGCAGGCCGGCGCGTCGAACCTGAGCCTGAAGTTCTACGTGCCCACCGAGGTCAGCCGGCCGTACATGCCGAACCCGTCCGAGATCGCGGCGGTCATCGCCGACGACCTGAAGGCCGCGGGCATCACCGCCGAGATCGTGTCCCGCCCGTGGAACGGCGGGTACAAGGACGACGTGCAGAAGCTCGGCAAGCACGACATGCACCTGCTCGGCTGGACCGGCGACTACAACGACGCCGGCAACTTCATCGGCACCTTCTTCGGTCGGGAGAAGAAGGAGTTCGGCTTCAACGACCCGGCCATGTTCGACGCGCTCGCCGCGGCCGACGGCGTGGTCGACCAGGCCAAGCACGCGGACGCCTACAAGCAGGTGAGCCGCGACATCATGAGCAAGTACCTGCCCGCGATCCCGGTGTCCCACTCGCCGCCGGCGATCGTGGTCAGCAGCAAGATCTCGGGCCTCGTCCCCAGCCCGCTGACCGACGAGCGCTTCGACACGGTGAGCAAGGGCTGAGCCGAACGGTGGGCGGGTGGTGGCGTCCGTGACCCGGGCGTCACCACCCGTGCTGTCCAGAGGGTTTCCACATGCTGCGATTCATAGTCCGTCGCCTGCTCCAGGCGATCCCCACACTGCTGATCCTGTCGCTGCTGGTCTTCGTCTGGCTGCGGTCGCTGCCCGGCGGCCCGGCCGGGGCGCTGCTCGGCGACAAGGCGACCCCGGAGAAGATCGAGGCGCTCAACAAGGTCCTCGGCCTCGACCAGCCGATCTTCATCCAGTACTTCAAGTTCCTGGGCCGCATCCTCAGCGGTGACTTCGGCAGCTCGTTGATCAGCGGCGAGCCGGTGGTGGCCGAGATCGGCCGCGCGCTGCCCGCCACCATCGAGCTCGGCCTGGCCGCGCTGCTGTTCGCGATCGTGCTGGGCATCCCGCTCGGCTACCTGGCGGCCAGCTACCGGGGGCGGTTCCTGGACAACGCCACGGTCATCGGCACGCTGGTCGGCGTCGCCGTGCCCGTGTTCTTCCTCGGCATCCTGCTCAAGCAGCTGTTCGCGCAGGACCTGGCGCTGTTCCCGCCGTCGGGCAGGCAGGACGTCACCATCGACCCGACGCACGTGACGAACTTCGCCGTGCTCGACGGGTTGCTGACCCAGGAGTGGGACGTCGCGGCCGACGCGCTGTGGCACCTCGTGCTGCCCGCGATCGCGCTGGGCACCATCCCGCTCGCGGTCATCGTGCGGATCACCCGCGCCTCGGTGCTCGACGTGCTCAACGAGGACTTCGTCCGCACGGCCAACGCCAAGGGCCTGCAGGCGACGCTCGTGCGCCGCCGGCACGTGCTGCGCAACGCGATGCTGCCGGTGTCCACCACGATCGGTCTCCAGACCGGCCTGCTGCTGGGTGGCGCGGTGCTCACCGAGCGGGTGTTCGTGTGGGGCGGGCTGGGATCGTTGCTGGCCCAGGGGATCGAGCGCCGGGACTACCCGCGCCTGCAGGCGTTGCTGCTGCTCGCGGCGGTGGTCTACGTGCTCGTCAACCTGCTGGTCGACATCTCCTACGCGATCATCGACCCGAGGGTGCGGGCATCATGACCAGTCTCCTCAAGCGCAAGCGGCAGCGGGTGGACGCGCTGGCCGAGTCGGCGGGCACGAGCCTCGCCGCCGACGCGGTCCGGCGGATGCTCCGCAGCCCGGTCGCCCTGCTGGGCGCGTTCCTCGTGCTCCTGTTCGTGGTGCTGGCGATCATCGCGCCGTTCATCGCGCCGAAGGACCCCTACCACCGCTACCCGGAGCTGCTGGAGGACCTGCGGCCGGACCACATCCCGGGCGCGCTGCCCGGGTTCGTGCTCGGCGGCGACGAGCTGGGCCGCGACTTCTTCAGCCGGCTGCTCGTCGGCGCGCAGCAGTCGCTGGTCGTCGGCGTCGGCGCGACGTTGATCGGCCTGGTCCTCGGCATGCTCATCGGCGGCGCGGCCGGCGCGTTCGGCGGCTGGGTGGACAGCTGGCTGATGCGGTTCACCGACATCATGCTGTCGATCCCGAGCCTGCTGCTGGCCATCTCGATCGCGGCGCTGGCGAGCCGGGGCAGCCAGACCACGGTGATCATCGCGGTCGCGGTGACCACCGTGCCGATCTTCGCCCGGCTGCTGCGCGGCGCCATGCTCGCGCAACGGCACAGCGACCACGTGCTCGCCGCGACGGCCCTGGGCGTGCGGCGGCGGACCGTCGTGTTCCGGCACATGCTGCCGAACTCGCTGGGCCCGGTCATCGTGCAGTCGACGCTGACCCTGGCGACGGCGATCATCGAGGCGGCGTCGCTGTCGTTCCTCGGCCTCGGCGACCCGGACCCGTCCCGGGCCGAGTGGGGCCTGATGCTCGGCAACTCGCAGCGCTACATCGACGTCAAGCCGGAGCTGGCGTTCTACCCGGCCATCGCCATCATCATCGTCGCGCTGGGCTTCACGCTGCTCGGCGAGTCGTTGCGCGAGGCGCTCGACCCGAAGAACCGGAGGTGAACCGCGATGGCGTTGCTCGAAGTGCGTGATCTGCGGGTGGTCTTCCAGCGCAAGGGCACCGAGCCCTTCACCGCCGTGGACGGCGTCTCCTTCGACGTCGACCCCGGCCAGACGGTCGGCCTGGTCGGTGAGTCCGGCTGCGGCAAGTCCGTGACGTCGTTGGCGATCATGGGCCTGCTGCCCTCGCGGGGCAACAAGGTCACCGGCTCGGTCCGGTTCGAGGGCACCGACCTGCTCACCCTGAACGACAGGGAGATGCGCAACCGGCGCGGCCGCGACCTGGGCATGGTGTTCCAGGACCCGCTGTCGTCGCTCAACCCGGTGATCCCGATCGGGTTGCAGGTCACCGAGGTGCTGGAACGGCACCGCGGCATGTCCCGCAAGGCGGCGATGGTGGAGGCGGCCGACCTGCTGGGCCGGGTCGGCATCCCCGACCCGCAGCGCAGGCTGAGCGAGTACCCCCACCAGTTGTCCGGCGGCATGCGGCAGCGCGCGCTGATCGCGATCGCGCTGGCGTGCCGGCCCCGGCTGCTCATCGCCGACGAGCCGACCACGGCGCTGGACGTGACGATCCAGGCGCAGATCCTCGCCCTGCTCAAGGAGCTGGTGCGGGACATGGGCACGGCACTGATCATGATCACGCACGACCTGGGCGTCGTGGCGGGGCTGTGCGACGAGGTCAACGTGCTCTACGGCGGCCGGGTCGTGGAGAAGGCGGCGCGGTACCCGCTGTTCGCCGAGCCGCGGCACCCGTACACGCACGGCCTGCTGGCGTCGATCCCGAGGCTCGACGGCGCGCGGGGCGAGAAGCTGGTCCCCATCAAGGGCTCGGTCGCCGACAACATCCCGTGGGACCACGGGTGCGCGTTCGCCCCCCGTTGTCCCAACGCGCTGGCGGTGTGCCGCGAGGTCACGCCCGAGCTGGAGGCCGGTGACGTGCGGTCGCTGCGCTGCCACAACCCGGTGCTGCCCGGAACGCCCGCCGCCCAGGAGGTGCCCGCATGACCGCCGCTGTCGAACAGGCCGCCGCCGACGCCCCCGCGGGCGACACCCTGGTGTCGGTCGAGGGCCTGAAGATCCACTTCCCGATCAAGCGGGGCCTGCTGGTCGACCGCACGGTCGGCCACGTGTACGCGGTCGACGGCGTGGACCTGCGGATCAACCGCGGTGAGACCTACGGCCTGGTCGGCGAGTCCGGCTGCGGCAAGTCGACGCTGGGTCGCGGGATGCTGCGGCTGGTCGAGCCGACGGACGGCCGCGTGCTGTTCGACGGCACGGACCTGGTCGGGCTCAAGGGCGAGGAACTGCGCCGGATGCGCCGCCGGATGCAGATGGTGTTCCAGGACCCCATGTCGTCCCTGGACCCCCGGCAGTCGGTGGAGTCGCTGCTGGTCGAGGGCCTGCGGGCGCACGGCCTGGACAAGGGCCGCGAGGAGACGGGCAAGCGCTTGCGCGGGCTGCTGACGGCGGTCGGGCTGCCGTCCACGTCGCTGCGCAAGTACCCGCACGAGTTCTCCGGCGGCCAGCGGCAGCGCATCGGCATCGCGCGGGCGCTGGCGGTCGAGCCGGACCTGATCATCGCCGACGAGCCGGTGTCCGCGCTGGACGTGTCGGTGCAGGCGCAGGTGGTCAACCTGCTGGAGGACCTGCAGGAGGAGTTCGGCCTCACCTACCTGGTGATCGCGCACGACCTCGCCGTGGTGCGGCACATCTCCGACCGGGTCGGCGTGATGTACCTGGGCGGCCTGGTGGAGGAGGCGACCTCGGACGACCTCTACGCCGAGCCGCTGCACCCGTACACCAAGGCGCTGCTGTCGGCGATCCCCGTGCCGGACCCGGTGGTGGAGGACGAGCGGGAGCGGATCCTGCTCACCGGCGACCTGCCGTCGCCCGCCAACCCGCCGACGGGCTGCCGCTTCCACACGCGCTGCCCGTGGAAGCAGGCGACCCGGTGTGACACCGAGCGGCCCGCGCTGCGCGAGGTGCTGCCGGGGCACAAGGTGGCGTGCCACTGGGCGGAGGACATCCGGTCGGGCCGCATCCGGCCGCACGAGGTCGAGGCCGTGCTGGTGGAGGAGGGCGGCATCTCGCCGGACATCCCCCTGGTCGGGCCCGCCTCGATGACGGAGGCGCTGAACCCGTGAGCCGCGGGTCCGGGGGCGTCGGGCGACGCCCCCGGACCGGTGCTCAGACCACGTTCGGGTAGAGGGTGCGCGGGTCGGCGGACATCGCGGCCTTCAGGTCCACGACGCTCTGGTCGGCCAGCACCTCGACGAGGTCGGCTTCGACCCCGTCCAGGGCGGCGCGCACGACGTCCGCCGGGTCGTTCTTCGGCACGTCCAGCCCGGCGGTCATGTCGGTGTCCGTCGGGCCCAGCATCAGGCCGGTGACGAGCGTGCCCTGGGCCGCGAGCTCCACCCGGGCGCCGTTGGTGAGGCTCCACTGCGCCGCCTTGGCCGCGCTGTAGGCGGTGGCGAAGTCCCAGGACACCCAGGACATCGCCGACAGCACGTTCAAGATCGCGCCGCCTCCGTTGGCCGCGAGGACCGGCGCGAACGCCCGGATCATCTCCAACGGGCCGTAGAAGTGGGTTTCCATCTCCAGCCGGATCGCGGCCGGGTCTCCGGTGACCAGGTTCGCGCCGGTGATGATGCCCGCGTTGTTGACCAGCAGGGTGACGTCGCGGGCGGCGTCGGCCGCGGCGGCGACGGCGGCCGGGTCGGTGATGTCCAGCGTCAGGACCTCGACGCCCGGCAGGTCGATCGAGCCGGCGTCGCGCGCGGTGGCGTAGACCTTCGCCGCGCCGCGCTCCAGTAACTGCCGCGCGAAGTGGCGGCCGAGGCCGCGGTTGGCCCCCGTGACCAGGGCTACCGAGTTGGCGATCTTCATGGAGGGTTCTCCCAGAGGTGAGTTGGCAATTCCAACCTAGACTGGCTGGATTGGAATGCACAACCAAGCCATACTGTGGCCGTGACGCCACCGGACGGGAACTGCTCCTTGGTCAAGGCGGTGGACCTCGTCGGTGAGCGCTGGACGTTCCTCGTCCTGTGCGAGGCCCTCGCCGGCGCGACCCGCTTCTCGGAGTTCCGCGCACGTCTGGGCATCGCCTCGGACGTGCTCGCGGCCAGGCTCGCGAAACTGGTCGACAGCGGCCTGCTGGCCAGGCAGACCTACCGGGAGCCGGGGCAGCGCCCGCGTGACGGCTACTGCCTCACCGACGCGGGCCGGGAGATGAACGTCGTGCTGAGCGCGTTGCAGGAGTGGGGTGGCGCGCACCTGTCGGACACCGCGCCCACGGTCGCCTACCGCACCGGCGACGGACGGTCGGTTCAGGTGCGGTTCGTGGACGGCGAGGGCGCGGTGGTGCCGTCCGGCGACGTCCGCTCGGAGCGCGTCTGACGGCTCGCGGGCCGGTAGAGCAGCCGCACGACCGCGAAGCAGACGGCCTCGACGCCCAGCGCGATCAGGGCGTGCACGAGCCACGCGCCGGCGAGCGCGGGTCCGCCCCACGCGTTCGCGAGGCCGGGGTCGGCGGTGAACGGGTGCCCGATCGCGCCGATCGTGTCCGGCCAGAACGGGTAGAACCAGCCGCGCGCCGCCAGGTGGAGGGCGAGCGGCACGGGGATCGCGGCCACCAGGGCGCGGACGACGCCGGGCCTCGGGTGGATGCCGAATGTCCTCATCGCACGAACGCTGAGCGCGGCGCGGCCGCGGGTCGTCACCCCGCGGCGCCATCCCCGGGGTGGTACCGGGGTAGCGGGTCGGGGGCGCCTCCCCCTGTGGCGGCGCCCCCGACCCGGTCCTCACGCGGGCCAGCTCGGCGAGCGGCCGAGCAGCCCGATGAGGCGGTCGGTGATCGGCGCGTCCTCCGGCACGTCGACCGGCATCGCGAACGCCGCGCCCGGCCCGCGCACGTCCGGCGTGGACGGGTAGTGCCGCGCCATCCGGTAGGCGGCCGTGGCGAAGTCGGGGTCGAGGGTGCTGTCGACGCCGATCGCGCGGCACAGGTCCCAGGCGTGCACCAGGTTGTCCACGAAGTGCGCGGCCACCAGGTGGCTGCCCGGGCGGCGGCCGTAGCCGGGGAACTCGGCCTCGCGCTCCAGCACGCCGTCCAGCCGGAACGCCTCGGTGGCCGCGTCGGTGGCGACCCGGTAGGCGGTGGCCATGTCGTCGCTCGCGGGCGCCTCGACGGCCGTGCGGCGGATGGCCGCGGTGAACGCCAGCGTCTGCTCGACCTGGTGTCGCAGCAGCTCGTAGACGGTCCAGCCGGCGCACGGCGTGGCCAGGTCCAGGTGCGCCTCCTCCAGGTCGGCCATGAGCTTCAGGTTGAGGTCGAGCGCCGACCGGTTCAGGTCCAGGAGATCCATGTGTTCATCCACCCCTCAAGTTGTACGAACGATCGTACAATTAGTTTGCGGATGGTCAAGGGGGCTAGCGTGGTGGGCGTGAAGGTCGACGGACGGGTGGAGCGCGGCGAGCAGACGCGGCGGCAGATCCTGCGGCGGGCGGCGGAGATCGCCTCGGTGGAGGGCCTGGAGGGCCTGTCGATCGGGCGGCTGGCCACCGAGCTGGAGGTCAGCAAGAGCGGCGTGTTCGCGCACTTCGGGTCGAAGGAGGAGCTTCAGCTCTCGACCGTGCGCGCGGCGGCGGCGATCTTCGCGCGTGAGGTCGTCGAGCCGGTGACCGAGCCGCCGGGCGTGGCCCGGGTGGCGGCGCTGCTGGACCGCTGGCTGGCGTACTCGGAGCGCCGCACGTTCCCCGGCGGGTGCTTCTTCTACGCCGTGCAGGCCGAGTTCGACGCCCGGCCGGGGCGGGTGCGCGACGCGATCGCCGGGTACGGGCGCGAGTGGAACTCCTACGTCCGCGAGACCGTCGCCGCGATCCCGGAGGTCGCCGACCCGGACCAGCTGACCTTCGAGCTGATCGCGTTCCTGGAGATGGCCAACGCCCAGTCGGTGCTGCACGACGACCCGCGCGCGTACGAGCGGGCCCGGGTCGCGGTGCGGAACCGGTTGGCTCAGGCGGCCGCGGCGGCGTCCACGACCCGGCGCTGAGCGGCCCGGACCGCCATCCCGATCGGCACGCCGACCAGCGTGGCCACCGCGAACGAGACCAGCGTGGCCACCACCGGGTCGGTGAAGACCTGGCCGCCGAAGTAGCCGAGCGCGGCCGTGTAGGCGCTCCACAGCGTGGCGCCCACCACCGCGATCGGCGCGAACCGCCGCACCGGCCACCGCAGCGACCCGGCCAGGACCGCGCCCACCAGCCCGCCGCCGGGCACGAACCGCACCGCGACCAGGATCGACTCGCCCCGCGTCGCCAGCTTGTCCGCCGTCCACGCGACCACCGCCCGCGGCCCGGGCCGCCGCCCGACCCGCTCCAGCGCCCGCAACCCGACCCCGCGCCCGACACCGAAGTCGACGAAGTCCGACAGGGTGCAGCCCACCGCAGCCACGGCGATCACGGCGATCAACGACAGCTCGCCGGAGGCGGCCGGCACGCCGCAGCCGATCAGCACGGCCTCGGTCGGCGCCAGCACCACGGCGACGACGAACAGCACCACGAACGCGGTCATGACCGGGGAACGCCGAGGAGTTCCCCGGTCATCTCCGATCGGGTGATGTCTTCAGCAAGTCGTCAGCGGGAAACGAGGTCGGCGGCGAGCCGTCCGCCTCGCCGGCGCGGCACCGGCGAGGCGGACGTCGACTACCGGTTGGCGCGGTTGATCGCCGAGACCAGGGCGCGCAGCGACGCGGCCACCGTGGAGCTGTCGATGCCGACGCCCCACAGCACGCGGTCGGACACGGCGCACTCCAGGTAGGCCGCGGCGCGGGCGTCGTCGCCCGACGACATGGCGTGCTCGAAGTAGTCCAGCACGCGCACGTCGTAGCCGACGGTGGCCAGGGCGTCCACGAACGCGGCGATCGGGCCGTTGCCGCCGCCGGTGATCTCCTGCGTCTCGCCGTCGACGACGACCACGGCCTTGATCGTCTCGTGGCCGCTGCCGTCGCCGGACACCTTCTGGCGCAGCAGCTTCAACGGCGCGGTGCCGTCCAGGTACTCCTCGGAGAAGGCGTCCCACATGTCCTTGGGGCCGATCTCGCCGCCCCTGGTGTCGGTGACCTCCTGGATGACCTTGGAGAACTCCACCTGCAACCGGCGCGGCAGGTCCAGGTGGTGCTCGGTCTTCATCAGGTACGCCACGCCGCCCTTGCCGGACTGCGAGTTCACCCGGATCACGGCCTCGTAGTTGCGGCCGACGTCCTTCGGGTCGATCGGCAGGTACGGGACGTCCCACTGGAACTCGTCCACGTGCTGCCCGGCGGCCTTGGCGGCGTCCTCCAGGGCCTCGAAGCCCTTCTTGATCGCGTCCTGGTGCGAGCCGGAGAACGCGGTGAACACCAGGTCGCCGCCGTACGGGTGCCGTTCGGGGACGGGCAGCTGGTTGCAGTACTCGACCGTGCGCCGGATCTCGTCGATGTCGGAGAAGTCGACCTGCGGGTCGACGCCCTGGCTGAACATGTTCATGCCCAGCGTCACCAGGCACACGTTGCCGGTGCGCTCGCCGTTGCCGAACAGGCAGCCCTCGATGCGGTCGGCGCCCGCGAGGTAGCCCAGCTCGGCGGCCGCCACCCCGGTGCCCCGGTCGTTGTGCGGGTGCAGCGACAGGATGATCGAGTCGCGGCGGGCCAGGTTGCGCGACATCCACTCGATGGAGTCGGCGTAGACGTTCGGCGTGGCCATCTCCACCGTCGCCGGCAGGTTGACGATCAGCGGCTTCTCCGGCGTGGGCCGGATGACCGCCGACACGGCGTCGCAGACCTCCAGCGCGTAGGAGAGCTCGGTGCCGGTGTAGGACTCGGGCGAGTACTCGTAGCGGAACTCGGTCTCCGGGTAGAGCTTCTCCTGCTCCAGCGCGAACGCGGCGGCGTCCGTGGCGATCTTCTTGATGCCCTCGCGGTCGGACTTGAACACGACCCGGCGCTGCAGGATGGACGTCGAGTTGTAGAAGTGCACGATCGCCTTGCCCGCGCCGCGCAGCGACTCGAACGTGCGGGTGATCAGCTCGGGGCGGCACTGGGTCAGCACCTGGATGGTGACGTCGGGCGGGATCGCGCCGTCCTCGATGATCTCGCGGACGAAGTCGAAGTCGGTCTGCGAGGCGGCCGGGAAGCCGACCTCGATCTCCTTGTAGCCCATCCGCACCAGCAGGTCGAACATCTTGCGCTTGCGCGCGGGCGACATGGGGTCGATCAGGGCCTGGTTGCCGTCACGCAGGTCGACCGCGCACCACAGCGGCGCCTTGGTGATCCGCTTGGTGGGCCAGGTGCGGTCGGGCACGTCGACCGCTTCCACCTGCTCGTGGAACGGACGGTAGCGGTGCACGGGCATCGACGTGCCGCGCTGCGGGTTCCAGACCGGCTGGTCGGGCACGGGGCGGGCCGGCGGTCGGATGCGGCTGGTGCCTGAGGTGTAGGCGTCGTGACTGGCGCTCATGATCGGGATGCTCCTGCGGGTGCCGGTGGAGGGACGACCGGCGGGCAGTGCTCGTCCCGCGACGGGGGGCCGGTCTGATCAGACCCCGTCACGGCGGCGAAGCAGGAGGGCGCGTGCCATGACGGACAGGTTAACCGGATTTCGCGTCGAGGTGGAACCGAGCGCCCAGATGGTGGAACTTCACCCGGTCGAGTTTCACTCGATCGTGGCTTGGGCATCTTCTCGACATGTCCAGATGGCGAACCTCAACGCGCAGCGGCAGCTACACCGCTGCCCGAGTGATCCGCGGTGTCGGTGCCGTTTTCGCGGGCATCGAGGTGTTGTACATCCTCATGCTCCTCATCGGGGTGAACACGGCCAACGCGTTCTTCCGCTTCATCCAGCAGCTCGCCGAGCCGCTGGCGCTGTTCTTCCCAGGGCTGTTCCAGACCGGCAACGTGAACGTCGACGTGATCCTGAACTACGGTCTCGCGGCGGTGTTCTGGCTCGTCGTCGCAGGTCTGCTGGCTCGCGTCGTGGCGCGCTAGCCCTCTTTCGACCCGGTCCCCGCCGTCCTCCCCCCTGCGGCGGGGGCCGGGTGCTCGTCCGAGAACGCCGGCCGGCCCCACGTGCCGGTGAAGACCGTCTCGCTCAGCGGCTTGCGCACCCGCGGCCGCCGTTCCCTGGCCCGCAGGTCCTCCGGCAGCTCCTCGTCGTCGCCGAGCAGCCCGACCGCGATCACGACCACCGGTCGCACGTGCTCCGGCAGGGCGAACGCCTCGCGCACCACGTCCGGTGCGAAGCCGCCCATCTGGTGCGTGACCAGGCCCAGCTCGACGGCCCGCAGCACCAGGTTCTGCACCGCGAGCCCCAGCCCGAACTCGGTGTTCGGCACCGGACCGCGCTCGTCGGCCTCGGCCACCGCGCCGACGAGCAGCACCGACGCCCGGCCCGCCCACGCCTGGTTGCCCGGCTGCAACGCGGCGAAGATTCGCCCGAACGTGTCGTCGCCGCGGTAGCCGACCAGGAACCGGGCGGGCTGGGTGTTGCCGTGCGAGGCCGCCCACCGGGCCGCTTCCAGCAGCGCGCGCACGGTCTCCGGCGGCACCTCGGCCGTGCCGTCGAACGCCCGCGGGCTCCACCGCCGCATGATCACGTCGTCGCCGTCCACCACCACATACTTCTCGATCAGATCGCGTACGGCCAGGCCGTGATGGCGTACGCGCCGAACCAGGCGCTGAACACCGACACGCCCGCCAGCACCGCCACCGCGGTGCTCGTCCGCCGCCGGGCCAGCGCCAGCGCGATCGGCACCAGCAGCGTGAACGCGGGCAGCAGCAGCCGCGCCTTCGAGTTCATCAACCCGTTCGACCCGAGGTCCATGACGAGCACGCCGGCGCCGTAGACGACCAGCGGCCACTCCGGCCCGCGCCGGAAGCTCAGCACGACCAGGGCCAGCGCCACCACCAGCAGCCACACCGTGGCCAGCTCCAGCACCGACCGGGGCTCGCCGAGGATGAGCAGCGCGAACTTCCAGGTGGCCGCGCCGCCGTCGAACCGCGAGTCCCAGCCGATCTGCTGCACGGCGAACCAGCCGTCCCAGCGGCCGGTGCGCACCGCGACGTACCCGAGGTAGCCGAGCAGCCCGAGCGGCGCGACCAGCGCGCCCACCCACGGCCGCCAGTCGTCCCGGCGCCGCCACGCCGCGACCAGGGCCGCCGCGCACACCGCGAGGACCAGCGCCGCCGCCGTCGGCCGCACCAGCCCGGCCGCCGCGCAGCACGCGCCGGCGAGCAGCCAGCGCCGTTCCACCACGCCCACCAGCGACCACACGGCGAGCGCGCAGAACGTCGCCTCGGAGTACGTCATCGACAGCACCACGGCCATCGGCGACGCCGCGAACAGCACCACGAGCACGACGCCGGCCCGGCGCGACCCGCCGGTCACCCGCGCGCCCAGCCGGGCCAGCCCGTAGGCGCACAGCACGCCGCTGACCAGGCTCACCGCGAACGCGGCGCCCACCGTCGGCACGCCGGGCAGCCCGTCCACCCACCGCACCAGCGTCGGGTAGCCGGGGAAGAAGGCCAGCGGCGTCTCGTCCGTCCGCCGCCCGAACGCGTCCACCAGCCACGTCGGCACGTTCGCGTAGCCGCCCTCGGCGATGCCCAGGAACCACTGCCCGTCCCACGACGTGAGCGTCCGCGTGACGTCCTTGTCCCACCGCGCGGCCATCAGCTGCAGCGCGATCAGGCCGAGCTCCCGCACGGCCAGGAAGAGCAGCGCGGGCGCGAGCGCCGCGGTGACCCGGTGTCTGGCCACGCGCGCCAACCGCCCACGCCCGCTGGGCGCGTCCTCCGGCTCCACGCGAACGGCCTCCAGGGTCGACACGGGGTCGAGAGTAGTGGGCGTCACGGCGGCCGCTGTCCACTCCTTGGGCCAGGTAGGGTGCCTGACAAGCTGGGCTTTAAGCACCTGGGAGGAGTGGGTCTGTGGCGCTCGTCGTCCAGAAGTACGGCGGTTCCTCGGTCGGGAGCGCCGAGCGGATCAAACGGGTGGCCGAGCGCGTCGTCGCGACCCGCAAAGCGGGCAACGAGGTCGTCGTCGCCGTGTCCGCGATGGGCGACACCACCGACGAGCTGCTCGACCTCGCGCGCCAGGTGTCCCCGGTGCCGCCCGCCCGCGAGATGGACATGCTGCTCACGTCCGGTGAGCGCATCTCCATGTCGCTGCTGGCGATGGCGATCAGCTCGCTGGGCGCCGAGGCGCGCTCCTACACCGGCTCGCAGGCCGGCGTGATCACCACGTCCGTGCACGGCAAGGCGCGCATCATCGACGTGACGCCGAGCCGCATCCAGGACGCGCTCGCGGAGGGCGCCATCGCGATCGTCGCGGGCTTCCAGGGCGTCAGCCAGGACAGCAAGGAGATCACCACGCTCGGCCGCGGCGGCACCGACACCACCGCGGTGGCGCTGGCGGCGGCGCTGAAGGCCGACGTCTGCGAGATCTACACCGATGTCGACGGCGTGTTCACCGCCGACCCGCGCATCGTGCCGAACGCCAAGCGGCTGGAGACCATCACCTACGAGGAGATGCTCGAGATGGCGGCGTGCGGGGCCAAGGTGCTCATGCTGCGCTGCGTCGAGTACGCCCGCCGCTACGGCGTCCCGGTGCACGTCCGATCTTCGTTCAGCAACAAGCCCGGGACCATCGTGTCCGGGTCAGTGGAGGACCTTCCCGTGGAACAGGCGATGATCACCGGCGTCGCGCACGACCGGTCCGAGGCCAAGGTCACCGTGACGGCGGTGCCCGACCTGCCCGGCATGGCGGCGCGGATCTTCCGCGTCGTGGCCCAGGCGGAACTCGACATCGACATGGTCGTGCAGAACGTCTCCCAGGCCGTGTCCGGCCGCACCGACGTCACGTTCACCCTGCCGAAGGACGACGGGCCGCGCGCGGTCGCCGCGCTGGAGAAGTCGCGCGAGGAGATCGGCTTCGACCAGGTGCTCTACGACGAGCACGTGGGCAAGGTGTCGCTGGTCGGCGCGGGCATGCGCTCGCACCCCGGCGTGACCGCGCAGTTCTGCGAGGCGCTGGCCGCGGCCGGCGTCAACATCGAGATCATCTCCACCTCGGAGATCCGGATCTCGGTCATCTGCCGCGACACGCAGCTCGACGACGCCGTGCGCGCCCTGCACGACGCGTTCGAGCTCGGCGGCGACGAAGAAGCCGTTGTGTACGCGGGGAGTGGACGATGAGCGGCCCTGTCCTGGCCCTGGTGGGGGCCACCGGTGCCGTCGGCACCGTCATGATCGACATCATCAACGGCCGGGAGTCCGTGCCATGGGGCGAGGTCCGGCTGATCGCGTCCGCGCGCTCGGCGGGCAAGAAGATCACCGTGCGCGGCGAAGAGCTGACCGTGGTGGCCCTGTCGCCGGAGGCGTTCGACGGCGTGGACATCGCGATGTTCGACGTGCCGGACGAGGTGTCGGCCGAGTGGGCGCCGATCGCCGCGTCGAAGGGCGCGGTCGCGGTGGACAACTCGGGCGCGTTCCGGATGGACCCGGACGTGCCGCTGGTGGTGCCGGAGGTGAACGCCGACCAGATCGGCGCGCGCCCCAAGGGGATCATCGCGAACCCGAACTGCACGACGTTGTCGATGATGGCCGCGCTGGGCGCCCTGCACCGGGAGTTCGAGCTGCGCGAGCTGGTCGTCGCGTCCTACCAGGCCGCGTCGGGCGGCGGGCAGGCGGCGATCGACCGGCTGTACGCGGAGATCTCGGCGTTGGCGGGCAAAGAGGTCGGGGTGCGCGCGGGCGACGTGCGCGAGACGCTGGAGGCCGCCGGCCTGCCGGTGTCGGACTCGCCGTTCCCCGCGCCGCTGGCGTTCAACGTGGTGCCGTGGGCGGGTTCCCTGAAGGACGAGGGGTGGACCAGCGAGGAGCTGAAGGTCCGCAACGAGTCCCGCAAGATCCTCGGCATCCCGGACCTGAAGGTGTCGGCGACCTGCGTGCGCGTGCCCGTGGTGACCACGCACTCGCTGGCGGTGCACGCGACGTTCGCCCGCGAGGTGACCGTCGAGCAGGCGCACAAGCTCTTCGAGGCGCAGCCGTCCCTCGTGCTGGTGGACGACCCGGCGGCGAAGCGGTTCCCCACGCCGGCGGACGTGGTCGGCGGCGACCCGACCTACGTGGGCCGGGTGCGGCAGGCGTTGGACTTCCCGAACACGCTGGACTTCTTCGTGTGCGGCGACAACCTGCGCAAGGGTGCGGCGCTGAACACCTACGAGATCGCCGAGGAGCTGGCCGCACGGCTGTAGGTTCACCCCTATGGCTGAGGTAGTGCTCGCGATCGACCTGGGGACGACGTCGACCAAGGTCATCGCGGTGGACCGGGACGCGGGCGTGGTGGCATCGGCGGAGCACGGCTACCCGATGCGCACCACGCCCTCCGGCGAGGCGACCCACGACCCGGTGGAGGTGTGGGGCGCGGCGCTGCGGGCGTTGCGCGAGGTCGCCGCGCAAGGGCTCGCCGTGCGGGCGCTGTCGTTGACCGGCGCGATGCACACCCTGCTCGGGCTGGACGCCTCGGGCACGCCCGTCACGCCGTCGTTGTCGTGGGCGGACAACCGCGCCCTGGCGCAGACGGCGCGGCTGCGCGGCACGGCCGACGGGATCGCCCTGCACCGCGCGACCGGCACCCCGATCCACACCATGTCGCCGCTGGTGAAGCTGGCGTGGTTCCACGACCAGGGCTTCTCCGCCGCCCGGTGGTGCGGGCTCAAGGACTTCGTCGCGTTCAAGCTGACCGGTGAGCTGGCGACCGAGCACTCGTCGGCGTCCGCGACCGGTCTGATGGACCTGGTGTCGCTGGACTGGCACCCGGACGCGCTGACCTTCGCGGGCGTGCGGGCCGGGCAGCTGCCGTCGCTGCGCGCGCCGGTCGACTCGCTGCCGCTGACGCTGGACGTGCCGGGTCTGCCCGCCGGCCTGCCGGTGGTGCTGGGCGGCGGCGACGGGCCGATGGCGAACCTCGGCGTGGGCGCGGTCGTGCCCGGTGTCGCGGCGGTGTCGCTGGGCACCAGCGGCGCGCTGCGGGTGGTGCGCTCGTCACCGACCGTGGACGAGCAGGGGCGGGTGTTCTGCTACGCCGTCGCCGAAGGGCTGTGGGTGCTCGGCGGCGCCGTCAGCAACGGCGGTGTGGTGGCGCAGTGGGCCGCCGAGACGTTCGGCGTGGACGTGGGCGACCTGCTCGACGAGGCCTCGGGGGCGCCGGTCGGTTCGGCGGGCGTGACCGCGCTGCCGTACCTGCTGGGTGAGCGCGCGCCGTGGTGGGACGCGGACGCGACGTCGGTGTTGATCGGGCTGCGGCGCGAGCACGGGCGGGCGGAGATCACCCGCGCGCTGGTCGAGGGCGTCGCGCAGCAGTTGGCGCTGGTGCTGGACGCGGTGCGGTCGGTGGCGGACGTGCACGCGGTCCGGGTGACCGGCGGCGCGTTCCGCAGCGACCTGTGGGCGACCGTCCTGGCGTCCGCGCTGGGCCTGGACCTGGAACTGGCCGACGACAGCGAGGGCTCCGGCGTCGGCGCCGCCCTGGTCGCCTGGCGGGCGCTGGGCGAGATCCCGTCGCTGACCGTCGCCGCCGACCTGGTCAAGCCGGTGAAGACGATCTCGCCGGACCCGGACGCCGTCGCCCACTACGCCCGGGCCCGCCCCGCCATCGACCGCCTCTACCACGCGCTGCGCGAGCTGGTGTGAGCACGAGCGGTCATCGTCGGCGCAACGTGGTGCGCCGGACCCGCACCGAGTAGGTCTTCCCCTCCGCCGCCGACCACCTGCTTCCCCATCCCCGGCTGGTGGCGACGTCCCAGCCCTGCTGCTCACCCATCTGGCGGGCGAACGTGGCGAGGTCGTTCACCTCGCACCCGCAGGCGAGCCGCAGCTCGATGCCCACGTAGGAGCCGTTCGGCTTGCTCTCGTGCGGATCGGTCCGCCAGGTGACGTCGTGCTGGTGCGCGGCCAGTCCGGTGCGCTTCTCGTCGTGGACGATGCCGAACGCCCGGGCGTACTCGTCGAGGTCGTCGATGGCGAACATGTCGCTGGACCACTCGCCCGGCCACACGGCGAACAACCGGGACTCGCCGGAGCGGGCACGTTCGTAGGCGTCGCCGTCGTGCCCGAAGCGGACGGTGCCGTCCTGGTGGACTTCGACGTAGCACATCGTCTGCAAGGTGTACGGGAAGTCGGCCTTGAGGGCGCCGGCGCTCCGCGGGGTCTTCATGAGCCTGCTCCAGTTCGTCGCATGATCCCTTCGAGGACGCATCGCTCGCCGAAGGGGATCTGTGACGCCGCGCCGCCGGCGCCGCGCGAGCCGGTGTGAGCCGCTGGGCCTAGCGGGCCCGCAGCAGGAAGCCGTGCTCGACCAGGCTCGTCAGGCCGAACTTCTCGACCATCCGGTGCTCCGGCCTCGGCTCCGCGGCCACGTGCTCGACGTCGAACGCGGCCCCGAAGCGCTCGACGACCTCCTCCGGGCCGACGGAGAACGGCGGCGACGGCAGCCTCGGGTGGTACTCCAGGGTGTTGATGAAGTACCTGGTCCCGGGCCGCACGAGCCGGGTGATCGTGTCGGCGTAGCGCTGCCGCATGTCGTCCGGGAACGCGATCAGCGACGCCCGGTCGTACACCAGGTCCACCGGCCCGATCTGCGCCGGCCCCAGCCGGAAGACGTCCTGGCGGCGGATCACGAGGTTGCCGCTGCGGAACACGTCCGGCTCCTCCTCGACCGGGTCCAGGCCGTTCTCGGCGAAGAACTCGGCGACGGCCCTGGGCACCAGCTCGACCCCGACGACCTCCGCGGCCGTCTCGGCGAAGAACCGCAGGTCGGTCGTCTTGCCGCACAGCGGCACCAGGACCCGGGCGCCGGCCACCAGGCCGAGCCGGGCCAGCATCCGCGCGTGCTCGTGCACGTCCCGCAGGTGGAAGCTGGTCTTCGTGCCGCCCTGTTCCCAGGAGTCGAACCAGAACTCGGATTCCATAGTGGAGTAGAGGAGCGCGCAGCGTGGTGGAGACGGGTCCGATCGGGTGATGTCCGACCTCGGTCAGCCCACCGGGGCCGCCGCGGTGCGCCTGCCGAGCACCACCGTGCCGGCCGCGATCACGACCGCGCCGACGCCCGCCACCGCGAAACCCCACGCCGGCGACGAGTGGTCGATCACGAATCCGGTGACCGGCGCGCCCAGCGCCACGCCCAGGGTGAACGCCGAGCTCTGCAGGCCCATCGCCACGCCGCGCGCGGACGCCGGCGCGTGCTTCGTGATCAGCTCGCCCGTCGCGGTGATCGTCGGCGCGCACAGGAAGTTCGTCGGCACCAGCGCCAGCGCCAGCCACCACGGCGACCAGCCGAACAAGCCGATCGGCACGGCCAGCACCCCCATGCCGCCCATCAACGCCCACAACGGCGGCACGCGCGTCAGGCCGCCGTAGAGGAAGCCGCCCGCCAACGACGCCACGCACATCACCACGACCATCGCGCCGGTCCAGCCGGTCAGCCCGAGCCCGCGCATCGACGCCACCACCGACACCTCGACCCCCGACAGCACGAACGTCGCGCCGCCCGCGCTGATCAGCACGCCGAGCAGCCGGCCGTCCAGCCACTCGCGCCGGGACACGCGGGCGCCGGTGGTCTCGCCCTCGTGCCGCACCGGCGGGTTCACCGCGTAGAGGATCGCGCCGATCAGGACCATGGACGCGCCGATCGACCACATCGCCGTCCGGCTCGACGCCTGCGTGGTGAGCGCCACGCCCAACGCGGGTCCGGCCATGAACGAGAGCTCGACGGCCATCGAGTCCATGGCCAGCGCGGTGCGCCTGCGGTCCTCCGGCACGAGCGCGGTCAGGATCTGCCGGCCGAGCGACATCACGGGCATCACGGTGATGCCGGTGACGAAGCACGTGACGAGCAGCACCTCGTAGGACAGCAGCGGGGCGACGAACCAGAAGACGCCCTCGGTGACCATCGACAGCACCAGCATCGCGCGCAGGCCGCGCCGGTCGACCAGGTGGCCCATCAGCGGCGAGCCCAGCGCGATGCCGACCGTGCTGACCGCCCCGACCAGGCCCGCCGCGCCGTAACCTCGGTCCAGGGCGAGGAGGACGTGCATCGTGATCGTCATGCCCGCCGCCGTCGGGGGCACGCGTGCCAGCAGCATCAGCAGCATGAAGCCGGGCACGCGCGGCGTTCGGAGGACGGCCAGGTAGTGAGAGACGTTCACGTGCCCATCTTCACCCGCCGGGGCAACACGTTTAACCGTTCGTTTTCTTGACCTGTTCCAGAAAGCGTGGTGGAGTGGTGGAGCCATGACCCCAGGACCTCGCGAGCTGCTCAAGGACGCCGGGCTGCGCGTCACCGCGCCCCGGATCGCGGTGCTCGACTGGCTCGCCGAGCACCCCCACGCCACGGCCGACTCGGTCGCCGAGGGCGTGCGGGCCAGGTTGGGGTCCGTGTCGACGCAGGCCGTCTACGACGTGCTGCACGCGTGCGAGCGGACCGGGTTGCTGCGCCGGATCGAACCCGCCGGTCACCCGGCGCGGTACGAGACGCGGACCGGCGACAACCACCACCACCTCGTGTGCCGGGGCTGCGGCCGGACCGAGGACGTCGACTGCGTCCACGGCGCCGCGCCCTGCCTGGAGCCCTCGGACGCGGTCGGCTTCGCCGTGGACGAGGCGGAGGTCCTGTTCTGGGGACTCTGCCCGGACTGTCATGGGCACTGACTGCCGACCCCCCGAGAAGGAGCTACCAGCGTGACGGAAGCGCGTGCCACCACCAACAACGCGGGCATACCGGTCGCGAGCGACGACCACTCGCTGACCCTCGGCGCCAACGGCCCGATCCTGCTCCAGGACCACTACCTGATCGAGAAGAACGCCCAGTTCAACCGGGAACGGGTGCCCGAGCGGGTCGTGCACGCCAAGGGTGGCGGCGCGTTCGGCCACTTCGAGACGACCGAGGACGTCAGCCGCTTCACCAAGGCCGCGCTCTTCCAGCCCGGCGTGAAGACCGAGACGCTGCTGCGCTTCTCGACCGTCGCCGGCGAGCTCGGCTCGCCCGACACCTGGCGCGACCCGCGCGGCTTCGCGCTGAAGTTCTACACCACGCAGGGCAACTACGACCTCGTCGGCAACAACACCCCGGTGTTCTTCCTGCGCGACCCGATCAAGTTCCCGGACTTCATCCGCTCGCAGAAGCGCCGCGCCGACACCGGCCGCCGCGACCACGACATGCAGTGGGACTTCTGGACGTTGCAGCCGCAGACCGCGCACCAGGTGACGTGGCTGATGGGCGACCGCGGCATCCCGAAGACCTGGCGCCACCAGAACGGCTACGGCTCGCACACGTACCTGTGGGAGAACGCCGCCGGCGAGCGCTTCTGGGTGAAGTACCACTTCAAGACCGACCAGGGCATCGAGACCCTGACGTCGGAGGAGGCCGCTCGGATCGCCGGCGAGGACGCCGACGCGCACCGCGCCGACCTGTGGCACGCCATCGAGCGCGGCGAGTTCCCGTCGTGGACGCTGCACGTCCAGGTGATGCCCTACGCGGACGCCGCGACGTACCGCTTCAACCCGTTCGACCTGACCAAGGTGTGGCCGCACGCCGACTACCCGCTGGTCAAGGTGGGCAGGCTGGTGCTGGACCGCAACCCGGCGGACTACTTCGCGCAGATCGAGCAGGCCGCGTTCGAGCCGACGAACCTGGTGCCCGGCATCGGCACGTCGCCGGACCGGATGCTGATCGGCCGGATCTTCTCCTACCCCGACGCCCACCGGTACCGGATCGGCGCGAACTACAACGAGCTGCCGGTGAACCGGCCCAAGTCGCCGGTCGACTCGTACTCCAAGGACGGCGCGATGCGGTTCGCGAACGCCGTCGACCCGGTGTACGCGCCGAACTCCTACGGCGGCCCGCACGCGTCCGCCGAGGCGGCCGGCGAGGTGGCGTCGTCCTACGGAGTCGAGGACGTGGTCACCCGTTCGGCTTACAGGCTGCACGCGGAGGACGACGACTTCGGGCAGGCGGGCACCCTGATCCGCGAGGTGATGGACGAGGGCCAGCGCGAGCGCCTCGTGCGGACCGTGATCGGGCACGCGTCCAACGGCGTGTCCGAGCCGGTGCTGGAGCGCGTGTTCGAGTACTGGCGCAGCATCGACAAGGAGACCGGCGACAAGATCGCCGCCGCTTTCGGCCGGTGACCGCGCCACCCCGGTTTGTGCACCCCTGACAGTGCACATCCCGACAGGGCCGTCCGATCAGCCCCGGGCGGCCCTGTCCCTCTCCCTGCTCGGTCACCCACCCGGGCGGGTGACCGTTCCCGCCCGGGTGGGTGACCGGGCCTGTCGTCACGCGGTCTCGGGGATGTCCTGCCGCGTGTTGGCCAACGCCAACCCGGTGCGCAGCGACCCGACCGCCTCCGCCACCGCCTCCCGGAACACGCCGCCGACGCCGAGGATGTTCGCGTAACCGTGGAACAGCCCCTCGTACCGCCGCAGCACCACCGGCACGCCCTGCTCCGCCAACTTCTCGGCGAACGCCTCGCCCTCGTCCCGCAACGGGTCGAACCCGGCGGTCGCCAGGTACGTCGGCGGCAGCCCGCTCAGGTCCTCCGCCAGCAGCACCGACAGCCGGGGGTCGGTGTGCGCGTCGCGCGAGGGCGCGTAGTGGTCGAGGAACCAGTCCATCTTCTGGTCGGTGAGGAAGAACCCGTTGCCGAACAGCTCCCGCGACCGCCGCCGCACCGACGCGTCCACCGCCGGGTAGAACAGCAGCAGGAACACCGGCTTCACCTCACCCGCGTGCAACGCGGTCACCGCGGCCAGGTTGCCGCCCGCGCTGTCACCGCCCAGCGCGATCCGCCGGGGGTCGACCCGCAGCTCGTCGGCGTGCGCCACCGCGTACTCGAACGCCGCCTGCGCGTCGTCCGCCGCCGCCGGGAACGGGTGCTCCGGCGCGAGCCGGTAGTCGGCCGACAGCACCCGCACCCCGCCCTGCACGGCGAGGAACCGGCACAGGTTGTCGTGGCTGTCCAGGTCGCCGCTGACCCACCCGCCACCGTGGTAGAAGACCAGCAGCGGCGAACCGGCGGCCAACCCGGCCGGCTCGTAGAACCGCCCGGCGAGGCCGTCCATGGACAGCGGGCGCACCGCCACGCCGCCGATGACGGGACCGCACACCAGCGCGCTGCTGCGGGTCAGCGCCAAGCGGTTCGCGGCGGGCGTGGTCGTCTGCCAGTCCTCGCCGCTGAGCTGCTGCAACCGCAGCAGCAGCTGGGCTTCCGGGTGCAGGCGCTGGCCGTCCACCGTCACCGGGGGACCGGCGAGCAGCCTGCGCAGCGGCGCGGGCAGGCCGAACGCGAAGCGCAGCGCGCCGGCCAGGACGCGGGGAGGGATCGACTCGGCGAGCTTCGACATGAGACGTACGTTACTCGCCGGTAGTAGGCGCGGCGAGCGAGTGGACCTCCAGTTAGGTCCAGGTGGCAGGATCGGACACCATGACGGTCACCGTGGTGGGCATCGGCGGATCCCTCCGCCCCAACTCGCAGTCCGAGCGCGCGATGAGGATCGCCCTGGAAGGCGCCGTGGACGCGGGCGCGAAGGTCGTCGAGGTCTCCGGGCCCGACCTGGTGCTCCCGTTCTACGACCCGGCCATCCCCGACCGCACGGACCACGCGCGCCGGCTCGTCGAGGCGCTGCGCGGCGCGGACGGCGTCGTGCTGGTCTCGCCCGGCTACCACGGTACGGTGTCCGGCCTGGTCAAGAACGCCCTGGACTACGTCGAGGACCTGCGCGGCGACGAGCGCCCCTACCTGGACGGCCGCGCGGTCGGCTGCGTGGCCACGGCCCAGGGCTGGCAGGCGTCGGTGACCACGCTGACCGCGTTGCGCTCGATCGTGCACGCCCTGCGCGGCTGGCCCACGCCGTTGGGCGTGGCGGTGAACTCGCGCGAGGTCGAGTTCGACCTCGAAGGCGGCTGCACGGTGCCGTCCGTCGCCGACCAACTCCGCACGATCGGGCGACAGGTGGCCGAGTTCGCCGTGTCGAGGGCGGGCTGAGCGGGTAGATGTGAGGGGCGTGAGCTGCCACACCACCTGGTGTGGTTCGGCGTCGGCCGGGTGTTGAGCTGATCGACGGGCTCGACCACCAGCTCGAAGGAGAGCGTTCACATGCAGGTGCTCTACACCGCGGAAGCCATCGCAGTCGGGGACGGTCGCAACGGCGAGGTCCGCTCCTCCGACGGGGTGATCGACGAGCAGCTCTCCACCCCCAAGGAGCTCGGCGGCCCCGGCGGCGAGATGACCAACCCCGAGCAGCTGTTCGCGGCCGGGTACGCGGCGTGCTTCCACAGCGCGCTGAAGGTCGCCGCGCGGCAGGCCAAGGTCGAGATCGGTGAGACGTCGGTGACCGCGAAGGTCGACCTCGGCCCGAACGGCAGCGGCGGTTTCCAGCTGGGCGTGGAGCTGGCGACGCACATCCCGGGCGTCGAGCAGGCCGTGGCCGAGCAGCTGACGGCCGCCGCGCACCAGCTCTGCCCGTACTCCAACGCCACGCGAGGCAACATCGAGGTGGCCCTCACGACCACCGTTTGAGGAGGCGTCAGACCCATGAGCAAGTCTCAGAAGTCTCCGATCAGCAGCCCGCTGTCCGACGCGGACAAGGCGGCGGTCGGGGCGGTGCTGCAGTCCACCCTGGTCGACCTGGTCGACCTGTCCCTGGTCGCCAAGCAGGCGCACTGGAACGTCGTCGGCAAGAACTTCCGCAGCGTCCACCTGCAACTGGACGACCTCGTCACGACCGCCCGCACGTACACCGACGAGGTGGCCGAACGGGCCGCCGCGCTCGGCATCTCGCCGGACGGCAAGGCGAAGACCGTGGCGGCGGGCTCGGGCGTGCCGGAGTTCCCCGGCGGCTGGCTGAAGGAGGACGAGGTCGTCGCCGCCGTCGTCACCGCGCTGGGCGAGCTGATCGGCCGGCTGCGCGAGCGGATCGACGAGACCGACAAGTCCGACCTCGTCACCCAGGACCTGCTGATCGAGATCACGAAGAACTTCGAGCAGGCCCACTGGATGTGGCAGGCCCAGCAGGCCTGACCAGCCCGGACCGCGACCTCGCGGGGGCCACCGGACATCCGGTGGCCCCCGGAAACGTCGTACCCCGCCGGTAAAATCACAACCAGGGGTCCCCCGGGCGGGGACTCCTGCGCAGCACTGCATGAGCGGGCCGGCCTGAGCGCCCATTGCCTGCGCAGCGCGGCCCCCGCGGCTTCCCCTGCCGCGAGCGCCGCTCCCACCGCTCCGCCTCGCCGTGGGTGCGGGCCCGGCCACCCGCTTCGCAGCGAGCGCCGGTCCCGACGCCTCCCGCTCCGCCTCCCGGCGAGCGCGGCCCTCCACGACCCCGGCCGCCCCTAGAGCACGCGCTGCACGAACGCGACCTCGGCGGCGGTCTGGCGGATCGTCTCCGCGACCACCAGCGACCCGTGCCCGGCGTCGTACCGGTACACCTCGTACGCGGCCCCGCGCGCCGCCAGCCGCTCCAGGTAGTTGTCGATCTGCCGGATCGGGCAGCGCGGGTCGTTCTCCCCGGCCAGCACGAGCACGGGCGCGCGCACCGCGTCCACGTAAGTCAACGGCGAGCACTCGCGGTACCGGTCGGGCACCTCCTCCGGCGACCCGCCGAACAACGCCCGGTCGAACGCGCGCAGCGGCTCCATCTCGTCCTCGTAGGCGGCCAGGTAGTCCGCCACCGGCACGCCCGCGACCCCCGCCGCCCACCGCTCCGGCTGCGTGCCCAGCGCCAGCAGCGACAGGTACCCGCCCCACGACGCGCCGTTGACCACGCACTTCGCCGGGTCGGCGAACCCGGACCCGACGGCCCACTCGTGCACCGCCGCCACGTCCTCCAGCTCGGTCAACCCCGGCCGGCCCTCGATCGCGTCCCGCCACTTCGACCCGTACCCGGTCGACCCGCGGTAGTTCACGTGCACCACGGCGAACCCGGCGTCCAGCCACACCGCGCGGTACGCGGAGAACCGGTCCTCGTCCGCCGAGTGCGGCCCGCCGTGCAGGTGGAACACCGTCGGCAGCGGACCGTCGGGCGCGCTGGCCGGACGCGCGACGAGGGCGTGCACGTCGCCCACGAACACGTCGGTCAGGTCGACCGACGGCGGCGCCTTGTGGCCGGGCGGCTCCAGCAGCACGCGCTCGTCGCCGTCCCCGTCCAGCACCCGCACCACGCCCGGCTGCCCGCCCGAGGACCACGAGTACTCCACCGCGCCGTCCGGCCGCACGTTCGCGCCGCCGACCGTGCCGTGCGGGGTGTCCAGCGCCGACAGGACACCGGTGGCCAGGTCGTAGCGGTGCAGGGTGTTGCGCGCCCGGAACGTGTGCAGGACCAGCAGCGACCGCGCGTCCGGGTACCAGTCGGCGCTGATCTCGCCGGGCAGGTCGATCACGACCTCGGTCTCGGTGTCGGCGGCGACGTCCCAGATCAGCAGCTCTTCCTTGCCGCGCCGCTCGTGCCCGACCAGAAGCCGGTTGTCGCCGCGCACCGGGCTGAACGCGATCGCGTCCAGCCCCTTACCGGGCCCGTCCCACTTCTCGGTGACCTTCTCACCTGACGGGGTGACCACGCGCAGCGCCGCGTGCCGGTTGTCGCCGTGCTCGGAGTGCGACAGCACGACCAGCGTCTCGTCCTTGGACAACGCCGACACGCCGCCGTCGTTCTCGTGCGCGTAGATCACCTCGGCCGGGCCGCCGCCGCGCGCCACGTACACGGTGGTGCCGTCGTCGGTGGACGTGCCGACCGCGACGACCTCGTGCCCGATCTCCAAGCCGGCCGGGTAGCCCGCCCGCACGCCCTCCACCGCGGGCTTCGGGCCGTCACCCGGCTCGAACGGCTCGCTGACCCACGTGCCGAACTCGTCGCCGTCGGTGTCGGCGAACCACCAGATCGCGGCGCCGTCGGGGCTGAGCGCGCCGTGGGACGTGCCGTTCGGGCGGTCGGTCACCTTCCGGTGGGTGTCGCTCGCGCGGTCCCAGGCGTAGATCTCCCACACGCCGCTGGAGTTCGACAGGTACAGGCTGCGGTCGGGCGCGTCGTCGGCCCACCCCGGCAGGCTCACGCGCGGTGCCGTGAAGCGGGCCCGCCAGCGGGCTTCGGCCTCGGCGTCGGCGAACAGCGGGTCGGGCACTTCGGCGGTCGGGTGCGTCGTCACACACCCGATCCTGCCGGCTTCCGCGCGGTGACCAGGTAGTAGTCCACGAGACCCCGCTCGGCGGCGCGCAACCAGTTGCGGTCCCAGTGCTCGGGGCGCGGCCCCAGTTCGAGCCACCGGTCCAGGCCACGCCACACGTGCTCGCCGATGGCGCGCGCGGTGACGTCGGCGAACCCGGCGCCCCGCAGGTCGCGCACGACGTCGTCGACGCGGTGGGCGCGGTCGAGGCCGGAGGCGAACGTCTCCAGCAGCTCGGCCAGCCGCGCCCCCGCGTCATCCGTCCTGGTGAAGAACGTGGTGACGGCCAACCGGCCGCCCGGCGCGAGCACGCGGGCGCTCTCGCGCGCGAACCCCGCGACGTCGTCGAAGTGCTGCGCCGCCTCCACGGACAGCAGCGCGTCGAACGACGCGTCGGCGAACGGGAGGTCGTCGCACGCGCCCTGGACGAACGCCACGCGCGGGTCGTCGTTGGCCGCCGCGGCCCGTGCGACCTGCTCCGGCACCAGGTCCACCCCGCGGACGAGCGCGGACCCGCGGGCCAGGACGCGGCGCGCGCCCAGGCCGCGTCCCGAGCCGACCTCGAGCACCCGGTCGCCGGGCCCGATCCCGAGCGCGGCCACGACCAGGTCGTACAGGGCCCGCTGGGAGGCGATCCGCTGCTCGACGGTCAGCTCGCCGTCCAGCGGGATGCCCGCCCAGTAGCCGAAGTTGATGAACCCGCCGGCGAACACCGGTAACGCCGCCAGGTCGCCCACCCCGTACACGCGCCGCACGTCTCGCATGTCCACGATCATGCCGCGCGTTCACGGTGCGTGAGGCGGTCCGGGACACGGAGGGTCACGGCGTGGGGCGGTCCGGCGGGTCGAGCTCCTCGGCCATGATCCGGTCCAGCTTGCGCGACGCCCGGACCAGGGCGCGGCAGGCGAGGGCGGTCGGCGCGGCCACCGCGCCGACGACGATGGCCGCGGCCGGTGAGGCCAGAACCCCGACCAGGCCGACTGATCCGAGCATGACCTGGGTCCACGCGACGACGGGGACCCAGCTCTTGGGGGCGGTGCTGGTCGTCATGGTGCCTCTCCCTGCCGGCGGTGGCGGACGCCAAGCGGACTTGTTGACTCGTCGTCGTACAGCTCCCCATGATCGTTACTCAACGTCACCTATATCGGCGACCTTCACTCGATCGGGTTAACGGAACGTGACGGGGCCTCGCGACACGCCAGGTGGGACGAATTAAGAAACAGCGAGGAGTAGTTCGTAACGTCCACGTTGGTCCGAACGAATCACGAGTTACACGGGTGGCAGCGCAGGGAGGTCTGACCGATGATCGAGAACACGGTTCGGCAGGGCGGTCGCGTCGGGTGCGTCGACGCCCTGGGTCGTCGGCGGACGCTGGAGGTGTCGCTCACCGAAGAGGGCAACGTCTGCATCCACACCCCGCCCGGCGAGTCCGCGAAGCTCGACTGGAACGAGGTCGGCGAACTCCTCCGGCGCCTCGCGGAGCTGCGACCGCACGTGAAGTGACGTCCGGTCGGCGCGGCCGGGAGGAACAGCGGACCTCCCGGCCGCCCCCGGACCCGAAATCCGTTCGCCGCCCCGTCGGGCGAACCGCTCCAATGGGCACATGATCGACCACACGGAACTCAACCGCCGTCACTGGGAAGACACCGCCGCCGCCGCGCACGGCCCCCTGGCCCGCGAGCACTGGGCCAGGACCGAACCGCACTGGGGCCTGTGGGCCACCCCCGAGTCCGAGGTCTCCGTCCTGCCACCGGACGTGTCCGGGATGGACGTCGTCGAACTGGGCTGCGGCACCGCCTACGTGTCGGCCTGGCTGGCCAGGCTGGGCGCCCGTCCGGTCGGCGTCGACATCTCGTCCCGCCAGCTCGACACCGCCCGCGAGATGCAGGCCGAGTTCGGCCTCGACTTCCCCCTGGTCCTCGGCGACGCCCAACGAGTGCCGCGCGAGGACGACTCGTTCGACCTGGCCATCAGCGAGTACGGCGCCTCCCTCTGGTGCGACCCCCACCGCTGGATCCCCGAAGCCGCCCGCCTGCTGCGCCCCGGCGGGCACCTCGTCTTCCTCCACCGCTCGCCGCTGTTCGCCCTCTGCGCCCAGGACGGCACGACCGCGTCCACCTCGCTCGTGCGCCCGCAGTTCGGCCTCCGACGCGTCGACTACGACACGTCCACCGAGTTCACCCTCCCGCACGGCGAGATGCTGCGACTCCTGCGCTCCGCCGGCTTCACCGTGGACGACCTGATCGAAATCCAAGCCCCGACCCCCGCCCACCGCGAGTACCACGAGGTGTCGTCCACGTGGGCCCGCCAGTGGCCCAGCGAGGAAATCTGGAAGGCCCGCCTGACCGGGCACTGAAACGAGATGGGCAAGCCTCGCGATGCCACGAGAGCGATCCCAACCGAGGAGGTACGCCATGTCGTCTCCCGAGCGTGGCCCACAGCAGCGGTTACGGGACGCGATGGCGCTCGCCCGCAGCCAAGCGTTGCGAATGGACGGCCTGGAGGAAGGGCAGCGCTCAGCCGACTGGTTGAGGTTCCTCAGCGGCAGCGCGCTCGCCCAGCCCGAAATCGACGAGGACGTGGCCGTCCCGCGGCGCCTGGCTACCCCCGAGGGTGAGGTCGCGCTATCCGACCTGCTGCCCTGGATCACCTCACGGCGAGGCAGAGTGGTGTTCCTGCGAGCCGACGCGGGTGAGGGCAAGACGACGTACTTACACCTGGTCTCCTCGGCACTGCGGGACTCGGCGATGGTGATGTCCTGGAACACCAACGTCGAACTCGTCATGGACGAAGTGCTCGACATCACCGGACCCGTGCGCTCGACCGGTGACCCCTCCGCCGCTGAGCCGCTCCCTGTAGTCGTGCTCGCCGAACTGCTCCCGATCACGAACGAGAACGTCACCAAGTCGATCCTGGCGACGTTGTGGGACCACGAGAACCGGGCCGACGACACGGTGTTCGTCATCGCCGGTCGCCCGGCCCAGGTGGACCTCCTCTCTGGCCGTGTCGGAGGTGCGGAACTCTGCGGCCTGGCTCCCGTCGACGCCGTCGAGGCGGCCGCTCTCTGCGAGCGCATCCAGCGTGCCCACGACGAGGTCGGCAAGACCAGGTCCGCGACACAGGTCGCCGACCTCTTCCCCAACCTGTCCACGTTCCTGTCCCTGTCACCGGAAGACCGGGCGGCTCACTTCGCGGTCGCCGATCAACCGTTGATCATCGGCTTCCTCAAAGCCGTCTACGGTCCCGACTTCGTCCAGCGACTTGTCGCCGAGTACAAAGAGCTCGACGAGGTCGCAGACAGGCGCGCCTACCTCCACGTCTGCTTAGCGGACGTCTCCGGGGCGGAGTTGCCGGAGTACGTGCTGCACGCCTTGGTGCCCGAGGCCGACTTGGACGCCCACTCCAGGAACAACCCGTGGGTGCGCACCGACCGGGATCATCACATCGCCCGTCACGCCGTGATCGCGCAGGCGGTGATCGAGGGCTGTCTGGACTACTTCGCCCTGGAACGGTGCTTCGAGGACTGGGTCGAGCTGACCCGCCGCCGGGCTGACATGATGCCGCTGTTCTTCCACGTGGCGGCAGGGATCGCCCACCTCAAGCCTTTGACGACACGTGACAAGCGGATCATCGCGAAGATCCGCCACAGGCTCATGCTGGTGCTCGGGAACGACAAGACACTGCAGGCCAGGATCGCCGCCGAAAGCAGAAGCAGCGCGCTGCGGCTCCTGAGCTGGACCCGACTGCTGCGAGGCGTTCTCCCCGAGGACTTGGACGAGACCTGCGTTCCGCTGCTGACCGTGGTCGTCGAATTGACGGAGAGCGCGCTGCGGCTCGCCACCGATCGTACGGTGACCGAGCAGATCGAGTACCACCGCGACCGTGCGCGTCGGGACCTGGCTGTGGCAATGGGCGTCGACGAATCGCTCGACGATGTGGAAGACAGGATGATCCGGTGGCGCGACTTCATGGGCCGGGATTGGGTCAACGCGCAGTTCTTCGCCGAACTCTTCGACACCTCGCGGAAGCTGGCTCTGGAACTCACGACGAAGCGGGTGGTGGAGCGTGACTCCGACGCCATCTACCGGGCTTACCTCATCGGTGCACTGGCCTACGTCCGCCTCTGGGCGACCGGCGTGAAGAGCTACGTGAACTCACGTTTCTCCGAATCCGGCGAGCTGGTTAACCGCTATCTTCACTACGCGCTTCCGGAACGCCACTTGGACGTGCTTGAGCAGGCTTGGGTACTGTCCCGCGAACTGCAGAGCACCCTCGGGCAGAACGGAGTGCTGTACGCGCACGCGCTGCTGGAGTCACGCGACCCGGCCGATCCAGGGAACAGGAATCGAGTCGACGAGGCGATCAGTGTGCTCGAGGAAACGCTCCAGCACGAACCCAACACCAGCGAAGCGATCTACCTGTTGGCGGACCTGTCGACGAAGCGACCGGAACTCATTCCGTTCGTACGGGACGCCATCGGTCGGAACACCTCCGACAGCCCGGTGGACGAGGCGATCCTGAACGGGGCGGCGGCACTGGTCGAACAAGACGGTGACGCTCGTCGCCGACACTTGGAGCAGGCGGTCGATGCGTACGCGAAACTGACGTGGAACCACTATCTGTGGACGAGACTGGGGAGACGGTGGGAAGCGAACTGCTCGGAGCTGCGTCGGCTCGGCGGAGGCTCGTCGGCATGTGGTCGCCTTTTGGCCAAGGCGCGGTCGAAATACGCGACGCCTAGGCGCTGATTTCTGACGTCTTCTCCGCAAGTGCGACCCGTGCGACATCCAGGGCGGCGCGGGTGTCCGAGAGGACTTCGCGCAGCCTGGGCAACGTCTGATCACGAGCGACGCGCAGGCCGGGGCCGCCTCGAGCCAGATCACCGGTGTACTGCTCCAGGACCCGGCGGCATCTGCGCAACAGCGCATATGCCTCTGACAGGCTTGTCGCCACCATGCCGCCGACTGCCATCGCCTCGGTGCCGTGGGCACTCCACGCGTCCGTCATCGGCGCCCGGTCTGTCTGCAGTCCCGTGGTGAGGTCGCCCATGACCGCTTCGATCTCGCGGCTGTTCCACTCCAGTTCGCGCCCGATCAGCTTGAGCGTTTCCCGTAGGCGATCGGCCTGGGCAGCCCGCTCGCTCGCTCGCGCGCGGCCCCTGCTCGCCCTGTCCAAGCGCAGAGCAGTCCAAAGCGCCAGCGCCGCGCCGGTGAAGGTGGCCACCCACTCCGGAACCATCTGCGACCAGTCAGGCGGCCATAGCGCTTTGTCGTCGCTCCCTGACGGCGAAACCTTGTCGACTCCACTCGTCGTCGGAGGGGCCGAGCTGGGTTGCTGGGAACTCGTCGACACCGGCTCCGGGGTCGTTGTCGTCGTCGGTTGTGCACCGGCCGCGTCGAATGAACAGACGAGGCAGACCGCGTAGGACGCGACGAGCATGGTCAAGGTCCGTGCCACCGTGGTTCTCGACATCCACCGAACCCTAGACAGCTGGAGGCGGCGGCCACCAGCCGTCCTCCACCACGCTCATCGCCGGCGGCTCGAAACCAGGTCACGCGTACTGGTCTAACCATCCAGGACATCGGCATATGGGGTCTACGACTGCCAACCCGTCTCGAGTAGGAGCCATGTGCCGCTTAATGGCGGCTACCTGCACAGCTGCCACTGCAGGGCGAGTGTATGTGAGCTTTACTCGTTATCGCCTTTATTTCCCTTCTTGCGTGTCACTGTCCGAGAACTGCTGAGTGCTGCGCTAGTATGCACGATACTGGCCATGATGAAGTTACTGCAGGGGATGAAATGGTGAAGAATGCTCTGCCTACTCCCAACGAGATTCTTCTACTTGACACTCGCCTCCGAAAGCAGAAAAAGGAAACCTATCCTGATCTAACGGATGACGAGTACTTTCTGGTCAGCTCTGTAGATACCCTGCTTAGGGTCAAGGGTTTGTCGAGTCGTCAGATCGAAGACGGCATCGTTGAAGGTGGTAACGATGGCGGAATCGACGCGGTGTACGTTTTTATCGATGGTCATTTGGTCGAGGACACTACCGACATAATCGCCAACGAGTCGCCGCAAATCGAGCTGGAAGTAATCCAGGCCAAGGCTGAGAGGGGATTCAAGGAACTTGCTATTCAACGACTCTTGGATCATCTTCCCTTGTTGCTGCAGCTCGATGCAGATCCCGAACTGGGGATCGAGATCAACCCCCAAGTGCTTGAACGGTTCGAGTCGTTCCGGGCGACGTACCTTGCCGTCGCCGACAAGATGCCGGATTTGACTATTACGGTCCGGTATGCGACTAAGTCGGTGGAACCTCCAAATGAAAAGGTGCAGGCCAAGGTCGATCGACTGGAGAGAAAGATAAAGACGGACTATCCGAACGCTGCAGTATTCGTGGATCTTGTCGGTGCGTCTGTGCTGAACGCGAGGACTCGTGATCGTAAGTCGGCGACGCTCAATCTGAGGCTGACCGAGGGGCCAATTTCATCTGAAAAAGGTGGTCTTATCTGCTTGGTGAGTTTGGCGGACTACTACCAATTCATCACCAACGGGCAGAATCGACTGCGTGACGAGATATTCGAGGAGAACGTCAGGGACTTCGAGGGTAATACTCTGATCAACCGTGGCATAGCGGACTCGCTGAAGCAAGGCGACAGCGCTAATCCTGATTTCTGGTGGTTGAACAATGGTGTGACTATCTTGGGTAGACGTGTGCAACCTTCGGGAAAGCGTCTTGATATAGAAGATCCGCAGATCGTCAACGGGCTTCAGACGTCAAGGAGTGTTTACCAGTACTTTCACAATCTCATCCGTCAGGGTGTGACTGTTGATGGCAATTCGGCAGAAGGTCGAGTGCGTCAGCTACTGGTCCGTGTCATCGAAACAACGGACGATGCTGTAGCTGCTCAAATCATCAAGGCTACAAACAGCCAAAATCGAGTTTCGGCTGCCAATCTGCGGTCTGCAGAACCATTCCAGCGAGACATCGAAGAGTACTTCAAGCAGAGGGCACTCTTCTATGAGCGAAAAAAGAATCACTACAAGAATCTTGGCAAATCGAGACGCCAGATCGTGGAAGTGCTCGAGCTTGCTCAAGCGGTCGGATCGATCCTTCGGCAACAGCCCAATATTGCCCGAAGGATGCCTTCCGCTCTTCTTCGGGACCCCGAATACGGTCGTGTCTTCAGCACTAGCACGCCGCTCGAGGCCTATTACAACTGCTTGCAGATTGTACGTATCACTGACAAGTACCTTTCGCTGCAGGGTGGAGTGACCGGTCGGCATGATCGGTCGAATATTCGGTTCCATCTGGCCCGGTCAGCGGCCTCTTTTGCACTCGTGTCATCACGGCCAAAAGCTTCGGCGGTCGCGAAACTTGACCTCTCCATCTTGGATGATGCTTTTCTGAAGAGGGTGCAAGAGTGGGTCTTGGTTGCCAGAAATGCTACGGAGAAGGCAACCGGGATAAGTGACGCAAGTATCCTGGCCAAAGGGTCGGAGTGGGCTTCGGAAATCGATCGGCGACTGAGTCGGTATACGCAGAAAGTTCGATGGCCGAAGGCGCTCATCGCTCCGAGATAAGCACGCTGTTGCGTCGGTCGGCTACCGTCATCAGACGACCGCTTGCTGATATATTGTTAGGCTAGTGAGCCGGCGCGTCAGCAGCGCTTGATGAATGGCGGATATGAGATCGCGGTTGCAGGCATCGGTGTGAAACATCGACGTCGGCTGACCGGCAGCCGTTCGACTGGCTCAGTTTCGGAGATGCTCAACCGGTCGGAACTGCAGTATATGAAATACAGAGTCGTTGTGGATGCCGTTGTCAGCCCGCTATTTGTCTCGCTTGGTATCCCGAGTTCCTGCGGCTAACAGACCTCAGAAAGGGTCCCGCGTGCCCTTTCCAAGCGGTTGTCGCCGGCACACTCGGGTGCCGGTGTTCGACAACCCGCATCTTGGCATCCGGTTCGAGGACGGAACGCCGCAGGCAGGGATGACGCGCGCTTGGTGGGAATCACCAGAGGTCTGACACCAGCAAGAGGTGTGGCCGGCGCAGGCCGCTTCCGCGGACCTGAGAGCGTCGATGCGACAGTTCCGGCACGAGGGTGCACTGCGGTGGGGTCCGAGCCCGCGACGGTTCTTGCGGGGCGGCTTGGGAGGACCTGATGAGCCCGTGGGAGACGGCTGTCGATGCCCACGGATCAGGGCGTACCTTCGCCCGTTCGAGCCCAGGACGGCTCCTCAGGATCGCGCAGGAGCGAGCCTGCAGGGGCGGAACCACGGTCTGTCGCGCCGGATTGGGCCGCATACGAGTCAGGCCCCGTCCGCATCTTCTGCGGACGGGGCCTGAGCTGCACTTACCGGTGTCGGGGTGACAGGATTTGAACCTGCGACCTCTTCGTCCCGAACGAAGCGCGCTACCAAACTGCGCCACACCCCGGCTTGCTCTCGAACGAGGAGAACTCTACCTGACGTTCCCACCCACTCCGAACCGGGTATCCCTTTTCCCCTCGGACAGGGTCTGACCTGCGTCGACGGGTCGCGGGACCAGGGTCAGCAGGCTCGCTTCCGGCGGGCACGCGAAGCGGACCGGGGCGTAGGGCGACGTGCCCAGGCCGGCCGACACGTTCAGCCACATGTGCGAGCCCCACCGCGAGACGCCGCGCGCCCGCGACCGGTCCAGTTCGCAGTTCGTCACGATCGCGCCGTAGCCCGGGATGCGCAGCTGGCCGCCGTGCGTGTGACCGGCCAGCACCAGGTCGTAGCCCTCGGCGGCGAACGGGTCCAGCACCCGCGGCTCGGGGGAGTGCGTCACGCCCAGGCGCAGCGGGACGTCCGGTACCGGGCCGCTGATCTCGTCGAACCGGTCCCGCTTGAGGTGCGGGTCGTCCAGGCCCGCGGCGAAGACCTCCAGGCCGTTCACCTCGAACCGGCGCCGCGCGTGCGTCAGGTCCAGCCAGCCGCGTTCGATCATCGCCGCGCGCAGGTCCTTCCACGGCAGCGGGATGCCGTGGATGCGCCGCGTCTTCGCCGACGGCAGCAGGTAGCGGGCCGGGTTCTTCGGGCGCGGCGCGTAGTAGTCGTTGCTGCCGAACACGAACACGCCGGGACGGCTCAGCAGCGGACCTAGCGCGCGCACGACCGCCGGCACGGCCTGCTTGTGCGCCAGGTTGTCGCCGGTGTTCACGACGAGGTCCGGCTCCAGCTCGTCCAGCGCGGCGACCCACCGCTGCTTGGACTTCTGGCCCGGCATCATGTGCAGGTCCGAGAGGTGCAGCACCCGCAGCGGCGACGAGCCGGGCGCGAGCACCGGCACCGTCGCCTCGCGCAACGTCCACCGCCTCCGCTCGATGCCCGCCGCGTACGCGAGCGTGGCGGTGCCGAGGGCGGTCGTGGCAAGCAGCGTTCGGCCGAGCGTGTTCACGTGGTCGAGGGTAGGGGGTTGACCGATTCGGGGTGAGACGGGCTTCCCGGTACCGTTCCGGCTCATGGCGGAGTTGAAGGCGCGGTTGCAGGCGGACCTGACGGCGGCGATCAAGGGCCGGGAGACGGTCCGGGCGGGCGCGCTGCGGATGACGTTGGCCGCCCTGACCACCGAAGAGGTCTCCGGCAAGAGCGCTCGCGAGCTCAGTGACGACGAGGTGCTGAAGGTCATCACCCGCGAGGTGAAGAAGCGCAAGGAGGCGTCGGAGGCGTTCGCCGGCGCGGGCCGCGTCGAGCAGGCCGAGCTGGAGCAGGCCGAGTCGAAGGTCCTGGAGGCCTACCTGCCCGCGCAGCTGGACGACGCCGGGCTGGCCGCCCTGGTCGACGCCGCGGTCGCGCAGGTGGCCGAGCAGCTCGGCGAGAAGCCCGGCCAGCGGCAGATGGGCCAGGTCATGAAGGTCGTCAACGCCCAGGTCGCGGGCCGCGCGGACGGCGGCCGAGTCGCCGCTGCGGTCAAAGCCAAGTTGATCTAAGGTCGCGGGCAGGTCGTGGGGTGCTGCGGCTCAGCACTCCACGACTCCAGGGGTCGAGGACGGTCAGGCCAACACGATCGGGTGAACATCGCCCGAGAATGTACGGAAACGCTGTTCTCGTACCTCGGTTGAAAACCAGCGGAGCCCCGAAACCACCCGACGACCCCCACCCCGAACCCGACACGGCGGTGGCTAGGACAGGGCCGGGCCGGGTGGGGCGGGACGGGGTCAGCGGCGCGGTGGGTCGGTGGGAATGGTGATCTGCGGTGGCCCGGTCGGGTTGCCGGGGTCGCCGGGGCGGCCCGGTTGGCCTTGGCCCGGGTTCTGCGGTTCGGTGGTCGGCGGCGGCTCGGTCGCCTGCGGTGGCGGGACGTAGCCCGTGGAGACCAGCAGGGTGATCACGGTGCCCTTCAGGGCGCTGCCGCGGGGGGTTTGGCCGACCACTTGGCCCTTGGCCTGCTCCGAGTTGCGGTTCTGCGCGGAGACCTTGTAGCCGGCCTGTTCGAGGACCCGCGTGGCGTCGTTGACGTTCCGGCCGACCACGTCGGGGACGCGGATCTCGCTGCCGCCCTTGAGGTAGCGCTCCTCGACGGCCGGCATGCCGCGCACCGGCAGCCCGTCGTGGACCCTGGTCATCGTGTCGAACCACGTGCGCGCGGGCACCGTGCCGCCGTAGATGTCGCCCTTGCCGCACAAGCGCGGCGGGCCGCCGTTGACGCAGATGCCGCGCGGTTCGACGCCGTCGTTGAAGGTCTGCACGGCGCCGGCGAAGTCGGGGGTCGCGCCGATGAACGCAGCCGACTTGTAGTCCTCGGTCGTCCCCGTCTTGCCCAGCATCGGCCGGGTCCACTTGAACTGGCGGGCCGCGGCGGCGGCGGTGCCGCCGCCTTGGTCGTCCTTCGACATGCCCACGGCCAGGCCGTTCGCCAGGGGCTCGGCCACGACCTGCTCGCACGGCGCCTCGTTGACCGGCACGGGCTGGCCGGCGCGGTCCACGACCTGGGCGATCGGGGACGGCGGGCACCACACGCCGCCGCTCATGATCGTCGCCGCGACGTTCGCCAGCTCCAACGTGCTCACCGGCGCCGGGCTCAACGTGAACGAGGCGTTGCCGCCGTTGGACTTGTAGAACTCGGTCTGCGAGACCCGCAGCTCCTTGCTCTTCGCCTTCGCGTCCGGCCGCACGCCCGCGATGTTCGTCGCCATCGTCTCGCGCATCCCCAACCGGGACGCCATGTCCACCACCGGGTCCATGCCCAGCTGCTCTTCCAGGATCACGAACCCGGTGTTCGGCGAGGTCTGCAACGCCGTCTGCAACGACATCTGCGCCGGGTACGTCGACGACGCGTTGCCCAGGCAGTACCACCGCGTGTTCGGCTCGGGCGCCGGCGGGCACTTGTCGCCGCCTCCCTTGAACACCCGCGACACGTACGAGTTCGGCGTGGCCATCGTGTTCTCGATGCCCATGCCCTTCTCCAGCGCCGCCGCGGCCGTGAACACCTTGTAGACCGACCCGGCCCCGAACTTGTTCTCCACCCCGGACGGCAGGTCGAACTGCGTCTGGAACTGGTCGGCCTTCAACCCGTAGTCGCGGTTCGCCACCAGCGCCACGACCTCGTGCCGCTCCTTGCCCGGCCGCACGACCGCCATCGTGTTCGCGATCCCGTCGGTCGACTTCGCGACCTGAGCCTCCGCCGCCCGCTTCGCGTGGTCGGTGATCGCACGGTCCAAAGTGGTCCGGATCGTGTAACCGCCGGTCTTCAGCTGCTCCTGGCTGAAACCGTTGCGCGCCAAGTAGTTCAGCACGTACGAGCAGAAGAACCCGTGCTCCGGCCCGGCTCCGACGCACCCGCTGGGCGGCGTCCGCACCGGTGTCGCCAGACCGAGCGGTTCGGCTTTCGCGGCCGCGGCGGCGTCACGCGACAGCTTGTCGTTCTCGACCATCTTGTCGATCACCTGGTTGCGCCGCTCCAACGCCTTCTCCGGGAACACCTCCGGGTCCAGCGCCGACGGGCTGTTGACCATGCCCGCGAGCATCGCCGCCTGCGGCACGGTCAGCTTGTCCGCCGTGGTGTTGAAGTACGCCTGCGACGCCGCCGCGATGCCGTAGATCGTCGAGCCGAACGGCACCACGTTCAGGTACCGGGCGAGGATCTCCTCCTTGCCCAGCTGGCTCTCCAGCTGCAACGAGATGCGCCACTCGCGCGCCTTGCGAGCGACCGTCTGCTCCTGCGCCTTCTGCTGCTCGACCTGGTTGTTGCGCGCGACGACGTGCACGAGGTAGTTCTTCACGTACTGCTGCGTGAGCGTGGACGCGCCCTGCGTGACGGAGCCGCTGAACTGGTTCGTCAGCCCGGCCCGGATCGTGCCGCGCCAGTCCACGCCCTGGTGCTCGTAGAACCGCCGGTCCTCGACGGAGACCAGCGCGGCCTTCATCGTCGGCGAGATCATCTCGGGTGTGACGAGCACCCGGTACTGGTCGTAGAGGTAGGCGATCGGCGCGCCGTCCTTGTCCGTGATCGTGGAGATCAACGGCGGGTCGGTGGTGACCAGGTCGGCCGAGATGCTGTCGACCGTGTCGCTGGCGCTGTTCGACACGACTCCCAGCGAGCCGACGACAGGGAACAACATGCCTGCCAGCAGCACTCCGGCTAGCAGACACAGGCCGAGCAGTTTCAGCACGCCGTTCCTGGCTCGCATGCAGGTCAGCGTACGCGGCACCTGAAGGGGTGATCGGATTCGCGCACAGTTGATTACGCAGGATGAGTACTCGTACTCAAGACAGGTAACAGGTGGGCAACCCAGGGTTGGAGGTGGAACCGGAAGGCTCTACAGTCCGTCACTGTCCAAGACAGCAGCCGACGGCGCTACCACTCGATGGTGAGCCTACGGCATCCGCGGCAGGGGTGTGGCGGATTTAGAAGCTCTGGGCACTGTGTGAACTGAGGTGGGGGATATGCAGCAGGTGCAGGGGGATTGGCGGATCAAGGCCTCGTGCCGTGATGAAGAGCCGGACCAGCTCTTCGTGCGCGGGGCGGAGCAGCGCAAGGCGAAGGTGGTGTGCCTGGGATGCCCGGTGCGCACCGAGTGCCTCGCCGAGGCCCTGGACAACCGGATCGAGTTCGGTGTGTGGGGCGGCATGACGGAGCGTGAACGGCGGGCGTTGCTGCGGCGTCGCCCGGACGTCACCTCATGGCACGAGCTCCTCGACACGGCACGTCAGGAGCACCACGAGGAGTCCGCGGTCGGCTAGTCGGCCGGGCTTCCCTACTCGCCCGCCAACCGCCGACCGATCTCGTGCAGGCCGTCCAGGTCGTGCACGTCGGTGGGCAGCGCGGGCACCCCGATCAGCGGAACACCGGGGTGCGCACGGGTGAACCGCGCGAGCAGTCGCTTCTCCCGATCGGCGACGGCCACGCGATCCGCGTGCACCCGCAACACCGCGGCAGCCAGCGGAGCGTCCCCAGTGCGCTCGAGCCGGTCCGCCGCCGCCAACGCGCCTGGTGCCGGCAAGGGGGCCAGCACCGGGTGCGTCCGGTTCGCGACCAGGCCGGTCAACGGCATCCGTTCCGCGCTCAACCGCTCCACGAAGTAGCTGGCTTCGCGCAACGCGTCCGGTTCGGCCGCCGCGACCACCAGAAATCCGGTTCCGGGTGATCGCAGCAGCTCGTAGGTGGCCTGGGCGCGTTGCCGGAAGCCACCGAACATGCTGTCGAACGCCTGCACGAACGTCGACGCGTCCTGCAGGAGTTGGCCGCCGACGATGGTGGACACGGCTTTGGTGAACAGGCCGAAACCCGCGCCCACGATCTTGCGGATGCCGCGCCCGCCCGCCCGGGCGGGCGCCGACAGCATCCGGATCAGCTTGCCGTCCAGCACCGTCGACAGCCGCTGCGGCGCGTCCAGGAAGTCCAGCGCCGACCGGCTCGGCGGGGTGTCCACGACGACCAGGTCCCACTCGTCGCGTTCGACCAACTGGCCCAGCTTCTCCATCGCCATGTACTCCTGCGTGCCGGAGAACGACGTGGAGATCGTCTGGTAGAACGGGTTCGCCAGGATCTGCTCGGCCCGTTCCCGGCCGGCGTGCTGCCACACCATGTCGTCGAACGTGCGGCGCATGTCCAGCATCATCGCGTGCAGCTCGCCCTTGACCCCGTCCACGTCGACGCGCCGCGGCTGGTTGTCCAGCTCACCGAGGCCCAGCGACTGCGCCAGCCGGCGCGCCGGGTCGATGGTCAGCACGACGGCGCGCCTGCCGCGTTCGGCGGCCCGCACGGCCAGCGCCGCCGCCGTGGTCGTCTTGCCGACGCCACCGGACCCGCAGCACACCAGCACCCGGGTCGCCGGGTCGTCCAGCAACGCGTCCACGTCGAGCCGGTTCACCGGACACCCCGCCCGACCAGCACCTCGGCCAGCTCGTAGAGCGCGGCCACGTCCACCCCGTCGGTCACCTCCGGCAGTTGCAGCGTCGGCAGGTCCGCCTCGGCCAGCTTCTCCTTCGCCCGTTCCTCCATGCGCACGCGCAACGCGTGTTCGACGGTCTGCTCGACCAGCCCGTCCAGCACGTCGCCGTCCACGTCGAGGCCCGCCGCTTCCAGCCCGGCACGCACCCGGCCGAGGTCGACCCGCCCCTCGGAGGCCGACGCGACCGACCGCGCGGGCAGCCGCGGCCGGCTGACCCGGTTCACGAACACCGCGCCCGGCCGCAGGTCCGCGGCGTCCAGGTCGGCCACCGCGTCCAACGTCTCCCGCACCGGCATCTCCTCGAGCAGCGCCACCAGGTGCACCGCCGTGTCACCGGAGTGCAGCAGCTTGACCACGCCGTCGCTCTGACCCTTGATCGGCCCGACCTTGGCGAGGTCGGCCATGGCCCTGGTGACGTCCAGGAACCGCACCACCCGGCCGGTCGGCGGCGCGTCGAGCACGACGGCGTCGTACTCGTGCCGCCCGGTCTTGCCCGCGCGGCGCACGCATTCCTTGACCTTGCCCGTGAGCAGCACGTCCCGCAGGCCGGGGGCCAACGTGGTGGCGAACTCGATCGCGCCCATCTTCTTCAACGTCCGGCCGGCGAAGCCGAGGTTGTAGAACATGTCGAGGTATTCGAGCAGCGCCGCCTCGGGGTCCACCGCGAGCGCGCGCACCTCGCCGCCGCCGGGCGCGGACGCGATCCGCTCCTCGGAGTACGGCAGCGGCGCGCGGTCGAACAGCTGCGCGATGCCCTGCCGGTTCTCCACCTCCACCAGCAGCACGCGCCGTCCGCCGGTGGCCAGCGCCAGCGCGAGCGCGGCGGCGACCGTGGTCTTGCCGGTCCCGCCCTTGCCCGTCACCACGTGCAGCCGCGCCCGGGTGAGTTCGTCGGTCCAGCCGTTCACCGGATCAGCCTATGCGCGCTGCCCTGAGAACCGCTGGCCACGCCGCCCGCCACGGTCAGTCCCACATGGTGACGAACACCACCCCGATGGCGGTCGCCGCGACGACGCCCCAGGCCAGGACCGACGGCAGCACGTACGCGATCAGCACCGCCACGACCGCGACGGTCACCGCCCCGACCAGCAGGGCCCGCATCACGTCGGACCGCCTGGCGCCCTTGCGATCCCGCGCCTGCGCCATGCCGACCAGGATCATCACCAGCCCGCCCAGCAGGAACGCGCTGGTGGCGACGATCCGCCACGTTTCCACGTGATCAACGCTAGCGCCGTGTGATCGCCCAGTCACGTCACGCTTTGGGGCTCCCGCACCACCTCCTCCCGTTCCACCCACACCAGGCGCGCCCGCGCCGTCCGGTCGATCGCGAAGTACCAGAGCGCCCGCTCCGCGCTCGTGGTCGAGATCCGCAGGCCCGGACCGCCGTCGGGCCCCGTCACCTCCGCCGTGCCGTTCCCGAAGTCCAGGCCCCACGCCGCGACCCACCCGTCCTCGGCGGCCTCCTGGACGATCGCGAACAGCTTCGGTGCCTCCGCGACCACTTCTGCGTCTTCCATGGCTGAATGCTACCGTTCGAGCGGTTCAAATCTCTGAAATCGAACGATTGAAGTTCGAGGTACGTCTCGTCACGCTGAGTGGTTAGGGTGATCCAATGGCTATCGGCTCGACGCGCGGCAAGCGACGCCTCGGACGGCACATCCGCCCGATCCTGGACAGGTCCGGCCTCAAGGTGGACGAGGTGGTCAAGCGGTCGCGCGTGTCCCGCCCGACGATCACCCGGATGCTGTCCGGCGAGGCGCTGGCGCGCTGGCCCGCGCTGTCGATGGTGCTCGACGTGATCGGCGCGACCCCGGAGGAGAAGACCCGGGCGCTCCAGCTCTGGGAGGTCGCCGACGTCGACCCGTCCGCGATCGAGCACGCCCGCGACCTGCCCGCCGGCTACAAGCGGTTCCGGATGGACGAGCTGGAGGCGGTGCGCGAGCGGACCCTCGACTCGGCCCTGGTCCCCGGCCTCCTCCAGACCGCCGGTTACGCCGAGGCGGTCGCGAGGTCCACTCACCGCCAGATCGTCGGCGAGAGTTGGGATTCCCGCGCGGCGGCCGAGCGCCACGACCGCCAGGCGGCGCTGACCAAGGAGAACCCGGTCGAGTACCACGCGTTGATCGACGAGGCCGCACTCCGCCGCCTGGTCGGCGGTCCCGAGGTGATGAGGGGGCAACTGGACCACCTCGTGGCCGCGGGAGGGCGGCCGAACGTGACGATCCGGGTCCTGCCGTACTCGGTGGGGGCGTACGGCGCGCAGGTCGGGGCGATGTTCCTGCTCGACTTCGACCAGTCGGACGAGCCGCGTGCCGCCTATGTGGAAGCCCTGACCGGGATGGTCCCCGTAGAAGATGAGGAAGCCGAGGTGCTGTCGGCGGTCTGGGAGGACGCGGCGCGCCTGGCGCTCACGGTGCAGGACTCCGTGAGCCTCATCAGGGCAGTACGGGACGCGCTAGGAGACTGATGATCAACCGGACTTGGCGGAAGAGCAGCCGAAGTGGTTCTGCGGCGCAGTGCGTCGAGTTGGCGATCGACGGGCAGGTCGCCGGGGTGCGGGACACCAAGAACCGGGACGGCGGGACGTTGGAGTTCGGCGTGCGGGCCTTCTCCGCGTTCCTGGCTGATGTGAAGCGGTCTCGGGTCTGAGCACGGCGTGACACGAATGGGGGTACTCGGACGGGTGCCCCCCTTCGACGTCCCGCTAGGCTGCGGCCCATGCAGAAGTGGGAGTACGCGACCGTCCCGCTGTTGATCCACGCCACCAAGGCGATCCTGGACCAGTGGGGTGACGACGGCTGGGAGCTGGTCACCGTGCTGCCGAACCCGAGCGGTGAGCAGCACGTCGCCTACCTGAAGCGGCCCAAGGCATGAGCTGGACGGCACGCCTGGCCGAGCTGGGTGTCGAACTGCCCGAGGTCGCGGCCCCGGTCGCGGCCTACGTCCCCGCCGCCCGCACCGGGCAGCTGGTCTTCACGTCCGGGCAGCTGCCGTTCGTCAAGGGCTCGCTCGCGGCCACCGGCAAGGTCGGCGGCGACGTCAGCCCCGAGGAGGCCAAGGCGCACGCCCGCACCTGCGCGCTGAACGCGCTGGCCGCCATCGACGCGCTCGTCGGCCTGGACAAGGTCGTGCGCGTCGTCAAGCTCGTCGGCTTCGTCGCCTCCGCCGAGGGCTTCACCGGCCAGCCCGCCGTCATCAACGGCGCCTCCGACCTGCTCGGCGAGGTGTTCGGCGAGGCCGGGCGGCACGCGCGGGCCGCGGTCGGCGTGGCCGAGCTGCCGCTGGGCGCGCCGGTCGAGGTGGAACTGATCGTCGAGATCGGGGAGTGAGATGTCGGACACGTGCCACGAGCTGTTGCTGAGGCTCGCCGGGCGGCTGCCGGACGACCTCATGTGGAGGTTCCGCGACTGGGCCGCCACGGACGCCGTCCCGGTGCTCGCGCGAGTCCTCCCGCGCACGTTGCTGCACGACAGGATCGGTCTGACGGACTACGAGCAGCGCCTGCTGGCGGACGCCCTCGTGCCGCACGGGGCCGACCGGTCCACGATCAGTTCTGTCAAAGGGCTGGACGAACTCCCCGAATCCGGCTACACCTTCTCCCCGGAATCACCCGATCGGGTGTCGATGGGTGATTCCGCGACCGTGGTGCTCGGAGCGACCTTGCGCGGTCGCCTCGGGGTCGGCGAAGTCCGGTCCTCGTGGCGACTGGGCGAAGGCGAACCCAGGAGGCTGATCCTGGTCACCGCCACGACCGGCGAAGCCCGGTTGACCGGTGAGCTCCAGCGGGTGCTGCGGGCGCTCGGCGAGCACGACCCGTGCGTTGAGGTCCTGCCCGCCGGACTGGACCTGCCGCCCTACCACAGGGCGGCGTTGGCGGCATCGGAGCTGGTGTGCGCCGGCGCCGACGCCGACGGGCACCTGGTGCCCGTATAGAGCTCGGCGCTCCCGCGCGGGCCGGAAGGAGAACAGGCGTGACGAACGACGGAGTGGGACTCCCCGTCCGTTTACACGACCTCCTGTTGGCGTTGGCCGGACGTGTCGACGACGACGCGTTGACACAGGCTCGGGAGCTGCTGGCGGTCGCTGAGCTGGACAGAGCCGTGGAGCTGGTCGTCGGCTGCCTGCTGGCCGGCCGCATCCCGGTGTCACCGGAGGAACGCCACGAGATCGGCTGGCTGCTCGGCGAGGTCCGCTCGGACCGGTCGCTGGCGGACCGGCTGTTCGCGGTCGAGCGCGTGCCGGTGGTCAAGCACCGGTTCAGCGTGGAGTCCGACCCGGCCGAAGGCCTCGGCGACGTGCTGGGCAAGACCGTGTCGGTGCTGCCGGACGTGCGCGGCGTGCGCGCCACGTGGCGGTCCAGCCCGGCCGGCGCGACGCCCGGACCGCTGCCGCAGCGGGTCGTCCTGGTGGACATCGGCCCGGCGGGATTCGCGCCGGCCACCGCTTACCGGGTGGACACCGTGCTGCGCAAGGCGGGCATCCGCGCGGCGGTCGAGGTGCTGACCGCGGGCACGCAGCTCGGCGAGTACCACGCGGCGGCCGTCACCACGGCGCGCGAGGTGTTCTTCCCGTCGGGGTCGACGAGCCCGCAGCCACCACCGGACCCGACCACGTGGTTCGACGGTGAACCGCGGGACCAGGCACCGGTGATCGAGCCGGAACCGGTGCCTGCCGAACCCCAGAACGGCTCCAAGTCACGTCGGGCGCGCGTCGAGTCCTACGAAGGCGTGCAGCCGTTCCCGCCCAAACCGGTGAAGCGGTTGCCGGTGCGCGAGCCGGTCGAGGACGTCCACGTCGAGCAAGCGCGCGTCGAGGACGTCCGCGTCGAGGACATGCGGGTGGAGGACGCCCGGGTGGAGGACGTCCACGCGGAGGACATCCGCGTGGACGGCGTTCGCGTGGACGGCGTTCGCGTGGACGGCGTTCACGTCGAGGAAGTCCGCGTCGAGGAAGTCCGCCCGGACGAGGCGCGTGTCGAGGAGGCCCCGGTGGTCCGGGAAGCGGTTCCCGAACCGCCTCCCGTGATCGAGCAGCCGCGGCCCGCGCCGATGTTCGCGTTCCCGGACGACCACCCGCTGTCGCGGGCCGAGGTCACCACGGAACTCGGACCGGACGACCTGGCCGCGTTGCAGGCCGCGCTGGCGGAGGGGCAGCCGCCCGCCGCCGTGCAGCTGCCGCCGACCGTGGACGCCAAGCTCAGCGACCGGGAACGGGCCTTGTTGCAGCAGCTGCACGAAGAGCTGGCGCAGCGGGAGCAGCAGTCGTGGCCGGGCGGCCCCGAGTACGTCAACGGGGCGCCCAAGCCGACGAACGGCAAGTACCCCGGCTAGCAGTTCTCCGACTCGGCCCTGTCGTCCCCGGTGGGACGGCAGGGCCGGGCTGCCCTCACGCGCCGGCTTTCCGCCGCGCCAGGTCGATGACCCGCTGAAGGTGCAGGCCGCGGCGGACGTCCAGCGGGTGCTCCGTCGTGCCGCTGTCGACCATGGCCACGAAGTCGTCCAGCAGGTTGGTGAACGCCTGCTGCGCGGTCGTGCCCCGGTCGGCCAGCACCCGGTGGCCGTGCTCGCCGTAGACGATCACCTCGGCGATGCTCGGTTCGAGCGGCAACTTCATGGTCATCGTGGCCACGCTCGTCGCGCCGCCCTCGTGCCGGAACACGATCTGCCACAGGCCGTGCTCGGACTCGTCCGCCGCGACGACGTCGGTGATCGTGCCCAGGGTGGCGTCCAGCAGGTCGAACGCGTGCGGCCCGATGTCGTCCAACGGGCCGCGTTCGTGCCGCCACGGCGACTGGGAGTACGGACCGCCCAGCAACGCCCCGGTCAGCCAGCGCGCGCTGCCACCCACCCAGCCGCCTTGCTGCTCGAGCTGCGCCAACTGCTCGCGGGTCTCGGGGGCGTAGCGCTTGGTGAGGACGACCAGGGAGGCGACGTCGTTCGCCTTGACGGCGTCGGCGAGACGTTCCGCGTCCTGCAAGGTGGCCGCGATCGGCTTCTCCAGGATCAGGTGCTTGCCCTGCTCGGCGGCCCTGACGGCGATCTCCGCCTGCACCTCGGGCGGCACGGCGAACGCGACCGCGTCCACGTCGGCGATCAGCTCGTCCGGGGTCCCGGCGGTGGTCGCGTCGTGAGCCTCCGCCAGCTCGGCCGCCGCCTCCGCGCGACGGGCCCAGATCGTGGTCAGGCGGGTGCCGGGGTGCTCGGCGATGACCGGTGCGTGCACCGTGGTCGCCCACGGGCCGGCACCGATGAGTCCTACGCGCAGCTGTTCGTCCACCCGGCCCATCCTGCCTTTCACCGGCCACCGACGTAGCTCGACTCGGGCACGAAGATCCGGCCGCCGTTGTCGAACCTCAGCTCCACGCCCTCCGGGCGGCGGTCGACCTCGGGCGTGGTGTCCCAGCCGTTCGGGATCACGACGACGTGGCCGTAGTCGGCGGTCCGGCCCAGCCACACCTCGTGCCGCGTGCCGCCGACCAGGCTCGACCGCTCCTTCACGTACACGTTCGGCGAACCCTCGTCCGTGCTGGTCGTCGTGCTGCCGGGGAGGAAGAGGATCACGGCGGCCGTCGCCGTCAGGGCCGTGCCGAGGATCGCGCCCCCGACGAACAGCAGGACGTTGAGGAGGCAGCCTTTGCGCGTGGTGTCCACACGCGGATGATCCTCGTAGGCTCGGGTCGTGCGCGAACTCCCCGATGAACTCGTGTTGCCCGCCTCGATGGTGACCCAGGACCTCACCGGGCCGCCGGTGGAACCCCGCGACGCGGCGACCGTGGTGCTGGTGCGTGACGGCGCGGCGGGGCTGGAGGCGTTCCTGCTGCGGCGGGTGGCCGGGATGGCGTTCGCGGGCGGGATGACGGTGTTCCCCGGCGGCGGGGTCGACCGGCGCGACGCGGACACGTCGGTGGCGTGGAGCGGACCGCCGCCGTCCTGGTGGGCCGCGCGGTTCGGGTGCTCGGTCGAGCTGGCCACGGCACTGGTGTGCGCGGCGGTGCGGGAGACGTTCGAGGAGTCCGGGGTGCTGCTGGCCGGGCCGTCCTCGTCGTCGGTGGTGGCCGACACGGCCGCTTACGCCTCGGCGCGGGCGGCGTTGGTGGCGCGGGAGCTGTCGTTGGCGCAGTTCCTGGCCTCGGAACGGCTGGTGCTGAGGGCCGACCTGCTGCGACCGTGGGCGAACTGGTTGACGCCGGTGGAAGAGCCCCGGCGGTACGACACGTACTTCTTCGTCGCCGTGCTGCCCGAGGGGCAGAGCGCCGACGGGGTGACCACCGAAGCCTCCGACGCGGCGTGGCAGCGCCCCGCGGAGGCCATGGCGGACTGGAAGGACGGGCGGCGGGCGTTGATGCCGCCCACCTGGGTGACGTTGGCGGAGTTGGACGAGCTGGGATCGGTGTCGGCGGTGCTGGACGCCCCGCGGACGGTGTCGAAGGTGATCCCGAAGCTGGTGCGGGAAGGCTCGGTGTTCCGGGTGGTCGTGCCGTGAGCGGGCCGGCTTACGGGGTGCTGCGGCAGGTCACGCCCACGGCGGCGGTGCTGCTGGCGGAGAACCCCGGGGTGATGACGCTGGAGGGGACGAACACCTGGGTGCTGCGCGCGCCCGGGTCGGCGTCCTGCGTCGTGGTCGACCCCGGGCCGGCGGATGCCGTGCACCTGGGGCGGATCGCGCTGGAAGCCCCCGTGGAAGTCGTGCTGCTGACGCACGGTCACCCTGACCATTCGGATGGGGCGCGTTCGTTCGGGCGACAGGTGGACGCGCCGGTGCGGTCGGTGGATCCGGCGTTCCGGCTGGGCGGGGAGGGGTTGGCGGAAGGGGACGTGATCTCGGCGGCCGGGTTGTCGCTCCAGGTGCTGCCCACGCCGGGGCACACGGCTGATTCGGTGTGCTTCCTGCTCGACGACGCGGTGCTGACCGGGGACACGGTGCTGGGCCGGGGAACGACCGTGGTGGCCCACCCGGACGGGCGGCTCGGTGACTACCTGGCGTCGTTGAGGCTGTTGACCACACTTCCGGCGGGCACGATCGGGTTGCCGGGGCATGGGCCGGAACTGCCGGACGTGGTGGCCGCCGCCGGCGGGTACCTCGTGCACCGGGAACAGCGGTTGGCGCAGGTCAAAGCGGCGGTGGCGGCGTTGGGCGGTGCGCCTTCGGCACGTCAGGTGGTGGAGGCCGTGTACGCCGACGTCGACCGGTCGTTGTGGCCGGCGGCGGAGTGGTCGGTGCGGGCGCAGTTGGAGTACCTACGCGACGCCTGACGGGTTGTCGATCGCGTACAACCAACCGCCGTCCGGGCTCCGCCGGGCGACATCGGTCGCCGTGCCGGCGACGTCGCCGACGCGCCAGTCGACGATGAGCAGGGCCAGATCACCCCTCGTGATCACCTTTCGGGTGACGACGGTCATCGGTTGGGTGAGAGCGAGGTGGTCGGCGAGCTCGGCAGGCTGCCGGGCGCCGGGCTCGTAGAGGCCGCTGGGGTCGCCGGCGTTGAAGGCCTGGGCGAACAGCACGGGCAACTCTTCAGGGGTACGGGCGATCATGCGGGTGACGCTAGGAGGACGCTGCGTGACCAACCAAACGGTTCGTACCGTGCCGCACCCCGAGCCTGTCGAGGCCGCCGCCACCACCAGTGCCGCCGCCACCGCCCGCGACACCACCGCCCACGACGCCACCACCAGTGCCGACGCCACCGCTCTCGCCGCCGGTGACCCCCTTGACGCCGCCCAAGCCGCAGATGCCTCCGTCATGGCCTGCGCCCCCTCCAGCGCCTGGGCGGGCGACCCGCACGGCGAGGTCGACCACCCGGTGCCCGACTGCCCGGTGGAGATCACGTTGCGGGCGTTGCGCGGCCGGTGGACGACGTTGGTGGTGCGGGAGCTGTTCGCGGGCGAGCGGGCGTTCGGCGACTTGGCCGCTGCCCTGCCGGCGTTGTCGGACAAGGTGCTCGGCGATCGGCTCGCGCAGCTCGTCGCGTGCGGCGTCGTGGTGCGGGTGCGTGAGCCGGGGTGGCCCAGCCGGGTGCGGTACTCGCTCACGGGTCGTGGGCGCGCGCTGCGTGGTGTGCTGGATGCGATGTGGGCTTGGGGCGCCGATGTGAGGCAGGTGGCCGGCGCCGAGTGAGGGGTGGGGTTCGGGTAGGTGGCTTGGTGGGCGACTCCGGGATGGTGGGGTGGGTGGTGGTCGAGGCGTTCCGCTGGTTTTCAACCGAGGTGCGGTAACGGTGTTTCCGTACATTTTCGGGCGATGATCACCCGATCGTGTCGGCGGCCGGTGCTCGGTGGTCGGTGACTAGGAGACGGTTCGGAGGGGGACTACCAGGTAGGTCAGTTCTACTCCGTCCGGACCTGCCTGGCTCGTCAGAACGGTGGAGCGCAGGCCGTCCTGGATCCGGAGTTCGACCCGGCGGCCGCTGAAGGCGCGCAGGGCGTCGGACAGGTACTTGGCCTGGAAGGTCTTGGTCACGCGGTTGCCGTCGATGGTGGCCTTGACCGACTCCTCGGACTCGCCGCTCTGGGGATCGCTGCCGCGCACCCGCAGCTCGCCGTCGTCCACCTGGATGGTGACCGATCCGTGCGGACCGGCGTACGGGACCGCGCGTCGCACCGCGCCGGCCAGCACGTCGGCCTCCACCACCACCATGCTGTCGATGACCGCCTCCAGCAGCTTCCGCACTCGATCGTCGGGGAAGGGCGCCGCCAACAGCGCCGTGCTCACGCTCCCGCCCGGCCAGGACAGGGCGATGCGGTCGGCGTCGGCGTGCACCGTCACCTCCGCCTCGCGGTCCGGTTGCCTGGACGCCTCGGCCAGCACCACCGCCGGCGCCAGGACGTCCAGCTCACCCGTCGGCGACCACGGCAGTGAAGCGAACGCCATGCGGTAGCGGTCGGTGGCGATCAGCTCCAGCCGGCCGCCCGGCGCGCTGTGCATCCGCACGCCCGTGAACATCGGCAGCGCGTCGTCCTTCGACGCGGCCGACGACACCGGGGTCAGGGCGGCGGTCAGGGTCCGGGAGGGGAGCGCGCCCACGGCCGGGGGCAGCGGGGGGATGCCGGGGTGGGAGGCGAGGTCCAGCAGGGGCAGGGCGAAACGGGCGGTCGACGTGCGGATGGCCAGGCGGGACCCTTCGACGACCAGCCTGACCTGGGGGTCTTCCAGGCCGCGGAGGGTGTCGGCCAGGGGACGGGCGGGGACCACCACGGCGCCGTCGGTGTGCACGGTCGCCGCACGGGTCAGGCGCACGGCGTGTTCGCGGTCGCTGCCCGCCAGCTCGACCCCGCTGGCGGACGCGCGCAGCACCAGACCCGCCAGCACCGGGTCGTACACCCTGGTCGGCAGGAGGCGGGCGACGTCGGCGGCGGCGGCGGCGAGGTCGGCGGTGGTGGCGGTCAGGTCCATGCCGGTGAAGGTAGACCCGACCACCGACAATTCCCGGTCGGTGGCCACTCGCCGACGAGAGCCCGGGTCAGCGGGAGACGAGGACGAGCTCGTCCTGGCGCACGGGGACGCCGGCGGCGACCGTGCGGCGGAAGAGCCAGACCAGGACCGCGATCACCAGGCCGGAGCCGGCGGCGGCGAGGAAGGCCGCGCTGGTGCCGTGGGACTCGACCAGCTGACCGCTCGCCGACTGGCCGATCGCCAACCCGACCGTCACCGCCGTCACCACCCAGCCGAACGCCTCGGTGGCCGTCCCGGCGGGCGCGACCTGCTCGATCGCGGCCGAGTGGGTGGTGGCCTGCGGGGTGATCAGGGTGCCGACCACGAACAGCGCCGCACCCAGGCCGATCAACGTCGTCGGCACGGCGAGCAGCAGCGACAGCACCGCGAAGCCGCCCAGCAGCACGGGCAGCCGCAGGTGCATCGGCCGCGGGAACGGGCGCATCGAGTACAGGATGCCGAACAGCACCGAGCTGACCGACCACAGGCTCAGCAGCAGCCCGCCCACGCCGACGTGACCGGCCTGCGCGGCGGCGGCGGGGACGGCCACCTCGATGAACCCGATCGTCACGCCGAAGCCCAACGCGGCCAACGCGACCGTGCGCATGCCGGGTGACGCCAGCGCGCCGAGCAGGTTCCGCCTCATGGGCTCCGGCCGGACACCGCGCACGGTCGGGTTCAACGCGAACCACAGCGCGCCGACCGCCATCGACACCGCGCCGATGACCACGCCGGTCCCCGCCCACGGCGCCGTGACCAGCAGCCCGGCCAGGCCGGGGCCGAGGATGAAGAAGACCTCCATGCTGATCGCCTCGTAGGCGTACCCGGCCAGCCGCGCCGGCCCGGCGGGCAGCACCTGCGACCACAGGGCCCGGGACGCGGAGCCGACCATCGGCTCGGTGATCCCGACCAGGAACGCCACCGGCACCAGCACGGCCAGCGCGGCGCCGGCCTCGACCGCGCCGATCGCCAACGCCACGAAACCCGCGAACAGCGCCACCGCGCCGAGCAGCGGGCGGGTCGGCCCGTGCCGGTCCATCAGCCTGCCCTGCACGATCGACCCGACCGCGACACCCACCAACGACGACGCCGACACCAGACCCGCCGCGGCGAACGAGCCGGTCTCGCGCTGCACGTAGAGCAGCAGCGACAACCCGACCATCGCGATCGGCAGGCGGGCGAGCAGGGACGCGACCACGGGGCCGCGCATGCCGGGGGTGGTGAGGGCGGTGCGGTAGTCGGAGAGGCGGGCAGAGTGGGACATGCGTACCAGTATGCCTCGCACTGGTACGCGCGTACCAGTCACTGCGCGGTGTGATCCGTCACCGGGCCGGAAAACGGTCTTGGACCGCCCATCGGCCGGCAGTGGGTTGCAGTTCGATTACAACACTGGGATGACCGGGTGAAACCACCTGGAGAAACCGCTGAACAGAGGGTCCTTGAGGGTGAACGGGCTTGAGTTGCGGGGGAGGTGGCGTGCGATCGTGGAAGAAGCCACCGCCACGTCGCCGCCGGTCACCGCCGGCCGTTTCGAGCGCGGTAGCAGCGGGTAACCAAGCCTCCTTCCGGTGCCACGAGGGTCGGGGCCTGCGGGTGCCGGAGGTGTGGAAGGCGCGGTCTGTCGGGGGATGGGCCGTGCGGCAACAAGACCGGTGCGCCGCGTCGGGGGCGGCGCCCGGTCTTGTTGTTCTCTCCGGCGGTGCTGTCAGCGGGCGCGGCGGGCCAGGCGCTCCGGGTCCAGGATCAGCACGCTCTTGCCCTCCAGTCGCAGCCAACCGCGGTGGGCGAAGTCGGCCAGGGCCTTGTTCACCGTCTCGCGCGAAGCGCCGACGAACTGGGCGATCTCCTCCTGCGTCAGGTCGTGGGTGACCCGCAGCAGACCGGCCTCCTGGCTGCCGAAGCGCTGCGCGAGCTGCAGCAACGCCTTGGCGACCCGGCCGGGCACGTCGGTGAAGATCAGGTCGGCCAGCATGGAGTTCGTCCGGCGCAGCCTGCGGGCCAAGGCCCTCAGCAGCTGCTCGGCGATCTCCGGCCGGTTGGTGATCCACTGCCGCAGCGCTGGGCGGTCCATGCTGACCGCGCGCACTTCGGTCACCGTGGTCGCGGTGGACGTGCGCGGACCGGGGTCGAAGATCGACAGCTCGCCGAACATGTCCGACGGTCCGAAGATCCCCAAGAGGTTCTCCCGGCCGTCCGGCGACTTGCGGCCGATCTTCACCTTGCCGGACTGGATGATGTAGAGCCGGTCGCCCGGCTCGCCTTCCGCGAAGATCACGTGGCCACGCGGGAATTCAACAGACTCCAGCGTCTGCGCCAGCGCCTCCGCTGCGGCCTGTTCAACCCCCTGGAAAATGCCCGCGCGGGCCAGGGTCTCGTCCACCTCGTCCCTCCTGTCGAGACGCGGCGGCATGGTTGAGCGCGTTCCGCCTTCTGGCGGATCAGCGCCTGCCGCCGATCACTGAGTGCAGTCTAAGGGCTGTGGTCGGGATCGCCTTTCGGCGCGCCGCCGACCTCAGCCCGGACAGCCCGACAAGGCCCTCGGGGGTTTGACCCCGTGGGCCTCGCCGGTCCTTCCCCGCTTAGCGGCGGGTGCGCCGCTGGCGCAGGTTCCTGGCACGACCGCCCAGCCTGCGCAGCCGGAACAGTTCCAGCGCGCGGCCGATGCCGTGCCCGTAGAGCGCCCTGACCTCGTCGGGGCGCGCCGACTCCAGGAACTCCTCGACCTCGTCCTCCTGCACGGCGACGTGCCGGAGACGAGCTTCAACGCGCTCCATGAAGAGCGCGAAGAACATGATCACGATCGGAACGGCGATGACGAACCAGGCAGTCATGATGGCTCCGATCCTTGCGCATCCGGTTCGGCGCGCGGTCAAGGGGGGTCACTCCGGCGTGTCGGTTCGAGGTCGTTCGACCGTTCCAAGGACGCGTGCGGTCGGCCGGTGGTTGCCTGCCCACGATCGTCGTGGCTCAAACCGACGGCCGCCCGTCGACCCGTATCCCCCGCGAGGGTGGGACTTCCGGCGAAGCGCGCGAGACGGCGCCGGACCCCGCGGGACCGCACGGGACTTCGCGCACGACCGAGCCGCCGTGCGCACGGCGGTGGCCAGTAATCTCGTGCGCATGGCGAAGAGCGCGGTGAAGCAGCCGGAGACGCGGCTGGGGCTGGTCCGCCGGGCGCGCCGCATGGTGCGGGTCCTCGGCCGGGGCTACCCCGACGCGCACTGCGAGCTGGACTTCACCGAGCCGCTGGAACTGCTGGTGGCCGTCGTGCTCTCGGCGCAGACGACGGACGTGCGCGTGAACCTCGTCACGCCCGCGTTGTTCAAGCGCTACCGCACGGCCGCCGACTACGCCTCCGCCGACCGCGCCGAGCTCGAAGAGCTGATCAAGTCGACCGGGTTCTACCGCAACAAGGCGACGTCCCTGATCGGCCTCGGTTCCGCGTTGGTCGAGCGGTTCGGCGGCGAGGTGCCCGGCCGGTTGACGGACCTGGTGACGTTGCCCGGGGTGGGCCGCAAGACCGCGAACGTGGTGCTGGGCGACGCTTTCGGTGTGCCGGGGATCACCGTCGACACCCACTTCGGCCGGCTCGTCCGCCGCTGGGGCTGGACCGAGGAGGAGGACCCGGTCAAGGTCGAGCACGCGATCGGCGCGCTGGTCGAGCGCAAGGAGTGGACCTTGCTCTCGCACCGCACGATCTTCCACGGCCGCCGCGTCTGCCACGCCCGCACGCCCGCGTGCGGCGCGTGCCTGCTGGCGCCGCAGTGCCCGTCCTACGGCATCGGCCAGGTCGACCCGGTCAAGGCGCAGAAGCTGGTCAAGGGTGAGGAAGCGCCGCACCTGATCGACCTCGCCGAACGCGTGCGCGCGGGGGAGAAGCTGGCGTGAGCACGGCCGCGCGGTGGACCGTCGTCGTCCTGGTGCTGGCGGTGGCGGGCGCCGTCGCGCTGTGGCCCCGCTCACCCGACTCGCCCGAGCAGGGCGCGATCCCGACCCGGACCGAGCCGACGACCGACCTGGCCGCGGCGCGCGCGCGGGCCGCGCTCCCGCCGTGCCCGCGAGGTGCGGCGGACGCCCGAGGACCGCAGGCGCTGCGCGGTGTGGTGGTGACGTGCCTCGGCGACGGGCAGCCCGTCGACGTGGCGTCCACCGTCACGGGTCGGGCTGTGGTGAACTTCTGGGCCACCTGGTGCGTTCCCTGTCACGAGGAGCTCAAGGTCCTCGACGCCTACGCGCGGGAGCCCGGCGCGGTGCCGGTGGTCGCGGTCCTGGTGGAGAGCAAGGAGGCTGACGGTCTGGAGCTGCTGGCGAAACTCGGCGTGCGCCTGCCGTCCGCGGCCGACCCGGCCGACGGGGTGCGCAAGGCCGCCCGCGTGCCCCGGACGTTGCCGACGAGCTACGTCGTCGGCGAGGACGGCTCGCTGACCCAGGTGACCGATCCCACCGTCTTCACGTCGGTCCAGCAGGTGCGCGAGGTGGTCGGATGACGGCCCTGGTCGATCCGGACGACGTGCCCGAGTGGATGGGCGGGCTGGTCAAGGCCACCGCCGAGATCGACGCCCGGGCGTTCACCCGGATCACGCCGCCGCCCGACGGCACCGGACGCCCCGCCGCGGTGCTGATGCTGTTCGGCGACGGTCCGAACGGCCCCGACGTGCTGCTGCTGCGGCGGGCCGACACGCTCGGCTCGCACCCCGGCCAGGTCGCGTTCCCCGGCGGCGCGGCCGACCCCACCGACGACGGCCCGGTGGACACGGCGTTGCGCGAGGCGTTCGAGGAGACCGGTGTGCTGCGCGAGGGCGTGCGGCCGGTGGCCACGCTGCCGCGGCTGTACGTGCCGGTGTCCGGGTTCGTCGTCACGCCGGTCCTGGCGCACTGGGACGAGCCGTCGCCGGTCGCGCCCGTCGACCCGGGCGAGACCGCCGCCGTCGCGCGGGTCCCCGTCTCGCACCTGGCCGACCCGGCGAACCGGTTCCGGGTCAGCCACCCGTCCGGGTACATCGGTCCGGCGTTCTCCGCGCCCGGCATGCTGGTGTGGGGCTTCACCGCCGGCCTGCTCGACGGCCTGCTCTCGCTGGGCGGGTGGGAGCGGTCGTGGGACCGCGCGGACGTGCGCGACCTCGACCTGGCCCTGCGAGCGGTGGAGGTTTCGTGAACTGGGTCGACCTGCTCGTGCTGGCGTTGGCCGCCTTCGCCGCGGTCTCCGGCGCGCGGCAGGGCATGGTCGTGGCGCTGCCCGCGTTCGTCGGGGTGCTCGTCGGCCTGGTGCTGGGCACGCAGCTCGCGCCGCTGGTCGTCTCCCAGTTCGACAACGTGGTGACCAAGGTCGTGTTCGCGGTCGGCATCGTGGTGCTGCTGGTGGCGCTGGGCGAGACGCTGGGCGTCTACATCGGGCGCAGCATCAAGTCCAAGGTCAACGCCACCCCGTTGCGCGGCGTGGACAACGCGCTGGGCGCGATCGTGCAGGGCGCGGTGGTGTTCGTGGTGGCGTGGATGATCGCGCTGCCGCTGACCATGGTCGCGGGCCTGCCGTCGCTGGCGAAGTCGCTCAACCAGTCGGTGATCCTGTCCACGGTCGACGACACCATGCCGCAGGCCGCGCGGACGTTGGCCGACGACCTGCAGAACCTGTTCGACGTGTCCGGCTTCCCGGCCGCGATGGACCCGTTCGACCGGACGCCGCTGCGGGAGGTGGGTCCGCCGGACCCGGCGTTGAGCGGCAACCCGGTCGTGGAAGCCCTGAGGCCCAGCGTGCTCAAGGTGCGCGGGCGCGCGCCGTCGTGCTCGCGGGCGTTGGAGGGCACGGGGTTCGTCATCTCGCCGGAGCGGGTCATGACGAACGCCCACGTGGTCGCGGGCACGACGGACGTGACCGTGGAGGTCGGCATCGGCCAGTTCGACGCCACCGTCGTGCACTACGACGCGCAGACCGACATCGCGATCCTGGCCGTGCCGGACCTGGAGGCGGCGCCGCTGCCGTTCCGCACCGACGAGATCGCGCCGGGCGAGGACGGCATCGTGCTCGGCTACCCGCTGGACGGGCCGTACACGGCGTCCGAGGCGCGGGTGCGGGAGCGGATCAAGATGCTGCGCGGGCCCGACATCTACGACGCGCAGACCGTGACGCGGGACGTGTACACGGTGCGGGCGAAGGTGCGCAGCGGCAACTCCGGCGGGCCGCTGGTCGACCCGCAGGGGCGCGTGATGGGCGTGGTGTTCGGCGCGGCCGTGGACGACCAGGAGACCGGGTTCGTGCTGACGGCGGACGAGGTCGCGGAGGAAGTGGCGAAGGCGCCGACGATGGTGCGCCGGGCGTCCACCCAGACCTGCGCGTCCTGACCGGTCACCGCCGCCGGGCCTCCGGGCCGGTCGCCGCGGCTAGACCTTGGCCAGGAAGTCGGTGATGTGCCGGCTCGTCGTGCCCGGCGCCTCCTGGTGCGGGAAGTGGCCCACCTCGGGCAGCACGCGGTAGGCGGAGCGGGCGCCCGTCCACAGCGCCGAGTCGGCCGCGGTCTGCTCCAGCATCACCGGGTCGAGGGCGCCGTGGAGCTGCAACACGGGGACGTCCAGCCTGCGGTCCACCGCCTCGGCGAAGCGGCGGCCGTCGCTTCGCAGCTGGGACCGCACGGCCCAGCGGTGGTACTCCATGGAGCTGTGGGCGACGCCCGGCACCAGCACCGCCTCGCGGTTGCGGCGCGCCACCTCGTCGAACTCGGGCGACACCCTCCACTTCGGACCGCCCCACGCGTCGAGCATCCCGGCCACGGCCGCGCCGCGGTCCTTGGTCAGCCACCGCTCCGGGTAGAGGGGGAGCTGGAAGCGGAACAGGTGCGCGCTGGCCCGGCCCTGCCGGCGCGGGTGGCGGCGGATCGCGCGGCGCAGTGCCAGCGGGTGCGGCGCGGACACCGCGGTCACCGAGTAGACCAGCCGGGAGTGCATGGCGGCGACCGTCCACGCCAGCATGCCGCCCCAGGCGTGGCCGACGAGGTGCGCCCGCGGTTCGCCGAGCGCCTTCACCAGGCCCGCGACGTCGCCGGCGAGCGTGAACCCGTCGTAGCCGCGCGGTGGTTTGTCGGAGTCGCCGTAGCCGCGCAGGTCGACGGCCACCGCGCGGTAGCCCGCCTCGGCGATCGAGACGAGCTGGTGCCGCCACGTCCACCAGAACTCGGGGAAGCCGTGCAGCAGCAGCACGAGAGGGCCCTCGCCCAGCTCGGCGACGTGCAGGCGGATGCCGTTCGCGGACACGTCGCGGTGCGCCCACGGGCCGGGCACCCGAGCCGTCGACGGGTCCGGAGGCAGCCGCACGGCGCGGCTCAGTTGCCCTCGCCGCGGTGCCGGAGTGCCGCGACGGTGTCCTTGGCCGAGTTGATGGTCCGCTGCGGCGCGCGCAGCTTCTTCACCTTCCGGTAGCCCAGCAGCGCGAACAGCACCGCCGTGACGAGCATCAACCCGAAGACGATGAGGAACGCCGACCAGCGGGGCAGCCACACGTCGAGCAGTTCCGCGCCGAAGAAGAAAAAGAAGAACGAGCTGAACAGCAGCACGGTCAGCGCGACGATGAAGTAGACGCTGCCCTTGACGCCCTTCTTGATCTCGCCGGCGACCTCCGACTTGGCGAGCTCGACCTCGGCCCTGACCAACGTGGACAGGTGGGCCGTCGCGTCGCGCACCAGCCCGCCGATGGACGTTTCCTCCGCGATCTTCACCGCGCTCTCCGCGGTCAACGGGATCGACGGAACAGGTGGCAGTCCGCTGCCGTTGGTGTTCTCCCGAGCGCTGGTCACCGGCTCATCGTGCCATGCACGACGGACCGGGGCCGCTCGACCGGCCCAACGGCTGCGGTTTACTCCTCCTCGTCGTCGGCGCGCCGGTGCGCCCGACTGCGCCGGACCAGCAGGACCGCGGCGAGCGACGACGCCGTCATCGAGGCCAGCAGCACCGCCGCCTTGGCCCGCTCGGCGGCCGCGCCCTCCAGCGAGAGGTCCGCGATCAGCAGGCTCACGGTGAACCCGACCCCGCCGAGCATGGCCACCGCGACGATGTCCCTCGGTCCCGCGCCGCTGGGCCACTTGGCGGCCTTGACCAGCACCGCCAGCGCGGACGCGCCGACGATGCCGACCACCTTGCCCACCACCAGGCCGAGCATCACGCCCAACGCCAACCGGTCGGCGAACAACGAGCCCAACGCCTCGCCGCTCACCGGCACGCCCGCCGCGAACAGCGCGAACACGGGCACCGCCACGGCCGCCGACCACGGCTGCAACCGGTGCTCCAGCCGCAACGCCGGCGCTTCGTGCTCGTAGCGGTCCTTGCGCACGCGGGTCAACAAGGCCAGGGCGACGCCCGCGATGGTGGCGTGCACGCCCATCGCGTGCACCGCGACCCACGTGCCCACCGCGATCGGGACGTACAGCCACGGCGTCGTCACGCGCTTGTGCTGCAGGAACGCGTACAGCGCCAGCAAGGCCACCGCGACCACCGCCGCGACCAGGTTGAACGACTCGGTGAACAGCACCGCGATCAGGAAGATCGCGCCGAGGTCGTCCACCACGGCCAGGCTGAGCAGGAACAGCCGCAGACCGTTCGGCAGCCCCGACGCGGTGATCGCCAGCACGCCGAGCGCGAACGCGATGTCCGTGGCCACCGGGATGGCCCACGCCCGCTCGACGCCCGGCTCGCCCCAGCCGACGCCCAGCGCGATCACCGCGGGCACCACCATGCCGCCGATCGCGGCGACCACCGGCAGGATCGCCGACTTGACGTCGTTCAGCTCGCCGATCACCAGCTCGCGCTTGAGCTCCAGCCCGGCGACGAAGAAGAAGATCGCGAGCAGGCCGTCCTTGGCCCAGTCGCCGACGCTCAGGCTCAGGTGCAGCGACCCGGGGCCGAGGTGGAAGTCGCGCACCGCGGTGTAGGCGCCGGAGATCGGCGAGTTCGCCCAGATCAACGCCACGGCGGTGGCGGCCAGGAGGATCATGCCGCCGACCGTCTCGGTGCGCAGGTAACGCGCGAACTCGGCGGCGGCGGGGCGAATGCGGTTCAAGATCGACTCCGGTGGTTCGGCAACGGCTCATCCTCGTGCCGACCAGGCTTCCCGGCTCACCGGGAACGACCCTAACCCAGGCAGGGGCCCGCCGACGAACGGCGGACCCCTGCCGACCCGGTGCTCTCAGTCCTCGGTGCTCATTCCTCTCGGGCGTCGCCCGACTTCAACCCGCTGGAGATCAGGTCCATCACCGACGAGTCCGCCAACGTGGTCACGTCGCCCACCTGCCGGTTCTCCGCCACGTCGCGCAGCAGGCGGCGCATGATCTTGCCCGAGCGGGTCTTCGGCAGCTCCGGCACGACCATGATCTGCCGCGGCTTCGCGATCGGGCCGATCTCCTTCGCCACGTGGTCGCGCAGCGCCTTGATCGCCTCGGCGCCGTCGGAGCCCTCGGCCACGCCGCCGCGCAGGATCACGAACGCCACGATGCCCTGGCCCGTGGTCGGGTCGGTCGCGCCGACCACCGCCGCCTCGGCCACCGTCGGGTGCGACACCAGCGCGGACTCGACCTCGGTGGTGGAGATGCGGTGCCCGGACACGTTCATCACGTCGTCCACCCGGCCCAGCAGCCAGATGTCGCCGTCGGCGTCGTACTTCGCGCCGTCGCCGGCGAAGTAGTAGCCCTGCTCGGCGAACCGCGACCAGTACGTGTCGCGGTAGCGCTCCTCGTCGCCCCAGATGCCGCGCAGCATCCCCGGCCACGGCTGGTCGAGCACCAGGTAGCCGCCGCCGCCGTGCGGCACCTCGTTGCCCTGGTCGTCGACGACCTTCGCGCCGATGCCGGGCAGCGGGCGCTGCGCCGAACCCGGCTTGGCGGACGTCGCGCCCGGCAGCGGCGAGATCATGATCCCGCCGGTCTCGGTCTGCCACCAGGTGTCCACCACGGGCGTCTGACCCGCGCCGATGGTCTCCCGGTACCAGATCCACGCCTCGGGGTTGATCGGCTCGCCCACGCTGCCCAGGACGCGGAGGCTGGACAGGTCGTACTTCGCGGGGATGTCCGCGCCCCACTTCATGAACGTGCGGATCAGCGTCGGCGCGGTGTAGTAGATCGACACGCCGTACTTCTGCACGATCTCCCAGTGGCGGCCCTCGTGCGGGGTGTTGGGCGTGCCCTCGTAGACGACCTGCGTGACGCGGTTGGACAGCGGGCCGTACACGATGTAGCTGTGCCCGGTGACCCAGCCGATGTCGGCGGTGCACCAGTAGACGTCGGTGTCCGGCTTGAGGTCGAACACGTTGTAGTGCGTGTACGACGCCTGGGTCAGGTAGCCGCCGGAGGTGTGCAGGATGCCCTTGGGGCGGCCCGTGGTGCCCGACGTGTAGAGGATGAACAGCGGGTGCTCGGAGTCGAACGCCTCCGGCGTGTGCTGGTCGGACTGGCGGTCGACCACGTCGTGCCACCACACGTCGCGGCCCTCGGTCCAGTCGACCTCGGTGTCCGTGCGCTTGACCACCAGCACGTGCTCGACGCTCGCGGCCTTGGCCACGGCCTCGTCCACGGCGGGCTTGAGCGCCGCCGGGTTGCCGCGCCGGTACTGGCCGTCGGTGGTGATCACCAGCTTGGCCCGCGAGTCCTCGATGCGGGTGCGCAGCGCCTCGGCGGAGAAGCCGCCGAACACCACGCTGTGCATCGCGCCGAGCCGCGCGCAGGCGAGCATGGCGAAGATGGCCTCGGGGACCATCGGCATGTAGATGGCGACCCGGTCCTCCGCGCCGACACCCAGCTCGATGAGCGCGTTGGCCGCCTTGGAGACCTCCCGCTGCAGGTCGGCGTAGGTGATGGCGCGGCTGTCGCCGGGCTCGCCCTCCCAGTGGATGGCGACCTGGTCGCCGTGGCCGGACTCGACGTGCCGGTCGACGCAGTTGTAGGCGACGTTGAGCTTGCCGCCGACGAACCACTTCGCGAACGGGGCGTCGGACCAGTCGAGGACCCGGTCCCACTTCGTGTCCCAGGACAGCCGCTCGGCCTGAGCCGCCCAGAACGCCTCCCGGTCGGCGTCCGCCTCCTCGTACAGGGCGGCGGTGGCGTTCGCCTGGGCGGCGAACTCCTCGCCGGGCGGGAACGTCCTGGTCTCCGTCGACAGGTTGTCCAGGGCGACTTGCGGCTCTGTCATGGCGGGCGGACCTCCTGAAATCCGTGGGGGTGCGCACTGACGGTAGTGCGATTCAGCTCACTGCGCACCAAAAGGTTCAGACCAATTTCGGCCGGGTTCGAAACGCGTGGGTAACTGTGTAACCCGTGGCACGGCCCGTGACCACCGCGATTCCGCCGAACGACACCTAGGTTGCGACCAGTGGCACCTGTCGTGACTCGCGTCACGTCGTGAGCTTGGCCTTCAACGCCGGCCACTCGTTCGAGGTCATCGAGTACACCACCGTGTCGCGCAGCGTGCCGTCCGGCCTGATGCGGTGCACGCGCAGCACGCCCTCGCGGGTCGCGCCGAGGCGTTCGATGGCCCGCTGCGAGCGCTCGTTGCGCAGGTCGGTGTGCCAGCCGACGCGGAGCGCGCCCAGGTCCTCGAAGGCGCGGCGCAGGAGCAGGAACTTGGCGTTGGTGTTGAGGGCGGTGCGCTGCCAGCGGGTGCCGATCCAGGTGTGGCCGATGTAGAGGCCGCGGTTGACCGGGTCGATCTCGTAGTACGACGTCGTGCCGGCGACCTCGTTCGTCCGCGGGTCGATCTGCGCCCAGGCCAGCCGGGTGGGGTCGGCGAGGCTGCGCTCGACGTAGGCGCGGGTGTCCTCGACCGCGGCGGGCTGGGTGGTGCTGAGCCACGTCCAGACGTCCGGGTCCTTGCCCGCCTCGTGCAGGCCTTCGGCGTGGTCGGGGGTGAGGGGTTCGAGGCGGACGTGGTCGCCGGTCAGGACGGGGCGGTCGTACCAGTTCATGCTTCGACGATAAATCGATCAGTGGCTATCTTGCAGAGCCATTTTCGATCCATTTCAGATATCCACTTACCGGCGGGTAGTGTGCTGCGGCGTGACCGATCCGCTTGCTCCGCTGCTGGACCTGCCCGGGGTGGCCGACGCCGTCGCCGCGGCCCGTGACGCCGTGTTCCAGGTGCACCGGCACCGGGTGAACCTGCGTGGCTGGGCGACCACCGCGGCCGAGGCGTCCGTGCGCGCCGCCCGCGCGTCGGCGGCGCTGGACGGCGGGCCGACCGCCATCCCGGCGGACGGGACCGTGACCGACCCCGTGCTGGCGGGCGCGTTGCGGGTGGCCGAGTCGCTGGGCGTGGTGTTCCCGACGTGGCAGCGGGCGCCGTTGCAGGCGCTGGCGCGGCTGCACGTGCTGGCGGGCGCGGACCTCGGAGGCGAGCTGGGGCGTCCCCGGTCGGCGCCGGGGGTCTCCGAACGCCTCGGCCTGGTGTCGCAGCTCGTCACCGGCGGCACGTCCGCCCCCGGTCCGCTGCTGGTCGCCGTGGTGCACGCGGAGCTGATGTCGCTGGCGCCGTTCGACACGGCCAACGGCGTGGTCGCGCGGGCGGCGTCCCGGCTGGCGTCCATCGCGACGGGCCTGGACCCGAAGTCGCTCGGCGTGCCCGAGGTGCTGTGCCTGCGTCGGCAGAACGACTACGCCGCCGCCCTGCACGGCTTCTCCACCGGCGACCCCGAGGGCGTCGCCCGCTGGCTCCTCTTCTACTGCGAGGCCCTCCAGGCCGGCGCCCGCGAAGCCCGCGGCATCGCCGACACCGCCACCCCCTGACCACCCGCGAGAGTCCAACGTCCACGCCGCGAGAGTCCTACGTTCACGAGCCCTGAATTCAACGCTCAGTGTTGAACTCGGGGTGCGTGAACGTAGGACTCTCGCGCGGTGAACGTAGGACTCTCGCGGGTCAGAGGAGTTCTTTCAGGGTGGCGGCGGCGCGGTCGGCTTCGGCGAAGGTGTTGTAGAGCGGGGCGAAGCCGAAGCGCAGCAGGTCCGGCGAGCGGTGGTCGCCGATGACCTGGCGCTCGACCAGCTCGCCCATGATCCGCTCGGCCTCGGGGTGGCGCAGGGTGATCTGGTGGCCGCGCCACTCGTCCGCCGGGGTGATCACCTCGACGCCCGGCAGGTCCTCGACCAACGACCGGAAGTGCGCGGTCAGGGCCAGGCCCTTGGCCCGCACGTCAGCCAGGTCCACGTGGTCCCAGACGTCCAGCGCGGCGTCCAGGGCGAGCATGGAGATGATGTCCGGCGTGCCGACGCGCGCCCGGGACACACCCGGGTCCGGCGTGTACTCCGGCGACATCGCGAACGGCACCTCGTGCCCCGTCCACCCCGTCAACGGCTGGTCGAACGTCGACTGGGCGTGCTTCGGCACGTACAGGAACGCGGGCGAGCCCGGCCCGCCGTTGAGGAACTTGTACGTGCACCCCACGGCGAGGTCGACGCCGATGTCGTCCAGCTCGATCGGCAGCACGCCCGCGCTGTGGCACAGGTCCCACACGACCTTCGCGCCCACCTCGTGGGCCTGCGCGGTCAGCTTCGCCATGTCCAGCAGCCGACCGGTGCGGAAGTCGACGTGGTTGAGCAGCACGACCGCCGTGGTGTCCCGCAGGTCCAGCGCCTCCGGCGGCGCGGGCCGCAGCGCCAAGCCGGTCAGCTCCGCCACCGAACGGGCGATGTACCCGTCGGTCGGGAACGTCCCCTGGTCCACCACGATCTCCATGCGGTCGGTGTTGCGCACCGCCGCCATCAGCGCCTTGAACAGGTTCACGCTGGTCGAGTCCGCGACCACGACCTGTCCCGGCTTGGCCCCGATCAGCCGGCCGACGCGGTTGCCGACCCGTTCCGGCGCCTCCCACCAGCCTTCGGACCAGCTGCGGATCAGCCGTCGACCCCACTGCTCGCGCACGACCTGCTGCACGCGTTCGGCGACGGCCTTCGGCGGCGCGCCCAGGGAGTTCCCGTCCAGGTACACGACGTCGTCGTCGAGGTCGAACAGGTCGCGGATGTGCGCCAACCGGTCGTTCATACGTAGCTCCTGGCCGTCCACAGTTCGGGGAAGACGGAGCGTTGCGTGCGCTTCTCCAACCACGCAACCCCCGCGGAGCCGCCGGTTCCGGTTTTCGCGCCCATCGAACGACGGGTGGCGAGCAGGTGGTCGTACCGCCAGCGGGCGAACTCCTCCGCGATGTCGGTCAACGCCTCGCCCAGTTCGAGCAGGTCACGCGACCCGCCGCGGTAGATGTCGGCCCACACGGCCTCCACCTCGGCGTTCGGTTCGTACGGTTGGCTGACGTCCCGCTCCAGCACGGCCGACGGGATCGGCAGGCCTTGGCGCTGGAGGGCGGCGAGCACGTCGTCGTACAGGCTCGGCTCGTTCAGCAGCTGTTCGAGCGCGTCGTGCTGCTGCGGCACGGCCCGGTGCGGCACGAGCATCGACCGCGACTTCTCGCCGAGCAGGAACTCGACCTCGCGGTACCGGCCCGACTGGAAGCCGGAGCCCTCGCCGAGGGCGTCGCGGAAGGAGTTGAACTCGGCGGGCGTCATCCGGGCGATCGGCCGCCACGCCGCGTTGAGCGCCTGCATGTGCAGGTCGCTGCGGCGCAGGGTGCGGACCGCCGCACGCAGGTCGTCGGCGCGCAGTTCGGACTTGGCCTGCCGCCACTCGAAGCACAGCAGGCCGAAGTACAGCTCCATGACCTGCGTGATCACCAGGAACGACATCTCACGCGGGTCCTTGGACCACTGCTGTTGCAGCGAGTGCAGCACGGAGGCGTGCACGTAGTCCTCGTAGGGCGTCGTGCCGCCGAAGTCGAGCTTGGGTGAGACGGGGCAAGTCATGCCTTCCATCATGACCGGGCTTTCGGGGTAGTTGAATAGGCGACGGACGGGATTCGGCCGAAAGTTCTCACGAATGGAAAGAACATTAGCGGAGTAGCTTTGCAGTCGTGAGCATCGAACTGGACGGCGTGGACTGGGCCCTGCTGGAGGCCTTGCAGGAGGACGCGCGGCTCTCGTACAACGAGCTGGCACGGCGCGTGCACGTGTCGCCGCCGACGGTCGCGCAACGCGTGCGGCGGCTGGAGAACGCGGGCGTCATCACGGGTTACCGCGCGACCGTGGACCCGACGGCGGTGGGGCGGTCGGTGGTGGCCCTGGTGCGGATGAAGTGCTACGGGCCCCGGTGCATCACGGTGCACCCGGAGCTGCTCGACGACTGCCCCGAGGTGGTGGAGGTGGTGCGGCTGACCGGCGACATCTGCTCGGTGGTGAAGGTGGTGACCACGTCGATCAGCGAGCTGGAGCGGTTGCTGGTGCGGCTGGGCGGCTACGGCGAGACGTCCAGCGCGATGGTGCTGTCGACGCCTATCCCGTGGCGCCCGGTGCTAGCTGGCTGAGCGCCGACCGGACGTGCCCCTGGGTGCGTTCCAACGCCTCGGCGGCCAGCGCCGCGGGCGCCCCGGACAGCAGGTGCACCAGCGCCACCTTCAGGTCGCCGCCCGAGTCGGCCAGCGCCGTCGTGCACTCCTGCTCGCCCAGGCCCGTCGCCTCGCGCAGGATGCGCACCGTGCGGCCGCGCAGCTTGGCGTTGGTCGCGCGCATCGACACCATCAGGTTCGAGTAGGTGCGGCCGAGCCGGACCATCACGGCGGTCGAGAACGACGTCAGCACCAGCTTCTGCGACGTGCCCGCCTTCATCCTGGTGGACCCGGCGATGGCCTCCGGCCCGGTGTCGACCGCGATCAGCACGTCCACCTCGACCGGCGCGGGCGCGGTCGGGTTGTTGGACACCAGCACGGTGTGCGCGCCGAGCGAGCGCGCCTCTTCCAGCGCCGCCATGACGAACGGCGTGCGGCCGGACGCCGTGACGCCGACGACCAGGTCGCCCGCCGCCGCGTGCTTGCGGATCTCGGCGGCGCCGTCGGAACCCTGGTCCTCGACGTTCTCCACGGCGTTGACCAGGGCGTCCCGGCCTCCCGCGTGGTGGGCGAGGAACCAGTCCGGGGGCGCGTTGAAGGTGGGCACCAGCTCGGCGGCGTCGAGCGTGGCCAGCCGGCCCGAGGTGCCCGCGCCGACGTAGTGCACGCGGCCACCGCCGCGCAGGGCGCTCACGGCCAGGTCCGCCGCGCGCGCCAGCTCGGGCAGCACGGCGGCCACCGCGTCGGGGACCAGGTGGTCCTCGGTGTTGATCAGGCGGAGCACGTCCAGCGTGGAGAGCCGGTCGATGTCCTGCGTCCGCGGGTTCCTGGCCTCGGTGGGTGAGTCCACGCGGACCGCGACACCGTCCGGCGGCGGGGTCATTTACCGGACTCCCGACGTCGCCTGCCGTCCGGCCGGGCGCCGAGGCGGTGCCCCGACACCGCGTCGTAGGTCGCCTCGAGCGCGGTCTTGGCGCTGTCCACGTGCTGTTGCGCGACCCCGATGAACAGGCAGTCGATCACGGTGAGCTGGGCGATCCGGCTGGCCATGGCGCCCGAGCGGAACGTGGTCTCGCGCGCCGCCGTGGTCAGCACGTGGTCGGCGACCTCGCTGATCGGCGAGCGCGGGAAGTTCGTCAGCGCCACCGTGGTCGCGCCGTGGTCCTTGGCGACCCGCAGCGCCTCGACGGTCTCGGACGTGGAGCCGGTGTGCGATATCCCGACCGCCACGTCCGCCTCGGTGAGCACGGCGGCCGACGTGAGCGCGATGTGCGTGTCGTTCCAGGCGAAGCAGGTCCGCCCGATCCGGTGGAGCTTCTGCTGGAGGTCGAACGCGACGAACGCGCTGGCCCCGAACCCGTAGACGTCGACCCGGCCTGCGCCCGCGACCGCCTCGACCACCGCTTCGAGCGTCTCCACGTTCAGCTGCTCGGCGGTCTCCTCGACCGCGCGGGCGTCCGCGAACGCCACCTTGCCCACGACCTGGCGCAGGTCGTCGCCGGGGCCGATGTCGCCGCCGAGGTCCCGGTCGGGGCGCATGGACGTGCGGGCCGTGTCGGCGGCCAGCGCTATGCGCAGCTCCGGGTACCCGCCGACGCCGATCGCCTTGCAGAACCGGGTCACCGTCGTCTCGCTGGTGCCCGCGGCCTCGGCGACCTCGGTGATGCTGCGGTGGGCGACGGTCGCCGGGTTGTCCAGCACGACCTTGGCGACCCGTTGCTCGGCCCGGGCCAGACCGGGCAGGAGCGAACGGATCTTGACCAGGGGACTGGAGTCGGCGGAACTTTCGGTGGACACGTGGGAAACTTACTAACCGCTCAACTCATGGTCAACGCGGGGTCGGGGTAACTCACCCCAACCGTGACCCAATCGCACCGCTTGGCGGGATCGGCCGGACCGAATGTCACTAACGGTCCGCGGCCCGCCACCCTTCGGGGTGCGTTCCCGCTGGTTCGCGCTCCGCGTCCAGCGCCACGCCCCGCTCGTCGGTCACGCGGACGGCGTCCACGTACACGCCGCGCCCGCCGTAGCCCGTGCCGCGCACGTACCGCCAGCGGAACTTCGTCGCCGACTCCGTGTCGACCTCGACCTTCGTCCAACGCCGCTCCCCGTAACCGGCCAACACCCGGACCTCGCGCCAGGTGGACCCGTCGCCGGTCGCCTCGACCACGACCCGGTCGCCCGGGTCGAGGTCGACGAAGGCCCAGAACGACAGCCTCTGCCGCTCGGCGCGCTGCGGGAGCTCACGCGTGGTCAACGTGCCACCGGCCGTTTCCGGCGTCCACGCCGTGCCGTGCCGCGGGCGCACCGCCAGGGCCTTCGCCAGGCCGTCGGCCGCCACGCGCCGCGCCGGGTTGATCGAGCCCCAGTTCCGGCTCGGGTGCACGCGGTTGGTCAGCAGGATCGCGATCGACCTCGACAACGGGTCCAGCACCAGCGTGGTGCCCGTGTAGCCGGTGTGCCCGGCGGCCCTCGGCGACGTCAGCGCGCCCATGTACCAGCGCTGGTCCAGCTCGAAGCCGAGGCCGTGCGAGTTGCCCGGGAACGCCTGGTTGAAGTCGGTGAGCATCAGCTCGACGGTGTCCTCGCGCAGGATCCGGGCGCCCGCGTACGCGCCGCCGTTGAGGATCGCCTGGCCGAGCACGGCCAGCTCCCGCGCGGTGGAGAACACGCCGGCGTGGCCCGCGACGCCGCCCAGCGACCAGGCGTTCTCGTCGTGCACGGTGCCGCGGATGATGCCCCGGCCCGCCTGGTACTCGGTGGCCGCGATCCGGTCGAGCTTGGCCGCCGGCGGGTTGTAGCCGGTGTCCACCAGGCCCAGCGGTTGCGTGATGTCCTCGCGGACGAGCTGGTCGAGGGTCTTGCCCGACCACTTCTGGACCAGCACGCCGAGCGTGATCAGGTTCAGGTCCGAGTACAGGTACTTCGTGCCGGGCGGGCTGCTCGGCGTCGTGTCCATCACGGCCTTGAGCCGCGACGGGACGTCCGGGTACTGCGACCACAGCGGCAGCCACGCCACCAGGCCCGAGGTGTGGGTGAGCAGCTGCCGGACGGTGATGGACTCCTTGCCGTTGACGCCGAACTCCGGCAGGTGGCGGGCCACCGGGTCGTCCAGCCCGAACCGGCCCAGCTCGTGCTGCCGCATCACCACGACCGAGGTGAACAGCTTGGAGATCGACGCCAGGTCGAAGATCGTGTCGGGCGCCATCGGCACGCGCTGGTCCTCGGGCAGCTCGGTGCCGGCGGCGTCGCCGTAGCGGACCGCCCAGCCCGTCGGCTCGTGGGTGACCACGACGCCGTCATGTGCGAACAGCGTGACGGCGCCCGCGAACAGCGGGTGGCCGGTCGCGTCCGGCACGGTGTACCGCTCGATCTGCGCCAGTGCGGCGTCCAGCGGCGCCGGGTCGAGTCCCACGTGCCGCGGGGTACCCGTTCGCAGCACGCTGTGCGACCAGTCGTCGTGCGGCTGGTCGAAGCGGGCCTCCCGGCCGCCGGCGTGCGCCGGCGCGGTGACGCCGAGGGTCATGGTGGTCGCGATCAGCAGGGCAGGGATGCGCATCGCTGTCTCCCTCTACCGGTAGCGCAGGTACGGCCGGCGGGTGGCGTCGAACGCGGCCAGCTCGTCGGCCCAGGCGCCGACGACCTCGTCGGTGCCGGCGCCCGCGTCGACCATGCGGCGCAGCCGGTCCGAGCCGCTGAGCTTGTCGATGTAGAGGTCCGGCCGCCACGCGAAGACCTCGGGGTAGCGGGACCTCGCCGTGACGATCATGGCGACGGCCGTGCGGGGCGCGTCGAAGCCGTGCGGGTCGGTGAGGTGCAGGGCGACACCGCCGCACAGCTTGTTGGCGAACTTGTTGAACGTGGGCGTGAAGTAGGTCTCGCGGAACCGGACGCCCGGCAGCCCCAGCGCGTTGAGGTCCTCGGCCCACCGCCAGTCCAGGCCCGGCGCGCCGATGGTCTCGAACGGGCGGGTGGTGCCGCGGCCCTCGGAGAACACGAGCCCCTCGAACAGGCACGTGCCGGGGTAGACCAGGGCGGTGTCGTGCGTGGGGACGTTCGGGCTCGGCGGCACCCACGGCACGCCGGAGTGCAGGTCGTCCCGCTTCCAGCCCTTCACGTCGACCACTTCGAGGCTCGACACCCGGCCGCCGTCGGTGGGCAGGAACTCGCCGTCGAACAGCCGCGCCAGCTCGCCGATCGTCATGCCGTGCTGCTGGGCGATCGGCTTGCGGCCGACGAACGTCGCGTAGGCCGGGTCGAGCTGCGGGCCGCGGGCCGTGCCGCCGACCGGGTTGGGCCGGTCGAGCACGACGAACCGCACGCCGGTCGCGGCGGCGGCCTGCATGACCGCGTACATCGTCCAGATGTAGGTGTAGAAGCGCGCGCCGATGTCGGCGATGTCGAACACGAGCGTGTCGACACCCGCCTTGGTGATCATCTCGGCGATCTTGGCGGTGCTCGCGCCGTAGGTGTCGTAGACCGGGATGCCGGTGCGCGGGTCGAGGTAGTTCCCCTCCGAGCCGCCCGCCTGCGCCGTGCCGCGGAAGCCGTGCTCCGGGCCGAACGCGGCCAGCGGCCTCACCCCGGCGGCCACCATCGAGTCGACGATGTGGGTGTGGTCGCGCAGCACACCGGTCGGGTTGGTGACCACGCCGAGCCGGCTGCCGGCGAACCGCCGCCAGCCGTCCTCGGCCAGCTGCTCGGCCCCGGTCCTGACCGGGCGCGGCCGGTCGGGGTGGTCGGGGGCGAGGTCGAAGGCGCCGAGCGCGGGCACGGCGAGGGCGCCCGCGCCGGCGGCGAGGAAGTGCCTGCGGTCCATGTCGCTCACCACTCCAAGCCGTGGCCGAAGGGGTACGGGGTCGGTCCGGGCACCTCGACCGGCAGCTTGCCGACGGGGCCCACCTCGCCGGTGATCACCCTGGCCAGCGCCTCCATCGACACCGCGCCGTAGGAGTAGGTCGCCAGCCACGTCGGCGCGGCCGTGTGCGCCACGTCGTACGGGTTCTGCACCGCGACCGCGATCACCGGCTTGCCGGTGGCCAGCAGGCTGGTCAGCAGGGTCTGCTGCGCGGGTTGGCGCGACAGCCCGTTGGTGAGCACGACGACCACGTCGGCGTTGCCCGCGGCCTGGACGGCGGCCGCGACCTGGGCCTGGGTCGGCGCGCTGCCGGTGGGCAGCGCGGTGCCGCCGAGCACGCCCGCCAGGGTGCGGGTCGTCGTCTCGCCCCAGCCCGTGACCAGGGCGGCGGTCGGCTTCGCGGCCAGGGGCAGGACGCCCGCGTCGTTGCGCACGGCGGTGACCGTGCGGTCGGTGATCGCCTCGGCGGCGGCGAGGTGCTCGGCCGGGCCGACCGCCGAGTCGACCGCGTCCACGTCCGCGGGCGGGCTCGTGATCATGCCGCGCAGGACCTTCATCCGCAGGATCCGCAGCACGCTCCGGTCGACGCGCCGTTCGCTGAGCTCACCGCTGCGCACGGCCGCCAGCACGCTGTTCACCGCCAGTTCGAGGTTCACCGGCATGAGGAGCTGGTCGACGCCCGCCTTGAGGGCCAGCACGGGGATCTCGGCGTCGCTGTGCAGCTGCCGCACGCCCGCCATGGCCAGCGAGTCGGTGATGACCACGCCGTCGTAGCCCAGGTTCTCGCGCAGCAGGTCGAGCGCGGGCTTGGACAACGTCGCCGGCTCACCCGACGGGTCGATCTTCGGCATCTGGATGTGCGCGGTCATCACCGAGTCCACGCCCGCCGCGATGGCGGCCCGGAACGGCGGCGCGTCCACCTCGCTCCACTCCGCCTCGGTGCGGTCGACCGTCGGCAGCGTCGAGTGGCTGTCGGTGTCGGTGTCGCCGTGGCCCGGGAAGTGCTTGGCGGTCGCGCTGACGGTGTGCTGGGCCAGGAACCGGCCCTGGTAGCCGCGCACCTGGGCGGCGGTCAGCTCCGCCGTGAGCGCCGGGTCGCTGGAGTAGGAGCGCACGCCGATGACCGGGTTCGCCGGGTTGGAGTTGACGTCCGCGTCCGGCGCGAAGTTCTGGGTGATGCCCATGGCCCGCAGCTCGCGGGCGGTGATGCGGGCGGCGCGCTCGGCGTTCTCCGCGCTGCGGCCCGCGCCGAGGGCCATGTTCCCGGGGAACTGGGTGGCGGGCGCGCCGATGCGGGTGACGATGCCCATCTCCTGGTCCGTGGCGATCGCGGGAGGGATGCGGCTCGCCCGGCGCAGGCCGTTGGAGAGCGCGGCGATCTGCCGCGGGGTGTCGATGTTGTCGTAGCTGGAGTTGTTGAAGTAGACGACACCGCCCGGCTGGAACTTGGCCACCACCTCGGCCGGGGTGGCGACGCCGAAGTCGCGCAGGTTGCCGGGGTGGGCCTCGTCCGGGGACTGGCCGTGCAGGTAGGTGACGAACAGCTGGCCGACCTTCTGCTCCAGCGACATGCCGCGGACCAGGGCGGTGAGGTGCTGCGCCTGGTCCGGGGCGGTGTGCGCCGGTGCGGCCGTGGCCGGGGACGTCACTGCGGAAGCCGCGGCCACGGCGACGGCGACGAGCGGACGGAGCACTGCGGCCTCCCCACTGGGAATCTCTCACCACAACGTGGTGCAATCGGCAAGTTACCCACGTCACAGAGGCGGGTCAACGGGTCGCGCTGTGTGGCCATTGTGGGTAGGGGCACCGACAGATTCAGGGGTTTACCGCGTCACTCGTTCGGGCACTTGTTCGGGGAGTCGCGCTTTCGGGGCAGGAAGCAGCGGTGCAGAAAGACGGTGGGGCCCCTCGGGCGAGGGGCCCCACCGTCGTCAGCGCGGGCTTCTGAGTTACCAAGCGTGCAACTCGTGTCGTACCGACCTGGCCTCGGCGTCCGGCGTCCCGGTACGCAGGCCCTAGACGACAAGCCTCCCGCGGCGTGCTGCGCGTGGGTGTCTCGAAGTCCGCGCACGGAGCTCTGCCGGGGTGGACGCCGCTTCTCTTCCGCTTCGTCCCTGGCCGACCCGAGGTCCGCACTTCCTTTGTAGTGCGTGTCCGGCGTCACAGCAAGGGCTCGATGGGGTGCACCGGTCAAGCGACGTTCAGTAGCGGAAAGGCTTTCGTGACAGTGATTCCGACGTGCCCGGGGCCACTGGTACCGCTGTCCGGGGCACGCCGGGGTGAACTAGCTCCGACGCCGCCTGCGCAGGCCGTACCAAGCCACGCCCGCGGCCGTCGCGGCACCCAACCCGATCGCGGTCACGGCGACCGCGGCGCCGGACGGGCGGGGGATGCGGGCCCGCAGCGACACGGGGTCGGAGAACGTCAGCACCGGCCAGCCGCGCTGGGCGGCGATCCGGCGCAGCGCGCGGTCCGGGTTCACCACCGTGGGGTGGCCGACGGCCTCCAGCAGCGGCAGGTCGGTGATGGAGTCGGAGTAGGCGTAGCAACTGCTCAGGTCGTAGTCGTGCTGCTCGGCGAGCTGCTTGACGGCGATCGCCTTGTTCTCACCGGCGCAGTAGAAGCCGACCTCGCCGGAGTAGCGGCCCTCCGCGACCACCATCCGCGTGCCGACGCTGTGCGTCGCGCCGACCATGGTGGAGATGGGCGCGACCAGCTCCTCGCCCGAAGCGGACACGACGACCACGTCGTGCCCTTCACCCTTGTGGTCGGTGATGAGCTGCGTGGCCTCCTTGTAGACGAGGGGGTCGACGATGTCGTGCAGCGTCTCGTCGACGATCGAGCGCACCTGCTCGACGTCCCAGCCCTCGCAGAGCGCGGTGATGTGCGAGCGCATCCGGTCCATCTGGTCGGCGTCCGCGCCGGCCAGCATGAAGACGAACTGCGCATAGGCGCTCTTGAGCACCGCACGCCGGTTGATCAGGCCTTCTTGGAAGAACGGCCGGCTGAACGCCAGCGTGCTCGACTTGGCGATGACGGTCTTGTCCAAGTCGAAGAACGCGGCGACCCGACTGCCTTCGGTGGCGTGCTCGGTCACCGCTCAAGCTTAAGCGGGGCGGGCTCGTCCGGCCGTCACGCCTGATTCGCCACTTTACGAAGCAGGTGTGCCGGTTATCGAAATTTGGTCTCCCTCTAACGAGAAGACACGCAAGACCTTGTCCTGTGGGGATACAGTAGACGGGTCCGGCTCGACCGGACGGGTTCAGTCCGACCCCCCGGGACTGAACCAATGACGACCCCCGTCCCTCCCCCCTGGCGGGGGTCGTCCCATGTCCGGGGTCGGTTCTGCCGGGCCCGCGCGCTGGACCTCCGCGCCCTCGCGCCCCTTCTTGCATCAGACCCCGATCTTCCTGCGCGGCACCGTTCGCGGCCGCCGTTCGCGGGTGCCCGGCTCGGCCGGTTGTCCACAGGCCGGCCGGTTGTCCACATGTTGATCATGTGTCGTTGTGTCCTTCCTCACCGCTCGAGACCGTGGAACCCACAGCCCCACCACGGAGAACGAGGAGAGCGGCATGAAGCGAACGGTGGCACTGGTGACCGACGCGGCCCTGGTCGACGAGGTGCTGAACGCGGCGGCGGTCGTCGGCTGCGAGGTGGAGCGCGTGGTCGACGTGACGGCGTTGCGCGGGCGCTGGCAGGGCGCGGCGGCGGTGGTGCTGGACTTCGAGGCCGTCGTCGCCTGCGCGGGTTTCCCGCGCAGATCAGGGGTCCACGTCGTCGGCGCCGGCCCGCCCGGCGCGGAGGTGTGGCGGCGGGCCCTGGCACTGGGCGCGGAGCACGTGTTGGAGCTGCCCGCCGACCAGGAGCGGCTGCGGGCGGTGCTGGCCGACGCCGCCGAGGGCGCGCCGGTCGGCGGGGGCCGGGTGCTGGCGGTCCTCGGCGCCCGCGGCGGGGCCGGGGCGTCGGTGCTGGCGGTGGCGGTGGGCCAGGCCGTGTCCGCGGCGGGTGGTCACGGCCTGCTGGTCGACTGCGACCCGCTGGGCGGCGGCCTGGACCTGACGTTGGGCGCCGAGCGGCAGGAAGGGCTGCGGTGGCCCACTTTGCGGCTGACGGGCGGTCGCGTGCCGGCGGCGGCGCTGCGCACGGCGCTGCCGGGCCGTTCGGGCGGGCGCGGCAGCCTGACCGTGCTGTCCTGCGGCCGGACGGGGCCCGGCCCGGAGCCGGACGCCGTGGTGGCGGTGGTCGAGGCCGGCAGGCGAGCCGGTGGCACGGTCGTGTGCGACGTGCCGCGCCAGCTGACCGACGCCGCCTGCGCCGCCCTGGACCGGGCCGACCTGGCGGTGCTGGTGGTGCCGGCGGACGTGAAGGCGTGCATGGCGGCCAAGACCTTGGTCGACCGGGCGGGCGCGCGGGGCGTGCGGCTGAAGGCGGTGGTCCGCGGCCCGGCACCGGGCGGCCTCACCACGGCACAGGTGGTGGAAGCGATCGAACTCCCGTTGCTGGCCACCATGCGCCCGGAGCCGAGGCTGGCCAGGGCCCTGGACCACGGCCGGTTCCCCCGACCAACCCGAGGCCCCCTGGCCAAAGCCGCCCGCAGAGTCCTGGCAGCCCTGCATGCCGACTGACCACCTCACCTACCCGACGACACCCGTGCCCGTGGCGGGCGACTTACCGTCCTGGCGCCCCACCCAGGCCCGCCCCACCGGGACCTGGGCGCGCCCGAACCTCGACCTGCCCGCCGCCGGAACACCCTGGCTCGTACGGCGATCCGGACTCCGCCGCCCGTTGCGGCGGGTCGCCCTCGCGCCTGGTGGCGGGCTGTCCGGTCGCCGGTCTGCTGTGGGTCCTCGTGCTCAGCAACCGGGCGTGTTCCTTCTGGGCACCTGGAACGCGCCCACTCAACCTGTTCGTCCGCCCCGCCCGCCGAAGGCGTCCTGGCTCGTACGGCGGTTCGCACCTCACCGTCCTCTGCGAAGGCCGGGCGATGGGCAGGAAACCGTGATGCCCCAGTGGCTGTTGCGGTGCGACGAACCCTGACGGCGTGCCATGACCACGGACAGCAGTGCCGCGTTCCCGGACCTCGACCGCCCATCTGGCCGAGGTGATGCGGCGGGGTGCGGAGTGCCATCACTGCTGGTGGCAGTGACTGTTCTTGACCTCAACCAACCCACCTCGCCCGCGCGATCCGGCTGCTTCTCCCTGCCCTCGGGGCAGAGGAGCGCCGGCCGTCGTGCGGAAGGTGTTGGGACACAAGTGTTTCGCGATGGATAGGAGGCGGGTCGTGAGTTGTGATCGTGGGCCGGTCGTGCGGCGGCATCCCGGGTTCCGGCCGCCGGCCGGGTTTCGGAGTTGCCGGCCTGTGCCGCTTTCGGAGCTGGTGCTCGCCGAGTTGGCCGCGCCGTTACTCGCCGATCCGGGCGGCGGCCGGCAGGGGTTGGTCGAGGCGGCTCGGGAAGTTCTGGTCGGGCGTCGTCGGATCGCGGGGGAGGGTGGCTGTGAACGACCTGGTTGAGCGCGTTCGCCTCCGGCTGGCCAGTGGGCGTGGTGACCTCACGTCCGCTGCGGTCGCGGCGGCTGTGCGCGGTGAGGCCGGCGGGGTGCTCGGCGACGAGGACGTCCAACGGGCACTCGCCGTGCTGCGGCAGGAGTTCGTCGGGGCCGGGCCTCTCGAACCGTTGTTGCGGGACCCGGACACGACCGACGTCCTCGTCACCCGGCCGGATCAGGTGTGGGTCGACGGCGTCGGCGGGTTGCGGCGGGTCGACGTCGCCTTCCCGGACGAGGCGGCCGTCCGCCGGCTCGCGCAGCGCCTCGCGGTGGCGGCCGGGCGTCGGCTGGACGACGCCGTGCCCTACGTCGACGGGTGGTTGCCCGGCTCGGTGCGGTTGCACGCGGTGCTGCCGCCGATCTCGCCGTTCACCTGCCTGTCGTTGCGGGTCCTGCGCCCGGCGGCGCACGACTTGATGACGTTGGAGGCTTGCGGCACGTTCGACCGCTTGGCGGCCGACCTGCTGCGGGCGATCGTGGTCGCCCGGCAGGCCTTCCTGGTCGTCGGCGGCACGGGCTCGGGGAAGACGACGCTCCTGGCCGCCTTGCTGGGGTGCGTGCCGCACGACGAACGGGTCGTCTGCGTGGAAGACGCGGGGGAGTTGCAGCCCGACCACCCGCAGGTCGTCCGGCTGCTGGCCCGCGGCCCGAACGTCGAGGGCGCGGGCGAGGTGACGATGCGGGACCTCGTCCGGCAGGCGTTGCGGATGCGGCCCGACCGGATCGTGGTCGGCGAGGTCCGGGGCGCGGAGGTGTGCGAGCTGCTGTCTTCGCTGAACACCGGGCACGACGGTGGCGCGGGGACGTTGCACGCCAACTCGCCGGCCGAGGTACCCGCCCGGCTGGAGGCCTTGGCCGCGCTCGGCGGGCTCGACCGGCACGCCTTGCACAGCCAACTGGCGGCGGCGGTGAAGGTCGTGCTGCACATGTGCCGCGCGGGTGATGGCACGCGGCACCTGGCGGAGATCGGTGTGCTGGAACGGCGGTCCGGTCACCTCGTCGTCCGGCCCGCGTGGCGACGCGACGGCGGTTGGCAGGAAGCCGGCGCGGTCCTCAAAGGCCTGGTGGGTGCCGCATGAGCCTGCTGTTGCTGGCCGCCGCGTTGCTGGTGTTGCCGTCGGGCGAGGCGCGACGGCGGCTTGCCGGACCTCGGCGTCCAAGCCGGTGGAAGTCGGTGAAGCCCGATCGGGTGTCGGCGGTCGTGGTGGGCCTCGTGCTCGGCTTGCCGGTCGGCGTCGGAGGGGCGCTCGCGGGCGCGTTGCTGGCCGCGACCGTGTGGCGGACTTACCGGGAGACGATCCGACAACGCGACCGGGTGGCGGCGTCCGTCGCGCTCGCCGACGGGTTGAAGGCGTTCGTCGCGGAACTGCGGTCGGGCGCTCACCCGGCCAAGGCGGCGATCGGCGCGGCGGAGGACGCGGAGCCGCCCGCGACCGACGTGCTGCGGGCCGTCGCGGAGGCATCGGCCCGTGGCGGCGACGTCGAGGTGGCGCTCGCCGACTTCCCCGACGCGCACCACCTGGCGAGGGCGTGGCGGCTGTCCGCGGTGCACGGCGTGCCGCTGGCCGACGTGCTGGACGCCGTCCGCCGGGACCTCGACCGGCGCACCGCGTTCGCCGGGCAGGTCCACGCCCGGATGGCCGGTCCGCGGGCCGGCGCGGCGGTGCTCGCCGGGCTGCCGCTCTTCGGCGTGGTGCTCGGCGAACTCGGCGGCGCGGGACCGTTGGCCGTCCTGTCCGGCACCGCGCCGGGACAGGTGCTGCTGGTCGCCGGCGTGGTCCTGATCTGCGCCGGGTTGCGGTGGAGCGGTCGGCTGACCAGGCAGGTGATCGCATGAACCCGCTGCCGCCGAGCCTGCTGCTGCTCGCCCTGGCGGTCATCGCCTGCCCGGTCCCGACGAGAGCCTCGGCGCGGCTGCGCCCGAGAACCAGGCGAAAACCCGTGCCGAAGGCGGAACCGCCGGACCCGTTCGCCGCGGCGGCGACCTGGGACCTGCTGGCCGCCGCCTTGCGGGCGGGTCTGCCGGTGGCCGGCGCGGTGCGCGCCGTGCTGCCGGGCGTCCCGCCGGGGCCGGCCGAACGCCTCCGCGAGGTGGTCGACCTGCTCACGCTGGGCGCGGACCCGGTGCACGCGTGGGCCAAGGCGCTCGTCCACCCCGACACCGCGCCGCTGGCCAGGGCGGCGCGTCGGACCGCCCGGTCGGGCGCGGCGCTGGCCGGGGCGGCGGCGGACCTGGCCGCGGAAGCGCGGGCCCGGGTGTCCGACCAGGCCGAAGCCCGGGCGCAACGGGCCTCGGTGCTGGTGGCGGGGCCGCTGGCGCTGTGCTTCCTGCCCGCGTTCCTGTGCCTGGGCGTCGTGCCGGTGGTGATCGGCGTCGTCGCCGGCGTGACCGACAACTGGTAACCGTCCACAATAGACACAAGGAGAGTGGGAGATGTTGGGCGACAGTGGGATGTCGACGGTGGAGTAGTCAAAAGTATGCCTATGCATCCACTGGCGTAACTAGTCTACCAGGTGAAATGCCGCTTTTCATGATCAACTGGGTGTGTGCGTCGCCGTGGGGGTCGGTCCACACGCGACAGTGCTGTTGAGCTGGGGAAACGTAGGGGCAGCCAAGCGGCATTGCCCCTACCGGTGGGCTCGTGGCCAACGCGTTCGCCCTCATCGCCCCACCACAGCCCCTCAGCTCTAGCCCACTGCGCCGAAGCGCTTCCACATGATCATTAACAAGGGCACCTGTCCATCTTTCTCGCAGGCGTGTGGGCGAACGTCTCCGAATGCTTGACGGTTGCGACGCGTACCGGAAGACAGGGCGAGTCAGCTCACGGGGGTCCTGAGTTGTCAGGCTTGCTTAACGCTCATCCACCCACACCACATGCACCCGCTGCACCCCCGTTGACCGCGAGCTGATCTCGAACAGCATCCGAGCACTCTCCGCGCTCTGGGAGTGCAACTGGAAGTCTCCTTCCACCGAGTTGACGTCAGCCCGGTCTTCGTAAGCCAGGCCGTAGCCCGCCACGCGGGCGTCTTCGGCCTCGCCGTACTCCTCCACCAAGGCGAACAACCGTGGTGCTTCGACCACCGCCAGCTCCCGCATGAGCCCGGCGAACTGCTCCGCGCTCCACGGCAGCGTGGACCTGGTCGGTGCTGCTTGCTCCACCAGCTCGGTCACGCGCTCTTCCTCTGCTCGAAGCTCTGGATCAGATCGGCCAAGGCGTCGCCGGGCATCAGGCGGTTGCCCGCCTCTTCAGGTGTCACCAGCCAGAGCACCGGCGTGGTCTCCAGCGCGCTCGGCGGCAAGGGCATGGGCATCCCGGCCTCCACCACCTGGGCGTCACTGCTCATGAGCAGTGAGGGCACCGGCGGCCGGACCAGGAAGTAGGCCAGCGGCATGTTCGGGAAGGCCAGCACCGGCGTGGGGAACGCGGCGAACCACGGATTGTCCGCCAGCGCCATGACCAGCGACTCAGCCACGGCGAACGCGCTCACCTGCGGACCGGTCACGGTGAAGACGTTGGGCTCGTGCAGTCCCGAAGCCGACCACCACTCCGCTACCTGCTCGGCGTTGGTGGTCGCCTCCTCGATGGGCTTCAAGCATGGACTGGTGACCATCTGCTCGGTGACCGGGTCGGCGAAGTGTCCGTCCTTCCAGATCGCTCCGGGTATGACCGGCCACCCGAGAGCGGCGTAGTCCAGGGCGGCTTCCAGGGTGGATCGCCGGGTGTCCGGCGTAGTACGTGGCACTGCGCTTGGCCTTTCTGCTGCAGAGGTGAGTTAACGGCAGTTGGTTGCTGTCGAAGAGTCAGGACTTGGCAGCTCGGGCGTGCGGCGTGGCCGGGTGCCCGCCTGGTTGCTGGGGCGCTGCACGGGCACGGTGAAACCAGCAGATTTGCCGAGGATGGCGTCAGCCAGCTCCAAGAGGTCGCGGCCGAGGGCGGCCTCGACCTCGGCCAGCGGGACGGTGTACTCAGTAGTGGCGGTAGGGGTGGCCTCGTCCATCAGGCGCACGACGTAGCGGCCCAGCCGCTGGTTGAGGCTGGTGAGCCAGGCGTTGAACAGCAGTTCGTCCTTGGTCATGGGGGATCACTTCGTCCGGTGTTGGGCACGACCTCGAACAGGTCGTGAAACTGCATCGGGTTCAAGGCGACCAGGGCGCCGCCAATGAAGGCTGGGCCGGGCTGAAGCTCACCGCTCGTCACCCGTGCGACCGTGGAGCGGTTGACGTCCATCGCCTTGGCCAGGGCGTAGTCCGAACGGAAGCCCGCGAGCCGCGCGGCCTTGGTGAAGACGTCGGTGCGCAGGCGGATGGTGTGCGGCATGGTGGTGGCTGAGCTAGCGGACCAGAACTTGCCGGGAGTTCACCGAGTTTGTGTCGGCTCGAAGCGACAACAGTCGAAATCGATCTTGATCTGACGGTCGTGTCTTCCGTTGCATCACGAGCCTTTCGCCGAAAATCCGTCCAGCGCGGTACCCGGAACCACCTGCGTGTCGATGACCAGCAACAGGCAGCGCTGCGAGCGGAGGTGGCACAGCACGCGGGCCAGCTCGTCTCTGTCGTCCGAGATGTGCCACGTGCTCGGAGTGGCAAGACCGATCGGGCGCAGCCGGTGCACCAAGTTCTGTAGACGGCGGAAGCCTCGCCGCTCCAGCGGAGGCAGCACCGTGTTGTCGGAGAACACGGCCCCCAGCAGCAGCCCGGAACTGCTTGCCCACTGACTGAGCTGTGCTTCGCCTTCAGCAACCAGCGCGTCATGTCCGGGTTCAGCCCGCACGTATCCGAGGATCAGCCGCCCTTTGCGCACAGGCAGCTGCCGAACAGCCGTGTGGATCATCGCTTCGCCCTGTCACCCAAGTGTCGTCATCGGTTAGCGCCTGCACGGCCCGTGGTCTGGTCTGGCCAACACTCGAATGTCGGATGCGCCGAGCGCTCACTAGTGGATCTATGGAGCCGGGTGTCGTGCTCGACCGACATCGAGGTCGTCTGAACAGCAGAGAACCGCAACAGACGCACAGAACGAAGCACTTGAGTGTTGTCCCGTTGTAGTCTCTTGCCTCCGATCGCGGGAAAATAGCTGGTCAGGGCCGTGATTCGCCCCACCGGGGCGATACAGTCGGCGTTACCGAGGGAGGGATGCCCGAGATGGCCAGACGGCAAGATCACGACGGGTTCTTCACGCATCCGCTTGCCTTCGTGCGCGCCGAGCGGAGCTGGACGTACCAAGATCTGGTCAATGTCATCGCCCGCCACGTGGGCAACATGGCTGCGCGCCGCGAGAAGGCGTGGCGCTGGGAGAACTGGGGTGTTGTCCCTGACGAGGATTCCCAGTACGCCCTGGCCCGCGAACTTGGCGTTCCACACGAGCAGGTGCGTCGGCTGGGGTGGCCCGCTTGGCTTCCGGCCGGAGACCGCCTGAACGTCGAACTTCCCTGGACGCTGGAAGCAGCCTTGTCCTCGCTCGACCACACCGCAGGAGCTGCCGTGCTTGATCGTCGAGCTTTTCTGACCCTCAGCGCCGGGACAGCGGTAACCGTGGCCAACCAGTGGTTGTCACTGGAACCGCCGCGGGTCGACGCGGCCCTCCGCGGCGGCATGATCGACAGCACCTTGGTTGAAGCCCTTGAGCAGCGACTCCCCACGATCAGACAGATGCAGTACGCCCTGGGTGGCGGCAGCGTGCGCAACCTGGCCGACGCCGAACTCAGGTTGGTGACCGACCTTCTCTCCCGCAGCAGCTACACCCAGCAGATCGGCGAGCGCCTGTTCAACGTTGCTGCTGAACTGGGCCGGGTTGCGGGGTGGTCGAGCTTTGACGCGGGCTTCCATGCCTCGGCTGAGCGTTACTTCATGGCGGCGCTTCGGGCCTCGCACGCCGCGGGCGATCGGGCGATCGGGGCCAACATCCTCAAGTGCATGAGCTTGCAGCTCGTCGACGCCCAGCGGCCTGATGAAGCACTGGCCGTCGCGACGGCGGCTCGTGACGGTGCCAAGCAAGCTCCGCCGCGCATCATCGCCATGATGACCGTGCGCGAAGCGCGGGCGCACGCTGTGCTGGGGGAGGCGATGGAGTGCGAGCGGCTTCTGGTGAAAGCCGAGGCTGCCATGAGTCGGGCCGACGACGTTGAGTCACCAGGCTGGACCAGCTACTTCGACAAGGCCGAGTATTGCGCCCAGGTCGCGGCTTGCTACCTCCTGCTGCGTCGCCATCAAGCCACCGACCACTGGCTGAGCCAGTCCCTCAACCTTCAGCCAGCCGAGCGCCCTGTTGACCGCGCGACCTACCTGATGTGGCGCGCGAAGACCGTGCTGGAGCTTGGCGACGTCGACCACGCCTGCACGCTCGTCAGTGAGGCCGTGCCGTCCATCGCGGCGGCACGGTCGGCGCGAAACCGGCGGCGCCTGGTGAACCTCCAGGCGAAGTTGAACGCGCACCACCAACACCCGGCCGTGGCTCAACTAGACGAACAGGTTCGTACTCTGATCGCATAGGCGGTATGACCGCTGGCATCACGCGCGTGGCTCTGGTGACCGGTTCCAACCGCGGGCTCGGCCTGGCCATCGTGCGAGGTCTTGCTCAGCAGGGGCTGCACGTCGTGCTGACGGCCAGAAGCGAGCAGGCGGCCGAAGCTGCCGCTGCGCCTCTTGTAGCCGAGGGCTTGCCGGTCTCGGCGCACCAGTTGGACGTTACGGACGTGGCCAGCGTCAGCCGGGCCATTAGCGACATCACCTTCGAGCACGGACGGCTCGACGTCTTGGTGAACAACGCAGCCGTGGCGATCGACCGCGGCCTCGACGCCTGGTCGCTCGACCAGGAGCGGGTCAAGGCGACGTTCGAGACCAACGTCTTCGGGGCATGGCGCTGTGCCTCGGCGGTCGTGCCGGTGATGAAGGAGCAGAAGTACGGGCGCATCCTGAACCTGACGACGCACATGGCCAGCCTCAGCACGATGAAGAGCAGCAGCCCGTCCTACCGCGTGTCCAAGACCGCCGTGAACGCCTTGACCAAGGTGCTGGCCGATGAGCTGCACGAGCACAACATCCTGGTGAACGCGGCGTCACCTGGCCGGGCTGACACCCGCTTGGCCTATGGCAAGGCAGAGCAGACGCCAGAGGAAGCAGCCAGCACGATGCTGTGGTTGGCGACGTTGCGGGATGATGGGCCGACTGGTGGGCTCTACTTCGGACGCGAAGCTTTGGAGTGGTAGGCCACTTCTTAGATCGATGGAAAAGGCTTGCCTTGTAGCTGGAACTGTGTGCCGTACTTTTGTTTTTTGAACTTCATGACAAGAATTCGATCCGACATCTGTCGGTACAGCAAGTTTGCGCGCTCTTGTTGAGGGCGCCTGCTAAAGTGCAAGAAGTTTCGTGCAGTGCGAATTTCACGTTGAGACCCGCCATGGTGTACGGCGAGGCAGAGTGACATCATGCGTTTTCGAGGAAGGTGTTCCGCGTACGATCTAAGTATTAATAGTGCCAGTGTAGAACGCTCATGCGCACCCTGCATGGTGTGGTGCTTCTGCATCAAGTAGTCCGCTTTGGCCAAGCATTCTGCGATTCTGTTGGCTGCTTGAAGGGTTGATCGTTTCATGACCCTACTATTGTATCAGTTTCCGATGTTATAGTTAATCCACCTTGCCACTTCTCCAGTGATGTCCAGTCCGGGTACAAATGCTTCCAGCCACATCCATGCGCCATGCGGGTTAGATTCCAGGAACACTAGGGTTCCGTCTTCTTCAACGATAAAATCGCTCGCCGCGAAAGGTAGACCAAAAGCGTCTAGGAGTGAGGTTAGTTTCTGTGCCGTAGGTAGGTCCAGTTCGCCCAAGCGGTATTCGCATGTAGTCGCTGTCGCGCGCCAATCAAACCGATCGGGCTCAGTATCTGACGAGAATACTTCCACAGCGAAGTGTTGCCCGCCAACTGTGGTAACGCGCAACTCCTTTCGTCCCTTGACCAAGGGCTGGAACTGGCATGGAACCGTAGCCACTTGTGCCAAATGGGCGATATCGTCGCGTGTCAGACGATGAGTATAGGCGAATGTTCTTCCAAGTTCCGATTTTTCGGTAGTAAGGATCGGGCGGCTGATCGTTTTAGCAACTACCGCATCGCGGCGGTTAATCCACTCTTTAGCGGCGTCAACACTGCTAGTTACCAGTGTGTTAGGTAGGTTAAGCCCACACTCCGTTGCGGTTAGGTACTGAAGTGGCTTGTTGCCGGCCTTTCTACATCCCCAGAAGTCGTTGAACCACTTCCCTGGACGAACGATGGAGAGCAATCCTTCGATAGTTTGCTCCACCTCGCCCGTTGCAAACTCTAGGTATGCAGGGTGCAGACTCTTCGACAAACCCGGCTTCCCCAGCCTGCGGAACCAGGCAACCTTTGGCCTAGTAACGTCCCACTGCACGTTGCCCTCGTGGACAAGTACCCGATAACCCCCGAAGAGGTCAAAATCAAGGGTCGCCGCTTGTTCTCGTGGAAATCGGTCAACGTCTAGGCGGCAAACAGAAACGTCGCCGCCTAGACGTTGAAGGACTGCCGAGATATGCGGGTCGACCGATGTTCCTATCACTAGGAGGTCAACCGAGTGCATGATCTAGACGTCCGCCTCTTCCGTGTCGTTCCGCCACGTACCGGTGTCGTCGTTTCTGCCCATCTCGTTGGAGCTGTACGGCGTGGTGGTGCCGTCCGCAGCCCATCGAGCCAAGAAAGGCAGCTCGCGGTCCAGATCGACGCCTTCCGAGATCGTCGCAAGATGTGTCACCATATTGATTCACCTCCTTCTGGATGAATGTGTATGCTTGCCGCATTCTGTGGCAAGCAGCTTTCCCCAAGACTATTCGTACTGCTAGTTCGCTGGTGAGATTTGAGAGTTACTGCCACTGCACCCCATAGCTAAGGTGCGGCTTCAACCCGTGAAACTCGATGGCCAGTTCGCCAAGTCGATCTACGGATAGCAGTTCCCCCGACGGTTTGAAGTCAACTGTCGCGAACCGCGGCACGCCATTAAGTCGCCAGACTTTCGCCGGTATGTCGTTTGGGTCGAACTTGACACGCAGGTAAAAGTGCGCACACGGAAGCAGTGGCGCCAGCTCGTAGTATGGCAACATCCACTCGCGAGGGTACGAAGTCAATTCAACGCCGTACTCGTGCGCATCGCCAAGGTTGAGCGGTTGGGGCAGCTTCATCGTAAATTTGGCATAGCCCGGCGCGGTCTGCTCATCGGCAACGAACTCACCGCCGTATAACGGCTGTACAGTAATACGGTCCGACCCGTCGAAGTTCGGAGGACGTGGAGCGCTAAAGTAGATGTCAAGTTCTTTGACGCCATCGGTTGTGGCGATAATACGTCGCTCTTCCCGGAGCAACGGCACCGCTCGATCCATGAACAGAATGGAACGAACAGTATGGTTGTACCATCCGGTTGGCGTGAACGGGCTGGCACCTTCCGCCGTCAATTCGTCGATCATCTCGGCCAGCATCCGAAACGCCGAGTCCACCCGCCGGATCGCTGTCTTCGGGTCCTTACGCATGAAGGAGGCGAGCCAGATCATGCGGTCTTCCAACGTGACGCCGGGTGCTTCCGTCGCCAAACCGAAGGCGACTCTAGCCGCGAGCTTGCGATCTTCGTCCAGCTCCTCGCACAGTTCCGTCATCTTGAGGACGATGGAACGCCTGACCGACATGGCCGTGTCGGCTTCAGTGACAGCGCACAGAGCACGAAGCCGTGGCCCCATACGGTCACGAAGGTCATCGGCCGCTAGGCCGCGCCCTTTGCGCAGCTCTTGCAGCTCCTTGGCCGTGTCGGAGGGGGGAGCCATACGTACTCCTAGTGGATGGTCGTGCTCAGCTAGCGCTATAGCAAGTCTGACAGTCACAGATTACGACACAAGACATCCATTCGGACGCAGAAGAAGAACTTGGGACAAGAGGACAAATCCTGGACATTTGATCTTGATAATGTTGTAATAGAAGGGAATGGAACAAGCATCGCACGATTATGAACAATCCCAGGCAAGAACACCCGAAGAGTTAGTCGCTCTCGGTAATTCGTTACTTGACGACTTCCGTCAGGCGGATAGTGTCATTGCTCGCATTCAGCGCGAAGTCCTTAGAGCCAGGCGCACTCTTGCTCCCGAGGAAGAGATGCTGGACGAACGAGCCGATCACTTAACCCGTGTGCTCGTGGAGCTGCCAAGTCGGGATATTGAACTTGCCCGCTATGTCTACAGTGCGCTCACCCGCAGTGATGACCCGAGAGATCGATATTGGGCCGCCATCTTTGTGCCGCACATGCTTGCTGTCGACAAGTCGGCGGGGCTAGGCATGCTTGGGCTTCTTATAGGCGACGAAGAAACTGAGCAAAAAGTTCAAGATGCGGCTTGGGATGTACTGACGACGGATGTCGCCTCACAGAACCTAATAACACTAAGTGAGGCTATAGAGCATATCGACTCATACCACCATCAGTACAGCTCGCGCTTGCTGCAACGGATAAAGCATGCCAAAGAAAGGCTGAAATCCGGCGACGAATAGTTGTTACTCCCATTGCCAAGCGACGCCTGCGCAGAGACCACCATACAGATCGGCGAACTCGACCGATATCCTCCCCTCGTCATCCAAGGTTAGCGGAATCCCTGACTCGGGAGCGCCGGGCCGTTCGATACGATGCAATTTGTCGTAGCCCCAGAGAAATTTAGGTCGATCTGTCAAGAAATGAACTTCTACACGGTAACGCAGTGCCGGGCTTTCAAAACTTTGACCGGAGAAGTCAACATTGACCGCGGGCTCCGGATCGCTGTCGGGTACACGTTCCCGAAAGCTGAAGGTATGTGCCCGTCCTCGCCTGAGCGGCACTGGAAATTCGATAGTGTGAACAACGCCTCCATCGGCGCCACGAACCGAAGGCGCAAGAATGCCGCCTTCGGCGTCGCTTAGTTCAGTGGGCGTATAAGTACCATATCTAAAATGCGGCGCACCATCGACGAGTGGAATTACGGTTCGCGTCTGACGTGATTCCATGAATCGTCGATCTTTATTGATGCAAACTACGCTGAGTTGCGTCATAAGGTAGCCACCGCGCGGAATAGGAAAGTCCTTTGGGTCTGGTGCGCCTGCGTAGAAGGCGCTTAGCAGCCGAAGTGCCAACTCGTCGATAGCTTCGTCTTCCCAGTCTCGTACCCGACCGGCCGTACGCTTGACGGACTTGGCATAGGCGGCTCGACGCTCCTTAAGTTCGGTCTGCTGATCGCCACCGTCTGCGCCGTAGGCCGCCCACAGAGCCCTGCCGCCTGGGAAGTCGTTCATCGAGCGCAACGCAGACAGGAACCGCTCGCAGGTCGTCTCCGTCGGCTGCTGCGGGCCACCACAGGCTTGGACAACCGCCCCGGCCTTGCTAAGTCGAGCAAGGGTGAGGCCCGGCCCCTTACGCAGCCACTTGAGATCCTTGACCAGCTCGCTGTCCTCGCTGCTGCGATCTTGGCTGTCAGCCACCACGTCTCCTACCTGCGAGATTCCACTTCCGCGCCACTTTTGACCACCAACCCAACTGGGCTGCTGAGATTGACGCAAGCCGCCATCAGGAGGGCGGCCAAGCCCCGGATGGCGGATGGGTCGCGGCTACTGGGCAGGAGGTGAAGCACATGGGTTCGCACTGGATCTGGCTGCTGCTGGGTCTGGTGTGAGGCAGACGGAAGCGGGCACGGGTTCCTAGGCGCGTAGTCCGCTTCCGCCGCCGAACACCTACGGGCGTACCCGGAAGGTACGTTCCAGACTAGCCGTCTAGACAAAATCTGGACAGGAGTTGTCTGGCGCAGGCCCGGATGTCCTCGCGACATCCGGGCCTGTTGCTGTGTCCAGGTACTGTCCATCACCACTTTGCAGACAACTGTCCATTTTTCGCCCATCGGGTGTCTACGCATAAGGCTTACGCCATCGGGGCTAACCTCATAGGTTCTCATTAACCCGATACTCCTCGGCAAGTAACGGCATGACAAGGAGTTGCTAGATGGCAGACCTTGTGCATCGTCTTGGCGAAGCCGTTGAAACGGGTGATCGCAACTGCCTGTTCGCGTCGAATAGGCATCCGACCAGCAAGAAGGAGAAACCGGTGTCAGGAGAGCTCCAGCGTCTCTCGACGCAGGCTGAAGTGTCGCCGCTCATGCGTACGCATGGCGGCTTGGTGCTTTCCAACGAGGGACGGCAACTCCAAGCGGCCCTGCGGCGGGAGGCGGCCAACGGCATCGTCCAGAAGGCGCGCATCGCCATCGCCTCGGACATCGCGATGGACGCCATGGACAGCGTCAAGGAGGTCGACGACTACCGCCGCACGCTGGCAGGGAACGACCAGACCCTCAATGCGCTCCTGGTCGAGGTCGAGATGAACCATGTCCACCAGGTCAGCCGCATCCAGCGCGGTAGCGCCTTCTAGGAGGACGTGGTGGGCATGAAGAAGTACGTCATCACCTTGCTGAGCAAGCTCGGCACGAGGAAGCCCGACACCGTCACCGGTGCTGCAGCTTCGGAGGTGGACTCGGCCGTCGAGGCTACGGATGTGCAGTCGTCGGCGCTGTCATCGCTCCTCGACGTCGACACCCATCGCCAGCGTCTCGCCGCTGGTGACCCGGCCCTCAACCAAGCCCTCGGCGGCATCGAGCTGACGCTGGCCCGCCAACTCGGCCAGCAGTTCCGTCCAGCGGATCGAAGGAGAAGCTGAGTATGCCTCTCCTTCTTGTCTATATGGCCTTCGTGCTGGTCGCCACCGTCGTGGTGTTCACGATCAGCGGCTTGATCTACGTAGTCGAGAACTTCTGGTGGGCGCTCCTCCTCCTGCTCGTGGCAGGAATAATCTGGCTGTACCGCCATCACCCCGGGGTACGAGCTAAGCGCGCGCTGCGAGCCGCGGTCAGCCGCGGCCAGGAGCAGCGCGAGCACATCCGGGACGCTACGTGGCGAGCCAAAGCCGACATGGACCGCATCGCGCGGGACTGGAAGCGCCGCTCGTGAGAAGGCTCCAGGCGTGGATGGTGACCGCGATCCTCTTCGCGGTCACCATCCGCCTGCTCTGGTGGTCGGTGGAGCCGCTGGTGCCCTACATCGTGGTGGGCCTCTTCATCGTCACGATCATCGGCTTCGTCTGGTTCCGCTCAACCAGGTGGTGACCGAGGAGCGGCCCGCACGCCTGGACAGCGGGCGGGCCGCTCAGTCTCGCCGCCACCTTCATCTGCTTGTTCAACATGCAGCCGCCGGGCATCTTGCTGCTCGGCGTGACCGTCATGGAGACCGCCTCGTGGAACCTCCTGATCAGTACCGCATCTTTGACCTCGCCTTCCCGAACGAGCTCAAGCCTCAGCAGGTCCAGGCGTGGGTGCGCACGCTTGTTGGCACGGTGCCGAGCGGCCTGCGGCGCATCTTCAACCTGCCGACGACGGTCTTCGAGGTCGTCGCGACCGACCGGACGGCGACGTACCGCCTTCGCGTGCGGTCAGCGCAGGCCGACTATGTCGCGGCGCAGCTGCGCACCTTGATCCCCGGCATCAAAGTCACGCCGGTCGCCGCGCCGCTCCCCGAGCCGTGGAACGAGGTCGTCGAGCTGGGCCTGCGCCGACTCTCGCGCACTGTGCCATTGCCCGCTGCCGAGGACTTCGCGGCCAGCCTGCTCGCCAGCTTCCAAGGGCTGAAGGCTGGCGACACGGTGCTCGTCCAGTGGGTGGTGATGCCCGCGGTCACCGAGAAGCCGCCGACCAAGCAGCGAGACGGGCGGGAAGAAGCTGACAGCTTCTGGCGCCGCAATCTTGATGCGGTTGACGACCGCCGCATCAAGTTGAAGGAACCGAACTTCCTCGGCGTGCTCCGGGTAGCAGTGCGGGCGTCCAGCGATGAGCGGGCTGGTCATCTGCTTGACCGCATCAAGCTAGCGCTCGGCAGCGTGCGGGGGCCGGGCAACCAGTTCGTCCGGCGTCCGGTGCTCTCTAGGCGCAGGCTCGTCGAGCGCGTCAACCAGGCCAGCGGCTCGTGGCTGTATCCAGCGCAGCTGACGGTGAGCGAGCTGGGAAGCCTCATCGCCTGGCCGGTAGGGCAGCCGCATGTGGCGGGGTTGCCGCGCGCCGGTGCCCGCCACCTTCCGGCGACCGAGGCCATCCTGCGGACCGGTCGCATGGTGATGCGCTCCAACTTCCCGGGTGCCGAGCGCCCGGTGGCCCTTGGGTACAAGGAGGCCGTTCAGCACCTGCACGTTGTCGGCCCGACCGGCGTGGGTAAGACTACTTTGCTTGCGCAAATGGCACGCCAAGACATCGAGCAGGGCTTTGGCCTGGTGTTGGTCGAGAGCAAAGGGGACGCCTTCTACGCGGTGCTCGACGCCGTGCCCGAGAAGCGCATGGGCGACGTCATCGTCCTGGACGTCACGGACACCAGCTTCCCGGTCGGCTTCAACGTGCTCACCGAGGGCGACGTCCACTCGGCAGTCGAGGAGCTGTGCGCCCTGTTCGAGTACCTCTACCGCGAGACGCGCAGCGTCTACACCCGCGAGGTTCTCTACTTCGGCCTGATGACCTTGATCTCGCAGCCGGGCTACACCTTCGTCGACTTGGCGACGCTCCTGATACCGCGCCGTCCTGAACAGCAGGCGTGGCGAGACCAGCTCATCGGTTCGCTTACTGACCGGGAGCTGAAGCACTTTTGGCAGCGCTTCGACGCTCAAGGTAAGGCGCAGCAAGACCGCATCGTCCAGCCGGTGATGGACCGCATCTGGCAGCTCGCCAGGCCCGAGATCCGGCGCATCATCGGACAGACCACCAGCAGCTTCACCATGCGGGAAGTGTTGGAGCGCAACAAGATCCTGCTCGTCAATCTGTCCGGGCTCGGCAAGGACACCGCCGGCCTGACCGGCACGCTGCTGATGAACGCGCTCTGGGGCGCGGCGAAGAGCGTCAAGCCCAAGAAGCCGAACTTCTTGTACTTGGACGAGTTCCAGTCCTTCTTGCAGCTCCCCGTGGAGCCCGAGGACATGCTGGTCAAGGCCAGGAGCTTCGGCCTGGGCATGGTGCTGGCTCACCAGCACCTCGGCCAATTGCCGGTGGAGATGCGCGCCGCAGTCATGGCGAACGCGAGAAGCAAGATCGTTTTTCAGACAACGGCCGACGACGGCCGGGTGTTCGCCCGCGACTTTGGCTCGCGCGTCGGGGAGCAGGACTTCACCGGTCTCGGGCAGTACGAGGTGCTTGCCCGGCTCATGACGCCCACTGGTCTGAGCGAGCCCGTCACCGGTGTGACGTACCCGCCCATGAAGCCGACCGGCAACGCGACGTCGGTACGCGCTGCGTCGCGGCAACGCTTCGGCCGCGCCGCCAGCGAGGTAGACGCGGCGATCGAGGCGCGCTGCACTGTCAGCACCAAGCACCCGAAGAAGCCCACGCTCGGTCAGCAGCGGTGGGGATGAGCATGACGACCTACGTAGAGCGCGAGTACACCAACAGCGAACTGTCCGAGCGGGACCGCGCGGTGGTCGAGCTAGTGGGTCGGTTCCGGCAACTGACGACCAAACAGGTGCGGGCGCTGAACTTCGCTAACCTGGCATCACCGACACCGGCGGACCGTACGTTGAAGCGCCTGGTCGAGCGTAAGTATTTGGCGCGGCTTGAACGGCTGCTCGGTGGCCACCGCGGCGGGTCGGCCCAGTACGTCTACCAGCTCGGTCGTGCGGGGTGGAAGCTCCTGTACAGGCCGGGCGCGTACTGGGCGCCAAGGGCGGTGAACCTGCATGCGCTGGCCGTTGCCGACTGCTTCGTAGCGCTCAAGGAAGCCGAGCAGCGGGCCGAGCTTGAGGTCATCAGCTTCATCACCGAGCCGGACTGCCACCAGATCGTCAGTCAGGTGCGCCTGACACCCGACGCCTACGTCGAGCTGACGGCGCACGGCCAGAAGCTGACCTCGTGGCTTGAGGTAGACCGCGGAACCGAGCACCTCGGCGTCATCCAAGAGAAGTGCGAGCGCTACTGGCAGGCGTTTCGTTCCGGGCAGTGGGATGGCGTCTTCCCATATGTGCTGTTCATCGTGCCGGACGAGCGACGCAAGCGTGCCGTCCACCAAGTGTTCCAGGCCGGACCTGCTGAAGCAGCGGAGCTGTTCAGTGTGTGTTCTGTCTCGGAGTTTCCGAAGTTCAACTAATGAGAAAGGTTCATCAGTGAGGTTATTAACGAGAGGTCGAGCGCTCTGGGTGACGCTCGTGCTATTAGCGGGGCTGGTGGGGATCGTTCCAGCGGCGTCAGCTGAAGATGAAATGCCACAGTTCGAGCTGTCGGCTACTTCTGCATGGCCGGGAGCAGGAGTGACCATCAATCAAGTTGACCCCTGTCCTGTTCATAATCGAGACGAGCAGTTTGTTTATCTGTCGTTCGTTGATTCTGCTGGCAGGGTATTTTACATCGCGATTCACTCAGCTTATTCTGGCCCTTGGGGTGGACCAGTTCGGTTCAACGTGCCTGGGCGATCTATGAATAGCCTTGACCCCGTTACTTACTCGCCGGGTCCTGCTCCAGGTGTGGGGACGGTGAGAGCATATTGCGCTCGTAGTGGTCAGGTTACGCAAGAGTACGCCTCGCAAGCCTTCACCGTCGAAGGTGAGACGCTGAGTCTTCAACTGGCACCGAAGGTGGTTGGTCTCGGCGATACTATCGAAGTGAGTTCTGTTGACCCATGTCCGCCAGGGCGCAACTTTGTGACCGGTGCCATTTCAAATAGTGCCGGAGGGCAAGTCGGTTTCATTGCCCCGGTTGATTCAGTGACTGGGCATTGGGTGGCGGAGGTTGTGATCCCACGAAGCATGCCAGGGCCGATGCCTGGAGATCCTGGCGTGGAGTTTCCGCTCGGAAGATATCAGGCGTTCGGGTCATGTAGCGCTGGTACGCCTGAAAGCGGGGTGAGGTACGTCGGAGAACGACTTGAGGTTAAACGGGTGGTCACGGCGCAGAGTCCGTACGTCGCTCTCGGCGACTCATATAGTTCGGGGGAGGGAACGTTCGACTATATCAATCCTTCAGATAGCTGTCACCGGTCTTCAAGGTCGTACCCGTACGCCCTCGCGCAAGAATTTGAGCTGCCTGGTTCCCCGAATTTGGTGGCGTGCTCAGGAGCGGTTACCGACGACATCGGTAATCCGAACGATCCGAATACTGTGGGCCAATTCCGGCAGCTCTCACTGGACACGCAGCTAGTGACGATCACCATCGGCGGCAACGATGCCTACTTCGCTAAGGTGATGGATAGGTGCGTTCAACGGCCTGGCCACGATGGCTATGGATGCTCACAGGACGCATCATTTCGATCTGTGGTGGAAGGTCAACTATCGGCTCTCGCGGGAGTCACAGCGGGCACAGTTGACGTAGGAGGCATCCGCAGGCCTGTACAGGCGCTTGATGACATCTATCGGGAGATATTCGATCGCTCGCCAGAGGCAAAGGTTGTAGTGGGTGGATACCCTCGACTCTTTGCTAATAGTCAGGCGGGATATGCTGAGGATGAGGACGCTCCTGGTGGTCGGACTTGCGCCGTGGCTGCGCCTCTGGCATACGTCAGCTACTCGGACGCCATGTGGATCAATGAGCAGGCCGACAAGTTGAACGAGGTCATCGGAGATCAGGTAGATGTCCTGAAAGCTGAGGGCAAGGAAATCGCGTTCGCCTTGCCGAATTTTCAGGGACATGGGGTATGTGATGTCCTGCCATGGATCAATCCTCTTGAACTTGACGGGAACTTCCCGCCAAATCCTCTGCCCGAAAGCTTCCATCCAGATGCGTCAGGGCATGAGATCGCCTACAAGCAAGCATTCGAGAATGCTATCGTGGACTTCTGACCTGATTTAGCAGAAGCCGTGAGGCGAAGTTCACTTCGCCTCACGGCTTCTGCTTACGCCAAGCCCAAAACTTCCAAACGAGTACGCTTCCCAGTATGAGTGGAACAACGTAGCCTGCGAGCAGGGTCAGCAATTCGGGGACGAGACAGGGGGTAAATGTTCCAGTAAATCGACCATCTGAACCGACAAGTCCAGAGTCATGACACACCTGGGGTGTTATCCACAAGCTCACCGCTTTTCCCATGAAGGGACTTGTCGCAATAAGTGCGAACCCGAGAAAAGTAAACATATAGCGGATATTTCTACCGATTGTCATCTACCGTCGATTGTGCGCGTCAATAGATTTTATGTCAATAGCTTGAACCGGTTGTGGTTGATGTAGAGGAACGTTTCGTAACGGCATTACATGCGATGTAAGGTGGTTGAACAACGACGCTCATCACGTTCCTTCCGAGTCTGTACCTGCTACGATCACCTCTCAACTTTGTTTGGCTGCATAGCAACTGTGAGGCGCTGTCATGGCTCAGAAAGTCCTCGTCCAGCTCATCGACGACCTCGACGGCACCTCAGCCGAAGACGGCCAGACCATCACCTTCGCCCTCGACGGCGTCACCTACGAGATCGACCTGAAGCCGAAGAACGCCGACAAGCTCCGCAGCACTCTGGCCGACTTCGTCGCTGCAGCGCGCAAGACCGGTGGTCGAGCCAAGCGGAGCGCAGCGGCTGCTCCTGGTGCCCGTCGGCCTGCGCCCGACGCTCGCAGCAAGGAGCAGACCAAGGCTATCCGCGAATGGGCCCGCAGCAACGGCCACGAGCTGGCCGACCGCGGGCGCATCCCCGCCAACGTCATCGAGGCGTTCGAGGCGGCGCACCGCTGATGACGCTCGCCGCCGAGCCCGACCTGGAGGTACACGGCGAGTTCTGGTTGCCCGGCGCCGATGACAAGAAGGTGCCGGGCACCCTGACCTTCAGCGCCGAAGAAGGCGGCTCGCTCAAGCTGATCGGCAGCTTCACCGAGTGGCACCAGTTCTTCGGGAAGGCACAAGCCAAGGACTACAGCCGCATCCTCGGCGAAGACGACAAGACCAAGTACACCCTCGACGGTTGCTTGCGTACCCGCGAGCGGCAGACCCTCGGCGGCGGTGCACGGCAGAGCTTCTACGTCGGGCAAGTCGTCAAGGACGCTTGGTTCGACAAGGACGAGGCCATCGAGGCGGAGATGGTCGACGTCGAGATCGACCATCCACTCAGGTGGACGGGCATCTCTGGTCTCTCCGAGCAGGGAACGTTCAGCGAGGCTGCGGGTGGTGCGATGACCGAGTGGCGCATCGTTGGCGTGCCGCAGGATCCCCGAGCCGTTGAGCTGCCCTACGGACGGCTGGAGCTGCGCCACGTCGTGCACCCACCGTCGCCGGACATCACCGGCCTGCGCATGAGTCAGGACGTCTACGCCCGCTTCGACTTCGATGGGCTGCGTCCGCTCTCCGAAGCCATCGACTACGCCAGTGACCTCCAAGACCTGGTCAGCATCGCCACCCAGCGATCCGCGGCATTCAGGGGTGTTCTCCTGCACCACAGGGGGCTGAGCGTGCAGACCTCAAGCGGTCGCGCAGCGCAGTGGCCCGCCCGGCTCTACAGCGCGTGGCGTGTGAAGGCCGACTCTAATCCGACTCGCACCTGGGACGACCGTCTCTTCACCTTCGAGAAGTTCGGCGGCATCGAGGGCGTCGGGCGCTGGATGCGCGTTGCCGAGACGTACCGCGAGTTGCTTGGCCGCATGATGATGACTCGGTACGTCAGCGAGTCCATCGTGCAGGACGTCGTGGTCAGCAGGATCGCCACACTCGAAGGCTTCGACCGGCAGCGCTTCGGCGGAAGCCAGACCAAGTTGCTGACCCGACTCAAGCGGCTTGCTGACCACGCTGGCGCACCGTTCGAGCGGCTGGTCGGCGCTGACAACGTCACCGTCTGGTGCACGAAGGCCAAGGACTACCGCAACGACATCGCGCACCACCTGGCGCGCTACCCCGGTGTCGAGGCAGCGGGGATGCACTACGTCGGGCAAGCCGCCTACTGGCTCTTCGTCCTGTGCCTGCTCCGTGAGGCCGAGGCGCCCGCCACCGTCTTCGACCGCCTGGTGCAGTCGCAGCGGTTCTTGTTCGAGGCGGAGGAGATCCGAAGCTATCTGTAGCGGTCCTCGTCGAGCTCACCCGTGACCCTCAGGCCTCCTCCCTGCTGAGTCAAGCGCAATGATCTAGGGCTGGCAGGGAGGCGACGATCGTTGAGGCGTTCGTCTTCCCATGGCTGGCTGTCCTGGACGCGGGCAGTCAGTCTTCACCCGGTGGGCAACCCCCATGCGAGATCGCTAGCATCAAGCGTCCCCCGCAGATGGAGAGCCATCCATGTCTGACAGCAGCTCGATCGAGTGGACGGAGTCGACATGGAACCCAACCACTGGGTGTGACCAGGTATCGAGCGGCTGCGACAACTGCTACGCCCTGACTCTCTCAAAGCGGCTGAAGGCGATGGGGGCGGCCAAGTATCAGACGGACGGCAACCCGAAGACCTCGGGCCCCGGCTTCGGCGTCGCAGTGCACCGCGACGCGCTCGACCTGCCGTATCGGTGGCACCGGCCGCGGCTCGTGTTCGTCAACTCCATGTCGGATCTCTTTCACGCCAAAGTGCCGATCGCCTTCGTACGCAAGGTTTTCGACGTCATGCGCGAGACGCCGCAGCACACTTACCAGGTGCTAACTAAGCGCTCCTCCCGCCTCCGGCGCCTGTCCGCGTCGCTCGACTGGCCACCGAACCTGTGGATGGGCGTCTCGGTTGAGGACGAACTTCGGCTACCACGGATTGATGACCTCCGTGCTGTCGATGCTGCTGTCCGGTTCGTCTCCGCAGAGCCACTCCTCGGTCCGCTTCCAAACCTTGACCTCACCGGCATCCACTGGGTGATCACCGGCGGCGAGTCAGGGCTAGGTGCACGGCCATGCGACCCCGAGTGGGTGCGGCAGATCCGCGACACCTGCGCAGCGGCCAGCGTGCCCTTCTTCCATAAGCAATGGGGCGGGCGGCACCCCAAGGCTGGCGGCAGAGAACTCGATGGCCGGGTTCATGACGACATGCCATCGACTGCTGTTGCGAGCTGAGACCTACGGCTGCGGGACGCGGACGAACGTGCCATATACGATTCGACCCGGACGATCTGTTTCGATCTTGCCCTGATCGCGCAACATACTGATAGTCGGAATAATATGTTCCTTCCGGAATGCGGTTTCAAACAGAGTGAAGTCCACTAGATCGTTGACTCGACACCCTGATTCGCCAGCTTTGATGATCGTCGGTAGCAGTAGGCGGCCAAGTGGCGCAACCTGCGGCTCGCTCAGTTCGAACAGTGTTTCGTCTTGATCGTCGCGAGGATCACGGAAACCGATCCCAAATGACTTGTCGACCTCCCACAAGGTGTCTTTCATTTTTTTCACACCTAGTGGGTGGTTGGTGCCGAAGAGAAGATACAACGACTGTCCTGTACGCGGCACCAGTTCGAAGCCAAGCAGATATTGAAAGCCAGCTTGGCTCAGTGCTTGACGGTAGCAATCAAGAAGATGTCGGTACTTCGACGGACCGTCTGGGAGTTTCGCAACCTCACGCCATCGTCGATCTCCGCCGAAAACATCATCGGCCGAATCTCCTAACTTTGTTACGAATCGTACAAAGTGCTGCGGGAGGAACGTGATCATCACTTCGCTCGATACGTTCCCGGCCAGTCGCCTGAGAAGTTGGTAAGGGATGGGGGCATTGCCCCAAGAATCGAGCATGGCGAATATTGGCTTCCCCCATGCGTCCATAACTGTTAGCTGCTTCTCAAGCTGACTCTCGCACGTCCCCTCGACGACCTCGACAGGCATCGTCTCCTCTGTGCGAGTCGTCTTTTCGATCACCGGAGCAAGCTGTTCTCTGAGAAGGGCAACGCATCGTGGGTCATCATCAATGAACAGAAAGCGGCTCGCTCCCTTAGTGGGTGGTACTTTGTCGATGAAAGCCTGAAGTGCGATAACAGGCGAGCCTCGTTCACCAGTCTTATAGATTCCAGGACCGGCGAATCCTTCCGCGTAGGTCACCGAGGGGTACCACTTCTCCTTGCCAGTAAGGAGAATGGGGAACCAGCGCTCTAGGTACCGCTGATAGATGTCGTGCTTCGCTGCCGTGTGCTCGACGATGTCCCACGGCACTTCCCCCGGTGTCGGCATACTCGAGCCCTTCTCGCGGTCACCACCTCTCCTCGACCATACCCGCCGCGATGGACGTGCCGAGAGGCTTGCCTGAGGAGTCGATAAGCGTTTGAGACGGATGGGTTCGCTTGCTCGACACCACCATCACCCAAACGAGTGAACTGATCGGCCGCTAGTTCGACAGTGCGGGGCACGCCATGCGATCCGCCAAGATCTAGAAGAGCGCCTGGGGCGAGTTCTTTGAAGGATCATACGAGCAACCCCGTTCGGGTACATGACGTAGCCGTGCGGACTGCGATTGCTCAGATGCAGGCGTGGCACTGCTTAGATGAGAGTGCTTCATGTGCGCCTGAGCCGCGCTGACTCTGTCAGATCTCCGCAGTACGCTGCTCGCCATGCCGAGTGACGAGGCCAAGCACGTCTTCGTGTCCTACGTACGGGAAGACGCAGAGAAGGTCGACCAACTGTGTCAGGCATTGGAAGCGGCCAACATCCCGTACTGGCGTGACCGTACGTCGCTCGCTCCAGGCGACCACTGGAAGCAGAAGATCCGCGATGCTGTCCGCTCTGGCGCCCTGGTGTTCCTCGCCTGCTTCTCCGAGCAGTCTCGGGCGAAGGGCAAGTCCTACATGAACGAGGAGCTCTCCCTCGCAGTTGAAGAGTTCCGGATGCTCCCGCCCGGAGCGACGTGGCTGATCCCGGTCCGGTTCGATGACGGCGACATCCCGCAGTGGGACCTCGGTGCAGGCCGCATGCTCGGCGACCTCAACTACGCCGACCTCTTCGGTGACAGGTACGTGCCCAATCTGGTGAGCCTGACGACGACGATCAGCCAGGTCTTCGGGACGACCGGCGTAGATGCGGCAACAGTGCGCGCCTCGGTCGAAGAGGCCGACGACGCCGAGAAGCCGGCCAAGCTTCGCCGCATGACGAAGGACATGATCCTCAACTCGGCCAAGCGCATCGAGCTTGACGACCTCATCTCGCAGGAGACGCAGCACATCCTGACTGCCATGCGGGACGAGGAGCGGTTCCCGATCCAGCGACTGGAGGGCACCGGTGAGGACCAGGTGGTGCGCTGCGCTGAGGTCGCCGCGGACTACTGGCAACTCGCCGAGCCGTTCTGTGCCTCGCTTCAGGTGGCTGCACGCTGGGGCGAGGGGCAGGCGCTTGCGCCCTGGGTGGCCGGGCTCCGAGCCATTGCAGGAGAGGCACTGAAATCCAAGAGCGGTATGACTGCACTACTTGAATTGCAACACGTTCCCGCGCTGATTGCGACGTTCACCGCTGCGTTCGCAGCTACAGGACAAGCCCGGTGGGACAACCTCAAGACCTTGCTGGTCGACACGACTGTTTCGCAGCGATATGGCGCAGGTCGTGATCCCCTCATGCAAGTGGAGAATCCTTGGACGCCGTTCGGCGACATGAGTCACTGGTTGCCCAGCGTTGTCGCCAGAGTAGCCAAGACCGGAGAGGAAGCGCGCACCGCCCTTAAAGTGTTCACGGGTAACCACGTTGGAAAGTACCGGACACCCGTAGCGGAGTGGCTTCACACGATCCTTCAGCCGCACTTCGCTGACCAGTATGTAGACGATACGGCATATGACGATGCTTTTGATCGTGCCGAGGTGATGCTAGGTCTCATCTCTCAAGACTTCGACAACGCACGTGCTGTTGCCAATTCCGACCAGACGAGGGAAGGGCGTTCGGTATGGTTTGGGCGATCTACATGGCGCGGCCGATACGGTTCCAGGGCAGTCGGAATCGTGGCCTCAGAAGTCGAGGTTCAAGGAGCGTCGTGGGCGCCGCTGGAGGCAGGACTCTTCGGCGGCCAGCTCGACCGGGCGGTTACTGCGATTAAGGACTACGAAGAGGCGTTCAACCGAATTGCGCGATTACATTGGTGAATGCATCAACTAATGATTAACGTCTCGCTTAGTTGACGTGCTCAGGTGCACTGCGTCTATCGAGGGTGCATATGCCCCTTGATGAAAGGCCAACCGGGACTGGCTCGCCTCGGAATGCTCCTGGGAGCGCTCCCATTTGATGGAAATTTCAACATTACGGGCCCGTTATCGAGCGCCACAGGAGCCGTGCTTCAATGGTTCACCCGCACCAGACCAACCGGCGCGGGCACAACTAAATCCCACTTCCCGGCCTGTCAGCTCGCTGAACTGGTGGTCGAGAACCGTCCGCAGGGTGACCTGCTCGGTGCTCACAGGGAGGTGATGAGCATGAGCAAGGAGTCCACGCCCGACCGGGGCGACGGATCGCCTGACGAACCCGACCCGCAGCCTGTTGCGCCCGAGGCCACCGTGCCGACGGGCCAGCCGGAGGAGGAGCGGCCGGAGGGTGAGCTGCCGCCGTGGACCAGGAAGAAAGCCGCCGTCATCGCACGCAAGGTGCTGAAGGCGACCTTCTCCCTGGCCGTTCAGATCGCTATCGACTTGATCTTCTTCGCCTGAACTGTCGAGACGCGACCTATAGCTGTGAGCTAGGAGGAGGTGCGTGACCTGGGCGACGGGTGCCAGCCCGTCGCCCGCCCTTGGGCCCGGACCCTGCTGCCAGGCAGGGTCCGGGCCCGCCCAAGGGCCTCGGTTGCTCACATATTGCTCATAGGTCAGCCGAGAGCGGCCAACCCACGCGCAACACTAAAATTCTACGTTGCGCCTGGTCAGAGCACCAACATCATGGAGACCCAGTGACCGATCTCCTAGATCGCCTGCCTGACGCAGCGGTCCTGCAGGGACCGTCGGCTGCTGGCACCCTTGATCAAGGAAGCAGCGCGCCTGGGCAGTCGGATCAGCATTCACTCGACCTGCAGCTTCGTCTAGCTGCGGATCAAAAGCTGGTAGACGAGCTCCGGCAAGGTAATTTTCGAGGGCCAGCTTATGATTATTTTGTTCGCATACTTGCTGAGTATGGTCTGGCGGTTATGCGATCGATGATCCGCAGTGGCTCAATTTTTGACAAGATCGCTAAGATTGGGCGTCCTGTCGCAACCCCCTTAAGGCTGCCTGTCGAAGGCGTTGAAGACCTCGCTGCAGAGACAGTTGCATCTGCGCTCGTAGAGTTTCGCAGAGGCGCTCTTGTGGAGGGTAAGTGGCGATCCGAGGGTGGATCTTCGCTTAAGACTTACTTCGTCGGAACATGTATTCTCTCTTTTTCGAATGTGTATCGCAGGTATCAGCGGGAGTGGGGCGACCATCCGCTCGTTACTCCTTCAGATCCTGCTGAACTCCAAGAGATAGCCGACTCGAAGTACGTGACGAGATCGCCCGAGGAAACTGTCGTTGATCGATCCCTATCCGATTGGATCCTGAATCATTTCGATGCAACCACGGCCAAGGTGCTTGTAATGAAGTTTGCGGCAGACCTAACGCATGCTGAAGTTGCGCAAATTTTGAACATTTCGGTACGTGCGGTAGAGGGCCGGATCCGGCGCGCACGTGTCGTTCTACAAGATCATTCGGACGGCAGAGCGGATCGTTCTCAAACGATGCGCTGAACCGGCTTCTATCCCTTGGTTACCTAGTATTTCCGCTGGTCATAGCTGAAATGTGGTTCTACGGCGGGTCTTACTGGGTGAGTCGCTCCACCACTGCCGCCAGCGTCGTCCCCAGCGCCTCGGCGACATGTTGCGTCTCGACAACGTCGAGTCGCCGCTCGCCCGACTCGTACTTGCTGACGAACGACTGCGGCTCGTCCAGACGCTCCGCCACCTGGGTTTGCGTCAGCCCCGCCTCCTCGCGCAGTTGCCGGAGTAGCAGGCGAAACCGCCGGTACTCCGCGGAGGCGATGCTCTTGTCCACCGGGTAAGGCCACTGGGACACTTGCCAATATCCCAAAATCGGATATCGTGGCGGCGCGTCGATCAGCGTGAAGATCGATTCGGGAGGGGGTGATCAACATGTGCATCGCCATCAGTGGCGGCGGAGGCGACACCTGAGCCATCCGTCCGTAACCAGCACGAAGGCCCTGGGTGTCTGTAGCACCCAGGGCCTTCGTCTAGGTATTCAACACTAAGACAAAGCTTGCTACAATAGTAGATGCATGAAGTCCACGCTCGACCAGCTCTATGCCACCAAGCTCCAGCTCATCGCTGTCCTTGCTGTCGTGCTTGGTGTGGCGCTTCTTCTGCTGGCCCACTGGTCGGATACCGCGGGCAACCTGGTGCCGGGGTGGCTGGCCGCGCTGCCGCTCGCTGAGATCGGCTCCACCATCTTCAGCACCGGCCTCTTGGCCGTCTTCTTCGAGTACGTCGACCGCAAGCACGGTGACCAGCGCGCCGATGAACGCGTACGCGCAGCTGTTCGCCGTGAAGCGCCAGCCATCCGCGACGCCGTGCTCGACAGCTTTGCCTTTGACACCAACACCTTGAAGAGTGTTGCCTCGGATGAGACCCTCGACCGCATCGCGACCAACGCCCTCGGGCTCCGCGTCCACGACCAGGCGCTCGCGACGGACCTCTACGCCGACGTGCGGGACCAAGTCGTCCAAGCCACTGAGCGCTGGCACGACGTGAGGGTCTCCTTATCCTTGACCCCTTGGGGTGCAGGGCCGGTCTCAGGACACGGTTCGATGTTCGTCGCCACCATCCGCTGGGAGTACCGCGTCCGCCCCGCTAGCTCCACGCTGCGCTTCGCTTGCGTTGCTGACCTCAGTGAGTATCGGGAGATGCTGCGCGACCAAGCCGTCACGTCGGCCTGGTACGTGGGACGGTCCAGCGGCCTCGACGCCAGCGATCCCGAGGTCTTCCAGCTCGTCAGCTTCACTGTGGACGGTAAGGACAGGAAGATCCGTCGTACCCAGCGTGCAGTGGCGCAGATCTACGCCGTCAGTCTGGGCGCCGATGCGGATGACGAGGTGACCCTTGCGTACACCTACCGCACGCTTGTGCAGCGTCATGGCCACCTGCTCTACCTCGACCTGCCGCGGCCTACCAAGGGTCTGCATGTCCAGCTCGACTACACCGGCGCGGGCATCCGCCGCGTGAACACCCTCGACTACTTCGCCAGCAGCCGCCAGGCTCGCGTTGACGAGGCCGCGCGTACCGCCGACGCCAAGACCGTGAACATCAGCTTCGACGGCTGGGTCTTCCCGCGGTCGGGGGTGGCGTTCGTGTGGGTGTTGGAGGAGGAGTTGGCGACTCCCTCATAGTGATCGATCACTCAATAGCTGATCGATCGGGTATCGATTCACATACCCCGACAACTGCGGTCTATGAACTTGTGACCGAACACGGCACCACGGCCCGCCCGGTGCGTCTAATCTGGGTTCATGCCGACGCTTGCCGGAAAGCGGCCGCCCTGGGGTGTCCCCGCATAACTTGTCCGCTCTTCGTTACACGAATCAGGCGCAAGGTGTCAATCGGCGCTTTGGCCTACTAGCAAGCCGGTGAGAGTCTCCACCTCGAAGTGTCAAGGCCTTGCGGCAGGCAATCTGACGCGCAGACGTCGATTTCAGTGATAACGCGTTGTGTCTGGAAGTGAGATATGGGTGATTCTGGATCCGAAACAGGGCGGCTGACCTTACCCGTCTTGGTGGTACTCTTAGTAATTTCTTGTCTTCCTCTGGTGTTCTTGGATCTGGAGGTAGCCAGCCAACTGGCAAGTGCCCTCGCATTGCCTCTTGCTGTGCTCTTAGCTATCTTCGCGCTGTCGCCTTCTGTCCAAGCAAGCGCACCATTTCCATGGCGCAGAGCGCTAATCATTTCGGCTATTGTCATCGCCTGTATCGGTATTCTCGCTACTGGCTACGCCGTGCGGCAGAATATTAAAGATCTTAACGTCGAACTCTCTGGGCAAGTCAGAACCGATGGCAAACCATGGACGCATGGCGGGGCTGCGACGCTAGTTCTACCGGAATTGTATAGACCCCCGCCGCGGGAAAACTTGACACTCGTTGTGTCTCTTAAGAACACTGAGCGGTCCGGCGACTGTGAGAGAACGGCACGCCTTGAGTTTGTTCCGGTTATCGACGGTAGAAAAGGGTGGTTCACTACGGTTGCACCAAGGACTGATGTCACCATCCCGCTGGGCGAAGTGCATAACGAAGCGCATATCGAAGTGACCATTCGTTATGAGACTGCGAATATAGAGTGCAAGGTTCTTATGCAAATTGACAAGGCGGTTCTTCATGACTGACCGACGGTTCTCTCGTGGTCTGTACTTGGTCGTGGTTTCAGTTCTACTACTGTCCGCTTGTAGTTCTAGCGAAGAGCCGCCGTTTCCTGCCCGCGTCAACGTAGGCTCTGCGCCGAGTTCACCTGGGTGGGGATTCAGAGATCCTACGGGAGCGAGAAGTGGCTTCGATCACGATCTAACTGAATGGTTAGGTAGCGAACTCAATTTCGACCCGATCGAAGTTGACGTGGTGACCGAGAATCGTGAGAGGGATCTAAAAAACAACACGGTTTCATTGGTCATCGCCAACTACTCCATCACCGACTACCGACTTGAGCAAGTTGAGATCGTTGGACCGTACATGGTCGGACATCAAGGCTTCATGATGCTGAATGAGAACGCGAGTTTTTACGACTCTATCGGAAAATTGGCCGGGAAGACGGTCTGTGCCACAAGTGGGTCTACCTCGGCGGATCAATTGAAACACAGTCTAGGAGTTAAAGTTACTATCGTAGAGAAGAAGGTGTATGAAGAATGCCGTCTAGCTTTACATGCGGGTGATGTGGATGTTGTGTCGACGGATCAGCTTATACTGTACGGCATGGCGAAGGCGGACCTCGGCGTAACAATTCCCCCCAGCCTTGTTTTTGGTAAAGAGGAGCGATACGGCATCGGGCTTCCTCTGGGGGATAAGGCTCGGTGCGAGCTGATCAAGGCAAAACTGAAAGAATTTCTTGTAGGCGACTTGTGGAAGAACCTTTTCGAAAGTAACCTCGGGGATGTTGTAAAAAGATACAATAAAGATGCATTATTTGATGTCCACAAGCCGAAGCCGGACAGTCTGAGAGAGTGCCGCTCCGCGCCCTCAACGACCAAGTAAACTGGTTATATGAAGACCGGCCTTCGCTTGTAGGGTTCATGTCAGGTCTTTGCTGCAAGTTGGACGATCTCGAACGGTACACTGACTCTGTGACGCTAGAACGCGATCTGGTCAGCTAGGACACTCGTCAAACATTTCGCGAGTGAGCCGTCGAGCTTTACCTTCTCGGCGACAGCGACGGCATGCGACCGACGAGGGCTTCGCACCACATGGCGGACCGGGTGAAGAGGTCGGCGAACGCTGAAGCAGATTCAAAGAGTACGAGGACGGCGTGCAGTGGACCGACCCTGGCTGCGTCTCCAGGGCAGTCCAGGTCTTCGAGGCCACGCTGCACGGCCTGTCTGACCAGCTGGTGATTCCGTTCCAGGGTGGCTTGAGCGAGCTGGCTGGGCGATCACCGACTAGCGCCGGTTCGTGTCCGTTCAGAGTTCAAACGCTGTGCCAGGCTCGCTCGCATACCTAACCAACCCCTTGGTCATCTTGGAGTACTTCGACCGCATCGCCCGTGTCCTCCCGGAGCATCCTCGGGAAGCCATCGGTGCCGCCAAGGAGCTGATCGAGTCGACCGCGAAGGTCGTCCTGGTCGAGCTGGGCGAGCCTGTCGACGAACGTAGCGACGACCTGCCCGGCCTCATCAGCCGCGCGCAGCGAGCCCTGCATCTCCACCCAGCGAGCGCTGCATCCGGACCGGATGGTTCGGACGCCGTCAAGAAGATCCTCGGCGGTTTGACGTCAGCCGCCATCGGCGTGGCCGAGCTACGCAACCGCGGGTACGGCACCGGTCACGGCCCGGCGCAGGCACCTGTCGGACTTCGTCCACGCCACGCCTACCTTGCAGTTGGTGCGGCGCGCACCTGGTGTCAGCTCATCCTCGACACGCTGGCAGATCCTGAAGCACCGTGGCAGCGAGGCAAGCAGCCGTAGGAGACTCCTGGCGTTCAGCGCCCCTCGGCTTCAGCTCGCCAGACCTCCACGATGTCCGATCGCAGTGCCCGTCCCGCCTTCAATTGGAACCGCTTGCCCTGTGCGACGCCCTCGGCGAACTCTCGCAGCCGCTCCACCTCGCTGAAGTTGAAGCCGTTGGCATACGACCAGATGCACAGGTCGTCGACGTCATACCGGTAGCCGGCCTTGTGCAGCACCTGCAACGTCTCGATGGCGTCGCGCCGGTCAAGGACTCCAGCAAGGCTGTTGCCGTGGTTGACGCTCTGCTCAAGCCAGCTCATGGCCACCTCGACCACCGGGTCGAGCCTGACCTCACTGCGTGGATGCACCTGACCGTCAACGACGCTGCGGGCATGATGTCCGGCCAACCAGTTGATGCAGTCCTGGTCGCTGTCACCCCACTCCAAGACGCACAGCGCCGTGACCTTGGAGCGAAGTTCCTCGGACAGCAGCTCCAGGACATCGCCGGTCGGCCAGGGCGCGAGTACCGGTCCCGTCGACCAGGACGACGCCCTCCCTAGGTTCCGAGGCCAAGCGACTGCTGCACCGGTCGTCAGCCGGGTCAGCGTGCGATCCGCTCCGCTGCTCGACTTATTAGGGAACAGCACCAGCGGCGCGCCGGGTTGCTCGCGTAGCCACGTGGCGGCGTACTGCGCCATCGCCTCGCGGTCACCAAGACTCCACGGCACGTAGAAGACGTCGTAGGGCACCACGCGGTCGGCCATCTCGCCTCCACCAAGTAGGCCGATGAGCATAACGGCGTTCTGGTGACAGAGCGTGTGAAGCGTCCCCCGGCGGGGCGACAGTGTCCGACTGATGAACCCACGATCCTGGCGCCCGCGAACGGTACTGTATCGGTAAGAGGTGTTGCAGCGTAAGGACATCACCGACTACGCGTCCCTTAGCCATCAACGAGGCTGCGGGTCGCCGGAGCGTTCTAGTAGGACCGATGGTCCACAACTTTTCGGCTACGAGACCGCCGATCGGCGGCTCCGCGTCGCAGCATCGTTGGTCCGATGGGATCGACATCCGCTCTTTCACCCGTTGGTGAGGAACGAGGACCTATCTCGGTGCCCAACGCTTTCAGTTTTACGGCGCCTTCTCTCTGGCGGTGACGGTTCACGTCGGCCGGAGGCCGCTACCGCAGGATTAGTAGCCAGCTTCAGGACAGCGGAGAGCCAAGCGCTGAGGCGCTGTGAATCAGAACGAGCCGACGGGGTGAAGACCCGTCGGCTCGTTCTGTATGTGCAAGGTTGAGTGTGCCCGCTGTTCCGCCGTGGATGGCGGAACAGCGGGCGGTGCTCAGTACATCAGCATCCAGCACTGCTCCTGAGAAGCGGCCAGTAGCCGAGCGATGAGCGAAGCGAACCTGCCCTCCTCGATGATGGGCTCGAGCGTCATGCTCTCGAAGGCGATGCCGTGCCGGATGGTCAGCCACTCATCGCCGCCGTTGACCTGGTTGATGAAGCACAGATCGTGGTAGTAGAAGGCGGTCCCGAGCGACCAGTTGCCGTCGCTGATCCGCTCAGCCAGCTCCTCGACGCTGTAGCAGCCGACGAAGCTGTCTCGGGTGAACGGCGGATCCTCGGCCGCCGCGATCCACTCGTTCGCTTGACCGAGCTGGTACCAGGTCTCCCGCAGCTGGTCGTCCAGCTCCGGTACGACACGCACTTCGCGCGCATCCGGTTGGATGAGTCCGAGCCGGGCGGCGTAGCGGTACGCCTCCATCCAGGAGGCGAAGACCATCTCGGCCTGGCGCCACTGCTGGCTGGTTCCGATCAACACCTGCACGCGGAAGCGCTTGGTGGTGAACAGGAGGTCGACCAGGTCGAGGGGAGCAGTGAGGTCGTCACCGTGGCGGTCGACCGGCCCGACGATGAACGCCGGGCCGACGATCACGTCCGTCGCTGCGCGCAGGGCGCTGTTGTGCACCCAGGCCAGCGCCGTCGCCCGCGGGTTGACCGGCAGCCCTTCGAGCTTGCCCTCCTCGTTGAGGTACAGGCTGACCGGTGGCCGGTCGAGCGTGACCACCTCCAGGTTGCCGCCGACGATCTGCCGGTAGGCGTTGAGGTCGTGAGGTTCGATCTGCTGCTGCCTGATCGGCTGCCGCTCGTCGGCAGGGATCACGATGGCTGTGAGCATGACGAGTGCTCGCTTCTGGACCGATAGGCGTGTGCCTGGCGGGCGGTCCGTTCCGCGCCAGGCCGCGCGCCTCGATCGTCTGGCGTACGGCCTGCTGCGGGATTTTCAGTGACCCTTCACTTCTATTTAGTCATCTGCGGCTTAGCCTGCATATGGTAGAAAATATAAGTTCCTATCAGACGGTGTCGGCCATTGCGGGTGCTCTGGAGAGGACAAGGCGCGTCTAGCGTAGTGTCCAACTTCGACCTAAGTGATTTTCCTCGATGAGCGCAAGCGTCGGTCACTCAGCCTGTCACATATGCCGGAAAGTCAACCTTGCGGACGCCATGCCGGCGGTCTGGCCGTGCCAGTGAATGCTTGATCATTTGCGCCATGTGGCGCATACTGAAAATACATGAACAGCCAAGAATTTATGGAAGACATGAAGCAGTTACTCCGAGCTGAGATCTCCGGGGTGGTGCAGCACTTAGATAAACGTATCGATGGTCTTGAGCGTCGCATGGATGGCATTGAAAAACGCATGGCTACGAAGGAGGATTTGACGCAGCTTCGGAGGGAGTTTAAAACTGATCTCAATGAGTCCCATGAAGCCATCGCTGAAACCCTAAACACTGGCTTGGATTCAGTTGCCTCCAAGCCGCAAGTCGATGATCACGAGCGCCGGATCACGCGACTTGAGCATCGCCCTGTCTGACCCTAGGACTAACGAGGAACTCTTCAAAGCTCAAGAGCTTGGTTGGTGAGGCATTGGATCGCCAGAGGGCGCACTACGCCAGGAGATACAAGCCTCGCTCGAGGATTTGGAGTCTGGCTTTTACGAGTTAGCCAAGAAGGCCGATCTCATTCTTGAGTCGATCAAGTAAATCCCGGCTGCCCCAAAAGACCGCGAGCGTCGACTGCGCGCGTTAGAGCAGGTCCAGCCTCAACCTTGCTCGAAATCGCTCTCTCGGTTCTTGTGACTTTGACGGTCAAGTTGACAGCCCCGCACCTGACATCTACTTTCTTTGGCCCCTTTCAGCGACTCCATCACCTCTGTAATCCGCCGTGTAAGGTGCGCTCGATCGTCCTGATGGCCGGTCCGCCCCCCGCGTACCGTGAAAAGTATAGTGATGGGGTGTTGGGGCGTCATCGAGCGGCAGTGAGCCCTTTCCAACCTGACGGCGTGGGCGGCGAACGTGATGGAGACATGGCGAAGCTCCTGGTAGATGACTTCTCGACCAAGAGCAAGGCCATCGTCAGGAGCTTCGTGTGCTTGTCTACCCATCCGCGATCGACCTGTCCAGTTCGCATCTCCGATTCCTCGCACGGGAACTGACCGTGCACCGGCGTCGGATCGGCAGCAGGTGGCGGCGCCTCGATCCCGGACGCCAAGCACTGCTGGTCCTAGCCCATCTGCGCTGCGGCGACACCTACACCCGTCTCGCCGCCGGGTTCGGCATCGGCCTGGCCACCGTCTGCCGCTACATCCACGAAGCGGTCGAACTCCTGGCCGCACTGGCACCGGACCCGATCGACGCGGTACACGTCGCCGCACGCAAGGCCTACCTCATCCTCGACGGCACCCTGCTCCGGATCGACCGCATCGCCGCCGACCGCCCGTACTACTCCGGAAAACACAAGCGCCACGGCATGAACGTCCAAGTCCTCGCCGACCCGGCCGGACGACTGCTCTGGACCTCGCCCGCGCTGCCGGGAGCGGTGCACGACCTGACCGCGGCCCGGATCCACGGCATCGTCGACGCCCTGACCACAGCAGACATCCCATGCTGGGCGGACAAGGCCTATCAAGGAGCAGGCAGTCCGATCCGCGTCCCCTACCGCGGAAAGTGGCACAACCTCTCGCCAGGCCAACAGGCGGTCAACCGCTCTCACACCCGCATCCGCGCCCTGGGCGAACGAGCGGTCTCCACCCTCAAGACCTGGCGACTACTGCGCAGACTCCGCTGCTCCACCACCCGCATCACCAGCCTGACCCGAGCCGTCCTCGCACTCCACCTCGCCGCCGGATGAGGTTGGAAAGAGCTCATTGTTATCATCCATCGTATGTTAACGAGGACCAATTCGATCAGTCGATGATACATCGGCTGTAGTAACAGTTGCCCCTGTCGTGTCGATCTAGTCACCGTGCGCAGACAAGATGATTCGGCACGGCTCCAGATGCACGGTGCCGGACGATTAACCGACCAAAGTTCATCTCAACGCTCTAGGCGAGGCGGCCTAGGGAGTAATCCGTGGTTTTTACTGGGCGGAACAGCTATTGCGTTGGTCAGTCTGATCGCTGCTCTGCTCGGCCCTGTACCTGAATTCCTTCGTCCTCGGACCAAAGTTTCAAATATCGAGGTAAAGTCGACTAATACGGATAGTGTGACCCAGTTCATGATTCCACTTAGTGCGCCGTTCGACGAGGCCCCCGAAGCGTTTATGTTCTGCACTCCTCCGGTGCTAGCCTGGCTCGAGAAAGTTGGAATGGAGGTTCCGCCGAAACAGAATCTGTCGATAAGAAATACAGCGGAAGACGGGGCTATGCTCTCCGTGAGCAACATTCGAGCCGTCGATGTACGTAAGTCCGAGCCAGAGCGGATGATCCGGTTCCATTGTCCTAACGCTGGGCTGGGTGACTCGGTTTCCCTGGATGTGCGCCTGGATTTCGACTTGCAGGCTAAAGTGCGCGACCGGGAAACGGAGGAGTATAAGCCTTTCGCGTTCAATCTTGAACCCGGCGAGCAGGGCTCTATTGAAATCAACTTCAAGCGGGACGAATTATATAGCTACTCGGGCAGGATGGTCGCTGACGTCTTAACTGGTAACAGTGTCGAGACTATTGAACTGCCTCTTGATGGTTCCGGTGATGGATTTAACTTTGTTGGCACTGGTGAATTTACACGTCTTGAGATGGGGCCGGGCGACTATAGAAAAAAGGGACTTTTTAAGTGCACCTTATATGATCGGCTTAAGCGCTGGCGGGACGATAAGGGGGTGACCAATTTTGACTGCAGTGCAACTCAGGTGCGCTATATTGTGGCTAGCATGAGTTGATAAAGTTGCGGACTGTGAAGGTTTTTGATCACCGGCGAGCCAAGACGCGGCGTCTGGGTGGCCGCCTCGGGTATCATTCAGTCTAGTGTTAATTGGGAGTGACTCTGACGGCTAAGTTGACGGCTACCGCACCTAACATCCACTGTCTTTCGGCACGTTTCACCCGCTCCTTCACCTCTGTAATCCTGCCCTGCAAGATTTGCTCGGTCGTCCTGAAGAGCCTTGTGTCCCCAGTTCGAGTCTGGGAGGAGCCACCAAAGAAAGTACCCACCCTACAGAGGTGGGTGTTTTCTTTGGTGCGAATCCCCGGGTGGTTGACGGCAGTCGGCTCGTGACTTTGACGGCTAAGTTGACGGCTACGCCCCCTGTCACCGACGTCCTCGGCGAAAAGTTGACCCTCGACCTTTTCAAGAGCAGCCCGCTTCCTGCTCATATCGACATGCTCGTAAATGCCCGTCGTCTTCACATCGCCATGGCCGAGGATCGCCTGGATGTCGCGAGCAGGCACGTCAAGATCCTTCTGTGTCGTAGCGTTGGAGTGACGTAGGCCGTGCAGCGTGATGAGGGGGATCTCGTGCTGCGCACAGATCCGACGGAATGAGCGAAGCACGTTACGTGCTTCGATGGGACGTCCGCTCTTGGTGGTAAAGACTAGTTCGGTCTCATCTCCTGACCCTTGCCACGATGAGCCGGCCGTAGCTCGGGCCACCGCTTGCTTAGTGCGTTGCCTAAGAAGCACTTCTCGTGCAGTCGCCAGCAGTGGCTCGTCGCGGCGGCTCGATGCTGTCTTGAGAGGGACCTGCTGGAGGGCGCCGTCTATGCGTTGAACTTGCTGTCTGATACGCAGTTCATCGCGCTCGAAGTCAACGTCGCACCAGCGTATGCCTCGCACTTCGCCGCTTCGGAGGCCATACAGTACAAGCATGACGAACATTGAATAGAGCGGATCTTGTTCTCCGGCGTGCAGGAAGCGCTCCAGTTCCTTGGTACTCCAGTAGGCGGCCTCGCGAGGGGTATAGGTGGGAAGCTCTACGAGCCGGGCGACGTTGCGGAAAAGAAGCTCTGTGCGGACCGCGTAGGTCAGAGCCGCGCTGAGCACCTTACGTATCTGGTAGAGACTTGCTTCAGTAGTGCCTGTGGCATGCAGGCGATCGAGGAACATCTGAATGGTGTGTACCGATAGTCCTTTTAAGGCATAGGTGCCGAGACCTGGCTTAAGGCGCAGTCGGACGATGGCCTCGGAACGTCGATAGGTAAGGGGACGTCGCTTGGTGCGCACTGCCTGATCGAGCCAATGGTCCAAGTACTCCCCGACCCGCCAGTTCTTGTCGGGACTCGGGACGCCCCGCTGCGCTTGCAGCCGCGCTTCGGTGAGCTTGGCGCTCACCTCGGTGCGGGTTGTCCCGTAAAAGCGAAGCCGCTTGCGCTTGCCGCTCGTCGTGTCGACGTAGAGCGCCGCCTCGTACCGTCCATCCTTGCGGCGGTAGATCGACCCCTCGCCGTTAGCACTACGATGAGCCATCTACTGTAAATCCTCGGCAAGCCGCCGTTCGATGTACTTGGAGACGCTCGACACCGGGATGCGTCGACTGCGCCCGATGGTAATCGTTTCGATCGCCCGTGCCCTGATCAGGTCGTAGAGCGTCCAACGGCTGATGCGCAGCACTTGGCAGGCTTCCTTGACCGTCAGGACGATCGGCCGTGGCAAATCGGTGCGACACGGCTCGTCCTCGGGTTCAACGCGGTCGTCTCGTATGCTGTTGTTGAGTACTTCTAGTGACATAGTGGTTCTCCCTTCTAGTTTACTCCTCTGCTGCTTCGTTTTGAACAGAAAGCGGTGCCTTATGGTGGTGGGCGACTACTCGAATGATCCGGTTTCTCTTCCAGCTCAGGCGGTGCCATCAGGAGGCGAGGACCTGCGTCGATGAGCGCGACCTCGAACAGCCCCGACGCCTCGACGGCAAGTGATCCGAGAGCACGCTGGATGTTCTGCAGACGATGTTGGTCCGGGACGAGCCACACCACCTGCGGGAAGACGCCCGCGCGCTGCTGCTCGACGCCGCTGCGCCAGTAGGCAACGTAACGGGCCGACTTGCGCACGATGGTCGGCAGACTTTCGGTGGCCAGATCGACCTCGATGAACACGCGGCGCTCAACCGCTTGGAAGCCGACACGCACGTAGGCATCCGGCTTGAGGACGACCAATTCGCCACCGCTGCCGGTGAAGTGACGCCAGCAGCCCGGCTCGCTGGTGAAGGTCAGCAACATCGCTTGGCCTTGACGCTCCGCCTCGCGGAGACCGACGTAGAGCTCAGCCACCATGAGCATGTGATCCTGGAAGTAGGGCGTGGTCTCCCAGACTCGCCGTCGCCTCCCTCCTGCCGGGCCGCTGACGTCCAGGACCGCCTGACCAAGCGCCGACAGTCCGTAGACGAAGCCGGATGAACCTGCCCGGACACCGCCGATGACACGGGACAGGCGAACCACCAGCGCCAAGGTTTGAAGTCGCTTCATCAGGTACTGGGTGCGGCGGATGCGTGAGCCAGGTACGCCGCTAACCAGGTATAGCCGCTGCACCTGAGCCGTGGTCAGCAAGCGGAAGCGGTAGAGCGTGTCGAGTACCGCCAGCGCGCGGGTGTCGAGCTGGGCCCGCAGACGGGACGCCTGGACATGAAGTCGTCGCCCACTCATGAGGACACTCCTGAGAGGGAGAGAGTCGTTGGCACCTCCAAGCGGTTGGCAGAGGTGAACCGGCTGCCTACGTCGACACGACGCGATGGGCGAGCCGAAACGCGAGGCGAAGCCATCACGCGGCCCTCCGCGGACCGATACCGATCGGACCTTCCGGACGGGTAGTCCTTCCTTGCCAACGAGCGACGAGCTGCGCATCAAGCTCATTGTCCGAGACGCCGTAGCGCTGCTGGCTCACGAGGCGCAACTCAGCCGGGTTGGACGAGGCGGCTCCAAGTGGGCGGCTCTGCACGATGAACGGCTTGGTCATGGTGTTTCCGTGCACCAGGCGGCAGTACGCCTGGAAGCGGCCGAGCCGTTCAAGGTCGGTCGCCGTGGTGCCATCACCGAAGACCTGGGCGAGGTCGTGGGTATCGTCGGTGCTGGGATGGAAGGCCATGCGGGAGCGGGCGTTGGCGAAGAAAGCCGCCTTCAGCGCGGGCGAGAGCTGGCCGAGGTGTTGGTGGGCGGCCGTCAATGAGACGCCGAGCGCCCTCGCCTGAGCGAGAAGTTCGCCGATGTCAACCGGCAGCTTCAAGTAGTCCTGGATCTCGTCAACCACCACCATCACCGGATGTCGCTTGGCGGGCGGGACGGTGGCTCGCCGTTGGATGGCTTGCCAGAGCTGCGTCAGCAGCAGGGCGCCGGTCATGGCGGCCGTCTCAGCACCCAGCATTCCGGCGTTCAGGTTCACCAAGACGATGCGGCGCTGCGTAAATAGGTCGTCCACTGCGAACCGCGGCGCGGCCTGGCCGAGCAGGTGACGGAGCGCCGAGCGGCTGAGGAAGGCCCGCGTCTTGTTGAGGACCGGTGCGATGGCCTGAGCGCGCTCGGCGTCAGACAGGTTGTCGTACCAAGCAAAGAAGGGCGCGAGCACCAAAGGGTCGGTGACCTCGGTGAGCACCTGACGACGAAAGGTCGAGTTGGTCAGCAGCACCGGCAGGTCCGCCAGCGAGCCGTCTCGGCTGCGGGCTAAGGCCGTCAACGCGTGCAGCAGGACGTCGGCACTCCGCGGACCGATGCTGGAGCCGAAGACCTGGCGGAACAGGTGCATCACCAAGTCCGCCCGTCGTTCGGCCTCCTCAGGAGGGCCGGCCAGCGGGTTGACGCCAACGACATGCCCGCTCAGACCGGGCTCGATCACGACAACGTCGTCGCGACGCGTGGCCGGAACCGCCTTCAGTACGTCGTCAACAAGATCACCACGCGGCTCGATCAACAGCACGCTGTGGCCTGCGCGCATGTCGGCCCTGACGAAGGAAGCGAGCTGCGTTGACTTGCCAGACCCGGTCACCCCGGTGACGTGGACATGATGAAGCGCTGTTGCCACAGGCATCGTGACGAGCTGGTGTTCGTCGGCCGGATGCAGACTGTGGCCGAGCACACGCACGGCAGCCGTGCGGCGAGGTTGGTCAGCAGGAACAAGGAGCGATGGTGGAGCGGGGTGGGCCTGGGGTAGCTGGTCGCCAAGCCCGTCGAAGGGATAGCCAAGGAGTGACGCCAGCTCGGCCGCATTGAGGATGCCCGACCATCGCTGGGAACGCGGCACGCTGGTGATGGCACGCCCGCCACGCCGCGACGCAAAGGAGCTGCGAACCTCTGTGTAGCTGGCACTCGCCAACGAGATCGCTTGGGCCAGCATCCGCACCACCGCAGCGGTTCGCTCAAGCCGGGCGGTTCGTGCGCCCACCCGTCCGTGGACAGCGAACAGCGGTTCAACCGTCTTGCGCCGCCAGTGTTGCCGCTGATCGGTTCGAGTTGGCGGCGTCCCGCGAAGCCCGAGGAGGTGGGAGAGAGACAGTGCCTGAGGTGGATCGGCGTGTCGTCGCTGGGCCGGGCCGATCACCCACTGGATGACTGCCGATTCATCACTTCCCAGCGTCCGAAGCACGTCATGAAGCCCAGCGCTGACAATCGGTGCCATGTCGAGGCGAAGCGGTTGCGACAAGCCGGTGATACGTAGATCACTTGCGAGGAACGGTGTCGGCCGCTGTGGTGCTGGGGTGGCTGTCAGGGTGAGGCCCTGAACCTGTGCACGTAGCTGATCCGGGAGCGACGCGGATAAGTTCGAATCCATACCAAGCAGCCAATAGGGTCGACCTGCATAGGCGCGTAGCTCAATCACCACCAGAGGCGTGCGCACGAACAAGCCGAGTTGAGGGCGGTGCGCGAGTGGACGAATCAAGCTGGTAAGGGCGGTGAGATCAAGCGCTGCAGGAAGATGGACGGTGAACCATACTAGGCCGCTTGCGTCGGCGCGCGGCTGACTAGGCGATGGTGAAATCGGTGCTTTGGCGGCCATATAACCCCTTTCTATTATACGTTTGTTAACTTCTTTATGTATACGTTGTTGCTGCTGAGAGATGACCCGCTCAGTCTCACGCGGATGCGCGGAGACTGAGCGGGTAGAGCGCACGAGCTACGAGCCGTTGCGTGAACCGGGCAGACGTCCGCGCGTGCCGCGGGCGCTTTGCAGCACTTGCTCCATGTCCGGTGCAGCCTTGTTGAAGTCGTTCACGCGGACATAGATTTCGCGAGTGGTGGTGTCCGGCATACGAACCTCCAGGATCACCAGATCGCCGATGTCCTTGAACATCCCCAACTCGCCCACCAAGACATCGAGTGCCTTGGGCTGGTCGATGCTGGGATGCTGCCGGACGACCACTTGTGCGAAGTCGGCGTCGCCCCCTTCCGTTCCGGAAAGATCGGACACTTTTCGACTGACGATAGCCATACTTGCTCCAGATGGTTGTTAATGAGGTGGCGGTGTTGCTCAACCTCACCTCTATTTACGCATGTAGGTCGAGGCTTGCATATGGTAGAAAAATATGGTGCTGTGAGGTGGCTTGCGTTTGCCGATGGGAGTCATTACATGTCAAGGATAGTGATTGTTGCAAATCTGACTGCCGCCGAAAAGCGACTTTATCTCGAATTAATCTTGTGGAGGCATCGTCCGAATGATCGGACCATGATCTATCTCTGTATGTGCGATAAGCTGTTCAGCGTATGGTCAGTGGTGTATATTGCAAGCTCGACGGAGAGGGGCTTGCCGCATGGAGCTCTTAAAAAGTTTCGGTCGTTCGGCGCTGCTTGCCTTAGCGGGAGCATTGCTTGTACTGCTTGCTCTAAGCAATGGGCTCGAACTAGGACCACTAAAGTATGCGGCTAATCCATCTGTTGTAGCCCGAATCCTGCTCGCTTGCCTTGGGGTTATTCTTGTTGTAGTGGCTCTCGTTACCGAATGGCGTATGCAGCGGAGAGGGGCGCAGCCTGAGCCGCAGGCAGAAGATGATGCTGAAAAGATCGCTGCTGACCGCTTCTTTCGAACGTTAGATGACCTTCCGGCGTTCCATGTTGAAACCGCAGGCGCGCGGAGAATATCAATCCTTGGGCGGACGGCAGTAAATATTCTAACGAGCTACCAGCGGGTTTTTCGAGAACTATGCAACGCTGGATGCGAAGTCCGCCTAATTTTTGTAGATCCGACGGCTGATGCGTCACGCTATTTATACGGGAGTCAATTTGACGTGTACCAGAGCAACCTGAAGTCAGCCGTGGGGCAGATAGTAGCACTTTCGGCCGATATTGGTCCGCGACTTAGTGTCAGAACCACTAGTGACGTTCCATCTTTCAGTCTAGTTCATATAGAAAAGCCTGACCGATCCTCGTACTTTAGAGTGCAGCTTAACTTCATGCACAGCCGTATCGGACGGGACCGGCCAGTCTTCATCGTCGATGAAGGTGACGGTTGGTACGCGGCCTTTCGAGACGAATTTGATGCTATGTGGCACGCCGGTAGTTCTTTCAGTGGGGAGGCGATTCTCGGCGAACTTGAACGAGGTGAATGATCCGCTCCTATGTTGTATACTTTATGTGTGAGGAAAAATGTCTGAAAACAGTTGCGCGTTCTGCTCCGATGAGATGCGTTCTTCCGAATTTGCCGGAAATGCTGACTTTGCGGCGGTTTATAACATCGCCCCTATCGTCCCGGGCCACTCTCTCGTGATTCCACGAAGGCATATTCAGCGCATCGAAGACTTGTCTGAGGAGGAGTTCTCGCGGTACTGGATTTTTGCCCGAGAAGTGACGAAGTTTCTTCTCGATACCTTCAAGACAAACGCTTTTGATTGGACTATTCAAGAGCAGGAGGCGGCTGGTCAGACCGTACCCCACCTGCACCTTCACATCATTCCCAGGGTTCCTGGCGATTTTGATGATCCAGGAGGGTGGTACCCGAAGCTTCGTCATGGCGCTATCGTTGACCATGCGCACGAGGTCATCGACAGTAAAGATCGAGTTCGTCTGACCCTGTCAGAGCGCGAGCGTATTGCGCGGGAACTGGCAACGCAGTGGGACCTCCGGAGTAAGCGTAGTTAACGTCGTTGATCTTCATTAACAACTTTACGGGTGCGTCACGCCGGAGATGGATGCATCGAGTCACCGGTTTCAAGTAATTCTGACGGATCCTCTTTCGTCGATTTACCTTTGGTGCTATATTAGGTAGTAGCTTAATGGCGAATAATAACTATGCGAAAAAAGGGAATCGAACAATTAGGCCTTGTCACTTGGCTTGAAGCCTCCGCTAAGGCAAGCGGCGTCCCCCTGAAGGTGGAGGACGCCGCTGTGATCGCGAAGCTTCGGTTACTGGTCAGTGAAGCCAGACGATCTCAATCAACTCCGGATCGAAGTACCAGCCGTTCTTATCCGGCCACCGCTTCGCTCCCGTCCGCCCGGGATGGATCACAACCTTCTCGACCACCAGCCTAATGACGCTGGCTCGCCACTCCATGCTGGCGGTCTCCCAAACCTCTCGTAGGCCGCCGTCAGTCGGGACGGCGAGGCTTTTGGCCTTGGCGCTGAGCAGTTGCTTCTTCTCGGCCTCGGCAACCGCGAGCTTCTCTTTGATCGTCCCGAGCATCACCCGGTAATCGTCCTTGTCGTGCTCACCGGCCGCGTACTCAGCTGCAAGCACTTCGCGGCGTACCTGAAGCTCGGCAAGTTCCTGAATAACCGCCGCCATGCGCTCTTCGTTGTCGGCGGGTGCAAGTGCTCGTGCTACTTCCGGTGAGTCGAAGCGGTACAGAACCTGTTCGCTCACGAACTGCTCAACCGCATCCGCGATCCGGAAGATGGTGCAGCAACCAACACGGAAGCCGTGGCGATCCCACTTCTTGCAGGCATAGCGACGCTGGCGCACAACGCTGCCATCGCGCTTGGTGTAGACCTTGCCCTGGCCGAACATCTCACCGCCGCACACAGTTCCTTTGCGGTCAGTATCCCGCCACGTCCCACCACAGTACGTGATGCCGGTCAAAAGGTAGGTGCGGCCCTTGAGGCGTCCGTGGCTATACCAAAGCTTGTCGCGGCCGTTGAACATTGCGGCCAGCGCGTCGTGTTCGGCCCGAGTGAAGACATACGGCCACCTTGCCCGGTGACGTTCGTCGTGATGGATGCGAGTAGCGCCAGTCTCTGGGTTTTGAAGACAAGGGCAGTCGGCTGGATGGCCGGTTGGGTCGAACTCGACGTAGCTCTCGTTCAGCAGTGTCCGCTTGAACGGGCCAACGCTCCATGGGCCGCCCAGCGCCCGCGTGATACCGCGTCGGTTCCAGTCTTTAATGATGTCGAACTGGCTTTCTCCGGCTAACGTCCGGCGCTTACCTTCCTGAAGCGCGGCGATCTCGTGCTCGCGCACCTGATACGGGTCGCAGATGTCTTTGCCTGTCGCAGGGTTGTGTCCAATGACCTTGCCGTACCCGTAGAGGCGCCGCCCACCGCCGGTCTTGCCCTCGCGAGCATCTTGCAACTTCTTGCGCAGAACCCGCTCTTGAAGCTCCTCAGCTTCACCTGCATCGTTGGCGGCTTGGTAGCGGGCCATTCGGCGGTTAGCGGCTACTTGGAGATCAAGAAACTGGCCGCGGACGTAATAGAACTGCACGCCGTGCCGACGAGCCAGCTTGATTTGCTGTTCGCTTTCTTCCGGCTTGCGAGTAAGGCGACTCGTCGTGTAGCTGAGCACAATCTTGATCGGGCCGGTTTCGAGAAGACCCATCATCTCTTCATAGTCTGGCCGGTGCTCGTCCGTGTTCGTGCTGGCAGAGAGGTCGTTGTCCACGAACTTCCTGACCAGCGTCACGCCGAGATAATCGGCTAGTTTGTCGATGTCTTCATCTTGACGCTTAACGCCGAGTTCTTTGCCTTCGCGGTCATCGCTGATCCGCTCATAGGCGTAAGCTAGCTGTCCCTTCAATGATTGTTCCATTACGGTGCGTATCCTTTACATTACTTATTGTAAAAGATGCATAGAATTTTGACGAGTACGCGATCGGCACACTCGCCGCCGCGGCGCTGGGCCTGCTCCTGTACTCGCTGTTGAGCGGCGACTGGGTGGAAGGCCTCATCCGGGCGCTGCTGGTGCGGGCGTTCACGGTGGACGCGTGAAGCGGCGGGTGCTGGGCGACGACCGGGGCGGGGTGACGGTCGAGGCGGCGGTCGCGGTGTGCGGGCTGGTCGCGGTGCTGGTGCTCGGCGTCGGCGCGGTGATGGCGGTCGTGGCGCAGCTCCGGTGCACGGACGCGGCCCGGGAGGCGGCTCGGCTGGTCGCCCGGGGTGATCCGGGGCGGGTCGACGGCGTGGTCGGGGCGATCGCGCCGGAAGGGGCGCGGTGGGCGGTGCGGAGGGAGGGGGACACGGCGTCGGTGGAGGTCTCCGTCTCGCGGCTGGGTGTCGAGCTGCGGGCACGGGCCTACGTCGTGGTGGAGCCGGGAGTGGGGGTGATCGATAGCTGACGGGTGAGAGGGCCGCAGCGACACCGCAGGCGCGGAAAGCACCGCCGGTCCTGGTGGCCGGTGGACGGCCGCGGGGATCGGAATCGGCGGCGGGTCGGTCGACGGCCGTGGCCGGCCAAGTGGACCGCGGGCGGCATCGACGGGCGCGGGCGGCATCGACGGGCGCTGGCCGGTCGGGCATGGACGGAGGCCCGTGCGGGGACGGCCTGCGGGCCGTGGGCGGCCGAGTTCGCACGGGGCGGCCGGCGGACCGCAGTGTCGACGTCGGTCCCGGCGGTGCGGCGACCGCTGGGCTCGGTGCCGGTCGTGGCGGCCGGTCGGACACAAGGGCTGCGGTCGGTGCCGGCTGCGGGCGGTGCGGGCGGCGGTCGGAGCGGGCGGCGGTCGTGAACCGCGGTCGTGAACCGCGGTCGGTCGCGGTGGGTGGTGGCCGCGGTGGTCGGCCGCCGGGTGTGGTGGCTGCGGTGGGTCGGCGGCGGTCCCGGTGGTTCAGCGGCGGCTGGGTCGATGCCGGTCGGGGTGGCCGGGCGGCTGCCGTCGAGGGCGGCGGCTGGGTGGTCGGTAGGTGGCCGTCCAGCGTGGGCGGTGTCGGGTCGGGGACGGGAGGGGTGGTGATCGGTGGGTGATCGGGGGTCGGCGTCCGTCGTGGCGGTGGCGGTGGCGGCGGTGTGGTTCGGGCTGGTGGCGGTCGGTGTGCACGTCGGCGAGGTGGTCGTGGCCAGGCACCGGGTGGGTGCGGCGGCCGATCTCGGGGCGTTGGCGGCGGCCGGGCAGTTGGTCGGTGGGGTCGCGCACGCCTGCGACCGGGCCGAGTGGGTCGTCGAACGGATGGGTGGCCGGCTGGCCTCGTGCCACGTGGAGGGTTGGGAGGTGAGCGTCCACGTCATCGGCGAGGCCGTCACGGTGCTCGGCGCGCCCAGCGCGCGGGCCCGCGCAGGTCCGGCCGAACCGTGACCCCTACCCCACACGACGAACGGTCGTCCGCCGGCGGTGAGCGGACTCACACGACCGCAGATTCGCGGCTTCGCGGTGGGCGGGCGGCCGGCACGCCGTTCTGCCCCCCGCCCCCGGCCCCCGCGCTCGCCGTGCCACATCGACCAGTTGTCGACAAGCGGTTACCAAAACCCCCGGTCATGGCGTTAGTTCAAGTGGTGGCACCGACACGGTGTCGAACAACACGCGACACGGTGTCGTGGCCGGAACGCAGGAGGCGAACGAAAGATGGAGTGGTCGGATAGCTGGCGCGGGGCCTTCCGCATCGAGCTGCGCGCAGAGGCGGTCAACCTCGCGTGGCACGGGTGGCCTGTGCTGCCGGGCACCTATCCGGCCGGTGAGCGGTGGGCCGGGCGCGACGGTGTCGAGGACAGCGGGCCGGTCCCGGTGCACGGCGACTGGCAGGAGCGCATCGGCACCGAGGCGGAGCAGGTCGCCACCTGGTGGACGGGCCACTCCTACAGCATCCTCCTGGCCACCGGCCACGGCGTGGACGCCGTCGAGGTGAGCGCCGACCTCGGCCGCCGGGCCGCGGTGGAGCTGCGCGCCGCCGGCGTCCCGGTGCCGATCGTGGCCACCCCGGAGGGCCGCTGGATGTTCCTGGTCGCCTCCGGCGGCACGCCGGTCACCGACCCGGACGTCAAGCACTACGGCCAGGGCGAGTACGTCCCGCTGCCGCCGAGCACGGGCCAGGTCGGCGTCGTGCACTGGCGGGTCAAGCCGCAGATCTGCGCGTGGCACCTGCCGCACGTGGACGTGGTCCGGGACGCCCTGCTGCAGGCCGCCGACCGCACCACCACCTACGGCCTGGTCGCCGCCGACCGGTCCTGACCGACCCGGCCGTGCCGGACGTCGTGGTGTCGTCTCTCCCCGACCACCCCGAGCACGACGTCCAGCACGGCCACCCCACCCGCCTTGTCCAGCGGATCGTTGCCGTTCCCGCACTTCGGCGACTGAACGCAGGACGGGCACCCGGCCGGACACGCGCAAGCCGCGATGGCCTCCCTAGTAGCGACCAACCACGGGACTACCGCGTCGAACCCGCGGTCGGCGAACCCGGCTCCTCCGGGATGACCGTCGTGCACGAACACCGTCGCCTCCCCGGTGTCCTGGTGCAGCGCGGTCGACACTCCGCCGATGTCCCACCGGTCACAGGTCGCGAACAGCGGTAGCAGGCCGATCGCCGCGTGTTCGGCGGCGTGCAGCGCGCCGGGGACGCGCGCCGGATCCAGACCGGCGCCCCCCGGCGCACTGCCGCCACCCGCGTCGCGCGGCAACGCGACGCCCAGCAGCTCCGCCGACACCGTGTACCAGACCGCCCGCGTCACCAGCGTCTGCGCGGGCAGCGACAGCGGCACCGAGTCGACCACCTGCCCGGACGGCAGTTTCCGCAGGTAGCCGACCACCTGCGAGGTCACCTCGACCTCGCCGAGGCACACGGTCACCCCGTCGAACTCGCGTTTCTCCAGCACCCGCACCACCGAGATGTCCTTGGTGTCACGGGCGGTCGTCGACCAGTCCGGCTTCTCCGCGTGCACCATCGCCAGACCGCTGTCCAGGTCCAGGTGGTCCACCACGTACGACTCGCCCTGGTGCAGGTAGACGGCGCCGGAGTGCACCTGCCAGCACGCCGAACCGGGGTCGACCGTGCCGAGCATCCGCCCCGAGTCGGCCTCCACCACGACGACCTGTTCGCCGCCGGACCCGCGGATGTCCACCGACGAGTGCGGCCGGTCGTGCGAGGTCCAGTACCAGCCGTTCGGCCGCCGCCGCAGCACCCGCCGCGCCACCATGTCCTCCACCACGGCCAGCGCCGCGTCACCGCCGAACGAGGCCAGCGACTCCGGCGTCAGCGGCAGCTCGGCGGCGGCGCACGCCAACTGCGGCTCCAGCACGTACGGGTTCGCGGGGTCCAGCACCGTCGCCTCGACCGGCTTGTCCAGCACCGCCGACGGGTTGTGCACCAGGTAGGTGTCCAGCGGGTCGTCCCGCGCCACGAACACCACCAGCGCGTCGCTGTCCTCGGTCCGCCCCGCCCGCCCGGCCTGCTGCCAGAACGACGCCAGCGTGCCCGGGAAACCGGCGACCACCACGGCGTCCAACCCGACGATGTCCACGCCGAGCTCCAACGCGTTCGTCGTCGCCACGCCCAGCAGTTCGCCCGACGACACCGCCCGCTCCAACGCCCGCCGCTCCTCCGGCAGGTACCCGCCCCGGTAGGCGGCCACCCGCGCCGCCAACGACGGGTCGACCTCCGACAGCACCCGCCGCGCGCCCAACGCGGTCAGCTCCGCGCCCACCCGCGACCGCACGAACGCCAAGGACCGCGCGCCCTCCACCACCAGGTCGGCCAGGATCCGCGCCGTCTCCGCGCCCGCCGACCGCCGCACCGGCGCGCCGTTCTCGCCTTCCAGGTCGTCCAGCAGCGGCGGCTCCCACAACGCCACCGTCCGCCCCGCGCGCGGTGACCCGTCCTCCGTCACCGCCTCGCACGGCGCGCCGACCAGCGCCTCCGCCGACGCCGCCGGGTCGGCCACCGTCGCCGACGCCAGCACGAACACCGGGTCCGCGCCGTACCGCTGCGCGACCCGCCGCAGCCGCCGCAGCAGCAGCGCCACGTGCGAGCCGAAAACACCCCTGTACGTGTGACATTCGTCGACCACCACGTACGACAGCCGGCGCAGGAACCTGATCCACCGGGCGTGGTTGGGCAGCACGCCCCGGTGCAGCATGTCCGGGTTGCTGAACACCCAGTTGGCGTGCGCCCGCACCCAATCGCGTTCGGCCATCGGCGTGTCCCCGTCGAACGACGCCGCGCGGACGCCCGACACGCCCAAACCGCTCACCGATCTCAACTGGTCCGCGCCCAGCGCCTTCGTGGGCGAGAGGTACAGAGCTGTTGCCTTCGGATCAACTGTCAACGCGCTCAGGACCGGCAATTGGTACGCCAGCGATTTCCCGGACGCGGTGCCCGTCGCCACCACGACGTGTGATCCGGACCACGCATGGGTCGCCGCTTCGGCCTGGTGCCGCCACGGCTGCGTCACACCCCGATCCACCAGCGCGGACACCACTTCCGGTGGCGTCCACGACGGCCACGGGACGGGCTGCGCGGGGCGCGGCGGCTGCTCCTCGGTGTGCGTCAACGGCGATTCGCCCGCCGGAACCCCGGCGAGGACCCGGTCCAGCAAACGACGTCCCTGGTTCGCCACGGGGCGCAGCTTCGCACATCCGACGGACTTCCGGACCGTACCTCTGCAGATAACGGTGTGTGTACGGATCGGGACGCGTTGTTGCCTGGTTGCGCACTATGAATAGACTCCGCCGCTATCGCATCCAATGAGGGGTGCATCACGTTGTGTCGGGGCTGACAGTCGCGTGAGTGACCCGCCTCACATCAGCGGGGTGGCCCTGACATTGGGCTTGGAAAACTCACCAGGAGGACGGATGTCCCGGCAATTCCTCGCGGAGGGCCTAGAGCTCTCCGGAGGTGATCGCGGCCTCGTGGCCGTGGTCGCCGTGGTCGCCCTGGCTGCCCTGGCCGTGGGCTACGTGCTGCTCCGGGAGGTGCTGGCCGCGGGCCAGGGCACCTCCAAGATGCAGGACATCGCCAAGGCGGTCCAAGAGGGCGCAGCGGCCTACCTCAACCGGCAGTTCCGAACGCTCGGCATCTTCGTCGTCATCGTGTTCGTGCTGCTGTTCGCGCTTCCCGCCGAGGACATCGGCGAACGGATCGGCAGGTCGCTGTTCTTCCTCGTCGGCGCCGGCTTCTCCGCCGTCATCGGCTACCTCGGCATGTGGCTGTCGACCCGCGCGAACGTGCGCGTCGCCGCCGCGGCCAAGGAGGCGGGCGGCCGGGAGAAGGCCATGCGGATCGCGTTCCGCACCGGCGGCGTGGTCGGCATGTTCACCGTCGGCCTGGGCCTGTTCGGCGCGGCGCTGGTCGTGTTCGTCTACGTCGGCCAGGCGCCGCGGGTGCTGGAGGGCTTCGGCTTCGGCGCGGCCCTGCTCGCCATGTTCATGCGGGTCGGCGGCGGCATCTTCACCAAGGCCGCCGACGTCGGCGCGGACCTGGTCGGCAAGGTCGAGCAGGGCATCCCCGAGGACGACCCGCGCAACGCCGCGACCATCGCGGACAACGTGGGCGACAACGTCGGCGACTGCGCCGGCATGGCGGCGGACCTGTTCGAGTCCTACGCCGTCACCCTGGTCGCGTCGCTGATCCTGGGCACGGCCGCGTTCGGCGCGAAGGGCCTGCTGTTCCCGCTGATCGTGCCCGCGATCGGCGTGCTCACGGCGGTCATCGGCGTCTACATCACCAGCGCCCGCACCGGCGAGAACGGCCTCACCGCGATCAACCGCTCGTTCTACATCTCGGCGGTCATCTCGGCGGTGCTGTGCACGGTCGCGGCGTTCCTGTTCCTGCCCAGCTCGTTCGCGGGCCTCGCCGGCGTGTCCGAGGAGATCGCGGGCACGCCGGGCAACCCGGCCTTGATCGCGGCCGTCGCGGTGATCATCGGCATCGTGCTGGCGGGCGTCATCCTGTGGCTGACCGGCTACTTCACCGGCACCGAGCACAAGCCGGTCAAGGAGGTCGGCCGCACCTCGCTCACCGGCGCGGCGACCGTCATCCTCTCGGGCATCTCGGTCGGCTTCGAGTCGGCGGTCTACACCGCGCTGGTCATCGGCGGCGCGGTCTACGGCGCGTTCCTGCTGTCCGGCTCGGTGGTCGTGGCGCTGTTCGCGGTCGCGCTGGCCGGCTGCGGCCTGCTGACCACGGTCGGCGTCATCGTGGCCATGGACACCTTCGGCCCCGTCTCCGACAACGCGCAGGGCATCGCGGAGATGTCCGGCGACGTGGACGGCGAAGGCGCGCAGATCCTCACCGAGCTCGACGCGGTGGGCAACACGACCAAGGCCATCACCAAGGGCATCGCGATCGCCACCGCCGTGCTGGCGGCGACCGCGCTGTTCGGCTCCTACAAGGACGCGATCGAGCAGGCGCTGCGGGACGTGCAGGTGGGCATCGGCGAGGTGCCGATCTCGTTCACCAACGTGGTGTTCAGCCCGAACGTGCTGGTCGGCCTCATCATCGGCGCGGCCGTCGTGTTCATGTTCTCCGGTCTCGCGGTGAACGCGGTGACCCGCGCGGCGGGCGCGATCGTGTTCGAGGTGCGCCGCCAGTTCCGCGACAACCCCGGGATCATGGACGGCACGGTGAAGCCGGAGTACGGCCGGGTCGTCGACATCTGCACGAGGGACTCGCTGCGCGAGCTGGCCACTCCCGGCCTGCTCGCGGTGCTGGCGCCGATCGCGGTCGGCTTCGGCCTCGGCGTCGGCCCGCTGGCCGGCTACCTGGCGGGCGCGATCGCCACCGGCACGCTGATGGCGGTGTTCCTGGCCAACTCCGGTGGCGCCTGGGACAACGCGAAGAAGCTGGTCGAGGACGGCAACCACGGCGGCAAGGGCTCCGACGCCCACGCCGCCACCGTCATCGGCGACACCGTCGGCGACCCGTTCAAGGACACCGCCGGTCCGGCCATCAACCCGCTGATCAAGGTGATGAACCTGGTCTCGGTGCTGATCGCGCCCGCGATCGTCGGGTTCTCCGTCGGCTCCGGCGAGTCGGCGGGCATCCGGTACGCGATCGCGATCGTGGCGGTCGTGGTGATCGTGGGCGCCGTGGTCGTGTCCAAGCGGCGCGGCACGGCGATCTCGGACACCCCGGCGGAGGTCACCACCTCCGCGTGACGGTCGAGCGGGGCGGGGCGCCGGCGGTTCGCGGCGCCCCGCCCTTCCACGTCCGGGTGGGCCGGGTGGGCCGGGTGGGCGCGCCCGGATGGGGGCACACTGTCCGGTATCGCCGAGAACCGCGGTCGCGCACAACGAGGGGGAGCACCCTGATGAGACTTCTGCCGCTGGTCGCCGCGACCGCCCTGGTCGTGGCGGTCGCCGGGTGCGGGTCCGGGGGCGACTCCGCCACACCCACGTCGTCGTCCGAGTCGCCGTCCGACGCGGCGGCGGTGGCGTACATGGACAAGGTGTGCACGGCGGCGTCCTCGTTCGCCACGGTGCAGAAGACACCGCCGCAGCTGGACGCGAACGACCCGGCGAAGCTGAAGGCCGACATGGGCGCGTACATGGGCCAGATGGCCGACGCGTTCACCCAGACCGCGACCAAGCTGCGCGGCGTGGGTCCGTCGCCGGTGGCGGGCGGTGACGAGCAGGTGGAGCAGATGGCGGTGACGTTCACCGGCATCGCGAAGAACTTCACCGACGCCAAGGCGGCCATCGAGGCGGCGGACGCCAACGACCCGGTCGGCGGGTTGCAGGCCGCCGGCGAGGCCATCACCAGGCTGGACGACTTCGTCGCGCCGCTGAAGCAGCTGGAGGCGTCGCCGGAGCTGTCGGCGGCGGCCGAGAAGGCGGCGGCCTGCCAGGACCTGCGGACGCTGAGGCCGTCGGAACCCGTCACACCGACTTCGTAGTAGGTTGCCCCCTCACCTTTTTCCGATTTGGGGGCATTCTGTGAAGCACCGTGTCGCGCTCGCCGGCGTGTTCGCCGCTGTTCTGGTCACCTCCGCGTGCGGTGGTGGCGGCTCGTCGGCGTCCTCCACGTCAGGGTCGACGGCGACCACCACGACCACCACCGCCGCGGACGCCGACCCGGTCAAGTGGACCGGGACGTTCTGCGAGGGCATCTCGCCCACCATCGAGGGCGTGCTGACCCTGCTGAAGACGATGTTCGAGGGCGGCGCGGAGGACCCGGCCGTGCAGAAGACCGCGCTGCTCGACTACAGCTCCAAGGCGGGCAAGTCGCTGAGCGAGGCGGGCGAGAAGCTGGACGACCTCGGCGCGCCGTCGCCCGAGAGCCAGGAGCTGCACGACGAGCTGGTCAAGTTCTTCACCGACTCGGGCAAGACGCTGACCCAGGTCAACACCGAGCTGGCGGCGCTGGACCCGGCCGACCCCGAGTTCGCCACCAAGCTGGAGCAGCTCGGCGGCGACCAGGCGGACCCGTCCAAGCTCCAGGAGCAGATCAAGAAGCTCCAGGACGACCCGAAGCTCGGCCCGGCGTTCAAGCAGGCGCCCGAGTGCGTCGCGATGTCGGAGACGCTGAAGAGCCTCGGCAGCTGACACCGCTGGGACGGGTGGGACCGTTGGGGTAGGTGGTTCAGCCCTTCGGAGACTGGCCGTGGTCGAACGTGTGTTCTACGCTGCCTGTCCGTGGGGCAATTGTCCTTCTACTCGGCCGAGGCGAGACAGCCTTGCGTCGGTGACCTGGCGGGCCTGCTGTGCGGGCCCGGCCGGGCGCTGGGCTTCGCCCGTGGGCGCGCGGCCCGGGTGTCGGTGGGTCTCGACACCCGGGACCGGGCCGCCGCGGTGGAGGCGGCGCTGGCCGAGCGGGGCGTGCAGGCCCGGGTCGAGCAGGTCCGGGCGGAGCGGCCCCGGGTCGCCGAGGACGGACCCGCCGAGGCCGGGCCGGAGCCGGCGGGGCCCGCCGGGATCGAAGTCGTCCCGGACGAGCCCGCGAGCCGGCCCGCCGACGACGAGCCGGTGGCCGAGTCGCCCGACGAGCCGCTGGACGAACCCCCGGACGACCTGGACGAGCCCTTGCCCGACCTGGACGACCTCGACGACCTGGGGGAACCCCTGGACGAGCCGGTGGACGACGACCCGGACGGGTTCGCCCCGGTGGTGATCGGGTCGGGCCGGCGTGGGCCGGCCGCCGCCGAACCCGAGCCCGAGCCGGAGCCGCGGACCGAGGCCGAGCAGGGGGCCGTCGAGGCGGGGACCGGGACCGAGCCGGGGGCCGTCGAGGCGGCCGAACCGGTGGTCACCGAGTCGTGGCAGGTCACGACGGCGTTCCGCACCGACCTGGCCGGGTTGGCGGCGCAGTGGTTCGACGGCGACCGCAAGGTCGTCCCACCCGACTTCACCCTCGACGGCGCGGCCCTGCGGCTGTGGGCGCTCGCGTCCGGCCGGTGGGTCGAGTCCGGCTCCGGGTACCTCCTGGGCCTCGACCCCGAGGCGCCCGACACGCACGAAGCGTTGCGAAAAGCATTGGCCACGTCGGGTCTGCCCTCGACACTCTTGATCGGCAAGACCGGGGGACCCGCGCTGCGCGTCGTCGGCAGACGGCGGCTCGAACGGCTCGCCGAGCTGGTCGGACGCGCGCCGAGGGGCGTCGCGGAACGCACCTGGCCGGCCGCGTAGCGCGTCCTCCTGGCGGAGGATCCGCCACAGTTGTGTCACCCTGTCCCGACCAGGGCTGCCCAGCGGCGACAAAGGACAGTGCACACTGGCGGGTCGGGACACAGTGTTCGAAGAGAGCGGGACGGCGTGGCTGGATCGACACGGGCGAGGAAGACAAACGGGGGATCAGCGAGCGGCAACCGGCGGTTGGTGATCGTCGAGTCGCCCACGAAGGCGCGGAAGATCGCGTCTTACCTCGGCAGCGACTTCGTCGTGGAGTCATCCAAGGGGCACATCCGGGACCTGCCCCGCGGCGCGGCCGACGTGCCCGCGAAGTACAAGGGCATGCCGTGGGCCCGGCTCGGGGTCGACGTCGACCACGGCTTCGAACCGCTGTACGTCGTCACGCCGGACAAGAAGGCGACCGTCGCCGAGCTGAAAGAGCTGCTCAAGGACGTCGACGAGCTGTACCTCGCGACAGACGGCGACCGCGAGGGCGAGGCCATCGCCTGGCACCTGCTCGACACGCTGAAGCCGAAGGTCCCGGTTCGGCGGATGGTGTTCCACGAGATCACCGAGCCCGCGATCCTCGCCGCCGCCGCGAACCCCCGCGACCTGGACCAGGACCTGGTCGACGCCCAGGAGACCCGCCGCATCCTCGACCGCCTCTACGGCTACGAGGTCAGCCCGGTGCTCTGGAAGAAGGTCATGCCGAAGCTCTCGGCGGGCCGCGTGCAGTCCGTGGCGACCCGGATCGTGGTCGAGCGGGAGCGCGAGCGGATGAAGTTCGTGACCGCCTCCTACTGGGACGTCTCGGCGACCGTGGACGCGGGCGAGGACGCCGCGCCGCGCACGTTCGGCGCCCGGCTGGTCGCGGTCGACGGCACGCGCCTGGCCACGGGCCGCGACTTCGGCCCCGACGGCAGGCTCAAGGCCGGGCCGACCGAGGTGCGCATGCTGGACGAGGCGCAGGCCAGGGCCATCGCGGACGGCCTGGTCAACGCCTCGATGACGGTCTCCTCGGTCGAGGAGAAGCCGTACACGCGCAAGCCGTACGCGCCGTTCATGACCTCCACGTTGCAGCAGGAGGCGGGCCGCAAGCTGCGCTTCTCCGCGGACCGCGCCATGCGCACCGCGCAGAAGCTGTACGAGAACGGCTACATCACCTACATGCGCACCGACAGCACGACGCTGTCGGAGACCGCGATCGCGGCGGCGCGGGCGCAGGCCACCGAGCTGTACGGCTCGCAGTTCGTGTCCAAGGAGCCCCGCCAGTACACCCGCAAGGTCAAGAACGCGCAGGAGGCCCACGAGGCGATCCGCCCCGCCGGCGAGGTGTTCCGCACCCCCGGCCAGGTGGCCCGCGAGCTGGAGTCGGACGAGTTCAAGCTCTACGAGCTGATCTGGCAGCGCACGATCGCCTCCCAGATGGCCGACGCGCGCGGCAACACGACGTCGGTCCGCATCTCCGGCACGACGACCGGCGGGGAGAACGTCACCTTCGCCGCGTCCGGCCGCACGATCACCTTCGCGGGCTTCCTGAAGGCCTACGTGGAGACGGTCGACTCGGAGGCGGGCGGCGAGTCCGACGACGCCGAGTCGCGGCTGCCGCAGCTGGTCAAGGACCAGGCGCTGCTGGCCGCCGAGCTGTCCGCGGACGGCCACTCGACCAGCCCGCCGCCGCGCTTCACCGAAGCGAGCCTGATCAAGACGATGGAGGAGCTGGGCATCGGCCGGCCCTCCACCTACGCCTCGATCATCAGCACCGTCCAGGACCGCGGCTACGTGTGGAAGAAGGGCTCCGCCCTGGTCCCGTCGTGGGTGGCGTTCGCCGTGGTCGGGCTGCTGGAGCAGCACTTCGGCCGGCTCGTCGACTACGACTTCACCGCTGCGCTGGAGGACGAGCTGGACGGCATCGCCGCCGGCCGCCAGGAGCGGACCACGTGGCTGTCCGGGTTCTACTTCGGCGGCAACGTCGGCCCCGAGTCGTCGGTCGGCCGCTCCGGCGGGCTGAAGAAGCTGGTCGGGTCGAGCGTCGAGGCGATCGACGCCCGCGAGGTCAACTCGATCCCGCTGTTCCCCGACGTGGAGGGCCGCACGGTCTACGTCCGGGTCGGCCGCTACGGGCCCTACCTGGAGCGCGAGGTCGAGGGCGAGGACGGCACGACCAGCGCGCAGCGGGCGAACCTGCCCGACGACCTGCCGCCGGACGAGCTGAACCGCGAGATCGCGGACAGGCTGTTCGCCACGCCGCAGGAGGGCCGCTCGCTGGGCAACGACCCGGTGACCGGGCACGAGATCGTGGCCAAGGAGGGCCGGTTCGGCCCGTACGTGACCGAGGTGCTGCCCGAGGCGCCGGAGGGCGCGAAGAAGGCGCCGAAGCCGCGCACCGGCTCGCTGTTCAAGTCGATGTCGCTGGACGCGGTCACGCTGGACGACGCGCTGAAGCTGCTCTCGCTGCCGCGCGTGGTCGGCAAGGACCCGGAGACCGGCGCGGAGATCACCGCGCAGAACGGCCGCTACGGGCCCTACCTGAAGAAGGGCACCGACTCGCGGTCGCTGACCAGCGAGGACCAGCTGTTCTCGGTCACCCTCGACGAGGCGCTCAAGATCTACGCCGAGCCGAAGAAGCGGGGTCGGGCCGCGGCCGCGCCGCCGTTGAAGGAGCTGGGCGCGGACCCGGTCTCCGGCAAGCCGATGGTGGTCAAGGAGGGCCGGTTCGGCCCGTACGTGACCGACGGCGAGGTCAACGCGTCGCTGCGCAAGTCGGACAGCGTCGAGGGCCTGTCCGACGAGCGGGCGGCCGAGCTGCTGGCCGAGAAGCGGGCCAAGGGTCCGACGACGAAGAAGAAGGCGCCCGCGGCCAAGAAGGCGCCCGCGCGGAAGAAGGCTCCGGCGAAGACGAAGAGCTAGGGGAGGCGGGGCGGTGGACGGCTTGGGCGAAGCTCGTTCCGGCGCGGGCCGGTTCGCGCCGGACGGAACGCAGCCCCCACCGCCCCCTCCGGTGTTCCCGGACGCCCTCGCCGGCCTGGTCACGGGCGAGCGGTTCGTGACGAAGGCCGTGCCGCCGATCGTGCCGCCGCCGATGCCCGCGCCGCGGCCCGGACCGGCGTACGTCCCGCAGACCCGGCGCGCGTCCTCCCGCGAGCCCGTGCGCGCTGCGGCGCGGCAGGTGACGGGCGAGCCCGCGGCGCACGTGCCGCACCCCGGACTGGCACGTCGGCAGCCGGGCACGGCGTCCCCGCCGCAGGCCGGACCGGCCCGGCGCGAGCCGGGGCACGCGGTCGCCGAGCCGGTGCCGAAGAAGGGCAAGGGCGGCCTGATCGGCTGCCTGGTCCTGCTGGCGGCGCTCAGCGGGCTGCTGTTCAACGTGGTGCGTGAGATCATCGAAGCCGTGGTCGACCTGGTGCGCTGAACACACTCAGGTCACCCGAACGGCGGATGTGGTCAGACGGGTGAATCGGTCCGGCTACCCTTACTGCCTGCACCATCGGCGGGGGTGAGCACCATCCAAGACGGCGGCACAGCGGCCTCGACCAGCCACCGGATTCGCAGCGTGTTGGCGATCCGGCCGTTCCGCAGGCTCTGGGGCGTCACCTATCTGTGCAGTGTCGGTGACTGGTTGTCATTGTTGGCCCTGACGGGCCTGGTCACCAAGATGATGGACAGCTACCAGTGGCAGAGCTTCTCGCTCAGCCTGGTCGTGCTGACCCAGCTGCTGCCCGGCATCCTGTTCGCGCCGCTCGGCGGCGTGCTCGCGGACCGGTTCGACCGCCGCAAGATCATGGTGGTCTGCGACCTGCTGCGCGGCGGCCTGTTCATCTCCATCGCGCTGGTCGGCACGGCGTGGTGGCTGTTCATCGCGAACTTCCTGGTCGGCTGCTGCGCGATGCTGTGGATCCCGGCCAAGGACTCGGCCGTGCCGAACCTGCTGCGCCGACCCGACCAGGTGGAAACGGCCAACCAGCTCGGCCTGGTGATGACCTACGGCATCTCGGTCATCTCCGGCGCGGGCCTGTACTCGATCATCTCCGGCATCCCCGGCTACCTCGGCCTGCAGAACAGCGACCTCGAGTTCCGCATCGCGACCATCGCGGTCATGGTCAACGGCGCGCTGTACGTCACCTCGGCGATCATCGTGGCGACCCGCATCCCGGAGCTGTCCGGCCGGATCGCCGCGGTGAAGCGGACCCGCGAGAACGGCGAGGCGCCCGGCTTCTTCGCCATGCTGCGCGACGGCATGAGGTACGCGGCCCGCACGCCGCTGGTCCGCGGCCTGGTCATCGGCATGATCGGCGCGTTCGCCGCGGCCGGCGCGGTGATCGGCACCGCCACCCCGTACTCCCTGTCGCTGCTGGGCGGCGACTCCGCGTTCGGCCTGCTGTTCGTGGCCGTGTTCGCCGGGCTGGCGCTGGGCATGGCGACCGCGCCCCGGATGGCCCGCCGGCTGCCCTACGACCGGCTGTTCGGCGTGACGATCCTGGTCGCGGGCGTGAGCCTGCTGTTCGTGGCGTTCGCGCCGCACCTGTGGGTGGCGCTGATCGCGGTGGCGTGCGTCGGCGCGTCGGCGGGCATGGCGTTCCTCACCGGTCTGACCATCGTCGGCTCGCAGGTCGAGGACGCGATGCGCGGCCGGACCGTGGCGCTGCTCCAGTCGTTGCTGAAGGTGGTGCTGTTCGCCGCGTCGGCCGCCGCTCCGCTGCTGGTCACGCTGGTGCAGAAGCGCACGGTCACGGTCTTCGGTCACCCGATGGTGGTAGACGGGACGCGGCCGGTGCTGTTCGGCGCGGGCGTGATCGCCGCCCTGCTCGGGCTGATCGCCTACCGCCAGATGGACAACCGGCGCTCCGAGCCGTTCCTGTCGGACCTGCTCGCGGCGCTGCGGGGACGGGCGCGGCGCACCGGCGGCGTGCTGATCGCGGTCGAGGGCGACACCCGCCAGGACACGTCCGTGCAGGCCAGGAGGCTGGCGGAGGCGTTGCGCGAGACCGGCCGCGAGGTCGTGCTGGCCTCCGACCCGGACCTGGACGAGCAGCGGTTGCGCAACCTGCTGTCCACCGCCGACCTGGCCGGGGTGCGCGCGCACGCCCTGGTGGCCGCCGCCGTGCGGGCCGACGTGGTGGAGCGCGAGGTGCGGCCCGCGCTGGACAACGGCGCGCTGGTCGTCATGGAGCGGTACGTCGACAGCCCGTTGGCGCACTTCAGCGCGGCGGGCAGCGTGGAGCCGCGCGAGGTGGAGGGCCTGGTCGACTGGGCCACCGGCAGGCTGCGGCCGGACATGACCGTGCTGCTGGACCGGACGCCGTCGCAGGTCCGGGCCTCCGGCGGCACGCTGGACACCGTCGAGCACCACTGGCGGGTGCAGAAGCTGCTGACCGACATGGCCTCGGCCGACCCGGAGCGGTACGTCGTGGTCGACGCCGACGGCACCGAGGACGAGGTGGCCCACCGGGTGCGGACCGCCGTGCTGCCGCTGCTGGCGCGGCGGACCAGGATGCCGGTCAAGCCGGTGGCGGAGACGCCCTGACGGATCGGTACGGTCGCCGCGTGAACCGTGGTGTGTGGGGCGACGTCGTCGGCCAGCCGGAGGCGGTCGAGGTGCTGTCGGCGGCGGCGGAAGCGGCCGCGTCGATCGTGGCGGGCGGCACGCCGGCCCCGGGCGCGATGACGCACGCGTGGCTGTTCACCGGGCCGCCCGGCTCGGGGCGCTCCGTCGCGGCCAGGGCGTTCGCCGCCGCGTTGCAGTGCGGCGCCGTGGACGACCGGCCGGGCTGCGGCGAGTGCGCCGGGTGCCACACCACGTTGGCCGGCACGCACGCCGACGTGCGGGTCGTCGCACCCGAGGGCCTGTCGATCTCGGTGGCCGAGATGCGGTCGCTGGTGCAGGTGTCGGCCCGGCGCCCGACGTCCGGGCGGTGGCAGGTGGTGATCATCGCCGACGCCGACCGGCTCACCGAGGGCGCGGCGAACGCGCTGCTCAAGGCCGTGGAGGAGCCCCCGGCCCGGACCGTGTTCCTGCTGTGCGCGCCGTCGGACCACCCCGAGGACGTGTCGGTGACCATCCGGTCGCGGTGCCGGATCGTCTCGTTGGCGACCCCGCGCGTCGCGGCGATCGCGTCGGCGCTGGAGCACGAGGGCGTGGCGCCGGAGGTGGCGTCGTGGGCGGCCTCGGTGTGCGGCGGGCACGTGGGCCGGGCGCGGCGGTTGGCCACCGACGAGCAGTCGCGGGCCCGGCGCGAGGCGGTGCTGCGGATCCCGACCGCGTTGCGGCGGCCCGCGGACGTCTTCACGTGCGCCGACCAGCTCGTCTCGGCCGCCGAGGGCGACGCGCAGACCGCGAACGAGGGCCGGGACGTGGCCGAGCGCGAAGCGCTGGAGACCGCCATGGGCGCCGGCGGCACGGGCAAGGGCACGGCCGCCGCGACCCGGGGGGCCAAGGGCGCGCTGAAGGACCTGGAGAAGCGGCAGAAGTCGCGGGCCACCCGGACCCAGCGCGACTCGCTGGACCAGGCGCTGGTCGACCTGGCCGCGTTCTACCGGGACGTGCTGGTGACCTCGACGGGCGCGACCGCCGTGCTCAACCACCCGGACCGGGCCGAGGACGCGCGCGCGGCGGCGGCGGAGTGGACGCCGGAGTCGACGTTGCGCCGGCTCGAGGCCGTGCTGAGCTGCCGGACCGCGCTGGAGCTGAACGTGAAGCCGCGGATCGCCATCGAGGCCATGCTCACCACCCTCCAGCGGGGCTGACCGGACCGTCCGCCGGGGAAGACGACGGCAGATCCGCGGGATCGTGGGCGGGCGGCAACGGTGGCGTGCGGTCGGCGAATCGCCGGATTCATACGTTCGGGTGATGAAGATCAGACTCGAACCGGAGTCGGTCACCGGCCACTACCGTTGATCGCACAGCCGCGCTCTCGGGAGAGGTCGTCGCCGCATGTCCTGGAACAACGGCCGACGCCGCCACCGGCCGCCGCTGTCGGGCTCGCGCCCGATCGCGTCGCCGGCGCACTCGGACGCCGGGCTGCCGTGGTCGCCCGCGCACCCCGTCCTAGAGGTGCTGCGCGCCCGCCGCGCCGCGGGCAGCAAACCCGGCGCGCGGGACGACGGTCTCAAGGTCGGGCTGGCCATCGAGGGCGGTGGTCTGCGCGGCGTCGTCTCCGGCGCGATGCTCACCGCGGTGGAGGACCTCGGGTTCGCCGACGCGTTCGACGACGTCTACGCGTGCTCGTCCGGCGCGGTCAACGGCGCGTACTTCATCGCCAGGCGCACCTGGTTCCCGCTGTCCATCTACTTCGACGACCTCACCGATCCGGCTTTCCTCGACTTCCGCCGGGTGCTGCGGCGCGAAGGGCCGATGAACCTCGCGTACGTGTTCGAGGAAGTGCTCGTCCGCCGCAAACCGCTGGACTACGCGGCGATCATCGCCGCCGCCCAGCGGCTGCACGTGATGGTGACCGACGTCGACGCGCTCAAGACGCTCGACGTCAGCGATTTCTCCACACCGGACGACGTGCGGGAGGCGCTGCGGGCGAGCACCTGGTTGCCGCTGGCGATCAAGGGCACGACCACGTTCCGGGGACACCGCGCCATCGACGGCGGCGTGCTGCGGTTCCACCCCTTCCGGGCCGCCGTCGAGGACCGCTGCACGCACGTGCTGTCGTTGAGCACCAGGCCGATCGCGCCGCCGAGGACCGGGGTGTCGGTGGTCGACCGGCTGGCCGCGCGCCACCTGGAGCGGATGCGGCCGGGCCTCGGCTCCGGGTTCACCGCCTCGATGGTGCAGTACCTGGCCGAGGACCGGCCGTACCTGGCGCGGAGCCGGCAGTCCCCGGACGCGTCGCCGGCGGTGCTCGACCTCGCGCCGCTGCCCGGCACGCCCGAGGTGAAGCGGCACGAGGTCGACCGGGGCAAGCTGCTCGACGGCGCGCGCTCGGCGTACCGGATGGCCCACCTGGCGTTGGAGGGCGTCGACGCGCAGGTGGTGCCGAGGCTGACGGTGGTGCGATCCGGCGTCGTCCCCGACCCGAGCCCGGCGGCCGGGGAGCCGATGCCGTGAGCGCGGGGTGAGGCGCTAGGACGCCGGCGTGCCGCCGTCCGTCACCGGGCGGGCGCGGGTGCGGGGGCGGCGGGTCGGCAGGGCGGCCACCAGGACGACGCCGACCAGCAGCAGGGCGGTGCCCGTCCAGAAGATCGGGACCGTCCGGTACGCCGCGTTCGTGTAGGCGAGCGGCTCGCCCTTCTTCGGCGGCGCGGCCTGCCCGCCGCCACCCGGAGGCGCCTGCGCCGGAGCGCAGACCACACCGCCGTTCGGGGCCGCCGCGCGCACGACCTGCTCACCCAGGGACACCTGTGCCAGCGCCGACGGCAGGTTCGGCAGACCGAGGGCGTCGGTCGGCAGCAGCTGGAGGTCGAGCAGGCGCGCGGTGGCCCCGAGCATGAAACCCGTGATGGCGGGACCGCCCTGCTGCAACGGGCCGTCGATCACCACGTCCTTCTGGTTGAGCTGGGCGATCTGCAACCGCAGCACACCGATGTCGAGCCTCGGCAGGCCCTCGGCCAGCGCGCCGACCAGCGGCAGCCGCTGCCCCGGCGTGACACCGATCGGGACGTCCAGCTTCGGGTGGGCCGCGTCGAGCGTGCCCAGCTCCCTGCCGCCCTGGCTGACCCGCAGCACGGGCGCGGTGTAGGTGATGCCCGAGGTGGCCCGGTCGCCGGTGGACAGCGCGACCAGCGTCGGCCGGCCGACCACGTCGACGCGGATCTCCGCCGGCGTGCCGGCCAGGAGGCGCACGCTCGCGGCCTGGAGCGTGGACGTCGACCGCACGGCCTTGTTCGGGCTGCCGGGCAGGTCGACCAGCTCCACGGTGGAGTGGGCGCTGAGCGTGTCGGGGAGGCTGAGCAGCGAGCCCTCCGCGCCGGTGTCGGGTGTGCCGGAGAGCAGGCCGCCGAGCCGGCTCAGCGGCGCGGCGAGCTGCTTGACGCCGTCGATCAGGGCCTGCCGGGCGGCGGCGTCGAGCTTCGGCGCGTCCCCGGTGAGCAGGCCGGTGAGGTCGGGCGTGCCGGGCAGGGTCGGGATGGCGTTGAGGACGCTCAGGGACGCGACGGAGGTCTTGGCGTCGGCGAGGGGCCGCACGCACGGGCCCAGCTCGTCGTGCCAGCGGGCGTGCACGCTGCCGTCGAGCAGGCCGACCTTGAGCAGCGCGTCCAGCGGGGTGGCGGGCGGCGTGAGGCCGCCGGTGACGGGCGCGGCGTTGTCCGGCGAGGCGGTCTGCACGAGCGTGCCCGGCGTCTGCGGCGCCCGACCGCCGATCGCGAAGCCGAGCGGTGACGCCTGCGCCACCGACCGCTCGTAGGACAGGAACGCCTCGGTGTTGGCCTGCGCGGAGGCGAGCCCGACGCCGATCTCGGCCGCCGACTGCGCGGGGAGCTGCTCGCCGAAGCCCGGCAGGATCGTGTTCGTCGGCGTCGAGCCGGGCGCGAGCCTGACCACGGCCAGTCCGGTGCCCGCGTCGCCGACCGCGTGCGTCCGGGGCGCCGGTCCGGCGGACACCGGCGGCTGGCCCGGGTCGCGCGGACCGGGCACCGGCGTCGTCACCGGCTGGGCGAGGGCGGGGGCGGCGCAGAGCGCGACCAGCACGACGGCGGCGGGCAGGGCCATCAGGCGCATGTGGTCGGACCTCCAGGACAGCGGCGGTCATCGTGCGGCGCCCGCGTGAGCGACGTCACTTGTTGCTCTAACGACCATCCCCCGGTTCGGTGACGGCGGGGAGGTCGGCTATAGTTGTCGCGTCTCGCCGCCTTAGCTCAGTCGGCCAGAGCGGCTCACTCGTAATGAGCAGGTCATCGGTTCGATTCCGATAGGCGGCTCGGTGGGATGCAGATCAGGCCCGGTCCGGTGTCATCGGACCGGGCCTGACTGCTTGCCCGGGGTGGTCCCGCACCCCGCCGTGGTACTGCGGAGGGTGGATCATGCGAGTCGATCCGTCGCGATTAGCCGAGCGGGACAGGGTCGTCCTCGCGGCGATCGTGGAGTTGCGGGCGGGTGGGACCGACGCGCTGTCCGGTGCCGAGATCGCCGAGCGCGCCGGGCTCGACCCGGCCGCCGCCAAGGCGTCCGCCGGGGCGCTCAGGAGTGCCGGCCTGCTGCGCATGAGGATCACGCGCGGGAGCGCCGGGCTCATCACGTGGCAGGTGTCGGACGTCGACTCGACCGCGGCCGACGAGTGGGCCCTGCCGGAGAAGCTGCCCGGCGTCACGGCGGCAGACCGAGCCGCACCTGATTCGTCGACGGCCGGTGCCGACAAGCCGTTCAAGAAGGTCTGGACGGCCTTCGGGAGTCTCCTCGCCGCCCTCGCCGTCATCGGCGGCGTCTTCGGCCTGCAGAAGGACGTCCGTGAGGAGTTCTTCGGCGAGGAAGCCGTGACCACCCCTTCGTCGGAAGGGGTGCGCGGCCCGCTGGTGACGCCCGGAACCGATGTCACGACTACCACCACCATGACCACGACCCACTCCACGACCTCGTCTCCGCCGCCCAGCCCGGTCGTCGAGGAACTGCTCGTCAGCCCGTTGGGCAGCGCCCGGACGACCGACAGATCCGTGCTGGTCGGAGTGTCGAACGTGTACCACGCGCCGAACTTCGTCGGCGTGCAGATCGGCTTCGGCGACGTCGGGTGCCAGGACACCCTGCGGGCGGGGGAATCCACGGTGCTCGCGCTCGGGTCCGCTGCCTCACCCGGTGCGTGGGTGAAGGTGACGCTGTTGGAGATGCCGCCGGAGCACGCGAACGGCGGCCTGGTGAGGTTCGAGGTGGTCCGATCCGCCGGCCCGGTCCCCGAGGTGCGCAGGTGCTACCGGGGCAGTTGAGCGGCCGCGGTCCTCGGGCGCGGCCACCCGGGTGGCGCCCGCAGGACGGTTACCGCCCGGACGCGTTCTCGTCCGTGGCGTTGCTCCATCGGGGTGACCTTTTCACCATTGGCGTCAGGGGTGGGTCACCGTGTCGTTGCCACCGTGGAGGTGATGGCGATGGTCACGATGGTCGTGCTGACGGTGCTGGCCCTGCCGCTGGCCGTGCTCGCGGCGCGCGTCGGGCGCCGGCGCTGGGTCCGGAGGCGGACCGCGGCGCGGGTCCGGGCCGAGCTGTTCCGGCACTGGGTGATGCTGGACGAGCCGAGCGGACGGCACCTCATCCGGTCCTGACGACCGGCGCCGCGATCCGGGTGATCACGTCGCCGTAGCGGCGGGTCAGCTCGGCCTTCGCCGCCGCGGGCGTGCCCACGACGGCGAAGGCGGCCAGTACCTCGTCGGTGACCGCGGCGGCCATGTCGTCCCACCGCCGCCGCCGGGACAGCTGGTGCAGCTCCTCGTGCAGGTCGCCCCAGCCGTGCAGGTCCAACACCTTGCGGTAGGCGGGCGTCGAGCCGTAGAACGCGATCTGCCGCCGCACCTCCGCCACCCCTTCCTCGTCGCACGCCACCAGCGACGGCCCGCTGATCTCCAGGCCCGCGAGCGGCTTCCCGGCCTTCGCCCGGCCGCGCGCCAGCGCGGGCAGCGTCACCTCCCGCAAGTACCGCTCGGTGGTGAACGAGTGGCACAGGAACCCGTCCGCCACCTCGCCCGCGACCTCGGTCATCAGCTCGCCGACGCCCGCCAGCCACACTTTCGGCGGACCGTGCGGGTTGGGGCCCGGGTCGAAGAACGGCGTCATCAGCGTGTGCGTGTAGAACTCGCCGCGGAACTTCAGCCGCTCCCCGGTGGCCCAGGTGTGCCAGACGGCCCGCAGCGCCAGCACGAACTCGCGCATCCGCGCGGCGGGCCGTGACCACGGCATGCCGAACCTCTTGGTGACGTGCGGTTCCACCTGCGAGCCGAGGCCGAGGTGGAACCGGCCGCCCGACAGCAGTTGCAGGTCGTTGGCCTGCACCGCGGTGCTCATCGGGTTGCGCGCGAACGCCACCGCGATGGCCGTGCCGAGCTCGACGCCGTCGACCAGCCCGGCCACGCGGCCCAGCGCCAGGAACGGGTCGTGCCTGGTCTCGGCCACCCAGAAGCCGTCGCAGCCCTGCTCCCGGGCCGCCCGGGCCGCGTCCACCACGGTCAGGGGGTCGTAGTCGATCTCCAGCCGGTCCACCTTCACGGCGCTCGAACCTACTCGCAGGCCACGCCGTCCTTGTCGCGGTCCAGGGCTGCCCGGTAGCCGGGCTGGCCGGCGTAGAGCGGCGCGGCGCCCGCGGCGCGGACGGCGTCGCAGTTCGCGTAGTACGCGCTCGCCGGCTGTTCCGGCCGGGGCGCGGGCGGCGGCGGGTCGTACGTCGGCGCGGGCGCGGGCGGCGGGGGTGGCGGAGGCGGCGGCGCGACGGTGTCCGCGCCGGCGCAGGGCGCGCCCCACAGGCCGAGACCGGCGGCCTTCGCCGCGTCCTGGGCCGAGATGAGGGCGGCGGAGGCGGCCTGCCCGGCACGGGCCATGCCGTTGCTCACCGCGTGCACGGCCAGGTCGACGCCGTCGGGCAGCAGCACGGTCGCCCCGACGACGCGCAGGTCCTTGCCCGCCAACGCGGTTCTCAGGAAGTCCACCGCGGCCGCGGACCAGCACTCGCCGGGCTGCGCGAGCCCGGTCAGCAGCACGCGCCCGCCGCCGGACAGGGTGATCGTGCGCTCGTCGACCACTTCCGCGACCTGCACGGGAGGAGGCGTGGTCGTCGTGGTCGTCGTCCGCGACGACGTGGTGGTCGTAGTGGTGGTGGGGGTGGTCGTGGTCTCCGCCGCGGTAAGCGCACGCGGGGTGACCTCTCCGCCTCCCAGGTTCGCGATGCCGATGATGAACAAGAGCAGCAACACGACACCGACGGTGATGAAGAAGCGGCGCTCGCGGGGGAGCGCGCGCCAGGAAGCTAACGGGCCCGAATCCGCCGGGCCTGCGGGTCTACCTGCCATGCACGCCTCATCGTCAACTCGACGACCGGGTGTTACCCACGTCACCTGGCATGCTCGGTCGGTCACGGAGAGTCAACTGCTAAGTCCGGCGACCGTGAGACCGGAGTCACCGGTAATCGGTTTGCCATGTCACCCGGTTGAGCGCATGCTTGTACCCAGCAACTAGTTGGTTGATGCAAGCAAACGGAGTGTGTGATGGCGACCCCGGTAGGTGACGAAGTGCGGGCCGAGGAGCTCGCCATGGCCGACCGGATGGGCATGGCGTTGGTACGGATGAACAAGATGCACGCCTGCGTCGCCTCGCACATGAGCAAGGCGGGCCTGGACAAGGCTTCCTTCGTCCTGCTGGCCAACCTCAACCAGATGGGCCCGTCGCGGTCCAGCGCCCTGGCCGAGGCGGTGTTCTCCGACCCGTCCACGGTCAGCCGCCAGGTGGCGACGCTGGTCAAGGACGGCCTGGTGGAACGCCGGGCCGACCCGGAGGACGGCCGGGCGAGCGTGCTGGCGGTGACCGAAGCGGGCGCGCAGCTGCTCGCCGAACGCCGCACGCAGCGCAACGTCGCGCTGGCCCGCCTGTTCGCGGACTGGTCCCCACAGCAGTGGACCCAGTTCATCGAGTACTTCGAGCGCTTCGTGGGGGACTACGAGAAGGCGCTACCGGATTTCATCGCTGAGAGCGGACTGGGGCCGCGCTCAGAAGGGGAGAAGTGATGTCGGAAACGACAACCCGAGCGGACGCGCCGCCACCCGGCGCCGCCCTGCTCACCCACCGGCAGATCCTGACGATCCTGTCGGGTCTGCTGCTCGGGCTCTTCCTGGCCGCGCTCGACCAGATGATCGTGGCCACGGCCATGAAGACCATCGCGGACGAGCTGCACGGCCAGACGCTCCAGGCGTGGGCGACCACCGCCTACCTGATCACCGCGACGGTCTCCACGCCGCTGTACGGCAAGCTGTCCGACATCTACGGCCGCAAGCCGATGTACCTGACCGCGATCTCGCTGTTCCTCGCGGGCTCGCTGCTGTCCGGCATCGCCAACTCGATGTACGAGCTGGCCGCGTTCCGCGCGGTGCAGGGCCTCGGCGCCGGCGGTCTGATGTCGCTGGCCATGGCGATCCTGGCGGACATCACCTCGCCGCGTGAGCGCAGCCGCTACACCGGCTACTTCATGGCGGTCTTCGGCATCTCCAGCGTGGCGGGCCCCGTGGTCGGCGGCCTGTTCGCGGGCATGGAGACGTTCCTCGGCACGGCCGGCTGGCGCTGGGTGTTCCTGATCAACGTGCCGATCGCGCTGGTCGCGCTCGTCGTGGTGGCCAAGGTGCTCAACATCCCGCACCAGCGGGTGAACCACCGGATCGACTTCGTCGGCGCGGGCCTGCTGACCACCGGCCTGGTGCCGCTGCTGATCGTGGCCGAGCAGGGCCGCGGCTGGGGTTGGGCGTCGGGCACCTCGATCGCCATGTACGTCATCGGCGTGCTCGGCCTGGTCGGGTTCGTGCTCGTGGAGAAGCGGATGGGCGACGAGGCGCTGCTCCCGCTGCGGCTGTTCAAGCGGCAGACGTTCGCGCTGGGCAACGTCATCAACTTCCTGCTCGGCGTCGGGATGTTCGGCGGCATGGTCTCGCTGCCGCTGTACCTGCAGATCGTGAAGGGCTACTCGGCCACCGAGTCCGGCCTGATGATGCTGCCGCTGACGTTCGGCATCATGATGGCGGCGGGCACGAGCGGCAACATCACCGCGAAGACCGGCCGCTACAAGGTGTTCCCGGTGATCGGGTTCGGCCTGATGACGGTCGCGCTGTTCGCCTTCAGCACGGTCGGCACGGACACGCCGATCTACCAGCCGCTGGCGCTGATGTTCTTCCTGGGCGCCGGTCTCGGCCTGTGCATGCAGACCCTGCTGGTGGCCATCCAGAACGACGCCGAGCCGCGCGACATGGGCGTGGCGACCTCGTCGGCCACGTTCTTCCGCCAGATCGGCGGCACGGTCGGCACCGCGGTGTTCCTGTCGATCCTGTTCAGCACGGTCGGCGACAAGATCGGCAACGCGCTGCGCGCGGCGGCCGGCACGCCCGACTTCCAGGCGGCGCTGGCCCGGCCGGAGAACCGCGAGTTCGCGGTTGGCCTGCAGGGTGGCGGTTCGGGCTTCGACCTGGACAACACCGAGTTCCTGACCAAGCTCGACCCGGTGCTGGCCAGGCCGTTCCTGGACGGCTTCTCCTCGTCGATCGACCTGGTGTTCCTGGTCGGCGGCGTGGTGACGGCGATCGGCTTCGCGGTCATCTGGTTCCTGCGCGAGGTCCCGCTGTCCAACCGGTCCGGCCTGGAGCGGGTGCAGGACCAGAACGCGGAGGGCGAGAAGCCCGCGCCCATCGCGATGCACTGACCCGCCGATCGCGGCGCGCCGACAGCTCGGCGCACCGGACAGCGGAAGCCGGACAGCGGAAGAGGCCCGCTCCCCGGAAGGGGGGCGGGCCTCTCGCGTGTCAGCTCAGTGGTCCTCGCCGCGCGCCACGGCGTCCTTCAGCCGCTGGTACGAGCGGACGATCTCGGCCTCGGCCTCGGTGCGACCGACCCACGTCGCGCCCTCGACGCTCTTGCCCGGCTCCAGGTCCTTGTAGACCTCGAAGAAGTGCTGGATCTCCAGCCGGTAGAACTCGTTCAGGTGGTGGATGTCGCGCAGGTGCTCGGAGCGCGGGTCCTCCGCCGGGACGCAGAGCAGCTTGTCGTCGCCGCCCTTCTCGTCGGTCATCCGGAACATGCCGATCGCGCGCGAGCGGATCAGGCAACCGGGGAACGTCGGCTCCTGGACCAGCACGAGAGCGTCGAGCGGGTCGCCGTCCTCGCCGAGCGTGTTGTCCACGAACCCGTAGTCCGCCGGGTACTGAGTGGCCGTGAACAGGGTCCGGTCCAGCCGGATGCGACCCGTCTTGTGGTCCATCTCGTACTTGTTGCGGACCCCTTTGGGGATCTCGATGGTGACGTCGAACTCCACTGCGCGGTCCTCGCTCGTCTTCGCCGTTCGTTACGCCACTAGTGTGGACTACGTCGTCTCGTCAACCCCTGGCAGAGGGTGTGACGTTGCCCGTACTCGACCGCGGAGGACTGCGTGCCCGACGAGCCATCGTGGCCGACTTTCGACGGTGACGAGGTCGACCGCGAGCCGCCGACGGTGCAGGTCAGGCGGCCTGACCCGCCCACCATGCGGATCCCGGCGCCGGTGCCGGCCACACCCGTGAGGGTGCCGCCGAAGCCCGCCGCGCCGACCCCGCCCGCGCCGCCGACCGAGATCAAGTCGGAACCTGAACCGGTCCCTGAACCGATCACGGAACGTGAAGAGCCGTCGCCTCCGACGCGGCGGCGCAAGCGCCCGTTCGTGGTCGCCGCGGTCGTGTTGGTGGTGATCGCCCTCGCCGGCACGGCGGTGGTCGGCACGCAGCGCGGGTGGTTCGACGCCACGCCCGTGCCGACGACCGCCGCGCCGCTGCCGCCCGCGCCCGTGTCGTTGTCGGTGAAGGGCGTCGGCGCGGACGGCAAGCAGGCCACGGCGGCGGGCGTGCGGGCGGTGCTCGCCGGCCCGGCGGCGAACGGGCTGCTGGCGCCGCTGGCGGGCCTCGTGGTGGACCCGGCGACCGGCGCGGCGCTGTGGAACCAGGGCGAGACGACGCCGCAGACACCCGCGTCCACGATCAAGGTGCTGACCGCGGCGGCGGCGCTGCTGGCCCTCGACCACTCGGCCCAGTTCTCGACGAAGGTCGTGCGCGGCGCGCAGCCGGGCGTGGTCGTGCTGGTGGGCGGCGGCGACCCGACGCTGTCGTCCCGGCCCGCCGGCGAGACGACGGTGTACCCCGGCGCGCCCACGGTCGACGACCTGGCCGCGCAGGTCCGCGCGTCCGGCGGCCCGGTGACGCAGGTGCAGTACGACGTGTCGCGGTACGTGGGGCCGGGCACCGCGCCCGGCTGGGACCCCAGCGACGTGCCGAACGGGTACGTGGCGCCGATCGAGCCGGTGATGCTGGACGGCGGGCGCGGCGACCCGTCCAAGTACGACACGCCGCGCACGGCCACGCCCGCGGCGGCGGCGGCCCTGGCGTTGGCGCAGCGGCTGGGCGTGCCGTCGTCGGCCACGCCGGTCGTGGCGTCGCCGGGCGCGGAGGTGCTCGGCGAGGTGAAGTCCGCGACGGTCGAGCAGCTGGTCGAGAACCTGATGCAGATCTCGGACAACGTGCTGGCCGAGACGATGGCGCGCGAGGTGGCCAAGGCGCGCGGGCTGGAGCCGTCGTTCGCGGGGGCGGCGCAGGCGGTGCGGCAGGTGCTGACCGAGCACGGGTTCGACCTGTCGACGTCGACGGTCGTGGACGGCAGCGGGCTGTCGCCGAACGACAAGGTGCCCGCGAAGCTGCTGGCGGACGTGCTCGTGGCGGCGGCGAAACCGGACGCGGCCGACCCGAAGACGGCCGAGCTGCGGCCGCTGCTGACGGCCCTGCCGGTGGCGGGCGGCAGCGGCACGCTGGCGACCCGCTACGAGCAGTGGGGCGCGGGCGGCCGGGGCTGGGTGCGGGCCAAGACGGGCACGTTGACCTCGGTGAACACGCTCGCGGGCGTGGTGGTGGACGTGGACGGCCGGCTGCTGGTGTTCACGTTCATGTCGTTGAGCCCCGAGCAGAACAACTCCCTGGTGCGCGGCGCGCTGGACGAGATGGCCGCCGCGCTCCGGACCTGCGGCTGCTGACCCCGCCCCGAACGCTCGACTCACCTGTTCCGAACGTAGGACACGCCTGTTCGGAACGCAGGACACGCGCGGCGTGAACGTAGGACTCTCGCGCGTGTCCTGCGTTCGGAACGCGCGTGTCCTGCGTTCGGAACAGGCGAAGTGAGCGTTCAGGACGTGGACGCGGGAGTGTTGTGCGGGCGGTCCGCGCAGGTAGCGTCAGGAGGGTGAACCCGGCGACGCAGGACCGCAGTGCCCCGGTCGATTGGGCCCTGGCCGTCACCACGGCGACCAAGCTCGTCCGCCCCGGCCCGATCGTGCCCAGAGCCGAGGCCGACATCGCCGTGCACCGCCTGCGGGAACTCGCCGTCGACGCCGAGGTGCACGTCCGCGAGCTCACCGGCCTCGGACACGGCACGCCGCTCAAGCAGGGCGAGGTGGTCGACCGGCCCGCCTGGGTGCGGGCCGCCGTGCAGGGCCTCGCCGCCCTCACCGACGGCGCCCTGCCCAAGCAGTCCGGCGCGTTCGGCGGCGTCCTCGCGGGCACGGCGGGCGTGCAGGCGGGCGTCGTCATCGCCTTCCTCAGCGGCCGGGTGCTCGGCCAGTACGACCCGTTCTCCGAGGGCGGCAGGCTGCTGCTGGTCGCGCCGAACATCGTCGGCGCGCAACGCGCCCTCGACGTCTCCGGCGAGGACTTCAGCATGTGGGTCTGCCTGCACGAGGGCACCCACCGCCTCCAGTTCACCGCCGTGCCGTGGCTCGCCGGGCACTTCGCGGGCCTGGTCGCCACCCTGCTCGGCAGCATGGACGAGAGCTCCGCGCCGCGCCTGCGCGACCTGCCGAAGCGGCTGCGCGAGTCGGGCGGCCTGGTGGAGCTGCTGCAGAGCCCCGGCCAGCGCGAGGTGCTCGACCGGCTCATCGCCCTGTCGACGCTGCTGGAGGGCCACGCCGACCACGTGATGGACGCCGTCGGCCCGGACGTCGTGCCGTCGGTCCGCACGATCCGCGAGCGCTTCACCGCCCGCCGCCAGGGCGGTGGCGTGCTGGACCGGGTGCTGCGCACGCTCCTCGGCGTCGAGGCGAAGGTCCGCCAGTACGCGGAGGGCGCGGCGTTCACCGGACACGTGGTCGACGCGGTCGGCATGGAGCGCTTCAACACCGTCTGGACCAGCGCCGAGACCCTGCCCACGCGCGCGGAGATCGCCGACCCGGCCGGATGGCTGCGTCGCGTCCAACCGTGAACGGACCGCTCGCCGAGGTGCGCACGGCCGTCAAGCGCTTCCTCGCCGACCACCGGCCCGACCGGGTGACGGTGGCCGTCAGCGGCGGCGCGGACTCGCTCGCCCTGGCCGCCGTCACGGCCCGGCTGACCGAGGCGGCCGCGGTCGTCGTGGACCACGGTCTGCAAGCCGACTCGGCGCGGGTCGCCGAACGGGCCGCGCGCACGTGCCGCGAGTTGGGCCTGACCGCCGAGGTGCGCCGGGTGGAGGTCACCGGATCGGGTGGACCTGAGGCCGCCGCCCGCAAGGCCAGGTACGCGGCGCTGAGACCGGAGCGCGGCCTGGTCCTGCTCGGCCACACCAGGGACGACCAGGCCGAGACCGTCCTGCTCGGCCTGGGCCGCGGCTCCGGGCCGCGCAGCATCGCGGGCATGCGCGCGCACGACCCGCCGTGGGGTCGTCCGCTGCTGCGGGTGCCCCGCGCCGTGACGGAGGCCGCATGTGACGAACTCGGCCTCACGCCCTGGCGAGACCCGCACAACGAGGACCCGCGCTACACCAGGGTCCGCCTGCGCCGCGAGGTCCTGCCGCTGCTGGAGGACGTGCTCCAGGGCGGTGTGGCCGACGCGCTCGCCCGCACCGCCGCCCACCTGCGCGAGGACAACGACGCGCTGGACGAGCTGGCCGAGGCGTTCGACGGCGACCGCCGCTCGGTGGCCGAGGTGGGCCGCCTGCCGACCGCGCTGCGCCGCCGCGTCCTGCGCCGCTGGCTGCTGGCGGAGAACGTGCCCGAGTTGTCCGACTCGCACCTGCGCCGGGTGGACGCGCTGGTGAGCGAGTGGCGCGGGCAGGGCGGCGTGTGGCTGCCCGGTGGCTTTGTGGCGCGGCGTGCTCATGGCAGGCTGCGAGTGGAACCAGTGCAGTCATGACAAAAGGGGAACCGTCCGTGTACGACGGCGACATCAGCTCCGTGCTCATCAGCGAGCAGGAGATCAGCGACAAGGTCACCGAGCTGGCCAACAAGGTCGCGGCTGACTACCCGGCCGACGGCGGGAACGACCTGGTGCTGATCACCGTGCTCAAGGGCGCGGTGATGTTCATGACCGACCTGGCCAGGGCGTTGCCGGTGCCGGTGCAGCTGGAGTTCATGGCGGTGAGCTCCTACGGCTCGTCGACCTCGTCCTCCGGCGTGGTGCGCATCCTCAAGGACCTCGACCGGGACATCGCGGACCGCGACGTGATCATCGTCGAGGACATCATCGACTCGGGCCTCACGCTGTCGTGGCTGCTCAAGAACCTGGCGTCGCGCAAGCCGCGGTCGCTGGAGGTCTGCACGCTGCTGCGCAAGCCGGACGCGGTGAAGGTCGAGGTGCCGGTGAAGTACGTCGGCTTCGAGATCCCGAACGAGTTCGTGGTGGGCTACGGCCTGGACTACGCCGAGCGCTACCGCGACCTGCCCTACATCGGCGCGCTGGACCCCAAGGTCTACTCGGGCTGAACGCGGTGGACGGGGGCAGCCCCGTGGAGGGGCCGCCCCCGTTCCCGTGCTCGTCCAGCGGTCGGGCCGGCTCAGCAGTTGGGCCGGCAGCGCCTCTGCGAGATGCCGTCCAGCAGCACGCCGCGGATGTCCTCGGGCTCCATCGCCTGGTAGGCCTTGCCGCCCGTGGCCTCGGCGATCTGCCGCAACGCGTTCATGTCGGCGTCCGCGCCCAGCCCCACCATGATCATCGGCACCGGCCGCGACGGGTCGGCCTCCTGCCTCAGCGTGGCCAGCAGGCCGGGCAGGTCGATGCTGGAGATGTCGTCGTTGCTGCCGTCGGTGATCAGCGTGACCGAGTTGATCTTCGACGGGTCGTAGGTCCCCTGCACGTGCCGGAACGCGGCCAGCGCCGTCTCGTTCAGCGCCGTGCCGCCGCCGACCAGGGCGGGCAGGTTGCCCGCGCCCTTCTGCAGCTGCACCCGCCGCGGCGCGCCGCCGATCGGCTCGCCGAGCGGACCGACCGGCACCAGCTCGATCCAGTCGTTCGGCGGCTTCTTGTTCGTCGAGAACGCCCACAGGCCGATCTCCGAGGTGTCGGGCAGCATGCCCAGCGCGGTCAGCGCCGCCTCGCGGGCCGCCTCGACCCGGGTCTGGCCGTTGCTCATCTTCTCGGCCATGGAGCCGGACACGTCCAGCACCGCGAGCAGCCGGGTGTCCAGGCTGACCGCGCCCCACGTGCGCAGCAGCTCGGAGACCTGGTCCGGGTCCGGCGTCTTGAGCACGGCCACGTCGTCGCCGCGCACGCCCTGCTCCTCGTTCGTCCAGCCGCCGGGCGCCTTGCCGTCCGGCGTGCGGAAACCGGCCTCGGCGAACCGCTGGGCGGTCCGGCCGGTGCGCAACGCCTGCTCGAAGCCGGTCGCGGCCTGCGCGGTGCCCGCCTGCTCGCTCGACCGGCTCACCCGCACCAGGGGGTAGTCGAACGAGACCGTGCCCTCCTTGGGGTAGGAGGCGACGACCCGGCGCGACCCGGCCGTGCGGTTGGCGGCCAGCACGGACTGCTCCGACGCGGTGAACACGGGCGCGTCGTCCGCGCCCTGCACGACCTTGCCGAACGCGTCGCGCACGGACGGCAGCGCGTTGCGGCCCACCCGCAGCAGCGCGCCGATCAGCTCCGGCTTCGGCGTGCCGTCCGGGTTGCCCAGCTGGGCCCGGATGACCGCGAGCGTGGCCAGGCCCTCGGTGGAGGTGGTCGGGTCGCTCAGCGTCACCGGCACCTTCGGGTCGACGACCTTCGCCCAGCTCACGGGCGTGATCGGCCAGCCGAGCGCGGTCATGGCGCCCTCCGAGCCCGCGATCACCAGCGGGGAGCCCGCCAGCGGGTCGTGGATCTCCAGCCGCGGCGCGTCCTCGCCGCCCTCGTCACCGGCCTGCCGCTGGGTCTCCGCCGCCCACATGGACGAGTCCGGCACCCACAGCGCGGGCGGGTTGATCTGCGCGGTCGGCAGGTCGTTGGCCACGTCGGCCGCGCCGCGCGCCTCGACCTGCACCTGCACGCACTTGCCGTCCACGATCGGCTGGGTCGCCTGGTAGTCGTCGGCCGCGCCGCGCACCACTTCCTCGATCGCCGGGGTCACCGCGATCTTGAGCGGCAGGGTGCCCTTGCACTCGGGTCCGCTGGTGGCTCGCAGGGCCACCACGGTGACGCCGGCGGCGGCGATGACGCCGAGCAGCGCGCCCAGCGGCAGGATGACGCGGCGCAGGCGGCCGGGACGGTCCGGGTTGCGAGCTGACATGACTTCGTACCTTCGGTCGGTGTTCACCCTTTCGGGTGTGTGAGGAACACTCGGTTGGTTGCCGAGGATGACACGGCTCACTCACATGACAAACTCTCGTGTTCTACGTCACCCGAGTGGCCCTCAAGTTGTCGCTACCTGCTAGTAGGGGATAACCCCTCGTGAGTGGTTACGGGCTCGGACCCCCGTCGGTTCACCCCCGATCAGCCGACCGGGGGAACCTCGTTGACCTGCGATCGGTGTCCGCGGTCACCACGGGAACACGGAGGGCTCCTCGCCCGTTGGTCCGGCAAGACGCGACAGGGCCCGCACGCGGAGCGCTTCGCCCGAGCCACGGGCGGTAGTCTGGTCGGACGGGTGTGCCCGTCTGCGCCCGTCGACAAGTCAGGGAGGGTCGAGGCCGCCCGTCGGCCGTAAGTGCATGGACCGCAAGCGCCTGCTTCGCAACCCGCTGCTGTGGATCGTGGCGGTGTTGTTGCTCTTTTACGCCTTCAACGTGCTCTTCGACGACAACCGGGGCTATGCCCCGATCAAGACGTCCCAGGCACTGCAACAGATCCGGGACGGCCAGGTCAAGGAAGCCACGATCGAGGACAAGGAGCAGCTCCTCAAGCTCACCCTCAACGACGGGGTGACCGTCGAGGGCAGCAACCGCGTGCGCGCCCAGTTCCCGGCGAGCTCGACGGACGAGGTCTTCACCATCCTCGATCAAGCGGGCAACAAGCCCGTCGTGGAGACCAAGGTCACGCAGGACTCGTTCCTGATGCAGATGCTGCTGTACATGATCCCGCTGGGTCTGCTGCTGCTCCTGCTGATGTGGATGATGAACAACTCCCAGGGCGGCGGGAACCGCGTCCTGAACTTCGGCAAGTCGAAGGCCAAGCAGCTCTCGAAGGACATGCCCAAGACGACGTTCGGCGACGTCGCGGGCGCCGAGGAGGCCGTCGAGGAGCTCTACGAGATCAAGGACTTCCTGCAGAACCCGGGCCGCTACCAGGCCCTGGGCGCGAAGATCCCCAAGGGCGTGCTGCTGTACGGCCCGCCCGGCACCGGCAAGACGCTGCTCGCGCGCGCCGTGGCCGGCGAGGCGGGCGTGCCGTTCTACTCGATCTCCGGCTCGGACTTCGTCGAGATGTTCGTCGGCGTGGGCGCCTCGCGCGTGCGCGACCTGTTCGAGCAGGCCAAGCAGAACGCGCCGTGCATCATCTTCGTCGACGAGATCGACGCGGTCGGCCGCCACCGCGGCGCGGGCCTCGGCGGCGGTCACGACGAGCGCGAGCAGACGCTCAACCAGCTGCTGGTGGAGATGGACGGCTTCGACTCGCGCGGCGGGATCATCCTGATCGCGGCGACGAACCGGCCCGACATCCTCGACCCGGCGCTGCTGCGCCCCGGCCGGTTCGACCGGCAGATCCCGGTGTCCGCGCCGGACCTGAAGGGGCGCAAGCAGATCCTGCGCGTGCACGCCAAGGGCAAGCCGTTGGCCCCGGAGACGGACCTGGACGGCCTGGCCAAGCGCACCGTGGGCTTCTCCGGCGCCGACCTGGCCAACGTGATCAACGAGGCCGCCCTGCTCACCGCGCGCAAGAACGGCACGGTGATCAGCGGGGTCGAGCTGGAAGAGTCGGTGGACCGCGTGATCGGCGGTCCGGCCCGCAAGAGCCGGATCATCTCCGAGAAGGAGAAGAAGATCACCGCCTACCACGAGGCCGGGCACGCCCTGGCCGCGTGGGCGATGCCGGACATCGACCCGGTCTACAAGGTCACGATCCTCGCCCGCGGCCGGACGGGTGGTCACACCCTCTCCGTGCCCGAGGAGGACAAGGACCTGATGACCAGGTCCGAGATGATCGCCCGGCTGGTGTTCGCGCTGGGCGGCCGCTCCGCCGAGGAGCTGGTCTTCCACGAGCCGACCACGGGCGCGTCCAACGACATCGAGCAGGCGACCAAGATCGCCCGCGCGATGGTCACCGAGTACGGCATGTCCGCCCGGCTCGGCGCGGTCAAGTACGGCCAGGAGCAGGGCGAGCCGTTCCTCGGCCGCACGGCGGGCCGGCAGGCCGACTACTCGCTCGAGGTCGCGCACGAGATCGACGAGGAAGTCCGCGAGCTCATCGAGGCCGCGCACACCGAGGCCTACGAGGTGCTCAACACCTACCGCGACGTGCTCGACGCGCTGACGCTGGAGCTGATCGAGAAGGAGACGCTGCACCAGAAGGACCTGGAGCGGATCTTCGCCGAGGTCGAGAAGCGCCCGCGGATCACGAAGTTCAACGACTTCGGTCACCGCACCCCGTCGGACAAGCCGCCGGTCAAGACGCCGGCGGAACTGGCCAAGGAGCGCGGCGAGCCGTGGCCGCCGGCGATCGAGGACACCCTGGACGCCGAACCACCGGCCCTGGACCCGACGCCCACGCCGCCGAACGGCCAGAACGGCGTGCTCCCCCTGGGCCCGCACCCGCAGGCCTACCCGCAGCAGCAACCGCAGCCGTCGCAGCCCTACCCGCCGCAGCACCCGTCGTCCGGTCCGCCGAACTACGGCGCCCCGCCCGGGTGGACCCCCGCGACGGCGCCCGGCGGCGCTCCGCAGCCACCGCAGTGGCGGCCGGAGCCGACGGACGCGGAAGCGGGGAAGCGGTCCTTCGACACGGACCCGGACAACCGCACGTGACCGAGCACGGCACCGCGATCGACCAGACCGGCCTCTCCGCGAACGGGGGGGCCGGTCTCGCGCGCCGGCCCTTCGACCAGAAGCGCGCCGAGACCGCGGTGCGCGAGCTGCTGCTCGCGTGCGGTGAGGACCCGGAGCGCGAAGGGCTGCGCGACACGCCCGGCCGGGTGGCGCGGGCGTACCGGGAGCTGTTCGCCGGGCTGCACACCGACCCGGACAGCGTGCTGGCCAAGACGTTCGACGAGAGCCACGAGGAGCTGGTGCTGGTCACCGACATCCCGATGTTCTCGTTCTGCGAGCACCACCTGCTGCCGTTCCACGGCGTCGCGCACGTCGGGTACATCCCGAACGAGCACGGCCGGGTCACCGGGCTGTCGAAGCTGGCCCGGCTGGTCGACCTGTACGCCAAGCGGCCCCAGGTGCAGGAGCGGCTGACGTCGCAGGTGGCGGACGCGCTGATGCGCCGGCTCGACCCGCGCGGCGTGATCGTGGTGGTCGAGGCCGAGCACCTGTGCATGGCCATGCGCGGCGTGCGCAAGCCGGGCTCGCGGACCACGACGTCGGCGGTGCGCGGGCTGCTGCGCGACTCGGCGTCGTCGCGGGCCGAGGCGATCGACCTGATCAAGGGGCGGTTGCGGTGAGCGTGCCCAGGCCGGGGCACTGCGTGGTGGTGGGCGTCCTCAACGTCACCCCGGACTCGTTCTCCGACGGCGGCCGGTACCTCGACGTGGACGACGCGGTGGCGCACGGCGTGGCCCTGTTCCGCCGCGGCGCGGACCTGGTCGACGTGGGCGGCGAGTCGACGCGCCCCGGCGCGGACCGGGTGTCGCCGGAGGTCGAGGCCGCGCGGGTCGCGCCGGTGATCGAGGCGCTGGTCGCGGAGGGCGTGCCGGTCAGCGTGGACACCACGCGGGCCGAGGTGGCGCGGGCGGCGCTGGAAGCGGGCGCGTCGATCGTCAACGACGTGTCCGGCGGGCTGGCCGACCCGGCGATGGCGCCCCTGGTGGCGTCGGCGGGCGTGCCGTACGTGCTGATGCACTGGCGCGGGCACAGCCGGGGGATGGACCGGCTGGCCGTGTACGACGACGTGGTGCGCGACGTGCGCGACGAGCTGTGCCGCCAGGTGGACGCCGCCCTGGCCGCCGGTGTGGCCCAGGACGACATCATCCTCGACCCCGGGCTGGGGTTCGCGAAGGACGCCACGCACAACTGGCAGCTGCTGCACGGGCTCGGCTCGCTGCTGGAGCTGGGTTTCCCGGTGCTGGTGGGCGCGTCGCGCAAGCGGTTCCTCGGCTCGCTGCTCGGCGACCGGGCGCCGGACGGCCGGGAGGACGCGACCGCGGCGGTGTCGGCGCTGGCGGCGTTCCACGGCGCGTGGGGCGTGCGGGTGCACGACGTCGACCGGTCGTTGGACGCGGTGGCCGTGGCGCGGGCGTGGAAGGACGGACATGCCCCCTGACCTGGGAGGCTCGGCGGAGGTGGCCGGGATCTCGGATCGGATCTCGCTGCGCGGCCTGCGGGTGCGCGGGTTCCACGGCGTGTTCGAGCACGAGAAGCGCGACGGCCAGGACTTCCTGGTCGACGTCACCGCGTGGCTGGACCTGTCGCGCGCGGCGGCCACCGACGACCTGCGGGAGACGCTGCACTACGGCGAGCTGGCCGAGCGGACCGCGGCGATCGTGGCCGGCGCGCCGTACGACCTGATCGAGACGGTGGCGGGCAAGGTCGCCGACGAGGTGATGACCGACCTGCGGGTGCGGGCGGTCGAGGTGACCGTGCACAAGCCGTCGGCCCCGATCCCGCTGGCGTTCGCGGACGTCTCGGTGACCATCCGGCGCACGCGTGACTAGGGCGGTGCTGTCGCTCGGCTCGAACCTGGGCGACCGGCTGGGCCACCTGCGGCTCGCGGTGGCCGGGTTCGCCGACGTGCTGGTGGCCGCGTCGCCGGTGTACGAGACGGCGCCGTGGGGCGTCACGGACCAGGGCGACTTCCTCAACGCGGTGCTGATCGTGTCCGGCGACGTGGACGAGTGGGGCTGGCTGCGCCGCGGCCAGGCGCTGGAGCAGGCGGCCGGGCGGGTCCGGGAGCTGCGCTGGGGCCCCCGCACGCTCGACGTGGACGTCGTGGCGGTGGACGGCGTGCGGTCGTCGGACCCGGAGCTGCTGCTGCCGCACCCCGGCGCGCACGACCGCGCGTCCGTGCTGGCGCCGTGGCTGGACGTGGACCCGGACGCGGTCGTGCCGGGGCACGGCCCGGTGCGCGAGCTGCTCGCGGGCCTCGACCTCACCGGCGTCACCCGGCGGGACGACCTCCGCCTGACGTGGTCCAGCCTGGGGTGAGCGGCGCTGCGGGGCCCGTGCGGCGGGGTTAGCGTGGGCGCGGAGGTGGCGCGATGAGCAACGCGGTCACTTACGACGCCGCACGGCGGCGGATCATCAGCCTGGTCACCGGCGGCGATCCCGACGCGCCGGTCGGGGCGTGTCCCGGGTGGACGGTCCGGGACGTGGTCGCGCACCTGGCGGGTGGCCTCGGCGACTTCACCGAGCGGCGCTTCGAGGGCGTCGACGACGGCTCGTGGGGCGAGCGGCAGGTGCACGCCCGGCGCGGTCGGCCCCTCGGCGAGCTGCTGGTCGAGTGGGAGCGGAACTTCCAGGTCGCCGAAGGGCTGTTCGACTCGCCGGCGGGGGCGCTGCTGATCGCCGAGATCATCTCGCACGAGCACGACATCCGGGCCGCGCTGGGGCAGCCGGGCGAGCGGGACACCGCGGCCGTGCGGGCGGCGCTGACCCGGCCGTTGCAGGACCTGGACAAGCGGCTGCGGGCCAAGCACCTGCCCGCGTTGCGGGTCACCCTGGAGCACGGCGACCGCGTCCTCGGCGAGGGCGAGCCGGCGGGCGCGTTGCGGACGTCGTCGTTCGAGCTGCTGCGCGTGCTCGGCGGGCGGCGTGACGACGACCAGGTGCGCGCGCTGGACTGGGACACCGACCCCGGCCCGTGGCTGCCCGAGCTGTCGCTGTTCGGCAGGCGCGGCACCGCGCTGGTCGAGTAGTCGGGGACGATGGTGGGGTGAGGTTCACCAAACCCCGTGACCTGCTCGCCGCCGGACTCGTCGCGGGCCTGCTCGCGCACCTGCTGATCAGGCTCGCCTACGACACGCTGCCGCCGCTGCCGACGTTCGCCGGTTTCACCCTGCTGGTGATCGCGGCGGTGAACCTCTGGCTGGCGGTCTCGCTGCGCGCCCGCATCCTGCGCAAGCCGGGCGCGCGGCCCGTCGAGCCGCTGGCCGCGGCTCGGGCGGTCGCGTTCGCCAAGGCGTCGTCGGTGCTCGGCGCGATCATGCTGGGCGCGTGGGCGGGCGTGCTGGTCTACGTGCTGCCGGCACGCGGCGAGTTCGAGGCGGCGGGTCACGACGTGCTCAGCGCGAGCGTCGGCGCGGTCTGCGCGGGCCTGCTCATCGCCGCCGCGTTGTGGCTGGAACGGAGCTGCAGGACACCCGACGACCCGCACCTCGATCAATAGATACGGACGCCGAGGTCTCAATCGGATAACTGACCGGTACGGTAGACGCCATGACCGGGCGAGGCGCGTCGGACGATGACGAGCAGCAAGATCACGGTCGTGGCCCAGGGCGACTACTGCTGGTAGCGGCGTTGACGCTCGCCCTCGGCGCCGCGGCGGTGCTGGTGCTGAGCGACAACGCCCGTTGGCTGCGGCTGGCGGTCGTCGCCGCGCTGTGGGCGGCGCTGGTCGGCGCGTTCCTCGCGGCCCGCTACCGCAAGCAGGTCTCCGACCGGGAGGACGAGGTGGCCGACCTCCAGTCGGTCTACGAGCTCGAGCTGGAGCGCGAGATCGCCGCACGGCGCGAGTACGAGCTCGAGGTCGAGGCCGAGACCCGCAAGCGGGTGCAGGAGGAGGCCAAGGACGACCTGGACGCGCTGCGCGGCGAGCTGCGCGCCCTGCGGGAGAACCTGGAGGCCCTGCTCGGCGGCGAGGTGCTGGTCGAGCGGGTGGCGCTGCGGGCCGAGTCGACCCGGATGCGCTCCCTGTCCGACCAGTCGCGGTTGATGGCGGTGGGCGACCAGAGGATCATCAACGCCGGCCCCGCCGTGCCGGTGACGAAGAAGGCCGCGGAGACGCCGCAGGTGGAGCGGGTCGAGCGGACCGAGCTGATCGAGCGGGTCTCCGTCGACACCTCGCGCAAGGACCAGGTTCGGCGTCCCGAACCGACCCGCCCCGAGCCCGCGCGGCGCGAGCAGGCCCAGCCGGTGCGCCGCGAGCCCGCCCGCGCGACGGCCCAGCCCCGGTCGACGCCGCCGGTGGTGCGGCGGGAGGCGCCCAAGCAGGAGCCGACGGAGCGGGTCGGTCGGGACGCGGCGGCGCGGCCGACCCCGCCGACGGCCCCGGCCGGGCGGCCCGCCGAGCCGTCGAAGACCGAGCACACCGTGCAGCGGCGCAGCCGGGTGGCCGACCGGACCGAGATGATCAGCCGGGAGGCGTTGGCCGAGGAACCCGCGCGCCGGCCGGAGGGCGCGGGCGCCGCCGTGCGGCGGACGGGCGAGCAGCGGGCCGTGCCGAGGGCCGAGTCGGCCGGCGAGCAGCGCGCCGCGGCCGCGGAGCCGCGCCGGCCGTCGACCACGCGGGCGGAGCTGACCGGCGAGCACCGCCCCGTTGAGCCGGCCCGTCGACCGGCCGCCCGGCCGGACCTGACCGGCGAGCACCGGCCCGTGGGCCGTCCCGAGCAGACCGGTGAGCAGCGGTCCGCCGGCCGCCCCGACCCGGGTGGCGAGGCCGGTCGGCGGACCGGCACGACCGGTGAGCAGCGGCCGGCCGGCCGGCCCGACCCGGCGCGCCGACCCGCGACGCGGGCCGAGCTGACCGGTGAGCACGTCCCGGTGCCGGACCCCGCGCGCCGGGCGCAGGCCGAGGAGGACGCGCGCCGGTCGCGCCGCGCGGCCGAGCAGGCCGGCGGGCGCCGACCGGTGGCCGAGCCGGAGTCGATCGGCGGTCGTTCGGCCGATTCCGCGTCGGCCTCCGTGACGCCGGAGGGCCGTCGCCGGGCGACCGAGCCCGAGGCCGGTGGCCGTCGTCGCGCCGACGAGCGCTGGGAGTCGTGGGAGGACACCCCGAAGCCGGCCGGCCGGCGCAGCGCGCCGGAGCCCGTCGAGCCCGCCGGGGCGCACGCGGACGGCAAGTCGGTCAGCGAGCTGCTGGCCGCGTTCGGCGGCGGCGACTCGCCGCGCCGCCGTCGCCGCCGCGAGGACTAGGGCCTACTTGTCGATGTCGCCGACGACCACGGCGAACGACCCGAGCACCGCGGGCAGGTCGGCCACCTTCGTGCCGGGCAGCAGCGCGGACAGGGCCTGCACGTTGTTGAACGACGGCGTGCGCAGCTTCAACCGCCACGGCGTCTTCTCGCCCCGGGACGCGAGGTGCACGCCGGAGGTGCCCAGCGGCGCCTCGACCCACGTGTAGACGGAGCCCTCGGGCGCCTTGACCGCCTTGGGCAGCCGCAGGTTCACCGGGCCCGCCGGCAGCCGGTCCAGGCACTGGCCGGCGAGCGCGACGGACTGGCGGACCTCGTCCACCAGGCAGCGGACGCGGGCCAGCGCGTCGCCCTCGGCGCGGACCACGGGCCGCACGTCCAGGTCCCGGTAGCCGGGCAGCGGGTCGTCGCGGCGCAGATCGAAGTTCACTCCGGACGCCCGGCCGACCGGGCCGGTGACGCCGAACGCGAGGGCGGCGTCCCGGTGCAGGACCCCGAGACCCGCCAGCCCTTCCGGCGCCTCGCCCGGGTCCACGGCGGACAGCACTTCGCGCACCCGGCCGGTCCAGCCGGCGGGCACGTCCTCGCGCAGGCCGCCGATCCGGTTGGCCATGAAGTGGATCCGGCCGCCGGTCGCCTCCTCCAGCACGGCCTGCACGGCGTCGCGGTCGCGCGTGCCGGTGAGCGGCGCGAGGAACACCAGGTGCGCCATGATCCGGTTCAGCTCGCACAGCAGGACCCGCAGCGCCTGGGCGCGCGGCGGGACGTCCATGCCGGTCATGCGCTCCACGGCCAGGGCGACGGCCAGCTCGTTGCAGAAGGCGGCGAGCCAGTCGTGCCGGTTGGCGAGGGTGAGGACCTGCCGGTAGTCGCGGACCTCGAACAGCTTCTCCGCGCCCCGGTGCAGGTGGCCGACCAGGGGGGCGGCGGCGGTGATGACCTCGTCGTCGCGGACGGTCAGCCGCAGCCGGTACGCGCCGTGCGCCGACGGGTGCAGGGGGCCGAGGTCGACCACCCGGTCCACGCCGAGGTGGCGTGCACCGGCGCCCACGCCAACGGTGATCTCCACCCGGTCATCGTCGCACGGCCGGACCGCCGTCCCGGTGCCGCGGGCTAGTCGCGGGTGATCGCGAACAGGAAGCACCCGTGCGACGCGCTGCGGACCTGGATGGCGGCGACGTCCGGGTCGTCGAGCAGCGTGGTGACGCGGTCGGCGAGGCGCTCCGGGTCGGCGACCTCACCGCCGTGGATGCGGCCTCCGGCGGTGTAGGCGCGCAGGGTCCGGGGCGCGTGGCGGAGCGCTTCAGGGAACGCCGCCGTGGTCGCCGGCCCGGCGCACGGCTCGGCGTGCGCGAACACCGGCCCCGACTCCTCGTACGGTCCCGCGCCCCAGGCGGGGGTGTGGCGGAAGAGGACCAGCGGCTCGCCCGGCCCGGCCTTGCGCAGGCAGCAGCGCAGCGGCGCGCCGGGCGACTCGGCGTGCCACTCGTGGTGCTCGTCCGCGCCGGCGAGCCCGCGGGCGCGGTCCAGCACGTCGTCCGGCAGGGCGTGGATTCTCATGCGCTCGACCCTCGCCCACCCCGCCCGCCGCCGCCGGCGGTCTTCGGCCGCCGCGCCGGCGGTCACCAGACCGGGCGCAGGCCGCCGGGGTCGGCGTCGGCCAGGTAGGTCTCCAGGGCGTGGCGCAGGACGGCCAGCTGCCCGGCCCCGACGACGGCCGCGAACTCGGCCTCCAGCTCCGCCCAGAGGGCGTCGGCGAGGCGGAGGTAGGCGCGGCCCTTGCCGGTGAGGGTCAGGGCGTGGGCGCGGCGGTCGGTGGGGTGGGGCGACCGGTGGACGTAGCCCCAGTCGACCAGTTCCGCCACGGTCTTGGTGGCGGCCTGCTTGGAGACGCCCAGGTGGGCGGCGAGGTCGACGGCGGTGGCCGAGGGTTGGACGGCCAGGTAGCGGAAGGCGAAGCCGTGGGCCGGGCGCAGCGGCTCGAGGTCTTGACCGGCCAGTCGTTCGTGGAAGCGGTCGGTCATCAGCCGGAACGACCTGGCGAACAGCATCGACACGGGTTCCACGGTCGCCTAGTCTGCAACTGGACAACTTGGTTGACTGGTTTGGAGAGCGATGTTCGAGCGCCACGGCTTCGTGTTCCACCCCCACGCCTCCCCCTCCAACGGCGGCAGCACGCAGATCGCCCTGTGGACCGTCGAGGTGCCGGCGGACGCGGAGGGCGAACGGCACCAGGTCGACAAGGAGGAGGTCTTCCACGTCCTGGAGGGCCGGGTGACCGTCAACGACGTCGACGCGGGCGCCGGCGACACCGTCGTCGTCCCGCCGCACGTGGAGTTCCAGCTGGTCGGAGGCCCGGCGAAGGTCCTGGTCGCCACGTCGGTCGGCATCACGGGCCTGGTCGGGGACCAGCCGATCACCCCGCCCTGGGCGTTGTAGGCCTCAGGGCCGCCACGGGGGCAGGGGCGGCAGCAGGGACGACACCGGCACGCCGACGCCGTGCAGCAGCCAGCCGAACGACCCCAACCCGCCCTCGGCCCGCAGCTCCGCGATCCGCGACGCCCGCCCGGCCGCCGCCAGCCAGTCCGGCTCACCGGGCGACACCGCGCCGACCAGCCCCAACGCGCCCAGCGCGGCCCGCTGCGAGACCAGCACCCAGTCGCCGCCGGCCGCCTCGGCGCACGCGTCCAGCGCCACGTGCGCCGTCAGGTCGCACGTCCCGTCGAACACCGGCTCCACCCGGCGCCCGCCCCGGTACGCGGCGAACGTGCCCGCCGCGTACCGGCCCGCCACCCGGTCGGCCCGCACGTGCCCGTAGTCCACCGCCAACGCCGCCCCGCGGGCCACCCGCGACACGGCGTCCGCCCACGCCACGTCCCGCGGCTCGCCGATCTCCGCCCGCTCACCCTCGCCGACCGGCCACCACCGGGCCGCCCAGGGGTGGGACGACGGCCCCGTGACGAGCGGGCAGGGCACCGCGTCCAGCCACTCGTGCCCCACCAGCAGGCCGCACACCGACGTCGGCAGCGCCGAGCGCCACCGCACCCCCGGCACCGACCGCGCCGGCCCGAGGTCCACCGCCGTCACCACCAGCCGCGCGGCCAGCGAACCCGACGCCGAAGACCGCACCGCCTCCGCCAGCTCACCGCCGCCCGCGCCCACGTCCACGAAATCCAGCCGGGACGGCCCACCGAGCGCGAAGTCAACCCGATCGAGCAGCACGAGCAGCGCTTCGGCCAGCTCAGGACCCACCAGCGGCGCGGTGCGGAAGTGGTCGGCGGGGACCTCGCCGCGCGTGAAGAACCCCGACGGCCCGTACAACGCCTCCCGCCACAGGGCTTCCGACTCCACCACCGGTCAAGTGTCCCTTTAAGGTCTCCCACCGTGACCACTCCCGCCCGCAAGCGCGTCGACCAGCAGCGCTGGACCGTCCTGCTCCCGGTCCTGGGCCTGATCGCGCTGGGCGTGTGCGGGCTGGTCCTGCTCGGCCTGGGCACCTCGCGGACCGGACTGCTGCCGATCCTGGTCGGCGCGGTGGCCGCGCTGCTGCCCGTCCTCGCCGTGATCGGCGCCTACCTGTGGATCGACCGCTGGGAGCCGGAGCCGGCGAAGATCCTGCTGCTGGCGTTCCTGTGGGGCGCGTGCGGCGCGACGATCACCTCCCTGGTGTTCAACCAGAGCGCGCACGTGCTCGGCCAGCTCATCGACGGCGGCGACGGCAGCACGTTCGCCGCCGTGATCGGCGCGCCGATCACCGAGGAGGCCGCGAAGGCCGCGTTCATCGTGGTGCTGTTCCTGCGCCGCCGCCAGGAGTTCGACGGCGTGGTGGACGGCGTGGTGTACGCGGGCGTGACGGCCGCCGGCTTCGCGTTCACCGAGAACATCTGGTACTTCGCCCGCGTCTTCTCCGACAGCGGCTTCGGCGACCTGAGCAGCGGCGTGATCGCGTTGTTCGTCCTGCGCGGCGTGCTCTCGCCGTTCGCGCACCCGCTGTTCACGTCGATGACCGGCATCGGGATCGGCATCGCGGCCATGACCGCGAGCCGGAAGGTGCGGGTCGTCGCGCCGCTGCTGGGCTACCTCGGCGCGGCCGGCCTGCACTCGCTGTGGAACTTCTCCACCACCGTCGGCACCGGTTCCACCTTCATCAACCTGTACTTCCTGATCATGGTGCCGATCTTCGCCGGCATGGTGCTGATGGTCGTCTGGCAGCGCCGCCGCGAGCAGCGGATCGTCGCGGGCCAGCTGCCGACCATGGCGGCCAACAAGTGGATCGCCTCCAGCGAGGTGACCCTGCTGGCCAGCCTCCAGGGCCGCAGCCGGTGGCGGCGCACGGTCAAGCGCAAGGTCGGCGACCAGGCGGCCAAGGCGGTCGCGGGCTACCAGGTCGCCGCCACCGAACTGGCGTTCCTGCGCCACCGCATGGCCAACGGCACGGCGGGCCACGACGCGGAGGAACGTCACGCCAAGCTGCTCGCCGCGCTCGTCGCCGCACGTCAGGCCGCCGTGGACGCGCCGGGCGCGCTGAAGGCCGCGGGTGGCGTACGTCGCAGTTGACGGCCCCTGGCAGCACACCGGATTACGCTCGCGGCCGTCGTCCGGTACCCGAGCATCGGGACTGGAACGCCGCGGTAAGGAGTACGTCGCATGGACGCGACCCCCCGCCCCGCGCGGTTGGCCGTGGGAGTGATCTCGGCCGGCCGGGTGGGTTCGGTGCTGGGCGCCGCGCTGTCCCGGGCGGGACACGTCGTGAGCGCCGTCGCCGCCGTTTCCCGCGACTCGCTGCGCCGCGCCGAAGAGCTGCTGCCCGACGCGCCCGTGCTGTCGCCGCCCGAGGTGGCCGCCTCCGCCGACCTGGTGCTGCTGGCCGTGCCCGACGACGAGCTGCCCGGCCTGGTGCGCGGCCTCGTCGCCACCGGTTCGCTGCGCGCCGGGCAGATCGTCGTGCACACCAGCGGCGCGCAGGGCGTGGACGTGCTGCGGCCCGCCGCCGACCTCGGCGCGCTGTGCGTGACCCTGCACCCCGTGATGACGTTCACCGGCCGGGTCGAGGACGTGCAGCGGATGAACGCCTGCTCCGTCGGCGTCACGGCGGCCGACGACGACGAGATCGCGTGGCACGTCGGCGAGGCGCTGGTGGTGGAGATGTCCGCCGAGCCGGTGCGCGTGCCCGAGGCCGCCCGCCCGCTCTACCACGCCGCCCTCGCGCACGGCGCCAACCACCTGATCACGCTGGTCGCCGACTGCGCGGACCTGCTGCGCGGCGCGGGCATCCAGGACGCCGAGCGGATGCTGGGCCCGCTGCTGTCCGCCGCCCTGGACAACGCCCTGCGGCACGGCGACCGCGCCCTCACCGGCCCCGTCGCGCGCGGCGACGCGGGCACCGTGGCCAAGCACCTGGCGGTGCTCTCCGACACCGAGACGCTCCCCGCGTACCGGATCCTCGCGCTCCGCACCGCGGCCCGCGCCCAGGCCGCCGGGCTGCTCAAGCCCGAACTCGCGTCCGACGTCCGCACCACCCTCGAGGGACAAGCATGACCAAGCCGCTCACCAAGGACGACTACACGCCCAACGACGTGACGGTGCACCGCGACCCGGAACGGCTGCGTCGCGTCACCAGGGCGTTGAAGGCGGCCGGCCGCAACATCGCCCTGGTGCCGACCATGGGCGCGCTGCACGAGGGCCACTGCAAGCTGATCCGCGAGGCGCAGGTCATGCAGAACACCGTGGTCGTCGTCTCCGTCTTCGTGAACCCCACCCAGTTCGGCCCGAACGAGGACTTCGACCGCTACCCGCGCAGCTTCGAGTCCGATGTGGACATCTGCCGCGAGGAGCGCGTCGGCCTGGTGTTCGCGCCGTCGGTGGACGACATGTACCTGCCGGGCAGCACGGTCACCGTGAGCCCGGGCCCGCTCGGCGACGAACTGGAGGGCCGGACCCGCCCCGGCCACTTCGCCGGCGTGCTGTCCGTGGTCGCCAAGCTGTTCAACATCGTGCAGCCGACCTACGCGGTGTTCGGCGAGAAGGACTACCAGCAGCTCACGCTCATCCACCGGATGGCGCGGGACCTGAACTTCCCGCTGGACGTGGTCGGCGTGCCGACCGTGCGCGAGCCCGACGGCCTGGCGCTGTCCTCGCGCAACCGCTACCTGTCCGAGGAGGAGCGCTCCGCCGCGACCGCGCTGTCCGCCGCGCTGGTGGCGGGCGCGTACGTCAGCGGGCAGGGCGCGGACGCCGTGCTGAAGGCCGCGGGCGACACCCTCGCCGCCGTGCCCGGCGTCGACCTCGACTACCTGGAGCTGCGCGCGCCGGACCTCGGCCCCGCGCCGGAGAACGGCGACGCCCGCCTGCTGGTCGCCGCCCGGGTCGGCTCCACCCGACTGATCGACAACGCCGCCGTGCTGCTCGGCGCCGGCGACGAGTGAGGGGACCGCCATGTTCCGCACCATGCTCAAGTCGAAGATCCACCGGGCCACCGTCACCCAGGCCGACCTGCACTACGTCGGCTCGGTCACGGTGGACGAGGACCTGATGGAGGCCGCCGACCTGCTGGCCGGCGAGCAGGTCGCGATCGTCGACGTCACCAACGGCGCACGCCTGGAGACCTACGTCATCCCGGGCGCCCGCGGCAGCGGCGTGATCGGCATCAACGGCGCGGCGGCGCACCTCGTCAAGCCGGGCGACCTGGTGATCCTCATCGCCTACGGGCAGATGGACGACGCCGAGGCGCGGGTGTACGAACCGAAGGTGGTCTTCGTCGACGCCGACAACAAGGCGGTCGAACTGGGCGCGGACCCGGCGCACGCCCCGGAGGGCTCGGGACTCGTGAACGGGTCCACGACCGCGCAGCCGGAGCCGGTGGCGGCGGAGACCGAGGACGCCGCGGCGCTGGACGCGTTGATCCAGGCCGAGGACTAGTAGGCCGAGACCTAGGGGGAGACCCGCTGTGCTGCTAGCCATCGACGTCGGCAACACCAACATCGTGCTCGGCCTCTACGACGGCACGGGTGACTCCGCCGAGCTGATCCGGGACTGGCGGATGCGCACCGACGCCCGGATGACCGCCGACGAGCTGGCGCTGACCATGCGCGGGCTGCTCGGCGAGTACGCGGACAAGATCACCGGCATCTCGGCGCTGTCCACCGTGCCCGCGGTGCTGCGCGAGCTGCGCGTGATGCTCGGCCGGTACTACGGCGGCGTGCCGAAGGTGCTGGTGGAGCCGGGCGTGCGGACGGGCGTGCCGCTGCTGGTGGACAACCCCAAGGAGGTCGGCTCCGACCGGGTGATCAACACGCTGGCCGCGCACCACCTGCACAGCACGGCGTGCGTCGTGGTCGACTTCGGCACGTCCACGAACCTGGACGTGATCTCGGCCAAGGGCGAGTTCCTCGGCGGCGCGCTGGCGCCGGGCATCGAGATCTCCGTGGACGCGCTGGCCGCCCGCGCCGCGCAGCTGCGCAAGGTCGAGCTGGTGCGGCCGCGGTCGGTGATCGGCAAGAACACCGTCGAGTGCCTGCAGTCCGGCATCGTCTACGGGTTCGTCGGCCAGGTGGACGGCCTGGTGCGCCGGATCGTGGACGAGCTGCAGCTCAGCGAGCCCGGCCCGGTCACGGTCATCGCGACCGGCGGCCTCGCGCCGCTCGTGGTGACCGAGTCGGCCACCATCCACGCGCACGTGCCGGACCTGACGCTGCTGGGCCTGCGCCTGGTGTTCGAGCGCAACCGTGTTTGACGGCCGCTGCTCCGCCGACGGCGGCGAGCCGGCGTCGATCGCCCGCGACCTCGCGGTCAGTGGGCTACCCGGCGGGTGCGCTTGACGTAGGTGGTCAACGGGAGGTCGAACTCGCCCTCGGCGGTTTCGGGGCGGGACTTGAGGAACGCGAGCATCCTCGCGTTCATCGCGGCCCGCTCCTCCTCCGGGACCACCAAGGCGTGCGAGTGGGTGTTGACCATCGCGACCAGGGACTCGGCGGTGCGCCGGTGCGCGTGCGGGAAGACCCGGGTCTCCTCGTCGTCGAACAGCTCGTGCCCGGTCATCGGGTCGAAGGCCAACTCGTCCTGCGCGCTGACGCTGGACTGGGCGGTCCGGACGAACTCCGCCAGCCACGGCGCCGAGTCGTCGTAGTCGTTCCACATCGACGCCAGCACGCCGCGCGGCCGCAGCACGCGGGCGATCTCCGGCATCGCGCGCGCCGGGTCGAACCAGTGGAACGCCTGGCCGACCACGACGGCGTCCACCGTGCCGTCCGGCACCGGGATCCGCTCCGCGCTGCCGGGCAACGCGCGCGCCGCGCCGTGGTGGCGCACCAACTCGGAGAGCATCGCCTCGTTCGGCTCCACCGACGTCACGTGGTGGCCCTGGGCGAGCAGCCCGCCGGTCAGCTTGCCCGTGCCGGCGCCGAGGTCGAGCACCTGGCGCGGTCCTTCGCCCAGCGGCTCCAGCGCCCAGCGGATGGCCTCGGCGGGGTAGTCCGGTCGGTGTTCCGCGTACGCCGAGGCGCGCGCTCCGAAGGAGTTCGCCCGCCTGGCCCGCAAGTCATCTCCCGTCACCAGGAAGAGCCTAGTGAGATCCGGTTCGATTTCCCGAGTGGTCTTTCCGTACTCTTCGTCCTGTGAGTGAGCAGCCAGCGACCGGTTCCGCGACCAGCGACGACGATCTCCCCGAGCAGCTGAGGGTGCGCCGGGAGAAGCGGGCGCGACTGCTGGAACGCGGTGTCGACCCGTATCCGGTCGAAGTTCCGCGCACGCACACGTTGCGCGAGGTCCGCGAAGCGCATCAGGGCCTGGAACCGGACACGGCGACCGGTGACGTGGTGGGTGTGACGGGCCGGGTGATGTTCATCCGCAACACCGGCAAGTTGTGCTTCGCCACGCTGCGCGAGGGCGACGGCACCGAACTGCAGGCGATGCTGAGCCTGAACGGCGTCGGCGAGCAGTCGCTCGGCGAATGGAAGTCCGACGTCGACTTGGGCGACCACGTATTCGTGCACGGCGAGGTCATCACGTCCCGCCGCGGCGAACTGTCGGTGATGGCCGACCAGTGGTCCATGACGGCGAAGGCGTTGCGCCCGCTGCCGGTCGCGCACAAGGAACTCGCCGAGGAAACCCGCATTCGCCAGCGGTACGTGGATCTGATCCTGCGCGAGCAGGCGCGGAACACGGTGCGCAACCGGGCCGCCGTGGTGCGCTCGTTGCGGGAGTCGTTCCACCGGCGCGGTTTCATCGAAGTCGAGACCCCGATGTTGCAGACGTTGCAGGGCGGCGCGACCGCCCGGCCGTTCGTGACCCGGTCGAACGCGCTCGACATCGACCTGTTCCTGCGGATCGCGCCCGAGCTGTACCTGAAGCGGTGCGTGGTGGGCGGTATCGAGAAGGTCTTCGAGATCAACCGCAACTTCCGCAACGAGGGCATGGACTCGTCTCATTCGCCCGAGTTCTCGATGCTGGAGTACTACGAGGCGTACGCCACGTACGACTCGAACGCGGTGCTGACCCGGGAGCTGATCCAGGAAGCCGCGTTGGCGATCGCCGGTTCGCACGTGGTGACGTTGGTCGACGGCACGGAGTACGACCTCGGCGGCGAGTGGACGACGATGGGCATGTACGACTCGTTGTCCGAAGCGGCGGGCGAAGAAGTCACGCCCGAAACTTCTCCGGAGCGGTTGCGCGAGCTGGCCGACAAGCACGGCCTGGAGACGGACCCGAAGACCGGGCACGGCAAGCTGGTCGAGGAGCTGTGGGAGCACCTGGTCGGCGACGCGCTGCACGCGCCCACGTTTGTGCGCGATTTCCCGGTGGAGACCTCGCCGCTCACCCGTCAGCACCGCACCCGGCCGGGTGTGGCAGAAAAGTGGGACCTGTACGTGCGCGGTTTCGAGTTGGCCACGGGATACTCGGAACTGGTGGACCCGGTGGTCGAGCGGGAGCGGTTGGAAGCCCAGGCCCGGCTGGCGGCGACCGGTGACGCCGAGGCGATGCCGGTGGACGAAGACTTTCTGCGATCACTGGAGTACGGAATGCCACCGAGCGGTGGTGTGGGAATGGGCATCGACCGCCTGCTGATGGCGCTCACCGGTCTCGGTATCCGGGAGACGATCCTGTTCCCCCTCGTGCGCCCGGAATGAGTAACTTCTCGGACTCCAGGCGGCGCATTCCTCCAGTTGTGCGCTAACCTGCACTCGCCAATGCTTTAGGTCGCGGTCGGGGAACACCGCGCATTCGAGTCCAGGAGGATACGCATGGCGCAGAAGGTCACCGTGACCCTGGTCGATGACCTGGACGGTGGGAAGGCAGAGGAGACGGTCGGCTTCGGATTGGACGGTGTGTCCTACGAGATCGACCTTTCTGCGGGCAATGCGGGCAGGCTCCGCGACGCTCTCGCCGACTTCGTCGCCAGTGCCCGCAAGGCGGGCGGTCGCAAGCGCGGCCCGGGTCGTCCGGCCGGTGTGAAGGCAGCTCGTCCGGCTTCGGCGGATCGTGAGCAGAACCAGGCCATTCGGGAGTGGGCGCGCAAGCAGGGGATGAAGGTCTCCGACCGCGGTCGCATCCCGGCCGAGGTGCTGGAGGCTTACCACCAGCAGGGCTGACGCCGGTTGTGCACGTGGCCCAGGCCACGGCAATTACGTCAATCGACGAAGGGGCGCCGGAATCCTCCGGCGCCCCTTCGGTTGTTTTCCAGGACTTGCCGGCGCGGTTGTGAAGATCGATTGTGCGGAACGGCGCCGGCCCACCCAGGTGATCTTCGACTCGACCGTTCGGCGGCACGGAGCGTGCTCGGCGGTGACCGCACCGTGTTCGGTTAGGCTTACCTCACCGAAGGTCGGGTCGCCGGGGGAGGAGCACGCGCGTTGGCCCTCCGCACCACCCGACTGGCCCTGCTCGTCGGCCTCCTCGCCCTCGTCGCGCTCGCGAGCGTCGCCATCGGCGCGAAGGACATCCCGATCGCCGACGTCTGGCACGCGCTGACCGCGCCGACAGGGCTGGAGAACGACCTCGTCGTCCGCGAGCTGCGGGTGCCGCGCACCCTGCTCGGCATCGCGGTCGGGGTCGCGCTGGGCGTCGGCGGCGCGCTGATGCAGGGCCACACCCGCAACCCGCTGGCCGACCCGGGCATCCTCGGCGTCACCCAGGGCGCGGCGTTCGCGGTCGTGCTGTCGATCTTCACGCTGGGTGTGACCAGCCTCTACGGGTACGTGTGGTTCGCGTTCGGCGGCGCCCTCGTGGCCAGCGTCGCGGTGTTCCTGCTGGGGTCCGGGCGCAGCGGGCCGACGCCGGTGACGTTGGCGTTGGCCGGCGCGGCGGTCAGCGCCCTCATGCAAGGGCTGGTGTCCGCCATCGTGCTGCTCGACCGGCAGAGCCTCGACGCGTTCCGGTTCTGGCAGGTCGGCGGCATCGCCGGGCGCGACCTCGTCGTGCTGTGGCAGGTGCTGCCGTTCCTGGTGCTCGGGCTCGGACTGGCGGCGGCCAACGCGCCCGGGTTGAACGCGCTGTCGCTGGGCGACGACGTGGCCAGGTCGCTGGGGCAGCGGGTGGCGGCGACCAGGGTCGTCGGCGTGGCCGCGACCACGCTGCTGGTGGGCGGCGCGGTGGCGGTGTGCGGGCCGATCGGGTTCCTCGGGCTCGTCGTGCCCCACGCGGCGCGGGCGCTGACCGGACCCGACTACCGGTGGCTGCTGCCGTTCGCCGGGGTGATCGGCGCGATCGTGCTGCTGGCCGCGGACGTCGTCGGACGGGTCGTGACCAGGCCGGGAGAGCTGGAGGTCGGCGTGGTGATGGCGCTCGTCGGCGCGCCGTTCTTCATCGCCCTGGTGCGGCGGCGGAAGCTGGTGAAGCTGTGACGGGGTTCCGGGTCGGGCCCGTGTCCGGACCGCTGCGGTGGCGGCCGTTCGCCGTGGTGGTCGTGGGGCTGGCGCTGGTGGTGCTCGCGGGCGCGGTGAGCGTGGCCCGCGGCGACTTCCCGATCCCGCTGGCGCAGGTGTTCGACGTGCTGCTCGGCGGCGGGCAGCGCGGGCAGCGGTTCATCGTGCTCGACCTGCGGCTGCCGCGGGCGCTGACCGGGGTGCTCGTCGGCGCGGCGCTCGGGGTCGCGGGCGCGATCTTCCAGTCGATCGCGCGCAACCCGCTGGCGAGCCCGGACATCCTCGGCGTGACGTGGGGCGCGGGGGCCGGCGCGGTCACCGTGATCACGTTCGCCGGGTCGATGGGCGCGGTCGGCGGGACGTTGGCGACGGTCGGCGTGCCGCTGGCCGCGCTGGGCGGCGGGCTGCTGGCCGGGCTGCTCGTCCACGGGCTGGCGTGGCGGCGGGGGATCGAGGGGTTCCGGCTCGTGCTCGTCGGCATCGGCGTCTCCGCCGTGACCGGCAACTTCACCCACTACCTGCTGACCGTCGGCGACGTGACCGACGCGGCGCGGGTGATGGTGTGGATCACCGGCAGCCTGAACGGGCGCGGGTGGGAGCACGTCGTGCCGGTCGGGCTGGCGCTGGCGGCGCTGATCCCGGCGGCGCTGGTCGGCTCGCGGCTGCTGGGCGCGTTGCAGCTCGACGACGACACGGTGCGCGGGCTCGGCGTGCGGCTCAACGGCGCGCGGAGCGTGCTGCTGCTGCTCGCGGTCGTGCTGGCGGCCGTGGCCACGGCGTCGGCCGGACCGGTGGCGTTCGTGGCGCTGGCGTCACCGCAGATCGCGCTGCGGGTGGCCGGGACCGCCACGCCGCCGCTGCTCGGGTCGGCCGTGGTCGGCGGGCTGCTCGTGGTGGTGGCGGACCTGGTCGCGCGGTTGGCGTTCGGCGGGTTCGAGCTGCCGGTCGGCGTGGTGACGGCGGTGCTCGGCGCCCCCTACCTGATGTACCTGCTCGTCCGCAGTCGCCGGGAGGCACGGGTATGACCGCTGTTCGGCTGCAGGCGCAGTCGCTGTCCGTGGGGTACGGGGAGCGGCTGGTGGTGTCCGCGCTGGACCTGGACGTGGTGTCCGGTTCGGTGACGGCGGTGATCGGGCCCAACGGGTGCGGCAAGTCGACGTTGCTGCGGGCGCTGGGCCGGCTGCTGCCCGCCCGGTCCGGCGCGGTGGTGCTGGACGGCAAGCGGATCGACCGGACGCCCACGCGTGAGGTGGCGAAGGTGCTGGCGATGCTGCCGCAGTCGCCGCAGGCGCCCGAGGGGCTGACCGTGGCCGAGCTGGTGGCGCGCGGCCGGCACCCGCACCAGGCGTGGTACCGGCAGTGGTCGCCGGAGGACGAGGCGGCGGTGACGTCGGCCCTGGCGATGACGGGCATGGCGGAGCTGGCCGACCGGACCGTGGACGAGCTGTCCGGCGGGCAGCGGCAGCGGGCGTGGATCTCGATGGCGCTGGCCCAGGGCACGGACCTGCTGCTGCTCGACGAGCCGACGACGTACCTGGACCTGGCGCACCAGATCGACGTGCTGGACCTCGTGCAGCGGCTGCACCGGGACTTCGGCCGGACCGTCGTGATGGTGCTGCACGACCTGAACCTCGCCGCCCGCTACGCCGACCGCCTGGTCGCGATGAAGGAGGGGCGGATCGTGGTGGCCGGCGCGCCGGCCGACGTGCTGACCGAGCCGAACCTGCTGGAGGTCTTCGGCCTGGAGGCCCGCGTCGTCCCCGACCCGGTCACCGGCACCCCGCTGGTGGTCCCGATCGGCCATCGCCAGCGCACGCCCGAACGTTGAACTCACCTGTTCCGAACGTAGGACACGCGCGGCGTGAACGTAGGACTCTCGCGTGTGTCCTACGTTCGGAACGTGCGTGTCCTGCGTTCCGGACAGGCGAAGTGAGCGTTCCGGACGGTCAGCGGACGCGGGGGCAGGTGGCGCAGGCCTCGGCGTTCGGCAGCACGAAGTGGAAGCAGCAGCTCTCGCGGCGGCGGGTCCAGCCCGTGTCGGTCGCCTTCAGGGTCGACGCCGAGGTGAACGGGTCGAGCTTGGCCGGCAGCAGCAGCGCCGAGTCCATCACGCCCGCCGTCTCGTCGCCGCACAGCTGGCCCACCGTCCACGCCGCGCTGTCCAACGCGTCCGTGGCCGCCGCCCACAGCATCCGCCGCCCCAGCCGCACGGTCGGCCCGTACGCGCCCACGAACTGCGCGCTGTGCGCCGCGAACCGGGCCCTGAGCAGCGCCGCCAACGCGGTCTCGTCGGCCACCACCGTCGCCGCCGGGTGGTCGCCCTCCGGGTCGTCCGGCAGGCACGCGAACTCGTCGCTCAGCAGCGCCACGCCGACCACGTGCGGCCGGCCGGCGGGCGCGACCTTGATCGCCACGTCGGCGGGCCGCAGCGACGGCACCCGCCGCGCGGTGTGGAACAGCAGCCCGCCCAGCACGCCCACGACGTTGAGGTACCAGCTCATGACGTACCCGGCCGTGGTGCGCTCGGGCGCCTCGCCGTGCTGCTCCAGCAGCCACCGCGACAACGTCTCGCGCCACGCGTCGAACCGCTCCGGCTCGCCCATGAGCTCCGAGCACAGGACCCACTCGCCGCGCTCGGCCGGCAGCCCGAACCGGGTCTCGAAGCCCTCGTACAGCGAGGCCCGCCCGAGGGACCGGGCGACGGGTGTCGTCACGTCGCACACGGTCGTCCGCGCCGGTACGGTCATGTCCAGGGGTTCCTCGTCGGTCCGGGATGGGCGAGTGGTCCAGTGAAGCGTGAGGCTTGCCTAACCTTAGCGAGGTTGCCCTAACTCGCACCACTTCGGTGACCCCGATCACCCCCGAGGTCGCCGAACGGTTGAATGTTCGCGCTCAGCGGACAACCCCCGTTCCGTGGAATCCCGCTGGCAGATCACGCGTTGGTACCGATGTCAGAGATCCCCGAAGACGGCTGCCTGCGATCGGGAACTGAGAGTGTCGGGGCTGACGACTACAGTGGTCCCACGGTGCCGCGCTCTCCAACGGTCAGCCAGACGGTCGGCCAGGGGTGAGCCCGAGGACCGCCGGCGCAGCAGTCAGGGAGTGCGAATGTTCGAAAGGTTCACCGACCGCGCGAGGCGGGTGGTTGTCCTGGCCCAAGAAGAGGCCAGGATGCTCAACCACAACTACATCGGCACCGAGCACATCCTCCTGGGGTTGATCCACGAGGGTGAAGGTGTCGCCGCCAAGGCGCTGGAGTCGTTGGGGATCGCGCTGGAGGGCGTCCGCCAGCAGGTCGAAGAGATCATCGGCCAGGGTCAGCAGGCCCCATCCGGCCACATCCCCTTCACCCCGCGCGCCAAGAAGGTGCTCGAGCTGTCACTGCGCGAAGCGCTGCAGCTGGGGCACAACTACATCGGCACGGAGCACATCCTGCTCGGCCTGATCCGCGAGGGCGAGGGCGTCGCCGCCCAGGTGCTGGTCAAGCTCGGCGCGGACCTCAACCGGGTGCGCCAGCAGGTCCTGCAGCTCCTGTCCGGCTACTCCGGCGGCAAGGAGCCGGCGGAGTCCGGCGGCCGCGGCGAGGGCACCCCGTCCTCCTCCCTGGTCCTCGACCAGTTCGGGCGCAACCTGACCGCCAGCGCGCGGGAGGGCAAGCTCGACCCGGTGATCGGGCGCACCAAGGAGATCGAGCGGGTCATGCAGGTGCTGTCCCGCCGCACCAAGAACAACCCGGTCCTGATCGGCGAGCCCGGCGTGGGCAAGACCGCCGTGGTCGAGGGCTTGGCCCAGATGGTGGTCAAGGGCGAGGTGCCCGAGACGCTGAAGGACAAGCAGCTCTACACGCTGGACCTGGGTTCGCTGGTCGCGGGCTCGCGCTACCGCGGTGACTTCGAGGAGCGCCTGAAGAAGGTGCTCAAGGAGATCCGCACGCGCGGCGACATCATCCTGTTCATCGACGAGATCCACACCCTGGTGGGCGCCGGCGCGGCCGAGGGCGCGATCGACGCCGCGTCGATCCTCAAGCCCATGCTGGCCCGGGGCGAGCTCCAGACCATCGGCGCGACCACCCTCGACGAGTACCGCAAGTACGTCGAGAAGGACCCCGCCCTGGAGCGCCGGTTCCAGCCGATCCAGGTCGGCGAGCCGTCGCTGGAGCACACCATCGAGATCCTCAAGGGTCTGCGGGACCGGTACGAGGCGCACCACCGCGTCTCGATCACCGACTCCGCGCTGGTCGCCGCCGCGACGCTGGCCGACCGGTACATCAACGACCGGTTCCTGCCGGACAAGGCGATCGACCTCATCGACGAGGCGGGCGCGCGGATGCGCATCCGCCGGATGACCGCGCCGCCGGACCTGCGCGAGTTCGACGAGAAGATCGCCGACGTGCGCCGGGACAAGGAGTCCGCGATCGACGCGCAGGACTTCGAGCGCGCGGCGAAGCTCCGTGACGCGGAGAAGACGCTGCTGGGCCAGAAGGCCGAGCGGGAGAAGCAGTGGAAGGACGGCGACCTCGACGTCGTCGCCGAGGTGGACGACGAGCAGATCGCCGAGGTGCTGGCGAACTGGACCGGCATCCCCGTGTTCAAGCTCACCGAGGAGGAGACCACGCGTCTGCTCCGCATGGAGGACGAGCTGCACAAGCGGATCATCGGCCAGGTCGACGCGGTCAAGGCCGTGTCGCAGGCGATCCGCCGCACGAGGGCCGGCCTGAAGGACCCGAAGCGCCCGTCCGGCTCGTTCATCTTCGCCGGCCCGTCCGGTGTGGGCAAGACCGAGCTGTCGAAGGCGCTGGCGAACTTCCTGTTCGGCGAGGACGACGCCCTGATCCAGATCGACATGGGCGAGTTCCACGACCGCTACACGGCGTCGCGCCTGTTCGGTGCCCCTCCCGGCTACGTCGGCTACGAAGAGGGCGGCCAGCTCACCGAGAAGGTGCGCCGCAAGCCGTTCTCCGTGGTGCTGTTCGACGAGATCGAGAAGGCGCACCAGGAGGTCTACAACACGCTGCTGCAGGTGTTGGAGGACGGCCGCCTGACCGACGGTCAGGGCCGGACGGTGGACTTCAAGAACACCGTCATCATCTTCACGTCCAACCTGGGCACGTCGGACATCAGCAAGGCCGTCGGCCTCGGCTTCACCTCGGGTCAGGACACCGCGTCCAACTACGAGCGCATGAAGAACAAGGTCAACGACGAGCTGAAGAAGCACTTCCGGCCCGAGTTCCTCAACCGCATCGACGACATCATCGTCTTCCACCAGCTCACGCAGGACGAGATCATCAAGATGGTGGACCTGATGATCGCCCGCGTCGAGCAGCAGTTGAAGAACAAGGACATGGCGATCGAGCTCACGGATCGCGCGAAGATGCTGCTGGCCAAGCGCGGGTTCGACCCGGTGCTCGGCGCGCGGCCGCTGCGTCGCACGATCCAGCGCGAGATCGAGGACCAGCTGTCGGAGAAGATCCTGTTCGGGGAGATCCAGCCCGGCCAGATCATCATCACCGACGTCGAGGGCTGGGACGGCGAGTCCGAGGCCGACGACAAGGCGCACTTCACCTTCCGCGGCGAGACCAAGCCGCTGCAGGTGCCGGACGCCCCGCCGGTCGACCTGGCCGCCTCCGGTGGCGACTCGGGCGGCGACTCGGACTCCGAGTCCGCCTGATGTGACCGACGTGAACGCCCCCCGGGTTCGCCCGGGGGGCGTTTTCGCGTCCTCAGGCCGCCGTCAGTGCAGGGTGCCGGCGGTGGCGCGCAGGTCGACGGACGTGCTCAGCGACGTGCGCACGATCAGCTCCAGCGCCCGGGCGGTGGTGGCGACGGGCAGGCTGGGGTGGCCGCCCGCCTCGGCCTGCTCCGGCGAGAACGGCACGTGCACGAACCCGCCGCGCACGCCCGGGTGCTCGGTCGCGACCAGGTGCATCAGGCCGTAGAACACGTGGTTGCACACGAACGTGCCCGCGGAGTGCGACACCGACGCCGGGATGCCGTCGGCCGCCAACGCCGCCACGCACGCCTTCACCGGCAGCCCGGTGAAGTACGCCGCCGGACCGCCGGGCACCACGGGCTCGTCGATGGGCTGCCCGCCCGCGTTGTCGGGGATGCGGGCGTCGTCCAGGTTCACCGCGACGCGCTCCGGTGTGACCCCGTCCCGGCCACCTGCCTGCCCCACGCACACGACGAGGTCGTACCGGCGGACGGCGAGGGCGTCGCGCACCGCGGCGACCGACTCGCCGAACACGCACGGCAGGCGCAGCTTCGTCAGCCGGTGACCGTCCGACCGCACCGCCTGGACCGCGTCCCAGGACGGGTTGGTGAGCTCCCCGCCGAACGGTTCGAAACCCGTCAGCAAAACATCCACTCGGGCAGACTAGAACGCGTGGTCGACATCGAGGAACGCCGCACCAGGCGCAAGGGGACGACGTTCCTGCTGGTAGTGGCGGCCATCACGTTCCTGCTCGCCGCCTTCACCCGGCTGCTCGGCATCGACGGCACCCGCCACATGGTGGCCACGACGGCCCTGACGCCCTACTTCACGGCGGCCGGCGTGGTGCTGGGCGCGTTGGCGCTGCTGCTGCGGCGCTGGGCGGTCGGCACGCTGACGATGCTGGTCGCGGTGGTGCTGGTGGCGGCCGTCGCGCCGCGCGCGTTCCCCGACTCGCGGCCGGTCGGCGTGGGCCGGGAGGTCACCGTGATGGCGGCGAACGTGCTGGTCGGCAGGGCCGACGCGGGGGCGGTCGTGGCGGCGGTGAAGGCGCACGACGTCGACGTGCTCACGTTGCAGGAGCTGACCCCGGCGATGGTGCTCGACCTCGAACGGGCGGGCCTGGACGAGGTGCTGCCCTTCCGGCACTTCCTGGACGAGCCGGGCGGCTCCGGGTCCGGCGTCGCGTCCCGCTACCCGGTGTTCCCGCGCACGCTCACGCCGCCCAGCACGCTGCGCCAGGCCGGCGCGTTGGTCGACCTGCCCGGCGAGGACCTGGAGGTGCTGTCCGTGCACCCGTTGCCGCCGGTGGAGGCCGTCGGGCCGGAGAGCTGGCAGCGCGACCTGGCGGGCCTGCCGGACCGGGAGTTGGACGGTCCGGTGCGGGTGCTCGCGGGCGACTTCAACGCCACCCTGGACCACGTCGGCCTGCGCCGGCTCCTCAACAGCGGCTACGTCGACGCCGCCGACCAGGTGGGCGCGGGCCTGGACCCGACCTGGCCGTCGGGCGCGCTGTGGCCGCCGCCGGTCACGCTCGACCACGTGCTGGTGGACGGGCGGTGCCCGGTCGACACGTTCACCGTGGTCGACATCCCCGGCTCGGACCACCGGGCCGTGGTCAGCCGATTCGTCGTGCCAGCTCGGTGATCGCCGCCAAGGCGCCCATCGGCAGGGACACCCCGCGCCCGTGCCGCACCTCCGGCTCGCGCGGGTTGACCCGGACCAACGCGCCCGACGCGGCGCTGGCCAGCTCCGCCTGACGCCGCACGGTCGGCACCGCGACCCCCGCGCCGAGCTCCAGCACGACGATGTCGCGGTGCGCCCGACGCCACTGCGCCAAGGCGTCCAACGCCTTCTGCGACGGCCCGCCGAGCCACGCCCAGTCGCCGAACATGAGGATGTTCGGCCGCGCCAGCCCTCCGCAGTTGCGGCACGACGGCAGCGGCCCGGTGGCGCGCATCGTCGCGGGGTCCACGTCCACCACGACGTCGTCGGCCGGCCACACGTCGTCCGTGCACGGCTGCACGCACTGGAGGTGGTGGATCGACCCGTGCACCTCGGCCACGTGGTCGAACCCGGCCCGCTGGAACTGGCCGTCCACGTTCGACGTGAACACCCGCGCGCCCCACTCGCGCAGCACGCGGAACCCGTCGTGCGGGAGCGTGCGCCGGTACAGGTCGAGCCGGTGCCCGTAGAAGCCCCACGCGAGCGCCGGGTCCTCCACGAAGTGCACCGGGTCGGCCAGCTCCTCGAACCGCAGGCCCAGCCGCTCGTAGGGCGGGTAGGCCTGCCAGAAGCCGGTCGCGCCGCGGAAGTCGGGCAGGCCGGAGTCGACGCCCATCCCCGCGCCCGCGCACACCAGCACCGCGTCGGCGGAGGAGATCAGCTCCGCCGCGCGGTCGAGCGCCTCGTTCACCCTCTCGGGGTCACTTCTTCGCTTGGGAGCTGAGCACGACCTCGAACTCCAGCAGGTCCGACCCGGTGCCGACGGGCTTGGCGCGCTCGCCCGAGTGCGCCTCCTTGGCCCGGCCGCCCATCCAGTTCTGGAAGTCCTCCTCGGTCTCCCACTGGGTGACCACGAAGTACCGCTCGTCGCCCTTGACCGGCCGCAGGAGCTGGAACCCGAGGAAACCGGGCTCGGAGTCGACCGCGCCCAGGCGCGCGGCGAACCGCTTCTCCAGCTCCGGGCCCGAGCCGTCGGGCACGTGGATCGCATTGATCTTCACAACCGCCATGCCCCCGACGTTACTGCGCCCCGGCCGGTTCCGTCTCGTGGCGTGCCCGGTGGGCGCGGACCTTGTGCCGGTTGCCGCAGCGCTCCATCGAGCACCAGCGGCGGTTGCCCGCCCGGGAGGCGTCCACGAACAGCAGGCCGCAGTCGTCCGCCGAGCACTCCCGCACGCCGCCGTGCGCGACGAGCTCGACCGCGTCCCGCGCCGCCGCGCCCAGCACCTGCGTGCCGGTGATCGGCCGTGCCCACGTGAGCGCGCGCGTGCGCGGGTCGACGACCGGCCGCGGTGTCTCGGCGGTGGCCGCGTTCAGCACCGCCAGGCCGTCGGCCGGGAGGTCGGCGTCCCGGACCATCGCCCGCGCGACCCGCCAGAACGCGTCGCGCAGCCGCTTCACCGCGGCCAGCTCGGCTTCGGTGACGCGCACGTCGGCCGCGGTGAACGGCGCGGTCGCGGCGAGGCGCGAGTCGACCAGCCAGGCGGCCAGGTCGTCGGGCCGGTGCAGCTCCTCGAACACCCGCAGCTCGCCCGGTCCGCCGCTGACCAGCAGTTCCATCGCGAAGCTGCCGGGGTCGAAGCGGAAGCTCTGCCCGTCCGGCCGGGTCAGCGTCCTCGCCCACGTCGCCATGTAACCACTGTAGCCAGTTTCACCGACCGGCCCGGGGAGTCGGCGGCGCAGGGGAGTCGGCGGCGCAGGGGAGTCAGCGGCGCAGCGGGCCCGGGTAGAGGAACTCGTCGGCGGGCGCCTGGTCGCCGCGGAACCACGCGGTGAAGAACGCGTCCAGGTCCTGGCCCGACACCTGCTCCGCGTGCGCCTCGAACTCCGGCCACGACGCGTTGCCGCCCCGGTTCGCGGCCACCCAGTCCTTGAGCACGCGGTCGAACGCCGGGTCGCCGATCTGGCGGCGCAACGCGTGCAGCGCGAGCTGACCCTTGTCGTAGACGCCCCGGAACTCGTTGCCCCGGCCCATGTCGTAGAGCTTGCGGCCCCAGTACGTCTCGCGCTCGCCCACCCGCTCGACCTCGGCGCGGTACCGGTCGTCCAGGTCGACGCCCTGCTTCGCCTCGGCCCACAGCCACTGGGCGTAGGAGGCGAAGCACTCGTTCAGGCAGATGTCGGCCCAGTTCTCCAGGCTCACCGAGTCGCCGAACCACTGGTGCGCGTTCTCGTGCACCACGGTGTCGAGGTCGGCCCAGCCCGCGTAGATCGGCCGGGTCTGCGTCTCCAGCGAGAAACCGATGTCGTCGGCCAGGAAGATGCCGCCCGCCGAGGAGAACGGGTAGGGCCCGAACTTCTCCGCCAGGAACGCGAGCACCTCCGGGAGCCGCTCCTCGTGCTGCCTGCCGGCCTCCGCGCCCGGCGCGTAGGCGTCCACCACCGGCGTGCCGTCGGGCAGCGCGGACCGCTCGACGGTCCACCGGTCGATCGCGATCGTGGTCAGGTAGGTGGCCATCGGCTGCTCGGCGACCCAGCGGAACGACGTCCAGCCGTCGGCGGTGGTGGAACCGCCCTCGACACCGTTGGAGATCACCGACCAGCCCTCCGGCACGCGCGCGGTCAACGCGAACGACGCCTTGTCGCGCGGGGTGTCGTTGGCGGGGAACCAGGTGGTCGCCGAGTGCGGCTCGCCCGCCGCGAACGCGCCGCCGGAGGAGGAGATCTGCCAGCCGCTGCGACCCAGGGCACGGTCCTCGAACAGGGTCGGCTCGCCGCCGTACCGGACGGTGGTGGTGAACTCCTCACCGCTCGCCAGGGGGGTCGCGGGCGTCACGACCAGCTCGTGGTCGCCCTCCTGCCGGAAGTCGGCGGCCTGCCCGCGCACGTCGACGCCGGTGACCTCCAGCGAGTACAGGTCCAGGTTGAACCGGGACAGGTCGGCGGTGGCCGTGGCGGTGATCTTCGCGACCCCGTCCAGCCGCTTGGTCGCCGGGTCGTAGCCGACCGACACGTCGTAGGCGCCGACGTCGTAGCCGGTGTTGCCGTCCTGCGGGTAGTACGCGTCGCCGGCGCCGTCGCCGCCCTCGGCGTCCACCACGGGCGCGGTGGTGGCGGTCGCGGTCGCGGTCGGCGTCGCGGTCGGCTCGTCCTTCGGCATCCTGGCCACCACGATCCCGGCCACCACCAGCACCACGATGACGACGATCAGGTACGGGCGCGCCTTGGGACTGATGGCCATGCCGACATGATGCACGCATGAGCGTTGCGGAGTTCGGGGGATCGGGGCAGGGCATCCTGCTGCTCCACGGCCTGATGAGCCGGGCGAGCACGTGGTGGACGGTGGCGCAGTGGCTCAAGCCGTACGGGCGGGTGGTCGCGCCGGACGCGCGCGGCCACGGCCGCAACCCGGTGCGGGGGCCGTACCGGACGGAGGACTTCGTCGCCGACGCGGCCGCCGTGATCGAGCGGCACGACCTCGCGCCCGCCGTGGTCATCGGGCACTCGATGGGCGGGCTGCACGCGTGGGCGCTCGCCGCGACCCGGCCAGACCTGGTGCGCGCGGTCGTGGCGGAGGACGTGGTGCCGGACAACCGGGGCCGCACGGTCGAGGAGTGGAAGTGGTACTTCGACGCGTGGCCGCCCGCGTTCGAGTCCCTGGCGCACGTGCGGCAGGTCGTGGACGTGCCGCGGGTGGAGGAGATGTTCGAGGAGCGCGAGGACGGCTGGCACCTCATCGCGCACCTGCCCGACCTGTACGAGATCGCCTCCGAGTGGGGCGAGCGGGCGTACTGGGACCACGTCGACGCCATCCGGTGCCCGATGCTGGTGATCGAGGCGGGCCTCGGCGGGCTGCGCGCCGGGCAGATGGCCGAGGTGGCGCGGCGGACCGGGGCGACGCACCTGGTGGTGCCGGAGTCGGGGCACGTCGTGCACGACGAGGCGCCGGAGGTCTACCGGGGCGCGGTGGAGGCGTTCCTGAGCGGGTCGATCGACCCGGTCTGAGTGTCCACGATCGCCATCTCGCGGGTCTTGGCGCGGATCGGCGTGATCGGGTGCAGCTCGGCGAACGCGGCCCTCACCTCGTCGTCCTCGCCGTCGACCAGCGTGCAGTGGGGCACCCAGGTGCCCGGCAGGTGCCTGCCGTGCGGGTTCTTCACCCGGCCGGCCAGGACGTCGTGCACGGCCGAGTGCACGGCCAGCAGCTCGGCGTCCACGACCGCACCGAGCTGCAACGTGCTCCCGGTGGCGCTGAGGGTCTGCAACCACACGTCGGGCAGCCACAGCCGGGACAGGTCCTCGCGCAGCTCGGCGCGCACCTTCGGCCCGATCGTGCCCGCCGCCGCGTAGGTCAGGTGCGGCGGCAGCTCCGACCGCGCGCCGATCCGCCGCCACAACGACCGAACGGCCTGGTCGGCCTCGGCGTCGAAGAACACCACCAGCGCGTGCACGGTCAGTGCTCGCCGGGCAGCGCGAACAGGCCCGCGGCCGTCTGCTCGACCAGGCCGTCGACGAGCAGCGAGTGCAGGCACCGGTCCCGCTGGCCCGCGTCCGACCACACCACGTCGAGCCGGGACTTCGCCACCGGCTCGCTGGTGCCGCGCAGCACGTCCAGCAGCAGGCCCCGCACCTGCCGGTCGGTGCCCGCGAACTTCTGCGCGACCTTGGCCGGGCCGTCGTACGCGGGACGACCGTTGAGCTGCCACGCGCACCCGTCGAACACCGGGCAGTCCGCGCACTTGGGCGCGCGGGCCGTGCAGACCAGGGCGCCCAGCTCCATCAAGGCGGCCGAGTAGACGGCGGCGCGCTCCTCCTCTTCGGGGAGGAGGGCTTCGACGTCCTTCATGTCCTTGGTCGTGGCCGGCGGACCCGCGTCACCCGCGCCGTGCACGGCCCGTGCCACGACGCGCCGGACGTTCGTGTCGACCACCGGGCACCGCTGCCCGTAGGCGAACGCCGCGACGGCCCGTGCCGTGTACGCGCCGATGCCCGGCAGGGCCAGGAGGGTGTCGACGTCGCTCGGGACGACGTCGTCGTGCTGCTCGGCGATGGCCTGCGCGGCGGCGTGCAGCCGGAGGGCGCGGCGCGGGTAGCCCAGCTTGCCCCAGGCGCGCACCACCTCGCCCTGGCTCGCCTTCGCCATCGCCGACGGCGTCGGCCAGCGGGCCAGCCACTCGTGCCAGATGGGCTCGACCCGCGCCACGGGGGTCTGCTGCAACATGATCTCGCTGACCAGCACGCCCCACGCCGTGCACTCCGGCCGTCGCCAGGGCAGGTCGCGGGCGGTGTCGGCGAACCAGTCGAGGAGGAGCTCGGCGTCCAGGCTCATAGCGACGCACAGTCTTCCACGACCGGTCCGCCGTCCACTTCCGGCCGGACGGTCAGACCACTCCGGTCGAACGGCTCCGGTCAGGCGTCTCGGTCAGGCGTCTCGGGTCAGACGACTTCGGTCAGCTCGCCTGTGTGCACGTCGTAGACGAAGCCGCGCACGTTGTCCCGGTGCGGGAGGAAGGCGCTGTGCCGGACCCGGTTCACCGAGCCGCGCACGCTGTCCTTCACCTCGCGGAACGCCTCCACCGACCACGGCGGGCGCAGGCCGGACGCCTGCTCCAGCTCGTCCTTGAAGTCGTCTTCCGTGACCAGCTCCAGGCCGCAGTTCGTGTGGTGCACCAGCAGCACCTCACGGGTGCCGAGCTTGCGCTGGCTCAACGCCAGCGAGCGGATCATGTCGTCCGTCACGACACCGCCCGCGTTGCGCAGCACGTGCGCCTCACCCTGCTTGAGGCCGAAGATCTCGAACACCCGGATGCGGGAGTCCATGCAGGTCAGGATGGCCACTTGCATCGAAGGCCGCGGCGAGGAACGGTCGCCGGGAACGATGTTGCCCAATTCGGCGTTGCGGTGGAGCAGCTCGTCGATCGCGGTCATCGCACACCTCCCGTTGTTCCCTCGGATTGGAACCTGCCTCCCGCATGGCGGGCAAGCGAATCGGGCCAACCTCACGTTCACCTCATCGGGTGGCCGATGCTTCCCGGTCAATTCCACGTGACCCGGCTACCTTCGACGGCGTGACCGAGCCCACAGGCCCGCACCCGCGGTCGGTGTACTGGCGGCGCCGCGCGCTGGCCGCCTCCGGGTCGGTGGTCGCGCTGGTCCTCGCGGTCTGGCTCGTCGGGGCGCTGATCGGGCACGGCGACGCGGCGCCCGTGGCCACGCAGCCCTCATCCCGCCCGCCGGAGCCGCCCGCCACCCCCGTGGTCACGTCCTCCTCCTCGACCACGCCACCCGCTCCGCCCCCGCCACCACCGACCCTGCCGCCGGGCCCGCCTCCGCCGTGCGAGGACGCGCAGGTCGCCGTGGTGGCCGAGGTCGACAAGCCCACGACCCCCGCCGGCCGGCCCGTGCGGTTCACCATCGTCATCTCCAACACCGGCCCCCTGCCGTGCGCGAAGGAGATCGGGCGACGGGTGCGCGAGCTGGTCGTGACGAGCGTGGACGGCGTGACGCGGCTGTGGTCGAGCAACGACTGCTTCGTCACCGAGGGGTCCGAGGTGCGCGTGATGCAGCCGGGGGAGCGGTTCACCTACGGGTTGCAGTGGGCGGGCGGCACGTCGGAACCGGGCTGCCGCAAGCATTCCAGGCTGGGCGCGGGCGACTACCTCCTCACCGCTCTCGTGGCGGGCAAGGCGAGCAACCCGGTGATCTTCCGTGTGACGTGAGGTTGAGGTCGAGGGTTGGAAAAGCTTGAAAAGCATGTCCTCGCCGGACGGGCAGATCAGCAGGATGACCCCTTGCCAGGCGGTTCTGTGCCGGGTCCGTTGTGGTCCGGGGTGCGTGTCATCCCACCGACCTCCCTCCGGGCTACCACACGTATCAAGGGGGCGCCCCCAGTCGACGCCGCGGCCAGTGCTGGACAACGCCCCCTTGACACGCGCGGTAGGGCAAAGCCAGGTCGGCGGGATGACACGAACCCCTCGATTAAGCAAACCGCCCTGGCACTGACAGCGGGTCGGGTGACGGTCGACAGGGATTGATCCGGGTCCGTCGCCGCGGGCCGGTCGCTGTCGGTCCACTGACCGGCCCTTCTCCCCAGAGGAGGGGTTCGTGTCATCCCGCCGACCTGGCGCAGCCCTGCCACGCGTGTCAAGGGGGGCGTGGTCCAGTGCGGTCACGGCGTCTACTGGGGGCGCCCCCCTTGATACGTGTGGTAGCCCTTGTGGAGGTCGGCGGGATGACACGCACCCCGGACCAACGACGGACCCGGCACACAACCACCTGGCAAGGGGTCATCCTGCTGATCTGCCCGTCCGGCGAGGACACGCTTTTTGCAGCTTTTGATCTTTTCCGCACTAAAGCAGGGGCCCTCTGACCGAGGACCCCTGCGAAGCGTTCAAGAGCAAAACGGGCAGTGGAGAGCAAACGGGCGGGGAGCGGGAGTGGAGAACGGGAGTGGGCCGGTCGATGGCAGTCCGACCGGACCGGGGATCACGGGCCGAACCAGCGCTCCTCGGCCGTTCCGCGAGGCGGGGCGGCGGTGGTGCCGTGGATCAGTTCGGTGGACAGGGTGACGGCTCGGGGACGGGTGCGCTCGGCCGAGTCCAGGAGCAGCTTGCCGGCCGCGCGGCCCTTCTCCAGGACGGGCTGGCGGACCGTGGTCAGGCCGGCCTGCTCCGCTTCGCGGATGCCGTCGAAACCGGTGATGGTGATGTCGGCGGGCACGCGCAGACCGCGCCGCTGGACCTCCGCCATCGCGCCGAGAGCCAGTATGTCCGACGTGCAGATCAGCGCGGTGATCTGCGGGTCGCGCTCCAGCACCTGCGCCGCCGCCGCCGCGCCGGAGGCCATGGTGTGGTCGAACCGCTCCGCCACCGGCACGGTCTCCCAGTCCACGCCGACCGACGCGAACGCTTGCGCCAACCCCGCCAACCGGGCCCGCTGCACGTGGAAGTGCGCCGCCTGCTGCCGCTCCGGCACGACGAAGTCGTCGTTGCGGTCACGGGCCAGGCGCATGCACACCACGCCGACCCGCCGGTGCCCCAGCGAGATCAGGTGCTGCGCCAACGAGTGCATGGCCGCCTGGTCGTCGATGCCGACGCGGTCGACGTTGCCGAGGTCGGGCTGGTCGCACACCACCGTCGGCACCGGCCGCTCCAGCACCGCCGCCAGGTGGGGATCGTCGTCGGGCACCGAATACACCACGAAGCCGTCCACCCCAGCCCGGTGGACCGCCGCCACGTCCTCGCGCTCGGGGTTCGCCGGCACGAGCAGCAGCCCGGTCCCGGCGTCCTCGCACGCGAGCGCCAACCCCTCCAGGAACCCGATCGCCGCCGGGTCGCGGAACGCGTAGGACAGGTTCTCGGTGAGCAGCAAGCCCACCGCGCCGGCCTTCCTCGTCCGCAGGGAACGGGCCACCGGGTCGGGCCCCGGGTACCCGAGTCGTCTCGCTGTCTCCAACACCCGGCGTCGCAGCTCTGGCGAGAGCTGGTCGGGACGGTTGTACGCGTTGGACACCGTTGTCCGGGAAACACCCAGCTCCGCCGCCAGTGAGGCGAGCGTCGCGGGGCGTCGCACATGCATCGACCGCGCCATGAAGTGACCGTAACGGTTCAGAACCAATTACAGAAGTGGGGGTGACCGGCGTCCCTCTATAACGTCATCTCCGCAGATGAGGATGGGTTACCTCGGGGTACAATGGTCTAAACCAATGGGGCTTCAGCGGACGACTCGCGCACCACCAACCGCGGTCGGAAAACGCGCGTGTAATTCCCCGCCGGACGTCGTCGCCGATCGGGGTCGAGCCGGTGCACCAACTCGTCCACGGCCGCCGCCGCCATCTCCTCGATCGGCTGCGCCAGCGTGGTCAACGACGGCGAGCAGTACGACGCGAGCGGGATGTCGTCGAACCCCACCACGGACAGGTCGCGCGGCACGGTCAGCCCGCGCCGGTGCGCCTCCCGCAGCACGCCGATCGCCATGTGGTCGGACGAGCAGATCACCGCCGTCGGCCGCACGGTGTCCAGCAGCGTCGACACCGCCGCCGCACCGCCCTCCGGCCCGAACGGCGCGTGCGCCACGAAGTCGGACGTCGCGGGCAGCCCGTCCTCCTCCAGCGCCGCCGCCCACCCGGCCCGCTTGAGCCGCGACGGCAGCGACCGCGCCGGCCCCGACACGAACCCGATCCGCCGGTGGCCCAGCTCGACCAGGTGCCGGGTCGCCGCGTAGCCCGCGTGCTGCTCGTCCACGGTCACGTCCGGCACGTCCAGCGACGGCGTCGCCCCGTTGAGGAACACCATGTGCACGCCGTCGGCCAGCAGCTTCGCGTAGTACGACGGGCGCGGCGCCTGGCCGAGCGGCACCTCGACGTTGGTGATCTCCGGCGACACGAACACCATGCCCTCGACGCCGCGCGCCAGGAGCATCCGCACGTACTCCTCCTCGCCCATCGCGCCCGCGCCGGTGGCCCGCGTGTTGCACAGCAGCGACGAGTACCCCAGCCGCGCGGCCCGCACCTCCAGCGCCTCGGCGAACGCCGGGAACACGGGGTTCGACAGCTCGGGCACGAGCAGCCCGATCACGCCGGTCCGCTGCAACGCGCCCAGCCCGCGCGGTGTGTAAGGCATTTCCGCAAGCACCGCGAGCACGCGCTGGCGCGTCTCGTCGTTCACGCCCGCCCGGCGGTTGAGCACCCGGCTGACCGTGGAGATGCTCACCCCGGCTGCCCTGGCGATCTCGGACAGACCGGACACCGTGCCTCCTCGCAGACTCTTGGGTGAGGTGCAGCCTGCCGTCAGCGGCAAATTTTTGCAACGCCCACCTTGGTTTCTCCCAGTCAGGCGCCGCCGTTACGGCTTGGTTACGTCAAGACCCTTGACCCGGCCCTGGTCGGCGGGATGAAATCCGCGTCAACCTTTTCGCAAGTTCTTGCAAGCGCCTTCATCACGGTGGAGGCCCGCAGGAGGGACGACAGCAACGATGCGACGTACCACCCTCGTGACCGCAGTGGCGGCCGTCTCCGCCCTCGTCCTCACCGCGTGCGGTGGTGGCGACGGCGGATCGGCGTCCGGCGACTCCGGCGAGATCACCTTCTGGGACACCAGCGGCCCGAACGAGGGGCCCGTGTTCACCGCGATCGCGCAGGAGTGCGCGACCAAGGGCGGCTACAAGGTCAAGACCGAGACCGTGCCCTTCGACGCGGCCCTGAACAACTACCGCACCGCCGCGCAGGGCGGCCAGGGCCCGGACGTCTTCCGGGCCGAGGTCGCGTGGGTGTCGCAGCTGGCCAAGCTGGGCTACATCGCCGACCTGGCCGGCACCGAGCTGGCGAACGACACGTCGGACTTCCTGGACACGCCGCTCGGCTCCACCAAGTACGACGGCAAGACCTACGGCGTCCCCCAGGTCACCGACTCGCTGGCGCTGTTCTACAACAAGAAGCTGCTGGCCGACGCCGGTGTCGAGCCGCCGAAGACGTGGGACGAGGTCAAGACCGCCGCGGCCAAGCTCGGCGGCGAGAAGACGATCTTCATCAACAACGACGCGTACTACGCGCTGCCGTTCATCTACGGCGAGGGCGGCGACCTGGTCGACGCCGACGCCAAGAAGATCGTGGTCAACTCGGCGGAGAACGTGAAGGCGCTGGAGACCGCCAAGGGCCTGCTCGACGCCAAGGCCGCGTCCACCGCGCTGGACCCGTCGAACTCCTACAACAACATGCAGGCCGCGTTCACCTCCGGCGAGGTCGCCATGGTGGTCAACGGCCCGTGGTCGGTCGCCGACTACCTCAAGGGCGCCGCGTTCACCGACGCCGCCAACCTGGGCATCGCGCCCGTGCCCGGCGCCACCGCGGGCAAGGGCTCCGCGCCGGTCGGCGGCCACGACTACGTGATCCGGCAGGGCACCAAGGCCAAGGACTCGTCGGTCAAGTTCATCGCCTGCATGAGCAGCACCGAGTCGCAGGTGCGCATCGCCAAGGAGCTGGGCGTGCTGCCCACCCGCAAGTCCGCCTACGAGAACGCCGACGTGAAGGCCAACGCGGTCGTGTCCGCGTTCGAGCCGGTCGTCACCGCCGCCCACCCGCGCGCGTGGATCCCCGAGGGCGGCCAGCTGTTCGACCCGCTGAAGATCGCCTACGCCGACGTGCTGGCGGGCAAGAAGGACGCCAAGACGGCGCTGGACGAGGTGGCCAAGTCGTACAAGGACACCGTCGTCCCCGAGTACACCGTCGGCTGACCATCCCCCGTGGCGCCCGGTCCGACCACGGGCCGGGCGCCGCGGGGCGGCGAAGGGAGACTTCGGTGCGCAGGTTCCTGGACCGGCACTGGTACGCGTACGCGATGGTGCTGCCGGTCGTGGTGGTCATCGCGGTGTTGGTGCTGTTCCCGCTCGCCCAGGGCGTGTTCTTCACCTTCACCGACATCAACGAGGGCAACATCGCCAACCCGATCCTCGACCGGCCGGCGACCTACGTCTCCGTTGGCCTCGACAACTACCTGAACGTGCTGTCCGGCGACGCCAGCTACGGCGCGTTCTGGTCGACGCTGGTGCGGACGCTGATCTGGACGTTCGGCTGCGTGTTCTTCCACTACACGATCGGCCTGGGCCTCGCGCTGCTGCTCAACCGGGAGGTGCGCGGCCGGGCGGTGTACCGGGTGCTGCTGATCCTGCCGTGGGCCGTGCCCGCGTTCATCAGCGCGTTCGCGTGGAAGTACATGTTCAACGCGCAGTACGGGATCATCAACCAGTTCCTGCGCTTCCTCGGCCTGGACGACCCGCCGGTGTGGCTCGGCCAGTCGGACTGGGCGCTCGTCGCGGTGATCATCGTCAACGTGTGGCTCGGCGTGCCGTTCATGATGGTGGCGCTGCTCGGCGGCCTCCAGTCGATCCCCGGCGACCTCTACGAGGCGGCCGAGGTGGACGGCGCGACGCCGTGGCAGCGGTTCCGCAACGTGACGCTGCCCGGCCTGCGGTCGGTGTCCAGCACGGTGGTGCTGCTCGGCATCATCTGGACGTTCAACATGTTCGCGATCATCTACCTGATCACCGGGCCGAACCCGAACACCCGCATCCTGGTGACCTACGCGTTCGAGCGGTTCTTCTCCGGAGCGTCCCGCGACTTCGCGGTGGCGTCGACCTACGGCGTGCTGATCCTGTCCGTGCTGCTCGTGTTCGCGGGTGTGTACCGGCGGGCGCTGCGCAAGCAAGGCGAGGTGTGGTGATGACGGTCGAAGCCGCTTCGTTGAAGGCGGTCCCGCAGGCCCGCGTGCGTCCGCGCTCGCGACGGTCGCCGCTGGCCGGCGCGGGGCTGCACGGCGCGCTGGTCGTGGCGTCGCTGATCGCGGTGTTCCCGGTGTTCTGGGTGCTGGTGACGTCGTTCAAGCCGGACGCCAAGGCCGTGGAGACCACGCCGAAGCTGGTCAACGACTCCAGCCTGGACAACTACGGGCGGATCCTGGCCGGCGAGAAGGGCGACTTCCTGGCGTGGTTCGGGAACTCGGTGCTGATCGCGCTGATGACCACGGTGCTCGCGGTGTTCCTGTCCGCGACGACCGGGTACGCGGCGTCGCGGTTCCGGTTCCCGGGCAAGCGGTCGCTGATGCTGTCGTTCCTGGTCGTGCAGATGTTCCCGTTCGCGGTGCTGATCGTGCCGCTGTACAACATCCTGCTGGCCCTCGGGCTGCAGGGCACGTCGCTCGGCCTGGTGCTGGTCTACTGCACCACCGCCGTGCCGTTCTGCACGTACATGCTGAAGGGCTACTTCGACACCATCCCGAACGACATCGACGAGGCCGGGCGGGTGGACGGCCTGACGCCGTTCGGCGTGTTCTGGCGGCTGGTGCTGCCCCTGGCCCGGCCGGGCCTGGCCGTGACGGCGTTCTACGCGTTCCTGACGGCGTGGGGCGAGGTGGCGTTCGCGTCCGCGTTCCTGTCGGCGGCGGACGAGTCGAAGACGCTGGCCGTGGGGCTGCAGGTGTTCGTGCAGCAGAACCGGACCGAGTGGGGCCACCTGGCGGCGGCCTCGATCCTGGTCGCGATCCCGGCGATCGTCGTGTTCTACCTGGTGCAGCGCTTCCTGGTGACGGGCTTGTCGTCGGGCGCGGTGAAGGGCTGAGCCGCGGGGGCCTCCGCCTCGTCGCGGAGGCCCTTCCCGGTCAGACCTCGATGACCTCGACCAACTGCTCGAGCCCGACGAAGTCCTTCGGGTTGCGGGTGTAGAGCGGCAGGTCGTGGCACGAGGCGATGGCCGCGATCATCAGGTCCAGCTTGCGCGAACGGGGATCACGGCCGGCCGCGAGCGTCAGCCCGATCAGGCTGCCGTAGCGCGCGGACGCGCGGCGGTCGAAGGGCAGGGCGTCGAAGTCCACGACCGCGGTGGCCACCTGCGTCGTCCGAGCCGCGCGGGTCGCCGCGTCCTTCGCGGCCATCACCCCGTGGTGCAACTCGGCGAGCGTGATCGTGGTCAGTCCGGGAGTCGCCGGCAGGACCTCCGGGTGCAAGAGGTCGAGGTCGATGTACGCGGACGTGTCCAAGACGCCGGAGTAGCGGTCAGCCACGGCTGCGCTGCCACGGGTCGTCGTCGATGCGGTCGACGCCGAAGAGTTCGTCGATCTCCGCGCGCATCCGCGCGAAGTCGACCCGCGGCAGGCGCTTGTGCCGCTCGACGAGCTCCTCCGCGGTCCACGGCCGTCCGTCCGCTCGCCGGTGGAGTTCGATGATCTCGCCGTCGCGACCCGTGACGCGGAGTGCCTCGCCTGCTTCGAGTGCTTCCAGGACTTGCGCGGGGTTCCGGTCGAACTCCCGTTGGCTGATGACCTTCATGGCGGAGAGGCTAGGGAGCCGGCACCGGGCGCGCCAGCAGCAAGACCGCTGGTCAAGGGCCTGACCCGCGCGTCTCGATCGGGTGATCGCCGCCCCTCCGTACCTGGTGGCGGGCGGGCGGCGGGCACCGGGGGGAGCGGTCGGGCGGCCCCGGCGCTGAACCGATCCGGAACTAGACCAATTCACCCGTTCCCGTAAGCGCTTGCAATCCCTAGCGTTGAGGCAAAGCTTGGTAGTGAAAGGTGCGTGGCATGGCTGAGGTCGCCTACGTCAAGGCTTCGCGGATCTTCTCCGGCAACCCGCCGGTCCGCGCGGTCGACGAGCTGTCGTTGGACGTCACCGACGGCGAGTTCCTGGTACTGGTCGGTCCGTCCGGCTCCGGCAAGTCCACCGCGCTGCGGATGCTCGCGGGTCTGGAGGACATCGACGAGGGCGCCATCCACATCGGCGGCAAGGACGTCACCAACGTCCCGCCCAAGGGCCGCGACATCGCGATGGTGTTCCAGTCCTACGCGCTGTACCCGCACATGACGGTCGCGGAGAACATGGGCTTCGCGCTCAAGCTGCGCGGCGTCAACAAGACCGAGATCCGGGAGAAGGTCGCCGAGGCGGCCAGGATGCTGGACCTCGAGAAGTACCTGGACCGCAAGCCGAAGGCGCTGTCCGGCGGTCAGCGGCAGCGCGTCGCGATGGGCCGCGCGATCGTCCGCGAGCCTTCCGTGTTCCTCATGGACGAGCCGCTGTCGAACCTGGACGCGAAGCTCCGCGTGGAGACCCGCGCGAACATCGCCGCCCTCCAGGCCCGCCTGGACACCACCACGATCTACGTCACGCACGACCAGGTCGAGGCCATGACCATGGGCCACCGGGTCGCCGTGCTCAAGGACGGCCTGCTCCAGCAGTGCGACACCCCGCGCGCGCTGTACGACAAGCCGGCCAACGCGTTCGTCGCCGGCTTCATGGGCTCGCCCGCGATGAACCTGAAGACCGTGCCGCTGACGTCGGAGGGTGCGAAGCTCGACGGCATCGTGGTGCCGCTGGAGCGCCGCGCGCTGGACAAGGCGGCGGGCGAGGGCCTGTCCGAGGTGACGTTCGGCATCCGGCCCGAGTCGCTGGCGCTGGTCAGCTCCTCGGAGCAGGGCATGGACATGACCGTCGAGCTGGTCGAGGAGCTGGGCGCGGACGCGCTCATGCACGGCTCGGTCCGCATCGGCGACGTGCCCGAGCGGTTCGTGGTCCGCGTCGACGGCCGCACGCCGCCGACCCTGGGCCAGACCGTCAAGGTCGCCGTGCGCGACGCCAGCGAGGTCCACCTGTTCCACCCCGAGTCGGGCCACCGCCTGACCGACTGACGATCGTCGAGCCCGCAGGGGCCGCCTCCCGCGCCGCGGTGAGGTGGCCCCTGTGGCGTGTAAAACACCCGGTCGGTGGACATGTCGGTCGCGGAGCGTTCTAAACTGAACTCGACAACGGTTTCCATTGCCTATGTGTCAGCCTGTCGAGGAGTGCTCTGATGACCGTCCGCAACGCGTTGCTCGGCGCGGTGGCCGCCGCGACCGCCGTCGTCCTCACCGCCTGCGGTGCCCAGGACACCCCCGCCGCGAACGACGGCACGATCAAGGTCGTCGCCTCCACCAACGTGTGGGGCAGCGTGGTGAAGGCCGTCGGCGGCGACGCCGTGCAGGTCAGCGCCATCATCGACGACCCGTCCGGCGACCCGCACTCCTACGAGAGCAAGCCGTCCGACCTGGCCGCGGTGCGCGACGCCGAGCTCGTCATCTTCAACGGCGGCGGCTACGACGACTTCTTCGCCACCCTGCTCGGCCCCGAGACCGAGGGCGCCAAGAAGATCGAGGCGTTCCCGGTGTCCGGCAAGGCCTCCGAGCACGAGGAGCCCGAGGCGTCCGCCGAGCCGGAGGGCGAGGAGCACCACGACCACGCCGTCAACGAGCACGTCTGGTACGACTTCGAGACCGTCCGCAAGGTCGCCGACCAGGCCGCCGCCGACCTCGGCGCCATCGCACCGGACAAGAAGGCGACCTTCGACGCCAACGCGAAGGACTTCACCGCCGAGCTGACCGACCTGGAGCGGCGCGTCGAGGGCAAGGGCGCGGGCAAGAAGGTGGTGGCGACCGAGCCGGTGGCCCACTACCTGCTCGACACCGCGGGCGTCGAGGACGTCACGCCGGAGTCGTTCAGCGAGGCCGTGGAGAACGAGACCGACATCCCCGCCGCCGCGCTCGCCGACGTCACCCGCCTGATCGAGCAGAAGCAGGTCGCCGCGCTGGTCAACAACGCGCAGACGGAGAACGCGGGCACGCAGCGGGTCGTCGAGCAGGCCAAGGCGGCGGGCGTGCCCATCGCCGAGGTGACCGAGACGTTGCCCGAGGGCGTCACGGGTTACCTTGATTGGATGACGAAGCAGGTCGACTCGCTGGTGGGAGCGCTCGGCGCATGACGCTTTCGGGCAGGACGGCCCAGGTGGCGGACCAGTCGACGCGCGCGGCGGTCGCGTTGCGCGGCGCGCGGCTGTCCTACGGCGACCGCGTGCTGTGGGACGGGCTGGACCTGGACGTCGCCCCCGGCGAGTTCGTGGCCGTGCTCGGGCCCAACGGCTCGGGCAAGACCAGCCTCATCCGGGTGCTGCTCGGCCTGCAGCCGCTGTCCGCGGGCACGGTCCGGGTCGCTGGCGGCAACCGGCGCATCGGCTACATCCCGCAGCAGCGGGCGATCGACTCCAGCCTCGCGCTGCGCGGCCGGGACCTGGTCGGGTTCGGCCTGGACGGGCACCGCTGGGGCATCGGCTGGGGTGGCCGCCGCGAGCGCCGGGCCAGGGTGGACGCGGCGCTGGAGTCGGTCGGCGCGACGAGGTACGCCGACGAGCCCGTCGGCCTGCTCTCCGGCGGCGAGCAGCAGCGGCTGCGGGTGGCGCAGGCCCTGGTCGGCGACCCCGAGGTGCTGCTGTGCGACGAGCCGCTGCTCTCGCTCGACCTCGCGCACCAGCGCGTGGTCAGCGACCTGATCGACGCCCGGCGCCGGGCCGAGGGCACGGCCGTGCTGTTCGTGACCCACGAGATCAACCCGATCCTGCCGCTGGTCGACCGGGTGCTGTACCTGGTCGAGGGCCGGTTCCGGATCGGCCCGCCCGCCGAGGTGATGACCTCGCGGACGTTGACCGAGCTGTACCGCACGAACGTCGAAGTGGTCCGCGTGCGCGACCAGATCCACGTGGTCGGCGCGCAGCACGTGTGCGAGGACGAGCCGCACCACGTGGCGGGATGAAGGGCTGATGGAGAACTTCTTCGACCTCGGGCAGACGCTCGACCTGCTGCGCTACGTCCAGCCGATGCTCATCGCGGGCGCCGTGCTCGGGCTGGTGGCGGGGCTGCTCGGCCCGCTCGTGGTGACCCGCAAGATGGCGTTCGCCGTGCACGGCACGAGCGAGCTGGCGTTCACCGGCGGCGCGGCGGCCCTGCTGCTCGGGGTCGGCGTCGGGTACGGCGCGCTGGCCGGGTCGGTCGTCGCCGCGCTGCTCCTCGGCCTGCTCAGCACGCGCGACTCGGACCGCGACTCGGTGATCGGCGCGATCCTGGCGTTCGGCCTGGGCTTGGGCGTGCTGTTCCTGGCCCTCTACAACGGCCGTGCGGCGAACAAGTTCGGCCTGCTGACCGGTCAGGTGGTCAGCGTCGGTTCGACCGACCTGTGGCTGCTCATCGGCGCGTCGGTCGCCGTGCTGGCCGTGCTGGCGGTCATCTACCGGCCGCTGCACTTCGCCAGCGTGGACGCCGCGGTGGCGGTGGCGCGCGGCGTGCCGGTGCGGACCCTGTCGGTGGTGTTCGCGGTGCTGGTGGGCGTGGCGACGGCGTTGAGCGTGCAGCTGGTGGGCGCGCTGCTCGTGCTGTCGCTGATGATCACGCCGGCGGCGGCGGCCACGAGGGTCACCGCGAGCCCGGTGCGGGCCACCGTGCTGGCCGTGGTGTTCGCTGAGGTGTCCGTGCTCGGCGGGATGCTCCTGTCGCTCGCGCCGGGCATGCCGGTGAGCGCGTTCGTCACCGCGGTCTCGTTCCTGATCTACCTGGTCTGCCGGCTGATGAGCGGCAAACGGGAAAGAGTCCAGTAATACGTTTAGGACCAGCCGCCAGTGGGTACTCGCGGGTGTAGGGGGCACCAGAGGCCCGGTCGCGGGACGCGGGCCGCGCGGAGACACGGGTGCCATGCGCAGCATGAGGACCACGTCGGCGGACCACCGCGGTCGCGGTGGTGGGCCCGGTCGCGCCTCGTGCGTTTCCGCGCCACGCCGGCAAGCCCGCCGCACCCCTGCCCCGGACGCCGGCCGCGCCGGGGACCTCGAGGACTTACGCGGTGCGGGTGACCTCGGCGGACGCCGCCTGGTCGGGCGCGGCCGCGCCCTCCGCCACCGGCTGGTCGCCCCGCGGCGCGGGCAGCAGCCGGATCTCGCCGCCGGCCACCCGCACCTGGTTGCGCCCGTTCTCCTTGGCCGCGTAGAGCGCCGCGTCGGCGAAGTGCTGCGCGTCCTGGAGGCACTCGCCGTTGTCCGGCAGCACGGCCACGCCGATGGACGCCGAGATGGCGCGCACCTCCGGCCCGTCCGGCGTCAACGGCAGGTTCCGGCCCCGCAGGGTGACGGTGTTGCGGTGCTTGTCGGTGGTCATCACGGACATCTCGCCGATCGCCTCGCGCACCCGTTCGGCGATGGCCGTGCCCTGGGCCAGGCCCGTGTCGGCGAGCACCACGACGAACTCCTCGCCGCCGTCGCGCCCGGCCACGTCGCCCGGCCGCAGCTTCTCCCGCAGGATCCGGCCGACCTCGGCCAGCACGGCGTTGCCCGCCGGGTGGCCCCAGGTGTCGTTGATCCGCTTGAAGTGGTCCAGGTCGATGGCCAGCACGGTCACCGGCTGGTTGTCGTGGCGGCACCGGTCGGTGAGCCTGCCGCCGTACTCGGCCAGGCCGTTGGTGTTGAGCAGCCCGGTCCGGTAGTCGGTGTGCGCGTCCTCGGCCAGCCGCGCCTGCAGCTGCTCCTGCTCGCGCAGCAGCCGCTCGAGGTGCGCCCGCCGCTGCGCGGCGTGGTAGAGCAGCGAGTTCACCAGGATCACCGGGAAGACCAGCAGCAGCGGACCCACCCAGTGGGTGGTCATCAGCATGCCGAGCATGGCGCCCGCGCCGAGCGTGCTCAGCTCCAGCATGTTGTCCGCGCGCGAGCCCAGGAACTCCTGGATGCGGGTGTGCGGGGTGACGATCTTCAACGCGACAGCGATGTTCATGCCCTGCGCGCCCCAGTTGACCAGGGCGGCCGCGATGAGCACGAGCACCAGGCCCAGGTCGGTCGGGATGACGCCGGTGGCCAGCAGGGACAGCCCGGACAGGTGCACCACGGCCCAGGCCAGCATGGTGCCGCCGAGGATGCTCGCGGAGCTGAACACGAACCGGTACGGCTGGCGGCGGGCGATCGGCTGGATCAGGATCCGCATCCAGATCGTGACGAGCACGGCCAGCGCGCCCGGCAGCGCGATGGCGGCGGCGAACGTCCAGACCGACGTCAGGTCGATGTGCGGACCGGCCGACTCGTTGCGGCGCGACTCCTCGGCCCGGCGGACGATCATGAGGTGGACGGTGACCGCGAACATCACCGCGCCGAATCGGAGCCAGTCGGCGTTCGAGATCGAGCCGAGGCCGATGAGCAGCCAAATGGCGGCAGCCGCTACCGCCGATTCGATGAAGAAGAAGTACACCAGTGCGGCCGGTCGCAACGTCCACAGATCCCAGTTGCGAATCGAGGGCCGGCCGACTGCCCCAGAGGCCTTCTGGTCAGTCAAACTGTTCTCCACCACGACCCCCTACCCTCTGCCCGGCGCCGCGTGGCGAACGCCGTTCGCAGCGGCACGTCCGTGCCCGAGATGCGCACTGAGGAGGTGTTCGCCATGCGCAACCGCGACATGTGAGCCGCTCCCTCCATCCCGGACCGAATGTTCACCGTACGTGCCCGCGGGCTAGCGGGCCGCAGCCGAGGGGTCCTTCATGTTTGACAATCGCGATATGTGATGAGTCCGTTTCAGATCGCCACCGCTTTCGGGTCGTCCCGGGTGCGGGCCCGTCGCCAGGCTACGGTCGCCTGCGTGGCCAGCAACAGCCCGATGCCGCCTGCACCCGCGATCGTCGCGGTGACCGAGCCGACCGTGTGCGCCACGACACCGGCCAACGCCATCCCGCCGCCCTGCGACGAGCGCAGAGCGGCACGGCCGATGCCGTACGCGCGACCGCGGTAGGCGTCGGGCAGGATGCGCATCCACGCCGAGCGCGCGGGCGTGTGGTACGCACCGGCCATACCGGCGATCACCAGCAGGGCGATGGTCCAGGTCAGGTTCGGGTTCAGCGCGAACATGACCAGAGGGGCCAAGGACAGTATGGCGAGCGGGCCGATGAGCCGCTCGCGCTTCGCGGGATCGCGCACCACCCGGAACAGCACGGCCACGCCGAGGACGTTGGCGGCGGGCTCGATGGCCAGGATCAGGCCGACGGCCCACACCGCGTCCAGACTCGCCGCCAGGGGCACGGCGAGTCCCTCCGGGACCATCGCGAGACCGGCCAGCAGGCGCATGCCCATCAGGCTCCGCAGCCGCGGCTCGGTCACCAGGAGCGTGAACGCACCCTTGGGGCCTTCGGGGTCCCGCTTCGTGCCGCGCGGGTCCGCGGCCGGCCGGTGCTTCACCGACAGCTGCACCAGGATCGCCACCCACACGAACGAGGCCGCGTCGATGGCCAGCGCGACGTTGGCGCCGGCGTTCGTGACGAGGAACCCGGCGGCGGCCAGGCCGACCATCTGGGCGACGTCCACCGACGTGCCGAACAGGGCCACGCCGTCGTCGTAGCGCTTGTCCGGCAGGACGTGCGGCAGGCTCGCCTCCTGCGCCGCCAGGAACGGCGACGAGATCATCAGCACGACCACCAGCAGCACGATCATCAGCCACAGCGGCGAGCCGGGAATGGCCATCAGGCCCACCAGGACGGCCTGCAACCACGCGCACCACACCATCACCGTGCGACGGGGGAACCGGTCCGCGAGCCAGCCCAGCAGCGGGCCGGAGACCAGCGGCGGGAACAGCGTCAACGACCACGTGAGGGCGGTCCACGCGGCGGACTGGGTGCGCTCGAACACCAAGAGGGAGAGCGCGACCGCGGCGAGTTGATCGCCGACGGTGGACACCGTCGAGCCGATCCACATGCCGCGGAACTCGCGGTTGCCCACGAGCGCGCGGATGGTCCCCCCGGAAGTCACAACTCCCCCAGGTTGGTCGGCCCCGATGAGTGAGTCACGTTACCCCCACCCGAAGTAACAATTCCCTCGGTTAGCACGGTAGAAGCTGCCGGATGTGCAATCTCTGTCCTACCACACTGTGTACCCGAACGGAGCAGGTCGGTTACATAAAGTAGTTGCAACAGCGAAAAATCGCCCACTTATTCTTGACAGTTGACGGTAGGTGACCCGGCGTGAGCAATCCTCGCCTACCCTACGTCGACCACGGCCGCCATTGGGTACCGAGGGGCTGGTCCGACCGGGCCAGCGCGTTCCTGCGGTCGCCGACCGCGCGTCCGCCGGCGGCTCCGTCAATTGTCGAACATCGCCCGCGGGTCGATCTTCAGAACTGGTAGTAGAGGAACGGGCTGAACGTGCCGCTGGCCACCAGGATCGCCGCGTAGCCCACGCCCACCGTCATCAGCGAGATCCTGGCCGCGGTGGCGATCTTGTCCCGGGAAGACTCCAGGTACGGCCCGCTCACCGGATGATCGGGCATTGCGACAATCGCCAGCGCGAGCACCAGCAGCACAATGCGCTGATTGGTCGCCGCGGCCGCGACCGCGTCGGTCAACCCGTCGAAATCCGGCAACAGCATGTGACCGATGATTGTGAACGCCGTACCGAGATCGGCGGATCTGAAGAACACCCAGCCGATTACCACGAGCAGCATGGTCAAGACCCGGCGGGCAATTCGGGTACGCGTAGTGACCGGCGCCGAATCCCAGCCGAATCGGCGTTCCAGCACGAGCAGCCCGCCGTGGAACACACCCCACACGAGGAACGTCCAGTTGGCCCCGTGCCAGAAACCGGTGAGCACGAAAACGATCGACAGGTTGCGGTAGGTCTGGAGCACGCCCCCGCGGTTGCCGCCCAGCGGGATGTAGACGTAGTCGCGGAACCAGCGCGACAGCGACATGTGCCAACGGCGCCAGAACTCGGTGATCGTGACCGACGAGTAGGGGCGGGCGAAGTTCTCCGGCAGCCGGAAGCCCAGCATCCGGCCCAGGCCGATGGCCATGTCGGAGTAGCCGGAGAAGTCGAAGTAGAGCTGGAGCGTGTAGCCGATCGCGCCGAGCCAGGCGATGGACGTGGTCATCTCGTCGGCCGGGGTGGCGAAGCAGGCGTCGACCATCGGCGCGAGCGAGTCGGCGATGATCACCTTCTTGCACAGGCCGAGGGCGAACCGGGGGAAGCCGGCCGCCACGTCGTCCCAGCGGTGCAGGCGCGGCTGCGGCAACTGGTCGGCGATCTCGCGGAACCGCACGATCGGGCCCGCCACGAGCTGCGGGAACATCGCGATGTAGGTGACGAACGCGACCGGCTCCCGCAGGGCCGGGCGCTCACCCCGGTACACGTCGACCACGTACGAGATGTGGTGGAAGGTGTAGAAGGAGATGCCGATCGGCAGCGCGAGCTCGACCACCGGCAGGTCGGCGCCGACGACGGCGGCGATGTCGTGCAGCTGCCCGGTGGCGAACCCGGCGTACTTCCAGACCAGCAGCACACCCAGGTTCAGCGCGATCGAGCCGACCAGCACCAGCCTGCGGTCACCCGGCGCACCCGGCTCCAGCCGCCGCCCGGCCAGGTAGTTGGCCACCATGCAGCCGAGCAGCAACAACGTCGTGCCGCCCGCGCCCGAGACGTAGAACAGCAGGCTCGCCACGGCGACCACGCCGTTGCGCCAGTTCCTGGGCGTGACGAGGACGGTCGCGAGCACGACCGGGAGGAAGAACCACAGGAACAACGGGCTGGCGAAGGACATCGCCGCAGACCTTATCCGCCGCTCACACCCCACCGGTCCCGATCTCCCACAAACAGCCCCACCTCACACCGCGCCACCCTGGAACCCCACCGCACGGGCCTCGACCGTTCGACTCGCAGGCCCCGACCCTCGCCGCACAGCCCTCTGCCGTTCGACTCGCAACCTCGAACGCCCGGCTGACGGCGATGATCATCCGACTCGCGGGGCCGGACATCCCCCGCCGGAGTTGTCCACAGGCCACCCCCCGACCGCCCGACATCGTCGGTCCGACCTGGCAGGATCAAAAACAGGGGTCCCCTGGGCGGGGACCCCTGCGCAGCCGGTGGTGTGGCTGGTCAGCCGTGAACGTCGAGGCGGTGCCGGCCGGCAACCGCAGGTGTCCCGGTCGGGCCGGCGTCCCCGGACCGGTGCTCCGGCGGGGATCACCCGAACGGTCCGAGGAGCGCACCGGCGGACGTGGCCGATCTCAGGTGCCCGAACCCACCCGGTCGACACCGGCCAAGTGCCGACCCCGGCGGGACCAGAGCAGGGGCCCCTCGGCGAGGGCCCCTGCGCAGCCGGTGGTGTGGCTGGTCAGCCGCGGAGCTCGAGGCGGCGGCGGCGGGCGATTTCGGCCAGGACGACGCCGGCGGCGACGGAGGCGTTCAGCGACTCCACGCCGGCGGACATGGGGATGGAGACCGTCTGGTCGCACGTCTCCTTGACCAGGCGGGAGAGGCCGCGGCCCTCGGAGCCGACCACGACGACCAGCGGGCCGGTGGCCAGGTCCAGGCCGTCCACGTCGACGTCGCCGTCCGCGTCCAGACCGATGATCATCAGGCCGGCGTCGGCCCACTCCTTGAGCTGGCGGGTCAGGTTGGTCGCCACCGCGATCGGCATCCGGGCCGCGGTGCCCGCGCTGGTCCGCCACGCGACGGCGGTGATCCCCGCCGACCGGCGCTGCGGCAGCACGACCCCGTGCGCGCCGAACGCCGCCGCCGACCGCACCACGGCGCCCAGGTTGCGGGGATCGGTCACCCCGTCCAGCGCCACCAGCAACGGCGGCCGGCCGGACTGGGTCGCGATCTTGAGCAGGTCGCGCGGCTCGGCGTACTCGTACGGCGGCACCTGGAGACCCAGTCCCTGGTGCATCGCGCCGCCGGTGATCCGGTCCAGCTCGCCGCGCTGCACCTCCAGCACGGAGATGCCGCGCGTCGCCGCGAGCTGCACCGCCTCGGCGACCCGGTCGTCCGCGTCGATGCCCAGCGCCACGTACAGCGCCGTCGCCGGGATGCCGGCGCGCAGGCACTCGACCACCGGGTTGCGCCCGGCCACGGTCTCCGGGCCGTTCTCGGCGGCCTTGCGCCGCTGCGAACGCACCTGCTCGGCCTTCGCCGCCGCGTTCGCCCGCTTGTAGGCGGGGTGGTTCGGCCGTTCGGTCGCCTTCGGCGTGGGGCCCTTGCCCTGCAGGCCCTTCGACTTCTGCCCGCCGGAACCGACGACCGCGCCCTTCTTGGAGCCGGGGTTGCGCATGGCGCCCCGGCGCTTGGAGTTACCAGCCACGAGCTCAGTCGTCCTTCAACGTCCACAACGGACCGTCGGGGGTGTCCTCGACGGCGATACCGGCCAGCAGCAGGTGATCGCGCAGCGCGTCCGCGCGCGCGAAGTCCCTGTCCTTGCGGGCCTGCGACCGCTCTTCCAACAGCCGCTCCACGAGCACGCCCAGCGCCCGCCCGCCCGCGCCACCGGCCGCGGCGTCGTGCCACAGCGGCGACAGCGGGTCCAGCCCGAGCAGGCCGGTCATCGCCCGCACCGACTCGGCGGCGGCACGCGCGCCCGGGTCGTCCCCGGACTCCAGGGCCGTGTTGCCCTCGCGCACCCGCTTGTGGATCGCGGCCAACGCGCCGGGCGTGCCCATGTCGTCGTCCATCGACGTCACGAACGCGGGCGACAGCTCGCCGTCCGCGCCGACGGCGCCCGTGCGCTCGACCACGCGCCGCAGGAACGACTCGATCCGGCGGTACGCCGACACCGACTCGTCCAACGCCTCGGGCGAGTACTCGATCGTCGACCGGTAGTGCGGGCCGACGAGGTAGTAGCGCAGCTCGGGCGCGCGGACCCGCTCCAGCATCGCCGGGATCGTCACCGTGTTGCCCAGCGACTTCGACATCTTCTCGCCGCTGAGCGTCACCCAGGCGTTGTGCATCCAGTAGCGGGAGAACCCGTCGCCGGCCGCGCGCGACTGCGCCTGCTCGTTCTCGTGGTGCGGGAAGATCAGGTCGATGCCGCCGCCGTGGATGTCGAACGTCCCGCCCAGGTACGCGGTCGCCATCGCCGAGCACTCCAGGTGCCAGCCCGGCCGGCCCGGACCCCACGGCGTCGGCCACGACGGCTCGCCCGGCTTCGCCGCCTTCCACAGCGTGAAGTCGCGCGGGTCGCGCTTGCCCGTCGCCGCGGACTCGCCCTGGTGCACCTCGTCCAGCTTCTGCCCGGACAGCGCCCCGTACTCGGGGAACGACGTCACCGAGAAGTACACGTCGCCGTCGGAGGCGTACGCGTGGCCCTTCTCGATCAGCCGGTCCATCAGCTCGACCATCTGCGTGACGTGGCCCGTCGCGCGCGGCGAGTAGGACGCGGGCAGGCAGCCCAGCACGTCGTAGGCGTCGTCGAACGCCCTTTCGTGCTGGTAGGCCCACTCCCACCACTCGGCGCCGTGCTCGGCGGCCTTGGTGAGGATCTTGTCGTCGATGTCCGTGACGTTGCGCACCAGCCGCACGGTCGAGCCGTCACGGCCCAGCCAGCGCCGCAGCACGTCGAAGTTGAGGCCGCTGCGCACGTGGCCGATGTGCGGAACGCCCTGCACCGTGGCCCCACAGACGTAGATCGACGCCGTTCCGCTGACCTGCGGGACGAACTCCCGCATCGACCGGGTCGCGGTGTCGAAAAGGTGGAGGCTCACGTGAAGATGGTACGGGCGTTGACCAGCCGGGGTTGAATCGCCCGGTCAAATGTGCTTGCGGAGCACCTGCAGCAGAGCTTCCGGGCGGCTCCCGGTCGGCAGCGGGTCGACGAACTCGACCTGGCACCCGATCGCCGCCGCGCCGCCGTCGGCCTCGGGGCTGTCGCCGATCATGAGGGCCTCGGTGGGGTGCACGCCGAGGCGGTCGCAGGCGATCCGGAACAGCTTCGGGTCCGGCTTGACGAAGCCCTCCTGGTAGGAGAGCACGAACTCGTCCACCCGGTTCTCGACGCCGTGCCGGGCGAAGACGGCGGAGATGTCCCACGCGATGTTGCTGACCACGGCGGTCGGCAGCTCGGTGCCCAGCGCCTGGGCGGTGTCCGGGTACGGCTGCCAGAACGGCGGGCTGCACAGGTCGGCGTAGAACTTGGCCGGGTCCTTCGCGCCCGCCTTCGTCAGCACGGCGAGGTGCATGTCGCGGTGCGCGTCGGGGTCGAGGTCGCGGCGTTCCCACTGCGCCTCGTCGAGGTCCAGCCCCTCCGCCAGGCCGACGGGCGCGGTGAGCGCCCGCAACAGCTCCGCGTGGGCGGCCAGCGAGTCGTGCTCCAAGCGGAACAGGGTGCCGGAGAAGTCGAAGAGCACGGCGCGGATCGTCACATAACGCACGTTACGTGGTCCGGACATCGGAGGTCTCGGGTATCCCGCAGACCGAGAGCAGCCTCACCGGACCGGCGTAGGCGCCGCCGCCGTCAAGCGGCGTTGCCGGTGACCCTGGTGGGGGTCAGGCGGAGCACCACGCGGACCCCGCCCGGCGCGTCGGCCGGGAAGTCCTCGCCCGTGTACTTGCGCGACAGGGAGTCCGCCAGGGCGCGGCCCTCGTCCTCGTCGATCGTCACGGTGCCGCGGACCTCCGCGTACACCTCCGGGTCGTCGTTGCTCCACACGCTGGCGCCGGCCCGCGCGTCACGGCGGAGGTTGCGCTCCTTCGCCCGGTCGCGCAACGTCGAGAACAGCAGGTCGTCACCGTCACGGGTGACCCACACCACCGATGTCTGCGGGCTGCCGTCCGCGTTGAGCGTGGCCAGGACGCAGTAGTTGCGCCCGTCGACCAGGGCCCGCGTCGCCGCGCTGAGGGTGACCGCCATGCGGGTCAGGCCAGTGGGACCAGCAGCGCGGTCGCCACGGCGGCGATGCCCTCGCCGCGCCCGGTCAGGCCCAGGCCGTCGGTGGTCGTGCCGCTGACCGACACCGGGCCGCCCACCGCCTCGGACAGCACCCGCTGCGCCTCGTCGCGGCGCTTGCCGATCTTCGGCGCGTTGCCGATGACCTGCACGGCCGCGTTGCCGACCCGGTAGCCGGCCTCCTCGACCAGGCGGCGCGCCTCGGCCAGGAACTCCACGCCGTGCCGCCCGGACCAGCGCGGGTCGCTCGTGCCGAACACCGCGCCGAGGTCGCCGAGCCCGGCGGCGGACAGCAGCGCGTCGCACAGCGCGTGCGCGGCCACGTCGCCGTCCGAGTGGCCGGCGCAGCCGTCCGCGTCGTCCCAGCGCAGGCCGGCCAGCCAGCACTCACGGCCGCGTTCCACTTGGTGGACGTCCGTGCCGATGCCCACTCTGGGGATCACGGTGCTCCTCGGGTGCCGACCAGCAGCGCCTCGGCCACGGCCAGGTCGAACTTCGTGGTGATCTTCATGGCGTCGGGGTGCCCGGGCACGGTGACGACCGGCACACCGAGCCGTTCGACCAGGCCCGCGTCGTCCGTGGCGCCCAGGCCGGCGTGGTGCGCGACCTCGTGGGCGCGCAGCAGCACGGCCGCGTCGAAGCCCTGCGGGGTCTGCACGACGCGCAGCGCCGCCCGGTCCGGTGTGGCGACCACCACGCCGTCCGCGTCGACCTGCTTGACCGTGTCCGCGACCGGCAGCACGGGGATGACGGCCGCGTGACCCGCGGCGACGGCGTCGACCACCGCGCCGACCACGGCGGGCGGCGTGAAGGCGCGGGCCGCGTCGTGGACGAGCACGATGGAAGTGTCGGGGATCTCACGCAGCGCGTACGTTAAGGCCAGGCGCACCGAGTCCGACCGCTCGGCGCCGCCGGCCACGACGTGCACCGCCCCGTCGGCTGGGGCCAACGGGGCGGTGACGGTACTCACAATGTCCACATCGGACGGCGGAGCGGCGATCACGACGTGCCGCACGCGACCGGAGTCGAACAGGCCGCGCACCGCGCGCACGAGCAGTGGAACGCCGTCGACCGGCACGAGCGCTTTGGGCATGCCATAGCCCAACCGCTCACCCCGGCCCGCCGCGGGCACGAGCGCGACCACACCCATGTTCGCGATGTCCGAGGTGGTGGGTGGAACGATCAGGACGCGGTAGCCAGGACCTCGTCGAGGAGCACTTCGGCCTTGTCCTCGTCGGTGCCCTCGGCCAGCGCCAGTTCGCTAACCAGTATCTGTCGAGCCTTCGCCAGCATCCGCTTCTCACCAGCGGACAGTCCGCGATCCTTCTCGCGCCGCCAGAGGTCGCGCACCACTTCGGCCACCTTGTTCACGTCACCGGACGCGAGCTTCTCCAGGTTGGCCTTGTACCGCCGGGACCAGTTGGTCGGCTCCTCCGTGTGGGGAGCACGCAAGACCTCGAAGACCTTGTCAAGACCCTCCTGGCCGACGACGTCACGAACGCCCACGATCTCGGCGTTGTCGGCGGGGACGCGAACCGTGAGGTCGCCCTGGGCGACCTTGAGGACGAGGTACTTCTTCTCCTCGCCCTTGATCACACGGGTCTCGATTGCTTCGATGAGAGCGGCACCGTGGTGCGGGTAGACGACGGTCTCTCCGACCTTGAAAACCATGTGTCCTCTGCCCCTTTCGCTAACCCCATCCTAACACGACGGGCAATCCCCTCATCGGCCTGTTGAGATCAGTTAGCGCTGGTCAGGGCCGCGTGGGGGGTTGACAAATCACCCGGTCGCATGCAACGCCCGTGGTCGATCTTGCTCCACTGTGGACGGGCGCGGCGGGGTCCCGGCCCGCTGTGGGGCACCACATGCCGCAGGTCCGGGGGCGCCCGGTTAGGCTCCTGGACTGGTGGTCGGACCCGCTACTACCGGGTACGACCCGCCTCGTCAGCACACCGGGAAGGGATCCGAGCAGCCGTGGGTCGCGCACTCCAGAAGTCACCAGCGCCGCGCCGCCTGGCCGTCGTGGCCGCCCTGGCGACCGGCCTCGGCTTGGTCGCCGCAGGTTGCAGCGCAGGTCAGATCACGCAGACGGACACCCAGGTGGCCGTCGTCAACGGGGCCAACGGGCAGGTCGGCGACATCGCCGTCCGCGACGCCCAGTTCCTGTTCCCGTCGGCGCACGGGTTCTACGAGGAGGGCGACGACGCGCCGATCGTGGTCGTGATCGCCAACAACGGCACCGCGGTGGACAAGCTGCTGGGTGCGACCAGCGAGTTCTCCGCGCCGGCCGAGATCACCGGCGACACCCGGTTGGAGCCGTCGTCGGCCATCGTCAGCGGCGCCGACCAGGACGACGCGGGCAGTCACGCCACGACGACGTCCAAGTCGGCGTCCTCGTCCGCGACCTCGGGCTCGCACGCGCCGTCGGACTCGCACGCCGCGACCACGACCACCACGACCACGCCGTCCGGCGCGGCCTCGGTGACGACCACCACGACGGGCACGACCACGTCGGGCAGCGGCACCTCCGTGTCGAGCCCGCCCACGACGGGCACGAAGCTGCCGTCGTCCGTCGACCCGACCGAGCCGGGCGTGGTGAAGATCGTGCTGAAGCGCCTGGCGAAGCCGCTGCGGCCGGGCCAGACGATCAAGGTCACGTTCCTGTTCGAGCAGGCCGGCGAAGTGACCCTGGAACTGCCGATCGGCGCCTCCCCGGAACCGCGCGTGGACGCGCCCTCGGAGCACTGACCGCACCACCGCACCGCAAGCCGCGCAGGGGTCCCCGCCCAGGGGACCCCTGCTTTTATTCTGCCCGCCGCCACCGGGAACGCCCAGGGGCGATCGGCGATCTGTGGACAGGAGGCGTGCGGCGCGGCCGCGTTCCGGGTGACGCGGGTCCACGTGGGACTGGCGGGCCCGCCGTCGCCGGAGGCCGGCACGTCCCGAGCCGGCGGGCACGAGCCGGCGGTGGGGTGTCGGGGGTGCCGGATAGCCTCCGTGTCGTGGCGAAGACAGCACGGGTGGCCAGGGCGACGTACCGGTGCGCCGAGTGCGGGCACGAGGTGGCCAAGTGGGTCGGGCGGTGCCCGGAGTGCCAGGCGTGGGGCACGGTGGAGGAGCGGGGCGCCTCGGCCGCTCCCCGGTTCCTCGCGGGCACGCCGAGCAGCGAGGCCCGGCCCATCGCGCAGGTCGACATCGAGTCCGCGCGGGCCGTCTCGACCGGTGTCCTGGAGCTGGACCGGGTCCTCGGCGGCGGCCTCGTGCCGGGCGCCGTGGTGCTGCTGGCGGGCGAGCCGGGCGTCGGCAAGTCGACGCTGCTCCTGGAGGTCGCCCACCAGTGGGCGCTGTCGGTCGGCCGCTGCCTCTACGTCACCGGCGAGGAGTCGGCGGGGCAGGTGCGGTTGCGGGCGGACCGGACCGGCAACCTGCACGACGAGATCTACCTGGCCGCCGAGAGCGACATCTCCGCCGTCCTCGGCCAGGTCGACGTGGTCAAGCCGAGCATGCTCATCGTCGACTCCGTGCAGACCATGTCCTCGCCGGCGGTGGACGGCGCGCCCGGCGGGGTCAGCCAGGTCCGCGCCGTCACGGCCGGCCTGATCGCGGTCGCCAAGGAACGCGGGCTGCCCGTCGTGCTGGTCGGCCACGTGACCAAGGACGGCTCGGTCGCCGGGCCGCGCGTGCTGGAGCACCTGGTGGACGTGGTGCTGCAGTTCGAGGGCGACCGGCACTCGTCGCTGCGCCTGCTGCGCGGCGTGAAGAACCGGTTCGGGCCCGCCGACGAGGTCGGCTGCTTCGAGCTGCGCGACGACGGCATCGCGGGCGTGCCCGACCCGTCGGGCCTGTTCCTGCACCGCCGCGACCAGGCGGTGTCCGGCACCGCCGTCACGGTCGTCGTGGAGGGCAAGCGGCCCATGCTGGGCGAGGTGCAGGCGCTGGTCACGCCGACCGCGCTGCCCGCGCCGCGACGAGCGGTGAGCGGGCTCGACTCGGCCCGCCTCGCCATGGTCCTCGCGGTGCTGGAGAAGCGCGGCCGGGTCGGGCTGGGCAACAAGGACGTGTTCACCGCCACCGTCGGCGGGATGCGGCTCGTCGAGCCCGCGGTGGACCTCGCGGTGGCGCTGGCGGTCGCCTCGGCGGCCACCGACCTGCCCCTGCCGCACGACCTGGTCGTGGTCGGCGAGGTCGGCCTGTCGGGGGAGCTGCGCCGCGTCAACGGCGTCGGCCGCCGCCTCACCGAGGCCGCCCGGCTCGGCTTCACCAAGGCCCTCGTGCCGCCGGACGCCGGCCCGCTGCCGCAGGGCACGCGCGCGCTCGTCGCCACCGACCTGCACGAGGCCCTGACCCTGCTCAAGCTCCTGAAATAGCGGAAACGGCGCCCCCGCGGCCCGGGGACGCCGTTTCCGGTGGGCCGACGCCTACTTGCCTGCCGCCAGCAGCTGCGCGCAGCGGATCAGGCCGAGGTGGCTGTAGGCCTGCGGGTGGTTGCCCAGGGAGCGCTCCGCGATCGGGTCGTACTCCTCGGGCAGCAGACCGGTGGGCCCGGCCGCGTCCACCATCTGCGCGAACAGCTCCTCGGCCTCGGTGCGCCGACCGGTGAGCAGGTAGGACTCGATCATCCACGCCGCGCACAGGTGGAAGCCGCCCTCGTCGCCGGGCAGGCCGTCGTCACGCCGGTACCGGTACACCGTGGAACCGGACCGCAGCTCGGCCTCGATCGCGGTCACGGTGGCCTGGAACCGGTCGTCCGTCGGGTCGATCAACCCGGACAGGCCGACGTGCAGCGACGCCGCGTCCAGGTCGTCGCCGTCGTAGGCGGTGGTGAACGACTGCGCTTCCTCGCTCCACCCGTGCTTGAGCACGTCGTTGGAGATGGTGTCGCGCAGCACCGGCCACGACGGGTCGATCTCCCGGCCGTAGGTCTCGGCGAGCCGCACCGCCCGGTCCAGCGTCACCCAGCACATGACCTTGGAGTACACGTGGTGGCGCGGCGCGTGCCGCTCCTCCCAGATGCCGTGGTCGGGCTCGTGCCAGCGGCGGGCGACCGCCTCGGCCATCGCCTGCACCATCAGCCAGTCCTGGTCGGTCAACGAGCCGCGCGCGGCGGCCAGCTGCACGACCAGGTCCACCACCGGGCCGAACACGTCCAGCTGCACCTGCTGGTTGGCGAGGTTGCCGACGCGCACCGGCCGCGACCCGGCGTACCCGGGCAGCGTGTCGATGACGGCCTCGGCGCCGAGCATGGTGCCCTGCAACGTGTACAGCGGGTGCAGCCGCTCCGGACCGGGCAGGGTCGACAGCACCCCGTGCACCCACCCCAGGAACGCCTCCGCCTCGCCGATCGACCCGACCGACACCAGGGCCTGCGCGGTCAGCGCCGCGTCGCGCAGCCAGCAGTACCGGTAGTCCCAGTTCCGGATGCCGCCCAGCTCCTCGGGCAGCGAGGTGGTGGCGGCGGCCATGATCGCGCCGGTGTCGTGGTGCACCAGGCCCTTCAACGTCAACGCCGACCGCAGCACCAGGTCCGACTCGACCTGGGGCAGCTTCAACGTCGCCGCCCAGTCCGACCAGAACGCGCCGGCCCGCGCCCGCCGCTCCGGCTCGCCGAGCGTGGCCTCGGACAGGTCGTCCGTGCCGCAGCGCAGCTCCAGCAGGATCGGCGCGCCCTCGCGGGGCCGCACGACCGCCGTGGCGGTCTCCTGGATGCCGTCGGAGGTGATCTGCCAGTCGACGCCGGGGGAGCGCAGCACCATCGGGTCCGAGGTGCCGACGACCCGCAGGCCGTCGCGCTCGCGCAGCAGCCGCACCGGCACCTGGCCGAACTCGGGCCGCGGCGCGAACGTGATCACCGCGTTGGTCGAGCCGGAGACGCGCCGCACCAGGTCGGTGCGGTGCGAGGCCAGGTCGTGGTCGAGGTAGTCGGTGACGAGCAGCCGCGACCAGCGGGTCTCCACGATCATCGTGCCCGGCACGTACCGCTGGCCCAGGGGCAGCGAGCCGTGCTCGGGCTTGATCGAGAAGTGGCCCGCGGCGGGCCCGCCGAGCAGGTCGGCGAACACCGCCGCCGAGTCCGGCTCCGGGTGGCACAGCCAGTTCAGCCGCGCGTCGGGGGTGAGCAGGGCGACGGACCGCTCGTTGGCGAGCATGGTCAGCCGCTCGATCGGCACGGCCTGGTCGCCGTGCAGCCAGGCCCGCCGCTCTTCCAGCAGGAACGCCAGCACGGTGGCCACGTCGACGCTGTCGGCGACGGAGTACTCGGCCAGCGACTCGCCGTCGCCGACCTTGATGCCGACGTCGGGCCCGGTCAGCCGGGCGAACGCCTTCTCGTCGGTCACGTCGTCGCCGACGAACACGGCCGCGGTCGCCGACGCGCGGTGCCGCAGGACGTCCAGGGCGTGGCCCTTGTCCGTCTGCACCACGGCCAGCTCGATCACGGCCTTGCCCTCGGTGACCTGCACACCGTCCCACGTGGCCGGTCCGGTGCGCACGGCGTGGAGAACCCGCTCCCCCACGGCGGGGTCGGCACGGCGAACGTGCACCGCGATGCTCGCGGGTTTCACTTCCAGGCCGACGCCTTCGTGGCCGGCGACGACCCCTTCCAGTTCTGTTTCCAGGCGACGGTGCAGTTGCTTCGCGTCAGCGTCCAGCGCGTGCACGAAACCGACGTCGAACTCGGATCCGTGCGAACCCACCAGGTGCACCTCGGACGGCAGGCGCGACAGGGTCGCCAGGTCGCGCAGAGCGCGCCCGGAGATCACCGCGGCCGTCGTCTCGTGCAGACCGGCCAGGGAGCGCAACGCGCCCACCGACTCGGGCAGCGGGCGGGCGTCCTCTGGGTTGGCCACGATCGGAGCCAATGTCCCGTCGTAGTCGCAGGCGACCAGCAGGCGCGGTGTGCGTGCCAACTGCACGATCGCACGACGAAGTTCGGCGGGGAGGGCCTCGGCGGTCAACGCCCCTCCTCAATGCTCGGTGGGACAAGGGTCGGTAAAAGTCGGTCTGAACTGATTCAGATCGTGGACTGCGTGCCCAAGGCATCAAGAAACGATCGAGCCCAGCGGTCGACGTCGTGCGTGAGGACTTGGCGGCGCAGCGCGCGCATCCTACGGCGACCTTCGGCCGGATCGAGCGTGAGGGCGGCTTCCAGGGCGTTCTTCACGCCGTCAAGGTCGTGAGGGTTGACGAGGAACGCGCTCGTGAGCTCGGCCGCCGCGCCGGCGAATTCGGAGAGCACCAGCGCGCCGCCGAGGTCGTAGCGCGTGGCGACGTACTCCTTGCAGACCAGGTTCATGCCGTCGCGCACCGGGGTCACGACCATGACGTCGGCGGCGGTCATGAACGCGGTCAGCTCACGCCGGTTGACCGATTGGTGCAGGTAGTGGACCACGGGGTGGCCCACGGTGGAGAACTCGCCGTTGATCCGGCCGACCGCCTGCTCGATCTCCCCCCGCATCTGCTTGTAGTGCTCGACGCGTTCGCGGCTGGGCGTGGCGAGCTGCACCATGGTCACCTCGCCGGGGTCGACCCGGCCGTCGGCGAGGAGTTCGTGCAACGCGCGCAGCCGCACGTCGATGCCCTTGGTGTAGTCGAGGCGGTCCACACCGAGCAGGATCTTCTTCGGATTCCCGAGGTCTTCGCGGATTTGTTTCGCGTGTTTTTGGACTTCTTTGTCGCGGGCGAGCGCGTCGAGACCCGCCGAGTCGATAGAGATCGGAAATGCCCCGACCCGCACGGTGCGGTCCCCGACCTGGACGACACCGGGCCTCGTGCGCACGCCGACCGCGCCCCGGCTGGGCTCCAGGCCGACCAGGCGGCGGGCCAGCCAGAGGAAGTTCTGCGCGCCGCCGGGCCGGTGGAAGCCGACCAGGTCCGCGCCCAGCAGGCCGCGGATGATCTCCGTGCGCCACGGCAGCTGCATGAACAGCTCCACCGGCGGGAACGGGATGTGCAGGAAGAAGCCGATGCGCAGGTCCGGTCGCAGCTCCCGCAGCATGGCCGGCACGAGCTGGAGCTGGTAGTCCTGCACCCAGACGGTGGCGCCCTGGGCGGCGACCTTCGCGGTCACGTCGGCGAACCGCTGGTTGACCCGCACGTAGGCGTTCCACCAGCGCCGGTGGAACGCGGGCGGCGCGACCACGTCGTGGTAGAGCGGCCACAGCGTGCCGTTGGAGAAGCCCTCGTAGTAGTCGGCGACCTCGGTGGAGCTCAACGCCACCGGGTGCAGTTGGAGGCCGTCCTCCTCGAACGCGTCCACGTCGGCGTCGGCGACGCCGGGCCAGCCGACCCAGGCGCCGCTGTGCGTGCGCAGGAACGGCTCCAGGGCGGTGACCAGGCCACCGGGGCTGTGCTTCCAGCGTTGCGTGCCATCGGGCAGGCGCTCCAGGTCAACCGGCAGGCGGTTGGCCACGACCAGGAAATCCGCGCCGTTCTCGCCAATGCTGCTCACCGGGTAGCGCCTCCTAAGGATTCGTCTCGCCCACCGTCGAGGTTAGTGGGAACGTGCAGGTTGGATGCCCTGTCGTCAGCCCCGTCACACTGTGTTGACTTGACGAAAGTCCGTCAGGTGGGCGATCTCACGTGGAAATGCGGTGTTCAGCCGCTCAGCGCCGGGAACGGGCCGCCAGCCGGCCGAGACCGGTGCGCACCGGCCGACCCAGATGTTCACCCAGGACGACGCCGCTCGCGAGCGCGAGGGCGGTGCCGGCGGCCAGCACGAGGGTCGACAGGCCGGCCGGGTCACCCTCGGCGGTGAACTGGTACAGGCCCCGGTAGGTGGTCCAGCCGGGCAGCAGCGGCACCATGCCGGCCGTCGCGACGAGCAGGGGCGGCGTGCGCAGCCGGCGGGAGACGACCTTGCCGAGGAAGCCGACCGCGGTGGCCGCGGCGACGGCGGAGGTGATGGTGTTCGTGCCGACGAGGACGAGCAGGCGGTAACCGGTCGTGCCCACCGCGCCCGCGAGGGCGGCCATCGGCAGCGCCCGGACCGGCGCGTAGCCGGCCAGGGCGAAGCACGCGGAGGTCGCCGCGCCCGCCGCGAACTGCGTCGGCACCTCGGAGATCAGCGGCGGCAGCGGGTCGGCGATGCTCGTCCGCACGCCGAACTGCACACCGGCGCGCAGCGTCAGCGTGATGCCCGCGATGAGCCCCGCGGTGAGCAGCGTGATCTCCACCGTGCGGCCGGCGGCGGTGACGTGGTAGCCGGTGATGGCGTCCTGCACGGTGCCGACCAGCGACAACCCCGACAGCAGCACCACGATCCCGGTGGCGATCAACAACGACGGCCGCGCGGCCGGCAGCAGGTCCGTCGCGTACATCGCCACCGCCACCGAGGTGGCCAGGGCCCCGCCCACCACCTGCTGGAAGAAGAACGGCAGCCCGCGCCGGTTCAGGACCCGGCCCACCCGGTCGATCAGCGCCGTGACGACGGCCGCCGTCGCCGCCAACGACGGTCCGCCGCCGACCAGGAACGCCACCGCCGCCGCCATGCCCGCCCACGCCGCCGTGGCCACCCAACGGGGGTACGGGTGGTCGGCCCGGCTGATCCGCTCGATCTCGGCGGACGCGTCCCCGGCCGTGACGCCCCCGGAGGTGATCCGCCGGATCAGGTCCTCCACGGCGGCGAGCCGGGTGTAGTCGACGCTGCGGCCGCGCACCACGCGCATGGTCGTCACGGGCGCGGTCTCCGTGCCCCGGTGGCACGAGACGGTGATCGACGTGTAGATCACGTCGACCTCGGTGTTCGGCAGGCCGTACGCGGTGGTGACCGCGAGGATCGTGGCCGTCACGTCGGCCACCCCCGCCCCGCCGGCCATCTGCGCCTCGCCGACGCGCAACGCCAGGTCGAGCACCAGGTGCACGGTCGAGTCGTCCGGAGGGGACGGACCCTCGACCGGTCGTGCCCGATCGGTGTGCTGGAACCGCCCGCGCCACCGGCGCACCCGGCGTCACCTCCCTCGCTCACCCGACCGCCACGCCCGACCGTGTCGCATTCGAGGCTGTGTCCTGCGCCACCCCTGGACGGGGGACCTGGACCAGGTGAGTCGATCACTGTGCGTTCATTACTGTTGATGGCCCTGGCCAGCGGTTTTACGGGTCGCCAGGGCCACCCGGACGGTACCGGGGACCTCCGGACGGACCAACGCGGGGCCACCGTGAGCAGACCGTTCGCCGCAGGTGGCACCCCCTGCGGGCGCTTACGATGTTCCAGGCCTCCGGGCCGCGCCGGTGTAGCTCAATTGGCAGAGCACTCGCCTTGTAAGCGAAAGGTTAGGGGTTCAAGTCCCCTCACCGGCTCCACGCAGCTCGGCCCTGACCGTGAAAAGCCTGGTCAGGCCGTTGGTTCATGATCATACCGCCTCTCCGGCCCCTCTCGCGCGGGCCGAGGGCTCGTGGGCCACCGTCCACGATGCCGCCGCGGAGACGTGGTCGAGTTCACCGGCGGCGTCCCGCCGAAGCCGTCCGGACGTGGTCGCGGCCCGTGCCGGGCAGGCACGGGCCGCGACCCGCTCAGGCGCGGTGCTACTCGCGGTCGGTGATGACCTGGTAGGCGACGCCGCCGTGGTCCTCGCCCTCGACGAACTGGACGAGGTTCGTCAGGTACTCGCCCGGCGCCTCCGGGGTGAAGGTGAGCTCCGCGGTGAACCGCTCACCCGGCAGGAGCGGCACGCCGAACAGCGCCGCGCGCTTCGGGTCGAGCTGGAACGCGGTCTCGCCGACCTGCTTCACGCCCTCGGCCTGGCCGCCGCCGGCGCGCCAGCGCTCGAACAGGCGCGGGCCGAGGTCGATCACCACGGTGCCCGCCACCGGCTTCTCACCGGTCAGCACGAGGTCGGTCCTGACCTCCCGCTCGGTCCCGTTGCCCAGCGCGAACCAGCCCTTCACCGGCTGGAACACCTTGCCCCGCACGGTGACCAGGTTCTTCCACGCGATGTTGTTGTTGTTCTTGGTGTTCAGCGCGGTGTTGGAGCCCTCGGCGAAGGTCATCGGGTCCGTCGCCGACACCCAGCGCGCCAGCAGGCAGAAGTGGCCGGGCCCCGGGACGCTCGTCCACGGGATCTTCGCCACCGTGCCGCCGGTGGGCACGGTCAGCGACTGCTGGCCGATGGAGACCCAGTCGCCGTTGGTGACGTTGTTCCACGTCGTGCCGCCACCGGTGGGCGTGCGGTAGACCTTCAGCGTGCCGGTGCTCGCGGCGGAGGCGTTGTTCAGCCGCACGTGGATGATGTTCGTCGCGCCGACGACCGGCTGGATGCCCGCGCAGTCCGCGGTGGTGGGGCAGACCTTGATGTCCGGGCTGTTCCACACCGTCCCGTTCGGGTTCGGCTCGGCGCCCGTGTCGGTCACCTGGTCGCGGATGACCACGTCGGTCTGCCGGCAGTCCGACAGGAGCTTGCGGATCGCGTCCGCCGTGCCCGCGCCCGCGGCCGTCGTCTGCGTGAACACGCCGCCGGTCGTGGAGGCGTAGTTCTGCATGATCGGCGTGATCACCGGCGTGTAGGTGGCCGACGTCGGCACGTACACCGGCGAGATCTTGATGCCCTTGCCGAGGGCGTCGTTCGCCCGCTGCGCGGCGTTCGCGACGTCCACCGCCGCGTGCACGTTGTCGAACCCGCCGGGACGGGCGTCGGTCACCAGCACCACGAACTTCATCGCGTTCGACCGCCACAGGCCGCCGAAGTCGACGTTCTGCGGGCGGCCGGCCGCGGGGAGGTTGTTCACGACCGTGTTCAACGCCTCGTCGGACGCCTCCGGCTCGCTGCCGCCCGCGCTCGCGGCGAGGGTGTTGGTGACGTAGCTCGTCACGGCCGCCGCGTTGCCGGGCGCGAGGGTGTTGTGGACGGTGATGTTGTCCTTGAACGTGACCAGGCCGAGCCGGTAGTCCCCGCCGGACGCCGCGACGACGTCGCCCACGATGGCGTTGATGCCGGTCTTGAGGTTCGCGATGGCCCCGCCCATGCTGCCGGTGTCGTCGAGGACGAACGCGACGTCGAGGGGGCCGCACGGTGCGGCCGCGGGGGCAGGGGCGGCCACCGCGGGGGAGGTGAGCTGGACGGCTGAGGCGGTCAGGGCGGCGACGGCTAACAGCGTGCCGCGTCTGAGTGAGCGACGCATGTGATCTTCTTCCGCTCGCGCGTCCGGACGCAGGGGTCCGGGAGCCTGGACACCGATGTCCGGGCACACCAGGCGGATGATCGGGAGATCGGCGGAATACCGTCCGATGGGAGCAACTTCGCCGCTCGTCCCGGGCGGCAAACGGCAGCCGGGCGTGCCAGGGTGGGGAGGTGGACCACCTTCCAGACGCTTCGCGGTACGACCGGATGACCTACCGGCGGTGCGGGCGCAGCGGGCTGGATCTGCCCGCCGTGTCGCTCGGGCTGTGGCACAACTTCGGCGACGACCGGCCGTACGGGACGAGCCGGGCGATCGTGCGGCGGGCGTTCGACCTCGGGGTCACGCACTTCGACCTGGCCGACAACTACGGCCCGCCCTACGGGTCGGCCGAGGTCAACTTCGGCCGGATGGTGGCCGACGACCTGCGGCCGCACCGCGACGAGCTGGTGATCTCCACCAAGGCGGGCTACGACATGTGGCCCGGGCCGTACGGCGAGTGGGGCTCGCGCAAGCACCTGCTGTCCTCGTTGGACCAGTCGCTGTCCCGGCTCGGCCTGGACCACGTCGACGTCTTCTACTCGCACCGCTTCGACCCCGACACGCCGCTGGAGGAGACGATCGGCGCGCTGGTCACCGCGGTGCAGCGGGGCAAGGCGCTCTACGTCGGCGTCTCGTCCTACTCGGCGGCGAAGACCCGCGAGGCGGCCGAGCTGCTGCGCTCGGCGGGCGTGCCGCTGCTGATCCACCAGCCGTCCTACTCGATGCTCAACCGCTGGATCGAGACCGACCTGCTCGACGCGCTGGGCGAGCTGGGCGTCGGCTGCATCGCGTTCTCGCCGCTGGCGCAGGGGATGCTGACCGACAAGTACCTGCGCGGCGTGCCGGCCGGCTCGCGCGCCACCCAGGGCAAGTCGCTGTCCGAGGACCTGCTGAGCGAGGCGAACCTGGCGCACGTGCGGGCGTTGAACGAGATCGCGGCCTCCCGCGGCCAGTCGCTGGCGCAGCTCGCGCTCTCCTGGGCGTTGCGCGACGAGCGGGTCACGTCGGTGCTCGTCGGCGCGAGCAGCGTCGAGCAGCTGGAGGCGAACGTGGCCGCGCTGGACGGCCCGCCGCTCACCGACGACGAGCTGGCCCGGATCGACGTGCACGCGGTCGACTCGGGCATCGACCTGTGGGCCGAGTCGTCCACCGCCGGTTAGCGCGGCAACGTCACGGTGAACACCGTGGAGCCCGGCCGGCTGGTCAGCTCCACCGTGCCGCCGTGCGCGGCGACCAGGGAGTGCACCACCGCCAGCCCCAACCCGCTGCCGCCCCGGTCACGCGTGCGCGAGTCGTCCACGCGGTAGAACCGGTCGAAGATCCGAGACCGGTCGGCGGCCGGGATGCCGGGGCCGGTGTCGCCCACCCGCAGCACGGCCGACGCGTCCCGCGCGGACACCTCGACCGAGATGGACGTGCCCGCCGGGGTGTGCACGGCGGCGTTGGTGAGCAGGTTGTCCACCACCTGCCGCAGCCGCAGCGGGTCGAACGCCATCCGCACCGGCTCGTCCGGCGCGGTCAGCGTCAGCGGGTGGGTCGGCCGGGCCGCCCGGAACGCGTCCGCCGCCTCCCGGGCCAGCGCCGCCAGGTCGCCGTCGGCCAACCGCAGCGGCGTCTCCACCTCCGCCGAGTCCAGCCGGGCGAGCAGCAGCAGGTCGTCCAGCAGCACGGTCATCCGCGCCGCCTCCGACCGCAGCTTCTCCAGGTGCGCCTCGCGTTCCTCCGGCGCGTTCGCCGCCGCGTACCGGAACAGGTCCGCGTAACCCCGGATCGACGTCAACGGCGTGCGCAGCTCGTGCGACGCGTCCGCGATGAACCGCCGCAACCGCTGCTCGGCGGCCGTGCGCGCGGCCAACGACGTGTCGATGTGGTCCAGCATCGTGTTGAACGCGGTGCGCAGCTCCTCGACCTCCGCGCCGACGGCGCCGCCCTCCGCGCGCACCGGCAGCCGGGCGGAGTCGGTCAGGTCGTGCGACGTGATGTCGTGCGCGGTCCGGGCCATGTCGCTCAACGGCTGCAACCCGCGCCGCAGCACCGCCCGGCCGATCACCACGAGCGCGACCAGCGCGAGCAGGAACGTGGCCACCTCCACGATCACCAGCTGCCGCACGGTCGTGGTGATGTCGTTCATCGGCGCCGCGCTGACCAGCACCACGCCCTTGGACACCCCGCAGCCGCGCAGCCGGTACGTCCCGTCGCCGTGCAGGTACTCCGTCCGGTACACCGGTGTGCGGCCGTCGACCTGCAACGCCACCTCGGTCAGCTCGGCGTGGTCGGCGGGCAGGTCGTCGCGGTTCCTCGGCGTGGCCGTGCCGTCCCGCACGTCGTAGACGACCGAGTACCAGCCGTAGGCCGCGCCCTTGAGCGTGCCGTCCTTGGCGTAGTCCTTCTTCAGCGAGATCTGGGTCGTCTCCATCTGCGCGTCGAGCCGGTGCTCCAGGTACTCCTGCATGCTCCGCGCCATCACCGTGCCGACGACCGCGAACACCGCCAGCGCCAGCGCGCCCAGGCCCAGTGCCAGCCGCGTGCCCAGGCGCAGGCGGCGTCGGGTCACTCCGCGGCTCGCCGCAGCACGTAACCCACGCCGCGCACGGTGTGGATCAGCGGCTCGCCGGCGCCGTCGTCCAGCTTGCGCCGCAGGTGCGAGACGACCAGCTCGACCACGTTGGACCGGCCGCCGAAGTCGTACTCCCACACGTGGTCGAGGATCTGCGCCTTGGTCAGCACGGCGGGGGAGCGGCGCATCAGGTAGCGCAACAGCTCGTACTCGGTGGGCGTGAGCGTGACGAGCTTCCCGGCGCGGCGCACCTCGCGGGTGTCCTCGTCCATGACCAGGTCGGACACCTTCAGCACGGACCGCTTCCACGTCGGCCCGGTCGACCGCCGCAGCACGGCCCGCAGCCGGGCCATCAGCTCCTCCACGGAGAACGGCTTGACGAGGTAGTCGTCGCCGCCGCGGGTCAGACCCGCGACCCGGTCCGCGGTGCCGTCCCGCGCGGTCAGGAACACCACCGGCACCATCGCGCCCGTCGAGCGCAGGCGGTCCAGCACGGTGAAGCCGTCGAGGTCGGGCAGCATCAGGTCGAGCACCACGATGTCGGGGTGGAAGTCGGCGGCGGTCCGCAACGCGGCCTCGCCGCTGCCGGCGGTCACCGCCTGCCAGCCCTCGTACCGCGCCACCGTCGCCACGAGGTCCGCGATGTGCGGCTCGTCGTCCACCACGAGCAGCCGAACCGAAGCGCCCTTGTCCACCCGCCCATGGTGCGGCACCGCCACCCGGCGGGCGAGGGCGTCGGCCGGCCGGCGGGCCGATCAACAGCCAGTCGACAGGTTCGCGACAGGGTGGGCCGGGAAGTGGGGCGGTTCACAGGCTCGCGGAGGTGGGCCGCCTGTGATTGCCCACACGCTCTCTGCTACGGTTCCGCCACGGGTTTTCCCGCTCCACGGCCAGGTCAGCCGGGTTCCGCGCTCGGGGCGTGTCCCTGCGCAGACCGCGTGGAGAGCCGGCCTCGGTCGCACGCTTTCGGGAACGTGCGTGCCGAGGCCGGCTTCATTCTTCTCCGGCCCCGTAGCGGGCGTAGTCGAACTCCTCGCCGATCACCGAGCGGCCCAGGTCCGAGCCGAGCCGGGTCAGCAGGTCCACCAGTTCCAGGCCCGCGAGCCAGTCGCGCGGCAACGCCGAGGTGCCGTGCAGCGCGCCCAGGACGTTGCCGGTGAGCGCGGCCGTGGCGTCGCTGCCGCCGGAGTGGTTGGCCGCCGCGCGCAGGGCGTCCACGAACTGCGACCGCTTCGGGTACACCAGGACCGTGTGCACGGCGATGGCCAGCGCCTCCGGGCCCGTCCAGCCGCTGCCCAGGCGGTCGACGCGGACGGAGTCGAAGCCGAGCGCCTTGTGCTCGTCGGCGAAGACGACGGCCCGGTTGAGCGTGTTCGCCGTGTACGGGTCGTCGCGCAGCACCCGGCCGATGACCTGGTCCACGGCCTCCCGGATCGGCCGGCCGCGCACCGCCAGCAGGTGGATGAGCAGCGCGAACGCCCCGCCGGACACCCAGCCGCCGGTGCCGCCGTGGGTCAGCGCGGCGAACCGGCAGCCCAGGTCGTAGGCGATCTCGGCGCTCGGGGCGAACCCGGCCGGCGCGGTGCGGGTGACGCCGTTGCAGCCGGACGACTCGTTGTGCGGCTCCTCGGGGGTGGGCGGTGTGTCCGCGGCCAGCGCGCGCAGGCACGTCAGGCCCGGCGACCGGCTGGAGTACAACCGCTCGTCGCCCACCAGCCCCACCGCGCCCGGCTCGGGCGCGGCCACCTGCTGGGTGATCAACCAGCGGCGGTAGCTCCGCCAGACGACCTCGATGGGGTCCCACTCGCCGGTGGTCCGGCCGCGCACCCACGCCCGCAGGTAGCCGTCGGCGGTGAAGAGGGTGAGCTGGGTGTCGTCGGTGACCAGCGCGGGACGCGGTGGCGCCAGCACGCCTTCCGGGCCGTGGTCGCGCTGGATGTCCGCCCACCCGAGGTACTGGATGGGCGCGCCGAGGGCGTCGCCCAGCGCGCCGCCCAGCAGGCACGCCGCGCCGCGGTCGACCACGTTCATCGGCTCGCGCGGCACTTGCCCTCCTGCACTCGCCCAGAACTCGGCCGGGACGTCCGGGGCCAAAACCCTAGCCGTCGGGACGCCCGTCCGGTCATGGGAGCACGACTGGTTGAGCAAGCAACATTTACTCACAGGTATCCAACGGCCCGCCCGGCGCACCTGATCCAGTGACCGAGCCGTAGCGCAGAGGCGGGGGAGGGCATGGTCGACCGGAGCAAGAGCGGGCTGGAGTTCGGCGTTCTCGGACCGTTGCAGGTGCTCGCGGACGGCCGGCAGCTCGTCATCGGCCGCAAGGGGATGCGCGGCCTGCTCGCGATGCTGGTGCTGGAGGCCAACCGGGTCGTCCCGATCGACGAGATCGTGGACAGCCTCTGGGCCGACGAGCCGCCCGCGACGGCCAGGACGATCGTGCACGGCTACGTGTCTCGGCTGCGCCGGATGCTGGAGCAGGCCGACCCGGCGGGCTCGGCCCGGATCCTCACCACCCCGCCCGGCTACCAGCTCTCGGTCGACCCGTGGCGACTGGACTTCCACCGCGCCCGGCAGCTCGTGTCGAGCGCGCGCGGCAAACCCGCCCCGATCCGCGCGCAGCTGCTGCGCGAATCGCTCGGCCTGTGGCGCGGCCAGGTGCTCGCGGACGTGCCCGGCGACCCGGTCACCTCCGACCTGGAGGAGCTTCGGCTTGCCGCAGTGGAAGAGCGCATCGAGGCCGAGCTGGAACTGGGCCGCCACCTCGAGCTCGTCGGAGAGCTGCGGCAGCTGGTCAACGACCACCCGTTCCGGGAACGGCTCGTCGGCCACATGATGCGCGCCCTGTACCGGTCGGGTCAGCGCGCCGACGCGTTGGAGGCCTACCAGCGCTTCCACCGGCGCGTGGTGGACGAGCTGGGCATCGACCCCGGCCCCGGTCTGCGCGTGCTGCACGAGCAGGTGCTCCGCGACGACCCGGCGCTCAGCTCACCCGGCCTGGCGGAACCCGCTCTCGTGCCACCGCGGCCGGGAGTGGTCGTGCCGGCCCAGCTGCCCGCCGCGGCCAGCGGCTTCATCGGCCGCGACGAGGAACTGGCCTGGCTGGACCGCCTGTGCGACTCGCGCGACCTGGCCGCCACCACCATCGCCGTGGTCAACGGGGCGGCGGGCATCGGCAAGAGCGAGCTCGCCGTCACCTGGGGGCACCGCCGGGCCGAGCAGTTCCCGGACGGCCTCCTCTTCGCCTCCCTGAACGGCTTCGCCCCCGACCGCGACCCGGTCGAGCCCGCCGAGGTCCTGGCCCGGTTCCTGCTCGCGCTCGGCGTGCCCGCCGACGGCGTCCCCCGCGACCTGGACGACCGCGTCGGCCTGTACCGCTCGGTGCTGGCCAAGCGGCGCGTGCTGGTCGTCCTGGACGACGCCTGGGACCCCGAGCACGTGCGCCTGCTGCTGCCGCCCGGCGCCGGGTCCGTCGTCCTCGTGACCAGCCGCAGGCGCCTGGAGTCCCTGGTCGTCAGCAACGGCGCCCGGATGCTCACGCTGGACGCGTTGTCCGACGAGGAGGCCGTCCGCCTGGTCGACGAGGTCGTCGGCAAACCGCTGTCCGACCAGGAACCGGCGGCCACCCGCATGCTGGTGGAGCTGTGCGGCAACCTGCCCCTGGCGCTGCGCGTCGCCGCCGCCAAGCTCGTCTTCAGTCCCGAGTGGACAGTGGAAGCCCTGGTGGCCCAGCTCTCCGACGACGCCGCGCGCCTGCGCACCCTCGACCTCGCCGACACCGGTGTCGGCGTGGAACGCGCCTTGGCGGTGTCCTACCGCAACCTCCCGCCGGAACTGGCCGAGACCTTCCGCGCCGCGGGCCTCGTCCCCGGCCGCTGGGTGAGCCCGCACGCCATCGCCGCCGTCTGCGACATCGACCTGGGCACCGCCGCCGCCCGCCTGGCCGACCTCGCCGACGCCCACCTGCTCGTGGAGCAGTGGCGGGGCGGCTTCGTCCTGCACGACCTGGTCCGCCTCTACGCCCGCGGCGTGGTCGAGCACCGGGAACGCGGCCTGCGCCGCCTGATGGACCACTACCTGTGCGCCTGCGACCACGCCCGACGCCTGATCAGACCGGCCTCGGACGGCCTCGACTTCACCTGCGTCTCCACCACCCCCAAGCCCGCCACCTCGTCACAGGCGCTGTCCTGGTTCGACAAGGAGTGGTCCAACCTCATCGCGCTCGTGCACGCGGGCTCGGAGGCCGGCCTCCACGAGCGGGTCTGGCAGCTCGTGCGCCTCGTCCACACCTACTGCGTGACCAGGCTCGTCAGCCGGGAGTGGCGGGGCGTGGCCGAGTTCGGCCTCGCCTCGGCCCGCGTGATCGGCGACCGTCGCGGCGAGATGCTCGTGCTCAACGCCATGCACGACGTCAACAACCGCGCCGGAACCCTGCGCGGCACCCTCGACCAGGCGCGGCTGGCCCACCGGCTGGCCGTGGAGTCCGCCGAACCCCGCTACCTGGTCATGACGCTGGACCAGCTCGCCCTGGCGCTGCTCGCCGAGGACCGGGTGGACGAAGCCCTCGGCCACTACCGGGAAGCCGTCGACCTGGCCCGCCGGGACGGTGACGCCCTCGGCGAAGCCACGGTGCTGAACAACCTGGCCCAGGTGGAGCAACGACTCGGCCACCGCGAATCGGCGGCCCGACACCAATACCAGGCAATGGAGATCTACCACCGAAACGGCGACGAGCGGGCGTATGCCGTGGCGATGAACAACCTGGCCGAGCTCTACGCCGAACTGGACCTCTTGTCGGAAGCCGAAGAACACGCCAGGCAAGGGGTGGAACTGGCGCGGGGCGGCTCGATGCAGTTCGAGGAGGCATTCGGCCGCCAAGTGCTGGGCACGGTGCTGGCAAGACGGGGAGAACGCGTCGCCGCGCAAGCGGAACTCGCGGAATCACTTCGGTTGTTCGTACGCCTCGGCTCCCCGCGCGCGATGTTGGTCCGAACGGCTCTTGAAGCGTTGACCTCCGAGGTTTAGCCGCTGTTTAGCTGCACCGGGCGAAGTCGTGGGAACTTGGAGACGCGCTGATCTGTCGAGTCGCGGTCGGCGCCGGGTGGCTCTTGGTAGGGGGAACCAGGGGGGAAGCCACCCAACCCCGACTGGCCGGCGTTCGGGGGAGAGCGCCGGCCAGTCGGCTTTCAGCGAATCGCATCCCCCGACTCGCGGCCCGCCATTCAATGGCCACCGCAAACCCACCCACAATGGACCCGCAGCCACCCACAGGCCCGATGTGACATGGGTTCGGGTGCTTTAGGCCAGCCTGGAGTGCCCGTAAGGGGCCCATGTCACATCGGGCCGCCCAGGAAACCGCGGCAATCTCACAGCACTGCCGAACTCGGACAGAGGACCCGCCCACCGAGCGCGAATCACACCGTCAATCACAGACCGGCAGCAACTCCGGCCGCTTCGGCACCACCCCGTCACCCATCGACTCGCCCCGCAACTGCCGCCCGATCCACGGCACCACGTGTTCCCGCGCCCACTTCAGGTCGTGCCGCCGCTGCGTCATCCAGTCCTCGTCCACCAACGGCGGCCAAGGGGTGTTCCACGCGTCGTCCGTCTCGACCCCCAGCACCTCGGCCGCCCGCAGCGCCACCCGCCGATGCCCTTCGGGTGACAGGTGCAGCCGGTCGGCGCTCCACGCGCGCCGGTCGTGCAGCACGTTCATCGACCACAGGTCGACCACCTTGCAGTGGTAGCGATCGGCCACCGACCACAGGTGGCTGTTGTAGATCGCGATCTTCCCGCGCAACGACCGCAGCAGCGGGGTGTGCTTCGGGTCGAACCCGGTGAAGATGACCACTTCCGCGCCGGCCGCCCGCAGGTCGGCCACCGCGATCTCGTACACCTCGGCCAACGCGTCCGCGTCGCTGCCGGGCACCAGGATGTCGTTCCCGCCGCCGCACAGCGTCACCAGCTTCGGCTTCAACGCCGTCGCCAACGGGATCTGCTCGTCCACGATCTCCTGCAGCATCTTGCCCCGGATGGCGAGGTTGGCGTACCGGAAACCCTGCTGCTTGGCCGACATCATCGCGGCCAGCCGGTCGGCCCACCCGACGTACGTCCCGTTCGGCGCCGGGTCGTCCATCCCCTCGGTGAAGCTGTCCCCCACCGCGACGAAACTGTCCAGGCCCTCCATGCGTCCCTCCACTCCGCGCGGCACCCCCATGACCGCGCAGAACAGCATGCAACGCCAAGTCCGCTCCACGCCACCGCCTCTTGGCGACGCTGTTACCAAGGTGTCACTCGGTGGTGTGAACGCGTGTCGGCAATGGGTGATTCATCAGGTTCGCCCACCCGAGTGCGGCAGAAATCACCGGCCCGGCCCGGCCCACCCGCTCCTCCTACCCGACCCGCACCTCCGACTCGTACGCCGCGCGCAACCTCGACTCCGCCCCCGGTGACGCGCCCACCGCGTCCAACCCCAGCAACGCCGCACCCACCACCGGCGGCACGTCCACCACCCGCACCCGGGCCACCGGCGCGACCGCCCCCAACCGGGCCGCCACCGCGTCGACCACCACCCCGCCCGTCCCGGTGAGCACCCCGCCGCCGAGCACCACGTCCACCGGCTCCGCGAGCAGCTCCAACCGCGTCAACGACACCCGCGCCAGCAGCACGACCTCCTCCACCAGCCGGTCCACCACCGACCGCGCCACCGCGTCACCGCCGGCCGCCACCTCGAACAGCACCGGGCACAGCGCGTTCGGGTCGAACTCCACCTCACCGAGGTGCAGCCGCCGCACCGCCTCGGCGACCGTCGCCGTCCCGTAGTGCGCGACCACCGCGTCCAGCAGCGCCGTCGGCTCGCCCCGGCCGTCCTCGGCCCGCACGGCCAGCCACAACGCCTCCGACCCGAGGTGGCCGCCACCGCCCCAGTCGCCCGAGATGTGCCCGAGCGCCGGGAACCGGTGCGTCCGCCCGTCCGGCGCGACCGCCACGCAGTTGATGCCGGCCCCGCACACCACGGCCACGCCGATCCCGTCCGCCGTGCCGGCCCTGAGCAGCGCGAACGTGTCGTTGCCGACCGCGGACGTCCCGGACCACCCCTGCGCCTCGACCGCCGCGCGCAGCTCACGTTCTTCCTCGGGCAGATCCGCGCCGGCCAGGTAGGCCGCCGTGTGGGTGGCGATCACCCCTCCACCGGCCACCCCGGCGCGGCCCGCCACCTCCCGCACCAACCGGTCGAACACCTCCAAGCTCCGCGCCACCCCCAGGTGCTGCGGTGACGCCCCCGGCCCGCGCACCTGGGCGAGCACCCGCCCGTCCACGTCCACGAGCGCCACGGCCGTCTTGCTGTTCCCGCCGTCGATGGCGAGCACCCGGTCGGTCACACCGATCCCCTCGCCCACGGCAGGAAGCCGGCGTTGCGCGCCACGAGCTCGTCGGCCAGCCTCTCGGCCGTCGCGTACTGCCCGATCAGCGGGTGGGCGAGCAGCGCGTCCGCCACCCGGTCGCGGCCTCCGCGCAGCGCCGCCTCCAGCGCCAGGTGCTCGTAGCCCGTCACGTGCGCGATCAGCCCGGCCACCGACGGCGGCACGGCCGGCACGGGCAGCGGCTTCGCGCCGTCGCCGTCGACCACCGCGGGCACCTCGATCACCGCGTCCTCGGGGAGGAACGGCAGCGTGCCGCCGTTGCGGACGTTCACCACGTGCTGCTCCGCCCCCGAGCCGCCGGTCAACGCGTGCACCAGCTGCACGGCCGCCTCCGAGTAGTACGCGCCCCCGCGTTGCGAGAGCTGCGCCGGTTTCGTGACCACCGCCACGTCCCCGTACAAGTCCAGCAGCTCCTTCTCCACGGCCGCGACCACCTCGGCGCGCGGCGGCTCGGTCCGCTGCCCGCGCACCACCTCGTCGTGCTCGTAGAAGTACTTCAGGTAGTACGAGGGAGCCATGCCCATGCGCCGCATCAGCGGCGCGGGCAGCCCGAGGTGCTCGGCCATCGCGTCACCGTGCCGGGCCAGCAGCTCCGGCAGCCGGTCGACGCCGTCCACGAACACGCCCGTCTCCCAGCTCAGGTGGTTGAGGCCGACGTGCTCCAGCCGCACCGACTCCGGTTCGACCCCGAGCAGCGCCGCCGTCCACCGCTGGAACGTGATCGCCACGTTGCACAGCCCGACCGCCCGGTGCCCTTCGGCCAGCAACGCCCGCGTCACGATCCCCACCGGGTTGGTGAAGTTCACGATCCACGTGTCCTCGCCGGCGACCTCGCGCACCCGCCGAGCGATGTCCAGCACCACCGGCACGGTCCGCAGCGCCTTGGCGAGCCCGCCGGCCCCGGTCGTCTCCTGCCCGACGCAGCCGCACACCAGCGGGAACGTCTCGTCGGACGCCCGTGCCGCCTGCCCGCCCACTCTGAGCTGCAACAACACCGCCGACGCCCCGTCGACTCCGCGTCGCAGGTCGGTGGTCGTGGTGACCCGCGCGGGATGCCCGGCGTGCTCCAGCAGCCGCCGCGAGAACGCACCGACCACCTCCAGCCGCGACCGGTCCGGGTCCACGAGCACGATCTCGTCCACGTCGAGGCTGGTCCGCCGCCCCGCGATCCCGTCGACCAGCTCCGGCGTGTAGGTCGACCCGCCACCGACAACGGTGAGCTTCACCCCTTGACCCCCGTGAATGTGATGCCCCTGACGAAGGAGCGCTGCGCGAACGCGAACAGCACCACCGCCGGGACCATGATCAGCAACGTGACGGCCATGGCCAGGTTCCACTGCACGTGGTGCATGCCCTTGAAGGTCGACAGCGCCAACGACAACGTCCACTGGTCCGGCTTCTCGCTCGTGTAGAGCAGCGGTCCGAAGTAGTCGTTCCAGGTGTAGAGGAAGCAGAACAGGGCGGTCGCCGCGATGCCCGGCCGCGCCATCGGCACGACGACCCGCAGCAGCGCCTGGAACTCCGTGCAACCGTCCACCCGCGCCGCGTCCACATAGGACTGGGGGATGGTCAGGATGAACTGGCGCAGCAGGAAGATGCTGAAGGCGTCGAACAGGAAGTACGGCGCGATCAACGGCCACAGCGTGCCCGTCAGCCCGAGGCTCGACCACGTGTCGTACAGCGGCACGGCCACGACCTGCGGCGGCAGCATCATCGCGCCCACCACCAGCAGGAACACCACGTTGCGCCCACGCCACCGCAGCTTCGCCAGCGCGTAGGCCGCCGGCACCGAGCTGAGCACCATCCCGGCCGTGGCCAGCAGCGAGTACATCATGCTGTTGCCGAAGTACCTCAGCAGCGGGGCCTGCTCGAACACCTCCCCGAAGTTGCCCCAGTGCCACTCGCGGGGCCACAGCTCGCTCGTGAACGCCTGGCTGTCCGACATGACCGCGGTCAGGAAGACGAAGACGATCGGCAGCGTGAACATCAACCCGAGCGCGAGGCCGAGGCTGTGCACCGCCACCCAGTCCAGCGCCCTGCGCCACGCGAAGGGCCTGCGCCGCGCACCGACGGCCGCCGTCACGACTCCTCCTGGTAGGACGCCTTGCGCATCCGCTGTACCAACAACGCCGTCGCCGCGAACGAGACCACGAACAGCACCGTCGCCATCGCCGCCGCGTAACCCATGTCGAAGTACCGGAACCCCTGCGTGTACAGCCACACCGGGAACGTCAGCGTCGAGTTCTCCGGGAACCCGAGCACCTTCGTCGAGCCCGTCACGTCCGCCGACCCGCTCGCCGCCGACCCCGCCACCACGGCCTGCGTGAACAGCTGCAACGCCAGGATGATCGAGTTCACCACGCCGAACGCCAGCACCGGCGAGATCGTCGGCAGGGTGATGTGCCACCACCGCCGCACGGGTCCCGCGCCGTCCAGCGAGGCCGCCTCGTACTGCTCCCGCGGCACGTCCAGGACCGCCGCCAAGAAGATGATCATCAGGTCGCCGGACACCCACAGCATGACCGCCGCGATCCCGGGCTTGGCCCACACCGGGTCGGCGAACCACAGCGGCCCCTCGATCCCGAACCGGCCCAGCAACGCGTCCAGCGGGCCCTCGTTCGGGCGCAGGACGAGGAAGAACACCAACGTCGCCGCGACCGGCGGCGCCAACGACGGCAGGTAGCACAACGTGCGCACCAGCCCCACGCCCGACTTCAGCCGGGCGATCACCGACGCCACGCCCAGCGCGAACACCACGCGTGCGACGGTCAGCACCACCACGAACCACAAGGTGTTCCGCACCGCGGTGTGGAACAGCTCGTCGGAGAACATGTAGGCGTAGTTCTCCCAGCCGACCCACTCCGGCGGGTTGATCAGGTCGTACCTGGTGAACGAGAAACCGATCGTGGCGACCAGCGGGTAGCCGAAGAACAGCGCGAACCCGAGGATCGCGGGCGCCAGGAACGCCAGCACGGTCAGGCGGTGACGGGCGCGGGCCCGGGACCGCCCCCTGGCGGGGGCGGTCCGCGCCACGTCCACGCGCTCCAGCGTGGCCGTCACCCCTACCTGCCGCTCTTCGCGATCCGGTCGTCGATCTGCTGGTCGACTTCCTCCAACCCGGCCATCAGGTCGGGCACCGCGCCCGCCTGCCACGACGTGGCGAAGTCGCCGATCGCCTTGATGTGCGCGTCGCCGATGGGCGTCACCGGGTTGCCCTGGAGCTTGCCCGAGGTGGCCAGGTCGATGAACGTCCTGAAGTTCTCGTCCACTTCGAGGCGCGGGTCGGCCAGCGCGGCCTTCGTGCTCGGGATGTTCTTGATCCCGTTGGCCAGGTCGACGACCGTCGCGGTGTCGAACGACAGGTGCTTGATCAGCTCCCACGCCGCGCCGGGGTTCTTCGCGCCCTTCGGGATGCCCATGATGGTGCCGGTGGTGAAGCCGGTGCCGTACAGCTCGGGCGTGATCGTCGGGAACGGCGCGGTGCCGAACCGGACGTCCGGCGCCTGGTCCTCGAGGAACGCCGTGCGGTACTCGCCGTCGATCATCATGGCGATCTTCTTCTGGTGGAACGCGTGGTCGTTCGAGTACTCCTGGCCCAGCCCGGCCCGGAACCGCTCCAGGTTGTCGTAGCCGTAGAAGTCGACGAGCTGCTTCTGGAACTTCAGCATCTCCGCCCACTCCGGGCCGGCGAGACCGGACTTGCCGTCCGGGGTCTCCCACTTCGCGCCGAAGTTCGGCGCCCAGATCGGCGGGCGGTTGGCGTAGAACAGCATGGTCGGCAGGAAGCCCGCGACCTCGATGGAGCCGTCCGCCGCCTTCTTCGTCGTCCGCTTGGCGAAGTCGAGCAGCTCCGCCGTCGTCTTCGGCGGCGCGCTGATGCCCGCCTCGGCGAGCATGTCCTTGTTGTAGTACAGCCCGTACACGTCGCTGAGCAGCGGCATCGCGCAGCGGTTGCCCTTGTACTCGGTGTAGGAGCGGACCGCGTCGGGGATCTGGCCGAGGTCCACGCCGTCGCGCTCCACGTAGGGCTTGAGCTCCTGGAACGAGCCGCTGGTGCAGAACTGGCCGAGGTTGTCGGTGGTGAACGACATGGCCACGTCCGGCGGGTTGCCGCTGCGGATGCCCGCGGTGATCTTGTCGTCGTCCTGGCTGCCCTCGTGCCTGATCTCGGCGTTGGGGAACTTCTGCTTGAAGCTCTCCAGGGCCTTGGTGACCTCGGCCTGCTCGCGACCGGAGTAGTTGCTCCAGACGGTCAACGAGAACTTGTCGTCCTTGCCGGGAGCCGCCGCCGGTCCCGACTCGTCCGCCTGCCGGCCGGAGCCCGCCGCGCAAGCGGTCAGGGATACCGCCGCGGCCACGCACAGCAACGCCGCGCGGTGGAGCTTGCGCATGTGCTCTCCTTCATGTCGACGTGCCCGGTGCGGTCGCACCCTGCTGGTTCGGACCGCGGAAGGGTTCGGTCGTGGCGGCGGGCAGACCGAACACCTGTTCCCTGACGACGGACAGCGCGGAGTGCAGCGCGCCGGAGCGCACCGGTTTCCCGGTCACCAGGGCGAGTTCGACGGGGGTGCGGGGCACCACCAGGCGGCGCAGCTCGGCGGCGACGAGGTCGGCGAGCGTCGTGCCGCCCGCCTGCGCGATCTCACCGGAGAGCAGCACCAGTTCGGGGTCGAGCACCGCGACCACGTTCGCCACGCCGGTCGCGACGCGGCGGGCCAGGTCGACCAGGAACTCCCGGCCGGCCGGTCCCGCGCTCAACGCCTTCTCCACCGCGACCTGCCCGCTGCGCGCGGACACGCCGTGCGCGCGAGCGAGGCGGGCGACACTGGCGCTGTCGAGCAGGTCGCCGTAACGGCTCCCGGCGCGGTCGGTGCCCGTCTCGGCGTGCGCGCGGTCGGGGACGCGCATGGCGTCGATCTCGCCCGCGCCGCCGGTCGCGCCGCGCAGCAGCACGCCGTTGACCACGACGGCCGCGCCCACCGCGTCGGCGGGCCAGAGCAGCACGAAGTTCCGCACGCCCACGGCCCGGCCGGCGATCATCTCCTCCAGCGCGACGAGGTTGACGTCGTTCTCGACCGTGACGGGCGTGTCGAGGAGGGCTTCGAGCTCCTCGGGGATGTTCTTGTTCTCCCAGTCCGGCATGTGCGGCGCGTAGTTGAGGCGACCCGTCGTCGGGTCCACCGCGCCGGGGCTGCCCACGACGACGTGGTGCAGGGCGTCGGTGGTGAGCCCGGCCTGGGCGGCGGCCTTCGTGACCGCGCTGTGGAACGCCTCCAGCACGCCGGTCCTCGGCATGGGCGCCCGGTGCTCGGTGATCGTGGCGCCGGAGATGTCGGCGATGACCACGTCGACCGCGTCGGGGGTGAGGGCGATGGCGGCGACGTGGGCCAGCGCGCCGTTGACCGTCCACAGCTGCGCGCGCGGGCCGCGTCCGCCACCGCGCAGGCCGTCGCGCAGGACCGTGCCTTCTTCCTCGAGGCGGGTGAGGAGCTGCGCGGTGGCCGGTTTGGACAGGCCGATGATCCCTTCCAGCTCCGCCCTGGTGAGCGGGCCGTTGCGGAGCAGCGCCTCGATGGCCGCGCGGTCGTTGATCTCGCGCAGCAGCCTCGGGCTCCCGGCTCGCATCGGGTCTCCTGTCCGTTTCGGGCGTTCCTGTCTGGTAACTTTCCAGACGATTTCGTGGAGACGGTAGTGACGGGCCTCACGGGGGTCAATGGCCCGAGACGGGTCTGTTACCTGGGTTAGGTTGGCCTAAGGCACCCTGGAGGTATGCACCCTGGAGGTATGACCGACACGCGTCAGGAGTCGTTGGCCTCACTGCTGGGCGGGCGGGGCGGTGCGCTGGACGCGTCGCTGCCGCCGTTGGCGTTCGTCCTGGGGTGGCTGCTGGGCGGGAACTCCATCGCCGTCGGCGCGCTGGCGGCGGTCGCGTGCGGCGTCGTCGTCGGCCTGGTCCGGGTCGTCCGGGGTGGCCGACCGCGCGCGCTGCTGGTCTCCGTGGCGCTGGTGGTCCTGGCCGCCTACATCGCCCTGCAGACGGGCCGGGCCGAGGACTTCTTCCTCGTGCAGATCTTCCTCAACGCCGCGTCGGCCCTGCTCTGGGCCGTGTCGATCGTGCTGCGGTGGCCGCTGCTGGGCGTGGTGGTCGGCCTGGTCACCGGCCAGAAGCTCCGGTGGCGACGCGACCCCGACCTGCTCCGCGCGTACCGCTACGCGTCCTGGCCGTGGGTGGGCCAGTACATCCTCCGCGTGCTCGTCTTCGGCGCCTTGTGGCTGGCGGGCGAGGTCGTCCTGCTGGGTGTCATGCGCGCCGCCCTGACCTGGCCCTTGCAGGTCGCGTGCATCGCCGTGAGCTGGTGGGTCCTGCGCCGCACCCTGCCCGCCGACCACCCGGGCCTCCGCCACCCCCGCACCCCCTGACCCCCGCGCGTGTCCTACGTTCAGAACATGCGTGTCCTACATTCCGGACAGCCGAGTTGAACACTCAGAACGACCTTCTCGGCCGCTGAGAGGCGGGCGATCTGTTCTGAATGTTCAACTCGAGGTACCGGAACGTAGGACACGCGCGTTCGGAACGTAGGACACGCGGGGTCAGGTGGGGCGGGGGGCGGAGTCGCCCAGGATCTTGACGGCGGCCAGCCAGGCGGCGCCGGCGGCGCCCTCGGTGGCGACGGTCACGGGAGCCGAGGTGCGGGTGGCCAGCTCGCGCTTGAGGCGGGAACCCAGCGGGTGCGCGTGGACCAGGCTGCCCATCAGCACGATGGGGGAGCGGTCGTCGGCCGGACGGGCGGCCTCCGCCAGGTCGGCCAGGGTGCGCACGGCGGCGGTGACGATCCGGTCGGCCGACGGCGCCGAGGCGTGCGCCGTCACGAGCGGCGCGTAGGTCGCCAACGCGATCGGCGCGGCGCCGTTGGCCGCGGTGATCAACCGCCGCCACCGCTCACGCCGGGGCACGTCGGGCTCGTCGGGGATGCCGGCCCGCGCCAGCACGGCGTTCGACAGGTCGTCCGGCTCGTCGCGCTCCAACGCCGCCAGGGTGGCCCGCACCGCCTCACGCCCCAGCCAGAACGCCGAACCCTCGTCACCCAGCAGCCACCCGTACCCGCCGGCCGTCGACACCAGCTCGTGGTGCTCGATCCGGGCCGCGATCGACCCCGTCCCGGCGACCAGCACGGTCCCGTCGGGCGACGCGGAACCGGTCGCGAACGCCGCCTCGCAGTCCGTGACCACCCGCATCGGGCACCGCAGCCCCGCACCCGCCCACGCCGCCTCGAACAGCGCCGCCACCGCCGGGTCGCTGAGCAGCTTGCTCGACCCGGCCATGCCGAGCACGCCCGACTCGACCTTCGCCGGGTCCACCCCGTCCAGCGCCGCCGTCAACGCCTGCCGCACGTGCGCGGCGGCCAGCTCCGGCGGGTGGGAGTTGGGGTTCGCGCCGCCGGCCACCCCGGCGCCCAGCCGGGCACCGTCCAGGTCGAGCACCAGCGCCCGGGTGCTCGTGCCGCCCGCGTCCACACCCACCACGAAACCCATTCGCCCGAGTATGCCCAGCACGAACGAGGTCCGGCACACCCAACCGGGTTGTGCCGGACCTGGCTCTCCGTGACAGCTCAGCGGGAACGTTCAGCGGGAACGTTCAGCGGGAACGGTCAGCGGAACGTTCAGCGGGAACGTTCAGCGGGAACGGTCAGCGCACCGCGAGCACCTGCGCGCGGTCGCCGGACGCGTTGTGGTGGTGCAGGAGGAGCAGGCTGCCGTCCACCCCGGACCCGTCCCGCCGCACCCGCAGCACCGCGCCCGGTTCCGCCACGAACGTCACCCCGTCCTCGACGCCGAGCCCCGGCCGCAGCGGGTCGAACGCCATCGGCGTGGCGATCCGGTCCACCAGCCCGTCCGCGTTGCCCGGCGCCGGGTAGCTCCCGGACATCACGACCGTGTACGTCAGCGGCGCGCTGCCCGCCGCGGGGTCGATCCCCAGCGCCGTCAACGCCACCGGCAGCACCACCACGTCGCTGTCCATCACGTTGGTGTCCACGTCGCCGTACCGGCCGTTGAGCGGCTGCTCGTCCACGACCTCGCCGTCCGCCAAGCGCACGGTCCGCGCCAGCCACACGTCGGCCGTCACGACCTCGCCCACGCTCGGCTTCCCCGCGCGCACGGCGTAGTCGGGCACGCCGTCGCCGGTGGTGTCGATCCGGACCTCCGGGCTGTTGGTCAGGCCGAGGGTGACCCAGTCGTGCCAGGTCACCACGCCGAACGCGAGCATCCCGGCGCCGACGCCCGCCCCGGCGTACCGCAGGTCGCCGCCCTTGGCCGAGCCGTTGACCGCGCAGTCGGCCTGCACCTCGTCCGCGCAGTCGGGCAGCTCCGGGCTGGAGCCCTGCAACCGCACCACGCTCACCAACGACCGGTAGGCCTCGTCGCCCTCGCCCTGGTCCAGCGCGTGCCCGCCCAGCTCCACCGTGCCGTCGCCGCGGTCGACCGCCGCCACGTCCGCCACGGGTTTCGGGGCCGCGTACACCGGCACCCGGAGGGTGCGGTCGCCGGACCGCACGAGCAGCCGCCCGGACGCCTCCGCCAGGAACTGCCGCGCCACGTCCGCCTGCACCTTCTCGACCGTCGGGTCGGCGACCTTCCGCAGCTCCTCGGGCGTGACGGTCAGCGCCACCTCGACCGACGCGGTCCCGCCCGGCGGCACGACGACCGCCGGCGGCCACACGCCGAACGTCGCGCCGGGCACGGTGGTCGCGGGCTGGTAGGACAGGAACGCGGTGCGCGGCCGGTCCGACTTGTTGACCACCTCCACCGCCTTGCGCACCGTCAGCGTCGACGCCGCCTCGACCGGCCCGAACGACACGCCCACCGTGCCGGGGTCGTCGGCGACCATGGCCAGCAGGTCGACGCCGACCGCGTCCAGCGCGTCCACCCGGCCCGCGCCGACCCGCATCGGCGCCTCGGGCGTGCCGGTGGTGTGGTCGTCGCCGTCGGTCACGTCGCCGGTCGCGGTGTTCACGATCGCGGCCTTGACCTCCTCGACCGTCCACTCCGGACGGGCTTCGCGCACCAGCGCGGCGATGCCCGCCACGTGCGGCGCGGCCATCGAGGTGCCGCCCATGCTCACCGCGTCGGAGCCCGTGCCGACCGACGCGGACACGATCGTGTCGCCGGGCGCGGCGACGTCCGGTTTGGCCGCCGTCGCGCCGCGCGACCCGCGCGAGGACGACGGCGTGATCGTGTCGGCCAGGGTCGGTGTCGTCGTCGGCACGGCGTTGCGCAGCGAGCCGAGCATCCGCACCTGGAGCGTGCCGCCGGTCAACGCGGGCCGCACGGCGTCGGTCGCGGCCCGGGTGAACTGGAACACCGGGATGCCCGCGTTGCCCGCGATGGCAGCCTTGAAGTGGGCGCTGATGGCGGGCAGCAGCACGCCTTCCGCGCCGGCCGCCTCGGCGTTGTCGGTCCGCACGCCCGAGCCGCACTCGCGGGTCGCGTCGTCCTCGTCCCACTCCAGCCACACGAACCGGCCGTTCAGGTCCTCGGTGATCGGCGCGCAGCCGTCGAGGTTCTCCGGGTCGGCGACCGGCACGACGGGCAGCGTCACGTCCAGCGCCGCGTACCCGGGGTAGCTCTTGCTGTACTGCCCGGCCTGCCGCGCGCCCGCCACCTCGACGCCGTCCAGCAGCGCGAACGCGTCCCGCGTGTTGGCCACCGCCAACGCCTCGGGCGTGTTCGCGGGCGAGCCGCCGACGTCGTAGAGGTCGCCGCCGTTGCCCGCCGCCGCGACGACCACCACGCCGTGCTCGACGACCTTGCGCACGAACAGGCTGTCCGGGTCGTCCTGGCCGCGGTAGTCGCCGCCCAGCGACAGGTTCACCACGTCGAGGTGGTCGCCGAAGTCGCCGTCGCCGTTCGGGTCGAGCGACCAGTCGAGGGCCGGCCCGACCAGTTCGGTGGACCCCGTGCAGCCGAACACCTTCAACGCGTACAGCGACGCCTTCGGCGCGGTGCCGGGCCCGATCCGCATGCCCGCCAGGTCCTGCGGCGTCAGCGCCGAGTGGTCGCCGGTGAACGTCGTGCCGTCGGCGTTCTCGCCGTACCCGGCGGCCGTGCCCGCGACGTGCGTGCCGTGGCTCTGGCAGTCCAGGGGGTTCGGGTCGGGCGCGGGCACCGCCTGCTCGGGCTTGGTCGAGTCGTAGGCGTCGCCCGCGAAGTCGTGGCCGCCGACGACCTTCGCCGTGGGCGTCCACGGCGCGGTGCGGTCCACGGCGTCGTAGGCGGCGGCGGTGCCGGGGCCGCCGAAGTCGGCGTGCGTGTAGTCGATGCCGGTGTCGATGATGCCGATGCGCATCCCCTCGCCGTAGCGGCCGGTGTCCCGCCACACCCGGGCGGCGCGCGTCAGCTCGGCCGCGCCCGCGTTCCGCACCGACTTCGGCACGGTCCGCCGCACGGACTTGACCTCGGGCAACGAGGCCAGCCCGCGCAGGCTCGCGGCGTCGGCGGTGACCACGACACCCGGCACCGCGTTGCGGGTCTTGGCGACCTCGCGCGTGCCGGAGTCCTTGCCGCGCAACGCGGTCAGGACCTGGTCGGCCTGCACGTCGACGTGCAGCCGGGCCGCCCGTGCCGCCGCCGCGGGGTCCTGCCCGCCGCGTGCCTTCTCGTCGCCGTACGCCCTGCCGGCCGGGGCGGTGCTCAGCTCGACGAACGCGGTGACCGGCCCGGTGGCGCGGGCGAGCGTCGAGCCGACCCGCTCGGAGGACCCGGTCCCGTGCCCGTTCTCGTGGCCGGTGCGGTCGGGTGGCAGCGGTCTGGCCGCCGGGCCGGCTCCCGAGGCGCTGCCGACGAGGAGCGTGCCGAGCAGTGCGGCGGTGGCGGCGGACGCGCACACCGCGCGGTGGAATGTCATCGCGACCCTTCGTAACCGGAATTCATCGGACCACTAACCGGGCGTCCTCTAGACGGAGCCCCGCGGGAGCGCTATACATCCGATCTGTCGACCGGACTGTTGAGGAGGACCTGCCGTGCGGCTGCTGCGCCTGGGACCGTTGGGCTCCGAACGACCTGCCGTCCTCGCCGACGACGGCGTCACGTACGACCTGACCCCGGTGACCGACGACGTGACCGGCGCGTTCCTCGCGGCCGACGGCATCGCCCGCACCCGGGCCGCGCTGGCCGCCGGCGAACTCCACCCGATCGTGGCCGACGGCGTGCGGATCGGGCCGCCGGTCGCGGGCGTCGGCAAGCTCGTCTGCATCGGCCTCAACTACCGCGACCACGCCGAGGAGACCGGGCTGCCGCTGCCGACCGAGCCGGTGATGTTCCTCAAGACGCCCGACACGATCGTCGGCCCGGACGACGAGGTGCTGGTGCCGCGCCGGTCGGTGAAGACGGACTGGGAGGTCGAGCTGGCCGTCGTCATCGGCCGCACGGCCCGGTACCTCGACTCCGCCGAAGAGGCCCTGACCTGCATCGCCGGGTACGCGCTGTCCCACGACGTCAGCGAGCGCGAGTTCCAGCTCGAACGCGGCGGGCAGTGGGACAAGGGCAAGAACTGCGAGACGTTCAACCCGCTCGGCCCCTTCCTCGTGCCCGCGGACGAGGTCGGCGACCCGCAGGCGCTCGGCCTGCGGCTGTGGGTCAACGGCGTGCCGCGGCAGGACTCCTCCACCAAGAACATGATCTTCCCGGTGGCCGAGCTGGTCCGCTACCTGAGCTGGTTCCTCGTCCTCCGACCGGGTGACGTCATCAACACCGGCACGCCGGCGGGGGTGGCGCTCGGCCACCCGGAGCCGAAGCCGTACCTGCGGGCGGGCGACGTGGTGGAGCTGGAGATCGACGGGCTGGGCAGGCAGCGGCAGACGCTCGGGCAGGCGTGAGGTGACCGCCGGGGCGGACCGGGTCGTCGCGCTGGACGTGCTGGACATCCGGTTCCCGACCTCGCGGGAGCTGGACGGGTCGGACGCGATGAACCCCGATCCGGACTACTCCGCCGCCTACGTCGTGCTGCGCACGTCGGGCGGACCGGAGGGCTACGGGTTGGCGTTCACCATCGGCCGCGGCAACGACGTGCAGGCCGCCGCGATCCGCTCGTTGGCGCACCACGTGGTCGGCCGGCCCGTGCCGGAGACCGCCGCCGACCTGGCCGCGTTGTCCTCGGCGCTGGTGGGGGACTCGCAGCTGCGGTGGCTGGGTCCGGAGAAGGGCGTCGCGCACATGGCGCTGGGCGCGGTGGTCAACGCGGCGTGGGACCTGGCGTCGCGGCGCGCCGGGCTGCCGCTGTGGCGGTTCCTGTCGGGCATGACGCCGGAGGAGATCGTCGGCCTGGTCGACTTCCGGTACCTGTCCGACGCGCTCACCCCGGACGAGGCGCTCGACATCCTGCGCCGCGCCGAACCCGGCCGCGCCGAACGGGCGGCGGCGCTGGTCAGGGACGGCTACCCGGCCTACACGACATCGCCCGGTTGGCTCGGCTACGCCGACGACAAGCTCGCCGGGCTCGCCCGCCAGGCCGTCGCGGACGGTTTCGACATGGTCAAGCTGAAGGTCGGCGGCGACCTGGCCGACGACGTGCGGCGGATGAAGCTGGCCCGTGAGGTCCTCGGGCCGGACGTGCGCATCGCCGTCGACGCGAACCAGCGGTGGGACGTCGGCACGGCCATCGCGTGGATGCGCGAGCTGGCGCCGTTCGACCCGTACTGGATCGAGGAGCCGACGTCACCGGACGACGTGCTCGGGCACGCCGCCATCGCCGAGGCGGTGAGCCCGATCAAGGTCGCCACCGGCGAGCACGTGCAGAACCGGGTGGTGTTCAAGCAACTCCTCCAGGCACGGGCGGTGGACGTGGTGCAGCTCGACGCGTGCCGGGTCGGCGGCGTGAACGAGAACATCGCCATCCTGCTGCTGGCGGCGAAGTTCGACGTGCCGGTGTGCCCGCACGCGGGCGGCGTCGGCCTGTGCGAACTGGTCAGGCACCTGGCGATGGTCGACTTCGTGGCGGTGTCCGGGACGGTGGAGAACCGGGTCGTCGAATGGGTCGACCACCTGCACGAGCACTTCACCGACCCGGCCGCGGTGCGCGGCGGCCGGTACCTCGCGCCCACCGAGCCCGGGTTCTCGGCCAGGCTGCGGGAGGAGACCCTGACCGACTACCGGTACCCCGACGGTCCGGTGTGGACGGAGCTGGAGGAGCAGCGGTGAGCGAGTTCGAAGGGCTGGTCGCGGTGGTGACCGGCGGCGCGTCGGGCATCGGCCTGGCCACCGCGCGGTTGCTGGCCGCGCGGGGAGCGACCGCGGTGGCGTTGGACCTGGACCCCCGGGTCGACCCGCCGCTGCACGGGATCAGGGCGGACGTCACCGACGACGGGTCGGTGCGCGCCGCGATCGACGAGGTCGTCGAGCGGTTCGGCCGGCTCGACGTGGTGGTGAACAACGCGGGCGTCGGCGCGCAGGGCGACGTGACCGCGAACCCGGACGACGAGTGGTCGCGGGTGCTGGACGTGAACGTGGTCGGCATGGCCCGCGTCGCCCGCGCCGCGCTGCCGCACCTGCGGAAGTCGCCGTCGGCGGCGATCGTGAACACCGGCTCCATCGCGGCTTGGGCCGGTCTGCCGCAACGCGCGCTGTACTCGGCGAGCAAGGGCGCGGTGCACGCGTTGACGTTGGCGATGGCCGCGGACCACGTGCGCGAGGGCATCCGGGTGAACGCGGTGGCGCCCGGCACGGCGGACACCCCGTGGGTGGGCCGGCTGCTCGACTCGGCGCCGGACCCGGTCGCCGAGCGGGCCGCGTTGGAGGCCAGGCAACCGCACGGGCGGCTGGTGTCGGCGGACGAGGTCGCGGGCGCCGTCGCCTACCTGGCCGGTCCGCTCTCCGGCTCCACCACGGGCACCGTCCTCGCCGTCGACGGCGGCATGCACGGCCTGCGCCTGCGCCCAACCCCCTGACCCTCGCGAGTCCTACGTCCAGAACGCGCGTGTCGTACCTTCAGAACGCGCGTGTCCTACGTTCAGAACGCGTGTGTCCTACGTTCGGAACACCCGAATTCAACGCTCAGGTGTCGGCGGTGGCGGTCGGCGGGCAGGGGCCCGCCCGCCGTCACGTCAGGTCCGACAGCCACTGCTCGACGCCCGCCACGTGCACCGTCGACCACGAACGGGCCAGTTCGGGCTGGTGGGCGGCCAGGGCGTCGACGATGGCGCGGTGCTCGGCGACGGTCCGGTCGACCGCGCCGCCCTGCGTGATGCCGCGCCAGATGCGGACCCGGACGGTCGGGCCGGCGAGGGTGTCCAGCAGCTGGGCCAGGTAGGCGTTGCCCGATCCCTGCGCGACGGCGCGGTGGAACTCCAGGTCGTGCTCGACCAGCTCCTCCACCGACCGGGCGGACTCGGCGGCGTCGCACAACGCCCGCAGCGCCGCGACCTCGTCGGGCCCGACGCGCTGCGCGGCCATCGCCGCCGCCGCCGGTTCGAGGATGCGGCGCACCTGCAGCACTTCCAGCACGGAGTCCTCGCCGCGGTGCAGGTCCAGCACGAACGACAACGCGCCGAGCAGGTCGTCGGCACGCAGGCTGGACACGTACGTGCCGTCACCCTGCCGCACGTCCAGCACCCTGACCAGCGACAACGCCTTGACCGCCTCACGCAGCGAGTTCCGCGACAGCCCGAGTCGCCCCGCGAGGTCCGCTTCCCGCGGCAGTCGGTCGCCCGGCTTCAGCTCGCCCGAGACGATCATCTCCTTGACGCGCAGGATGGCGTCGTCGGTAACTGCCACGGCGGCCCTCGACTCGTCAGCTAGACCTCGGATGTCTGGCGCCAAGTATGGGCCACGCCGGGGCGCGGCGAGGGCGACCGCGCCGTGCGGCGAAGCATTCACCCAACCCTACTCTATTCGGTTATCTTATAACCATACGTGACGGCGTCCACCACTTCCGGCCATAATGGTCTGGACCATTTGAGGAGGGACCTTGGACACGGTTGTCGCAGCTCCGCGAGCACTGCTCGGTCGGACCATCACCGGTCCCGTCAGCCTGAGGTTGAGGGTGGGCCGGATCGTCGAGGTCGTCGCGGGTTCACCACCCGACGGCGCCGAGGTGCTGACCGACGGCCTGCTCACCCCGGGCCTGGTGGACGTGCAGGTCAACGGGGCGGTCGGGGTCGACTTCGCCGAGGTGGACCCCGAAGGCATGGCCGCAGTGGCGAGAGCGCTCCCACGAACCGGGGTGACCCGCTTCCTGCCGACGCTGATCACCGCGCCGGTGCCGGTGGCGATCCGGCAGGCGCACGCCGTGCTGGCGGCGTCGGCCACCCTGACGAGGCACGCGGGCGCCAAACCGCTCGGCGTGCACCTGGAAGGGCCGTTCCTGTCGCCGAAACGCGCGGGCGTGCACGACCCGGCGCTGATGGTGGCGCCCGGCCCGGCCGAGATCGACCTGCTGCTGGACGACGAGGTGCTGCGCCGGGCGCTGCGCATGGTGACCCTCGCCCCCGAGCAGCCGGGCGGCCTGGACGCCGTGCGCAGGCTGGCGGCGGCGGGCGTGCTGGTCGCGGTCGGGCACAGCGACGCGACCGGCGAGCAGACCAGGGCCGCCGCCGAGGCGGGCGCCCGCATGGTGACGCACCTGTTCAACGCCCAGCGCCCCCTCGGCCACCGCGAGCCGGGCGTGCCGGGCGTGGCGCTGGTGGACGACCGGTTCACGTTGGGGCTGATCGCGGACCTGGCGCACGTCGGCCCGGACGTCTGCCGGCTGGTGTTCAACGCCGCCGGGCACCGGGTCGCCCTGGTCACGGATGCCGTGGCCGCCGCGGGCATGCCGCCCGGCCGCTACCAGCTCGGCGGCGCGGACGTGCTGCTGACGGAGGACGGCGTGCCGCGTTCGCCGGAGGGCACGATCGCGGGCAGCGCGCTGACACTGGACCTGGCCGTGCGCAACATCGTGTCGGTGGGCGTGGACCCGGCGGCCGCGCTGGCGTCGGCGACCGTCGTCCCGGCCGACGCGATCGGCGAGCCGACGTTGGGCCGGCTGGAGCCCGGCGCCGTGGCCGACCTGGTCTGGTGGGATGACGACCTCCGGCCGCGCAAGGTGTGGGTGGACGGCGAGGTCGTGTTCGACCGTGAGGCGGCGTACGAGAGCGCGGCGGTCGGCGTGGCCGCCGCGGGCCAGTAGCCGCACCGCAGGAGACAGCCGGAGAGGCCCGGGGGACGTGATCCCCCGGGCCTCTCCCGTGTTCCGAGCGTTGAATTCGGGTGTTCCGAACGTAGGACTCACGCGCTCTGAACGTAGGACTCACGCGTTCTGAACGTAGGACTCGCGCGGTGTGGAGGTTGGACTCTCGGGGTCAGCGGGTGCGGGTGACCTTGTTCAGGCCGCGGGGGTTGTCCGGGTCGCCGCCCCGGGCCAGGGCCAGGCCGTGGGCCAGGCGCTGGATCGGGAGGATCTCCAGGATCGGGGCCACTTCCTCCGCCGTCTCGGCGACCGGGACGCGCAGGGCGGCCGGGACCTTGTCGGCGGCCGAACCGACCGCCAGCACGTCCGCCCCGCGCCCGTGCACGACGTCCAGCACGTCGTGCAGCGCGTCACCGCCCTTGCCCGAGCTGGTCACCGCCAGCACGGCGGTCTCCGCGTCCACCGCCGCCACCGGCCCGTGCAGCAGGTCCGCCCCGCTGTAGGCCCGCGCCGCCAGGTAGGACGTCTCGGCCAGCTTCAACGCCGCCTCCAGCGCCGTCGGCAGCGAGTAGCCGCGCCCGGTGGTCAGCACCCGGTCGACGAACCGGTACCGCTGCACCGCCTCGGCCACCGCGTCCGCCGACGAGTCCAGCGTCGCCCGCGCCAGGTCGCCCAGCCCCGCCGCGGCCGAGCCGTCACCACCGCGGATGCCGTCGACCAGCAGGTACAGCGCCAGCAGCGTCGCCGAGTACGTCTTCGTCGCCGCCACGGCCTGCTCCACGCCCGCGCCGACGTCGACCGCCAGCTCGGCCGCCCCGTTCAGCGGCGACGACGCGGTGTTCGTCACCGCCACCGTCAACGCCCCGCGGGCACGGGCCGACTCGGTCACCTCCAGCAGGTCCGGCGACCCGCCGGACTGCGACACCGCGACCAGCAGCACGTCGCGCAGGTCCGGCCGCGCCCCGTACAGCGTGGTCGTGGACGGCGACACCAGCCCGGCGGGCAGCTCCAGCAGCACCTCGGTCAGGTACTTCGCGTACAGCGCCGCGTGGTCGCTCGACCCGCGCGCCGCCAGCAGCACGAACCGCGGCCGGCGCTCGGCGATCACCGAGGCGACCGACGCGATGGCGTCGCGCCGCGCGAACAGGTCGGCGAAGATCCCCGGCTGCTGGTCGATCTCGGCCGCCATGTGCCTGCCGGGCTGGTGGTCGGTCATCGGAGTTCCCCTGTCGGTTCAGGTTCAGGCCCAGGGCCCGGAATCAGGTGCGGATGGCGGCGGCGATGCGCTCGGCCGCGGCCCGCAGGCACACCCGTGATCCGCCGTGGGTGTCCACGCGGGCGCCGGCGCCGAGGTCGGGCCCCGGCACGCCCGTCTCGACGTGCACAAGGTCTAGACCAATAGTACCCAGTGACGTCACCACCTCGCGAGCCCACGCGTGGCGGTGTGCCTCACGCGTCACCACCACGACCGGACGTCCGGCGGCCAGCGACGCGATCTCGTCGGACGACGTGGTCGCCACCACCGAGGTGCCCGGGACCAGCTCCGCCAGGTACGGCCCGAGGCCCCACGGCACGTCGCCGACCGCGATCGACGGCTCCACCGCCAGGTCGACGACCACCGGCGGCCCGGACAGCGCCAGCGTGCCGCGCACCTCCAGCGCCCGCCGTGCCGCGACCAGCCCCAACCCCGGGTCGTGCGCCCGCGTCGAAGCCGGCGGAGCACCCAGCGCGGCCGTCCGCCGGGCCGCCTCCTCCAGCCGGGCCAGCGGCAGCGCGCCCGACTCGACGGCCGCCACGATGCTGTCCACGAGCCACCGCAGCCCGTCGTCGTCCAACGGCTCGCCGCCCAGGCACAACGCGTCCACCCCGGCGGCCAGCGACCGCACGGACCCCTCGGCGAGGTCGCCGCCGACGGCCTTCATGTCCAGCCCGTCGGTGATGACCGCGCCGGTGAACCCCAGCTCCTCCCGCAGCACCCGCACCGCCACCGGGTTCAGCGTCGCGGGCGCCGCGCCCCACCCCGGCACGACGAGGTGCCCGGTCATGATCGACCGCACCCCCGCCCGCACGGCCGCCCGGAACGGCACGAACTCGACCGAGGCCAGCTCCTCGGGGGTGCGCGGCAGCACCGGCAGCGCCGCGTGCGAGTCCACAGTGGACGCGCCGTGGCCGGGGAAGTGCTTGGCGCACGCCGCCACCCCGACCGCCTGCAGGCCCTCCACGAACGCCGCCACGTGCGCGCCCGCCGCCACCGGGTCCGACCCGAACGACCGCACGCCGATCACGGGGTCGTCCAGCGTCAGCACCAGGTCCGCGGACGGCGCCAGGTTCAGGCTCACCCCGCACGCCGCCAGCCGCGCCCCGATCGACGCCGCCACCTCCCGCGTCAGGTCCACGTCGTTCGCCGCGCCCAACGCGTGGTTGCCCGGCACCTCCGACCCGTGCCCGGCGTCGAGCCGGGTGACGTCGCCGCCCTCCTCGTCGATCCCGATCACGACGTCCGCCCGCGCGTCCCCGAGCTGCGCGTTCAACGCCGTGACCTGGGCGTCGTCCACGACGTTGCGCCCGAACAGCACGACACCGCCGAGCCCGTCGGCGACCCGCCGCAGCAGCCAGTCCGGCGCGGTGGTCCCGTGGAACCCCGGCAGCAGCACACCCGACGCGAGCCGGTGCAACGACATGCGGTCCTACCCCTTCACCGCACCGGCGGTGACGCCGGTGACCATCTTGCGCTGCACGATCAGGAAGAACACCAGCACCGGCAGGGTGAACAGCGTCGACGCCGCCATCGCGCCACCCCAGTCCGTGCCGAACGCCGTCTGGAACCCCGACAGCCACACCGGCAGGGTCTCCTTCGTCTGGTCCTTGACCAGCGACAACGCGAACAGGAACTCGTTCCACGCGGTGACGAACGCGAACACCGACGTGGCCACCAGGCCCGGGCCGAGCAGCGGCAGCGTGACCCGCCGGAACGCGCCCCACCGACCGCAGCCGTCCACCATCGCCGCTTCTTCCAGCTCCAGCGGGATGCCGTTGACGAACCCGCGCAGCGTCCACGCGCAGAACGGCAGCGTCACCGCGAAGTAGATCAGCGCCAACGCCGGCAGCCGGTCCAGCAGGTCGAGGTCCCGCATCATCAGGAACATCGGGATCAGCAGCGCCTCGAACGGCGCCATCTGCGCCACCAGCAGCATCATCACGAAACCCTTGCGGCCCTTGAACCGCATCCGCGACAGCGCCAGCGCCGCCAGCAGGCCGATCACGATCGCCGCGAGGACCGCGCTCAGCGTCACGACCAGGCTGTTGCCCAACGCGCTGAGGAAACCGGGCTTGGCCCACGCCGTGGCGAAGTTCGAGCCGGTCACGGAGAACGGGACCAGGTCGTAGCCGCTGGTCAGCAGGTCCTTGCGGGGTTTCAGCGCGGTCGAGACCATCCAGTACGTCGGGAACGCGAAGAACACCGCCACGAGCAGCGCGACGACGTTTCCCGTGACCTTCTTGGCGGAGGACACCTTTTTCGCGATCACAGCTCGCCCTCCTGGGACCGGACCAGCCTGCGCAGGTACTGGAACGTGAGCAGCCCCAGCAGCACGACCATCACCACGGACACCGCGGCGGCCACGCCGAAGTGGCTCTTGGAGATGCCCTCCAGGTACTGGTAGACGGGCAGCGTGGTGCTGCCGCCGTCCGGGCCGCCCTTGCGCATCGCCCAGATCTGGGCGAACACCTTGAAGTCCCACAGCAGCGACAGGAACGTCACCATCAGCAGCAGCGGCCGCAGCTCCGGCCACGTCACGGCGCGGAACGTCTGCCACGCGGAGGCGCCGTCGATGCCCGCCGCCTCGTACTGGTCCTTCGGGATCCCGATGGCGCCGGCGTACAGCGAGAACGCCAGGAACGGCACCGCCTGCCACACGATCAGCAGCCCGATCACGGCCAGCGTGGACGTGCCGGTGGAGAACCACGAGAACCCGGCGAAGCCGTCGAAACCCAGCTTGACCAGCGTCTTGTTCAGGATGCCGTACTGCTGGTCGAAGATCCACTGGTAGACCGTGGTGGCCGCGAGCAGCGGCATCGCCCACGCCAGCAGCATCGCGACCTGCAGCACGATCCGCACGACCGGGCTGACCAGCCGCATCAGCAGCGCGATCAGCAGGCCCGCGAGGACCGACACGACGACCACGAGCCCGGTGAACACCACGGTGCGCGCCGCGATGGTCCAGAACTCGGGGTCGCCCAGGATCTCGGCGTAGTTGTCCAGACCCGTCCACACGACCTCGCCGCGGGTCAGCTCGCGCAGGTTCAGCTTGCGGAAGCTGGTCACCAGGACGGAGAGGACGGGCCAACCGATCAGCCAGAGGATGGCGACCACGGCGGGTGCCAGCAGCAGGTAGGGCAGCGCCCGGTCGAAGGCGCTGCCCCGACGGCGCGGCGCGCCGTCCGGAGCGGCACGCCGCGGTGCCGACGAGTTCGTCGGCACCGCGGCGTCGGTCGTGTGCACGGCCGTCATGCGATCGTCATCCGCCCAGGGTCTTCGACAGGGCGGCGTTCGCGTCGGCGGTGGCCTGGTCCAGCGGCTTCGCGCCGGTCAGGTACGCCGTCAGCATGTCCTTCAGCGGGTTCTGGCCCGCCTCGACCGCGGCCCACGACGGCGTGGTCGGGGTGACCTTGCCGTTGGGGGCGGACTCGGCCAGCGCCTTGCCCAGCGGGGTGGTGGCCAGCTTCGAGGTGTCGGTCGAGGTGCCGGGCACCGCGCCGCCCTCGGCCAGCATGCCCTGGTACTTCGCCGAGCTGAGCAGCTTCAGGTACTCCTTGGCCAGGTCGGCGTTCTTGCTGTTGCCCGGGATGGCGAGGTTCGAGCCGCCGAGGAACACCGGGGCCGTCTTGCCCGCGGTCTTCGACGGGATCGCGAACGCCGAGGTCTTCTCCTTCAGGTCGGCGTTGGCCTTGACCGCGCCCGCGAGCTCCCACGGCAGACCGATCATCATGCCGACCTTGCCCGTGGCGAACACCTCCATCTGCTGCGGGGTGGCCTCGTCCGCGTCCTTCGGCGCCTTCGTGCCGGAGGTGTCGACCAGCTTCTTGTAGAACTCCAGGCCGGCCTTGGCCTCCGGGGTGTCGAGCGCGCCCGCCCAGGCGGAGCCCTGCGACTTGGCGACGTCGCCGCCCTCGTCCCAGATGAACGACAGCAGCACGTACCAGGACTGGCCCGGCAGGTAGAGGGGCTGGAAGTCCGGGTCCGCGGCATTGGCGGTCTTCAGCTTCTCGATCGCGGCGACCCACTCGTCACGCGACTTCGGCGCGGCGGTGATGCCCGCGGCCTCGAACAGGTCGGTCCGGTAGATGACCGTGCGGTTCGCGGCGTAGAAGGGCAGGCCGTACTTCTTGCCGTCCCAGGTCAGCGAGTCCTCAAGACCGCCGAGCCACTGGTCGCCGTTGAGGTCGGCGACGTCCGCGCTGAGGTCGGTCAGCGTCTCCTCGGCCGCGAACTTCGCCGTCTGGGTGTTGCCCAGCTCGATGACGTCCGGCGGGTTGTTGCTGGTCAGAGCGGTGGTCAGCTTCTCCTGGATGCCGTTCCACTTCTGGATCTCGTACTTGACGGTGACGCCGGGGTGCGAGTCCTGGAACTCCTTGTTCAGCGCGTCGGTGAGGGTGGTCGGCGCCGAGCCGTCCATCAACCACACCGTCAGCGTCTTGGGTTCTCCGGAGTTGCCGCTGCCGCCGTCGGAGCTCGTGCCACATCCGGCCACGGCCACCGCGAGTGCGGCGGCACCTACGGCCAGTCCTCTCCAGCCCTTCACGTTGTGCGCCCTTTCCCCATGCCCCGATCCCACGACCGGAACTCCAAAGTGGTGTAGACCAATGCGGCCTAGAGTGTGCCTCGCCACAGGGCATGTCAAGGCCGTTGCTGGACCGTTGCAAAGTCATCGGATCATTTTCTTGGCCCTTGTCGGGGGTTCGGGCGCACGATCCGACGAGGACAAGGCATCCTGTGTCTGGGAGCGCTGGCAAGGTCGGCTGGCAAGGGGCGAGGAGGAAGGCATGCTCGAGACGAGCCCTGCTACTGGCGTGGACGCCAGGACTCGCGCGCAGCGCGAGCCGAAGTACTGGGGACTCAAGCGGCATCTGCTCGACCTCCTGCGCGCGTTGCCGCCCGGATCGCCGATCCCGACGGAACGGTCGCTCGCGGCGGAGTTCGACGTGTCGCGCACGACGGTGCGGCAAGCGCTTGCCGAACTGACCGTGGAAGGTCGGTTGCTGCGCGTGCAGGGCAAGGGCACGTTCGCCGCGGAACCCAAGGTGGCGCAACGGCTCCAGCTGTCGTCGTACACAGAGGACATGAAAGCGCAGGGCAGGCTGCCGTCGTCGCGGCTGATCGAGGCGTCGGAGATGCCCGCGGAGGCCGAGCTGGCCAGGCTGCTCGGCGTGCGGGCGGGCGCGAAAGTGCTCCGCCTGCACCGGCTGCGGCTGGCCGACGGCGAGCCGATGGCGATCGAGACCACCCACCTGGCGCTGGGCCGGTTCCGCGGCCTGCGGCGCTACCTCGCGCCGGGCGCGTCGCTGTACCAGGTGCTGCGGGAGCGGTTCGGCGTCGAGATGGGGCACGCGGAGGAGACCATCGAGACGGCGCTGGCGTCGCCGGAGGAGGCGGAGCTGCTGGGCGCCGACATCGGCCTGCCGATGCTGCTGCTGTCGCGGCACTCGTTCGACACGGAGGGCAACCCGGTGGAGTGGGTGCGCTCGGTGTACCGGGGCGACCGCTACAAGTTCGTGGCGACCCTGAACCGTCCCGCCGGCTAGCCCGCGCGGCGCCGCCCGGCCAGGTGGCGGGACCGGGCGGCGGCACGGAGGGCCCGCCGAGGGCCCCGGGTCCCGTGGGGGCTCGGCTTTCGCGCGCGCCGAGCCGGCCGCGCGCGCCGGGTCGGTGTCGGTGTCGGCGAGCCCGCGGCTCACCCACCCGTGCCGGTCTGCCGGACCCCGGCGGACCACCGGACAGCGCCTCCCCCCTTCGGCCCTGCGAAGCCGCTCGCGCCGCCCGCACCTCACCGCCGCCCGCACCCGCCCAGGTCGCCGCCGCACCGCGCGTCGTCCGCCGCGCCACCGTCCGCACCGTCCGCCGCGGCGTCGAGCAACGCGCCGCGCGGGGCGCCGAACGGGCCCTGAGCGGAACCGCCCCGAGCGCCGGGTCGCTGACCAGCGCGTTCGTCATGCTCCACGGTGCTCGACCAGGCTCCTCGTACCGCTCCGCCGGCGTCCCCCGCCCAGGGGGACCCCCTGTTCTTCATCCTGCCGGCCGCCACCGACGGTCCGGGGTGCTCCGCCTCGGCCTGTGGACAACCGCGGGCGCAGAATGGATCTGTGGCAGAGACTGTGGTGTGGGGCACGGGTCGGGCGAGGGCCGTGCTGGCGACGACCATCCTCGGGTCGGGGATGGCGATGCTGGACGGCACGATCGTCAACGTCGCGCTGCCCCGCATCGGCGCGGAGCTCGAAGCGTCCGTGGCCGGGTTGCAGTGGATCCTCGACGGCTACCTGCTGGCGCTGGCGTCGCTGATCCTGATCGCGGGCTCGCTCGGCGACCGGTACGGCCGCCGCCGCGTCTTCACCTTCGGCGTGCTGTGGTTCGGCGCGGCGTCCTTGCTGTGCGGTCTCGCGCCGACCACGGAGCTGCTCGTCGTCGCACGCGTCCTCCAAGGAGTCGGCGGCGCGCTGCTGACGCCCGGCTCGCTCGCCATCCTCCAGTCGGCGTTCGCCCGCGGCGACCGGGGCCGCGCGATCGGCGCCTGGTCCGGGCTGTCCGGCGTGGCCACGGCGATCGGACCGCTGCTCGGCGGCCTGCTGGTGCAGGTCTGGTCGTGGCGGCTCGCGTTCCTGATCAACCTGCCGGTCGCGGCGCTGTGCGTGTGGCTGGCCCGCCGCCACGTGCCCGAGTCCCGCGACGAAGCCCTCACCGGCCACCCGAACATCACCGAGTCGGCCGTCGGCGCGATCGGCCTCGCCGGCATCACCGGCGCGCTGGTCGAGGCGCCGGTCCGGGGCGCCGACGCGCTCGTGGTCACGGCGGGGCTGGTCGGCGTGGCCGGCCTGGTGGTGTTCGTCGTGATGCAGCGCCGCGGCGCCGACCCGCTGGTGCCGCCGCAGCTGTTCGCCAACCGGACGTTCGTGCTGTCCAACGCCCTGACGTTCCTGGTCTACGCGGCCCTGGGCGGGGTGTCGGTGCTCATGGTGCTCCAGCTCCAGGTGTCGCTGCACTACTCGCCGACGGCGTCCGGCCTGGCCAGCGTGCCCATCACGATCCTCCTGCTGGTGCTGTCCGCGCGGTCCGGCGCGCTCGCCCAGAAGATCGGGCCGCGCGCCCAACTCGTCGGAGGACCGGTCCTGATCGGCGTCGGCATGCTGATGCTGCGCTGGGTCGAGCCGGGCGCCGGCTACTGGACCGGCGTGCTGCCCGGCCTGGTGGTGTTCGGGCTCGGCCTGGCGGCGGTGGTGGCGCCGGTGACGGCGACCGTGCTGGCCGCCGCCCCCGACCGGTACACGGGGGTCGCCTCGGGCGTGAACAACGCCGTCGCCCGCACCGGCAGCCTGGTCGCGGTGGCCGTGCTCCCGGCCGTGGCGGGCCTGACCGGCGCCCAGTACGCCGACCCGACCGCGCTCACCGAGGGCTGGCAGACGGCCCTGCTGGTGTGCGCGGTCGCGTCGATCATCGGCGGGCTGCTGGCCGCCGGCGTGGACAACCGGGTCCTGGAGCCGACCCCGGAAGCGCCCGCGTCCCTGCCCGACTGACCGGAGAGCCGCCGGGCCGGCTCAGAGGTGCCGGGCGAACACCTCGGGGTCGAGGTTCCCGCCCGACAGCACGGCCACGGTCCGCTCGGCCGGCCGCGCGAGGTGGGCGGCCACCGTCACCGCGCCGCTGGGCTCCACCACGAGTCGCGCCCGCCGGGCCAGCACGCCCACCGCCTCGCCGATCTGCTCCTCGGACACGGTCACGATGTCGTCCACGTGGGCCCGCATGTGCTCGAACGTCAGCTCGGACGGCTCGGCGCGCAGCCCGTCGGCGATCGTCCGGGCCCGGTCGGCCGCGGGCCACCGGACCAGCGAGCCGGCCCGCAGCGACTCGGCCGCGTCACCGGCCAGCTCCGGTTCCACCCCGATCACCCGCGTTCCCGGGCTGAGGGCCTTCACGGCCGCGGCCACGCCCGAGATCAGCCCGCCGCCGCTGACCGGCACCAGCACCGCGGCCACGTCCGGCAGGTCGGCCAGCACCTCCAGCCCGATGGTGCCCTGACCCGCGATGACGTCCGGGTGGTCGAACGGCGGGATCAGCGTCGCGCCCCGTTCCGCGACCAGCTCGGCGGCCCGCGCCTCCCGCTGCGCCATCGGCACCTGGACGACCTCGGCGCCGTGCGAGAGGGTCGCCTCGACCTTGACCCGGGGGGTGGTGTCCGGCACGACGATCACGGCGGGGACGCCGAACAGCTTCGCCGCGTACGCGACGGCCTGCGCGTGGTTCCCGCTGGAGTAGGCGACGACCCCGCGCGCCCGGACGTCCTCGGTCAGCCGGGCCATCGCGTTGTACGCACCGCGGATCTTGAACGCCCCGACCGGTTGCAGGCTCTCCGGCTTGAGCCACAACCGGTCGTCGAACCGCAGCAGCGGAGTGCGGACCGCCGCGCCCTGGATGCGGTCGGCGGCGGCCCGGATGTCGGAGATCGTGACGAGTCCCATGCGTCGATCCTCACCCCTGCGGCGGCGTAGCGAGTACACGGGTCGTCACCGGAACTCCTCCTGGCTCACCCGCTTGGGGCAACAACATTCACGCGTCTGAGGCTTGCTTAACCGAATCGCTTACATCTGGCAAAACCGCCCGAATCGGTGATCGAATCACTACCTTGAGTGAGAGTTAACTGTCAAACGCTACACAGCGCAGTTGTATCGGCGTGTCCTGTGACACACTTCGCCCTCAGATGGCTCGAGCCGTAACAGGTTACGGAGTCATAACGTCGCTCGAACGGGCGAGTACTGGTCGGTAGAGACGGGGAGGAGTGCCATGCGGGACACGCGAACGTCGTCCTGGCGGCGCGCCTCGTCGGGCTCGACGGCGGATTCGACGGCCCGGGCGACGACACGGGCGAGAAGTAAAGGGGTGGGGCGACCCCTGCCGCCGCCCCACCACCCGTCCCCCTAGAGCCCCCGAGAGCGGTCCCTGCAACCAGGCTCTCGGGTTCCCTGCACCCGAAGATGAGGGAGACGCCTAATGAACCGCACGAGTGCGGTCCGCCTTGCCACGGCCGTCCTGCTGGCCGCCGGCACGGCTACAGCTCTCAGCGTACCGGCCTTGGCGGCACCCGCCGCCCCCCAGGGCGCAAGCCCGGCCGACACGGAGAGCTACCCCGCCGGGTTGCTCCAAGCGGCGCAACGTGACCTCGGCCTGACCGCCGAACAGGTCACCGCCCGTTTGGCGAGTGACACCCGGGCGGGTGAGGTCGAGTCCGCGGCGCGGTCCGCGGTCGGCAGCGCCTACGCGGGCTCGTGGATCAACGCGGCGACCGGCAAGCTGGTGGTCGCGGTGACCGACTCGGCGAAGGCCGGCGCGGCGCGTGCCGCGGGCGCCGACGCCAAGTACGTGGCCTTCTCCCACCAGCAGCTGACCGGCGCGAAGGCGACGATCGACACCCTGTCGGCGCCGACCTCGGTCACCGGCTGGCGGGTCGACGAGCAGACGAACTCGGTCGTCGTCGAGGTCAACCGCCTCCAGCGGGACGCGGCGGCGGAGTCGTTCCTGGCCACGGCCAAGTCGATCAGCCCGTCGGTCCGGGTGGTCGAGGTCGACCAGAGCCCGACGACCCTGTACGACACGCGCGGCGGTGACGCCTACTACATCGGCAGCGGCCGGTGCTCGGTCGGCTTCGCGGTGAGCGGCGGTTTCGTCACGGCGGGTCACTGCGGCCGTTCGGGCACCGCGACGACCGGTTTCAACCGCGTCTCGCAGGGCACCTTCGCGGGCTCGTCCTTCCCGGGCAACGACTACGCCTGGGTGCGGACGAACTCCAACTGGACCTCGCGTCCGTGGGTGAACCGCTACAACGGCTCCAACGTCACCGTGACCGGCTCCACCTCGGCGGCGGTCGGCGCGGCGATCTGCCGGTCCGGCTCGACCACCGGCTGGCGCTGCGGCACCGTCCAGGCCAAGAACCAGACGGTGAACTACGCGCAGGGCTCGGTCAGCGGCCTGACCCGCACCAACGCCTGCGCCGAGCCGGGTGACTCGGGCGGCTCGTGGGTCGCGGGCTCCGGCTACAGCCAGGCCCAGGGCGTGACCTCCGGCGGTTCGGGCAACTGCTCCTCCGGCGGCACGACCTACTTCCAGCCGGTCGGCGAGATCCTCAGCGCCTACGGCTTGAGCCTGACCCGCGGCTGACCTCGCGGACACCGGGCGCGCGGTGGGTTTCCCCCCACGGACCGCGCACCGCTTGAAGAACGCCCCCGGGCCCTCGGCCCGGGGGCGTTCTCCGCGCGGGGGTCAGGCGAACTGCACGGACCGCTTGGACAGCCCGTGCCAGAAGCCGTCGACGGTGGTCGTCGCCTCCTGCGCGGCGCTCGCGCCCAGCGACACGAACAGCGGCGCGAAGTGCTCGGTGCGCGGGTGCGCGATGCCGGCGGCGGGCGCCTTGCGCCCGAAGTCCAGCAACGCGTCCACGTCGCCGTCGGCCAGCGCGCGGCCCGCCCAGTCGTCGAACTCGACCGACCACGACGGCGGCTCGCAGTCGGGACCGGCGGACATGTCCACGCAGCTCAGGTTGTGCGTCATGAACCCGCTGCCGACGATCAGCACGCCCTGCTCGCGCAGCGGGGCCAGTCGGCGGCCGACGTCGAACAGGTCGCGCGGGTCGAGGCTGGGCATGGACATCTGCAGCACCGGGACGTCCGCCTCGGGGAACATCTCCTTCAGCGGCACGTACGCGCCGTGGTCCAGGCCCCGCCGCTCGTCGTGCGCGACGGGCCGGTCGAGCAGCGCGGTGACCTCGCGGGCCAGTCCGGGCGCGCCCGGCGCGTCGTAGGTGACCTCGTAGTACCGCTCGGGGAAGCCCCAGAAGTCGTAGGTGAGCGGCACGGTGGTGGTCGCGCCGAGCGTGAGCGGGTCGTTCTCCCAGTGCGCCGAGACGACGAGGATCGACCCGGGGCGCGGCAGCGTCGCGGACCACGACCTCAGCTCGTCGGTCCACCGTTCGTCGTCGGCCAGCGGGGGAGCCCCGTGGCCCAGGTACAGCACAGGCATCACGCCGTCGACTGTACGCCATTTAGTTGAAGTTTCAACCAGGCTGCGGCGGCGCGGGGGTCGTCGGCCTCGGTGACGGCGCGCACGACCACGACCCGCTCCGCCCCCGCCGCCAGCACCCGCGGCAACCGGTCGGCGTCGATGCCGCCGATGGCGAACCACGGCCGGTCGGTCGTGCCCGCCGTGGCGCGCACCAGGTCCAGTCCCGGCGCGGGACGACCCGGCTTGGTCGGCGTCGGCCAGCACGGCCCGGTGCAGAAGTAGTCCACACCCGGCTCGACGGCCGCCGCGCGGGCCTGCCCCACGTCGTGCGTCGAACGGCCGATCACCACGTCGTCGCCGAGGACGCGGCGCGCGAGCGGCACCGGCAGGTCGTCCTGCCCCAGGTGCAGCACGTCGGCGTCCACGGCGAGCGCCACGTCCGCCCGGTCGTTGACCGAGAGCAGCGCGCCGTGCCGCGCGCACGCCTCGGCGAGCACCTCCAGCGCGGCGATCTCCTGCTTGGCTTCGAGGCCCTTGTCCCGCAACTGCACGACGTCGACACCGCCCGCGAGCGCGGCGTCCGCGAACTCGGCGAGGTCGGGTCGCGTCGGCGTGCAGAGGTAGAGCCGTGCGTCGGCGAGCCGCCGCCTGATCTGCGTTCCGTCGAGTCCTGGCACGGGCGGCACGGTAACCGCCGGCGCGTTTCGTGCGCTACGGTGGACGTGGTCCGCACGGGAGCCTGGAAACACCGGGCTGAGAGGGAGCGTGGTTCGCTCCGACCGTCGAACCTGATCCGGGTCATGCCGGCGCAGGGAGCGTGAGTGCCTTGGCAATGCGAGTGACCGTCCTCGGCGGTGGCGTCATCGGGCTGTCCGTCGCCTGGTACGCCGCCCGCGCCGGGTACGCCGTCGCCGTCGCCGACCACGGTTCGCCGCACGGCGGTTCGCGGGTCGCGGGCGGGATGCTCGCGCCGATCACCGAGGCGTGGCCGGGCGACGAGGACGTGCTGGCGCTCGGCGTCGAGTCGTTGGCGCTGTGGCCGGAGTTCGCGCGCTCGCTCGGCGTGCCGCTCAGCCCGGCGGGGACGCTGGCGGTGGCGGTCGACCGGGCCGACGTCGAGGTGCTGGACCAGTTGTGCGCCTACCTCGGGCGGATGGGCCGGTCGGCGTCCCGGTTGACCGGGCGCGAGCTGCGCGCCCTGGAACCCGGCCTCGGTCCGGTCCGAAGTGGACTGTCGGTGCCCGGTGACGTGGCCGTGGACAACCGGGTGCTGCTGCGCGCGCTGCGGGAGGCGTGCGCCGCCGCCGGCGTGGTGTTCGCGCCGGAGCCCGGGTCCGGCGCCGAGCCGGACGTGACGGTGATCGCGGCCGGCGCGTGGAGCCGCGACCTGCACCCCGCGCTGCGCGACGTGATCCGGCCGGTGAAGGGCGAGATCCTGCGACTGTCCGCCCGGCCCGGCGCGCTGCCGCCGCCCCGGCACACCATCCGCGCCCACGTCTCCGGCCGACCCGTCTACCTGGTGCCGCGCGAAGGCGGGTTCGTCCTCGGCGCCACCCAGTACGACGCCGGTTTCGACGGCGACGTGACCGTCGGCGGCGTGCGCGACCTGCTGCGCGACGCCGAGGTGGTGTGGCCCGGTGTCGCCGAGTACGCGGTGGCGGAGGTCGCCGCCGGGTTCCGCGCGGGCAGCCCCGACAACGCGCCGGTGATCGCCTGGCTGGAACCCGGCGTGCTCGCCGCCACCGGCCACCACCGCAACGGCCTGCTGCTCGCGCCCGTCACGGCCCGGCGGGTGCTGACCCTGCTGCGCGAAGGAGGAAACAGCCGGTGAAGGCGAAGGTCAACGGTCTGGAGCGGGAACTGGCCGACGGGTCGACCGTCGCCACCGTGCTCGCGCTGCTCGACGCGCCACCCCGCGGCGTCGCGGTCGCCGTGGACGGCGAAGTCGTGCCGCGCGCCGCGTGGGACACGACGACGCTGGCCGACGGGGCCGCGGTCGAGGTGCTGACCGCCGTGCAGGGAGGGTGACGTGGACGACCCGTTGGTGATCGCCGGGCGGGAGTTCGGCTCGCGCCTGGTCATGGGCACCGGAGGCGCGGCGAACCTGTCGGTGCTGCAACGGGCGCTGGTGGCGTCCGGCACCGAGTTGACGACCGTCGCGATGCGGCGCCTGGACGCGTCCGGCGGCGGCGTGCTCGACCTGCTGGGCCGGCTGGGCATCTCGGCGCTGCCCAACACGGCCGGCTGCCGCACCGCCGCCGAGGCCGTGCTGACGGCACGGCTGGCACGGGAGGCGTTGGGCACGGACTGGGTGAAGCTGGAGGTCGTCGCCGACGACCAGACCCTGCTGCCCGACCCGGTGGAGCTGCTCGACGCGGCGGAGAAGCTGGTCGACGACGGGTTCGTGGTGCTGCCCTACACGTCCGACGACCCGGTGCTGGCCCTGCGGCTGGAGCAGCTCGGCTGCGCCGCCGTCATGCCGCTGGGATCGCCCATCGGGACGGGCCTCGGCATCCGCAACCCGCACAACATCGAGCTGATCGTGTCCCGCGCGTCCGTGCCGGTGATCCTGGACGCGGGCGTGGGCACGGCGTCCGACGCGGCGTTGGCGATGGAGCTGGGCTGCTCGGCCGTCCTCCTGGCGACCGCCGTGACCAGGGCGCAGGACCCCGAGCGGATGGCGGCGGCGATGCGGGCGGGCGTGGAAGCGGGCCGGCTGGCCAGGCTGGCGGGGCGGATCCCGAAGCGGTTCTGGGCGCACGCGTCGAGTCCGGCAGTGGGGTGATTGCGGGGCACGGCATGATGGATGCTCATCGTGTCCGCCTGCCCGAGGAGGAGTTGCCGTGACGGCCGACCAGGTCGAGGACGCCACCGCCCGGCTGTACCTCGCGATCGGCAGGCTATCCCGGCTGCTGCGGCGCACGGGCTCGCCCGGGCTCGGGCCGGGCGCGGTGTCCGCGCTGGCCACGCTGGCCCGGTGCGGTCCCATGAGGCTGGGCGACCTGGCCGCCAAGGAAGGCGTCGCGCCGCCCACCCTGTCGCGGATCGTCGCGGCGCTGGTCGAAGCCCGGTACGTGCGGCGCGAACCCGACCCGCAGGACGGGCGGGCGTGGCTGGCGACACCCACACCGGAAGGCGTGACCATGGTGTCGGGGGTGCGGTCGGCGCGGGTCCGGGAGCTGCAGCGGCGGATCGAGGACCTCGCGCCGGAACACCGCGACGCCCTGGTCAACGCCCTGCCGGCGCTGGAGGAACTGGTCGGCGAAGTCGGCTGACGGAGTTGTCCACAGCCGGCGCGTACGGGCTCGGCATCGTCGTACCCGGGTGGCAGGGTAAAAGCAGGGGTCCCTCTGGCGGGGACGCCTGCGAAGCGTGGCTGCGAGGCCGCCGAAGATGTCGGCGAGCCTGCCCGTGCGTGTGCCGGCGTGCCGTGCGGTGAGGCGGCGTGCCGTGCGGTGTGGCGGCGTGTGTGCGGTGGAGCCTCGGCGCGGTGCCGGTGATCAGACCTGGGCTTCGGCCGCGGCCTGGTCCAGTGCTCCGGCGAAGTCCGCCAACGCGGCGGGGGAGGACGAGCGCACGAACGTCGAGCCCGGCCCGAACCAGCGCTCCCACACCTGTCGCACCACCTCGGGCGTGATGGTGACGCCCTGACCGAGCAGCGCGGCGAACGAATCGGCTTCCGGCCCGTACTCGTCGGCCGGCGCCCCGAGGGCGAGCAGCCCTTCCGGATCCCACCTGCTCACGACGTCGAGAACGCGGGCGCGAAGCAGCGCACGGGGACGAGCGGCACGTGGCACCGCCCCAGTCTCGGGCGCGAGGGGCTGCCGAGCCAAGCGGACACTCCAGTTCTGCGCGCGGGTCGAAACCCCTGACGGTCTTCCCGCTCTCAAGGCAAGCGGGCCGCGGACACCGAAGACCGCTCCCGGCCGGCCCGCGACGCCGGCCGGGAGTTGCCCGCGACCACCGTCAGCAGCCAGGCCACCAGCACCGCGAAGAACGCGCCCACGGTGTTGTTGATGAAGTCCTGCGCCTCGCACACCCCGATCGCGGTCAAGGCCTGGACGAACTCCACGGCCCCGCTGAACGCCGCCGCCACGCCGAGCACGGCGAACGGCCGCCGCGTGGCCAGGGTGGCGAAGAACGCGAACGGCGCCAGCATCACCAGGTTCAGCCGCGCCAACGACCCGGCCAGCGAGAACTCGTTGGCCACGCACATCCCGATCGGGTCGGTGGTCGCGACCGAGAACGAGCCGCCCGGCCGCGCCAGGGTCACCGCCAGGGCCAGCGCCAACCCGAACCCGGCCAGCACCGCGGGCAGCGCCGCCCACCCCCGCCGCCGCGCCACCACGAACCCGACCGTGCCCAGGAACACCGACCCCGCGAACAACGCCGCCACCGCCTCCGGCCGGCTCAACACCAGCTCGGCGATGTACGCGTCCTGCCGTGCACTCATGCCTTACAAGACGCACGAGTTCCACACGGGTGGCTTAGAGCAGCCTTAGAACCGGGCACCGCAGCACGCGACCGACGTCCCCAGACGCTCGAACACGGCGACCACCGGCCGGTCCGCCGGCACCCCGTCCCACCACCCGTCGTCCGTGACGGACGTGTGCACCAGCCGGTAGTCCCCGGCCGGCACGTCCAGCAGCCGCGCCCGCGCGTCCAGCCCGCACGCCAGGCGCAGCACGGTCGCGGACGGGTGCCGGGACAGGAAGTCGGCGGTCCAGTCGTCCAGCAGCTCGCGCGCATGGCGACACCCGCCGCCGTCGACGCGGTGATGCCGGTCCGGGCGAAGTCGTACTCGATGCGCGACACGGCGTCGAGCGCCGCCGCGTCGCCGCTAGCCCTCCAACCGCCACAACGGCGACACGGGACCGACCCCGCCGCCCAACGGGTACGCGGCGGCCACCGAGCGGACGATGAAGTCCTTGCCGAACCGCACCGCCGTCGGCACGTCCGCACCCCGCGCGAGCTGCGAAGAGATCGCCGAGGCGAGCGTGTCCCCGCTGCCGTGCGTGTGCTTCACGTCGTAGCGCGGCCCGAGCAGCTCGATGAACTCCGCGCCGTCGTACAGCACGTCGAGGCACTCCGGGTCGTCCCACAGGTGCCCGCCCTTGACCAGCACCCACTCCGGTCCCATCGCGTGCAGCGCCTCGGCCGCCTTGCGCTGGTCGGCACGGCTGCGCACCTCGATGCCGGTGAGCAGCCGCACCTCGTCCAGGTTCGGCGTCACCAGCGTCGCCCTGGGGAACAGCAGCGTCCGCAGCGCCTGCAGCGCGTCGTCGGCCAGCAACTGCTGCCCGTGCATCGACGCCGCCACCGGGTCCACCACGAACGGGCCGACGGGCACCCGGTCCACGGCCGCCGCGACCGCCTCGATGATCGCCGCCGACGCCAGCATCCCGGTCTTCGCCGCGTCCACCCCGATGTCGGTGGCGACCGCCTCGATCTGGGCGGCCACCACCTCCGGCGGTATCTCGGTGTACCCGGTGACACCCAGCGAGTTCTGCACGGTCACCGCCGTGACCGCCGTCATCCCGTGCACACCGCACGCGAACAACGTCCGCAGGTCGGCCTGCAGTCCCGCACCACCGCCGGAGTCGGACCCGGCGATGGTGAGGACCCTGGGCGGGGTGACGGCCATCAGCGCACGCTCCATCAATCGACCACCGGCAGGTACACCTTGGCGCCGTGGTCGGCGAACTCGCCCGACTTCTCCGACATGCCCGCCTCGATCGCCTCCACAGTGGACAGACCGCGTTCCTCCGCGTACCGCCGCACGTCCTGCGTGATCTTCATCGAGCAGAACTTCGGCCCGCACATCGAGCAGAAGTGCGCCGTCTTCGCGGGCGCCGCGGGCAGCGTCTCGTCGTGGTAGGACCGCGCCGTGTCCGGGTCCAGCGACAGGTTGAACTGGTCCTCCCACCGGAACTCGAACCGCGCCTTCGACAGCGCGTCGTCCCAGTCCTGCACGCCCGGGTGGCCCTTGGCCAGGTCCGCGGAGTGCGCCGCGATCTTGTACGTGATCACACCGGTCTTCACGTCGTCCCGGTTCGGCAGGCCGAGGTGCTCCTTCGGCGTGACGTAGCACAGCATCGCCGTGCCCAGCCAGCCGATCTGCGCCGCCCCGATCGCCGACGTGATGTGGTCGTAGGCGGGCGCGATGTCCGTGGCCAGCGGCCCGAGGGTGTAGAACGGCGCCTCGCCGCACCACTCCTCCTCCAACCGCACGTTCTCCGCGATCTTGTGCATCGGCACGTGACCCGGGCCCTCGATCATCACCTGCACGTCGTGCGACCGGGCGATGTGCGTCAACTCGCCCAACGTCCGCAGCTCCGCGAACTGCGCCTCGTCGTTGGCGTCCGCGATCGACCCCGGCCGCAGCCCGTCACCCAGCGAGAACGTCACGTCGTAGGCGCGCAGGATCTCGCACAGCTCCTCGAAGTGCGTGTAGAGGAAGCTCTCCTTGTGGTGCGCCAGGCACCACGCGGCCATGATCGACCCGCCGCGCGAGACGATGCCCGTCACCCGCTTCGCGGTCAGCGGCACGTACCGCAGCAGCACGCCCGCGTGCACCGTCATGTAGTCGACGCCCTGCTCGGCCTGCTCGACCACCGTGTCGCGGTAGACCTCCCACGACAGCTTCGCCGGGTCGCCGTCCACCTTCTCCAGCGCCTGGTAGATCGGCACCGTGCCGATCGGCACCGGCGAGTTCCGCATGATCCACTCGCGGGTCGCGTGGATGCGCTTGCCCGTGGACAGGTCCATGATCGTGTCGGCGCCCCACCGCGACGCCCACACCATCTTCTCCACCTCCTCCTCGATCGAGGAGGTCACGGCCGAGTTGCCGATGTTCGCGTTGATCTTCACCAGGAACTTCTTGCCGATGATCATCGGCTCGGCCTCGGGGTGGTTGCGGTTGAGCGGGATGACCGCCCGGCCGATCGCCACCTCGTCCCGGACGAACTCCGGGCTCATGCTCTCGCGGGCCGCCACGAACCGCATCTCCGGCGTGATGATCCCCGCCTTGGCGTACGCCAGCTGGGTCACCGCCCCGTCGACCGGCTCACGCCGGGCGACCCAGTCCGCGCGCAGCTCGGGAAGTCCACTGTGGACGTCGATGGTCGCGTTGTCGTCGGTATACGGACCGGAAGTGTCGTACAGGTCGACGTGCTCGCCGTTGGTCAGCTCCACCCTGCGGAACGGGACCCGCACACCCTCGTCCACCTCGCGGTAGACCTTGTGCGAACCCGAGATGGGCCCCGTGGTGACGCTGGGCTTCACCGAACGGTCGTCAAGTGCCGTCACGACATTCCTCCCTACGCCGGCATTACCCGGTCAGGTTCAGGCGGTCGGCGGCGCCGGAGCCTCGCGCTCCAGCCGCCCTCTCAGCCCGCTGTGGCGCGAGCTCCCGCGTGTGTTGAGTTGTCGGTGCGTGTCGAGCCACCGACCTGACCATAACCAGGGCCCGGTCCGGATGCCAAGGTGCGGATGCCAAGCGTCACCGTTTGCGCGTACCTTTCTCCGCGTGGCTGATCACCGGCCGTTCCCGCCCGGCGCCCGGCGCGTGGCCCGCCCCGCCGCCGTCTCGCCCTGCCCGTCGTGCGGCGACCTGGCCGGTCGCGGCTACCCGGCGTGCCGGTTCTGCGCGGAGCTCGTCGACCAGTACTGGCTGCAGGACTGGCAGGTGCTGCTCGCCGCCGAACAGCTCGCCGAGGGCGGCGCGGGTGAGCGCGAACTCGCCGAGCTCGTGCTCGCCGACGAGGTCGGCAGGCACCCGTGGACCTGCACCGACTGGGCGATGACCCTGCTCGCGTGCAGCCAGTGCGGCGAGGAGCTGGCCACCGGGCCCGCCGACTGCGTCCGCTGCGCGATGGCCGACGGCCTGCGCTGGTCGTGGGACCACGCCGGGTACCCGCGCGCCATCGACGCGGGCGAGCACGCGTTGCGCGTGGCCAGGGCGACGTTGCGCGCACCGCACCGGTCCCGGGTCGCGATCGTCGGCGTCTGGCGGCTGCTGCTGCCGTTCCTGCTGGTGGGGGAGCTGCCGACGGTCGGCCAGGTGCGTCGCATCCGGGCCGCCGTGCTCGCCGGCGCGTACGCCGACCTGGCCCGCTGCGCCACGCACGTCGAGCTCGCGTCGTTCCCGGAACTGCCCTGGCGCCGTCCCGAACGCCCGCCGCGCGCCGACCACCAGGCGAAGGCCCACCGCGACCAGCACGCCACCGCGGACCCGGTCCCGGACGCGCCGAACCCCGGTCCGGGCCCGGGCGAACCGGCCGCTGACCCGGTCTAGGACGCCGGTCAGGTCGCGGACACCCGGCTTCGGGTCGGCCAGGTTCACCAAGCGCGCCAACCTGACCTGACCTGCGAGGACACTCCTCTTCGGTACTTCGCGGGCCACCCACGTTCGTCGCCCGTTCGAGTGATCGTGGAAGAGTCATGTACCGAAACGCCGTTATCGCCATCCTGAAACGTCGGTTGAAACAACGAGGACCGCCCCTCAACCCCCGCCCCGACCCACCACCCACCCGCGACCACCGCCGCCCCCGTCGCCCGCACCCGCCGGTCGAGCGGAGCCCGCACCCGGCCCGAGCCGGCCGACCACACGCCCCCGGCCGCCCACCCCAACTACGCTCACCCCGTGATCACGCTGACCGCCCGCCTGTCCCCCTCGGCCCTGGACACCCGCCGCGGCGTGGTCCGCCTGCACCCGGAGGTGCTCGACGCGCTGGGCCTGCGCGCGTGGGACGCGGTGCGCCTGACCGGTGCCCGGGTGAGCGCCGCCCTGGCCGCCGCGACCTCCGGCGACGACCCGCCCGGCGTGGTGCTCGTGGACGACGTCACGCTGTCGAACCTCGGCGTGGTGGAAGGCGCGGAGATCGTGGTGGCCCCGGTGGACGTCACCGCCGCACGTTCGGTCACCGTCGCCGGATCGCGGTTGGCCAGCACGTCGCTCACCCCCGAAACCCTGCGCATGGCGCTGACCGGCAAGGTGCTGACCGTCGGCGACGCCGTCTCCCTGCTCCCGCAGGACCTCGCCCCGCCGCCCGGCTCGGACGTGAGCGCCACCCGGCGCAAGCTGTCCAACGCCATCGGCATGACGTGGACCAACGAACTGCTCACCATCACCTCCGCCGACCCGGCCGGGCCGGTGGCCGTGCAGCCGTCGACGGTGGTCGGCTGGCGTGACGGCGCGCGCACGGGTGACGCGCCCGCGGTCGTGGCGGGAAGCGGCGCGACGGTCGGCGTGACCGGCACGACGGGCACGACGGGCACGACCGCGGGCGTGACCGCGACGACCGGCGCGGGTTCGGGCCCGGCGGAGGTCGAGGTCGTGACGCCCGCCGTGCCGGTGGCGGACCTCGTCGGGCAGCAGGAGGCCGCGAAGCGGTTGGCCGAGTGGTTCGACCTGACGTTCAGCCACCCGGAGCTGCTCGCCCGCCTCGGTGCCGCGGCCCGGCTGGCGGCGCTGGTCAGCGGGCCCGAAGGCGTCGGCAAGGCGACGTTCGTGCGGGCCGTCGCACAAGGCGCCGGCGCCACGGTGGTCGAAGTCGCCGCACCCAGCATCGCCGTGCTGGAGGCGAACGCGGCGGCGCAGCGGGTCGCCGACGCGCTCAGCCGCGCCGGGTCGCGGGCCCCGGCGGTGCTGGTGCTGACCGACGTCGAGGCGTTGCTGCCCGCCGCCTCGGCCCCGCCCGTCGCGACCGTCGTGCTGGACGCGTTGCGCGCCCGCCCCGACGGGGTCGCGCTCGTCGTCACCAGCGCGCACCCGGAGGCGATCGACCCCCGGCTGAGGGTCCCCGAGCTGGTCGACCGGGAACTCGTGCTGCCGCTGCCCGACGGCAAGGCGCGCACCGAGCTGCTGCGGGTCCTGCTGCGCGACGTGCCCGTCGAGTCCGATGTGGACCTCGGCGCGATCGCCGACCGGACGCCCGGCTTCGTCGCGGCGGACCTGGTGGCGATGCGGCGTGAAGCGGCACTCCGGGCCGCGCTGCGACAGCGGGACGCGGACGAGCCGCGCGTCGGGCAGGCCGACCTGCTGGGAGCGCTGGAGACCGTCCGACCGATCTCCATGTCCACTTCGGACACCCTGCGCACCGGTGGGCTCACGTTGGCCGACGTCGGCGACATGACCGAGGTCAAGCAGGCCCTCACCGAAGCCGCGCTCTGGCCGTTGCAGTACCCCGACTCCTTCGCCCGGCTGGGTGTCGCGCCACCTCGCGGCCTCCTCCTCTACGGGCCGCCCGGGTGCGGCAAGACGTTCCTGGTGCGGGCGCTGGCGGGTACCGGCCGGTTGAACGTGCTGTCGGTCAAGGGCGCCGAGCTGATGGACAAGTTCGTCGGCGAGTCCGAACGCGCGGTCCGCGAGTTGTTCCGCCGCGCGGCCGAGGCGGCCCCCGCGATGGTGTTCCTGGACGAGGTGGACGCGCTCGCGCCCCGCCGCGGCCAGTCCTCCGACTCGGGCGTGTCGGACCGGGTGGTCGCGGCCCTGCTCACCGAGCTGGACGGGGTCGAGCCGCTGCGCGACGTCATCGTGCTCGGCGCGACGAACCGGCCCGAACTGGTCGACCCCGCGCTGCTGCGGCCTGGACGGTTGGAACGACTCGTCTACGTGCCGCCGCCGGACGCCGAGGCGCGCGCCGAGATCCTGCGGGCGTCGTCGCGGAACACGCCGCTGGGGTCGGACGTGGACCTGGACGCGTTGGCCGAGGAGCTGGACGGGTACTCGGCGGCGGACTGCGCGGCGTTGATCCGCGAGGCCGCGTTGACCGCGATGCGCGAGTCGCTGTCGGCGGCGGAGGTGACGGGCGCCCACCTGGCGTCGGCGCGCGAAGCGGTCCGGCCGTCGTTGGACCCGGCCCAGCTCGAAGCCCTCGCCGCCTACGCCAGGTCACGCGAACGCTAGACGCGGCCCAGGGTCTGTCCGGGCGGCCTGTCCGGTTGTTCGGGGGACCTGTCCGGCGAGGGTGTGGAGCTAGCTGGACACCTTGCCGGACGGGCCCCGGTAGTCGTTGGTGACGATGACGATGATGCCGGGCTGCGCGGCCTGGATGCCGTCGAACCGGGGTTCCACGCGGGCGTTGAGGAGCTGGGCCAGCTCGCGGGCCGAGGCTTCCTCGTCCGTGCCGGGGCGGAAGTAGACCGTGGTGGTCCAGATCGTGCCCTGGGAGTAGTTGCCCTTCTCGGCGACCTGCCAGCCGGCGCGCTCCACCTCGTCCGACGCGCGTTTGGCCAGGCCCTGGGTGGTGCTGTTGTTGTAGATGCGCACCGGCACCTTGGGCGCCGTGGCCACGGGCGGCGGCGGGGTGTCCGTGGTGGTCGGGCCGCCGGGAACGGCGGTCGTCGTGGGCGCGGACGTGCCGGCGGGCGGCGACGTCTCCGACGGCGGCGGGCTGGTGGTGGTCGGCTCGGTGGGCGCGGCCGAGGTCGCGGAGCCGTCCGGCGTGCCAGAGGTCGCCGAGGGCGGGGACGACTGGGCCGCGGGCGGGTTGTCGTCCGGGTCGCCGGTGAACAGGCTGACCAGGCCGACGACCAGGGCGATCACGGCCACGCCGAGCAGCGCGTAACCCGCGGCGCGGGCCGGGTGCGCGGGACCCGTCGACTGTTCCGGGTTCGTCATCGGCGCTCGACGCCCAGCCGCTTCGCCGCGCGGGCGCGTTGCCTGCCGGAACGGGACCGGCGCAATCTCTTGATCAACATCGGATCGGCGGCCAACGCCTCTTCCTTCTCGATCAACGCGTTGAGCAGCTGGTAGTAGCGCGTCGCGGACATGTCGAACAGCTCCTTGACGGCCTGTTCCTTCGCACCCGCGTACTTCCACCACTGGCGTTCGAAGGCCAGGATCTCGCGCTCCCGGTCGTTCAAACCGTCGTCCGGCCCCTCCGCCGGCGCCAGTGCCTCTGCGGCGTCCATCTGGCTCCTCAGCCGTGTCCCGTGCGTGGGTGCCATTACATCACGTGATCTTGGTGGTGGGTCGCTCATCGGTCGGCGCGTCCGATCCGACCCGCCGTTAGGCTGCACGCCATGGCAGTTCACCCGATCCGGATCGCCGGAGAACCCGTGCTCCACAACCCGACCCGCCCGGTCGAGGTGTTCGACGAGTCGCTGCGGACGTTGATCGACGACATGCACGAGACGATGACGGCGGCGCACGGAGTCGGCCTGGCGGCCAACCAGATCGGGATCGACCTGCGGTTGTTCGTCTACGACTGCCCGGACGACGAGGGTGTGCGGCACCGGGGTGTGGTGGTGAACCCGACGTTGGAGACGTCGGACGTGCCGCTGGGGATGCCGGACCCGGACGACGACTTCGAGGGCTGCCTGTCCGCGCCGGGGGAGACGTACCCGACGGGCCGGGCGTCGTGGGCGAAGGTGACCGGGTTCGACGGCGAGGGCAAGCCGGTCGAGGTCGAGGGCACCGGGTTCTTCGCGCGGTGCCTGCAGCACGAGACCGATCACCTCGACGGGATCATCTACCTGGACCGGCTGGTGGGGCGGCACAAGCGCGCGGCGAAGAAGATGATCAAGGCCAACGGCTGGGGCGTGCCCGGGCTGTCGTGGGATCCGGCGACTTCGGAGGACCCGTTCGCGGACGACGACGACTAGCGCGGGTTGGCGGTTGGAGAGTACGGCTCGATGTGACATGGGGCCCTTACGGGCGCTCCAGGCCGGCCGAAGCCGGCAGGCCGGGCGGGGTACAGCGTCCCGCCGGGCCTGCCGGCTTCGTCCGGCCTGAAGCACCCGAACCCAGGTCACATCGGGCCTTGGTGGTGTGCTGCGGGGCCGTTGTGGTGCGGTGGGGGCAGCGGCGTGGGGCGGGTCAGGGGCGGTCGTGTCGGCGCAGGCCGAGCTGTCGCCAGCCCCGGCGCTTGCCCGGCCTCGCCTGACCGTTCGTCTCCGCCGCCACCTGCGTCGGGTCGACCGCCCGCCGGGGCCGTCGCACGGCGCGCATCGCGGCGCCGGCCACGCGACCGCCCAGCGGTTGCCGCAAGCCCAGCCGCCGCGCGGCGACGCCGTGGGCCCGCTTGATCGCCCGCCGGTCCGCCGCCGGCACCGACCACGCCTCCGGGTGCTTCGACAGCCACCGGTACCGGCGCACCGAGTACGGCAGGTGCGCGAGGTACACCAGCATCGCCGCGATCAGCGCCACCAGCGGGAACGTGATCACGGCCGCCGCCAGCAGGCCGACCAGCACCAGCAACGGCGCGGCGTAGCGCGGCGGGACCTTGATGGTCTTCACCGACAGCGTCGGGATCCGGCTCACCAGCAGCAGCGCGATGCCCACGGTCCACACGGCCACGACCGCCTGGCTGGACCACCAGCCGGGCCGGCCGAGCTGCTCGTCCAGGATCAGCGGCAGCAGCAGCAGCAACCCGCCCGCCGGGGCGGGCACGCCGACGAAGAACTCCTTCGCGAACGGCGGCTGCTCCACCTCCAGCAGCGTGTTGAACCGCGCCAGCCGCAGCACCATGCACACCGCGAAGATCAACGCGACGACCCAGCCCTCACGGCCCGGGTCGAACCTCCACACGTAGATCACCAACGCGGGCGCGACGCCGAACGAGATCGCGTCCGCCAGCGAGTCCAGCTCCGCGCCCATCTTGCTGGTCGCGTCGAGCAGCCGGGCGATCCGCCCGTCCAACCCGTCGAACACGGCCGCCGCCGCGATCGAGCCGATCGCCGCCCCGTACATCCCGATGATCGCGAAGTGCACGGCCGACAGCCCCGCGCACATCGCGAGGACCGTGATGGCGTTCGGCAGCAGCCTGATCCCCGGCCCACTGGGAGCCATCCGCTCAGCCCTCCGCGGGTAGCTCGGCGAGCACGGTCTCGCCGCCGATCGTGCGCTGCCCGGCCTCCACCAGCACGCGGCTGCCGGTCGGCACGTACAGGTCGACCCGCGAGCCGAACCGGATCAGGCCGTAGGTCTGCCCGACCGCCACCTTGTCGCCCTCGGCGACCTCGCACACGATGCGCCGCGCCACGAGCCCGGCGATCTGCACGACCACCACGTCGTGCCCGCCTGGGGTGGTCAGCCACACCGTGTTGCGCTCGTTGTCCTCGCTGGCCTTGTCCAGGTCGGCGCTCAGGAACTTGCCCGGCCGGTACGACACCTGGCGCACCAGGCCCGGCACGGGCACGCGCTGCACGTGCACGTCGAACACCGACAGGAACACGCTGATCCGGGTCATGGGCGTGGCGCCGAGGCCGAGCTCGACCGGCGGCACGGCCTCGACCACGTGCGACACCGTGCCGTCGGCGGGCGCGACCGCCAAGCCGGGTCGGGTGGGCGTGGTCCGCTTGGGTTCGCGGAAGAACCACGCGACCCACGCGGTCAGCAGGCCGCCGACGACGCCGGCGCGCTTGGAGTACCGGCGCAGCAGCAGCGTCGCGACTGCGGCGCCCGCCACGAAGGGACGGCCCGCGGGGTGCATCGGGGGGACGATCCCCCGGGCGAGCTCGAGGAAGTGGGAGACGGCACCACTGTGCTTGTCGCGATCGACGGTCATGGCTCTTCCGTGTCAGGGCAGTGCTTCCGGCCCGCCACACGCTACGCGGCTCCGCCGGCCCGCGTCCGGCCCGCCCGTGCGTCCCCCGACGAAACGCACGGACCGGCCGAAACTTCGATCACCCCCAGTGTAATCCCCGTCACACGTGTGATCAATAGCGCAGCGTCAGATCGACATCACTCTCCGTGTAGGAGGCGCACTGCCACCTCGGTGCCGGCCGCGAGTTCCGTGACCTCCTCCGGCACCTCGATCAGGCAGTTGCTGACCGCCAGCGCCGACAGCAGGTGCGAACCCGGCCCGCCGACCGGCGTCACCACGCGCCCCGACGCCGGGTCGTACGCGCCGCGCCGGAACTGGGTCCGCCCCGCCGGCGACGTGATCGGCGCGCTCAACCGGGCCGCCGCCGTCGGCCGCTCCACCCGCGAGAACCCCATCGCAGCCCGCAGCGCCGGCCGCACGAACACCTCGAACGACACCTGCGCGCTCACCGGGTTCCCGGGCAGCGTCGCCACCGCCACCCCCTGGTAGCGGCCCGCGCCCTGCGGCCCGCCCGGCTGCATCGCGACCTTCGTGAACTCCACGCCGCGCCCGGTGAACGCGTCCTTCACCACCTCGTACGCCCCCGCGCTCACGCCACCGGACGTGAGCAGCAGGTCCACCGACGCCAACCGCGGCGCGATCGCCGCGTGGAACCGCTCGACGTCGTCCGGCACGAACCGCAGCAGCTCCGCCTCGCCGCCGGCCTCGCGCACCGCGGCGGCCAGCATCACGCCGTTCGACTCGTAGATCTGCCCCGGCTCCAACGGCACACCGGGCCCCACCAGCTCCGACCCCGTCGACAGCACCAGCACCCGCGGCCTGCGCCGCACCGGCAGCGAACCGAAGCCCAGCGCCGCCGCCAACCCCAACTGCGCCGGACCGAGCGCCACGCCCGCGCGCAGCACCGTCGTGCCGACGGCCACGTCGTCCGCCATCCGCCGCACGTTCTGCCCCGCCACCACCGGCCGGTCGACCCGCACCACCGCCGTGCCGCCGTCGGTCCACTCCACCTGCACCACCGCGTCCGCGCCCACCGGCACCGGCGCGCCCGTCATGATCCGGTGCGCGGTGCCCGCCGCCAGCGGCGCCGACGCCGCCCGCCCCGCCGGGATGTCCTCCACCACCGGCAGCCGCACCGGGACCGACGCCAGGTCCGCCGCGCGGACCGCGTAGCCGTCCATCGCCGAGTTGTCGAACGGCGGCAACGGCACCGTCGCCACCAGGTCCTCGGCGAGCACCAGGCCGAGGCAGTCCGCCACCGGCGACTCGACCACCGGCATCGCCCCGACCAGCCCGGCGACGTGGGCCTTGTGATCAGCGACTCGGGTCAGCGTGTCAGACACGCGCCCCATCCTGCCGTGCCCGTGGCAGACTGCTCCGACCGGCTGATCACGACAGGGGGAAAGTTGCAGGTCCGGACCCGCCACACCCCCACGTTCGGGGTGGCCCGACTCGTCCTGGCACCCGGTGAGCCGGTGGTGGTCGAGCGCTCCTCCGTGCTCGCGACCAGCTACGGCGTCACCGTCGACGGCCGCACCAAGTCACCCGGCGTCAGCGCCGCGCTGTGCACCGCCGGCCCCGAAGGCGGCTGGGTGGACGTCGCGCCGCCCCTGCCCGGCGACCTGCACGTGCTCGAGCTCGACGCCACGACCGGCTGGTGCGTCTCCCGCGACAGCTGGCTCGCCTGCGCCGCCACCGCCCACCTCGACCCGTCCGCGCCGCCCGTGCGCGCGCTGCACGGCGGCGACCAGGGTTTCCTCACCTACGCGTTCGGCACCGGGTCGGTCGTGCTCAGCTGCTACGGCACGCTCGACGTGGTCACCCTCGACCCCGGCGAGCTGGTCACCCTGGCCGGCGGCCACGTGGTCGCGTTCGCCGACACCGTGCAGTGCCGGCTGCGCGCCGTTTCCCCCGGCGCGCCCCAATCCGTGCGGAATGGCGAAGGGCTCGTCCTCGACTTCGCCGGACCCGGTCTCGTGCTCACCCGGACCCGCAGCCCGCGCGGACTCGTCAGTTGGTTGCGCGACAACGGATTCAGCGCACGCTCATGACTCCATAAGGAGGTATCGGCGAACCCCCTCGTGCCTCTAGCGTGGCGGTTTGCTCAGGGTATTTCTCGAAGGAGGACGTCTTGGCTGTCGGCACGGTCAAGTGGTTCAACTCGGAGAAGGGCTACGGATTCATCGCGGCCGACGGCGGGCCCGATGTGTTCGTGCACTACTCGGCGATCCAGATGGAAGGCTTCCGGACGCTGGCCGAGGGCGACCGCGTGGAGTTCGAGATCCAGGCGGGGCGCGACGGCCGCAGCCAGGCATCGGACGTGCGGAAGGCGCCGTGACCTCCGCCCGGCCCGTCACCAGGCGGGTCGGGCGTCCTTCCTGAAACCGGTGCCGGGGTGGTCGCGGAGACGGCCGCCGAGGTCCTCGCCCGGGTCCGCCCGGTGGACCGTCCGCCCCATCTGCCGGGAACCCCGCGCAAGGCCCTGTACGCGGACGTTAGGCTCCGTCGCGTGTCGGAGGACCTGAGCGGGCGACGGCTGGGCCATTACCGGATCGACGGGGTGCTCGGCCGCGGTGGCATGAGCGTGACCTACAAGGCCACGGACGTCAGGCTCGGTCGCAAGGTCGCCCTGAAGGTCATCGGCGAGCACCTCACCGCGGATGCCGAGTTCCGGGAGCGGTTCGTCGACGAGGCGCGCAACACCTCGGCGATCGACCACGCCAACATCGTGCCGCTCTACGACTTCGACGAGGTCGACGGGCTGCTCTACATCGCCATGCGGCTGGTCGACGGGCAGGACCTCGCCAGCCACATCAAGGACGGCCCGCTCTCGCCCGCGCGCACCCTGACGCTGCTCGGCCAGGTCGCCGAAGCGCTCGACATGCTGCACGGCAAGGGCCTGGTCCACCTCGACGTGAAACCGGCCAACGTGCTGGTCACCGCCAAGGAAGCCGCGGGCGAGCACGTCTACCTCGCCGACTTCGGCCTCACCCGGCGCGGCGCCACCGGGCACCGCACCCGCACCGGCGACTTCCTCGGCTCACCCACCTACGCCGCGCCCGAGCACCTGCGCGGCGAACCCCTCGACGGCCGCACCGACCAGTACGCGCTCGCGTGCATGGTGTTCGCGTGCCTGTCCGGCCGGCCGCCGTTCCAGGGCAGCGTGCAGGACGTCATCCAGGGGCACCTCGGCGCGGAGATCCCGTCGCTGACCTCGATGGTGTCGCTGCCGCCCGCCATCGACGACGTGCTGCGCAAGGGCACCTCCAAGGACCCCAACCAGCGGTACGGCTCGTGCGTCGAGCTGGTCGCCGCCGCGCGGGTCGCGCTGTCGGCCGCCCCGCAAGGCGCGCCGCCGCCACGCCGCACGGACTCCGGCGTGGTGCCGATGGGCCCCCAGACCGGTGGCGTGCCCGTGTCGCAGCAGCCCGGCGGCCCCTACCGGCAGCAGCCCTACCAGCAGCAACAGCCCCCACCGGGATTCCTGCACGAGCCCGTGCGGCTGCGTCCGCCCGCGCAGGTCGGCGCGAGCGCGTTCACCACCACCGCCAAGTCGCGGCCGGCGTGGTTCGCGCCCGTGCTCGCGGGCGCGGTGGCGATCGTGCTCATCGTCATCCTCGTGGTGATCCTCACGCCGAAGGATGAACCTCCGCGCCAGGGCGGCACCGGCGGCAACGGCGGCACGAGCCAATCCATCGAGGTCGGAGGCACGACGAGCAAGAAACCGCTGCCGACCAGCGTGCCCGTTCGCACGTCCCGCTGACCAGCTCTTCTTGCACTCTCCTCCGTCGAGTGCTAAACACGGTGTTGGCACTCGGAACACCTGAGTGCCAACACGCAGGCTGGGACGGTGAGGCCCGTCCCCTCTTGGGGGCTGGTCGTCCGTCGCGGGCACCGAGCCTGGCCGAAGCACCGTGTTCCGCTGCGGGCGTGCGCCCGCAGTGGCCCCATTCGTAATCAGGCGGAGGAACACACCGCAATGGCCAAGATGATCGCGTTCGACGAGGATGCCCGCCGCGGTCTCGAGCGTGGCATGAACATTCTCGCCGACGCCGTCAAGGTGACGCTCGGCCCCAAGGGCCGCAACGTCGTGCTCGAGAAGAAGTGGGGCGCGCCGACCATCACCAACGACGGCGTCTCCATCGCCAAGGAGATCGAGCTCGAGGACCCGTGGGAGAAGATCGGGGCCGAGCTCGTCAAGGAAGTGGCGAAGAAGACCGACGACGTCGCGGGTGACGGCACCACGACCGCCACCGTGCTCGCCCAGGCTCTGGTCCGCGAGGGTCTGCGCAACGTGGCCGCGGGTGCGAACCCGCTCGGCCTCAAGCGCGGCATCGAGAAGGCCGTCGAGGCCGTGACCGAGCAGCTGCTGAAGACCGCCAAGGAGGTCGAGACCAAGGAGCAGATCGCCGCCACGGCGTCCATCTCCGCGGGCGACTCGACCATCGGCGAGCTCATCGCGGAGGCGATGGACAAGGTCGGCAAGGAAGGTGTCATCACCGTCGAGGAGAGCAACGCTCTCGGGCTCGAGCTCGAGCTCACCGAGGGCATGCGCTTCGACAAGGGTTACATCTCCGGTTACTTCGTGACCGACCCGGAGCGTCAGGAAGCGGTCCTCGAGGACCCGTACATCCTGCTCTACGGCTCGAAGATCTCGTCGGTGAAGGACCTGCTCCCGCTGCTGGAGAAGGTCATGCAGGGCGGCAAGCCGCTGCTGATCATCTCCGAGGACGTCGAGGGCGAGGCCCTGGCCACGCTGGTCGTCAACAAGATCCGCGGCACGTTCAAGTCCGTCGCCGTGAAGGCGCCCGGCTTCGGCGACCGCCGCAAGGCGATCCTCCAGGACATCGCGACCCTCACCGGTGGCCAGGTCATCACCGAGGACGTCGGCCTCAAGCTGGAGAACGCCGACCTGTCGCTGCTGGGCAAGGCGCGCAAGATCGTCGTGACCAAGGACGAGACCACGGTCGTCGAGGGCGCGGGTGACGCCGAGCAGATCCAGGGCCGCGTCAACCAGATCCGCGCGGAGATCGAGAAGTCGGACTCCGACTACGACCGCGAGAAGCTGCAGGAGCGCCTGGCGAAGCTCGCCGGCGGTGTCGCGGTCATCAAGGCCGGCGCCGCCACCGAGGTGGAGCTCAAGGAGCGCAAGCACCGCATCGAGGACGCCGTTCGCAACGCGAAGGCCGCCGTCGAGGAGGGCATCGTCGCCGGTGGTGGCGTCGCGCTGCTCCAGGCCGCCGAGATCGCGTTCCAGGGCCTGAACCTCGAAGGTGACGAGGCGACCGGCGCGAACATCGTCAAGGTGGCCGTCGAGGCGCCGCTGAAGCAGATCGCCGTCAACGCCGGCCTCGAGGGCGGTGTCGTCGTGGAGAAGGTCAAGGGCCTGCCCGTCGGCCACGGCCTCAACGCCGCGACCGGCGTGTACGAGGACCTGCTGGCGGCCGGCGTGCCGGACCCGACGAAGGTCACGCGCTCGGCGCTGCAGAACGCCGCGTCGATCGCCGCCCTGTTCCTCACCACGGAGGCCGTGGTGGCGGACAAGCCGGAGAAGGCGGGCGCTGCCCCGGCCGTCCCGGACGCCGGCGGCATGGACTTCTGATCGACCAGGTCACCTGACCGAGGTCTGATCGGCTGAAGTCACGAAGGGCCCGGCTCGCCTCTGGCGACCCGGGCCCTTCGCTGTACCCAGGGTTGGGATGCGGCGCTGCGCGGTGGACGCGGCGGGGCGGGACGGTGGCGGGCGGGCGGGTGGGCCGGGGCGATGGTGGCGCGGGCCGGGAACCGCCGACCAGCAGGTTCGTACCGCCGGGTCACACCATCGGGTGAGATCGACCCGAAAATGTACGGAAACACCGTTACCGTCCCTCGGTTAAACCAGACCGAACCCCGAACCACCCCACCTGCCCAGCCAGACCAGCCAGACCAGCCAGCCCACCGGCCCCACCGCCCCGCCCGATCCCGACCGCTCCACCCCACGCCCCTTGGCTCACGCCCCCTGGCCCAGGCCACCCCGCCACCTGCCGACCCCGACCCGCCACCCACCGCCTGCCGACTCCGACCGCCACCCCGCCCTCGACCCCGACCCGCCCGACCGGACCACCCGACACCCTGACCCGACCACCCGGCTCAGACCCCGCCCCCCGCCCCGCTCCGGCCCCGCTCCGGCCCCGGACCGGCTCCGGCCCCGGACCGGCTCAGCCCGCGGATCTCATCCGCTGCCGCCGAAGCTGCCACCCGGCTTGCCGCGCGCGGGCGTGGCGAAGCGTTGATCGGATTGTGGATCGCGCCGGTGAATGGTGAATTGCGTCGGCTGCGCGGGCATTGGTCGGCGCGTGCGACGGAAGACCGGGATCTCGCCGAGCCTGACCGGGCCTGACGGAGCCTGACCGGGCTGTTTGTGCGTCGTCACCGAGCGCGAATTCGCTGCGCAATCGCTTGCGGTTGGTGATGTGGGGGTGGGGGTTTGGTGTTCGGAAGAGGACGGATTCACTCGGTCGTATTGGGTGGTGGTTGCGGAAAGTTCAGGCTCCGAAACACACGAATGGGCGACGTAGGGGGTCTGCGGCAATGGCTTCGGCGAGGGCGTGGGAGGCCGGTTTGCCGTCCGCCAGCAGTTTGTGGAACGTCCCCATGGTCATCGCGGCGGCGCGGTCGCCCACCTGGTTGACCGCGGCCACGACGGTGTGCGAGCCGCCGGCCAGCAGGGCTCCCGCGAAGCCCAGCGCCTCGTCGCCCGGCCGGATGTGGCTCAGCGCCAGCGAGCACGCCGCGAGGATCACTTGTTCGGGTGTGGTGCGGAGGCGGGCGGCTTCGTGGGCGAACAGCGGGCCGTCGGCCAGTTCCAGGCGCGAGAACAGGGCGTTGTCGGCGACGTGCTCGCCGTGCGCCGCGATGTGCGCCAAGCGGGCGCCGTCCAACGCGGCCAGTACGTCACCCACCGCTTCCGCCATCACCGCATCGGGGTAGGTGCCGTGCAGGGCGCTCACCTCGCCGACCACCTCGGGGAGGTCCGGCCCGGCGACCAGGACGACCCGGCTCGCCGCGGTCCGCGCCGCGGCCGCGTTCAGCCACGCGGTCGCCGAAGGGGCGACCACGATCGGGCGGCCGTGCAGCGACGGCAGGGTGTTCCAGGGCACCGCGTACAGGTCGCCGGTCGGCACGACGACCAGCTCGCGCCCGCCGATCAACCCGGCCAACGGCCCGAACAGCACCTCGTCCAACCGCTCCGCCCGCCGCGCCGCCGACGCCGCCACCGACGCGGCCAGCAGCGGCGGCAGGTGGTCCGGTCCCAGCACGTCGACGTCGGCGTGCAACTGCCGCGCCGACTCGAACACCTGCGCCGCACGTCCCAGCCGCACGAGCGTCGCCTCACCGGCCACCAGCGCCACGGCCGACAGCACGTCGCCGTGCGTCACGAAGCTGATCATCGCCCGGTCGCCCAGAGCGGCGCGCACGTCGGCCACCCCGCACACCGGTCGCGGCCGGCCCCACACGCTCGTGTGCCACCCGAGCCGGGCCACCTCGCGCTGCAACGCGTCCAGCCGGCCCTCCAGCTCCGCCACGGGCCGGCCGTCCAACCGCGCCTGCTGCACCGCCCGCGACAACGACCGGGACTGCGCCACCCGCCGCGCCAGCACCGGGTCGTCGATCGCCGGCAACGGCTCGTACCGGTACACCTGCGCCCGCGTCCGCTCCAGCCAGACGAACGTCGCCTCGGCGTCACCGTCGTGCTCCAGCACCAGCCCGACGGCGAGCTCCCCCAGCTCACGACCGTGCACGGCGGTGCCGCAGAGCAGGTCCAGACCACCCATCCGATCGCGGACGCGGCCGAGCTCGGCCAGGCCCTCCTCCGCTTCGCGCAGCGCCAGCCCCGGCTCGCCGACGGCCACGGCCAGCTCGGCGCGGCACAGCCGCAGCAGCATCCGGTGGTCGATCGGGGTGATGGGGCCCGGCGCGGGCACCTGGTTCAGCAGCGTGCGCGCGGCCCGGGTGTCGCCGCGCCGGATCGCCATCCGCACGGCGAGGAGCCGGGCGACGGAGGCCTCGTCGGTCAGCCCGACCGCGGTCAACCGCTCGGCCAGCCGGGTCGCGCGGGCCGGGGTCACCCGCGCCGAGGCACCCGCCGCGCGGATCGAGGTCGGGGACGGGACGACGGCGCCCGGCGGGGGCGGGGGAACGGTGGCGGGGCCGGTGGGGGAGGGGGGTGGTTCGGCGGTGGCCGAGGCGAACTCGGCCCGCATGCGCATCAGCGCCGCCAGTTCGGCCCACGACTTGCTGCCACGGCGGCGGAAGCGGCGTTGGGCCTGGTCGGCCAGTTGGCGCGCGGTGGTCGGGTCGCCTTGCAGCAGGGCCGCGGCGGCGCGGGCCAGTTCGGCTTCCGCCAGGTCCTGGCCGACGCGCCGGCGGCGCAGCACGACCAGCGCCTCGTCCAGGTGCCCGGCCGCCTCGTCGGCCAGCCCCGCCGCCAGCATCACGCGCGCCCGGTCGATCTGGGTCCGCGCCACCAGGTCCGGCGCGAGCAGCCGGAACGCCCGCTCGGCCTGCTCGTGGAACGCCAGCGCCCGGGGCACGTCACCCGTCAGGTGGGCGATGTCGCCGAGGTTCCCCAGCGCTTTCGCCTTCAGCAGCGGCAGGTCCTCGGCCTCGGCCAGCTCGATGGCGCGGCGCGCGTCCCGCTCCGCCGCCTCCGGCAAGCCGAACGCGATGTTGGTCAACCCGCGGTTCATCAGCGCGGTCGACAGGGTCGCCGCCCCGACGTCGCCGGCCGCCCACCCGGCCTCCAACTGGCGCACCGACTCGTCGTAGAGCGCGAGGGCCTCGGCGGTCCGGCCGGCCCGGTGGAGGATCAAGGCCTCCTGGTCCTTCACGATCGCCCGCAGGCCGACCGCGCCCGGCCCCTCGGGCAGCCCGGCGATCAGCTCGGCGGCCGTCCGCAGGCGCGCCAGGCCGTCCTCGACCGAGTCCGTCTCCGCCTCGCCGTAGGACAGGGTGATCAGGATCCGGATGCGGACCGTGGTCGCTTCGACGCCCGGTGACGTCACCGGCAGTGCACGCAGCGCCCGGCGCAGGAGCGTCACCGCCTCCGCCGGACGTCCGGCCGACGCCGCCCGGAACGCCTTCTTGTGCAGGTCAGCCGCCACTTCGACACCGCTCGAAGTGGGGGAGGAGACCGGCAGGGCAGCACGAGACACGGACACGTCCTTAATGCCAGCACACAGAACGTGTCCGAGAAGCCGTCTTGTGGAGGCTATCCGTGAGCCGAACGGGTTACTCTCCGTGAGTGCACGATCGGTCGACCCATCGTGACGCCGCCCCGCGGTCGTCTGGCGGAACCGTTCCCTACAACATGATCGTCGGTGTCACGACCGTGCGCCCCGGCTCGCCGCGCGAGTTCACCAGGTGCACCACGATCTGCGTGGTGCCGGCGGGCACGTCGGACAGCACGAACCGGCCACCGTCGTCGGCTTTGGTGGTGCTCGACTCGTGCTCGGCCACCCGCACCTCGACGGTGTGCTCACCCGCGGGCACGAGCCAGCCGTCGATGCGGTGCCGGGCGCCGATGGACGTGAAGTTCACCATCAGCGTCAGGTTGTCCACCGTGAACGTGATGGTGCCGGGGCTGCCGCCGCGCACGCCCGCGAACGAGCCGGCGCGTTCCCAGCGGGCGACCTCGACGTCCAGGTTCTCCAGTGCCACCGCGAACTGGATGCGTTCGACGAGCCCCGGTGGGGGCGCGTCCAACTCGTACACCAGGCGGTTCAGTTCAGTGAGGACAGCGGTGTCCTCTTGGCCTCTGCGGTCATCGCGCGGGTCGATGTCGTTCACCGCGATCCTCCTTCCGCGTCGAGATGTGCGCGCAACGTGGTCAGGCACCGACCCCGGGTGGGGCCGATGCTGCCGCGCGGCATGGACAGTGCCTCGGCGACCGCGCGGTACTCCGCCCGGCCGGCCAGCACGGTGAGCCGCAGAAGTTCCTGGCACTTCTGCGACAGGCGGCCGAAGGCCCGCCAGAGCCGGTAGTCCCGGTCGTCGACCAGGGCGGCGTCCTCGGGCAGGCCGTACTCGCTCTCCAGTTGATCCGCCAGCTCGTCGCTCAGCGCCGCTTCACGGCGAGCCGGTGTCCAGGTCCGTTGGGCCTCGCGGCGCGTCGCGACGACGAGCCACCCGGCCAGCGCGCGCGGCTCGACCAGCCGGTCGAGGTGTCGCAGCAGCGCGAGCCAGACCGTCTGCACCACGTCCTCCGCGGTGCTGCGGTCCAGCCCGTGTCCTCGGGCGACGTGCCACACCAGTGGCGTCAGGTCGGCGACCAGCACGTCCAGGGCCCTGCGGTCCCCGTCGCGGGCAGCGACGACACAGGCCGCGTGCCGGTCCGTCCCGTCGAGACCCTCCCACGGTGGGCGCTCACCGGCAGTGCGCAGTTCTCCCACGTCGTCACCTCCTTCTCGGCGTCCCCCAGCCGAAGCTGATCGTCACACACCTTCGCCGTCACCGGCGCGGCGGCGGTCCGCGATGCCCCCCTCGCACCGCGGACCGCCTCCCCCCATTGCGGGCGACCTCCGATCGGCACCCCTCGAAGCCGACCGACTGCCACCCTTCCTCCCCCAGAGGTCTAGCTACCCGCCACCGGTGCGGTGTCGAGGGCCACCGGCGCGCTGTGCGTCTGGTGGTGGCCCTGCGGCGTCGCCGGTGGCACGTCGTGCAGGTCGTCCTTCGGGTCGAGCCCGTCGACCGACTCCTCGTCGCCCGCGAACTGCTTCTCCAGCTCTGCGGGGTCCAGCTCGTCGACGCCAGGCGGATTGGCGGTCATTCGGCCTCCTCAGTCGGGGTTGAGGACCGGTCATCAGATAAGGAGTGAGTAGTTCTACGGGAGATACACCCGGCCGCTTTAACAGTTCACTGACGACGCCCCCGCCCCCGTGCGGGCTATGGTCCAGACCATGCTTGAGGTCATCGCACTGGACGCCACCGACGCCGAGGCCGCGCAGGCCGGCGGCGCGCACCGGCTGGAACTCACCGTCGACATGGCCGCGGACGGGCTGACGCCGCCGGTCCCCGTGCTGCGGGACGTGCTCTCCGCGACCGACCTGCCGGTCCGGGTCATGCTGCGCGACGCGCCGGGGTTCGCGCCCGGCGACCTGGACGGGCTGCGGCGGGACGCGGCGGCGTTGCGCGAGGCGGGCGCGTCGGAGTTCGTGCTCGGCTTCCTCGACGGGGACGCGTGGGTGGACGAGGCGGCGTGCGCGGCGCTGGTGGCCGAGCTGGACGGTTGCGCGTGGACGTTCCACCGGGCGCTGGACAACTCGGCGGACCCCGAGGCGGCGTGGACCGTCGTCGGTGGACTGGGCTGCGACACCGTGCTCGCGGCGGGCAGCGCGCGCGGGGTCGCCGACGGCTTCGGCGTGCTGGAGCGGTTGGCCGCGCGGCAGGGGTCGGTGCGGCTGCTGGTCGGCGGCGGGCTGAAGGCCGAGCACGTCGCGCCGCTGAAGGCCCTCGGCGTCACGGGGTTCCACGTCGGCGGCGCGGTGCGGCCAGGCGGATGGGACGCCCCGGTGTCCGCCGACGCCGTCCGGACCTGGGCGAATCTGGTCTAGACCGCTTGCCGATGCGGACATTAGCATCGCCGTTGCTTCCCGTGAAATAGCCGTTGCACATCACGCAACGCGGGACACACCTGAAGGGTGGGCGAGATGCGGTTCGCAGTAGCAGCGGTCGTGGGCGCCGTCGTGCTGGCCGGGTGCGCCCCGGTCCAGTCCGGCTCGGCGCCGACCGGCGGCGACGATCAGACGGGACAGGTGAGGGTCTGGCTGTTCGACGAGGTCAACCGGGGCCCGAAGGAGGCGGTCGTCGAGGAGGCGGTCACCGCGTTCGAGCAGGCGCACCAAGGCGTCACGGTCGACGTCCAGTACATCCAGGTGCAGACCCGCGCCGAGCGGTTCAAGGCCGCGTTCAGCGACCCCGCGAGCGCGCCCGACGTCGCCGAGTTCGGCAACACCGACCTGGCCGGCTACGTCGCGGGCGGCGGGTTCGCCGAGCTCGACCTCGGCGGCTGGTCCGAGGCGAAGGACCTGCTGCCCGCCGTCCTCGACACCGGCGAAGTGGACGACAAGGTCTACGGCGTCCCCTGGTACGTCGGCGTGCGCGCGCTCTACTACCGCACCGACGTGTTCCAGGAGCTGAACCTCCAGCCACCGGCCACCCTGGACGAGATCGCGCCGCTGGCCAGGAAGATCCGCGCCGCCAAGCCGGACCTGCTCGGCATCTCCGCCGGCGGCAAGTACACCTACGGCGCGATGCCGTTCGTCTGGGCCAACGGCGGCGACATCGCCCGCAAGGACGGTGACCGGTACGTCGCCGCCATCGACAGCGCCGAGTCGAAGGCGGGGCTGCGCCAGTACACCGAGCTGATCGCCGACGACATCTGCCCGCCCGCCCAGTGCGCGGGCAACGGCGGCGACGCCAGCGTCGAGGCGTTCCGCGCGGGCAAGGCGGCGATGGTCGTGGGCGGCGACTTCAACCGCAAGTCGGTCGACGCCTCCAGCGCCGCCGGCAAGTACGCGGTCGTGCCGCTGCCGGGCAAGGAGGCCGGCGACATCGCGCCGGCGTTCGCGGGCGGCAACCTGCTCGGCGTGCTGAAGGGCAGCGCGCGCAAGACGCTGGCCAACGAGTTCGTGCGGCTGCTCGGCGGCAAGGAGTACCAGCGCAAGATGTTCGACGCGATGGGGAACCTGCCGACGTTCGGCGACGTGCAGGCCGAGGTGGCGAAGGCCAACCCGGTGCTGGAGCCGTTCATCGAGACCCTGGAGGCGGGCACGCGGTTCGTGCCGGTCACGCCGAACTGGGCCAAGATCGACGCCCAGGCCGTGCTGCCGACGCTGCTCCAGCAGGTCGCCGCCGGCGGCGAGGACCTCGACCGCGCGGCGAAGGACGCGGCCGACCAGATGAACGCCGCCTTCGACTCGTGACGATGCGGACGGCCAAGGGCGACGGGCGGATCGCGTTCGCCTACCTCGCCCCCGCCCTGCTGGTGCTGGTCGGGCTGATGGGCTACCCGATCTACCAGCTCGTGCTGATCTCCCTGTTCGACTACGGCCAGGAGCAGGTCAGCGGTGGCGCGCCGCTGACCTTCCTGGGCCTGGGCAACTACACGGCCCTGCTGTCCGACGCGCGGTTCTGGGCCGTGCTCGGGCAGACGGTCGGGTTCGCCGCGGTCTGCGTGGCGGGCACCCTGCTGGTCGGCGCCGCCCTGGCGGTGCTCGCCACCAGGGTCCGCACGTGGGCGCGGATGACGTTGTTCCTCGCCGCGCTGGGCGCGTGGGCCACGCCGACGGTGGCCGGGTCGACGATCTGGCTGTTCCTGTTCGACGCCAACTTCGGGTTCGTCAACGAGGTCCTGGGCACCACCGGGCTGTCCTGGACCTACGACAAGTGGCTGGCGTTCGGGCTGGTCGCGGCCCAGGTGATCTGGTGCTCGTTCCCGTTCGTCATGGTCACCCTGTACGCGGGGATCAAGTCGATACCGGGCGAGGTGCTGGAAGCCGCCGCGCTGGACGGCGCGAGCACGGTGAAGACGACGACCAGCGTGATCCTGCCGCTGCTGCGGCCACTGCTGATCGTGGTGACGATCCAGTCGGTCATCTGGGACTTCAAGGTGTTCACCCAGATCTACATCATGACCAACGGCGGCGGCATCGCGGGCCGCAACCTGGTGCTCAACGTCTACGCCTACCAGCAGGCGTTCGCCGCCTCCGAGTACGGGCTCGGCGCGAGCATCGGCGTGGTGATGACGGCGTTGCTGCTGCTCGTCACCCTCGGCTACCTGCGTGCGCTGCGGCGGAGCGGGGAGGTGCTGTGAACCGGCGTGCGTCGCGGGGCCTGGCGGAAGCGGTCACGGTCGTCGTCGCGGCCGTGGTGGCGTTCCCGCTGTACTGGATGGCGCTGACCGCGGTGAAGCCCGAGGCGGAGGTGATCTCCGCCGACCCGCGCCCGTGGACGCTCGCGCCGACGCTCGACAGCTTCACCCGCGCGTTGACCGTGCAGAACTTCGGCCGCTACCTGCTCAACAGCGTGGTGGTGGCGGTCGCGGTGGTGCTGCTGAGCCTGCTGATCTCGTTCCTGGCGGCCACCGCGCTGACCCGGTTCCGGTTCCGCGGCCGCACCACGCTGCTGATCATGCTGCTGGTGGTGCAGATGGTGCCGGTCGAGGCGTTGACCATCCCGCTGTTCTTCCTCATGCGGTCGGTGCGGGACGTGGCGCCGGTGTTCGGCCTGAACCACCTCGGGTCGCTGGTGCTGGTGCACCTGGCGTTCAGCCTGCCGTTCGCGATCTGGATGCTGCGCGGGTTCGTCGCGGCCGTGCCGGTGGAGCTGGAGGAGGCGGCCACGCTGGACGGCGCGTCCCGGTTCCGGTTCCTGTGGCAGGTGCTGTTCCCGCTGGTGGCCCCCGGCCTGGTGGCGACGAGCGTGCTGTCGTTCATCCACGCGTGGAATGATTTCCTCTTCGCCAAGACCTTCATCATCTCGGCGGCGGAGAACCAGACGCTGCCGCTGGCGCTGCAGGTGTTCGTGAAACCCGATCAGAACGACTGGGGGGCGATCATGGCCGGTTCGACGTTGATGACGATCCCGGTGCTGCTGTTCTTCATCCTGGTGCAGCGGCGCCTGGTGGCGGGCCTGGCCGGGGCGGTGAAGTCGTGATCCTGCCGCGCCCGGTGGTGTTCGCCCGCGGCGAGGGCGAGGTGCCGTTCGACGGCACGTTCCAGGTCACCCGGGAAGCCGGCCCCGCCGAGGGGTACCGGCTGTCCGTCTCGGCGGACGGCGTGCGGGTGCGGGCGTCCGACGACGCCGGCGAGTTCTACGCCCGGCAGACGTTGCGGCAGCTCAGCGGGCCGGCGGCGTTCCGGGCCGTGCCGCCGGGCGCGGTCACGCTGCCGGTGTGCGAGGTCGAGGACCACCCCCGGTTCGCGTGGCGCGGCGTGATGCTGGACGTGGCGCGGCACTTCCTGCCCAAGCACGACCTGCTGCGGTACGTCGACCTGCTGGCCGTGCACAAGCTGAACGTGCTGCACCTGCACCTGACCGACGACCAGGGCTGGCGGTTCGAGTCGCGCAGGTTCCCCCGGCTGCACGAGGTCGGCGGGTGGCGGCCCGACTCGCGGTTCGGCGACCGGCGGGCCGGCGGCATGGCCGGGCGGCCCCACGGCGGCTACTACACCCAGGACGACCTGCGGGAAGTCGTCGCGTACGCGGCGCAGCGGCAGATCACCGTGGTGCCGGAGATCGACGTGCCGGGGCACAGCCAGGCGGCCATCGCGGCGTACCCGGAGCTGGGCGCGTCCGGCGGCGGGGTGTGGACGGACTGGGGGATCAACCCGAACGTGCTGCGGGCCGACGAGCCCACCGTGGACTTCTACCGGCAGGTGTTCGACGAGCTGCTGGACGTGTTCCCGTCCGAGGTGATCGGGTTGGGCGGCGACGAGGCCGAGGGCGGTGACGGCCGGTTCGTCCGCCGGCTCGCCCAGCACCTGCACCAGCGCGGGCGGCGGCCGTTCGGCTGGGACGAGGTGCTCGGCGTCGGACCACTGCCGGCCCGCACGATCGTCGCGTCGTGGCGCGGCGAGGAGCCCGGCCTGACCGCGTTGGACCGGGGCCACGACGTCGTGATGTGCCCGGAAGAGCACCTCTACCTGGACTACCGGCAGTCCGACCACCCCGACGAGCCGATCCCCGTCGGCACCGTCACCGCGGTCGAGGACGTCTACCGGTACGAACCGGCGGCGGCGGACCGGGTGCTCGGGGCGCAGGCGAACCTGTGGACCGAACACCTCGACTCGCCGCGGCGCCTCGACTACGCCGCGTTCCCCCGGTTGAGCGCGTTCGCCGAGGTCGTGTGGAGCCCCGCCGAGCGTGACGTGGCGGAGTTCCTGACCCGGCTGGCCGAGCACCACCTGCCGCGGCTCGACGCGCTCGGCGTCGAGTACCGCCCCCTCGACGGCCCCCGGCCGTGGCAGGTGCTCCCGGGCGTGCCCGGTCACCCGCGGTGATCAGTCCTCTTCGGGCATGAGGAGCCAGCAGGCGAGGTAGAGGACCGCGCCCGTGCCGAACCCGAAGAGGGTGGCGGCGACCAGCAGGATGCGGACCAGCGCCGCGTCCACGCCGAGGAGCTTGGCGACGCCGCCGCAGACGCCCGCGACCATCTTGTCGGTCCGGCTGCGGCGGAGCTTCTTGACCTTGGCGGTGGCTTCGGTGAGCACGTCGTTCGTCATGGCTCAAGAGTGCTCCGCCAGGCGTTTCCGGGCATCGGGGACGCACCCTGACTTCCCCCGGACCCCCGTTCTCAGGGTGTCACCAGGACCTTGCCCCTGAGGTCGCCGGCCTCGGCGCGGCGGTGCAGTCCGGGCAGGTCGGCGAGGCCGTGCCGCTCGGAGACGTCGATCCGCACCACGCCTCGGTCGACGAGGGCGACCAGCCCGGTGAGCTGGGCGGCGTCGAAGCGGGTGACGAAGTGGGCGTCGGGTGCGTCGCTCAGGGTCGCCGAGACGACGACGTCGCCCAACCGGGCCACTTCGGCGTCGGCGACGAGGTTGAGCACCACGTCGAACCGGCCGGTGGGGTGGTAGCCGACGACGTGGTCCGCGCCCAGGTCCCGCACGACCTCGGCGCTGCGCGGGGACGCGGTGGCGGTGACGTGCGCGCCCGCGTGCTTGGCCAGCTGCACGGCGAACCCGCCGATGCCGCCGCCCGCGCCGTTGACCAGGACCCGGTGGCCGGGCCGCACGCGCCCGTGCTCGACCACCATCTGCCACGCGGACAGGCCGGCCAGGGGCAGGGCGGCGGCGTCGGGCAGCGGGACGGTGCGGGGCGCGGGGACGAGGCGGTCCGGGGTGGTGACGGCGTACTCGGCGGCGGCGCCGTCGATCCAGCCGACCACCGGGTCGCCGTCGACCGTGCCGGCCACGTCCCAGCCGAGCATGTGGGGCAGCGGGAGGGTGAACCGGCCTTGCCGCACGGCGACTTCCGTGGGGTTGAACGAGGTCGCGGCCACCTGGACCAGCACCTCACCCGCGCCGGGTCGTGGGATGGGGACGTCGTCGACGACGATCACGTGCGGGCCGCCGTGGGTGTGGACGCGTGCGCTTTTCACAGTGCCGACGGTATGCAGTCGTCAGGAGACGATCCATGTTGCGGAATCCTGTGTACATGTTCAATCGTCTTCCGTGGACGTGCTGAGCGACGTGGTCGCGGTGATGCGGACGGGCCGGCCCGTGGTCGCCCGGGTGGCGTGGGAGGCGCCGTGGGCGCAGCGGTTCGCGCCGGTGCCGGGCGCGTCCGGGTTCCAGGTGGTGCTGGAGGGCACGTGCTGGCTGCTGCGCGACGACGCCGACCCGGTCGAGCTGCGGGCAGGCGACGTCGTGTTCCTGCCCGACGGTCGGGGGCACGTGCTCGCGGACCGCCCCACCACGCCCGTGACCGGGGAGGCGTGCGACCCGAACGCCCCGGACTTCGCCGTCGACCACCCCGCGCCCGCGCACCCGACCACCGTCACGCTGTGCGGCGCCTACGAGCTGAGGGACGTGCACCCGCTGCTGCGCGACCTGCCGGACACCGTGCTCGTGTCGGGCCCGGACCTGCGCGCCGCCGTCACCCTCCTGGCCGGCGAGCTCGACCACCCGCGCCTGGGCTCCGACGCCCTCGTCCCGGCCCTGCTCGACACGCTGCTGGTCTACCTGCTGCGCACCTGGTTCACCGGGTCCGACCGGACCACCGGCTGGGCCGCCGCGCTCACCGACCCGGTCACCGCCACCGCGTTGCGCCACCTGCACCACGACCCCGCCCACCCGTGGACGGTCGCGGAACTGGCCGCGACCACCGGCCTGTCCCGCGCACCGTTCGCCAAGCGCTTCACCGCCCTGGTCGGCCGACCGCCGCTGACCTACCTGACGTGGTGGCGCATGACCACCGCCGCACGCCTGCTGAGGGACACGGACGCACCGCTGGCGACCATCGCCCGCCGGGTGGGGTACGCCTCGGAGTTCGCCTTCGCCGCCGCCTTCAAACGCGCCCACGGCACCGCCCCGGGCCGCTTCCGCCGCGCGCGGTAGTGCGCCGCCGTCCGCGGAGCAGCGGCAAGATGACAGGGTGACGCCTGAGGAGCTCGCCGCCGAACTGGACCGGGTCGGCTACCTGCCCGACCGGGGCATCGCGACCGCCGCCTACCTGGCCTGGCGCATGCACCGGCCGTTGTTCTGCGAGGGCGAGCCGGGCACCGGCAAGACGTCGCTGGCCGTCGCGCTCGCCCGAGCCCTCGACCTGCCGCTGATCCGGCTCCAGTGCCACGAGGGCATCGACGCCACCCAGGCCCTCTACGACTGGGACTTCCCCCGCCAGCTGCTGCACCTTCGGGCTCTCGAAGCCGCGGGCCCCGTCGACGCCGACCAAGCCGAGGCCTCCCTCTACACCCGCCGCTTCCTCCTCGCCCGCCCGCTGCTCCAAGCCCTCGAAGACGCGCCGTGCGTCCTGCTCGTGGACGAGGTGGACCGGGCCGACGACGAGTTCGAGGCGTTCCTGCTCGAAGTGCTCGGCGAGAACTCGGTGACGATCCCCGAACTGGGCCGCGTCACCGCCGAGACCCCGCCGCTGGTCGTCCTCACGTCCAACCGCACCAGGGAGGTGCACGACGCCCTCAAGCGCCGCTGCCTCTACCACTGGCTGGAACACCCCGACCTGGCCCGCGAGGTCGCCATCCTCCGCCGCCGGCTGCCGGGCGTCACCGAACGCCTCGCGCACCAGGTGGCGTCAGCCGTGCGGCGGTTGCGCGACCTGGACCTCCTCAAACCGCCGGGCGTCGCCGAGTCCCTGGACTGGGCGGAAGCCCTGCTCACCCTGGGCCGCACCGAACTGGACGCGGACACGGCCGCGACCACGCTCGGTGCCGTCCTCAAGTACCGCGAGGACGCCCAGCGGGCCCTGTCGAGCGGTGTCCTCGGCGCCGCGTCCGGGAGCACAATCGGGGGATGACGGGAGCCGGGGCGTCGACCGGGCTCGTGGGGTTCGCCCGCGCGCTGCGGCACGGCGGGGTGGCGTGCGGGCCCGAGAGGGTGCACGCGTTCGTCGCGGCGGTCGACCACCTCGACGTGGCACGGCGCGAGGACGTGTACTGGGCCGGTCGCCTGACGTTGTGCGGCGAGCCCGACGACCTGCCCCGGTACGACGTGGCGTTCCAGGCCTGGTTCGGCGGGGTGCCGCCGGTGCCGCCGGGGAGGCGCGCCCGGCAGGGCAGCCACCTGGCCGCGCTCGGCGGCGGCACGGTGAGGCGTGACCGGGCGGTGTCCGCGGTGAAGGTCGCGGCCAGCGAGGTGGAAGTGCTGCGGCGCAAGGACATCGCCTCCTTGAGTCCCGCCGAGAAGCGGCACCTGGACGAGTTGCTGGCGGTGCTCGAGCCGGTGCCGCCGACGCGGCGCGCGCTGCGCAGGACACCGGCACGGCGAGGGGCGATCGACCCCCGCCGCACGCTCAGGGACATGCTGGCCACCGGCGAGCCGACCCGGCCGCGCCGCCGCCGCCGCGCCACCCGCGCCCGCAAGGTCGTGCTGCTCGTCGACGTCTCCGGTTCGATGAAGCCCTACGCCGACGCCCTGCTCCGCTTCGCGCACGTCGTCGCCCGCCGCATGCCCGTCGAGGTCTGCACGCTCGGCACCCGCCTGACCCGCGTCACCCGCCAGCTGCGCCACCGCGACCCCGAGCAGGCACTCCGGGCCGCGGCCCGCGCCGTGCCCGATCACGAGGGCGGCACGCGGCTCGGCGAGACGCTCAAGGTGTTCCTCGACCGCTGGGGCCAGCGGGGCGCCGCCCGGGGCGCGGTCGTCGTCATCTGCTCGGACGGCTGGGAGCGCGGCGACCCGGCCCTGCTCGCCGACCAGGTCCGGCGGCTCGCGCGGCTCGCGCACAAGGTCGTCTGGGTCAACCCGCACGCCGGCCACGACGGGTACCGGCCGGTGCAGTCCGGCATCGTCGCCGCCCTCCCGCACCTGGACCGGCTGCTCGCCGGGCACAGCCTCGACACCCTGCAAGAACTGCTGGAGGAGGTCCGACTTGCGTGATGTCCTCGTCGAACTGGCCGAGCGCGTCGACCGGGGCGAGACGGTCGGCGTCGGCACGGTGGTCGCCACGTTCAGCTCCGCACCCCGCCCGCCCGGCGCCGCGATGCTCGTCGGCGCGGACGGCGCCGTCGTCGGCAGCGTCTCCGGCGGCTGCGTCGAAGGCGCGGTCTACGAGCTGGCCCAGGAGGTGGTGCACCAAGGCCGGCCGGTGCTGCAGCGGTACGGCGTGACCGACGACGACGCGTTCGCGGTGGGCCTGACCTGCGGCGGGATCATCGACGTCTACGTCGAGCCGGTGAACCGGCACAACTTCCCCGAGCTGCCCGAGGTGCTGGAGGCGGTGCGGGCGCGGGAGCCGGTCGCGATCGCCACGGTCGTGGAACACCCGGAGTGGGTGGGTCGGCGGCTGGTCGTCCGGCCCGACCGCGCCACCGGCGACATCCCCTCGGCCAGGGCGGCGGACGCCGTCGCCGACGACGCCCGCGGCCTGCTCGCCGCGGGCCGCAGCGGCACCCTGCACTACGGGCCCGACGGGCAGCGGCGCGGCGAGGGCATGACGGTGTTCGTGAACTCCTTCGAGCCGCCGCCCCGGATGCTGGTGTTCGGCGCGATCGACTTCGCCGCCGCGGTGGCCAGGCTGGGCGCGTTCCTCGGCTACCGCGTCACGGTGTGCGACGCGCGCCCGGTGTTCGCCACGACGAGCCGGTTCCCCGAAGCCGACGAGGTGGTCGTCGACTGGCCGCACCGCTACCTCGCCGCGCAGGCCGACGCCGGGCAGCTCGACGAGCGCACGGTCGTCGCCGTCCTCACCCACGACCCGAAGTTCGACGTGCCGCTGCTGGAGGCCGCGCTGCGTCTCAAGCTCGGCTACGTCGGCGCGATGGGCTCCCGCCGCACGCACGACGACCGGCTGCGCCGGCTGCGCGAGGCGGGCCTGGCCGAGGACGAGCTGGCCAAGCTGGCGTCCCCGATCGGCCTCGACCTGGGCGCCCGCACGCCCGAGGAGACGGCGGTGTCGATCGCCGCGGAGATCATCGCCCTGCGCTGGGGCGGGGGAGGTGGGCGGCTGGCCCGTGGGGACGGCTCCATCCACAAGTGAGGGGGTTGTTTGACGCGGCAACAACGAGCAGGCTCAGTTGTGACCCCCATCACCACCACTCTTGGAGGGTTCATGCGGATCACGGTCACCGTCGACGGCGTGGCCTACAGCGACGAGGTGGAACCACGCACCTTGCTGGTCCACCACCTGCGCGAACGACTCGGCAAGACCGGCACGGTCGTGGGTTGCGACACCAGCAACTGCGGCGCGTGCACGGTGCACCTCGACGGGCGGAGCGTGAAGTCCTGCGCCGTCCTCGCGGTGCAGGCGAACGGCCGCGAGGTCACCACGGTCGAGGGCCTGGCCCGCGACGGCGAGCTGCACCCCGTGCAGCGGGCGTTCCACGAGAACCACGCGTTGCAGTGCGGTTTCTGCACCCCGGGCATGATCATGCAGGCCATCGACCTGCTCGAGGACAACCCCGACCCCGACGAGGACGAGGTGCGGCACGGCCTGGAGGGCAACCTCTGCCGCTGCACCGGCTACCAGAACATCGTCCGCGCCGTGCGCGACGCCGCGAGCCGCACCACCGCCGCCGGGGGTGCCGCGTGACCGCCACCGCCGAACCCGAAATCGGGAAATCCCGAAGGCGCAAGGAAGACGCCCGGCTGATCACCGGCGCGACCCGCTGGACCGACAACCTCCAGCTCACCGGGATGCTCCACATGGCGTTGCTGCGCAGCCCCGTGGCGCACGCCCGGATCACCTCCGTCGACGTCACCGAGGCCGTGAAGATGCCCGGTGTGCTGGTCGCGCTCACCGGTCGGGACCTGGCCGACGAGCAGGGCAGCCTGCCGTGCGCGTGGCCGATCACCGAGGACATGCTCGCGCCGCCCGCGCCGTCGCTGGCCGTCGACCGGGTCAACTTCGCCGGCGAGGCCGTCGCCCTGGTCGTGGCCCGCAGCGCGGCCGAGGCGCACGACGCGCTGTCCGCGATCGACGTCGACTACGAGGACCTGCCGGTCGTGCTCGACCTGGAGCGGGCGATCGGGGACGACGCCGACCTCGTCCACCCCGACCTGGGCACCAACAAGAGCGCCACCTGGGTGTTCGACTCCGCCGAGGCGGGCACCGGGTCCGACGTCGACCGGGCCATCGCCGAGTCGGAGGTGGTCGTCGAGCGCACGTTCCGCCAGCAGCGGCTGATCCCGGCGTTCATGGAGCCCCGCTCGGTGGTGGTCGACGCGTCACCCGACTCGGTGACGATGTGGTCGTCCACGCAGGTGCCGCACATCCTGCGGTGGATGCTGTCGGTCGTGCTCGGCATCCCGGAGCAGCAGATCCGGGTCATCGCGCCGGACGTCGGCGGCGGCTTCGGCGGCAAGCTCCAGGTCACGCCGGAGGAGGTGCTGACCCTGCTGGTCGCGCGCCGCCTCGGCAAGCCGGTCAAGTGGACCGAGTCGCGCACCGAGTCGATGCTGTCCGGCCACCACGGCCGCGACCAGTTGCAGCGCATCACGATCTCGGCCCGCCGCGACGGCACGGTCACCGGCCTGAAGGTCGACCTGCTCGCCGACATGGGCGCCTACCTGCGGCTGATCACGTCGGGCGTGCCGATCCTCGGCGCGTTCATGTTCAACGCCATCTACAAGTTCCCGGCCTACCGGTTCACCTGCACGAACGTCTTCACCACCAAGGTGCCGACCGACGCCTACCGCGGCGCGGGGCGGCCCGAGGCCACGTTCGCCATCGAGCGGATCATGGACGAGCTGGCCGCCGAGCTGGGCGTCGACCCGCTGGAGCTGCGCGAGCGGAACTGGATCAGGCACGAGGAGTTCCCGTTCACCACGGTCGCGGGCCTGACCTACGACTCGGGCCACTACGAGGCCGCCACCGCCCGCGCCAAGGAGCTGTTCGGGTACGACGCGCTGCGCGCCGAGCAGGCCGCGCGCCGCGCCGACGGCGACCCGGTGCAGCTGGGCATCGGCATCTCCACCTACACCGAGATGTGCGGGCTCGCGCCGTCACGGGTGCTCGGCGCGCTGCGGTACGCGGCGGGCGGCTGGGAGCACGCCGCCCTGCGGATGCTGCCCACCGGCAAGGTCGAGCTGATCACCGGCACCTCGCCGCACGGCCAGGGCCACGTGACGGCGTGGAGCCAGATCGTGGCCGACCGGCTCGGCGTGCCGTTCGAGGACGTCGAGGTGCTGCACGGCGACACGCGCGTCTCGCACCGCGGCATGGACAGCTACGGCTCGCGGTCGCTGGCCGTCGGCGGCGTGGCCGTGGTGCTGGCCGCGGACAAGGTGCTGGCCAAGGCCCGCACGGTCGCCGCGCACCTGATGGAGGTCGCGGAGGACGACGTCGAGTTCACCGCCGGCACGTTCTCCGTGCGCGGCACGTCCACGACGATGGCCCTCGGCGACGTGGTGGTGGCGGCGCACGTCGCGCACAACCTGCCCGACGGCGTGGAACCCGGCCTGGACGCCGAGGCCACGTTCGACCCGGACGACTTCTCCTACCCGCACGGCACGCACCTGTGCGCGACCGAGGTCGACACGCGGACCGGCGCGGTGAAGATCCGCTCGTACGTGTGCGTGGACGACGTCGGCACGGTGGTCAACCCGATGATCGTGGAGGGCCAGGTGCACGGCGGCCTGGCGCAGGGCATCGCGCAGGCCCTGTACGAGGAGGCCGTGCACGACGAGAGCGGCACGCTCACCACCGCCACCCTCGCCGACTACCTGCTGCCGTCCGCGGTCGACCTGCCGCACTTCACCACCGACCGCACCGAGACGCCCGCGACCGGCAACCCGCTGGGCGTGAAGGGCGTCGGCGAGGCGGGCACCATCGCGTCCACGCCCGCCGTGGTCAACTCGGTGATCGACGCCGTGCGGCACCTGGGCGTGACCGACGTGGAGATGCCGTGCACCCCGATGCGGGTGTGGAAGGCGATCAACGGCCGCGGTGGGGGCGTGCCGACCACCCCGGGCGCGGGCGGCGGCCTCGGCTCCCTCGACTCGCGGTCCGCCGACGACCGGGGAGGTGCGGCGTGATCCCGGCCGCGTTCGACTACGTCGCGCCCGCCACGGTGCCGGAGGCGGTGCGCGCCCTGACCGCCGGCGGCGAGGACGCCAAGGTGATGGCGGGCGGGCAGAGCCTCATCCCGGTGCTGCGGATGCGGCTGGCCGTGCCGACGGTGGTGGTCGACCTGTCCGGGCTCACCGAGCTGACCGGCGTGCACGACGACGGCGACTCGCTGCGCATCGGGGCCATGACCACGCACTACGAGGTGCAGCGCGACCCGCTGGTCCGCGAGCACGCGCGGCTGCTGCGCCTGGCCACGGACACCGTCGCCGACCCGCAGGTGCGGCACCGGGGCACGTTCGGCGGCTCGCTGGCCCACGCCGACCCGGCCGGCGACCTGCTCGCGCCCGCGCTGGCGCTGGACGCGGTGATGGTGTGCGTCGGCCCGGACGGCACGCGGGAGGTGCCGGCGGCGGAGTTCTTCGTCGACCACTTCACCACCGCCCTCGCGCCCGACGAGCTGCTCACCCACGTGAAGGTGCCCAAGCTGACCGGCTGGGGCGCGCACTACGAGAAGTTCAACCGCGTCGCGCAGGCGTGGTCGATCGTGGGGGTGGCCGCCGCGCTGCGGGTGGCCGACGGCCGGATCACCGACGCGCGGATCGGCCTGACCAACATGGGCCCGACCCCCGTGCGGGCCCGCGGCGTGGAGGAGGCGCTGGTGGGGCAGCCCGCGACGGCCGAGGCGATCACGGCGGCGGCCACCCGCGCCGCCGAGGGGGCCGACCCGCCGACCGACGGCAACGCCGACGCCGAGTACCGGTCCCACCTGGCCCGCGTGCTCACCGAGCGGGCCGTGACGGCCGCGGTGGGCGCATGAAGCTCGAGCACCGGTTCACCGTCCCCGCGCCCGTGCCGGACGTCTGGGCGGCGCTGCTCGACCCGGAGAAGGTAGCGCCGTGCATGCCGGGCGCCACCCTCACCGGGGTCGACGGGCCGAAGTTCACCGGCACGGTCAAGGTCAAGCTCGGCCCCGTGACGCTGCTCTACAAGGGCGCCGGCGAGTTCACGTCCGTGGACGAACGGGTGCACGCGGCCGTGCTGAAGGCGTCCGGCAAGGACACCAGGGGCAACGGCACGGCGTCCGCCTCCGTGTCGGTGGCGCTGACGGCGGGCACGGCGGGCACCGAGGTGTCGGTGGTCACGGACCTGAACGTCACCGGCCGCCCGGCCCAGTTCGGCCGGGGTCTGATCAGCGAGGTCAGCGGCCGGCTCATCGGCGAGTTCGCGCAATGCCTGGCGACGCGCCTCGCGCCGGCGGAAGCTGAGGAGGTGACTGCTACGGAGACCGCCAAGCCGCACCTGCGCGCCGTGCCGGACGAGCCGATCGACCTGGTCGGCACGGCGGGCGTGCCCGTGCTCAAACGGGTGCTGCCGGTGCTGGCCGGGCTGCTGGTGGTGGCGCTGCTGGTGCGCGGGCTCCGCGGGCGGCACCGCTGAACGCGCGCGGCGGGCGACCGGTCCTCGGCCTGGTCGCCTGCCTCGGCCTGCTCGCGGCCTGCACCGGCTCGCCGGTGGTGATCACGACCGCGCGCGCTCCCGCGTCGACCACCTCGTCGGTCGCGCCCGAGCCGCCGTCGTTCACGCTGGCCGCGGGCGGCGACATCCTGATCCACCCGGCGCTGACCGAGCAGGCCGACGCCGACGGCGCCCGGACCTTCGTGCCGCTGCTGGAGGGGCTGCGCGAGGCGATCGACGCCGACGTGTCGATCTGCCACCTGGAGACGCCGCTGTCCGCGCCCGGCGCGCCGACCTACGGCTACCCGGCGTTCAGCGCGCCGCCCGAGGTCGCGTCGGCGTTGAAGGAGATCGGCTACGACAGCTGCTCCACCTCGTCCAACCACACCCTCGACCGGGGCGCGCCGGCCATCAGGACCACGCTGGACGTGATGGACGCGGCCGGGCTCAAGCACACCGGCTCGTTCCGCTCGCCGGAGGAGGCCGCCACCCCGCTGCTGCTGGACGTGGGCGGGGTGAAGGTCGGGCACATCGCGTTCACCTACGGCTTCAACGGCATCCCGCTGCCGCAGCCGTGGATGGCGAACCAGCTCTCCACGGAAGGCGTGCTGGCGGCGGCGCGCGCGGCGAAGGCGGCCGGCGCCGAGGTCGTGGTCGCCAGCCTGCACTGGGGCGACGAGTACCAGCACGAGGCGACGCCGCAGCAGCGGGAGATGGCGCGGGCCGTGCTCGCCGACCCGGCGGTGGACCTGATCATCGGCACGCACGTGCACGCCGTGCAGCCGATCGAGCAGATCGACGGCAAGTGGGTCGTCTACGGCATGGGCAACGAGGTGGCCCGCCACTCCGAGCCGCGCGGCATCACGGAGGAGGGCATCGTCACCCGGTTCAAGTTCGTGAAGGGTCCGTCCGGCTGGGCGGTGCGGGAGGCGTCCTACGTGCCGACCCTGGTCGAGTTCGGCCCCCCGATCCGGGTGGTCGACCTGACCCGCGTCCCACCCAACCCCCGCCGCACCGAAGCCCTCACCCGCACGGACGGCGTCGTGCGCAGCCTGGGCGCCGCCATCACCCGCCCCTGACCGTCCCGGTGACACGGTGACGCTCTGAAACCGTTGGGGTGACACGGAAAACCACTTGTCACCCACTCAGGTACAACCGGCCGGGATCGGCGTCCAGGACCACACGAACGCGTCCTTCTGTGCTGCACTCGATGGGCAGGACTTTTCACGGGCAGCCACAGCGAACGAACGTCGTGACGCCCACTGTGGAGGGAGGCTCTCATGTCTGTTCACACCCTGGCCCGCACGGTCGCCGCACCGGCGGACGTCGAGCTGCTCGGCACCCTGGTCGCCGAGCCGGAGTCAGCGATCACCGACCCGCCGCTACCCGCGCCGAACGCGGCCGGCGCCGTGCTGCTGGCCGCGCTCCTGCTCCTCTCGGCACCGGACCCGAAGGAGCCTCGCAAGTAGTCCCGGACGCTCGAAGCCCGAACGGAGCAGCGGCCGGTGGGAGGATCTGTGGACGCGTCGTCCTGTGCACGTGACGCCGCGAACCTGGCTGATCGGGTGCTCGGCGCACTGAGTGGAACCGGTGGAGTGGGTCTGGCCGACTTCCTCGACTCGTGCGCCGACCCGACAGCCGGGCTCGGCGCGGTCCGCCTGGTGGGTGCGGACGTCTTCCTGCCGCACGTGGTGCTGAACTGCCCGTTGACCGCGCGGGACGCGGAGGTGGTCGCCGCGTCCTTCCAGGTCTTCCCCCCGATCGCCGAACCGGCCGCGCCGGAGCAGCGGATCATGGCGTGGCACGACTGGTCCACCGCCCGGTTGCTGGCCGCCCTCACCGGGGACCGGGCCGTCACGGTGCCCGACGACGCGGCCGCCGTGCTGGGTTCGCCCGAGCGGTGGGCGGGCTGGTCGGTCGCGGTGGCCCAGCTGTCCTCCCTGGCGCACCCCGGTGCGACCGGGCCCGTGGTGGACGCGGTCGCGGCCCAGCCCTTGGCCCTGTGCCGGGGCGTGCTGCGGACCGTGCTGCGCCGGGACTTCGGCACCGCGAGCCGCCTGACCCGGTGGGTCGCCCTCGTGCACGCCGCCGGCGTCCGGCTGCCGGTGGACCCGGTGACGCTGGTCGACCACGTCGCGCTGCGGGTCGGCTCGGAACCGCGCCGGCTGCTCGACCTGACCGTCGCCCGCCACCTGGTGGGTGCGGCATGACCACCGTCGTCCACGTCGCCCACGACGTCGCGGCAGGCGCACTGGGCTGGTTGCACGCCAACCACGAGCTGGGCGCGTTCGAGGACGACGCCGCCATCGCCGACCTCAACGACCCCGACGAGGCGTACAAGCCGCTGTGCGAGCTGGGGCTGGCGTCGTCGCTGGTGCTGCGCGAGGGAGTGGCCGGCACGGCCGAGCAGCGGGCCGCGAGTGAGCTGCTGGACTTCTCGTGGAAGCAGATGCACGAGGGCGACCTGCTCTACGAGCGCCAGCTGCGGCACGCGCTGCTCACCGACCCGCTGGAGACCTACGTCCACTACGCCCGGAGCGGACTGCGCCACGAGGCACTGGAGGAGGTCCTCGCGCAGTGCTCGGTCGCGGACTCCATGACCGAAGTCCTCCCCAACCGCCGGCTGGCCGTGGCCAACGCCCACCGCGTCTTGGGTGTCCACCGGGACGACGACCTCGCGATGATGCTCCGGCAGACGTGGCTCGGCCGCACGCCGCAGCCCTGGGCGCTGGACTGGTACACCGCCTACTACATGACCCACACCGTCTTCCACCTTACCGACTGGGGCGCGCTGCCCGGGGACCTGCCGCCCGACGTGGTCGAGTACCTGGAGAACTGGCTGCCGGCGTGGATCGACGTGTGGGCGGAGGCCGAGCAGTGGGACCTGCTGGGCGAGCTGCTGATCGTGGGGGCGTGCCTGCCCGAGCCGCGGTGCGAGCGGGCGGAGTGGGAACTGTTCGCGCGAGCCCAGCACGCTGACGGGTTCCTGCCCCGCGACTCCGGCCCCGTGGACGACGACCCGCGCAAGCGGTACCACGACCACCAGCACACCGCCGTGGTGGCCACGATCGCCGGGACGCTGACCCTGTCCCGGCTGTTCGGCACGTGAAGGACCTCGTCGCGCACCTGCCGGCCGCGGTGCCCGACGCCACGGCCGTGGCGGTGGCGCTCCGCCAGGGCGACCGGGAGGTGGTCCTGGTCGGCGGCACGACCGGTCGCGGCGGGCCGCGTCCCGTCACCGGGCACACCCGCTTCGAGCTGGGCTCGCTGACCAAGACGTTCACCGGCCTGCTGCTGGCGGAGATGGCCGACCGGGGCGAGGTGCGCCTGACCGACCCCGTCCGGCGGCACCTGCCGGTGGGCGCGGCGCCGCACCTGGGCCGCGACGTCACCCTGGAGCGCCTGGCCACCCACACGTCCGGTCTGGCGCGCCTCCCACCGGGGCTGCTGTCGCGGGCGGTGCCGCGCTGGCGCACCAACCCCTACCGCGACTTCGACGCCGACGACTTCGCCGCCGCGCTGCGCCGCGCCCGGTCCCGGGCGTCCGGCCGCTACCGCTACTCGAACTTCGGCGGCGCGCTGCTGGGCGAGGCCCTGGCGGGTGCGGCGGGCCGGCCCTTCGCCGACCTGCTGGCCGAACGCGTGCTGCGCCCGCTGGGCCTGACCGACACGGACTGCACGCCGTCCGCGCAGGTCACCGGGCACCTGCGCGGGCGTCCCCGGCCGCCGTGGGAGATACCCGGCATGCCCGCCGCCGGTGCGCTGCGCTCGTCGGCGCTGGACCTGCTGCGCTACCTGACCGCCCACCTGCCGCCCTTCACCGGGCCGCTGGGCCGGGCCGCCGCCGAAGTCGCCCGGCCGCGCGCGTCGGCGGGCGACCACGACGTGTGCCTGTTCTGGGACCTGCGCCGCCGAGCGGACCGCGAGCTGCTGTTCCACTCCGGCGGCACCCGCGGCTGCACGGCGTTCGCCGCTTTCAGCCCCACCACCTCGACCGCGTTCGCCGCCCTGGCCAACGCCGGGCCGACACCGGGCAGCACCTTCGTCCAACGCGCCTACGAAGCCGCCTGGGCCCTGGTCGACCGCGCGGCGAGCCGGACCGCCAGGCCCCGTCCCGTGCCGGACCTGCGGGCCACCTGACGGTCAGGTCAGGTTCCGGACCCGGTCCAGGCGGGCCAGCCAGCGGGCGGTGGTCTCGTCGTCGGCGGCGAACTCGGCGAAGCGGTCGGGTGCCGGCGGGTGCGCGGGCACGGGCAGGTAGCCGTTCACCGGCCGCGGGGAGTCGGTGGTCACGTCACCGTCCATCAACGACAACGTGGCCAGCCCGCACGCGAAGTCCAGCTCCGGCAGCGCGGCGGCCAGCGCCAACCCGGCGGCCATCCCGACCGACGTCTCCACCGCCGACGACACCACGCACGGCAACCCGCACGCCTCCGCCACCGCCAACGCCCGCCGCACACCGCCCAACGGCGCGACCTTGATCACCGCGATGTCCGCCGCGCCGGCCACCGCCACCTTCAGCGGGTCCTCCGCGCGCCGGATCGACTCGTCCGCCGCGATCCGCACGTCGACCCGCCGCCGCACCGCCGCCAGCTCCTCGATCGACCGGCACGGCTGCTCGACGTACTCCAAGCCCCCGGCCGCCCGTGCCAGCTCGCGGATCGCGCTGACGGCGGTGTCCACGTCCCACGCCATGTTCGCGTCCACCCGGATCGCCCCGGCCGGCCCGAGCGCGTCCCGCACCGCCTCGACGCGCGCCAGGTCGTCGGCGAGCGGCGTGCCCGGATCGGCCACCTTCACCTTCGCCGTGGCGCAGCCGGACGCCGCGACGACGGCGTGCGCGCGTTCCGGGGAGACGACGGGAACCGTGCAGTTCACCGGGATCTCGGACCGGACCGGCGCGGGCCACCCCTGCTCGGCGGCCTCCAGCGCGCACGCGAGCCACGGCGCGCACTCGTCGTCGGCGTAGTCGAGGAACGCGCAGAACTCGCCCCACCCGGCGGGCCCTTCCAGCAGCACGCCCTCGCGCACCGTGATGCCGCGGAACCGGGTGCGCATCGGGATCGAGTAGACCAGCACCACGCGACCCTAAGCGATGCCGTGCCGGTCCCGACGCTCGCCACGCTTATTGAAATTCGATAGGTTTCGAGTGATAATCGATGTGGTCATGCCTCAGGAGGTCTCATGAAGTACGTGCTCCCCGTGCTGGTCCTCGCCCTCGGCCTCGCCGCCTTCGTGGCCGGGGGAGCCGACGACTCGCCGGGCCTGCAGCTGATCGGCGCCGTCATCGTCGTCGGCGCGATCGTGCTCGGCGTGCGGGCGGCCCGGCGCGCGGGGTGACCAGTGGAGCGGGTCCAGGGCGGCGACCCGGCGCAGGGCGCTGTGCGTGAGCTCCGGGTCCGACTCCTCCACGACGATCCGCAACGCCGACTCGAACTGGTCGAGGCGGCGGTCCAGCTCGGCCAGCTCGCGGGTCGGCTCGGCGATCGCGGCGGCCAGGCCGGGGCGGTTCGTCTCGCGGTGCAGGGCGGCCCGCATCGGCAGGCTGTCGCGCAGCGCCACCAACGCGCGCCAGAGCAGGTGTTCCACCTGCGCGACCCGACGCGCGTCCAGGTCGCGCATGGCGTCGAAGTGGGCGCACAGGCGGCCGGCGCGGCGGCGTTGGGCGGGATCGGTGAACTGGTCGCAGTGCACGACGTCCCGCGCCTCGGCCGCCAGCACGACGTCCCACTCGACCACCCGCGCCCAGAACCGCTTCCGCTTCGCGGCCCGGCGGATCGCGTCGAGGTCGGCCTCCGGCCGCCACATCCACCAGCGGGGTAACGGCGCCACCCGGATCACGTCAGCGGGCCTGCACGCCGACGACGGTGGACACGCGCCACTGGAACTTCACCGGGGTCACCACTCCTTCATAGCCTTCCGGGCCCGGCCCGCACAATCCTCGGGCGTGCCCGCCCCGACCCGCAGTCGGGTCAGGGCGTCCCGGTACGTCATGACCCGAGCCGGTTCCTCGTGGTACACGCCCTCGACCCGGGTTTCGGCGCACACGCAGCCGGGGTCGTGCATCAGCCCCGTCGAGCGCTCGACCGACTCCGCTCACCCGACCCGGCGCCGAGCGGCTCAGCCGACCTCGGGCAGCTTCGGTCCGAGCAGGTCGTCCGCGTCCACGATCTTGTAGGCGTAGCCCTGCTCCGCCAGGAACCGCTGCCGGTGCGCCGCGTAGTCGGTGTCCAGGGTGTCCCGCGACACGACCGAGTAGAAGTGCGCCTGGCGGCCGTCGCCCTTGGGGCGCAACAACCTCCCGAGCCGCTGCGCCTCCTCCTGCCGCGACCCGAACGTCCCCGACACCTGCACGGCCACCGACGCCTCGGGCAGGTCGATGGAGAAGTTCGCCACCTTCGACACCACCAACGTCCGCAGCTCGCCCCGCCGGAACCGGTCGAACAGGGCCTCGCGCTCCTTGTTCTTCGTCGAACCCTGGATGATCGGCGCGTCCAACGCCTCGCCCAGCGACTCCAGCTGGTCCAGGTAGGCCCCGATCACCAACGTCGGCTCGTCGGGGTGCCGCTCCAGGATCGCCTTCACCACCGGCAGCTTCGTCCGGGCCGTGGAGCACAGCTTGTACCGCTCCTCCGGCTCGGCCGTGGCGTACTGGAGCCGCTCGTTGTCGGTCAACGTCACCCGCACCTCGACGCACTCGGCGGGCGCGATCCAGCCCTGCGCCTCGATGTCCCGCCACGGGACGTCGTACCGCTTCGGCCCGATCAGCGAGAACACGTCGCCCTCCTGGCCGTCCTCGCGCACCAGCGTCGCGGTCAGGCCGAGCCGGCGGCGCGACTGGAGGTCGGCGGTCATCCGGAACACCGGCGCGGGCAGCAGGTGCACCTCGTCGTAGACGATCAGGCCCCAGTCCCGCGAGTCGAACAGCTCCAGGTGCTTGTACTCGCCCTTCGACTTGCGGGTGATCACCTGGTAGGTCGCGATGGTGACCGGCCGGATCTCCTTGCGCTCGCCGGAGTACTCGCCGATCTCCTCCTCGGTCAACGAGGTCCGCGCGATCAGCTCCCGCTTCCACTGCCGACCGGCCACGGTGTTCGTGACCAGGATCAACGTGGTCGCGCCCGCCTCGGCCATGGCCGCCGCGCCGACCAGCGTCTTGCCCGCGCCGCACGGCAGCACGACCACGCCCGAGCCGCCCGCCCAGAACGCCTGCGCGGCCAGCCGCTGGTAGTCGCGCAGCTTCCAGCCGTCCTCGACCAGGTCGATCGGGTGGGCCTCGCCGTCGACGTACCCGGCCAGGTCCTCCGCCGGCCAGCCGACCTTGAGCAGCAGCTGCTTGAGCCGGCCGCGTTCGCTCGGGTGCACGATCACCGTGTCGTCGTCGACGCGCGCGCCGAGCATCGGCTTGACCTTCTTGTGCCGGAGCACCTCCTCCAGCACGGCGCGGTCGAGCGAGTTCAGCACCAGGCCGTGCACGGGGTGGTTGGCGAGCTGGAGCCGGCCGAACCGGCCCATCGTGTCGACCACGTCCACCAGCAACGGCTGCGGCACGGGGTAGCGGGAGAACCGGACCAGCGCGTCGACCACCTGCTCGGCGTCGTGGCCGGCGGCACGCGCGTTCCACAGCGCCAGCGGCGTGATGCGGTAGGTGTGGACGTGCTCGGGCGCGCGTTCGAGCTCGGCGAACGGCGCGATGGCGGTGCGCGCGTCGTCCGACAGCGGGTGCTCGACCTCCAGCAGCAAGGTCTTGTCCGACTGGACGATCAAAGGGCCGTCGGTCACGGGTGCGCGCTCCTGTCGCTTGGTGTACCTCAAGTGTGCATACCGCGTGCAAGTCGAAAGCGGACAGTACGCGGGCGCCCACGCAACGCTTACGGACTCGGTTCGGTAAAGCCGTGCACACCGAAGTGGTGCAGTCGATAGCGTCCCTGCGCCCCACCACGCGACCCTACGCGCGGACGTACGGGGCCCTCCCGGATGAACGAAGGTCCACATGAGCACGGACATGCCCGCGTCCGCACCGCAGTACCAGAACGGTCCGCAGTACCAGGGCGCCCCGCAGTACCAGAACGCCCCGCAGCCCCAGCAGGTTCCGCCGGCGCCGAAGAAGAAGGGGATCGTCGCGCGCATCCTCACCGCGATCATCGGTATCGCGGTGGCCGCTGTGGTCGTGTACGGCATCAACTACTTCACCAGCGACGCGGCCCAGTCCAAGGCCGGTGACTGCGCCAGCCTGACCGGCACCAACACCAAGCCGGACTACAAGGCCGTCGACTGCGGCTCGGCCGACGCCAACTACACCGTGGGCCAGGTGCTCGACTCCACCACGGCGAAGTGCGCCACCGAGTACTACGACGAGTACACCGAGACCGCCCGTCGCGGCCCGGACTCGAAGCTGTGCCTGGTGCCGAACCTGGTCGAGGGCAGCTGCTACGACCTGGAGAACACCACGCAGATGGGCTACCCGGCCGTCGACTGCGGCCAGTCCGGCACGTTCAAGCTGGTCAAGCTGGTCAAGGGCAGCGCCGACGAGAGCGCCTGCACCGACGCCTCGCCGCTGACGTTCCCCGAGCCGAAGACGACCATGTGCTTCGCGCCGAACGAGTGAGAACCGCTCCACCTCGCGGGCACGCGGGCCCGTGACGACGCGGACCCGGGCGGATCGCCGGTGAACCGGCCGGGCCGCGAGCGGCTGATCCACCTCGCGGTGCGCGTGGCGCTACCTTCTGTGGCGTCACGCGCACCCGTCCAGCGAGGATGATCATGAGCAACGAGCCGAGTCGACCCGCCGACGACGACGTGCCGGCCGGGGCCGCGGGCGACCCCGCCGCGCGTCCCGACGTGCCACCCGCCGACGCCGACCGCATCGCGGCCTCGCGGGACGCCGCCGCGTCGGCCGAAGAGCGGGAGCTGTCCACCCCGGCGTCGTCCGGGCTGGGCACGGGCGCCGGCTCCGCCGAACCCGCCGGCACCACCCCCGAGCCCGGCGCCGCCGCCAGGGAGCGCCCGGTGGCCGGCAACGAGCCCGTCACGCCCGCCGGCCCCACCGCGGTGCCCGGCGCCCGCCCGGCGCCCGCCGCGGACCCCGTCGAGCCCGCCTCCGCGGCGCCGGCGGTGAACGAGACCGGCACGTCCGGCGGCAGCGGCCGGAAGGTCCTCGTCGGCGTGCTGGTCGTGCTGCTGATCGGCATCGTCGTCTACGGCGTGCGCTACCTCACCAGCGATCCCGCCAACGCGGAGGCCGGCGACTGCGTGAGCGTGTCCGCCGAGACCGACAACCGGGCCGAGGTCGACACCCTGGACTGCTCCGCCGACCAGGCGTCGTACAAGGTGGGCAAGGTCCTCGACGCGACCGACGCCACCTGCCCCGAGGACGGCCTCTACACCGAGATCGTGCCGGCGGGCGGCGTCGGCGACGGCTACAAGCTGTGCCTGCTGCCCAACATGGCCGAGGGCTCCTGCTACAAGCCCGACGAGGGCACCGGGTTCGTCAAGACCCAGTGCACCGGGCCGGAGACCATCAAGGTGACCAAGGTCATCGAGGGCTCGACCGACCTGGAGGCCTGTGCCGACGGCGCGGGCATGGCCTACCCGGAGCCGCCCGTCACGTACTGCCTGGCGCCCGCCGAGCTGTGACGTCCGTCGCCCTGACCTGACCACTGGCGGGTGAACCCGCTCAACCCGGCGCGCGACCGTGCCGATGCCCTGTTCCATGCGGAAGATCGGGTTGGGCATCGGGGCGGTCGCGGTCGTGGTGGCGGGCGCGTTCGCGTTCACCCTGCTCACCAGCGGGCCCGCGGGCACCGAGCCGGGCGTCTGCGCGCACATCGAGAAGGCCGAGAAGGGCGCGAAGTACCGGCCGATGGACTGCCGGGCCGCCGACGCCAACGTGCGGGTCGCCAAGGTCGTCGACGAGGCCTCGCAGTGCCCCACGGGCGGCGCGCCGTACACGATCTTCACCCGCGCCGACACGTTGTGCCTGATCCCCAACTTCCTGGAGGGGGCCTGTTACCAGGGCGACCGCGAGTCGGGGATGAAGAGGGTCGACTGCACGACCGCCGAGGCGATCCGGGTGACGAGCGCCGCCCGTGAGCCGGTGGAGTGCGCGAACGGGCAGAAGTTGACCTACGTCGAGCCCGTCGTCACGTTCTGCCTGGTCCGGGTGTCGGACAAGGGCTGAAATCGCTGCGCCCCCGAGGCGCGCGACGGTACGTTCCGCTCGTTGTACGTCGAGAGGAACGCCAGGTGACCACGCCACCCGACCAGCCGCCCCACGGCTACCCACCGCCCCAGCAGCCTGGCTGGGGGCCACCGTCGTCGCCGCAGGGCTTCCCGGCCCCACCGCCCGGCCTGCCGGACCCGCAGCAGCCCCCTCAGCCGCAGCCTGGCTACCCGCAGGCCCCCGGTGACCAGCAGCAGGAACCCGGCTACCAGCCGATGCCCGGCTACCAGGGCCAGCCGCCCCAGTACGCGCAGCCCAGTACCCCGAGCAGGCCCCCTACCCCGGTCAAGCCCCGTACCCGGGTCAAGCCCAGTACCCCGGTCAAGCCCAGTACCCCGGCCAGACCCAGTACCCCGGCCAGACCCAGTACCCGGGCCAGACCCAGTACCCCGGCCAGACCCAGTACCCGGGCCAGCCCGGTCAGTTCGGCCAGCCGGGCCAGCCGGGCCAGTTCGGTCAGCCGGGTCAGCCCGCCTACCCGCAGCAGTTCCCGCCCCCGCCCGCCAAGGGCACCTCGCGCGGCGCGAAGGCGCTGGTCGCCGTGGTGGTGCTGGGTGTCGTGGGCATCGTGGTCGCGGGCGTCATCGCCGGCCTCACCGGTCCCGCGGGAGCGGAGGAGGGCGACTGCATCAAGGTCGTCTCGGCCTCCGTGACCGACGCCGACGTCGAGAAGATCGAGTGCTCCTCGGCCGAGGCGGCCTTCAAGGTCGCCGCCAAGCTGGACAGCAGCGCCGACTCCTGCCCGGACGGCGACTACGCCGAGTACTCCGACAGTGGCGGACGGCGCAGCAACGGCTTCAAGCTGTGCCTGATGCTCAACGCCGCCGAGGGCGACTGCTTCAAGGAGGAGTCCTCGATTGCCGCCGCCAAAACGACCAAGGTGACCTGCGATTCGAGCGCCTCGTACAAGGTGGGCAAGGTCGTGACGGGTCGAGCGGACGAGAACGAGTGCGAGAGTGGCGACACCGTGACCGTTTACTCACAGCCCGCGACGACGATCTGCTTGACGCAAGCCTGATCACGACAGCGCCGAGACGCGGCCGTCGCCGGATCGAGTTCCAACCGACGCGGAAAATCAAAGAAAAGGGGGCCTTCCGCAATGGGAAGGCCCCCTAACGCACGGGATTTCGCTAACCGTGTGTCAGTTGGTGGTTCCAGGCGGCAACAACCCGCCGACGTCCAAGCGCTCGGGCAGCACCTCTTCGGTGTCCATCATGTCGGCGACGCGCTGCAGCCGGACCGGGTTCAGCGACAGCGGGAACGTGCCCACCGACACCAGCGCCGCGGTCTGCTGGTCGACGTCCATGTAGCCGGTCAGCGCGTTCTGCACGGACAGCTTGTCGTTGGACGCCGCCTCCTGCGCGTCCCGCAGGACCTGCCGGAACAGGGCCAGCGTGCGCGGGTTGCCGTCGGCGAACTTCTTGCTCGACGCGTACCCCGACATGGGGAAGTCCTTGGTCGGGCCGACGGCCGTGTCGGTGAGGATGCGCGCGCCGGCGCCGGCCTGGGCCTGGGTGATGTACGGCTCGGTCATCCACGCCGCGTCGACCTGCTTGGCCTGCATCGCGGTGACCATCTGCTCGAACGGCATCTCGGACAGCCTGATCCGCTGCTTCTCCACGCCCGCCGTCTTGAGCACGGCCTTCGTGGTCAGCGCGCCGACGTCGCCGACGGACGGCACGGCGATGCGCGGGTTGGCGAGCTTGCCGGGGCTGTCGTAGTCCGGGTCGAGGGTGACGAGCGCCATGGTGTTCGCGCCCGCCTGGTACGCCTCGCCCTGCAGCTGGAGCGGGGTCTGCTCGGCGTAGCTGCGGAACAGCGTGACGTGCGTCGCCCAGGTCAGGTCGAGCGTGGTGTCGAGCTGCTTGATGCCCTCGACCTCGTTGTTCAACGGCACCAGCTGCACCTGCAGCCCGGCCTTCTCGAACAACTTGTTGTTGAACGCCAGGCGCAGCGGCGCCACGTCCACCACCGGCAGCACACCGATGCGCAGTGTGTTGCGTTCCACGTCGGGGCGGCTGTTCCCGTCGGTGCCGGGGATCAGTCCGCACGCCGTCAAGGTGGCGGCACAAGCGAACAACGCTGCCGCACGTCGCAGAACACGCGCTGGGGTAGGCATGGCACCTCTCGCCGGGATGACCTCGAGAGCGGGGTCTTTTTGATCAACGAATTTGTCGACGCACTTGTCGATGCCCGGGATGGTAACCACCCAGAGGTATGAAACGACAGCCCTGCTCCGATACGGTGAGTGCTTCCGGAGTCTTCCCCGGGGCTGGGGACGAGCACTACGCTCCCCGGCTGGTGGCACAGGTCGTCGCAGACCGTCGTGTCCCCACGCGGGGTGGGGGTGACTAGCCGGCACCACCGCTCCTGTGCTGCAATTCGGCCCGAATTCGAGTCCATGCTTCGGTCCGCGGGGGAGAGGCCGGAACCACTGCTGCCGGAAGAGGAAGCCCAGGGTGGCCCGTCGAGAGAGAGGTCCCAGCCAGTCAGGCGTGGGGTTTACACCGCGCTCCGAAAGGCCCGGAACGGGTGACGGACTGACTGCGCTGAGTGATGGAACGGTGACCGAGCAAACGGGGCCGACGAAGACCGGTGCGACCACGGCCGGCCGGGCCGGCTCGGCTCGCACCGCCGGCTGGCGCCTGCGCAACTGGCGGCTGCCCACCAAGCTGACGGCCGTCCTGCTGATCCCGACCATCGCCGCGGTGGCACTCGGCGGCCTGCGCGTGAACTCCGACCTCGCCGACGCGGCCGACCTCAACCGGCTCGCGAACCAGATCCAGCTGGAGTCGGCGGTCGCCGACCTGGTGCAGCAGCTGCAACGCGAACGCGACCTGAGCGCGAGCCACGTGGCGTCCGGCAAGGAGCTCGACCGCGTGGTGCTCGACCGGCAGCTGCGCCGCGTCGAGGACACCGTGCAGGCCCTCAACGCCAAGATCGTGGACCTCAGCGCCGACCTCGACGACGAGGTGGTGACCCGGTTCCGCCGGGCGTCCAGCCAGCTCAACCGGCTCAACAGCCTCCGCAACGCGGTCCGCGAGACGCAGTACCCGTCCGAGGCCGTGATGCGCACCTACTCCGAGTCCGTGGAGAGCCTCCTCGACCTCGGCGAGCAGGCCATCGCGGGCATCAACGAGCCCGAGCTGGTGCGGCTGCACCTGGCGACCAACGCGATCGCCCGCATCAAGGAGCAGGAGTCGCGCAAGCGCGGCATCATGCTCGACGTCTTCCAGGGCGGCGTGTTCGGCCCGGGCCAGGAGCGCCAGCTGCTGGCCGCGAACGCCGAGCTGGACGCGGCCCGCAACGACTTCCGCAAGTCCGCGACCGCCGACCAGGCCAAGATCTACGACGACACCGTCACGGGTCTGATCGTCGACACCGCGAACGACATGCAGGAGACGGCGCTGAACCTGGCCGCCGCCGGCAAGCCCATGACGTCGCTGCGCCCGGAGAAGTGGGACATCGCGTCCACGCTGACCGTGAACCTCACCCGGGACGTGGAGAACCTGCTGCTGGAGCAGCTGCAGAACCGGACCGACGAGCTGACCGGCGTGGCGCGCGCCGCCGCGTTCCGCGACTCCGGCATCGTGCTGGGCGCGTTGCTGCTGGCCCTGGTCATGGCGCTGTTCGTGGCCCGCTCGATCCTCAACCCGCTGCGCACGCTGCGCCGCACCGCGCTCGCGGTCGCCGACCACGGCCTGCCCGAGGCGGTCAACCGGATCCTCGCCGACCCGAACCCGCAGGAAGCGGCGAAGACGGCCATCGCGCCGGTGCCGATCACCACCCGCGAAGAGGTCGGCCAGGTGGCGCGGGCGTTCGACGCGGTGCACGGCGAGGCCGTGCGGCTGGCCGCCGAGCAGGCCCTGCTGCGCGACAACGTCAACTCGATGTTCGTCAACCTGTCCCGCCGCTCGCAGGCGCTGGTCGAGCGCCAGCTGAACCTGATCGACCGGCTGGAGCAGGACGAGCAGGACCCCGACCAGCTGGCCAGCCTGTTCGAGCTGGACCACCTCGCCACCCGCATGCGGCGCAACAGCGAGAACCTGCTGGTGCTGTCCGGCACGGACCTGTCCCGGCGGCTGACCCGCCCGGTCCCGGCGGCCGAGGTGCTCGGCGCCGCGGTGTCCGAGGTCGAGCAGTACGCCCGCGTGCAGGTCGGCCAGACCCCGGAGCTCACCGTCCAGGGCCGCGCGGTCAACGACCTCGTGCACCTGATCGCGGAGCTGCTGGACAACGCGACCGCGTTCTCCGACCCGGTGACGAAGGTCACCGTGCGCACCGCCCGCACCCGCAAGGGCGAGCTGGCGATCGAGATCCAGGACCGCGGCGTCGGCATGGGCGAGCAGGAGATCACCGACGCCAACGAGCGGCTGGCCGACCCGCCGGACGTGGACGTCGCGGTGTCCCGCCGGATGGGCCTGTACGTGGTCGCGCGGCTGGCCAAGCGGCACGACATCAAGGTGCGCCTGCGGTCCAACGAGGACATCGAGGGCGGCACCACCGCGCTCGTGCTCGTGCCGGACACGCTGGTCGCCTCGCCGGGCGCGATGGGCTCCCCGATGGGCGCCGAGCCGGCCGCGGCGTTCGGCGACTCCGGTTTCGGCGACGCCAACGCCAACGGCTTCGGCGATGGCGCCGGGTTCGGCGAGTCCGGGTTCGGGACGACGGCGCAGCGCGCGTCCGGCATCGCCGGCGCGTTCGGCACCGGCACCATGTCCCGCCTGGACGACGACGCGAGCTTCCCGAGCATCCCGCGGGTGGAGGACGAGCCCGCGTTCCCGGTGAGCTTCGTGCAGGGCCAGGGCGAGCAGGACCCGGCCCGCGTGCCCGCCTTCGGCGAGACGCCGACGTTCGGGCAGGCGCCCGCGGAGACCTCCGCCGAGGTGTCGCAGCCGTGGCTGCGGACGGCGGACGAGCGCGACGTGGACGACCGGGAACCGGTGGGCTCGTTCGGCGAGCCGACCCTGTTCACCGCCTACGAGGACCGCTCCGAGCACGACTCGGACTACGAGCACGGCTTCGAGACCACCCAGTTCGCGCCGCTGGACAGCGGCTTCCTCGTCGAGCCCGAGCCGGAGCCCGAACCGGCGCACGTGCCGGAACCGGAGCCCGCGCACCGCAACGGCTCCGCACCGCGGGTCGCGCCCGCGGCCAGGGAGGTCGACCGCGACTTGGACGCGCCGACCGAGCGGCTGCCGATCTACGAGGCGGTCCTCTCGCAGTGGTTCCAGGCCGTGGGCAGCGAGACGTCGGCGGCGACCGCGCAGGCGGTGCCACCGGCGCCGGCCGAGCCGGAACCGGCCGTGCCCGTCGGTTCGGCGCTGCCGACCCGCCGGCCGCGCCCGATCCCGCCGGTCGCGCCGACCACGTCCGCGGACCCGCTGCCGCCGCGCGGCGGCCTGCTCGACACGGGCCACAACGCCCAGCCCAAGCACGAGTCGGACGGCGGTTCGGCGCCCCAGCGGGGCGAGACGACGTCCGGTCGCGCCGAGGGCACTAGTCTGACCGAGGGCGGGCTGCCCAAGCGGCAGCCCGGATCGCCCACCAACCTGCCCAAGCGCGCCGCGGAGGTGTCCCGCGTGACCGAGCCGGAACCGGTCGCCGAACCCGAGCCGGCCGCACCCGCCGCCGAGTCGGTGTGGGAGTCCCCCGCCGACGAGGGTTGGCAGGCGGCACAGGCCTTGCTGAACAAGGCACCCGAGACCACGACACAGGCGGGGTTGCCCAAGCGGGTGCCCAAGGCTCAGCTTGTGCCGGGATCCGCCGCACCGAAGCCGTCGGCCTCGGAGCGGCAACCGCAGCGGCCCCCGCTGCCACCACGATCGGCTGACGCGATCCGTGGACGCATGTCGAGTCTTCAGCAGGGCGTCCATCGAGGGCGACACGCTTTGATCGACGCTTACGCTGGTGACATGTCGAGCCGGCAAGACGAGGAGCAGGAGTGACGACCGCAGCTCAGCCAGGCAGCTTTGGTTGGCTTATCACCGACTTCGTGCGCCGGGTTCCCGGTGTGGCACATTCCGTGGTCGTGTCGGCGGACGGGCTATTGCTCGCCGGCTCGCAGGGTCTGCCCCGCGACCGCGCCGAACAGCTGTCCGCCGTGGCATCCGGGCTCGTGAGCCTCACCGCGGGCGCGGCACGGTGCTTCGAGGCGGGCACGGTCAACCAGACCGTGGTCGAGATGGAACGGGGCTACCTGTTCCTGATGTCGATCAGCGACGGGTCGTGCCTCGCGGTGCTCGCGGCCCCGAACTGCGACATCGGCCTCGTCGCGTACGAGATGACGTTGCTGGTCGAGCGCGTGGGCCAACAGCTGACCCCGGAGCTGCGCGCGCAGCTCCAGGGCGTGGTTCGGCGGTAGATCCTCATGAGATCGTGGGGGTGAAGGTAAATGGCTGAACGATCCGGCGCCGGCGGCCGACGCTTCGGTAGGAACTTCGACTACCAGGAGTGGGCGGTCGGCGGCTTCCGATTCGCTGAGCCGGATGCCGACCCCGCACAGGACGAGGAAGCCGAGGACGCACCCAACTCGTGGCGAGGCCGCCGGGCGGAGCAGGCGCAGCGGCCACGGGTCGAAGGCACAGGGCAGGGGCAAGGCGATATGTCTCAGCGTGAGGTTGACGACTCGTCGTACGACTACGACGACGTTCCCAACCGGTTCGACATCGACGGGTACGGCAGCGGCCTGTTCGGCGGCCCGGGAGCCGATCTGTTCGGCGCCCACGGCCTGCCGGACAGCGTGCCGGAACAGGTGCCGTACGCGACCGGTCCGCAGCCGGTCGTGCGGCGCGAGGAGAACCCCGCCGCGGAGTCCGGGTCGCTGGTCCGCCCGTACACCCGGACCGGTGGCCGGACCCGGCCCGACTACGACCTCGCGATCGAGGCGCTGGTGTCCACCAGCGAACGCGGTCTCGAACGCGACGCGGCGGTGCTCCCCGAACACCGGTCGATCTGCGGGCTGTGCACCGACACCAGGTCGGTGGCCGAGATCGCCGCCCACCTCCGGCTACCGCTCGGCGTGGCCCGGGTGCTGATCGGCGACATGGCGAGCATGGGTTTGGTTTTGATTCATCAGGGCGGCTTGATCACCGGGGACAAGCCGTCCATTGATTTCCTTGAGAGGGTGCTCAGTGGGCTTCGCAGGCTCTAGCCCCAACGCGGCCGAAGGCGAACGGAAGCCGACGACCTCCGCGAAGATCGTGGTGGCCGGTGGCTTCGGCGTGGGCAAGACTACGTTCGTCGGTTCCGTGTCGGAGATCGTTCCGCTGACCACCGAAGCGGTGATGACCGAGGCCAGCGCCGGGGTCGACGACCTCTCGGCGACGCCGAACAAGGTCACCACGACGGTGGCCATGGACTTCGGCCGGGTGTCGCTCGACCAGGATCTGATCCTGTACCTGTTCGGCACACCTGGCCAGCACCGGTTCTGGTTCATGTGGGACGACCTGGTGCGCGGTGCGATCGGCGCGATCGTGCTGGTGGACACACGGCGGTTGGCGGACGCGTTCGCCTCCATCGACTTCTTCGACGACCGGCAGTTGCCGTACGTGGTCGGGGTCAACTGCTTCGACGGCCTGCTGCACCACCGCATCGAGGACGTCCGCGAAGCGCTCACGATCGACCAGTCCGTGCCGATAGTGACTTGCGACGCGCGCAACCGGCAGTCGACCAAGCAGACGCTGATCACGCTGGTCGAGCACGCCATGCGCCAGTGGATGTCGGTGCGCGCGGGCTGATCGACCTCCGGGTCGGGCCGTGCGCGTGCTGATCAGACGGCTTTCGCGCCGTAGGGCGGTCTCCTCCGGGGCCGCCCTTCGACGTGCCCGACGGGCCGTCGGCTCCGGGCCGAAGGGGCGGTCTCCTCGTAGGAGGCCGCCCTTCGACTTGCCCGAGCGGGTGGGGGTGGCCCGGCCGATCGACGCGCGGGTGGTGCGCGGGCGTCGCGATTCGACGCTAAGGGGTTCCGGGTTCACCGTTCAGGTGATCATCGACGCCGAACGGGGGATTACGCGCCGTCGTCCTCGACCAGGGCGGCGGAGGTGATGCGGTGCAGGGGGAAGCGGCGGACCTCGCCGTAGCTGACGTCGACGCCTTCCAGCACGCCACCGCCCACGACCTGCGGGGTGATCACGCGCCGGGCGGCGGTGCCGTGGCCGTCCACGAAGTCGACCAGGACGCTGCGCCCCTCCTGGGCCGCGCGTTGCAGCAACGCGAGCGTGGCCGACGGTCCCGCGCCCAGGTGACCCGGCACCGACACCCGCGCACCGCCGGTGGTCGTCGCGGCGCGGTCGCCCGCCCGCACGAGCAGCACCAGCTCGCCCAGCTGCTCGTCCGACGGCACGCTCGGCTGCACGGGCCTGCGCCGCCCCTTGCCCGCGATCCGCCGACCACCGGCCCGCAGGTCCAGCACGTGACCGTCCGGCCCCTCGGCGGCGGGCGCGAACCCGGCGTCGCGCAACCCGTCGAGCACCTCGGCCAGCGGCAGCGGGCTGACCACGACGGTCGGCGCGATCTTGCGCAGCGCCAGCCGCTCGGCCGCCGCGTGCGACATCACCTCGGTGACCAGCACGGGGTCGTCGCAGCGCAGGAACGACCCGGCCGCGCCGCCCCGCAACCGGCCGTGCCTGCGGGCCGCGTCGTCGATCAGGTACGTCAACGACTGCGGCACCGGTGTGCGCGACCGGGACCGGAACAGCTCGTGCAGCTCGGCGGCGCTGCGCCCGGCGTCGAACGCGCGCCGCACCGAGCCTTCCCGCACCCGGTAGACCGTGGCGCTGCCGGCCGACTCGACGTCCGCGACCAGCGCGATCTCGTCGGCCAGCTCCGGGTCCAGCCGGCCGGGCGCGACGACGGTCAGGTCGGCCTGCACCAGCACGTGGTCGACCGGCGCCGGCAACGCGTCGCCCAGCCGCTTCGCCGCCGCCCCGGGCCCTTCGACCAGCAGCGTGCGGCCCTGCGCGGTGATCGCGTTGTGCGCGAGGACGCCGACCCGCGTGCCCTCGTCCACGGTCCAGCGCACCAGCTCGTCGCGCAGCCGCCCGCCACGTCGGGGCGCGCGCCACGCCAGCACGGCGGCCAGCTCGTCCGGGTCGATCACGGCGGTGCCCGGCTCCAGGGCGGCCAGGGCTTCGAGGATGCGCTTGCGGTCGCGTGGCGCGCCCGGCCGGTTCAGCTCCGGCGCGAGCGGGTTGAGCAGCCGGTCGCGCTCGTCGCGCTGCCCGATCAGGCCCGGCAGGCGCGGCAGGTCGAGCCACGCCTGGGCCAGCGTCGCCCACCGGTGCTCGGGCGCGGCGACCAGCCACGCGTCGGTCTGCGTGGTCGGCACCCACTCGGGTTCGACGCCTTCGGTGTCGGCGACCAGGCCCGCGTTGACGACCAGCTCGACCAGCAGCGCGGCCCGCCGCTCGTCCACGTCGAGGTCCTTGGCGAGCTTGCGCAGCTCCCGCACGCCGACGCCGCCCGACCGCAGCACCGCCGGCGGGTCCTCCGACCAGCTCTTGAGCAGCGTCTCGACGTGCCGGGACAGCTCCAACGCCTCACCGCCGCCGGTGTGGTCGACGTCGGAGGGGTCGCGGCGGAACGTGGTGAGCGGCGGCTCGGTGGTCCGGATCGCGCCGAGCGGGTGCTCGCCCCGGACCTTCAGGCCGATCTCGCGGGGCAGCTCGACGGTCTGCGCGTCGCGCCGGACCAGCAGGCCGCGGGCGAGGAGCTTCTGGATCGGCGTCCGGGCGTTGGCGAGGGAGACGACGTGCGCGGCGTCCTTGGTCTGGCCTACCGGCGGACCGGCGGCGAGGGTCTGCAGGACCCGGAGCTCGTCGGGGTCGAGGTCGGCCAGGTCGGCGGTGGCCAGGCGCGGCACCGAGCGGCCGAGGCCGCCGGGGAACGGGTTGACCGCGTCGCGGGTGGCCGGCGGGGTGCTCAGCGCGTGGTCGCCGCCCCACAGCAGGGCACGGGCGCGCAGCGTGCCGAGGGGCCCGCTGATGTCCGTCGGGCCGAACAGCTCCTGCACGGCGGTCCGGCCGACCGGCGCGAGGTCGGCGTCGAGCACGAGCAGCGCTTCGAGGACGGTCAGCGTCAGCGTGTCGAGGTCTTCACAGGCCCGCGCCACGGAAGCCCGCGACCCGATGCGGGTGGCGAGCACGGTCGTGTCCGCCGGTGGGGGCGTGGCCAGGTCCGGCCGGGCGCGCAGCAGAGCCACGAGCGCGGAGTCGTCCTGCGCCCGCAGCCACTCGGCGAGGGTCGTGCCGGACATCCTCACCACGGTATATGCCGACCGCCTCGGCCCGTCGTGCGACTCCGGTTCACGTCGCGGCGCGACCGCCCGGCCGGGGCCGGCGGTCGCCCGCGAGCCCGACGGCTAGAGCCACCACTTCCAGTTCTCGGCGGGGTTGCCGGCGCAGTACCAGATTTCGGTGGGCGTGCCCGGGGTGGTGCCGAATCCGGCCACGCTGAGGCACAGACCGGATTGCTTGTGCATCAGGGTGGCCCCGTTGAAGGACCAGAGCGCGACCTTCGGGTTGCACGCCCACAGTTCTGTCGGCGTGCCGGCCAGGACGCCGTAGCCCACCGTGTTCAAGCACAATCCGGAGTTCGGGTTGTAGAGCTGCCCGCTGTTGTTCAGTTCCCACAATTCGGCCGGTTGGTCGAGGCAGTTCCAGATTTCCGTCCGGGAGCTCGGCTCGGTGCCGAAGCCCTTCACGTTGAGGCACAGCCCCGAATTGGGGTTCAGCAGGTGGGCCTTGCCCGGCGGCGCGAGGGACGTGGTGGTCACGGGTGTGGTGGGGAGGGGTGTGGCGGAAGCGGGCGCGATGGCGGCGGAAACAGGCCCGGTGGCGGCGGGTGCGGTGGCGGCGGTGCCGACCGCGGTGAGCGCGACGGCGCACAGCGCCACGAGCGAAGAGGCCGCGCGAATAGTGAATGACCGGATTCTCACGACAGTTCCCTTCCGTTTCGCCGGTCAATGCCGGCGGCAGGGTTGCACGGAATTGGGTGACTATTTCGCGGCGGCACCTCGAAGCTTACCGGCGGTGAAGCGGGGGCGGCAAGGTTCCTTTCGCCGGCCCGGTCTTGCCGATCGGTCGCGATTGCTGCACCTTTCGGCTCAACGGCGCGTGGTCGTCGCGAAAATAGATTAACCGGGACCGCGAAAATCGGGACGCGGCCGGCGGCGCGGGAAGCTCACCCGAGGCGGTCGCCCGGGGTCGTGGTCGGCTCCGCCGGCCAGGAGTCGCGCCCCGCCAGGTGGAGGACCAGGGCCGCGATGTTCCACGCGTCGTCCGCGCCCGAGTGGTGCCTGCCCTCCAGCGGCAGGCCGGCGATCTCCAGCGCCTGCGCCATGCCCGGCCGCTTGCGCAGCCCGTGCGCCCCGGTGAACACCAGCTTCGCGTTCCAGTGCCGCTGCCCGAACGGGTAGGGCACGCCGGTCGCCCGGCACTGCCGCGAGAACTGCTCGCGGTCGTAGTCGCCCCAGCTCGCCCACGACCTCGAACCGGCCTGGTGCTCGACGGCCAGCTGCCGGCACGCCTCGGCGAAGTCGACGCCCGTGTCCACCTCCGCCTGCGTCAGGCCGGTCAGCCCGGTGCAGAACGGGCTGACCGACGAGCACCGCGGCCGGACCAGGACCCGGTGCTTGCCGACCCGTTCGCCCGACGCCAGGTCGACCGTCGTCAGGCCGATCTCGATGATCTCGGAGACCTGTCCGGGGGGTGGGTCGCCCGCCCAGCACGTGGCCTCGATGTCGACCACGTTGAGCAGTGCCGTCGTGTCGTTCACCGGCACGAGGGTAGGGATCACACCCGTGACGTGGCTCTCGCTTTTCCCGGCCGGGCACCCCGCGTCGCCACCAGGGCCGATGAGGCACACTTGTCGCGACGAAGGCACGACCGAGGAGGAACCGTGGCCAAGGCCCGCCCCGAGCGCATCGACCCGCACTGGCCGGAGCCGCCCGCCGACGGCAAGTACGCGGTGTCCGAGCTGGCCAGCGACATGCAGGGTGCGATGTCCCCGTTCGGCACGGTGACCTTCCCGCTGCCCGTCGAGGAGCTGGGCTACCACCACCCCGTGACGGAGATCAACCGCTAGCACGGGCGCGCGCGGCCGTCGAGCCGCGCGCGTTCCGTATTTCCGCCCGGACTACGCTCGAACCCTCTTGAGCTGTGCTGTTCTGGGAGGTTCGATGCCGGTCCCCGGCCCTGGTTACTCGATCACCGTCCGGCTGGAGGCCCCGCCGTCGGCGTCGGCCGCCGGCGACCTTACCTCGGCCGTCGGCCGGGCGGGCGGCGTGATCACCGCGTTCGACGTCGTCGAGTCGCACACGGACCGGGTGATCATCGACCTCACCTGCAACGCGCTGTCGGCCAACCACGCCAAGGACATCACCGACACCCTGGAGCTGCTGCCCGGGATCGTGGTCCGCAAGGTGTCCGACCGGACGTTCCTGGTCCACCTCGGCGGCAAGATCGAGATCTCGTCCAAGGTGCCGCTGCGCAACCGCGACGACCTCTCCCGCGCCTACACGCCCGGCGTCGCCCGCGTCTGCATGGCCATCGCGGAGAACCCGGACGACGCCCGCCGCCTCACCATCAAGCGCAACACGGTCGCCGTGGTCACCGACGGCTCGGCCGTGCTCGGCCTGGGCAACATCGGCCCGGCCGCCGCGCTGCCCGTGATGGAGGGCAAGGCCGCGCTGTTCAAGAAGTTCGCGGGCGTCGACGCCTGGCCGGTCTGCCTGGACACCCAGGACACCGAGGAGATCATCCGCGCGGTCGAGCTGATCGCGCCGGTCTACGGCGGCATCAACCTCGAGGACATCGCCGCGCCGCGCTGCTTCGAGATCGAGGCGCGGCTGCGCGAGAAGCTGGACATCCCGGTCTTCCACGACGACCAGCACGGCACCGCGATCGTCGTGGTCGGCGCGCTGCGCAACGCCCTGCGCGTGGTCGGCAAGAAGATCACCGACTGCAAGGTCGTGGTGTGCGGGGTCGGCGCGGCGGGCAGCGCGATCATCCGGCTGCTGCTCAAGCAGGAGCCCGGCGACGTGGTGGCCGTCGACGTCGACGGCATCGTGCACCGCGACCGGCCCGGCCTGGACGACAACCTGAAGTCCGTCGCCGCGTCGACCAACAAGGACAACGTCACCGGCCGGCTGAAGGACGCGCTGGTCGGCGCGGACGTGTTCATCGGCGTGTCGGCCCCGAACCTGTTCGGCGCCGAGCAGGTCGCCACCATGAACCAGGACGCGATCGTGTTCGCGCTGGCCAACCCGGACCCGGAGATCGACCCGATGGAGGCGCAGAAGCACGCCGCCGTCGTGGCCACCGGCCGCAGCGACTTCCCGAACCAGATCAACAACGTGCTGGCGTTCCCGGGCGTGTTCCGGGGCCTGCTCGACGCCCACGCGCGCACGATCACCGACTCGATGCTGATCGCGGCGGCCAACGCCATCGCCGACGTGGTGGACGGCGACCGGCTCAACGCGTCGTTCATCGTGCCCAGCGTGTTCGACACCTCGGTCGCCCCCGCGGTCGCGGAGGCCGTGCGCAAGGCCGCCACGGAATCCGCGTCCGCCTAGCTCCGGCCTAGCATCGGCTCCATGAGCAACCAGTTCACCCACCTGGACTCCAGCGGCGCCGCGCGCATGGTCGACGTGTCCGAGAAGGAGCAGACCACGCGCACGGCGGTGGCGTCCGGTGTGCTGCGCACGACGGACGAGGTGGTGGCGTTGCTGGGCAGCGACGGCCTGCCGAAGGGCGACGCGCTGGCCACGGCCCGCATCGCCGGGATCATGGCGGCCAAGCGGACGTGGGAGCTGGTGCCGCTGTGTCACCCGATCGCGTTGTCCGGGGTGAGGGTGGACCTCGTGCTCGGTGACGCCGAGGTGCGCATCACCGCGACCGTCCGCACGACGGACCGCACGGGCGTGGAGATGGAGGCGTTGACGGCCGTGTCGGTGGCCGGGCTGACGCTGCACGACATGGTGAAGGCGGTCGACCCGGCGGCGTCGTTGGACGCGGTGCGGGTCGAGCGCAAGGAGGGCGGCAAGACCGGCCTGTGGGAGCGCCCGTGACGCCCGGGGCGGCGGGTGCGGCGGTCCGGACCGCGCGGGTGATCACCGCGTCGAACCGGGCGTCCGCCGGGGTGTACGCCGACCGGGGCGGGCCGATCATCGTGGCGTGGCTGCGGGAGCGGTCCTACGACGTGCCGGACCCGGTGGTCGTGCCGGACGGCGAGCCGGTCGCGGAGGCGCTGCGGGCGGCCGTGGCGGACGGGGTCGCGGTCGTCATCACGACCGGCGGCACGGGCGTCAGCCCGACCGACCGCACGCCGGAGGCGACCCGGTCGGTGCTGGACTTCGAGGTGCCGGGGGTGGCCGACGTCATCCGCGGCTCAGGCTGGCCGCGCGTGCCCACGTCCGTGCTGTCGCGCGGGGTGGCGGGGGTGGCGGGCCGCACGTTCGTGGTGAACCTGCCCGGCTCGACCGGCGGGGTGCGCGACGGGCTGGACGTGCTCGCGACCGTGCTGGAGCACGCCGTCGACCAGGTGTCCGGAGGTGACCACGCGTGACCGAGGTGCTGCGCGCGACCGTCAGCGACCAACCGCTGTCCGTGGCCGAGCACGCCGAGCTGGTGGAGCACGTGTCGGCGGGCGCGGTGGTGACGTTCGCCGGGGTGGTGCGCGACCACGACGACGGGCGTTCGGTGCGCGAGCTGGAGTACGTCGGGCACCCGACGGCCGGCGCGGTGGTGGCCGAGGTGGTGGCGGACGTGGTGGCCCGGTTCGAGGGCGTGCGCGCCGTCGCCGTGTCGCACCGGGTCGGCGCGCTGGCGATCGGGGACGTGGCGCTGGCGTGCGCGGTGTCCGCCGACCACCGGGGTGAGGCGTTCGCGGTGTGCTCGGAGCTCGTCGACGAGGTGAAGCGACGGCTGCCGGTGTGGAAGCGGCAGGTCTTCGCCGACGGTGACGACGAGTGGGTCAACATGCCCTGACCGGCCGCGACGACCGCCGGCCGCGACGACCGCCGGCCGTCGGCCGGCCGCGTCACCCGCGGGTCGGTCCCGGAAACGGGTCGGGGACCCCGGATCGCCGAGGGGGGCGATCCGGGGTCCCTGCTCCGTCGTGCACCGACTCGCGCCGGCCACAGGTCACTTGGTGGCGATCTTGTGGCCAGGCAGGATGAGGTCGGCGTTCGGGATGAACTCCTTGTTGAGCTCGTGCAGCTTGGCCCAGCCGCCTTCGACCTTCAGCTCGTCCGCGATCTTCGACAGGCTGTCGCCCGCCTTGATCTCGTAGTCGCCGTTCGGGTTGGAGGACGGCAGCGCCACGGTCACGGGAGCGGGGGCCTCCTGGACCGGCGCGGCCTGCTGGACCGGCGCGGGGGCGGCCTGGCGCGGCTGCGCCGGGGCCGGGGCGGTCCTGGCGGGCGCCGCGGCGCCGCCCAGGCCCTTGGGGCCGCAGACGGGCCAGGCGCCGATGCCCTGGGTCTGCAGCACGTTCTCGGCCACCCGGATCTGCTCCTCGCGGGAAGCCTGGTGGGGCATTCCGGAACCACCGTGGGAGGTCCACGTGGACGGCAGGAACTGCAGGCCGCCGTAGTAGCCGTTGCCGGTGTTGATGCTCCAGTTGCCGCCACTCTCGCACGCGGCGACCGCGTCCCAGTTGACGTCGGACTGCGCGTTGGCGGTGCCGGCGGCCATGGCCAGGGGCGCTCCGACGATGACGCCGGCGACGGCGACCTTCGCGATGCTCCGGGCGGTGGAACTGGTGGTCGGACGGTGCTTGCCTCGGTAAGAAGCCATTTCCCTCTCGTCCACCCGCACCTGCTCGTCCGGCTCGGGTTCGGGCCCGGTACGCCGTTCGGCTTGATCCCTGTCCGGTGGTTGTCTCTCGCTCGGGGGGTGTTCCGGGACACCGGTGGACAGGTTCGGTGCGAGGCGTCCCGGTCTAGCTCTGGTCGGTCGGGGCCAACCGAGAAGCGACGGTACGTAACCGGGAGGCTCGCGCCAAATGATCTGGCATGTGACTCACGTCACTGTAACGCGACAGAGTGACTCCCCGAGCGTCCCGTTTAGCCAGCTCAGGGCACCGTTACCGGTCTGTTTCCGTTCCGAGATTCGCCGAGATCAATCACCGTAAGTGAGGTTTACCTCACGTACTAAGCCGCAAGAGTGGAGAAGACTCATCCACCGGCGAAGGGTGGCAACACGTCGAGTTGTGACCCGGACCACACGGCCGTGTCATGATCGCGAACGGCCACACCGTCCAACAGGTAGCTGCACGCGGGCAGCACGCGGACCGCTTCCGCGCCGTGCCGGCGCCGGACCGCCTCGATCGCGGCGCCCACCGTGGCCGCGTCGCCGGGCAGCTCGAAGCTCTCCTCGGCCACCCCCACCGCCGCCCGCGCCCCCGCGAAGTACCGCACCGTCAGCCGCACCTCACCCTCCGATCGCGCTCATGGGCCGGTCCGGCTGGCTGAACCCGGCCGAGTTGATGCCGTGCCCGGCGGCCTTCGCCCACGAGTTGCCGCGCCACGCGCGCGCGACGTCCTCGTCCGACGCCCCGCCGCGCAGCAACGCTCGCAGATCCGTCTCCGACTGGCTGAACAGGCAGTTCCGCACCTGGCCGTCGGCGGTGAGCCGGGTCCGGTCGCACGCCGCGCAGAACGGGCGGGTGACCGAGGCGATCACGCCCACCACGGCCGGGCCGCCGTCCACCAGCCACCGCTCGGCGGGCGCGCCGCCCCGCTCGCCCGGCTCGGGCGTCAGCGTGAACTCGGCGCGCAGGGACGCCAGGATCTCCTCGGCGGTGACCATGTCGGCGCGGTCCCAGCCGTGCTGCGGGTCCAGCGGCATCTGCTCGATGAACCGCAGCTGGTAGCCGTGCTCCAGGCAGTGGCGCAGCAGCGGCACGGCCTCGTCCTCGTTCACGCCGCGCATCAGCACCGTGTTCACCTTGACCGGCGTCAACCCGGCCTCCCGCGCGGCGGCCAGGCCCGCGAACACGTCACCCAGCCGGTTGCGGCGCGTGAGGCGGTGGAAGCGCTCGGGGTCGAGGGTGTCGAGCGAGACGTTCACCCGGTCGAGACCGGCGGCGACCAGCCCGGCCGCGCGCTTGGCCAAGGTCAACCCGTTCGTGGTCATCGAGATGCGGGGACGGGGGTCGAGCGCCGCGGTCGCCGCGATCACGTCGTCCAGCCCGGGCCGCAGCAGCGGCTCGCCGCCGGTGAACCGGATGTCGGTCACGCCCAGGCGGGTCACCGCGATGCCGATGAGGCGGACGAGCTCGTCGTCGGAGAGCAGGTCGGGCTTCGGCAGCCAGTCCAGGCCCTCCGCCGGCATGCAGTAGGTGCACCGCAGGTTGCAGCGGTCGGTCAACGACACGCGCAGGTCGGTCGCGACCCGGCCGAACCGGTCCACCAGCAGCGGTGAGTCCGGTCGTTCGGAGGTGTCCGGGTTGCCGCGCACGACGGGTAGCCCCAACTCGACAGCTGTCACCCCTGCCAGGGTAATCGGCCGACACTTGTGGGTGCTGGTGGAAATGGGGGACGGCGGCCGGCGGTGACTTGGGCGAGGATGCCGGACACGTTCGCCGGAACCCCGGGTGGGAACGCTAAATTGCCTGACATGACCAGTGAGCACGAGGTGCCCGCGGACGTGCTGGCGCGGTTCAGCGTCTACGCGCGGGAGACCAGCGCGCTCACCGTCCTGTTCCACAGCCGGGTGGCCGAGCGGATGGGCCTGTCGCCGACCGACGAGAAGTGCCTCGACCTGGCGCTGCGCGCCGAGGGCCCCATCACCGCCGGCCGGATCGCCGAGCTGTCCGGCCTGTCGACCGGCGCGGTGACCGGCGTCATCGACCGGCTGGAGCGCGCCGGGTACGTGCGGCGGGTGCGCGACCCGCACGACCGGCGCAAGGTGCTCGTCGAGGTCACGGTGGGCGACGAGGGCAGGTTCGACCACCTCTTCGCCGGCGCCCAGGAGACGCTGCGCGAGGTGCTGTCGCGGTTCACGGAGGAGGAGCGCGACGTGCTGGAGCGCTACAACCAGGCGCTCATCGAGACGTTCCGGCGACGCGTGATCGAGGCCTGAGCCGGCAGCATGTCCGCCATGGCCGCTCAGTGGAACTACCTGATGGACATGGACGGCGTGCTCGTGCACGAAGAGCACCCGATCCCGGGGTCGAGCGAGTTCGTCGCCGAGCTGACCGCGAACGACATCCCGTTCATGGTGCTCACGAACAACTCCATCTACACCCAGCGCGACCTGCGGGCCCGCCTGTCCCGCACGGGCCTGGAGGTGCCGGAGGCCGCCATCTGGACGTCCGCGCTGGCCACCGCGAGGTTCCTCGACTCGCAGCGGCCGGGCGGCTCGGCGTACGTGATCGGCGAAGCGGGCCTGACCACGGCGCTGCACGAGGTCGGGTACGTGCTGACCGACCGCGACCCGGACTACGTGGTGCTCGGCGAGACCCGCACCTACAGCTTCACCGCCATCACCAAGGCGATCCGGCTGGTGGAGGAGGGCGCGCGGTTCATCGCGACGAACCCGGACGCCACCGGCCCGTCGCGCGAGGGCTCGCTGCCGGCGACCGGCTCGATCGCCGCGCTGATCGAGCGGGCGTCCGGGCGCGCTCCTTATTACGTGGGCAAGCCCAACCCGTTGATGATGAGGTCGGCGCTGCGCGCCCTGGGCGCGCACTCGGAGAGCACGCTGATGATCGGCGACCGGATGGACACCGACGTGCGGTCCGGCCTGGAGGCCGGGTTGCGCACGATCCTGGTGCTCACCGGGATCTCGACGGAGTCGACGGCGGAGCTGTACCCCTACCGGCCGACGCGGGTGGTCAAGTCGATCGCGGACCTGGTCGGGAACTCGGCCGACCCGTTCCCGGACGGGCTCGCGGACGCGGGCTGAGCCGGGGCCGGGGTCGGTCGAGCGGCGGTGGGCTGAGCCGGGGCCGGTCGAGCGGGCGGGGTGCCGGCACCCCCTCTGACCTGTGGTCGAGCGAGGATGTCGGTGGTCGCGGCTAGCGTCTGCGGGCATGGGCATCGATCACCTGGCGGTCGTCGAGGAGTACAGCGGGTCCTTCACCGAGGCGGTGGCGGGCAACCTCGGCGCGCCGGTGCCGAGCTGTCCCGGGTGGACGGTCGACGACCTGGTGGCGCACCTGGCGGAGGTGCAGGCCTGGTGGACCGCGGTCGTGCTGGCGAAGGGCGCGTACCCGGACGAGGAGGCGGCCCGGCGGGCCGCCGACACCGGGCCGGACCGGGTCGAGGGATGGCGCGAGATCAGCGCCCGGTACGTCGCCGTGCAGGAGGACTACCTGCGCGTCGCCGGGCCGGACGCGCCGGTCTGGGCGTGGTGGAACGAGGAGCGGCGCGACACGGCGGCGGCGCTGGCGCAGCGGCAGGCGCACGAAGCGGTCGTGCACTGCTGGGACGCGCAGCGGGCGGTGGGCGAGGCGAAGTCGATCCCGGCCGCGTTGGCGGTGGACGGCGTCGAGGACTTCTTCGCGCGCTTCCTCCACGGCAAGGCGTGGACCGGCGGGCCGGCGGTGCTGGAGCTGGCGGCCACCGACACCGACGCCGGCTGGCTGCTGGGCACCGACGGGTCGGCGGCACCGGCCCGGCTCGCGGACGGCGCGGCGGACGCCCGGGTCGCCGGCACGGCCGAGCAGCTGTACCTCCTGCTGTGGCGGCGCCTCGGCGTGCGGGAGGTGACCGTGACGGGCGACCGCGCGAAGGCGGACGCGCTGCTCGGGTGGCCGGACCTGACGTGACCGGGGGGATCGTCGCCCGCGGCGGGCACGCCGTTGTCCGGTCGGCCACGCGCTCGGCCCGGTCGCGCAGCAGCTCCGCGCGGGCCGGGTTTCGTCACGGCGAACCACCCCGATCTCACCCCGGCGGGGGAGGTTCGGGCCCGTCCGACCGAAGCGCCCGGGCCGAGCGCTGATCGACTTTTGCGCACCACGCGCCCGCGTCGCTTATCGTCGCAGGTGTGGAACGACCGCTCTTCGTGGTTGGCGACGTGCACGGGCACCTCGCCGAGCTGACCCGCGCCCTGCACGCCTCGGGCCTGGTCGACGCCGACGGTGATTGGTGCGGCGGTGACGCGGAGCTGTGGTTCCTCGGCGACTTCGTCGACCGCGGCCCCGACGGCATCGGGGTGATCGAGTTCGTGATGCGGCTGGCCGAGCAGAGCGGCGGCCAGGTCGACGCGCTCATCGGCAACCACGAGGTGCTGCTCCTGGGCATGCACCGGTTCGGCGACCGCAACGTGCCCGGCGCGCCGACCCCGCGCAGCTTCGCCCGCAGCTGGCTGCTCAACGGCGGCCTGCGCAGCGACCAGGACCGGCTCACCGACGCCCACATCGAGTGGCTGACCAGCCGCCGGGTGCTCACCGAGGTCGACGGGCACCTGCTGATGCACTCCGACACCCTCGCCTACCTCGAGTGGGGCGACACGATCGACGAGGTCAACGAGGCCGTGCGGGAGGTGCTCCAGAGCGACGACCTGGAGCACTGGTGGGAGTGCTGGCGCAAGATGACCACCCGCTACGCGTTCCGCGGCCCCGACGGCGCGCTCGTGGCGAGCGAGCTGCTCGAAGTCCTCGGCGGCCACGAGGTGGTGCACGGGCACAGCGTCATCGCCGACCAGCTCGGCGTGCCGCCGGAGCAGATCGACGGCCCGCTGCGGTACGCGGAGGACAAGGTGCTGGCGGTCGACGCGGGCCTCTACAGCGGCGGTCCGTGCCTGGTCGTCCAACTGGTTGCGGACCAGTCGGAGTAAGCGCAGCATGGCAGCCACCGCAAGGAGGCACGCCATGCTCACCGCGACGCGGACCACGACGATCCTGCCCGTGACCGACCCCGACCGGGCGGCCCGCTTCTACGCCGACCGGCTCGGCCTGACGCCGCTCGGCGACACCGGCGACGGCACGCGGCTCTTCGAGCTGGGCCGGGGCGACGTGCTCGGCCTGATGCCCGCCGAAGAGGGCGCGCAGAGCGGGCACACCGTGCTCAGCTTCGAGGTCGAGGACCTGACCGCCGAGATCGGCGAGCTGCAACGGCGCGGGGTGCGGTTCGAGGACTACGACCTGCCCGAGCTGAAGACCGTGAACCACGTCGCCGCGTTCGGGTCGGAGAAGGCGGCGTGGTTCCACGACAGCGAGGGCAACGTGCTGTGCCTGCACGAGGTCGGCGGCTGAGGCCGAGGCTCGGGCTGCGTGGGGGAGGTCGGGTCAGGGGAGGGCGACGATCTCCTTGCCCAGCGGCATCAGCGAGACCGGCACCATCTTGAAGTTCGCCACGCCCAGCGGGATGCCGATGATCGTCACGCACAGCAGCACGCCGGTGACCACGTGGCCGATGGCCAGCCAGATCCCCGCCACGACGATCCACACGACGTTGCCGAGCAGGGACGGCGCGCCGGCGCCCGGCCGGTCGACCACCGTGCGCCCGAACGGCCACAGCGCGTAGTTCGCGATGCGGAACGACGCCAGCCCCCACGGGATGGTGACGATCAGCACGCAGCACACCACGCCGGCGACCACGTACCCGACGGCCAGCCAGAAGCCGCTCAGGACCAGCCAGATCAGGTTCAAGATGAGCCTCACGCACCCATCTTGCCCGATTAAGCTCCCGTGCTGTGCCGAACAAACTCCGCTGGGGTGTCGTGGCGACCGGCGGCATCGCCGACGTCGTCACGGGCGACCTCCGCCTGCTGCCCGACGTCGAGGTGCTCGCGGTGTCGTCGCGCGCCCTGCCCAAGGCCGAATCCTTCGCGGCCAAGCACGGGATCCCGCGCGCTTACGGCGACTACGCCGACCTGCTGGCCGACCCGGACGTGGACGTCGTCTACGTGGCGACGCCGCACGTCCAGCACCACGCGGTGACCCGCGCCGCGCTGGAGGCGGGCAAGCACGTGCTGTGCGAGAAGCCCGCCACGCTGACCCTGCGCGAGCTGCGGGACGTGGTGGACCTGGCGCACGAGCGCGGCCTGTTCTTCATGGAAGCCATCTGGACCAGGTTCAACCCGCTCATCCGGCGGATGGCGGAAGTCGTGGCGGCCGGTGAGATCGGCGAGGTCCGGTCGGTCCGGGCGGACTTCGGCTTCACCCTGGAGCACGACCCGGCGCACCGGCTGTGGAACAAGGCGCTGGGCGGCGGCTCGCTGTTCGACCTCGGGATCTACCCGGTGTCGTTCACGCACCTGCTGCTGGGCGAGCCGGAGACGGTCCAGGCGCACGGTCGGCTGGTCGACGGCGTGGACGCCGAGATCGGGATGCTGCTGGGCTACGAGGGCGGCGCGCACGCGCTGCTCGGGTCGTCGTTGGTCAGCCCGTTGAAGTCCGGCGCGGTCGTGTACGGGACGCGGGGTCTGGTCGAGGTGCCGGAGGCGCTGTTCAACCCCAGCCGGATCGTGGTGAACGGGGTGGAACACCGGCACGAGCAAGAAGGCGCGGGGTACGTTCCACAGCTGCGCGAGGTCGTGGACCGGGTGCTGGCGGGCGAGACGGAGAGCCCGTTGATGCGGCCCGCCGAGTCGTTGGCGATCCTGCGCACCCTCACCAGGGCCGCCGAACGGGTGGGCCTGACCTACGACGACGTGGCGGTTTAGAACATGGGCAAGAAGTGGCTGGTCGCGGTGGCCGGGCTGGTCGGCGCGGCGGGGTTGGTCGTGGTCTCGCGGAGGTCTGCGCGGGCCGAGGAGCCGGCGCGGCCGGTGGCGGTCCGGAGGCGTGAGGCTCCCCGGCGGGAGGACGTGCGGCGGGGCGGTGGGCGTCAGGTCGGTGGGCGTCAGGTCGGGGGAAGGCCTGTCGAGGGTGGGAAGCGGCGAGTCGGTGTGCGGAAGGTCGGGGCTGCGGCGCGCCGGTGAGGCCGGTGGAGTCGGTGGAGTCGGCGGGTGGGGTCAGTCGGCCAGGAGGGCTTCGGTCACCTGGACCACTGATTCGACCCGGCGGCTGCTCGGCGTGAGCAGGTGGCTCAACGCCACCCGCACGATCGTGTCCGCGACCAGCTGCACGCGCGCGTCCGGCAGCGCGGGCCAGTGCCGGCGGATGTGCTGAGCGAACACCGAGGTGGCGAGCGTGAGGATCGGCCGCCCCTTGGTGGTCAGCAGCGGCAGCATGTCCTCGGCGTTCGCGCCGGTCAGCACGGACCTGGCGAGCGGGTCCTCGGCGGCCAGGTCGAACGCGAACGCGATGCTGCGCCGCAGGCCCTCCAACGGGTCGGGGGCGCCCAGCAGCTGCGCGCGCACGCCGTCGAGGAACTCGGCCGTCTTGTGCAGCGCCACGGCCTGCACGAGCCGTTCCTTGTTGCCGAACTCGTTGTAGACGGTCTGCCTGCTCACGCCCGCCTTGGCGGCGACCTCCGCCATGCGCAGGCCACGTGAGCCGTGTGCCGCGATCAGCTCCACCGCCGCGTCGAGCAGGGACCGGGTGAGTTCCGTCACGGCGCAAAGCTTGGCACAGCGCATAGGGTGCGAACCGTGCCGCTGACCGTGGGCTTCGACCTGGACATGACGTTGATCGACCCCCGGCCCGGCATGGCCGCGGTGATGGACGCGGTCGCGGCGGAGACCGGCTACCCGCTGGACGGCGCCCACTTCGCGGCCAACCTCGGCCCGCCCCTGGACATGATCTACCGCGACTTCGGCGTGCCGGAAGAGGACGTCCCGAGGCTGATCGCCCGCTTCCGCGCGCTGTACCCGGAGGTCGTCATCCCGGCCACGGTCGCCCTGCCAGGCGCGGCGCAAGCGCTTGCGGTGGTGCGTGAGCTGGGCGGGACGACGATCGTGGTCACCGGCAAGTACCGGGCCAACGCGGCGCTGCACCTGGCGGCGCTGGACTGGGAGGTGGACCACTTGTTCGGGGAGCTGTGGTCGACCGGCAAGGCCGAGGCGCTGAAGGCGCACGGCGCGGCGGTGTACGTGGGCGACCACGTGGGTGACGTGCGCGGCGCGAAGGCGGCCGGCGCGGTGTCCGTCGGCGTGGTGAGCGGGCCGTGCGACGCCGACGAGCTGACGGCCGAAGGCGCGGACGTGGTGCTGCCGGACCTGACCGCGTTCCCGGGGTGGCTGCGGGCGAACGCCGACCGGTTGCTCAGCGTCGGGGCCGAGGTCGGGCGTTCCGCACCGCGCTGAACACGGCCAGCGCGAGACCCGCGGGGGCCAGCAGCCAGCCCGCGGCGAACACCCAGGCGGGCAGGCCGCGTTCGCCGGCGATGAACATCGCGACGATGGCCGCCACGCCGAGCGCGAACAACGCCACTGCCGGCGGCATCAGCTTCGAGGACGACATGGGTGGAGCGTAGTCGCGGGTGCGGGGCAGGTCCGGGGTGGGCGCGGGGCGGGCGCGGGCGGGCGCGGGCGCAGTCGCGCGATCGGAGGTGCCCCGGCGGTGGTGTTCTGGATAGTCTGGTGGGACGCGCCTTGGGCAGGCCCCGGGGCGCGTTCGTCGTGTGATCGCATAAGGATTGGTGAGAACGGTGCCGACCGGCAAGGTCAAGTGGTACGACTCGGAGAAGGGCTTCGGCTTCGTCACACAGGATGGTGGCGAAGACGTCTACGTGCGGAAATCCGCGCTGCCTCCGGGTGTCGAAGGCTTGAAGGCCGGTCAGCGGATCGAGTTCGGCATGGCCGAGGGCAGGCGCGGTCCCCAGGCGCTGTCGGTCCGGCTGGTCGACCCGGCGCCGTCGGTCGCGGAGGCCCGTCGCCGGCCCGCGGAGGAGCTGCACGGCCTGATCGAGGACATGATCAAGCTGCTGGAGAACAAGGTGCAGCCCGAACTGCGGCGGGGGCGGTACCCGGAGCGGAAGAACACGAAGCTCATCGCCGAGGTGGTTCGGGCGGTGGCGCGGGAGTTGGATCCGTAAAGGGGGGTTCGGGTCGAGTGCTGGAGGCCGGCGCGAGTGCTGGAGTGCGGCGCGAGTGCTCGGGTCCGGCTCGATTTGACATGGGGCCCTTACGGGCGCTCCAGGCAGGCCAAAGCCGGACAGGCCTGGCGGGAAGAGCGTCCGCCAAGCCTGTCCGGCTTCGACCAGCCTAAAGCACCCGAACCCATGTCAAATCGGGCCTCGGCGGTGCCTGCGGTCCGTTGCGGGGTGCGGGTGGGGGTCAGTGGGTGGGGCGGTCGTCGACGGAGAGGACCCAGGTGCCCCGGGCGACGAAGTCGAAGGCGCCGGTGGTGCTGGACTCGATCCGGGCGCCGTACTGCTGGACCTCGACGCTTTCCAGCTGGTCGTCGGGGTTCGGGAGCACGAGGGTGTAGGCGTACCTGGGCTCGCGTTCGGTGAAGAGCTTGCTGCGCAGCGGTTCCTGGGGTTCGCCCTGGGCGTTGCGGTAGGTGAACTTCACCGACCAGGCGGTGTCGGCCAGGTCGCCCGGCACGGAGATCTGGACCGGCTTGCCCGGGCGGACGCGGAGCACGCCGACCGCGTCGGGGGTGACGTCGCAGTTCTCCGACTGCAGGTCGCAGTACTGGGACGGCCTGACGTTGATCGTCCGGCCGTCGGCGTAGAACGTCACCTCGGGGTCGGTGGGTGCCGCCGCGCACCCGGCGAGGACCAGGAGCGACACGGGGATCAGGACTCGGCGCACGGCGGTCGAGCCTACGTGCCCGGCCTGGGGACGACGGGCGCGGGCCGCAGTGGGCGGTCGCCGCCCAGGCCCGGGATGAGGGATGTGCCCCGCTTGGTCTGGACGGTCTGCGCCAGGCCGACCGCGAGGAGGACGGCCATGACGGTGAAGCCGATCCAGTACTCGGTCGGCAGCAGCACGCCCAGCGCGCCGCCGAACACCCAGCCCAGTTGCAGGATGGTCTCCGACCGGCCGAACGCGGACGCGCGGGACTCGTCGGGGACGTCGTCCTGGATGACCGCGTCCAGCGACACCTTGGCCAGCGAGCTGGCGGTGGCGCCGACCAGGCCGACGGCGGCGGCCGTGACCAGGCCGGGGAGGACGGCGGCCACGATGACGGTGACCAGCGCGCCGACGAGGCAGCCGATGACCACCTGGTCCGGGGCGCCGAAGTGCAGGCGCGCGCCCACGGCGTTGCCGAGGAAGCTGCCGACGCCGGCGGCGGCGGCGATCACCCCCAGCAGCAGCAGTTGCATGAACGCGTCGCCCTCGGTCTGGGCGCGGACCACGAACGCGGCGAACAGCATCAGGAAGCCGGTCAGCATGCGGATCGAGCCGTTGGCCCACAGCCCGACCACGACCGTGCGGCCGAGGGGCTGTCGCTTCGGTTTCTGCGGCTTCGCCCGCAGCGAGGTGGGCACCTCGCCCTCGGTGACCTCGACCCACGACGGGATGCGCAGGCAGTAGTAGGCGTTGGCCAGGCAGAGGACGGCGGTGAACCAGAGGGCCCCCGGTGAGCCGAAGAGGTTCGCGAAACCGGCCGCGACGGCGCCGAAGACACCGCCGGCGGCGAGCCCGAACACGGTCATCCGGGCGTTCGTCTTGGACAACGTGATCTCACGCGGCAGCACGCGGGGTGTGATCGCGGCCTTGAGGACCGTGAACGACTTGGAGAGGACCATGCTGCCCAGCGCCGCCGGGTAGAGGCCCCAGTTGTCGAAGTTCAGCGCCATCACGACGGACAGGAAGACGCGCAGGACGCAGGCCGCGGCCAGGGCTATCCGCCTGCCGTGCTGGATGCGGTCGAGAGCGGGGCCGATGACCGGCGCCACCAGCGCGAACGGCGCGACGGTGATCAGCAGGTACAGCGCGACCTTGCTCCGGCTCTCACCCGACGCGGCGGAGAAGAACAAGGTGTTGGCCAGGGCGACGGCCATCGCCGCGTCGGCCGCGTAGTTCAGCATCACCGCGTAGGTGAGGGACGACAGGCCGGACTGCTTGGCGCCGTCGGCGTGCGCGGCCTTGCGGAAGGCGGCCAGGGCCTGGCTGCTGAGCTGCCTGGTGCGGAACCACGCCACGCGGGTGACGGTCAGCTTCCTCGGCAAGGTGGGGACGGTCGGTTTGTCCGAGTCGGCGTCCGGGGGTGGCGGGGTGAAGCGGGCGGACTCGCGGTCGGCGCGCGGGTCCTGCCGGGGTGGGTCGGGTGGTGGTGGCGAACCCGGGGTCGGGTACGGCCGGGTGCGCGGCTTGTACTCGTCGTCCTCCCACGGGTACCGCCGCGACTGGTCTTCCGGCCGAGGGGGTGTCACGCCTCCAATCCTGCCTCACCCGGTGCGGGCTGTCTCACACATTGCCGCCGGTGAGCACGGTGGCGATCGTTTCGCCCGGGATGTCGGCGGCGGCGATGGCGGCCAGGCCGATGGCGCCCGCCGGTTCGAGCACGAGACCCAGCGTGGTCCGGGCCAGCGCCATCGCGTCTCGGATGGCGTCGTCGGGCACCAGGAGCATGTCGTCGACGAGGGCCCGCAGCCTCGGGATGGCGGCGGGCACGGGGACGCGGACGGCGATTCCGTCGGCGATGGTGTCGATGGGCGTGTCGGCCACCGGGCGACCCGCCCAGGCCCGCGCCAGGGCCGGCGCGCCCTCGGCGCAGACACCGACGACGCGGGTGTCCGGGGAGTGCTCCTTCAACCAGCGGGCCATGCCGGTGATCAGCGCGCCGTCGCCGACGGGCACCACCGCGGTGTCGAACCGGCCGGCGCGCAGCAGTTCCACGGCGATGCTGCCCGCGCCCTCGGTGATGGCGACGTCGCGGCCGTCCTCGACGAAGATCGAGCCGACGCGCTGGGCGTGGTCGCGGGCGGCGTCCTTGGCGGCGGTGAAGTCGCCCGGCACCTCGGTCACGGACGCGCCGAGCGACTTCATCCGGCGGACCTTGTCGCGGACGGCGGACCGGGAGACGAAGACCTCCACCGGGAAGCCCCTGGTGCGGCCGACGTAGGCCACGGCCTGCCCGAAGTTGCCCGCCGACGCGCACACCACCGGGCGTCCCGGCGGCAGGGTGGCGCCCATGAAGTCCGCGCCCCGGCCCTTGAAGCTGCGCAGCGGGTTGACCGTCTCGACCTTGATCAGCACCCGGCGGCCCAGGGCCGTGCAGAGCTGCTCGTCGACGTACTGCGGGGTGCCGCGGAAGACGGGGTCGATGGTCTCGGCGGCGCGGGCGATGTTGTCGAGGTCGATGTCCACGTCCGAGACGGTAGGTCACTACCGGGTGAACCGGATCCGGAAGATCGTCGGCCAGTTCTTGCCCGTGACGAGGAACTCGTCGGTGCCCGGCACGGCCGCGATGCCGTTGAGCACGTCGGTCTCCGGCACACCGGCCGGCCGCAGCCCGCCGAGGTCGACGGTGGCCGTGACCTGGCCGTTCGCCGGGTCGATGCGCACCACCTCGTCGGTCTGCCACACGTTGGCCCACACCTGGCCGTCGACGCACTCCAGCTCGTTGAGCCGGGTGACCGGCTGCCCGTCGCGGCGCACGGCGACCGCGCCCGTCTCGGCGAAGGAGGACGGGTCGCGGAACGCCAGCTCGTCGCTGCCGTCGCTCATCACCAGCCGGCCGCCGTCACGGCACAGCCCCCAGCCCTCGCCTTCGTACGTGACGCGTCTCACTTCTTCGAGCGTGTCCCGGTCCCGCTCGATGGCCACGCCGTCCCGCCACGTGAGCTGCCAGATCCGGTCACCCACGACCGTGATGCCCTCGCCGAAGAGCGGTTCGGGCAGGTCGACGCGCTGCTCCAGCTCGCCGGAAGAGGGGTCCAGCCGGCGCAGCGAGGACTGCCCCCGCAGGCCGGTGCCCTCGTAGAGGCTGCCGTCCACGAGCTCCAGGCCCTGCGTGAACGCGCCCGTGTCGTGGGGCAGCGTGCCCAGCACCTCGAACCCGGTCGGACCGCCCGTCGGACCGCTCGGCGGGGTGGTGCACGCCGCCGACAACACGAAGACCACCGTCATCAGGAGCCACCGCACGTCCGAAAGGGTGGCACGTGTGCACGGCGCGGCGCAGACGTGCGGCACAATTCATCCCGTGACCGCCACGCCGACCCGCCAGCCCGATCCAGCGCTCGCCGACCCAGCGGCAGTCCGGCTCGCCCGAGCCGCCGCGCAAGAGGAGGCGGGCGCGGAACGCGTCGGCGACCACGTGGGCACCGTCGCCGAGGACCCGGTGTCCGCGACGCACCTGTTCGAAGCCGACCACGCGGGCTACCAGGGCTGGAACTGGGCCGTCACGGTCGCGTTCGCCGGACCCGGCACGCCGCTGTCGGTGAGCGAGGTCGTGCTGCTGCCCGGCGACGACGCCCTGGTCGCCCCCGAGTGGGTGCCGTGGCACGAGCGGGTGCGCGCGGGAGACCTCGGGGTCGGCGACCTGCTGCCCACGCCCGAGGACGACCCGCGCCTCGCGCCCGGCTACGTCGGCTCGGACGACCCGGCGGTCGAGGAGGTCGCCCTGGAGGTCGGGCTCGGTCGCGTCCGGGTGCTGTCGCGGGAAGGCGTGCTCGACGCCGCCCAGCGCTGGCACGGCGGCGACTTCGGGCCGCGCAGCGAGATGGCCCGCAGCGCGCCCGCCCACTGCGGCACCTGCGGGTTCTACACCCGGATCGCCGGGTCCCTCGGCGCCGCGTTCGGGGTGTGCGCGAACGAGATGACGCCAGCCGACGGCCAGGTCGTGCACGTGGAGTACGGGTGCGGCGCGCACTCCGAGGTCGAGGTCGAAGGCGGCCCGCTGGTGCCGGTCGCCGAGGTCGTCTACGACGACGCGGTGCTCGACGTCGAGGCCAACGTCGAGAGCGGGAAGTGAGCGCGGACCCGTTCGGCACCGAGGCGCTGCGCGAGTCGGTGCTGGCGGCGTGGCGCGGCTCGCCCACGCGGTTCCGCGAGGACGCCAACGCCGAAGAGGACCTCAGGCTCGGCGGGTACCGCGACCGGCTGCTGGTGGAGCTGGCGCAGAACGCGTCCGACGCGGCCGGTGACGCGCCCGGCGTGCTGCGACTGTCCGTTGTGGACGGTGAGCTGCGCGCGGCGAACACCGGCGCGCCGCTCGACGCCGCCGGGGTGGCGGCCCTGGCGTCGTTGCGCGCGTCGTCCAAGACCGCCGACACGGTCGGCCAGTTCGGCGTCGGCTTCGCGGCCGTGCTGGCGGTCACCGACGCACCGCGGGTGGTGTCGCGCAGCGGCGCGGTGGCGTTCTCGGCGACCCGCACGCGCGAGGCGGTGCCCGCGCTGGCGTCCGCGCGCGGCGGCGACGTGCCGGTGCTGCGGCTCGTGTGGCCCTCGGACGAGTCGGACGTGCCGGACGGCTTCGACACCGAGGTCCGGTTGCCGTTGCGGTCGGTCGACGGACCCGCCCTGCTGGCCGAGTTCGCGGAGCAGGTGCCGGACCTGCTGCTCGCGCTGCCCGGGTTGCGGCGGGTCGAGGTCGGCGAGCAGGCGTGGGACCGCACCGAGGCCGACGGCGTGGTGGTGCTGACCGGGCCCGGCGGCGCGCAGCGGTGGCTGGTGCACCGCGTCGGCGGCGAACTGCCCGAAGCGCTCGTCGCCGGGGTGGAGTCGCGGCCGCAGTGGTCGGCGTGCTGGGCGTGGCCGATGGACGAGCCGCCGGCCGGCGACGTCCTGCACGCGCCGACGCCCACCGACGAGAAGCTGTCGCTGCCCGCGCGGCTCATCGCGACCCTGCCGGTCGAGCCGTCACGCCGGCGGGTGCTGGCGGGCGCGGCGGCGACGTTCGTGCTGCAAGAGGCCGCGGCGGCGTACCCGGACCTCGTGGCGAAGCTCCCGGCGGTCGAGCGGACGTCGCTGGTGCCCCTGCCCGGCTTCCCGCTGTCCGAAGTGGACGATCGGCTGCGCACCGGTGTGCTGGCGGCGCTGCGGTCGGCTTCGTGGCTGCCGCTGGCCGACGGCGAGTGGGCCGCGCCGTCGACCGCGAAGGTGCTCGACCTCGCCTCGTTCGACCTCGTCGAGCTGCTGGAAGACGTCATCCCCGGCCTGCTGGACTACGAGCTGACGCTACCGCCGCACGCGAAAGCGCTGGCAGCGCTGGAAGTTCCCCGCCTCGGCGTGTCCGAAGTGGTCTCCGCGCTGGCCGGTGTCGGCGGCGACCCCTCGTGGTGGCACCAGGTCTACGACGCGCTGTCACCGGTCGCCGACGTCGACTCCACCGCGCGCGAAGCGATGGGCGGCCTGCCCGTGCCGCTGGTCGACGGGCGGCTGGTGAGCAGCCCGCGCGGCGTGCTGGTGGGCACGGACACGGAGCTGTTCTCGGTGTCCGGCCTGCGGATCGCGCACCCCGAGGCGGCGCACCCGTTGCTGCTGAGGCTGGGCGCCACCGAAGCCGGCCCGGCGGAGCTGCTGGACTCCGACGCCGTGCGCGAAGCCGTGCACCGCAGCCTGGACGACCCCGCGCTCGACGGCCCCGAGCTGGTCCGCACCGTGCTGCGACTGGTGTCGCGGGCCGGCGGGCGGCCGTGGCTCTCGGAACTGGCGCTGCCGTCGGCGGACGGTGAGTGGCGGCGCGCGGACGAACTCGTGCTGCCCGACTCGGCGCTGCTGGCCGTGCTGGAGTCCGACGCCCCGTTCGGGGTGCTGGACGCCGAGGTGGCGGCCGAGTGGCCGCGGTCGGTGCTCGCGGACGTCGGCGTGATCGACGGGTTCACCGTGGTCGAGGACGACTCGCCCACCGAACCCGACCACGACCTGGCCGACGAGGGCTACTGGTGGGACGCGTTCGACGTGCCGCCGACCCGGGTGCTCGGCATCCGCGACCTCGACCTCGTGGCGCGCGACAAGTGGCCGCAGGCGCTGGCGATGATGGCCGCCGACCCCGTGGCGTGGCGCGCGGTGAGCGAACCGGACGGCTACACGAGCTGGTGGCTCGCCCGCTACGCGACGATCGACGGCGTGCCGCTCGGGTCGTGGCGGCTGCCCGACGCGGAGGCGTTGGAAGGTCTGTACGACGTCGTGCCCCCGATCGGCCTCCCGCCGCACGTGCTGGCCGCCGCCGGGGTGCGCACGTCGTTGAGCGTCGTGGACTCCGACGACGTCACGGACCTCATCGCGCGGCTGGGTGACCCGGCGCGGAAGCTGTCCGACGCCTTGGTGCTGCGGGTGCACGCGGAACTGGCCGAGGTGGCCGACTCGGTGAGCGTGGAACCGCCCGACCGGGTGCGGGTGCTGACAGGCGCCGCCGAGCCGGCCGACGACGTGCTCGTGCTGGACCTGCCGTGGCTGCTCGGCGTGCTGCCGCCGGCCCAGGTGCTGGCGTCGTCCGGCGCGGCGGCGGAACTCGCGGAACTGCTCGCGCTGCCGCTGGCGTCGGAAGAGGTGTCCGGCGCGGTCGTCGGCGAGGGCGACGAGGTGGTCTGGTCGGAGCTGGGCGCGGTGCGGTTGGCGTGCGACCTGCTCGGGGTGGACCTGCCGGGCGGATCGGTGATCGTGCACGACGACCTGGTCGTGGCGGCCGAGGGTGCGGAGCACTCGGTGTCGTGGTGGGTGGACGAGACGGTCGTGCACGCCGCGGACACGCCCGAGGGCTTAGCGCGTGCGCTGGCGTGGACCGCCGGCCGCTGGGATGATCGGCACACGTTCGCCGCGCTGATCGCCGACCCGACACCAGCCGTCCTCCTCGGCTGACCACCGGGCCGGCAAGATCACCCGATCGTGCAAGCGGGTCCGGGGATGAATGGAAATCCCGGATTTGTTGCCGGAAAAGAGGGAGGCGCGGCGCCCCGGCCCTCAGTGTCAGCCGAGCCCTCGGGGTTCGCCACCCTCGGCCGGTGCACGTCGACTGGTGCACGTCGACTGGTGCACGTCGACTGGTGCACGTCGGCCGGTGCGAGCTGACGGGCAGCCCGCGGAGCCGAGCCGGGACCGCGGTCGACGGTGAACCGGGCCGTCCCGGGGGCGGTCGGTGGCGCGGGGTGGGTCGCGGTCGGCAGGCGGTGGCGGCGGCCGGTACCGGGCGGCGTCGGTGAGCAGCCGGTGCCGGGTGCGCAAGCGGGTGCCGGGTGCGCCGGCGGATGTCGGATGCGCCGGCGGATGTCGGGCGCGGCGGGGTGTCAGGCGGCGGGTGTCAGCCGAGGATTGGGCTCACTCCAGGCCTTGGCCCTGCTGGGCGGTGCGGCTGCCTCGGCGGGCGGCGGAGCGTTGCCAGGTGAAGATGCCGTAGCCGATGAGGCCCAGCAGGCCGCCGGACAGGCACGTCCAGAGCAGGACGGTGTGGTCCCGCGCGAACAGCAGCACCCCGACCAGCGCCAGCAGCCACAGGGCCGTCCCCGCCACGATCGCGGGCACGGGGTCGGCCAGGCGTGGGGGGAGCGGGGGTGGGGGAGGGAGGGGTGTCGAGTCCTGTTCGGCCACGTCGGGCAGGCTACCCGCCTGAAACACGAGTAGGGCACGCTCTGCCTGCTCCGCACCACCGATCGAGGAGATGAGATGGCCACCGCCGAGACACCCGCCGAGACACCCGCCGGGACACCCGCCGGTCAGACGCCGACCCCGCCGACGCCGGCGCGGTCCAGGCTGGACGGGTTCTTCAAGATCTCCGAACGCGGCTCCTCGGTCGGCCGGGAGGTGCGCGGTGGGCTCGTCACGTTCGTGACCATGGCCTACATCGTCGTGCTGAACCCGCTGATCCTGGGCAGCTTCGCCGCCGACGACCCCTCCGCCAAGGTCGACGTGCTCGGCAACATCCTCACCATCCCGCAGGTCGCGGCGGTGACGGCGCTGGTGGCGGGGGTGATGACGATCCTCTTCGGACTCGTCGCCAACTACCCGTTCGCGCTGGCCACGGGCCTGGGCATCAACTCGTTCGTGGCCGTCACGATCGTGCCGCAGATGTCGTGGCCGGAGGCGATGGGCCTGGTCGTGGTCAACGGCCTGGTGGTGCTGCTGCTGGTCGTCACCGGCGTCCGCACGGCCGTGTTCAACGCGGTGCCGGCGGAGCTGAAGGCGGCCATCGCGGTCGGCATCGGGTTGTTCATCTGCTTCATCGGCCTGGTCGACGCCGGGTTCGTGCGCCGGGTGCCGGACGCGGCGGGCACCACCGTGCCGGTCGGGCTCGGCATCAACGGGTCGATCGCGTCGTGGCCCACCTTCGTGTTCGTGGTCGGCCTGGTGGTCACCGGCATCCTGGTCGCGCGCAAGGTCAAGGGCGCGATCCTGATCGGCGTGCTGGCGGCGACCGTGCTGTCCGTCGTGATCGAGGCGATCGTCAAGGCCGGCCCGTCGAAGGGCACCAACCCGGCCGGCTGGAACCTCGGCTACCCCGGCCTGCCGGAGCAGGTGTTCGGGCTGCCCGACCTCTCGCTGCTGGGCGACGTGTCGTTCGGCGCGTGGACGCGGGTGCCCGCGCTGACCGCCGCGCTGCTGGTGTTCACGCTGGTGCTCACCGACTTCTTCGACACCGTCGGCACGATGACCGGCCTGGGCAAGGAAGCCGGGCTCATCGGCAAGGACGGCCAGTTGCCGGGCGTGTCGAAGGCGTTGTTCGTGGACGGCGTGGGCGCGGTCGCGGGCGGTGCGGCGTCCTCGTCGTCCAACACCGTCTTCATCGAGTCGGCGTCCGGCATCGCGGAGGGCGCGCGGACCGGGTTGGCGAACATCGTCACCGGCCTGCTGTTCCTCGCCGCCATGTTCCTCACGCCGCTGTACGCGGTGGTGCCGATCGAGGCGGCGGCGCCCGCGCTGGTCGTCGTCGGCGCGCTGATGATCATGCAGATCAAGGAGATCGACTTCGCCGACTTCTCCGTCGGCCTGCCCGCGTTCCTCACCATCGTGGTCATGCCGTTCACGTACTCGATCGCGAACGGCATCGGCGCGGGCTTCGTCAGCTACGTGGTGTTGCGGGCGCTCACGGGGCGTGCGCGCAGCGTGCACCCGCTGATGTGGATCGTGGCGGCGGCCTTCGTCGTGTACTTCGCGATCGGGCCGATCCAGGCCGCGTTCGCGGGCTGAGGACGGGCGGGGGCGGGCAGGGGATGGGCAACTTCACAGGGACGGACGCCGAGATCGTGAGGTATGCTAACTACGTGGTGGAGACCGAGGCTGAAGCGGGACTGGCGAGTCGGCTGCGACTGGCCGTCGTCCGGCTCAACCGCAGGCTCCGCGCGCAGCGGGTGAACTCCGCGATCTCGCTCACCCAGGTGTCCGCGCTGTCGACGTTGCACAAGTGCGGACCCCTGACGCCGGGCGAGCTGGCCGCCAGGGAAGGCGTCCAGCCACCGTCGATGACCAGGGTGATCGCCGCCCTGGAGGAGTACGGGTTCGCCACGCGCCGCCCCCACCCCACCGACGGCCGGCAGGCCATCGTGGAGCTGAGCGAGACGGGGCTGAGCTACATCAACGAAGAGGTGTCCGCGCGGGAGGCCTGGCTGGACAAGCGGCTGGCCGAGCTGACCCCGGAGGAGCGGGGCGTGCTGTCGCGCGCCGCCGGGATAATCGACAGGATGGCGGGGCAGTAACGAAGTGCCGGCGTACGCGGGTGGGGCAGAGACGGACCAGGTCGAACGCAACCCAGCCGCACCCCCGCCACGTCGGCGCATGTTCGGCTCGTTGCGCGTGCGCAACTACCGCCTCTACGCCTCCGGTCAGGTCGTCTCGCTCGTCGGGCTGTGGATGCAGCGCGTCGCGCAGGACTGGCTGGTGCTGGAGCTGTCCGACGGCTCACCGGTCGCCCTCGGCATCGCCGCCGCGCTCCAGTTCGCGCCCACGCTGGTGCTGTCGCTGTGGGCGGGCGTGCTCGCCGACCGGATGGACAAGCGCAAGCTGCTGCTGGTGCTGGAGACCGGTCTGGGGCTCTGCGCGCTGACGCTCGGCCTGCTCGACGTCACCGGCGTGGTCCAGCTGTGGCACGTCTACCTGCTGTGCCTGCTGCTCGGCGCGGTGTCCGCGGTGGAGACGCCCGTGCGGCAGAGCTTCGTGGTCGAGATGGTCGGCCGCGACCAGCTCACCAACGCGGTGGCGCTGAACGCCATGACGTTCAACCTGGCCCGGATGGTCGGACCGGCCGTCGCCGGCGTGATGATCATCTTCGTGGGCACCGGCTGGGTGTTCCTGATCAACGCGATCAGCTTCCTCGGCGTGCTGGCCGGGCTGCTGCTGATGCGCGCCGCCGAACTGCACCGCGGCGACCCCGTGCCGCGCGAGAAGGGCCAGCTGCGGGAAGGCCTGCGGTACGTGCGCAAGCGCCCCGACCTGGTGATCCTGATGTTCCTGGTGTTCTTCATCAGCACGTTCGGGCTGAACTTCTACGTCACGCTGGCCGTGCTGGCGCGCAACACGTTCGGCGGCGACGCGTCCGCCTACGGCCTGCTGTCGACGATGCTCGCGGTCGGCACGCTGGCCGGCGCGACCCTGGCGGCCAAGCGCAGCGCGCGCGGCAAACCCCGGCTGCGGCTGCTGATCCTGGGCGCGCTGGCGTTCGGCGTGCTGGAGGTCGTGGTCGGGCTGATGCCCACGATGTGGCTGGCCGGGCTGGCGCTGATCCCCGTCGGCATCGCCATGATGACGTTCACGACGACCGCCAACGCGACCGTGCAACTGGGTGTGTCGCCCGCGATGCGCGGCCGGGTCATGGGCCTGTACATGCTGGTGTTCCTGGGCGGCAACCCGGTGGGCGGCCCGGTGATGGGCTGGCTGGCCGAGCACTTCACCGCACGCGCGCCGCTGGTCGTCGGCGGCGTGGTGTCGATCCTGGCGGCCGTGGTCGGCGGGATCGTGCTGGCCCGGCGGGGCGGCGTGAAGCTGCCGACGCACCGCTTGGGCCTGCGCCGCCGGGCCCGCGCCTGACAATGGGCTCGTGGTCATCGCGACGGACTGGGTCCGGCTGCTCGTCGTCTGCCTGATCTTCACCGCGGTCGCGGGCGCGGTGGTGCGGTGGGCCCGGTTGGCGTCTCCCCGGCCCGTGGTCCGGGCGGCCGTGCGGGCGGCGGCGCAGCTGGCCGCGGTGTCGGCGGTGATCACCGCGGTGCTGGCGTCGTTGCCGTGGACGGCGGCGTTCCTGGTGCTGATGGCGGCCGTGGCCACGGGGACGTCGGCGGCCCGCACGAAGACCGGACGGCGTGGCGCGTGGGTGGGCGTGGCGATCCTCGGCGGGGCGGCGCCGGCTCTCGCGGCGCTGGTGGTGAGCGGACTGGTGCCGGTGCGGGGGATCGCGCTGGTGCCGGTCGGCGGAATCCTGATCGGTGGGGCGATGACCGCCACCACGTTGTCCGTGCGGCGGACGTTGGACACGCTGCGGGACCGGCACGGCGAGTTCGAGGCCGCGTTGGCGCTGGGCTTCACCGAACCGGTGGCGGTGCGCGAGCTGGTGCGGGGGCCGGCGGCCGAGGCGTTGGTGCCGGCGCTGGACCAGACCCGGACGGTCGGCCTGGTGACGTTGCCCGGCGCGTTCGTGGGGATGCTGCTGGGCGGCGCGCCGGTGTGGCAGGCGGGCGCGTTGCAGCTCGTCGTGCTGCTGGGGCTGCTGGCGGTCGAGGCGGTGGCGATCGCGGTGGTCGTGGAACTCGTCGCCCGCGGTCTCGTGCGCAGGACTGGTGCGACCGGTGAAGTTAGGCTAACCTAAGCGTCGTCGCTTCGTGGTGGGAGCGGCAGTCAGTTCGGGAACAGACGAGGCCCCGCCTCCCGGTCGTACCGCCGGGTGGGTGGGGCCTCGTCGTGCGCCGGGTCCGGAGGTCGCCGCCGCGGCGGGTGTTGTGGCGGAGCGGCGGCGGAGCGGTGGTGGCGCGGTGGTGGCGCGGTGGAAAGTCGGGTGCCGATCGGAGGTGGGCGTGCCACGATCGGGCGGTGCTGACAGCCAGGAACGTCACGCTGTCGTTCGGCCCGCGGACCGTGCTCTCGGAGGTGGACCTCGATGTTCCCGCAGGTGAACGCATAGGTCTGGTCGCGCCGAACGGCGTCGGCAAGTCGACGCTGCTGCGCGTGCTGGCCGGTGAGCTGACCCCGGATTCCGGCGCGGTGACCGTGCGCGGTCTCGTCGCCCACCTGACCCAGGAGACGGAGATCCGGCCGGGCGAGTCGTTGCGCGACCACCTGGCCCGGCGCACGGGGGTCGCGGCGGCGCAGCGCGCGTTCGAAGCGGCGACCGAGGCGCTGAGCCAAGGCGCGCCAGGAGCGGAAGACGGCTACGCGCGGGCGTTCGACGTGTGGACCGCGTCCGGCGCGGCGGACTTCGCGGAACGCGCGGAGGAGGCGTGCGAACGGCTCGGGCTGCCGGCGACGCTGCTGGACGAGCGCGGTGCGGGCGAGCGCGGATCAGGTGAGCTGTCCGGCGGGCAGTCGGCGCGGCTGCGGCTGGCGGCCGTGCTGCTGACGACCGCCGACGTGCTGCTGCTCGACGAGCCGACCAACGACCTCGACCTGGCCGGGCTGGAGATCCTGGAGTCGCACGTGCTGCGCAGCCGTGCCGGGATGGTCATGGTCAGCCACGACCGCGAGTTCCTGGCCCGCACCACGACCGCCATCGCCGAGCTGGACGAGTTCAGCCACGCGGTGAGCGTGTTCGGCGGCGGGTGGGACGCGTACGTGCGGGAGCAGGCCCGCGCCCGGGAACGGGCGTGGGAGGAGTACGACGCCTTCACGGCGAAGCGGGACGCGTTGACGCAGCGGGCCCGGCAGACGAGGGAGTGGTCGCGGCAGGGCGTGCGGCGCAACGCGAAGTCGGACGAGAGCGACAAGAACATCAAAGCCGCCCGCAAGCAGGGCGCGGAGAACCTGACCGCCAAGGCGTCCGTCGCGGAGCGCCAGTTGGCGCGGCTGGACGAGGTCGACGAGCCGCGCGAGCCGTGGGAGCTGCGGTTGACGTTGCCCAGCGCGGGACGGGGCAGCCAGGTCGCGTTCACGTTGCGCGGGGCCGTGGTGCGTCGGGGCGACGTCACGCTCGGGCCGGTCGACCTCACCGTCGGCGCGGGGGAGCGGTGGCGGATCACCGGGCCGAACGGGTCGGGCAAGTCGACGCTGCTGGGCGCCCTGCTGGGCCGCCTGCCGCTGGCGTCCGGTGATCGGAGCCAGGGGCCGGGCGTGGTGGTGGGCGAGGTCGACCAGGTGCGCGCGGACTTCGCCGTGCCGTCGACCGTGCTGGAGGTGGTGACCGGGCTGACCGGGCTGGCGGACGTGGAGGCGCGGACGTTGCTGGCGAAGTTCCGGGTCGGCGCGGACGCCGTGCTGCGACCGGCCCGCTCGCTCTCACCGGGCGAGCGGACCAGGGCCGGGTTGGCGGTGCTGCAGGCCAGGGGGACGACGTGCCTGGTGCTGGACGAGCCGACCAACCACCTCGACGTGGCGGCCATCGAGCAGTTGGAACAGGCGCTGGAGGGTTACGGGGGCACGCTGCTGCTCGTCACCCACGACCGGAGGATGGCGTCGGCTGTGGGGGTTGACCACACCTTGGACGTGCGGACCCTGGCAAGATAGGCGCATGGGCACCGAGGAGGACTGGCCGGTCGAGCAGACGTGGTCACTGCGCAGCACGCACTGGCACGCGTACGTGGAGCACACTTCGCTCGACCACGCCTCCCCGCGCGCCGAGCGGTTGGAGCGCACGCCGGAAGAGGTCCTGACCACGCCGACCGAGGTCGCCGCGTGGCTGGAGGTCAACCTGCGCAGCGCCACCAAGCCCGAGGAGGCCGGGAAGAAGCGCACGAAGGACGAGCGGGACTTCTCCGACTCGAACCGGGTGCACACGTCGCTGGCGTCGGCGGGCGAGAGCATCTACACGGGCGTGAAGGGCATGCTGACCCTGGCGGTCGAGGCGGTGACCCCCGACGAGTGCCGCAGCTCCCACGACGGCGCCGACGTCGCCCCGCTCAAGTCCGGCCGTCGTCGCTGACCTGGGTTGATGTGGTGGTGCCGCGCTGTCGGCGGTGCTGACAGGGCGCTGTGAAGATCACCCGAACGCGCGAATCGCGTGGGCTCGGGGATCAATGGCACGGGCGAAAGCGTTGCCGGAAGAATGAAGGCGCGGCGCTCGGCCTGAACCCTGCCGCGACGCTCGGCTTCGACGATGTGCCGGGACTCCGGGCTCCAGGCCGGATCGCGCGTCGTGGGTCGCGGGTCGTGGGTGCGTGTGGTCGTGGACCGGCTCACCACCAGCGGCCCGTGGTGGTGTGGTCGGTGGTGGTGAGCTCGACGCGGGTGCCGTCGTGCGACGCGCCGACCAACCGGGCCCCGTGCAGCCGTGCGCCTGTCAGGTCCGCGCCGTCCAGCCTCGCCCCGCTCAGGTCCGCCGCGGTGAGGTCGGCTCTGCCCGGGTCCGCGCCGATCAGGACCGCTTCGCCGAAGCTCGCGCCGGTGAGGGTCGCCGAGCCCAGGTCGGCTTGGACCAGGTTCGCCGAGCGCAGGTCCGCGCCGGTCAGCTTCGCGCTCACGAGGTAGGTCTCGCTCATCTGCGCGCCGCCGAGGTGCGCTCGGGGCAGGCGGGCCGTGCTCAGGTTCGCGCCGTCCAGCGTCGCACCGGTCAGGTCGACCTCGGTCAGGTCCGCGTGGTCCGCCCGCGCGCGAGTGAGATCGGTCCACTTCAGCGTGGCCCGCGTGAGGTCCGTCCCGCGCAGGTCCGCGCCGACGAACCTGCCGCGCGCGAGGCAGGCGCCGCGCAGGTCCAGTTGGCCCTCGGCGGGTGGTGTGGTGTCGGTGTCGTGGGCGTGGTCGCGGGTGGTCAGCACGGTGAAGGCGGCTTGGATGTCCGGCGCGATCCGATCGGGGCAGCGGATGTCGGCGGCCGGGTCGGCGCGGTGGACGGTGGAGCTGATGAAGGTGCCCAGGACGTTGACGATGGTGGGCTGGTCGCGAGGCGAGTCCGCGGCGAGGCGTTGCAGGGCGTAGATCCCGCCGAGCCGGGTTTGCAGGCGCTCGGGTCCGGTCTGGTCGAGCTGCTCGACGGCCTTGGTGTAGCGGTCGGTGTACTGGCCCTGCTCGGAGAGGGCGACCTGCTTCTGGGTGGCGTTCAGGGAGAACCCGGTGAAGACCAGCGCGCCGCTCGCGGTGAGAGCGGTGATCACGGCGCTGACGGCCTGTGCCTTCGAGGCAGGCGCGGGAGCGGCAGGTGGTGCGGGTGCCGGGGCGTCGGCGGGTGGCGCGGGAGCGGCTGGGAGGTCCGGGGCGCGAGTGGTGGCGGTCGGGGACTGGGGGCGCGTCCGGAGCTTGCCGCCTGTGGGGTGACGGCGTGGCGTGCTTCTCATGCCCCTTGAGTCGCTGCCCGCGCCCCGAACATCACACGTCCGGGCTGCGCGAGGCGCACGTGCCCGCCGCACCCGGGCGCGGCGGGCACGTGGTGGTCACAGGCCCACGGGCCAGGTGTGGACCGGTTCGCCGGCGTGGGAAAGCTCGACGTAGCGGCCCAGCATCGCGCTCAGCGCGGTGTCGCGGTCGGCGCCCCGTTCCTCCAGCAGCGCCACCGTCTCGCGTTGCCACAGGGAGCCCGTGCGCCGCGCCAGGCACCGGGCCTCGATCACGCCCAGGTAGCGCTCACGCGCCTCGTCGGACACGCCGCACGCCTGCAACCCCTCGTGGGCCAGGGGCAGGAGGCGGCGCAGGACGAGCTCGTCCGGCGGCACCCAGCCGATGCCCGGCCAGTACAGCTGCGACCCCATCCCGTGCCGGGAACCGGCGTACAGGTTCTCCTCCGCCGCGTGGAACGACATCTGGGTCCACAGAGGACGTTCCAAAGTGGTCAGTGCCCGCTGCGCGCCGTAGAAGAAGGCGGCGTTCGCCATCGTGTCGAGCACCGTCGGCCCGGCCGGCAGCACGCGGTTCTCCACGCGCAGGTGCGGCACCTCGTCCACCACGTCGTAGACCGGCCGGTTCCAGCGCCACACGGTGCCGTTGTGCAGCCGCAACTCCGTCAACGACGGCGTCCCGCCCGCGCCGAGCACGTCCAGCGGGTCCTCGTCGCCGGTCTCCGGCAGCAGCGCCGGGAAGTACCGCACGTTCTCCTCGAACAGGTCGAAGATCGACGTGATCCACCGCTCGCCGAACCACACCCGCGGCCGGACGCCCTGGTTCTTCAGCTCCTGCGACCGGGTGTCCGTGGCCTGGAGGAACAGCGGCACCCGGGTCTCGTGCCACAGCGCCCGCCCGAGCAGGAACGGCGAGTTCGCCGCGATCGCCACCTGCACGCCGGCCAACGCCTGCGCCGCGTTCCAGTGCGCCGCGAAGTCGTCCGGCGCCACCTGCAGGTGCAGCTGCACGGACGTGCAGGCCGCCTCCGGCATGATGGACTCGGCGTAGCTGGACAACCGCTCGCCGGCCCGTCCGGGCAGGGGCGAGCCCTCCATCGACAGCACGACCTCCTCGCCGCGGGCGGCGAGGATCTGGTCGTTCAACGTCGTGTACCGCGCCTGCTGCGACAGCCACCGCCGGTCGAAGTGCTCGTGCCGCAACGTCGGCAGCACCCCGATCATGACGATCGACGTGCCGGCGTCGTGCGCCTTCACGTCCGCCGCCGCGAGCGTGGAGACCAGCTCCCGCTCCAGCTCCAGCGTCTCGTCACCGGCCAGCTCGCGCGGCGGGACGTTGACCTCCAGGTTGTGCTGACCGAGCTCCAGCGTGAACGAGGGGTCGTCGATCTTCTCCAGCACCTCGGAGTTGGCCATCGCGGGCTTGCCGACGCCGTCGACCAGGTTCAGCTCGATCTCCAGCCCCATCTGCTGCCTCGGGAAGGAGAAGCTCTCCTCTGCCAGCATGGTTCCCAGCGCGTCCATGCACCGCTGCATGCGCTGGCGGTAGCGCCGGCGGTCCTCTCTGGTGAACGTCCGACTGGACACATCCGTACCCATGCCGCCTCCCAATCGGTAGGGCTGCTCCGGCGGGCTTAGCGGAGGCCAACCGTGACACAGCAAGCATCTGCCCGCCAGCGCCCAAATCGGTGCTCTCTGTCACACAGCAGTAACAATCAGCAAGAATGTGCTGGTTGGCGGCTTGCTGCTGCGGCATACGATCTACGAGGGGTGTTCACCTGTCGACAAGTGGGACACTGCTCGCGTGATCGAGATCGACGACCCGGCGGACCCGCGGCTGGACGACTTCCGGGACCTGTCGACGGCCGACCGGCGACCCGACCGACCCGGCGGGCGGGGCCTGGTGATCGCCGAGGGCGTCGTGGTGGTCGAACGGCTCCTCGACTCGCCCTACCCGGTGCGCGGGCTGCTCGGCGTGCGGCGGAGGGTGGAAGCGCTCGGCGACCTCCCCGCGCCCGCCTACGTCACGTCCGCCGAGGTCATGGCCGAGGTCGTCGGGTTCCACCTCAACCGGGGCGTGCTGGCCGCCGCCGACCGGGCGCCCCAGCCGGACGTGGCCGAGCTGGTCGCGTCGTCACGGCGGCTCGCGGTGCTGGAGGGCGTCGGCGACCACGAGAACCTGGGCTCGCTGTTCCGCAACGCCGCCGCGCTCGGCATCGACGGCGTGCTGCTCGGCCCGGGGTGCAGCGACCCGCTGTACCGGCGCAGCGTCCGCGTCTCGATGGGTCACGTGCTGCGCGTGCCGTTCGCCTCGGCGCCGAACCTGACCGAAGCGTTCGAGCTGCTGCGCCACAACGGTTTCACGGTCGCCGCGCTCACGCCGAGGGCCGGTTCGGCGAACCTGCCCGACGCCGGGCTGCGCGGCCGCAAGGTCGCTGTCCTGCTCGGATCGGAAGGGCCGGGCCTGACGGACGAGGCCATCGCGGCGGCCGACGTCGCGGTCCGCATCCCGATGGCGGACGGTGTCGACTCGCTGAACGTCGCGACCGCGGCCGCGATCGCCTTCTACGCGATCGCCTGAACGCGATACGTTCTCACCGAGCAGAGGAGGACGCAGGTGGAACTGCGGGTCCAGGACGGTCGGGCCGTGCTCGCGGGCCGCGACGACGCGGGCGAGCGGGAAGTCGACCCGCGCACCCTCCCGCTCGGCGCCGGCCTCGCCGACGCGTTGCACGAGTGGGCGAAGGTGGCCGACGCGGTCACGCGGTCCGACGCGCCCTCCGACGGTGTCGCGAGCGCCCTCGTGACCAGGCGGGGACGACAACTGGCGGGAAGGTTGGCGGCTGAGATGGGCACACCGGTGGAGTACACCGATCCCGTGACCGGTGAGCTGGTCGTCGTGGACGTTCCGCCCGCCGAGTCCGGCGAGCCGGGCGGGACCGGCGAAGCCGGGGAGACCGGCGAGCCCGGTGACGTGGTCGAGGACGCGGACGGGGAGCCGGTGCCCCAGGAGGAAACCCCCTGGGGCACCGGGCTCACGGTCAGCTTCATCGTGGCTGCCGTGGTGACGTTCACCGTCTACACGCTGTCGGTCGGGTTGGGCGAGACCAGCCAGTGGCTCGCGTTGCTGGCGAACGCCCTTGTGGTCGGCGGCATCACCCCGTCGGTGTGGCTGGCGCGGAAGGTGCCGGTGTGGCGGTGGGTCGCGTACGGCGTGGTGGCCGGTGTGCTGGCGGCCTGGTTGTCGTTGCTGCTGACGACCCTCCTGTAGGGGTTCGCGGGGCGAGCGCTCACGCCAGCGAGTCCCGCCAGGCGTTGTGCAGCGCGGCGAACCGGCCGCGCCCGCCGATCAGCTCCTCCGGCGTGCCGTCCTCCACCACCCGGCCGCCTTCGAGCACCAGGACCCGGTCGGCGATCAGCACGGTGGAGAGCCGGTGGGCGATGATGAACGCGGTCCGCTCCGCCAGCACGGTCTCCAGCGCGCCCTGCACCGCGCGCTCGGTCGGCACGTCCAGGCTGGACGTCGCCTCGTCCAGCACCAGCACCGCCGGGTCGGCCAGGAACGCCCGCGCGAACGCCACCATCTGCCGCTGCCCGGCCGAGAGCCGCCCGCCGCGCTTGCGCACGTCGGTGTCGTAGCCCTCGGGCAGCGCCCGGATGAAGTCCTCCGCGCCGACCGCCCGTGCCGCCGCCTCGACCTCCTCCCGGGTCGCGGACGGCCTGCCCAGCGCGATGTTGTCCAGCACCGACCCGTCGAACAGGAAGTTCTCCTGCGTCACCATGACCACCGCGCGCCGCAGCTCGACGTCCGCGACGGACCGCAGGTCGACCCCGTCCAGCCGCACCGCACCCGCGGACGGGTCGTAGAACCGGGCCACGAGCTTGGCCAGCGTGGACTTGCCCGCACCGGTCGCGCCGACCAGCGCCACGGTCTGCCCGGCGGGCACGGTCAGGTCGAACGGCGGCAGCACGACCGGCGTGGAGTCGGAGTAGCGGAACTCGACGCCGTCGAACCGGACCGCGCCCTGGACGTCGCCGAGGGGGGTCGGTTCCTCCGGTTCGCGGACCTGCGGCTCCTCCTCCAGCAGCCCGGAGATCTTCTCCAACGCGGCGGTGGCCGAGGCGTAGGCGTTGGCGAACATGGCGAGCTGGTCGAACGGGTCGTAGAACCGCCGCACGTACAGCGTGAACGCGGCCAGCACGCCCAGTTCGAGCTGCCCGCCCGCCACGCGGAACGCGCCCCAGGCGAGGATCACCGCCAGCGACAGGTTCCCGATCACCCGGACGAGTGACGTGAACGCGGCCATCACACCCATCGCGTCGGTGTTGGCGTCGCGGAACCGGGTGTTCAGCTCGCCCATGATCTTCTCGTTGCGCCGCTCGCGCCGGAACGCCTGCACCGCGCGGATGCCGTTCATGGTCTCCACGAACTGCACGATGATCTTCGCGATGGCGCCGCGGGTGTGGCGGTAGGCCCGGCCGGAACGGCGGCGGAACCACCGGGTGAGCAGGATCAGCGGCAGGAAGCCCGACAGCACGACGAGCGCCAGCGGGACGTCCAGGTAGAGCAGCACGACCGAGATGCCCAGCAGGGACAGCATCGAGCTGAAGAAGCCGTCCAGACCCTCCTCGACCAGGTCCTGCAGGGAGTCGACATCGCTGGTCAGGCGGGAGATGACCTTGCCGGACGTGTACTTCTCGTGGAACGAGACGGACAGGCGTTGGGCGTGCCGGAAGACGCGTTCGCGCAGGACGAGCAGGATGTCCTGGCCGATCCGACCCGTCAGGCGGACGAACGACCAGCGCAGCAGCGTCGCGGAGATCGCGGCGGCGACGTAGCCGCCGACGCACCAGGCCAGGGCGTCCGGGCGGCCGTCGAGCGCCGCCGGGATGCCGGTGTCGATGGCGGCGGCGATGAGGAGCGGGCCGGCCAGGTTGACCACGTTCTCCGCGATCACGATCACCAGGGCCAGGATCGCGGCCCTCGTGTGCGGGCGGATCAACTCGCCGAGCAGGCGGCGGGAGCGGGCCTGGAGCTTGACGCCGGTGGCGTGGTCGAGGTCTTCCACGTCCTCGGCGGCGACGCCGCGCCAGGACTCCTCGGGGTGGATCGGGTCGGGGTGGATCGGGTCGGGGTGGATCGGGTTCGGGTGGGTCGGGTTCGGGTGGGTCGGGCCGGGTTGGTCGGGTGCGCTGGTCACGCCGCCACCTCCTCGTCCTCCGAGGTGGACAGGAGGTTGCGGTACTCCTCGTTGTCCGCCAGCAGCTGCGCGTGCGTGCCGGTGGCCGCGATCCGGCCGTCGACCAGCATCGCCACCCGGTCGGCCAGCTGCACGGTGCTCGGGCGGTGCGCGACCACGAGCGCCGTGACGTCCTTGAGCACGCGGCGCAGCGCGGCTTCGACCTCGGCCTCGGTGTGCACGTCCAGCGCGGACAGCGGGTCGTCCAGGACGAGCACGGCCGGGTGGCCGGCGACCGCGCGGGCGAGGGCGAGCCGTTGGCGCTGACCGCCCGACAGGGACAGGCCCTGCTCGCCGATCCGGGTGTCCAGCCCCCACGGGAGGGCGTCGACGAAGTCCTCGGCGCGGGCCACCTTCAAGGCTTCGCGGACCCGTTCCTCGCTGACGTCCTTCGAGCCGAGGGCCACGTTCTCGGTGACGCTCGCGGAGAACAGGATCGGCTCCTCGAACGCCGTGCCCACGACCCGGCGGAGGTCGGACAGGTCGAGCTCGCGCACGTCGACGCCGTCGAGCGTGATCCGGCCCGCCGTGACGTCGGCCAGCCGGGGCACGAGCGCGGTGACCGTGGTCTTGCCGGAGCCGGTGGCGCCGACGAGGGCCACCGTCTCACCCGGCCGGATGTCCAGGTCGACGCCACGCAGCACCTCGTCGTCCGAGCCGGGGTGGTGGTAGCGGACACCCTCGAAGCGGACGTGCCCCCGCACGGGCGAGGCCAGCGGCTTCGGGGTGGCGGGCGCCGTCACGGTGATCGCGGTGTCGGTCACCTCGAAGTACCGCTCCAAGGCGGAGGCGGTCGAGTTGGTCTCCGCCAACAACCACCCGATCGAGTCGACCGGCCAGCGCAGGTAGGCGCTGACCGTGACGGCGGCGACGAGCGTGCCGACCGTGACGGTGCCGTCGGCGATGCCCATCGAGCCGAACGCCAGCTGACCGGCGATGCCCAGCTCGGGCAGCACGATCAGCACGGCCCACAGCGCGGCGAAGATCCGGACCTTCGTGACCTCGGTGTCGCGCAGCTCCCGCGCCTGCCGGACGAACCGCTTCGTCAGGTGAGGGCCGCGGCCGAAGGCCTTGAGCACGCGGATGCCGAGGACCGACTCCTCGACCACGGTGGTGAGGTCACCCGACTGGTCCTGCGCGCGGCGGGCCACCACCTTGAACTTCGTCTCGAACAAGTAGGACAGGGCGACCAGCGGCAACGTGGTCACCAGCACGATCAGGCCGAACGTCGGCGACAGCCAGAACAGCACGCCCAGCCCGGTCAGCACGACCAGGCTGTTGACCACCAGGAAGATCACGGCGAAGCCGACGAACCGCCGCACCTGGGTCAGGTCGGTGGTGGCGCGGGACAGCAGCTGCCCCGACTGGTAGCGGTCGTGGAAGGCCACCTGCAGGTCTTGCAGGTGGTGGTACAGCTCGGCCCGCATCCGCGCCTCGACGTCCGACGCCGGTCCGGCGATCAGCTTGCGGCGGGCGTAGAACAGCGCGGCCTCGGCGCAGCCGAGCAGCACGATGACGCCGATGAGCAGCGGCAACGCGTCCAGGTCGCGGCCGGCGATCGGGCCGTCCACGATGCGTTGGGTGATCAGCGGGATGCCCAGGCCGCACGTCATCGCCAGCATGGTGGCGGCCATCGCCAGCACCACGGGCGTGCGGACGGGCTTGAGGTACGGCCACAGCCTGCGCAGAGTCGCGGCTGTGGAAGTACGGTCTTCCGACACGAGTCCCCCTCCGGTCCACCATGACGTTACGAAGGTGGACCGACAATCGGCATCCTGTTTTCGCGTCTTCGACCCTGCAAGCTGGAGCTAGGTGGAGGTCAAGGTGGATGTGCGGTATCTCCGTGCGGAACCGACTATGGCATTCCCCCGAGGCCGGCTGTTGGCGGTGAGCGGCGGGAGGCTGTACGTGCTCGCACCCGACGGGTGGGACGTGGTCGGCGGCACCCGACCCGAAGGGGCGAAGCCGGTCAGCCGGGAGGAGGCGGAGGACTGGTGCCGGTTCGAAGGGGTGGAGGTGCAGGTGCTCGACGCCGTGCCCGGGTGAAGGTCTACTTCTTGCGGCGACGCAGGATGGCCGGGGCGGTGACCAGGCCCGCGAGGCCGTAGCTCGCGCCGGCGAGGAGGATCAGGACCGTCCACCGGTCGCCGACCGGGGCGAGCCGCTCCGGCGCCTCGAAGTAGTGCGCGAGGCCCAGGACGATCGGGCCGAGCAGGATGATCGGCCACACCGGGCGGACCTTCAGCAGCCAGAGCACCGGGCCGGCGACCAGGGCGCTGAACACCAGCGCGATCGGCAGGCCGACCACGACCAGCAGGATGAACTCGCTCAGGGTGGTCTCGTTCACCACCCGGTCGAGGACTCCGCTGCGGTACGCCCAGACCCAGGCGACGAGCAGCGCGGAACCGAGGACGGCCGACACCACGACGCGCAAGAGCACCTTGAACGCGAAGCCGCCCGCGGTGAGGCGTGAAGGGCGCGGCGTGTCAGTCACGGGCGGAAGTGTGGCCGACCGGGTGCCTCGCTGTCACCGGGGCGGCCAGGACGAAGCCGAGCGCACCCGCGGCGACGGACCCGGCCGGGATCGAGACCCAGACGGTGAGCAGGGTGAGAATGGCGGTGAACGTGACGCCCACGGCGGCGTAACCGAGCGGACGGTCCTGGTGGGCGGCTCTGAGGGCGACCCAGGCGACCAGCACGCCCGCGACCATGCTGATCGGCATGGCGAACAGGCCCATGGCCAGGCAGTCCCAGTCCTCGGTCGAGCAGACCCTTCCGGATGCGATGAGTTCGCGCAGGCCCCACCAGGCCGCGCCCAGACCGGCGCCTAATACGGCGCCGACGACCAGTCGTCCCAGCATGGCGGGTGGTTACCCGGGTGGGGTGGTGGTCAAGCCCGGTTGACGACGGTCAGTTCGGGGGTGGGTGGGGTGGTGCGGGGGTGGGGTGGGGCGGGGATGGGTGGTCGAGTTCGGCTCGATGTGACATGGGGCCCTTACGGGCGCTCCGGGCAGGCCAAAGCCGGGCAGGCCTGGCGGGAAGAGCGTCCGCCAAGCCTGTCCGGCTTCGACCAGCCTAAAGCACCCGAACCCATGTCAAATCGGGCCTGGGGGAGGGTGGCGGGTCCGTTGAGGGTGGGTGTGGGGGCAGGTATGGGGGTGGGGAAGGCGAAGGCCCCCGGCAGTCGGTGGCTGCGGGGGCCTTCGTGGGGTTGTGCGTGTGGGTCAGCCTCGGGTGGAGCGGACGCCCAGGAGGACGTCTTCCCAAGACGGCACGATCGGGTGGTTCTTCTTGCCGCGCTTGGGTGGTGGGTCCTTGCGGGGCGGTTGCTGCTTGGAGCCCGCTGCCGGTTGTGGCGGGGCCGGGGCCGGCGCTGGGGTCGGCTCCTCGGCGGTCGGGGCGGGGTCCGGGGTCGGTTGGGGTTCCTGGACCGGTGGCGGAGGGGGCGGTGGGGCCGGGTCCTCGCGGGCGAGGATTTCCGGTTCCTGCTGCTTCTCCAGCTCCAGGGCCTGGCGGGCCAGTTGGGTCACCGGGCGGACCGTGCGCAGGGTCCGGTTCGGGTTCGGGTCCATGAGTTCCATGGCGCCGTCGTCCAGCGCGGTCACCGTGCCGCCCTGGGCACCCGGGTGGAACGCCCAGTGCGCCAGGTTGTCCGACCGGCCCGCGGTCCAGTGGAGCTGCACGACCCAGCGGCCGTCCTCGCCCCGCCACGAGTCCCAGCTGACGTCGGCGTACTCCTGGCCCCGGAGGCCGAAGGAGTGCGCGACGACCTCGCCGAGGGTCTGCACGTCCGGGCCGTCCTCGCGGACGGGGTGGGCGCGCTGGGCCAGGTCGGCGGTGCGGGAGCGCTCCAGCAGGACGGGGTAGGCGTAGCGCTCGACGCGGTGGGCGGGCAGGCCCGCCGCCGCCGCCACCTGGGCGACGGACTCACCCGCGCGGATGCGGGCCTGGATCTCGCGGGGCCGCATCTGGCTCTCGACCTCGATCTCGATCTGGCCGAGTCGGGTGAGGTCGCCGCGTGCCGCCGCGCGCAGCCGTTCGTCGGCGGGGAGCACGAAGCGCTCGCCGCGATCCGGGTCCTCGAGGATGACGGACTTGCCGTCGTCTTCGAGCCCGATGACTCGCAACGCACGCATCATGGCCTCCCGGATGGCTCACCTCGCCGAGTACAACGTAATCCGGCGCGCCGCCTTGACGGGGGAGACTCGCCGTGTTCGCCGATATCTTCGTGTGATCTTGCCGTATGTCGGCGGCTCGCGCACCTCCGTTAGCACAAGGTTCACCTCGGTGGCGGTGTCTGCGGGTTCCCGAAGTGCCTGGTCATGACTGTGGGGGCCGTCCCCGGAAGGACGACCCCCACGGTGAGGTCCGGGTCAGAGCTTGGACACGACCCAGTCGACGGCCTTCGTCAGCGTGCTCACGTCGGTCGGCTCGACGGCCGGGAACATGGCGACGCGGAGCTGGTTGCGGCCCAGCTTGCGGTACGGCTCGACGTCCACGATGCCGTTCGCGCGCAGGACCTTGGCCACCACGGAGGCGTCCACCGAGTCGTCGAAGTCGACGGTGCCGACGACCTGCGAGCGGTGAGCCGGGTCGGCCACGTACGGGGTCGTGTAGGAGGTCGCCTCGGCCCACGTGTACAGCCGCGAGGACGAGTCGGCGGTGCGGTCCACGGCCCACGTCAGGCCGCCGTTGCCCAGGAGCCACTCGATCTGGTCGTTGAGCAGGAACAACGTGGCCAGGGACGGCGTGTTGTAGGTCTGGTCCTTGGTGGAGTTGTCCAGGGCCGTGGTGAGGGAGAGGAACTCCGGCACCCAGCGGCCCGACTTGCCGATCTCGGCGACGCGGTCGAGGGCGGCCGGCGACATCAGGGAGATCCACAGGCCGCCGTCGGAGGCGAAGCACTTCTGCGGCGCGAAGTAGTAGACGTCGAAGTCCGACGGGTCGACCGGCAGGCCGCCCGCGCCGGAGGTGGCGTCGATGGCGACCAGGGCGCCGTCCGAGCCCGCGGGGCGGGAGACGGGCACCGCGACGCCGGTCGAGGTCTCGTTGTGGGCCCAGCCGACGAGGTCGGCGCCCTCGGCGTAGGCGATCTCGGGCGCGCTGCCCGGGTCGGCCTTGACCACGATCGAGTCGCCCAGGAACGGCGCGTCGCTGGTGACCTTGGCGAACTTCGAGGAGAACTCGCCGTAGGTGAAGTGCTGGGCGCGCTCGCGCACCAGGCCGAACGCGGCGGCGTCCCAGAAGGCGGTGGTGCCGCCGTTGCCGAGGACGACCTCGTAGCCCTCGGGCAGCGAGAACAGCTCCCGCAGGCCGGCGCGCACCGAGCCGACCAGGGACTTCACCGGCTTCTGCCGGTGGGAGGTGCCCATGAGCGCGGCGCCCTCGGCCGCGAGTGCCGCGAGGGCCTCGGGACGGACCTTGGAGGGCCCGCAACCGAACCGGCCGTCGGACGGCAGCAGGTCGGAGGGCAGGACCAACGAGGTCGGGTCGGCGGTCTGGGTCATCGCGAAGCCTCCGGTTACGGGGAGGGGGTCGGCACGACCGGCGCCGTTGCCGGGAGCCCTCAGTGTTGCAGCCGCGTGGCCGGGCGGTGACAGGCGGGTGTCCCTGGTCACGTGGAATGGGTCAGGCGAGGAGGTCGAGGACCTGTGCCAGGGCCGCCCGGCGCCTGCCCGAGGCCCGCTTGCCGAACGCGTACAGGAAGGGCCACTGGGAGGCGTTCTCGTACGGCGCGGCGACGTGGCCGAGGTGCTGGAGGAGGCCGCGCGCGACGGAGATCGCGCCGGTGGCCATGCCCAGGCCGACGAACACGTCTACCTGCTGGGCCATCGCCTCGGCGGCGACCAGGCCCAGCCCGCCGCCGGTCAGGACGCCGTCGGGGCCGCGGACCAGGTCGCGCCAGTCGTTGCGCAGGCGGCCCGCGTCGAAGTCGGCCTGCAACGTCCGCAGGAGCACGCCCTCGGTGGCCGCGCCGGACCGCACGGTGGCGCACACGCCGCTCAGCCACCGGGCGAGCAGGTCGCGGCCCTCGCCCTCGGCGAAACCGGTCAGCGGGGCGCGGCCCGCCGCCTCCAGGCGCCCGAGCAGGTCGAGGACCTGTTCGGTCAGGTCGGTGAGCAGGGCCTGGTCGGGGAGGTCGGGGGTGGCGCGGGGCGCGTCGCCGTGCAGGGTCGACAGCAGGTCGTGGAAGCGGCTCTCGCGCGGGGACAGGTAGAACGGGGCCTCGCCGCCGGAGAGGGTCAGCGCGTCCAGGTGGTTGTAGGCGTGCCGCAGGACGTCGGTCGCCAGGTCGCGCGGCGAGTCCCGGAACCGGCCGGCGTGCTCGACGACGCCCACCGGGAACGAGCCGGAGGTCGGGCCGGTGAGGGCGGCGTGGAGGGTGTCGACCACCTCGGGGTGGAGCTCGACGTGCTCGGTGGCGCGGACGGAGCCCTGCTCGTCCGGGGCGACCACCACGCGGCGCTCCGCCAGGGGGCGGGAGGCGTCGTCCCGCGCGATGGACCGGACCGCGTCGTCGACCTCGGTGCGCCACCCGGCGCCCGACCACTGGTGGCCGTCGCGGAACGAGCGGTCCAGGAGCCAGGGCTCGCGGCCGACGATCCGGATCCGCCCCTGCTCGACGTGGCGCACGAAGTCCGCGTCGGTGACCCGGCAGCGCGGGCTCTCCAGCAGCCGGCTCGACGGCGACCACAGGACGAGGGGCGCGCTGGTGGCGATCATCCGGTGCAGGTGCTCGTAGCCGGTCTCGCCGTACTCGCTGATGTGGCAGAACGTCCGGAAGACGTCGGTGTCGGCCATGTCAGTCGGTGACCTCGCGGGGGAACGCGTCGGGGTCGGCCGGGTCGTAGGGCCGGTCCGAGGCGACGAAGAGCCACAGGTCGGCCCGGCCGTCGTTGCGGACGGCGTGGGCCCAGTGCGGCGGCGGGGCGACCACGACGCCACCCGATCCGGTGAACGTGCGGTGGTGGCTGGGGGTGTCCGGGCCGGTGTCCCAGTGCAGCGACCAGGTGTCCTCGTACACGACGGCGATCAGCTCGCCCTTGCGCGCGTGGTAGTGCCCGCCGCGGACGTGGCCCGGCCGGACGGACGCCACGTGGACGTCCGCGACCGGGCCGATCGCCGACAGGTCGGCCAGGGCGAAGCTGACCCCGCGGTGGTCGCCGGAGGGCGGCAGGTGCGTGATCGGCAGTTCCGTCACGCGATCTCGTCCCAGCCCTCCACCTCGGACGGCTTGCGGGGTCCGGGGCCCACGTACTTGGCGGACGGGCGGACGAGGCGGCCCGTGCGCTTCTGCTCCAGGATGTGCGCGGACCAGCCGGCGGTGCGGGCGCAGGTGAACATCGCGGGCATCATGTGCGGCGGCACCTGGGCGAAGTCGAGGATCACGGCGGCCCAGAACTCGACGTTGGTCTCGATGGCGCGGTCCGGGCGGCGCTCGCGCAGCTCGGCCAGGGCGGCCTGCTCCAGGGCGTTCGCGGCCTCGTAGCGGGTGGCGCCCAGCTCGCGGCACGTGCGGCGCAGCACGCGGGCGCGCGGGTCCTCCGCCCGGTACACCCGGTGGCCGAAGCCCATCAGGCGCTCGCCCCGGTCGAGGACGTCCTTGACGAAAGCCTGCGCGTCGCCGGTGCGCTCGACCTCTTCGATCATGGGCAGCACGCGGGCGGGCGCGCCGCCGTGCAGGGGGCCGGACATGGCGCCGATCGCGCCGGACATGGACGCCGCGACGTCCGCGCCGGTGGAGGCGATGACGCGGGCGGTGAAGGTGGAGGCGTTCAGGCCGTGCTCGGCGGCCGACACCCAGTAGGCGTCCAGCGCCTTGACGTGCGCCGGGTCGGGCTCGCCGCGCCAGCGGGTGAGGAAGCGCTCGGTGATGGTCCGGCACTCGTCGATGCGGTGCTGCGGCACGGCGGGCCGGCCGATGCCCCGCGCGGACTGCGCCGCGTACGACAGGGCCATCACGGAGGCGCGGGCCAGCTGCTCGCGCGCCTGCTCGTCGGTGATGTCCAGCAGCGGCTGGTAGCCCCAGATGGGCGCGACCATGGCGAGCGCGGCCTGCACGTCCACCCGCACGTCACCGGTGTGCACGGGGATGGGGAACGGCTCCGCCGGCGGCAGGCCCGGCCCGAAGCGGCCGTCGACCAGCAGCGCCCACACGTTGCCGAAGGTCACGTGACCGGCCAGGTCCTCGATGTCCACGCCGCGGTAGCGCAGCGCGCCGCCGTCGCGGTCCGGTTCGGCGATCTCGGTGCGGAAGGCGACCACGCCCTCTAGACCTGGCCGGAATCCGTCGTCCTCGGTCTGCACCACGCTGTGCGCTCCTTCTCGGCGAAAGTAAAGAGTTGGAGAAACCTTGCTCCCCTTCAGACGCGCAGGCAATCGCGGGTGCGCGTGTCGTCGGTCACGATCAAGGAACCGATTCAGAAGTCCCGTAGATCGTTAAGGCCTTGTTTCGGTTCGGGGCCCGGACGTGTTTCCCGTGGTAGACCACCGGTCATGCACCTGACACCGCACGAGCGGGACAAGCTGCTGGTCCACGTGGCGGCCGACGTGGCGCGCCGGCGGCTCGAGCGCGGGGTGGTCCTGAACCACCCGGAAGCGGTCGCGCTCATCACCGACCACGTGCTCGAAGGCGCCCGGGACGGCCGGACGGTCAGCGAGCTGATGGACAGCGGCAGGCACGTGCTGCGCCGCGACCAGGTCCTCGGCGGCGTCCCGGAGATGATCGAGTCCGTGCAGGTCGAGGCGACCTTCCCGGACGGCACCAAGCTCGTGACCGTGCATGACCCGATCGTGTGAGGAGCAGCCCGTGGTCCCTGGCGAGATCGTCACCGGCGACGAGCCGGTCGAGCTGAACCCCGGTCGGCCGCGCACCACGCTCGTCGTGGTCAACGCGGCGGACCGGCCGGTGCAGGTCGGGTCGCACTACCACTTCGCGGCGGTCAACCCCGGCCTGGAGTTCGACCGGGAGGCCGCGTGGGGCAAGCGGCTGGACGTGCCGGCGGGCACGGCGGTGCGGTTCGAGCCGGGCGTCGAGCGCGAGGTGACGCTGGTGCCGCTGGCCGGCGCGCGGCGCGTGCCGGGACTGCGGCCGGAGTGGGCGGGGGAGCTGGACCGGTGAACGAGATCAGCCGCCGCCGCTACGCGGAACTGCTGGGGCCGACGGTCGGCGACCGGATCCGGCTCGCCGACACCGACATCCTCATCGAGGTGACCGAGGACCGGTCCATCGGACCGGCCGGCTCGGGCGACGAGGTGATCTTCGGCGGCGGGAAGGTGATCCGCGAGTCGATGGGCCAGGGCGTGGCCACCCGCGCGGAGGGCGCGCCGGACCTCGTGATCACCGGCGCGGTCGTGCTCGACCACTGGGGCGTGGTGAAGGCGGACGTCGGCGTGCGCGACGGCCGGATCGTCGGCATCGGCAAGGCGGGCAACCCCGACACCATGGACGGCGTGGACCCGGCGCTGGTCATCGGGCCGTCCACCGAGGTGCTCTCGGGCAACGGGAAGGTGCTCACGGCCGGCGGCATCGACTGCCACGTCCACTTCATCACGCCGGGCATCGTGGACGTGGCGGTGGCGTCGGGGCTGACCACGCTGATCGGCGGCGGCACGGGGCCCGCGGAGGGCACGAAGGCCACGACGGTGACGCCCGGCGCGTGGAACCTGGGGCGGATGCTCGCGTCGATGGACCACATGCCGGTGAACGTGCTGCTGCTCGGCAAGGGCAACACGACGCGGGAGGACGCGCTGCGCGAGCAGCTGGTCGGCGGCGCGGGCGGGTTCAAGCTGCACGAGGACTGGGGCACGACGCCGGCGGCGATCGACGCGTGCCTGCGGGTGGCGGACGAGTCCGGGGTGCAGGTCGCCATCCACACGGACACGTTGAACGAGGCCGGGTTCGTGGAGTCGACGCTGGCCGCCATCGCGGGCCGGTCGATCAACGCCTACCACTCCGAGGGCGCGGGCGGCGGGCACGCGCCGGACATCATCCAGGTGGTGTCCGAGCCGAACGTGCTGCCGTCCTCGACCAACCCCACGCGCCCGCACACGGTGAACACGCTGGAAGAGCACCTGGACATGCTGATGGTGTGCCACCACCTCAACCCGTCCGTGCCCGAGGACCTGGCGTTCGCGGAGAGCCGCATCCGGCCCACCACGATCGCGGCCGAGGACGTGCTGCACGACCTGGGCGCCATCTCCATGATCAGCTCGGACTCGCAGGCGATGGGCCGGGTCGGCGAGGTCATCATCCGGACGTGGCAGACCGCGCACGTGATGCAGCGGCGGCGCGGCGAGCTGCCGGACAACCTGCGCGCCCGCCGGTACGTGGCCAAGTACACGATCAACCCGGCCATCGCGCACGGCATCGACCACGAGGTCGGGTCGGTGGAGGTCGGCAAGCTGGCCGACCTGGTGCTGTGGGAGCCGAAGTTCTTCGGCGTGCGGCCGGCGGTGGTGCTGAAGGGCGGGTTCATCGCGCACGCGGCGATGGGTGACGCGAACGCGTCCATCCCGACGCCGCAACCGGTCTTCGCGCGGCCGATGTTCGGCGCCCACTCGGCGGCGCGCAGCAGCGTGCACTTCGTGTCGCAGCAGGCCGTCGACGCCGACCTGGCGGACATGCTGCGGTTGGCGCGGCCGTTGGTGGCGGTGGGGAACACGCGTGGTGTCACCAAGTCCGACATGGTGCTCAACGACGCGATGCCGCACGTGAAGGTCGACCCGGACAGCTTCGCGGTGCGCATCGACGGCGACCTGGTCGAGCCCGCGCCGGTGGCGGAGTTGCCGATGGCCCAGCGCTACTTCCTGTTCTGATGAACCTCGCGGCGCTGATGATCGCGGACTCCCGGTTCCCGGGCGGCGGCCACGTGCACTCGGGCGGGTTGGAGGAGGCCGTCGCGCGGCGGCTGGTGACCGACGAGGCGTCGTTGTCGTCGTTCCTGATCGGGCGGCTGCGCACGGCGGGCGCGCTGGGCGCGGTGTTCGCGGCCGCCGCGTGCCGCGGGCGTCACGAGGAGCTGGACGCCGAGCTCGACGCCCGCACGCCGTCGCCCGCCCAGCGCAACGCGTCACGCGTGCAGGGGCGCGGCATCGCGCGGGCGGCCCTGCGGGCGTGGCCGTCGGCCGCGTTGGCGGAGCTGCTGCGGGTGACGCCGAGGCCGCACCACCCGATCATCGTGGGCGTGCTGGTCGGCGAGCCGTTCGAGGCCGCGCAGACGGTGGCCTACCACGCGGTGACGGGCCCGGCGACGGGCGCGGTCCGGCTGCTCGGCCTGGACCCGTTCGGCGTGAACGCGGTGCTGGCCCGGTTGGCGCCGGAGATCGACGCGATCGCGGCGACGGCCGCCGGCCACGCCGACACCCCGCCCGAGGACCTGCCCGCGCCGAGCGCGCCCGGCCTGGACCTGCTGGCCGAATCACACGACCGCCACCACACGGAAGAGGTGCGTCTCTTTGTCAGCTGACCACGTGCACCCGGTGAACTTCGACCCCGCCGACGCGGGCCACGACCCGCACCACCCGCACGACCACGCGCACCGGGCGGTGCGCATCGGCATCGGCGGACCGGTCGGCAGCGGCAAGACCGCGTTGACCGCGGCGCTGTGCCGGGCGCTGCAAGACCCTTCGGCGGGGAGGAGCGTGAACCTCGCCGTGGTGACCAACGACATCTACACGACCGAGGACGCCGACTTCCTGCGCGCCGCCGGGGTGCTGGACGTCGAGCGGATCGAGGCCGTGCAGACGGGCGCGTGCCCGCACACGGCGATCCGCGACGACATCACGGCCAACCTGGACGCCGTGGAGTTGCTGGAGCAGCGGGTCCACGGCCTGGAGCTGGTGATCATCGAGAGCGGCGGCGACAACCTGACCGCCGTGTTCAGCCGCGGCCTGGTGGACCGGCAGATCTTCGTGGTGGACGTGGCGGGTGGCGACAAGGTGCCGCGCAAGGGCGGTCCCGGCGTGACCACCGCGGACCTGCTGGTGATCAACAAGACCGACCTCGCGCCGATGGTGGGCGCCGACCTCGGTGTCATGACGGCCGACGCCCACCGGATGCGCGGTGAGCTACCGGTGATCAGCCAGTCCTTGGTGGACACACCGGACGCGCCCGCGGTGGCCGACTGGGTGCGCGCTCAGCTCCGCACGCTCGCGGCGGTCAGTTGACTGCCGAACGGGCTGACGTCGCCCGCGCAGCCGAACCGGTCGGTCGTCGGCTGGTCCGGAAAGGACAGGTGCAGCGGCACGGTCTCGTCCGGCGGGAACACCCGGATGCCCCACACGGGCGTCTTGCGGCACACGTCCGGGTCGAAGTTGTCGACCTGGGCGAAACCGACGTCCGAGCGGGCCGCCGCGCCGTGCGGCAGGGTGAGCAGCGGGCCGCGGTCGCCGACGCGCACGGCGGCGGCGCCGACCTGGTCGCCGTTCGCGTCCACGTAGGACACGCCCGGGAAGCCGCGCAGCACGCACGTGCGCAGGCCCCGGTTGGTGAACACGACCTCCCGGTACACCGTGCCGGCCGCGCCCCCCTCCCGGCCGAAGCCGATGGTCAGGTCCGCCGACCGGCACGGGCCGGCCTGCGGCTGCGCGACCGCTGTTCCCCCGGTGACGAGCACCGCCGCGATGACGGCGGCTGTTGCGACGAATCTCCTCATCACGATCTCCCCCGAGATGTGTGGGTGGGAGTTCCACCCGATCCGAGGACGTGTCAGGGGTCACAGGGGTTGCTCCGGTGAGGGCGCGGGCTCACCTGGTCGTGGCCTGCGACCCGAACGGGCGAACCGTCGTGCGCGAGGTGCGGTCGATGGCGCCGCTGCGCCTGGTGCCCCGGCGCGGCCCGCGGGACGTGGCGCTCGTGCACGTGGTCAGCGCGGTCACGGCCCCGTTGGGCGGCGACGACCTGGAATTGCGGGTGACGGTCGAAGCGGGCGCGTCGGTGGAGCTGCGCGGGGTGGCGGCGACGCTGGCGCTGCCCGGCCGGCACGCGGGCGGCAGCCGTGCGCTGGTCGACGTGGAGCTGGCGGACGGCGCTTCCCTGGCGTACCTGCCGGAACCGACCGTCGTCACGGCGCGTGCGTGCCACGAGTCCGTTTTCCGCGCACGGATGGGGGATGGGGCCCGGCTGCGTGCGCGGGAGGTCATCGTGCTGGGTCGGTCGAACGAGCGGCCGGGTTCGCTCACGACGACGCTCGACGTCCGGCGGGGCGGGCCGGTGATCAAGCAGACGTCTCGATTGGGAACGCACGAAGTGGACGCGAGTCCGGCGGGACTGGCCGGCCGCCGGGTGTTCGGCGCGGAGCTGCTGTGCTGGGGCGAGGACCCGCCGGGAGCGGTCTCAGCCGACTGGTGGTCGCTCGTCCCGCTGGCGCGCGGCGGAAGCCTGAGCACCGCCTTGGCCGACGACGCGGTGACCGTCGACCGCGCGCTCGACGCGGCGCGGTCCCGGCACCCCGGATCGGCCGGTCGTCTCTGACTCGATCCCTTGCTCGATTCCGAGGCGCGGGTCACACCGAAAGTCACGGATCGGGTGGCGGTCATCACCGTGCGGGCGGTTTCGCCCCGGCCGCGAAACCCGTACGGTCGCGGGATCGCTAGGTGCCACAAGTGCCTTGGCCAGGACGAATTACGCTCCGGGAGGTCGGGATGTCGGAGACGACGAACATCGCGTTGCCGTCGATGCGCGTGTCCTACGAACACGGCTCGCTCACAGAGAGCGACCTCGCGGCCAGTTGGCACGAGCAGTTGCAGCTGTGGCTTGACCAGGCGGCGGGCGCGGGTCTGCCGGAGCCGAACGCGATGGTCCTCGCGACGGCCGACACCGAGGGCCGCCCGTCCTCGCGGACCGTGCTGGCGAAGGGCCTCGACGAGCGCGGCCTGGTGTTCTTCACCAACTACACGTCGGCGAAGAGCCACGACCTGATGGCCACCCGCTACGCCTCGGCCACGTTCCCGTGGTTCGCGATGCAGCGGCAGGCGCACGTGCGCGGCATCGTCGAGAAGGTCGGCCCCGCCGAGACCGCGAGCTACTGGGAGAGCCGCCCGCGCGGCTCGCAGCTGGGCGCCTGGGCCTCGCCGCAGTCCCGCGTCGTCAGCGGACGATCCACTTTGGAGAGCGCGCTGAACAAGGTCGAGCGGCAGTTCGCCGACGCCGACCGCGTGCCGGTGCCGCCGCACTGGGGCGGCTGGCGCATCCGCCCCGAAGAGGTCGAGTTCTGGCAGGGCCGCCGCGACCGCATGCACGACCGCCTCCGCTTCCGCCTCGGCCGGGACGGCTGGCAGTTGCAGCGCATCGCGCCGTAACCCGGCAGCACGACGTGACCGGCCTCCGCCACCACCCACCGCGTGGCGGAGGCCGTCGCGCGTTCGGCTCCCCCGTCGACAGCCGCGCACTTCGCGAACGCCGGTCGTGCATCCCGCGACCACGACGCCGGCCGTGTCCCACGTCTCGGTGACGATGTCGTTAGTTGCCGTACGCTAAACGACCGTGCGGAGAGTCCTGGGGAAGATTGCCATCGACACCCGGCCGTTGAAGGTCGTGGCGTACCGGCGGCTGTGGCTCTCCACCATCGTGACGGCCATCGGCAGCCAGCTCACCGCGGTGGCGGTGCCGAAGCAGGTGTACGACCTCACCGGTTCGTCGGGCTGGGTCGGGGTGGCGGCCGGGGTGGCGTTGGTGCCGTTGCTGGTGTTCGGGCTGTACGGCGGCGCGATCGCGGACGTGGTGGACCGGCGCAAGCTGCTGATCGTCACCAACACCGGTATCGCGGTGACGTCCGTGTTGCTGTGGGGGCAGGCCGCGCTGCACGTGGACTCGGTGTGGCTGGTGATCGCGCTCCTCGGGCTGCAACAGGTGTTCTTCGCCGCGAACGCGCCCGCCCGCACCGCCTCCGTCGCCCGGCTGGTGCCCGCCGCCCAGATCCCGGCGGCCACGGCGCTGAGCTCCACGGTGATGATGTTCGGCGGCGTGTTCGGGCCCATGCTGGCGGGCGCGCTGATGCCCGTCGTCGGCCTGTCGACGTTGTACCTGGTGGACGCCGTCGCGCTGACGCTGACGATCTGGGCGGTCTGGAAGCTGCCGCCGCTGCCGCCGTTGAGCGGCACGTCGCGCCGCGCCGGGCTGCGGGACGTGCTCGACGGGTTCAAGTACCTGGCCGTGCAGAAGATCCTGCTGGCGAGCTTCCTGCTGGACATCATCGCGATGGTGTTCGGCATGCCCCGGGCGCTGTTCCCGGAGATGGCCGAGAACACGTTCGGCGACCCGCCCGGCGGCGGGTTGGCGCTGGGCCTGCTGTTCGCCGCCATCCCGTTGGGCGCGATGCTGTGCGGCCTCACGTCCGGCTGGACGTCACGCGTGACCCGGCACGGCGTGGGCGTCGTGCTCGCGGTCGTGGCGTGGGGCGTGGCGATGGTCGGGTTCGGCCTGTCGCACGCCCTGTGGCTCGCGGTGGTGTTCCTGGCGATCGGCGGCGCCGCGGACATGATCAGCATGGTGTTCCGCAGCGCGATCCTCCAGGCGGCGGCGACGGACGAGATGCGCGGCCGGATGCAGGGCGTGTTCATCGTGGTGGTGGCGGGCGGTCCCCGCCTGGCGGACCTGCTGCACGGCACCACGGGCGCGCTGATCGGCCCCGGCAGCGCCACCGCCCTGGGCGGCGTCCTCGTCGTGGTCGCGACCGGGCTGGCGGTGCTCGCCATCCCGGCGATCAAGCGCTACCGGTTCTCGCCCGCGGCCGTCGACACGGGGGACGTCCGCGCCTGAGACGCCTGAGGCAACCGAGGCGACTGGGCCGTGGTGGCGTCGGTGCTCAGACCGCGGTCCGGGGCGCCTGCTCCGGGTCGCCGTGCCGGTCCTGCGCCGCGCGCAGCCGCAAGCGGTCCAACAGCCTGATCGACGGGGTCGCGGTGATGCCGTGCAGGACGATCGAGCCGATCACCACCAGGCCCACCACCCGCCAGATCGCGTCCTGGTCGGCGAAGTCCCCGGACTGCATCGCGTAGGCGACGTAGAAGAGCGAGCCGACGCCGCGCACCCCGAAGAACGCGATGACGGCCCGCTCCCGAGGACCCGTCTTGCCGCGGGCCAGCCCCACCAGGCCGGTCACCGGCCGCACCACGAGCAGGACGACCAGCGCCACCAGCACGTCCCGCCACCCGACGCCCGCCAGCAGACCGGTGACCGCCGCGCCGCCGAGCAGGAAGATGATCAGCACCGTGAGCATCCGCTCCGCCTGCTCGACGTACTGGTGCAGGACCCGGTGGTAGCCGTGGGAGCGCTCGCCCGCCCTGATCGTGCAGGCGCACACGAACACCGCGACGAAGCCGTAGCCCTCGGCCAGCTCGGTGGCGCCGTAGGCCAGGAACGTGGCGGCGAGCGCGACGAAGCCCTCCGCGTGCTCCGCCAACCGCAGGTCGCGCGACGGCGCGGCGAAGAACAGCTTGCGCAGAGCCCACCCGGTGAGCAGGCCGACGAGCACGCCGCACGCCAACCGCCACAGCACGTCCACCGCCAGCCAGTGCGGCAACCAGGCGTCCGGCGCGGCCCCGACGACGCTGATCGCGACGGCGGCGTAGGTGAACGGGAACGCCAACCCGTCGTTGAGGCCGGCCTCGGAGGTCAGCGCGAACCGCGCCTCGTCCTCGCCCTCACCGGGGTCGTCCGGGTTCTCCGCGGGCTCGGCCACCTGCACCTCGTTGGCGAGCACCGGGTCGGTGGGCGCGAGCACCGCCGCGAGCAGCAGCGAGGAGGCCAAGCCCCAGCCGAGCGCGCCCCAGCCCAGCAGGCCGACGGCGAGCATCGACAGCGGCATCGTGATGCCGAGCAGCCGCCACGTCGTCGACCAGCGGCGCAGGCCCACCGGCCGGTTGAGCGCCAGGCCCGCGCCCATCAGTGAGATGATCACGCACAGCTCGGTGAGGTGCACGGTGATCCCGCCGTGGCGGGTCGGATCGGGGTCGGGCAGCGCGTCCACGACGGTGAACGCGACCGCGCCCAGGCCCAGGAAGATCATCGGCATCGAGACCGGGGCCCGACCGACGACCCGGGGCAGCACGGCGGCCAGCAGGGTCGCGACACCGATGCAGGTGTAGGCCACGGCGGTCGAGCCCACCGGCAGGTCTCCTCTCGGGCGGCCCGCGGTCGCGGGTGAACCGACCGGAGGTAACCGACCAGGTACCCCGATCGGGTGGGGCCAATCCCTCGGCGGGCGCGCGGCACACCAGGGCCGGTTCACGGTGACCGCCGTGCCGGCGACGTCCCGGTCGGCGTGGTGGACTGCACGGGTGATCACCTACGACCGCCGGGCCCTCGTGCAGGCGTTCCTCGACGCCCACCCGGACGCCAAGCGCGGTTACTACTACAGCGAGCCGTACAACACGGCGCTGCGCGAGCACCGGCGACGGGTGCTGGACGGCTTGCAGCGGCTGTTCGGCCTCACCCTCGACTTCGAGGGCGTGGCCGAGTACCGGGCGCTGGTCACGCTGTTCCGCACCACGGCCAAGTCGTACGTCAGGATCACCGCGCCGGGCGAGGGGTTCGGGGAGGCCGGATCGATCCTCAAGCAGCTCACCCAGGCCGGGGTGGAGCAGCCCGTCCACGACGCGCTGAACCGCATCACCGCGTGCGACGACCAGTCGGCGGAGGCCCACCTCGACGTGCTGGTGACGTTGATCGGCGTGTTCCTGGGCGACCGGGCCGCCGCGACCTTCACGTCGGCGGACCTGGCCGCCCTCGGCGTGGACGACACGGCCGGCCCGAACTCCGCGGAGTACAACCTGTGGGAGGACTACTGAGCCCGCAGGAACCGCGCCCACGAAGCCGCGGGGAAGGTGATGGTGGGGACCGGGTTCTTGGAGTCCCGCGCCGCCACCCGAGTCGAGAGGTGCGCGACTTCGACGCAGTTGGCACTGCTGTTGCTGCGGGAACTCTTACGCCACAGAGTCATGCGTGACAGTCTTATGCCAGACCCTTCAGGTAATCCAGCGTCTCCTCCGCGGTGTAGGCCGAACGCCGGAGTGCTGCCCAGGTCGCCTCGAACACCTCGATCTGGTCGTCCTCGTCGATGAACAGGCTCGCCACCTTGTTCTCCAGCAACACCAGGCTCGGGTCGTCGTCGTACTCCAGGATCACGAACGGCCCGTTGAGGCCGCCGTGCAGCTCCGCGTCGGTCGGGACGACTCGCACCGTGATGTTGGAACGTTCCCCGGCGTCGATGAGGTGTCGGATCTGGCGGCGTTGAGCCCCTTGATCGTGGAAGGGTCGCTCCAGCACGCCCTGCTCGATGATCACGCTCAGTCGGAGCGGAGTGCTGCGGTTGAGCAGACCTTGACGTGCCATGCGACTGGCGACCAGCGCATCGACCTGCGCATCGGTGAGAGCGTGCCCGGTGGCCTTGATGATCGCCCGGGCGTATTCCGGGGTTTGCAACAGGCCGGGGATCATCAGCGGCTCGTAGTTCAGCAGTGAACTGGCCTCGGCCTCGAAATCGGCCCAGGTCTGCCAGTCCTCGTGCACCTTCTGATTGTTGTTCATGCGCAACATGCCACGCTGTTCGGCGTGACGGGCGAGGTCGAGGAGTTCGACGCGTTGCTTGCGCGCGACTTTGTAGAAGTCGAGCAGCTTCTCGAGATCGTCGAGGTAGATGCCGGCCCCGGAGGTCTCGATGCGGCTGATCTTGCTCCCGGACATGTCCACCGCCTCGCCCACGGCATCCGTGCTGATGCCGCTGGTGGCGCGGAGCTTCTTGAGGACGTGTGCGAGTCGGCGGGAGCGGACCGACGTGCCAGCGCGGCGTGCCATGCGATCAAATTAGGGGCGTTGCAAATTGGATCGCAAGGATAGTCACTCGATCGAGTTATTGCGGACCTGAAGGCAGCGCTGCGAATCTTAGGGTCATGGAACCGATCATCAAGGTGACGTCGCCGAAGCGCGAGTGGTTGTTGCGGTGCTACTCGGAGCAGGAGGACGTGCTCAGCCTCGAAGTCCAGGACGGCGGGATCGACGTGTTCCTGCCTTCCGGCGTGGACGGCGTCCGGCTGGAGGCCGACCAGATCGCGGCGTTCCGGGAGGCGCTGGACGAAGCCATCGCGCAAGCCGAGGCGGATCTGCGGGCGGCGGTCCGGAGCTGAACGTCAAGACTTGCCCAAGTGGGCCGATCCGACTATCCGGGCCCTGTGTGATCCGGCACACTCACACGGCATGGCGGAAGCGACGAGCGCACCGGAGCAACCGGAACTGAAGCGGGCCATCGGCCCGAAGCTGCTGCTCTTCTTCGTGGTCGGTGACATCCTCGGCACCGGCATCTACGCCCTCACGGGCAACGTCGCGGGCAAGATCGGCGGCGCGCTGTGGCTGCCCTTCCTGATCGCGTTCGTGGTGGCGTTCCTGACCGCGTTCAGCTACCTCGAACTCGTCGGCAAGTACCCCAGGGCGGCCGGCGCGGCGCTGTACACCAACCGCGCGTTCAAGATCCAGTTCCTCACCTTCATGGTGGCGTTCGCGGTGATGAGCTCGGGCATCACGTCGGCGTCGTCCGCCGCGCTCGCGTTCGGGCGCACCTACCTCCAGTCCGTCATCAAGGAGTTCTTCTCCGACACGTTCACCGTGTCGGCGACGCTGGTGGCGATCCTGTTCATCATCGGCCTCGCCGTGATCAACTTCCGGGGCGTCTCGGAGTCGGTCAAGGCGAACGTCGTGCTGACCTGCATCGAGCTGTCCGGCCTGGTGATCATCATCGCGATCGGCCTCTACGCGGTGCTGGCGGGCGACGGCGACCCGAGCCGGTTGACGCAGGTCGACCCCGCGCCGGGGCAGAGCGCGCTGGTCGCGATCACGTCCGCCACCGCGTTGGCGTTCTTCGCGATGGTCGGGTTCGAGGACTCGGTGAACATGGCCGAGGAGGTGCGCGACCCGGTCCGCATCTTCCCGCGCGCGATGCTGTGGGGCATGGTGATCGCGGCGGTCATCTACGTGCTGGTCGCGATCACGTCGTCGCTGCTCATCCCCGCCGACCAACTGTCGAAGGCGGGCTCTTCGGCGCTGCTGCTGGTGGTGCAGGTCGGCGCGCCCGGCTTCCCGCTGTGGGTCTTCTCGCTGATCGGCCTGTTCGCGGTCATCAACTCGGCGCTGATCAACATGCTGATGGCCAGCCGGCTGATCTACGGCATGTCGAACGAGAAGATCATCCCGAAGGTGTTCGGCACCGTCCACCCGTTCCGCCGCACGCCGTGGATCTCGATCGTCTTCACGTCGGGCGTCGCGATCATCCTGGTGTCGACCACGGACATCGCCAAGCTCGGCGGCACGACGGCGTTGCTGCTGCTGGTCGTCTTCACCATCGTCAACGTCGCGGTGCTGGTGCTGCGCAAGGAGAAGGTCGACCACAAGCACTTCCGCGCGCCGACCTGGGTGCCGGTCCTGGGCGCGATCACGTGCGCGTACCTGGCGAGCCCCCTGTCGGGGCGTGCGTCGGCGGACTACGAGATCGCGCTCTACCTCCTCGCGGCCGGCGTGGTGCTGTGGCTCATCAACCGGCTCGTGCACGGCAAGGTCACGTTCGACCCGGAGAAGTTGTCGAAGTGACCGCCTGACCGGGTCCGGCCAGGACGGCGAGGAGCCGCAGGCGGTCCTCGTCGTCCTGGCGGACCTGGCGGCCGTGGATGCCGCCGCCCGGCATCGCGGCGTCGCGGTGCGCCAGGACGTGCAGCTCGGGCAGCAGCGGGGCGGCGTCGGGACCCAGCTCCCGCAGCGACTCCGCCAGCCAGGCGCCCGCGCCCACCCAGGTCAGCCGTTGGCGCACGGCGTCGAGGAGCGGCTCGGCCTCGCCCGTGACGCGGCGGATGGCGAGCGCGGCGGCGTGCGTGTCGTGGCGGTCCGCGAGCAGTCCGCGCAGCCGTGGCACGAGAGCGGCGGCCGGCGGGCCGATCAGCCCCGCCAGCCCGGCCGCGTCCGCCACGTGCCGGGCCCGGTCGAGGGCGTCGGCGGCGGCTCGGAGCGGGGCTGCCACGTCGTCACCCGCCTGCCGCAGGAGCTCGGCCGCGTCGAGGCGGAGCCGGACGGCGGCCGGGGCGTCGCCCGTGTCGGTGGTGGCGATCTCGCGCAGTGCCGGCAGCAGGTCGTCCAGGGGAAGCCCGCGGCGCAGGAGGGCCCGCGCGGCGAGGACCGAGGCGTCGGCGGCTCCGGCAGCCTGGGCGGCTGTGGTGGCCGCGGCGGCTTCGGTGGCCGCGGCGGCGCAGGCCGTGACGTGGTCGAGGTCGCCGGTGATCGCGGCGAGGGCCTCGGCGCAGTCGAGGCGTTGCCGCCAGGACACCGCCGGGTCGTCGCGGACAGCCGTCAACGCGGGCACGGCGGCCGAGGCGGCGTGGCCCATCGCGGCCAGCGCGCGGACCGCCCACCACTGGTCGTGCGGGACGAACGCGACGAGTTCGGGCACGGCGTCGGCCGCGTCCGCGCCCCACCGGCGCACCAGCCTGGTCAGGTGGTTCAGCTCGTTGTGCCACCGCATCCGGCCCAGGAGCGCGTCGTGGCTCGACGACGGCTCCCACCGCGCGGGCAGCGCCGCCAGCCGCCGGCGCACCGCGCTCAGCAGCACGGCGTCGCACGGCACGTCGGCGTCGACGAGCACCCCCAGCACGTCCGGCGCGACCCCGCCCGCGGCGAGCGCGGCGGTGAACGGCTGACGCCAGCGCGGGTCGCCGAGCGTGACGAGGACTTCCAGGCTGAGGCCGAACAGCCGGGCTTCAGGGGTGTTCGGGCCGGTCGGCAGCGGTCCGGCGAGGTGCGCGGCCAGGAAGTCCGCGGCCAGGGGAGCGGCCGGCGGCACGTCGCGGACCGCGGTGGCGGCGGCGACGCGCACCCACGGCTCCGGGTGGTCGACCGCGGCGGCCAGCAGCGGAGCCAGCTCCTCGCGGACCGAACGCGACCGCGTGCACCGCTCGTAGACGGCGTCGACGGCCCGTTGCGCCGAGTCGGCCGGCCCCTGCGCGGTCAACGACCGGCAGAGCGCGGCGAGCGACGCGGTGTCGACCCCCGCCACGATGTCGGCGAACGGATCAGCCGACCAGACCCAGTTCCGGAGCGGTTCGCCGGCCACCCAGCAGTCGATCACCGCCGACGTGGCGGCGTCCGACCACGGCAGCCCGGCGTCGGCGACCGCCCACAGCGCGCCGGCGTGGACGGCGACCGGCCGCGGCGACCCCAGCTCCTCGGCCAGCCACTCGGCGCTCTCCGCGGGCGCGAGCCGGCCCGCGGCGGCCAGCAGACCCGCGACCACCCGCGGCGACCGTTCACGCGCGCGCCGCGCCCGCACCGCCGCCACCGCCTCCGCGGTCGGCGGCAGGTTGCCCAGCAGGTAGGTGGCGACGTGCCGGAGCTCGACGTCCGGGTCGTCCAGCAACGGCAGCAGGCGCGGGGTTTCGCGGGCGAGAGCCGCCCGCACGTCCGCCAGCACCTCCGGCGAGGCGTCACGGGTCTCCGCGATGGCGCCGAGCAGGTGCACCAGACCCGTGCGCCGCACCGTGCCGGGGTCGGCGGCGAGCCGGGCGACGAACGGCACCGCCCACGGCGTCGCCGAGTACAGCGTGCCCTGGTGGTAGATGGTGCCGAACAGGTGCTCGACGGCCTCGTCGGCCAGGTCCTCGTCCTCGCCGACGGCGTGGCGCAACGTCCGCGGCACGTCCGCCGCCGAGCCGTACGCGTGGCCGAGGGACGCCCACTCGACGTCGTCGACGCCGTCGAGAGCGGCGGCGGTCATCGGTCTGCTCCCATGAGCGGTGCAGCCTAGGGGGTCAGGCCGCCTCGACCCGGTACGGGTCGTGCTCGGCGAGCAGCTTCTCCAACCGCGCCTGGTCGACCCGGCTCACCACGTAGGTCTCCTCCTGCCGGTCCCGGACGCACTTCGCCAGGGTGAACGCCGACGTGACCGTGAACAGCAGGCCGAGCGCCAGGAACGCGCGCACCCAACCGTCCACGGGCAGGTAGGCGACGCCGAGCCCGACGGCGGCCAACGAGATGGCGAAGGAGACCACCGCCTGCGCGTAGAAGGCGTTGGTGGTCGGCGAATGCGGTTTCGCGGTCATGGTCGAAGCGTCCCCGCCGACCCTCGCCGCTGTCATGAGTACCGCTACTCAATCAGGCGTGCACGTTCTGGTGGCGGCGCAGCTCGGTGGCGTCGTGGGCGCTGAAGACGTCAACCTCGTCGTGGTGGTCGCGCACCAGCTCCCGCAGCCGTTCCTGGTTGGCCACGCGCAGCTCGGGCAGCACCTGCATCCGCTTCTGCATGAAGGTCAGCGCGGGCGGGCAGTGCTTCTCCGCCTCCACCTCGCCGTGGAAGAAGTACGAGTCGCCCGCGTGCAGCAGCCACCGGTCGCCGACGCGCACCGCGACACCCGTGTGCCCGTGCGTGTGCCCGAACAACGGCACCAGCAGCACGTCCGGCCGCACCTCGCGCACGCCCTCGAAGCCGAACCACGACTCACCGGTCGTCGCGTGCGGCGCCCACCGCGGGCCGTGCGACCACTGCCCGTCCGGGTAGCGCACCTTGTCGTTGCCCGTCTTGCCCGGACGCGTCGCCGCGGCCAGCTCCTCCGCCGACACGTGCACCCGCGCCCGCGGGAAGTCGCGCAGACCGCCGCCGTGGTCGAGGTCGAGGTGGGTCAGCACGACGTCCCGCACGTCCGACGCGGCGAACCCGAGCGCCTCCACCTGCCGCAGCGCGGTTTCCGCCTCGTCCAGGGCGGGCCGGCTCATCAGCCGCCACCCGCGGGTCAACGTCTCGCCCGGCCGGCGCACGTCGTCCAGGCCGAGGCCGCTGTCGACCAGGACCAGGCCGTCGTCGGTCTCCAGCAGCAGCACGTGGCAGACCAGCTCGGCGGCTCGGAAGTAGGAGCCCTCGCCGGTCACCAGCTTCCCGCCGAGCGGGCGCATGGTGCCGCAGTTCAGGTGGTGCGCTTTCACGGTCTCGGCCTTCCCAGGAGTGCGCCCAGCCGGGCGGCGACGGCGTGCAGGGGGTCCGGTGAACGGCGGGTGCGGGCGAGCAGCAGCGCGCCCTCGACGGCGGCCAGCACGACCGTCGCCAGGTCGTCGTCACCGACGTGCGCGGCGATGAGCCGTTGCCAGGAGGCGTAGACGTCCTCGCAGGCGACGCGGATCGGCTCGCTGTCCGAAGCGGCGTCCAACGCCACCGTGGCGACGGGGCACCCGCTGCGGAAGTCCGAAGCGACCAGCTCCTGGCCCAGCACCTCCAAGGCGCGGGAAAGCGCTTTCGCCGGGTCGGGTTCGGCGGCCAGCGCGGCGGCGAGCGCTTCGCACAGCTCGTTGCCCGCCAACGTCACCGCCTCGACCGCCAACTGCTCCTTGCCGCCCGGGAAGTGGAAGTAGAGCGAGCCCTTGGGCGCGCCGCCCTCGGCGAGCACCTGGTTGATCCCCGTCGCGTGGTAGCCCTGCGCCCGGAAGAGGCCGGCCGCGGTGCGCACCACCCGTTGGCGGGTGTCGGTCCGTCTTGGCATGGTTTTAATATAGAGACCGGTCTAGTAACTAAGTCAAGGGGAGAGCAGCTCGGATACGCTCCTGACCCATGCTGGAGATCGCCCACGGCGCGGCACGCGCCGTCATCGCACCCGAGGGTGCGGGACTGAAGTCCTACGAGGTCGGCGGCGTGCCGTACGTGGAGACGTACGACGACGAACCGCCCATGGGCAGCGGCGCGGTGCTGGTGCCGTGGCCCAACCGCACGGCCGGCGGCAGATGGGTGCTCGACGGCGAGGAGCAGCAGCTGGAGATCGGCGAGCCCGCCCGGGGCAACGCCATCCACGGACTGGTGCGCCGCGCGATCTGGGGCACCGTGGAGCACACGGGGTCGCTGATCTCGCTGGAGACGCCGGTGGCGGGCCTCGGCTGGCCGGTCGAGCTGCGCACCACCATCACCTACGCGCTCGACGACAACGGCCTCACCGTCTCGCACGGCGTCACCAACGTGGGTGACAAGCGGACCCCGTTCGGGGTGGGCACGCACCCCTACCCGCGCGCCGGCGCGTCCCTGACCGACGAGACCTCGCTGTCGCTGGCCGCCACGACCGTGCTGCCGGTGGACGCGCACACCATGATCCCGAACGGCCCGGCGGAGCCCGTGTCGGGCGACTACGACTTCCGCGTGGCGCGGTTGCTCGGAGGTGTGAAGCTGGACACCGCGTTCGGTGGCTGCGAGCCCGTGGACGGGCTGGTGCGGCACGTGCTGAAGGGCCCGGCCGGCGGCGTCGAGGTGTGGGCGGACCCGGACTTCAAGTGGGTGCAGGTCTACACCCCCGACGACTACCCCGGCCGCGGCCGCGCGGTGGCGATCGAGCCGATGACGTGCCCGCCGGACGCGTTGAACAGCGGGGTCGACCTGCTGTGGCTGGAACCGGGCGAGTCGTGGGCCGGCCGCTGGGGTTTGCGCCCGTTGTCATAGACCGTTAGCGTCGCTAACTATGAACGTCGCCATCACGGGTGGGTACGTCGTCCCGGTCGCCGGAGAGCCGATCGAGGGCGGCACGGTCCTGATCCAGGACGGGAAGATCGTCGCGGTCGGCCCGGACGTCGAGGTGCCGGACGGCGTCCCGGTCGTGGACGCGGCGGGGAACTGGGTGCTGCCCGGCTTCGTGGAGGCCCACGGCCACCTCGGCGTGCACGAGGAGGGCGAGGGCTGGGCCGGGCAGGACACCAACGAGATGACCGACCCCAACGGCGCCCGGCTGCGCGCGCTGGACGCGATCAACGCCGCCGACCAGGGCTTCGCCGACGCCCTGTCCGGCGGCGTCACCACCGCGGTGGTCAAACCGGGGTCCGGCAACGTGATCGGCGGCCAGACCGTGGCCGTCAAGTGCTGGGGCCGCACGGCCGACGAGATGCTCGTGCGCAACCCCGTCAGCGTGAAGAGCGCGTTGGGCGAGAACCCGAAGCGGGTGTACGGGGAGCAGAAGAAGCTGCCGTCCACGCGCCAGGGCGTGGCGGCGGTGATCCGCGACGCGTTCACCAAGGCGCAGGACTACGTGGCCAAGCGCGACGAGGCCGACGGGGCGTTCGAGCGGAACACCACGTCCGAGGTGCTGGCACGGGTGCTGTCGGGCGAGCTGCCGTGGTGCCAGCACTGCCACCGCGCCGACGACATCGCGACGGCGTTGCGGCTGGCGGACGAGTTCGGCTACCGGCTCATCGTCAACCACGGCACCGAAGGTCACCTGATCGCGGACGTGCTGGCGGAGCGTGGGATCCCGGTGATCATCGGGCCGCTGTTCACGTCGCGCTCGAAGGTCGAGGTCCGCAACCGGTCGTTGCGCAACCCGGGCATCCTGGCGCGTGCGGGCGTGCAGATCGCGATCACCACGGACCACCCGGTCGTGCCGATCCACTTCCTCGTGCACCAGGTCACGTTGGCCGTGAAGGAAGGCCTCGACCCGAAGGTCGGGCTGGAGTCGATCACCGTCAACCCGGCCCGCATCATGGGCCTGGACGACCGCGTGGGCTCCCTGCGGCCGGGCCTCGACGGCGACGTCGTGATCTGGTCGGGCGACCCGCTTGACGTGATGAGCCGAGCCCTGAAGGTCTACGTGGAAGGCCGCGAGGTCTACCGCTACTCCGACGGCGAGGAAATCGTCACCAACCCCTTCTACACAGAACCCTGACCCCCGAGAGTCCAACCTCCAGGCCGCGAGAGTCGTACGTTCAGGCACCCCGAATTCAACGCTCATGCCTAACGGTGTGTGGGCTCAGCGTTGAATTCAGGTGCTCTTAACGTACGACTCTCGCGCCGTGAAGGTAGGACTCTCGCGCCGTGAAGGTACGACTCTCGGGTCAGGAGCGGAGGGAGCGGCCGATGACGAGGCGTTGGATCTGGTTGGTGCCCTCGAAGATCTGGAGCACCTTGGCCTCGCGCATGTAGCGCTCCACCGGGAAGTCGCGGGTGTAGCCGGCGCCGCCCAGCACCTGCACGGCGTCCGTGGTCACCTTCATCGCCGTGTCGGTGCAGACCAGCTTCGCGATGGCGGCCTGGCGGCGGAACGGGAGGCCGCGGTCGCGGCGGCGGGCCGCCTCCAGGTAGGTGGCACGGGCGGACTCCACGGCGGCGGCCATGTCGGCGAGCATGAACTCCAAGCCCTGGAAGTCGATGATCGCCCGGCCGAACTGGGTGCGCTGCTTCGCGTACGCGACGGCCTCGTCCAGCGCCGCCTGCGCCAGCCCCACGCCGCACGCGGCGATGCCGAGGCGGCCGGAGTCCAAAGCGGACAGTGCGATCTTCAGGCCGTCGCCCTCGGCCCCGATCAGGCGGTCCGCGTCGAGCCGCACCCCGGAGAACGACAGCTGCGCGGTGATCGAACCCGTCAGGCCCATCTTGCGCTCCGGCTTCGCGGCGACCAGCCCCTCGGCCCGTCCGGGCGCGAAGAAGCAGCTGACGCCCTTGCCGCCGTCGTCGGACGTGCGCGCCATCAACGTGTAGAAGTCGGCCACGCCGGCGTGCGTGATCCACGCCTTGGCGCCGTTCACGGTGTAGTGGTCGCCGTCCCGCACGGCACGCGTGGACAACGCGCCCGCGTCGGAACCGGCGTGCGACTCCGACAACGCGTAACCGCCGAGCAGGTCACCCGCCAGCACGTCGGGCAGCCAGCGCGCCCGCTGCTCGTCGCTGCCGAACGTCGCCAACGCGTAGCTGGACATGATGTGCACCGACAGCCCGACGCCGACCGACATCCACGCCGACGCGACCTCCTCCAACGCCTGGAGGTACACCTCGTACGGCTGCTCGCCCCCGCCGAACCGCTCCGGGTACGGCAGCCCGAGCAGCCCGGTCTTGCCGAGCAGCAGGAACGCCTCGCGCGGGAACCGCGAGTGCTCCTCCGCCTCGGCGGCGTGCGGCGCGAGCTCGTCGCGCGCGATCTCGCGGACCAGGGCGAGCAGGTCCTCGGCCTCGGTGGTGGGCAGCAGGCGCTCGGCGGGCATCGTCGACCTCCGGATCGCGGGTACTGTCGGCAGTACTGTGGGACGTACTCCAGTACTGTAACCCGGCACTGTGACAGAGTTGCCGCTCATGACCTCGATCGTGCGCCGTCCGCTGACGCCCAGACAGGTGGAACTGCTGGGCAGGCTGGAAGCGCTCGTGCTCGCCGAGGGGTTCGCGCACTTCACGCTGGACGACCTCGCGGCCCGCCTGCACTGCTCCAAGTCCACGCTCTACGCGCTGGCCGCGAGCAAGGAGCAGCTGGCGGTCAAGGTGGTCGGCCGCTACTTCAAGGGCGCGGCCGAGCGGATCGAGCAGCGCATCGCCGACGTGGAGGACGTGCGCGCCCGCGTGGGCACCTACCTGGCGGGCGCGGCCGAGGAGCTGCGGCGGGCGTCGGCCCAGTTCATCACGGACGTGTCCGCGTTCGCGCCCACGCGCAGCACCTACGAGCGCAACGCCCGCGCCGCCGCCGAGCGCATCCGGGAGTTCATCCAGGAGGGTGTCCGCGACGGGGTGTTCCGGGACGTGCATGCGACCCTGATCGCGGAGATGGCCGGTCTGCTCATCGAGGGCATCCAGACCGGTGTGCTGCCCCGGCGCGCGGGGGTCTCGGACGCCGAGGCGTTCACCGCGCTGGGTGAACTGCTGCTGGACGGGTTGCGGAGAGAACGGAGCCAGTCGTGATCGTCGTTGCAGGTGAGGCGCTGGTCGACCTGGTGCCCACGCCCGGGGGCGACCTCGCGCCGCGGTTGGGCGGCGGGCCGTACAACGTGGCCGTGGCCGCCGGTCGCCTCGAAGCGCCGGTGAGCTTCCTGTCGCGGGTGTCGACCGACCTGTTCGGCGACCGGCTGGTCGAGCGGCTGCACGCCTCGACCGTGCGCACCGACCTGGTCCAGCGCGGCGACCAGCCGACGACGCTGGCCGTGGTCGGGCTGGCCGACGACGGCTCGGCGCGCTACTCGTTCTACGTCGAGGGCACGGCGGACCGCCAGGTGACCGATCCGGGGCCGCTGCCCGCCGGCACGAAGGCGGTGTCCTTCGGCACGCTGTCGATGGTGCTGGAGCCGGGCGCGAGCACCTACGAGCGCGTGCTGTGGCGCGAGGCCGAGCGCGGCGCGCTCACCGTGCTCGACCCGAACATCCGCGCGGGCCTCATCCACGACCCGATGGCCTACCGCGACCGCTACGACTCGTGGCTGCCGCACGTCGGCCTGCTGAAGGTGTCCGTCGAGGACGCGCGGTGGCTGGCCGACCTCCCCGAGGACGCGCCCGAGGACGACGTGCTGGAGGTCGTGCGCGACTGGCAGGGCGCGGGCCCGGCCGCCGTCGTGCTCACGCGGGGCGGCGACGGGCTGGCCGTGCTGACCGCCGCCGGCGACGTGATCCGCGTCCCACCCACGCCCGTGGACGTGGTCGACACCATCGGCGCGGGCGACACCGTGCAGGGCGCGCTGCTCGCCTGGCTGCACGAGCACGACGCGCTGTCCGTCGAGGCTGTCCGGGGTCTGGACGCCGCCGGGTGGGGTCGGGCGCTGGCCTACGCGGGCGCCGCGGCGGCCATCACGTGCTCCAGGGCGGGCGCCGAGCCGCCCTTCAAACGAGAGCTGGAGATGACCTAGCTCTCACCCCTCGTGAGATGGAGAAACAGCCCTGAAGGGCTACCGTGGTGGATGCACGCTAGCCACCCATGCATCCGGATGTGATGCCGGTCCCATCTCACAGAATCGGTTCACACCGCGACTGTGTGGAGGGTCGTCCTCTGACTAGCGTGGGAGAACTGACAGGACCCCAACGGGGTGGTGCTGCGGTGCGGGGCGATCCCACGCCCGCGCGCATGCGTGCGAGACCCGCATGAGCCACCCCGCCCTAGCGTGAGAGGGACTCTGCATGCCCGACGCGACGACTGCGCCGAACGACACCCGTACCGTCGCGCTGCGCCATCCGGGCGGAGAGCACGAGATGAAGGTAGTGCCGGCCACCGAGGGTGCGCCCGGTATCGACCTCGGGAAGCTCCTGGCCACAACAGGTCTGGTCACACTGGACAGCGGGTTCGTCAACACCGCGTCCTGCTCCTCCGAGATCACCTACATCGACGGTGACGCCGGCATCCTGCGCTACCGCGGCTACCCGATCGAGCAGCTCGCCGCGAAGTCGAACTTCACCGAGGTCAGCTACCTGCTGATCTACGGGGAGCTGCCGACCCAGGCTCAGCTGGAGGAGTTCTCCTCCAAGATCAACCGGCACACGCTGCTGCACGAGGACCTGAAGCGGTTCTTCGACGGCTTCCCGCGTGACGCCCACCCCATGCCCGTGCTGTCCTCGGCGGTGTCCGCGCTGTCGACGTTCTACCAGGACAGCCTCAGCCCCTTCGACGCCAACCAGGTCGAGATCTCCACGATCCGCCTGCTGGCCAAGGTGCCCACCATCGCGGCGTACGCCTACAAGAAGTCCGTGGGCCAGCCGTTCCTGTACCCGGACAACTCCCTGGGTCTGGTGGACAACTTCCTGCGCATGACGTTCGGCTTCCCGGCCGAGCCGTACGACGTCGACCCCGACCTGGTGCGCGCGCTGGACCTGCTGTTCGTGCTGCACGCCGACCACGAGCAGAACTGCTCCACGTCGACCGTGCGCCTGGTCGGCTCGTCCGAGGCGAACCTGTTCGCGTCGATCTCGGCCGGCATCAACGCGCTGTTCGGCCCGCTGCACGGCGGCGCGAACTCCGCGGTGCTGGAGATGCTGGAGAAGATCCGGCGCGAGGGCGGTGACGTCGCCTCGTTCGTGAAGAAGGTCAAGAACAAGGAGGACGGCGTCCGCCTGATGGGCTTCGGCCACCGGGTCTACAAGAACTACGACCCGCGCGCCGCGATCATCAAGAAGACGGCCGACGAGATCCTCGGCAAGCTCGGCGCGTCCGACGAGCTGCTGGACATCGCCAAGGCGCTCGAGGAGACCGCGCTCGCCGACGACTACTTCGTCGAGCGGAAGCTGTACCCGAACGTCGACTTCTACACCGGCCTGATCTACCGCGCGATGGGCTTCCCGACGAAGTTCTTCACCGTGCTGTTCGCGCTGGGCCGGCTGCCCGGCTGGATCGCGCACTGGCGCGAGATGATCAACGACCCGGCCACCAAGATCGGCCGCCCGCGGCAGGTCTACACCGGTGCGCCGGAGCGCGCCTTCGTGCCGCTCGACCAGCGCTGACCGCGGTTCCCACCACGCGCACGGCGAAGGCCCGCACCGATGTCCGGTGCGGGCCTTTCCCGTTGCGGCGCAACGGTCAGCCGCCCAGCTCGGCGATCAACGCGCGGTAGGCCCCGAACGCGGGCTTCGGGGTGTAGTCGTCGGTCGTGAGGCCGAAGTTGTGGAACAGCCCGGGATTCGCGCTGTCGGCGTCGCGCAGCGCGAAGTGCGTGTAGCCGGTGATGCCCAGGCGGTCGGCGTTCTCGGCGACGACGCGGACCACCGCCTGCACCACCTCCGCCTGCCGGCGGGGCGACCGGTCCGGTCCGGTGGGCCACCCGTGCTCGGTGACGTGCAGCGGCACGTGCCCGAGACCGGCGGCGCGCAGGAGTTCGCGGTGGTGGGACAGGAGTCCCGCCACGCCCTCCGCCAGGTCTCCCGCCACCGGGCGGAACACGTCGGGGAAGAAGTCGAGGCCCACGTAGTCGAGCGCGTCCGCGAACGCCGGGGCGCCGGCGGTCAGGTCGGTGAGGAACGACGCCGCCGGGCCGAACAGCGGTGTGGTGTTGAAGCCGACCGCCAGGTCGTGGCCCAGTTCGCGGGCGCGGGACTTGGCCGCGACCACCCCGGCGGTGATCGCGTCGCGGACGCCCGGGTAGTGGCCGTCCAGCACCGGGTTGTCGGTCACGTTCGGCTCCTCGGTCACCTGGAGCATCGCGGTGACCGCGCCGTGCCGCTCGACCAGCGCGCGCACGAAGTCGCAGTAGCCGGCCACGTCGCCGGTCGCCGACTGGTACTGCGCCACCAGGTCCAACCGCCGGCCGCGCACCGCGTACCGGGCGGCGTCGGCGGGCGTGGTCGGGGTTTCCCCGGTGTCCTTGAACGCGTTGTCCTTGAACGCGGTGTACGCGCGCACGACGAACGGGCCGCCCGTGCCCTGCAACTCGTCCAGCAGGGCGGAGATGCGCTCGGGCGAGTCGGGCGCGCCGGTGGCCAGGCCACCCGCGTCGTCACCGGTCGCGCCGCCGGGGTAGATGCCGAAGAGCATCGGGTCAGTCCTCTCGGAGGGGCCAGATCAGGGAGCCGGCGCGGATGTCGTCCACCACCGCGTCGATCCAGGCGAGCTCGGCGCGGGCCTGGCCCAGCGCGTACTCGGCCTCGATGACGTGCAGCCGGGGCACGCCGCCCGCCAGCACCTCGGCCAGGCCGCGCTCGTCGGCGGCGATGCGGGCGGACAGCCGCTGCCCGCGTTCGGTCAGGGCCTCGACGGCGCCGATCGGGCCGAGCGCGCCGAGGTGGGCGACCGCGCCGAGGAACTGGGTGAACTCGCGCTGCGGCGTGCGGATCTGGCTGTCCAGGCGCCGCACCAGCTCGTCGTGCCCGGCGTCGGTGAGGGCGTACACGGTCCGTTCCGGGCGGTTGCCGGTGCGCTCGGTGCCCTGCGGCGCGACCCAGCCGGCCGTCACCAGGGCCTCGACGACGTCGTACAGCGTGCCCCGGTTGATCGCGGCGGCCCGGTCGCCGCCGCGCGCCCGCAGGTCGGTGAGCATCTGGTACGGGTGCGCGGGGTGCTCCAGCAGGAGGCCCAGCACCGCCAGCACCACCGGGTTGTCGAGCGCGCGTCGTGGCATGGTCGAAATCTATCAGTCGAAATCGACTAATACGAATGGACTGGTCGTGCAGGGTGCCCGGCGCGCTCTTAGGGTCGATCCGTGGACTCCTCGACCGTGGTGTGGTTCCGGCGCGACCTGCGGACCGCCGACCACCCCGCGCTCCTCGCGGCGGCCGGCCGGGCGTCACGCGCGCTCGCGCTGTTCGTGCTCGACCCCGTGCTGCTGAAGGCCTCCGGCGAGCCCAGGGTCGAGTTCCTGCACCGGTGCCTGCGGTCCCTGGACGCCGAACTCGACGGGCGGCTCGTCGTGGTCGAGGGCGACCCGGTGGAGGTCGTGCCGAGGGTGGCCGCCGAGGTCGGCGCGTCGTCCGTGCACGTCTCCGCCGACGCCGGCCCGTACGGGCGCACGCGGGACGCGGCGGTCGAGGAACGGGTCGAGCTGGTGCGCGCGGGATCGCCGTACGCGGTCACGCCGGGGCGGGTCACCAAGGCCGACGGCACGCCGTACCGGGTGTTCACGCCGTTCCTGAAGGCCTGGCTGGACCACGGGGTGCGCCCGCCCGCCGAGACCGGCGCGTCGTCGGTGGACTGGATCCGGTCGGACCTCGGGCGCGCGCTGCCGCCGGGGGAGGCGCTGCCGGACGTCCGGGCGCTGTGGGAGGCGTTCCGCGACGAGAAGCTGCCCGACTACGCCACCCGCCGCGACCGGCCCGACCTGGACGGCACCAGCAGGTTCTCCGCGTTCCTCAAGTGGGGCGTGGTGCACCCCCGGACGCTGCTCGCCGACCTCGGGCCCGGCGCGGGCGCGAAGGCGTACCGCACCGAGCTGGTCTGGCGCGACTTCTACGCCGACGTGCTGTGGCACCGGCCGGACTCCGCGCGCCGCAACTACAACCGCGCGTTCGACCGGATGCCGCTGGACGACGACCGCGCCCGGTTCGAGGCGTGGTGCGAGGGCCGCACCGGCTACCCGTTCGTGGACGCCGGGATGCGCCAGCTGCGGCAGGAGGGCTGGATGCACAACCGCGTCCGCATGGTCGTGGCGAGCTTCCTCGTCAAGGACCTGCACCTGCCGTGGTGGTGGGGCGCGCGGCACTTCATGCGCCACCTGGTGGACGGCGACCTCGCGTCCAACCAGCACGGCTGGCAGTGGGCGGCCGGCACCGGCACGGACGCGGCGCCGTACTTCCGCGTGTTCAACCCCGTCACGCAGGGCGAGAAGTTCGACCCGGACGGGAACTACGTGCGCCGGTACGTGCCCGAGCTCCGCGACGTGCCGGGCAAGGCCGTGCACCGGCCGCGCGACCCGATCGTGGACCACGCGCACGAGCGCCAGGAAGCGCTCGCGCGCTACGCAGCCGTCAAGGGTTGAGCACCGTCGAGAGTCGAGCACCGTCAAGGGTTGAGCTGTCGGGGCGGACGCCGTCGAGGGGTCGGCGTTCGCCGGTCAGCGCAGCACGTCCCGCAGCCGCACGCGCGCGCCCGTGCGCAGGACGGCGTTGGAGTACACCTTGCCGCCCAGCCACGTGATCGCCGCGATCGCGGCCAGCGCGAGCACGATCGCCAGCAGCACCTGCCACGTCGGCGCGACGCCCATCGCCATCCGGCCCGGCATCAGGATCGGCGCGAACGGCGGCAGCAGCGACAGCACCGTCACCGTCGTCCCGCCCGGGTCGGTGACCATGAAGTTGATGCCGAGCAGGAACGCCACCACGATCGACATGCTGATCGGCATCAGCACCGCCTGGAGCTCCTCCTGGCGCGACACCAGCGACGCCGCGGCGGCGAAGACGGTGGCGTACAGGAAGAAGCCGAGCACGTACCACAGCAGACCGGTGGCCAGCGCGCCGCCGGCCACGCCCGCCACGTCGATCACCCCCGTCAGCGACGCCAGCGCCAGCCCCAGGCCGCCGATCACGAGCAGCTGGAGCAGCCCCACCGCGCCGAGCCCGATCACCTTGCCCAGCAGCAGCTGCCACGGCCGCAGCGTCGCCAGCAGCAGCTCCACCACCCGGCTGGACTTCTCCTCCACCACGCCCTGCGCGACCATCGCCCCGTAGACCAGCAGCGAGTAGTACAGCAGCCCGGCGATCACCAGGCCGATGGCCAGCCGCTGGCCGCTCCGCGGGTCCTCCGGCTCCAGCGCCACCACGTCGACGCCCGCGCGTTCGACGTCGCGCGCCACCTCGGCCGGGTCGACGCCCGCCTCGGCCAGGTTCGCGTCCAGGACCTGCTGCTTGACCAGCAGGTCGAGCGAGTTGCGCAGCGAGTCGCCCAGCGAGTCCTTCACCACCACGCGCAGGTCGTCCGACGCGCCGGTGATCAGCGCGTCCACGTCGCCCGAGCGCACCTGCTCCTCGGCCGCCGCCACGTCGGTCACGTCGACGGTCTCCACCTCGCGGCCGAACGACCGGGCGGTCTGCTCCAACGGCTCCGCGAGCGCGGTGGCCTGGCCGCTCAGCGCGACCCGGTCGCGGCCGGCGTCGTCGAACAGCAGGACCTGGAGCAGCACGTAGCCCGCCATCAGGGCGATGATCACCAGGGTGCCCCACACGAACGACTTCGTGCGCACCTTGCCCAGGAACTCCCGGCGCGAGACCAGGAACACCGCCCGTCCGGGGGTGAGGCTGCTCATGCGGCGGACTCCTCGGTCACCACGCTGCGGAACAACTCGGTCAGCGACGGCCGCTGCCGGGCGAACTCGTGCACCGGACCCGTGTCCAGGGCGGCGCGCAGCACGGCCTGGTCGTCCACGTCCGACGTGACCTCCAGGACCGTGCGGCCGGTCGACGTGTGCGCCGACCGCACGCCCGGCAGGTGGTCGGCCCACCCCGGCGGGGCCAGCGGGGCGTCCACCACCAGCTTCGACTCGCCGCCGGCGCGCAGCTCGGCCACCGTGCCGGACGCCACGAGCGTGCCGCTGCGCACGATGCCGACCCGGTCGCACAACCGCTCCACCAGGTCCAGCTGGTGGCTGGAGAACACCACCGGCACGCCGCTCGCCGCCTTCTCGCGCAGCACGTGGCTCATCACGTCCACCGCGACCGGGTCGAGGCCGGAGAACGGCTCGTCCAGCACCAGCACGTCCGGCTCGTGCACCAGCGCCGCGGCCAGCTGCACGCGCTGCTGGTTGCCGAGGCTGAGCTTCTGCACCTCGTCGTCGCGGCGGTCGCGCAGGCCGAGGCGGGCGATCCACTCGTCGGCGGAGCGGTGCGCGGCGTTGGTCGACAGGCCGTGCAGCTCGGCCAGGTAGACGAGCTGGTCGAGCACCTTCATCTTCGGGTAGAGGCCGCGCTCCTCGGGCATGTAGCCGATCCGTCGGCGGGTCTCGAAGGTGATCGGCTCGCCGTTCCACCGCACCTCGCCCGAGTCGGCGGCCAGCACGCCGAGCGCGATGCGCATCGCGGTCGTCTTGCCCGCGCCGTTGCTGCCGACGAAGCCGTACAGCTCGCCCGCCCGCACGTCGAAGGTCATCCCGTCGAGCGCGACGACCTCCCCGTAGCGCTTGGAGACCCGGTCGACCTCCAGCACTCCCTTTGCCACGTGCCCTCCTCCTGTCGTGACGGGTCGTGCCTAGCCGTAGACCTGCGTGGACAGCGGTTCGAACGGCGTGCGGCTGAACACCGCCTCGACCGGCAGGCCGAACACGGCGCAGATCCGCAGCGCCAGGTCGAGGCTCGGGTAGTGGTCGCCCCGCTCCAGCGCCCCGATCGTCTGGGGGTTGACCCCGACCGCCGCGGCCAACCCCGCCCTGGTCATACCGCGTTCGACCCGAAGCACCCCGATCCGGTTGTGGATGGGTTGCCCAGGGCCCCGGCGCACCGGACTCATGCTACGAAGTGTTGCGAAAACCCAACAGAACGGCAAGTAAACAATTCACAGAATAGGCCGAACGGCGGTATCCGCCGGGGTACGTGCCCGAGAAATCACGTTTCGGTGAAACGATACGTCGCCGGGAACCGAATCGAGGGTCGACGGGTCGAATTGCGCAGTAGGGCCGCAAGCCCCGTGGCCGTGAGGGGTGAACATGGAGCCGGACCAGTGGCTCGCGCAGTACGGAGAGAAGATCGAGCAGGCCAAGCGGAACGCCGCGCAGGCCGAGACGCAGCTCGGTGGCGTCGGCGGCAGCGCGACGTCCCCGGACGGCCTGGTCACGGTCACCGTCAACGCCTCGGGCGCGTTGACCGACCTGATCCTGCGCCCGCAGCTGCGCGGCGAGGACCCCGAGCGGATCTCCGGCGCGATCATGACCGCGGTCGCGCAGGCGCAGCGCGCGGCGGCGGGCAAGGTCGTCGAGATCATGACGGAGTTCGTCGGCGACAGCCCCGCGCTGGAGTTCGTGAAGGCGAAGATGCCCAACGGCTATTCGGGTGACGGCACGGACGCCGTGGAACCGGAGCCCGAGTTGCAGCGTCGAGACACCAGGCCCGACGACGACTACTTCACCAACCCACCCGATGTCATGGCCTGAGCAGGGGGTAGATGACCATGTTCGACTCGTTCAACGTGAACCCGGAGGAGATCCGGGCCCACGCTGGCACGGTCGACCAGTTGACGCAGCGGATGCTCTCGGCCACCAACACCGCTGACCCGTCGCTGTCGACCGACGCCTTCGGCGTGTTCGGTTCGTTCCTGGCGCAGTTCCTGCTCAAGACGGCCGGCTCGTCGCAGGACATCCTCGGTCAGGCCGCGGAGACCGTCGCCGACATGTGCCAGGGCCTCAAGGAGGTCGCGGACCTCTACGAGAACGTCGACCTCGACAACGCGTTCGGCTTCACCGGAAAGGCACGGGGATGAGCGGGCAAGCCACCACCTCCCAGGGTCGTGACCCGTCGCACCTGATCAGCGACGTGCAGGGCACCGTCGCGGCGGTCGAGCGCGGCGACTGGGTCCAGGCCGGTCTCGGCATGGCGAACACCGCCATGGGCATCGTCGGCATGGCCAGCAACCCGTTGTCGGGCTTCCTGTCCGCCGGGTTCAGCTGGGCCATCCAGCACGTCGACTTCCTGCGCGAGCCGTTCGACGCGCTGCTCGGCAACCCGCAGGCCATCCAGAAGATGTCCGACAGCTGGGCGTCCGCGGCCAAGCAGATCGAGGGCATCGTCGCCGACTACCGCCGCACGTCGGTGGAGGAGACCCGGACCTGGCGCGGCCGTTCCGCCGACGGGTACCGGGCGGCGAGCAAGAGGCACGCGGCCGGGCTGGAGACGCTGTCCAAGGCCACCCAGGGCATCTCGCGCGCGGCCAAGGGCGCGGGCGAGCTGGTGGCGACCGTGCGCAAGACCATCATGGACCTGATCAGCCAGGCCGTGTCCGACATGGTCATGAAGATCATCCAGTGGCTGGCGGCGTCGTTCCTGACCTTCGGCGCGGCCATCGGCGCGGCGATCGCGGACATCGTGCAGATGGCGTGCAACTACGCCAAGAAGCTCGCCGACTTCCTGCAGAAGCTCGGCAACTCGCTCAAGAAGCTGATCGACCTGATCAAGTCGGTCGCGCAGATCGCCCAGACCGCCAAGCAGATCCTGCAGGCGATCACCGCGATGACGTCGTCCAACAAGGGCGGCGGCGGTGGCGGCTCGGGACCGCGGCTGTCGCAGGGCGGGCTCGGCCTCGACGAGCGCCGGCTCGCCGACATGGACCGGGGCGCGAACGAGCGGTACACGAACAACCCCGGCGGCGGCGGTGGCGGCGGCGGGTCGACCATCCCGTCCGGCGGCACCAACCCGATCGGTCCGGTGGTGAGCCGTCCGCCGACGGTCGGTGTGGGCTACGGGCCGGGCATCGACGGCGCGACCGACCCGAGCCGCGCCTACCCGGGTGGTCCGGGCGGTCCCGTGGTCAGCCGTCCGCCCTCGGTGGGCACCGGCGGCGGCTCGGGCGGTTCCGGCTCCGGTGGTTCCGGCGGGTCCGGCAGCGGTGGCCACTGGGAGCCGGGTCGGTGGGTGCCGGACGGTTCCGGTTCGACCGCGGGCCGGGTGCCCACGCCGCCTTCGCTGAGCGGCACGACGTACGCGACGGGCAACGCGCCCTCCGTGCCGACCGTGCCGCCGATCCGGCCGGTGTCGGCTGACCTGCCCACCGCCGGTGGCGGTGCCGGCGGAGGCGCCGGTGGCGGCTTCGCCGGTGGCGGCGGCGGTTTCGCCGGCGGTGGCGGTGGTGGCGGCTTCGCGGGTGGCGCCGGTGGCGGTGGCGCCGGCGGGTCCACGCTCCAGGCCGGCGGCTCGTCCGGCGTGCTCGGCCAGGCCGGTGGCCCGGCGGGCGGCGGCGCGGGTGGCGCCGGTGCGCCGGGCGCGGGCGGCGGACGTCCCGGTGGCGTCGGCGGCGCGGGCATGATGGGCGCGCCGATGATGGGCGCCCCGGGCCAGGGCGGCGACGGCAAGGACCACCAGCGCAAGGTGCGGCTGGAGGGCGAGCCCCTGATCGAGGAGCCGCCGAAGGCCGCGAAGCCGATCATCGGCGAGTGACCTGAACACCCGAAGGGGGACCTCCACCAGGAGGTCCCCCTTCGGGTGTTCTACCTCCAGAACGCGTGAGTCCTACGTTCGGAACGCGTGAGTCCTACGTTCAGGCACCCCGAGTTGAACGCTCAGGTCGCCGTCAGGGCGGCCAGCTCCTCGGCCACCTCGGCGGTGACGGCCGGTTCGGCGGCGGCGCGCTCGGCGGGCACCAGGCCGACCCGGGTGCGGCGGTCCAGCACGTCGTCGGCGGTCAGGGCGCCTTCGTGGCGGACGGCCCAGGCGACCTCGCCGATCTCGGCGACCCGCGGCGCCTCCGCGCCGTAACGAGCCGCCAGGTGCGACGGGCCGGTGACCGGTCCCGCGCCCACCAGGGGAATCCGCGCGGTCCGGCAGCGGTTCGCGGTGAGGCCGGTGGCGTCCACGGCGTCGGCGGCCATGCGGCGGTAGGTGGTGAGCTTGCCGCCGACGACCGTGGTCACGCCGTCGCCCGTCAGCACGGCGTGCCGGCGGGAGAGGTCGGCGCTGGGGCCGTCGCCGGTGTCGAGCAGGGGGCGCAGCCCGGCGAACGCGCCCAGCACGTCGGCGGGGGTGAGCTCGCGCTCCAGCACCGACGACGCGACCCGAAGCAGGAAGTCCACGTCGGACCGCGGCACGGTGGGCACGTCCGGGATCGGGCCGTCCACCGGCTCGTCGGTCAGGCCCACGTACACCCGCCGGTCACGCTGGGGCAGCACGAGCGCGAAGCGGTTGCGGGCGCCCGGGACGGGCACGGTCAGCGCCGTGCCCGACAGGCCGACGGTGGCCGCGGACAGCACGAGGTGCGAGCCCCGGGACGGGCGGAGCTCGACGCCCGGCACGAGCTCGCCCGCCCACACCCCGGCGGCGTTGACCACCGCACGCGCCCGGACGTGCAGTGACGCGCCGGTGAGCGTGTCGACCACGTGCGCGCCGCGGCCGGTGAGCCCGGTGGCGCGGGCGCGGGTGACGATCCGGGCGCCGAACCCGGCGGCGGTCCGGGCCAGGGCCACGACCAGGCGGGCGTCGTCGACCACCTGGCCGTCGAAGCTGAGCAGCCCGCCGCGCAGCCCGGCCCGGCGCAGACCGGGGGCCAACGCCATCGCCTCGACGGCCGGCACGTGGCGGGGGCCCGGCAGCACGCGCGACGGCGTGCGGGCCATGCGGCGCAGCACGTCACCCGCGCGCAGGCCGGCCATCACGACCGGGTCGTGCGCCTTGCCGTGCAGCGGCACGAGCTGCGGCAGCGCCCGCACCAGGTGCGGGGCGGTCCGGGTCATCAGGATGCCCCGCTCCACCGCGCTCTCGTACGCCAGCCCGACTTCGCCCTGGGCCAGGTAGCGCAGTCCGCCGTGGACCAGCTTGCTCGACCAGCGCGACGTGCCGAACGCCAGGTCGTGCGCCTCCACCAGGCACACCGACAGCCCGCGTGACGCCGCGTCCAGCGCGACGCCGGCGCCGGTCACGCCACCGCCGATCACGAGCAGGTCGACGGTCGCGGACGCCAGGTGGTCGAGGTCGGCGCGGCGGCGGGCGGCGTTCAGGGAGGTGGTCACGACAGCGCCGCGTCCAGGTAGGCGGCCAGCTCGGTCAGCAGTTCCTCGAAGTCGAGGTCGGTGGTGGCCGGCCGGATCGAGAGCACCAGCGACTGCGCGGTCAGCAGCACGAGCCGGGCTTGGGCGGCGGTGGAGCCCGGCCGGATGGAGCCGTCGGCGTGGCCTTCCTCGATCCGCCCGGTCAGGAACGCCTCGACGAGCCGCTGCGTGCTCCCCAGCCGCCGCACGAGGTAGGGCAGCATCAGCTCGGCGTCCAGGTCGAGCACCCGCCGCATCACCGGGTCGGCGGCCAGCAGCCGGATGCCCGCGATGGCCTGCGCCACGAGCCGCTGCCTGGCGTGCTCGCCGGTCACCTCGACGCGCTGGAGCAGCGCGGTGAACTCCCTGGTCATGAGAGCCCTGACGAGCGTGCCGACGTCCGGGAACCGGCGGTAGAGGGTCATCCGGCTCACGCCGGCGCGTTTGGCGATGTCCGTCAGCGTGGTGCGGCGGACCCCGACCTCGACCACGCAGTCGCGGGCCGCGTCGAGGAGCGCGTCATCACTGTGACGTTGAGACGTCATGTGTCACACTGTAGCGGTGACCGAGCACATCGACCACACCCTCCGGGGCAGGTGGACCACGACCGCGGGCCCGCTACCGCCGCACGCGCTGAAGTGGCTGCGGGAGCGGACCGGGCTGGGTGAGGTCCGCACGCCGGCCCGCGCGCCGGTGGCGCCCGAGTCCGCGCTGGGCGACGCGGCGCGGACGGCGCTGGGCGAGGTGGTCGGCCCCGGCTACGTGCGGGTGGACCCCGACTCGCGCCTCGGCCGGGCCGGCGGGCTGTCCTACGTGGACCTGCTGCGGCAGCGCGGCGACGGCGAGCCGGCCGTGCCCGACGCCGTGGTGCTCCCCGCCTCGCCCGAGCAGGTCGTCGAGGTGCTGGAGGTCTGCGTCGAGCACGACGTGGCGGTGGTGCCGTTCGGCGGCGGCACGTCCGTGGTCGGCGGGGTGAACGCCCTGCGCGGGGACAAGGCGGCGGTGGTCGCGCTCGACCTGAACCGGCTGGACAAGCTGGTCGAGGTCGACCCGGTGTCCCGGCTGGCCGTGCTCCAGGCGGGCCTGCCGGCGCCGAAGGCCGAACGGCTGCTGGCCGCGCACGGGCTGACCATCGGGCACGTGCCGCAGTCCTACGAGCGGGCCACCATCGGCGGGTTCGCCGCGACCAGGTCGGCCGGTCAGGCGTCCGCCGGCTATGGCCGGTTCGAGGACATGGTGGAGGGCGTGCGGCTGGCCACGCCGGTGGGCGAGTGGCGGTTGGGCGGCGCGCCCGCGTCGGCCGCCGGGCCGGACCTGAAGCAGTTGGTGGTGGGCAGCGAAGGCGCCTTCGGCGTGATCACGGAGGTCGCCCTGCGGGTGCGGCGGCGGCCGGAGGTCGAGCGGTACGAGGGTTTCGTGGTCGACGGCTGGGAGCGCGGCTCGGCCCTCGTGCGGGAGGTGGCGCAGCGGCGCGTGCCGGCGGACGTGACCCGGCTGTCCGATGTGGACGAAACCGAGGTGTCGCTGGCGCTGGGCGGCGGGTGGAAGGTCAACGCGCTCAAGGGTTACCTGAAGGCGCGGGGCGTGCGGGAACCGTGCCTGCTCGTCCTCGGCTGGCACGGCGCCTCGAAGCGCGAGGTGGCGAGGCGGCGGGCGGAGACCCTGCGCGGGGTCGAGGCGCTGTCCCTGGGCAAGGCGCTCGGCGAGGCGTGGCGGCACGGGCGGTTCAACGGACCCCGTCAGCGGGACGCGCTGATGGAGGTCGGCGTGTGCGTGGAGACGTTGGAGACGGCCACGCACTGGTCGAAGGTGTCGGACCTGCGCGCGGCGGTGCGGGAGGCGCTGGTCGACGCGCTGGGCCGGTGCGTGGTCATGTGCCACATCTCGCACGTCTACGAGACCGGCGCGTCGCTGTACTTCACCGTGCTGGCGGCCCGGGACGCCGCCGACCCGATCGGCCAGTGGCAGGTCGCCAAGGCCGCCGCGAGCGAGGCCATCACCGGGCTCGGCACGATCAGCCACCACCACGCGGTGGGCGCCGACCACGCGCCGTACCTGGAAGCCGAGATCGGCCGGCTGGGGCTGGACGTGCTGGCGTCGGTCAAGCGGACGCTCGACCCGACCGGCGTGCTCAACCCGGGCAAGCTCCTCGCTGGCGACATCGGTGCCGCGGGGCTAGCGTCGCCTGGTGACCGGTGACCTGCTGATCCGTTCCGTGCGGCCCTGGCCGAACGTCCCGGGCACGCCCCCGGTCGACGTGCTCTGCGAGGACGGGCGCGTCGCGGCGTTCGGCGCCGACGTCGACCCGCCGCCCGGCGTGGCGGTGGTCGACGGGCGGGGCGGCGTGCTGCTGCCCGCGTTCACCGACGCCCACGCGCACCTCGACTCCACCCGGCTGGGACTGCCGTTCCGCCCGCACAGCGCGGACGAGGGACTGGCCGGGTTGATCGACAACGACCGGCGCCACTGGCGGTCCGCCGAGGCGTCCGTGGCCGAACGCGCCACCCACACGCTCGGGCGGACGATCGCGTCCGGCGCGACGCACGTGCGCAGCCACGCGCAGGTGGACGTCGACTCGGGCCTGGAGAAGCTGGAAGGCGTGCTCGCGGCCCGGGAGGCGCACGCCGGGCGGGCGCACGTCGAGGTGGTGGCGTTCCCGCAGTGCGGCATCCTGCGCGAGAAGGGGACCGCCGAGCTGCTGGACGCGGCGCTGCGGGCCGGCGCGGACCTGGTCGGCGGGCTCGACCCGGCGGGCTACGACCGGGACCCGGTGCGGCACCTGGACGTCGTGTTCGGGTTGGCGGAGAAGCACCAGCGCGGGGTGGACGTGCACCTGCACGACGCCGGGACGTTGGGCGCGTTCCAGGTGGAGCTGATCTGCGAGCGGGTGAGCGCGCTCGGCATGCGGGGGAAGGTGACGATCAGCCACGCGTTCGCGCTGTCCGGCGTGGACGACTCGCGGCGGACGGAGCTGGTGGAGCTGCTGGCCGAGCACGACGTCGCGGTGACGACCGTCGCGCCGGGTGTGCGGGAACCGCTGCCGCTGCGGCAGTTGCGGTGGGCGGGGGTGCGGCTCGGGCTGGGGCAGGACGGGATCCGGGACTACTGGTCGCCCTACGGCAACGGCGACATGCTGGACCGGACGTGGCAGTTGGCCTACCGCAACGGGTTCCGGCGCGACGAGCTGGTCGAGATGTGCGTGGACATCGCCACCCGGGGCGGCGCGGCGGTGATGGGGAAGGCCCTGGGGCTCACCGAGGGCTCGCCGGCGGAGCTGGTGGTCGTGCCCGGTGACACGGTGACGGCGGCCGTGATGGACCGCGCGCCGCGCACGGTGGTCGTGCACGAGGGGCGCGTGGTGGCCGCCGGCGGCGAGGTCGTCTGACCGGGGTTGTCGGTGGTCGTCCGTAGCCTGCGCGCATGGACGTCGACATGTGGGACGGCTTGGCCGCCACCGAGCTGGTCGAGGTGAAGCGGCGTGCGGCGATCGTCGCCGAGATCGCCGAGGTGACGCCGGTGGTGGTGGACGGCGCGGAGCGGTTCGCCTGGCACGACTCCGGCGGGCAGTCGGCCGTCTGGTACTTCACGCCGGAAGGGCGCGCGCTGCTGCTGACGTTCGACCACGAGTCGGAGCTGAACCTGTACGGGAGGGGCGGTTACGCGGTCCAGGAGTCGCTCTACCGGGGAGTGCCCGAGGACCTCGTGCGCCTGGTGCGCGACCGCCCGGAGAACTACGAGTCGCTGAACCTCGTCGACGAGGCGACCGGGGCCGCGATCCACCACGCCGGCGGGGTGTTCTGGTTCGACGGCGGGCAGTGGCGGGAGGCCGAGGGGCTCTTGGCGCACTGCGCGCGGGAGGGCTTGGAGCCGATGGTCGAGTCGGGCTTCGGGTACTGCACCGAGGCCTACCTGTTCGGGCTGGAGTTCACCCCGGAGACGGTGGTCGGGAGCCGGGCCGGGTGGTACGACGACGAGGCCGAGCGGGCCGCCGCGCTGCGCGAGATCCGGGAGGTCTTCGCCCGGCACGGCTGACGGTCCGGCACGGCTGACGGTCCGGCAGGGCTGGGGTCGGGCACGCCGGCGGCGGTCGCGCATCGCCGGCGGCGCCCGACCGCCGACCGTCCTACAGGGTCACGAGGGCCTTGCCGACGTTCTCGCCGCGCAGCATGCCGATGAACGCCGCCGGCGCCCGGTCGATGCCCTCGGTCACGGTCTCCTGGTAGCGCAGCTCGTCCGAGGCGATCCAGCCGCCGACCTCGCGCACGAACTGCTCGCGCAGGTGCTCGTGGTCCTTGACCAGGAACCCGCGCAGGGTCAGGCGCTTGCCCACGGCCAGGCCGAGGTTGCGCGGCCCGGTGGGGGTGCTGGTGTTGTAGTTCGCGATCGAGCCGCACAGGGCGATGCGGCCGAACGTGGTGGCCGAGTCGATCGCCGCCTCCAGGTGCTCGCCGCCGACGTTGTCGAAGTACACGTCGATGCCGTCCGGCGCGGCCCGGTGCAGCAGCTCGCCGACGGGACCGTCCTTGTAGTTGAACGCCGCGTCGAAGCCCAGCTCGTCCACCAGGTACTTCACCTTCGCGTCGCTGCCCGCGCTGCCGATCACGCGCGCGGCCCCGCGCAGCCGGGCCACCTGGCCCGCGACCTGGCCGACCGCGCCCGCGGCGCCGGAGACGAACACCACGTCGCCCTCCTTGAACGAGGCGACGTCCAGCAGGCCCGCGTACGCGGTCATGCCGGGCATGCCGAGCACGCCCAGGTAGGCGCCGACGGGCGCGGTCCGCGGGTCGACCTTGGTCGCCTCCGCGGCGTCCACCGCGCTGTACTCGCGCCAGCCCAGGCCGTGCAGCACCGTGTCGCCCACCTCGAACCCGGGCGCCTCGGACGCCACGACCTCGCCCACCGCGCCGCCGGTCAGGGCCTCGCCGATCCCGTACGGCGCCACGTACGACTTGCCGAGGCCCATCCGGCCGCGCATGTACGGGTCCACGCTCATCACGAGGTTGCGGACCAGTAACCGCCCCTCGGCGATCTCCGGCAGCGGCACTTCGACCAGGTCGAAGTTCTCCGGGGTGGGGAAGCCTTCGGGGCGGGAGGCGAGGTGGACCTCGCGCGCGGTGCTCGGCAACGTCATAACGCGTGCAACAGCTCGGCGGCGCGGCGCTGTTCCGCCGTTCAGGTGTGAGCTGGGTCCCGCAGTGCGGTCACGCTCCGGTAGGCGAAACCGAGCCGCCGGTAGACCGCGATGGCCGCCGCGTTCGACCGGTCGACCATCAGCCCGCACGTGCCGTGCCCGGCGAGCAACGCGCTCGCGACGAACGAGCAGACCTTCGTGGACAACGACCTGCCGCGGTGGTCGGGGTGGGTGGCCACGCCCGCGATGAAGCCGACGTCGGGCGAGGGCCAGGCGTCCGCGGCGACGGCGACCAGCGCGTCGTCCACGTGCAGGCCCGCCCAGCGGACCGGGCCCGGCTCGCGGGGCCGCACCCAGGAGTCGGGGTTGGCCTTGCGCAGCAGCGCCTCGACGTCGTCGTCCTCCCCTTCGGACAGCCAGCGGACACCGGGGTCGGGGTCGAGGCCGCCGGAGCGCTCCATCCACCCGAACGTGCCGTGGACCGGCCAGTCGAGCTCGTCGGCGACGGCGGTCGCCACCACCGGTCTCACGTCGGGGCGCACGTGGGCGCGCAGCAGCGTCGAGACGTCGGCCGCGGGGCCGGTGAGCACCAGGCGGTCGAAGCGGAACAACGCGGGCGCGAGCACGGCCACCGCGTCGCCGTGCGCCCACGCCGCGCCGCCGCGGCCGGGGAGGAGGGCCTGCGCCGCCCAGCGGGCGAGGGGGTCGGGGGTGGCGGTGGAGACGTCGGCGGGGGAGGACAGCACGCGCATGACCGCATCATCACCCAAGAGCTACCCTCGCCCGCATGGACATCCGGCGGATCACGTCGTCGGCCGCGGTGATGGCGGCGGGACACCTGTTCGACGACGTGCCGCGCGAGGACGCGACCCGCGCTTTCCTGGCCGACGAGCGGCACCACCTGCTCATCGCCTACGTCGACGACGAGCCGGCCGGGTTCGTGTCCGGTGTGGAGACCATCCACCCCGACAAGGGGGTGGAGATGTTCCTCTACGAGCTGGGCGTGGACGAGGCGCACCAGCGGCGCGGGATCGCCTCCGCGTTGATCGACCGGCTGATCGGGGTGGCCAGGGAACGCGGCTGCACCGGCGTGTGGACCGGCACCGAGAAGGACAACGCCGCCGCCCTGGCCACCTACCGCCGCGCCGGCGCCGAGCTGGACTTCGACACCGTCGCGGTCTCCTGGGGTTTCTAGCGGAACAGCGCGCGCTTCTGCAGCGACTCCTCCAGCGCCCGGAACGCCAGGTCCAGGGCGGTGTTGTACTCGCGCTGGTCGCGCGGCGGCACCGACTCGTCCGGCCGCGGCACCGTGGTCATGGTGAACCACCGCTCGTCCCAGAGCAGCCCGACCACGGCCTCCCAGTGCTCCGCGACGACCTGCTTGACCAGCTTCTCCTGGTCGATGACCTCGGCCATCCGGTCCTGCGACTCGGCCAGCCGCTCCAGCAGCTGCCGCACCCGGGCCCGGTCGGCGGCGCGCAGCCGCTCCGCCGACTCACCGGCCAGCGCGACGACCTCCCGGTACCGCTCGATCGCCGAGACCGCCTCGACCTCCGGCGCGCCGTGCCCGCTGGTGCGCTGCGCGGGAACGACTGAGGCGTGGCTGATCATGTTTCCTCCCCGGTGTCGAACGGGATGACGACCTGCGGCCGCGAGTGCTCGAACCGGTCGAAGAACAGGCCGCGCCGCGGTCGCGGTGACCACGCCATGACCTGCTCCGGTCCGAACGACAGCAGCTCCTTGCCCTGGATGTCGAACGCGATCCACGCGCCGATGTCGTCGTAGACGCCCGGCGACAGGCTGTTCTTCAGCCGTTGCGCGCCGCGCCACCAGCCGAGCACGTGGGTGCGGTTCTCCGGACCGTGCTTGAGCACGGTCCGCAGGCCGTCCACCCCGGACGCCCGGGTCGTCGGGTCCTTCGCCTCCAAGAGGGTGTGCGCCGCGTCCACCGCGTAAACCACCAGATAGTGCGGTGACAGCGGCGCGCCCGTCTCGCCGGTCATGCTCGCGGTGATCCGGGCCGCGGTGTTGTCCACCAGCTCCCGGACGCCGTCCAGGCCGACCGACTCCACGGTGTGGCCCGCGTCGCTCAACCGCTTGGCCAGCCGCTGCGCGTGCGGCCAGGCGTCCTCGGCCAGGCACGCGAGGGTGAACTGGGCCTCGCCCGGCTCGTGCTGGCGGGCCAGCGACAGCGCCGCGCCGCCCAGCACGCCCGCCGCGTCGTCGGCCAGTGAGCCGAGCACCGCGATGTTGCGGCCCGGCGTGCGGGCGAACCGCACCTTCGCCGCGCTGCCCGCCACGTCGATCACCTGGCCCAGCAGCACGGTGGGGCTGCCGCCGCGGACCGGCCGCAACGCCTGGAAGTCCGGCAGCGCCCGCAGCGCGGGCACCTTGCTGCCGTCGAACAGGATCGGCTCGGTCAGGTCCGCCGGGCGCAGCCGGTGCAGCTCGGCCTGCAGGGCGTCGAACGTGCCGCGGGCGGTGGCGTCGGGGATGCGCGCGACCTCGTTGCCCGGCCGCACGCCCGACTCGTGGTTGACCACGGCGTGCCAGCGCGGCAACTCCACCGCGGCGTCGTTCTGCGGCTCGGCCAGCACCCGGCGCGCCTTGGGCAGCGCGATGCGCACGGTGAACTGCTCGAAGATCGCCGACTTGCCCCAGAACCCCTCGATGCCGGACACGTCCTGGCTGGACAGCACCAGGTGGATGCCCTGCGAGCGGCCCCGCCGGGCCACGTCCTCCAGCAGCTGGGTGGCCTGCGCGGTGACCTGGTCGCGTTCGCCGAACAGGTACTGGAACTCGTCGATCACCGCCACGATCCGCGGCCAGTGGCCGTGCGGGTCCTCCTCGCGCAACTGCTCCAGCTTGGTGACCTCGTGCCGCTTGGCCGCGTCCGCGCGCCGGCGCATCTCGTCGGCCAGGAACGCCAGCAGCGCCACGCCGAACTCGCGGTCGGTGTTGACGTTCACCCCGACCAGGCGCGCGTGCGGCAGCCACGTCGGGTCCTTGCGGCCCGGCGCGAACTGCGCGAACGACACGCCCTCCTTGAAGTCCAGCAGGTACAGCTCCAGCTCGTCCGGCGCGTACCGGGCGGCGAGGCTGCCGAGCATGGCGTAGAGGAAGTTCGTCTTGCCCGAGCCGCTCGGCCCGCCGATCAACGCGTGCGGCGACGTGTCGCCCAGGCCCACGTGCACCGGCTCGCCTTCGAGGAACCCGACCGGCGCGAGCACGCCCGCCGACGAGTCCTCCCGCCAGAAGCGCTCCGGCAGCAGGTCGGCGAACGTGCTGAGCCGGTTGCGGCGCTCCTCGCGCTGGTCCGCGATCGCCGCGCAGGCCCGGGGCACCTGCGCGCGGGGCAGCGGCGGGTCGAGCGCGACGGCCACGTGCTTGCCGGTCATCGTGCACGTGGCGGACTGGTCGGCGGCGATCGTGACGGTCTCGATCGGCGAGTTGACCGTGACCGGGATGTCGACGATGAACAGCTGGATCCCGGCCGCCAGGCCGTTGCGCGCGACCCGTTGCAGCTGCTGCTGGTGCTCCTCCCGCAGCGGCTGCCGGTTGCCGAACAGCACCGCCACCCGCCACGGCTCGGTGCGCCGCCCGCCCACCGCCCGCACCGACTGGTGGCCCTCGGTCAGCACACCGGTGTGCACGCGGCGGATGTGGTCGGACAGCTCGTCCAGCAGCTCGTGCAGCCGCGCCGGGTCGTGCACGGTCAGCAGGCCCGCCCTGGTCAGCGGGTACAGGCCGGGCAGCGCGCCGGTGAGCTGGCCGACGTCCCACACGTGGACGTGCACCAGGCCCGGCTGGAAGTGGCTCAGCACCCGCAGCAGCAGGCCCTCCACCAGCGCCTCGGCCGCGGCCCGGCTCTCGTGGGTGGAGGAGACGTGCAGGTGCGAGTGGTCCAGCAGCGGCACCGCCACCGGGAACCGCTGCGGCTCGGGCGCGCCGCGCACCACGCCGGTGCCGATGCGCCACAGCTCGGGCACGCCCTCGCCGCCGTCGGCCGCGCCCGGTGCGCCGAGCCACGCCTCGGGCGGCCAGGACGCCGGTCCCGCGCCCGCCGCGTCGACCAGCGCGGTCAGCTGGTCCGGGCCGCGCTCGGACCACTCGCGGAACGCCTCGACCCGGTCGATCAGCGCCCTCGCCAGCTGCTGCTCGAACAGCGGGTTGGCCAGCGCGTCGGCCAGCAGCGGGTCGGCCAGCGCCCGGTCGACGCCGTCGCCGCGCAGGATCACCTCGAACATGTCGCGGGCGCGTTCGTCGGCGAGGAGGCGGTGCTCGCGCGAGGCGTTGCCCAGCGCGGCGGCGACCGCCTTGCGGAACTCCTCGAAGGAGCCCTCGATCCTCCTGCGGCGCTCGTCACGCCTGCTCACGTCACAGCTCCACGGCTAGGCGTTGGACCAGTTCCAGGCTGCCCACGATCAGCTCCAACTCGTCGGCGAACCGCTCGCCGGCGGCGACGAACCCGGCGGGCACCAGGGACTCGTGGTGGTCGGCGCTCGCGTCGAGCAGGATGTCGACCGCTTCGTCCAACGCGGTCTGGGCCTCCCGCACGCTGCGGTAGGCGTCCCTGAGGAACTCGCAGCTCTGCTCGAGAGCGAGCTTGATCTCGCCTACCGAGGTCACGTCACAACCTGGAGTTGATGCTCTCGGCCTGGGAGATCCCGGCGCCGAGGTGCTGCTGCAGGTCGGTGACGCCGCTGACCACCTCGGCGAAGCGCGCGTTCGCCTGCTCCACGTCGGCCTGGACGCTGCCCTGGGTGGCCGTGCTGAGCAGTGCCTGCGCGTCCTCGGCCAGGTCGGCGGCCTGTTGCAGGGCGTTCACGCTCTGCCCCGCCTTCTCGACGGCCTGTGCGATCGCGGCGCGGACCTCTTCGATGCTGGCCATGTCGGATCCCGACCCCTCCTGGCGAACTGCTTGAGTTCCTATAGTTGAAAGTAGTACCTAAAGTTTCACGATTCACAAGCAAGATCGGCTGACCGGGTGGCGTCCGAAATCCACTCGATCGGGTCAGCGATCGTGATCTCAGTCAGGCACCGTCCACACGAATGCCGAACCCGGTGTCGCTGTCAGTTCCAACGCGGCGATTCCCGCCCGCGGCACCGGTGCGGCTGACCAGCGGGTCGACCCGGACCCGTCGGACCACTCGACCTCGGACCACCCCGAACGGCCCAGCGACGCCACGGCGTCCTGTAGCGCGACCGTGGGCGAATTAACGCTCGAACCGAGGTCGATGTGCACGCTCAGTAGGTGCCCGTGGGGAGCCACTCGGGTGATCTTGCCACTGCGGGCGACCCGGCTCGCTACCGCCCGCGCTTGCCATTCGGCGCCCGCGGACCGGTCGGTGGCCACGTCGACGCGCAACCACAGCCGCGACCCCGCCGGCGGTTCGGCGGCGGTGGTCCGTTCGGGTGCGGTCGGCTCGTCCGATCGGGCCGCACCGGTCTCGGGCCGGTCCTGCTGGGGGTCGCCACCGGCCCACGCCTCCACCAGCAACCGCTCCGCGCCCGGCACCAGGCCGTCGAGCAGCGCCGGGTCGTCCAGCACCGTCCACGCCGTCGGCGGCTCGCAGGCCACCCTGGGCGTGGGGAACTCGTCGCCCAGCCGCCGGACGAACGTGCGCACCGCGCGGGCCAGCGCGCCGGCCACGTTCTGCGTCGCGCGCTCGTCGCTGACCCGGCTGATCGTCACCGACCAGCAGCCCGGTTCCTCGTCGGAGCAGTCGAAGGCCCGCACGACCCGCCCGCCGACCTGGCGCAGCAGTGCGGAGCAGGCGGCACGCGCCTGCTGCTCGTCGTCGGCCGCCACCACCGCGGTGATCAGCAGCTCAAGGTCTTCTTCAACCATCGCGGACAAATTGTCCATGACACACGTGGGGCGCGTGAGGGTGCCACTGATGTCACCCATAAGCAGGGACTTGCGCGCACCCCTCGTGATGTCCGCTGATCAGGCTGTTTTCGCAGATCTAACCTCCGTTCACACGATGCGGTCGGCCAGGACCGGCGAAGTGCGTTGCGAGGTAACGATGTGAGCGCATGGCCGTCTACTCCACAGGAGGTTCCACCATGCGCAGCATCATCCGACTGGTCGCCGCGAGCGCCCTTTCGCTCCCGATCGTCATCGGCGCCGCGGGCATCGCGTCCGCCGACGTCGAGTTCGACCAGAACAACGCCTCCGCGTCCGCGGACGGCGCCACCCTCCACGACCTGGCGTCCGGTGCCGACGGCGAAGGCAACTCGTACTTCTACGAGTCCTACGAGCTCGCCGGCCCCTACGGCGCGGGCAACTACACCCTGCTGACGTGGACGTACGAGGGCGGTGCGGGCTACTTCGACCAGTACGCGTGGTCCAGCCCCGACGGCGCGTGGGTGGGTTCGACATCGGCCACCGCCGAAGACGGTCATTGGGTGACGGAGGATGCCGACGCCGACGTGTCGGACGACCTCGACGAGTGATCCCGTGACGGGGTGGGGCGGCGTCGCGTCCGCCGCCCCACCCGTTTCGGGTCGCTTGACCCGGAGCGCGCTCCGGGTGGTCGGATGTGCTCGTGACGAAATCGCCTGCAGGGCGAGGTCGCGCTGGTCACCGGGGCCTCCTCGGGCATCGGCGAGGCGACCGCCGTCGCGCCGGCCCGCGGGTCCTGCCGATCGAGCCGGACGTCACCGACGAGGCCGCGTGCCGGGCGGCGGTGACCCGGCGCGCGCCGTGCGCCGGCTCCAGCCGGACGACGTCGCCTGCGCCGTGCTGTACGCCGTGACCCGGCCCGAGCACGTGGCGGTCGACGAGATCCTGGTGCGCCCGACCGATCAGCCGCGGTGAGCGCCCGGCGCGGTCAGCCGAGCTCCAGCACCCGCCGCACGAACGCCACCACGTCCGCCAGCACCTCGTCCGAGTTGGTCTCGTTGAACACCTCGTGCCGCGCGCCGGGGTAGAGGCGCTCCTCGAACAGCAGGCCGCGCAACCGGTCGGTGCCGGTGCGCGTGTCCGCCGCCGGCACCAGCTCGTCGGCGTCGCCGTGCAGCCACAACGTCGGCAGGTGCTCCAGCGCGGGTCCGTAGTTCACCTCGTCCAGCGCGCGTTCCAGCGCCTGCAAGGACTCCCGCTTGTACGGCCCGTGCCACACCAGCGGATCGGCCGCGTACCGCTTGCCGACCTCCGGGTCGCGCGAGAGCAGGTCCGGGTCCAGCGGCGTGCCCTCGTCCTCGGACCCGAGCCGGTCCAGCCCTTCCCACGTGCCGAGCACCGGCGCGGACAGCACCAGCGCCGCCAACGGGTTCGACTGGGCGTACCGGGCCGCGACCAGCCCGCCCTCGCCGTGCCCGACCAGCACGGTGGGCAGGTCGGAGGCGGCCGAGCTCACCGCGGCGGCCACGTCGGCCAGCACGCCGTCGTAGTCGTCGATCAACGCCCGCTCGCCCTCGGACCCGCCGTGCCCGACGAGGTCCGCCGCGACGACCAACGCCCCCGCCCCCACCAGCGCCTCGGCGACGTGCGCGTATCTGCCGCTGTGCTCGCCGTAGCCGTGCACGAGGACGGCGAGCCAGTCGGCGTCCAGGTTGGGCCAGGTGCGGACCGCGAGCTCGCCGGCGTGGCCGGGGACGTTGGACTCGATCACCTAGGCAGCGTAGAACGCGCTGATCTCGATCTTCCCCCCGGCGCACACCGGACCCAGTCCCCACCGCAGGCTCATCGGCTGGGTCTCGTCGGGCGGGATGGCCGCCGCCTTCGCCGCCTCGGCCTGGCACGGCCGGTCCACCGGCTCGTCACCGGTGGGCACCACGGTCCAGTGCAGGTTCGCCGCCGCCGCCGCGCCGGGCGCCAGGGTCACCGGCGCGGGACCGGGGTCGGGCTTGCGCTGGAGGTCGGTCGGCAGCGCGTTGCCCGCCGCGTCGAGCAGCTGCAACCCGCTGTACCCGTTGACCGTGCAGGGCGCGGCGCCGTTGTTGGTGACCACGAGCTTGCCGTACCGGTTGCCCGCGCCCGCCTCGGTCGACTCCACGGCGCCCGCGAGCACGGCCGCGGTGCACCGGCCGGACGCGGTCGCGGGGTCCTGGGCCGAGGTCGCCGGCGGCGAGGACGGGGGAACCGGCGCCGCCGCCGCGGACGTCGTCGTGTCGACCACGATGGTCGACTGGTCGGCCGCCTGCCGGGGACTCCCGCAGGCCGCGAGCGCGAGCCCGAGGGCGCCGAGCGCCACGAGTCGCCTCATGTCCACCTCCTGGCTAGGGAACGGGTGCTTATCAGGAGGACGTACCCAACCGCCGGACGGTTGGGTGGATCGGCAAGGAATTCACTGGATCGGGCGCATCTTCGACGCCTCTCAACCCCCGACCGGTGTCGACGGGCCCGCGCCGGACCGGTCCCGCCCGGTCCACCCGCCGGCCAGGACCGGCATCCCGCCCACCGCGGCCGTCCACACGTACGTCCAGCAGACCTGCCCGTCGGGCAGCGTCACCCGCACCCGCCGGTACTCGTCGCCCTCGTACTCGTCCAGCACCGGCAGCGCGTCCTCGGGCCGTTCGAGCCGCAGCACGTGCCCCGGCACCCCGGGCCCGTCGCCGGGCCGCAACGCCGGGTAGCCCCGGCCGGTGTCGTGCAGCGTCCCCGGCAACGACGCGGCCACCGGGTCGCCGTGCGTGAACGGCTCCACCAGGTGCCACGCCGCCATCCCCGGCTGGAGCGTCCCGTAGACGAACAGCCGGTCCGGCCAGTCCTCCGGCGCCGGGTCGCCGTGCACCTGCGTCACGTCCAGCCCGTCGCCGTCCGCCGGCCGTCCGCCGAGCCTGCGCGCGGTCCGCTGGTCCACGTCGGCGCACCGCACCGGCCGGCCGTTGACCAGCAGCGGCATCCGCCTCGTGCCGGCGCCGGTGTAGGCGAGCACCGAATCCACCACGCCGCCGTTGAACAACGTCACCCGGCCGGTGTGCACGCGGACCAGCCGGTACCGCAGCCCGCGGCCCTCGCAGCGGTCCAGCACGCGCAGCTGCTCCGCGGTGGCGAACCACACCGCGTGCTCCTCCTCGACGCCCGGCGCGGCGGCGAGGGTCGCCGGCCGCTGCCCGTCGGTCTTGCGCAGCCCCGCGGCCCACACGGCGGCGAGCCCGTCGCAACGGGCCCTCAGCACGACCGCCGGGCCGGCCAGCCCCAGCTCTTCGCGCAGCCACGTCACCTTGGCCGGGTTGGCGTTGGAGCCGTACGCCAACACCGGCATCCGGCCCGCGAGCGGCGGTTCGCCGTGCGTCGCGAGCCAGTCGTCCAGGTCCTGCCCGTCGGGGGCGACCCGCCATCCGGAGTCGGCACCGGGATCGGGCGTGACCGGCCAGCCGGCGCCGTCGAGGTGCACGAAGCAGTGTCCCGGCCGAGCTCCCGGATAGGGCTCGGCCGGGTGACTATCGTCCGTGAAGGGCTGCGTCATGCCTCCCATTCTGGCAAACCACACCCGGAATTCACCGGTCGTTGGTTTTCGGCAGGCCTGAAAGATCGGAGCTTTCGCTGCCCCGTCCAGATCGGTCGCGCCTGTGGTGGCGCGACGTCGGGGGACAGGTCGGAGGTCTGAACGTGACCTGTCACACGTTCTCGGCCCGTCTCGCGTCGTACTCCTCTTGCGCCGCCATGAAGTTCGGCAGGTTCTCCTCGATCCAGCCGAACAACCCGACGATCCGCCCGGCCGCGTGGGCGCCCAGCGGGGTGAGGGAGTAGTCCACCCGCGGGGGGATCACGGGGTGGACCTCGCGGTGCACCAGCCCGTCGCGCTCCAACGCCTGCAACGTCTGGGCGAGCATCTTCTCGCTGATCCCGGTCACCGCCCGGCGCAGCTCGCCGAACCTCTTGGCGCCGCTCTCGCCGTCACCGCCCAGGAGCTTGCCGAGCACCAGGCTGCCCCACTGGCCCGTGGCGTGGTTCGCGATCACCCGGGTCGGGCAGTTGCGGTCGTACACGTCACCACGCGGCTCCATGGCAGTCACCCTACCTGCATGCTTTCTCACTCGTAAGTACCAAACTTTCGGGTAGGTACTTACCAATAGTTAGCGTGCTGCCTACGGTGTGCCGCATGACGACCTTGATCACCGGCGCGACCGGCCACCTCGGCTCCCTGATCCTCCGGCACACCCTCGCCCGCGTCCCGGCCGACCGGCTCGCGGTCTCCGTCCGCGACCCGGAGAAGGCCGAGGGACTGGGCGTCGAGGTCCGGCCGGGCGACTTCGACGGCCCCCTCGCCGACACGTTCGCCGGCGTGGAGACGGTGCTGATGGTGTCGGTCGACGGGCCGGACGAGATCCGCGTCCGCCGCCACCTCGACGCCGTGCGGGCCGCCGTCGACGCCGGGGTCCGGCACATCGTGTACACGTCCGTCACGGACGCGGACACCTCGCCGCTCGCGCTGGCCCGGGTGCACAAGGCGACCGAAGAGGCGATCCGCGCCACCGGCGTCCCGTTCACCTTCCTGCGCAACGGGATGTACCACGAGAACTACCTCCCGCACGGGCCCGGTCCGATCGTCAGCGCCACGGGTGACGGCCGCATCGCCAGCGCGTCCCGCGACGACCTGGCGCTGGCCGCCGCCGTCGTGCTCACCACCCCCGGCCACGAGAACGCGGTCTACGAGCTGACCGGCCCGCGGGCGTGGAGCTTCGACGAGCTGGCCGCGCTGGCCGGCACGACCCACCAGAAGGTGGGCGCGGCCGACCGGGTCACCGCGCTGAAGGGCTTCGGCCTGCCGGACTTCGTCGCCGAGCTGCTGGCCGACATCGAGGTCAACATCGGTCGCGGCGCGCTCGCCGAGGTCCGCCCCGACCTGGAGGAGCTGATCGGCCGCGCGCCGCGCACCATCGAGGACGCGCTGCGGGCCTAACCGCCGGCCACCAGCGCCGCGTCGACCTCCCGGTGCGCCTCGGGGTGCTCGTCCCACCACTTCGCGTACCCCGGGTTGCGGGGCAGCACCGCGCGGTAGGCCCGAGCCGCGGCGGCGAACACGTCGTGGGCCCGCCCGGCGGCGGGGCCGTCGCGGCGGGTGGCCAGCATCAGGTCCACCATCAGCGGCGCGCCGCGCAGCGGCCGGATCACGATCCCGTCCCCGCTGCGCGACTGCGGCAGCGCGAACGACACCGCGCCGTTGGCGACCAGGCTCCGGGCGGTGCTCGCCTCGTTCACGTGGTGGGTGAACCGGGGCGTGAACCCGGCCGCCGCGCACGCGGTGAAGATGCCCAGCCGGTTGCCGACCAGCTCGTCCGGCGGCGCGACCCAGTCCCGGTCGGCCAGCTGCCCGAGGTCGACCTCGTCCTGCGCGCCCAGCGGGTCGGTCTCCGGCAGCGCCACGAACTGCGGCTCGCTCACCAGCCGCCGCAGCTCCAGCCCGCGCAGCTCCCTGCGCTCCAGCCCCTCGAACCGGTCGAGCACGCCCAGCTGCACTTGGCCCGACACCAGCAGCTCGAGCAGGTCCGACGCGCCGCGGGTGATCTCGGTGCGGACCTCCGAACACGGGATCACCCGGCGCAGCTCCTCCACGAAGTGCCCGAAGAACAACGTGGGCACCCCGCCCACCAGCAGCGGGCCGGGCGTGGCCTCCCGGGTCCGGGCACGGGCCAGCGAGACGAGCTGCTCGACCTCGTCGAGCACCAGCCGGGCCGTGCCGACGACCTGTCTGCCGAGGTCGGTGGGCGGGGAACCGCCGGGCGTCCGGTCGAACAGCCGGCCGCCGACGATCCGCTCGACGGTCCGCAGCTGGGCGCTCATCGCGGGTTGCGTGAGCCCCAGGCGTGAGGCGGCCTTCGTGAGGCTGCCTTCTTCCGCTATCGCGCACACCGCGCGCAGGTGGCGTAGCTCGAGCTCGGGCATAACGCTCTTCTATCCCCCTTTCGTATGAGCCGCCAGCCCTCCGCCCGGTCATAGTTGGCGAGGTTGCCCTGCGACGGAGGAGATTCGGATGCTGCACGCGAGCCAGATCTACTGAGCGGGCTTCGGCCGTCACGCCCCACGCCACGGGAGCGGTGACGCGCCGGGGGTGTGAGGCGGCGTCTCCCACCCCGTCGGGGCCGCCGGTCGCGACTGCGGAGTGAGCGACCGGCGGCCCCGTCGCCTTGTGGGTAACGTCGAGGCATGTCAGTCCTGGACAGCCCAGTCGGCTGGGTGAACGAGCACATCCGCAAGTACGTCGAGTCCGACGGCGCGGAAGGTCACGAGTGGCAGCCCGGGGTCTTCACGCTCCTGCTGACCACGGTCGGCCGGAAGTCCGGCAAGCCCCGCCGGACCGCGTTGATCTACCAGCCCTACGGCGACGCCTACGTGGTCGTCGCGTCGTACGGCGGCGCGCCGGAGCACCCCGCCTGGTACCGCAACCTCGACGCGCGCAACGAGGCCGAGGTGCAGGTGGAGGCGGACGTCTTCCGGGCCACGGCCCGCACCGCGACCGGTGAGGAGCGCGCGAAGCTCTGGAAGCTGATGACCGAGGTGTGGCCCGCCTACGACGACTACGCCGAGAAGACCGACCGCGAGATCCCGATCGTCGTCCTGGAGCGCGTCCGGGGTTGACCGGGATGCGGTGAACCGGGTTCGGGGTCGGACCGGGTTCGGGGTCGGCCGGGGGTCAGGCGTCCGCCGGGATGCGCACCGCCGCCCCGGTCACGGTGACGCGCGGGTCGGTGGGGGAGACCGCGATCTCCAGCAGGCTGGGCCGGCCCATGTCCACGCCCTGGTGGATGGTGACCGACCTGGGTCGCCCGACCTGCCCGATCGCCCGCAGGTAACCGCCGAACGCCGCCGCCGCGGACCCGGTCGCCGGGTCCTCGACCACCCCGCCCACCGGGAACGGGTCGCGCGCGTCGAACACGTCCTCGTCCCGCTGGTGCACCAGTTGCGCGGTCAACGCGTCGTTGGCCCGCAACAGGTCGCCCAGCGCGTCGAAGTCGTACTCCAGCGCGGCCAGCCGCTCCCGCGTGCGCACCCCGAGCACGAGGTGCCTCGACCCGCCGAACGCCCAGTGCGCCGGGTAGCGGGGGTCGAGGTCCTCGGCCGACCACCCCAGCGCGCGCAACGCCTCCGCCACGTCGGCCGCCGGCGCCGGCGCGGACGTCGTCGGCACGCTGGTCAGGCTCGCCCTGCCCGGCGTGGCGGCGATCTCCACCAGCCCGGCGGGCGTGTGGAACCGCACCGTGCCCGTGCGCCCGAGCGCGACCGCCGACGCCACGGTCGCGTGACCGCAGAACGGCACCTCCATTACCGGGCTGAAGTACCGGACGTCGAACTCCGCCGCGTCACCGCGCGGGAACAGGAACGCGGTCTCGGAGTAGCCGAGGTCGGCGGCGATCTCCAGCATCGACGCCTCGGCCAAGCCGGTAGCGTCGAGCACGACACCGGCCGGGTTGCCGCCGGCGGGGTCGGTGGTGAAAGCGCTGTAGCGGAGCACGGTCGGGGTCTGCGCTGCGGGTCGCCGCGGGTTCGTCATGCGGACAGCGTCTCCCGCGAGCCGTCATCGAGTCCAACGATTCCCTGCGATGTGTCCGATCGGTATTGTCGATGCGGTGGACACCCGCCTCCTGCGCACCCTCCTGGTGCTCGCGCGCACGGGCAGCTTCACCGCCACCGCGGCGGAGCTGCACCTCGTGCAATCCACGGTGACGAGCCAGGTCAAAGCCCTGGAACGGCACCTCGGCGCGCGCCTGTTCGACCGGCTGCCCAGCGGCGCCCGGTTGACCGAGGCGGGCCGGCAGGCCGTCGAGCACGCCCGCGAGGTGCTCACCTCCGAGCAACGCCTGCGCGACGCCGTGCGGGGCAGCACGGCGGTGGAGGGCGACGTGCGGATAGCCGCGCCCGAGTCGGTCTGCGCCTACCGGCTGCCGCAGCGCGTCGCGGACGTGGCGATGCGCTGGCCGGGCATCTCCGTGCACCTCTCGCCGGCGGGCACCCGGCAAGCGCTGGCCGGGGTCCGCAACGGCACCCTGGACCTGGCGCTGGTGCTGGAGGACTCGCTGGTCGCGCCGGGCCTGAAGGTGACCGCGGTGGGCGTGGAGCCGATCGAGCTGGTGTCCGCGCCCGGCGTGGTGCTGGACGAGCGGTACTTCCTGCTGGAGGAGGGATGCTCCTACAGCGACCGGTTCGTGCGCGACCTGCCCGCGACGCCGAGCATCACCCGGTTCGGCAGCATCGAGGCCGTGCGGTCGTGCGTGGTGGCCGGGCTGGGTTGGACCGTGCTGCCCCGCGTGGCGGTCGCCGAGCAGCTGGACGCGGGCACGCTCCAACGCGTCCGCGAGCTGCCCGACAGCACGCTGTTCCTGGTCACGGACCCGCGCCGCACCCCGTCCGCCGCCGTCCGCGCGGTCGCCGCCGCCCTCGGCTGACAGCGCCGCGCCGCCGGGAGCGTCGCTGAGCCGTCACACGACCGACTGCGCCAGCATCCCCTCGCAGCTGCGCACGACCACCGCCGCCGCCCGCCGCTGCGCGTGGTCCAGCGCCGGGTCCACCGCCAGCTCCCGCCACCGCCCCAACGTGTCCAGCACCGCGAGCCGCAGCTCGCCCTCCGTCGGCTCGTACTCCATCCCCAGCCGCACCACCGGGTTCGTCCCCAGCCCGCCCACCAGCCGGGACGCCTCCGCCTCCAGGTCGCCGGGCAGCCGGGTGCGCCCACCCTGCAACGCGGCCAGCAGCCGCAGCTCCCGGAAGTCGTGCGCCGAGGCCAGGATCCGCTCCACCGACGCGGCCAGGCCGACCGAACCGGGCCGCGGCTCGGCGCGCAGCACCACGTCCAGGCCCAGCAGCGCGGACCGCGCCTTGAGCACTTCCCGCCGCTCGGTGAAGTAGACGCCGATCGAGTCGCGCAGCTCGCCGAGCCCGCTGCGCTGCACCAGTTGCCCGGTCAGCTTCACCTGCGTGTCGAAGCCCTGCCGGATCAGCGTCGTCGTCAGCCGCACGCCGAAGATGCCGAACCGGTCCACCAGGCCCCGCCGCACCGCCGGGTCCAGCCGCACCGGGAAGTCCTCGCCGACGAACCGGTCCGCGGACAGCAGGTGGCCGTCCAGCTCCGCGCGCGCCAACGACGCCAGCGCGGCCAGCGCGGTGAACTCCTCCGCCCGCAGGGTGCGCGCGGCCACCGCGAGCAGGCCCGCCACCGCGACCACGTTCTGGCACAACGGGGTCACCGTCGCCTCGCGCCGGTACCGGCGGGCGATCTGCTTGGCCGACGACAGCGCGTCGATCCGGCCGCCGCCGATCTCGTCGGCCCGCGACAGCACCAGCACCGTGTTCACCGGCGCGACCCGCGCGACGGGGTGGTCGTGCGCCGTGCGCAGGAACTGCGCGTCCGCGGTGTGCATGTGCCTGGTCAGGTACAGCACCGCGTCGGCCTCGCCGTAGACGTGCTCGACCGGCGCGCCCGCCGGCGTGTCGATCAGGGTGAGGTCCCGCAGCGACCGCGACGGCCACTCCACGGTCACCCGCTCGGCGTCCGGCGCGTCCACGAACGCCTTGCCGTCGCGGCGCAGCACCGGCACCTCGTACTGGCCGACGTGCGCCCTGGGCTGCGGCCCGTCCTGGTACCACGTGGTGGCGCCGGTCGGCGCGAACTCCTCGCCGATCAACGCGCTGACCACGGTCGACTTGCCCGAACGCGGCGCGCCCGCCACGGCCACGCGCACCGGCTCGCCGAACCGGGCCTGGTGCCCGCGCAGCCACGCGACCGCGCGCGGGCTGTCCCGGTAGACCACCAGGGCGTCCTCGAGCAGCGCCCAGACCTCGTCCTCCAGCGCCACGCCGGCGCCCGGTTCGCCCGCGGGCATCACGCGCTGATCCCCAGCGGCGGCGCCTGACCTCCCGCGAGCGCCTGGACCCGTTGGTAGAGCTGCACGAGGTCGTCCAGCTCCCGCTTGGCGTCCCGGTTCCGGCGCTCCCGCTCGGTGTTGTCGTCCTGCACCGCGCGGCGGGCGCTGCGGGCCGATTCGAGCAGCGTCTCCTGAAGCTCCTCGGCCAGCGTGGCGAAGTGGTTGCGCAGGCTGCGCTGGATGTGTCGGGCCGCGTCGCGGCAGTCCTTGCTGAACTTGATGAAGAAGTCGTCCACGTGCCGGGCCGCGGCGGCCTTGGCGGCGGCCTGCCTGCGGCGCAACCGCTGGTCGCCCTCGTCCATGATCGACTTGCCGCCGAACAGCGCGCCCGCGCCCAGCGAGATCGCGTTGATCAGCGGCATGCCGGCGAGGCTGGTCGCCAGGCCGAACATCAGCACGCCGCCGTAGCTGCCCTTCAGGCCCGTGAACGCCTTCTGCAGCACGCCGAACTTCTCGATCACCGGCTTGTCCATCGGCGAGACCCGGTCCAGCACGTCGTCCGGGAAGATCGACTCGGGCAGCAGGTCGTCGCGGACGACCGGGAAGCTCTTGGCGACCTTCTCGGCCACCCACTCCGAGCGGTCGAGCAGCCAGGCGAAGTTCGTGGTGGCGGCCTCGGTGAGGTTGTCCTCCAGCCAGGCCTCGAACCTGTCCCAGCCGAGCGCGGGGTCGGCGGTCTCGAAGGTCTTGTCCACCTCGCGGATGATCTTGCGGGTGCGGTCGCGCAGGTCGTACTCGATGTCGGAGACGAGGTCGGCCATCTCGTCGGCCAGCACGGTCTGCCAGCGCGCGGACCGGCGGCGCAGCTCGTCGATGCGGCGCTGCGCCTCGTTGAGCGCGGCGATCGTCTTCTCCGGGCCCTGCGCGACGCGGGCGGACAGCTCCTCGCGCACCGGCGCCACCAGCTGCTTGATCGCCGACGCGGCGGTGACCGCGACCGTGCGGCGGGCCAGCAGGTCGGCGGCGGCCACGATGTCCTGCTGCACGCAGGTCAGCAGCTCGGGGAAGCCCGACTCGGCGTTGAGCGCCTTGTCGCCGGTCTTGGCCGCGCGCAGGCGCAGCGCGGCGGAGACCGGGACCAGCTTCGCGGTCACGCCCGCGCGGGCCAGGTGCGCCCGGTTGCGCTCGACCACCCGCCGCCACTGCGCCGCGATGTCGATCTTGGTGAGGACCACGATCACGTTCGGGCACGACGTCATGACCTGCTTGAGCAGCTCCAGCTCCGAGCCGGTCAGCTCGGCCGTCGCGTCGGACACCATGAGCACGGCGTCGGCCTGGAGCAGCGCGGCGAACGTGCTCGCGGTGTGCGCGGGCCGCAGGTCGCCCACCCCCGGCGTGTCGATCAGCACCAGGCCGGAGTCCAGCAGGGCGCGCGGGATGCCGACCTCGGCGCGCACGACGTCGCCGCCGTGGCTCCGGTTGGCGCTCACCTGGCTGGCGAGCTGGTCGAGGGGGACGGGGATGCGCTCGGTGGGGGTGTTCGCGATGGACGCGCCGCGCACCAGTGCCGCCGACGGGGTCTCCGCGTGCTGCACGAAGGTGGGCACGGTGGTCGTGACGTCGTCACCCACCGCGCACACCGGGGCGTTCACCATCGCGTTCACGAGCTGGCTCTTGCCCTGCTTCGGCTCGCCGATCACGAGCACGCGGAGCTTGGGGTCCAGCTGGCGGGCGCGCTTGTCGCGCAACCGTTCGGCCAGGTCGGGCCGGTTGTGCGCAGCGCAAGCCCGGATCGTGTCGTCGAGCACGTCGAGCCAAGGCGCGGACATCACCCCGCAGAGTGTGCCGGTAAAACCCGTCCGGGTGAAAGTCCGGACACGCTTCGGGCACGTTCCGGGCACGAAGAGAGGGCCGGTCCCGCGACTGCGCGGGACCGGCCCCCCGGTGGTGGATCAGCCTCAGAAGAGCAGGTTGTCCAGGTCGAGCGAGTCGACCACCGGCAGGTCGAGGCCGTCGACCGTGCCGGTGACGTTGCTCACGACACCGCCGAGGCCGGCGGTGTCCGCCACGCCCGTGACCGCACCGGTGACGTCGGACAGGGGAGCGGCGCCGTGGGTGTCGAAGTCGGCGGCGCCGGACACGCCGCCCAGGGTGTCGCCCAGGCCGGCGACGTCGCCGAGCCCGACCACGTTGCCGAGGTCGCCGACGGGCAGCGAGCTGGTGAGGCCACCGGTCACGTTGCCGATCACGCCGTTGAGCGTGTCGACGGCGCCGAACGCGGTGCTGGTCAGGCCCTCCGCGCCGGGCAGCGAGCCGGTGACCCCACCGGCGGTGGCGACGGCACCCTCCAGCGTGCCGGTCGCCGTGCCGGTCAGGTCCGAGACCTGACCGGTGGCGGTGTGCAGCGTGCCGTCCAGGGTGTCGGTCACGTCACCCACCGCGGAGAAGTCACCCTCGATCTTCAGCTCCGCCGAAGCGGCCCCGTCCAGCAGGTCCCAGCTCGACACGCCGCCGAAGACCGACAGGCCGTCGGCGTCCGCGCTGAGCGTGCCCGCCACGGCGGCCTTGACGTCGCCGGCGCCGGTGGCACCCGACACCGCGAGCTGGTCCGTGACGGCCTTGAGCTGGAAGATCGCGCCGGCCTGGCCTGCGTCGACCAGGTCGAGCGGCAGGTCCTCGAGCAGCGAGCCGTCGAGGGCGGGCAGGCCCCCGGTCGGCACGTAGTCGAGCACCAGCGGGATGACTTCCTGCACGTCCAGGGCACTGATGTCGCTCAGGCCGGCCCTCGCCAGGGTGCCCTCGGCGTCGGCCTGGAAGTCGGCCAGCGCGGTCGGGTCGCTGAGCAGGTCGAGAACGAAGTCGTGCAGCGTGTTGGGGCTGGAGCCCATGATGGATGTCTCCTGGTCGAGTAGGACGCGGGTAGCCGGCCCGGCAGGGGTGGGGGCCCGGCGTGGTGATCACGGTACGAGCGGGGGGATCACCGGCCATCGGGGATTACTCCCAGTAGATACCGCAACCACTATGGGGTGGTTCTCGTTCACTCCCTAGGGGGTTAGGGGATCGCCTTGTGACCATCTCGTAACCCGTGTAGGTACTGCCGGTAGTTCGTTCAGGTGAGTGGAGGAGGCTCCGAGTTGCCATACGTCCTCGGGGTCGACGTGGGCACCACGCGCACCGCCGCCGCCGTGTGCCGGCTGGGCGGGGCCGGTCGCGGCGAGCCCGAGGTGGTCGGCCTCGGCGGGCCGGGTGGCGGGGTGGCGTCGACGCTGCAGCTCATGCCGGACGGCGCGTTCGCGGTCGGCGAGCCGGGCGACCCGCGGTGGACCGCCACCGGGTTCGGCCGCCGGGTCGGCGACTCGACCCCGGTCGTGCTCGGCGCGGACGGCGTGGTCGAGCGGTTCCCGGCGGAGGAGCTGACCGCGCTCATGGTCATGTGGGTGGCCGACCAGGTGGCCGCCCGCGAAGGCGAACGGCCCGCGCACGTCGTGCTGGCGCACCCGGCCGGCTGGGGCGCCCACGCCAAGGGCCTCGCGCACCGGGCGCTGCGGGCGCTCGGCGTGACGGCGTCGCTGGTGCCCGAGCCCGTCGCGGCCGCCGAGAACCACGCCTACTCCCGGTCGCCGGTCGGAGCGCTCGGCGTGTTCAGCCTCGGCAGCCACGGGTTCGCCGCGGCCGCGGTCGGCCGCGGGTTCGAGCTGCTCGGCGCCGTCGAAGGGGTCGACCAGGCCGCCGGCGTCGACTTCGACGACGTGGTGTTCGGGCACGTGCGGACCTCGCTCGGCCGGGCGCTGGCCGAGCTGGACGCCGACGACCCCCGCACCCGCGGCCTGTTCGCCAGGCTGCGCCGCGACTGCGAGGCGGCCAAGCGGGTGCTGTCGGGCACGGTGGAGACGTCGATCCCGGTGCACCTGCCGTCCGGACCGGTGGACGTGCCGATCACCCGCGCGCAGTTCGAGGACCTGATCCGGCCGGACGTGGAGCAGGCCGTGTCCGCCTTCGCCAGGGTCGCCACCGGCGTGGAGATGACCGTGCTGGTGGGCGGCAGCGCCCGCATCCCGCTGATCGCGGCGTCCGTGCCCGGCCGGGTGGTGCTGGAGGCCGCGCCCGAGACGTCGGTGGTGAAGGGCGCGGCGCTGGCCGCGCGCCGGCTCGTGATCGGGCCCGACGCCGAGCCCGAGCCGACCGACACCTCGGTCATGGTGCGCGACGACGACCCCCTGCTGAGGTTCCCCGTGGGTGGCCTGGAGGCGCCGGACGGGGAGTTCACCGCCCCGCCGCCCCGCCCGCCCGTCGACATCACCCCGCTCGACCTGCCGGAACGGCGCACCGTGAAGCGCGTCGTCCGCGGCCTCGTGCCGACCGGTGGGCGCCGCGCCCGTGACAGCGAGGATGGCCGTTGAGCCCCAGCACGACCGCCCGTCCCGTGTTGCCCCCGCAGGTCGAGCAGGTCCTGGACGCCATCGGCTCCGGGCCGGTGCTCCGGCTGGGCGTCGTCGCGCCCGGCGGGTACGGCAAGACCACCGTGCTGCGGGAGATCAGCCGGGCCTTCGCGGAGGCCGGCGCGTCGGCCTCGGTCGTGGACGACGCGCACCTGCTGCCCGACGCCGAGCTGCTGGCGCTGCGAGCGCTCGTCGAACGGGGGGACGAGAACGTCGTGGTGGCCTACCGCCCGTGGCCGCGGTCGCGCGCGCTGGCGGCGCTGGCCGAGTCCCTGGGGCGGGCGCGGCCGTCGTTGATGCTGGAGCCGTTCACCCGCGAGCAGGTGCGCGCGGTGCTGCCCGCGTCCGCGCGGGGCCTGGTGGACTTCGTGCACCAGCAGACCGGCGGGGTGCCGCGGTTCGTGCGGCGGCTGGCCGGGCTGGGCACGGCGGAGGTGACGCCCGAGGTGGTGGCGTCCTTCCGGGCCGACCTGGACTGGCTGGACGCCGACGTGCGCAAGTACCTGCTGGCCGCCGAGGCGGGCGCGGCGCTGCGGCTGGACCTGCTCGGCGGGCTGCTCGGGGTCGACGCCGACGCGGTCGGCGACGTGATCGAGGCGGGCCGGGCCACCGGCCTGGTCGCGGCCGACGGGACGCTGCTGCCCGTCGCCCGGCTGGCGGTGGCGACGCTGAGCCGGACCGACCGGCGGATCGCCGTCCGGCAGCGGCTGGCCGAGCTGCAGCTCGAGTCCGGCGGTCCGGTGCTCGACCTGGTGCGGCCGCTGGTCGGCGTCGGCGGCGAGGACAACCGGACCGGGATCGCCGGGCCGGGGATGGCGCGGGCGTTCCGGGCGGCGGCCGACGAGGCGCTGGCCGCGGAACCGGCGCTGGCGGCCCGGCTGCTGGCCGCCATCGGCACCGCGGGCGCCGACGTGGCCGTGCGGCGGGCGGTGGCCTCGGCCATGGCGGGTGACCTCGACGCGGCGCTGCGGCTCGCGGACCAGGTGATCTCCGGCGGGGACACCGAGCACCGGGGCGCGGCCGCGGAGGTGGCCGCGATCGCGCTGGCGCACCGGGGGCAGCTGGCCCGCAGCACGGAGCTGCACCGCTGGTCGCCGAGCTCGACGTCGTCGGCGTTCGCGGTGATCGGCCAGGTGGGCACGGGCCGGCTGCCTGCCGCGCCGCTGCCCGTCGCGCCGCCGACCATGCTCGACGGTGGCGCTTCCCTGATGGCGCAAGGCGTGGTGGAGTCGGTGACGTCGTCCGCGACCACCTCGCTGTCCACTTTGGTGCGTGCGGCGGGACTGCTCGAACCGGCCGGCCGCGCCGTGCTGCTGCCGGACACGCCCGCCGCGCTGGCCGCCCTGGTGGCGTTGCACAGCGGTGAGCCGGGCATCGCGGAATCGGTGCTGGACCGGGCGATGGCGACGTCCTCGGGCGGCGCCCTGATGGTCGTGCGGCACCGGCTGCTGCGGGCGTGGATCGCGATGCAGCGCGGCAACCTCGCGCAGGCCAGGGAAGTGCTGGTGGCGCTGCGGAAGGCGGGCCGGCCGCTGGAACCCCGCGACTGGCTGTTCGCGGTGGCGCTGGAGATCGGCGTCGCGCGGCGCAACAGCGACCTGGCGACGTTGAAGCGGACGTGGGAGCAGGCGTGCGAGGCGGTGCTGAGGCACCCGGTGGACCTGTTCACGTTCCTGCCGCTCGGCGAGTTCGCCACCGCCGCCGCGCGGCTGCGCGACCAGCACCGGCTGGTGCCGCACCTCGCCGCCGCGCGGAACCTGTTGCGGGACCTGGGCGATCCGGGCCTGTGGGCCGTGCCGCTGCACTGGAGCGCGCTGCACGCGGCGATCATCGCCGAGGAGACGTCCGTCGCCGAGGAGCACGCCGCGTCGCTGGCCGCGTGCCGGGACCGCAGCCGCTACGCCGGGATCGTGTCGGCGGCGGCGGAGAGCTGGCTCGACGTGGTGGCGGGCAAGGTGGACGCCGACCAGGTCGAGGAGTCCGCGCGCGGCCTGCAGGCGGTCGGCCAGTGGTGGGACGCGGCCAGGCTCGCCGGCCAGGCCGCGATCCGGACGTCGGACCGCCAGGCGATGGTGCGGCTGCTGGACTGCGCGCGCCTGCTCCAGGGCCGCACGGCCGCGACCACGCGCAAGCAGCCCGAGCCGGCCGCGGAGGCGGTCGACGCGGGCAAGCTCAGCGACCGCGAGCGCGAGGTGGCCGAGCTGGTGGTCAACGGGCTGACCTACAAACAGGTCGGCGACCGGCTGTTCATCTCGGCGAAGACGGTCGAGCACCACGTGGCCCGCATCCGGCAGCGGTTGGGCTGCACGAGCCGGGCCGAGCTGCTGGACCAGCTGCGCCAGATCGTCGGCTGACAACCCGTCCTACCTGGGGGTTTCCCTCGCCGGTGCACGATCTTGCTCAGCGGCTTCGCGCTGGTCGACCTGCCGGCCGAGGCGTGGGGTGATGAACATCTTCCAGCCCTTCGGCTTCGGCACCGCGGACCTGCCGGAGCTGCCGGCCGAGGCGTTCCCGGCCGGCCGGATCGCGGAGGTGCCCGTGCTCGCCGGCACCACGCGGCACGAGCACCGGGGGATCGTGGGCGTCTTCCGCGGTCCCGTCACCGCCGAGGACCACCCGCGCCTGCTCGCGGTGGCGTTCGGCGACCGCGCGGCCGAGGTCGGGCGGGAGTACCCGCTGAGCGCGTTCGAGAGCCCGAGCCGGGCGTGGGCGGCGGTGCTGACCGACCGGGTGTGGGCCCGGCCGACGTCGCGGCAGCACGAGCTGCTGTCCGCGCACACGCCGACGTTCGCGTTCGAGTTCGCCGACCCGGCGGCCTCCGAGCACGGCGCGAGCCACAGCACCGACATCGGCTATCACCTCGGGGCGGCACGTGCAGTCGCTCGCGCCGGGCGCGTTCAGGGGCGTGGACTACCGGGCCGAGCACCGGCTGGACTTCTGGGGGAACGAGTAGGGGGACAGCGGACCGGAGGCCGTCAGGAGGGGCGGCCCCCGGTCCGGGGTGGCCGGAGCCGGTCAGTCGCGCCTGCCCGCGTGCAGCAGGATGAGGCCGAGCGCGGCGACCACGAAGTTCTGGAACGCGGCCGACAACCCGTTCCAGTCCTTCGACTGCCACATGAGGAACCACTCGCCGCCGATCGCGATGAAACCGCCGCCGAACAGCAGCGCCTGCATCACCCAGCCCGCGGACGACAGCCGGCGCGCCACCTCCTCGCGGCGGCGCAGCCAGGCGACCAGGCCGGCCAGCAGCACCAGCGCGGTGACCGCCTCCCAGATGATGATCAGCACGTAGGCCGCGGTCACCACGGCCGGACTCGTGATCGCGCGCCACGACGTGTTGGGCGAGCCGAACGTGGTGTCCATCGCGAACACGTGCTGGACGAACGCGTGATTGGTCTCGTAGTCGGTGATGTTCCCGAACGCGACGAGAGCCATGTAGAGCGCGGTGATGCCGGTCAGCGCCGTGACCGCCGCCTTCAGGCTCCCCACCCTGGCAAGTAAACGCATGATCTGTAGAACGTAGTCATGATCGACCGGAAGTCCATGAGCGGTTTTCACCCCCACCGGCCCGCGTCCGGCCCGGACCGGCTCCGACGCCACCTCGAACCGCAGGTCGGCGGGGGTGGTCGGGCACGGGGCGGCGCGCCACCCGGCCGGTCGCGCCCGGATGCGGTCTGGACCACTCGGAGGTTCGGGGTGGCCGAGCGGGGTCAGGGGCCGGGCGGGGGTCAGGGGCAGGGCGGCTCGTAGTCCAGCTGCTGCAGCTGCTCGTCCCACCGCTCCTTGGGCAGCACGCCCTTGGTCCTGAGGCAGATCCGCCCGATCACGTGCTGCAGGTCGAGGTCCCACACCCGGACCGTGCTGTCGGAGCTGGTGGACGCCAGCCGGCGGCCGTCCGGGCTGAACGCGACCTCGCGCAACCCGCCGTCGTGCCCGGTCAGCACCTGCGAGGCGGGGATGGGGCGCTGGAGGTCGTGCACGTCCCACAGCCGGATCGTGCGGTCCTCGCTGCCGCTGGCCAGCGTCCGCCCGTCCGGGCTGAACGCCACCGTCACCGCCGCCTCCACGTGACCGGTCAGCGGCACGCCGATCGGCTTGGCCCGGTTCGGCACGGTCAGGTCCCACAGCCGGATCGTCCGGTCGTCGCCCGCGGTGGCCAGGATCCGGCCGTCGGGGCTGATGTCACCCGCGCGCACCGCGCTGTCGTGCCCGGTCAGCGGCAGGCCGATCGGCTGGGCGGCGGCCGGGTCGGTCACGTTCCACAGCCGCACGGTCTTGTCCGCGCTGGCCGTGACCAGCGTCCTCCCGTCCGGGGTGAACCCGACGTAGTGCACGTACGCGGCGTGGCCGACGAGCGGCAGGCCCAGCCGCTTCGGCCGCTCGCGGTCGCGGATGTCCCACAGCTGCACGGAGTTGTCGTCGAAACCGGTGACCAGGACCTCGCCGTCCGCCCGGAACGCCACCGGCGAGCTGTAGCGGGTGCCCACCTCGATCGGCTCGCCGAGCGGCCGGGGTTCGTGCGGGTCGGCCAGGTCCCACAGCCGCACCGTCTTGTCGCTCACGCTGGCCAGCGTGCGGCCGTCACCGCTCAACGCCAGCGACCACACCCCCGAGCCGTGCGAGAGCACGGCGGTCGACTTCGGCGCGTCCGGGTCGCCGAGGTCCCACACCCGGATCGTCTCGTCCTCGGCCGCCGACACCAGGTGGTGGTCGTCCGGGGTGAAGCGGGGGCCGATGGTGCGCGCCGAGTGCCCGACGAGCACGCCGGGCGGCAGGTCCCACAGCCGCACCGCGGAGTCCTGGCTGCCGGTGGCCAGGGTGCGGCCGTCCGGGCTGAACGACACCGCGTACACGATGCCGTTGCGGCCCGTCAGCGGCCGGCCGAGGGCGATGGGGTGCGCCGGGTCGGTGATGTTCCACAGCCGGGTGGTGCCGTCGGCGCCGGCCGCCGCGAGGACCCGGCCGCTCGGGCTGAACGCCACCGACCACACGCCCTCGGCGTGATCGGTCAGCGGCAGGCCGACCGGTCGCGGCGCCGCCGGGTCCGCCAGGTCGAACAACCGGACGCTGTGGTCCTCGCTGCCGCCCGCCAGCAGGCGGCTGCCCGGGCTGAACGCCAGCGAGTGCACGGTGTTCTCGAACCCGGTGATCGGCTCGCCCACCTGCTTCGGCCCGGCGGGGTCGCGCACGTCGAACACCACCACGGTCCGGTCGTCGCCCCCGGTGGCCAGCAGCGCGCCGTCCGAGCTGACCGCGATCGAGCGCACCTGCCCGGTGTGCCCGCCGAGCGGCTCGCCCAGCCGCCGGGGCCCGGCCGGGTCCGTCACGTCCCACAGCCGCGCCGTGTGGTCGCCGTTGGCGGTGACCAGCGTCCGGGAGTCCGGGGTGAACGCCAGCAGGTAGACGGTGCCGTTCTCGCCGCGCAACGGCTCGCCGAGCGAGCGCGGGCGTTCCGGGTCGGTGACGTCCCACAGCCGCACGGTGGCGTCGTCGCCCGCGGTGGCCAGCGTCCGGCCGTCGGGGCTGAACACCGCCGAGGTGACCCAGCTGCGGTGCCCGGGCAGCGGCGAGCCGAGCTGCTTGGGGTGGTCCCGGTCGCGCAGGTCCCACAGCCGCACGGTCTGGTCGAAGCTCGCACTGGCCAGGAACCTGCTGTCGGGGGAGTACGACGTGAGGTAGACGGGACCGGTGTGCCCGACCAGCGGCACCGCCAGCGGCGTGGCCTGCGTGGCCAGCAGCCGGGTCCGCACGTCCCGGTCGTCGGGCCGCATCCGGTGCGCGACCAGGGTCAGCTGCGCCGACATCGACGGGTCGGACTCCTGCAACCGGTCCGCCTCGGCCACCACCTGCCGGAACACCGCGTCGTCGCGCTGCCGCACGGCCAGCACGGCGGCGGTCGCGGCGATGAGCGCCAGCACGACCACGCACGCCACCGCCGCCCGCCTGCCCCACGCCGCGCGCCTGCGGTACTGCGTGGACACCGCGAGGAAGTCCTGGGCCGTGCCGGTCAGCCCTTCCGGGCCCGCCGCGTCCGCCCAGTGCCGCGCGGTCTCCAACCGCGCGCCCCGGTAGAGCAGCGACGAGTCGCGGTCCTGGCCGGCCCACGTCGCCGCGTCCTCCTCCAGCCGCTGCCGCAGCAGCTGGCCTTCCCGGTCCTGGTCGATCCAGCTGCGCAGCCGCGGCCACGCCTGCAGCAGCGCCTCGTGCGTGATCTCCACCGAGCCCGCGTCGAGGGTGACCAGCCGGGCCCGCGCCAGCACCTCCAGCGCCTCCTCGCCCGCGGCCCGGTCCGAGGCCTGGTCGACCAGCTCGTGCCGGGTGGAGCGGCGGCGGGTGTCCTGGGTGTCCTCGCCGACGCGCACCAACCGCAGCAGCAACGGCCGCGCGGCCTGCTGCGCCTCCGGCGCGAGGTCGGCCCACGCCCGTTCCGCGGTCGCCGCGACCGCGCCCTGGATGCCGCCCGCCGAGCGGTAGCCCGCGATGGTCAGCTTGCCCGCGGCCCGGCGCTGCCAGGTGGCCAGCAGGGCGTGCGACAGCAGCGGCAACGCGCCCGCGTCGTACGCGCCCTGGCCCGCCCGCGCCTGCACCCGCCCGCTGCGCACGCCCAGGTCGCGCAGCATCAGCTCGATCAGCCCCGGCTCCAGTTGCAGGCCCGCCGCCTTCGCGGGCCGCGACACCGCCTCCCGCAGCTCCGCCGACGTCATCGGGCCGAGCACCATCTGCCGGTCCTGCAACGCGTCGGCCAGCTCCGGGAACGCCAGGCAGCGGCCGTAGAAGTCGGCCCGCACGCCGACCAGCACCAGCGCGGGCGGCGTGCCGCCGGGCACCGCGGGCGTGCAGGCCACGTTCAGCGCCTGCACGAACACCTGCACCCGGTTCTCGTCCGAGGACAGCGTGAACGCCTCCTCGAACTGGTCGACCACGACCACCACCCGGTCGCCGCCGTGCCGCGCCGCGTACGCCGCGAACGCCGCCCGGATCTGCCCGGCGAACCGCGGCACACCCATCAGCGCCTGCCCGAGGAACGTGTCCGGGCCGTGCCCGGAGCCCACCGGGTCTTGGTCCATCCCGTCCAGGGAAAGCGCCATGTCCATGATGTCGGCCAATTCCGGGACTTGCCGGACCAATTCTTTCACCGGGTCCGCACCGGGTGTGACGACAACCGCCGGCCACTCCGTCGAACCGGTAATCCCCAATGCTCCGTCGCGAATGGAAGGAATGACCCCGGCACGCACCAGAGATGATTTACCGGCACCCGAGGCGCCGACCAGCATCACGATTCCGCCGGTGTCCGCGGCAGTGCCGAGCCGGGCCACCAGAGCGGCCGTGCTGCGTTCCCGGCCGAAGAACCAACCGGAATCCTCGGGTTGGAACGCGGCCAATCCCCGATAAGGGCACACGCCGATTTCGCCGGAGCTCGGCGGGTCCTCGTCGTCGGCCGCCGAGACCGGGCTGGCCAGCGCCTCCTCCCACAGCGAGCGCCACGCGTCCAGGTCGTACAACCCGGCCACCGGCGGCTGCGGCCGCGACTTCCTGGCCTCACCGATCAAAATTTCAAGCACTACCGAGAGTGCCGAGAACCGGGCGGGCACGTTGCGGCCCCGACGCCAGTCGCTGACCCGTTGCGCGGTCGCCCGGACCGGTCGCCCGCGCTCGTCGAGGCGCCTCGCGCGGCCGACCGACTCGGTCACCTTCTTCAGAGGCGGATCGCCCGCCTCCGCGTAGAGCAGGGCGAACCGCTCCGCGAACACGGCACGGGGACCTGACCCCTGACCGGAACCAGCCATCCGCCGCGTGCCTCCTAGAGGTCCGGCGTCCGGACCGGAAAACCGGGTGTGAGCGCGTGAACTGGTCGTTTGTCGACCGGTGGTGACCTTCTCCGTCCACCCTAACGACTTGCGCTGACAAGCTGACCGGGACGTTCCGGTGACGTCGACAAGTTGTGCGAAGGGACCGGTCAAAGTGGTTTCGCAGGCAACTACCGCGAGTGGCAGCTCGTTCTTCGCTGAGGGGTCCTGGGGGTCTTCTCAGCGATGGGCACCGAACCGACCAGGTCGGTGGAACGGTGCGGCGACCTGCCATGCAGACCGGAGTTGACCCGGTGCGGACCACCCGTCCACCGGTCACGGCCCGTGAGGACCGGGGCATCCCCGGTGAAGCACGGGTCTGCCCGATCCTGAGGACGGTGCTCGACGCGCACGGTCGCGACCGGGCCGAGGTGAGGCTGGACCTCCTGGCCCGGCTCGCCGCCCCGGCGCACAACTAGTCGGTGTCCGGCCGCAGGGCGCCGTCGCCCTCCGGGAGCGCCGCACAGCGCGGTGCGGCGCAACCGGTCCGACGACGTTTTCCGCCATGTCGCATTTCCGCCGGCCACGGGCCCCCGCGTTGACCGATGCTGGTGTCGTGCACGAAGACGCGGAACGGTGTGCCCGAGCCGTGCGGTCGAAAGACGCCCGGTTCGACGGGTGGTTCTTCACCGCGGTCCTGACCACCCGGATCTATTGTCGACCGAGTTGTCCGGTGGCGCCGCCCAAGGTCGGGAACATGCGGTTCTACCCGAGTGCGGCGGCGGCGCAACAAGCGGGATTCCGGGCGTGCAAGAGGTGCCGGCCCGACGCGTCGCCCGGATCGCCGCTGTGGAACCACCGCGCCGACTCGGTGGCGAAGGCGATGCGGCTGATCGCCGACGGCGTGGTGGACCGGGACGGCGTGCCCGGCCTCGCCGTCCGCCTCGGCTACAGCGTGCGGCAGGTCGAACGGCTGCTGCTGGCCGAGCTGGGCGCGGGACCGCTGGCGTTGGCCAGGGCGCAACGCGCGCAGACCGCCCGGCTGCTCATCGAGACGACCGCGCTGCCCATGGCGGAGGTCGCGCTCGCGGCCGGGTTCGCCAGCGTCCGGGCGTTCAACGAGACGGTGCGCGAGGTGTTCGCGCTGTCGCCGACCGACCTGCGCCTGCGCCGCCGTCCCGCGCCGGACACACCGGGCGTGCTGTCGCTGCGGCTGCCGTTCCGCGCGCCGCTGCGACCGGACAACCTGTTCGGCCACCTCGCCGCGACCGGCGTGCCGGGGGTGGAGGAGTGGCGTGACGGCGCCTACCGGCGGACGCTGCGGCTGCCCCGCGGGCACGGCGTGGTGTCGTTGACGCCGCAGGACGACCACGTGGCGTGCAGGCTGGCGTTGAGCGACCTGCGCGACCTGTCGATCGCCATCGCCCGCTGCCGCCGGCTGCTCGACCTCGACGCCGACCCGGTCGCGGTGGACGAGCAGCTGCGCGCCGACCCGCTGCTCGCGCCCCTGGTCGACGCGGCCCCGGGACGGCGCGTGCCGGGCACCGTGGACGCCGCCGAGTTCGCGGTGCGGGCCGTGCTCGGGCAGCAGGTGTCCACGGCCGCCGCCCGCACGCACGCCGGTCGGCTGGTGCGCGCGGCGGGCGAGCCGGTCGCGGACGGCGGGCTGACCCACCTGTTCCCGACGCCGTCGGCGCTGGCGGCGCTGGACCCCGCCGCGCTGGCCATGCCGCAGGCCCGCAAGACCGCGTTCCGCGCGTTGGTGGAGGCGTTGGCCGACGGCTCGCTCGACCTCGGCGTCGGCGCGGACTGGGGCAAGGCGCGGGCCGACCTGCTGGCGCTGCCCGGCTTCGGGCCCTGGACGGTCGAGGTGATCGCGATGCGGGCCCTCGGCGACCCGGACGCGTTCATCCCGACGGACCTGGGCGTCCGCGCCGCCGCCCGGGCCCTCGGCCTGCCCGGCACACCCGCCGCCCTCGTGCGGCGAGCCCAGGCGTGGCGCCCCTGGCGCGCCTACGCCGTCCAGCACCTCTGGGCCACCGGTGACCACGCGGTCAACCGGCTGCCCGCCTGAAAGGACCCCGTCCGATGAGCCACACCACCGTCGACAGCCCCGTCGGACCGCTCACGCTGGTCGCGCACGACGGCGTGCTGTCCGGGCTGTACATGACCGATCAGCGGCACCGGCCGGCGGACGACGCGTTCGGCCCCGAGGACGCCTCCCCGTTCGGCGACGTGATCGTGCAGCTGGCCGAGTACTTCGACGGCGCGCGCACCGCGTTCGACCTGCCGCTGGACCTGATCGGGACGCCGTTCCAGCGGACCGTGTGGCGGGCGCTGGTCGAGATCCCGTACGGCGAGACCGTGACGTACGGGGAGCTGGCGCAGCGGCTGGGCCGGCCGTCGGCCGCGCGGGCGGTCGGCCTGGCCAACGGCCGCAACCCGATCGGCATCGTCGTGCCGTGCCACCGCGTCGTGGGCGCGAACGGCGACCTGACCGGCTACGGCGGCGGCCTGCCGCGCAAGCGCCACCTCCTCACCCACGAACTCGCCAACCAATCCCCCACCCTCTTCTAACCCGAGAGTCCAACCTCCAGGCCTCGAGAGTCCTACGTTCACGCACCCTGAATTCAACGCTCACCACGGAAAGCCCGGTGTCCGAGCGTTGAACTCACGGGTCGTGAACGTAGGACTCGCGCGCTGTGGAGGTTGGACTCTCGGATTGACAAGGTTTTTTGTCTTGACAGGGGAAGTTGTCGGTGGGAGGGTTCTCCCATGCTTGACGTGGCAGTGATCGAGGACCCGGCGACGGCCGAGGTCTCGTTGGACCCGGTGCGGGCGAGGTTGTTGGCCGAGCTGGCCGAGCCGAACTCGGCGACCACGCTGGCGGCCAAGGTCGGCCTGCCCCGGCAGAAGGTCAACTACCACCTGCGCACCCTGGAGCAGCACGGGCTGGTGGAGCTGGCCGAGGAACGCCGCAAGGGCAACATGACCGAACGGGTCATGCGCGCCACCGCCGCGTCCTACGTCATCTCGCCCACGGCGCTCGCCGCCGTCCAGCCCGACCCGGAACGCGCGCCCGACCGCCTGTCGGCCCGCTGGCTCCTGGCCGTCGCCGCACGGCTGGTCCGCGACGTCGGCAACCTCCTCACCGGCGCGGCCAAGGCGGACAAGAAGGTCGCGACCTTCGCGCTGGACGGCGAGATCCGCTTCGCCACCGCCGCCGACCGCGCGGCGTTCGCCGAGGAGCTGGCCTCCGCCGTCACGGCCCTGGTCGCCAAGTACCACGACGAAGCGGCACCTGGCGGACGCGCGCACCGCGTCGTCGTCGCCGTCCACCCCAGCATCCCGAAGGAATGACGATGGGTCACGCGTTCGAAGGCGTCAACGAGGTCGAGCTGGCCGGGGTGACGCCGGAGCAGGTCTGGGAGGCCATCGCCACCGGCCCCGGCCTGGACTCCTGGTTCATGGGCGCCAACGAGGTCGACCCCGGCGCCGCGGTCCGGCAGGTCTGCTTCGGCGGCTACGAGCCGACCCACCGGATCACCGCCTGGGAACCGGGCAGGCACCTGGCCTACGGCGGCGACAAGGCGCCCGACGGCCGGTTCATGGCCTACGAGTTCCTGGTCGAGGCCCGCGACCAGGGCAGCACGGTCCTGCGCATGGTCGCCTCCGGTTTCCTGCCCGGCGACGACTGGGAGGACGAGTTCGAGGCCATGACGGCGGGCGGCGAGATGTTCTGGCAGACCCTCGTCACCTACCTGCGCCACTTCGCCGGCCGCGCCGCCCGGCCGCTCACGGTCGTCGGGCCGCCCATCGCCGACTGGCCCGCCGTGTGGGCGGCCCTGGGTCGCGAGCTCGGCCTCGACGGCGCGCCGAGGACCGGTGACCGCGTCGACCTGGACGGCGGCGTCGTCTACTTCGCCAACGCCCAGACCGTCGGCATCCGCACGGAGCACGCGATGTACCGCTTCTTCCGAGGACTTCCCGGCGCGCTGATCGCCATGCACCACGTGTTCGCCGACGACCACCGCGACGAGCGGACCTGGTCGGCCTGGATGGGGGACCTGGCGTGACGACCCCGCGGCGCGGGGTCGCCCGCGCCGACACCACCGGGCTGCCGGCGAGCGCGTCCGGCACGGTCCTGCTGTGCGGCGGCGCTGTCGCCGGGTGGGCGTCCGCCGTCGCGGCGAAGCCGCGCTCCGAGATCTGAGAGAACGGGCACATCATGGGACAGGTCGTTTCCGAGGACGGCACCGCGATCGCCTTCACGCGCATCGGGTCCGGTCCGGCGTTGATCATCGTGGACGGCGCGCTGTGCCACCGGGCCTTCGGCCCCGCGACGGCGCTGGCCGAGGCGTTGGCCGAGCACTTCACCGTCTACACCTACGACCGGCGCGGCCGGGGCGAGAGCGGCGGCGGCGCCGCGCCGCCCGACGTCGAGCGCGAGGTCGAGGACATCGCCGCGCTGATCGAGGAGGCGGGCGGGTCGGCGCGCCTGTTCGGCATGTCCTCGGGCGGCACGCTGGTCGCCGAGGCCGCGCACCGGGGCGTCGCCGCCGAGCGGATCGCGATCTACGAGTCGCCGATGATCGTGGACGGCACGCGCGCGCCGATGGACGGGGACCTGCCGGCCCGCGTGGCACGGGCGCTCGCGGAGGGACGCCGCGGTGACGCGGTCAAGCTGTTCATGCGGTACGTCGGCACCCCGGGTTTCTTCGTCGCCGTGCTCCAGGTCCTGCCGCCGTGGCGGAAGCTCAAGAGCGTCGCGCACACGTTGCCGAACGACTTCGCGCTGGTCGGCGAGTTCCAGCGGGGCACGCCGCCGCCCGCCGACCGGTGGTCCGGCGCGAAGGCGCCCGCCCTGGTGATCGCCGGCGGGAAGAGCCCGGAGTACCTGCGCAACGCGCAGCGGCACCTGGCGTCGGCCCTGCCGCACGGCGAGCTGACCGTCCTGCCCGGGCAGACCCACATGGTCAAGCCGAAGGCGACGGTCCCGGTCCTGGTGGACTTCTTCACCCGCTGAGGACGCGCGAAACCTGGTGGTGGGCGGGGTTTTCCCCGTCCACCACCGTCGCGCGCGACGGCTTCAGGGCTTGCGCGCCACCGCGCCCGCGATGCAGTAGCTCACCGAGTCGAGCTCCTTGAGCCGCGGCCCGTCCGGCCACCAGTCCGCGCAGATGACCAGTCCCGGCTCGACCAGCTCCAGGCCGTGGAACAGCTCGTGCATCTCGCGCCTGGTGATGAACCGGCCGCTGCCCATCGGCGAGTGCAGGAACGTCTCCTCCATGCGCCGCGCGATGGCGGAGTGCTCCTCGGTCTCCGGGTCGAGGAAGTGCGAGATCGCCACGTACGAGCCGGACGGCAGGGCCTCGATGTACTCGGCCATGATCTCGGCCGACGAGGGCGAGTCGCCGTTGTAGTGGTGCAGCGTGCCCATCTGGAACAGCGCCACCGGCTCGGTGAAGTCGATGTGCTTGCGCACGACCTCGTCGTTGAGGATGTCGCGCGGCTTGAAGATGTCGGCGGCGGAGAAGTGCGTCTGGTCGTTCTCCTCCAGCAGCGCGCGGCCGTGGGCCAGCACCACCGGGTCGTTGTCGACGTAGACGACTCGGGCATCCGGGTTGATCCGCTGGGCCACTTGGTGGGTGTTCTCCGCGGTGGGCAGCCCGGACCCGCAGTCGAGGAACTGGTTGATGCCCGTCTGGCTCGCGACGAACCGGGTGGCGCGGATCAGGAAGCCGCGGTTGTCCACCGCGAGGGTGGCCGCCTCGGGCGCGATCTGCTGCACGCGCCGCAGCACCTCGCGGTCGATCTCGTAGTTGTCCTTGCCGTTGAGGAACGCGTCGTAGACCCTGGCGATGCTGGCCTTGGTGGTGTCGATGTAGACGGGGGCGGCGGCGTCCGAGGACGATCCCGGCATTTGTGTGACCTCGCATTACGGGGATGGGAGTGATGTTGTGTGCACCGCGTCACAGTCCGGTCAGCGTAAGGGTATGGGCCCGACGCGTGAGTGAGCCTCGTGCATCTGACCGGGCAAGATCATGGGTGTACGTTCAGTGACGATGCGAGTCGGCCCTCCTCGGGCGCAACCGCTGTTCGGGTGGGACGGTCACGACGGGCGGGAGGAACGGCGATGGCGACTGGCGAGTCCACGCCGGAGCGGGAGAGCGGGCCGACCGCGCTGCGCATCGTGCTCGGCGCCCAGCTGCGCCGGCTGCGCGAAGCCGCGGAGATCAGCCGGGCGGACGCGGGCTACGCCATCCGCGGCTCCGAGTCGAAGATCAGCCGGATGGAGCTCGGGCGCGTCGGCCTGAAGGAACGCGACGTGAACGACCTGCTGACCATGTACGGGGTGAACGACCCGGACGAGCGGGCGAAGTTCCTCGACATGGTCCGCCGGTCCAACTCCCCGGGCTGGTGGCACCGCTTCACCGACCTGATGCCCGACTGGTTCCACGACTACGTGGGCCTGGAGGAGGCGGCGGCGCGGATCCTGATCTACGAGACCCAGTTCGTGCCCGGCCTGCTGCAGACCGAGGCTTACGCGACGGCCATCGCGAGCCACGGCAGACCGGAGCTGGTGACGCCGGAGGTGCGGCGGCGGGTGTCGCTGCGGATGCAGCGGCAGCGCATCCTGGCCCGGCCGGGCGCCCCGAGGGTGTGGGCCGTGGTCGACGAGTCGGTGCTCTACCGGGCGATCGGCGGGCGCGAAGTCCTGATCAACCAGCTCGACCACTTGCTCAGCGTGACCAAGGACGGGCCCGTCACCCTGCAGATCGTGCCGTTCCCGTGGGCCGGTTACGCGGCGAAGGGCCCCTTCGCGATGCTCCGGTTCGGCGAGCCCGACCTGCCGGACATCGTGTACCTCGAACACCTCGCCGGTGCCCTCTACCTGGACAAACTCGAAGAGCTGGAGATCTACAGCCGGGTCTTCGACCGGCTCACGGTGGACGCCGAGACACCGGACCGGAGCCGGCAGATGCTCGCAAAACGGCGGGCTGAGCTGTAGCTGTCGTCCGACCGGGTGGGATTCACGCTCCGCATCTGCACGTGCATTTACCCGTGCACCGGCCGGTGCTACCGTCCGTGCACAACCGGATGCACGTGCAGATGCATCTCTGGCTTGGAAGGTGAGTCGATGGCCACCATGGTTCACAACGGCATGTCCGCGGCCGACCTGACCGGGGTCACGTGGACCAAGAGCTCCTACAGCGACGCGATCGGCAACTGCGTGGAGTTCGCGGTGACCGACGGCGGCGAGATCGCGATGCGCAACTCCCGGTTCCCCGAAGGCCCCGCCCTCGTCTACACGCGAGCGGAGATGGCCGCCTTCCTGGCCGGGGCCCGGGACGGGGAGTTCGATGACCTCGTCGACTGACCTCCCCTCGCGGACGACGTTCCAGCTCCGCGAGTTGATCGCCCGCGGGTTCCAGTTCCTCCACCCGCGCGACGCCCGGGGAGAGCTGGCGGCGGTGGTGGGCGTGCGCGCGCACGACGCGGTGATCGACGTGGTGCGCCTGCACAACGAGGACGACGCGGTGGCGATGCGGATGCCCGCCGACGAGGTGAACGTCCTGTCGCCCAGCCGCTTCTCGTGGCGCCGTCGCGGCCCCGCCACGCACGTGCTCGAAGAACTGCTCGACCTGCCCGACGAGGACGAGCTGACCGCGTGAAGACTTCCCGTCCACATCCGCGGTGGTGGACGGGACGAGAGGGGAGAGCCCTCTCACCGGCGAACCTGACCTGGAGACGCAGCGGGAGTCGACTCCGCGCCGGAAAGAGGCGTCGACACCACGCTCGGAGCGCAACTCCGTGTTCGTCGCGTTCGATGCGGAGGCCGAGGTCGGCTTCGGCCTCCGCACCGGCCACCACATCCGGTGCGGCGGCGGGTCGGGGGTGGCGGCAGGTCAGGGGCGGCGCAGACCGCTCAGCACCACGTCCAGGCCGCGCCGGAACTCGATCTCCGGCGGGATCGTCCGCGCGGTGGCGGCGGTGTCGGCCAGCAGCGGGAAGTGCTCGCCCATCGCGGCCAACGCCTCGGTGCCCATGCCCGACAGCGGGCTGCGGTGTTCGGTCTCGGTCGCGCCGATGAGGTAGCTCAGCAGCGCGCGCAAGGCGAAGACCCGCTGCTCCCCGGTGAACCCGGCCCGGGTCAGCACCTCCAGCACGGCTTCCGCCCAGCGCAACAGGCTCGGGCAGCGGTGCCGGTGCGCCATGGTGAGCGGCACCGCGTTGGGGTGCGCGGCGATCGCGACCCGGACCCGTTCGACCAGGACGGCGATCTGCTTGTCCCACAGCGCCTTCGGCGGCACGGTGTCCACTCCGGACACGACCTGCTCGACCGCGAGGGCTTCCAGCTCGTCCCGGTCGGCGACGTACCGGTACAGCGACATCGTGCCCATGCCCAGCTCGGCGGCCACGGCGCGCATCGACAGCGCCGCCAGCCCGTCCCGGTCGAGGACGGCGAGCGTGGCGGCGGCGAGCGCGGAGCTGGTCAGCGACTTCGGACGTGGCATGGCCTTGACAGCGTACAAGTTACGCGCATAACTTGGGTAAGCGTACAGCGCACGCTCACGTTGAGGGGGATGCCGTGAAGGTCAGCGCACGTGAGTGGGAAGCCGTGCTCGGTGGCACGGTGCGGGTGCCCGACCCGCACACCCTGGTCCACCTGCAGTTCCGCCGCTTCGCCGGCTGCCCGGTGTGCAACCTGCACCTGCGGTCCGTCGTGCGGCGGCACGACGAGATCACCGCGCGCGGCGTCACCGAGGTCGTGGTCTTCCACTCCTCGGCGGCCGAGTTGCGCCCGCACGCCGTCGACCTGCCGTTCGCGGTGGTCGGCGACCCGGAGAAGCGGCTGTACGTGGAGTTCGGCGTCGAGTCCGCGCCGCGCTCGGTGCTCGACCCGCGCGCGTGGGGCGCGATCGTGCGCGGCGTGGTGCGCGACCTCGGCCCGGTGCTGCGCGGCCGGCGCCCGCTGCCCGAGCCGGAAGGCGGACGGCTCGGCCTGCCCGCCGACTTCCTCATCGCGCCGGACGGCACGGTGGTCGCGGAGAAGCGTGGACAACACGCCTACGACCAGTGGTCGGTGGACGAACTGCTCGCCCATGCACAGGTTCTGACCAGCAAGGACTGAGTTGTCCACAGGGTTGTCCCCAGCTGTGGACGGCTCGAACAGGCGTTCGACAACGTGCAGTGCACGGAGTGCGCGGCAAGACCCCGCCTCTGGCGAGGCGGGGTCTTGCGGTGCGCAGGTCGGTCAGCCGACCGGCGGGGACATCACGAACCAGTTGAAGCCCTCCACCATCTGGCGGGTCTTGGTGCTGACGTAGCGCGGGCCGGTCAGCTCCCACCGCACCACGTTCCGGTAGGTGCCGGGCAGCAGGCTCTCGTCGGCCGGCGTGTTCGCGTCGTCCTTGGCCGCGATGTGCTCCACGATCGTCTTGCGCTCCAGCGTCACGTCGAGCGACTCGTAGGCGGACTGGGTGTAGAGGTAGTCGTCCTGGCCGTGGTCCAGGGCGCGGCCCGGGTCGGCCAGCTTGAGCTGCACGGTGTTCCCGTCGAACGAGCCCTTCGCCGACACGACGGTGACGATGTGCCCGCCGGTGCGCTCCAGGCTCCCGGCGCGGGGGCCGGGGGCGTAGCGGCCGTAGACCAGCTGCACCGGGCCCTGGTTGAGCCGCTTGGCCAGCGTGCCCGACCAGTCGTCGGTGGTGTGCGTGCTCGCCCAGTCCGTCGCGGTGGCCCAGCCGGCGTTGCGGGCGGGCTGCGTGGCGATGTTCCACGCGGTCCGCAGGTTGGTCATGTTGGTGCCGCCGTCGTACTTCGCGTCCACCCCGATCCGCCAGATCGAGTTGCCGACGACGGTGTAGTCGGCCGGGTCCTTCGGGTCGAGGGCGCCGACCTTGGTGCTCAGCCAGCCGACCGGGGCCTTCTTCTCGTGGCCCCAGAAGTGCAGGACGTTGTACAGCGACGCCGGGCCGCAGTGGGCGTTGCCGTTGCCCTCGAGGCCGGCGCGGAACTGGTCGACGTCGCTGACCCCGCACTGCTTGACGTCGAAGTCGGCGCCGGCCAGGTCGCTGACCTTGACGCACGGCGGCGGCGTGCCGAGCACCGGGTCCGCCGCGGCGAGACCGGGCAGGGCGAGGGCGCTGACGGCGGTGGTGGCGAGAGCGGCGAGAAGAGCGTTGCGCAACATGGGTTCCTACCTCCTGTGGAGGGGGCCGCCTCCCTGCGGCCCCTTCGGTAGGACAAGCTTGACCTGCGGGAACGTCGAAGGCATGAGGGTCGATCCCTCATCTCGCCGGCCGGGGAAGTTGGGTGTATCCGGCACACCCCCACCCGACTCCTCCTCCTAATCGGCTTCCTCAGGCGAGCACGCGGGCCAGGTCGCGCCGCCCGCTGATGCCGAGCTTGGTGTAGATCCGGCCGAGGTGGTTCTCCACCGTCTTGGGCGTCACGAACAGCTCTTGGGCGATCTCCCGGTTGCCCCGGCCGGTGGCGGCGAGGTCCGCGACCCGGCGTTCGCTGGCGGTCAACGCCTCCGCGCCCGCGAGCGGGGAGCGCCGAGGTCGGTCGCCCAGCGCTTCCAGCGCCTCCGAGGCCCGCGCCCGGATCACGGGTGAGCCGCACTCCGCGGCCAGGTCCACCGCCCGGTGCAGCGGTTCCCGCGCGTCCACGCGCCGCCGCGCCACCCGCAGCGCCTCGCCCAGGTCGACCAGCGACCGGGCCAGGTACAGCCTGGCCGGCGAGTGTTCGAGCACCCGCACCGACTCGGTCAGCAGCTCCACCCGCCGCGCCTGGTCGACGTGGGCCAGCAGCCGCAGCGCCGCGCCGACCTCCGTCGGGGCGGCCCACTTCCCGGCGAGCGCCACCTGCTCCTCGGCCAGCGCCAGCGCCTCGGCCTCGTCGCCGAGCAGCATCGCCGCCCGCGCCGCCGGGTTGCGCCACGGGATGGTCGGCGGGTCGAGCTCCGCGGCCAGCATGGCGTCGCGCTGCCGGTGCGCCTCGGCCCGCGCCCGCCGGGGGTCGCCCTGCGCCAGGGCCAGCAGCGCCCGCGGCTCGTGCAGCCAGATGGTCGGCATGATCTGCGGCGACTCGGTGTGCTCGGCGTCGAACCGCGCCAGCGTGGCCGCCGCCCCGGCCAGGTCGCCGCGCTCCAGGGCGGCGTAGGCCAGGAAGTGCGTGGCCGTCGCCCGCGCCGCCACCACCTGCGGCGCCGGGTCCTCCTCCGCCACGGCGGCCAGCACGCCCTCGGACTCGGCGGCCACCTCGCGCATCGAGCCCGTCCGCCAGTTCAGGAACCCGGCGGCGTTGCCGACCATGGCGAACTCGACCGGCGACCCGTGCGCCCGCACCCGCAGCCGGGCCCGGTCGATCTCCCGCCTGCCCTCCTCCACGCCGTCCGCGGCCATCAACGCGATCAGCGCCACCAGCCACGCCACCATGGCGTCGGTGCTGCCGGTGGCGTCGTCGAAGTACGCGCCGTGCGACAACGCGCGCAACGCGATGGCGGCGACCTCGGTCGAGGGCCACACCTCGTAGCGGCCGGTCTGCGCGAGCAGGCCGAGCAGCGTGCGCTCGTCCGGGGTGCGGCCGGCCAGCGAGGCGTGCCCCCTCAGGTGGTCGGACGCCGCCTGGCGGTGCCGGGGCGAGAACGACCGCGCGACCGCCAACCTGGCCTCCAGGTGCAGCCGTCCCGCGTCGGGGGCGCGGGCCGCGATGGCGTCGGTCAGCTCGGCGATCGCCGCGTCCGGCCCTTCCACGGCGGCGGTCGCGGACGCGGCGGCGGCCAGCAGTTCCGCGTCCGGCACCTCGGCGGCGGCGATCCGCAGCTCGTGGCGCGCCTCGGCGGCCTCGCCTCCGCGCAGCAGCGCCCGGCCCAGCTCGGCGCGCAGGGCCGGGTCGTCCGGCCGTTCGTCCACCGCGCGCCTGAGGTGCGCCGCCGCGGTGCGCGGATCACCCGCCGAGAGCAGCGCGCCGGCCGCCGCCCGCAGCACGTCCACGGCCTGCGGCAGGCTGCCCCTCGGCGCGTGCGCGAGGTGCGCGGCGATCCGGTCCGCCGGCGCCTTGGCCTCCCACAGCCGGCCGGCCGCGCGGGCGTGCAGCGCGGCGCGGGCCACCGGGCCCAGGTCCGCCAGCACGGCCTCGCGCACCACCGGGTGCGCGAACTGGAGCTGCTCACCGGTCAGCACGTGCGCCGAGACCAGCGCGTCGACGGCGGGTCGCAGCCGGTCGTCGTCCAGGTCGGCGACCTGGCCGGCCAGCCACGGGTCGCCGGCGGTGCCGAGCACGGCGGCGGCGCCCGCCAACCGGACCGCGTCGGCGGGCAACCGGCCGAGCGCGGCGCGGAACACGGGGCTGGGGCCGAGCCGGGCGACCCGGTCCGCCGTGTCCGGGTCGTCCAGCGGCAGCGCCAGCGCGTCCAGCTCGTCCACCAGGACCCCGGTCAGCAGCGGGTTCCCCGCGCCCGCCGCGTGCAGCGCGGCCACCACCGCGGGGTGCGGGCGCACCCCGCGCGCCGTGACCAGCTCGGCCAGCGCCGCGGGCGTGAGCGGGCGCGGCACCAGCCGCTCGGCCTGCCGCGACACGCTCAGCTGCGCCAGCGGACCCGTGCTGTCGGCCACCGGCCGGGTGGCGACGACCAGCGCGATCGGCAGGTCCGCGATCCGCCGCGACAGGTAGGCCAGGAACCGCGCCGAGGACAGGTCCGCCCACTGCGCGTCGTCGACCGTGATCAGCAGCGGCCGGGTGGCGGACAGGTCCACCGCCACCCACCACAGCGCGTGCAGCGTGCGGGCCAGCTCCGCCTCGCTCGGGTCGGCCGCCGCGCCGTCGAGCGCCCGCAGCGCGGCGCCGGACGGCCCGGCCAGGATCTTCTCCCGCACCTCGCCCCGGTACCGCGACACCGACCGCTCCACGAGCTGCCGCACGACACCCCAGGCCATCGCGCTCTCCAGCACGTCGCCGACCGCCTGCAACCGGCCGAAACCGCGCTGCTTGGCCAACGCCCTGGTGTCCTGCACCAGCCGGGTCTTGCCGATGCCCGCGCGGCCCTCGACGACCACGACCCGGCCCTCGCCCGCCACCGCGGAGTCCAGCGCCGCCGTGATGCGCGCCAGCTCGCGGTCCCGCTCCAGCGTGCTCATCCGACGAGGCGCAGCAGGCGGTCCGGGTCGCGCAGCGGGCGGCCGTGGCCGAACAGCACGAGCTTCGGCCGCAGCTCCGCGAGCCGGCGCATGGAGGCCCGGTTGCGCTCGTCGTCGAAGGTCAGGATCTTGGGCGGCGCGCTGGGACGCAGCACGTTGAAGAACACGTCGCCGCAGATCAGCACGCCGTCGTGGTCGCGCCACAGGGCGATGTGGCCGGGCGAGTGGCCGGGCACGTCCAGCACGGTGAACCCGGCGACCTCGTCGCCCTCGCCCAGCCCCCGGGCGACCGGGTGCGGCGAGGGCATCTTCATCCGCGACAGCAGGGAGCCGGCGAGACCGGGCGAGGGCACCGGGGTGGCGGTGGTGATCGCCTCCACGTCCTTCGCGCCGGCCCACAGCGGCACGTCGTACCGCTCGCACACCGCGTGGCTGGAGCCGAAGTGGTCCGGGTGCGCGTGCGTCACCACGTGCGCGGCGATGGCGCGGCCGTCGAGCTGGCGGGTGATCCGCTTGCGGGCCGACGGCGTGCCCGCGTCCACCAGCACGTCCTCCACCAGGTAGGCGTTGACCATGTGTGGAGGACGGCCGAGCAGCTGGTGGACTCCCGGAGCCAGTGGTCGCACCGGGTGATCTTAGCGTCCGCGCAGCTCAGCGGGAGGGGTCTCGGTCGAACAGGACCCGCGACCTGGCGTAGCCGACGGCGCTGAGCACGAGGCACCAGCCGACCGCCCAGTACCCGCTGTCGCCGACCGGCGTGCCGACCAGCAGCCCGCGCAGGGTGTCGGTGATCGGCGTGAACGGCTGGTGCCCGGCGAACCACACGAGCCCGCTCGACATCGAGTCGGTCGGCACGAACGCGCTGCTGACGAACGGCAGGAACTGCAGCGGCAGCGCGGAGCTGTTGGCGCCGGCGACCGTCTTCGCGCCCATGCCGAAGGCGATGCCCAGCCACGTGAACGCGAACGCGATGAGCAGCAGCAGCCCGGCCGCGGCGAGCCAGTCGGCGGGGCCGGCCGACGGGCGGAACCCGTTGAGCAGCGCCACGCCGATCACCAGCGCCAGGGTGAGCGCGGTGTTGAGCAGGCTGCTCAGCGCCTGCCCGGTCAGCACCGAGTAGCGGGAGATCGCCATGGTGCGGAACCGGGCGATGATGCCCTCGCCCATGTCCGTGTTGATGTTCACCGAGGTCCACGCGGCCCCGGCGCCGACGGCCATCACCAGGATGCCGGGCACCAGGTAGTCCACGTAGGACGCGCCGCCGGGGATCGTGGTGTCGAGCGAGCCGCCGAACACGTGCACGAACAGCAGCATCATCAGCACCGGCATGCCGATCGTGCCGATGGACATCATCGGGAAGCGCTGCATGTGCCGCAGGTTGCGGCGCAGCATGGTCGTCGTGTCGCGGATGGCCGTGGTGCTCACCGCCGCACGCTCCTCTCGGTGGTCAGGGCGAAGAAGACGTCGTCGAGGTCCGGTGTGTGCACGGACAGGTCCTGCACGTGGACCGCGGCCTCGTCCAGCCGGTCGAGCAGGGCCCGCAACTGCCGCACGCCACCGTCGCCGGGCGCGTCGAGGGTCAGGCCCTCGTCGTCGCGGGAAGAGCCGCCGAGCGCCGCGGCGGCCAGGTCGAGCGTGCGCGCGTCGGCGAAGCGCAGCCGCACGTGCCCGCCCGGGATCAGCCGCTTCAGCTCGGCCGCGGTGCCCTCGGCGACCAGCCGGCCGCCGTCGAGCACGGCGATCCGGTCCGCCAGCTCGTCGGCCTCCTCCAGGTACTGGGTGGTGAGGAAGATCGTCACGCCGTCCGCGACCAGGCCGCGGATGACCTGCCACATCGCGTGCCTGCTGCGCGGGTCGAGGCCGGTGGTCGGCTCGTCCAGGAAGATCACCTCCGGGCCGCCGACCAGCGTCATCGCCAGGTCGAGGCGTCGGCGCATGCCGCCGGAGTAGGTGGACGCGGGCCGGCGCGCCGCGTCCACGAGGTCGAACTGCTCCAGCAGGCGGGCGCAGGTGCGGCGGCCCTCCCGGCGGTCGAGGTGGGCGAGGTCCGCCATCAGCCCCAGGTTCTCCTCGCCGGTGAGCAGGTTGTCCACGGCGGAGAACTGGCCGGTGACGCCGATGGCCTCGCGGACGCCCGCCGGATCGCGGGCCAGGTCGTGGCCCGCGACGGTCGCGGCGCCGGCGTCGGGGGTGATGAGCGTGGACAGGACCTGCACGGTGGTCGTCTTGCCCGCGCCGTTGGGCCCGAGCAGGGCGAACACCGTGCCGGGCTCGACCTGGAGGTCGAGGCCGTCGAGCACGGCGTGGTCGCCGTAGGACTTGCGCAGACCGGTGGCGGTGATCGCCATGGGTGGCTCCTCGGTCAGTCGGTGAGCAGCGGCAGGGACCGCACGCCGGTCAGGTTCGGCGACGGCATGAACACCGGCCGCCGGTCGGGGTCCGTGCGCAGCCGCGGGAAGCGGTCGAGCAGGACGTCCAGCGCGAGGCGCCCCTCCAGCCGGGCCAGCGGCGCGCCGAGGCAGAAGTGCGCGCCGCGGCCGAAGCCCAGGTGCGGGTTGGGGTCGCGGGTGACGTCGAAGGCGTCCGGGTTCGCGAACCGGCGCGGGTCCCGGTTGGCCGCGCCGACCCACAGCAACAGCATCTGGTCGGCGGGGATCTCGACGCCGCCGAGCACCTGAGGCCCGGTGGTGACCCGTGCGACCGCGGCGAACGGGGTGAGGAACCTCAGCGACTCCTCGATGGCGGCGGGGACCAGCGCGCGGTCGCGGCGGACCGCCGCGAACTGGTCCGGGTGCGCGTCCAGGGCCAGCACGGTGTTGCCGAGCAGCATGGTGGTGGTGAGGTGGCCGGCCACCAGCAGCACGGCCGCGAAGTTCACCACCTGCGCGTCGGTCAGGCGCTCACCGTCCACTTCGGCCTGGACGAGGTCGTTGAGCAGCCCGGCCCGCGGCGTGCGGCGGCACTGGGCGGCGTGCTCGCCCAGGTAGTCCACCAGCGGCCGGATGGCGTCGACGCTGTCGCGCAGCCCCTGCTCCTGCTTGGCCACGTCGTCCTTGAGCGAGAACTGGTTGGTGCTCTCGAACATCTTGTCGACCCACACCTTGAACAGGTCGCGGTCGCTGCTCGGCACGCCCAGCAGCTCGGCGATCACGATCACCGGCAGCGGGTAGGCCAGGTCGCGGACCAGCTCGAAGTCGTCACCGGTGACGTCGTCGAGCAGTTCGCCGGTGAGCTCGGTGATGCGCGTGCCGAGGTCGGCCACGACCTTGGGCGTGAACGCGTGGCTGACCAGGCGGCGCAGCTTCTGGTGCGCCGGCGGGTCGAGCTGGATGATGTTGCCCTCGGTCAGCGACTCGTCGGCGGTCGGGAGCAGCCGAGTGGTGTCGGACGAGAACCGGGCCCAGTCGCCGAGGACCTCGACGGACTCGGGGTGGCCGTGGACGTTCCAGAAGCCGAGCTGCTCGTCGTACTCGACGGCGTTGCCGGGTCGTTCTCCGCGCAGCCAGAACTGCTGCGGGTTGGTGTCCCACATTGTCTTGTCCCCCAATGGTCGTTGTGGTCACGCGCGGTGGATGACGATGTCCCCCAAGGAAGTCCGGGCGCGGACCTCGACCCGCTCCTCGGTGTCGCCCGGCGCGTCGGCGCTGCTCAGCTCGTTGCGCACGCGGCCGGCGGTCGAGCGCACGTCCAGCCACGCGGCCGTGCCCTCGCGGATGCCGACCTCCAGCCCGCCGGCCGACGTCTCCACGACCACGGAGCCGCGCACGACCTCGTCGAGGCGGATGCGGCCGTTGACGGTCTTGGCGCGCACGTCCCCGCCGGCGTGGCCGACGAAGATGTCGCCGTTGGCGGCGCCGACCCGGACGTCGCCGGTGACCTCGCCGATCGTGGTCGCGCCGTTGGAGTTCTTCACCGTGCCGACGCCGTCGAGCCGGTCGACGCGCAGCTCGCCGGAGCCGGTCGACAGCTCGGCGCGGCCGGTGACCTGCTCCACCGACACGTCGCCGTGGGAGGTGGAGGCCTTGAGCGCGGCCGTGTCCTGGAGCCTGATGTGCCCGGCGGAGGTCTTGAAGCGGCACTCGCCCAGCACGCCCTCGCCGCGGAAGTCGGCGAGCGAGCCGTGCGCGACGACGTTCGAGCCGGCGGGCAGCCGCACCACCACGTCGACCACGCCGGCCTTGCCGAAGATGCTGCGCGAGCGGGGTGTCCGGACGGTGAGCCGGCCGTCGGCGAAGTCGACCGAGGTGCCCTGGGCGGCGGTGACGTCCTTGGTGTCGTCCGGGTCGGCGGGGTCGACCTCGACCTCGGTGTCGTCCCGGTCGGAGGCGGTGATGAGGACGTGGCCGGCGACGACGTCGAGGTCGAGCGTGATGGTCCCGGGCGTGGCGAAAGAAGGCATGGCTGTCCCCTCGGACTGGGTCGGTTCGGTGTTCGCGCTGGTGGCGGCGTGCCGGGTCAGCGGACCCAGCCGGTGAAGCTCTGCCGGGACGACGAGCGGCCGGTCGGCCTGCCGCCGTGCCCGAGCCCGGCCGCGGCGGCCCGCACCAGCCAGGCGTTGACCGAGACGCCCTCGCGGGCGGCGGCCTCCTCGACCCTCGACTTGAGGTGCTCGGGCAACCGCAGGTTGATCCGCGCCACCGGGCCGTCCTCGGCCACCACCGGCGGCAGCTCCGTGGCACCATCCTGGCTCACCGTGGCATCAGCCGGCGCCGAGACCACGAACTCCGGGTCACGGCCCCGCAGCCGCACGTCGACCGAGCCGGGCGCGAGGTCCCGCGTGATCTCGTCCATGGCCACGGACAGGGCTTCCAGCAGCGTCAACCGCACCGCCGACTCCAGCGGGGCGACGAGTCGCTCGGCCAGTGCCCGTGCCTCCGCGCCACCCGCCTCGGCGGCGGTGGCGAGCTCCCGGCGGAGGTTGTCGACGTACGGCGTCAAGTCCATGGCACCACTATGGCATCACAGTGGTGCCATGACAAGTCTCGGTGGTGCCACGGCGTTCGGTGGCGGTCTCGGCAGGCGGCTACCTGATCGGGTGAAATCGCGGTTCAATGAGACCAGTGGTCCATCTCGGAACGTGACGCGGCACCATGATCATTTCTGCGAGTGTTCGCTTGAGGTGGAATATCGCAGCTCGCGGCCGAGCGTGGCGGAATCTTCGACGACCGTGATCGAATAGTGCTTCCACTCGTGTTGAGCTGGGAAGACAGTCCGATCTCGGCTGTCGATCCGTAATTTTGCGGACCTCGACCAAAGTAGTGACTCGAACGGCCTAATGAAGGTATCGAAGAGGATGTGTAGTGAACAGCGACCTGGCTTCACTTCGATTCGAGAATGCCTTGCCAAGGTCTCGGCGGTCGTGCAAGTCTTCCGCCCATGGATTTTCGCCCTCTGCCTGACGGGCAGTGGTCGCCGGTGCCCGAGCTGCCCGGCATCCCCGAAGCACTCCGGCGCGAAGGCGCCTACCTGCCACCGCCGCTGCCCTCCGACCTGACGCTGCCGGTGTCGACCTACCGCCGGTGCGCCGAAGCCGAGCACGCGCTGGGCCGGCTCGACGAGGCGGCCCAGCGCCTGGGTGTGCGGTCCGCGCTCGTCCGGTCGACGCAGGTCCGCGACGCCAACAGCTCCGCCGGCCTGTCCGGTGTCTTCGTCGGACTGCGCGAGACGTTCGCGGCGGACCTGCTGGCCTCGCAGGACGGTCCACCGCCGACGGACAGCGCCGCGCCGACCCAGCTGGTGGCGCCGTTCCTGCGGGCGTGCGACCACGGTCTGGGCAGGGTCCGCGAGGGCGCCGCGGTCGACGCGGAGCTGGTCGGCGAGGTCGCCGCGATCATGACCGGCGGCACGCCCGGTCGTCGCCTGACGGACGTGCTGCGCGACGCGCCCGGCCGGTTGGGCGTCAGCGACGCGCGGGCCTACCTGCTGACGGCGACCGGCGCGCACCTCGTGGCGCTGCTGGAGCAGTGGTCGACGTGGGTGCGCGAGGAGGACGAGCAGCCGCGGATCGCCAAGGTCGCGCTCGCGCACTACCAGCTGGAGGTGCTGCAACCGTTCCCCACGGCCAACGGGCACGTCGCGCGCGCGTTCTCGACGCTGGAGATGGTGCGGTGCGGGCTGGTGCGCGACCAGGTGCTGCCGCTGTCGGTGTGGCTGGACACGGCGCTGGACGAGTACCAGCGGCAGATCCGCGCCGTGGTCGACACCGGCCGGGTGGACCGCTGGGTCGAGTTCTTCGCCACCGCCGTGCGCGACCAGGCGTTGGCGCAGCTGCGGCTGATCGGCCACCTGGAAGCGCTGGCCGCCGACTACGCCGCCCGGTTGCCGCGCAAGGGGAAGCTGCCGCTGGTGGCCGCGGAGCTGATCGGCCTGCCCGTGGTGGACAACCGGTCGCTGCGCACCCGCTACGGCGTCACCGCGAAAGCCGCCACCGACCTCACCGCCCGCCTGGTCGAGCTGGGCGTGCTCGTGCCGTGGGAGTTCCAGCCCTACCGCCGGGTGTTCCTGTGCCGGGACGTGCTGCGCCTGCTGGCCGACCACCCCGACACCACGGCCTGATCACCCCGCGTCCGTCCCCGACCCGTCCCGTTCGACGACCCGGAAAGAAGCGCGACGACCCCGATGAGCGCATCACCCGACCGACCGTCCCCCCGATGCCACCGCGCCGACTGCCACCGGCGGCACTGCCGCCGCCGACGCCACCGTTCACCGGGCGTGCCGCGGGTCCGCCTCGTCGTCGGCCTGCTGATCCAGGTCGGCGTGGCCCTGCTGCACTGGTTCCGCGACTGACTCCAGCCCGGCCACCAGGTCGCGCACGCGTTGCGCCTCGTCGTCGTCGGTCCCGATGAGCAGCGCGAGCGCGCGGTTGAACCGCCGGTGGGCGACGGCGCGGTCACCGGACAACCACAGCGCCCGGCCGAGCGCGGCCAGGGTGCGCGCGCGGTCCGCGGAGTCCTCGAAGAGCTTGTCCGCCCGGGACAGGTACTTGATCGCGGAGTCGTGCCGGCCGACCTCGATCATCAGCTCGCCGAGGTGGGCCAGCGCCCGCGCGGCGCCGGGCCGGTCGTCGTGCAGGAGGTACAGCTCCAGCACCTCGTCGGCGCACCCGACGACCTTGTGCAGCCGGCCCTGGGCGCGGTAGGTGGCGGCCAGGTCGTGCAAGGCGTCCGCCGCGGCGTCCGGGTCGTCGTCGCGCAGGCGGTGGACGGCCAGCTCGCGCATCCCCGCGACGGCGGCGAGGCGGTGCGCCCCCCGGCCGCGTAAGTGCACCGCGGCCCGGCGGAAGCCGGTGGCCAGCAGGAGGGACGTGGGCAGGGCGGCGGCGAGCTCGGCGCCGAGGTCGAGCAGGGCGCGCGACCACGTCTCGTCCACGTCGGCGGGCAGGGCGGGCCACACGTCGGCGAACAGCGCGACCGCGGCCTCCGGTTCGGCCAGCGCGGCGCGCAGGGCGGCGGGCAGCTCGTCCCGGTGCGCGTCGAACCAGTCGTGCCCGGCGGTCCGCAGCTCCCGGCGCAACCGCGCGACCTCGTGCCGTGGCTCGTCGCTCACCTCGTGCCACCCTTCCGCGTCCCCGGAGTCGCCTGGTCTCAGCGCCCTGCTGCGTCACTTGATCACGAGTGTCAACCAAACGGGTGAGTCCGCACACCGCTGGAAGTGGCCGACTGCCCGCCGGCCGGTTCACACGTGCGCGGGACGGGGACGCCACGGACCGTCATCACCGCTGGACAGGGGGGATCTCGAAGAGGTCCTCGAACTGCATCGGCGCGAGCGCCGTCAACGCGCCGCCGATGAACGCCGGGCCGGGCTGGAGCTCGCCGCCGAGGACGCGCGCGACGGTGGAGCGGTTGACGCCCATCGCCTTGGCCAGGGCGTAGTCCGAGCGGAACCCGGCGAGCCGCGCGGCCTTCGTGAAGACATCGGTGCGGAGCTTGATCGTGTACGGCATGGCCTGCCTCGTGTTGTGCACGCCCAACGCATGTTGTGGGCCCACCACGCTAGGCAGTTTGTTTTGTATGCGCAACTAATGTTGTGTGTGAACAACGTGCAGGTCAGGGGCGAGCTGGGGGGAGTGCCCAACGAACGTTGCGTGTGCGCACGTACCATGTCGGCGTGACCAAAGCCGAGAGTGCGGACTCGTCCTGGTCGGACTTCGTCCAGAAGCAGATGGACGACCGCGGGATGAGCACCGGAGAACTGACCGAGAAGACCGGCTTCGACCGGAGCCGCCTGACCGCCTGGAGGAAGGGCGAACGGCCGAACCTCGACACCGCCCGCGTCGTCGCCAAGGCGTTCGGCATGAGCCCGCTGGAGGTCATGGTGGCGGCGAAGCTGCTCCTCCCGGAGGAAGCGGACCTGCGAGGGGTCTCCAGCCCCGACCCGGGCGCCCTGACGGACCAGCAACTGCTGGCCGAACTGGGCCGCCGCCTCAAGAACCGCCCCTGACCCGTCCAGTCGACCTTCGGGCGGCAACGGACCGCGGCGGCCGAACCGACCCATCCCGGCCGCCGCGGTCCGCGCGGGCAGGGTGGGGGCGTGTTCGACTTCGGGATCGAGGGCTACCGGCCGGACTGGGGCAACGGCTCGATCGCGGTCGGCTTCACGCTCGGCGGCGACCACCTGTGCGTGTTCAACGCGCTCGACGAGAACGGCCTGGAGCTCGGCCCCCCGAGCCCCGACTCCCACCCCGTCCCACTGACCACCTGACGCCGCCGTCGCGCGGACCCCGGCCGACCACAACGGACCCCGGCCGACGACGACTACCGTAAAAGATCAGGCCCCGAGCGCGTTACCGCTGCTCAGGGCCTGATTCACCCGGCGAAAGGTGAGTGCCCCCGGCAGGATTCGAACCTGCGACACACGGTTTAGGAAGGCGTGTGGGGCACACGGTCTCTCGTACCTCGTGACCTGCGCGAACACTGCTCTCTGCCTCAACACGTCGCCGACCCAGTCCGCGAGGAGTCCGCAGTTCGTGCACTGCCACTCTCCAGTGCCCTGGCCATCGCCGACCTCATGGCCCGTTGGCAAGACGGCGAAGCCGTCGCGGCAGCCGATCGCCGTGCCCAGCCACCCTAGCCGCGTGACCGCGCGATCGTCCCGACCGGCGAACCTCGCAGCTCCTCGGCCTCCATCTCGCCAACACCTCGCGCGCCGCCTCCGGACCACGTGCACCGACTCCGCGCACGGCCGACGGGCGGAGCGAAGCGGGAGCCCGGCGTGCCGTGATGCGGGGAGTCGGTGCCACCGTGCGTCCGGCCCAGCCGCGTGCTGCCGCAGGCGGCGCGCCTTGATCCTGTAGAGCAAAATTCGGCAGCAGGCCTGCACGGAGAGATGGATGTCTAAGACGTAACTATGAACCTGAAGAGCTATCGTTAGGCTGACAGCGCTACTGCCCTGACAAAGGAGGTATTTTGCAAATCCATCGGTTGACCGTCGAAGAGGGATTCCTTGATGGTCTCGATATCACCTTCGACCGTGGTCTGAACGTGATTATTGGTGCTCGCGGGGTCGGCAAAACGAGCATCCTTGAGATGATTCGTTTTGCTCTTCGTTTGCCTCATATTGATCAGCGCCGAGCGGATATCGCAAAGCGGCACGCAGAGTCCGTACTAGGTGGGGGAAGGGTGGTTGTTACTTACCTCGACGGTGACAACATGCGGTCTGCATCACGATCTATCGGTGACCCGGAAATCGATCCAATCGCAATGAGTTCGCTAACGCCAACTAGTCTCGGACAAAACGAACTAGAAGGAATCGGCCTCAATCAACGTAGTCGCCTTCGGTTGTTGGACGGTCAAGCAGGAGTCAATGAAACGGATTTTTCCTCAGAAATCGGACGGCTTCGCCAGACTGTAACTCGTATAAGCGCACAACTGGCCGAATTGACTTCACAGCGAGAGCAGTTGCGTCAGCAGGATTTGTCTCGGATGGTTGTCGCGAAGCAACTTGAAGAAGCACGTATTGCTGAATCCATGCTTATGCGCGAAGGAAGCGCCGAGATGGCGAAACTCCGTGAACGTATCCACGTAGAGCAACAGCGAGTAGCAATTGAACAGACCCAACTTCGAAACGTCGATTTGTTTCGCGAGATGCTTGGTAGCGTACAAGAGCAAATTAAAAAGGTGCAAGGAAGGTTGTCAAAAACTATATCGGAAGTAAATGATCGAGGAGCATCAAGGTATGTCGGGCCTCTCAGTAAGATAACTGAGGCGCAGCAACAGGTTCTCAATATAAGCTTGGAAGTCACCGATTCTCTAGAAAGCGACATTATATCGCATAAGCAACAGATCGCTCAGATCAATGATCGATCGCGTCCACTCCGCCAGGAATTCGAACGCCTTCAGCAAGGTGCTGGAGCCGCTGCTGAATTGACCGTGCGTCTGCAAAATCAGATGGAAGAGCTGGACAGGGATTTGCAGCGTTTGCGTAAGCTTGAAGACCACATTGAGGAATTGAGGTTTCATAGGGCTCAGGTCCTCAACGAAATCGACAACTTGCGAGAGCGGATTTGGGTGGTAAGGAAGCAGACAGCTGAACGACTGTCGAAGGTATTCGCTCCCCGTATCCGCGTCGCACTCGAACATTATGGCGATCGGGCAAATTACGTCGCCAACCTTGCCGACGCTCTACGCAACAGTGGCCTTCAACATAATGTTACTGCTGAACATCTAGCAGAACGACTGAGCCCTCAGGAGTTGATTAATGCTATTGAACGGCGTGACGTAGCTCGCCTGACTTCGGTAGGGCGGTTGACCAGCGCGCGGGCCGACAAGCTTATCACGCATATGCTCGGCAGCTCTAAACTTGGCGAAGTGATAACCTCCGAGGTCGACGATACCGCGATTTTTGAGCTCCTCGTTGGAGGGGAGTACCGTCCTACGGAACAACTTTCTACTGGGCAGAGATGCTCCGTTGTTCTACCGATCTTGTTGGCAGACTCTTCGAGGACTCTGCTACTGGACCAACCAGAAGACCACCTAGATAATGCTTACCTCGTAGAGAACACTGTAGATCGGTTGCGGTCACGATCGAAAATTGCACAAACCATCGTAGTAACACACAACGCAAATATTCCTGTATTGGGAGACGCAGCCAAAGTATTTGCACTAGAGAGCGACGGTCGTCGCGGGTATGTAAAGGAACAAGGGGCACTTGCAGACCCGAAAGTAGTACGGGCGATTACGGATCTGATGGAGGGCGGTGAAGATGCATTTAGAAGGCGGGCCAATTTCTACCGAGGGGCGTGAACGGATGGATCACCCTAAAGCACTAGAAGCTTTGTCTAGTGCCGTACCGTCCGAGCGGTTGGAAGCCGCGCGGTTTCTTCAATTCTGGGCGGTACCGGCGGATATATCTGTTCTTCGAACGCGCCTACAAGTCGAGCCTGTCGGTTGGGTAAGACGTGCGATAGAAGATGCGCTTTTGCGATTGGGCGATGCACCGGAGCAGCATGCAAATTTGGACGATTTCACCGCCAACAAAGACGGCAGTGTCGACGAGTCGGCGCGTGCGAGAGTCAAGATCACGAGAACTGTAGTGCATGAGTTGTCTCCTATCGCTGCTGCCATTGAGTATTTTGCGGGAGCAGAGCTGAATGGCTACGCTGATAGTCAAACAAAAAAGCATGTTGACAGAATGATCAGGTTTATCAGCGCGATTGATACCCTCGGAGGAATCTCAAGCAAAGCGGTGCCCAAAGAGGCAAATCTTGCAGTCGTCGTGGCGAACTGTGTCGAGGCTCAACAGATTGCATTCAAGATTCACATCGAAGTCGACGGTCCTTCGTCAGTACATGCATATACTGACCCAGGGCTCGTGGAGCTAATTATTAGTAACGGTCTGAAGAATGCGTGTGAAGCTGTGATTGACCCGCAGGTCGCGGTGCCTGTAGTAACAGTGTTGTACGGAGGTAACGATCGAGAGTTTTGGGTCAATATCATCGATAATGGTGTCGGGATGCCGATCGGAGGCAATGAGAAGTTGTTTGACATCGGAACATCGACTAAAAAAGGTCATCTTGGTATGGGGTTAGCTCTATGCGGTGAAGCGGCGGACAGCCTAGATGCTAAGATCCGGCTTTCGAGTGGAGACCGCGGCACTAAGTTCGCGGTTGTCATTCCCATAAGTGGAGGCGAGCGTGCAAGTTCTTCTAGTTGAGGACAGCGCTGAGTTGATTGATGTTTTTCAGCATTTTTCGAGCACGCGCGGATTCGATCTGACTATTGCTACAAACGTCAAATCGGCAATTAAGCTTGTCGAGTCCGTTGAGTATGAGTTTGATGTCGCCGTATGCGACCTCAAGATGCCCTCGCAGGAGGGAGCAATCGACCTTTCCTTGGATCATGGTTTGGAAGTGGTTAGGCGGATTATCGAAGTTTGTCCCGGTGTTCCAGTCGTTGTGCTTTCCGCATTTGGTACGATCGATATTGCTCGACACATGCTCCTACAGGCAAATAAGCAAGACGTCTTTGGTACAGGTATGCCCGAGGCAATGTTGCAGTATGAGCCCAAATCTTCAGGAGCGTCAGGTGCACTTGGGTTCTTGGTCAAATTTCAAGACGAGTTGGACAGTATTGGCGATGTCGAGGTTATCAACGGCGGAAATCTAACGAACCGGCAGTTGCGTACTCTGCGAATTTTCGCTCGCCGGCGTGGGGGCCGGCAGCTGGAGTACAGGCCACTATCGGGAGGGTTGTCCGGAGCTCGGACAGGTCTAGTGACAGTAAAGGACGGTGCTGGCGCTCAAGTCGCACGTGTTGTAAGTAAGATCACCCGTATCGATCGTGCGCTTGAAGAAAAGGATCGGTATAGGCAGTGTATCGCAGGCCGTCTAGGTGCAGGCGCTTATGCCGATCTTAATGATGAAGTTACTGCTGGTTGTGGCCGTACCGCCGGTCTCTTTTACAGTGTGGCGGAATCATACAAGCTTGATGTGTTCGCGCAGCTGCTCGCAGACGAATCTGCAGCCGCTTTGGCAGTCAGGCGAATGCAAGAAGAAATGACACCTTGGCTAAGCGGGATGCCTCAGTCGCCGAAAACATGGGTTGACATCAGGCGCGAATTGATTAGCGATGAAAAGTACGCTCGCGTGATTAGTGTGCAGGATGTCGTGGAGGTTCCCGAAAGTAAGTCGCTTCAAACTTTTTGGGTTACCCAGCATGGTGATCTGCATGGTGCGAATTCCTTGATTAATGACAGTGTTCGACCTGTATTGATCGATTTCGGCCGGGCTGGTCAAATGACTAGTGTTCTCGATCCAATTACACTAGAGTTGTCGGTTCTTTTTCACGCAGATTCCACTTACCGTGAACATCCTTGGCCAGAAGTCGCTCAAATTGATTCTTGGGATGACCTGGATTTGTACCTCGCTGGGTGCCCTTACCCCGAATACGTTAAGGCTTGTCGCGAATGGTCACTTTCCGTAGCGGCGGGAGTTAGAGATTTGTATGCAACGATCGATGCGTACTGTCTTCGCAACATGCAGTACGACGATGTAAATATTGAACGGGCGCGCGCCCTCCAGGCTTTTGCTGCAAATAAGTTGATTGAGTCATGAGTGGGTATCTACACGAACTCTCAACCGGTGTCGCTAGAGACCTTCTAGCTGATGAATTGCCGCGTCGTTGGCTGCATGTGCAAGGAGTAGCTGATCGGGCCTCCATCCTCTCGGCAATCTTGGATATGGAAGAAGTGCATATTCTGACTTCTGCGGCCATACTTCACGATATAGGATATTCTTCGTCTGTCATTGATACGGGACTTCATGCGCTCGACGGTGCACGGTTTTTGAGGGCAATGAACTTTCCGCCACGTTTGTGCGCATTAGTGGCACATCATTCTTTTGCGAAATGTGAAGCCGAACTCAGAGGTCTGAACGTTTCATTGGCCGAGTGGAACGACGAGAAGACTATTATTCGAGATGCGCTCTGGTGGGCTGACATGACGACGACACCGGATGGACGGCCGACGAATGTCTATGACAGGATTGCTGAGATTCAGAGACGTTACGGGCCGAATGACTTGGTGACGACGTTCGTTCAACAAGCGAAGCACGAATTGGTTGCTGCCGTAGAGCGAACTGAGGAACGGTTGCGGGCGGCTGGGTTGGGTCACTTGGCGAAGTAGGGAGTGGTCCGCGGTTCGAAGCCGTGTTCGATTCGGAGGCGGATCGAGGGGTGGATGTTGAGAGCTTCGAGGTCTTCGCGGGCTACCCAGTGGACTTCGCTGGACTCGTTGCTTGTGCGCAGCTCGCCTCCGATGGGCTGAGCGCGGAAGCAGATGGAGAACTCCTGGCGGACTTCGCCGTCCGTGTAGGAGATGACGTGGGCTGGGTCGGAGTAGACGCCGATGATGTCGGTGGGGTCTACGTCGATGCCGGTCTCTTCCTTGATCTCGCGTACGACGGTGTGACCGATGGTCTCGCCGACGTCTTGTGCTCCACCGGGGATGGAGTAGAGGTCGTTGTCGGTGCGGCGGATCATCAGTAGACGACCTTGGTCGTCCTGGACGAACGCGGTTACGGCTACGACGATGTTGGTCGCTTTGGGGGCGTTGGGGTCGTTGTAGTGGTCGGTGCGCGCCATGGGTCCCTGCCTACCACTTGGGTGGCTTGGCGTCGTCCCAGACGCCTTGGAAGCTCTCGGCGTAGGTCTCGAAGAGGTCGCCTCCGGAGAGGCGGCGAAGGTGCAGGACCGGGGCGTGGGCTGCCATGAAGCCGTGTACGTGGGTGTTGACCAGCATCTCGTCATCGAAGCGGTAGATCGAGTTGTAGAGCGTGGTGCGGTGGCACCGGATCTCGGCGTGGCCGCTGTCGGCGAGTGGCTTGAAGAACGCGAGGGCGTTGCGGACCTTGGCGGCGAGGGTGCCCTTGCCGATGCCCTCTTCCTCGCTGCGGCGGGCTACCTCGCGGCTGGCCGGGTCGCCCAGGAGTAGGCGGACCTTGACGCCTGCTTCGGCCTTCCTGCGGAAATCTTGATCAGGTTCGGGTTGTCGGTGAGGAACATGCCCGAGTAGATCAGGATCGAGATGTTCAGGCGGGCCTGGTCGACCAGGTGTGCCCACTGCTCCTGGGGGACGGAGTGGCGGTGCGGGTAGACCTGCACGACCTCCGATTGGGTGATCTCCTTCTTGGCGTCCGGGGCGAGTGCGTTGGGCCAGAGGTAGGTCTCGGCCTCCCGGACCATGGCCGCGATGGTGCGCCGGTGACGGGGGTACGGGGTGCGGTCGAGGTTGATCCAGCGTTCGACCGTCTTGGGGTCCACGCCAGTGGCTTTGGCGACCTGGATGAGGTCGAAACCGTTGCGTAGCAACGAGTCTCGTAGGCGTTGGTTCGGCATGGTTCCCCCTGTGGAACGAGTTGGGACGTCTTCAAGCTACCAAGGACGTCTGTAGTTGTCCCACTGTGCGGTGCTGCCGTCCCGCTTTTCTGCCGAGAGTGGTTGGTGTCAAGGTGCTGGACCAAGGGTCCAGTCGACGCTGATGACAGGAGATCGGCTGTGGCGATCAGTGGTGGGAGCAGGCTCCCGGCGACGCACGACTTCGTCTTTCCCCGTGGCGCGCTGGTGATGGGTGTCGAGCCGGTGCTCAGGTTCCAGTCGGCCGAGGAGCGGGCGAAGGGGTTGCCGGTGCAGCAGGAGACGGACAAGGAGTCCGGGTTGCTGGTGTGGTCGGTCCTGGTGATCGACCAGGCGGCGGAGCGGAAGACGGACGCCGTGGTGACGGTGAAGATCGCGGCTCCGCACCAGCCGGTTCCGCCGGAGGCGATTCCGGGGACGGATGTGCGGCCGGTGCTCTTCGAGGGGTTGACGGTGACGCCGTGGATTGACGACAAGGCGTGCCGGGGGAGTCACGGGGGTGAGCGGCACAGGTGCCGGGCGAAGCTCGGGTACAGCCTGCGGGCGTCGGGCATGAAGCCGGTGGTCGTCAAGACCGCTGCCAAGGCGGCGTGACCGGTGGCCGGGGACATGGTTCGGCTGCACGTGACCGATGACCTGCCCATTCGGGCTATGCCGATGGCGTACGCGGACCGGGTGGAGATCCGCTTCGGCAACGCGTTCCCGGCGGTTCTGGTGGTCGACCGGGAGTCGATCAACAGGCTGCGTTCGGCGTTGCAGGACGGAGGGGTTGCGTTGGGTGTCGTGGGGGATGAGTGGGAGTGAACCCGGCGGAGGAGTTGTGGTCGGCGGTGCGCTCGGCGACGACGCTTCGGCACGCCCACGATGCGTTGGCGAAGGTGCGGCCCTCGCTTGAGGCCGCCCAGGTGCAGTGGCTCGATTTCCATCAGCGGTCTGCCGAGACCTATCGGCGTGTCGCGGAGTCGGATCGGGGGCGGCGGAAGGAGTCGCTGTTCCTCGCCGAACTGCACAAGGAGAAGGCGGAGAAGGTCGCGCACGGTCTTGCGTCGGGGACCACTGTTCGTGCCGGGAGTCGGCGGGTGGCGGTGCTGCCCGGTCGGCCGCATGAGATCAGGCTCCGCGATGACATGTTCGCCAAGGCCATGCGGTTGGCGGGGTTCCAGTCGGACTACGCGGTGGCCAAGGCGATGGGGCTGCACCGATCGACGGTCAAGCGTGCGCGTGCGGGTGAGCTGCGGCCCGGTGCTCGGTTCATCAGTGGGGCGTTGACCGCCCTCGCGCCGTTCGACTTCGAGGATCTGTTCGAGGTCGAGACGCAGGAGTGACGGTGCGACCGGTTGAGCTGGTTTCGCACGGCTGAGTGATCAGAATTGCTGGTTGGTGGGGTCGCCGGAAACAGATTCGAGTCTTGGCGGGCTGAAGGTGTTCCCGGCGACACACCGACCGGAACTTTCGCTTGTATTCGTTACCACACAAGGGATTCCGGTCATGTCGAGGCTATCGGTACGTGGGGTGCGCGCGTCAAGTCGACGCGGTGCCCCGACAGTGTGGAAGTTGTCCAACGGTCGCCCCTGTGGGGCGTGTAAGCGGTTCGGTGTCTACGCCCCGAACCAGCTCGTTTGTTGTGGCTGCCTGGGTTGGCTGCCGCTGATTTTCGTCCCAGTGGGGCGTGGGCGATGAACGGCGGGAAGTGGGTGGACCCGGCTCCGTTCGAGGGCGTGCGACCTCGGGTGCCGTGGTGGGTGTTGGTGCCGGGGAAGGCCAAGTGGATCGCGGCCTTGGTGGCGCTGGTGTGGCTGGTGGTCGTCGGGGCTGTGCGCCTGGTGCTCGTTGTGGTCCGGTACCCGGTGGTCACGTTGGTACCGGCGTCGGCGGCCTGGTGCTGGTGGCGGTTCGGGCTCTCACCGTTGGTGCTGGCGTTGTTGTCACTGGTCGCGGCCTTGTTGATCTGGGCGGGCCTGGACCGTGGGTCGTTTATGCGACACGGCTGGTACCGGCTGGTCACTGAGTGGCGGCGGTTGACGGTGTACGTGCCGAAGTGGCGGTCAGTGATGCGGCTGTCGGACCTCGCCAAGCTCGACCGGGGCCGCGAGTACCGGCCTAAGCTGCGCCGGGTCCGGTCGGAGGGTTGGCGGGATCGCGTCCGGGTGCGGATGGTGCCTGCGCAGTCACCTGAGGCATGGGAGCTGCGTCGGGACGGCCTGGCGCACTCGTTTGGCGCTCGCTCCTGTCGCGTGCGAGTCCTGCGACCTCGCGTGATCGAGCTGGACTTTGTCCACCGCGACCCGCTGCTACGTCCCCTGACCGTTCCCGCGTTGACGGATGCCGAGGTGGACCTCAAGCGGGTCGTGGTCGGCCGGACCGAGACGGGCAAGCCGTGGCGGCTGCGGCTGCTCGGGTCTCAGGTGCTCGTCGTCGGCGTGCCCGGTGCGGGCAAGGGCTCGGTGCTCTGGTCGCTGGTGTGGCAGCTCGCACCGGCGGTTCGGGCGGGTCTGGTCCGGTTGGTGGGGATCGACCCGAAGGGTGGGATGGAGCTGGGCCAGTGCCCGGACGCCTTCGACCGGGTCGTGTACGACAACGGGCCGGAAGCCGTTGCGCTGCTTGAGGAAATGGCCGCAGAGGTTAAGGAACGTGCCACCCGGTACCGGGGTGTGCGGCGGTTGTGGGCGCGGTCGACGTGTGAGCCGTTCACGGTCCTGGTGGTGGACGAGCTGGCGGACCTGATCGCCTACCAGCCGGACAAGCAGCTCCGGGAACGCGCGGTGCGGGCTATCCAGACGATCACCTCTCAGGGACGTGCGCCCGGGTTCGCGGTCGTGGGCCTGGTCCAGGACCCGCGCAAGGAGGTCGTGTCGTTCCGGCACCTGTTCAGCACCCGTGTGGCGCTGCGCCTGGACGAGCCGCAACAGGTCGACATGGTGCTCGGTGACGGTATCCGGCAGCGCGGTGCGGCTGCCCATGAGATCAGTGAGAACACCCCCGGCGTCGCTTGGATCAAGGAGGACGGGCAGCGGGAGCCGGAACGGGCTCGGGCGTTCCACGTCACCGATGCCGACTTGGTCGAGCTGGGCCTGTTTCTGGCTGACGCAGAGGTGCACGACTTGCCGACTCGGCCGGACGACTCGGGGGAGGTGGCGGCATGAGCGAGTACCTGACTCGTGCCGACCGGATGAAGCAGCCGGCGGCGCTCGATGTGGCTCGGGCCGTGGCTGAGGAGCACGGCGTCTGCGTCCGGCCGCTGGCCAAGGAGCGGGTCGACCTGGACACCGGACGGGTCGAGATCGTGCCCGTGGCGTGCGGCTCGACGGTGGCGAGTGTGTGTCCCACCTGCGCGGAGAAGAACCGCAGGTTGCGCATGGCGCAGTGCCGCGAGGGCTGGCACCTGACCGAGGAGCCCGACTTCACCCCGGACCCGCCCAGCGACGATCAGCGGGCACTGACCGCCTACTGGGCTGACCTGGCGAAGGCGTACCGGCAGGCTCTCGAAGAGGGCGACGAGATTGGTGCCGAGGAGGTTCGAGAGGAGGTTGCGGGCGTCGACGCCGAACTTCGGCAGCTCGGAGTCCGCGGTTCTCTCCCGGCTCTGGAAGCACGTCCACGGATCACCCGGAAGCGGTCGACCAGGCGGCGGCAGGATGCGCCGAACCTGCCTCGGCGACCGGTCGGCAAGCGCACGGTCGGTCGCGTATTCGTCGGCAAGTACCAGCCCTCAACCTTCCTGACGCTCACGCTGGACAGCTACGGCAAGGTGCGCTCGGACGGCACCCCGGTCGACCCGGACACCTACGACTACCGGCGGGCGGCTCGGGACGCGGTGCACTTCGCGGCCCTGCTCGATCGGTTCATGCAGAACCTCCGGCGGTGCGTCGGGTGGGATGTGCAGTACTTCTCCACCGTCGAACCTCAGCGACGGCTGGCGCCACACTGGCACGCGGCTATCCGGGGTTCGATTTCGCGTGCGGAGCTGCGGGCGGTCGCGGAAGCCACCTACCACCAGGTGTGGTGGCCCAACCACGACGAGATCAAGTACAGCGGCGACAACCGGCCGGTGTGGGACTCGCGGGCGAAGGGGTTCGTCGACCCGACTACGCGTGAACCGCTGCCGACGTGGGAGGACGCTCTCGACCAGGTGGAGCGTCCGGCGCACGTCGCCCGGTTCGGGGTGCAGGTGCACTCCAAGGGCATCCTCGGCGGCACTGAAGAGGCCGGTCGGCACATCGGCTACCTGACGAAGTATCTGACCAAGAGCATCGGTGAGTGCTTCGATGCCCGGACCAGCCGTCAGGAGGATCACGCCGAACGGCTGTGCGCGGAGTTGGCCGTGACGCCCTGCTCGCCGCAATGCCCGGTGTGGCTGCTCTACGGCGTCCAACCGAAAGGCGCTCGGCTGTCGATGGAGCCTGGTCGATGCAAGGGCAAGGCACACAAGCGCTCAACCCTCGGCGTCGCCGGTCGGCGGGTGCTGGTGTCACGGAAGTGGTCCGGGAAGTCGCTGGCCGACCACAAGCACGACCGCAAGGAATTCGTTCGGCAACTGCTCGCCGACGTGGGGATCACTGGGGACGACCAGCCCAAACGGGTCGTCTGGAACAACGTGCGGCCCGGTGACCCGAACGTGCCCCCAAGACCACACCTGCTGCTACGGGCGGTCGCGGAGCGGCGTCGATGGAAGGCCGAGTACACGGCGGCGTTGCTCGCCTCGGCCAGTCCGTCAAACCGTTCGGCAACGTCTCAAGCTGCGTAAACGGGGGTTCGGGGATGAGTGGCAAGGTGCGTGAGCTGGCTCAGTTGATGTCTGTTCCGGAGATGCTGGAGGCCCTGGGCGGTGAGGTCTCGCGGGACACGTTCTACAAGTGGCGGCAGACGGGGAAGGGGCCTCGGTGCTTCTCGCTGCCCAACGGTGAGCTGCGGTGCAAGCGGGTGGACTTCCTCGCTTGGCTCGATGACCTGTACCAGGCGGCGGCATGACCACCACGTTCAGGGTCAAGTTCTGGGAGATCAAGAAGCGGACGGGGCGGAAGCGGCCGTATCCAGTCCGATGGCGGACGGACACGCGGGAGCACTCCGAGTGGTACGCGACCAAGGCTCTGGCTACCAGCCGCTTGTCCGAGCTGAGCCAGGCGGCGCGCAACGGTGAACCGTTCGATGTGGATACCGGGTTGCCGGTGTCGGAGGTTCGGCGGCGGAACTCGTTGTCGTTCTTGGAGTTTGCTCAGTCCTACATGGATCTGAAGTGGCCTGACGCTGCGGCGACGACTCGGGGTAGCACTGTGGAGGCTCTGGCGACTGCTGGCGCGGTGTTCGTGCGGGATGGGGTCGGTCGACCGGATGTGACTGAGCTTCGGGGCGTGCTGTCACGGAACCTGCTGCCGCCGACCACACGTGACGCGGAGCTGTCGGCCGAAGATCGGGAGGTCGTGGACTGGCTCACGCGGAACTCGCGTCCGCTGTTCGACCTAACGGACGCTGTCGCGGTGCGCGAGGTGCTGGACGCGCTGGCGGCCAAACTCGACGGCAAGGCGGCGGCTGCAACCGTCTACCAGCGGAAACGGGCGGTGCTGTTCAACCTGCTGTCCTATGCCGTCGAGCTGGGGATGATCCCGGACAACCCGTTGACCAGGGTGAAGCGCAAGGTCGCGAAGGTGGTCGACCAGGTAGACCCTCGGGTGGTGGCCAACCCGGGCCAGGTCGAACGGCTGTTGACCGCGGTGACCTACGTCGGGCGGCGGAACCAGGAGCGGGGCGCGCACTTGGCGGCGTTCTTCGCGACCGGCTACTACGCGGCTGCTCGGCCCGCTGAGGGCCTGGGGCTCCGTGAGGACGACTGCACCCTGCCCGAGGAGGGCTGGGGCCTGCTCATGCTCGGTGAGTCGCGTCCGGCGGCGGGCAAGCGGTGGACGGACTCCGGTGAGGTCCACGACCGGCGCGGGTTGAAGCATCGCGGGGCGAAGGACGTCCGGCCGGTGCCCATCCCACCGGTGCTCGTCCGCATCCTCCGGGACCACCTCGACCGGTTCGGGACGGCTCCCGATGGGCGGCTGTTCCGGTCGCCGAACGGCGGGGTGGTGTCGTCGTCCACCTACTACCGGGTGTGGGAGGAGGCCCGCCAGTACGCCCTGACGCCTGCTCAGGCGGCCTCTCCTCTAGCTGGGCGGCCGTACGACCTTCGGCACGCCGCAGTCTCGCTCATGCTGAACGGGGGCGTCCCGGCTACGGACGTGGCGGAACGTGCTGGTCACTCGGTCGAGGTGCTGCTCCGGGTGTACGCGAAGTGCATCGATGGGCAACGGGAGCTGATCAACAAGAGGATCGAGGAGCTGTTCGACCGGTGATCGACAGTCGGTGCGGAAGGTCCTCGGACGATCGTCCGAGGACCTTCGGCTTGGGCAGGCATTGGGCAGATCCAGTCCGTCACCAGTCCGCGAACCCCGGCAGATGGGGGCAGATTCCGGCTGACGGCGACTGACCTAAAAGATCAAGCCCCGGCCGCGTTTCCGCTGGCCAGGGCCTGATTCACCCGGCGAAAGGTGAGTGCCCCCGGCAGGATTCGAACCTGCGACACACGGTTTAGGAAACCGATGCTCTATCCCCTGAGCTACGAGGGCGCGGTGGTGAGCGTACCGGGTCGGGGGTCGGGCTTCCGGTGGCGGGGTTGTCACTCGGTGGGCCTAGGGACGTGCACCTTGGGTTAGGGGGTGGGGCCCGGCCGGTCGGCTGTACGGGGGAAGTGGGCGACCTCATCTGTTCCGCACCGGTCCAGTGAGGTACAGAGGGGGCCATATCCCCCTCCGACGAAAGCCATCCCATGAGCAGCCGACCCTGGCCTGACTTCCGTCCCGGCCCCCTGGGCTCCGTCGGCGCGTGGTGGCGGCGGCTCCGTGCCCGCCCCAACGCCGAGCAGTACACGTTCGTCCCGGCCTCGACCTCCCACCAACACCCGTTCGAGTCGCCGCTGCCCAGCGCCGTCTACGGGCTCGACTTCCACGCCAAGATGACGATCCACTGGCGCGTGGACCTGACGACGGGCGCACGGCACAACGCGCCGCGCAGCGCGGCGGTCAACGACATCATCCACCGGGCCAAAGCGCTCACGGAGCGCGCGATGCTCGTCCACCACGCCCCGCTGCAGCACCAGCTCGGCGCGGAGCTGGCGGCGGAGCGGCAGGTCGAGGGCACGCACGTCTGGGCGCGGGCGGACGGGGTCGAGCTGGCCGTGGACGAGCACGACCTGGCGATGGCGCGCAAGCACATCGAACTGCTCCAGACCACCACGATGCGCCAGGCCGAGCGGGACGCCGAACGCGCCGAGATCAAGTACCTGCGCGACGAGGTGCTGACCGACCTGTCCAGCGCCACGATCTGGTGGCTCATCCGCAACGGCTACGAGGTGGAGCAGGCGGTGAAGTTGAGCAGGCACCTGGCCGAGCTCGTCGGCATCGCCTCGCAGCGCCGCGACCAGCACTGGGCCGACACGCTGGTCACGTCCTTCGAGAGCGCCCTGCCCCGCTTGGACGACGGGCACCGCGCCGACGTCCGCCTCCACCTGGCCAAGGCGCTCGGCATCTACGGCAGCTCGACGGTCGCCGCGGAGTTCGCCGAGCAGGTCGGGCTGCCCGCACAGCTGCAACAGAACCAGAACGGCGCCAAACCCCTGACGTGATTCCCTAACCTGGTGACCGTGACCCACAACCTGACCGAGGCGCGCGGCGCGGCCGTGGCTGGCGCGTTGCGCGTCCTCGCCCGGCTCACGCCGTTCGTCGAACCCGAGTTGATCGGCCTGCGCGAGGTGGTGCGGCCCGGTGACGTGTGCGTCGACATCGGCGCCGCGCTCGGCCTCTACACCGTCTCCCTGTCCCGCCTCGTCGGTCCACAAGGGACAGTGCACAGCATCGAGCCGCTGGTGTTCGCGCACCCCGCGCTGTCCTACCTGCTGCGCCCGCGCGAGGCCCGCAACGTGGTCCGGCACTCCGTCGCGTTGGGAGTGAGCGAGGGCCGCGAGGTCATGAGCGTCCCGGTCCGGCACGGCACACCGGTCACCGGCCGCTCGTTCCTCACCTCGGGCGCGGACGGCCTCGGTTCCAACGTCGAGTTCGCCGAGCACCTCGAAGTCCTGGTGCGCACCGACACGCTGGACCGGTTCTGCGCGGCCAACGCCATCGACCGGCTGGACTTCGTCAAGGCCGACGTGGAAGGCGCGGAACTGCGCGTGCTGCAAGGAGGTGCGGAGACGATCGAGAGGTTTCGACCGAAACTTCTCCTGGAGATCGAGGAACGGCACGTGCTGCGGTTCGGGTACCGGGCGCGCGACGTGCAGGACTGGCTGGCCGAACGCGGGTACCGGATGCACGCCTGGCACCGCAACACCTGGCGGCCGGTCGACCGGATCGACGATCGCGTGCGCAACTACCTGTTCGTGACCCGGTAGCCGTCTGGTCGGCGGGACGTCGGCCGGGCGCCCGGCGGGGGATCCGCCGGTGGGGATCGCCGGTGAGCGGAGAGCGGCTGGTCGGGCCCGGAACAGCGGAAGACCCCGGTCCCTGGGGGTGGACCGGGGTCTTCCTGTGGGCCGGTCTACTGGACGTAGACCTCAAGTTCGTAAATCGAGTATCCGTAACCAGTGGCTCGTTGGATACCCGTCATTCGTACGAATCGTGCCGCATCGGGTGGGAACGACGCAAGATCCCGGCCACCATCTCCCGCGGAAGTCGTGTAGGCGGTCCGCCACGTGCTGCCGTCGACGGACAGCTCTATGCGATACGCCTTGGCATAGGCCGCTTCCCACGACAGCACGACCCGGCCGACGGTGCGCGTCGCGCCGAGGTCGACCTGCACCCACTGCTGGTCCGACCAGTCGCTGGCCCAGCGGGTGTCCGCCTTGCCGTCCACCGCGTTCGAGGGCGGCGAGCTGTACCAGCCGCGCTCGTGGCTGCTGGCGGTCGCCGTGGCGCCGGTGGCGAGGTTCGCCAGGCTCGTGCCGCGACGGGACGGGAACTGCACGACCTGCTGGTAGGTGGGCCGGTTCTGCCAGTGCACCTTGTCGTGCGTGATGCCGCCCATGGCGCGGTGGATGATGGTGTCGGCGCACCACTGGTCGCCTGCCGCGCACGAGTCGTCGCCGGGGTAGACGGTGGTCGCCGGGGTCGCCGCCGCCGCGGTCAGCGCGTCGAGCAGCGCCTGCCGGCAGGCCGCCACGTTCCCGTTGCCGCAGTAGCGGGCGCCCAGGGCGCCGTCCACGCGGTCGCCGAGCACGGCGCGCAGGTCCTTGTCGACGTAGCTCCACCAGCCGTTCTGGAACGACGAACCCTTGTGCGGAGCCGCGCCGTGGGTGTCCGACGGCGGCTCGTCGATCTGGACGGCCCGGGTGAGCTGCCCGTAGAGGGCGTCGCCGAGACCGGGCTTGAACTGCGCCTCGACCAGGCGCGGCCACCACGCGTCGAGCAACCGGATGGCGTCGGCGTGCGCGTAGGTCTTGCTGCCGCGCGAAGTCTCCTTGCGCAGCGAGCCGGCCCGGTTCCACTCGCGGAGCCTCGTCACGGTGGCGGCGAGGGCGGGATCGGCGACCGGCGCGGTGTCGATCACGCGGAGGAGGTCGGGCAGGACCTGCTCGGCGCGGAGGTCGGCGACGCCCGCTTCGGCCATGGCCTGGGTGAGGGAGGTCCGGGTGACCTTGCCGCGGGCGATGAGCGCGCGCACCCGGTCGTCCAGCAGGTCGCCGCGGTGCACCGAGCCCATGCCGTAACCGGACGCGGAGTAGTCGAGCGACTGCTTGTTGTTCCAGCTGATGTAGTAGTCCTGGTTGACGGAGTTCGGGTGCTGCGCGAACGGCGTGTAGGCGGCCGTGTTGCGGTCGGCGTTCCAGCCCCCCCACTCGTACGCGGCTTCGGCCTTCACCGGCAGGTGCGGGTCGACGGTGGCCTTGCGCACGGGGTTCGCGCCGGAGTTGAAGTACGCGGTGTCGCGAGAGTCCACGTAGAACCAGTTGAACGCGTACCCGACGTGCTCGGCGGCCCGCTGGAAGTCGGCGGCCGACTTGATCGCGTCGGGGTCGTTGAACTCCTGGAAGCCGATGATCGAGTCGACCTCGTGCAGGTAGGTGGAGCGGAGCGAGGTGTAGGCGACGAACTTGCCGTCGACCTTGGCGCGGCTCTGCACGAGCCCGTACTTGGTGCGGTGCATGACGAGCGCGTACGAGCCGGCGGGGGTCGGGTCCGCGACGCTGGGTTTCCAGGAGTTCTTGCGCTCCAGGCGTTCCATCGGCAGGCACTGGCCGTGGTAGCGGTAGTGCGCGGAGGTGGCGGTGGCCGGTGCGCCGGAGGGCTCGCACAGCTCGACGGCGTAGGTGTCGGTGATGTCCTGCCCGGCGGACGTCGCGCTCCACGAGTAGTCCACGCCGCGACCGAGCTGCACGTACATCGACACGCCGGCGAAGGACACGCCGCGCGACCGCAGGCCCGGACCGTTCAGCTCCTGGAGCATGAGCAGCTGCGGGGCGAAGTAGCCGGTCTGCGGACCCCAGACGGCGACCGGGTTGCCGGTGTCGGTGTGCGCGCCGGACACGACCAGCGCGTTGGACATGCCGTGCTTCTTGGTCAGCAGGTCGCGCGGCAGCACGCCGTCGGCGAAGAGGCCTTCGAGCGGCTTGAGGTCCGCCGGCGTGTCCACTGTGGAGGTGGCGGTCGAGGTCTGGTCGAACACCATCGGTTCGGGTGTCACGACGCCGCCGTCCGGCAGCGCCACGCCCTGGGGCGAGGTCGGCGTCGTCGCGTACGGGAAGCGCTGGCCGTTGTGCAGGGTGAGCACCGCTTCGGGGTCGTTCTGCTCGCGGAACGAGCGCCACACCTGGTCGCCGGCGGCAGCGCCGTACTTGTTCTGGGCGGCCAGCTTGACCAGCGCGTTCTGCACCTCGCCACCGCCGCCGGCGCCGAAGAGGCCGCCGACCACGGCGGCGATCGCGACCAGGTCGGTCGGCTGGAACGGCGTGATGTCGTTCCAGTTGGTGATCGCGTCGGCGTGCCCGGTCAGCACGTACTCGCCGGGGAACGTCCGGCTGTTCACGGAGGCGGTGATGTAGGCGTTGATGCCCGCGATGTAGTCCTTGACGTCCTGGAACGCCTGCGCGCCGCGCGGCCCCTGCGCCGCGACCTGGTCGATCTGCGCCTGGAGGTCGGCCTCGGTGTAGGGGATCTGGTTGTAGAAGCTCTGCTCCAGCGCCCGGTTGCCCTCGGCGCCGCCCGCGAACCCGGACAGCTGGCCGCGGCCGAGGTGGCGGAACAGGTCCATCAGCCAGAGCCGGTCCTGCGCGGCGGCGTAACCGGCGCCGAACTCGGTGCCGGACCGGGTGGTCCCGTAGATGTGCGGCATGCCGATGGCCTTGTCGCGGACGATCGTGACGTCGGCGCGCGGCTTGATCGTGCTCTCGACCTGGTCGGCCGGGACGCCGAAGGAGGCGTCGTTGAAGAACGTGCCCAGCTGCTCGTTGGTCAGGCCGCCGTAGCCGGAGACGAGCGAGTCGTAGCGGCCGAGCTGGTCGGCGGAGTGCGCGGGACGGGTGCCGAGCGCGCGGTGGGCCAGGATCTCGGTGAGGGTGGCGTTGCCGTTCTGGCCGGGCGGCAGCACGTCGTGGCACTGGCCGAGGCAGTGGTCGTCGGGGGTGAACGCGGAGGCGCGGACCTCGGCGGCGGTTCTGGTCTCGGCGGGCGCGGCGGTGGCGGTGGTGGCGCCGGTGGTGGCGGGGACGGTGGTGGCCGCGGCGGCGAGGAGTGCGACCACGGCTAGCGATCGGGCGGCTCTCCGCATGACGCGAAGCTCCTTCCAGGCAGGGATCGTGTGACGCACGTTACTGGCTGGTCATCGATTCGCGAAAGACCTTCGCGTTTGGGCTGCGCCGGACGGGTGTGGGGCCTTGACGTGGTGATGAGGTATTGGGAAAACAGTTCACATGATGCGACGTCGATCGCTGCTCACCGGTCTCGCCGGCGCGGGGGTGCTCGTTGGTCTGGGCTCCTCGCCCGCGCTCGGCTCACCCGTCCTGCCCATCCGCAGCTGCGCCGACTGGGGCGCGCGGCCGCCGTCGCAGCCGACGAGCGTTGTGAACGAACGGCCGGTGCGCATCCTCATCCACCACACCGCGTCGGCGAACGTCACCGACTACTCGCAGGCCGCGGCCTACGCCAACGCCCGGTGGATCCAGAACCTCCACATGGACACGAACGGCTGGATCGACTCCGGCCAGCACTTCACCAACAGCCGCGGCGGGTTCCTCATGGAAGGCAGGCACGGCAGCCTGGCGGCGCTGCGCGCCGGTGACCGGGTCGTGGTCGGCGCGCACTGTCCCGGCCAGAACACCGCGGCCATCGGAATCGAGAACGAAGGCCTCTACATGGACGTGGAGCCGCCCAAGTTGCAGTGGGACTCGCTGGTGTCGTTCTGCGTGTACACGTGCGAGCAGTACGGCATCCCGCCGTCGGCGATCCAGGGCCACCGGGACTACCGCGACACCCTCTGCCCGGGCGACAAGCTCTACGCCCTGCTGCCACGGCTGCGACAGGAAGTCGCGCAGGTCCTGGGCTGACCCCGCCCATCCCCTGGCAACTGTGAACAGGCTGAACCCGCGTCCTCCCGTGGTGAGATAACGGGGAATTAACGTCAGCTCGCGTGTTCGTGCACGAGGCTGGGCGGGTACGAGCACGAAACGCCAACGCGGGGAGGCGTCGTGATCAAGGTGATGCTGGCCGATGACGAAGACCTCGTCCGGTCCGGCCTTCGCATGATCCTCAGCAGCGCAGGCGACATGGAGGTCGTGGCCGAGTGTGACGACGGGCACCTGGTGGCCGACCTGGCACGCCGGCACCGCCCGCACGTCGTGCTGCTGGACATCCGGATGCGGTCGTCCGACGGGTTGATGGCGCTGCGCAGGCTGCGCGCCATTCCCGACCCGCCGAAGATCGCCATGCTGACCACGTTCGACGTGGACGAGTACGTCTCCGAGGCGCTGCGGTTGGGCGCTTCGGGATTCCTGCTCAAGGACACCGAACCGGAACAGCTGGTGCGGGCTGTGCGCGACCTCGCCGTGGGTGGCGCGGTGCTCGACCCCGGTGTGGCGGCACGGGTTTTGGCGGCGGTCGCCGACGGCGAACGGGCGGCCGAGCCCGCCCGGCGGCTGCTCGCCTCGCTGTCCGAACGGGAGCGCGAGGTGTTGGTCCTCATCGGACAGGGCATGTCGAACGCGGAGATCGGCGGGACGCTGCACCTGTCCGAGGCGACGGTCAAGGGGTACGTGTCGTCGGTGTTGGGCAAGATCGGTGCGGTGAACCGGGTTCAGGCGGCGTTGGTGGCGTTCCGGGGCGGCCTGATCGCGTGAGTCCTACGTTCGCGATGCGCGTGTCCTACGTTCGGAACGCGTGAGTCCTACGTTGGGGATGCGTGAGTCCTACGTTCGGGATGGCTGAGTTGAACGCTCGGGGCTCGGTGGTCGGGTCCGGCGCGATTTGACATGGGGCCCTTACGGGCGCTCCAGGCAGGCCAAAGCCGGGCAGGCCTGGCGGGAAGAGCGTCCGCCAAGCCTGTCCGGCTTCGACCAGCCTAAAGCACCCGAACCCATGTCAAATCGGGCCTCGGTGGGGATGTGGCGGGTCCGTTGGGGGCGGGTTGGTTGTGGGCGGGTTGGTTGGGGGCGGGGTGGGTGGTTATGGGGTGGTCAGTTGCCGGAGATGGCTTCCGGGGTGGTCGGGGTGAGGTGGGGTTCGACTTCGACGCGGTTGCGGCCGTGGCGTTTGGCGCGGTAGAGGGCCATGTCGGCGGCGGCGAAGAGGTGGTCCAGGGTGGCTGGGCCGGCGGCCACGCCGATGCTCACGGTGGGGTGGCAGGCGGTGCCCAGGACGACGGTCCAGTCGTGGTTGTCCACGGCGGCACGGATGCGTTCGGCGACGGTCGGGCCCACTTCGAGGGTGTTGCCGTCGGCGGCGCCGAGCAGGACCACGAACTCGTCGCCCGCCCAGCGGGCGACCAGGTCGGCGGCACGGCACTCGCGGCGGAGGAGTTGGGCGATCTCGCGCAGGGTGGCGTCGCCCGCGGCGTGGCCGGCGTCGTCGTTGACGCCCTTGAAGCGGTCGACGTCGACGAGGACGAGCCAGGGCACGCGGCCCCGGGCGGCGGTGCTCTCCAGCAGGCCGGCGGCGGCCCGTTCCAGGCCGAGGCGGTTGGCCAGGCCGGTGAGGGGGTCGCGGGCGGCGGCTTCCTGGGCGGCGACGGCCAGGCGTTGCGCCTGCACGGCGACGCGACGTTGTTCGAGCGCCTGGCCGAGTCCTTCTTGGAGGGTCTCGGTGGCGGTGCGGCTCGCGGCCACCGAGCAGCGCAGCGCGGTGGCCTCGCCGACGTGGTCGCCCATCTCGGCGCAGATGTCGGCCAGGTCCAGGGAGAACCGCAGCAGCAGGGACGGGTCGTTGATGGACTCCGAGGCGGCGACCGCGCGGCTCGCCAGGGTGCGGGCCCGGACCAGGTCGCCTTGCTCCCGCCGGACCACCGCGAGGACCCAGCAGGCGACGGCGGACGCCCACTTGTCGCCGGCCCCCTCGGCTTGGCGCAGCGCCTCCTGGGCGTGCTCCTCGGCTTGGTCCAACTCGCCGACGCCGGCCAGCGAACGGCTGTACGCGGCCAGCAGGGCGCGGCGCATGTGCTTCTCTTCGACCAGGTCGAGGCCTTCTCTGAGGTAGCCCCGGGCTTCTTCGAAGATCGCCGGGGCGCGGTCGGGCGGTGAGGAGATCGCGCGGAAGTTCAAAGTGCCGCCCAAGCCTTGCAGGCAGTGGCCCAGGATCTCGACGGCCCCCGGTGAGCGCTCGGCGGCGCGACGGGCCACCTGGACGGACAGGCGCAGCATGTCCACGGCGGCACGGCGGTTGCCGATGCCCTCCAGCAGGTAGGCGAGGGCGTGCATCGCCTGGGCGGCGGCCGGGTTGTCGTCGTGCTCGCCGTCGAGGTCGGTCCAGCCCTCGGCGGCCAGTTCGAGGGCCAGCGGGATGCGGCCGAGGCGCCAGGCGAGCTTGGCGCGGTCGACCAGGACGGCGGAGCGCTGCCAGCGGTCGACGCCAGGTGGCACCCGGCTCACCACCTGGTCGAACAGGGTGTTGGCCTCGGCCAGGCGGCCGGCGTTCAGCAACGCCTTGACCTCGAGGTCGAGTTGCGGGGCCTGCCCGGCTACCGGCCGATCTCGCTGCTCCACTCGTGCTGACACTCCATTCCGACTCGGCGCTGCGGTACGCGGGACCGCTCGCCGCCGGCACGGCTACCACAGGCTACCGGCCGGAACGGCGGGTGTACCGCTCCTCGTGCAGCACTGCCTCCAAGGGCAGGCGGTTGCGCCAGCCGTGCCGTTCCAGGTCCGGGGTGTCCGGCAGGCCCTCGACCGGCCCGACGCACAGCCACGCCACCGGGCGCAGGGGCTGGGGGATGTCGAGCATCCGGCGGAGCACGTCCTCCCGGTAGAAGCTGACCCAGCCGACGCCGAGGCCCTCGGCGGTGGCGGCCAGCCACAGGTTCTGGATCGCCAGGCACACCGAGTAGAGGCCGGCGTCGGCGATGGCGTGCCTGCCGAGCACGGCGGGCGAGCCGCGGTCGGGGTCGTAGGTGACGACCACGCCGACCGTGGACTCCATGATCCCCTCGACCTTGATCCGGGCGAACAGCTCGGCCTGCCGGGGGTCCAGTCCGGAGGCGAAGACGCTGCGCTCGGCGTGGACGTGGTCGCGGAACGCGCGGCGGGTGTGCTCGTCGCGCACGAGGATGAAGTCCCACGGCTGGGACAGGCCCACGCTGGGCGCGGCGTGCGCTGCGCTGAGCACCCGGCGCAGCACGTCCGGCGGGATCGGGGCGCCGGTGAACTCGCCCCTGGTGTCCCTCCGGCGGTGCAGGACGTCGTAGAAGCTCATTCGGACGATCGTGCCTCACGCCTTCCGGTGAACCTGACCGGAAGTGGGTGGCGTGCGTCTCAGCCGGGCGTTGAATGGCCGGTCATGGTCGGAACGGTGCACGGGTCCGCGCTGGGTTTCGCGGGTGGGGTGGTGGTGACCGCGCTGGCGGGGAGCTGGCCGGTGTTCGCCCTGCTCCTGCTGGTTGTGGTGGTGGTCGTGGTCTCGTGGTGGACGACGGTGTTCGGCGCGGCGTTGACCGCGGTGCAGTGCTGGGGCCTGTACGGGAGCTTCGTGGTCGGTGACGAGGGCCACCTGGTGGCGGACTGGCCGGCGTTGGCGGTGCTGGCGGTGGCGGGCACGGTGTCGCTCAGCGGGCTGGTGCGGGACCGGTCCGCGTCCCTGGTGGATCCCACGACCGGTTGACCTTCACCCTGGGTGAAGCCGCACGGTGGTCCTGGTCGGGCCGGGCGGCCCGGCTGGGGGAGGGGTCGTGGAGCTGCTGACGATCGGCGCGTTCGCACGGGCGGTCCGGCTGTCGCCGAAGGCGTTGCGGCTCTACGACGAGCTGGGGCTGCTGACGCCCGCCCGGGTGGACCCGCTGTCGGGGTACCGGCTGTACTCGCCGGACCAGGTCGAGCGGGCTCGGCTGGTGGCGTGGCTGCGCCGGCTCGGGATGCCGCTGGCCCGCATCCGAGGGGTGTGCGAGCTGGCGCCGGCGGACGCCGCGGCCGAGGTGCGCGCCTACTGGGCGCAGGTCGAAGCCGACACCGCGGCCCGCCGGGGCCTCGCCTCCTCCCTCGTGGAGCGACTCACCGGGAAGGACACCACCACCATGACGCTCGCGCTTCGCTACGCGCTGAGGACCGACCAGGGGCTCGTCCGCGAGTCGAACCAGGACGTCGGCTACGCGGGGCAGCGGCTGCTGGCCGTGGCCGACGGGTTCGGCGCGCGGGGGGAACCGCTCAGCTCGATGGCCATCGACACGCTCGCCGCGCTGGACACCGCCATCCCGGCCGGCGAGCTGCTCAACGCGTTGGCGGACGCCGTGCGGCAGGCGGGCACGGCGGTGCGGGAGTACCTGTCGGCCAACCCCACCGACGAGTGCAGCGGCACGACGTTGACCGCGTTGGTGCTGTCCGGGTCGCGGCTGGGCCTGGTGCACGTCGGTGACGCGCGGGTCTACCTGCTGCGCGGCGGCCGGCTGTTCCGCATCACGCACGACCACACGGCCGTGCAGTCGTTGATCGCGGAGGGCCGGCTGACCGAGGAGGAGGCGGTCAGCCACCCGCAGCGGTCGCTGCTGGTGCGCGCCCTGCACGGCGAGGCGGTGGAGCCGGACCTGGCGCTGCACGACGCCCTGCCCGGTGACCGGTACCTGCTGTGCTCCGACGGCCTGCACACCGTGGTGCCGGAGGAGGAGCTGCGGCGGGTGCTGGTGTCGGAGGACGAGCCGGAGGAGGCGACGCGGCGGTTGGTCGGGCTGGCCAACGCCGGCGGCGGACCGGACAACGTGGTGTGCGTGGTCGCGGACGTGGTGCCGGGCTAGCCGATCGGTCCCTGGGTCTCGCCGTCCGGGGACGCCCGCCACTGGTCGAACGGCCGGTCCAGGCGCCACTGCGAACCGTCGTGGGTCAGGACCCGGTGCTCGCAGGTCTCCAGGTTCGACAGGGACTCGAACAGCTCGATGCTCCACCCGAACAGCCGGCGGCACAGCAGCCGGATGGTGAGGCCGTGCGAGACGACCAGCGCCGTGGCCGGGTGGGCCGGGTCCCGCATCCGGGTCTCCAGGTCGGTCAGGAACGCGGCCAGGCGGTCGTCCACGTCCGCGCCGGACTCGCCGTTGGGCAGCCGGAAGAAGAAGTGGCCGAACGCGTGCCGCTGGTGCTTGAGCACCTCCTGCCGCACCGGGTCCTGGAGGTTGCCCCAGTCCTGCTCGCGCAACCTCGGCTCGGCCACCGTGCGCTCCTGCTGGTGGCCGAGTTCGAGGTTGCGCAAGGTGGCCCTGGTCCGCACGTACGGGCTGACGTAGACCGCCGCCGGGTCGCCGTCGAGGAGGTCCTTGATCCGCGGCCCGGCGTCGCGGGCCTGTTGTTCGCCCAGCCCGGTCAGCGGGAGGGCGTGGTCGGGGACGCGGCAGTAGGCCAGCTCGTCGACGTTGCCCAGGCTCTGCCCGTGGCGCAGCAGGATGATCCGCACCACTCCATGGTGCCGGTGTTACATTCGCAGGCGAAACCGGACGGAAGGTGTCACATGGTCAAGTACGTCGCCCTGTACCGGAAACCTGCCGACGTCGAGGCGTTCGACGAGGCCTACTTCACGTCCCACCTGCCGTTGGTGGAGAAGACACCGGGTCTGCTGCGGGCCGAGGTGGCGAAGGTGACCCGCGTCTTCGTGCCCGGTTTCCTCGGCGAGCACGAGCTGCACATCGTGGCCGAGATGCACTTCGAGTCCGCCGAGGCCATGAAAGCGGCCTTCGGGTCGCCGGAGTGGCACGCCGCGGGCGCGAACCTGTCCGAGATCGGCGGCGTCGAGCTGGTGGCGATGTTCGCCGCGGAGGTCGTGGACCGGTGATCGCGGTGGTGATCGGCGGCGGCACGATGGGCGCCGGAGTCGCCCACCTGCTCCTGGCCGGCGGGCACGACGTGGTGCTGGTGGAGGCGGGCGCGGACCGGGCGGCGGCGGCGCGGCGCGCGGTGGAGGCGTCGCTGGCCAAGGCCGCCGACCGCGGCAAGCTGGCCGTGCCGCCCGCCGAGCTGCTGACGCGCCTGACCGTGGCCGAACGGCTCGACACCGGGGTCGGACGCGGCGCGGCGCTCGTGGTCGAGGCCGTGCCCGAGGACCTCGGGCTGAAGCGGCAGGTGCTCGGCGACGCGGCCCGCGCCTGCCCGGACGCGGTGCTGGCGTCGAACACGTCGTCCTTGTCGATCTCGGCGCTGGCCGAGGGGCTGCCGGGCGAGCGGGTGCTGGGGATGCACTTCTTCAACCCCGTGCCCGTGCAGCAGCTCGTCGAGCTGGTGCACCACCCCGGGGTCGCCGCCGACGTGGTGGCGCGGGTCCGCGGCTGGGCCGAGGAGCTGGGCAAGACCGTGATCGAGGTGCGGGACGCGCCGGGGTTCGCCACGTCGCGGCTCGGGGTGGCGGTCGGCATGGAAGCGATCCGGATGCTCGAAGAGGGCGTCGCCTCCGCCGAGGACGTCGACACCGGGATGCGGCTCGGGTACGGGTGGCCCATGGGTCCGCTGCGGCTGACCGACCTGGTCGGGCTGGACGTGCGGCTGGCGATCGCCGAGCACCTCGCGGCCGAGCTGGGCCCGCGCTTCGAGCCGCCGTCGCTGCTGCGGGAGAAGGTCGCGGCGGGTCAGCTCGGCCGGAAGACCGGTCAGGGGTTCTTCACCTGGTAGGGAGGACGCGTGCGGATCCGTGAGCTGACCCCGGACGACGTCGGCGAGGCCGACCGGCTGCGCCGGGTCGCGTTCGGCGGCATCGGCGAGCCGTCGTTGCGGCCCGGCCGGCGAGGCCTGCTGGCCGAGGTGGACGGGCACGTGGCGGGCCTGCTCACGATCAAGGACTTCCACCAGTTCTGGGGCGGCTCGACGGTGCCGATGGGCGGCGTCGGCGGCGTGGCCGTCGACCCCTGGGCGCGGGGGCGCGGGGTGGCCGGCGCGCTGCTCGACGCGGCGTTGCGGGACATGCGGGAACGCGGCCAGGTGGTGTCCGCGCTGTACGCGACCGTGCCCGCGGTGTACCGGTCGCGCGGGTGGGAGCGGTCCGGTGTGTTCGAGTGGCTGGAGTTCCCGCTGGACCGGATGCCCGCCGGCGCGCGCGTGGCCACCCGGCCCCTGGTGGCGGGCGACCTCCCCGCGGTGCGGGCGTGCTACCTGGACGTCGCGTCCACCGTGGACGGGCTCGTGGACCGCAGCCCGCCGACCATCGCCGCCGACGACCTGCTGGACGAGGCCGTGGTGTCGGTGGTGCCCGGCCACGACGGCGAGGTGCGCGGGTACCTGGCGGCCGAGCGCGACGCCGGCGGGCTGCGGGTCCACGACCTCATCGGCCGGGACGCGACGACGCAGCTCGGGCTGCTGCGGGAACTGGGCGGCTGGGCCGGCGTGCTCGACCGGGCGCGGCTGCTGGTCACCGACCCGGCCGTGACCGGCCTGCTGACCAACCAGGCGATCGAGCACACCGTGACCACGTCCGCGTGGCTGCTGCGGGTGGTCGACCTGCCGGCGGCGGTGGCGGCGCGCGGCTGGCCGGCGGCGGCGTGGCTCAAACCCGCCGCCGTGGACCTCGACGTGGTCGACGAGCACGCGCCGTGGCACGCGGGACGTCGCCGCCTGGTGGTGGAGGACGGGTCGGTGCGCGTCGAGGCGGGCGGCAACGGGGCCGTGCGGCTGCACGCGCGTGCGCTCGGGCCGTGGTTCAGCGGGATGCAGGACAGCCACGCGTTGCGCCGGGCCGGGCTGCTCGACGGCGACGGCGCGCTGCTCGACCGGCTGGTCGGCGCGCCCGGCGTGCCGCGACTGGCGGATTACTTCTGACTGCTCCTAACCTGGCCAGCCGTGCTGCTCGCCGCGTTGGAACTGGTCGGGATCGCCGCGTTCGCCGCCTCCGGGGCGGTCGCGGCGGTGGGCGCGCGGCTGGACGTGTTCGGGGTCGTCGTGCTGGGGCTGACCACGGCGCTGGGCGGCGGGATCATCCGGGACGTGCTGCTCGGCGTGCACCCGCCGGCGGCGTTGGTGAGCTGGCCGTACCTGGCGGTCGCCGGTGTCACCGGACTGGTGGTCTTCTGGTTTCACCCGACCGTGGCGAAGCTGTGGCGGGCGGTCCTGCTGCTCGACGCGGTCGGGCTCGGCCTGTTCGTCACCGCGGGCACCACGACGGCGCTCGCGCTCGGCGCGCCGCCCTACGCGGCGTGCCTGGTCGGGATGACCACCGGCATCGGCGGCGGCGCGCTGCGCGACGTGCTGCTGCGGGAGATCCCGCTGGTCCTGCGGCGGGAGATCTACGCGGTCGCGGCGTTGTGCGGGGCGGTGGTGGTGGCGTTCGGCGACTACCTCGAGCTGCCCGCCGTGCCGGTGACGCTGGTCGGGTCGGTGGTCATCGTCGGCTTGCGGCTGCTGGCGCTGTGGCGGCACTGGAACGCCCCGGTGGCCCGCAGCGGTCCGGAAACTTGACGGCAGGCTCACACCGGCTTCTCAGGCGGCTCTCAGGACCAGCGGCAAGACTGACCACATGCGCATCCTCGTTGTCGACGACGACCGGGCCGTGCGTGAGTCGCTCCGTCGCTCACTGCAGTTCAACGGCTACCAGGTGGACCTTGCCGGCGACGGCCAGCAGGCCCTCGAGTCCGTCGTCTCCCAGCGCCCCGACGCCATGGTGCTGGACGTGATGATGCCCCGACTCGACGGGTTGGAGGTGTGCCGCCGGCTGCGCAGCACCGGCGACGACCTGCCCATCCTCGTGCTCACCGCCCGCGACGCGGTGTCCGACCGGGTCTCCGGGCTCGACGCGGGCGCCGACGACTACCTGCCCAAGCCGTTCGCGCTGGAGGAACTGCTGGCCCGGCTGCGCGCGCTGCTGCGCCGAGCGGCGTCCGACGCCGAGGAGCCGGCGGGCGCGGTGCTGCGGTTCGCGGACCTGGAGCTCGACCCGGGCACCCGGGACGTGCGGCGCGGCGAACGGCCGATCAGCCTCACCCGGACCGAGTTCGCCCTGCTGGAGCTGTTCCTGGCGCACCCGAAGCAGGTGCTGACCCGCGGCCGGATCCTGGAGGACGTCTGGGGCTACGACTTCCCCACCTCGGGCAACGCGCTGGAGGTCTACGTCGGCTACCTGCGCCGCAAGACCGAGGCCGAAGGCGAGACCAGGCTGCTGCACACCGTGCGCGGCGTCGGCTACGTGCTGCGGGAGACCCCTCCGTGATCGGTGCCGCCAACGGGCGGCTCCAGCGGGTGTCGCTGCGGGCCCGGGTGACCCTGCTGGCCGCGTTCTGCGTGGCCGGAGCCGTCGCCGTCGTGTCGCTCGGCGCGTACATGACGGTGAGCCAGAACCTGCACGACCAGATGGACGAGAACCTGCGGCAGCGCGCCCAGGCCGCGGTGAACGCGCCGAAGGTCAACAACGACGTCACCGAGATCCCCGGCGCGTTCCTCGCCGCGGGCGACATCCGGATCGGCGTGCTCGACGTGACCGGGCAGATCCTCTACCCGAAGGGCACGGTCGCGCCGCCGACCCAGCCCGCGGACCTCGACGTGGCGCGCGGGTCGCGGCTGGAGAACATCTGGACCGACCTGCGCACCGACTTCCGGGTGATCGCGGTGCCGTACGGCGACGGCCAGGCCATGCTGATCGCGCAGTCCACCAAGCCGTTGAACGTCACCCTGGGCAAGCTGTCCGTGGTCCTGTTCGTGATCAGCGGGCTGGGCGTGCTGGTCGCGGCGGTGGCGGGGACGGCGGTGGCGCGGACCGGCCTGCGGCCCGTGCAGCGGTTGACCGAAGCCACCGAGCGGGTCGCGTTGACCGGCGACCTGCGGCCGATCCCCGTGTCGGGTGACGACGAGCTGGCGCTGCTGTCGCAGCGGTTCAACGCGATGCTGGGCGCGGTGGCGGACTCGCAGGAGCGGCAGCGGCGGCTGGTCGCGGACGCGGGGCACGAGCTGCGGACGCCGTTGACGTCCATGCGCACCAACCTGGAGCTGCTGCTGGCCTCGGAGCGGCCGGACGCGCCCACGTTGTCCGACGAGGACAAGGCGGAGATCAACGCCGACGTGCGGGCGCAGCTCGACGAGCTGACGACGTTGATCGGCGACCTGGTGGAGCTGGCCCGTGAGGACGCGCCGCAGGTCGTGCACGAGCCGGTGGACTTGGTCGAGGTGGTGGAGCGCGCGTTGGACCGCGCCAAGCGCCGTGCGACCGACGTGGACTTCGTGGTGGAAGTGCAGCCGTGGTCGTTGCTGGGCGATTCGAGCGCGCTGGAACGCGCCGTGCTGAACCTGCTGGACAACGCGGTGAAGTTCAGCCCGGCGCGCGGCGTGGTTCGGCTGTCGCTCAAGCAGCTGGGTGACGGCAGCGCCGTGGTGGAGGTGGCCGACTCGGGCCCCGGCATCGCCGACGGCGACCTGCCGCACGTCTTCGAGCGCTTCTACCGCTCGTCCGAGGCCCGCACCCTGCCCGGCTCGGGCCTTGGCCTGGCCATCGTCAAGCAGGTGGCCGAACGCCACGGCGGCCTGGCCTACGTGGGCCGCGCCCCGGAGGGCGGCGCCATGTTCACCATCCGCCTCCCCGGCCGCCCCGCCCCCGTCCCCCACCACTGACCACGCGAGAGTCCAACGCCCAAGCCGCGAGAGTCCTACGTTCGCAGCGCGAGAGTCCAACGTTCACGGGACCTGAATTCAACGCTCAGACAGACCGCTCGGTCGGTCGAGTGTTGAATTCAGGTCCCGTGAACGTACGACTCACGCGCCGTGGACGTAGGACACGCGCGGTCAGCCCTTGGTGGAGCCCAGGGTCAGGCCGCCGATGAACTGGCGTTGCAGGGTGAAGAAGACGACCAGGGTGGGCAGGGCGACCAGGAGGGAGCCGGCGGCGACCAGGTTGTTGTCCACGAAGAACGTGCCCTTCAGGTTCTGCAGGGCCGACGTGATCGGCATCTTGTCGCCGGTCTGGATCAGCACCAGGGCCCACAGGAAGTCGTTGTAGATCCAGGTGAACTCGAGGGTCGCCAACGCCGCCAGGGCGGGACGGCACAGCGGCAGGATCACCTGCCAGTACTGCCGGAACACGCCCGCGCCGTCCACCCGCGCCGCCTCGCCGATCTCGTTCGGGATCGTCTTCATGTAGTTGCTCAGCACGAACACGCAGAACCCCGACTGGAACGCCACGTGGATCAGCACCAGCCCGAGCTGCGAGTCCAGCAGCACCTCGCTGTCGCTGAGCCAACGGGGCAGCGGCGTCAGCAGGTACAGCCGGTACAGCGGCGTCACGATCACCTGCTGCGGCAGCAGGTTGCCCGCGGTGAACAGCATCAGCAGCACCAGGTTGAACCGGAAGCTGAACCGCGACACCCCGAACGCCACCATCGAGCTGAGCAGCAGCACGAGCAGCAACGCCGGCAACGTCACGATCAACGTGTTCAGGTAGTAGTGCGGCAGGTCGGCCTGCGTCCACGCGGACGTGAAGTTGTCGAACGTCAGGCTCTCCGCGACCGAGAAGTACCCGTTGCGGGCCGTGTCGTCGTACGTCCGCAGCGACGCGTACAGCGCCCACAGCAGCGGCGCGAGCGTGGCCAGGCACGTCAGGACCAGGAACACGTGCAGGGCGATGCGCCCCAATGGGATCGAACGCGGTCGGAACGTCACGCCCGGCCCTCCTCGCGGAACACCTGGATCAGGTAGGTGACGATGAACCCGAGCGAGATCAGCAGCAGGACGACGGCCAGCGCCGAGCCCCACCCGATCCGGCTCGACTCGCCGATGATGTTGTCGGTCACCAGCACGGACAGCAGCTCCAGCCCGTTGCGGCCCTTGTTGATCACGTACACGATGTCGAACGCCCGCAGGCCCTCGATCACGGTGACCACGAGCACGACCACGTTCACCGGTTTGAGCACCGGGAACGTGACCCGGAAGAACGTCTGCCAAGCGTTTGCGCCGTCGAGCGCGGCGGCTTCCTTCAACGCCGGGTCGACCGACTTCAGCCCGGCCAGGTACAGCAGCATGACGTACCCGGTGTGCCGCCACCCGGCCGCGACCAGCACCGCGTACAGGTTGATGTCGGGGTCGCCCAGCCAGTTCACCGGGTCGGTCGACGCGGTGCCGAGCACGTTGTTCAGCAGCCCCTGCTCGGGCTGGTAGATCAGCTGCCAGATGAACCCGACCAACGCCAGCGACAGCACCATCGGCAGGTACAGCGCGCTCTGGTAGATCCGCCCGAACCGCAGTTGGCGGTCCAGCAGCACGGCCAGCAGCAGCCCGGCGGCGGTCGGCGCCACGAGCAGGAACAGCAGCCAGGTGAGGTTGTGCTGCACCGCGGGCCAGAACCGGGGGTAGCGGGTGAAGATGTCGACGTAGTTGCCGAACCCGACCCACTCGATGTCGGCGAACCCGCCGATCCCGTCCCACGAGCTGAACGACAACCCGATCGAGCCGAGCGCCGGCACCCAGACCAGCGCGATGTGCACCAGCGACGGGATGCCGAGCATCAGCCCGAGCACGAGCTTGTCGCGCGGCGCCAGCGCGGTGGCACGGCGACGCCTGCCGCGCCGGGACGTCGGGGAGGGGGCCGACGTCCCGGCGGGCTCCGGTGGGGACTGCGACGCGGTCACGACGTCACTCCGTGAAGATCGTCTTGGCCTGGTCGGCCATGCCCTTGAGGATCGAGTCGAGGTCGTCGGGGTTCTGGATGAACGCGTTGAGCCCGTTGGTCGCCGCGTCGCTGGCGAAGCGGGGGTCGGTGTCGCGGTCGAGGAACTGCGTGATGTGCGTGGCTTCCTTGATCACCTGCGCCGCCTTCTTCTGCAGCGCGTTGTAGCCGGTGGTCTCGGCCTTGCCGGAGGTGGCGATCGAGGTCGGGTCGGTCTTGAGGTAGGCCAGCTGCGCGGCGGGCGTGGACAGGTGCTCCAGCAGCCTGCGCGCGCCTTCGGGGTTGGCGGGTTGGCGGGACATCAGGTAGCCGTCGATGGGCGCTTCGACGGTGTCCTGGCCGTGCTCGGGGTTGATCTCCGGGTAGGGGAAGAAGTCGAGGTCGTCCACCTCGGCGCCCTTGAACTGCTGCGCCACGAACGAGCCGAGCAGGTACATGCCGGCCTTGCCCTGCTGCAACGACTGCGCGGCTTCCTGCCACTCGCGGCCGAGCGCGTTCTCCTGGTGGAACGGCAGCAGCCGCTTCCAGGTGTCGAACACCTCCCGCACCTTCGGCCCCTGCCAGTCCTCCTTGCCCGCCATGAGGTCGACGTGGAACTGGTAGCCGTTGACCCGGAAGTTGAGCTGGTCGAACGTGCCCATGCCCGGCCAGCCCTGCTTCTGCGCGAACGCGATGGGCACGAGCCCGTCCGCCTGCATCCTGGTGGACAGGGCGACGAGTTCGTCGAGCGTCTTCGGCTGCTCGTACCCGCGTTGCTGCCACACGCTCTTGCGGTAGAACACGCCCCACGGGTACTGGGTGAACGGGATCAGGTACTGCTTGCCGTCCGAGGCGGTGGAGGCTTCCTTCAGGGCGGGCGCGTAGCCGTCGGAGACCTTGGACCACACCTCGCTCAGGTCGCCGGCCAGGCCCTTCTCGGCGAAGTACCGCATCCGGTAGCCCGCGAACCAGGCCAGCACGTCGTCCGGCTTGCCCTGCAGGTAGTTGTTGATCTGCTCCTGGTACTGCTCGTGCTGCTTGGTGTTGATCGCGACCTTGAGGCCCGACTCGCCCTCGAACGCCTTCAGCACGGCCGTGATCGCGTCCTTCGGCACCTGGTCGGACAGGTTGTTGCCGAACGACACCGTGTCGGTGACGGCGCCCCCGCCGTCGGAGCCGCACGCGGCCAGGCCGGGCACGGCGGCGATGCCCGCGCCCGCGACGATCGCCCGTAACAGCGCGCGGCGGCCGAGCAGGGGGGCGGGGCTGGCGGAGAACCTCGTCATCGTCGCTCCTACGGGTGACACCAGGCATGCCAAGTGAACAAAGAGTCAACAAGAGGACTCACAATGTGGTGTGTGCCACAGCAAAATGTCAAGCTATCCGACGGTTGTTGTTGGACTGTGTTGACGTTTTCGCGGCAAATCGACCACTCTTGTGCCATGACGATGTGGCCCACGCGTGTGCCCGGCCTGGCCTGGGGCGCCGACTACAACCCCGAGCAGTGGCCGGAGGACGTCTGGGACGACGACGTCGAGCTGATGCGCCGGGCCGGGGTGAACCTCGTGAGCGTGGCGATCTTCTCCTGGGCGTTGCTGGAAGTGGAAGAGGGGCGCTACGAGTTCGGCTGGTTGGACCGCGTGCTCGACCGTTTGCACGCGGGCGGCATCCGGGTCGACCTGGCCACCGCGACCGCCGCGCCACCGCCGTGGCTGACCACCGCGCACCCCGAGATGCTGCCGGAGACCGCCGACGGCGTCCGGCTCGTGCACGGCTCGCGCCAGTCCTACTGCCCCAGCTCGCCGGTCTACCGGTCCAAGGCCGTCGCTCTGGCCCGCGCGCTGGCCGAGCGGTACCGCGACCACCCGGCGCTGGCCGCGTGGCACGTCAACAACGAGTACGGCTGCCACGTCTCCCGCTGCTACTGCGACCGGTGCGCGGTGGCGTTCCGGGCCTGGCTGCGGGCCCGCCACGGGACGCTGGACGTGCTGAACGAGGCGTGGGGCACGGCCTTCTGGAGCCAGCGCTACACCTCGTGGGAGCAGGTGCTGCCGCCCCGGGCCACCCCGACCTCGCACAACCCGGGCCAGCTGCTCGACTTCGACCGGTTCTCCTCCGACGCCCTGCTCGAGCTGTACAAGGCCGAGCGGGACGTGCTGCGCGAGGTCACCCCGGACGTGCCGGTGACCACGAACTTCATGGCCGCCGCGTTCGCCGGGCTCGACTACTGGACGTGGGCCGCCGAGGTCGACTTCGTCTCCAACGACCACTACACCCGCGCCGAGGACGCCGAGCGGCACGTCGACCTGGCGTACTCCGCCGACCTGGTGCGCGGCCTCGCGGGCGGGCGGCCGTGGCTGCTGATGGAGCACTCCACGTCGGCGGTGAACTGGCAGCCGCGCAACATCGCCAAGCTGCCCGGCGAGCTGCGCCGCAACTCCTACGCGCACATGGCCCGCGGCGCGGACGGCACGCTGTTCTTCCAGTGGCGGCAGTCGCGGGCGGGCGCGGAGCGCTACCACTCGGCGATGGTGCCGCACGCCGGTCCGGACACGAAGGTGTACCGCGAGGTCGAGCAGGTCGGCGCGGAGTACCGGCGGCTCGCCGAACTCGTCGGGTCGACCGTGGACGCCCCGGTCGCCGTCGTGTTCGACTGGGAGTCGTGGTGGGCGCTCGGCCGGTCCGGGCACCCGACCAGCGACTTCGCCTACCCCGAGCACGTGTTCGGGTACTACCGGGCGTTGTGGCGGGCCGGGGTGACCGTCGACTTCGTGCCGCCCGGCGCCGACCTGTCCCCCTACCGGCTGGTCGTCGTGCCCGCGCTGTACGGGGTGGACGACGCGTCGCCGTACGAGGAGCACGTCGCGGCGGGCGGCCACGTGCTGGTCACCTACCTGTCCGGTGTCACGGACACGCGCGGCCACGTGCACCTCGGCGGCTACCCCGGCGCGTTCCGCGAGCTGCTCGGCGTGCGGACCGAGGAGTTCCACCCGCTGCGCGCGGGCGAGGCGGTGGCGTTGGACGACGGCTCGTCGGTCGCGGTGTGGACCGAGCACCTGCACGTCGACGGCGCGGAGGTGGTCGCGTCCTACGCCGACGGCCCGCTGCCCGGTGTGCCCGCCGTGACCCGCAACGAGCGCGGCGCGGGCGTCGCCTGGTACGTGGCGTGCGGCCTGGCCGGCGACGGCCTGGAGCGGCTGGTGCGGACCGCGCTCGACCGGGCGGGCGTGCCGGTCGGTCCGGGCGGTGACGTCGAGGTGGTGCGTCGGCGCGGTGAGGTGGCGGGCTCCGCCGTATCGTGGCTGGTCGCGGTCAACCACGGGACCAGCGACGCCGAGCTGCCCGCGGTGGGTGTCGAGCTGCTGTCCGGCGCGCGTGCGTCCGGCGGTGTGGTCGTGCCCGCCGGCGGCGTGGTCGTGATCCGGGAAGAAGAGGTGTGAAGTGCTGGCACGCCAGCGACAAGCGGTGATCCTGGAAGAGGTCCGCCGCACCGGCGCGGTGCGGGTGAGCGACCTGGTCGTCCGGCTGGGCGTCTCGGACATGACCGTGCGCCGCGACCTGGACGTGCTGGCCGCGCGCGGCCTGGTGGAGAAGGTGTACGGCGGCGCCACGTCCGTGGTCGGCCGCAGCACGGACGAGCCGGGCTTCGAGGCCAAGTCGGTGCGCCAGCTGCCGGAGAAGGAGGCCATCGCGGCGTTCGCGGCCGGCCTGGTGCGCCCCGGCACCGCGATCGGCCTGTCGGCGGGCACCACCACGTGGACGCTGGCCCGGTTCCTGGACGACATCCCGGACCTGACCGTGGTGACCAACTCGATCCGGATCGCCGACGTGCTGCAGCAGAGCGGGCGCACGGACCGCACGGTGGTGCTCACCGGCGGGGTGCGCACGCCGTCGGACGCGCTGGTCGGGCCGGTGGCCGTGCAGGCGCTGCGGTCGCTGCACCTGGACGTGGTGTTCCTCGGCGTGCACGGCATGGCCGAGCGCTCCGGCTTCACCACGCCCAACCTGAACGAGAGCGAGACCGACCGCGCGCTGGTCGACGCGGCCGGGCGGGTCGTCGTGGTCGCCGACCACACCAAGTGGGGCACCGTGGGCATCTCCACCATCGCCGCGCTGGACGAGGCGGACGTGCTGGTGACCGACGAGGGATTGGCCGAGCCCGCGCGGGCGGTGCTCGGCGAGCAGGTCGGCGAACTGGTCCTGGCGCGCGTGCCGGGCCGCGGAGAGGAACTGGCGTGAGGCGCACGGCGCGGCAGCTGGCCGATGGTCGCGAGATCATCTACTTCGACGACACCCCGGGCGCGCCGCCGCGCGAGGCGGTCGACACCCGCGACCTGCCGCGCACGCAGCCGCTGTCGGAGGTGCGGCGCGACCCGCTGACCGGCGAGTGGGTGGCGATGGCCGCGCACCGGCAGACCCGCACGTACAAGCCGCCCGCCGACCTGTGCCCGTTGTGCCCGTCCACGCCCGGCAAGCCGACCGAGGTGCCCGAGTCGAGCTACGACGTGGTCGTGTTCGAGAACCGGTTCCCGTCGTTCGCGCAGGGCGTGCCGGAGCTGCCGTCCACTGTGGAGGGCATGCCGATGGTGGCGCGGGCGGCCGGGCGCGGCCGGTGCGAGGTGATGTGCTTCACCTCCGACCACGACACCTCGTTCGGGTCGCTGCCCGCCTCCCGGGTGCGCACGGTCGTGGACGCGTGGGCGGACCGGACGGCGGCGCTGAACGCGACGCCGGGCGTCGAGCAGGTCTTCCCGTTCGAGAACCGGGGCGAAGAGATCGGCGTGACGCTGTCGCACCCGCACGGCCAGATCTACGGCTACCCCTTCGTGACCCCGAAGACGGAACGGATGCTCGCCGCCGCGGCGGACTACCAGGCGTCACACGGCCGTCCACTTATGGGTGACATTTTGGCCGCTGAACGCGCGGTCGGAACCCGCGTCATCGCCGAGAGTGAGTCCTGGACGGCGTTCGTGCCCGCTGCGGCGCGGTGGCCGGTCGAGGTCCACCTGGTCCCGCACCGCCAGGTGCCCGACCTGCCCGCGCTCACCGACGCCGAGCGGGACGACTTCGCGGGCCTCTACCTGACCGTGCTGCACCGCCTGGACGCGCTCTACGACCGCCCGCTGCCCTACATCGCGGCGTGGCACCAGGCGCCCGTGCGCACCGGCCGTGACCTGGCGTGGTTGCACCTGGAGGTGTTCTCGGTGCTGCGCGCCGCGGACAAGCTCAAGTACCTGGCCGGCTCCGAGTCGGGCATGGGCGTGTGGGTGAACGACGCGACGCCGGAGCAGATCGCCGAGAGGCTGCGCGGCTGAACCACGGGTGGGGTAATCGGCCGGGAACCCGTCCGGACTCACAAGTGATGCCCAGTTTCGTTTAAGGCTGCTCTCAGGCGGGCACCGCAAAGTGGTGGACATGACCGAAGACGAGCAGCCGAAGCAGCCACCGCAGTCTCAGCCGGCGCAGCCGGAGAGCCCGTGGGCGCGTGGGGGCGCCGGACTCGGTCATGCGGACGCCGGCGGTCGGCAGCAGGGTGCCGACCAGCCGGGCAGCGACGACACCGGCGCCGTGCAGGGCGGCGCCGGTGCGTCGGAGCCCACCGGCGCGGGAGGTGCCTGGCAGGGGGCCTCCGCGCGGCCGGCGGACGGGACCGACGGGTCGGCGGTAGGGGCCGACCGGTCGGCGGCGGGGTCGGCGGGTGTTCCGCGGGGGAACACCGGCCACCCATCCGACTCGTACCCATCCGACTCGCGCCCAGCCGACTCGTACCCGGCTGACCTGTACCCGGACAGCGTGACCTCGACCGCTGCCACCTCGAACTTCGGCTCGCCGACCGCTCCGCACGCGAGCGGCGCCGAGCCCGTGCCCGGGTCGCCGGACGCCTGGTCGCGTCCCGGTCGCCCGGATGACTTCGGCTCGCCGGTCGCCTCGCAGGGTGCCGCCGGCCTGTCGGGAACCGGTCGGGCGGGTGCCGTGCAGGGCGGCGCCGGCCCGACCGGAACAGGTGTGGCCGGTGCTGTGCAGGGCAGCGCCGGTCATCCCGGAACCGGTGGTCCCGGCGCCGTGCAGGGCGGCGCCGGGCTGCCGGGATCCGGGCCGGGGGCCTGGCAGGGAGGCTTCCACCGCCCGGAGCACACCGGTCCGCACGGCGCGCCGCAGGCCGGCGCCCAGGATCACCCGGGCTCGCCGGCCCACTCCCCTTCGGGGCCGGCGCAGCCCGGTGTGTCGGGCCCGTACTACGCGCCGCCCGGCTCGGTCTCCGCGGCGCCCCGCCCCCCGCGGGGCCGCGGCAAGGTCGTGGCGGGGGTCGCCGCCCTCGTGCTCGCGGTCGGCGGCGTCGCGGGAGGTGTCGGCGGGTACGTCGGCTTCCAGGCCGCCGAGGACGCCCGGCCCGTGACCAACGCGCTCAACCAGACCCCGCCCGCCCAGCAGAGCTCCGACGCGCCGGCGGGCTCGACCGAGCAGGTGGCCCAGAAGGTGCTGCCGACCGTGGTGCAGGTGCAGGTCAACGGTGGCGCCGGGTCCGGTTTCACGCTCAGCTCCGACGGCCTGGTGCTGACCAACAACCACGTGGTCGAGAGCGCCGCCGGCGGCGGGCCGATCAAGGTCCAGCTCCAGGACGGCCGCTCGTTCGACGCGAAGATCGTCGGCCGCGACCCGACGTCCGACCTGGCCGTGGTGAAGGTGGAGGACGTCTCCGGTCTGCCCACGGCCGAGCTGGGCAACTCCGGCGACTTGCGGATCGGCCAGCAGGTCGTGGCCGTCGGCTCGCCGTTCGACCTCAACGGCACGGTCACGTCCGGCATCGTCAGCTCGCTGAACCGCCCGGTGCGCGCCGGCGGCCAGCAGGGCGGCGTGGACACCGTGCTCAACGCCATCCAGACCGACGCCGCGATCAACCCCGGCAACTCGGGCGGCCCGCTGGTGAACATGCGCGGCCAGGTCGTCGGCATCAACTCGGCCATCTACAGCCCGAACTCCAGCCAGTCCTCGCAGGGCGGCTCGGTCGGCATCGGCTTCGCCATCCCGATCGACCAGGCCCGCCGCACGGCCAAGGAGCTGTCGGAGACCGGCAAGGCCAACCAGACCGTGCTCGGCGTCCAGGTGGGCGACGCGCCGGAGGGCGGGGCGGTGGTCCGCGACGTGACCGCCGGCGGCGCGGCGGCCGCGGCGGGCGTCAAGTCCGGCGACGTGATCACCAAGTTCGGCGACCGGCCCATCGACACCTCCGACTCGCTGGTCGCGGCCGTCCGGTCCCGCGCGCCGGGCGAGAAGGTGCAGCTCACCATCGGCGGGAACCGCACGGTCGAGGTGACGCTCGGCAGCCAGCCCGTCGAGGTCCGCTAGCACCCGAAGACCACCGGCTCGCGTGCCCCGGGCCGGTCGTGGAGGCCGCATCCCGGCAGGTGACCGCCCCTCACCTGCCGGCGTGCGGCCTCTTGTCGCGCCCGCCGGGGCTCCTGCCGCGCCTGGCGAGGGCGACCGACAGGACCACCGACCAGGTCACGCCGACCGCCACCAGGAGCCCGAGCGGGTAGTCCCGGTCGGCCAGGCCGGGGTTGGGGCCGCCCGCGAACGGTCGCCAGAGCAGCGGGACGGCGAGCAGCCCCAGCACGCCGGTGACCGTGCCGCCGACCAGCACCGCCGCGCGCCACGGCTCCGGCACCCGGCGGGCCACGAGCAGGCCGAAACCGGCGAAGAGGGGCGCGAGCAGCACGTCGTGCGCGATCGGGCCCGCCACGAACCACAGCACCAGGTTCACCGACACCAGCGGCAGCACCAGGACCGCGCCCCACAACCCCATGGCAACACCCAGCGCGCCGATCACCCACCTCATCAGAGGACCTCCAGCCGAGTGACCCACTTGGTCTGCGTCACGCCCGGTCGGCTCGGTGCGATCAACCGGCACGGGTAGCCGTGGTCCAGCGGCAGGGTCTCGCCGTCCAGCCGCAGCGCGAGCAGCGTCACCGGGTCGCGGGCGTGGGCGGCGGGCAGCGTGCTCGCGCGGTAGAGGCCGTCGCGCTCCAGCGACTCCACCCGGACGTCGCCGGGCGCCAGGCCCGCCAGCGCCAGCAGGTCGCGCACGGGCACCCCGGTCCACCGCGCCGACGCGCTCCACCCCTCGACGCACGCGATCGGCAGCTCGGCCGTCGTCTGGGGCAGCGCTTCGAGCTCCCGGCGGGTGAACCGGCGCCCGCCGACGGTCAACCGCCAGCCGTCGTCCACGGCGGCCACCCTGGCGGCGGCGGCCGTGCGGTTGACGGGCAGCGCCGCCGACCGGATGCCCAGGACGGAGGCGGTCCGCAGCCACGGCACCGTGCCGCCCGCCGTGGCCAGCACCGCGACCGCCGCCGCGCCGCCCGTGGTGAGCAGGAACCCGCGCCGGCTGAGCGTGCCCTGGCGGACCTCCTCGGCGGGCGTGCGCGTGAGCGGCAGCTTGACCGCGACGTGCACGAGCAGCGCGCCCACCGCGACCCAGGCCACGGCGTGGTGCGCGGTCGGGAAGAAGAACTGCCACGGGTAGTTCTGCGCGGCGTTGAACAGGCCGGTGACCAGCTCGAAGAACGACGCGCCGAGCAGCACGAAGATCGAGGCCCGCTCCAGCGCGTGCGGCAGCGACTTCACCAGCGGCCGTTCGAAGAGCTTCGGGTACACCGTCCACAGCTTCGCCGACAGCAGCGGGATCGCCGCCACGCCCGAGGTGACGTGGACGCCCTGCGTGAACCGGTAGAGCCAGACCGGGCGGGTGGGCCAGGCGAACCAGGCGGGCGGGTGCTGGAGGTAGTGGCTGAGCAGACCGGTGACGAAGCACAGCCCGAACGCGATGCCCAGCCACAGGCCGAGGCGGGTGGCGGTGTGCGGGCTGGACGCGCGCTTCACGGCCGCACCAGCTCGGCGAACCAGCGCCCGTCGCGCTCGACGACCCACCGCGACGTCAGACCGGCCCGCGCGGCGACCGGCGTCAAGGACGGCGCGTCGACCCGCGCCCAGTCGAACCACGCGCCACCGGCGACCCGGGCGCGTTCCCGGCGCAGCCCGCAGCCGGGCGGCTCGACCTCGACCAGCACGCTGCCGTGCCGGCGCAGCAGCTGACGGGCCCGGCGGAGCAGCGCCACGGGGTCGCCGCCGATGCCGATGTTGCCGTCGGCGAGCAGCGCGTGCGCCCAGCGGCCGACGCCGGGCAGCCGGCCGAACAGGTCCCGGCGCAGGGCCGGGCCGCCCCTCGACCGGGTGAGGGCGACGGCGAGCGGCGAGTGGTCCACGCCCAGCGCCACCACCCCGCGCCCGACGAGCGCCGCGACCATCCGCCCCGGGCCGCAGCCGAGGTCGACGGTCGGGCCGTGGCAGGCGTCGAGCAGGACGTGGTCGGCGTCGTCGGCGTCCTCGTGCCACCGGTCGACCGGCAGGGTCAGGTGACCGCCGCCGGCCAGGTCGAGCCGGCACTCCGCGCCGCTGAGACCGAGGTCGAACGCGGTCATCGCAGGGCGCCCAGGCGCGCGAGCGCGGCGGCGAACCGCGTGTGCGGCACGGCGGCGGCGACCTCGCGGGCCGTGGCCATGTCGTCCACATCGGACAGCACGGGCAGCAGGCCGGTGTCCCGGTCGCCCAGGGCCCGCAGCGTCGACGCGCCCGTGTCCGACCGGGACATCGGCACGGTCCGGAGGGCCGCGGCCACCGCCGGGTCGTGGAGCCCCAGCGCCCACCAACCGCCGTCGGCCGCCGGGCCCAGCACGGCGTCGTGCGCGGCCAGCCGGTCGACCGACTCGGCCAGCAGTGCCGGCGTGAGCTGAGGCGTGTCCATGCCGATCTGGAACACCGGCAGGCCGTGCGCCCGGTGCGCGTCGGCGTGCGCGTTGGCCAGCCGGTCGGCGAACGACCGGCCCCGCTGCGCCACCACCGTGCAGCGCCGCAGCACCGCGCGGATCTCGGCCGACCGGCGCGCGTCGCCGAGCGACCCGGTCAACGCCACCACCGGCCGGACGCGCGGCGTGCCGAGCACGGCGTCGAGGGTGTCCAGCAGCGCGGCGGCGGCGATGTCGGCCGCCTCCGCCGGCGTCGCGGGCGGGCAGAGGCGGGTCTTCGCCAGGCCCGGCACCGGGGCCTTGGCCACCACCAGCAGGCTCACCGAAGGGGTCATCGGCGCACGCTCCCCCGGTCGACGCCCCGCTGGACGACCGCCGTCATGTCCCGCACCGCCCGCGCGGTCCCGCGCACCGAGCCCGACACCTTCGACTTCGTGCCCGCCGCGCGCGGCCCGTACCGCACGTCCCGCTCGACCACCCGCCACCCGGCCGCCGCCGCGCGCAGCAGCAGCTCCAACGGGTAGCCGAACGCCCGGTCCTCGACCCCCAGGTCCAGCAGGTCGCGCCGGCGGAACGCCCGCACCGGCGCGATGTCCCGCACCGGCAGCCCCTTGCGCCGCAGCAGCCCGGCCAGCACCGCGTTGCCCGCCCGCGCGTGCCACGGCCAACTGCCCGCCTCCGGCACCCGCCGCCCCACGGCCAGCTCCGCCCGCGCGAGCATCGCCACCAGCTCCGGCAGCTCGCGCGGGTCGAGCGAACCGTCCGCGTCGAGCACGCACACCACCTCGGAGCGCGCGCGCTCGATGCCCGTGTGCACCGCCGCGCCATACCCGGGCCGCGGCTCGTGCACGACCTCCGCGCCCAGCGACCGGGCGATCTCCGGCGAGCCGTCACGCGATCCGTTGTCCACCACCAAGGGCCGGTAGCCCGCGGGCATGGCCCGCAGCACGCCCGGCAACGCCGCCGCCTCGTCCAGGCAGGGGAGCACCACGTCGATTTCGTCCACGCCCCACAGCATGGGCGGTCGTGGACGGCCGAAAACCGTTGTGCCGCTTACCGAATCATGACGTGTGCGCCAGTTCTTACGGACCGCTGACGGATGTCCCCGCGACCACGTGGCACCGCCCGCACCGGCCTTACGGTGGGCGTGTGCTCCGTGTCCTGGCCGCCGTGGCCCTGGTCGTCTCGGCCGTCGTGGTCGGCGCGCTCCTACCCGATGACCGCGTCCACGCCCCCGCCCCGCCGCTGTTCGCGCACTGGCTGCCGCACGTCGGCATCGGCACGCCGTTGGCCGTGCTGGTGGCGCTGGCGGTCGTGGTGTGGGGTCCGCCGCAGGCCGGCCGGCTCCCGTGGCGCCTCGCGCTGGGCGCGGGTTACGCGGCCGCGCTGGCGTGGACCTTCTCACTGGCCCTGGTGGACGGTTGGGCCCGCGGTGTCACCGGCCGGCTGACCACGGAGCACGAGTACCTGCACGAAGTGCCGGGCGTGACGGACGTCGGCGCGATGCTGCGCGAGTTCTCCTCCCGCATCCTGGACTACCAGCCCGACTCGTGGGCCACGCACGTCTCCGGGCACCCGCCGGGCGCGTTCCTGGTGTTCATCGGGCTCGACCGGGTCGGGCTGCCCGGCGGGGCGTGGGCGGCGGCGTTCGTGGTGCTGGTCGGCGCGCTGACGGCGGTCGCGGTGCCGGTGACGGTGCGCGCGTTGGTCTCCGAGGAGCACGCGCGGGCCGTGCTGCCGTTCGTGGCGCTGTTCCCCGGCGCGGTGTGGATGGGCGTGTCGGCGGACGGGCTGTTCGCGGGCGTCACGGCGTGCGGCATCGCGTTGCTGGCCACCCGGCGGGCGTTGGCGGGCGGTGTGGTGCTGGGCTTCGGCGTGTTCCTGTCCTACGGGCTGGTGCTGATGGGCGTGCTCGCCCTGGTCGTGCTGCTGTGCCACCCGGGAGGTCGGAACTGGCGGGGGATCGGCGTGGCCGTGCTGGGCGCGTCGGCGGTGGTGGCGGTGTTCGCGGCGCTGGGGTTCTGGTGGGTGGACGGCTACCACCTGGTCGTCGAGCGGTACTACCAGGGCATCGCCACACCCCGCGCCTACGTGTACTGGGTGTGGGCGGACCTGGCCGCGGCCGTGTTCGCCTGCGGGTTCGCGCCCTTCGCCGCACGGTGGCGCGGACCAGCGGTCACACTGGCCGCGGCCGCGGCGGCAGCCATCCTGGTCGCCGCGGTGTCCGGCTTGAGCAAGGCCGAGGTGGAGCGGATCTGGCTGCCGTTCACCGTGTGGCTGGTCGTGCTCGTGCCGGACCGGCGGCGGCTGTGGCTGGCGGCGCAAGCGGTGACCGCGCTCGCGGTCAACCACCTCCTGTTGACCAACTGGTGAGGCGCGGACATGGGTGAGACGACCGGGCGGGTGCTCGTCGTGGACGACGACGTGACGGTGCGCGACGTGGTGCGCCGGTACCTGGAGCTGGCCGGCCACGAGGTCGAGCTGGTCGGCGACGGCGAGAGCGCGCTGCGCCGCTTCGCGGAGCGCGAGCCGGACCTGGTGGTGCTCGACCTGATGCTGCCGGGCGTGGACGGGCTGGAGGTGTGCCGGCGGCTGCGGGTGCGCAGCGCCGTGCCGGTGGTGATGCTGACCGCGCTGGGCGAGGAGGAGGACCGGATCGCCGGGCTCCAGCTCGGCGCGGACGACTACGTGACCAAACCGTTCAGCCCGCGCGAGCTGGCGCTGCGGGTGACGTCGGTGCTGCGCCGCTCCCGGGTGGCGGCGTCGCGGTCGGCCTCGGTGCTCACCGACGGCGGGCTGCGGGTGGACGTGGGCGCGCGGTCGGCGTGGCTTGACGGGCGGGAGATGTCGCTGACCACGCGCGAGTTCGACCTGCTGGCGTTCTTCCTCACCCACCCGGGCACCGCGTTCAGCCGCGGCGAGCTGCTGTCGCGGGTGTGGGGCTGGGAGTTCGGCGACCAGTCCACCGTGACCGTCCACGTGCGACGGTTGCGGGAGAAGGTGGAGGTCGACTCGGCCCGGCCGGTGCGGATCGCCACCGTGTGGGGCGTGGGCTACCGGTACGACGGCGGTGCGTGATGCTGGTCGAGATCTACCACATCCTGCCGTACGCGGTGCTGTTCTCGCTGCCGCTGGCGCTGCTCGGCGCGGTGCTGCTGCGGCGGTTGCGCAACGGGTCGCTGGCCACGGCGCTGACCGTGCTGGCGATCGTGCCGGTGGTGGCGACCATCGGCGGCGTGCTGGCGGTGAGCGGGTTCATGTTCACCCCGATCCTCACCACGACCGTGCTGGTGTGCCTGCTGGTGGCCTTGGTGACGGTGCCGACGGCGGTGCTGCTGGGCCGGGCGCTGGCGCGGCGCAGCGTGTGGGAGAGCGAGGCTCGGGCGCGGGAACGCGCGGCCGAGGCGTCCCGGCGCGAGCTGGTCGCGTGGATCAGCCACGACCTGCGCACGCCGTTGGCGGGCATCCGGGCGATGGCCGAGGCGCTGGCCGACGGCGTGGTGTCGCGGCGCGACGAGGTCGCCGACTACGCCGGGCGGATCTCGACCGAGGCGGAAGCGCTGTCCGGGATGGTGGACGACCTGTTCGAGCTGTCCCGCATCACGGCGGGCGCGCTGCGGCTGACGCTGTCCGAGGTGCCGCTGGCGGACGTGGTCAGCGAGGTGGTGGCGGCGGAGAGCCCGGTGGCCTCGCGCAAGGGCGTGCGGCTGCGCGCGGACGCGGCCACGTGGCCGGTGGTGCTCGGCAGCGACCCCGAGCTGGCCCGGGTGGTGCGCAACCTGCTGTCCAACGCGATCCGCCACACCCCGCCGGACGGCACCGTGGCCGTGCAGGTGGACGTGGACGGCCCGTCGGCGCTGCTGCGCGTCGACGACGGCTGCGGCGGCATCCCGGAAGCCGACCTGCCCAGGGTGTTCGACGTGGCGTTCCGCGGCACGCCGCACCGGCAGCCGGTCGGCGGCGGGTTGGGGCTGGCGATCGCGCGCGGCCTGGTGGAGGCCCACCAGGGCACGATCGACGCCCGCAACCACGGCCCCGGCTGCCGGTTCGAGGTGCGGTTGCCGCTCAGCGCAGCGGGTCCGTTGCGAACTGCTTGACCCCGGCGGCGAAGGTCGTCGCGGCCCGGAACCCGAGCAGCTCGCGGGCCCGGGAGGGGTCGGCGACGACGTGCCGGACGTCCGCCGGCCGCGCGCCGCCGACGACCCGCGGCCGAGGCCCGCCGAACGCCTCGGCCAGGTGGGTGGCGAGGTCGCCGACGGTGTGCGGCTCGCCGGAGCAGATGTTGAGCGCGGTGGACGTGCCGGGCGGCAGCGGGCGGTGCAGGGCCAGGACGTTGGCCCGCGCGACGTCCGTGACGTGGACGAAGTCGCGGCGCTGCCGGCCGTCTTCGAGGACGGTGGGCGCCTCGCCGCGTTCGAGCGCGCTGCGGAACAAGCTCGCCACGCCCGCGTACGGGGTGTCCTTGGGCATTCTCGGGCCGTACACGTTGTGGTAGCGCAGCGCCCACACCGTGCCGCCCGTCTGCCGGGCCCACGCCGCCGCGTAGTGCTCCTGGGCGAGCTTGCCGGCGGCGTAGGTGCTGCGGGGGTCCAGCGGGGCGTCCTCGGGGACCAGGCGCGGCTTCAAGGGGCGCTCGCAGTGCGGGCACGGCGGTTCGTAGCGGCCCTCGTCGAGGTCGGCGCGGCGGCGTGGGCCGGCCTGGACGACGCCGTGCCGGTCGCACTCGTACCGGCCCTCGCCGTACACGACCATCGACGACGCCAGGACCAGGTGCCGCACGCCCCGCTCGTGCATCGCGGCGAGCAGCACGGCGGTGCCGAGGTCGTTGTTGCGGGCGTAGAGCGGCGCGTCGGACGGGTCGAGGCCGTGCCCGACGACCGCGGCCTGGTGACAGACCGCGTTCACCCCGTCGAGGAGGTTTTTCACCGTGTCGAGATCGGTGACGTCTTCGGCCGTCGGTGGGCGGACGCGGTGGGCCTGGGGCAGGTAGGCGTCGAGCACGACGACGTCGTGGCCCTGGGCGGTCAGTTGGTCGGCGATGTGTGAGCCGATGAACCCGGCGCCGCCGGTGAGGAGAACGCGCACGTCACCGACGTTAGGGGCGGTTCGGCCGGATCGGGAGGCGCGGCAGCGTGACGTCACGGAACCGTCAGATCCTCCGATTGGCTACGGTGACGCTCATGGAACGCAGCGCGCAGCGACTGGGACGCGCCCTTGTCGTGATCGTGGACGACCGGGTGGCGCACGGTGAGCACGACGACAGCACAGGACCGCTGGTCACCGAGTTGCTGGAGGAAGCAGGGTTCATCGTCGACGGGACGGTCGCGGTGGAGGGCGAGGTGGTGGGCATCCGCGCCGCGCTGAACACCGCGGTGATCGGCGGTGTCGACCTGGTCGTCACCGTCGGCGGCACGGGCGTGTCGCCGCGCGACGTGACACCGGACGCCACACAGGGCGTGCTCGACCGGCCGATCAGCGGCATCGCCGAGGCGCTCCGGGCCTCGGGGCTGGCGGCGGGAGCCGTCGACGCGGGCATCTCGCGGGGACTGGTCGGCGTGTCCGGCAGCACCCTCGTGGTGAACCTGGCCGGGTCGCGGTCGGCGGTGCGTGACGGCATGGCGACGTTGTCGGCCCTCGTGCCGTACGTGATCGAGCAGCTCTCGGGACTGGACGAGGCATGACCGGGCCGGCCGACGACGCCGACGCCACCGCTGACGCCACCCCGGCCGCCTCGGCTGCTTCGGTCGCGGAGGAGGCGGCGCGGCGTCGTCGGCTGGCCGAGGTGTTCGGCGACGTGCTGCCGGAGGGCTCGGCGGACGAACCGCACCCGACCGGGCGCGACGACCGGTGGTACGAGGAGAACCGGCCGCCGCACCACGGCGGCTAGCCCGAGCCGAGGACCGGCCGCCACCGTGACGGCCGGCCCTCGACCAACCGGGTGCCGGACCCCGCCACGTCCACTTCGACCGCCACCTCTCCCCGCCGTGCGCCGATCCCCGACCGGCCACCGACCAGTCCTCGCCACCGGCCGGCCTTCTTCGAGCGTGTCCAGCGTCAGCGCCCGTGAGCGGGCGCGGCTACGTCGTTCGCGGCGCGTCCTGTCGAGCCTCGGGCCCTGGCCCTCAGTCCTGGCGCTGGCGCTGCTGGGCGGCGAGGAGGTCGCGGATCTCCTTGAGCAGCTCGACGTCGGTCGGCTCCGCGGGGCCGGGCTCCTGACCGCGCTTGCGCCGCTCCTTCAGCTTGTTCATCGGCAGCACGAAGATGAAGTAGACGATCGCGGCCACGATCAGGAAGTTGATCACCGCCGTGATGATCGCGCCGAAGTCGATGATGGTCTTCTCGGTCGAGCCCAGCTGGACGGCCAGGCCGGCGACGTTGTTGCCGCCGAACAGCGCGATGATCGGGTTGATCAGGTTCGTGGTGAACGCGGTGACGATCGCGGTGAACGCGGCGCCGATGACCACCGCCACGGCGAGGTCGATCACGTTGCCGCGCATGAGGAAGTCCTTGAAGCCCTTGATCACGGTTGGCTCCTCCGTTCGGGGGTATGGGTGGGGGCCAGCGGAGAGTAACGGCTCAAGGGTTCGTCGGTGACGCTCCGGGTACCTGTGTCGCGGGGAGACCGAGCAGTTCGAACCGCGAGGGGCCGAACGTGGTGATCTCGGCGATCCGGTCGCCCTCGATGCGCAGGACGTCCAACTTGAGCGCCCGGAACACCGTGTCGCCGTGGCGGCGCAGGTAGCCGGCGGCGGCCGGCATCCGGTTGGCCCGGGTCGGCACGAGCAGCCAGTCGCCCTCCCGGTCGGGGCCGAGGGCGCGTTCCAGCAGCGTCGCGACCTGGTCGAGGCCCTCGAAGCACAGCGGCGCGGGCGGCATGGTGACGCGCAGGTCCTCGGCCGCGATCGCCACGGCCGCCACCGCGTCGCACCGCTGGTGGGCGTCGATGAACCGGCTGAGCAGTTCGCGTTCCCGCGGGTTCGGCTCCCGCGCGGCCCAGTCGTTGCGGTGGGAGGGCAGGTGCTGCCGCATCGTGGCCCGGGCCCGTTGGAGCGCGCTGTTGGCGGCGGCCACGCTGATGTCGAGCAGGCCGGCCGTTTCCTGCGCCGTCATGCCCAGCACCTCCCGCGCGAGCAACGCGGCCCGCTGCCGCGCGGGGAGGAGCTGGAGGGCGGCCAGGAAGGCGAGCTCCACCGTCTCCCGCGCGACCGCCACCACGTCCGGCTCGTCGTCGGCCGGCGCCACCCGGTCCAGCAGGCGGTCCGGGTACGGGGTGAGCCAGCTGATCTCCGGCTGCGTCCGGGGCGTGCGCGCCTTGGCCCGGACCAGGTCGACGCACGTGTTGGTGGCGATCTTGTAGAGCCAGGCGCGGACGTTGCCGCCGTCGAAGGTGTCCCACGCCCGCCAGGCGCGCAGGAACACCTCCTGCACGGCGTCCTCGGCTTCTTCGTAGGAGGCGAGCATCCGGTAGCAGTGGACGTGCAGCTCGCGGCGGTGCTGCCGGGTGGCCTGCTCGAACATCAGCGCAGGGGCTTCGCGACCTGCTGGACGGCCCACGTGTTGCCGTCCGGGTCGTCGAAGAAGATGAAGGAGTTGTAGTCCCCGCCGGCCGGGTCCGCTCCGGGCGTCATCACGCCGTTCTCGAAGTGCTGCGGGCCGGAGTTCGCCACGCCCTTCGCCTCGAGGTGCGCGTGTGCCTCCTCGATGTCGGAGACGACCAGCTGGCAGCCCTTGAGCGAGCCGGGTGCGCCGCTGTCGCCGAGGCCCTTGCCGAAGACGATGGAGCACGCCGAGCCGGGCGGGGTGACCTGGATGACCCGGAAGGCGTCGCCCGAGCGGTGGTCGGTGTCGAGCGTGAAGCCCAACGTGTCGGCGTAGAACGTCTTGGCGCGCTCGACGTCGGACACGGGGACGACGACCACTTGCAGCTTCCAGTCCACGGTTCTCTCCTCGGTAAGGGGCCGGAGCCCCACCCTGAATGCCTTGTACCCGGTGGAACGACAGGCGCGCCGAAAACTCATCGGTCACCCGATGAAAACTTCATCTTCCCAGCTCACCACCCTGATTCCACCCCACCGTGCCCGTCTCCCACCGCGACCGACGCGACCGGAGGCGTGCAAGCGGGGTCACGGACCAGGACGGCGTGGACGGCGCCGGCGAGGGTTCGGGGTCGGGCGATGGCACGGACAAAGCGGAACTGAGGATTCGCGACGGCCGGCCGATGACCAGCCGCGCCGGGTGAGGTGGCTGGAACGGGCCAAGGCGAGTAGTGGCCGAGTCGGCGGGGGCCGGGCCGGCGGTGCAGGACCGGAGGTGGGGAGGGTGGGTTGCTGGCGAGTGGCAGGTCGTGAGGCGAGATCGCCAAGCCGGGTCGAGTGGAGCGGGGATGGGCGGTCGGCTGGGCTGGGCCGGAGTGGCGCGGGACAGGGCGGGATGGTGGATCAGTCGGAAGGCGGCGTGGGCTGGGGACAGCCTCGGTGGGTGCGGTTGTTGGTGGGTGTGGTCGTAGGGCCTGCGGTGCAGGGTGGGGAAGCGGGAAGGACGGTTGCTGGCGGGTGGTGGGTCGGTGGGCTACTGCCCGGCAGGGCGCGCCGGGCGGGTTGGCAGGGCAGGGGAGGCAGGGTTGGGTGGGGTGTGGATGAGGTGGCGGGGGAGCGTGATGTCGGAGGTGACGGAGCCGGCGCCGCCGACGCGTTCGATGTGGGCGTCGTCGCGTCGGTCGAGTTCGACGAGGCCGCTGATGACGTGCAGGTGGTTGGTGAACTCGTGGGCTCGGGCGCGGATGACTTCGGTGACGGTGCGGTGGCCGTAGGCGGGAACAGCTGTTGGTGGGCGTGACTGTCGGTGGGGCGGCTGTCAGGGGTCAGCCGTGGTGGAGGCCGGCAGGTGTGTGGAAGGCGTAGCGCCGGTGTTCAGGCGGTGTGGTGGTGCGTCTGTGTCTGAGGTGCCGGCGGGTGGCGGCTGGCGGGTGGTCAGCGCAGGATCAGGGCGACTGGGCCGGCCAGGGTTTCGGCGGCCAGGCGGTGGGCTGCGGCGCGCTCCGCGGAGATCACGACGACCTCGCCCTCGCGCACGGCGACCACCGAGGCGTCCGCTGCCAGCACCTCCGACCCCGCGCCGACGACGTCCACCCGGCTCCCCGGCCGCAGCAGGCCGACCACCCCGGCGTCGGCCAGGTGCACGGCCACCGACGACACGTCCGGGTCGACCGGGGACAAGCGGGCATCGGTCAGCGGTTCACCGGAACGGGCCGCGCTCACCAGGCTGCGGCCTGACGCGTCAGCCGACGCGACCGCGCCCGCCGGCGACAAGGACGGTGGCACGGCGACCACGCGCACGTCGTCCGCACCGAGCGGCACGCCGGGGGCAAGATCCCGCGCCGCCACCAGGACGTCGACCGTCGAACCGTCCGGCAGCACGGCCACACCCACGGCTACCAGGGCCAGCAGGCCCGCCAGGATCCTTCTGAGGTGGAGGAGCATGGTTGTGACGGTAGGGACGGGACGGGGGTTCGGACAGCGCGAACCCCCGAGCTGTGGACAACTCGGGGGCCTGTGGACAACTTCCGATCAGGACGCGGCGGCAGCCGGCGCGCTCGACGTCGAGGACGAAGACGACGACGTAGAAGACGAGGATGAAGACGATGACGACTCGGACTTCGCGGCGGCCGGAGCCGGCGTGGCCGCGGGGGAAGCCGAGGACGACGAACGGCTGTCGGTCCGGTAGAAGCCGCTGCCCTTGAACACGACGCCGACCGCGCCGTAGAGCTTGCGCAGCCTGCCGGAGCACTGGGGGCACTCGGTCAACGCGGAGTCCGAGAAGGACTGCACCGCGTCGAACCGGTGGTCGCACTCGGTGCAGGCGTACTGGTAGGTCGGCACGGTGAGCCCTCCACGAGTCCTGGTTGGCACTCCTGCGTCACGAGTGCCAACACCGATGATGCGCCACCCGGCATATGTGGCGCAAACATCACAGGTCAAAGTCACAGCGACGGCAGCCGGACCACACCCCGCGCGGGCGTCAGCACCGCGTCCACCCGCACGTCGTGCGGTTCCGCCGGCAACGACGGCACGAACTCCTCGTCCCGCACCACCGCCACCACCGGACCCGTGGCCAGCCGCAACACCCGGTCGTAGTAACCGCCGCCCTTGCCCAACCGCACCCCGGAGCGGTCCACCGCCAACGCGGGCACCAGCACCAACGCCGCCGACCCGACGGCCTCCGCGCCCAGCAGCGCCCCCTCCGGCTCCCGCAGCCCGAACGCGCCCGCCCGCAACCGCCCGTCGTAAGCGGCCCAGTCGAGCCCGTCCCCGACCACCACCGGCAGCAACACCCGCAACCCGTGCGCCCGCAGCGCCTCCACCATCGCCAACGACCCGGGCTCCACCGCCGAAGCGACATAAGCGCACACGGTCTCACCAGGCGAAACGCCGAACTCGGCGACGGCGGACAGCACCTCGTCCACCATCCGGGGCAGCACCGCGCCCCGCCGCGCGGCCCGCAGCCGTGTGCGCAGAGTCGCCTTCCGATCACGTTCACCGGACGTCATGGCAGGTCACCCTAAGCGCGCCGTTACGCTCGCAGGCCATGAGCGCCTTCCAGACAGCGATCGTGCCGGCGGCAGGCCTGGGCACGCGCTTCCTCCCCACCACCAAAGCGGTGCCCAAGGAGTTGCTGCCGGTCGTCGACACCCCCGGCATCGAGCTCGTCGCCACCGAGGCCGCCGAGGCCGGCGCGACGAAGCTGATCATCGTGACCTCCCCCGGCAAGGACGCCGTCGCGGAGTACTTCCGCCCGCAGCCGGAACTGGAGGCGACGCTCGAGGAGCGCGGCAAGACCGACCTGCTCGCCAAGGTCCGCCGCGCGCCGAACCTGCTCACCGTCGAGACCGCCATCCAGGACAAGGCGCTGGGCCTCGGGCACGCGGTCGCCTGCGCCGAGGGCAACCTGACCGGGGCGGACGAGGCCGTCGCCGTCCTGCTGCCGGACGACCTGGTGCTGCCCACGGGCGTGCTGTCGAAGATGGCCGCGGTCCGCGAGAAGCTCGGCGGCAGCGTGCTGTGCGCGTTCGACATCCCCAAGGAGCAGATCTCCGCCTACGGCGTCTTCGACGTCAAGGACACCGGTGACGACGACGTCAAGCAGGTCGTCGGCATGGTCGAGAAGCCCAAGGCCGAGGACGCGCCGTCCACGTTCGCCGCGGCCGGCCGCTACCTCCTCGACCGGGCGATCTTCGACGCCCTCAAGCGCATCACGCCCGGCGCGGGCGGCGAGCTGCAGCTCACCGACGCCATCGCGCTGCTGATCAACGAGGGCCACCCCGTGCACGTCGTGGTCCACCGCGGTGGGCGACACGACCTGGGCAATCCGGGGGGATTCCTCAAAGCTGCGGTTGACTTCGCACTGGAGCACCCCGACTACGGGCCCGAGCTGGGGGAGTGGTTGCGGGCACGCCTCGCCAACTCCTAAAACGAAGGTCAACTCATGAGGTCAGTGGACGAGCAGCTCGCCAGGGTGGTCGCCGCCGCCGTGCGGCCCGCCCCCGTGCGGGTCGCGATCTCCGAGTCGCAGGGCCTGCTCTGCGCCGAGGAGGTCGTCGCCGAGCGCGCGTTGCCCGGTTTCGACCAGGCGGCGGTCGACGGCTACGCGGTGCGCAGCGTCGACGTGCAGGCCGCCAACGAGGAAGCGGTCACGCTCCCGGTGGTCGGCGAGATCCCCGCCGGGTCCCGCCAGCCCAGACGACTGCAACCCGGCCAGGCGGTGCGGGTCGCGACCGGCGCGCCGCTGCCGACGCTGGCCGACGCCGTGGTGCCCGTCGACTACACCGACGGGCACGCGGCGAAGGTCACCGTGCACCGCTCCGTGCCGTCCGCGGCGTTCGTGCGGCGCACCGGCGAGGACGTGCAGACCGGTGACGTCGCGGTGCGCCGCGGCGCGTCCATCGGCGCCGCCCAGGTCGGCCTGCTCGCCGCGGTCGGCCGCAACAAGGTGCTGGTCCACCCCCGGCCGCGGGTGTCGGTGATCTCCCTCGGCGAGGAGCTGGTCGACGTCGACCGCACCCCGGGCCAGGGCCAGGTCTACGACGTCAACTCCTACGCGCTGGCCGCCGCCGCGCGGGACGCGGGCGCCGAGGTCAGCCGGGTCGGCATCCAGTCGTCCGACCCGCGCCGGATGCGGGAGGTCGTCGAGGGCAGGTTGCTGCTGTCGGAGATCGTCGTGGTCGCGGGTGGCGTCGGGGGCGTCATCGGCGACGAGGTGCGCGCCGCGCTGGCCGACCTCGGCGACGTCGACGTGACCCGGGTGGCCATGCACCCCGGTTCGGTGCAGGGCTTCGGCCGGCTCGGACCGGACGCGGTGCCGACGTTCCTGCTGCCCGCGAACCCGATGAGCGCCCTGGTCGTTTTCGAAGTGCTGGTGCGTCCGCTGATCCGGGCCGCGCTCGGCAAGCGCAACCCGTACCGGCGGGCGGTCAGCGCGCGGCTGCTGTCGCCGCTGACGTCCACGAAGGGCCGGCGCGGCTACCTGCGCGGCCAGCTGCTGCGCGACGCGGACAACGGCGAGTACCTGGTGCAGCCGCTGGGTACCTCCGGGTCGCACCTGCTGGCGTCGTTGGCCGAGGCGAACTGCCTGGTCATGGTCGACGAGGACGTGACGGACGTGGCGGTCGGCGAAGAGGTCATGGTCAGCTTCCTCGCCCAACGGGGATGAGACCCCTGACGGTAACGAGACACAGTGGGGATGGATGAGTTTCGCGGGTGACGGCGGCAGGCACCCCGGCTGGCCCGCGCGGCTCGGACCGCTGAGGGTCGCGGCGGGCCTGGTGGAGCTGCGGCCGCCGAAGCTGTTCGACGCCTCGACGTGGTCGCGGGCCCGGCTGCGCGACCGGGCGTACCTGGAGGACTGGGAACCCACCGCGGCCGAGGGGTGGCACGAGCGCAACGCGCCGCTGGCCTGGCCGCCGCAGTGGTCCTCGCTCAAGTCGCTGGCCCGGCGCGGCCAGGCCCTGCCGTTCGTGATCACCGTGGACGGCGTGCTGGCCGGGCAGATCACCGTGGGCAACATCGTGCGCGGCTCGCTGCGCTCGGCGTGGGTCGGCTACTGGGTGGCGGCCGACCGGGCGCGCGGCGGCGTGGCCACCGCGGCGTTGGCGCTGGTGGTCGACCACTGCTTCGGCGCGGGCGGCCTGCACCGGCTGGAGGCGACCGTCCGGCCGGAGAACCGGGCCAGCCTGCGGGTGCTCGCCAAGGCGGGTTTCCGGGAGGAGGGCCTGTTCCTGCGCTACCTCGACGTGGCGGGCGACTGGCGTGACCACCTGTGCTTCGCGATGACCGCCGAAGAAGCCTCGCCCGAAGGTCTCGTACGCCGATTGGTCGCACAGGGGTACGCCCGAACCGCCTGATCTGCGGGCCGACCGGCTTATTCGGATCACCCGAAAGTGGGTGATACACCACACTTTGGTACGTACGCCAGTCGGCGTGCCTCCGACACAGGTGTGACTGTTGTGACTAGCGTGGCATGCGCACCACCGAGCGCGCCGCGGGGTAGGGGGAGGTGACGGGGATGCCGAGCTCGCTGATCGTCGTGGGACTGGTCGTGGCCTGGTTGGTCGTCCTCGTGCCGATGGTCGCGCGCAAGCGCGCCGACGCGTCGCGCGGCAGCATGGAGGAGGGGTACGACGCCATGCCCGAGGCAGACCCGGACTTCGAGGAGTACGACGACTACGACGAGCCGGACCTCGACTTCGTCGAGCACCGGCCGTTCCGCCCGGGGCGCGGCGGCTACGACCCGGAGACCGCGGCGATCGTGGCCCAGGCGAAGTACGCCTTCCGCCGCCGCGTCGTCGGCACGCTCCTGCTGCTCGCCCTGGTCACCGGCGTCGTCGCCGGCGTGTTCTACCCGCTCGCCTGGTGGGGCCACGCCGCCGTCGACGTGACGCTCGTCTCCTACCTCGGGTACCTGCGCCGGCAGGTGCGGATCGAGGAGGAGATCCGCGCGCGCCGCGTGGCCAGGCACTCCCAGTCCCGCCGCCGTCCCGCCGCCCGGTCGGCCGCGGACGCGCAGCCGCACACCGCCGCCGCGCCGTCCGCGGAGTCCGAGCCGTCCCGCGACCAGTCGGGCCTGCCCCCGCAGCCGAGGTTCCAGCACCAGGCCCGCCCCGGCACCGTCGTGGTGGACCTGGACGACGAGGACCCGTTGTTCGTCGAGCTGGACGGCCCCGACGCCCTCCCGTACCGCCGGGCGTCGGGCGAGTAGAGGGGGGTGGCAAAACCACCCCCCGACTACTGATATGCTTCCTCCCGCACGACAACAGAACACGGGGCTGTAGCGCAGTTGGTAGCGCGACTCGTTCGCATCGAGTAGGTCAGGGGTTCGATTCCCCTCAGCTCCACAAGTGACACAGCACGCGAAGAGCGGGAACCGGTCCTCCGGTTCCCGCTCTTCGGTGTTGGTGCCCCCTGACGGCGCGGTGCTCACGGGCGGGTCCCCGGTTCCGCCGGGGCGAACTGCTCGATGTCGTCCAGGGCGTCCTGCGCTGTGCCGCCCAGCACGCGATCGGACAGCAGGGCCTGCAAGGCGGGCACCACGGTCCCCCTGGTGATCTTGCCGTGGATGCGTGCCAGGTGCCCGAGGCAGGTCGCGGCCAGGCGGCGCAACCGGACGTCGTGCCGAGGGGCCAGGTGCTCCAGCAGGATCGGTTCCACCCACTCGCCGTCGAGGTCGTCGTAGGTCAGCTCCAGCAGCGCCGGGTTCGCCACCTGCGGATCGCCCGTGCTGACGGCGGCGAGCATCTCGGCCCGCCACTGCTCGTCGTCGTCCGACGGGTTCATCTCGGAGGTCACCGTGCCGATTCTGCCTTCGCGGTCCTCCCTCGGGCTGGTTCCGCGTGGGTTGAGGCTCCTGATGGCAGTTAAGGACCCCAGCAGGCACGCCGGTTCTCTGTCGTCCACTCAGCTCGCCTGGGCGGGGGTTCTGCCTGCCGTGGGCGTGCCGTGGATCGTGGACGGCTTGCCTCGCACGTGGCACTTGTGTGTTAGTACAGCTCAGGTGTAATGGTCATCTCGAAGGTCACCAGATGCCGTCGAGTGCTTTCGGGAGCGCGTAGCCACAATGCGTCGCCTACTGTCGGTATGCACTCTGCGGTGGTAGCCGAACGAGTTGGGCGATGAGGCGTCGCGATCCGGTAGCACCTGGTACGCAGCCGTGAGGCGGACTCAGGCGAGGGGCTTGAAATGAGTGCGGCCCCCCGCTGCAAATCGGGGGGCCGAAACCGATGCTCATCCGGACCAACGGACTTGACCGGCAGTTGCACTATGCCCGGAGATCGGCCGAACGTGTCCGCAATCTGCGTAGAATCGCCCTGTTGGTACGTCTGACAGGCGGGAGGTGGTGGGGATGCAGCCTTCGTCGGCGACGCCCTCGCTGACCCCTGTCGAGGTTCTCCAGGCTGAACTCCGCGAGCTGTACGAAGAGGCGGGGCGGCCCAGCACGCGCACGGTGGCGTCGCGCAGTGATGGAAGGATCAGCCACGACACGGTGCACCGGGTGCTCCACCGCGGGGTCGACAGCGGCGCTCCGCGCTGGGAGACGGTCGAGGCCCTCGTCGCAGCCCTCGGCGGCGATCGGGCACGGTTCTGGGAGCTGTGGGTTCGCTGTCAGGAGATCGTGGCGGCCACGAACGACAGGGGGCGGGGTGCGGACTCGTCGGACTCGGCTGACGAGAGGGCGGTCGATCACGACACGTCCGGCGGCTGGCCGGTCACGAGCCTGCTCGGTCGTCTGCGCTCCGCCGTCCGGCAGGAGGTGCTCGGCCTGGGCACCACCGTCAGGTACCCGGCGAACACGCTCCTCGTGGAGCAGGGGACGAAGGTCGGCCATGTGCTCGTGATCCTCAGCGGTGCGGTCATGGTCGTGACGAGGGACGACGACGGTGACGAGATGGTCCTCGAGATCATCGGTTCGGGGAGCACGGTGGGCGAGGCCGAGGTCGTCGGCCACGAGCCGTGCTTCGCCTCCGCGGTCACCTGCGGCGCGGTGGTCGTACGACGGGTCGCGAGTGACGAGTTCCTCCGCCTGTTGTACCGCCGCAACGACGTGCTCGTCGCGCTGCTCGGTGTCCTCAACGACCGTCTGCGCTGGGCGTATGCGCGGCAGCGGGACTTCCTGGCTCATACAGCGGTCGAACGCGTGGCGCGCGTGCTGGTGGAGCTGCTGCGTGAGCACGGTCGTGAGGAGGAAGAGGGCTGGGCGTTGAAGCTGCCCCTCACGCGGATCGAACTCGCCTCGATGGCGGGGATGAAGCCGCGAACCGCGGAACGGGCGTTCGGGGCACTGCGCAAAGCCGGTGTGGTGCGCTACCACGCTCGTCGGGATGTGCTTGTTCCGGACCTCTCGGCGCTGTCCCGGCTGGCGTACCACTAAAAGCTCACCAGCCCCTTCCGCCACGGCGGTGAGTGGGTCAAGATGGTCACTCCTCGGTCGTGCCGAGTGGTCTCGTCTTCCTGCCGACTGCAAACGGCAGTGTGACTGCTCGACCTGGGAAATCCGCTCATCCGGACCACGGACTTGAAAGTGAGGAATATTCATTGTCGAACCACATCGGTGGTTGGCTGGCCGCGTGCGCCAACTGGCGGCCCCGTCTGCGGCTCTCCGCGGCGATCGTCATCATCTGCATCGTCACGGTCGTCGTCACCGTGGCTGCCCAGGCTGACGTCTTCGTCGCGCTCAGCGCGGTGACGGCACTCTTCACCACGGCACTCGGCCTCGAGCGCCACCTCGCCCGTCGCCGTCGTGCGTAGTGGCGTGACCGCTTGATTTGCGGTGCCTGTCAGGGTGTTCGCGCACCTTGGCAGGCACCACGTCAGGCGCTGGTGGAGGATTCTCGAAGAATCTGCCGGACTGCCGGACGTCGGGCGGGCATGGCCTGAAGTGCGGACCGCTCGACTACGGACTTCTGGCGGGACCCGCACCTTGTGACGAGAGCGGGCGGTGAGACCTGGCGCGACGGCGGAGTGGATCGGTCACTACGCTCTGGCCGGTGCGCTTTGTGGCGGATCTCCACATCCACTCCAAGTACTCCCGGGCCTGCAGCCGTGACTGCGACCTCGAACACCTGACCTGGTGGGCCCGCCGCAAGGGGATCTCGCTGGTCGGCACCGGCGACTTCACCCACCCCGCCTGGTACGACCACCTCGGCGAGAACCTGGTCGAGGCGACGCCCGGCCTGTTCCGGCTGCGGGACGACCTCGACCGCGACATCGACCGCAGGCTGCCGCCGTCGCTGGCCGCGGCGCCGGTGAGGTTCATGCTGTCGGTGGAGATCTCGACGATCTACAAGCGCGGCGACCGCACCCGCAAGGTGCACCACCTCGTCTACATGCCCGACCTGTCGTCGGCGGCGCGGTTCAACGCCCGGTTGGCCAAGATCGGCAACCTCGGGTCGGACGGGCGGCCCATCCTCGGGCTCGACTCGCGCGACCTGCTGGAGATCACGCTCGAGTGCGGCGGCTACCTGGTGCCCGCGCACGTCTGGACGCCGTGGTTCGCGGTGCTCGGCTCGAAGTCCGGGTTCGACGCGATCCAGGACTGCTACGTCGACCTGGCGCCGCACATCTTCGCGGTGGAGACCGGGCTGTCGTCGGACCCGGAGATGAACTGGCGGGTGTCGAGCCTCGACCAGTACCGGCTGGTCAGCAACTCGGACGCGCACTCGCCGCCGGCGCTGGGTCGTGAGGCGACGGTGTTCGACACCGACCTGGACTACTACTCGGTGCGGTCGGCGCTGGAAACCGGCGACGGGTTCGCCGGGTCGCTCGAGTTCTTCCCGGAGGAGGGCAAGTACCACGTCGACGGGCACCGCAAGTGCGGCGTGCGGATGGAACCCGAGGAGACGTCGGCGCACCGCGGGATCTGCCCGGAGTGCGGCAAGCCGTTGACGGTCGGCGTGCTCAGCCGGGTGGCGGAGCTGGCCGACCGGCCGCACGGCTCGCGTCCCGCCGGCGCGGCCGGGTTCACCAGCCTGGTGCCGTTACCGGAGATCGTGAGCGAGATCGTCGGCACCGGGCCGAAGAGCAAGAAGGTGGTCGCGGAGATCGACAAGCTGACGGCGGCGCTCGGGCCGGAGCTGGTGATCCTGCAGGACGTGCCGGTCGACGACATCGCCGTGCACTCGCCGCTGCTGGCCGAGGCGGTGACCCGGCTGCGGCGTGGCGAGGTGGTGCGCGACTCGGGCTACGACGGCGAGTACGGCGTGATCACCGTGTTCGAGCCGGGGGAGCTGGACCGTCGGCGGTCGGCGTTCGCGTTGTTCGACTACGACGCCCCCGCCCCGTCCACTGTGGAGCGTGCACGGCCGGCGCCCGCGCCCGTCCCGGTCGCCGTCGCGACACCGGTCGCGGAGTCCGCCGGCTCGTCGTTGTTGGACGGTCTCGACCCGGAGCAGCGGGCGGCGGCCGAGGTGGCCGGCGGGCCGTTGCTGATCATCGCCGGGCCGGGGACGGGCAAGACGCGGACGTTGACGCACCGGATCGCGGACCTGGTGACGTCCCGGGGCGTGCCGGCGTCGGAGTGCCTGGCGATCACGTTCACCCGCCGCGCGGCGGAGGAGATGGCGGAACGGCTGGCGCTGCTCGCGCCGGACGCCGTCGACGAGGTGACGATCGCGACGTTCCACTCGCTGGGCGTGCTGATCCTGCGCGAGCACGGCGCGCGCTTCGGGTTGTCGGCGTCGTTCGGGGTGGCGGACCCGGAGCGGCAGCTGGAGGTGGCGCTGTCCGTCGTCGCGGACGGGAAGGAGGCGCGGGAGCTGGTCGACGCGGGGGACGCGCGGTACAAGAAGGCGTTGCGGGCGCAGGACCTGGTGGACTTCGACGACCTGATCTCGTTGCCGCTGTCGTTGTTGGAGGAGTCGCCTCCGCTGGTCTCCGGTTACCGGGCGCGGTGGCGGTGGGTGTCGGTGGACGAGTACCAGGACGTGGACGAGCAGCAGTACCGGCTGCTGCGGCTGCTGGCGCCGCCGGACGGCAACCTGACCGCGATCGGCGACCCGGACCAGGCGATCTACCGGTTCCGCGGCGCCGACGTCGGGTTCTTCCTGCGGTTCCGGGAGGACTTCCCCGGTGCGCGGACCGTGCAGCTGACCAGGAACTACCGGTCGTCGACGGCGGTGGTGACGGGCGCGATGCAGGTGATCGCGCCGTCGTCGCTGGTGCCGGGGCGGGAGCTGCGGCCGATGGTGGACCACGGCGCCGCGCCGATCGGCGTGCACCACGCGTCGTCGGAGGCGGCCGAGGCGGGGTTCGTGGCGCGCACGATCGAGCAGGTGCTGGGCGGCGCGTCGTTCCACGCGTTCGACAGCGGCCGGGTGGTGGGTGACGGGACGCAGGGGCTCGGCTTCTCGGACTTCGCCGTGCTGTACCGGACGGACCGGCAGTCGCGGGCGCTGGTCGAGGCGTTGACGCAGTCCGGCCTGCCGTTCCAGAAGCGCTCGCACGACCGGTTGGCCGACCGGCCCGGGGTGGCGCGGATCGCCCACGACCTGGCGTTCGCGGGCGGCTCCACCGTGCTGGAACGCGTGCGTGCCGTGGCCGGTGACGACCACACCGCCTATGAGCTGCTGAAACCGTTGGCGGCCGAGTGCGGGGCCGACTTCGAGCGCTTCCACACGGCCCTCGCGCTGGGGGTGGAGGTGGACACGTGGGACCCGCGGGCGGACCGGATCTCGCTGCTCACGCTGCACGCGTCGAAGGGCTTGGAGTTCCCGGTGGTGTTCATCGTCGGCTGCGAGGACGGCCTGCTGCCGTTGCGGTGGCCGGGGTCGGACGACGTGGAGGCGGTGGACGAGGAGCGTCGGCTGTTCTTCGTCGGGATGACCAGGGCGCAGCGGCACCTGTTCCTGAGCCACACGTCGGGGCGGCCGAAGTCCCCGTTCCTGGCGGCGCTGAAGGCTTATGAGCAGCTGGGCGACGCGCAGCCGAAGCGGAAGCGGAAGGGCACCCAGCTCAGCCTGCTCTGACACCGAAGGACCTGCGGCCGAGGCGGCCGGCGCGGCTGAGGGGTCGGAGTCGCCGGCCGGAACTGTCGGACCCCTTGGCTAGCGTCGTGGGATGGCGCACACCATCGGCTTGGCCCTCGACTGCCACCACCCGACCGAGCTGGCCGAGTTCTGGAAACTGGCCCTGGGCTACGAGGACGAACCCCCACCCCCGCCGTTCAAGACGAGGGCGGAGTGGGTGGCGCACTACGACGACCCGGACGACGACCAGGACGACGGCGCCTGGCTGCACGACCCGACGGGCGCGGGTCCGAGGCTGTTCCTGCAACAGGTGAGGGAACCGAAGACGGAGAAGATCCGCCTCCACTTCGACATCCGGGTCAGCCTGGAAGCACCGCCGGAAGATCGCTGGGCGACGGTGTGGCGCAAGGTCTCGCAACTGCGGGCGGCCGGCGGGAGAGTGGTCGGGGAGTACCCGGAACACCACGTGGTCATGGCCGACCCGGAGGGCAACGAGTTCTGCGTCTGCTAGCTGTACTGCCCTGAGAGGTTGTGGACACCGGGACACGTAGTCGGATGATGTTGGAATGAGGGAGGGCCTCCGGGTTCGGTGTGGATTGCGACGTCTACACCAAGCCGACGGAGGCCCTCGTGACCCACGCTAACGCACCGCTGACTCCGGTGGGCAGGCTGCGCTTGGCCCGGTGTGTCGTGGACGAGGGCTGGCCGTTGCGGCGGGCGGCCGAGCGGTTCCAGGTCTCGCCGAGCACCGCCGCCCGTTGGGCCGGCCGTTACCGCGAGCTGGGCGAGTCGGGCCTGGTCGACCGTTCCAGCCGACCGCACCGCAGCCCGCGCCGGCTGCCCACCCGCCGTGAACGCCGGATCGTGAAGGTCCGCCTGGCGCGGCGGTGGGGTCCGGCCCGCATCGCCTTCCTGCTGGGGCTCAACCCCTCCACGGTGCACCGGGTGCTGCGCCGTTTCGGCCTGGCCCGCCTGGCGCACCTGGACCGCGCCACCGGCCGGGTGATCCGACGTTACGAACACGTCGCACCCGGCGACCTGGTGCACGTCGACATCAAGAAGCTCGGCAACATCCCCGACGGCGGCGGCCATAAAGTCCACGGCCGGCGGGCCGGCGGGCGCAACAGCTCCGCCCACCGCGACCCGACCAGGCCGCGCAAGGTTCACGGCCGCCCCAACCTCGGCTACTCCTACCTGCACAACGCCGTGGACGACCACAGCAGGCTGGCCTACACCGAGATCCTGCCCGACGAGACCAAGGAAACCGCCAGCGCCTTCTGGACCCGGGCACAGGCGTTCTTCCAGGCGGCGGGGGTGGTGGTGAAGCGGGTGCTGACGGACAACGGCTCCTGCTACCGCTCACACCTGTGGCGAGACACCCTCACCGACGCGGGCATCACCCACAAACGCACCCGCGCCTACCGACCCCAGACCAACGGCAAGGTCGAACGCTTCAACCGAACCCTGCTCGACGAATGGGCCTACGCCGAGGCATACCGCAGCGAAACCGAACGACGAGCGGCACTGCCACGATGGCTGCACACCTACAATCACCACCGCGGCCACACCGCACTGGGCGGCCAACCACCCACCACCCGCGTCCCCAACCTCACAGGACAGAACAGCTAGCCCGCGCCGCCCCTCCGTGCGGTCACCGCTCCCGGGAATGGACTAGACCATACCGCGGCGTTATGACCGGACTGGCACATCCGCCCCGGGTTCTCGCCGGCTAGCGTCGGGGGCAACGGCCCCGCATCCCGTGTCACCACCCCTGCAAGGAGACAAGCGGATGACTCGACGCACTGTCGCCGCGGTCGCCGTGGCGGTTCTGAGCGCTGCCGGACTGGCAGCCGCACTGGCCACCACCGCGACCGCGGGCCCACCACCGCCGCGCACGGACGTCGACGGCGGCATGGTCGCGGCCATGGCGCGCGACCTCCGCCTGACCCCCGACCAGGCACGGGCGCGCATCCAGCGCGAAGCGGTCGCCACCCGGACCGAGAGCACGCTCAAGGCGAGGCTCGGGCCCGGTTTCGCGGGGGCCTGGCTCAACGCCGACGCCACCGAGCTCGTCGTCGGCGTCACGGCCGCGTCGCAGATCCAGGCCGTCGAAGCGGAGGGCGCGCGGCCGGCGTTGGTGGCGCGCTCGCTCGCCCAGCTCGACGCCCTCAAGGCCAAGCTCGACCGGAACGCGCGCAGCGCGCCCCGCGGCGTCCCCGGCTGGTACGTCGACGCGCCCACGAACACCGTGGTCGTCCTCGCTCGCGACGTGACCGCCGCGAAGGCGTTCGCGCACACCAGCGGTCTGGGTGAGGCGGACGTCCGGATCGAGCGGTCCACTGAGGACCCGCGCCCGCTGGTCGACGTGATCGGCGGCAACGCCTACTACATCGGCAGCGGTTCGCGCTGCTCGGTCGGCTTCGCGGTCCAGGGCGGGTTCGTCACGGCCGGGCACTGCGGCAGCACGGGTGCGGGCACGACCCAGCCCAGCGGCACGTTCGCCGGCTCCAGCTTCCCCGGCAACGACTACGCCTGGGTCCGCACGGCCGCCGGAAACACCGGCCGGGGCCTGGTCAACCGCTACCCCGGCACGGTCCCGGTGGCCGGTTCCACCGAGGCCCCGGTGGGCGCGTCGGTCTGCCGCTCCGGCTCCACCACGGGCTGGCGCTGCGGCACCATCCAGCAGAAGAACACCTCCGTGACCTACCCCGAAGGCACGATCACCGGCCTCACCCGCACGAACGCCTGCGCCGAACCGGGCGACTCCGGCGGCTCGTGGCTGACGGGTGACCAGGCGCAGGGCGTCACCTCCGGTGGCTCCGGGAACTGCACGTCCGGCGGGACGATCTACTTCCAGCCGGTCAACGAGATCCTCCAGGTCTACGGCCTCCAGTTGATCGTCAGTGGCGGCACGCCAACCAGCACCACCTCGCCGACCACGACGACCACCACGGACCCCGGCCAGACCACCTGGCAGCCAGGCGTCGCGTACACGACCGGCTCCCTCGTGACGTACGACGGCGTCGGGTACAGGTGCTTGCAGGGGCACACGTCCCAACCAGGCTGGGATCCGCCGGCGGTGCCCGCCTTGTGGGAGCGCGTGTGAGCTAGCGGCGGGCACACGCGCGGGGTCCGGCTCGCACACGCGGCGAGCCGGGCCCCATCCGCTCACAGGTGGGCTCCTCCGGTCGCGTCCAGCCACGCGCCCGTCAGCCACCGCGCCCGGTCCGACGCCACGAACGAGACCACGTCGGCGATGTCGTCGGCCCGGCCGATCCGCCCCAGCGCGGAACGCGCCGCCATCGCCGCTTCCGCCGCCGGGTTCCCCCGCAGCCACGACGCGTTCACGTCGGTGTCGACCACTCCCGGTGCGACCGTGTTCACGGTGATCCCGCGCGGCCCCAGGTGTTGGGCCAGGGTGCGCGTGAACGTGTCCAGCGCGCCTTTCGTCATCGAGTACGCGATGCCGACCGGCATGGCGATGCGCGTGGCCCCGGACGAGATGTTCACGATCCGCCCACCGTCCCGCAGCAGCGGCAGCGCGCGCTGCACCAGGAAGAACGGCGCCCGCACGTTGACCGCGAACACCTCCTCGAACGCCTCGGGTGTCACGTCCTCGATCGGCGCGGGCAGTCCGATCCCGGCGTTGTTCACCAGCACGTCCAATGGCGGCAGGGCCGCCACCAAGGCGTCGAGCTGCGAGGGCAGCGACGCCCGCACCGCGAACGCCCCGCCCCCGGCTTCCTCCACCACGGCCCGGGCCGCGTCGGCGTCCCGCGCGTAGTGCACGACCACCCGCATTCCGTCCGCCGCCAGCCGCGCCGCGATCGCCCGCCCGATCCCGCGACTCGCCCCGGTCACCAATGCCGTCTTCACCAGCACCCCAATCTGTAACGGTCGCTACACAACAGCGAACTGTAGCGGACGTTATAGAATGAGTGCCGTGGTGGGGCGCAAGCGGGGATTCGACCGGGACGACGTGCTGGACCAGGTCACGCGCGCCTTCTGGCGCGACGGCTACCGGGCGACCTCCGTCGCCGACCTCACCGCGGCCACCGGCGTCAACCCGCCGAGCCTCTACGCCGCGTTCGGCGACAAGCGCGCCCTCTTCGCCGAAGCCGTCGCCCGCTACCGGCAGACCTACGGCGCGTTCACCGCGCGGGCCCTCGAAGAAGAGCCCACCGCGCGCCGGGCCGTCGAACGGATCCTGACCGAAGCCGCGGTCGAGTACACGACCCCCGACCGGCCCAGGGGCTGCCTGATCCTCAGCGCGCCCGAGCTGGACGACCTTCGTGACCAGGCCGGACGGGCGGTCGAGGCCAAGATCCGGCACGACGTCGCGACCGGCGCGCTGCCCGCCGGTACGGACGCGCGGCGGCTCGCCGTGTTCGTCGCCGCGACCGTCCGGGGGATGTCGTCGCTGGCCAGGGACGGCGCCACGCGGGCTGAACTGCACGATGTTGCCCGGACGGCACTGTCGGTGTGGCCCGCACCCGTACCCTGAGAGACGACGAGAAGGGGTGGTGCGGGTCGTGGAGCTGGCGGAGTCGCTGCTGGCGTGGCTGCACGACTGGGCCGGTGTGCCCCTCTGCCCCGGCGACTGGGCCTGGACCGCCACCGCGTTCGGCGCCGTGATCGGCGTGCTGCCGACGGTCGCCGCGCTGCTGTCGATCACCGTCCGCCGCGTGGTCGGCAACTCCTACGGCCCGTTCACCGGCGCGATCTTCGCCGTGCTCGGCGTGGTCAGCACGCTGGTGCTGCCCTGGATGGCGTTCTCGGCCACCTACAAGCTGCTGCGCACCCGCGCGCTGCCGGGCATGGAGTCGCTGGACGAGTCGCCGTGCCTGGCGCTGAGCCAGTACGACTACCTGATCGGCAGCGACCCGTTCATCACCGCGATCACCGGCCGGTCCGGGGTGCCGGACGTGGTGATCGCCGGGGTGACGGCGCTGCTCGCGCTGCTGTGCCTGCTGTTCGTGATGCTCCAGGCGGGCTCGGCGTTCCGGCTCGGCCCGAACTGGCCGCGCCGCGTGTTCTGGCCGCCGTTCCTGGTCCTGCTGCTGTCGACGTCCGCGCTGCCGGTGTCCTTGGTGGGCCACCTGCTGCTCGGGTTCTTCCCGATCGCGGTGGCGGGCTCCCTGGTCGTGCGGGTTTTCGGGTTGACTACCGCCATGCTGAACCGCCCCGGTCGCGATCGCGGGAACCCGAGCCCGCAACCCGCGGTGTCGAGAACGCCACCGCCGTCGTCCTCCCAGCAGCCGCACCAGTCCTCCCAGCAGCAGCCGCACCAGTCGTCGCCGCACCAGTCGTCGCAGCCGCGCCGGCAGGTGTCGGCCTCGCAGCAACCGCAGCAGCCTCGCCAACCGCACCAGCCGCCGCCCTACAAGGTGGAGAAGCCGCCGCCCTACCAGCCCGCGCAGATCCCGCCCTACCAGCCGATCCCGCCCTACCGGCCGACGCCGCCGGTCCGGCACTACCCGCCGACGCGGGTCGCCGACGTGCCCGTGCCCGTCGAGGCGCCGAGGCCGACCAGGCCGGAGCAGCCGGCGCCGCTGGCCGACACGCCCGGCCCGCTGCCGTTCGGCCCGGGTGGCGGCAACAGCGGCCCGACACCGACCCCGACGCCCGACTCCGGCAAGGTGTGGAACCCGGCGGGCGGGCGGTTCCGGCGGATCCGCCAGCTCGGCCGCGGCGGGTTCGGCACGGTGTGGCTGGCCGTGGACGAGCAGTTGGCCCGCACGGTCGCGGTGAAGCTCGCGCACGCCCCCGACAACGACACCGAGCAGCGCATGTTGCGTGAAGCGCGCGCTCTGGCCGCCGTGCGGCACCCGAACTGCGTGCGCGTGTTCGACATCGTGCAGGACCCGGACGGGCTCGCGATCGTCATGGAGTACATCGACGGCGAACCGCTGTCGAACGTCGTGCTCACCAGCGGCCTGCTCGCCGACACCCTCGCCGCCCGGCTCTGGGTGAACATGGCGGACGCGCTGGCCGCCGCGCACGAGCAGGGCGTGCTGCACCGGGACGTGAAGCCGTCCAACGTCATCGTGGACACCCACGGCACCGCGCACCTGATCGACTTCGGCATCGCCCGGTCGAAGGGCGACAGCACGCTCACCGCCACCGGGATGATGGTCGGCACGCCGGACTTCCTCGCCCCCGAGACCGCCCGCGGCGAGGCGGCCAGCCCCGCGTCGGACGCCTGGCAGCTCGCCGCGACGGTCAGCTACGCGCTCACCGGCCACCCGCCGCGCGGGTCGCGGGAGAACCCGATCTCGTCGCTGATGGCCGCCGCGCAGGGTGAGCCGTGCGTGAAGCTGCCCCAGCACAGCGCCCACGCCCGGCTGCTGACCAGCGCGCTGGACGCCGACCCGGCCAAGCGGCCGGCGCTGGGCGCGATCCGCACCGAGTTGAGCACGTGGCTCTCGCAGGCCGGGTTGAGCAAGGAAGGCCCGGTCACGAGGATGATCGACCGGCCGGAACCGCCGACCCGACCCGTGCGCTGACCCGTGCCCCGAACCGGGCGCTGACCAGGGCCGCGACCCCGGTCACCGGCGGCCCGGCCGCCGGCGCCCCGGAGAACGCGGGCGCCGGCGCGGTGCGGCGGCGGAGGAGCCCGACGGCGGCGGCCGGTCCCGCCGCCGTCACCGCCGCGAGCGTGGTCGACGCGACGCGCATCAAGGTGGCCGACTGCGCGCCCCCGTACGACGCGGCGAGCTTCATGCCATCAACGGCAGCTTGCGGGTCAGGCGGGTGACCTCGGCCCTCGGGCCGTAGAGGGCGACGGCGACGAACCCGGGGTCCTCGGCGAGGGCGAGCGCCGCCACGTACTCGGGGTAGGCGCGCGAGCGGCGGGCGACCTCGGTGAAGCCGATCTTCAGCACGCCCTCGGCGCGGTGCAGCTCCTTGAGGTGCTCGGCGGACGTGGTCAGCACCGGCACCGGGTGCGTGTTGAGGCCGAGGTGGAGGGTGCCGTCGGCGTCCTCGACGTCCTCGCCGAGCAGGTCGGGCAGCCGCGCGCCGAGGGTGAGGCCGAGGACGACGGCGGCGTTCGCGGCGAGGTTGGGCGGCAGGTCGTCACGCAGGATCAACGCGAGTCTGGTCGGCAGCACGTCCGGTCCGTTCGTTCGGTGGTTTTGCCCCAGACTCGCCCATCTGAACGACCTGATCCAGCGTCACCGAACTTCGTTCGCCGGGCTTTGCCATGATCTGCACGTGGACGAACTTGATTCGGCGATCACCAGGCATCTGCAGCTGGATGCGCGGCTGACCAACCGCGAGCTGGCGCGGCGTCTCGGCGTCGCGCCCTCGACCTGCCTGGAACGCGTGCGGGCCCTGCGCGAGCGCGGCGTCATCAGGGGCTATCACGCGGACGTGGACCTGAGCGCGCTCAACCGGCCCGTGCAGGCGTTCGTCGCGGCCCGGCTGCGCCCGATGAGCCGCGCCGTGATCGCCAACTTCAAGGCGGCGATCGGCGCGCTGCCGGAGGTGACCGCGATGTACGTGGTGGCGGGCGACGACGACTTCCTCATCCACCTCGCCGTGCCGGACCTGGAGCACCTGCACGCGTTCCTCATCGACCGCCTCAGCGAACGCCGCGAGGTGATCAGCTTCCGCAGCTCGGTGATCTACGAGAGCATCCGCAACCCCGTGCTCACCGAGCTGCCGCGCTGACCCGCCCGCCGGTCAGTTCCAGGACGGGAGCCACTTCTGGGCGTCCCAGACCTCCGGGGTGATCGGGATGCCGTTGAGGATCGGCCACAGCCACACGAAGTTGGCCACGACCAGGCCCACGTACAGCGCCACCGCGAGCAGACCGGTGCCGCGGCGTTCCCGGCCGTCGGTCCGCTTGCCCAGGACCTCGCCCAGCGCCAGCGCTATGCCCAGCGCCAGGAACGGCGCCATCGGCATCGCGTAGAAGTAGTACATCTGCCGGTCCACGTTGATGAACCACGGCAGGAAGCCCGCGCCGTACCCGACCAGCACGGCCGCGTAGCGCCAGTCCAGCTTGGCGATCGACTGCCACATCGCCCACGCCAGCATCGGGAACGACAGCCACCACAGGGCGGGCGTGCCGATCAGCATGATCGCGCCGACGCAGCTCGGCCCGCCGCAGCCCTGCACCGAGCCCTCGAAGTAGTAGAGCATCGGCCGCAGGCCCATCGGCCACGTCCACGGCTTCGACTCCCACGGGTGGCGGTTGGTCTCCGAGGTCACCAGCTTGGTGTGGAACTCCAGCACGTTGCCGCTGTAGTACCAGAGGGCCCGCAGCGGCGCCGGGATCCAGCCGTCCTCGGGGATCTTGGTGCCCGCGATGTGCCGGTCGATGGCGGTCTCCGACGCGAACCACGCCCACCACGTCGCCAGGTACGCCAGCATCGGGATCACCAGCAGCGCGAACAGCGACGGCAGCAGGTCCTTCGCGAACGCGCCGAGCCACGGCCGCCGCACGCCCGCCGAACGGCGCGCCAGCGCGCTCCACAGCACCGACAGCACGCCGAAGAACGCGATGTACCACACCCCGGACCACTTCACGCCGCACGCGAGGCCCAGCGCGATCCCGCCCGCGAACCGCCACCAGCGGAAACCCAGCCACGGGCCGTACGGCGAGTTCGTCACCCAGCCCTCGCGCACCGCGACGGCCAGCCGGGCCCGCACCTGGTCGCGGTCCACCACCAGGCACGCGAACGCCACCACCACGAAGAACGTCAGGAACGCGTCCAGCATCCCCATCCGCGACTGCACGTGGCTCATGCCGTCGGCGATCAGCAGCACGCCCGCGATGGCGGCGATCAGGTCCGACCGCGTCATCCGCCGGGCGATCCGCACGACCAGCAGGATCGTCAAGGTGCCCGCGACGGCCGAGGCGAACCGCCAGCCGACGCCGTCGTAGCCGAACAGCCACTCGCCGATCGCGATGAGCTGCTTGCCCAGCGGCGGGTGGACGATCAGCTCGTAGCCGGGGTTGTCCTCGTACCCGCCGTTGCGCAGCACCTGCGCGCCCTGCGGCACGTAGTGCTTCTCGTCGAAGACCGGGGTGCCCTTGTCGGTCGGGAACCCGAGGTTCCAGAACCGCACCACACCGCCGATCAACGCCACGGCCAGCGTGATGAGCCAGCCCCTGAGGGCGTCGCTCATCGCTCCGGGTTCGAGCTGGCGGGCCCGCTGTTCGCGGTCGTTGCCCGGTGGCGGGCTCGTCGGCGGTACCTCGCCGGCGTCGACCACGTCGTCTGCGGACTGCGGTGCGATCAGGCTCACGCGCACGATCGTAGGGTGAGAGACGTGAGACCTGTATCTGGATCAGGCCGTTTGGTGCTGGCGGCTACTCCGCTCGGCGACGTCCGGGACGCGTCACCGCGCCTGGTCGAGGCGCTGGGCACGGCCGAGGTGATCGCGGCGGAGGACACCAGACGGCTGCGGTCGCTCGCTTCGGCCCTGGACGTCACGCCCGCGGGGCGGGTGGTCAGCTTCTACGACCAGGTCGAGACGGCCCGGCTGCCCGGCCTGCTGGAGGCGCTGCGGGACGGGCGGACGGTGCTGCTGGTGACCGACGCCGGCATGCCGAGCGTGTCCGACCCCGGCTACCGCCTGGTGGCGGCGTGCGTGGAGGAGGACATCCGGGTCACGTGCCTGCCCGGCCCGTCCGCCGTGACGACCGCGCTGGCCGTGTCGGGCCTGCCGTCGGACCGCTTCTGCTTCGACGGCTTCCCCCCGCGCAAGCAGGGCGAACGCCGGCGGTGGTTCGCCGCGCTGCTCGCCGAGCCGCGCACGTGCGTGTTCTTCGAATCACCCCATCGGCTGGCGGACACCCTCGCCGACGCCGCGCACGTGCTCGGCGCGGACCGCCGCGCCGCCGTGTGCCGGGAGCTGACGAAGACGTACGAGGAGGTCAAGCGGGGTGGTCTCGGCGAGCTGGCCGAGTGGGCGGCCGAGGGCGTGCGCGGGGAGATCACCGTCGTGCTGGCGCCCGCCGAGGCCCGCGAGACCCCGCCGATGGAGGCGCTGGTGGCCGAGGTGCGGCAGCGCGTGGCCGACGGCGAGCGGATGAAGACGGCGGCGGCGGAGGTCGCGGAGGCGGCGGGGGTGAGCAAGAAGGCCCTGTACGACGCCGCGATCAGCCAGGGGTGAGACGGGCGGGCGGGCCGCCGTCAGCCGACCGGGCGACCTTCCCCGCCCGGCCCCTCGCGGACTGCCCCTCCCGGCAGAACCCGCTGGAAGCGGCTCCGTAGGCTTGGCCCATGAGTGCCTCCGTGCTGACCGCGGTGGCGTGGCCCTACGCCAACGGCCCCCGCCACATCGGTCACGTCTCCGGTTTCGGTGTCCCCTCCGACGTGTTCTCCCGCTACATGCGCATGTCGGGCAACCGGGTGCTGATGGTCTCCGGCTCGGACGAGCACGGCACACCCATCTCGGTGCAGGCCGAGAAGGAGGGCCTGTCCACCCACGAGCTCGTGGACAAGTACCACCGGGTGATCGCGAACGACCTGCAGGGCCTCGGCCTGTCCTACGACCTGTTCACCCGGACCACCACCGGCAACCACCGCAAGGTGGTCCAGGAGCTGTTCCTGGCCCTCTGGCGCAACGGCTACGTCATCCCGAAGACGGAGATGGGCGCGATCAGCCCCTCCACCGGCCGCACCCTGCCCGACCGCTACATCGAGGGCACCTGCCCGATCTGCGGCTACGACGGCGCCCGCGGCGACCAGTGCGACAACTGCGGCAACCAGCTCGACCCCGTGGACCTGAAGAACCCGCGCTCGCGCATCAACGGCGAGACGCCGAAGTTCGTCGAGACCGAGCACCTGTTCCTCGACCTCCCGCAGTTCATCGACGCGCTCGGCGGCTGGCTCCAGACCCGCACCGAGTGGCGCCCGAACGTGCTCAAGTTCAGCCAGAACCTCATCAGCGACCTGCGCCCGCGCGCCATCACCCGCGACCTGGACTGGGGCATCCCCATCCCGCTCGACGGCTGGCGCGAGCAGCCGATGAAGCGCTTCTACGTGTGGTTCGACGCGGTGATCGGCTACCTCAGCGCGTCCGTCGAGTGGGCCCGCCGCAGCGGTGACGACGACGCCTGGAAGGAGTTCTGGACCGGCGACGCCCAGAGCTACTACTTCATGGGCAAGGACAACATCGTCTTCCACTCGCTGATCTGGCCCTCCCTGCTGCTCGGGCAGAACGGCCAGGGCGCGAAGGGCGGCGAGCCCGGCTCGTTCGGCGCGCTGAACCTGCCCACGGAGGTGGTCAGCTCCGAGTTCCTGACCATGAGCGGCTCGAAGTTCTCCACCTCCCGCGGCACGGTGATCTACGTCACCGACTTCCTGGAGGAGTTCGGGCCGGACGCGCTGCGCTACTTCATCTCCGTCGCCGGCCCCGAGAACCAGGACACCGACTTCACCTGGGAGGAGTTCGTCCGCCGGACGAACTTCGAGCTGGCCAACGAGTGGGGCAACCTGGTCAACCGGTCCATCTCGATGGCGCACAAGAACGTGGGCGCGATCCCGCGGCCGACCAGCCCCACCCAGGCCGACCACGAGCTGCTGGAACTGTCCCGCAAGGCGTTCGACGTGGTGGGCGCGAACCTGCGCCGCTCCCGGTTCAAGCAGGCCTCCGCCGAGGCGATGAAGGTGGTCGGCGCGGCCAACCGCTACCTGTCCGACCAGGAGCCGTGGAAGCTCAAGGACGACCCGGAGCGCCGCGACACCGTGCTGCACACCGCGTTGCAGGTCGTGCAGGACGCCAACGCCCTGCTGACGCCGTTCCTGCCGCACTCGGCGCAGAAGGTGCACGAGGCGCTGGGCGGCACGGGCGTGTGGGCGGCCCAGCCGCAGCTGACCGACGTGGCGGACCTGGACGTGCCCGACCGCGAGTACCCGGTGCTGACCGGCGACTACGCGGCCGAGCAGGCGACCTGGGCGTCCACCCCGATCGAGGTGGGCAGGCCGCTGGCCAAGCCCGCGCCGCTGTTCGCGAAGCTCGACCCGGAGCTGGGCGAGACCGGCCCCGAGTGGGCCCCGATCGCGAAGTGACGAAGCGACGGGGCGAACGACCACCGGTCCCGGAGGCGCTGCCGGCGCCGGTGGTCGACGCCCACACCCACCTCGACGCGTGCGGCGCGCGGACGCCCGACCAGGTCCGCGAGGTCCTCGACCGGGCCGCCCTGGCGGGCGTGGACCGCGTGATCACCGTCGCCGACGACCTCGACGCCGCGCGCTGGGCCGCCGAGGCCGCCACCTGGGACGACCGGGTGTTCGCCGCCGTCGCCCTGCACCCCACGCGCACGTCGACGTTCGGCGAGGCCGAGCAGGCCGAGCTGGCCCGGCTCGCCGAGGGGCCCCGGGTCGTCGCGATCGGCGAGACCGGCCTGGACTACTACTGGGACCACGCGCCGAAGGCCGCCCAGCACGAGGCCTTCCGGTGGCACATCGACCTGGCCAAGCGGGTCGGCAAGCCGTTGATGATCCACGACCGGGACGCGCACGACGACATCCTCGCGGTGCTCGACGCCGAGGGCGCGCCGGCCACCGTGGTCTTCCACTGCTTCTCCGGCGACCTCGCGTTCGCGCGCGCGTGCGTGGAGCGCGGGTTCGTGCTCTCGTTCGCGGGCACGACGACGTTCCGCAACGCCCACGCGCTGCGGGAAGCCGCGCGGTGGGCGCCGGAGGACCACGTGCTCGTCGAGACGGACGCGCCGTTCCTCACGCCCCACCCGTACCGAGGTCGCCCGAACGAGCCGTATTGCGCGAACTACACGCTTCGGGATCTGGCGACGCTGCGTGAGGCCGACCTGGGTGAGTTGGCCACGAAGATCACTCGAAACGCCGAACGCGTCTTCGGTCTTCGTGACGCGGTGAAGTCGTAATCCTCCTTACGACGAATGGCGGACAGACTTGCTCCCCTGACGGGGTGACTGAACTCACAAGGGTTGTCGGGGTGTTGGCACAACCCCCACGGACCCGTTACGGTCCCGTGACCGTGCCCCGAGTCGTGATTCGGGGCGCACCCGCAGTCGGGGCGGGTCACGTTGACACCAGAAGCGAGAAGCCGAACACGCGCGGGAGTTGCCGGAGATCACCAGCTGACCACCGACACCGAACCGTGCGCGTAGCCGGACTTCGCGCCTTCAGGAGGTATGGCACCCCGTGAACTCGTTCAACGAGGACACCGACTGGTTTACGCCCGTGCAGCCGACACCCGCGACCGGTGTCGACGTCCTGGACAGACCCGGGCCGCCGTCCGAGTGGGACACCGCGGTGTTCACCATCACCCCGGACGACGTGCTGGAAGTGCTGGGACCGGACGCCGACGAGCTGCTCGCAGGGGCGAACGTCGACGTCGACGAGCTGATCCGGCTCATCAACGCCGAGACCACGCTCCTGCCGCCGATCATCATCCCCGACGAGGTCTCCCAGGACCGGGTCGCGGGCAGCCTGGCCGCCGAGCGGCCGAGCGCCCCGCCCGCCGCGCTGGTCGAAGCCGCGGGGAAGTGGAAGCGCCGCTTCCTGAAGGCCGCCGTCCTCACCGTGCTGGTCACCATCTCCGGCGGCGGCGCCACCGCGATCGCGATGGACAAGTCCGTCACGGTCGACGTCGACGGCGAGGCCACCACCGTCCGCACGTACGAGTCGACCGTCGGCGAGATCCTGGCCGACGAGGGCATCGTGATCGGCGAGCACGACGCGCTGAGCCCGTCACCCCAGGCGAAGGTCAGCGACGGCGGGAAGATCTCGCTGGACCGCGGCCGGCTGGTGAAGATGACGGTCGACGGCGAGCAGCGCGAGGGCTGGGTCCGCTCGGTCACCGTGGACGAGGCGCTGGACCAGCTGCAGGTCGCCGACGAGGGCGCGTGGCTCTCCCACGACCGCGGCATGGCAGTCCCCCTCGACGGCCTCTCGCTCGAGGTCAAGAGCCTCAAGACGGTCACCCTCTACGACGGCGGCAACGAGCCCCGGCAGATCCGCACGACCGCCGTGACCGTCGAGGAGCTGCTGAAGGGCGAGAACCTGTCGCTCGGCCCCGACGACAAGCTCGAGACCGCGTTCGACCTGCGCGTCACCAACGGCGCCGAGGTCCACATCACGCGCACCGGCGTGTCGGTGATCAACGCGACGGAGGCCGTCCAGCCGCCCATCGAGGAGGTCAAGGACGACGCCATGATGAAGGGCCAGAAAGAGGTCCTGGACCCGGGCGAGGCCGGCGAGCAGATCGTCACCTACCGCGTCACGGTGAAGAACGGCGCCGAGGTGGGCCGCGAGAAGCTGGGTGCGAAGGTCACCAAGGAGCCGAAGCCGAAGAAGGTCAAGGTCGGCACCAAGCTCCCGCCCGACGGCGCGGTCTGGGACCAGCTGGCGCAGTGCGAGGCCACCGGCAACTGGGCCATCAACACCGGCAACGGCTACTACGGCGGCCTGCAGTTCAACAAGGGCACCTGGGACGCCTACGGCGGCGCCCAGTACGCCGCCTACCCGCACCAGGCGACCCGCGAGCAGCAGATCGCCGTCGCCACCAAGCTCCGCGACGCGCGCGGCGGCTACTCGGCGTGGCCCCACTGCCAGTCGAAGCTCGGCCTGCCGTAACAATGTGCCGGTGACTGAGGATTCGACGTCGGCCGGGCACGGGAGTCACCTCCTGGGCCCGGCCGACGTCCGCCGGCTGGCCGCCGAGCTGGACATCCGCCCCACGAAGAAGCTGGGGCAGAACTTCGTGCACGACCCGAACACGGTGCGGCGCATCGTGTCGGCGGCCGACCTGCGCCCGGACGACGTGGTGCTCGAGGTGGGCCCCGGCCTGGGCTCGCTGACGCTGGCGTTGCTGCCCTCCTGCCGCGCGCTGGTGGCCGTGGAGATCGACGGCGTGCTGGCCGACCGCCTGCCGGTCACCGTGGCGGAGCGGGCGCCCGGGCTGGCCGAGCGGCTGTCCGTCGTGCACGCCGACGCGATGCGCGTGACCCCGGAGCAGCTCCCGGTCGCGCCGACCGCCCTGGTGGCGAACCTGCCGTACAACGTGGCCGTGCCCGTGGTGCTGCACCTGCTGGCCGTGCTGCCGTCGTTGCGCACGGGCCTGGTGATGGTGCAGTCCGAGGTGGCCGACCGGATGGCCGCCGGTCCCGGCAGCAAGGTCTACGGCGTGCCCAGCGTGAAGCTCGCCTGGTACGCCGACGCCCGCCGGGCCGGTCCCGTGCCGCGCTCGGTGTTCTGGCCCGTGCCCAACGTCGACTCGGCGCTGGTCGCGTTCGACCGGCACGAGCCGCTGTCCACTGTGGACCCGAAGCGGCTGTTCGCGTTGGTGGACGCGGCCTTCGCGCAACGCCGCAAGATGCTGCGCGGCGCGCTGTCCGGTTGGGCCGGCTCCGCCGCCGAGGCCCAGCGGCTGCTCGTCGAGGCGGGCGTCGACCCGGCGGTGCGCGGCGAACAACTGGCCGTCGGCGACTTCATCCGGATAGCCGAGGTCGCGTCCACTCGGTAGTCGTTGATCTTTCGGCCGAAAGTGTGATTTGCCGGACGATCCTGTTTCAGGCTTGCGTCAGCCGGTCCCGGTCGGGTCTACTCGTGGTGCCATCCCGAGCGGCCGAGAGACCTGGCTCCACGACGCCGCAGCAACCACCCCTCCACGGGGGCAGGTGCTTCCGCCAGGAACGATGGAGGATCACGTGCCCAGGATGCGAATGCTCACCCGCCGGCGGGTCGTCGACCACGGCCGCCGGACCTCGTCGGCCTGTCGCAGCCGCTGACCAGCCGCAGCGCCTCGAATCCCCGCGTCCTCCATCGAGGACACCTTTCTGAGCCGAGCCGTCGGTCACGCACGCCATGAGCGTGCGCTGCCGCATGCCGTCGTGGAGCGAAACGTGATCACTGTCGAGAACCTCACCAAGACCTTCCCCGGGAGTACCGGGCAGGTTCGCGCGCTGGACGGCGTGAACCTGGACGTCGCCGCGGGCACCGTCCTCGGCGTCGTCGGCCCCAGCGGGGCGGGCAAGTCCACCCTGGCCCGGTGCGTCGCGCTCCTGGAGCGCCCCGACAGCGGCGCGATCCGCGTCGACGGCACCGACCTCGTCTCGCTCGACGGCACCGCGCTGCGCGCCGCCCGCCGGCAGATCGGCGTGGTGCCGCAGGGCGACTCCCTGCTGCGCCAGCGCACCGCCGCGGGCAACGTCGCGCTGCCGCTGGAAGCCGCGGGCGTCGCCGGGCCCCAGCGCCGCACCCGCGTCGCCGAGCTCCTCGACCTCGTCGGCCTCACCGACAAGGCCGGCTCGTACCCGGACCAGCTCTCCGGCGGGCAGCGCCAGCGCATCGCGGTCGCCCGGGCGCTCGCCGCGTCGCCGTCCGTGCTGCTGGCCGACGAGCCGACGTCCGCGCTCGACCCCGACACCACCGGCTCCGTGCTCGCCGTGCTCGACCGGGCGCGCGCCGAGCTGGGCGTGACGGTCCTCGTGGTCACGCACGACATGGGCGTGGTCCGGAAGATCTGCGACGACGTCGCGGTGCTGGAGGACGGCCGCGTGGTGGAGCACGGCAAGGTGCTCGACCTGGTGTCGGACGCCGCGAGCCGCACGGCCGCGTCGCTGCTGCCCGCCGTGGACCAGAACCCGGCCCTGGAAGGCTCGTTCGACCGGGTCGCGGACGTCGTGCTGATCGGCTTCGCCGCCGTGGGCGCGCTGCTGCCCGAGGCCACCAGCCGGTTCGGCGTGGAGCTGAACCTGCTCGGCGGCGGCCTCACCAGGCTCGGCGAGACCCCGGTGGCGCGGTTCCGCGTCGGCCTGAAGGGCGAGCGCGCCGACTCGGCGCTGGAGTGGATCTCCGAAGCGGGCGGCTCGGTGCGCCGGACCCTCTCGGGTCCCCAGGGAGTAGCTGCGTGAGGTCCGCAACACCCTGGTCCATCGTGTTCGACGACGTGCTGGTCGCCACCGGCGAGACGTTGTACATGGTGGTCGTCTCCACCCTGATCGCCGTTCTGCTCGGAGCGCCCGTCGGCGTCTGGCTTCAGCTCACCGCACCCGGTGGGCTGAAGCCCCGGCCGGTGCTGCACAAGGTGCTCGGGTTCGTCGTGGACCTGGGCCGCTCCATGCCGTTCCTGGTCCTGCTGGTGGTGCTGACCTCGCTGACGAGGCTGCTGCTGGGCAGCACCATCGGGCCGACCGCGGCCATCGTGCCGCTCGCCGTGGGCGCGATCCCGTTCGTCGGCAGGCTGGTCCAGAACGTGCTGGCCGAGGTGCACGTGTCGGTGGTCGAGGCCGCCGTCACCACCGGGTCGTCCACGCTGCGGATCGTGCGCAGCGTGCTGCTCCGCGAGTCGTTGCCCGCCCTGGTCAACGCCATCGGCGTGACCGCGATCGCCCTGCTGGGCTACTCGGCGATGGCGGGCGTGGTCGGCGGCGGCGGGCTCGGCGACCTCGCCGTGCGCATGGGCTACCAGCGGTTCAACGACCGCTACCTGTGGAGCACGGTCGTCGTGCTGGCCGTCATCGCCACCGCGATCCAGTTCACCACCAACCGCGTGGCCCGCGGCGTCGACCGCCGCCGCACCGCGTCCGTCTGATCGCCTTCCTCCTCACCTAAGGAACGACATGCGTATTCGTGCTGCCCTGCTGGCCGTGCTGCTGACCGCGGTGGGCTGCGGTAGTGGCGACACCGGCGCCGCGTCCGACCCCGGCGCGCCGCTCAAGGTGGGCGTGAGCCCCGTGCCGCACGCCCAGGTGCTCCAGTACGTCGCGGACAACCTCGCCGCGGCCAAGGGGCTCGAGATCGAGGTCGTCGAGTTCACCGACTACGTGCAGCCGAACACGGCGCTCGTCGACGGGTCGCTGGACGCGAACTACTTCCAGACCGTGCCGTACCTGGACACGTTCAAGGCGGAGAGCGGCGCGACGCTGGAGTGGATCGGGCCGGTGCACCTCGAGCCGCTCGGCTTGTACTCGAAGAAGCACAAGTCGCTGGCCGACCTGCCGTCCGGCGCGCGCGTGGCGGTGGCCAACGACGCGACGAACGAGGCGCGCGGCCTGCAGTTGTTGCAGGCCAACGGCCTGATCAAGCTGGCGCCGGGCAAGGAGAAGACGGCGACGGTCCGGGACGTCGCGGAGAACCCGCGCGGGCTGGAGTTCGTCGAGCTGGAGGCCGCGCAGCTGCCCCGGTCGCTGGACGACACGGACGCGTCGGTGATCAACGGCAACTACGCCATCGACGCCGGCCTGAAGCCCGCGTCCGACGCGTTGGCGCTGGAGAAGGCCGAGGGCAACCCGAACGCGAACGGCCTGGTCACCCGGTCGGAGCTGAAGGACGACCCGCGGATCAAGGACCTGCTGGCCCTGCTGCAGTCGCAGGAGGTCAAGGACTACATCAAGACCACCTTCTCGGGCTCCGTCCTCCCCGTCTGACCCGCGAGTCCTACCCCCAGAACACGAGAGTCCTACGTTCGGACCACGTGAGTCCTACGTTCAGAACACCCGAGTTGAACACTCAGGCGTCCGGAGACGGCCGATCGGGCGTTGAAGGGCGAACGCTTGCGCAGGGGTCCTCGCCAAGGGGACCCCTGCCCTTGTCCGGCTGCCCGCAGGCCGCCCCGGACTGCTGACGCGACTGTTCGCGGAACGGGATCTCGCACCCGTCCGGCGCAACCGGACCTCGCACCCGGACGTACCGCCGCTGACATCCGCCCACCGGCCGGCACCGACCGTGCCGCCGGGGTGCCGCCCGAACTCCGAACGCTTCGCAGGGGTCCTCGCCAAGGGGACCCCTGCTTTTATTCTGCCCGACGGGCACGACGAGGGAAATGACTCGGGCCCGGCCTGTGGATAACTGGGAAAGGCCTGGTCGGAGGTGTCTTTCGTCGCAGGTCGGCGATCGGTGGGAGCGGGCGACCCGGAAACGCCCGTACGCTTCATGGCGTGCTCGCTGTCGTCCCGCCCCCGGTCACCGTCCGCGTCCCGGCCAAGGTCAACCTGCACCTGGCCGTAGGCGACTCCCGCGCGGACGGGTACCACGACCTGGTGACGATCTTCCAGGCCTTGTCGCTGACCGACGAGGTGACCGTCGCCATCGCCGACGACCCCGGTGTCGAGGTGCACGGCGAGGGCGCCGACTCGGTGCCCACCGGCGCGTCCAACCTGGCGTGGCGGGCGGTGCGGGAGCTGGCCCAGCACGTCGGCCGCGACCCGGACGACCCGAAGGTCCGCATCGTCATCCGCAAGTCCATCCCGGTCGCCGGCGGCATGGCGGGCGGCAGCGCGGACGCGGCGGCGACGCTCGTCGGCCTGGCCTCGCTGTGGCGGCTGGAGATCAGCCGGGACGAGCTGGCCGGCGTCGCGGGCAAGATCGGCGCGGACGTCCCGTTCGCCATCTACGGCGGCACGGCCCTCGGCACCGACCGCGGCGACCGGATCGTGCCCGTGCTGTCCCGCCACACGTTCCACTGGGTGCTGGCGTTCGACCGGCGCGGCCTGTCCACGCCCGAGGTGTTCGACGAGCTGGACCGGCTGCGCGCGGACGGCGACCCGCCCCGCGTCGGCGAGGCGGAAGCCGTGCTCGAAGGCCTGTCCTCCGGCGACCCGCGCCAGCTCGCGCTCCTCCTCGGCAATGACCTGCAAGCCGCCGCCGTGTCCCTGCGCCCCAACCTGCGCCGCACGCTGCGCGCGGGCGTCAACGCGGGCGCGTTGGCCGGCATGGTCTCCGGGTCGGGCCCGACCTGCGCGTTCCTCTGCACGGACGGCGACTCGGCGGTGCGCGTGGCGGCCGAGCTGGCGGGCGCGGGCGTCTGCCGGACGGTGCGCGTGGCGCAAGGCCCGGTGCACGGCGCGCGCGTCATCGGCACCGAAGAAGCACCCCGGCCGATCCCGCCCGAAGTGCACGCGTGACCTGCCCGCCGGTCTGCTCCGCCGACAGGTCGCAGCCGGCCACCTGACCGGCGGCGACGCCCTGAGCTGTGACTTCGGCCTCCCCGGCTCGGTGGTGGCCGGTGCGCCGAGCCCGGCCGGGAGGTCGTCACCGGCGCGATAGCTAGGCTGGCGTACTGCGTTGTCACCCCGTTCTCGATGAAGGTGCTGGTACATGGCCAACTTGGTCAACTTGGAGAACGTCTCCAAGTCGTTCGGCGTGCGTCCGCTGCTCGACGGCGTGTCCCTCGGCGTCGGCGAAGGCGACCGGATCGGGGTCGTCGGTCTCAACGGCGGCGGCAAGACGACGCTGCTGGAGGTGCTGGCCGGGCTCGCCGAACCGGACGAGGGCCGCGTCAGCCAGAACCGCGGCCTGCGCATGGCCGTGGTCACGCAGCGCACCGAGCTGGCCGAGGGGTCGACGGTGCGCAACGCCGTGATCGACCCGCTCGGCTTCGACTCCGAGCACGAGTGGGCCTCCGACGCGCGGGTGCGGTCGATCCTCGACGGGCTCGGCATCACCGGTTTCGGGCTGGACTCGCCGGTCGGCACGATGTCCGGCGGCGAGCGGCGGCGGGTGGCGCTGGCGGCGGCGCTCGTGCAGGACCTCGACCTGGTCGTGCTGGACGAGCCGACCAACCACCTGGACGTCGAGGGCGTGCGGTGGCTGGCGGAGCACCTGCTGGCCCGGCGCACGGCACTCGTCGTGGTGACACACGACCGGTGGTTCCTGGACACGGTGTGCAGCCGCACGTGGGAGGTCGTCGGCGGTCGCGTCGAGCAGTACGAGGGCGGCTACGCGGACTGGATCTTCGCCCGCGCCGAACGCGGCCGGCTCGCCGACACGCTGGAGGAGAAGCGCCGCAACCTGGCCCGCAAGGAGCTGGCGTGGCTGCGCCGAGGCGCGCCGGCCCGCACGTCCAAGCCCCGCTACCGCATCGACGCCGCCGAGGCGTTGATCTCCGACGTGCCGCCGCCGCGCGACACGGTGGAGCTGGTGGCGTTCGCCAAGCGCCGGCTCGGGCGCACGGTGCTGGAGCTGGAGGACGCGACGCTGACCGTGCCCGACCGGGTGCTGGTGCGCGACCTGACGTGGCGGATCGGGCCCGGTGACCGGGTCGGGATCGTCGGCGTGAACGGGTCGGGCAAGACGACGTTGCTGCGGGCGCTGGCCGGTGAGCGCGAGCTGGAGACCGGCAAGCGCGTGCAGGGGCAGACGGTGAAGCTCGCGCACCTGAGCCAGGAGCTGCACGACCTGGACGGGTCGATGCGGGTGCTGGAAGCCGTGGAGGAGATCGCGCGGCGGGTGGTGCTGGGCAAGCAGGAGATGTCGGCGTCGCAGCTGGCCGAGCGGTTCGGGTTCTCGTCGCAGAAGCAGTGGACGCCGGTGGGCGACCTGTCCGGTGGCGAGCGGCGGCGGTTGCAGCTGTGCCGGCTGCTGATGGCCGAGCCGAACGTGCTGCTGCTCGACGAGCCGACCAACGACCTGGACATCGACACGTTGCAGCAGCTCGAGGACCTGCTCGACTCGTGGCCGGGCACGCTGGTGGTGATCTCGCACGACCGCTACCTGGTGGAACGGGTGTGCGACCAGGTGGTGGCGCTGTTCGGCGACGGTGGGCTGACCGACCTGCCGGGCGGGATCGAGGAGTACCTGCGGCGGCGGGACAAGCAGAAGGAGGTCGCCGCCGCGCCGAGCGCGAAGCCCGCGACGTCCACTCCGTCGTCGGCGGCGGACCAGCGTGCGGCGCGCAAGGAGCTGTCCCGCCTGGAACGGCGACTGGAGACGTTGCAGAAGAAGGAAGCCAAGCTGCACGCGGCGCTGGCCGAGGCGGCCACCGACCCGGAACGCCTGCTGGCCCTGGACGCCGAGCTGAAGGCCGTGATGGCGGAGGCCGAGGACGTCGAGACGCAGTGGCTGGCCGCCGCCGAATCCGCCGAATCCTGACCCTCCGCGAGAGTCCTGCCTTCACCGCGCGTGAGTCGTACCTCCACGCCGCGTGAGTCCTACCTTCACGGCACGTGAGTCCAACGTCGACGGTTCGAGAGTCCAACGTTCAGCGCACCTGAGTTCACCACTCGGCAGACCGGGCGGTCGGTCCGAGCGTTGAACTCAGGGTCCGTGAACGTTGGACTCTCGCCGTCCGAACGTCGGACTCACGCGGCGTGGAGGTACGACTCACGCGGGGGTCAGCGGTTGCGGCGGCGGAGCTCGGCGGCGAGCAGGGGCATCAGCTCGTCGACGAACGCGCAGTCGTAGCCCTGGCCCGCCATCAACGACGTGGCGAACTTCGCCGTCGCCACCTCCTCCGACGACGCGCCGAGCATGCCGTCGAGCGCGATGCCGACCTCCTCCAGCACCCGGTCCACCTGCGACGTCCGGTACCCGCGCTGCGCCGGCCCGGCCACCGGGATCTTGATCGACCGCAGCTGCTTCCACGACGTGATCGGCGGGATCTCCTCGAGCCGCGGCGGTCCGTCGCCCAACTGCTTCTCCACCCGCGCCAGGAACGCGTCCACCTCGGTCTCGTCGTACCCGCGCCGGCCGAACATGGGCCGGCTGAACCGGACCTCGCGGACCTCGCGGGCGGTCAGGTCGTCCTGCCCGAGCAGCGTGTTCTCGATCCGGTCCAGGAACTTGTCGACCTGCGACTCCTGGTAGCCGCGCCGGCCGCGCGGCGGCTTGCCGAAGGCGGCGGTGCGGACGTCACGAGCGGTCAACGGGCGCGTGCCGGGACCGGGACGAGGCCGCACCAGAGGCGCAGGGGAAGCGGGAGAAGCGGGAGAAGCGGGAGAAGCGGGAGAGGCGAGGGAGGCAGGGCGGGTGGGGGAAGCGGGAGGAGCGAACGCGGCGGGAGCCGAAGAGGAGGCGAGGGGAGCGGGTGCGACCGAGGAGACCGGCGGCACGGCCCGGGGCGGCATCCGCTCCAACGTCACCACGACGAGGTCGAGGAACGTGTCCACGTCGTCCTCGTCGTACCCCACCCGTCCCGGCGGGGCGAAGCTGAACTCGAAGTCCTGCACTTCCCGGGCGGTCAGGTCGTCACGACCCGCCAGGGTGTTCTCGATCCGGTCGAGGAACGCGTCGATCTCGCCCTCGTGGTAGCCCCGGTTCCCCGGTCTGGGCTTGTGGAACCGCACGCCGCGCACGTCCTGCGGCGTCAGCCGGGCCGCCGGGCGCATCCCGGTCGACGTGGCGTGCGCGCCCTGCGCGGGGGCGGTGGCCTGGCGCCGCTGGGGCGTCGAGCCGAGCGTCTCGGCCACCAGGTCCATGAACGCGTCGACCTCGGCCGCGTAGTAGCCGGGCCGCGAGGGTCTGAACCGCACCTCCCGCACGTCCTGCTCGGTGACGTCGTCACGGCCGAGGAGCGTCGCCTCGATGCGGTCCAGGAAGGTGTCCACCTGCCCCTCGTCGTACCCGGGCTGGCCGGGCGGGGGGCGGTGGAAGGCGACCTGCCGCAGATCCTGCGCGCCCAACAGCGGCGCCGGATGTGCCGGCAGGTGCTGGCGAGCGTCGAACCCGGCCACCCAATTACCTCCTTCGTGTGGTGTACCGGGGAGTATCGCCGGATGATGCGCCCGATGTTTCGCCCTATCGGCTCAATGCGCCGAAAGATCGCTCTACCCTGACGGACATGAGCCGGTTCGTGGACACGATGGTGGCAACCGCTACGGGCGCCGGGGGACGGGCGCGTGGCATGACCACGGGGGAGCCGAACGCCCCGATCCGCAGGTCGTGGGCGGAGGTGCACGAGCGGGCCGCGCGCATGGCGGGCGCGCTGGTGGCGGGCGGGGTGGCGCGCGGCGAGTCGATCGCGGTGCTCGCGGGCGACCCGGCGGAGATCGCGCCGGCCGTGCAGGCGGTGTGGCTGGCCGGCGGCAGCACGACCATGCTGCACCAGCCGACGGCCCGCACCGACCTCGGCGAGTGGGCCGGTGACACGCTGCGGGTGCTCACCATGATCGGCGCGAAGCTGGTGCTGCTCGGCGCGCCGTTCGACGCGCTGTCGGGCGTGCTGGACGAGAACGGCGTCTCCTACCTCAGGCTGGCCGAGCTGGACGGCGAGCCGCTGGGCGCGCCCGTCGACGTGGACGAGGACCTGCCCGCGCTGCTTCAGCTCACCAGCGGTTCCACGGCCGACCCGAAGGCCGTCCGCATCACGCACGGCAACCTGTGGTCCAACGCCAAGGCCATGGAGATCGCCGCCGAGCTCGATCCGGAGACCGACCGGATGGTCTCCTGGCTGCCGCTGTTCCACGACATGGGGATGGTCGGCTTCCTGACCGTGCCGATGCTGTTCGGCATCGACCTGGTGAAGGTCACCCCGGTCGACTTCCTCGCCCGGCCCACCCTGTGGCCGGACCTGATCAGCCGCTACCAGGGCACCATCACGGCCGCGCCGAACTTCGCCTACGCCATCGCCGCCCGCCGCATGCGGGGCGTGGACGACGGCGCGTTCGACCTGTCGAAGCTGCGGATCGCGCTCAACGGGGCCGAGCCCATCGACCCGGCCGCGGTGAAGACGTTCACCGACGCGGGCGAGCGCTTCGGGCTGCGCGCCGAGTGCGTGCTGTGCGCGTACGGCATGGCGGAGACGACGCTGGGCGTGGCGTTCGCGCCGGTGTTCACCGGGCTGGCGGTCGACGTCGTGGACCCGGAGGAGCTGGAGGCGGGCCACCGCGCCGTGCCGGTGTCGCCGGAGAGCCCGAACGCGCGGGCGTTCCCGCTGCTCGGGCCGCCGTTGCCGGGGCTGGAGGTGCAGGTGGTCGACACCGAGGGCAAGGTGCTCGGCGAGCGCGAGGTCGGTCAGCTGCGGGTGCGCGGCGAGGCCGTGACGCCCGGCTACCTCACCGTGGACGGGCCGAAGGGCACCCAGGACGCCGAGGGCTGGCTGGACACCGGCGACGAGGGCTACGTGGTGGACGGCCAGGTCGTCGTCTGCGGGCGGCGCAAGGACGTGATCATCATGGGTGGGCGCAACATCTACCCCACGGACATCGAGCGCGCCGCGACCGCCGTGGAGGGCGTGCGCGCGGGCAACGCGGTGGCCGTGCGGCTGGACGCGGGCACGCGCCGCGAGCGGTTCGCCGTGGTGGTCGAGTCGAAGCTGGCCGGCGAGGAGGACGCGGTGCGGGCGTTGAGCAAGGAGATCAGCGCGCGGGTCGTGGACGCGGTCGGGCTGAGGCCGTTCTCCGTGGTGGTGCTCAAGCCGGGCAGCCTGCCCAAGACGCCGTCCGGCAAGCTCCGCCGGTCCGCCGCCGCGGGCCTGGTGCCCAGCGCGTGACGTCGTCGGCGGCGCGGTCGACCGGCTCCCGCCTCGACCGCGCCCCGGCGCGTCAGTGGAACTTGTTCTGGGCGCCTTCCAGGCCGAGTTCGAGCAACGCCTCCACGGCGTCCGCCGTGCGGTCCAGCTCCAGCGCCAGCTGCTTGCGCTCGACCAGCGAGAAGTCGCGCAGCACGTAGTCGGCGGGGTCCATCCGGCCCGGCGGCCGGTCCACCCCGAACCGCACCCGGTGGTAGTCCTTGGTGCCCAACGACTTCGTGATCGACCGGAGCCCGTTGTGCCCGTTCTCGCCGCCGCCGAGCTTGAGCCGCACCACGCCGAACGGCAGGTCCAGCTCGTCGTGCACGACGATGATCGACGACGGCGGCGCCTTGTAGAAGTTCGCCGTGCCCGCCACCGGGCCGCCGGAGGTGTTCATGTAGCCGCGCGGCTTCGCCAGCACGACCCGGCGTCCGGCCAACCGGCCCTCGATCACCTCGGCGCCGCCCTTGTGCGCCTTGAACTTCCCGCCCACCCGGGCGGCCAGCTCGTCCAGCACGAGGAAGCCGACGTTGTGCCGGTTGCCCTCGTACTTGGGGCCGGAGTTGCCCAGCCCGACGACCAGGGCGACGTCATCGACCACGGAACCGCAACTCCTGCTCAAGCTCGTCCAACAGGGCGTCCACCGCGCGCACCTGGTAGCCCCGCCGCAACCCGGACGTGGTGGTGAACCTGGTGTGGCGCACCTCGCTGGAGGTCATCCGCCCCCGGCCGTCCAGCGCCGCGGCGGCCCGGCCGAGGAACGCGTCGACTTCGCCGCGATCGTAGCCGTTCGGGGAGCGCGGCAGCTTCACCGCCAGCACGGCCTCGCCGGTCTGCAACGTGGTCGGCGGCACGTGCCCGGACCGCAGCTGGTGCTCGCACGCCGCCAGGAAGTCGTCCACGGCGCGCTGGTCGTAACCGCCGGCGATCTCCGTGAACACGATCGTGCGCACCCGATCGGGGGGCAGCGGCACGCGTCCGGCGAGCGCGTCGGCGATGCGCAGCACGAACGCGTCCACCTGCGCCGGGTCGTAGCCCTTGCCCCTCTTGCGGGGGAACCGGGTGGCGCGCACCTGCGCCGGGCTGAGAAACGGGAACGGCACGCCACCCCAGCCGGATGGCGGGGGAGGCGTGCCGTTCGAGTTGCCCGACGTGATGGGCTCAGCCTTCTTCGGTGGCCTCGGCCTCGGCGGCCTCGCCGGAGTCACCGGCCACCTCGGCGGCGGTCGGCGCGGCGTTGATCGCGAGGACCATCGCCTCACCGTCGGTCACCAGGGTGGTGCCGGCGGGCAGCTCCAGGTCGGAGGCGTGCACCTGGGTGCCCGCGCCGAGACCCGCGATCGAGTACTCGACCTGCTCGGGGATGTTGAGGGCGTCGGCCTCCACCTGGACGGTGGTGAGGTCCTGGGTGAGCAGGGTCGCCGCGGCGGCTTCGCCGGTGAGGACGATCGGCACCTCGATGGTGACCTTCTCGCCCCGCCGCACCAGCAGCAGGTCGACGTGCTCGATGTAGTTCTTGATGGGGTGCGTGGTGACGGTCTTGGTCAGCGCCAGCTCGGTGGAGGACTCGATGTCCAGCGTGAGAACTGCGTTCTGACCGTGCTCGCGGACAACACGGGCGAACTCGAGCGCCGGCAGGGCCAGGTGCTTCGGGTCGGAACCGTGGCCGTAGAGCACCGCGGGGATCTTGCCGGCGCGGCGGGTGCGGCGGGCGGCGCCCTTGCCGAACTCGGTGCGCTGCTCTGCGGCGAGACGGACCTCGGACACGGTGGGGCTCTCCTAACGGTCTGGCCTGGTAAACGTCGGCGGGTACGTCGGGCGGGGCGAAGCGGGGGTTGGCCTGCGGCGGCGGGCGGCGCGGAGGGTGAACACGCGCGGCATCACAACCGCCGCGTCGATCACGCCGAGCGTGATGCTCGCCCTCGCCGAGGCAACCTGGCCAGTGTAGGCCCGACCGGCGGACGGGGCCTAATCGGGGGCCTGAACGCCTTGCCCGGACGGTCGCGAACGGTGAATTCGGGGGTCCTGGACGTTGGACTCACGAGGTCTGGACGTTGGACTCACGGGCGCTGAGCGTTGGACTCACGGGGGCTGGAAGTACGGCTCGCCCGTTCCGGACGCAGGACACGCGCGGGAGTCCTGCGTCCGGAACGGGCGAGCCGGGTCGGGCGAGGTGTCAGGCGTTGCCGTCGAACAGGGAGGTCACCGAGCCGTCCTCGAAGACCTCCTGGATCACGCGGGCCAGCAGGGGGGCGATCGGCAGCACGGTCATGGCCTCGAAGCGCTTCTCCGCCGGGATGGGCAGGGTGTCGGTGAAGACGACCTCGCGGGCGCCGCAGTCGCGCAGCCGCTCCACGGCCGGACCCGAGAGGACCGGGTGGGTGGCGGCGATGACGACGTCCGACGCGCCCTCGGAGAGGAGCTGGTCCACGGCCTTGGTGATGGTGCCGCCGGTGTCGATCATGTCGTCGATGACGACGCACAGCCGGCCCTCGACCTGGCCGACGACCCGGTTGGCCACGACCTCGTTCGGCCGCAGCGGGTCGCGGGTCTTGTGGATGAACGCGATCGGCGTGCCGCCCAGCGTGTCCGCCCACTTCTCGGCCAGCTTGGTGCGGCCGGCGTCGGGGGACACGACGGTGATCTCGCGGCCCGCGTACTTGCCCCGGATGTGCTCGGCCAGCAGCGGCATGGCCCACAGGTGGTCCACCGGGCCGTCGAAGAAGCCCTGGATCTGCGAGGTGTGCAGGTCCACCGACACCAGCCGGTCCGCGCCCGCGGTCTTGAACATGTCCGCCACGAGGCGCGCCGAGATCGGCTCACGGCCGCGGTGCTTCTTGTCCTGCCGCGCGTAGGGGTAGAACGGCATGATCACGGTGATGCGCTTCGCGGAGGCGCGCTTGAGCGCGTCCACCATGATCAGCTGCTCCATCAGCCACTGGTTGATGGGCGCGCAGTGCGACTGGATGACGAACGCGTCGCAGCCGCGCACGCTCTCCTCGAACCGCACGAAGATCTCGCCGTTGGCGAAGTCGTACGCCGACTGGGGGGTCACCGACACGTTCAGGTGCTTGGCCACCTGCTCGGTCAGCTCGGGGTAGGCCCGCCCGCCGAAGAGCATCAGGTTCTTCTTGGGTGTCCCGGCCATCGTGGGGTTCACGTCAGCGCCCTTCATCGGTTGTGGCTGCATTCTCGGGCGTCAGAGCGCGCTGCGCCGCTTCGGCCGAAGGTGTGCCCGCGCGGCGGGACACCACCCATCCGTCCAGGTTCCGCTGGGGTCCGCCGGACACGGCCAGCGCGCCGGGCGGCACGTCGCGCCGCACCACGGTGCCCGCGCCGGTGTAAGCGCCGTCGCCGACGGTGACCGGCGCGACGAACATGTTGTCGGAACCGGTGCGGCAGTAGGACCCGATCGTGGTCCGGTGCTTGTTCACCCCGTCGTAGTTGACGGTGACGCTGGCCGCGCCGATGTTGGAGTGCTCGCCGATGGTGGCGTCGCCGATGTAGCTCAGGTGCGGCACCTTGCTGCCGGCGCCGATGTCGGAGTTCTTCGTCTCCACGAAGGTGCCGATCTTGCCGCGCTCACCGAGCCGGGTGCCCGGCCGCAGGTAGGCGAACGGGCCGACGGACGCGCCCGCGCCGATCTCCGCGCCGGAGCCGTGCGTGCGCACCACGGTCGCGCCCGCGCCGATCACGCACGCCGAGAGCGTGGTGTCCGGACCGACGACCGCGCCCTCGCCGACGGTGGTGCCGGCCCGCAGCTGCACGTTCGGCTCGATCAGCACGTCCCGCTCCAGCCGCACATCGGCGTCCAGCCACGTGGTGGCCGGGTCGACCACGGTCACGCCCGAGCGCATCGCGGCCTCCACCAGCCGGCGGTTCAGCTCGGCGCCCAGCCTGGCCAGCTGCACGCGGTCGTTCACGCCCTCGACCAGCCAGGCGTCCGACGTCACGAGCGCGCCCACGGGCCGACCGTCGCCGCGCGCGATGGTCAGCACGTCGGTCAGGTACAGCTCGCCCTGCGCGTTGTCGGTGGACAGCCGGGACAGCCCGTCGCGCAGCACGGCCGCGTCGAAGGCGTACACCCCGGAGTTGATCTCGGTGATCGCCTGCTGCTCGGGCGTGGCGTCCTTCTGCTCCACGATGCCCTCGACCGAGCCGTCCGCGGACCGCACGATCCGCCCGTACCCGGTGGGGTCGGCCACCACGGCGGTCAGCACGGTGACGGCGTTGCCGCGCGCGCCGTGCTCGACCAGCAGGCCGCGCAACGTCTCCGCGTCCAGCAGCGGCACGTCGCCGTAGGTCACGACGACCGTGCCGCCGAGGTCGGCGGGTGTGCCCGGGACCTCGGCCAACGCTGCCAGGCCGCAGCCGACCGCGTGCCCGGTGCCCTTCTGCTCTTCCTGCACGGCGACGGTGACCTTGCGGTCCAGCGCGGTGGACAGGCTGTCGAGGTGGTCGGCGACCGCGGCGCGGCCGTGGCCGACCACGACGGCGAGGTGGTCCGGTCCGGTCCCGGCGGCGGCGCGCACGGCGTGCTCCACCAGGGAACGGCCCGCGACGCGGTGCAACACCTTCGGGGTGGCTGAGCGCATGCGGGTGCCTTCACCCGCTGCGAGGACGATCGTGCTGACTGGGGTGGGGACACCCTCGAGCATCAGCGCTCTCCCTAGCTGAGATGCGTGCCTTCAGCGGGAGGGGCCTGGCTTCCCGCCAGGTGCCGATACTAAGCCTCCGAGGAGGGCTCGCCTTCCACGGCCGCAACCTGGCAGCCACCTCGCCGCTTCGCCGCGTACATCGCCGAGTCGGCTCGGGCCAGCGCCGCGTGGGCGGCCTCGCGCGGGCGCACGGAGATCACGCCGACGGACAGCGTGACCCCCCTGGACAGCTCGGATCGCAGCGTGGCGACGGCTTCCACGGCCCGGCTGAGGGCCGCTTCGGCGGCGTGCAGGGGCGCGCCGGGCAGCAGCACGACGAACTCGTCGCCGCCGTAGCGGGCCACCAGGTCGTCACCCCGCAACGCCTGGCGCAGTGTGCTCGCAATCACGCGGAGGACATCGTCACCCTCGGCGTGCGAGTGCTTGTCGTTGACGACCTTGAACCCGTCCAGGTCGACCAGCGCGATGGCCATCGGGTGGGTCTGCGCGTTGATCAGCGCGGCCAGCCGGTCGTCGAGGGCGCGGCGGTTCGGCAGCCCGGTCAGCGGGTCCTGCAACGCCTGCTGCGCGATGGCACCGTGCGCGCGGGTGAGCCGTTCGTGGTCGCGCCGGGTGAGCAGGGTCGCGGTTCGCGCCTCCTGCATCAGCCACAGCTCGACCTCCAGCGCGTTGGCGTAGGTCTGCAACGCCGAGATGGTGCGCTCGCCGTGCGGACCGGACATCCGGGCGTACTCGCGGGTCAGGCACAGCATCAGGGTGGGCTCGGAGGTGTCGTGCTCCAGCCGGTCCTGCGCGTCGTGCAGCACCTGCAACGCCTGCTGCGGCAGCTCCTCCATCTCCAGGCAGCGGGCCAGCGCGATCGACACGATGATCAGCTCGCGGGCGTACATGGACAGCTCGCGCAGCGCCCACAGCCGCGCGATGTGCTCCGCCCCCGGTTTGGCCAGCGCGTGCGCCGCGCCGATCACCGGCACCTGCTCGGCGGCGGTGCGGTCGCGCCTGCCGGGGTGCAGCGACTCGCGGAACGGCCCCTCGACGGCGGTGGCGATGGCCGACGCGGTGGCGAACCGCTCCGCGGCCTCCTCGAAGTTGTCCACCCGCTCCAGCCGCAGGCCCCAGCCGATCAGCAGCCGGGCCCGGTTGACCAGGTGGACGTAGATCTGGTGCGGGTTGGCGCTGTCCCGGATCGCGTTGTGCGCCCGCGCCAGCACCTCGTCCGCCATCTCGTAGACGCCGAGCTGCGTGAGCACGAGCCCGGTCGACTGGAGCGCGGAGGCGAGCAGCCGGTCCCAGGTGCGCTTGTCGATCATCGGGTCGGGGGTGAGGTCCTCCTCCAGCATCGCCAGGCCGGCGGCGACCTCGGTCAACGCCTTGTCCTCGAACCCGCCGAGCAGGTAGCGCCGCCCGCGCAGGGCGTGCGCCTCGGCCTCCAGCACCAGCAGGCCGTGCCGGCGGCAGTGCGCCAGCATCTCGTCCAGGACGGAGTCGGAGAGGTCGACCAGGCCGGGGGTGACGATCCGGACGACCGCGGCCGCGCGCAGCAGCTGGCCGACGATCCGCGGCTCGCCGCGGCCCTGCGCCTCGGCGAGGATCTCGTCGACCTCGTGCGCCGCGTCGAGCTGTTCGGACAGGTGGCTGCTCTGGGCCACGGCCACGAGCTCACTCGCGCGGCCGACCAGCCACGCGTCGGACATCTCGTGGAGAGCCGGAGTCGCCACGTTGCCCTGCTCGTCGACCGCTTCCTCGTGCAGCGACTCACACCCCCATGCAGACGCAGGGCGGCCGGGGCCTTCGTGGCCCGGCCCCTCGCTCCGCCACCAGGATTCGAACCTGGACCATCGGAACCAAAATCCGAGGTGCTGCCTTTACACCATGGCGGAACGGCCGGGGTTCGCCCCGACCGCGCGAACACATGTTGTCACGAGTCCCCCTCGAAGGTCAGCACCACCACTCAAGTGGCGGCAACCTTACCGTAACCCGATCATGACACTGCGTGTTTGTGCAGGTAGAGGGCGTGCGAGACGTGGCCCAGATCACGGCTGGGTGAGCCTGGTGCCGTGGCGGGCCGGTGCCGGCCGGCCGCCGACGGGGGTTCCGGTGCCTCCATTCGCCACGATTTCGTCCGAAACAATCACCCGCTTAACTACCTGCTGTAGTCAAGCGGGCACGGCCGGCTGCGCGGTCGTGCGGCCGAATGCCCCACCGGACGCCTGCTGTCGGACGCCCGCCGGCGGACGCCCGCTACCGGATGCCGTCCACCGAGTCGAGGAACTCCGTCAGGGCGCGGTCGTAGGACTCCGGGTCGACGTTCCACGCCGCCGTGTGCTCCGCCGCGGGCACCTCGACGTACCGCAGCGGCCAGTCGAGCCGGTCCGCCGCCGCGGCCAGGTCGCGCGACGCCTGCACCGGCACGGTGCCGTCCGCCGCGCCGTGGAACAACAGCGTCGGCGGCCGGTGCGCGGGCGGGTGGTCGAGCAGGTCGAACCGGGCGAACTCGAGGTCGACCCGCCAGTCCGAGACCAGCTCCGCGATCGGCACCAGCTGCACCGGCACGCCCCGGTTGCGCGACTGCAGCTCCAGCGTCTTCGACCAGCTCACGACGGGTGCGTCGAGCACGACGGCGGCCACGTCGCCCGCCTGCGCCGAGCGGTCGAGGAACTGGCCGACGATCGCGCCGCCCATCGACCAGCCGTACAGCACCACGTCACGCGCGCCGTGCTCGCGGGCGTACCGCACGGCCGCCTCCACGTCGCGCCACTCCGTGTCGCCCAGGTGGTACAGGCCGTCCGGCGAACGGGGCGCGCCCTCGTCATTGCGGTAGGTCACGGCCAGAACGGGTAGTCCCAGGTCGTGCAACGCAGGCATGACCCGCAGCGCCTCGGCCCTCGTGCCACCCCGACCGTGCACCGCGACGACCCACGTGGCCGACGTCGCGGGGACCAACCATGCCGGTGCTTCACCCAGTTCGGTCGGAATTCGCACTTCCGTGTACTCCAGGTCGAGCGCGGTGGCCGGGTCGGTGCTCCAGACCGAGGTCTCCAGCCGCACCTGCGTGCCGTCGGCCGGAGCGACGCCCTGCAGCTCCCGCACCACCGTGCCCTCGGACCGCTGCGTCACCTGGCCGACCTTCGCGCCGCCGCCCGGCCAGACGAGGCCCCACGTGCCGGGGAGCGCGGCGACCCCGGACTCCGCCAGCGAGACGGTCCCCGAAGCCGACGACGTGACCACGTCGCGGTAGCCGGGACGGGCGTTCGCGGGGTCCAGCAGCTGTCCGCTGTAGTACCAGCCGAACCCCAGCAGGGACCCGATGAGCAGCAAGAACACCACCGCGAAGGTGACGAGTGCGATGCGCGGGCGGCGGCGTCCGCGGACGTTCGGTGACCCCATCACCGAATGATGCCCCGGCGTTGATCGACACGCCCGACTTCCTGAGAACACGCCGTGACTTTGCCCCCGGCTATGGCGGCACAAGGCTGACCTAACTTACGCTTGCGTAAGTTACGGCCCCGTAGGTAGCCCCGAACACACAACGAGGTACATGTATGACCAGCACCCTTGAGAGCAGGTCCACGCCGCGAGGTCCCGAGGATCGCGGACCCAAGCCGATGATCGAAGGACGGCGCGGGCACGTCGAGCAGTTCGGCGTGTACGTGTTCGTCATCGTGCCGTTCCTGGCTCTGCTCGCGGCCGTTCCGCTCGCCTGGGGATGGGGGCTGGGCTGGGTCGACGTCGCGCTGTTCGTCGCGTTCTACTACCTGGCAGGCCTCGGCGTGACGATCGGTTTCCACCGGTACTTCACGCACGGCTCGTTCAAGGCCAACCGCGCGCTCAAGATCGGCCTGGCGATCGCGGGCATGATGGCGCTGCAGGGACCGGTGATCGTCTGGGTCGCCGACCACCGCCGCCACCACGCGTTCTCCGACCGCGAGGGCGACCCGCACTCGCCGTGGCTGTTCGGCCGCGGCCCGGTCGCGCTGGCCAAGGGCTTCTGGCACGCCCACATGGGCTGGCTGTTCGACCGCGACAAGACCAACGCCGAGCGCTTCGCGCCGGACCTGCTGGCCGACAAGGACCTGGTCCGGATCGACAAGCTGTTCCCGCTGTGGACCGCGATCAGCCTCCTCGCGCCCGCCGTGCTCGGCGGCCTGATCACCATGTCGTGGGCCGGCGCGCTCTCGGCGTTCTTCTGGGCCGGTCTGGTCCGGGTGGCGTTCCTGCACCACGTGACGTGGTCGGTCAACTCGATCTGCCACATGGTGGGCGACCGCCCGTTCGCCGCGCGCGACCGTTCCGCGAACGTGTGGGCGCTGGCGATCCTGAGCTTCGGCGAGTCGTGGCACAACCTGCACCACGCCGACCCGACGTGCGCCCGGCACGGCGTCAAGCGCGGTCAGATCGACACCTCCGCGCGGATGATCTGGCTGTTCGAGAAGTTCGGCTGGGCGACCAACGTGCGGTGGCCGAACCAGCAGCGACTGGCCCGGATCAGCGCCAAGAAGTGAGCGCGGCCGGGACGTAGTCGGACAAGCGACCACCTGCCCCTCGCGACTCACGCGGGGGGCAGGTGTTTAGGGTGGTCTGGGTGGCGGGGAGACGGCGCGGCGACGGGACACCGGTGCCGCGCGTGCGGATGACGGGCAAGGAGCGCCGCGAGCAGCTGCTCGACGTGGCCCGCGCGTTGTTCGCCGAGAAGGGCTTCGAGGTCACGTCCATCGAGGAGATCGCGCACCGGGCGGGCGTGTCGAAGCCCGTCGTGTACGAGCACTTCGGCGGCAAGGAAGGCATCTACGCGGTCGTGGTGGACCGGGAGATGCAGTACCTGATGGACCACATCGTCAACGCGCTGTCCGGCGGGCACCCGCGTGAGCTGCTGGAGCAGGCGGCGTGCGCGTTGCTGGACTACATCGAGGGCTCGACGGACGGCTTCCGGATCCTCGTGCGCGACTCGCCCGTGGCGTCGTCCACCGGCACGTTCTCGTCGTTGCTGAACGACATCGCGTCCCAGGTGGAGTCGATCCTGGGCCTGCACTTCTCGCGCCAGGGCTACGACCGCAAGCTCGCGGCCCTCTACTCGCAGGCCCTCGTCGGCATGGTCGCCCTCACCGGCCAGTGGTGGCTGGAAGTCCGCAAGCCGAAGAAGGACGAGGTGGCCGCCCACCTGGTCAACCTGGCCTGGAAGGGCCTGTCCCACATGGACCACAAACCCCGCCTCCGCACCCGCTGACCGCGAGAGTCGTACGTTCACGTCGCGAGAGTCCAACGTTCGAAGCACCTGAATTCAACGCTCAGCACAGTTCGCCAAGTGCTGAACGTTGAATTCAGGGTGCGTGAACGTTGGACTCGCGAGCCCTGAACGTTGGACTCTCGGGGTCAGGGGTTGGTGATGCGGAGGATCTTGTCGTCGGTGCCGTTCGAAGTGGTGACGTAGAGGGAGCCGTCGGGGCCCAGTTCGGCGCCGCGGAGGCGGCCGTGGGCGCCGTCCAGCTCCGGGGGGATGGCCACCGAGTGGACGCCACCCTCCTGGGTGATGGTGAAGAACAGCACCTTCGCGCCCTTCAGGGCGGTGACGGCGAGCACGCCGTTCAGCGAGCCCCACTGCTCGCCGACCAGGAACGCGGCGTCGCAGATCGCCTCCGTCGGCCGGCCGGACGACCACACGGCGGGCACGGCGTCGGGGAAGCGCGTGAGGTCCGTCATCGGCACGTCCTCGTCGTACCCGCTGACGGCGCCGCCCTGCGACGGGTCCCAGCCGTAGTTCCCGCCGGCCTTGAGCGCGTTCACCTCGTCGTCCACCGACGGCCCGTGCTCGGCGGTGAACACCATCCCGTCCTGCCGCACGGCGACGCCCTGCACGTTGCGGTGCCCGTAGGTGTAGATCCGGTCCCCGAACGGGTTGCCCGCCACGCCCTCGCCGGTGGCGAGGTCGACCCGCAGCACCTTGCCGCCGAGGCTCGACCTGTCCTGCGCCACGTCGCCCCGCGCGGTGTCGCCGGTGCCGATGAGCAGGTTCCCGTCCCGGTCCAGCGCCATCCGGCAGCCGGAGTGACGTCCGCTCGACGCCGTGGGCAGCCCCGAGAGCAGCGGGTCCTTCACCCTCGTCGCCTTCGCGCCGGCCAGCTCCCACGTCACCAGCCGCACGTCGGAGGACGTGTTGAAGCACGTGGTGAACCGATGGCTGGTGGCGAAGTCGGGGTGCACGACCAGGCTCATCAGCCCGCCCTCGCCCCGCGCCTCGACGTCGCCGAGGTCGGCTTCGACGTCGGTGACGGACCCGTCGGCGGACACCAGCGCGATCCGCCCCGGCCGCTGCGGCACGAGCATCCGCCCGTCGGGCAGGAACCCCACGTCCCACGGGTGGCTCAGCCCGGTGGCGACCACCTCGACCTTCAGCCCTTCGGGCGTGGTCGTCGAGGGCGCGCTCCCGCCGGAGCCCTCCGTCGAACACGCCGCGCACGCGGCCAGGACCGCGGCGAACCCGACAAACCGACGCATGGCGCCCAGCATGATAACCCCCGTGTGTGCTCTCCGTTCACGCGGCCCGTCATGCGCCCGGCATCGGGTACGGGCGTTCCACCGGCAGCAACGCCCGCGCGCCGGCCAGGTCACCGGCACGCACCAGCGCGTGCGCCTCCCGGGCGAGCGGCGTCACGTCGGTCAGCCCCACGATCCACTCCCGCACGTACCGCCGCGACGCCTCGCCGGCGAGCCCCAGCTGCAACGACCGGTGCGGCAGCGCGTTCAGGCGCAGGTCCCGCTCCGGGTCCCACTGCACCCGCACGTCCGGTTTGCGCCCGACGCCCTCGTCGCTGGGCACGGCCGCCCGCACCGCCCAGTCGAACCCCGATCGGGTGATTCGCACGGCGAGCACGCGCTCCTGGTCCGGCTTCTCGCCCCAGCCGGACCGGTACATCATCCAGAGGAACGACGGCTTGACCCACGTCATCCGCCCCGGCTTGAACGGCGGCACGAACCGGCCCGCGGCCAGTGCGGGGACGGCGATGGCGGGCGGGTACGCCTGGTACACGGTGATGTGCCGATCGTCGTAGTCGGCCCTGATCTGTCTCTGCTCCACGTACCCAGCGTCACCCCGCGGTCAACCGAAATGACGGGGCACCTCGCCCGGAAGGGCCGTAGGCTGGGAACCGAGAACCCCTCCGGTGGACGTGTGGACGCTCAGTCCCGGGCAGGGGTCTGTCCGCGTTTGATCCCCCGGGGAGCCATCGCAATGCCCCAGCCCGGCCCGCTGTCCGGCCTGCTGACCGCTGTCCTGCCCGACAAGGCGCTGCGCGCCCTCGCCGACTCGATCGGCGTGCCCGACCTGGAACTGGAAGGACCGCCCGCGGCCCGCCCGCTGGTGGCGGCGGCCCTGGCCGCCGGCGCGCCCGTGCTCGCGGTCACCGCGACCGGCCGCGAGGCGGACGACCTCAAGGCCGTGCTGTGCGACCTCATCGGCCCCGAGCAGGTGGCGATCTTCCCGTCCTGGGAGACGCTGCCGCACGAGCGGCTGTCGCCCCGCGCGGACACGGTCGGCGCCCGCCTGGAGGTGCTGCGCCGCCTGGCCCACCCCGGCGAGCACCCGCTCAAGGTGGTCATCACCACGGTCCGGAGCCTGATCCAGCCGATGGCGCCGGGTCTCGGCGACCTCGTGCCGGTGCGCCTGGCCGTCGGCTCCGAGCACGACTTCGACGCGCTGGCCCGCACCCTGACCGAGATCGCCTACACCCGCGTCGACATGGTGGAGAAGCGCGGCGAGTTCGCGGTCCGCGGCGGCATCCTGGACATCTTCCCGCCGACCGCCGTGCACCCGCTGCGGATCGAGTTCTGGGGCGACGAGGTCAGCGAGATCCGGCCCTTCTCGGTCGCCGACCAGCGGTCGCTGCCGGAGGAGGTCGACGGGTTCGTCGCGCCGCCGTGCCGCGAGCTGCTGCTGACCGCGCAAGTCAGGGCCAAGGCCGCCGCGCTGGCCGAGGAGCACACGGCCGACGCGCACCTGCACGAGCTGCTGACCAAGATCGCCGAGGGCATCCCGTCGGAAGGCATGGAGGCCCTGATCCCGGCCCTGTGCGAGGGCGAGCTGCAGCTGCTCACCGACGTCGTCCCGGCGGGCACGCACGTGGTGCTCAACGACCCGGAGAAGATCCGGGCCCGCGCCGCGGACCTCGTGCGCACCGGCCAGGAGTTCCTGGAGGCCTCCTGGATGGCCGCGGCGGGCGGCGGGCAGAGCCCCATCGACCTGGACTCCAGCGCCTACCACAGCCTCGCCGACGTGGCGCAGTCCGCGCGGGCGAAGGGCCGGCCGTGGTGGACGCTCAGCCGGCTCACCACCGAGGGCGAGGACGTCGTCCGGCTGGAGCTCAAGCAGGTCGAGGCCTACCAGGGCGACATCGACCGGGCGTTCGCCGACCTGCGCGCCCACACCGTCTCCGGCGGCACGGCGGTCCTCGTCGTCCCCGGCGCGGGCACGGCGCAGCGCGCCACCGAGCAGCTGCGCGAGGCCGACGTCAACGTCGTGCTCCGGGACGCCCTGGACACCGCGCCGAAGAAGGGCGCGGTCACCGTCGTGCGCGGCGCGCTGGAGGACGGCTTCTCGCTGCCCGAGCTGGCCCTGGTGGTGCTCACCGAGACCGACCTCACCGGCGGGCGGCACGGCACCTCCACCAAGGACATGCGCCGCATGCCCAGCCGCCGCCGCAACGCGGTGGACCCGCTGGCCCTGCGGCCCGGCGACTACGTGGTGCACGAGCAGCACGGCATCGGCAAGTACGTCGAGATGGTGCAGCGCACGACCAAGGACACCGCCGGCGTCACCGCGACCCGCGAGTACCTGGTCCTGGAGTACGGCTCCAGCAAGCGCGGCCAGCCCGGCGACCGGCTGTTCGTGCCGACCGACCAGCTCGACGAGATCTCCCGCTACGTCGGCGGCGAGCTGCCCACGCTGAACAAGCTCGGCGGCAGCGACTGGAAGAACACCAAGGCGAAGGCGAAGAAGGCGGTCAAGCAGATCGCCGCGGAGCTGGTCCAGCTCTACGCCGCGCGGCAGGCCGCGCCCGGGCACGCGTTCGCGCCCGACACGCCGTGGCAGCGCGAGCTGGAGGACGCCTTCCCGTTCACCGAGACCCTCGACCAGATGGCGGCGATCGACGAGGTCAAGGCCGACATGCAGCGCACGGTCCCGATGGACCGGGTGATCTGCGGCGACGTGGGCTACGGCAAGACCGAGATCGCGGTGCGGGCGGCGTTCAAGGCGGTGCAGGACGGCAAGCAGGTCGTGGTGCTGGTGCCGACCACGCTGCTGGCCCAGCAGCACCTGAACACGTTCACCGAGCGGATGCGCGCGTTCCCGGTGACCATCAAGGGCCTGTCCCGGTTCACCGACCCGCAGGAGGCCGAGCGGACGATCACCGGCCTGGCCGAGGGCGACGTGGACATCGTCATCGGCACGCACCGGCTGCTGCAGAAGAGCCTGCGCTACAAGGACCTGGGCCTGGTCATCGTGGACGAGGAGCAGCGGTTCGGCGTCGAGCACAAGGAGCACATCAAGGCGCTGCGCACGCACGTCGACGTGCTCACGATGTCCGCCACGCCGATCCCGCGCACCCTGGAGATGTCGCTGGCCGGCATCCGCGAGATGTCGACCATCCTCACCCCGCCCGAGGAGCGGCACCCGATCCTGACCTACGTCGGCGGGTACGACGACAAGCAGGTCGCCGCCGCCATCCGCCGCGAGCTGCTGCGCGACGGCCAGGTCTTCTTCGTGCACAACCGCGTGTCCTCGATCGAGCGCGCCGCCCGGCACATCCGCGAGCTGGTCCCCGAGGCCCGCGTGATCACCGCGCACGGCCAGATGAACGAGGACAAGCTGGAGAAGATCATCCAGGGTTTCTGGGAGAACGAGTACGACGTGCTCGTCTGCACCACGATCGTCGAGACCGGCCTGGACATCTCCAACGCGAACACGCTCATCGTGGAGCGCGGCGACCTGCTCGGCCTGGCCCAGCTGCACCAGCTGCGCGGGCGCGTGGGCCGCGGCCGGGAACGCGGCTACGCCTACTTCTTGTACCCGCCCGAGGCGCCGCTGACCGAGACCGCGCACGACCGGCTGGCCACGATCGCGCAGAACACCGAGCTGGGCGCGGGCATGGCGGTGGCCATGAAGGACCTGGAGATCCGCGGCGCGGGCAACATCCTCGGCGCCGAGCAGTCCGGGCACATCGCGGGCGTCGGCTTCGACCTGTACGTGCGGCTGGTCGGCGAGGCCGTCGAGGCGTTCCGCAAGCACGCGGGCGCGGACGGTGAGGTCGAGGAGGACCTGGCCGAGGTCCGCGTCGACCTGCCCGTGGACGCCCACATCCCGCACGACTACGTGCCCGGCGAGCGGCTCCGGCTGGAGGCCTACCGCAAGATCGCCGCCGCGAGCGACGCCGAGGCGCTGCAGTCGGTGTGGGACGAGCTGAAGGACCGCTACGGCACGCCGCCGCTGCCCGTCGAGCGGCTGCTCGCGGTGGCCCGGTTCCGGCAGGCGTGCCGCGAGCACGGCGTCACGGAGGTCGCCACCCAGGGCCAGACGATCCGCTTCGCGCCGCTGGAGCTCAAGGACAGCCAGCTCGTGCGGCTGCGCCGGCTGTTCCCGAAGGCGGTCTACAAGCAGACCGCCCGCACCGTCAGCGTGCCTCGTCCGACGGAGGGCGCGGCCGGCGGCCGGATGGGCGCACCCCAGTTGCGTGATCAGGAATTGCTGGATTGGTGCGCGCAGTTCCTGCAGTCTTTGGCGGGGACTCCCGTGAGCGGCGTCACGAGGACGTGAGAAGGTACTGGTCGTGAGGACTGTGCAGAGGCGCTTCACCCTGATCGGCGCGGCGGTGGCACTCCTGGTCGCGGGCTGCGGCACGGGGCCGAGCCACGTCGGCTCGGCCGCCATCGTCGGCGACACCGTGCTGCCACTGGAGCAGGTGCAGCAGCGGCTGGACGTCGTGCTCAAGAAGGAGCCCGAGGCCCAGAAGCTGCACGACCAGCGCAAGCTGGACCAGGTCGCCCGGCAGCTGGTGACCCTGGGCGTGCAGCACGAGCTGATCGAGCTGGCGGCCCGGCGCGAGGGCGTGTCCGTGTCCGAGGAGGCCGTGACCGAGTCGGTCGAGCAGGCCGGCGGCGCGGAGCTGGCCTCGCAGAACACCGTGTACGACGCGGCGACGTTCCGCGAGCGGGCCAAGGACCAGCTGCTGCTGGTCGAGCTGGCGCGCAAGTACGTGGACCGGATGGAAGTCACGTTCGACTACTTCTTCACCAAGGACAGCGCGTCCGCGATCGAGAAGGCCAAGCAGGTGGCGGCCGACCCGGCGAAGATGGCCGAGTTCGTGGCCGACGCGCCGGCCGGCACCCAGGGGCAGACCCTGTCCAAGGAGAGCCAGCGGGTCCGGTCGGCCGAGTCGCCGCAGGCGGCCCAGTCGCCGCTGTTCGGCGTGCCGGCGGGCACCGTGGTGGCGTTCGCGCCGGACCCGAGCAGCGCGCAGTGGATCGTGGCCTACGTGACCGACCGCAAGACCGACGCGCGCACGTCCGGCGAGTCGGCCACCGAGCAGCTGACGCCGCAGCTGCTGGAGCAGATCGGCCTGCGGCTCGTGCAGACGCTGGCCGGCGACCCGGAGATCCAGGTCAACCCCCGCTACGGCCTGTGGGACGGCACCGCCATCTCGCTGGCCCCGAGCGAGGGCGAGCTGAGCGGCTACCAGGCGACGGTGCGGCAGACGTCGCCGTGACCGTCGTCGTCGTAGGCGCCACCCCCGTCCTGCCCGCCGCCGCGCTTCCCGCTCTGCGGGGCGCGGCGGCGGTGTACGCGGGTGCGGGCGTGGACGCCCGGCTGTGGTCGGCCGAGCCGGTGTCGGCGCTGGTCGCGGGCCCCTCGGTGGTGCTGATCACCACGGACCCGGACGAGCCCGCCGCGCGGGAGCTGATCTCGGCCGGCTCCGACGTGATCCGCGCGCCGGGCCTGGCGCTGCTGGACGCGGCGGCCGTGATGGACCGCCTGCGCTCGCCCGGCGGCTGCCCGTGGGACGCCGAGCAGGACCACGGGTCGTTGCGCCAGTACCTCGTCGAAGAGACCTACGAGCTGCTGGAGGCCATCGAGGACGGCGACCGGGCGGCGATGCGCGAGGAGCTCGGCGACGTGCTGCTCCAGGTGCTGTTCCACGCGCGGATCGCGGCGGAGGACGCCGAGGAGCCGTTCGGGATCGACGAGGTGGCGGGCGACCTGGTGGCCAAGCTGGTCGGGCGGCACCCGCACGTGTTCGCCGGCCACGACCCGGCGGTGCGCGACGCGACGACCCAGCAGCACCGGTGGGAAGAGCTCAAGCAGGTCGAGAAGCAGCGCGAGTCCAGTGTGGACGGCGTGGCGGGCGGGCAGCCCGCGGTGGCGCTGGCCGGCAAGCTGGCGCAGCGGGTGGCGCGGGCCGGGTTCCCGGTGGACCTGCTGCCGGAGGGCGACGACACCGGCACGACGCTGTTCGCGGTGGCGGCGCTGGCGAAGCTCGCCGGCGAGGACCCGGAGACGGAGCTGCGGGCCGTGGCCCGGCGGTTCGAGGCGGACGTGCGGGCGGCCGAGCGGTCGGCGCGCGCGGCCGGCGTCACCGCCCTGACCGCGGCCGACTGGCGCGCCCACTGGCCGGCCAGGCCTGCCGTCAGGGCGTGAACCGCGGCCGGCGGCCACCTCGCCGCGTCCCGGGACGGCGTCTCGGCGGACCGCGAGCACCCGGCCGCCGGTGAGCCGGACGCGCCGGCTGATCTCGTCCAGCACGCCGCAGTCCACCGCGTCCGGCGCCTCCCGGAACTCGACCGCGCCGGTCTGCTCGTCCACGAACCCGGGCACGCCCGCGTCGATGTCCACGAACACCGTGTGGACCGCGCCGATCGTGGCGAACCGGGCGACGTCGGCCACGTCGGTGACCGTGCGGCCCTGGGACGTGGTCACGGGTGGGGATGTCGGTGTGCGGAGTCATGGCGGCGTCTCCTCGCGGTGGTCACAGCGGATGCCGGGACCGCCCCGCCGGTGCCGCCCGCCGACGACCGGCCGACCGGGGGCGCCGCGTCCCCGGTCGGGGGTTCGGTGGGGCGGAGCGCGTTCGCCGGGTTCGGCCCGGTTCGGGTGATCGGGGCGCTAACGTCGAAGAGGTGACCGAGGCCTACCTCCGCTTCCCGCACCTGCACGGCAACCTCGTGACCTTCGTGGCCGAGGACGACGTGTGGCTGGCCCCCCTCGACGGCGGCCGGGCCTGGCGGGTGACCGCCGACCAGGTGCCCGTCTCCTTCCCCCGCTTCGACCCGACCGGAACCCGGTTGGCCTGGACCAGCCGCCGCGACGGCGCGCCCGAGGTCCACCTCGCCCCGGTGGACGGCGGCGCGGCCACCCGGCTCACCTACTGGGGCGACTACACCACCGGTGTGCGCGGCTGGACGTCCGACGGCGAGGTCGTCGCCGTCACCTCCACCGGCCAGGCGACCACCAACCGGCAGTGGGCGCACGCCGTGCCCACCGACGGCGGCCCGCCGCGGCGGCTGCCGTTCGGCTGGGTGGACGACGTGGCGTTCGGGCCGGCCGGGCAGGTGGTCGTCACCTCCGTGTACGGCCGCGACCCGGCCTGGTGGAAGCGCTACCGGGGCGGCGCGGCGGCCAAGCTGTGGGTCGACGTGGCGGGCGACGGCGAGTTCACGCGCATCCTGCCCGAGCTGACGTCGTCGTTGACCTCGCCGATGTGGCTCGGTGACCGGATCGCGTTCCTGTCCGACCACGACGGCGTGGGCAGCCTGTACTCGGTGGCCCCGGACGGGTCGGACCTGCGGCGGCACACCGAGCAGGAGTTCTACGCCCGGGTCGCGGCCGGTGACGGCGAGCGGGTCGTCTGGCAGCACGCGGGCGAGCTGTGGCTCCTGGACGGCCTGGCGGCCGAGCCGCGCCGGCTGGAGATCGCCCTCGGCGGACCCCGCACGGCGCGCCGGCCGCGGCCGGTGTCGTCGCGGCCCGACGACTTCCACCCCGACAAGACCGGGCGCGGGAGCGTGGTCGAGGTGCGCGGCACCGTGCACTGGGTGACCCACCGGGACGGCCCGGTGCGCGCGTTGGCCGAGCAGCCCGGCGTCCGGGCCCGGCTGCCGCGGGTGGTCGGCGACAGCGTGGTGTGGGTGACCGACGCGGACGGCGAGGAGGGCCTGGAGTTCGCTCCGGTCGGCGGCGTCGAGCCGGGCAACGAGCCGCGCCGGGTCGCGGTCGGCAAGCTCGGGCGGGTGCTGGAGCTGGCCGTCTCCCCGGACGGGCGCAGGCTCGCCGTGGCCACCCACGACGGGCGGCTGCTGCTGGTCGACGTCGAGTCCGGTGAGGTCCGCGAGGTGCTGAAGGACGCGAACCCGCACGTCAGCGACCTGGCGTTCGCCCCGGACTCGAACTGGCTGGCCTGGTCGCACCCCGGGCCGCGCCCGTTGCAGCACATCCGGATGACCAACACCACCGACCTGTCCGTGGTGGACGTGACGCCGCTGCGGTTCTCCGACTTCTCGCCCACGTTCACCGAGGACGGCCGCTACCTGGCGTTCCTGTCGGTGCGCAGCTTCGACCCGGTGTACGACGCGCACGTGTTCGACCTGTCGTTCCCGACCGGCTGCCGGCCCTACCTGGTGCCGCTGGCCGCGACCACGCCGTCGCCGTTCGACCCGCTGCGCCTGGGCCGGCCGGTGGGCGACGACTCGTCGGAGAAGGACAAGGACAAGGACGACGAGAACCCGATCACGGTCGTGGACCTGGACGGGCTGGCCGACCGGGTGGTGACGGTGCCGGTCGCCGCCGCCCGCTACTCGGGCCTGACCGCGGCCAAGGGCGGGCTGCTGTGGCTGCGCTCGCCGCTGCGCGGGGTGCTCGGCGACAACCTGGCGAGCCCGTCGAGCCGGCCGCCGCGCGCCGTGCTGGAGCGGTTCGACCTGGCCAAGTCGCGCACCGAGGCGCTGATGGACGGCGTGGACGCGTTCGAGGTGACCGGCGACGGGCAGCGGATGGTCGTGCGCGACGGCGGCGACCTCCGGGTCGTGCCCGCCGACCGGAAGGTCGACTCCGAGGACCACGACTCGGTGGACGTGGACCTGTCGCGGGTGCGGGTGGTGGTGGACCGGGCGGCCGAGTGGCGGCAGGCGTACGCGGAGGCCGGGCGGCTGATGCGGGACCACTTCTGGCGCACCGACATGGGCGGCGTGGACTGGGCGGGCGTGCTGGAGCGCTACCGGCCGCTGGTGGACCGGCTCGGCAGCTACAACGACCTGATCGACCTGCTGTGGGAGGTCCAGGGCGAGCTGGGCACGTCGCACGCCTACGTCATCCCGGCGCACGGGACGCCCGGCCGCGCCGTGGGGCTGCTCGGGGCCGACCTGGAGCGGGACGAGGCGGGCGCGTGGCGGATCACGCGGGTGATCCCGGGCGAGACGTCGGACCCGGCGGCCCGCTCGCCGTTGGCGGCGCCCGGTGTCGCGGTGCGGGTCGGTGACGCGATCGTGGCGGTCGACGGGCGGCAGGTGGACCCGCTGACCGGGCCCGCGCCGCTGCTCGTCGGCACGGCGGGCAAGCCGGTGGAGCTGACCGTGCGGCCCGGCGGCGGCGGCGAGCCGCGCCGGGTCGTGGTCGTGCCGCTGGAGGACGACGAGCCGCTGCGCTACCACGCGTGGGTGGCCGACCGGCGGGCGCGCGTGCACTCGCTGACCGACGGGCGGGTCGGGTACCTGCACGTGCCGGACATGATGGGCGCGGGCTGGGCGCAGCTGCACCGTGACCTGCGGGTGGAGCTGGCGCGCGAGGCCGTGGTGCTGGACGTGCGGGAGAACGGCGGCGGGCACACGTCCGAGCTGGTGGTGGAGAAGCTGGGCCGGCGGATCATCGGCTGGTCGGTGGCGCGCGGGTACACCACGGCCGACAGCTACCCCGGCGACGCGCCGCGCGGGCCGGTGATCGCCATCGCGGACGAGTTCGCCGGGTCCGACGGCGACATCGTGAACGTGGCGATCAAGGAAATGGGCATCGGGCCGGTCGTCGGCACCCGCACGTGGGGCGGGGTGATCGGCATCGACATGCAGTACCACCTGGTCGACGGGACGCTGGTGACGCAGCCCCGGTACGCGACGTGGTTCGCCGGTCCCGGCTGGGGCGTGGAGAACCACGGCGTCGACCCGGACGTCGAGGTGGTGGTGACGCCGCAGGACCGGGTGGCCGGCCGCGACCCGCAGCTGGACACGGCGGTGCGCCTGGCTCTGGAGGCGTTGGAGGCGCGGCCGGCGGCCGTTCCGCCGCAGCTCCCGCCCCTCGCCTGACCAAGTCCACCCGGACGTGTGACGGCGTGGTGCTTGCGGCCGGTGGTCCGAAACGGACCAATGGGTACCACGCAAGATCGGGTCCGGGGGCGGGGTGTCGGGTGAGTCATCGTGAGGTGCCGCGCAGCGGGCGCGGGTGCCTGGCGGCGGTCGTGGTGCTGCCGCTGGCGGCGGTGGGCGGCGCGGCGGTGCTGGTGCTGACGTTCGGTCAGCCGGCGCCGCCGCCGTCGGCCCAGTCGCCGGTCACCGCCCACCAGACGCTGGTGAGCGTCCGGACCGCCGTGCCGCCCGCCGCGCTGACGCCGCTGGTCGTGGTCCACCCGACGTCGTCGAGCCCGCCGGGGGCGAGCCGATCGCCGGAGCCGGCGCCCACCCCGACCCCGTCCGCGGACCGCCGCGCCGACCACGAGCCGCAGGTCGCGCCGACCACGTCGGCGCGGGACGCCGGCCCCCGGGCCCGGGGCGAGCTGCCGCCGACCCGGTCGTTCCCCGCGCCCACGACCACCACGGCCGAGCCCACCGGGCCGACCACCGCGCCGCCGGTCACCACGACCCCGCCACCGGTCACCACGACCGCCCCGCCGACCGGGCCGGCCGCCGACCCGACGACGGCCGAGCCGACGAGCGCGGCCCCGCCGCCGTGACCAGGCAGGTCAGGTGAACAGGGTGTCGCCCCAGAAACCGCCCTCGCGGACACCGGGCGGCACGGCGAAGTGACCGGAGCCGTTGTGCTCCAGGTACTCCATCATCTTGTCCCCGGCCGCCAGCGCCGCCTGCATCGGCACGAACTGCTTGCCCGTGTCGCGGTTGAAGCACAGGAAGAACAGCCCGGCGTCGAGGTGGCCGAGCCCGTCCGACCCGTCGGTGAAGTTGTAGCCGCGGCGCAGGACGCGCACGCCGCCCAGGTGCTCGGCCGACGCCAGCCGCACGTGCGCCGTCGCGCCGATCACCGGCAGCCCGCCCTTGCCCTTGACGTGCAGGTCGACCGGGTCGAACTCGGCGACCTGCCCGAGCGGCGCGCCGACGCCCTTGGTGCGGCCGACGATCTGCTCCTGCTCGGCCAGCGAGGTGCGGTCCCAGATCTCGACGTGCATCCGGATCCGGCGCGCCACCAGGTACGTGCCGCCGACCAGCCAGTCCGGCCCGTCGCCCGGCGCGACCCACACGTGCTCGCGCAGCGCGTCGCCGTCCTCGGCCTTGACGTTGTTGGTGCCGTCCTTGAAGCCGAACAGGTTGCGCGGCGTCGCCTGGGCCGTGGAGGTGGACGACGTGCGGCCGAAGCCCAGCTGCGACCACCGCACGGAGACCCGGCCGAACCCGATCCGCACGAGGTTGCGGATCGCGTGCACGGCCACCTGCGGGTCGTTGGCGCACGCCTGGACGCACAGGTCGCCGCCGGTGCGCCGCTCGTCCAGGTCGTCGCCGGGGAACCGGGGCAGGTCGATCAGCTTCGCCGGCTTGCTCCCGGCCAGCCCGAACCGCTCGTCGAACAGCGACGGGCCGAAGCCGATGGTCAGGGTCAGCGCGGACGGCGGCAGGTCCAGCGCCTCGCCGGTGTCCTTCGGCGGCGCCTGCGCGTTGCCGCCCACCGCGCCGCCCTCGGCCGCCTCCTGGCCGGCGGTCATCCGGCGTGCCGCCTCGGTCCACTCCTGGAGCAGCGAGACCAGCTCGGCGCGCTTGGTCGTGGTCACGTCCAGCGCGACGAAGTGCATCCGGTCCTGCGCGGGCGTGGTGATGCCGGCCTGGTGCTCACCGTGGAACGGCACGGCCTCCGCGCCCGTCAGCCGCACCTGGTCGGACGACGGCCGGGACGAGGACAGCGCGCCGACCGCCGCGCCCGCGCCGGCCAGCGCGACGCCCGCCCCGGCGAACCCGAGCAGCCTGCGACGCGGCAGACCCGTCACCGCGACACCACCTCCGCGACCTTGCTGATCGGCTCGCCGAGCGCGTCGACCGCCGCGGCCAGCGCCTTGACCTCGTCCTCGGACAGCTCGGTGTACAGCTTGAAGCCGTCGCCCGCGCGGTGCTCCTCCAGCAGCCCGTCGAGCGCCTCGAACTTCTCGTCCACGGACGCGACCAGTGCCGCGTCCCGCTCCTCGATCACCGGCCGCAGCGCCGCGACGGCCGCCTGCGAGCCGTCCACGTTGGCCCGGAAGTCCCACAGGTCGGTGTGCGAGTAGCGGTCCTCCTCGCCGGTGATCTTGCCGGTGGCGACCTCGTCCAGCAGCTCCTTCGCGCCGTTGGCCAGCTGCAACGGGGTCAGCTCGACGGCCTTCGCCCGGGTCACGACGTCCTTGACGTCGGTGAGCAGCCGGTCGGCGACGGCGGGGGAGTCGGCCTTCAGGCCGTCCTGCCACAGGTCCTTCTCCAGCCGGTGGAAGCCGGTGAACTCGGCGCCCTCCTCGAGGACGTCCTCCCGGCCGTCGATCTTGGGGTCGAGGTCGCCGAAGCTCTCCGCGACGGGCTCGACGCGCTCCCAGTAGGTGCGGGCCACCGGGAACAGCGCCTTGGCCTCGTCGACGTCGCCCGCCTTGACCGCGTCGACGAACTCGGTGGTCTTGGCGAGCAGGCTGTCGGCCTGGGAGGTGACGTACCGCTGGTAGCCCTTGGTCGCCTCGGCGAGCTTCGCGTCCGCGTCGGTGGACTTGCGGCCCTCGCCCGACACGGTGAACTCGCCGCGGATGCCGTCGCCCTTCATGCCGGGCTTGCACGCGGTCTGGAGCTTGCCGGCCTCGGTGACCTCCACGATCAGCCGCCGGGTGAGGCCGGGGCCGATGTTCTCCACCTCGCCGAGGATCCGGTCGCCTTCGGCGAACAGGTAGAACTCGGTGACCTTGCTGCCCTTGTTGGTGACCTCGAAGGTCACGTTGCCGGTGTCCGCGGAGGTGCGGGCGACCTTGCAGGCGTCGTCGGAGGCCTCGACGGCGATCGGTCCGCCGGCGCCGGCGGGCGCGGCCTCGTCGCCGCAGGCGGTGGCGAGCAGCAGCAGGGCGCCGAGGGCGGCGGTGCGGATGGCTCCGGTGCGGATGGTTCCGGTGCGGGCGGCGGGGTGGACGGGCACTGGTGGTTCTCCGGTTTCAGCTCTTCGCCGCGACGCGCGGGCGGATCAGGAACAGCGGCAGGACGATCGCGACGTACGCGGTCCACGCGACGGCTTGCAGCACGGTGGTGCGCTGCGAGTAGTTGAAGATCCCCTTGAGCAGCGCGCCGAACCAGGAGTCCTCCGGCACGGTCTCGCTCAGGTCGAACGCCAGGGTGTCCAAGCCGGGCAGGATCGCGGCCTCCTGCAGGTCGTGCAGGCCGTAGGCGAGCACGCCCGCCGCCACGAACACCAGCAGCGCGCCCGTCCAGGTGAAGAACTTGCCCAGGTCGAACCGGATCGCGCCCCGGTAGAGCAGGTGGGCGAGGGCGACGGCGACGCCGATGCCGACCAGGAAGCCGATCATCGGCTGCACGGTGTCGCCCGCGCTCTGCACGCTGGAGTAGAAGAACACCGCCGTCTCCAGGCCCTCGCGGCCGACGGCGAGGAACGCCAGGGTCACCACGGCCGCCGGGCCAACGTCCAGCGCCCGGTCCAGCTTGCCGCGCAGCTCGGCGGCGATCGTGCGGGCCGTCGACCGCATCCAGAAGATCATCCCGGTGACGAAGGCGACCGCCAGCAGCGACATCCCGCCGCCGAACGCCTCCTGCTGCTGGAACGTCATCGAGGCGGTGGTGAAGGTGATGACCGCGCCGACCAGGACCGACAGCGCGACGGCGGCGCCGACGCCCCACCAGACGTGGGGCAGGCGCGACCGGCGGTCGGTCTTGACCAGGAAGGCCACCAGGATGCTGACGACCAGTGCTGCTTCCAGCCCTTCGCGCAGCCCGATGAGCCCGTTGCTGACGAGCACGGCGTTGTCCTCACGCGGAGTTAACCAAGGCTCATCGAACTTAGGCAAGGCTGTACTGGCACGTCTAGGGCACAGACCGGGGCGAACGCGGTATAGGACGCAGAAAGGACGAACCGGTGTGTGATCCTCGCCGTGCGGGCGCCGGGAGCACGTAGCCTGGGGTCGTGGTCGTCCCGCCGCCGCCCAAGACGTCGAAGCCCGAACCGCGCCCCGGCCGCGGTCGGGCCGGCGACCTCTTCGGTCGCCTGGTCCTGGTGCTGATCCTGCTCGCCGTGGTGGCGGGCGGGGCGTGGGCGCTGGCCACCTTCAACCGCTCGGGACCCGGGCAGGCCGCCGACCCGCCGTTCCCGGTGCCGTTCCTGGCGGTCGAGCCCGGCGCCGCCGCGCCCGGTCCGGGCGGCGAGGCGCCACCGGCCGGGCAGCCGCAGTCGACGACCGACCCGCTCGGCGCGTGGGCGGCGGCGTTGTCGGACAAGACCGACATCCCGGTCCGCGCCCTGCGCGCGTACGCCATCGCGGACATGGCCATGCGGACGCAGGCCCCGGCGTGCCGGGTGTCCTGGGCGACGCTGGCCGGCATCGGCCGCATCGAGTCGCACCACGGCACGATCGGCGGCCTGCGCCTCGGCGAGGACGGCCGGCCGTCACGCCCGATCATCGGCATCCCGCTGGACGGCTCGCCGGGCGTGAAGGCGATCGCCGACAGCGACGGCGGCACGCTCGACGGCGACACCCGCTGGGACCGCGCGGTCGGCCCGATGCAGTTCATCCCGACCACGTGGGCCCGCTACGCGGTGCGCGCGAACGGCGACGGGCAGGACCCCGACCCGCAGAACATCGACGACGCCGCCCTGGCCGCCGCCCGCTACCTCTGCTCGGGCGGACGCGACCTGGGCACCGGCGCGGGCTGGTGGGCGGCCGTGCTGGCCTACAACAACTCGACCGAGTACGGCCAGAACGTCTACAGCGGGGCCGACGCCTACGCCCGCGCCGGCAACGAGGGCTGACCGGGCGACGAGGGCCGACCGCGCCCGACTGCCCTCAGGGGCGCGTGGGCGGTTCGACGGTCAGGCCCAGGTCCGCCAGGCCGAGCCAGTCGAGGTCCACCGCCGCCCGGGCCGCGCGTTCGGCCAGCTCCAGCCGCACGCGGTGCACGCTGAGCAGCAGGGCCTGCAAGGAGTCGACGCCGAACGACGCGCCGACGGCCTCGTCGCCCAGGCCGAGGACCTGGTGCGGGCAGCACCAGTCGTCGTGCGGGCTCAGCGGGTCCGGGTGGGGCGCCCCGAACCTGATCACGACCTCCGTGCGGGTGCCGTCACCGGCCACGCACTCCACCCGCCGTTCGGCCACCACGGGCCCCAACTCGTACGCCGTCATCGGTCCCGTTCCACCGCGAGTCGGGCGCTGACCTCGCCCAACGCTTCCTGGTACTCCGGCGACGGGTTCATCGCCGCCGCCATCCGCAACTGCGTCAACGCCTCGGTCAACCGGCTCTGCCGCTGCAACGTCCGGCCGAGCGCGAACCTCGCGTAGTGATCGCTGGGGTCCAGGTCGAGCACCTTCCGGAACGCCGCCTCGGCGCGCGTGAGCTGGGCCGAACCCAGGTAGGCCCGACCCGCGAGCAGCTGCACGCCCACTTGGTCCGGCGCCGCGTCGAGCACGACTCGCAGCTCGCGCAGCGCCTCCAGCGGTCGGCGTTGGGCGAGCAGCGCCTCGGCTCGGCGGAACGCCTCGAAGGTGCCGTCCGTCATGGTTCGATCAACGCTACCCGGCCATCCGGCCGCCACACGACAGCCGACCGGATGACGGGACGGGCGTGTCACGACACGAGAGCGCCGTGCAGCCGGTCGAGCACCGGCTTGACCGACGCCGGCCGCTCCACGTGGGCGTTGTGGCCCACGCCGGGCAGCACCAGGCCGTCCGCCCGCGCCGCCAGCAGGTGCTCCGGCGGGCACATGGGGTCGGTCTCGCCCGCCGCCAGCACGACCGGCGCCTTCGCCACCGCCAGCAGCCCCGCCACGTCCGGCTCGCCCACCCCGAACGCCGCCGGGTCCAGCGCCGCGCGCCACCCGCCGCCGGTCTCGGTCACGCCGTCCGCCACCGGCACGCCGGCCAGCTTCGACGCCCACGCCGAGGCCTCCTCGCGGGTCGGGAACACCCGCGCGGGCTTCGCGGCCAGCGCCGCCGCCCGCGCCAGCTCCTCGGGCGTCCACCGCAGCTTGACCCCGAGCCCGCCGACCGCCCGCACGTCCACCCCGAACCAGCCGCTGGCCAGCGTCAACGCCACCACGCCGCCCAACGAGTGGCCGAGCACCGCCACCGGGCCCGAACCGACCGCGGCGGCCACCGAAGCCGCCAGCGAGCCGAACGAGTACCGCGCCGCCGGCGCCGACCGGCCGTGACCGGGCAGGTCGACCGCCAGCCACGCCCCGGGCCACGTTTCCGCAGCTCCGCGCCACACCGACCCGGTCGCGCCGAGCCCGTGCAGCAGCACCAGCAGCGGTCCGTCCCCACCCCGCGCCACGTGAACCACCGGTGAACCCCTTCCGGCCAGTGCCCCCAACAGGCGAGCCGGGGCAGTCCCACACCTTGCACCAACTAGGCTCGGCACCGATACACAGATGGTCTGACGAGGGAGCGCACGTGGCGGTCATCGAGCAGGTCGGCGCCCGCGAGATCCTGGACTCGCGAGGCAACCCGACCGTCGAGGTAGAGGTGGCGCTGGACGACGGCACGCTGGAGCGCGCCGCGGTCCCGTCCGGGGCGTCGACCGGCGAGCACGAGGCGGTCGAGCTGAGGGACGGCGACGCCAAGCGCTACCTGGGCAAGGGCGTCGAGCGCGCGGTCACGGCGGTGCTCGACGAGATCGGTCCCGAGCTGGTCGGCATCGAGGCCGTCGAGCAGCGGGTGGTCGACCAGAAGCTGGTCGACCTGGACGGCACGCCGGACAAGTCCCGCCTGGGCGCGAACGCCATCCTCGGCGTGTCGCTCGCGGTGGCGAAGGCGGCGGCGGCGTCCAGCGGCCTCGAGCTGTTCCGCTACATCGGCGGCCCGAACGCGCACGTGCTGCCGGTGCCGATGCTGAACATCCTCAACGGTGGCGCGCACGCCGACACCGACGTGGACATCCAGGAGTTCATGATCGCGCCGATCGGCGCGGAGACCTTCCGCGAGGCGCTGCGCTGGGGCGCGGAGACCTACCACGCGCTCAAGTCGGTGCTGAAGTCGAAGGGCCTGGGCACGGGCCTCGGCGACGAGGGCGGCTTCGCGCCGTCCCTGTCGAGCAACCGGGACGCGCTCGACCTGATCCTGGTCGCGATCGAGAAGGCGGGCTTCACGCCGGGCCGCGACATCGCGCTGGCGCTGGACGTGGCCGCCACGGAGTTCTACGCCGACGGCGCCTACACGTTCGAGAAGACCAAGCGCAGCGCCGAGCAGATGACCGGCTACTACACCGAGCTGGTCGACGCCTACCCGATGGTGTCGATCGAGGACCCGCTGTCCGAGGACGACTGGGACGGCTGGGTGCAGATGACGGCCGAGCTGGGCGAGCGCGTGCAGATCGTCGGCGACGACCTGTTCGTGACCAACCCGGAGCGGCTGGAGGAGGGCATCTCCCGCCGCGCGGCCAACGCGCTGCTGGTGAAGGTCAACCAGATCGGCACGCTGTCCGAGACGCTGGACGCGGTCGCGCTGGCCACCTCCTACGGCTACAAGTCGATGATGTCCCACCGGTCCGGCGAGACCGAGGACACCACGATCGCCGACCTGGCCGTCGCCGTCGGCGCGGGCCAGATCAAGACCGGCGCGCCCGCCCGCGGCGAGCGCACCGCGAAGTACAACCAGCTCCTGCGCATCGAGGAGGCCCTGGGCGACGCCGCGCGCTACGCGGGCGACCTGGCCTTCCCGCGGTACACGCCGGAGAGCTGATGGCACGACGGGAACGGGAACCCCGGCGTGGTCGCGAGGCCACGCCGAGGTCCCGCCCTGCCCGGGCGCAGTCCCGGACCGGGCAGGCCCGCGGGGGCGAGCCGCGCCAGGGCGCCCCCCGCAAGCCGGAACCCCGCAAGGGCAAGGCGGCGGCCCGCAAACCGCAGTCCAGGGCCCGGACCAGGGCTGGCGCGGGCACGGGCGGCGCGTTCGGCATGACCGGCACGCGGCGGGCCGCGCTGCTGGCGATGGTGGTGTGCGCGCTGGCGCTGAGCATCGCCGTGCCGCTGCGCACGTACCTGGCGCAGCGCGAGGAGCTGCGCGGCGTCACCGCCTCGCAGGAGACGCTGCGCGCCGAGGTCGGGCAGCTGGAGCGGCGCAAGCGGGAACTGGCCGACCCGGCGCACGTCGAGGCCGAGGCGCGGCGCAGGCTGCACTACGTGCGGCCCGGCGAGACGCCCTACATCGTGCAGCTCCCCGGCGACGCGGAACGTGAACTGGACCAACAGCGACCGGCGACCAAACCGGCCGAGGACAAGGCGTGGTACGAGCAGTTGTGGGATTCGGCGGCGGCGCGATGACGGTGAGCGAAGAGGACCTGGCGGCGGTCGCGGCGCAGTTGGGCCGAGCGCCGAGGGGCATCAGGGCGGTCGCCGCGCGGTGCCCGAGCGGGCACCCGGCGGTCGTGCGGACCAACCCCCGGTTGGAGGACGGCACGCCGTTCCCGACCCTGTACTACCTGACCTGCTCGCGGTTGAACTCCTACGTCAGCAGGCTCGAGGGCGCCGGGCTGATGAAGGAGATGACCGACCGGCTGGCCGAGGACGAGCAGCTGGCCGCGAGCTACCTCCGGGCGCACGAGGCGTACCTGGCGGAGCGGGACGCGATCGAGCCGCTCGGCACGACCGTGACCGCCGGCGGCATGCCGGCCCGCGTCAAGTGCCTGCACGTGCACGTGGCGCACTCGCTGGCGGCCGGCCCGGGCGTGAACCCGTTCGGCGACGAGGCGCTCGACCGGCTCGCGCAGTGGTGGCCGAGCGGTGACTGCGCGTCAAAGGTGAAAAACTGACCGTCCGGGCAGTTCTTCGGGCACAAACCTCTGATGTGCCCGTGACACCGCCGTTCGGATCAGGCAGGCTGGTTCACAGGCCGGGTGACGAGTCGATGGGGAGTTCGTGGCTGTGCCGAAGTCGAGGCGTCGGGGGCGGAAGAGGACCAAGGTCCATCCGGGCACGATGACGCCTCGGCAATGGGGCTTCGCGGCCACCGCGACCGCCGCGATGCTCGTGCCGGCGCTGCTGCACACGGCCACCCCGATCGACTGGTTCAGCCTCGCCGACCCCGACGGCGTGGAAGCCGTGCCGCCCGGTCCGGGCGACGTGCTGGGCACGCTCGCGCTGGACGCCGAGGGCAAGCTCGGCGCCACCGGCCAACTGCCCGAGACCGACGAGCTGAGCGCGGCGCTGCTCGCCGACGCCGACGACCCGTCGGAGTTCGAGGACGACCTGCCCCCGCTGGAGGGCGGTTTCCTGCGCGAGGGCCAGCACGGCATCCCCGGCGTCATGCTCGACGCGTACATGCGCGCGGCGGACCGGCTGGGGCAGACCACGCCCGGCTGCCGGCTGGACTGGCCGCTGCTGGCCAGCATCGGCCGCATCGAGTCCGGGCACGCGCACGGCGGCCGGGTCACCGAGAGCGGCACCACGGTCGAGCGGATCGTGGGCCCGGTGCTCAACGGCGCGCCCGGCGTGGCCGCGATCCGCGACACCGACGGCGGCAAGTTCGACGGCGACCGCACCTGGGACCGGGCCGTCGGCCCGATGCAGTTCATCCCCTCCACGTGGGCCGGTTACGCGGCCGACGGCAACGAGGACGGCGAGCGGAACCCGAACAACATCTACGACGCCACCATCGGCGCGGGCAACTACCTGTGCGCGAACAACGTGGACGTCAGCGACCCGGTGCAGCGCGCGCGCTCGGTGTTCCGCTACAACCAGTCCAACGAGTACGTGGCCACGGTGCTGTACTGGGCGGACGTGTACGCCAACGGCGTGCCGGTGCTGCCGGACATCATCGGCTCGGACGACGACTTCCGCCCGAGCCCCGGCGACGACACCCCGTCGGACCACAACAACGCCTCCCCGCCCGGGAACACGACGCCGCCGTCCTCCAGCACGGCGAACCCGACGACGACCACCACGCCGACGACGACGTGGCGGCCCGGCGTGACGATCACGTTCACCCCGAGCGTGCCGACGAGGCCGTCGACGACGACCACGACGCCGACGTGCCCCACGGAGCCGGCGGAGCCGACCGGGACGACGACCAGCACGCCGACGACGACACCCACCACGACGCCGTCGATCCCGCCCGGCTGCCCCACGCCGACCACCACGACGACGACCACCACGACCGAGGCGCCCGCGACCACGCCCGTCGCGACGACCTCCGCGGGCACGTCGCCCGCGGGCACGTCGGAGGGCACGTCCTCAACCGGTTCGGGTTCGTCCTACCCGTCGTCGTCGACGTCGTCCATGAAGGCCACCTGAGCCTCGCCCGACCCGCTCGGCGGCGGTGACCGCGGTGGTCGACAGCGGTGCTCGGCGGTGAGGATCGCTTAACGGGTTAAGACGGGCGTTTCGCATCGTTGCGACAGTCGTCGACAACGCCGTCGAGTCGGTCGAACACGCACCGGCGGTCCCACCCGCCGGTCCGGACATCCCGCCGCGCTTCGGTGATCCGGTCGTCCGACCGCGCGACGACCCGCCGACCCGCGCGCGGCGCACGTCCGCGGTGTGCGTGGCCGCCATCCCGCCACCGGTCAGGACAAGGCTCGCCGAGTGCTGTCCCGCCGCCCTCAACGAGGAGGAAGCACGCCCGTGGACCACGCCGCCGGTCGTCCGCCCAGCCGCCGCGACGCCCTGGATCACCGCCGCCGCACACCCCGGACCACAACGGACCCGGCACACAACCACCCAGCCCCGGTCACCCTGCTGATCTGCCCGTCCGGCGAGGACCTGCTTTCTCCCCTCTCGATTACCCTGCTCCTGGAGATGCATTCACCACTGACCAGCACGAAGGGGACCTCGGGCATGGCACGCGTAGCCGCGATCGACTGCGGGACCAACTCGATCCGCCTCCTGGTCGCCGATGTGACCACATCGGACACTGGTGAACGGTGGTTGAGGGACGTGCACCGGGAGATGAGGGTTGTCCGGCTCGGCCAAGGGGTCGACGCGACCGGCGAGCTGCACCCCGACGCGATCGACCGCACCCGGGCCGCGCTGGTCGACTACACGAACGTCCTGCGCCGCAAGGGAACCGAGCGCGTGCGGATGGTGGCGACGTCGGCGACGCGCGACGCCACGAACAAGGCCGCCTTCTTCGACATGACCCGGGAGGTGCTCGGCGTGGAGGCCGAGGTCATCACGGGTGACGAAGAAGCCCGGCTGTCCTTCACGGGAGCGGTGTCCGACCTGGACGCGGACGAAGGTCCCTTCCTGGTCTCCGACATCGGCGGCGGGTCGACCGAGTTGGTGCTGGGCACGTGGGACGGCGTGCGCGGCGAGGTCGAGGCCGCCCGCTCGGTCGACATCGGCTGCGTGCGGCTCACCGAGCGCTGCCTGCACGACGACCCGCCGACCGAAGCGCAGGTCGAGCAGGCCGTCGACGTCACCCGCGAGGTGCTGGCCGAGGCGTTCGCCGCCGTGCCGACCGGCAAGGCCAAGACCTGGATCGGGGTGGCCGGCACGGTCACGACCCTCGTCGCGCTGGCGAAGGAACTGCCGAGGTACGAACCGGAGGAGATCCACCTCGCCCGGCTCGGCCTCGACCGGATCCGCGAGATCACCGCGAAGCTGCTCACCATGGGTCACGACGAGCGCGCCGCGCTCGGCCCGATGCACCCCGGCCGGGTCGACGTGATCTGCGGCGGCGCGCTGGTCGTGCGCACGCTCGCCGACCACCTGGAGGCGCAGGGCGTCACGGAGCTCGTCGCCAGCGAGCACGACATCCTCGACGGCATCGCGTTCGCCCTCGCCTGACCACGCCCGCCGGCGCGAACGAGCACGTCAACGTACCTGTCCGTCAACTGGGATTGATCGTGACCAGGTCGTGATGCGCCCATCCGTGTGGCCCGGGTCACCCGACCCCTAGGTTCTCTCTCACGCTGCGAAAGCGGCCGACTCTGCTCGGTTACCCCGATCAGGTGGGAGGACCTATGTCCGGTGCACGATTAACCCCCTCAACGGCGACCGCCGCCGTGGCGCTCGTCCTGGCGGCCACGGCCTGCGGTTCGGCGGAGACGCCGACCGGCTCGAACACCGACGCCGGCATCACGATCTTCAACACCGAGCCGGAGAACCCCCTCATCCCGGGCAACACCACCGAGACCGGCGGCAGCCGCGTCCTCGACCCGATGTTCACCGGCCTGGTCGAGTACCGCGCGCAGGACGCGCAGCCGGTCAACGCGATGGCCGAGTCGATCGAGACCACCGACTCGAAGGTGTTCACCGTCAAGCTCAAGCAGGGCTGGCTGTTCCACGACGGCACCCCGGTCACCGCGAACAGCTTCGTGGACGCCTGGAACTGGACCGCCTACGGGCCCAACGCCACCCAGGGCGCCAGCTTCTTCTCCCAGATCGAGGGCTACGCCGCCGTCAACCCGGCCGACCCCGACGGCCCGGACGGCGAGCAGAAACCGCCGGCCCCGACCGCCGAGGAGTTGTCGGGCCTCGAAGTCGTCGACGACCACACGTTCACCATCACGCTGTCCGAACCGTTCGCGGTGTTCCCGGTGACCGTCGGCTACGAGGTGTTCGCCCCGCTGCCCGAGTCCTTCTTCAAGGACCGCGCCGCGTTCGAGGCGAACCCGATCGGCAACGGCCCGTTCAAGTACGTCTCCCGCACGGTCGGCACCGACATCAAGCTGACCCGCTACGACGACTACAAGGGCACCGACAAGCCGAAGTTCAAAGACCTGACGCTGAAGGTGTACCAGAGCCGCGAGTCGGCCTACGCCGACCTGGTGTCGAACAACCTGGACTTCATGGAGGAGCTGCCGCCCAACGCGCTGGCGGGCAAGCAGTACGAGACCGACCTCGGAGACCGGGTCGTGCAGCGGGAGACGCTGAACAACCAGACCATCGCGTTCCCGTTCTACACCAAGCCCTACGACAACGCGGACCTGCGGCGCGCGATCTCCATGGCGATCGACCGCGAGGAGATCACCAAGCGGATCTTCGAGGGCACCCGCAAGCCCGCGGACGGCTGGGTGCACCCGCTGATGAAGGGCTACCGGCCCGGCCAGTGCGGCGAGTACTGCGCGTTCAACCCGGCCAAGGCCAAGGAAGCGCTCGCCAAGTCCGGCTACACGGGGGAGATCGTGCTGCTGTCCAACACCGACGGCGGCCACCAGGAGTGGGCCGAGGCGGTCGTCAACAGCGTCAAGAACACCCTCGGCATCGAGGCGCGGTTCGTGCCGTCGACCAGCTTCGGCGAGTTCCGGCAGAACGTGAACGCGCGCAAGATGACCGGCATCTACCGGTCGGGCTGGATCGCCGACTACCCGTCGATCGAGAACTGGCTGACGCCGCTGTTCCGCACGGGCGCGTCGTCCAACGACGGGCTGTACTCCAACCCGGCGTTCGACGCGAAGCTCGCCGAAGCCGACAAGGCGCCCAGCGAGGACGCGGCGATCGAGCTGTACCTCGAAGCCGAGCGGATGATGGCCCCCGACCTGCCGTCGATCCCGCTGTGGACGCAGAACACCATCGCGGGCCGGTCCGAGCGGCTCAAGGTGGCCAACCTCGACCCGTTCCGCACGCTCGACCTCTTCTCGGTGGAAGTGGCCTGAACACACCCGCCGGCCGGTCGAGGGGAGTGCGGAGTTGGGGCGCTACGTGCTGCGCAGGTTGCTCCAGATGGTGCCGGTGTTCGTCGGCACCACGTTCCTGATCTACGCGTTGGTGTGGGCGGTCCCGGGCGACCCGTTCGAGGGCAAGTGCGGCGAGCGGGACTGCCCGGCGTCCTACGTGTCGATGATGCGGGAGCGGTTCAACCTGGACGACCCGCTGCCGCTTCAGTACTGGAAGTACCTGGTCAACCTGGTGCAGGGCGACTTCGGCGTCACGTCGTCCGGCGTCCAGGTGCTCGACCGGATCGCGGCGACGTTCCCGGTGACGCTGCGCCTGGCCCTGGTCGCGCTGCTGATCGAGGCCGTCATCGGCGTCACCGCCGGCGTGGTGTCGGGGCTGCGCGACCGCGGGTTCCTGGACAGCCTGGTGCTGGTCTCGACGCTGTTCCTGATCTCGATCCCGGTGTTCGTCACCGGGTACGTCGTGCAGCTGGTGTTCGGGCTCCAGCTCGGCTGGATCGCGCCCACGGTCACCACGCCCACGTTCGGGAACCTGATCGTCCCCGGGTTCGTCCTGGCCAGCCTGTCCATGGCCTACGTCGCCCGCCTGTCGCGCGCGAGCATCGCCGAGAACCGGCGCGCGGACTACGTGCGCACGGCACTGGCCAAGGGGCTGCCGACGCGCCGGGTCGTCGGCGTGCACCTGCTGCGGAACTCGCTGATCCCGGTGCTCACGTTCCTCGGCACGGACCTCGGCGCGTTCCTGGGCGGCGCGATCGTCACCGAGGGGATCTTCAACGTGCCCGGCGTGGGCGGCCTGGTGTTCCGGTCGATCCTGACCAAGGACGGCGCGATGGTGACCGGCGTGGTGACCGTGCTGGTGCTGGTGTACCTGCTGATGACGTTGCTGGTGGACCTGCTGTACGCGGTCTTGGACCCGAGGATCCGCTATGACTGACCAACTGGTTTCGCTCGTCCCCGAACGGCCGCGCGGGCTGTTCGGGGACGCCTGGCACGCGTTGCGGCGGCGACCGCTGTTCTGGGTGTCCGTGTCGCTGATCGTGCTCGTGCTGCTGATGGCGGCGTTCCCCGGCCTGTTCGCCTCCGGCGACCCGAACGTCGCTGACCTGTCCCGGTCGCGCGGCGCGCCCTCGGCGGCGGCCTGGTTCGGCTACGACAACCAGGGCTACGACATCTACACGCGGATCGTCCACGGCGCGCGGGCGTCGATCGTGGTCGGCATCCTGTCGACGATCGGCGTCATCCTGGTCGGCGCCACCATCGGCATGGTCGCCGGGTTCTACGGCGGCTGGCTGGACGCCGTGGTGTCGCGGATCGCGGACGTGTTCGTCGGCGTGCCGTTCGTGCTGGGCGCGATCGTCATCCTGACCACGCTGAACGCGGGCGGGGACGCGGGGCCGGTGCGGATCGTGGCGCAGGTGGTGCTGTCGATCTCGGTGCTGTCGTGGCCGGTGGCGATGCGGATCATGCGGTCCACCGCGATCGCGGCCAAGCAGCAGGACTACGTGAAGGCGGCCCGGGCGCTCGGCGCGTCGCCGCGGCGGATCATCGGCAAGCACATGCTGCCCAACACCGTCGCGCCCGTGCTCGTCTACTCGACGATCGCGCTCGGCGCGTTCATCGGGGCCGAGGCGACCCTGTCCTACCTCGGGATCGGGCTGCGGCAGCCGGTCGTGTCGTGGGGCGTGATGATCAACAGCGCCAAGGACTACCTGCGCGTCGCGCCGCACGCGCTGCTGTTCCCGGCGGGGTTCCTGACCGCGACCGTGCTGGCGTTCGTGATGCTGGGCGACGCGGTGCGCGAAGCCCTCGACCCGAAGCTGCGGTAGGAGGGGATCATGCTGCTGGAGGTCGAGGACCTGCACGTGGAGTTCCGCACGCGGGACGGGGTGGCGCGCGTGCTCAACGGCGTGAGCTACCACGTGTCGGCGGGCGAGACGCTGGCCGTGCTCGGCGAGTCCGGGTCGGGCAAGAGCGTCACCGCCCAGACGATCATGGGCATCCTGGACACCCCGCCCGCGTTCGTCACGGGCGGCTCGGTGCGGTTCCACGGCGAGGAGCTGCTGTCGGCGTCGGCCGAGCGGCGGCGCGCGGTCCGCGCCGAGGGCGTGGCGATGATCTTCCAGGACGCGTTGTCGGCGCTGAACCCGGTGTTCACGGTCGGTTTCCAGATCGAGGAGCAACTGCGGCTGCGGCGCGGGATGAGCCGGTCGCAGGCGCGGGCGCGGGCGATCGAGCTGCTCGACCTGGTGCGCATACCGGCGGCCCGGCAGCGGGTCCGCGAGTACCCGCACCAGTTCTCCGGCGGCATGCGGCAGCGGGCGATGATCGCGATGGCGCTGGCCCTCGACCCCGAGGTGCTGATCGCGGACGAGCCGACCACGGCGCTGGACGTGACCGTGCAGGCGCAGATCATGGACCTGCTGGCGGAGATCCAGCGCGAGCGGCGGATGGGGCTGGTGCTGATCACGCACGACCTGGGCGTGGTCGCCGAGGTGGCCGACCGGATCGTGGTGATGTACGCGGGGCGGATCGTGGAGCAGGCGGACGCGGTGTCGCTGTTCCGCTCGCCCGGCCACCCGTACACGGCGGCGTTGATGAGGTCGCTGCCCCGGCTCGACTCGAAGGGCGCCGCGCTGGAGACGATCCGCGGGCTGCCGCCGAGCCTGCTGCGCATCCCGTCGGGCTGCCCGTTCCACCCCCGGTGCCCCCGCGCGGAGGCCGTGTGCGCGGCCGTCGTGCCGCAGGACGTGCGGCTCGGGCTGGGGCGGACCAGCGCGTGCCACTTCGCGGAGGAGGTCGTCGGTGGCTGAGCTGTTGGAGGTGCGCGACCTGGTGAAGCACTTCGCCGTGACGCGCGGGGTGGTGTTCCGGCGGACCGTGGGACAGGTGCGCGCGGTGGACGGCGTGTCGTTCTCGCTGCGGGCGGGGGAGACGCTGGGCGTGGTCGGCGAGTCCGGGTGCGGCAAGTCGACGTTGGCGCAGGTGCTGATGCGGCTGGAACCGCCGACGTCGGGCACGGTGCTGTTCGAGGGCGAACCGGTGCTCTCCCTGCGCGGCGCGGCGCTGCGGCGGTGGCGGCGGGACATGCAGATCGTGCTGCAGGACCCGTACACCTCGCTGAACCCGCGGATGACCGTGGGCGACATCGTCGGCGAGCCGTTCGAGATCCACCCGGAGGTCGCGCCGCGCGGCTCGCGGGCCGGGCGGGTGCGGGAGCTGCTGGACGTCGTCGGGCTGAACCCGGAGCACCTCAACCGGTACCCGCACCAGTTCTCCGGCGGGCAGCGGCAGCGGATCGGCATCGCCCGGGCGCTGGCGCTGCGGCCGAAGGTCATCGTGTGCGACGAGCCGGTGTCGGCCCTGGACGTGTCGATCCAGGCGCAGGTGATGAACCTGCTGGCACGGTTGCAGGGCGAGTTCGGGCTGGCCTACGTGTTCATCGCGCACGACCTGTCGGTGGTGCGGCACCTGTCCGACCGGGTGGCCGTGATGTACCTCGGCAAGATCGTCGAGATCGGCACGGAGGAGCAGATCTACCAGCACCCGACGCACCCGTACACGCAGGCGCTGCTGTCGGCCGTGCCGGTGGCGGACCCGGCCCTGCGCGGTCGCCGCGACGTGATCCGCCTGACCGGCGACGTGCCGTCACCGCTGAACCCGCCCTCCGGCTGCCGGTTCCGCACGAGGTGCTGGAAGGCGCGGGACGTGTGCGCGACCGAGGAACCGGCGCTCGTCACGCGCGTCGGCGCCCACCCGAGCGCCTGCCACTTCGCCGAGGAACGGCACGTCGTGCCCTGACCTGCCCCGACCCTGACCTGTCCCGACCCGCCGCGGACCGCTCGAACCCGGCCCGCGGCGGGGGGTCGGGCTAGCGGTTCGAGGCGGACTGGACGAAGTCGGCCAGGTCCTTCGACTGCTGCAACCGGCTTTCCTCGTTGACGTACATCATGTGGCCCGCGGGGTAGTACGCGGCTTCGATGTTGGCGTGCAGCTCCTGGGGGATCCGCAGGTGCGCCACCACGTGCTCGGCGGCGTAGTACGGCGTCGCGCCGTCCAGGTAGCCGTACGCGACGTGCACCTTCAAGTGCGGGTTGGCGCGCATCGCCGACGACAGCTTGTCCGCCACCGTCACGTGCGTGCCCTCGAACTCCTTGTACGACCACGGCCGCACGTTCATCGTCAGGATCTCGTACGGCAGGTCGTTCTCGTACTCCAGCTCCGCCCGCACGTAGTGGTTCAGCGCCGCCGTGTACGGGCCCAGGATCGCCGAGTACGACGGGTCCTCGCTGAAGTGCTCGCGGCCGTAGTCGGCGTCCGCGCCGGTGAACCGCGAGTCCAGCCGGCCGACGACCTTGCGCTCGGACCGCAGCAGCTCGGTGAAGAACCGCACGTGCTCGACCCGCAGGTCCACCCGGTCCACGTAGTCCTCGCTGAGCCCGGTCAGCCCGGCCAGCCGCGTCACCGTCGCCGCGCGCTCCTCGGCGGACAGCCGGTTGCCGCGCGCCAGCGCCCACGGGTAGTCGCGGGACGCGAAGTCCTCCGCGTCGGACAGCACGTCCTCCAGCGGACGGTCGCCGTGCAGCCCGTGGTAGTGCGCGATCGCCGCGTACGTGGGCAGGAACAGCGTGTGCGGCAGGTCGTTGCCCTCGCTGAAGTCCAGCGTGGTGAAGTCCAGCACCGACGAGATCAGCATCAGCCCGTTGAGGTACATGCCGTACCGCGACTGGAGGTAGTCGGCCAGGCCCGCCGCGCGGGTCGTCCCGTACGACTCGCCGGCCAGGAACTTCGGCGACATCCACCGCCCGTTGCGCGAGGTCCACAGGCGGATCACCTCGCCGACCGACTCCAGGTCGCCCTGGAAGCCGTGGTACTGGCCGGGCTTCTCGCCCTTCACCGCCCGCGAGTAGCCGGTCGACACCGGGTCGATGAACACCAGGTCGCTGTGCGCGAGCAGCGTCTCGGTGTTGTCGACCAGGTCGTAGGGCGGCGGCGTGAGGTCGCCGACGTCGCCGGACACGACCCGGCGCGGTCCGAGCAGGCCCAGGTGCAGCCACACGCTGGACGAGCCGGGACCGCCGTTGAACGCGAACGTCACCGGCCGCTTCGCCGGGTCCGCGCCGTCCAGCGTGTACGCGGTGACGAAGACCTCGGCCTTCGGCAGGTGCCCGTCGAACTTGCCCTCGGTCAGCACCTCCTGGCGCAGCACCACCCGACCGGTGGTCGTGGTGTAGTTCAGCTTGCGCCGCTTGACGGTGATGCTGTGCTGGGTGGTGACGAGGTCGTCGGCGGGGAGGTCCGTCCCGCCGCCGTCGTCCTGGGCGGCCCGCTCGTCGCCGGTGTCCTTGTCGGTCATGGTCGAACTCTACGATCGGAGTCGCCGCCAGTGCTCCCGCTTTCCGCTCTTGACGAACGGGTTACCAGTTGCCGGGCGTGCCCGCGGCTGGTGGCGTGGCGCGAGGAGGTGGCGCGGGTCAAGCGGGCGGCGTTCCGCGACCAGGAGTACTGGGGGCGCCCGGTGCCCGGGTTCGGGCCGGCGGACGCGTCGCTGGCGATCATCGGCCTGGCCCCGGCCGCGCACGGCGCCAACCGCACCGGCCGCATGTTCACCGGCGACCGCTCGGGTGACTTCCTGTACGCGGCGATGCACGCGGCGGGCCTGGCGACCCAGCCGACGGCCACGCACGTCGGCGACGGCCTGGAGCTGATCGGCACCCGCATCACGGCCCCGGTGAAGTGCGCGCCGCCGGAGAACAAGCCGACCACGGCGGAACGCGACAACTGCCGCCCGTGGCTGGTCCGCGAGCTGGAACTGCTGCGGCCGACGTTGCGCGCGGTGCTCGTGCTGGGCGCGTTCGGCTGGCAGGCCGCGCTGCCGGCGCTGGCCGCGTGGTGGCAGGTGCCCCGCCCGCGCCCGGCCTTCGGCCACGGCGTCCACCTCACCCTGCCCGCGCGCGACGACGGCGAGCCGCTGCACCTGCTCGGCTGCTACCACGTGAGCCCGCACAACACGTTCACGGGCAGGCTGACCCAACCGATGCTCCAGGACGTGCTGCGCACCGCCGGCGCCGTGGCCGGCCTCGGCCGACCGGCATAACGCCAGACGTCGTTCGCGGACGCTTGATCCGAACGTCCAGCGGGTCGCACTGCGCAAACCTGCAGTCCCGGTACGAGCTCGAACGAGAGAAGGACCACCTGGCGCAGGAGTCGGCCCGGATCCAGCCGTGGGTCAGAGCGCAGGGCTCTGTCCGCGCACCTCCTCCCGGTGACGCCCACGGATGGGTTGCCCGGCCGTGCTCCAGGACGTCCCGCACCGCGGTCCACGACGTCCCACGCCGCTCCACCGGCGGGTCGCAGCACCCGCACCTGTGCTTGCCTGGCCTGGCGCGGGTCGACGTCCGATGTCGAAGTCACCGAGGCGACCTGCCGTGGCCGATGACCCGGTTGGCGCCGTTCCGGCCAAACCGGCCGCGCCGGGGGGAGGCGGCAGGCATCCTTGGTCCATGAAGCCCCGGCTCGCGCTCGTCCTCGCGATCGGGTCCGCGCTCGTCCTCATCGCGCTCGCGGCACGCGGGACGTCGCCCGTGCGCTACCAGGACCGCCCGACCGGCGACGACGAGGCCGTGGCGCTGACACCCGAGTCGCGCCCGCCGCTGGACAACGAGGTCGACGGCTCCGCGACAGCCGGTTCGCTGCTCGTCTTCCTGATCGTCCTGATCGCGGTCGCGGTCATCGGCGTGGTCTGGTTGCTCGTCTCGCTCGGCGTCTTCCGGCGTCGACGGCGGCGGGGGCGGGGGGTCGCGGTCGACGCGCCCGACCTGCCCGAGGAGCACGCGACCCCGCCGCCGATCCTCGTCCGCCGGGCCGCCGAGGCCCTCGAAGAGCTGCGCGACCACGCCAACGGCCCGCCGGGCGACGCGGTGATCGCCGCCTGGCTCTCCCTCGAACGGGCCGCGCAGGACAGCGGCGTGCCGCGCCAGGGCCACCAGACGGCCACCGAGTTCACCGGCGACCTGCTGCGCCGCTACCGCGTGGACGAGCACGCGGCGGGCACGTTGCGCCGCGTCTACCAGCGGGCCCGGTTCGGCACGGCGGAGGTCACCGCGGCCGACGCCCGCACGGCCACCGAGGCGTTGGAGCACATCGTGCGGGACCTGCGGTGAACCCGCTCGTCGGCGGCATGGGACGCGCGGTCGCGCTGGCGGCGGCGGTCGCGGCCGGCACCGCGTTCGTCCTGACCCGCGTGGGCGCGCCGTGGCTGTGGGCGGTGGCGCTCGCCCTGCCCGTCGGCGGGTTGACGCTGCTCGTCGCACGCCTGCCGCGCGCGACGGACGTCGTGTGGGCGCAGCAGCCCGCCACCCTCTCCACCGCCACGTCCGTGCAGGCCAGCACGCTCGCCAGCCGGCTCGCCGAGGCCGCCGTCGACCAGGACCGGTTCGTCACCCGGGTCCAGCCCCGGCTGCGCCGGCTCGCCGAGGCACGGCTGCGGCAGGTGCACGGCATCCCCGACCTGCGCCACCCGAAAGCCCGCGACGCGCTCGGCGCCGACCTGCACCGCCTGCTCACCGACCCGAAAGCGCCGCTGCCCGAGCCGTCGAAGCTCGCCGACCTCCTGGAGAACCTGTGACCCCGGACGAACCAAGCGCCCCGGCCACCTCGGACGAAGCAGCCGCCTCGGACGAGGCAGCCGCCTCCGGCGGGGCGGGCGTCGAGGCGATCGCCGCCGAGGCGAAGGCGGTGCTGGCCGCGGTGGGCACGGTCGTCGTCGGTCGGCAGCGGTCGTTGCGGCTGGCGCTGGCGGCGATCCTCGCCGGCGGGCACGTGCTGCTGGAGGACGTGCCGGGCCTGGGCAAGACGCTGATGGCGCGGTCGCTGGCGCAGGCGTTGAAGCTGGACTTCAAGCGCCTGCAGTGCACGCCCGACCTGCTGCCCGCCGACGTCACCGGCTCGTTCCTCTACAACCCGGGCGACCGCGAGTTCACCTTCCGCGAAGGACCGCTGTTCACCGGCCTGCTGCTGGCCGACGAGATCAACCGCACCCCGCCGAAGACGCAGTCCGCGCTGCTGGAGGCCATGCAGGAGCGCCAGGTCACGGTCGAGGGCCGCACGTTCGCGCTGCCCCGCCCGTTCCACGTGCTGGCGACCGCGAACCCGGTGGAGTACGAGGGCACCTACCCGCTGCCGGAGGCGCAGCTGGACCGGTTCCTGCTGCGGCTGGACATCGGCTACCCGCCGCCCGCCGAGGAGGTCGAGGTGCTGCGTCGCAGGCTCACCCGGCAGCGCGAGGAGACCGAGGTCGAGCCCGTGCTGGACGCGGCCCGGCTGCGCCGGTTGCAGCACGGCGTCGAGCAGGTGTCGGTGGACGACGACGTGCTGCGGTACTGCGTGGACCTGGCGTCCGCGACCCGCGCGCACCCGGCCGTCGAGGTCGGCGCGTCACCCCGCGGCGCGCAGGCGCTGGTGCTGGTCGGGCGGGCGCTGGCGGTGCTGGACGGGCGGGACTTCGTGCTGCCCGAGGACGTCAAGGAGTGCGCCGTGCCCGCCCTCGCGCACCGGCTCACGCTGCGCCCGGAGACGTGGACGTCCGGCGTCACCGGCGTCGAGGTCGTGACCGAGCTGCTGGGCCGGGTGGCGGGCCCCGCGAGCAGCCGCTCGTGAACCGGGCGGAACGGCTGCGCGAGGCGTTCACCAGCGGGCGCGGCGCGCGCTGGCACCCCACCGACGCGTTGGTGCGCGGCCTCGCGCTGGGCATCGGGATGGTGGTGCTCGGCGGCCTGCTGCACGAGGTGGAGCTGGTCCTGCTCGGCGCGCCGCTGCTCATCTCGACGCTGCTGGCCCTGGTCACGCCGGTCGTCGGCACGCCGGAGGTGCGGGTGCGGGGGCTGCCGCGCACCGGCGAGATCGGCGCGGCCAAGTCGGTGGTGGAGGTCGACCCGGGGTTGGGCGCCGAGGTGATGGCGATCCGGCTGCCCGGTGTCGGCGAGGGCATCGGCCCGGTGCACCTGCTGCCCGCGTCGGCGCGGGAGATCGAGGTCGTGCTGCGGCGTGACGCGTGGGGCGAGGGCGTCGACCTGCGGCCGGACCACCTGGTGGCGGGGCCGGACGCGTTGTTCGTGCTCGGCCCGGTGACGGCGCCCGAGCGCGGCCGGGTGATCCTGCCGCCGGTCGAGGCGCTGCCCGCCGGGTTGCTGCCCGCGCGGGCCGTCGGCCTGGTCGGCGCGCACCGGGCGCGGCGGCCGGGCGACTCGGTGGAGCTGCGCGACATCCGGGCGTTCCAGCCGGGCGACCGGCTGCGGCGGATCGACTGGCGGGTGTCGTTGCGGGCCTCCGGCATGGCCGGCTCGGCGGAGGGCACGAACCTGCACGTCCGCGAGCACCACGCGGAGGCGGACGCGGACGTCGTGCTGGCGCTGGACACGCGGCACGACGTGGGCGTGGAGCTGGGCGACTGGTCGGCGCCGGTGCGGGCGGCGCCGGGCCTGGTGTCCGGACGGACGCTCGGCGAGTGGTCGTTGACGTCGCGCGGCACGACGGTCCGGCCCGGCGGCAGCCTCGACCTGGCGGTGCGGGCGGCGGCGTCGTTGGCGGCGGGCTACCTGCGGCAGGGTGACCGGGTCGGGCTGGTCGACCTCGGCCGGCCGCAGCTCGGGGCCCGGCCGGGCGCGGGGCGGCGGCAGCTGCTGCGGCTGCGCAACCAGCTCGTGGTGTGCGCGCGGTCCGCCGGGTGGGCGCAGCGGCCCGTGCTGCGGCCCGAGCAGGTGCCGCACGGCGCGCTGGTGGTGGTGCTGTCGCCGTTCCTGGACGCCGAGGTGGTGGAGCTGGCCGTGCACGCCGCGCGGCGGGGCAACCTGGTGCTCGCGGTGGACGTGCTGCCGTCGCGGTTGCGCGCCGACCCCGGGACGCCGTGGGGTGAGAGCGCGCTCAAGGTGATCCGGTTGGAGCACGACGTGCGGCTGGAGGCGATGCGGCAGCACGGTGTGGCCGTGCTGCCGTGGGGCGCGCCGATCGCGGGCGTGCTGCGTGCCGCCCGGAGCGCCAGGCGGGTGTCCCGATGACGCGAGCGTTCAACTCGGGGTGCCTGAACGTTGGACTCTCGCGTTCCGAACGTAGGACTCGCGCGAGAGTCGTACGTTCGCGCCGCGCGTGTCCTACGCCCGGAACAGGCGTGTCCTACGTTCGGAACACCCGAGTTGAACGCTCAGGACGGGGGAGCGGTGCGCGCTGAGCTGGGCGTGGGCCTGCCGGGGTGGGTGCTGCGGGCGTCGATCGTGGTCGTGGCGGCCGGTGCGGCGTGGGTCCTCGCGCTGAACGGGGTCGACTGGCCCGCGCTCGCCCTCTACGGCGCGCTGGTCCTCGCGGCGGCGGCGATACCGGCGTCGGCCGCGGTCGCGCTGATCATCGGCTACCCGGCGGCGGCGATGGTGTTCGCGACCGACGAGCCGTCGTGGCCCGGCGTGTTCGTGCTGGTCGTGCTCCTGCACCTGCTGCACGTCCTGTCCGCCTACGCCGCCGTCCTCCCGATCGGGTCACGCATTCACCCGGCTGCCCTGAAGGCGCCGGCGAAGAGGTTCGTCGCCGTGCAACTCTCCGTGCTCGCCTTCGGGGTCGTGGTACTCCTGTTGCCGGGCGGCCGAACGGACGCGGCGGTCGAGGTCGTCGGCCTCGTCTGCGCCGTCGGGCTGGTGGTCGGAACGGTCCTCCTGATGCGCCGGAAAGGCTGAGGAACGCACCCTCCGGGCTCAGCGCGAGCTGACCGTCTGGATCGTTCCTCTCAGCACGTTCACCCTGCCGTGCAGGTCAGCGGCGGCGTGTCGCCAATCACGCGGCGACTGTGGTCACAACGGGCCCGCTCGATGCGCCGGAAAGCCCCACCCGGTGCGACCATGTGTGTATGGCTGCTGTGAAGTCGCAACCCACACGGATCGTGATCGTCGGCGGTGGGTACGTCGGCATGTACACCGCGCTGGGCTTGCAGAAGAAGCTGCGTTCCGGCGAGGCGTCCGTCACGGTGATCGACCCCCAGCCGCACATGACCTACCAGCCGTTCCTCCCCGAGGCGGCGGCCGGTTCCATCGAGCCGCGCCACGTCGTCGTGCCGCTGCGCAAGGTCCTCAAGCGGTGCCACGTCGTCACCGGCCGCGCCACCCGCATCGAGCACGCGCGCAAGGCCGTCACGGTCGAGCTCGCCGACGGCCACGTCGAGGAGTACGAGTACGACGTGCTCGTCTCGGCGCTGGGCGCGATCTCGCGCACGCTGCCCATCCCGGGCCTGCCCGAGGTCGGCATCGGCATGAAGACCATCGGCGAGGCCATCTACCTGCGCAACCACGTGCTGTCGCGGCTCGACCAGGCCGCCAGCACGAACGACCCGGAGCTGCGCAAGCGGCTGCTGAGCTTCGTCGTCATCGGCGGCGGCTTCGCGGGCATCGAGACGCTGGCGGAGCTGGAGGACATGGCCCGCTACGCGCTGCGGTACTACGAGGGCCTCAAGCAGTCCGACATGCACTGGGTGCTGGTCGAGGCCACCGGCCGGATCATGCCGGAGGTGAGCGCGCGGCTCGGCGTCTACACCGTCGAGCAGCTCGAGAAGCGCGGCATCAAGTGCTACCTCGACACGCGCGTCAAGAGCATGGAGGGCGGCCACGTCGTCCTGGACGACGGCACCGAGTTCGACTCGGACACCATCATCTGGACCGCGGGCATGAAGGCCAACCCGATGCTGCGCGACACCGACCTGCCGCTCGACGAGCGCGGCCGGGTCCGGTGCACGGCGGCGATGCAGGTCGTCGGCCTGCCGGGCGTCTGGGCCGCGGGCGACTGCTCGGCCGTGCCGGACCTCTCGCGCACCGAGGAGGACCCGACGGCGACCTGCGTGCCCAACGCGCAGCACGCCATCCGGCAGTCGAAGCTGCTGGCCAAGAACATCGTCGCGAGCCTGCGCGGCAAGCAGCCGACGGACTACGAGCACAAGTACCTGGGCTCGGTCGCCGGCCTCGGCCTCTACAAGGGCGTGGCCGACGTGTTCGGCCTGCGCTTCAAGGGCGTCGTCGCCTGGTTCATGCACCGCAGCTACCACGTGATGTTCATGCCCACGGTCAACCGCAAGTTCCGGGTGTTCGTGGACTGGACGCAGGCGCTGTTCTCGGGTCGCGAGGTCGTCGCCCTCGGCCAGATCCACGAGCCGAAGGCCGAGTTCGACCGGGCCACCAAGAGCTGAGCGCGAACGGACCCGCGCCCGCTGCGCCGTTCGGTCGCGGCGGGCGCGGCTCCGTCCGGAGCAGTGTTCTCACTTGAGCCCCCAGACGGGCTAACGGGCCGCGCGTCGCCTTGACATTGCGTAACGTGAACCCGAGAATACAGCTGGTGTATCGCCTGAATGTGTGATGCATCAGTGGGAGAGAGGTGACCGCGATGTCTCTCGAGGAGCTGGCCGCACAGCTTCGCCGCGGTGAGATCGAGGATCGTGCGCTGGCGGAGTACTCCGCGGAGTACGCCACCGCCGAAAAGCGTTTTTGCAGCAAGAAAGACGACTGAGTCATGACCGTCTCCGGGTGGGGGAACGAGACCGTCCCCCCACCCGAGGCCGCCAGACCGGCGAAACCCACCCCGCTGTTGCTCCAAGGCCAGGACTACCTCTTCCGGTCGCAGCCCAAGTGCCTGGACTTCCAGGAGCAGGTGCACCGCCTCGGCATGGTGGACGAGGGCGACGGCAGCCCCGTGCCCTGCGTGCTGGTCCTCGCCCGGGCCGCCGACATGGAGATGAACGAGCTCTCCATCGCGCTCGCCGAACGCGGCATCCGGATGGCCCGCATCGACGCCGACCGCTCCGTCGACCTGCCGCTGACCGTCTACACCGACCAGCCGCTGCTGGAGCTCGACCGCTGGCTGCTGCGCCCGCTGCTGGTGTGGCGCAGGCACTTCGAGCTGACCGCGCTGCCCCTCGAACCCGGCACGCTGGCCGGCGCGTACGCCGTCGACCAGTGGGGCGCGGTCGCCGACTGGCTGTCCAGCCGCGGTGACTGGGCGCACGTCAACCCCAGCCGCAACACCTCGCACCTCAACCGGCTCACCCAGCTCGCGGACGCCTCCGCCTTCGGCCTGGCGGTGCCGCGCACCACGGTCACCACCCGACCCGGCCGCACCCGGCCCGGCGGCGGGCGGTGCATCGTCAAGACCTCCGGCAGGCACCTGCTGGAACCGCGCCCCGGCATGCAGCACGGCCTGTTCCCGCGCCCGCTGGAGACCAGCCGCGCCGGTGACGTGCCCGAGTCCGCGCCGGTGATCGTGCAGGAGTACGTGCCGTCGGACACCGAGCTGCGCGTGTTCGTGGTCGGCGAGCAGTGCCTGGCGTTCCAGGTCGACAAGCTCGACCCGGCGCAGCTGTGGGTCGACCCCGAGGCGGTCCGCGTCACGCCCGTCGACGTGCCGAGCGGGCTGACCGACCGGCTGCTCGCGCTGGCCAGGCACTGGCGGCTCCAGGTGGCCGCGTTCGACTTGCTCGTCTCCGGCGGGGACCACGTGTTCCTGGAGGTCAACGTCAACTGCGACTGGCGGTGGTTCGAGCACCGGGCGCGGGACTCGCGGGTGTCCGACGCCGTGCACGAGTGGGTGGCGGCGCGCTTCAAGGAGCTGCTGGGTGCGGGCAAAGGTCGCTGAGCACGCGACGCTGTTCTACTCCGGCGGCGCCGTGGTGTGGGACGACTACCTGCACCACCGCCAGTTCGCCATCAGCGAGACCGCCGAGCTGCTGTGCCGCAAGTTCACCGAGTTCACCGACGTCGACGCGCTGCTCGCGCCGTTGGCCGAGGGCGACCGGGCGGCGCTGCGCAAGGTGCTGGACGAGCTGGTCGAGGCCGGCGTGCTGATCGTCGAGGGCTCGCCCGAGCACGAGCGGGAACGGCGGCTGCTCGCCGCGTGGGGCGACTGGGGCGCGTCGGCCCGGCACTTCCACTTCGCCAGCCGCACGCTCGCCGACGCGCCGTACCAGCGCTCGGAGGAGCACGACGCGGTGCTGGACGCCAAGCTCGACGCCCAGCCGCCGCCCGCGCCGTTCCGCAGCCTCGGGCGCACCGCCGTGCTGCTGCCGCGCCTGGACGGCACGTCGAGGTGGGCGTCGGCGGGGCTGCTCGACGTGCTGCTGACCCGGCGCACGTCCCGCGAGTTCGGGCCGGGGCCGCTGTCGTTGACGCGGGTCGCCGAGCTGCTGGCGGTGCTGGCCGGCCCGTCGCCGGCGCGGCCGCGGATCGGGCGGTCCGGCACGGTGTTCAAGACCAGCCCGTCCGGCGGCGGGCGGCACCCGGTCGAGCTGTACGCGCACGTGCGCGGCGTCGAGGCGCTGGAGCCGGGCTGGTACCACTACGACGGGCTCGCGCACGCGCTGGAGCCCATCGGGGTGACGTGGGGGCCGGCCGAGATGACCGCGGCGGCGGGGGACCAGGACTGGGTCGGGCAGGCGCCGCTGGTCCTCGCGTACACGGGAGTACTCGAACGGACTAGATGGCGTTACGACACGTCACGTGCTTACCGCGTTGTGCAAATGGACGTAGGGCACCTGTCCCAGACGGCTTATCTGGTTGCTACGGCAATGGGTTTTGGTATCGGCTTCACCGCAGCATTGCGGGATGAGCTCGTCGAACAAGCACTCGGCTGTGACGCTTATCACGAAGTCGTACTCGGTCTGAGCGCCTTGGGGCCATTACCCGAATGAGCGCAATAGCGGATCGCATTGAGCCGTGCGGGCGACTTCTTCTGAAGTAGCCCCACGAACGCTCGGTAACCGCTTAGGCTCCCCGCTGCCCCCGTAGCCCAACCGGTAGAGGCAGGCTCCTTAAAAGAGTCACAGTACGGGTTCGAATCCCGTCGGGGGCACGTTCGGCGCCACAGAGACCTCACCCATCTGCCGGGTGAACCCAAAACGGTGCGTCGTGCCGGTCAGCCTGGAGTCACCCGATCGGGCCCCGCGAACGCGATGCGGTATGCCGTGAACGGCATACCGCATCGGACGAGTCGCGAGGTCCGATCGGATGACTCGCGCGAGTTCAGCGGTCGCGGATCCATTCCGCGACCACTTCGCCCAACACCGCCAGCGGCAGCGGCCCGCCGCCGAGCAGCAGGTCGTGGAACGCGCGGATGTCGAAGCGCTCGCCCAGCGCCTCCTCGGCCGCCGCCCGCAGCCGCAGGATCTCCAGCCGGCCGACCATGTAGGCCAGCGCCTGGCCGGGCGCGGCGATGTAGCGGTCGACCTCGTTCTCGATCTCCACCAGCGCCAGCGGCGTGTTCTCGCGCAGGTACTCGACGGCCCGCGCGCGGCTCCACCCGTGCGCGTGCAGGCCGGTGTCCACCACGAGCCGCCCGGCGCGCATCGAGTCCATCGCCAGCATCCCGAGCCGCGCCACGTCGCCGGAGTACAGGCCCATCTCGTCGGCCAGCCGCTCGGTGTAGAGGCCCCAGCCCTCCAGGTACGCGGTGACGTGCGCGACGCGGCGCAGCACCGGCAGCTCGGTGAGCTGCTGCGCCAGCGTGATCTGGAAGTGGTGCCCCGGCACGGCCTCGTGGAACGCGATCGCCTCGGCCTGGTAGCGGAACCGCTCCTCGACCCGGTGGGTGTTCGCGTAGTACGTGCCCGGCCGCAGCCCGTCCGGGGTCGGCGGCGAGTAGTAGGCGATCGGCGCGCCCGGCGCGTCGGCGGCGGGCACCGGCTCGACCCGGCAGCGCTGCTCGGGCACCCGGCCGAACCAGCGCGGCGCGGCCTGCTCCGCCCTGGTCACGGCCTTGCGGGCGGCGGTGATCAGCTCGTCCTCGGTGCTCCAGCGCAGGGCCGGGTCGGTGCGCATCCGCTCCAGCACCTCGGCCACGTCGGACGTGCCGAACACGCGGCGGCCCAGCTCGGCGTACTCGGCGGCCAGGCCGGCCATCACGTCCAGGCCGGTCTGGTGCAGCTCCTTGGGCGTGCGGTCGGTCGTCGTCTGGACCCGCGTGAGCGCCGCGTACGCCGTCTCGCCGCCGGGCAGCCACCCCAGGCCCACCCGGTCGTCCGGGCGGCCCTGGATGCCCGCCACCACGTCCCGGTAGGCGGCGAACGCGGGCCGCACCACGTCGGCCAGCAGGCGTGCCCGCTCGGCGTCGAACGCCTCGCTGCCCGCCGGTCGGGCCAGCGGGTCCTCGTCGGCCGCGAGGTAGCGGTCCAGGTGCGCCACGGCGGCGTCCACGAGGTGCTGGACGGGCGTGCGGCCGGCCGCCGCGCCCGCGAGCTGCCGCTCGGCGATCCGGCGCAGGAAGTCGGGCACCGCGGCGAGCCGGTCCAGGTAGGCCCGCTCGGACTCGGGGCCGGACAGCACGGTCGTCGGCATGACCGCGAGCACCTCGCCCGCCGGCGCGAAGAACGAGTCGGTGATCGTGTACTCGACGCCCAGCGCGTCGATCTCGTCCACGACCGCCTCGGCCTGCTGGATGACCACCGCGCGCGTCACCGGGTCGTCGTCCGCGGGCAGAGCGCGCGCCCGGTCGGCGATGTCGAGAGCCCGAGCACGGGTGGATTCCTCGGTCTCCGCCCGGTGGTCGGCGAGCAGGTGGTCGTATCCCGGCACGCCGTAGACGGTCGCGCCCAACGGCCCCCGCGAGAACATCAGGTCGAGCAGTTCGTCGGCCAACTCCGCCGTCGTGCCCATGCGCACCCCCTGGTCGTCGTGAAACCAAGATGGTACTTAGCCTAAGAAACGATTTACACCCGGTCCAAATACGCCAGCACGGCGAGCACGCGCCGGTTGTCGTCCTCGGACATCGGCAGGTCCAACTTGCCGAAGATGTTCGCGATGTGTTTGCCGACGGCTTTCTCGGTGACGAACAGCCGGCCGGCGATCGCGCCGTTGGAACGGCCCTCCGCCATCAGCGACAGCACTTCCCGCTCACGCGGGGTCAACGTGGTCAGCGGCTGGTCCCGCGCGCCGCGCGCGAGCAGTTGGTCGATGACCTCGGGATCCATCGCGGTGCCGCCGCCGGCGACCCGGCGAATGGCGCTCACGAACTGCTTCACGTCCGACACGCGGTCCTTGAGCAGGTAACCCACCGCCCCGCCCCGGTCGGACAGCAGCTCGCGCGCGTAGAGCTGCTCCACGTACTGCGAGAGCACCAGGACCGGCAGGCCCGGCACCCGCTTGCGGGCCTCGATCGCGGCGCGCAGGCCCTCGTCGGTGAACGTCGGCGGCAGGCGGACGTCGACCACCGCCACGTCCGGGCGGTGGTCGACCAGGGCCTTGAGCAGGGCGGGACCGGAGTCGACCGCCTCCACCACGTCGAAGTCGTAGGCCTTCAGGAGCCGGATCAGCCCGTCCCGGAGGAGGACGAGGTCTTCACCGAGGACAACTCGCACGGCAGCTCCATGGTCACGATGGTCGGCCCGCCCACCGGGCTCGCGATGCCGAGTGTGCCGTCGAACGCGGCCAGCCGGCGCTCGATCCCGCGCAAGCCGCCGTTCTCCGACGGCTCCGCGCCGCCCCGCCCGTTGTCCCCGATCATCAGCGACAACCGGCCGTCGTCGTGCCGCACCCGCACCCACGCGTCGGTCGCACCGCTGTGCTTGGCCACGTTCGTCAACGTCTCGGCCACCGCGAAGTACGCGGCCGACTCGACCGGCGCCTCCGGCCGGCCCGCCAGGTCCAGGTCCACCTCCACCGGCAGCGGGTGGGCCAGCGCCAACGCGCGCAGCGCCCCGTCCAGCCCCCGGTCGGCCAGCACCGGCGGGTGGATGCCGCGCACCAGGTCCCGCAGCTCCGCCAGCGCCTGGGTGGAGGACTGGCGCGCCTCGGCCAGCAGCTCCTGCGCCGCCCGCGGGTCGCGGGCCAGCAGCTCCTCGGCCATGCCGAGGTTCAGCCCGAGCGCGACCAGCCTGGCCTGCGCGCCGTCGTGCAGGTCCCGTTCGATCCGGCGCAGCTCGGCGGCCTGCGCGTCGACGGTGTCGGCCCGCGAGTCGGCCAGCACGCGCACCCGGTCGGTGAGGGCGGCGGTGGCGCCGGGCGCGAGCATCGACCGGGCGACGGTCGCGTGCAGCCGGGCGGCGCGGGGCGTGGCCCACCACGCCAGCACCAGGAAGGCGATGCCGAGCAGCGGCGCGAACACGAAGTTGCCCGGGGTGTCGCGGTCGACCAGCACGTACTCGACGTCGCCCCGGTCCAGCCAGATCACCGGCATCACGAACCCGAGCACGCCGTTGATCCAGAACCCGACCGGCAGCACGCCGCAGAGGACGCCGACGATCGCGTTGACGGGCAGGAACGCGAGGTCGCGCCACGTCGCCGGGTCGGTGGCGATGGTGCGGACCCTGGTCATCGGGCCCCGGTTCGCCGGCGTCCGGTACGGCGCCGGGATCTCCACCTCCAGCACCCGCGAGGCCCAGCGGCGGTAGAAGCCGGTGTAGTGGCGGCTCAGCGCGGTGAACACCAGCAGCAGGGGCACGCCGACGGTCACCAGGATCAGCGGGTAGGTGTGGAGCTGCAGCGGGATCAGCGCCAAGCCGGCCACGCACAGCGGTGTCCGGGCCAACCCCAGTCCTGCCTGCGTCAGCCGGGTACGGGCGGCGCGCACCAGGTCGTGGTCCGTCATGGCGGGGATTCTTCCGGCTCGCCCCGGGCAAATCGGTGGGTTTAACCCCCCAAAGCGCTCAGAGATCGATCACGGCGCCGTCCGCGACGACCTCCACGCCCGCCTCGGTGATCCTCGCGTGCTCCGGCGACGCCGGGTCCAGCACCGGGTTGGTGTTGTTGAGGTGGGTGTAGATCCGCCGGGTCGCCGGGTGCCCGCGCAGCTCCGGCAGGCTGTCCGCGATCGGCAGGTGGCCCATCGCGGCCTGCCCGCTCGGCCTGCCGGTGGCCGCGCCCATCTCCGACGGCGCGTAGAAGGTGCCGTCCAGCAGCACCACGTCCGCCTCCGCCACCAGCTCGTCGAACCCGGCCGGCCACGACGCCAGGCACGGCGCGTACAGCAGCACCCCGCCGGTGGCCGGGTCGCGGAACCGGTAGGCCACCACCCAGTGCTCCGCCGCCGGCGGCTCGGCGGCGTAGCGCGGTCGCTTGCCGCTCACCGGGAACGCGGTGACCTCCAGCCCGCCGGTCAGCGCGAGCACCTGCCCGGCCGCCACGGGCCGCCACGACCACTCGCCGTAGGCGGCCAGCACGGCACGCGTGGGTTCGAGCGCGTGCAGCACGGCCGCGGGCCCGTGCACCCGCAGCCCCGACGCGCCGCGCAGCACCGCCAGGCCCAGCGTGTGGTCGAGCTCGGCGTCGGTGAACAGCACGCCGCGCACGGGTGTGTCCCGCGGGCCGGGGCCGGGCGCGAGCGCGGGGGTGGCGGCGAGCTGCGCGCCGATGTCCGGTGAGGCGTTGACCAGCCACCAGTCCACGCCGTTCCCGCTCACCGCCAGGGCGTCCTGCGTGCGCGCGGGCAGCTCGCCGGCCCGCACCGCCGTGCACGGCCCGCACGCGCAGTTCCACTGCGGCACACCGCCACCGGCGGCCGTGCCGAGCACCACGGCCCTCACCGCACGACCCCCCGGTGCTCGACCACCTCGGCCGGCGCGCCCGCGAGGATCAGGTCGACCACGCCCCGGTGCGGCGACAGCGTGCACACCGGGTCGGTCGCCGACGCGTCGCCGGTCAGCTGGAACGCCTGGCAGCGGCACCCGCCGAAGTCCAGCTCGCGGCGGGCGCACGACCGGCACGGGTCGCGCATCCAGTCGAAGCCGCGGAAGGCGGTGAACGCGGGCGAGGTGTGCCAGATGTCGGCCAGCGCCCGGTCCTTCACGTTCTCCACGCCGAGCCCGTCGATCACGCCCGCCGCCGGGCACGGCAGCACGTCGCCGTTGGGCGCCACGGTCAGCTGCCGCGCGCCCCACCCGTGCATGCACGGCTTCGGGTGCGCCTCGTGGTAGTCGGCGATCACGTACACGATCTCCATCGCCGACCGGGCCTGCGCGGCGGCCACCACCTCGCCGGCCCGCGCCAGCTGCTCCTTCGTGGGCAGCAACGCGGCCCGGTTGCGCAGCGCCCAGCCGTAGTACTGGGTGTTGGCCAGCTCCAACCGGTCCGCGCCCAGGCGCTCGGCCAGCGCGACGATCTCGCCGACGTGGTCGAGGTTGAGCCGGTGCAGCACCACGTTCACGGTCAGCGGCAGCCCGGCGCCCCGGACCGCCTCGGCGGCGCGGAGCTTGGCCTCGAACGCCCTCACCCCGGCGATCCGGTTCGAGCCGGCCTCGTCCGCGTCCTGCACGGACAGCTGCACGTGGTCCACGCCGCGCAGCCCGGCCAGCCGCTCGGGGGTCAGGCCGAGGCCGCTCGTCACCAGGTTCACGTAGCAGCCGAGCCCGGCCGCGTGCCCGACCAGCTCCGGCAAGTCCTTGCGCGCCAGCGGTTCGCCGCCGGACAGGTGGATCTGAAGCACGCCCAGCGCGCGCGCCTGGTCGAAGACGTCGCGCCACCGCGCGGTGTCCAGCTCGTCGTCGCGGCGGGCCAGGTCGACCGGGTTGGAGCAGTACCCGCAGCGCAGCGGGCACCGGTGGGTCAGCTCGGCGAGCAGCCCGAACGGCGCGTCCGCCTCACCCATCGACGTCCACCACCCGGCGCGCCACCAGCCGTGCGACGAGCTCGGCCACGTCGTCCGCCTCCACCCCGTCGAACTCCTCGGCCAGCCGGCGCGCGATGCCCTCGACGGACGTGCGCCCGTCGCACAGCCCGACCACCGCCGCCGCGGTCTCGTTGAGCACCAGCACGCCTTCCGGGAACAGCACCACGTGGCTGTCCCGGGTGTCGTCGTAGGCCGTCTTCACGCCCCGGTGCAGGCGCGGCACCGCGTCCCAACCCGTCATGGCCGGCTCCGTCATGAGTAGTAGTCCACGGCGTCCAGCACCGCTCGCAGCACGTCGCACTTGAACGCCAGCGCGGCGACCGCCGCCTCCTGCTGCTCGCGCGTGCGGCAGTTGCGCACCACGATGTCCACAGTGGACTTCCCTTCGTCGGCGACCACCTCGAGCCGGGCGGTGAAGTAGGCGAAGCCCTCCTCGGCGATCCACGGGTAGTGCTCGCGCATGTCCACCAGCCGGCGCGCCATCAGGCCGCGGGAGAACATCTCGGTCAGCCCGGAGGCCACCGCCTCCACCCACGGCCTGGTGCGGGCGAACGTCACGTAGGCGTCCACCGCGAACCGCACGCCCGGCAGCACGTGCCGCTCGTCGAGCACCTCCTCGCGGGTCAGCCCGACGGCCTCGGCCAGGCGCAGCCAGTTCTCCACCCCGCCTTCTCCGGGCCGGTCATCGCCGGGCCCGCCGCCGTCGTGCCAGACGATCCGCTCCCGCCACACCCGCCGGACCTCGACGTCCGGGCAGTTGGCCAGGATCGCCGCGTCCTTGCGCGGTATCGCCTGCTGGTAGTACCAGCGGTTGGCCGCCCACAGCTGAAGCTCGTGCTTGCCCAGCCGGCCCTCGTGCAGCCGGAGGTGGAAGGGGTGGCGGTCCCAGTAGCGGGGTGACAGGGCGCGCAGGCGCGCGGTGAACTCGGCCGGCGTCAACGTCGTGGCGCCGGACGTCTCGGGGGTGGGCACAGCGGTGGGGCACCTCTCGGGTACGCGGGCGCCGCGCCCCGCCGACGCGCGGCCGGCGGACCCGGCGGCGGGCGGGACGCGACGTGGCGGGCTCAGCTGCGAGCGGCGTAAGCGGTGACTTCCATGGGGGTGTCGACGTCCCGGAAATCGGGCTTGACCCAGGTGCGCTTCTCGGGCTCGGTGCTCATGCGCTCTACTCCTCGGATGCGTGGTGCTTCTCCGTGGGGCGGCGGTAACCCACCGTAGAGCTTGCGGCGGCTACCGCGCTAGTTCCAGTTCCGTGCGGCGGGCATGCGCCTCAACTGTTCCAGCACCACCGGATCCTGCAACTGCATCCACTGGATCACCTCTGTATAGGTGGCGCACACCGTTTCGGGCTTGACACACACCTCGCCGAGGAACCCCTCCACCGCGTTGCTGAACGCGCCGCCCGCCCACTCGTTGAAGTGGTTGCCGATCACGATCGGCGCGCGGTTGCCGTTGAGCGCGGCCTGGTGCACCGAGCGGTACGTGTCCAGCACGATCCGGGTGTAGTCGCCGGCCCGGTCCGGCTCGTCCTTGGCGCCGTTGAGCGCGAACCAGAGGTTGAAGTCCATCATCACGACCTGCTTGCCCAGCGCGGGCACGCGGACCTCCGGCATGGGGAACTCCCACAGGCCCTCGTGCACGAACGGCCACACCACGCCGAGGCTCACGTGGCTGGTGTCGTAGGCCAGGCCGTGGCCGCGCATGGCCGGGAACGCCTGGCCCCACTGCCCCTCCAGGCACGGCGTGCGCCCGCCGCGCACGGCCGCCGGGTCCAGCTTGAACCCCTGCTGCCGCGCCTTCTCCAGGATCGCGAAGAACTGGTCGAGCTCCCGGTTCCACTGCTCGGTGTTCCAGTTGCCGACGTTCGGCTCGTCGCCGACGCAGTAGTGGCCGTTGTAGTGCGTGCCGATCTCGTGCCCCGCGTCGATGGCCGCGTTGAGGTAGCCGATCCGCAGCTCGACGTCCGCGCGGGTGCCGCCGAACCCGATGGACGAGTAGCCCGCCTGGTGCCCCGGGCCGGTGTAGTTGCCGGCGTCGGCGTCCGGCAGCAGGTAGACACCCGACAGCAGGCCGGTGACGTGCGCGTTCACCTGCTCGGCGATCGGCATGACCCGGTCCCAGTGCGGCTTGGACGCGGCGCCGTCGAACGAGAACAGCACGAACTGCGGCGGTTTCTCGCCGGGCTGCATGCGCCGCATCCACGCGGGCGGCGCGGCCGAGGCGGGCACGGCGGGCGCGGCGGCGGCGCTGGTGCTGCTGGTCGTGCGCGGCGCCATCGGCAGCGGTGCGGCCAGGTCGCCCACGTCGTGCCCCGGTCTGGGCTCACGGGCTCCCAGGACGGCCAGCACCACCAGGGTGAGTGCCAGCGCGACGCCCGTGCTCAGCCAGCCCCATCGCTTCACACCCCCAAGACGACGGGAAGTAGCCGGAGGTTGCCTCGCGGTGACGCGACTACCACCCGTGACCGGGTCACGCCACCGGAGTGGCGGTCACGACCTGGTTCTCCTCGTAGCCGGTGTCGCCGCCGACCCACCGCCCGCCGCACGTCACCAGCACCAGCCGGTGCCCGCCGCGCGGGCCGAACAGCTCCACCGCCCGGGACGGCAGGGCCTCCTTGCGGACCGCCTCGACCCGGCTCACCCGGAACCGGAAGGTCCGGCCGGCCGTGTCGACCACGGTCACCTCCTGCCCGACCGCCATCCGCCACAGCTCGTCGAACGGCCCGGTCACGCCCTTCCAGTCCACGTGCCCGGCCAGCACGGTCGCGCCCTCGGCCGCGCCGAGGTCGACGCCCCACCACGTCGCCTCGCCGACGCCCTCCGGGATCGGCAGCGCGCCGGCCGCGGTGACCTCCTCGCGCACCAGCGTGGCCAGCCCGCCCTCGGGCAGCCGCACCGTCCCCGGCTGCTGCCGGGGCGGGTCGGCGGGCGGGGGAGCCGCGGTGGTCGTCGCGGCGCTCGTCGCGGGCGGTGGCGTCGCGGGCCGGTTCGCGCCGGCCGGCATGCCTGCCAGGTCCACACCGCGTCCCGAGCGCGCGCTGTCGCCCAACGGGTGCGGCACGACGGCGTCACCGGGGACGGGCCGGCCCGCGAGCACCACGTCCGGCGCCTGGGTGGAGACGAGCGCGGCGGAGGCGAGCAGAGCCGCCACCGCCGCGCCGGTCAGCAGTGCCTTCACGACCGCGAGGTCGCCCGTCGCCGGACCAGGAGACCGACCAGCGCCGCGCCGAGCAGCACCACGCCGCCGAACCCGACCAGCGCCCCGGCCGACACCTCGCTGGTGTACGCGGCCTTCGCGACCACGCCGGCGCCCTGGGACCCGGCGGCGATCGTGATCGGGACGACCGGCTTGTCCGGCTTGTTGGTCAGCGCCAGCGCCAGCGTCTGGCCCGCTTCGACGGTCCCGCACACCTTGGGCGGCGCGTTGGGGTCGAAGAACTCCTCGTAGCCCTTGGCCGGCGCGACCTCGATCAGGCAGACCTCCTGCGGGGTGCGCAGGTCGGGCACGGTCGCGGTCCCGTCGGCGGCGGTCTGGAGCACCAGCGGCGTGCCCTCGGGCCCGGTCAGCCCGGTGTCGTCCTGCCGCTTCGCGGGCGTCGAGCCGTCGGCCGAGGTCACCTTCAGCGCCACGCCCGCGATCGCCTTGCCGGTCTCGGCGTCGGTCTTGGCGACCTTCACCACGCCCGGCGGGGTCTTCGCGGTCGTCGACGCGTTCGCGGTCAGCTTCTTCTCGCCGCCCGTGGTGACGATCCGCTGCATGTTGTCGTCGGCCGGGATCTGCACCTTGGGCCGGTCGGCGGGGCTGTCCAGCTTCACCGTGAACGACGGGTTGGGCCCGGTCGGCACCACCTTCACCGCGAGCGACTCGCCGTCCGCGGACGTGGTCAGCTCACCGGTCGCGGCGCCGGACTCCAGCGTCGCGTCGGTCAGCTCCACGCTCAGCGGCGCGCCGGCCACCTGGCCGCCGTCGGTCTTGGTGATGTCCACCACCCACGTGTCGGGGGTGCCGATGACCTGCTCCTTCTCCGGAGCGGTCACCTTCGCCGCCCACGGGCCGCGGTTGGCCGCCGCCTCCGCCTCCAGCCGGCCCACCGCCTGCTGGGCCTGGCCGAAGCGGCCGAGCTGCTGGAAGTGGAAGTCGGCGTTGTAGGCGATGTGCCGGAAGTCGCTGTTCGGGTCGAGGGAGATGCCCCGGGCCGGGTCCTCGCGCGCCGTCCACGTGTGCAGCAGGTGCGCCAGCGCCGCCGACTCGTCAGCCGACTGGGTGTTCGAGTACCTCAACAGGAGGTACGAGATGCTGCCCGCCACGTCGTCGGGCAGCCGCGCGCCGCCCTTGGTGAGCAGCTCGTCGCCTTCCCGGTACTCGACGGAGCTGTCCGGGGCGAGCAGCGAGTACTGCACGCACCACACCTGCCGGCCGCGCCAGAGGTACGAGCCGAGCCAGTCCCCGCCCGCGGGCTTGCCGCGGTAACCCTGCGGGTCGGTCTCGTAGCCGATGCCCTCCTGCGCCTGCGCCCCGGCTGTCACGGGCGCCGCCAGCAGCGTCAGACCGGCCGCGAGCACCGCGCCGGCGAGTCGTCTCCAAGCCATGATGTCCTGAACCCCTCGGGCGCGCCGGTGGGCGTCGCCGGTCGGTGAGAGCTGCCGGCACTGAGCCTTACGGGTCCGAGATCACGTCGACAAGCCACCAGCGGGGTGGAACGCCGACTACGCTCCGCAGCGCGGGGTGTGGATTCGAGATCGACAGTCCGAGTAAAGTCGCTTTTACCCGACGGGAACCGATCGACTCGTGTGGTCGTTGAACCCCGTGACGGCGTCAGCACGCCACAGGAGGACGAGGTGCGTACCACCAGCAACCCCGCGTTCCGCAACCTGCCGACCAGCGGCGGTAGCGGTAACTACGCAGGCTTCGGCCAGCCCTACGAGGCGCAGCAGTACGGCGGCTACCAGGGCGCGCCGCCCACCACCGGCGAGCGGCCCATCACGATCGACGACGTGGTCACCAAGACCGCGACGACGCTCGGTGTGGCCATCCTCACCGGGTTCGTCTCGGCGTGGCTGGTGCTCTCCGGCCAGGTCGCGCCGTTCGCGCTCGCGGTGCCCGGCATGCTCATCGGGCTGGTCCTGGCCCTGATCATCATCTTCAAGCGCACGCCGAGCGGCCCGATGGTGCTCGCCTACTCGGCGGCGGAGGGCGTGTTCCTCGGCGCCATCACCGGCGTGTTCGAGTCGATCTTCCCGGGCATCGCCTGGCAGGCGATCCTGGGCACGTTCGGCGTGTTCGGCGCGATGCTCGTGGTCTACAAGACGGGCGCGATCCGCGTCACCCCGCGCCTGACCAAGTGGATCATCGGCGCGACCGTCGGCGCGGCCGTGCTCATGCTCGGCAACCTGGTCATGGGCATGTTCGGCGTGAACATGGGCCTGCGTGACGGCGGCACCCTGGCGATCGTCTTCAGCCTGGTGGTCATCGGCATCGCGGCGTTCAGCTTCCTGCTGGACTTCGAGGCGGCCAACGAGATGATCCGCGGCGCGCTGCCCGCCAAGTACGCCTGGCTCGCCGCGTTCGGCCTGATGACCACGCTGGTCTGGCTGTACCTGGAGATCCTGCGCCTGCTGTCGTACTTCCAGAACGACTAGTCGCACCCGCACCCGAAGGGCGCCCCCGGCCACCGCCGGGCGGCGCCCTTCGCGCTCTCCACCCCAACCGCGTGAGTCCTACCTCCAGAACGCGCGTGTCCTACGTTCGGAACACGTGTGTCCTACGTTCGGAACACCCGAGTTGAACACTCGGACGCGCCCGGTCGGGCGTTCAGCCGCGCCAGGTGTGGTCGTCCTCCATCGCCGAACCGACCTCGACCAGGCACGGCACGCACAACGCCCCGCTCCGCGACCGCAGCACGTGCTCCGGCGGCACGGAGTGGGCGCACGCCGCCTCGAAGTACGCCTCCGAGGCCTGGTGCGCGGTGAAGGCGTGGCACAGCCGGTCGTACCCGCTGTGCCACCACTCGTACGGCATCGCCACCCCGACCTCCCCTGCTCAAAGGTAGGACGAGGGGTAACAGTAATCGTGACGCGGTTCAGCTCAACCGTTCGAGGACCATCGCCATGCCCTGGCCGCCGCCGACGCACATGGTCTCCAGGCCGAACTGCTTGTCGTGGAACTGCAGCGAGTTGATCAGCGTCGTGGTGATCCGCGCGCCGGTCATCCCGAACGGGTGACCCACGGCGATCGCGCCGCCGTTGACGTTGAGCCGGTCCAGGTCGATGCCCAGGTCGCGGTAGGACGGGATGACCTGCGCCGCGAACGCCTCGTTGATCTCCACCAGGTCGATGTCCGAGATCGACATCCCGGCCAGCGCCAGCGCCCGCTTGGACGCCTCCACCGGCCCGAGCCCCATGATCTCCGGCGACAGCCCGGACACGCCGGTCGACACGATCCGCGCCAGCGGCGTGATGCCCAGCTCCTTCGCCCTCACGTCGCTCATGATCACGAGCGCCGCCGCGCCGTCGTTCAACGGGCAGCAGTTGCCCGCCGTCACGCGCCCGTCCGGCCGGAACACCGGCTTGAGCCCCGACACGCCCTCGATCGTCACGCCGGGCCGCGGGCCGTCGTCGGTCGACACGACCGTGCCGTCCGGCAGCGTCACGGGCGTGATCTCGCGCGCCCAGAAGCCGTTGGCGATGGCCTTCTCGGCGAGGTTCTGCGACCGCACGCCGAACTCGTCCATCTCCTGCCGCGTCACGCCCTTGGCCAGCGCGAGGTTCTCCGCGGTCTGGCCCATGGCGATGTAGATGTCGGGCAGCTGCCCGTTCACCCGCGGGTCGACCCACTCCGACGCCCCGGACTCCGCCACGGCCGCCGTGCGGGCCCCGGCCTCGGCGAACACCGGGTTGTGCGTGCCGGGCCACGAGTCGGACGACCCGCGCGCGAAGCTCGACACGGTCTCCACGCCGGCGCTGATGAAGACGTCGCCCTCGCCGGCCTTGATCGCGTGCAGCGCCATCCGGGTCGTCTGCACGCTCGACGCGCAGTAACGGGTCACGGTGGTGCCCGGCACGTTGTCGTACCCGGCCAGCACCGACACCACGCGGCCCATGTTGAAGCCCTGCTCGCCGCCGGGCAGGCCGCAGCCGAGCATGAGGTCGTCGATGTCGTGGGGGTCGAGCTGCGGGACCTTCGCCAGCGCGGCCTTGAGGACCTGCACGGTCAGGTCGTCGCCACGCACGTCCTTGAGCGAGCCCTTGCCCGCGCGCCCGATGGGCGACCGGGCGGCGGAGACGATCACGGCCTCAGGCATTACGGAACTCCTTTGTTTCGCCGCAACGTGTGACGTGCAGCCTAGTTAACGCCCGTTCAGCGCGGCCACCACTCGTGACGAAGGACGCCGCACAGCGGCGCCAGCAGGATCGACGTCGCCGCCTCGTACCCGGCCGCGCTCGGGTGGAACCGGTCCCGGCTGAAGTAGTCGGCGTGCCGCGCCCGGAACTCCGCCGCGAGCAGGTCGCCCAGCGCCACCGCCACGCCGCCCGCCCGTTCCACCTCGACCCGCTGCGCCCGCGCCAGCCGCCGCGACCACTCCCGCGCCACCGACCGCGCCGGCTCCGGGATCGGCCGCACCGTGCCCAGGTCGGGGCACGTGCCGACGACCACACCCACCCCCGCCGCGCGCAGCCGCCGCACCTGCGCGCCCAGCAACGCCGCCGACCCCGGGATGGACAGCCGCGTGGTCACGTCGTTCCCGCCGATGATCACCAGCGCCACGTCCGGCGGGTCGGCCACCACCCGGTCCACCTGCGCCGCCAGGTCGCGCGACGTGGACCCGGAGATCGCGTGCGTCTCCAGCCGCACGGGCGCGCCCACCTCGTCGGCCAACCCCGTCGCCAGCACCACGCCCGGCAGCTCGGCCGGGTCGTCCACCCCGAGCCCGGCCGCCATCGAGTCGCCCAGCACGGCGAACCGCACGGGCGTCCCGGCGCCGTCCCCGTAGACGCCGTCGGCGCGCAACGGCGGCGCCTCGGGCGCCCCGATCACCACCCGCGCCCGCCGCGACTGCTCGCTGACCAGCCCGTACGCCACCCCGGTCAACCCGCCCAACACCCCCGCGACCAGCGCGAGGAGCCGAAACCCCCGCATCGGACCCTCCACTCTCCCGATGCCCATCGTCCACCGGGCCGAACCCACCGCCACCCATATACGCTCAGCGAGTCATCTCAAGAAGTGGAAGGTCCGTCGTGGAGTACGTCGAGAGCGTCGTAGACCTGGTCGGCAACACGCCGCTGGTGAAGCTGAACGCGGTGGCCGAGGGCCGCCGGCCGCTCATCCTCGCCAAGGTCGAGTACCTCAACCCCGGCGGCAGCGTGAAGGACCGCATCGCGCTGCGCATGGTCGAGGCGGCCGAGCGCAGCGGCGAGCTCAAGCCCGGCGGCACGATCGTCGAGCCCACCTCGGGCAACACCGGCGTCGGCCTGGCGCTCGTGGCCCAGCGGAAGGGCTACAAGTGCGTCTTCGTCTGCCCGGACAAGGTCAGCGTGGACAAGCGCAACGTGCTCAAGGCCTACGGCGCCGAGGTCGTGGTGTGCCCGACGGCGGTCGCGCCGGAGCACCCCGACTCCTACTACAACGTCTCCGACCGCCTGGTCGCCGAGATCCCCGGCGCGTGGAAGCCCAACCAGTACGCCAACCCGGAGAACCCGGCCAGCCACTACCACGGCACCGGTCCGGAGGTGTGGCGGCAGACCGACGGCCGGATCACGCACTTCGTCGCGGGCGTCGGCACCGGCGGCACCATCTCGGGCACGGGCAGGTACCTCAAGGAGGTCTCCGAGGGCCGGGTGAAGGTCATCGGCGCGGACCCCGAGGGCTCGGTCTACTCCGGCGGCACCGGCCGGCCGTACCTGGTGGAGGGCGTCGGCGAGGACTTCTGGCCGGACGCCTACGACCGGACCGTGTGCGACGAGATCGTCGCGGTGAGCGACAGCGACTCGTTCGAGATCACCCGGCGCCTGGCCCGCGAGGAAGGGCTGCTCGTCGGCGGCTCGTGCGGCATGGCGGTCGCGGCGGCGCTGCGGGTCGCCGAGACCGCGGGCCCGGACGACGTGATCGTGGTGCTGCTGCCCGACGGCGGGCGCGGCTACCTGTCGAGCGTGTTCAACGACAAGTGGATGGCGCAGTACGGCTTCCTGTCGCCCGACACCTCCGGCGCGACGGTCGGCGACGTGCTGCGCCGCAAGGACGGCACGGTGCCCGACCTGGTGCACGGCCATCCGAACGAGACGGTCGCCGAGGCGGTCGCGATCATGCGCGAGTACGGCGTCTCCCAGATGCCGGTCGTCAACGCCGAGCCGCCGGTGATGGCCGCCGAGGTGGCGGGCGCGGTCAACGAGCGGGACCTGCTCGACGCGCTGTTCACCGGCAAGGCGCAGCTGACCGACCGGCTCGACCGGCACATGTCGTTGAAGCTGCCCACGATCGGCGCGGGCGAGTCGATCAGCTCGGCCATGGCGGCACTGTCCTCAGCGGACGGTGCGCTGGTGCTCGAGGACGGCAAGCCGGCCGGAGTCGTCACCCGGCAGGACATCCTGGGTTTCCTCGCCGGTCGCTGACCGGACGCCCGCCGGACGCCGATTCCCCGCCGGACCGCTGTCGACGTGTCCCGATCCTCGTCGCGGATCGGGACAGGTTGACCGGTTGTGCGTGGCCGGGGGGATCGCATCCGCTAGCGTTGGCCACCGACTCATACACCTACGGCCCGTGCCAAGGGGGTTGGAAACTCCGATGAACGCTCCGCAGCCGCCAGGAAACCAGCAGTTCGGCGGTCACAACCAGCAGGAGCAGGGGCAGGGTGCCCAGCCCTCGAACGCCGACGCGACCCAGGTCGTGCCCGGCGGCGGCCAGCCCCCTGCCTTCCCGCCGCCGGAGGCGACCCAGGTCGTGCCCTCCGGACCGCAGCAGGTCCAGCCGAACCCGGACGCGACCCAGGTCGTGCCGCCGGGCGCGACGCAGCAGCCCGGGTCCAACCCGTACGGTCAGCCGGCGCAGCAGCCCGGTTCCGGCGCGTTCCCGGCCCAGCCCGGCTCCGGCGGGTTCCCGGCGCAGCAGCCGCCCCAGTACGGCCAGCAGCCGCCGCAGCAGTACGGCCAGCAGCCGCCGCAGCAGTACGGCCAGCAGCCGCCGTCGAACCCGTACGGGCAGCCGCAGCAGAACCCGTACGGCCAGCAGCCGCCGTCCAACCCGTACGGCCAGCCGCAGCAGAACCCGTACGGCCAGGCGCCCGCGTCGAACCCCTACGGCCAGCCGCAGCAGCAACAGCAGCAGGCGTGGGCCGCGCAGGCCGCGTACGCCGCGCAGCCCGCTTACGGCGCGCCCGCGGGCGGTTACGCGGAGTGGGGCAGCCGCGCGGTCGGCTTCCTCATCGACTACTTCGCGCCCGGCCTGATCGTCGGCGTCCTGGCCGGCATCGGCGCGGCGACCGGCGACCCGACGATCTACCTGATCCTCAGCGGCATCGGCTACCTGGGCCTGCTCGGTTTCATCATCTACAACTCCTGGTACCTGGCCGGCACCACCGGCCAGTCGATGGGCAAGAAGATCGCGAAGATCAAGCTCATCAAGGAGGAGACGGGGCAGCCGATCGGTTTCGGCAACGCCTTCGTGCGCCACCTGTGCCACTTCGTCGACTCGCTGCCCTGCTACGCGGGCTGGTTCGCGCCGCTGTGGGAAGCGAAGAAGCAGACGTGGGCCGACAAGATCATGGGCACCATCGTGGTCAACGCCCCCGAGGGCGCGGCTCCCGGCGGCTACCCCGGCGGCGGCTACGGCCAGCCGCAGGCCAACCCGTACGGCCAGGCGCCCGCGTCGAACCCGTACGGCCAGCCGCAGCAGCAGAACCCGTACGGCCAGCAGCCGCCGCAGCAGTGGTGACCTAGGTCGGACACCGGTTCACCCGTTTCACCCGACCGCCCGTCGGCCTTCCGGTCGACGGGCGGTTGCTTTTTACCCCGCCGTACCCTAGGTGCATGACGGACACCGGCCCCTACGGTTTCGCGACCAGGGCTATCCACGCCGGGCAGGACCCCGACCCGACCACCGGCTCGGTCATCGTGCCGATCCACGCCACCTCGACCTACGCGCAGGACGGCGTCGGCGGTCTGCGCGGCGGGTTCGAGTACTCCCGCACCGGCAACCCGACCCGCGCCGCGCTGGAGGAGTGCCTGGCGGCGCTCGAAGGCGGGCGGCACGCCCGCGCGTTCGCCTCCGGCATGGGCGCGACCGACACGGCCCTGCGCGCGATGTGTCGTCCCGGCGACCACGTCGTCATCCCGAACGACGCCTACGGCGGCACGTTCCGGCTGATCGACAAGGTGCTGTCGCACTGGGGCGTCGAGCACACGCCCGCGCCGCTGTCCGACGTCGACGCGGTGCGCGCGGCGATCCGGCCGAACACCAAGGTCGTGTGGATCGAGACGCCGACCAACCCGCTGCTCAACATCGCCGACATCGCGCTGCTCGCGCAGGTGGCGCACTCGGCGGGCGCGCTGCTCGTGGTCGACAACACGTTCGCCTCGCCGTACCTGCAGAGCCCGCTGGAGCTGGGCGCGGACGTCGTGCTGCACTCGACGACCAAGTACGTCGGCGGGCACTCCGACGTCATCGGCGGGGCGTTGATCACGTCGGACGACGAGCTCGACGCGCAGTTCGGGTTCCTGCAGAACGGCGCGGGCGCCGTGCCGGGACCGTTCGACGCGTGGTTGACCCTGCGGGGCATCAAGACGCTCGAAGTGCGCATGGAGAAGCACTCGGACAACGCCGAGAAGGTCGTCGAAGCCCTGGTCAGGCACCCGAAGGTGACGCACGTGTACTACCCGGGCCTGCCCGAGCACCCCGGCCACGAGATCGCGGCGAAGCAGATGCGCCGGTTCGGCGGGATGATCTCGTTCAGCGTGGCGGGCGGCGAGGAGGCGGCGCTGCGCGTGTGCGCCCGCACCAAGCTGTTCACCCTGGCCGAGTCGTTGGGCGGCGTCGAGTCCCTGATCGAGCACCCGGGCCGGATGACCCACGCCAGCACCGCGGGCTCGCTCCTGGAGGTGCCCGCCGACCTGATCCGCCTGTCCGTGGGCATCGAATCGGCCGACGACCTGGTCGCCGACCTCCTGACCGCCCTGGACTGACCCGAGAGTCCAACGTCCGGAACGCGCGAGTCCTACGTTCACGTCACGCGTGTCCTACGTTCGGAACACCCGAGTTGAACACTCAGCACGGCCGAACCCCGCGTCCAGTCACCTCGGGCGCGGGGTTCGTGCTGCGCTGAACGTTCAACTCGGGGTGCCTGAACGTAGGACTCACGCGTTCCGAGCGTAGGACTCACGCGTTCTGAACGTAGGACACGCGCGTTCTGGAGGTAGGACACGCGCGGCGGGAAGGTACGACTCTCGCGGTCAGCGGGGGCCGAAGCGGGCGGCGGAGCGTTCCTTGGCCTTGGCGGCCTCGATCTCGCGGTCACGGGGCGGGGCGTGCGTGACCAGCGACTCCAGCAGCACGCGGGTGGCCTCGGCCACCGCCTCGACGGCCGCGTCGAACGCCTCCTGGTTCGCCGCCGACGGGCGCGTGGCCCCGCTCACCTTCCGCACGTACTGGACGGCCGCCGCGTGGACCTCGTCCTCGGTGGCGGGCGGTTCGAAGTTGTGGAGCACCCTGATGTTGCGACACATGGGTCCACTATCGCCCAAACGCGCGCGGACGTCAGGGCTTGACGTCGTACCGGGCGTTCTCCACCCGCGGCACGGCGGGCAGCTCGTGCCCGTCGACGCACCCGCCGACGAACTCCACCATCCCGTCGCGCTCGACGAACCGGCCCGAGTCCGCGCACCCCGCGTGGGCCACGGTGAAGAAGGCCGCGCCGGTCAGCGCCACGGCCGTGGCCAGCGCGCCGACGAGCGGGAGCACCGCGGTGACCCGTGCCGCCAGCGCCATGCCACCCTCCAGGTGAATGCTGTGTGAGATATCCCCGCACCGAGAGTACCGGTCCCGGCGCGTGCGGTACGGCCTTCCTCACGGTTCCGACAGGAACCCGAAGCGGACGGGCCGGCCCGGGGGTGCCCGGACCGGCCCGTCGCCGGCACAACGCGGAGCTCCACCCGACGGTTCCCGCCGGGGAGGAAGCGGTGGCTAGAGGTTGCCGCGACGCTCCTGCTCGCGCTCGATCGCCTCGAACAGGGCCTTGAAGTTGCCCTTGCCGAAGCCGAGCGACCCGTGCCGCTCGATCAGCTCGTAGAACACGGTCGGCCGGTCGCCGATCGGCTTGGTGAAGATCTGCAGCAGGTAGCCGTCCTCGTCGCGGTCGACCAGGATGCGGTGCTCCTTGAGCACCTCGATCGGCACCCGCACCTCGCCGATGCGCGCCCGCAGCTCCGGGTCGTCGTAGTAGGAGTCCGGCGTCTCCAGGAACTCCACGCCCGCCGCGCGCATCGCGGTCAACGTGGCCACGATGTCGTTGGTCGCGAGCGCGATGTGCTGCACGCCGGCGCCCTCGTAGAACTCCAGGTACTCGTCGATCTGCGACTTGCGCTTGGCCACGGCGGGCTCGTTGAGCGGGAACTTCACCCGGTGGTTGCCGTTGGAGACGACCTTGCTCATCAGCGCCGAGTAGTCGGTGGCGATGTCGTCGCCGATGAACTCCGCCATGTTCACGAAGCCCATCACCCGGTTGTAGAACTCGACCCAGTGGTCCATCCGGCCGAGCTCGACGTTGCCCACGCAGTGGTCGACCGCCTGGAACAACCGCTTCGGCGCGCCCGCGGGCCGCACGACCGTGCTCTCCCGCGCCTCGTACCCGGGCAGGTAGGGACCGCGGTACTTCGACCGGTCGACCAGCGTGTGGCGGGTCTCGCCGTAGGTCGCGATGGCCGCGGTCCGGACGGTGCCGTGCTCGTCGGTGAGGTCGTGCGGCTCCACGAGGACGGTCGCGCCCTGCGCCCGCGCGTGCTCGACGCACCGGTCGACGTCGGCGACCTCCAGCGCGAGGTCCACCACGCCGTCACCGTGCTTGCGGTGGTGGTCGAGCAGCGGGCTGTCCGGCCGCACGCCACCGTTGATCACGAACCGCGCCGAGCCGGACTTGAGCACGAAGGACTTGTGGTCCCGCTGCCCGGTCTCCGGTCCGGCGTAGGCGACGAGCTGCATCCCGAAGGCGACCTGGTAGAACCAAGCGGTCTGGGTCGCGTTGCCGACCACGAAGACCACGGCGTCCATCGAGCGGACGGGGAACGGGTCGCGCGTCCCGTCGTAGTCGACCAGGCCCACAAGTTGGCGGAGCTGGTCGTAGCTCACGTCGTCAAGCTGCTGCGTCATGCCTCACAGGATGTGCGTGCCTGGTCAGGGTGAGCAACAGTCATCGATTTCACTGGTCGTTCTGTACAGTGAAATATGCCTTCGGACGCGCAAGCTGAACACTCTGACCAGGCCGTGGACGCTCTGGACGCACGGCTGTTGCTGCTGCTCACCGACGAGCCGAGGCTGGGCGTGCTGGAGTGCTCACGGCGCCTGGGCGTGGCCCGCGGCACGGTGCAGGCCCGGCTGGACCGGCTGGTGGCGCGCGGCGTGCTGACGGGCTTCCCGCCCGCGCTCGACCTGGCCGCGATGGGCTACGGGCTGACGGCGTTCGCCGTGCTGGAGATCGCCCAGGGCCGGCGGCACGAGGTGTCGCAGGGGCTGGCCGCGATCAACGAGGTGTGCGAGGTGCACGCGACGACGGGGCCGGGTGACCTGTTCGCGCGGGTCGTGGCCCGGTCCAACGCCGACCTGCAACGGGTGATCGACTCGATCGTGGACGTGCCGGGCGTGCAGCGCCTGTCCACGTCGATCGCGCTGTCCACGCCGGTGCCGCCCCGCGTGCGGCCCCTGCTGGAACGGGTCACGTGACCCGACAGCAGAAGGGCGGCCACCCCGCGTGGTGGCCGCCCTCCCGGTGTCTGGGGTCAGCCGGCGTACGGCACGGCCTTGATCAGCGTGACTTTCATCGTGCTGCCGTTGGGCAGCTCGTACTGGCGGGCCTCGCCCTCCTTCGCGCCGAGCAACGCCTTGCCCAGCGGCGACGACGGGGAGTAGACCTCGAGGGCGCCGTGCGCGCCCTCCTCACGGGTGGCGAGCAGGAACTCCTCCGTCTCGTCGTCCCCGTCGTAACGCACTGTGAGCACCATGCCGGGCGCCGCGACGCCCGTCACCGTGGGCGCCTCGCCGACCTTGGCGACCCTCAGCAGCTCCTGGAGCTGGCGGATGCGGGCCTCCTGCTTGCCCTGCTCCTCACGGGCCGCGTGGTACCCGCCGTTCTCGCGGAGGTCACCCTCCTCGCGACGCGCGTTGATCTCCGCAGCAATGACCGGGCGATTCTCGATCATCTCGTCCAGCTCCCCCTTGAGCCGGTCGTAGGCCTCCTGGGTCAGCCAGGTCACCTCAGTGTCGCTCACGGTCACCAACTCCTCGTCTTGCTCCGGCCCACGGCGTGGGCTGGCAGTTCCCGGGCGCACCAGCCCGGAACGGAAAAACACGGCCCGCGTCGGGGCCGTGCTGAAAGGCCAGAGTAACAGACACAGAACGTTCAACGACGGCGTTTTGTTCCCGGATCCGCCACTAAACCCGCAGATCACCCGCTTGGCCGCTACCTCGTGGACAGGTACGCCGGAACCTGGTACGAGCAGCCGAACACCTCACCGGTGACGGGTGGTTTGGACGTCCGCAGCACCGTCGTGGCGCGCACCGTGCCGGCTCCCGGCTCGACCAGGACCTCCCGCCGGCCGGCCTCGTCGCCGTCCCCGGAACGCGCGCGCACGATGCACACCACGGACTGCTCCGGCGTCTGCCTGACCACCTCGAACGTGATCTCGACCGTGCTGTCGTCCACCACGGTGAACGCCGTCTGCTTGGCCTCGACGGGCATCGTGCCGAGGTTGCGGTAGCCGACCCACGCGACGACCCCGCCCACCAGCACCGCGATCACGGGGAGTGACCACCGCGCCCACCTGGGCAGGGACCTGCGCGGTGTGCCGTACCGACCCTCCGGCAGTGCCACTGTCCAAAGCCTTCCCGCCCGTGGGGAACAATGTCCCTCGACCACCGCGTTGAGTGTCGCAGGGGCTGGACCAGACAGGTTCGGCAGGGGCGAGGAGGAGCACCACCGTCATGGTTGAGAAGCTGCGCCTGATGGCGGTGCACGCGCACCCCGACGACGAGTCCAGCAAGGGCGCCGCCACGATGGCCCGCTACGTGGCCGAGGGCCACGAGGTCATGGTCGTGACCTGCACGGGTGGTGAGGCGGGCAGCATCCTCAACCCCGCCATGGACCGCCCGGACGTGCTGGAGAACATCGCCGAGGTCCGTCGTGCCGAGATGGCCCGCGCCGCCGAGATCCTCGGCGTGCGGCACCGCTGGCTGGGTTTCGTCGACTCGGGCCTGCCCGAGGGCGACCCGCTGCCGCCGCTGCCCGAGGGCTGCTTCGCGCTGACCCCGCTGGAGGAGTCGACGCCGCCGCTGGTCCAGGTGATCCGCGAGTTCCGCCCGCACGTGATCGTCACCTACGACGAGAACGGCGGCTACCCGCACCCCGACCACATCCGCTGCCACGAGGTGTCGGTCGCCGCGTTCGACGCGGCCGGCGACCCGGAGCGCTACCCCGAGCTGGGCGAGCCGTGGCAGCCGCTGAAGATGTACTACTCGCACGGCTTCTCCCGCGCGAAGCTGACCGCGTTCCACGAGGCCCTGATCGCCGAGGGCCAGGAGTCCCCGTACGCCGAGTGGCTGGCGGGCTGGGACACCGACAAGCCGGACGTCATCGAGCGGGTCACCACCCGCGTCGAGTGCGCCGACTTCTTCCCGGTGCGCGACGAGGCCCTCAAGGCCCACGCCACGCAGATCGACCCGGAGAGCCGCTGGTTCGCCGTGCCGCTGGAGATGCAGCGCTCGGTGTGGCCGACCGAGGAGTACGAGTTGGCGCGGTCGCTGGTCGACAGCACCGTGCCCGAGGACGACCTGTTCGCGGGCGTCCGGGAGAGGGTGACCGCGTGAGTTCGTTCGACCCGGTCCCGTGGGAGCAGACCACGGCGATCGTCCTGGCCCGGCAGCCGTCCACGGACAAGGACCCGGGCGGCCAGCAGGAGGACTTCGGCAAGTCCTCCCCGCTGGGCCTGCTGGTGCTGGTGCTGTTCTTCATCGCCGTGGTCTTCCTGGTCAAGTCGATGAGCAAGCACCTGAAGAAGCTGCCCGCGTCGTTCGACGAGCCCGAGGCGGGAGCCGGGGCCGAGACCGCGGCGGCGGGGGCCGAGGACGCCGAGGTCGAGCCGGGAGCCGGGTCGGGCCCGAAGCCTGGCTCGAAGCCGGAGGCCAAGGCCGGCAACGGCAACGGCGGCGCGAAGAAGGACGGCTAGCCCGCCACCGGCCCGGCCTACTGCTCGTACCAGGTCCGCCGGGCCGGGACGGAGACCAGCTCCCGTTCCGGGTAGCGCAGCGCGGTGAGCCTGCCGCCGAACACGCAGCCCGTGTCCAGGCACAGGGTTCCGTTCACCCACTCCGGTTCCTCCACCGGCGTGTGTCCATAGAGGACCACGGCGGCGCCCCGGTAGTCGCGGGCCCACGGGTAGCGCACGGGGAAGCCGCGCGAGTCGTACTCGCCCGTGCCGACGCCCCACAGCGCCAGCGACCGCATCCGCGGCGACTCGGTGCCGTGGAAGCGCTCGGGCAGCCCGGCGTGGGCGATCACCAGCTTGCCGCCGTCCAGCACGTAGTGCGGCACCAGGGAGTCGCAGAACGCCAGCACCTCGGCGCGGAACTCCGCCGTCTCCCGGGCCAGCTGGTCCAGTGACTGCTCCAGGCCGTGGTTGACCTGGACCTGGTGCCCCTTCAGCGCGCGCACCAGCTTCTCCTCGTGGTTGCCGCGCACGGAGACGGCGTTGCCCGCCGCGACCATCGGCATCACGAGCCGCAGCACGCCCGGCGTGTCCGGGCCGCGGTCCACGAGGTCGCCCAGGAACGCCACCTTGCGTCCCTCCGGGTGCGCGCCCTCGGCGGAATAGCCCAGTTCGCGCAGCAGGTGGCGGAGTTCCACGTGGCACCCGTGCACGTCGCCGACCACGTCGAACGGCCCGGTCTCGTGGCGCAGGTCGTGCGGTAACGGCTCACCGGAGGACTCCATGACCCCAGTCTGATCGACGAGTCCGGCGGTTGTCCGGGAATTACTGTGGAGCCATGACGAACCGGCTCGCGTCCTCGACCAGCCCGTACCTCCTGCAGCACGCCGGGAACCCGGTGCACTGGCGCCCGTGGTCGCCGGAGGCGTTCGAGGAGGCGCGCGAGCGGGACGTGCCGGTGCTGCTCTCGGTCGGCTACGCGGCGTGCCACTGGTGCCACGTGATGGCGCACGAGTCGTTCGAGGACGAGGCCACCGCGGCGTACATGAACGAGCACTTCGTGAACGTGAAGGTGGACCGCGAGGAGCGGCCGGACGTGGACGCGGTCTACATGGCCGTCACGCAGGCGCTCAGCGGGCACGGCGGCTGGCCCATGACGTGCTTCCTCACGCCCGACGGCGAGCCGTTCTACGCGGGCACCTACTACCCGCCGTCGCCCAGGCCGGGCCTGCCGTCGTTCCGGCAGGTGCTGGAGGCCATCGACCACGCGTGGCGCGAGCAGGGCGACGAGGTGCGCGAGTCGGCGGCGGGGATCGTGGCGCAGCTGGCGTTCAAGCCGCTGCCCCGGTCCACAGTGGACGACGAGGTGCTGGCGGGCGCGGTGGTGTCGCTGCTCGGGCACTTCGACCGGGCCAACGCCGGTTTCGGCGGCGCGCCCAAGTTCCCGCCGTCGATGGTGCTGGAGTTCCTGCTGCGCCACCACGAGCGGACCGGGTCGGTGGAGGCGCTGTCGATGGCGCGGACGACGTGCGACGCGATGGCGGACGGCGGGCTGTACGACCAGCTGGCGGGTGGGTTCGCGCGCTACAGCGTGGACGCGGCGTGGGTCGTGCCCCACTTCGAGAAGATGCTGTACGACAACGCCCTGCTGCTGCGCGCCTACACGCACCTGGGCCGGCGCGACGACAACCCGCGGTACCGCCAGGTGGTCCGCGAGACGGCCGAGTTCCTGATCCGCGACCTCGGCACGGCGGAGGGCGGGTTCGCGGCGTCGCTGGACGCGGACACCGAGGGCGTCGAAGGCCTGACGTACGTGTGGACGCCCGCGCAGCTCGTGCAGGTGCTGGGGTTGGCGACCGGAGCGCGCGCCGCGGCGCTGTACGGCGTGACGGACGAGGGCACGTTCGAGCACGGCACGTCGACGTTGCGGATGCTCGGCACGCCGGACGCCGAGATCGCGGCGAAGCTGCTGGCGGCACGTGACCGCAGGCCTCAGCCGGGACGTGACGACAAGGTCGTGACGGCGTGGAACGGCCTGGCCGTCGCGGCGCTGGCCGAGGCGGGCGCGGTGTTCGGCGAGCCGCGCTGGGTGGAGGCGGCCGTGCGGGCGGCGACGCTGGTGCTGGACGTCCACCTGGTCGACGGCCGGCTCCTGCGCACGTCCCGCAACGGCGCGGCGGGCACGGCGGCGGGCGTGCTGGAGGACTACGGCTGCTTCGCCGACGGCCTGCTCGCCCTGCACCAGGCGACCGGCGACGTCAAGTGGTTCACCGCGGCCTGCGGACTGCTGGACACCGCGGTGGCCCGGTTCGCGGGGGAGGAGCCCGGCGTCTACTACGACACGGCGGACGACGCCGAGGCGTTGGTGCAGCGGCCCTCGGACCCGTCGGACAACGCGACCCCGTCCGGGGCGTCGGCGCTCGCCTCGGCGCTCGTGACGGCGTCCGTGCTGGGCGGCCCGTCGACCTACCGCGACGCCGCCGAGGCCGCCCTCGGTCGCGCCGGCCTGCTGGCCGCCCGGGAGCCCCGGTTCGCCGGGCACTGGCTGAGCGTGGCCGAGGCGCTGGCGCTCGGGCCCGTGCAGGTCGCCGTCGTCGGTGACGGGCCCGAGCTGGCCGGCGCCGCGTGGCGCGGCGTGCACGGCGGCGGCGTGGTGGTGGCGGGCGCGCCGGACTCCGCGCCGTTGCTGGCCGACCGGCCGCTGGTGGAGGGCGGCGCGGCGGCCTACGTGTGCCGCGGGTACGTGTGCGACCGGCCCGTGACGTCGGTGGCCGAGCTGGCCGAGGCCCTGGCCGTCCACCGGTAGCGAACCGGCCCCGGCGCCCGGCGTTACCGGCGTAGCGTCTGCATCACCGTAATCATGTAATCAAGGTGGTGTGTGATGCGACGTGGATGGGGAGGCAAAGGCGGCCGGCCGCAGGCCGAGCAGCCGCCGGCGGACGACGCGGCCGGTTGGTTCGGCGGCAGGCTGCCCGACGGCTGGTTCACCGGCGCGCCGGTCGTGACGGCGGACCGGGAGGAGATCGTGGTCGTCGGCACGCTGCCCGCGTTGGAGGGCTCGTTCGCGGACGACGCCGAACGCGCGGCGGCCGAGTCGGGCCGGATCAGCCGGTTCCGGGAGCAGACCAGGGACGAGCGGATCGAGATCGCGCGGCAGGCCGAGCACCGCTACCGGCGCAAGGTCGCGTGGGGCGCCCGCCTCGGTGGCACGGAAGAGCTGTTCACCACGCTGTCGGCGCCGGTGATGACGCGGCTGCGGCAGCCGGAGCGGATGGTGCTCGACACGCTCGTCGCGGCCGGCGTGGCGCGGTCGCGGTCGGAGGCTCTGGCGTGGGCCGTGCGGCTGGTCGGCGAGCACGCGGACGCGTGGCTGACCGAGTTGCGCGACGCGATGACCCGGGTGGACGACCTGCGGGCGCAAGGCCCGGACCTGACGTGACGCCACCCCGTCCTCGGCCGGCGTCGAGGACGGGGTGGATCACGACGACCTGGACCAAAGCCACAGAGCCGCTGGTCAGGAGTAGATCGCGAACCAGATGGCGATGTAGTGGCACAGGGCCGCCAGGACGGTGGCCGCGTGGAAGAACTCGTGGTAGCCGAAGGTTTCCGGCCAGGGGTTGGGCCAGCGGGAGGCGTAGAAGATCGCGCCGGCGGTGTAGAGCAGGCCGCCCACCAGCAGCAGGACCAGGGCCGCCACGCCAACGTGGTGCAGCAGGTCGGGCAGGACGAAGACCGCCACCCAGCCCAGCGCGATGTAGATCGGCACCCCGAGCCACCGCGGGGCGTGCGGCCAGGCCAGTTTCAGCGTCACGCCGCCCAGGGCGCCGCCCCAGACGACGAGCAGCACGACGTTGCCCGTGCTCGGGGGCATGGCCAGCAGCGCGAACGGCGTGTAGGTGCCGGCGATGAAGACGAAGATCATCGAGTGGTCGAGGCGCTTCATCCACGTCCGCGCCCGCACGCTGACCCAGTTCACCCGGTGGTACAGGGCGCTCACGCCGAACAGGCCGAGCACGGTCACCCCGTACACGGATGTGGCCAGCGCGGCCTTCGCCGACACGGTGGCCGCGGCCAGGGCGATCAGCGTCGCGCCCGTGCCCACGGACACCACGAACGACCAGAGGTGCAGCCACCCCCGCAGGCGCGGCCGCAGCGCGGGCTGTGGGGTCTGAGTCGACGTGGTCACGCCCCGAGGTTACGGGAGCGTAGGTGACCGGGTCAGCACACGACAGCGTGACCGCGCCCACCCGGCGTACGCTCTTCCAGCGTGGGTCTTCGCGAACAGGTCAAGAGCGTCCTGCTCAAGGGTTACGAGTTCCGCCTCAACCGATGGCTCGACGGCAAGCAACGACCACGTCACGTCGGCGTCGTGCTCGACGGGAACCGTCGGTGGGCCAAGGAGGCGGGCTTCACCGACGTCGCGCACGGACACCGGGCCGGCGCGCGCAAGATCCTGGAACTGCTGAGCTGGTGCCGCGAAGCCGAGGTCGAGGTCGTCACGCTGTGGATGCTGTCCACGGACAACCTCAACCGCCCCGCCGAGGAACTGGACCCGTTGCTCGGCATCATCGCCGACATCGTCGACGAGCTCGCCGAGCCCGGTAACCCGTGGCGCATCCGGCACGTCGGCGCGCTGGACATGCTGCCGACCGAGACCGCCGCCCGGCTGTCCGCGGCGGCACTGCGCACCAAGGGCCGCACCGGCCTGGAGGTCAACGTCGCGGTCGGCTACGGCGGCCGGCAGGAGATCGCCGACGCGGTCCGCAAGCTGCTGCAGAAGCACGCCGAGTCCGGCGGCACGATCGAGGAGCTCGCCGAGGTCCTCGACGTCGACCACATCGCCGAACACCTCTACACCTCCGGCCAGCCCGACCCCGATCTGCTGATCCGCACCTCGGGGGAGCAGCGGCTGTCCGGGTTCATGCTGTGGCAGTCCGCGCACTCCGAGTTCTGGTTCACCGAGGCCTACTGGCCCGAGTTCCGCCGCACCGACTTCCTGCGGGCCCTGCGCGACTACGCCATCCGCCACCGCCGCTTCGGCTCCTGACCCCGGGCCCGCGGCCACCCCGGCCCGAGCGGCACGACCTGCGACACGCCCAAGGGCGGCGCGCCCGAACCGGGTGCGCCGCCCTTGGCGGATGTCAACGAGTCTTCAGTGAGCCCCGGGGGACTCAGCCGTTGTCGTCGTTGTCGTCGTTGTCCGTGTTGATGCAGGTGCTCTCGTCGTTGTTCGAGAGGATCGGGATCGCCAGGACGTTGAGCTCGACCTCGCAGACGTTGAGGTTGCTCAGCAGGTCGGAGTCCTGGGCGAAGTTGATCAGACCGAACTGGTCCGCGTAGTCGCCCTCCTCGCCCTCTTCGACGTCCACGTAGGAGTTCAGCTCGCCCACGGCGGTGTAGTAACCGTCGTGGTCGTCGTGGTGCGGGGTGGCGAACGCGGGAGAGCCCAGCATCATGAGTCCAGCCGCGGCGATGGCGACGGCGCCTGCCTTCTTGAACATGTGGAACACACTCCTCTAGTGGGGAATTGATGTGACGCCCAGAACCTCGCTCGATCATTCCGAGCATTCGGGGAGTCTGGCGGCTCAGGCGGTTTGCCCTCGCCTCGATAACTTACTGGCTTGTGCTATGAATTGCATCAGGCCGACACCATCGTGTGAACGCGTCGTTTTCCGGTTTTAGTTCTCGGGCGTGTATCCGGAGATTGCGCCACCTGCTGTGCCGCCCTTTTGCGGTATTGCTGCGACGCTTCGGTCGCCCGGCGGGGCCGCTCGGCCCCGCCGGGAGCACGGCCGATCAGTCGTCGTGGTCGTGACCGTGGCTGCCGTTGTCGTCGTTGTCGTCGTTGTCGGTGTTGAGGCAGGTGCTCTCGTCGTTGTTCGAGAGGACCGGGATGGTGAGGATGTTCACCTCGACCTCGCACAGGTTGATGCCGCTCGCGACATCCGAGTCCTGCGCGAAGTTGAGGAGGCCGAACTGGTCGACGTAGTTCCCCTCCTCGCCACCTTCCGTCACGTGCCAGCTGGTGTGGCCGTGGTCGTGACCGTGCTCGTGGGGGTCGCCCGCCACGGCGAATGCCGGCGCGCCGACCATCATCAGTCCGGCCACGATCGCGGCGACGGTGCTTGCCTGCTTCAGCACTATCAACACTCCTCTTTGTGGTAACCCGGTCGATCCAGCGCTGCTCGGAAGCCCGGTTGTGGGGGTTCGTCTTGTCTGCCCGGCAAACTACCGAACCGGAAGCCCCGGATGGATCTCCATGACACCATTGTGTGATCCGCCGAACGTGGGCGTCCCCCATTGCGGTGTCTTTTCGGGCCAGCATTCGTGACGGCGCTTCGGCTGTGGTAAACCGGCCGGTCATCTCGTATGGTCTTCAGTTCGTGGACGGCGACCGGATCGTGCGTGAGTACCTGCTGCTGGGGCTGCGGCTCGACCGGCTGTCGCCGGGGCTGGTCGACTCGTTCACCGGCGACCGGGCGCTGCGCCGCGCCGTGGACGTCGAGCCGAGGCCGCACCCCGCGGCGCTGGCCGAGCGGGCCGCGCTGCTGCGCCGCGAGCTGCCCGGCGTCGACCTGGAGCCGGACCGCAAGCGCTTCCTGGCCGCGCAGCTGGTGGCCGCCGAGACGATCGCCCGCAAGCTCGCCGGCGTGCGCGTCGGCTTCGTCGAGGAGGTGCGCGCGTACTTCCAGGTCGACATCCGCCCGGGCCACACCGACACCTACCGGCGCGCGCACGTCGCCTTGGACGAGCTGCTGCCCGGCCACGGCACGCTGGCCGAACGGCTCGCCGACCACCGGGCGCTGGACGAGGTGCCGCCGCGCCGCCTGAAGGACGCGGTGCACGCCCTGTCCAGCGCGCTGCGCGACCGCGTGCGGCAACGGTTCGAGCTGCCCGCGAAGGAGCTGGTGGAGTACGAGGTCGTCACCGACAAGCCGTGGAGCGGCTTCAACTACTACCTGGGCGGTTTCCGCTCGCGCGTGGCGATCAACGCCGACCTGGGCCACCGGATGTCGAACCTGCCGCACCTGGTCGCGCACGAGTCCTACCCCGGCCACCACACCGAGCACTGCCGCAAGGAGGTGGGCCTGGTCGGCAAGCGCGGGCACGCCGAGCAGGCGCTGTTCCTGATCAACACGCCGCAGTGCCTGATGGCCGAGGGCATGGCCGAGCTCGGGCTGCACGCCGTGGTCGGCGCCGGCTGGGGCCGCTGGACCGAGGAGATCATGGCCGACCTGGGCCTGCGGATGGACGGCGAGTCGGCCGAGCGGGTGGAGGGCGCCCTCTCCGGGTTGCTCACCGTGCGTCAGGACGCCGCCCTGATGCTCCACGACCGGCGCGCCCACCCGGATGACGTGGTCGACTTCCTGTGCCGCTGGCTGCTGGTCCCCGAACGCCGCGCCCGCCACATGCTGCGGTTTCTCGGTGACCCTCTGTGGCGGGCGTACACGTCGACGTACGTGGAGGGGGTCCGGTTGGTCCGGGCGTGGCTCGACCTCCGGGCCGGCGCGGACACCTCGGGTGACCGCTACCTGAGACTCCTTGACGAACCGCTGGTGCCGGCGGCGTTGGCCGACGAGGTCGCGGCGGGCGTGCCCTGGCTGTCCGGCGACCCTGGGTGACGGACCGCGGCACGGCCGACCGCACGTGCTCTGAGCTGCGTGGACGACGTCGGGTTGCGCCGATGTGACGGTCGGGCGTCGGCCGCGCGCAGCCCGACCGGCCGTCTTTCGCCAGTTTTGCGGGGAGGTGACGAATTGACGAATCACCTGTGTGGCTGCCTGCATAAGAGGGACCCGCAGAGGTAACTTCCGGTTGGCGGGACGCGTCCACTGCGGACCGCGCAGGGAGGCCCTGATCGTGGCTGTCGTCGTGTCGCCGGTTCCGCCGGCGGTGATGAGCGCGAGGGGGCCGGCACCCGGCCCTCGTGGTCGGTGCGCCTGAGCTAGACGGCGTGCCGGTCGATCGGGGTGGTGCCTGGCCCAGCGAGGAGCGGACGCGGGTGCCGCGTTCGTGAGGGAGTTGCCGTGAACGCACGACGACCCGCGAGCCGTTCCTCAGGCTCATCGCGCAGCACTTCCCGGCGCCGTGGCGCGCCGACGACCAACACGTACGTGGTGGACACGTCCGTGCTGCTCTCCGATCCCCTGGCCACCACGCGGTTCGCCGAGCACGAGGTCGTGCTGCCGCTCGTGGTGATCAGCGAGCTGGAGGGCAAGCGGCACCACCCGGAACTGGGCTGGTTCGCGAGGGAGGCGCTGCGCCTGCTCGACGACCTGCGACTGCGGCACGGCCGGCTGGACCACCCGGTCCCGATCGGCGAGGACGGCGGCACGCTGCGCGTCGAGCTCAACCACTCCGACCCGGAGGTGCTGCCCGCGGGTTTCCGCACGGACTCCAACGACGCCCGCATACTGGCCTGCGCGCTCAACCTCGCGGCCGAGGGCAACGCCGTCACGCTGGTCACCAAGGACATGCCGCTGCGGGTCAAGGCGGGCGCGGTCGGCCTGGCCGCCGAGGAGTACCGGGCGCACGACGTCACGCTGTCCGGCTACTCCGGGATGTCCGACCTGGACGTCGACCAGGCCGTGGTGGACGCGCTCTACCGCGACAGCGTGATCGACCCGGCGCTGCACGACCTCGCGCACGTGGCCGAGCTGCCCTGCCACAGCGGGCTGCGGTTGCTCGCGGGCACGTCGAGCGCGTTGGGCCGGGTCACGCCGGACAAGCGGCTGCGGCTGGTGCGCGGCGACCGGGAGGCGTTCGGGCTGCACGGTCGGTCGGCCGAGCAGCGCGTGGCGCTGGACCTGCTGCTGGACACCGAGGTCGGCATCGTCTCGCTGGGCGGACGGGCCGGCACCGGGAAGTCGGCGCTCGCGCTGTGCGCGGGGTTGGAGGCGGTGATGGAACGCCGCCAGCACCGCAAGGTCGTGGTGTTCCGCCCGCTGTACGCGGTGGGCGGGCAGGAGCTGGGGTACCTGCCCGGCTCCGAGAGCGAGAAGATGCAGCCGTGGGCGCAGGCGGTGTTCGACACCCTCGGTGCCCTGGTCAGCCAGGACGTCGTCGAGGAGATCATGGACCGCGGCATGCTGGAGGTCATGCCGCTGACCCACATCCGCGGCCGGTCGCTGCACGACTCGTTCGTGATCGTGGACGAGGCGCAGTCGCTGGAGCGCAACGTGCTGCTGACCGTGCTGTCACGGTTGGGGGCCAACTCCCGGGTGGTGCTCACGCACGACGTGGCGCAGCGTGACAACCTGCGCGTCGGGCGGCACGACGGCGTGGCGGCCGTCATCGAGAAGCTGAAGGGCCACCCGCTGTTCGCGCACGTCACGTTGACCCGGTCGGAGCGCTCGCCGATCGCCGCGCTGGTCACCGAGATGCTGGAGGACTACGCCTCCTGACGGTCCGACGCCGAGGCCGCCCCGGTCACCGCGACCGGGGCGGCCTCCAGCTTGTGGTCGACGACCTTCGCGAGCCACGCCAGGACGGCGGCGAAGACCAGCACCAGCAGGGCGTTGCGCAGGGCGGCGCCGAAGCCGAGCTCGGTGGCGTCCAGGAACGGGTAGGGGTACCAGCCGGTGACGGCGCCGTGGACGAACGTGTAGGCGATCCACAGGACGGGCCAGCCGAGCAACGCCCCGGCGACGGTGGCCCGGTCCACGCGCGGGCGGGGGCCGAACAGCAGCCAGCCGAGCACCGCCAGCACCGGCGACAGCCGGTGGAAGCCCAGGTTCACCCACCAGGCGACGCCGACGGGGTGCACCAGCGGCGCGAGCACGAGGGCGAAGACGACGCCGGTGATCGCGATGCCCAGCAGCGCGTCCAGGCGGGCCACCCGCCAGCCGCGACCGTCGCGGGCCGGGTCGACCGCCAGGGTGATCGCCACGACGAGCACGAACAGGTTGCTCTGGATGGTGAAGTAGCTGAACAGGCGGATGAGACGCACACCGAGCGCCACCTGGGTCGCGGGGTCGCCGGAGTTGACGTCCGCCCCACCGGTGAACAGCAACACCAGTTGGGTGATCAGGGACGCGGCGATCACCGCCGCCAGCGCGCCGTGCCACACCCGTGACCCGGTGCGCCGGCGGCTTGGGCGTGGTGCGGTGCTCATCGTCCGATCATCGGGTCGGCCGAGCGGTCCCGCTGGGCGAACCCGCCCGGGCCTCCCACCAGGACCTCGCCGACGTCCGGCACGGCCCTGGTGGTCAGCTCGTCGACCCGATCAGGTGAAGCGGGACGGGTGTGCTCACCAGCCCGAGGGGAGCGGGCGGCCTTCGGCGAACCCGGCCGCGCTCTGCACGCCGAGGGTCGCCTTGGCGTGGAACTCCTCCAGGGTCTGGGCGCCGGCGTAGGTGCAGGAGCTGCGCACGCCCGCCGTGATGGCGTCCAGCAGGTCCTCCACACCGGGGCTGTTCGGGTCCAGGCGCATGCGCGAGGTGGAGATGCCCTCCTCGAACAGGCCCTTCTTGGCGCGGTCGAACGCGTTGTCGGTGCGGGTGCGGGCGGACACGGCGCGCTTGGACGCCATGCCGAACGACTCCTTGTAGAGGCGGCCCTGCTCGTCGCGCTGCAGGTCGCCGGGCGACTCGTAGGTGCCCGCGAACCAGGAGCCGATCATGACGCTGGACGCGCCGGCGGCGAGGGCGAGAGCGACGTCGCGCGGGTGGCGGACGCCGCCGTCGGCCCAGACGTGCCTGCCGAGCCTGCGGGCCTCGGCGGCGCACTCGGCCACGGCGGAGAACTGCGGGCGGCCGACGCCGGTCATCATCCGGGTGGTGCACATCGCGCCCGGGCCGACACCGACCTTGATGATGTCCGCGCCCGCTTCCACCAGGTCGCGGACGCCTTCGGCGGTGACGACGTTGCCGGCCACGACCGGGACGGCCGGGCGCGCCTCGCGGACGGCCTTGAGGGCGGCGAGCATCTTCTCCTGGTGGCCGTGGGCGGTGTCGACGACGAGGGTGTCGACGCCGGCTTGGAGGAGCTGCTCGGCCTTCGCGGTGACGTCGCCGTTCACCCCGATGGCGGCGGCGACGCGAAGCCTGTTCGCGTCGTCGAGGGCGGGTTGGTAGACGTCGGCGCGCAGGGCGCCCAGGCTGGTCATCACGCCGCGGAGGCGGCCGTCGGCGTCGACCCCGAGCGCGATCCGCTGGGTGCCACCGTGCAGCCGGTCGAAAACTTCACGCGGAGGGGTGTCCAACGGAAGGGTGACGATGCGCTCGTCGGCCACGTCGTGCAACCGGGTGAAGCGGTCGACGCCCGCGCACGCCGCCTCGTCCACGACCCCCGTGGGCCGGCCGTCGTCGTCGATCACGACCACCGCCCCGTGCGCGCGCTTGTGCAGGAGGTTGACCGCGTCGGCGACCGAGTCGCCGGGGTGCAACGTCAGCGGGGTGTCCCACACGGTGTGCCGTGCCTTGACCCACTGGACGATCTCCGCGACCGCTTCCGGCGCCACGTCCTGCGGGAGGACCACCAGCCCGCCGCGTCGCGCCACGGTTTCCGCCATCCGCCGTCCCGCCACCGCGGTCATGTTCGCGACCACGATCGGGATCGTCGCCCCCGTTCCGTCGGAGGTCGACAAGTCGACACCGAACCTCGAGTCCACGGCCGATCGGCCGGGCACGAGGAAGATGTCGTCGTAGGTCAGGTCGTAGCTGGGCCGATGCCCTTCGATGAACCGCACGAGAACTTGACGATACTCGCGTCGGGGCCACTTTGCCCTGGTTGTCCGCACCAGGAGGGCCGCCGGTACGGGGTCTGCGGTTGTAGCTTCCTCCAAGCCCGCACTCCTGCGGCCCGGCCGGTCCCGCCGCCTGGTGTCGGCGGCCGATCCCCGCCAAGGCGACGCCAGTGGCGCGGACGGCGGCGGGTGGCCGAGTGGGTGGGGGTGGCGGTGGTTGCGGCGTGGGCCGGGTTGGTGGGTTTCCTCCTCGTTTCAACCGAGGGGCGGTAACAGTGTTTCCGTACATTGTCGGGCCATGATCACCCGATCGTGTCTGGTGGGGTGGCTGCACGCTGGGGCAGCAGGGAGCGGACGGCGTCGATCGTGTCGGCCTCGCCCGCGTCCTTGTCCGGTCGGTAGCGGAGCACGCGGGCGAAGCGCAGGGCCACGCCGCCCGGGTACCGGGAACTGACCTGGACCCCGTCCAGCTCGATCTCGATCACCATCTCCGGCCTCACCACCACCGCCCAGTCGGTCTTCTCCGTCGCGATCGCCATCAACTCACGCGTCTGCCACGCCAGCAACTCGTCCGTCAGCCCCTTGAACGTCTTGCCGACCATGATCGGCGCGCCGCCGTCGGGATCACGCGCGCCCAGGTGCAGGTTCGACAGCAGCCCCCGCCGCCGGCCGCTGCCCCACTCCACCCCGAGCACCACCAGGTCGAGCGTGTGCACGGGCTTCACCTTCTGCCACGCCCGCCCGCGCCGGCCCGCCGCGTAGACCGACTCGAGCGACTTCACCATCACGCCCTCGTGCCCCCCGGCCAGCGCCTCGTCCAGCACCCGCGTCGCCTCCTCCTCCGACGAGGGCGACACCACCCCCGGGATCACGTGCGGCCCCGCCACCCGCCGCACCGCGTCCAGCCGCGCCGACAGCGGCTCGTCCAGCAGATCCACGCCGTCCAGGTGCAGGCAGTCGAAGAAGAACGGGCTCAGCAGCAGCTCCCGGACGTCCTGCGCCCCGAACCGGCTCATCGTCTCCTGGAACGGCCGGGGTTTGCCGTCGTCGGTCAGGGCCAGGGTCTCGCCGTCGAGCACCACCGACGTGCACGGCAAGGCCCGCACCAGCTCCACCAGCTCCGGCACGGTGGCGGTGATCTCGCGCAACGTCCGCGTGAAGACCCGCACCTCGTCACCCGACCGGTGCACCTGGATCCGCGCGCCGTCCAGCTTGTGCTCCACCACGCACGACCCCAGCTCCGCCAGCGCCGAGGACAGCGACTCGGCCGGTGACGCCAGCATCGGCCGCACCGGCCGCCCCACCTCCAGCCGGAACGCGGCCAGCGCCGCCGACGCGCCCTCGCCGCTCATCGCCGCCACCGCGGTCCCCGGCAGCGATCCCGACAGCATGAACGCCCGCCGCACCACCTCGCCGGGCACGTCGGCGGCCCGCGCGATCGCGTCTACCATCACCCCTTCGAGTGCGCCTTGGCGCAGCTCACCGGTCAGCAGCCGACGCAGGAAGTCCTGCTCGGCGGCGGTGGCCCTGCCGAACAGCGAGGTCAGCGCCTCCGCCCGGCGGGCGGCCGAACCCCTGCCGCCGATCGACGCGAACGACCCCAGCGCCTCGTCCACGTCGGACACCGTCAGCGAGGGCTCCGCGGCGGGCGGGACGTCCAGGTCGAACACGGTGCGCCAGCCCGCGCCGATCCGGCCCTGGCTGGGCACGCCGACCAGGAACGACACCACCGCGGGCGTGCTCATCCGGCGCACCAGCCCGGCCAGGGCGGCGACCTTGGCCAAGCGGGAGCGCGTCGCGGCCACCGCGGCGGACGTCTCGACGACTTCGGTGAACAACACGCGACCATGGTGCACCCGACCACCGACAAGAACCGGTTCAGCCGACACCGGGTCACACCGCGGCGCGCAGCTCCCCGACGGCCTCGCGCAGCCGGTCCGGCGTCAACGCCGCGTACCCGAGCACCAGCCCGGGGAACGTCGGCGTGCGCGCGTACCGGGCCAGCGCCGGCGCGTTCACCCCGCGCCGCGCCAGCCGCTCCTGCACCGCCACGTCGTCCGTCCCGGCGGGCAACCGCACGACCAGGTGCAGCCCGGCGGCCACCCCGATCGGCTCCCACTCCGGCAGCACGGCCCGCAGCGCCCCGAGCAGCGCGTCCCGCCGCGCCCGGTACAGCTGACGCGTGCGCCGCAGGTGCCGGTCGTACCCGCCGCCGCCGAGCAGCCGGGCGAACGCCGCCTGGTGCAACGTCCCCGTGCCCAGGTCGTCCAACCGCTTGCGGTCCACCACGACGTCGCGCAACGCGGGCGGCAGCACCAGCCACCCCAGCCGCAACGCGGGCGCGAGCACCTTGCTGGCACTGCCCTGGTACACCACCCGCGTCGGGTCGAGCGCCTGCATCGCGCCCAACGCCGGCCGGTCGTAGCGGTGCTCGGCGTCGTAGTCGTCCTCCACCACCACCCCGTCGCACGCGCGCGCCCACTCCAGCAGCGCGCGCCGACGTTCCGGGTGCAGCACGACGCCCAACGGGAACTGGTGCGCCGCGGTGACGAACACCGCCCGGCAGTCCGTCGCGGCCAGCACGTCGACGCGCAGCCCGTCCGCGTCGACGGGGACCGGCCGGATCGCGAGGCCGTGCGACGCCAGCATCTCCGACGCGCCGAAGTGGCTCGGTTCCTCGACCGCCACGCTGCGGTGCCCGGCCGCGTGCAGCACCCGGCCCAGCAACGAGATCCCCTCCGCCGCGCCGTTCGTCACGACCACTTCGGACGGTCGCGCCGCCACCGCGCGCACCCGGCCCAGGTAGTCCGCCAGCTCGCGCCGCAGCGGCGCGAACCCGGCCGGGTCGGGGTAGCCGAGGTCGTCGGTGGACAGGTCGGCCAGCGCCGACTTCTGCGCTTGCGACCACTCGTCACGCGGGAACGCGCTCAACGCGGGCACGCCCGGCTTCAGGTCGTACCGGAACTTCGGCGCGGGCTCGACCTCGGCGGCGGCGGCCGGCCAGGTGAAGGTGGTCGACACGGTGGTGCCGGAGCCGTGCCGCGCGGTCAGGTACCCCTCGCCGACGAGCTGCGCGTACGCGGACGTGACCGTGCCGCGGGCGACGCCGAGCTGGGCGGCCAGGTCGCGGCTGGACGGCAGGCGGGTGCCCGGCGCGAGCCGCCCGTCCCGCACCGCGCGGCGCAGCTCGGCCTCCACCGCGCGCCTGCCGTTCTTCGGCGCGAGGAGCAGTTCACGATAAGTGGTCCAGTTGGCAGGCATCGAAGTGGAGCTTAATCCTGGACCACTGGTGGCGGAGAGTCCTGACCATGAGAAACGGCAGAACCGCGATCGCGGCGGGTGCGTTGTCGTCGGTGATCGTGGGCGCGTCCGTGCCCGTGACGGGCATGCTCCAGGCGTATCCGCTGCTCACGGGGCAGGCGATGCGGTACGCGCTGGGCGGGGTGGTGCTGCTCGCGTGGATCCGGGCGCGGGGAGGGCGGCTGCCCCGGCCGGCGCGGCGGGACTGGCCGGCGCTGGTCGGGCTGGTGGCGACCGGGATGCTCGGGTTCAACGCGTGCGTGCTGTACGCGCAGCGGTACGCCGAGCCGGGGTTCGTCGCGGCGGTGCTCGGGGCGAGCCCGCTGGTGCTGGCGCTGGTGGCACCGCTGCTGGCCGGGCGCAAACCGGCCGGTGCGGCGGTGGTCGGCGCGGTGGCCGTGGTCGGCGGGGTGGTGGTGCTGTCGGGCGGCGGGTCGTGGCACGGGCCGGGGCTGCTGCTGGCGTTGCTGACGATGGCGGGCGAGGCGTCGTTCACGCTGTTCGCGGTGGGGGTGGTGCGGCGGCTGGGCGGGTTGGCGGTGGCGACGTGGTGCTGCCTGATCGCGGCCGCGGCCGGTGGGGTGGCGGGGACGTTCGTCGGCGGGTGGCAGGCGCCGACGGCGCGCGAGGGCGTGGCGCTGGTGGTGCTGGGGGTCGTGCTGACGGCGGTGGCGTTCGGGCTCTGGTACTTCGCGGTGGCGCGGTTGGGCGCGGACCGGGCCGGGGTGCTGATCGGGTTGATGCCGGTGGCCGGGCTGGTGGCGTCGGTGGCGCTGGGCGCGCAGGCGTTGACCGCGGTGGCGTCGGCCGGGGCGGTCGCGGTGGCGGTGGGGTGCGTGATCGGGCTGCGGGGGCGGGCGGCCGACGTCGACCGCCCGCCCCTGGCCGAGCCGAAGGTCCAGGTCGCGCCTTCCGAGCGTTGAATTCGGGTGTTCCGAACGTAGGACACGCGCGTTCCGAACGTAGGACACGCGCGGGCTGGAGGTTGGACTCTCGGGGTCAGTGGGGGTTGGCCATGCGCAGGACGTCCAGGGCGCGGTCCAGGTCGGACTCGGAGAGCTTCGACGGGACGTGACCGCGTTCCAGGACGACCTCGCGGATGGTCTTGCGCTCGCGCAGGGACTGCTTGGCGATGGAAGCGGCCTCCTCGTAGCCCAGGTAGCGGTTGAGGGGGGTCACGATGGACGGCGACGACTCGGCGTACTCGCGCATCCGGTCGATCTGCGGTTCGGCGCCGGTCAGGACCTTGTCGGCGAGCAGCCGGGCCACGGCCGCCAGCAGGCGGGACGACTCCAGGACGTTGCGGGCGATCACGGGCAGCATCACGTTCAGCTGGAAGTTGCCCTGCGACCCGGCGAACGCCACCGCCGCGTCGTTGCCGATGACCTGCGCGACCACCATCATCGTGGCCTCGGAGATCACCGGGTTCACCTTGCCCGGCATGATCGACGAACCCGGCTGGAGGTCCGGCAGCGCCAGCTCGCCCAAGCCGGTGCGCGGTCCCGAACCCAGCCACCGCAGGTCGTTCGCGATCTTGTAGAGCCCCACGGCGGTGGCCCGCAACTGCCCGGAGATCTCCACCACACCGTCCTGCGTGGCCTGCGCCTCGAAGTGGTCGCGGGCCTCGGTCAGCGGCAGGCCGGTGACCGAGGCCAGCTCGGCGGCGACGGCCGCGCCGAACCCGGCGGGCGCGTTCAGGCCGCTGCCCACCGCCGTGCCGCCGATCGGCAGCTCGGCCAACCTGGGCAGCGACGAGGTGAGGCGCTCGACGCCGTAGCGGACCTGGGTCGCCCAGGCGCCCGCCTCCTGGCCCAGGGTGATCGGCACGGCGTCCATCAGGTGCGTCCGGCCCGACTTCACCAACGACGTCCAGTCGGCGGCACGGGCGTCCAGCACCGAGAGCAGGTGCTCCAGGGCCGGCACGACGTCCCGCGCCACGGCCTCCGTCGCCGCGACCCGCAGCGTGGTCGGGAACGTGTCGTTGGACGACTGCGAGGCGTTGACGTGGTCGTTCGGGTGCACGTCACGGCCCAGCGCGCGGGTCGCGAGGGTGGCGATCACCTCGTTCGCGTTCATGTTCGACGACGTGCCGGAGCCGGTCTGGAACACGTCCACCGGGAAGTGCCCGTCGTGCTCGCCCGCCGCGACGGCGTCGGCGGCGGAGGCGATGGCCGCCGCGACTTCGGGTTCCAGCACCCCCAACCGCTCGTTCACCCGCGCGGCGGCGGCCTTGAGCAGGCCCAGCGCGCGGATCTGGGCGCGCTCCAAACCACGCCCGGAGATCGGGAAGTTCTCCACCGCGCGCTGCGTCTGCGCACGCCACAGCGCGTCCGCCGGCACCCTGACCTCGCCCATGGTGTCGTGCTCGACGCGGTACTCCTGTTCAGCCATGCACCCGAGTTTGTCGCGCCTTGCCGTGTTCGGCCCGAGAAGGTGGGAAGAGTGGCCTGGAACACCTATGGTCGAGGGATGGAGCTTGAGGTCGACCTGCTGATCGTCGGTGCCGGCCCCACCGGGCTGTTCGCGGCGTACTACGCGGGGTTCCGGGACCTGTCGGTCGCGCTGGTCGACGCGCTGCCCGAGGCGGGCGGCCAGATCACCGCGATGTACCCGGAGAAGATGATCTTCGACGTGGCCGGGTTCCCGGCGGTGCGCGGGCGCGAGCTGGTGACCGCGCTCGTGCAGCAGGCCGACCAGTGGCAGCCGACGTACCTGCTCGGCCGTCAGGCCCGGACGCTGTCCACTGTGGATGGTCCGGCCGGTGGCGGGCGGCTGGAGGTCGGGCTGGCCGACGGCGGCGTGGTGCGCGCCGGCGCGGTGCTGATCACGGCGGGCATCGGCGAGTTCCGGCCGCGCCCGCTGCCCGCCGGCGACGGCTGGCTGGACCGGGGCATGGTGCACTTCGTGCCCAAGCTCAACGTGCACACCGGGCAGGACGTGGTGGTCGTCGGCGGCGGCGACTCGGCGTTCGACTGGGCGCTGGCGCTGCACCCGATCGCGGCCAGCGTCACGCTCGTGCACCGCCGGGCCACGTTCCGGGCGCACCCGCCGACCGTGCGGCAGGTCCGCGAGCTGGGCGTGGAGATCATCACCGACGCCGAGGTGCTCGAACTGCGCGGTGACGAAGGGCTGGCCGAGGTGGAGCTGGGGCTCAAGGGCGGCGACCGCAAGGTGCTGCCCGCGCAGGCCGTCGTCGCGGCCCTCGGGTTCACCGCCGACCTCGGCCCGATCGAGTCGTGGGGCCTGGAGCTGGACCACCGGGCGGTGCTGGTGGACACCACCATGCGCACCGCCCGGGATCGCGTCTACGCGGCGGGCGACGTCGCCCACTACCCCGGCAAGGTCAAGCTGATCGCCACCGGGTTCGGCGAGGCCGCCACCGCGGTCAACAACATCGCCGTGCTGCTCGACCCGGAAGCACACCTGTTCCCGGGCCACTCCAGCAACGCGACTTAAGGCACCACCTGGACTTGCTCGCCGGGGAACAGGTTGTCGTAGAACACCAGCGACTCCTGCGGGCCCAGGCGGACGCAGCCGTGCGACTGCGTGTTCGTGTCACCCTGGTGGAACGCGATGCCGTTCGTGGTGAAGTACACCGCGTTCGGCATCGGCCCGTTGTAGGGCACGCTCCAGTCGTCCTTCACCTTGCGCAGCACGGGATAGGTGCCGGGCGGGGTCTCGTGGCCCGGCATCCCGTGGGACACCGGGACGGGGCCGTAGCTGGCGTTCCCGTCGTAGATCAGCCATGCCTGGTTGGTGGACAGTCGCACGCACGCGCCGTTCTGCACGGAGCACGGTGTGCCGGTCGCCGCGGAAGCGGGAGTCGCGAGGCCGAAGGTCAGGGCCGCCGCGGCTATCGCCGTCGTGCCGAGCGTCTTCCTCATCGCTATCACTCCTCGGTGTCAGGATTACCCACCAAGGAGTGATCCGACACACCCTGTTACGCAACCACCTGGACCTGGTCACCCACCCGGAGGGTGTGGAAGTACTTCGCCGCCGCCTCGCGGGCCAGGTGGATGCAGCCGTGGGACTCGTCCGTGAGGCTGCCCTCGTGGAACGCGATGCCGTTGCCGACGAAGTACGTCGAGTACGGCATCTCGGCCATGCCGAAGTCGCGGCTGTAGTCCAGTTCGACCTTCCACAGCACCGAGTGGTAGCCGACGGGCGTCTCGTAGCCGGGCCGCCCGGACGTGGTCGGCACCGGGCCGTAGCTGACCTTGCCCTCGCTGATCAGCCACGACTCGTTGGTCGACAGCCGCACGCACGCGCCCTCGGTGATGTCGCACGGCGTGCCGGGCACGGTGACCGGCGGTGGCGGCGGCGCGGGCTGCGGGTCCGGGGTCGCGGTGGTCTCCGCCGTCGGCTCGGTGGCCGGAGTGGACGGGGCGGCGGCAGAGGACGAAGAGGACTCCTCCGTCGGCGCGGCCGAAGCGGACGAGGAAGGACCAGTCGGGGACGTGGCCGGGCCAGAAGCCTCGGACGTCCCGCAAGCCGTTGCCAGCAAAGCGATTGCCACCAGTGCTGCTCTGCGCATCTCGCGCACCCCCAGAGATCGTGCTGTGTACTGACCCTGGAGACGCCGACCCGGAGGCCCTGGTTGCAGCGGCCCCGGTAACGAATCGGGAAGGGCCGCCCCACCCGGAGGAGGGACGGCCCTTCGACCGCGTGACCGAGCCGCTCAGACCGCGCCCGCGTACTGGCTGATCCACGAGCGGAACGCCGGCACGTCCATGTAGATCGACGGCGCGGTGGCGCAGGTGGAGCTGTTGTTGCCCGCACGGCTGGTGGCGCCGATCAGCTGCCACACACCGTTCACGGACTTGACCTGCGGGCCGCCCGAGTCGCCGTAGCAGGCGCCCGCGTTGCCGTTCGGGTTGTTGGTGCAGATCTCGTACGAGCCGTAGATCCCCAGGCAGCTGCCGTCCGACACGATCGACGTGTTCAGCTCCTGCAGGATCGTCGGCGCGCCGCAGCCGCCGCGCGGGGCGCACGTCTGGCCCCACCCGATGATGCGGGTGGCCGTGCCGACCGCGCCCGACGACGCCGCCACCGCGATCGGCGTCTGGCCCACCGAGGTGGACAGGCGCACGAGCGCGATGTCGTACGACGCGTTGGTCACGATCTGCGCGCCGGTCGCGACCGTGCCGCCGCTGGTGCGGTTGGTCGTGCCGATGCGGGCCCGGATCGAGGACGCCGACCGGCCCTGCACGCAGTGCTTGGCCGTGACGACCCAGTTGGCCTTGATCAGCGAGCCGCCGCAGAAGTGGCTGCCCGTGGTGCTCTGCAGGGAGACCATCCACGAGTAGGTCTGCGTGGCGTTGCCGCCGCCCACGATGAACGGGGTGACGCCGTCGGTCGCCGGGGCCGCCGCCGCCCCGGCCGCCGAGGCGAGAGCCGCGCCGATCGCCACCGCGAAGGCGGTGAACAGGGTACGAACCTTCATCGCTTCCTCTCCGTCCCCGGCGCAGGGTGCTCGGGGACGGAACGGAAACTAGGGATGAACGCGACGTGATCACCACAGCCGATCGGCCGGTAACACTCGGTTCACAGTTGACAGCGCTCGGTGCCGGTCGGCCCGCGGGGCGCCCGCCGGCTAGGGGAGCGGCGGCAGCGCGTCCTGGCCGGTGACCGGGATGTCGAAGTCGACCGACGAGTACTCGCGCAGCTTGGTCAGCCGGTGGAAGCCGTCGATCATCCGCACCGTGCCGGACTTCGAGCGCATCACGATCGACTGGGTCGTGCAGCCGCCCGCCCGGTAGTGCACGCCGCGCACCAGGTCGCCGTCCGTCACGCCGGTGGCGCAGAAGAACACGTTGTCGCCGCGCACCAGGTCGTCGGTCAGCAGCACGCGGTCCAGGTCGTGGCCCGCGTCCAGCGCCTTCTGCCGCTCCTCGTCGTCCTTGGGCCACAGCTTGGCCTGGATCGCGCCGCCCATGCACTTCAGCGCCGCCGCCGCGATGATCCCCTCCGGCGTGCCGCCGATGCCGACCAGCAGGTCGATGCCGGTGTTCGGCCGGGCCGCCGAGATCGCGCCCGCCACGTCGCCGTCGGAGATGAAGTGGATCCGGGCGCCCGCCGCGCGCACCTCGCCGACCAGCGACTCGTGCCGCGGCCGGTCCAGGACGCACACCGTCACGTCGGAGACGTCGCTGTGCTTGGCCTTCGCCACCCGGCGGATGTTCTCCGCGATCGGCGCGGTGATGTCGATGACGTCCGCCGCCTCCGGTCCGGTGGCGAGCTTCTCCATGTAGAACACCGCCGACGGGTCGAACATCGCGCCGCGCTCGGCGACCGCGAGCACCGCGAGGGCGTTCGGCATCCCCTTGGCCATCAACGTGGTGCCGTCGATCGGGTCGACCGCCACGTCGCACTCGGGGCCGTTGCCGTCGCCGACCTCCTCGCCGTTGAACAGCATGGGCGCCTCGTCCTTCTCGCCCTCGCCGATCACGACCACGCCGCGCATGGAGACGGTGCCGATCAGCTTGCGCATGGCGTCCACCGCCGCGCCGTCGCCGCCGTTCTTGTCGCCGCGGCCCACCCAGCGCCCGGCGGCCATCGCGGCCGCCTCGGTCACCCGGACGAGTTCCAGCGCGAGGTTCCGGTCGGGTGCCTCGCGACGGCGCTCGGACGGGCTGCTGCCTGTGACCATGAGGTTCCTCCTGCGACTGCGATTACCGGCCGGTAGACCAATCCTCGCACGTCATCACACCTCGGCCACGTCCTCCTCGGTCACACTGAGTGCTTGATCGATCCGCTCCCGGGCGCCCGCGAGCTGCCGCTCGCACGTCTTCGCCAAGGCCTCGCCGCGTTCCCACAGCGCCAGCGAGTCCTCCAGCGACAGCCCGCCCGCCTCCAGCCTGCGGACCACCTCCACCAACTCGTCCCTGGCCTGCTCGTAGCCCGGCTCGCTCACGTGGACAACTTCCCCAATCGGTTCTGGACGTGCACCACGACGGTGGCGACCGCCTGGTCGTAGCCGATGAACGCCTCGGCGAACTCCGCGCCGTCGCCCTCGCGCACGGCGTCGTCGATGCGGTGCTCGGCGGCGGCGACGCGCCTGCGGTGCACCGAGCCGTGGCCCAGCCACCACCGCATCCCGGCGTAGCCGGAGGTCGCCTCGGACAGGTCGTGTAACCGGTTGATCAACGTCTGCCTGCCCGACGTGCAACCGGCCACCAGGGCGAGCCAGCAGTCGGCGGCGGCCTGGTCGGCCGACTCGGCGCTGCTGCGCACGGCGCCGGCGCCTTCGTCGCCGGCCTCGCCCGCGGCGGCCACCGTCAAGGGCAGGAACGTGGGTTCACGTGCGGGGTTCGGCACCACCGCCTCCTTCTCGGGCCGCATCGCCGTCTCCGCCGGGGGGCGCTTCGCCGTCCCCTCCGGAGGTGACGGCCGCGTGCACCGCGCCGTCGGCCACGCGCACCCTCAACCGGGTGCCCGCGGGAGCTTGGGAGGTCGAGCGGAGCACGCCGTCGACCCCGTCGGGGGTGACCAGTTGGACCACCGCGTAACCCCGCGCCAGCGTGGCGGCAGGCCCGAGGGTCGTCAAGCGCGCCGTGGTCGCGGTCAGACCGGAGGTCTCCGAGTCGAGGCGGTTGCGCACCGCCCGCCGGGCCCGCTCGCGCAGCCGGTCCACGTCCTCCGCGCGCCGGTCCAGCGGGCCGTGCGGGTCGGCGAGCGCGGGCCGCGTGCGCAGCGCCGCGAGCAGCTTGCGCTCCCGGTCGACCCAGCCGTGCAGGGCGCGCCGGCTGCGGTCGCGCAGCTGGCGGATCCGCTCGCCCTCCTCCGCGACGTCCGGCACGACCCGCTTGCCCGCGTCGGTCGGCGTGGAGCACCGCAGGTCGGCCACGTGGTCCACCAGCGGGGTGTCCGGCTCGTGCCCGATCGCGGACAGCACCGGCGTGCGGCACTGCGCCACCGCCCGGCACAGCGCCTCGTCCGAGAACGGCAGCAGGTCCTCGACGCTGCCGCCGCCGCGGGCCAGCACGATGACGTCCACCTCGGGGTCGCGGTCCAGAGTCGACAGTGCGGTGAGGATCTGCGGCACGGCCAGGGCGCCCTGCACCGCGACGTTGACCACCCGGAACCGGGCGCCCGGCCAGCGGGCCTGCGCGTTGGTCAGCACGTCCCGCTCGGCGGCCGACGCGCGTCCCGTGACGAGGCCGATCTTGTTCGGCAGGAACGGCGGCCTGCGCTTGCGCCGGGGGTCGAACAGGCCCTCGGCGTCGAGCAGCTTGCGCAGGCGTTCGATCCGGGCCAGCAGCTCGCCGATGCCGACCTGCCGGATCTCGTCCACGCGCAGGCTCAGCGTGCCCCGGTTGGGGAAGAAGTTGGGCTTGCCGTGCACCACCACGCGGCTGCCCTCGGACAGTTGCAGCTCGCGCACCATGCCCACGGGCGCGGTCAGCTGCATCGACATGTCCACGGACGGGTCGCGCAGGGTCAGGAACGCCGTCGCCGTGCCCGGACGCGCGCTGAGCTGGGTGACCTGGCCCTCCACCCACACGTCGCCGAGCCGGTTGATCCAGTCGAAGATCTTGCGCGCGACCGTGCGCACCGGCCACGGGTTCTCGGGGCTGGACTTCTCCTCGGTCACTGGTTCTCGAGGTTCGCGATGCGGCGGGTGAGCATGCCGGTGAACTCGGGGCGGGCGGCGTGGGTGCGCTCGTGCGCCAGCAGCTCTTCGAGGTCTTCCGCGCTCAGCGTGCGCAACCGCGCCCTGAGCTGCGCCAACGACAGCTCGTCGTAGTTCGGCAGCACGGCGGGCGGCTCGGCGGCCAGGGCCTGCTCCTCCGCCGACCACGGGTCGTCGGCGTCGAGGCCGGCGCCGGCGTCGGCGGCCGGCGCCGCGCCGCCTTCGTCCTCGTCGAACGTCGCCCACTCGGGCTCCTGCTCCACGGGCCGCAGCACGGACAGCGCGTCGTCGCCCTTGATTGCGAGTTCCGTCACCCGCTGCTGGAGCCGCATGGACAGCTGCAAGGCCTCACTGACCACGGTGACCGGGAGGCCCGCGAGTTGCCCCGGGAGCTTCCGGGCCTGCTCGACGGCGGTGACCGCCAGTCCCGCGGCGAGGCGGACGGTCAGGGGCAGTGGCTTCATGCCCTACAGCCTGCCGCAGTCGGCCGTCGGATGCCTACATCCGGCACGCCGTACCCTGGTGGTCATGGACAAGCGAGTGCTCCTGGCCAAGCCGCGTGGCTACTGCGCCGGTGTGGACCGTGCCGTCGTGACCGTCGAGAAGGCGCTCGAGCAGTACGGCGCGCCGGTCTACGTGCGCAAGGAGATCGTCCACAACAAGCACGTCGTGGAGACGCTGTCCCGGCGCGGCGCGATCTTCGTCGACGAGACCGACGAGGTGCCCGAGGGCGCGCTCGTGGTGTTCTCGGCGCACGGCGTGTCGCCCGCCGTGCACGAGGAGGCCGCCTCGCGGCAGCTGCGCACCATCGACGCCACCTGCCCGCTGGTGACCAAGGTCCACAACGAGGCGAAGCGGTTCGCCCGCGAGGACTACGACATCCTGCTCATCGGTCACGAAGGGCACGAGGAGGTCGAGGGCACGTACGGCGAGGCGCCCTCGCACATCCAGCTCGTGGACACCGCCGAGGACGTCGACAAGGTCGTGGTGCGCGATCCGTCCAAGGTGGTCTGGCTCTCGCAGACCACGCTGTCGGTGGACGAGACGATGGTGCGGGTGCGGCAGCTGCAGGACCGGTTCCCGGACCTGCAGGAGCCCCCGTCGGACGACATCTGCTACGCGACGTCCAACCGGCAGACCGCGGTGAAGACGATGGCGCCGGAGTGCGACCTGGTGCTGGTGGTCGGGTCGAAGAACTCGTCCAACTCGGTGCGGCTGGTCGAGGTGGCGCTCCAGGCGGGCGCGCGGGCGTCGTACCTGGTCGACTACGCGAACGAGGTCGACCTCGCCTGGTTGGAGGGCGTGACGACGGTCGGCGTCACGTCGGGCGCGTCGGTGCCGGACATCCTGGTGATGGAGCTGCTGGAGTTCCTGGCGACGCACGGCTACGGCGACGTCGAGGAGATCACCACGGCGAACGAGAAGATCGCCTTCGCCCTGCCGCGCGAGCTGCGCAAGGACATGGTCCGCTAGGACGCGCGCCGGGGGTGGCGAGTGCTCGCCACCCCGGCCGGTCCGGCTTCGCTTCGCCCAGACCGGTGTCGCCCAGGTCCGGTCGCCCAGGCCCGGTCGGTCAGCCCCGGTCGTAGCGGTGGTCGGGCGCGTTCGGCGGCCACGCCACCCCGTCGTCCTTGTACCAGATCGGGTCGCAGACGCCGGTCTCGCCGCACTTCTTCGCCCGGTCGCGCCAGCCGGCCATCGCCAGCAGCCCGGCCTTGTCGCCGCGCGAGAGCACCTGGTTCCAGCTCGTCACGTCGTCCACGGTCCGCCCGCCCATGAGCGTGTACTGGCCGTGGAACTCGGCGAAGTAGTGGTTGAGCCCCATGTGGTGGCCGAACTCGTGCATCACCTTGAGCGCGATCTGGTAGCGGGCCTCCCGGTCGCCGTCGAGGCTGTCCTCCACCAGGTCGGTCCACTGCGGCAGGTGCGCGAAGCTGATGTTGCCGCCGGTGAGGGCCAGCCCCCGCCGGTCGAGCGTGGTGCCCGGGTAGGCGATCCCGATGGCGCTGGTGAGCTGCGGGTCGAAGGTGATGCTGATCTGGTTGGCCGGTCGCGGCGTGGTCAGGTACGGCTCGCCGTCGTAGTCGAGGTACTCCAGGCGCCCGCCGACCCACTTGTTGGTCTCCAGGACCATGGTGGAGAGCACCTCGTCGAAGCCCTCCAGCCACCGCTCCTCCTGCGCCAGCCTCGGGTCGTTCTCGGGCAGGCCGCGACGGTTGCGGTACAGCTTGACCGTGTAGTGGTCCATCAGCTCGTAATAGGCGGGATTGGTCAGGCCCCGGTACTGGGTGAGGTTGAAGCCGTACTGGTTCCGCTGGTCGCGCGCGTCACCGGCATAAGGGTCGACGAGCATCTTGTCCGGCTGGTAGGGCGTGCGCCCGAGGCTCGGGTCGAACGGGGGCGCGGCGGCCGAGGCGGGCGTGGTCAGCACCGCCGAGGCCAGCACCGCCGCGAGGGCGGCCACACCGAGGCGCGCTCGGCCGGTAATCGTGCGCATGGGAATTCTCCATTCGCGATCTGCGCGCGTCGGAAAACGCGCGAAAAGGCCGGAAAATGTCCCCCGGGGTGGTGGGGCGGCGGTGCTTCGACCCGGGTCAACCCGCCTGTCGGGAAAAGTCGTCCACGCGTTAGCGGCCCACTGGTGGTGGTTTTTATTCCATTCCGGCGGGCGCACGGGGAGTCCGCGGCGATCGTCGCACGGAGGTACGACAGCCCGGCTCGTGCGCGGCGTTGAGCTGCGCTGATCGTGAACGTGGTTGGCGCGGGGGTGAAGTTCGCGTTTCCTGGGACGATGAGCACCGTGCTGATCGGGGTGGAGAACGTGGCCACCCCCAAGTGGGCCCGTCGTCGTGGCGGGACGTCGGTGAGCTTGGGCAAGGCCCTCAAGAGCCTGCCGTCGGCGGTGGCGATGGTGGTCCGCCTCGCCTGGCGCACCTCGCCCCGGCTCACCGTGCTGGCCGGCGTGGTGCACGTGCTGTCCGGCTGCGTGACCGCGTTCGGGCTGCTCGCCACGGCCGACGTGTTCTCCGCGCTGCTGCGGGACGGGCCGACGCCGCAGCGGGTGGTGGAGGCGCTGCCCGCGCTGGCGGTGGTGGTCGGGTCGTTCGTGGTCCGCGCGTTGCTCGACACGGCGGTCGCCGCGGTGGAGAGCTCGCTGCGGCCCCGCGTCACCCGTGAGGCGAACGACGAGGTGACGGCGGTCCTCGTGCGCGCCCAGCTCCTCGCGTTCGAGGACGCCGACTTCCGCGAGCTGGCCCGGCAGGGCGGGCGGCGCGGCGTGCGCTCGCTGGAGAGCAGCCTGCGGTACCTGGCGGACCTGCTGTCCGGCGGCATCTCGCTGGTCGCGGCGGTGGTGACGGTCGGGTTCCTCAACCCGTGGCTGGCGCCGGCGCTGCTGCTGGCCGCGTTCGCGAACGCCTGGGCGTCGGCGCGGGCGTCCAAGCTGCGCTACGAGCACTTCCTCGACTCGGTGACCCGCAACACCCGCAAGGGCGTGGTGGAGGAGGTCGCCACCGAGCGCGACTTCGCGCTGGAGCGGCACGCCCTGACGTTGCAGGAACAGCTGCTCGGCGAGCACCGGCGCATCGCGGACAGCCTCATGGCCGACGAGATCCGGATGGCGCACCGCACGAACCTGGTGCGGCTGACCGGGCGTTCGCTGGCCGGCGTCGGCACCGCGATCGCCTACGTCGTGCTGGGCTTCCTGCTGCACACCGGCGGCATGGAGCTGGCGTTGGCGGGCACGGCGGTGCTGGCCATGCGCACCGGGTTCTCGTCGCTGGCGTCGACCACCCGGGCGGTCAACTCGCTGTACGAGGACTCCTTCTACATCGACTTCTACCGCAAGCTGCTGGTCGAGGGCGCGGAACGGGCGCAGGGCAGCTCGCCGGTCAAGGCGCCGGAGGACCCGGAGAGCATCACGCTCACCGACGTCTCGTTCACCTACCCGGGCGCGCCGAAGCCCGCGCTGCGCGAGGTGAACCTGACCGTGGCGAAGGGCGAGGTCGTCGCGCTGGTGGGGGAGAACGGCTCGGGCAAGACGACCCTCGGCAAGGTGCTGACCGGCCTGTACCCGGCGTCGTCGGGCACGGTGGCGTGGGACGGCGTCGACCTGGCCGAGGCCGACCCGCACTCGGTGCACTCGTCCATCGCGGTGATCGCGCAGGACCCGGCGCAGTGGCCGATGACCGCCCGGCACAACGTGACGGTCGGGCGGCTGGAGCGCGAGGACGACGAGGCGTGGCAGGAGGCGGTGGCGAAGTCGGGCGCGGACGAGGTGCTGGCGAGCCTGCCCGCCGGACCGGACACCGTGCTGTCGCGGCAGTTCAACGACGGGCAGGACCTGTCCGGCGGGCAGTGGCAGCGGATGGGCATCGCGCGCGGCATGTACCGGGACGCGGCGGTGCTGGTGGCCGACGAGCCGACGGCGGCGCTGGACGCCAAGGCGGAGGCGAGGGTGTTCGAGGGACTGCGGGAGGCGACCGCGCGGCGCACCACGATCCTGGTGACGCACCGGCTGGCGAACATCCGCAACGCCGACCGGATCGTTGTGCTCGACCAGGGCCGGATCATCGAGCAGGGCACGCACGAGCAGCTGATGGCGTTGCGCGGGCACTACTTCGAGCTGTTCGAGCTCCAGGCCTCGGCGTACCGGGGCGGCCTGCTCGCGTCCTAGCCGGCAGACGAGGACCACGACCGGGCGGCGGGTGGAGGGTGCCGCCCGGCGCCCGTCGCCCGGTCGTGGGGTCTGCCTCGCGGCGGCGGCGCGCGCGGGGGAGTCGTGGCTGTGGCCCTCCCCCAATGAAGGTCACAGCCGGCGACCCGTGTGGTCGAGCCTGGCGCACGCCGGTACAGCGGCGGTACACCGGCGGTCCACGGCCGGGGGGCCGCCGGTGCGCTACGTTCGGAACCGCCTCGGTCGTGGGGACGGCCGCGGCGCTGGGGAGTGTGCCGAGTGCTGTTCCGGGTCCTGGGCGCGGTCGACGTCGTGCGGTCCGACGGGGTGCGCGTTCCCGTCGACGCCCGGAAGCCGCGGGTGCTGCTGGCCACGCTGCTGCTGCACGCCGGCGAGTGGGTGAGCGTCGAGCGGCTGGTCGAGGCCCTCTGGCCGGAGGGCGCGCCGCCCTCGGCGGAGAAGAACACCAAGACCTACGTGTGGAAGCTGCGCGGGCTGCTCGGCGGCGAGCGGATCGACGGCGGTCGGGCCGGCTACCGGGTCCGGGTGGCGGAGGGCGAGCTCGACGCGCACCGGTTCGAGGCGCTGGTCCGGGCGGGACGGCGGCACGGGGACGCGGGCCTGCACCGGCAGGCGGAGGCGGCGTTCGCCGAGGCGCTGGGGCTGTGGCGCGGCGACCCGTTCCGCGACCTGGCGGGCCCCGACGCCGACAGCGTGCGGGCCAGGCTGGTCGAACGCCGGCTGACCGCGCTGGAAGGGCACGCGGCGGCGTCGTCCGCCCTGGGGTCGCACGAGGAGGCGGCGGTCGCGCTGGCCGGCCTGGTCGCGCGGCACCCGTTCCGGGAGCGGTTGCGGGGCGCGCTGATGACCGCGCTGTACCGGGCGGGCCGCCAGGCGGAGGCGCTGGACGTCTACGACGAGGGCCGCGTGCTGCTCGACCGGGAGCTGGGCCTGCGGCCGGGCGAGGAGCTGCGCCGGCTGCACCTGGACATCCTCAACCAGGACCCGAACCTGGCCGTCGACCGGGAGCCGGGCCCGTCCGGGTGGACCGGCCCCGCCCAGGTCCCCGCCGCCGTCGTCGGGTTCACCGGCCGTGCCGAGCACGTGCGGCGGCTCGACGGCCTGCTCCCGCGGACCGACGACCGGCAGCCCTCGCCGGTCGCGGTGATCACCGGCACCGGCGGCGTCGGCAAGACCGCCCTGGCCGTGCACTGGGCGCACCGCGCGCGCGACCGGTTCCCCGACGGGCAGCTCTACGTCGACCTGCGCGGGTACGACCCGGACCTGCCGGTCGGCCCCGGTGACGCGCTGTCGGGCTTCCTGCGCGCGTTGGGCGTCGACTCTCGGGACATCCCGCGCGACCTGGACGAGCGGTCCGCCGCGTTCCGGTCCCTGCTGGCGGGCCGCCGGGTGCTCGTGGTGCTCGACAACGCCCGCACGGCCGCCCAGGTCCGGCCGCTGCTGCCCGGGTCGCCGGGCTGCCTGGTGCTGGTGACCAGCCGCGACTCGCTGCGCGGGCTGGTCGCGAAGGACGGCGCGACCCGGCTGCGCCTCGACCTGCTGCCCGCCGACGAGGCCCGCGACCTGCTGCGCGCGTTGATCGGCGACCGCGCGGCGGCGGACCCGCGCGCGGCGGACGTCCTGGCGGAGCTGTGCGCCCGGCTGCCGCTGGCCCTGCGCCTGGCCGCCGAGCTGGCCACCGGCCGGCCCTCCGCGTCGCTGGCCGACCTCGTCGGCGAGCTGACCCGCGAGCAGGACCGGCTGGACCGGCTCGACGACGACGCCGACCCCCACGCGGCGCTGCGGTCGGCGTTCTCGTGGTCCTACCGGCAGCTCTCCCCGGCGGTCGCCCGGGTGTTCCGGCTGCTGGGCGCGCACCCGTGCCACGAACTCGGTCTCGCCGCCGTCGCCGCGCTGACCGGCTCCGACGAGGCCACGGCCCGGCGGCACGTCGACGTCCTGGTCCGGTCGCACCTCGTGGAGACCACCGCCGACGGCCGGTTCCAGATGCACGACCTGCTGCGCGCCTACGCCCGCGGCCTGGCCGCCGAGGTGGACGCCGCCGACGGGCGGGCCGCCGCGCTGCACGCCCTGGCCGACCACTACGTGCGCGTGGCGGCGGTCGCGATGGGCCTGTTCGACCCCGCGGACCCCGCCGACCCCGCCGGGCGGCGGTCCGCGCCGGCGCCGACCGACCCGACCACCCGTGCCGACGCGGTGGCGTGGCTGGAGGCCGAGCGGGCGAACCTCCTCGCGGTCGCCGAGCACGCGGCCCGGCACGGCGACGCCGGGCACGCGGAGGAGCTGACCGCCACGCTGTGGCGCTACTTCCACGTCCGCGGCCACCACGACGAGTCCCTCGCCCTGCACACCCACGCCCTGGTGGCCGGCCGGCGGCGGGCGGACCGCGTCGCCGAAGGGGTCGCGCTCACCGGTCTCGGCGTGGCGTGCGAGCGGCTGGGCCGCTACGAGGAGGCGTTGCGCCACCACGAGCGGGCCGTCGCGGTCGGGCGGGAGACCGGTGACGTGAGCTTCACCGGCCGGGCGCTGAAGAACCTGGGTGTCGTGCTGCGCCGCCTCGGGCGCCACGACGAGTCGCAGCGGAGCTTCCAGGAGGCGCTGGCCATCGCCAGGGCCATCGGCAACCGGCGCGGCGAGGCGGGCGTGCTGTGCAGCCTGGCGCTGGTGCACGAGGCGTCGGGGCGCTACGAGGAGGCGCTGCGGCACGTGGAGCGGGCCCTGGCGGCCGTGCCGGACGTCGACAACGACCACGCGCTGGTGGACCACCTCCAGGCGAACCTGGGGCTGGTCCACCTCCGGTTGGGCCGCTGGGAGGTCGCCGGGAAGCACCTGGACGAGGCGCTCGCGGGCGCGCGGGCGACCGGCAACCGCGACCTGGAGGCCGAGGTGCTCGACACCCTGGGCGAACTGGCGACCGCCGAGGGCGACCCGGGCCGCGCGGTGGACCACCACCACGAGGCGTTGGCGCTGACCCGCCGCACCGGCGACCGGCACGAGGAGGCCCGCGCCCACGACGGTCTGGCCCGCGCCCACGCGGCCTGGGGCAGGCCGGAGGACGCCCGCCGGCACCGGCTGCTCGCCACGCGCCGGGCGCCCGGCGCGCGTCCGGTCGACGGTGGGAGTCGAGCGCCGGGGTGACGCACGGGCGCCGTCAGCGGCCGCCGAGGTCCGGGGGTCTCCGCGTGACCGGGGTCAGGCCGTCAGCTCCAGCGAGGAACCCTCCCGGGCCTTGCGGACGCGCAGCCGGGTCGGGATGCGCTGCCGCAGCTCCTCCACGTGCGAGACGAGGCCGACGACCCGGCCGCCGGCGCGCAGCTCGTCCAGCGTGGTCATCACCAGCTCCAGCGTCTCGGCGTCGAGCGTGCCGAAACCCTCGTCGATGAACAGCGTGTCCAGCACGGCTCCCGCCGCGACCACGTCGGCCAGGCCGAGGGCCAGGGACAGCGACGCCAGGAACGACTCGCCGCCGGACAGCGTCTTCGCCGGCCGCTGCTGCCCCGAGTAGTCGTCCATGACGTCGAGGCCCAGCCCGCCCCTCGTGCCCCGCGGACCGGCCTCGACCGAGTGCACGAACCGGTAGCGGCCCTGGCTCATCCGCTCCAGCCGGGCGCCGGCGGCCACCGCGACCTCCTCCAGCCGGGCGGCCAGCACGTAGGTGCGCAGGGTCATGCTCTTGGTGTTCTGCCCCGACCCGTTGATCACGTCGGTCAGCGCGTCCAGCTCGGCGAACTCCGCCTCCACCGGCTCCAGCCGCAGCCACGCGTCGCGGAGCTGCCCGGCCAGGTCGGCGGCGCGGGCGGCCCTGGTGCGGGCGTTGGTCAACGCGGTGGCGGCCTCGGTCGCGCCGTCGCTCGCCACCCGGAACCGCTCCTCCGCGCCCGCCACGTCGACCTCGGTGTCCGGGTCGGTGTCGGGCAGCTCGGCCAGCGTGCTCTCGGCCGCCGTCCGGGTGTTCTCGACCTCGCGGATCCGGGTCTCCAGCTCGGCGACGGCGGAAGCCGGGCGGGCCGCGGCCAGGGCGTCGGCCACGTCGGCGAACCCGGCCAGCGACGCCAGCCGCGCCACCTCCAGCCGCTGGTCGGCCAGCCGCTCCTCGTGCTCGGCCACGGCGGCGCGGCGCGCGGCCAGCCCGGTCACCGCGTCCGCCAGGTCGCCGAGGTGCGCCCGCCGGGTCACCACGTCCGGGAACTCGCCGCGCGCCTCCTCCAGCCGCGCGCCCCGCTCCTCGACGGCCTCGACCAGCTGCGCCCGCTGCGCGCCCGCCTCGGCCAGCTCGCGCTCCAGCGCGCCGCGCCGGTCGAGCGCGCGGCGCACCTCGGCCTCCAGCTCCGCCAGCGCGGCCTGCCTGCTCTCCAGCTGCTCGGCCCGCGCGGCGACGGACCGGTGCTCGCGGTCCAGCTCGGCCGGCGGCCGGTCGCCCAACTGCTCGCGCAGCAGCGCCAGCCGCTCGCCCAGCCGGTGCGACTCCCGCTCGGCCCGCTGACGCCGGTCCAGGGCCCGCTGGTCCTCGTCGGCGGCGCGGTCCTCGTCCAGGGCCGTCACCGCGTCCGGCACCGGCCGCGCCGGCGACGGGTGCTCGGCCGAACCGCACACCGGGCACCCGTGGCCCGCGCGCAGCTGCCCGGCCAGCTCGACCGCCATGCCGTCCAGCCGGTCCCGGCGGATCCGCAGCAGCTTCTCCCGGGCCGCCTGCTGCGCGTCCACCGCGTCCCGCCGGGCCTCGTCCGCCTCCCGGAACGCCCGCTCGACGCGCGGCAGCTCGGCCGCGGCGCCGGCCAGTCCCGCCACCTGCGGCAGCCGGGCGGCGGCCTCGGCCGACTCCTCGACCGCGCTCCTCGCGGCGGACAGCCGGTGCGGCACCTCGTCCAGCTGCGCGACCAGCGTGGCCAGCCCCTGGGACGTGGTGGCGACGTCGCGGTCCAGCTGCGCGATCCGCCGCTGGTCCGCGCGCTGCCGTTCGGCTTCGGCGGCCAGCCCGGTCAGGCCGCCCGCCTCCTCGCGGAAGCGCTCGCCGTCACCGCGGAGATCCACGCCCTCGTAGCCCAGCGCGGACACGGCGGAGGCCGCCGCCCGCTCCTGGGCGACGGCGGCGTCGAGCTCGCGGGCCAGCTTCACCGCGCGTTCCTGGGCGGGCACGACGACCGCCGCCTGCCGGGCCGCGTCGCGTTCGGCGACCCACGCCCGCAGGCTCGGCTCGACCTCGGCGTACCGGTCGAGGTGGCGGCGCGCGTCCCGCACCCGGCGGACCCGTTCCTGCCGCGCCCGCGCCTCCTGCCAGTCCCGCTCGGCGAGGGCGCGCCGGTCGGACGCCTCGGCCGAGACCTGCTCGGCGTCGCGCTCGTCCTCGTCCAGCCGCTTGAGCAGGGAGCTGAGCCACTCCTGGTCGCCGCCGCCCGCCGGCGGCTCCTCCAGCGCGACCTCGGCGACCCGCAGCGCCAGGTCGTGGCGCGCCCGGCCGAGCTGCTCGACCTCGCGCCTGCGCTCCGCGCGGCGTTCCCGGAACCACTTCTCCACGTCCAGGAACCGCTCCGTGCCGAACAGCTTCTCCAGCAGCTTCTCCCGCTCGGCGGTCTCCGCGCGCAGGAACCGGGCGAACTCGCCCTGCGGCAGCAGCACCACCTGGAAGAACTGCTCGGCGGTCATCCCGAGCAGGCCCTCGACCTCGCGGGCCACGTCGTCGATGCGGCTGTGCCCCTCGCCGGTCCACCCGCTGACCCACGTCAACGACACCTGCGCCTGCTGGCGGGTCGCGCCGTCGCCGCGCTTCTTCGGCCGCTCGTACTCGGGGCTGCGCTTGATCCGGAACCGCCGGCCGCGCACGGTCAGCTCCAGCTCCACGTACGTGGGCGTGTCGCGGTCGGCGTAGTCGCAGCGCAGGCGCTTCACGTCGCCGCGCGCGCCGGGCACCTTGCCGAACAGCGCGAACGCCACCGCGTCGAGCAACGTCGTCTTGCCCGCGCCCGTGTCGCCGTGCAGGAGGAACAGGCCGTCCGCGCCCAGCAGGTCGAAGTCGACCTCCTCGCGCACCGCGTACGGGCCGAACCCGCTCACCGCCAACCGGTGCAGCTTCACGCCTCGTCCTCCCGGGCCGCCGCGGCGAACGCCTCGCGCAGCAGGTCGAGCTCCCGCGGGTTCGGCTGCTCGCCGCGCACGTCCTCGACGAAGCAGCAGGCGATCTCCTCGTCGTCGCGCCCGCGCACCCGTTCGGCGAACCGCAGCTCACCGGTCCGCCCGCCCTCCGGCCGCCACTCCACGTGCACCGCGTGCGGGAACCGCTTCTGCAGCCGGCGCAACGCGTCCAGCGGCCGCACCCGGTCGGTCAGCGTGACGGACAGGAAGTGGTCCTCCACCGGCTCGTGCGCCGGGTCCAGCAGCAGGTCATCGAGCGCGCCGCTCAGCGTCGACAGCGCGCGGGGCACCGGCAGCGAGTGCCGCCGCGCCCCGGCGAGCCCGCCCGCGTCCAGCTCGACCAGCCACACCGACTTGCGGTGCCGCGCCTCGGAGAACGAGTACGCCACCGGGCTGCCCGAGTACCGCAGGTGCTCCGCCAGCGTCTGCTGCCCGTGCAGGTGGCCCAGCGCCACGTAGTCGACCCCGGCGAACACCGCGCCCGACACGTCCTGCACCCCGCCCACCGCGATGGTGCGCTCCGACTCGCACGGCTCGCCGCCGGTGACGAACGCGTGCGCGAGCACGACCGACCGCGTGTTCTCGCGGACCGCCAGGTCCTGCTTCACCAGCCGCATCGCCTCGGTGAGCACGCCGCCGTGGCCCTTGGCCTCCACGCCGAGCGCGTGCCGCGCCGTCTCCGGCTCCAGGAACGGGATCCCGTACACCGCGACCGGGCCGTGCTCGTCGGCGAACAGCACCGGGTCGTGCAGCTCGGCCACGCGCGTGCGCAGGTGCAGGCCGCCCGCCTCGGCGAACGCGCCCAGGAAGCCCAGCCGGGCCGCCGAGTCGTGGTTGCCGGGCGTGATCACGATCTTCGCGCCCGCCTCGCGGATGCGCTTGAGCACCCGGGAGCACACCGCGACGGCTTCCGCGTTCGGCACCGCCCGGTCGAACAGGTCTCCCGCCACCACGACCGCGTCCACCCGCTCGTCCGACACGGTGTCGGCGAGGCCGCCGAGCACCGACTCCTGCTCTTGCAGCAGGTCACGGCCGTGGAAGGTGCGCCCCACGTGCCAGTCGGACGTGTGCAGGATCTTCACGGCGGCCACGGTAGGGCCGTTCGGCCGTCCGATCGGCCAACCCGCTCGGCGTGTCGCTCGAACGTGTGGTCGGACACCTGTGCGCGATGATCAGGGCATGACAGCGGTCCTCAGCACGGCGGCGGTGGTCGTGGCGCTCCTGCTCGCGGGCGCGCTGGTGTTCCTCTGGCGGCTCTACCAGGACAGCGTGCGGCGCACCGACGCCGCGCTGGCCGCGGTGCAGGCCGAACGGGAACGCGGCGACGCGCAGTGGGCGGCGCTGCAGCGCTACGAGGTGGCGTTCTCCTCGGTCAGCGGTCGCGGCGAGCTCGGCGAGAAGGTGCTGGTGGAGACGGCGCGGGTGCTCGGCCTGCGCGAGGGCATCCACTTCGACCTGCAGGTGGACGTGGCGGGCGGCGGTTCGGTGCGACCGGACCTGGTGCTCAACGTCGGCGGCGGGCGGCGGGTGCCCGTCGACGCGAAGATGAGCATGGCGACCTGGGCGGAGGCGGTGGAGACCGACAACGCGGCCGAGCGCGTCGACGCGCTGCGGGTGCACGTGCGCAACATCCGGTCGCGGGCCGCGGAGCTGGCGGGCAAGGGCTACCAGCGGTGGGCCGACGCCATCTACGGGACGATCATGTTCGTGCCGAACGACGGCGCGGTGGTCGCGGCCCTGGACACCGACCCGGAGCTGCTGCGCTGGCTGCTCGACCGGCGGGTGTTCCTGTGCGGGCCGACCGGGTTCGCGGTGATCGCGTCGGCGGCGATGTTCGCGGTGACCGACCGCGCGCTGGCCGACGACGTCGAGCAGGTCAGGGCGGCGGCGTCGCGGGCGCACCGGGCGGCGGACGGCGCCATCGACGCGGTGAACCTGTCGAGCACGCACCTTCAGCGGTTCCTGTCGGCGCGGCGGCGCGAGCTGGACGCGCTGGAGGGTTTCCGGGCCGCCGTGGAGCCGCTGAGCAACGCGTCGTCCGACGTCACACCCCTGCCGCCGGTGAGGCGGACGGACGAGGCCGGCCTCGGTGCACCCTTGGACGCCCGGGAGGCGTAATAGAGTGTGCCGGGACTGAGCCGAACGAGGAGTGTGCGTGACCGCTGCAATGCGTGACGACTCGCGCAGCGAGCCGGAGGACGACGAGTTCGCCGCCGTCCGCTGGAACGACCGCGCCATGTTCGGCAGCTTCCGGGGCCTGCCCTGGTGGGCGGCCGTGCTCATCGCCTTCGTGGTGGCCATCGTCGGCACGTTCGTCGACGTGAACTCGGCCGCGAAGACCGTGGGCTGGGTGTTCGCCGTCACGTTCTTCGTGGGCTGCGTCGGGGCGGTGGTGTTCGTCGAGCGGCGCTCGATGTTCGGCCCGATCGTCCAGCCGCCGCTGGTGCTGGCGATCGTGGTGCCCATCCTGGTGGTCGTGACGCAGGGCATGCCCAGCGGCGGGCTGGCGGCGATGGGCCTGGCGCTGGGCAAGCCGTTGATCGACGGGTTCCCGGCGATGGCGATCACCACCGCGTGCACGGTGATCATCGGCATCGTGCGGGTGAGCACCCAGAAGGACCCGAACCGGCTGACCAAGGACGAGATCCGCGAGGCCAAGCGCAAGCCGGACAAACCGCGCCGCGCCGACCGCCCGGACCGCGCGGACCGCTCCGACCGCGCCGACCGTCCCGCCCGCGCCGAGCAGCCCGACCCGGACGAGCGCCCGAAGAAGCGCCCCCGGGCCGACCGCACCGCCGACGCGCCCGCCGACCGCCGCCGCCAGTCCCCGACGGCCGACGAGGACCGCCCCAAGCGCCCCCGCCCGCCGGCCTCCACCCCGGACCGCCCCCGCCGCCCCGCCCCGCCCCGCGAAGGCGGCCGCCCCCCGCGCCGCCCCCGTCCGCGCGACGAGGACTGACGCGTCAGGACTCGTGCGCCAGCAGCCACCGCTTCACGTCCGGACCCCAGCGGAAGTTGCCGATCGCGCCGCCCGTGCGGATCACCCGGTGGCACGGCACGAACAGCGTCGCCGCGTTGCGGGCGCACGCGGTCGCGGCGGCGCGGACGGCCGACGGCCGGCCCGCCAGCAGGGCGTAGTCGGCGTAGCTGACCGGCTTGCCCGCCGTGACGGTGCGCAGCGCCTCCCACGCCTGCTGCATGAACTCGCCCCCGCGCTGCCGGACCGGGACGTCGACGATCGCGTCCAGGTCGCCGGCGTGGTAGGCGCGGACGGCCTTGGTCACCGCGCCGAGGTCGCGGCGGTGCGCCAGGGTCGTCGGGCGCAGTGACGGCGAGACCTGGGGCAGCAGCTCGTCCACGTCCGCGGTCCACCCGCTGGCCAGGACGGCGCCGTCCATGGCGACGACGGCGGTGAAAGGGCTGATCGGCGTGTCGACGGTCGACACGTGGCCGGTGCTCACGCGGTCCTCCTCAAGTGCATCGCGGCGTACGAGCGCCAAGGGCGCCACGCGATGTTGTCGCTGGTCAAAGGGATGTCAGGGGCGCCGAGCACGCGCATCACCACGTACGAGGCGACCTTCGGGCCGATGCCCGGGAACGCCGACAGCTCGGCGTGCAGCTCGTCCGCGTCCCGGCCCACGTCGACCCGCAGCGTGCCGTCCGCCAACGCCCGCGCCACCGGCGAGTCGATCGCCGACGGCGCCGGGTACAGGTGCGTCACCGGGCCGTCGGGCTGCTCCAGCGGCTCGCCCGGCGCGTCGTGGCCGAGCGCTCTGAGCAGGGTCTCCGCGCCGTCGACGCTGCCCGGCAGCCGCACGCCCGGCCGGGCGACGACCGAGGGCCGCAACGCCGGGTCGGCGGACAGGAAGTCGTCCACGGCCACCGGGTCGGCGTCCAGGTCCAGCAGCCGCCGCACCCGGCTCACCGCGCTGCCCAGGTCGCGCAGGTCGGTCAACCGCAGCGAGCACGACACGTGCCCCGCCGCCGGCTCCAGCCGCACGGTCGCCTGCCCGTGCGGCAGGCGCAACGACCGCGCGTAGCACCGGTCCGTCACGTGCTCGACGCCCGCGATCGCGTGCGCCCGGAAGTACGCCAGCAGGCCCTCCGCGTCGAACGGCGGCCGGTACGGCAGGCGCAGCGTGATGCGGCCCGCCGCGCCCGACGCCGCGCGGGTCGAGCGCATCGCCGAGGGCGTGGTCGCGAACACCGTCCGGATCGTGTCGTTGAACTGCCGCACGCTGGCGAAACCGGCCGCGAACGCGATGTCGGCGAACGACAGGTCGGTCGTCTCGATCAGCAACCTCGCCGAGTGCGCGCGGTGCGCGCGGGCCAGCGCCAGCGGACCGGCGCCCAGCTCGGCCCTCAGCACGCGGGTCAGGTGTCGTTCCGAGTAGCCCAGCTGCCCGGCGAGCCCCGGCACGCCCTCCCGCTCCACCACGCCGTCGGAGATCAGGCGCATGGCCCGGGCGGCCAGGTCGGCCCGCAGGTTCCACTCCGGCGAGCCGGGCACGGCGTCCGGCAGGCACCGCCGGCACGCCCGGTAGCCGGCGGACTGCGCCGCCGCCGCGGTCGGGTAGAACTCCGCGTTGCGGCGCTTCGGCGTCACGGCGGGGCAGGACGGCCGGCAGTAGATCCGGGTCGTGCGCACCGCGAGGATGAAGCACCCGTCGAAGCGGGCGTCGCGGGCGGCGACGGCCCGGTAGGCGCGTTCGTCGTCGAGGAGCATGGGGCCCACTCTGCCAGCGGCGGGACGTGGGGTCTCGCGGGAATCGGACATGGCGTCGGGGGCGCGTAGACTCACCCACCGTGAGTTTGACCCTCGGTATCGTCGGCCTGCCCAACGTCGGCAAGTCCACCCTGTTCAACGCCCTCACGCGCAACGACGTGCTGGCGGCGAACTACCCGTTCGCGACCATCGAGCCGAACGTCGGCGTGGTGCCGCTGCCGGATGCCCGCCTGGCGAAGCTGGCGGAGATCTTCGGCTCCGAGCGCGAGGTGCCGGCGGTGGTGTCGTTCGTCGACATCGCGGGCATCGTGAAGGGTGCGTCCGAAGGGGCGGGGCTGGGGAACAAGTTCCTCGCCAACATCCGCGAGGCCAACGCGATCTGCCAGGTCATCCGGGTCTTCGACGACTCCGACGTGATCCACGTCGACGGTCGCGTCGACGCCGCCGCCGACATCGAGACGATCAACACCGAGTTGATCCTCGCCGACCTCCAGACGCTGGAGAAGGCGATCCCGAGGTTGGAGAAGGAAGCCCGCACGCAGAAGGACCGGCGTCCCGCGCTGGAGGCGGCGCAGAAGGCGCGCGAGGTCCTCGACGGCGGGCGCACGCTGTTCGCCGCGCAGTCCGAAGTGGACGGTCCGCTGCTGCGCGAGCTGAGCCTGCTGACCGCGAAGCCGTTCCTGTACGTGTTCAACGCCGACGAGGCCGTGCTCACCGACGAGGCGAAGCTCAAGGAGCTGCGCGAGCTGGTGGCGCCCGCGGACGCGGTGTTCCTCGACGCCAAGGTCGAGGCGGAGCTGCTGGAGCTGGACGAGGAGTCCGCGCGCGAGCTGCTGGAGTCGATCGGCCAGCACGAGCCGGGCCTGTACTCGCTGGCCCGGGCCGGTTTCCACACCCTCGGCCTGCAGACCTACCTGACGGCCGGCCCGAAGGAGTCGCGGGCCTGGACGATCCCGCAGGGCGCGACCGCGCCGCAGGCGGCCGGCGTGATCCACACGGACTTCGAGCGCGGCTTCATCAAGGCCGAGGTGGTCTCCTTCGCCGACCTGGTGGAAGCCGGCTCCATGGCCGCCGCCAAGTCCGCCGGCAAGGTCCGCATCGAGGGCAAGGACTACGTCATGGCCGACGGCGACGTGGTGGAGTTCCGCTTCAACGTCTGACCGGTGCGGACAGCCGTCTCCCCGCACTCGGCCGCCACCGCTCCGGCAGCACGGCGGGTGCGGCGATGACACGGTGGGGCTGATCGAGGGCCGCCCGGAGGTCGCCGCGCGTCCGGCCGGCCGGACCGGGCCCGAGGGCTCCCCGCCGCGCGACCCGCTGGAGTTCCGCCGCGGCGGGTGATCACCGAGCGACCGGCCCGGCACAGGGCTCGGGGCGGTGCGCTCAGGTGAGCGCACCGCCCCGAGGTACTGTGCTCGTGCGTCAGCGCACCTGGTTGCGGCTGTGGCGGGCCAGGGCGAAGACGCCCCCCGCGGTGGCCAGCATGGCCAGGGCAGAGACGGTGAATACGACGATGTCGGTGGTCATGCGATTTTTCCCCTTGCGTTGATCTCCCACTCGTCTTGACGTCCGGGTACCCGGTTTCGTGGCCCGACAGTCGTGTAATTCACACGATCGTGGAGGTAGTTGCAGTGGGACTGCGTGCACTTGAAGGGCGGGTGCTCGCCTACGCGCCGTGGATCCTGGGCGCGTCCCTGCTCGGGCACCTGGCGATGGTCGCGTTCCAGGCGAAGATGACCATGGTGGACCTGATGGTCTACCGGAACGCCTCACCCGAGCTGTTCACCGGTCTGCTCTACGACTGGCGGCTCAAGGAGTTCTCCGACCAGTTCGCCCTGCCGTTCACCTACCCGCCGTTCTCGGCGCTCGTCTTCGTGCCGCTGTCGTGGGTGCCGTGGGGCCTGGCCCGCTGGCTCTGGCAGCTCGCCTGCCTGGCCTGCCTGTGGTTCGTCACCCGCAAGTCGTTGCAGCTCGTCGGCAGCAACGACCCGCGCCGGGCGATGCTGTGGACCGGTCTGTTCGTGTGGGTCGAGCCGGTCCGCACGACCCTGAACTACGGCCAGGTCAACCTGGTCCTGGCGGCCCTCCTGCTCGGCACGATGGTCAGCGCCCGGAGCTGGAAGCAGGGCGCGGGCGTCGGCATCGCGGCCGGGCTCAAGCTCACCCCCGCCATCTCCGGCCTGTACTTCCTGCTCAACCGCCGCTACCAGGCGGCCGCGTGGTCGGTCGTGGCGTTCTTCGGCACGGTCGGGCTCGGCTACCTGATCTCGCCGCGCCTGTCGGACGAGTACTGGTTCCACCTGCTCGGCGACGCGTCCCGGGTCGGCCCGGTCGGCTCGGCGATCAACCAGTCGCTGCGCGGCGCGCTGTCCCGCACCGTCGGGTACGACGTCGGGACCGGGCCGGTCCTCCTCGGCGCGGTCGCGGTCGCGGTCGTGCTGACCGGGTTCGCGCTGCACGCGTCGCTCAAGGCCAAGGACACGTTGGCGATGATCGTGTCCGTCCAGTTCCTCGGCCTGCTGGTCTCGCCGATCTCGTGGAGCCACCACTGGGTGTGGGCGGTGCCCGCGCTGATGTGGTTGATCTACTCGGCGAAGCACCGGCTGGCCACCGCCACGGCCGTGGCGTGGATCCTGGCGATCGGCAGCTACCTGATCTCGTTCCTGCTCAAGGCGCAGCCGTCGATCTGGATCATCCCGCGCCCCTGGCACCACTCGGCGCTGGGCTGGGTCTACCCGGCGGTGGGCCTGCTCACCCTGGTCACCGTCGCGGTGGTGCTGCGGCGGCGCGCGGCGCGGTCACGTGAAGAGGTCGAGCACCCCGTCGATCTCCTCCGCGAGTGACACGTCCAGCGCGGTGATCCCGCCGCCGGCGTGCGTCGTGCAGCGGAACGTCAGCGTGCGCCGGCGGATGTCGATGTCGGGGTGGTGGTTGTCGTTCTCCGCGATCTCGGCCACCCGGTTCACGACCTGGAGGGCCCGGGCGAAGCTCTCCAGCTCCACCGTGCGCACCAGCGCGGCGTCCTTCGCCTGCCACGAAGGCAACGAAGTCAGCGCGGCGGTCACCTGGTCGTCGGTCAGCAGCTCGGCCATGGGCCTGATCGTCTCACCGCGCGGGGTAAGCTGCGCGTTCGCCACGGGAGTCCGGTGCTGCGCCGGGCTGAGAGGAAGGCGCGCGAGCCTTCGACCGTCCACACCTGATCCGGGTCATGCCGGTGTAGGGAGAGATGATGTTCCGACGAGTGCTGCCCGCCGTGACCGCGTTCGCGCTGCTCACGGCCTGTTCGGTGACCACGTCCGACGCGCCGGCGCCGGGGGAGCGGGTCGTCACGCTGGTGACGCACGACTCGTTCGCCCTCAGCCCGGAGCTGCTGGAGAAGTTCAAGGCCGACACCGGCATCACCATCAAGCCTCTGGCCGGCGGTGACGCCGGCGAGATGACGAACAAGCTGGTGCTGACCAAGGACGCCCCGATCGGCGACGTCGCCTTCGGCGTGGACTCCACGTTCGCCTCCCGCGCCCTGAAGGAGGGGGTGTTCGCCGAGTACGCGAGCCCCGAGGCGCAGCAGGGCGCGCAGCGCTACCAGCTCGACCCGCCGAACCGGCTGCACGCCGTCGACGTCGGCGACGTGTGCCTGAACATCGACGTCGCGGCGTTCAAGGACATCGGCGAGCCGAAGCAGTACGCCGACCTGGCCGACCCGAAGTACAAGGACATGCTGGTGGTCGAGGACCCGGCGACGTCCTCGCCGGGCCTGGCGTTCCTGCTCGGCACCATCGCCACGTTCGGCGAGCGGAACTGGACGAACTACTGGGGTCAGCTCAAGGCCAACGGCGTGAAGGTCGTCAGCGGGTGGGAAGAGGCCTACACGCAGGACTTCTCCGGCTCCAGCGGCAAGGGGCCGCGGCCCGTCGTGGTGTCCTACGCGTCGTCGCCGTCGGCGGAGATCGGTGACGACGGCACGCCGCGCACCAAGGCGCTGCTGGACACCTGCTACCGCCAGGTCGAGTACGCGGGTGTGCTGAACGGCGCCAAGAACCGCGAGGACGCCGAGAAGGTCGTGGACTTCCTGCTCGGCGAGCAGGTGCAGGCCGACGTGCCGGGCCAGATGTACGTCTACCCGTCACGCGAGGGCGTCACCCTGCCGGAGGCGTGGACGAAGGCCGCGCCGCTGCCCGCCTCCGCGCGGTCGCTGCCCGCCGCCCAGGTCGACGCGAACCGCGAGCAGTGGGTGCAGCAGTGGCGCACGCTGGTCCAAGGCTGACCCCACGCCCGACCACCCGCCTGAGCCCGCGGTCGGCCTGGGCGCTCGCCGCGCTCCTGCCCCTGGCGTTCCTGGGCGTGTTCTTCGCGTGGCCGGTGCTGGCGATCGTCGGGCTCGGCCTGGGCGAGGGCGGCGTGCTGCCGGTCCTGGCCCGCGCCGACACGTGGGACCTGGTCGGGTTCACCCTCGGCCAGGCCGCCGCGGCGACGGCGCTGGCGCTGGTCGCGGGCCTGCCGGTGGCGTTCCTGCTGGCCCGGTGCCGGGTGCGGGGCGCCGGGCTGGTCCGCGCGGCGGTCATGGTGCCGTTCGTGCTGCCGACCGTGGTGGTGGGGCTCGCGTTCCGGGCGCTGTGGCCAGACGGCGGCGTGCTGCCGATCGTGCTGGCCAACGCGTTCTTCAACGTCGCCGTGGTCGCCCGCACGGTCGGCGGCCTGTGGGCGCGGGTCGACCGGCGGGCCGAGGACGCGGCACGGGCCTTGGGCGCGTCGCGCTCGCGGGCGTTCACCTCCGTCGTGCTGCCGTCGTTGGCGCCCGCGATCGGGTCGGCGGCGTCGGTGGTGTTCCTGTTCTGCGCCACCAGCTTCGGCGTGGTGCTGGTGCTCGGCGGCGCGCGTCACCGCACCCTGGAGACCGAGATCTACCTGCGCACGGTGGAGCTGTTCGACCTGTCGGGCGCCGCCGCGCTGTCGTTGGTCCAGTTCGTCGCCGTGATCGCGGTGCTGGTGGTCGGCGCCCTGGCCCGGCGCAAGCGCGAGAAGTCCCTGTCGCTGCGGGTCGAGCCGCCCCGCCGGCCCACCGGCGGCGAGTGGGGCGTGGTCGTCGCGGCGTGGCTGGTGGTGGCGGCGCTGCTGGCGCCGGTGGCGGGGCTGATCGCCAGGTCGCTCGCCACGGACGACGGCTGGAGCTTCGCCGGGTACGCGGCGCTGGCGGGCACGGGGGAGCGCGGCACGCTGGCGGTGTCCGGGCTGGACGCGGCGCTGAACTCGGTGCGCACGGCCACCGACGCCACGCTGGTGGCGCTGCTGGTCGGCGTGACGTCCGCGGTCGTGCTCGTGGGGTTGCGGCGGCACGGGTCGTGGTTCGCGGAGACCCTGGACACCGCGCTGATGCTGCCGCTGGGCGTGTCGGCCGTGACGCTCGGCTTCGGCTACCTGGTCACCATGGACGCGCTGCCCGGCGACTTCCGCACGTCACCGCTGCTGGTGCCGTTGGCGCAGGCGCTGGTGGTGACGCCGTTGATCGTGCGGATCGTGCTGCCGGTGCTGCGCGCGGTCGACGAGCGGCTGCGGCAGGCGGCGGCGACGTTGGGCGCGAGCCCGTGGCGGGTGTGGCGCGAGGTGGACCTCCCGCTGGCGTCGCGGTCGCTGCTGGCGGCGGCCGGGTTCGGGTTCGTGGTGGCGTTGGGCGAGTTCGGCGCGACGAGCTTCCTGGCCCGGCCGGACGCGCCGACGCTGCCGGTGGTGATCGCGCGGCTGATGTCGCGGCCGGGCGAGCTGAACAGCCAGATGGCTTACGCGGCGTGCGCGTTGCTGATGGTGGTGACCACGGCGGCCGTGCTGGTGATCGAGCGGTTGCGGGTGCCGAGCGGCGGGGAGTTCTGATGTCGTTGCGGGTCGACGGGGTGAGCGTGGCCTACGGGCCGGTGACCGCGGTGTCGGAGGTGGACCTGGCCATCGGGGACGGCGAGGTGGTGGCGCTGCTCGGGCCGTCCGGGTGCGGCAAGTCGACGTTGCTGCGGGCGGTGGCCGGGTTGGAGCCGCCGGCCGCCGGGACCGTGTCGTGGGACGGCGTCGACCTGGCGGGCACGCCCGTGCACCGGCGGGGTTTCGGGTTGGTGTTCCAGGACGGCCAGCTGTTCCCGCACCGGGACGTGGCGGGCAACGTGGCGTTCGGGCTGCGGATGCGCCGGGTGGAGCGGGAGGCGCGGGAGAAGCGGGTGGCCGCCCTGCTGGACCTGGTCGGCCTGTCGGGTTACGCCGACCGCCGGGTGACCGAGCTGTCCGGCGGCGAGCAGCAGCGGGTGGCCCTGGCCCGTGCCCTCGCGCCGCGACCCAAGCTGCTGCTGCTGGACGAGCCGCTCTCCGCGCTGGACCGGGCGTTGCGGGAGCAGTTGGCGGTGGACCTGGCGCGCCTGCTGCGGGAGACGGGCGCGACCGCGCTGGTGGTGACGCACGACCACGACGAGGCGTTCACCCTGGCCGACCGCGTGGCGGTGATGCGGGCGGGCCGGGTCGTGCAGGTCGGCGAGCCGTCCTCGGTGTGGCGGCGCCCCGCCGACGTCGAGACCGCGCGGTTCCTGGGCTGCGGCAAGGTCCTCCCGCCCGAGGCCGCCGAGCGCCTGGTGGGCGTGGCCGCGCGGGTCGGCCTGCGGGCCACGGCCCTGCGCGTCGACCCGGCCGGCCCGATCGGGGCCGAGGTCCTGGAACGCGTCCACCGCCGCGACCACGTGCGCCTGCTCGTGCGGCTGGAGGGCGAGGACTTCGAGGCGGTCGCCCCGGTCGCCGCACCACCGTCGCCGGGCGACCGCGTCACCCTGTCCGTGGACCTCGACGGGGTCGCCGTCATCGGCTGAGGTCGAGCGCGTACTCCACGTCCCCGTGTTCGGCGCCCTCGATGTGCTCGGGCCAGTCCTCGTGGAACGTCCGCACGTGCCGCAGCCCGACCTTCTCCAGCACCCGCCGCGACCCGGTGTTCACCGTCATCGCGTACGCCACGATCCGCGTCAACCCGGCCGCACGCCCGTGCTCCACCAGCGCCGCCGCGCCCTCGGTCGCGTAACCGCGCCCCCAGTGGTCGGGGTGCAGCCGGTACCCCAGCTCGGCCACACCCCTGTCCACCGGGCTCAGCTCGAACCACCCGATGAAGTCCCCCGACTCCTTCAGGTGCGCGGCCCACCAGCCGCCGCCGAGCAGCCTCGGCAGCACGACCCGCTCCACGTCGGCCCGCGGCACCGGCTTGCCGTCTTCGACGTACCGCATCACCCGCGGCTCGCCGAGCAGTCGCACCACGGCGTCCACATCGGACTCGACGAACTCGCGCAACACCAACCGCTCGGTCTCCACCGGGCTAATTGTCCTTGGTCGCCAACCGCATCGCCGCCAGGGACAGCCCGATCAGGACGTAGCACCCCGCCAACGCCGTGCTCCGCCACAACCCCTCGGTCGGCAACGGGTCGCGCATCACGTCGGTCAAGCCCTCCCACGCGGACGTGATGAGGTACGGGTGCAGCCAGTCCAACGCGCTGAAGACGCCCAGCACCGCGAACACGATCACACCGGCCATCGTCGCCGCCATCACCACCAACGGGTGCTCGGTGCACGCCGAGATCGCCATCGCGATCGCCGCCACACCCCACACCTGCACGGTGACCAGCAGGATCGTCAGCGCGATCCGCCCGAGCGCCGCGCCGAACGACAGCGTGGACCCCGACAGCGTGAGCATCCCCTCGCCGCCGAACAGCACCACGCCGGTGATCGCGCCGACGAACGCGATCAGCGTCACCGCGACCAACGTCATCGTGGCCACGCCGAACGCCTTGATCCCCAGCAGCCGCAGCCGGCCCACCGGCGAGATCATCAGCCCGCGCAACGTGCCGTGCTGCGCCTCGCCCGCCAACCCGTCGGCCGCCCAGATCGCGCCGACCAGCGGCAGCAGCAGCGGCAGCGCCAGGAACAGCGTGAACACCGGCAGCACCAGCCCGTTGCCCGCGATGATGGCGGCCAGACCCGGCCCGGCGGGACCGTCGCCGTCCACCGCGAACCACAGCCCGATCCCGGCCAGGACCGGCACCAGGCACAGCGACGCCAGCCCGATCACCGTCCGCGGCCGGCGCACGATCCAGCGCAGCTCCGAGCGCAGTTGCCTGCCCAGCGGAGCGCGCGTGGCGACCAGCGCGCTCATCGGGCCCCCTCCTCGATCGTGTCCACGGCGGACAGGTTGTGCTCGGACTCCTCGGCCTCGGTGAGCCGGGCGAACAGGTCCTCCAGACCGGTGCGGTGGCGACGCGCCTCGTGCACCTCGACCCCGGCGTCCACCAGCGTCCGCACCACCACAGGTGCGGTCGTGCCCATCAGCTCGACCCGCACCCCCTCGGTGGCCTCGTCACCGGCTCCGCCGGCGGAGATCGGGCGCGCCGAGATCCGACCGGCGCGCAACGCGTTCAGCGCGTCGTCCACGTCCGGCGTGACGACCAGCAGCGAACTGCTGTCCGCGTGCAGCAGCTCGGCCAGTTCCCCTTGCGCCACCACGGTTCCCCGGTGCAGCACGGCCACGTGCGTGCACGTCGCCTCGATCTCGCTGAGCAGGTGCGACGACACGACGACCGTGCTGCCCGCCTCGTGCAGGTCCGCGATCACCTTGCGCACCTCGCGGGTGCCCGCCGGGTCCAGGCCGTTGGTCGGCTCGTCCAGCACGATCAGCTTCCGCTTCACCAGCAGCGCCGAGGCCAGCCCCAGCCGCTGCTTCATGCCCAGCGAGTACCCCCGGTAGCGCCGGTGCGCGGCGGCGCCGAGGCCGACCCGCTCCAGCGCGTCCTCGACGGCCTGCCTGATGTCGCCCGAGGCGAGCAGCGGCTCGAAGGCCGCCGCCCGCCGCAGGTTCTCCCGACCCGACAGGAACGGGTGGAACCCCGGACCCTCGACCAGCGCGCCCACGTGCGGCAACGCCTGGGCGACGCCGTCGGGCAACGCCTCGCCCAGCAGCTCGACCTCGCCCTCGGTCGGCCGCACCAGTCCGAGCAGCATGCGGATCGTGGTGGTCTTGCCCGACCCGTTGGGGCCGAGCATCCCGAGCACCGCCCCCTGCGGCACGTCGAGGTCCACCCTGTCCACCGCGACCGTGCGCCCGTACACCTTGCGCAGCCCCCGCGTCCGGGCCGCGAGGACCGGGGTGGAGCCGGTGCTCACCGGCTCCACCCGCGCGCTGGTCGAGGTGGTCACTTGACCTGGCCGATCGCGTCCACGAGCACCTGCTCCGGCACCGCGCCCGCGGCCACCCGGCCGTCGTCGGCGATCAGCACGCCACCGACCCGCGTGGTGATGAGCGTGCCCGAGCCCCAGTCGCCGCTGACCTGCTTGCCCAGCTGCTTGAGCAGGCCCTGCACGTCGACGTCCGCGTCCCGGCCGTCCTCCTGCCAACGCCCCGGGCGCTCGCCCTGCCGGCCCTGCTCGCCCTGCCGGTCCGCCAGCCCGGCCAAGGCGCCTGCCGGCACGCGCGCGGCCAGCACGGTGTCCCAGCCCTCGCCGATGACCTGCGGGTTCGCCTCGGTGAACGCCTGCTCGGCGGCGGCCTTGTCCTCGGCCGACGGCTCGTCGGCGTTCGGCTCGGTCACCTTCGCCCCGGCGGGCGGGGTGAACGCGAACAGCGACGCGTCCTGCGGGCCGACGGTCAGCTCGGAGAACCCGACCTGCACGGCGGGCGCGTCCGTGCCGTTGGTCAGCACGGCCACGCGCAGCGGCATCCGCAGCTCCGAGTCGACCGCGACGCGCACCTCGCGCAGCACCGTCTTCTCGGTCGGCTTCGGCGTCAGCACCAGCTCGTACACCGGCCGGTTCGCCACCCGCGCGGTGCCGTCGACGGTGACGTCGCTGTACTCCTGGATCGCCGCGACCACCTGGCGCGACAACGTCACCGGGTCCGTCGGCAGGGCCTGCTGCCCGTCCGGCTCGCCCCGCCCGACGCCGAGCCCCGGCTTGGTCCGCTCGAACGACCCGTGCGGCATCTTGCCGACGGTCTGCTCGGCCGAGTTCCACAGCCACGCCGTCTGCCCGTCGTCGACGAACGTGCGCTCGGAGTCGCCGCCGGGCAGCTGCACCCGCAGCTTGCCCTGCCCGTCGGTCCAGATCCGCAGGTTGCTGGCGCCGTCCGACGCCTGCGGCACGCCCGCGATGGCCGGGATGCCCAGGTCGTTGTCCACGTCCACGGTGCCGCCGAACGCGGCCGGCTTCGCCTGCAGCACGGACTCGACCAGCGCCTCGGCGCTCACGTCCGGCAGCACCGGCGCGGGACCGGCGCCGGCGGGCATCGCGAGCAGCCCCAGCCCGGCCGCGCCGGCGACCACGCCCACCGCCGCCGCCACGACGGTCACCTTTCTCCGGTTCATGTCCCCTCCTCTGCCGGGCAGCCCCTTGCGGCCCGACAACCCAGACACTCCTCCGCGAGCCCTGAGACCGGGCTGAGAGCGGCCCGGACGCTGAGAGCGCACTGAGACTCTCGCCCCGATTGTCCTCCTCACGGGGCATGCTGGGGGACGTGAGACCACGGGTGCTGGTTGTGGACGACGAGATCGGCGTGCGCCGCGCGTTGGAACGCGGGCTGTCCGCGGAGGGCATGGAAGTGGTGACCGCCGCCGACGGCCCCAACGCCCTGCGCGTGGCGTTGACCGGCGCGTTCGACGTGGTGCTGCTGGACATCATGCTGCCCGGCCTGTCGGGCTACCGGGTGTTGCAGCGGATGCGCGCCGAAGGGGTGCGCACGCCCGTGCTGATGGTGTCCGCCAAGGACGGCGAGGTCGACCAGGCCGACGGGCTCGACCTCGGCGCCGACGGCTACCTGGTCAAGCCGTTCTCGTTCGTGGTGCTCGTGGCGCAGGTCCGGGCGTTGCTCCGGCGCAACTCCACCGACCTGGCGCGGCGCCGGCTCAAGCTGGGCGAGCTGGTGGTGGACCGCGCCCTGCGCGAGGTGAGCTGGGCCGGCGAGCCGGTCTCGCTGTCGCCGCGCGAGTACGCCGTGCTCGACGTGCTGGCCAGCCGGGCCGGCTCGGTCGTGACGAAGGACGAGCTGCTGCGCACCGTGTGGGGCGACGAGCAGGCCGCCACCCGCAACGCGGTCGAGGTGTACGTCGGCTACCTGCGGCGCAAGCTCGACGCGATGGGCGCGGGCGAGGTCGTGCGCACCGTGCGCGGCCACGGCTACCTGGCGTCCACGCCCGACCTCGACGCGGCGCTGGGTTCGGCGGGGACCAGGCGCAGGTGAGCCCGCGCCGGTGGTGGCCGCCGCGCCGCTGGTGGCTGCGGCGCACCCTGCGGTTCCGGATCACCGTCGTGGCGACCGGAGTGGCCCTGCTGTGCCTGCTCGCGTTCACCCTCCTGGCACCCCAGCTGATCGGGTTCGTGCAGGTCAACGCAGTGGACCGGGAGCTGTCCAAGGCGGAGGACGCCCGCGTGCTCGACACCGCCGGCAACCCCCTGGACGGCGGGCCGAAGCCCGACCTGACCGCGGCCGAGATCCGCGCGCTCAAGTCCGGCGAACCCGTGCTGCGGATCGACGGCCCCAGCGCGCACCGGTGGGTCGGCCGGGTCCAGTTCGCCGCGGACGGCACACCCCGGCTGCACGTCGCCGGCGACACGCTCGTCGGCTACCGCGAGGCGAACCAGCTGGGCACCCGGTGGCTCGCGGTGGCCGCCGTGCTGGTCGCGGGCCTCGTCGGGATCGCCACGTGGTTGGCCGTGCGGTCGTCGCTGCGCCCCGTGGAGCGGATGCGGGTGGCCGCGGCGGAGCTGCCGCGCGGGCAACGCCTGCCCGTGCCGGCCGCGCGGGACGAGCTGCAAGCCCTGGCGGAGGCGCTGAACGCCCTGCTGGCCCGACGCGACGAAGCCACCGAACGGCTGCGCCGGTTCACCGGCGACGCCGCGCACGAACTGCGCTCACCCGTGACGTCCGTGCGGGCGCAGGCCGAGGTGGCGGTGGCGCACCCCGACCCGGACTTCTCCATCGAAGTGCTCGAATCGGTGGTCGAGGAATCCGTGCGGCTGTCCGCCCTGGTGGACGCGCTGCTGATCCTGGCGCGCGCCGACACCGGCGAACTGCCGCGCGCCGAACCCGTCGACCTCGTGCTGCAGGCGCAGGCCGCCGTCGACCGGCTGGGGGAGACGGAGCTGCTGGTGCAGCTGGCCGCGCCCATGAGCGCGTGCCTGATCTCCGCCGCGGGCGCCGAGGTCGAGCTGGTGCTGGACAACCTGCTGCGCAACGCCGCCCGGTACGCCCGGACGTTCATCCGGATCTCCGTGCTGCCGGCCGCGCGCGAGGTGCGGCTGCTCGTGGACGACGACGGGCACGGCATCCCCGAAGAGCACCGGGAGAAGGTGTTCGACCGCTTCTACCGGGTCGAGTCGGACCGGGGACGGGCCACCGGCGGGTTCGGGCTGGGCCTCGCGCTCGTCGCGCACCTCGTGCGGCGGCGGCGGGGGACGATCCGGGCGGGCGAGTCGCCGGAGGGCGGCGCCCGGCTGGAGGTGCGCTGGCCGCTCTACCGGTGACCGCGCCTCTGACAGGATGGGCGACCGTGCCCGAGCTGAGAACCACCACCCTCGTCGACGCGCCGTTGCGGACCGTCGCCGCCGCGCTGCTCGACGCGCGACTGCTGGCCCGTGCCGTGCGGGGGTTGGGCGTGCGGATCACCGGCGGGGCGCCCGTGCTGCACGTGGGTGCCTCGCTGGCCGGGTCCGTGGGGCCGGTGAACGGCACGCTGGTCGTGACGCGGGCCGACACCACCGGCGTGTCGGCGGAGCTGGTCGGCGGGCCGTTGCCGAAGTTCACGCTGGTCACGGACCTGCTGCACACCGGCGGCGGCACGATGGTGGTCGACTCGGTCGAGTGGTCGAGCCCCGGCGGGCCGTTCGGCCGGCTGGCGGACGTCCTCGTGGGCCGCGGCCTGGCCCTGAAAGTGCTGCAAGCGCGTGCCGCCGCGGTGGCCGCGCGCAGCACCGAGCTGTTGAGGGCGCGCGTGGTGGTGGGTGCCGCGATCGTCCACGACGGCCGCCTCCTGGCCCAGCAGCGCAGCTACCCGCCCGAGGCGGCCGGCAAGTGGGAGCTCCCGGGTGGGCGCGTGGAGCCGGACGAGACCGACCACGCCGCCGTGGTCCGCGAGTGCGCGGAGGAACTGGGCGTGACCGTCACCCCCGGTGACCGGATCGGCCCGGACGTCCCCCTGCGCCCCGACCTCCTGCTCCGCGCCTACGCCGCGACCCTGACCTCGGGCACCCCGACCCCCACCGACCACCAGGCGATCCGCTGGCTGACCTCCGCCACCCTCGACTCCGTCGACTGGCTGCCCGCCGACCGCGTCCTCCTCCCCGCCCTCCGCCCCCTCCTCCCCTGACCCCCGAGAGTCCAACCCCCACCCCGCGCGAGTCCAACGTTCACGTCACGCGTGTCCTACGTTCAGAACACCCGAGTTGAACGCTCAGCGCAGTGGATCTTGTGCTGAACGTTCAACTCGGGGTGCCTGAACGTAGGACACATGCGTTCCGAACGTAGGACACGCGCGTTCTGGAGGTAGGACTCACGCGGCGTGGAGGTTGGACTCTCGCGCGGGGTGGAGGTCAGCCCAGGCCGGACATGCGTAGGGCGGCGTCGAGGCGGTGGCGGCACCGCTCACGCGAGCGTTCCGCGCCGTACGCCCGCGCCCGGTCCAGCTCGGCCGGGTCGTCGAGCAGCCCCTGCGTCACCTCGCGCACGGGACGCAGCTCCTCGATCACCGCGTCCGCCGCGGCTTCCTTCAACTCCGAGTAGTCCTTCACCGAACCCGCCAGCTCCGCCGGGTCCTTCCGGGTGCACGCCGCCAGGATCTCCAGCAGGTTGGCCACGCCCGGCTGCTCCTCCGGCGCGTAACGCACCTCACCCCGGTCGTCGGTCACCGCACGCCGGATCTTGCGCCGCACCAGGTCCGGCGGGTCGAGCACGAACACGGTGCCCGCCGCGTCCTTCGCCGTCTTGGCCATCTTCCGCGTCGGATCGGCCAGGTCGCGGACCCGCGCCGCGGTCGGCGGCACCACGGACCGGGGCATGGTGAACACCTCGCCGTAAGTGCCGTTGAACCGCCGCGCCAGCACCCGCGCCAGCTCCACGTGCTGCCGCTGGTCGTCGCCGACGGGCACCTCGTGCGCGCCCTGCAGCAGGATGTCGGCCGCCATCAGCACCGGGTACGTGAGCAGGCTCAACCGGACCGACGACCGGCCCGCCGACTTCTCCTTGAACTGGATCATCCGGGCCGCTTCGCCGTAGGTGCAGGTGCACTCCAGCACCCACGTCAGCGCGCCGAGCTCGCGGACCAGGTCGGACTGCACCGCCACCGACCTCGGGTCGACACCGGCGGCGATGAGCACCGCCAGCTGCTCCCGGGTCAGCGATCGCAGTCGTGACGGGTTGTGCGACGTCGTCATCGCGTGCAGGTCGCTGATGAAGTAGACGTCCTCCTCGGTGCCCTCGGCGGCCCACCGCCGGATCGCGCCGAGGTAGTTGCCGAGCTGGACGGGGCCGGACGGGGTGATCGCGGACAGCCTGATCATGGTGATCCCTTCGGGGTCTGCCCGCTCGACCCGACCCCGAAAGCACGAAGGCCGCCCCGGCGGGCGGCCTGCGTTCGTCTGACGCGCAGTTCTCAGGGCCGCCTGAAGGCGGACCACCAGAACGGGTAAAGAGTGCGCACAACCGCGATTCTAGCGTGTAACCCCCGTGTGTCGGGGGTCTACATTTCTTCTATGTACGTCGTGCTGCTGGAGTACACCGCACCGCTGGACGAGGTCGACTACGCCCTCCCGGACCACGTGGAGTGGCTGAGGAAGCAGTACGAGGCCGGGTACTTCCTGGCCTCGGGCCGGCAGGTGCCCCGCGTGGGCGGCGTGATCATCGCGCGGCCGATGGCGCGCGGGAAGCTGGACGCGCTGCTGGCCACCGACCCGTTCGCGGTCGGCAAGCTGGCGAAGTACCAGGTGGTGGAGTTCCAGGCCACCCGGACCGCGCCCGAGCTGGCCGGGATCAACGAGGCGGTGGTGGGCTAGCCGCGGGCGGCCTCGTCCCACCCGGCGTCGGCCGGGCGGCGGCCCTCACGCGGCCGGCTTCAGGTCGCCCTTCTTCCCGCTCTTCTTCCCGGCCTTCTTGCCCTGTTCCCGCTCCTTCCGAGCCTTGCGCTCCTGCTTGGCCGCCTTCTTCGCGGCCTTCTCCCGCGCCTTGAGCAGCACCACGACCGGACAGCTCTTGCACCTCGGTGTGGAACGGCAGCACTTCTTCTTCACCTTGACCTTGCCCACGCGGCGTGCTCCACTCATCCGGGTGTCCTCAGAGTAGGTGAGGCTGACCTCACCTGCCGTCCGTGTGTGGTAAGGGCACTCCGCCCGGTAAGCTGTACTGAGGCTGCGCGCGATCCAACGTCCGGCGCCTGGCTTCCCTCGCACAAACAGCTCTAGGAGTTCCGCGTGCCCACGGCCACCGCGTCGATCAAGGAAACGCTGGTCCGCAACGACCTGCGCAACGTCGCGATCGTCGCGCACGTTGACCACGGCAAGACGACCCTCGTCGACGCCATGCTCCGCCAGTCCGGGGCCTTCTCCGAACGTGCCGAGCTCGTCGACCGGGTCATGGACTCGGGCGAGCTGGAACGTGAGAAGGGCATCACGATCCTGGCCAAGAACACCGCCGTGCGCCGCCACACGCCCGACGGTCCCGTCACCATCAACGTGGTCGACACCCCGGGTCACGCCGACTTCGGCGGCGAGGTCGAACGCGGCCTCTCCATGGTCGACGGCGTCGTGCTGCTCATCGACGCCTCCGAGGGCCCGCTGCCGCAGACCCGGTTCGTGCTGCGCAAGACCCTGGCCGCCGGCCTGCCGGTGATCCTGGTGGTGAACAAGGTCGACCGCCCCGACGCCCGGATCTCCGAGGTCGTCGAGGAAGCTCACGACCTGCTGCTCGACCTGGCCAGCGAGGTCGGCGCCGACGACTCGGTGCTCGACCTGCCGGTCGTCTACGCCTCGGCGCGCGCCGGCCGGGCCTCGCTCAACCAGCCCGAGGACGGCGGCCTGCCCGACGAGGAGAACCTCGACGTGCTGTTCGAGGTCCTGTTCAAGCACATCCCGGCCCCGCTGGGCGACTCCGACGCGCCGCTGCGCGCGCTGGTGACCAACCTCGACGCGTCGTCGTTCCTCGGCCGCATCGCGCTGTGCCGGATCGAGGCGGGCACCATCCGCAAGGGCGAGACGGTGGCCTGGTGCCGTGAGGACGGCACGATCCAGAAGGTCCGCATCACCGAGCTACTGATCACCGAGGCGCTCGACCGCGTGCCCGCCGAGTCGGCGAAGGCCGGTGACCTGGTCGCCATCGCCGGCATCCCGGACATCACCATCGGCGACACGCTCGCCGACGTGGACAACCCCGAGCCGCTGCCGCGGATCACCGTGGACGAGCCCGCGATCTCGATGACGATCGGCGTCAACACCTCGCCGCTGGCGGGTCGCGGCGGCGGCACCAAGCTGACCGCGCGGGTGCTCAAGGCCCGGTTGGACTCGGAGCTGGTCGGCAACGTGTCGGTGCGCGTGCTGCCGACCGAGCGGCCGGACACGTGGGAGGTGCAGGGCCGCGGTGAGCTGGCGCTGGCCATCCTCGTCGAGCAGATGAAGCGCGAAGGCTTCGAGCTGACCGTCGGCAAGCCGCAGGTGGTCACCAAGACCGTCGACGGCAAGCTGCACGAGCCGTTCGAGCGGCTGACGATCGACGCGCCCGAGGAGCACCTGGGCGCCATCACCCAGCTGCTGGCCAACCGCAAGGGCCGGATGGAGAACATGTCCGGCCACGGTTCCGGGCGGATCAAGCTGGAGTACGTCGTGCCGTCGCGCGGCCTCATCGGCTTCCGCACCGAGTTCCTCACCGAGACGCGCGGCACCGGCATCGCGAACGCCGTGTCCGAGGGCTACGCCCCGTGGGCCGGCGAGATCCGGACCAGGCACAACGGCTCCCTCGTCGCCGACCGGTCGGGCCAGATCACCGCGTACGCGATGATCCAGCTGGCGGACCGGGGCACGTTCTTCGTCGAGCCCGGCGCCGAGGCGTACGAGGGCATGGTCGTCGGCGAGAACCCGCGCGCGGAGGACCTGGACGTCAACGTCTGCCGTGAGAAGAAGCTGACGAACATGCGCACGTCGACGGCCGACGTGATGGAGACCCTGGCCCGGCCGCGGAAGCTGTCGCTGGAGGAGGCGCTCGAGTTCTGCGCCGCCGACGAGTGCGTCGAGGTCGCGCCGGAGGTCGTGCGGGTGCGCAAGGTGATCCTGGACGCCAACCAGCGCGGCCGTGAGCGCAGCCGCAACAAGTTGCGGGGCTGACCGCCGCTCCTTATATATAGGGTCTGTCCGACGGGCACCCCCGGCTTCGGCCGGGGGTGCCCGTCGGTTCACCGCCCCTCCACCCGTGACCACTGAACACGATCGGGTGAACATAGGCCAAAAATGTACGGTAACGCTGTTACCGCCCCTCGGTTGGAACATGAGGAAACCGACCGACCGCCCCGCCGCCGACCACCCCCCGATCCCCACCACCTCCCACACCCACCGGCCACCACCACTCCCGCCCGCCACCCCCACAGCCCGCCCACCACCTGCCCGCACCGGGCCCCCGGCCCCGCCCCGCCGCCACACCCGCGCCCCGGCCACACGCCTGGCCGCACGCCGCGCCCACTCGCGCCCACGCCGCCGGCCCACGCCCGTGCGGCCCGGCCTCCGCGCCCGCACGCCTGGCCCCGCGCCCGCGCCCGCCGGGCCGGCCGCCCTGCGCGCCCTCCGCCGCCTGCGCCCCGGCTCCGCGCCCGCCCGTCCAGCCGCCGCCCGGTGCCCGCCGGCCCCGGCTGCCGCACCCGGTGGCCCCCGCCCGCCCGCGCGATCGCGGGCCCGGGCTGCCGTTGACGCCGGACCGATCGCCGATCCCGGCCGCGGCGTTGGCGACGCATCCGTCGACGTCGACCGACGCGCCCGGCGTGCGAATGCCACCGGGGCGTGTCGCGTGGGCAGTGGTGGGGTTGGGAGTCAACTGTCAGCGTCGTCTGGCACGCTCGTACCCATGGGGACGCGGAGGGTTCTTGCGGTGGTGGCTGCGCTCGCGCTGGTCGGAGCGGGTTGCACGGCCGCGCCGCCGTTGCCCCTCGTGCCGTCGACGCCCGGGGTGACGGTCGTGCCGAAGGAGAAGCAGAACGAGGTCGTCGTCGGCGTGGACGACGTCAAGGGCGGCTACAACCCGCACACGCTGGCCGGTCAGAGCAGCGTCACGACGGCGCTGTCCGCGCTGCTCCTGCCCTCGACCTTCCGGACCGACGCGGACGGCAGCCCGAAGCTCGACCTGGACCTCGTGGTGAGCGCCGAGGTGACCAGCGCGGACCCCTACACGGTGACGTACACGTTGCGGCGGGATGCCAGCTGGTCGGACTCGGCGCCCATCGCGGCGGAGGACTTCGTCTACCTGTGGCAGCGGATGCGGGAGGAGCCCGGGGTGGTCGACCCCGCCGGGTACCGGCTCATCGACGACATCGCCAGCCGGGAGGGCGGCAAGGTCGTCGAGGTCGTGTTCGACAAGCCCTACCCCGGCTGGCGCAGCCTGTTCCGCAACCTCCTGCCCGCCCACCTGCTGAAAGACGCGCCCGGGGGGTGGGGTGCGGCCCTCGCGGACAGCTTCCCGGCGACCGCGGGGCCGTTCGCGGTCCGCACGCTCGACCAGCCGCGCGGCGAGATCATCCTCGAGCGCAGCGACCGCTTCTGGGAGGCGCCGCCCGCGCTCGACCGGGTGATCCTGCGCCGCGCGAACCAGCACGACACGATCGAGGCGCTGAACACCGGTGACGACCAGGTCGCCCTCATCCACGCGGACGCCATCGCGGTCAAGGACATCGACGAGCTGGCCAAGACCAGGTCGCTCGCCAGCGTGGTCGTGCCCCGCGCGGAGGTCGTCCAGCTGCTTTTCCGGCCCGCCTCGCCGCGCATGCAGGACCTGCGGGTCCGCACCGCCGTGATGAACCTGCTCGACCGCGACGACCTGATCGCCACCGGCACCCGGAGCGGACCCAGCGCGGGCCTCCGCGCGGACGCCCAGGTGATCCCGCCGAGCAAGCCCGGCCACCTCCCGACGATGCCCGCCAAGGCCGGTGACCCGGTGCTACTGCTCACCGAGGCGGGTTACACCCGACCGGAGGGCGGGCAGTGGTTGAGGGACGGCAAGCCGTTCGAGTTGACCATCGCCGCACCCGCCGGGATCGAGCCGTACGTGACCGTCGCGAACCGCGTCCAGCGTCAACTGTCATTGTCCGGAATCGCCGCGCGCGTCCTGACAACGCCGCCCAATCAGTTGTTCGGCCAAGATCTGTCGGATACCGCCCCTTCCAATGAGCCCGTCGACATTGCCGTCGTGCCACAGGTCGACACCGGCGATTCCGCGGCCGTTCTGGCTTCCACATTCGGGTGCCGTCCGTCACCCGAGGACGGCGGTACACCCTTTCCGGCGAATCTGTCCGGTTTCTGCGACCAGGCGGTCCAGCCGGTGATCGACCAGGCCCTCAGCGGCCAGGTGCTGCTCGCCGACGCCCTCCGGACCATCGAGCCGATCCTCTGGCAGCAGGCCGTCTCGCTACCGTTGTTCCAGGTAGCGGACCTGCTGGTGGTCCTACCGGAGGCGGAGAACGTCTCCGCCGGTGCTCCGTTCGCCGGTCCGCTGAGCACCGCGCGCTCCTGGCGGCGCGTGGAACGTTGACCGTTGACCCGGACGAAACACTGGCTTCAAGATGCGTTCGCGGTGCAGTATTGACAGTATTCTCGTCGTCCGGTTAACGAACGCTCCCGCCCGGTAACGACGGAGTCGCATGCTGCGACCAACGTGTCACCCTTTGGTCACGATCGGCCGATGGGCAGTGACCGTGCCGCGCACTGGTTCTTATCGTGCTGCAACGGTGTGTCGGTTCGGGGCGCGTTTGGCACATCACGGTTATGGGTGGAAGTCGGCCCAAACGGTCGCTCCAACCCAGTGCTAGGAGGGCACGTGTCGATGAGGAGATCAAAGGCTGTCTCGGCGCTTGCGCTGTTGACCGGAGCCGCGCTCGTGCTGAGCGCGTGCGGCGGCGGCGGCTCGGGCAGCGGCGATCAAGGCGGGCCGCAGGACCTCGACCCCGGCGCGATCGGTGGTCAGGACGAGCTGTTGAAGCGTCCGAAGGTGGACGACATCGGCGAGGTCGCGATCGCCGTCGAAGAGGGCTTCAGCAACTACAACAACAACATCGGCGCGACGAACAACTTCGCGAGCACCATCGCGCTGTCGAACGTGCAGCCCTCGCCGTACATCACCGAGCTGGTCGACGGCAAGGTCATCATCAAGATCGACGGTGACCTGATGGAGTCCATCAAGGTGACGTCGAGCGACCCGCAGGCGATCGAGTGGAAGGTCCAGAAGGCCGCCGTCTGGTCCGACGGCGAAGCCATCGACTGCGACGACTTCCACCTCAAGTGGCTGGCCGCGACGAGCAAGGCCACCGTCAAGGGCGAAGACGGCACGGAAGCTTCGATCTTCGACTCGTCCGACACGGGCTACAAGGACATCGAGAAGCTCGAGTGCTCCGACGACGGCAAGACCATCACCACCACGTTCTTCAAGGACAAGGCGTTCGCGGACTACCGTGCCCTGTTCTCGCAGCCCGGTAGCGACAGCCTGCTGCCGGCGCACATCCTGGAGCAGAAGACCGGCGTCGCGGACATCACCAAGATCTCGCCCGCGCAGAACGACGACACGGTCAAGAAGATCGCCGAGTTCTACACGACCGGCTGGCGGGGCTTCGACCCGGCGGTCGCGCTGTCCGGCGGTCCGTACGTCATCACCTCGGCCGACCTCAAGGACCAGACGGTCCTGGAGCGCAACCCGAAGTGGTGGGGCAACCCCGGTGGCCCGTCCAAGGTCATCCTGAAGACGAACACGGACGCCCAGTCTGCCGCTCAGCAGCTGCAGAACAAGGAAGTCCAGGTCATCGCCCCGCAGGCCGACGCCGCCGTGGCGCAGCAGCTGCGCGGTGACAGCGCGTTCAACGTCTTCGCGGCCGGTGGCCAGACGTACGAGCACGTCGACTTCAACATGGCGCTGCCCCTGTTCAAGGAGAACAAGGACCTGCGCACGGCGATCGCCCAGTGCTTCGACCGCGACGGCCTGGTCGAGAAGCTCGTGGCGGACGTGGACCCGAACGCCAAGCCGCTGGGCAGCCTGACGTTCATGCCGAACGAGGTCGGCTACGAGGACCACTACAGCGACACCGGCAAGGGTGACGTCGCGGCGGCCAAGAAGACCCTCGAGGACGGCGGCTGGAAGCAGGGCGCCGACGGCATCTACACCAAGGGCGAGTTCCGCGCGTCCTTCAAGCTCGGCCACAAGATCGTCCAGCGCCGTGCGGACACCGTCCGCATCCTGCAGGACAAGTGCAAGCAGGCCGGCATCGAGATCGTCGACGACCAGGCGGCCGACTTCAACGACAAGCGCCTCCCGGCCAGCGAGTTCGAAGCCGCGCTGTTCGCGTGGGTCGGCCAGCCGCTGAAGGCCGGCGCGTACGGCAACTACGCCCAGAAGGACAAGGGCGGCACGGCCAACTACAACAACTACGACTCCGCCGCGTTGACGGAGAAGTGGGCGGCCGCGAACAGCGAGCTGGACTACCAGAAGCGCATCACCATGATGAACGACGCGGACAAGATCATGCGGGACGACCTGCACAGTGTCCCGCTGTTCCAGCTGACCGACTTCGCGGCGTCGAGCGCGGACATCGGGCCGATCTCGTACATCGGTGTCGGCGGTGGCGTGACCTGGAACCTGTACGCCTGGCAGAAGAAGTAGTAGACGCCGGGCTCGGTGAGCCCAGCTGGAAAAGCACGACCCAACCGCCGGGGGGCCGGTGCCACAAGCACCGGCCCCCCGGAGGGTGTCCGCGTCCGGTAGGCTCCCACGCTTGCACGCGGGGGTGCCTAGGGAGACTAGAGACTCGTCATGTTCCGTTACATAATCCGGCGGTTGTTGATCTCGATTCCGCTGTTGATCGTCGCCTCATTCCTCTGCTTCGGTCTGGTCAACGCCATGGGTGATCCCCTGGGCGAGTGGAAGCTCCAGAAGGCCCGGACACCGGCGGAAATCGCTGCCGCGTACGAGCGGACGGGCTACAACAAGCCGTTCATGGAGCGCTACGTAAACTGGGCCGGCGACTTCGTCACCGGTGACTGGGGCGAGTCCGTCGTCCCCGGCAACGCGGGCAAGCCGGTCAAGGACGAGCTGCTCAAGGCCTTCGGCGTCACGCTGCGGCTGATCCTGGGCGCGGAGTTGATCGCGTTGCTGCTCGGCATCGCCGTCGGTGTCATCGGCGCGGTCAGACAGTATTCGATATTCGACTACACGGCGACCGGAATATCGTTCGCCATGTTCTCGATGCCCTTGTTCTGCGTCGCCCTGGTGCTCAAGGCCGGTGGTATCGAGCTGAACAACTGGCTGGAGTCCATCGGGGCCGACCGGTGGATCATCACGGCGGGTCCGCCAGGCGACGGGTTCGGCGGAAGCTTCGGCCAGCAGGTGTTCCAGTACAGCGGCGCGTACATCCTGCCCACCATTTCGCTGGTGGTCATCCAGTTCGCGCTCTACAGTCGTTTCCAGCGCGCCTCGATGCTGGAGACGCTCAACGCCGACTACGTCCGCACGGCGCAGGCGAAGGGCATTTCGGAGGCGCGGTCGATCTTCCGGCACGCGTTCCGCAACGCGCTCATCCCGATCATCACGGTCTCCTCGCTCAACATCGGCGCCGGGTTCGGCGGCGCGGTGATCACCGAAACGGTCTTCAGCTGGTCCGGAATGGGCAAGTTCATCGTCGAGGCCATCACGAAGATCGAGCCGTACCAGGTGCTCGGCTTCATGATGCTCACGGCCGTGTTCATCATCGTGTTCAACCTGATCGCGGACATCCTGTACGCCTTCCTGGACCCGAGGATTCGCCTTGACTGAGATCGGTTCCCCCGTGGCGCAGGCGCCCGCGCCCCAGTCGGGCGGCGAGGTGAGCACGTTCGACGCGACCACGGCGCGCAAGCAGTGGCAGGTGGTCCTGCGCCGGTTCACCCGGCACAAGGCCGCCCTGGTCGGCTCGGTCCTGTTCGCGATCCTGGTGCTGTTCGCCTTCTTCGGCGGCGTGTTCTGGAAGTACCCGTACACGGACCTCGGCTTCAAGCGGTACCTGCCGCCCAGCGCCGACCACCCGTTCGGCACGGACCGGCTGGGCGGCGACATGGTCGCCCTGATCATCCGCGGCACGCAGTTCTCGCTCCAGATCGCGATCGTGGTGGCGGTGCTGTCCACCGTCATCGGCGTGGTCCTGGGCGCGCTGGCCGGCTACATGAAGGGCTGGGTCGACACCCTGATCAGCCGCTTCATCGACCTGCTGCTGGTGATCCCCAGCCTGATCATCGCGGCCGTGCTGGTGCGCAACAGTTTCGTGGTGGCGGTGGCGGGCGGCAGCGGCGGCAGCAACTGGCTGATCGTCGCGCTCTACCTGGGCCTGATCGGCTGGCTGTCGATCGCCCGGGTGATCCGCGGCATGGTGCTGTCGCTGCGCGAGAAGGAGTTCGTGGAGGCGGCCCGCGCGCTGGGCGCGTCCACGTTCCGCATCGTGTTCCGGCACATCCTGCCCAACACCGTGGACGTGATCATCGTGAACGCCACGCTGGCGATCGCGCAGGCCGTGCTGCTGGAGGCCGCGCTGTCGTTCATCGGCCTCGGCGTGCAGAGCCCGGACACGTCGCTCGGCCTGATGATCAGCCTGAACAAGAACGAGCTGACGCTGCACCCGTGGCTGTTCCTCACCCCGTTCGTGTTCATCGTGCTGATCTCACTCGCGGTGAACTTCATCGGCGACGGTCTCCGGGACGCCTTCGACCCGCGGCAGAGGAGGGTGAAGGCATGAGCGAGCTGGACGTGACCGCCGCCGGAGGTGGCAACCAGATGACGGCCCTGACCGAGTCGATCTTCGACAACACCGCCGGCGGCGAGAAGCTGCTCCGGGTCGAGAACCTGTCGGTCGACTTCCCGACCGACGACGGCACCGTGCACGCGGTGCGGGACGTGTCGTTCACCCTCGGCCCCGGCGAGGTGCTGGGCATCGTGGGCGAGTCGGGTTCCGGCAAGTCCGTGTCGTCGATGGCGATCATGGGCCTGCTGCCCAAGACCGCGAAGATCGGCGGGTCGATCAAGTTCAAGGACCGCGAGCTCGTCGGCCTGAACTACAAGCAGATGCAGCCGGTCCGCGGCAACGGCGTCTCGATGATCTTCCAGGACCCGATGACCTCGATGAACCCGGTGTACACGGTGGGCTGGCAGCTCGCCGAGGCGCACCGGGCGCACCACGACGTGTCGAAGAAGGCCGCCTGGGCCAAGGCCGTCGAGGCGCTGGAGCTCGTCGGCATCCCGCAGCCGGACCGCCGCGCCTCGCAGTACCCGCACGAGTTCTCCGGCGGCATGCGGCAGCGCGCGATGATCGCGATGGCGATCATCAACGACCCGGACGTGATCATCGCGGACGAGCCGACCACGGCGCTGGACGTGACCGTGCAGGCGCAGATCCTGGACACGCTGCTGCGCATCCGGGACGAGACGAGCGCGGGCATCATGGTCATCACGCACGACCTGGGCGTGGTGGCGGGCATGGTGGACCGCGTGCAGGTCATGTACGGCGGCACGGTCGTCGAGCAGGGCACCGTGGACGAGGTCTTCGAGGCGCAGCGGATGCCGTACACCGTCGGCCTGCTGGGCTCGATCCCGAACCCGAACCTGCTGGGCAAGCGGCTCACCCCGATCAAGGGCGCGCCCCCGTCGCTGATGAACCTGCCGCAGGGCTGCTCGTTCTCGCCCCGCTGCCCGTTGGCGATCGACGAGTGCCGCGAGACCGAGCCGCTGCTGCTGGAGACCGACCGGGCAGGCCACTTCGCGCGGTGCCACCGCTCCGCGCACCTGGCGACCATCGAGAACCCGCAGCGGCTGTTCGCCCACGACGAGATCGGCGTGGTCGAGAACCCCGCGTCGCTGACCATGGCGAACCCGGACATCCCGGTGAGCGAGGACCTCGACGTGGTCGAAGCTCGGTTGCACGAAGAGGAGAAGCCGACCTCATGACCTCGACAGACATCAACCCCCAGGCCGGTGGCCTCGTCTCGGGCGGACGTCCGGGCGAGACCCCGCTGCTGGAGGTCAAGGACCTGGTCAAGTCGTTCCCGGTGCGCGGCGGCGGCATCATCCCGCGCACCGTGGGGCAGGTCCAGGCGGTGTCCGGGGTGAGCTTCGACCTCTACCCGGGCGAGACGCTGGGCCTGGTCGGCGAGTCCGGCTGCGGCAAGTCCACCACCGGTCGGGCGATCCTCCAGCTGCACAAGCCGACGTCCGGCTCGGTGAAGTTCGAGGGCCGCGAGCTCACCAAGCTGCGCGGCAAGGGCCTGCGCGGCGTGCGGCGGGACATGCAGATCGTGTTCCAGGACCCGTACGCGTCGCTGAACCCGCGCTGGCAGATCAACGAGCTGATCTCCGAGCCGTTCAAGATCCACGGCCTGCCGCCGGACGCGGGCGGCGACGTGCAGCACCGGGTCAACGAGCTCATGGAGCTGGTGGGCCTGAACCCGGAGCACCGCAACCGGTACGCGCACGAGTTCTCCGGCGGCCAGCGCCAGCGCATCGGCATCGCCCGGGCGCTCGCGCTGAACCCGAAGCTCGTGGTGCTGGACGAGCCGGTGTCCGCGCTGGACGTGTCGGTGCAGGCCGGTGTGGTGAACCTGCTGGAGGAGCTGCAGGAACGCCTGGGCCTGGCGTACCTGTTCGTGGCGCACGACCTGTCGGTCGTGCGGCACATCTCCGACCGGGTCGCCGTGATGTACCTCGGCAAGATCATCGAGATCGGCGAGCGGGAGGACATCTACGCCCGGCCGATGCACCCGTACACGCAGGCGCTGCTGTCCGCGGTGCCCGTGCCGAACCCGAAGGTGGAGCGCCGGCGTCAGCGGATCGTGCTCACCGGTGACGTGCCCTCGCCGGTGAACCCGCCGTCGGGCTGCCGCTTCCGCACCCGGTGCTGGAAGGCGCAGGACATCTGCGCCGTCGAGGAGCCCAAGCTGGAACGGCGCGGCGACGGCAGCGGCACGCTCTCGGCGTGCCACTTCGCCGAAGTGGTCCCGGCGCTGGTGGGGTGAGTTCCGGAATCGGTCCCCCGCGGCCTCGCGGGGGACCGAGCCGCCGGCTGCGGAACAGCGGCCACCCCACACCGATTAGTCTCTTCCGGTGACGCTCACCGCTCCACCACGGTTGCTGCTGGTACACGCACATCCCGACGACGAAAGCCTGTGGACGGGCGGCACGATCGCCCGCTACTCCGCGCTGGGCGTGCACGTCACCGTGGTCACCTGCACCCTCGGCGAGGAGGGCGAGATCATCCCGCCGGCGCTCCAGGAGCTGACCGCGGACGCCGCCGACCAGCTCGGCGGGTACCGGGTCGCGGAACTGAGGTCCGCCTGCGCGGCCCTCGGCGTGACCGACCACCGGTTCCTCGGCGGCATCGGCCGCTGGCGGGACTCCGGGATGGCCGGCGTCGAGGCGAACAGCCACCCGCGCGCCTTCGTCAACGGCTCGGCCGACGAGCAGGCCGCCGCCCTGTCGGAGATCATCGCGTCGGTGAAGCCGCAGGTCGTGGTCACCTACGACGCGTTCGGCGGCTACGGGCACCCCGACCACATCCGGGCGCACGAGATCACCACGGCCGCGGCGACGGACGTGGACCGCGTCTTCCACGCCGTGACGTCCCGCGCCGCGACCGAGGCGGGCGCGGCGGCGCTGGCCGAGGTCGGCGACCTGCCGTGGCGGCTGCCCGCCGAGGACGAGCTGGTGGTCACCGACGACGCCGCGATCACCACCACGATCGACATCTCCGAGCACCTGGTCGCGAAGCTGCGGGCGTTGCGCGCCCACTCCACGCAGATCAGCGTGTGGCAGGACGGCTCGGGCCGGGCCGCCTACGCGCTGTCCAACGGCATCGCGCAGCCCGTCGCGCAGGCCGAGTACTACGTGCTGGCCAAGGGTCCCGCGGCGGGCGCGGAGACAGACCTGTTCGGGGGGCTCGATTGACCGATCGCCTCGCTCTCGTCGGGATCGCGGTCGCGGCGTTCGTGCTCGCGGTGCTGGAGCTGTTCTTCCTGCCCGTGCGGCTGGACGGCACCCTGCTCCCGCGCGTGGACGACCTGCCGTTCCCGATCACGGTGGTGCTCGCGATCGTGACCACGCCGATGCTGGTCGTCGCCGCCTCGTGGCACGGGCGCCGCACGCTGTCCGTGGTGTCGCCGCTGCTGGTGTGGACGGGCACGTTGTTGCTGTTCGGCCTGTTCGGACCGGGAGGGGACGTGGTACTCCTCAACGACTGGCGCACCCTGGTGCTGTTCGCCGGGGGCGCGTTGCCGGGCGCCATCGCGGTGGGCGCGCACATGGGGAGGACCGCCGGTGCCGGAGACGATCACTGACCGGGACGTGGTGCGGGCGCTGCGCCCGTTCGTGCGGGCGACCGGACCGCTGCTGGACACCCTGCGCGACGCGAACCTGCTGGGGCTGCGCGACCGCGAGGCCGAACGCGACGCCGACCGCAAGCTCGTGGACAAGCTGTGGGACCGGCTGGCCGCGGTGAAGGTGCCGGGCACGGCCGCGTGGACGCGGATGGACGTGCTCCAGCGCGACGAGTTCTGGCTCAACCGGGTCGGCCGGCTCGTGTCGCTGGTCGCCGCGCTGCCCGGGATCGGCGGCGTGCTCGCCGACCGGCTGCCCGTCCAGTCGGCGCTCGGCGCGGCCGGGCAGGGGCTGCTGCTGTCGGCCATCGCGGGCGAGCACGGGTTCACCTCGACCGAGGACCGCGTGCGGCTGCTCGCGCACGTGCTGTTCCAGCGGGAGGTCGACGGGCTGCCGGTCGACCGGCGGCCCGGCGAGACGAGCACCGAGGACGAGCAGACCGCCGCGCTCACCGAGGAGCTGCGGGAGCGGTCCACGTTCCGGGCGATCGGCGCGACCATCTGGAAGCTCGCCAAGGTCCTCTGGAAGCTGGAGGACGAGCTGGACAAGCGCCCGCAGGGCCGGCTGCACCACCAGGCGCTGGGCATGCTGCCCGTGGTCGGCGTGGTGGGCGACTACTTCGGCGAGCGCTCGGCGTTGAAACGGGTCCGCAAGGCCGCCTACGCGTGGTTCGACACCCAGTAGCGGTAGCGGTGGTGCTCGACGCAGCCCAACGACTCGTAGAGCGTGATCGCGGGCTTGTTGTGCTCGGCCACCTGCAACGCGCACGTCGTCGCACCCCGGTCGACGCCCCACGCGGCCAGACCGCCCATCAGCCGCCGCGCCAGGCCGAGCCGGCGCGCCTCGGGGCGCACGGCGAGCCGTGCCACGTGCAGCAGGTCGCCGACGACGGCGCCGCGCACGGCGGCCAGCACGCGGCCGTCCCGGACTACCGCGCCGAAACCGACCTGCCCGCCCGACGCGAGCACGTGCCGCTGCGCGGGGGTGGGGTCGGGCCGGGCGACGAGCTCCCACCATCCGGGAGACGGGAAGTCCGAAATGTCCACCTCGGCTTCCTTCGGGGTGGCGAACCCAGCCGGCCTGCCCGTCATCACCAGCGACTCCGCCCCGCCCGGGTGATCCACATCGACCCGCCACCCGGCGGCCTCGACCTCGGCCTCGGCGGGCGCGCCGATCACCACGTGGGCGGCCGGCCCGATGCCGTTGGCGGTCGCGAAGTCGATCACCTCGGCGAGCGCGTCGACCACCGGAATCCCGGGATCGCCCGTGGTCAAGGCGCTGTTGGCCCGTCCGGTGAACCCGCCCGCGGCCCGCAGCCGCCACTGCCCGAGCGGCCGGTCGACCAGCGCCGGCCACGCGTCGGCGCACCGCTGCTCCAAGTCGGTGACGTGCTGCACCCCCGCATCGTGCACCGCCCCGGTGGACGTGGGTCTGTGAGGTGGAGCACGGTGCGGTTAAGGCAAGCCTGGGCGTTGGACAATCGACTCCGCCGCGTACTCTCCGGCTTGCGCGGTGTGGACCAGAACAAGAGCAGGAGAGCGCAGTGACCTATGTGATCGCCCAGCCGTGCGTGGACGTGCTCGACAAGGCGTGCATCGAAGAGTGCCCCGTCGACTGCATCTACGAAGGCGACCGGATGCTCTACATCCACCCGGACGAGTGCGTCGACTGCGGTGCTTGCGAGCCGGTGTGCCCCGTCGAGGCCATCTACTACGAGGACGACGTCCCCGACGAGTGGAAGGAGTACACGAAGGCGAACGTGGACTTCTTCGACGAGCTGGGCTCACCCGGTGGCGCCTCCAAGGTCGGCAAGGTCAGCGCCGACCCCGCGGTCATCAAGGCACTCCCCCCGCAGGCGTCGCACGAGTGACCTCCGGCACCTCGCGGAGGCTCCCGGACTTCCCCTGGGACTCGCTGGCCGACCACGCCGCCAAGGCGCGCACGCACCCCGGCGGCGTGGTCGACCTGTCCATCGGCACCCCGGTGGACCCGGTCCCGGAACTGATCCGGCACGCCCTCGGCACCGTCGCCGACGTACCCGGCTACCCGACCACGCACGGCACGCCGGCGTTGCGCGAGGCGGTCGTGGGCGCGTTGGCGCGGCGGCACGGCGTGACGGGGCTCGACCCGGCGGCGGTCCTGCCGACCATCGGGTCGAAGGAGCTGGTGGCGTGGCTGCCGACGTTGCTGGGCCTGGGGCCGGGCGACGTGGTGGCCATCCCGGCGCTGTCGTACCCGACCTACGAGGTGGGCGCGCGGCTGGCGGGCGCCACCCCGGTGCGGCTGGCCGACGGCGAACCGCCCCCGCCCGGCACGTCGCTGGTGTGGCTGAACTCGCCGTCCAACCCGACCGGCCGGGTGCTGTCCGACGAGCAGCTGGCGCGGGCCGTGGCCGACGCGCGAGCCGTCGGGGCGGTCGTCGCGTCCGACGAGTGCTACCTGGCGCTGGCGTGGGACGCGCAGCCGGTGTCCGTGCTGCTGCCGTCGGTCAACGGCGGCTCGGTGGACGGGGTGCTGGCCGTGCACTCGCTGTCCAAGTCGTCCAGCCTCGCCGGGTACCGGGCGGGGTTCGTGACGGGCGACCCGGCGCTGGTGGCGTCGCTGCTCGAGGTGCGCAAGCACGCGGGCATGATCATGCCCCGGCCGGTCCAGGCGGCGATGACGGCGGCGTTGAACGACGACGCGCACGTCGCCGAGCAGCGCGAGCGGTACCGGGCGCGGCGGGCCGTGCTGCTGCCGGCGTTGACCGCGGCGGGCTTCACCGTGGACCACTCGGAGGCCGGCCTGTACCTGTGGTCGACCCGGGACGGCGAGAACGCGTGGGACACCGTCGGCTGGCTCGCCGAGCGCGGCATCCTGACCGCTCCGGGCACGTTCTACGGCCCGACGGGCGACCGGCACGTCCGCATCGCCCTGACCGCCACCGACTCGGCCATCGCCACCGCCACCACCCGCCTCACCCCCTGACCCCCGCGTGAGTCGTACGTTCACGCCGCGAGAGTCGTACGTTCACGGCACCTGAATTCAACGCTCGACCGACCACTCGGTATGGCCGAACGTTGAATTCAGGGTCGCTGAACGTACGACTCTCGCGCGTTGAACGTTGGACTCTCGGGGTCAGTCGTTGGCGTGCAGGGCGGCGTTCAGCTCGATGCCCTGGCCCTCGCGGGAGCGGACCTTGACGACGCCGGTGGTCGAGTCGCGCAGGAACAGCAGGTTCGACATGCCGGACAGCCGGCCCGCCTTGACGACGGCGCCGTCCTCGCCGGTGACCTTCGTCCCCGCGGTGATGTACAGGCCGGCCTCCACGACGCAGTCGTCGCCCAACGAGATGCCCACGCCGCCGTTCGCGCCGATCAGGCAGCGCTCGCCGACCGAGATGACCTGCTTGCCGCCACCGGACAACGTGCCCATGATCGACGCGCCGCCGCCCACGTCCGAGCCGTCACCGACGACGACACCGGCCGAGATGCGGCCCTCCACCATCGACGTGCCCAGCGTGCCGGCGTTGAAGTTCACGAAACCCTCGTGCATCACGGTCGTGCCGGACGCCAGGTGCGCGCCCATCCGCACCCGGTCCGCGTCCGCGATCCGCACCCCGCTGGGCACGACGTAGTCCACCATCCGCGGGAACTTGTCGACCCCGTGCACGGTCACCGGGCCACGTGCGCGCAGCCGCAGCCGGGTCTGCTCGAACCCCTCCACCGCGCACGGCCCGTAGTTCGTCCACACCACGTTGTTGAGCAGCCCGAACAGGCCGTCCAGGTTCGCGCCGTGCGGCCGCACGAGCCGCGACGACAGCAGGTGCAGCCGCAGCCACACGTCGTAGGTCGAGGTGGGCGCGTCGGCCAGCGAGCCGATGCCGACCCGGACGCCGATGACCTCGACGTCGCGCTCGGCGTCCGCGCCGAGCTGCTTGGCGGCGGCCTCACCGAGCTCGACCGACACCTCCGCGGACGACAGCAGCGCCACACCGGGCTCCGCGGTCCCGAGCGACGGCGACGGGAACCACGTGTCCAGCACAGCGCCGGTAGGGGTGACGGTGGCGAGTCCGACGCCGTACGCGCCGGTGGGGTTTGCGGTGCTCACGGGTGCCAACGGTAACGTGCGCCGAGTGGCCGACACCTTGCACCTCGCCGCCGATCCCGTCGAGCTGACCGCCGCGCTGGTCGACACGCCCAGCGTCTCCGAAGACGAAGCCCGCATCGCCGACCTCGTCGAACGGTCCCTCAGGGACCAGACGGCCCTGGAGGTCACGAGGTCCGGCAACGCCGTGCTGGCCCGCACGAACCTCGGTCGCCCGACCCGGGTCGTGCTCGCCGGCCACCTCGACACCGTGCCGATCAACGACAACCTGCCGTCGCGCCTGGAGGACGGTGTCCTGCACGGCTGCGGCACCGTCGACATGAAGGGCGGCGACGCGGTGATGCTGCACCTCGCCGCGACGGTCGCCGACCCGCGCCACGACCTGACGTTCATCTTCTACGACTGCGAGGAGATCGACGCCGTCCGCAACGGCCTCGGCCGCATCGAGCGCGAGCTGCCGGAGTGGCTGCGCGGGGACCTGGCGATCGTGTGCGAGCCGTCCAACGGCGTGATCGAGGCGGGCTGCCAGGGCACGATCCGCGTCGAGGTCCGCACGAAGGGCGTCCGCGCCCACACCGCGCGCGGCTGGATGGGCGTGAACGCGATCCACGCCGTCGGCGAGGTCCTGCGCCGCCTGGAGGCCTACGAGCCGCGGCAGGTCGAGATCGACGGCTGCCGGTACCGCGAGGGCCTGCAGGCGGTGAAGATCGGCGGCGGCGTCGCGGGCAACGTGGTGCCGGACGAGGCGGTGCTCACCGTCAACCACCGCTTCGCCCCCGACCGCACCCCGGAGCAGGCCGAGCAGCACCTGCGGGAGGTGTTCGAGGGCTACGACGTCACGGTCACCGACAGCTCGCCGGGCGCGCTGCCCGGTCTCGCCTCGCCGACCACCCGCGAGCTCGTCGCCGCCGCCGGCGGCGTCCCCGTCGCCAAGCTCGGCTGGACGGACGTGGCCCGCTTCGCCGCCCTGGGCATGCCGGCGGTGAACTTCGGACCGGGGGACCCGACGCTGGCGCACACCCGGCAGGAGCACGTCCCGGTGCACCAGATCCGGCGGTGCGCCGACGTGCTGCGCCGCTTCCTCGGTCACGACCAGGCGCGCGGCTAGACTCCGGCCAATGACGGACAGCGTGGACGAGCACCCCAAGGAGAAGCAGCGCGGACCGGTCGTCCTGCGTCGCGAGCGCCGCGACGAGCTGACCACCACCGACCAGCGGTTGCTGGACTCGCGCGGCCACAGCGACTGGGTGCACACCGACCCGTGGCGCGTGCTGCGCATCCAGGCGGAGTTCGTCGAGGGCTTCGGCGCGCTGGCCGAGGTGCCGAGCGCGGTGACCGTGTTCGGCTCCGCCCGCACCGGCCGCGACCACCCCGAGTACGAGACGGGGCGCAAGCTGGGCGCCGCGCTGGCCGAGGCGGGGTTCGCGGTGATCACCGGTGGTGGGCCGGGCGCGATGGAGGCGGTCAACCGGGGCTGCTCGGAGGCGGGCGGGTTCTCCGTCGGCCTCGGCATCGAGCTGCCGTTCGAGCAGGGCCTGAACCCGTGGGTCGACCTCGGCGTGAACTTCCGCTACTTCTTCGTCCGCAAGACGATGTTCATCAAGTACTCGCAGGCGTTCATCTGCCTGCCGGGCGGGTTCGGCACGCTCGACGAGCTGTTCGAGGCGTTGACGCTCGTGCAGACGAAGAAGGTCACCAAGTTCCCGGTGGTCCTGTTCGGCAAGTCGTACTGGCAGGGCCTCTACGACTGGGTGCGCGAGTCGGTGCTGGCCAGCGGCAAGGTCGGCGAGAAGGACCTGGACCTGCTGTACCTGACCGACGACATCGACGACGCGGTGCGCGTGGTGAACGACGCGCACAAGGCCTGGGCGGACGCGCACTGACCGCGGGCGGGCCGGTGGTCCGGCCGGACGTCGACGGTCGCCGCCGGGTCGGGGGAGTCGCGCGACCGGGGGCTCGTGCCCCCGGTCCGCGCCCGACTCCCCGCTAGCGGACCTTCGCCTCCGCCAGGCCGCGGGCCGCCGCCAGCCGGGTCGCCTCCTCCGCGAACATCTCCACGTCCAGCGGCACGAACGGCGACACCTCGACGTCCAGCCGCGAGCCCGTCGCCCTGGCCTGCCAGGTGCCCAGGATCTCGCCGTCCACGAGCAGCGCGCCCCGGCGGCCCAGGATTCGCCACACCTGCTTCTGGTGCGCCTTGTCCGGCACGAGCAGGTCGCGGTCGCGGGCGTTCAGGTAGGGGTCCAGCGGTGGCAGCAGCCGCACCACCTCGGGCTCCGGCGGGTTCTCGAACGCCGCCATCCGGTCGGCCGGCAACCACGCCCGCTTGGACACCGCGACCAGGTCGTCCGGCCACACGTCCTTCACCTCGCGGACCGGCGCGCCGAAGTGGTGCGCCACCTCGGACGGCCCGGCGGGGCCGTGCAGCCGCAGGTAGTCCGAGATCAGCGCGGGGAAGCCCGCGCTCTCCCGGGGCACGTCCCGCCGGCCCTCCAGCGGCACGAACGTCACCGTCTTCTCCGCCGGGTCGAACCGCAGCCCCGCGGGCAGCACGGCGAGGCGGAAGACCGGGTCGAGCACGTGGGTGGCGTCGCAGCCCCGGCACCAGGCGGCGACGTCCGGGCGCACCACCGCGGTGAGCCGGGCCGACGCCTCGCCCTTCGTCATCGGCCCCGTCACCACCTCGCGCAACGCCGAGGCGACCTCGTGCAGCACCTCGCGCCCGTGCTCCACCGGCGGCCGGTTCATCCGGGCCACCGCGTCGGCGTCGCTCAACGGCCACAGCCGGGCGGCCAACGCCGGCACCTCGTCGGCCCGGTGCCAGTGGGGCGCGCCCCGCACGCTCCACGTGAGGGTGAACCCGTCCAGCTCCGGCACCTGCTCCAACCGCGCCGCCAGCGCGGGCACCGCCGACCGCTCCGAGTCCTGCAACCCGAGGTCGAACACCCGCAGCCCGGACGCGTCGGCGACGGTCCGGTCGAACTGGTGCGCGGCGACCCGGTAGGCGATCACCCGTTCCCGGTCAGCCAAGGTCGTGGTCCAGGGTGATCAGTTCGTGCTCCAGCCGGGCCGTGCCGGAGATGCCGGTCAGCTCGCCGGTGCCGGACCCGGGCACGATGTGGCCCCAGAACTCGGCGTTGTCACCGGACATGACCGCGCCGTGCTGCAGGACGAACGTCCCGGCCTTCCCGTCGAGCGTCCCGGTGAACCTCTCGGTGCCCACGTAGCCGGCGGCGCCGTCCGAGGGCTGGCACATGGTCAGCTCGGCCGTGCTGGTGCCCACCATCGCGCCGCTGTACGCCTTGTCCACGAGCGCCCGGCCCAGCTGCGGCTCCGCCTCGTCGTAGACGGTCTGGTCCCATCGGGTGATCTTGAACGTCGACTTCGCTTCCATGCGGGCGATCCTGTCAGGCATTCCTGCCACCCGCTGTCAGGGTCGGCCTCGGCCCACCGGGCCCCTCAGCCCCTCACCCCCTCGGCACCTCCAGCCACGACCCCGCGCCGAACGCCACCGACGACCCGATCGCACTCGACCCCTGGTACCGGGCGTCCACGGTGTCCACGACCAGCACCAGCCGGTTCCCGGCCGCCACGTTCCACACCACCGGCTCCAGCTCGACGTCGACCGCGCGGGTCGCGGTCCCGGTCAGCGTCACCGGCTTGTGCGTGATCAACGCGCCCGACCCCAGGGCGTTGACCTCGTACAGGTACGCGTACAACGTGGTGCGGGCCGCGCCGGGCGTCACCGTCAAGTGCGCCTTCGGCGTGCCGCTGACCGAGCCGGCGCTCCACTGCACGGGTCCGCGCCACACCGCCGCCGCACCCCGGTCGACCAACGGCGTGGACACCCCGACCGGCAGCCGCAGGAACCCCTGCAACGCGCCCGACACCAGGACCACGCCGCTCTCCGCGATGGTGGGCCACCCCGCCCCGATCCGGTCCGCCGACAACGCCACCGCCTCCGTGCGGGCCGTCACCGCCGCCCACGACGGGTACGACCGCCAACCGCCGCCGTTGTTCGGCTTCACCTGCACGGGCAGCTCGCGCTCGACCCCGTTCTCCTCGCCCTTCACGTACCGGTCGAACCAGCGCCCCACCGAGGTCCAGATCTCGTTCGGCAGCCCGGCCGCCCCGAACAGCTCGGCCGTCGCGTGGTCGCCCGGCGACAGCATCAACCGCTTCGGCCCGCTCAACGCGCCGAAGAAGTCCGTGAGCTGGCCGGGTGCGAACAGCCCGTCGTTCCAGGCGTTGCCGATCAGCACCGCCGCCTTGATCGACGACACGTGCGAAGCCGGCGAGCGGGGCGGCGAGATCGGCAGCACGTCGGCGAACCGGCCTTCCCGGTAGGCCGCCTCGGCCTCGCGCAGCACGGGCCCCGGCCGGCCGGTGAGCTTCCCCGCCGCCAGCAGCAACTCCACCGCCTGCGCGCTCACCGTCTCGTTCGGGTACAGCGAGCGGCCCAGGTCGGTCCACGTGCTCAGCGCCGTCACCGCCTTGATCCGCGGGTCGCGCGCCGCGGCCAGCAGCGACTGCCCCGCGCCGTAGGAGATCCCGCCGACGCCGATCCGCGCCGGGTCGCCGCCCGCGTGCGCCAGGCCCCAGTCGATCACCCGGCTGACGTCGGCCACGGTGTCCGGCCCGGCGACGTCGATCTCGCCCGCCGAGTCGTGGAAGCCGCGGGAGGTGTAGCTGATCACCGAGTACCCGGACTCGTAGGCCAGCCTGGCCGCCGCGCCCACGTACTCGATGTTGTTCACGCCCCAGCTCGACGGCAGCACGAGCAGCGGGAACGGGCCGCTGCCACGTCCGGTCGGCGTGACGACGAAGGCCTTCAACGGCGTGCCGCCCTCGCCGGGGATGGTCTGGTAGGCCACCGCGAACCCGGGCGCGGCGGCCTGGGCGGACGGTGGTGCGAGCACGAGCGCCACCAGGGCGGCGAGCAGCAGGGGGAGTGGTCGGCGCACGAGGTCCTCCTTGACCGTCGGCCACCCGGTCCAGCCACCGTGACCGGGATCACGCAGGGGGTGTTACCGGTGAGTAAACACGCAACGTACTCGTCGGTAGCAGAGGGCTGTGACGCAGCTCACGGGCAACCCCGACGTGGCACCATGCCCCCATGCGGTTCGGTTCACGAGAGGTCGCCGGGGATCGCGCGCTGGTGATGGCGATCGTCAACCGGACGCGCGACTCGTTCTACGACCGCGGCGCGACCTTCTCCGACGACGCCGCCATGGCCGCGGTGGACCGGGCGGTCGCCGAAGGCGCGGACATCGTCGACATCGGCGGGGTCAAGGCGGGCTCCAAGGGCGAAGTGGTGGACGCCGCCGAGGAGGCGCGCCGGGTCGTGCCGCTCGTCGCGGCGGTCCGCGACCGGCACCCCGACCTGGTGATCAGCGTCGACACCTGGCGGCACGAGGTGGGTCGCGCGGTCTGCGAGGCGGGCGCGGACCTGATCAACGACACGTGGGCGGGCGCGGACCCGGCGCTGGCCGAGGTGGCGGCGGAGTTCGGCGTCGGCATCGTCTGCTCCCACACCGGCGGTCTCGAACCGCGCACCGACCCGCACCGCGTCCGCTACGCCGACGTGGTGGCGTCCGTGGTGGCGGAGCTGGTCGAGCGGGCCGAGCGGATGGTCGCGCTGGGCGTGCCCGCCGAGGGCGTGCTGATCGACCCGACCCACGACTTCGGCAAGAACACGTGGCACGGCCTGGAACTGCTCCGCCGGCTGGACGAGCTCGTGGCCACCGGGTGGCCCGTGCTGATGGCCCTGTCGAACAAGGACTTCGTCGGCGAGACCCTGGGCGTGGAGCTGGACGACCGGGTCGACGGCACGCTCGCCGCCACCTCCGTGGCCGCGTGGACCGGCGCGAAGGTCTTCCGGGCGCACCAGGTGCGCCAGACCCGGCGGGTGGTCGAGATGGTGGCGAGCATCGCCGGCACGCGACCCCCGGCGCGCGTGCTGAGGGCGTTGGCCTGATGACCGACTGGTTCGCGGCCAACACGTGGCAACGGCCGCGGTGGACCCCCGAGGAGCTCCTCGCGCACAAGGCGGACCGCACCGTCAGCGTCGTCCTGCCCGCGCTCGACGAGGAGGCGACCGTCGCCGACGTCGTCGCCGTGGTCCGCCCGCTCCTGGGCACCCTCGTGGACGAGCTCGTGGTCGTCGACTCCGGCTCCACCGACGACACCGCGGCCCGCGCGGCCGCGGCGGGAGCGCGGGTCGTGCACCGGACCGACGTGCTGCCCGACCTGGCGCCCCGCCCCGGCAAGGGCGAGGTCCTCTGGCGCTCGCTGGCCGCCACCACCGGCGACCTGGTCGTGTTCCTCGACTCCGACCTGGTCGACCCGGACCCCGAGTTCGTGCCCGCCCTGCTCGGCCCGCTGCTCACCCGCGCCGACGTGCACCTGGTGAAGGGCTTCTACCGGCGGCCGCTGCGACTGGAGAGCACCGGCGGCGGCCGGGTCACCGAGCTGGCGGCCCGGCCGCTGCTCAACGCCCTGCGGCCCGAGCTGGCGGGCGTCGTGCAGCCGCTGGGCGGCGAGTACGCGGGCACGCGCGAGTTCCTGGAGTCGGTGCCGTTCGCGCCCGGCTACGGCGTCGAGATCGGGCTGCTGCTCGACGCGCACACCCGCTACGGCCTGGACGGGATCGCGCAGGTCAACCTGGGCGTGCGCAAGCACCGCAACCGGGACCTGCGGCAGCTCGGGCCGATGGCGGCTCAGATCGCGGTCACCGCGCTGCGCCGCTGCGGTGTGCCGGTGGCGTCGTCGACGCTGACGCAGTTCGTGCCGTTCGACGGCGAGTGGCTGCCGTCGCCGGTGGAGGTGCCCGCCGAGGACCGGCCCGCCATGCGCTCGGTGCTCCAGCGGTCGCGGTAGTAGCCGGGCGCCGCGACCAGCTCCTCGTGCGTGCCCTCCTGCGCGACGCGACCCCCGTCGAGCACCACGACCCGGTCGACACCGGCCAACGGCGCGAGCCGGTGCGTGACCAGCACGACGGCGCCCCGCGCGTGGTCGAGCACGCGGCGCAGGACGGCGTCACCGTGATCGACCGCCAGGCCTTCGACGGGTTCGTCGAGCAGCAGCACGTCCGGGTCGGCCAGCAGGGCGCGGGCCAGCAGCAGGCGTTGCCGCTGACCGCCGGACAACGCGCCGCCGTCCTCGCCGACCACGGTGTCCCACGGCACGTCCAGGTCCACCACCCGGGCGACTTCGTCCAGCTCCTCCTGTGACGCCTCCGGCCGGCCCAGCCGCACGTTGGCTTCCACGGTGGCGTGGAAGACGTGCGCGTCGTCCAGCACGCCCTTGGCGACGCCGGGGTGCGCGGCGGCCAACGCCCGCAGGAACGTGCTCTTCCCCGCCCCGCTGGCGCCCACCACCCCGACCCGGCCCACGGGCAGCTCCACGTCCGGTGCCGGGGCGTCCCGCACCGGCAGCAGCTCCACCATCCGCAACGCCTCCCGCACCCGCGTGACCGACCCCCGCACCTCGGCCCACCGCTGCGCCGCCGCCGCCAGCGGCAGCGTCACCTCCAGCACCGCGACCGAGCCCAGCACGACGTGCGCCGGGGCGCCGGACCGCAGGAACGCCAACGCCACCCCGAACTGCACGACCACGGCCGCCGCCGCCAACGCCGCCGCGCCGGACCCGCCCCGCCGTTCCCGGTCGGCCACCGCGTCGACCACCCGGCCGGTCGCGGCCAGCTCCCGGTCCAGCGCGCCGAACGCGGTCAGCTCGGCCGCTCCGTCCAGCAGCACGACGGTCCGCTCCGCCAACTCCGCCCGCAACGGCGCCAGCGCCCGCGAGTGCCGCACCGCGAGCCCGTACGCGGCCCACGGGACGAGGCAGGCGGTCACCACCAGCCCGACCGCCAACGGCCACGCGAAGCCCGTCGCCGCCAACGCCACCACCCCGACCACGACCGCCACCGCGCCGGGCAACGCGCACCGCAACAACGCGTCCTGCACACCGTCCACATCGGACACGAGTCGGGTGAGCGCGTCGCCCTTGGCGAGCGGACGGCGCAGCAACGCCTCGTACACCCGGCCGCGCACCTCCGCCAGGTGCCGCAACACCGCCGAGTGCCCGGCCAGCCGTTCGGCGTACCGCAGCCCGCCGCGCGCCAGGGCCAACGTCCGCACCGCCACGACCGCCACCGCCAACGCCGACAGCGGCGGCTGCCCGGCGGCGCGCACGACGAGCCACACGGCGGTGGTCATCAGCCCGATCCCGGCCAGTTCGGCGGCCACCCCGGCGGCCACCGCGAGCACCAGTCGCCTCATCCGAACGCCACCACCCGATCCACCTCGTCGAGCACCGCGGGCCGGTGCGCCACGACGATCGCCGTCCGCCCGGCCACGAGCCGCCGCGTCGCCCGCACCACCGCGTCCTCGGTGCCGCCGTCCAGCCGGGACGTCGGCTCGTCCAGCAACAACAGCCGCGCCTCGTCCCGCACCAACGCCCGCGCCAACGCGACCCGTTGCCGTTCACCGGAGGACAGCGGGTGCTCGGCGTCGACCAACCCCGCCAACCCCATCTCCGCCGCCGCGCCGCGAACGTCACCGGAAGAGCCCAGGGCGATGTTCTCGCCGACCGTGCCGGGGAACAGCGTCGGCCGCTGCGGCACCCACGCCACCTGCCGCAACCACGACTCGCGGTCGATCTCGCGCAGGTCCACCCCACCGACCAGCACCCGCCCCGACGCGGGCGTCACGAACCCCAGCACCACGGCCAGCAACGTGCTCTTCCCCACCCCGCTGGGCCCGACCAGCCCGACCCTCTCACCGGCCGCGACCCGCAACGACATCCCGCCCAACGCCTCCCTGCCGGGATACCGGACCACCACCTGGTCCACCACGATCCCGGCCGTCCTCAGGTCGGGCGCACGCGTCCTGCCGACCTCGACGAGTTGTCCACAGCCCCCGCCCGACGACGCCTCTGCGTCGTCCCCCTCTGGCAGGATCAAGATCGGGGATCCCCCGGGCGAGGACCCCTGCGCAGCGACGACCTGCGGCGCCGGCCGCGACGCGGCGCGCGATCGTGCTCCGGGCGCGGTCCCCGGTGCGGCTTGTGGCACGGCCTCCAGCACGGCCAGGCCCTCCGCGGCGGCGTGGAACTGCGAGCCGGCCGCCCGCAGCGGCAGGTAGGCCTCCGGCGCCAGCAGCAGCACGAGCAGCGCCACCGGCAACGTCACCCCGCCGTGCAGCAACCGCAACCCCACCGGCACGGCCACCAGCGCCACCGACAACGTCGCCACCAGCTCCAGCACCAGCGCCGACAAGAACGCGACCCGCAGCGTCCGCATCGTCGCCGCCGCGTGCGCCGCCGCCATCGCCCGCACCGTCCCCGCCTGCGCCGCCGCCCGCCCGAACACCTTCAACGTGCCCATCCCGCGCACCACGTCCAGGAAGTGCCCGCCCACCACCGCCAACCCGGCCCACTGGGCCCGCGTCCGATCCCGGGTGTGCGAGCCGACCAGCGCGGCGAACACCGGCACCAGCGGCAACGTCAGCAGCACCACGACGGCCGACGTCAGGTCCGCGAACGACAACCGCGCCACCACGGCGACCGGCACCACGGCCGCCACCACCGCCTGCGGCAGGTAGCCGGCGAAGTAGGGCTCGACCGAGTCGACCCCCTTCACCACGAGCGTCGTGACCGCCCCGGACGTCCCGCGGCGCCCGTCCCGCAGCACCCGCTTGCGCAACGCGGCCTTCATCGACACCGCGAAGCGCCGCGTCACGACCCGCCCGCCCCACACCACGCCCGCGCGGGCCGTGACCACCGCCACCACCCACCACGCCGACCACCCGCCCGCCAGCACCCCCGCCAGCACCTCGGCCTGCGCCAGCACCACCGCCGCCGTCAGGACCGCCAAGACCACCAGGACGGCGACGTACCGCCGGTCAACGTGCCGCACGGGACATCCGCCAGGTCGCCCACTGGAACACCAGCACCAGCGGCACCACCACGACCGCCGCCCACGTCAGCACCCGCAACGACGACACGTCGGCCATCACCGACGCGGTCACCACCGACCGCGCCCCGAACACCCCCACCACCGGCAACGCGCACAGCACGGCGCTGCACCCGAACGCCACCCGGTGCCGCCCCGCGCGCAACGCCACCCGGACGCCGCCCAACGACGCCAGCGCGAGCACCGCGGTCACCCCGAACGCGGGCCTCGGCACCGACCCGGCCGTCACCACCGCCGCCACCGCGAAACCCGCACCGGGCAGCACCAGCACACCCGCGATCCGCGTCGCCCGCGCCCGCAGCTCACCCGACAACCGCCAGGCCAGGAACACCGCACCGTGCAACCAGAACACCACCGCCATCCCCGCACCCCACAACCACACGGGCCCGCCGAGCACCCGCCCCAGCAGCACGCCCCACCCGACGGCCACCACGAGCGCGCCGCCCACCAGCAGGAAGTCCCAGCCGGACGACCGCAGCTGCACCGCCACCGTGAAGCACACCAGCCCGGCCAGCAGCACCGCGAACACCGTGTGCTGCGACGACAGCAACTCGCCCTCCAGGCGGGGGAACGCGCCGAACAGCACGCCCACCGCGGCGACCAGCCACACCTCGTTGCCGAGGAAGAACGGCGTCACCGCGCGCAGCACCGCCCGCCGCGACCGCTCGTCCCGCCCGACCACCCGCAGCAACGCCCCGACCCCGTAGTCGAACCCGGCCAGCGCGAAGTAACCGCAGGTCAAGAACGCGAGAAGGGCTACCCAGACACCTTGCACGACACACCTCTCACAGCGCCGGGACGAGCGGCGACACCGGCGCCTCGTCCGAGTCGACCGGTCCACGCCGCGCGAGCCGGGCGATCAGCACCCAGTCGGCGACCGCCAGCACCGCGAACACGGACGTGAACGCGACGAACGACACGAGCACCTGGTCCGCGCCCACGTGCGACATCGCGTCCCGCGTGGTCAGCACCCCCTGGACCAGCCACGGCTGCCGCCCGACCTCCCGGAACAGCCAGCCGCCGATCGCGGCGACGAACGGCAGCGGGATGCCGAGCACCATCAGGTACAGCGGGAACCGCATCCGGACCACCAGGTCGCGGGCCAGCAGCGGCACGGTCACCCAGCTCACCAGCAGCAGCGCGAACCCGATCTGGATCATGAACCCGAGCCCGGCGCCGTCCGCCGCGCCGACCGTGCCGAACTTCTCCGGCTGGTAGCGCTCCACGATCGGGAACTGCCCGAACCCGAACCCGACCAGCGGCGGCGTGGCCAGCGCCGTCAGCACCACGCCCAGCCGCAGCGACCGGCGGAAGAAGTCGACCTCCGCCGTGCGGCGGATGAAGTGGTAGGCGCTCACCCCGGTCAGGAACACGCCGCCGACGGTCAACGACGCGAAGCACACGTGCAGGAACGCGGCGCCGAACGTCGGGTTGGTCAGCAGCGCGGAGAAGTCGACCAGCCGCAGCACCCCGTCGCGCAGCTCGTGCCCGGCGGGGTGCTGCAGGAACGCGTTGGCCACCATGATCCAGAACGCGGAGGCGAAGGCGGTCAGCGCCACCAGCCAGATCAGCGCCAGGTGCGCCCACTTGGGCATCCGGTCCCAGCCGAAGATCCACAGGCCGAGGAACGTCGACTCCAGGAAGAACGCCACCAGCGTCTCCAGCGCCAGCGGCGCGCCGAACACGTCGCCCGCGAACGTCGACAGGCCCGACCAGTTCAGCCCGAACTGGAACTCCATGACGATGCCGGTCGCGATGCCGAGCGCGTAGTTCACCACGTAGAGCCGGCCCCAGAAGCGCGCCATCCGGGCGTGCACGGGGTCGGCGGACAGCGTGGCCCGGGTCTGCATCACCGCCACCGACGTCACCAGTCCGAGCGTCAGCAGCACGAACAGGAAGTGGAACGACGTCGTGGTGGCGAACTGGAGCCGGGCCAGTCCGAGAGCATCCATGAGTAGGCACGTTATAGGTAGGCAGACAACCTAACATCGGGGATGTCCCGGATGTCCACCCCGAGCCACGACCAGTAGAGTCGCTACCCATGAAGTCCGACGCGCTGCGCGGGCACCTGGACGCGCTCCTGCTGGCCACGCTCGACGGCGGGCAGCTGCACGGCTACGCCATCATCGAGGCGTTGCAGCGGCGCAGCGGCGGCGCCCTCGACCTGCCCACCGGCACCGTCTACCCGGCCCTGCGCCGGCTGGAGACCGCCGGCCTGGTGGCCAGCGAGTGGAGCACCGTCGGCGGCCGGCAACGCCGCACGTACCGGCTCACCAAGGCCGGTCAGCGCGCCCTGGCCGCCGAGCGCACCGCGTGGCGCGACTTCACCACCGCCATCGAGGGCGTGCTGGGAGGCGGGCCGTGGCCGGCGCAGGCGTGATCGACGACTACGTGACCGCCCTGGACCGGCGGCTGCGCGGCCCGGACCCGGTCAAGGACGACCTGCTCGCCGAGGCCAGGGACAGCCTCCACGACGCCGCCGCCGCGCACCGCGACGACGGGCTCACCGAGGAGGACGCCCAACGCCGCGCCGTCGCCGAGTTCGGCCCGGTCACCGCCATCGCCCGCGAGTACCAGGGCCTGCTCGGGCTCGCCCACGGCGCCCGCACGCTGCGGTCGGTGATGCTCGTCATCCCGCTCGCGTACGTCATGTGGGAGCTCAACCGCAGGTTCTGGATCGGCGCCTGGCAGGACTTCGACGCCCCGCCGCCCGACTGGTACCTCGTCGTGGCCCGGTTCAACGACACGTCCGCGTGGCTGGTGGCGGGCGTCGCGGTGCTCGCCCTGCTCGTCGGACGGCGACTGGCCCGCACGGCGGTCAGCACGCTCACCCTGGCCCGGCTCGCCGGCGCCGTGGCCGTCGTCGCGGTCGGCGTGTCCCTGCTCGGCAACGTGGCGATCCTGGCCGCCACCGCCTACCTGGACGCCACGAGGCTGCTCACGTCGCCGCCGGTGGCCGCCGCGACCGTGCTCTCGTTCGTCATCGCGCTGCGGCTCGCCGTCCTCGCCCGGCGCTGTGTGGTGTTCTCCTCGGTCTGACCGGCGGGGCATGTGTCACGATCGTCACGTGACCTCAGCGCTCATCTACATCGTCGTCATGGCGCTCGTCGCGGCCGTGGTCTTCCTGCTGGCCGCGCTGGTGTTCGGACGTGGCGAGGAACTGGCGCCGCTGCCGCCGGGCGCGTCCCCGACCCGGCTGCCGTCCGACGACGTGACCCCGGACGACGTGCGCGACCTCAAGTTCCAGCAGGTCCTGCGCGGCTACAAGATGACCGAGGTGGACTGGGCGCTGGACCGCCTGGCCGGCGAGGTCGAACGGCTGCGGGACCGCGTCGCGGAACTGGAGGCCGACCTGGGCGTCGACCACCAGGCGGCGTCCGAGCCCGAACGGGAGCCGGAGCATGACCCGGCTTGACCTGCGCGTCCCCGTCGAGGCGCCGGCCGGGACCACCTGGGCGGCGCTGACCGACTGGGCGCGGCAGGGTGAGTGGATGCTCGGCACCACCGTCCGCGTGACCAGCGGCGACGGCGTCAGCACGGGCAGCGGGCTGACGGCGTTCACCGGCCTCGGCCGGCTCGGGTTCACCGATACCATGCGCATCACCGCGTGGGAGCCGCCGGTGCGCTGCGCGGTCGAGCACACCGGCCGGCTCGTGCGCGGCACCGGCGAGTTCGTCGTCGTCCCGCGCGGCGCGGAACGCAGCGAGCTCGTCTGGTCCGAGGACATCGCGCTGCCTCTCAACCTGGCCTTCGCACCGGGTGTGGCATGGTCGCTGCGCCGCTTCGCCGCCTTCGCCCGGGAGTACCGCGCATGACCGACCTCGTCCGCTGCCCGTGGGGCGACAGCACGCCCGACTACGTCGACTACCACGACACCGAATGGGGCGTGGAGCTGCGCGGCGAGGCGGCGATGTTCGAGCGCATGTCGCTCGAGTCGTTCCAGTCCGGCCTGGCCTGGATCACCATCCTGCGCAAGCGCGAGAACTTCCGGGCCGCCTTCGCGGGCTTCCGGCCCGAGGTGGTCGCCGAGTTCGACGCCGCCGACTTCGACCGGCTGATGGCCGACGCGGGCATCGTCCGCAACCGCGCCAAGATCACCGCCACGATCGCCAACGCCCGCGCGGTCGCCCGGCTCGACGTGCCGCTGGACGAGCTGCTGTGGTCCTTCGCGCCCGAGCGCCACGAACGGCCCGCCACGATCGCCGACGTGCCCGCCGTCACACCCGAGTCGAAGGCGATGGCCAAGGAGCTCAAGCGCCGCGGCTTCGCGTTCCTCGGCCCCACCACCTGCTACGCGCTGATGCAGGCCACCGGCATGGTCGACGACCACATCGCGGCCTGCTTCCGCGCCACGTCCCAGCCGGCCACCCGCGGGCGCCGGCGCGTCACCGGCCGGTGAACGTCGGCTTCCGCTTCGCCACGAACGCGGCCACCGCCTCGCGGTGGTCGGCCGTCGCGCCCGCCTCCGCCTGCGTGCGCGCCTCCACGTCCAGCGCCGCCGCCAGCTCACCGGAGAACGCCATCGCCTCCTTGATCTTGGCGTACGCCGTGGTCGGCCCGGCCGCCAGCTGACGGGCCAGCGCCTGCGCCGTCGACAGCACCTCGCCGTCCGGCACGACCTGGCCGACCATGCCGATCCGCAACGCCTCCTCCGCGGCGACCGGCTGCGCGAGCAGCATCATCTCCATCGCCCGGCCGTGCCCGATCAGCCTCGGCAACGTCCACGACGCGCCCGAGTCCGCGGTCAACCCCACGTTCGCGAACGCCATCAGGAACTTCGCCCCCGCGCCGGCCACCCGCAGGTCGCACGCGTACGCCAGCGACGCCCCCGCGCCCGCCGCCATCCCGTTCACCGCCGCGATCACCGGCTTCGGCATCCCCACGATCGCCTTGATCAGCGGGTTGTAGTGCCGCTCCACCGTGTGCAGCGGCGCCGGGTCGCCCGCCTCCAGCAGCGCGACGTGCTCCTTGAGGTCCTGACCGGCGCAGAACGCCTTCCCCGCCCCCGTGACGACCACCGCCCGCACGGCGTCGTCCGCGGCGGTCTCGACCACGGCCTCCAGGAACCGCTCCTTCAACGCCACCGTGAACGAGTTGAACGACTCGGGCCGGTTCAGCGTGAAGGTGCGAACGCCGTCAGCGTCGTCGATGAGGAGTTCGGACACGGGGTGACCTCCGGTTCAGTGGTGTGCGAGGGAGTCGTCGACGAACTCGGCCACCGCCGGCGCGAGCCGGTCGGTGTGCCGGTCGAAGAACGCGGCCGCCGCCGCGCCCGGCCAGTCGGCGGGCAGCAGCTCGCGCGGCAGGCCCGGGTCGCGGAACAGGAACTTGCGCCAGGCGTGCAGGAACCGCTGCGAAGCCGCGAACGCCGCCGACGGCGACGTACCGTCCACAGCGGACATCACCGGCTCCCACTCGGCCACGAACCGCGCGTAGTCCCGCCCCAGCGTGGACAGGTCCCAGGCGCGCGCCGCCAGCTCCGCCGGGTCGCCCTCGTGCTCGCCGTGGAACGTGCTGCCCCGGACGTCCTCCCCGGTCAGCACGTCCGCCAGCTCCGGCGACCGGCGCGGTGCGATCCACGTCACGGGCCCGAGCGCGCCGTAACCGAGCAATTGCAGCGAGGAGGCGAGCCGGTCCCGCGCCTCGCGCGCGGGCAGCTCCTCCAGCACCACCACGTGCCAGCGACCGTCCCACGTGGACGGCCGGGTGCGGTAGATGCGGGCCGCCGCCTCGTCCAGCCGCCGTTCCGCGCGAGGTGTCATCGCGTAGCCGGGGCCGTCCGGCAGGCGGACCGGCTCCAGCCAGCCCTGCCGCACGGTGCGCGAGACCGCCGTGCGCACGGCGGGCGCGGCGAAGTCCAGCGGCTCCAGCAACCGGACCAGGGCGGCGATCGTCGCCGCGCCACCCCGCTCGCGGAGGTGGCCGCCGTAGACGTCGAAGAGCGCGGAACGGGCTCGCACGAGAGCCGAGTCTGTCAGGGCGACCCCGCGACACGCCACAAAGCCGGCCGCGGTCACGACCAGGTGACGGTCGGCCCTCGGCGCGGAAGTCGTTGGGGCACGGCGATCCTGGGCCTGATCTGCGGCTTGGCGAAGATCGCCGAACGGTCGCCGGCCGGCCGGAAAGATCGGTTCGGTTTCGCTGCCGAGTCCGCATAGGGGAGAATGGCCGGAGTATCCGGCCCTGGTCGGACGGGGAAGATGTTGACGGAGGGAGCACGCGATGGCGGCCATGAAGCCCCGGACCGGCGACGGTCCCCTCGAGGTGACCAAGGAGGGGCGCGGCATCGTGATGCGCGTTCCGCTCGAGGGTGGTGGGCGCCTCGTCGTCGAGATGTCGGCGGACGAGGCCAACGCCCTGGGCGACGCCCTCAAGGCAGCCGCCGGCTGACCAGCCGGAGAAGAGAAAGCGTCGACGCCCCGGTTTCCACTGTGGAACCGGGGCCTCGCTACGTCGTGCCGCGCCGGTGACGCACCCCGCCGCCCGCGCCGTCTTACCGGGCTCTGATCTGCGGCTTCACCAGCCCCAACCCCCTGTCGCTCCTACCGGAGGTCCCCCGTGCGAGCACCCCTGCCCACCCCGCTGGTCACCGTGGAGGTGGCCGACACCCTCCGGCGAGGTGTGCCCGCGGTGCTCGTCGCGTTCCCCGGCGACCCGGTGCGGCTGGGGCCCGGCGCGGAGGACGTGACCGACCTCGGCGACGTGAGCGGCAAGGCCGGCGCGACCTCCCGGCAGGGGCGGACCTGGGTGGTCGGCGTCGGCGACGGCGGGCCGGGCGACTGGCGCAAGGCGGGCGCGTCGCTGGTCCGGGCGCTGCACGCGGACGCCGAGAAGGCGGGCGGGACGACGTTCGACGTGCGGCTGCCCGCCGACGTGACGGCGGAGGCGGTGGCGGCGTTCACGCTGGGCGCCGCCGTCGGCGGGTACCGGTTCAAGGTGACCTCGGAGCCGCCGCCGCCGCGGGTGAAGTCGTTGCGCCTGGTCACCGGGGGTGCCGGGCTGGTGGACGCGGTGCGGAGGGCCACCACGCTGGCCGCCGCGACGTCGTTTGGGCGCGACCTGGCGAACACGCCGTCAAATGTGAAGGATCCGTCGTGGCTGGCGTCGGCGGCGGTGAGGGCCGCGCGGGCGGCGCCCGGCCTCGACGTGGCGGTCCGGGACGAGAAGTGGCTGGCCGAGCACGGGTTCGGCGGGGTGCTGGCGGTCGGCGGCGGCTCGTCGCGGCCCCCGAGGTTCATCGAGCTGACGTGGCCGGGCACCGGCGAGGGGCAGTCGCACCTGGTCCTGGTCGGCAAGGGCATCACGTTCGACACCGGCGGCATCTCCATCAAGCCCGCCGAGGGCATGCACCTGATGCGCACGGACATGTCCGGCGGTGCGGCCGTCATCGCGGCCCTGGTCGCGATCGCCCGGCAGAGCCTGCCCGTCCGGGTGACGGGCTTGGTGCCGGCGGCGGAGAACCACGTGTCGGGCTCGGCGTACCGGCCGGGTGACGTCATCACCCAGTACGGGGGCACGACGACCGAGGTGACGAACACCGACGCCGAAGGCCGGCTGGTCCTGGCCGACGCGCTGGCCTACGCGGTGGCCACCCTGCGGCCGGACGTGCTGGTGGACGTGGCGACGCTGACCGGAGCGATGAAGGTCAGCCTGGGCCTGCGCACCGGGGGCCTGTTCGCGACCGACGACGACCTGGCCGCCCGCGTGGCCGAGGCCGGCGCCCGGGTCGGCGAGTCGTGGTGGCGGATGCCGCTGCTCGCGGACCTGGCGGAGGACGTGCGCAGCGACATCGCCGACCTGCGCCAGTGCCCGCCGGGGCCCGGCGGCATCACGGCGGCGCTGTTCCTGAAGGAGTTCACCGGCGGCGTCCCGTGGGCCCACCTGGACATCGCCGGCCCCGCGCGGGCCGACAAGGTCTACGACGAGGTGGTGCCGGGAGCCACCGGCTTCGCCGCCCGGACCCTGGTCGAACTGGCCGAGACCTACAGCCGGCCCGACACGATCGGGTGATCATGGCCCGGAAATGTACGGAAACGCCGTTACCGTCCCTCGGTTGAATCGAGGAACCGCAACCCGCCGAGACCCGCACCCCTCACGGACAGCGGGCCGGGCGGGTGAGCGGCAGGCGGCCGTGGCCGCCGGTCGGGGCAGCCCGCCGGTGGTGGCCCGGCGGGCGCGGCGGGCGCGGTCGGCGGGTGGGCCGGGGGAGCGTGGTCAGGGCGCCAGCGCGTGGTCGCGGAAGGCCTGGACGGCCGGCGGGAGCGGGGTGTCGGCCGGCCAGACCAGGGCGATCTCCCGCGCGGCCCGCGGGTCGAGCGGGATCTCCGGCAGGCCCGAGGGCGAGTCGGCGTGTGGCAGCAGGGCGACGCCCAGGCCCGCCGCGACCAGGCCCCGGACGGTCTCGGTCTCCTGGCCCTCGAACGCCGGGGTGGGCGTGAAACCGGCCGCGGCGCACAGGTCGTCGGTGATCTGCCGCAGGCCGTAGCCCGGTTCGAGGCCGACGAACTCCTCGCCCGCCAGCTCGGCCACCCGCACCGCCGGGCGGCCGGCCAGGCGGTGGCCCGGCGGGACCACCAGGATCAGCTCCTCCTCGCGGATGACGGCGTGCGCGAACGCGGGGTCGGTCGGCGGCGGGGAGACGAGGGCCAGGTCGACGTCGCCGTCGGCCAGGTGGGCGAGGATGTCCTGGCGCGAGTTCTGGACCAGGCGGAACCGCACGGCCGGGTGATCTTCGCGGAAGGTGCTGACCAGGGACGGGACGACGGACCGGCCCAGCAGGTGGAGGAAGCCCAGCGCCACCTGGCCACGTTCGGGTGACACCTCTTCCGCTGCGGCGCGTTGGCCCGCTTCCAGGGCGGTCAGGGCGCGGTCGGCGGCTTCGCACAGCAGGCGGCCCGCCCTGGTCAGGCGGACGCGGCGGCCCGATCGGAGGGCGACCGGCGCGCCCAGTGACGTGCCCAGGGCGGCCAGCCAGCGGCTCACGGTCGGTTGGGGGACGCCCGCGGCTTCGGCGGCGTGGGTCACGTGCTCGTCGGCCGCCAGCGCGCGCAGGACGGTCAGCCGCTGCACCAATTCATCCATCACCGCATGGATTGTCGCAAACTGGCGCATTGGACGCATGGATTAGCGTCGAAGACGTGCCCAGCCGCCTCACCACCGCCGTCGCCGCCACCGGCCTGGCCACGTTCGCGCTGCTCTACGCGCCGCAGTCGGTCCTGCCCGACCTCGCCCGCGAGTTCCGCCTCGCACCGGCCGGAGCGTCCCTCGCCATCAGCGCCGCGACCGGCGCGCTGGCCCTCGCGATCATCCCGATGGCGGCCCTGGCCGACCGCGTCGGCCGCCGCCGCGTCATCGTCTGGTCGGTCCTCGCCGCCGCCGCCCTCGGCCTGCTCCTCCCGCTCGCCCCGACCTACGAGACCTTCCTCGCCGCCCGTGCCCTGCAAGGCGTCGCCACCGCCGGCGTCCCCGCGACCGCCATGGCCTTCCTCGCCCAGGAGGCGCCCAGGGCGCACGTCGGCGCGGCCATCGGCGCCCTGGTCGCGGGCAACAGCGCGGGCGGCATGCTCGGCCGCCTCATCACCGGCTTCACCACCGACGGCACGTCGTGGCGCACCGCCCTGGCCCTCGCCGGCGCGTTCGGCGCGGCCTGCGCGATCACCGCCGCCCTCCTGCTGCCCAAGGGCCGCCACGCCGAGCGCCGCCCCAGCGCCCTCAAGGACGCCCTCACCGACCGCGTCCTGCTCTGCCAGTACGCGATCGCGGTCCTCGCGGTGGCGGCGTTCATCTCCGTCTTCAACGTCATCGGCTTCCGCCTCGCCACCGACCTGGGCCTGCCCACCGGCGTCGCCACCCTGGTCTACCTCGCCTACGCGGCGGGAGGCGGCACGTCCGCCGCCGCGGGCCGCCTCGCCGACCGCCACGGCCGCGCCCGCGTCGCCCTCGCCGGCCTGGCCCTGGCCGCCGCCGGCGCCGCGATCACCCTCCCCGACCACGTGGCCGCGATCGCGGTCGGCCTCACGCTGTTCACCGGCGGTTTCTTCGCCGCCCACGCGGTGGCGAGCGGCTGGGTGGGGGCCCGCGCCCCCGAGCACGTCCGGGGTCAGGCCTCGGGCGTGTACCTGTTCGCGTTCTACGTCGGCAGCAGCACCGGCGGCACGGCGGGCAGCGCCGCCTACCAGGCCCGCGGCTGGCCGGGCCTGACCGCCCTGGTCACGGTCTGGCTGGCGTTGGCGGCGGTCGCGGTCCTCGCCGCGCAGAAGGCCACGACGGCCCGCGAGGCCCGCGACGCTCAGAAGTCCAACGGCACCTCGACCGCCGCCCCGCCCGTCACCGCGACCGGGCCCAGCTGCGGCAACGTCACGGTTCCGGCGGCCACCGAGAACGTCGCCGACCGCACGTCCTCCGGCACCTCGTACACGACCGCCACCGGCACGGTGTCCCCGCCGTAGCGGGCGCCGACCTGCCGCGCCGCCTGCCCGCCCGGCACCGTCAAGGTGAACAGCGGCGCCGTCTGCCCGGCGCCGACCACGCTCGGCAGCCCGTGCCCGACCAGCCGCAGCTCCACCAGCGCCGACCCGGCCCCGGCGGTCGCCAGCTCGTACTGCGCGCTGGACGACACCGGCCGCTGCCGCCCCAGCCGCGCCCGCACGACCTCCACCGACCCGGCCGACGCACCCACCGCCATCGGCGTCGACACCGAGATCTCCTCCGGCCCCGGCGCCCGCCGCAGCACCTTCGTCGCCTCGCCGACGACCACCCCGGTGGGCACCTCGACCCGCTGCTGCAGCGACTTCGCCCCCACGGTGTCGAGCACCAGCGACTCCGGCCCGCCGCCGACGGGCACGGTGTAGACGATCAGCGCCGACCCGTGGTCCGGCAGCCGGTCGGCGGGCAGCCGGTGCCGCCGGCCCGGCACGTCCAGCGACAGCTCCGGCGGCTGCGGCAGCCACCCGCGCCACGGCGTCTGGCCGAACGCCGAGTCGACCTCGCTGTGCCGCGTCACCCGCACCCGCAGCACCCGCAGCGCCACCCCGTGCTCGGCCCGCAGGTCACCCTCCGCGGTCGGCCACACCGACGGTGACGAGTACCCGGTCACGTGCACTTCGAGCTGGTCGTCGCGCACCATCGCGGACGTCGCGTCGAGCACCTGCCCGTCGTCGGGCAGCACGGCCAGGAAGTCCGGCCCCGCCTGCCCGACGCCCTGGTCGGCGTCGGTCACCCGCCCGTCGGTGCGCACCAGCTTCCCCACCGGCGTGCTCCGGGCGCCCTGCGCGGGCACCTGCGGCGGCTGGACCTCCAGGCGGATGCCGGAGGCGTTGCGCTCGACCTGCTTCAACGGCACCGGCACCCAGTCGGTGGTCGCGGCCGTGCCCGGCACCTGCACGGGACCGCACCACAGCCGCGTGTCGACCTCGAACGCCTCACCGGTGCGCGCGAACCAGCAGCTCACCGCGTCCTGCCCGGTCCGGGCCACGTACCCGAACGACAGCGTGTAGCTCAGCTCCGCCTCGGCCCGCGACTGCAGGCCGGGCGCGTCCAGCACCGCCTCTCCCTCGATGGTCAACCTGACCTGCTCCGCGCTGAACGCGGGCGTGGCGCACCCACCGGCCACCAGCGCGAGCAGGAGCACAAGCCACCGCATACCGCCCCCAGTAGTCGCCCCTACTGGTTAAAGGCGGTCGGCGGCCCGTACCGTTGCATCGGGATCGAGTGGCGCACGTCACATCGGGGGCTCAGGTGGTCACTGGGCGCCGTTCAGCGCGGCCGAGTACACCGCCACGGTCTGCTCGGCCACCGTCGCCCACGAGAACTCCTCGATCGCCCGCGCGCGCCCCGCCTCGCCGAACGCCGCCGCCCGAGCCGGGTCGCCGAGCACCTCGTTCACCGCGTCGGCCAGCGCCACCCGGTACGCCTCGACGTCCTTCTCGTCGTAGTGCACCAGCAGCCCGGTCCGCCCGTGGTCGACGACCTCGGGGATGCCGCCCACGTCGGAGGCCACCACCGCCGTGCCGCACGCCATCGCCTCGAGGTTCACGATGCCCAGCGGCTCGTACACCGACGGACACACGAACACCGTCGAGTGGCTCAGGATCTGCCGCACCTCGGCCGGCTGGAGCATCTGCTGGATCCAGAACACCCCGGGCCGCGATGCCGCCAGCCCGGCCACCGCGAGCCGCGTCTCCTCGGCGATCTCCGGCGTGTCCGGCGCGCCCGCGCACAGCACGACCTGCGCGTCCGGTGAGATCCGGTGCGCGGCGGCGACCAGGTGCCCCACGCCCTTCTGGCGGGTGATCCGCCCGACGAACGTCACGATCGGCCGCGTCGGGTCGATGCCGTGCCGGAGCAGCGCGTCGGTCTCGGTGACGGGGTGGTAGGCCGAGGTGTCGATGCCGTTGCGGACCACGTGCACGCGCGCCGGGTCCAGCGCCGGGTAGCAGTCCAGCACGTCGGCCCGCATGCCCTCGCTGACCGCGATCACGGCGTCCGCCGCCTCGTACGCGGTCCGCTCCACCCACGACGACACCCGGTAGCCGCCGCCGAGCTGCTCGGCCTTCCACGGCCGGCGCGGCTCCAGCGAGTGCGCGGTCACCACGTGCGGGATGCCGTGCAGCAGTTTCGCCAGGTGACCGGCCATGTTGGCGTACCAGGTGTGGGAGTGCGCGAGCTGCGCGTCGCCCAGCGCGGCGGCCATCTCCAGGTCCACCGACAAGGTGGCCAGCGCGGCGTTCGCCTGCTCCAGGCCGTGGGCCGGGTTGTGGGCCCTGGCGTCCGCGCGCGGCCCGCCGAAGGCGTGCACGTCCACGTCCACCAGTTCGCGCAGCCTCGGCACGAGGAAACCGACGTGCACCCCAGCACCGCCGTAGACCTCCGGCGGGTACTCCCGTGTGAGCAGTCCAATTCGCACGTCGCTCACCGTAACCCGCCCGCCGGGGCAGCCGGGTGAACGAGAGGGGTTTGCGTTACTTCGCCGTTGGTGGGGCGGTGGTCACCCGGTTAGGGTCGTTGCTGTGAAAGGGCAACCGCACGTTCTAGGAATTGTCCTCGCCGGTGGCGAAGGCAAACGGTTGTGGCCGTTGACCGCCGACCGGGCAAAGCCGGCGGTGCCCTTCGGCGGTAACTACCGGCTGGTGGACTTCGTCCTGTCCAACCTGGTGAACGCGGGTTTCGTGAAGCTCTGCGTGCTCACCCAGTACAAATCCCATTCCCTCGACCGGCACATCTCCACCACGTGGCGACTGTCCAATGTGCTCGGCCAGTACGTCACGCCGGTGCCGGCGCAGCAGCGGCTCGGGCCGCGCTGGTACACCGGCAGCGCCGACGCCATCTTCCAGTCGTTGAACCTCGTCAACGACGAGAAGCCGGAGCACGTGATCATCTTCGGCGCGGACCACGTCTACCGGATGGACCCCGGTCAGATGGTGCAGCAGCACGTGGAGACCGGCGCGGGCGTCACCGTGGCGGGCATCCGGGTGCCGCGCGCGGAGGCCAAGGCGTTCGGCTGCATCGACTCCGACTCGACCGGGTTGATCACCCGGTTCCTGGAGAAACCCGCGGAGCCGCCGCACGTGCCGGACGACCCGGAGGTCACCTTCGCGTCGATGGGCAACTACGTGTTCACCACCGAGGCGCTGATCGACGCGTTGCGGGCGGACGCCTCGAACCCCGACTCCGACCACGACATGGGCGGCGACATCATCCCGATGCTCGTCGACCAGGGGCAGGCGCACGTCTACGACTTCGCCGACAACAAGGTGCCGGGGGAGACCGACCGCGACCGGGGCTACTGGCGCGACGTGGGGACCATCGACGCCTACTACGAGGCGCACATGGACCTGGTGTCGGTGCGGCCGGTGTTCAACCTCTACAACCAGGCGTGGCCGATCCGGACGGCGACCCCGCCGCTGCCACCCGCGAAGTTCATCGCGGGCGGCAGCGCGGAGGACTCGATGGTGGGGCCGGGCTCGATCATCTCCGGCACCGTCCACGGGTCGGTGATCAGCTCGGACGTGGTGGTCGAGTCCGGGTCCGTGGTGCAGGGCAGCGTGCTGCTGCCGGGCGTGCGGATCGGGCGCGGCGCGGTGGTGCGGCGGGCCATCCTGGACAAGAACGTCGTCGTGCCCGACGGGGCGCTGATCGGCGTGGACCCGGCGACGGACCGGCAGCGCTACACGGTGTCGTCCGGCGGGGTGACCGTGCTGGGGAAGGGCGTCACGGCTCACTGACGGCAGGAGTGCCGCGTCGGGGACCTCACCCGGGTGAGGTCCCCGACGTCGCTCCGAGTCGGGGCCGAACTCCGCGATTCACCCATCCGGGTGAACCCGCACCGGTGAGGTGGGTGGTCCGGCGAGTGGACCCGAACCCGCGCGGCGGCCGGGCGTGTCGGGCCCTCAGCCGACCTTCGCCGCGACCAGCAGGCCGTCGCCGAGCGGCAGGATCACCGGCACCAGGCGGTCGTCGTCGCGGACCGACCGCGCCACCTCCCGCATCGCCGCCGTGTCCGGGTCCCGGTGCGCCGGGTCGACCACCCGGCCGTGCCACAGGACGTTGTCGAACGCGATCACGCCACCCGGCCGCAGCAGCCGCACGCCCTCCGCCAGGTACTTCGGGTACTCCGACTTCGCCGCGTCCACGAACACCAGGTCGTACGCGCCGTCGGTGAGCCTGGGCAGCACGTCCAGCGCCCGCCCCATGATCAACCGGGTCCGCGACACCGCGATCCCCGCCTCCGCGAACGCCACCCGGGCCGCCCGCTGGTGCTCCGGCTCCACGTCGATCGAGGTCAGCACCCCCGCCGCGGGCATGCCGCCGAGCAGGTACAACGCGCCGACGCCGGCGCCCGTGCCGATCTCCACCACGGCCTTGGCCTGCGTCGCCGCCGCGAGGAACCGCAACGCCGCCCCGCCGCCGGACCCGATCGGCACGCACCCCAACCCGGCGCCACGAGCCCTGGCGGCCGCGGTCACGGCGTCCTCGGGCAGGTAGCCCTCCACGTACTCGCGCGTCGGCGCATCCACAGCACGAAGGCTAACGCCGCGGGCGTCGGTTCGGGTGAATCCGGCGGACACCCGGATTCTCAGCCTGCTCTCAGCCGCCTCTCACGATGGTTATAAGGGAGCAAGTCAAGCTGACCCCAACGCATGACGAGCAAGACCAACGGGAACACGTCGGGGGAGCCGAGCGTTGACCCGTGCAGCAGGGCAGCCAGCCCAGTGGAGGTGCGTAACCGCCCGATGCCAAAGCAGCCGACCGCCACACCGACCGCGCCCATCGAGGACGCGGACTGGATCGCGCCCTCTTGGGACCAAGTGGTGCGTGAGCACGCCGACCGGGTGTACCGGCTGGCCTACCGCCTGTCCGGCAACCAGCACGACGCCGAGGACCTCACCCAGGAGACGTTCATCCGGGTGTTCCGCTCGCTGGCGTCGTACAAGCCCGGCACGTTCGAGGGCTGGCTGCACCGCATCACCACGAACCTGTTCCTCGACATGGCCCGCCGCCGCTCCCGCGTGCGCATGGAGGCCCTGCCCGAGGAGACCGACCGCATCCCGGGCGACGACCCCACGCCCGAGGAGATCTACGACGACACGCACCTCGACCCGGAGTTGCAGGCCGCGCTGGACGAGCTGCCGCCCGAGTTCCGCGCCGCCGTCGTCCTGTGCGACGTGGAAGGACTCTCCTACGAGGAGATCGGCGCCACCCTCGGCGTCAAACTCGGTACCGTGAGGAGCAGGATCCACCGGGGCCGCCAGGCCCTGAGGGTCGCACTGGAACGCCGTCGGGGTCTGGCCTTGGAGGACTCTGCATGACCGACCTGCGAGGTTGGCAACTGCCCGAGCAGCACCTGCTGCCCGACGCGGTCGTCGCCTTCGTCGACGGCGAGCTGACGGCCTCGGCGCACAACCGGGCGTCCGCGCACCTCCAGCGCTGCCCGTTCTGCGCGGCCGAGGCGTACTCGCAGCAGCAGGCCCGCTCCGCCGTGCGCGCGGCCGACGCGCCGTGCGCGCCCGCGAGCCTGCTGGCCAGGCTGGGCGCGATCCCGCAGGAAGTGGAGCTGCCCAGCGCGCCGGACGGCCTCGCGGTGTCCGAGGACGGCCAGCTCGTCACGGTCCAGCGGCCCGACCGGGTCGCGTTCGGCGACGGTCCCGTGCTGGGGTCCGGCCGCCCTTTCGGGACCGGCGGCGGTAGCCGCATCGGCACGGGTCTCTTCGGCACCGGCCTGTTCGGGGGCCGACGCGCCCGCCAAGGCGCCGGCGTCGTCGTGTCCGGCCTCATGCTCGGCGCGCTCGCCCTGGTCGCACCGGGCAGCGAGGACACCGCGCCGCCGCCCGCGCAGGGCAACTCCCCGCAGCCCTCGCCCGTGGTCGCGCCGGCGTCGATCGACGACCGCGAACCCGTCGGCGTGCTGCGCCCCGCCGTGAACACCGGCGTCCTGGGCCGCTGACCAGCCCGCTGACGGCAACTTCACCGGTCATCGGTCACGATTGCCCCGCGAGAACCATGGTGTGACGACGTGCGGGGAGCGATGAGCGAGCCAGAGCAGGGCAACGGGACTCCCAGGTCGGGTGTTGACGACGGGGCGCACCGCAGGCTCGCACCCCGTCCGCTGAACCGCCCGGCCGTCGACCCCGGTCAGCAAGCCGTGTTCGGCCGGCCGCGGGGCGTGGCGGGCGCCTTCTCCGCCGACCGCCCCGGCCTCAACGGCCACTCGTCCGTCCAGCTCGCGCCGCCGCCACCGGAAGCGCTGTCCACCGCGTTCGGCCGGCCGCGCGGCGACGACGACACCCTCCTGCAACGACCGCCGGTCGACCTGAACGGCGAGCCCGAGGTGGAGCCCGTCTTCTGGGAGGGCAAACCGGCGGGCGACGCGTGGCGCGACCCGGGCGCGTCGGCCGTCATCGGCCCGCCCGCCGTCACCGAGCAGCCCGACACCGGACCCGAGCCGGAACCCCGGCCCGGACCGCAGCTCAGCGTGCCCGAACTGCTGTTCGGGCGGCGCGTCAAGCCGATGGGCCTGGTGCTGCTGATGGTGGCCGCGCTGGTGGTCGGCGCCGGCGGCGGCCTGGTCGGCTGGCTGATGGGCCGCGTCGGCAACCCGCTCACCGACGGCGGCGTCACGCTCGCCGAGGTCAAGCCCGGCAAGGAACGGCCCGTCGGGTCGGTCGCCGACATCGCCCAGCGGGTCACGCCCAGCGTCGTGTCCATCGAGTTCAAGGGCGCCAGCGTGGCCGGCGTCGGCTCCGGCGTGGTCATCGACGGCGAGGGCTACGTGCTGACCAACGACCACGTGGTCGCCCCGGCGGTGCAGGACACGTCGGCGAAGCTGACCGTGGTCTTCACCGACGGCAAGCGGGCCGTGGCGCAGGTCGTCGGCCGCGACTCCAAGACCGACCTCGCGGTGATCAAGGTCGAGGTGGACAACCCGACCGTGCTGCAGTTCGGCGACTCCGACGAGCTGGCGGTGGGCGACACCGTGCTCGCGATCGGCTCGCCGCTGTCGCTGTCGAACACCGTGACCGAGGGCATCGTCAGCGCCCTGCACCGGCCCGTGACGGCGGCGGGCGAGAACGGCGGGCCGCAGGTCACCTACGACGCGATCCAGACCGACGCGGCCATCAACCCCGGCAACTCCGGCGGCGCGCTCGTCGACTCGTCCGGCGCGCTGGTCGGCATCAACTCGTCGATCCGCACCGAGACCGGCGGCTCGGTCGGCCTCGGGTTCGCGATCTCCGGCAACTACGCGCGCAAGGTGTCGCAGGCGTTGATCCGCGACGGCGAGGTCAAGCACGCCGACATGAACATCAACGTGCGGTCGGCCTCGGCGGAGACGGCGGAGGGCGCGCAGGTGCAGAACGTGCCCGACGGCGGTGCGGCCGACGCGGCGGGCATCGAGGAAGGCGACGTGATCACCCGGGTCGGCGACCGGATGGTGCGCAACGCCGCGGAGCTGACCGTCGCGGTGCGGGACCATGAAATCGGCGAGACCGTGCCGGTCGTGCTGGCCAGGCAGGGCCGTGAGCTGACCGTGCAGGTGACTTTGCGGTCCGACTGACGGCTACGCTGGCAGCCAGGGCTTGGGGCGCGGAAGGTGGGGCACGAGGGTGTTCGACAGCATCGGGTGGCTTGAGATCCTCGTCATCGTCGTGGCGGGCCTGTTCATCCTGGGCCCGGAACGACTGCCCGACGCCGCCGCGTGGGTCGGCAAGACCGTCCGCCGCGTCCGCGAGTACGCGACCGGCGCGCGGGAGCAGCTCAAGCAGGAGATGGGGCCCGAGTTCGAGCAGCTGCGCAAGCCCCTCGAAGACCTGCGGGAGCTGCGCAACTTCGACCCCAAGCGCGCGATCACGAAGCACCTGTGGGACGACGACCCGGCCGAGAAGCCGAACGGCCACCCCGCCGTCCCCCCGGCCCGCGACACCACCAGCCGCGAGCGTCCCCTGGAACGCGGCGAGCGCCCCCCGTACGACCCGGACGCCACCTGACGTCCTGCCTGCCCCGGGCCCGGTCGGCCCGAGCGCGGGCCCGGAATTGTCGTACCCCACCGGTGACTCGCAGCAGGGGTCCCCTTGGCGGGGACCCCTGCTGCGACTTCGAGAGGGACCGACCCCGGTCAGGAGACGCCCTGGCCGCGCCGGCCGGTCGCGGTGGTGGTCGGGGCGCCGGTGATGGTGAACTGCGAGCCCGGTTCGACGACGACGGCTCCGGCGGCCGAGTTGGTGATGGTCACGTTCGTCAAGGTCGCGCTGCCGCGGGCGCCGCCCATGGCCAGGATGCCCGCTCCGTTGGTGGAGCGGTCGATGCGGACGTTGCTGATGACCACCCCGGGCACGGTGCCGCCGCCCGACTTGAACTGGATGCCGTCGTACGTCGAGTCGTGGATCTCGGTGTCGCGGATCGTCACCCCGGTGATGTCGCGGCTCTGCGCGAACAACGTGATCGCGCCGAACTCCTGCGCCTCGCCCCAGAACGCCCCGCCCGTGCGGAACAGGGCGTTGTTGGCGATCAGGGTCTGACCGGAGAACGGCAACGGGTCGTGGTCGGTCGCCAGCATGATGCCCGGGTAGTTCATGGTGTCGTAGACGAGGTTGTTCTCCACCTTGTTGCCGTGGCCGCCGTAGATCGCGACGCCGTTGGCCCGCCACGGCAACTGGATCGTGTTGTTCACGAACGCGTTGTCGTGCGCGACGTCGACCGCCTGGTCCTTGACGTAGCGGTTCGCCCACACCGCCAGCGAGTCGTCACCGGTGGTGCGGAACGACGAGTCGAAGACCCGCGAGTTGCGCGTGCCGTTGGTGAAGTTGATCCCGTCGGCGTAGGTGTCGCGGATCCTCATGCCGCTGAACTCGACCCCGTCGGCGGGCCCCCACAGCTCGGGGATGTTGTCGTAGTCACGGCCGACCCACACGCCGACGTTGGCGTGCTCGATCCACACGTTCGTGATCTTCGTCCCGACGCCGAACCGGCCGTTGAGGGCCACCCCGCCCTCGGCGCCGCCCGCGCCGCCGCGGATCCGGCCCGAGCCGAAGATCGCGATGTCCGAGATCTTCGTGTTCGCGTCGACGTCGAACCCGAAATTGCCCTCGTGCGGGTGGTTGATGCTCCCCTGCGCGAGGTGCGGCTCGGTGAGCGTGTAGAGCTGCGAGTGCCACATGCCCGCACCGCGGATCGTCACGTCCCGGATGCCCACCTGGTTGTACTGGCCCCGGTTGAGCGGGTCGTCGGTCAGGACCTTCTTCTCCTGCCGCCACTGCCCGGCCGGGATCCACACGCAGCCGATCACGCCGTTCTGGTCGTCGGTCACGGCGCGCTGGATGGCGTCCGTGTCGTCGCCGCCGTCACCGGGCACGGCGCCGTAGGCGGTGATGGAGGTGCACTCGGCGGGCTGCGACGACGGCGGCGCGACCTGCTCCAGGTCGATCAGGTCGATGACGTAGAACGCCGCCGTGTCACCCGCGTCGCGTTGCAGCTTGAACCGGGTGCCGGCCGGGTAGGTCCGCGCCAGCAGGGCGTTCGCCTCGTCGAACAGCCGCCGCGCGTCGGCCTGCGGCGTGTTGGTCAGCCCCTCGGGGTCGTCCGTGGTGCCGTAGAGCCAGCTGTGCTTCGACGACAACGTCAGCTTCCGCGTGAACACGTCGTCGACGTAGAGGCTGATGGTGGCCTCGATGCCGCCGCCGCCGGCCGCGTCCGGGATCGAGTTGCGCACCACGATCGAGTTCGCCGCGGCGGTCGAGGTGAACTCCACGAACTGGCCGGTGCCGGTCAGCCGCACGGACTTGCGGCCGGACGACTCGGTGGCGAAGTTGGTGTGCCCGAACCGCCGCAGCGGGTCGGCCTCCAGCAGGGTGCCCTGGTAGCGGGCCGCTTCCGCCTCGTGCTCGACGTACGGCACGGCCGCGCCGCGCCCGACCACGATCGACCGGGAGAACGCGTTGTTCGTCTCGTCGGTCTCGGTGACGACGTTGGTCGCGTCGGCCGTGGCGGTGATCGTCGCGCCGCCGGCGGTGGCCGTCCAGGTGCCGCCGACCGGGACGCTCACCGTCGCGCCCGCCGCGACGGCCGGGCTCTGCCCGGTGAGGGTGGCGCCGCCGACCGTGACGCGCGTGACGCTGCCCGCCGCGACCGCGGTGGTGCCCCGGTTGTGCACCGACGCGGTGAACGACACGGGCGTGCCGACCGCCGGGTTCGACGGGGTGGACGTGACGCCGGTGACGGTCAGGTCCGGGCCGGGCGCCTGCGACACCACCAGCGGGGACGGCGCGGTGTGCGCGTTGTTGCCGTTGTCCTGCTCGACGACGGTGTCGGTCGGGTCGACCACGGCCCGCACCGGGTAGCTGCCCATCGCCCGCCGGCCCGCGTTCACCGACACCGCGGCCGACGCGCCGGCGGCGAGCCCGGCGACCGGCGCGCTGCCGACGACCGTGCCGCCGAGGCTGACGTCGACCGAGGTCGCGCCCGAGGCGGCCGAGCCGGTGTTGCGGACCGTTGCCGACAGCGTGACGGCGTCGACCTCCGACGGGGTGGCCGGCGTCCACGTCACCGACGCGACGGTCAGGTCCGGGTTCGGCGCGGGCGTGCCGACGACCTGGAGCTCGGCCACCTGCCCGCCGGGCGCGCCGGTGTTGCCGGAGAACTCCAGCCGCACGTCCGCCGCCCGCCCGCCGACCGGCACCGTCACGGTGTTCTGGTTCCCGGTCGGGCTGAACGCGTGGTCGGCGCGGGCCGCCAGCGACGTGAAACCGGTCGCGCCCTGCTCCCGGCCGAGCACCTGGAAGCTCTGCGTCCGCGGCCCCCACGCCGGGTCGGGGTTGAGCTTGACCACGACCGAGGTCACGTCGGCGTTCGCGCCGAGCTTCACGGTCAGCGTGGCCGACTGCCCGCCCGCCTCCCAGTACGTGGCGAGGTTGCCGTCGTTGGCGTTGGCGGCGACGAAGCCGAACGTCGACGACGACGCCTCGATCGGCTTGCCGGCCGCGAGGTTCGTGCCGCCGCCGCCCTGCCCGACGCGCGTCACCGCGTTGCTGTCGGCGGACACGTTGCCCGCCGCGTCCCGCGCCCGCACCGTGTAGGTCACGGTGGCGGTGGCCGGTTGGCTGTCGGTGTAGGTGAGCGTCGTGCCCGACACGGTGGCGCGGGCCGCGCCGTTGGCGTAGACGGTGTAGCCGGTGACGCCCGTGTCGTCGGTGGACGCCGTCCACGCCAGCCGGATCTGCCCGGCGGCGGGCTGGGTGAAGGAGAGGGAGCCCGGCGCGGTCGGCGCCCGGCCGTCGCCGGTGGTGGCGCCGTAGACCTCGAACGCCGAGACCTGGGCGGCGGGCCAGCCGGTGTTGCCGGTGACGCGCAGCCGCACGTGCCGGGCGTCGCGGGCGGTGAAGTCGATGGTGGCGGTGTTGCCGCTCGCCGGGGCGAACAGCCGCGCGGCGGACGGCGAGAGGTCGGTGAACGACGTGCCGTCGGTGCTGCCCTGGACGGCGAGCGCCTGCGTGCGCTCGCCCCAGCCGGTCGGCAGCTTCAGCACGACCCGGCTCACGCCGAAGGTCGCGCCGAGGTCGACCTGGAGCCACTGCGGGAACGCGTTGTTGGCGCTCTCCCAGTAGGAGGCCTGGTTGCCGTCGGTGGTGTTGGCCGCCGGGTAGCCGGCCTGCGAGCTGCTCGCCGAGGTGGGCTTGCCCGCGGCCAGGTCGACCGCGGCGGCCTGCGCGGGATCGGGCGCCGCTGAGGCGGGGGAAAGGCCGAGCGCGGTCAAGCCGACCGCGAGGATGCCGCCGATCAGTCGCCGGCTGCGCTGCTTCCGTGTCATCGGTGTCCTCTTCGTTGGGGACGACGGTGCGCTGTCGGCAGACTGCGGCGGAGCGCCTGCCGCTAAGTTGCGATTCGATATGAAGATTTTGAGCTTGGATTGTCAACTTCTTGCGAGGTTGCGTACAAAGGTTTCAGACGAGCGGCGGTTCGTCAACGGCCGACCGGACGCGGGCAGCACGAAACAGGGGCCCCCGGATCGGGAGCCCCTGCCTCGGGATCAGGACGTCAGCGGCCGGCGGGGGTGACGTTCAGCAGCCGGCCGGCCAGCCCGCGCGAGCGGGTCGAGAGCTTCTTCGCCACGGCCGTCAGCACCTGGCCGGGGGCCGACTCGGGGTGCGCCAGCACGATCGGCGTGCCCGAGTCGCCCTGCTCGCGGACCCGCGGGTCGAGCGGCACCTGGCCCAGCAGCGGCACGTCCGCGCCCACGGCCTGGGTCAGCGAGTCGGCCACGACCTGCCCGCCGCCCGTGCCGAACACGTCCATCCGGGTGCCGTCCGGCAGCTCCAGCCACGACATGTTCTCGATCACGCCCGCGATCCGCTGCCGCGTCTGCAACGCGATCGACCCGGCCCGCTCCGCCACCTCGGCCGCCGCCTGCTGCGGCGTGGTCACGACCAGGATCTCGGCGTTCGGCACGAGCTGCGCCACCGAGATGGCGATGTCGCCGGTGCCCGGCGGCAGGTCGAGCAGCAGCACGTCCAGGTCGCCCCAGAACACGTCGGCCAGGAACTGCTGCAACGCCCGGTGCAGCATGGGGCCCCGCCACACGACCGGGGTGTTGCCCGACGTGAACATGCCGATCGAGATGAGCTTCACGCCGTGCGACTGGGGCGGCATGATCATCTTCTCGACCTGGGTGGGTCGGGCGTCCGTGCCCAGCATCCGCGGGATGGAGTGGCCGTAGATGTCGGCGTCCACCACGCCGACGGACAACCCGCGCGCGGCCATCGCGACGGCCAGGTTCACCGTCACCGACGACTTGCCGACCCCGCCCTTGCCCGACGCGACGCAGTACACCCGGGTCAGCGAACCGGGCTGCGCGAACGGGATCACCGGCTCCTCGACGCCGCCGCGCAGCGTCTTGCGCAGCTCCGTGCGCTGCGCGTCGCTCATCACGTCCAGCTCCACGCGGACACCGGTCACGCCGTCGAGCGCGGACACGGCGGCGGTCACGTCGGCGGTGATCTTGTCGCGCAGCGGGCAGCCGGACACGGTCAGGAAGACCGCCACGTCCACGACCCCGTCGTCACCGACCACGACGTCCTTGACCATGCCGAGGTCGGTGATCGGACGCCGGATCTCCGGGTCCTGGACACCGGCCAACGCCTTCTGCACGTCGTCAACGGTAGGAAGAGTCACGGGAACGCCTTCGGGAGAGGTGGTGGGACCGCCATGCTACGGCGGGCCGTGCACCTCCAAGCTACCGGTTGGTCACCCCCGTTCCGGGGGCAGCGCGCAGCCGGTCGCGTGCTTTCCGTAACATTGGTATCCGTGCCGGAAACCGGATCTGCCCGGTTGCCCACCCGTACCGAGCTGGGGGTGTGGCGATCCTTCCTCCGGGCGCACGCGAGGCTCACCCGGATCCTGGAATCCGAACTGATCGCCGAGCAACGCTTGTCGCTCGCGGCCTACGACGTCCTGGTCCAGCTCGCCGAGGCGCCGCAGCACCGACTGCGGATGACCGAGCTGGCCGACGCCGTGCTGCTGTCGCGCTCCGGCGTCACCAGGCTGGTCGACCGCCTGGAACGCGCGGGCCTGGTGCTGCGGGAACGCGCGGACGGCGACGGCCGCGGCGTGGTGGCGGTGCTCACCTCGCAGGGCCTGGAACGGCTGCGCGTGGCCTCCGGCACGCACCTCGCGGGCGTGGCGCGGCACTTCGCGGAGACGTTCGGCCACGCGGAGCTGGAGGCGTTCGGCCACACGTGCGACCGGCTGGGCGCCGACGAGCCCTGACGCTCACGACGACGGCACGTCGTCCTTGAGCTCCCTGAGGTCCGGCAGGTCCTTGCCGTCCTTCGGCTCCTTCGCGTCCTTCGGCTCCTTCGCCGCGTCCTTGCCCTCCTTGCCCTCCTTGCCGTCTTTGCCTTCCTTGGCGGGCCGCTTGCGCTCGCGGAACACGCGTTCCAGCTCGCTGCGCAGGTAGTCGCGGGTCGCCACCTCGCCGACGGCGATGCGCAGCGCGGCCAGCTCCCGGGCCAGGTACTCGGTGTCGGCCTTGGTCTGCGCGGCGCGGGCCCGGTCCTCCTCCAGCGACACCCGGTCCCGGTCGTCCTGCCGGTTCTGCGCCAGCAGGATCAGCGGCGCGGCGTACGCGGCCTGCGTGGAGAACGCCAGGTTGAGCAGGATGAACGGGTACGGGTCCCAGCGCAGCGCCACCGCGAACAGGTTCAGCAGGATCCACACGAGCACCAGCAGCGTCTGCCCGAACAGGAACTTGCCGGTGCCGAGGAACCGGGCGAGCCGCTCGGAGAACCGGCCGAACGCCTCCGGGTCCAGCGACAGCCGGAACCGGCCCTCCGTGCGCGGCTGGTCGAGCCGTCGACGCGGCAGCAGCTCAGGCATGGGACAGCCCCGTTTCGCGCCAGTTGGCCGGCAGCAGGTGGTCGAGCACGTCGTCCACGGTGATCGCGCCGAGCAGGTGGTCGCTCTCGTCCACCACCGGCCCGCACACCAGGTTGTAGGCGGCGAAGTAGCGGGTCACGTCACCGAGCGACGCGGTCGGCGCCAACGTCGCCAGGTCCGTGTCCAGCACGCCCGCGACCAGGTCGGACGGCGGCTCGCGCAGCAGCCGCTGGATGTGCACGCAGCCCAGGTAGCGGCCGGTCGGCGTGGCCGTCGGCGCCCGGCACACGAACACCATGCTGGCCAGCGCGGGCGTCAGGTCCGGGTTGCGCACGTGCGCCAGCGCCTCGGCCACGGTCGCGTCCGGCGCGAGCACCACCGGTTCCGGTGTCATCAGGCCGCCCGCGGTGTCGAAGCTGTACTCCAGCAGCCGCCTCACCGGCTCGGACTCCTCCGGCTCCATCAGCTCCAGCAGCCGGTCCTTCTCGCCCTCGGGCAGCTCCGACAGCAGGTCGGCCGCGTCGTCGGGGTCCATGGCCTCCAGGATGTCCGCGGCGCGCTCGTCGTCCAGGTAGGCCAGCAGGTCCTTCTGGTCCTCCTCGGCCATCTCCTCGATCACGTCGGCGAGCCGTTCGTCGTCCAACGCCTCGGCCACCTCGTAGCGCCGCTTGAACGGCAGGCTGTGCAGGGCCAGCGCCACGTCCGCCGCGCGCATCGTCTCGAAGATCGCCACCAGGTGCTGCGCGCCCTGCGGCTGGCCGGCCAGCTCGGTCACCGACAGGCCGGTCAGGTCCTCCCAGTGCAGCACCTGCACCGGCCCGCGCCGGGCCAGCCGGCCCGTGCGCTCCCGGACCGCGACCCGGGTCATCCGCCAGTCCCGGGTGCGGCTGGGTTCCATCGCGGCGTCGACCAGCACCGCCGCCGCGCCGGAGGCGAGCGTGACGCGCGCGTCGAGCAGCTCGCCGACGACCAGCACCTCGTTGGCGCGCTGGTGGAACTGGCGCAGGTTGACCGACCCGGTGGCGAGCGTCACGGCGTTCGGCTCGATCGAGTTGACCCGCAGCATCGGCACGAAGATGCGCCGCCGGGTCGCCAGCTCCAGCACCAGGCCGAGCACGCGGGGCGGCTGGCGGTCCACCCGCAGGCCGATGACCAGGTCGCGGACCTTGCCGATGGACTCGCCGTCCGGTCCGAAGACGGGCAACCCGGCGAGTTGAGCGGCGAAGACCCGGTTCACGGCAGGCACGTGATCAGGCTAGTCCGCCGGGTCCTCCGCCGCTGCGTTCCACTGTGGACCTAGGGGCGGAACGCGCGGCTGATCGCCTCGACGGCGACGGCCATCCCGTCCCACCCGCCCTCCAGGCACCACAGCCAGGTGTCGACGGCGCGGCAGAACGTCCAGGCGCGGGCCCGCCCGCCGTCGAGCTCGCCGATGTCGCACAGCGCGGCGAACCGGTCGCGCAGGCCGCGGTCGCCGGCCAGCTCGCCGAACCTGTTCCACAGCAACGGGATCACGCCGAACTCGCGGTCGCCGGCCAGCGGTTTCGGGTCGATCATCAGCCACGGCTCGCGGTCGCCGCGCAGCACGTTCTCGTAGTGCAGGTCCTGGTTGACCAGCGTGTTCCCGGCCGTCCCGGCGAGGTCGCGGCCCAGCTCGCGGGCCTGCTCGACCAGCGCGGCCGGCAGCGGGCCGCCCAGCGCGGCGTTCTCCGCGACCAGGTCGGGGAACTCGTGGCGGCGCAGCCCGGGACCGGCCGGGACGCGCAACCGGCGCAGCAACCCGCCGGTGACCGCCAGCGCCTCCTCGATCGGCGCGTCGAGCAGCGACCGGGTGTGGTCGAGGCGTTCCAGCAGCAGCGCGCCGTCCTGGTCGTCGTGGTCGAGCAGCGCCACCACGCCCTGGCCGTCCCACGCCCGCAACGCCGCCGGCTCCTGCCGGGTCTCGTCGTCCAGCCAGGTGAGCTTGAGCACGGCCGGGTGGCCGTCGGCGCGGCGCACCGGCAGGACGACGGCGACGTTGCCGTGGAGCAGGTCGCCGTCCGGGGTGAGGCGCCAGCGCGCGCAGCACTTCGTGGCCAGCGCGGGCAGCGCGGCCCGCCACTCCCGCGCCTGGTCGCCGAGGATCGCGCCGAAACCGTCCGGGACGGTGATCACGCGGGCTCCAGGCGGTAGACGTCGTCCCAGTCCGGGCGGCCGTTGAGGCGGGCGGCTCTCAACGCCTGCGCGGAGTCGTCGTCCAGGTCGGCGCGGCGGGCCGTGGCCCGTGCGTCGACCAGGTGGGAGCGGGTGGTGGGGGAGCGGACGGTGACCGTGCACGCGACGCCGTCCGCCAGGCCCGGCACCTGCTGCTCCGTGCCGCCGACGGCCACCAGGACGGCCCCGTCGCGCCACAGCGCCCACACCAGTCGCGGCTCGTGGCCGTCCGGTCGGATCCACACCGCGGCGGCTTTGCGCAGCGCGTTGTCCAGCACCTGCTCGATCTCCACCGGTTCAGCCTGCCACGCGCCTGTGAGCCGTGACTCACGAAATAGCGGGCGGTATGCGGGCGTGCCACTCTTCGACCCACAGTAGTTACCGGCCGGTACGAGGAGGTACCCCCAGTGGTCGACCAGCAGCGCCCCCGTCGCTCGTGCCTGGCCGTGCCCGGCTCCAGCCAGAAGATGATCGACAAGGCTCGCACGCTGCCCGCGGACCAGGTGTTCCTCGACCTGGAGGACGCGTGCGCGCCGCTGGCCAAGCCGGGTGCGCGCAAGACCATCGTGGCCTCGTTGAACGAGGGCGACTGGGGTTCCCGCACGCGGGTGGTCCGGGTGAACGACTGGACCACCGAGTGGACCTACCGCGACGTCACCGAGGTCGTCGAGGGCGCGGGCGCGAACCTCGACTGCGTCATGCTGCCCAAGGTGCAGACCGCGCAGCAGGTGCACGCCCTGGACCTGCTGCTCACCCAGATCGAGAAGACGATGGGCTACGAGGTCGGGCGGATCGGCATCGAGGCGCAGATCGAGAACGCGCTCGGCCTGATCGACGTCAACGCCATCGCCACCGCGTCGCCGCGGGTGGAGACGATCATCTTCGGCCCGGCCGACTTCATGGCGTCGATCAACATGAAGTCGCTGGTCGTCGGCGAGCAGCCGCCCGGCTACGACGTGGGCGACGCCTACCACTACATCCTGATGCAGATCCTGATGGCCGCCCGCGCGCACGACAAGCAGGCCATCGACGGCCCCTACCTGCAGATCCGGGACGTCGACGGCTTCCGCCGGGTGGCCGGCCGCTCCGCCGCGCTCGGGTTCGACGGCAAGTGGGTCCTGCACCCGGGCCAGATCGACGCGGCCAACGAGGTGTACAGCCCGAAGCAGGAGGACTACGACCACGCCGAGAACATCCTCGACGCGTACGACCACTTCACCTCCGAGCGGGGCGGCAAGCGGGGCGCGGTGATGCTCGGCGACGAGATGATCGACGAGGCGTCGCGCAAGATGGCGCTGGTCATCTCGTCCAAGGGCCGCGCCGCGGGCATGTCGCGCACGAACGTGTGGTCGCCGCCGGAGGACTGATCCGCCACCCGTTCGCCGTCGGCCGCGGTCGTGGAGTGGGGGCGGACCGGTGGGATCGGTGCTTACGGCGCGGCGGGGTCGACCGCTAGCATCGTCGCCGATGATCACGCGTCCGCTCCTCTCGCGCCCGGCGGTCGGTCACGACGCGGCGCCTCCGGCGGGCCTGACGGGGCGGCAGGTGCGATTACGCGCCGTCGTCCCCGCGGACCGCCACACGTTGACCGGTTTCGACCGCGCCGCCGCGCGCGGCGGCTCCCCGAGGGTCGGCGGGTACCGGCACTGGGCGGCGCACCGGGCGGCCGACGCCGGGGGTGGCGTCCAGTTCGCGATCGAGACGCTGCACAGCCGGATCCTGGTCGGCTCGCTGTGGACCGGCCAGGCCGACCCGCGCTCCGACCGGTTCAGCTACGGCATCGGGATCGGCGCGCAGCACCGGCGCTGCGGCTACGCCGCCGACGCCATCACCATGCTTCTCGCGTTCATGTTCGACGAGCGCGGCTACGGCGAGTGCGAGGTCGGCGTGCACGCCGGCAACACCGCCTCGCTGACCCTGCACGGCGCGCTCGGCTTCCGGGAGGAGGACCGCCTGCGCGACACCGAGCTGCCGCGCGGGCGGGTCGACCACGTGGTGCGGATGCGCATCACCGCGTACGAGTTCGCCCAGCTCCAACCGACCCTCGTCGCGGCGCGCCCCAGCCGGGGACGGCACTGGCGTCCCCGGCGGGGACGGCACTGGCAGGTCCGGCTCTGACGGGTTCGGCGCCGACCGTGACCGCCGTGACCCGCAGTCACGGCGGTGTGGCGGGCTGTCGACCCCGGCGGTGAGCATGCCCACAACCGGCGGCGCCGAGTGGCGATCATGGTGGGCCGCGTGTGCATGGTGGTGGGCGTGTCCAGACATCGCACGCCGCGCAGGCGGCTGTTCCAGCGCCGCCACGACGACCTGGTCGAGCGCAGCTTCCGGCCGTGCCCCGCCTGCTCGCACGACGTCCACGTGTTCGCCGACGTGTGCCGCCACTGCGGTGGCGAGCTGGAGCTGCGCGCCTCCTGATCAGCGCGGCGCGGGCAGGTTCCCGGCCTCGCGGTACAGCCACACCACCAGCACGATCCACAGCACCGCGGCCAGCACCCACAGCACGGTGAGCACCACGCCGATGATCAGGCCGGCGGTCGCCATGCCCCAGCCCTGCTCACCGGTCCGCCGGATCTGCTTGCGCGCCACGATGCCCAGCACGATGCCCGCCGGCGAGAACAGGAACGCCGTGATCAGCGCCGCGATCGCCATCCCGTTCGTCTGCGCGGTCGGCGGCGGGTAGTAGCCCGGTTGCGGTCGGTACGGCTGCGACATGCGGATCCCCCTGCGAATCGTGCGGGCGCACAGGCTAACCCGCTGTTTCGGTTCAGCGCGTGGCGATGAGCACTCTCGTGACGCGAACGGGCGTTAACCGGTCCATACTCGCCGGTAACCCGTGAGCTACGAAGGGAACCGCGATGGCGCGCCTGGCCCGGACCGCAGGACTGACCGACGTCCAGGAGGAGATCCTGTCGACGGTCCGCACCTTCGTGGACAAGGAGATCATCCCGCACGCCCAGGCGCTGGAGCACGGCGACACGTACCCGGCCGACATCGTCGAGGGCATGAAGGAGATGGGCCTGTTCGGGCTCACCATCCCGGAGGAGTTCGGCGGGCTCGGCGAGTCGCTGCTGACCTACGCCCTGGTCGTGGAGCAGATCGCGCGCGGCTGGATGTCCGTCTCCGGTGTGATCAACACGCACTTCATCGTGGCGCACATGCTCAAGCAGCACGGCACGCCCGAGCAGCAGCAGAAGTACCTGCCCCGGATGGCGACCGGCGAGGTGCGCGGCTCGTTCTCCATGTCCGAGCCGGAGCTGGGCTCGGACGTGGCGGCGATCCGCACGCGGGCCGTGCGCGACGGCGACGACTTCGTGGTCGACGGCCAGAAGATGTGGCTGACCAACGGCGGCACGTCCAACCTGACCGCCGTGCTGGTGAAGACCGACGAGGGCGAGGAGAAGGCGCACCGGAACCTGACCACGTTCCTGGTGGAGAAGCCCGAGGGCTACGGCGAGGTCGCGCCCGGCCTCACCATCCCCGGCAAGATCGACAAGATGGGCTACAAGGGCGTCGACACGACCGAGATGGTCTTCGACGGCTTCCGGCTCCCGGCGGAGCAGGTGCTCGGCGGCCGGACCGGCCGCGGGTTCCGGCACATGATGGACGGCGTCGAGGTCGGCCGGGTGAACGTGGCGGCGCGGGCGTGCGGCATCGCGCTGCGGTCGTTCGAGCTGGCCATCGAGTACGCGCAGCAGCGCAAGACGTTCGGCAAGCCGATCGCCGAGCACCAGGCCATCGCGTTCAAGCTGGCCGAGATGGCGACCAAGGTCGAAGCCGCCCACCTGATGATGGTGAACGCGGCGCGGCTGAAGGACTCGGGCGCGCGCAACGACGTCGAGGCCGGCATGGCCAAGCTCATCGCGTCCGAGTACTGCGCCGAGGTGACCCAGGAGGCGTTCCGCATCCACGGCGGCTACGGCTACTCCAAGGAGTACGAGATCGAGCGCCTGATGCGCGAGGCGCCGTTCCTGCTCATCGGCGAGGGGACGAGCGAGATCCAGAAGACCATCATCAGCCGGGGCCTGCTGCGCGACTACCAGTCGCGCGGCTGACCTCCCGGCGGGTCCTGCGCCGGGCCGGGGTCCGGCGAAGTCCTCCGTGACCGGCGGGCGGGCTCCGTTCCGCTCACCGGCGCGGGCCTGAGCGAGATCCGGTGGACCGTCACCAGCCGGGCCCGCCCGCCCACCAGTCGCGTCGCCGGCTGCGGGACGGGTTGTCCACAGGCCGGGGCCGGGGTGCCGCGCATCGTCGGTCCCAGCCGGCAGAATCAAGAACAGGGGTCCCCTGGTCGGGGGACCCCCGCGTCGCGTGCGGGGCCATCGTGGCCTCCGCGCCAGGTCACGTTTCACACCCTTACCGGCGACCTGTTTCGCGCCGCCCGCCCACTGTTGGCAGGATGGGGAGATCAGCACCGCGAAGAGGTGGTCACCGTGACGAGTTCCTTCTCCGGCCAGAACCGACCCGGGGTGCCTCCCCGCCTGCCCACCCCGCCCACCGGTTGGCCCATCGGCTCGTACGGCACCTACGAGGAGGCCCAGCGCGCCGTCGACTTCCTCGCCGACGACGACTTCCCCGTCCAGGAGGTCACGATCGTGGGTGTCGACCTCATGCTCGTCGAACGGGTGACCGGTCGCCTCACGTGGGGCCGGGTGCTCGGCACGGGCGCGGCGTCGGGGGCTTGGTTCGGGTTGTTCGTCGGCGTCCTGCTCAGCCTGTTCAACACCAGTCCCGGCGCCAGCCTCGGGCCCATCGTGGCCGGTCTGGGGGTCGGCGTCGCCTTCGGCCTGATCTTCGCCGCGGTCGGGTACGGGTCGGCCCGCGGCAAGCGCGACTTCCAGAGCGCCAGCCAGCTCGTGGCGGGCCGCTACGACGTGCTCTGCCAGCCCCGTTCCGCCGAACGCGGCCGTGACCTGCTCGCCAAGCTCGCCATGCGCCCCTCCGACGCGGGCAAGGCCGGCAAGGACTGAGGTTTGCCGCACCACCGGATCGGGTAACGCCGTTCCGGGCTCCGGTGGTTGCGGCACCTGATCACCGGGCCTACGTTCGTTCCACCGTTCGGCCCAGCCGGCGGTGGGGCACGACGGGGTGCCGGGCGTCGCGGTCTGGCTCCTCCGCTGTCGGGAGAGGAGGCAGGACCGATGAGGGGCAAGGGTCATCGGTTGGCCGCCGCAGGGAGCGCCGCGCTGATCGCGTCGTCCGTGCTGGCGGGCTGTGGTTCGGGTGACGGCGGGATCACCATCAACGTCTACAAGTACCCGCAGCAGAACTTCCAGAAGATCGTCGACAACTGCAACGAGCGCGCCGACGGGTACGAGATCGTCTACCACAAGCTGCCGCGCGAAGCGGACGGCCAGCGCGAGCAGATGGTCCGCCGGCTGGCCGCCGGGGACGACGACATGGACGTGCTGGCCCTCGACGTCACGTGGACCGCCGAGCTGGCCGAGGCCGGCTGGATCAGGGAGTTCACCGGCTCGACGAAGGCCCAGGTCGAGGACGGCACGCTGGAGACGCCGCTGGAGACCGCCCGCTACGAGGGCAAGCTGTACGGCGCGCCGGACAACACGAACGTCCAGCTCCTCTGGTACCGGGGCGACCTCGTGCCCACGCCGCCGACCACGTGGTCCGAGATGATCGAGATGGGCACGCGGCTCGAAGAGGACGGCGACGACAAGACCCCCGGCCGGGTCGCCGCCCAGGGCAAGCAGTACGAGGGCCTCGTCGTCCTCTACAACACCCTGGTCAACACCGCCGGCGGGCAGGTCCTGGACGACGGCGGCAGCAAGGCGGTCATCGACGACGGCGCGGTCGAGGCGCTCGAGGTGCTCAAGCAGTTCGCCACCTCCAAGGTGGTCGACCCGTCGTTCTCCAACGCCGCCGAGGACGACGCCCGCCTCGCCATGGAGACCGGCAAGGCCGCGTTCCAGCTGAACTGGCCCTACGTCTACGCCGCCGCCCAGGCCGTGCCCGACCTCGCCCCGAACCTCAAGTGGGCGCCCTTCCCGTCGATCGACGGCGGACCGGCCAAGGTGACCGTCGGCGGCATCAACTACGGGGTCAGCGCCTTCTCCCGGCACCCCGACGAGTCGTTCGACGCCGTCACGTGCCTGCGCAGCGCGGAGCACCAGAAGTTCGCCGCCATCAACGACGGCGTGCCGCCCACCATCGAGTCCGTCTACGACGACCCGGAGATGGCCAAGCCGTACCCGATGAAGGAAGCGATCCTGGAGACGCTGAAGAACGCGAGCGTCCGCCCGCGCACCCCCGCCTACCAGAACGTCTCGACGGTCATCTCCACGGTCCTCTCGCCGCCCGCCGACATCGACCCGCGGCCCACGGCCGACCGGCTGCGCGCCGAGCTCCAGGACGCGCTCGACTCGAAGGGGGTGCTGCCGTGAGCCACGCGTTGGACGCCGAACCGGGCGCCACCGGTCCGGGCCCCGCCGAACCGGAGCCGTCGTCCCGGGCCAAGGCCGCGCTCAGCGAGGGCAAGAAGGCCGAACGGCGGCTCGGCCTGCTGCTGTGCGCGCCCGCGATCCTCATCATGGCCGCCGTGGCGGGCTGGCCGATCATCTACTCGGTCTGGCTGTCGTTGCAGCGCTACGACCTGAAGTTCCCCGACCGCACCGAGTTCGTCGGCCTGGACAACTACGTCACCGTGCTCACCAACCCCTATTGGTGGAATGCCATGTGGGTGACGATCCTCATCACGGTGGTGTCCGTGGCGGTGGAGCTGGTGCTCGGCATGGCGCTGGCGCTGATCATGCACCGGACCCTGGTCGGCCGGGGCATCGTGCGCACGTCCACGCTCATCCCGTACGGCATCGTCACGGTCGTGGCCGCGTTCTCCTGGCGCTACGCCTGGACGCCCGGCACCGGCTACCTGGCCGAGACGATCGCCGGCGGCGAGCCGGTGCTCACCCAGAAGATCCCGGCGATCATGGTCGTGACGCTGGCCGAGATCTGGAAGACCACGCCGTTCATGGCCCTGCTGCTGATGGCGGGCCTGGCCCTGGTGCCGGACGACCTGCTCAAGGCCGCCGCGATGGACGGCGCGAGCGCCTGGCAGCGGTTCACCAAGGTCATGGTGCCGGTGATGAAGCCGGCGATCCTGGTGGCGCTGCTGTTCCGCACGCTCGACGCGTTCCGCATCTTCGACAACCTGTTCGTGCTCACGGCGGGCTCGCAGGGCACGTCGTCGGTGTCGATGCTGACCTACAACAACCTGATCAAGGGCCTGAACCTGGGCATCGGCTCGACCATGTCGGTGCTGATCTTCGTCGCGGTGGCGATCATCGCGTTCGTGTTCGTGAAGCTGTTCGGCACCGCCGCGCCCGGCGGCGACGGCGGGGGGAGGCGCTGATGGCGGGCATCGGCGGGGCCGTGACCACGAGCCGCAAGGCGCGCTGGACCGCCCTCAACGTCCTGGTGGTGGCGTACGCGCTGTTCCCGGTGCTGTGGATCGTGTCGTTGTCGTTCAAGACCAAGGAGACCCTGGGCGACGGCAACTTCATCCCGCGCGCCTGGACGTTCGACAACTACAAGGCGATCTTCTCCACCACGGAGTTCGTCCGCGCGCTGGTGAACTCGATCGGCATCGCGCTGATCGCCACGGCCATCGCGGTCGTGTTCGGCACGATGGCCGCCTACGCCATCGCCCGGCTCGACTTCCCCGGCAAGCGGCTGCTGGTCGGGGTGTCGCTGCTGATCGCGATGTTCCCGCAGATCTCGCTGGTCTCGCCGCTGTTCGAGATCGAGCGGGCGCTCGGGCTGTTCGACACCTGGCCCGGCCTGATCCTGCCCTACATCACCTTCGCGCTGCCGCTGGCGATCTACACGCTGTCGGCGTTCTTCCGCGAGATCCCGTGGGAGCTGGAGAAGGCGGCGAAGATGGACGGCGCCACGCCCGGTCAGGCGTTCCGCCGGGTCATCGCGCCGCTGGCCGCGCCCGGCGTGTTCACCACCGCGATCCTGGTGTTCATCTTCTGCTGGAACGACTTCCTGTTCGCGATCTCGCTGACCTCCACCGAGCGCTCGCGCACGGTGCCGGTCGCGCTGTCGTTCTTCACCGGCGGCTCGCAGTTCGAGGACCCGACCGGGTCGATCGCCGCCGCCGCCGTGGTGATCACCGTCCCGATCATCCTGTTCGTGTTGTTCTTCCAGCGTCGGATCGTCGCCGGGTTGACCTCCGGCGCCGTCAAGGGGTGAAGCAATGGCCGAGATCGTCCTGGACAGCGTGACCAAGCAGTACCCCGACGGTGCGGTGGCCGTGCGGGACGTGGACCTCGAGATCGCCGACGGCGAGTTCGTCATCCTGGTCGGCCCGTCCGGCTGCGGGAAGTCCACGACCCTGAACATGATCGCGGGCCTGGAGGACATCACGTCCGGCGAGCTGCGCATCGGCGGCGAACGGGTCAACGAGCGCGCGCCCAAGGACCGCGACATCGCGATGGTGTTCCAGTCCTACGCGCTCTACCCGCACATGACGGTGAAGGAGAACATGGCCTTCCCGCTGCGGCTGGCCAAGGTGGACGACGCCACCGTGGAGAAGAAGGTCCGCGACGCGGCCGCGATCCTGGACCTGGCCGACCACCTGGACCGCAAGCCGTCCAACCTGTCCGGCGGGCAGCGGCAGCGGGTCGCGATGGGGCGGGCGATCGTGCGCAGCCCCAAGGCGTTCCTGATGGACGAGCCGCTGTCGAACCTCGACGCCAAGCTGCGCGTGCAGATGCGCACGTCGGTGTCACGGCTGCAGAAGCAGCTCGGCACCACCACCGTGTACGTCACGCACGACCAGACCGAGGCGATGACCCTCGGCGACCGGGTCGTGGTGATGCGCGGCGGCGCGGTGCAGCAGGTCGGCGCGCCGCAGTTCCTCTACGACAACCCGGCCAACCTGTTCGTCGCCGGGTTCATCGGCTCGCCCGCGATGAACTTCGTGCCCGCGGCGCTGGAGGACGGCGTGCTGCGGTCGCCGCTGGGCGACGTGCCGCTCACCGACCGGGTGCGCGGGCTGCTGGAGAACGCCGACGCGCCCCGCGAAGTGATCATGGGGTTGCGGCCCGAGCACTTCGAGGACGCCCGACTGGTGGACGACGCCGTTCGCTCGAAGGGGGTCACGTTCACCAACCACGTGGACGTGCTGGAGTCGATGGGCTCGGACAAGTTCGCCTACTTCAGCGTCCAGGGTGAACAGGCGACCTCGGCGGAGTTGGCCGAGCTCGCCGCCGACGCGGGCTCGGCCGACGTGCCCGGCGGCGGCGTGTCGCTGGTCGCCCGGATCGCCGCGACGTCCACCGCGGTGGAGGGCGAGCCGGCCGACATCTGGTTCGACGCAGACCAGGTGCAGCTGTTCGACCCGGGCACCGGCCGCAACCTCACCTTCCGCGGCTGAGCCGGCGGGCCGTCCCCCGTCGCGCGAACCGCGCGGCGGGGGCGGCCTTTCACACTTCCCGATGAAGCCCAACGGGAGGTTTCCGGAGGTCACGGGAAGTTGCCGACCAGTCCGGACCATCGGCAGGAACGAACTCCGTAGGCCATTCAGCGCAGCAAACCCACACCTCGTCGCACGTGTGGCGCTGCGGCTGCCGGCGATCCCCACGCTGGGCGGAGGCGGAAACGACTCCGGCCGTTTAGGGCCGGGGCAGGGGAGTCCGCCGAGCACAGAGAAGAGCGCGAGATGGGGATTCTTGACGGCAAAGCAGTGGTGATCACCGGGGCGGGACGGGGTCTGGGCGAGGCCTACGCGATGCACGCCGCGCAGGCCGGCGCCGCGGTCGTGGTCAACGACGTTGACGGTGACCAGGCCGAACAGGTGGCCGAGCACATCCGGGCGTACGGCGGGCGCGCGGTGGCGAGCACGGCGACGGTGGCCGATCCCAGCGAGGCCGAGAAGATCATGGGAATGTGCCTGACCGAGTTCGGCCGGGTCGACGGCCTGGTCAACAACGCCGGGCTCAACTACGAGGCACTGCCGTGGGAGGACGAGCCGGAATCCATCCGGCGGATCGTCGAGGTCAACCTCCTGGGAGTCATATACACCGGAATGGCCGCGATGCGCGTGATGCGCGAGCAGGGCCACGGCTCGATCGTGAACATTTCGTCGGGCGCGTTCCTCGGCCAGCGCAAACTCGCCGCCTACTCGGCCACCAAAGGCGCGGTGGCCTCGCTCAGCTCGTCGTGGGCGCTCGACCTGGAAGGGGACAACATCCGGGTCAACGCCGTCTGCCCGGTCGCCCACACGCGGATGGTGTGGAAGTCGGAGCGCTCGCTGCGGGCCATCCCCGCCGACCGCACCCCCGGCAAGGTCGCGCCGCTGGTGCTGTTCCTGCTCAGCGACGCGGCCGACGGCATCACGGGCCAGATCGTCCGGTGCAACGGCAGGCAGCTGCACCTCGTCGGCCACCCGTACTTCAAGCAGCCGATCCTGGAGAGCGACACCTGGGACACCGCGTCGGTGAAGCGGGCGTTCGACGGCGTCCTGCAAGCCCACCTGGAACCGTTCGGCCTGGAGAAGCGCATGCCGCCGCGGCTGCGCGAGCTGGTCGAGCCCGGCCGCACGGCCTGAGGTCGAGCGGGGGAGTGCCGTCCGGCGCTTCCCCGCCTCGAAGCGCGGGACCGGCGTGTTTCACCTGTTTGCCGCCGCGCTGAATCGGATCCGCCCGGCTGGTCACACCTTCGGGTGATCGCCTGGTAGGTGGACCTTGCTGCGACGATGCTGGACATGGGCACGCGCGCTCCCCGGGTCACGGACTGGCGGCTGGTGGTGCAGTCGCGGTTGGACCGCGTGCGGGCCGACCTCGCCGCGCTCGGACCCGTGGATCCGCTCGACCAGGAGAGCGCGCAGTGGCGCGGGGTGGCGGAGCAGGAGGCCGCCGTCGTCGAGGACATGGTCACGCGAGCCGAGTCGCGGTGGCGGACGGTGGCGTCGTGGTGGTCCGGGTGGCACATCGAGCGGGCCTGGCGGTCGCTGCACGAGGCCGAGATCGCGGTGGTGGCGGCGGACAGCGGGTTCCTCGGACGGTTGCCCGGCCTGAAGGCCCGGGTCGCGGAGAACCTCGACGAGCACGACCCGCGGCGCATCGCGCTGGAGGAGCTGCGGCCCGGCGAGTTCCCCCTCGCGGTGGAGCGGGAGATCGTGGTGGACGCGCTGCGGGCCGCCTTCGACGCCTCCGACTTCGCCCACGCCGGGTCGCGGGCGCTGCGCAACAAGCTGATCGCCACGTCCGTGGTGCTCTTCCTGGTGAACACCGCGCTCGGCGTGATCGGTCTGACCGAGCCCGGTCTGGTGCCGATGTGCGTCAGCGCGGAGAAGCTGCCGACGGTGTGCCCGTCGGGCAAGTCGGCGGCCGGCGCGGACGTGTGGCTGATCCAGCTGTTCGGCGCGTTCGGCGCGGTGCTCTCGGCCGTCGTCCTGCTGCTGCGCCGCCGACCCAGCCTCTCGCCGTACGTGATGGTCGGCTACCAGGCCATGATCAAGGTCCTGCTGGGCGCGGCGCTCGCGGTGGTCGGCATCCTGGCCCTGGGCGCGGGCGTGACGACCGGTCTCATCGGCGTGGCGTCCCAGGCCGCCCTGCTGCTGTGGGCCGTCATCCTCGGCTACGGCCAGCAGGTCGCGACCCGGCTGCTGGACAGCTACACGGACCGGGTGATGGACCAGGCCCGGCCGCTGCCCAGGCTCGAAGGCCAGCGATGACCCCGGGGCTCACGGCGACACCCTGCCCACCGTGAGCCGCGATCCCGCGGCGCCGGCGGCGGCTCACCGGCGCGACCGCAGGGTCGAGATGACGTCGGCGTCCCACCGGTGCGTGCGGATCAGCCGGTACCGCTCCGCCGCCACCCACAGGTACGCCTCGGTCTCCGTGCGGTCGCCCACCAGGTCCGCCTGCCGCAGCATCTCCACCACCGGCTGGTACTCCTCGGCGTACCAGCGCGCGGCGACCGCGGCCCGGTCCAGGAACACGCCCTCGTCCTGCATCAGCCGGAACCCCCACGCCTCCACGTGCTCGCCCAGCTCCGCGTACTCCCACGGGTCCGACAGCAGCACCGCCGCCCGCGCCTGCCCGTCCAACGGCGCCCGCTCCAGGAACAGCCGCCGGTAGTCCTTCACGATCAGGTCGCCCCGGTGCCGGATGCCGTGCGCCGGGATCCGCGTCACGACCTCCGTCACGTACGCGTCGATCACCTCCAGCCCCAGCGCGTGCGCCACCGACACCCGGTGGTGCCCGTCCTGCACGAAGTGCAGGTCGCCCACCCGGTACACCTCGATCGGCGGCACCGCCTCGCCCCGCCGCTGCGCCAGCGCCAGCCGCTGCCACCGCTCGCGCACCCGGGCCGACGTCGGCCGGAACCGGCGGTCGAAGTCGCGGGTCCGGTCCACGCTGCCGACGATCGAGTCCAGCCGGACCACCCGCAGCCCCAACCGCCGCTCGCCGAGCATCCCCAGCGCCTCCACCACCTCGTGGAACGGCAGCATGATGTTCACGTCGTCGGGCTCGCGGCGCAGCCACGCCGCCAACCGCGACATCACCTGGCGGCGGCGGGCGCGCAGGAAGTCGTGCTCCGCGTCCGCCCGCGGGAAACCGGTGTCACGGGGCACGGTCGACTCCTCCTCGGGTCACGGGGACGTCCAGCACCCGGTAGCCCACGACGTTCACCACGCGGGTCGAGCCGAGCGCCCGGTCCGGCTTCACCCGGCCGTGCGGGTGGATGTGCCCGTGCAGCAGCAGCGGTGGCCGCAACCACCGCACGGCCTCGTGCAGGCACGCGAAGCCCCGGTGGGGCGGGTCCGGCTCGTCGCCGCAGCCCAGCGGCGGCGAGTGGGTGAGCAGCACGTCCACCCCGCGCCCGTCGCGCCACCGCCGCCACCGGGCCGCCCGCAGCACCCCGCGCAGCCGCCGCGCCTGCTGCCGCTCGGTCCACTGGTTCGGCCCGCCGCTGTACCGGACGGACCCGCCCAGCCCGGCGATCCGCAGCCCCGCGACGTCCACCACCCGCCCGTCGGCGTTCACCGCGCCCGCCGGACCCGGCCAGCGCACCGGCAGGCCCGCCTTCGTCCACAGGCCGCGCACGTCGGTGTAGCCGGTCAGGTCCACGTCGTGGTTGCCCGGCACGAACACGCACGGCCGGTCCAACGCACCGGCCAGGAACTCCAGGTAGTCGAACGGCAGGTCGCCGGCCGCCACGACGAGGTCGACGTCGTGGCGGCGCACCCGGTCGGTCCACAACGCCTCGACCACCTCGTCGGCCACCGCGAGCACCCTCGGCACCCACCGAGCCTAAGCGCTGCCGCGGTCGGCGACACCTCGTCGGTGAAAGGGTGAACACCGCGGTCGTCCGCCTGCCGCACAAGGGAAACCGGGTTAACGTCACAGGGTGCTCGCCGAGCTGTTCCTCGACGCGTCCCGCGCCTGCGACGTCCACAGCCCGCTCACCCGCACCCTGCTGGTGGCCGCGGCGGACGACCTGGCCCGCGGCGGCGTCACCGCGCGGGTGATGGCGGGCGCCGAGTGCGACCGGCACGGCACCGTGCCCGGCCTGCGGTTCGCGGGCGCCCTGCACCGGCTCGTCCTGGAGGGCCGCGCGCCGACCCTGGCCAGGCACTACCCGACGGCCGGCGGCCGACCGGACCTGCGCACCGTCTGGGACGACGCGCTGCCCGTGCTGCACGAGCACACCGACGAGCTGCGCGCCCTGGTCACGTCCACGGTCGTGCAGACCAACGAGCCCGGCCGCAGCGCGCCCCTGTTCGGCGGCCTGCAGACCGCCACCCACCTGGCCGCGGCCGAGGCGGGCCGGCGCGCCACGTTCCCGATCCGGCTGCTGGAGGTCGGCGCGTCCGGCGGCCTGAACCTGCGCCCGCACCGCCTCGCCTACCGGGTGGACGGCGTGACGTTCGGCGACCCGGGCAGCCCGTTCGCCCTCGACCCGGGCTGGACCGGCCGCCCGCCCGTCGACCTGCGCCACAACCTGCGCCTGGTCCGCCGCGCGGGCTGCGACCTCAACCCGGTCGACGTGTCCACGGAGGACGGGCGGCTGCACCTGTCGTCGTTCGTCTGGGCCGACCAGCGGGCCCGCTTCGAACGGCTCCAGGCCGCCGTCGAGCTGGCCCGGCTCGACCCCGTCCCGGTGCGGCGGGCGACCGGCCCCGAGTGGCTGGCCGAGCAGCTCGCCCGCCCGGAGCGCGACGTGCTGACCGTCGTGTGGCACTCGGTCGTCTGGCAGTACGCGTCGCCGGCCGACCGCGCCATGGGCCGGGCGATCCTCGCCGACGCGGCCTCCCGGGCCACCCCGGTGGCACCGCTGGCGCTGCTCGTCTACGAACCGCGCCGCACGCACACCGCGGGCGCGTACGAGTTCCGGCTGCTGCTCAAGCTGTGGCCGGCGGGCGTCTCGCTGCGCCTGGGCACGGGCGTCGGGCACGGCATCCCGTTCACGTGGGACACCGCGCCCTGGACCTGACCGGTCAGCTCCCGGTCGCGATCAGCAGGGTCACCGTGGCGAGCCACCCGATGAGGAAGGTGAGCACCCAGAACCGCAGGTTGGTGAACATTCTGGACATGGGGGGACGTCCCGTCGCTGGCTGGGGAGGGTGAAGGGGCTCAGAGCCATTGGTTGCGACGGAATATTCGGTACAGGGTGAGGCAGACGACGAGGATCACGGCGATCACCATGGGGTAGCCGTACTTCCAGTGCGTCTCCGGCATGTGGTCGAAGTTCATGCCGTACACGCCGACCACCATGGTCGGCACGGAGATGATCGCCACCCAGGCGGCGAGCTTGCGCATGTCCGAGTTCTGCTGGAGCGTGATCTTCGCCAGCACGGCGTTGACCAGCGTGGTGAGCAGCTCGTCGAAGTTGATCACGCGTTCGGACACCTCGGTGAGGTGGTCGTCCACGTCGCGGAAGTAGGAGCGCACCTGCTCGGGGATCAGCGGCGTGTAGCCCTCCGCCAACCGCCGCAGCGGCACGGCCAGCGGCATCACCGCCCGGCGCAGCTCCAGCACCTCGCGCTTCATCAGGTAGATCTGGTCGGCGCTGACCCGGCTGCGCGGCTGGAAGACCAGCGCCTCCATCTGGTCGATGTCGTCCTCGATGTGGTCGGTCACGTCGAGGTAGTTGTCCACCACGTGGTCGGCGATCGAGTACAGCACCGCGGCCGGTCCCGTGCGCAGCCGCTCCGGCTCCTCCTCCAGCTGGCGCCGCACCGCCGCCAGCCCCGAGTGGTTGCCGTGCCGGACCGTCACCACGAACTCGCGGCCCAGGAACACCATGATCTCGCCGCTCTCGACGATCTCGTTGGCGGTGTCCGGCGACGAGTTCTGGATGTACCGGACCGTCTTGAGCACCATGAACAGCATGTTGTCGTAGCGTTCGAGCTTGGGCCGCTGGTGCGCGTGCACGGCGTCCTCGACGGCCAGCTCGTGCAGCCCGAACGTGTCCGCGACGCCCTGGATCTGCTCCTCGTCCGGCTCGTGCAGCCCGATCCAGACGAACCCGTCGCCGCGCTTGCGCACCTCCTCGACCGCGTCGACGTGCGACCAGCGGCCGGGCAGGCGCTTGCCGTCGACGTAGACGCCGCAGTCCACGACGTACCGCGCGAGCGGCACGGGGATGGGCAGCGGGGGTCGTTCCTGCGCGCGGCCTCTCAAGCCGCCGAGCGAGGGCAAGCTGGGCACGGGTCCTCCAGGTGGGGAGCGTCGACTCGACGAACGACGACGGCACGTCCCGACCGGTACCGCTGGGCCTAGCTGTGGAAAGCCGGCTCCCCGATGAGGACGCGCGAGGTACTCGCAGGATGGGGGTCGTTACTCATCGGTAGTCCTCACCTCCTCGGGTCGACTGGCCGCGGCGGTGTAGTCGCTCACAGACCAGTTGCCGAGGGTACTCCCCCGGTGCTCACACTGTCGTCCCGGTCGGCGTGGTCCTCGATCACACCGACCCCACCAGTAGCCGGCCAACGGAGGCGTGCGGTGCAGTTCGGGCGTTATTACGAGGAGTTCGAGGTCGGCGCGGTCTACAAGCACTGGCCCGGGAAGACGGTCACCGAGTACGACGACCACCTGTTCTGCCTGCTCACCATGAACCACCACCCGCTGCACCTGGACGCGCACTACGCGGCGGAGACCACCGAGTTCGGCAAGAACGTCGTGGTCGGCAACTACGTGTACTCGCTGCTGCTGGGCATGTCGGTGCCCGACGTGTCGGGCAAGGCCATCGCCAACCTCGAGGTGGAATCCCTCAAGCACGTCAAGCCCACGTTCCACGGGGACACCATCTACGGTGAGACCGAGGTGCTGGACAAGACGCCCTCGAAGTCCAAGGACGACCGCGGCGTGGTCCACGTCGAGACGCGCGGGTACAAACAGGATGGAACGGTCGTCTGCGTGTTCCGCCGGAAGGTCATGGTGCCCAAGCGCTCCTACGGTGAAGCGCGCGGCGGCGAGCAGCCGGGCAGGCCCGAACCCGCGGCCCGCTGAGCCGGCGATTAGACAAGGGAGTGACGTGACCTCGCTGGATCTGGTGCGGCAACGACTGGCCCGGTTCGCCAGGAGCGAGGCGCACGGCGTCTCGCCGCTCTACGAGCACCTGGCCTCCCACGCCGCCGACGATCCGGAGGTCGCCGGCCTGCTGACCGCCGCCCCGGAGCGGTTCGCGCACGCGACCCTGCTCCTGGCGGCGGCGCACCGGCTGGTGCAGGCCGAGCCGTTCCACCGGCTGTCCGACTACTACCCCTCGCTCGGCGGCACGTACGGCGCGGACGAGAGCACCTGGCGGCTGTTCCGGGAGTTCGTGCTCGACCGCGCCGACAAGGTGCGCGAGCTGGTCGCCACCCGCTCGGTGCAGACCAACGAGGTGCGGCGGGCCACGCTGCTCTACCCGGCGCTGGCGCGCGTCAAGGGGCCGGTCGGGCTGCTGGAGGCCGGCTGCTCGGCCGGCCTGCTGCTCGGCCTCGACCAGTACGGCTACCGCTACCAGACCCAGCAGGCCGGGCAGCTCGTCGCGGGGCCGGCCAAGGCCGCGCTCGGGCTGCACTGCGCGCTGGAGCTGGCGCCCGGCGCGGAGCTGCCCAAGATCCCCAAAACGGTGAAGATCGCGGCCAAGGTGGGGCTGGACCGGGCGCCCGCCGACCTGACCGACGAGGACACCTACGCGTGGCTCGAGGCGTGCGTGTGGGCCGACCAGCCGGAGCGGCTGCGGCTGTTCGGCGTGGCCGCGACCGTGCAGCGCAAGTCGCCGCCGGAGTTCGTGGTCGGCGACGCGGTGGCGGACCTCGGCGCGGCCGCCGCCCGCGTGCCCGAGGACCTGCCGCTGGTGGTCCTGACCAGCAACGTCCTGCCGTACCTGGCGGGGGAGGAGTTCGTGGCCGCGCTGCGCGACCTCGGCCGCCCGGTGTGGTGGTTGAGCCACGAGGGCTACGCGGCGGGCCTGGCGCACGTGCTGCCGGGCCGGGACGACCTGCGGCCCGGCCCGGACGACCCGGCGTTCGGCGTGGTCGGGCTCGTCCGGTTCGAGGGCGGCGAGGTGCGGTCGGCGCAGGCGTTGGCGAGGACGGCGCCGCACGGCCAACGGTTGGTATGGCTCCCCTGAACGGGGGATCCCGTTCACGAACGGGGTAGTTGACCCCAGGCTTCGAGGGTCTCGCGCAGCATCTCGGTCAGTGGGAGTGTGGCCAAGATCGCAGCGTCGACCCAGCGCGCGTCCACCGCGTCGTCGCCTGGTCGGAGCACGCCGGATCGCACCTGGCAGGCGTAGTCGTGGATCTCGTAGACGCCGCGTGGCGCCGTGCGGGTGACGCTGCCCACCAACGCCCCGACGGTTACGGAGAGTCCCGTTTCCTCGCGCAGTTCCCGCACGATTGCGGTCTCGTCGGACTCGCCGGGTTCGACTCGGCCACCCGGTATCGACCACAGTCCCTCACCTGGAGCATTGCCCCTCCGCACGAGTAGCAGTCGCCCGTTCGAGTCATGGACGATGCCACCGACACAGCGGATCCGGGGCTCACGTTCGGCCGTCACGATTACCAAGCGTAGTCACACCGGGTTGGCGGTGCAGGACGCTGACCCAAGTGCGGTACAAATCTCCCGACGTGTCGCGGAGTGCGGTACAACGGTTTTCACTGGCGCCAAACGGGTGCGGTAGCGAACGGGGTTGATCACCGTGAATCTGAAGAAGATTCTCACTTTCGCCGGGGTCGGCTTGGTCCTGTTCTTCCTCATCGCAGAGCCTCAGCAAGCGGCTCAGCTGGTGCAGAACATCCTGGGCACCCTTCGGGAAGCCGCTGAGGCGCTCATCACCTTCGTGAAACAATTGTTCTGAGTCGCCCGACTCCTCCCCCACGGCGAGAGGTCGCAGGCATGTTCGCACCACGGGACCCCGACGAGTACCTGCTCCCCACGGAGCGTCGGGTCATCCGGGTACGCAGGCACTGGAGCAGCCTGCTCTGGGATCTCCTGGAGGCCGGCGCGCTGCTCGCCGGCGCCATGATGATCTCCTACCTGCTGCCCGACAACGCGGTCATCGTCCAGAACATCCTCTGGTACGCCTCGCTGTTCGTGCTGCTCAGGCTGGCCTACTTCGTCATGGAGTGGTGGGTGGAGCGGATCGTGGTCACCGACAAGAGGTTCATGATCTCCTCGGGGGTCTTCGAGACCAAGGTCGCCATGATGCCGATCAGCAAGGTCACCGACCTCACCTACGAGCGTTCGGTGCTCGGGCGCATGTTCGGCTTCGGCACCCTGGTCGTGGAGTCGGCGGGTCAGATCCAGGCCCTCAACCGGATCGAGTACCTGCCCAACCCCGAGGAGGTCTACGACGCCATCTCGGAGTTGACCTTCGGCGACAAGAAGGCCCAGGCGGAGCGCTTCTCGATGATCAAGGCGCAGCGGGCGGCGCGCGGCAAGAAGATGGTGCCGTAGGTCGGACCCGGCCGTGGTGGAGACTGGCAGGGTGCGCATCGACCTGCACACCCACTCGACCGAGTCCGACGGCACCGACACGCCCGCGGAGTTGGTGGCGGCCGCGGCCGCCACCGGCTTGACCGCGGTCGCGCTCACCGACCACGACACCGCTGCCGGCTGGGCGGAGGCGGCCACCGCGCTGCCACCCGGCTTGAAGCTGGTGCGCGGCGCCGAGCTGTCCTGTGCCTCCGACGACGGCCGGGGCCGGGTCATCACCGTCCACCTGCTCGCCTACCTGTACGACCACACCTCGCCCGCGCTGGTCGAGGAGCAGCAGCGGCTGCGCCTGGAACGACGACACCGACTGCGCCGGATGGCCGAGCGGATGGTCGACGACGGGTTCCCCATCGACCCCGACGAGCTGATGGCGGCCATGCCCGCCGACGCGCCCGCCGGACGTCCCCACCTCGCCATGGCGTTGATCCGGGCGGGCGTGGTGTCCACCGTCGACGAGGCGTTCGCCCGGTACCTCACCGGCGGCCGGTACTACGTGCCGCGCACCGACACGCCCGTGGCGCGGGCCATCGAGATGATCACCGAGGCGGGCGGGGTGACCGTCCTCGCCCACCCGTTCGCCACCTCGCGCGGCCCGATCGTGACCGACCAGGTGGTGGCCGACCTCGCCGGCCTCGGCCTGGCCGGCGTCGAGGTCGACCACCCCGACCACGACCCGCCGACGCGCGCGCGGCTGCGCGGCCTGGCGGGGGAGCTGGGGCTGCTGACCACCGGGTCCAGCGACTACCACGGCACCAACAAGACCGTGCGCCTCGGCGCGGAGACCACGTCACCGGACGTGCTCGACGCCCTGGCCGACCGGGCAACCGGGTGCAAGGTGCTGGTCGGTTGAGGTAGCGCCGCGAGAACTGTCGGACTCCCTCGGTAGCGTTGCGCCCGTGCAGGAACAGCTGGGGTTCGACTTCGGCGCGATGCCGAAGAAGCTCGTGCGGGTGACGCCGGCGAAGCTCACCACGTGGGCCGACTGCCCGCGCCGCTTCCGCATGGCCTACCTCGACCGGCCGTCGCCGCCGCGCGGCGGGGCGTGGGCGCACAACACCCTGGGCGCGGTCGTGCACAACGCGTTGAAGGCGCTGTTCGACCTGCCCGCCCAGCGGCGCACCCCCGAGCAGGCGGTCGCGCTGCTGCACCGGCAGTGGAAGAACGACGGGTTCCGCGACGCCGAGCAGGCGGCCGTGTACCGGGACCGGGCGGTCGGGTGGGTGCGCGACTACGTCACCGAGCTGGACACGTCGATCGAACCGGTCGGCATCGAGCGCTGGGTGTCCACACCCACCTCGAAGATCGTCGCCGAAGGCCGGGTCGACCGGATCGACCTGCGCGACGGCGAGCTGGTGATCGTCGACTACAAGACCGGGCGGCACGCGCTGACCGTGGACGACGCGCGGGGCTCGCAGGCGCTGGCCCTGTACGCGCTGGCGGCCCGGCGGACACTGCGCAAGCCGTGCCACCGGGTGGAGCTGCACCACCTGCCGACGGGCACCGTGGCGGTGTGGGAGCACACCGAGGAGAGCCTGGGGCGGCACGTGTCGCGGGCCGAGGAGGCGGCGGACGAGCTGCGCCTGGCCACCGACACGCTGGAAGCCGGCGGCGACCCGGAGATCCTGTTCCCGCCGCGCACCGGCAACCAGTGCACGTGGTGCGACTTCCGCCGGTCGTGCCCCGAAGGCCGGCAGGCCGCGCCGACGATCGACCCGTGGTCGTTGCTCGCGCCGTAGAGTTGGCCGCGTGACGATGGTGGACAGCGGACCCGAAGCACGCCTGGCCAGGCTGTGGCGCGGCGTCAGCGGCGCGCTCGCCGTCGGCTTGGCGCTGCTCGCGCTGGCCCTGATCGGCGTGCAGGTCTACGCGGGAGCCCACGACCTGCCCGGACCGGGCCTGGCCGTGGTGGCCGGGCACGGCGCGGCGGCCGCCGCCGCGGTGGTGGCGCAGGTCGTGGCCGACCGCCGGCGCGGCTGGGCGGTGGTGTTGTGCGGCCTGCTGGTCGTGCTGCTGACCGCGTCGACCCTGTGGTTCTTCTGGTGGGCCTAGCGGCTCGGGCCGGTCTCAGGACAGCCAGGCGCGCCAGGTCGGCAGGAGCGTGGCCAGCAGGGCGTCCGGCGCCTCGGTGTTCGGGTTGTGCATGACGCCGGACAGCACGGCGAAGTCGGCGTCGAGGCGTTCGGCCATGTCCCGCTGCCCGGCGGACGACCAGGCGTCGTCCAGGTCGCCGCACACCACCAGGCACGGGATGCCGTTCGACCGGGTGACGCGGGCCAGCTTGGCGACCAGGTCCGGTTCGGCGCGCAGCGCCTCGCCCATCCCGAGCAGCCCGACGGGTGACGAGCGGACGAACCGCTCGCGGTAGAAGTCCTTCAGCTCCTGCGGCACCATCCGCCAGCGCGGGTTGAGCGCCAAGCGGGTCTCGTTGACCTGCTGCGACGCCTCGATGCCCTGCTCGCGGAGCACGATCTCGCCGTAGTCCAGGGCGGTGCGGCGCTCACCCGGCGGCAGCTCGGACGGACCGGACGCCATCAGCGTCAACCCGGCCACCGGCGCGCCAGCCAGCACCGCGCCACGCGCCACGAGCCCACCGAACGAGTGACCCAGCAGCAGCACCCGCCTGCCCTCGGCGGCCAGCTTCGCGACCAGCTCGGCCACCACCCCGCCCAGCGCCTCGGGCCGGTAGTCGGACTCGGCCGGCGGGCCGGGCGACTCGTACTGGCCGGGCAGGTCGATCGCCACGACCTCGATGCCGGCGTCGGCGATCGGGTCGAGCAGCGGCGCGAAGTCCTCTTTGGACCCCGTGTAGCCGGGGAGGAGCAGCGCGGTCGCGCCGAGGTCGGGTCCGGCGGCGGGCGCGTGGAGGGCCGCGACGGGCCCGTGCCTGCCGGGCAGGTCCACGCGTTGCGCCCGGTGCGGGCTGAACTGCGAGTGCACGTCTGGCAGTCTGCCGCACCGGCCGCTCGTGCGCGTGACGCGTTACCGCAGTGGACGCCGCGCGGCGTGGTGCCGGGCTTGGTTCCGGGGGTTCAGCGGAGGGCGACGAGCGTGCCGCCGCGCTGCTCCAGCACGACCGGGCCCTCGGTGGCCATCTCGACCGGGCCGGTGTGGTCGCCGCGGTCGACCGGGATCGACGCGACCTCCTCGCCGGTGATCTGGTCGAGCACCTTCAGCCCGGCGTCGACCGGCAGCAGCAGCCGGCCGGCGAGCGTGGTGCCCGCGCCGAGCGTGCCGGTCGCGGTCCACAGCGGGTTCAGCTCGGTCAGCGACAGCGCCACCGTCTTCGACCCGGTGAACCAGTAGACGTTCGCGGTGCTGGTGAACGTCGACGCCACCCGTCCCGGCGGGTCGCCCGCCAGCTCCTCGGCGGTGACGTCGACCGGGTAGCTGCCGATCGAGGCGCCCGTCTCGGAGTCGAACACCACGAGCCGGCCCGGCACGACCAGCGCGACCCGGTTCGCCGTCACCGCGACCACCCGCGCGCCGGTCTCACCGGTCACGGTGGAGGTGATGACCTGCGGCTCGTCGGACTTCTCGGGGTTGGGCTTGAGGATGGTGAGGCGGTCGGACGGGTCGAGGGAGGGGCAGCGCTCGATCATCGCGATCTTGCCGCCGGTGACCGCGAACGAGTGGTACGTGCAGCCGGTGCGCGGCTGCTTGTTCGGGTTCACGATCGCGCGCAGGGCGCCGTACTCCATCGAGCGGACCAGGTCGTCGCGGCGGTAGACCTCGACGTACGTCCCGCCCGTGGTGAGCACGTGCGAGCCCTCGTTGAGCAGGCGGGTGCCGAACTCGGCGTCACCGTTGCGCTGCGGCCCGCGCTTGCCGGAGGCCGTCTCGAGGGTGGTGATCTCGGAGCAGTTGGTGTCCTTGCGGTGCGCCGCGAACACCCGGCCCCAGGCCGTGGTGACCGTGCACAGGGGGAGGTCGCGGGCGTAGCGCCAGCGGACGTCGCCGGTGAACGCGTCGCGGCCGACCACCTCGCCGCCGTCACCCGTGACGACAACCGAGTCGAGGTTCACCGGAACGGGTGTCGCCCCACTGGGCGCGCGCCAAATCTCCGACAGCGTCGGCGGCATCGCGGTGACGGGCTGCAACGGGGTGATCTCGGACGGACCCGTTTGGCTGACGGTGTTGCGGGCGTCGCTGGTCAGCCACAGCACGAGGCTCGCCACCAGCACCGCGACCACGACCAGGGTCAGGCCGATGAAGTCGCCCCTGGTGCGCCACGACCTGGACGGCACCGGCTCGTGCGGCTCGGCGCCGTGCGGATCGGCGTCGTGCGGCTCGCGGCCGTCGTCCTGCGGCTCGACCTGGGGTTCGACGGGCTGCGCCAGGACGTCTTCCCCGTCCAGCACGACCTGCCCGTTCGACTCCGCCTGCTCCGGCTGGCCCACTGCCCGGCTCCCGATGGTCGGTGATCTGTCGCGTTCGTCTGGCGACATGCTGCCACCACCGGGAAGAGGTCGGTGTGAGGCGGCGGCCCTACCGCTGCCCGCGACCTCCCGCAACCGCGCGCGCCCGCCCGTCCTGCCTGGTGGGTGCGGCCTGCCGGTCGTCACCGGGGCCAGTCCCCGGCCGCCCGTTCCCGGCCGCCCGTTCCCCAGCCGCCCACTTCCACCCGCCCGTTCCCGGCGGCCCGGTCCTCGCGGTCCGGGCCGGTTCCGTTCCGGGTGGTGGCCGGTCGCGGCGGAGTGTCGCCGCTGCCTCCTGGCGGACCCGGGTCGCCGTGGTGGCGGTGGGCGGGTTGGCCGGGGGCCGGGGTTGGTTCGGGGCTCCTCGTTTCAACCGAGGTGCGGTAACGGTGTTTCCGTACATTGTCGGGCCATGATCACCCGATCGTGTGGCTGATCGGGCCGGGCAGCGCTCGTGCCCGCGCTGCCCACCACGATCATTCCCTACTCGGCCGCCGCGGGCTCGGTGGAGTCGCCGCCGGTGCGGCGGCGCCTGCGACGACGCGGGCGGTCGGCGTCACCGGCCGGGGTGGCCGACGACTCCGGGGCGCCCGCGGTGACCTCGGCGGACGCCTCGGCGGTCCCGCCGCCCTCGCCGGCGGCCGACACGCCACCGCGGCTGCGGCGGCGCTTGCGCGGCCTGGTGCCGCCTTCCTCGCCCGAACCGGAACCGGTGGTGCTGCCACCGCTGCCGGCGCCGGACTCGGCGGCCGGAGCCGCGTCACCCGTCCGGCCGGTGCGGCGGCGCTTGCGCGTCTTCTTCTCGCCCTTGAGGTTCTCCTCCGGCTCGGCGTCCAGGCCCGCGCGCGTGCGCAGCCCCAGCGGCAGCCGACCGGTCGAGCCCGCCGGGATGTCCAGGTCCGCGAACAGGTGGTCCGACGTCGAGTACGTCTCCACCGGCTCCGGTTTGCCCAGGTTGAGCGCGTCGCTGATCATCTTCCACCGGGGCATCTCGTCCCAGTCGACCAGCGTCACCGCGACACCCGTGCGCCCCGCCCGGCCGGTGCGGCCGATGCGGTGGACGTAGGTCTTCTCGTCCTCGGGGCACTGGTAGTTGATCACGTGCGTGACGCCCTCGACGTCGATGCCGCGGGCCGCCACGTCGGTGGCCACCAGCACGTCGATCTTGCCCGAGCGGAACGCCCGCAGCGCCTGCTCGCGCGCGCCCTGCCCCAGGTCGCCGTGCACGGCCGCGGCGGCGAAACCGCGTTCGACCAGGTCGTCGGCGACCTTCTGGGCGGTGCGCTTGGTCCGGGTGAACACCATCGACAGGCCGCGCTCGCGCGCCTGCAACGCCCGCGCCAGCAGCTCCGACTTGTCCAGCGCGTGCGCCCGGTAGACGAACTGCTCGGTGCGCTCGTGGATGGCGCCCGCGTCGTTCTCCTCGGCCCGCACGTGCGTGGGCTGGTTGAGGAACGTGCGCGCCAGCGTGATGATCGGGCCGGGCATGGTCGCCGAGAACAGCATGGTCTGCCGCTCGTCGGGCACCATGCGCAGGATCCGCTCGATGTCGGGCAGGAAGCCCAGGTCGAGCATCTCGTCGGCCTCGTCGAGCACCAGGCCGCGCACCTTGCCCAGCACCAGGTGGCGCTGCTCGGCCAGGTCGAGCAGCCGGCCCGGGGTGCCGACGACCACGTCGACGCCCTTGCGCAGGGCCGCGATCTGGGGCTCGTAGGGCCGCCCGCCGTAGATGGCCAGCACGCGCACGTTGAGGTGCTTCGCCGCGTCCGTCAGGTCGTGGGTGACCTGGAGGCACAGCTCGCGCGTCGGCACGACGACCAGCGCCTGCGGCGTGCCGTCACCGGGGGTGACGATCCGTTGCAGCAGCGGGATGCCGAAGCCCAGCGTCTTGCCGGTGCCGGTGCGGGCCTGGCCGATGACGTCGTCGCCGGCCAGCGCCAGCGGGAGCGTCAGCTCCTGGATGGCGAACGTGCGGTGGATGCCCGCCTCGGCCAGGGAGCGCACGATCTCCTCGCGCACCCCCAGCTCGCCGAACGTGGGCGAATCGGACTTGACCGGGGCGTCGGCCACGAGCGGGTGCGAGGTGTCGTCCTCGGGGACACCCGCCTCGCTGTGCTCCAAGGTCACCGGGTCGACATGGGTCTCTTCGTTCGTCGCGGTCAGGGTGATCGCCTCTCTCGTACCAGCGCGCCACGGCCTGTACGGGCCGCTCGACCGCGTCACCGCCACTCGACCACCGCTGGGGGGCCGGGCGGGTCGCGGGAGGGCCAGCGAGGTGTGTGCGCGCACCCTCTCCTGGCGGCACGGTGCCGCCGCAGTTCAGCCTTCGGCACCGCTGCGAGCCCCCACTGGGCCGCGCCGCGCCGGGCGTCATCTGTCGAGTCTACCCGCCGACTAGGCCGATCGGGCTGGTTCGCGGCCGTGAGTGCGGATTCGCGTGCCTGGGGTGTCGCCGACGACACGCGACTAGGCTCCGTGGCATGAGCGACCGGGGAGTGGGTGCAGCGGTGGGCCAGGTTGCGGTGGGCGGCGCGGACCAGGTGGCGGAGGGCGTCGTCGACCTGCTCGGGGCCCTCGCGTACGGCGAGCTGTCGGCGTTCGACCGGCTCGCCGAGGACGCCAGGACCGCGCCCACGCTGGCCGGGCGCGCCGCGCTGTCGCAGATGGCGGCGGCCGAGATCGGCCACTACGCGCTGCTGGACCGCTACCTGGCCGAGCGCGGCCACTCGCTGGAGGAGGCCATGCGGCCGTTCGCCGCGGGCTTCGACGGCTTCCACGCCTCCACGGCGCCGCGCTCGTGGCTGGAGTCGCTGGTCAAGGCCTACGTCGGGGACGCGCTGGCGGCCGACTTCTACCGCGAGGTCGCCGAGTGGCTGGACGAGCCGACGAAGGAGCTGGTGCTCGCGGTGCTGGCCGACACGGGTCACTCGGCGTTCGCCGAGCGCGAAGTCCGGTCCGCCTGCGACGACGACCCGAAGCTGCGAGACCGGCTCACGTTGTGGGGTCGCCGGCTGCTCGGCGAGGCATTGACGCAGGCCCAGTACGTGGTGGCGGAGCGCGACGGGCTGGCGGAGCTGATCGTGCGCGGCTCGGGCGACCTGGCGGGCATCGCGGCGCTGTTCCGGCGCCTCCAGCAGAGCCACACGCGGCGCATGTCGGCCCTCGGGCTCGGCTAGGGTTGGTGTTCGAAAGCCATCAACGCCGCACGGAGGTCAGCGTGGAGGTCAGGGTCGGGATCGCGGACAGCCCGCGGGAGCTCGTGGTGTCCAGCGGGCTCACCCCCGAAGAGGTCGAGGCGCAGGTCCAGGACGCGCTGAAGACGGGCACCGGGCAGCTCGTGCTGATCGATCAGAAGGGCGCCCGCTACCTGGTGCCGGCGGCGCGCATCGCGTACGTGGAGATCGGGCCGAGCGACTCGCGCCGGGTCGGGTTCATCTCCGGCGACTGAGCGCGCGGCACTGGGCCGAGTGAACTCCGGGCCCGGGCGACCGGGCACGAGAAGGGGCACCCGATCGGGTGCCCCTTTCGCGTCCTCCGACCCCGGTGATCAGCCGACTTTGAACGGCGGCGTCGAGGTGCCCGCCACGCGGTAGCGCAGCCACGGGTCGCGGTCGGTCAGCGCGCCGGTCGCCGAACCGTCGGGGGTGCGCAGCAGCGCGGTCCGCGCGCCCCCCTCCACCAGCTCGGTGACCTGCTCGTTCGCGCCGACCCGGCCGTACCAGTGGTAGCGGCCGTCGATGGGCTGGAAGTAGCCGCGCAGCTCGACGTCGACCGGCACCTCCCGCTCGTCGAACACCAGCACGGCCGCGCCGGTGTAGCCCTCTTCGTCGTGCTCTTCGGACATCACGCCTCCTCGACGTCGACGACCCGCAGCCGGGGTCCTCCGGGCCGGTCGCCGTCGGCGAACCCGGTGCTCAGCGGCTCGTCCGGGTCGAGTGCCACGCCCGCGGAGCGGAGCAGGCCGTCGATGGCGTGCCAGATGATCGTGGTCAGGTAGTCGCTCAGGCTCGCCCGGGTCATGGACTGCCGGTCGAGCCACCAGTCGCCGGCGTTCTGCACCATGCCGACCAGCGCGTGCGCCCACGGCTCGGCGCCGCCGGAGTCCATGTCGAACGCCCGCAGGTAGTCGCCGAGCAGCCGGGCCAGGGCCGCCGCGATCAGCTGCTTGTCCTCGTTGACGACGTCCTGCTCGACCGGCCGGTCGGTGAACGACTTGCGCACCACGAACCGGTACAGGTTGGGGTGCTCCTCGATCACGGACAGGTACGCGTCGACGATGCCCTGGATGCGGGGCCGGATCGGGCCGTCGAGGTCGATCGCGGGGCCCATCTTGTCCATCAGCATCTCGGTGCCGCGTTGGCCCACGGCCAGGTAGAGGTCGGACTTGTCGGCGAAGTGCCGGTAGAGCACCGGCTTGCTGACGCCCGCCTCGGCGGCGATCTCGTCCATGCCCACGTCCGGGCCGTGCTTGGCGACGGCGCGGATGGTGGCCTCCACGAACTCGGCGCGCCGCGCTTCGCGGTGACCCTTCCACCGTTCCCGGCGGGCGTCGGTTCCGCCCTTGACAGTTCGAGCCATGTGACGCACGCTACCAGAAGTAACCGTTACCTCAAGTTACAGATAACTCTCCCCGGGAGGGACCACCGATGACGAAGGCCTTGAAGGTCGCGGATCGCGAGAAGACCGCCGAGCGTCTGCTCAACTCCTCGGCCGACAAGTTCTACGACCCAGAGGTGGACATCGACTGGTCCGCGCCCCTGGTCGACGGCCTGCGGTTCACGCCGGAGCACCGGTGCTCGCTGTACGGCACCGAGCTGTGGGACCGGATGAGCCCGGACCAGCGCGTGGACCTGTCCCGGCACGAGGTCGCGAGCGTGGCCAGCGTCGGCCTGTGGTTCGAGATCCTGCTGATGCAGATGCTGCTCAAGGAGGTCTACCGCTCGGACCCGACGACCAAGCACGCGCAGTACGCGCTGACGGAGATCGCCGACGAGTGCCGGCACTCGACGATGTTCGCCCGGATGGTCGAGACGATCGGCTGCCCGCCCTACGGTCCCGGCCAGTACACCTACCAGCTGGGCAAGCTGCTGCCGGTGATCGGCTACGGGCCCGCCCTCTACGGGTCGATCCTGGTCGCCGAGGAGATCCTGGACCGGCTCCAGCGCGAGACGATGGCCGACGAGACCGTGCAGCCGCTGGTGCGCATGGTCAACCGGATCCACGTGCTCGAAGAGGCCCGGCACGTGCGGTTCGCGCGGGAAGAGGTCGTGCGCGGCATGGCCGAGCTGACCCGGAAGGAGCTGCCCTACCAGCGGTGGCTGATCGCGACCACGTCCATGTTCATCACCCGGTCGCTGATCAACCCGGACGTGTACGCGGCCGTGGGGCTGGACAAGGAGCAGGCGCACAAGGCGGCGCTGGCCAACCCGCACTGGCGGGAGAGCATCCGCTGGTCGGGCGAGCGGATCATGAAGTTCCTGGACGAGGTCGGTCTGGTCGGCAAGCCGGGCATGAGCGCGTGGCGCCGCTCGTTCCTGCTCGGATGAGCGCCGGGACGGCCGCCGTCGCCGTGGGCGGCGATCGGGCCGGGGAGGCCGGCCGGTTCACGACCTCCGACGGCACGGCGCTGCACGTCGTGGACACCGGGCCGCGGGACGCCGAGGTGACCACCGTGCTGCTGCACGGCTGGACGTTGGACCACACGTCGTGGGACCTCGTGGCGTCGGGGCTGCCGGGGCGCGTGCTGCGGTACGACCACCGGGGTCACGGCCGCTCGGCGCCCGCGGCCCCGGGCACGGCCACCATCGCGCGGTGCGCCGACGACCTGGCCGAGCTGGTCGCGGCCCTCGTGCCGACCGGCCGGCTCGTGCTGGCCGGGCACTCGATGGGCGGCATGACGATCATGGCGTTGGCCGAGCAGCACCCCTCGCTGCTCGACCGCGTCGACGGGGTCGTCCTGGTCGCCACCTCGTCGGGTGAGCTGGCCGGGTCGACGCTGGGGCTGCCGGGCGCGGTGGGCCGGGCGTTCGTGGCGGGGGAGAAGGCGGTGAACCGGCGGATCGCCCGGTCGCGCCGGCCCGTGCTGCTCACCCGCACCGAAATGGCCCGGCCGGGGCTGCGGTGGCTGCTGTTCGGCAAGCGCCCGTCGTGGCGGGACGTCGCCATGACGGCCGCGATGGTCGGCCGGTGCCACCCGGTGAGCATGGTCGGGTTCCGCGACTCGCTCGACGGGCACGACCGGCGCGCGGCGCTGGCCGGGTTGGCGGGTGTCCGCGCGGTCGTGCTGGCGGGCGCGGAGGACCGGCTCACGCCGCTGCGGCACGCGCGGGTGCTGGCGGACGAGCTGCCGCACGCCGAGCTGGTGATCCACCTGGGCGCCGGCCACATGCTGCCCTTGGAGAGGGCGCGAGAGGTCACAGCACACATCACCGCGCTGCTGTGAGCAACCGGTCGAGGGCCGCCACCACCAGGGGTACCCCCGCGAAGGGGAACCCTTGTCTTGATCCTGCCGGCAGCCACCGACAACCACCGCGCGTCCACGACGACCTGTGGACAACTCGGCGCGGCGGTGATCGCCGGTGAGGGCCGCTGTCGGGGGCGGCCCTCACCGCGCGGACGCCCCCCGGCTCAGCGCCGCAACGGGGCTCAGTGCTGCAACGGGAAGCCGCCGCCGATGCCCCGCCAGGCGAGGTTCGAGATCAGGGCGACCGCGTCCTCCTTCGCGAGCTTCCGGTCGTCGGCCAGCCACGCACGTGCCGTGACCTGCGACAACCCCACCAAGCCGACCGCGAGCAGCCGGGCGCGGTGCTCGTCGAGGCCCGCGTCGGCGGTGATCGTGTCGGTGATGGCCTCCACGCTGTCGGTCGTCGCCCGCTCCACGGCGCGCGCCACCGCCGGCTCGCCGCGCAGGTCCGACTCGAACACCATCCGGAACGCCTGGCCCTCGCCGTCCACGAAGTCGTAGAACGCGGCGACCGCGGCCTTCACCCGCTGCTTGTTGTCCGTCGTGGACGCCAGCGCACCGCGCACGCGGTTCACCAGCTCGTCCACGTGGGACTCCAGCAGCGCCATGTACAGCTCGAGCTTGCCGGGGAAGTGCTGGTAGAGGACCGGTTTGCTGACCCCCGCGCGTTCCGCGATCTCGTCCATCGCGGCGGCGTGGTAGCCGTTGGTCACGAACACGTCCTGCGCCGCGGCCAGCAACTGGGCACGCCGAGCGGTCCGCGGGAGCCGTACACCCCGCCCCGCCGCGCCGCCGTGGTGCCCGACCGCAGTCTGGGCCGTCTCCGTCATGGTGCCTCCAGCCGACCAATCACTTCGCGGAACCGGGAAGGGGGTTGCCCTTCCGGCTCGCCGGCAACCTTACTCGCTGGTAGCTGCGTTCCGGGAAAGCTTCTCGTTTCGTAGGACGCCCGGCCAGGCATCCTGGGGTGGTGACCGAGACGCTGGAGGCCCGCAGGACCGCCATCACCCACGTGCCCCTGTCCACCGCGCCGCTACCTCCACTGGACACAACGATCCAGCCGTGGCCTGGTGACTACGTCGAGGTCGGCGGGCACAGCGTGCACGTCCGCCGCACCCCGGGACCGGCCGGGGCGAAGGCGGTCTACGTGCACGGGCTCGGCGGCTCGGCGACCAACTGGACCGACCTGGCGGCACAGCTGCGCGAGCACGTCGAAGGCCACGCGCTGGACCTGCCCGGGTTCGGCCGGTCCGAGCCGATCGACGGCTACGACTTCCGGATGACCACCCACGCGCGGGTCGTCATCGAGTACGTCGAGTCGCTCGGCGCCGGCCCCGTGCACCTGTTCGGCAACTCCATGGGCGGCGCGATCACGTTGATCGCCGCCTCCGCCCGGCCCGACCTGGTGCGCACCCTCACCCTCGTGTCGCCCGCCGTGCCCGACCTGCGGCCGAGCCTGAGCCGGGTGTCGGACCGGCGGCTGCCGCTGGCGTTCCTGCCGGTCGTCGGCCCGCGCGTGCAGGCCCGCCTGGCCGCGATGACGCCCCGCGAACGCACCCACCAGATGCTGCGGCTGTGCTTCGCCGACCCCGACGCGGTGCCGGCGAACCGGATCGAGCAGAGCGAGCACGAGTACACCGAGCGGTCCGCGCAGGCCTGGGCGGGCGGCGCGCTCAGCGCCAGCACGGTCGACCTGATCCGCTCGTGGCTGGTGCCGAGGTCGAAGTCGATGTGGCAGCTGCCGCCGAGGATCACCGCGCCGACGCTCGTCGTGTGGGGCACCGAAGACCGGCTGGTCAGCGTGCGCAAAGCACCCAGGATCGCCCGGCTGCTCCCGCGCGGCCGGCTGCTCGTGCTGCCGCGCACCGGGCACGTGGCGCAGATGGAACGACCGGTGTCCGTGGCGCGCGCCGTGACAGGCATGTGGGAAGCGGTCGAACGGCAGGCGTGGTGACCCGCGACCCGTCAGCCGACCGGTGACGCGCAGGTCACCTGGAGTCCGCCGCCGGGTCGCGGTTGTGGCACCCTGGTTGCCGTGAACCGGACGTCGCAGGGCGCGCGTGACACGGCGCCGTCCTCTGATGGCCGGCCGCCGCTGTCCGAAGAGCGCTACCGCCGCGGCACGCGCCGCACCGGCGCCGAACCGCTCGCCGCGGCCTGGGAACCGGCCGGTCGCCGACGCCGCAAGCGCCGCCGCGGCCTGAAAGGGCTGATCGCCGGCTACGGCTGGCGGATCTACGCCATCCCCGTGCTGCTCGTGCTCACCGCGCTGGTCGTGCTGGACACCGCCGCGCCGTCGACCTCCGCCGACGGCGGGACGAACCCGACCACCGGCCCGCCCACGCCCCCGGCCACCTCCGGGCCGCCCGAAGCGACCGAGAAACCGCCGGTCGACGTGGACCTCAAGAACTTCCCCACCGCGCAGCTGCCGGACGGGCCGAAGTTCTCCGAACAAGGCGCGGGCACGTTCGCCGTGGTACCGGGCGGCACCCAGCCGGCAGGTACGGGCGGCAAGCTCTACAAGTACGCGATCGCCATCGAGGACGGCGTCGAACCCGCGGACTACAACGGCGACCGCGAAGCGTTCGCCCGCACGGTCGACGGCATCCTCGCCGACCCCCGCAGCTGGGTCGGCACCGGCCAGGTCACCATGCAGCGCGTCGAAGGCGGACCGGTCGACTTCACCGTGAGCTTGACCACCACCGGCACCACCCACGCCCTGTGCGGGTTCCAGATCCAGTTCGAGTCGTCGTGCTGGCACCCCGGCACCGAGCGGGTCGTCATCAACGTGGCCCGGTGGGTGCGCGGCGGCAAGGTCTACGGCAGCGACCTCAGCGCGTACCGGACGTACGCGATCAACCACGAGGTCGGCCACGTGCTCAAGAACCCGCACGAAGGCTGCAAGGAGAACGGCAAAGCCGCCCCGGTGATGATGCAGCAGTCGTTCGGGGTGGCCAACGACTACGTCGCCCAGCTCAACTCGGTCGACTCCTCCAACCGGTACGCGGTCGAGGCCAACGGCCTGGTCTGCACCCCCAACCCGTTCCCGAACGCGCAGTGACATGGCGCCGCCTCCGGCGTCGCGGCGAGGTCGCCGGAAGTCGGGCGTCCGAGCCTCGTTCCCGGCGATCGGAAAGCGTGATCGCCGGGAAAGGAGACTCGGACGCCCGACGCGACCTCGCGGTCAGTGGCGGGTGGGTTGGGTGGATTGGGTGGGGTGTCCCGAGGCTTGGGACGACTTCCCATCGGGGAAGACGGACGGGCAGGCTGGTGTTGTCCGTCGGTAGAGGACATGTTTCGTCGAGGAGGACTCAGATGGCGCTTCCGCCGCTCGTGGAGCCCGCAGCGGAGCTGACCAAGGAAGAAGTAGCGCGCTACAGCCGCCACCTGATCATCCCGGACGTCGGGGTCGACGGGCAGAAGCGGCTGAAGAACGCGAAGGTCCTGGTCGTCGGAGCGGGTGGCCTGGGCAGCCCGGCCCTGCTCTACCTCGCGGCGGCGGGTGTCGGCACGCTGGGCGTGGTCGACTTCGACATCGTCGACGAGTCGAACCTCCAGCGGCAGGTCATCCACGGTCAGTCCGACGTCGGCAAGCCCAAGGCCGAGTCGGCCCGGGACTCGGTGGCCGAGATCAACCCGTTCGTGAAGGTGGTGCTGCACCAGACCCACCTGAACTCGGAGAACGCGCTCGACATCTTCCGCGACTACGACCTGATCCTGGACGGCACGGACAACTTCGCCACCCGGTACCTGGTCAACGACGCGGCCGTGCTGCTGGGCAAGCCGTACGTGTGGGGCTCGATCTACCGGTTCGAGGGCCAGGTCAGCGTGTTCTGGGAGGACGCGCCGAACGGCCAGGGCCTGAACTACCGCGACCTCTACCCCGAGCCGCCGCCGCCCGGCATGGTGCCGTCGTGCGCGGAGGGTGGCGTGCTGGGCGTGCTGTGCGCGTCGATCGGCTCGGTCATGGTCACCGAGGCGATCAAGCTGCTGACCGGCATCGGCGACCCGCTGCTCGGCCGGCTCATGGTCTACGACGCCCTGGAGATGTCCTACCGGACGATCAAGATCCGCAAGGACCCGGAGAGCCCGAAGATCACTGAGCTGATCGACTACGAGGCGTTCTGCGGTGTCGTGTCCGACGACGCGCAGCAGGCCGCCGCGGGCAACACGATCACGCCGCTGGAGCTGAAGCAGAAGCAGGACAGCGGCGAGGACTTCCTGCTGGTGGACGTCCGCGAGCCGCACGAGTACGAGATCGTGAAGATCCCGGGCTCGGTGCTCATCCCGAAGGACCGCATCCTGTCGGGCGAGGCGTTCGCGGAGCTGCCGCAGGACAAGCAGGTCGTGCTGCACTGCAAGTCGGGCGCCCGCTCGGCCGAGGCGCTGGCCGTGCTGCACCAGGCCGGGTTCAAGGACGCGGTGCACGTGGGCGGCGGCGTGCTCGCCTGGGCGCGCGAGGTCGACCCCTCCCTGCCGACGTACTGAGCCGACCCACGACGCCGGGACTGCCCTCGGGGGCAGCCCCGGCGTCGTGCGCTCACGGCTCGGTCACCTCGGCCGGGAACAGCAGCAGGCCGGTGCCGGACAGCGGGCCCCGCGCCGGGCGGAACGGCCCGCGGCGCCAGGCCCCGGATCGGCTCGCGCACCACCTCGCTGACCACGACGTGCGCGGGCTCGTCGGCCGCGATGGCGACCGGCAGCGGTTGCCGGCGGGCAGCGCCCGGTGCAGGACGAGCGCGAACGCGGCGTGCGTGGCGTCGGTCACAGACCAATCCTCCTGCCGAGACCGCAATAATGCGGTTAGGCCGAATGCGTGGACACCACGTGTTCGAACGCCCGAGGTCCACCAACGGGAGGCCCGGTGCAGGTAGCGTGCCGGCCGTGACCACTCCGGAGCCGCCGCCGTCGCACGTGCGCGCCGCGTTCGGCGCGCGCGACGCCGAGCCGGAGCTGATCGACGGCGGACCGGTGTGGCGGTGCGGCGACGCGGCGATCCGGCCCGCGGGCAAACCGGCCGAGGCCACCTGGGTGGCCAAGACCCTCGACGCGCTCGACGTCGACAACCTGCGCGTGGCCAGGCCGCTGCGCTCCACCGACGGCCGGTACGTGGTCGGCGGCTGGGCGGCGACCAAGTACCTGTCGGGCCGCGCCGAGCCGCGTCACGACGAGGTCGTGGACGTGGCGGTGAAGCTGCACCGGGCGACCGCCGAGCTGACCAGGCCCCGGTTCCTGGACGCGCGCGTCGACCTGTTCGCCACCGCCGACCGCTGCGCGTGGGACGAGGAGAAGGCCGACCTCGACCCCGACCTCGGCGGGCGGCTGTTCGACCTGACCGCCGCCCGCCGCGAGCCGGTCGCGCTCAAGCCGCAGGTGGTCCACGGCGACCTGTTCGGCAACGTGCTCTTCGCGGGCGACGCCGCGCCGGCGATCATCGACTTCGCCGCCTACTGGCGTCCCGCGCCCTACGGCGCGGCCGTCGTCGTGGTCGACGCGCTCGCCTGGGGTGGCGCGGATCACGGTCTGCTCCAGCGGTGGGCGCACCTGGAGGAGTGGCCGCAAATCCTCCTGCGAGCCACCCTGTTCCGGCTCGCGGTCCACGCCCTGCACCCCCGTTCGAGCAGACAATCTCTGGTGGGCCTGGAGCGAACGGCCGCACTCGTCGTCGACCTGCTGTGACCTCACCCTCAACGCGCGGTAGCTGAGCAGGCAAGTTCGCGTGGACGAAACAATCCGCGGTCTGGCGTTAACAGCCGGTTCTTACCGTCGGGCGCGTGACCGACTCCCGCAGGATCGACACGCACTGCCCGTACTGCGCGCTGCAATGCGCGATGACCATCGAGAACGGCAAGGTGTCGCCGCGGGAGTTCCCGACCAACCGCGGCGGGCTGTGCCAGAAGGGCTGGACGTCGGCCGAGCTGCTGACCTCGCCCGCGCGGCTGACCACGCCGCTGGTCCGCCGCGACGGCGAGCTCCGGCCGGCCGGCTGGGACGAGGCGCTGGACCTGATCGCGGCCAAGCTCGCGGAGCTGCGCGAGGAGCACGGGCCGGACTCGGTCGGCGTGTTCGGCGGCGGCGGGCTGACCAACGAGAAGTCCTACCTGCTCGGCAAGTTCGCCCGGGTCGCGCTGGGCACCTCCCAGATCGACTACAACGGCCGGTTCTGCATGTCCAGCGCCGCCGCCGCGGGCCTGAAGGCGTTCGGGCTGGACCGCGGCATGCCGTTCCCGGTCACCGACCTCGACCGCGCGGACGCGATCCTGCTGGTCGGCGGCAACCCGGCGGAGACCATGCCGCCGTTCGTGCAGCACCTCAAGAACGCCGAGCTGATCGTCATCGACCCCCGGCGCACGCCCACCGCCGAGCTGGCCACCCTGCACCTGCAACCCGCGCCCGGCACGGACCTCGCCCTGGCGCTCGGCCTGCTGCACACCGCCGTGGCCGACGGCTACCTGGACAAGCAGTACCTCGACGAGCGCACCACCGGCTTCGACGACGCCTGGCGCGTCGCCGCGACGTGGTGGCCCGAACGGGTCGAGCGGGTCACCGGCGTGCCGGTCGCCGACCAGCGGGCGGCGGTGCGCATCCTGGCCGAGGCGCACAACGCCTTCATCCTCACCGGTCGCGGCACCGAGCAGCACGCCAGCGGCGCGGACACCGTGTCGGCGTGGATCAACCTGGCGCTGGCGCTGGGCCTGCCCGGCCGGAAGTACTCCGGCTACGGCTGCCTCACCGGTCAGGGCAACGGGCAGGGCGGGCGCGAGCACGGCCAGAAGGCCGACCAGCTCCCCGGCTACCGCAAGATCGACGACCCGGCGGCCCGCGAGCACGTCATGAACGTCTGGGGCGTGGACGACCTGCCCGGACCGGGCCGTTCGGCCTACGAGCTCCTCGACGCGCTCGGGCAGCCCGGCGGACCCAAGGCGCTGCTGGTGTTCGGCAGCAACGTCATCGTCTCCGCGCCGCGCTCACAGCACGTCGCCGACCGGCTCGGGGCGCTGGACCTGCTGGTCGTGGCAGACCTGGTGCTGTCGGAGACGGCCGCGGTCGCCGACGTCGTGCTGCCGATCACGCAGTGGGCCGAGGAGAGCGGCACGATGACCAACCTGGAGGGCCGCGTCCTGCTGCGCCAGGTGGCGGTGGCGCCGCCGGAAGGCGTGCGCAGCGACCTGGACGTGCTGCGCGGCCTGGCCACCCGCCTCGGCCAGCCCCCCGAGCGGTTCCCGACCGAGCCCGAGGTGGTGTTCGAGGAGCTGCGGCTCGCGTCCAAGGGCGGCGTCGCCGACTACTCCGGCGTCACCTACGAGCGACTGCGCCGGGGTGAGGCCCTGCACTGGCCCGTCGTGCGGGACAGCACGCCGCGCAACTTCCTCGACCGCTTCGCCCACGCCGACGGCCTCGCCAGGTTCGTCCCCGTCGAGCACCGCGGTCCGGCCGAGGTGCCCGACGCCGACTACCCGTTGCAGGCGACCACCGGCCGGGTGCTGCAGCACTACCAGTCCGGCGCGCAGACCCGGCTGGTGCCCGAGCTGAACAAGGCCGAGCCCGAGGCGTACGTGGAGGTCCACCCGGACACCGCGACCAGGGCGGGCCTGGACCACGGCGGCATGGCGGCCGTCGTCTCGCGGCGCGGCCGGACCGTGGCGCGGGTGCGCTGCGTGCCCTCGATGCGGATCGACGTCGTGTTCCTGCCCTTCCACTACGCGGGCGAGGGCCGGGCCAACCTGCTGACCAACCCGGTGCTGGACCCGACCAGCCGGATGCCCGAGTTCAAGGTGTGCGCGGTCCGATTGGAGTCGGTATGAGGAACGTTGTCATCGTGGGCTACGGCATGGCCGGCGCCCGGCTGGCCGACGAGATCCGCCACCGCGACCCGAAGGCGGAGCGCGTCTCGGTGACCGTGCTGGGCGACGAGTCGCACCACGCGTACAACCGGGTGCTGCTCTCCAGCGTGGTGGCCGGGTCGCTGACGCCCGACGCGGTGCGGCTGCACGCCCCCGACTGGGCCGCCAAGCACCACGTCGACCTGCGGCTCGGCGGCGCCGTCACCAAGATCGACCGCACCCGCCGGGTCGTGCACGTCGACGACACCGAGGTGCCCTACGACGCGTTGGTGCTGGCCACGGGCTCACGCTCGTGGGTGCCGCCGACGCCCGGCCTGCTCGACGGCAACGGCGACCTGGCCCCCGGCGTGGTGGCGTTCCGCTCGCTGGACGACTGCGCCGAGATCGTGGCGAAGGCCTCGCCCGGCACGCCGGTCGCGGTGCTCGGCGGCGGGCTGCTCGGGCTGGAGGCCGCCCGCGGCCTCGCCGGCCGGGGCTGCCTGGTCACCGTGGTGCACCCGGTCGGGCACCTGATGGAACGGCAGCTCGACGCGGGCGCGGGCCGGGTCCTGGCGACCACGTTGAACGGCCTGGGCATCGAGTTCCGGCTCGGCGTGCTGGCCGCGAGGTACACGCCCGGCGACGGCCTGGAGCTGGACGACGGCACGCACGTGCCCGCCGACCTGGTCGTCGTCTCGGCGGGCGTCCGCGCGGAGACCGGCCTGGCCGAGCAGGCGGGCATCGACGTCGACCGGGGCGTCCTGGTGGACGACGCGCTGCGCACCAGCGACCCCAGGGTGCACGCCATCGGCGACTGCGCCCAGCACGTCGGCACCGTGTCCGGCCTGGTGCAGCCCGCGTGGGAGCAGGCGGCCGTGCTCGCCGACCGGCTCACCGGCGCCGCGCCGGCCGCCCGCTACGCCGGCACCACCGTCGTGACCAGGCTCAAGGCCCGCGACGTCGACCTGGCCGCGTTGGGCGACGTGCACGTGGGCGTCGACTCGGCCGACGACGAGGTGCTGTGCTTCCAGGACCCGGCGCGCGGCCGGTACGCCAAGCTCGTGCTGCGCGACGACAAGGTCACCGGCGCGATCGTGCTCGGCGCACCGGACGCGGCGGCGGCCATCACCCAGCTGTTCGACCGCGGCCTGCCCGCGCCGACCGACCGGCTCGCGCTGCTGCTGGGCCGCGCGCTGCCCGCCGAGAACGAGGCCAGCCCCGCCGACCTGCCCGCCGCCGCGGTGGTGTGCCGGTGCAACACGGTCAGCAAGGGGCAGCTGGTCAGCGCCTGGCGGGGCGGCGCGACGACGCTGTCCGCGATCGCCGAGGTCACCCGGGCCGGCACGGGCTGCGGCGGCTGCAAGGACGCGGTCTGCGGGATCGTCGACTGGCTCGCGGCCTCACAGCCCCAGTCCGCGTGATGTGCGGGGGAGTTGCCGCCGACGACACCTGTCCGAACGTCGGGGTAACGGGCCGTTCTTACGGTTCCCACAACGGGAAATCGGTGTCCGGGAGGGTCCAATGAGCACGGTGGTGGAGACCGAGGGCGTTGCGCCGCAGGCGAAGCGCGGCGGTCGGTGGATCGAGCACTGGGAGCCGGAAGACCCGTCGTTCTGGGAGGCGCGGGGCAAGCGGATCGCCCGCAAGAACCTGGTCTTCTCGATCCTGGCGGAGAACCTGGGCTTCACGGTGTGGAGCCTGATGAGCATCGTGGTGGTGAGCCTCGGCCAGGTCGGCTTCAGCTTCAGCGTCGGCCAGACGTTCTGGCTGCTGATCGTGCCGAACCTGGTCGGCGCGGTGCTGCGCATCCCCTACACGTTCGCGGTGCCGAGGTTCGGCGGGCGGGCGTGGACCACCATCAGCGCCGGCCTGCTGCTGATCCCCACCACGATGCTGGCGATCGCGGTGTCGGACCCCGGCACGCCGTACTGGTTCTTCCTGCTCACGTCGGCCGCGATGGGTTTCGGCGGCGGCAACTTCTCCTCCTCCATGGCGAACATCTCGTTCTTCTACCCGGAGGGCAAGAAGGGCCTGGCGCTCGGCCTGAACGCGGCGGGCGGCAACCTCGGCGTGGCGATGGTGCAGCTGGTCGTGCCGATCGTCATCTCGCTGGGCACGGGCATCAACCTGGCCTACGCGGCGCTCGTCTGGATGCCGTTCGTCGTGGTCGCGGCGGCGTGCGCGTGGTCGCTGATGGACAGCCTCACCCAGGCCAAGCCGGACGGCTCGTCGTACAAGAAGGCCATGTCGAACAAGCACACGTGGGTGATGTCGTTCCTGTACATCGGCACGTTCGGCTCGTTCATCGGCTTCTCGTTCGCGTTCCCGTCGCTGATCAAGCTGAGCTTCGTCGAGTACAAGGGCTTCGTCGCGCTGGCCTTCCTCGGCGCCCTCATCGGCTCGGTGAGCAGGCCGTTCGGCGGCTGGCTCGCCGACCGGTTCGGCGGCGCGCGGATCACCGTGGCCGTGTTCGTCGGCCTGGCCGTCGGCACGGTCGGCCTGCTGGTCAGCATCGAGGTCCGCAGCTTCGCGCTGTTCTTCGGCTCGTTCATCGCGCTGTTCGTGCTGGCCGGCATCGGCAACGGCTCGACCTACCGGATGATCCCGGCGATCTTCGCCGCGCAGACCGACGACATCCGCTCCGCCAAGCGGCAGGCCGCCGCCGTGGTCGGCATCGCGGGCGCGATCGGCGCGTTCGGCGGCGTGCTGGTGAACCTGGTGTTCAAGTTCTCCCTCGAGGGCAGCAAGACGCTCGCGCCCGCGCTCACCGCGTTCCTCGTGTTCTACGGCCTCTGCCTGGCCACCACCTGGTGGTTCTACCTGCGGCGGCGGGTCTTCGCCCGCGTGCCGAGCCTCGCCTACGCCGGGGTGTGACGCACACAACGCTCTGAAGTGCGGCGTGAGGCTGCTTTAACGCCTGCGCAACATTCGCGACCTTGGCACGACACGGTGCCCGGTGAGCATTGACCCGGGCGGAAGAAGGGATTGGTCCCATGACGCGAACGCTCGTAGTGGTCGGTCACGGCATGGTCGGGCACCGTCTCGTGGAGGCGCTCCGCGAGAAGGACGCCACCGACCAGTGGCGGATCGTCGTGTTCGCCGAGGAGACCCGCCCCGCCTACGACCGGGTCGCGCTGTCGTCTTACGTGGACAGCTGGGACGCGGGGTCGCTGAGCCTCGCGCCGCACGACGACGACGCGGTCCAGCTGCACCTGGACGACAAGGTCGTGCACCTCGACCGGGACGCCAAGGTCGTGCGCACCGCGAAGGGCCGGGTGCAGCCCTACGACGCGCTGGTGCTGGCCACCGGCTCGGTGCCGTTCGTGCCGCCCGTGCCCGGCCGCGACCTGCCCGGCTGCCACGTCTACCGCACCATCGACGACCTGGACGGCATCCGCGCCACGGTCGAGTCGGCCCGCGCGGCCGGCCGGCACGCGGGCATGGTGCTCGGCGGCGGCCTGCTCGGCCTGGAGGCGGCGAACGCGCTGCGCGGCATGGGCATCTCGCCGCACGTGGTCGAGCTGGGCCCCCGGCTGATGCCGCTCCAGGTGGACGAGGGCGGCGGCGGCCTGCTCAAGCGCCTGGTGGAGAAGCTGGACCTGACCGTGCACACCGGCACGTCCGCGTCCTCCATCGAACCGGACGGCGAACGGCTCATCGCCAAGCTCTCCAACGGCGTCGAGCTGGACCTGGACGTCGTGGTGTTCTCCGCGGGCATCCGGCCGCGCGACGAGCTGGCCCGCTCGTTCGGCCTGGCGGTCGGCGAGCGCGGCGGCATCGTCGTCGACGAGGCGTGCCGCACCTCCGACGAGCACATCTACGCCATCGGCGAGTGCGCCAGCCTCGACGGCGTGGTGTACGGCCTGGTCGCGCCGGGCTACTCGATGGCCGAGGTGGTCGCTGACCGGCTGCTCGGCGGCGCCGCGCGGTTCCCGGGCGCCGACATGTCCACCAAGCTCAAGCTCCTCGGCGTGGACGTCGCCTCGTTCGGCGACGCGCACGCCAAGCAGGAGGGCGCGCTGGAGGTCGTCGTCAACGACGCCGTGGCGGGCACCTACGCCAAGGTCGTGGTGTCCGACGACGCGAAGACCCTGCTCGGCGGCATCCTGGTCGGCGACGCGTCCAAGTACACGTCGCTGCGGCCCCTGGTCGGCAGGGCCCTGCCCGGCGACCCGGTCGCGCTGATCGGGCCGGAGGGCGGCGTCGAGCTGACCCTGCCGCACGACGCGCAGGTGTGCTCGTGCCACGCGGTCACCAAGCAGCAGATCGTGGACGTGGTGAACTCCGGCGAGGCCGTCGACGTGCCGGGCATCAAGACCTGCACGAAGGCGGGCACCGGCTGCGGCTCGTGCGTGCCGATGCTGAAGAAGCTGCTCTCCGAGTGCGGCATCGAGCAGTCCCGCGCCCTGTGCGAGCACTTCGACCACTCGCGCGCCGACCTGTTCGAGATCATCCGCTCCACCGGCATCACCACCTTCACCGAGCTGATCTCCCGGCACGGCCGCGGCTCCGGCTGCGACCTCTGCAAGCCCGCCGTCGCCTCGATCCTCGCGTCCCTGGACAACGGGCACGTGCTGGAGGGCGAGCAGGCCGCCCTCCAGGACACCAACGACCGGTTCCTGGCCAACATGCAGCGCAACGGCACCTACTCGGTCGTGCCGCGCATCCCCGGCGGCGAGATCACGCCGGAGAAGCTGATCGTCATCGGCGAGGTCGCCCGCGACTTCGGCCTCTACACCAAGATCACCGGCGGTCAGCGGATCGACCTCTTCGGCGCCACCGTCGACCAGCTCCCGGAGATCTGGAAGCGCCTGGTGGACGCCGGGTTCGAGTCCGGGCACGCCTACGGCAAGGCGCTGCGCACGGTGAAGTCGTGCGTCGGCACCACGTGGTGCCGCTACGGCGTGCAGGACTCCGTGTCGCTGGCCATCGCGCTGGAGCTGCGCTACCGCGGCCTGCGGTCGCCGCACAAGCTCAAGTCCGCCGTGTCCGGCTGCGCGCGCGAGTGCGCCGAGGCGCGCGGCAAGGACTTCGGCATCATCGCGACCGAGAACGGCTGGAACCTCTACGTCGGCGGCAACGGCGGCTTCACCCCGCGCCACGCCGACCTGATCGCGTCCGACGTGGACACCGAGACCCTGATCAAGCTGATCGACCGGTTCCTGATGTTCTACATCCGCACCGCGGACCGGTTGCAGCGCACCTCGACGTGGATCGAGTCGCTGGAAGGCGGGCTTGACCACCTGCGCGACGTCATCGTCGACGACAGCCTCGGCATCTGCGCCGACCTGGAAGCGGCGATGGCCAAGCACGTGGACAACTACGCCGACGAGTGGCGCGGCGTGCTGGAGGACCCGGAGAAGCTCTCCCGCTTCACCTCGTTCGTCAACGCGCCCGGCACGCCCGACCCGACCATCAGCTTCCGCGAGGAGCGCGGCCAGAAGGTGCCGGTTCTGCTCGGTGTTCCCACTGTTGGCCAGGCGGAGGTTTCCCGATGACACCTGTGTGCGAGTTGAACGCCCTGCAGCCCGACCGGGGGGTGGCGGCCCTGCTGCCCGACGGCTCCCAGGTGGCGGTCTTCCTCACCTCGGCCGGGACCGTGCACGCGCTGGGCAACATCGACCCGTTCAGCGGCGCGGCCGTGCTGTCGCGCGGCATCGTCGGTGACCGCGGCGGCGTGCCGGTGGTCGTGTCCCCGGTGTACAAGCAGGCGTTCGAGCTCTCCACCGGCAAGTGCCTGGACGACCCCTCGACCGGGGTGCCGGTGCACCCGGTGGTCGTGACCGACGGCATCATCCAGGTCGGGTCACCGTGAACGCCGCCCCGCTGGCCGGGTACACGGTCGGTGTGACCGCCGCCCGGCGGGCCGACGAGCTCGGCGCCCTGCTGGAGCGCAAGGGCGCGACCGTGCTGCACGGTCCCGCCATCCGGATCGTGCCGCTGCCCGACGACGCGGAGCTGCTGGCCGCGACCAAGGCGGTGGTGGAGGAACCGGTGGACGTCGCCGTGGCGACCACCGGCATCGGCTTCCGCGGCTGGGTGGAGGCCGCGGAGGGGTGGGGGCTCGGCGCGCGCCTGCTGTCCCGGCTGTCCGGGGCGCGGGTGCTGGCCAGGGGGCCGAAGGCGCGGGGCGCGGTGCGTGCCGCCGGGTTGGTGGAGGCGTGGTCGCCGGAGGGGGAGAGCAACGCCGAGCTGCTCGACCACCTGCTGCGGTCCGGTGTGTCCGGCCGGCGCATCGCCGTGCAGCTGCACGGCGAGCCGCTGCCGGAGTTCACGTCGACCTTGCGCGCGGCCGGTGCCACGGTCGTCGAGGTCCCCGTCTACCGCTGGACCGGCCCGTCCGACCCCGCGCCTCTGGAACGGCTGCTGGAGGCGGTGCTGGCCGGCCAGGTGGACGCGCTGACGTTCACCAGCGCGCCCGCCGCCGCTTCCGTGCTGCGGACCGCCGAGGCCATGGGCAGGCAGGCCGAGCTGGTCTCGTTGCTGCGCCGGGAGGTGCTGGTGGTGGGCGTCGGCTCGATCACCGCGAGCCCGCTCGTCGCGGCCGGCGTGCCGGTGGTCCAACCCGCCCGCGCCCGCATCGGCGCGCTGGCCCGTGAACTGACCCTGGAACTGCCCGCCCGCGCCACCAAGCTGCGCATCGCGGCCCGTGACGTGGAGCTGCGCGGCCAGGCGGTGGTCGTGGACGGCGAGCTGCGCCCCGTCCCGCCCGCGCCGATGGCCGTGCTGCGCGTCCTGGCCGCCGCGCGCGGCCGGGTCGTGTCCCGCCGCGACCTGCTGGCCGCGCTGCCCAGCGGCGGCGAGGAGCACGCCGTGGAAACCGCCGTCGGCCGGCTGCGCTCGGCGCTGGGCGAACCGCGCATGGTCGCCACCGTCGTCAAGCGCGGTTACCGCCTGGCCATGGACCCCGCCGGAGTGGCCGTATGACCCTGGTTCTCGTCGCGCACGGCACCCGCGACCCCGCCGGCGCCGTCGTCGTGGAGGAAATCGCCTCCCTGGTCCGCGCCCGCCTCGGCGGCGTACCCGTGCGGGTCGCCTACGCCGACGTGCGGCAGCCGGACGTCACCTCCGTGCTGGGGTCCGTCGCCGGCCCGGCCGTCGTCGTCCCCGCCTTCCTGGCCGCCGGCTACCACGTCCGGGTGGACATCCCGGCGCAGGTGGCGGCCTCGGGCCACCCCGACGCGGTGATCACCGACCCGATCGGCCCGGCCCTCGTCCCGGCGCTGCTGTCCCGCCTGGCCGAAGCCGGCTGGACGGCGGGCGACTCGGTGGTCCTGGCCGCGGCGGGCTCCTCCGACCCCCGCGCGCTGGCCGACGTCCGCGCCATCGCCACCGCCCTGTCCCGCCGGGTGGGCCCGGTGAGCATCGGCTACGCCGCCACCGCCGAACCGCGCATCGGCGACGTGGTCGCCTCCGCCTCGGGTCGCGTGGCCGTCGCCTCCTGGCTGCTGGCGCCCGGCCTGTTCCACCGCGTCGTCGCCGACTCCGGCGCCGCCGTCGTCGCCGCCCCGATCGGCGCCCACCTGCGCGTCGTGGAAGCCGTCCTGCTGCGCTACTACGAGGCCCGCTGCTTCCAGGACGTCGCCTGACCCGCGAGTCCTACGTTCAAATCGCGCGTGTCCTACGTCCGGAACGCGCGTGTCCTACGTTCGCGCACCCCGAGTTGAACGCTCGGGCGCGGGCGGGCGCGCGGGCGCGGAATAGTTGAGGGTTCAACCAGGTTGACTCGGGCGAGCCGCCGGAACCAGGGGCGGTCACCCTTCGAGGAGGCAGCCATGCCCGCCGTCACCGCCGACACCCTGACCCTGCCCCGTCTCCCGGAGCTGCCCGAAGCCACCACGGCGTGGCGCGGGGTGCGCCGGGTCGTGCGGGCGCAGCGGTTCCTCGAAGGCGAGGGCTTCCAGGTCCGCCGCCCGTTCCCGGGCGTCGAGCTCGCCGACGCGGACCCGTTCCTGCTCCTGGACCACATGGGCGCCGTCGAGTACGGCCCCGGTGAGGCGAAGGGCGCGCCCTGGCACCCGCACCGCGGCTTCGAGACCGTCACCTACATGATCGACGGCGTCTTCGAGCACCGCGACTCGACCGGCGGCGGCGGGGTGATCACCAACGGCGGCACCCAGTGGATGACCGCGGGTTCCGGCGTGCTCCACTCCGAGCTGCCGTCGCAGGAGCTGGTGGCCCGGGGCGGGCTGTTCCACGGCGTGCAGCTGTGGGTCAACCTGCCGAAGGCCGCCAAGTGGACCCCGCCGCGCTACCAGGACATCAAGCCCGAGAACACCAGGCTGCTGTCCAGCGACGACGGTGGCGCGCTGGTCCGGGTGATCGCCGGCGACGTGGCGGGCCACCAAGGCCCCGGCATGACGCGCACGCCGATCACCTACCTGCACGCCACGCTCACCGCCGGGGCACGGCTGACCCTGCCGTGGCCGGAGGACTTCACCGCGATGGTGTACGTCCTGTCCGGACGCGGCACGGTCGGCGCGGACCGCCGCCCGCTCGAAGAGGGCCGACTGGCCACCTTCGGCGACGGCGCCGCGCTCACCATGCGGGCCGGCACCACCTGGGACGTCCTGGTCCTGGGCGGGCTGCCGCTGCGCGAGCCGGTCGCCCGCTACGGGCCGTTCGTGATGAACACGCGGGCCGAGATCCTGCAAGCCGTCGAAGACTTCCAAGCCGGGCGACTGGGCGTCACGCACGTGCCGCACGTCACCGCGGCGGACGAGGAGCTGTCATGACCGATGTCCGCGAACTGCTGCGCAAGGGACGCCTGTTCCGCGCGTCCGGCGACCCGAGCGGCGCGGCGCGCTACCTGGCCGAGGCCGCCGAGCACGCGCCGGAGGACCGGACCGTGCTGACCGAGCTCGCGCTGGCGCACTTCCAGTCCGCCGCGCTGGGCAAGGCCGAAGGCGTGCTGAAGACCCTGGTGGACCTCGACCCGTCGGACGGCTACACGCGGCTGCTGCTGGGCCGCACGCTCAGCCGCCAGAGCAGGCACGCCGAGGCGCTGCCGCAGCTGCGCCTGGCCGCCGCGATCACCCGGGACCCGGAGGTCGGGTCCGAGGTGGCCCGGGTCGAGGCTCGGCTCAGAACAGGGCCGGAGGCTCCTCCGCCTTCTCCTTGACCGCGTCCTCCCAGCGGTACGTGCGCAGGTCGACCTTGCTCCCCTCGACCACCACACCCTCCTCGCGCAGCCGTTGCAGCTGCTCGTCGGCGATGTGGGGCGCGCACGTGCCGTTGGCGCGGAGCACCCGGTGCCACGGCAGGTCGAGCCCGTCCTGGTTGAGCACCTGCCCGACCAGGCGGGGCGACGGCGCGCGGGCGATGTCGGCGACGTCGCCGTAGGTCGCGACCCGGCCGCGCGGGATCCTGCGCACGACGGCGCGAACCATCTCGTGCAACTCTTCGTCCACCCGCACAGTGTCGCAGGCGTGGTGCCGCTGCTGCGCAGACGGCGGGCACGCCTCGCCGGGACGCGACCCCGCGAGGCGTGCCGCGCGGGGCGTGTCGGGGGTTCGTGGTTCCATGCTCCCCGTGGCAGGGAACAGGGCGCCGTTGTTGGTGCGCCGGGTGCGGCAGGAGGAGCCCCGGCGCGACTGGGACGCGCCCGCACGCGCCGTGTTCGACCACGCGGGCGGGCCGTTGCGGGTGCTCGGCGGTCCCGGCACGGGCAAGACGACGTTGCTGGCCGAGGTCGTGGCGCACCGGGTGCTGCACGGCGGCGTGCACCCGGAGAACGTGCTGGTCCTCGCGCCCAACCGGCGGGCGGCCGGGGCGATGCGCGCCCACATCACCCGCCTGCTGACCGGCGCCCGGGCCGACGGCGTCCTGCCGACCACGCAGGAGCCGCTGGTCCGGACCGTCCACTCCTACGCCTTCGCGGTCCTGCGCGCGCAAGCCGTCCACCGGGGCGAACCCGCACCCCGCCTGCTGTCCGGCCCCGAGCAGGACGCGGTGGTGCGCGAACTGCTCGCCGGTGACGTGAGCATGGGCGCCTTGAAGTGGCCGGAACGCCTGCGTCCCGCGCTCGCGCTGCCCGCTTTCGCGCACGAGCTGCGCGACCTGATGCTCCGCGCCACCGAACGCGGCTTCGCCCCGGAGGACCTCACCGAGCTGGGCCGCCAGCACTCCCGCGAGGAGTGGGTCGCCGCCGGCCTGTTCGCCACCCAGTACGAGCAGGTCAACCTGCTGGCCAGCAGCGGGCAGGGGCACGCGCCGTCGTTCGACGCGGCCGAGCTGGTCGGCAGCGCGCTGCTGGCCTTCCAGACCGAGCCGGACGTCCTGGCCGCCGAGCACCGGCGCGTGCGGCACCTCCTGGTCGACGACGCCCAGCACCTCGACCCGTTGCAGCACGAGCTCATCCGCGTGCTGGGCGAGGCCGCGCACGAGTTCGTCCTCGCGGGCGACCCCGACCAGGCCGTGTTCTCGTTCCGCGGCGCGGACCCCACCCTCCTGGCCGAGGCGGACGGCCCGGCGGTCGTGCTCACCGCGGGCTACCGGATGGCGCCGGAGATCAGGGCCGCGGTGGGCCGCCTCGCCGGCCGCCTGCCCGGCGCGTCACCCACCCGAACGGTCTCCCCGGCCGACGGCACGGGCAACGTCCAGGTCCGCCTGTTCGCCTCCGCCGCGCAGGAAGCGAGCTGGGTGGCCGACCAGCTGCGCCGCGCCCACCTGATCGACGAGGTGCCGTGGTCGCACATGGCCGTCGTGGCGCGCTCGGCCACCAGGTCGCTGCCGGTCCTGCAACGCGCGCTCCTCGCGGCGGGCGTCCCGGTGGCCGTGCCGCGCGACGAGCTGCCGCTGGCGCGCCAACCGGCCGTGATGCCGTTCTTGGCGCTGCTGCGCTGCGCGGCCGTGCCCGGCACCCTCGACGAGGACACCGCCGCCATGCTCCTGGCGTCACCGCTCGGCGGCGCCGACCCGCTGGCGCTGCGCCGCCTGCGCCGCGGCCTGCGGCGGCTGGAACTGGCCGCGGGCCGGGACCGCCCGAGCGGCGAGCTGCTGGTCGAGGTGATCGAGTCGGACGACCGGCTGGCCGCGCTGGAGGACGCCGAGGCGCAGCCGGCCCGCCGCGTCGCCGGCCTGCTCCGCAAGGCGCGCAAGGGGATCGCGGACGGCCTGACCGTCGAGCAGGTGCTGTGGGAGCTGTGGCAGACCACGGGCCTGGAGCTGCGCTGGGTGGCGCAGTCCGCGCGGCACGGCACCGTCGGCATGCAGGCCGACCGGGACCTGGACGCGATCGTGGCGTTGTTCGAGGCCGCCGCGAAGTACGTGGACCGGCTGCCCGGCTCGGGCGCCGAGGGTTTCGCCGACTACCTGGCCGCGCAGGAGATCGTCGGCGACACGCTGGCCGCCGCCGCGCCCACCGGCGAAGCGGTGTCGGTGCTGACCGCGCACGCCGCCGCGGGTCGCGAGTGGACGGTCGTGGCGGTGCCGGGCGTGCAGGAGGGCAGCTGGCCCGACCTGCGGCTGCGCGGGTCGCTGCTCGGCGTGGAACGCATGGTCGACGTGGTCGCGGGCGTGTCGACCGAAACGGTGTCCGCGGTCGCGCCGATCCTGGCCGAGGAACGGCGGCTGCTGCTCGTCGCGGCCAGCCGGGCCCGGCGGACGTTGCTGGTCAGCGCGGTGCGCGGGGAGGACGAGCAGCCGTCGCGATTCCTGGACGAGATCGAGGAGCTGTCGACCGACGAGCCGGAACGGCCGACGTTCACCCCCGAGCGCGGGCTGGTGCTGGCCGAGCTGGTCGGCGAGCTGCGCCGGGTCGTGTGCTCCGACGACGAGCCGGCCGGGCGCCGGGACCGCGCGGCGGCGCAGCTGGCCCGGTTGGCGGCGCAGGGCGTGCCGGGCGCGCACCCGGATTCGTGGTACGGCTTGGCGGAGGTCACCACCGACAGTCCCCTGTGGACCGACGAGCACACGGTCAGCGTGTCGCCGTCCACCGTCGAGACGCTGGCGAAGTGCCCGCTGCGCTGGGTCGTCGAACGGCACGGCGGGCAGGACCCGGCCGAGCTGGCGTCGATCACCGGCACCCTCGTGCACGCGCTGGCGCAGGCCGCCGCGACCGGCGCGAACGAGAAGGAGCTGCGGGTCAAGCTGGACGAGGCGTGGGCCGCGGTGGACGCGGGCGCGCCCTGGTTCTCCCGGCGCGAGCGGATCCGGGTGGAGCGGATGCTCGACACGTTCCTGGGCTGGCTCGCGTCGAGCCGCTCGCAGCTCACCCAGGTCGCGGTCGAGGAGGAGATCTCGGTCGAGATCCCCCGACCCGACAGCGGCCCGAAGCTGCGCGTGCGGGGCCGCGTCGACCGCCTCGAGACCGACCGCGACGGCCGGCCGGTCGTCGTGGACGTGAAGACCGGCAAGTCGCCGGTGAGCAAGGACAAGGCGCAGGAGCACCCGCAGCTCGCCGTCTACCAGCTGGCGACGGCGTTGGGCGGCTTCACGCACCTGGGCCTGGGCACCGACCCCGGTGGCGCGCGCCTGCTGTACGTGGCCAAGGAGGACCGCAAGACCGGCGCTGTGGAGCGGGAGCAGGTGCCGCTGGACGAGCAGGGCGTGCGGGTGTGGCTGGAGGCCGTGCAGCTGGCCGCCGGGTCCAGCGTCGGGCCGTCCTACCAGGCCAGCGAGAACGCGGACTGTGACCGCTGCCCGGCCCGCACCACCTGCCCGGTGCACTCCTCCGGCCGCCAGGTCAGCCACTAGCGCGGTCCTGACCAGCCAATTCGGCCTCGCCCTGCGGGTCGCCGAAGCCGGCCGGACCCGACCACGGAGAATGCGGGACGTGGTCGTGCCGAACGGGGTCGAACGGGTGGCGGGTGAGCCGGTGGCGCTCGCCGGCCCGTTCGAGGTCGCCGAGGCGCTCGGCCTGCCCAAGCCGACGCCCGAGCAGGCCGCCGTCGTCGCCGCGCCCACCGCGCCCGCGCTGGTCGTGGCCGGCGCCGGGGCGGGCAAGACCGAGACGATGGCCGCCCGCGTGGTCTACCTCGTCGCCAACGGCTTCGTCACGCCCGACCGGGTCCTCGGCCTGACGTTCACCCGCAAGGCCGCGCGCCAGCTGTCCGACCGGGTCCGGCTGCGGCTGCGCCGGCTCGGCGGCTCCACCCTGCTCGACCGGCTCGACCCCACCGGCGAACGCCGGGCCGCGGTGCTGACCACCGAGCCGGTCATCCTGACCTACCACGCGTACGCGGGCAGGCTCGTCGGCGAGCACGGCCTGCGGCTGCCCGTGGAGCCGGGCGTGCGGCTGCTCACCGAGACGGCGGCGTGGCAGCTCGCGCACCGCGTCGTGTCGACCTGGAACGACGACCTCGACACCGACAAGGTCCCCGCGACCGTCACCGGCTACCTGCTCGCGCTGGCCGGCGAGCTGGGCGAGCACCTGGTCGACCCGGTCACGCTGTGGCGGCACGCCGAGCGGCTGTGCGCGGTGATCGAGAACGCGCCCAAGACCGCCCGGCAGCGCGACGGCCTGCCGGAGTCGCTGAAGGCCGTGGTGAACGCCCAGCGGTTGCGGGTCAACCTGATCCCGCTGCTGGAGGCCTACCAGGCGCGCAAGCGGCGTGAGGCGGCGATGGACTTCGCCGACCAGATGTCGCTGGCCGCCCGGCTCGCGTCGGAGCACCCGGAGGTCGTGCGCGGCGAGCGGGAGCGATACGGGGCCGTGCTGCTCGACGAGTACCAGGACACCGGCCACGCCCAGCGCGTGCTGCTGCGGTCGTTGTTCGGGCGGGGCGAGCCGATGCCCGTGACGTCCGTGGGCGACCCGGCGCAGGCCATCTACGGCTGGCGCGGCGCGTCGGCGGCGAACCTGCCCCGGTTCGTGCACGACTTCCCGCCCGCGAAGAAGTACGGCCTGCTCACCAGCTTCCGCAACCCGCCGGAGGTGCTGGCGCTGGCCAACGCGGTGTCCGCGCCGCTGCGCGCCACGGGCCTGGACGTGGACGAGCTGCGGGCCCGTGACGGCGCCGGGCCGGGCGACGTGCGGATCGGGCTGTTCGACGACGTGCGGCAGGAGCTGGACTGGGTGGCCGACACGGTCGCCGCGCAGTGGGAGCAGCACCTGGACGGCAGCGACGAGCCGCCGACCGCCGCCGTGCTGGTGCGCCGCCGTTCGGACATGGCGAACATCGCCGCGGCGCTGCGGGAACGCGGCCTGCCGGTCGAGGTCGTCGGCCTGGGCGGGCTGCTGGACGAGCCGGAGGTGCGCGACCTGACCAGCGCCCTGCGCGTGCTGGTCGACCCCCTGGCGGGCACCGCCGCCGCCCGGCTGCTCACCGGTTCGCGCTGGCGGGTCGCCGCCTACGACCTGGCGGCGCTGTGGACGCGGGCACGTGACCTGGCGGGCGCGCCGAGCAGGCAGTCCGTGGCGGCCGACCCGCTGGCCGTGATCGCCGACGCGCTGCCCGGCGAGCACGCCGAACAGGCCGGTCTCGCGGACGCCCTGGACGACCCGGGCGACCCGACCGCCTACTCCGCCGAGGGCTACCGGCGCATCCGGCGGTTGGGCGCGGAGCTGTCGTCGTTGCGCCGCCGCCTGGTCCAGCCGCTGCCCGAGCTGGTCGCGGACGTCGAGCGCACCCTGCTGCTGGACATCGAGGCGATGGCCCGACCGGGCGGTGTCGGTCGGGCGCACCTGGACGCGTTCGCCGACGTGGTCAACGACTTCGCCGCCGCCAGCCCCTCGGCCACCCTGCCCGCGCTGCTGGACTACCTCTACACCGCCGAACAGGCCGAGGACGGGCTGGAACCCGGCGAGGTGGAGGTGGCCGAGAACCGGGTGCAGGTGCTGACCATGCACTCGGCGAAGGGCCTGGAGTGGCACATCGTCGCCGTGCCGCACGTGGTGAAGGACGTGTTCCCGGGCCGGAAGAAGTCGTCGAGCTGGCTGCGCTCGGTGGCGGAGCTGCCCGCCGAGCTGCGCGGTGACGCCGAGGACCTGCCGAAGCTGCGCATCGCGCCCGACGCCAACCGCAAGGAGGTGGAGGAGGCGCTCGCCGGGCACGAGGACGACTTCGACGCCAGGCGGCTGGTGGAGGAGCGGCGGCTGCTGTACGTGGCGCTGACCAGGTCCGAGCACAGCCTGCTGGTGTCGGGGCACTGGTGGGGCGAGACCGGCGACAAGCCGAAGGGGCCGTCGGCGTTCCTGACCGAGATCCGGGAGGCGGTGCTGGCCGCCGACCACCCGCCCGCCGACATCTCCCACTGGGCGGCCCGGCCGGCCGACGACGAACCCAACCCGCTCGCGTCGCAGACGAAGACGGCCCAGTGGCCGACCGACCCGCTGGGCAAGCGCCGTGCCGCCGTGGCCGGGGGAGCCGAGCTGGTCCTGACCGCGCTGGACCGCCACCTCTCCGCCCCTCCCGCCCCACCCGCCGAACCGTCCGCGGCCGACCTCGACCTGCCCCCCGAGCCCCCGGCCGACGACCTGCCCCCCGACCCGCTGGACCTGCCCGAACCCCCGGACCACGAGCCGGACTTCGAGCCGGATTTCGAGGCGGACTTCGAACCGGGTGCGGAGCCGGAGTTCGGGCCGGACCACGAGCCGGACTCCGCGGTCCCGCCGCCACCCGACGCCCCCGGAACGTCCGAAGAAGTCGAAAGCCCCGAAAACTCCGAGGTCTTCGACGACGACGACCCGGAGGGCTGGGCCCGCGACGTCGACGTGCTCCTCGCCGAACGCGCCGCCGCGGCCGACCGCCGGGAACGGGTCGTCCTGCCCGACCACCTGTCGGTCAGCCAGCTCGTCGAGCTCGCCGCCGACCCGGACCTGCTCGCCCGCCGGCTGCGCCGTCCCCTGCCGTTCCCGCCCAACCCGCTGGCCCGCCGCGGCACCGCGTTCCACACCTGGCTGGAACAGCGGTTCGGCGCGAGCCGCCTGTTCGACCTGGACGAGCTGCCCGGCGCGGCCGACGACGGCGCGGCGCCGGACACCGACCTCACCCGCCTGCAGGACGCTTTCCTGGCGAGCTCGTGGGCCGACCGCGTGCCGCACGACGTCGAGGTGCCGTTCGAGGCGGAGATCGACGGCCTGTCCGTGCGCGGCCGGATGGACGCGGTGTTCGCCGACGACGACGGCGGCTGGACCGTGGTCGACTGGAAGACCGGCGCGGTGCCGGAACCCGACCGCCTGCCGGCGCTGTCGGTGCAGCTCGCGGCCTACCGGCTGGCGTGGGCGGCGTTGACCGGCACGCCCGTGGAGAAGGTGCGGGCGGCGTTCCACTACGTCCGCCAGGACCACACGCTGCGCCCCGCCGACCTGCTGGACGCCGACGGCCTGCGCGAGCTGATCCGCTCGATCCCGGCCTAGGTGTTCACCCGCGCGTGCGCGGGCACTTCCTTCAACACCCGGTCGTAGAGCACTTCCAGCAGCCACCGCCCGAACAGCGACGGCCCGAACTCCGTCGACCGGTCCTCCGGCGGCACCAGCAGCTCGGCCGCGCCCGAGGCGTCCACCGCGACCACGCCGATGCCGTAGTAGTCCAGTTCGATCAGCGGCCACGCCTGCTTGCCCAGCGGCGCCGGGAGCACCACCGAGCAGGGCGCGAGCGTCATCAACGTCCCGCACGACTGCAACGCGCGGTCCACCGTGGACTCACCCACCAGCACACCGACCAGCTCGACGGCCGGCACGGGCAGCCGGTCGTGCGCCGACGGCTCGAACCACGAGCGGAACCACGAGGGGTCGGCCTGCGGCGGCCAGCCGTTCGCGCTGCGCCACTCGTGCACATCGGCACGAACCCGCACGACGGCCGACACCTGGTGACCCAGCACGGCGACGTCGGGCACGACGATGCCGCGCCAACCCAACGCCGACGCGGCCGGGTGGAGGAGCGGTTGCACTCGGGCATCCTAGGACTGGTTGCGGTTTCAATGACAGACCCTCGGCCGCGCTGGGTGTCGAACCCAGTGCCGAGAGTGATCAGGGAGTTGAGCGTCCCACGCGCAAGGCCCACAGGATCAGCGGCACCTGCAACGGCAACCGCCCGTACGCGACGGCCTTCACCCTGGGTGACTTCGCCCGCAGGTCGTAGGCCATCTTGACGTTGGCCGGGAACACCGCCGCGAAGAATCCGGCCGCCAACTTCCCGCCGACACCCCGCGTGCGCGGCACGGCCACCGTCGCCGCCAGCGCCAACTCGGCGACCCCGGACAGGTACGTCCAGGTCCGGGGCTTGCCGGGCAGCGCGCGCGGCACGATCGCGTCGTAGGGCTTCGGCTTGGCGAAGTGCGTGACACCCGCGACGCCGAGCAGCCCGGCCAGCGCGAGCGCCGACCGGGAACGGGAACGAGTGGGTTCCATGGGGTCACCCTGTCACGTCGTCCGGCGAACGGCGCTCCCAGGGTTCCTCCGGGGTTATCCTCCCCCACCGTGAGCGGTGATCCCGAAAATCCCGGACAGCCCGAGCGGGCGGCCGTCGCCGCGTTCGCCGACGACTTCCTCATCGGCCTGCGCGAGTGGCTGGCCATCCCGTCGATCGGCGCCGACCCGGCCCACCACGGCGACGTGGCCGCTTCCGCGCACTGGCTGGCCGACGCGCTGCGCCGCGACGGGTGGCCCGACGTGCGGGTCTGGGACGAGGGACCGGCACTGCCCGCCGTGTACGCCTGCCGGCCCGCCGCCGATCCCGAAGCGCCGACCGTGCTCGTCTACGGCCACCACGACGTGCAGCCGGTCGACCCGGTCGAGCAGTGGCACCACCCCCCGTTCGAGGCGACGGTGATCGGCGAGGAGCTGGTCGGGCGTGGCGCCAGCGACGACAAGGGCCAGGTCGCGATGCACCTGCTCGGCGTGCGGGCGCACCTCGCGGCGACCGGCGCGGCACAGCCCTCGGTGACGGTGAAGCTGTTCGTGGAGGGCGAGGAGGAGTCCGGCTCGCCGCACCTCACCCGGCTGCTCGACGAGCACCGCGACGACCTCGCGTGCGACCTCGTGGTGTTCACCGACACCCCGCTGTACGGGCGTGACGCGCCGACCGTGTGCACCGGTCAGCGGGGGGTGTACGGGGCGGAGGTCGTGTTCACCGGCGGGAGGTCCGACGTGCACTCCGGGCGGGCCGGCGGCAGCGTGCCGAACCCGGCGACGGCGATCGCGCGGCTCGTCGCGGCGCTGCACGACGAGGACGGGCGCGTCCAGCTGCGCGACTTCTACGCCGATGTGACCGAACCCACCGCCGCCGAACGCGCCGACTACGCGGCGTTGCCGTTCGACGAGGCGGAGTGGCTGGCGAACGCCGGCGGAGCCCGAGGCCTGGCCGGCGAACCCGGCTGGTCGACCCTCGAACGGGTCTGGGTGCGGCCCACGGCGGAGGTCAACGGCATCGAGGGCGGCTACACCGGGCCGGGGCTGAAGACGATCGTGCCCGCGCGGGCGTCGGTGAAGCTGTCGTTCCGGCTCGTGCCCGACCAGCGGCCGGAACGGGTGGCGGACGCGCTGCGCGAGTTCGTGGCCCGGCACACCCCGGCCGGGCTGCACGCCGAGGTGATCGCGCGCGGTGACGGCGTGCCGCCCTACGCGGTGGACGTCTCCCACCCGGCCGTGGAGGCGGTGCGCGACGCCGTGCAGGCCGCGTTCGACCAGCCCGTGCGGTTCAGCCGGACAGGTGGCTCCGGTCCGGCGGCGTTGCTGCACGAGTGGCTCGGTGTGCCGGTCGTGTACCTCGGCGCGACGTTGCCGGATGATCGGATCCACGCGCCCAACGAGCGCGTCGTCGTGCCGCTGCTGCTCCGCGGCGCCGAGGCCGCCGCCCGGTTGTGGCGGCTACTCCCGGAGAGGCTGTCATGATCCGCCGCATCAACCCGGGCGAGCCGCTGGCCGAACGGCCCGGCCACTCGCTCGTCGGCGTGGTCAGGATGCCGGACACGGTGCAGAGCCCGGTCCGCGCGATCCTGAAGCGGGTGGTCGGTGCTCTGGGCGCGCTCGCGGCGGCCGTGCTGATCGTCTACATCGACCGCGACGGCTACCGTGACGTCAACGGGGACGGCCTGTCCCTTCTGGACGCGGTGTACTACGCGACCGTGTCGCTGTCGACCACCGGGTACGGAGACATCGCCCCGGCCAGTTCGTCGGCGCGGCTGGTCAACGTCCTGGTGATCACCCCCCTGCGAGTGCTCTTCCTGATCGTCCTGGTCGGCACGACCCTCGAAGTGCTCACCGAGCGTTCGCGGCAGGCGCTGCGCATCCAGAAGTGGAGGATCAAGGTGCGGGACCACGTCGTCGTCATCGGGTACGGCACGAAGGGCCGGTCCGCCGTGAGCGCCCTGCTGGGCGACGGCGCCGAGCCGGGCTCGATCGTCGTGGTCGACACCACCCAGGAGGCCTTGGACGCCGCGTCCGCCATCGGCCTGGTCACCGTCCACGGCTCCGGCACCAGCAACGACGTCCTGCGCGTGGCCGGCGTCGCCCGCGCCCGTGCCGTGGTCGTCGCCGCGAACCGCGACGACACCGCCGTCCTGGTCACCCTCACCGCCCGCGAGCTGGCGCCGAAGGCGCAGATCGTCGCTTCGGTGCGGGAGCGGGAGAACGAACACCTGCTGCGCCAGTCCGGCGCGGACTCGGTGGTGGTCTCCAGCGAGACGGCGGGCAGGCTCCTCGGGATGGCCACCGCCACCCCGTCCGTGGTCGACATGGTGGAGGACCTGCTGACCCCGGACGCGGGCCTGGCCATCGCCGAGCGGGACGTGGAGCCGTCGGAGATCGGCGGGTCGCCTCGCCACCTGCCGGACATCGTGCTGGGCGTGGTGCGCGACGGCACCCTCTACCGGGTGGACGCCCCGGAAGCCGACGCCGTCGAAGCGGGCGACCGCCTCCTCTACATCAAGAAGGTCACCCCACCCCGCGAAGCCTGACCACTCCACCCCGACCGCCCACCCGGCACCGGACTTCGGCCCACCCGCCACCGACGCCGGGTGGGCGTCATTCGGCCAACGGAATCCGCACCTCGAACGCGGCCCCGACCGAATCACCCCTCCGACCGCCTCCACCCACCTCGCCCAGCTCCCCGCCCTGCCGACCAGCGCCCGCCCCAGGCGGCCCGCCGACCTGCGGAGCGGCGGCTGCGGTGGGTGGCACGCCGCCCTGCCCCTGCTTCTCCGCCTCAGCCTCAGCCTCCGGACCGGCGACTGGAGCGGGCGGTGCCAGGTCCATGTCCGGTGTGGCGGTGGCGGTGGCGGCTTGGTCGGGGTCGATGCAGGACAGCTCGCCGCCGTGGGCGCGCGCGATACCGCGGGCGATCGGGAGTCCCAGGCCCGAGCCGCCGGAGCGCTGGTCCCTGGCCTCGTCCAGGCGCACCAGCCGGTCGAAGATGCGTTCCCTGTCCTCCGGCGGCACGCCCGGACCGTTGTCGGTCACGACCAGCAGGGCGAAGCTGCCCACCCTGGACACGCGCAGCCGCACCCTGCCCGACGGGCCGGTGGCCTGGCGGGCGTTGTCGGCCAGGTTCGCCAACACCTGGGCCAACCGCTGCGGGTCGCCTGAGACGAACGCCGGCTCGCCCTCCGCGACGATGTCGAAGTCCGGCGCGAGCAACCGCGTCCGCGCCACCTCGGCCTCGGCCAGCGCGAGCAGGTCGACCCGTTCCCGGTGCAGTTCGAGACCGGCTTCGATGCGTGCCAGCGCCAGCAGGTCGTCGACCAGCCGCCCGGCCCGCCGCGACTCGCGCACCAGCAGCAGGTTCAGCCGCTCCCGCTCCTCGGCACTGGCGGTCTGCATCAGCGCTTCCGCGACCGCCTGCACGCCCGCGATGGGTGTCCTCAGCTCGTGCGCCGCGTCGGCCACGAACCGTTTCGTCCGCTCCTCCGATCCCTCCAACGAGTCCAGCATGTCGTCGAACGCGGCGGCCGTCCGACCGAGTTCGTTGTCCGCCCGCGACGGGTTGAGCCGGTACCCGCGGTTGCCGCGCGCGATCGACCGGGCCAGCGTGGTCATCGCGTCCAACGGCGCCAACGCCCGCCGGACCACCAGCAGCATCGCCCCGATCGTCACGGCCAGCGCGCCGATCCCGGCCAGCAGCAGCAACCGCCGCAGCCTGGTCTGCGCCGCCGTGATCACCGCGGTCTCCGCGTACACCGTGATCTTCGACCCGTCGATCAACTGCCGGCTGACTTCGTTCGCCACCTCCTCGTCCGGCTTGTTCCCGAACCCCGTCCCGTCCGGCATGACCAGCCAGACCTCCACGCCCCGGCCTTCGAGCCGGTTCGCCAGTTCCGCCCCGCGCACCCGCTGCTTGACCAGCTGCTGCGCCACCCGCGCCTTCTCCAGCAGCGCGGTGTCGACGTCCCGCTTGGACTGCGCCGCGAACAGCGCGTCCACCAGCAGCACGACGCCGATCAGCACGACGCCGAGCACCCCGATCGCGGACAGCGTCACCCGTCGGCGCAGCGAGACGGTCCGCAGGCTCACGTCTCGTCCGCTCTGAGCACGTAGCCCAGCCCGCGCACGGTGTGCAGCAACCGCGGCCCGTGCTCCTCCAGTTTGCGGCGCAGGGCGCTGACGTGGACCTCGACCAGGTTCGGGTCGTAGTCCTCGTAGCCCCACACCGCAGTGAGGATCTGCGTCTTGCCCACCACCCGCCCGCGCTGCGCGGCCAGGTACCGCAGCAGGCGCAGTTCGGTGGCGGTCAACTCGACCGGCGCGTCACCCCGCAGCACGACCGCCGAGTCGGCGTCCACCACCAGGTCGCCGATCTGCACGGTCGACGGCGTCCGACCCAGCCGCCGCAGCACCGCGCTCACCCGGGCGACCAGCTCGGCCAGCACGAACGGCTTGACCACGTAGTCGTCCGCGCCCTGGTCGAGCCCGCGCAGCCGGTCGGACACCCCGTCCCGGGCGGTCAGCATCACCACCCCGGCCCCGCACGTCCGCCGGATGACTTCCAGGAGCATGAAGCCGTCCCGGCCGGGCAGCATCACGTCGAGCACCACCAGGTCCGGCCGGAACCGGACCAGGTCGCCCTCCAGGTCACGACCGTCCGGCCGGACCTGCACCTGGTAACCCGCGTCCCGCAAGGCGGAACTCACCGCGGCGCCGATCGCCTCCGCGTCCTCGATCACCAGCACCCTGGCAGCAGTCGACACCTCCTTATTCTGCGTCGCGTCGCCCAGCACGGCCGCAAGGCCGTGACGAGGCCGGACAAGTGGCGGTCACCCGTCAGGGCCTGCCTGGGCATCGCCGCACCACCTGTCGTCACTTGTGGGCGGTTGGTCGCGAGGGGCGATGACCTTGGGGGAGGTCGCGGGTGTTGTCGGGTCAGGCGGTGAGGGCGGGATAAGCCCGGGACAGTGACGGTCATTCGTCAGCGCACCTGCCCGACCATCGCCGCACCCACCCGTCGCCGCCTGCGGGCGGCTGGTTGCGGCGGGTGATGACCCTCGGGCGAGGTCCTGGGTGTTGTCGAGTCGGGTGGTGAGGCCGGGACGGGGCCGGACGAGTGACGGTTACCCGTCAGCGCCTGCCCGGGCATCGCCGCACTCACCCGTCGTCACCGGTGGGCGGTGTGGTCGCGACGGGGGATGACCTCGGATGAGGTCGCAGGTGTTGTCGGGTCAGGCCGTGAGGGCGGGACGGGCTTGGCGGTGGCGGTCGTCGGTGCGCCCGGAGTCGGCTCGTGTCACCGACCGTGGCCGGCGGTGCGGATCGGGAGCTGTCTTCGAGCGGCCGGGGGTGGTGAAGGTGGCGGTGTTCGAGGGGGTCGGCCGGATCCCGGACCTCTCCGGCGCGGTGGGCGGATCCAGGGGTGGAGATCCCGGCGGGCGGCGCGGTGCGGCATCCGGCGGCGGGCTCGGGGGCGGGCCGGTTCGGTGAGTTTCGTGGTGGGAGGCACGGGTCTAGTGTCGAACAGGAGTTCGAGGGTGGGCAAGATCACGATCAGGTGATGTTTCGGCGGCCGGCGAGGCCGCCGGCCCGCACGACAACCGCCCGCTCCGTCTGCGACCATCCACGCTGTGGCGGTTCCGCGAAGCCCGGTCAGGTGGGCGCTGGTGCTGCTGGTCGTGGGCCTGGTGGCCGTCGCGGCAGCGGTCGCGTTGTGGTGGCCGCGCACGTCCGCACAGGTCCAGAAGGCCCCGGCCACGGTCGTCGCACCGGCTTCCTGCGGCGACGCGGAGGCGTACGACCGGGTCGAACTGACGATCGGTGACCGGACGCACACCGCCAAGCTCGACGGCTGCGGGCATCAGCAGGACGAGGTGGTGGAAGTGGTCGTCCCCGCGGACACCGAGGGGGAGTTCACCGTGCAAGCCGCCGCCAGCACGCCCGAGGGCATGCCGTTCGACGTCCGGCTCACCACGTTGCTGCTGTGCCTGAGCGGCCTGGCCGGCGGCCTCTACGCCTACCTGCTGACCAGGCGTTCTCAGGCGACGGCCGCCGCCGGCGCCGCATAGGTGTTGCACGACGACGTCACGCCGGTCGTGAAGCCCTGCGACGCCCACTCCGACTGGTTGTCCGGGCTGCCGTGGGCGTTCTTCTCCGGCGGCTCCTCCACGGCGTACTGGAAGTCGTCCGCCGCCTCCTGCGCCAACCCGGACCCGATCGACCCGGACGCCGCCACCAGGAACATCCCGGCGAAGCAGTTGGCCTGAAGCTCGATCCGCCGCGACATCTCCAGCCCCGCCGGCGTCTCCTCGCCCGCGTCGACGATCTTGCCGTCCGCCGCGCGCAGCATCCCCGTCAACGCCTGCACGTGGTGCCCGTACTCGTGCGCCAACGTCGCCAGGTGCGATCCGGCGCGCTCTCCGCCGCCGTTGTCGCGCAGCCGCCGCGTGGGCATGTAGATGGTCCTGTTGCGCCCGCAGTAGTACGCGACCGCTTCACTCTCCGCGGGCGCCGAGCCGCACGGTCCCTCGGTCAGGTCCGGCGACGTGTCCAGCGCGGGCGGGTCGAACGGCAGGTTCGCCTGCTCCAGCACGGGCCGCCACGCCTGGTCCAGGCACACCACGCCCGCCTTGTAGTACGCCGACAGCTGCGCGTCCGACACCCCGAACCCCGGCAACGCGCACGCCACCGCGGGCAGCCGCACCGACTCCGTGAGCAGCGGGTGGTCGGCCAGCCGGTGCACGGCGCGCGGCCGCGGGGGCTCCGTCTCGGTGGACTGGGCGACCGTCGCGCCCGGCGCGGCCACCGCCCGGCCGTGGATCCGGCGGGACGTCTCCAGCTGCGTGATGCCGCCGAGGCCCAGCACGCACAACACGATCAACGAGAACACGCCGATGAGGACGATCGGGTTGTTCTTGGGCTCCTCGGGCGTGTGCACGGTCCTCCAGTCGGGTCAGCTGACGTCCGCCGCGCTCGCCACCCAAGTGTTGCACGCGCTGGTCTCGTTGTTTTTGAACCCGTGGTTGACCCAGGCGGCGTTCTTCTCGGGCGCGCCGTGGTCCCGGTTGGGGTAGATCGGGTAGTCGCCCCGGTTCCCGGCGTCCGTCAGGGCCACCGAGATGACGTCGCCGGGCACCGCGCCGTGCGACAGGGGCGCGAGCGTCATCCCGCCGAAGCAGGTGGCCTGCAGCTCCTTGCGGCGGTTCAGGTCGAGCCCCTCGGGGGTGTCCCAGCCGCCCTTCTCGTACTGCGCCTGGCTGGACGCCCGCAGGATGCCGGACAGCCACTGGATGTGGTGGCCGTACTCGTGCGCGAGCTGCCCCAGGTACTTGCCCGGGTGGTTGGGGTTCGCCGAACCCTGTTCGTTCGCGTAGTGGTTCGGCGTCCAGTAGATGGTGCCGTCGCAGTACATGGCCGTGCGGTCGGGGCCCATGGAGCCACACGTGTTGGTGATCTGGGACGTCACCATGACCAGCTCCACCGGCTGGTAGGGCAGGTTCGCGCGCTCGAACGACGGTTTCCACATCGACTCGATGCACGGCAGCGAGGCCCGGAGGAACCGGTCCTGGCCCGCGGGCGAGTAGTCCATCGCCGGCAGGGCGCAGCCGTCGATGTTGAACGCGCCGAGGCCGGCGGCGTGGATCGGGTTGTCGCCCAGCGCGATGACGGCCTTCGGGCCGGCCTTCGGCGTGCTGGTCGACGCGGACCGCCTGCTGCTGGTCTCCGTCTCGGACGTCGTCGTGGTGGTCGTGGTGGTGGGTTCGGGCGTGTAGGTGTAGCTGTCGTACCCGGCGTTGGCCGAGTCGCTCGTGCTCTTGGAGCCGCGGTTCGCGGCGATGATGCCGATCGCCGCCACGCTCAGCACGAGGAAGCCGACGACCAGCACGGCCACCAGCGGGCCCTTGCTCTTCTGCCGGGGCAGCGGCGGGTACGGCATGGGCGCCGGGCCCCAGCCCGGGGGCGGTCCGGGCGGCGGACCCCAGGCGGCGGGCGGCGGCTGGGGCGGGGCCATCGGCGGCAGTTGCGGCGGGCCCGCCGGGTGCTGCTGCGGGGACATCGGGTGCTGCTGCGGCGCGGCCATCGGCGGCGGCATCACGGGCGGTTGACCGGGCCAGGACGGCGGGCCGGGCGGGGGCTGCTGGGCGGGCCACTGCTGGGGCTGCTGGGGCTGTTGGTGGTGCAGCGGCGCGGGCATCGGCGGCGGCCCAACCGGTCGTGGCGGCGGCCAGCCACCCGGCGGCGGTGGTTGCGTCATCGCTGGTCGTCCCCCATATCGCGGATGCCCGAATCAGCACAAGAGCTTAGGGGAACTCCGCTATTCTCCGCGGCCGTGTCGAAAAACTGGGGAGCGGCGGCCCTCTGCGCGGTCGCGCTGTGCACGGGCGCCGGCTCGGCCGCGGCGCAGCCGAGCGACACGGCCGGGCTGCCCGGGACGGTCGGCGCGGACGTGCGGCTCAAGCTGGAGCGCGACGGCAGGCTGACCGTGACCGAGGTGGTCACCGTCCCCGACGGCCGGACCGCCACGAGGGTCGTCCCGCTGCGCGTGCCGGTCTCCGCCGATCGCGACCGGGTGTTCCAGGTCGACGACGTGGCGGTGGAGGGCGGGGGCACCGCTACAGCATCGGACGACGAGCTGACGATCGCACTCCGGGCGGGCACGTCCACGGTCAAGTACTCCGTGGTCGGGGCTGTCGCCAAGATCGGTGACACGCTGGAGCTGCGCTGGCAGCCCGCGAGCGGCTGGGACGTCCCGCTCGACTCCGTGAAGGCCTCCGTGATCACGCCGGACGCGCCGCGGTCGGTGAACTGCCTGGCCGGCGAGCCGGGCACGTCGAAGCCGTGCACCAGCGCGGACCTGGGCGACGGGCGCGGCGTGCGGGTGACCGAGATCGGCCTGGCGGCCGGCGAGCGGGTCGACGTGACGGTCGGCTTGCAGGAGGGCGCGGCCCCCGCCAACGCGCGGGTGGAGGAGTCGTCGGGGCTCGCGGCGGCGTTCGCGTTGACCCCCCTCACCGGCATCGGGCTCGGTGGGCTGGTGGTGCTGCTGCTGTGCGGCGGGTTGTTGTTGTGGTACCTCCGCGGCCGTGACGCGCGGGCGTTGGCCGGCGAGGTCGGGCCGGTGAACGTGCTGGTCACCGACGGCGCCGGGCGGGTGGCGTTCGCCTCGCCGGACGGCGTGCTGCCCGGCCAGGTGGGCACGGTGGTGGACGAGCACGTGGACGTGGTCGACGTGACCGCGACGATCGTGGACCTCGCGGTGCGCAACTACTTGTGGATCGAGGAGGTCGACGGGCACGACTGGCGGTTCGTGCGGCGCAACCCGGCCGACCCGGCGCTGTCCGGGTACGAACGCGCGGTGTACGAGACCTTGCTGCCCGACGGGGTGGACGCGGTGTCGCTGGCGGAGCTGCGGGGCAGGCGGATCGACCTGTCGCGGGTGCGGGACGCGCTGTACGCGGACGTGGTGGCGAAGAACTGGTTCACGCGCCGGCCGGACGCCGAGCGCAACCTGTGGTGGTGGGCCGGTGTCGGGGTCGCCGTGCTGGGCGCGGCGCTGACGGTGGCGCTGGCCCTGGCCGGCGGTGCGGCGTTGTTCGGGCTGGTGGTCCTGGTGGCCGGGGTGGCGTTGGCGGTGGGCGCGCGCACGATGCCCGCCCGGACCAAGCGCGGCAGCGTCTTGTTGGAGCACGTGCGCGGGTTGCGCGGTTATCTGCACACGGCGACGCCGCAGGACATCCCGGAGTCCGATCGGGAGATGGTGTTCTCGCGGTCGCTGCCGTACGCGGTGGTGCTGGGGGAGACGGAGCGGTGGCTGGCCGCGTTCGCCGGCGCCCGGCCGGGGCTGTACTGGTTCGGCGAGGCGGAGCAGGGCGGCGACCTGCGGCGGTTCGCGCAGCGGTTCCCGTCGTTCCTGGGCGCGGTGGACGGTGTGCTGGCGCAGGCGGGTCACCTGCGGTCGCTGCGGGGCTGACCGCCGTTCACCCGAAAGTGATCTTGCACATCTCGAACACGAGTTCGACACTGGAGTCACCCCCGAAACACGACCCCGCGGGCGGCGGGCGAGGGTTCGGCGGGGTGAGGCCGCTGCCGACCCGGTGCCCACGCGCGCCGGCTCCACCGGGTGGGGCGGCCTGCTGAGACAGGCGGTGGTCCGGACCGGTGCGGGCGTGTGCCCGGCTCCGGATCGGCCGTCGAGTCGCTGGTCGACCGGTCCGAACCCGGTCGGTTCGCGCTGGGCGTAGCGCGACGCTTCGGTGGGTGGGCGACCATCGAGCCCGGCAGTGGTGTGAACCCGTAGGCTGCGTCCATGGCGCTACCCGAACTGCACAGGTTCACGCTTCCCAACGGTCTGCGGGTGGTGCTCGCACCCGACCGCAGCGCCCCGGTCGTCGGGGTGAGCGTGCACTACGACGTGGGCTTCCGCTCCGAGCCCGAGGGGCGGACGGGGTTCGCTCACCTCTTCGAGCACCTCATGTTCCAGGGCAGCGAGAGCTTGGAGAAGCTGGCCCACTTCCGGCACGTGCAGTCCTCGGGCGGCACGTTCAACGGGTCCACCCACCCCGATTACACCGACTACTACGAAGTGCTGCCGTCGGCGGCACTGGAGCGGGCTCTGTTCCTCGAGGCGGACCGCATGCGGGCGCCGAAGATCACCGAGGAGAACCTGCGCAACCAGATCGACGTCGTGAAGGAGGAGATCAGGCTCAACGTGCTCAACCGACCGTACGGGGGGTTCCCGTGGATCCTCCTGCCGCCGGTCCTGTTCCAGACCTTCCCCAACGCGCACAACGGCTACGGCGACTTCACCGACCTGGAGAACGCCACCGTGGACGACTGCGCCGCGTTCTTCGACACCTACTACGCGCCGGGCAACGCCGTGCTGACGGTAGCGGGTGACTTCGACCCCGAGGGGGCGAAGGCGCTCGTCGAGCAGCACTTCGGTGACGTGCCCGCCCGCCCGGTGCCGACCCGGCCGTCGTTCGCCGAGGCGGCGCCGAAGGGCGAGCTGCGGGCCGAGCACACCGACAAGCACGCGCCGATGCCCGCCCTCGCCGTGGGCTACCGCATCCCGGACCCGGTGAACGAGGTCGAGGGCTACCTCGCGTACCTGGTCCTGGCCGGTGTGCTCACCGACGGCGACGGGTCGCGGTTGCAGCAGCGGCTGGTGCACCGCGACGCGATCGTGGTCGACGTCGGCGCCGGCTGCGGCCTGTTCGGGCCGTTGGAGGCGCGCGACCCGGACACGTTCAGCATCACCGCGATCCACCCGGCGGAGGTCACCTCCGAGCAGGTGCTCGCGGCGGTGGACGAGGAGCTGCTGCGGTTGGCCGAGGAAGGGCCGACGGAGCAGGAGCTGGCGAAGGTCACCGCCCGCTGGGTGTCGACCATGCACCGCGAGCACGACCGGCTCACCAGCCGAACCCTGGGGCTGGGGTCGGCCGAGCTGCTGTTCGGGCGCGCGGAGCTGCTGTACGAGCTGCCGGACAAGCTGGCCGGCATCACCACCGACGAGGTCGCCGCGGCGGCCAAGGCGTTGCGGTCCGACTCGCGCGCCGTCCTGATCCTCAAGCCCGCCAGTGGAGGTAACGAGTGAGCGCCCCGACCAAGCACCGCAGCGCCGACGAGATCGGCCGTACGGAGCTAGGGCCTCGCCCGTTCCCGGAGCTGGGCGAGCAGCGGGCGGCGGCGGACCTGGACGCGATCGACACGACGCTGGCCAACGGCCTGCGGGTGCTGGCCGTGCGCCGGGACTCGGTGCCGCTGGTGGAGGTGCGGCTGCGGATCCCGTTCGGCGACCCGGCGACGAGCAGCGTCGGCTCGACGCACGCGGCCCGCGCCGAGGTGCTGGCGAACACGGTCCTCACCGGCACCGCCACCCGCAGCCGGGTAGACGTGGACACCGAGCTGGCCCTGGTCGGCGGCGAGCTGGACGCGGTGGTCGACCCGGAGCGGCTGTCGTTCTCCGGCAACGCGCTGGTGTCCGGTTTCGAGACCGTGCTGGACGTGCTGCGGGACGTGCTGACCGGCGCGACCTACCCGGCCGACGAGGTCGAGCGGGAACGCGCGCGGCTGGTGGAGCGGATCCGGTTGGCGCGGTCGCAGCCGAACGTGATCGCGCGGGAAGCGTTGCAGCGCCACCTGTACGGCGACCACCCGTTCGCCAAGGAGATGCCCGAGGCCGACGAGGTCGAGGCGGTGACGCGGGACGACGTGCTGGCGCTGCACTCGTCGGCCGTGCTGCCGCGCGGCTCGGCGATCGTCGTGGTGGGCGACGTGGCGCCGGACGCGGCGGTGCGCGCGGTCGAAGCCGCGTTGGGCGGCTGGACCGGCGAGGGCACCGCGGTGGCGTTGTCGCCGCTGTCGCCCGTGCGGGGCGGCGACGTGCTGTTCGTGCACCGCCCCGGCGCCGTGCAGTCCCAGATCCGGCTCGCCGGGCGCGGGCTGGAGCGCACCGACGAGCGGTACCCGGCGTTGCAGCTGGCGAACCTGGTGTTCGGCGGGTTCTTCTCGTCCCGGCTGGTGGAGAACATCCGCGAGGACAAGGGTTACACCTACAGCGCGCGGTCGCACCCGGAGTTCACGCCGGGCGGCGCGACGCTGCTGGTGGACGCCGACACGGCCAGCGAGGTGACCGTCGCGGCGCTGCTGGAGACCAGGTACGAGCTGGGCAGGCTGGGCCTGGTGCCACCGACCGAGTCCGAGGTGGACACCGCGCGCCGGTACGCGATCGGGTCGCTGCTGACGGCCACGTCGTCGCAGGGCGGGCTGGCGTCGTTCCTGGTGAACCTCGCCGGGCTCGGGCTGGACGTCGGGTGGTTCACCGGGCACCCGGCCCGGCTGGCGGCGGTCACCGTCGAGCAGGTCGCCGAGGTGGCGTTGGAGTTCTTCGCGCCGACGTCGTTCACCGGCGTGCTGGTGGGCGACGCGGAACTGCTGACCCCGCAGCTGCGGGCGCTGGGCGGCGTGACCCTGCCGTGAGTTTCGAGCTGGTGGAACTGCCCGCCCTGTCGCGGTCCACGGTGGACCGGCAGGAACCGTTGCGCGGCGACGCGGAGCGGATCGGGCAGCTGTGGCCGAAGGCGCGCGTCCTCACCGTGGACGCGCGTGGCCGCACGATGGTGGCCGACCGGGCATCGCGCCTGGTCGACCGCCCCGCCACCGAGTTCGGCGACGCCCCGCCGGACACGGCGGTGCTGCTCGGCGAGCAGGACGGCGTGGCGTACTGGGCGGTTCCGCTGACCGAGGACGAGACGGACGTCGGCGCGCCCGCCGGCCGGGCGTGGACCGGGCCGGAGCTGACGGACGAGCCGCAGTGGCTCGACCTGCGGGCGTGCGGCGCGTTGCTGGACGACACCGGCGCGGGCCTGTTCACGTCGGCGGTGGCGTTGTTCCACTGGCACCGGTCGGCGAAGTTCTGCGCGGTGTGCGGCGGGTCGACCGCGTCGATCAAGTCCGGGTGGGCCCGGGTGTGCGAGCGGTGCGGGCACGAGGAGTACCCGCGCACCGACGCGGCCGTGATCTGCCTGGTCCACGACGGCGCCGACCAGGTGCTGCTCGCCCGCGGCGAGGGGTGGCCCGAGGGGCGGTACTCGGTGCTGGCCGGGTTCGTCGAGGCGGGCGAGTCGCTGGAGGCGTGCGTGGCGCGGGAGATCGCGGAGGAGGTCGGCATCGTGGTCGGCGGCATCCGCTACCTCGGCAGCCAGCCGTGGCCGTTCCCGCGGTCGTTGATGGTGGGGTTCGAGGCGGTGGCCGACCCGGCCGAGCCCCTGCGGCTCGCGGACGGCGAGATCGCGCAGGCCCGGTGGGTGAGCCGGGCGGACGTGCGGCAGGCGCTCGCCGAGCCGGGCAGCGTGCCGGACCTGCTGCTCGCGCCGGGCGCCTCCATCGCCTACCGGATGATCCAGTCGTGGGCGGCGGTCGGCTGACCCGGCGCGTCACCGCCGGTCAGGGCGTCTTCAGCAGGTCCGGCCAGGGCAGCGGGCGGACGAAGTCGGCGTACCGCGTCCAGGTGATCTCGGGCAGGGCCCCGTGCAGCCGGGGCAGGTCGATGTCGGTGCCCACCTCGGTGAAGTAGCCGAACATGGCGGCCAGGTCCGCCGAGTACCGCGCCACCACGTCCAACGGCGGGCGGTGGTGGCGGATCGGGCGGCCGATGGCCGCGGTCAACGCCTCGGCCATGGCCGCCGGGGTCAGGGCCTCGCCGGCCAGGTCCAGCCGCCTGCCCGCGAACCGGTCGGGCTGCTCCAGGGCGAGCACGGCGACCGCCGCGATGTCCCGCACCGCGACCAGGTGCAGCGGGCGGTCCGCCGGCATGGGCAGGTGGAACGCGCCCTCGCGCAGACCTCGCACCGTCCACTCGCCGAACTTGTCGTCGATGAACGCGGCCGGCCCGAGGATCGTCCACCGGGGCCCGGCGTCGACCAGGTGCCGCTCGATGCGCTGCTTGCTGTCGAAGTGCGGGATGCCGGTGTCGCGGTCGGCGTTGGACGCGGACGTGAACACGACGTGCTCCACGTCCCGCGCCGCGTCGACCAGCGTGATGCCGTGGCGGACCTCGGTGTCGGTGTCGCTGCCGAACGGCGTGGTCACGGCGAAGACGGCACGGGCGCCGTCCAGGGCCGCGCGCAGGGACGCGGGGTCGTCGAAGTCGCCGTGCGCGACGTCCGCGCCGAGCCGTCGGAGTTCCCGCGCCGCAACGCTGTGCGGGTCGCGGGTGAGGGCGCGGACCCGGTGGCCGCGAGCCAGGAGGGCGCGGGTCACGGCTCCGCCTTGGGCGCCGGTCGCGCCGGTGACCAGAATAGGTTCCATGAGCAAAGGTTGACTCTGAAAGTGTTCTGCCGTCAAGTGAGTTTGGTAGGGTGCCGTCATGAGCCGACAAGAGCCGGGTGACGCGCTCCTGGCGTGGCTGTACGTCCAGCAGGGCGTGGACGCGGTGCGCGTCGCGGTGGAACGGCGCATCGAAGCCGTGGCCGGGTGCTCGCTGCTGGAACACGAGGCGCTGTACCGCATCCACATGAACGACCGCCTGCTGATGTCCGAGCTGTCCGACCTGCTCGCGGTCAGCCCGAGCGGCGTCACGCGCCTGGTCGAGCGGTTGGTGCGCCGGGGCTGGGTCGCGCGCGAGCAGCCACCCGACAACCGCCGGGTCGTCCACGCCGTGCTGACCGACGCCGGGCGGCAGGTCCTCGCGGCCACGAGCGCCCCCGCCTACCGGGAATCGGTCGCCGAGGAGTTCGCCGCCGCGCTGAGTGATCGCGACCTCGCGGATCTGAAGCGCGTCGGGCGGAAACTGCTGGAGGCGCACGGCAAATGGGACGCCAAGCGGTTCGCGACCGACTAACGTCGGAAGTTCTACGCGCCCGTGTGGCGACCGTGGTCCTACTCGCCCGATGGGGGTCGCCGTGCACCGCAAGCTGACCGTGCGCGACCTGCGCGCCGGCAACCGGGCGCGGGTGCTGCGCGCCCTGTACTTCGACCACCCGCGCAGCCGGCAGGAGCTCGCGGGCGCCACCGGGCTCAGCCAGGCGTCGGTCAGCACCGTCGTCGCCGAGCTCATCGCGGACGGCATCGTCGTCGAGGCCGGGCAGGTCGACTCGGACGGCGGCCGGCCCCGCGTGCTGCTGCGGGTCGACCCGGCGCACGCGGCGGTGGTGGGGGTGGACGTCGGCGAGACGCACGTGCTGGTCGAGGTGTTCGACCTCACGCTGCAACGGCTGGCGGAGGCGACGTTCCCGATGGAGCCGGAGGTCCACTCGGTCGACGACGTGGCGCGGCGGGTCCTCGAAGGGCTCGACCGGTGCCTCGCGGCCAGCGCGGTCGGCGACGTGCTCGGCGTCGGCATCGGCGTGCCGGGGCAGGTCGAGGACGGGCTGGTGTACGCGCAGACCGTCGGCTGGCGCGGTGTCGCGCTGGAACAGCTGCTGCGCACCGGCACCGACCTGCCGCTGTTCCTGGACAACGGCGCGAACACGTTGGGGCAGGCCGAGGTCTGGTTCGGCGCGGGCCGCGGCACGGGTGACGCGGTGGTCGCGCTGATCGGGTCCGGTGTCGGCGCGAGCGTCATCACCGGCGGCGTGCTGTACCGCGGCTCGTCGGGCGGCGCGGGGGAGTGGGGCCACACGACGGTCGCCCTGGACGGCCGCCCGTGCCGGTGCGGCGCGCACGGGTGCCTGGAGGCGTACATCGGCGCGTCGGCCGTGGTCGAGCGGTACCGCGCGGTGAAGGCGGACGTGCCCGCCGAGCAGGAGGCGGCGTTGGCGGCGCTGGTCGCGGACGGCTCGCGGGCGGCCCGGGACGTCCTCGCCGAGACCGCCCGGTACGCGGGCCTCGGCATCGCGAACCTGATCAACCTGTTCAACCCGTCGCAGGTGATCGTCGGCGGTTGGGCCGGGCTCCTGCTCGGCGCGCGGATCCTCGACGACGTGCGCGCCCAGGCCTCCCGCCACGCCCTGCGCCGACCGTTCGAGCAGGCGTCGATCACCCTGTGCGAACTGGGCCCCGAGTCGGTCGCGCTCGGCGCGGCGACCCTGCCGGTGGCCCAGTTCCTGGCCGCGGGCGGTGTGCGCCGCCGCACGGCCAGTCACGTCGTCTGACCGGGCTCAGGCGGTGTGCCGGTACGCCGGGTAGGTGAGGTAGCCCGCGTCGCCGCCCTGGTAGTAGGTCGCCGTGTCGGCGGACGCGAGCGGCAGGTCGGCGCGGAGCCGTTCCACCAGGTCCGGGTTCGCCACGAACGCGCGGCCGAAGCTGATCAGCTCCGCGCCCAGGCCGAGCCAGTGGTCGGCGGCGGCCCGGTCGGTCCGCTTCGGGCCCATCGGCACCACCGGGTTCACCACCAGGGCGCCCGGCCACGCGCGGCGCAGCCCGATCAGCACCTCCTCGTCGGCGGTCGCCTCCAGGTGCACGTAGGCGAGGCCGAAGCGGGCGAGCTCGGCGAGCAGGGCCGCGTACAGCCGCGGCACCTCGGTCTCCTCGACGCCCCAGAAGGTGCCGCCGGGGGAGAGCCTGATCGCGGTGCGGTCCGCGCCGACGGCGTCTACCGTGGCGGCGACCGCCTCGACGGCGAAGCGGATGCGGTGGGCGATCGGGCCGCCGTAGGCGTCGGTGCGCAGGTTGGCGTTGGACGACAGGAACTGCGAGATCAGGTAGCCGTTCGCGCCGTGCAGCTCGACGCCGTCGAACCCGGCGTCGACGGCGCGCCGGGCGGCCTCGGCGTACGAGCGGGCGTGGTCGGGCACCTCGGCGGTGGCCAGGGCTCGCGGGACCGGCGCGGGCCGCGGTCCGTTCGGGGTGAACACCTCGCCCGCGGCGGCGACCGCGGACGGTCCGACCGGCTGGACACCGGTGGTGTCGGGGTGCGAGACCCGGCCGCCGTGCATGAGCTGGGCGAAGATGCGCCCGCCGTTGACGTGCACGGCGTCGGTGACGGGCCGCCACGACGCCACCTGCTCGTCGGTGTGCAGGCCCGGGGTGCCCGGGTTGGACTGCCCGACCAGGCTGGGTTGCACGCCCTCGGAGACGATCAACCCGGCCGTGGCGCGTTGGGCGTAGTAAGCCGCCATCGACGGGGTCGCGAGACCGCCGGCCGCGGCGCGGGCCCGGGTCATCGGCGCCATCACGACCCGGTTGGGCAGGTCCAGACCGCCGAGGCGGTAGCGGTCGAACAGCGTGGTCATGCCGGAACTCCTTCGTACTGGTCGAGGCCCGCGACGGGCCCGACCGGTACGCTAAAACCTGACATCAATGTGAGAGGCAAGCCGTGCGACCGGCGTCACAACGAGGAGAGCGCATGAGGATCGGCGACCTCGCGGCGCGGGCCGGTGTCAGCGTCCGCTCGCTGCGGTACTACGAGGAGCAGGGGCTGCTCAGCAGCACCCGCAGCGCCGGCGGGCAGCGGCACTACACGGAGGACGACGTCGAGCGGGTCGCCTTCGTCCAACGCCTGTACGCGGCCGGGCTGTCCAGCCGCACCATCACCGAGCTGCTGCCGTGCATCGACTCGCCGAGCGACGAGAACTCGGACGCCGCGATGGAGCGCATGGCCAGGGAACGCGACCGGCTCTCCGACCACATCCAGGAGCTGCTGCGCACCCGTGACGCGCTCGACCTGCTGATGGTCGCCGCCCGGGCCCACCGCGACGCGAGCCGGGTCTCCGCCTGACCGGCCGCTCCGCCCCGGCACCCCGGTCAGGGGTGGACGCGGTCAGGGGTGGACGCGGTCAGGGATGGACGCGGTCAGGGGTCGACCCGGTCCAGCGCCGCGCCGTCCCACGTGGTCTGCGTGCACGCCACACCACGCCCGTTCTTGGGCCGCAGCACGTCGTAGATGTGCATGCGCGGGATCTTGTCGGACACGCCCCAGCCGCTCGGCCAGGTGATCACCCAGTCCATGTCGAGGTCCACCAGCAGGCCGAGCATGCGCGCGATCGTCGGGTCGTCCAGCCGCTCGAACGCCTCGTCCAGCAGCACCAGCCGCAACGGCGAGAACTCGCCGCTCACCGCGTCGTAGAACGACGCCGCCGCCGCGAACAGCGTCACGTACGAGATGAGCCGCGTCTCGCCGGAGGACAGCTGCCGCAGCCGGCGTTCCCGCGGGTTGCCGTCCGGGCCGGTGTCGGCGACCGTGACGGTGAACTGGTGCCACGTCCGGTAGTCCAGGGCGCGGGACAGGATCTCGGCGTAGTTGCCGGTGTGCGCGTCGCGTTCGGCTTCGATGCGCTCGGTGAACACGCGGCGCAGCGTGGCGTCCTGCTCGGGGTCGCGGTCCGCGTACGGGAGGCGGACCAGCGCCAACGCGTCACGCGTGTCCTCCTCCAGCGCCGACGACGGCTTCCACGCCAGCTTCACGTGCACGCCCTGGCTGGAGCGGGCCTTGCCGAGCACCTCGTTCATCCGCTTGCACAGGTCCTCGGCGACGGCGATCTGCCCGCGCAGCCACTCGGCCAGGTCGCGGATCAGGTAGTCGGCGAAGATGTTCTGGTACTGCTCGTCGAGGAAACCGCGCTGCTCGGCCAGCTTCGCGGTCACCTGGCGGGCGGCGACGGCCACCGGGCGGGCGCCCTCCTCGCCGGTGACGGTGACGGTGAGCAGGCCGACGTGCTGCTCGGCGGCGATGTCGTGGCTGCCGGCCAGCGCCGTCTGCAACGCCTGGAGCTTGGTGATCACCGTGGCCTCGCCCGCGCCGCGCCGGTCGGTCGCCGCCAGCGCGGTGCGGACCGACGTGACGTCTTCCGGCGCGTCCGGCAGGGCGGCGACGAGGATGCCCGGCGCCTGCACGGTGGCCTTGAAGTGCTCGGTCGCGCGGGTCAGGGCGTCGCGGGCGGTGGTGAGCTGCTCGGCCGACGTCTCCAGCTGGGCGTTCAGCTTCGCGGCCTGCTCGCGGGCCGAGGTGACCTGTTCGCGCACACCCTTGAGCTCGTCGCGCATCCCGCGCCGTGAACGCTCCAAAGTGGACAGTTGGTCCGCGATCTCCTTGGCCTCGCCGCCGATCGCGTCGGTCAGCTCGGCCAACGTCGACGCCTGCGACGCGTAGTCGACGCACCGCGCCTCCGCGTCCGCCTCCGCCGCGCCCCGATCCGCCACGGCCGCGTGGTAGCGGTGCGCCGCGTCGGTCAGGTCGGCGACCGTGCCGCCGCACTGGCGGCGCAGCACGTCACCCAACCGGTCGGCGGTGCGCTGCGCCTCGGCCGCCGCCTGCTGGGCCTGGTGCAGGCCGTCGGTGGTGGCGGGCAGGCCCGCGTCGCCGGCCTGGCGCACGACCTCGGCGGCGGCGGCTTCGCCTCGCGCCTGGGCGGTGGCGAGCTCGTCGCGCAGCTCCTCGGCGCGGCGGGCGGCGCGGTCGGCGGATTCCTGCGCGGCCTGGAGGCGGCCGTGGCGGGCGACCAGGTCGCGGTCCGCGGGGAAGCGGTCGAGGTGCGCCTCCCACTGCTCGACCAGGCCGCGCGCGGCGGCCAGGTCGGCTTCCGCCGCGCCGAGGTCGGCGCGCAGGGCGGCCAGCTCGTCCTCCAGCTCCGCGATCCGGCGCCGGCGGGCGGCTTCGCGGGCTCCGGCGCCGATGAACTCCGCCGCGTCCTTGTGCCACGCGCCGGTGAGCACGCCCGCCTGCCAGTGGCCGTCGGGCGACACCGCGAACGCGGCGGCCGGGGTGGCGGCCTCCGGGGTGGCGGCCGAGGTCGGGGGTCGCAGGGACACCGAGGCGAGCAGGTCCGCCACGACCGCGGCCGGGACCGGTGAGGCCGGCTCGACGGCCGGGATCAGCACCGTCGCCAGGGACGGGCCGGCGACCGGGCTGCCGGGTGCGGCCACCACGTCCGGTGCGCCGGCCGTGGGGTCCGCAGATCCGGCAGGGGCAGAGGCAGGGGCAGGGGCGGGATCGGGGGTCGGCTGGGGGTGGTCGGGGCGGTCGGGGGTGGTTTCGGCGGGTCCGCTGGTTTTCAACCGAGTGGCGGTAACGGTGTTTCCGTACATTGCCGGGGTGGATTCACCCGAAGGTGTGACCCAGGCGTCCAGGAGGCCCGAGGCCTCCAGGGCGGCTTCCAGGCCGGCTTTGGCCTGGTCGTCGACGGTGGGGTGGAAGTCGACCAGGCGGTAGAACGGGGCGCCGGTGGCGGAGTCGCGGTCGGTCGCCGCGAAGCGGTTGCGGTCCGGGACCCGGGCCGTGCCGGAGCGGAGGGCGGACAGTTCGGCGTCACGGGTGTTGATGGACGTGACCAGGTCGGTCCGCCGCTGCGCCACCGCGTGCCCGGCGTCCCGGGCCGCCGTCACCAGGGGGCCCGCCCAGTCGCGGGCGGCGGTGGTGAGGGAGCGGGCGGTGGTCGGGTCGACGGTGGCGGGCAGCGGCAGGGGGGAGTCGGGGCTGGTGGCGGCCAGGGGGCCGGAGGTGCGCCACGACTCGACGTCGGCCAGCCAGCCCTGGGCGACCTCGGCCAGTTCCTGCGCCTCCTGGTTGCGCAACGCCGCCGCCTCGGTCGCGGCGTGCTGAGCGTCCCGCGCGGTCTGCCGGAGGGCGTCGACCTGGCGTTGCGCCGTGTCCAGCTCGGCGGCCCGCGCGGCCAGCGCGAGCGCCAAGGCCCCCCGCTGCCGCGCCGAGGACGCGATGGACGACGTGCGCGACGCGAGGTCGTCCAACGCCAAATCGTCCACGACGGGTGGCACGCGGCGTTCGATCGGCAGCGGCTCGGCCTCCGGGTCCGGCTTGGCCCGCACGGACTCCGTCCGCACCTCGGCGTCCAGAGTGGACACGCCGGGGACCTCCGGCACCGCGGCGGGGGACAGGCCGGCCACGCGCAGGTGGTGGCGCAGCGGCTCGACCAGCTCCTGCGCCGAGCCCAAGTCCTCGGCCAACCGCCGCAGCAGCCGCAGCACGCCGTCGACCGCGCCGTCCTCCTGCAACCGCTGCTTGTTCGCCATGTCCAACGCCGCCACCGCCGACGAGCGCTTCTCCGCCACGAGCTTCTCGCGCGTCTGCAAGTCCTGCAGGTCGCGGAACGCCGGCAGCTCCTTCAACGCGCCGATGGTCTCCTCGGCCTGCTGCTCACCGGCCTCCAACGCCGCCAACGAGTGCTCCGCCGCCGCGCGCGCCGCGAGCGTCTCCGCCAGCGACGCCGACAACCGGGCCGACGCGCGTTCCAGCTTCCGCACCCCGTCCTCGGCCCCGCCGAGCTTCTCCGCCGCCGCGCGCAGCCCGCCGAACGCGTAGTCCGAGTACGTCTTCAGGAACGTGCCCAGCGCCGCGTCGGCCGACGACAGCCGCGTGATGTTCTCCCGGATCGACTCCAGGTCGTCGAACGACGTGGCCAGCTGCTCGACCATCACCTGGTCCAGCGGCGGCAGCGCGTCGGACAGGATCTGCTCCAGCTGCCCTTCCAGCACCTTCAGCCCCACGTCGGGGTTGCGCAGCGTCCGCTGCAGGTGCAGCAGGTCGCCGTACCGGGCCGCGGGCACGCCGTACACGGTCTCGGCCACGCGCGCCCGGAACGCCGCCTCCTCCAGCACGCAGTCCGCGCCGATCAGGTCCCGCAGCTGCGCCGGGCCCAGCGGGGTGCGGTCCGTGCCGACCAGCGTCAACCCGTGACCCACGCGCGAGGAGGTGATGAACCGCCACGAGTCGGTGATCGCCTGCGACGTCTTGGACGCCTTCACGCCCAACCCGCACGTCAGGTACTCGTCGTCGCCGCGCGTCAGCTCGACCCACGCGTACCCGATCCGGTTCGGCCCGCCGTCGTAGTCGTCCAGCATGAGCCGCCGCAGCGACACCGTGTCGAAACCCTTGGAGCCGACCTGCCGCAGGTCGCCGTCCAGGCACAGCGGCAGCAGCAGCTCCAGCGTGCGCGACTTGCCGGACCCGTTGGTGCCCTGGAAGATCGCGCGCCCACCCGAGAAGTCGAACGCCTGCTCGGTGTACTGCCAGATGTTGACGATGCCGCCCCTGTGCAGCCGCCACCTGTTCACGCGGTCTCCTCATCGAACAACGACCAGCTGGGCACGTCCGGCACGACGACCGGCTCCACGTCACGTTCGGGATCGCCGTCGGGCGAGGGCAGCCACCGGTGCGCGGCGGCGTTGAGCAGCCACCCGTCGGCCGAGGCGACCGCCAACCCCATGCGGCGCAGCAGTTCCAGCACCTCGTCGACCAGTCGGTCCAGGTCTTCGGTGAACTGCTTGGACCACGCGGTCGGGTAGTCCTCCACCAGCCGCGCGCACACCGTCCGCAGCCGCGCCGGGACCACGACGTGCCGCCCGTCGGGGCGCGGGTCGGTGTCGAGCAGCTCCGGCAGCGCCAGCAGCGCGATCCGCGCCACCGTGGACGTGCCGGGGAAGTACAGGTCGGTCAGGTAGTCCTCGGGGTCGGCCGCCAGCACGCCCTCGACCCGGCACTCGGTGTGCAGGCCGAAGCACGTCTCCAGCAGCGCGGTCTCCTTGCGCTGGTTGCGCCGCAGCCACTCCGCCTGCTCCGGCGGCAGGTCCGCGTACAGCACGACGGGGTTCTCCACCAGCTTGCGCCGCACCGCGTGTTCGACGCCGCGCGGACCGGGCCGCGCGGCCAGCTCCACCAGCCGCGCCGGCGAGTCGGCCTCCGCCACCGGCCCGGTCAGCAACTGGCCGAGCAGGTCGGTGTCGATGGTGATCAACGCCTCGGCCTGCACGTCCACCGTGCCCTCGGTCTCGTGCAGCACGCCGAGCGACACCAGGTGCCGCAACGCCGCCGTGAGCGCCCGCCGGTCCGCCACGTCGTCCACGACGGTGAGCCCGGCCTCGACCGCCGCCGCGCGGATGTCCGCCACCAGCCGCGACAGCAGCGCCTGCCGCCCGACACCGGTCAGCACCGCCATGGTCAGCGCCACGTACGCGTACCCGCGCGGCGACATGCCGAGCACGCCGCGCGAGTCGTCGGCGCCCGGCCCGGACTTGTAGAGCCGCGCGAACCGCCGTTCCACCACGAGCCGGTAGCCCAGCAGCCGGGCGAACAGGTCCTGCAACGCCGCCCGGTGCCGGTAGACCAGGGTCAGCAGCTCGCCGTCCGGCCCGTCGGCGCGCAGCAACGGCCGCCGCAGCAGGGTGCGGGCGCAGCGCACCGCGGTCGCCGCGTCGATCTCGGAGAGGTCGTCGAACATCAGTCGAGCACCAGCGTCGAGTCGTGCAGCGTCAACGTGCCCGCCGCCGAACGGATGCGCGTCGACTTCCCGAGCGCGTGCGAGACGGTCACCCGCAGCCCGCGCACCGGGTCGGTCGCCGAACCCGAGTCGGCCGCCGTGTCGCGCTGCGCCATCGCCAACGTCAGCAGCTCGCACAGCACTTCGAGCGCCTCGCCGGACAACGTGGTGGACGCCAGCCGGGGAGCCGCCGCCGACAGCTCGGCCACCGACGCGGCCCGCCGCTCGTCGGCTTCCCGCGCCTCGGCCAGCAGCGACTGCTCGGTCATCGGGTCGTCCAGGATGCGCGACGTCCGCCCGCGCGCACCACGGTCGCCGCGGCTGCGCACGCTCACCTGCACGTCCACCACCGGTCCGTCGCGCCACGGGGTGCGCTCGTTGTCGCGGTCGTGCTCGGGCGCCGGCGACACGTGCCGCGCCGGGTACAGCCCGAACGCCGCCGCGTACAGCTCGTGGGCCTGCTCGCGCGAGCCGGCGTCGAACCAGCCGGCCAGCTTCAGCAGCTCGGCCCGGCGGCTCGGCAGCAGCCCGCCGCCGGACGTGGCCCGCTTCACGCTCGCCAGCAGCGACCCGATCGCGCGCGCCGTCGCCTCCCGCAGCGCCGTCACCTGGCTCGGCCGGCCGGGCCGGTCCACGAACCAGTCGGTCAGGTCCTGCCAGTCCTCCGCCGACCGCCCGCGCGCCCGTTCGACCTTCTCGCCCAGGTCGGCCCGGCCCAGCAGGCGCAGCAGCTCGGAACGCGCGGAGGTGACGCGGGCCAGGGCGTCCGCGATGGCCGGCGTGTGCCGCAGCACGTCCTCCACGACCATCTGGATGTACTCGACGAGCAGGTTGCGGAACCCGGAGATCTCCTCCGGCGCCAGGTGGTGCCGCGTCACGACCTGGCCCAGGTAGGCGTAGAAGTCGCGCACGGTCGCGGCCAGCTCGGCGTGCTGCAGGAACAGCGTGGTGACCTGCTCGGCCAGCACCTCGCGGGAGCGGGGCGCGCCGCTGATCAACGCCTCCGACAGCGACTGGCCCAGCCGGTCGAGGCCGCGTTCGACGGCGGGCAGCAGCTCCCGCGACACCTCCCGCGCGCCCTCGGGCACGCGCAGCAGCTCGTCCACGTCGCGCTGGACCCGGACGGCGAGCTTGCCGACCTGGTAGCGGACGCTGCCGTGCTGGAACTCGGCGATGCTGGAGGCCACCACCTCGCGCCGCCCCTGCACCAGGTTGCCCCACTCGACGAGCTGCCGGAGCCGGGTGATCACGTTCTCGATGCGCGACTCGCCCGCCTCGACCCGGCCCTCCCGCTCGGCGCCCGCCAGCGCGCCCGCGACCTCGCCCGCCGACAGGTCGGCCAGCAGCGTGGACGTGAACAACCGCATGATCGCCAGGTACGTGCGTTGGTGATCGCGGGCGTCCAGGTACGCGTAGAGCTTGAGGCGGCCGGCTGGTTCCACGGTGCGCCACCCTAATGCTGCGGTCCGACACGTGCGGGCTACCGTGCCCCGTGTGAGTCTGGGGCGCGCGGTGGGGTTGGTGCTGGGCGTGGCCGCTGACGCGGTGTTCGGCGACCCCGAGAGGTATCACCCGGTAGCGGGATTCGGTCGGGCGGCGGCGGCGCTGGAGCGCAAGCTGTACCGCGACCACCGGGCGGGCGGCGTGGCGCACGTGGTGGTGCTCGTCGGCGGCACGGTCCTCGCCGGGGTCGCGGCGGAGCGGCTGGGCAGGCGCAGCCAGGTCTTCGAGGTCCTGAGCACGGCCGCCGCCACGTGGGTCGTGCTGGGCGGGTCGTCGCTCGCCGACGAGGGCACCGCGATGGGCCGCGAGCTGGACGGCGGCGACCTCGACGCGGCGCGCAATCGTTTGCCGAACCTGTGCGGGCGCGAGCCGAGGAAGCTCGACACGATGGGCCTGGCGAAGGCGACCGTCGAGTCCGTGGCGGAGAACACGTCCGACGCGGTCGTGGCGCCGTTGTTCTGGGGCGCGGTCGCGGGCGTGCCCGGCCTGCTCGGCTACCGCGCGGCGAACACCCTCGACGCCATGGTCGGGCACCGCAACGAGCGCTACCGCCGGTTCGGCTGGGCCGCGGCCCGGCTCGACGACGTGGCGAACCTGCTGCCCTCGCGGCTGGCCGCGCTGCTCACGGCGGCGGGCGCGCCGGTCGTCGGCGGGTCGGCGGGCGAGGCGTGGCGGACGTGGCGGCGGGACGCGGCGGCGCACCCGAGCCCCAACGCGGGCCAGGTCGAGGCGGCGTTCGCGGGCGCGTTGGAGGTCCGGCTGGGCGGTCGCACGGTGTACGCGCACGGCGCGGAGGACCGGCCGGTGCTCGGGCACGGCCGCAACCCCGACGCGGGGCACGTGACGCGGGCGGTGGAGCTGTCGCGGGTGGTCGGCGCGTCGGCGGCGGCCGTGACCGCGCTCATCGCGCTGGCGCGGCCTCGTCTTCGGCGAGCTGTTCGGCGACGGACTTCCGCCTGACCTTCGGCCGGCCCGCGTCCTCGCGCAGCGCGCCGCCGGGGCGGATCTCGCGGACGGTGAAGTACAGCCAGCCGCCCAGGGCCATCGCGCCGAACGCGATCCACTGCAACGCGTAGGAGAAGAACGGCCCCGCGTCGAGCTTCGGCAGCGGCAGGGACTCCTCCACCCCCGGCTGGCCGTCGGTGAGCTGGAAGTAGCCCGGCCGCAGCTCCAGCCCGGCGGCCCGGCCGACCACGGCGGAGTTCACCGAGTACACCTGCCGGTGCTCGTCCTCCTGGAACGCGTCCCGGGTGTCCGACTCGTCCCGGCGGACCAGCGCGACCAGCGTCACGTCACCGGTCGGCACGGGCTTGAGGCCGGGGACCTTGATGCCGTTCACCGGCCGCACGTAACCCCGGTCCACCAGCACGGTCGGCCCGTCGGCCAGCCGGAACGGGGTCAGCACCTCGAACGCCGCCTCGCCCTGCACGGTCCGCAGCCGGGCCACCGCCTGCCCGTCGGGCAGGTAGCGGCCGGCCAGCGTCACGCGCCGCCACTCGACCTCGGCGTTGGGCCGGTCGAGCAGCGTGGTGACCGGCACCGGGTCGGTGCGCAGGGACGACACGACCGCGCTGTTCTGCGCGTCGCGCTCGGTGTCGCGGTCGAACTGCCAAGGCGCGAGCAGCGTGAAGCACGCGCCCGCGAACACCCAGACCGCCAGCGTCAACGCCAGCCATCCGGGCTGCAACAGGAACCTCAACCGCACGTGACCACGGTAAGCCCTAGGTCGTTGTGACCTGCACCCGGTCGAAGCGGGTGGTGAAACCCGGCCCCGTCGGCGCCGCGACCATCACGCCGACCAGCGCCTCCGCGCCCGGCGGGAAGTACGCGAGCCGCAGCAGGGTCGTGGGCTCGGCGTCGCCGGCGCCGTAGCGGACGGTCACCGCGTCGCCCTCGCGCACCGCCGCGATCGTGACCCGGTCGACGTGCCCGGCCGGCACCACCGACCAGTCGGAGAAGTCCCTGGTCACGACGGTGCTGACCTGGAACTCGTCGTCCACCAGCTCGACGCCCGCCTTGATCCAGTTCCGGTCGTCGAGCCACAGCGCGACACCGGCCTGGTCGTACTGGGCGGCGTAGTCCGCGGTGAACGACGCGGCGATGGCGAAGTCGCCGGCCAGCGGCACGCCGAGGACGTGGCCGCTGTCGCGGTCGTAGCCGTAGTGGGTGGTGCGCCAGAAGTCGGTCTCCGGGTCGCTGGTGACGGTCAGCCCGCCCTGGTCGCTCCACGCGCGCGGCTCGTTGAGCCAGCGCCAGTCGTCGCGGTCGAACACCGTGATCCCCATGGGGCCATCATCGCAGTGAACGAGCCGCGGCCAAGGCCTGCCGGGCGTAACCGCGGCCGAACAGCGCGGCGTGCACGAGCAGCGGGAACAGCTGGTGCAGCGGCACCCGGTCGCGCCACCCGTCGGCCAGGGGCGCGGCCTCGTCGTAGGCGGCGAGCACGCGGTCCAGGTGGGGGCAGCCGAACAGGGCGAGCATGGCCAGGTCGCTCTCCCGGTGGCCGCCGTGCGCGGCGGGGTCGACGAGCCAGGCGCGGCCGTCGGCGGCCCAGTGCACGTTGCCGTTCCACAGGTCGCCGTGCAGGCGGGCGGGCGGCTCGTCCGGCGCCCGCACCGGCACGGCCTCGACGGTCCGGGCCTCGGCGGCGGTCAACGCGCCCGCGTCCACCGCGAGCCGGGCGTAGTAGGCGATCCGGTGCTCCGCGAACCACTCGGCCCAGTCGTCGGACGGCACGTCGGGCATCGGCGCGAGCCCGATCGACGCCTCGGTCGGCCCGCCGGGCGGTGGCGCGCCGAACGCCGGTGCGCCGGTCGCGTGCAGCGCGGCGAGCCGGCGGCCGAACTCCTCGGCGGCGGCGGGCGACGGGCGGCCCGGCGCCACCCGGTCCATGGCCAGCCACGGCCCGCGGTGCCCGCGCAGCCGCGGCACCGGCGGGCCCGCGGGCTCGGCCAGCCACCGCAGGGAGGCGGCTTCGGCCGCCGCGGCGCCCGGCGAGCCGTGCCGCTTCACGACCACCACGTCGCCGTCGGCGAGGTCGACCTCCCACACGGCGTCGCCGAGTCGCCGGACCCCGGCGCCCGGCACCCCGGTCAGCTCCCGCGCCGCCCGCGCCGGTGTCACAGCCGTTCGCGCACCCAGGCCAGCAGGCCGGGCACGGCGGCCTCCACCATCTCCACCACGCGGTCGAAGCCCGCCTTGTCGCCGTAGTACGGGTCCGGCACGTCCTCGCCGTCCGCGTCCGGGTCGAACGAGCGCAGCAGCCGGACCCGCTCCGGGTCGTCCACCAGCCGCCGCAGCGCCCGCGCGTGCCCCGTGTCCAACGCCACCAGCAGGTCCGCGCCCAAGTGGTCGTCGCCGACCTGGGCGGCGCTGTGCGTGGTCGGGTAACCGTTGTCGGCCAACGACTTCGCCGCGCGCGGGTCGGCCGGGTCGCCGACGTGCCACCCCCCGGTGCCCGCGCTGGTCACCTCCACGAGGTCACCCAGGCCGGCCCGGCCCAGGTGCTCGCGGAATATGATCGCGGCCACGGGGGAACGGCAGATGTTGCCGGTGCAGATGAACGAGACGGTCAGCGTCACGGCAGGGGAGTCTGCCAGGTCGAGCGCTCCGCGACCGCTCGCGTTGGGGGTCCAAGCATGTCCGGGGTCGTGGTCGGTGTCGTCGTGGTGCTCGCGGTCCCCGTGATCGCCGGGGTGGTGGTGGCGGTGCGCCGCCGGTCGTGGCCGGAGACACCCGCGTTCGCCCGGCCGCGGCCCGTGACGTCGCCCGGCGGGCCGGCTCCCGACCCCAACGCCGGATTCTTCACCCACCGCCGTTTCGCGTTCCGGAAAAGGCATTTCTTCGTCGGCACGGGGTGTCCTCCGGTGCTGGTCGCCGATTTCCCGTCACTCGACGTGTTGCGTCGGGAACAGCCCGTGCGCATTGCCCGTTACGGCATTCGGGTGTGGTGGTGGTTCGAGGAGGATTTCTACCGGGAGGCGGTCGGCTTGGGGGCCGACGACGTGCGAGCATGGGTGCGTGAGCGGGAACGGAAGCAGCGGGCACGGCGGGATCGGGACCGACTGCTCTCAGCGGCCGAAGAGAGTCTGCGAAGGCGAGCTAACGGGTAACGAGCGGTCCCGGAACTCCGACGTCAAAGGCGTGGGGAATGTGTCGGGAAGGAAAGTGAATGACGCGCACATGCGGCGTGCGGCCGGTCCGCCCGGTCAATTCGGGACGGGCGTCGCGCTGGAGCACCGGGTGGTCCGGCCGGACGGGGCCGTCGAGGCCGGCGCGGGCCGGCGACCGGTGGTAGTCGAGCCGTTGCTGTGCCGTGAAGCCCGGGGCGGCGCGCCTTCGGCGGTCCACTTGGCGCTGTGCCTCGCCCTGCTGTGCTTCGCGGTCGCCATCTCCGTGCTCTGACGGCGGTCCGGGCCTGGTCTCAGCGGGCTCTCAGGCGTGGCGGGCGACGATCGCCTGGTGTCCACAGTGCAGTCGAACCAAGCGCAGTCGACCATGCCGACCATGCCGGCGCTCGCCCGTGCGCTGCCGAGGGTCGAAGACGAGATCCGGGCGTTGGCGACCTCGTCGTCGCTGCCGATCGTGAACACCTTCTCCGGCCGCATCACCGCGGCCGGCGGCAAGCGGCTGCGCTCCGTGCTGGTCCTGGCCGGTTCGCTGGCCGTGTCCGGCCGGATCACCGACAAGGCGGTCACCGCCGCCGCCTGCGTCGAACTGCTGCACGCCGGCTCGCTGGTGCACGACGACCTGATGGACGACGCCGAGGAACGGCGCGGCGTGCGCACGGTCAACGCGGACTGGGGCACCGGCCCCGCCGTGCTGGTCGGCGACTTCATGCTGGCCCGCGCGAGCCAGGCCGCGCTGGACCGGATCTCGCCGTTCGCCGCGAGCAGGCTCGCCAAAGCCGTGACGGACCTCGTCGAGGGCCAGGTGCTGGAAGTCGTCGACCTCTACGACCCGCACCGCGACCCGGACGACGCGGTGCGGTCCATCGAGCTGAAGACGGGCGCGCTGTTCGAGGTCGGCTGCGTGCTGGCCGCGCACTGCGCCGACGCCGACGAGGCGACCACCGACGCCATGGCCCGCTTCGGCGCGCTGTTCGGGCTGATGTTCCAGCTCCTCGACGACCTGCTGGACCTGGCGTCCACCTCGCAGCGGCTGGGCAAGCCGGTCGGCAACGACATCCGCCAAGGCGTCTACACGGTCCCGCTGCTGCGGGCGTTGACCGACGAGCAGCGCGCGCTGCTCGCGCGACGCGGCCGTGAGCTGACCGACGCGGAGCTGTCCGGGCTGCTGGCGGAGCTGCGGCAGACCAGCCTGGTCGCCGACACCGTCGCGCACTGCACGACGCTGGCCGCGCGGGCGGTGAGCGCGCTGCCGGACCTGCCCGGGTCCGACGCGCTCGACATCCTGCGCGAGCTGCCGGGCGCCTACCTGGACTGGGCCGCCTCCCAGATCGGGTGACGACGCTGATCGCCTAGACTCGCGGCGATGACCAGCCAGGATTCCGGCCGGGCGCTGCTGCGCCACCACGGGGACGTCGACGCCGCGCCCGGGCTCGCGGACTTCGCGGTGAACGTGCGGACGCCCGCCCCGCCCGCGTGGCTGCGCGACCGGTTGGTCGCCGCGCTCGACGGCCTCGGCTCCTACCCGGCCGCCGCCGCCGACGACCGCGCCCGCGCCGCCGTCGCCGCGCGGCACGGGCGCACGCCGGACGAGGTGCTGGTCCTCAACGGCGCCGCCGAGGGCTTCGCGCTGCTGCCGACCCTGCGCCCGCGCCTGGCGGCGGTGGTGCACCCGTCGTTCACCGAGCCCGAGGTGGCGTTGCGGGACGCGGGCGTGCCGGTGCGGCGGGTGCAGCTGTGGCCGGAGGACGACTACCGGTTGCGCGCCGACCTGGTGCCCGACGAGGCCGACCTGGTGGTGCTGGGCAACCCGACCAACCCGACGTCCGTGCTGCACCCGGCGGAGGTCGTGGCGTCGCTGAGCCGGCCGGGCCGGGTGCTGGTGGTGGACGAGGCGTTCGCCGACGCGGTGCCCGGCGAGCCGGAGTCGCTGGCCGGCCGCGCCGACCTGCCGGGTCTGCTGGTGCTGCGCAGCCTGACGAAGACGTGGGGCCTGGCGGGTCTGCGCGCGGGCTACCTGCTCGGCGCGCCGGAGCTGCTGGCCCGGCTCGCGCTGCCCCGACCGCAGTGGCCGGTGGGCAGCCTGGTGCTGGAGGCCGTCACCGCGTGCTGCGAGCCGGCGGCGGTGGCCGAGGCCGAGGCGCTGGCGCGGGAAGCCCGGGAGCACACCGCGCACGCCGTCGCGCGGCTCGGCGACCTGGTGGTCGTGCCACCGGACGCGCCGTTCGCGCTGCTGCGCGTGCCGCAGGGGCAGCGGGTGCGGGAGGCGTTGCGGGACAAGGGGATCGCGGTGCGGCGCGGCGACACGTTCCCCGGGCTGACCGCCGACCACCTGCGGGTCGCGGTCCGCGCGCCCGAGGAGTTCGACCTGCTGGTGGACGCGCTGCGAGTCGTGCTGGAGGAGCTGTGACGACGCTCGGGGACGTGCTGGCCGCCCTGGAGGCCGCCTACCCGCCCGCGACGGCCGAGCCGTGGGACGCCGTCGGCCTCGTCTGCGGCGACCGCGCCGAACCCGTGACGCGGGTGCTGTTCTGCGTCGACCCGGTCGAGTCCACTGTGGACGAGGCGGTGGCGGTGGGCGCGCAGCTCGTCGTCGCGCACCACCCGCTGATGCTGCGCGGCGTCACGGGCGTGCCGGCCGACGACCCGAAGGGCGGGCTGGTGCACCGGCTCATCCGCTCGGGCATCGCGCTCTACACCGCGCACACCAACGCCGACGTGGCCAACCCCGGCGTCTCGGACGCCCTCGCCGAGGCCATCGGCCTGCGCGTCACCGGCCCGCTGGTGCCCGCGGACGGCGCGCCCGACACGGGCGCCGGCCGCATCGGCGAGCTCGACCGGCCCGAACCGCTGCGCGACTTCACCCGGCGCGTCGCCGAGGCGCTGCCCGCCACGGCGTGGGGCGTGCGCGCGGCCGGCGACCCGGACCGGCCGGTCCGGCGGGTCGCCGTGTGCGGCGGCGCGGGCGACAGCTACCTGACCGCGGCGGCACGTGCCGGCGTGGACGCCTACGTCACCGCGGACCTGCGCCACCACCCGGCGGGCGAGCACCTCGCCGCCGGCGGGCCCGCGCTGGTCGACGTGGCGCACTGGGCCAGCGAGCAGCCGTGGTGCGGGCAGGCGGCGCACGTGGTGCGCGCCGCGTTCGGCGGTACGGTCGAGGTCCTCGTCTCGACCCGCCGGACCGACCCGTGGACCCTGGGCGTGACAAGCCCGAACTCCGAGCACACCGAATGAGAGGCTCACCGTGAAAGCCGATCCCGCCGTGCAGCGCAGGCTGCTCGACCTCGCGCAGGTCGACGCCGAACTGTCGCGCGTCACCCATCGGCGCCGCACGCTGCCCGAGATCGCGGAGATCGCCGAGGCGGAGAAGCAGTTCCGCGCCAAGCAGGACGCGCTGACCACGATCGAGACGACCTTGGGCGACCTGAACCGCGAGGTCAAGCGGCAGGAGACCGAGATCGACCAGGTCAGCGCCCGCGAGGAGCGCGACCGCAAGCTGCTGCAGGGCGGCGCGGTCGGCGCCAAGCAGCTCACCGACCTGGAGCACGAGCTGGCCACCCTCGGCCGCCGCCGCGGCGCGCTGGAGGACGACCTGCTGGAGCTGATGGAACGCCGCGAGGCCGTCGAGGCCGACATCCAGCACGCCCGCGTCGCGCTGGACAAGGCGCAGGAGGCGCTGTCCGACGCGGCCCGCCGCCGCGACAGCGCGCTGGCCGACCTGGAGTCGACCGAGACCAAGCGCACGGCCGACCGCGAGCGGATGACCGGCCAGTTCCCCGAGCCGCTGCTGGCGCTCTACGAGCGGGTGCGCAAGCACAAGAACATCGGCGCGGCCCTGTTGCAGTCGCGGCGCTGCGGCGCGTGCCGCATCGAACTGGACCGCAACGCGTTCGCCAAGGTCAAGGAGTCCGCGGCGGACGAGGTCATCCAGTGCGAGGAGTGCGGCGCGATCATGGTGCGGACCGGGGAATCGGGTCTGTGAGGGTCGTCGTCGAGGCCGACGGCGGCTCGCGCGGCAACCCCGGGCCCGCCGGGTGCGGGGCCGTCGTGCTGGACGAGTCGGGCGCGGTGCTGGCCGAGCGGTCCGCGGGCCTCGGCGTCGTCACCAACAACGTCGCCGAGTACCAGGGGCTCATCGCGGGGCTGCGGGCGGCGGCCGAGCTCGGCGCGTCCGAGGTGTCCGTGCGGATGGACTCCAAGCTCGTGGTCGAGCAGATGTCCGGCCGGTGGAAGGTGAAGCACCCGTCCATGCAGCCGCTGGTAGCGCAGGCGCGCGAGGTGGCGCGGGCGTTCGACCGGGTGGCCTACGAGTGGATCCCGCGCGAGCGCAACCAGCGCGCCGACCGGCTGGCCAACCAGGCGATGGACGTGCAGGCGGGCGGCGCCCAAAGGGAACGGGCCCAAAAGGAACGGACCCAGGAGGAACAGGCCCGGCCGGCGGTGGCCGAGCCCGCGCGGTCCCGGCCTCCGCAGCCGGACCCGGCGACGACCCAGTCACCGGTGTCGTGGACCGGCGCGGTCGGCGAGCCGACCCGGCTGTACCTGCTGCGGCACGGGCAGACCGAGCTGTCGGTGGCGCGGCGCTACTCCGGTCGCGGCAACCCGCCGCTGACCGAAGTCGGCCGGGGCCAGGCCGAGGCCGCGGCGCGTCGGCTGGCCAAGGTCGAGGGCCTGGCCGCGATCGTGTCGTCGCCGCTGGGACGGGCCCGGGAGACGGCGCGGGCCGTGGCGTCGGCCACCGGCGCCGAGCTGTCGTGGGACGACGACCTGATCGAGACCGACTTCGGCGCGTGGGAGGGCCTGACCTTCACCGAGGCCGCCGAACGCGACCCCGACGTGCACCGGCGCTGGCTCGGCGACCCGTCCGTGCCGACGCCCGGCGGCGAGAGCTTCGACCAGGTGCACCACCGGGTGCGGCGGGCCCGCAACGCCGTCGTGTCCCGCTTCGGCGGCGCGAACGTCGTCGTGGTCAGCCACGTCACGCCGATCAAGCTGCTGCTGCGGATGGCGCTGGACGTCGGCCCGTCGCTGCTGTTCCGGCTGCACCTGGACCTCGCGTCGCTGTCGGTCGTCGAGTTCTACCCCGACGGCCTCGCCTCCGTGCGGCTGGTCAACGACACGTCGCACCTCGGCTAGCCGGCGGGGCGCAGCCGGGCGCGCTCGTCGCGCCGGAACCGGGCGTCCTCGACGGCCAGCGCGAACCGGTCCACCGCGTCGCGAATCGCCTCGGCGGCTTTCGGCGCGATGGTCCCGCCCTCGATGTCCGGGTCGAGCACGAATTCGCCGCGCAGCACCGAGTCCGCGCCTTTGCCGGCCAGCAGCGGGTTCAACGCGTAGTCCATCGCGACCAGGAAACCCTGGCTGCCGCCGGTCGCCAGCGGCAGGATCACCCGGCCGCGCAACGCCTTCTTCGGCAACAGGTCGACCAGTGCTTTCACCAACCCGCTGTACGCCGCGCGGTAGACCGGGCTGGCCACCACGATGCCGTCCGCGCGCAGCACCGCGGCGACCGCGTCACCGATCTCCGGGTCCCGCAGATCCTCGGTGAGCAGCGGCAACGTCGGCAGTTGCCGCACGTGCAGGGTGTGCACCGCGTACCCGGCCGCGCGCAGCAGCCCTTCGACGTGCGAGACCAGCACGCCGGTGCGGGACGTCGGCGACGGGCCGCCGGAAATCATCAGAATGGAGGACATGGGGCGCTGACACCTTTCAGGAAAAGGCTCGGAGTACGAGGTAAAAAGTGTCAGCAGCAACAGATCGCGGCGGCGGTGCGGCCGAAGTCGACGTGCCGGCGGCGGGTGAGTACCCCGATTCCTGCCATGGTTTCGAGTAGAGCAGCAAGCCCACATCACGACAAGGTTTCCCGGCCCTGGTTCCACTGCCTGGGAAGCCGCCGGTATCCTGGTGCGGCGGATGAGTCGGCAGGGCGGTCGCGTCGACGGGTTCTCGGATCCGTCGCCGAGGAAAGTCCGGACTCCACAGGGCAGGGTGGTTGTCAACGGCAACCAGGGGCGACCCTCGGGACAGTGCCACAGAGAACAGACCGCCCCGGCGCGAGCCGGGGTAAGGGTGAAACGGTGGTGTAAGAGACCACCAGCGCTCCCGGTGACGGGAGCGGCTAGGTAAACCCCACCCGGAGCAAGGCCAAGAGGGTGCCCCAGGGCACCTGCGCAGGCGATCGAGGGCTGCCCGCCCGATGCCTGCGGGTAGGCCGCACGAGCCTGTCGGCAACGGCAGGCCGAGATGGATGGCCGCCGAACGGGACCGCCGCGAGGCGCCCGGGAACAGAATCCGGCTTACATGCCGGCTCATCCGCCCCTTCCCGGCCACTCGGCCGACCGCCGCCCACGGCCGGGGTTTCCGTGCCTCCCGGTCGACCGCGTACCCCGGCAGGCCCCGCTTGCCGGCCCCGTCCGCACCCGTCGCGCCGCCCCGTCCGGCCGTTCGGCTCAGCCCGGCCGTTCAGCCCACCGCCCGTCCGGCCGCACCCGTCCGTTCGGGCTCATCGGCGCCCGAGGGCCTATGCGCCCGCCTATACATCCGTTGCGTGCCAAGGGTGTTACACAAGTGAGGCCGTTCGAGTGGTTGTCGGTATCAGCCCCGTCCGGCCCGCGTCCTCCTCGCAGACCACGGGCCCTGCCCCGCGGTACCCCGAGGAGGGAACTACATGTCCACCAACAGGAGGCGTGCCACCACCTGGCTCGCCCTCACCGGCCTGATGGGCGCGGCGGCGATCACGGGCTCCACGGCCGCGGTCGCGGCGGCGGCCGCGGAGATGCCGGTCTACCAGGTCCGCTCCGTGGGCCTCACCCAGGACCAGGCCACGGCGTTGCAGCGCGCGTTCGGCCTCAAGGCCGTCCAGCGCGCCGAGGACGGCTCGGTGTCCTTCGCCGACGAGTCGACCTACCTGCGCGTGCCCGGCCTGGACCTGGGCGCGGGACAGCCGGACGAGTCGGGCGCCGCGACCACGCAGACGGCGCTCGACGTCGACTCCCTCAAGCGCCTGCGCGCCATCCCCGTCGAGGACGCCACCAAGAAGGCCCTCGAAACCCTGCGCGGGGTCGGCCTGCTGCCCGCCAACGCCACCCCGACCGCCGGGCAGACGACGTTCGAGGTCGTCGACGCCAACCAGCAGGCGGTGGTGACCGCGCCGCTGGACACCGCGGTGTCGTTCGCCTTCACCCTCGGCGGCGTGCCGCTGGAGGGTCCGGGCGCGAAGGTGCGGATCGCCTTCGACGGCCAGGGCGCCGTCGCGGGCCTCACCTACGCCGTCCGCGGCCTGCTGAGCGGGCCCAGCGTGCCGGTGCTGACCCTGGACGAGGGTCGTGACCGGTGCGCGAAGGTCCTCGGGTCGAGCGTGCGGCCGACCGGGGTGTCGTACGTGTACGAGGCGCCGCCGCTGGCCGAGAAGGTCGACCGGATCGAGCCCGGCCTGCGCTGCGACGGCGTGAACTCCGACGGCGCGGCCGTCCAGTCCGTCATCGTCGGCGCGGCCGTCGACGCGCGGCTGCCCGAGCCCGGCCCGGCGGACCCGCCGCGCGAGCAGAGCTCGTTCACCCCGCAGTGGACCAACCGGGTCGACGTCGGCAGCGAGGGCACCGGCCCGTGCTCCGGCCTGCCGTGGACGGCGGCCAACCTGGCGTCGTTCAACAACCGGTTCACCTCCGCCGGCGTGCCGGTGCAGTTCAGCTGGGTCAACCACAACGCCTGGGAGCGCGACTTCAAGGACCCGGTGTTCGCGGGCGGCCAGGACCAGCTCTACGCCGACGACGTCGACATGACCTACTGGCAGGGCCACGGCTCGCCGACCGGCTTCTCCTTCGCCGGGTGCAGCAGCAACACCGACACGTTCCTGTCCAACAACGACGCGCGCTGGGGCAACCGGGACGTCGAGTGGATGAGCCTGTTCACCTGCTCGATCCTGCAGGGCACGTCGGGCGGGCAGAGCTGGGCGACGCGCTGGGGCCGGGCGTTGCGCGGCCTGCACCAGATCAACAGCTTCGACACCGTCTCCTACCACTCGGCCGTGCACGGCGGGAAGTTCGCGAACTACCTGGTGCGCACGCCGTTCCTGTGGTGGAACCGGCCGATGAAGGTCCGTGACGCGTGGGCGCAGGCGTCGATCGACACCCAGCCGGCGACGGTGCGGTGGGCGACCATGGGCCCGATCGGCGGCGGTGGCCTGGCCAACTTCAACGACTACTTCTGGAACAAGGGCCCGGTCGGCCCGGACACGCTGCCGAGCACCGGCTACTGGCGCATCTCCGGCTCCAGCTGACGCGGCGCGCGCGAGCAGAGGGGTCCCTTCCTCGCCTGGGGGTGGGAAGGGCCCCCTTTTCGCGTGCGCGTCACACGCGGCGGGCCGGGCGCCCGGGCGGCATGCGGAACACCGGGCGGAACGCCGCGCCGCCGTTGTAGCGGCGCTCCAGCTCGGCCACGTACGCCTCGACGGCCGGGTTCACGATGTCGGCGAGGCTGCGCACACCGGCCTCCGCCTCGTACGCCGCCAGGTAGGTCGCCGCCGCTCGCGCCCGCTCCAGCACCTCCTGGTCGAAGTTGACCGTCCGCTGCACCCGCCGCCCGGTTTGCCGGTCCCCACCGGTAACCTGATCATCGTCCGAGACGACCACGGAGACGGTGATTTCGTTCACTCCGCCGGTTGGTTCGGGCACGGCCTCGGGGGGCTTGGTCATCGGCGAGCCTCCTCGGCGTCGTCACTCCGGCCTGCGGACCGTTCGGGTGTCCCCCGCTCGGCCGGACGGGGGATTCGCCGTGGCCGGCGGGATGTGGGCTGAAGATCGTGCACACTGTGCGTGACCAGGGGCTTCGCAGGCGGGTGAACTAGCTCAGCAATCGGGAGAATCCCGGGACGTCGGTTCTCCACCGGCTCACCCCGCTCCATGATGTCCGTGGTCAGATTAGACGTAATCGACTACCAGGGGAACGCTTATTGATCTACGCACCGCTGATCGCCAGATACACCTGGTGACGAAGACGTGTTCTACTCGATAGCGCACCAACCGGACGGGCACCCCTCGGCCCGCCCGGCGAAGTCCTGCGTACTCAGGAGTACGAGATGACCGCCATGACCCTGGTAACACTCGCCCAGCAGCCGCCCGCTTTGGGCACAGGCGGGGTGCGCCAGTGGATTCTCGACAACCTGGTCCCGCTGCTCTTGTTGACCGTCGCGCTGCTGCTGCTCTGGCTCGGCGGCGGCAAGGGCGACAACGCCGGGGTCATGCGCCGCCTGGGCGGCGTCATCATCGCGTTGGCGATCATCGGCCTGGCCGTCACCACGAACGCGGGCGCCAACATCGGCCAGTGGATCGCCGGCCTGTTCACCGGCGGGTGACCCTTGCGGGTACGCACTGACGACGAGGTCTACCGGGTCGACGCCGTCTGGCTCGGCCCGCCCAAGGCAACCTTCCCGTGGCGTGCGCGGTACGTCGCGTGGGGTGTCGGCATCGTGGTCTTCCTGCTGGTCACGGCTGTCCAGCGGCAGGTCGGCTTCGGTTTCGACTTCATCAACACCGGCTGGGGCTTCGTGATCACGATCGCCCTGACCAGGTTCATCTGCTCGCGGATCAGCCACGAGCGCCCGCTGTCGTCGGTCCTGGCGATGTGGGTGCGCGAGCTGACCGCGCCGCGGGAGACCACGTCGGGCCGGGGCGGCGCCGCCAGCGCCGCGCGGATCCGGGTCAACGCGCAACGCCCGCGCAAACGTCCCAAGAAGGGTGCGAAACGCGCGAGCGCCGCCACCCGGTCCCAGCTCCGCCCGCAGCAAGACCGCCGTCAGAAGGAGGTGCGCGGTGTTCGGACGCCGGCGTGACCGTGACCGACGATCCGCTGCGCACGTGGCCCAGCACGCGGCTGCGGCGCGCGACGACCGCAAGGTCTACAGCAAGCGCGGACGCCGCCTGCCGGGCGAGCAGTCCGTGCCGAGCTACACGCCCTCGATCTCGGCCCGCAGCATCGACGGCCACCTGCTGCGCACCGGCCAGGAGGTCTACGCCTGGTACCGGCTCGCGCCGCAGCGCTGGTCGTTCCGGTCGGACTCGCAGCGCCAGGACCTGATCGCGGCGATCGCGGGCCAGTACGCCGAGCTGCAGGGCCGCTGGATGCACCTGCGCGTGACGAACCGGCCGTACCCGATCCGGATGTGGGCCGAGGCGCACGTGCACAACGCGGTGCGCCGGCTCCCGGACACCCCCGGCACGCTGAGCTTCGACGACTACATGGTCGGCGAGCAGCAGCAGCTGATGGGCCGGTCGATGGCCGAGAAGGAGGTCTACCTCGGCGTCCAGGTGCAGACCCGCAACATGATGGACCGCGCGGTCGAGCGCGCCGCGCCCGTGCTGCGCAAGGTCTTCCCGGACGCGGTGGACGCCGAGCTGGTCGCGATCGAGTCCGAGATCGACCACCTCGACCAGGTGATCGGCTCCGCCGGTCTGGAGGGCCGCCCGGCCACGGCCGAGGAGATGGCCTGGCTGATGCACCGGTCGTGCTCGCTGGGCCTGCCCGCGCCCCGCAACCTGCCCGCCGTGCCCGGCGCGCCGTGGGAGCCGGAGGACCTGGCGTCGTTCACCGACGCGGCGGACTTCCACCAGGAGCCCTACTCGCCGACGGTCACCGTGCGCGGTCGCACGGGGTCGAACGCGGGCATCAAGCGGCACGTCGCGGTGCTCACCGTCGGCTTGATGCACGGCTTGCAGATCCCCGAGCAGGACGACCCGTGGGTGCAGCGCTCGGACCGGCTGCCCGCCGCCGTGGAGTGGTCGGCGCGGATCTACGTTCGGCGTCCCGAAGAAGTCTCCGGCGAGTTGCAGCGGCAGATGAGCAAGGTGCGCTCGCAGGTGCGCCACTACACCGACGAGCACGAGCTGGACCCGCCGCAGTCGCTGGCCCGCCAGGCGTCCCGGGTGCTGGAGATCGACGACGAGATGACGTCGGGCTTCACCGCGCTGGGCACGCGGGTGCGCAGCTGGTGGCGGCTCGCGGTGTCCGGGCCGACCGAGCGCGAGGCGCTGCGGCTGGCGCAGGGCCTGCTGGACCTCTACAAGCCGAAGGTGGCCATCGAGCACCCCGAGGCGCAGTACGCGATCGCGCGGGAGTTCATCCCGGGCGAGCCGCTGTCGTCGTCGGCGTACCTGCGGCGCGGCTCGGTGCTGTGGGCGGCGTCGGCCGTGCCCACCGCCACGGCCGAGGTGGGTGACCGGCGCGGCATCCTGCTGGGCGAGACGGTGACCGCGACCCGCCGCCCGGTGGCGTGGGACCCGTGGATGGCGCAGGAGCTGCGCGACTCGTCCGGCCTGACCGCGATGGTCGCGGGCCTCGGCGCGGGCAAGTCGTTCCTCGGCGGCGGCATCGTCTACAAGACGTTGCGCGCCGGGGCGCACTGGACGCTGCTCGACCCGTCCGGGCCGCTGGCGGCGCTGTGCGAGCTGCCCGAGCTGAAGCCGTACGCCCGGCCGATCAACCTGCTCAACGCGCAGGCGGGCATCCTCAACCCGTACCGGGTGGTGGCCGAGCCGCAGCTCGACCACTTCATGGACGAGGAAGACCCGGAACGGGCGTGGCGGCGGGAACGCGCGCTGGCCGCGGCCACCCGCCGACGGCTGGTGCTGGACGTGCTGTCCGGTCTGCTGCCGTACGAGGTGTCCCGGTTGCCGCAGACCCGGATCGTGCTGCTGCGCGCGGTCCGCACGGTCGGCGGCCGGCCCGACGCGCACCCCGGCATGGTGTTCGAGGCGTTGCGGCGCGACGCGAGCGAGCACCACGAGCACGCCGTCGTCGTCGCCGACTTCCTCGACGAGATGCGGGAGCGCATGTCGCTGCTCATCCCGGAGCAGGACCTCGACCCGTACAACGAGGCGCGCGACGACCGGCTGACCGTGCTGACCATGGCGGGCCTGAACCTGCCGAAGGACGGCGTCGGCCGCGAGCACTGGACGGACGCGGAAGCGCTCGGCGTGGAGATGCTGAACCTCGCCGCGTGGCTGACCCAGCGGTCGATCTACGAGCGGCCGAAGGACCTGCGCAAGGGCGTCTGGATCGACGAGGCGTTCTTCCTGTCCGAGGTGCCGACGGGTCGCGTGCTGATGAACCGGTTCGCCCGCGACTCCCGCAAGTGGAACGTCCGCGTGCTGCTGTCGTCGCAGATCCCGGCGGACTTCCTGAAGATCCAGGGCTTCGTCACGCTGCTCGACTCGGTGTTCGTCGGCCGGTTGGACGACGACCAGGCCCAGGCCGACGCGCTGCGCCTGCTCAAGGTGCCGATCGGCGCGGGCTACGAGCAGGTGGTGGCGTCGCTGGGTCGCCGTCCGGGCGGTGTCCGCACCAACCTCGAACGCGACCGCGCGCCGCGCCAGTTCATCTTCGGCGACGGCGCGGGCGGTGTGGAGCGCATCCGCATCGACTTCTCCGGGCCGCACCTGGAGCACCTGCGCAACTCCCTCGACACCACCCCGGACGCCATGCGCGAGGGCGCGGACTCGACCGAGGTGGAGGTCTCCTCCCCGCCGCAGGACCCGTTCGCCTACGCCGAGCAGTACACCGACGAGTACGACGACGAGCTGGCGGCCGACCTGGAGGTCGGCCTGGCCGACGGGTTGGGCGACTCGGCTGAGCTGGTCGACTCGGCGCACGGCGAGGGAGGAAACCGCCGACCGGGCCGGGAAGGCGGCGCATGAGCGGGATCGCGCGCGGGTCGCGGGCACGCGGGGTACCCGCATGAGCACCCTTCTGCTGGTGGCGCTGGTCGCCGTCGCGCTCTACGCGCGACGGCGGTTCGCACACGCCCAAGAGCACACCGAGGCGCACGGCCGGCCGGCGCGCGCCCGCTGGCGCGCGATGGCCGTGGTGGTCGCGATCGTCGGCCTCCAGGTGGTCATCGGCGCCACGCCGGCCAGTGCCGCGCCGTGCGGCGAGGCGCCGAACCCGGAGCGGCCCGGCTCGGGCATGGTCGGCGCGATCGACCCGCCGATCGGCAACGGCCTGCCGGACACGCCCTACCTGAACCACGGGTACGCGGGCATGGTCTGGCACACCTACCAGGAGAAGTGCCTGGTGCCCAACGCCACCCCGGTGCTGGACACCTGGATGGGCAACGAGCTGTTCAACATCGGCAAGAACATCGTCGGCGCGACGAACGCCCTGCACTACACGGTCGTCGGCCAAGGCCTGCTGCAACCGCTGGACGAGGCGGTGAAGACGGGCGTGCAGAAGGTCTACGACAACGTCTACCTGCGCTGGTTCGGCCTGGTCGCGCTGATCCTGGCGGTGTTGATGTTCCGCCAGATCTGGCAGGGCGACCTGGCCTCGATCAGCAAGCGGGGGCTGTGGGCGCTGGCCGCGATGTGGCTGGCGACCTCGACGCTGGCGCTGCCGCAGTTCTACAACCTGCTCGACAGCACCCTGGTCACCAAGACCTCGGAGATCCAAGCCGGGTTCATCGACGTGGACGCGGGCCAGGACACCCTCGACAAGCTGCCGACGGACCTGCACACCACCGTGGTCTACCAGAGCTGGCTGCGCGGCGAGTTCGGCGCGCCCGAGGCGCCGCAGGCCACCGAGTTCGGCCCGAAGCTGCTGGCCGCCCAGTCGTGGACGGTGCAGGAGCTCGCCGACCACAAGGACGGCGACCAGGCCGCGCTCGACGCGAAGAAGGCCGAGTACAAGAACATCTACGCGCAGCTCGGCCCGACGAAGGGCTACTTCAGCGGCGAGGACGGCGGCCGCACCGGCGCCGGGTTCCTGTCGCTGCTGCAGGCCGTCGCGTTCTCGTTGTTCCAGCTGTTCGCGAAGGCCGCGGTGCTGCTGGCCCAGCTGCTGCTGCGGGTGCTCACGCTGGCCGGCCCGCTCATCGGCCTGGTCGCGCTGATCCACCACGACCTGCTGCGCAAGGTCGCCCGCGCGGCGGCCGTGACCGTGTTCAACGTGCTGGTGCTGGCGGTCCTCGCGGGCACGCACGCGCTGCTGCTCCAGGCGATCTTCAACGCCACCGGGTTGACGCTGCTGACCAAGGCGCTGCTGGGCCTGATGCTGACCCTGGTCTGCTTCATGGTCGGCAAACCGCTGCGCCGCATGTGGCAGATGGTGGAGATGTCGGTCGGCTCGGCCAGCAACGCGCTGCCCATGCGCGGCGGGGTGCTGTCGCGGTTGCGGAAGAAGAAGGAAGGGCCCTCGCCGCAGGAGGAGTTCTGGGACACCGTGCGCGACGCGGACCCGGACGGGCCCGAGGTGCCGCAGCGGGACCGGCGGCGGGTGCGGCCCGAGGCGGCCAACCCGGTGGCGGCCACCGCGCAGCGGTTGGACCGGGCCGGGAACAGCGTGGGCGAGCTGGGCGTGGGCGCCGGCGGGAACGGCGCGGCGGCGTTGCCCGCGGGCGGGTACGCCGGTCCGGCGGCGTTGCCGTCCGGGCGGTCCAGGGTGGTCGACGCGGTGCCCATCGCCGACCGGAACTACGACCGGGTGGACGACGCGGTGCTCGTGCCGTCCCGGGTCAGCGGGTCCGGTCGGGTGCCGGACGCGCCGACCGGCGTGCCGGGGCCGCGCCGCGCCGAGACGGAGGTCGTGGCGGGACGGCAGGTCCACGTGATCTACCGGCCGTCACGCGGGCTTGAGGTCAGGGACAGCTGATGCCGATCCGAACCAATCGCGGCCGCACGGCCGTGTACCGACGCCTGTGGGGCTGGCCCCTGCGCTCGCCGCGCCACCTGATCACCTCGATCGTCGGCGTGTTCGTCGTGGTCACCACGATCAGCGTGGTCATCCCGAACGCGATCAAGCCGCCGCCGCGCGGCGGCACGGCGGGCACCACGTCCACCGTCACGACGGGCAGCAGCGGCGGCAACCAGGTCGGTGTGCTGCCCACCGCCACGTCCACCGCGCTGCCGACCAAGGCGCAGAGCCCCACCGCCGCGCCGAGCTCGGCCCCGGTGAACTCGAACGCGGCGGCCGTCGCGACCGCGTGGGTGGACGCCTTCAGCCGCTTCGAGCCCGGCAAGACGACCAAGGAGCAGTGGCTGGACGGCCTGGACCGGTGGACGGCGGACGAGGTGTTCCCCCGGTTGCAGTCGGTCGAGCCGGCGAACGTGCCGGTGGTGCTCGACAAGACGGTCCGGACCATCAAGTCGTTCACCGATTCGGCGGAGTTCGAGGCGAAGCTCGAGGAAGGCAAGCTGATCGTCACGGTGGCGAAGCTGCCCGAGGGTTGGGTCGTGACCGACTGGACGAAGGTGGGGTGACATGCTCAAGATCGGGCTCGTGGTCGCCGCGGTGGTGGCGGTCGTCGCCGTCGCCGTGACCAACGGCGTGTCCACCGTGCTGGACGAGCACACCCCGTCGGAGGAAGCCGCCAAGATCCGGATGGCGAGCTGCAACGCCGCGATCGGCCCCTGGGGCGGCGGCGGCGAGGAGAAGGGCCGCCGGGAGGCGGACCGGCTCACCGACGAGCAGCGCACCACCGTCGCCAACATCATCTCCATCGGCCGCAAGCGCGAGCTGCCGCCGCTGGCCTGGCAGGTCGCGATCCAGGCGGGCATGACCGAGTCGGGGCTGCGCAGCCTGGACTACGGCGACCGGGACTCGCTGGGCATCTTCCAGATGCGCCCGTCGATGGGCTGGGGCACGCCCCAGCAGGTCACCGACCCCGAGTACGCGATCAACAAGTTCTACGACGTGCTGCTGAAGCTGCCGGACTGGGAGGAGCAGCGGCCCGGCGACTCGGCCCAGGACGTGGAGCGGTCGGCGTTCCCCGACCGGTACCACAACTGGGAGGCCATGGCCGCCTTCCTGATCAGCAAGGAAGGCGACGTCAGCGACCCGGCCGGGTGCGGCGAGAGCGCCGGTCAGTACCTGCTCGCGTCGAACGCGGCGGGCACCGCGATCGAGTTCACGAAGCAGCAGCTGGGGGAGCCGTACCTGTGGGGCGGCAACGGCCCCGACGCCTGGGACTGCTCCGGCATCCTGGTCAAGGCGTTCGGCGCGGCGGGCGTGAAGATCCCCCGGGTGGCGAACGACCAGTACATGTCCGGCGGCGCGTACCTGCCCGTGCGCGAGGCCAAGGCCGGTGACCTGATCTTCTGGGCCACCAACCCGGCCAACCCGGTCACCGTCCACCACGTGGCGATGTACCTGGGCAACGACGAGTACATCCACGCGCCGCAGACCGGTGACGTGGTGAAGATCAGCAAGGTGAACTGGGACTACCACGAGTTGATGCCGCTGGCCGTCCGGCCGGGCGTGTAGGGAGGCACGACGGTGTTCAACCACGAACCCATCCAGCGCCACGCCGGGCCGCCCGCGTCGAGCACGCCGACGCGGGACTACCTGAACAGCCGGCCGCCGGGCACCGACCAGTCGTACGCGGTGCTGCCGCGGTCGCTGGTCGAGGCCATGCCCCTGCCGTGGCAGCAGCAGATGGCGCACCTGCTCGCCGACTTCCACCGCGCCTACGCGCACCTGAACTGGCCGGTGTACCGGGTGGTGCCGTCGCGGATGGAGCGGTTGGTCGACCTGGACGAGGAGCAGCTGGCCGAGGTCGGCGCGATCGTGGAGATCGACGCGGACGGCGAGCTGGTCTACCGGGACCGCGCCGGCGCGCTGATCCCCGACCCGGAGCACAAGACGGTGCTGGTGTCGGTGCTCGACCCGATCCCGGGCGAGTACGCCAACGCCAACCAGAACACGCCGCCGCGCGGCTTCCCCCAGCCGCCGGCCGTGCCGCAGCCGACGTTCCCGCAATCGGGCCCGGTGCCCGTGCAGGCGCCCCAACCGCCCCGCTGGTGAACATGACATGCGCTCCGGCGCGTGGAAACCTGGTGGCATGGCTTCTGACCCGAACGCTTGGTACTACTGCCTGACCCACCAGACGGTCGAGCACGGTGTGGGCTGCCGGGGCGGTGACCGCATGGGCCCGTACCCGGACGAGGCGACGGCGCAGCGCGCGCTGGAGCTGGCTCGGGAGCGCACGAAAGCCGAGGACAAGGCCGATAAGGACTGGGGCAAGCGCTGAGGCCGGCCTAGGGTGCACCCCATGGTGATCCGCACCGGCCGAGCGGACCTGGACTTCGGCGGCATCCGGACCGAGTTCGGCCTGCCCGAGCAGTTCCCGGCCGACGCGCTGGCCGAGGCGCAGGCCGCGGTGGCGCGCGACGTCGGCGCGGCCGACCGCGAGGACGCGACCGACCTGCCGTTCGTGACCATCGACCCGCCCGGCGCGAAGGACCTGGACCAGGCGCTGCTGGTGCAGCGGGTCGGCTCCGGGTTCCGGGTGCACTACGCGATCGCCGACCTCGGCGCGTTCGTGGTGCCCGACGGCGCGCTGGACGCGGAGGTGCGCAAGCGCGGCCAGACGCTGTACCTGCCCGACGGCAACGTGCCGCTGCACCCGCCGGTGCTGTCGGAGGGCGCGGCGAGCCTGCTGCCGGACCAGACGCGGCCCTCGGTGCTGTGGACGTTCGAGTGCGGCCCGGACGGCGAGCCGGTCGAGGTGCGGGTGCGCCGGGCGGTGGTGCGCTCGACCGCGCAGTTCGACTACGAGACCGTGCAGGCGCAGTTCGACGCCGGCACGCCCCACCCGTCGATCGAGGCGCTGCCCGACTTCGGCCGGTTGCGGCGGGAACGCGCGGCCGAGCGCGGCGCGGTCGAGCTGCAGCTGCCGGAGCAGGAGATCGTGCCGAACGGCGACGGCGACTGGAAGCTCGCGGTCCGGCCGCGCGCCGACGTCGACGCCTGGAACGCGGAGATCTCCCTGCTCACCGGCATGGCCGCGGCGAAGATCATGATCGGCGCGAAGGTCGGGGTGCTGCGCACGCTGCCCGACGCGGACGACGGCGCGGTGGACGCGCTGCGGCGGTCGGCGCACGCGCTCGGCGTGCCGTGGCCGGCCGGCACGACCCCGTCCCGGCTGCTCGCGGGCCTGGACCCGAGCAGGCCGGAGGCGTTGGCGCTGTTCGTGGACGCGACCCGGCTGCTGCGCGGCGCGGGCTACACGGCGTTCGACGGCGAGGTGCCCGCCGTCTCCACGCACGCGGGGTTGGCCTCGCCGTACGCGCACGTGACCGCGCCGCTGCGCCGGCTGGTCGACCGCTTCGCCACCGAGGTGTGCCTGGCCGTGACGGCGGGTCGGGACGTGCCCGAGTGGCTGAGCAGGGCGTTGCCGCTGCTGCCGGGCCTGATGGGCGGTTCGGACGCGGTCGCGGGCAAGGTCGACCGGGCCTGCCTGGACCAGGTCGAGGCGTGGGTGCTCGCCGACCGGGTCGGTCAGCGGTTCGAGGCGGTGGTGCTGCGGGCGGAGGGGAACGGCGCGGACGTCTTCGTCCCCCAACCGCCGGTGATGGGCCGCTGCACGGGCGAGGACCTGCCGGAAGGCGAGCGGATCGCGGTGCGCCTGGTCGAGGCCGACCCCGAACGCCGCAAGGTCGTCTTCGAACGCCTGTGACCGCTACCCGTCGAGCCGCCCGCTCTTCACCGCCGCCAGGAACGCCTCCGCCGACCGGCCGCCGACCACCAGCACGCCGGTGCCGGGGTTCTTCGAGTCGCGACCGCGCGCACCTCGTTGCCGCACGCCAGTTCCACGCAGGCTCCACCTGACGAGTTCGACCGGCTGCTCTTGCGCCACGCACCGAGCACGTCGTCTCCTCCGTGATCAGGGTTGCGCCGCCACCGTGTCCATCAACGCCACCGACTCGGCAGAGGTCGAGGCGGTGGCGTGCATCTCGGCCATGACCGCCTCGTACCGGCCGATGCGCTCGGGGTCGTCGGGCACGCCCGCCATCCCGGCCGACGTTGCGACCCGGGCCGTGCACGGCGGTGTCGGGGGTCGAGCGCCCGCTCACCCTCTTCCACCTGCCGGACGGCTCGTCCGTCGTGTTCTACGCCTACCCGCACGAAGCCTTCTTCACCGAGGCGCCCGACGAGACCGAGGCCGCACAGGCGTTGTTCTCCCGGCTCCACGACTGCTCGTCGGCCGTGTGAGCCGTCAGAGGGCCGGCTCGTCCAGGGAGATCGCGTGCTTGGCCCGGTCCACCGACTCCTCGGCGGGCGGGCCGGCCGGGTTCTCGGTGGCCAGGGCCTGGTTCAGCTCGACGAACGGGCGCATCCGCCGCTCGTAGGCCGCGAACGCGGTCGGGTGGTCCACGCCCGCCCGGCCCAGTTCCTCGGCGAGCACGTACGCGCCGACCAGCGCGAGGCTGGTGCCCTGCCCCGACAGCGGCGAGGCGCAGTAGCCGGCGTCGCCGACCAGCGCCACCCGGCCGGTGCTCCAGCGGTCCATGCGGATCTGGGCCATCGCGTCGAAGTAGAAGTGCTCCGCCTCCGCCATGGCGGCCAGCAGCGCCGGGGTCTGCCAGCCCAGGCCGGCCAGCCGCTCGGCCACGACCCGCTTCTGCCAGGCCACGTCCCGGTGGTCGTAGGCCAGCGGCTCGGAGGCGAAGCCGAGCGTCACCCGCAGCTCGCCGTTGTCGCGCACGGGGTAGATCGCGCCGCCCGTGCCCGCCGCCTGGTCCTGGAACCACAGCTGCCACCGGTCGAGGTCGAGGAAGTTGGCGGTGGGGAAGATCGCCAGGTACTGGCCCAGGTGCCGGCCGAACCGCTCCTCCGGCCCGAAGGCGAGCCGCCGCACCGCGGAGTGCGCGCCGTCCGCGCCGATCACCAGGTCGAAGGTGCGGAAGCCGCCGTGCTCCAGCTCGACCCGCACGCCGTGCTCCTCCTCCCGCAGCGCGGTGACCGAGTCGCCGTAGACGTGCTCGACCCGGTCCGCGGTCGTCTCGTGCAGCAGCGCGACCAGGTCCTCCCGCAGCAGCTCGACGTCCTCGCCGTCCAGCCGGCCGCTGCTGAGCGCGTACTCCTCGGACCGGAACAGCTCGTTGCCCTCACCGTCCAACACGGACATCCCGCGCATCCGGGTCCGCACGGCCCGCACCCGCTCGCCGAGCCCCATCCGGTCCACCACGTCGAGCGCGACACCGCGCACGTCGACGGCCTGGCCGCCCTGGCGGGGGCCGGGCGCGCGTTCCAGCACCGTCACCGAGAAGCCGTGGTGCCGCAGCCAGTGGGCCAGGGCCGTGCCGGCGACGCCCGCACCCGAGACCAGGACGTTGCGCATGGTGTTCCTCCGCTTGAAGTAGACGCTGTACGTTTACGGTGAACACAGTGCATGTACGAGCAGAAGACAGCTAAAACTGACCTAGTACAGTTGCGGATCTGTACCAGCACAGACAGGGGCGGACGTGTCGACCGGACCGCGGTACCTGGGCATCGTCGCCGACCTCCGGCGCCGCATCGAGCAGGGCGAGTGGCCGCCGGGCGCGAAAGTGCCCTCCACCCGCCGGATCGCCGCCGAGTGGGGCGTCGCCGCGGCCACCGCCGCTAAGGCGCTCGACACCCTGGCCAGGGACGGGCTGGTGCGCGCCGAACCGCGTTCCGGCACGGTGGTCGCCGACACCCGCCGGCCCTCGACCGGCAAGCACCGCCCGGCGCACGCCCGGCAGCCGGAGCTGACCCGGGAACGGGTCGTGCGGGCGGCGATGGCGATCGCGGACGCCGAAGGGCTCGGCGTGCTGTCCATGCGGGGTGTCGCGGCCCGGCTCGGGGTGGCGCCGATGTCGCCGTACCGGCACGTGGCGGGCAAGGACGAGCTGGTCGTGCTGATGTCCGACGCCGCGTTCGGCGAGCGGGGCTACCCGGACCGGCCGCCGGCGGGCTGGCGGGCCCGGCTGGAGCTGTGCGCGCGCACCCTGTGGTCGCTCTACCGGCGGCACCCGTGGCTGGCGCAGCTCACCCCGATCACCCGGCCGCTGCCGCTGCCGAACCTGGCCGTGCACGCGGAGTGGGCGCTGGCCGCGCTGGACGGCTTCGGCCTCGACGCCGCCACCCAGTGCGACCTGCACGTGATGCTCTTCAGCTACGTGCACGGCGTCGCGATCCACCTGGAACGCGAGCAGCAGGCGCTGGGCGCGTCCGGGTTGTCCGAGGACGAGTGGATGGACAGCCAGGAACCCGCGATGGAGGCGATCATGGGCTCCGGCCGCTACCCGACCTTCGCCCGGATGTTCACCACCCTGTCCCGGGACGGCTACGACCTGGACCTGGACCACCTGTTCGAGCTGGGCCTGCGCTCGTTGCTGGACGGCCTCGCCCTCCGGCTGGACCGGCTGTGATCACGCACGCGATCGGGCGGCCCGCCCGGAACTCCTGTGATGTGATGGCCGGGTGACTGATATTCGGGAGCTCACCGTCGGGGTGCTGGGCGGCACCGGAGCGCAGGGCAAGGGCTTGGCGCTGCGGTGGGCCAAGGCGGGCTTGGCGGTCGTCATCGGATCGCGCGACGCCGGGCGCGCCGAGGCCGCGGCCGCGGAGATCCGCGAGCAGGCGGGCGGCGGGCACGTCGAAGGCGCGGACAACGAGGGCTGCGCCACGCGGGCGGACGTGGTGCTGATCGCCGTGCCGTGGGACGGGCACGCGGACACCGTGGCGTCGCTGCGCGAACCGCTGCGCGGCAAGGTCGTCATCGACTGCGTGAACCCGCTCGGCTTCGACAAGCAGGGCCCGTTCGCGCTGCCCGTGCCCGAGGGCAGCGCCGCGCAGCAGGCCGCCGCGCTCCTGCCGGACTCCCGCGTCACGGCCGCGTTCCACCACGTCTCCGCGGTCAACCTCGCCGACCTGGGCATCGAGACCGTCGACAACGACGTGCTGGTCCTGGGCGACGACCGCGAGGCCACCGACCTCGTGCGCGCGCTGGCCGAGACGATCCCCGGCTTCCGCGGCGTCTACGGCGGCCGGCTGCGCAACGCCCACCAGGTGGAGGCGTTCACCGCGAACCTCATCGCGATCAACCGGCGCTACAAGGCGCACGCCGGCCTGAAGATCACCGACATCTGATGCTGCCGGTCGACGACCTCGGCGAGCCGGTCCCGCTGCCCGGCCCGCCGACGCGCGTGGTCAGCCTGGTGCCGTCGATCACCGAAGCCCTGCTCACCGGGGCCGTCGACCCGGCCGTCCTCGTCGGGGCCACGGACTACTGCACCCACCCGCCGGACCTCGACGTCACCCGGGTGGGCGGCTCGAAGTACCCGCGGGTGGACCGGGTGCTGGCGTTGCGGCCGGACCTGGTGGTGGCCAACAGCGAGGAGAACCGCCCGGAGGACGTCGAACGGCTGCGCGCCGACGGCATCCCGGTGTGGGTCACGGCCGCGCCCGCCACCGTCCCCGCCGCGCTGGGCTCGCTGCGCCGCCTGCTCGGCACGGCGTGGGACGTGGAGCCGGACTGGCTGGTCGAGGCCGAACGGCGGTGGCGCGAGGTGACGCCGCCGTGGGCGCGGGCCGTGGTGCCGGTGTGGCGCAAGCCGTGGGTGGTGCTCGGCCGCGACACGTTCGCCGGCGACGTGCTGCTGCGCCTGGGCGTGGTCAACGCCTTCGCCGAGCACCCCGAGCGCTACCCCCGCCCCGAGCTGTCCGAGCTGCAGGACGCCGACCTCGTCGTGCTGCCCGACGAGCCGTACCTCTTCACCCCGGACGACGGCCCGCAGTTCTTCCCCGGCCTGCGTCCCGTGCACGTCTCGGGCCGCCACCTGACCTGGTACGGGCCGTCGCTGGTGGACGCGCGCGAAGCCCTGGGAACCGCGCTCGGGCGCTGACGGCGTCGCCCGGCGGCCGGCCCGGGATCACGCCGCCTTGAACCGGTCGGTGGCCGCCAGCAGCGCGCGCAGGATGCCCGGCTCGTCGAACGCGTGCCCGGCGTCCGGCACCACCACCAGCTCCGACCCCGGCCACGCCCGGTGCAGGTCCCAGGCCGTCACGGCGGGGGTGGCGAGGTCGTAGCGGCCCTGCACGATCACGCCCGGGATGCCCGCGAGCTTGCCCGCGTCCCGCAGCAGCTGCCCCTCCGCCAACCACCCGCCGTGCCGGAAGTAGTGGTTCTCGATCCGCGCGAACGCCAACGCGTACCGGGGCTGCGCGAACACCTCCACCAGCTCCGGCCGGGGCAGCAGCGTGACCGTCGACCCCTCCCACACGCTCCACGCCACCGCCGCCGGTTCGCGCACGGCCGGGTCCGGGTCGGCCAGCAGCCGCCCGTAGGTCTCGATCACGTCCGCGCCCTCGGGCACGCGCGACACGACCTGCTCCCACAGCTCCGGGAACAGGAACCCCGCGCCGCCGCCGTAGTACCAGTCGAGTTCCTTGCGCCGCAACGTGAAGACGCCCCGCAGCACCAGCTCGGTCACCCGCTGCGGGTGCGTCTGGGCGTACGCCAGCGCCAACGTCGACCCCCACGACCCGCCGAACACCTGCCACCGGTCGACGCCCAGGTGCTCGCGCACCTTCTCCAGGTCGGACACCAGGTGCCAGGTGGTGTTGCCCGACAGGTCCGTGCCGTGCTCGGACGCGTGCGGCAGGGACCGCCCGCAGCCGCGCTGGTCGATCAGCACGATCCGGTACACGGCCGGGTCGAACAGCCTGCGGTGCACGGGCGCGGACCCGCCGCCGGGCCCGCCGTGCAGGAACACCACGGGCTTGCCGTAGGGGTTCCCGCACACCTCCCAGTAGACGCGGTTGCCGTCACCGACGTCGAGCAGGCCCTGGTCGTACGGTTCGATCTCGGGGTACATGCGCCCACTGTGCCCCAGGAACGCCCCGGAGCGGATCACCGTCAGCCGGTGATGTCGATGTCCCCGCTCAGCGACCCGGCCTGCAGCACGTGCCCGGTCAGCGTGCCGCCCTCGGTGACGGTGACCGTGTTGACGGTGTTGTTGACGATCGACTGGGCCTGCTGGTCGAACGACGCCGTGTGGTAGCCCGCGTCACGCAGGATCTCCGCCACGGCCAGCGTGACGCGCGTGCGCAGCAGGTGCGTGTAGCGCTCGACGTCGGCCTGCTGGAAGTAGCTGTGCAGCTCGACGTCGGCCGCCATCTCCCGCAGCGTCATCAGGGAGCCGTACTTGTCGGCGTCCACCCGTGCGCCGGCCTGGGCGCTGGGGCGCGGGTGCGCGGCGAGCCGCACGATCCGGGACAACGCGCTCGCGGGCAGCAGCACCAGGTCCTTGAGGGCCCGGCCCACCGGCACCCACGCCGACGCCGGCTCGGCGTCCACGGACTTGAGCTCGGCGCTGATGGGCCGCAGCACGCACGGCGTCCACTCCAGGTACAGCGTGGACTCGTCCATCGCCACGTGCACGAACACGGACAGCACGAGGTCGCGGTCCCAGGTCTCCACCGAGAACCGGCGGTAGAAGCGCGACCACTCCAACGGGTCGTCGCGCAGCTCGTGCGCGTGCGCCCGGGACACGTGCGTGTAGGGCGGCTCGCCGGGCCGGCGCAGGTAGTGCGCCGAGACCCGGTCGGGCAGGTGGTCCACCAGGCCCTGCGCGGCGACCACGACGTAGTCGTCCACCTTGAGCGCGCCGAGCCGGCCGCTCGGCGCGAGCAGCGACGCGGCCCGCAGGTCGGTGACCTTGGCCGTGATGCCGTCCAGGAGCGTCGAGGTGCCGAGGGTGACGTCGGTGCGCGGCACACCGGATCGGCGTTCGAGCGGCACGGCGACGGTCCACGGCTCGTGGATGTCGCCCGCCCCGACGAACGGCTGGTAGCCGCGGTGCACCACGAGCGGCACGAGACCGTCCTCTTCGGACGTGCCGGGCGCGACGCGGGTGGCCGTGCCGTGGCGTTCCGCGATGCGCCGGGCGAGCGCGGGCGCCAGGCGCAGCAGGGCGCGGTCCACGGGAGGCGGCACGGAGCCGCGCAGCGGACCGAAGCGCGCCGTCACGTGGTGCGCGACGACCAGCCGGTTGGCCAGCAGCACGACCAGCGCCGCCGCCAGCAGCGAGAGGCCGACCAGGTCCTCGAACGCGTCCTCCACGGTGCCTTCGGGGTCACCGCCGATCGTCGTGACCACCGGTCCGATGGCCAGCACGAGGGTGAGGACGGTGATGCCCGTGCGCACGGGCCGGACCGGCCGGGGGTCGCCCCGCCTGGCCCGTGCCGCGAGCCACACCCGGATGATCTTCGGCAGGCTCAGCAGCACCGCGACGGTGATCCACACCACCGCGAGCGACACCGAGAAGTACACCGTCAGGCCCAGCAGCACGAGCACCAGCACGTCGACGACGTCCGTGCGCAGCCGGGCCGCGAGTGCCTCGGTGAGCACGGCCGAGGTGTCCACCCCGGGCGCGGGCGCGGCCGGTCGGGTCGGCTCGACCAGCAGCTCCCGGAGGGCCGCGTCGGCGAAGTCGCGGCTGAGGTGGGCGGCGGCGCACAGGTGCCGCGTGCCCTCGTCGCGGTCGGCGCCCCTGTCACCGTCGGCTGCCGCGTGCCGGACGGACCGCGTGTCGGCCAGGACCATCTTCGGTGTCGCTCCTCAGGGAGTGTCGCTGTGGTCGATCATCGTGTCGAGCAGCTGCCGCGCCTCCGACCAGCGGCCCGTCGGGGCCGTGGCCAGCAGGACGTACTCGATGCCGCCCGTGCGCCAGTAGTGCGCGCGGACCCGCCGGGTCTGGCCCTCTTCGGTCTGGTACTGGAACTCCCAGTCCACCGCGTCGAGCCCGCCGTGCCAGGCGCGCTCCAGCGCGTGCTGCCGGTAGTCCTTCAGCCCGGCGTTGCTCTCGGCCGCGGCGGCGATGGTGTCGTAGAGGCCGTCGTAGCCCTCCGGCGGAGCCCCGCCGAACCGCACCTCGACGTCGGGGTCGAGCTGGTTGCGCGCGGTGACGACGCCCGCGCCGCTGCCGTCGACCACCGCGTACGAGTCCGGGAGCACGGTGGTGAGGCCTTCGGGGCCGGTGTACCGGAAGTACCCGACCGGCGTGCCGCTCGACGTGCTCCGCGTCGTCGTCGGCCGGCCGGTGGTCGTCCACGACGACGTCGTGCCGGTCGGCGTCACGTCGTACGGACCCGCCTCGGCGGTGGGCGCGGCGGGAGGCGGGTCCTCGAACCACCGCGGCACGTGGATCATCCCCAGGCCGAGCCCGAGGCTCACCACCAGGAAAAGACCCGCGGCCGTCGCGGCGAAACCGAGGGACCCGGGCGCGACCGGCCGTCTCGTCCGTTCCGGGGACGTCCCGTGCGGCGGCCGTTCCGCGTCGCGGTTCTCGGCTATCTTCGCGCCGAGCGAATCGCTCATGGAAACCTTCTCCCGAACCGAGGATCGGAGGTCGACGTGGAGAACCGGATCGACTTGGCGGTCGCCCACCGGTGGACCGAGGTGGCCGAGGCCGAACACGAGCCGGACGCCGTCGACCTGCTCGCGGCCCGGCTGCTCGCGGTCGCGGACACGTGCCGTTCGGTCACCCGCGACGGGGACCTGGAGATCACCAGCGCGGCCCAGTTCGTGCAGTGCGCGAAGGTGGCCGAGCGGCTGTCGGAGCTGGAGCCGGTCGACCCCGACCTGGCCCGCCGGTCGTACGAACTCCGCGAACAAGTGTTGACGGGCCGGGATTTCCGCTGGTCGGACCCGGCGCGCACGGCGGCGCTCGGCGTGGCCGCGGTGGTCGTCGCCTTCGGCGGCGCGACGCTGGGCGGCGGCGAGGAGGACGTCGCGATGGTGGTCGTCTCCGCGGTCCTGGGCAGCGCGCTGCTGTTCGCCACGATCCTCACCTCGCGGCGGCCGGTGTGGCGCACGCGCGCCGAGCTGGTCGCGCCGATGGTGCGGCGGCACGGGCTCTGAGCCGCCACGCGGGCGCGCGACCACTCGCCGTTGGAGACCATCAACCGTCCCGGGTCGACCCGAAATCACGCCTTCGGTCGCGATGGTGGCATACCCGGGGCGCGGTCGACCCGCAATAGTGGGATAACCGGGCGGAAGCACTCGAAAGCGAATAGCGCTCGGTGTCGCGCTATTCCGCTCCGAAAGGAATCACCGGGAATTCGGGCCCGGCACGAACGAGGTCGCCGCACCGGCCCGAGCCGGTGCGGCGACCTCGATCAGGACCTCAGTGGAACGTGTGCTCCGGGCCGGGGAACTGGTGGCCCTTCACCTCGGCCGCGAACTGCTCCGCCGCCGACTTCATCACGCCCGCCACGTCGGCGTACCGCTTCACGAACCGGGGGGCGCGCCCGCGGCGCAGGCCCATCATGTCCTGCCAGACGAGGACCTGCGCGTCGGTGTCCGGTCCCGCGCCGATGCCGACGGTCGGGATGAGCAGGTCGTGCGTGATCTGCTTGGCGACCTCGCTGGTCACCATCTCCAGCACCACCGCGAACGCGCCCGCGGCCTCGACGGCGTGGGCGTCCTCGACCACCGAGTCGAACGCGTCGCTGCGGCCCTGCACGCGGTAGCCGCCGAGCTGGTGCTCGCTCTGCGGGGTGAACCCGATGTGCGCCATGACCGGGATGCCCGCCCGCACGATGGCCTCGATGTGCGGTGCGAAGTGCTTCCCGCCTTCGAGCTTCACCGCGTGCGCGCGGCCTTCCTTCATGAACCGCACGGCCGTCGCCACGGCCTGCTCGACCGACACCTGGTAGGAGCCGAACGGCAGGTCTGCCACGACCAGCGACCGCTTCACCGACCGGGTCACGCCCCGGACCAGCGGGATCAGCTCGTCCACGGTCACCGGCAGCGACGTGTCGTAGCCGTAGACGTTGTTGGACGCGGAGTCGCCGACCAGCAGCACCGGGATGCCCGCCTCGTCGAACAGCTCCGCGGTGTACATGTCGTAGGCGGTGAGCATGGGCCACGGCTCGCCGCGCTCCTTCAGCTCCCGCAGGTGGTGGATGCGCACCTTCTTGCCGGTGGGGGCGCTGCCCGCCCCGTTGCCGTAGGGCGCGGTTACCTCTGACGAGGTCATCGTCGACCGTCCTCCCTCGGGGCCGGCTTCATCGCTGGTCCCCGGGATCTTGTTGCACGGTTACCCGACCAGCCTGACACCGACACCGGGGTAAATGCGCGTAGTGCGAGACGCTTCACACGCTCCGCCCACCACATCGCGCGCCACGCCGATCACGAGTACCGTGCGCCCGCCCCGCTCACCCGCCGCGCAACGCCGTGAGCACCGCCAACGCCACCGCGTCGGGCCGGTCGACCGGCACCATGTGGCGGCTGCCCGGCACCAGCACGGTGCGCCCGGTCGGGGCCATCGCGGCCAGCGCCACGTGCGCCGCGAACTCCCGTCGACCGGCCGTGAGCACGGTGAACGGCGCCGGCGGCAGCGGGCGGAACGCCCGCAGCCGCTCCACCGCGGCCACCTGCGCCGGGTAGGACGCCAGCTCGTCCAGCACGGCCCGCGTCACCGACGGCCGCCCGTACACCGACCGCACCGCCGCCGGCGAGGCCGGGTCGCGCCGCCCGAGGGTCGACCCGAGCATCGCCCACCGGCGCAGCCGCGGCGCCTGGGCGGCCACGAGCGGGTCCAACCCGGTCCGCAGCACCCACCGCGCCACCGCCGCCGACACGTCGGACGGGCGTCCCGCGCCCGGCGCCTCCGGATCGGGGTCCACCAGCACCAGCCCGCGCACCCGACCCGGCCGCAACCGCGCCCACGCCTCCACGTGCAGCGAGGCCATCGAGTGCCCCACCAGCACCACCGACGGCTCACCGGCCAGCACCGCGTCCAGCACGGCCACCTCGCGGGCCAGCGTCGCGGGCGCCAACGCCGGGTCGGACCACCCGGTGCCCGGCCGGTCGAACACGAGCACGCGCGCGTCCGGCAGCAACGCGACCACCGCGTCCCAGTCGAACCACGCGCCGCCCAACGCCGAGCTGAGCACCACGGCGGGCCCGTCGACACGCCCGGACGCGCGCACGTGCACCCGACCGGCGAGTGACGCGATCATGGTGGACAACCCGAACCCCTTGGAGCGTGTCGTGGCGGTGGCCAGGTGGAAGTGGCGGACGGCGGGGGTGGTCGCCACCGTCGTCCAGGCGGCGGCCGCGGCGTCGGTCCTGCTGTTCGTGCTCGACGAGGAGTCCGACCTCGCCGAAGGCATCTTCGCGGTCTCCTACCTCCTGGGCCTACCCGTCGAGGCGAACCTGTTCATCGCCTTGGTGCTGGTCGTGCTCGGCGCGGCCCTGCGCAGGCGCAAGCGGGCGGCGCTGTGGACGTTGCTGCTGTTCGAGGCGCTCAACGTGACTTCGGTGCTGCTCTTCCTCGTCCTCTACCGGATCGACCCGTCGCCGTTCCTGGGCGCCGACGAGTCGCCGGACCCGGCGGGCCTGGCGGTCGAGCTGAGCGCCGGCGTCGTCGTCGGCCTCGCGCTCATCGTGCTCCTGCTGGTGGTCCGCGACGCGTTCCCGGCCAAGCTCGCGCCGGGCGCGTGGCGGCAGGCGCTGGTGGTGTTCCTCACCGGGATCGTGGCGTTGTGCCTGCTCGGCTGGGGTCTGACCGAGGTGTTCCCGGGCCACCTGCACGGCTCGTGGCACAAGCTGGTGTGGGCGGCGAACCAGATCACCGGCGAGGTCCTGCCGCAGCGGCGCGGCGGCGAGGGCCCGTCGTGGCTGGGCGTGCTGCTCGGGTTCGGCGGGATGCTCGTCGCCATCGCCACGCTGTACGTGTTCTTCCGCGGCGAGCGCTCCAGCCGGTGGTTGGACGACACCGAGGAGCTGGCCGTGCGCCGGCTGCTGGCCGCGCACGGCGAGCCGGACTCGCTGGGCTACTTCGCGACCCGCCGCGACAAGAGCGCGGTGTTCGCCCCGAACGGCCGCGCCGCGCTCACCTACCGCGTCCTCGCGGGCACCACGCTGGCCAGCGGCGACCCGATCGGTGACGAGGAGGCGTGGCCGCAGGCGGTGCAGGCGTGGCTGGGCGAGGCGCGGCGGTACGGCTGGCTGCCCGGCGTGCTCGGCGCGAGCGAACGCGGCGCGCACGTCTACGCGGCGGCCGGGCTGAAGGCGTTGGAGATCGGCGACGAGGCCGTGCTCGACGTGCGCGAGTTCACCCTGACCGGTCCCGAGCGGCGGGCCGTGCGGCAGGCGGTGAGCCGGGTGGCCCGCGCCGGGCACACCGCCCGCGTGCGGCGGCACGCCGACATCCCGGCCGACGAGCTGGCCGCGATCCTCGACCTGGCCCGGCGGTGGCGCGGCGCGGAGACCGAACGAGGGTTCTCCATGGCGCTGGGCAGGCTGGGCGACCCGACCGACGGCCGGTGCGTGATGGTCGAGGCCTACGACGCGCACGGCGAGCTGCGCGGCCTGCTGTCGTTCGTGCCGTGGGGCAGGCGCGGGCTGTCGCTGGACCTGATGCGCCGCGACCGGGCCGCCGAGAACGGCCTCAACGAGTTCATGGTCGCCGAACTGGTGGCCGCCGCCGGCCGGCTCGGCGTCGAGCGGGTGTCGCTGAACTTCGCCATGTTCCGCGCGGTGTTCGAGGAGGGCGGGCGGATCGGCGCGGGACCGGTGCTGCGGACGTGGCGGGCGGTGCTGAGCCTCGCGTCTCGGTTCTTCCAGCTGGAGTCGCTGTACCGGTCCAACGCCAAGTACGGCCCGGAGTGGCTGCCGCGCTACCTGTGCTTCACCCGCGCCCGCCACCTGCCCCGGGTGAGCATCGCGGCGGGCGTCGCCGAGGGGTTCGTGCCGAGCCTGAGGTCGCTGGTCAAGCGCGGGTCCTCGCGCGCGCTGCGCTACGAGACCGTCGGCACGGGCTTCGCCGCCGCCGTGGCCGAGATCGACGCGACCAAGGTCGAGCCGCGGCAGCCGCGCCGCCCGGAGCAGGTCCGGGTGCGCATCGCCAAGCTCGACCGGCTGCGCGCCGACGGCATCGACCCCTACCCGGTGAACTACCCGCGCGAGCACTCGGTGGCGCAGGCCCGGGAACTGCTGGGCGACACCGTCTCGGTGGCCGGCCGGGTGGTGGCGCTGCGCGAGTTCGGCGGCCTGAGCTTCGCCCGCGTCCGCGACTTCACCGGCGAGCTCCAGCTCATGCTCGACGCCGGGCGCGTGGACCTGGCGGCGTGGAAGGCGGGCGTCGACCTCGGCGACCACGTGGGCGTGCGCGGCGAGGTGATCCGGTCCAAGCGGGGCGAGCTGTCCGTGCTCGCCGACGAGTGGACCGTGACCGCGAAGTGCCTGCACCCGTTGCCGGACAGGCGCAAGGGCCTGGCCGACCCGGAGGCGCGGGTCCGCAGGCGGTACCTGGACCTGGCGGTGAACCCCGACTCGGCGCGGATGCTGCGGCTGCGCAGCGCCGTGGTGCGCGGCATCCGCGACTTCCTGCACGACCGCGACTACCTCGAAGTCGAGACGCCGATGCTGCAGGCCGTGCACGGCGGCGCGAACGCCCGGCCGTTCGTCACCCACATCAACGCCTACGACATGCGCATGTACCTGCGCATCGCGCCCGAGCTGTACCTGAAGCGGCTGTGCGTGGCGGGCGTGGACCGGGTGTTCGAGCTGAACCGCAACTTCCGCAACGAGGGCGCGGACGCCTCGCACAACCCCGAGTTCACCATGCTGGAGGCCTACCAGTCCTACGCCGACTACACGACGATGCTGCACCTCGTGCGGGAGCTCGTGCAGCACGCCGCGGTGGCCGCGCACGGCCGTCCCGTCGCCGTGCGCGACGGGCTGGAGGTGGACATCTCCGGGGAGTGGCCGATCATTCCCGTCCACGCCGCCGTCTCCGCCGCGCTGGGCGTCACCGTCACGCCGGACACCCCGCTGCCGGAGCTGCGCGCCCTGCTCGCGGGCCACGGCATCGAGCCGGCCGACGACGCCGACCACGGCGCGCTGGTGCAGGAGGCGTACGACGAGCTGGTGGAGCCGACCACCGTCGAACCCACCTTCTACACCGACTTCCCGACGTCGGTCTCGCCCCTGACCCGGCCGCACCGCGCCGATCCCCGCCTGGCCGAGCGCTGGGACCTGGTGGCGTTCGGGGCGGAGATCGGCACGGCCTACTCGGAGCTGACGGACCCGCTGGAGCAGCGCCGCCGGTTGCAGGCGCAGTCGCTGAAGGCGGCCAGCGGCGACGTCGAGGCGATGGAGCTGGACGAGGACTTCCTCGACGCCTTGGAGCACGGCATGCCGCCCACCGGCGGGCTCGGGGTGGGCGTGGACCGGGTGCTGATGATGCTCACCGGCACGTCGATCCGGCAGACCGTGCTGTTCCCGTTCGTCAGGCCCGTCTCGTGAGCAGCCCCGCTGCCGCCCGGATGCCCGCCGTGGCGGTGTCGAGCCCGGCCGGGTCGGCGATCGTGGTGTTGCCCTCGTAGGTGACGCCGTCCGGCACGGCGTCGCTGCCCACCGGGTCGGCGTCCCAGAAGTTGCCCCGGTAGACGACGTGCTCCAACGGCGGGTGGACGTGCAGCACGGCCGTGTTGTCCGCGCGGGCCACCACGTTCCCCTCGACCGTCACCCACGTGGCCCCGTAGTCGGTGTAGAGGCCGAAGTTGTACGGCGTGCGCGTGTCCTCGATGACGTTGCCGCTGATCACGGCCCCGTGCTCGGAGGTGCCCTGCGCGCCGGACAGGTAGATCCCGCCGCCGTCGGCCAGCACGCCCATCGTCCCGGTGACGAGGTTGCGCGTGATGCGGGTGCCGCCGCGCGACGGGTGGGCCACGATGCCGTTGTGCGGCACGTCGCGCACGTGGTTGTGCGCCACCGCGCAGTCCGCGGTGTCGTGGAACGTGATGCCGGCCGAGCCGGAGTGGTCCAGTCCGACGTCCGCGACGAGGTTGTCCTCGATCACCGCCCCGTTCGTGCCGGTGACCGAGATGGCGGACGCGGCGAGGGTGTCGAAGTCGCAGCCGCGCACCACGAGGTCCGCGCCGCCGGTCGCGCCCAGCCCCGCGGCGCCCAGCCTGGTGAACCGGCAGCCCTCGAACCGCACCCCGGTCGAGCCGTCCACCTGCACGCCGGCGGGGATCTGCTCCTGCTCCTCGGGCACGGTCAGCCACGCGCCCTCGGCCGGCTCCACCCTCCCGATCCGGCCGCCGTCGTAGTAGCCGTTCGAGTGGTAGTGCAGGAAACCCCGGTCGCCACCCGGTCGCAGCCACGTGGTGTCGGCGAACACCACGCCCCGGAACGCCACGTCCCGCACACCGGTGGCGCGCACCAGCACCTCCAACGCGGGCACGACCACGCGCGGCTCCTCTCCCGGGCGGGGCAGGTAGTGCACGACGTGCCCGCCCGGCCGCGAGCGGTCCAGCGCGAACGTGCCCTCGGTCAGGAACGCCGGGTCGTTCTCCACCCGGGTCGGCGCCGGGGGACCGGACATCACCTGGCCGAACCACTCCGAGTTGTAGACGTCCACGGCCCAGCCGAACGCGGGCTGCGCCATGGTGATCTCGCCGTCGTGGACGGACGCGACCGCCGTGCGCGCCTCCGTCCACGGGTAGACGCCCCGGTGCACGAACTCGACGCCCGCCGGGGAGCGCCAGTCCAGCGGCGCGTCCGTGGCGTAGCCGGTCGCGGTGCGGCGGACCGTGCCGGGCAGCCCGTCCACGCCGGCGCGCTCGACCCGCCGCCCGTCCACCACGAGGTGCCGCGTGACCAGGTCGCCGACCTCGGCCCGCCACACCCCGTCCGGTCCCCGCCGGCCGGCGACCTCCCGCCCGCCGCTGACGACGGCTTCCTCCTGCGCGGCGGTGCCGTAGCCGAAGGCCTGGTAGACGACCCGTGAGTCCTCCTCGGTCAGGTCGAGCGGCTCGGTGAGCACGTGCGTGCCCGCCCTGAGGTGCACGGTGACGTCACCGTCCACCTCACGGGCGGCCTGCCGGGCGCGGGCCAGCGTGGCGAACGGCCGCTCGGCGGTGCCCGGCGTGGCATCGTCCCCGCTCGGGGAGACGTGGAAATCGGTCATGAACAGCCCCCAAGGTGTTTATGGCATAAACCACAGTAGGTATATCATGGAGGCGTGATGGGGACAGCGGGCGATCCCGACCGTTCGGTGGAGTTGCTGTGGGACGGCCGGCCGGGGCTCAGCCTCCAGGCGGTCGTGGGCGCCGCGGTCGAGGTGGCCGACGCCGAGGGTCTGGCGGGCCTGTCGATGCGCAAGGTCGCCGAGCGGCTCGGCTTCACCACCATGGCCCTCTACCGCCACGTGCCCGGCCGGGACCACCTGGTCGACCTGATGTGCGACGCCGTGCTCGGCGACCCGCTGCCGTCGGCGGGCGGCGGCTGGCGGACGGCGTTGGAAGCATTCGTCCGGCACGCCTGGGAGCTGCGGAAACGGCACCCCTGGCTGGCCGAGGTGCCTGGTCGGCACGTGCCGGGGCCCAACGCGCTGGCCCACTACGAGCACGCGTTGGGCATCGTCGCCGGCACCGGCCTCGCCCCGGCCGAGGTGGTCGCGGCGGTCGGCCTGGTCGCCCGGTTCGTCGACGCCGAGGCGTCCGCCCTGGTCGAGGCCGCGCGGGCGGAGCGCGGCACCGGGGTGAGCGACGAGCAGTGGTGGGGCGCGCGGGACGCGTTGTTCGCCCGGTTCGACCGCTACCCGACGCTGACGTCGCTGTGGGAGGCCGGCGGCTTCGACCAGCCGGACCCGTTCGGCTTCGGGCTGGCCCGGCTGCTGGACGGTATCGAACTGCTGATCCGCCAGCGTGATGAAAAGCGTGATGATACTTGTCGGGTGTGTGGTGGGCCGGTGGTGCAACCGGCGTCCGGCCGGCCCCGCGCGTACTGCTCGCGGGGCTGCCAGCAGCGCGCCTACCGCAGCCGCCGGTCGGGCTGAGCCGCCCGCCGACCCCCGTCGACGGGCGGCCCGGCCCCTCAGACCTGCACGGTCGGCAGCACCACGAGCTGCCGCAGGTTCACGTTCCTGGGCCGGCTGGTGGCGAACCCGACCACGTCGCCGAGGTCGGACGGGTCCAGCGGCGGCACTTCCTCCCGCCACTGCGCCAGGTGCGCGGCCACGTCCGGGTTGTCGATGTGGCCCGCCAGCTCGCTGTGCACCAGGCCGGGTTCGATGTTCGTCACCCGCACGCCCTTCGGGCCCAGCTCGGTGCGCAGGTTCGCCGACAGGTGCGTGACGGCCGCCTTGGTCGCGGTGTAGACGGCGTAGTTGGGGAACGTCAGGTGCGCGGCGATCGACGAGATGTTCACCAGGTCCGCGGTGCCGACCGCACCCGCCTCCACCAGGTCCGCGGTGAACGCCTTGGTCACGTTCAGCAGGCCCTTGAGGTTCGTGTCGATCATCCGGTGCCACTCGTCGTCCCGGCCCTCGGACAGGGGGTTGCCGAGCATCACGCCCGCGTTGTTCACCACCAGGTCGACCCGCCCGAAGGCGGTGTGGACCGCCTCGACGGCCTCGGTGAGGTCACCGGTGACGTCGGCGGCGACGGCGAGCGCCCGCCCGCCCTCGGCGGCGATCTTGTCGGCCAGGTCGGTGAGCCGGTCCGCGCGGCGGGCCAGCAGCGCGACCTTCGCCCCGGACCGGGCCAGGACGAGCGCGATCTCGGCACCGATGCCGCTCGCGGCCCCGGTGACGACGGCGGTGCGGTTGTTCAGGTCGTAGGTCATGGCAAGAACACTGGACCTGGTCGCGGCGGTTACCGGAGGTGCCGGTCAACCTGGGGAGCGGTGTTCCCTGGGACTGGCAGTACCCAGGCTCGGCGCGGGCCGGGCGGCCATACTGGGTGGGTGAACCACGACCTGGGCGAGTTCCTCCGCAGCCGCCGGGCTCGCGTCCGCCCGGACGACGTCGGCCTGCCCGGTGGCGGCCGGCGCCGCGTGCCCGGCCTGCGCCGCGAGGAGTTGGCGATGCTGGCCGGCGTGAGCGTGGACTACTACATGCGCCTCGAACAGGGCCGCACGCCCGCCGTGTCCGACTCGGTGCTGGACGCCGTCGCCCGCGTGCTGAGGCTGGACGACACCGAACGCGCCCACCTGCGCAACCTCGTCCGCCCGACGCCGGCCAGGCGGCCCGCGCCCCAACGCGTCCGGCCGGGCCTGCGGCGGCTGCTGGAGATGGCCGACGACGTGCCCGCGTTCGTGATGGGCCGCCGGGCGGACATCCTGGCCTGGAACCCGCTGGCCGACGCCCTCTACGGCTTCGGCGACCTGCCGCCGGAGGACCGCAACTCCGCCCGGCACACGTTCCTGCGCCCGGAGTCCCGCACCTTCTACCGCGACTGGCCCACCGTCGCCGCCGACATGGTGGCGTTCCTCAGGCTGGACGCGGGCCGCTACCCGGACGACGCCAGGTTGGCGGCGCTGGTGGGCGAGCTGTCGGTCAAGGACGAGACGTTCCGCAAGCTGTGGGCGCAGCACAAGGTGCTGGAGAAGACCCACGGCACGAAGCTCATGCGCCACCCCGTGGTCGGGGACCTGGACCTCGACTACGAGACCCTGCGCCCGACCGGCGACCCGGACGTGGTCCTCGCCCTCTACACCGCTCGCGCGGGTTCGCCGACCGAGGACCGCCTCAAGCTGCTGGCGAGCTGGTCCGCAGTGCCCTCAGGAACGCCCTCAGAGCAGCAGGCCTGACCTCCAGCACGGGCCCGTCGACGTTCTTCGAGTCCCGCACCGCGTCCAGCCCGGCCCGCACCTCGACGCAGCTCCCGCCGCTGTTCCCGCTGTAGCTGCTCTTCCGCCAAGTCATACCTCGACGCTATCAAGCAGATCGGTGGCCGAGACCGTCACGAGTTCCCGGAAAACTGCCTCGTAGTGGGAGATCCGACTTTCCTCGTCGACGAACAGGCCGTCCGTCAACGTTTCCACGTACACGGTCTTCCGCAGGTCGCCGGGTGGCGTGAGGATCTCGAACGGGAAGTACAGCGCGCTGGTCAGGCCGACGCTGTCCGGGATGATCCTTAGCGTCACGTGAGGCAGCTCGGCCAGCCTCCTCAGGTGCCGCAGCTGCTCGAACCGGGTCTCCGGCGATCCCACCGGCGCTCGCAGCACCGACTGCCTGATCACCAGCGCGTACTCGGGTGGATGGGGCGCGGTCAACCGTCGCTGCCTGGCCAACCGCGCCTGCACCAGGCTGTCGACCTCGTGGGGCCGCAGCGCCGGGTTGGTCTCGATCACCGCTCGCGCGTATGCCTCGGTCTGCGCCAACCCGTGCAGCAGATCCGGCCGGTACGCCTCGATGCGCCGCGCGGTTTCCTCGGTGTTGAAGTACTTCCGGAGCCGGTCCGGGATCGCCGCGCCCCACGGTGTCTTGGGACGGCGCTTGCGCGCCTCCTCCCCGAGGTGAACCAGGTCGGCGCGCTCTTCCTCCGCCACCCCGAGGAGGTCGAGCAGGGCCACCAGTTCCAGTGGCGCGATCGAGTGGTCGCCGCGCAGGATCTTGCCGACCTTCGACTCCGAGCAGCCCAGCGTGGTCTTGATGTCGGCCTTGGTCACACCTCTGCGGCGCATCAGCTCGCGCAGGCGGTGGGCGAGGCCGACGCGGTAGTCGACCGGGCTGCGGTCGCTGCTGGTCATGGGTCTCCTCGTGCTTGATCGCCGACAGTCTGCCGCACCTGCCTCGCGCCACTGGGTCACCTGATCAGGCGTCTAGTCAACCCGACCACTCGGGTTTACCGTTCGGTTTATGACTGGTGATGAGCGTGAGTGGGTGGCGGAGGAGGCTCCGCGCCTGTTCGCCGTGGTGGAGCGGGTTCCGGAGCTGCACGTGGCGGCGTGGGGGTTGGCGTTCGAGGAGGGCGCTCAGGTCGTGTCCGAGGACGGCGGCCTGCGCATGAGCCTGCAAGGCCCGGAGAGCTGCCTGCACCTGTTCAAGGGCTCTGAGCTGCTGTGGATCTGATTAGACAATAAATCTTGTCAAGACAGGAAAAGTTGTCATAAGCTGGGGTCACACCGACGACCAAGGAGCCGGCCATGTCCTTCCAGGCGTACCTCGACACCATCGAGCGCAAGACCGGCAAGACCCCGGCCGAGCTCCTCGCCGAGGCGGGCGCTCGCGGGTACGACGCCACCACGAAGGCGGGCGTCGTCCTCCAGTGGCTGAAGGACGACTACGACCTGGGCCGCGGTCACGGCATGGCGCTCTACCACGTGCTCAAGAACGGCACCGCGATCAGCGCCAAGCACGTCGGCGGCACCGGCGCCCACCGGGACGACTCCGCGACCCTGCGGGTGGACGGCCTCGCCCACCGCTGATCGATCGACCGAGGAGGCTCCGCGTGCGACTGAACCCAGGTGAGACCCAGGCGACGGGGTGGCGCGTCGAGACGCTGCCCGACGTCGTGAGGCGACTGCGCGAAGCGGCCGGCGGCATCACCGGACGCCCCGTCGTCGTCGCGATCGACGGACGCGGCGGTGCCGGGAAGTCGACGCTCGTCGAACGGCTGCGGAAGACCGTGCCCGGCTCCGGGGTCGTGCACACCGACGACATCGCCTGGCACCACGCGTTCTTCGACTGGGTGGACCTCATCGTCGAGAACGTCCTGCGGCCCCTGCACCGGGGCGGGGCGGTGGAGTTCCGACCGCCGGCCTGGGCCGAGCGCGGCAGACCCGGCGCGATCCGCGTCGCCGCCGGGGCGGGTGTCGTCTGGGTCGAGGGCACCGGGACGCTCCGCCAAGAGCTCGCCCCGTGGATCGACGCCTCGATCTGGGTGCAGGGCGACCTGGACGAGCAGGAGCGCCGGATGACGGCGCGCGACGGCGACTCCGCCGCTCGGCGGCGGCTCCTCGCCGACTGGCTGGCCGAGGAAGTGCCGCTGCTGCTCCGCGAGCAGCCGTGGCGGAAGGCGACGGTGGTCGTGGCGGGCACGACCGTGCTCGACCACGACCCGGACACCGAGGTCGTCACCGCTGCGCCGGCCGCACCCTGAGCCCGGTCGCGACCCGGGGCTAAGAGCAGCGCGTGCCCTCCGGCGGCAGCTTCAGCTCGACCAGGTAAGCGTGCCCGGCCTCGTCGACGCACTCGTTGCCGTGGAAGTAGACGGTGTGCTGGTTCCCCTCGAACGTCAGCAGCCCGCCGCCCAGCTCCTTCGCCAGGCTGACCCCCGCCTCGTACGGCGTCGCCGGGTCACCCGTCGTCGAGATCACCAGCACGGGCGGCAGCCCGGACACCGGCTTGTGCTCCTGCACGGTCGGCGGCACGGGCCAGAACGCGCAGGCGTCCAGCGCCGCGCCCGGCGGCTGGCCGTCGTCCAGGAACGGCGCGGCCTCCTTGTAGCGCCGCGCCACGTCGTTCAGCACGTTCTTGTCCGTCACGCGCGGCTCGTCCACGCACTTCACCGCCACGAACGCGTCCGTGATCGTGGAGTACCGGCCCTGCGGGTCCCGGTCGAAGTAGTTGTCCGCCAACAACATCAGCACGTCACCGCGGTTGTTCTTCAGCTCCGTCAACCCGGAGTTCAGCGGCGCCCACAGCTCCTCCGAGTACATCGCCTGGATCGCCCCGGTGATCGCGTCGTTGTACGACAGCTTCCGGTCGCCCACCGCCACGGGCCGCTGCACCAGCGGCAACGTCAGCTCCCGGAACGCCTGGTTCGCCTTCGCCGGGTCCGTCCCCAGGGCGCAGTCCGGCCGCTTCGCGCACCACGCCGCGAACGCGTCGAACGCCTTCTGGAACCCGGCGCCCTGCGCGATCAGCGACTCGACCTGGTTCTGCGTCGGGTCGACCGCCCCGTCGAGCACGAGCGCCCGCACGTTGCCCGGGAACGCCTGCGCGTAAGCCGCGCCGATGTGCGTGCCGTACGAGTAGCCCAGGTAGGTCAGCTTCTCGTCGCCGAGCGCGGACCGCATGACGTCCAGGTCGCGCACGACGTCCCGCGTGCCGACGTTGGCCAGCACGTCGACGCCCGTCGCCGCGGCGCACTTGTCCGCGTACGCCTTGTTCTCCGCCTCGGTCTGCGCCAGGCCCGCCGGCGACGTGTCGATGTCGCTGTCGAGCCGGTCGGCGTCCCGCTCGGCGTCGGTCAGGCACTTGACCTGCGGCTCGCTCGCGCCGATGCCCCGCGGGTCGAACCCGATCAGGTCGAACCGCTCACCGACCGGCGTGGACTTCACCTGCGAGCCCATGCCCGCCGCCGCGGCCATGCCGGACGCGCCCGGACCACCCGGGTTGATGACGAGCGAACCGATCCGGTCGCCGGTCGCGGGCTGCCGCAGCAGACCGATCCTGATCGTGCGGCCCTCGGGCGCGGTGTAGTCGAGGGGCACCTCCAGGCGGGCGCACTCGATCGACTTCTTGTTCTTGAACTGCGACGTCGTCGTCCCGGTCGTCGCGTACGGCCCGCAGTCCTCCCAGCCGAGCTGCTGGCCGTAGAACCGCTCCAGCCCGGCGGGCACCACCCCGGCCGGCCCTCTCCGCTCCAACGCGGTCCCGGCGTTGGGCGACCCGGGCAGCACGCTCGTGCACGAGGCCAGGAGCGGGAGGGCGAGGAACAGCATCATCGGACGGCGCACATCTTCGATCGTAGGTGTGACGCGTCGGCCACAACGCGCGCCTTGGCCGCTCCGCGTGAGCGAGAATGCCACCATGCCACAGCTCCGACTCGCCCTCGCCCAGGTCAACGCCTGTGTCGGCGACCTGGCGGCCAACACCGAACTCGTCGTCGAGTGGTCCCGCAAGGCCGTGGAGGCGGGCGCCCACCTCGCGGTCTTCCCCGAGATGGCGCTGACCGGGTACCCGGTCGAGGACCTCGCGCTGCGCGTGTCGTTCGCGGAGGCGTCCAAGGAGGCGTTGACCGCGCTCGCGTCCAGGCTGGCCGACGAGGGGTGCGGCGAGCTGGCGGTGTTCGTCGGCTACCTCGACCGCGACGAGCACGGCATGCGCAACGCCGCCGCCGTGCTGCACCGGGGCGGGGTGGCGGCCCGGCAGCACAAGCACCACCTGCCCAACTACGGCGTGTTCGACGAACGCCGGTACTTCACGCCCGGCGACGCGCTGGACGTCGTGCGCGTGCACGGCCTCGAAGTCGGCATGGTGATCTGCGAGGACCTGTGGCAGGACGGCGGGCCGATCGCCGCGCTCGGCGAGGCGGGCGTGGACCTGGTGGTCTCGCCGAACGCGTCGCCGTACGAGCGGAAGAAGGACGACGCCCGGCTGCCGCTGGTGGCGCGGCGCGCGGTCGAGGCGGGCGCGCCGCTGGCGTACGTGAACCTGATCGGCGGCCAGGACGAGCTGGTCTTCGACGGCGACACGATGGTGGTCGCCGCGGACGGCTCGCTGATCACCCGCGCACCCCAGTTCGTGGAGCACCTGGTCGTGCTCGACCTCGACCTGCCCGGCGGCGCGCCCCGCGCGGAAGGCTCGTACGGCGGGTTCACCGTCAACCGCCGCTCCCTGACCCACGACCCGCTGCCCGCCTACGACCCGCTGCCCGTGCCGCAGTCCGCCGAACCGCTGTCCGACGAGGCGGAGGTGTGGCACGCGCTGGTCACCGGCCTGCGCGACTACGTCCACAAGAACGGCTTCCGCTCGGTCGTCCTGGGGCTGTCGGGCGGCATCGACTCGGCGGTGGTGGCCTCGTTGTCGGTGGACGCCCTCGGCGCGGACCACGTGTACGGCGTGTCCATGCCGTCGGTGTACTCGTCGGACCACTCGAAGTCCGACGCCTACGACCTGGCCCAGCGCACCGGCTGCCACTACTCGGAGCAGCCGATCGCGGACATGGTCCGCGTCTTCGTGGACCAACTCGGGCTGACCGGCCTGGCGGAGGAGAACGTCCAGGCCCGGTGCCGCGGCGTCACGCTGATGGGGCTGTCGAACCAGCACGGCCACCTGGTGCTGGCCACCGGCAACAAGACCGAGCTGGCCGTCGGCTACTCGACCATCTACGGCGACGCGGTCGGCGGGTTCGCGCCGATCAAGGACGTGCTGAAGACGCTGGTGTGGGACCTGGCGCGGTGGCGCAACGCCGAGGCCGAGAAACTGGGGGAGCTGCCGCCGATCCCGGAGAACTCGATCACCAAGCCGCCGTCGGCGGAGCTGCGCCCCGGCCAGGTCGACACCGACTCGCTGCCGGACTACGAGCTGCTCGACTCGGTCCTGGACGACTACGTCGAGGGCGACAAGGGCTACCGCGACCTCATCGCGATGGGGTTCACGCACGAACTGGTCGACAAGGTGCTGCGCATGGTCGACAAGGCGGAGTACAAGCGCCGCCAGTACCCGCCGGGCACCAAGATCACGTTCAAGGCCTTCGGCCGCGACCGCCGGCTGCCCATCACCAGCGGCTGGCGTGAGGGCTGATCACGTAGCACCCTCCCACCGCGAGCACTGACCACCGAAGCTCCCCTCCCTGTCCTCACAGCGGGCAGGGGAGGGGGAGCTTCGGTGGTGACGGAGTCGTCCGAGGACACGTCCGCGCGTCTCGGCGCTGGTGGTCGCGGGCGGGAGCCCGCTCGTGGTGGCGGCCGGCGCCCTCACCACCCGCCGACGCCGCCGCTTCGACCACCAGCCGCACCGCGACGACGACCACCACCCTGAGCGGAGCGGCCACCTCCGCTCCCGGCAGTGCGGCCGTCGCGACCTCGACGCCGGTGACCACCACGCCCGCCGCCGTGACCAGCGCGCCGGCCACCCGCGAGCTGTGCAGCTCGGGCGGCGACCGGGAGTCCTGCTCGATCGACTTCGAGGACGGCCTGACGACCGGGCAGGACCTGACGGTCGGCCCCACGTCGCCGGACTCGGAGCACGGCTCCCGGTTCGCCCTGCTGGAACGGGGCGCACCGGAGCCGGTCTACGGCGTGTGCGCCGCCCTCCCGGAAGGTGACCGGCGCACCTCCGCGCCGCTCGCCGAGTTCCGTGACGAGGTGCGCGTCCTCTGCATCCGCACGGACCGCGACCGACCGGGGTTCGTGCAGGTGAGCGATGTGCGGATGGTCGGGGAGAGCTTCGACTCGGTCTACCTGCGCCGGGCCGTCCGGCAGTAGCGCCGGTCAGGCGGTGGCGGCCGTCCCGGTGGGCGCGGCGGACTTCGCGGTCTTCGGCTTGCGGTCGACGCTGATGGCGCCCGCGATGGCCATCGCGCCGAAGACGATCAGCACCACGGCGAGCAGCCACGCCAACGCGAGCAGGCTCGCCACCGGCCACACGAGCACCACGACCCCGCCGATCGCGGTCACGACCCCGGAGAACACCGCCCACCCGCTCTTGCCGAACCCGTGGAAGACCTCGGCCACCCCGCCGACCACCCAGGTCGCGCCGAGCAGCAGCGCCAGCACCGCGATGGTCTGGAACGGCGCGCGCAGGCACAGGATGCCCGCGACCAGCGCCAACAACCCGGCGACCGCCAGCAGCCACCGCTGTCGTCCCATCGCGTCCGCGGTGAACGAGGCGGCGAGCCAGAAGACGCCGGTGATGAGCATCTGCGCGCCGAACAGCACCGCCGCGGTCAGCAGTGTCAGCCCCGGCCAGAGCAGGACGGCCAGCCCGATCAACAGGGTGATCACCCCAAAGGTGATCCACAACGCCCGCCCGTGCCCGGCCGGAGTCTCAGCGCGCCGATCCTGACCAGCGGTGTTCGCATCGGGATACGTCATGCGGCCATGGTCCGTCCCCCACACCCCACCCGCAGTCGCCACCGGCGGACTCCGACCTATCGAGTGACCCAGACCGTCAGTCGGTGACGCACCGCACATTCCATCCCCACCGTTGGAGTTCATCCCCTCCTCGGCCTACGCTAATTCCAACGTCACAGTTGGACTTCTTCCGACCTCCTCCTCCCCTTCCCTTCACCCGTTCCGCGCAGACCCCCGGAGCTCGCGTTGCCCCCTTCGCTCCCCAACCCCCACCCTCACCCCATGCACCACGGTCACCAGCTCGACCGTCCCCGTCCCCACCGCTGGTCCGTGACCCGGGCGCCCTTCGTGGTGGCGGTCCTGGTGGCGGCCGTGATCCTGGCGGTGGGCCAGCTCTACCTGACGGTCCCGCTGCTGCCGGGCGTGGCCGAGCGCTACGGCATCCCCCTCTCCACCGCGGCGTGGGTGGGCGGTGGTTTCGGCTTCGCGTTCGCCCTGGGCAACCTGCTCTTCGGCACCATCTCCGACCGCTACGACCGCCGTCACGTGATGGCGGTCGGCCTCGCCCTGGGTGCCGTGGTCAGCGCGATCGCGGGCACCTCCACCGCGTTCGCCCCACTGCTCGCGGCCCGTGCCGTGCAAGGCTTCCTGGCCGCCGCGATCCCGTCCGTGTCACTCGCCTACGCCACCGAGGCCCTCCCGCCGGCCCGCCGCGCCGTGGGCGTCACCGCCGTCTCCGGCTCGTTCCTGCTGGCGGGCGTGATCGGCCAGGCCTACGCCCTGGGCGTGGACGAAGCCCTCGGCTGGCGCTGGGTCTTCTGGCTCCTGGCCCCCCTGCTGCTGGCCGTCGCCCTCACCCTCACCCGCCTGCCCGCCGTCCCCCGCCCCACCCCCACCGCCCTGGCGACCACGTTCACCCGCCTGGGTCACCTTCTGCGCCGCCCGTCACTCCTGGTCGCCTACACGGGTGGCATCACCCTGCTGCTGACCTTCGTGGGCATGTACACGGCCCTGACCACCACCGTCGGCGAGCGCTACGGCATCCACAGCGCCGTCGACCTGCTCCTGCTCCGCCTCCCAGGCCTGCCGGGCATCGCCCTGGGCCTCTTCGCCGGCCCGCTGATCACCCGCTTCGGCGCCCACCGCGTCGCACCCGCCGCCTTCCTCATCGCCGCCGCCGGCCTGGCCCTGGAAGCGGGCTCCACCACGCTCCCCGTGCTGCTCGTCGGCAGCGCGATCTTCGTCGCGGGCCTGGCCGTCACCATCCCGGCGCTGGTCACCCTGGTCGGCCGCGCCTCCGGCGAAGCACGCGGCGCGGGCCTGGCGGGCTACGGCTTCCTGGTCGGCCTGGGCGGCGGCATCAGCCCGGTCCTCGTCACCGCCCTGGCCCCGGCGGGCTTCGCCGCCGTCTGCCTGACCCTCGCCGGCCTGCTCATCCTCGCGGCGGCCACCCTCGCGCTGGGCCCCCAGCCGACTCCCGCGCCCGCCACCGTCTGATCCACGCGGCCATTGCCTGACTCGCGCTCGCCGCTTCCGCTCGCCGCTTCCGCTCGGTGCGCGGGCGGCGTGGTCCGGGGGAGGGGGTGAGGTCTGGGCGGTGGGTGGACGGGTGGTGCGGGTGGTCGTGTGGACGGTCGGGGGTGGTTTCGGCGGGTCCGCTGGTTTTCAACCGAGGTGCGGTAACAGTGTTTCCGTACATTTTCGGGCCAGGTTCACCCGAACGTGTTGCTGCCGCCCTCGATCAACACCAGCTTACCGCGTAGCCGTGACCTGCGCAGATGCCATCCGCCGCGCCGCCTCCACGACCGCGGCACGGCGGCGTGCGGGGTCGGCCGGTCCGGTCACCATCCGGGCCACCTGGGGCACGGCCAGCCACCAGGTCGACAGCGACATGACCAGCAGCACCAGGTCGGCGGCTTCCGGCGACGCGACCATCACCCCGGCCGCCTGGGCCGACCGGAAAGCGTCGACCTTCCGCCGGTAGTGCGCCGCCCGCCCCTCCTCGTCGGGCACGGCGCCGTCCCCGTAGGCCAACGCCTCCCACTGCAACAACCGCACCAGGTGCGGGTTCGCCACGTGGTAGTCGAAGCACCGCCCCGCGTACTCGCCCACGTCCCGCAACGCCTCGGCGTCCAGCGGCACGGCCGCCGCGATCTTCGCCAACTCATCCGACAGCACCGTGTGGAACAGCTGTTCCTTGTCGCCGAAGTAGTTGTACAGCCGTTCCTTGTTCACCCCGGCCCGCGCCGCGATCCGCTCCACCCGAGTGCCCGCCAACCCGTGCGCGGCGAACTCCACGACCGCCGCCTCCTTCAGGCGCCGCCGCGTCTCCTCGGTGTTCCAGGCCATCCCACGATGGTAGCCAACCGCACCGTTGCCCCCGGCCACCCGAAGATCAAGAAGATCACCGAGCCGAACGGGGCAGCAGCAGCGACACGATCGCGCCGACGCCGCAGATCACCGCGGTGATCCAGAAGATCTCGTGGTACTCCGTCAGCAACGCCGCCGTCAGCGCCTCCCGGTACGCCGCCGCCTTCTCGGCGAACTCCTCCGGCGTCATCCCGAACGGCAGCGGCGTGTCCAGGTCGGCGGTCAGCTCGCGGAACCGGTGCAGGCCCCACGCCGACAGCCCGGCCACGCCGACCAGCATCCCGGTCATCCGCGCCACCACCACCGCGGCCGACGCCACACCGTGCTGCGAGGACGGCACCACCCGCAGCACCGCCGCCGACACCGGCGCGATCACCAGCCCCAACCCGAACCCGGCCACCGCCAGGTCCCGTCCCACCACGAACGACGACACCGAAGCGGGCCACTGCGCGATCAGCGCGTACGCGCCCGCGGCCACCGCCAACCCGACGAACGACACCCACCGGTCACCCGACGGGGTCCGCGCCGCCAGCCACCCGCCGATCAGCGCACCCACCGGCAACGCGATCAGGAACCGCGCCAACATCCCCGCCGCCGCGGCCGAGTCACGCCCCAGCACGGTCTGCGCGAACAGCTCCACGTCCACCAAGGTCACCATCAACGCCGCACCGGTCGCCAACGACACGCCCAGCGACGCCAGGAACGGCCGCACGGCCACCCCCGCCGTGTCCAGCAGCCGCACCGACGACCGCCGCTCCCACAGCACGAACCCGACGAACACCACCGCCGCCGCCCCGAGCGCGGGCCACCCCCACGACGGCAGCACGGACCGCGCCGGATCGGGGTTGTAGAGCCCCACCACCAGAAGCGACAACGCCAACGCCAACAGGCCGCCGCCGACGACGTCGATCCGCACCGACGACCGGACCGACCGCGGCACGGTCGCCTGCACGACCGCCATCGCGATCGCCGCCAACGGCAGGTTCACCCAGAACACCCACCGCCAGCTCTGCGGCTCCACCGACTCGAAGAACGACCACGCGTTGAACAGCGACGCCAACCCGACGCCGTACAGCGTGCCGAGCACGCTGCCCAGCTCCTGCGCCGCGCCCACCACGCCCAGCGCCGACGCCCGCCGTTCCGCCGCCCAGAGGTCCGCGACCAGCGCCATCGTCACCGGCAGCAACGCCCCACCGGCCAGCCCCTGCACCACCCGCCCGGCCACCAGCAGCGGCAGGTCGCCCGCCAACGCCGTCACCGCCGAGCCGACCGCGAACCCGATCAGGCACAGGTGCAGCACCAGCCGCCGCCCGAACCGGTCCGACAGCTGGCCCAGCAACGGCATCCCGGCGACGTACCCGAGCAGGTACCCGGTCACCACGGGCGTCGCGCGCTCCAGGTGGTTCACCGGGATGCCCAGGTCGCGCACCATGTCCACGAGCACGCCGACGACCACGTACGCGTCGAGCGCGCCCAGCAGCACCGCCGTCGCGCCGGCCCCGATCGCCAGCCGACGAGCCCTGGCCGTGCCCACCTCACCCACCGCGGCGCCCACTGCCGGGCTCACGCGGGCGGCGAGACGGTGACGGGCTTGTTGAAGTCGGACAGCTCGATCGTCACCTTCGCACCGCTCGGCAACGTGAACAGCGCCTTCTGCAGCTTCTCGTCCCGCACGGAGAACTCCGAGGCGACGTCGGCGTCGATGCCCGGCACGAGCCCGGCGACCACGTCACGCGGCACGGTCGCCTCGACGACCGCGAGCCCGTCGTCGTTCGACACGGTCTTGGCGTCACGCGCGTCGGCCAGCACGCGGGCCACGCCCTTGTCCGGGTCCAGGATCGCGGTCGGGTCGTACACCTGGCCCGCCAGCGCCGCGGGCAGCTTGGTGAACCCGCCGGTCGGACCCTTGAAGTACAGGTCCGTCGCGACCAGCACGTACTCGACCTCGATCAGCTGGCCGAACTGCTCGACCTTCGCCCGGCCCTGCGACTCGCCCTCGGCGTTCAGGTCGCCCTCGGCGTCCTTCACGCTCACGCCCGGCAGCTCGCCGTCCACCTTGATGGTGAAGTGGGTGCTGGTCACGGACTTCATCCCGGCGGACGCCTTCGCCAGCAGGTCCGGCCCGTCCGGCTGGGCCCCGGCGCCACCGGAGGACGTGCAGCCCGCCACGAGGGCGAGCACGAGCGACCCGATCAGGGCGCGACGAGGGAGCATGGGGTGAATCGTAGATCCAGCCGTCCTCCGACACCGCGAAACACCACCGCAAGTCCCTGACCTGCGCAATCACCAAGGCGGGGCAAACGGCCCAGCGCGTTCCGCCGAGTCGGCAACGCACGGTTGACCGTCCTTACCTAGGCTTCGGGTCATGAACCGCCAGCAGGAGTTCGTGCTCCGCACCCTCGAGGAACGCGACATCCGGTTCGTCCGGCTCTGGTTCACCGACGTCCTGGGCTTCCTCAAGTCGGTGGCGATCGCTCCAGCGGAGCTCGAGGGCGCCTTCAGCGAGGGCATCGGCTTCGACGGCTCCGCCATCGAGGGCTTCGCCCGCGTGTACGAGTCCGACATGGTGGCCAAGCCGGACCCGTCGACGTTCCAGGTGCTGCCCTGGCAGACGCCGGACAAGAACCACTACTCGGCGCGCATGTTCTGCGACATCGCCATGCCGGACGGCTCGCCGTCGTGGGCCGACCCGCGGCACGTGCTGCGCCGCACCCTGGCCAAGGCCAGCGAGGCGGGCTTCACCTGCTACGTGCACCCGGAGATGGAGTTCTTCCTGCTCAAGGGCCTGCCCGACGACGGGAGCGAGCCCGTCCCGGCGGACAACGGCGGTTTCTTCGACCAGACCAGCCACGAGACCGCGACCCACTTCCGCCGCCACGCCATCGAGGCGCTGGAGGCGATGGGCATCTCGGTCGAGTTCAGCCACCACGAGGGCGCGCCCGGCCAGCAGGAGATCGACCTCCGCTACGCCGACGCGCTGACCATGGCCGACAACGTGATGACGTTCCGGTACGTGATCAAGGAAGTCGCGATCACGCAGGGCGTGCGGGCCTCGTTCATGCCGAAGCCGTTCACCGACCAGCCCGGCAGCGGCATGCACACGCACGTCAGCCTGTTCGAGGGCGACCGCAACGCGTTCTACGACGCCGAGGACCCGTACCAGCTGTCCGACACCGGCAAGATGTTCGTCGCCGGCCTGTTGAAGCACGCCCGGGAGATCTCCGGTGTGACCAACCAGTGGGTGAACTCCTACAAGCGGCTGATCGTGGGCGGCGAGGCCCCGACGGCGGTGTGCTGGGGCCACGCGAACCGGTCCGCCCTGGTGCGCGTGCCGATGTACTCGCCGGGCAAGTCGTCGTCGCGCCGCGTCGAGATCCGCTCGCTCGACTCCGCCTGCAACCCGTACCTGGCGTACGCGGTGATCCTGGCGGCCGGGCTCAAGGGCATCGAGAAGGGCTACGAGCTGCCGCCGCCCGCCGAGGACGACGTGTGGTCGCTGACCGACCGCGAACGGCGTGCCGCCGGGTACGACAACCTGCCGCAGAACCTCGGCGAGGCGCTGACCGAGATGGAGAACTCCGAACTGCTCCCCGAAGCGCTGGGCGAGCACGTCTACGACTTCTTCCTGCGCAACAAGCGGGCGGAGTGGGACGGCTACCGCCGCAGCGTGACGCCGTACGAGCTGCGCAACCTGTTGCCGGTCCTGTGAGGGAGACACCCGTGCGGGTGGTCCACACCGGGCACTCGGAGAAGCTAGGTTTGCAGACCGTGACCGAGGTGCCCGGGCGTTCGGAATCCCGTCCCACGTTCATCGCCTGCACGGTGGCGACCGCCGCCGAACTGCCCGCGGTGAAGGTGCTGTCGAGCTCGTTCCTGGCCAACCACCCGCAGGCCAGGTTCCTGGCGCTGGTGGTCGACGCCCTGCCGGAGAACTCCGGTCCGGGCCTCGTCACCCCCGCCGACCTGGGCATGAGCCAGGACGAGCTGGCGGAGCTGGCCACCGGCTGCACGGCGGCGCAGCTGTGCGGCGTGCTGCGGCCGAAGCTCCTGGAGCAGCTGCTCGGCCAAGGTGTGCCGGTGCTGTGCCTGGACCCGTGGGTGCAGGTGCTCAACCCGCTCACGGATCTGGTCGAGGCCGCCGTGCGCCGCGGCCCGCTGGTCCTGGTGCCGAGGGCGTTGCGGCCGCTGCCCGACGACGGCCTGCGCCCGACCCCGACCGAACTGCTCGAGACGGGCGTCTTCGACCCCGGGTTCCTGCTCGTCGCGCCCGGCGCGGAGCCGTTCCTGCGGTCCCTCGGCGAACAGCTGCGCCGCACGCCCGACGCCACCAAGGCCGTGCTCGACATGGCTCCCGCGCTGGTCAACCTGCACGTCCTGCGTGACGCGACAGTCGGCCTGTCGGTGTGGAACGCGGCGCAACGCGACCTGCACCGCCGCCCGGACGGCACGTTGACCACGGTCGGCGAACCGGTCCGCAGCGTCCACTTCGCGGGCTTCGACCCCCACCGCCCGTGGCTGCTGTCGGCGGACTTCGCCGACCGCCCCCGGGTCCTGCTCTCGGAACACCCGCAGCTGGCGGAGCTCTGCACGGCGTACCGGGCGGAACTGGTCCGCAAGGGCCACTCGCCGCAGCGGGTCCGGTACGGCTTCGGGCAGCTCGCGGACGGCACCCAGATCCCGGACGAGCTGCGCGCGGACTACCGCGAAGCCGCCCGCTCCCACCCGGGCTCGGCCTTCAGCCCGGGCGGCAGGCAGACCACCGAGCCCGCCTCCACGCCGACCACCGAACCGGTGACCACCGAACCGGTGACCACGCCGGCCGTCAACGGCACCCGCCCGAGCACCGAGCCTGAAATCCTGCCCCCAGCCCCGGTCTCCACCGAACCTCCCGCACCGGCCGAGCCTGCCCCGGACCCCGCCGCCGCAACCCCGGTCGCCGCAACCCCGGTCGCCGCCGAGCCGGCCGCCGAAGGCATCACCCTGACCGGTCACCTCGACCAACCCGCCGAGCGCGTCGAGCCGACCGGTCAGGTCGACCAACCCGCCGAGGGCGTCGAGCCGACCGGTCAGGTCGATCAGCCTGCCGAAGGCTCCGAGCCGCCCGTCGAGGTCCCGGCAACCGCCGACCGCGAAGAGCCGGCTGCCGATGCCGCGCCGACTGCTGACAGCGCCGAGCCCGCCGGCCAGGTCGCATCGTCCGCCGATGCCGATGCCGATGCCGATGCCGATGCCGATGCCGATGCCGATGCCGATGCCGAGCCCGCCGCCGACCACTCCCGTCCGGACGCCGCCGAGCGCTCCACCCCACTCGAACCGGCCTCCCCGACCACCCGAAGCACCCCACCCCCGGCCTTCGGGCCGGACGGGGGAGCGGGCTTCGTGGCCTGGGCGAGCGAACCCGTGCCCGGCCTGCCCGGCAGCACGCGCTGGTCCGTCGCGCTCTGGCGCTCCGACCAGGCCCTCCGCGCCCAGTTCCCCGACCCGTTCGGCGAGGACGGCCCGGCGTTCCGCGACTGGTGCGCGAGCGTCGGCGTGGCCGCGGGCCGGTTGCCGGTCGCCGCCGTGCCCCGGCCCCGCGCCGAAGGACCCGTGCTGCACGACCAGCTCGGCGTTTCCGTGCTCGGCGCCGGCCCGGTCGCCGAGCTCGTCCACGCCGCCGCCCGCGCGTCCGGCCTCCCGACCTCGACCACCGCCGGCTACCCGGTCGTGATCCGGGTCGGCACCGCCGAACGCGTCCCGGACAGCCGCTTCGTCGTCGACTACCTCCTCGACGACGACCAGCCGATCGACGCCGCCGAGCTGTGGGTGCCGTCCGAGGCGACGCGCGCCACCCTCGAACGCCAGGGCGGCCCGGCCGTCCGGGTCCTCCCGCTGCCGGTCGTGGACATCGAGGACCAAGACCCCGAAGCGCACGACGGGGTGGTCTTCGGAGCCCTCGCCGATCACGCGATCGACCGCGCGGGCAACGTGCTGGGCGCGGTTTCGGCGTTCCTCTCGGCCTTCCCCGACCGCAACGACGTGACGCTGCGCATCGAGGTCACCAACGCGTCGGCCCACCCCGAGGCCGCCGAACGACTGCGCCTGGCCACCGCCGCCGACCCGCGCATCGAACTGGTCGACACCCTCGGTCCCGTCGACTGCCTCGTGCACCTGCACCGGGGCGGCGCGTGCGACCGGATCGCGCACACCCTCGCCGGGCACGCCGCCCGCGCCACACCGGTCATGACCTCGGACCACGGCGCGGTCGCCGAGCTGTTCGACAAGGCCGCAGTGATCTTCGTGCCGTGCCGCCAGGGCGTCGAACCCGACGTCCAGGCCGCCGCGAAGCTCATGCGCGCCCTCGCCGACGACCTGCCGACGGCCGTCGCGATCGGCCTCAAGGGACGTGACCACGTCCGCGCCACCCGGGACGTCGCCAAGGTCGGCGAGATCCTCCGCGAACGCGTCGAGCACGCCTACCGGGGTTGGCGCGCCCGCCGGGCCAAGCCCTCGCCGACCGTCGACCCGCTGAAGGCGCTGCACTCGGCGAAGCACGCCCTGCTGCGCCAACCCGACGTGGGCACGGCCAGCCGCACGCCCATGGCGCCGCAGCTGCGCAAGGTGGTCCTGCGCGTCCTCGACCACTACGACAACCACATGCGCAACGTGCTCACGTCCCTGGTCGAAGGGGTCGAGCGCACGGTCTCCGAGGTGGTCCGCCGCCAGGACGACCTGTCCACCGGCGTGGGCCTGGGCGAGCTGGAGGTGCTGCGCGCCGAGCTGGAACAGCACGCCGAGCACCAGGGCCACCTGGCCGACCAGCTCGTCGGCATCGACGACGGCGTCGTCCGGGTCCGCGCCGACATGGCCGGCCAGGGACGGCGGGTGCGCGAGATCGAGGACGCCGTGGTCGCCGAGGCCGCGAAGCGCGCCAAGCAGGGCGACGCCCTGGCCCAGCGCATCGACAAGCTCGCCGTCGCGCTCGAACGCACCCTCGACCGGATCGACTCGCTGGAGTCCAAGGTCGTCGACGTGCTGCGGGACCGTGACACCAAGCTCGAGTTCGGCCTGCGCGCCGCGAACCAGGCGCAGCAGACCGCCGACGCCCTGCGCCGCGTCGTCGTGCGCGAGCACGAGCGGCACAGCGACACCGTGCCGCGCAGCTCGCTCGTGCTGACCGACGTGGGCCTGCTGCGCCTGCCGTCGGACGACGCGTTCATGCTGCCGATGCTGTCCAGCAACGGGGTGTGGGAGACCGGCCTGTCGGAGCTGATCGACTCGGTGGTCGAGCCGGACGGCATCTTCCTCGACATCGGCGCGTACGTCGGGTACCAGACCGTGCGCATGCTCAGCCGGTTCGGGACGGGCGGCGCGGTGGTCGCGGTCGAGCCGTGCCCGTCCGCGCGGGCGCTGCTGCGGCACAACGTCGACGTCAACCTGCCCGAACGGGTGGCGCAACAGCTCGTGCTGGTGGACGCCGCCGCGTGGGAGAGCACCGGTGAGCTGGCGACCCAACCGTCGTTGACGGGCGGGGTGTCGGTCGCGCCGCTGCCGGAGGACGCCGGCGACGACGTGCCGCGGGTGCGGGCGGCCAGGCTCGACAAGGAGCTGGAGGCCGTGCCGTCGTTGCAGGGCCGCAAGCTGTCCGTCGTCCGGGTGGACGCGCCGGGCCGCGGTCACCGCGCGTTGGCCGGACTGGTGCGCCTGCTGCGCCGGGATCGCCCTCACGTGTTCCTGGACTTCTCCGCGACGGCGACGTCGGGTTTCGGCGACGATCCGGTCACGGTCCTGAAGGAGTTCCGGATCTGGGGCTACGACCTGGTGCCGGTGCCCACCCGCGAACCGGCGTCGCCGGAGCAGATCGTGACCGCGATGGAGGGGATGCGGAGCATCCCGCTGTGGTTGCGACCCCGTCCGGTGGCGCCCAAGGGACCGGGTCCGCAGGTCGCGATGCCGGCACGCACCGCGCCGGCAAGCCGCTGACCAGGCGATTTGACACCGACGAAGGTCATGAGTAACTTTTACCGAGTCGCCAGCAAGAACCTCGGAACGAGCGGTTGACACCGCGAATCGGGCCGAGTAGACTACTGCGGCGTCAAGCTCCCAGAAACGAATAAGCAGCACAGAGTGCTGCCTCCGCTCTGGAAACAGATACAAATTGAATGCGAAGCGAGTTCAGCGCGGAGCCGAGAAGCCGAAACCGGCCGATTTGACACCGCGAAAACGAACGAGCTAAGGTTCAACCACAGCAAGCGAAACACCGGAAACACAAAGCCCCGGATTGAACTGCGGTAAGACTGCGGAACGAAATGGTGAGCGCGTGTTCTTTGAGAACTCAACAGCGTGCCGAATAGCCAGTAAATTTATGAACCTCGTCAAGAGGTTTCCTTTGAGATTGTTACTGGACAACTGACGTTCATGTCAGTGTTGTTCGGAGCGATCAAACATTCCTTATTGGAGAGTTTGATCCTGGCTCAGGACGAACGCTGGCGGCGTGCTTAACACATGCAAGTCGAGCGGTAAGGCCCTTCGGGGTACACGAGCGGCGAACGGGTGAGTAACACGTGGGTAACCTGCCCTGTACTCTGGGATAAGCCTGGGAAACTAGGTCTAATACCGGATATGACTCCATTAGGCATCTTGTGGGGTGGAAAGTTCCGGCGGTACAGGATGGACCCGCGGCCTATCAGCTTGTTGGTGGGGTAATGGCCTACCAAGGCGACGACGGGTAGCCGGCCTGAGAGGGTGACCGGCCACACTGGGACTGAGACACGGCCCAGACTCCTACGGGAGGCAGCAGTGGGGAATATTGCACAATGGGCGAAAGCCTGATGCAGCGACGCCGCGTGAGGGATGACGGCCTTCGGGTTGTAAACCTCTTTCAGCGGGGACGAAGGGCAACTGACGGTACCCGCAGAAGAAGCACCGGCTAACTACGTGCCAGCAGCCGCGGTAATACGTAGGGTGCGAGCGTTGTCCGGAATTATTGGGCGTAAAGAGCTCGTAGGCGGTTTGTTGCGTCGGCTGTGAAAACTTCACGCTTAACGTGGAGCCTGCAGTCGATACGGGCAGACTTGAGTTCGGCAGGGGAGACTGGAATTCCTGGTGTAGCGGTGAAATGCGCAGATATCAGGAGGAACACCGGTGGCGAAGGCGGGTCTCTGGGCCGATACTGACGCTGAGGAGCGAAAGCGTGGGGAGCGAACAGGATTAGATACCCTGGTAGTCCACGCCGTAAACGGTGGGTGCTAGGTGTGGGGGACTTCCACGTCCTCCGTGCCGCAGCTAACGCATTAAGCACCCCGCCTGGGGAGTACGGCCGCAAGGCTAAAACTCAAAGGAATTGACGGGGGCCCGCACAAGCGGCGGAGCATGTGGATTAATTCGATGCAACGCGAAGAACCTTACCTGGGCTTGACATGCACCGGAAACCTGCAGAGATGTAGGCCTCTTCGGACTGGTGTACAGGTGGTGCATGGCTGTCGTCAGCTCGTGTCGTGAGATGTTGGGTTAAGTCCCGCAACGAGCGCAACCCTCGTTCCATGTTGCCAGCGCGTAATGGCGGGGACTCATGGGAGACTGCCGGGGTCAACTCGGAGGAAGGTGGGGATGACGTCAAGTCATCATGCCCCTTATGTCCAGGGCTTCACACATGCTACAATGGCCGGTACAGAGGGCTGCTAAGCCGTGAGGTGGAGCGAATCCCACAAAGCCGGTCTCAGTTCGGATCGGGGTCTGCAACTCGACCCCGTGAAGTCGGAGTCGCTAGTAATCGCAGATCAGCAACGCTGCGGTGAATACGTTCCCGGGCCTTGTACACACCGCCCGTCACGTCACGAAAGTCGGTAACACCCGAAGCCCGTGGCCCAACCAGCTTGCTGGGGGGAGCGGTCGAAGGTGGGACTGGCGATTGGGACGAAGTCGTAACAAGGTAGCCGTACCGGAAGGTGCGGCTGGATCACCTCCTTTCTAAGGAGCATTCCTCACCGGTCTTCTTCGGAGGGCCTGTGGAGAGCCTCGCGATCGGCGAATGATCGATCGGTGGTTGCTCAATGATGTGGATGCTGGCTATATACAGAACCTGGGATTGTTCGCGGAGTTAGTACTGCTCTCCGGAGCGTGGAAGGGTCCGTGAGGGGTTCGAGTCTTCTGTTCGGTACGCTGTTGGGTCCTGAGAGAACACGTGAGTGTCTCTTTCAGCGAGAAACGACAGGACGGTCTCCGTCCGCGAACCGCCGGGTTGTCCGGTAGGCGTGGGCAGTAGCGGGATGGTGTCTGGTTGTTCTTTGAGAACTGCACAGTGGATGCGAGCATCTTTGTGGCAAGTTATTAAGGGCACACGGTGGATGCCTTGGCACCAGGAGCCGATGAAGGACGTAGGAGACTGCGAAAAGCCTTGGGGAGCTGTCAACCGAGCTGAGATCCAAGGGTATCCGAATGGGGAAACCCGGCCCCAGTCATGTGGGGTCACCCACGCCTGAACACATAGGGCGTGTGGAGGGAACGCGGGGAAGTGAAACATCTCAGTACCCGCAGGAAGAGAAAACAACCGTGATTCCGTGAGTAGTGGCGAGCGAAAGCGGAAGAGGCTAAACCGTATTCGTGTGATACCCGGCAGGGGTTGCGTGTACGGGGTCGTGGGACCTGTTCGTCAGTTCTGCCGGACTGACAAGGAGTCATAAAACGGTGTCGTTAGCGGAACGCGTCTGGAAAGCGTGGCCGTAGAGGGTGAAAGTCCCGTACGCGAAAACTCACCGTCTCCTTACAGTGTTCCCAAGTAGCAGCGTACTCGTGAAATTCGCTGTGAATCTGGCGGGACCACCCGCTAAGCCTGAATACTACCTGGTGACCGATAGCGGACTAGTACCGTGAGGGAAAGGTGAAAAGTACCCCGGGAGGGGAGTGAAATAGTACCTGAAACCGTGTGCCTACAATCCGTCGGAGCCTTTAGGGGTGACGGCGTGCCTTTTGAAGAATGAGCCTGCGAGTTAGTGCTGCGTGGCGAGGTTAACCCGTGTGGGGTAGCCGTAGCGAAAGCGAGTCCGAATAGGGCGTGTGAGTCGCGTGGTCTAGACCCGAAGCGGAGTGATCTAGCCATGGCCAGGGTGAAGCGTGGGTAAGACCGCGTGGAGGCCCGAACCCACCAGGGTTGAAAACCTGGGGGATGAGCTGTGGTTAGGGGTGAAAGGCCAATCAAACTCCGTGATAGCTGGTTCTCCCCGAAATGCATTTAGGTGCAGCGTCGTGTGTTTCGTGCCGGAGGTAGAGCACTGGATGGTCTAGGGGGCCCACAAGCTTACCGAAATCAACCAAACTCCGAATGCCGGTACGTGAGAGCGCGGCAGTGAGACTGCGGGGGATAAGCTTCGTAGTCGAGAGGGAAACAGCCCAGAACGCCGGCTAAGGCCCCTAAGTGTGTGCTAAGTGGGAAAGGATGTGGGGTCGCCCAGACAACCAGGAGGTTGGCTTAGAAGCAGCCACCCTTTAAAGAGTGCGTAATAGCTCACTGGTCAAGTGGTCCTGCGCCGACAATGTAGCGGGGCTCAAGCACACCGCCGAAGCCGTGTCATTTCGATTTAGGTCGGGATGGGTAGGGGAGCGTCGTTCAGCCATTGAAGCGCCGGAGTGATCCAGGTGTGGAGGCTGGACGAGTGAGAATGCAGGCATGAGTAGCGAAAGACGAGTGAGAAACTCGTCCGCCGGATGACCAAGGGTTCCTGGGCCAGGCTAATCCGCCCAGGGTAAGTCGGGACCTAAGGCGAGGCCGACAGGCGTAGTCGATGGACAACGGGTTGATATTCCCGTACCCGTGTGAACGCGCCCATGGCGAACCTTGTGATACTAACCGCCCGAAGCCCGCTCTGATTCTTCGGATGAGGGGCGATGTGGAGCGCGGGACCTGAACTTGTAGTAGTCAAGCGATGGGGTGACGCAGGAGGGTAGCTCCGCCAGTGAGTGGTAGTACTGGTGTAAGCGTGTAGGGAGAGTTGTAGGCAAATCCGCAGCTCATATATCCTGAGACGTGATGCATAGCCGATTGAGGCGAAGTAGAGTGATCCCATGCTGCCGAGAAAAGCCTCTAGTGAGTGTTCATGCGGCCCGTACCCCAAACCGACACAGGTGGTCAGGTAGAGAATACCGAGGCGATCGGGCGAACTGTGGTTAAGGAACTCGGCAAAATGCCCCCGTAACTTCGGGAGAAGGGGGGCCGAGGGATTTGAAGCCCCTTGCGGGCTAGGATTTTTCGGCCGCAGAGACCAGCGAGAAGCGACTGTTTACTAAAAACACAGGTCCGTGCGAAGTCGCAAGACGATGTATACGGACTGACGCCTGCCCGGTGCTGGAACGTTAAGGGGACCGGTTAGTCTTTCGGGGCGAAGCTGAGAACTTAAGCGCCAGTAAACGGCGGTGGTAACTATAACCATCCTAAGGTAGCGAAATTCCTTGTCGGGTAAGTTCCGACCTGCACGAATGGCGTAACGACTTCTCGACTGTCTCAACCACAGGCCCGGCGAAATTGCACTACGAGTAAAGATGCTCGTTACGCGCGGCAGGACGGAAAGACCCCGGGACCTTTACTATAGCTTGGTATTGGTGTTCGGTTCGGCTTGTGTAGGATAGGTGGGAGACTGTGAAGCGCTGACGCCAGTCAGTGTGGAGTCGTCGTTGAAATACCACTCTGGTCGTACTGGATGTCTAACCTCGGTCCGTGATCCGGATCAGGGACAGTGCCTGGTGGGTAGTTTAACTGGGGCGGTTGCCTCCCAAAGGGTAACGGAGGCGCTCAAAGGTTCCCTCAGCCTGGTTGGCAATCAGGTGTCGAGTGCAAGTGCACAAGGGAGCTTGACTGTGAGACCGACAGGTCGAGCAGGGACGAAAGTCGGAACTAGTGATCCGGCCATGGCTTGTGGAAGCGTGGTCGCTCAACGGATAAAAGGTACCCCGGGGATAACAGGCTGATCTTGCCCAAGAGTCCATATCGACGGCATGGTTTGGCACCTCGATGTCGGCTCGTCGCATCCTGGGGCTGGAGTAGGTCCCAAGGGTTGGGCTGTTCGCCCATTAAAGCGGTACGCGAGCTGGGTTTAGAACGTCGTGAGACAGTTCGGTCCCTATCCGCCGCGCGCGTAGGATACTTGCGGAAGGCTGTCCCTAGTACGAGAGGACCGGGACGGACGGACCTCTGGTGTGCCAGTTGTCCTGCCAAGGGCATTGCTGGTTGGCTACGTTCGGAAGGGATAACCGCTGAAAGCATCTAAGCGGGAAGCCTGTTCCTAGATGAGGTATCCCACCCCTTTGTGGGTTAAGGCCCCCAAGAGACCATTGGGTTGATAGGCCGGAGATGGAAGGTCGGTAACGGCTGGAGTTGACCGGTACTAATAGGCCGAGGACTTGTCATGAAGACGCTACGCATCCACTGTGCGGTTCTGAAAGAACCGAACCGGACCGTCACGGTCCACCTCTTGTGTGGGGTGGGGTGTGGTGCCTACGGGTTGGTAATTTCATAGTGTTTCGGTGGTCATAGCGGTTGGGGAACACCCGGTCCCATTCCGAACCCGGTAGTTAAGCCTTCCAGCGCCGATGGTACTGCACTCGTGAGGGTGTGGGAGAGTAGGACGCCGCCGAACAATTTTTCGCCTTCAGGGGCACTCGATCAACCCGAGTGCCCCTGAAGGCTTTTTGCGTTACCGTCCGGTCGTGGCCGAGGTGACGAGACATGACGACCTGGCGGAGTTCTGGGCGTTGACGGGTGACTTCTTCAACGCGGACCCCGTGTTCCACACCATCCCGATCGCGGCAGTGGACCGCAGGCTCCACCACGCCGACCCGGAGGACGAACCACCGCTGCTGGTGAGCGTCACCGAAGACGGTGTGCTGGTGGCTGCCGCACTGCGTACACCGCCGTGGCCGCTGACGTTGAGCGGTGTCGGGCCGGAGTGGGCGGAGGTCGTCGCGGACGCGTTGGCCGGCGAAGTGGAACTGCCCGGCGTGAACGGTCCCCGCGAGTCGGTGGAGGCGTTCGTCGTCGCCTGGGCCGCCCGCACGGGCTGCAACGCGCGGGAGCACATGGCGTTGCGCCTGTACGCGTTGGACGAGCTGGATGCCCCCGCCGACGTGCCCGGCACGGCACGGTTGGCGACCATGGACGACCTGGACCTGCTCACCGACTGGCGCACCGAGTTCGGTGTCGAAGCGACCGGGCAGGACCGCGACAGCACCAGCGAGGACCGGGTCCGGCTCATGGTGCGCGTCGGCCTGGAGTCCGGGCACGGCCACCTGATCTGGCACGTCGGCGACACCCCGGTGGCGTGGGCGGCGGCGAACGCGCCGGCGTCCGGCATGTCCCGCATCGGTCCCGTCTACACGCCGCCGGAGCACCGCAGGCACGGGTACGGCGCGGCGGTCACCGCGGCCTGCGCGGCGTGGGCGCAGGAGAACGGCGCCGAGCACGTGGTCCTCTACACCGACCTGGCGAACCCGACGTCCAACTCGATCTACCAGCGGATCGGTTTCCGGCCGGTGGTCGACTCGGCGGAGTTCGTGTTCACCCCGGCCGGTGGCTGAGCAGGTCACCCGGCTGGCAGTCCAACGCCTCGCACAGGGCGGTCAGCGTGCTGAACCTGATCGCCCTGGCGCGGCCGTTCTTGAGGACCGACAGGTTGACCACGGTCACGCCGACGCGGTCCGCCAACTCGGTCAAGGTCATCCCGCGCTCGGCCAGCAGCCGGTCGAGGTGCACCTGGATGCTCACACGGTTCCCTCCAGGTCCGCGCGCATCTCCGCGCTCGTGCGCATGATCTTGCCAAGTGCGACGCAGCCGGTCCGAAGTGGCGGCGGTGTGGACGCCGTCGACGGCACCCCGTTCGAGCAGCCGCATGAGGAGCAGGAACAGCAAGGCGTAGCCGGCCATCGGCAACGCGACACCGACCAGACGGAAGTGCCGTAGGAGGCCACCGCGACCAGCGTGATCACCGCGGTGGTCACCGACCACAGGAGCCGGACGACGACGGTCAGCGGCCGCAACGGGTTGCGGGGCACCGTCACACCGTTCCTTCGAGGTCCGCGCGCATCTCCGCGCCGGTCCGCACGACCTGCGCCAGCGACAGCAGCGCGATGCCGGTGATGACCGCCCACCACGGCGCCTCCCACCCGCCGAGGAACGCCAGGGACCCGGCGTCGAACGTGACGGCGGCGTGCACCAGCGAGGTCCGCGCGATCGACTCGACCAGCGCCGCCGACGGCAGCACCCACAGCAGGTAGTGGCCGAGGCGGCGCACGCCGGTCGCGGTGCCCGGTGTGTAGATGCCGTGCCGTGACGCTCCCCGCAGCAGCAACAGGAGCAGCAGGAGCGCGCCGACCCGGGTGAAGGCGGTCGGCGCCGCGGACAGGACGCCGAGCACGTGCTGCCACGGCGCGGGGTCGTCGACGCACAGCGTGACCCGGTCGACGGCGGCCAAGCGGACGCCCGCGGCGAGGTCACGGCCCTCGGTGTTGCGGCCAGGACTCGGCGGTGAAGCACACCGGGTCGAACAAGCCGATCGTCAGGCGGATCGCGGTGGCGAGGCCGTAGACCCCCAGGCTCACCGCGAACACCGCCGACACGACACCGGTCAACGGCTCCAACGGATTCCCCCTCGACACGACAGTCCCCCTGCATATCGTTTATCGATGTTATCGAGAAACGATACCTTCGAGGACGTCGCGCGTCATGGGCCGGTTGCGGGCGTGGGAGGAGAACACCAGGGACGTGGTGGTGTCGCCGTACCGCTGGGCCTGCTCCACGAACTCCTCCAGCTCGACCGTCGACCGGCACACCACGCGCAGCAGCCAGCAGTCGTCCCCGGTCACGTGATCCGCGTCGCGCACCTGGGCCAGCGTCACCACCCGCTCCCGGAACCGGGGCGTGTCCAGGCTGCGCACCCGCACCCGGACGATGGCCTCGATCGGCAGTCCGAGCCGCCGCGGATCGACCACCGCCGCGTACCCGGTGACGATCCCGGCCTGCTCCAGCCGCCGCACGCGCTCGGTCGTCGCGGGCGCGGACAGGGAAACCCGTTTCGCCAGCTCGGTGAACGTCATCCGCCCGTCCCGCTGGAGCAGGTCCAACAACTTCCAATCCAGATCGTCCAGTTCCACCGTGGAATCGTAGGCGGAACCCAGGTCACGCCTGGAGTTCTGCATGGGGAAGAACACGCTGGTCAGCCACGATCTACCCATGACGAACACGCTCCGATTCCCCGCTGCCGACCCCGCCGACGCGGCGGCGTTCTTCGCCGCCGAACTGGCCTTCGAGGCCGACCCGGACGACGTGGTCCGCGACCTCCGGGCGGGCACGACCGAAGGCTTCCGACTGGTCGAGACGCGCAGCCCCGAGGCGTTCGCGCGGGTCCGCATCCCCGGCGCGATCAACCTCCCGCACTGGGACGTGGACGAGACGACGACCGCCGGCTGGGACCGCGACCTCGTCTACGTCTGCTACTGCGAGAGCTTCGAGTGCAACGCCGCCACCAAGGGCGCGCTCGCGCTCTCGCGCCTCGGGTTCAAGGTGAAGCGGCTGGCCGGCGGCATCACGACCTGGCACGCGTCGGGCTACCCGGTGGAGGGCGACGCCGTCGAGCCCGGCGGCACGAGCCTGCACGGAATCTCCTGCGACTGCTGATCTACCCTCGGACGAGTGACGCGCCTGCTCGTGCTGCAATCCGACCACGACGACCCGCCCGCCCGCCTCGGCGAGTGGCTGACCACCGCCGGGGCGGTGCTGGACGTGGTGAAACCGTACGAGGAACCGCTGCCGGACGCGCTCGACGGCTACCAGGGCGTGGTGTGCCTGGGCGGCGCGATGGGCGCGCTGGACGACGTCGAGCACCCGTGGCTGGCGGACGTGCGCAAGCTGCTGTCCCAGGCGGTGTCGAAGCGGGTGCCGCTGCTCGCGATCTGCCTCGGCGCGCAGCTGCTGGCGGCGGCCACCGGCGGGCAGGTGCGGCGCAGCCCGCAGGGGCCCGAGATCGGCGTGCAGCTGGTGGCGAAGCGGGACGCGGCGAGCGGCGACCCGCTGTTCGGCGAGCTGCCGTGGACGCCGGACGTGCTGCAGTTCCACGAGGACGAGGTCGGCTTCCTGCCGCCGACGGCGCTGCTGCTCGCGTCGTCCCCGAAGTGCGCGAACCAGGCGTTCCGCGTCGGTGACCGCGCCTACGGCGTGCAGTTCCACATCGAGACCACGCCGGAGATGGTTCTCGGCTGGGCCGAGGGGTACCCCGAGGTGGTGGCGGGCGTGCGACCGGGCGTGCTCGACGCGGACCGACTCGTGGCCGGTCACGAGGACATTCGGGAGGTGTGGCAGCCGTTTGCCGAACGATTCGTGCGCTTGGCCGCCGGTGAGCTGACGATCCACCGGAGCCTGCCGCTGGTGTGATGAACCTCCATCGATGTGAGCGTTCATCGATCGGACAGGTAGCGTTCACCTTGTCGTTGTGAGTGTTCATCGGCCAGACGGGTAGCGTTTACCTTCGACTGTGTCGATTCAGTTGGAGGAATCAGCGTGGATGCCTCGCTCCTCGTCATCATCGTGGTCATCACGGCTCTGGTCTTCGACTTCACCAACGGCTTCCACGACACCGCGAACTCGATGGCGACCTCCATCGCCACCGGCGCGCTGCGGCCACGCACGGCCGTCGCGTTCTCCGCGGTGTTGAACCTGGTGGGAGCGTTGTTGTCGGTCGAGGTGGCCAAGACCATCTCCGGCGGGATCGTCGACGACGCGAGAATCACGCCCGCGATCGTGTTCGGCGGTCTGATCGGCGCGATCATGTGGAACCTGGTCACCTGGTACGTCGGGCTGCCGTCCAGCTCGTCGCACGCCCTGTTCGGCGGTCTGATCGGCGCGACGTGGGTCGCCTCGGGCGCGGACGCCGTGCACTTCGAGAAGGTCGTGGACAAGGTCGTCGCGCCCGCGATCGCCGCGCCGCTGGTGGCGGGCATCGTGGCGCTGCTGGCCACCTTCCTGACCTACCGGCTGACCAAGCGGGCGCGGAAGTCCGTGACCGACAAGGGGTTCAAGGCGGGCCAGATCGCGTCCGCCGCGCTCATGTCGCTGGCGCACGGCACGAACGACGCCCAGAAGACGATGGGCATCATCACGCTCACGCTGATCACCGCCGGGACGCTCACGCCGGGCTCGGAACCGCCGCTGTGGGTGATCCTGAGCGCGGCGATCGCCATCGCGCTGGGCACGTACCTGGGCGGCTGGCGGATCACGAAGACCCTCGGCTCGGGCCTGACCACGATCGAGGCGCCGCAGGGCTTCGCCGCGCAGACCAGCGCGGCGACTGTGATCATGGCGTCCTCGCACCTGGGGTTCGCGCTGTCCACCACGCACGTCGCGTCCGGCGGCATCATGGGCTCCGGCCTGGCCCGCCAGCGCGACGGCGTGCGGTGGGGCGTGGCCGGCCGGATGGCGGCGGCCTGGGGGCTGACGCTGCCGGCGGCGGGCCTGGTCGGCGCGCTCGCGGGCAAGGTCGCGTCGCTGGGCACGCTCGGCGTGGTGGCCGTGGCGGTGGTGGGCATGGCGGTGGCGCTGGTGATCTGGCTGCTGTCGCGCCGTGAGCCGGTGCGGCCCGAGCACGTGGTGGACGAGATCGCGGCACAGGCCGAGACGCACAAGGTGGCGGCGTGAAGATCGACTGGGTGGCGCTGGGCTCCGTCTTCGGGGTGAGCCTGGCGGTGGTGCTGGGCCTGGTCCTGCTGTTCTCCGGCGGGCTGCGCGCGTGGTCGGCGCGGGAGGTGGCGCAGGAGCGGCAGGCGTCGACGGCGCTGCCGACGGTCGCGGCGGTGGCGTGCCTGCTGGCGTGCGTGACCGTAGTGTTGTTCGGCATCTACTTGATCGTGGCGAGCTGACGCTTCCCGGAGCGTCCTGGCGGGCTACGGTGTTCGTCGATGACCGATCCAGCCCGCCTCCCCACGTCCCCCGCCCGGTTCGGCCTGACCGAGGCGCGCGGCGGTGAGCACCTGCGTGCCGCCGGGTGGTGGGAGGGGCGACGGCCGACCGAGGGCAACGAGCCGATCCTGGTGGCGTTGTCCCGCAGCCCCGACCCGGACCTGGCGCTGCTGGGGATCGACCGGCTGCGCGTCGCGCTCGGCGACCGGTGGCCCGAGCTGGACCGGGCGCTGCGGGACGGCGAGGCGTTGCGCGGTCGGCTGCTCGCGGTGCTCGGCTCGTCCACCGCGCTGTCGGACTTCCTGGTCGCCAACCCGGACCGCTGGCGCGACCTGGTCGACGACGAGCCGGTGGACGCCGGGTCGTTCGCGCCCGCCCTCGTCGCCGCGGTCGACGGCCTGACCGACGCGGACGCGGTGCGGGCGCTGCGGGTCGAGTACCGGGCGCTGCTGTGCCGGATCGCCGCCGACGACCTGGCGCACGTGGTCGAGCCGGACCAGCGGTACGTCAACTACGACGACGTCGCGAGCCTGCTGTCGGACCTCGCGGTGGCCGCGTTGCGGGCCGCGCTGGACGTCGCCGGACGGCAGGTGCCGCGGTCCGACGAGTGCCGGCTCGCGGTGATCGCGATGGGCAAGTGCGGCGCGCGGGAGCTGAACTACGTCAGCGACGTCGACGTGGTGTTCGTCGGCGAGGGCGACCTGGCCGTGGCGACCCGGTTGGCCGGCGCGGTGATGCAGGTCGCGGGCCAGGCGTGCTTCGAGGTGGACGCGGCGCTGCGGCCGGAGGGCAAGGCGGGCGCGCTGGTGCGCACCCTGGACGGCCACGCCACCTACTACCAGCGGTGGGCGCGGACCTGGGAGTTCCAGGCGCTGCTCAAGGCCAGGCCGGTGGCGGGCGACGAGGAGCTCGGCCGGCGGTACATGGACGTCGTGCGGCCCCTGGTGTGGACGGCCGCCGAACGGGAGAACTTCGTGCCCGACGTGCAGGCCATGCGCCGCCGCGTCGAGGACCACGTGCCGGCGGGACTGACCGACCGGGAGCTGAAGCTGGGTCGGGGCGGGCTGCGCGACGTCGAGTTCGCCGTGCAGCTGCTCCAGCTCGTGCACGGTCGCGGTGACGAAGAGCTGCGCATCACCTCGACCACCCAGGCGTTGGCGGCCCTGGGGCGCGGCGGGTACATCGGTCGCACGGACGCCGCCGACTTCGGCCGCGCCTACCGGTTCCTGCGCACGCTGGAGCACCGGTTGCAGTTGCAGCGGATGCTGCGCACGCACCTGTTCCCGGCCGACGACGACGTGGCCGCGCTGCGCCGGCTGGCGCGTGCGTCCGGGTTGCAGGCCGAGGGCGGGCTGTCGGAGAGCCAGGTGCTGCTCGCCGAGTTCCGCAAGCGCGCCAACCAGGTGCGCCGGCTGCACGAGAAGCTGTTCTACCGGCCGTTGTTGCAGGCCGTCGCGAACGTGCCCACGGAGGCGCTGAGGCTGACCACGTCCCAGGCCGCGGCGCGCCTGGCCGCCCTGGGTTACGCGGCGCCGGACGGCGCGTTGAAGCACATCGAAGCGTTGACCAGGGGTGTTTCCCGGCGGGCGCGGATCCAGACGGCGCTGCTGCCGGTGCTGCTCGACCTGTTCGCCACCACCCCGGACCCCGACCGCGGCCTGCTGGCCTACCGGAAGGTGTCGGAGGCGTTGGCCGAGACGCCCTGGTACCTGCGGCTGCTGCGGGACGAGGGCACGGTGGTCGACCGGCTGGCCGCGCTGCTGGGCACGTCGAAGCTCGTGCCGGACCTGCTGGTGCGCGCGCCCGAGGTGCTGCCGCTGCTGGCCGACACCGACGCGCTCGTCGGCCGCGACCCCATGACCATCGGCAACCCGCTGCGCAGCGCCGTGTCCCGGTACAACGACCTGGAGCGCGCGGTCACCGCCGCCCGGTCGCTGCGCCGCCAGGAGCTGCTGCGGGTGGCGTCGGCGGACCTGCTCGGGCTGGTGCCGCTGCGCACGGTGTGCGTGTCGTTGTCCGAGGTGTGGGTGGCGGTGCTCCAGGCGGCGCTGGACGCGGTGGTGCGCTCGGCCGGTGAGCGGCAGGCGTCGATCGCGGTCATCGGCATGGGCCGGCTCGGCGGACGTGAGCTGGGGTACGGGTCGGACGCCGACGTGCTGTTCGTGTGCGAGCCCGCGCCCGGGGTGAGCGACGCGGACGCGGCCCGGTACGCGTCGTCGGTGGTGGAGCAGGTGCGGCGGCTGCTCAACGCGCCCAGCCAGGACCCGCCGCTGCAAGTGGACACCGACCTGCGGCCGGAAGGCAGGCAGGGGCCCCTGGTGCGCACGCTCGACTCCTACCGGGCCTACTACGCGCAGTGGGCCGAGCTGTGGGAGGCGCAGGCGCTGCTGCGGGCGCGGTTCATCGGCGGCGACGCGGACCTCGGCGCGCGGTTCGTCGAGATGATCGACCCGGTGCGCTACCCCGAGCAGGGCCTGGACGCCGGCGCCGTGCGGGAGATCCGGCGCATCAAGGCACGCGTCGAGGCCGAGCGGCTGCCGCGCGGCGCCGACCCGTCCACCCACACCAAGCTGGGGCGGGGCGGGCTCGCCGACGTCGAGTGGACCGTGCAGCTGCTGCAGCTGCAGCACGCGGGCGAGGTGCCCGGCCTGCGCACGCCGTCGACCGTGCGGGGGCTGCGTGCGGCCACGGAGGCCGGGTTGATGTCGGAGGACGACTCGTCGGCCCTGATGGACGCGTGGGTGATGGCGACCGAGGCGCGCAACGCCGTCGTGCTCGTCCGGGGCAAGGCCGGCGACCAGCTGCCGACGGCCGGGCGCGACCTGGCCGCGGTGGCGTCGGCGATGGGGCACGCCGGTGACCCGGGCGAGTTCCTGGACTCCTACCGGCGCACGGCGCGGCGCGCGCGGGCCGTGATCGAGCGCATCTTCTACGGGTCCTGAACACTGGGGTCCGTGAAAGCGATCGCGCAGACCGAATTCGGAGATGCCGAAGTCCTCGTGGTGCGGGAGCTGCCGGACCCGCCGATCGCGCTGGACCAGGTGCTGGTCGAGGTGCGTGCCGCCGGGGTGAACCCGGTGGACCGGCTGGTGCGCATGGGGTACGTGGCGAGTTCGATGCCGTGCCACTTCCCGCTGGTGCCGGGCTGGGACGTGGCCGGGGTGGTGCGGGCCGTCGGGCCCGCGGTGGACGGGTTCGCCGTCGGTGACGAGGTGTTCGGCTACCAGCGCAAGGACCACGTGCAGAACGGGACGTACGCGGAGCTCGTCGCGGCCACCGAGCGCGGGTTGGCGCACAAGCCGGCGTCGCTGTCGTTCGAGGAGGCGGGCGGGCTCGCGCTGACCGGGCTGACCGCGCTGCAGTCGTTGCGCAAGGTCGGGGTGTCCTCCGGCGACACGGTGCTCGTGCACGCCGCCGCCGGCGGTGTCGGGCACCTGGCCGTGCAGGTGGCGCGGATCCTCGGCGCGGCGCGGGTGATCGGCACGGCGTCGCCGCGCAACCACGACTTCCTGCGGTCGCTCGGCGTGGAGCCGGTGGCCTACGGGGACGCGCTGGTGGACAACGTGGCCGAGCTGCTCGGCGGCGACGGGCTGGTCGACGTGGTGTTCGACTGCGTCGGCGGCGCGGCGCTCAACGACTCGCCGGCGCTGGTGCGCGACCCGGCCCGGATCGTGTCCATCGTGGACACCAACGTGCTGGAGCTCGGCGGCCGGTACTCCTACGCCAAGCCCGTGCGGGAAGACCTGGACTGGCTGGCCGGGCAGGCGGGGTCGGGCGCGTTGAAGGTGGAGGTCCAGCAGACGTTCCCGCTGGCGCAGGCCGCGGAGGCGCACCGGCTGCTGGAGGGCAAGCACGTGCGCGGCAAGATCGTGCTGACCGTGTGACCGGTGGTGAAGGGCCCCCGTCGCGGACGGCGGGGGCCCTCCGGTCGCCTACTCCTCGTCGACGGTCGGGACCGTGGTGAGCAGTTCGACGATCCACTCCTCGACGAGCGTGTCGTCGGACTCCTCGTCCTGGACGAGGCGGTTCGACACCCGGACACCGAGGCCGAGCACGTCGGCGGCGCCGATCGCCTCGATCGCCTCGGCGGCGGAGTCGAAGATGTTGGTGGACAGCACCTGGGCGGGGATTGCGACGTCATCAGACACGGCGCGACCTTAACCGCCCGCCACGATCGGGGTAGGAGCAGCCCTGGTGTCGACGGCCTGTTCACCGGGGGCTACCCACCGTCGAACCAGGGCCGCCTCGCATTGACTATCAGTGTTCCTTATGCCGAGACTAGCGACACTCCTGGGGGAGACTCACGTTCGCACGCGTGCGCCCGGACGAAGGACGTCATGGACGACGAGACCCACCGCAAGAAGAGCAGCGCGGTTCTGAAGATCAGCTTGGTCGTGCTCGGCGTGCTGGTCCTGCTCGGGGTGATCCAGGCGGTCACCGCCGGCACGGTCGGCGTCGGCGCGCTGAGCGTCACCCTGCGTGAGACCCCTTCGCCCTCCGCGTCCGCGTCGTCCTCGGCGACTTCGGCGTCCACGTCGGACGAGACCGTCGGCAGCCTGGACGGCGCGGTGGGCACCACGTCCCAGGTGGACGTGCCGCCCGGCGCGGACGCGTCCGCCAAGGTCCTCACCGGGTCGTGGAAGCAGGCGCGCGGCCTGCTCACCGTGGAGGTCACCAAGGTGGAGAACGCGGGCGGCCGGGTCAAGGTGTTCGTCACCGCCGTCAACGCCAGCAACGCGAAGATGGACCTGCCCGTCGCGTCCGTCACCGCGGCCGACGACGCGCAGCGCGAGTACGGCGCTTCCGCGTCCGCCAGCCGGTGGCCGGTGTCGATCGCGAAGAACTCCAGCATCAACGGGTACCTGGAGCTGGACCAGCGGGTCGGCGCCGACAGCACCGCGTTCTCGCTGACGTTCGCGGGGATCATCGGCCAGCTCGCGCCGACCGGCGGCGCGGTGACCGTGACCGGCATCCCGATCCCCGAGTAGGTGGACGTCCTCGTCGGTGTCGCGCTCGGGCTGGTCGGCCTGTGGCTGCTGCTCGTGCTGTGCCTGTTCCTGGGGCGGCCGCGCGGGGTGGCGCTGCGGCTGGTCCTCCGGCTGCTGCCGGACGTGCTGCGGCTGGTGACCCGCCTGGCCCGCGACCCGCGGGTGTCCCGGTCGGCGCGGGTGCGCCTGTGGCTGCTGCTGGCCTACCTGGCGCTGCCGTTCGACCTGGTGCCCGACTTCATCCCCGTCCTGGGGTACGCGGACGACGCGATCGTGGTCGTCTGGGTCCTGCGCTCCGTCATCCGCGCCGCGGGCCCCGAGGTGGTCGCCGAGCACTGGCCGGGCACACCGGACGGCCTGGCCGTCGTGCGGCGGCTGACGAGGACCTAGCCAGGCGCGCACCGCGAGCAGCCGTCGCGGCGGGTGGTAGCCGTAGCCGTAGCCACCTCGCGGAACCCCGGGCACACCGCGAACCACCAGCGGGTGATCGAATCGTCAGGTGCGGGTGGCCGGTGAAGGTTCCGGTGGACCGTGAGCCGACCGCCGGATCGAAGTGCCGAAGGCCGACGGCCGGGTGACTGTGACAGTCACCCGGCCGTCGGCCTGTGGAGGATCGAGTGGGGCTGGAGGTCAGCGCCCCGCGCCGATCACACGTCGTAGTACAGCGCGAACTCGTAGGGGTTCGGGCGCAGGCGCAGCGGGTCGATCTCCTGCTCGCGCTTGAACGAGATCCAGGTGTCGATGACGTCCGGCGTGAAGACGCCGCCTTCCAGCAGGAACTCGTGGTCCGCCTCGAGGCTGTCCAGCACCGCGTCCAGGGACGCCGGCACCTGCTTGACGTCGCGGGCCTCCTCGGGCGGCAGCTCGTAGAGGTCCTTGTCGATCGGGGCCGGCGGCTCGATCTTGTTCTTCACGCCGTCCAGGCCGGCCATCACCATGGCCGAGAACGCCAGGTACGGGTTGCCCGACGAGTCGGGGCAGCGGAACTCGATGCGCTTGGCCTTGGGGTTGTTGCCGGTGATCGGGATGCGCACGCACGCCGACCGGTTGCGCTGGGAGTAGACCAGCGACACCGGGGCCTCGTAGCCCGGCACCAGGCGGTGGTAGGAGTTCACCGTCGGGTTGGTGAACGCCAGCAGCGACGGCGCGTGGTGCAGGATGCCGCCGATGTAGTGGCGCGCCGTGTCCGACAGGCCCGCGTAACCGGACTCGTCGTGGAACAGCGGCTGGCCGTCCTTCCACAGCGACTGGTGGGTGTGCATGCCCGAGCCGTTGTCGCCGAACAGCGGCTTCGGCATGAACGTGACGGACTTGCCGGCCTGCCACGCGGTGTTCTTGATGATGTACTTGAACAGCATCAAGTCGTCCGCGGCGTGCAGCAGCGTGTTGAACTTGTAGTTGATCTCCGACTGGCCGGCGGTGCCCACCTCGTGGTGCGCGCGCTCGACCGAGAAGCCCTGGTCCTGCATGTTCAGGACCATCTTGTCGCGCAGGTCCGCGTAGTGGTCGGTCGGCGAGACGGGGAAGTAGCCGCCCTTGTACTTGACCTTGTAGCCGCGGTTGCCGCCCTCTTCCTCACGGCCCGTGTTCCAGGCGCCGGAGATCGAGTCGATCTCGTGGAAGGCCGCGTTCGCGGTGGTGTCGAAGCGGATCGAGTCGAAGATGTAGAACTCCGCCTCGGCGCCGAAGTACGCGGTGTCCGCGATGCCCGACTCGGTGATGTACTGCTCGGCCTTGCGCGCGATGTTGCGCGGGTCGCGGCTGTAGGCCTCACGCGTGAACGGGTCGTGCACGAAGAAGTTGACGATCAGCGTCTTCTCGATCCGGAACGGGTCGAGACGCGCGGTGTACAGGTCGGGCAGCAGCAGCATGTCCGACTCGTGGATCGACTGGAAGCCGCGCACCGACGAGCCGTCGAACGCGAGGCCCTCGGCGATGGCGTCGGCGTCGAACGCGGAGGCTGGGAGCGTGAAGTGCTGCATCACGCCGGGCAGGTCGCTGAAGCGGACGTCGACGAACTTCACGCCCTCGTCGGAAATGAACTTCAGGACCTCGTCGGGATTCTTGAACACCCTCGTCGACTCCTCTGCTGCGGTGGGGGCGTGGTTGTACGCCGCTGCGTGGTGCGGCCTGCCATCGTGGCGAAACTAAGACCGCGGTGTTGCCCAGCCGTCACCCACGTGTTTCGCCAGTGTTAACGGGCCTCCCAGGTCGGGCAACCCGACCGCCGCTCCTCACCCGCTGAGCACGGCCTTACTCTGGTGGGGTGAGCAAGTGGACCGGATCGTGGCTGTCAGGACCCCGCTCGGCGTTGGAACCAGGCGCCGACTCCGGAGACGGTACCGGGCAGCAGTGGCGGGGTGAACGCCTCGGCCTGCCCCGCTCGGGTCCCGGCTCCGTCGCCTCCACGGGCCGCCGCGCGATCGCCATCCTGGTCGACTTCGCCCTCTCGGGCGGCGTGGCGGGCCTGTTCACCATGCCCGAGCTGCCGCAGAACTGGAGCCTGCTGGCCTGGTTCTCCATCACCGTCATCGCGGTCGGCTTCTTCGGCTTCACCCCTGGTCACGCGCTGTTCGGGCTGCGGGTCGCCCGGCTGGACGGCGCGGGGACCGTCGGTCTGCCCCGGGCCGCGCTGCGGACGGCGTTGATCTTCCCCATCATCCCGGCCGTGGTGTGGGACGCCGACGGCAGGGGCCTGCACGACAAGGCCGCGGGCACCGTCGTCATCCGCGTCCGCTGACGTTCCCGAGAACGCCTCAGGCCCGCCCCGGGCACTTGCCGGAACGGGCCTGAACTGCGAAAACACTCGTCGAGGCGTGCTCGGCGACAACGCGGCGAGCTCAGCGACGACGCTCAGCGGCGACGCATGGCGCGCTGCACGTTGCGCATCTTGGCGCCCTGGGGCATCGGGCCCTTGGGCAGCGCCGCGCCGCGGCTGGCCAGCGCGGCCAGCCGGTTGTCGATCGTGTCGACCTGGGCGGTCGAGATGTTGCGCGGCAGCTTCATCAGGTGCCCCTGGAGCTTGCGCAGCGGCACCTGGCCGTCCTCGGTGCCCACGATGACGTCGTAGATCGGCGTCTCGCCGATGACCCGCGCCACCCGCTTCTTCTCCTGGGCGATCAGGTTCTTGACCCGGTGCGGCGCGCCCTCGGCGACCAGCACCACGCCCGGCCGGCCGAGCACCCGGTGCACCATGTCACCGCTCGTCGTGCCCGCCACGGCCTTCGTGACGCGCCACTTGCCGCGCAGGTTGTCCAGCGCCCACGCCGCCGCGCCGGCCTGGCCGTCGGCCTTCGCGTACACGGTGCGCTGCACCCGGCGGCCGAACACGATGACCGCGAGCAGCGCGCCCACCGCGATGCCCATGGGCAGCAGCACCCACTGCATGTCCCAGATGAGGCCGATCAGGAACGCCGCGGCCGTCGCGCCGAGCAGGCACGCCAGCATCAACGGCACGAGCGCCTTGTCCTCGCGGCGCTGCATCTTGAACGCCTCGAAGATCTGGCTGCGCTTCGCCTTCGATGCCGCGCGCCGAGCCTTCGCCGCTTCCTTGGAGGCCGCCTTGGCAGCCGCCTTGTCCTGCTTACCAGCCATGCCCACCAGGATACGGCGCGCCGTCGCGCCCCATGACGGGAGTACTCGCTGACCTCTGCGAGGATGCAGCGCATGGACCGGCTGCTGGAGGGACTCGACCCGGAACAGCGCGCCGCCGTGGAAGCTCCGCGCGGCCCGGTCTGCGTGCTCGCGGGCGCCGGCACCGGCAAGACCCGCACCATCACGCACCGCATCGCCTACTTGGCCCAGCGTGGCCACGTCTCGCCTGGTCAAGTCCTCGCCGTCACGTTCACCGCGCGTGCCGCGGGCGAGATGCGGACCCGGTTGCGGGCGCTCGGCGTGCACGGCGCGCAGGCCCGCACGTTCCACGCCGCCGCCTTGCGCCAGCTCCGCTACTTCTGGCCGCGCGTGGTCGGCGGCGAGCAGTGGCAGCTGATCGACCGCAACAAGCTGCGGCTGGTCGCGCAGGCCGCCAACCGCGCCGGCCTGTCCACCGAGTCCGACTCGCTGCGCGACCTCGCCGGCGAGATCGAGTGGGCCAAGGCGTCGCTGGTCGCACCCGATGACTACCCGAACGCCGCCGGCCGCACGAGCCGTGACACGCCCGCGCCCGCCGACCAGGTCGCGCAGGTCTACCGGACCTACGAGGAGCTGAAGAACCAGGCGCAGCTGCTCGACTTCGACGACCTCCTGCTGCACACCGCGGCGGCGCTGGAGGAGCACGGCGAGGTCGCCGAGGAGTTCCGCGACCGGTACCGGTGCTTCGTGGTGGACGAGTACCAGGACGTCACGCCGTTGCAGCAACGCGTGCTGGACGCGTGGCTGGGCGCGCGTGACGACCTGACCGTGGTCGGCGACGCGAACCAGACCATCTACTCGTTCGCGGGCGCCTCGCCGCGTCCGCTGCTGGACTTCCCGCGCCGCTTCCCCGAGGCGGTCGTGGTGCGGCTGGAGCGCGACTACCGCTCGACACCCCAGGTCGTTGGCCTCGCCAACGAGGTGATCAAGTGGGCGCGCGACCGGCCGTCCGGGTCGCGGCTGCGGCTGATCGGGCAGCGCCCGGACGGCCCGAAGCCGACGTTCACCGAGTTCGACGACGAGACGCTGGAGGCCGCGGCCGTCGCGCGGCGGGTGAAGGCGCTGCTCGACGAGGGCGTGTCGGCCAGCGAGATCGCCGTCCTCTACCGCGTCAACGCCCAGTCGGAGGTCTTCGAGCAGGCGTTGGCCGAGGTCGGCGTGCCCTACCAGGTGCGCGGCGGCGAGCGGTTCTTCCAGCGGGCCGAGGTGCGGCAGGCGATGGTGGCGCTGCGGTCGGCGGCGGCGCACGAGCCGACCGGTGAGCTGCCGAAGGTGGTGCGCGAGGTGCTGGCCGGGATCGGCCTGACCGACGAGCCGCCCGCCGGCGGGACGGCGCGCGAGAAGTGGGAGTCGCTGCTCGCGCTGGTCGAACTGGCCGAGGAGCTGGTCACGACCGTGGACTCGGCGGACCTGAGGGCGTTCGTCACCGAGTTGGAGCTCCGCGCCGAGGCGCAGCACCCGCCGACGGTGGAGGGCGTGACGCTGGCGTCCCTGCACGCGGCGAAGGGCTTGGAGTGGGACGCGGTGTTCCTCGTCGGACTGGTCGAGGGCACGTTGCCGATCCAGCACGCCGAGGGTGACGACGCGGCGATCGAAGAAGAGCGCCGACTGCTGTACGTGGGCGTGACGCGGGCCCGTGAGCACCTGTGGATGTCGTGGGCGTTGGCGCGCGCCGCGGGCGGACGTCGTTATCGGCGGCGCAGCCGGTTCCTCTACGGGCTCGTGCCGGAGGACCACCCGGCGTCGCGCACGGCCAAGCGGGAGCCGCTGCAGAAGCGGCCCAAGCCGCAGTGCCGGGTGTGCGGGTCGGCGTTGGTGGACTCGCGGGCGGTCAAGCTCGGCCGGTGCGCCTCGTGCCCGTCGGATCTGGACGAGGAGCTGCTGGCCAAGCTGCGGGCGTGGCGGGCGGACCGGGCGCGTGAGCTGAAGGTGCCCGCGTACGTGGTGTTCACCGACGCGACGCTGGTCGCGATCGCCGAGCAGCGGCCCGAGGACGTCGCCGGGCTGGTGTCGATCTCCGGCATCGGCGCGGCCAAGCTCGACCGCTTCGGGGACGACGTGCTGGCCCTCGTGCGCGGCGGGCACTGACCGCCACCCCGACCGGCCCGCTCGCACCTCACGCAGTCGGCGCGGCGCCTCACGTTGTCACTCCTGTCGAGGCCGCACCGGGCCGCGTTGATCCGGCGTTGATCTCCCGTTGATCCGCGGTCGGTGACCACGCCCGACCCGCCCGCAGGCGGCGTGCTCCGTCCGAGTGGTCGACCCCTGGCGCTCTGTGCAGGGCAAACGCTGAAGTTTCACTCAATCGACAGGTATTTGGAAAAACCGGTTGCACCCGTCCTGCACGGGGTCATAACCTGCTCAGGCCGGGCACGAAGTGCCCGCTGGGGATTCAAGAGCTAGCAGTCGAGTACGAGCCACCCGAGGAGGTGACCGGTCGTGAACACTCCCACGTGCTTCGAGACGCCCGGTTACCTGATGACCGGGGTGATCTTGGCTTCAGGCGCTGCTCGTGTCGCGGGGGAGAAGTCTGCCCGCGATCGCCACGCCCTCAAGTGGGGTGCTGAGCGAGTTCAGCTGATCCAGGTGCCGACGCCGCACGCGTCGACCGTTGTCCCGACTCAGAACGTTGCGCCGTCCGCGCACGAGCGAAGTACCTGACCACCTTGTAGTCAGGCCACCAAGCTCACGAAGGCCGCGGACCCGTAACCGGATCCGCGGCCTTCGTGCTGTTCCGACCCGTTTTGTGGTTCGAACGACCAACAAAAACCCCATGCAAGACCCTTGACAGGAGTCCACCTGATGTTGACCGCGACCGTCCCCATAAACGGGACGTTGTCCACCGAGCCGGAGCTCTCCGGGGCGGGTGTCGCCACTCTGATCGACACCGCGCCGGACGCCGGCTTGGAACTTCCTTGCCGTACCAACAACCCCGACCTGTGGTTCGCCGACGCGCCGGCGGAGCTGGAGGAGGCGAAGAGGTTCTGCGCCACCTGCCCCGTCATCGCGGAGTGCCTGGCCGGTGCGCTTGCTCGTCACGAGCCCTGGGGGGTCTGGGGCGGCGAGATCTTCGAGCGCGGAACCGTGATCGCGCGGAAGCGTCCCCGTGGGCGCCCCCGCAAGGACGCAGCACCTGTTGTACCCGCGGCACCCGCCGCGACCGTTGTCCGGGGGGCTAACGACCAGGAGGCCGCCGCGTGACCACGTACCGATCCACCGCAGACGAAACCATGCTGATCGAGGTCAATCCCAAGGGGAACCCCATGCTGCTCGAAGAAAATCTCGCCAGATCCCGAATGCATGACGCGGAGATATTCGCGCGACAGCATCGGCTGGCCCACCGCCTCGTCGTCGCCCGCAGGTGGCGCCGGCTCGCCGGATGGGCCCAGCGCAGGGCTGCCATGAAGGCCCACGCGATCTGATGCACGGAGCGGCCCGCCCTCCTCGTCCCACGACGGGAGGGCGGGCCTCGCCGTCTCCACGGTGAGGAAGGAGCACGTCACCGACCACCTCCCCGCCGACCACCCGCCCGGTGCTCGGCGGGGCCCTTTTTCCAGTGGGAGGGTTCTGCTCGGCATGGGTACCGTTCTTCGTGTGGCAGCTCACTCTCACAACCATGCCCATGCCCACACCCACGACGGGATCGACTGGTCGTCCCGGCTGGACTCGTTGCGGCAGGCCGATGAGCTGGATGCCGAGGCGCGGCGGGTCGTCGCGCGCAGACTCGTCCGCGTCCTGCCCGACAACCCGACCGTCCTGGACGTCGGATGCGGCGCCGGTGGGATGAGCGTGGCGCTCGTCGAAGCCCTGTCCGCCCGGGGCGGTGGCACCGTCGTGCTGGTCGACGCCGTGCCCGAGCTGCTGGACGCGGCCACGGGCGTCGCCCGGTCGGCGGCCACCTACGAGACCGACACGACCACGGCGACCGTGCGCGTCCGGCCGGTGCTCGCCGACCTGGCCACCGAACGGCCGGTGGAGATCGCCGGGCCCGCCCAGTTGGTGTGGGCTTCGAACGTGGTGCATCACCTCCCTGATCAGCGTGCGGCGGTGGCGGGGTTGGTCGAGGCGGTCGCGCCGGGCGGGTGGCTGGCGCTCGCCGAAGGTGGGCTGAGCGGCAAGTTCCTCCCGTTCGACGTGGGCATCGGCGAGCCGGGTTTGCAGGAACGCCTGACCGCCGCTCGCGACCAGTGGTTCGTGCGGATGCGGGAGAACACGGCCGGCGCCGTCCGCCTGCACGGTGGCTGGAACCTGGCCCTCTCCGCCGCCGGTCTCGTGGACGTGACCGCGTTCAGCTACCTGGTCGACCACCCGGCCCCGCCCAAGCAGGCGGTGCGGGATTGGGCGGTGAACCAGCTGGCGTGGTTCGCCGACGTCGCCGGGGACGCCCTCCACCCCGCCGACCGTCGCACGGTGAAGCAACTGCTCGACCCGCAGGACCCGGCGTTCCTCGGGCTGCGCGACGACGTGTTCCTGCTGACCGCCAACACCGTCCACCTGGGCCGCAAGCCGTGACCGACACGTGCGCCCGCTGCGGGCGGACGCGTTCGTCCGTCACGGACCCGGCCCAGCTCCTGGCCTGGGTGCGGGAACGGGAACGCGGCGCCGACCAGTGGTTGTGCCACGTCTGCGCGCGGGCGCACGTGCGGGACATCGAAGGCAAGCTGCCGTCGGATTACTGGACTGCCGGGTAGGCGGGTTGGTGTGAGGTGCGGAGCGCAGCCGACTGGCGTGGACTGACCGCTGCCGCTGCCGCTGCCGCTGGGTGGAGCGGGTGCGCGGGTGTGGGTACGGGCCACGGGTGTTGATCTGAGGGCGACCGGCTCCCATGCAGTGTCCGGGCCCACCAGCACGCCGCGAGTGCCCGGAATAGAGGGATGCCGGCCTGCCGTCGAAGCGCTCGCCGTCGACGGACGCGGACTGCCGATGCGCATCCTGATCAGACCCGGCCAGGCCAGGGACGACCGACAACCGCTGCTGCTGCCGCTGCCCAACGGCATCCGCGCCGCACCCCGGACCTGGTGGGTCACCTTCACCTGCCCCGAACGCGCCGACCGGATCGCCCACCGCGCGGACCTGGGCCCACGAGGCGGGCGGCCCCCGGACGTCGACGACGAACGCTACGAACAGCGCAACGCGGTCGAACGCTGCTTCGACCGCCTCGAACAGTTCTGCGGCTGGCCACCTGCTACGCCACACGAGCCGCCTACTACCAGGCCGAACTCGCCATTGCCGCCATCGTGCTCTGGCTGCGACAACGAATTGCGGGACACCGCCTAGTGCGCTGACCACTTAAGTTCGCCGGTTGGTCAGGCTGCGTGTGGTCGGCCCCAGCGTTGGTGGCGTTCGCTGCGGATGCGGGCTCGTTCGCGGCGTTGGGCGTCGAGGACGTCGGGGTGGCGGGCGTTGGCGTTGCGCCAGCGGAGGTGTCGTTGCAGCTCACTGGCCAACACCGTGTGGTTGGGATGAACGGAGTTGGCGATGACGAAGGTGCGTAGCGGCCCGAACTGCGGCTCGATCGGGTTGGCCCAGGAGGCGTAGGTCGGGGTCAGGCAGATCTCGACGTTGTTGTCGGCCGCCCAGCCGAGGATTCTCGGGGTCTTGTTGGCCGACAGGTTGTCCATGATCACGTAGATCGGTGCGCCGTCCGGTCTGGCCGCCCGGATCGATTTCAGGGCGGCCAGGCTGTGGTCGCCGCCCTTGCGGCGGCGGGTGACGCCCCAGAGCTTGTCGTCGCCGATGGAGTAGCAGCCGTGGAAGTAGCGGATACCGTGGGTGCGCCGGTAGGTCGCCGGCAGTCGGTCGGGGTGCTTGCGTGGTGCCCAGCCGGAGCCGTGGTGCGGCCGGATCGAGAGTGGTCCGAACTGGTCGAAGGCGAAGCAGCGCTGCGGGAACCTGGTGAGGACCTCGTCGATGCGGTCGAGTTTGGCGTCGAAAGCGGGGTCGTTGGAGGTCTTCCAGGTCCGGGTCCGTTGGAAGCTGATCCCGTGCTCGCGCAGGACCTGCCGCAGCCGTTCCCGACCGATACGGACCCGCCGGTGCGGGTTGCGGTGCAGGTGGGCGGCGAGTTTGCGCAGACTCCACCGGGTGAAGGGCAGGCCCGCCCTCGCGGGGCGGGCTTTGGCCGTCGCCACGACGAACGCGATGTCGTCGGGGCCGATCAGGCGGGGACGGCCTCCCGCCCAGCTAGGGTCCAGCGCCGCCAGGCCGCGGGCGTTGAAGTCGTGGATCACGTCCCGGACGGTGTCGGCGTCGGCGGCGACCAGCCGCGCGATCGACGGCGCCGGCGTCCCGGACGACGAGGCCAGGATGATCATCGCCCGGCGCATCCGGATCGTGCCCTGCTTGCCGCGCCGCACATAGTTCAGCAGACGGCGGCCCTCGTCCTCGGTTAATCGACGTGCTCTGACCGGCTCGGCCATCGACCCATCCTCATGCGGCGGCGACTACGTCACCACCGAGCATGAGATCACCACGAACCGCCGTCGGGGATCTTGTCCGGCGTGTCCCCAACCCGGCGAACGTATGTGGTCAACGCACTAGCCGGGTCGATGGTGGACAGCCTCGATCGGCTGGCGGACGGTGTTGGTGCAGGTCCGGGGCGCTGGTGTGAGGTGTGGGGGTTGGTGAAGACGGGCGCGTGGTGCGGTGGGGATGTGCGGGGTGGGGTGTGGGATGCGGCCCGACTGGTTCCTGGATGGGTGTGAGGAGTGGACTGGGTGTGCGGGCCGGTGAGGTTGGAAGTGTGGGCTTGGCAGGTTGGTGAGGGTGGGCCGCTGTGGTGGAGGGGCGCGGTGCGGTGGGCTGAAGTGCGGGGTGAGGCAGGAAGCGGTGGGTGAGAGTGGGCGGTGGTGAGAGGGGTTGATAGGGGCGGGTGGTGTTGGGAGGAGTGGTGGGGGCGGTCGTGGTGGGGCAGGGGTGGTTGGTGGGTTGGTGGTCAGTGGAGGAGGGCGGTGAGGAGTTTCAGGGTGGCGCGAGGGGTGGCGGTGCCTCGTTTGCTGCCCGCGTCCAGTTCCCTGGTCAGGCCCGTGACGGTGCACATCCCGGAGCGGACGGCGGTGGCCAGGAGGTGGTGTTGGCGCAGCGGGTCCGGTTCGTGGCGGGCGGCGTCCAGGGTGGCTCTCGTCGGCTCGGCGACGGGCAGGCCGGCTTCCACCACGACCTCCGGTGGGCGGGTGGTGCGTTCCAGCAGCACGTGGTCGGCGCACGAACGGCGGGTGGTGGCTGGTTGCAGGAGGTGGATGCGGGGTGGGGGAGGCAGGTCGCGCAGGCCGTGGGCGTGCAGGGCGTCGACGCCGGTGACCACTGCCTTCGGGCCCGCGTAGGCGAGCGCGGCTCGGAGGCGCTGGTCACGGGTGGGAGGGCTCGCGCTGAGCAGCACCACGCCCGGCAGGATGCGCTGCCACGGTCCGCCGGGACGGCACTTGAGGTCGATGAGGTAGCCCGGCACGCCGGTCGCCTTCAGGTCCGCCGAGGTGATCACTTGGTTCATGGGTCCGATCCTCCGGTGGTTCCGGAGGGCGGGCCATGGGGTGTTCGGGAACTGTGGATAAGTGGGCGACCTGTGGACAACTCAGTCGTCGAAGCCCGGTTGCCACTGGGCGACGATGGCTCTGGCCTGGACGTTCGCGTCGAGCTGGCAGAGGATGCCGGTCGCACCCAGCGTCACCCTGTGGACAAGTAGGTACTGCGGGGGCAGGTTCAACGACCTTCCCGTTTGCGAATCGGGGCTGCGGAGGTCGCCGACGCGCTCCGCCTGCTTCTGCAACCACCGCCGGGTGAAGTGGAACGTCTCCGTCCGCAGCGGCTCGACGAACGGCGCCAGGTAGTTCAGCACGTCCTCGGCGTGCAGCTCGGTCCCGGGACGGATGAACCGCTCCGACCGCAGCAGCTCCACCAGGTCCGCCGAGCGGCCGTCCAGCGCCAGCCTGGTCATCAGGCCCAACGTCCGCGGCAGGCCGTCGGGCAGCCGGGCGACCGCGCCGAAGTCCAGCACGCGCAACCGGCCGTCCGCGCCCAGCATGAAGTTGCCGGGGTGCGGGTCGGCGTGCAGCAGCCCGGACCGGCTCGGCGCGGAGAAGTGGAACTCCGACAGCAGCTGCCCGGCCAGGTCGCGCTCCTCGCGCTCACCCGCACGGATGATCTTCGACAGCGGTGTGCCCTCGGTCCACTCGGTGACCATCACCTTCGGCGAGCTGGCCACCACCCGCGGCACGAGCACGCGGTCGTCTCCGTCGAACGCCTTGGCGAAGATCCGCTGGTTGTCCGCCTCGGTCCGGTAGTCCAACTCCTCCAGGTACCGGTCCCGCAGCTCCTCCAGCAGCGGCTTGACCTCCGCACCCGGCATCACGGCCTGCAACACCCGGCTGAACCGCAGCAACGTGCTGAGGTCGCTCTGCAACGCCTCGTCCGCGCCCGGGTACTGCACCTTCACCGCCACGTCGCGGCCGTCGTGCCACACCGCCCGGTGCACCTGCCCGATGCTCGCCGACGCGGCGGGCGAGTCGTCGAACGAGGTGAACCGCTTCGCCCACCCCGAGCCGAGCTGCTCGGCCAGCACGCGGTGCACGGTGCGGGCGGGCATCGGCGGCGCGGCCGTCTGCAGCTTGGTCAACGCCTCGCGGTAGGGCTCGGCCAGCTCGTCCGGCACCGCCGCCTCGAACACGCTCAGGGCCTGGCCGAACTTCATGGCGCCGCCCTTGAGCTGCCCGAGCACCGCGAACACCTGCTCCGCGGTCTTCGCCGACACCTCGGCGCTGACCTCCTCGGAGCTGCGGCCTGCCAGGCGCTTGCCCCAGCCGCCCACCACCCGGCCCGCCACGCCGAGCGGGAGGCTGGCCAGCTTGGCGGTGCGCTGCACGGCCTTGCGCGGGATCTCGCTCACCCGGTGATTCTCCTCCCGCACGGTCACGTGGTCGCAGTGGTGCACGCCCTGCCACAAAACCTACACAGCCCCACCTGAGGGCGGATCACGTCGCGTGACGGCACTCGCAGCGCGGGTGCACCGGCGCGATGCGGTGCTCGACCACCCCGGTGAACGCGTCCACCTCCAGGGTCGCGTCCCAGGTGGGCGGTCTGGTCGCGGCCTGCTCGGACCGGTCGAGCGCCAGCAGCGCCTGCCCGACCGCCACCCCGGCCGTCGCCGTGACGGTGGCCAGGTCGGCGTGCTGGGCGCGGTCCACCAGCTGCGCGGCGATCATCGGCCACTCCGGGTCCGCGTCGGCCGCGTGCCGGTCCGCGCACCTCAGGCAGCTGCTGCGACCGGGCACGACCAGCGGCCCGACCACGCCCACCCCCTCCCGGACCCGCACGGCCAGGTGCGGTGTGCCGTCCGCCACGAGCCGGTGCAGCACCTCCGGTGCGGGCACCAGGGCGTCGGCCAGGACCACCAGGTCCACGGCCCGGCCCACCGGCCGCACGGTCGCGCACGCCCGCCGCACGGCGTCCTCGGCGGCCTCGGCGCGCGGTCGGCCGACGTCCGCTTCGACGTACCCCGATCCGGTGTCCTCCGGCCCGACCCGACCCCGCGCGACCACCCGAACGTGTGCCACCCCGGAAGCCGCCAGGAGAGCGGCGACGGTGACCGCGAGCCGGCCCTCGCCGTGCACCACGACGGACCTGGCGGCCCGGTCGGCGGGTAGCGCGGCGGCGCACCGGCGGGTCCGCAGCGCCCACCCGGTGACCTCGGCGGCCAGCCTCGGGTGCGGCACGGGCACGGACTCCTCGACCAGCCCGGCTCTCGCCAGGCCGTGCAGCACGCCGGCGAGCTCGGCGGCCTGCCGACCGTGACCGGCGAGGCGTTCCCGCAGGTCGGTGAGGGTGTGTCGACCGTTGAGGCCGAGCAGCAGAGAGGCCATCGGCTCCGGCACGTCCTCGACGAGCATCGCGTGCCGCGGGTCGGTGCCGATCTGCACCACGTCGTCCCGGCGGCGCAGCAGCGGCAGGCCGGGCAGGACCCTGGGGCGGTTGGGTAGCTCCACGACGGCAGCCTGCCCGTGACGGCCGGTCCGGCAAAACGCCTGTCCACAGGCGTGCCGGTTGTCCACAGAGGCCGCGAAGGGCCTTGACGAGCGGCCGGACGCCCGCGAGGGGCCCGGCCGCCCGTCCTCGATCAGACCTTCGCCTTGCCGAGGATCCGGGTCACCGTGGTTCCGCAGACCGGGCACTTTCCCTTGGCCATCCTGCGGTTGTTGCTCTCGTGCACCTCGCCCGTGAAGTCGCGCTTCTCACGGCACTTGACGCAGTAGCCGTTGTAGGTCTCGGCCACGGCTTCCTCCTCGCTTCGAGAGTGCGGAGCGATCTGCGCCACACTCGGGGGTTGCGCTGAACGCTACCTCCGGGAACGCGCCTCCGCTGCACGCCGCGTCGAGCGTGTCCAGCCGCCTTTCGGTGGAACCTGTCGGTACGTCCCTCCACAGACCGCCGCTTGGCCGCCGCGGATTGTCGGTCCCTGGCCTTACCGTGAACGCCATGCCCGAACCGCAGGTGGAGGTGCGGCGCAGCGCCCGGCGCCGTCGCATGGTGAGCGCGTACCGCGAGGGGGACACGGTCGTCGTCCTGCTGCCGGCTCGCATGAGCAAGAGCGAGGAGAAGCACTGGGTGGCGGAGATGCTCAGCCGCCTGCAGCGCAGCGAGACCCGCAGGCGCTCGCCCACGCGCACGTCGGACGCGGCCCTGCTGGCGCGGTGCGAGGAGCTGGCGGAGAAGTACCTGGACGGCCTGCAGCCGAGCAGCGTGCGGTGGGTGCCGCCGATGCGCACGAGGTGGGCGTCGTGCACGCCGAGCGAGGGCACGATCAGGATCAGCGAACGGCTGCGCGACGTGCCCGCGTGGGTGCTCGACTACGTGCTGGTGCACGAGCTGGCGCACCTGGAGGTGCCCGGCCACGGCAAGGACTTCTGGCTGCTCGTGCACAGGTACCCGAAGGCGGAACGCGCCATCGGGTACCTGGAAGGCCTCTCCGCCGCGGCGGGCCTCGGGATCACCGAGGAAGACTGAAGACGGCCGAGGGGGTTACTCCTCGTCCTTCTTCGGCTCGCCGCCCTTGCCGCCGCCCTCGCCGGACCCGTCCGCGTCACGCAGCGTGCGCTCCAGCTCCGCCATCGGGTCCTCCAGCGCCTTGCGCGTCTGGCCGAACCGCTCGGCGAACTCCATCGGGTCGTCCAGGTCCTCCGCCGTGGGCACCAGGTCGGGGTGCTCCCAGACGCTGTCGCGCTGCTCGATGCCGTGCTGGTCGGTGAGCAGCTTCCACAGCGCCGCCGCGGAGCGGTGGCGCCGGGGCCGCAGCTCCAGGCCGACCAGCGTGGCGAACGTCTGCTCCGCCGGCCCGCCGGACGCACGCCGCCTGCGCAGCGTCTCCCGCAGCGCGTCGGCGCCGGGCAGCCGCTCGCCGACCGCCTCGTTCACCACCACGTCGACCCAGCCCTCGACCAGGGCCAGCAACGTCTCCAGGCGGGTCAGCGCGGCCTTCTGCTCGGGCGTGGTCTGGGGTTCGAGCATCCCCGACTTCATCGCCTCTTCGATGCTCGCCGGGTTGGCCGGGTCGATCTGGCCGGCCAGCTGCTCCAGCGCCGAGGTGTCGACGGTGATGCCGCGGGCGAACTCCTCCACCGTGTCCAGCAGCCGCTGCCGCAGCCACGGCACGTGGCTGAACAGCCGCTGGTGAGCCGCCTCGCGCGCGGCCAGGAACACCAGCACCTCGCTGGTCGGCCGCTCCAGGCCCTCGGTGAACTTCTCGATGTTGTCGGGCAGCAACGCCGCCGTGCCCTCGGGCCCGAGGGGCAGTCCCACGTCGGTCGACGTCAGCACCTCCGCGCCGAGCTGCGCCAACGCGCCGCCCAGCTGCGAGCCGAACGCCATGCCGCCCATCTGGCCGAGCATCGACAGCAGCGGTCCGGCGGCCTCCTTGGCCTCGGCGGGCATCGCGTCGACCCAGGCGCCGGACACGCGCTGGGCCACCGGGTCGCACAGCCGCTGCCACGTCGGCAACGTGCGCTCCACCCAGTCGCGCGCGCTCCAGCTCTGGGACGTGCGGGCGCCCGCGGGCAGCGACGTCACCGGGTCGAGCCACATCTCCGCCAGGTGCACGGCGTCGGCCACCGGGCCGCTCTGGTCCGGGCCGAACCCGGTGCCGCCCTTGCCGGCGAGCTGCTGCAGCGCGATCTGCTTCGCGAGGTCGTAGTTGACCGGCCCGGCCGACGTGCCCGAGTTGCTGAACATCGCACCGAGCTGGCTCAGCATCGCGCCGAGCTGGTTGAAGTCGAAGGGGTTCTCCCCTTGGTCCCCGGGTTTGCGGTCGCGGTCGTCGGGGTCCTGCGGGCTGAACCCGAAGGGCAGGTCACTCATGGGTCCACGGTACGCGGCGCGGCAGCCCCGCGTGGGACCGGTTCGCCGGCAGCGTGACGCCGTGGTCGTACCCTGTCTGGCGTGACCGAAGGCACCGACACCGCCGTGGACCAGGCACCACCCCCACCGCACGCGCCGCGGCGCGGCCTGACCCGGCGGACGTGGACCCTCGTGGTCAGCCTCACGGTCGTGCTGGCGCTCGGCCTGCTCGGCGGGTTCGCCCGCGTGCCGTACGTCGCCCTCGGTCCCGGGCCGACCTACGACACGTTGGGCCAGGTCAACGGCGGTGACGTGGTGAAGGTGGACGGTCAGGAGACGTTCCCGACCGGCGGCCACCTCACCATGACCACGGTGTCGCTCACCGACGACGTGTCGCTGTTCGGCGCGCTCGGCCTGTGGATCAGCGGCCGGTACGCGCTGGCGCCGCGCGAGGAGTTCTTCCGGCCCGGCGAGTCCGAGCAGCAGGTCCGCGACCAGAACGTGAAGGCGTTCCAGGACTCGCAGAGCAGCGCCGAGGTGGCCGCGCTGAGCTACCTGGACTACCCGATGAAGGTCGTCGCCGCCGAGATCACCAACGACACCGCGGCCGCCACCGTGCTCGAGCCGGACGACCGGCTGCTGGAGGTCAACGGCAAGCAGGTGACCACGGCCGACGACGTGCGCGCGGCGCTGGAGAGCACGAAGCCGGGCGACCGGATCTCCCTGACCTTCGAGCGCAAGTCCGAGCGCAGGACCGCCACCGTCACCCTCGGCCGCACCGACGGCCGCGAGACCGGTTTCCTCGGCGTGCTGCCGCTGGACCGCGCGGACGTGCCGTTCGAGATCAAGATCAGCCTGACCGACGTCGGCGGACCGTCGGCGGGCCTGCTGTTCGCGCTGTCGATCGTCGACAAGCTCACCCCCGGCGAGCTGAACGGCGGCCAGTCCGTCGCGGGCACCGGCGAGATCGACGACAAGGGGCAGGTCGGCCGCATCGGCGGCATCGGGTTCAAGATGGTCGCCGCCCGGGAAGGCGGCGCCACCGTGTTCCTCGTGCCCGCGGGCAACTGCGAAGAGGCGAAGCAGCACGCCCCGGAGGGCATGCGCCTGGTCAAGGTCGAGAAGCTGGACGACGCCGTGCAGTCCCTGGAGTCGCTGAGCAAGGGCGGCGACGCCCCGAGCTGCTAGCCACTGCTCCGCCTCGCCCCCCTCGCTCCGCCTCTCGCCCTCCGCACCTCGTACCCCCGCACCGACCCCGCGAGGTCGCGTCGATCGTTCGCGTCCTCATTCGCGGCGATCACGCTTTTCGATCGTCGCGAATCAGGGCGCGAACGATCGACTTCCCGGCGACCTCGCCGCGACGCCGGAGGCGGCGCCATCAAACACCGTCCGACACCCTCACGGCCGGAGGGTCTCCAGCAGGGCGCGGGTGAGGTTCGGGGCCAGTTCGGGGTGCGCCACGACCTCCTCGGGCACCTCCACGCTGCCGCGCAGCCGCAGCACGCACGCCGCCGAGCCGTCCCGCAGCACCGCCGCCACCAGCCGCGCCTCCCGGCGCTGGGGGTGCTCGGCGGCGAACCTGCGCGCCTGCTCGTCGTCCAGCTCCTGCTCGGTCAGCTCGGCCTCCGCGTCCGGCGGCAGCACGACGATCTCCTGCGCCAACGCGCACCCGTGCACGACGTCGGGCCAGACGATGCCCGCCAGCGCCCGGTCCAGCTCGTCGTCGGGCAGCGAGTCCTGCGCGATCGGCGTCAACGGCGAGGCGGCGGGGTCGAGCTGGCCCGCCAGCTCGGGTTGCTGCGCCAACAGCTCGGCCGTCGGCACCAGCGCGAACAGCTGGGTCGGCTGGTTCCACCCGGCGGTGGACACGAACTCCTCGACCTCGCGGGCGACCTCGGGCAGCACCACGGGTGGCGTTTCACTGGCTGACACGCCCGCCATGGTCGCACCTGCCCCGGCCGCGTCGACAATCAGATGCGAAGACAAGACCGAACGGGGAACCTCGGGCGGCCTCCGTAGAGTTGGACAGAACGTACGAACGCCACTACCGCGATCCAGGAGCGTGCCCCGTGGCCACACGGCCCCCGGTCGGACTGCCCAGGCTGTCCCGTCGCAGCCGGATTCTGCTCATCGTCGGTGCGGTGGTCCTGGTCGGTCTGATCACCGGCTCAAGGCTGCTCGGCACCTACGTCAACTGGCTCTGGTTCGGTGAGGTCGGCTTCCGCAGCGTCTACGGCACGGTGCTCGCGACCCGGTTCGGGTTGTTCTTCGCCGTGGGTCTGCTGGTCGGCGGTCTCGTCGCGATCAACCTGATCCTCGCCTACCGCTCCCGGCCGGTCTTCGTGCCGGTGTCCGGGCCCGACGACCCGGTGGCCCGCTACCGCGCGGTCGTCAGCAAGCGGATGAAGCTGTTCGCCATCGGCCTGCCGGTGCTGGTCGGCCTCATCGCCGGCACCTCGGCCCAGGGCGACTGGCGCGAAGTCCAGCTGTTCTTCAACGCCACGTCGTTCGGGGTGAACGACCCCGAGTTCGGCCACGACATCGGCTTCTACGCGTTCCAGCTGCCGTTCTACACGTGGGTGCTCGGGTGGCTGTTCGTCGCCACGGCGGTCGCGTTCGTGGCCGCGGTCGTGGCGCACTACCTGTTCGGCGGCATCCGGCTGGCGGGCCGCGGCGGTCAGCTCTCGGGGCCCGCCCGCACCCACCTGGCGATCGTCGCCGGCGTGTTCATCCTGCTCAAGGCGGTCGCGTACTTCTTCGACCGGTACATGCTGCTGTTCTCCGACCGCAACGACAAGTTCGACGGCGCGAGCTACACCGACCTCAACGCGGTGCTGCCCGCCAAGTTGATCCTGCTGTTCATCGCGGTGTTCTGCGCCATCGCCTTCTTCACCGGCGCGGTGCTGCGCAACCTGCAGCTGCCGGCGATCGCGACCGTGCTGCTGGTGCTGTCCTCGATCCTGGTCGGCGCCGCGTGGCCCGCCGTGCTGGAGCAGTTCTCGGTGCGGCCGAACGCCATCGAGAAGGAGGCCGAACCCATCGGCCGCAACATCGAGGCCACCCGGCAGGCCTTCGGGTTGACCGCGGACAAGGTGGAGAGCAAGCCGTACGCGGGCAAGCAGAACGTGTCGCTGGACGAGCTGAAGAACGACCAGGCGACGGTCGGCAACGTCCGGCTGCTCGACCCGGCGGTCATCTCCAAGACGTTCACCCAGTTCCAGCAGCTGCGGCCGTTCTACGCGTTCCCGGAGAAGCTGGACGTCGACCGGTACACAAAGGACAAGCAGCTCCAGGACTACATCGTCGCGGTCCGCGAGCTCCACACCGCCGGCATCCCGCAGGGTCAGCGCGACTGGATCAACCAGCACCTCATCTACACCCACGGCAACGGCATGGTGTTCGCCGAGGCCAGCAAGGTGAACTCGCCCGCCGACGAGGGCGGCAACGGCGGTTACCCGGTGTTCGAGGTGGCGCAGGTCGGCCAGGACGGCAAGGTCCAGCCCGGCCCGTTCGGCGTGGAGCAGCCGCGCACCTACTTCGGTGAGCTGGGCAGCCCGGCCGACTACGCCATCGTCGGCGGCCGCGGCGAGGGCGCTCCCGGCGAGTACGACACCGACGGCTCGTCCTACACCTACGGCGGCAAGGGCGGCGTCCGCATCGGCGGCCTGTTCAACAAGATGGTCTTCGCCGCCGCCTACGGCGAGCGGAACATCCTGTTCAACTCGGCCATCGGCGACGACTCGCGGATCATCTTCAACCGCCACCCGCGCGACCGGGTCGAGGCCGTAGCGCCGTGGCTGACCGTGGACGGCGACCCGTACCCGGCCGTGGTGGACGGCCGCATCACGTGGATCGTCGACGGCTACACCACGCTCGACAACTACCCGTACGCGCGCCGCACGGCGCTGGGCGACGCCACGAACGACTCGCTGCCGGGTGTCGCGCAGCAGCCCAACCGGGAGATCAGCTACATCCGCAACTCGGTCAAGGCCACTGTGGACGCCTACGACGGCACGGTGACCCTGTACGAGATGGACACGCAGGACCCGGTGCTGAAGGCGTGGATGGGTGTCTTCCCGGGCACGGTGAAGGCCAACAGCGAGATGTCGCAGTCGCTGAAGGAGCACCTGCGCTACCCGGAGGACCTGTTCAAGGTCCAGCGGGAGATGCTGTCGGAGTACCACGTGGACAACCCGCGTGACTTCTACTCCGGCGTCTCGTTCTGGGACGTGCCGTCCGACCCCACCATCGACAACGCCACCACCGTCGAGGCCCAGCAGCAGGGCGTGCAGCAGCAGCGGGACCGGCAGCCGCCGTTCTACGTGCTGGCGGGCGACCCGACCGGGGACGCGAACAAGGTGAGCTTCCAGCTGACCAGCGCGCTGGTGCGGTTGAACCGGGAGTTCATGGCGTCGTACGTGACGGTCAGATCCGACCCGGACAACTACGGCAAGATGAGCGTCCTGACGCTGAACAACGAGGTCAAGGGCCCGCAGCAGATCCAGACCACCTTCCTCACCAACGGCGAGGTCAGCGGTGAGCTGAACCTGCTCGCCCAGCGGCAGACGAAGGTCGTCTACGGCAACCTGCTGACCCTGCCGGTGGGCGGCGGCCTGCTCTACGTGGAGCCCATCTACATCGAGCGGGCCAGCCAGAACACCCAGTTCCCGCAGTTGTTCAAGGTCCTGGTGAGCTTCGGCGACAAGGTGGGCTACGCGCCGACCCTGGCCGAGGCGATGGAGGAGGTCCTGTCCGGCTCGTCGTCCCAGGTGCCGCAGACGGACCCGAACGGCCAGCCGCCGACCTCGACCCCGTCCACGACGCCCACGGCGCCCAACGACGGGCAGGGCGGCACGGAGCTGCAGCAGGCCGTGCGGGACATCCAGGCGGCGCTCGCGCGGGTGAAGGCGGCGCAGTCCAGCGGTGACTTCGCCGAGCTCGGCAACGCCTACAAGGCGCTGGACGACGCCACGAAGAGGTTCAACACGGCCGCCGGGGCTCCGACCACGACGCCGACGACGACTTCGGCGTCACCGCCACCGACCGGCTGACCTGCGTTGATATCGCCATCGGGTGGCCTGGGACACGTTCCGGGCCACCCGATTTGCATTCCGGTTAACCCCAGGCGTAGAGTTCTAAATGCAGCGCGGGGTGGAGCAGCTCGGTAGCTCGCTGGGCTCATAACCCAGAGGTCGCAGGTTCAAATCCTGTCCCCGCTACAAAGTGGGAAAGCCGTGTTCACGGAGATCGTGAACACGGCTTTTTCGCATTTACGACGGGGAACCGGGGCGTAGCCCTTGGGCCCCCGTCCGGTGCGAGTCCGGCGGAGAAGCGCGACCGGCGCCGGCAGCGGGAATGCGATGGCGTTTCGGCTGGATGAGCTGGGGTTTTGCAGGTTGGGGGACCCCGGTGAAAAGTGGTTTTCAGGGCGTGTATAGTTGTCCTTACAGCGCGGGGTGGAGCAGCTCGGTAGCTCGCTGGGCTCATAACCCAGAGGTCGCAGGTTCAAATCCTGTCCCCGCTACCACGTGAAAGGCCCCCGGAGTCACGACTCCGGGGGCCTTTCGCTTGCGCGTGCTCAGGTCATGTTCTCGGCCCAGTACTGGGCGCACGTGAGGGAGCACACCCGGCCTTCGCCGCTGACCGTGCGGTGCCTGCGGATCTGCTTGCCGCACACCATGCACTCGTCCTTGCCCGCCTGCTCCGGGATCGTGCCGGACGCCCAGGCGCGGGCGTTGCGGACTACCTTCGTCCCCGTCGTCCATTTGATGCCCACAGCTGACCTCCCAGTCGTACGAACACCCGACGTAATGGTCCCACCACCCGACGTGTTTGCCACGTCGAGAGCACGACATCACCGGGTTGTGCTATCGCCCGATGGTGCGGGCGGAGCCGGGTGGCAGCGGCGCGTGACGCCGCGCTGCCGTTCGAGTGAACGCAAAGTGCGGCTTCCCTTGTGCCTCAATGGATTTCCACTCGGCGTGGACAGACCGGGTCAAGAGGCCGAACGCGTGGCGTTGATCAGCGGGCGGTTACGCAGCGATGTTTGCGTTGCTCCGCTTGGCCCAACTCGACTAGCCCGTGATCAGCCACAGTGGACAGAACGGCTGACCATTGTGGACAGCGGCCGGTGAGCGTGGCACCGTTGGTGGGGTGTCGGACCTGAATGCGACGGCGGCCGCCCTGCTCGGGCTGCTGCACGACGGACCCAAGACCGGTGGCCAGCTCGTGGCTGAGGCCGGAGAGCGCTTCGGCGCGTTCTTCAGCGTCACCCGCAGCCAGGTCTACCGCGAGCTGCCCGCGTTGGCGGACGCGGGCCTGCTTCGCCTCGGCAAGCAGGGCCCGCGCTCCAGTCAGCAGTACGTGCTGACCGCGGCGGGCAAGAAGGCGTTCAAGAACTGGCTGCTCTCCGAGCCGGGACCGGACCACCTGCGCAGCCCGCTGATCCTGCGGCTGGTGCACGCGGGCTCCCTGACCGCAAAACAGCGGCAAGGGCTCGTGGACTCCGCCCGCGCGAGCTACGGCGCCCACCAGGAGGCCCAGAAGATCGCCGCCAAGACCGCGGAGGACGCCTACGCCAAGGCGGTCGCCGAGTTCGGCCTGGCGCACGCCAAGGCGGTGCTCAAGCTGCTCGACGCCATCCCGACGGCCTGAATCGCGCCCACCGGTCGCACTCCGCGACCGGTGCCGGCGTAATCTTGGGACGTGAATCCCGACGTCGAAGCAGACATCAAGGACCTCTCCGCCACGCTCACGAGCATCGAGGCGGTCATGGACCTCGATGCGCTGCGCGCCCAGGTCGCGGAGCTGGAGCAGGCCGCGGCCCGGCCGGACCTGTGGGACGACCAGGAGAAGGCGCAGAAGGTCACCAGCCTGCTCTCGCACCGGCAGGGCGAGCTGCGCCGCATCACGACCCTGCGCGAGCGCCTCGACGACCTGTCGATCATGTACGAGCTGGCTGAGGACGAAGGTGACGCGGGCAGCCTCGCCGAGGCCGACAACGACCGCGCGAAGCTCCGCGACGAGATCTCCTCGCTGGAGGTCCGCACGCTGCTGTCCGGCGAGTACGACGAGCGCAACGCGCTGGTCACCATCCGTGCCGAGGCGGGCGGCATCGACGCGGCCGACTTCGCCGAGATGCTGCTGCGGATGTACTCGCGGTGGGCCGAGCGGCACGGCTACGGCGTCGACGTGTTCGACACGTCCTACGCCGAGGAGGCGGGCATCAAGTCCGCCACGTTCCGCGTCACGGCCCCCTACGCCTACGGCACGCTCAGCGTCGAGCAGGGCACCCACCGCCTCGTGCGCATCTCGCCGTTCGACAACCAGGGCCGCCGGCAGACGTCGTTCGCGGGCGTCGAGGTGGTGCCCGTGGTCGAGCAGACCGACCACGTCGACATCGACGAGAAGGACCTCAGGGTCGACGTCTACCGCTCCTCCGGCCCCGGCGGCCAGGGCGTCAACACGACCGACTCGGCGGTGCGCCTGACGCACATCCCGACCGGCATCGTGGTCTCCTGCCAGAACGAGCGCTCGCAGCTGCAGAACAAGGCCACCGCGATGGCCGTGCTCCAGGCCAAGCTGCTCGAGCGGCAGCGGCAGGAGGAGCAGGCGAGGATGGACGCGCTCAAGGACACCGGGTCCAGCTGGGGCAACCAGATGCGCTCATACGTGCTGCACCCCTACCAGATGGTCAAGGACCTGCGCACGGAGCACGAGGTCGGCAACCCGTCCGCGGTGCTCGACGGCGAGATCGACGACTTCCTGGAAGCGGGCATCCGCTGGCGCAAGCAGCAGCAGTCCTGATCGGTCAAGCCCCCATCCGGCGGGCGAGACGAGGGCTTCACCCCGCCCGCGAGTACACTCGCGCCTCGTGATTCGCCTCGAACACGTGTCCAAGGTCTACAAGAGCTCCGCGCGTCCCGCGCTCGACAACGTCTCGGTCGAGATGGACAAGGGTGAGTTCGTGTTCCTCATCGGGCCTTCCGGTTCCGGGAAGTCCACGTTCCTGCGGCTCCTGCTGCGGGAGGAAGTGCCCAGCAAGGGCCGCGTGTACGTGTCGAACTTCGACGTGGCCAAGATGTCCCGGCGCCGGGTCCCCCGCCTGCGCCAGTCCATCGGCTGCGTGTTCCAGGACTTCCGGCTGCTGACCAACAAGACCGTGGCGGAGAACGTCGCGTTCGCGTTGGAGGTGATCGGCAAGCCGCGCAACACCATCGTGAAGGTGGTGCCCGAGGTGCTGCAGCTGGTCGGCCTCGACGGCAAGGCCGACCGGATGCCGCACGAGCTCTCCGGTGGTGAGCAGCAGCGGGTGGCGATCGCCCGCGCGTTCGTCAACCGGCCGCTGGTGCTGCTGGCCGACGAGCCGACCGGGAACCTGGACCCCGACACCAGCCAGGACATCATGTTGCTGCTGGAGCGGATCAACCGCACCGGCACGACGGTGGTGATGGCGACCCACGACCACTCCATCGTCGACTCCATGCGCCGCCGCGTGGTCGAGCTGGACAACGGCCGAATCATCCGCGACGACGCGCGGGGTGTTTACGGCGTGGGCCGCTGAGCCCGAGGCCGCCGGACCCCCTCATCCCCCGACCCTGAGGAACGTTCCCCCCGATGCGTACCAGCTTCGTGTTCAGCGAGGTCGTCACCGGCCTGCGCCGGAACGTCACGATGACCATCGCGATGATCCTCACGACCGCGATCTCGCTCTTCCTGCTCGGTGTCGGCCTGCTGGTCGTCAACATGGTGGGCAAGATGCAGGACGACTACCTCGGCCAGCTCGAGGTGGCGGTCATGCTCACCAACGACATCAGCGTGAACGACAAGGACTGCACGCAGCAGCCCTGCTCGAGCCTGCGCAGCCAGCTGGAGACCACGTCCGGGGTCGAGACGGTCGTCTACGAGAACCGCGACAAGGGCTTCGAGCGGTTCAAGAAGGTCTTCGAGTCGCAGCCGGAGCTGGCGAAGCTGGCCCGCCCCGAGGCGATCCCGGCGATGTTCCGGGTCAAGCTGGAGGACGCGCAGCGGTCCGACGTGATCGTGCAGGCGTTCACCGGCAAGGCGGGCGTCAAGAAGGTCGACGACCAGCGCGAGGACCTGGACCGGCTGTTCGGCTTCCTCAACGGCGTGCGCGACGCGGCCCTGGCGCTGGCGCTGCTCCAGGCGTTCGCCGCGCTGATGTTGATCTCCAACACGATCCAGGTGTCGGCGTTCACCCGGCGCACGGAGGTCGGCATCATGCGGCTGGTCGGCGCCACCCGCTGGTACACCCAGCTGCCGTTCCTCATCGAGGCGGTGGTCGCCGGCGTGATCGGCGCCGTCGCCTCGATCGGGTTGCTCGTGGTGACGAAGCTCTTCCTGCTCAACCGGGTGCTCGGCGAGCTGTTCGCGGCCAACATCATCCCGGAGGTGAGCATGGTGGAGATCCTCTTCCTCTCACCCATCCTGGTCGGTGTGGCGATCGCGATCTCGGCGCTGACCGGCTACGTCACGCTGCGTCTCTACGTGCGCTTGTAGGTTCCGGCTGCCGATAACCGCTGGCGCGCTCACGTAAGGTTCCGGTCATGGTCAAGGAACGCGGTCAGAAGGTGATCGCGTCGAACCGCAAGGCTCGGCACGACTACACCATCCTCGACACCTTCGAAGCCGGTGTCGTGCTCGTCGGCACCGAGGTGAAGAGCCTCCGCATGGGTCGGGCGTCCCTCGTGGACGCCTTCGGCCAGGTGGACGACGGCGAGATCTGGCTGCACGCGCTGCACATCCCGGAGTACGTGGCGGGCACCTGGACCAACCACGAGGTCCGCCGCAAGCGCAAGCTCCTGCTCCACAAGGGCGAGATCGAGCGGCTGATCGGCAAGACCAAGGAGAGCGGTCTGTCGCTGATCCCGCTGTCGATGTACTTCAAGGACGGGTACGTCAAGGTCGAACTGGCCCTGGCGCGCGGCAAGAAGTCCTACGACAAGCGGCAGGACCTCGCCAAGCGGGACGCGGAGCGGGAGATCCAGAAGGCGCACGGCCGCGCGTTGAAGGGCCGCTACTGAACGGGCTGCCCGGCCTGGTCGACGTGCACGTGCACTTCATGCCGCAGCGCGTGCTGGACAAGGTGTGGGCGTTCTTCGACGAGGCGTCGCGGCACTACGGCGTCGACTGGTCGATCCGCTACCGGCTGCCCGAGGCCGAACGGCTGGCCGCGCTGCGGTCGTTCGGCGTGGTGGCGTTCGCGCCCCTGGTGTACCCGCACAAGCCGGGCATGGGCGAGTGGCTGACGGACTGGGCGCTGGACTTCGGGTCGCGCGTGGACGGCGCCGTGCCGACCGCGACGCTGTACCCGGAGCCGGGCGTCGAGGCGTACGTGTCGCGGGCGTTGTCGGCCGGCGCGCGGTGCTTCAAGGCGCACGTGCAGGTGGGCGGCTACGACCCGCGCGCGCTCGACGGCGCGTGGGGCCTGCTGGCCGAGGCCCGGGTGCCCGTGGTGGTGCACTGCGGGCACGGGCCGGTGCCGGGCGCGCACACCGGGCTGGACGTGTTCGAGGACGTGCTGCGGCGGCACCCGTCGCTGGTGGCGGTGCTGGCGCACGCCGGGATGCCCGACTACCTGGGCGCGCTGGACCTGGTCGCCCGGTACGACGGGGTGCACCTGGACACCACGATGGTGGGCGTGCCGTTCACCGAGGCGCGGGCGGCGCTGCCGGGTGACTGGGCGGCGCGGCTGGTCGACGTGGCCGACCGGGTGGTGCTCGGCTCCGACTTCCCGAACATCCCGTACGACTACTCGGCGCAGCTGGCCGCCATCGAGGGCTGGGCCGCCGCCGACGACCGGCTCGGCGAGCCGTTCCTGCGGGCCGTGCTGCACGACAACGGGGCCAGGCTGCTCGGGCTCAACCCAGGTTGAGGTAGGCCAGGACGGCGCGCACCCGGCGGTGCTCGCTCGTGCTGGGCTCCAGGCCCAGCTTCGCGAAGATGTTGCCGACGTGCTTCTCCACCGCGCCGTCGGACACGACCAGCGAAGCCGCGATGGCGGCGTTCGACAGGCCCTCCGCCATCAGCCCGAGCACCTCGCGCTCACGCTGGGTGAGCGAGTCGACCGGGTTGCGCTTGGACCGGGCCATCAGCTGCGTGATGACCTCGTGGTCGATGCTCGTGCCGCCGTCGGCGACCCGGCGGACCGCGGCCACGAACTCCGCCACGTCCGCCACGCGTTCCTTGAGCAGGTAGCCGATGCCGTTCGCGCCGCCGGCCAGCAGCTCCACCGCGTACCGCTCCTCCACGTACTGCGAGAGGACCAGCACCGGCAGGTTCGGGATGCGCTTGCGCGCCTCGATCGCCGCCCGCAGGCCCTCGTCGGTGAACGTCGGTGGCATCCGCACGTCCACCAGGGCCAGGTCGGGGCGGTGCTCGTCGATCGCGGCGAGCAGCGCGCCACCGTCGTCCACCGCCGCGACCGTCTCGATGCCCTCGTCGGCCAGCAGGCGTTGCACACCCACCCGCAGGAGGACCGAGTCCTCCGCGATCACCACGCGCACGGCAGCTCCGTCCGGATCACGGTCGGCCCGCCGATCGGGCTCACCACGACGACCACGCCGTCAATCGTCGCAGCCCGGTCCGCCAGACCCGCGAGGCCACCACCCGGGCGCACCTCCGCGCCACCGCGGCCGTCGTCGGTGACCTCCACCACCACGGAGTTCGCCGTGCGGGACACCTTCACGTGCGCCCGGGTCGCGCCGGAGTGCTTCGCGACGTTGGTCAGCGTCTCGGCGACGGTGAAGTACGCGGTGCTCTCCACGGCTGTCGGCGGGCGCGGCTCGACGTCCACCTCCACCTCGACCGGGATCGGGGACCGCGCGGCCAGCGACGACAGCGCCGCGTCCAACCCGCGGTCGCCCAGCACCGACGGGTAGATGCCGCGGGCCAGGTCGCGCAGCTCGGAGATGGCGAGCTTGGCGTCCGCGTGCGCCTCGGCGATCAGCTCGCGCGCGCCGTCCGGGTCCGACTCCATCTTGCTGCGCGCCCGGCCGAGGCCCATGGCCACGGCGACCAGGCGCTGCTGCGCGCCGTCGTGCAGGTCGCGTTCGATGCGCCGGCGTTCCGCCTCGGCCGCCTCCACGCCGCGGGCCCGGCTGGCCGACAGCTGCTCCGCCTTGGCCGACAGCACGCCGTAGCGCGACGGGCCGAGCAGGGACTGGGCGAGCAGCGCGTGACCCCGACCGAGTGCCTTGAGCACCCGGTACGACAGGACGCCGAACAGCAGGCCCAGGACGCTGACCGGGATCGCGCTCGCGAAGGAGTCGATCAGCCACACGTTGCCCGCGCTGAACGTGACCTCCCACGTCATCGGCAGCCAGTGCAGGTAGAACGGCAGGAGCACGGTGGCCGCGACGACCGCCCACAGCGTCACCGTGAGCGCGAACTCGAACACGCCCAGCGGCAGCATGATCAACCAGTAGGCCAGGTCGCGCCACGTCGCCGGGTCCTTCGCGATGGCCTTCGCGCGGGCGGTCGCGCCCTCGGGCAGCGCCCGGTACGGCCGGGGGATGTCCACGCCGAGGGTCGCCCGCAACCAGGACCGCTCGGCCGTCGCCGCGCCGCGCGCCACGGTCAGCGTCAGCACGCCGAGGGGCACGCCGACCCAGATCACCGCGGTGCCGATGCTCACCGCGCCCAGCGCCACCAGCAGGACGAACCAGAAGAGCCCGGTGACCAGGTTCAGCAGGAAGTACCCGCTGACCCGGCCGATGTTCGGGTTGACCCGCGTCGTCATGTCCCCCACCTTCACGCCCGATGTTGCCCCGACCAGCATCGCTCGAACGGGTGGTCGGGACCATCAGGTCCGCCGGTCGGCGAGGGGTGGGGACAGCCCTACCAACGTAATGGGAATGAACCGGGGACGGCGGGGGGTTATGCTGTGCGGGAGCAGTACCTCACGACACGGGGGTGAACGGTTTCGACTTTGTGCGTTGATTCAAGGGAAGCGTGCCGGTGCAGGCGAGAGACCACCGCAAGCGTCATCGCAAACCAATAAGCGCCGAGTCTAACGACCAGCGCGCGTTCGCCCTCGCCGCCTGAGGCTAGGAGCGACGCTGTCGGCCCGGAGGAGCCTCCGCTCCGGTCGCCGGCATCAGCTAGGAGGCTCACCGCCGTCCCCGGCCACGGGGGACGGTCGGGACACCCACAGTGGCTGGGCTCATCACGGTGACTTGTCCGCGTGATCACCGGGGCCGAGTAGAGATGTAGCGGACTGCGCACGGAGAAGCCTTGATGATGCGGCAGAGGACCCGGGTTCGATTCCCGGCACCTCCACTCGCTCTGGGCGAGGTGTGTCCGCGGAACGCGCGGACCACCTCGCTCGTCGTTTTTCCGGGGGTGCGACCCCCGGGCCCCGCCCGGGGGTCGCACCCCCGGACCCCCAGCCGTAGGTGGTTGCGAGGGCGGATCGGTGTGGTCCGCAGGTGGTGGTGCTAGCTGTTGCGGGTCATGACGTTGGTGACAGCTGACGAGGGCTGAGGCGAGGGGACGGGTCTTTCGGCGGCAGGATGGAAGTGCGACCAACACATCCGCCGAGCAGAAAGACCCGTCCGTGCTCCACCGTAACGCCCCGCTGTCCGTCGAAGGCCGCCACCGCCTCGTCGAACGCTGCAAGACCCGCCCGATCGCCCACGTCGCGGCTGATATGGGCATCTCCCGGCAGTGCGCCTCCAAGTGGGTCAACCGCCACCGCCGCTTCGGCGAGGCCGGGTTGTCCGACCGCCCCAGCGCTCCGCACCGGCATCCCACCGCGACCCCGGCCGAGGTGGTGGTCCGGATCGAGCGGCTGCGTCGGGACCGTAAGTGGTCGGCCCGCCGCATCGCCCTGGAACTCATGGCCGAGGGCACCGCCGTCTCGGTGCGCACGGTGGGCCGGCACCTGGCCCACCTCGGGCTCAACCGCCGCCGCTTCCTCGACCCCACCGGGGAGAACAACCGGACACCGCGGCGGATCGTCGCCCGCTGGCCCGGCCACATGGTCCACCTGGACGTGAAGAAGGTCGGCGTCATCCCCGACGGCGGCGGATGGCGCGTCCACGGCAAGGGCAGCGAGCAGGCCAAACAGGTCGAACGCGCCAAGAACACCGCCACCGGCAAGTCCGGTGCGCGGCGCAGCTACACCTACCTGCACTCCGCGGTCGACGGGTTCTCCCGCCTGGCCTACACCGAAGCCCTCCCCGACGAGAAAGCCCGCACCGCGATCGGCTTCACCCACCGCGCGCGGGCCTTCTTCGCCGCCCACGGCATCACCCGCATCCACCGCATCGTCACCGACAACGGCTCCTGCTACCGCGCCCACGACTTCGCCACCGCGCTACGCGGCGCCCGCCACCAGCGCATCACGCCCTACACCCCACGCCACAACGGCAAAGTCGAACGCTACCAGCGCATCCTGGGCGAGGAATTCCTCTACGCCCACGTCTGGACCAGCGAACAACACCGCACCGACGCCCTAACCGTGTGGAACGTGCATTACAACTACCATCGACCCCACACCACCGCCGGAAACCGACCACCAGCCAGCCGACTCCACACCGGCGTCACCAACGTCCAGGCCTCATACAGCTAGCGGTTGGCCAGGTAGGTGTTGACCAGGGTGGCGACCATGGTCGGGTCTTCCCGGGTCATGGCGTGGGTGGTGTCCACGTGGACGACTTCGACGTTCGGCGGCAAGGTCGGGAGGTCGCGGGCCAGGCCCTGTTGATACGGCTCGAACAGGGGGTGGCCGGGCAGCGGCTTGGTGGCCAGGGCCAGCAGCATCGGGCAGCGGAGGCCGCGGAAGACGTCGAAGCAGTCGAGGTCTTCCAAGGCCTGTTGCAGGTCGGGTTGACCGTAGGCGCGGAACGATTCGCGCAGCGTTGCGATTTCTTCGGCAACGGCGTCGGGGTGTAGGTAGCGCTGCGGTTGGGTCGGCACGCCGTGGCCGTCGAGGTTGATCACGGCCGGGCACTCCGGGTGCCGGCTGCCCCACAGCGCGGCGACCATGCCGCCCAACGACATGCCGAGCACGGCGGGGTTGTCGGTGGCGTGCGGTTCGATCCGGTCCAGGACCGAGTCCCAGTCCCACGGGCCGGTCAGCGGTAAGGCGACGACCTCGTGCGCGCCGCCCATCGCCGCGATCACCGCGTCCCAGTCCGCCGGCGAACCGCCCGCGCCGTGCAGCGCCAGCACCTTCATCCGCCCAACCTCGCTCGTACCGAGGCGACGGTCACGCCGCCGCCGTCCGCGTTCCGCGCCAACTTGCCGCGCCGCACCAGGTCGTGGACGCCCTGCTTGGTGACGCCGAGCATCGCGCCGGCGACCGAGTACGACACGGCCCGCGCCGCCGGGTGACCCATCCGCCGCGCCACGACCTGGCCGAGCGGTGTGCGCCACCAGTCGGCGGGCGGGTCGAACGGCTCGTCACCGGGGTACAGCGCGCCGACGAGCCGCGCGATGGCGTGCACGGCCGCCGCGTCGTCGTCGCCCTGCATGGCCGCGGCCATGCGTCGTGCCACCTCGTCGGCCCGGGACGGCAGGTCGCCGACGTCGTCGAAGAGGATCTCCAACGGGTCGAGCAGCCGCGTGCGGATGATCGTGGCGATCTGTTCGGCGAGCACTCGCGTCACCTCCTTGACGGCTATCGTCAAGTACTTGACGCATTCCGTCAAGTAGCTAGCGGCGGGCCGGGTGGGCGGTCAGCGGGTCCTCCGGCCAGCGGTGCTTCGGGTAGCGGCCCCGCAGCTCCGAGCGGACCCGCGGGTAGCCCGTCCGCCAGAACGACGCCAGGTCCCCGGTGACGGCGGTCGGCCGACCCGCGGGGGAGAGCAGGTGCAGCACGACCGGCACGCGGCCGTCGGCCAGGCGCGGGGTCTCGGTCCAGCCGAACACCTCCTGCACCTTCACCGGCAGCGCCGGCCCGGACCCGGAGTAGTCCACCCGGATGCGTGAACCCGAAGGCACTTCCAGCCGGTCCGGCGCGAGCTCGTCGAACCGCGCGGCGGCGGGCCAGGGCAGCAGCCGGCGCACGACCTGCTCGCCGCTGATGCGGGCCAGGTCCGCCTTGCGGCGCGCGTCGCCCACGTCGACCACGGCGAGCAGCGCGTCGTCGTCCACCGACGGCCACGGGTCACCGATCACGCGGTGCAGGAACGCCATCCGCTCCCGCGTGCGCAACCCGTCCGCGTCCCACCGCAGGAGACCCACGCCTTCCGCGCGCAAGCCGTCCAGGAGCGCGGCGCGGATGGCCTCGCGGTCCTGCAACGGCTTGCTGGACAACGTGATCGCGCCCAGCTTGCGCAGCCGGTTCGCCACCACGTCACCGTCCCACCGCACGTCGTCCTCGACGGCCAGCAGGGACGACGCGGCGGTCACCGCCAGCTCCTCGTCGGCGCGCGCGGCCAGGCGGATGCGGCCGTGCGCGCGGCCCGCCTCGCGGTCGGCGACGGCCACGGCGAGCCACTCGGCGTCGGCCAACCCGCTGCCCGGCGGCAGCTCCACCGCCGTGCCGCCGGCCATCAGGTACACCGGGGAACCGGGGGAACGCCTGCGCGCCAACCGCTCCGGGTAGGCGAGGGCGACCACGAGGGCCGGGTCGCCGTGACCCGTGCCCTCGACCATCGCGGCCAGGCGGCGGACCTCCCGCGGGTCGGCGTCACGGGTCGACAGCTCGACCCCGGAACTGGCCCGGTCGTCGTCCAGCAGGGCCACCACCTCGGCGGCCTTGCGCGCCCCCACGGCCGCCGCGCCGTCCAACAACGCCCGAGCCAGCCGGGGGTGCAGGCCGAGGTCGGCCATCCGGCGGCCCCGATCGGTCGCGCCACCGTCCGGGTCCAACGCGCCGAGCGCGCGCAGCACCGAACGGCCCGCGTCCAGCGCACCCGGCGGCGGCGCGTCCCACCAGCCGAGGCCGGTCCCGTCCGGCACGCCCCAGCAGGCCAGCTCGAGGGCCAGCCGGGTCAGGTCGGCGGTGCGGATCTCCGGCTCCGGGTAGCGCGGCAGCGTGCTGTGCTCGTGCGCGGGCCAGCACCGGTAGACCTTGCCGGGCGCCTCACGTCCCGCCCGGCCCGCGCGCTGGTCGGCCACCGCCGCGCTGACCCGGACCGTGGCCAGGCCCGACAGCCCGCGCCGGTGGTCGACCCGCGGCACCCGGGACAACCCGGAGTCCACGACGGCGCGCACACCCGGCACGGTCAGGCTCGACTCGGCGATCGCGGTGGCCAGCACGACCCGCCGCCGGGCGCCCGGGCGCAACGCGTCGTCCTGCGCGGTGGTGGTGAGGCGGCCGTGCAGCGGCAGCACGTCCACGTCGTCGCCGAGCAGCGCGGCACAGCGCCGGATCTCCGCCACGCCCGGCAGGAACGCCAGCACGTCACCGTCCACTTCGGACAAGGCTTGGCGGATGGCGCGGGATGCGGTGGCTTCGACCCGTTCCCGGCGCGCCGGCGGGGTGTGGACCACGTCGACCGGGAACGTCCGCGCCTCGACCCGGATGACCGGCGCGTCGCCGAGCAGGTGCGCCAGCCGCTCGGCCGCCACGGTCGCGGACGTGGCCAGCAGCCTGAGGTCCGGCCGCAGCCCGGCGCGGGCGTCGAGCAGCAACGCCAGCAGCAGGTCCGCGTCCAGGTGCCGCTCGTGGCACTCGTCCAGCAGCACCGTGCCGACACCCGCCAGCTCCGGGTCGTGCTGCAACCGCCGCACCAGCAGACCGGAGGTGACCACCTCGACCCGCGTGTGCCGGGACGTCTTGCGGTCACCGCGCACCGAGTAGCCGACGGTCTGCCCCACCGGTTCGCCGAGCAGGCTCGCCATCCGCGCGGCGGCGGCGCGGGCGGCCAGCCGGCGCGGTTCGGCCACGACCACGCGACCGTCCAGCGCCAACGGCACCAACGTCGTCTTGCCCGTGCCCGGTGGCGCGACCAGCACCGCCGAGCCGTGCGCGGTCAGCGTGGCCGCGATCTCGCCGAGCAGCGGGCGGATCGGCAGGTTCGGCAGTTCCACGGTCCCAGTGTTGTGCCACTGTGGACCCATGGGGAAATGGGGTGTCCTCGGCGCGACGGTGGCCCTGGCCCGCGCGGCCGTGACGATCAAGGTGTGGCAGGAGGTCGAACGGCTGCCCGCGACGCAGGTGGACGCCGGTCCGGTGACCGTCGTCGTGCCCGCCCGCGACGAGGAGCACACGATCGACCGGTGCCTCACCGGCCTGCGCCGGCAGGACCACGCGGACCTGCGGATCGTGGTCGTGGACGACGCGTCCACCGACCGGACCGCCGAGATCGTGCGGCGGCACGCCTCGGAGGACCCGCGCGTGCGGCTGGTCAGCAGCTCCGGGCCGCCCTCCGGCTGGGCGGGCAAGGTGCACGCGCTGCACGTGGGCACCGCCGACGCCGACACCGACTGGCTGCTGTTCGTGGACGCCGACACCGAGGCCGCGCCCGACCTGGTCGGCAGGCTCCTCGCGGGCGCCCGGCGCGACGACCTCGACCTGGTGTCCACCTCCGGGCGCGGGGCCAAGCCGAGCGCCGGCTGGTGGCTGCTGCTGCCGCCGGTGAACCAGCTGCTGTTCGAGACGACGACCGTGGACGGGCGGCGCGGCATGGCGCTGGCCGTCGGGCACTGCATCCTGGTCCGCCGCGCGGCCTACGAACGGGCGGGCGGCTGGGCCGCGATCGCCGGGTCGCGGGCCGACGACGTCGGCTTCGCCACGCTGGTCCGCGACACCGGCGGCCGGACGCGGTACGTGGACGGCGCGGACTCGCTGGTCACGTCGGGCCTGGACACGTTCGGCGGCACGTGGGCGTCGATGCGCAAGAGCATGGTCGCCGGCACCTCCCTGTACGCGAAAGGGCCGGCGAGCGCGTTCCTGTCGCTCGGGTCGACCGGTCTCGCGCACATCGCCTACGGGGTCGTGCCGGTGGTGACGGCGCTGCGCGGGTCGAAGCGCGGGATGCTGGCGTGGCTCGGCCAGTCCCTCGCCGAGTGGATCTTCCTGCGGCGGTCCCGGCAGCCCCAGCCGGCGGCCGTGCTCGCGCCACTGGCCTACGTCACGTTCGGCGTGCTGTCGCTGGACGCGGCGTGGCGGGCGTTGCGCGGCACCACGAAGTGGAAGGGCCGGGACGTGCGAGGCTGACGTCGTGGTTGACCCGCTGCGCGATCCCGACGACCCCGACCTGCTGGACCCGTACCGGGCCCGTGACCTGGCCGGACTGGTGGAAACCGCCCGGCTGGCCGCGGGCGCCGTCCGGTACGGCAAGGTCGGCCGCGTCGGCGTGGCCCAAGTGGTGGTCAACCGGGACAACCCGCTGCCCGGCGGCAACCACGCGTGCGGCGTGTACGGGTCGTCGGCCGAGGTCGCGGGCACCCTGATGCGGCTGGAGCAGACGTTCGCCGACGTGGGACGCGCCGAAGCGGTGCTGTACGCCTCGCCGACCACGGTCGCCGAGATCGAGGGCATCGCCGACGACACCGGGTGGCACGCGGTGGAGGAGTCGCTGGCCGTCGTGCACCGGGGAGGCGCGCGGCGGTCGCCGCTCGTGCGGCCGGCGTCGGACGCGGACCTGCCCGGCATCGCCGAGCTGCTGGCCGACGACCTGGGCGTGGACGGGCCGAGGCTGCTGCGGCACCTCGGGCAACGGCTGGACGACCCGCGGTGCGCGTTCGTCGTGGTCGACGACGGCGACCGGATCGGTGGGTTCGCGTCCGGGTTCGGCGAGCGCCGGATCGGGCTGGTCGAGCACGCCGTCGTGCGGCCCGCGCGCCGTCGTCGCGGCCTGGGCAAGGCGCTGGTCGACGGCGTGGTCGTCGAGCTGCGGCAGGCCGGCGCGATGCTGGTGGCCTCGCACGTGGCCGAGGGCGGCGCGGGGGAGCGGTTCGTCGAGGCGTGCGGCTTCGAGGTCTGCTACCCGGTGACGGCCTATGCGCGCAGGGTGGACGAACTCCTCGATTGAGTAATCGGTTGCCGGAGCGCATATCCTTAGCACAGCTAACGGAGATCGGAAGGGGCGCACAGTGCTGGGGACCGGGTCCGACGTGAAGGTCAAGCCCCGGCTACCCGGCGAGGTGTGGGTGCTCGTCGTGGCGAGCTTCATCATCGCCCTCGGGTTCGGCATCGTGGCGCCCGTCCTGCCCGCGTACGCCAAGAGCTTCGACGTCGGCACCTTCGCCGTGTCCGCCGTCGTCAGCTCGTTCGCCCTGGTCAGACTCCTGTTCGCGCCGATGAGCGGCCGCCTGGTCAACCGGTTCGGCGAGACGTGGGTCTACATCGTCGGCATCCTCATCGTCGCCGCCGGCACCGGCGCGTGCGGCTTCGCCACCGCGTACTGGCAGCTCATCGTGTTCCGGTCGTTCGCGGGCATCGGGTCGACCATGTTCACCGTCGCCGCCGTCGGCCTGCTGATCCGCATCACCCCCGCGCCCATGCGGGGCCGGGCGTCCGGGCTGTGGGCGACCGGGTTCCTGCTCGGCAACATCGGCGGCCCGATCGTCGGCGCGGCACTCGTCGAGATCTCCATCCAGGTGCCGTTCGTCACGTACGCGGCGGCGCTCGTGGTGGCCGCGCTGTTCGTGTGGTGGTTCCTGCGCCGGTCCACGCTCGCCGCCGCCCTGGACAAGTCCATCGAACAGGAGTCCATGCCCGTGCGGGCGGCCGTGCGGCTGTCGGCGTACCGGGCGGCGCTGGCCTCCGGGTTCGCCAACGGCTGGGCCGTGTTCGGCGTGCGGATCTCGCTGGTGCCGCTGTTCGTGGTGGAAGCGCTGCACAGCACACCCGCCATCGCCGGCATCTCGCTGTCGGTGTTCGCGGCCGGCAACGCCGCCGTGCTGATGATCTCCGGGAAGCTCTCCGACACGATCGGCCGCAAACCCGTCGGCATCGCGGGGCTCGCGGTGTCCGCGGTGGGCACGGTGTGGCTCGGGTTCAGCGTCGGCGTGCCGATGTTCATGGTGGCGTCCCTCGTCGCGGGCATCGGCGCCGGACTGCTCAACCCGCCCCAGAACGCCGTCGTGGCCGACGTTATCGGGACGAAGGCCAAGGGCGGGCCGGTGCTGGCGGCGTTCCAGATGGTCGCCGACTGCGGCGCGATCGTCGGACCGCTGCTCGCCGGCGTGCTGGTCGACCAGTTCTCGTACCAGGCGGCGTTCACCCTGACGGGTGCCATGGCCGCGGTGGCGATGGTGTTCTGGCTGTTCGCGCCCGAGACCCTGCCGAAGACCGAGGAGACGCACGTCGCATCGGAAGTCGCCGGTGAGTCGGGGTGCCTCGACGAGGGCCCCGAGGTGCCCGTCGGCGAGCGCGTGGCCGGTCGTCCGCGTCAACCGGACGCGTGAGCGCTCAGGTTCCGCTCAGCATCTCTCGGTAGCCTGCGGGCCGGGTTTTGACCGGGAGGGCAGTGCGGTGGGTGGCGCGGAGCGCAACGCTCGGAAGAAGAAGCAGCAGCAGCAAGCGACCAAGGCGGTGGTCTCGGCGCGCGGCGCGTCCAACGACCGCAACAAGGTCATCATCGGCGTCGTGGTCGTCGTCGTGCTCGCCGTGGCCGTCATCGGCGGGGTGATCTGGTCGTCCTCCGGCTCGGACCCGGGCACGGACGACTCGCTGGCCAACCCGCCCTCCGTCTCCGGCGTGTCGGCGCCCATCGCGCGCGAAGCCGGCGTCGTGGTGGTCGGCAAGGACGGCGCGAAGGTCACCCTCGACCTGTACGAAGACTTCCTCTGCCCCGCGTGCGGCGCGTTCAAGAAGGCGTACGGCGAGCAGATCAAGCAGGAGATCGAAGCGGGCACGCTCAAGGTCCGCTACCACGCCCTGCCCTACCTCAACCGGCTCTCGGACCCCGAGGGGTACTCCCGCGACGCGGCCAACGCCGCACTGTGCGCGGCCGACGAAGGCACGTTCTGGGAGTACCACGAGACGCTGTTCCTGCGGCAACCCGAGGAAGGCGGGCCGGGGCACACCAAGGACGAGTTGGTGAAGCTCGGCACGGACCTCGGCATCACCGGAGACGCGTTCCGGCAGTGCGTGCAGAGCGGGACGCACGAGCAGGACGCACAGGCCGAGCTGGACGCCGTGCGGGCGACGGGCAAGTTCGAGGGCACGCCCACCGTGATGAAGGACGGCGAAGTCGTCAAGTGGGACGACCGCGACTGGCTGACCAACCTCCTCAAGTAGCACCGCACACCCCCGCTCAGCAGGCCGGATGCCGTAAGGTGCCCCCCGATTTCGTCCTTGCGGGTGCCGTGTTGTACGGTATTGCCACACGAGAACGGCGGCCCCAACCGCCGGGAAACGTGCAGGCAAGGGGCTGTGGCGCAGCTGGTAGCGCATCACACTGGCAGTGTGAGGGTCAGGGGTTCGAGTCCCCTCAGCTCCACAATCGAATACAGCACACGAATCGCCCGCTGACCTGCGATAATGCAGGTGGCGGGCGATCTTGCTTCTTCGTCCACTGTGGACTGCAGTGGCCGAGCTGGAGCAAATCTGGAGCAGGCGGTCGCTCCGCACGAAATGTTGTCAGCGTTGTGCTCCAGGTCGCAGTAACCCGGCCGGGTGGTTCCGATGAAGAACTTTGCCGCCGTCATAACCATTGCTACCGGCCTCAACACCCGACGAATCACACGCGTAAGCTGCGCCGGGCCCCTAACCGCGTGAGCAGTTTACGAGGACCCATGGCCGACCGTCACCTGATCGACGTCCACGTCCTCCTCGTCCTCGACGCCGCCGTCCGTGAAGCGGAGGAAGAAGTCGGCGTCCACCTCGACCCCGCCGACCTGCGCCTGGTCCACACCCTCCACGTCAACGGCTCAGGCCCCGAACCCCGCCTCGGCCTCTTCTTCGAAGCCGGTCGCTGGACCGGCACACCGACCAACCGGGAACCCGACAAGTGCTCCGCGGTCTGCTGGTTCTCCCTGGACGCCTTGCCCGACCGGCTCATCGACTACCCGGCCGCAGGCATCCGTGCCTACCGCACCGCGACCACCTTCAGCACCCGAGGCTGGGCGCGGCAACCGGTAACACCCTGATCGAAGTCCTGCGGTGGCCGGGTCACGACGGCTCGGGCCACGGCGTTGGGCTGAACCGGCAACCTCGGGAACGAAACCACCTCGGGTGCCGTCCCACACGAGGTAGCGTGGCGCGATTTCCACGTCACCGGAGGGGAAGCCGATGACCGATCCCTTGGCCAACGTGCAGCGCCTGGTCGACGACTGGGAGCGCGACGCCGAGCAGAAGGCGGCGCGGTACGAGTCGATGCGGCAGGAGGTCGAGCGGATCTCGCTCACCCGGTCGGCCGCCGGTGGAGCGGTCAGCGTGACCGTCGGCCCCAACGGCATCCCCAGTGACGTGTCCATGACCGAGGCGGTGTCGCGGCTGCGCCCGGAGCAGATCGCGGCGGCGGTGATGGAGGCGATGCGCCAGGCCCAGGCCGCCTACCCCGCCGAATTGGCTCGGATCGTGGGGGAGACGGTCGGGGACACCGCGTCGGGGCAGCACATCGTGGCCACCGCCGAGCGCAACTTCCCGCAGGTCGAGCCGGACGGTCCTCCCACCGCGCCGCCACGCCGACCGCGCCGCGACGATGACGGCGACTTCACCGACGAGAGCTACCTGGGGTGACGCGATGACGGGGTACGAGGCCGTTACCGGTGAGATCGGGGCGTTGGCCGGGCGGGTGGAAGGTCTGGCGGATCGGCTGCGCACGGCGGCGGACGCGGCACGGACGGTGGCGATGAACGACTCCGCCTACGGCGTGGTGTGCCAACCGTTCGCGATGTTGTTGCAGCCGTTCGAGGAGATGGGCGTGGAGGCGCTGGTCAAGGCGGCGGAGACGGTGGCCGACAACGCGGCGAACCTGCGTGAGACCTCCCGCGCCTACGACGCGCAGGAGTCCGGTGAGGCGGCGCGCTTCGACGGGATGAACACGTGAACAACCCCCTGGTCGCGACGGCGAAGAGCGACACGACGGCGGTCACCGGTATCGGCATCGCCGAGTCCGCGAACGACCTGGCGCAGGGCATCTCCGACGGCAGCTGGGTCGCCGCCGGGCTGGGCGGCGTCGGTGTCGGGTTGGAAGTGCTGTCGATGGTCATCGACCCGATCGGCACGGTGGCCTCCTACGGCGTGGGGTGGTTGATCGAGCACGTGCAGCCCCTCAAGGAAGCCCTGGACTGGTTCGCCGGCGATCCACCGGTGATCCGCTCCTTCAGCGAGACGTGGTCCAACGTCGCCGCCGAGGTCGCCCGCATCGCCGAGGAACTCGGCACCCAGGACGCTGCCGGCTGGCAGGGCCAGGCCGCCGACGCCTACCGCGGGCACGCCGCGCATACCGCCGACGCCATCGCCGGTGCCGCGACCCTGGCCGAGGGCGTGGGGGTCGGCGTGATGGTCATGGGCGAGGTCGTCGCCGCCGTCCGCGAGATCATCCGAGACCTCGTCGCCGAGGTCGTCGGCAAGCTGATCACCTGGGCACTCGAAGCCGTCGCCACCCTCGGCCTCGCCACGCCGGTCATCGTCGCCCAGGCCACCTCCACCATCGCCCGCGTCTGCAACCGCATCGCCGATCTCGTCCGCAAGCTCGTCAAGACCATCGGCAACGTCACCCCGCGCATCCGCAAGGTCCTCGACAAGCTCGGCGAGATCATGGAGAAGCTGGGCAAGCTCGGCCGCAAAGCCGACGGCCCGAGCAGTCCCGGCACCACCAGCCCGGCCGGTGCACCCGGTGCACCCGACGCCCCCACCGTCAAGGGCCCAGACGGCACCACCAGCCCGTCGAGCACAGCGGACACGACCTCGCCTTCCGGCACCACCTCCCCTTCCGGCACCACCACCCCCTCGACGGCCACCACCCCGAGCAGCCCCGCCACTCCCGACACCACCAGTCCGGACGGCGCGACACCCACCACGTCTCCGGACAGCCCTCGGCAGACCGACCGTCCTGGCAACAGCGGGCAACGCGACGGCGACATCGACAGCACGGTGGACGACCCCCACAACGCCTCCCAGTCGGCCGACCGGCCGTTCTGCGAGGACGACCCGATCGACGTCGCCACCGGTGAGGTGGTGCTGTCGCAGACCGATGTCACGTTGCCCGGTCTGCTGCCGCTCGTGTTCTCCCGGCACCACCAGTCCTCCTACCGGGCCGGGCGGTTGTTCGGCCCGTCCTGGGCCTCCACCCTGGACCAGCGGGTCGAGGTCGGCCCGGTCCACGTATGGCTGGCGACGGACGACGGGCGCCTACTGCGCTTCCCCAAGCCGGACGGCGCGGAAACCGTGCTGCCGGATTTCGGTCCGCGACTGTCGTTGCGACGCAGCGGCACGGGCTACGAGGTGGTGCACCCGCAACAGGGGCTGACGTGGGAGTTCCAACCCGTCGGCGCGGAGTGGGACGCCCGCTCGACGCTGCCGCTGACGGCCGTCCGGCGACGGGCGGGCGGTGAGATCCTCGTCGACCACGACGACGAGGGCCTGCCGACGCGGCTGCGCCACTCCGGTGGGTACGAGGTCGCGGTCGACACGGCCGACGGGCGGGTGACGGCGCTGCGGCTGACGTCCGCGCCCGAGCCGATCACCTTGACGCGCTACGCCTACGACGACGCGGGGCAGTTGTCCGAGGTGACCAACTCGTCCGGCGCCGCGTTGCGCTTCACCCACGACGAGGACGGCAGGCTCACGTCCTGGACCGACCGCAACGGCGTCTGGTACCGGTACGTCTACGACGACGAGGGCCGGGCCACCACGACCATCGGTTCCGGTGGGGCGCTCAACGGCACGTTCGCCTACGAGGACCGCCGGACCAGGCACACCGACACCTTGGGCAACACGACCACCTACGAGCTCAACGAACTCGGTCAGGTGGTGCGGCAGATCGATCCGCTCGGTGCCGTGACCACCCGTGAGTGGGACCGCTTCGACCGGTTGGTGGCCGTGACCGATCCGCTCGGCCACACGTCGCGCTACGCCTACGACGGCGAGGGTGATGTCACCGCGATCACCCGACCGGATGGCACCACGGTCACCGCCGCCTACGCCGGCGCGGGCCTGGCGACCGAGGTCACCGATCCCGCGGGCGGCGGGTGGCTGCGCGAGTACGACGCCCACGGCAACCTGGTGGTCGAAACGGACCCGGCCGGTGCCACCACGAGGTTCGAGTACGACGAACGCGGCCACCTCAGCCGCGCCACCGACCCGCTCGGCAACGTCACCCGGTACGAGACGGACGACGCCGGGCTGATCACCGCGATCACCGACCCGCTCGGCGCCACCACCCGCCACCAGCGCGACGCCTTCGGCCGCGTCGCCACCACGACCGACGCGCTCGGCGGCACCACCCGGTACAGCTGGACCGTGGAGGGCAAGCTGCTGGCGCGCACCCATCCCGACGGCAGCACCGAGCGGTGGCGCTACGACGGCGAGGGCAACCAGGTCGAGCACGTCGACGCGCTCGGGCAGGTCACCCGCACGGAGTTCACCTTCTTCGACCTCCCGGCGGCCCGCACGACCCCGGACGGCGCCCGCACGTCGTACGCGTACGACACGGAACTGCGACTCGTCGAGGTCGTCGGCCCGCACGGGTTGAGCTGGCGCTACGAGTACGACGCCGCAGGCCGTCTGCGTCGTGAGGTGGATTTCGATGGCCGGGTGCTCACCTACACCCACGACGCCACCGGCAGGCTGTCCACCCGCACCAACGGCATGGGCGAGACGGTCGTCTACGAGCGCGACGTCCACGGCGACGTGGTCGCCAAGCACACACCGACCGGGACGGCCACCTTCGACCGCGACCCCTGCGGTCGCGTGGTCCGGGCGACCAACCCGGACACCGAGGTCGTCTACGAGCGGGACGCCCGTGGGCGCGTACTGGCCGAAACCGTCGCCGGACGCACCGTCCGGTCCGGGTTCGACGCCGTCGGCAGGCGCGTGTTCCGCGAGACCGCGGTGGGCGTGACCTCCGCCTGGGAGTACGACGCGGCGGGCAACCCGGTGGCGCTGCACGCGACCGGCGGCAGCCTCGCCTTCCGTCACGACCCGCTCGGCCGGCAGGTCGAGCGGAGCCTGGGCGAGCTCACCGTCACCCAGTCGTGGTCGCCCGCGCACCAGCTGACCGGACAGGTCGTCGCGGCCAAGCAGCCGATCACCCACCGCAGCTGGCGGTACCGACCAGACGGCCACGTCGAGGGGATCGCCGACCCGACCGGTGAGCGCCGGTTCGCGCTCGACCGGCGGGGACGCGTCGTTTCCGTGCAGGGACAGGGCTGGTCCGAACGCTACGACTACGACCCCGTCGGCAACATCACCCGTGCCGACCTGCCGGTCGCGGACCACGGGTCCGAAGGACCGCGCGAGTACGCCGCCACGCGCCTGCGCAACGCGGGACGCACCTCCTTCGTCCACGACCGGCAGGGCCGCGTGGTGCAACGGCGACACCGCACGCTGTCGGGCCAAGTGCGCCTCTGGCGCTTCACCTGGAACGCCGAGGACCGGCTCACCAGCGTGACCACCCCCGACGGCGACACCTGGCGGTACCGCTACGACCCGATGGGCAGGCGGATCGCGAAGGAGCGGTTCGACGCGGCCGGCAACCCCGTGGAGCGGTTGGACTTCACCTGGGACGGCACGCGACTGGTCGAGCACGTTCACAGCAGCGGCACCACCAGCACCTGGGAGTACCAGCCGGGATCGGCCACCCCGATCGCCCAGGTCGACCAGGACGAGGTCGACCGGCGCTTCTACGCGATCGTGGCGGACCTCGTCGGCAGCCCGACCGAACTGGTCGACGCCCGCGGCCAGGTCGGGTGGCGACGCACGAGCACCCTCTGGGGCCGAACGCTGTCCCAGACGGGCGAGACGGCCTGTCCCCTGAGGTTCCCGGGCCAGTACCACGACCCGGAGACCGGCTGGCACTACAACCACTTCCGCTACTACGACCCGGAAACCGGGCGGTACGCCTCACCCGACCCGCTGGGACTCGTGCCGTCGGTCAACCCCGGCGCCTACGTGCCCAACCCCACGCGGCAGATCGACCCGCTCGGCCTGCAGGGCTGCGACGTCAGCGGCGACGAGGCCAAGCAGCAGGCCCTCGCCGACGCCGGTGTCCCACCGGGATCGGAACCCCTCGAAAGCCGCATGGTGTCGTCCACCACGCCGAGCGGCCGGCAGATCATGGAGAACCACCAGCCTGTCTTCTTTCCCGAGGAGATCTACCTCAACAACAGGGACGAGCTGATCGTGTTCCAGGACCACTACACCGGTCACCAGTTCGGTGAGGGTGGAGTGGGCGACCAGCCCCCGCACGTCCATTTGCGACCCTACGAGAACACCCGCAACGGCCAAGTCCCCGGAGCGCAGGAGCACTACTATTACAACCCCAGCCTGGGCAGACCGACTCCTGCCCAATGACGCCAAGTTGCTGGCCCGGTTCTACCCGCAGGGACCGGACCTCACCGGACTGGTGCTGCGGTCGATCCGCTTCGAGCGCCGCGGTCCGGGCTGCACGCTGCGCGTCGACCTGCCGGTCGCCTCGGACACGCCCGGCTACAGCCGCGTGCAGGCGCACCTGGGGTTCCTGGCGGTCGACGACGTCCGGCTGTCCGGCGGCGCGGTGCTCCCGGCCACCGTGTCGGTCGAGCTCGCGGAACGGCCGAGGGCGAGGCTGGCCGTGTCGGTGACCGGCGAGTCGCTGCGCCTGACGCTGACGTGCGCCGAGCAGCTCCGCTTCGGCAAGGTCAGCGTCCACAACTCGCCCCCGGACGCGGTGGACGACGGGCCGCACGAGTTCACGAGCAAACTGGACCAGCGGCTGTACACGGCAGTTCCCGGACCGGAGATCGACACCTACCATGAGCACATCTGACCTGTCGGCGTTTGAGCTCTACGCCCTGCACTGGGACGAACGCGACCAAGCCGTCACCGCGTCCTTCGAAGGACCGCTGGACGAAGCCGCCCGTCGGACGTGGGAGGCGCCGCCCGAGCACGACTGGATCCGGTTCCACCTCAGGTTCGCCGCGGTCCACGACGTGGAGGTGCGCGGCTGGAGCCACCAGCTGCCCACCAGGGTGGAGCAGGTACCGGTGGGGGACCGGGTCACGGTCACGGTGACGGGAGAGGGCACCGACGTCCGGTTCACCTCCGCCCCCGCCGCCCGGGTGGGCGGCCGAACGTCCAAAGCCGGATCGTTCTGACGGACACGGGCGACGGCACCAAGAACTGACGTGTCACTCTCTTGAAGCATCGCGACCGCCTGTCCGTCCAAGGTCGGCTTCAGAGTCGGCGGTGACCGGCTCGTAGGCCCGGTTGTCGCCGTTGAAGTGATGGATGAGGAGACCACGCATCGGCTACGCCATCCTGCGCCAGGTGCTGTCACCGACGTCGACGACGGCCTTGTCCCAGCGGTCTTGGAGGCACTGGAGCAGGCGGCTGGTGACTTCGGGGGCGACGTGGGAGTAGGTGCGTTGGACGGGGTCTTTGAGGATGTGGCCGAGTCGGAGTGACGGGGCGATCTCGGGGATGGTGTCGGCGATCATCCAGGTCTTGTGGCTGTGGCGCAGTCCGTGGAAGGTCAGGTCGGGCTTGACCGGTTGGAGGCGCAGGACGGCGCGGGGCTGGTTGAGGTTGTCGTCGGCGGCGGGGCGCATGGCGCGTCTGCCTCAATGGAGGGGTAGCGGCGCTGTCGGAGCTCGTCGCGTTCGGCGTCCGGGATCGTCATCGACTCGGCAAGCACGGCGGCGAGTGCGTTTACTTGAGTTTTGTCGATGTCGGCGTGGAAGAGCCACCGGATGTTCTCATCGCGCGTGATGAGGTCGATCGCCGAGCGTGGGCTTTTGTCCTGGGTGGTTGTTGCTCGGACATATCGCACCTGGTCGATCGGTATGTCTTGGCGGATCTCGGCTCGATCGAGAAATGCATTCGTCTTCGCTGTGATGATGCGGCGATCCGTGACGGCGACCAGTGTCTTTGTCGGATCCTTGTCCTTTGCTGAGGTCAACATCTCCATCGCGCCGCCGACGATCGCGGAAATGGGATCGAGGGTATCGGGCTGGTCGGGGAAGCCGAGGACGCGGAGGGTCTCGCCGTCCTCGAAGTGCCATCGCAGTATGCGGAGGTACGGCTGTGGATCCAGCGATTCGGGTGCGCAGACGACGCCTGGAACCTCGAGTGGAGGGACCGGCGGGTGGAGGGTGTCGGCAAGAGGCTCGATCGCCTCCAGAAGTCGGGCGGAGGCTTCGCGGGCTGCTTTGACGTCCTTCCGCATCCCCGGCAACGGCCATGTGTCGGGGGCGCGGAGCTCGGCGGTGATCCGCAGCTCGCGCGTCAGCGCGTCGACGAGATTCGTCGTCTCGGCGAGGGTGGAGTCGAACTCCGCGCGGATGTCGCGTGCGATGACCTCGGCGTAGTGCGCCTCGGCAGCGTCGTCGCGTCCAGCGGCTCTCGCCCTTGCGGCGCGAAGCGCGTGGTACCCGGTCCATGCGTTGAGGGAGGACAGAAGGGCGTGGACGTCGAAGGCAATCGCCTCGGCGTTCGTCTGCAGGTACTCGCGGTGGCTGCGTGCTTCGATCCGACCGATCTGCCTGACGTGGTCGCGCACGTTCCCCCGGTAGAGATCGAGCTGCTTCTGCAGCAGCGCTCCACTGCCCGTGACGTCCTCCCACAAGGACGTCGGGACCGATTCGATCTCTCGCGCCTGGTCGACCGCGCGATCGATGACGGCGACGAGCCCTGTCAGTTCGGCCCACTGTTCCTTGCGGACGGCGGTGAGGACCTGATTCGTCACCGCGAGGCCGGTCCTAACGAGGCCCGAGAGCTCACTCAGCATCATCTGGAGGGCGACCATGGCCAGCGCCGGCCCGACCGAGGCCGCGATTTGTGCCTTGCTCACCGCGGTCATGGGGTAGAAGCGGGCCTGATGCACGATGCGGCCGCGAGCCATTACCGCTCCGAGGGTCCCACCGTCCTTGACAGCGAGCGTCGCGCCGTTTCTCAGCAGGGCTTGTGCCGTGCCGCCGATCCTGTAGAGCCCCTGCACGCCGGCGAACGCGTTTCCGAGATTGCCGACCGCGGTCGCCGCGTTCCCGATCGAGGCGAGGACCGCTGAGATATGCTTGCGGTCGGCAGCCGGCACGATCCCGAAGTCGATCAGGTCGGGCTTCAGCTCCGGCGGGACCTCACCGGCGATGACCGCCACCCCCGGGAGCACCTCCACCAGGACCGATGTGGCCGGGTCGATGTCCGAGTCGGACGTCGGATCGTCCACCACAGGTGAGCCGGTGGTACCGCCCCGGCTGTTCTCCTCAGGCTCGGCGATCCCCGTGGAGTCCGAAGGGTCCTGCATCCGCTCTCCTCTCGCAGGCGCGCGCAACAGCCGAACCCGCTGATCGCTCAATCATCGCCACCAGGTCGCCGTCCGTTACCTCCCGCGCGGCTCCCGACATGCCGTGGCGGCAACATGGAAAGAAAGTCGCTACGGACAGGCTTCACGATGGTGAGCAGTGCTCACAGCTCAGGCGGTTGTCGCTCCTCGTGGGAGTCCCGTCGCCGGATGTGGGAACCTCGCGGGGTGAGTCGATCGAACCGGGTGGTGCTGGACGCGCTGATCGCGGAGGCGACTGTCGACTGCTATGACGACAGCGAGTGCGTCACGGGCTTCCACGCCAAGATCGAGGAGCACCTCGCCGTGCCGTTCCGGACGGTGGTGCTGGGCGTGGACGTGACCGTGATGAGGGTGGACTTGACCGATGACGAGCGGGTCGTGGCTGTCTGCGTGCGCGGGAAGTCGAAGCAACTGATCTCCCTCTTGGACCTGCCGCTGCCTGCTCCGCCGCCGGAAGGCGCGCAGTGGATCGACGCCTACCGCCGCTGGGCCAGGGGGACGTGAACTCGATGGACTTCGGGCCGGAGCAGGTGCGGTGCACCGAGGAGGAGGCCCTGGCCAACCTGCGGGTCGTGCTCGAACTGTGCGCGGCCGGGGAGGTGAGGTGCAGCGAGAAGACCAGTCGTCCGTCTGCCGCGACCGTGCGGACCGTCGGCGTGCACCTGGTGCGCGGTGACTTCTATCCCGAGGAGCCCATCGCGGCGTTCGCGTGGCCGCTGCTGCTCCAGGCCGGCGGGCTCGCGAAGCTCGACGGCACCCGCCTCCGGTTGACCCCGAAGGGTCGTGCGGCGCTCGGGAAGCCGTCTGCCGAGGCCATCCGGGGTCTGTGGCGGCGCTGGCTCACCCACGCGGTGATCGACGAGTTCAGCCGGGTCGAGCAGATCAAGGGCCAGCAAGCCCGCAACGTGCTCACCGCGGCCAAGACCCGGCGACAGGCGGTGGCCGCGGCGTTGGCCACCTGCCCGCCGGGCAAGTGGGTCGACGTGGAGTCCCTGTTCACCGCCATGCGGCGCGGCAACATGAGTCCCACGATCGCCCGCACCGAAATGGCGCTGTGGAAGCTCTACCTCGTCGACCCGGAGTACGGCAGCCTCGGCTACGAGGAGCACCACGACTGGGAGATCCTCGAAGGCCGCTACACCCTGGCCGTGTTGTTCGAGTACGCGGGCACTCTCGGGTTGGTCGACCTCGACTACGTCGACCCACGCGGTGCGCGCGACGACTACGTCGACAACTGGGGTGGTGACGACCTGGACGCGTTGAGCCGCTACGACGGACTCGTGGCGATCAGGCTCACCGCGCTGGGCGCCTACGCCCTCGGTCTGGCCGACGCGTACCAACCGCCTGCGCCCAGGACCGCCGGGACCCGGCCGCTGAAGGTGCTGCCCAACCTCGACGTCGTCGCCGTGGGCGACATCGGCGCCGCGGACCGGCTCGTCCTGGCCGCCCACGCGGAGCAGACCGCCGACCGCGTCTGGACGGTGTCGGCGGCCACCCTGCTCGCCGCGCTCGACAAGGACCGCGACCTCGGTGAGTTCGTCGACTTCCTCGCCGAACGGACCGGGCACGACCTGCCCGATGTGTTGCGCACGCTGGTCTCGGACGTCGAGCGGCGGAGTTCGCAGCTGACCGATCTGGGCCACGTCCGCGTCATCGAGTGCGCCGATCCCGCGCTCGCCGCGTTGATCACCCGGGATCGCGCGATTCGCGCGCTGTGCCGTCCGATCGGTGACCGCCACCTCGCCGTCCGGCCGGACCAGGAGCCGAAGTTCCGCAGAGCCCTGCTCAAGCTGGGGTACGTCCTCCCGGCCGGGGGCCGCGGGGGCGGGCTCTGACAGGGTTGGGGCCGTGCGTTCGTTGAACGGGCTCGACTCCGCCGCTCTGCGGCCCTTGTGGCGGGCCGTGCACGACCGGTTGTCGTCGGGGCGCCCGGTCAGCCGGGTGAAGGTCGGTCCCCTCGACGAGGAGCAGCGGTCGGCCGTGGCCGATCTGCTCGGGGCCGATCGACTGCCGGGCCGGTACGCGACGGTGTCGGTGGCCGGGCTGGACGAGTTGCTCCGGGAGTCCGTGGAGGCGGGGGTGCGCGAGGTCGTCGTGGCCCTGCTGGGTCCGCTGGACGACCGCGCCGGACGCCGGGCGCTCGCCGTCGGCGCCCGTTCGGAGCTGTGGGCGTGGCTGGCCGAGCACCCTGTGGTGGCCGCTCAACCAGCGTTGCTGGAGTGGGTGGACGCTGTTCGGCGGGCCGGGCTCGTCGGTGGCTCCGTCGAGCGCACCCGGGATGAGCTCGACCGGGCCCTGCGGGTCGTCGCCGCGTTGCCCGCGACGGGTGTGCCGCTGCCGGTGCTGGCGGAGGCCGTCCTCGGCGATCCGCACGCCCTGGACGAGGGGACGCGGTGCGCCGGGCTGGTCCTGCGGGCGCTGGCTGCGCTCTACGGCGTCGACCCGCCGGGGGGCGCGCAGGAACGGCGGGCGCTGTGGGAGCGCGCCGGGGTGGTCGAGGACGAGCTGTCCTCGGTCGTCCTGGCCACCGGCCTGCGGTTGGGTGGTGTCGGGGGCGGGGTGCTGCGCGTGTGCGCCGATGCGGGGCACGTCGCGGCCCTGACGCTGGCGCAGGTCCGGGCGACCTCGTTCGTCGGGGCGCCTGAGGACGTGTGGGTGTTCGAGAACCCGAGCGTGCTCGCCGTGGCGGTGGCCCGGTTCGGCGCTTCGTGCCCGCCGGTGGTGTGCACGTCGGGCTGGCCCAACAGCGCGGTGATCGTGCTCCTGCGTGGTCTCGCCGCGGCCGGGGCGACCCTTCGCTACCACGGGGACTTCGACGGCGAGGGTGTGCGGATCGCCACGCACGTGATGGCGCGCACCGGCGCCGTGCCGTGGCGCATGGCCGCCGACGACTACCTGCTGGCGCTGGGCGGCGCACGTGTCGGCACGCCGGTGGGACGGGTCACCGAGGCGCCGTGGGACGGCGAGCTGGCGGACGCGATGCGCGAGCACGGGCTGGCGGTTCCGGAGGAGCGGGTCACCACGCGGCTGTTGGACGAACTCGACGATTGCGGACGGGATGTCGGTGGTCTGCCGTAGCGTGCTCGACCGGTGGGAGGAGGGTGCCCGTGGAGGCCATGCGCGTGCCGCCGGAGATGTTCCGGTTCACCACTGGCGAGCGGGCCGAGCTGTACGTGGCGATCCTGCACGCGTTCGGTGAGGCGAACGAGCGGTTGGAGACCGCTCTCGGGCTGGACGACGTGCGGGCCAGGCTCCGCTCGGTGGGGTGGCTCGACCCGCTGGACGACAAGGACCTGACCGAGGCACTGGGGAGCCTGCGCGACTGGCGGCTGCTCGACGTCACCCAGAACCACGCCGAGAACTACCGGACGGCCGACGAGTACGAGCGGCGCAACCTCCAGTACTCGTTGACCAAGCGCGGTGAAGCCGCCCTGGCCGGTGTGGTGCACGCGATGGGTGTGCTGGCCTCGACGGGCGCGCTCCAGACGGCGGTGCTCGACGCGATCGCGGACCGGCTCGGGGAGCTGGTCGCGCAGCTGGGTGATCCCGGTGTGCCGGATCGCCGGGTCTTCGGCACGCTGGTCGAGCTGGAGGGGCACCTGGAGGCGTTGCGGGGCAACACCAAGCAGTTCAACGGCGAGCTGCAGCGCCTCTTGCGGGCGGAAGGTGCCGACCAGGAGACGTTCCACGAGGTCAAGTCGGCGACCGTGGCGTACCTCCAGGAGTTCACCACGAACCTCGAGCAGCGGGCGCACGCGATCGCCAACCGGGTCGAGCTGGTCGAGGACCGGGGAGTGGCTCTGCTGCACCACCGCGCGCTGGTGGGCGCCGAACTCCCGCCCACCTCGGGTGGTGATCCGGCGGTGGCGTGGTTGGAGCTGCGCCGGGCCAGGTGGGAAGGGCTGCGCGCGTGGTTCCTGCCGACGGATGGCGGCACGCCCAGGGTTCAGCAGCTGTTCGTGGTCGCCCGGCGCGCGATCATCGCGTTGTTGCAGGTGCTCGACCGGATCACCGAGTCCAGGCGCAGGTCGACCAGTGCGGCGGGCGATTTCCGCGAGCTGGCGCGTTGGTTCGCGGTCGCGCCGACCGAGGAGGACCTGCACCTGCTGTGGTCGACCGCCTTCGGGCTCGGCTCGGCCCGGCACGCGCACCTCGCGCACCCCGACCCGGAGCTCGTGGTGTCGTCCGCCCGGTGGGTCGACGCGCCACCGGTGGAGGTGTCGGCGTTGCTGCGCAGCGCGGGGCGGACCGAGCGGTTCAGCCGCACCGGGCGGGTGCGCGACGTGGCTGCGGTCAAGGCGGCGCGCGCCGAGTCGGCTCGTGCGGAGCGGGCCGCGCTGAAGGCCGCGTGGGACCGGTTGGACACGGGCGGCGGCATGAGGTTGTCGCAGTTCGGGCGGTTGGACCACGAGGTGCTCGAACGGCTGCTCGACCTCCTCGGGCGGGCGTTGGCCGTGGTACCGGACCGGCACGGCGTCCACCGGGCCACCACGGGCGACGGGCGGGTGGAGGTCCTGTTGAGGCCGCCGGAGGCGCACCGCGAGCAGGCGGTGCTCAGGACGCCGCGCGGCGTGTTCACCGGTCCGGACTACGACATCGAGATCCGCACGCCGGGTGGTCGCGCGGCACGGCGGCCGTGGAGGGCTGCCGAAGGGGCGGCGACCGGATGAGCAACCTGGCGAACCAGCTGGTCATCGCGGAGCGCGAGGAAGTCGCGCGGGCGATCCGCTTGCTGCTGGCGACACCGCTGATCGGCGCCGGGGCCACGCCGGAAGCCTTCGACCTCGTGCGCAGACGGCGTGAACCCGTCGGGAAGTGGTTCGACTACTACTGCGGGTGGTCGCTGGTCGTCGAACCCCGCCTGGGGTACGCGCGGTTGGCCAAGGTCCGGGTCGCCACCGACCCCACCCGCCCGGCGCGACGGCACCGCACGGGGCGGGCGCCGTTCGACCGCCGCCGGTACACCCTGTTGTGCGTGGTGGCCGCTGAGCTGCTGGGGGTGCCGGTGACCACGGTGGGACTGCTGGCGGACCGCGTCGTCCGGGCGTCCGCCGCGGACCCGGTGCTGCCGCCGTTCGACACGTCCAGCCGCGCCGAGCGGATGGCGTTCGTCGACGCGCTGCGACTGCTGGAATCGCTCGGCGCGGTCGACGTGGTGGACGGCGCCACCGAGTCGTTCGTGGACTCCACCGACGCAAAGGTGCTCTACCGGGTCGACGCGACGCTGCTCATGCGCCTGCTGGCGGCACCGGTCGGCGCGTCGCAGGTCGCGGTCACCCCCGGGAGGTCGCACACCGACGAGGTGCCGCTGCGCTTCACCGAGCTGCTGACCAGGCTGTCCCGCGAACGGCGTTACGGCGATGCCGACGAGCCGGTGTCCGAGGTCCAGCGCAACCTGTGGCTGCGGCACTCGGTGTTCCGCAAGCTGGTCGACGACCCGGTCGTGCACCGCGACGACCTGACCCCCGCGGAACGGGCCTACCTGGAGTCACCGACCGGCGGGCAGCTCCTGCGCCGGGCAGCCGACCAGGCGGGGTTGCTGGTGGAGGAGCGCGCCGAGGGCGTCATGTTGATAGACCCGGACGGCGTGGCCACGGACAGCCGGTTCCCCGACGACTCCGGCAACGCCAAGGTCGCCGCCCTGCTGCTCCTCGACGTGATCACGTCCGCGCCCGGACCGGTCGCCGTCGAGCAGTTGCGCGCCGAGGCCGACGCCCTGCTCGGCCGCTTCCCCAAGTGGGCCAAGGGCTACCGCGGCGAGGACGGGGCCAGGCGGCTGGTCGTCGACGCGCTGGACGTGCTCAGGGCGTTCGGCCTCGTCCGGCTCGACAGCGGTGTCGTGCGCGCCCGGCCCGCCGCCGCCCGCTACGCGGTGACCCGAACGAGTGCCGACGACGTCGAGGACGAGTCATGACGGTGACCGGACTGCCACGCGCGCGGAGCGGTGCCGTGCCGGAGACGGCGGCCAGGTGGGTGCCCGAACGCGCCGGGATCCTGAACGTGTGGCGCTACTACGACGAGGTCTTCACGTTCCACAAGGGACGGCTGTTGTTGCGCGGCCCCAACGGCACCGGCAAGTCGAAGGCGCTGGAACTGCTCCTGCCGTTCCTGTTCGACGCCAACCTGCGCGCCAACCGGCTCTCCACGTTCGGCACGTCCGAGCGCACCATGCACTGGAACCTGATGGGGGAAGGGGCTACCGGCACCACGAGAGTCGGGTACGTGTGGCTGGAGTTCCGCTTCCCCGGTGCGGACGGCTCGCCGGACGAGTGGTTCTCGTGCGGCGCGCGGCTGGCGGCGACCAGGCACACCACCGCGGTGCACCCGGACTACTTCACCACCGGGCAGCGCATCGGCGTGCCGGGTGGCCTTACCCTCACCGATCCGAACAGCGCGCCCCTCACCACCAAGGCCCTGGAAGCCGCGCTCGGCGACCGGGGCACGCTCCACCAGAACGCGGCCGACTACCGGGCCGCCGTGCGCTCGACCCTGTTCCCCGGTCTGAGCGAGCAGCGCTACGACGCGCTCATCACGGCCCTGCTCCAGCTCCGCACGCCGAAGCTCTCCCAGCGGCTCGACCCCGGGCTGCTGTCCACGTTGCTGTCCAAGGCGCTGCCGCCGCTGGGCGAGGCGGAGATCAGCGACCTCGCGGAGGGCTTCGAGCGCTTGGACCGGCAGCGTGAACAGCTCAAACGCCTCGACGCGGAGGTGGAGGCCGCGCAGCACCTCAAAACCAGGCAACGCGCGTACGCGCAGCGGGTGCTGCGCGCCGCGGCGGCGAAGCTGATCTCCGCCACCACGGAGCTGGGCAACCTCGCGGACGCCGCGAAGCTGTCGGAAGACCAGCACCGCCGCGCCGCGCGGCGCAAACAGGAGGCCGAGGAACGCGGCGAGCTGCTGGAGCAGCGCATCGTCGAGACGGAGGGGCGCATCCAGGGCTTGACCGGCAGCGAGGCGTACCGGAAGGGTGAACAGCTCGACCGGCTGCGGACCCGCGTGCGCGAGGCTCGCGCGACCGCCGGGAAGAGGCGCGCCGACGCGACCCGCCACCACCAGGTCGCCCGGACCGACACGGAAGCGGCCGACACCGCCGCCCGGCACGCGGAGGCACGGGCCGCCACCGCGGGAGCGCTGGCCGACGGCGCCTCGACCGCCGCCGCCCGTGTCGGTCTCGCCTCGGTGCACGCCGAGATCACCCGTGTCCTCGCCGATCCCTCGCGGTCGCGGGCTCTGCTGCGCGCCGCGGTTCAGGCACGTGCCGAGCAGGTCGAGGCCGTGCGTGCCGCGCTCATCCAGCACGAGGTCGCGGTCAACAGCAGGCGGGACGCGGAACGGGCGCTCGACGAGGCACGGGAAGCGCTGGCGGAGGTCACCGGACGGCGGGCCGAGTCCGCCGACCGGCGCGAAGCCGCGCTCGCGGAGCTCCGGGCCGCCATCCTGACGTGGGTGGCGGGCTGCCGGGAACTGACCTTCGCCGACGCCGAGGCACTGGCGGACCTCACGGCGTCGGAGACCGCCGTGCTGGCCGAGGTCGATTCCGCTGCGAGCCGAGTGCTGGGCCCCATCACCCGGGAAGAGACCCTGATCGGGACAGCGCTGGAGAACGCCGAGCGCGATCGGGACGCCCTGCGCGACGAGGTCCGGCGGCTGCTGACCGAGGAGGACCTGCCTCCCCAGGCGCCGCACACGCGCACCGCGGATCGCGGGACCATGACCGGCGCGCCGCTGTGGCGCCTGGTCCGCTTCGCCGACGCGGTGCCCGACGACGTCCGTGCGTCGGTGGAGGCCGCGCTCCAGGCGTCCGGGCTCCTGGACGCCTGGGTCGGCCACGACGGCGTGGTCACCGGGCACGACACGTTCGCCGTGCCCGGTGCCGTGCCCCCGGCGCCGGGGCACTCCCTCGCCGACGTCCTCGTACCCGAGACCGACGCGCCCGTGGCCGCCGACGTCGTCGCCCGCCTGCTCGGTGGCGTGGCCTACGGGGAGGATCCGCCCGGAGCCCACCCGGTCGCCATCGGAGCCGACGGTGCTTGGCGCATGGGCAACCTGCGCGGCACTTGGCGCAAGGACGAGGCTTCCCACATCGGCGCGGTCGCCAGGCAACGGGCCCGACAGCGCCGGTCGACCGAACTCCGTGAACGGATCGCCGCGTCGGAAGAACTGATCGAGACGCACACGGCCGCCTTGCGGTCGCTGACCGCACGCCGGTCCGACGTCGAGGCCGACCGGCGCGACCGGCCCCCTCACACCCACGCGAACGCGGCACTGGAGGACCTGACCCGGGCCGATTCAGCGGTCTCCAGCGCCGACGGCGTGGTTCGGCGGTCACTGGACGGCCTGGCGAAGAGCGAGCAGCGCGTGGACCACGCCCTGCGCGCGCTGACCGCGGCGGCAGCTGAACACGGCCTGCCCACCGAGCGGAACGCACTCACCGCCGTCGTGGCCGCCATGGATGCCTTCCGAACCGCGTCCGACGCTTGGATCGACGAGCACGCTGCCCTGCTCACCGCACGTCGTGAAGCGGACCGGACCGCTGATCAGGCCCGGCGGTCCCGGCTCGCCGCCGACGAGCGCGGAGAGGAGGCGGACGACGCCGAAACTGTCGCCCGCGGGCTCGACAGCGAGCTGGACGCCGTAGAGGGCACCATCGGCGCCGACTACCGGAAGGTGCTGGACGACCTCGCCGCGCTCCGCGAGCAGCTGGACTCGGTCAGGCGGGAAGCGAGTGCCAACCAGAAGGAGATCGGCACCCTGGCCGTGCGCCTGGGAGAACTCACCGCCCAGCGGGCCACCGACGCGCGTGACCGCGACCGAGCCACCGAGGTGCGAGACCAGGCTGCGGTGCGATTCCGGCACTTGGCGGACGGCAGCCTGCCCGCCGACAGCGGTCTGGACGGCCTGCCCGCGTTCAGGCAGGTGCTGACGGCGTCGAGCGGTGTCCGGGCAGCGCTCGACGCGGCGCGGTCGATCGCGGCCGCGTGGCCGTCGCTGCCCCACTCGCCGAAGAACCTCGGCGACGCAGCACACCGGTTGGCGGAGGAGGTGCACGCCTCCCGCGAGGTGCTGGGCGGTCGGGCCGACCTCCAACTCGACTCCGACGAGGACGTCCAGGTCTTCTCAGCGATGGTGGACGGGGTGAGGATCGGCGCTTCGGCGCTGTTCGACCTGCTGCGATCCGACGCGGAACGCAGCCGCGAGGACATCACCGGGCAGGAGCGCGAGCTGTTCGACCGGACCCTCACCGGGGACACGCGCCGCCACCTCGCCGCCCGCATACGACAGGCGCACGACCTGGTCGACGGCATGAACGCCCGCTTGGAGCGAGTGCGCACCGCCTCGAAGGTGGCGGTGCGGTTGGTGTGGGAGGTCTCGCCCGAGCTGCCATCGGGCACGAGAGCGGCGCGTGACCTCCTGCTCAAGGACCCGGTGCGGTTGACCGAAGAGGACCGCGACTCGCTGCACCGGTTCTTCCGGGACCGGGTGGAACAGGCCAAGGGCGACGAGACGGCCACCAACTGGGAGCAGCAGCTGGGGCAGGTGTTCGACTACACGGCCTGGCACCGGTTCGTGGTGAAGGTCGACCGCATGAACGGGACGGGCTGGCAGCCCTTGACCAAGAAGCTCCACGGTGCGCTGTCGGGTGGTGAGAAGGCGATCGCGCTGCACCTGCCGCTGTTCGCCGCCGTGGCCGCCCACTACCAGGCCGTTGCCCGAGCGCCGCGGGTCATCCTGCTGGACGAGGTCTTCGTCGGTGTCGACAGCGTCAACCGCGGCCAGGTGTTCGCACTGCTGTCGGCGCTGGACCTCGACCTGGTCCTCACCTCCGACCACGAGTGGTGCACCTACCGGGAGTTGGACGGCATCGCGATCCACCAGCTGATCAGCGGTGGCGACGACGACGCCGTCACCACCGCCCGGTTCGTGTGGAACGGCGCCGAGGTGGTCGACGAAGAGGTAGCGGAGGACGGCTCCGAACGGCGGTGAACGGCACTGGTTGACGTGGTGGTTTCCTGTGTGCGCTGGTCAGCGCACTTGTTGAACAGCACTGGCAGTGTCGGGGTCGGGGGTTCGAGTCCCCTCAGCCGCACAATCGAGCACGACATGCGAAACGCCCGCCGGCCTGCGTTGACGCAGGTGGCGGGTGATTGTGCTTCTGTCCACTATGAGTCGAGCCTGCCGATACCGGCCGTTGTGCGTCGAAGCGGTGTGGTGACCGTGGAGCTGCCGGTAGCGCCGGCGGTCGCCGGCGGGGTGTTCGCGGTGATCGGCATGGCGATCAGCCTCTGTGGTTCGTGTTCTCGGATGTGCCCAGAGCGGTGGGCGTGTGCCGTCGGCCGGCGCGCCGGGGTTTCCAGCGCACCGGCCGGTCGGCTCTTACTCCTTGGCGCACAGGGCCTTGTCGAAGAAGGTGAGGACTTCACCCCGGCCGACTTCGTCGTTCGTGACGGCGACGGTGACCGCCCGTCCTTCGGGGGTGATCGCGGTGCGGGTCTGGAAGCCGTCGGCGTCGCCGCCGTGCCCGTACGCGGTGATGCCGCAGCTCAGCTTCATCTCGATGGTGCCCAGGCCGTACCGCCACCCCTCGGGGAAGCCGGGCGCACTCACGGTCTGACGCATCTCCGCCAGCCGGTTGGGCTTGAGGAGCCGACCGCCCTGCAGGGCGACGAGGAACTTGTTCACGTCGCTCGGAGTGGCGATCATCTGTCCCGCGGCACCGGCGATCGACGGGTCGAACCGGGTGATGTCGACCAGGTCGCCGGTCGGCTTGCCCGCGTCGTCCCTGGCCGGCAGGTAGCCCTGGGGGTGCGGGGAACGGATGTCGCGGTCGCCCGGACCCGGGTAGTAGGTCTCCTTCAAACCGATCGGGTTGATGATCCGCTCGGTGACGACCTCGGCGAACGGTCGTCCCGCCACCTTCTGCGCCACCAGGCCCAGCAGCACGTACCCGGCGTTGCTGTACCCCCACGCCCTGTCCTGCCCCGGGCCGTAGGTCGGCGCCTGCGTCAACGCGGCGTCGAGCAACTCCCGGGCGTCGAAGTACCGGTCCTTGATCGGCAGGATCCCGCGGGGCATGAGGGGCATCTCGGTGGTCATCCCGCTGGTGTGGTTCAGCAGCTGCCTGACCGTGATCGTCCTGCCGTCGACCGCCGCACCGGCGCCGGTGCCCCGCACCACACCCGGCAGGAACTTCTCCACCGTGTCGTCCAGCGCGAGCTTGCCCTCGTCGGCCAACTGGAGGATCGCCACGGCGGTGAACATCTTCGTGCTGCTGGCGATCCGCACGTAGCCGTCCGTCGGCACCTTCGACCGCGTCCGGAGGTCACCGACCCCGGCGGTGTAGTTCGTCACCCGCCCGTCCCGGTTCCGCACGGACATCAGCGCCCCGGGCAGCGACCCGTCGGCGACCAGCGCCTCCAGGTCCGCCTGCAACGCCTTGTCGTGCGCCGGCCTCGACCTGCCGTCCGCCGCGCCCGCCGACGCCACGTTCGTCACGGCGAGTCCGGCGACCGCCACCGCCGCCACCGCCGCGACGACCGCGCGACGTCGACGACCTGGGCGTTTTTCGGTCGGACGGCTGAAATCCTTCGACAAGGGACACTCCCCACTGGACGTTTTGCACTGACTCGCACAGTGTTGCGACCGCCACGGCGCGCTACGAGCCCGCTCACTGCACACCTCTGGTACAGCTGGCACTACCCCGGACACGCGTTCGCCTGACAGGCGCAGGCTCCGCCCTCTTGCTCGGGCTTCAGTTCGCGCACAGCGCGGTGTCGAGGAGCGCGGCCCGGTCCGCGGCAACGGACTCGTCCTTCACCGATCCGTTGAGCGAGGTCACCACGATGGTGGCCGCGCGACCGTCGTCGGTGGCCGCGTCGACGGTCGAGTAGCCCGGGATGTCGCCACCGTGGCCCCAGGCGACGCCTCCGCAGCTCAACGGTGTGCTGAACACGCCGAGCCCGTACCCCAGGTCCGACCCCGGGCGGGTCGGGATGGTGGTGCGCAGCTGCGCGAGCTGGGCCGGCTTGAGCAGCTTCCCGTCGAGCAGCGCGCGCAGGAAGGTGTTGAGGTCGTCCGGCGTGGAGATCAGGTGGCCGGCGGCCCAACCCCAACTCGGGTCCATCCGCGTGAAGTCGAGCAGCTCGTCGGTCGCCGGGTCGCGCTGGTAACCCCTGGGGTGCCGACCGCGGATCTCCTCCTCGCCGACCCCCGGCGCGTACGTGTCGCGAAGACCGGCCCGCTGGATGACCCGGGTGGTGACCAGCTCGTCGAACGGGCGTCCGGTCACCCGCTGGGCGATCAGGCCGGCCAGGAGGTAGTTCGTGTTGCTGTAGGACCAACCGCTGCCGGCGGCACGCGCGTCATCTCTGGCGTTCGCCAGGTCGAGCAGTGCGCGGGGTTCGAGGTAGACGTGCTGGTACGGGAGGAAGTCGCCTGCGGACTTGAACATCGAGTCGGTGTAGTCGGGCAGGCCGCTGTCGTGCTGGAGCAACTGGCGGACCGTGATCCGGGTGGCGTCGATGCCCTTGCCCCGCACCAGACCCGGCAGGTACGTCTCGATCGGGGCGTCGAGCTCCACCCGGCCCTCGCCGACGAGCTGCAGCACGACGACGGAGGCGAACATCTTGCTCGCGCTGCCGATCCGGACCCTGCCGTTCGTCGGCACCTCGCCACCGGTCCGCAGGTCGCCGACCCCGGCCGTGTAGTGGCGGGTCCGGCCGTGCCGGTCCCGGACGGCGGCCAGCGCACCGGGGTGCCGGTCGACACCGACGAGCCTGTCCATGCCCTGCTGGATCACGCCACGGGGCGCGGTGTGGGCGGCGGGGATCGGGCCGGCGAACGTGAAAGCGCCCGCGGCGACCGCTACCGCCGCCGTCATGGCGGCCACACGGCGATACCGGGAGGACGAAGTTCGATCTCTCTGGAAAGAAGACACCAACAAGGCAGACAACTCCTGGGTTCGGCAGACGCCGGTCCTGCGACGACCGGTCGGACCCAGGCTGGTCACCTCCGCCCGCGCGGACAATCCAGCCCGCTGGACAACCGGAGTAGTGGTGGCACCCCCCGGGCCCAGGCCGCTCTGTTGCGGCGGCTCTGGACGTGACGCGTAGGTCGGCTCGGGTCCACTGCGGGGTTGTGCCGGTTGGATAAGGTTCGGCCGGGGAGGTGGCATGGCACGGGTGCGCAAGCGCCTGCGGGCGTCGTTCGACGTCGTCGCGCGCCTGGTCGGCGGCTTCGGCACGGCGTTGCTCGCAGTGGCCGTCTTCCTCTGGCTCGGCGTGGTCGCGCTGCTCAGCTGCGTCGGTGTGGGCGTTCTCCTGCTGCCCGCGGCCCTGCGCGCGCTGCGGGTGGCCGCGAACCGGGAACGGGCCCGGCTCGACGTGCTCACCCCCGGCCCGGTGCCGCGTCAGGTGGTCGCCGCGCTGCGTGACGTGACCGTGCGGCGTGAGCTGGCCTGGCTGCCGCTGCACGCCACGGTCGGCCTGGCGGCCGGGTTCCTCGGTCTCGCGATGCCGGCCACGGCGCTGCAGAACGCGACGTACCCGTTCTGGTACCACCTGCTGCCGCCGGAGGACAACACCCCCAGCTTCATCTCCTGGGCGGTCACCGACCTCACCGGCGCGCTGGCCGTGGCGCTGACCGGCGTGTTCTGCGCCGTCTTCATCGTCGTGCTCGGGCCGGCGCTGGTCCGGGCGCAGGAGCGGCCGGGCCGACACCTGCTGGCACCTCCCGCGGGCACCGACCTCTCGCTGCGGGTCGCCGAGCTGACCGCCACCCGCGCCGCCGCCCTCGACGCGCACGCCGCCGAGCTGCGCCGCATCGAACGGTCGCTGCACGACGGCACGCAGAACCGGCTCGTCGCGGTGACCGTGCTGCTCGGCGCCGCGCGGCGGGCCGTGGACCGGGACCCGGCCGCCGCCGTCGCGGTGCTCGACCGCGCCCAGGACGCCGCCGAGCAGGCGCTCGCCGAGCTGCGCGCGGTGGTCCGCGGCATCCTGCCCCCGGTGCTGGCCGACCGCGGGCTCGCCGACGCCCTGGCCGGCCTCGCCGGCGACTGCGGCGTGCCGTGCGAGGTGGTGGTGGACGTGCCGGGCCGGTGCGCGGCCTCGGTCGAGGCCACCGCGTACTTCGTGGTGGCCGAGGCGCTCTCCAACGTGGCCAAGCACAGCGGCGCGGCCAGTGCCGCGGTGGCGGTGGGCCGGGAGGGCGATCGGCTGCTGCTGCGGATCGGCGACGACGGCCGCGGTGGCGCGGACGAACGCGGCGGGTCGGGCCTGTCCGGCATCCGCCGACGGGTCGAGGCGTACGACGGGCGCTTCACCCTGGACAGCCCGCCCGGCGGGCCCACGACGATGCGGGTGGAGCTGCCGTGCGGATCGTGATCGCGGAGGACGACCCGCTGCTGCGGGAGGGGTTGGCGCTGCTGCTGCGGGCCGAGTCGCTCGACGTGGTGGCCACCACCGACACGCCGGGATCGTTCCTGGAGGCAGTGGCAGAGCACGAGCCGGACGTCGCCATCGTCGACGTGCGCATGCCGCCCACCCACACCGACGAGGGGATCGTGGCCGCCGTCGAGGCGCGACGCCGTCGGCCCGGCCTGGCGGTGCTCGTGCTCTCGGCGTACGTGGAGCAGGCGTTCGCCACCGAACTGCTCGCCGCGGGCGCCGACCGGCTCGGCTACCTGCTGAAGGAGCGGGTGGGACGGGTCGAGGAGTTCCTGACCGCGCTGCACCGGGTGGCGGGCGGTGGCACCGCCGTGGACCCCGAGGTGGTGGGCCAGCTGCTGGCCCGCAACCCGCACACCAGTGCGCTGGGCCGGTTGAGCCCTCGGGAACGCGACGTGCTCGCGCTCATGGCGGAAGGACTCGGCAACACCGCCATCGCCGAGCGGCTCGTCATCACCGAAGGCGGGGTGCACAAGCACATCCGCAGCATCTTCGCGAAGCTCGACCTCGCACCGGACGACCGGGCGGACCGGCGCGTCACCGCGGTCCTGCGCTACCTCAAGGGCAGCGGACCGAAGTAAACGCCGCCGGGTCGGTCCTGCCGGGCATCACCGTGCCGCGCTTGGGCGGGCAGAACGACGGTGGTGACTTCGTCCGCGGGCGGCGTTGCGGGGCGTCGGCCACCTCAAGGGGTGTCAGAGGCGTGTCAGGACGGTGGCTGGGTGGTGTCAGGGCGGCAGGTGATCTTAGGGACGTGGTCAGGCCGGCGAATGCGGTTGGTCCTGGCGGAATCGTCCCCGACGGGGGGACGGTCGACGAAGTCGAGGAGATTGCCATGCGGAAGTTCGAGACGCCCGCCCCGATCGCCGCCGTTCTGGACGTCCCCGCCGGGCGGGTTCGGGTTGTCGCGGCCGAGCGGGACGACACCGTGGTCGAGGTTCAGGCGGTGGACGGGGCGAAGAGGCGCGATGTGAAGGCGGCCGAACAGGTCGCGGTCGAGTTCGGGGATGGTGTCCTGCGGGTGGTGGCTCCGGTGAAGAACCAGTACTTCGGTCCTTCCGGGGCGGTCGACGTGACGATCCACCTGCCCGCCGGGTCGCGGGTGGAGGCGAAGGTGGCCGGTGCGGAAGTTCAGGCCACCGGGCGGCTCGGCGACGTCGACATCGTCGGTGCGCACGGGTTGGTGGCGCTCGACGAGGTCGCCGGCGCCCGGCTGGCCCTGCTCGCCGGCGACGTCACCGTCGGCCACTTGGCCGGACCTGCCGAGATCAGCACCGGCAAGGGCGACATCCGCATCACCGAGGCGGTGGCCGGTGCGGTGGTCCTGCGCACCGAGGCCGGTGACGTGACGGTCGGCGCCGCGGGGTCGGCTTCCCTGGACGCCGGCACGTCCTACGGCCGCATCCACAACGCGCTCAAGAACACCGAAGGCGCCGGCGCCCGGCTCGCCATCCAGGCGACCACCACCTACGGCGACATCACGGCCCGCAGCTTGTGAGTCGCCCCTCACCGGTCGGTTCGGCGGCGGGCCGCGTCGTCCAGGAGGGTTCCGACGGTCCGGCGAGCGGGGCTCGGGGTGGCCGGCGCGGTGTCCTGGCGGAAGCGGCGCTGCAAGTGCAGCCGCAGTCGGGTGGTCTCGCCCAGGACGACTCGTTCGACGATCCGGTCCTTCTCGGCGGACGGCAGGGCCTTCACCCAAGCGGTCAGGGCGGCCGGGGTGGTGGCCGGTTCGGTGAGCGGTGGGCTGGTCAGGGCGGCGGTCGCGAGCAGGTCGTCGTCCAGGCGCAGGAAGTCGGCGAGGGCGCGCTGGGACGCGGTGAGGGTGGTCAACCCGGGTGGGACCGGTGGCTCGAGGTCGTCGTCGGCCTCGCGGCCGAAGGCGTCCTCGTCACGTTCCCAGGTGCCGTAGGCGGCGAGCCACGCCAGGTAGAGCGGCCGGAGGTCGCCGGTGGCCAGTTCGGCGCGGACGCCGACGATCGTCGGCAGCAACGTCTCGGCGTCCTCGTCGAAGTCGAACTCGCCCGAGTGGTCCTCGTTGACGAAGTCGAGCACGGTGGACCCGGCCGCGGTCCAGGCGGTCACCTGGTCGTCCACGCAGTGCTCGTCGACGACCTCGGGATCGAGCAGGTCGCTCGGCAGGCGGAACATCACGCGACGCGTGCCCCAGTTCGTCACGTGCAGGTGAGCGTCGTAGTAGCGCTCCATCCACGAGTCCGCGTCGCCCTTGAAGTCGCCCCAGTGGTACTCGTTGACGAAGCTGGTGGCGGTGATCGTCGCCCGGGTGGAGGCGGCTCGGACCTCGGCCTGCTCGTCACCGTCCAGTGGCCGGTCGATCGCCAGGAACTCGTAGTACTGGTACTCGCTCACTGCCCGTCCAGTCGCTCGGTGGGCCGGAGCGGTGGGCCGTCCGGCGGCGTGCGAGGTGAAGGTAGCGGTTGCGCGGTGCGGGATGTGGCAATGCCGGGACGTGCGGAACCGGGCGCGTCAGCTTGCCGGTGTGATCTTTCTCCGGGTTGTCCGCGCCGCGCTCATCTTCCTCGGGACCGGCGCCGCGGCCTTCGGCACCATCATGATCGCGGTCGACGCGCGGATGACCTGCAAGACGGACTCGGCCACCTACGCCGGACCGGGACGTGGGCAGCCCGGCGCCTGGTGAGGGGTTCGAGCGTCGTGGCCGGCTGAGCGGTTCGCCACCACCTGAAGAACACGAAGCACGAGCAGTTCCTCGAAGAGTCCAAGTGCCGACCTGACGGCAGCCCTCCCACGGGCCGCCACCGACCGCCTCCGCCCCGCCGGGCGCCACCCAGCGGGGCGGAGTGCTGTGTTTGTCCACTTTTTGGCCCGTCCGGGTCTTATTGCCCACTTTTTTGTCTGTTTTTCGCGCTCGACTGCTGCATATCATCTGCCGCGTGTCCGGCTACAAGTTCGATTTGTTCATCAGTTACGCCCGTCGCGGCAGTGTTCAGAAATGGCTGCTGAACCACTTCCACCAGAAGCTCCTGGAGTGCTTGGCCGACCAGTTGGCGCCCACGCCGACGGTGTACGTCGACCGGACGATGTCCCGTGCCGTGCACTGGCCGTCCAGTCTGCAGCACGCCTTGCGGCACAGCAAGATCATGATCCAGTTGCTGACACCGCACTACTTCCAGTCGAGGTGGTGCAGAGCCGAGTGGTACAGCATGCTGGAAAGGGAGAAAGTGCTGGGAATAGCCAACCCGGGTCAGCCGATGGGGCTGATCTACCCCATTCTCTACTCGGATTCGGACAACTTCCCGCCGGAAGGGAAGGAGCGGTCCTGGCAGAACTTCAAGGAATTCGCGAACCCGGACCCGCCCTACCAGGAGACCCGCGAGTTCATCCACTTCCACCGCGAGGTCAACCGGGTCGCCGCCGACCTCGTCGAGCTGCTGCACCAGGTGCCGCCCTGGCGGGACGACTGGCCGGACGTGGACCCGCCCGATCCCGTGCTCCCCCCGCCGGTTCCGCTGCCGAGGTTCTGATGACGACCGGGACCGTCATCACGTTCTACTCCTACAAGGGCGGTGTGGGTCGGAGCTTCACGCTGGCCAACGTGGCCGTGCTGCTGGCCCGCTGGGGCTACCGGGTGCTCGCCGTCGACTGGGACCTGGAAGCACCTGGCCTGCACCACTACTTCAGGTCGGTGATGTCCGAGGAACCCGAGGGCGGCGTGATCGACCTCGCCCACGACTTCCTCGCGGGAGCGACGGAGCCCCGTCCGCACGCCGTCCGGATCGATGTCGAGGGCAACACGCTCGCGCTGCTGGCCGCGGGCCGGGACGACGGCTCCTACCTGGAGCGGATGCAGCGGATCGACTGGGAAGACCTCTACCGACGCGGGTTCGCCGACTTCCTGGAGAGCTGCCGGGAGCAGTGGATCGAGGACTACGACTTCGTGCTGATCGACAGCCGCACCGGCATCTCCGACATCGCCGGGATCTGCACGGCGCAGCTGCCCGACCGGCTCGCCGTCCTGTTCACCGCCAACGAGCAGAACCTCAAAGACGTGGTGGACGTCGTGCACCGCGCCGACGACGCCCGCGACCGCCTGCCCTACGACCGGCCTCGACACCTCGTGCTGCCGATCCTGTCGCGGTTGGACAACCGGGTGGAGTACGAGCAGGCGGAGAAGTGGCAGCGCCGGTGCGCCGAGGTCGTCGCGCCGCTGTTCGGCAACTGGCTGGTCAAGGGCATGTCGGAAGACCTCGCGCTGCGGCACTTCACGGTTCCCTACGTCTCCCACTGGAGCTTCGGCGAGCAGCTGTGCGTGCTGCAGGAGGCCATCCCATCGGCGGGCCAGGTCTCGTTCGCGCTGGAGACGGTGGCGGCCGTGCTCGCGCAGCAGTTCGACCGCACCGACCTGCTCGCCGACAACCGGGACGCCTACGTGGCGTCGGCGCGCGACCGCCGCCAGGACTTCGACCTGGACCTGCTGGTGTCCAGCCCGCGGTCCACGCTGGACGTGGCGGACCGGTTGGTCGACGAGCTGCGCGGCCTCGGGGTGAAGGCCGCCCGGTCGTCGTCCGGTGACCTGGAGATCCTCGACCGGACCAGCGGCCTCGCCGAACACCTGTGCCTCGTCGTGGACGGCACCTTGAGCCGGTGGCAGGTCACCGAGGTCGAGCGCTTCCTGCGGCACACGATCGGCCCGGACGGTGGTCAGCGGCGGCTGTTCTGCGTGCTGACCGACGACACCGACCCCGCCAACCTGCCCGGCTTCCTGCGCAACCTGCGGTACCTGAGGTTCGAGCCCGGTGTGGCGCGGGAACTGCACGACCTCATCACCGGCACGCCCGTCGGTGAGGGCGACCGGGACCGGGAAGCGCTGCGGAACGCGGCGTCCGCGCTGCGCGCCGTCCCGGACCGGCTGCCGTCCGTCGGGCGGTTGTCGCTGGTCGAGCAGACCGTGCACGACATGTCGACTGCCCTCGACAACGGAGACCTGGCGGCGCTGCGGCACTTCTCCGTCGACCTCGGCGTGCTGTCCAAGCCGCACGCGGACGACGGTCAGGCCATCGCGTCCCAAGGCCTCCTGGCCGACATCACCACCCTCCTGGACCGGATCGATCGTCGGATCGACGCGTCCACCGACTGAAAGGCGGCACCATGCCGGAGAAGTTCGGGAACGACGAACGAGCAGCGCTCATCATGCTCATGCTGGCGGACCGGGACGTGCCCAACGTGGAGCTCGACCGCGAGCTCAAGGTGAGGCTGGGGAAGGACGGTCGCGATCGGTTGAACGACCTCGGCCTCCTCCGGTCGTGGACGGAGAAGCGCCGGATCTGGCACCGGATCACCGACGAGGGGATCTCCTGGTGCATGGACGACCTCGCCGCGGGCGATCCGCCGTCCAAGTCGGGTCCGCTGTCGCGGGCGCACTTCACGGTGTTGAAGCGCTTCATCCAGTACCACAAGAGGCGGGGCACCCTGGCGGAGGTGATCCGCTCCGGCGCTGACCTGGAGTCGGTGATCCGGGCCGCCTACCTGGCCCTGTCGGTCAAGCCGCAGGACTGGGTCCGCCTGGCCAAGCTGCGTCCCGAGCTCAACGGCGCGGACAAGGAAGAGGTCGACGCGGTCCTGTTGGGGATGTTCAAGGCCGGTGAGGTCCACTTGGTGCCCGAGTCGAACCGCAAGGTGCTGACCGAGGTCGACCACGCCGCGGCCATCCGCATCGGCAGCGAGGACAAGCACCTCATGGCGATCGAGGAATCATGACGGAGCGGCAACGCGAGGCGCTGGCCGCTCTCCGCTTCAACTCCGCCGAGACGCCGAACGACGTCTGGCAGACCTCGCCCTCGCACGTCGAAGGTCTGCACGTCAACGCGGAGCGCCGCATCAGGGCTGGTATCGCGGACGCCAAGGCGAGCACCGCTTCCAGCCCGATCGGCTTGGTGCTCCAAGGTCAGAAGGGCGCCGGCAAGACCCACATGCTGGGCTCGGTCCGGCGCATCGTGCAGGGGCAGGGAGGCTACTTCTTCCTGGTCGAGCTGACCACGGCCGCGGACTTCTGGAACGACGTCGCCGATGCGATGCGCAGGGATCTCCGCCGGACCACAGATGATGGCGAACTCCAGCTCACGGTTCTCCTCCGCCAGTTGTGCGAGCGGGCCGGTGTGCCCGGTGTGACCGCGGGGCCGATCATGGGCGACGCGCCGCTCACCCCCGAGGACCTGCGCCGGTTCCTCCACCACCTGCAAGGGCTGGACAGCCAGGTCGTGGTCGAGTGCGGTGACACGATCCGCGCGTTGGTGCTCTACGCGTCCGAGCACTTCGACATCGGCCTGGCCCACCTCCGGGGCGGTGAGGACATCGGCGACGAACGCCGCTACTGGGGACTCCAGGGCAAGCTGAAGTCACCGCGTGCGCTGGTGCGGGAGATATCGCACATCCTCGCCCTGACCGGCCCGAGCGTCGTCGCGGTCGACCAGCTGGACACGTTGATCAACCTCAGCCTGGACCACACCGGTGAGGGTGGGACGAGTACCGAGCTGGCCCAGGAACTCGCGCTGGTGTCCGACGGGTTGATGCAACTGCGCGAGACGACCAGGCGGACGCTGTCCATCGTGGCGTGCCTGCCCCACACGTGGTCGCAATTGCGCAAGATCGCGAGTGACACGGTCACCGACCGGTTCACCCCGACCCCGTTCCTGAACTCGATCCTCGACGCGCGCATCGGGAAGGAGCTGGTGAGTCGCTGGCTCGGCGTGATCTACCAGCGCATCGAGTTCACCCCGCCCCACCCGACCTGGCCGGTGTCACCGGACGCGTTCGGTGACGCGTGGGTGCCCGAGACACCCCGGCAGATGCTCCAGCGCATCCACTCGCACGCCGAGTCCTGCCTGTACGGCGACATCCGGGAGCTGGGGTCGTTCACCGAGGTGTCGATCGAGCCGCCCCCGCCGGCCGAGGACGACGGGACGGAGCCGGCCTACTTCCAGGAGCTCGACACCCGGTTCGAGCGGTTGCGGGAGAAGGCGGAGATCACGGCGGCCGGGTTGAAGCAGCACAACGAGGACGAGGTGATGCCGGGGTTGTTGCTGGCCGGGTTGAAGTCGTGGATCAACGAGGTCGGCAACGACGACATGGAGTGGCAGGCCGAGCAGCTCCACGGCGGCGGCGACCTGCACGCCCGGTTGCGCCGCACCCTGAACGAGGACCTCGACACCGACGAGCGGTGGGGGTTCCGGCTCATCGCCAGTGGTCACGGGCGTTCCGTGCTGAACCGGATGCGGAAGGTGCGGGACGCGGCGCGGTTGGGGGTGCAGAACCGGCACCTGGTGCTGCTCCGCAACGGCGACGGGGGATGGGCCGGCAAGGTGACCAGGACCGAGGTCGCCGGGTTGGAGCAGGCCGGTGGTCGGTGGGTGGAGATCTCGGACGACGACCTGCGCACGTTCAGCGCGTTGAGGGAGATGCTGTCCTCGCAGACGCACCAACTGCTGTCCTGGCTGGTGGCGCGGAAACCGGCCAGCCGGTCGACGTTCCTGCGGGAGGTGCTGCCCGGGTCGGAGAGGTCCGGGTCCGACCGGTCCGCGGCAGGCCACCAGGAGACCCGGCCCCCGCCGGTCGGGGAACCGGAACCGCGGCAGGTCGCGGCGCCGCGTGAGCCGCTGTCGCCGACGGAGCTGGTGCTCGGCATGGACGGCGCGATCCGGATCGAGCTGGAATCGCTGCGCAAGCACGCCATCGTCTTCGCGGGTTCCGGCAGCGGCAAGACCGTGCTGCTGCGGCGGATCGTCGAGGAGTGCGCCCTGCGGGGGGTGTCGGCGATCGTGCTGGACCCGAACAACGACCTGGCGCGGCTCGGTGACGCGTGGCCCGTGCCGCCCGACGACTGGCTGCCGGGTGACGCGGACGCCGCCGCCGAGTACTTCGAGAACACCGAGGTGGTGGTGTGGACGCCCGGTCGCACCAGTGGCCGGCCGCTCAGCTTCCACCCGCTGCCGGACTTCGCCGAGGTGCGCGGGGACGTGGACGAGTTCGCCGCCTCGGTCGAGGCGGCGCTGGCCCGGCTGGTGCCGCACGCCAAGGCGGGCGGCGACTCGAAGTCGGCCGCCCGCAGCCGGGCGGTGCTGAAAGAGGCGTTGACGCACTACGCCCGCTCGGACGGCCGGGACCTGTCGGCGTTCATCGACGTGCTGGACGACCTGCCGGAAGGGGTGAGCAAGCTCAGCACGGCCCGTGCGACGGCGGCGGACCTGGCGGAGACGTTGCGCGCCGCGATGGTCAACGACCCGCTGCTCGGCGGCACGGGCGAGCCGACGGACCCGGCCGTGCTGCTCACCCCGACGCCGGGCAAGCGGGCGCGGATCTCGGTGATCAGCTTCATCGGGTTGCCGTCGGAGGAGCAGCGGCAGGGGTTCGTCAGCCAGCTCCAGCTGGAGGTCTTCGCCTGGATCAAGCGGAACCCGGCGGTGGACCGGCCCCTCGGCGGCCTGGTCGTGATGGACGAGGCGCAGACGATCGCGCCGTCGACCGGGCAGACGGCGAGCACGCGGACCACGATCCTGCTGGCCTCGCAGGCCCGCAAGTACGGGTTGGGGCTGCTGCTCGCCACCCAGGCGCCGAAGGGCGTGCACAACCAGGTCGTCGGCAACGCGACGACGCAGTTCTTCGGCAGGCTCAACAGCCCGACGCAGGTCGCGGCGGCGAACGAGATGGCCAGGGCCAAGGGCAGCTCGGTCGGCGACATCTCGCGGTTGGGCCGCGGGCGGTTCTACGTCACGGCGGAGGACTTCGGGTTCCGCCTGATGCGCACGCCGCTGTGCCTGAGCCACCACCCGCCGAGCCCGCTGCGGCTGGAAGAGGTGCTCGACCGGGCACGCGAAGAACGGGACTGACCCCGGCACGACGAGACGCGCTCCCCGCCCGCGAAGGGTGGGGAGCGCGTCTCGTCGCGCGGTCAGCCGACGGTGGAGGCGAGCACCTCGTCGAGCCGCTGCCAGAGCGCGGTGAACAGCTCCTCCCGGCGGTAGGCGCGGGTCGAGCCGCTGCCGCCGAGCACCGAGAAGTCGTGCACTTCGAGCACGGCCGCGCCCACGCCGGTGTCGTAGACCGGGCGCGCCCAGCCGTTGGTGAGCGCGGCGACCCCGTCCTGCCTGCCGACCACGAAGTTCACCGTCTCGTCACCGCCGATCCCGCCGCGCTGGATGTCGAGCGCGTACACGGTGTCACCGGCCCGTTCCACCCGCACGGCGATCCGCGTCTCGCCGACGTGCGCGGTGCCGACGAGCCCGCGCCGCTCCAGCCCCGGCAACGCGGCGGCGAACTGCGCGCCCAGGTAGCGCAACGTCGCGTCCTGCTCGGCGTAGCGGCTGAAGGTGGCGGGCACGACCGGCTCCGCGACGACCTCCTCGTCCTGCGGGGCGACCCCCTTGACCCTGGCGACGACCTCGCTGACCGGCGCGCGTTCCCGACCGACGGCCTCGGCCGCCTCGATCCGGGCGGTCAGCGCCTCGGTGAGCCGGTCCGCCGCCGTGCCGCGCACGTAGGCGACGTGCGGGTGCAGCAGGTCCGGCGGCACGGCCACGTCGCCGAGCAGCACCGGCAGCACGTGCTCGTCACCGGCCTTGACCGCGCGCAGCGCGGCCGTGGTGAAGTCGTCCACCTCCGACACGAACGGGACGAAGAACCGCACCCGCGCGTCCGGCAGGTCGCCGCCCTCCTTGCGCGCCCACCACTCGTGCGTCTGCTCGGGCCCGTGCAGCACGGTCAGCCCGCGCTGCTGGAACGCCTCCACCACCTCCTCTACGGCGGAGCGCTGCTCCTCGGCGAACGACACGGCGACGTCGTACTCGCTCACGACCGAACCTCCCTGTCCGACCGGCCCGGCGGCCGGTTGTCCTGATCTGCGGGCACAGCATCCGCACCGGATGTCGACCAGAAGTGGACGAGGAGTGGATGCCTGCCGTCGCCCGTTGCCCGCGCCGTCGGGAAACGGGCAACACCTGGCCACCCGCAGTACGTCGGTGAATCATTGTTGGTGAGGGCGAGAGAGTTCGAATAAATGCCCCTCAAGATTGTTCACCGATTCCTGTGGAGGATTCGCCATGTCTGAAAACACGTCCAAGTTCGTGACCGGGGCCGGTTTGTCGCTGGCCGTGCTGGGCGCCGTGATCGCGGTGTTCGCGTCGGGTGGCGGCGCGTCCGCCTCGTCGTTCGAGGAGTGCCCGCCGCCGGTGACCACCACGCTCACCGTCGGGCCCGACGGCAACCCGTGGTACGGCTGACCGCAGGAATGCGCCCGGCCGGCCGCGGAATTCCCGTGGCCGGCCGGGCGATTGCGCCGGACCGGGCGCGGTGGTGTACTCGGACGTCAGCCGTACCAGGAGGCTCAGGTGACCGGATCATTTGGTGAATTACTCCGCGAATGCCGCGTGGCCGCGGGTCTGTCCATAGGGCAGTTGGCCAAGCGCGTGCACTACAGCAAAGGCCACCTCAGCAAGGTCGAGAACGACCTGAAGGCGCCGCACGACACCATGGCGCGGCTGTGCGACAGCGTGCTCGACGCGGGCGGCAGCCTCATCGAGGCGGCCCGCGCGGCACGGGACCAGGCGGTCGAGCGGGCCGCCGGCGCCGGGCTCGCGCTCGACCGCCGCCAGGTGCTGGTCGCCGGCACGGGCACGGTGCTCGGCATGGCGCTCGCGGGCGGCCCGCGGCCCGCGGCGGACGAGCGGGTGGTGGCGGGGATGCGGACCTCGTTCGAGCACCTGCGTTCCCTGGGCATGCAGACGAGCCCCGTCGTGGTCCTCGAACCGCTGGTCGCCCTGCTGCGGACGGTGCACGCGCTCGCGCACGAGAACGCCGAGCCGGTCCGGTCCCGGCTGCTGCTGCTCGCCGCGCGCATCGCCGAGTACACGGGGTGGATGAACCAGGAAGCGGGCGACGAGCGGGGCGCGCTGGCGTGGACCCGGCACGCCTCCGAGCTGGCGCGGGCGGGCGGCGACCGGGAGATCGTGAGCTACGCGCTCGTCCGGGAGGCCGGGCTCGCGCTCTACCGGCAGGACTCGGCCGAGACCATCGGGCTCGCCCAGCAGGCGCAGGTCGTCGACCGGGCGAGCGCCCGGACCCGGGGTCTGGCCGCGCGCCGGGAGGCGCAGGGTCACGCCCTGGCCGGCGACCTCGGCGCCTTCGACCGCGCGATGGACCGCGCCGCCCACCTCCTCGACCGGTCCACCGCGGACACGGGGGCGTACCCGGTGCTCGGCTCGACCGCGCCGGACCCGGCGGAACTCGCCAAGGGCTGGTCGCTGTGCGACCTCGGCCGGACCGCGGACTCGGCGACCGTGCTGGAGCGGGAACTGCTCCGGCTGCCCGCCACGTCCCGCCGGTCACGGGCCAGGTTCGGCACCCGGCGCTCGCTCGCCCTCGCGCTCGCCGGTGAGGTGGACCAGAGCTGCGTGACGCTGGCCGGCACGCTGGACGACGTGGCGCACGTCGACTCGGCGACCGTGCGGGCGGACCTGCGGGAGCTGTCCCGGACGTTGGGCCGGTGGCACAACCACGGCGCGGTCCGGGAGGTGTACCCCGAGCTGCGGCGCGTGCTGCGGCAGCGGTTCTGACCGCGTCCGGCGGGTCGCGGTGGCAGGCGACCCGCCGGACGCGGCGCGGCTCAGCGGCACGCGCAGGTCAGGCCCGCGTGCTCGGCCCGGACCTCGTCCGCCTCCGGCTGGCCGAGCGCGACGAACTCCGCCTCCGCCGCGTCCCAGTGCTCGGCGGCCTTGGTGTGCTGCCCCAACGCGTGCAGCGCCCGGGCGACGCCGTGGTGGGCGCGGGCGCCGTGCCCGCGGTTCCCGGCTCCCGCCGCCAGGTCCAGCGCCGCGCGGTAGGCGTGCAGCGCGCCCGACCGGTCGCCGCCCGCCTGCGCGGTCGCGGCCCGGTCCAGGAAGAGCCGGGTGCGCAGGTCGGTGTTGGCCACGTCGGCCGCCGCCGCCCTGGCCCGCTCGTGGTAGTGCACCGCTTCGGCCACCCGGCCCCGTGACCGGTGCACGTTGGCGGTGTAGTTCAGCGCGTAGGCCGCCAGGCAGTCGTCACCCAGCTCGACGGCCAGGTCGTGCGCCTCCAGGTGGGCGTCGAGGGCCTCGTCCGCCAACCCCAGCCGCTGCTGCACCGTGCCCAGGTTGTTCAACGCGTGCGCCAGCCCTTGGCGGTGGTCGACCGCGCGCAGGAGCGGCACGGCGGCCCGGTGCCGGCGCAGCGCGAGGTCCAGCTCGCCGCGTTCCTCGCCCAGCACGCCGAGCATGCTCAAGGCGTGCGCCTGGCCGCGCCGGTCACCGCACCGCTCGAACTTCTCCAGCGCGGCCTCGAAGTGCCCGATCGCCTCGGTGTGCCGGCCGAGCTGCATCTGGGAGATCGCGAGCATGCTCAACGCGTCCGCCTCGCCGAGCTCGTCGCCGAGCCCCCGCCACACCGGCAGCGCGCGGGTGGCCAGCTCCGACGCCTCCTCCAACCGCCCGAGCCGGTCGTAGGCGGTGGCCAGCCGCAGCAGCACGTGGGCGCGGCCGTGCTCCTCCTCCGGCACGGCGCGCACGGTCGCCCAGGCCAGCTCCATCGTCTCGACCCAGTCCTCGAACCGGCTCGTGGTGTGGAAGTGGCGCCAGATCAGCACCGCCAGCCGCCACACGTGGCCGGGCAGCTCCCGTTCGGCGGCCCAGCGGATGGCGGCGACCAGGTTGTCCCGCTCGGCCGCGATCCAGGCCGTCGCCTGCCGCTGGTCGTCGAACGAGGGCACCACCCAGCTGGTGCGGTGCACGGCGGGCAGGTGGGCGCGGTCGAACGGGTAGGCCGCGCCCACCGCTCCGGCCAGGCCGACCAGGTAGAAGTCGAGCAGCCGCAGCAGGGCGTCCACGCGTTCGGTGGGCGTGGTCGGCGACGGCTCGGCGGCGGCGAACTCCTTGAGCGGGTCCAGCATCCGGTAGCGCTCCGGCGCGACCTCCTCCAGCAGGCACACCTCGTGCAGGTCGTCGAGCACCGCGCGGACACCGGGGACGTCACGGGCCGCCAGCGCCGCCGCGCCCGCCACGTCCAGGTCCGGCCCCGGCAGGTGGCCGAACAGCCGGAACAGCTCCCGCTGCGCCGCGTCGAGCTGCTGGTAGGACACCCGCACCGCGGCGCCGTCCGCGCCGTCGCCGGTCGCGGGCCACGGCCCGCTGTCCTCCAACTGCCGCAGCAGGTGCTCCAACGGCCACCGGTCGTGCCGGCGGAACAGCGCGGCGGCCAGCCGGATCTGCATCGGCATGTACCCGCACCGCTTGACCACTCCGGCGACCTCCGCCGACCGGCCGCGCAGCCGCAGCGGCCCGGCCAACGCGCGGAACAGCGCGAACGCGTCCTCGGGCGGCAGTTCGAGCAGCCGCAGGTGCGCGCCGGTGTCCGGCTCGCCCACCCGCCTGCTGGTCACGATCGCGAAGCAGCCCGACTCCTCCGGCAGCAGCGACCGCACCTGCTCCGGCGAGTGCGCGTTGTCCAGCACCACCAACGTCCGCGTGCCGTACAGCTCCGTCTGGTACAGGGTGAACTTCCGGTTCACCGACGCCGGGATCTGCTCGAGCGGTACGCCCAGCTCGCCCAGGAGCTGGTCGAGCGCGTCCGACACCGTCATCGGGGACACGTTCGGCGTGTACCCGTTGAGCCGCACCAGCAGCTGCCCGTCCGGGAACCGGTGCCGCAGCCGGTGCGCCGCCTCCACGGCCAGGCCGGTCTTGCCCACGCCGGGCGCCCCGCCCACCCACACCGCGCGCCGCTCACCCGGAGTCGCCGCGGCCGCCTCGACCACCGCCAGCTCCGCGTCCCGACCGGTGAACCCGCCCTCCCGCGACGGCAGCGAGCTGGTCGGCTCGCCGCGTTCCGCGCGGGCGGCGAGCTTGCGCAGCTGCGGCCCCGGCTCCCAGCCCTGCTCGGCCAGCGCCGCCTCGGTGGCGTGGAAGACCCGGCCCGCCTCGGTCCGGTCGCCGTTGGCGATCAACGCCCGCATCAGCAGCGCGGCGTGCTTCTGCCGGGCCGGGTCGGTGCGCACCACCGGCCGCAGCCGGTCGCGCACCGACCGGTGGTCGCCCGCGTCCAGCTCCAGCTCGGCCAGGTCGCCGACCGCGTCGTAGTAGCTGTCGTCGGGCGACATCACCTCCGTGCCGCCGATCCGGTCGTGGTCGATGTCCTCCAGGAACCGGCCACGCCACAGGTCGACCGCGGCGCGTAACAGCGCGATCGCCAGGCGCGGGTCGTCCGCCCGCGCCGCCTCCGCCTCCGCGCGCAGCCGGTCGAACCGGACGGTGTCGAGCTGGTCGTCGTCGACCCGCAGCAGGTAGCCGGTCGGCGTCGTCTCGATCACCACGTCCGTGCCCTGTAACGCCTTGCGCAGCTTGTTGATGTAGCCGCGCACGAGGTTGCGGCGCTCGGGGTTGCCGCCCCACACGATCTCGGTCAGCTTCTCGGTGGACACCGGTCTGTTCGCGTGCAGCAGGAGCACCACGAGCACGAACCGCTGCTGCTGGTCGCCCAACGGCAGCCGAGCACTCCCGTGCCACGCCTCCAACGGACCAAGCATCCGAAATTCCACGCCGCCTCCTGGTTCGCGAGCTCGATGTCTACGACGCATGTCGTCCGAACGGCCGGATGTGTGTCGGCATCCGCCTCGGGTCCACCGCCGGTAGACAAGCACCCGGCACGCTCCGGCCCGTCCGCAAAGTTGTGGGTTGGAGGAGACGCATGGGATCCGATGTGCTGCCCTGCTACGTGGTGTGCGACGTGTCGCCCTCGATGACCGACCACCTCGGCGAGGTGAACGCGGGGTTGCGGGAGTTCCGGGGCGCGGTGCACGCCGACCCGTCGGCGGCGGCGCTGACCAGGGTCTGCGTGGTCGGGTTCGCCGCTGTGGCCACCGTGCTGCAACCGCTGCGGCCGGCGGCGGAGCTGACGGAGCTGAGCGCGTCCAGACCCCGGGCGGGGACCAACTTCGGTCCCGCGTTCGCGTTGTTGCGCGAGACCATCTCGCACGACGTCCGCGCCCTGAAGGCACGTCGCCTGCGGGTGTGCCGCCCGGTCGTGTTCTTCACCTCCGACGGCCGGCCGACCGACCCGGCGACCTGGCCGGACGCGTTCGCCGCGCTGGCCGACCCCGCCTGGCCGGCCCGCCCGACCGTGGTCGCCTACGGCCTCGGCGCGGTCGACCGCGGCACGCTCGACCGCATCGGCACGTTCCGCGTCTTCCTCGGGCAGGACGGCATCCGCCTGGGCACCGCGCTGGCGGTGTCGGTGACCGGGACGGCCCGGCACGCGGACCGCGTCTAGGCCATCCACGATGTGTCCACCTCCGGTCCACTGGCCGGCCGCACCCTGCACGGCGGAACACCGTGGAGATCGACGGGGGTGAGGCGATGAACGCGTACGCGGACCTGGTCCGGGAGCTGAAGTCGCTCCGCAAGGGTCGTGGCGTGCTGGCGGGCCGGATCGGGGACCGGGTGGGGCCGACGCTGCGCGCGACCTGCGGGGTGAGCGAGGGCGACGCGCCGGGCGCGATCCGCCGGAAGGTGTCCGCCCGGCTCTCCGAGCTGGCCGGGCGGCTGCCGGCGGACCTGCGGCTGGCCACGCTCGCGGCGTTCGCCATCGACGCCGAGGCGCGGCTGCCGCTCTACCAGGACCGGGTGCACTGGGCGGCGGTGCGGATGGAGCGCGACCCGCGCACCGTCCGCCGCCGGGTCGACGAGGCCATCAACCACCTCGCCGAGCTGGCCGCCGACGTGCCCCGGTCCCGGCCGGGCGGTCCGCCCGGCGGCTGGCGCACCACCGAGCTGCACACCGTGCTGACCCTGGACCGGCCGCTGCCCGAGGTGATCGAGCGGCACCGGGTGGTGGCCGACCGGGACGGTCTGCGGGAGCTGGCCCTGACGCCGCCGCGGCCGCTGGACCGGCCCGGTCTCGACGTGCGGGTGCTGTACGGCGGCACGCTGGTCGCCCGTCCCGGCCCGACCCCGACCCCGACCCTGGCCCTGCCGTCGTCGGTGGACGGCGGCGACTCGCACGACTTCGCGATCCGCTTCCGCCCGCCGGCGGCGCACGTGCTGCGGTCCTACTTCGCGCACGTGCCGTGGCACCCGGTGGACCTGCTCGACCTGAGGGTCCGCTTCGGCGGCACGTCCACGCCGCCGCGCGTGTGGGTGCTGGACGGCGCGCACCGGCACGACGGGGCCGACCGGGCCGACCGCGGGCACCGGCACCCGGTGGACCGGGCGGGCGAGATCCACGTCAGGTTCCGCCACCTGATGCCGGGGCTGGCCTACGGGGTGCGCTGGGAGGCGGCGGGGGAGTAGGACGGCCCCGACGCGGAGGCGACCCGCCCGGCCGGCCACCACCTCGTGCGTCGCGGTGATCATCGCGGCGCACGAGGCCGGGAGCGGGCCCGAGGTCGCCGCGCGGTCAGTCGAGGACGGCTGAGGCCTCCACCTCCACGAGCACGTCCGGCTCGAACAGGTGGTCGACGCCGATGAGCGACGCGGGCGGGAAGGGCCGCGGGATGCCCAGCTCCTCGGCGACCAGGGCGACGCCGGCCAGGAAGTCGTCGATCTTCTCCGGGCTCCAGCGCGTGACGTAGAACCGGAGGCGCACGACGTCGGAGAAGTCCGCGCCGGCGCCGGCCAGGCCGAGCGCCGTGTTGCGCAGGGCTTGGGCGACCTGGCCCGCGAGGTCGCCGGTCGCGATCGGGTTCCCCTCGGCGTCACGGGCGATCTGGCCGGCGACGTGCACGTGACGCGTGCCCGTGCCGATCGAGACGTGGTGGTAGGGGACGGGCTGGAACATGCCCTCGGGGGTGAGCAGCCGCACGGTCACGGGAAGTCCTTCACGCTGGTAGTCGGTGGTATCCAACGTCTACCTGGTACACGGAGGGAACTTCAACGAGACTAGGTGTCATGGTGGAGACCGCCCAGCAGACCTCCGACGGGCCCCAGATCGCCGCGTCGCACCGCGAGCTGCTCGACCAGGTGCTCGACAAGTGGTCGTTGCAGGTGCTCGACCAGCTCTGCGGGCGTCCCTCGCGCTTCAACGAGCTGCGCCGGGCGATCCCGGTCGTGACGCAGAAGTCGCTCACGACGACGTTGCGGCGGCTGGAGCGCAACGGGATGGTCGAGCGCGTCGTGGTGAGCTCGCGGCCGGTCGCCGTGGAGTACCGCATCACGCCGCTCGGGAAGACGCTCCAGGACCTGATCGACGCCCTCCTGCGGTGGACCACCGTCACCATGGCCGACGTCGAACGGGCCCGCGCGCGGTTCGACGCCGAGGCGTAGACCGGCGGCCTCCCCTTTGTCCGTCCGGCGTGGACGGTGCCGGGCCGCGTTGGGCGAAAAGGCAGACGGCCGTAGGCCACTTGCCCACGTTCGACGATGGCGGAGGGAGGAGTGATTGACAAGGTCACAGGCTCGTCGCACAGTTTGGGAGCGCTCCCAGTTCATCACCGTCGATGAGGAAACCTCTTATGAGACCGCGTTCTGCCGTGCTCCCGGCACTCGTCGCGCTCGTGGCCGCCCAGGTCGTGCTGACCGCGGGCGCCTCGGCGCAGACCGACCCGACCGCCGCCACCGTCACGGTCAACACCAGGGCCGGGTTGGAGGTGGTGCACGAGGCGGCCACGGGCGTCAACCACGCCATCTGGGACACCCACCTGGGCAGTGACGCCGTCGCCGACCTGCTCCGGGACGCCGGCGTGAAGGCGATGCGCTACCCCGGCGGCTCGTACTCGGACATCTACCACTGGGCGGACCACACGGCCCCCGGCGGGTACGTGGCGCCGAACACCGACTTCGACACGTTCATGGGCGGCGTGCGGCGGGCCGGCGGGCAGGCGATCGTCACGGCCAACTACGGCACCGGCACCGCGGCGGAGGCGGCGGCCTGGGTCCGCTACGCCAACGTCGAGAAGAACTACGGCGTGAAGTACTGGGAGATCGGCAACGAGAACTACGGCAACGGCCACTACGGCTCGGGCTGGGAGGCGGACGAGCACCCGGACAAGAGCCCGACCTACTACGCCACCCTCGTCCGCGACTACGCCACGGCGATGAAGGCGGTCGACCCGACCATCAAGATCGGCGCGGTGCTGACCACGCCGGGCGAGTGGCCGGACGCCATCGCCGCCGCGGGCGACAGCGGGTCGTGGAACGAGGTCGTGCTGTCGATCGCCGGCCCCGTGGTCGACTTCGGCATCATCCACTGGTACCCCAGCGGTGACACCGCGGCGCAGGTGCTGGCCAAGACCGACCGGGTGGCCGACCAGGTCGCGATGGTGCGCGAGCAGTCGCGCCGCCTGGCGGGCAAGGACCTCGGCATCGCGCTGACCGAGGTGAACACCTCCTACGGCCGCAACACCCAGCCGGGCGCGCTGTTCGCCGCCGACGCCTACGCGACGATGATCGGCCAGGGCGTGTTCAACGTGGACTGGTGGAACGTCCACAACGGCATCGGGCAGGTCCGCGAGATCGCCGGCCACCCGGACTACGACGACTACGGCCTGCTCTCCAGCGGCAACTGCACCGCCGACGGCTCGGCGTGCCAGCCCGCGCTGAACACGCCGTTCGCGCCGTACCACGCCATCTCGATGGTGTCCCGCTTCGCCCGCCCCGGCGACCAGCTCGTCACGACCGCCTCCACCGACCCGCTGGTGCGCAGCCACGCGGCCCGGCGGCCGGACGGCGGCCTCGCGGTGATGCTGATCAACCAGGACCCGGACGCGGCGAAGACCGTCGACCTGAGGTTCGCGGGCTACTCGCCCGCCGCCGCCGCGACCGTGCTCACCTTCGCCAACGGCGACACCGGCATCTCGTCCGCGACCGGCTCGTCGTCCTCGGCGACCCTGCCGCCGTACTCGATCACCACCCTCGTGCTCCGGCCGAACGGCTCCGCGACCGGCCCGGCCGCGCCCGCCCGGCCGGCGGTGGACTCGGTCACCGACCGCACCGCCGTGCTGTCCTGGCCCGCGCCGCCCGCCGCCGTGAAGTACGAGGTGCACCGCGTCAACGGCGCGAACACCGAGCAGTGGGGCGAGACCACCGGCACGACGTTCACCGCGGCCAACCTCAAGCCCGCCACGGAGTACACGGTCAACCTGGTCGCGCGCGACAACGCGGGCAAGGTCTCGTGGTCCTCGCCGCCGCTGACCTTCACCACCGGCACGCCGGCCACGTCGACGTGCGCGGTGACCTACCGGGAGAGCACCAACTGGGGCAACGGTTTCGTGGCCGATCTTGAGGTGACCAACACCGGCACGACGCCGATCGCCGGGTGGACGCTGACCTACACCTGGCCGACTACCTGGCAGCAGGTCTCCAGCGGTTGGAACGCCACCTGGACGCAGACCGGCTACCAGGTGTCCGTGGCCAACACCGCGACGCTGGCGCCGGGCGCCTCGACCACGGCCGGGTTCGTGGGCAGCTACCAAGGCCCGAACGTGCGGCCCGTGGCGTACTCGTTGAACGGGAAGCTCTGCACCACCCGCTGACCGGCGTGTGTTGTTCCGCTGCCCCCTGTCGACCGCGGTCGACAGGGGGCAGCGGCGTTTCGCCGAACGTTGTTCGTTCACATTCATGACCGCCGCCGGTCGCTTTTGTTCACGAGTGTGACCAGTGCGTATCCCCCGGCGGAGAAGCGAATTCCAAGCGTTGACCGGATGTGTCGCAGCTCCTAACATCCGAAGGGAAATAGCTTTCCCTGCCCGACGGTCACATTTGTGAATCGGCGCGGAGTCCGCCGGTTCCGGTCGTGTGCGAAAAGCCCCGTCGGAAGTCGCGTGGAAGTGGAGTCGGCATGAGCACATCGGAGCAGCCCGCAGTGGCGCGGGCTGTACGACCGCGGGTCGTCCGCAGTGGCTTGGTCGCGGTGGCGGCCGTCGCCGCGTTGGCGGCGACGTTGGCGGCCTGGCCGCTCGCCTCGCCGGCGCAGGCGGCGGTCGGCGCGGGCACCTACACCGTGAAGAACGCCGCCAGCGGGCACTGCCTGGATGCCGCCGGGTCGACCAGCGGCACGCAGCTGCGGCAGCAGGCGTGCGGTGACGTCACGGCGCAGCGGTGGTCGCTGACCGCGGTCAGCGGCGGGTTCCGGATCACGTCGGCCGCGACCGGCCTGTGCGTCGGCGTGCAGGACGCGTCGACCAGCGCGGGCAAGGCGATCCAGCAGCAGACGTGCACGGGCGGCTCCAGCCAGGTCTGGTCGGTGACCGCGAGCGGCAGCAACTACCGCGTGGTCAACGCCAACGGCGGCAAGTGCGTGAACGTCAAGGACAGCTCCACCGCGGTCGGTGCCCTGGTGCAGCAGAACTCCTGCGACAGCGTCGTCTCCAAGCAGTGGACGTTCACCCCCGTCACCGGTGACACGACGACGACCACCACCACCACCAGCACCACTACGACGACCACTACGACGACCACTACGACGACCACCACCACGACGTCGCAGCCGCCGTCCTCCGCGCTGTACGTGGCGCCGAACGGCACCGACAGCGCCGCGGGCACGCAGGCCAGCCCGACCACGCTCACCTCGGCGATCAGCCGCATCACCGCCGGCGGCACGATCCTGATGCGCGGCGGCACCTACCGCTTCACGCAGACCGTCACCATCCCGCAGGGCAAGAACGGCGCCTCCGGCGACCGCACCGAGCTGTTCGCCTACCCCGGCGAGACCCCGGTGCTGGACTTCTCGGCCCAGGCCGAGGACCCGGCCAACCGAGGCCTGGCGGTGAACGGCGACTACTGGCACGTGCGGGGCATCATCGTCGAGCGCGCCGGTGACAACGGCATCTTCATCGGCGGCAGCAACAACATCTTCGAGCGCACGGTGACCCGCTTCAACCGCGACACCGGGTTGCAGCTGTCGCGGATGCTGTCCACCACGCCCAAGGACCAGTGGCCGGCCAACAACCTGATCCTCAGCGCGGAGTCGCACGACAACGCCGACTCCGACGGCGAGGACGCCGACGGGTTCGCCGCGAAGCTGACCTCCGGGCCGGGCAACGTGTTCCGCTACGCGGTGGCGCACAACAACATCGACGACGGCTGGGACCTCTACACCAAGACCGACACCGGCCCGATCGGCGCGGTCACCATCGAGGACTCGCTCGCCTACGAGAACGGCACGCTGAGCAACGGCGGCCAGGCCGGCAACGGCGACCGCAACGGCTACAAGCTCGGTGGCGAGGACATCGGCGTGAACCACGTCATCCGCCGCAACATCGCCTACGACAACGGCAAGCACGGCTTCACCTACAACCGCAACCTCGGCACGATGACCGTGTCCGACAACGTCAGCATCGACAACGCCGAGCGCAACTTCAGCTTCGACGGCGGCTCCTCGGTGTTCCGCAACAACACGTCGTGCCGCAGCGGCAGCGGCACCAACGACAAGACCGTCGGCAACGTCGACGGCTCCAACCAGTTCTGGACCGGCTCGAACGGCTCCCGCTGCGCTTCCTACAGCGGCGCCCTGCGCTGGTCCTACGCCTCGGACGGCCGCCTGGTCGTCACGTTCGGGTAGAACCCCTTGTCCCGGTGCGGCGGGCTGGGCGCCCGCCGCACCGGTGGCGTCGTCAGTTGCCGCGCCCCCGGTCGTCCAGGACGAGCGGGGCGCGGCCTTCGACGGTGTAGCGGACGTGCGTGACGCCGGGGGTGTGCAGGACCCGGGTGGGCGTCAGCTCGATGCCTTCCTTCTGCCCCAGGCCGAGGTCGGCGTCCAGCAGGCGCAGGCCCTCGCCGAGCACCACGGGCACGATGTGCAGCTCCAGCTCGTCCAGCAGGCCGGCGGCCAGCACCTGGCGGACCAGCGAGCCGCCGCCGGCGACCGCGACGTCCTTGCCGCCGGCCGCGGCCTTCGCCCGGGCCACCGCGCTCTCGACGCCGTCGGTGACGTAGGTGAAGCTGGTGCCGCCCTTGCGCTCCAGGGTCTGGCGCGGCCGGTGGGTCACCACGAACACCGGCGCGCGGAACGGCGGCTCCTCGCCCCACGGCGCCTCGCCGCCGTCGGCCATGCGCCGGCCCATCACGTACGCGCCGGCGGCCTCGAAGTTCTCCTGGATGACGTCGGAGTTGACGTCCCGCTCACCGCCCGCGATGCCCTGCCGCTCCCGCCACGCCATCGCGCTGATCGCCCAACGGGTGACGCGGAAGAACGCCGCCGCCTCCGCCGAGTGCAGCCAGTCGCCGCCGCCCTCGTGGCGCGGTCCGGCGTAGAAGCCGTCGAGGGACACCGACAGCTGCGCGGTCACCTTGGTCATGGCTGCGTTCCTTCCTCCCGGCGACGCCCGGCGGGGTCGCTCGGGAGGGGATCGGAGCCGACGACGCGTCTTCTACACCCGGCCGGGAGAAATGTCGGCCGCTGCGCAGCGGGCCGCCCGCAGCAGGAGGAACCGCTGCTCGGGGACGTTGCCGGCCAGCCGCGCGGCCTGCCGGAACGCCTCGCTCGCGGCGGTGGGGTCACCGGCGCGTTCGAGCAGGTGCGCCCGCACGGCGAGCAGCCGGTGGTGGCCGGCCAGGACCCCCCGCTCCAGCTCCGCGACGACGTCCAGGGCGGCCCGGGGACCGCGCACCTCGCCCAGCGCGACGGCCCGGTTCAGCGCGGTGACCGAGCTGGGCGCGAGGCGTTGCAGCACGTCGTAGAGGGCGAGGACCTGCGGCCAGTCGGTGTCCTCCGCCGTGGCCGCCTCGCTGTGCACGGCCGCGATGGCCGCCTGCACCTGGTACGGGCCGGCGGGGTGGGCGGCCAGGCTGCGGGTCACCAGGTCTGTGCCCTCGGCGATGGCCGCGCGGTCCCACCGCGACCGGTCCTGCTCGGCCAGCGGGACCAGCACGCCGTCCGGGTCGGCGCGGGTCGCGCCGCGGGCCTCGGTCAGCAGCATCAACGCCAGCAGCCCGGCCGTCTCGCCGGAGTCGGGCAGCCGCTCGTGCAGCTCCCGGGTCAGCCGCATCGCCTGCTCGGTCAGGTCGGGCCGGCGCAGCCGGGGACCGGCGCTGGCGCTGTAGCCCTCGTTGAACAGCAGGTAGAGCACGTGCCGCACGACCGCCAAGGCCCGTTCGCGGTCGGCGGGCGGCTCGAACCGCGCGCCCGCCTCCAGCAGCCGCTGCTTGGCGCGGGAGATCCGCTGGCCCATCGTCTTGTCCGGCACCAGGAACGCGGCGGCGATCTCGGCGGTGCTCAGCCCGGCCACGGCCCGCAGGGTCAGCGCCATCTGGGACGGCGCGGTCAGCGCGGGGTGGCAGCACAGGAACAGCAGCTCCAGCAGGTCGTCGCGGGCCGGTTCGGCGTCCGGCGGCGGCGCGAGCAGCGCGTCGCGCGGCACGGCGTCGAACAGCGCCTGCTCCCGGCGTTCCCGCGCGGCGTCGGAGCGCACCAGGTCCACGTAGCGGCGGGCGGCGACCGTGGTGAGCCAGCCGAAGGGGTGTTCGGGGACGCCGTCGCGCGACCACGCGTCGGCGGCGTCGATCAACGCCTCCTGCACGGCGTCCTCGCACCGCGCGAAGTCGCCGTGCCGGCGCACGAGGACGCCGAGCACCCGGGGCGTCAACGCGCGCAGGACGTGCTCGACGGTCAAAGGTCGTCGCCGCCCTGCCGCATCAGGGGCCACACCTCGAGACCGCCGCCCAGGCCGCGGCTGTAGCGCAGGGCCGGGTAGGACCGCGCGATCTCCAGGGCCCGCTGCTCGCTGTCGACGTCGACCACGAAGTAGGAGCCGACGTACTCCTTGGCCTCCAGGTACGGGCCGTCGGTGACGACGGGCGCGTCGTCGACCACGCGCACCGACCGCGGGCGCTCCACCAGGCCTTGGGAGTCGACCAGCTCGCCGGACGCCCGCAGGTCCGCGTTGAACGCGTCCACCTCGGCGACCAGCTCGCCGAACTCCTCCGCGTCCACGCTGTTCCACACCTGCTCGTTGCCGTAGATCAGCATCAGGTACTTCACCGCGTTGCCTCCCACCACCGTCGACTTCGGACGGTGGGGATTGTGCCGGCACCGCCCCACTTTCGAAACTTTTGCGAAAGACTGTCGCCCTCCAGCGTGATCTGGTGAGGATAGTCGGAAGTCCTTTGTGAATCGTTGCAGCTCAGAGCTTCGTTGTGTTTCGGAGGATTTCCGATAATGTCGGAGCCGTGAGCGCGTTGAAGATCCTCGAACGCACGTGCCTCGTGCGCCGGGCGCGGAGCGACCGGCCGCGCCCTCCCGTGCCGCTGGTGGAGCTGGTGTTCCCCGCCCTGAACAGCGCGTGGGCCATGGAGGTGATGCGGGGCGTTGTCGACTCCGGGTTGGACGTCGTGCTGTCCTCGGCGGCCGGTCGTGGCACGTCGTGGGCGACGGACCTGGTCGCGGCCCGCCGAGCCGGCGTGCTGATGGTGACCTGCCCGATCAGCGCGGCCGAGGAACGGGTGCTGGCGCACGCCGGGGTGCCGCTGGTGCACATCGACCCGGTCGACGCGGCCGCGCCGGACCTGCTGAGCGTCGCCGCCACCAACCGGGCGGGCGGCGTCACGGCGGTGAAGCACCTGCTGTCGCTCGGGCACCGGCGGATCGGTGTCGTCGGCGGCCCCCGTGACGTGCTGTGCAGCCGCGCCCGCGTGGACGGCTACCGCTTCGCCCTCGGCCGTGCCGGCATCGCGCCCGACACCGCCTTGGTGCGGCACGCCGACTTCACCCGCGAGGGCGGCCGGCGGGAGGCCGCCGAACTGCTCCGCCTGCCCGATCGCCCGACCGCGATCTTCGCGGCCAACGACGAGCAGGCCCTCGGCGTGGTCGAGGCCGCCCGCGCCGCGGGCCTGTCGGTGCCCGCCGACCTGAGCGTCGTCGGCTTCGACGACCTGCCGGCCGCCCGCCGCTGCGCCCCGGCCCTGACCACCGTCCGCCAACCGCTGGCCGCGATGGGCGGGCAGGCGGGCCGGATGCTGGCCGACCTGATCGCCGGCCGCGCGCCGGCGACCGACCGGGTCGAGCTGGCCACCGACCTGGTCGTCCGCGACTCGACGGCCCCGCCAACCCCCTGGTGACGGGGCGTCGTCACGTCAGCCCGTGGTCGTCACCGCGGTCGGCGCGGCCGTCGTGACCGCGGTCGTCGTCGGCGCGGTCGTCAGCGCGGGTGACTGGGTGACGGTCGACGGCGGCGGGGTGGTGGAGGTGGTCGTGCTGGGCACGGTCGGCATCACGACGGTGAAGGGGACGCCCGACTCCTCGCGGCAGCCCCGCTCGTCGTGCACCACCCTCGGGCGGGGGTAGCGGTTGTCGTCGCGGTCCTCGCCCTGGCAGCCGTACCACGGCGCGTTGAGCGGGCGGCCCTGCTCGTCGTAGAGGTGGACGTCGGTGAGCGGCTTGCCGTCCTTGTCGAACACGTAGATGTTGTCGTGGCTCTGCGGCGTCGGGTGGTACGAGACCGGCGCGCTGTTGACCGGGTAGCCGTCGAACCGGGTGGCCAGCGTGCCGACGACCAGCAGCAGGACGCCCAGGGCGAACCCGGTCGCGGGCAGGCTGATCCACAGCCACCGGCGGTCGGTCCGCGCCTTCGGGCCGGCCACCAGCGACAGCGCCGCCACCGCCAGGGCGACCACGAACGTGCCGTCCGGCCGGTACACCAGCACGCCGCCCGCGCCGATGAGCACCGCGCGGACGATCCACCACACCGGCTGGAAGACCCGCAGCGACACGAGAGCCTTGCGCAGCTCGGACTTCCCGGGCTTCTCGGCCCGCGCCAGCGCGTCCTTGGCGGCGGCCACCTCCGGCAGCTTCGCGATCTCCGCCACCAGGCCCTCCTGCCGGAACACCAGCAGGGTGGCCGCCGCCGCGCAGAGGGCGACGAGGACGGTCAGCTCCGCGACCTCGCCGCGCGAGACGGCGAAGGCGAACGCGGTGACCGCGGCGGCCAGGAGGACCCACAACGCGAACCTGGCCATGATCACCGGCCGGTTGCCGGCGCCCGGCGCGGGGGACGAGGTGGGGGAGGGGTACCCCGCCGCGACCCGCAGCTCCTCGGCGTACGCGCGCGGGGTGCCGAGCCGGTCGATCAGGGCGGCCGACGAGAACTCCTCGCCCATCTCCTCGGCGACCTCGACCACGTGCGCGCCCGCGTCGTCCATGATCTCGGCGACCTCGGCGGCGGGCAGGTCGGACAGCGCGTCGCGCATGGCGTCCAGGTAGTGCTTGACCTCGGTGTTCGTCTGCGTGCTCATGCACCCTCCCCCAACAGGTCGTCCAACGTCCGGGCGAACGACTTCCAGGTCTTGCCGGATTCGAGCAGCCGTTCCCGGCCCGGCTCGTTGAGGCTGTAGTACTTGCGGTGCGGGCCCTCTTCGCTGGGCACGACGTACGACGTGAGCAGTCCGGCGTTGTAGAGCCGGCGCAGGGTGCCGTAGACCGACGCGTCGCCGACGCCGTCCAGACCGCCCTGGCGGAGCCGGCGGAGCACGTCGTAGCCGTACCCGTCCTCCTTGCGCAGCACGGCAAGGACGGCGAGGTCCAGCACCCCCTTGAGCAGCTGGCTGGTGTCCATGCGCTTCTCCCCGGTGGTGTGCCATGAATGGTACTACGGTATGCGCAGTACCGTGCACGAGGGGGTAGTGCGGAGCTGCGGGAGACCGCCCGTGCCCCGCACGGGCGGGGACGCCGACTTCACCTGCGAGCGCGTCGAGGACCAGGGCGGCGGATCGCGGTGCCGGGTGGGCCCGCTCAGGACCTGAGCACCGCCGCGCCGCCCGCCGGGACGGTCAGCTCCGACTCGCAACGCCGTCCGGTGAGCAGTTCGGTGCCGGACGCGGCCAGCCGCACCTCGGCGTCGGTGTGGTTGAGCACGAACAGGTAGTCGGCGTCGGCGCCGCGGCGGCGCACCACCTCCACGTCGCGCGGCAGGTCGTCGCGCGCCTCGACGCCGGCGGTGGGGAAGACCTCGCGCAGCACCGCGTCCAGCGCCGCGCCGCGCAGCCGGGTCGAGACGTACCAGGCGACGCCGTCGCCGAGGCGGTGCCGCGTCACCGCCGGACCTCCCGCCGCCGGACCGTCCACATAGGAGTGCACGGTCTCCGCGCCGGTCGGCCGGATGTGCTCGGCCCACACGTCACCGCGCAGCCCGCCGTCCAGCGAGACCTCCTCGCCGGCGCGCAGCGGCAGGAACTCCTCGACCTCCAGGCCGAGCACGTCGCGCAACGCGCCGGGGTGGGCCCCGGGGTGCACGGTGTCGTTGGCGTCGACGATGCCGGAGAAGTACGAGACGACGAGCGTGCCGCCACCGGCCACGTAGTCGTGCAGCACCTCGGCCGCCGCCGTCGACGTGAGGTAGAGCGACGGCACCACCACGAGCCGGTAGCCGGTCAGGTCGGCCTCCGGCGCGACGAAGTCGACCGTCAGCCGGGCGTCCCACAGCTGCTCGTAGAACGCGCCGACCCGTTCCCGGTAGGACAGGTCCACCGACGGCCGCCAGTCCAGCTCCAGCGCCCACCACGACTCCCAGTCCCACAGCACGGCCACGTCGGCGCGCACCAGGCTGCCGCGCACCTCGTGCAACGCGCCCAGGTCGCGGCCCAGCCGCACGACCTCCTGCCACAGCCTGCTGCGCGTGCCGGCGTGGGGCAGCATCGCGGAGTGGAACTTCTCCGCGCCGAAGCGGGAAGCCCGCCACTGGAAGAACATCACCGCGTCCGCGCCGCGCGCCACGTGCGCCAGGCTGTTGCGGCGCATCTCGCCGGGCCGCTTGGCGATGTTGCGCGGCTGCCAGTTCACCGCGCCGGTGGAGTGCTCCATGAGCATCCACGGCTGCCCGCCCGCCACCGCGCGGGTCAGGTCCGCCGACATGGCCAGGTCGATGTGGTTGCGCCTCGCCTCGGCGGTCAGGTAGTGGTCGTTGGCCACCACGTCGACCTCGCGCGCCCACCGCCAGTAGTCGATCGACTTGCAGTTGGTGGTCATGAAGTTCGTGGTCACGGGCACGGTCGAGTGCTCGCGCAGGATGTCGCGCTCGGCGGTGTAGCAGGCCAGCAGCTCGTCGGAGCAGAACCGGGCGAAGTCCAGCTCGTGCGCCGGGTTGCCGGTGGTGCCGGACACCCGCGGCGGCTCGACCTCGGCCCACTCGCCGTAGCGCTGGCCCCAGAAGCTGGTGCCCCAGGCGGCGTTGAGCGCGTCGAGGTCGCCGTGCCGGGCGCGCAGCCAGCGCCGGAACGCGGTGGCCGACTCGGGGCAGTAGCACGCGCCGACCGGCGCGCCGTACTCGTTGTGCACGTGCCACAGCGCCACGGCCGGGTGGTCGCCGTAGCGCGCGCCGAGCTGCCGGGTGATGGCCGCGGCGGCCTGGCGGTAGGCGGGCGCGCTCGGGCAGAACGTCGCCCGCGACCCGCGCTCCAGCTCGACCCCGTCCCGGGTGACCGGCCGGATCGCCGGGTGCGCGCGGTAGAGCCAGGCGGGCGGCACGACGGTCGGCGTGGCCAGGTTGACCGCGATGCCCGCGCCGTGCAGCAGGTCGAGCAGCCGGTCCAGCCAGCCGAAGTCGAACTCGCCGGGCCGCGGCTCCAGCGCCGCCCACGCGTGGATCGCGACGCTGACCAGGTTGACGCCGGCCTGCCGCATCAGCGCGACGTCCTCGGCCCACACCTCCTCCGGCCACTGCTCGGGGTTGTAGTCCCCGCCGTAGACGAGCCCGTCCACGCCCACCGGCAGCCGCGGCGCGGGCTGGTCCGGCAGGGGTCGGCCGTCGGCCTGACGAGGCACCACGAACGTCATGAACACTCCAACGGCTGTGAACGTGCACGGTCTGATTGCAGATTACGGTGCAGATAAGACAGGGTGTCAAGTAGTTGACACGGCTGACCTCCGGACAACTACTGTGCACGTTCACAGCGCGGTTCTCGCTGGCAGTGGCGTCAGCGACGCGGAACCCCCGGAGACCTCATGCGACTCGACATCGCGAAGAAGGCCCTGGCACTCGGACTCGGCCTCACCCTGCTCGCGGGCTGCGGCGGCGGCGCCGAGGAGGCCGCCGACGGCCCGGTCGAACTCTCCTTCTGGGCGTGGGCGCCCGACATCGACAAGGTGGTCGACAAGTGGAACGCCGCCCACCCCGAGACCAAGGTCGTGTTCAGCAAGCAGGCCCAGGGCGACGACCTGGTGACGAAGCTCCTGACCAGCGCGAAGGGCGGCAACCCGCCGGACCTCGCGCAGGTGGAGTTCCAGGCGCTGCCGACCCTGGTCAGCAACGACGTGCTGGCCGACATCTCCGAAGGCGCGGCGTCGGCCGAGGACGAGTTCGCGCCGGGCATCTGGGACCAGGTCACGCTGGGCGGCAGCGGCGTCTACGCCGTGCCGCAGGACTCCGGCCCGATGATGTTCTACTACCGCGCCGACCTGTTCGAGCAGTACGGCCTGAAGGTGCCGACCACCTGGGACGAGTACGCGCGGACCGCCCGTGACCTGCGGGCCGCGGCACCGGACAAGTTCCTCGGCACGTTCTCGGCCAACGACCCGGGCTGGTTCGCGGGCCTCGCGCAGCAGGCGGGCGCCTCGTGGTGGGCGGTCGACGGCGACGCGTGGAAGGTGTCCGTGGACGACGCCGCGACCAGGAAGGTCGCCCAGTACTGGCAGGGCCTCGTCGCCGAGGGCGCGATCGACAAGTCCCCGATGTACACCCCGGAGTGGAACAAGGCGCTCAACGACGGCACGCAGGTCGGCTGGCTGAGCGCGGTGTGGGCGCCGGGCGTGCTCAAGGGCAACGCGGAGAGCACCCAGGGCAAGTGGGCGATGGCCCCGATGCCGCAGTGGGACGCCGCCGAACCGCGCACGGGCAACTGGGGCGGCTCCACCACGGCGGTGACGGCGGGCTCGAAGAAGCAGAAGGCGGCGACGGAGTTCGCGCTCTGGCTCAACACCGACCCGGCCGCCGTCGAGGCGCTGGTGACGGTGTGCGGCATCTACCCGGCGGCGACGTCGGCGCAGGAGGCGCTGGCCAAGCCGCCCGCGTTCTTCCCGAACCAGCCGGACTTCTACGCGCGGGCCGCGAAGATCGCCGCCACGTCGTCCGGCTTCACGTGGGGGCCGAACGTCAACGTCACCTACACCGCGTACAAGAACGCGATGGGCGAGGCCGTCAGCGGCGGCGCGGACCTGGTGCCCGCGCTGGCGAAGATGCAGACCGCGACCGTGGACGACATGAAGGCCAACGGCTTCACGGTCGGCGGCTGAGCCCGTGGCGTCCACGCGTGCGCCCGGGCGGGGTGGTGCGGCGCCGAAGCTGGCGCCGTACGCCTTCGTGGCCCCGGCGGTGGTGCTGTTCCTGCTGGTGTTCGCGCTGCCGATCGCCTACACGGTGTACCTGAGCCTGTTCCGCACCGAGGTCAAGGGGCTGGGGCTGGGCAGGGGCAGCCGGTCCGAGGTGTTCGTCGGCCTGGACAACTACGCGCGCGCGCTCACCGACCCCGAGCTCGGCGCGGGTGCGTTGCGGGTGTTCGGCTACGGCGCGATCCTGGTGCCCGCGATGCTGGGCCTGGCCCTGGTGTTCGCGCTGCTGCTCGACGAGGACCGGGTGCGGGCGCGCGGGTTCAGCCGGATCGCGATCTTCCTGCCGTACGCGATCCCGGGCGTCATCGCGTCGCTGCTGTGGGGCTTCCTGTACCTGCCGGGCACCAGCCCGGTCAACCAGCTGCTGCGCGAGCTGTCGCTGCCCGGGGTGGACCTGCTCTCGCCGACCGGGATCTACTTCGCGCTGGCCAACATCGCGGTGTGGGGCGGCGTCGGCTACAACATGGTCGTCCTCTACACGGCGCTGCGCGCGATCCCGCGCGACCTGTACGAGGCGGCCCGGATCGACGGCTGCACGCCGTGGCAGGTCGCGGTGCGGATCAAGATCCCGCTGCTGGCGCCCGCGCTGGTGCTGACGTCGTTGTTCTCGGTCATCGCGACGCTCCAGGTGTTCGCCGAGCCGACCACCCTGGCGCCGCTGACCAACTCGCTCTCGCTCACCTGGACGCCGTTGATGAAGGTCTACCAGGACGCGTTCGGCCGCGGTGACCTCTACTCGGCCGCCGCGACGTCGGTGCTGATCGCCCTGGTGATGTTCGTGATCTCGTTCGGGCTGCTGCGGGTGACGCGGTCGCGGGCGTTCGGGGGTGAGCGGTGAGGGCGCGCCTCGGCGGGCTGCCGACGTTCGTGCTGCTGCTGGGCGCGGCGTACTGCCTGTTCCCGGTGGCGTGGGTGGTGGTCGCCGCGACGAAGAGCACGGGCGAGCTGTTCGCCACGACCACGCTGTCGGTCGGGTCGTCGCTGGCCGCGAACCTCGGCGAGCTGCACGGCTACCGCGACGGCGTGTTCTGGCAGTGGATGGCGAACTCGGCGCTGTACGCGGGCGTGGGCGCGCTGCTGTCGGCGGCGCTGTCCGGCGTCACGGGGTACGCGCTGGCCAAGTACTCGTTCCGGGGCCGGGGGTTGATCTTCAACGCGTTGATCGCGGGCGTGCTGGTGCCGGCCGTGGTGCTGGCCATCCCGCAGTACCTGCTGATGTCGAAGATCGGCCTGACCGACACCTACCTGTCGGTGCTGCTGCCGAGCGTGGTCAGCCCGTACGGCATCTACCTGGCCCGCGTCTACGCCGCCGCGGCCGTGCCCGAGGACGTGGTCGAGGCGGCCCGCACGGACGGGGCGGGCGAAGCGCGGATCCTGGGCTCCATCGCGTTGCCGATGATGGTCCCGGGCCTGGTCACGGTGTTCCTGTTCCAGTTCGTGTCGATCTGGAACAACTTCATGCTGCCCTACATCATGCTCGGCGACGACGGGAAGTTCCCGGTCACGCTGGGCCTCTACACGATGCTCAAGCAGGGCAACACCACACCCGCGCTCTACACCCTGGTCGTCACCGGGTCGTTGGTGTCGGTGCTGCCCTTGATCGCGCTGTTCCTCACGTTGCAGCGATACTGGCGCATCGACTTGCTCTCCGGAGCGGTGAAAGCATGAGGGAGTCATGAGCGTCGAGCGCAGCAAGGCGGCGCGGAACCGGCCGACCATCCACGACGTGGCCGCCGCCGCGGGGGTGTCGCGCGGCACGGTGTCGCGCGCGCTCAACGGCGGCCGCAACGTCAGCCCGGCCGCGTTGGAGGCCGTGCTGAAGGCCGTGCGGACCACCGGGTACGTCGCCAACCCGGCCGCCCGCAGCCTCGTCACGCAGCGTGCGCACTCGGTGGCCTTCGTGCTCACCGAACCGCAGCAGCGGCTCTTCGAGGACCCCAACTTCAGCATCCTGCTCCAGGGCTGCACGCAGGAGCTGGCCGAACTCGACGTGCCGGTGCTGCTCATGACCGCCAGCACGGAGGTCGAGCGCAAGCGGACGAGCCGGTTCATCGCCGCCGGTCACGTGGACGGCGTGCTGCTGGTGTCCTCGCACACCGGCAACCCGCTGCTGGAGGAGCTGCGCGACTCGGGCATCCCGGTCGTGGCGTGCGGCAAGCCGATCGGCCACGAGGGCCAGGTCGCCTACGCCGCCGCCGACGACCGCTCGGGCGCGCGGCAGATGGTCGAGCACCTCCGGTCGCGCGGGCGTCGGCGCATCGCCACCATCACCGGCCCGCCGGACACCCCCGGCGGTGTCGAACGCCTCGCCGGCTACCGGGACGTGCTCGGCCCCGACGCCTCCCCGGACCTCATCGCGCACGGCGACTACAGCCGTGCGGGCGGCGAGGCGGCGATGGCTTCGCTGCTGGCACGGGCCCCTGACCTGGACGCGGTCTTCGTCGCCTCCGACCTGATGGCGGCCGGTGCGCTCAACGTGCTGCACGACTCCGGCCGGCGCGTGCCGGAGGACGTCGCCGTGGGCGGTTTCGACGACTCCAGCATCGCCACCTCCACCCGGCCCGCGCTGACCACGGTGCGGCAGCCGTTCCAGCGCATCACCCGCGAGATGGTCCGCCTGCTGCTGGAGCAGATCCAGGGCGAACCACCGGCCGCCTCCATCCTGCCGACCGAGCTGGTCGTGCGCGCCTCGACCTGAGGCCGCCGCCGCAGCTCCTAGCGGAGCGACTCCAGCGCGCCGCGGCGGGCGGTGACGTCCGCCGGGTCGTCACCGAAGACCAGCAGCTGGAGGGTGCTGAGCACCACCGGGTTGTCGGTGCGGGTGGTGTCGTGGCCGGAGGTGATGAGCACGCCGCCCGCGTTCAGCGACGGTCGGACGTGGGCGAGCAGTTCGGCCAGCGGCGCGGCCGCGGTGAGCTTGACCGACTCGGCGTACCCGTCGAGGGCGTCGGGCCGCACGGACTGGAGGGCGAGCAGCGGGATCGAGCCGCTGGTGATCCGGAAGTTCAGGTCGAGCATGACGAGCTGCCCGTCGAGCGTCTCGGCGCAGTCCAGGCTGCACAGGCCGCGGTAGCCGAGGTCCGCGGCGCGTTGGGTGATCGCCACGCACTCCGCGAGCAGGTCGGCCGGCGGCGGGCTGACCAGCCCGAACAGTCCGCCGACGTAGACGCCGGTGTCGTCGACGCGCTGTTCGGTGACGGCGAGCAGGCGGGCGACGGCGTCCGGGCCGACGTAGAGCTGCACGCCCCAGTTGCGCGCCAGGTACAGGTACTCCTCGACCACGAACTCGCCCAGCAGGTCGGTGAACGCCGGGAACTCGACCGGTTCGCCCGCCTCGTGCAGGTAGACGTCGAGGCTGCCGCCGTGCGCGTCGTCCGTGGCGGCCTTGAGGACCCAGGACTCCGCCGCCGGCGCGGCCCCGGCCAGCTCCGCGCGGGTGACGACGCTGCGGCGGGCGTGGAAGCGCGGTGCGACGATCGTGCCGATGGTGGCCTTGTTGTTCAGGTGGCCGACGAGGTGGGCGGTCTTGACCACGCGGTCGTCGGGGCACAGCGCGGTGGGGTGCGGGTACTCCATCGAGATCAGCAGGCCGTCGGCCATCGCCTCGGTGACGCGGGCGGCGAACCCGGCTTCGTCGCGGAAGTCGCGCAGGTCGTCGCCGACGGGCAGGCCGCCGTCGCGCAGCTGCGCCAGCAGCTCCGGGTCCGTGCCACCCGCGCTGCACAGCACCGGCGTGTCACCCGCGACCGCGATCGGGCGGGCGGAGAGCGCGTCGACGGTGTTGCGGTGCCGGTTCGCGGCGGTGACAGCCGGTCGTGCGCAGACCGCGACACCCGGGCCGTACACGTCGGTGAGCGCGCGAGGGGCGCTGACGGCCGGCGGCAGCGGTGTGGAGATGCTGATGACGTGCTCCCGTTGGGGTGAGTCGGGACGGCCACGCACGCCACACGGGTGGTGTGGACGTCATGCCGTAAGGCGGAGCGAGAGCGGTGAAGACGTGCCGTGCGCGCGAGGCGCGTCCACTGCCGGTCCCGTCGGTGCTCGGGCGCCGGATGCGTGAACCGTGGGCGGGCAACCCGGACACGGGCTGCGTCCACCCAGCTTCTCACACCGACCCCCACCTCACCCAAACGCGCGAGAGCCCAACCCCACGCCGCGAGAGTCCAACGTCCAGGGCACGTGAGTTCAACGCTCAGCCGACGTGCCGCCGGTCGTGAGCGTTGAACTCGGGGTGCGTGAACGCAGGACTCTCGCGCCGTGAACGTTGGACTCTCGGTTAGTGGGGGGTGAAGGTCAGGCAGAGGCGGAGGGGGTGCTCGCCCCACGTGTTCATCGCGTACATGGCCAGCAGGCCGCCCGCCTCGATCGACTCACCCGTCGCCGGCGCGTTGAGCGAGGACTGGCCGAGCCACATCGGGGTCTCCGCGGGCGGCGTGGGCGCGGTCTGGGCGATCGCGACCGACCGGCCCTCGTGCTCCTGGACGGCCAGCAGCACGTACGGCTCGGCCAGCTCCGCCGTGTTCCGGCCCGGCTCCACGGTGACGTACTCGCCCCGCTCCGCCGCCGCCGCGCTCACCCGGCCGATCCACCGGAACGCCTCCAGCAGCGTGTCCGTGGTCAACGCCTCGTGCGCCTCCAGCGCGGTCACCCTGGTCAGCCCGGCCGCGGCGCCGGCGATCCCGCCGTCCTCGGCGCGGTACCGGTCGAGCAGCGTGATCGTGGCCGACGCCTCGTCCAGCGCGACCAGGTCGCGGAACCGCCGGTCGGTCAACGGCGTGCGCGCGAGCACGCCGAGGGCCAGCTTCTCCAGCACCGCGTCCGGCGAGGTCATCCGCCAGAACGTGCACTCGTCGCCGATCCACAGCGGCAGGTAGCCGCCGATCGGCAGCCCCGGCACGACCGTCGTCACCGTCGACCCGACCTCGGGTCCCGCGGCCACCGCGCCGGGCTGGAACGGCGCGAGCGCGGCGAACCGGGGATCGACCCGCGCGGTGCGGATGACGTGGTGCGCCCACGCCCGCACGCGCGTCAACGGGTGGTCGGCGAACTGCGGGTCGTAGCGGGGGTCGTCGCCCTTGTGGAACGGCAGCCGCCCTTCCACCTCGGGCGCGTACGGGTGCGGCATCACCCACCCGTCGAACCCGAGCTGCGCCACGAGCACCGCCTCGCGCGCCCCGGTCGTCCCCGCTCCGCCGCCTGGATCTTGAGCACGGCGCTGCTCTCGGCCTTGGGCACAGTGAACGAGCCGATGAACACCTGGCCGGAGGGCTGGTCCGGCAGCGGCACCTTCACCACCTGGAGCAACGCGGGCACGTCACCCAGTCGCACGTGGTGTGCCTCGATCAGGCAGCCGACGTCACCGGTGGTCACGGCCAGGTCGTGCCGCAGCTTCGGCATCTCGTCCAACGACGCGGGCAGGTCCGGCACCAGGTCGAAGTACGTGAGGCTGACCTGGTCGCCGTTCGCGGGGTTCACCCAAGTGGTCTGGTCGTGCTGCTGGAAACCGGTCGTGTCGAATGCGATAGGCACCCGTTGACCCTATTGGGTGACACCGATGCTCACTGGTTGAGATACGCCAGCACGGCCCGGACGCGCCGGTGGGTGTTGTCCGCGGGCGGCAGGTCCAGCTTGGTCAGGATGTTGCTGATGTGCTTCTCCACCGACGGCGGCGCGAGCACGAGCTCGGCGCAGATGGCCGAGTTGGACAGTCCCTGCGCGACGAGCGCCAGCACTTCCCGCTCCCGCGCGGTCAGGGCGGCGACGCGCTGGTCGCGGGTGTTGCGGGCGAACAGCTGGCGGATCACCTCCGGGTCCATCGCGGTGCCGCCGGCCGCCACCCGCTCCAGCGCGTCGAGGAACTCGTCCAACGCCGTCACGCGGTCCTTGAGCAGGTAGCCGATCGCGCCGTTGCCGTCGGCGAGCAGCTCGGTCGCGTACGTGCGCTCGACGTACTGCGACAGGATCAGGATCGGCGCCTTCGGGTCCCGCTCGCGCACCGACAGCGCGGCGCGCAGCCCTTCGTCCCGGAAACCGGGCGGCAACCGCACGTCCACGATGGACAGGTCCGGCCGGTGCTCCAGCACGGCCCGCTCCAGGTCCGGCGCGTTGTCCACGGCCGCGACCACGGTGTGCCCGGTGTCGGTCAGCATCCGCACCAGGCCGTCGCGCAGCAGCAGCAGGTCTTCGGCGATCACGATGCGCATGGGAACTCCGCGAGGACGGTGGTGGGCCCACCGGGTGGACTGGTGACCTCCATCGTGCCGTCCAGCGCCTCCACCCGGCGCCGCAGCCCGTCCAACCCGGAGCCGGAGGGGTCCGCGCCGCCTCTCCCGTCGTCCCGCACCGCCAGCGTCAGCACCCCGTCCGTCCTGCGCAGCGTGATCACGCACTCGTCCGCGCCCGCGTGCTTCACCGCGTTCGCCAACGCCTCCGCGACCACGAAGTACGCCGCCGACTCGACCGCCGCCGGCAGGTCGCCCAGCTCCGGCGCGTCCACCACGACCGACGACGGCGCGTCACCCGCCAGCGCGGTCAACGCCGCCACCAGCCCCCGGTCGGTCAGGATCGGCGGGTAGATCCCGCGCACCAACCGCCGCAGCTCGGCGAGCGCCTCGTCCAGCTGCCGCCGGGCGCTCACCACGTCCGCCCGCACCGGGTCCTCCGCGGACCCCGACGCGCGCAGCTTCCGGTCCGCCAACGCCAGCGTCATGCCCGCGGCCACGATCCGCGCCTGCGCGCCGTCGTGCAGGTCCCGTTCGATCCGCTGCAGCTCGGCGGCCTGCGCGTCCACCACCCGCAGCCGGGTCGCCCGCAGTGCGCTGACCTGCTGCCGCAGCCGCGCCCGCGGCCCGGCCTCCAGCAGCCGCGCCGCCACGGACGCCTGCACCCGCGACAGCGCCGCGACCAGCCACCACACCGGCCACGCCGCCGCCAGCCCCGCCGCGGCCAGCGTGAACCGCCCGCCGACGGTGTTGAACAGCCAGTCCGCCACCGGGTACAGGCGGGGGTTCGGCACGGCCCACAGCCACAGCGGCGCGAGCACCGTGCCCAGCCAGACCAGGCCGGCGACCACCCCGGCGACCCCGGTCACCAGGCCCACCGGGAACCCCGCGAGCAGCCACGCCAGGTCACGCCACGTCCCGGGCTCGCGGATCACCGCACGGCCGCGCGTCCACGGGTTCCGGCCGGTCAACGGCCCGTACGGGTCGCCGATCGGCCTCCGCAACACCCACCCGGCCCGCCACCGCTCCACCCGCGCGATCCGCCGGCTCACCCACGTCACCACCAGGAACACCGGCGGCCCCAGGTAGGTGAACGACAGCAGCCCGGTGGCCAGGGTGGTCACCACCGCCCAGACGAACGAGGCAGGCCCGATGACCAGCCCGGCCAGCAGGTGCGCCAGTCCTCTGGCCGCTCGCGGGAACACCCGGTCAACCTAGCCGGGGCAGGGCGCGCAGCCGGACCACCACCCGGGCGGGCACCGCACCGGCCACCAGGCCGAGCAAGCCGACGCCCGCGACCATCCCGAAGTAGCGCACCGGGTCCGCGAACAGCCGCCACTGCCCGTCCTGCGCCACGCTGAACGCCCCGACCACCACGCCGCTGATGGCGCAGCCGAGCACCAACGCGACCACCACCGTGATCAACGCCTCCCAGTCGAGCAGCCGGTGCAGCTGCCGTGACGTGGCGCCGGCCAACCGCAGCTCCCCGAACTCCCTCCGCCTCGCCCCGGTGGCGACCGCGAACGTGTTGACCACCGCGATCGCGGTGAACCCCAACGACACCGCCACCATCAACTCCCACGCCGCCTGCTGGTTCTGCACCTCGCCGACACCCCCGGACCCGGCCGGGAACCCGCTCAGGTCCGGCTCGCCACGCAGGTAGACCGCGCCCACCAGCCCGCGCGGGTCGTGCGCCGCCACGAGCCCCGCGTCCAGCACCAGATCGCCGAACCCGCGCCAGTTCGAGTACACCGCCACCACCGGCAACACCACCCGCGTCCCATCGGCGAGCCAGAACGAGGGCCGGTCCCCGACCGCCCACCCGCGCCGCTCGGCCAACGGCCCGCTGACCGCCACCGATCCCTCCAGGACCCCGAGCTCTCCGTCCACGACGCCCAAGTCCAACGCGGACTCACCGGCCAGCCTCAACCCCTGCGCCGGGTAGTCCTCCGGTTTGCCGCCCTCGTCGACGACCACCCTCGTGCCGACCGTCAGCGCGGACCCCGTCACCGACGGCAACGCGGCCATCTTCTCCGCGGTCACCAACGGCAACCCCGACGCGTTCGCGACCTTCACCGTCGCCGGCGCCGTGCGCGCCGCCTCCTGCTCCGCCGTCACCGCGCCCAGGATGTCGCCGTTGACCAACATCGTCGCGTTGATGGCGAACATCAACGTCAGCGGGATCGCCACCCCCACCACCCGCCGGCTCTCGACCCGCGTCATCGCACCGGCGACCCGACCGGCGACACCCGCCGGCCCCACCACGCGGGACACCACCGCCGTCACCGCCCCGACGACCAGCGGCCCCACCGCCGCCAGCGCGCACAGCAGCAACGCGCACGACACGAAACCCATCCCCATGCCCAACGCCCCACCCAACGGCACCAGGACCAACACCGCCACCGCACCCGCCGCCGGCACGACCGCCGCCACCACCCTCGGCGCCCGGCTGCCGCCACCGGCCGTCACCGTCTCGCGCAACGCCTGCGTCGGCGAGATCCGCACGGCCCGCCGCGCCGCCACCGACGTCGCGCCCAACGTGACCGCCAACCCGACCACCGCCGCCGCGACCAGCACCAACGCGCTGACCGACACGGTGAACTGCGCCGGGACCGCCCCCAGCTCGCGGAACCGGCCGGCCACCAGGTGCGCCACGACCACGCCGACCGGCAGCGCCGGCACCGTCGCGACCACCGTGACCAGCGCGACCTCCGTCCCCAGCAACCGCCGCAACTGGCGCGGCGTCGCACCGGCCGTCCGCAACAGCGCCAACTCCCGCAACCGCTGCCGCACCGCCAGCGACACCGTCCCGGTCAGCACGAACACCGCCGCGAACCCCGTGATGCCGAGCACGAACCCGAAGATCGAAACACCGCCGATGTAGTCGGGCACCGCCCCCGGCAGGTCCCCGTTCACCTTGTCCGCCCCGGTGAACACCCCGACCCCGAGTCCTTCCAGCGCGGCGGCGACCTCCGTGACCTCCGCGCCCTCCGCCACCCGCACCGCGACCGCCGTCGGCCCGCTCAACCCCGACCACTCGACGACCTGCCGGTCCGCCACGAACACCGCCGCCTGCCCCGGCACACCTCCGCCGACCACCCCCGCCACCCGCACCTCACGGGCGCCGGTCTTCGTCGTCAGCCCCACCACCTGCCCGACCGCCAACCCCAGCTCCGACCCGACCGCCACCTCGCCGTCCGCGGGCTCGACCCCGTCCCGCAACGCGTACGGCGTCAACCCCGCCGAACCCCACCCGTGCCCCACCACCGCCGCGCGCTCCGGCGCCCGCACCGCGACTCCCGCGACGTCCAGCGCCACCGGGAACGCCACATCCGCCACCACCTCGCCGACCCCGGGAGTCGCGGCCACCCGCCCCACCAGCTCGCCGGGCAGCACCCCCGCCCCCGTCAACCGCTCGGTCTTGGTCTTCACCTTGACCTTGTCGCCCTTGTCCACCGACGTCGTGAGCTCGACCGCCCGTTCCGCCGCCACCACCACGTCCGCCCCGGCGAACCGGTCCCCACCCGGTCCCGCCGTCAACACCGAGTACAGCAGCAAGCCGCTGCCCGAGATCAACGCGACCGCCAGGAACGCCGTCAGGAAGGTCCCGGCGAAGGAACCGACCCGCCGCCGCACACTCGCCACCGCCAGCTTCACCATCATCGGGTCAGCTCCGTCATCCGTGCCGCCACCAGCTCCGCCGTCGGCGACGCCAGCTCGCCGGCCAGCCTGCCGTCCGCCAGGAACACCACCCGATCCGCCCACGCCGCCGCCGCCGGATCGTGCGTCACCATCACCACCGTCGCCGCGGACGAGTCCACGAACCCCCGCAGCAACCCCAGGACCTCCCGCCCGGTGGACAGGTCCAGCGCACCCGTCGGCTCGTCACCGAAGATCACCTCCGGTCGCCCCGCCAACGCCCGCGCCAACGCCACCCGCTGCTGCTGCCCACCGGACAACTCCCCGGGCCGGGCCCGCTCCCGCCCGCCGAGCCCGACCCGCTGCAAGACCTCGCGCGCCCACGCCTTGTCCGGCCGCGTCCCCGCGAACCTCTGCGGCAGCAACACGTTGTCCCACACCGTCAGCGCGTCCACCAGGTTGAACGACTGGAACACGAACCCGACGTGCCGCCGGCGCACCGCCGTCAACTTGGGCTCGCGCAACGCGCCGACCTCCTGCCCGGCCAGCACGACCCGCCCACCGTCCGGCAAGTCCAACCCGGCCGCGCAGTGCAACAACGTCGACTTACCGGACCCGGACGGCCCCATCACCGCCGTGAACGACCCCCGACCGAACCCGACCGACACCCGGTCCAACGCCCGCACCCGCCCGGCGTACACCTTCGTCACCTCGGTCAACGACACAACATCCGGCACCAATCCCATGCCGACAACCATCGCGCCGACAACCGCCGAAACCCACCGTGCGACCCCGGATCACGGGGGTATGGCCACCCCTACCACCGACACACCCGCTCCACCTTCCCCCCAACAGGAGGGCCACGACGGACCCGGCGCACCACCTCGAACCCGGTCATCCTGCTGATCTGCCCGTCCGGCGAGGACTCTTCCGTCTTTCCTCCCCCTCACCTCCCCAACCCGTGCTCATACGCGTAGATCACCGCGTGCACCCGCGTCCGAAGCCCCAACTTCGTGAGGATCCGGGCCACGTGCGTCTTCACCGTCCCCTCCTCGATCGTCAGCTCCGCCGCGATCTCCGCGTTGCTCAACCCCCGCACCACCTGCGCCAGCACCTCCTGCTCCCGGGGTGTGAGCCGGCCGACGTCCTGCGGCGCGGCCCGCGGCGAGAGCTGGGCGAACCGGGCGATCAGCCGTCCCGTCACCTTCGGGTCGATCAACCCGCGCCCTTCGTGCAGCCCGCGGACCGCGTCCAAGAGCATCGCCGGGTCGCTGTCCTTCAACAGGAACCCGCCCGCGCCCGCCGCCAGCGCGCCGAACAGGTACTCGTCCAGGTCGAACGTCGTCAACGCCAGCACCTTCGACCCGACCTCCGCCGCGCTCAACCGGGTGATCGCCGCGATCCCGTCGCCGTGCGGCATCCGCAGGTCCATGACGACCACGTCCGGCCTCCGGGTCAACGCCAGGTGGACCGCCTCGGTCCCGCTGCCAGCCTCACCGACCACCTCGATGTCCGGCTCGCCGTCCAGCACCATCCGCAGCGCTTCCCGCACCGCCCGCTGGTCGTCCGCCACGAGCACCCGGATCGGCACTAGCCGACCCTCCCCGTCGGCAACTCCGCGCGCACCGACCACCCCGCCCCGCCGGGCCCGACCACCAGCGTCCCGCCGACCGAGCGCACCCTTTCCCTCATCCCCCGAATGCCCTGCCCCTCCAGACCGGGCCGCACCGCTCCTCCCGCCCCGTCATCCACCACCGTCACCACCAGCACCTCCTGATCCCGCCGCACCCGCACGTCGACCCGACCCGCCGTCGAGTGCCTGACCACATTGGTCAACGCCTCCTGCACCACCCGGTACGCCGTGTGGTCGACCGCCGGCGGCACCGGCGCCGCCGCCCCGGACCAGCTCACCGTGATCCGCCGGTCCGGTCCGGAGAGCCTCTCCGCCAACTGCTCCACCTCGCCCAGCCCCACCCCCGCCGGCACGTCCCGCAGGGTGCTCAACATCTCCCTGACCTCCTCCAACGCCGACGACGACAGTTCGGCGATCGTCCCCAACGCCCGATCGGCGACCGGCGGCGCGCCGTCCAGCACCCGCCGCGCCGCCGTCGCCTGCATCCGGATCGCCGTGAGGTGGTGGCCCACGCTGTCGTGCACGTCCCGCGCCAGCCGGGCCCGGTCCTCCGCCAGCACCCGGTCGGCTTCCGCCACCAGGCGATCCGCCTCCGCCCGCTGCACCCGCAACGCCTGGTCCGCCCGTTCCCGGTGCAGCCGCAGCGCGTACCCGGTCGCCACCGGAGCCACGCCCATCACCACCAGGTCCGTGACCGTGAAGGCCTGCACCGGGCTGCCCGCGATCACCGCGCTGACCAGCACCCAGCACCCGCACACCGCCAGCACCAACCCCGGCGCGCGCTCGCGGTGGTAGACGGCCGCGCAGAACGTGCCCATCGTGACCAGCATCCCCGGCCACGCCGGCAGGAAACCGAGCCCGCCCAACCCCACCACCGCCGACAGCACCGCTCCCGTCAACGGCAGCACGCGCCGCAACAACAACGGCATCGCCACGCAGAGGCTGGACCCGACCAACACCGCCATCCCCGGCGGCGGCTGCCCCTTCCCCTCCCACAACGTCAGCAGCACCAGCACCGCCGCCACCGCTGGAACGAGCAGCCCTTCCCGCACCCACCTCACTCCCGCCGCCCCCTCCCGCCCACCGTCCTAGGCGGCTCCGCAGACCGCACCCTCACCCGGCAGCTCACCGGTCAACAAGTACCTGTGCACGTGTTCCCGGACGCACGGATGACCGCTCAGGTACAGCGCATGACCACCCTTCACCGGCAGGTACCGCGCGTTGCCCCACTGCGCCGCCACCCTGCGCGCGTCCTGCGGCGGCGTCGTGCCGTCGTACTCACCGCCGGCCACCAACACGGGCCCGGCCCCCGGCCCCAACTCCCGCAACCTCTCCGGCGGGTACGTCCCCTTCCCCGGCAACCCCGCGCAGTGGTACGCCATCGGCCACGCCGCCACCCACCCGATGTGCGGTGTGACCTGCCGCAACCGCGCCTCGAACGACTTCACGACCCGGTAGTCGGACGGGTACGGGAAGTCGGCGCAGAACATGATCCGGGACAGGTCGGGGTCACGCCCGCCGACCGGCTGCTCGGCGAAGCGCGTGGCGTCGCCCGCGTGGGCCTCCGCGATGGCCCGCGCCAACTCCGGCCACTCCTGCTCGAACCCCGGGTTGGTCCGCGACGCGATCCGGGAGGCGTTCACCGTCGTGCTCCCCGCCGGGATCGGCTCGCGCGCCGCCCGTTCCAGCACCTCGTCCCACACCTCCACCACGTCACGCCCGTGCAGCGCGCAGTCGACCTGCTCGCCGCACCACTGCGCGAACCGCTCCAGGTTGCGCTCCATCGTCCGGGCGCGCGGCAGCAGCCAGTCGACCCAGGACCGGGTCGTGTGGTCCAGCACGCTGTCCAGGTACATCCGCCCGACCCGCCCCGGGAAGCGCCGCGCGTAGGCCTGGGCGAACACCGTGCCGTAGGAGTTGCCGTAGTAGTCGAGCCGGTCCTGTCCCAGGGCCGCCCGGATCGCGTCCATGTCGTACGCGACCTGACGCGAGTCGAGGTGACCGGCCAACGGCCCGGCGGCCACCCGTCCGCAGTCGACGCCGAACCGGTGGTTCGCCGTCCGGTACCGCTCGTACTCGGCCTGGCCCGGCGACGCCCACTCCAGGTTCTCCGGCAGCGGCGCCGGGTACGGGCACGTGATCCCGGCGCTCGCCTCGAACCCGCGCGGGTCGGAGACCACGACGTCGAACCACCGGGTCAGGTCGCTGAACGCGCTCTTCGCGACGCGCAACACCGAGATCTGCTGCGCCGGCCCGCCCAGGTTGACCAGCAGCACGCCCTTCTTGGCGGCCTGGTCCCGCGCGGGCAGCCGCGCGACGGCCAGCCGCACCCGTTCACCGCGCGGCCTGCCCCAGTCCGCGGGCACCGCCACCTCGCCGCACTGCAACCCGTCCCCGCAGTCCGCCCACTCCAGCGGGCGTCCCTCGGCCTGCGACACACCCGGCGCCACGTTGAGCGCGGTGAGCAGGCAGACCGCCCCCACCACACCCCTGATCGCTTTCTTCATGCGCCCAGCGTCCCGGGCCGCCCCCACCCCCCACGTCTGCCTTTCGACAGATCTTCCCCGACCTCTTGTCCCGCTTGCCCGCCTACCTCGTCGCCGTGGGGTACTCGTAGCTCGCCGCCGGCTGGTCGACCTGCGGCAGGTCGTGGCCGAGCCGGTCGCGCTTCGCGGTCAGGTAGCCGATGTTGTGCGGGTTCGGCCGCATCAGGTGCGGCACGCGGGCCACGACCTCGATGCCGTCGGCCTCCAGCGCCTCGATCTTGTCCGGGTTGTTCGACATCAACCGAACCGACGTGACGCGCAGGTGCTTGAGCACGCGCGCGGCCGGTGAGTAGTCCCGGACGTCGACCGGCAGGCCGAGCGACGTCGCGGAGTCGAGTGTGTCCAGTCCCTGTTCGTCCTGGAGCACGTGCGTGCGCACCTTCGCCACCAGGCCGATGCCCCGCCCCTCGTGGCCGCGCAGGTAGACCAGGATGCCGCTGCCCTCCGCCACGATCCGGTCCAGCGCCGCGTCGAGCTGGTCGCCGCACTCGCAGCGCATCGCGCCGAAGAGGTCACCGGTCATGCACTCCGAGTGCACGCGCACCAGCACGTTCTCGCGCAACGCGGTCTTGCCGTAGACGAGCGCCATGTGCTCGTGGCCGTCGGCCCGGAACGCGATCGCGCGGAACGTGCCGCGTCTCGTGACCAGGTCCGACTCCGCCACGTCCTCGTCGTTGAAGGTTTCCTCGCGCATCCGGCTCCCTCGTCACACGACCCCGACACCGACGAGAGTTCACTACGCTCGACCGGTACTTGCACCGTAGCTCGCTCATCCGGCGGAGGTCACCCTGTTCAGCATCACCGTTCGCGATCACGTGATGGTCGCCCACAGCTTCCGCGGCGAGGTCTTCGGTCCGGCCCAACGCCTGCACGGGGCCACGTTCGTGGTGGACGCGAAGTTCAAGCGGGCCGAGCTCGACGCCGACAACATCGTGGTCGACATCGGACTCGCCACCGAGCGGCTGCGCGCCGTTCTCGGCGAGCTCAACTACCGCAACCTCGACGACGTGCCGGAGTTCGCCGGGGTGAACACGTCGACCGAGTTCCTGGCCAAGCACATCGCGGACGAGCTGGCGGAGGCCGTGCACGCGGGTTCGCTCGGCGAGGGCGCGCGCGGGCTCTCCGGGATCGAGGTCTCGCTGCACGAGTCGCACGTGGCCTGGGCGAGCTACGAACGCCCGTTGTGACGGTCCACTTCGTCCTGCCCGGCGGGGTGGACGACCCGGCGTCGCCCAGCGGCGGCAACGCCTACGACCGGCGGGTGCTCGACGGGCTCGCCGCGGCACGGGGGATCGCGGCACGCGAGATCGCGGTGCCCGGCACGTGGCCGCGACCCGGGACCGCGGCCCGCTCGGCGTTGGGGCGGGCGCTGGGCGGGATCCCCGACGGCTCGGTCGTCGTGCTCGACGGGCTGGTGGCGTGCGGGGTGCCGGAGGTCGTCGTGCCGCACGCCGACCGGCTGCGGCTGGTGATCCTGGTGCACCTGCCGCTGGCCGACGAGACGGGCCTGCCACCGGCTCTGGCGGCACGGCTCGACGCCGCCGAGCGGGAGGTCCTGCGCGCCGCCCGCGCCGTCGTGGCGACCAGCCCGTCGGCGGCCCGGCGGCTCGCCTCGCGCCACGGGTTGGCGCAGGTCCACGTCGTCGTGCCCGGCACCGATCCCGCGCCGCCCGCCACCGGCACGGACGGCGCGTCCCGCCTCCTGTGCGTCGCCTCCCTCACGCCCCGCAAGGGGCACGACGTGCTGGTGCGCGCCTTGGCCGCGGTGGCCGACCTGCCGTGGACCTGCGCGTTCGTCGGACCCGGGCGGTCGCCGGTCCGCGACCTCGTCGACCGGCACGGGCTGGGTTCGCGGATCGAGCTGCCCGGTCCCCTCAGCGGACCGGCGCTCGCCCACGAGTACGCGACGGCGGACCTGTTCGTGCTGGCGTCGTTGGCCGAGACCTACGGGATGGTGGTGACGGAGGCGTTGGCGCGCGGCGTGCCGGTGGTGGCCAGCGCCGTGCCGGACGCGCTCGGCGCCGGCGGGGTGCTGCTGCCGGCGGGCGACGTGCCGGCGTTCGCCGAAGCCCTGCGTCGGTGGTTCACCGACGACGAGTGGCGGCGTGACCTGCGCGCTCGTGCTGCGGCACGCCGCCAGGAGTTGTCCACATGGGACGAAACGGCCGTTGCGCTGGCCGAGGTGCTGGCTACTCTGCGGCCATGAGCACCTTCGCACCGGAATGGCTGTCGCTGCGCGAGAAGGCCGACGCCGAGGCCCGCGCGCTGGACCTGGTCGACCGGCTCTTGAAGATCGATCTGAACCGGACACCCCTCGTGGTGCGTGATCTCGGGTGTGGGACGGGATCGCTGGGACGATGGCTCGCCGGCCGGCTGGGTGGCGCGCAGCACTGGGTGCTGCACGACCGCGACCCCCGGCTGCTCAGCATCGCGGCGGCGACGATGAGCGGGGTGACGATCGAGACGCACGAGGGCGACCTCACCGGGCTGACCGGCGCGGACATCGCCGGCACGTCGCTGGTCACCGCGTCCGCGCTGCTGGACCTGCTGACCGCCGAGGAGGTGGACGCGCTGGCCGCGGCGTGCGTCGACGCGGGCTGTCCGGCGCTGTTGACGCTGTCGGTGGCGGGTCGGGTGGAGTTCGACCCGGCCGAGTCGCTGGACGCCGAGTTCGAGGCCGCGTTCAACGGGCACCAGCGGCGGGTGGTCGACGGTCGTCGCCTGCTGGGGCCGGACGCGGTCGCGGTCGCCGTGGAGGCGTTCGAGCGGCGGGGCGCGGAGGTGACCACGAGTCCCAGCCCGTGGCGGCTCGGGCCGGAGCAGGCGGCGCTGGCGGGGGAGTGGTTGCGCGGGTGGGTGGGGGCGGCGGTGGAGCAGGAACCCGGCTTGGCCGCCGAGGCGCCCGGCTACCTGCGGCGCAAGCTCGACAACGGCCGACGCGTGGTGGTGCACCACACGGACCTCTTGGCGGTCGTCCCTTGACGCACCGCTTCCGGTGGCGCACCACTGCCCTTCGCCACACGACTGTCCTCGTCCGCACCACCATCACACGCGCGTGGCCCTGGCTCCGGCTCTTGGCGGCCGTCGCCATCCTGATCGCCCTGGGCCACCGCCTGGGCGCCGACGCCTTCGTGGCCGGTCTGCGCGCGGTCGACGGGTGGGCGGTGGCCGCCGCGGTGGGCATCGGGCTGCTCACCACCGTGTCCGGCGCCTGGCGGTGGTGCCTGATCGCCCGCCGCCTCGGTCTGCCGCTCACCCTCCCCGCCGCGGTCTCCGACTACTACCGCGGCCTGCTCCTCAACGCCGTCCTGCCCGCCGGGGTGCTCGGTGACGTCCACCGGGCGGTGAGCCACGGACGGCAGGCCGGTGACGTGGGGCGCGGCGTCCGAGCCGTCGTGTTCGAGCGCGGCGCCGGGCAGGTCCTGCTGGTCGCCCTCGGCATCGCGGTCCTGTGCGCCGACCCCCTGACGACCTTCTCCACCGGCCTGACCCCGATCCTCCTCACCGTGGCCTCGGCCTCGGCCGTGGCGCTGACGCTCGCCTGCCTCTCCCCGAAGCTCCGCCGAGCCGCCCGGACCACCTGGGCCGACGCCCGCACCGGCCTGGTGAACCGCGACGTCCTGCCCAAGGTCGCCCTCCTGTCGGCGGTGACCCTGGCCGGCCACGTGGCGCTGTTCCTGGTCGCAGCCAGGGCCGCCGGCGCGCAGGCGCCGACCGCCCGGCTCGTCCCGCTGGTCGTGCTCGCCCTGCTGGTCATGGCCGTCCCGCTGAACGTCGGCGGGTTCGGGCCGCGGGAGGTGTTCCTGGCGGTGGCGTTCGGGGCGGCCGGGTTCGGCGCCGCGCAAGGGGTCGCCACCGGTGTCGTCTACGGCGTGCTGGCGCTGATCGGCAGCCTGCCCGGCGTCTTCACCCTCTTCCGGGGACGGCCGCGGCGAACGCGACGGTCAGAACAGCTCCAGGTACGGCCCGAACGCCTCGACCAGCCCCGCGAGCACGTCCCGGCCCTTGTCGGCTGACGCCAGCGACGGCCGCCCGACCACCCCCGAAGACGTGTACGGCGCGAGTCCCCGCGTGAGCATGTGCGGCCGGTCGTCGGCCAGGTGGTCGCTGGTCTCGTACCCGGGTTTCACCAGCTCCGGGTGGGCGTGCAGGAGGATCGAGGTCTCCAGCTCGCCCGCGTGCATGTCGCTGCGCGACGACGTCTCGAGCCCGGCGGCGGCCCGTGCCGCGGCCCAGTCGCCGCTGCCGGGGAACAACGCCATCCCCTCCGACTCCTGCACCACGTTCGACAGCACGTAGTTCCCGCCGTGCCCGCTGACCAGCACCAGGTTCGGCACACCCGACCGCCGCAACGAGTCCGCCACGTCCCGCACCACCGCGTACAGCGTCCGCGCCGAGATGCTCACCGTGCCGGGCCACGCGGCGTGCTCGTGCGAGCACGAGATCGTGATCGGCGGGAGCAGCTGCACGGGGTGCGCGTCGGCGATCGCCCGCGCGACCGCGCAGGCCACGACCGTGTCCGTGGCCAGCGGCAGGTACGGGCCGTGCTGCTCGTGGCTGCCCACGGGCAACACCGCCACGGTCGCCGCACGCGCACGCACGTCTTCGGTGGTGTCAGACAGGTACATACGCGGCACGGTAGCCAACGCCGGCGCCCAACCCCCTCCGCCAACCCCTTCCGTCAACTGCCGTAGTCGACGCGGTGGCACAGGGGCGGCAGCGCGCCGCCGGCCAGCACGGACGGCAGGTCGTCGAACCGGCTCTCCCCGGTGATCAGCGCGTCGAAGACGGGGTCGGCGAGCAGGTCCAGCGCCAGCGCCATCCGCTCGGCGTACGTGCGGTCCGGCCGCGCCACCACCCCCACCTGGCTGCTGCGCAACCGCAGCCGCCCCGAGTGGAAGAACTCGCCGAGCGGCACCGACACCCGCCGGTCGCCGTACCAGCTCAGCTCCACCACCTGCCCTTCCGGCGCGAGCAGCGCCAACGACCGCGCCAGCCCCTCCTCGGACGCGCTCGCGTGCACGACCAGGTCGCAGTTCCCCGAGGCTTCCTCGGGCGACGCGAACCCGACACCCAGCGCGGCGGCCACCGACGCGCGGCCCGGGTCCGCGTCCACCAGTTGCAGCCGCACGCCCGGGAACCGGGCCAGCACGGCGGCCACGCTGCACCCCACCATCCCGCCGCCGACGACCGCGATCCGGTCGCCGATCATCGGCTTGGCGTCCCACAGCGCGTTCACCGCCGTCTCCACCGTCCCGGCGAGCACCGCGCGCGCGGCGGGCACCGAGTCCGGCACGGGCGTCACGGCGTCGGCCGGCACCACGTAACGCGTCTGGTGTGGATAGAGGCAGAACACCGTGCGGCCGAGCAGCGGTCCTCCTTCCACCACACCGACGTTGAGGTAGCCGTACTTCACCGGCCACGGGAAGTCGCCCTCCTGGAACGGCGCCCGCATCACGTCGTGCTGGCTCTCCGGCACGCCGCCGCGCAGGACCAGGCTCTCGGTGCCCCGGCTGATCCCCGAGTACAGCGTGCGCACCACCACGTCGTCGGGTCCGGGCTCGGCGAGCGCCACGTCCCGGATCTCACTTTTTCCCGATGAGGTGAACCACAGGGCCCTCGCCGAGCGTGTCATCTAGTACAACCTCCGGACAACGGGGCCACCGCCACGAGGGGCACGATGACGACACTCCACCACAGCGCGACCTCGCGGACGACCGGGCCGCCGTTCGCGGAGCAGTGGCGACCCAACGCCGAGCCCGCCGCGTGGGCCGGCGCCCAGGTGATCCTGCTCGGCGTGCTGGAGGGCACGGTCGGGTTGGGCGTGCTCGGCTGGCTCGCGGGCATCGCCTACGCGGTGGCGAGCCAGGCGTTGCTGAGCGGCGCGGTGCAGCGGTCGTCGCGCGGGGCGCTCGGGCCGGCCGACCGGGTCACGGTGGTCAGGGGGCTGCTGGTCGGCGGCGTCACGGCGCTGGTGGCCGACGGCGGCGCGCACCCGGCGCTGCTGGTCGTGGCCGCCTCCGTCGCGCTGGCGCTGGACTTCGTGGACGGGCAGGTGGCACGCCGCACCGGCACCGCGTCGGCGATGGGCGCGCGGTTCGACATGGAGGTCGACGCGTTCCTGATCCTGGTGCTGAGCGTGCACGTGTCGCTCACCCTCGGCCCCTGGGTCGTGGTGATGGGCGCGCTGCGGTACGCGTTCGTCGCGGCTTCCCGGGGCCTGGCCTGGTTGAGGGGCGCGCTGCCGCCGAGCTACGCCCGCAAGGCCGTGGCCGCGGTGCAGGGCGTCGCGCTCGTGGTCGCCGCGTCCGGCCTGCTGCCGCACCCCGGAGTCCTCGTCGGACTCGCGCTGGCCTCGCTGCTCTGGTCGTTCGGCCGTGACGTCGCCTGGTTGTGGCGCACCGCCCCCGCATCGATGGAAGGAGTCAGCCATGTCTGACGCGGCCCGGACCAACGTCAACGTCGGCCACCTCGCCCTGTGGGTGTTGCAGGTGCTGCTGGCCGCGTACTTCGTCTACAGCGGGGTGTCGCTGCTCGGCGACGACTTCGTCGGCAAGTTCGACCGGATCGGGTCCGGCCAGTGGCTGCGGTACGTGACCGGGGTGCTGGAGCTCGCCGGCGCGCTCGGCCTGCTCGTGCCGCGGCTGTGCGGGCTCGCCGCGCTCGGCCTGGTCGGCGTGATGGCGGGCGCGGTCGTCACGGAGCTGTTCGTCCTGGGCGACACCGAGGGCGCGGTGCTGCCCGCCTTGCTGCTCGTGCTCGCCGCCGCGGTGGCGCTGGGCCGCCGGGACACCGTCCGCGCGGTGCTTCAGAGCTTCGGGAAGTAGCGCAGCACGGCGACGTCACCGAGCTTGCTCACGTCCTCGAGGTAGAAGCGGCGCGCCGGGCCGCCGGGGAACTCGGCCGGGTTGAGGAACCTCGGCGCGGCGGCCTGCCCGATCAGCATCGGGGCGACCGCCATCCGGATCTCGTCGGCCAACCCGGCGGCCAGGAACGCGGTGTGGATCGTGCCGCCGCCCTCCACCATGAGCCGGTCCACGCCACGCGCGCCGAGGTCGTCCAACAACGCGCCGAAGTCGACCTCCGGTCCCAGCGACACGACCTCCGCGAGGTCGCCGACGGCCTCGACGGCCCGGCCGCGACCGGCCTCCGCCGTGTAGACGATCTTGTCGCCGCCGTGGTGCCAGAACTTGAGCGTCGGGTCGAGGTCGCCGCTGCCGGTCACGGTCACCTTCACCGGGTACTCGGGACGGCCCTCGGCCACCCGGGCGGCGCGCCGGTGCGCGCCGTTGACCAGCAGGCGCGGGTTGTCGCGGCGGATCGTGGCGGCGCCGACCAGGATCGCGCCGGACTCCGCGCGCACCTGGTCCACGTGGTCGAAGTCCTCGGCGTTGGACAGCGGGAACCGGTGCGCGCTGCGGTCGTCGATGTAGCCGTCCACGCTGACGGCCACGCTGAGCAGGACGTACGGACGGGTCACGGGCCCCACCGTACCGAGGTCCTCTCGTGCTCCAGGACGATCCGGCGCGTGCTTCGCCCTCGTACCATTCAGCCCGTGCACGACGTCCTCCGCTCGACGTGGGGTGAACCCCGACCCCGCCACCCGCCGACGCGGGTGTGGCGGGACTGGGCGCTGGTGGGCGTGCTCGTGCCGGCGGCGGCGCTGGAGATGGCGCTGCGGCCGGACTTCCCGTGGCGCGGCCTGTGGGCCGTGGTCGTGATCGGGCTGGCGCCCGCGCTGCTGTGGCGTCGGACCCGGCCACTGCTGGTGCTCGTCGTCGCCTTCGCCGCCACGGGCCTGGTCCCGCTGGTCACCGGCGGGGACCGGGCCGAGCCCTACACCTCGGCGTTCGTGCTGATCCTGGTGTACTCGGTGGTCAGGTGGGGTTCCGGGCGCGAGGCGGTGATCGGCCTGGTCGTCGTGCTCGGCAGCGCGTGCTTCGCCATGGCGTCGCGCCACCTGGCCCTCGTCGACGCGGTCGCCGGGCTCACCGTGGTGCTCACGGCCACCGCTTCCGGCGTCGCGACGCGGTACCGGGCCGTCCTGCGGACGCGTGAGCTCGACCAGGCGAAGCTGGTGGAGCGGGAACGGCTGGCCCGCGACCTGCACGACACGGTCGCCCACCACGTGTCCGCCATCGCGATCCGCGCCCAGGCAGGCCTCGCGACCGCCGTGACGCAGCCGGACGCCGCGACCGACGCGCTGCGCCTGATCGAGGCCGAGGCCTCGCGCGCCCTCGCCGAGATGCGCGCGATGGTGCGCGTCCTGCGGCGTGACGAACCCGCGGACCTGGCGCCCAGCCCGCGCATCACCGACCTCGGGCAGCTCGCGACCAGCCCCCGCGGCGGACCGTCGGTCGAGGTGGGCCTCGCGGGCGACCTGGACGACGTGCACCCGTCGGTCGACGCCGCCGTCTACCGGCTGGCCCAGGAAGCGGTCACCAACGCCCGCCGGCACGCCCGGCACGCCACCCGCATCGAGGTGCGCGTCGCCGCCGACGACACGTCCGTGCACCTGCGCGTGAGCGACGACGGCGACGTGCCCGCCGGTCCGGCCGCCGCGCCGGGGTACGGGCTCATCGGCATGTTCGAGCGCGTCGACCTGCTCGGCGGCACCTGCGCCGCCGGCCCGGACCACGAGCGGGGCTGGACCGTGACCGCCACCCTGCCCCGGACGGGAACGGGCGCGTGAGCGTCCGGGTGGTCGTCGCCGACGACCAGGAGATCGTCCGCACCGGGCTCACGATGATCCTCGACGCCCAGCCGGGCATCGAGGTCGTCGGCTCGGCGGGGGACGGTCGGCGTGCCGTGGAACTCGCCAGGCGGCTGCGCCCCGACGTGTGCCTGTTCGACATCCGGATGCCCGGTCTGGACGGCATCGAGGCGGCCCGGCTGCTGGCCGGACCGGGCGTGGCGGACCCGCTCGCCGTCGTCGTCATCACCACGTTCGACCTGGACGAGTACGTCTTCGCCGCGCTCCGGGCCGGCGCGGTCGGCTTCCTGCTCAAGGACGCCGGCCCCGCGCTGCTCGCCCAAGCCGTCCACGCCGCCGCCGAGGGCGACGCGCTCATCGCGCCGAGCGTCACCGCACGGCTGCTGAAGACCTTCGCCGCCACCGGACCCGCCACCCCGCCCCAACCGGTCGCACCGCTCACGGACCGCGAGGAGCAGGTCCTCGTCACCGTGGCGCGGGGCCGGACCAACGGCGAGATCGCCGACGAGCTCCACATCACCCTGAGCACGGTCAAGACCCACATCGCGAGCCTGATGGCCAAACTGGGCGTCCGCAACCGCGTCGAGATCGCCCTGTGGGCCTACGAGACCGACCGCCTCGCCCACCGCCCCGGCGGCGGGCCGCACCGCCCCGGCCGAAAGTACTAGCCGCGCCTGCCGGGAGTACCACCCGACTCCGGCCCTTCTCCCGATGTCCGCCCCGCCGCCGGTCACCAGACTCGGACCACCGAGACCGGACCACCGACACCGGACCGACGAAGGGCCTCCCGTGACCTCCTCCACCAGGGCCGACTGGCTCGTGCCGACCGCGCTCGTCGCGCTCGCGCTCATCCCGATGGCCGGCGGCGCCATCCGCCTCACCGATCTGGCGGGCGGCGAGGTCACCGCGGAGAACGCGAGGTTCTTCGCCGCGCCGGCGCCGGTGGTGCTGCACATCTTCAGCGCCGTCCTGTACTGCCTCGGGGGCGCTTTCCAGTTCTCCGCCGGGTTCCGCCGGCGCAAGCCCGCCACCCACCGCGTCCTCGGCCGGGTCCTCGTCCCGGCGGGCGTCCTGATGGGACTCACCGGCCTGTGGATGACCTTGTTCTACCCCTACCCGGAGGGTGACGGCGACCTCCTCGCCGCCTTCCGCCTGGTGACCGGCTCGGGCACCGTCCTGGCCCTCGTCCTCGGCTTCCACGCGATCCGCCGCCGCGACGTCCGCCGCCACCGCGCCTGGATGGTCCGGGCCTACGCCCTCGCCCAGGGCGCGGGCACGCAAGCGCTGGTCACCATCGCCTGGGTGCTGCTCGTCGGCCCGGCCACCGGTATGACCAGGACACTGCTCCTCGGCCTCGGCTGGGTGATCAACATCGCGGTCGCGGAGTGGGTCGTCCGTGAACCGGGCAGGGGCCGGCGCACGTTCTACCGGGCAAGGAGAGCAGAGAGGACCGCATGACCGACGCCCCCGAAGCCGCCGACGCCCCCGATGCCGTTGAAGCACCGTCCGCAGCCGGCGCCCGTCGCGACCGGCGCCGGATCGCCGGCACCGCCCTGGCCGCCGCGCTGGTCCTGCTCGCCCTGCTCATGCCGAGCGACCTCGCGTCGCTGACCCCCGCCACCTTCCTCCGCCTCCCGGTCGAAGCGCTGCTCGGGGTGGTGCTGGTCCTGGTCCTGCCCGAACGGGCGCGGCGCGTCGCGGCGCCGGTCGGCGGGGCCGTGCTCGGCGTCCTGCTCGTGGTGAAGGCGCTGGACATCGGTTTCGACGCGGTGCTGCACCGGCCGTTCGACCTGGTGCTCGACTGGCCGTTGCTCGCGCCCGCCGTGGACTACGTGGACGTGACAGCGGGGCGGTTCGCGGCGGTGGCGGCCGTCGTCCTGACCGTGCTGCCGGCGGTCGCGGTGGTGTTCCTGACCGCGCGGTCCGCCCTGCGGCTCAGCGGGGTCGTGGCCCGCCACCGGGCCGCCGCCACCCGCGCCGTCGCCGTGCTCGCCGTCGTGTGGACCACCCTCGCCGCACCGGGCCTCCAGCTCAGCCCCGCCGGTCCGGTCGCGTCGCGCAGCACGGCGGGGTTCGCCTACGACCAGGCGCGCCGGGTGCAGGCCGGGCTGCGCGACCGCGACCGGTTCGCCGCCGAGTCGGCGGTCGACCCGTTCGCCGGCGCGGCGGCGGGGGAGGCGCTGACCTCGTTGCGCGGCAAGGACGTCGTCGTGGCGTTCGTCGAGAGCTACGGGCGCGCCGCGGTCGAGCACCCGGAGATGGCCCCGCACGTCGGCGCGGCGCTCGACGCGGGCACCCGCCGACTCGCGGAGGCCGGGTACGGCGCGCGCAGCGCGTTCCTCACCTCGCCGACGGCCGGCGGTGGGAGCTGGCTGGCCCAGGCCACCCTGCTGTCCGGGCTGTGGATCGACAACCAGCAGCGCTACCGCACCCTGCTGGCCGGCGGCCGGTTGACGCTCGGCGGCGCGTTCCGGCGCGCGGGCTGGCGCTCCGTGGGCGTCATGCCGGGCATCACGAAGGCCTGGCCGGAAGGCGGGTTCTTCGACTACGACCGGATCTACGCGTTCGACGACCTCGGCTACCGCGGTCCGCGCTTCGGCTACGCCACCACGCCCGACGAGTTCACCATGGCGAGGTTCCAGCAGTTCGAGCGCGCCGCCGGGCACGCGCCCGTGATGGCGGTGATCCCCCTGCTGTCCAGCCACGCGCCGTGGTCGCCCGCGCCGACGGCGGTCGGCTGGGCGGACGTCGGCGACGGCTCGGTGTTCCACTCCATGGCCTCGGGGGAGGCCCCGGCGGAGGACATGTTCGGCCGCGACCCGGCGCTCGTGCGGTCCGACTACGCGCGCACGGTCGAGTACTCGGTCGACACCCTGGTGTCCTACGTCGAGACCTACGGCGACGACGACCTCGTGCTCGTCTTCCTCGGCGACCACCAGCCCGCGCCGTTCGTCACCGGCCCGGACGCGGGTCGGGACGTGCCGATCACCATCGTGACCCGCGACCGGGCCGTGCTCGACCGGACCGACGGCTGGGGCTGGACCGACGGCCTCAAGCCCGGCGCCCAAGCCCCGGTGCGCCCCATGAGCACTTTCCGGGACCAGTTCCTGACCACGTTCCGGTGACGGCTTCCGGTGGAGCGGGGCACTCATCAGCGGCGAATGCACTACCGTCGTCGCCGCAGACGGATCAATCCATGGGGGAGTGCAATGAGGTCCTTCCGACGCAGACTGCTCGTCGCCACCGCGCTCACCGCCACCACGGTGCTGGTCGGCGCCACGGCCGCGGTGCCGGCCGCGAGCGCGGGCAGCGACGTGAACGCCCTGCTGGCCGAGTCGCTGCGGCAGGCGATCGTCGCGCAGAACTTCAAGGACGTGCTCGACCTGACCCCGCCGGAGTCGGTGGCGGCGGCGTCGAAGGCGGGCGCGCCGGAGAAGCACGACCCGCTGTCCGCCGAGGAGGCGTCGGCGGCCCGGGTCGGCGCCGCCGCGGCCCGGCCGCTGCACCAGACGCCGAACATGGACCTCGCGGTGATCGAGATCGACCGCCTCGGCCGGCCGATCGCGATGGCCGACGTGCTGCTCAGCCCGCAGTACCCGAACGGGGTCGTGGTGCCCCTGAACACGCGGAAGCTGTCCACCGACCAGGTGCGCTACCGCTGGTGGGACGACACCGAGTGGGACGTCAACGGCGGTCGGGGCACCCGTGACGTGCTCGCCGGCCGGGAGGGCGCGCCCCTCGACTTCTCCTCGCCGTACCCCGCGTCGGTGCTCAAGCTCATGGTCGGCTTCGGCGTGCTGCGGCTGGCCGACCAGGGTCGGGTGAACCTCGACGCGGTCTACGACTACCAGCCGGTCACGCCGCACCCGGTGTGCGGTGCGGCCTCCAGCAAGGTGATCCGGCAGCACTTCGACGAGATGATCACCAAGTCGCAGAACGAGTCCACCTGCGCGTTGATCAAGATGATCCACGACCTCGGCGCGTGGGACGAGGTCAACACCACGTTCGTCGGGCTCGGCATGCCGACGTTGATGGTCACCGGCACGAACCCGGAGAACGGCGGCCGGTGGATCGGGTCGAACATGAGCAGCATCGACACCGCCAAGCTGCTCCTGCTGGTCAACGGCGGCTCGGGCGTGCTGTGGACGACCGACGCGGGCAAGCAGGTCACCCGCGACGAGCTGACCGAGGCGTCCCGCGTGCAGTTCATCAAGTCGCTGGGCAACCAGGGCCACAACGAGATGCTGTCCACCACGAACCACTGCGGGCGCGCCTACCCGGTGCAGGGCATCCCGCAGCTGACGCCGCCGCGCTGGATCCAGGCCGACGGCACGGTGAAGATCGGCGACGCCGTCTACGACAGCGACGTGCGGCCGTGCGACGCGGTCGCCGAGGTGACGTTCAGCCACAAGACGGGCTGGGTCGACACGACCGGCAGCGACGCGGGCATCGTGCGGTCCCTGCCGGGCAAGGAGCGGCGCAACTACATCGTGGTCGCCTTCTCCAACCTGGGCACCGACTACGTCGACACCTACCGCCCCGCCGACCGGCCCGGTGTCTTCCCGGTGCTCTACACCGAGAAGTACGCCAAGCTGGGCGCGGCCGTCGACGACGTCATGGTCGCGATCACGCCGATGTCCCACTGGACCGTGCGCCAGGGCTGACCCGCCGCCCCCGATGTGACAGGGGTCCGACCACCCGGAGTGCTTGCAGGAGCCCCTGTCGCACCGGGCCGGCCGTGCGCGGGCAGGACGACCGGACCGGACCCGCTCCGGTACACCCGTTCGAGAAACCCGTTGGCGCGACCGCGCACCATCCGGTGCACTTCCAGCCATGAGCGACCAGCCCGCAGTGCGACCGGCGCCCGTCAGCGGCTTCCCGGAGTGGCTGCCGCACGTGCGCCTGGTCGAACTGCGCCGGCTGGACGCGATCCGCGCCGCTTTCGAGCGCTACGGCTTCTGCTCCATCGAAACCCCCGCCGCCGAACGGCTCGAAGTCCTCCTCGCCAAGGGCGAGACCTCCAAGGAGGTGTACACGCTCGGCCGGGCGCAGGGTTCGGACGAGGGGCAGCTCGGTCTGCGCTTCGACCTCACCGTCCCGTTCGCCCGGTACGCGGCGCAGCACTTCAACGAGCTCGTCTTCCCCTTCAAGCGCTACCAGGTGCAGAGCGTGTGGCGTGGTGAACGGCCGCAGGACGGGCGGTTCCGCGAGTTCACCCAGTGCGACATCGACGTGATCAACGTCGACCGGGTGCCGATCCACTTCGACGCCGAGCTGCCGCGCATCGTGCACGAGGTGCTGACCTCGCTCGACCTGCCCGCCTGGACCATCAACGTCAACAACCGCAAGGTGTTGCAGGGCTTCTACGAGGGTTTGGGCATCGACGAGCCGCTCGACGTCATCCGGGCCGTCGACAAGATCGACAAGATCGGCGCGGACGGCGTGGCGTCCCTGCTGGCGGACCGGCTCGACCAGGCCCGGATCGAGTCCGTCCTGGCGCTCGCGCGACTGCGCGGCGGCGTCGGGGACGTGCGCGCGCTCGGCGTGCGATCGGCCCTACTGGACGAAGGCCTCGCGGAACTGGACTTCGTCCTCCGCGAACTGGCCGACCTCCCCGAGGTGGTCGCCGACTTCTCCATCGCCCGCGGGCTGGACTACTACACCGGCACCGTCTACGAGGGGAAGTTCGTCGACTGGCCGGAGTACGGCTCGATCTGCTCCGGCGGCCGGTACGAGAACCTGGCCGGCTCGTTCACCCGGCGCAGCCTGCCCGGCGTCGGCATGTCGATCGGGTTCTCCCGGATCTTCGCCAAGGTGCTGTCCGCCGGCCTGCTCGACACGGGCCCGAGCACGCCCGCCGACGTCCTCGTCGTCCTGCCGCCGGACCGCCGCCGGACCGCCACCGCCACCGCGGGAGCCCTGCGCGACAACGGCTTCAACGTCGAGCTGTACCACCAGGAGGACAAGGTCGCCAAGCAGCTCCGGTACGCCTCCCGCAAGGGCATCCCGTTCGTGTGGTTCCCGCCGTTCGAGGACGGCCGGTCGCACGAGGTGAAGGACCTGGCCACCGGCGCGCAGACCACCGCCGACCCGGCGACCTGGTCACGCCCGCGGACCTGAGCCGGGCCGCGCGACCGCGGACCACGGGCCGCGGTCGCGCACCGCTCAGGTCCGCACCTCGCGCGTCCGCCACATCACCAGCACGAAGTACGGCGTGCCGATCAACGCGATCACCAGCCCGGCCGGCACCTGCGCGGGCGCGATGACCGTCCGGCCCGCGGTGTCGGCCGCACTCACGAGCACCGCGCCCACCGCCGCCGCGACCGGCAGCACGCGCGCGTGCCGACCGCCGACCAGCGACCTGGCCAGGTGCGGCGCGACCAGCCCGACGAACGCCACCACGCCGATCGCGGACACGGCCGTCGCCGCCAGCACGCCCGCCGCCAGCAGGATCACCAGCCGCGACCGCTCCACCCGCATCCCCAGCACGCGCGGCGTGTCCTCGTCCAGGCTGTGCAGGTCCAGCTCGCGGTGCCGCGCCCACAGCAACGGCGTGAGCAGCACCAGCGCCAGCGCGGTCGGCACGACCTGCTCCAACGTCCGCCCGTACGTCGAGCCGGACATCCACGTCAACGCCTTCGCCGTGTTCCACGGGTCCGAGGTCACGATCAGCAGCGTGATCAGCGCCATCCCGGCCGACCACATCGCGATGCCGATGACCACCAGCCGGTCCGAGTCCAGCCCCGACCGCCACGCCAGCCCGTAGACCAGCGCGAACGCCACCATCGCGCCCACGCCCGCCGCACCGGCGATGTGCCACGCGCCGGCCATCGGCACCGCCGTGATCAGCGTGATCGCGGCGAGCCCCGCACCCGCCGTGATGCCCAGCAGGCCGGGTTCCGCCAACGGGTTGCGGCTCACCGACTGGATGCCGCACCCGGCCACCGCCAGCGCCGCGCCCGCCACCAGCGCCGCCAGCACGCGCGGCAGCCGCTGGTCGACCACGAACGTCAGGGCCGTGCCGGTCCGCCCCGCGAACCAGTTCGCCAGGTCGCCCAGCAGCACCAGCCGGTCCCCGAGCATCAGCCCCGCCGTCGGCGCCGCGACCAGCAGCACGCCCAGCACCACCGACGTCACCACGAGCCGCCGCGACGACGTGGCCACCCCGACCCGCCCGGCCGGCGCCTGCCGGGGCGTCCCGCCCGACCGCCCCCGCCGCGCCAACCAGATCAGCACGACCGCGCCCAGCACCGTGGTCATCACGCCGGTCGGCACCCGCACCGCCGCCGCCGAACCCATGACGGCCCGCAGCAGCACGTCCGCGCCGAGCACGATCACCACGCCGACCAGCCCGGAGAACGGCAGCAGCACCCGGTGCTTGCCCAAGCCGGGCACGATCGGCGTCAGCAGCCGGGTGATCACCGGCGCGCTCAGCCCCACGAACCCGATCGGCCCGGCGATCGTCACCGCCGCCGCCGTCAACGCCACCGTCAGCAGCACCGCGCCCACGCGGGTGCGCCGCACCCTCAAGCCCAGCACGGTCGCGTTGTCGTCGCCCAGCGCCAGGATGTCGAGCGACCGCCCCATCACCAGCAGCACCGCCACCGCGACCACCACGACCGGCGTCATCTGCGCGGTCGCGTCCAGGTCGCTCACGGTCAGCGAGCCGGAGCCCCACGCGAACAGCCCGGTCGTCTCCTGCTCGTACATCAGCAGCAGCAGGATCGTGGCCGACTGGAGCGTCAACATGACCGCCGACCCGACGAGCACCAGGCGCGGGCTGGTGGAACCGCCGCCCGACAACCCGAGCACGACCACCGACGCCGCGAGCCCGCCGACGAACGCCGCCGCGCCCGCCGGCAGCGTGGGCAGGCTCAGCCCGAACGCCGCGATCGACACCACGGCCAGGTGCGAGCCCGCGTTCACGGCGAGCGTGTCCGGGGAGGCCAGCGGGTTGCGCGCCACCGACTGCATCCCCGCGCCGGCCACGCCGAGCGCGACGCCGAGCAGCAGCGCGGCGAGCAGGCGCGGCACGCGCGAGCCCTCCAGCACGGCGAGGGTCTGCGCGTCACCGTCGCCCACGAGGGCGGCGAGCAGGTCGAGCACACCGGTCGACGCGGTGCCCTGGGTGAGGTGGACGGCGGAGAGCACGGCGATGAGCGCCACGACCCCCGCCGTCACGACGGCGGTGCGCATCAGGCGGTGGTGGCCTTCACGAACTGCTCGGCGACCTCGATGACCGACTTCGGCCCGCCGAACGTCCAGGTGCCGGGCTCCAGCTTGACGACCTTCTTCGAGACCACGAACGGCAGCCGCTGCCACACCGGGTTCGCCGCGAGGCCGGTGGTGAACACGTCGTCCTCGGAGGCGCTGTAGAACAGCACCGTCTTCGGGTCGGTGAGCGCGGTGAGGCCCTCGACGTCGGTGGCGCCCAGGCCCCACTGCGGGTCGACCTCGCCGGTCCACGCGTTCTTCAGGCCGACCGCCTCGGCGGCGTCGGAGACCAGCGAGCCCTTGCCGAACGGGCGGATGTTGACCGTGCTGCCCTGCAACCAGCCGTCGGCCATGACGAACGGCGTGCCGGCCGCGCCCTTGGCCTCGACCGCCTTCTTGCCGTCGGCCAGCGCGGTGTCCAGCTCGGCCAGCAGCGCGTCGCCCTCGGCGGACTTGCCGATCGCCCGGGCGATCAGCTTGGTGTCCTCGCGCAGCCGGTCGAGGTTGCGGGAGGCGTCGCTGGCCTTGGTGACGATCACGGGGACGTACTTCTCCAGCTGGGAGGCCAGCGTCTCGTCCCGGCCCTTGGCCATGATCACCAGGTCGGGGTCGAGCGCGACGATCGAGTCGACGCTGGGCTCGTTGCGCTTGCCGACGTCCTTCACGTCGGCGGCGAGCGGCACGGCCGAGTCCCACGTCTTGTAACCGGTCGCGTCCGCGACACCCACGGGCATGACACCCAGTGAGGCGACGGTCTCGGTCTCCGCCCACTCCAGCGTGACGACCTTCTGGGCGGGGGAGTCGAGCTTGACCTCCTTGCCGCGGGAGTCGGTGACGGTGACCGGCCCGCCGGCGGACTCGGTCGGCGCGGACGTCGGCGTCTCGGTCGTGCCGCACGCGGACAGCAGCACGGCCGCCGTGACGAGGGCAGGGGCAAGCAAGCGCATCGCTGGTACCTCTCAGGGGTGAAGGGGAAGGGGTCAGGCCGGTCGCGGGGTGTGCCTGCCGAGGGGGCGGCAGTGGATCGCGCCGGTCACCGGGTCGTCGGCGACGTGCACCGTGACGCCGTAGGCCCGGGTCAGGTGCTCGCCGGTGAGGACGTCGCGGACCCCGCCCGCCGCGACGACCCGGCCCTCGCTCAGCAGCACGACCTCGTCCGCGATGATCGCCGCGTGGTCGAGGTCGTGCAGCACGACGCCGACCGCGACGTCGTGGTCGTCCGCCAGGTCGCGCACCACGTCGAGCACCTCGACCTGGTAGCGCAGGTCGAGGTGGTTGGTGGGCTCGTCCAGCAGCAGCACGGAGGTCTGCTGCGCCAGGCACGACGCCAGCCACACGCGCTGCAACTCGCCGCCGGACAGCTCGTCCACGCCGCGGTCGGCCATCGCGGTCACGCCGGTCAGCTCCATGGCGCGCTCGACGGCCGCGCCACCCTCCAGGTCGACCCCGCGCCACCCGGTCCGGTACGGGTACCGGCCGTAGGAGACGACGTCGCGCACCGACACCCCCGACGGCGTCGGCCGCTGCTGGGTGAGCAGGGTGACGTTGCGGGCGAACTCCTTGCCGGACAGGGGGGAGTGGCCCCACACCGACCTCTCGCCGACGCGGACGTTCCCCTCGCGCGGCCGGTGCAGCCGCGCCAGCGACCGCAGGACGGTCGACTTGCCGGACCCGTTGGGCCCGACGAGCGCCGTCACGGCGCCCGCGCGGAGTCCGAGCGAGACACCGTGCACCACCGCGCGGTCGTGGTGCGCCAGGACCAGTCCCTCACCGGCGAGCAGCGCGTCTCCCTTAGACATGAGGGGAGCCTAACCTAAGGTCGCGAATCGCCCATATGGGCGTGATCTACTGCACTCCTCGGCCTATCCGGTAACGCTGCGCATGGGTGCATCGGGCGCGGATGGACCCGTAACGGTGGCTTCGCCCCGCTCGACAACCCCGCTGTCACACGGACGGGACGGGGTCGGTCAAGTGAAGAAGCTCGAAGCGCACGAGGTGGCGCTCGCCAAGGTGTTCTCCAGCGACTACGAGTTCGTCGTCCCGGACTACCAGCGCCCCTACACCTGGGAGCCCGCGCAGGCGACGCAGCTGCTGGCCGACCTGGTCGAGGCGGTCGACCGGGACCCCGAGGACCCGTACTTCCTGGGGTCCGTGGTGCTCGTCAAGCGCCCGGACGAGCCGCTCGCCGAGGTCATCGACGGCCAGCAGCGGCTCACCACGTTGACCATCCTGCTGGCCGTGCTGCGGGAGCTGACCGAGGACCCGCGCGACGCGGACAACCTCGACATCCTCATCTGGGAGCCGGGCAACACCATCCTGGACCTGGACTCCCGCCCGCGGCTGCGCCTGCGTCCGAGGGACGAGGAGTTCTTCCGCAAGCACGTGCAGGCGCGAGGCGGGGTCGACCTGCTCCACCCGGAGGCCAAGTACCCCAACGACGCGCAGGCCCGCATCGCCGCGAACGCCCGCGCCCTGCGCGACGCCCTGGCCTCGTCCACGCCGGCCCAGCGACTGGCGCTGGCCAAGGCCGTGGTCCAGCGGACGTTCCTGGTCATGGTCTCCACCTCCGACCTGACCAGCGCCTACCGCATCTTCTCGGTGATGAACTCGCGCGGGGTGGAGCTCTCACCGGCCGACATCTTCAAGTCGCAGGTCATCGGGGCCCTGCCGGACCACGACAAGGCCCGCTACGCGGAGAAGTGGGAGGACCTGGAGGCGGACCTCGGGCGCGAGGCGTTCGCCGACCTGTTCTCGCACATCCGCATGGTGGTGCTGAAGTACCGGGCCCGGCAGCAGTTGCTCACCGAGTTCGGCGACCACGTCCTCAAGGGCTTCCTCGACGAGGGCGAGGCCGCGGTGTTCGTCGACGACGTGCTGGAGCCCTACGGGTCGGCCTACCGGGACATCCTCACCCGCGACCACCAGTCCCTGTCCCAGGCGACCGAGGTCAACGACTGGCTGCGCCGGTTGCACCTGCTCGACAACTTCGACTGGCAGGCGCCCGCGCTGTGGGCGCTGAAGACGCACCGCAACGACGGTTCCTGGCTGGTCGGGTTCCTGCGCCGGCTCGACCGCCTCGGCGCGTGGATGCTGGTGACCCGCTGCAACGCCCAGGCGCGCGGTCAGCGGATCGCGAAGCTCCTCCAGGAGCTGCAGGACGGGCTCGGCCTGGGGTCGCCCGCCCTCGACCTCGACGCCGACGAGCGGGCCGAGCTCCGGGCGAAGCTGGACGGCGACGTCTACCGCAGCGCCGCCGTGCGGAAGTACGTCCTGCTGCGGTTGAACGAGCTGGTCTCGGACCCGTTCGTGGCGCAGGACGTCAAGATCGTCACGGTCGAGCACGTGCTGCCGCAGAGCCCGTCGGCGGGCAGCGAGTGGCGCGAGGTCTTCACCGAGTCCGACCGGGAGCGGTGGACCCACCGGCTGGCGAACCTCGTCCTGCTCAGCCGGACCAAGAACTCGGCGGCGGGCAACCTCGACTTCGCCGCGAAGAGGGACAAGTACTTCGCGGGCGGCAAGTCGCCGAGCTACGGGCTGACCACGGAGGTGCTGCGGGAGGAGACCTGGACGCCCGACGTGCTCGACGCCCGGCAGGAGCGGCTGGTCGGCGCCCTCGCCGAGCACTGGGAGCTGCGCGTCAGCTGAAGTGGCGCCGCGTGTCGGCCACCAGGGACCTGAACACCACCGTGTTCATCCGGCGGTCGACCTTGACCGCGGGCTCGTAGGCGAACGTCCAGGTCAGCCGGCAGCCGTCGCCGGACCGCTCCACCAGGTAGTCCTCGCCGAAGCGCCGGTACACCGGCAGGTTCGCCCGGTCCACCAGGAACGACTGCCGCCGCCCCTCCTCCCAGCGCATGAAGTGCTCGTTGAGCCGCAGCACGCCCAGCACCGTCGCGGTCCGCGTCGTGCCCACGCCGAACGGGCGCGGGGAGGTGTACTCGACCGACGACAGCAGCCGGCACCACCACAGCGGGTTGGAGGCGGTCAGACCCCGCCACACACGTTCGGGTGACACCGGCAGGTCCAGCACGTAGCTGTGACGCTGCGGCGCCGAGTCGAAGAAGTCCACGTCGAACGGCTCCAAGCGGGGCACGTCGTCCAGTGTGACGCCTGTGCGCCGGTTTCACCGCTTGCCCGCGCGATGGTGCCGCACCGGCTGAACCGCCACCCGCCGACGACCACCCAAAGCAGCAGTGGGTTGAGCCGGACGGGCGGACTCCCCGCTCGAACGTGTGGATCACCGCCGCCGGTCTTGGCCGCCATGCCCGCGCACTGGTTGCGTACACCCGGTACGTCCCGACGAGAGGTGCGAGCCGATGGCGCAGCCGTTCCAGCTGCCGGATTTCTACATGCCCTACCCGGCACGGCTGAACCCCAACCTGGAGCGCGCGCGCACCCACACGAAGACGTGGGCGTACGGGATGGACATGATCGACGTCCCCCAGCACGGCACGGTCATCTGGACCGAGGAGGACCTCGACAACCACGACTACGCCCTGCTCTGCGCCTACACCCACCCCGACGCCTCGGCCGACGACCTCGACCTCGTCACCGACTGGTACGTGTGGGTCTTCTACTTCGACGACCACTTCGTCGAGCTCTACAAGCGCAACCCGGACGTGACGGGCGCCAAGGCCTACCTCGACCGGTTGCCGCTGTTCATGCCGGTCGACGGCGCGATCACCGCGGAACCGGCGAACCCGGTCGAGAAGGGCCTCGCCGACCTGTGGACGCGCACCGTCGGCAGCCACTCGGCGGACTGGCGCCGCCGGTTCGCCGACAACACCAAGCACCTGCTGGACGAGTCCATGTGGGAGCTGCTCAACATCTCCGAGGGCAGGCTCTCCAACCCGATCGAGTACGTCGAGATGCGCCGCAAGGTCGGCGGCGCGCCGTGGTCGGCGAACCTGGTCGAGCACGTCACCGGCCTGGAGGTGCCCGCCCGGATCGCCCTCAGCCGCCCGATGGGCGTCCTGCGTGACACGTTCGCCGACGCCGTGCACCTGCGCAACGACCTGTTCTCCTACGAGCGCGAGGTGCTCGACGAGGGCGAGCTGAGCAACGGCGTCCTGGTGCTGGAGAAGTTCCTGGACCTCCCGACCCAGGAGGCCGCCGAGGCGGTCAACGACCTGCTCACCTCCCGCCTGCACCAGTTCGAGCACACCGCCGTCACCGAGGTGCCGCTGCTGCTCGACGAGCACGCCGTCGACCCCGCCGGCCGCCTCGCCGTGCTGGCGTACGTGAAGGGCCTGCAGGACTGGCAGTCCGGCGGCCACGAGTGGCACGCCCGGTCCAGCCGCTACATGAACGAGGGCGCGGTCACCGCGAGCCCGGTGCTCGGCGGCCCGACCGGGCTGGGCACGAGCGCCCTCCGCGCGCTCATCGCGACCGCGCCGCAACGCCTGCGCAGCTTCAGCCACGTGCCGTTCGAGGAGGTGCCGCCGAGGCCCGAACCGGCGCTGGACATGCCGTTCGAGGTGGCGGTGAGCCCGCACTGGCACGACGCGCGGGAGAAGAGCGTCGCGTGGGCGCGCGAGATGGGCCTCTTCGACGACGTGCCCCGCGTGTGGACCGAGGGCAGGTTGCGCGACATGGACCTCGCGCTGTGCTCGGCGGGCATCGACCCGGACGCCACGCCGGAGCAGCTGGAGATCTCCGCGTTGTGGCTGACCTGGGGCACCTACGGCGACGACTACTACCCGGTCGTGTTCGGCCGCACGCCGGACCTGGCGGTCGCGAAGGCCGCCACCGACCGGCTCAAGCAGATGATGCCGTTGGAGGGCGCGTCGCCGTCGCCGACGACCCCGCTGGAACGCGGCCTCGCCGACGTCTGGCAGCGCACCACGGCTCCGATGCCGCCGGACAACCGGCGGCAGCTGCGCCACACGCTGGACCTGATGCTGGACAGCTGGTTGTGGGAGCTGAAGAACCAGCACGAGAACCGGGTGCCCGATCCCGTCGACTACGTGGAGATGCGCCGGCACACGTTCGGTTCGGAGCTGACGATGAGCCTGTCCCGGCTCGGCCACGGCAAGCTGGTGCCCGACGCCATCTACCGGACCCGCACCATCCGCAACATCGAGAACTCGGCGATGGACTACGCCACCATCCTCAACGACCTCTTCTCGTACCGGAAGGAGATCCAGTTCGAGGGCGAGGTGCACAACATGGTGCTGGTGGTGCGCAACTTCCTCGACGTCGACCTGGACCGGGCGTGGGGCATCGCGACCGACCTGGCCAACGCGCGGCTGGCGCAGTTCCAGCACTCGGTGCGGGTCGAGCTGCCCGCGTTGTTCGAGGAGTTCCACCTCGAACCCGAGGCGCGCGAAGCGCTGCACGACTACGTCGGCGAGCTGCGGGACTGGCTGTCGGGCATCCTGCACTGGCACCGGGAGGTCGTGCGCTACCACGACGCCGACCTGGCCAAGCACTTCGGCGGCGACCGGGAGCTCGGGTTCACGCCGCAGTCCCTGCGCGGCCCCACGGGCCTCGGCACGGCCTCGACCCGCCTCCTCGCGGCCAGGTGACGTCGCACGTCGGAGGCGGCCGCCGGGTCACCGCTGTACGGGCCCGTCTCCACTCCTAGCGCTGCTCGGCCGCCGCGAGCACCCCGACCGCCACCACGGCCACCGCCGTCGACACCGCGACACCGGCGCGGAACCCGGCCTCGCCGCGGCCCGCCAGTCCCGCCGCCAGTGCCGCCACCACCGACCCGCTCATCGCCACCGGCCACGGCCCGCACCGGTCGGTCAGCGATCCCGACACCACCGCGAGGGCGGCCACGCCCGCCACGAACACCAGCAGCGCCACCCCGACGTCCTCCGGTGAGCCGCCCAGCACGTCCGTCACGTGGTGGGGCACGAGGAAGCACCACCCCGCCCAACGCCGACACCAGCGACAACGTCAGCAGCGGCTGCCCGGACAACCGCCGCCGGACCAACGCGAGCACCGGCTGCGAACCGGGCAGTCGCGCCGACCACACCGCCGACGCCACCGCCAGCAGCCACGCCAGGTCCTCGAACGCCGGCAGCACCGACGTGATCGCGCCGCCCAGCAGCACCGCACCCGCCCACCACCAAGACCCAGAACGACGGCCGTGAGCACGCTCGCCACCGCGACACCGACCAGCGCCGCCCGGTCCACCCACCGCCCGGCCGGGATCGCGACCGCCGCCATCGGCAGCGTGCAGGCCGGCAGCGCCCACGCCGCGGCCGCCGGGCCGATGCCCCACTCGCCACCGAGGCCCGCTCAAGGACCCGCGTGCCGTCCTCGACGCGCTCAAGCAGGGGTTCCCGACCGACGCCGGTGGCGGCCACGCCGCGCTGGAGGCGGCGTCCGACCGCCGCGACGTCCACGGCGAGTGACCGGCGCGAGCCGACCCGGACGACCAGTCACCTGACAGATGCCCGTGCCCCACCCCCGCTCCTAGCGTCGACACCGACACGACCCAGGGAGGGCACACCGTGATCAAGCTAGCGATCATCGTCGGCAGCACCCGGCGCGGCCGGTTCGCGCCGGTGGTGGCGAACTGGTTCGCCGACCGGGCCAAGCAGCGCGACGACCTGAGCGTGGACGTGGTCGACCTGGACGACCTCGACCTGCCGGACCGGCTGCACGCCTTCGGCGAGGACCCGGCGCCGGAGGTCGCGCTGGTCTCGCCGCGCCTGCGTGACGCGGACGCGTTCGTCGTCGTCACGCCCGAGTACAACCACAGCTTCCCCGCGCCGTTGAAGAGCGCCATCGACTGGCACTACACCGAGTGGCAGGCCAAACCGGTCGGGTTCGTCTCCTACGGCGGCGTCGGCGGCGGGTTGCGGGCGGTCGAGCAGCTTCGGCAGGTCTTCGCCGAGCTGCACGCGGTCACCGTGCGGGACACCGTCAGCTTCCACGGCGCGTGGTCCCGCTTCGACGAGGCGGGCGAGCCGGTCGACGCCGACGAGGTGGCCAAGGCCGCCACGGCCGTGCTCGACCAGGTGGTCTGGTGGGGGACGGCGCTCAAGGAGGCCCGCGCCAAGCGGCCTTACGGGGCCTGACGTGCGGGCCGTGCGGCTGCACGCGTTCGGCTCGGCCCTGCGGTGCGAGGAGGTCGAGGACCCGTCGCCGGGACCGGGCCAGGTGCGGATCGCGGTGCGCGCGGCGGGCGTGCACCTGCTGGACGGGGTGGTCCGGCGTGGCGGTGACGGCTGCGTGCCGCTGCCGGACCTGCCCGCGGTGCTGGGTTCCGAGGTGGCCGGTGTGGTGGACGCGGTCGGCCGCGACGTGGACGAGTCGTGGCTGGGGCAGCGGGTGGTGACGCAGCTCGGCCTGCTCGGCGGGGGGTACGCCGAGCTGGCGGTGCGGGAGGTGGGCGCGCTGCACGTCGTCCCGGCCGGGCTCGACTTCCCGGCGGCCGTGGCGATGATCTGCACCGGGAGCACGGCGTTGGGCGTGCTGGACGCGGCGGCCCCCGCCCCGGACGACGTGGTGGTGGTGACGGCCGCCGCCGGCGGGGTCGGCACCCTGCTGGTGCAGGGCGCGGCCCGGGCGGGCGCGCTGGTGGTGGGCTTGGCGGGGTGCGAGGAGAAGCGGCGGGCCGCGTTGCGGGCGGGCGCGGCGGTGGCCGTCGACTACCTGGGGCGGGAGTGGCAGCGGCAGGTGCGAGAACGGCTCGGTGGACGGGAGGTGACGGCGGTGCTGGACGGTGTCGGGGGTGTGCTGGGCCGGGCCGCCGTGGACCTGCTCGCACCGGGCGGGCGGGTGGTGATGTTCGGCTCGTCGTCGGGCGAGCCGGCCCACCTGACCTCGGCCGACCTGTTCGCCCGCGCCCTGACCGCGACCGTCGCCCTCGGACCGCAGGTGGCGAAGCGGTCGGGCGGGCTGCGCGCGCTGGAGACCCGCGCCCTGGCCGCCGCCGCCGACCACGGGCTGACCCCGTCCATCCAACCGTTCCCGCTGGCCGACGCCGGGCGGGCGCACGAGGCGATGGAGAGCAGGCACACGGTCGGCAAGGTCGTCCTGCTCCCGGCCGCCGGCTAGGGTCGTGACCATGCTGCACGGCAGGTCCGCCGAACTGGCCGCGGTGGACACCCTGCTCTCCGCCGCCCGCGCCGGGCAGAGCGGCGTGCTCGTGCTGCGCGGCGAGGCGGGCATCGGCAAGTCCGCCCTCCTGGCCCACGCCGCCACCCGGGCCACCTCGCCCACCCCGGAACTGTCGTACCCCTTTGGCACAATGAAATCAGGGGACCCCCTGTCGGGTACCCCTGCGCAGCCACCGCCCGCCCCGGCCGGGACCGACCACCTCCCGGCCGCCGGCAACCAAGCCTTGGCCGACGGCAACCGCGCCTCGGCCGACGGCAACCGCGCCCTGGCCGACGGCAACCGCGCCCTGGCCGACGGCAACCGCGCCCCGGCCGGCGGACATCGCAGCGCGGCCGACGCCGGGTTCCTGGTCCTGCGCGGCACCGCGGTGGAGTCCGAGTCGGTGGTGCCGTTCGCCGGGTTGAACCTGCTCCTCGGCCCCGTCGTGCACCGCCTCGACGCCCTCCCGCCCAACCAGGCCACCGCACTGCGCGCCGCTCTCGGCCTCGCCGCGCCCGAAGGCGGCGACCACCACCTGGTCGGCCTGGCCGTGCTCACCCTCCTGGCCGACCTCGCCGACCGCAACCCCGTCCTCTGCCTGGTCGACGACGCGCACTGGCTGGACCAGGGCTCGGCCCAGGCGCTGGTCTTCGCCGCCCGCCGCCTCCAGGCCGAGGGCATCGCGATGGTCTTCGCCGCCCGCGACCTGCACGCGCCGCCGTTCCCCGCGCCCGGCCTGCCCGAGCTGCGCCTCACCGGCCTCACCCCCGAGCACGCCGCCGCCCTCCTCGAAGAGCACGCCGCCGACCTGCCGCGCTACGTCCGCGACCAGATCGCCGAGGAAGCCCGCGGCAACCCGTTGGCGCTGCTGGAACTCCCCGCCGCCCAACGCGAAGGCCACCTGCCCGCCGCCCACGCCTACCGCGTCGCCGCCCTGCCCACCCACAGCCGCATCCAGCAGACCTTCGCCGACCGCATCGGCACGCTCCCCGAGCGCACCCGCACCCTCCTGCTGGTCGCCGCCGCCGACGACACCGGCGACCCGACCGTCGTGTTCGAGGCCGCCGGTCTGCTCGGCGCGTCCGTCGACGACCTCGAAGCCGCCGAACAACGCCAACTCCTGCGCTCCGACGACGGCCGGCTGACCTTCCGCCACCCCCTGATCCGCGCCGCCGCCTACCAGAGCGCCCCGCTCAAGCACCGGCTCACCGTCCACAGGGCACTGGCCGACGTGCTGCCCGACGCCCACCGCAGCGCCTGGCACCTGGCCGCCGCCACCACCGCGCCCGACGAGGACGTCGCCCGAGCCCTCGCCCGCACCGCCGAGGACGCCCGCGACCGGGGCGGTTACGTCGCCGTCGCCGCCGCCTACCAGCGCGCCGCCGAACTCACCCCGGACCCCGTCGAACGCGGCCACCGGTTGGCGTCGGCGGCGGGCGCGGCCGGTGCGGCGGGCCAGTTCGACCGCGCGGTCGTGCTCGCCGACCAGGCGTGGCACCTGGTGGGCAACCCGGTGGACGGCGCGCGGGTCGCCCGCATCCAGGCGCGGCTGGCCAGTGAGCAGGGACGGTCGGCGGAGGCCGCGGCGCAACTCGCCCGCGCCGTGCGGTGCGCCGAGCACACGGACCGGGAACTGGCGGGGGAGCTGCTGTTCCACGCCGCCAACAACGCGTGGGCCGGCCGCGACCTGGACCTGTTGAAGGACATCGCGGCCCGCGCCGGGGACCTGCCCGGCGCCGACGACACCCGGCGGGTCGCCACCGCCGCCCTGGGCCTGGACGGCGCCGACGTCCCCGGCGGCATGGCGGCGTTGCGCGAACTGCTCGACTCCCCGTACGTCGGCGGGCCCGGCAACGCGGTCACCGCCTGGTGGAACCTCGTCCTCGGCGACGACCGGGCGGCCTACGCGTGGGCGTTCGACCTGGAACGCCAGTCCCGCGCCCAAGGCGCCCTCGGCGTGCTGCCCCGGGCCCTCGCCTACCTGGCCCGCGGCCGGCTGCACCTCGGCCGGCACCGCGACGCGCGGGCCACCGCCGAAGAGGGGCTGCGCATCGCCGCGGACATCGGCCAGGAGTTCAGCGTCGGCTTCCTGTCCGCCGTGCTCGCCGAGCTGGCCGCCGTCGAAGGCGACGCGGCCAGGTGCGAGGAGCTGGTGGCGACGCTGGTCGGCGACGCGCCCCAGTCCGTGCGGGCCGCGTGCGCGTCGGCGCTGCTCGACCTCGGACTCGGCCGGCACGAGGCCGTGCTGGACCGGTTGGCCGACGTCGCCGCGGGCGCGCACCGGCTCTACTCCGTCACCAGCCTGCCCGACCTGGTCGAGGCGTCCGCCCGGCTGGGCAAGCCGGACGCGAACGCCGTCCGCTGGTTCGACGAGTGGGCCTCGGGCACCGGCCAGCCGTGGGCTCGGGCCGTCTCCGCGCGGTGCCGCGCCCTGCTCACCGACGACGAGCGGTGGTACGCGAAGGCGGTCGACCTGCACCGCGTCGACGACAGCCGCCCGTTCGAACGCGCCCGCACCGAGCTGCTGTACGGGGAGTGGCTGCGCCGGGCCCGCCGCAAGGCCGACGCCCGCACCCACCTGCGGTCGGCGTCGGAGGTGTTCGAACGGCTGGGCGCGACACCGTGGGCCGCCCGCGCCCGCGCCGAGCTGCGCGCCACCGGCGAGAGCCGGGCCGTGCCGGGACCGGACCCGCTCAGCGCCCTCACCCCGCAGGAGTTGCAGGTCGTGCGGCTGGCGGCCGAGGGACTGAGCAACCGGGACATCGGCGCGCAGCTGTTCCTGAGCCCGCGCACGGTCGGCTACCACCTCTACAAGGCGTACCCGAAGCTCGGCGTCGCGTCGCGCGTGGAACTCGGCAAACTCGCCCTCACCTGACCCGCGCGTGTCCTACGTCCAGAACACCCGTGTCCTACGTTCAGAACACCCGAGTTGAACGCTCAGAACACGACCCGGGCGGCCGAGACCGGTCGTCGCGCCACCGGGAACGTCCGCGCGGACGCCGTGTTCACGCTCCACCGGTACCGGCTGAACTCGCCGGTCGCGTCGGACGCGTAGAACATCATGTGCCCGTACCCGGCGCCGTCCGTCGCCGCGGTGGCGTTGAAGATCCGGTTGTCCGGGAACCGGAAGTAGTTGCCCACCCCGTACACGCCGTGCGGCTCGGACGTGCAGTCCACGACCTCCACCGCGTACTGCGTCTCGCCGCGGAAGTTCAGCCCGCGGGTCGGCGCGGTGTACACGCCCTTCACCGAACGCACCATCACCACGTGACCGGTGTTGGTGTCCTGGTCGTTGCGGTAGTCGATGGCGATCACGTCACCCGGACGAAGGTCCGCCACCCTGGTGACGCGCTCGAAGTGCGGGATCTCCCGCTCCGCGAACGCCGCCCGGTAGTCCCGCGCGAACGGGCTCGCCACGCCGAAGTGGGCGCTGAAGAACCGCGGCGTCGCCCACTTGTACGTCCGCTTCAGCACGGCGGTCAGGAACGACGCGCACTGGCTCTGGTTGACCCACCCGGACGCGTCGCCGGGCGAACCCCACCGGACCACGTTCGGCTGGTCCGGTTCCTTGTAGGTGTTGTTGGTCAACGGGCACGTCGGCAACGACAGGTAGCCGACCAGCTGCTCGGCTTCCAGCAGGTGCGGTGTGGACGGCCGGTGTGGACGCGGCGCCCGGGCCGGCGCGGCGGTCGTCCCGGGGGTCGCGGTCGCTGGCGCGGCCACGGCGGTTCCCCCGGAGAACGATCTGCGCGACAGGTCCATCGTGCGACTCCCCCTTCGATGCGGGCCCGCATACCGTAGTCGAAGGGGATGAGCCGCACGTGGTGGTTCAGCGCGCGTAGACCAGCAGAACGGTGGTCAGCACGGTGCAGAGGGCGAGCATCGTGGCGATCCCGGTCATCGCCGCGCCGGCCGACAGCAGGACCCGGGTGAGCATGCCGAGCACTCGGCGCAGGAGCTTGGCCAGACCCATGACCAGCGTCAACGCGCCGATCATGACCACCACCACGAGCGGCGTCCACTCGGTGGCCTCGGAAGTTCGGGCTAACGCGGTGAGCATGTTCATGATGACCCCCGGATGGCTTCCTGGGTGAACTTCACCTCTACTCACTGAAGTTGACTGAACCTCAGTAATATGAGAGTAAGTGGGGTGTACTCACCTGACAAGCCCCTGATAGGGGTATCCGCTCGTCACTTTTCTCCGCAATAGTGTATGTTCCACGCTTCAGCTAGCACGCTGAAGTTCACTGAAGGGCGCGCGGTCGTGGTCGTTGCGGATGGCTCCCACTCGCTGTCGCACCGCCTTCGGGCGCTGCGCGAGGAGCAGTGGCCCGACGTGGTCATCACGCAGAGCGACCTCGCGCAGGCGTTCAGCGCCGACAAGCCGGCCAGCGTGCCGCTGCTGTCGTCGTGGGAGAGCCGCGGCAAGCCCAGGACGCCGCCGCTGAACCGCCTCGCCGCCTACGCCACCTTCTTCGCGACCGAGCGCTCCGTGGCCACCCGCCCGTACCGGCTGATCCCGGTGGACGAGCTGACCCCCGAGGAGCTGCGCCGCCGCGAGGAGCTGCTGCGCGAACTGGTCGCGCTGCGCGCCGCCGTCGAGCGCGAAGACGGCACGACCCCCGCCCAGGACCGCGCCGACCGGGGCTTCTGGTACTTCGACGACCGGCACGACATCACCATCGTCGTCGCCCAGCTCCCGGCCGGCATGCGGGCGGCCATGCCCTACTCCGACCCCACGCAGCCGGACTACGTCGAGCTCTACACCTACGCCGACCTCGACGCCCTCATCGAGCTGCACGGCCACATCCGCGCGCTCAACCCGCGCAGCCAGGTCAACTTCCGCATCGCCTCCAACCTGGCGCCCGACGACTACACCACGCACCTCGTGCTGCTCGGCGGCGTCGACTGGAACCTCGTCACCCGCGAACTGCTCGACCGCGTCGACCTCCCGATCACCCAGGTCGCCCGGCACGACGAGGCCGAAGCGGGCGGTTTCGTGGTGCGCGACGGCGAAGGCCACGAGCGGCTCTTCGCGCCCAAGCTCGGCAACTCCCGCGGTCACGAGGTCCTGATCGAGGACGTCGGCCACTTCTACCGCGGCACCAACCCGTTCAACCACAAGCGGACGGTGACGATCTGCAACGGCCAGTACGGCAGGGGCACCCTCGGTGTCGTGCGGGCCCTCACCGACGGCAGGTTCCGCGACCGCAACGGCGCGTACCTGGAGACCCGCTTCGCGGGCACGGACGCCTTCAGCATCCTCACGAGGGTGCAGGTGGTGAACGGCCAGGTCGTCACGCCGGACTGGAACCTGCCCGAATCCCGCCTCGTCGAATGGCCGGAGGGCCCGGGTTGACCGCCACCGCCCCTGCGCTCGTGGAGCACCACGCGTCGCACGGCAAACTGCTGACCACAGTGGACGTCCAGGACTGCCCGCCGGGGGCGGTCGACGCGATCGTCGTGCCGACCAACCGCCCGTGGCGCTACCTCGGCACGGCCGCCGACGTCGCCGCCGCGCTCGGCCGGCCGCTGCTCGTGCTCACCAGCGGCACCGCCGCGCCCGACCGGGCCGCGAAGCTGGCCCGCACCAGGGGCGTCGAGATGCTGGTGGTCGACGTCGGCGCGCTGCCCGCCTCGCTGATGCCCCGCCTGTCGGCGACCGCGAAGGTGCTCAGCTCCACGGAGTTCCTGCGGCACACCGACACCAGCTTCAAGCGCAACCTCGGCCTGCTCGTGTCCCGGGTGGTCGGCTGGGAGCGGGTGGCGTTCCTCGACGACGACATCACCGTGCCGACCCCGTCGGACCTCGACGCGGCGGCCGGCCTGGTCTCGGAGGGCTACGCCGCCGTCGGGCTGGAGGTCGGCGGCTTCCCGGACAACTCGGTGGTCTGCCACGCGCACCGCGAGACGGGCGGCGACCAGGGCACGTTCATCGGCGGCGGCGCGCTGGTGATCGGCCGCGAGTCGATGACCTCGTTCTTCCCGACGATCTACAACGAGGACTGGTTCTTCCTGCTCGACGACGCGGGCCTGCGCCGGTCGGCGATCACCGGCCGGGTGGAGCAGAAGCCGTACGACCCGTTCGCCAACGAGTCGCGGGCGCAGATGGAGGAGTTCGGCGACTGCCTCGCCGAGGGGGTGTTCGCGCTGCTGGACGACGACGGCGGTTTCGAGGCGGCGGCGGACGAGGGCTACTGGTCGGACTTCCTGCACGGCCGGATGGCCCTGATCGACGGCATCCTCGACCGCATCAGGTCACGAGGACGGCGCGACGACGAGGCGTTGCGCATGGAGATCGCCCTGCGCGCCGCGCGCAAGCGCTGCGAGGCCATCCCGCCGTCGCTGTGCGTGCGGTACCTGAAGGCGCTCGCCCAGGACCGCCGCACGTGGGCGGCGCACGTCGCGACCTTCCCGCAGGGCGCGGTCGACCTGCGGGGCGCGGTGGCGGCGTTGGGGTTGGCCGGGCACGCCACGTACGTCGCCCGCTGACCGCCGGCCCTCCCATGTGGCGGAACGCTCAGCCCGCGGCCCGCGCCGGCGATTAGGCTCGCCTGCTGGGACGCAGACGGTAGGAGGGCGCATGACGAGCACCGATGGTCGGCAGAAGTGGCTGACCGTCGCCGAGGAGCTGGCCGCGGCGTTGCGGGTCGACGCGGCGGAGCGCGACCGGCTCGGTGCGGAGCCGTCGGCGGAGGTCGGGGCGTTGCGGCGGTCCGGGCTGCTCGGGGTCGGCGACTGGGCCACGCAGCAGGCCGTGACCAGGGTCGTCGGCGCGGCGGACGCCAACGTCGGCCACCTCCTCGGCTACCACTACCTCCAGGTCTGGCGCAGCGGCCTCTTCGACAACCCGAACTCCCGAACCGGCGCCGACCTCTCCGGTGCCGACCTCTTTTGGGCAGGGGTCAGCAACCCCCTGGACGCGGCCTTGGAGCTGCGGCCGGTCGACGGCGGGTACGAGGTCACGGGCCGCAAGACGTTCGCCACGGGCGCGTCGGTGGCCGACCGGCTGGTGGTCAGCGCCACCGACACCGAGACCGGCGACAAGATCACCTTCACGCTCGACGCCAAGGCCGACGGCATCACCTACGCCGGCGACTGGGACAACATCGGGCAACGCCTCACCGCCAGCGGCGGCGTGGTGTTCGACCACGTGCACGTGCCGGCCGACCAGGTCCTCGGCGCGCACGACGACAGCAGCCCGCGCCTGTCGCTGGCCGCCCTGGGCTTCCAGCTGGTGCTCGCCCAGCTGTACGTGGCGATGGCGGAGGGCGCGCTGGCCGAAGCCGCCCAGTACACCCGGACGACCACCCGCCCGTGGTTCCTCAGCGGTGTCGACACGGCCACCGCCGACCCCTACATCCTGGGCACGTACGGCGAGCTGGTCGCCGACGCGCAGGCCGCCGGCCTCCTCGCCGACCACGCCTCGGACCGGCTGGACCAGGCGTCCCGGCGGGGCGCCGACCTGACCCGGACCGAGCGCGCGGAGACCGCCGCCGCCATCTCGTCGGCCAAGGTCGTCGCCACCAAGGTCGCCAACCAGACCACGAGCCGGGTGTTCGAGCTGTGCGGCGCGCGGGCCACCGCCGCCGGCTACGCCTTCGACCGGTTCTGGCGCAACGCCCGCACCCTCACGCTGCACGACCCCGTGTCGTACAAGGCCCGCGAGGTCGGCGCGTACCACCTCACCGGCGAGCACGCGCCGTTCACCGGGTACAGCTGATGGAGCCGCTGCTCGCGCGCAGCGTGCGCCTCGACGACGACGGGGTGCACGTGCTGGACCGGCGCAACTTCCCGTTCGAGAAGACGTGGGTGCGCTGCGGCACGGTCGCCGAGGTCGCGAAGGCCATCGAGGACATGGTCACCCAGTCCTCCGGCCCGTACTTCGCCGCGCTGTGGGGCATGGTGCTGGCCGCCCGCGAGGCCCGCGGCCTGCCCCGGGACGAGGCGCGCGCCCACCTCGACCAGGCGGGCCGGCTCCTGGTCGCCACCCGCCGCACCAACAACCACCTGCGCAAGGCCGTGGCCGCCGTGCTGGCGGGCGTCGACGCGAACGACGACCTCGAAGCCGGCGCCCTCGAAGGCGCGAAGGCGGGGGACGAGCGCTACCGCAGCCGCAGCCGCAGCCTCGGCAGGCACACCGCCGAGCTGCTGCCGGACGAGGGCGCGGTGCTCACGCACTGCTGGGCCGACCTCTACCTGACCGAGACCGTCGCCACTGCCCAGAGCATGGGCAAGCGTTTGCGGTTCGTCTGCACGGAGACCCGTCCGTACCTCCAGGGCGCTCGCCTGACCGCGGAGACGCTGGGGGAGATGGGCGTCGACACGACCCTGATCACCGACGGCATGGGCGCGGCCGTGATGTCGACCGGCGACGTGGACGTGCTGCTGACCGCCGCCGACCGCGTCACGATGGACGGGCACGTGGTCAACAAGGTCGGCACGCTCGGCCTGGCGGTCGCCGCGCACGCGTTCGACGTGCCGTTCCTGGCCATGGTGCAGGCGCCGGACCGCCTGGCGCCCTCCGCCGCCGACGTGCCGATCGAGTACCGGCCGGGCGACGAGGTGCGGCACACCCTGGGCCGCCGCACGGCCACCGACCGGGCCCGGGGCCTGTACCCCGCCTTCGACGTCACCCCGCCGCGGTTCGTCACGAGGGTGGTGACCGACCGCGGTGCGTACGCTCCGGACGGTTTGGCCGATTACTACGTTGGGGACGTTCATGACTGAATGGGTCGTGCTGGACATCGAAGGCACGCTCAGCGCCACCGACCAGGTCCTGGTCACGCTGTACGACTACGCCCGGCCGCGGCTCGGGCCGTGGATCGACGCGCACGGCGACGACCCGGCCGTCGCGGAGGCGGTGGCGCAGGTCCGCGAGCTGTCCGGTGTGGACGGTGGCACGGACGAGCTGGTGCGCGTGCTGCACGGCTGGATGGACGCCGACCAGAAGGTCACGCCGCTGAAGACGTTGCAGGGCTTGATCTGGCAGCGCGGGTACGCCGAGGGCGACCTGGTGGCCGAGTTCTTCCCCGACGTGGTGCCCGCCCTGCGGCGGTGGCACGCCGAGGGCACCAAGCTGGCCGTGTTCTCCTCCGGTTCGGTCGCCGGCCAGGTGGCGTTCTTCGCGCACACCACGGACGGCGACCTCACGTCGTTGTTCGAGTTCCACTTCGACACCGTGAACGCCGGCCCGAAGCGCGAGGCCGGCTCCTACCTCAAGATCGCCTCCGTGCTCGGGTCGAGCGACATCACCTTCTACTCCGACGTTCCCGCCGAGCTGCACGCCGCCGCCGAGGCGGGCTGGCAGACGGTCGGCGTGGCGCGCCCCGGCGAGCCGTACGGCGACGCGGACTTCGGTCCACACCGGACGGTGGACGCCCTGTGACGCCGGGCGAGGCGCTGGCCGCCGAGTGCGCCCGGTACACCGCGATGGGCTGGATGCGCGGCACCTCGGGCAACCTCTCCGTGGTCGTGGACCGCGACCCGCTGCGGCTCGCGGTCACCGTCAGCGGCAAGGACAAGGGCGAGCTGACGCCGGACGACGTGGTGCTCGTCGACGCCGAGGGCCGCACGGACGACCCGGTGCGGGTGCCGTCGGCCGAGGCGGGCCTGCACGGGCGGATCGCGGCGGTGTCCGGCGCGGGCGCGGTGGTCCACGTGCACGCCCTGGCGCCGGTCGTCGCGGCCGAGCACTGGCCGGACGGCGTCGAGCTGCGCGACCTGGAGATGCTCAAGGGCTTCGGCCGCCAGGCGCACGAGTCCGTCGTCATCCCGGTGACGCCGAACAGCCAGGACATGCGGGTGCTCGGCGACGCGTTCGAGGCGGGCTTCCGCGCGGACGTGCCGGCCTTGATTGTCGCCCGTCACGGGGTGTACGTGTGGGGTGACGACCTCTACCAGGCGCGGCACCGGCTGGAGTGCTTGGAGTGGCTGTTGCGCTTCAAAGCCGAGACTCACAGGAGGTAGGCGCGATGACGTTGCTGACCGTGTGGTCGGACACCGACCCGGAGACCGCTCTGGTGCGCACCGCCGACCCCGCCGAGATCGCGGTGGAGCTGAAGCAGCTGGGCGTCCGCTACGAGCAGTGGCCGGTCGTACCGGGTGTGACCAGGGAGAACGCCCTGGAGGTGTACGCCGAGCAGGTCGCCCGCGTCACCGAGACCGAGGGCTACACCCTGGTCGACGCGATGGAGATGGCCCCGTCGGACGACCCGGAGTGGCTGGCGTCGGCCGGGCAGGCGCGGCTGAAGTTCCTGGCCGAGCACACCCACGACGACGACGAGGACCGGTTCTTCGCGCGCGGCTCCGGCGTGTTCTACCTGCACGTCAAGGAGCGCGTGTACGCGGTGCTGTGCGAGGCGGGCGACCTGCTGAGCGTGCCCGAGAACACCACCCACTGGTTCGACATGGGCACCCGGCCGGACTACGTGTCGATCCGGTTCTTCCACGACGACGACGGCTGGGTCGGCAACTTCACCGGCAGCGAGATCGCCGAGGCGTTCCCGACCTACGACGTGCTCATGGCGGGTCACCGAGCGAGCTGAGCTCGGCGGCGAGGTTGGCCTTGGCGCGGTCCTCCCACCGGTCACGCGCGTGCGGCGTGACGTAGAGCGGGTCGCGCCCGGCCAACGCGCGCAGGACCTCGCCCCGCCCGACCCGCCACGCGTCGTCCGGCACGTGCGCGTACTCGGCGCGCACGGCCGCGCGGTAGCGCTCGTAGGCGGCCGGGTCGGAGCCGAGGACGGCCAGGTCGGCGTCCAGGAGCAGGCACGTCAGCGGGTCGTCCGAGGCGTGCTCCGCGGTGGCCAGCACCAGCGCGGCCACCTCGTCGGCCGCCGGCAGCCCGGCGAGCCGGGCCCGGACCCACTCGGCGCTGCGCCGCTCGTCCTCGCCCGGCACGCCGTCGTAGACGACGTCGTGCGCGAGGGCGGCGAGCGTGAGCACGGCGCGCTCCCGTGCCGTGCGGTCGACGGCCAGCGCGTCCGCGTCACGGACGACGGCCAGCACGTGGTCGGCGTTGTGGTAGCCGCGGTGCGGCTCGGCGTACCGCTCGACGAGGTCCCCGGGCCCGTGCGCGCCGCCCAGCACCCGGACCGCCTCGTGCCACCGGACCTCCAGCTCACGCATGGGGCAACCTCACCGTGAAGGCCGCGCCGCCCTCGGGCGCGGGACCGGCCTCGATCGTGCCACCCAACCGGGTCACCAGACCGTGCACCAGGGCGAGCCCGACCCCGGTGCCGACCGGGCGGGACCGCTCGTACTTCGCGTGCAGCGCGCCCTTGCGGAACGCCACCCGGTAGTCCTCCTCGGACAGGCCCGGACCGCCGTCGCGCACCTGGAGCACGTCGTCCAGCGCCAGCACCACCGGCCGGCCGGCCGGCGTGAGGCGCAGCGCGTTCTCCAGCAGCCCGTCCAGCACCTGCCGCACCCGCCGCGCGTCCGTGGTCCGCACGGTCGGCCCCGGCGGCGCCGCCAGCCGGAACTCGACGCCCTTCGCCGCGCACCGCGCCCGCCACACCTCGGCGGCGGCCGTGACGACCTCGGTCAGGTCGACCCGGTCGAGGTCGACGCGGAAGTCGTCCGCGCCCAGCCTGGCCAGGTCCAGCAGGTCGGTGACCAGCCGGTCGAGCCGGTGCGCCTCCCGCGAGATGGTGCGGCCGACCGACCGCACCTCCGGCCCGGACACCACGCCGTCGGCCAGGGACTCGGCGAACCCGCTCACTGCGGTCAAGGGTGTGCGCAGCTCGTGCGAGACCGACAGCAGGAACTCCCGCTGCCTGGCCTCGCTGCGCGCCAACGCGTCGGCCAGGGCGTTCACCGCGCCCCCGACCTCGGCGACCTCCGCCGGTCCCCGCTCGGGCGCCCGCAGGTCACGCCGACCGCCGCTCATGGTGCGCGCGACCGCCGCCGTCCGGCGCAGCGGGCGCGCGACCAGCTTGCCCAGCAGCAACCCGGCCACCGCCGCCACCAGCAACCCGACGCCCAACGCGAACGCGATGTTGCGCAGCAGCTTGCGCCCCGGACCGTTGCCGACGCCGGTCTCCTGCACCAGCGCCACCCCGGGCCGCACCTCGACCAGCCGCGTCCCCGCGCTGCCCGACCCGACCCCCGCCTCGCGCACCGCCCGCACGGCCCGCGGCTCACCGGTCAACCCGCCGTCCGGGCCGATCAGCACCACGGCGATGCCCTGGCCGCGCAGCACCTCGACCACCCGCAGCCGCCCGGCCCGACCCACGTCGAGCTGCTCGGCCACCACGTCCGCCTGGTCGGCCAGCGCCTCCCGGCTCACCTCCCGGGCGGCGGTGAGCACCAGCCGCGCCGACACCAACCCCGCCACCACGACCGCCACCGCGGCCACGGCCAGGCACAACGCGGTGATCCGGAACGCCAGGCTCGTGCGCTTCACGACGCCTCGACCGAGTAGCCGACCCCGCGCACGGTCCTGATCGGGCTGCGGTCGCCCAGCTTCGCCCGCAACTGCGCCACGTGCACGTCCACCGTCCGCGTGCCCGCCGCCGCCGCGTAACCCCACACCGCGCTCAGCAGCTGCTCCCGCTCGAACACCCGCCCGGGGTGCCGCATCAGGTGCGCCAGCAGCTCGAACTCCGTCGAGGTCAACGCCACCTCCACCCCGCCCGCCCACACCCGCCGCCGGTCGCCGTCCAGCTTCACGTCACCGACCACGTGCACGGCGCTGACCCGCGGCGCTCCCCGGCGCAGCACGGTGCGCACCCGGGCCACCAGCTCGCGCGGGCTGAACGGCTTGGTCACGTAGTCGTCCGCGCCCAGCTCCAGCCCGAGCACCCGGTCCACCTCGTCGTCGCGCGCGGTCACGAACAGCACCGGGGTCCAGTCGCCCGCCGCCCGCAGCGCGCGGCACACCTCGACCCCGTCCAGCCCGGGCAGGCCGACGTCCAGCAGCACCGCCACCGGCCGCAGCCGCCGCACCGCCGCCAGCGCCGCGTGCCCGTCCGCCTCGACGTGCACCCCGAACCCGTCGCGCCGCAGGTAGAGGCAGATCAGGTCGGCGATGGCCCGTTCGTCCTCCACGACCAGCACGAGTCCCTGCACGCCGCGCATCGTGGCACGGCGAGGGCGGTGGTCGAGGTCGCGGAGCTGTTCGGGTTCGGTAAAGGTCACGGCCGGCGCAAGCCGCTCCTCCATCCGGTGAAACGCCACTACCCGTCGTTAACATCACCGATCCATAACGACAGGGCGGCAACCCGATTCATCTGAATGGGCTACCTCGATAGAGGGACAACCGGTGTAGTTCGATCCCCCGGTCACCCCACGACCCAGCGGAGCAGCAGCCATGCGCATCACCACCCGCCGCCTGTTCGGAGCAGCCGCGCTGCTCGCCCTGAGCGCCACCGGCCTGCTGGGCGGCACCGCCTCGGCCACCTCGGAGACCCCGCTTCCCGGCGACGCGCGCGCCGTCGTGGGCGAGCAGAAGAACGTCGACATCGGCCAGCCCGGCAACGCCTGCGAGGTCGTCGGCCTGCCCGGCGAGGAGATGACGATGCCCGCGGGCACCTTCACCGTCGAGGGCGTCGACATCGACATCACGGCCTACCCCGAGGGTTACGTGCTCACCGGCGTCGTGGTGAAGGGCGGCCCGGCCTACAACGTCTACACCGCCGCCAAGCTCGGCGACCTGGCGTGGGAAGACCTGCACCCGCCGCTCAACCCCAGCGGCGGCCCCGCCGGCATCAGCCACTGGTTCGTCTGCGCCGAGCAGGACGACACGGTCACCACGACCGAGTCCACCCCGGTGACCACCACGCCGTCCACCACGTCCTCCACCCCGGCGAGCACCACCGACGAGGTCGCCCCGACGACGACCACCGAGCCGGTCGCCGTCACGCCGACCAGCACCTCGACCCCGGTCGCCGTCGACGGCCCCGGCAACGACGACCTGGCCAACACGGGCTTCGACGGCGGCTGGATGCTGGTGGTCGGCCTCGCCCTGGTCGCCGCCGGCGCCGCCTTCGTCGCCTCCCCGAAGCTGCGCCACCTCCTGCGCCGCTGACCCCCCGTCACTCCTCATCCCCACCAGCGCCGACTCGCACCTCCGCGAGGTCGCGTCGACCGTTCGCGTCCTCATTCCCGACGATCACGCTTTTCGATCGTCGGGAATCAGGGCGGGAGCGGTCGACTTCCGGGCGACCTCGCCGCCGCCTGCGGAGCAGCGGCAATCCAAACCTGTGACCTGCGCTACCTCACTTGATCCAGCGGGCAGCCCAGCCGCGCCACCCGGAACAGCGCCGTCTACGATCCGATGAGCCGGCGGCGCCACCCGCAGGCTCAGCCAGTACCAGACAGTGCAGGAGGCACCGTGACGGCCGTAGCCCCGCAGCCGATCGCGACGCGGCCCTTCGGGACTCGCGACGCGGTCAAGGGTTCGTTCCTGCTGCGGATGTTCCGCACCACGGACCACAAGCAGATCGGGATCATGTACCTGGTCACGTCGTTCGCCTTCTTCATGGTGGGCGGCGCGATGGCCATGCTGATGCGGACCGAGCTGGCACGACCGGGCATGCAGTTCCTGTCCCAGGAGCAGTTCAACCAGCTGTTCACCATGCACGGCACGGTGATGCTGCTGCTGTACGCGACGCCCATCGTGTTCGGCTTCGCCAACTTCATCCTGCCGCTGCAGATCGGTTCGCCGGACGTCGCGTTCCCGCGGCTCAACGCGTTCTCGTACTGGCTGTACCTGTTCGGCGGCCTGATCGTGATGGCGGGCTTCCTGACGCCGGGTGGCGCGGCCGACTTCGGCTGGTTCGCCTACACCCCGCTGTCGAACGCCATCCACTCGCCCGGCGTCGGCGCCGACCTGTGGATCTCGGGCCTGGTTGTCGGTGGTCTCGGCACCATCCTCGGCGCGGTCAACATGATCACCACGGTGGTCTGCCTCCGGGCGCCCGGCATGACCATGTTCCGCATGCCGATCTTCACCTGGAACATCCTGGTGACGTCCGTGCTGGTGCTGCTGGCGTTCCCGATCCTGACCGCCGCGCTGCTGGGCCTGCTGGCCGACCGCCACCTGGGCGCGCACGTGTTCGACCCGGCCAACGGCGGCGTGATCCTCTGGCAGCACCTGTTCTGGTTCTTCGGCCACCCCGAGGTGTACATCGTCGCGCTGCCGTTCTTCGGCATCGTGTCGGAGATCTTCCCGGTGTTCAGCCGCAAGCCGATCTTCGGCTACAACGGCCTGGTCTACGCGACGCTGGGCATCGCGGCGCTGTCCGTGGCGGTGTGGGCGCACCACATGTACGCCACCGGCGCGGTGCTGCTGCCGTTCTTCGCGTTCATGACGTTCCTGATCGCGGTGCCGACCGGCATCAAGTTCTTCAACTGGATCGGCACGATGTGGAAGGGGCAGCTGACGTTCGAGACCCCGATGCTGTTCAGCATCGGTTTCATCGTCACCTTCCTCTTCGGTGGTCTGTCCGGCATCCTGCTGGCCGCGCCGGCGATCGACTTCCACGTGTCGGACACGTACTTCGTCGTGGCGCACTTCCACTACGTGCTGTACGGCACGATCGTGTTCGCCACCTTCGCGGGCATCTACTTCTGGTTCCCGAAGATCACCGGCCGGATGATGGACGAGCCGCTGGGCAAGCTCCACTTCTGGACCACGTTCCTCGGCTTCCACGCCACGTTCCTGGTGCAGCACTGGCTGGGCAACGAGGGCATGCCGCGCCGGTACGCGGACTACCTGCCCAGCGACGGCTTCACCACGCTGAACACGATCTCCACGATCGGCGCGTACATCCTGGGCGCGTCCACGCTGCCGTTCATCTGGAACGTCTTCAAGTCCTACCGGTACGGCGAGACCGTGAAGGTGGACGACCCGTGGGGCTTCGGCAACTCGCTGGAGTGGGCGACCTCGTGCCCGCCGCCGCGGCACAACTTCACCGAGCTGCCGCGCATCCGCTCGGCGCGCCCCGCGTTCGAGCTGCACTACCCGCACATGATCGAGCGGCTGCACAGCGAGGCGCACGTGACGTTCACCGGCAAGGCCATCGCGCACGAGGACGCGAAGCCCGCGCCGTCCGAGGTGGCCGCCGCCGCTGTGCAATCGGGCACAGCCTCGGAGCACACCGAGGGCGACCACAAGTGACGCTTGTAACCTGAGCACAGGTTCAACGGCGAGCCCCGACGATCGGCGTCCGAATCCCTCGGCCGCGGACGTCGGGGCTCGTCGCTGTCTGGCATAGGAGCCATCAGTGACCAAGCCCAGCGCCACGCCCGTCCTGATCACGGTCACCGGACCGGACAAGCCGGGGGTCTCCTCCGTGCTCTTCGCGGTGTTGACCAGGCACGGCGTGGAAATCCTCGACGTCGAGCAGGTCGTCATCCGCGGTCGGTTGGTGCTCGGCGTGCTCGTGTCCGCCGACCGCGACCCGGAGGGGTTGCAGGAGGCCGTCGAGCAGGCCATGGCGACGGTGTCCATGCTCGTCGAGGTGGAGATCGGCGCGGACTCGAAGCGGACCGCGCGGCTGGAGTCCAGCCACGTGCTGATCCTGCTCGGCCGCCCGGTCACGGCCCGCGCGTTCACCGAGGTGGCGCGCCGGCTGGCGGCGCTCGGCGTGAACATCGACGCGATGCGGGGTGTGGCCGACTACCCCGTCACCGGCCTCGAGCTGCGGGTGTCCGTGGCCGACGACACGCCGGAGAGCGACGCGCAGCTGCGGTCGGCGCTGGCCGAGGTGGCGGTGCGCGGCGGGCTGGACATCGCGGTGGAGCGGGCCGGGTTGACCCGGCGGGCCAAGCGGCTGGTGGTGTTCGACGTCGACTCCACGCTCATCCAGGGCGAGGTGATCGAGATGCTGGCCGCGCACGTCGGGGTGGAGCCGCAGGTCAAGGAGATCACCGACGCGGCGATGCGCGGCGAGCTGGACTTCACCGAGTCGCTGCGGCGGCGGGTGGCGCTGCTGGAGGGCCTGGACGAGTCCGTGCTGGACGAGGTGGCCGGGTCGTTGGAGCTGACGCCGGGCGCGCGGACGACGGTGCGGACGTTGAAGCGGCTCGGGTTCCGCTGCGGTGTGGTGTCCGGCGGTTTCACGCGCGTGATCCAGCGGCTGGTCGACGACCTGGGCCTGGACTTCTGCGCGGCCAACGAGCTGGAGATCGTGGACGGCAAGCTGACCGGCCGGGTCCTCGGCGAGGTGGTCGACCGGGCGGGCAAGGCGGTGGCGCTGCGGCGGTTCGCCGACCAGCAGGGCATCACGCTGGCGCAGACCGTGGCCGTCGGTGACGGCGCGAACGACATCGACATGCTCGGCGCGGCCGGTCTGGGCATCGCGTTCAACGCCAAGCCCGCGTTGCGCGAGGTGGCGGACACGGCGCTGTCGCACCCGTTCCTGGACGCGGTGCTGTTCGTCCTCGGCGTGACGCGTGCGGAGGTGGAGGCCGCGGACGCGGCGGACGGTCTGGAGCTGAACCGGCTGTGAACCCGATCCTGCGGATGCTGGTGGACCGGCACTGGTCGACCGACGAGGAAGACCCGGCGTCGGTCCGGGCGATGCCGGTGGTGCTGCGGATCGAGCGGTCCGCGCCGCCGTCGCGGACGGACGTGCTGGAGGCCGCGGCGGCCGCCGCCATCGCGGTGTGCCTGGACGACCGCGCGCTGCCGGGCGGCGAGTGGCACGACGACCTGGTGGCGTGGGTGCGCGGCCGGATCCGGAAGGTGTCGCGGCGGGCCCGGGGCGCGCACTGGGAGGCCGTGCAGGCGTTGCCGGGTGTGACGGTCACGGTCGGTGGCGCGTCGGTGCGGGCGTTCGTGCCGAGCCGGGTGGTGGACCTGCCCAAGGAGCTGAGCCGGCTGCAGATCTCGGGCAGCGAGCTGCCGCCCGACGAGCCGGGCCCGGTGCCCCCCGGCGCGGTCGAGCTCTGGCTGAACCCGCGCGTGGAGATGACGGCGGGCAAGGCGGCGGCGCAGGTGGGGCACGCGTCGATGCTGGTCGCGCCGCACCTGTCCGACGCCGAGCTGAAGGAGTGGGCCGGGCTGGACTACCGGTGCGCCGTGCGGACGCCGTCGGCGGCCGACTGGGACGCGCTGGTGGCGAGGCCGGACGTCGTGCTCGTGCGGGACGCCGGGTACACCGAGGTGGCGCCCGGAACCGCCACGGTGGCCGTGCACCGAAGTTTCGTTTGACCGGTTTGCGGTAACCATCCCCGGCGTGGGCCTGTTGGACGTGTTGGACGCCAAGCTCGGTGACGGGCTGGAGAGCTTGCTGTGCGCGCACCACGCGAGACGGTTGCGCAAGCTGGGGTGGGGGTCGGCCTTCGGCTCGGAGGCCGGCTGGTGGACGCCGCGGCGGCCGGTGCGGACCGGCAACCGGGTCGACGTGCTGGTGGACGGGCACGAGGTGCTGCCCGCCATCGCGTCGGCGATCTCGTCGGCGCGCAAGTCCGTCCACCTGGCCGGGTGGTGCGCCAGCCCGGACTTCCGGCTGACCCGCGAACCGGGTTCGCCGACGTTGCGCGAGCTGCTGGCGTCGGCCTCGTCCCGGGTGCCGGTGCGCGTGCTGCTGTGGGCGGGGCCGCCGGTGCCGATGTTCGAACCGACCCGCAAGCGGGTGCTGGCGGCGCAGCGCGAGTTCACCCGCGACAGCGCCGTGCGGTGCGAGATCGACGCGCGGGAGCGGACGCTGCACTGCCACCACGAGAAGATCGTCGTGGTGGACGACGAGGTGGCGTTCGTCGGCGGCATGGACCTGACCGCGGTGGAGGGCGACCGGCACGACAGCGCCGAGCACCCGCCCCGCGAACCGCTGGGCTGGCACGACATCGGGACGCGCCTGCGCGGGCCGATCGTCGCGGACGCGGCCGAGCACTTCCGCCTGCGCTGGCAGGAGATCTCCGGCGAGCAGCTGCCCCCGGCGATCCCGCCCGCGCCCGCCGGCTCGTCCTCCGCGCAGCTGGTGCGCACGATCCCGGAGCGCACCTACGACTTCGCGCCCCGCGGCGAGTTCAGCCTGCTCGACTCCTACCTGCGCGCGTTGCGCTCGGCGACGAGCCTGGTCTACCTCGAGAACCAGTTCCTCTGGTCGCCCGAGGTCACCGAGGTCCTGATCGACAAGCTCCGCAACCCGCCGAGCCCCGACTTCCGCACCGTCCTGGTGCTGCCGCGCAAGCCGAGCAACGGCGCGGACACCACCCGCGGCCAGCTGGGACGCCTGCTGGACGCCGACGACGGCAACCACCGGCTGGTCGCCGCCACGTTGTCCTCGCACGACGGCGCGACGTCGTCGTCGGTCTACGTGCACGCCAAGCTCGCCCTCGTGGACGACCGCTGGTTGAGCATCGGCTCGGCCAACCTGAACGAGCACTCGCTGTTCAACGACACCGAGGTCAACGTCGTGACCGACGACCCGGAGGTGGCCCGGGACGCCCGCCTGCGCCTGTGGTCCGAGCACCTCCAGCGCCCGCTGGCCGAGGTCGCCGGTCCGGCCCACGAGGTCGTGGACCGCCTCTGGCGCCCCACCCTGGCCGCCGAGGGCAAACACCGCCTGACCGCCCTCCCGGGCGTCTCCCGCCGCGCCGGTCGCCTCCAAGGCCCCCTCCGCGGCCTCCTCGTCGACGGCTGACCCTCGAGAGTCCTACCTCCAACCCGCGCGTGTCCTACGTTCAGAACGCGCGTGTCCTACGTTCAGGACATGCGTGTCCTACGTTCGGAACACCCGAGTTGAACGCTCAGCACCCGCCAGACGAGGGAACGGCCGTCAGTTGTTGGCCGCGTCGAGCCGCTTGAGCGCCGCCCGCACGACCTCCGGGTCGTACGTCGTCCAGAACGGCGGCAGCGAGGCACGCAGGAACCCGCCGTAACGGGCCGTCGCCAACCGCGGGTCGAGCACGGCGACCACGCCCTTGTCGTTCATCGAACGCAGCAGCCGCCCCGCGCCCTGGGCCAGCAGCAGCGCGGCGTGGGTCGCCGCCACGGTGAGGAAGCCGTTGCCGCCGCGCGACTCCACGGCCTTCTGCCGCGCCGACGCCAACGGGTCGTCCGGCCGCGGGAACGGGATGCGGTCCATCACCACCAGCGACAGCGCCGGCCCCGGCACGTCCACGCCCTGCCACAACGACAAAGTGCCGAACAGGCACGTCTGCGCGTCCTCGGCGAACCGCTTCACCAACTGCCCGGTGGCGTCGTCGCCCTGGCACAGCACCGGGTAGTCCACCTTGTCCCGCAACGCCTCCGCCGCCGCCTTCGCCGCACGCATCGACGAGAACAGCCCCAACGTGCGCCCGCCGGCCGCGTTGACCAAACTCTCGATCTCGTCCACATAGGACGGTGGCAGCCCGTCGCGTCCCGGCGGCGGCAGGTGCCGCGCCACGTACAGGATCCCGCTGCTGCCGTGCTCGAACGGCGAGCCGACGTCCAGCCCGCTCCACCGCGGCGCGCCCAGGTCCGACGGCGGCTCCTTGTCCGTCGCCGTCCCCTCCGCCTTGCGGGCGCCCGACGCCGCCGGCAGCCCCCACTGCCGCGCCAACGTGTCGAACGTGCCGCCCAACGTCAACGTCGCCGAGGTCAGGACCGTGGTCCGCTTCCCGAACAGCCGCTCCCGCAGCAACCCGCCGACACCGAGCGGCGCGACCCGCAACGACGGCGCCTTGTTGCGGTCGGCGAAGTCACCCGACACCCAGACCACGTCGTGGTCCTCGTCGAACGCCCCCAGGATCCGGGTGGCGCAGTCGTGCACGTCGTCCAGCAGCGACATCGCCAGCTTGCGCGACGTCGCGCCGTCCACGTCCTCCTTGCGCTCCGGCCCCAGCGACGTGATGCACGCGTGCGCCGCGTCCTTGGTCGCCCGCAGCGCGCCCGCCAACGCCTGCGGCAGGCTGTCCAGCCGACCGGCCGGCATCTCCTCCAGGATCATCGCCAGGCCGTCGCTCGCCTCGGCCATCCGGTCGGCCACGGTCTGGTCGATCAGCCGCCCGCAGCGCCGCGCGGCCGTGGCGACCAGGGACGCGCTCAGCTCTTCCGTCGCCACCGACGTGACCCGGTCCACCAGGTCGTGCGCCTCGTCGATCACCACCACGTCGTGGTCGGGCAGGACCTGGTAGCCCTCCAGCGCGTCCACGGCGAGCATCGCGTGGTTGGTCACCACGACGTCCGCCTTGCCCGCCTCGGCCCGTGCCTTCTCCGCGAAGCAGTCCACGCCGATCGGGCACTTGTTCACGCCGAGGCACTCCCGAGCGGTCACGGAGACCTGGCGCCACGCCTGGTCCGTGACGCCGGGCACGAGCTCGTCGCGGTCACCGGTCTCGGTGTCGGACGACCACTCGTGCAGGCGCTTGATCTCGCGGCCCATCTTGGACACCGCGAACGGGTCGAACAGGCCCGCGTCCTCCGGCTCGTCCGGCGCACCGGTGTGCAGGCGGTGCATGCACAGGTAGTTGCGGCGGCCCTTGAGGATGGCGAACCGCGGCTCGCGCCCCAGCTCCTTGCGCAACGCCTTGGCCAGCCGGGGCAGGTCGCGGTCCACGAGCTGGCGTTGCAGCGCGATGGTGGCGGTGGAGATGACGACGGTCGTCTCCTCGGCCACGGCGTGCCGCAGCGCGGGCACCAGGTAGGCGAGCGACTTGCCCGTGCCGGTGCCCGCTTGGACGGCGAGGTGCTCGCCGGTCCGGATCGACCGCTCGACGGCCTCGGCCATGTCGACCTGGCCCTGGCGTTCGGCTCCGCCCACCGCCTCCACGGCGACGGCGAGCAACGTCCTGGTGTCGGGGATGGCGGTGGTGGCGGGCACGGCGAAGACCGTACCCGCCCACCCCGTCACCGGGGGTCGGACACCCCAACCCGTCCTGAGCGTTGAACTCGGGTGTTCCGAACGTAGGACTCACGCGTTCCGAACGTTGGACTCACGCGTTCTGAACGTTGGACACGCGCGAGGTCACTTGCGGTTGAGCAGGGCCCAGGTCGCGGGCAGGAGACCGGCCGCCAGGGCGATCTTCAGCGCGTCGCCCACCAGGAACGGCGTCACGCCCAGCTGCAGCGCCTTGCCGAAGCCCACGCCCGCCGCGGCCATCAGCCACGGCACGCCGCACGCGTAGATCACCAGGTTGCCCACCGCCATCGTGCCGACGGTCCGCAACGGCGTGCGGTCACCGCCGCGCGCCGCCAGGTGGCCGACCAGCGCGCCCGCGAACACGAACCCGACCACGTACCCGAGCGACGCGGGCGTGCCCGACGAGGCGCCCTGGAACCACGGCACACCGGCCACGCCGGCGATCAGGTAGAGCACCATCGACGCGCCACCGCGCTGCCACCCGAGCGCCGCGCCCACGAGCAGGGCGGCGAACGTCTGGCCGGTCAGCGGCACGGGGCTGCCCGGCACCGGCAGCGCGACCTGGGCGGCCAGGCCGGTCAACCCGGCGCCCGCGACGACCAGGGCGATGTCACGCGCGAGAGCGCCCGGGACCAGGTCGGCGAGCACCGCGCGACGGCCGGGAACGGCGAGGACGGACACTTGGGACCTCCCAGAGGATCGACTTCTCGGGCAGGTTAACCGGCGATCTCTGGTTCGGTCTTCGTCGAAGCTCTACAAAGTCGGGCATCTCACGCGTGACGGGCCGACGCGTCAGTGGTCCAGCGCCACGTCCGCGGCGATCCGCTCGGTGTTGCCGCACGTCTCCGCCCACCTGTCGCGCCCGCGTGCCGGCCGGGCCACCGCCGGCCACGACGCCAGGCAGCACGCGCTGGCGTAGATCGCGTAGAGGAACCCGTAGCCGATCGCCCGCGCGAGACCGGTCGTGGGCGCGCACCGCGCCCGGTACACCGGCCCCCACAGCACGAACGGCAGCAGGCCGAGCATCCCGTACACCGCGAACGAGGTCCACGCGCCGTCGACCAACCACGCCCACACCTCACCCGGCGCGTGCGCCGCGCGCTGACCCAGCACCAGCAACGGCACGGGGTAGACGAGCGTGGCGAGCAGCCGTGACCACGGCTGGACCAGGGAGCACGTCAGCTTCGCCGCGCCCGACGCGGACAGGTGCGGTGAGGCCCAGATCCGCCGCACGTGCCGCAGGCCCCGCATCGTCCCGTGCCCCGTCCGGGCGCGCTGCGCGAGCAACCGCCGCAGGCTGTGGAGCCCTTCCTGGTGCACGTGGGTGTCCGTGGTGAACCCGGTGCGCCACCCCGCCGTCAAGAGGCGCACGCCCAGCTCGGGGTCCTCCGGCGACGACCCCCGCCACGGCCGCCCGGCCGGTCCCGCGACGGAGTCCAGCGCCGACAGCCGGGCGAACCGGCCGTCGCCGTCCGGGGAGGTCGTGCCGCGCGACAGCCGGATCGCCGCGACCGCGGTCCGGAGCTCCAGGTCCTGCACCCGCACCAGCAGGCCGCCGAGGACGCCGCGCCACCTCGGCCCGCCCGCCTGCCGCACGCCCGCGTTCGCCACCCGCACGTCGACCTGCACCGCGCCGACGCCGGGGTCGCCGAACAGGTGCTCCGCCGCGCACACGTCGAGGCAGTCGCGGGCGGGCCGGCCGCCGGCGTCCACCACCACCGCCACCGCGCGGTCGGCGTCGGCGTGCCGCCCCATCCACAGCTTCACGGTCCGGTAGGCGTCGTTGAGCGCGTCGCCCTTGCCGGTGCGCGCGTGCGGCCGGCGCCGTCGCACGAGGTGGACGTGCGGGTCGTCCCGGAAGCCGTGCACGACGTCCACCGTGCCGTCGTCGGAGTCGTCGTCTATGACCCACACGTGGGCGTCGGGGAACGCCTCGCGCAGGTACCGCACCGTGCCGCCGACGACGGCTCCCTCGTCCCGGCACGGCAGCAGGAAGTGCCACTCGAAATCGGCGGCCCGCCCGTGCGGCCGGGGCCGGTGCCGCAGGTAGGGCAGGACGACCAGGACCAGGTACGCCGCGAACGCGACGCCCATCGTCGACGTCAGCGCCCGGGTGATCCCCAGCAGCACGTCGAAGTCCGCGACGGGGGTCATCGCCGGGTCGCCGACCACGTGAGCGCCACGGGTGCGGCGGCGCGGCCGGCAGCCGCCATGAGCGTGCCGACGACCACCCGGTCGAGGTGTTCGGTGCGGGGTAAGGCAAACGCCACTGACGGAGTCCTTTCCCTCGATTGGGGATCGCCTGATAGGGCTGCTTGGTGGTCATCGGATCTGCGTACGGCGAACCTCACCCCCGGATCGAGTGACAACGTGAAGTGATTTCGGGCGTTAGACCCACCATCGGTGGTCGCAATTGGGCGATTCGAGTGGCCGTTGTCCCTCTTTACGGTCAGCAACTCTTAATACGACGGAAGGGACGCCGATAGGGGCATTTGCTCGACCAGACGTTTTCGAGGAGGGAGCTTCATGCGTGTGCCACTGACGCGTCAGGCCTCGGCGGCCGGACTGGTCGCCGTCGCGGCGCTGGTCCTCGGAGCCGCACCGGCCTCGGCGGCTCCGGGGGACGCCTCGGCCCACGGCGCGCGGCTCGACCTGGCGCTGTCGGGCCGCGGCGCGGTGTCGGCCGGCCCGTTCGCCGCCGCCACCGCGGACGGCCCCACCTCCACCACGTCGGCGAGCGTGGACGTGCCGGGCGTCCTGAAGACCGGCGCGGTCGACGCGTCCGCGTCGCGCGACGACAAGACGGGCGCCGTCGGCTCCCGGGCGAGCACCGCCGACGTCCGGCTCGACCTGCTCTCGACCGTGGTCGGCGGCCTGTCCGCCGACCTGGTCGAAGCCGAGTGCGCGGCCACCCAGAAGGGCCTGACGGGCCGGGCCGGGTTCGTCGGGCTCGACCTCGAACGGCTCGGCGAAGCCGGGGTCGGCGTCGGCGTCGACCCCGCGCCGAACACCGCCCTCGACGTCGACCTCCGCGGCGTGGACGTCGCCCGGGTCGTGGTCAACGAGCAGCTCCGCAACGCCGACGGCAGCCTCACCGTCAACGCCGTGCACGTGACCCTGCTCGGCGACGCGCCCGGCTCGGTCGGCGCCGGTGACCTGGTGCTGTCCTCGGCCACCTGCGGTCCGGCCGGTCTGCCGATCCCGATGGCGTCCGGCGCCGGCCGGTGGCTCGGGCTCGGCCTGCTGGCCCTGTTCGGCGTGCCCGTCGGCGCTTCGGCGCTGCGCCGCCGGCACGACCTCGCGGCGGGCTGAGCCGTGCGCGAGACCCCCGGCGGCGGCGACGCGGCCGGCACGGGAACCGGCTCGTCGGCGACCGCCGACGAGTAGCGCGCGTGCGCCCCGGCCACGCGCCCACCCCCAGTCGCGCGGCCGGGGCGCCGCACCCACCGGGAACCTCGACGGGCGAGCACCCCTGGCGCCACCCGAACCGCAGTGAAGGGAGCAAGGTGAAGGAAGTCGTGCTGCTCGCGGGCACCCGACCCGAGGCGGTGAAGATCGCGCCGGTGGCGCTGGCGCTCGGCGACCACCCGGTGCTCCGGCCCGTCATCGTCCACAGCGGACCGCACATCGGCCTGGTCGAGCAGGCGCTGAGCGCGTTCGGCCTGCACGTGGACGTCAGGCTGGACGTGCCGCGGACCACCGGGTACCGGACCGGGCCGCGGGCCCGCCTGGTCGCGGGGTTCGACCGGCTGCTGAGCGGGCGCGACCCGGCCGTCGTCCTCGTGCCGGGCGGCACGGGGACCGCGCTGGCCGGCGCGCTCGCCGCGTTCTGGCGCGGCATCCCGGTCGCCCACCTCGACGCCGGCCCGCGCGGTGGCGACCTCGTGGGGCCGTCCCCCGGAGAGGGCGCTTGGCAGCTGATCGCCCGGATCGCCGCCCTGCACCTCGCGCCGACCGACGAGGACGCCGCCGCGCTCGTCCGCGAGGGCCTGGCCGACCGCCGGATCGTGGTCACCGGCAGCACCGGGGTCGACGCCGTGCAGCGGATGGCCGCCGCCGACCTGCCCGCCCGCGACCCCGACCTCGCGGCGCTGGAACGCGTGCTCGACGAGCGCGCCGAACGCCTGGTGCTGGTCACCGTGCACCGGCGCGAGTCGTGGGGCCGGCCGTTGACGCGCGTGCTGCACGCCGTGCGGGCCGTCGCCGACCGGCACCCCGATGTGCGCGTGCTGCTGCCCGCCCACCCGGACCCGCGGGTGCGCGCGGCGGCACGGGCCGTGCTCGGCGGGCACGAGCGGATCGTGGTGACCGGGCCGCTGGACTACGCGGACCTGGTGCGCGCGTTGCGCCGGTCCGCGCTGGTGCTCACCGACTCCGGCGGCATCCAGGAGGAGGCGCCCACGTTCGGCGTGCCGGTGCTGGTGCTGCGCGACACGACCGAGCGGGTGTCCGCGGTGGAGGCCGGCGGCGCGTGGCTGGTCGGCACCGACCCGATCCGGATCCTGGCCGAGGCGGGCTGGGTGCTCGGCGCGCGGCTGCGGCTGCCGCGCGGGCGCAACCCGTTCGGCGACGGCCGCGCGGCGTTCCGGGTGCTTGATGCGTTGGAGCGACTCGTGGGCCTGCCGGGTGATTTCTCCAACGCGCCGCTGCCGGTGCGCATCCCGTGCTGAGCACGTCCCGACGGTCATCACTCGATCAGGTAAGGATTTTTCCTCTGACGGGTGATGTGCGCGCTAGATCATCGGGTCGTGTCCGCGAGGGTTCGATATTCCTCTCGTCCGTGAATAGCAGAAGGGCGACACGATGAAGCAGATCGGAGCGCGCCGGGTCGGAGCCGTGACCGCGGCGCTGGTACTCGGCCTGGTCACGGCCGCGCCGCCGGCGTCGGCGGCCAACCCGGCGGGGGTGGCGTCCGTCGGCTCCGCCGAGTTCACCAAGGCGGGCACGCGGGTCACCGTCGCGCCGCTGGCGCCGTGCGCGGTCGACGGCACCACGTCCAACTCGTCCGAGGCGGTGAGCCGCGCGGGCGTCCGGTTCGGCGCGGGCACGTCGTCGTGCACCACCGCGGTGGTGGACCCGGACAACGGCACGACCACGACCACGTCCGAGGCGGTCGGTTCCGACTTCGAGCTGTCGGCGCTGGTGTCGGCGGGCGGGCCGAGGCTGCGGGTGGCCAGGTGGAAGATCACCTGCCTGGGCGGCGAGTCCGGCACCAACGCGGGGTGGGCGGCGGACGGCCTCCAGGGCTTCACCGGGCTGCCCGAGCAGATCGCGCCGAACCACGTGCACGAGGTGAAGGCGGGCGACGGCACGGTGCTGGCCACCGCGACGTTCGGCGAGACGACCGTCCCGAGCCCGAACGACGGCAGCATCGCGATGGCCATGCTGCACCTGCGGTTCACCGAGGCGTCCGCCATCACCGGCGACGTCGTCCTCGGCGCGACCGCCTGCGCCCCGACGCCGTGACCTGAGCGTTCGGGCGCCCCTCGCGACCGGGGGCGCCCGAACCGGGGCTCACCCCACGCGCGGCGTGCCCGTCAGCGTCACGCCGGACTCGCCCAGCCGGGTCAACGCGCTGTCCACCGTCGCCTGCGACACGCCCGCCGTGAGGTCCAGCAGCACGGTGACCGCGAACCCGGCGTCCGCCGCGTCCATCGCCGTCGCGCGCACGCAGTGGTCGGTGGCGACCCCGACCACGTCCACCTGCTCGACGCCGCGCGCCCGCAGCCAGTCCACCAGCCGCTCACCCGTGCGGGACTCGCCCTCGAACCCCGAGTACGCCGCCGCGTACGCGCCCTTCGAGAACACCTCCTCCACGGCCGTCACGTCCAGCTCCGGGTGGAACGCCGCGCCGGCCGTCCCCGCCACGCAGTGCACCGGCCACGAGTCCACGAAGTCCGGCGTCTCGCTGAAGTGCGCGCCGGGATCGACGTGGTAGTCGCGCGTCGCCACCACGTGGTCGTAGGACGAGGAGGCGACGTGCGCCGAGACCGCCGCCGCCACGGCCGCCCCACCGGGCACGGCCAGGGAGCCGCCCTCGCAGAAGTCGATCTGCACGTCGACCACGATCAGCGCCTTGCTCATCTGCGCCCCCTACAGGAACGTCGTCGGGATCGCGGGCTCGCCGCGGGACAGCTTCAGACCTTCCCACGGCACGGTCACGAGGGCAGCGCGCAGCCGTTCCCGGCTCTCCGCCAACGTGTCCAGGCCGTCCACCCGGCGACCGCCGCGGACCAGCGGCACGGCGAGCAGCCGGTCGTGCGCTTCCGCGGCCGGCTCGGCGTCGTGCGGGAACACGACCTCCTCCAGCGCCGTCCCGGTCTTCTTGTGCCGCCGCAGCGCGCTCTTGCGCCCGCCGCGCGACTCCTTGTGCGAGCTGCGCTTGGCCACCGGCCGCCCGGCCACCTCGACCAGCTTGTAGACCATGCCCGCGGTCGGCGCGCCGGACCCCGTGACCAGGGACGTGCCCACGCCGTAGGCGTCCACCGGCTCCGCGCGCAGCATCGCGATGGCGTACTCGTCCAGGTCGCCCGACACCACGATGCGGGTGTTGCGCGCGCCCAGGGAGTCCAGCTGGTCACGCGCCTGCCGCGCCAGCACGCCCAGGTCGCCCGAGTCGATCCGCACCGCGCCCAGCTCCGGCCCCGCCACCTCGACGGCGGTCTTGATGCCGTTGGTGATGTCGTAGGTGTCCACCAGGAGCGTCGTGTCCACGCCCAACGCCTCGACCTGCGCCCGGAACGCCTCCTCCTCGCTGTCGTGCAGCAGGGTGAACGCGTGCGCGCACGTGCCGGCGGTCGGGATGCCGTGCCGGCGGGCCGCCTCCAGGTTCGACGTCGCGGTGAACCCGGCCAGGTACGCGGCGCGGGCCGCCGCCACGGCCGCCTCCTCGTGCGTGCGGCGCGACCCCATCTCGATCATCCGCCGGCCGTTGGCCGCGCCCACCATCCGCGCCGCCGCCGAGGCGATGGCGCTGTCGTGGTTGAGGATCGACAGCGCCAGGGTCTCCAGCACCACGCCGACGCCGAACGGCGCCCGCACGGACAGGATCGGCGAGCCCGGGAAGTACAGCTCGCCCTCCGGGTAGCCGTCCACGTCCCCGGTGAACGAGTAGTCCGCCAGCCACGACAGGGTGGCCGCGTCGACCACGTCCGTGCGTTCCAGCAGCTCGAGGTCACGATCGGTGAACGTGAACTCGGTGATCGCGTCCAGCAGCCTCCCGGTGCCCGCGACCACCCCGTACCGCCTGCCCTCCGGCAGCCGCCGGGCGAAGACCTCGAAGACGCACGGTCGGTCGGCGGTGCCGTCGCGCAGCGCCGCGGCGAGCATCGTCAACTCGTAGTGGTCGGTGAACAGCGACGTCGACATGCGGGGAAGCCTAAGCGGTCGGCCAGGGTGCCCCTGAGGGCTCCACCGCGAAGCGGAACATGACACCATTGGCGGTATGACCACGCCCGTCGAGCATGAGCGGACGCAGGTTGACCCGGCCGGCGAGGAGGTCCGCAGCGAGGACCGCCCTTGGCAGACCCTGGTCTGGAACGACCCGGTGAACCTGATGTCCTACGTGACGTACGTGTTCCAGAAGCTGTTCGGCTACAGCCGTGACCACGCGACCAAGCTGATGCTGGACGTGCACCACAAGGGCAGGGCGATCGTGTCGTCGGGGACCAAGGACAAGGTGGAGGCCGACGTGGCCAAGCTGCACGCGGCCGGGCTCTGGGCGACCATGCAGCGTTCGTCGTGAAGAAGTGGACACGCACCGGCGACGAGGTGCTCGGCCGGTTCGACCGGCAGGAAGCCGCCGTGGTGCGCGGCCTGGTGAGCCAGATCCAGGACATGCTGATGGCACGCGCCGAAGAGGCGCCGCAGGACGAGCTGGCGGAGCTGACCGGCATCCGCACCGGCCCGTCCACGCCGCCGGACGACCCGATCCTGGGGCGGCTGCTGCCCGACTTCCACCGGCTCGACCCCGACGCGCCCGATCCGGCCGAGGTCGACTCGGCCAACGCGCTGCGGTCGCTGCACGAGCCCGAGCTGCTGGACCTGAAGACCGGCGTGGCGGCGGTGGTGCTGCGGACGTGCCCGCCCGACGGCGGTGAGGTGCGGCTGGCGCTGGACCAGGCCGAGGCGTGGCTGTCGGCGTTGAACGACGTGCGGCTGGCGCTGGGCACGGCGCTGGACGTGCAGGAGGACATGCCGGACGAGCTGCCGCCGGACGACCCGCGGTCGCCGCACCTGGGCGTGTACCACTGGCTGACGTGGGTGCAGGAGACGCTGATCGAAGCGGTCATGGCCTGATGCTGGTCGGGCGCGCGCCGGGGGTGGCGGTGCTGCTGGCGCCCGCCGGCGCGGTGGCCGGGGTCGACGTCCGGGGCGCGCCGGTCGGCACGCGCGAGCTGGACCTGCTCGACCCGTCGACGTTGGTGCGGCGGGTGCACGCCGTGGTGCTGGGCGGGCCCGCGGCGGTCGACGGGGTGGTGCGGTGGCTGGCCGGGCGCGGCCACGGCTTCCCTGTCGGGCCGCGGCCGTTCGAGGTGGTCCCGATCGTGCCCGCCGCCGAGGCCTTGGGCCTGCCCGCGGCCGACGGTCACGCGGTCTGCGAGTCGGCCGTGCCCCTGGACGTGCCCGCGCTGGCCCTCGTCGGCGGCACGGCGGTCGGCCTCGTGGTGGTGGACGCCGACCTGGAGCCGGCGGAATGCCGAAGGGTCGCGATGACCGCGCACGACGCCTTCGCCCGCGCCGGCGTGACCGTGCCCGCCACCGTCTTCGCGGTCGCCACCGGTGCCCCGACCGGCGCCCCGCTCAACGACCTCTGCACCGCCGCCACCACCGCCCTCGAACGCGCCGTCGCCACGTCCTGAACGTGCGACTCGCCTGTTCGGAACGCACGACACGTGCCGCCCGAACGCAGGACTCTCGCGAGAGTCCAACGCCCGAACCGCGAGAGTCCAACGTCCGGGCGCCCCGAATTCAACGCTCGGACGTGTGCGTGAGCGGTGGCGGGTGGGTACCCGGACGGCATGGCGGCTGTGCAGAGGGCGTTGAAGTGGGTGCGGACCAGTCCGGCGGTGGGCAAGGCGGCCGGGGCGTTGGCGGAGGCGGTGCCCGCCACGCTGCGCCGGCGCGAGGTGACCGGGGTGCTGCGCGCGCGAGCGATGGGCCGGCCGGTGCACCCGGCGGTCGTGGCGCTGCCCATCGGGCTGTACGCGGCGTCGGCGGCGCTCGACCTGATGCCCGGCGCGAGCAAGGCGGCCCGGGCGTTCATCGGGGCCGGGCTGGCGGTCGCGCCCGCCGCGCTGGCCACGGAGCTGACCGAGTACGGCACGCTGCCCGACAACCAGCGGCGTGCGGCGTTCGTGCAGCTCACGGCCAACGCGGCCGCGACCGTGTGCTACCTCACGTCCTTCCGGCTCCGCGGTCACGGGTTCGGCCTGCTGGCCAGGGGCGCCTCGGCGCTGGGGCTGGCGGCGCTGGGCGCGGGCGGCCTGCTGGGCGTGCACCCGACCGACCCGAAGGTCCAGCGAGCGGTCTTCGAGAGCACCCGCGAACCGGCGTAGTGCGAGTTCTCACACGGCGGGACACCTTCCCCCACCACGTAGGATGGTGACGTGCTGGTGATTCGCCGTGACCTCGTGGACGCGATGGTGGCGCATGCCCGTCGCGACCACCCGGACGAGGCATGCGGGATCATCGCGGGCCCGGAGGGCTCCGACCGCCCGGAGCGGTTCGTCGCGATGGACAACGCCGAGCGCTCGCCGACGTTCTACCGCTTCGACTCGATGGAGCAGCTGCGCGTCCACCGCGAGATGAGCGCCAACGACGAGGAGACCATCGTCGTCTACCACTCGCACACCGCGACGGAGGCGTACCCGTCCCGCACGGACGTCTCCTACGCGAGCGAGCCCCAGGCGCACTACGTGCTCATCTCCACCCGTGACCCGGAGCAGCACGAGCTGCGCTCCTACCGGATCTTGGACGGCGTGGTGACCGAAGAGCCGGTCGAGGTCGTGGAGTCGTACATGTTCGCCCACACCGGCGCCGACGACACGCCCGACTGTCCCTGAGCCCTCCAGGTGCGCCCGCGCACCACTCGTGGCACCACCTTCACCAAACCCGGCTCCTCGGAGGTACCAGCATGGCCGTCACCGTCTCCATCCCCACGATCCTGCGCACCCACACCGGTGGGCAGAAGTCCGTCGAGGCCGCGGGCGCGACGCTCGCGGAGGTCATCGACGACCTGGAGACCAACCACGGTGGCCTGAAGCAGCGCCTGGTCAAGGAAGGCGCGCTCCACCGGTTCGTCAACGTCTACGTCAACGACGAGGACGTGCGGTTCGCGGGCGGCCTCGGCGCCGAGGTCAAGGACGGCGACACCGTGACGATCCTCCCGGCCGTCGCGGGCGGCTGACCCACACCAGAAGGACTCACCCCGGAGGAAGCGATCGTGGCCCGGTACGAGTCACTGCTCGACGCGGTCGGCGGCACGCCCCTGGTGGGCCTGCCCCGGCTGTCGCCGTCGAACGACGTGCGGCTGTGGGCGAAGCTGGAGGACCGCAACCCGACCGGCTCGATCAAGGACCGGCCGGTCCTGATGATGATCGAGGAGGCCGAGCGGTCCGGGGTGCTCACGCCGGGCTGCACGATCCTCGAACCGACGTCGGGCAACACCGGCATCGCCCTCGCCATGGCCGCCAAGCTCAAGGGCTACGGCCTGGTGTGCGTGATGCCGGAGAACACCTCCACCGAGCGCAAGCAGCTGCTCCAGGCCTACGGTGCGCGGATCGTGTTCTCGCCGGCGGCGGGCGGCTCGAACCAGGCCGTGGCGACGGCCAAAGAACTGGCGCGGCAGAACCCCGAGTGGGTGATGCTCTACCAGTACGGCAACCCGGCGAACCCCGGCGCGCACTACCACGGCACCGGGCCGGAGATCCTCAAGGACCTGCCGACGATCACGCACTTCGTCGCGGGCCTGGGCACCACGGGCACGCTGGTCGGCGTCGGCCGGTACCTGCGCGAGCACAAGCCGGACGTGCAGGTCATCGCCGCCGAGCCGCGCTACGGCGAGCTGGTGTACGGCCTGCGCAACCTCGACGAGGGCTTCGTGCCCGAGCTGTACGACGCCGAGGTGCTGACCGGCCGCTACTCGGTCGGCTCGTACGACGCGCTGCGCCGCACCCGGCAGCTGCTCGAGGTGGAGGGCATCTTCGCGGGCATCTCGACCGGCGCGATCCTGCACGCGGCGCTGGCCGCGGCGGAGAAGGCGGCGGCGCGCGGCGAGTCGGCGGACGTGGCGTTCGTGGTCGCGGACGCGGGGTGGAAGTATCTGTCCACCGGCGCGTACGCGGGCACGTTGGACGAGGCCGCGGAACGGCTGGACGGCCACCTCTGGGCCTGAGGCCAGAGAGCCGGAGAAGGGCCCCGCGGGCATGTGCGGGGCCCTTCTCACCTCAGCCGATCGTGCACGCGACGCCGTTGAGCGTGAACGAGGTCGGCTTGTCCGTGTTGCCGCTGTGGGTGGCCTGGAACCCGATGCCGACCGACGCGGACGGGGTGAGCGCGGCGTTGTAGGACGCGTTGCGCGCCGTGACCGCGCCGCTGGTGGGCGAGTAGGTGGCGTTCCACCCGCTGCTGATGGTCTGCCCGCCGGGCAGGGTGAACGCGAGCTGCCAGCCGTTGATGGCGCTGGTGGACGTGTTGGCGATGGTGATGCTCGCGGTCAAGCCGGTGTTCCAGCTGTTGACGGTGTAGGTGACCCGGCAGCCGCCGGTCGGCGGGTTGCTCGTGGTCGTCGTGGTGGTGGTGCTGGTCGTGGTCGTGGTGCTGGTGGTCGTGCTCGTCGACGTGGTGGTGGACGTGGACGTGGTGGTGTCGCCGGGCTTGTCCAACCCGAAGAACTGGATGGCGCGCAACGCCATGCCCGCGCCCATCAGGTTGTGGCCGGTGCCCTGCATGGAGATCGCCTCGACCTTGTCGCCGTAGCGGGTGCGCGTCCACCCGGACTGCGGGCTGTCGCTGGACGTCGGCGTGGTGGACAGGCCGTGCACGTTGGTCCACTGGTCGATCGTCTCGCCGAAGTTCGGGTACCGCAGCGTGTCGTCCGCGGTGCCGTGCCAGATCTGCACGCGCGGCCGGGCGCCGCTGTAGCCGGGGTGCATGCCGCGGGCGAGGTTGCCCCACTCCTGCGGCGTGCGCAGCACCTGGCCGTTGGCGCAGGCGCTGTTCCAGCCGGAGCCGTCGGTGGTGGCGAAGCAGCCCGCCGGCACGCCCGCGAACGCCGCGCCGGCGGCGAACACGTCCGGGTAGTCGGCCAGCATGACGTTCGTGGTCATCGCGCCGGACGAGACACCGGTGACGAACACGCGGCTCGTGTCGCCGTTGTAGCGCTGGAGCACGTACCGGACCATCGACATCAGGCCGACCGGGTCGCTGCCGCCGTCACGCCGCAGCGCCTGCGCGCTCGACACGTCGAAGCACTGCCCGCTCCGGGTCGCCGACGGGTAGATCACGATGAAGCCGTACTGGTCGGCCAGCCGGGCGAAGTCCGTGCCCGAGTAGAACGCCGGGCCGGTGCCCGTGCAGTAGTGCACGGCCAGCAGCACGCCCGGCCTGGCCTGGGTGCGGTCCGGCACGTACAGGTGCATGCGCAGGTTGCTGGGGTTGACGCCGAAGCCGGTGACCTCGGTGAGCGTGGCGGCCGACGCCTGCGGCGCGGCGACGAGGGCCAGCACGAAGGCCGCGGCGGCGGCCAGGGACGTCACGATCGCGCCGAGGACCTTCACGGGGCCACCACCCGTCCGGTGTTGTCGATGCGGCCGGGGCAGAGGTTCTTGGCCGCCAGGCCCTGCACGATGCGCGGCACGGCGTTGACCGTGTTCTGGTAGCTCGCGTGCATGAGCACGATGCCGCCGGCGTTCGCGCCGGTCGCCGCGCGCACGATGGCGTCGGTGGACGCGCCGTTCCAGTCCTGCGAGTCGACCGACCAGATCACCTGGGTCAGGCCGAGCTTGCGCGCCTCGGTCTGCACGGTCGCGTTCGTCGCGCCGTAGGGCGGGCGGAACAGCGTCGGCGCCTGGCCGGTGGCGTTGCGGATCGCGTTCTGGGTGTCGCCGAGCTCCTTGGCCACGGCGGCGGCGCTCAGGTTCGTCAGGTACGGGTGCGACCACGAGTGGTTGCCGACCCACATGCCGGCCTGCACGACCTCGCGGGTCAGCTGCGGCTGCTGCTGCACGCGTGAACCGAGGTCGAAGAACGTGGCGCGGGCGCCCGCCGAGCGCAGCGCGCTCACCAGCGGGCGGGTGAACTGGGCGTTCGGCCCGTCGTCGTAGGTCAGCGCGACGTACCCGTTGCAGGCGAGCGCCACCGGTCCGGTTTCCCGGGCGGGCGCGGCGCCGGCGGTGGTCGCGGACAGCAGTGGCGCGGCCAGCAGCAGCACCACGGCCAGAAGGGTCCTCATGACCATTCCCTCCTCCTTGAGGATCACGGCGTGAGTTGTCGTCACTATGTGTCGCCGAGCGGTCGCGGACAACGAGTTTCGTGAAAGTTGCGAGTCTCAAATGGTGCGGTGAGCTGCGGCAACGCCCGGTGCACCCGTTTGGTGGCGTCGGTTGTGCCCGAAAACTTTCGGTCAGTCGCGCCGCCGTCGGCCGTAATCCGCTGCGCGACCGCGCGCAATAATTTGCAAAACGAGGTCCGGTCATCCGCACCCGTCATCCGGATGAATTGCAGTGTTACCGGATGCGCTTCGGCAACCCGCAGCCCCAGATGGTCCCGGACAGGCTCCCGACCTCGGTTGATGCATTCGAGTGAACCCTGCGCGCGAGCCGAATTGAATAGCCGGCGCGGACCGCGTTCCCGCATTTTCGCCGACGTCGGTCCTGCTATCGTTTCGCCATGCAATTGACGGTGCTCGGGTGTTCGGGCAGTGCGCCGGGGCCCGATCTGCCGACCTCCGGGTACCTGGTGGAGGCGGGCGGCGTGCGGATCGTGATGGAGCTGGGCAGCGGGGTGTTCGCCCCGCTCACCCGGCTCTGCGACCCGTTCGACCTCGACGCCGTGCTGCTGTCGCACCTGCACCTCGACCACTGCGCCGACTTCGGCTCGCTCACCGTCTACCGGCGCGACCACCCGGCGCCGCCCTACGACGTCCGCGAACGCCGGTTGCCGGTGTTCGCCCCCTCGCACGCGCCGTCCCGCCTGGCCAACGCGCACGCCGCCGACCGGGCCGCGCTGGCGACCACGGACCTGACCGACACGTTCGACTTCGTCCCGCTCGCGCCCGGCCGGTACGCGGTCGGACCCGTGGAGGTCGAAGTGGCCGCCATGCGGCACATCTGCGAGGCCTACGGGTTCCGCATCTCCTACGGCGGCGTGTCGCTGGTGTTCTCCGGCGACACCGTGCCGTGCCCGGAGCTGGTGCGGCTGGCCACCGGCGCCGACCTGCTGCTGGCCGACTCGGCGTGGCGCGAGCAGGCGGGCCGCGCGAACTACCTGCACATGAGCGGGCAGGAGGCGGGCGAGGTCGCCAAGGCCGCCGGCGTCGGCCGCCTGGTGCTGACCCACGTCCTGCCGTGGTCGGACCGCGACGGCGTCCTGGACGACGCCGCCGACGCCTTCCCCGGCCCGGTCTCGCTCGCCACCCCCGGCGCCACCTACACGCTCTAGCCGCGCGCTGTGGTGGGGGTGCGCCCTAACCCGCGAACGCGGTCGACGGCAGGCCCTCGCCGATGCCCGGCAGCACCAGGACCGACCCGGCCAACTCGCTCAACGCGTCCCCGCTCAACCCGACGCGCGCGGTCGTCACGTACAGGTCGGTGAAGTCCGCGCCGCCGAAGGCGCACGCCGTCGGCTGCCCCACCGGCAGCTCGACCTCCCGGTCCAGCGCGCCGTCCGGCGTGTACCGGTGCAACGCCGCGCCGCCCCACAGCGCGACCCAGATCGCGCCGGACGCGTCCACGGTGAGGCCGTCGGGCAGCCCGCGCGACACCTCGGCCAGCGGTCGGCGGTTCGTCGCCTCACCGGTCTCGCGGTCGTAGTCGAGGACGTCGACCCGCCGCTCGGCCGAGTCGATGTAGTACATGAGCGTGCCGTCGGGGCTCCAGCCGATGCCGTTGCTGACGCCCAGCTTGTCCAGCACGACCTTCGCGTCGCCGCTGGGCTCCACGCGGGCCAGCCAGCCGCCCGGGTCCTCGTCGTACCGCATCGTGCCCGCCCACAGCCGGCCCGCCGGGTCGACCGCGGCGTCGTTGCCCCGCACGCCGTCGCGCGCCCAGTAGACGAGCCAGGTCTTGACGCCGTCCCGGTCGATCAGCGCCACGCCGTCACGCAGGTTCAGCACCAGGCCGCCGCGGGTCCGGGGCTTCGCCGCGCCGACGTGCTGCGGCACTTCGAGGACGGCGTCGTCGTCGCGCGCCGGGCTGTACCGGTGCACCTCGCTGCCGAGCACGTCCACCCAGAGCAGCGTTCCGCTGGCGTGGTCCCACGTGGGGCCCTCACCCAGTTCCGCTTCGGCCCGCACCGCCACTTCGATCGACACCGGGACAGCCTACGGTCACGCCCCGACCCCACACGGGTGAAGACGGAGAAGTCACGGCCCGACCGAAGTCACCCGGGATCGCGGTCTCCGCGCGTAGCCTGGTGAGGTGGATCCCACCGGCCCGTACCCGCCGCCGACGCCCGAGCCGGTGGTCGCCGCGCCCAAGCCCGCCAAGCAGGCCAAGCCGTTGGCCAAGCGCGTCGTGCCGCCGAGGCCCGTGCTGTCGGCCGCGGTGGTGCTCGGCTTCGTCGGCCTGCTCTACGTCGTCGAGGCGATCGACACGGTGCTCGGCGGCCGGCTCGACGACGACGGCGTGATCCCGCGTGACTTCAGCCAGTGGGACAACATCCTGTGGTACCCGCTGCTGCACGGCGACTGGACCCACCTGACCGGCAACGCGGTGCCGCTGCTCGTGCTCGGCTACCTGGCGACCTCGGCCGGGATCAAGCAGTTCTTCCAGGTCACCGCGGTCATCTGGTTGACCAGCGGTCTCGGCGTGTGGCTCTTCGGCTCCTACGGCAGCCACATCGGCGCGTCCGGCCTCGTGTTCGGCTTCCTGGTGTTCCTGCTGGTGCGCGGCATCTTCGCGCGCAGCGCGCTGCAGATCGCGCTGGCCGTGGTGGTCTTCGCGATCTACGGCGCGGCGTTGTGGGGCGTGCTGCCGGGCCGGCCGGGCATCTCCTGGGAAGGCCACCTGTTCGGCGCGCTCGGCGGCGTCCTCGCGGCGTGGGGCGTCGCCCGGGATGCCAGGAAGGGCGCGCGGGCTACGCTCGACGCGTGAGCGTCACCGCCGATTCGCCCATCGCGATCTTCGACTCCGGCGTCGGCGGGCTGACCGTCGCGCGGGCGGTCATGGACCAGCTGCCGGCCGAGCGCATCCGCTACGTGGGCGACACGGTCAACTGCCCGTACGGTCCGCTGCCGATCGCGCAGGCGCGCCGGTACGCCCTCGCAGTGATGGACCGCTTGGTCGCCGACGGCGCGAAGCTGCTGGTCATCGCCTGCAACACGGCGTCCGCCGCCTGCCTGCGCGACGCGCGCGAGCGGTACGACATCCCGGTGATCGAGGTCGTGCTGCCCGCCGTGCGCCGCGCCGTCGCCACCACCCGCACGGGCCGGGTCGGCGTCATCGGCACGGTGGGCACGGTCGCGTCCGGCGCGTACCAGGACGCGTTCGCCGCGGCCCGGGACATCGAGGTCACGGCCGTCGCGTGCCCCAGGTTCGTGGACTTCGTGGAACGCGGCACCACCTCCGGCCGCCAGGTGCTCGGCATGGCGCAGGCCTACCTGGAACCGTTGCAGCGGGCGGAGGTCGACACGCTCGTCCTCGGCTGCACCCACTACCCGCTGCTCACCGGTGTGTTGCAGATCGTGATGGGTGACGGCGTGACGCTCGTCTCCAGCGCCGAGGAAACGGTGAAGGACGTCGTGCGGGTGCTCACCGAGCGCGACTTGTTCCGCTCCGGCGACCCCGACCAGCGGTTCAGCTGCACCGGCCCGGTCGAGCCGTTCACCAGGCTGGCCCGCCGATTCCTGCCCGGGTTGGAAAAGGCGACCTTCCAAGCCCACGGTTGACCTTCCAAGGCCACCGTTGACCTGGCACGCTCCACGGGTGCTGTTGACCATCCTCGGCTGCTCGGGCAGCCTGCCGGGCCCCCACGGACCCGCATCCGGCTACCTCGTCGAGGCGGATGGCTGCCGACTCGCGATCGAACTGGGCAGCGGAGTCCTGGCGTCGCTGCAGTCGCGTCACGACGTGTTCTCGTTGGACGCGCTGCTCTTCTCCCACCTGCATCCGGACCACTGCGCCGACTTCACCACCCTCGCCGTCATCCGCCGCTACCACACCCACCCGCCGCACGACACGCGCGAACACCGGCTGCCCGTGCACGGGCCGACCGGGACCGCGGACCGGTTCGCCCGCGCCTACGCGGAGACAGCCGACGAACTGCTCACCACGGACCTCGGCGACGTGTTCGAGTTCCGCACGTTCACCGACCGCGCGGTGACCCGCATCGGGCCGTTCGAGATCACCGCCGTCCGGGTGGACCACCCGACCGAGACCTACGGCCTCCGCATCGCCACCAAGACGGCGACGTTGGCCTACACCGGCGACACCGGGCCGTGCGAGGCGTTGAGCGACTTGGCGCGTGACGTGGACGTGCTGCTGTCCGAGGCGACGTGGACCCACTCCGACGACCGGCCACCCGGCACGCACCTGTCGGGCGTGCAGGCGGGGGAGCTGGCGACGCGGGCCGGCGCCGGGCGGCTGCTGCTCACGCACATCGCGCCGTGGACCGACCGGGACGCCGTGCTGGCCGAGGCGCGCAGCCGCTTCACCGGACCGGTCGACGTGGTCAACCAGGGCGACACCTACGCGGTTGACCGGTCGGAGGTGCGGGTAATCGGCGGCCATGGCAACTGATGTCGTCGAGCTGATCCTGGCCGACCACCGCAAGTTCGAAGAGCTGTTCCGCGCGCTGCGCGACCGGAACACCGACCGTTCGACGGTCCTGGGCGAGCTGGCCGCGCTGCTCGTGGCGCACGCCGAGGCCGAGGAGTCCGAGGTGTACCCGGCGCTCAAGCGGTACAAGGAGGTCGACAACGAAGAGGTCGACCACGGTGCCGAGGAGCACGCCGAGGGCCACCAGGCGTTGTTGGCGTTGATGCAGGTCGAGGACACCAGCTCCGACGAGTGGGAGAGCAAGCTGGAGGAGCTGGTCGAGGCGCTCAACCACCACGTGGACGAGGAGGAGCGGACGATCCTCAACGACGCGCGGGAAGAGGTGTCCGACGACCGGCGCGACGAGCTGGGCCGGTTGTTCGTGGAGATCCGGCAGAGCCGGTTGGACGACGACTGCGGTGACATCGAGTACGTGCGCAAGATCGCGGCAGCCACGAAGGACCGGATCGACTAACGTCGGTGGCGTGTCGAACGTCGAGGTGCGTCGGGTGGGTCAGCACGACTTCGTGGCCACGAACGACCGTGGCGCGTCGGTCCGCGTCGGCCGCAAGGGGGCCGAGGGGGCGTTCACGCCGGTGGAGCTGCTGCTCGCGGCGGCGGCGGGCTGTGCGGCGGTGACGGCGGAGACGCTGGTGACCCGCCGCGTGGAGGGCGACCTGGTGGCCCGCGCGGACGACGTGCGCTCACCGGACGGCCACTCGCTGGCCAGCGTCCCGGTCGCGTTGGACTACGACATCTCCGGCTTGGACGACGCCCAGCGCGCCGCCCTGGAGACCGCCGTCCTGCGCGCGATCGACCAGCTGTGCACCGTCACCCGCACCTTGAAGTCCGCCCCACCAACCCCTCTCACCCTCCCCACCTAACCCCGCGCGCGAGAGAGTCGTACCTTCACGCCGCGAGAGTCCAACGTTGACAGCGCGAGAGTCCTACGTTCGGAGCACCTGAATTCAACACTCGACAGACCGGGCGGTCGGTCCGAGCGTTGAATTCAGGGTCCGTGAACGTAGGACTCTCGGCGCGTGAACGTACGACTCTCGCGGGGTCAGAGGGTTTGGACGAAGTCGTAGACGGCGGTCGAGCCGCTGTGGCCGATGCGGACGGTCTGGATCGTGGCGGCGGCGCCGGCGGCGACGACCAGGACGGCGACCACGACGGCGATCCGGCGCCACGTCTTCGGCACGGCCGAGTCCTCGACGGCGGCGGCGCGCTCGCGGTCGGCCAGCCTGCCCGAGACGAGCAGCGCCACGACCACCACCCCGAAGCCCAGCGCGAACGGCAGCAGGTCGTTGCCCAGGTCGGCGTGCCGCTGGATCAGCGGGTTGCCCAGCGCGGCCATCTTCGCGTACAGCTGCTCGCCCGCCCACTGCGCCAACGGCACCGAGCCGACGGCCAGCAGCGTCACGCCCAGCAGCGGCCACGCGTACCGCTGCCGCCACCGCGGCACGACGGCCAGCGCGGCGGCGCCCGCGGCGGCCAGCGGGAGCAGCACCACCACCGCGTGGACCAGCAGCGGGTGCGCGGGGAGATCGAAGATCGTCACCAGGTCGTCTGCGCGTGCCATGTCTCTCCCTACGCCGGTGGGTCGCCCCCGGGTTCAGCGACATAGGGTAGTGCCGTGCTGAGGACCGATGGCAGGAACGACGACGTACTGCGCGACATCCGGATCACCCGCGGCTTCCAGCAGTGGCCCGCCGGGTCGGTGCTGATCGAGTTCGGCAACACGCGGGTGCTGTGCGCGGCCAGCGTGACCGAGGGCGTGCCGCGGTGGCGGTCCGGCTCGGGTCTCGGCTGGGTGACCGCCGAGTACGCGATGCTGCCCTCCGCCACGCACACCCGCAGTGACCGCGAGTCGGTGAAGGGTCGGATCGGCGGCCGCACCCACGAGATCAGCCGCCTGATCGGGCGATCTCTGCGGGCGTGCATCGACCTGGCCGCGCTCGGCGAGAACACGATCGTGATCGACTGCGACGTGATCCAGGCCGACGGCGGCACCCGGACCGCCGCCATCACCGGCGCGTACGTGGCCCTGGCCGACGCCGTCACCTACCTGGGCGCCGCCGGTCGCCTGGCCGACCCCCAGCCGCTCTCGTGCGCCGTGTCGGCGGTGTCGGTCGGCGTGGTGGACGGCCGGGTGCGCCTGGACCTGCCGTACGAGGAGGACTCGCGCGCCGAGGTCGACATGAACGTCGTCGCCACGGACGCCGGCACGTTGATCGAGGTCCAGGGCACCGGCGAGGGTGCGACGTTCGCCCGGTCGACGTTGGACAAGATGCTCGACCTGGCCCTGGCCGGCTGCGCCGAGCTCAACCGCATCCAGGCGGAGGCGCTGGCCCTGCCGTACCCCGGCGTCCTGCCCGAGCCGAAGGCGAAGAAGAAGTGAAGCTGCTCCTGGCCTCGCGGAACAAGAAGAAGCTCGGCGAGCTGCGCCGCATCCTGCTGGCCGAGGGGCTGGCGGGGATCGAGGTCGTCGGCCTGGACGACGTGCCGGAGTTCCCGGAGGCCCCGGAGACCGATCCGACCTTCGAGGGCAACGCCCTGGCCAAGGCCCGTGACGCGTTCAACGCCACCGGCCTGCCGTCCGTCGCGGACGACTCGGGCATCGCGATCGACGCGCTCAACGGGATGCCGGGTGTCCTGTCGGCACGGTGGTCCGGCCGGCACGGCGACGACCAGGCGAACCTGGACCTGGTCCTCGGTCAACTGCGCGACGTCCCGGACGAGCGCAGGGGAGCGGCTTTCGTCTGCACGGCGGCGTTCGTGGCGGGCCCCGAGGCGGAGACCGTGGTGCGCGGCGAGTGGCGCGGCGCGATCACCCGCGAGCCGGCCGGCGAGAACGGCTTCGGCTACGACCCGATCTTCCGCCCGGAGGGCCACGAGGTCACCTCGGCCGAGCTGACGCCGGAGCAGAAGGACGAGATCTCCCACCGGGGTCGCGCCCTGCGCCTCCTGCTCCCGCACCTGCGCGAGCTGGCCCGGTCGTAACCGACCGCCCCGGGCCGACCACCCCGGGCCGACCACATCGGACCGAGCACATCGGACCGAGCACGCCGGGCCGCCACCTCGGACAGGTGGCGTCGCCCGGCGTTTCAGTGGTGCGGATGATCAGGCGGGCAGTTCGCGCAGCAGCTTGGCCACGTGGCCGGTCGCGCGGACGTTGTACATGGCCTTCTTGATCTTCCCCTCGGGGTCGACCAGGAACGTCGAGCGGATCACGCCCATGACGGTCTTGCCGTAGTTCTGCTTCTCCCCGAACGCGGCCCACTCGGTCAGCACCTTGCGGTCGACGTCGGACAGCAGCGGGAAGTTCAGCCCCTCCGCGGCGGCGAACTTGGCCAGCTTCTCCGGCTTGTCCGGCGAGATGCCCACGACCTCGTACCCGGACGACGCGAGGTCGCCGATGCTGTCGCGGAAGTCGCACGCCTGCTTGGTGCACCCCGGCGTGCCCGCGGCCGGGTAGAAGTAGACGACCACGGAACGGCCGGCGTAGTCGGAAAGCGAGACGGGCTTGCCCTCGCTGTCGGGCAGCGTGAACGCCGGGGCCTGGTCGCCCGGGGACAGGCGCTTCTGCTCGGTCATGGCCCGAGACGCTACAAGGTCAGGCGACGCCCTCGAACGTCGCGCTCGGGTCCTGGTTGGCGCCGTTCGGCTCGACCACGAGCCGCAACCGCACCGGGTCCGCGGGCACGGCGAACGCCACCGTCAGCACGGTCTCCGCGCCGGCCGCCACCTCGTTGACCGCCGCACCGACGCCGTTGAGCCCCTGCACGGAGTCGCGCACCTCGGCCACCGGCTGGCCGTCGACCGTCGCGCGCAGGGACAGCTGGCTGGTGCGGTAGGCGGTCTTGGTGCCGTTGACCACGGTCAACGTGAACACGGCGGTGCGCGGCGACTGCGGGAACGACGTGTCGCTCGGTCTCAGCGACGTGGGCGGGGACACGGTGACCGCCATGCCGTTGGCCCACACGCGCTGCGTGCCGAACGTCGTGGCCGAGGCGGAGGACAGCTCTTCACCGCGTTGCTCGGCCACCGCGGACGGACCGGGGGGCGTGGAAATGTCGGAGGGGTCCGCACATCCCGCCAGTGCCAGGCCCAGGCACACGCCTGCGGCCAGTTTGGCGAACTTCACGAACCTCCCCTTCCCGCCCCGGCGGTGGGCTTGACTGCGACTGCCACCACCATGACGGTGTCGGGGGGTGCTCGGTGACCGAACCGGGGCCTTGATTCGCACCTGGTGCATGCCTGTGGCCAAGCCGTGATGACGCACGGCTGCCCGCGTGGGCGGCGCCACACCTGGCGGCGACCACGCGGGTCGGCGGCGGCCGAGCTGTCGGACCCGTGGGCCCGGAAGTTGGGGAGCGCGTCGGGGGGCGTGCGCGCTCCACTACGATCATCGCGCGCGGTGGCCGAACCGCTACACCTATACTTCGGTCTTCACCCGTTCGGACGAACCCTGAACGGTCGAACGTCCCGCGAGTTCCGCCAGTAGTTCGTAAGACCTCAGGCGGGCCGACTGCTCGGCGACCATCGTCGTCACCATCAGCTCATCCGCTCGGGTGTCCTCCAGCAGGCGTTCGAGCTGCGCCTCTACCGTCTTCGGCGAGCCGATGATCTGCGACGCGATCCGGTCCTCGTAGATCAGCCGCTCGACGTCGGTGTACGGGTAGTCGGCGGCCTCCTGGTCGGTGGCCAGCGGACCGGGCCGCCCGCTGCGCAGCTTCACCCACGCGAGCGCGCCGGGACCGGCGATCCGGCGGGCCTGCTCGTCGGTGTCCGCCACCACGACCGAGGCGCAGACCAGCGCGTACGGCTTCGCGAGCCGCTCGGAGGGCCGGAACCGCTCGCGGTAGAGGGCCAGCGCGGGCAGCGTGTTCTCCGCGCTGAAGTGGTGCGCGAACGCGAACGGCAGCCCGAGCAGGCCCGCGACCTGCGCGCTGTAGCCGCTCGACCCGAGCAGGAACACGTCCGGCTTGTTGCCCTCGGCGGGCATCGCGTTGAGCTCTTCGGTGCCGTCGAAGTAGCCGGTCAGCTCGCTGAGCTGCTGCGGGAAGTCGTCCACCGACAGCGGGCCGGTGGTGCGGCGCAACGCCTGCGCGGTGCGCTGGTCGGTGCCGGGCGCGCGGCCGATGCCCAGGTCGATGCGGCCGGGGTGCAGGGCGGACAGCGTGCCGAACTGCTCGGCCACGACCAGCGGCGGGTGGTTGGGCAGCATCACGCCGCCGGAGCCGACCCGCAGCGTGGTGGTGGCGTCGGCGACGTGGCCGATCAGGATCGCGGGGGAGGAGCTGGCGATGCCGGGCATGTTGTGGTGCTCGGCCAGCCAGAACCGGGTGAAGCCGAACCGCTCGACGTGCTGGGCGAGCTCGCGCGTCTGCTGGAGCGCCGTGCGCGCGTTCGTCGCCGTCGTGACGGTGGCGAGGTCGAGCGCGGACAAGGGCACGTCACGAAGTCGGCTCATGACATCGACCAACGCCGAAGCCCCCGAATGCCTTCCAGATGTGACGGTAACGACACCGGGAAGTGACCGGCCTGCCGCCGGCGTTGACCAAGACATGGACGTGGTGGTGATCGGTGCAGGTCAGGCGGGGTTGTCGGCGGCCTACTTCCTCCGGCGCGCGAACCTCGACCACGTCGTGCTGGACGCGGACGCCGGTCCGGGCGGCGCGTGGCGGCACCGCTGGCCGACGCTGCGGATGGCGACCGTGCACGGCATCCACGACCTGCCGGGCATGCCGTTCGCCGAGCCGGACCCCACCGCGCCCGCCAACGAGGTGCTGCCCGCCTACTTCGCCGACTTCGAACGCCGCAACGGCATCGAGGTGCGGCGGCCGGTGCGCGTGCACGCCGTGCGCGACCACGGCGGCCTGCTGCGCGTCGAGACCGACCGCGGTGTCTGGGAGGCCGAGGCGCTGGTCAACGCCACCGGCACGTGGACCCGCCCGTTCTGGCCCCGCTACCCCGGCCAGGAGCTGTTCGCGGGCAGGCAGCTGCACTCCTCGCAGTACCGGGGTCCGGCGGAGTTCGCCGGGCAGCACGTGGTCGTGGTCGGCGGCGGCACGTCGGCCGTGCAGCAGTTGCTGGAGATCGACCGGCACGCCGACCGCACCACCTGGGCGACGAGGCGTGAGCCGGAGTTCTTCGACGAGCCGTTCACGCCGGAGCTCGGCCGCGCCGTGGTCGCGAAGGTGGAGGACCGCGTCCGCCGGGGCCTGCCGCCCCGCAGCGTGGTCGGCGTGACCGGCCTGAACCTCACCCCGGCCGTCCGCGACGCCCTCGCGACCGGCGTGCTGGCCCGGCGGCCGGTGTTCGACCGGATCACCGAGGACGGCGTGGTCTGGCCGGACGGCACGCACGAGCGGGTCGACGCGATCCTGTGGGCGACCGGGTTCCGCGCCGCCCTCGACCACCTCGCCCCGCTGCGCCTGCGCGGACCCGGCGGCGGCATCCGGCTCGACGGCACGAAGGTCGTCGCGGACCCGCGCGTGCACCTCGTCGGCTACGGCCCGTCGGCCAGCACGGTCGGCGCCACCCGGGCGGGCCGTGCGGCGGCGAAGGAGATCAAGGCGTCGCTGTCCCGCCGACAGGCCGCTTGACCAGCCGCGACACCTTCTGCCCCAGCAGGTTGGCCCCGACGCCCAGCTTGTAGCGCAGCAGGTCCAACCGGCCCACGTCGCGCCGCGCCAGGAACTCCCGGGTGGCCGCCGCGTCGAAGAACCACGGGAACAGCGACGACGGGTCGTTGAACCCCTCCCACAGCTGCTCGCCGATGTCCTCCCGGCGTGACGCGGCGAGCATCACGGCCTTCTGCTCGTCGTTGAGCGGCTCGAGCAGCCCGTTGGAGAAGTCGCTGGCGTAGCACCCGCGCTCCCACCACACGTCGAACCTCTCGGTCAGCCACGACGCGGTGAACGGGCCGCCGTGCGCGGTCAGCTCCTCGGCGAAGAACCGGGCCATCCGGGTGGCGTTGTTCGCGCCCTGGCCGGCCAGCGGGTCGTTGAGCACGACGGCGTCGCCGAGGCCGAGCACGTGCCGCCCGGACGGCAGCACGGCGACCGGTTTGCGCACCACCGGCACGACCTGGCCCTTGATCCAGGTCACCGGGCTGGTCGCGCGCGCGGGCCGCAGGAACGCCGACTCGTGCGGGAACAGGTCGTCCACCACGGTCTTGAGCACGGCCAGGCCCTCGTCGGCCGAGGTCACGTCGCCGAACAGGTCGGCGCGGCCACCCGGCGCCGCCTCGACCACGATGCTGCGCGACTCGCCGACGTCCTTGTCGTAGAACGGGATCCAGAAGATCTCCAGCGTGCCCGGCAGGAACGAGAACACGCCTTCCCGGTGCTCGGGCCGGGCGGCCAGGTCGTAGCCGTGGATGTTGACCATGAACAGGCTGCGCTGCGGCTCCGAGTGCACCGACCGGGCCGGGTCGCGCTCGAACAGGCCGGTCAGCGACTTGTGCCCGGCCGTGACGACCACCAGGTCGTGCGACGCGGCCAGCCGGTCCAGGTCGTCGACGCCGACCGTGCCGATCACCACCGCCACGCCGCGCGACTCCAGCTCCTCGAGGCCGGTGGAGAACTTCAACCGCTGGTCGACGGCCAGCGCGGGCTTGCGCAGCGGCGCGTCGACCGAGAACGCGAGCGAGCGGTCGTCCGTGAACAGGTCCAGGTGGATGCGGCGCATCCGGGACGCCTCGGGCCAGAAGTCCAGGCCCAGCTCGGCCTCGTACTCGACCTGGTCGCCGAACAGGCAGGCGGTCGGCCGGCCGCGGTCACCGAGGTGGTCCTCCGCCGTCCGATCGGAGTAGAGCGTGACCCGCCAACCGGCGCGCGAGAGCGCCGCAGATAACACCAGACCCGCTTGACCTGCGCCGATGACCGCGATTGTGCTCACGCTACAGATCCTTGGCAGGGATGCGGGAAGCGCCAATAGCACGATCGGGTCGACTAGCCTCGACCAGGTGCACAGGGGGTGGCGCGCTGTTGCCGGATTGTTGCTCGGCTTCGCTTCCGCGCTGGTGGATCTGTTCGTCGTGGCGTTCGCCCGGAAGTGGGTCGTCGCCCTCGCCGGGTTGGAACGGCGGCGGCTGCGGTCGTTCCTCGGGATCGACAGCGCCGAGCCGACGCGGGAGCAGGCGGCGCGCTACCTGGCCGTGCGCGCGCCGGTCGGCCTGTTCGGCGGGTTCGTGCTGGCCTGGCTGTTCTACGGCTTGGCGATGGCCGCGATCGTGCTGTACCGGCTGGTCGCGGGCGGTCCGGAGAGCGGCCTCGACCGCTCCGACGACTGGACCGCGTTCCTGTGGACGGGGCTGATCGGCCTGGTCCTGCTCTACATCGAGGTCCAGGGCATCATCGGCGTGATCGCGCTGGAGGGGAAGGTCGCCCGCCGCTGGCTCGGCCCGAGCGAGGCCGAGCTGCTGCGCCTGCGCATCGACGAGCTGGCCGAGAGCCGGGCGGGCATCGTGGCGGCCGTCGACGCCGAGCGCAGGCGCATCGAGCGCGACCTGCACGACGGCGTGCAGCAGCGGCTGGTCGCGCTGGGCATGCTCCTCGGCCGCGCCCGCCGCAACCCCGACCACACCGCCGAGCTGCTGGCGCAGGCGCACGAGGAGTCCCGGCACGTCCTGGAGGACCTGCGGGAGGTGGCCTGGCGGGTCTACCCGGCGGCGCTGGACTCGTCGGGCCTGGTCGAAGCGCTGGAGGCGGTGGCGGACCGGTCCTCGATCCCGGTGCGCATCCGGTGCGCGCCCCTGGCCGCGCCGCCGCGGGTGGAGACCGCGGTGTACTTCGTGGTCTGCGAGGCGGTGACCAACGCGGCCAAGCACTCGGGTGCGACCATGATCGTCGTGGACATCACCGAGGAGGCGGGGGCGGTGCGCGTGCGGGTCGTGGACGACGGCGTCGGGGGAGCGGACCCGGCCGGCGGCGGGCTGGCCGGCCTGTCCCGGCGGGTGCTCGCGCTGGACGGCGCGTTCGACGTGACGAGCCCGGCCGGCGGTCCCACGGTGATCACCGCGGACGTGCCGTGCGGGTGATCCTGGCCGAGGACTCGACGTTGCTGCGCGAAGGCCTGGTGCGGCTGCTGGTCGAGGAGGGCCACGACGTGCTCGCCGCCGTGGGCGATGCGGAAGCCCTGCTCAGCGCGGTCGCGGCGCACCTGCCGGACGTGGTGGTGACCGACGTGCGGATGCCGCCCACGAACTCCGACGAGGGCCTCAGGGCGGCGTTGGACATCCGCAGGCGGTTCCCCGGCGTCGGCGTGCTGGTGCTGTCGCAGTACGTCGAGCAGCGTTACGCCGTCGACCTGCTCACCGAGCACGCCGACGGCGTGGGCTACCTGCTCAAGGACCGCGTGGTCCAGGTGGAGGAGTTCCTGGACGCGCTGCGCCGGGTCGGCGCGGGCGACGTGGCGTTCGACCCGGAGGTGGTGCGGCGGCTGCTGGCCCGCACGACCCACCCGCTGGGCGTGCTGACCGAGCGGGAGCGCCAGGTGCTGGCGCACATGGCCGAGGGGCACACGAACAACGCCATCGCGGCCCGGCTGCACGTGTCGCGCAGCGCGGTGGAGAAGCACATCAACTCGATCTTCGACAAGCTGGGCCTGTCCGACGTGGACGGCTACAGCAGGCGCGTGCTGGCGATCCTGCGCTACTTGCGGGCCTGATCCTTCTTCCTGTTCCTGCTCACGCGCGACACCACGAACCAGCCGACGGCCAGCACGACCAAGCCGATCACGATCTTCGACACGACACCCATGTACTGGTCGACGAGGTGGTAGTTCGCGCCCAGCGCGTACCCGGCGAGGATGAGCGCGGAGTTCCAGATCAGGCTGCCGGCCGCGGTCAGCAGCAGGAAACCGGGCAGCGGCATGCGCTCCACGCCCGCCGGGATGGAGATGAGGCTGCGGAAGATCGGGACCATCCGGCCGAAGAACACCGTCGCCCTGCCGTGCCGGGCGAACCACTCCTCGGTCCGGTCCACATCGGACACGTCGACCAGCGGCAGCCGTCGCGCGATGGCCCTGATCCGGTCACGGCCCAGCGCCGCGCCGAGGTAGTACAGCGCGAGCGCGCCGGCGACCGACCCGGTGGTGGTCCACAGGATCGCGGCGAACAAGCTCATCTTGCCCTGGCTCGCGGTGAACCCCGCCAACGGCAGGAACAGCTCGCTCGGCAGGGGCGGGAAGAGGTTCTCCAGCGCGATCGCGATCCCGGCGCCGGGCGCGCCGAGCGTTTCCATCAGGTCGGTGACCCACGAGACGACATCCATGATCCCAAGTTACGAACGCGCCGCGGCCCTCGCCATGATGCCGACCGCACACCGGGGTGCGGAAAACCTCAGTTACCGGTTGCGGCGTGCGCGGCGAGCCCTCTGGCGTACCGCGCGATCACAGCTCGGAGCACCAGGCGGTAGAGCCACCCCGTCCCGCGCCTGCCCGGCTCGAACGACGAGTGCCAGTGGATCGCCGTCCCGTCGCCGTCCGGCGCGAGGTCGATGAACGCCTGGTAGTCGCGAATGGAGAGACCGGACAACAGGACGTAGCCCACCCGCCGGTTCGGCGTCAGTTCGACGACCTCCTCCCTCGTGAGCGCCTTGCGGCCTTTGTTCTCGAATACCCGCACTTCGCCCACACCACTCGCGTTCCCGGCGCGTTCCCGTTCGTACCGCACCACGGGCGACCAGTCGGGCCACGTCGAGCTGTCCGCGGCCAGGCGGTAGACCCGGTCCGGCGGGGCTTCGCTGCGCACGCGGACGTCCACTCTTTGTACCATGCGGTACATGTACCATCCGGTACATGCCGGAACAAGGGGCTGCCCGCGAACGCCTGCTCACCGCCGTCGTCGACCACCTGGCCGAGCGGGGTCTGGGCGACCTGAGCCTGCGCCGGCTGGCCGAGGCGGTCGGCACGAGCCACCGGATGCTGATCTACCACTTCGGCTCGATGGAGGGCCTGCTGGTGGAGGTCGTGCGGCTGGTCGAGGCCCGTCAGCGCGCGCTGCTGGCCTCCCTGCCGCTGGACGACCCGGCCGAGGCCGCCCGCGCGTTCTGGCGCACGCTCACCGACCCGTCCCTGCGCGCCCACGAACGGCTGTTCTTCGAGCTCTACGCCCAAGCCGCCCAGGGGCGTCCCGGCGCCACCCCGCTGCTGGACGGCATCGTCACCGACTGGCTGGAACCGGTGGCCGCCATCCAGCGCTCCCTCGGCCACCCGCCCGACGTCGCCGAGGCCCGCGCCCGCCTGGGCCTGGCCGTCGCCCGCGGCCTCCTCCTGGACCTGATCGCCACCGGCGACCTGCCCGCCGTGAACGCCGCCATGGACCAGTTCATCGCCCTGACCACCACCTGACCCCGAGAGTCGTCCCCCCACCCCGCGCGAGTCCTACGTTCAGAACGCGCGTGTCCTACGTTCGCGCACCCCGAGTTGAAGACTCAGCGCAAGATCAACAGTGCTGAGTGTTCAACTCGGGTGTTCTGAACGTAGGACACGCGCGACGCGAACGTAGGACACACGCGGGGTGGGGGTTGGACTCTCGGGGGGACGTAGGATCGGTCGGCGTGAAGCGGATCCCGGTGATCGTGGTGGCGGGGTTCCTCGGCTCCGGCAAGACGACGTTGCTCAACCACCTGCTCGGCGGCAGTCGCGGCACGCGGGTCGGGGTGGTGGTCAACGACTTCGGCGCCATCGGCATCGACGCGATGAGCGTGGCCGGCCAGGTCGACTCCACCGTCTCCCTCAGCAACGGGTGCCTGTGCTGCGCGGTGGACGTCAGCGAGCTCGACGGGATGCTGGCCAAGCTCGACCCGCTGGTCGACGTGATCGTCATCGAGGCGAGCGGCCTGGCCGAACCGCAGGCCATGGCACGGATGGTGCTCGCCAGCGAGAACCCGCGCCTGTCCTACGGCGGCCTGGTGCTGCTGGTCGACGCGGCGGAGTTCCCCGACGACCTGGCACGCCACGTGCGCGTGGCCGACCTGGTGGTGCTGAACAAGGTCGACCGCGTCACGGACCCCTCGGCGCTCGCGGCCGAGATCGACCGGCTCAAGCCCGGCGTGCCCGTGGTCCGGTCGTCGTTCGGCCGCGTCGACCCGGCCCTGCTGTTCGACCCGCGCCCGCGGGAGCGGTTCGGCCAGCTGTCGTTCGAAGACCTGCTCGACGAAGAGCACGACCACGTGCGCTACGACAGCGTGGAGTTCACCGGCGGCGCGATGAACCCGTTGCGGCTCATGGCCTTCCTCGACGCGCGACCCAAGGGCCTGTACCGGATCAAGGGCTTCGTGCGGTTCGACGTGCCCGGTCACCGGCAGCGGTTCGGCCTGCACACCGTGGGCGCGTTCCTGCGGTTCGAGCGCTCGGCGTGGCCGGGGGCGCGGCGCACCGAGCTCGTGCTGATCGGCACGGGCCTGGACGTCGCTGCGATCCGCGCCGACCTGGCCGCCTGCGAGGAGCCGGACCCGGCCGCGGTGGACCCGCAGTCGATGCTGGAGGTCCTGCGCTACACGGGGTGACCTCGGAGGGGACGGGTGAGTGGGCTCGGAGAGACTCGAACTCTCACTGGCACGGACCTAAACCGTGTGCCTCTGCCAATTGGGCTACGAGCCCGTCGCGGCAAGCTTATCGGCAGGCCCCGATTACCCGACCCCGAGGGACGTCACGTCCGCCGCCACCCGCGCACTTGGTCGAAAACAGTGTTATAAAAGCGCTCCCGGGGCGGTCAGGTCAACGTGGCCGCCGCGTCTCAACTACGGTTGTGACCAAGGAGCAGGTAGGAGGAGATGTGGCCCGCGATCCCGACACCATCCAGCGCGAGATCGAGCAGGCTCGTGACGCGCTGGCCGTGACCCTCGACGAACTGGGGACGAGGGCGAATCCCCAGCGCTTCGTCGAGTCCGGCAAGGAGAGCGTGCGCGCGAAGCTCGACGAACCCAAGATCCGGTACTCGCTGATCGCGGTGGCCGTGCTCGTCGGGTTCGCCTTGCTGCGCAAGCTGTTCCGCTGAAGGTGCGCTACTGCCCCTTGGCGACGAGGGGCACCAGCACCTGTTCCACCACGCGGTCGACGAAGGGCAGGTCCAGCGGGTCTCCGGTGAGCATCAACCGGTAGATCAGGGCCGCGCCCGCGATCTCGACCGCCATGCCGCGCGGCGCGTCCTGGCGGAGTTCACCGCGCTCCTCGGCGCGGTCCAGGATGCGCCGCAGCACGTCCCGCTGCGCGGTCAGGAACGTCTCGCGGAACGCCGTGGCGAGCTCGGGCTCGTGCGGCAGCTCGCCGACGAGGGCCTGCGCCGCCTTGCCGCTCGGGCCGGACAGGAACGCGGCGAACGAGCTCAGGAACTCGCGCAGGTCGCCGGCGAGCGAGCCGGTGTCCGGCTCGGCCAGGTTGCGCTGCGCCAACTGCGTGCACGTGTCGATCACCAGGTCGAGCTTCGACTCCCACCGCCGGTAGATGGTCGCCTTGCCCGCACGGGCGCGCGCGGCGACGGCGTCCATCGTCAGCGCGCGGTACCCGACTTCGGCCATCACCTCCAGCGCGGCCTGGCGCAACGCGTCGTCCCGGCTGGCGTCTCTCGGTCTGCCTCGTTGCGGGGTCCGAGTCGCCCCGCTGTACACCGGTGTGGCCATTTCGCGCTCCTGTCGCCTTTGGCCGGACATCCTAGGCCTGGTGAGCCCGGAATCAGGCCCACGCCATCTCCTCGGTCGCCGCGCCGCTTCGGGTTCACCCCGTCGGTGGTGGAACCAGACCCGCTCGGGTGTGCAGGTACGCCACCGAGAACGCGAGCGCGTCGCCCTCCAGCAAGTGCACCACGGCACGGGGGGAGCGCCCGGTCGCGATCTCCTCCACCAGTTGGTCGGCGGCCAGCCTGGCGGCGATAAGGCCTGGTGCGGTGGCATCCAGCTCCTTGCCGGCCGCGCGCACGGTGACCGCCCAGTCGTCGCCGTCGCGGCGGTAGTTGGCGGTGATGGGGAGTGTGGTCATGCCTTGCCTTCCGTGGTCGTTGTGCATATCTGACCGGCGTTCGGGAGTTGGTGCGGCGTCATTCCTTCGATCGTGTGAGTGCCCGGCGGAAAGCACCGGAGCCCCGGTTTCGTCACCCGTTCGTGTATTCGAATACGGTGCACGGACCGTGCCTGATCGGTAACGCGCGGCGACCGGCCGTCGATAGGCCATTTGGAGCAACGTCCCGCGTTTGAGAGGTCATGATGAGCCGTCGAGTGCTGGTTGTGGTGTGCGTGGCTGTGGGGTTGGCGATCGCGCCGGGGGTGGCCTCGGCCGACCGGCCGTGGCAGGCGCCGGACGGGTGGGCGGACCAGGTCCGGGGTGACGTCTGCCGGCACCGCGGTGATCCGCCGTGCCACACGCCGACCACGCCGACGACGACCACGACGACGACCCCGTGCACGACGACCACGACGCCGTCGACCGGCGGGACGTCGACCAGCACGTCCACGGGGGCGACCACGACGACGACCGACGTGTCCGGCACGTCCGCGACCTCCGCGACCACCACGGACGTCGCCGGCACCACGACCGCGTCGACGACCTCGACGGCGGTCGCCCAGACCACCACCGGCGCGACGACCACGACCGGTGCGGTCGTCGCCGTGCACGTCGCCGCGCCGCCGCCTCCCCGCCGGGTCGCCGACCACGCGTTGGCGCAGACGGGCGCCGCACCGCTGTGGACGGCCGTCGGCGGCCTGACCGCGCTGCTCGGGGGCGCGGTGCTGCTGCTGGTCAGCCGCCGTCGACGCGCCTGACCGCGCCGGTCACGTCGTCAGTCGGCTCGCCACGCCCCGCCACACGACGTCCATGACGTAAGCCGTCGCGAGCGCGGGCCCCACCTCGGGCCTGCGCTCGCACCACAGCGCGAGCCGTTCGGTCGAGCCGACCACGATCTCGGCGAACGCCTCGGCCTCCACCTCGTCCACGTCGGAGTCGAAGCTGCCGATCACGGCGGCGATCAGGTCGGTCTGCTGGCGGCGGATGCCCTCGACCTCCTCGACCGCGGACGGCACGGTGATCGCCGCTTCCTGCCGCAGCAGCGACCACGACTGCTTGTGCTCGGCGATGAACTCGAAGAACGCCATCAGGCCGCGCCGCAGGACCTCCTCGGGCCCGTCCGCGCCGGTGATCGCCCGCTGCGTGCGGTCGAGCAGCTCCGTGCGCGCCCGGTGGATGCAGCCGATGAGCAGGCCCTCCTTGGAGCCGAAGTACTCGTAGAGCATCGGCTTGGACACCCCGACCCGTTCGGCGATCTCGTCCATCGACGCCGCCAGGTACCCGCGCTCGGCGAAGACGCCCTCGGCGATGTCGAGCATCTGCGCCTTGCGCTCGGCCTTGGGCATCCGCCGGCGGCGCGGCTCGGTGGTGGTCACGAAGTCGAGACTACCGGAGGTAACTTACTTCGAGTAACCTACTCGGCAGTACGTAGGCGGACTTGGAGGAGACGGGCATGCACCGAGAGGTCAAAGTCCTGATCGTCGGCACGGGCTTCTCCGGCCTGGGCATGGCGATCGAGCTGAAGCGGGCCGGGGAGCGCGACTTCGTCGTGCTGGAGAAGGCGGGCGACCTCGGTGGCACCTGGCGGGACAACTCCTACCCCGGCTGCGCGTGCGACGTCCCGTCCCACATGTACTCGTTCTCGTTCGAGCTGAACCCGCGCTGGTCGCGCATGTTCGCCCGGCAGCCGGAGATCTGGGACTACCTCAAGCGGGTGGCCGAGAAGTACCGGCTGCGCGAGCACATCCGGTTCAACAGCAAGGTCGGCGGCGCGCGGTGGGACGCCGACGACAAGGTCTGGCACGTCACCACCGAGAACGGCGACACCTACACCGCGAAGTCCGTGGTGGCGGGCGTCGGCGCGCTGCACATCCCGAACATCCCGACCCTGCCGGGCATCGAGGCGTTCCAGGGCAGGACTTTTCACTCGGCCGAGTGGGACCACGACTACGACCTGCGCGGCAAGAGGGTCGCCGTGGTCGGCACGGGCGCGTCCGCGATCCAGTTCGTGCCGCGGATCGCCGACGAGGTCGGCCGGCTGACGCTGTTCCAGCGCACCCCTCCGTGGGTCATGCCCAAGGCCGACCGGGACATCAACACGTGGGAGCAGAAGCTGTTCCGCGCGCTGCCGCTCACCCAGCGCCTGTACCGCGACTTCGTCTACTGGACGCGGGAGTCGACCGCGCTCGGCTTCGCCGTGAACCCGAAGATCATGGAGTTCGCGCAGAACATCGCCAAGCGGCACATGCGCTCCCAGGTGCCCGACGAGGCGTTGCGGGCGAAGCTGACGCCCGACTACACGATGGGCTGCAAGCGGGTGCTGATCAGCAACGACTACTACCCGGCGCTGGGCAAGCCGAACGTGGACCTGGTGACCGACGGCATCGCCGAGGTGCGGGCGAACAGCGTGGTGGACCGCGCGGGCGTCGAGCACGAGGTCGACGTGATCATCTACGGCACGGGGTTCCACGTGGTCGACTCGTTCGACTACCTCGACGTCATCGGCAAGGGCGGCGTCGACCTGGCCAAGCAGTGGCGCGAGAAGGGCATCGAGACCTACTACGGCATCACCGTGTCGGGCTTCCCGAACTTCTTCTTCCTGCTCGGCCCGAACACCGGCCTGGGGCACAACTCGGTCGTGTTCATGATCGAGTCGCAGATCCGGTACGTCCGGCAGTGCCTCGAACTGCTGGACCGCCACCAGGCCGACGAGCTGGACGTGCGGCCGGAGGTGCAGGCGCGGTTCAACCGGCAGTTGCAGCGCAAGCTGTCCAAGGGCGTGTGGACCGAGGGCGGCTGCAAGAGCTGGTACCTCGACGCGCAGGGCGTCAACCGGACGGTCTGGCCGGGCTTCACGTGGCGCTACTGGATGCGCACCAAGACCGTGCGCGCCGAGGACTACACCCTGACCCGGGCCCGCCGCACCCGCGTCCCGGCCTGACCCGAGCGTTCAACTCGGGTGTTCCGAACGTAGGACACACGTGTTCCGAACGTAGGACACACGCGTGCTGAAGGTAGGGCTCTCGCGAGGTGGACGTACGACTCTCGCGAGAGCCCTGCGGTCAGGCGGTGACGCCGGCGGCCTTGGTGCGCTCGGCGCGCAGGCGGGTCACGTCGGGCAGGTCGAGCGGGCTCGGCTTGGCGCCCGTGGCCCACTCGATCAGCAGGTCGGCGATCTGCGGGTTGCGCGGCAGCACCGGACCGTGCAGGTACGTGCACAGGATCCGGCCCTGGACCGCGCCCTCCACCCGGCCGTCGTTGCCCGTGCCCACCTTGACGTGCGCCAGCGGACGGGCGGACGGCCCGAGGACGGTGCGGCCCTGGTGGTTCTCGAACCCGGTCAGCACGCCCTCGAACAGGCCGTCGGCCGGGGTCGCGATCACCTCGCCGATGGCCCGGCTGCCGCCCGCGTGCGACGTCGAGTCGATCAACCCGAGCCCGCCGTGCGTCACCTGGTCGGCCCGGGTGAACGACTCGCCGAAGATCTGGATGCCCGCGCACACGCCGAGGACCACCGCGCCGCGGGACGCCGCGCGCTGCATCCCGGGGTGCTCGCGCAGGTGCCGCACGGCCAGCGTCTGCGCCGTGTCCTCACCGCCGCCGACCACGTAGATGTCGCACGACTCGGGCACGGGCTCGCCGAACCGGATGTTCACGATCTCGGCGGAGATGCCCCGCCACGTCATCCGCTTCTCCAGCACGACCGCGTTGCCGAAGTCGCCGTACGTGCCGAGGAGGTCGGGCAGCACGAGTGCGATCTGGACCTTGCTGGTGCTCACTGGGCGGCCCTCGCGTTCAGGTCGCGGAATGCGGTGTAGTTGGCGATCACCTCGACCGGACCGGGCGGCATGGCGTCGATCGCCAGCAGCGGGTCCGGCACGATCGTGTGCTCGACCTCGGCGTAGGTCAGCCGCACGGCCAGGTCCGTGGCCCGCTCGCCGGAGGCGATCACCTGCCGGCCGCGCAGCCGCTCGAACGGCACGTCCCACAGCCAGGACAGGTCGCGCCCGTCGGCCTCGTGGGCGTTGATCACGAGCACGGCGGGGTGGTCGGCCTCGCGCACCACGGTCAACGTCTCGCTCCACCCGGCCGGGTTCTTCGACAGCAGCAGCCGGGCGCGGTGCCCGGAGCGCTGGATGGTCCGGTACCGGCCGGCCACGTTGGACACCGCGCGCAACCGCTGCACGGCCTCCTCCACGGGCACGCCCAGCGCGGCGGCGGCGGCCGTCGCCATCACCGCGTTGGCCTGGTTGAACTTGCCGGGCAGCCGCAGCGCCAGCTCCACCTTCACGCCGTTGGGCGTGACCAGGTACCCGTCGCCGGTCACCCACTGGGGGCGCGGCCGGGCCAGGTCGCAGCCGGTGCAGTGCCAGTGCTCGCCCTCCCAGCGGATCGGGTCGCCGCAGCGGGGGCACGAGGCGGCGTCGTTGTGCCAGCCCGTCCCGGTGGCGACCCACACCACGTTCGCCGAGTCACGGGCCGCGGACGTCACCATGATGTCGTCGCAGTTGGCCACCACGACCCCGGTGACCGACGCCAGCGCCGTGCGCAGCGACTTCTCGATGGTGCGCACCTCGCCGACCCGGTCGAGCTGGTCGCGGCTGAGGTTGAGCAGCACGGCCACCTCGGGCGACGCGGCCCGCACGACCTCGGGGAAGTACCCCTCGTCGACCTCCAGCACCGCGAACGGCGCGTCGGGCTGCTTGGACAGCGCGGTCACGTGCCCGTCGGGCATGTTCGCGCCGCCGTGGTTGGTGGCGACCTCGCCCAGGAACGACACGGCGCGGCTGAGCATCATCGTGCTGGTCGTCTTGCCGTTGGTGCCGGTCACCAGCGCGACCGAGCGGCCGGAGGTCAAGTGCGCCAGCGCCTGCGGGTCGAGCTTCAGCGCGACCCGGCCACCGATCATGCCGCCCGCGCCCAGGCCCATCTTCTGCGACAGCTTGGAACTCATGTTGCCCAGTCGCACGGCCGCCGCGGTGCGCAGCGGCAGGCGGGCTGGGTCTGCACCTGGAGTGTTCGGCAAACCGACTTCCCGGATCTGTCAGGGGAGGGAGATCCCCCGATGCTACCGGTGCCGCTGGTGGTCCAGTTCCCGCAGGGTCCGGATCAGGTCCACCGTGCTGAGCTGGCACAACTGGGCCATGTACTCCAGCGCGGGCAGGTCGAGGTGCACCTCGGGCGGCTGGCCGGGCACCAGGTGCGCGAGCCGGCCCTGCGCCCAGCGGCGCAGCGGCATCAGCTGCGGCCGCGGATCGGCGACGACGGTGGCCAGGTCGACCGAGAGGTGGCCGGCGGGCGCGTCACCGAACACGCGTTCGTGCACCCGCGCGAGCACCTGGTGCGCGGGCACGCCCAGCGCGGCGCAGATCTCCGCCAACCGGACCACCGAGCACTGGCGGGTGCCCAGTTCGTAGGTGGCCAGCGTTTGCAGCGAGATGTCGCTCTGCAGCCGGCGGTTGAGCTCCTTGCGGGTCCATCCGCGCTGCTTGCGAAGGCTGCGGAGCTCATCACCGAGCACGCGCTGGTACGCCGCTGTGTCGATCTGCACCGTCGATCCTCCAGTCCGCCGGGGCCCCGACAGACCCCACGCAGATGGAAAGCGCGACAGGACGATTGCTTACGCGGGTTGTCCGATTTATCGCCCGATCGGGCGAACGCAGTGGTACCGAAAGTAGCGTTTCAACGCTGTAACGCGCTGGTGACACCCGTCTCACGTGGCCCCAGGAACTGTGGATCCGGCTTCGTCACGACGCCGTCCCACATCGCCTTGCCCGCCGCGAACACCTCCCGGAAGTGCCCGTAGGCGGTGGTCGCCACCCGGTCGGACGTGTCGTGGCCCACGCCGGACGCCTCGATGCCCGCCGAGCGGCACAGCGCCACCGCGCGGGGCAGGTGGAACTCCTGGGTCACCACGGTCAGCCGCTCGACGCCGAAGATCCGCTTCGCCCGCGTGCACGAGTCCCACGTGTCCAGGCCCGCGTAGTCGGCCACCACGACGTCCGCCGGCACGCCTCGCCCGATCAGGTAGGTGCGCATGGCGGTCGGCTCGTCGTACCCCGTCCGGCTGTTGTCGCCGCTGACCAGCAGCACCTCGACCTTGCCGCGCCGGTACAGGTCGGCCGCCACGTCCAGCCGGCCCGCCAGGAACGCCGTCGGCGTGCCCGCCCTGGTCAGGCCCGCGCCGAGGACCAGCGCCACGGGCGCGTCCGGCACGTCGGCGGCGTCGTGCAGGTAGGCGGCGCTGCTGGCCCGCACCCACACCCACGGCGTGGCCGCGAGCACGGCCAGCAGGCCGAGTGCGACCAGCACCCGCTTCCAGCGCACCCGTCCGATGAAGCTCCCCACGACCACACCCCCCGGTGAACGATCAGTTGACGCAGCGCACCCCGTCCGCCGTGATGGGCGCCTCGGTGGTCGTGCTCGTGTCCGGCTGCTGCCGCCGCGCGCCGTCCAACCCGACCAGCGGGTCGCCGGCGAGCGTCTGCGTGCCCGGCCCGGAGTAGTCCGAGCCGACGAACACGCGGACGTGACCGGCCGGGATGTCGTCGTCCTGCTCGATGTCGAGCCCGCCGAGGGAGTCGGCGACGGCCTCCGCGCCCGCCTCGCCGCCGACGCCGTAGCGGACCACGGACGTGGTCATGGGCGTGGCGTTGTCGGCGCCGCCGTCGGTGAACCGCTCGGCCACGAGCTCTTGGAGCACCCGACCGGCCAGTCCGGGCGTGCCGGAGGCGTTGCGGACCTCGACGGTGACCGACGCGTTGTCGACGGTCGGCACGTTGGCGGCGGTGGCGTTCGGGTCGGCGTTGAGGTTCTTGAAGAACTTCTTCACCTCGCGCTCGTTGATCTCGACCGCCAGGCCGTCCTCGGGCGTCTGCAGCTCCGGGGAGCCCGTCGGGATCGTCTCGAACTTGAGGTTGCCGCCGGTCAGGTCCTTCATCTGGGTGGCGAACCGCAGCACGTTCCAGTCCTTGTCCAGCACGATGGACTTGGTGAGCGCGTCGATCAGGGAGCTGAGCTTGCCCGGGTCGGACAGCGTGCCCGCGGACAGGATCTGCTTGGCCAGGCCCGCCATGAACACCTGCTGGCGCACGATCCGGTCCAGGTCGCCGCGCAGCAGCCCGTACCGCTGCCGGACGAACGCCAGCGCCTCGCGCCCCTGGATCTTCTGCGGGCCGGCGGCGAAGTTCGCGCCGGACATGTCGTCGCGGGTGGCCTGGTTCAGGCACACGTCCACGCCGCCGACGGCCTTGGTGATCTCGTAGAACCCGACCAGGTTGATCTCGGCGTAGCGGTCGATGGTCACGCCGGTGAGGCTCTCGATGGTCCCGATGAGGTTCTTCGCGCCCGCCTGCCGCGACCGGACCTCCAGCTGGGCCGGGTCGGAGACGCCCTCGCGCTCCAGCTTCGCGATCGCGTCGCTCTTGCCGTAGCCGTACGCGGAGTTGATCTTGTGTCGGCCGTAGCCGCCCGCGATCTGCACGTAGGAGTCGCGCGGGAACGACACCGCGACCGCCTTGCCGCCGTCGTTCGGCACGTGCATCAGGATCAGCGTGTCGGTGTTCAGGCCGCCGTCGTTCTCGTTGCCCGCGTGCAGCTCGTCGAGGATCTCCTGGGGCAGCGGGTTGCCCTTGGCGTCGGTGCGGCTGTCCATGCCGACCATGAGGATGTCGACCGAGCCGTCGGCGGGCTTCTCGCCGCCGCCCTCGTCGCTGATGACGTCCGTCGTGGAGATGTCGCTGAGCAGCGTGTTCAGGTTCGCCCACGCGTAGCCGGTGCCCAGCAGCACGGCGACCGAGAACAGCGCGAGCAGCGACCGGCCGAAGATCGCGCCACCGGTCGTGCGGCGCTCGGGCGGACGGCGGCGCGGCGGACCGGTGCGGCCGGTGGACGGGCGCGGGCGTTGACCGGCGGGTCGTCGGGCCGGCGCGATGCGCCGAGGCTCGGCCGGGCGCCTGCCGTCGGCGTCGTGCTCGGCGGGTCGGCGGCCGGCGGGCGGTCGGGGGCGCTCGGCGCCGGACCTGGGACGGACGGGCTCGCTGCCGGCCCGCGCGCGCTCGTCCCCGGGCACGTTCGGCCGGGGCCGTTCGCCCGAAGGGCCGGTCACCGGGCGTTCCGGGCGCTCACCGGGCACGCGCCCGCGTTCGCCGGCCGGGCGCTCGGGCCGGCCGGGCACGCGTCGTTCACCGGTCGGGCGCTCGGGGCCGCGCCGCGGCGGCGGGTCGAACCGCCCCCCTGGCTCGGCCCGCGGCGGTTGACCTGCGGAAGGACTCCGAGGGGGAACAGGTCGCCGGCGGAACCCATCGGGTTCGCCTGGCCTCGGCGGCCGGTTGTCCACTCCCACTCCTCCCAAGTACCCGGGTACTCGCCAATGGACGCATGGCGGGCCGCCCGGGTTGCCACCAGCGTCGCACAGCGGGTTCGCCGGACGTGGTGATACCGGTCCGCGGGCCTGCTGACCAGGTCGGTTACCCGATTGTGAGGTGCGCGGTCCCGCGTTCGTAGACTGCCACCGTGCTGACCATGCAGGATGCGCTGCTCGCGCTGACCAGGTACTGGACCGAACGGGGCTGCGTCGTCGTGCAGCCGTACAACACCGAAGTCGGCGCCGGCACGTTGAACCCGGCCACCGTGCTGCGGGTGCTGGGTCCGGAGCCCTGGCGCGTGTCCTACGTCGAACCGAGCGTCCGGCCCGACGACGCGCGGTACGGCGAGAACCCGAACCGGTTGCAGACCCACACCCAGTTCCAGGTGATCCTCAAGCCCGACCCGGGCGACCCGCAGGAGCTGTACCTGGGCAGCCTCGAAGCGCTGGGCATCGACGTCCGGGCGCACGACGTGCGGTTCGTGGAGGACAACTGGGCCTCGCCGGCGCTGGGCGCCTGGGGTCTGGGCTGGGAGGTGTGGCTGGACGGGCTGGAGATCACCCAGTTCACCTACTTCCAGCAGGCGGGCGGCATGTCGCTCGACCCGGTGTCGGTGGAGATCACCTACGGCATCGAACGCATCATGATGGCTTTGCAGGGTGTCGACCACTTCAAGGACATCGCCTACGCGCCCGGCATCTCCTACGGCGAGGCGTTCGGCCAGGCCGAGTACGAGATGAGCCGCTACTACCTCGACGACGCCGACGTGGAGGCGAACAAGCGGCTGTTCGAGGAGTACGCCGCCGAGGCGCGCCGGATGCTCGACGCGCGGCTGCCCGTGCCCGCGCACAACTACGTGCTCAAGTGCTCGCACGCGTTCAACGTGCTCGACGCGCGCGGCGCGATCAGCACCACCGAGCGGGCCCGCGCGTTCGGGCGGATGCGCGGCCTGGCCCGGGAGGTCGCCGGGCTGTGGGCGGCCCGCCGGGAGGAGCTGGGCCACCCGCTCGGGCTGGCCGAGGCGCCCGCGCCGGCCACCGTGCCGGACACGTTCGCCGAGGTCACGGCCCCCGGCACGCTGCTGTTCGAGATCGGGACGGAGGAGCTGCCGCCCGCCGAGGTGACCCGCACCGTCGAGGCGGTCGGCAAGGCCGTGGCGGACAAGCTCGGCGCGACCAGGCTGGCGCACGGCGCGGTCGAGGTGCACGGCACGCCGCGCCGGGTCGTGGTGCTGGTGCCCGACGTGTCGCCGCGCGAGCCGGACGCGGAGAAGACCGTGCGCGGTCCCCGCGTGTCCGCCGCGTTCGACGCCGACGGCAACCCGACCAAGGCCGTGCAGGGCTTCGCCCGCGGCCAGGGCGTGGCCGTGGACGCGCTCGGCCGCGTCACCGAGAACGGCGTCGAGCACGTCGCCCTCGTGCGCACGGACCCCGGTCGCGGCGCGGTGGAGGTGCTCAGCGGGCTGCTCGGCGAGGTGGTGGCCGAGCTGCGCGCCGAGAAGAACATGAAGTGGAACGACCCGAAGCTGTCGTTCACCCGCCCGATCCGCTGGCTGCTGGCCCTGCTGGGCGCCACGCCGGTGCCGGTCGCGGTGTCGTCGCTGGCCGCCGAGCCGAAGACCCGCGTGCACCGCACCGCCGCCGCGCCCGTGGTCGAGGTGCCGTCGGCGGACGGTTACCTGGAGTTCCTGGCCGGGCACGGCATCGACGCCTCGGCGCGACAGCGGCGGGACGCCATCGTGGCCCGCGCGCGGGAGCTCGCCGCGTCCGTGGGCGGGGTCGTGGACTTCGAGGGCGTGCTGGACGAGGTGACGAACCTGGTCGAGCGGCCCACGCCGATCCTCGGCTCGTTCGAGGAGCGCTACCTGGAGCTGCCCGCCCAGATCCTCACCACGGTGATGCGCAAGCACCAGCGGTACCTGCCGGTGCGCGCCCAGGACGGCTCGCTGCTGCCGCACTTCGTGGCCGTGGCGAACGGCGAGGTGGACGTCGACCTGGTCCGCGCGGGCAACGAGGCCGTGCTGCGCGCCCGGTACGAGGACGCGGCGTTCTTCTGGCGCGCCGACCTGCGCACGCCGCTGGAGGACATGAAGGCCGGGCTGGACAAGCTCACGTTCGCCGACAAGCTCGGCTCGATGGCCGACCGGGCGGGCCGGATCGCGGCGCTCGCGCGGCGGCTCGCCGGGGAAGTGGGCACGGGGGAGGTCGGCTCCGGAGAGGGGAGCACCGCCGCCGAGACCCTGGCGCGCGCGGGGGAGCTGGCCAAGTTCGACCTCGGCTCGCAGATGGTGATCGAGCTGTCGAGCCTGGCGGGCGTGATGGCCCGCGAGTACGCCGAGCGGGCGGGGGAGACCCCGGAGGTCGCGCGGGCGCTGTGGGAGATGGAGCTGCCGCGCTCGGCGGGTGACGCGATGCCGTCGTCCACGCCCGGCGCGCTGCTGTCCCTGGCCGACCGGTTCGACCTGCTGGCCGGGCTGTTCGGCATCGGGGCGAACCCGACCGGCAGCTCCGACCCGTTCGGGCTGCGGCGGGCGGCGCTGGGCGCGGTGAGCGTGCTGCGGGCGTTCCCGGACCTGAAGGACATCACGCTGACCAAGGCCTTGGCGCTGGCGGCACAGGAGCTCGAGGTGTCCGCGGAGGCGCTGGACACGGCCCGCGAGTTCACCGTGCGGCGGTACGAGCAGCAGTTGCTCGACGCGGGGCACGACCACCGGTTCGTCAACGCCGTGCTGCCGCTGGCCGACGCGCCCGCGGTGGCCGACGCGACGCTGGCCGAGCTGACCGCGCTGGCCGGCGACCCGGACTTCGCCGCGCTGGTCGCCGCGTTGCAGCGGGTGCGGCGGATCGTGCCGGCGGACGCGGTGGGCGGGTACGACGCGCGGTCCCTCGTGGAGCCCGCCGAGGTGGCGTTGCACGAGGCGCTGGCCGGCGTGCCCGCGGGCGTGACCGGGCTGGCCGCGTTCGTCGCCGCCGCGAACGGGCTCACCGGGCCGGTGAACACGTTCTTCGACGAGGTGCTCGTGATGGCCGAGGACGCCGACGTGCGGCGGGCCAGGCTGGGGCTGCTGGCCGCGATCCGCGACCTGGCCGCGCCGGTGCTGGACTGGCAGGCCCTGGGCACCGCGCTGGGCTGACCGGCCCGCAGACGACGATCCCCGCCCCCCGGCGAACCGGGGGGCGGGGATCGTCGTCTGTCACTACATGTCGCGGTTGTCTTCGCTCGTCTGGAACTGGGCCGGTGACGGCGAACTGGCGACGGCGAGGTCCGGCGTGACCTGTTCGGCGGCGGCCGGCCCGGCGCCCAAGGCGAGCAGTGCCGCGGCGATCGCGGCCACCAGCGCTGCGGGGACGATTCTCACGCTGTTCTCCTCACACACCCGGCCAGGGTTCGGCACGCGACACCATCGCACAAAAATCGTCGGAACGGGAGTCCCCCTATCGTACTTGCCGGCTCCGTGACCAATCGGGTGCAGAGCGTGATAAGTACGCACTGTAACGGTCCTACCTGCGGTTTCGATGTTCCTGGAAGGTCAACTGTCCGAATGGGGCGGCCCATTCGGAGCTGCGGGGTTGCTACGTCTTGACGAACCCGCACCCGGAGGGATGGAATTCCGCCACATTCCGTATTTCCCGGGTCGACGACGATGTGCCCTGGCAAGGGGTTGGCGAATGCGTAGGCTAGTCAGAGCGGTGTCCTGTGGTCTCGTCGTGCTGCTCGCCGCCGGGTGCGGCGCGGAGGTCGACCCGCTCGCGCCCCCCACGGGCAGTCGGGCGCCGAGGCCGGTGGTCGGCGTGATCCTCCCCGACCGCTCGTCGTCGGACCGCTGGGAGGACCAGGACCGGCCACTGCTGCTCCAGGCGCTGAACTTCGCGGGCATCGAGGGCCTGATCGAGAACGCGGACGGTGACGAGGCGAAGTTCGCCAGCATCGCCGACGAGATGATCGGGCGCGGCGTCAAGGTGCTGATGACGACCCCGCTGAGCCCCGAGGGCGGCGCGGAGGTCGAGCGCAAGGCGCGGCAGGCGGGCATCCCGGTCATCAACTACGACCGGATCAGCCTGGGCGGCCAGGCCGACTACTACGTCTCGTTCGACAACCTCAACGTCGGCGAGCTGCAGGCCGAGGGCCTGCTCAAGTGCCTGGGCGACAAGCAGGGCGCGCGGATCATCGAGCTGCAGGGCGCGCCGACGGACAACAACGCCACCCTGTTCTTCGACGGCCAGCGCCGCAAGCTCGGCCCCAAGTACGACACCGGCGCGCTGAAGCTGGTCGACAGCAAGGCCGTCGACAAGTGGGACCCGGTGCTGGGCAAGGCCGCGTTCGAGCAGATGCTGTCGGCCAACAACGGCGCGGTGGACGGCGTGGTCGCGGCCAACGACGGGCTGGCCGGCGCGGCGATCGAGGTGCTCAAGGCCAAGGGCCTGGCCGGGCAGGTGCCGGTGACCGGTCAGGACGCCACGCTGGAGGGCCTGCGGGCGATCCTGCGCGGCGAGCAGTGCATGACGGTCTACAAGCCGATCCGGGACGAGGCCGAGGCGGCGGCGCGGCTGGCCATCGCGGTGGCCCGCGGCGACCTGAGCGGCGCGGACGACCTGGCCACCGGCAACACCCGCGACCTGGTGGCGAAGCGGGACGTGAAGTCGGTGCTGCTGGGCGCGGACCTGATCACCCGGGACAACGTGCGCGCGCTGGTGGCCGAGAGCGTGGTCAAGCACGCGGACCTGTGCGCGGGCGACACCGCGGACGACTGCGCCGAGCTGGGCATCCTGACCGGCTAGGCGGCGGCCCCGGGGCCGGGCAGCACGTCGATGTCGGCCGGCCCCATCGGCTCGCCGCACTCCGGGCAGTGCGGCTCGACGTGCGCGGTCCGACCGCACGCGTGGTGGCGGTAGAGCACGGGCGGGCCGGCCTCGCCCGCCGTCCAGCGGTCGCCCCAGCGCACCATCACCATCAGCAGCTCGACCTGTTCGAGCCCTTTCGGCGTGAGCGCGTACTCGTGGCGCGGCGGCTTGGCCGAGTACTCGCGCCGTTCCAGCACGCCCTGCTCCAGCAGCCACCTGAGCCGTTCGGCGAGCACCTTGCGCGAGATGCCGAGGTTCTCCTGGAGCTACCTGGAACCGCTCCGCCACCCGCCGCAACGGCCAACCCCGGTCCACGACACACCGGGCCAGGCGCAGCCTGCCTACGGGAGTCAGGGGTGCGTTGGCGCGGGTCACGAGGGCCTCCGTCGGTCAGGTGCAGATGTCGCAATCCACACCGAACCCGGAGGCCCTCCCTCATTCCAACATCATCCGACTACGCGTCGAACCGCCCACAACCTCCCAGGGCAGTACAGCTAGTCCTCCTCGTCGTGCCGCCCGGAGATGAACTCCTGCACCCGGATCTTCACCTGGATCAGCGGCCGGCGGATGCGGGCCTCCCGGCGGTACGCGCGGCGCAGCTTGCGCGAGCCCTCGGTGTAGCGCCAGCGGGCCCACGGCGAGCCGGGGCGGGCCAGCCGCAGCGCGCCGATCTCCGGCAGCACGGGCACCAGCAGCCCGATCAGCCCGGTCCACACCTTGCCCTTGAGCAGCGCCACGATGGCGAAGGCGAGGTTGACCAGGATGATCAGCACGCGCACGGCCAGGCCCTCGCCGTAGAACTCCTCGTAGCCCAGCGGGTGGGCGCCGAGCAGCAGCAGGCCGGTCATCCCGATGGCCAGGAACACCGCGTCCACCGACAGCCGGCCGTCCTTCGTCCAGTACACGTCGCGCAGGTGCAGGAGCAGCGCGAACTCGTCGAGCACGAGGGCCGCGCCGACGCCGAGCAGCGTCGCTGCGGCAACCCGCACCCCGTGCTGGTCGTCCGGCACGGCCAACCCGATCATGCCGCCGAGCAGCATGAAGACCGCGCCGAACACGACGTGGTGGATGTGCGTGCCGCCGGGGGTGAAGTTGCCCGGCCACCAGCGCACCTTCGCCCGGATCAGGCGGACGCTGATCCGGATGAAGACGAAGGTGACCACCAGGCCGAGGAAGAAGAACAGCAGCCGGGACTGGGGCAGGTGGAGCGCGTACACCACTCCATCTTCACCCGACGGGGCTACTTGAACCTGATGCCGCCCTGGATGTCGCCCGCCTGCACGACGTTGCCGTGCACCGTGCCGGAGATCTGGTTGGTCACCCGGCCGGTCTGCGTGACGGCGTGGTGGGCCCGCAGTTCGGCCCCGAAGCCCGGGTCGGCCGCGACGGCCCGCTCCAGCGTCTCGCTCAGCTCCTTGACCTGGGGCGAGTCCGCGGGCGCGCCCTCGGCGGCGGTGAGCGCCGCGGCGGCCACGGGATCGTCCGCGAACTTGGCGCGGACCAGCTCGTACAGGCCGGCGACGGCCCGCGAGGCGAGCGACGCGGCGATGGTGACCAGCATCGGTTCAGGCATCGGAGACCCCCTGTGATCGCGGCCTTGCCCACGGTAGCAGTGCGACTCGCCGCATTCTTCCGCTCGACTGCCGGCGGGATCTCATGGTTGACTGTCTTCGGTCGTACCTTTCTGTGTTCGTGTTCCACCACGCTCGCGGAACGGAGTTGCGGGCGCCGAACTTTCCTCGCCAGGAGGGGCCGGGGCCCTAGCTGACCCGGTGGTCGCAAGCGCGATCCGGCACCTGTTAGAGGAGAAGTAGCAAGATGGCAGTTCAGGGCACCGTCAAGTGGTTCAACGCGGAGAAGGGCTTCGGCTTCATCTCCCCGGACAACGGTGGCGCCGACGTGTTCGTGCACTACTCGGAGATCCAGAGCAACGGCTACCGCACCCTGGAAGAGAACCAGCGGGTGGAGTTCGAGATCGGCCAGGGCCAGAAGGGCCCGCAGGCACAGGCGGTTCGACCGCTCTGACCTAATCCGGGTCACCACCAGGACCTGGATCTTTTCGGGCCGCCACTCCTCGCAGCAGCGGGGGGTGGCGGCCCGAATCGTTGTTCAGGCCCTCAGCCCGGTCGCCAGGTCGACCTGCCCGCCGTGGACCCGCTTGCCGATCAGCCGGGCGTCGTCGAACACGAAGAACACCGTCTCGCGCACCCGGTAGGCCCGCCCCGCGGGCTCCTCGCCGCGAAGACCGCCCTGGTGGGTGCCCCGCAGCTCCAGTTCCACGACCACCGCGTCTTCGGCGTGGCGCAGCTCGACCAGCGTGCTGCGCCGGTCCGGGAACGCGTCGTGGACGCGCGCGTAGTAGGCGGCGACCTCGGCCCGGCCGTCGAACACCTGACCGGTCGCCACGATCTCGCACCGGGGGTGGTCGAAGGCGCTGACGGCGGTGTCGAACTCGTGCTCGTTCTCCGACTCCAGGTGCTCCAGCACGATCGCCTCCCGCAGGGCCCGCAGTGCCTTGGACGCGGTCATGCGCGCGATTCCCTCCGGTTCGTCGGTAGCTGACGACGAAACACGCAGCGCACCCACCAGTCAAGACGGCATCCGCGTCGAGAGCGGCGCGAACGGACGCGCGTTCACCCGTCGAGCGGTGCGCGCGACCGTCCGGTCGGAGTGGTCGTGATTGGTGCCATTGCCGGTGCGGCCGACCGGCGACCGGGTGCGCTTAATCGTTTACCCGGGGCTTCGCCGGTAAGGCGGCGGGTGTTCGCCGCCGCCTTGCCGTGTTCGCTCAGGGACGCATTCCGTATGCGCCGGACAGCGCCGCGACCTTGCTCCAGACGCGTTCGAAGCGGGCCTGGTCGACAACGGGCTTGCGGATCTGCCCGACCGCCCAGCCCTGCTGCGCCTCGGTGGACGACGCCTTGCCGTGCAGCGCGACCGCGTAGGCCGAGAAGTCGCGCACCAGGACGTCGAACACCTGGTCGAGCACGTCGGTGTCCAGGTCGGTGAGCCGGGCCTGCTCCAGCGCCAGCTGGCCGTAGACGACCAGGGTGAACAGGTGGCCGAGGTTGAGCAGGAAGTCCAGGTCTTGCTGCTGCTCGTCGTCGGGCGCGGCGGTGGTCAGCAGGGTGCGCAACGCCGCGGCCTGCTCGTGGAAGCGGGCCACGTTGGGCACGTGCGCGTGCTCGCGGTAGGCCCTCTCCCAGTCGTGGAACCGGATCCGCCCGAGGCCGCGGGCCGGTCCCTGGCGCCAGAAGAAGTCGTCGTCGGCCGGGTCGTGCCTGGTCGGGACGTCGTCGTACGCGGCGGGCCGGAACAGGTAGTTCGGCATGAACTTGAGCACGAGGGCCAGGTTGACGTGGACCGTGCCCTCCAGCTTCGGCAGCGCGCGGATGTCGCGGGCGGCCATGGCGAAGTAGGTGTCCTTCTCGAAGCCCTTGGCCGCGATCACGTCCCAGAGCAGGTCGACGACCCGTTCGCCCTCGCTGGTGACCTTCATCTTGGTGATCGGGTTGAACAGCAGGTAGCGGCGGTCCTCGGGGGAGGCGCTGCGGAAGTAGTCCGCGGCCCGGTCGGCGAACAGCTTCATGGCGGTGAGCCGGGCGTAGGCGTCCACGAAGTTCTGCCGCACGTGCGGGAAGTCGGTGACCCGCTTGCCGTACAGGACCCGGTTGTGGGCGTGCGTGACGGCCTCGTAGAACGCGTGCTCGTCGATGCCGATCGACGCCGTGCACAGGTTGAACTTGCCCACGTTGACCGTGTTGAGGGCGGCGCTGAACGCGTCCGGGCCGGTGTGCAGGACGTCGTCCGGGGTGACCGGGTAGCCGTCCAGGTGGAACTCGCTGACGTACATCTGCGAGTCGACCACGTTCTTGACCAGCGTGAACTTCTCGTGCTGGGAGTCGACGGCGAAGAACACGTAGCCGTCCGGCCCCTCGACGTCCGCGCGGCGGCCGAAGACCGACACCATGCCGGCCACGTTGCCGTTGCCGATGTAGTACTTGCCGCCGGTCGCGGTGAAGCCGGTGGCGGTGGGCGTCAGGACCATGTCGGTGGAGTAGACGTCCGCGCCGTGCTCCTTCTCGGACAGCCCGAACGCGAACACCGAGCCCCGGTCGAGCAGCTCGGCGGCCTTCTCGCGGGCCACCGCGTTGTCGCTCATCCAGATCGGGCCCAGGCCCAGCACGGTGACCTGCCAGGCGTACCAGTACTGGAGGCCGTAGAAGGCGAGGACCTCGCTCAACGCGGCGTTGCGGGCGGCGTCCCAGCGCTTGTCGGGGTCGCCGCCGGCCTCGGCCGCGGGGGTGCAGAAGGTCGCGAACAGCTTCTCGCGCGCGACGAAGTCGAGGAACTCGGTGTACCAGACCTTGGCCTGGTCGTCGGCGATCAGGCGGCGCTTGCCGCGCTCCTCGAACCAGTCGACGGTCGCGCGCAGCAGGCGGCGGCTCTCGGCGTCCAGGTGTCCGAAGTCGTGGGTGTTCGGGTGGAACAGCACCGGGGTTCTCCCTTCGTCGCCGCCGCACGCTACCAGTCGGTAACTTGTCTGGCTCGTGCCGTCCGCGTCACCGCCTGCGGAGCGGCGGCCGGGGAGTTAGTGTGCTGCGCGTCACAAACCGAGGAGACGTCATGCACCTGCTCGCCATCGGCACCCGCAAGGGCCTGTGGCTCGCGACCAGTGAAGACCGCACGTCGTGGAGCCTCAGCGGACCGCACCACCCGATGACCGAGGTCTACGCGGTCGCGATCGACCACCGCCGCGACCGGCCGCGGCTCCTGGTCGGCACGAGCAGCCCGCACTTCGGCCCGACCGTCGTGACCAGCGACGACCTCGGCGCGACCTGGGACGAACCGGACCACGCGCCGATCGCCTTCCCGGAGGAGGTCGCGCTGGAACGGGTGTGGCAGCTGGCGCTCACCCCCGACCCGGAGGTCGTGTACGCGGGCACGCAGCCCTCGGCGTTGTTCCGCTCCGAAGACGGCGGCCGGACGTATGCGCTGGTGGAAGGCTTGTGGAAGCACCCGCACCGCGAGCGGTGGGGCGCGGGGTTCGGCGGGCAGGCGATCCACACCGTGCTGCCGGACCCGGTCGACCCGCTGCGGCTGGTCGTGGCCATGTCCACCGGCGGCGTGTACCGGACGTTCGACGGCGGGTCGTCCTGGGAGCCGGCCAACACCGGCATCAAGGCCTACTTCCTGCCCGACCCGTACCCCGAGTTCGGCCAGTGCGTACACAAGGTGAGCCGGCACCCGTCGCGGCCCGAGCGGCTGTTCCTGCAGAACCACCACGGCGTGTACCGGTCGGACGACGGGGGCGCGACGTGGGCGTCGATCGCGGCCGGCCTGCCCGCCGACTTCGGGTTCACCGTGGTCAGCCACCCGCACGACCCCGACGTCGTCTACACCTTCCCGCTGACCGCGGACGGCGACCGGTTCCCGCCCGGCGGCGAGTGCGCGGTGTACCGGTCCTCGGACGCCGGGTCGTCGTGGGAGGCGCTGCGCGCCGGGCTGCCGGACGGCTTCTGGACCGCCGTGATGCGCGACGCGATGTGCACCGACGCGGCAAGCCCGGCCGGCGTCTACTTCGGGTCGCGGTCGGGCGAGGTGTACGCCGGCGCGGACGAGGGGAAGAGCTGGCGGCGGATCGCCGAGCACCTGCCCGACGTGGTGTGCGTGCGGGCGGCGGAGGTGTGACGTGCGGGTGCTCGTGCTGATCCCCGGCCCGCTGCGGCAGACGGCGGGCGACCAGGCGAAGCTGGAGGTCGACCTGCCCGAGCCCGCCACGCTCGGCGCGCTGCTCGACCACCTGGCCGCGCGGTACCCGTTGCTGGACCGCCGGTTGCGCGACGAGCGGGCCGGGCTGCGCCGCCACGTGAACTTCTACGTGGACGGCGAGGAGTGCCGCCGGCTGTCCGGGCCCGACACCTCGTTGGGCCCCGACGCGGAGGTGCGGATCCTGCCGTCGGTGGCGGGCGGCTAGGGCTTCGCGAACCGCCGGTACAGGGGACGCAGGGCGTCCGTCACCGAGCGGCCGTCCACGACGAGCGGCCCGAGCTGGTCGAGCAGCGCGTCCGGGCGGCTCGTGGACGGCTCGACGAGGTCCGGCACGACCTCGGCGACCTTCGGGCGTGCCCAGAAGTCCGCGAAGGAGTCCTCCGGCTCCGGCGCCGCCTCGGTCGGCTCGGGCGGGACGGGCGCGCGCAGGTCGCGCAGCCGGTCCAGCAGGTCCTCGCGCGAGCGCCCGCGCCAGGCCAGGATCTCGAACGGGTCGGTGTCGAACGACTCGGCGAGCAGGTAGCAGGTGGCGGCGAGGTGCTTGCACGGCACTTCCCAGTCCGGGCACGTGCAGTCCATGTGCAGCTCCCGCATCGTGCTCGGGAACAGGGTGAGGCCCAGGTCGGCGAACACGTCCTCGATCTCCGGCGGCATCTCGCCCGCCAGCAGCTTGGCCGCGAAGATCGCCCGGTCGGCCAGCGCGTGCTCGATGCGCCGCCAGTCGTCGTCGGTGAACTTCCGCACCCCGATCCGCGCCCGGTACGGCTCGGGGCGCGTCCCGGTCACCAGCGCCACCACCAGGCTCGACGACAGGGACAGGCTCATCACCTGGCCGGTGCGCGCGTACGCGCGACCGCGGTTGAGCCGGCCGGCCATGCCGAACGACTCCAGGACCTCGAGGAACCGCCGCGACCACCACGTCTGCGCGACGTCGCCCCGCTTGCTGCGCAGCGTGAGGCCGCCCTCGACCCGGATCGGCCGCGACGGCGGGTGGTACCCGTGCCAGTCAGTCACCGACGGCCTCCCCGGACAGGGCGAACAGCTCCCGCAGCTCACCGGTCGACATCTCGGTCAGCCAGTCCTCGCCGGCGCCGACCACCAGCTGCGCCAACCCGCGCTTCTCCTCGATCATGCGGTCGATCCGCTCCTCCAAGGTGCCGACGCAGACGAACTTGCGCACCTGCACGTGGTTGCGCTGGCCGATCCGGAACGCCCGGTCGGTGGCCTGGTCCTCGACGGCCGGGTTCCACCAGCGGTCGAGGTGGATGACGTGGTTGGCGGCGGTCAGGTTCAGCCCCGTGCCGCCCGCCTTGAGCGACAGCACGAAGATCGACGGGCCGTCCTCGGCCTGGAACCGCCGCACCATCTCGTCGCGCTGCCGCTTCGTCGTGCCGCCGTGCAGGTAGAGGACCTCGGTGTCGAACCGCGCGGCCAGGTGGGGCACCACCAGCGAGCCGAAGGCGGTGAACTGGGTGAAGCACAACGCCTTGTCGCCGTCGGCCAGCGCCTCGTCCAGGACCTCCTCCAGCCGGGCGAGCTTGCCGGAGCGGCCGGCGACGCGCGAGCCGTCACCGAGGAGCTGCGCCGGGTGGTTGCAGACCTGCTTGAGGCGCGACATCGTGGCCAGGACCAGGCCCTTGCGCTTGACGCCCTCCGCCTCGGCGATCTTGGCCAGCATGTCGTCCACCACGGCCTGGTAGAGCGTGGCCTGCTCGGGGGTCAGCGTGCACAGCTGCTTGACCTCGATCTTGTCCGGCAGGTCGGTGATGATCCGCGGGTCGGTCTTGAGGCGGCGCAGCACGAACGGGCCGGTGATCCGGCGCAGGCGGACGGCGGCGTCCTCGTCGTGGTGGCGTTCGACGGGCACGGCGAAGCGGGCGCGGAACGTGTTGACCGTGCCCAGGACGCCGGGGTTGACGAAGTCCATGATCGACCACAGCTCGGCCAGCCGGTTCTCCACCGGCGTGCCGGTCAGCGCCACGCGGTGCCGGGCGGGCAGCGCGCGCACCACCTTCGACTGCCGGGTGGAGCTGTTCTTGATGTTCTGCGCCTCGTCCAGCACGACTCGGTCCCAGCTCACGTCGGCGAGCTTCCCCGCGTCGCGCGCGACGACCGCGTAGGTGGTGATGACGATGTCGCAGTCGGTGTCGAGCGCGCGCTCCGCGCCGTGGTAGACGCGCACCTCCAGCCCGGGTGTGAAGCGGGCGGCCTCGCGTTGCCAGTTGCCGACCACGGACATCGGGCAGACCAGCAACGTCGGCAGGCGCTTGCCGTGCGCGCGGTTGTGCGCTTCGAGGGCCAGGAGTTGCACGGTCTTGCCGAGGCCCATGTCGTCGGCCAGGCACGCGCCCAGTCCCAGCCGGTCGAGGAACGCGAGCCAGGCCAGTCCCCGTGCCTGGTAGGGCCGCAGCTCGGCGACCAGCCCCTTCGGTCGCGCGACCGGCTCCAGGTGGTGCTCGACCTCGCCGGAGAGCAGGTCGCCGAGCCAGCCGGTGGCGCTGACCCCGTTCAGCGGGAGGGGCAGGTCGGCGTCCTCGGGGTGCAGGCCGGAGTGCAGCAGGACCTGCGCGGCGGTCATCTGCCCGCCGCCCCGCTCGAGGAAGGCGAGGCCGGCGGCGAGGCGCTTCGGGTCGACGTGCACCCACTGGCCGCGGACCCGGACCAGCGGCACCTTGGCCTCGGCGAGGGACTGGAGCTCGGCCTCGGTCAGCCGCTCGTCGCCGACCGCCAGCTCCCACTTGTAGTCGACCAGGACCTTCAGCCCCAGCTCGCTCTCCTTCGCGACCTGACCCGCCGTGCCGCGGCTGGTGGCCGTGAGCCGGAGCCCGAGCCGGTGGGGTTGGCGCCACCACGAGGGCAGCATCACGCCGAACCCGGCCTCCGCCAGCACCGCCGCGTGCTGGAGGAAGTCGTACGCGCCTTCGACGTCCAGTTCCAGCTCCACCGGCCGGCGGGCGGAGAGCGCCCGGTCCAGCGCCGGGTAGAGCCGCCCGGCCCGGCCGAGGTCGCCGAGCAGCACGTCCTCGGGCCGGCCGACCCACCGCCGCAGGACGGCGTCCTGCTTGTGCCACAACTGTTCCGCGGTCACCACGACACTCGGTTCGTCCACGGCCTGGAGCAGGAACTCGACCCGCCACCCGTCCTTCGCCATGCCGCCCTGGTCGGGTGAGCTGAGCCGGAAGCAGGTCCGAACCGGACTCTGCTGCAACCCGTCGGCCCGCCAAGCCGCCACCTTGGCCCGCAGCGCGCCCACTTCACCGACCACGCGCGGCTCGTCCACCAACGCGTCCAACCACTGCCCGACGACCCCGTCACCACCCGGCCGGGCGCCCCGCAACGCGGCCCTGACCTCACGGTCGACCGCGCGGTCCAGCACTTCCTGGACCAGGTCGCCAGGCCCGTCGGAGGCCCGGAACGACGGCGGCGCACTCGCCCGCAGCGCGGCGAACCGCAACGAGTCCACCCCGGACAACGCGGCCCGCCACCTCGCGAACCCGTCCCCGTCCAACGACGGCAGCACCCGGCCGCGCCGAACCAGCTCCCGCCCGAACCCGAGGACGTCGTTCAGGAACTTCCACGAAGCCCCAGCCCGGCAGTCCGGCGGCAACGCGCCGCCCACCCCCTCCACCCCGTCCACCCACACGACGGGAACCACCCACTCCCGCCACCGCAGAGCGCCCCGCCGCCCGCCGGAGGTCTCCCGGACCAACTCCGGCGACCCCACGGGCCCACCCGCGTGGGAAGGAAGCCGAAGGGCAACCTCCCCGGCCACCCCACCGACCAACCGGACAAGCCCTTCCCCGCCGACCGCGAACGGATGCCCGACCGCCCGCCGGGGCAACCTCCCACCGACCCGCTCCGGCGAGCGCGAATCCTCCGCCCAAACCCCGACCCGCCCACTGCCCACGCCCAACGCATGCAACACCAGCACGGACAGCACTATGCGCCAACCCGGCCGCATCCCCAACTCACCCCACCGACCCGCGCCACCTGCCCGCCCGCGTCGACCCGATCTCGTCAACGTCGGCCATGACCTTCACCGGCGACCGGCCGACGAGGGCCGCGGGACAGCTCCGGGGCACCGGTGGCAGGCCGAGCGAGGTGGGTCGGGCGGCCCGCCCTGCGGTGCGGTGGTCACTGGGGCCGGCGGGACCTCCGGCGGGCCAGGGTGGTGACGCCGACGGCGGCCAGGCCGACCTGCAGGGCCAGTTCGATCCAGTCGATGCCCGGCGTGTCCGAGACGCCCAGGACCGAAGCCGCGAACGTGCCCACCAGGGCTGCCGCGACACCGACCAGGAGCGTCAGCAGCATCGAGATCTTCTGCCTGCCCGGCACGACCAACCGCCCAAGGCCACCGACGAGCACGCCGATGAACAGCGCCGAGATGAGCCCGGTGATCTCCACGAGAGGTCCTTTCCTCGCCCTACGCGTCCACCACGAGCATCACTCGACACCGTCCCCTCCCGAATCGGGTTTGCCCCTGACCCGCCCCTGATCCCGACCCTGAACCCGGAACACCGACGCGCCCTCGGCGGACAGCTCCCGGCCGGGCACGTCCGGGTCGCAGCCCACCCTGGCCAACCGCGACCTGATCGAGCTGGGGGAGCGCTCCAGCCGCTTGGCGATCGAACGGATCAGCTCCGCGGTCGGGGTCTCGGCGGTGGCGGCCAGCCAGTCGGCGCGCAGACCGTCGTCGAGGTCCTGCGTCCACGGTTGGTTGGCGTTGGCGGGCCGGTCGCGGGCCGCGGGCGAGGACGGCGCGCTCAGCCGACCCAAGGCCTCCAGCACCTGCGCCAGCAGCTTGCCGATCTTCGCGCCGGCGGCGGCGGGCAGGCGGAGGGTGCCCTCGGCCACCAGCACGCCCGACGAGTCGACACCGGCCAGGTCGACGGACAGGTCAGGGTCGGCGGTGGCCACCACCTGGTAGGTCGTGGAGCCGATGCGGACCGCGTTCTCGTACGTGGTTGTCGTCATGGTGATGACGCTAGCGGAGGGGTCTGACAATCCTGGTGCGGGCGGAGAGCCGGCGAACCCGGCGGACTAGCGGCAGAGCGGGCAGGTCGGCGCGGTCGGCTCGGCGCCCGTCAGGTACGGCTTGAGGTGCTCGGCGATGGCCCTCGCCAACGACGGCGGCACGGCGTTGCCGATCTGCCTCGCCACCTCGATCTTCGTGCCGCACCACTCGAACGAGTCCGGGAACGACTGCAGCCGCGCCGCCTCCAGGTGCGTGATCGGGCGGTCGACCCGGTGGCCGCCGTCGCCCGGCTCCCACTGCGGGTGCAGGTAGCGGCCCTTCTCCGGCTTGTAGAACTCCGTGCGGATGGTCACCGACGGCTCGTCCCACCGCAGCCGGCCCATCACGTCCGTGGTGCCGGTCTTCTTCTCCCGCCAGCACCGCGGCAACAGCTCCGTCGGCAGGTCGAACCGACCGCCGCCCGGCGGGATGTGCCGGTACCGCTCCAGCGACAACGGCGTGGGGTTGCGGCCGATGTGCAGGTCCGGGCTCTTGAACGGCCCCGGCAGCTCCCGGCCGAAGAACTCCACCACCGACTTCGGCAACGCGGTCGTCACCGGCCGTTCCGGCAGCCCGCGCAGCACGTCGCCCACCGTGTGCCAACGCCCCCGGGGGTGCGTCGCGACCGGCAGCGGGATGCGCCCGATCCGCGAGCCGATCACGATCGTGCGCCGACGCCGTTGCGGCACGCCGAAATCCGACGCCAGCAGGATGCCGAAGCTCAGCTCGTAACCCTCGGTCTCGGCCTGGAGCAGCGCGAACTCCGTCGACGCCAGGAACCGGTCCACGTTCTCGATCACGAACACCGACGGCCGCGCCTTGCGCACGAACCGCAGGTACTCGCGCCACAACGAGTTGCGCGGGTCGTTGACGTCCTTCGAGCCGAGGTTCGAGAACCCCTGGCACGGCGGGCCGCCCACGATCACGTCGACCTCGGGGATCGCGCTGTCCGGCACGGCCGCGATGTCCGACCAGCGGATGTGGTCCTCGCCGAAGTTCGCCGCGTACGTCGCCGCCGCCTGCAGGTCCCACTCGACCGCCATGACCGGCCGGTAGCCGCCCGCCGCGGCGAACCCGGAGGTCATGCCGCCACAGCCGGCGAACAGGTCGATCATGGACAGCACGAACTCAGGCTAGCCGACCGCGCCGCCCCAGCACCGTGGCCCGCACCCGACTCGCCGCGACGGACGGGTCCTCGTGCTCCCACACCCGCACCGCGAGCCAGCCCGCGTCCGCCAGCACCTGGTCGGTGTTCGCGTCCCGCGCCCGGTTCGTCTCGATCTTGGTCCGCCAGAACTCGCCGTTGCGCTTGGGCCACGTGCCGTGCTCCGGGCAGCCGTGCCAGAAGCACCCGTCCACGAACACCGCCACCTTCGCGGGCCCGAACACCACGTCCGCCTCACGCCGCACCGCGCGCACGGGCCGCTGGTGCACCCGGTACCGCAGCCCCAGCCGGTGCAGCTCGCGCCGCAACGCCACCTCGATGCCCGTGTCCCGGGAACGCTGCTTGCTCATCCGGGCGCGGACGTCGTCCGTCGTCTCCAGGTTCGGCACCCCGCCATGATGGCTCATGCGCGCGCCTCGCCGACGTGCGCCACGGCAAGATCGCCAAGCACCGCCTCGGAGGACTCGCTCATGCCGGGTGCAACACCCCCAGCAGCCTCCGCGCCGCCCGGTCCAGGTGCGCCCGCGACGGCAGCAGCGCCGCGCCCACCTGCGTGAACTCGGTGACCCCGAGGTCGGTGAAGAAGAACGGCGGCATCGCGTGCACCAGCAGGTCCTCCGACCGCTGCCCGCCGCCGCGCGGGTTGAGGATCAACCGCCCCACCCACGCGTCCACCTTGAACACGGTGTCCGCCAGCGGGTGCACCCGCACGTCCAGCCCGTGCCCGCGCAGCACCGCGAGCACGTGCACGTCACGCAGGAACCCCAGGAAGTCCGACACCACGCGGTTGCGCAGCGCGGCCCGCCCCTGCGGCCCCACCTCGGCGCTCACCTCGCGAGCGGGCGTCCACAGCATGTCCCGCGCCCGCTCGTCGGCCGCGCAGAACTCCCGGAACTCCGGCCAGCCGGGTAATCGGCCGAGCGTCTCGACCACGTGGTGCGCCACGTGCGTGAAGGCGTGGTCGGGCCGCCAGTCCCGGATCTCCGGCACGTCCGTCGGCCCGGGCCGCGGCGCGCTCCGGCACGCGGCTTCCACCTCGTCCGGGGTGATCCGGTGCACGGCGACGGACTCGTGCGCCATCACCTGCGCCACGACGTGCTTGCGCCCGCTGAACCAGTGGTTGAAGTGGAACCGGGTCTCCTGCGTGACGTTGAACAGCCTGCGCACTTCCAGGGCGGTGGTCATGACGCGGAGAGTACGGACGAGCACCGACAGTTCCGGCGAACCCGCAGGTCAGGTGATCGACAGGTGCGCCCGGTCGGCCGCCGTGCGGCCCGCGTCCCACCCCGCCGCGCTGCGCACCGGCGTCGACTTGGCGACGGTCCGGGTGAACATCGCGCCGAAGTACTCCTCCACCGCCTTCTTGCGCTCGGCCAGCACGGGCAGCAGCCGGTCGTCGTCGGGCACCTCGTTCGCCGCCCGCAGCCGCTCACCCACCCGGTGCGCGTAGGACAGCAGGAACGACTTGCGGAACGCCGCCGACCGCGCCTCGTCGCCCTTGCGCGCCTTGTCACCCGCCGCGACCATCGCCCGCGTCGCCTGGACCAGCAACGACGCCGACAGCAGCTCCACGATCTCCAGGTCGAGCTCCTCGCCGACCAGCGCCACGAACCCCAGGTCGTAGACCACGGCACGGCAGCGGTTCGCCGTCGCGACCACGTGCACGACCTGCGCCTTGCCGTCGAAGTACCGCTTGTCCAGCCACAACCGGCGGGACGTGGTCGTCGGCGCGTCGAGGGGCATCCGCTCCAACGCGTGCCGCGTCACCAGCTCCTGCGCCTTGGCCGACAGCGCCTCCGCCTCGTCCGGGAACGCGGTCGACTCCGCCTTGGCCAGCAGCCCGCGCACCCGGTTCAGGATCTTCGGGTCCACGTGGTGGTGGTCGATCGCGGCCAGCGGCGTGCCCGGCTTCGGCACGATCACCGGCAGGCCCGGCAACGTCACCAGCACCGCCAGCACCGCCACCGCGGCGGCCACGGCGTCGTCACGCGTCTCGATGTGCCTGGACGCCCACTGGTCGACGTGCGGCTGGGCGGTGTCCCACCACACCGTCGCCTCGATCTCCTCCAGCTGCTCCCGCCAGCGCGGGTGCAACGCCGGGTAGCGGGACGCCTCGACGGCCAGCGAGTCGACCAGGAACGACAGCGCGCGCTCGTCCTCGTTGCGCCGGACGACCTCGTACACGTCGTAGGGCAGCCAGCCGTGCTCCCAGAGGTGCTCGAAGGCACGCCTCAGCACCGCCTGGACCGCTTCGTCCACTTCGGCCGGTGGGAGGGAGGAGGTGCGGGGCAGCTTGGCCCGGCGGTTCGCCGCGGCCCGCCACAACACCTCGCGCAGGGAGTCCACGACTGCCGATTGTCCCCTTTCGGGTGCGGTGTCGCCGCACCCGGTGCGCGTTGCGGCCTCGCGGACGCCCGACGTGCCAGCCTCGCGCGGTGAGCCGGAAGACGCAGGTGCCGAGGCGGCGGCCGATCGTGGTGGTGAACCGTCCGCAGGGGACGCCGCTGACCACGGCGCAACGACAGGTCGTCCACCGCTGCCGCGCCCTGCCGCAACTCCTCGACCCGCTGGAGGCGGAGCTGACGGTCAGCAGCGCGGTCGCCGACCTCCGGCCCGACGAGGAGTTCTGGGCAGGCCTGATCGAGCACGCCGTGTCGCTGCCCAGCCGGCGCAACCACGCCCTGCTGCGCGTCCTGGCCGCCGTGCTCACCGGCCGGCCGCGCGAGTGGGCGGCGAGCGCCGTCACCCCCGCCGGACCCGCCCTGACCGTCGGCGGGGCCTGGATCTGCGACCGTTCCATCGACGCCGGCTACCTGGCCCTGATCTGCACGTACAGGTTCGCCTGGGCCGAGCACGCGATGGTTTTCCTGATCGACGAGCTCTCGGGCGGCGAAGTGCGCACCGCCTTCGTCACGAGGGACGTCGCCACCGCCCGCACCCGCCTGGCCGACCAAGGCCCCCTGACCCCGATAGGAGCCGAGGCCGCCCACTGGCTGCTGGCCAAGTCCTACCACCGCCTGGACCGCAACGCGGACGCGGTCCTCGACCCGGACGTCCAGCGGACCCGGCTGCTCGCCGCCCGGCGGATCTCGATCGCCTTCGGTTGAACGAAATCATTACCGTAATTTGCGGATTGGTGATTATGGTCACGGTACCGTTGGTCCAAATGGACAGTCGATTCCCTTAATGAGGGGAATGTGTTCCGTACATGCATACCGTACGGTCGTGTTGTTGGTCGATCTGACACGCCACGGGGGTAGCGGATGTCGCGATCAGGTAAGGACCAGGATAGACCGGTCTACGGGGGCAGCACCTTGTCCGGGTCCGTCTCCGGCGGAGCGGTGCAGGCAGGAGTGGTGCACGGAGGGATAGCGTTCCACAGTGCACCGTCCACTCCGCCGCCGGTGCCGCGTCAATTATTGGGCGCTCCAGCGCATTTCACCGATCGCGCCGCGGAATTGGCCGAGCTGGACGAGGAACTGGTGGAGAACCGGCGCGAGGGCACTCGCATGTTCGCGGTGCTGAGCGGCCCGGGTGGTGTCGGCAAAACGGCTCTCGCACTGCATTGGGCGCACACCGCGCGCGACCGGTTCACCGATGGCCAGCTCTACGTCGACCTGGCCGGGTTCAGCGGGTCCGACCCGGTGCCGCCGGAGGACGCACTCGGATTGTTCCTGCGCGGCCTCGGCGTGCCGTCCCGGGAGGTGCCGGTGGAGATCGCCGAGCAGTCGGCCCTCTACCGATCCCTGACCGCGGACAAGAAACTGCTGGTCCTGCTCGACAACGCGTACTCGGCCGCGCAGGTGCGTCCGCTCGCGCCGAACTCCCCGTCCAGCGCGGTCCTGGTGACGAGCCGCAACCGGCTGACCGGCCTGGTGGCCGAGGGCGCCCGGCTGGTCGACGTCGGTCCGCTCGGCAACGTGTCGGCCGTGCGGCTGCTCACGAAGGTGGTGGGGAAACGTCGGGTGGACGACGATCCCGAGCGGGCCGAGGCGTTGGTCGACATGTGCGGAGGTCTGCCGATCGCGGTCCGCGTAGCCGCGGCGAGGCTCGCCAGCCGGCCCAAGTGGTCGGTGCGGAAGGTCGTCACCGAGTTGAGCGATGAGCGCAGCCGCCTGTCGATGCTGTCGGCGCCCGAGTTGTCCGTGCAGACGACCTTCGACCTGTCCTATCGCGCGCTTCGGCCGACGGCGGCGGCGCTCTACCGAAGGCTCGCACTGCACCCGGGCCAGGAGTTCGGCGCCCCGGTCGTGGCGTCGGTGCTGGAGAAGGATGCTTCGCGCGCGTCGTTGGAGGAACTGGTGGACGGCAACCTGGTCGAGTCGGTCGGTGAGAGCCGGTACCGCTTCCACGACCTGCTGCGGCTGCACGCCCGGAACAAGGCCCACACCGAGGACGAGGTGGACGAGCGCGCCCACGCCGTGCGGCGGATGGTCGAGTGGTACCTGGGCGGCGCGATGGCGGCCGATCTCGTCGTCACACCCCACCGGCGCAGACAGGTCTACCGCTTCGCGGCACCGCTCGAGGACGTGCCGGAGTTCACCGACCGGGAGTCGGCGCTGGCGTGGTTGGAGGAGGAGCGGCAGAACCTGATCGCCTGCGGCCGGGCCGCGGCGGAACAGGGTTGGTGGGCGCTGGCCTGGCAGCTGTCCGATGCGCTCTGGCCCCTCCTGCTGCACCACAAGCACTACCGGGACCGTCTGGAGGTCGACCGGAGAGGTGTCGACGCGGCGCGCCGGTGGGGGAACAAGGACGCCGAAGCCGACATGCTCAAGCGGCTCGGCATGGTGTGCACCACATTGGGCAGGTTCACGGAGGCCGAGGAACACCTCCGGGCCTCGGTCGCCGTCGCCGAGGAGGTCGGCGACCGGCGAGGCTCCGCCGACGCGGAAGAGGCGTTGGCGCTCCTGCACGTGGCGGGTGGGCGGCTCCGCGAAGCGGTCGGACTGTTCGAGCGGCTGGTCCGGATCAACCGGGAACTCGGGGCCCGGCGGAACCTCGGCCTCACCCTGATCAACCTCGGCAAGGCGTTGACCGGCCTGGGGCGGACCGACGAGGCACTGCGGGCGCTGGTCGAGGCGACGGAGCAGTTCCGCGACCTGGAGCCACCGGACCCGTACAACCAGGCACGAGTCGTGGTGGCCCAGGCCGCGGTGCACCTGCGTGTCGACGACCTGCCACTCGCCGACCGAACGGCCCGCAGCGCGCTGGAAGCGCTGAGCGCGCTCGGTTCCAAACAGGGGATGGCGGAATCGCACCACCTGCTGGCCGAGTCCGCCGAGCGGCAGGGGAACACCGAGGAGGCCGCAGAGCACTGGCAGCGGGCTCTGCGGCTCTACACCGACATCGGCTCCTCAAAGGCCGACGGCATCGCTCAACGGCTGCACGTGGACGACGGCCCGCAGCCACCCGCACACGGCGGCTGATCGACGCGCCCGGTGATCCGCGCACCAGACGGGCAGCCCGCGCGCCCGCAACGCGCGCAGGTCGAGTCGTGCGACGTGCCAGGCGTAGAGCGAGTGGACCGCCGAAAGCACGACAGCCTCGACGTCGAGGCAGTCCGCGCCGGTGGCCACGGGCGCCAACTCGACCACCAGGCCGGCCTCGGTCCGCACCACGATCCGATTCGTCGACACCGCGACGGCCAACGCCGCGAACGGGTTGTCCCGCAGCATCGCCGCGGTCGGGTCACGACCCTCCACCACGGGCACTTCTCGCACGACGACATCGGCCAAGCGGTCCGGGCCACTCGTCCAACGCACCACGGGCTCGGTCACCGCGACTCCTCCGGGGGTGTGGGAACCGGCGGCACGGCGCGGTGCCGTCCCGGTTCGGGGATGTCGAGCAGCCGGTACATGACCCGGCGCAACTGCGCCGACGAGCGACCGGGTTGCGACGTCAACCGCTCGCGCACGGCCGCGCCGAGCTCCGCCGCACGTGCCGCCGCCTGTTCGAACTGCGGTAGCACCGCGGTTCCAGCTTGGAGCCGAGGGGCCGACCGCCGCAACAGCTCCTGCGCCGAACCGCCGGACGTGGCGACCCGCACCGGTGCGTCGACCAGGACCACGGGTCGGTCGATGGCCGCCGCGTACACGCCGACCGACCCGTGGTCGGCCACCACGTGGTCCGCGGCGATCAGCGCGGCTCGCCAGTCCACTTCCGGCCCGACCACCACCAACCCGGCTTCCCGGCAGTCCGCGAGCCACGCGTCGACCTGACGCCGACCGTGACCGAACCACGCCCCGGGGTGCACCAGCGCCACCACCCGGAACCCCTGCGGCGTCAGTTCTTCGAGCAGGCGCGGCAGCAGGTCCTCGAACCTGGCGAACAGCGAGTCCAACCCCCACGTGGAGCTGACCACCACGGTCGGTTGACCCGGTCCGACGCCCAGCGCCGCCCGGTACGCGTCGCGCTGCGGCAGGCTCGTCACCAGCCGGTCGTAGCAGGGGTCGCCGGCGACGACGGCCACGTCGAGTGCCTGTGGGCACTGCCGGCGCAGCACCTCCCGCTCGTCCTCGTGCGCGAGCACCAGCGCGCTCGCCAGCACGCGGCCGTTGTGCAGGAGCCGTTGCGCATCCAACCCGTAGACCACCGGCTCGTCACCGGTGGCGAAGGACTTCCCGTATCCCGCGCCGTGCGGCATCACCACCAGTGGCGCGTGCAGTTCGTGCAGCCCCCCGTACGACGCCGCGAGGGCCAGGTCGAACCGCTCCCGGATCGCCAGTTCCCACGGCCACACGACCCCCCTGGTCGACCGCAGGAACTCGGCGACCCCGTTGCTGAAGACATCAGGCGCCTGGGTGAAGACGACTTGCAACCTGGTGTCGTTCTCGATCAGCTCCACGGCTTCCAGCAGACGTTGCCCGCTGGTGACCGTGTGCACCACGGCGAGCACCGATAGGCACCCGGCGCGGCTGACCCACTGCGACGCGTCGAGCCCGATCGGCACTCGCGGCCACTCTGGACGTGTCATGCACTCCCCCTCGCGCTCCATCCCTGGGAGAAGAGTGACGGCACGGTTTGCCGAGGACTTGCAGTCCGCTTGCATCTGCCGATTGCCGACCAGTATGTCCTCAATCCGGACGAATAGTCCGCGAAGGGCTACGGCAACGGGGCCGAGTGAAGCACACTGGCCCAACCGGGAACGTTGACCAGCGAAAGGTGGCGCTGGTGGAGTTCAAGATCATCGGCAAAACACGATTACATGTCGACGGGAATGATCAGGATCTCGGGGCGGCGAAGCAGCGGGGTGTTCTCACGCTGCTTTTGTATCACTTTCCGAGTCCTGTCCAGGTGGACACCCTTACTCGGGTGCTGTGGCCGGGCGTTGGCCTTGACCAGGTTAAACGAACGCTGCAACCGATCATCAGCCGACTGCGGTCCATTCTGTCGAAAGTCCAGTCGGGTGTCCTGATTCGGAAGGAGGGCAACGCGTACCGACTCGTGCTGGAACCGCCGGAGGTCATCGACTACTATCGTTTCCGCAAATTGGCGGAGCGTGGCCGCGAGGCGGCTGTGGCAGGTGATCACCGGCGCGCCAAAACGCTCCTGCAAGAGGCGCTGTCGCTGTGGCAGGACCGTCCGCTCCAAGAGTTGGAAGGGACGTGGGCGGACCGCTGCCGTGACCAAATGGAGACATTCGACAGGTTGCCCGCCTTTCACGCTTTGCTGGACAGCCGGCAACAGCTGGGCGAGCACCTGGAGGTCGTGGCGGAGGCCGGCAGGCTCATGGCCGCGCTCGACCCGGACGAAGCGTTCGCCGCGCTGTACATCCGGTCCCTCGACGCGCTGGGACGCCACTCCGCCGCACTCGACTTCTACGCGGGCTTCTGCAGACGCCTGTTCGAGCACGTGGGCGCCGAACCGGGCCCACAGCTCCGCGATCTCTACAAGCGCATCCTGCGCAAGCAGGCCGGCACCGCGACCGCGCCCGTCGAACCGCCGCGCCAGTTGCCGAGGAAGTCGAAGAACTTCACGGGCCGCGTCGACCTCCTCGACCGACTCGACGCGCTGTTGAACGCCGACGACGGCCAAGGGCAGGTCGTCGCGCTGCACGGCATGCCCGGCGTCGGCAAGAGCGAGTTGGCACTGCACTGGGCCCACCGCCACGCGGACCGCTTCCCGGACGGAACCCTGTACCTCGACCTCCGCGGGTTCGGACCCGGCACTCCGATGGAGCCCGAAGAAGCCCTGTCGATGCTGTTGCGGTCCCTGGGCACGGAGCAGGTGCCGCAGAACGGCGACGAGCGTCGAGCGGCGCTGCGGCGCAGCCTCGGCACCCGGAGGGTCCTGCTCGTGCTGGACGACGTGCAGGACAGCGGGCAGGTGCGACCTGTGCTCTCGGCGGCCGCGAACTCCTTCACGATCATCACCAGCCGGACTCGCCTGGTCGGGTTGAAAGTGCGCGATCACGTCGACTTGATCCGCGTGCCGACGCTGTCCGTCGATGAATCGGTCGCGTTCCTGCGCAACGAGATCGGCGACGCCCGACCACACGACGAGCCGGATGCCCTGCGGAGCCTGGCGAGCAGGGCGGACGGCCACCCGCTGGCGTTGAGCATCATCGCCCAGCACGTCGCCCAGCGGCCGGAGGCGCCCATCACCGAACTCGTGGACGAGTTCGTCAGCCAGGAGGGCTTGGGCGTTCTCGGTTCCGTGCACGACAGCGACGACGAGAGCGTCACGTTGCCCGTCGCGTTCTCGTGGTCGTTCCGCTACCTGTCACCGGACACCGCCCGGGTGTTCCGGCTCCTGGGCCTGCACCCCACGGCGGAGTTCAGCACCGATGCGACGTCCGTGCTGCTGGGTCAGCCCGCGGACGTGGTGACGAGGCACCTCAGCGCGCTCGCGCGCAGCAACCTCCTCGAGTACGGGTCGCCGCGCCGGTTCAGGCTCCACGACATGCTGCACGGGTACGCCGTCGACCTGGTGCGCCACCACGAGCCGGCAGCGGTCCGCAGAGACGCGATGGCACGCCTGCTCGACTGGTACCTGGCGTCGAGCACCGCCGCCGCGCGACTGCTCGACCCCCAGTCGTCACCGGTGCCACCGCTGCCCGGCATGACCATGCGGCCGTTCCCCCTGGCGGACGAGTCCGAAGCACTGGCGTGGTTGACCCGGGAGCGCGCCAATCTGGTGGGCGCGGTGCACCAGGCGGTCCGCCATGACTTCAACGCGCATGCTTGGCGCCTCTCCGCGAACCTCCACGAGGCATATGACCGGATGGGGCACTTCGAAGAGGCGCTCATCAGTCACCGGTCCGCGCTCAAAGCCGCCAAAGCGCTCGGCGACCTCGAAGCGGTGAGTGGTACTCACAGCAACCTCGGCATGGTGCTGTACCGGTTGCAGCGATTCGCCGAGGCCCGCGACCACTTCGAAGCCGGCATGGAAACGGCCCAGGCCGCCGGCGCCACCGAACTCCACCTGATCTGCGCGCACAACTTGGCTGCCATCCACTTGGCGCTGGGCGAGACGTCGACGGCGATCGCGCTCTACGGCGAGATCCTGGCTTCGGTCCGCGAACTCGGTTATCGCGACGGCGAGGCTTACGCCCTGGATCAGCTGGCCAATGCGTATCGGAAAGTCGACCGCGACGACCTGGCACTGGAGCACTACTACCAGGCGCTCGCCATCCGCCGCGAGATCGGACACGTCCGCGGTGAAGCCACGACGCTCACGGAGCTGGGAATGCTCCACCACGAGCGGGGAGAGCAGGATCAGGCATTGCACCGCTTGCAAGAGGCACTCGACGTCCACTCCCACAGCGGTGACCGCACGCGCAAGGGCGAGGCGTTGGTGACGATCGCCGAGGTCGAGTTCGAACTCGACCTGTTCGACGAGGCGATCGAGCACGCCGAGCAGGCAGCGGCGCTGTGCGAGGAACTCGGCGCGCACGACGATCACGGTCGGGCGTTGCGAGTGTGGGGACAGGCGCTCGCCGCTCTCGGCGGGTTGGACGAGGCGGAGGTCAGGTGGCGGCGCGCGGCGGACGTCCTGCGCGAAGTGGCGGAGGTAGAAGCGGCTGAGATCCTTGACCACCTGGATAACCTGAAAAGGATTCGGGCCATTCCGGAGCCCCGAGAGGGCGGTGTGGTCCTGGAGGGCGACACGGTCGAAGACGGTCACGGACAGTAATTGTGAGTAGGATTCGGTTACCCTTGCTGGTGAATGCTTTCCAGTCCGGCAAGTTGCTCACCGTGACGGTGATACTCTGAGTCAACCGTGTCGCCGGTCGGGTGAGGCCCCGGTGGTCCCTGTGCAGGCGCAATAGTGTTGAATCTCGTCCGTGCAACAACTTCTTCGGATCGCCTCGATCGTCGGTGCGGCATGGGCCGCTGGTCTGCTGCTCGGTGCTGCCAATGCATCCGCTACCGTCTCGAACTCCTGTGCCGAGCCGGAGGTCGAGACAGTCTGCGGATCGGTTCTCGGCACCGATGACTTCACGACTGATTGGGCCGGACGGATCAACGCGATGGACGCCGTTTAGTCCAGTCTGAAGAGGTGTTCGATAAGGCTTGCCTGCCGGACGGACTAGTGGGCACCGGAGTGCCCGGCGGACTGAGATGACAAAGCGGGCGGGGAGCTGTTCCCCGCCCGCTTCGTCGTGCGCGTCGCGTGATGGCCATAAGCAGCGAGAGGTCCACTCGAATGGCTGTTTGCTGGTAGGCCGCTCGATGGGCATGGGTAGGTGCTGTAGGTGATTACAGCCGGTCGGAACGCTCGGGCTCCCTTTGGTTTCCCTGGCCGGCCATCGATCACCGTGGCATCTTCGCGCCCGACTGGTGTGCGAACCAGAGCTCGAACTCGCGGAGCACTGTTGACTCCGACCGAACAGCAGGGCGTCGGCCGCGGCCAGGAACACGCGGCAACCGCGTTCGATGGTTCTTCATCCAGGGCCTGGTAACAGCGTGTAGCGGGCGTTCTGCCGTGTCCGCACCCGGTCGACGTTGTCGAAGCTGGCCACCGCCGGCCGCATCGGCGGGGCGTCAGCTCTACGAATTGGTCGGCGCGATGGCGTCGAACAAGGCTTTGTTGCCGTCGTCCGCGAGCCCCACCTCCGTGGGCGTGAGGGGGTACTGCTCAGCCTTATGCCCACGGCCTCGCGGGTACTCCAACTCCCGATGCGCGAGTTCCAGCTTCGTCCACAGCGGCTCGCCGAGGCTCTAGGTGACGTAGAAGGCTGCTCCGGCTGTGCGGTTCAGGAATGCACAGGCCGGCACAGGAGAGCTACTCGCCGATCTTCTTGGCCGACAGCAGGATCTCGGTCGTGCAGTCCACGGCTTGGCCGGCGGCGACGCTCTGCGCGGTGGTGGTCCAGTTGCGGTCGAGGGCCAGAACGCGGCCCTGGCCGGTGGAGTCTTGCTCGCGGAGGTTGTACAGGCCGGACGCCTGCATGGTGTCCTGGGCGGTCTGGTGGACCATGCCAACGACGTCTGGAACGGTGCACGTCGTGGGTGCGGCCGGTGCGGGCGCGGGCGGTGCGGCGGCCGTTGTGGTGGTGACCGGCGCAACGGTGGTCTCGGCGATCGTGGTGGTCTTGGCGGCGTTCTGAGTCGGAGTCACGTCGGGCGCGCTGCTGGTGGTCGGAGAGCAGGCGGCGAGCAGTGCGGCGGCGGCGAACGTGACGGCTAAACGAATTTTCACGAGTTTCCCTTCGGCGTGCTTCGCCTGCTCATGTCGTCCGTTGGGCGTAGCGCGTTACGCCGCGGCCCCTCGGTCGTGATGCCGCTCGGCGTACCGATGCCGGTCCGGCGCCATCGGTGCCCATCGATGTCGAGGAACGAGATCGTGGCATCGACGTGGCCGGTCTTCGAGGCCTCCTCTGTCGCAGCCTCGAACTCCGAACCGCCGACCTCCACGTCGCCGCCTGGGCCGACGAGCGACTCGGACGCATCGCGTATCCCACAGCGCGGTCCGCCGTTCGGCTTCCTCTGCTTCCTCTGCTTCCTGTCGTCGTCGACGCTCGACCCTGCTGTCCCTGAGGATCAGGTGGAGCGCCACGACCACCGCGGCGATACTGGTGTGCGGAGGCTCTGGTCGCATTGCGCGGTTTACGCCGTGGTGAGGCGTGCGGTGAACGGACGCTGACCTCGACGCGGGGACGCCGGTCGTCCCGAGGGCCGAGCTGTACGCGGCCGACGTCACTTCCCGGTTCGGGGACCTGACAGCTGAGGCAGGCTCGCCGCCGATCCCGTTGCACGATCTCCGTCACGGCGCGGCGACGCTGGCGCTCACCGCCGGAGTGGACCTGAAGGTGGTTCAGGAGATGCTGGGCCACTCGTCATCGGTCTTGACCCGCGACACATACACGAGCGTGGTCCCGAATTGGCACGAGAAGCTGTAGAAGGCTGCCGCGCTGATCCCCGAAAGCGGACGACGGGAACGGAGGGTCCTCCTACGGGCTCCCTTGAGCCGAAAGCGAATCAGGCGGCTTCCCATTTCGGGAAACCGCCTGATCCGTGGTGGTGCGCCGCCAGGGACTCGAACCCCGAACCCGCTGATTAAGAGTCAGCTGCTCTGCCAGTTGAGCTAGCGGCGCTCGGACCTTCTTGCTCTGTCCGACGCGAAGAACATTAGCACAGCGTCCGACGGGGCTCCCAATCGCCTGGTCAGGGCAGGTGTGCCGCCCTGGTGCAGGGGGAACTTCGCCTTGGTAACGATCCAGCATCTCGGGCAACATCGTCAACCCTTCAGGCGTCCCCTTGTCAGGGGACGCCGACAGACTCCTGTTGCGGACTGTCAGGGCGTTCTGGGGATGAAGCGGAGGACGGGGATGGACCGCAAGCGGGGGGCGCGCCGAGCGCTGGGGATTGTCGCGATCGGGTTGGTTGCGACGTTGATCACAAGTTGTTCGTCGGGCTCGGCTCCGGCCGGGGACGCCGCCGCCGACGAGACGACGACCACGTCGTCGACACCGCCGCCCAAGCCCGTGTCGTTGACCACCGGGCCCGCGGACGCGGCGGTGGACGTGGCGCCCGGCGTGCCGGTCGTGGCCACGGCCACCGACGGCAAGATCACTTCGGTCGCGCTGACGAACCCGGAGGGCGTGGCCGTCGCCGGCCGGCTGAGCCCGGACGGTCTGCAGTGGACCAACACCGAACCGCTGGGCTACCAGAAGACCTACACGCTGGCCGTGACGGGCGAAGGCGCGGACGGCAAGCCGGTCACCAAGAGCTCCACCTTCACCACCGTCAAGCCGCGCACGCTGACCTACCTCTCGGTCAACCCGCAGGACGGCACGACGGTCGGCGTCGGCCAGCCGCTCGCGTTCTACTTCGACGAGCCGATCGCGGACAAGGCCGCCGCCGAGGCCATGATCTCGATCACCACGGAACCGCGCGTCGAAGGCGCCTTCTACTGGTTCGACGAGAAGACCGTGCACTGGCGGCCGCAGGCGTACTGGGCGCCCGGCACCAAGGTCACGATCAACGCCAAGATCTACGGCAAGCACGTGGGCAACGGCGTGTACGGCGAAGAGGACCGCCTGATCACCACCACGATCGGCGACTCCGTCATCCACGAGGCGGACGGCCAGACGCACCAGGTCGTGACGAAGGTCAACGGCCAGGTCGTGCGCACCATGCCGACCTCCATGGGCAACGCGGAGAACCCCACCCCCACGGGCGTCTACGTGCTCACGGAGAAGCACGCGCACATGGTGATGGACTCCCGCACCTACGGCCTCTCGCTGGAGGCGGGCGGCTACGTCACGCCGGTCGACTGGGCCACCCGGATGTCCAACTCCGGCATCTTCTTCCACAGCGCGCCGTGGTCGGTCGGCGACCAGGGCAACCGCAACGTCAGTCACGGCTGCCTGAACCTCTCGCCCGAGAACGCCAAGTGGGTGTTCGACAACGCGAAGCAGGGCGACGTGGTGATCGTCACCAACTCCGGCGGCCCGGAGTTGCAGCCGTGGGACGGTTTCGGCGACTGGCAGGTCCCGTGGGACCAGTGGCTCAAGGGCAACCGGTAGGGCTCAGAGGTCGGTGACGCGACCCGCCGCCACCACCAGGCGGCGGGTCGTGCGCACCGCGTCCAGCATCCGGCGGTCGTGGGTGACCAGCAGCAGGGTGCCCTGGTAGGAGTCGAGGGCGGATTCCAGCTGCTCGATCGCGGGCAGGTCGAGGTGGTTGGTCGGCTCGTCCAGCACGAGCAGGTTCACGCCGCGTGCCTGGAGCAGGGCCAGCGCGGCCCGGGTGCGTTCACCGGGTGAGAGCGACGCCGCGGTCCGCAGCACGTGCGCCGCCTTCAGCCCGAACTTCGCCAGCAGCGTGCGCACGTCGGCGGGCGCCACGTCCGGCACGGCGGAGCCGAAGGCGTCCAGCAGCGGCTCGTCGCCCAGGAACAGGCCGCGTGCCTGGTCGATCTCGCCCACCACGACGCCGGAGCCGAGGGACGACGACCCCGAGGTCAGCGGGACGCGGCCGAGCAGCGCCGCCAGCAACGTCGACTTGCCGGAGCCGTTGGCCCCGGTGATGGCGATCCGGTCCGCCCAGTCCACCTGCAGGTCCACCGGCCCCAGGGTGAACGACCCCCGCGTCACCACCGCCGCCCGCAGCACCGACACCACCGAGCCGGACCGGGGCGCGGCGGCGATCTCCATCCGCAGCTCCCACTCCTTGCGCGGCTCCTCGACCACGTCCAGCCGTTCGATCAGGCGCTCGGTCTGCCGCGCCTTCGAGGCCTGCTTCTCGGTCGCCTCGGTGCGGAACTTGCGCCCCACCTTGTCGTTGTCGGGCGCCTTGCGGCGGGCGTTCTTGACGCCCTTCTCCATCCACGCCCGTTGCGCCCGAGCGCGCTCCTCCAGCGAGGTCCGCGTGGACGCGTACTCCTCGTACTCCTCGCGCGCGTGCCTGCGGGCGATCTCCCGTTCCTCCAGGTACGCCTCGTAGCCGCCGCCGTAGGTCCGCACCTGCTGCTGCGCCAGGTCCAGCTCCACGACCCGCGTCACCGTGCGGGCCAGGAACTCGCGGTCGTGCGAGACCACCACGACGCCCGCGCGCAGCCCCGTCACGAACCGCTCCAGCCGGGCCAGGCCGTCCAGGTCGAGGTCGTTGGTCGGCTCGTCGAGCAGGAACACGTCGTACCTGCTCAGCAGCAACGACGCCATGCTCGCGCGGGCCGCCTGGCCACCGGACAGGGCGGTCATCGGCAGGTCGAGCGAGACGTCCAGCCCCAGGTCGGCCGCCACTTCCAGCGACCGTTCCTCCAGGTCCGCGCCGCCGAGTGCGAGCCACCGCTCCAGCGCGTCGGAGTAGCCGTCGTCACCCGAGCCCGACGACAACGCCTCGGTCGCCCGGTCCAGCTCGGCCTGCGCCGCCGCCACGCCCGTGCGGCGGGCCAGGAACTCGCGCACGGTCTCGCCCGGACGCCGGTCCGGCTCCTGCGGCAGGTGGCCGACGGTCGCGGTGGTCGGTGAGAGGCGGATCACACCCTGCTCGGCGGGCAGCAGGCCCGCGAGGGTCCGCAGCAACGTCGACTTGCCCGCGCCGTTGGCGCCGACCAGGCCGATCACGTCACCGGGTGCGACGACCAGGTCCAGGCCTTCGAACAGCACGCGGTCGCCGTGCCCGGCGGCCAGGTCCTTCGCGACGAGGGTGGCGCTCATGAGGACTCCACGACAAAAGAAGACGCCCCCCGACAGGGCGTCGAGGGGCGTTCCGCTTGGGGTGAGTGACGGGACTTGAACCCGCGACACCTGGGATCACAACCCAGTGCTCTGCCAGCTGAGCTACACCCACCAAGACCGGCTGACCCGGCGCGTGAAGCATACAGTGCCCTACCGCCGGGTCTGAAATCGACCCTATTCCGGGCCGTCGGCGGCCAGCAGTTCGGCGGCGACGGCCTGCGCCTGCTCCGACGACGGCCCTGGTTGCGGCACGAACGCCGTGCGCCGGTAGTACGCCAGCTCGCGGATCGACTCCTTGATGTCGGCGAGCGCGCGGTGGGCCAGGCCCTTGCCCGGCTGCGCGTAGTAGATGCGCGGGTACCAGCGCCGGCACAGCTCCTTGATCGACGACACGTCGACCATCCGGTAGTGCAGGTGGGCGTCGAGCTCGGGCATGTCGCGGGCGATGAACCCGCGGTCGGTGGCGATCGAGTTGCCCGCCAGGGGAGCGGTGCGCGGGTCCGGCACCCACTCCTTGATGTAGGCCAGCACCTGGGCCTCGGCGTCGGCGAGCGACACGGTCGAGCGCCGCACCTCCTCGGTGAGCCCCGACTTGGCGTGCATCTGCATGACGACGTCCGGCATCGAGTCGAGCGCCGTGTCGTCGGCGTGGATCACCACGTCGACCCCGTCGCCGAGCACGTTCAGCTCCGCGTCGGTCACCAGCGCCGCGATCTCGATCAAGGCGTCCTTGCCCAGGTCGAGGCCTGTCATCTCGCAGTCGATCCACACCAAGCGATCCATCACCCGCGCGAGCCTAGTCGCCCCGTCACGCCGGCCCCGCGTCGCTTCGGGTGGCGGTCCCTACCAATCTCATTACGCTCAGGGCAATGACGGCCCAGAGCGACATCGCCGCCGGTTACGCCACGGACGGCGCGGCCGTCGAGCTCGGCGCGGTGCTCGTCGGCGGCGTGGTGGAGCCGACCGCGCGCGTGCGGCTCCCGCTGGCCACGCTGAACCGGCACGGGCTGGTCGCGGGCGCGACCGGCACCGGCAAGACGAAGACGTTGCAGCTGATCGCGGAGCAGTTGTCGGCGGCGGGTGTGCCGGTGGTGATGGCGGACGTGAAGGGCGACCTGTCCGGGCTGTCCCGGCCGGGTGAGGGCGGCGAGCGGGTCACCGCGCGGGCCGCCGAGACGGGTGACGACTGGCGGCCGCAGGCGTGCCCGGTGCAGTTCCTGTCGCTGGGCACGGGCGGCGCGGCGGTGCCGGTGCGGGCGACCGTCACCAGCTTCGGGCCGATCCTGCTGTCGAAGGTCCTCGGGCTCAACGACACCCAGGAGTCCACGCTCGGGCTGATCTTCCACTGGGCCGACACTCGCGGGTTGCCGCTGCTGGACGTCAAGGACCTGCGGTCGGTGATCGGGCACCTCACGTCCGACGAGGGCAAGGCGGACCTGAAGGGCCTGGGCGGGGTGTCGCCGGCGACGGCGGGAGTGATCCTGCGGTCGCTGGTGAACCTGGAGGCGCAGGGCGGCGACACGTTCTTCGGCGAGCCCGAGCTGGACCCGCGCGACCTGATGCGGGTGGTCGACGGTCGCGGCGTGGTGTCGCTGCTGGAGCCGGCGGAGCTGCAGGCCAGGCCGGCGTTGTTCTCGACGTTCCTGATGTGGCTGCTGGCGGAGCTGTTCGAGGTGCTGCCCGAGGAGGGCGACCTGGACCAGCCGAAGCTGGTGTTCTTCTTCGACGAGGCGCACCTGCTGTTCGCCGACGCGTCCAAGGCGTTCCTCGAGCGGATCACCCAGACGGTGAAGCTGATCCGGTCCAAGGGCGTGGGCGTGTTCTTCTGCACCCAGCTGCCGACCGACGTGCCGAACGCGGTGCTGTCGCAGTTGGGCGCACGGGTGCAGCACGCGCTGCGGGCGTTCACGCCGGAGGACCAAGCGGCGTTGGCGAAGACGGTGAGGACGTACCCGACGACACCGCACTACGAGCTGGACGAGGCGTTGAGGTCGTTGGGGATCGGCGAGGCCGTGGTGACGGTGCTGAGCGAGAAGGGCGCGCCGACGCCGGTCGCGTGGACGCGGCTGCGCGCGCCGCGGTCGTTGATGGACACGATCGGGTCGGACGCGATCGGGCAGGCGGCCGAGGCTTCCGAGCTGCACGGCAAGTACGCCGGGACGGTGGACCGGGAGTCGGCCTACGAGAAGCTGGCGGCGAAGGTGGCGCCCCCGCCGGAGACGCCACCTCCACCGCCCGAGGACCGTGTCGAGCCCGAGGACCGTGCCGAGCCCGGACGTCGTGCCGAGCGCGAGGAGCCGGGCGTGGTGGCGCAGGTGCTCGGCAACTCGGCGGTGAAGTCGTTCTTCCGGTCAGCCGCGAGCGCCCTTGGCCGCGAGATCACCCGTGGGCTCTTCGGGACCTCCCGCAAGCGCCGGTGAGCGCTTGACCTTCATGGACAGGAACGCGGCGCCGATGCTGAGCACGCCGGCGACGTACCAGGCCGGGGCGTAGTCGCCGAAGTGGTCGCGGGTCAGGCCGGCGGCGGTGGCGGCGATCGCCGCGCCGATCTGGTGCGAGGCGAAGACCCAGCCGAAGACCACCGGGGCGGACAGGCCGAACACCTGGCGGCACAGCGCCACGGTCGGCGGGACGGTGGCGACCCAGTCCAGGCCGTAGAAGATGATGAACACGAGCATCGACGGGTGCACCGCGTCGTGGAACAGCTGCGGCAGGACGAGGAGTGACGCGCCGCGCAGCGCGTAGTACACGGCGAGCAGGATCCGCGAGTCGACGCGGTCGGTGAGCCAGCCCGACAGGACCGTGCCCGCGATGTCGAAGATCCCCACCAGGGCGAGCAGGCCCGCGGCGGTGGTGGTGGGCATGCCGTGGTCGTGCGCGGCGGGGATGAAGTGGGTGCCGACCAGGCCGTTCGTGGTCGCGCCGCAGATCGCGAAGCCCGCCGCCAGGAACCAGAACGGTCCGGTGCGTGCGGCGCTCGTCAGCGCTCCGACGGCACGCCGGGCCGCGCCGCCCGACGACGGCGTCACGGGCACGACCTCGTCGCCGCCGTAGGGCGGGACGCCGACGTCGGCGGGGTGGTCGCGCAGGAACAGCAGCACCAGCGGCACGACCGCGAGGGCCGCGACCGACACCACGATCGAGGCGCTGCGCCACCCGGACGACTCCGACAGCGCCGCCACGACCGGCAGGAACACCAGCTGACCCGTCGCGCCGCCGGCGGTCAGGATGCCGGTGACCAGGCCGCGGTGCTTGACGAACCACCGGCCGGTGATGGTCGCCACGAACGCCAGCGCCATCGACCCGGTGCCCAGGCCGACCAGCACGCCCCAGAACAGCACCAGCTGCCAGGCCGTGGTCATGAACACGGTCAGCCCGCTGCCCACCGCGACCAGCGTCAACGCCGAGGCCACGACCTTGCGCACACCGAGGCGTTCCATCAGGGCGGCGGCGAAGGGCGCGGTCAGCCCGAACAACATGAGGTTCACCGACACGGCGAAGCCGATCGTGGCGGTGGACCAGCCGAACTCGCGTTGCAGCGGTTCGATCAACGCGCCCGGGGTGGCCCGGAACGCCGCGGCGCCGACGAGCGCGACGAAGGCGACGCCGGCGACCACCCATGCCCAGTTCTGCTTGCTGCGAATCACGTCCACCAGCCTCGACGATTCGACCCGGTGGCGAAAAGTGGCTGGAAGGCCATCATGTGCAAGAATCCGGCCATGGACAGCCGCCACCTGGTCGCCGTGCTCGCGCTGGACGAGGTGGTGACCTTCGACCTGGGCACACCGACGCAGGTCCTCAACGCCGCCCGCGACGAGGACGAGCGGCGGCTCTACCGGGTGCGGGTCTGCACGCCGGGCGGGCGTCCGGTGCGCAGCGCGGCCGGGTTCACCATCACCCCCGACCACGGCCTGGAGCTGCTGGCGGAGGCGGGCACGGTGATCGTGGCCGGCGTGCACTACGGCGCGCGGGTGCTGGCGGACGGCGCCGTGGACGAGCCGGTGCGCGACGCCCTGCTCGCGGCGGCGGCCCGGGGCGCGCGGGTGATGTCGATCTGCACGGGCGCGTTCGTGCTGGCCGCGACGGGTCTGCTGGACGGGCGCAGGGCCACCACGCACTGGGCGCACGCGGACAACTTCCGCCGCCTGTTCCCGCTGGTCGACCTCGACCCGGACGTGCTGTTCGTGGACGAGGGCGACGTGCTGACCTCGGCGGGCGTCGCGGCGGGCGTCGACCTGTGCCTGCACGTCGTGCGGCACGACCACGGCAGCGAGGTGGCGAACATGGCCGCCCGCCGGTGCGTGGTGCCGTCGTGGCGGCCGGGCGGGCAGTCGCAGTTCATCGTCCGCCCGGTCCCCGACCGGGCCGACACGTCCACCGCGCCGGCCCGCGCGTGGGCCGTGGAGCACCTGAACGAGCAGCTGGACCTGCGTGCGCTGGCCGCGCACGCCCGGATGAGCGTGCGGACGTTCACCCGCCGGTTCCGCGAGGAGACCGGCGTGAGCCCCGGCAAGTGGATCACGCAGCAGCGCGTGGAGCGGGCGCGTCACCTGCTGGAGACCACGGACCTGGCCATCGACCAGGTGGCGCGGCACGCGGGCTTCGGCACGGGCGCGGCGCTGCGGCAGCAGCTGGGCGCGACGCTCGGCGTGGCGCCCAGCGTGTACCGGACCACGTTCCGCTCAGTCGGCTAGTTCCAGGAACGGCCGCAGCAGGTCCGGCACCGCCGCGTCGGCCAGCGCCAGACCGTCGGCCTCGGCCACGTCGACCACGTGGTACGCGCCGTCGCCCGCCGCCGTGGTGGCGGTGATCGTGACCAGGCCCGCGCGGCGCTGGAAGAACGAGCGGGAGACGCGCCAGCCGATGATGCCGGTGCGTTGCAGCGCAACGGTTTCGCGGACCGCCGAGCCCGCGCGGGCGAGCAGGTGGCGGTCGGTCAGCGCGTGGCCGAGCGAGCGGTAGCGGTCGTAGCCCAGGGCCGCGGAGAACGGCACCAGCGCCAGCACGACCTGCCACGTCCAGCTCGGCGCGAACCACGCCAGGACCGCCGCCACCACCAGCAGCGGCACGACGGCGCGCACCATCCGGCGGCGCAGCGCGGCCATCGGGTGCCTGCGCAGCGGGGTCCGCGTCGGCGACTCGGCCGCCCGGTCGCCACCGGTCGCCTGGTCCCCGCCGGTCGGCTGGTCGCCACCGGCCGCTTGGTCACCGGTGGTCGGCTGGTCCGTGACTCCGCCGGAGGTCTGCCGCAGCACCTCCGCGGACACGCGGTGCGCCTCCGCGACCGGCGCGGGCGGCAGCAGCAGGTTGCTCTCGCCCTTGCGGCCCAGCCCGGTCGTCACGGTCTTGGCGTGCGCGCCCCGCCCGGCGCGCAGCAGCAGCGGCTCGACCAGCTCGACGCCGCGGAGTCGTTGCTCGGCAACGGAAACCGAGCGCGTGGTGAGCAGGCCGCGGCGCACGCGGACCGTGTCGTCCGGCTCGCGGGTCAGCCGGTAGCCCCAGAACTGCACCACGTACACCAGCGCCGAGCCGAGCGTGGCCACCAGCAGCACGACCGCGCCGATCACCGCGATGGTCAGCCCGAGCGGCTGCTCCGCGACCCAGTGCGCGGCCTCGCTCATCGGCTCGAGCACCTCGATGTCCAGCTCTCGCGCGAAGTTCATCACGAACCCGAACAGCGCGCCGGCGGCCACCAGGCCGGACAACGTCAACGGCGCGTACCGCAGCCACCCGTTGTCCCATTCGGACAGCACGACGCTCGGCCGTGCCTCCTCGACGGCGGCTTCGGCGGCGGCGGTGGGCGCTTCCGCCTTGGCGGTGGTGAGCAGCAGCACGCGGAGCCGTTCCGCCTCGGCCGACGACACCGCGTCCAACGTCAGGCCGTCCTCACCGGGCTGGTCGCGCTGCCCGGTGCCGACCCGGATCGCGGACAGCCCGAACAGCCGGTGCCCGAGCTTCGCGGTCAGGTCCACCGTGCGGATCCGGTCGCGCGGCACCGCCAAGCGCTTGCGCACCAGCAGACCGGTGTGCATCTCGACCTGCTCGGTGGTGATCCGGTAGCGGGTGGTGACCCACCGCAGCAGGCCGAACAGCACGACCGCCACGATCACGGCGACGCCGGCCAGGATGCGCCACGTCTCGCCCTTGCCGAGCACCAGCAGGCCGATGAACACCGGGACCAGGCCGAGCAGCTCGTTGAGCGGGCGGACGACGAGCATCCGCACGTCCAGCCGGTGCCAGTCCACCACCGGTTCGGCGTACTCGGGCGCGGCGGGCAGTTGCGCGGTCACGTGGCATCACCCGGCGTGGCCTGGGTGGTGGTGGTCAGCTCGTCGGCCAACCGCACCGCGTCGTCGTGGTCGAGGCCCTCGATGAGCACGGGGCCGGCGGCCGAGGCGGTGGTCACGGTCACCGTGGACAGCCCGAGGAGCTGTTGCAGGGGACCGCGCTTGGTGTCCACGGTCTGGATGCGCGAGACGGGCGCGATGCGCCACTCCTGGTTCAGCCAGCCGGCCAGCGTGTAGACCGCGTCCGGGGTGGCCTCCCAGCGGTGCACCCGGTACCGCCAGCGCGGCATCACCAGCGTGTGGGCCGTGCCGAGCACGAGGGTCGCGATCGCGGCGGTCACCTGCCACGACGAGGCGGTGAAGATCAGCACCACGAGTTGCGGGGCCAGCAGCACCGCCCAGCCGATCAGCGCGTGCAGCGTCCAGAGGGTGATCGACTTGCGGCTCACCTGGTGCCGCGGCGCGCGCAGGCGCAACACTTCGTTGCTCACGCCGTCCACTGTGCCTCAAGGCCGAGTCCGCGTGCGCGCGAACCCGGCCTCGGGACCGGTCGGTTACGGCTGCGGTGCGTAGGGCGCCTGGAACACCTTGGCCGTGGCGCTCGCGCCCTGGACGGCCGCAGCGGCGGGCACACCGACGACGACCGCGAGACCGGCGCAGATGGCGAGCGCAGCCATGATTCTGTGCAGGGAGTGCACAACCATCGTCGAACTCCGTTCGATCGTAGCGGCTTTGTCGGCAGGGGGGAGCCGGACCAGATCCGCGGGTAACGCCCGGAAGCGTCCAAGCGGAGCATGGCACAGAGGGGTCGTCACGGTCATCACCCACTTCTGCCCCTGCCCGCTAGGCAATACCCCCGGAGCGGTAGCCCCGATCGTCGGGGACATCCCACCATTACGGGTAACGAGCGGGAAACCCGGAAGTGACTCAGTCCAGCAGAGGTCGTGCCCGCGGGTCCTCGTCGAGGTCCACCCACCAGACCGCCGCGCCCGCCCGGTCGCGCACGCCGATCGTCCGGTAGATGCGCTGGAGGTGGTTCTGCACGGTCTTCGGCGACAGCGACAGCTCGGCCGCGATGTCCGTGGTGCTCTCACCGGCGGCGACGCGCCGCAGCACCTCGATGCCGCGCTTGGTCAGCCCGGACCGCAGCGCCCGCGCGATCCGCCGGTTGTCCTGCTCGGCGGTGGCCGAGCTGCGCAGCGGGTCCGGCGACGCCCGGTGCTCCCGCCGCAACCCGAACGTGCGCTCGGCCAGCTGGTCCACCAGCCGCGCGGACAGGTCGTGCTCCCGCATCCGCAGCAGGTCACGGCCTTCCTGGAGCTCCCACAGCCGGTACTGCTCCAGTTGGGACCGGGCGTGTCGCAGCGCCGAGTCCAGCTTCCCGGCCCGCTCGTGGGCCACGCTCAGCGCGCCGTGCGCCCGCACCGCGACCTCCCGCGCCAGCACGCCCATCGCCAGTTCCGCCGCACGGGTGAGCAGCCGCACCTGGTCGTCGTGCCGCTCGCGCACACCGCTGATGCGGGCCCGCGCCATCAGCAGCTCGGCCCGCAGCACGGGCCGGTCGTGCGCGGCGAGCAGCCGGTCGGCCCGCTGGCACGAGCGCAGCGCCCGCTCCACCTCGCCGAGGTCCAGTCGCACGTGGGTGAGCAGCAGGTTCAGCCTGGCCATCCGCAACGGCTGGTCGAGGTGCTTCCACCGGTCCCGGGCCTGCGCGCACAACGCCTCCGCGCGCCGCAGCTTGCGGGTGCACGGCTCGCCGTCCGGGCTGCACCGGCTCGCCGCCGAACGCACCATGCAGTGCTCGTGGTACTGCGTGCGCAGGACGTTGGCCTGCTCGAACAGGATCGAGCCGATCAGCTCGACGTCCTTGGTCAGCTCGGCGAGGCCGAGGGCGCGGGCCAGCGAGTGCAGCGACCGCTCCCGCGAGTCCAGCCGCAGCTCCACCACGGCCTGCGAGAAGCTGCACCACGCCTGGAGCCCGACGTGCCGGTTGGCCGCCGCGATGGCCTGCACCCGGTCGATGGTGTCCAGCGCGCCGGGCAGCAGCCCGCGCTTGCCCAGCGCCACGGACTGGGCCAGCACGCTGTGCGCCACGCCCTCGGCGTCGTCCAGCCACGAGAACGCGGCCACCGCCTTCTCGGCGGACTCCAGCGCGTCACCGGGGCGGCCCTCGTCCAACGCCATCCGCGCCTCGCGCAGGTTGGCCACCGCGGCCTCGCGCGGACCGGCCGCTCGCTGGACGGGAATCGTCATCGTCTGCCCCCGCCGCAGAGGGTACTCACCCCAGCTCCCGCTTGAGCACCTTCCCGGTCTCGTTGCGCGGCAGGGCGTCGAGGAAGACCACGTCCCTGGGCACGGAGAACCTGGCCAGGTTGCCGCGCACGTGGTCGAGCACGGCGTCCTCGTCCAGCGCGCCGGGTTCCTCGCGCACGACGTACGCGGCGAGCCGTTGGCCGAACTTCTCGTCCGGCACGCCGACCACGGCCACCTCGCGCACCCCGGCCAGGCCCGCGAGCAGGTCCTCGACCTCGCGCGGGTACACGTTCTCGCCGCCGGAGACGATCATCTCGTCGTCGCGGCCGGCGACGAACAGCAGGCCGTCGTGGTCGCGGTGGCCCACGTCCCCGGTCGACATGAGCCCGTTCCGGACCTCCTTGCCCGCGCCGTTGGTGTAGCCGTCGAACAGCATCTCGTTGGCCACGAAGATGCGGCCGGTCACGCCCACGGGCACCGGGTCGCCCGCGTCGTCCAGGATCTCCAGCCGGGTGCCGTGCGGCGGCAGGCCCGCCGTGTCCGGGTGGCGGGCCAGCTCGTCGGGCCGGGCGATGGTCACCCACGAGACCTCGGTGGAGCCGTAGAGGTTGTAGAGGACCGGGCCGAACTCCTCCAGGCACCGCCGCGCCACCGGTGGCGGCAACGCCGAGCCGCTGGACGCGATGACCCGCAGCTCCGGCAGGTGCGGGCGACCGGTCAGCTCCAGCACGCGTTGCAGCATCACGGGCACGGCGAACAACGCGTCGCTGCCGTGCCTGCGGGCGTCGGCGAGGACGAGCGCCGGGTCGAACCTGCGCCGCAGCACGAACGTCGCGCCGAGCACGAGCCCGATCTGGAACGCGGCCAGGCCCCAGGTGTGGAACAGCGGCGCCGGCACGGAGAACCGGTCGCCCGCCTTGAGCGGGATGCGGGACAGCAGCGCGGCGGCGGGCGCGAGGCTGGCCGGCTCCGGCCGCTTGGCGCCCTTCGGCGCGCCCGTGGTGCCCGACGTCAGCACGATCATCCGGCCGCGCGGCGGGCGCCTGGGCAGCGGTGTGGCGGGGGAGGCCGCGATCAGCTGCTCCACGGTCTTGCTCTTGGTGGCGCCCTCCACCCACGCCATCACCCGGCGGACCTTGCGCGGCGCGTTGGCCAGCAGGTCGCGGAACTCGGTGTCGGCGACGACCACCGACACGTCCTGCTCGCGCAGCACCACGGCGATCTGGGCCGCGCTCAACCCGGTGTTCAGCAGCACGGTGTGCGCGCCGAGCTTCACGCACGCGGCCACGGTCTCCACGAAACCGCGGTGGTTGCGGCACAGCACCGCGACCTTCGTCCCCGACCGCACGCCCAGGTCGTGCAGGCCGTGCGCGAGCCGGGTGGTGCGCTCGTCGACCTCGGCGTAGGTGAGCGTGCCCGCGTCGTCGATGATCGCCGGCCGGTCGGGGTGGCGCGCGGCGCCGGTGGCGAAGCCGAACGCGACCGTGATGTCCCACTGGAGGAAGGCGTCCACGACGCCGAGCAGCCTGCCGGGGCCCATCGGCCGCACGACACCGGCGCGCACCAGCGTCACCAACGCGCGCAGCGCTCCCACGACCCGGTTCACCGCGCCGCCCGCAGGACGAGGCGGGTGACGCCCGCGGCGACGGAGGCCGGCGGCGACGTGCGCGGCGTGCCCGTCTCCGGCATGGCCCGGTACGCGAGGTGCAGCAGCGACCGCACGGTCTTCGGCGCGGTCTTGCGCGCGAGCTCGGCCGGCAGCCCGGACGGGAGGTTGACCTCCTCGGGGCGGCGGCGCAGCGCGCGCACGACCCACTGCGCCGCGCGTTCGGGCGTCGCCGCCGGGAACGCGTCGTAGGCCTCCGTCGGCCCGATCACGGGTGTTCGCACCAGTGGCATCCGCACGGAGGTGAAGGTGACACCGTCGGCGACGGTCTCGCCGGCCGCCACCCGGCTGAACGCGCCCAGCGCGCTCTTCGAGGCCAGGTAGGCGGAGAAGCGCGGCGTGCTGAGCTGCACGCCCATGCTGGAGATGTTCACGATGTGCCCGGATCGCCGTTCCCGCATGTGCGGCAGCAGGCCGAGGACCAGCCGCAGCGGTGCGAAGTAGTTCAACGCCATGGTGCGCTCGTAGTCGTGCAACCGGTCCACGGACAGGTGCACGCTGCGCCGGATCGACCGGCCCGCGTTGTTGACCAGCGCGTCGACGCCGTCGTGCGCCGCGAGGACCTGCTTGAGCAGCGCGTCGACCGCTTCACCGTCCGTCAGGTCGCACGGGTAGGTGTGCGCGGTGCCGCCTGCCGCGCGGATCCGCTCGGCGACGACCTCCAGCTCGTCGGCCCGGCGGGCGACCAGCAGCGGCACCGCTCCCTCCCGGGCCACGGCGAGCGCGGTGGCCGCGCCGATGCCCGACGACGCGCCGGTGATCAGCACCGTCCTCCCGGCCAGGCCGTGCTTCCGGGCGGCGCGCAGCGGGTCGAGGTGCTCCGCCCAGTACCGCCACAGCGTGGGCGCGTAGGTGGTGAAGTCGGGCGGTTCCAGGCCGGTGACCGCGCGCGTGGCGGTCGAGTCGAACTCGGCGTGCCCCGCGAGGTGCGGCAGGACCCGGGGCGGGATGCCCAGCTCGGTGAGCACGCCGGTGGCGATCGCGCTCGTCGGCGCGGCGGGCAGCGGCATCGGCAGGGTGAACCGGACCTTGGGCGCGCCGGCGGCGTCGGCCAGCGCGTTGTGCACCTCGTCGAGCGTCCGGGAGCGGCGGGCGGTGAGGTGGAAGGTGCTGCCGGACGGCACGTCGGCGTGGATCAACCGGTCCAGGGTCCGCACCACGTGGTCGACCGGGACCAGGTTCGCGGCGCCGAAGTGCGGCGCGAGCAGGGGCAGCCGGCGCGGCAGGCGGGCGAGCGCGGCCAGCGCGGGGAAGAAGTGGTACGGGCCGTCGGCTTTGTCGGTCTCGCCGGTGCGCGAGTCGCCGACCACGACGCCCGGTCGGTACACGCGCCACGGCGTGCCCTGCTCGCGGGCGATCTTCTCGGCGGCGTGCTTGGTCGCGTGGTACGGCGAGGGCAGGTGCTGGCCGAGGTCGAAGTCGTCCTCGGTGAACGCGCCCCGGTGATCGCCCGCGACCGCGATGGACGACACGTGGTGCAGCAGCCCGCACCCGGTGCGCTCGGCGTACTCCACGACCCGCCGGGTGCCCTCGACGTTGACGGCGTGGTGCTCGTCGGCGGACGCGGTGAAGTCGTGGACGGCGGCCAGGTGCACGACGTGGTCGACCCGCTCGGCGTCGAAGGGCGAGGTGAGGTCGCCCAGCACCGGCGTCAGCTTGTCGTGACGCTCCAGCCGGTCCACCGACTGGGGCCTGACCAGCGCGAACACCCGCTCGCAGGCCGGCTGCCGGAGGAGCTCGGCGACCAGGCGCCTGCCGATGAAACCCGTCGCGCCGGTGACGAAGTAGGTACTCACGGACCCGATACTGACATTACCTACCCGTGAGTAGGAAGAGCGCGGCGGGAAATCGGGGTGGTGGTGATCAGTTTTCCGGCGTGCCGGACGCGTTCACCACCGCGTCGCGCAACGCCGCGCGCAGGCGGCCCACCTCCAGCGGCGTCAGCACGGCCGCCTCGCCCGGCGGCACGGTCACCACGACGTGGCCCTGGCTGATGAACACGGTCATGTCACGGCGGCGTGACGCGATGTCGCGGCAGGAGATCTGCCACTCCTTGCCTGTACTCACGGCCCCCAACCTCCAGGTGTGTCGGCACGGCGTGCTCGGACCAATCCGGGCGCTCGTGGGGAGGAGACGCACGCGGGTTGGCGCCATGACGGGACATTCCGCCGGGCGACCCTGCCGAGCGTCGCTAGCCTCGCACGAGGCGGTCACGGCGGTCACCTGAAGGAGTGAGAAAACGGCTGAACCGCAACGGATCGTGATAATCGGGTCGGGCCTGGTCGGCGCCGCGACGCGGTGGTGGCGCGGTGACGACCGGCGACGGTCACATGCAGGAGCCGCTGTCGGGTCCGTGGTCGACCGCGATCAGGCGCTCCAGCAGCTCACGCAGGGCGTGGGCCTCCGCCGGTTCGAGCCCGGCGGTGAACTCCCGCTCCACCTGGACGTGCAGCTTCTCGACCTCGCGCTGGACGACCCGGCCCTGCTCGGTGATCACCGGCACGCGCACGCGCCGGTCGTTCGGGTCCGGCTTGCGCATGATCAGCCCGGCGCGTTCCAGCCGGTCCAGTTCCGCGGTCAGCGTGGTCTTGTCCACGCCGAGCGCGTGGCCGAGCGCGAGCTGGGTGCGCTGGAACTCCTCGCTGGCCAACGCGCTCAGCACGATCTGGCCCCGGGTGGTGATGCCGTGCCGCACCGCCGCTTCCTGCGCGACCGCGCCCAGCTTCTGCGCCGCCCGGTGCAGCAGCCAGTTCAAGCCCGCACGGCTGGTGCAGCCGAGGTCAGGGGCGAGATCCATCCTCCGATCATACCCCGGCTGTGAGATATTCCCGAGTGAGAACGTCTTGACTCGGAACTACTCTGGCAATATGTTCCGAGACGAGAACTTCTGAGGGAGAACAATGGCGCACTTGTTGCACATCGACACCAGCCTGCGGTTCGAGGGATCGGTGTCACGCGAGGTCAGCGGCGCTTTCGCGGAGGCGTGGCGCTCCGCGCGCCCGGACGGCGGGTACACCTACCGCGACCTGGCCGCCGACCCGCTGCCGCACGTCGACCCGGCCGCCCTGGCCACCCGGGAGGCCGACGGCGACCGGCCGCTGGAGCGGCGGCTGGTCGCGGAGGTGAAGGCGGCGGACACGCTGCTGCTCGGCGTGCCGATGTACAACTACGGCGTGCCGTCGAGCCTGAAGGCCTGGCTGGACTGGGTCATGGTGCCGGAGCTGTTCGCCGACCAGCAGACCGGCGAGGGCGTGCTCACCGGCAAGCGGGTCGTGGTCGTCACCGCGCGGGGCGGTTCCTACGCGCCCGGCACGCCGCGGCACCCGTTCGACTTCCAGGAGCCGTACCTGCGCGCGGTGTTCGGCATGGTGGGCCTGGACCGGGACCTGGAGTTCGTGCACGCCGAGCTGACGCTGGCCGGCGTGGTGCCGCACATGGCCCAGTTCCGCGAACTCGCGGTGGCCTCCTTGGAGGACGCGCACCGGGTGGTGCGCGAGTTGGCCGTCGCCTGAGGGGAGAGCGGGTGACGGGCCGTGGTCGAGGGGGCGGCCCGTCACCCGATAGTGCAAGCGTCGTCGGCCTGCCACCATGTGGGCCATGTCGGAGTCGATCGCCGCGGTCGTGGTGCGTGCCGCCGAGCTGACCGCCCGCGGGATGCCGCGCCAGGCGATCGAACTGCTCCAACCGGCCCTCGCGGTCAACCCCCTGCACGGCGAGGCGTGGTGCCGACTGGCCGCCGCCCACCTCGACGCGGGCGAGCCCGACCCGGCCCTCACCGCCGCCAAGCGCGCCCTCGTGCTCGACGGCGACCCGGCGTGGGCGCAGCGGCTGACCGCGCTGGCGTTGAGCGAACTGGGCAGGCACCCGGAGGCGGTGGTCGCGGCCCGGGAGTGCGTGCGCCGCAAACCCCGCGACTGGCGGTGCCAGGTGGTGCTGGCCGAAGTGCTGGCCGACAGCCCCGGAGGGCAGCGCGAGGCCGTGGAGGTGGCCCGGGAGGCCGCGCACCTCGCGCCCGCGGAAGCCCGCCCGTTCCAGGTGCTCGGCGACTCCGCGTTGCGGGTGCGCGACTGGGGCACCGCCGAACGCGCCTACCGCACCGCCTTGCGCCTGGACCCCGCCGACGACGACGTGCGCGCGAACCTCGCCACCGTCCGGCGCAAGCGCGGCGGCGCGCCCGTGCCGCCACCGTCCGGCGAAGCCCTGCACGCCGCGCACGTCCTGGCCTGGCCCGTGCTGTCGCGGCTCGCCGCGCTGCTCGTCGCCGGCGGCCTGGTCCTGCTGCTCGGTGGCATGCCGAAACCGACGCCGCTGCTCGGCTGGTTCGCCGGCCTGCTGGTCGTCGCCTGCCTGGTGGTCGGCGGGCTGCCGCTGGCGAAGGCCCGTGGCGGTGTGCGGCGGGCGTTGCTGCGGCTGCCGCTGCACCGGCCCAAGGTGGCCGTCGTCACGACGATGTTCGCGCTGTCGGCGGTGATCCTCGCCGGCTGGGCGGTGGCGCTCCTGCTCGGCGCCACCACGATGCAGCCGCTCGTCATCGCCTGGCTGTGCGCCCTGGTCGGCGGAGCGGTCGTGGTCCTGGCCGGCGGTCGCTAACCTGGCGTCGGGGAGGAAGCCGATGACCCGACGCGCGGTGCTCGCGATCCTGGCGTTGATCGCGGGTTTCGTCGTGTCCGGACCAGGCCCGAACCCGACCGTCGACGTGGCCGCCGTCTCGGCCACCGTGGACGCCGCCCACCTGCCCGGCACGGCCACCCGCGGCCAGAACGCGGCACACCCCGTGCAGGTGCACCTCGGCCAGCCGCTGGACGGCGTCCAACCCGCCGTGCACGCCACGCCCGCCCCGCCGGTGCGCGTGGACGTCGTCGACCCGACCCACCGCGCCCCCGAGCGCGCCGGCCAGACCCCTCTCGGCGAACGCGCGCCGCCCTCGACCCCCGGTAGCTGAACCCCACCCGTTCACCTCATCCGGAGGTCTCTTCACCATGCCGCGCCCCAGCGCGCGGCGAGCGCTACTCGTCCGTGGGCTGATCGCCCTCGGCGTGCTCGCCGCGTCCGCCTTCACCCTGCTCACCGTCCAACCACGCCTCGGCCTCGACCTGCGCGGCGGCACCCAGATCGTGCTCGAAACCCCGTCCGAGGCCAGCTCCGAGGCCACCGACCGGGCGATGGAGGTGCTGCGCCGCCGGGTCGACGAACTGGGCGTCGCCGAACCCGTGCTGGCCCGCTCCGGCGATCACCGCATCGTGGTGGAGCTGCCCGGCGTGCAGGACCCGACCGAGGCCATCGAGGTGCTCGGCCGCACCGCCCAGCTGCGCGTGCAGCCGGTGACCGGGCTCGGCGACGTGCCCACGCCCGAAGGCGACGCGATCAGCCTCGGCGAGGCCGTGATGACCGGCGAGGGCATCGAGGACGCCCGCGCCACGCCCAACCCGCAGGGCGTCGGCTACCTGGTCGGCGTCGACTTCCAGGGTGACGCGCCGCGGGCGTGGCAGCGGGTGACCGCCGAGGCCGCGTGCTCACCGCCGGGCGACCCCGAGCGGCGGGTGGCGTTCGTGCTGGACGGCGAGGTCGTGTCCGCGCCGCAGGTGGACGTGTCGACGGTGTGCGGCACCGGCATGGTCGGCGGCAGCACGTCGATCACCGGGCGGTTCAGCCAGGCCGAGGCCGAGGAGCTGGCGCTGGTGATCCGGTCCGGCGCGCTGCCCGTGCCGGTGGAGGTGGTGGAGCAGCGGACCGTCGGGCCGACGCTCGGCGCGGAGGCGATCGAGGCCAGCGCCCGGGCGGCGATCATCGGCGTGGCGCTGACCGGGCTGTTCCTGGTGTTCGCCTACCGGCTGGCCGGGCTCTTGGCCGTGCTGGCGCTGGCCGGGTACGCGGGCTTGGCGTACGCGGCGATGCTGGCGATCGGCGCGACGTTCACGTTGCCGGGGTTGGCCGGGTTCGTGCTGGCCATCGGCATGGCGGTGGACGCGAACGTGCTGGTGTTCGAGCGGTCGCGGGAGGAGTACGCGCGGCGCGAGCGCCTGCCGCGGTCGGTGGACGAGGGGTTCCGCGGCGCGTTCAGCGCGGTGGCGGACTCGAACGTGACCACCCTGCTGGCCGCCGGGTTGCTGTTCTGGCTGGCCACCGGACCGGTGAAGGGGTTCGGCGTCACCCTGTCCATCGGTGTGCTGGCCTCGTTGTTCAGCGCCTTGGTGTTGAGCCGGGTGCTGCTGCACCTGGCCATGCCGCTGCTGCGGCGGCGGCCGACGTGGAGCGGGCTGCACACGCTGGGCCGGGTGCGCACCTGGCTAACCTCGCGCGGGATCACGTTGTTCCGGCGGCCGCGGCGGTGGCTGCTCGCCGCCGGGCTCGTCCTGCTCGCGGCGGTCGGCGGACTGGTGCTGCGCGGGTTGGAACTGGGGGTGGAGTTCACCGGCGGTCGGATGCTGGAGTTCACCGCTTCCCCGACGGACAGCGGCTCGGTGGACACCGGCCGGGTGCGCGCGGAGCTGGCGTCCGCCGGTTTCCCCGACGCGGTCGTGGTCACCTCGGGCTCGGACGGCGTCTCGGTGCGCACGGGACCGATCGACTCGGCCGCCGCCGTGCGGCTCGGTGAGGCCGTGGACCGCGCGACCGGTGGGGCGGAGCAGGTCAGCAACGAGCTGATCGGCCCCAGCCTCGGCTCGGAGCTGCGGCGCAACGCGTTGATCGCGCTGGCCATCGCGGTGGCCGCGCAGCTGGTCTACCTGGCCGTCCGGTTCGACTGGCGGCTCGGCGTGGCCACCGTGGTCGCACTGGTCACGGACGTGGTCGTGCTGGTCGGGGCGTTCGCGTGGCTGGGCAAGACGGCCGACGGCGTGTTCCTGGCCGCGCTGCTCACCGTGATCGGGTACTCGGTGAACGACTCGGTGGTGGTGTTCGACCGGGTGCGCGAGCTGCGGCGGACGCGGGCGCCGTTCACCGAGGTGATGAGCTCGGCGGTGCTCCAGACCCTGCCGCGGACGGTGAACACGGGCATCGGCGTCCTGTTCGTGCTGGCCGCCCTGCTGGTGCTGGGCGACGGCTCGCTGGCCGACTTCTCCACCGCGCTGCTGATCGGCGTCGTCGCCGGCACGGTCTCGACCGTGGTGACCGCCGCACCGGTGGCCATCGTGCTGGAGAAGCGATGACCGCGGTCGCCCGGAAGGCTGCCGATCGTGTGCTTGCGGGCGGCGCGGACGAACACGAGCATGATCGGCAGACCGACGACGTCGACGGTTCCGCAGACGGCCCGTAGCCGGCCTGAGCGGGGGATGGGGTGCACAGTGGCTGGTCAGTTCGCTGCCTACCAGAACGAGATCTACCTGCAAGGACTGGCGGGGAACGTGCCGCCGTTCACCACGGACCCCGAAGGGCTGGAGGCGTCCGCGCGGGAACGGCTCGGGCCCGGGCCGTTCTGGTACGTGGCGGGGGCGGCCGGTGGCGGGGCGACGGCGCGGGCGAACCGGGAGGCGTTCGACGACTGGCGGATCGTGCCGCGGATGCTCACCAACGCCACCGAGCGGCACCTCGGGACGTCGTTGCTCGGCACCGACCTGCCCGCGCCGGTGCTGCTCGCGCCCGTCGGTGTGCAGTCGATCCTGCACCCGGACGGCGAACTGGCGACCGCCCGCGCGGCGGCGGAGTCGGGGGTGCCGTTCGTGCTGTCCACGGCGGCCTCGCACACGATCGAAGAGGTCGCCGAGGCCGCCGGTGACGCCGCGCGCTGGTTCCAGCTCTACTGGCCCAACGACCCGGACGTGGCGGCCAGCATCCTCGACCGGGCACGCCGAGCCGGGTACCGGGTGCTGGTCGTCACCCTCGACACGTGGACGCTCGCGTGGCGCCCGCACGACCTCGACCGGTCCTACCTGCCGTTCCTGCGCGGCGTCGGCACGGCGATCCCGTTCTCCGACCCGGCGTTCCGGGCGGGCCTCGCCGCGTCACCCGAAGAGGACCTGCCGATGGCGATCCTGCGGTGGGTGCAGCTGTTCACCGGCACCGACAAGTCGTGGGACCAGCTGGCGTTCCTGCGTGAGCACTGGGACGGGCCGATCGTGCTCAAGGGCATCCAGCACGTGGACGACGCGCGCAAGGCCGTGGACGCGGGCATGGACGGCATCGTGGTGTCCAACCACGGCGGCCGGCAGGTGGACGGCGCGGTCGGGTCGCTGGAGGTGCTGCCGGAGATCGCGGACGCCGTCGGCGAGCAGGTCGAGGTGCTGTTCGACTCCGGCATCCGCAGCGGCGCGGACATCGTCAAGGCGCTGGCGCTGGGCGCGAAGGCCGTGCTCGTCGGCCGCCCGTTCGCCTACGGCCTGGCGCACGGCGGCCAAGTCGGCGTCCGGCACGTGCTGCGCAGCCTGCTCGCCGACTTCGACCTGACCCTCGGCCTGTCCGGGCACCGCAGCCCGGCCGAGCTCAACCGCGAGGCGCTGCGTCGGCGCTGAGCTGCCGCAACCGGTTCTGCAACGTGGCGAAGTCGGCCGGCTGCACGGTGATCCACGGGGTGCCGTCGCCGCCGGTCGTCTTCGCCGACAGGTAGCGGCCGGTGATCGTGTCGAAGTACGTCAACGGCGCCGCGCACCGCTGCTTGCGCCCGAACCGGTCACGCCGTGCCGCGTACAGCTGGCCGCCGCCGGTGCGCTGCTCGGCGAGCAGCTTGCGCACCTGCTGCACCTCGGCCACGTGCGCCCCGGTCGGCCTGCTGGCCTGCAGGAACGACCCGCCTTCCTCGTCCGGGCGGGGCCGGCGCGGCTTGTCGTTCACCGCGTCGGCGGGCAGCGACAGCACGCCGCCGCGTCCCGGCTTCGCCTCGGGCAGCGCGGACACCAGGGACTGCACCGCGTCCTCGGGCCGCACGGGCTCCAGCACGAAGTGCTTGTCCGCCCGCAGCACCACGCGCAGCGCGTCGTCGCCCGACTGCGCCACCAGCGCGGTGCGGGTCTCGTCGTCACCCTGGTTGAAGAACGCGTAGTACTCGACGCTCGCGTCCGCGATCAGGCGCAGCGACCGGCCGAGGTCGGCGTGCACCTGCCGACCGCGGGCCAGGCCGAGCCGTTCCAGCTCGGCCCAGCCACGACGGGCGAGGTCGGCCAGCACCGTGACATCACCCTCGGCGAGCTGGTCGCCGTCGAAGTCGACCTGGGCCAGCAGCGCGTTGTGCAGCGTCGGCAGACCCTCGGCCTGCCAGGCGTTGTAGAGCGCGACGACCGGGATGGCCACCCTGGTGCGCAGCACCGTTCCCCCTGTTCCCGCTATTCGCCGATGACCGGTGGGGCCACCATCGTGCCGTCGCCGAAGATGTCCTCGGTCTCCTGCAGGTACGACGCGGACTTGTGCTCCTTGTCCTCGTCGCCCTCATCGCGCGCGCCACCGGCGCCCATGCCCGCGCCCATGCCGCCGGCTCCGGCCCCGCCACGGCCACCGGCCGCGCCACCGGGTCCGAACCCGCCCGCGCCACCGGGCCCGAAGCCACCGCGGCCCTCGCCGTGACCCATCACACCGGCCGCTCCGCCGGGCCCGAACCCGCCGCCCAGGCCACCGGGACCGCCCATGCCGGGGATCCGGCCGGCGCCCATGCCGCCGGCGCCACCACCACGACCGCCGCCACCTCCGCCGGAACCCCCACCGGGGCCGCCGGGTCCGCCACCGGGGACGCGCGGCACACCGGGCGGCGTGCTCGGCGTCCGGTTGCGCGGGTTGTTGGGGTTGCGCGGGTCGTTCGGGTTGCGGGGGTCGTACGGCAACCGCGGGTCATAGGGCAGCCGCGGGTCGGACGGCAGGCGCGGATCGGTCGGCAGCGGCGGCGGCCGGTACCCGATGTCGGGCTTGGGCCCCGTGGGGTCGGGCTGCACCCACGACGGCCGGGTCGTGTTGTCCGTGGTGCCGGGCGGCGGGATGGTCGACTCGGTCCACGACGGCTTGGTCGTGCCCGTGCCGTTGCGGTCGACGGAGTTGCTGACGTTGGTGTTGTTCTCGCCGTTGTTCTCGTTCGGCTCCACCTTGCCCGGTTTGGGCGGCGGAATGGGGATCTCTTCCTTCTCGACGTTCGCCCCGACCTCGTCGGGGGACTGGAACGTCGGCATCCCGGCGGTCGCCGAGTTGGCGTTGGTGCCGTAGGTGCTCAGGACGTCGATGTTGTGCGAGTTGACGCCCTGGCTCTTCTCGACCGCGTCGTCGTAGTCGGTGTCCCAGGGGATCGCGTCGTTGTACCAGGGCTTGTCAGGCACGTCGACGGGCTTCTGCAGGCTGTCCTTGGCCGCGCGGAACGCCCGGCTGATCTCGGCCGTGTTCTCCCCGGCGGTGTCGGCGCTGGTGCTCGCGGTGTCCGACCAACTGGCCAGCGGCGTGGTGGAGGACCGCGCCGCGTCGCCGGCCGCGCCTTCCCAGACCGCACCGGAGGCCCGGACCGCCTGGTTGATCAGGTCGCTGATCTCCGTCTGGCCCTTGGCGACGTTCCGCCACGACTCCTGGCCGGAATCGGTGGTCTGCTCCGGCCCCTTGCCCTCGTGGAACCAGCCGTAGATCTTCTCGGCGCCCATACCCATCTGAAGGAGCACGAAGCCCCCCAGGTCCATGTCCACGTCGCCGGCCACGTCCCTACCCCTTCAGGTTCTCGACGATCGTCTTCGCGATTGCGCTGGTGACGGAGCACGGGTTGGTGTACTCGGGCAGCGTCTCGTCGTTCACGTGGACCTGGACCACGAAACCCTTGCCCTTCGCGGTGCCCACGGCGGTCGAGCAGGTGCCGCTCTTCGCGTCGGTGGGGTCGCTGTTCACCGCTGGGTACCCGGCCACCTCGGTGGGCTCGAACACGGGGTTGTCGTCGCGGTTCTCGTAGAACCCGTCGAGGCCGTTGGTCTTCTCCAGGAACGTCGCGCTGAAGCTGGTGCCGTCGACCCGCTCGTCGGGGCGCCACTGGCAGGTGGGGCCAGCCGGACCGGTGCGCTCGGTGCCCGGTTCGCTCACGCCGCGACCGGCCAGCTGGTCGGTCTTGAGCAGCTCGCAAGGGCTGCTCAACGTCGACAGGTCCAGCTCGGGGCCGGTGATCTCGGGCACGTCGCCGCTGTTGCCGGACGGCTCCGTGGTCTGACCGGCGGCGGTGGTGCCCGTGGTGGTCGCGGGTGTCGGCGTGCCCTCGGTGGAGCAACCGGCCAGCACCGTGAGGGCCGCTGCGGAGAGAACTGCCAGCACTGCTCGCCTCACGGCTTACTTCCCTTCGCCACTGAAGGCGTCAGCGGTCGCCTGGTCCTGGTTCCGGTAGTTCTCCAGGGACGCTTGGATGTTCTTGATGGTGTTGTCCAGAGCTTTGTAGGCCTCTTGGTTGGCCCACCCGTAGCCGCCCTGCTCGGTCCCGCCCGCGCGTTGGATCGCGAGGGTGGCGAACCCGCTGTACGGGTCCTTGCCGGGCGAGGAGAGGTTGGTCAGCAGGTGTGACTCGTCGAACAGCTCCTGCAACCTGTCCCGGGCTTCGGTCAGACCCTCGATCAGCTTCTGCGCCTGCTCCGGGTCGACGCTGAAGCGCGTCTGGCTCGCCACCAGCCCCGCGCCCGCCGGCCCGGCCGACACCGTGTCCGCCACGAACCCGATCTGCTTGGCGCCCCCGCCCGCTCCGGCGTCCAACATCGTCGTGCTCCCCTCACGCTGAACTGCCCGAAGTGATGATGGCACAGGGCCTCGGCCACGAAGGAGCGATCGGGACGGTTACTCCGGGTGGGGGATGGACGTCCGATCCGTTCAAGACGGCGGGACCTCGGCGGGCCTACCGTCGGTGTCATGATCGAAGCAGCACGTTCCTTCGTCTGGCTCAACGCGCGGGTCCTCGAGCAGCGCCGGTTCCTGCACCTGTTCGACGACGGGCCCGGGGAGGCGGTCGCGGCGGCGGTGCTGGCCTACCGCAACGACGACGGCGGTTTCGGGCACGCCTTGGAGCCCGACGGGCGTGGGCCGGACAGCCAGCCCCTGGCCACCTACACGGCGTTGGCGCTGCTCGACGAGGTCGGCGTGACCGAGCACGCCGGGGCCGCGTGCGACTTCCTGACCACGATCACCAACGCGGACGGCGGCGTGCCGAACTGCGTGGACACCGGCCGCGCGGATCTGAGGGCGCCGTGGTGGCGGCCGTCCGGCGACAGCGACCTGCTGGTCACGGCCCTGCTGGCGGGTGTGCTGCACAAGATGGGTGTCGGGCACGCGTGGCTGGACCGCGCCACGGAGTTCTGCCGGCGGCGCGTCACCGAGCTGACGAAGACCCACCCGTACGAGGCCGCTGCCTGCGTCCGCTTCCTCGACCACGTGCCCGACCGGCCGTGGGCGGAACGGGAGGCGGAGCGGCTCGGGGGACTGGTGCGTGAGCAGGGGTTGGTCGACCTGGGGGACGGCAGGGCGCACGAGGGGTACGCGGAGGGCGAGACGCACAAGCCGCACGACTACGCGCCGACCCCGGGCAGCCTGGCCCGCAGGTGGTTCAGCGACGACGAGGTCGGGACGGACCTCGACGCGCTGGCGGCCCGGCAGCAGGACGACGGCGGGTGGACGTTCCCGTGGGCCGCGTGGACGCCCGTGACGACCTACGAGTGGCGACCCGTCGTGACGATCACGGCGCTGCTGGCGTTGCGCGCCTACGACCGGATCAGCTGACCCAGCGGCACGCCCGCCAGGTCGCGCACCTCGCGTGACAGGTGCGCCTGGTCGGCGTACCCGGTGCGGTGGGCGATGTCGGCGAACGGCACGCCCTGCCACGCCAGCCCGACCGCGCGGTCGAACCGCAGCACGCGGTGCAGCACCTTGGGGCCGTAGCCGAACGCGGCGAGGCTGCGCCGGTGCAGCTGGCGGGCGCTGAGCCCCAGCGACCAGGCCAGGTCGCCGACGTTCCCCGGGGACGACGCGATGACGTCCACCAGGGGGTCCGGCGGTGTCTCCCGCAGCCGGGCCAGGGCGGCCGACGCCAGCACGTCGCACGGGTCCTCGGCCTCGCCGAGGGCGTCGTCCAACCGGGCCGACGACCCCCACAGCTGCGACAGCGGGACGCGCTGGTCGCGCAGCTCCACCCCGGGCACGCCGAACGCCGCCGGACCCACGCCGGGGCCGAACCGGACGCCGAACAAGGTGCCCGGACCGGTCCGCGTCACGTGCCCGACCGTGTCGGGCCCGGCCACGAACACCTCGCCCGTGCCCGCCGAGTAGATGATGTCGGTGCACCCGTCCGGGACGACCAGGCCGGCGGCGGTCGTCGTGGTGGTCCGGCGCCACGCGCAGGCCAGACCGGGGAACGGGCGTTCCGCGTACACGTCGCCGATGGTAGTGGCGGGCCGCGCCGGAGGAGGGACGCGCGGCCCGCCACGGGCCACTCACGTGCCGAAGCGGATCCAGTTCACGCTCACGTACGGCGAGGGCTGCCCGCTGGTGAACGTGATGTACACGTCGTGCGTCCCGGTGATCCCGGCGATGTTCGCCGGGATGGTGCGGTAGCTCTGCCAGCCGCCGGTGTTGGCGATGGCGAAGCTGCCGACGGGTGTCGCGGTCGGGCTGTCCAGCCGCACCTCGACCAGGCCGCTGGCGCCGCCCGACACGCCGGACGCGGCCCGTGCGACGAACTGCGTGGCCGTCCGGGAGCCGAACCGGACGCCGGAGAACCGCAGCGAGTCGCCGTTGCGCAGCTGCGTCACCGACTGCCCGCCGTCCGCCGACTCGACGGCGCCGCCGGAGCGCGTCGTGGCCTGTTCGGCCTGGATGTCGCTGTACGCGTCCCACCCGCTGCCGCCGGGCGGGTTGGTGGTGGTGGTCGTGGTCGGCGGGGTGGTGCCGCTGCCGGAGGTCCACACCGCCACGTAGTCCACCAGCAGCGAGTGGCCGGACGCGGTCGCCGAGGTGGGCGTGCCGAAGCCCGCGATGGCGTTGGGGAACGCGCCGCCGATGGCCAGGTTCAGCAGGATGAAGTACCCCGCGTGGCTGGTCATGTTGTTCCACGTGGTCGCGTCCAGCTGGCTCTGGGTGACGCTGTGGAACTGCTGGCCGTCGACGTACCAGCGGAACGCCTTGGGCGAGGAGCTCTCGTCCCACTCGAACCGGTAGGTGTGGAACGCCGACTGGCACGACGAGCCGGGGCAGGCGCGGCTGTTGCCGATGCCGGTGGTCTCGTTGCACGGCCCGCCGGGGTTCACGCCGCAGTGCAGCACGCCCCACACGGAGTTGATGCCGTTGACGTTCTCCATGATGTCGAACTCGCCGATGGCGGGCCAGTTCCAGTAGTTGCCGCGGTAGGGCGAGCCCAGCGCCCAGAACGCGGGCCAGTAGCCGAGGGCGGCCTGGCCGGTGACGTTGGGCATCTGGATGCGGCCCTCGATGGCCAGCTTGCCGCCCGACGGCGGCCGGAAGTTCGACCGCTGGGTCTCGATGCGGGACGACGTCCAGCCCCCCGAGCCGTCGCGCAGCGCGGTGATGCGCAGGTTGCCCGAGCCGTCGAGCTTGATGTTGTTCGTGCTGGTCGTGTAGTTCTGGATCTCGCCGGTGCCCCAGTTGCCGGGGCCGCCGGGGTAGCCGTAACCGGTGTCGAAGATCCAGTTCGAGGACGACGGCAGCGTGTTCGCGCTGCCGTTGAAGTCGTCGCTCCACTGGAGCGTCCAGCCCGCGGGCGTGGACGGCACGGACGCGTTGGCCGACATGGTCGCGACGATCGCGAGCGGCACGGCGGTGATCAGGGCGGCGGCGGTCGCGAGGACCCGTCGTCGTCGGCTCCGGCTGAACTCCATGAGCGGTGACCTCCTTGTCACTGTTCCGATCGTTCGGCACGAGACAACACACTGTCTACGCCCATGAGAGCGCTCTCACGATGATCGTTCAAGAGTCCGATCGGCCCAATGCCGCTACTTCGCGTCGGCGTAGGAGTCGACGGGCACCGCTTTGAGCGGGAAGCGGACCGGTGTCGCGCCGAACACCAGCCGTGACGCCTCCTCGCCCGACGCGGTCACCTCCGCGCACACCACCTCGGCCTGCTCCGCCGGGCAGTGCACCAGCACCTCGTCGTGCTGGAAGAACACCAGGTGCGCGCCCGGCGCCGACTGCCGCAGCCGCCGCCGCAGCACGCCGAGCAGGGCCGCCGTCCAGTCCGCCGCGCTGGCCTGCACCACGAAGTTGCGGGTGAACCGGCCCCAGTCGCGCGCCGCCCGCCGCGACTGCCGCACCGCGTCCTCGCCGTCGTCGGCGTTGCCGGTCGTCTCGTGCCACGCGGCCGATGGCGGCGGGCTCGTGCGGCCCAGCCGCGACCGGACCATCCGACCCTGCTCGCCCGCCAGCGCGGCGGCCTCCACGTACCCGACCGCGTCGGGGAAGCGGCGGCGCAGCACCGCCATCGCCGGAGCCGCGTTGCCGCCCGTGCCGCCGTACATCGCGGACAGCATGGCGAGCTTCGCCTTGCCCCGGTCGCCGTCGAACGCCTCCGCGGCCAACGCCGTGTAGAGGTCGTCGTCCGAGGACACCTCGGTGAACTCGTGGTCGTTCGACAGCGCCGCCAGCACGCGCGGCTCCAGCTGCGCCGCGTCGGCCGCCACCAGCTTCCACCCCGGGTCGGCGCGCACCGCCGTGCGCAGGGTGCGCGGGATCTGCAACGCCGCCCCGCCCCGCGTCGCCCACCGCCCGGACACCACGCCGCCGACCACGTAGTCCGGCCGGAACCGCCCGTCCGCCACCCAGGCGTCCAGCCACGTCCAGCCGTGCGCCACCCACAGCCGGGCCAGTTCCTTGTACTCCAGCAACGGCTCCACGGCCGGGTGGTCGACGCCCTTGAGCACCCACGCGCGGGCCGACGGCACGTCGATGCCCTCCCGGGCGAACGCGCGCACGATGCCCGGCGGGTGGTCGGGGTTGACCTGCTTGCCGCCGAACGCCGCCGTGATCCGGTCGGCCAGCTCGGCGAGCCTGGCCGGGCGCACACCGGCGGCCGGTCGCGGGCCGAGGGTGTCCACCAGCAGCTTCTCGTGCACGTCCACCCGCCACGGCAGGCCGAAGTGCGTCATCTCGGCGGCGGCCAGCGCGCTGGCCGACTCGGCCGCGAACAGCAGCCTCAGCCGGTCGGCGTGCGCGAGCGTGGCGGCCAGCCGCTGCTGCTCGACGTGCACCGCGACCACCGCGTCGAGCGGGTCGACGTCGCCGGGCAGCCGCTGCTGCTCGGGCTCGAACAGGGTCGGCTGGGTGTCGCGCTTGCGCGGCCCCTGGTCGTGCGGCACGGGCAGCCCGCGCAGCCGGGCGATCGCCGCGCCCAACCCGCGCGGCTCGCCGTGCCGCCCCTGGTAGGCCAGCAGCAGGTACTCGACGTGCGCCAGGTCCTGGCACCGCTCGACGCGCACCCCGCGGGCCAGCAGGTCGGGGTAGACCTCGGCCGTCTCCGCCCACAGCCACCGGGGTCGGTGCCGCTCCTCCAGCCCGGCCACCGCCGCCGCCAGGTCCGCCGTCGCCACCACCGGCCCCTCGGGCGCCCCGGCGTCGGAGAGCACGCGGAACCGGCCCGCGTTCCCTCCGTCCGACACCAGGGCGATGAGCACGCCGCTGATTCTGCAAGGCACCCCCGACAACCCCGGACGTCGGACCCCTGCCGGCGGTCACCTGATCGTGGCGGGAGGCGGGAGGCAGGATGTGCCGGTGGACCGCACCCTGTCGCCCGTCGAGCTGCTGGACCCCCGGTACGAGGTGGTGCCGTTCCACGGGCGCGTGGACGAGCTGGCCGAGCTGGCGCGGTGGCGGGAGGGCGGCGAGGCCCGCTCCGTGCTGCTCCTGCACGGCCCGGCGGGCGTCGGCAAGACCCGGTTGGCGCGGCACTTCGCGGCGGACTCCGGCGTCTCGGTGGTGGACGACGCCGACCTCGCCACCCACCTCGACCTGCGGGAACCCCGCGTGCTGCTGATCTCCCGGACCGCGGGCTGGTGGTGGTCCGCCCACCGGCAACGGGCCGCCGACCTCGGCTACCGCGCCGCGGACCTCGCGGTCACCGCCCGCCCGGACGAGCACGAGACGTCCTTCGCGACCGCGTGCGCCCACTTCGCCTACGCCCTGGGCCTGCCGATCCCGACCACGACCCCGCCGGACGCGCCGACGTTGCACGACCTGCACCTGGCCGCCCTCGTCGCGGTGCACGGCTCACCCGTCGAGCCGGCGCCGACCCGCGGCCGGCTCGCGGAGGACGCGCTGGCCGTCACGCTGCTGGACGAGCGGATCACGCCCGACCGCACACCGGAGGCCTTGGAGCTGCTGCTCCGCGCCGCCGAACGCCTGCCGCACGCCCGCCGCCGCGCCGAGGAGCTGTTCACCGCGCACCCGGAGCTCGCGGACACGGCCACCGGCGCCACCCTGCGGATCCTCGCCGAGTGGCCCGCGCCGGCCAGGGCCGTGGCCCGCCGCGTCTTCGACGACCCCCGCTTCCACGGCGACCCGCTGCCCGCGATCCTCACCCGGACCCTCGCGCGCGAAGCCGGGACCAGGCTGGAGCAGGCCGAGCTGCACGGCCTGCTGGCCGCCCGCGCGGCCCTCGCGTCGCTGCGCGAGGAAGCCGTCGAAGCGGCCTGCCAGGAGGTGGCCCTGTACCGCGAGGCGGCCGCCGAGGACCCGGCCGAGCACCGCCCCGCGCTGGCCGACGCGTTGGCCGACCTGAGCCTGCGGCACATCGCCGCGGGCCGGTTGGAAGACGCCCTGACCGCGGCCGAGGAAGCCGCCGCGCTGTGCCGGGTCGTCGCCGCCGAGGACCGCGACTGCGCGCCGCAGCTGGCGCGGGCGCTCGACCAGCTGGGCAGGCGCCGCGCCGCGCTCGGCCGCCGGGCCGAGGCGTTGGCCGCCCTGGACGAGGCCGCCGACCTCTACCGAGACCTGGCCGAGGCCCACCCGAAGCTGTTCCGGGTGGACCTGGCGAAGGTCACCGACCAGCGGATCGGGCTAGCCCGTGGTGACCAGTGAGCGGAGGAAGAACGCCACGTTCGCCGGGCGCTCCGCCAGCCGCCGCATGAAGTAGCCGTACCACTGGTCGCCGTACGGCACGTAGACCCGCATGCGGTTGCCCGCGGCGGCGATGCGGCGCTGCTCGTCGGGGCGGATGCCGTACAGCATCTGGTACTCGTAGGTGTCCGGCGACCGGTCCTTGGCCAGCTCGCCCGCGATCGCGATCAGCCGCGGGTCGTGCGAGGCGACCATCGGGTAGCCCGCGCCCGCCATCAACGCCTTCAGGCACCGCACGTAGGACCGGTCGACGTCGGTCTTGTCCTGGAACGCCACCGAAGCGGGCTCTTGGTACGCGCCCTTGCACAGCCGCACGCGCGACCCGACGTGCGCCAGGTCCCGGCAGTCCTGCTCGGTCCGCTTCAGGTACGCCTGGAGCACCGCGCCGACCCAGGGGAAGTCCACCCGCAGCTCGCGCAGGATGCCGAGGGTCGAGTCGGTCGTGGTGTGGTCCTCCATGTCGAGGGTGACCGTGGTGCCGACCGCGCCCGCCGCCGAGCAGATGCGCCGGGCGTTCTCCAACGCGATCTTCTCGCCGTCGACGGGCAGGAACTGGCCCACCGCGGACAGCTTCACCGACACCTCGGCCCGCTCGGTGTGCCCGGCGAGCTCGAGTTTGCGCAGCAGGTCCAGGTACGCCTCGACGGTGGCCGCGGCCTGCGCCGCGTCACGCGTGTCCTCGCCGAGGTGGTCCAGCGTGACGTAGCGGCCGTCGGCGACCACCTCGCCGGTGGTGGCGACGGCCGCGGCCACGTCGTCGCCGGAGATGAAGCGCTTGACGACCGGCCGGGTCAGCGGCGTGCGTTCGACCAGCTCGCGGACGGCGCCGGAGCGCGAGGCGGCGAGCAGCGCGGAGCGGAGCATGATCACCCCTGGTGCGGGTAGCGGTAGGAGGTCGGAGCCGCGAACGTCTCCTTGATGGACCGCGGGCTCACCCAGCGCAGCAGGTTGTGCACCGAGCCCGCCTTGTCGTTCGTGCCCGACGCGCGGCCGCCGCCGAACGGCTGCTGGCCGACGACCGCGCCGGTCGGCTTGTCGTTGACGTAGAAGTTGCCCGCGGCGAACCGCAGCTCCCGCTGCGCGTGCGCGATGGCGGCCCGGTCGCGCGCGATGATCGCGCCGGTGAGGGCGTACGGCGCGGCGCTCTCCATCTGCTTGAGCACGGTGTCGTAGTCGGAGTCCTCGAACACGTGGACCGCCAGCACCGGCCCGAAGTACTCGGTGGTGAACACCTCGTGCGCGGGGTTGGCGCCCAGCAGCACGGTCGGTCGCACGAAGAAGCCCTCGGAGTCGTCCGCCGTGCCGCCCGCGACGACTTCCAGCTGGTCGTCCGCGTGCGCGGCCTCCAGCACCCCGGACAGCTTGTCGAACGACCGCCGGTCGATGACCGCGCCCATGAAGTTCGACAGGTCCGTGACGTCGCCCATGGTCAACGACTCGACGTCGGCCAGGAAGTCGTCCTTCACCCGGTTCCACACCGAGCGCGGGACGTAGGCGCGGGACGCGGCCGAGCACTTCTGGCCCTGGTACTCGAACGCGCCGCGGACGAGCGCGGTGCGCAGCACGTCGACGTCGGCGGAGGGGTGCGCGAGCACGAAGTCCTTGCCGCCGGTCTCGCCGACGACGCGCGGGTAGGAGCGGTAGTTCGCGATGTTCGCGCCCACCTGGCCCCACAGGTGCTGGAACGTGCGGGTGGACCCGGTGAAGTGGATGCCCGCGAGGTCCGGGTCGGCCAGCGCCACCTCGGACACGGCCAGGCCGTCACCGGGCAGCAGGTTGATCACGCCGGGCGGCATCCCGGCCTCTTCGAGCAGCCGCATGGTGAGGTGCGCGGCGAAGCTCTGCGTCGGCGACGGCTTCCACAGCACCACGTTGCCCATCAGGGCGGGCGCGGTGGGCAGGTTGCCCGCGATGGCGGTGAAGTTGAACGGCGTGATCGCGTAGACGAAGCCCTCCAGCGGGCGGTGGTCCGTGCGGTTCCACACGCCGGTGGACGACTGCGGCTGCTCGGCGAGGAGCTGCCGGCCGAAGGAGACGTTGAAGCGCCAGAAGTCGATCAGCTCGCACGCGGCGTCGATCTCGGCCTGGATCGCGGTCTTCGACTGGCCGAGCATGGTGGCCGCGTTGAGCGTGGCCCGCCACGTCGTCGCGAGCAGGTCGGCGGCACGCAGCAGGATCGCGGCGCGGTCGTCGTAGGACATGGCGCGCCACTGCGGCGCGGCTTCCTTCGCGGCGGCGATGGCGTCGCGGGTGTCCTGCCGGGTGGCGCCGTGCAGGGTGCCCAGGACGGCGCGGTGGTTGTGGGGCTGCACGACGTCGAAGCGCTCGCCGCCGCCGACCCGCTGCTCGCCGCCGATGGTGAGGGTCAGCTCGGCGGGCTCCTTGACCAGCTCGGCCAGCTTCGCCTGCAGCTGCGCGCGCTCCGGGGTGCCGGGGGCGTAGCCGAGGACGGGCTCGTTCACCGGTGCGGGGACCGAGGTCACGGCATCCACAAGCAGCTCCTTCGCCACGAGGTTGGGTTGTCCCAACGGTAGGACTTCCAACCATGCGACCCGTTGTCCGCACGTCTAGGCTTGGCCACCCCTCGTTGTGGAACTGGACAAAGAGATGAGCTTGCGGCAGGTCCTGATCGCGCTCGGCGATCCGCTGGTCGAGGTGCAGGTCGCGCCGCACGGGCTGGAGGCCGACGTCCTCGACGTGGTCATCCTCGACCCGGACGACACGCCCGACGTGCGGCCCGGAGACCTCGCGCTGGTCATCGGCGCCCGGGGGCGGGCGGCGTCGTCGCTGGTCCGGGCCGCCGGCGCCGGGGGAGCGGCGGCGGTCGCGGTCAAGGTGGACACGCCGTCGACGGTGCTGCGGCAGGCGGCGGCGGACGCGGGCGTGGCACTGCTGGCCGTGCGGCCCGAGGTCCGCTGGGAACACCTCGAAGCGCTGGCCCGGGGTGTCGTGCGCAACGCCCGCGTGACGGCCGACGCGGGCGCGGGCGAAGTGCTCGGCGACCTGTTCGGCCTGGCCCAGACCATCGCCTCGCTGACCGGCGGCATCGTCAGCATCGAGGACACCGCCAGCCGCGTGCTGGCCTACTCCCGCTCCACCGACGAGGTCGACGAGCTGCGCCGGCTGTCCATCCTCGGCCGCCAGGGGCCGGAGCCGTACCTGAAGATGCTCCGCGAGTGGGGCGTCTACCAGCGCCTGCGCTCCGGCGAGGAGGTCGTCCGCATCGACGAGCGCCCCGAGCTGGGCATCCGCCGCCGCATCGCCGTCGGCATCCACGCGGGCGCGCAGCCGCTGGGCACGATCTGGGTGCAGGAGGGCGGCGCGCCGCTGACCGAGCAGGCCGAACGCGCCCTGCTCGGCGCGGCCCGCGTCACCGCCCTGCACCTGGTCCAGCAGCGCGAGCCCGCCGCCGCGTTCCGGGAGAACCTGCTCGCGTCGCTGCTCGACGGCCGGATGGACGCCGAGGCGATCGCCGAGCAGATCGGCGCGGACCCGGACAAGCCCGCCGCCGTCGTCGTCTTCGCGCTGCGCGGGCAGGAGCACGCCGACCGCACCCAGCACGAGCTGCGCCGGGCCGAGATGACCAGCCTGATCTCCGTGCACGCCGCCGCGTACCGGCGCAGCGCGCTCGTCAGCCAGCAGAGCGGTCGGACGTACGCCCTGCTCACCGACCTGCCGCCGAAGGCGCCGCTGCTGACGTTGACCAAGGAGATCGTGGCCGCCGCGCGCAGGCACATGGGCCTGCGGGTGCAGGGCGCGGTCGGCTCCACGGTGCCGACGGTGGACGAGGTGATGATCTCCCGCGCCGAGGCCGACCGGGTGCTCGACGCGATGTCGCGCGACCTCGACGCCGACGTGGCGACGCTCGAAGACGTCCGGTCCCGGGTGTTGATCAGTGAAACCCTCGCGCTTTTGGCCGACCACCCGCGCATCCGCGATCCGCGACTCGCGGCGCTCGATGGGGAACTGGCCCGTTCACTTTTGGTCTACTTGGACGAATTCGGTGATGTGAAACGCGCAGCCGCGCACCTGCACGTTCATCCCAACACTCTCCGATACCGCCTCCGACGTGCGGCGGAGCTCGGCGGATTCGACCTGGACGACCCGTTGCTCCGGTTGTTCGCCCAGCTGCAACTCAGGCTGGGCTGAACCCGGGCTCCGCAGCGCCGTACCCTCCGGGAGTGAGCACCCAAGCCCGCGGCAGCGACTTCGCTGAATTGTCCAGGTTGGTCAAGCAGCAGGGTCTGCTGGACCGGCGCATCGGTTTCTACATCACGTTCCTGGTCGGCGTGCTGGCCGCGTTCGGCCTCACCGGGGTCGCGATGGTGCTGATCGGCGACTCGTGGTGGCAGCTCGTGCCGGCCGCCGTGCTCGCCGTCGTCTTCACCCAGATCGCGTTCCTCGGCCACGACGCGGGCCACCGGCAGGTGTTCGCGGAGCACAAGCACAACCAGACGATGGGCCTGCTGCTCGGCAACCTGCTCATCGGCGTCGGCTACGGCTGGTGGATGGGCAAGCACACCCGCCACCACGCCAACCCGAACCACGAGGACGAGGACCCGGACGTCGACATCGCCGTCCTCGCGTTCAGCGCCGACCAGGCGGCGCAGAAGCGCGGCTTCTTCCGCTGGGTCGTCAAGCGCCAGGCGTTCCTGTTCTTCCCGCTGCTGCTGCTCGAAGGCTTCAGCCTGCACGTGATCAGCGCCGCCGCCGCGGTGCGCCGCGACGTCAAGGGCTGGCGGCTGGAAGTCGCCCTGCTGGCCGTGCACACGGTCGTCTACCTGACCTCGGTGTTCCTGCTGATGTCCCCGCTGAAGGCGGTCGTGTTCATCGCGGTGCACCAGGGCCTGTTCGGCGTCTACATGGGCATCTCCTTCGCGCCCAACCACAAGGGCATGCCGGTGCTCCAGGCCGGCCACCAGCTCGACTTCCTGCGCAAGCAGGTGCTGACCTCCCGCAACGTCACCGGCGGCTGGTTCACCGACTTCCTGCTGGGCGGCCTGAACTACCAGATCGAGCACCACCTGTTCCCGAGCATGCCGCGACCGCACCTGCGCAAGGCGCAGGCGCTGGTCCGCGACTTCTGCCACCGCCAGTCGGTGTCCTACGCCGAGTGCGGCCTGTTCACGTCGTACGGGTACGTGCTGAAGTACCTGCACGAGGCGGGAGCTGAACTGCGCGGTACAGGAACGCTCGCTCCAGCAGGGTCCAGGTAGTCGTCGTCACCAGGTAGATCCCGGCCGCCAGCGGCAGCACGGCGGCGATCAGCACGGTCCCGAACGGCAGGAGCCGCAGCAGTGCCGCGAACGGCGGCTGCGGCCCGCCGGTCTTCCGGGCGACCGCCGCCTGCCACCGCGACGTCGCGAAGGCGATGCCGGCGAGCAGGGCGAACAGCGCCAGGAACACCGGCGTGTGCGCCCAGGCGCCGAACCAGTGCGTGCCCAGGGGCACGCCGAGCAGCGTGCCGTCCAGCAGCGGGTTCGGTGTGGTGACCAGCCGGTACACCACCATGAAGAACGGCGCCTGCACCAGCGCGGGCAGGCAGCCGGCCAGCATCGACGTGCCGTTGGACCGGTAGAGCTCCAGGGTCTTCTCCTGGAGCTTCACCCGGTCCTCGCCGTACTTGGCGGTCAGCTCGCGGACTTCGGGCGCCAGCGCGGCGCGGGCTTTCTCGCCGCGCACGGCGGCACGGCTGAGCGGGTGCACGAGCAGCCGCACGACGGCGGTGAAGGCGACGATGGCCAGGGCGGGCGTGGCGAACGCGGCCAGGGCTGAGCCCAGGGCGTGGAACAAGGGAGAACTCCGTCCTCAGAGCAAGGGGAACCGCGGGACCTCAGGAGCTGAGGCCCAGTCCCGGTGCTCGAGGACGGGGACGGCCCGCCGCGTCGGGGTCGCGCAGCCGCAGGAACGCGGCGCGCAGTGACTTCTCGCGGATCGACAGCGACCGCACCCACGCGGGCGCGGCCCGCACCACCGGCGTGGCGGTGAGCAGCAGCACGACCAGGGCCACGGCCGTCACGGCGGCCAGCACCTCGGTGGGCGTGCCGATCAGGGTGAGGGCGTAGAGAGCGGGCAGGTACAGCGCCAGCAGCAGTCGCAGCCTGTCCATGCCGTCACCTCCCCCCGGTCTCAGTCCACCTTACCCACGAGCGCGGGCCGCGCGGGGTGGTCGTAGCGCACCGTCACATCGGCCTGGGGCTCGTAGGAGGCGTAGGCGGGCAGCGTCCACCGCCACTCGTCGGCCGACTGCCGGGCCAGCGCCCCCGCCGACAGCCACAGGTGCACGGTCAGCTCGGCGGGCAGCCACTTGTCCAGCAGCATCGTGCCGTCCAGCAGCAGCACGCCGCCCGCGCCGAGCGTCACGTACCCGGCCCGGTGCGCCCGGTCCGTGGCCGCGTTCCACAACGCCGGCAGCACCCGCCCCGACCCGCCGGGGTCGAGCGGCTCCAGCACCTCGCGGACCAGGCCGCCCACGTCCAGCCACGAGTCGCGGAACGAGTCGGGGTCCTCGTGCCCGAACTCCAGCCGCACGGACGCGGGCCGCAGGAAGTCCCACGCCGACACCCGCAGCACCGGGCGTCCCAGCGCGCGCAGCGGCTCGACCAGGGCGTCCGCCAGCTCGCCCGGCCTGGTCGGCAGGGCGCCGTCGAGCAGCACGCGCGCCCACGACGTGCGCGGCACCGCGTCGATCCGCCCGACCAGCTCGTCCACGAGGGTCTGCGGTGAGAGCGGGACGACCTTCACGGCAGCGGGTGGTCCTCCCAGCCGGCGGGCAGCACCGGGACCGGCCAGCCCGGGTCCGGCTCCCACGACCCCCACGCCGGGTCCCACCAGGTCGTGCCGGCGGTCAGCATCGCCCCGACCTCCTCGGCGGTGCGCCGGATCCCCTCGGCCTCGGCGGCGTCGTACTTGCCGTCGGCGACCATCTCCTCGAACTCGTCGCGGTCCAGCTCCCGCCAGTCGCCGTCGACGGGCGCCCAGAAGTCCAGCGCGTGGTCGAGCGTGTCGAAGCCGAGCGCGGTGCGGCGGAACGGGGCCTGGAGGTTGAGGTAGAAGCCCGCGAACCGGCGTTGCCCGCCCTGCCAGTACAGGTCGACCGAGTAGGCGTCGCCGGGCCGGTGCAGCTGGAGCTTGCCGATGCCGGTCCAGCGCGTGCGGCCGAGCTCCTGCCAGTGGTGGGTCCGCGGGTGCGGGTAGAAGCCGAACTCGGTGTCCGGCGCGGTGAACACGACGAGCAGGTCGGGGCCGTCCGCCACCACCCGGGTCGGCGTCACCGCCCACGGCTTGCCGTGCAGCACCTCGCGGCGCAACGCCACGTCCCCCGGCTGGAAGTACCCCATGTCGATCAGGCTAATGCCCGTCTCAGCCTGGTCGCCGCCACCTCGCGGCGGGGGTCCGTGCGCGGCAGCAGGCGGACCAGGCGGTCCAGCACGGCCGCGTCCTCCGCCACCAGTCCGAACGCCCACAGCGCCTCGACGTCGCCCCGCTCCAGCACGCCGCCGCGCACCGCCACCGCCAGGTCCTCGCGCTCCTCGCGCACCACCGGCGCCTCGGACCGGGGGAGCAGCTCGCCCCGGTAGGCCGCCGCGGCGGTCCCGACGTCACCGGCGCGGATCGCGTCGCGCACCGCCAGGAAGTCGCCGCGCACGTCCGCCGACAGCCGGTACGGCCTGGTCAGCAGCACCCCGCCCAGCTGGGCGCGCAGCCGGTGCAGCTCGGCCCGCACGGTCGTCGGGTTGCCCCGCTCGCCGTACAGGTGCAGCGCCAACCGCTCGGCCGTCAGCCCGCGCGGGTGCAGCGCGAGCGCCGTCAACAACTCCGCGTGCCGCAGCGACAGCGGCAACGCCCGACCGTCCAGCGACCCCTTCGGGTCGCCCAGGAACCGCAGCGACAGCACGGGTCTTCGGGCGCCCGGTCGTGGCACCCGGAGCAGGTACCCCTCGTCCAACGGCTCCAGGAGCGCTTCCCGCCCATCGGTCAGCCGCACGGTCTCGCCGGTCACGTCCACGTGCGCCGTCAGCAGGCCGTGCGGCTCGGCGGCCAGCACCCGCCCGCTCGGGCTGAGCAGCGCGCCGGGCTCGCCGCGCAGACCGATCAGGTGCCGCATGTTCACCGACCGCAGCCGCTCGTCCCGGGTCGCCAGCCGCACCTGCAACTGGCTCTCCGCCAACCGCGCGGCGGCGGACACGAGCGCCACCAGCGCCGGGTGCGTGCTGCTCAACGGCCCGCTCACGTCCACCACGCCGATCGTGCGGCCGGTGTCCGGGTCGCGCACGGGGCTCGCCGCGCACGTCCACCCGTGGTAGGTCCGCACCAGGTGCTCGGCGGAGTGCACGGTCACCGGCGCGCCCACCGCGAGCGCCGTGCCCATCGCGTTCGTGCCGATCGCGTCCTCGGCCCAGCTCGCGCCCTCGCTCAGCCGCACCCGTTCGGCCAGGCCGCGCACCGAGTTCGCGCCCTCGCACCACAGGATGGTGCCGTCCGCATCGGTGATGATCATGACGTGCTGCGCCTCGTCGGCGATGCCCAGCAGCGTCTCCCGCAGCACCGGCAACGCCGCCGCGATCGGGTGCGCGCCGCGCCGGTCGACCACCTCGGCCGGGTCGAGCACCACGGGCGGCTCGTGCCGGTCCGGGTCGACCCGCGCGGCCAGCGACCGCCGCCACGACGCCACGATCAGCTCACGGGCGCCGCGCGCCTGCTCCCCGCTCAACACCGCCTCGCGCGCGTGCGCGAGCCGACGCGGGTCCGGTTGCATGGGCGCCTCCCCCGACCAGGATGACCCGCCCGCGTCGGTCGCGGCAAGCCGATCGCTGCTCCGTTCGGGTGCAACGCGACTGCAACGTCGCGCGCCCGACGCTGCTGCCGCACGACCAACGCGAGGAGGCGGGACATGGCGAGGTACGCGGCGCCGGGCGCGCAGGGCAGCGTGGTGTCGTACCGGGACCGGTACGACCACTTCATCGGCGGCGAGTACGCGCCGCCGGCCGGGGGCGGCTACTTCGCGGACCGAACCCCCGTCACCGGCGAGGTGTTCACCGAGGTCGCCCGGGGCGCCGCCGAGGACCTGGACCGGGCGCTGGACGCCGCCCACGGCGCCTCCCGCCGGTGGGGCCGCACGTCACCCGCCGAACGCGCGACCGTGCTCAACGAGATCGCGGACCGGGTGGAGGACCACCTCGACGCCCTCGCCGTGGCCGAGGCGTGGGAGAGCGGCACGCCGGTCGGCGAGGCGCTGGCCGTCGACCTGCCCTCGGCGGTGGACCACTTCCGCTACTTCGCCGGCGTGGTCAGAGCCCAGGCGGGCGGCATCACGAACCTCGGCGGGAACCTGGTGGCGCACCACTTCCCGGAGCCGATCGGCGTCGTCGGCCAGGTCGTCCCGTGGCGCCGGCCGCTGCTCACCGCGGCGGGAGCGCTCGCGCCGGCGCTGGCCGCGGGCAACGCCGTGGTGCTCAAGCCCGCCGAGCGGACCCCGGCGTCGATCCACGTGCTGGTCGGCCTGATCGCCGACCTGCTGCCACCCGGCGTGGTCAACGTCGTGAACGGGCTCACCAGCGGGCCGTCGGAGCCCGACCGGCACCCGCACGTCTTCTTCGCCGACGTGGCCGCGCGGCGCGACGCGTTCTACGACCGGGCGTTGCGGGGCTTCACGACCTTCGCCCTCGGGCAGGCGCTGGTGCAGAGCCCGGCGCACGACCGAATCCTCGCCGACGTCACCGAGCGCGTCGCGGCGGTCCGGCCGGGCCACCCGCTGGACACCGCGACCACCATCGGCGCGTTGAGCAGCCACGAGCACGTGGCCGAGTTCCTGGCGCACGTCCGCACCGCCGAGCGGGAAGGCGCCCGGATCGTCCTCGGCGGCGAGCGCGCGGACCTCGGCGGCGAGCTGTCCGGCGGGTACTACGTCCTGCCGACCGTCATCGAGGGCCGCACGTGCCCCGACCGCGACGTGCGCGGCCCGGTCGTGTCGTTGGCGAGGTTCGACGACGTCGACGACGCGGTGAAGGCGGCGAACGAGGGCACGCGCGGCGTCGGCGCGGGCGTCTGGTCCCGGGACGCCGGCGTGGCCGACCGGGTCGCCCGGCGGGTCAACGCGCGCCGCGTGTGGCTGAACTCGTGCCGGCCCGACCCCGGCGACCGCGCCGCGATCGGGCACTACCAGCAGACCAAGACCCTCCTGGCGGAGCACCCCTGGTGAGGGAGGCGGTGCCGGGCCGCCTCCCCCGGGCAGGGCACTACTTCCAGGGCACCTGCGGCGACGGGTAGTAGTTCACGCCCATCACGTCCCACCGGTCGGCCTGCGCCGCCAGCCGGACCTTGAACCGGTCCCAGTCGTGCGTCGACCACGGCGACCAGCCCAGCTCCGCGATGGCGGGCAGGCGCGGGAACGCCAGGTGCTCCAGGTCGGCGGTGTTCGCGATGGTCTCGCTCCACAGCGGCGCCTCGACGCCACGCACCGCGTCGGCCGGCAGGCCCTCGACGTACGCGCCGGGGTTCCAGTCGTACGCGTCCTGCACGTCGGTGTACCCGGCCCAGCTCAACCCGAGCTTGGTGTTCGCGTCGTACTTCATGTCCAGGTACGCCTTGGTCGCGGGCGACAGCACGATCTCGCTGCCCCGCGCGGCGGCCTCCACCATGTCCGGCGCGACCGTCTTCGTGCCCCAGAACTGCGGCACCGCCGACGCGGGCGGCCCCGCCTTCACGAACTCGTGCCACCCGGTCGCGGTCTTGCCGTGCTTGGCGACCAGCGGCAGCACCCGGTCCATGAACCGGTCGAAGTCCGGGTCGGTGGTGGCGTGCGCCTCGTCGCCGCCGATGTGCAGGTACTCGCCCGGCGTCAACGCGGCCACCTCGCGCAGCACGTCGTCCACGAAGCGGTAGGTGATGTCCTTGTCGATGCAGAGGGAGCTGAAGCCGACCTCGATGCCGGTGTAGAGCGGCGGCGCGACGCCGTCGCAGTTCAGCTCCGGGTACGACGACAGCGCGGCGTTGGTGTGGCCTGGCAGGTCGATCTCCGGGATCACCGTGATGTGCCGTGCGGCGGCGTAGGCCACGAGGTCCCGGTACTGCTCCTGCGTGTAGAAGCCGCCGGGACCGCCGCCGACCTCCGTGCTGCCGCCGTGCGCGGTCAGGTTGGGCCAGCTCTTGATCTCCAGCCGCCAGCCCTGGTCGTCGGTCAGGTGCAGGTGCAGCCGGTTGACCTTGTAGAGCGCGATCTGGTCGACGTACCGCTTGACCTCGTCGACGGAGAAGAAGTGCCGGGCCACGTCGAGCATCGCGCCCCGGTGGGCGTAGCGCGGGTAGTCCAGCACCCGGCCGCCGGGCGCCGTCCACGGTCCGCGCTGCCTGGTCTTGGCCTCCACCTTCGCGGGCAGGAGCTGCCGGAACGTCTGCACGCCCGCGAACAGCCCGGCCGCCGTGCGCGCCCGGATCAGCACGCCGCGCCGCGTCACGTCGAGCTGGTAGCCCTCCGCGCCGACGACGGCGTCCGCGCCGACGAGCAGCAGCGAGATGTGCCGGCCGGACGCGCCGGGCACCACGGGCAGGCGGTAGCCCGTCGACGGGCGCAGCACGCCGGCGAGGTACTCGCCGACCTGCTCGGCGGCGTCGGAGCCGGGGTGGGTGTAGATCCTGGTGTCCGCGCTGAGCGTGAACGTCACGCCCGGTCGCGGTGTGACAGTGACGGGAGCGGGCACGATGTGCTGCAACGGCGTCTCCGGAGCTGCGTGGGCGGGAACCGCCGCGCCGACCGCGCCGACGAACAGCAGCGCGACGAGCACTCGACCGAACCCGCGCCGTCCGGCGCCTTCTGTGAGAAGCACTGACGTCCTCCTGGCCGGCGTGGATCACCGAGCGGCGGCTCAGACCACCGTTTCAGCCGCACCAGGAGGTGTCAAGGTCCAGACCAATCACCGCAGCTTCGGCTTGCCCAGACCACGCCACACGGCGGGGAACCGGTCCTCCAGCCGCTGCGCCGCCGCCGTCTCCAAACCGTGCAGCAGGCCGAAGGTGAAGCCGTTCTCCCCGTCGAGCTGCGCCTTCGCGCCCAGCTCCCGCAGCACCGGCCGGGCCACCACGCCGTCCTGGTGCTCGCCGAGCAGCTCCTGCACCGCCTTGACCTCCTTGCGGTACTTCGCGGCCCGCTTGCCGAACCGCGGCTCGGACACCTCCACCGCGTACCGCAGCCGTTTGGCCGCCTTGCGCGCCTCGTGCAGCTGGATGTCGTCGTGCGCGCTCTCGGCCCGCTTCGCCAACCTGCGGTAGGTCTTGTCGACCAGGTCCGGCAGCACCTTCGTGGCCTTGGCCCGCGCCGTCGGCGTGAACGGCGGCGCGGCGACCAGCGCGTCGACCGCGTCCAGCAGGGCGAAGTACCGCCCGCTGTCCAGCGCCGCCACCGCCGCCTCGTGCGCGGCGGCCTCCAACGGCGCGAAGTGCCGGGTGAGCTGGGCGCGCACCGGGCCGAGCACCAGGTCCTCGTCGAGCGCGGCGACGTGGTCGGCGAACCGGGTCCGCAGCACCTCGAGGTCACGGGCCTCGCCGAGCACGCCCGCCAGCCACTTCAGCTCGTCGGTCAGCTCCCGCGTGTCGTCGCGTTCCACGATCGTGCCGAACGCCTGGAGCGCGCTGCGCATCCGACGCGTCGCCACCCGCATCTGGTGCACGGCGTCGTCCTCGCCCCGGCGCACCCGCGGGTCCTGGAGCTTCAACGCGTCGGCCTGCTCCCGCAGGTACGCGATCACCACGTCGCCGGCGGACTCCCCGGAGGTGGCCGGCGGCGGCGTGGTGGTGGCGATCCGGTCGGCCAGCAGGCGGCCCAGCTTCGCCGACGACCAGGACCGGGTGATGCCCGCGTCCGCCAACCGCGCCTCGACCCGGTCCAGCAGCGCGACGTCACCGCGTTCACCCAGCTCCACCTCGATCTCGCGCCACGAGTCGACCGACGAGTCGTCCGCCAGGGACTGCCCGGAGACCAGGTCCTCGACCACCTCGACGAGCAGGCGGCCCTTGTCGTCCACGAGCTGCCGGCGCTGCCGCGTGGTCTGGATGCGCGCCACCGGCGCCAGCTCGCGGCCGCGCGCGTGCACCTGGACCAGCGAGCCGAGCTGCTTGGGCGGGTGCTTGGCCGCGCGGCCGGGCGGCAACCGCACCTCCTCGCGCGTGTCCACGCCGGCCGGCAGCTTCAGGTGCCAGCCCGCGTCGTCACCGCCCGTGCGGCGGCGCAACGTCAGCCCGGCTCGGGCGAGCCGCAGGTCGGAGGTGTCGTAGTAGACCGCCTCCAGGCGTTGTTCCTCCGGCCCGGCCACGGCCGCCACGCCGGGCAGGCCGGACAGGTCGGGCAGCGCCGCGCCCCCGGGGGCCTCGTACTTGCGTTCCGTCTCGTGCACCGACGTCGACATGCATCAGGCATACACCGTTTGAGCCCGGTTCAAGCTGATCACGGTGCGTGATCGACCGTTAACCATGCCGGGGGTTTGTGTCGGCCCGTACGCGTGGTTTTCCGGTTTCGTCCCTGGACACGGCGTTCTCGTGCGGTTGGCTGGTCGGCGTGCCCACTGAGAAGGAACGGCTCGACGAGGTCGAGCCGACCGTCGCTGATCTCGTCGCCACCACCCAGGCGTTGACGGCCGAGCTCAACCGGGTGAGCGAACGCCTGCACGTGCTCGAACGCAGGCTGTCCGGCGCCGGTTCGGGCCCCGACGAGGACCTCGACTCGACCGAGGGCATCGCCGACACGGTGAACGCGCTGCGCGCCGCGTGGGACGCCGAGCAGGAGCTGCTGGCCGACTCGGTCCGCGCCGACCTGAACGCCGAGGTCGCCGAGTACGAGTCGCTGGCGCAGCAGCGGGACGCCGGCCTGGCCAAGCTCTCGACCGGCCGCATGCCGCGCTTCGAGCGCGACGCGCTGCAGCACGAGGTGCAGAACCTGGAGTGGCGGGTCAACGCGCAGGAAGCGGGCGCGCGGGCCGCCTCCCACCGGCTGTCCGCCGACCGGCTCGCCGCCGAGGAGCCGTGGCGCGCGGAGGCCGTCATGGCGGGTGACAAGGCCCGCCAGGAAGTCCTGGACATCGCCCGCCGCCGCCTGACCCGCGCCCTGGCCGCCGACACGCGCCTGCCGCTGTGGTTCCGCGTCGGCCTGGGCGAGATCACCACCCCGGACCCGTCCCGCTGGGTCGAGGCCGCCGTGGCCCTGGTCGCCTACCGCCTCGAGTACGGCGTGGTGGACCCGATCTCACCGCTGGGCGAGATCCCCTCCGCCACCTCCGGCTTCGCCGCCTGGGTCCGCCGGGCCGAGGCGCACACCGACATCGTGGACCAGCTGGAATCCCTGCGCCCCTGAACCCTCCGCGAGTTGTCCACAACCAGCCCTCGCCGCCGCGGTTGTGTCGGTCTCCCGTGGCAGGATCAAAACCGGGGATCCCCCGGGCGGGGACCCCTGCGAAGCGTCAACCCCGGCAGGACCCGGCGAAGCCGGAATCGCTGTGCGGCATCACCGCGCGGTCAGCACGTCTTGAGCATCGCGCCCAACGCGTCGCGCTCCGCCTCGTCCACGGTCAGCCCGTACAGCGTCTTCACCGACACCACCGCCCGCGCGTAGGTGCACCAGTAGGTCTGCACCGGCGGCTTCCACTTGGCCGCGTCCTGGTCGCCCTTGGACCGGTTGCTGCTCGCCGTCACCGCGATCAGCTGCAACCCGCCCATGTCGTTGGCGAACTTCTCCCGCTGCTCGTCGGTCCACTTGTCCGCGCCCGAACGCCACGCCTCGGCCAACGCCACCGTGTGGTCGATGTCGAGGTCGCCCGCGTCGGTCACGACCTTGCCGTCGTAGACGCTGGTCCACGTCCCGCCCGTGATCTTGCAGCCGGCGCCGGTCCGCACGTCCGCGCCTTGGCGCTGCAGCACCACGTCGCGCGTGTCGCACCCGTCGCCCTGGCTGCTCCAGTGCGGGAACCGGTCGCGGCTGTAGCCCGTCATCTTCCCCTCGGGCGCCACGGTCAACGCCGCGAGCTGCGCCGCCGGGTCGTCGCCGGGCGCGGCGGGGCCTGTCGGCACCGGCGCGGTGGTCGGGGTGTTCGGCGTGAGGATGTCGGTGCCGCAACCGGTGGCGACCAGGAGGAGCGCCAGGACACCGCTGATGACCGCTGTCGACCGCTTGCCGCTCATGCACCCAATGATCAGCGATGATCGCGCCGATCGGAACACCGGGGCCGAAATCGTCCGGAACAATCCCGAACCGCGCGCCGCCCTCGACAGTCGTTCGACAAGTTCGACCGACCTCCCGACCGCGCCAGGGAAGCGTCGCGCGAACCGCTCGGCACCGCGCGGCCCGCCCGCCGGGCGGAAGTGCTGGCGCGCAACGATTCCGGTTGTTCGTCGTGCGCCAGGCTTCGCTCAGGGGCGACTGGTGAGGTACCCGCCCATGTGCGTGAAGTACTCCGTCGCGCCCAGTTCGACGCCGTCCTCCGTCCGCACCCGCTTGACCAGCAGGGCGTGGTTGCGGCCCCGCCGCGCTTCCGCGCCCGCGACGATCGCGACACCGTCGCCCTCGCGGTAGAAGATCCGACCGGGCGTGCCGCCGTAGCGCTGCCGGGACACCTCGGCCTCCACGATCTCCAGCCGCTTGCCCTTGTGGAAGGCGAACGCGCTCGGGTACGGCGCGCACTGGGCCCGCACCAGCCGGTCCAGCTCCTCCGCACCCCACGTCCAGTCGATGCGCAGGTCCTCCTCCGCGCGCTTGTGGAAGAAGCTGGCCTTCGACCGGTCCTGCTTGGTGAAGTCCGTGCGGCCCTTGGCGATCTCCGCCAGGCCGTCCACGGTGATCGGCCCGAACAGCTCCAGCGTCTTGTGGAACAGGTCCGCCGTCGTGTCGCGCGGGCCGACCGGGACGGCGCGCTGGAGCACGATGTCGCCGGCGTCCAGCGTGTCGTCCATCATGTGCGCGGTGACGCCGACCTCCTTCTCCCCGTTGATCAGTGCCCAGATCAACGGGGAGAAGCCCGCGTAGGCGGGCAGCAGCGAGTCGTGCACGTTCAGCGTGCCGTGCTTGGGCAGGGTGAAGATGTGCGGCGGGATCCACGTGCGCCAGTTCGTGGCGACGATGACGTCCGGCTCGACTTCCTTGAGGCGCTGGAACAACTCGTCGTCGTCCGGCCGGTTGCGGATGATCGTCTCGACGCCGTGCTCGGCGGCCAGGTCCGCGACCGAGTCGCTCCAGATGCGCTCGTAGGCGTGCTCGCTCTTGGGGTGCGTGACGACCAGAGCCACCTCGTGCTCGGAGTCCAGCAGCGCCTGGAGCGTGCGATGACCCCAGGTCTGGTAGCCGAACATGACGACCCGCATGGAGCTCCTCCTTGGATAGCCTGGCCTAAGTTATCCAACCCTAACCTAAGTGCTCGTGGGCTAGCCTTTGCGGGTGATCCTTGATCTCAAGCTGGTTGGCGGGCAGGTCGTGACCATGGACCCGACCCGGCCGGTGGCATCGGTGATCGGTGTGTGGGGCGGCAGGATCGTCGGCTTGGACGACGACGTCGCCGACCTGCCCGCGCGCCGCGTCGTCGACCTCGACGGCGCGGTCGTCCTGCCGGGATTCGTGGACGCCCACAACCACCTCGCGTGGGGCGGACGTGCGGCGAGGACCCCGGACGTCTCCTCCTGCCGGACCGTCGCCCAAGTCCTGGACGTCCTGCGCGACGCACCCCGGGCTTCCGGCTGGGTCGAGGCGTCGGGCTACGACCACCGCGCCCTGGACCGCCCGCTGACCTCACGTGACCTGGACGAGGTCGGGCCGCGGATCTACGTGCAGGACCTCTCCGGCCACGCGTGCGTCGTCAGCGGCGACGTGCTCACCTCTCTGCCCGCCTCCGCCCTGCGTGACGCGCAACGTGACGCGACCGGCGCCCCCACCGGTTTCCTCGCCGAGTCGGCCCAGACCGCGGTCCGCGCCCTCCGGCTCCCCTACTCGTTGGACGACATCGCCGCCGACGTCGAGTCGGGTGCCCGCCAATGCCTCGAAGAAGGCGTGGTCCTGGCCGCGGAAGCCGGCGTCGGCGGTGGCCTGATCGGCAGCAGCCCGCTGGAGGTCGAGGCCTACCAGCGCGCCACCCTCCCCATCCGCGTCCAACTGATGATCTCCGCCGACCGCCTGGAACCGGTAGCCGCCCACGCCGCCGACGGCATCCGCCGCGCAGTGCCGCTGGGCCTGCGAACCGGCCTCGGCGACGACCGCCTCTCCATCGGCCCGCTGAAACTGTGGACCGACGGCGGCATGATGGCCCGCACCGCCGCGCTGACCTGGCCGTACGAGGGCATGGACACCGCCGGCCAGTTGCAGGACGACCCGGACCTCATGCGCGCCGCGATCATCGACGGCCACCTCGCCGGCTGGCAGCTGGCGATCCACGCCATCGGCGACCGTGCCGTCGACTTCGCCCTGGACGCCCTTTCTGAAGCCCAGGGCACGCTTGCCCGCCCGGACGCCAGGCACCGAATCGAACACTGCGGCCTGGTCCGCCCGGAACAACTCGACCGCATCGCCGAACTGAACGTCATCCCGGTGATCCAACCGACTTTCCTGTGGGCCTACGGCGACGACTACGCCAAGATCATGGGCCCGCGGCGCTCACCCTGGATGTACCGGGGAAAGTCCTTTCTCGACCGGGGAATCGTCGTGGCCGGCAGCTCGGACCGCCCGGTGGCCGACGGCAAACCGTTGCGCGCCATCCAGTTCATGGTCGAGCGAAGGTCGAAAGAAGGAACCCCGATCGGCCCGGACGAGTCAATCACCGTCCACCAAGCCCTGGCCGCCTACACCACCGGCGCCGCCTACGCGTGCCGTCGGGAAAACACCCTCGGCACCATCACCCCGGGCAAGCTGGCCGACTTCGCCATCCTCGAAACCAACCCCCTCACCACCGACATCGCCAAGATCGGCACCATCCCCATCGCCGCCACCGTCATCGGCGGCCACTTCACCTACAACCCCGCCACCTTCCCCGCCTAGAACACCCACAACGAACTCGGCACATCCCCACCGAGGCCCGATTTGACATGGGTTCGGGTGCTTTAGGCTGGACGAAGCCGGCAGGCCCGGCGGGACGCTTTACCCCGCCCGGCCTGCCGGCTTTGGCCTGCCTGGAGTGCCCGTACGGGCCCCATGTCACATCGAGCCGGACCTGACACCTCGCCGCCCGCACCCTCGCCGCCCGCACTCCGCCCGCACCGCCGCAGCACCCCCGCTCGCACCCCAAGCCAGCTACGCGCTCATCCTCCAATGCACCACATACCCCGCTGCCTCCGCCGCGATCAACGCGTCCAACTTCGCCAGGTTCGTCCGCCGTGACATCCGGAACGCCCGCCCTCGCCGCGCGTCCAGCACCAGCGGCACGACTTCCGGGGTCGCGCCCGGCAACGTGTCCGGCATCGTCTGCTGGAGGATCCGCAACCCGATGTTGGCCGCCTCCTGCGTCATCGGGGTTTCCTTGACGTACACGAGCACCGCCGCCCGCGACCCGTCCGGCATCCGCAACCCCAGGTGCGGTCGGACCCGCAACGCCAGGTCGCCCGTCCGCCACTGGGCCGCCGACGTGGGCACGCCGGTCGCCCGGGTCGACCGCAACCACGGCAGGAACCCTTCCCGCAGCTCTTCGTACGCCCGGGGCTGCCCGGCCCGGGGCTGCCGGTGGGCCGCCTCGACCGCCTTGTCCAGCTCCGCGGCCGGGTCGGGCGAGTTGGCCGCCCGCCGCATGGCGTCCCGCATCGGGTTGTAGAACCCGGCCACCCACTGCTCGGACGACAGGTAGATGCGCCGCTGCTCGGACACGATGCTGATCCGGCCACGCTGACCGCTCATGGCGTACTCGGTGAAGGACAGGGCGGTGACGCTGATCGGCTCCACGACAAGCTCCCCTCGCGCGTGCTCGAACTCATGTTCGATTCTACCGAGGGGGTCTGACAATCCGGGCCCCGCGAACGGGGTATCCGCAGGTAGCACGCGATCGGCCTAGTCTCGGCGGCGGGGCGACACCCCCACCCGCGCACCACCCACCACGCCGTCGCCCACGCCACACCGCCGCCTAAGCTGCCGGCCCCGGGGGAAGGAGCGAGTCGTGGGTGAAAGACCGGACATCGACCTGACGAGGCCGAGCGCGGCCCGGGTGTACGACTACTACCTCGGCGGCGCGCACAACTTCGCCGTCGACCGCGAGATGGCCGAGCAGGCGATCACGATGTGGCCGGAGCTGCCGCTGATCATGCAGGCCAACCGGGCGTTCCTGCGCCGGGCCGTCCAGTTCTGCGTGCGCCGGGGCGTGACCCAGTTCCTCGACCTCGGCTCCGGCATCCCGACCGTGGGCAACGTCCACGAGGTGGCTCGCGAAGCCGCCCCCGACGCCCGCGTCGTCTACGTCGACAACGACCCGATCGCGGTGACCTACAGCCGCACGATCCTCGGCGACGACCGGCAGACCGCCGTCGTCCAGGAAGACCTGCGTCACCCGGACGAGGTGCTGGCCGTGCCGGAGGTCGCCGGCCTGCTCGACTTCGACCGGCCGGTCGCGGTGATGATGGTCGCGGTGCTGCACTTCGTCCAGGACGACCCGGCGAAGATCATCGCCGCCTACCGCGACGCCGTGGTGCCGGGCAGCTACCTGGTCGTCTCGCACGCCACCCACGACGGCCAGGACACCCAGGCCGACGAGCACACCGACCTCTACCGGCGGCGGACCGCGACCCCGATGACGATGCGCTCCAAACCCGAGGTCGAGGCGCTGTTCGACGGCTACGAGCTGGTCGAGCCGGGCGTCGTCCACCTGCCGCTGTGGCGTCCCGCCTCCCCGGAGGACGTCGACGAGCACCCGGAACGGTTCGCCGGCCTCGCCGCCGCCGGCCGCAAGCTCTGACCCCTGCTCTCACCCCTCTCCTGGCACCCTCTCGGCCCTTCCACCAGGCATCCGCCCCTCCTCCCCGCCTCAAAACCGACGAATTCGCACGTTCGAGTGATCGAGCCCCACCGGCCCTCACCGCTGTTGTAGTTTTGTGACCTGGCAGGTGCGGCTGCCACCGAGGCTCCTCCTGACCCGGATGGAGTGGGTGCCTCCAGAGCGCGTTCGAGCGAACGCGTCCCGCGTGTCCGCCTCTTCCCGGGGTTCGACGTCGGCGCGTCCCGCACATCCGTGTACTCGCGCGCCGTCGAGCCCGGTGGCGTCGGCCGGGTGGCGTCCGCGGAGGTTCCTCGTGTCGACTAGCTCTCTGGCCAAGCGCTACTGGTGCACCGGCGAGACCCCGAACATGGTGCGCAGGCAGCGCGGCGGAGTCGAGCCCGATTCCCTCGTGCCCAGCGCCTGCCTGCCCGGTCAACGCCGGTTCGAGGCGTCGCTCCTGGCGGCGGCCAACCGCGCGATGGCGGCCATGCGCCGCCGCGGCCACGCCTTGCGGCCGACGTCCCTGGTGAGCCGCGTGCGGCCGGACGCGAAGGTGCTCGGCCTGCGGGTCCACGACGCCGCGCTGGACCAACTCCTGACCGAAGCGCTGCCGGTCGTCGCCGGTGATCGGGTCCGGGGCGTGCCCGGCCTGCGCGTCCACCCGCGGCGCAACCACCTCGACCTGCGTTCGCCGGACGGCCAGGTGCGCCTGCTCGGCGTGACGAGGGAGCGCTGGCGTCAAGCCGTCGCCACGGGCCTGCCGGTCGACCTGGCCCTGACCGACGAGCTCGACCCACGCGAATCCGCACCCACCCCCGACCTGCCGGCCGACCTGATGAGCGGCGTCCTGCGCCGCCTGCCGCTGTGGCGCGGCGCCGACTGGCTGGACGGCATCGTCGTCGGCGACGTCCTGGAGCTGTACTGGCGAGGTGGCCCGCCGAGCGACTCGGTGGCCGCGATCCTGGCCGGTTCGGCGTGCGGCATCCCCGCTTCGTCCGCCGTCCCCTACCGCTTCCGCAACGCCGTCCACGGCGTGGCCCTGTCCACCGCCGCCCCAAACACCCCGGTGAAACCGGCCGATCCCGCGGGTCCGGCCGATCCCGCGGGTCCCGCCGATCCGGCCGGTTCGGCCGGACCCGTCGAACCGGAGTGGGCGTGGGTCGAGTGGACCGCCGCCACCGCCCCCGGTCCGGCCACGGCGGAACGCGCCGTCCGACCCGTCGTCCGCCCACGCCCCGACCTGCCGGACTTGTGGGAGCAGCACGAGATGCGCGCCGCCTTGGCGTCCCGCGACATCAGCACCGTCTACCGGCTCCTGACCCACCACGGCGTCCCACGTGCCCGGATCGCCACCCTGACCGGCCACCCTGATCAGGCTGTCGCCCGGATCATCGCCGGCGCCAAGGTCGAGTCCTACGAAACCCTGACCGACATCGCCACCGGCCTGGGCATCCCACCGGGCTACATGGGCCTGGCCCACGACGAACAACCCGACCCCGACCACCCGTGCAGCTGCGCGAACCTCGACGAACGCGCCAAACGCGACCGTTTCCTCGCCCACGCCGCCCTGGTCACCGTCGGAACCACCACCACCTGGGGCTGCCAATCCCCAACGTGCCGCTCGGCTCGCCTCATCTGACCGGCAACGGCCGCGCGACCCGACCACCGGCGCCAGGTCCTGCCACCCACGATCTCACTGCGGTGTGGGCCGATCTCGACCACCGACCGGCCACACCACCCACAGCGCTTACGCGCCCCCGGCAGGATTCGAACCTGCGACCTCGGGATTAGAAGTCCCTCGCTCTCTCCACTGAGCTACGGAGGCTGGAGGGGCTGTCGACCACGCGCTGTAGCAGCGTAGCTGCCCCACCGGACACATCGTCCGGAAGACTCGTCGCGTTTCCTTCCGGGGCTCGGAAGGGGATCAGGAGGGCCCAAAAGTGATGTGGATCACTTCGGTGAGGCCGTCGAGTCGCGCTGGACGAGAGAAACCGGCAGTCTGGTTGGTTCGCCTGGTCTGCCGCCGTCGAGCAGTCGCAGGGCCAGTTCGCCCGCGTGTCGGCCCTTCTCGGCCAGGGGTTGACGCACCGTAGTCAACGGTGGGTCTGCGTGTTCGGCGGCGGGCACGTCGTCGAAGCCCACGACCGACACGTCGGCCGGCACGCGCAGCCCCAGGTCCCGCACCGCCTGGAGCGCGCCGAACGCCAGCTCGTCCGAGGCGCACAGCAACGCCGTCGGTCGGGGGGAGGCGGAGAGCAGGGCACGAGCCGCCGCACGGCCGAGTTCGCGGTTGCTCCGGGCGCACTCCCACACCGGGGTGTCCGCGCCCGTCACGTCGAGGTACCCGTGCACGCGGTCCCGGGTCACGCGGAACGACGTCGAAACCAGACGTTCGGGCGTCACGAGGCCCGACTGCCCGTCCGGGTGCAGCGCGAACGTCACCACGCCGAACCGCCGGTGCCCGAGGCCCCACAGCGACGACGCCGCCAGCCGCGCCCCGCCGAAGTCGTCCACCTCGACCCGCGCCGTGTCCGGCAGCACGGGCTGGTCGATGACGACCAGCGGCAACCCGCGCGCCCGCACCGCGGCCAACGCCGGCGCGTCGTCCGGCAATGAGTAGGCCACCACGACGTCCGCCTGGGCCCGCGTCACGGTCTCCGGCCGCGGCCCGGCCTTGTCGCGCCCGGGCATCAGCACCAGGCAGTGGTCGTGTCCGTCCACGGTCGAAGCCAGTCCGTCCAGCACGATCGACAGCGCCGCGTCGGCGAACGACGCCGACAGCCCCTGCCCCAGCATGAACCCGACGGCCGCGCTGTGCCGGGTGGCCAGGCTGCGCGCCACCGGGTCGGGTCCGGCGTACCCGATGGACGCCGCCGTCTCCAGGATGCGCTCGCGCAACGCGGCCGACAGCTGGTCCGGCCGGTTGTAGGCGTTCGACACCGTGGCGCGCGACACGCCGACCACGCCGGCCACCGTGTCGAGCGTCGGCTTCCGAGGGCGGTCCACGTGATGAGCGTAACCAGGTAATCGATTGGACGTTCTGAAGCGCTCTAGTTCACACTCGGTCGCATGCCAGCACCACGCCTCGCCGTCTTCGCGGTGTTCCTGTTCAACGGGGCGCTGTTCCTGTCCTGGGCCGCGCGCATGCCCGCGTTGGCGGCACAGGTGGGCGCGACCGAGGCCACGCTCGGCCTCGCGCTGTTCGGCGCGAGCGTCGGCTTGGCGTCGACGGCGCCGTTCGCGGCCAAGCTCTGCGCGCGGGTGGGCGCGCGGAAGCTGATCCTCGTGGGCGCGGCGGTCACCGTCGTGGCCGTGCCCTCGCTCACGCTCGCCGAGACGCCGTTCCAGCTGGGCCTGGTCCTGTTCGTGCTCGGCTCGTGCGGCGCGTCGTTGGACGTCGGCATGAACGTCGCCGCCGTGGCCGTCACCCGCAGCCTGGACCGGCCGCTGATGCCGCAGTTCCACGCGGGTTTCAGCGTCGGCGGCCTGGTGGGCTCGCTGGGCGCGGCCGCCGCGGCGGCCGTCGGCTGGGGCCTGACCCGGCACCTGGTCTTCGTCGCGGTGATCGGGGCGGTCGTGATCGCGTGGGTGATCAGGTCGGTGCCGGACACGACCGCGGACGCGGGCGGCGAGACCTCCGACACGGTCGAGGAGGACCGCCCGGTCCTCAAGCGCCCGCTGCTGTGGCTGCTCGCGACGATCACGCTGTTCTCCGCGATCGCCGAGGGCGCGGCGTCGGACTGGTCGGCGCTGTTCTTCGTCAACGAACGGGGTGTCAGCGAGGCCGCCGCCGCGGCCGCGTACGCCGGGTTCTCCATCGCGATGGCCACCGCCCGCCTGTTCGGCGAGTCCGCGCAACGCCGCGTCGGCCCGTACCGGCTGCTGGCGGCGGGCGCGGTGGTGGCGGCGGCGGGGTTGGCGCTGGCCGTGCTGGTGGTGTCGCCCGCGGTCGGCTACGCCGGGTTCGCGCTGGTGGGCCTCGGCCTGGCGTTCGCCTTCCCGGTGATCATGGACTTGGCCGGTGACGCGGGCAAGCGCGCCGACGGCACGGGTGGTGAACGCGAGATCGGCCTGGTCACGACCGTCGCCTACACCGGTTTCCTGCTCGGACCGCCCGTCGTCGGCGGTATCGCGCACGCCGGCAACCTGTCGATCTCGCTGGGCTTCGTGGCGTGCGTGATCGCGTTGATGGTGCCCGCCGTGCTGTTGGCGCGCCGGTCGCGCGCCCGTGAGCTCACGCGAGCGGGAGCCGGTTCAACGCGGCCTTGAGCAGCGGCTGCATCCCGGCCAGCATCTGCTCGGGCACGCCGCCCGCCTGCGCCATCGCCACCAGGACGGTGCGGTTGGCGTTCACCACCATGGTCGCGGTGCACGCCATCTCGCCGCCGCTCAGCTCGCACAACGTCCACGTGGAGTGCCCCTCCACGACCACTTCGCGGCCCTTGGCCTGCCGCACCCGCACCTGCTCGTACTTCTGGTAGAGCGCGACGACCACGGTCCGGCCGGGCTGCGAGCCGTCGTCCAGCACGTACTGGCAGGACTCCTGGATCACGTCGTCCTTGCGCGCGGGTTCCTTCATGTACGGCCCGATGGACTTCAGGTCGTCGGCGGTGAGCAGGGAGCACGGCTCGACGCCGACGACCGTGCGCGGCTTGGCGATCCGGGGCGCGGCCGACGGTGTCGCCGACGTCCCGGTCGCAACCCCCGCCTGGGGCAACGCGTCCCCGTTGACGGAGTAACTGCACCCCGCCGACAGGAGCAAGGCGAGGGCCATCACGAGCGCCGAGCGAGAACTGGTCACGTCCGGCAACGGTAGTGGGTGTGATCTGCGCACGTCCGGCGGTTGGTGGCGGTGTGGTCAGGCCGCCTACGCTCGTCTCGTGCCCACAGACGCGCCTTCCCGCACCCGGCGGACCGGTCTCATCCCCCTGCTGATCGTCGGCACGGCGATAGCCGCACTGGTGGCGGCGGGGCTGCTGGTGCTCACCGGCGGCGACGCGTCCGGGCTGATCGTCGTGCGCGTGCTGACCGAGGCGGCCGGCGTGGTGACGGTCGGGTCGCTGCTGCTGGCGGCGTTCCTGGTGCCGCCGCAGGCGAGTGGCACGCTGGCCGCGGACGGCTACGCGGCCGTGCGCACGGCGGGCTGGGCGGCGTTGGTGTGGACGTTGGGCGCGGTGCTGTCGGTGCCGTTCACGGTGGCCGACGCGCTGGGCCAGCCGGTGACGGCGCTGCTGGAGCCGTCGGTGCTGTTCCAGGTGGCGGGCCTGGTGGAGCAGGCGAAGGCGTGGCTGATCACGGCGGTGATCGTGGCGCTGCTGGCGTTGGGCTGCCGGCTGGTGCTGTCGTGGGGTTGGACCGTGCCGCTGTTCTTCCTGTCGGTGTTCGCCCTGATCCCGGTGGCCGTGACGGGGCACTCGTCCGGCGGCGGCTCGCACGACGTGGCCACGAACAGCCTGCTGTACCACCTGATCGGGGCGGCGTTGTGGGTCGGCGGTTTGATCGCGCTGCTGGCGCACGGCCGGCGGGGCGGCGACCACCTGGGGTTGGCGACGGCGCGGTTCTCCAGGCTGGCGCTGGTCTGCTGGCTCGTGATGGCGGCGTCCGGCGTGGTCAACGCGTGGGTGCGGCTGCCGGTGAGCGAGCTGTTCGGCAGCGACTACGGCCTGCTGGTGCTCGGCAAGACGCTCGCGCTGGTCGTGCTGGGTGTCGTGGGGTACTTCCAGCGCGAGAAGAGCGTGAAGGAAGTCGTGGCCACGGGCTCCGGGCGTTCGCTGGTGAAGCTCGCGGGCGTCGAGGTGCTGTTGATGTTCCTCACGCTCGGCTTGGCCGCCGCGTTGAGCCGCACGCCGCCGCCGATGGAGGGCCGCGTGCTGCCCAGCACGGTGGAGCTGCGCATCGGCTACGACCTGGCCGGCGCGCCGACGTGGTCGCGGCTGCTGTTCGACTGGCGGTTCGACCTGGTCTTCGGCACGATCTTCATCGCTCTCGGCGTGCTGTACCTGCTCGGCGTGCGGCGGTTGCGCAAGCGCGGTGACGCGTGGCCGGTCGGCCGCACGGTCGCGTGGGTCGCGGGCTGCCTGACCGTGGTGTTCGCCACGTCGTCCGGTTTGGGCCGGTACGCGCCGGCGATGTTCAGCATCCACATGGAAGCGCACATGCTGCTGTCCATGCTGGCGCCGATCCTGCTGGTGCTCGGCGGTCCGGTGACGTTGGCGATGCGGGCGCTGCCGACGGCGGGCAAGGGCAACCCGCCGGGGCCGCGGGAGTGGCTGCTGGCGTTCGTGCACTCGCCGGTGGCGAAGGTGCTGACCAACCCGTTCGTGGCGTTGGCGCTGTTCGTCGGCTCGTTCTACGGCCTGTACTTCTCCGGGCTGTTCGACGCCGCGCTGTACTACCACTGGGCGCACCTGGCGATGAACGCCCACTTCATCCTGGTCGGCTACGTCTTCTACTGGCCGGTGATCGGCATCGACCCGGCGCCGAACCGGCTGCCGCCGCTGGGACGGCTCGGCCTGCTGTTCGCCTCGATCCCGTTCCACGCGTTCTTCGGCATCGTGCTGATGAGCTCGCAGACCGTGATCGGCGACAACTTCTACCGCTCGCTCGGCCTGCCGTGGGTCACGTCGCAGCTGGAGGACCAGCGGCTGGGCGGCGGCATCGCGTGGGCGGCGGGCGAGCTGCCGCTGATCGTGGTGATGGTGGCGCTGCTGGTGCAGTGGGCGAGGTCGGACAGCCGTGACGCCCGCCGGGCGGACCGGCGGGCGGACGCGGACGGTGACGCGGACCTGGCCGCGTACAACGCGATGCTGCGCAAGATGTCGGGCAAGGACTAGGCACCGGGACGAGGCGCCGGGACCTGGCAGCAGGACCTGGTCGGGCCCGCCCGAGGGTCAGAGCGGGCGGTTGAACCCCCGGACGGCCGCGAACCACCCGGCCGCGGCCAGCACGGCGCTCGTGGCCAACGCCCCGACCACCCCGGTCACGGGCTGGGCCAGCGCCAACGACCTCGCCGCGTCCACCGCGAACGTCAACGGGTTGACGTTCGCGATCGCCTGGAGCCACCCCGGCAGGCCGCTGACCGGCACGTACGCGCTCGACGCGAACATCAGCGGGAACATCGCCAGGAAACCGACGGTCTGCATCAGCTCGGCGTTGCGCAGCCACGCCGCGATGGCCAGGAAGATCCAGCCCAGACCCCAGCCGACGGCCAGGGCCAGCGCGAGCGCCGCCGCGATGCCCGCCACCCCGCCGGCGGGGGAGAAGCCGAAGACCACGACCGCGAACACCAGCATCAGCAGCAGTTGCGAGGCGGTGCGGACCAGGTCGGACAGGCTGCGCGCGACGAGCACCGAGCCCGACCGGATGGGCAGCGACCGGAACCGGGCCAGCACGCCGTTCTTCATGTCCGTGACGAGCCCGACGCCGGCCTGCAACGCGGACTGCATGGCGGTGTTGACCAGGATCGCGGGCATCAGGAAGTCGATGTAGGCCACGCCCTGCGGGAAGCCGGGCGTGTTGGCGATGCTGGCGAAGATCTGGCTGAACAGGGTCAGCATGATCAGCGGTTGGAGGATGCTGAACACGATCATGCGCGGGTCGCTGACCAGCGTGCGCAGGGATCGCTGGGTCAGCACCAGCACCTGGGTGCTGAAGTCCGTGCCGCGCCAGCGCGGCGCGGCGGTGAGGGTGGTCATCCGATGGCTCCTGTTCAGGCCGCGTGCTGCGCGAGGGTGAGGTAGACGTCGTCCAGGGTCGGCTCGCCGAGGGCCAGTTCGGTGGCCTCCAGCCCGACCTCGTCCAGCGCGCGGACCACCTTGGCGATCTCGCGGGACGACGTGACGGGCGCGGTCAGCGTGTTCTCCGCCGCCACCGGCTGCATGCCGGCCCGCGCCAGGGCTCCGGTGGCCTTGGCGACGTCCGAGGCGTCCGCCAGGGTCACGGTGACCGTGCGTTGGCCGACCTGGGCCTTCAGGTCGGCGCTGGTGCCCGCGGCGACGACCTTGCCCTTCGAGAGCACCGTGATCGAGTCGGCCAGGCGGTCGGCCTCGTCCAGGTACTGGGTGGTGAGCAGGACCGTGGTGCCGTCGGTGACCAGGCCCTCCACGATCTCCCACAGGCCGAGCCGGCCGGCCGGGTCCAGGCCCGTGGTCGGCTCGTCCAGGAAGATCACTTCCGGGTGGCCGACGAGGCTCGCGGCCAGGTCGAGGCGTCGTCGCATGCCGCCCGAGTAGGTGCGGGAGGGCCGCTTCGCCGCGTCCGCCAGCTCGAACAGCTCCAGCAGCTCGTTGCCCCTGGCCCTGGCCTCCCGCGGGGTCGCGCCGAGCAGCCGGGCGATCAGGATCAGGTTGTCCAGGCCGGAGAGCTGCTCGTCCACGGAGGCGAACTGGCCCGTCAGCCCGATCCGGCTGCGCACCTGGTGCGCCTGCGCGACCACGTCGAACCCGGCCACCTCCGCGTGGCCCGAGTCCGGCGGGAGCATCGTGGTGAGCACGTTGACCAGCGTCGTCTTGCCGGCGCCGTTGTGGCCGAGCAGGCCGAGCACGGTGCCCTTGGGCACGGCGACGCTCACCCCGTCCAGGGCCTTCTGCGCGCCGAACGCCTTGCCGACGTCGGTCGCTTCGATCATCAGGTCTGTCATCGGTACCCCCTCAGTCCTGCTTCAGCACGCCGTGCAGGAACAGCTCCACGAGCTGGTCCGCGCCCGCGGTGGCGTCGCCGAAGCCGTCGCCCTGCATGCGGTTGGTGAACACGAGCCCGAGCAGCAGCCGCGCGGCGAGGGACGGGTCGACGCGCAGGTCGTCGTCCGGGCCGAACAGCGAGGCGACGCGCTCGACGATGCGCTGCATCTCGACCGGCGGTCCCTTGTGCTCGCGCCGCTCGTCGTGCGGGTCGTAGCCCGAGTCGCGGAGCACGCTCATCAGCTTCCACATCCGGTCCAGGTAGCCGGAGACGGCGCTGATGGCCCACGAGAGGCGCTCGGCGAGGGTGTCGGCCTGCCTCGCCTGCTCGATCAGCTCCAGTTCGGAATCGACCCCCAGCACGCTGCGCACGCACGTGCGGATGAGCTCCTGCTTGTCCTTGAACGCCCGGAAGACGGTGCCCTCCGCGATGCCGGCCGCCTTGGCGATCTGGCTGGTCGTCACGTTGGCGCCGTGCGTGAACAGCAGCGGGACGGTGGCGGCGACGATCGCCTCGCGGCGGTCCTCGGGGCTCATCGCGGGTGCGCGCCGACGGCGTCGGGTGGTCTCCTCGGGCATGGGACCAGCTTATGAGTGAGTCCTCACTCATGTCAACGAGTGAGCGCTCACTCATTTCGATTATGCATGCCCCAGCCACTTGTCCACAGTCCCGGAACCGCCCCTCGCCACCCGCCCCCACCACCGGCAACCTGGTCCCGAGCGACCAACCGAAGCGACCGACCAAGAGGAGACGGACATGGCGTTCAACGAGACCCGGGTCACCATCTGCGGCAACGTGGCGAGCCCGGTCGTGCACTCCAAGGTCGGCACCGGGTTCAGCCGGGCGAAGTTCCGGCTGTTCAGCGCGGAGCGGGTCTGGGACCCGGAGGACCGCAGCTGGTCCGACGGCGCGCGGATGTTCCTGACCGTGTCCTGCTGGCGCATGCTCGCGGACAACGTCCAGGTGTCGTTGACCAAGGGCGACCCGGTGGTGGTCACCGGCCGGCTGACGATCAGGGAGGTGGAGTTCGAGGGCAGGCGGCAGCCCGTCGTGGAGCTGGAGGCCACCGCGATCGGGCCCAATCTGGCCCTGTGCACGGCCACGTCGACGCGCACCAGGCTCGCGGCGGACGCGGTCGAGGCCAGGGCCGCGCCCGAGATCGCCGCACCCCGCGAACCGGAGGAGTTGCCGCTGGTCCTCCCGGGCGAGCCGGAGCGCCCGAAGGAGGTGGCCGAAGTGCCGTTCTGAGCCGAACGAGCTACAAGGTCTTCCGCCGGGCCGATCGGGGCGGAGAATGCGCGGGCAGTCGTCGCCGTTGCGAGCGTGGAGGAGGGAGGTCGTCGGGCCGGCGCCAGGGCCGGGTCCGCACGCAGGCATCGGGGGTTGACAGCGCACCGAGTTCGCGCATCCGGTCGGAATCGCTGGTCGCAGGGTCGCGCCAGGCGGGACCGGCGGTCGTGTTACGACTGTGGGTGACCCACGTTCGCGTTAACTCTGCGTTGTGACCCGTCCGTTGCCGGCGTCCGAGGTTCGGGCCCGAACGGCACCGCTCTACGATCGCGGGCATGGCCGAGTACGTCTACACCATGAAGAAGGTGCGCAAGGCGCACGGGGACAAAGTCATCCTGGATGACGTCACCATCATGTTCCTCCCCGGTGCGAAGATCGGCGTCGTCGGTCCCAACGGCGCCGGTAAGTCGAGCGTGCTGAAGATCATGGCCGGCCTGGACACACCGGGCAACGGCGAGGCCTTCCTCGCGCCGGGCTACACGGTCGGCATCCTCCAGCAGGAGCCGCCCCTCAACGAGGAGAAGACCGTCCTGGGCAACGTCCAGGAGGGCCTCGGCGAGGTCAAGGTGAAGCTCGACCGCTACAACGAGATCGCCGAGAAGATGGCCGTCGACTACTCCGACGAGCTGATGGAGGAGATGGGCCAGCTCCAGGAAGACCTGGACCACGCGAACGCGTGGGACCTCGACTCCCAGCTGGAGCAGGCGATGGACGCCCTCCGCTGCCCGCCGCCCGACGCCGACGTCAAGACCCTCTCCGGTGGCGAGCGCCGCCGGGTCGCCCTGTGCAAGCTGCTGCTGAGCAAGCCGGACCTGCTGCTGCTCGACGAGCCCACCAACCACCTGGACGCCGAGAGCGTGCTGTGGCTGGAGCAGCACCTGGCGCAGTACCCGGGCGCCGTCCTGGCCGTCACGCACGACCGGTACTTCCTGGACAACCTCGCCGAGTGGATCCTGGAGCTCGACCGCGGTCGGGCCCACCCGTACGAGGGCAACTACTCCACCTACCTGGAGAAGAAGGCCGAGCGGCTGGCGGTCTCGGGCAAGAAGGACCAGAAGCTGCAGAAGCGGCTGAAGGACGAGCTGGAGTGGGTCCGGTCGGGCGCCAAGGCCCGGCAGGCCAAGTCCAAGGCCCGCCTCGGCCGCTACGAGGAGATGGCCGCGGAAGCGGAGAAGACCCGCAAGCTCGACTTCGAGGAGATCCAGATCCCGCCGGGCCCGCGACTGGGCAGCGTCGTGGTCGAGGCGGACAGCCTGAAGAAGGGCTTCGGCGACCGGGTGCTGATCGACGGCCTGTCGTTCAGCCTGCCGCGCAACGGCATCGTCGGCGTCATCGGCCCGAACGGCGTCGGCAAGACGACGCTGTTCAAGACCATCGTGGGTCTGGAGGAGCCCGACTCGGGCACCGTCAAGATCGGCGAGACGGTCAAGCTGTCCTACGTCGACCAGAACCGCGGCGGCATCGACCCGAAGAAGAACGTGTGGGAGGTCGTCTCCGACGGCCTGGACTACATCCACGTCGGCAACGTCGAGATGCCGTCGCGGGCGTACGTCAGCGCGTTCGGCTTCAAGGGCCCGGACCAGCAGAAGCCGGCGGGCGTGCTCTCCGGTGGTGAGCGCAACCGGCTCAACCTGGCGCTGACCCTCAAGGAGGGCGGCAACCTGATCCTGCTGGACGAGCCGACGAACGACCTGGACGTCGAGACCCTGGGCTCGCTGGAGAACGCGCTGGAGCAGTTCCCCGGCTGCGCCGTGGTCATCTCGCACGACCGGTGGTTCCTCGACCGCGTCGCCACGCACATCCTGGCGTGGGAGGGCACGGACGAGAACCCGTCGAAGTGGTACTGGTTCGAGGGCAACTTCGAGGGCTACGAGAAGAACAAGATCGAGCGCCTCGGCGCGGAGGCGGCCAGGCCGCACCGCGTCACCTACCGCAAGCTCACGCGGGACTGAGAGCCGGGGACCTACATCGTGGCGGCGAGGGGCGAGGCGCAGGCGGACGTCGAGGTGAGCACGCTGGTCGTGCCCGCCTGGCGGCTGCGTTGGCGGGCACCGGAGCTTGCTCTGGTGTTGGGCGAACGCGCCGTCGCGCTCGCCTCCGCCCGCCGTGACGAGGTCGACCGGTTGCGCGCGGAGGCCCTGGTGGTCTTCGCGAGCAACCGCATGGGCCGGGGCGTCCGCATCGCGGACCGGGCGTTGGACGCCCTCAAGGCGGCCGAGGCGGCGTCCGAGCGGGAGACGGCGTGGCGCCTGCGGGTCGAGCTGGCCGACAGCGCCAGGTCGGTCGGCGCGCCGCTCACGGGTTTCGCCGCCGTCCGCCCGGTGCTGGAGGCCGACGACGTGCCGCCGGGCCTGCGGGCCACGGCCCTCGTCCAGGCCGGCGAGTGCCTGGTCTCGGTGGGGCGCGGTGCGGCGCTGACCCAGGCGTTGGACGAAGCGGACCGCCTCTACCAGGCGGATCCGATGCTGGACCACGACACGACCCTGCTGCACCGCGGTCTGCTCCGGGCCTCCGCCGCCGGCCAGCACCGCCGTTGGGGCGACCTGCAGGCGGCGGTCGCCGCGGCCCGCGACGGCTTGGCCGTGCTGGACCGGCTCAAGGAGCCGGAGTCCGACAACGGCCAGGTCCGGGGCAGGCTGACGGTCGAGCTGGTCTGCGCCTTGATGGACCTGAACAAGCCGGGTGAGGCTTCGGAGGTCGGCACCCCGCTGCTGGAACGCCCGGTGCGGGCGCCGTCCGCCTCCACCGCCGGCTGGCTCCGGCTGGCCCTGGCCACCAGGGTCCACCTGCCGGCCGGGCGCGTCGACCAGGCCCGCGACCTGCTCCGCGACGCCGCCGACAGCGCCGAGCGCCACCAGTTGGACATCCTGCTGGCGGAGAGCCTGCTGGCGCTGGCGCACGTCCACGAGGTGGCCGGTGACCTGACCGAAGCGCTGGCCAACCTCCGCTCCGCGCACGCCGCCGAACGCAGGCGTGCGAGAGCGGTCTACGCCGTGCGGGCCAGGCTCGCCGCCGAGTTCTCCGGCGTCCACCGCCGGCAGGCGGGTGGCCTGCACGACGAACTGGCCGCCCTGCTCCGCTCCGGGACCCCGGCCGTGGCGCCACCCGCCGACCCCGACCTGGCCCCCGAGGCGAAGCAGCAACTGCGCCAGTGGCGTCCGGTCCAAATGCACCGCAACGAGGGAGTGCGGGTAAAGCGCTCCCGCCGTGCGGCCGAAGACATGACGGTGGAAGGCCTCTCAGCCGCACGGGCGCACGCCGCCGACCGCTGGCGCCTGGTCCAACCGTTCGGTGAGACGGAAGGCGACGACCCCCAACCGGGAGGCCGTCGCCGAGCACCGGACCCGGAAACCCCGCCGTCACCGACCCAAGGCCGCCCGGAGCACGCGCGAAGCGGCCAAGCCAAACCCACCACCACGCCACCGGCAGGCATCCCGACCCCCGCCCAGCCGGTCGCCCCGACCGGCACGGGGATCGGCAACGCCTTCGGCGTCAAGCCACCGACCGCCACCGGCCGCGCGGGGACCGACGCGCCCGCCACCGGCGGCACGGACCACGGCACCCCGACCGGCGCCTGGCCGGCAACCGACGCGGTCCTCGCCGACCCGACGGTCACCCCGCCCACGAGCGGACCGGGCGACGCGCCGGGCGGCATCCACGCGACCAGCGCCGACCCGGGGCAGACCACCCCCGCCGGGCCGGCCGGCCCGCACTCAGCCGGCCTCGGCACCTCCGCCCCGACCTCCGCCGCCCCCACCTCTGTCGGCATCAGCGCGCACGACGCGGCAACCAGCGCACCCGCACCGACGCCGACCACCCCGCCGGCCCCGAGCCGCGCGAGCGCCGCACAGCCCAGCGAGCCGGTGGCCGGCGGTGCCGCGCCCGGCGACACCACCCCGTCCGCGCCCCTCGCAGGACCCGGCTCGCCGGGGACCAGCGGCGTCGTGCCTGGCGGCAACCTCCCGGACCCGAGTCGCGCGGGTGGCACGGTGCAGGCTGAGGCGGAGCCTGACGGCCCGGCGACCGGCGGCGCGCCTTCCGGCGCGGGCTTCGGCGGCCCCGGACTCGGCCGCGCAGGACTCGGCAACGCGGGCCCCATCAGCGCGGGCTTCGGCGGCCCGGGACTCGGCGGTCCGGGACTCGGCGGTGCGCCGGCCGGAGCCCCCGCGGGTGAGGTGAAGCCTGGCGGATTCGGGCTCGGGGTCGGTGGTGCGGCGGAGACCTCGCCCGAGGCCCGGCCCGGTGCTCGTCAGGGCGTTGGCGAGCCCGCCGCGCGGCGTCCGATCGGTGGCGCCGGGCTTGGTGGGGGCGGGTTCGGCATCGTGCAGCCCGAGGTCGACGACAGCGGTGCCGGCGAGCCTGAGGCGGGTGAGCCCGGTGCCGTTGAGAGTGACGCCGTTGAGAGCGGTGTCGTGGGAAGTGGTGAGGCGGTCGAGAGCGGTGCAGGGGCCCCGGCCCCGCTCCTCCCCGGTCATGAGGGCGGCGAGCGGAGTGTGCCCGCGGCTGGGTTGATCGCAGCCGCCGGCGCCGTGCGCAGTGGTCGTCGGCGGGCTGCTCGTGAGGCTGCCGACGACGAGGGAGAGCGGTCGTCCGGTGACACCGACCCCAGCGTGCTGGACACGCTGAAGGCCGCCGGGCTGCTCGACCCGCAGCGCGCCGGCGGTCGGCGGCGCGCTCCCGACGCTGACGAGGAGGCCGTCGTTTCCGAGCCCGAGCCCACGCGACAGGCCGAACCCGAGCAGGTGCAGTGGCGCGTCGAACCGCCGCCGCGACTGCGCGGTGAGGCGCCGCCCGTCGACATGTTCGACTCGCCGACGATGGTCCAGCCCGCCGTGCGCGACGACGTGCCGCCGGTCGGACTCGGCGCGGCCTTCGTGAAGGGCCCGCTCATCCCGACCGCCCGGGTGCCCGACCCGCCCGACTACCCGCTGCCGCCCGTGCCCGACTTCGCGATGTCTTCACCGATGCCGATGCCGACGTCGGAGCAGGTGGTGAAGACGGAGGACCTGCCGCCGCTCTTCCCCCCGACCGACGTGGATTCGTCCGCCGAGAACCTGTCGGCGCCGACGACGCGGCCGGTGCCCCAGCCCGCGCCACCGGTCGCGCCCCAGCCGGAGCCACAGCCCGCGCCGCGGCCCGAGGCGGAGCAGGTGCCGACGGTTCCGATCCCCGATCAGGCTCCGCCGGTCCCGGTCCCCGACCCGGTGTCGTCCGACCTGCCCCCGGACACCCCGCCGCCCCCGCTTCCGTCACCGGCGGCGCGGTTCAGCCCCACCGGGTTCCTCGGCGCAGGCGATATCGAGCACGACGACACACCCGCACCCGGCGACCCGGTGGTCGACCCGGCCGGCGACGCACCCACCGAAGCGTCCGGCGCGGACGCCGCACCTGCCGAGGACGCGCCGAAGGAGCCCTTCGTCACCGCCGTCGTCGTCGGCGGCAAGACGATCGACCTCCCGGCCATCGTCGTCGACCCGACCCCGCCCGCCCCCGACTCGCCCAGCGCCACCCGCGCCTCGCGCCGCCACAAGAGCGACCTGAGCCTGGCCGAACTCCTCGCCGAAGCCCTCGTCGCCTACGAGGACGCCCGACGCGAGGACGAAGCCGCCGGCCGCGTCGAGGGCGACGACGAGAGCACCATGCTGATCTCACCTGTCGGGACGGCGCCACCCGAGTCCGACAACGAGACCACCGCTCCGATCCAGCGCGTGGACCCGTCGTACCGCTTCGACACGTGGACACTTCCCGAATCGTGAAATGATTTGAGGTTCTAATAAGGTTTCCCGCCGGTAACAAAGCGGGAAATAGGCTGTGCCACAAGTGAATTCCCGACTTTCCGGCAAGTTGTTCGATTCAGTGCGAGGGTTGCGGCGAAGGGGTTCGCGCTCGTCTGGTTAAGTGGTGCGCACACCCGGTACACAGAGGTACCGGATAGCGTGGAGTCGCCTGAACATGACCTCGACTGGAGCCCCGTCCCGATCCGAGCACGCCGCCCGCGACGTCGGCGCGGCTCGCCCGGCCAGTCCCGAACAGGCCCGTGACGAATTGATCGAACGTGCCGCCGCCAACGCCCCCGAGCTCGCCGACCTGATCCGCCTGTACTACCGCCACGTCCCCGCTGAGGAAGTCAACGACGACGACCCGGTGGACCTGGTGGGCGCGGTGCGCTCGAACTACCAGCTCGCCGAGTCCCGCGTGCCGGGCCGCCCGGTGGTGCGGATCCTCAACCCCACCCGCGCGCACGACGGCTGGACGTGTCCGGCCACGGTGGTGCAGGTGGTCACCGACGACATGCCGTACCTGGTCGACTCGGTGGCCTCCGAGCTGACCCGCGGCGGCGTGCAGGTGCAGCGGGTGGTGCACCCGATCGTCGTGGTGCGCCGGGACCTGGTGACGGGCGCGCTCCAGGAGGTCCTGCCGACGGCGGACCCGGCCGACCCGCCGGGTGACGCGCTGGCCGAGTCGTGGATGTACATCGAGGTCGACCTGCTCACCGACCCGGACCGGGCGCGTGAGCTGGAAGCCAAGCTGCACACCGTGCTCAACGACGTCCGCGAGGTCGTCGAGGACACCGACAAGATGGCCGGCATGGCGGGGCACCTGGCCGAGCTGCTGGAGTCCGAGCCGCCGCCGCTGCCCAGCCACGAGGTGCAGGACGGCGCGAACCTGCTGCGCTGGCTGGCCGACGACCACTTCACGTTCCTCGGCTACCGCCAGTACGAGCTGGTCCGCGACGACCCGGCCACCGACGGGGCCCCCGCGCTGCGGGCGGTCCTGGCGAGTGGTCTCGGCGTGCTCAGACAGGACAGCCTCGCGGCGCGCAGCCTGACGGCGGGCCCGGACGCGGGCGCCCAGGCACTGTCACCCGAACTCCTGGTCCTGACGCAGGCCAGCGCGCAGTCGAGCGTGCACCGGTCGGTGTACCCCTACTACGTGGGCGTGAAGACCTTCGACGCGGACGGCAACGTGTCCGGCGAGCACCGGTTCCTCGGCGTCTTCTCCACCACGGCCCTGCACGAGGACGTGCTGGACATCCCGGCCATCGAACGCCGGGTCCGCGCCGTCATCCACCGCGCCGGGTTCCCGCTGCACTCGTACTCGGGCCAGCGGATGCTCGAAGTGATCCAGAACTACCCGCGCACCGAGCTGTTCTCGGTCGACACGGACACGCTCTACCAGACGGTCGCGGGCGTGATCGCGCTCGCCGAACGCCGCCGGCTGCGGCTGTTCCTGCGCCGCGACCCGTACGGCCGCTTCTACTCCTGCCTGGTCTACCTGCCGCGCGACCGCTACACCACGACGTCGCGGCTGGCCATGCAGGAAGTGCTGATCGACCAGCTCGGCGGCGTGAACCTGGAGTACAGCGCCCGTGTCGGCGAGTCGGCGCTGGCGCGCGTGCACTTCACCGTGCACACCGACCCGAGCCGGCAGACCGAGCCGGACACCGGCCACATCCAGCAGCTGCTGGCCGAGGCGGTGCGGCTGTGGGACGACCGCATGGTCGAAGCGGTGCTGGGGGACCACGCCACGGGTCTGGGCGCGGAATCGTCGTCCGAGCAGGGCCAGCGGATCGCGGCGGCGTTCCCCGAGGCCTACAAGGAGGACTTCACCGCGGCCGAGGGCCTGGCGGACTTCCGGCGCATCGAGGCCCTCAAGCGCGGTGACCTCGACCTGGTGTTCTACACGCCGCGTGACGCCGAGCCGGGTGAACGGCGGTTCAAGTTGTTCCTCGTCGGCGCCCGCCTCACGCTGTCCGACGTGCTGCCGATGTTGCAGCGCATGGGCGTGGTCGTGGTGGACGAGCGCCCGTACGAGCTGTCCCGCGACGACGGCGCCGAGTGCTGGATCTACGACTTCGGCCTGCGCATCGACCAGGTCACGCTGGACAAGCTGTCCGGCGAGGACGTCGAGTCGATCCGCACCCGGTTCCAGGACGCGTTCGCCGCGGCCTGGCGGGGCGAGGCCGAGGTGGACGGCTTCAACACGCTCGTGCTGAAGGCCGGTGTCACGTGGCAGCAGGCCGCGATGCTGCGCGCCTACGCGAAGTACCTGCGCCAGGCCGGCACGCCGTACAGCCAGGACTACATCGAGGACGCCGTCCTGGCGCACACCGAGGTCGCCACGGCCGTGGTGCGGCTGTTCGAGGCGCGGTTCGACCCCGCGCTGTCCGACGAGCAGCGTTCCGGCCGCACGGAGCACCTGGTCGACGAGATCACCGCGATGATCGACGACGTGACGAGCCTGGACGCGGACCGCATCCTGCGCAGCCTGCTCACGTTGGTGCAGGCCACGTTGCGCACGAACTACTTCGTCCGCGACGTCGACGGCAACCCCCGCCCGTACCTGGCGGTCAAGCTGGACCCGCGGGCCATCCCGGACCTGCCGCAGCCGCGGCCGAGGTTCGAGATCTTCGTGTACTCGCCGCGCCTGGAAGGCGTGCACCTGCGCTTCGGCCCGGTGGCGCGCGGCGGTCTGCGCTGGTCCGACCGGCGGGAGGACTTCCGCACCGAGATCCTGGGCCTGGTGAAGGCGCAGGCGGTGAAGAACGCGGTGATCGTGCCGGTCGGCGCGAAGGGCGGCTTCGTGCTGAAGCGCCCGCCGGCGCCCACCGGTGACCCGGGCGCGGACCGCGAGGCGCTGCTGGCGGAGGGCATCGCCTGCTACCGCCAGTTCATCTCCGGTCTGCTCGACCTGACCGACAACCTCAACTCCGGCACGGTCCTGCCCGCGCCCCAGGTCGTCCGGCACGACGGCGACGACACGTACCTGGTGGTGGCGGCGGACAAGGGCACGGCGTCGTTCTCCGACATCGCCAACGAGGTCTCCAAGTCCTACGGCTTCTGGCTGGGCGACGCGTTCGCGTCCGGCGGTTCCGTCGGCTACGACCACAAGGCCATGGGCATCACCGCCAAGGGCGCGTGGGAGAGCGTGAAGCGCCACTTCCGCGAGCTGGGCACGGACACCCAGACCGACGAGTTCACCGTCGTCGGTGTCGGTGACATGTCCGGCGACGTGTTCGGCAACGGCATGCTGCTGTCCGAGCACATCCGGCTGGTGGCCGCCTTCGACCACCGCCACATCTTCATCGACCCGGACCCCGCCGCTTCGACGAGCTACGCCGAGCGCAAGCGGCTGTTCGAGCTGCCGCGCTCGTCCTGGGACGACTACGACCGTTCCCTGATCAGCGCCGGTGGCGGCGTCTGGCCGCGCACGGCCAAGTCCGTCCCGATCTCCGAGCAGGCCCGCGTGGCACTGGACCTGCCGGAGGGCGTGGTCAAGCTGTCGCCGCCGGAGCTGATGAAGGCGATCCTGCTCGCGCCGGTCGACCTGCTGTGGAACGGCGGCATCGGCACCTACGTCAAGGCGAGCGCCGAGTCGCACGCCGAGGTCGGCGACAAGGCCAACGACGCGATCCGCGTCAATGGCGCCGACCTGCGCGTCAAGGTCGTCGGCGAGGGCGGCAACCTGGGCCTGACCCAGCGCGGCCGGATCGAGCTGGCCCGCAACGGCGGCAAGGTCAACACCGACGCGCTGGACAACTCGGCCGGTGTCGACTGCTCCGACCACGAGGTCAACATCAAGATCCTGCTGGACGAGCTGGTCCGCGACGGCAAGCTCGACCGGGAGCAGCGCAACGAGCTGCTGGGCCAGATGACCGACGAGGTCGGCGAGCTGGTGCTGGCCGACAACTACTCGCAGAACTCCGTGCTGGGCGTCTCCCGCGCCCACGCCGCGCCGATGCTCTCGGTGCACGCGCGCCTGGTCGCCGACCTCGAGCAACGCGGCGTCCTCGACCGCTCGCTCGAAGCGCTGCCGAGCGCGGCGGAGTTCAAGGCGCTGGAGAAGGCGGGCGACGGTCTCACCTCGCCGGAGCTGGCCACGCTGCTCGCGCACGTGAAGCTGGCGCTGAAGGAGGAGGTGCTGGCCAGCGACCTGCCGACGATCGACGTGCTGGCCCGCCGCCTGCCCGACTACTTCCCGAGCGAGCTGCGCGAACAGTTCGCCGACGCCATCGGCAGCCACCCGCTGTCCCGCGAGATCATCACGACCGTCCTGGTCAACGAGGTCGTCGACGGCGGTGGCGTGTCCTACGCGTTCCGGCTGGCCGAGGAGATCAGCGCGTCGGCCACGGACGCGGTGCGCGCTTACACCGTGGTGACCGCGATCTACGACCTGCCGTCCATCTGGCAGCAGATCCGGGAACTGGACAACGTCGTGCCGACCGACGTGCAGGACGACATGGTCCTGGAAACGCGCCGCCTGCTGGACCGGGCGTCGCGCTGGCTGCTCACCAACCGCCCCCAGCCGCTGGCGGTCGGCTCCACGATCAGCCGCTTCGCCCCGGTGGTCAGCGCCTTGGCGCCGCGCACGATCGACCTGCTCCAGGGCCACGAGAAGGAGTCGGTGATCGGCCACGTCGAACGACTGGTCGGTCACGGCGTGCCGGACGACCTGGCCCGGCGGATCGCCGGACTGCTGTTCACCTACGGCCTGCTGGACGTCACGGAGGTCGCCGAACTCGCCGAGCGCGAGGAAGGCGAGGGCGCGACGGGCCAGGAGCGCACGCACGAGGAGACGGCGGAGGTGTACTTCGCGCTGTCGGAGCACCTGGACGTCGACCGGATGCTCAGCTCGGTCTCGAACCTGGAACGCCTCAACCGCTGGCACTCACTGGCCCGCCTGGCGTTGCGCGACGACTTCTACTCGTCGTTGCGCTCGATCACGATCGACGTGCTGCGCTCGGCCGACCCGGGCGACACCCCGGACGAGAAGATCGCGAAGTGGGAGCAGGACAACTCCTCCCGCCTGAGCCGCGCCCGCGCCGCCCTCGCCGAGATCAACCGGGTCAGCAAGCTGGACCTGGCCACCCTCTCCGTCGCCGCCCGCCAAGTGCGCAGCATGATCCGCTGACCCACCAGGGCACTTGTCCACCGTCCGCTGTCCACCGACACGAAGCCCTTCCCCAAAGGAAGGGCTTCGTGTCATCCCGCCGACCTGGCTCCGCCCTACCGCGCGTGTCAAGGGGGCTTGTCCAGCACAGCCCGCGGCATTCACCGATGCCGCCCCCTTGATACGTGTGGTAGCCCGCAGGGAGGTCGGTGGGATGACACGAACCCCGACCCACAACGGACCCGGCACATCACCACCCAGTCCCCGTCATCCTGCTGATCTGCCCGTCCGGCAAGGACTCTTTCAGCCTCTTCACCTCACCACGGCAAATCCCCGCTTTCATCCTGGAACGTCCCCGTCGGACCATCCACCGGCAAGGTCGCCAACCGCACGACCGTCTTCGCGCTCTCTTCCGGTGCTCGCCCGACTCCGAAGCCCGCCGTCATGTCGGTGGCCGTGAAACCCGGTTCGAGCGCGTTGAACTTGATGCCCGGCTGGGACTTCGCGTACTGGACCGTCACCATGGTGGCCGCCGCCTTGGACGCCGAGTAGAGCGCCGCCCTCACGTGGAACTCCGGCCGGTCGGGGTTGTTCACCGCCCAGAACGACCCGGCGCTGCTCGACACCGTGACCACCGTCGGGTTCGCGGACTTGCGCAGCAGGGGCAGCGCCGCTTGCGTGACGCGCACGATCCCCACCGCGTTCGTGTCGAAAACCCGCAGCGCCGTCGGCCCGTCGACATCGTCACCGGTCAGAATGCCCGCGTTGTGCACCAGGACGTCGAGCAGTCCTTCCGCCGAACCGATCGCGGCCACTGCGCCGCTCACCGAGGCGTCGTCGGTCACGTCCAATTGCACGAATCGCGCGCCGATCGCCGCCGCCGCTTTTTCGCCGCGTTCGACGTCACGCGCGCCGAGGTAGACGACGTGGCCCAACTCCGACAACTGTTTGGCCGTCTCGAAACCGATGCCCTTGTTGGCCCCGGTGATCAGTGTGACAGTCACGTCGCGTCCCTCCGAAATAAATGGCCCTGACCGGCCGTTGGCCACGTTATGCACCGGCACTCGCCTCAACCAGAGCCCTCTCGAGCCGGGGGTGTGACAGGACCCCCTCCGCCGGCCTGCCTCCTGGACGAGACCTCGGGGCGAGCCCCCGCGAGCGAGCCCTCATGAGCGACACGACGAATGCCCTCGGCGCGTACCTGCGGGCCCGACGCGAGCTCGTGACGCCCCAGCAGGCCGGCATCCCCGGCGTGGGCGTGCGGCGCGTGCCCGGGTTGCGCCGCGAGGAAGTCGCCATGCTCGCCGGCATCAGCGCCGACTACTACCTGCGGCTGGAACGCGGCCGTGACCGCAACCCGTCCGTCCAGGTCATCGAGTCGATCGCGCGCGTGCTCCAGCTCGACGACGACCACATCGCGCACCTGATGACGTTGGTGTCGGAAGCTCCCCGGCAACGCCGCCCGCGTGAGGAGGTCCCGCCGCCCGGTGCGCTCAAGCTGGTGGACTCCCTCGCCCAGCCGGCTTTCATCGAGGGGCGCTACTTCGACGTCCTGGCCTCGAACAGCCTGGCCCGGGCGCTGTCACCCCATCTCACCGCCGGGGGCAACCAGCTGCGGGACATGTTCCTGGTCCCGGCCGTGCAGGCGCTGCACCCGGACTGGGAGGACGTCACGGAGTGCTTCGTCGCGAACCTGCGGCAGGCCGTGGGCAACGACTTCGACGATCCCCGCTTCGTCGAGCTGACCGAGGAGCTCTCGCTGGCGAGCCCGAGGTTCCGCCGGCTCTGGGCCCGCCACGAGGTGCGCGGGCAGCGCGGGACGCCGATCCGGATCAACCACCCCCAAGTGGGTGAACTGACCCTCAACCGCGAACGTCTCGCCATCGCCGGGACCGACGGCCTGATGCTCGTCGTGTGCCACCCGGACGCGGGTTCGGCCGACGCGGACAAGCTGGCCCTGCTGGCTTCCTCCGACCTGCCGACGAGGCCTCGCCGCAACCGCGGAGCACCGCTGGACAACGCCGCGGTCGGGTAGGTGGAACCCGAGGGGCGGGCGGGACGCCACCCGCGCCCCGCCCGCCCTCTCACCTGCTCATCGCCGCCGGGCGACCGCTAACCGCGCCAGGTGTCCGACAGCACCGCCGGTGACGTCGCCGACCGGTTCGTTCCGCTCTCCCACGTCACCGCGCCGCCGGCGTCCTTCCGGATGTACTTGTACTGGAACGACGTCCCCGCCGGCAGCGACACCGATCCCCGCCACGTCGGGTACGCCGCCGAGGACAGCGCGACCGCCGCGCCCGTGTTCCACGCGCCGAGCGACGGGTGGTCGCCGACCACGAAGATGTTCTGCCCCAACGACGTGGTGGCGTTCACCGCGAACGACGTCGTCCCGGCCGGCGGGTTGCCGATCCCCGTCGCGCCGACGTGCAGCGCCAACGCCTCGCCCGCGCCCAACGTGGCGGTGAACTGGCCGTTCGACCCGACCGCCACCGCGACGCACCCGTCCTGCTGCACGTTGCAGTACGACCCGGCGGGCAGCGAGGTCTGGAACGTCCGCGTCATCGCCGACGACTCCCGGTTGATCGCGACGAAGCCCTTGTTGCCCCGCCCGAACGCGATGGCGTCGCCGCCGTTGTCCCACCAGTTCACGACCGCCGTGCCGGCCACCGCGTTGCGGAACTGGACCATCGACGAGATCTGCGTCCACCGGTGCTGGCACTTCCACCCGGACGTGTAGCACTCCGACCCGGACGGCGGCCCGGCGTCGTGGTTGGAGAACTCGTAACCCGAGTACACGTTCGGGGAACCGTAGGGCCACGCCAGCATGAACACGTTCGCCAGCGTGTACGTCGAGCCGTCGCGGTAGGTCAACGTCGACCCGTTGCGCTCGGTGTCCCAGTTGTCCACGAACGACCGCGCCTGACCGCTCGCCAGGTAGCCCCACGACTGCCCGAACGTGCTCAGGTACGCCAGGTTCTCGTTGTTGAAGATCCGCTTGAGGTCGTAGGCGTACCGGAACTCGTCGACATCACCCGATCCGGTGTACTCGCCGGGCTGCACGGCCTCGCCGGCCCCGTAGATCACCTCGTGCACCCAGTAGATGCCCGGGTTGCTCAGCCGGGACTTGATCGCGGCCAGGTCGGCCGCCGCCATGTGCTTGGCCGCGTCGATCCGGAACCCGTCCACGCCGAGCGAGATCAGGTGGTTCAGGTAGGTCGCGATCCGCCCGCGCACGTAGTCGCTGCCGGTGTTCAGGTCCGACAGGTTGACCAGCTCGCAGTTCTGCACGTTGTCGCGGTTGCGGTAGTCGCTGATCGCGGTGCGGCACGAGTGGAAGTCCGGGTCGCTGTAGACGCCGGGGTAGTTGTACTTCGCGTACGACGAGCCGCCGGTGCCCGTGCCCGACCCGGCGCTCATGTGGTTGATCACCGCGTCCGCGATGACCTTCACGCCCGCCGCGTGGCAGGTGTTCACCATGTTCCGGAACGCGGTCTCGTCACCGAGGCGTCCGGCGATGCGGTAGCTGACGGGCTGGTAGGAGGTCCACCACTGGGAGCCCTGGATGTGCTCGGTGGCCGGTGACACCTCCACGAACCCGTAGCCCTTCGGGCCGAGCACGTTCGTGCACTCCGCGGCGACCCGCGCGAACGGCCACTGGAACAAGGTCGCGGTCACGTCCTTCGCGGACGGCGGCGTTGCAAAACTTTGCGGAGCCGCCAAAAGGCTGAACAGGAGTACGGCTATCACGCCCAAGGCGCGTCGACTTGAGGAAACCACGATGTCTCCTAGCTGGCAGGGATGTGCTCTAGGTCATACCAGCTGGCAGACTTGCTGAAAACACTTGCAAAGTATTTCATTGCCCTCCGGCGGAACCGATCCGGAAGGACCCCCCATGACGCAGGACTGGTGGCGCGAGGCCGTCATCTACCAGGTCTACGTGCGCAGCTTCGCCGACTCGGACGGCGACGGCGTCGGTGACCTGCCCGGCATCCGCTCCCGGCTGCCCTACCTGGCCGACCTCGGCGTGGACGCCGTCTGGATCACGCCGTTCTACCGGTCCCCGATGGCCGACGGCGGCTACGACGTCGCCGACTACCGGACCGTCGACCCGATGTTCGGTTCCAACGACGACGCCAGGGCGCTCCTGGACGAGGCGCACGCGCTCGGCATCCGGGTGATCGTGGACCTGGTCCCGAACCACACCAGCGACCGGCACGAGTGGTTCCAGCAGGCCCTCGCCTCACCTCCCGGCTCCCCGGAACGCGCCCGCTACCACTTCCGCGACGGCCTCTCCTCCTCCGACGGCCACGGCGACCTCCCGCCCAACGACTGGGAGTCCGTCTTCGGCGGCCCCGCGTGGACCAGGACCGCCGACGGCCAGTGGTACCTGCACCTGTTCGCGCCCGAGCAGCCGGACCTGAACTGGGACCAGCCGGAGGTGCGCGACGAGTTCCTCGACGTGCTGCGCTTCTGGCTCGACCTCGGCGTGGACGGCTTCCGCATCGACGTCGCGCACGGCATGGTCAAGGCCGACGGCCTGCCCGACGTCGGCACGCCCGGCCACCTCAAGCTGCTGGGCACGGAGTCGCTGCCGTTCTTCGACCAGGACGGCGTGCACGAGATCTACCGCGACTGGCGCAAGGTGCTCGACTCCTACCCGGGCAACCGGATCGGCGTGGCCGAGGCGTGGACGCCGAGCCCCGAGCGCACCGCCCGCTACCTGCGCGCCGACGAGCTGCACCAGGCGTTCAACTTCCACTACCTGACCGCCGAGTGGACCGCCGCCGACGTCAAGCAGGTCATCGACGACTCGCTGGCCGCGATGAGGCCGGTCGCCGCGCCGACCACGTGGGTGCTGTCCAACCACGACGTGCAGCGGCACGTGACCCGGTACGGCAGCGTGGCGCGCGCCCGTGCCGCCGCGATGCTGATGCTCGCGCTGCCCGGCAGCGCCTACGTCTACCAGGGCGAGGAGCTGGGCCTGCCCGAGGTGCTCGACCTGCCCGAGGACGTCCTGCAGGACCCGGTGTGGACGCGGTCCGGCCACACCGACCGGGGCCGGGACGGCTGCCGCGTGCCGATCCCGTGGACGCCCGACGGCCCGTCGTTCGGCTTCGGCGACGGCGGCTCGTGGCTGCCGCAGCCCTCCTCGTGGGCCGACCTCAGCGTGGCGAGTCAGCTCGGTGACCCGAACTCGGTGCTGGAGCTGTACCGCAGCGCGCTGCGCGTGCGGCGGGAGCACCCGGACCTCGGCGCGGGCTCGGACGTCGAGTGGCTGGAAGAAGGGCTGGAAGAGGGGCTGGAAGGTGGGCTCGACGCGCCGGCGGCCACGGCGACCGGCGTGCTGGCGTTCCGCCGCGGCGCCTTCACCTGCGTGGTGAACTTCGGCCCTGACGTGGCACGTCTGCGCGCCGACGGCGAGGTGCTGCTCGCCTCCGGTGGTCTCGCGACCGAAGACGCGGACGTCCTCGTGCCGCCGGACACGACCGTGTGGCTCTCGCGCCCGTAGAGTCACCCGGTGTGACAGCGCGGCTCAGTGACATCGCGACCCAGGCAGGCGTGAGCGAGGCGACGGTCAGCCGAGTGGTCAACGGCAAGCCAGGCGTCTCGGCCACGACCCGCCAGGCGGTGGTCGCCGCGATGGACGTGCTCGGCTACGAGCGCCCGCCCAGGCTCCGCCAGCGCAGCGCCGGGTTGATCGGGTTGATCACCCCCGAGCTGAACAACCCGATCTTCCCGGCGTTCGCGCAGGTCATCGAGCAGGTGCTGACCCGCGACGGCTACACGCCGGTGCTGTGCACGCAGACGCCCGGCGGCTCCACCGAGGACCAGCTGACCGAGATGCTGGTCGACCGGGGCGTCACCGGGATCGTCTTCGTGTCCGGCCTGCACGCCGACACGACCGCCGACAAGGACCGGTACGTGAAGCTGGCCGGGCGCGGCGTGCCGTTCGTGATGGTCAACGGCTACACCGACCAGGTGTCCGCGCCGTTCGTCTCGGTGGACAACCGGGCGGCTGTCCGGTTGGCGGTCACCCACCTGGTCGAACTCGGGCACGAGACGATCGGCCTGGCCGTGGGTCCGCCGAGGTTCGTGCCCGCCCAACGCATGGTGGAGGGCTTCACGCTCGTCCGACCGCGGGCCGCCGCCCTGGTCGAGCACTCCTTGTTCACCGTCGAGGGCGGCCAGGCGGCGGCCAACGCCCTGCTGGACCGCGGCTGCACGGCGATCGTGTGCGGCAGCGACCTGATGGCGTTCGGCGCGATCCGCGCGGCCCGCCACCGGGGCCTCGACGTGCCGCGTGACGTCTCCGTCGTCGGCTTCGACGACTCGCCGCTGATCGTGTTCGCCGACCCGCCGCTGACCACGATCCGGCAGCCGGTCGAGGCGATGGGGCAGGCCGCCGTGCACGCGTTGCTGGAGGAGATCGGCGGCACGCCCGCACCGCACGCGGAGTTCGTGTTCCAGCCCGAGCTGGTGGTGCGCGGTTCGACGGGCGCCCGGCCCAGATGACGTCGCTCGCGGCACGGATGCGGGCCCAACGGCTCTCGCACCCGGCTTCCGACGCGACGGACCTGCTCGCCTCGATCTTCGCCCTGCAAGCCCAGGACGTCCCGGCGGCACGGCTCGCAGCGCGCGCCCGGGGCGTGAGGTCCCTCGACGGGCCCTTGGTGCGCACCTGGGCCATGCGCGGCACCCTCCACCTGCTCCACCGGGACGACCTGTGGGTGGTGCAGCTGCTCGGTCCGACCTTCATCGCCGCCGGGCGACGCCGCCGCGAACAACTCGGCCTCACCGACGAGCTGTGCGCTCGCGCGCTGCCCGCGCTCCGCGAAGTCCTGACCGAGCCGGTGGACCGCGCCGAACTCGTGCGCCGGCTCGCCGAGGTCGGCGTGGTCCTCGACCCGGGATCGCAGGCGCCCGCGCACCTGCTGGCGTTCGCCGCGAACTCCGGCGTGCTGTGCCGGGGGCTGGACGACACCTACCGCCTCCTGCGGGTCGACTGCGAACCCCGCGGCGTGGACGAGCTGTGGCGGCGCTACCGGCGTGCCTACGGACCCGCCACGCCCGACGACTTCGCGGCTTGGAGCGGCCTGCCCAAGCGTCAGCTCGAAGACCTGCCCGAGGTGGCGGCCTCCCCGACCCGCCCGGCCGAACCGGCCACCCCGACCGGCGTCGTGCGGATGCTCGGCCACTTCGACACCTACCTCCTCGGCTACCGCGACCGCTCCGCGGCCCTCGCCCCCGAACACGCGCCGCTCGTGCAGACCGGCGGCGGTTTCCTCACCCCTCACGTCGTCGTGGACGGCCGGGTCGTCGCGGTGTGGCGGCGCGACGGCGCGCTCTTCACCGTGCGGCCGTTCGACGACCGCGCAGAACGGCCGGACGTCGCGGAAGAGGTCGCCGACCTGGGTCGATTCCTCGACGTGGACGCGCGCTTAACCTGGCAGTAGCACGTCGATAGGGTCACGGTCACGCAGCGACAGCGGGAGGCGCGTTCAACTTGGGTGTGTTCGTCACGGGCGTTCGGCCGCGCTGGTCGGACATGGACGCGTTCGGCCACGTCAACCACGCCAACACGGTGACCTTGCTCGAAGAGGCGCGCATCGACCTGCTGTTCACCGAGGCCGCCAGGCACGGTGTGCCGGAGATGTCGCGCGGCCTGGTCGTTGCCCGGCTCGTCGTGGACTACCTCTCGCCGGTGGTGTTCACCGGTGAGGAGATCGTGGTGGAGATGTCCGTGCGGGAATTGAAGTCCGCGTCGTTCACGTTGGACTACACGGTCCGCGGCGGTCGCCAGGAGGGCAGTGCCGTCGTCACGACGGCGGAGACCCTCATGGTGCCGTACAACCTGACGGCCGGGCGTCCGCGCCGTCTTCTCGAAGCCGAGCGCGATTTCCTCGCGGGCTGGCGTGCCGGAGGTAATGGTGCCTGAGTTGGTCCTCGCCGACCCCGCCGAGCGGGACGACCTCGGCGCGTTCGTCGCCCGTGCCGTCCGGTTGGACGGTCAAGCCGTGGTGCGGCTGCGCAACCGCCCGTCCGGCGGCCTGGTCGACGCGTGGGTGGCGACCCCGTTCGACACCCTCGCGACCCGGACCGTGGCCGGGCAGGCCGCGCCGGGCGACGTCACCGTGTCGGGCACCGACCTGCTGACCGGCTTGGCCGTGGTGCGCAGCGAGACCGTCGACCCGGGTCCGGCGCGGGACATGATGTGGCGCTCGGCGCTGCCGCCGGTGGCGGGCTGGCTGCCGGTGGACCGGCTGCCCGGCAGCGTGGTGTCGGAGCTGGCGGAGAAGGGCGTGGAGGTGGCGCGGGAGAACGCGGGGCCGCGCGGCACGCCGCCCGCTTCGCTGCTGGACCAGACCGTGCTCACGGTGAGCGGTTCCGGCTTGGACGTGAAGGTGCCGATGCGGTGCCTGTTCGCGTTGTCCGGCATGGGTTTCCTGGGCGGTGACGACGTGCGCATCACCGCCACCGACTCGTGGCTGCGCATCGACGCCCGGTTCGGCGCGGTGGTCCGCCGCCGCCACTCCATGCTGCCCCTGCTGGTCTGAGCGGGTCGGGGGCGCGGCCGACGGACCGCGCCTCCCCCCGTGCACCGGACCAGCGGCGCTAGACCAGCCAGACCGCCGTGTCGGGCGGCAGCTGGTTGCCGTCCATCGGGCCGCTGGCCAGCAGGATCTCGCCGGGCGGCAGCGGCACCGGGCCGCCGGACGTGTTCAGCGCGCAGATCAGCCCGCCGCCCTTGCGCCGGAACGCGAAGCACCCGGGCGGCGCGCCGTACCACTCCAGCTCGTCGCCGTCGAACGCCGGCTGCGACTTCCGCAGCTCCAGCGCCTGCCGGTAGAACGACAGCATCGACCCCGGGTCTTCCAGCTGCGACTCGGCGGTCAGGCCCGCCCACTCGTTCGGCTGCGGCAGCCACGTGGTCACGGCCTGGGAGAAGCCGAACGGCGGCGTGTCGCCCTCCCACGGCAGCGGCACCCGGCACCCGTCCCGACCGCGGTCGGTGTGCCCGGACCGCAGCCAGATCGGGTCCTGCAACGCCCACTCGGGCAGCTCCACGTCCGGCAGGCCGAGCTCCTCGCCGTTGTAGAGGTAGACCACGCCGGGCAGCGCCAGCTCGACCAGCGTCATCGCCTTCGCCCGCTGCGCGCCGATCGCGCCGCCGCCGTACCGCGTCACGTGCCGCGTCACGTCGTGGTTGGACAACGTCCAGGTGGGAGGCGTGTCCAGGCCGCGGACCGCGCCCAGCGAGTGCTCGATCGCCGACCGCACGCCGTCCGCGTCGAACGGCGCCCCGACGAGCCGGAAGTTGAACCCGAGGTGCAGCTCGTCGGGCCGGATGTAGCGGGCGAACCGCTCGTCGTCCTTCACCCAGATCTCGCCGACGGCCATCCGGCCCGGGTACTCGTCGATGACCTTGCGGATCATCCGGTGCACCTCGTGCACGCCGTCGTTGTCGAACCGGGGGTCCAGCGAGTTGTCGTGCATGACGCCCGCGCCCAGCTGCGCCCGCGGATCGATGTTCGGCAACCCGAAGGGCTTGGCCATGCCGTGCGCCACGTCGATGCGGAACCCGTCGACACCGCGGTCGAGCCAGAACCGCAGCGTGCGCGTCAGGTCGGCGGCGACCTCGGGGTTGTCCCAGTTCAGGTCGGGCTGCTCGGGCGCGAACAGGTGCAGGTACCACTGCCCGTCGGGCACCCGGGTCCACGCCGGCCCGCCGAACTGGCTGGGCCAGTTGTTCGGCGGCACGGACCCGTCGAACCCGCCGCCGTCGCGGAACACGAACCGGTCCCGCTCGACCGACCCCGGCCCGGCCCGCAGCGCGGCCTGGAACCAGGCGTGCCGGTCGCTGGTGTGGTTCGGGACCAGGTCGATGGTGACCTTGAGGTTGTGGGCGTGCGCCTCGGTCACCAGCCGGTCGAACGCGGCCAGGTCGCCGAACAGCGGGTCGACGTCACGCGGGTCGGCCACGTCGTAGCCGTGGTCGGCCATGGGCGAGGTGAAGAACGGCGTGAGCCAGAGGGCGTCCACGCCCAGCAGTTCGAGGTAGCCGAGCCGGGAGCGGATACCGTCGAGGTCGCCCACGCCGTCACCGTTCGCGTCGGCGAACGATCGGACGTAGACCTGGTAGAAGACGGCGTCACGCCACCAGGCGGACTCGTCGGCGATCTCTGGTTGTAGATCGGAGGATCGTCGCACGAGGAGTCATCCTGCCATTCGCGACCGACACCACGACCCCGTTCGTGTGATCACGAATCACACCCAGGCGTTCATCATGCTGTTCGCGGCCATCTCCAGGTACGCCCAGAGCTGCTTGCGGTGCTCGGGGGAGAGGTCGACCGCGTCGACGCCGACCTTGATGCAGCGCAACCAGGCGTCCCGCTCCGCGGGACCGATGACGAACGGAGCGTGACGCATCCGCAACCGAGGATGACCCCGGTTGTCCGAGTACGTGTGCGGGCCGCCCCAGTACTGCATCAGGAACAGCCGGAAGCGCTCCTCGGCGGGACCGAGGTCCTCTTCGGGGTACAGCGGACGCAGGACGGGATCGTCGGCCACTTCCTGGTAGAAGACGGCGACGATCTTGTGGAACGTCTCGTACCCGCCCACTGCTTCGTAGAAGTTCTCCGGAGGAGTGGTCACCCCTCCATCCTGCCTCAGGACCCGTGCGGCAGCGCACGCCGACCCCGCCTACTCGCGGTGGACGAGGCGACCCGCCGCTGCCGCCGCCGCTGGGCCCGGTGACCGACCCGCCGCCATCCGCCCGCCGCCGCCCGTCCTGCTCGACCTGCCGCCTCCGGGCCACCCCGCCGAGGCCCCGCCGTCGTTGAGCCGTCATCCGGGCGGCCCCGATCCGCCGGCGCCGGCGCTTGGCGAACGGTTGGCGCACTGGCCCGATTCGTGGTGAACGCGCCACGCCGCCCCGCATCCTGGCCCCGGCATCTCCTGCCGCGAGGGAGGACACGACATGAGCGGGTCGAACGAGGCGTTGGTGCACTGGTTCCGGCAGGCGGGGTGGACCCAGCTCGAACTCGCGCGCGCCGTCGGGAGGCTCGGCCGGGCGAGGGGGCACAACGTCGCGCCGGACAGCTCCCGGGTGCGGCGGTGGCTGGAGGGCGAGCAGCCGCGGCACCCCGTCCCGGACCTGCTGGCGGCGTTGTTCGCCGACCGGCTGGGCAGGCCGTTCACGCCGGCCGACCTCGGGTTGACGGGGGTGTCGCCGACCCGCGACCACGTGTCGTGGGACCACCGGGGCCTGGTCGCGACGTTGCAGGACTTCACGAGGAGCGATCTGATGATCAAACGCAGGGACGTGCTCGGCGCGACCGCCGCCCTCGCCACCGGCGCGGTCCTGGAGGGGCGGTTGGCCGGGTGGCTGGAGGCGGGCGACGCGGCGCCGACCCCGGCGCTGGGACCGGGCCGGATCGGCGCCGCGGAGATCGTCGAGATCGAGTCCGCGACCAGGACGTTCTGGGCCTGGGACGCCAAGCGCGGCGGCGGGCTGTACCGCGAGGCCGTGGTGGGGCAGCTCAAGGCGATGACCGACCTGCTCGACCACGGCTACCCCGACCCGATCTCCCGGCGCCTGTTCCGCTCGACCGCGGACCTGGCCAGGCTGGCGGGCTGGATGTCGCACGACGTGGGCCTCCAGGCGACCGCGCAGCGCTACTTCACGCTGGCGCTGCACTGCGCGAAGCGGGCACGTGACACCGGTCTGGGTGTCGAGGTGCTGTCCCGGATGGCCCGCCAGATGGTGCACGTCGGCCGGCCGCGCGAGGCGTTGTCGCTGGTCGCCCTGGCCCGGCGGGGAGCGGGGGACCGGCTGGGGCCGATGCCCTCCGCGATGCTCTCCACGTGTGAGGCGTGGGCGCACGCGACCCTGGGCGACGTCGAGGCGGTGGACCGGGCCGTGGGCACGGCGCAAGAGCGGTTCTCGCGGGCCGACCCCGCCGAGACGCCCGGCTGGCTGTCCTACTTCGACCGGGCCGGGCTGGAGGGCATGGCGGCCCTGTCGTACCGGACCGCCGCCGAGCACCGGCCGGGCACGGAGCGGAAGGCCGAACCGCACCTCGCGGAGGCGCTGCGCCTGCGCCGTGACTCCTACCAGCGGTCGAACCTGTTCGACGTGATCTCGCTGCTCGGCGTCCGCGTGCTGCAGGGCGAGCACGCGGAGGCGAACCGCCTGGCGGCCGACCTGCTCCGCCCGGCCGGGCGCATCAGCTCGACCAGGACCTTCGACCGCATCAAGGTCGTCCGCGACCGGGCCGTGGCCGACGCCGTCCGCTCGAAGGAAGCACGGCTGCTGGCCGACGCGCTCACCACGGTGATCGCGGCCTGAGCGGCTGCCAGGTGGTCGGGCAGGAGCACGACGGCCCCTGCCCGATCGCCGTCAGCCGGCCCAGGCGGACCCGGGCCAGGCTGCCCAGGAGGCCTAGGACGACTTGAGCGAGATGCCCGCGTCGTCCAGCGCGGGCATCAGCTTGGCCCTCAGGGCGCGCTGGACGGCCCACTGGCGGCCCGGCCGGACCTTCACCGTCACCCGCATGGTGATGCCCTCGGGCGTGACCTTCTCCACGCCGAGCACCTGCGGCTTGTCGATGACGTCCTTGGCCAGCAACTCCTCGCCCGTGGCGTCCTCCACGGCCTTGGTGAGCACCTCGGTCGCCGACGCCAGGTTCGCGCCGTACCCGAGCGGCAGGTCGACCACCGCCACCGCGAAGCCCTGCGACGAGTTGCCGACCCGCAGGATCTCGCCGTTGCGGACGTACCAGACGGTGCCGTTGGTGTCGCGGATCGTGGTGATCCGCAGCGCCACCGACTCCACCGTGCCCGTCGCGGGACCGAGGTCGACCACGTCGCCGACGCCGTACTGGTCCTCCAACATCATGAACATGCCGGACAGGAAGTCCTTGACCAGGTTCTGCGCGCCGAAGCCGATGGCGACGCCGAGGATGCCCGCCGAGGTCAGGATGGGCGCGGGGTTCATGCCCAGCTCGGTGAGGACCTGGATGAACGCCACCCCGAACACGATGATCGTGACGAACGACTTGAGCACCGAGCCGATGGTCTTGGCCCGCTGCTCGCGCCGTTCGGAGACCAGGGCGCCCAGCGCCTGGGGAGCGCGCTCCCGCAGCGGCTTGAGCAGCTTCGGCTTCCGCCCGCCGTTGCCCCGGGTCATCCGGTCGATCAGCCGGCGGAGCACGAACCGGACCACCACCGCGATGATCAGCGTCAACGCGATCCGCAACGCGCCCTCGGCGATCTTGGGACCGTTGGTCACCCACCACTCGACGGCGAGGGTCGACTCCACGTCGAACACCGGTGTCGGCGTCGGCTCCACGTCCAGCACCTGCTCAGTCCTCCACTCACAACTCCAGGCCGGTCGCCCAGGCCAAGAAGGTCAACTGGTCCACGGCCAGGCCGACCGATCGGCTCACCGAGCGGCCCGCGTGCCCCACCTCGGTCTCGCGGCGGAGCAGCACCGGGTGCTTGGTCGGATCACTCGACGTCGCGTGCTGCAGCGCCGCGCACATCTTCCGGGCGTGGTTCGGGTCCACGCGGCTGTCCGACTCGAAGACCGTGAACAGCACCGAAGGGTACTCAACTCCCGTCCGCACCCGGTGGTACGGGGAGTAGGCCAGCAGCCACGCCAGCTCTTCGGGCACGGCCGCCGAGCCGTACTCCTCGGCCCAGAGCCGCCCCAGCAGGAAGTTCTCGTAGCGCACCATGTCCAGCAGTGGCGCTGAGCACACCACCGCCGCGTAGAGCTCCGGCCGCTGCGTCAACGCCGCCCCGACGAGCAGCCCGCCGTTCGACCCGCCCATGATCGACAACTGCTGCGGCGTGGTCCACCCGTCGCGGATCAACCACTCGGCCGCCGCGTGGAAGTCGTCGAACACGTTCTGCTTGCGCTCGCGCATCCCCGCCCGGTGCCATTCCCCACCCTCCTCGTCGCCGCCGCGCAACGACGCGTGCGCCCACACGCCGCCCGCCTCGACCCACGCCAACGTGGTCGCGCTGTACCCCGGCCCGCGCCCCACCGCGAACCCGCCGTACCCGGTGAGCAACGTCGGCCGGGGCAGGTCCGGGTGCTGCTCGCCGGACACCACGAACATTCGCACGACCGTGCCGTCGGACGACGTGTACGAGACCTGTTGTGTGGACAACTCCGGAAGCGACACCGTCCCGGGCGCCGCCGCCTCCAACTCGGTCCGCCCGCTCGACAGCGAGTAGCGGTACACCGACAAGGGCGTGATGAAGTCCGACCACCCGAACCACAGCACGTCCCGGTCCGCACCGGTCAGCCGGTCGACTGTGGACAACCCGTGCAGCGACCCCGTCCCGGGCAGCGGGATCTCCCGCAGGTGCTCGCCGGTCGCGGGGGAGTGCAGGTGCAGCTCCGAGACCGCGTGCCGGGTCCGCAGCAGCACCAGCGACCCGTCCAGCCAGGTCACCGCGTCCAGCACCGAGTCCGGCTGCTCGCCGACCAGCTCGGTCCACTCGCCCGGCGCCGTCGGGTCGGCCACGCACACCCGGAACCGGGGCGCGTCGAGGCTGGTCCGCAGGTAGAGCCGCCCGTCCGGGGCGACCCACGCCGAGCACTGCACGTCGTCGGAGTCGCGCACGACCGGCGTCAGCTCGCCGGAGCCGTGCAGGTCGGCGATCCACACCGAGTCCCGCCGCACGGTGCCGGGCGCGCCGTTCACCACCAGCCACCGGCCGTCCTCCGACAACGACAGCCCGTAGTAGTAGGTGTGGTCGAGGCCGTCGCCGTGCACGTTCACGTCGTCGGCCGCGGGCGTGCCCACCCGGTGCCGCCACACCCGCCGGTGGAACTGCCGCTCGTCCTCGGGCACCAGCGCGGGGTCGACCCGGCGCACGTAGAAGAACTCCTCGCCGCCGGGCAGCCAGCCGACCGGCGAGTACCGGCACCGGTCGATCGGGCCGTCCAGCAGCTCGCCGGTGTCGACGTCCAGGACGTGCAGCAACGAGTGCTCGTCACCACCGATCGACACCTGGTAGGCCAGCCGCGTGCCCTCGCGGGACGGCGACCACTGGTCGAGCGTGGTCCGGCCGGACGGGTCGAGCCGCGACACGTCCAGCAGCACCCGCTCCACGCCGTCCACCCGCACGTACAGCACCGGGTGGTCCTCGTCCGGCCCCCGGCGGGTGTAGAACGCCCGCCCGGCCCGCCACACCGGTGTGCCCACGGAACCGGTCCGCATCAGCTCGCCCAGGCGGGCGGCGAGCGCGTCCCGGCCCGGCATCGCGTCCAGCCAGGACCGGGCCACCCCGTCCTGTTCGGCGGACCACGCGGCGGTTCGGGGGTCCGCAGGGTCCTCGAGCCAGCGGTAGGGGTCGGGGACCGCGTTTCCGTGCAGGTCGTCGACGAGGTCGAGCCGCGGCGCGGCCGGGTAGGTGATCGTCGCAGGCAGCGCTGCGCGGGAGGCTTCGGTCACCTCGCCGAGCGTAGCCCGGGTGTTGAAAACCATGTCCGATAGGGGTCTGTTCACCCGAGTTTCGCTCTCGGCTTCGTGACCCGTCACATATCACAGGTGATTTTTGGGGTCGATCTGTGGTCTGCTAGGCCCTGAACCGGTGGAGGTGGTCGCGTGCCAGACCGACAACCCACCCCGATCGGCGCCCTGGTGAACGCCGGGATCGCGTCGTCGGTGCCGTCCGGCCAGAAGCAGCTCGCGCTGAACACCGTGCACACTGTGGCCGACGGCCAGGGGGCCGGTCCGGCGCCCGTGGTGCTGCCTTGGGGAAGGCGCAAGGTCCTGCTGCTCAACGCCACGTTCGAACCGCTCACCGCGCTGCCCCTGCGGCGCGCGGTGGTCCTCGTGGTGTGCGGCAAGGCCGAGGTCGTGCACGGCGACCCCGCCGGGGCCGTCGTCCACTCCTCGACGTCCGCGGTGGTCGTCCCGTCGGTGATCCGGCTGGCGAACTACGTGCGGGTGCCCTACCGGGGCCGGGTGCCGCTCACGCGGGCCGGGCTGATGCACCGGGACCGGTACCGCTGCGCGTACTGCGGCGGACGCGCCGAGACGATCGACCACGTGGTGCCGCGCAGCCGCGGCGGCCCCCACTCGTGGACCAACTGCGTCGCCTGCTGCGCGAAGTGCAACCACCGCAAGGCCGACAAGCTCCTCTCGGAGCTCGGCTGGCGCCTGCGGGTGGTGCCCAACGCGCCCCGCGGGCCGCACTGGCGGCTGCTGGCCGGCGTCACCGAGGCCGACCCGCAGTGGCTGCCCTACCTCGGCGAGCCCGCGGCTTAGCGACCGCTCGTGCTCAGGCCGCCAGGACGTGGTCCTGGGGGTCGTTCGTGATGCGCACGGAACCCTTCGTGATCCGCACGGAGCCCGACGTGATGCGCACCGACCCCACTGTCGTGATGCGCACCGAGCCCGGGTCGTCCCCGGTGATCCGGACGGAGTCCGAGGTGATCCGGACGGAGCCTTGGGAGGTGATCCGAACGGAGTCGTCGGCGGTGATGCGCACCGACTCGGCGAGCACTGCTTGAGGCTGAACAGTGGTAACGCTCTGCTCCGATTGGGTGTACGACGAAAGAGTGAGGGCGGCGACCAGAACAAGGTTCATGGTGTACATGTCGTGTCCTCCGAGACTCATCGGGCGGGAATTGGGCTCCGGAATCGGATGCGCAAGACCCGTACAGGTGAAAAGCTAGAAGCCGAGTGGGCCCAGGACAAGACGCCAAACCGGCCGCCATTCGCCTCCGTCCGGGGGAAGGCCATCCGGGTGTACGCACTGCGACGATCGAGCGTGGAAGCTGGTGCATCCGGCACCGATGGACACTGAGGGTGACGTCGTCGCAGGTAGGGCGTCGGGTAGATCACAAAGGGTCATATGCCACGTGGCAGCGCCATGTCCGTGACGGTCGCGTGCCCGCCGCCCGAGCCGGTGTCCCACGACGTGGTCACCGCCGTACGCGTAGTCGCGGACCGCGCCGACCGGGCCGCGTTCACAGTTGGCCGGACCGCCGGGCGGCCCCGCGCGCACCGCTCGGCCCACCCCGGTGCGGAAACGGTGCCCTCACCCCGACCTGACCAGGACGATCGGTTACCGTAACCGGCGTGACCATCGTGGAGACCGTGCTCGTCTTCGCGCTGATCCCGCTGGCCATCTACGGCGTGATCACGCTACTGACGCTGAGGCCGAAGGCCACCCGCATTCAGCGGTACCGCCCGGGCCAGGAGTGGAACTACGCCCCCGTCTGGTGGACGGCGAACCCGGCGGGCTTGCCCGGCGGCGCGCACCAGGCCGTCACGGCGCCGGCCGAGGGCCGTACCGCCAAGGGAGGTGCCCGTGGCAACTGGTGAGCTGACGAGGGTGGACGTCGACCCGTCGACGCTGGAGGTCGGCGAGGTCGTCACCAACAGCGGCCGGGTGTCCGCCGCCAAGATGTACGAGCCGCACCCGCCGAGCCTGCCGTTCACGCCGGTGCAGCTGTCGAGCCTGGACGAGGCGCTGACGCTGGCCAGCCGCACCACCGGGCTGGACTTCAGCGTGTACCTCGGCGAGCTGGGCGCGGACGCGCGGGCGAAGGCCGAGGAGCTGCACGCCGGCACCACGCGCCCCACGCACGCCGTGCTCGTCGCGGTGTCGCCCGGTGAACGCCGGGTGGAGGTGGTGACGGGCGAGGAGTCCCACCGCCGCATCGCCGACCGCGGCGCGAAGCTGGCCGTGATGAGCATGGTCGCCTCCTTCAAGGAGGGCGACCTGTCCGGCGGCCTGGTGAGCGGCCTGCGGATGCTGACCGACCAGGCCGGTCCGGCTCCCAAGCACGGCTGACGACCTCGAACGACGAAGTGAAGGCCCCGGCGTACCCCGCCGGGGCCTTCGCATTCACCGTGCCTTGAGGGCGTTCACGAACGCCTTCAGCCGTGCCGGGCTGACGCCCAGCACGACCGAGGGGTTCTTGCTGTCCCGCACCGCGTCGAAGTGGTTCGCCACCTCGACGCAAGAGCCATCGCTGACACTCCGGTTGGATTTCTTCCAGCGCACGGTCATGCGACTCCCGTCGTCCGTTGCACCTCCTTCGCGATGAGTTCGAACGACTGCTCCGTGCTCATCGCGACCTCCATCAACCTTGGCACGCACGCCTCGAAGCCGGCTACCGACTCGGCCTCCTGGACGAAGACCGAACTGACGTGGTTCTCCAAGTGCGCGAACGACGTGCCATCGCACTTCAGCACCGTGAACGCGCCGTCGAGACCCGGGTGCCAGCCGGTGGCCGTCGGCACCACCCTGAGGTCGACGTTCTCGTGCGCGCTCATCATCAGCAGGTGGTCGAACTGCTCGGTCATGACCTCTCGGCTGCCGAACGTCTGGCTGAGCACGGCCTCGCCGATCAAGACGGTGTATCGGACCGGGTTGCGGCGGGTGAGGATGTCCCGCCGACCCATCCGGACCGCGACGCGGGTGGCGATCTCCCCGTCGGGGATGCGGGCGGCTTCCATGATCGAGCGGGTGTAGGCGCTGACCTGGAGCAGGCCGGGGATGATCAGCGGCGACCAGCTCACGATCTCCCTGGCCATCTGCTCGACCTCGATCAGTGCGGCGATCTGCGCGCGCAGCTCGGGCATGTCGATCATGGCGAGGGGTGATCCGCTGGGGTCTTCGGTCATCTCCAGGATTTCTTCGCGATCCCGATCGGGGATGATGAGCGGGTCGAGGATGCGGATGACCTCCGCCCGGGTCGGGACGCGCTGGCCGCTTTCGTTGCGCGAAAGCAACGAATGTACGACGCCGATTTTCTTCGCGAGTGCGCGTTGGCTGAGCTTGTTCGTCGTCCGTGCGTTGCGCAAACGCGCGCCCAGTGCGATGGATTTCGAGGTGTTGCGGTTCATGGAAATGCATACTAAAGCGGGACCAGTGGTCAAGTCTCTCGCTCGAAAAGGGGATTGACCAGCTGTTGCGGGCCGGACAAGGTGTTGTGCACCAGAGCTACCGACCAGCCCGCACACTGGTCGGACATGCGCGGCGGGTGGTGGTGTGCGCGACGGGACTTCGCTGCACGCACCACCCGCCGTGCCCTTTGCAGATGTGCGCCATAGGGGGTGTCATGGAGTCCGAAGAAAGGCCGTCCGCGAGGTTGAGCACGGCTCGCAGCCGGGAATTGGGCGAGGAATTGCGGCGCGTCCGGCACCGCGCTCGGATGTCGACGGCGTTCGTCGCCGACGCGCTCGGCTGGTCGCTGGGCAAGTTGTCGAAACTCGAAACCGGCAGTCGCGGCACGAGCCCGTGGGAAATCGGGACGCTGCTCGGCCGGTGCGGCGCGGACAAGCCGACCCGTGACCGGGTCCTGGCCATCGCCAGCGAGGTCGACGGGGGCAACTTCCTGCGCCGGCACGAGCCGTGGCCGGACACGCTGACGGCGGTGGCCGTGCACGAGCACGCGGCCCGCACGGTGACGACCTACGAGCCGCTGGTGGTGCCGAGCCTGGCGCAGACCGAGGACTACGCGTACGCGTTGACCAGGGACCGGGACCTGACGGAGGCGCGCATGACGCGGCAGGACGCGTTGCGCAGGCCGGGCGGCCCGGAGATGGTGATCTACATCCACGAGGCGGCGTTGCGGCTCGTCGTCGGCGACGCGAAGGTCATGCGCGACCAGCTGCTGCGCCTGACGCTGATGTGCGGGTGGTCGCGGATCAGCCCGCGGATCATCCCGATGAGCGCCCCGTCGCACACGGTCCTGCGCCACTCCGCGACCCTGCTGACGTTCTCGTCGCCGACCAAGCCGCTGGCCTACGCGGAGACCGAGACGGCGACGGTCTTCCACGACGACCCGAGCGCGATCAGCGCCTACGAGGCCAAGATGCGGCAGCTGGAACGCGTCGTCCTGAGCCCGGCCCACTCGCGTGACGTGTTCGCCCGCTGGGCCGACGCCTACGACCGCGACCACCGCTCCGCCCCGGAAGCGAAACGGGACAGCGCCTGAAGCGCCGTCCCGTTCACCCCGCAGCCGTCACCACACCCGCAGCGGCTCCGCGCACGTCGTACGTCGAGCCTCAGGACCGGTCGAACTCCTGGGCGGCCAAGGCGCGCACGATGCCCGCTCGGCCTTCCGAGACCAGTCGCCGCAGGGCGGGCGGGCGTTCCTCGGCCAGCCACTCGTCGGCCGCCGTGACCGCCCCCCTTCGGATCACAGGTCGAGCACGGTGCGAAGAGCGGTGTCCACCTCGTTCATCTCGTGCAAGGACAACCTTCCCGCCAGATCACCCAAGCGCTGCGGGTCGACGGCTGTCGTCTGCTCCACGAGCACTCGAGTCGGCTGCCCGTTCAGCTCGATCTCAGGACGGAACGACGCCGGTCGGGCCGAGGTCGACGTCGGCGCTACCAGCCACGTGCTCAACGGGAGCGCGTTCGATTGGACGACGACCGCGTAGCGACTGCTTTGCTGCTCGTGCCCGGTGGCGTTGCGCGGCGCCCGAAGCCGGTAGACCTCACCACGCACGCAGTGGCTCCAGGTCCGCGAGCACGGCCCGTGCTTCCGCCACGTCGTCAGGGTCGGCCGCCAAAGCCAGCGCCTCCTCGCGCAACGCCTCGGCCTGCTGCACCTTCGCGGCCAAGAGCAGGGCTTCGCGAATCGCGGCTGAAGCGCTGCGGCCGTCAGCCGTCAAGCGCTCCAGCGCCCGTTCCGTCTCGGTGTCCGGGCGAAAGGTGATGGTGCCCATGCGGCAAGCGTACTACGAGATGTATGACGTGCGGTGACACGATCGGGTCACCGCACGTCATACGTCGAGCCTCAGGACCGGTCGAACTCCTGGGCTGCCAGGGCGCGCACGATGCCCGCTCGGCCTTCCGAGACCAGTCGCCGCAGGGCGGGCGGGCGTTCCTCGGCCAGCCACTCGTCGGCCGCCGTGACCGTCTCCTTCGAGATGGACCACGACGGGAACAAGCCGACGATCATGGACTGGGCCCGCTCGCTCGACCGGCGGTCCCACACGTCGGCCGCGTCGGCGAAGTACCGCGCCACGAACGGCTGGAGCAGCGCCTTCTGGCCGGGGTGCTGGATGCCCGCGATGATCGCCTCGGACACCGCGTTCGGCAGCTCGTCGTCGTTCACCGCGCGGTCCCACGCCTCGGTCTTCGCCTCGACCGTCGGCCGCAGCGCGCGCGCCGACTCGGCCTTGCGCCGACCGGTGGCGGTGGGGTCGCGCTCCTCCTCGGCCTGGATCTCGGCCAATCCGGCGGCGCCGTGCGCGACCAGCGCGTTCAGCAGCCGCCAGCGCAGGTCGGTGTCCACGTCGAGGCCGGGGAGCACGTCCGAGCCGTCCAACCAGCCGCGCACCACCTCGACCGTCGCCTCGTCCAGCACCGAACCGGCCAGCGCGTTCACGAACGCGAGCTGGTGGTCCGAACCGGCCTCGGCGGCGCGCGCCAGCTCCAACGTCCGGGAGGAGAACCTGCGCCAACCCTCGTCGCGCCACGAGACGTCCGCGTACGACGAGAGCGCCGTCTGCGCCTGAAGCAGCAGCCGCTGCACCACGCCGACCTCGGTCTCCGAGTGCAGCCCGCCGAGCACCAGGTTCACGAAGTCGCGCGCCTTCAGCTCGGCCTCACGCGTCATCTCCCAGGCCGCCGACCAGCACAGCGTGCGCGGCAGGGGCTCGGCGATGTCGGCGATGTGGTCGATCAGCGACGCCAGCGAGTCCGGGTCCAGCCGCATCGTGCAGTAGGTCAGGTCGTCGTCGTTGACCAGCACCAGCTTGCCCCGGTGCACGCCGACCAGCTCCGGCACCTCGGTGCGTTCGCCGGACACGTCCAGCTCGACGCGGTGGGTGCGCACGAGCTTGCCGGAGTCGTCGGCGTCGTACACGCCGATCGCCAACCGGTGCGTGCGCAGCTCGCCCTTGCCCGGCCGGGCCCCGCCCTGGAGCACGGCGAACTCGGTGAACCGGCCCTCGGAGTCGACCGAGTACTTGGGCCGCAGCAGGTTCAGGCCGGTGGTCTCCAGCCACTGCGCGCTCCACCACGACAGGTCGCGGCCCGACGCCTCTTCCAGCGCGTTGAGCAGGTCGGCCAGCGTCGCGTTGCCCCAGGCGTGCTTGCCGAAGTACACCCGAAGACCGGACAGGAAGTTGTCCAGGCCCACGTACGACACCAGCTGCTTGAGCACCGAGGCGCCCTTGGCGTAGGTGATGCCGTCGAAGTTGACCTCGACCGCCTGGAGGTCCGGGATGTCGGCGGCCACCGGGTGCGTGGACGGCAGCTGGTCTTGCCGGTACGCCCACGACTTCTCGATCTTGGCGAACGTCGTCCACGCCTGCCGGTACTCGGTCGCCTCGGCCTGCGCCAGCACCGACGCCCAGGTGGCGAACGACTCGTTCAGCCACAGGTCGTCCCACCAGCGCATGGTCACCAGGTCGCCGAACCACATGTGCGCCATCTCGTGCAGCACGGTCTCGGCGCGGCGCTCGTACAGGTAGCGGGTGACGCGGCTGCGGAAGACGTAGTCCTCCAGGAACGTGACGCAGCCGGCGTTCTCCATCGCGCCCGCGTTGAACTCGGGCACGAAGCACTGGTCGTACTTGCCGAACGGGTAGGTGACCCCGAACGCCTTGTGGTAGAAGCCGAAACCCTGCTTGGTCTCGGTGAACAGCCGCTCGGCGTCCATGTGCGGCGCGAGCGACGCGCGGCAGTAGATGCCCAGCGGGATGGTGGTGTCGCCGTCGCTGAACTCGTCGCGCCACTCGGCGTACGGGCCCGCGACCAGCGCGACCAGGTACGTCGACATGGGCTTGGTGGTGGCGAAGACGTGCCTGTCCGCGCCGCCCGCGCCATCCACAGTGGACTCGATCGCCGAGTTGGAGACGACCTTCCAGTGGTGCGGCGCGGTGACCGCGAGGTCGTAGACCGACTTGAGGTCGGGCTGGTCGAAGCAGGCGAACATGCGCTTGGCGTCCGCCGTCTCGAACTGCGAGTACAGGTACACCTCGCCGTCGACCGGGTCGACGAACCGGTGCAGGCCCTCGCCGGTGTTCATGTACCGGCAGTCGGCCTCGACGGTCAGCTCGTTGACCTCGGCCAGGTCGGGCAGGTGGACGCCGTCGTCCTCGCGGTACTCGGAGACGTCCAGCTCGTGTCCGTTGAGCACGGCGCGGTGGACATTGGCGGCCACGATGTCGATCCACGCCGACGCGCCGGGTGTCCGGCTGCGGAAGGCGACCGTCGTGGTCGAGCGGAACGTGTCCGAGCCGGGCTTGCCGCCACCGTCGGTCAGGTCCAGCTCGATCCGGTAGGAATCGACCTCCAGCAGCGCAGCCCGCTGCTGCGCCTGGTCGCGGGTGAGGTTGGGTGCCGCCACTGGTCACCTCGTCTGCCGCCGCCACGGGACCTCGGCGCCGGCGTCGTCGGAACGGGAAATGGGTGTCGAGTCGGTGAACACGACAGTCGCATCCAATCACGTGGGACGCCCGGAAGTGGACTGGCGTCCGAGGGAAGACTGCGTGCGGTCGACTGGTTGAGCACGATGGGAGCGCCGAACCTGGCGCACCCGCTCACGAACAGCCACGGAGGGAACACCGCATGTCGACAGAGGGACGTACGAAGGTCGACTTCTACTTCGACCCGGTCTGCCCGTTCGCGTGGATCTCGTCCCGGTGGATCCTCGAGGTGGAGCAGCAGCGCGAACTCGACCTGGACTTCCGCGTGATGAGCCTCTCGGTGCTCAACGAGGGCCGCGACCTGCCCGCCGACTACCGCGACATGATGGACCGCAGCTGGGGCCCGGTGCGCGTCGCCATCGCGGCGGCCAAGAGCAAGGGCGACGGCGTGCTGCGCGACCTGTACACCGCGCTCGGCACCCGGATCCACAACGAGGGCCTGGGCAAGACGCGTGACTACGACCAGGCCATCAAGCTGGCGCTGGAGGACGTCGGGCTGCCCGCGGAGCTGGCCGAGGCGGCGCACACCGACGCGCACGACGAGGACCTCCGGGCCAGCCACCACCGCGGCATGGACCCGGTGGGCATGGACGTCGGCACGCCCACGATCCACATCGACGGCGTGGCGTTCTTCGGGCCCGTGCTCACCAAGATCCCGCGCGGCGAGGACGCCGTGAAGGTGTTCGACGGCGCGCGGGCGTTGGCGAGCTTCCCGCACTTCTTCGAGCTCAAGCGCACCCGGACCGGGGGTCTGGACTTCTCCTGACCCGATCGATGTGACACTCTTGGGTGAGTTTCGTCCTGGAGTGTCACATCGTTCTCGGGGAGCCCGCAGTGATCGAGGTCGTCAACCCGACCACCGAAGAGGTCGTCGGCACGGTCCGCGCCGGCACCGTCGGCGACGTGGACACCGCCGTGATCAGGGCGGTCGCCGCGTTCCCGGCCTGGTCGGCGACGGCCCCGGACTCCCGGCTCGCCCTCGTGCGGGCGATCGCGGACGCCCTGGAGGCACGGGCCGCCGAGTTCGCCTCGACCATGACGGCGGAGATGGGCACGCCCGCCACGTTCGCGTCGCGGGTGCAGGTGCCGAACCCCGTGGGCATCGCGCGCGGGGTGGCGGACGTGCTGGCCGCCGGCTACTTCGACGGCGCGGAGCTCGGGAACTCGCTCGTGCTGCGGGAACCGGTCGGCGTCGTCGCGGCCATCACGCCGTGGAACTTCCCGTTGCAGCAGATGGTGGCCAAGGTCGTGCCCGCGCTGGCGGCGGGCAACGTGGTCGTGCTCAAGCCGAGCGAGCTGGCGCCCCTCACCGCTGACCTGCTCGCCGCGGTGCTCCACGACGTCGGCGTGCCCGAAGGTGTGTTCTCCCTCGTCCACGGCACCGGGCCGGTGGTCGGCGAAGCGTTGGCGAGTCACCCGATGGTGGACATGGTGTCGTTCACCGGTTCGACGCGGGCCGGTCGGCGGGTGTCCGCGCTGGCCGCCGAGACGGTGAAGCGGGTGGCGTTGGAGCTGGGCGGCAAGTCGGCGAACGTCGTGCTGGAGGACGCCGACCTGACGCGTGCGGTGAAGATCGGCGTGGGCAACGCGTACATGAACAACGGGCAGGCGTGCAGCGCGTGGACCCGCCTGCTGGTGCCCGCGTCCCGGCACGACGAGGCGTTGGAGATCGCGGTCGCCGCCGCGGCCAAGTACGAGCCCGGCGATCCCGCTCTTCCCTCGACGCGCATGGGCCCGGCGGTCTCGTCCGCCCAGCGCGACCGCGCCGTCGGATACATCGAGCGCGGCGTCTCGGAGGGGGCGAAGCTCGCCCTCGGCGGCGCCTCCCGCCCCCTCGACCGCGGCTTCTTCGTCGCGCCGACCGTGTTCGGCGACGTCCGGTCGGACATGGTGATCGCGCAGGAGGAGATCTTCGGCCCGGTCCTGTCCGTCATGCCCTACGCGGACGAGGACGACGCCGTGCGGATCGCGAACTCCACCATCTACGGCTTGGGCGGCGCGGTGTTCTCGGCGGACACCGACCGCGCCCTGGCGGTGGCGAAGCGGTTGCGCACCGGGCAGGTGGACATCAACGGCGCGGCGTTCAACACCAGCGCCCCGTTCGGCGGCTACCGCCAGTCGGGCAACGGCCGCGAGTTCGGCTCCCACGGCCTGGACGAGTTCACCGAGCTGAAGTCCATCCAACGCTGACCCCGAGAGTCCTGCGTTCACGGCGCGTGAGTCGTACGTTCGCGCACCCCGAGTTCAACACTCGGCCATACCGGACGGTATGGCCGAGTGTTGAACTCATGCGCTCTGGAGGTAGGACTCTCGAGCCCTGAACGCAGGACTCTCGCGAGGGGGTCAGGCGGCGCGCAGGACGCCGTCGGTCAGGCGCGGGACGGCGGCGCTGACGTTCACCTGGGACGCGAGGGCGACGTCACCGGCGTGGCCGGCCGAGATCAGCTCGCGGCCGGACACGCAGCCGGCCAGCACGTCCTCCACCGACGCCCACGCGTAGGTCTCCGCCGCCAGAGCCGCTTCCACCGAAGCCGACCCGTACCCCAGCAGGGACGACATGATCGCGCCCGCGCCCAGCAGGTCCTCGACCGCCGGCCGCAGCGGCCCGACGTCCCCGTGCTCCGCCAGGTTCACGCCCCACCGCTCACCGGCCGGCACGACGCCGACCGGCCCGCCGGCCGCCAGCTCCCGAGCCGCCGCGGCGACCGCCCGCGCGTTGCGCAGGCACCCCGCCAGCACGACCGCCCCCGTGGCCCCGGCCGACGAGCACAACGTGGCGCCGTTCGCCGAAGCCAGCTCCAACTCCGCCCCGGCCGGCACCGACACCAGCGACGACGGCCGCAACGTCCACGACGGGTCCGCCGGCCGCGCGGCGGTCTCCCGCTGCGACCAGCGCACCGGCCGCACGGCCCCACCGCGGGCCACGACGACGTCCACCGCCGTGGAGAACGACAGCACGTCCACGATCACCAGCACCGCGCACTGCTCACCGAGCGCGGCGACCCCCTCCGCACCCCACTCCAGGCGCAGCCGGCAACCCTCTTGACCGAACACGCCGTCCAGGATGGCAGACTTGCTGACGTGCGCGTTTACCTGGGATCGGACCACGCGGGCTTCGAGCTGAAGACCCACCTCGTCAAGCACCTGACCGACGCGGGCCACGAGGTGGTCGACGTCGGACCGGCCGCCTACGACGCGGAGGACGACTACCCGCCGTTCTGCATCGAGGCGGCCCGCCGCGTCGTCGCGGACGAGGGCAGCCTGGGCATCGTCATCGGCGGCTCCGGCAACGGCGAGCAGATCGCCGCGAACAAGGTGCCCGGCGCCCGCGCCGCGCTCGCCTACAGCGTGGAGACGGCGAAGCTCGCCCGCGAGCACAACGACGCCCAGCTCATCGGCATCGGCGGCCGGATGCACACCACCGAGGAGGCGTTCGCGATCGTGGAGGCGTTCCTCGCCACCCCGTTCTCCGGGCAGGAGCGGCACGCGCGGCGCATCGACATCCTCCGCGAGTACGAGCGCACCGGCGAGGCGCCGGCCCTGCCCTGATGCCTGAAGGTCACACGCTGCACCGCCTGGCGAAGCTGCACCGACGCCGGTACGCGGGCTCGACGGTCCGGGTGTCGAGCCCGCAGGGCCGGTTCGCCACGTCCGCTGTGGACGGTCGGCTGTTCGAGCGCGCCGAGGCGCACGGCAAGCACCTGTTCCACGTCTACGGGCCGGACGCGACCGTGCACGTCCACCTGGGGCTCTACGGCACGTTCACCGAGTCGCCGCACCCGGTCACCCAGCCGGTCGGCCAAGTGCGGATGCGGCTGGTCGGCCCCACCCACTGGACGGACCTGCGCGGCCCGACCCGGTGCGAGGTGCTGACCGACGTCGAGGTGGCCGCGCTGCGCGCCCGCCTCGGACCGGACCCGCTGCGCCGTGACGCGAAACCCGACCTGGCGTGGGCGCGCATCGCCCGGTCCCGCCAGTCCATCGCCGTGCTGCTGATGGACCAGACCGTGCTCGCGGGCGTCGGCAACGTCTACCGGGCCGAGGTGCTGTTCCGGCACGGCGTGCACCCGCTCGTGCCCGGCAACCAGCTGGACCGGGCGTTGTGGGACGACCTGTGGTTCGACCTGACCGTGCTCATGCGGGCCGGGGTGAAGGTCGGGCGCATCGACACCGTGCGGCCCGAGGACCTGCCCGAGGTCACCGGCCGCCCGCCGCGCCAGGACCGGCACGGCGGCGAGGTCTACGTCTACCGCCGCACCGGTCAACCGTGCCTGGTCTGCGGCACGCCCGTCGCCGCCGCCTCACTGGCAGGCCGGAACCTCTACTGGTGCCCGACCTGCCAACCCGCCTGAGCGGTCAGAACCCGCCGAAGTCGCCGCCACCGAAGTCGCCGCCACCGAAGTCACCACCGCCGTAGTCGCCGCCCGCGTCACCGCCCGCGTCGCCGCCGTCGCCACCATCGCCGCCGTCGTCACCGCCGTCGGCGCCGGGGTCCTCGGACGCCACGGCCGCCGGCACGCCGACCATGCCCGTGAACATCGCGCTGAACAGCATCATCGAGGCGAAGCCCCACGCGCCCGCCACCAGCGCGGGCTTCCACCACGGCTCGGAGTACCAGCCCTGCGGCACCGGACGTCCCGCCACCACACCACCGGGGTAGTAGTGCGGCGTGTGCGCGCCCGGCCGCGGCGAGGCGACGTACCGGTGGCCCTCCACCGTGACGTCACGCTCCTCCGACACCTTGCCCGCCCGGCTCTGACCGGTGAGGTCCGGCAGCTCGGGGCCCGGGTCGAGGTCCATCGCCACGCGCGCGGCCCGCACGTAGTACAGGCCTTCCATCGCGGTCTGCGTGACGAGGCGGCACTGCTCCACCGTGCGCGCCTGCTCCATCTGCGAACCGGCCGCGGTGAACCGCTCGGACGCGTCGGCCATCGCCTGCTGCGAGGCCACGTCCGTGCCGGCCAGGTTCATCACCTGGCCGCCCAGCCGCTCCACCCAACGGCGTGCTTCGGCCTGCGCGTCCTCCAGCTCCCGGCGGCGCTTCTCGGCGGCGGAGCGGGCGGAATACCAGACCGCGCCGACCAGGACCAGCAGCACGAGCAACACGATCGTGGTGGTCATCGACCCTCCCGGTGCTTGTTGCCCGGAAAACGCCGCACGCCGGGCAGAGGTTCCCGAAACGGTCAGAACACCTCCGGGCAGTGAGGCTCCCGATCACCCGAAAGCGCATGTGACAGGGCGTTCAGCGCACCACCGGTGACCTCACTCACCCGTTGGGCCCTCGCCAGGGTCGCCAGCCTCGTCCCACCGAGGTACGCCGCGCCCAACGCCTGCACGTCGAGCACCACGTCCGGCTCGTCGTCCACCCGCCGCACGGTGGCCGCGCCGTCCTTCACGGTGAACCGCCACCGGCCCGCGTTCCACGGGCAGAACTCGTCCGACAGCTCCAGCACCACGTCCACGTCCGAGAGGTAACGGCGCAGGGTGAGCGCGCGGTCGACGTCCACCAGCCGCACCCACAGCGAGTCGCCCCGGCCGCGCAGCGCGAGCCGTGCGTCCTCCAGCAGGTGGACGCCCGGGTCGTCGGCGGCGGTGAAGAACTTCAGCTCGCCGACCATGTCGACGTCCAACAGGTACCGGTAGAGCGCCGCGTACGCCTCGTCGGTGCGTGCCGCGATCTCGCGCACGTGCAGCTCGTTGCGCGGGCCGCGTTCCCGCCAGTCCGCCTTGACCCGGTAGACCGCGTAGCCCTGCGGGTGCAGGACGTAGCGGTACGCGGTCAACCCGTCGCGGTCGCGCTCGGTGTCGGCGAACTGGTGGTCCCACGCGGCGTCCTTGCGGCTCAGCCACCCCGTCCGGCTCGGCCGCAAGTCCTCGTACACGGCCTTCATGAACGGCATGGCCTCGTCCCGCGACACCTCGCGCAACCGCTCACCACCCGTCGACACGCCGGGCCGGAACTTCGCGCCGCTCGGCACCTCGAGCCGGGTGAACTCGGCCGCGAGCCCGTAGCCGAACCGGGGGTAGATCGCGGCCTCCGACGCCCACAGCGCGGCGATCGCCTCGGCGCCGTCCTCGTGCATGCCGTGCAGCTGGGCGCGCATCACGCGGGTGAGCACGCCGCGCCGCCGATGGCCCGGTTTCACGCCGACCGACGTGACCGCCGCGACCGGTTGCGGACCGGCGCCGGGCAGCGTGATCTGCCGGCTCTGGATGCCGCCGCCGCCGATCAGCTCGTCACCGTCGAACACGGCGTGGTGCCGTTCCGGCTCGAACAGGCCACGCCACCGTTCGAGCTGGTCCTCGACGCTGTCGAAGAGGAAAGCCGAGTTGACGAGCCGCTGGAACTCGGCGAGGTCGTTCGCGGCGAGGGTGCGGAGGGTGAGCGCCATGGCACGTTCATACGCCGGTCGGTCGCCGCGCGCGATCCAATACGGGGTCGCCCCCGGGTGGTGCGTTCGACGATGCTGCGGTGATGGATGCCCACTCGTTGGCCGGCGCGCTCCGCGTCGAAGCGGAGTCGTTCGCGGTCGCGGCAGAACTCGCGCCACTCGACCGTGACGTGCCGGCGTGCCCAGGCATGACGGTCGGTGACCTTCTCGTGCACCTCGGCTCGATCCACCGGATGGTGGCGGAGTGGATCGGCCGCGGCGCGCGCCCGGTGGGGTGGGAGAGCTCGCCGGGAGCCGACCCCATCGACTGGTACCGGACCGGCGCGGCGTCCCTGATCACCGTGCTGGATCCGGAGCGTGCGGCGTCACCTGCGGCGACGTGGTGCCCGTGGGACCGGACCCTGGGGTTCTGGGTGCGTCGGATGGCGCACGAGACGGCCGTGCACCGGTTCGACGCGCAGGCCGCGACCGGCTCGGCGGCGCCGTTGGAGCCCGGCTTGGCCGCGGACGGCATCGACGAGGTGCTGCACCTGTGGCTGGGCTGCCACCAGCCACCCGGCGTTCACACGTCAGGACAAGCTGTGACGCTGCGTGTGCCGGGCCGGGAGTGGACCGTGGCGCTGCACGAGGGGGTCGTCGACTACTGCCCGCAAGCCACCCCGGCGGCCGTCGTGAGCGGCTCGCCGTCCGCGGTGGACCTGTGGTTGTGGGGCCGGGTCGGGGAGGAGCACGTGTCGGTGGAGGGGGACGTCTCGGTGGTGCGCTCACTGCGTGCCGCCGTCGCCGCCGCCACCGGCTGATCCGCGGGCGTCGTCGGGGCAGAATGGGCGCGTGACGACGCTGCGCCTGATCCTGAGATGCCCGGTGACCTTCGCCATCGGCGTCCTCGTGGTCGTGCCGGCGATCCGCTTCGGCGAAGCCCTGTGGCGCGTCGTGACGTCCTAGGCGGCTTTGACGAAGCAGAACTCGTTGCCCGCCGGGTCGAGCAGCACCTGGAAGCTGCCCTGCTCGTCGGTCTGCACCGCGCCCAGCGGCCTGGCCCCGAGTCCGACGGCCCTCTCCGTGGCAGCCGTGATGTCGTCCACGCCGATGTCCAGGTGGAGCCGGTTCTTCACCGCTTTCGGCTCCGGCACGGGCTGGAACGAGATCCGGGGCCACCCGGGTGGAACGACGTGCGCCCACCCGTGCTCCCGCTCCACCGGCCGCCCACCGAGCAACCCCGCCCAGAACCTCACGAGCCCCGCAGGGTCGACGCAGTCCACCACGATCTGGTCCAAACGCATGCCCCATCATGAGCCGCCGACCAACCACCCCAACCGCCGCCCGACCCGAGCGTGCGAGGACGCCAAAACCGTCCACATGGGACATCCGCCGGCGATCTACCGGCGGACGCACTGCGAGACCGAGCCGAACCAGTCCGATCACCGGGGTGAAGCAGCGCCAATCGCACGCTAATGGCACGACGTGATCAGGAGACACGGCGAGGAAGGCGGCGGGAATGCCGGACGTCCACCTGCACGACCTCCGGCACACGGGCAACACGCTGGCGGCGGAGACCGGGGCGACGCTCCGGGAACTTATGGACCGGATGGGGCACAGCTCCACCCGCGCGGTGCTCATCTACCTCCATTCGAGGGAGGAGCGGGGGCGGAGCATCGCGGCGGGGATCGAGGCCGTGGTGAGCGCGGACAAGGGGCACGCGAGGGCACGGAAGATTCGCAGAAAGCAAAAGACCGTCCACGTGGGACGGTCCGCAAGAGGTCTACCAGCGAGAAGAGGCTGGAGCGGGTGACGGGAATCGAACCCGCATGACCAGCTTGGAAGTGCGGCGGCAGCGCCAGCTCACTGCGCCTGACCAGCTCTCGCCCCGGTCGTAGTTGACCGCTGTTGACCCTCGTTGACCTGGGCTAATCGCACGCTAATCGCACGGGACGTGACGAGCGGACGTGGGCCTGGTTGTGCTCCATCGAGCAACTGCGAAGCCGTCCTGATATGCCGGACGGCCCTTTGCCATGTACAGAATGGTGTCAGTCAGTGCGGCCGTTCGGGTGAAGAGCACCCTGTTCGAGTAGCGCACGCGCCTTCAGCGCCGATTGGACTACCAACGCTTGGTCCATGCTCCGAGGAGGCATCATGGGTGACAACGACCGGCACGTGGTTCCCAATCCCGAGGGTGGTTGGGACGTCCGCAAGCCGGATGCCGTGCGGGCGAGCGCTCACTTTGACACGCAGGCAGAAGCCACAGCACGTGCGCGAGAGATCGTCGGCAACACCGGTGGGGACGCGATCACCCACGGTCGTGATGGACGGATTCGCTCCCGGGACACCTCGCCGAAGGGGAACGACCCGAACCCGCCTCGTGACAAGCACTGACGGAGCGATGGCAAGGCGGCGAAGCCGTCGCGGCAGTCGATCGCCGTGCCCAGCCCGACCAGGCCGGGTAACCGCGCGATCGTCCCGACTGGCGAACTCCCAAAGCCGCGACGAGCTGTGCCCGTCAGTGCAGTGCGCCGCCATCCCAGCCACGTGCACCGACTCCGCGCACGGCCGACGGGCGGAGCGGAGCGGGAGCCCGGCGTGCCGTGATGCGGGGAGTTGGTGCCAACGTGCGCTGGGCCGTGCCGCGCGCCGCCTGAGACGGCGCGCGCCTTGATCCTGTAGAGCGCAATTCGGCAAGCAGCGACTAGACTTACCGGTGATGTCGGGCGCACTAAGCGCCAGTAAAGGGTGTGGTGCGTGTGAGCTCGGTCGTCGACCTTCAAGGTTGCCCCTACTCGCTGCCCGATGATTCGGACATTGACAAGCAGATCGACGTTCTTTTTGACGCCGAACGGCGAGTTCGTGAGAAAGTGCAGGCCGCTTCGCGTGAGATTCAAGCTAAAGGATTTTTGATCGACTATGCGGTGAACAGGCAAACGCGCGAAATCTACGAGAGTAACAAACTGGAGGATCTCGGCCCGTCGCTCGCCCGTACTAGTGAAATTCTCAAATCTTCGGATGCTGCGCTTGTCGATAAAGACCTCATGAAAGGAATGCTCTATGTAGGCATGAAGCGTGACAAGCATCTTATTGATGTACTGGGATTGCACGGTGCGAAGGTTCTTGCCGAAAGTTATGTCTCCACACTTGCCGACGGTCGGCCGTTGTCCGAGTCGGATATCCGAAGCATGCACGCTCTCATAACGTCTGGCGAGGAATTCGCCGGGAGGTATAAGCGCTATCATGTAAGGATTGGTGGCGAGGGGACCCATGAGCCGCCCTTGCCGATCGACACGCCGGCGAAAATGCGCGACTTTAGTACTTGGTTGTCGCGCGACCACGGTGGCATGCCTGTAACATTGCATGCCGCTATCGCGCATGCTTGGCTGACGCATATTCACCCGTTTGAGGATGGAAATGGCAGACTCGCGCGAGTTCTAGTCAACCTTATCTTCGCCCGCAATGGTCTTCCACCTGCGATCATCAAGCATAATACGGAGCGTACAGAATACATCGACGCGTTGGCGCATAGCGATGTAGCTGGCGATATATTTCCCTTGGCTGGAATTTTTATTAAAGCCGAGAAGCGTTTCGCGCGGGACATGGGCAAGCCAGGATTCGTTCGTAGTCTAATTGGCGATGAGATCGATAGCCGCAGTCGAAACATTTACAGCTCTTGGCTGGCGGTGTTCAATAACTTTATGGCGCGTCTGTTCGGCGAGCTGCGCGTGAGGAATTTGACCGTCGAAGATTTTTATCGCCTTGACGAGGACTCGTTCTGGAAGCTGACGAAGGCGGACAAGTCTGGGAATATGTGGTTTTTCCTGGTCAGCAATGGCGTGAGCGATCTGCTGGTGTGGATCGGCTTTTGTAGCCTCAATCTCCATGATCCGCGAGAGAATGTGGTTCGATACCCATCGTTGTTTTTTGCTGTAAGAAACAAAAATTACAGGTTGCAACGCTGGACTGCTGCACCTTCGAATCGAACTGGTGGCTTGATTGAAGTATGCGTAGTTCCTGGGGTCAAGCCTAGCGTGCAGGTCAGGCTCGATGACAGGATTCGTAAGGGTGGTATTGTGGACGGGGCGAGCGAGATTGCCGACAGGATCTATAACGGTCTCCGTTCGGCTGTTGCGTCGTAGAATGTAAGAGTGAGGATGTCACTTCTGGCGACTGCAAAACACTTGGCGTATGACTCGCTCGCGGTTACCTTGCCGGCCCGTTGGTCTCATGTTCAAGGGGTTGCAAAACGGGCCAAGTTGGCCGCATGTCTATTTCTCAAAATTGATGCGGAACTACTTGAGGCGGCTGCTTTCCTTCACGATTTAGGGTATGCGCCGAAGGTGGCGGAGACTGGGTTTCATCCGCTTGACGGGGCTCGATGCCTCGCACGGCAGGGCTTTCCGGAGCGGTTGTGCGCGCTCGTGGCTCATCACTCGTGCGCCTACCGGGAGGCCGAGTTGAGAGGGATCTCGGCTGAGCTGGCGCGTTGGGTGGATGAGAAGACGCCGCTGCGAGATGCGCTGTGGTGGGCGGACATGACCACCGGGCCGGACGGGGACACGACCGGGGTTCATGAGCGCATCGCGGAGATTCAGACGCGGTATGGGCCGGAAGACCTGGTGACGGTTTTCATCCGCCAGGCGGAGCCTGAGTTGGTGGCTGCAGTGGAGCGTACGGAGGCGCGGCTGAGGGCCGCTGGGGTTGAGATCAGGTGAAGTAGGGCTCGGGGCGGTTGCTGAGGCCATGGTCGATGCGTAGACGGATCGACGGGTGAATGTCGAGGTCGGGCAGGCGGTGGGGCTCTACCCAGTGGACTTCCTTGGATTCGCTGCTTGTGCGCAGCTCGCCTCCGATGGGTTGAGCGCGGAAGCAGATGGAGAACTCCTGGCGGACCTCGCCGTCGTCGTAGGCGATGACGTGGTTGGGGTTGGAGTAGAGGCCGACCAGGCCGGTGACCTCGACGTGGATGCCGGTTTCCTCTTCGACCTCGCGGACGACGGCTTGGGCGAGCGTCTCGCCGACGTCCTGGCCGCCGCCGGGGATGGCGTACTTGTCGTTGTCGGTTCGCCGGATCATGAGGAGGCGGCCGGTGGGGTCTTGGACGATGGCGCTAACGGCTACCCGGATGCTGTTCGGCTTCGGGGCGTTGGGGTCGTTGAGGTAGTCGGTCCTCGTCATGGTTCGACCTTGTCAGAAGGTGGCGCGCTTCGCGCCTGCCCAAACGGTCTCCAGGCTTTCGGAGTAGGTCTCGAAGAGGTCGCCTGCGGAGAGTCGGCGTAGGTGGAGGGCTGGGGCGTGGGCGCCGGGGAAGCCGTAGACGTGGGTGTTGACGATCATCTCGTCGTCGAAGCGGAACACGGAGTTGTAGAGGGTCGTCTTGTGTAGACGGACCTCGATGCCGGGGACGTCGACCAGTGGGCGGACGAACGCAAGGGCGTTGCGGATGCGGGCGGCGACGGTGCCCTTGCCCAGCTGCTCTTCCTCACTGCGGCGGGAGGCTTCGCGGGCGGTGGGGTCTCCGAACAGTAGGCGGATGCGGGTTCCGTTCTCGGCCTTGAGGCGCAGCTCCTTGGCGAAGGTCGGGCGTTCGACCAGGAAGAGGGCGGCCAGGGACAGGACCTCGATGTGCTTGGTGGCGTCGTTGAGGAGTCGGTCCCAGAGGTCCGCGGGGATGTTGTTGCGGTGGGGGTAGACCTTGACCACTTCGGACTCGGCGATCTCGGCCTTGCGGTCCGCGGCTACGGCGTCCGGCCAGAGGTAGTTCTCGGTCTCGCGGACCATTGAGGCGATGGTGTGGCGGTGGCGGGGGTAGGGGACGCGGCCTTTGGTGATCCAGCGTTCGACGGTCTTGGGGTCGACGCTGGTGGCGCGGGCTACGTGGTCGAGGTCCAGGCCGTTGCGTAGCAGGGCTTCTCGTAGGCGTTCGTTGGCCATGTGTACCCCCGTGGTGACGACTTGGGACGTCTTCAAGTTAGCAGAGACGTCCTTAGAAGTCCCACTATGCGGTGCTTGCGTCCCGCCGATCAGCCGAAAGTGGTTGGTGTCAAGGTGCTGGACCAAGGGTCCAGCCGACGCTGATGACAGGAGATCGGCTGTGGCGATCAGTGGTGGGAGCAGGCTTCCGACGACGCACGACTTCGTCTTTCCTCGTGGTGCGCTGGTGATGGGTGTCGAGCCGGTGCTCAAGTTCCAGTCGGCCGAGGAGCGGGCGAAGGGGTTGCCGGTTCAGCAGGAGACGGACAAAGAGTCCGGGCTGTTGGTGTGGTCGGTCCTGGTGATCGACCAGGCGGCGGAGCGGAAGACGGACGCCGTGGTGACGGTGAAGATCGCGGCCCCTCACCAGCCGGTTCCGCCGGAGGCGATTCCGGGGACGGACGTGCGGCCGGTGGTGTTCGAAGGGTTGACGGTGACGCCGTGGATTGACGACAAGGCGTGCCGTGGCAGCCATGGGGGTGAGCGGCACCGGTGTCGGGCGAAGCTGGGGTACAGCCTGCGGGCCTCGGGTATGAAGCCGGTTGTGGTCAAGTCCGCTGCTAAGGCGGCGTGACCGATGAGCAGCGACATGGTTCGGCTTCACGTGACCGATGACCTGCCCATCCGGGCCTACCCGCAGACGTTCGCCGACCGGGTGGAGATTCGTTTCGGGAAGGCGTTCCCGGTCGTCCTGGTGGTCGAGAAGGACTCGATCAACCGGCTGCGCTCGGCGTTGCAGGACGGAGGCGTTGCCTTGGGCGTCGAGGGGGATGAGTGGGAGTGACGTCGCTGGAGGAGTTGTGGTCGGCCGTGGAGTCGGCGGCGACGCTTCGGCAGGCCCATGACGCTCTGCTTGAGGTGGTGCCCTCACGGGAGGCCACGCGGGTGGAGTGGCGGGATTTCCACCTGCGGGCGGCCGAGGTGTATCGGCGGGTTGCGGAGACGGATCGTGGGCGGCAGAGGGAAGCTCTGTTCCTCGCGGAGCAGCAGCGGGAGAAGGCGGACAAGATCGCCCAGGGCCTCGCTGCTGACGCGGGTGCTCGCCGCAAGCGACGGCGGAGGATCGAGCCGGGTGGGTCAGAGCGCACGGCGGCGCAGGCGGTTCGTGTTCCGCACCGGGTCGGTGATCCGAGGTATGCGGTGAGGCTTCGTGACGACGCGTTCACCAAGGCTGTGCGGTTGGCGGGGTTCCACTCGGACTACGCGTTGGCCAAGGCGATGGGGCTCAACCGGTCGACGGTGAAGCGTGCGCGTGACGGAGAGCTGAGGCCCGGTGCGCGGTTCATCAGCGGGGCGTTGAAGGCGCTCGCGCCGTTCGAGTTCGAGGACCTGTTCGAGGTCGAGACGAGCGATTGACCGTGCGGGCGGTCTCGTGCGGCAAGTGATCTGAATTGCTGGTTGGTGGGGTCGCGGGGAAACAGGTTCGAGTCTTGGCGGGCTGAAGCTGTTTCCCGGCGACACACCGACCGGAACTTTCGCGTGCTTTCGTTACCACACAAGGGATTCCGGTCATGTCGAGGCTATCGGTACGTGGGGTGCGCGCGTCAAGTCGGCGCGGTGCTCCGACAGTGTGGAAGTTGTCCAACGGTCGCCCCTGTGGGGCGTGCAAGCGGTTCGGTGTCTACGCCCCGAACCAGGTCGTTTGTTATGGTTGCCTGGGTTGGCTGCCGCTGATTTTCGCCCCCGTGGGGCGTGGGCGATGAACGGCGGGAAGTGGGTCGACCCGGCCCCGTTCGAGGGTGTCCGGCCTCGTGTGCCGTGGTGGGTGCTCGTCCCCGGCAAGGCCAAGTGGATTGCGGCCGTGGTGGCGCTGGTGTGGTTGATGGTCGTCGGGGCCGTGCGCCTGGTGCTGGTTGTCGTTCGGTATCCGGTGGTCACGGTGGTGCAGGTGTCGGCGGCCTGGTGCTGGTGGCGGTTCGGGCTCTCGCCGTTGGTGCTGGCGTTGTTGTCGCTGGTCGCTGCACTGACTATCTGGGCGGGTCTCGATCGTCGGTCGTTCCTGCGCCACGGCTGGTACCGGCTGGTGACCGAATGGCGGCGGGCAACTGTGTACGTCCCGAAGTGGCGATCGGTGATGCGGCTCGCTGAGCTGGCCAAGCGGGACCGTGGGCGTGAGTACCGGCCCAGGCTTCGGCGGGTGCGATCCGAGGGATGGCGGGACCGGGTCCGGGTGCGGATGGTGCCCGCACAGTCGCCAGACGTATGGGAGCTGCGCCGGGACGGCCTGGCGCACTCGTTCGGTGCTCGCTCGTGTCGGGTGCGGGTGTTGCGTCCTCGGGTGATCGAGCTGGACTTCGTCCACCGTGACCCGCTGCTGCGACCTCTCGCGGTGCCCGCGCTGGCGGACTCGACCGAGGTGGACCTCAAGCGGGTGGTCGTCGGTCGGACCGAGACCGGTAGGCCGTGGCGGCTGCGTCTGCTCGGGTCTCAAGTGCTCGTGGTCGGCGTGCCCGGTGCGGGCAAGGGCTCGGTGCTCTGGTCGCTGGTGTGGCAGCTCGCTCCGGCGGTGCGGGCGCGCCTGGTTCGGCTGGTGGGGATCGACCCGAAGGGCGGGATGGAGCTGGGGCAGTGCCCGGATGCGTTCGATCGGGTCGTGTACGACAACGGGCCGGAAGCTGTTGCCCTACTTGAGGAAGTCGCCGCAGAGGTCAAGGAACGCGCGACGCGATACCGGGGTGTCCGGCGGCTGTGGGCGCGGTCGACCGGTGAGCCGTTCACGGTCCTGGTGGTCGATGAGCTAGCGGACCTGATTGCTTACCAACCGGACAAGCAGCTCCGCGAGCGTGCCGCGCGGGCCATCCAGACCATCACGTCTCAGGGGCGGGCACCCGGCTACGCGGTCGTGGGCCTGGTCCAGGACCCGCGCAAGGAGGTCGTCGGGTTCAGGCACCTGTTCAGCACCCGCGTGGCGCTGCGCCTGGACGAGCCACAACAGGTGGACATGGTCCTTGGCGACGGGGTGCGGCAGCGGGGCGCGGCAGCCCACGAGATCAGCGAGAACACGCCCGGCGTCGCCTGGGTGAAGCAGGACGGGCAGCGGGAGCCGGAGCGGGCTCGGGCGTTTCACGTCACCGATGCGGACCTTGTCGAGCTGAGCGTCTTCCTGGCCGATGCAGAAGTGCACGACTTCCCGACTCGACCGGACGGCAGTGGGGAGGTTGCGGCGTGAGCGAGTACCTGACTCGTGCCGACCGGATGAAGCAGCCGGCGGCGCTCGATGTGGCTCGGGCGGTCGCTGAGGAACACGGCGTCTGCGTCCGGCCTCTGGCCAAGGAGCGTGTCGACCTGGACACCGGGCGGGTCGACATCATCCCTGTCCCGTGCGGCTCGACGGTCGCCAGTGTGTGCCCGACATGCGCGGAGAAGAACCGGCGGTTGCGGATGGCGCAGTGTCGGGAGGGGTGGCACCTGACCGAGGAGCCGGACTTCACCCCGGATGCGCCGTCCGAGGACCAACGGGTGTTGGTGGCCTTCCGGGCCGATCTGGTCAAGGCGTACAGGGCGGCTGTTGAGGAGGGCGACGAGATCGGGGCGGAGGAGGTCCGAGAGGAGGTCGCCGGGGTTGATACGGAGCTGCGGCAGCTCGGAGTCCGCGGTTCGCTTCCAGCTCTGGAGGCACGTCCGCGAGTCACCCGGAAGCGGTCCACTCGGCGGCGGCAGGATGCGCCGAACCTGCCTCGGCGGCCGGTGACCAAGCGGACCGTGGGGAGGGTCTTCGGGGGTAAGTACCAGCCCTCGACCTTCCTCACGCTGACGCTGGACAGCTACGGCAAGGTGCGGTCGGACGGCACTCCGGTCGACCCGGCCCGGTACGACTATCGGCGGGCGGCTCGGGACGCGGTGCACTTCGCGGCCCTGCTCGATCGGTTCGTGCAGAACTTGCGGCGGTGCGTCGGGTGGGATGTGCAGTACTTCTCGACCGTCGAACCTCAGCGGCGACTGGCGCCACATTGGCACGCCGCTGTCCGGGGTTCGATTTCGCGTGCGGAGCTGCGGGCGGTCGCTGAGGCCACCTACCACCAGGTCTGGTGGCCCAACCACGACGAGATCAAGTACGGCGGTGACAGCCGGCCGGTCTGGGACACGCGGGCAAAGGGGTTCGTTGACCCGACCACCCGTGAATCGCTGCCCACTTGGGAGCAAGCTCTCGACCAGGTGGAGCGTCCGGCGCACGTGGCGCGGTTCGGGATGCAGGTGCACTCCAAGGGCATCCTCGGCGGCACTGAAGAGGCCGGTCGGCACATCGGCTACCTGACGAAGTATCTGACCAAGAGCATCGGTGAGTGCTTCGATGCCCGGACCAGCCGTCAGGAGGACCACGCCGAACGGCTGTGCGCGGAGTTGGCCGTGACGCCCTGCTCTCCGCAGTGCCCGGTGTGGCTGCTCTACGGGGTCCAGCCGAAGGGCGCTCGGCTGTCGATGGAGCCGGGCAAGTGCAAGGGCAAGGCGCACAAGCGCTCAACCCTTGGCGTCGCCGGTCGGCGGGTGTTGGTGTCGCGGAAGTGGTCCGGGAAGTCGCTGGCCGACCACAAGCACGACCGCAAGGAATTCGTTCGGCAACTGCTGGCCGACCTGGGGATCACTGGGGAAGACCAGCCCAAACGGGTTGTCTGGAACAACGTGCGGCCCGGTGACCCGAACGTGCCCCCAAGACCACACCTGCTGCTGCGGGCGGTCGCGGAGCGGCGTCGATGGAAGGCCGAGTACACGGCGGCGCTGCTCGCCTCGGCCAGTCCGCCAAGCCGTTCGGCAACGTCTCAAGCTGCGTAAATGGGGGAGAAGACAATGAAGGAGCACTTCACGGTTCAGGAAGCGGCGGACTACATGAACACGACCGTCCGCTTCGTCCGGCGGCTCATCGCAGAGCGCCGGATCGCGTTTCACCACCTCGGGCGGCACGTCCGGCTCAAGCGGGCCGACGTGGACGAGTTCATCAACGCCGGTCGGGTCGAGCCGGTCTGGAGGGCTGCCTGATGGCGAACAAGAAGAACCACCGCCAGTTCGGGCACGTCCGCAGGCTGCCGTCCGGTCGGCATCAGGCGAGTTACCTCGGGCCTGACGGCCTTCGCCGGAACTCCCCGGAGACGTTCCCGACCAAGACCGATGCCAACGCGTGGTTGTCCACGGTGGAGACCGACCTACTGCGCGGTGAGTGGGTCGATCCGCTGCTCGGCAAGGTCGCCCTCAAGGAGTACGGGGAGCGGTGGATCAAGGAACGGCAGCTCGGCGTCCGCACCCGCGAGGAGTATGAGCGGCAGTTCCGGCTGCACGTCGTGCCGTTCCTCGGGGAGAAGCTGCTCAACTCGATTACCACGGAGACCGTGCGGACCTGGCGGCGGCACCTGCTCGACAACGGCCGTTCGGACACCACGACCGCCAAGGCGTACCGGCTGCTGAGGGCGATCATGAACACCGCCTTGGACGACAACCGGATCAAGCGAAACCCATGCCGCATCAAGGGTGCGGACCAGGAGAAGGCTCCCGAACGGCCCGTGGCGGCCGTCGAGCAGGTGTTCACCCTGTCGGAGACCGTGCCGCCCCGCTTCCGGGTGCTGATCCTGGCCGCTGCCCTCACAGGTCTGCGGTGGGGTGAGCTGATCGCCCTTCGAAGGTGTGACGTCGACCTGGACGCGCCATCGGTTCGGGTGCCTCGGAGGCTGGCCCAGCTCAACTCGGGCCAGCTCGTGGAAGGCCCACCGAAGTCAGCGGCGGGCTTCCGGACGGTCGCCATGCCGGAGATCCTCGTGGACGACTTCCGACGTCACCTGATGGCGTTCGTCAAGGCCGGTCCGGAGGAGCTGATCTTCACCGGGGAGAAGGGCGCGGCGCTCAAGCGCGGCAACTGGCACCGGTCCGTGAAGTGGATCAAGACGGTGGCCAAGGTCGGACTCCCGAAGGGCTTCCACTTCCACGACCTGCGCCACACGGGCAACAACCTGGCGGCGGCAGCGGGAGCCAGCACGCGGGAGCTGATGCACCGGATGGGGCACGGGAGCATGCGGGCGGCGCTCATCTACCAGCACGCGACCAGCGAGCGGGACAAGGAGATCGCGGACAAGCTCAGCGAGCGGGTGAGGGCCAGCCAATCGCACGCTAATCGCACGACGTGATCAGGAGACGCGACAGCGGTGCTGCCCTGGGATGGGTGGCACCGCTGTTGACCTGCAAGGGGAAGTCGAGAGCGGGTGACGGGAATCGAACCCGCATGACCAGCTTGGAAGGCTGGGGCTCTACCATTGAGCTACACCCGCATCGCGCCTACCGGGGTGGGCGCGTGGTCAGCTTAGCTGGTCGCGATAGGCTGGGGTGGACCGGGGCGTGGCGCAGTTTGGTAGCGCACCCGCTTTGGGAGCGGGGGGTCGCAGGTTCAAATCCTGTCGCCCCGACCAGTTCAGCGGCCCTTTCCTCCACGTCGGAGGGGAGGGCCGCTGGCTTCTGACGGGTGAGTCGCCGCACGTGGGCACCAGCGGTGGTGGGCTGGGTGGTCACGGAGGTCCGGTGGCGATGCCGGAGTTCGGTCGGGCCGCGGGGGATGGGCGGTCGGGGGTTCGGGATTCCGCGGTCGACGGGGAACGCGTCGTCGGCTGACTCCTGGCGGGGTCCAGGTCGGCGACCGCGGTGCAGATCGTGGCCGCTTGGCGTTCCAGGACGTCGTCCGGTGAGGTCTCGTCCACGCCTCTGGCCAGGAGCTCGGTCCTGGAGAGCAGGAGCACGGCGTCGCGGAAGTCGTCCGCGTCCAGGTCGTCCACCTTGATCACCTCGAGCCTGCCCCCGATCAGGACCAGGGTGGGGTCCGGCAGGTCGGACAGCAGCAGCTCCCGCAGGTCACTCGCCTTGACGGTCATGTGTCCGTGCTACCCGGCGCCGGTCCCGCGAAACGCGGGCCGTTCTTGAGCACACCCGCGCCCGGGCGCTCAAGAACGGCTCCCCAGTGTCATGCCGGAGTTGCCACCTGCTCGCTGACCACCTGCGCCGCCGCCGACACCAGCGCCGTCACCGACGGGTTGGTGGAGTTGTCCTGGCGCCACGCGAACTGGGTGTACACCCGGAACGGCGGCACCCAGGGCAGTCGGCGGAGCCTGCCGTCGCCCAGCTCGGCGGCGACCGTCACCTCGGGGACAAGCGAGATCCCCAGACCCGAGGCGACCGCCCGCTTGGCGGCGTCGATCGAGTCGAGCGCCAGCACGGGCGACTTCGACTCCGCTTCCTGCAGGCCCAACGCCTGCTCGAACTGCTCGTAGTAGCTGGCGCCGTTCTCGGCCCGGATGAGCGTGCTCCCGCGCAGCTCGTCCTCGGTGATCACCGAACGCCTGGTCAGGGCGTGGGTGGGACCGGCGACCATGACCAGCGGCTCCGGGCACAGCACCGTCGTCTCCAGCCCCTCGCGGGGCTCCACGGAGCCGATGAAGAAGGTGCAGTCCAGTCGTCCCTCACGCACCGAGGTCAGGTTGGCCTGGGTGTTGCGCGAGTGGAGTGAGATCTGGACGCTCGGGTAGCGCCAGCACATGTACTCGATCAGTGGTAGCAGACGGTAGTCGGTCAGACTCTGTGCGCTGCCGATGACCAGCTTGCCGTGCGGCTCGCCGTTCATCGTGATCGCTTTCCTGGCCTTGTCGGTCAGGGTGATGATGTTCCGGGCAAAAGGCAAAAGCTCGACACCGGCAGAGGTCATCTGGATGCCGCGTGGAAGTCGTCGGAACAGCGGCACGCCGAGGGTCTCTTCGAGTGCCTTGATCCGAGTGGTTATAGTGGGTTGCGAGCAATTCAGCGTGGCGGCTGCCTTGGTGAAGCTGCCCGTTTGAACCACAGTTGTGAACGCCAAAAGCTGACGCGTCTCCATGGAGCTCCCCAACGGTGCGTGTAAGTGGTCCACGATGAGGCCTGTGCGGGACGGCATCGTGATCTCTTGTGCGTGGCGGCAGTTGACCTGGCTGCGCTTCTTCGTGCGCGTGGCCTGAGGTCGATCAACATCGCCGCGCTACCGCGAGGGGTGGTACGCGGTGGCCGGGAGGTGTGCCCGGGGCCCGTCGGACCCCGAAGTCACAGCCGGCGCCCAGCAGTGGTCCTGGGATAGTGTTCGGCAGCGGCGGAATGGATCTCATCGGGTCATCGGCACCTTGTCTGGTAGGTGGTTAAAGAGCTCGATGACATTGTCTCGCTCGTTCCTGTCGGTCCCGGTTGCCGGTTGCGTCCGCTGCTGACCCCCCAGAACGTCCGGCAACGCCAATTATTGCTGGTCCAACATGCGGATCCGGGCGTCACGCTACCTGAAACCCACACTAATGGACTACGGCGGTTGGAGTCATCTCGACAAGTGAAAGTTTTCTGCCGGGCACTACTCCAAACGGCCTCAATTCACTCTTTCTGGCGAACCTCCCCTCGCTGACGGTCGCCGACTGTTAGTCGGCTCTACGGCATACGTGTTACACGACTCCGCGGTGGCCTCGCTCGGTGCTGACGCGCTCTGCCGTGGTCACGGCTCCCAGTGCCACTCGAATGGCCTAACGGATCGCCCTGTCGATCGACCGTTGGGCCGCATAGGTACGACCGATCCGGCTCTGGTGAGACCGCGAAAATGCGGATTCACGGTCTGGTCACACCGAGTTGGCGAGCCGGGCTCGGGTCACGTGGCCCGACGGCGCCCGGGCACGCCGGAGCCGAGTTAAGAACCACTGTTGTGATTTTCACCGCGCCCGCCGGGCGGTCCGGGCGGGCGTCCGGGAGGCCCCGCGGGACGACCCGGACGGGTCGCCCGAACGGGCGGAATTCCCCCGACACCACGAATTCCGGCGGCGCCCCGCAATAGGGATTCCCGGCGAGCGGGTATTGCCGCGACAATGGCCCGACGGCCCCACCGCGGCCGGTTGCGGCGCCTCGACCCGGGGTGCTAGCGCCACCACGCCGGCCGACCGCCTAGACTCAGGCGGAATCCCGGCGCGCCCAGACGCGTTCACGGGGTGTTCCGCACGTCATGCCCGTTACGAGGAGACCACGTTGAAGAGCACCGTCGAGCACCTGAGCCCGACGCGGGTCCGGATCAACGTCGAGGTGCCGTTCGACGAGCTCAAGTCGGACTTCGACCGCGCGTACCGCAAGCTGGCCAAGCAGGTCCGCATCCCCGGCTTCCGCCCCGGCAAGGCCCCCGCCCGCGTTCTGGAGAGCCGCATCGGCCGCGCGCCCGTGCTGGACGAGGTCGTCCAGGAGGCCATCCCGGCGAAGTACCTGGAGGCCGTGACCTCCGGTGAGCTGCGCACCCTCGGCCGCCCCGACTTCGAGGTGACCAAGATCGAGGACGGCGAGTCCCTGGCGTTCACCGCCGAGGTCGACGTCCGCCCCGAGATCACCGTCCCCGCCTTCGGCGAGCTGTCCGTCAGCGTCGACGACCAGGAGGTCACCGACGAGGACGTGGACACCCAGCTCGACGAGCTGCGCGCCCGCTTCGCCACCCTCACCGGCGTCCAGCGCCCGGCCGAGACCGGCGACTTCGTCGTGGTCGACCTGTCGGCGACCGTGGACGGCGAGGAGGTCGAGGAGGCCAAGACCGCCGGCCTGTCCTACGAGATCGGTTCCGGCCAGCTCGTCGAGGGCATCGACGAGGCCCTGGTCGGCGCCTCCGAGGGCGAGTCCAAGAACTTCACCACGACGCTGGTCGCCGGTGACCACGCCGGCCGCGACGCCGAGGTCACCGTGGTGCTGAACTCGGTCAAGGAGCGCCAGCTGCCCGAGCTGGACGACGAGTTCGCCCAGCTGGCCAGCGAGTTCGACACGCTCGACGAGCTCAAGGCCGACCTGCGCACCCGCCTGGGCCGCGTGAAGAAGATGCAGCAGGGCGTCCAGGCCCGGGACAAGGTGCTGGAGGCGCTGCTGGCCAGCGTCGAGGTGCCGCTGCCCGAGGCCGTCGTCGCGGGCGAGGTCGAGGCGCGGGCGCACGACGCCATCCACGCCCTGGACCACGACGAGGCGCGCTTCGCCGAGTGGCTGGCCGAGCAGGGCCAGACCAAGGAGGAGTTCGACACCGAGGTGCGCGAGGCCTCCGAGCAGGCGGTCAAGACCCAGCTCGTGCTGGACGCCATCGCCGACGCCGAGCAGCTCAACGTCACCGACGCCGAGCTGACCGAGCGGATCATCTACCAGGCGCAGCGCTTCGGCATCAGCCCCGACGAGTACGTCAAGCGGGCCCAGCAGTCGGGCCAGCTCGGCGCGATCTTCGCCGACGTGCGCCGCGGCAAGGCGCTGGCCTCGGTCGTGCGCCAGGCCACCGTGACGGACTCCGAGGGCAACGCCCTCGACCTGGACGAGCTGTTCGGCGAGACCAGGGCCACCGAGGAGCCGGAACCCGCGAACGCGGAGTGAAGCCCTGAGCGAACGCGGGCGGTGTCGGGACGTCGACGCCGCCCGCCTTCGTTAAGGTCGTTGCTACGAGACTCTTTTCGGCACAGCTAGTAGGCACAGTTAGGCAGGCAGACGTGACGCAGCATTCCTTCCCGACGCCCGAGATGCGAGCGGCTACGGGGATGAACCTCAACGACTCGGTCTACGAGCGTCTGCTCCGCGAGCGGATCATCGTCCTGGGGACGCAGGTCGAAGAGAACATCGCCAACCAGATCGTCGCCCAGCTCCTCCTCCTCGCCGCGGAGGACCCGGAGAAGGACATCACCTTCTACATCAACTCGCCCGGCGGGTCGGTGACCGCGGGCATGGCGATCTTCGACACGATGCAGCTGATCGAGCCCGACGTGGCGACCTACGCGATGGGCCTGGCCGCGTCGATGGGGCAGTTCCTGCTCTCCGCGGGCACGCCCGGCAAGCGCCACGCCCTCCCGCACGCCCGAATCCTCATGCACCAGCCCTCGGCCGGCGTCGGCGGCACGGCGGCGGACATCGCGATCCAGGCGGACATGCTCACCCGGACCAAGCACGAGATGGCGGAGCTCATCGCGGAGCACACCGGTCAGCCGGTCGAGCGCATCATCGCCGACTCGGACCGCGACCGCTGGTTCACCGCCAAGGAAGCCGTCGAGTACGGCTTCGTGGACAAGGTGATCACCCGCGCCAGCCAGGCGTCGACCAACTGACCGCGACCAGAGCACCAGCCACCAGGAGACCTGAAGTGAGCCAGTTCCACGCGCCGCAGTCCCGGTACGTGCTCCCGTCGTTCGTCGAGCGCACCAGCTACGGCATCAAGGAGTCCAACCCGTACAACAAGCTGTTCGAGGAGCGCATCATCTTCCTCGGCGTGCAGGTGGACGACGCGTCGGCCAACGACGTGATGGCCCAGCTGCTCGTGCTCGAGTCGGAGGACCCCGACCGCGACATCCTGATGTACATCAACTCGCCCGGTGGCTCGTTCACCTCGCTGATGGCCATCTACGACACCATGCAGTTCGTCCGCCCGGACATCCAGACCTACTGCCTGGGCCAGGCGGCCTCGGCGGCGGCCGTGCTGCTCGCGGCGGGCACCCCCGGCAAGCGGCACGCGCTGCCGAACGCCCGGATCCTGATCCACCAGCCGGCCACCGAGGGCGTCTACGGGCAGGTCTCCGACCTGGAGATCCAGTCCAACGAGATCCAGCGGGTCCGCAGGCTGCTGGAGACCACGCTCGCCCGGCACACCACCCGCACGCCGGAGCAGGTGCGCACGGACATCGAGCGCGACAAGATCCTCACCGCCGACGAGGCCAAGGACTACGGCCTCATCGACAGCGTCCTGCCCTACCGGAAGCTCTCGGCGAAGTAGTCCCGGCGTGGCGTCCGACACGCCGAGCTGACCAGGGGTCCTGCTCAGCGAGGCGTGTCGGGGGCACGCTAATCCTCCCGCACAGGCGGGTAGGACAGGTACCGTCGAGGGGAACGGGCGGACCCCGCATCCAGCGGGCACTCGCCACATCAGCAGTCAGGCGCACCTCACCAGGTCGTGCGCCGGAGGGGACAGAGGTCAGCGGTCATGGCACGTATCGGTGACGGCGGCGACCTGCTGAAGTGCTCTTTCTGCGGCAAGAGCCAGAAGCAGGTGAAAAAACTCATCGCCGGACCGGGTGTCTACATCTGCGATGAGTGCATCGACCTCTGCAACGAGATCATCGAGGAAGAACTCGCGGAGGCCGGTGACGTCAAGCTCGACGAGCTGCCCAAGCCCGCCGAGATCCACGAGTTCCTCGACCAGTACGTGATCGGCCAGAACGAGGCCAAGCGCACGCTCTCGGTGGCGGTCTACAACCACTACAAGCGCATCCAGGCCGGTGACCGCGGGCGTGAGGGCCGCGACGACGGCGTGGAACTCGCCAAGTCGAACATCCTCATGCTCGGGCCCACGGGGTGCGGCAAGACCTACCTGGCCCAGACGCTCGCGAAGATGCTGAACGTGCCCTTCGCCATCGCGGACGCCACGGCGCTGACCGAGGCGGGCTACGTGGGCGAGGACGTGGAGAACATCCTCCTCAAGCTCATCCAGGCGGCGGACTACGACGTCAAGCGCGCCGAGACCGGCATCATCTACATCGACGAGGTCGACAAGATCGCTCGAAAGAGTGAAAATCCGTCGATCACGCGCGACGTGTCGGGTGAAGGTGTGCAGCAGGCGCTGCTGAAAATACTGGAGGGGACGACGGCCTCGGTGCCGCCGCAGGGTGGTCGCAAGCACCCCCACCAGGAGTTCATCCAGATCGACACGACGAACGTGCTGTTCATCGTGGCGGGCGCGTTCGCGGGCCTCGACAAGATCATCCAGGACCGGGTCGGCAAGCGCGGTCTCGGCTTCGGCGCCGAGGTGCGGACCAAGGCCGAGGTCGACGCGGCGGACTACTACGCCGACTCGATGCCCGAGGACCTGATCAAGTTCGGCCTGATCCCCGAGTTCATCGGCCGCTTGCCGATGGTCGCGAGCGTCACGAACCTGGACAAGGAATCCCTCGTCCGCATCCTCACCGAGCCGAAGAACGCGCTGGTCAAGCAGTACCAGAAGCTGTTCGAGATGGACGGGGTCGAACTGGAGTTCACCCGGACGGCGATGGAGGCGGTCGCGGACCAGGCGATCCTGCGCGGCACGGGCGCACGCGGCCTGCGGGCGATCATGGAGGAAGTCCTGCTGCCGGTGATGTACGACATCCCGAGCCGCACGGACGTCGCCAAGGTCGTCATCACCGAGCAGACCGTGAAGGAGAACGTCAACCCGACCATCGTGGCCCGGCAGCCGTCCCGCCGGGAGCGTCGCGAGAAGTCGGCGTGAGTTGTCCCTCCCGCACACGCTGATCCTGCACGGCCTGGGCGGTTCCGGGCCGGCGCACTGGCAGAACTGGCTGGCAGGCGAGCTGGCCCACCACGGTGGGTCGGTGGACCTGCCCCGGTTCAGCTCACCCGACGAGCCGGAGCTGTCGGCGTGGCTGGACGAGCTGCGCTCGCACCTCGCCGCGATGCCGGCGGCCGGTTCCGCCGAACGGGTGGTCGTCGCGCACTCGTTGGCGGTGCTGCTGTGGCTGCACCACGCGGCCGGCGAGTTCGACGAGGCGTTGCGGGTCGACCGCGTGCTGCTGGTCGCGCCGCCCGCCCCGGACTTCGCGGGTGAGCCGTTGATCTCCGGGTTCCTGCACCCCGTGCTGGACCCGACGGTGGTGCGGCGGGCGGCGGTGTCGACCAGGCTGGTCGCGGGCGAGGGCGACGCCTACTGCACGGTGCCGCAGGCCAAGGAGATGGCCGAGGCGCTGCGGGTCGACCTCGACGTCATCGTGGGCGGCGGGCACCTCAACATCGACGCGGGCTACGGCGAGTGGGGCGCGGTGCTGAAGTGGGTGCGCAGCGGGCGCACCCCCCTCACGCCGCGCTGACCGTCACCCGGCAGAGCGTGACCGCGGCCGGGAACGGGTCGGCGGCGCGGTTCGGCCGGGTCGGCGACCAGGGCGGGAGGCCCGGTGATCAGACGCGCTTGCCCAGGAAGCGGATGACGTCGGGGACGACCTTGCGGTAGAGGGTGTCGTTGTGGTCGCCGGGGGTGACGGAGGCGACAGCGGGCTTGGCGGTGGCGATGAACTGCCGGGTGCCGGTGATGAACCTGTCCCGGTCGCCCGCCCAGACGCCGACGGGCGTGGCGCCGAGCTTGTCCACGTTCTTGAGCGGGTCCAGCGAGGCCCACTGGTCGGGGCCGGTGAAGGCGTTGCGCTCGGCCATCTCCGCCCAGTCGGTGAGCAGGGCCGGCGCGATGACCGCGATGGCCTTGGCGGGTTCGCGGCGTTCGTGCCGCCTGCGGCCGTAGACGAGCGCGCCGAAGCCGCCCATGGACACGCCGGTGCACGCGAACGGCGCCCCGTAGCCCCGTTCGGCCAGCCAGCGGGGCACTTCTTCGAGCAGCATGGCCATGGGGTCGTCGCCGGGGACGTTCTCGTGCCAGTAGTGGTCGCCGCCGTCCACGGCCACGAAGCCGAACGGGGGTACCTGGCCGCGGCTGACGGCCGCCACCAGCACTTCCGCCATGCCGCCGGGTGACGCCTTGCGGGCGGTGCCGTAGCGGCCGTGCAGGAGGAGCGACATGGGCAGGTTCTCCGCGGGCACGCCCACGGGCGTCATCGTGAGCAGGTCGACGTCACAGCCCCGGTAGTGGGAGTGGACGCGTTCCACCGTGACGACGGCGCGCTGGACGGCCGGCACGGGGCCCGCGACGCCCAGCGCGTGGCGGAGCGCCTCGCCCAGCGGGGCGTCGCCGTGCCACGCGGCCGTGAGGCCCACGCCCGCCAGGGCGGTGCCGCCCAGCGCGGCGAGCGCCGTCCGCCTGCTGACCATGTGCCTCCCCCGCGCGGGATCCCTCCACCACATCGTCACGAACGCGGCTCGCGTTTCGGTCAGATCGCCGACCGGCTCCGGAGTTCCGCGATCCGCTCCGCCGAGTAGCCGAGCCCGCGCAGCACGTGGTCGGTGTGCTCGCCGAGGGCGGGCACGGGCGCGGGGGTCCAGGGCCAGGCGGTGGAGTCGACCGGTGGGCGCAGGGCGGTGACCTCGCCGCCGGGGACCGGGATCGTGGTCCGGCGGTCGCGGGCGGTGAGCTGGGGGTGGTGCGGCAGGTCGGCGACGCCGCGGGTCAGGGCGGCGGGCACGTCGGCGTCGTCGAGCGCCTCGAGCAGCTCCGCCGCGGTCCAGGCGGTGAAGTCGAGCTCGGCGTGCAGCGCCGGCCGGTGGGCCACGCGGGACGTGACGGTGGTGAAGCGGGGGTCCTCGGCCAGGTCCGGGCGGTCGAGGAGGCCGCACAGGCGGCTCCACTGGGGGTCGTTCTGCACGGCCAGGTGGACGGTGCCGTCCGCGCAGGGGAACGGGCCGTAGGGCGCGATGCTGGGGTGGTGCGCGCCGGTGCGCGGTGCGGCCTGGCCGGTGCCGGCGGCGTAGAGCATGGGCTGGTGCATCCACTCGGCCATCGCTTCGAACAGCGACAGGCTCAGGGTGGCGCCTTCACCCGTCCGGGCGCGGTGGAGGAGGGCGGCCAGGACGGCGGACTGGAGCTGCACGCCCGCCGCGATGTCGGCCACCGAGATGCCCGCCCGCGCGGTGACGTCGTCCTGGCCGGTGAGGTCGATGAGGCCCGTCTCGGACTGGACCAGCGCGTCGAAGGCCTTGCGGGCCGCGTACGGGCCCGACTCGCCGTAGCCGGAGAGCTCGCCGATCACCAGGTCGGGTTTCACCTGGCGGAGTGAAGAAGCGTCCACGTCCAGTCGACGCGCGGCGGCCGGGGAGAGGTTGCACAGGACCACGTCGGCACCGGAGACGAGGTCGTGCAGGACCTGGCGGGCGTCCGGGTGCTTCAGGTCGAGGGTGACGGACTCCTTGCCGACGTTCGTCCAGGCGAAGTACGACGACACCGAGCCGCACGCGGTGTCGTAGTGGCGGGCGAAGTCGCCTCCGCCCGGCCGCTCGACCTTGATCACCCGGGCGCCCAGGTCGGCGAGCAGGCGGGTGGCGTAGGGCACGGCGACGGCTTGTTCGAGGCTGACGACGGTGACGCCGTCCAGCGGTCTCACGCGGTGATCCGGTCGTGGCCCGTGTAGACGTTCATCGAGTCCCCGCGCAGGAAGCCGACCAGGGTCAGGCCCTGCTCCTCGGCGAGGTCGGCGGCCAGGGAGGACGGCGCGGAGACGGCCGAGAGGATCGGGACGCCGGCCATGGCGGCCTTCTGGACCAGCTCGAAGGACGCCCGGCCGGAGACCATGAGCACGGTGCCCGCCAGCGGGACCTTGTCGTTGAGCACGGCCCAGCCGAGGACCTTGTCGACCGCGTTGTGCCTGCCCACGTCCTCGCGGACGACCAGCGCCTCGCCGGTGGTGGTGAACAGGCCGGCCGCGTGCAGGCCGCCGGTGGAGGCGAAGACCTTCTGGCGCTTGCGCAGCTCGTCCGGCAGGCCGGCGAGCACGTCCACGTCGACGGTGCAGTCGTCGGCGGCGGGGGAGTGCGAGGTCTTCAGCTTGACCGCGTCCAGGGCCGCCTTGCCGCAGACGCCGCAGGACGACGTCGTGTAGAAGTTGCGCTCCACGCTCGGGTCCGGTGGCGCGACGCCGTCGGCGAGGGTCAGGTCCAGCACGTTGTAGGTGTTGAGGCCGTCCGGTCCGGTGCCTTCGCAGAAGCGGGCGCCCGAGATGTCCTCCAGGCCGCCGATGACGCCTTCGCTGAGCAGGAAACCGTGCGCCAGCTCGACGTCGTGCCCGGGTGTGCGCATGGTCACGGTCAGTGCCTTGCCGCCCACCCGCAGTTCCAGCGGTTCCTCGGCGGCCAGCGCGTCGACCCTCTTGCGGGACGTTCGCCGCGAAAACGTGACCACTGGGCGACGCACGGTGACTCGCCCCATCGCGAACTCCTTCTCTTGGCTAAGTTTTTTCGCAAGCCACTCACCAGGTTACGGAGGTGTCGGGCAGTGGGTTTCCTGGACCGCTCTCGCACGATCGCCCCGCCGGGCTGGAACCGCTGGTTGATCCCGCCCGCCGCGTTGTCGGTGCACCTGGCCATCGGGCAGGCCTACGCGTGGAGCGTGTTCAAGCCGCCGCTGGAAAGCGCGATGGACCTGACCGGCACGCAGAGCGCGTTGCCGTTCCAGCTGGGCATCGTGATGCTGGGGCTGTCGGCGGCGTTCGGCGGCACGCTGGTCGAGCGCAACGGGCCGCGGTGGGCCATGTTCGTGTCCGCCACCTGCTTCTCGTCGGGGTTCCTGATCTCCGCGGTGGGCGCCTGGACGCAGCAGTACTGGTTGGTCGTGGTGGGGTACGGGTTCGTCGGCGGCATCGGGTTGGGCATCGGGTACATCTCGCCGGTGTCGACGCTGATCAAGTGGTTCCCGGACCGGCCGGGGACGGCGACCGGCATCGCGATCATGGGGTTCGGCGGCGGCGCGCTGATCGCCTCGCCGTGGTCGGCGCAGATGCTGGAGTCGTTCGGGCGCGACAGCGACGGGATCGCGCGGACGTTCCTGGTGCACGGGATCGTGTACGCGGTCTTCATGTCGGTGGGCGTGGTGCTGGTGCGGGTTCCCGCAGCCGCCGAGGAGCGCCAGGTGGTGCGCTCGGCGGTCAACGTGTCGGCGCGCAACGCCCTGCGGACGCCGCAGTTCTGGCTCCTGTGGCTGGTGCTGTGCCTCAACGTCACGGCGGGCATCGGGATCCTGGAGAAGGCGTCGCCGATGATCCGCGACTTCTTCGCCGAGACGTCCACGCCGGTGGCGGCGGGTGCGGCGGCGGGCTTCGTGGCGTTGCTGTCGCTGGCGAACATGGCCGGCCGGATCGCGTGGTCCTCCACGTCGGACCTGGTGGGGCGCAAGAACGTCTACCGGCTGTACCTGGGTGTCGGCGCGGTGACGTACCTGGTGCTGGCGCTGGCGGGCAACGCGTCGAAACCGCTGTTCGTGGTGTGCGCGATGCTGATCCTGTCGTTCTACGGCGGCGGGTTCGCCACGATCCCGGCCTACCTGAAGGACCTGTTCGGCACCTACCAGGTGGGCGCGATCCACGGTCGGCTGCTGACGGCGTGGTCGTTGGCGGGAGTGCTGGGGCCGTTGATCGTGAACGCGATCGCGGACGGCCGGAAGGCGGCCGGGAAGTCCGGGCCCGACCTGTACACCGCGTCGCTGTTCATCATGATCGCGTTGCTGGTGGTCGGGTTCGTGGCGAACGAGCTGGTCCGGCCGGTGGCGGCGAAGTACCACGAGCCGGAAGCGGAGGCGGTCCGATGACCGGGCGGTGGCTGGTCGTGTTCGCGTGGCTGTGGGTGGGCCTGCCGCTGGCCTACGGGTTGGTCGAGCTGATCCGCAAGGTGACCGCGCTGTTCACTGGTTAGAGTCGGCCGGGTGGATACCTACGACGTGGTGGTGGTCGGCGGCGGGCACAACGCGCTGGTGGCGGCCGCCTACCTGGCACGCGCGGGCCGCACGGTGCTGGTGCTGGAGAAGCTCGACCACGTCGGCGGCGCGGCGGTGAGCGAGCAGGCGTTCCCGGGTGTCCCGGCGCGGCTGTCGCGGTACTCGTACCTGGTCAGCCTGCTGCCGGACAAGGTCGTGGCGGACCTGGGGCTGCGGGTGGCGTTGCGCTCGCGCGCGGTGTCGTCCTACACCCCGGCGGGCGACCTGCTGGTGGAGCGGAACCCGGGCGAGGCGACGGCCGCGTCGTTCCGGGCGCTGACCGGGTCGGACGCCGAGTGGCAGCGGTGGCGTCGGTGGTACGACGACCTGGAGGTGCTGGCCGAGGCGTTGTCGCCGACGATGCTGGAGCCGCTGCTGTCCCGCGAGCACGCGCGGCTGCGGCTCGACTCGGTGGCGCGGATGCGGTTGTGGGACCAGGTCGTGGAGCGGCCCATCGGCGAGACGCTGGAGGAGCTGTTCGCGGACGACGTGGTGCGCGGTGTCGTGGCCACGGACGGGCTGATCGGCACGCACACGTCGCTGCGCGACCTGAAGGCGAACCGGTGCTTCCTCTACCACGTGGTCGGCAACGGCACGGGCGAGTGGCAGGTCCCGGTCGGCGGCATGGGCGCGGTGACCGGTGAGCTCCTGCGGGTGGCGCGGGAGGCGGGTGCGGAGATCGTGACCCGGGCCGAGGTGACGCGCGTGGACGCGGACGGCGTGCGGGCCGAGGTCGAGTACGACGGCCGCACGGTGGGCGCGAAGTTCGTGCTCTCCGGCGCCGCTCCGTCCACTTTGGACCGGCTGCGCGGCAGGCCGGTCGGTCCCGTCGCCGAGGGCTGCCAGGTGAAGGTCAACATGCTGCTGGAACGGCTGCCCCGGTTCCGCAGCGGGGTGGACCCGAAGGTGGCGTTCGCCGGCACGCTGCACGTGGACGAGTCGTACGGGCAGCTGGAGACGGCCTACCGGGAGAGCGCGGCCGGGCAGGTGCCGTCGGTGCTGCCGTCGGAGATGTACTGCCACACGCTGACCGACCCGTCGATCCTCGCGCCGGAGCTGGTCGGGCGCGGGTGGCACACGTTGACGTTGTTCGGGCTGCACACGCCGGCGGCGTTGTTCGAGGACGACCACGACAAGGTGCGGGACGAGCTGGTCCGCCGGTACCTGGCCGGGTTGGACGCCCACCTCGACGAGCCGATCGAGTCGTGCCTGGCGAAGGACGCGAACGGCGAGCCGTGCCTGGAGGCCCGCACGCCGCTGGACCTGGAGGCGGAACTGGGCCTGCCGCGCGGCAACATCTTCCACGACGAGCTGTCCTGGCCGTTCGCCGAGCACGAGGACGAAGTCGGCCGGTGGGGCGTCGAGACCGACGTGGCGAACCTGTTCGTGTGCGGCGCGGGCGCCCGGCGCGGCGGCGGCGTGAGCGGGATCGGCGGCCACAACGCGGCGATGGCGGTGCTGGAGCGCTGATGTCGTGAGCGACGTCCACAACGAGATCAGCGGCACGGTCTTCGGCCCGGTGCTCCAGGTGGGGCGGGTCGACTCGCTGACCGTGGTGCGGCCCGCCGCGCCGGTGACCCCGGCGAGCCTGCCGGTGGACGCGGGTTTCGTCGGCCGCGCCGCGGAGTTGGCCGAGCTGGGCGACTTCCTGGCGCCCGGCGGCGAGCGGACCGCGTCGGCGGTGGTGGGACTGCCCGGGGTGGGCAAGACCGCGCTGGTGATCCGGGCCGCGCACCTGGCGGTCGGCGCGGGCTGGTTCCCCGGTGGCGTGCTGTTCGTGGACGCGCAGGGGTACAACGACGAGCAGCGGTTGGCGGCGGACGGCGCGCTGGCGTCGCTGCTGCGCGCCCTGGGCGTTCCGGGTGAGGCGATCCCTCCCGGTCAGGCGGACCGGGAGGCGCTGTACCGGTCGCAGCTGGCGGCCCGCCCGCCGGTGCTGGTGGTCGTGGACAACGCCTCGTCGACCGATCAGGTGCTGCCGCTGCGGCCCGCCGGGCAGGCGCACCGGTTGGTGCTGACCAGCCGGGACAACCTCCCCGTGCCGGGCGCCCGGCGGATCGAGCTGGACGTGCTGACCGCGGCGGAGGCGGTGGCCGTGCTGGAGGACGCGGTCAGGGCGGTCGACCCGGGTGACGACCGGATCACCGCCGACCCGGGGGCGGCGGGGGCGTTGGCCGAGTCGTGCGGGTTCCTGCCGTTGGCGTTGCGCATCGTCGCCGAGGTGGTGGCCGACCGGCGCGGCGAGGACCTGACCCGGTTCGCCGAGGCGATCACGGCGGCGCACGACCGGCTGGGCGAGCTGGCCTTCGACGATTCGGTCGACGTGCGGACCGCGTTCAACGCCTCGTACGGGCGGCTGCCCGCGGACCAGGCGCGGATGTTCCGCCTCGCCGCCCTGCACCCGGGCCGCACGGTCACCGTGGCGACGGCGGCCGCGTTGACCGGCGCCGCGCCGGTCGACGCGCGGGCGCTGCTGGTCCGCCTGCGCCGCGCGCACCTGGTGCAGGGCGGGGTGGTGGCCGACGAGTACCGGTTCCACGACCTGCTGCGGATCTACGCCGCCGAGCGGTGCGCCGCGGTGGACGACGAGCAGACCCGTCACGCGGCGGAGCGCGCTCTGGTGCGTCATTACGCGTCGCACGTCAAGGGCGTGCACAGCCACCTGGACCCCGCTGCGGCGGAGCCGGTGGTGTTCGCCGATCGGCTGGAGGCCCTGGCCTGGTTCGACGGCGAGCTGGACAACCTGCTGCCCGTGCTGGAACTGGCGGCGCGCCACGGGTGGCACGAGGACGTCCGGGACGTGGGCCACGCGTCGTTCCGGTACTTCGACCTGCGCCGGTCGGCGGAGTGGGTGCCGGTGGACGAGCTGGCGCTGGCGTCGGCGCGGGCGCTCGGCGATCAGGCGGGCGAGGGCAGGATCCTCAACGGGCTGGGCAGCGCCCACCACCGGCTGCGGCGCTTCGACGAGGCGTTGGCCTGCTTCCAGGCCGCGCTGGAGCTGTTCCGGGTCTCGGGTTCGCTGCGCGACCAGGCCCACTCGTTGAACAACATCGCCTCGACCTACGCGATGACCGGTCGCGTCGACGAGGCCATCCGCAGCGTGGAGCAGAGCGCCCGCGCCTACCGGGGCGCGGGCGACCTGGACGGCGAGGCGCGGTGCCTGGCCAACCTCGGCAAGGTCCACAACGACTCCGGGGAGCACGCCCGGTCGATCGAGTACTACCGCGGCGCCCTCGACCTGCGTCGACGGGTCGGCGACCGGAACGGCGAAGGCGCCTGCCTCAACGGCCTGGGGGTCGCCTGCGACCGCCTCGGCCGGTCGGACGAGGCGGAGGGCCACTACCGGGACGCGCTCGCGGTGTACCGGGCGACGGGCGACCGGCACTCGGAGGGGCAGGTCCTGGACAACCTCGGCGGGACGTTGAGGGAGACCGGCCGCTTCGACGAGGCGCTGCGCTGCCACCAGCGGAGCCTGGAGATCTGCCAGGAGATCGGCGACGCGCACGGCGAGGGGTTCGCGCTCTACAACCTGGGGTTGGCGCTCGGGGCGCTCGGCCGCGCGGAAGAGGCCGCCGACCACCTGCGGCGGGCGGTGGGGCGGGCGGAGGGGACCGACAACCGCGCCATCGCCGAGTCGGCCCGCGGCGCCCTCCTGCGGATCGAGGCCGAGCGGCCCGCGGGTCGGAAGCGGTTCAGAGGGTGGCGAAGAGGGCGTCGATGAGCCGTTGGGCCCGGTCGGCGGTGGCGTCGGAGGTCACGGTGATCTCGACCGTGCCCGAGCGGGCGACGACGACGGTGCGGACGACCTCTCCCGTGACGGCGGTGGCGCGGTAGGCCTCGTCGTGGAAGCCGGGCAGGTCGGTGAGCCGGCCGTGCTCACCGCGGCCCTCGGCGAACGACCCGGCGTCCGCGCCGGTCTCGAAGCGGACCTCGGCCGTGCCGCCGCCGTACGCGCAGCGCACGACGTTGCCGGTGATCGTCTGGCGCGGCTGGTCGAGCCGCATCCCCAGCACCTCGCCGACGACGTCCGAGGGTGCGTCCTCGCAGTTCACGCCGGCCGAGTCGGTCGGCGGCGGTGACGGCGGCGGCTCGACGGCGGGTGTGCTCGTGCACGCGCAGAGCACGAGCAGCGCCAAGGGGAGCACGGTCCTCATCACGTGCGTAGGTTCGCCCGAACGGCCGCCCGCGTTACCCGGCGGGGGCCGAAGGCGCTCCGGGCGCTCGCGCACCCGCCGCGGTGCGGGCTCCTCGACGTTCGCGGCCGCACTGCCCGGCAAGGGCAGGCAGAAGCCGTGGCGGCTGGCGCGGCGCGAGCAGATAGGACGTCCACGACCGCGGAGCGCCTGACCGCGGCGGAGGCGGCCGAGCCGCACGCCCGGATGGCCGATGCCTTCAAGCCCTACCGCAAGCGTTTGCGCTCGCTGTCCGGACAGTTCCGGCTCGACTGGGAGGTGCGAGCCGACGGTCAGACCTTCTCCAGCCGCACCACGATCGACTTCGACGTCGGCGTGCCCGACACGGTGGCCGTGGAGTCCAGCGGCACCAACGAGTTCGCCTCCGGGAAGTACGCCGCCGCGCAGCCCTTCGCCGTCGGGTAGGAGACCACCCGGAACCGCTCCGCCCGCCGCTCGGTCACGCCCGTCGGGTCGTCCGGCCACTCGCTGACCAGGTCGACGTGCTGCCCGTCGAGCAGGTCGAGCGCGTCGAGGTCCTCGGGGCTGACGAACACCACCCGCCGCCCGTCCTTCACCCCCCGGTAGCGGTCGTCCAGGCCGTAGATCGTGGTGTTGTACTGGTCGTGGCTGCGCATGGTCTGCAGCAGCAGCCGCCCCGCGGGCACCCGCAGCACGGTCAGGTCGTTGGCCGTGAAGTGCGCCTTGCCCGACCGGGTGCCGGTGAACTCGCGGGCGTCGCGCGGCGCGTGCGGCAGCACGAAACCGTCCGGCAGGCGCACCCGCGCGTTGTAGTCGTCGCACCCCGGCACGACCCGCGCGATCCGCTCCCGCACCAGGTCGTAGTCCTTCTCGAACTCCTCCCACGGCACCGGGTGCGCGGGCCCCAGCACGGCCCGCGCCAGCCGGCACACGATCGACACCTCCGACAGCAGCCGGTCGCTCGCGGGCACCAGCCGGCCGCGTGAGCGGTGCACCACCGACATCGAGTCCTCGACCGTGACGAACTGCTCGCCGGTGTGCTGCAGGTCGCTCTCCGTGCGCCCCAACGTGGGCAGGATCAGCGCCGTGCGGCCGTGCACCACGTGCGACCGGTTCAGCTTCGTCGACACCTGCACGGTCAGGTCCAGCTTCCGCATGGCCGCCTCGGTCACCGCCGTGTCCGGGGTGGCCGCGACGAAGTTGCCGCCCACGGCGAAGAACACCCGCGCCGCGCCGTCGCGCATGGCCCGGATCGACGCCACCGTGTCGAAGCCGTGCTCGCGCGGCACGTCGATGCCGAACTCGGTCTCCAGCGCGGACAGGAACTTCTCCGGCATCTTCTCCCAGATGCCCATGGTCCGGTCGCCTTGCACGTTCGAGTGCCCGCGCACCGGGCACAGCCCCGCGCCGGGCTTGCCGATCATGCCGCGCAGCAGCGCCACGTTCGCGATCTCGCGGATCGTCGGCACCGAGTGCTTGTGCTGCGTCAGCCCCATGGCCCAGCAGAAGATCGTGCGCTCCGAGTCGGCCAGCATCCGGGCGAACAGCTCCACCTGGGCGCGCGGCAGGCCGGTGGCCGCGTCGACCGAGTCCCAGTCCAGCCGCCGCACGTGCTCGGCGTACTCGGCGAACCCCTCGGTGAAGCCCTCCACGAACCCGGTGTCCGCCGCGTCCCACGACAGCAGCAGGTTGCCCGCCGCCTGGAACAACGCCTGGTCGCCGCCCAGCCGGATCTGCAGGAACTCGTCGGCCAGCTTCGTGCCCGCGCCCACCAGGCCGCGCGCGTTCTGCGGGTTCTTGAACCGCAGCAGCCCCGCCTCCGGCAGCGGGTTCACCGCCACGATCTTCGCGCCGCCGCGCTTGGCCTCCTCCAGCGCCGACAGCATCCGCGGGTGGTTCGTGCCCGGGTTCTGGCCCACCACCACGATCAGGTCGGCGCGGGCGAAGTCGTCGATGCTCACCGAGCCCTTGCCGATGCCGGTCGTCTCCGACAACGCCGCGCCGGACGACTCGTGGCACATGTTCGAGCAGTCCGGCAGGTTGTTCGTGCCGAACGAGCGCACCAGCAGCTGGTACAGGAACGCGGCCTCGTTGCTGGTGCGGCCGGAGGTGTAGAACACGGCCTCGTCCGGGCTCGCCAGACCGTTGAGGTGGGAGGCGACCAGCGCGAACGCTTCGTGCCACTCGATCGGCTCGTAGTGCGTCGAGCCCTCGCGCAGCACCACCGGCTCGGTGATCCGGCCCTGCTGCCCCAGCCAGTAGTCGGTCTTGTCGGCCAGCTCCGCGATGGGGTGCGCGGCGAAGAAGTCGGGTCCGACGCGCCGCCGGGTCGCCTCCTCGGCGACCGCCTTCGCGCCGTTCTCGCAGAACTCGGCCAGCTTGCGGTGGCCCTGCGGCTCCGGCCACGCGCAGCCGGGGCAGTCGAAGCCCTCGCGCTGGTTGAGCAGCCGCAGCGTGGTCGCCGTGCGGGCCACGCCCATCTGCTCGACGCCGCGCCGCAGCGACACCGCGACGCCGGGGATGCCCGCCGCCCACCGCTTGGGCTCGCTGACGTCGAGCTGCGACTCGTCGATGTCCTGCCGGGGCGGGTTGCGGTCCATGCCCCTATTGTGCGGCCGCCGCGCCACCGCGCGAGCGGACTCGTGGTGCACCGCCGGCGCACCCCGCGCGAGCACGCCGGCGGTCCGTCCGACCGCCGGTCGCGCCAGGACGACGCGGGACCGCTGTCACGGGCCCCAAGGGGTTGTGTTCGGCCCGTGAATCCGGCGTCCTCACCTGCGCGTATGCCGGTGATCACCATCAATTGTGATCGGCGCCACTGTGCCGCGAATCGTCCGAACGGGTGACCTCATTCCGGGCATCCGTCGGCCGGTGAGGACGGCGCGGTGAGGTCGAAGTCCAGGCCGGGGGGCAACGACTGCTCCGTGAACGCGGGCGCCAGGTAGCCGCGCTTCGCGCTCGAACACCCGATCGAGTGAAACGAGCCCAGTGAGGCGTCCGCCCACAGCCCCTCCACCCCGGGACCACCCGTGCGCACCGAGTACCGCGCCTGGAACCGCGTCAGCGCCACCACGTCCGACGCGCCGCGCACCGCCTCCGCCCGGTCCGGCGCGAACGCGTAGGCGAACGTGTAGTCCGTGCGCACCACCAGCTCGCCCTCGGGCCCGACCTCGGCCACCATCTCGCCACGCGCCTTCGGCTCCACCTCCGCCAACCGCGCGCCCTTGTCCACCCGCGTCACCATCAACGCCGCCTCGCCGTCGTTGCGGCCGTCGAACAACACCCGCAACGACTCCCGCAGGTCGGGCGCGAACAGCCCGAAGTACGGCTCCAGGTCGTGGTCCACCACCACCCGCCGGTCCACCCTGGCCGCGACCACGGCCTCCCGCACCCGCCCGTAGGCCGCCGCGACCTGCTCTGCCGAGTACGCGCCGACCTGCGCCGCCTCCGGCGCCACGACCCCGGCCTCGCCGTCCGCCCACGCCGCCGCCGACGTGCCCGCGAACGGTTCGTCCAGGTCGACCGGCCGCACACCCGGCACCGCGGCCGGACCCGACTCCGACGCGATCACCGCCCACGCCAGGAGCACCGCCGCCACCGCGATCGCCGCCCCGACCCAGAACCGCCGCCGCGGCCGGCGCGGCAGCGACCTCAGCCGCCGCGCCCGGTCCTCGCGCTCGGCCCGCTTCACCGCCTCCCGCACCCACCCGGAGTCCTGCAGGTCGGGGTGGTCCTCGATCCGGTACTCGTCCACGTCGCCCCCCGCTCGCCAACCTGTACCCAAGGCGTTACCAGCAATCGGCCGAGAAGTCGATACGGGACCGCCGCGACCGGCCCCGGACCCCGCTACCAGGTATCTGATTAGAAGTCGATACCCGCGCCTCCGTAGACTTCGACCGTGACTGAGACCCCCACCGCACCGCAGCGCTCCGAACTCCCGCCGGCGTGGAACCCGGCCGAGGTAGAGGCCGGGCTGTACGAGCGGTGGGTCGAGCGCGGCTACTTCACGGCCGACGCGACCAGCGACAAGCCGCCGTTCACCATCGTGCTGCCGCCGCCCAACGTCAACGGCAGCCTGCACATGGGCCACGCGCTGAACCACAGCGTCATGGACGCGCTCACCCGCCGCCGCCGCATGCAGGGCTACGAGGTGCTCTGGCTGCCCGGCACCGACCACGCGGGCATCGCCACCCAGACCGCCGTCGAACGCGCCCTCGCCGGCGAGGGCAAGTCCCGCCACGACGTCGGCCGCGAGAAGTTCGTCGAACGCGTCTGGGAGTGGCGCGAGGAGGTCGGCGGCCGGATCCTCGGCCAGATGCGCCGCCTCGGCGACGGCGTCGACTGGTCCCGCGTCCGCTTCACCATGGACGAGGGCCTGTCCCGCTCCGTGCAGACCATCTTCAAGAAGCTCTACGACGACGGCCTCATCTACCGCGCCGAACGCATCATCAACTGGTGCCCGCGCTGCCAGACCGCGCTCTCCGACATCGAGGTCGACCACTCCGAGGACGACGGCGAGCTCGTCTCCATCCGGTACGGCTCCGGCGACCGCTCGATCGTGGTCGCCACCACGCGCGCCGAGACGATGCTCGGCGACACCGCCGTGGCCGTGCACCCCGACGACGAGCGGTACCGGCACCTCATCGGCACCGACGTCGAGGTGCCGCTGACCGGCCGGCACGTCCCCGTCGTCGCCGACGAGCACGTCGACCCCGCGTTCGGCACCGGCGCGGTCAAGGTCACCCCCGCGCACGACCCCAACGACTTCGAGATCGGCCGGCGCCACGACCTGCCCGCCCTCACCGTCATGGACGGCCGCGGCGTGATCACCGCGCACGGGCCGTTCGAAGGGCTCGATCGCTTCGAGGCGCGCCCCGCCGTGGTCGCCGCCCTGCGCGAACAGGGCCGCATCGTCGCCGAGAAGCGCCCCTACAAGCACTCCGTCGGCCACTGCTCGCGCTGCGACACCGTGATCGAACCGCGCCTGTCCATGCAGTGGTGGGTCAAGGTCGCCCCGCTCGCCGAGGCCGCGTCCGCCGCCGTGCGCGACGGCCGCACCACCATCCACCCGCCGGAGCTGGCCAAGCGCTACTTCGACTGGGTCGACAACCTCAACGACTGGTGCATCTCGCGGCAGCTGTGGTGGGGCCACCGCATCCCCGTCTGGTACGGCCCCAACGACAAGGTCATGTGCGTCGGCCCGGACGACGAGGCGCCCGGCGAGGGCTGGGTGCAGGACGAGGACGTGCTCGACACGTGGTTCTCGTCCGGCCTGTGGCCGTTCTCCACGCTCGGCTGGCCCACGCCCACCAGCGACCTGGCCAAGTTCTACCCGACCAGCGTGCTGTCCACCGGCTACGACATCCTGTTCTTCTGGGTCGTCCGGATGATGATGTTCGGCCTGTACGCGATGGACGGCAAGCAGCCGTTCGACCACGTGTTCCTGCACGGCCTCATCCGCGACCAGCACGGCAAGAAGATGTCGAAGTCGCGCGGCAACGGCATCGACCCCCTCGACTGGATGGACGCCTACGGCACCGACGCCACCCGGTTCACGCTGCTGCGCAGCGCCAACCCCGGCTCGGACATGGCGCTGGCCGACGAGTGGGCCGCGGGCTCGCGCAACTTCACCACCAAGCTGTGGAACGCCTCCCGGTTCGCGCTCAACAACGGCGCCACCGTCGAACGCCCGCTCCCGCCGCGCGACGAGCTCACCGACGCCGACCGCTGGATCCTCGACCTGCTCGACGCGCTCGTGACCGAGGTCGACGGCCAGTTCGAGGCCTTCCAGTTCGCCAAGCTCAGCGAAGCGCTCTACCACTTCACCTGGGACGAGTTCTGCGACTGGTACCTCGAACTGGCCAAGGTCCAGCTCGCCGAGGGTGGCGCGCGGGCCGAAGCCACCCAGAGCGTGCTCGGGCACGTGCTCGACGTCGTGCTGCGGCTGCTGCACCCGCTGACGCCGTTCATCACCGAGACGCTGTGGACCACGCTGACCGGCCGCGAGTCCGTGGTGATCGCGGACTGGCCCGAGCCGACCGGCGTCGCGCGCGACGAGGTCGCGGCGTCGCGCGTCGAGGGCCTCAAGAAGCTGGTCACCGAGATCCGCCGGTTCCGCTCCGACCAGGGCCTCAAGCCCGCTCAGAAGGTCGCGGGCAAGGTGCGCGGCGCGTGCTGCGTCGACCTGCTCGACCAGGTGCCCGCCGTGCGGTCGCTGACCCGGATGACCGAGCCCGGCGACGACTTCTCGGCCAGCGTCTCGCTCGACGTCGGCCTGCCCGCCGGTACCGTCAAGGTGGAGCTGGACCTGTCCGGCGCGGTCGACGTCGTGGCCGAGCGCAAGCGGCTGGCCAAGGACCTCGGCGTGGCCGAGAAGGAACGCGCCCAGTGCGAGGGCAAGCTCAACAACGCCGCGTTCCTGGACAAGGCGCCCGCCGAGGTGGTGGCCAAGATCCAGGCCAGGCTCGCCGCGGCCAACGCCGAGATCGACCGCATCCACGCCCGCCTCGAGACCCTGCCGCAGGACAACTCGTGACCGGCTTCGAGACGGGCTCGCTGGAAGAGCTGCGCCAGGTCGAGTCGGAGCTGGACACCCGCTGGCCCGAGACCAAGATCGAGCCGAGCCTCGACCGGATCCGGGCGCTGGCCGACGTCCTCGGCGACCCGCAGGGCGCCTACCCCGTGGTGCACGTCGGCGGGACGAACGGCAAGACGTCCACGTCGCGGATGATCGACGCGCTGCTCACCCGCATCGGCCTGCGCACCGGCCGCTACACCAGCCCGCACCTGCAACTGGCGACCGAGCGGATCAGCGTCGACGGCGCGCCCATCAGCCCCGAGCGGTACGTCGAGATCTACCGCGACATCGAGCCGTACGTGTCGCTCGTGGACTCGCGCGGCGACGTGCCGATGAGCAAGTTCGAGGTGCTCACCGGCATGGCGTTCGCCGCGTTCGCCGACGCGCCCGTCGACGCCGCCGTGATCGAGGTCGGCCTGGGCGGGTCGTGGGACGCGACGAACATCGCCGACGGCCGGATCGCCGTGATCACGGCCATCGGGCTCGACCACGTCGAGTACCTGGGCGGCGACCTGGGCGGGATCGCCGAGGAGAAGTCCGGGATCATCAAGCCGGGCGCGGTCGCCGTGATCGCCAAGCAGGACCCCGTCGTCGAACGGGTGCTGCTCAAGCGGTGCGCCGAGGTGGACGCCACGGTCGCGCGGCTGGGCTCCGAGTTCGGCGTGATCCAGCGCGACGTCGCCGTCGGCGGCCAGATGCTGCGGCTGCAAGGCCTCGCCGGCGAGTACGACGAGGTGTTCCTGCCGCTGCACGGCGCGCACCAGGCCGCGAACGCGGCCCTCGCCCTCGCCGCCGTGGAGGCGTTCTTCGGCGCCGGCCCCGAGCGGCGGCTCGACATCGAGGCCGTGCGCGAGGCGTTCGCCACCGCCACCTCACCGGGCCGCCTGGAACGCGTCCGCACCGCGCCCACCGTGCTGGTGGACGCGGCCCACAACCCGCAGGGCGCGGAAGCGCTGGCGAAGGCCCTGGACGAGGAGTTCGGCTTCCGCAAGCTGGTCGCCGTGGTCGGCGTCATGCAGGAGAAGGACGCGGTCGGCATCCTCACCGCGCTCGAGCCGGTCGTCCAGGAAGTCGTCGTGACCTCGAACTCCTCGCCGAGGGCCATGGACCCCGACCTCCTCGCGGGCATCGCGATCCCGATCTTCGGCGACGACCGGATGGTCGTCCGGCCGCACCTGGACGACGCGATCGAGGAGGCCGTGCGGCTGGCCGAGGAGAGCGACGACGGCGACGTGGTGTCCGGCGGCGGCGTCGTGGTGACCGGCTCCGTCGTCACCGCGGGCGACGCGCGTGCCCTGTTCGGCAAGGAGCCCTCGTGACCACGCCCGGACCTGAGCCCACCCCCGATCCTGAGCCGACCCCCGCGTCCAAGGGCGTGCCCGCGCCGAAGAAGGACCCGATGAAGTCCTTCCGGGGCATCATGGCGGGCACGCTGATCCTCGAGGTGATCGTCGTCGCCCTGGCCCTGCCGGTGGTGGCGAAGCTGAGCGGCGGGGTCGGCACGGGCACCGGGTACCTCGTGCTCGGGCTGATCGTCGCGCTGATCGCGACGTGCGCGCTGCTGAAGCGCCCGTGGGCCGTCTACGTGATCCTGGCGATCCACGTGGTGATGGTGGCGTCGTGGTTCGCCCTGACCGCGCTCGGCGGCATCGGCGTGGTGTTCAGCCTGGTCTGGGTGTACCTCCTGTGGCTTCGTCGTGACGTGGCCAAGCGCATGGCCGAAGGTCGGCTGCCCAGCCAGCAGCAGGGCTAGCGGCGGTCGTTCACGCGTCCAACGGATCTCTGGCTGGCGGCTGTCGTGTGCGATCACGGCATCCAGCCGCTCCCTTGCCGGGGCGACCGGTGCCGCTGACGCGTCAGCTCTGGTGCACCAGCCGGTCGGGCGCGGCTTTCGTGTCGAGCCAAGCCCTGGCCAGCTTGCCCGCCGCGGCGCGGAACACACCGTCGCGGTTGCCGTCGTCGGGCGTGATCGTCTCGGACCGCTTGTCCAGCACGAGGTACCGCTCCGAGCCGCCGTCGGTGTGGAACCGGTAGCGCGCCTCGGCTTCGGTCTCGGCTTCTTTGTGCAGGTACACGAGCATCGCCAACGCGATCACCTCCAAGGCTTGCTGTAGTCCTCGTCGGACGCGGGTGGGACCTGGGTCTCCCACCGCGACACATCGTTCGCCGCCGCGTGAGCGTCCCTGTACGAGGCGTTCGGGTTCTGCTGCCAGTATCGCGCCTCGGCGAGCTCGTGCTCGAGCAGGGCGATGTCCGACGGCTGCGCCCGGCCCGAGCGCAGCCTCAGCCACGCCTCCGCCATGTCCGGGTTCGGGTCGAAGCGGGCCATGACCGTGCCGCCGTCGACGCCCTCCAGCGGGTGCAGGTCCTCGAACACGTGATTCTTGATCTGCTCGATCTCGGCGCGGCTGAAGCCGGCGCCGCCTCCGATCCGGGGCACGTCCGCGACGTGGCCCGCGACATCGTCGATGTCGTCGGACCCGCGGATCGACTGGTAGGCGTTCTCCGACCAGCGGTCGATGCGGTCGTAGGAGCGCAACGACCCGTCGTCCACCGGCCGCGCGCCGCCGGTCTGGCCGGGACGCGGGAGCTCGTCACCGGAGCGAGCTGGGGTCTTGAGGTCGTCCAGCACCTTGCGGACCTTGTCGAACACGTCGCCGAGCTTGCGCAGCAGCGGGACGAGCTTGCTGATCGTCCGCACCAGCTTCTTGAGGATGTCACCGATCTTCGCACCCCACCGCGCCACGGCCGCGGATGCCTGCGCGACCACGACCGGCGTGGCCAACCCGACCGTGAACGCCACCTCCGCCGCCCAGGAGATCAACCGGCCCACCAGGTCAGCGATCAGGTCCCGCACGAACTCGCGCACGACGGCGACCACGACGCCCGCCATCTCCACGGCCGAACCGAACCCGTCGGCAGCGGTGGACGCACCGCCGAGCACCTCGGCGGTGTTCCCGGCGGCGGCCCGGTAGGCGTCCCCGGCCCGCCCCTGCCACCCGGCGGTGTCATTGGCCACGTCGCGCGTGTAGTCGTCGCGGACCTCGGCCACGGCCTTGGCGACGTTCTTCCACGTAGCCGCGTGGGAAGCGACGAGGTCGGCGTTGCCCGCGAGCCAGTCCAACGCGTCGGACAACGGCTTGACGTGCTCGATCAGCCACGAGACGCCGGCCGACAGCAGCGAGCCCAACGGGTCGACGACGATGCTCAGCGCCTCGAGCCCGACGCCCGCGACACCCATGCCGATGTCGATCCAACTGCCGCTCTCGATGCCGGACTTGAGATCGGCGGCGGACTCGGCGACACCGATGCCGGAGTACCACCGCGTGCTGTCCTGAACGGGCGCGATGAGCGGGTTGTCGTCGGTCACCGCAGGCTCCCGAACGTGACCGCCGCATCGTCCTCGCGCTGCTCGTACTCGTCGGCCGTGTACTTCACCCGGGTGGCGATGTCGGCCATCCCCTTGGTGCCGGCCGTCAACGCGCCACCGGCCTGATCTTCGATGCCGCGCATGACGGCGGGCAGGAACTGGCACAGCTGTCCGTAAGCGCCGTCGGCCATGCTCACCGTGCGGGCGGCGTGCACCGCCTCACCCAGCCGTTCGGCCAGTGCTTCGAGCTTGGCAGCGTGCGCGCGCAGTTCATCGGGCAGGACGTCGTAGCCGCTCACTGCCGCCTCCTTCACCTGAGGTACGAGTCGTCGCCGAAGTCGTCGTCATCGCGCCTGCGGGCCCGTGGCGCGGGTGGCGGAGCGTCACCGAAACGATCGCGGTACGCGTCCACGACCATCCGACGGGTATCCGGCAGGTCGTCGCCCACCTGCGATTCCGTGGCGGTTCGAACCTCACCGGCGATCCGCGCGCGAGCGGCGTTCAAGGTGGTCATGAACAGCGGGCCGAGATCGTCCGGCCGCACCGAGGCGGCCCGATCGGTGAACCGGACGTCCACCGGGGAGCCGGTGGAGTCGACCGTCACGACAACCGCGCCGTTGACGCTGGTCTCCGTCACCCGGATCCGCTCCACCTGGTCGCGCAGCGCCTGCAAGCGATCCGCCCGGCTGCGCATCCCCTCGACCCAGTCGTCGATGCTGCGCTCGGCCTGTGCTGGATCTCCGCTCAGCAGTCCGTCCCAACGTGGCTCCGCCATGGGGACGTTATAGCCGGATGTCGTCGAGGTGATCGGGCGATCGGGCGATTTCCACCGGATGAGCGTCCCCGGCAGATCGCGAGCGACTGGCTCGTCGCCGTGGAGCAGGACGTTGCGGCTCGTCGACCGGAGCAAGAGTCTGCAAGTACTTGCAGCCGTCTGGGCCTTGTCCGGCCGGGTTTGTCGTGGTTCTGTGCACTCCGTCCCGCCGTACGGCCGGGACGGGGTTGCAAATTCTTGCGACAAGGAGGTCGCGATGCGTCGGGCCGTCGCCGCGCTCATCGCCCTGGCCGTTGTGCCGTTCGTGCCACCATCCACCGGCGCCGCGCCCGAAGTCCAGCGGTTCGCCGTGGGGGCCGTCACCGACCTCGCGCCCGGCGTCCGGGACGGTGACCGCGCGTTGGCGAAGGACGCGCTGCGGGCCGACCTGACCGGTGAGCGGTTCTACTTCGTGATGCCCGACCGCTTCGCCAACGGCGACCCGCGCAACGACCGCGGCGGCACGGCGGAGACCGACCGCCTCAAGAGCGGCTACGACCCCGCGGACAAGGGCTTCTACCACGGCGGCGACCTCAAGGGCCTCAACGACAAGATCGGCTACTTGGACGACCTGGGCATCACCGCGATCTGGATGACCCCCATGTTCCAGAACCGGTGGGTGCAGGGCTCCGGCGCCGACGTCTCGGCCGGCTACCACGGCTACTGGACCACCGACTTCACCAAGCTCGACCCGCACTTCGGCACGACCAACGACATGCGGCGCCTCATCCGGGACGCGCACCGCCGCGGCATCAAGGTGTTCTTCGACATCGTCGCCAACCACACCGCCGACCTGATCGACTACGCCGAGGGCGAGCACGACTACGTCAGCACCGGCGCGCAGCCCTACCTGGACGAGCAGGGCATCCCGGTCGACATCGCCGAGATCGCGGGCCAGGAGGACTTCCCGAAGCTCACCGCGCCGTACACGCCGGTGGTGCAGGGGCAGAAGACCCCGGCCTGGCTCAACGACCCGCAGCTCTACCACAACCGGGGTGACTCGACGTTCAGCGGCGAGTCGAACGAGTACGGCGACTTCTTCGGCCTGGACGACCTGATGACCGAGCACCCGACGGTCGTCAAGGGCATGAAGCGGATCTTCACCAGCTGGATCGACACGCTGGGCATCGACGGCTACCGCGTCGACACGGTCAAGCACGTCAACATGGAGTTCTGGCAGGCCCTCGCGCCGCACGTGAAGCAGTACGCGGCGATGCGCGGCAAGAAGGACTTCTTCGTCTTCGGCGAGGTGTTCGACGCGAACCCGGCGATCACCTCCCGCTACACCACGACCGGCCGGATGCAGGCCACGCTGGACTTCCCGTTCCAGAGCGGCGCGGCCCGGTTCCTGTCCGGCCAGGGCGCGGCCCGGCTCGGCGAGGTGCTCGTCGAGGACGACCGCTACACCGACGCCGACTCCAACGCCTCCTCGCTGCCGACGTTCCTCGGCAACCACGACATGGGCCGCATCGCGTGGATGGTCCGCGAGGACCGGCCGGGCATCTCCGAGGCCGAGCTGCTGGACCGCCTCGAACTCGGCAACGCCCTGATGTACCTGTGGCGCGGCAACCCGGTGGTCTACTACGGCGACGAGCAGGGCTTCGCGGGCACCGGCGGCGACAAGCCGGCCCGGCAGGACATGTTCGCCTCGCGGACGCCCGAGTACGCCGCCGAGGACCTGGTCGGCAGCGACCGGACCGGCGCGGTGGACAACTTCCGCACCGACCACCCGCTGTACCGGCAGCTCAAGGACCTGGCGAAGTTCGTGGACGCCGACCCGGTGTGGCGTGACGGCAACCAGGCGCTGCGGCTCGCCCAGGGCGACGTGATCGCGTTCAGCCGCACGGGCCGCACCCAGCAGGTCGAGCACCTGGTCGTCGCCAACGCGGGCACCGCGCCCGCGACCGTCGAGGTCCCCGCGTCGGGCAAGGGCTACCGCCCGATCTGGCCCGCCGCCGGGTCGCAGGTCAACGCCGCCGACGGCAAGGTCACCGTGACCGTGCCCGCGTTGTCCGCCCTCGTGCTCAGGTCCACCGGCAAGATCCCGTCCGCCGCGCCGACGCCCACGCTGGCCGTGCCGACGACCGGCACCGTCCTGGACGACCGGGTCGAGCTGCGCGCCGACGGCGTCACCTCGCCGTACGCGCAGGCCACGTTCGCCGCGCGGGTAGAGGGCGAGCGCGACTGGCAGGTGCTCGGCACCGACGACGCCGCGCCGTACCGGGTGTTCGCCGACCTGGCGGCGCTGCCGGGCGCGGCCGCGGGCAAGAACGTCGAGCTCCGCGTGGTCGCCAAGGACGCCAAGGGCACCTTGGGCGCGGACGGCGCGAAGGTCGGCCTGGTGGCCGCGCCGCCGGTCGAGCCGCCGACCACCGTGACGTCCGACTGGCTCGTGGTGCACTACAACCGCCCGGCCGGCGACTACGACGGGTGGGGCCTGCACGCGTGGGGCGACGTCGAGAACGCGCCGACGTGGGACGCGCCGCTGCCGTTCGCGGGTGAGACGCCGTACGGCCGGTTCGCCTGGGTCAAGCTGAAGCCCGGGGCGCGTTCGGTCGGCGTTATCGCCCACCGGGGCGACGAGAAGGACACCGACGGCGACCGGTTCATCGACCCCGGCGCCACGCCGCAGGTGTGGCTGAAGCAGGGGCAGGCCGCCGTGCACGCCAGCGAGGTCGCCGCTTCCGGCCAGGCCGTGATCACGCACACCGGTGACGCCACGGGGCTCGCCGTCCGGGTGGGAGGCGTCGACCACCCGTTCACCGGGGGAGTGGCGACCGTCCCGGCGACCGCGCCGATCGACTTCTCCGTGGTCCGCGGCGGCGCCGTCGAGGCGTCCGGCCGCACGGCGGGACGCGCCTGGGTCGACGGCGACGAGGTGCACGCGAGCCTGGCCGCCGCCCAGAACCGCGCGGTGATCCACTACAACCGGCCCGACGGCGACTACTCGGACTGGACCCTCTACCACTGGACGGGGTCGCTGGAGCCGAGCCCGGGCTGGAACCAGTCGCGCGTGCCGGACGGGACCGACGGGTTCGGCGTGTACTGGTCCGTCGCGCTGGAGCCGGGCGCGCCGGGGCTGAACAACATCATCCACCGCGGTGACGCGAAGGACCCCGGCCCGGACCAGTTCCTCGACGTCACGGGCACCGGCCACGAGGTCTGGTACGTCTCCGGCTCCACCAAGGCCGACGGGTCGATCTCCTACGTGCTGCCACCGTCGGGCGGTGAGGGCGTGGACGACGACCTGACCAAGGCCAAGGCGATCTGGGTGTCGAAGGACCTGGTCGTGTGGGACGTGCCGGTGGTGCCGTCCGACGGCTACCGGCTCCAGTACGACGGGAAGGTGCTGCGGCTGGAGCCGTCGTCGGAGGCCGTGCCGGCGAAGTTCCCGCACCTGCGGGGCAAGCCGGTGTTCCGGGTGCGTGACGGCGGACGGCTGGACGAGGCGTTGCGGGGCAAGCTGTCCGCCGTGCACGTCGACTCCGACGGCGGTCTGCGGCACCGCACGGGCGTGCAGATCGCCGGCGTGCTGGACGACCGGTTCGCCGCCGCCGCGTCCTCCCTGACCTACGGCCCGACGTTCGACGGCGACCGCGTCACCGCGCGCCTGTGGGCGCCCACGGCGTCCTCGGTGAAGCTCCTGGTGTCCGACCAGCCCGGCGGCCCGACGACCTCCGTCCCCCTGGTCCGGGACGACGCGTCCGGCTCGTGGTCGGCGTCCGGGGCGTGGCGGGACAAGTTCTACCTGTACGAGGTGACGGTCGCCGGCCGCACGGTGACCGTGACCGACCCGTACTCGGTGGCGCTGGCGGTGAACTCGACGCACTCGCAGTTCGCCGACCTCGGCGACGCGCGCACCATGCCCGCCGACTGGGCCGGGCACGTCGCCCGCGGCCTGGACGGCGACCCGACCGAGCACGGCATCACCGAGCTGCACGTCCGGGACTTCTCGGTCGGCGACACGTCCGTGCCGGAAGGCGACCGGGGCACGTACCGCGCCTTCACGCACTCGTCGTCGGTCGGCATGACGCACCTGCGCGACCTGGCCGCCGCCGGTCTCGACACCGTGCACCTGCTGCCGACGTTCGACATCGCCACGATCCCGGAGAAGCGCGCGGACCGGCAGCAACCGGCGTGCGACCTGGCCGCGCTGCCCGCGGACTCGCCGGCGCAGCAGCAGTGCGTCTCGGCCGTCGCCGCCGAGGACGGCTTCAACTGGGGCTACGACCCCTACCACTACGACGTGCCCGAGGGTTCCTACGCCACGGATGACGCGCAGACCGGGTGGGCGCGCTCGAAGCAGTACCGCGAGATGGTCAAGTCGTTGCACGACAACGGCAACCGCGTGGTGGTGGACGTGGTCTACAACCACACGGCCGCCTCCGGCGACGCGCCGACGTCCGTGCTGGACAAGGTCGTGCCGGGGTACTACCAGCGGCTCGACCTCGACGGCGCCGTGGCGAACTCCACGTGCTGCGCCAACACCGCCACCGAGAACGCCATGATGGGCAAGCTCGTCGTGGACTCCGCGGTGCGGTGGGCCCGCCTGTACAAGGTGGACGGGTTCCGGTTCGACCTGATGGGCCACCACCCGAAGGCGAACATCCTGGCCGTGCGCGCGGCGCTGGACGCGTTGACCGTCGCCGCGGACGGCGTGGACGGCCGCAAGATCCGGATCTACGGCGAGGGCTGGGACTTCGGGGAGGTCGCCGGCAACGCCCGGTTCGAGCAGGCCACGCAGCCGAACCTGGCGGGCACGGGCATCGGCACGTTCAGCGACCGGCTGCGGGACGCGGTGCGCGGCGGCGGGCCGTTCGACGCCGACCCGCGCGTGCAGGGGCTGGCGTCCGGGCTCGCGGGCGACCTGAACGACTCGCCCGCCAACGGCGACGTGGCCGCGCGGCTGGCCAACTACACCGACCTGGTGAAGCTGGGCATGGCGGGCAACATGGCGTCCTACCGGTTCCAGTCCACCGGCGGCGGTGAGACCTCGGGGCGTGACGTGTCGTACAACGGCTCACCCGCCGGGTACACGGGCGCGCCGGCCGACGTGATCACGTACGTCGACGCGCACGACAACGAGACGCTGTTCGACTCGCAGACGTTCAAGCTGCCCGTCGGCACGTCCATGGCGGACCGCGTGCGGATGCAGAAGGTCGCCGTCGCACCGGTCCTGCTGGGCCAGGGCCAACCGTTCCTGCACGCCGGCGCGGAGTTCCTGCGCTCGAAGTCGTTGGACCGCAACAGCTACGACTCGGGCGACTGGTTCAACCGCTACGACCCGTCGTTGCGGGACAACGGTTTCGGTCGCGGCCTGCCGCCGGCGGCGGACAACGAGGACAAGTGGCCCTACGCCGCCCCCTTGTTGGCGAACACCGCGCTGAAGCCCTCTTCGGACGACATGCGCGCCGCTCTCGGCAACACGCTGGAACTGCTGCGCATCCGCCAGTCGTCGCCGCTGTTCACGTTGAACGACGCGGCGCTCGTGCAGCAGAAGCTGTCGTTCCCGACCACCGAGCCGGGCATCGTCGCGGCGCTCCTGGACGACACCGCCGGCCCCGACACCGACCCGTCCCTCAACGCCGTGCTGGTGATCGTCAACCCGTACCCGACCACCAAGTCCGCCACCGTGCCGGGCACCTGGCAGAACCACCCCCTGACCAGCGACAAGGCCACCGTCGACCACGGCTCGCTCACCGTGCCGCCGCGCTCGGTCGTGGTCCTGACCCGCTAGTTCGGTGAGGTGCTCGGCGCGCAGGGACCTGCGCGCCGAGCATCGGTCAACTGCTGAGCCACTCGAGGAAGTCGATCTCACCGATCATCTCGATCTTGTGGCCGAGGTCCAGCAGATCGCGGGCTTTGCGATGTTTGCCGCTGACTGCCATCCCCACGGCGAATCGAGCCGGGTCGGCCATCCCCACCACGAGCACGTCGGTCTTCTTGGTGACACCCGGTACCGCCTGTCCTCCGGCCTCGGCGAGTCGCCGGTGAGCCTCGGCGCGCGTCATCGTCGTGAGCGTTCCGGTGAAGCAGACGTTCAGCCCGTAGAGCATCGAATCGGGATCGGCGTGCGGGTCGGCGACCGGGATCTCCCGTCGTGCGGCCTGCCCGAGTCGTCGCGAACCGGTCCAGGAGTCGCTGGTCTGCTGTCCGTAGCGGACCTTCAGGCCGTCCAGCAGGTCGTCGACGGTGTCGACCTGGTGGTGTCGCATGGCTGCGAGCATGATGTGAGCCGCGGTGTCCGCGTCGACCTGCGCGTCATGGTGCGCACCCATCGCGACCCCCGCCGCGTCGGCGACGAAGGGCAGGCGATAGGTCAGCAACTGCCAGGTCAGGCGGGACAGGATCAGGGTGCAGGCGTAGCGCAGCTCTGGCCACGGCGTGGAGGTCGCCGTGCAGGCGTCGCGGATCACGCCCATGTCGAAGGCGGCGTTGTGGGCCACCAGCGGACGACCGTCGGCGAAGTCCAGGATCTGCCCGAGTGCCTGTGGCCACTCAGGGGCGTGGCGAACCGCCTCGGCGGTAATTCCGTGCAGGGATGTGTGGTAGGGGTGGAAACCGCCTCCACCCGGCGGTTGGATGCAGGTGGACAGCCGGTTGGTGACCACTCCGTCCTCCACCAGGGTCATGCCGACCGCGCAGGCACTGCCTCTCGACCAGTTGGCGGTTTCGAAGTCGACTGCGACCCATTCTCTGCTCATGCTCTCCTCATCTGCGCCGCAACGTCTGCGATCGAGCTGGAGCGCGCATAGCGGGTGCTCCAGCCGATGGGCAGTCAACAGACCATCGATTCGCGTCGGCCGGTGGTTACACGTTGAAAACCGTCGATGTCTCGCTTTCAGGTCGATTCCGGTGAATCGCTTTCGGTCTTCACGTGGTGCAAGGCCATGAACGCGCTCGCAGTCCCCCCGCAACGGTGGCGTAGTGAAACAAATGGCGCCTCACGGCGATGGACACGTCACGGGCGAATGCCATCCGCACGAGCGGCGCCTCAAGCACGACTACGTAGGAGACACGATGGCCACCGAGCCGCAGGAGCACAGCTCGCTCGGCTTGCTCCCCACCCGCGCCGGTGACGGCCGGACCATGATCGGTCACGTGATCGTCTGCCGAGCCGGATCCGGTCACGATGACGCCATCGCCGTCTGGCACCTCGACACCGAAGGATCAAGGACCGGGGCTTGGGTGAAACCCGCCGAGATGGCCATGACCGATGCCGGAACCGCTCGAACCCTGCTCGACCTGTGCAGGCAGAAGGCACTCCTGGCCTGGGATCCGGCCGACGCGGTCGAGACGCTGGGAGCGTTGGAACGTGCGGCCGGTGTCGCCCCCGTCGACTGGGCCGCCCGCACCGTCACCATCCCCGAGTCGCTCGGGGAAGTCGCGGACATCCGGGCCTCGTACACCAAGCGGGTCGCCGAGGAGAAGGCGACCAAGAAGAACATCGCCGATCTGGAGTGGGCGGTCGAGCTGCCCGACCCCCTGTTTTCCTCGATCGACGAGCTCGATCGACTCGCGGGGTTCGGGGAACTCGTCGCTCCCTCGGAAGCCGCGACCGAAGCACTTCGCACCAGTCGGTTGGGCGGGTGGGTGGTGCAGCGCTGGCGGGAGACCACCGTCGCTTTGGGGCGCCCCTACCTCCGTGCCGACTTCGGGCCTCCCACCGTGCTGCCGCCTGAATGGGAGTCACGTTTGGCCGATGCACATGCCGGTCGGTGGTGATTTCCCGGCAATGCTTGACTTGAGCAGCTGGTGCGATTCCTGGTCGAACACGAGCAGCCACCGGTGATGTCGCGAGTGGTCGAGGAGGCTGACGGTTGAGCGAGGTTTACCGGAGCGAGGTGCCCGAGCACTTGATGACGACGGCGCAGTTGCGGTCATCGGGGATGCAGCCGGGAGACACCACTGTCGCCGCGGGTTGGCTGGAGCGGGTGTTCGAAGGCGACGTGTGGCTCACAGCGCTCCACGACGTGCGGTCGGCCAGATCACTGGTGGTGCCTCCTCTGGGTCAGGTGCTCCCGGTCGAGACCTCGAAGGCCGCGGCCACGCCCGCGAGGTCGACGCGATCCGACGCCGCTGCTTGGGCTCGTGGTGTTCTCCAGGACCACGACGCGGTGGTGCTCGACACCGAGTTGACGGACTTCGACGGTCGTGTCATCGAAATCGCCGTGCTGGCCGTCGACGGCACGGTGCTGCTGAGCACACTGGTCGATCCCGAAGGCGCGTCGATCAACCACCACGCGGAGCGCACGCACGGCATCTCCGCCGCCATGCTGACCGACGCGCCCACGATGGCGCAGGTGTGGCCACGTCTGGAGGAGGTCCTGCGGGGCAAGACGGTGATCGCGTGGAACGCCCCCTTCGACCAGGCGCGGCTACGTGCCGAGCACGAACAGGTCACCGGCGGCGCCACATCGCCGGACTGGTTGGCGCAGCCGTGGGAGTGCGCCATGCGTCGACACGCTGTGTGGGTCGGTGAGCCGAGCAGTCGAGGTGGCGGTTATCGCAACCACAAACTGGAAGGCGGACATCGCGCCCAAGGCGACTGCCAGGCCGTGCTGGAACGGCTGCGGCAGATGGCCTCTACCGCCGCCCGAGGCGGAGTTCGTCAGGGTCCGGACCTGTATGCCATTCGTGCGATCTGGCCGGAGCTCCTGGGCGAGGTGCGCAGGCGCAGCCGGTCCACCGAGGCGATGCTGACGAGCGCGGAACTGCTCTCCGTCGCCGATCGCACTTTGGTGGTGCGCCACAAGTCCGCCCCGCTCAACCGAAGGCTGGCGGAGGACAAGCACACGGCTGTGGTCAATGAGGCCTTGGCGACCGTCGTGAGGCAGGGCTGGAGCATCCGCGTCGAAGCTCATGATGCGCACCCTCAGGCCACGATCTCGAAGGCACCCGCTCTCGTGCTCGCATCCGTCGACGAGTCGGATGGCGAGCACTAGTACCAACGACACCGAACGCTGACCACTCGGCTTCGCGTGCCGTGGTGGCACCGGTCGGCGACAAGGCAGGTAGCTGCCCAACCCGTGTCGCCCGTAGTCAGTGATCGGCCAGCTCGACCCGTGACCGGACGTCTTCGGCGCGCAGGATGCGGAACCCCCGCTCCCGCGCGCCGAGCACTTTGAGGAACCCGGGACTGGTCTCCATCACGTAGGCCTCGACCGCGCCGTCACCCACCTCGATCCGCTCCAGCGGCACCCAGGGCGTCGCGACCACCGCCGCCACCACCAACGCCACCGCGCCCACCACGTAGCCGAACCGGCGCAGCACGAAGTCCATCTGCGCGTGCAACCGCCGCATCCGCTCCACGAACACCAACAGCACCGTCAACACCACCGCGCCGACCGGCACCCACCACCGGTGGTACGAGAGCACGTGCGCCACCAGGAACGCGACCAGCACGGCCACCACCAACGGCGCCACCCGCGACCTCCGCCCCACCGCGTAGAACACGGTCAACGGCACCATCACCACCAACAGCACGCTGCTGATCGACGCGTCCGCCATGAACGTCCCCAGGAACAACCCCGGCGCGTCTTCCAGGTCCAGCGTGTGCAGCAGCGCGAACGCCGTGTGCCAGTCGTAGTGAGAGACCGCGAGCAGTCGCAGCAGCACGAACAGCACGGCGGCGCCGGTGAGGGCGGTCCCCAGGTGAGGCTTCTCGGTGGTCACGGCCGGCACTATCGCAGCTCCGGCTACCCTTGACCGAGTTGCACAATCCCGTACGAAGGAGTACCGACCGCCGTGAGCGAGCGCACCCTGGTCCTGGTCAAGCCCGACGGCGTCAGCCGCGGCCTGGTCGGCGAGGTCATCTCCCGCATCGAGCGCAAGGGTCTGCACCTGGCCGCGCTGGAACTGCGCACCGTGGACCGCGCGACCGCCGAGCAGCACTACGCCGAGCACGACGGCAAGCCGTTCTTCGCCGACCTGGTCGAGTTCATCACCGGCGGCCCGCTGGTCGCCCTGGTGGTCGAGGGCACGCGGGCGATCCCGGCGTTCCGCCAGCTGGCCGGCGGCACCGACCCGGTCGAGAAGGCCACCCCCGGCACGATCCGCGGCGACTTCGGCCTGGAGGTCCAGTTCAACCTGGTCCACGGTTCGGACTCGCCGGAGTCGGCCGAGCGCGAGATCAAGCTCTGGTTCCCGAACCTCTGACGCGCGCACGGAACGGCCCGGACCGCAGCGCGGTCCGGGCCGTGGTGTCCGGACGGTGACCTCTTCCGGACCGGGCCCGGTCCGATCCGACCTAACGCCGCCCGGCCGTCTCCCGCACGGGCGAGGAGCCCAGGCCGCCCGGCGCGGAGCCGTGCAGCACGACGCCGTCGCGGTGGCCCAGCGGCAGGTACATGCGCACGTCGTCGAACCGGAAGTCGTCCACCGCGATCACGTTCGGCAGCCGGCCCCACTCGCGGAAGCCCAGGCTCTCGTACAGCTGGATCGCGCCGTGGTTGTTCCCGCGCACGCCGAGCGTCAGCACTTCCAACCCGGCGGCACGCGCGTGCTCGATGACGGCGCCCACCAGTCGCGATCCCAGCCCGAGCCCTCGTGCCGCCGGGTGCGCGGTGACCCGCCGCACCTCGGCCATGTGCTCGAACACCTCGCTCTCGGACCGCCGCCACGTCGCCGTGCCGCGCAGCACTCCGTCCACCCGTGCCACGACGAGCGCGCCGTCCGCGGGGGAGGCGAGCACGCCGTCCAGCCACGCGTCCGTCTCCGCGCGCCCCGGCGGCCGGCGCCAACCGATCGCGCCGCCGGCGGCCACCACCTCGTGCAGCACCTCGTGCACTTCGGCCCGAAGTCGTTCGTCGGCCGCGGTCGGCCAGCTCAGGTCGATCTCCACGGCGGCCACCCTAAAACGATTCCGGGAATGTCGGGCCACGCCGCTAACGTGACGAACGTGACCCCCACTCTCGTCCACGCCAAGGGCCTGACCAAGCACTTCGGCTCGTTCGAAGCCGTCCGGGGCATCGACGTGGAGGTGAGCAGGGGCGAGGCGTTCGGCTTCCTCGGCCCCAACGGCGCGGGCAAGTCCTCGACCATGCGGATGGTGTCGTGCGTGTCACCGCGCACCGGCGGCGACCTGCGGGTGCTGGGCCTGGACCCGGACACCGACGGCCCGCGGATCCGCGCCCGCATCGGCGTGGTGCCGCAGCAGGACAACCTCGACACCGAGCTGACCGTCCGGCAGAACCTCCAGGTCTACGGCCGCTACTTCGGCCTGTCCCGGGCCGCGGTGCGCGAGCGCGCCGTGGAGCTGATGGACTTCGCCCAGCTCACCGACCGGGCCGACGACGAGGTGGAGCCGCTGTCGGGCGGCATGAAGCGGCGGCTCACCATCGCCCGCTCCCTGGTCAACGACCCCGACCTGCTGCTGCTCGACGAGCCGACCACGGGCCTGGACCCGCAGGCGCGCCACCTGCTGTGGGACCGGCTGTTCCGGCTCAAGCAGTCCGGCGTCACGCTGATCATCACCACGCACTACATGGACGAGGCCGAGCAGCTGTGCGACCGGCTGGTCGTGATGGACGGCGGGCGGATCGCGGCGGAGGGCTCGCCGGCCGAGCTGATCCGCGGCTACTCCACCAGGGAGGTGCTGGAGCTGCGCTTCCCACCGGGCGAGCAGAGCGGCGACGAGGTGCGCGACCTGGCCGAGCGGATCGAGGTGCTGCCCGACCGGGTGCTGCTCTACACCGCCGACGGCGACGCGGCGCTGGCCGCGGTCCACGCGCGGGGCGTGCGGCCGGTGTCCAGCCTGGTGCGCCGCAGCACGTTGGAGGACGTGTTCCTGCGCCTGACCGGCCGGACGTTGGTGGACTGATGAGCGCGCAGACCCTCGGCCCGTGGCGCGCCGCGCTGATCGCGGTGGAGCACCACTGGACCTGGTACCGCCGCAACTGGCGGGCCACGGTGATCTCCAACTTCCTGCAACCCGTGCTGTTCCTGCTGGCCATGGGAGTCGGCTTCGGCTCGCAGGTGCGCCAGGGCGAGGCCACCGGCGGCCACCCGTACCTGGTGTTCCTGGCGCCCGCGCTGCTGGTCATCACGGCCGCGCAGAACGCCATGTTCGAGTCCACCTGGGCGGTGTTCTCGTCGTTCAAGTGGCAGCGCACGTACCTGGCGGTGGTGTCCACCCCGATCACGCCCGCGCAGGTGCTCCACGGCCAGTTGCTGTGGATCGCGTTGCGCCTGGCGTCGGGCACCGCCGCGTTCCTCGGCATCGCCTACGCGCTGGGCGCGATCACCAGCCCGTCGGCGGTGCTGGCCGTGCCGTTCGCCACGCTGGCGGGCATGGCGTTCAGCGCGCCCGTGGTCGCCTACGCCGCCACCAGGGAGAAGCCGGACTCGTTCAACGCGATCTTCCGCTTCCTGGTGATGCCGATGACCCTGTTCACCGGCGGGTTCTTCCCGCTGAGCCAGCTGCCCGGCTGGGTGCACCCGCTGGCCTGGCTCACCCCCGTCTGGCACGGGATCGAGCTGGCCCGCGGCGCGACGTTCGGCACCCTGCGCCTGCTGCCCGCGCTGGGCCACGTCGCCTACCTGTCCGCCCTGGTCGCGCTCGGCGTCGCCCTGGGCCGCCGCTACTTCCGCCGGAGGCTGGCCGTATGACCGACGAGACCTCCACCGACCTGTCCGCGCCCGCCCGGCCGGTCGCCCGGCGCACCGGCGCCGCCCTGCTGCTCCGGGTCGTCCCGCCGGGCCTGTACGCGGGCCGAGCGCACGTCCTGGTCGAACGGTCGTACCTGGTCAGCACGCGCGGCTGGATGTCGGTGATCTCCGGCTTCTTCGAACCGCTGTTCTTCCTGTTCTCCCTCGGCTACGGCCTGGGCCAACTGGTCACCACCGTCGACGGGCCCGGCGGCCCGATGCCGTACGCCGCGTTCGTCGCGCCCGCGCTGCTGGCCGCCTCGGCGATGAACGGCGCGGTGTTCGAGGCGACGTTCAACCTGTTCTTCAAGTTCAAGTACGCGAAGACCTACGACGCGGTGCTGGCCACCCCGCTCGGCCCGGTCGACATCGCCCTCGGCGAGGCGACCTGGTGCCTCATCCGGGGCGGCCTGTACTCGGCCGGCTTCATCGCGGTGATGCTCGGCTTCGGGCTGATCGGCTCGCCGTGGGCGCTGCTGGCGCTGCCCGCGTGCCTGCTGGTCGCGCTGGCGTTCGCGGCGGTGGGCATGGCCGCGGCCACGTTCATGCGCTCGTGGCACGACTTCGACCTGGTGCAGCTGGCCGTGATGCCGCTGTTCCTGTTCTCCACCACGTTCTACCCGCTGTCGGTCTACCCGGGCTGGTTGCAGACCGTGGTCCAGTGGACGCCGCTCTACCACGCGATCGAGCTGATGAGGGCGCTGACCACCGGTTACGTCGGCTGGGGCGCGTTGACGCACGTCGCGTACTTCGCGGTGATGGTGGTCGTCGGGGTGGTCGTCGCCTCCCGCAGGCTCGGCAAGTTGCTGCTGACCTGACCTGGTTGAACACTGGACGAACCCCGAGCACCGGAGGTCGTCATGGACGTCGTCGCACTCATCGGCCGGATCCTGTTCGTGGTCCTGTTCTTCGGCTCGGCGATGGGCCACCTCACGCAGACCGCGGCCATGGCCGGGTACGCCGCGTCCAAGGGTGTCCCGTCGGCGAAAGCCGCCACGTTCGGCAGCGGCGTGCTCATGGCCATCGGCGGGTTGATGCTGCTCCTGGGCGTGTGGGCGGATCTCGGCGCCCTGCTGCTGGTGCTGTTCCTGCTGCCGACGGCGTTCCTCATGCACAACTTCTGGAAGGAGACCGACCCGCAGGCCAAGCAGGTGGAGATGATCCAGTTCAACAAGGACCTCGCCCTCGCGGGCGGCGCGTTGATGTTCTTCGGCTTGTACGCGGGACCGGGCTCCGAGCTGGGCCTCACCATCACCGGACCGCTGTTCTGACCCGTGCCGGCGCTGCCGTTACCCTGGTCGGCGTGAGTGTCGAGTCGGTCTTCCCCGCCCTGGAACCCCTGCTGCCGAAGGTCTCCAAGCCGGTGCAGTACGTCGGCGGGGAGCTCAACGCCACCCTGAAGGACTGGGACACCGCCGCGGTGCGGTGGGCGCTGATGTACCCGGACGCCTACGAGGTAGGGCTGCCCAACCAGGGCGTCATGATCCTCTACGAGGTCCTCAACGAGCAGCCGGACGTGCTGGCCGAGCGGACCTACGCGGTGTGGCCCGACCTCGAGAAGCTGATGCGCGAGCACGGCGTGCCGCAGTTCACCGTGGACGGTCACCGGCCCGTCGGCGCGTTCGACCTGTTCGGGGTCAGCTTCGCCACCGAGCTGGGCTACACGAACCTGCTCAACGCGCTCGACCTGGCCGGCATCCCGATCCACGCCGCCGAGCGCACCGACGAGCACCCCATCGTGGTGGCGGGCGGGCACGCGGCGTTCAACCCGGAGCCGATCTCGCCGTTCATCGACGCGGCGGTGCTCGGCGACGGCGAGGAAGCCGTCCTGGAGATCACCGACATCGTCCGCGCCTGGAAGGCCGAGGGCCGTCCCGGCGGTCGGGACGAGATCCTGACCAGGCTCGCCGAGACCGGCGGCGTGTACGTGCCCCGGTTCTACGACGTCGAGTACCTGCCCGACGGCCGCATCCAGCGCGTGGTGCCCAACCGCGAGCGCGTGCCGTACCGGGTGTTCAAGCGGACCACGATGGACCTCGACGCGTGGCCGTACCCGAAGCAGCCGCTGGTGCCGCTCGCGGAGAGCGTGCACGAGCGGATGAGCGTGGAGATCTTCCGCGGCTGCACGCGCGGCTGCCGGTTCTGCCAGGCGGGCATGATCACCCGCCCGGTGCGGGAGCGGTCCATCGAGGGCATCGGCGCGATGGTGCAGCGCGGCCTGGAGGCGACCGGGTTCGAGGAGGTCGGCCTGCTGTCGCTGTCCAGCGCGGACCACTCGGAGATCGCCGAGGTCACCAAGGGCCTCGCCGACCGCTACGAGGGCACGAACACCAGCCTGTCGCTGCCGTCGACCCGGGTGGACGCGTTCAACATCGAGCTGGCCAACGAGCTGTCGCGCAACGGCCGCCGCTCGGGCCTGACGTTCGCGCCCGAGGGCGGCAGCGAGCGCCTCCGCCGCGTGATCAACAAGATGGTGTCGGAGGAAGACCTGATCCGCACGGTCAGCGCGGCGTTCGGCGCGGGCTGGCGGCAGGTCAAGCTGTACTTCATGTGCGGCCTGCCCACCGAGACCGACGACGACGTGGTCCAGATCGCCGAGATGGCCAAGAACGTCATCCGCGCGGGCCGCGAGGCGTCCGGCCGCAAGGACGTGCGCTGCACGATCTCCATCGGCGGGTTCGTGCCCAAGCCGCACACGCCGTTCCAGTGGGCCGCGCAGTGCGACCCGGAGACCGTGGACAACCGGCTGCGCCTGCTGCGCGAGGCGGTCAACTCGGACCGCTCGCTCGGCCGCAACATCGGCATGCGCTACCACGACGGCAAGCCGTCGCTGATCGAAGGGCTGCTCTCGCGCGGCGACCGGCGCATCGGCCTGGTGATCGAACGGGTGTGGCGCGAGGGCGGCCGGTTCGACGGCTGGTCCGAGCACTTCTCCTACGACCGCTGGGTGCGGGCGGCCGAAGCCGAGCTGCCGCCGCTGGGCGTCGACCTGGCCTGGTTCACCACGCGGGAGCGCGAGGAGCTGGAAGTCCTGCCCTGGGACCACCTGGACTCGGGCCTGGACAAGGAGTGGCTCTGGGCGGACTGGCAGGACGCGCTGGACGAGCGCGAGCAGGACGACTGCCGCTGGACGCCGTGCTTCGACTGCGGTGTGTGCCCGGCGATGGGCACCGACATCGAGGTCGGGCCGACCGGTCGGACGCTGCTGCCGATCTCGCCGGTGGGCAAGGGCTCCCCGGTGCGCAACCCGGCGTTGTCCCCGGCGGTCCAGGGCTGACGGCGGTCCAGGGCTGATGGCGGTCCGGGGCGGTCGGTGGCTCAGGCGGTCGGCGGCTCAGGGGCGGGCTTCGGCCGCGTCGACCCGGATCGCGCGCATCGGGCACACCCGTGCCGCCGCGCGCACCTGCGGCGCCTGGTCGGCGTCGGGGTTGCGCGCGTAGCGCAGCCGCCCGTCCTCCAGCACCCGGAACACCCTGGGCGCCTGCGCCTGGCACAGCGCGTAGTGCCGGCACCGCCCGTGGTCGACCGCGACCCGGACCCCGGGCGACTCGTCCCGGACCGGCGGCGGTGACGGCGCCGGTGCCGGCTCCGCCTCGATCACGCCGACCCGCACGAGCAGGTGCGGCGGCAGGAACCGCAGCACGGTCAGCGTGACCGCGGGCATCAGCACGGTGATGCCGCCCAGCCACACCACGGCGACGTGCCCGCTCGCGGAGGCGCCCAGCCACGCGTGCAGCGCGCCGAGCCACACGCCCGCGTACGCGAGCCGGTGCAGGCCCAGCCAGTCGCGGTAGACCACCGAGCGCTGCAACCCGGCCGTCACCGACGCGGCCAGCAAGAGCTCCAGCCCGACCACGCCGAGCGCGTGCCGGACCTCGCCGCCGCCGAGGAGCGGCACCACGAGCTGGTAGGCCGCCAGGGGCGCGGCGTCCAACGACAGGAACGACACCGCGTGCGCCACGGCGGTGGCCACCGCGAACGTCGCCAGCACCTGGTGCGTGGCGCGCAACGCGGCCCGGCCGGTGATCCGGCGGACCCAGCCGGTGGCGGTGAGCACGCCCCAGCACGCGGCCAGGCACATCGCCACGTACGCGACCCGTCCGGACAGCGTGGCGACGTCCCACACCCGGGCGTCGTGTTCGGACACCACGCGCGCACCCCCTGTTGATGGCGTGATCCACCCTCTGGGGAGGAACTACGAACGCGGGGTGCGTCGGTTCGACGAAGGCAGCAGTCAACTATGTGATCGATGTCACATAGTTGATTTCAGGGGGTTCGAGCCCCGATTCCGCGAACCGGTGCTCCGCCCGGCCTACTCCTGAACGGCGGCGAGCGCGTCGACCAGGCCGTGGCCGTAGAAGCCGTTGTACTCCGAGTGGCCCGCGCAGAACGCGTCCTGCACACCCGTGCCGTTGAGGTCGTAGTCCGCCGGGCACGGCACCGTCTCCGCCTGCGCGTTGAGCATCTTCGACAGGTCCAGCGCGCTGGCCCCGGGGTGCGTGGACGCCAGCAGCGCCGCCACCCCCGACACGTGCGGCGCGGCCATCGACGTGCCGCACGAGTAGTCGTACCCGGCGGACGGCACGGTCGACAGCACGCACCCGGCCTGCCCGTCGTCCGGCGCCTGCCTGCGGTCGCCGCCCGGCGCGGTCACGTCCACCGAACCGAGCCCGTAGGAGCTGTACCCGGCCTTCACCTTGTCCGCGCCCACCGACGACACCGCCACCACGTTGCGCAGCTGGGCCGGCAGCACCAGGCACGTGTTGTCCACCGGGCGCGGCTTGACGTCCTCCGGGGCGGCGTTCGTCGGGCTCAGCGCGTCCCGGCCCGGCTTGGTCAGGTCGGCCGCCGCGTTGCCCGCCGCCGCCACCGTCAGCACACCGCGCCCGGACGCGTGCTCGACCGCCCGCCGCACCGCCTCGTAGACCACCGACTGGCCCTGCTCGTCCTGGCAGGTGAACACCCACGGGTCGATGAAGTAGCTGTTGTTCGTGATGGTCATGCCCCGTTCGGCGGCCCACATGAACCCGCACACCGCGTACTCGGGGTAGATGAACCCGGCGTCGTCCACGACCTTCACCGAGGCGATCCGCACGCCCGGCGCCACCCCGGTCGTGCCGAGGCCGTCGTCGGCCGCCGCGATCGTGCCCGCGACGTGCGTGCCGTGCCCGGACGTCGTCGGCGCCCACGCGGCGGGGGACGGGTCCGCCACCCCGGTCGTGCAGCCGGCGGACAGCGCCGGGTCCAGCGCGCCGACCAGGTCGGGGTGCGTCGGGTCGATGCCCGAGTCGAGCACGCCCACCACCACGTCCCGGCTGCCCTTGCTCACCGCGTGCGCCTCGGCCGCCTGGATCAGGTCCATGTCCCACTGCTCGGCCGTGCGGTCCGCCGCGCCACCGGCGGCGGGCGCACCGGCCGTCTCGTCGTCCTTCTTCTTCTGCCTCGCGGGCGCGCCGTTGCGCTTGGACAGGCCGTCGGCCTGCGCGCTGTACGCCCGGTCCGGGCCGATGTGCTGCCCGAACCTGGGGTCCGGGGAGACGGCCACGGCCACCGCGATCTGCGGGTAGTAGTGGGCGGTCGTGCCGCACGCGGCGGTGATCTCGGCGTCGGCCAGCGGCGCGCTGGTGCCGGGGGCGAACACGACCAGGTAGCGCAGCGTCGGACCGGGCTGGACGCAGTCCACGGCGGTCGCCGCCGGCACGGGCTCGGCCGCGGCCGAGGTGACCGGGAGGCAGCCGGTCGCGAGCAGCGCCGCGCTGACCGCGACCGCTCGGGCGCGGCGGTGCAGAGGCACGGGGGACCTCCAGGGCTGGACCGGTGACGGGGGGAGCCCGTCGGGCCGACGTCGGGGCGAACCGTCGATCGGAGTGCTGCTGCCGGACGGTAGCCAGACCGGGCGGAGCAGACAAGCGCAACGGTGCCGATCAACTCCAAGGTACCGTCCTGCCGGAGTAGGAGCGTGGACCGTTGGGGTGCTCACCCCGTCGCGGGCCACCCGGTACCCAAGGGGAGTAGCCCTGAGCCGCCAGCAGCAGCCCAACCCGTCGGCCGCACCTGTGCAGAAGCTCCGACTGCGCTATGCCAAACGCGGTCGGCTGCGGTTCACGTCACACCGTGACATCGCGCGCACGTTTGAGCGCGCGCTGCGTCGGGCAGGCGTCCCCATGGCTTATTCGCAGGGTTTCAGCCCTCACCCGAAGGTGTCATGGGTCGGCGCGGCGCCCACGGGCGTGGCGAGCGAGGCCGAGTACGTCGAGGTGTCCGTGGTCGACCGGGTCGACCCGGAGGCGCTGCGGACCGCCCTGGACGCCGTGCTGCCACCCGGGCTGGACGTGCTGGAGGTCGTCCAGTCCGCCGGCGGCACGCTGCCCGAGCGGATCGAGGCCAGCGCGTGGCGGGTGGAGCTGCCCGGCGTGTCGCCCGAAGAGCTGACCGAAGCCGTGACCGCGCTGATGGGTTCGGCGTCCGTCGAGGTCGAGCGGCTCACCAAGGACGGCAAGAAGATCGTGGACGTGCGGCCGGCGATCGTGTCGGCCGAGGTCGAGGCGTGGACGGGGACGCATTCGAGCGACGCGGGACACGATGCACGAGATTTGTCACAGCCGTGTGGGATACTCATGACGGTCGTACGGCAGACAACCCCTACCGTGAGGCCCGACGACGTGCTGAGTGCGCTCCGAGTCGTCGCCGACCTGGTTCCGCCGGTTCCCGCGAAGGCGACCCGGATGGCGCAGGGGCGGCTGGACGATGAAGGCGGCCTGGTCGACCCGCTTGCCCTGGACAGGGCGGCGGAGGTCTGACCGGGCGGTGAGTGGAGCGGCGCTGACGGCGTCGTCGAAAGAGTTATGGGACCTGCTGTGCCGCCTTCCCCCAGCGGGTGGGCGCCACAGCGCAAGGCAAGGATTCCCGCCGCCAGCCGCGGCGGTGAGTGGACAAGAGAGGCCCCTGCGCGGCCGCGTCGGTTGGGACGCGCCCGGGGGCGGAGGAGCTGCATTGTCGAACACGGAAAAGCCCGCCGGCGCCGCCGGCGGGGGTAACGCCACATCCGCACACCCGGATCTGGCGGATCTGCCCGCCAAGCTGCGGGTGCACGCGCTGGCCAAGCTGCTCGGCGCGAGCAGCAAGGACGTGGTGGCCGCCCTCGCCGACCTCGGCGAGACGGTCAAGGGCGCGCAGTCGAGCGTGAGCCGCGATCTCGCGCTCAAGGTCGCCGAGAGCCTCCTGGCCTGGGACGACATCGTCACCGGCGAGGTGGACGAGCAGACCGAGGAACCGGTGCGGGTGACCCGCGACGTGGCGCCGCTGGTGCCGCTGTTCGCGCCGCCGTCCGCGGTGTTCCTGCCGCCGACCCCGGTGGTCAAGGAGGTCCCGGCGAGCCGGGACGAAGACCTCGACGACACCGAGGACGACGCCGACGACCACGCGTCCGCCGACGACGCCGGTGACGAGGGCGAAGGCCGCCGTCGCCGTCGCCGCGGCCGTCGTGGGCGCGGTCGCGGCAAGGGCGTCGGCGACGAGAACGGCGACGACGAGACCGGCGAGGAGCCGGCCGAGGCCGCCGAGGCCGAAGCCGAGGCCGCCGACGAGTCGGCCGACGATGAGGGCCCGGGCAGCCGTCGCCGCCGTCGTCGCCGTCGCCGCAAGACCGGCGCCGAGGAAGAGGCCGCGCCGAGCGAGGACGACCCGCCGAACACCGTCGTCCACGTCCGCGAGCCCGCCCGTGACGCCCGTGACGACAAGGCCGACTCCGAGGCCGCGCAGAGCGAGGTGCGCAGCGTCCGCGGGTCGACCCGGCTGGAGGCCAAGCGCCAGCGCCGCCGCGACGGCCGCGAAGCCGGCCGCCGCCGCGCCCCCGTGCTGTCCGAGGCCGAGTTCCTGGCCCGCCGCGAGGCCGTGGAGCGCACGATGGTGGTGCGCGAGCGCGGCGACCGCACCCAGATCGGCGTGCTGGAGGACGGCGTCCTGGTCGAGCACTTCGTGACCTCCTCGGGCACCGGCTCGCTGGTCGGCAACGTCTACCTCGGCCGGGTGCAGAACGTGCTGCCCTCGATGGAGGCGGCGTTCATCGACATCGGCCGCGGCCGCAACGCGGTGCTGTACGCGGGCGAGGTCGACTGGGACGCGGCCGGCCTGGAGGGCAAGGCCCGCAAGATCGAGCAGGCCCTCTCGACCGGCGACAGCGTGCTGGTGCAGGTCACCAAGGACCCGGTCGGCCACAAGGGCGCCCGGCTGACCACCCAGATCAGCCTGCCCGGCCGCTTCCTGGTGTACGTGCCCGGCGGCGGCGCGACCGGCATCAGCCGCAAGCTGCCCGACAACGAGCGCAAGCGCCTCAAGGACATCCTCAAGCGCGTCGTCCCCGAGGACGCGGGCGTCATCATCCGCACCGCCTCGGAGGGCATCGCCGAGGAGGAGCTGGCCCGCGACGTCACCCGCCTGCAGGCGCAGTGGCAGGTCATCAAGGACAAGGCCGACACGCCCAAGGCCCAGGCGCCGCAGCTGCTGTACGAAGAGCCGGACCTGCTGGTGAAGGTCGTGCGCGACCTGTTCACCGAGGACTTCGCCGCGCTCGTCGTCCAGGGCTCGGACGCGTGGGAGACCATCGACGGCTACGTCCGGCACGTCGCGCCCGACCTCCAGGAACGGCTGCGCAAGCACGTGGGCAACAGCGACGCGTTCACCGAGTACCGCATCGACGAGCAGCTGCTCAAGGCGCTGGACCGCAAGGTCTGGCTGCCGTCGGGCGGCTACCTGGTCATCGACCGCACCGAGGCGATGACGGTCATCGACGTCAACACCGGCAAGTTCACCGGATCGGGTGGAAACCTCGAGGAGACGGTGACCCGGAACAACCTGGAGGCGGCCGAGGAGATCGTCCGCCAGCTCAGGTTGCGCGACGTCGGCGGCATCATCGTGATCGACTTCATCGACATGGTGCTGGAGTCGAACCGCGACCTGGTGCTGCGCCGGCTGACCGAGTGCCTCGGCCGCGACCGCACCCGCCACCAGGTGGCGGAGGTGACGTCGCTGGGTCTGGTGCAGATGACGCGCAAGCGGGTCGGCACCGGCCTGCTGGAGGCGTTCTCGACGACCTGCGAGCACTGCCGCGGGCGTGGCCTGGTCGTCACGACCGAGCCGATGCACTCGCACGGCAACGGTGGCGGCGGCGGTGGCCAGCAGGCCCAGCAGCAGCCCCAGCAACAGCAGCAGGGTGGCGGCCGCAAGTCGCGCCGCGCCAAGCACGCGGACGTCCCGGAGCCCGTGGCCGAGCAGACCGTGGAGCCGACCGAGGAGCCCGAGGCGATCGCGGAGCAGCCGACGTCGGTCGAGCCCGTGTCCGCCCTGCTGGAGGAGGAGGCCGCGCCGGAGACCCCGAAGCGCGACCGCCGCCAACGCCGCCGGGCCCGCCGCGAGGCCGGTGCGGTCGTCAAGCACGGCGACGAGGAGCCCGAGTCGTCGACGGCCCCCGAGCAGTCCGCGCCCGAGGCGCCTGAGCAGTCCGGGCAGCCCGCTGCCCAGCCGGTCGCCGTCCAGCCGGTCGTCGAGCAGCCCGTCGCCGCGCCGGTCGTCGAACGGCCGGTCGTCGAGCAGGCGGCTCCCGCCCCGGTCGCGGCCGCGGACACGGCGCAGCAGGCCGTCGAGGCCCCCTCGGCGCCCGCCGCCGAGCCCGTCAAGACCGGGCGGACCCGGCGGCGGGTGACCAAGCCCGCCATGGTGCCCGAGCCCGTCACCCCGCCCGTCGCGGTGACGCCGGTGGAGGTCCCGCCCGCCCCTCGGGCGAGCGCGCCGGCGCCGGTCGCCGAGCAGCCGGTCAACGGCCACGTCGAGCCGAGCGCGCCCGCGGTGATCACGCGTCGCCGCGCGGCTCGCCGGGCCGCCTCCCGGCCCGCCGGCCCGCCGCTGGACGGGGCCAAGGAGAGCTGATCCACCGCCTCGCCGGAACCGCTGCGCAGCCCGTCTGAGCAGCGGTTCCGGCGTTCCGGGGCCGGTACACCCACCCCGGTTTGACCCCGTAGTCCACCGCCACGTAACCTGATACGCGGCCCGCCGTCCGGTGGGCCCTGTCGCGTGAAGCCCAGCTCGCTCGCTAGTCAAAGCGGCCGAGGCGCGCGCGATCCCGTCCCGTCGAGTAGCAGGAGACTTCCGTCCCGATGTACGCGATCGTCAAGACCGGCGGCAAGCAGTACAAGGTGGCTGTCGGCGACGTCATCGAGGTCGAGAAGCTCGAGGGCGAGCCGGACACCGAGATCACCTTCGCGGCGCCGCTTCTCGTTGTGGACGGCGATGACGTCACCTCCGCGGCGGACGCCCTGGCGAAGTTCTCGGTGACCGGCAAGGTCGTCGAGCAGACCAAGGGCCCCAAGATCCGCATCCACAAGTTCAAGAACAAGACCGGCTACCACAAGCGCCAGGGTCACCGCCAGAAGTTGACCCGCGTCGAGGTCACCGGCATCACCGGTAAGTGAGGATCTGACTAGCCATGGCACACAAGAAGGGCGCCTCCAGCTCCCGCAACGGCCGTGACTCCAACGCCCAGTACCTCGGCGTGAAGCGGTTCGGCGGTCAGGTCGTCAAGGCCGGCGAGATCCTGATCCGCCAGCGCGGCACCAAGTTCCACCCCGGCGTCAACGTCGGCCGCGGCAAGGACGACACGCTGTTCGCGCTGACTCCCGGTGCGGTCGAGTTCGGTAGCAAGCGCGGTCGCAAGACCGTGAACATCGTCCCGGTCGAGGCTGCTGCTTAAGCGCCTCGGGCGACGACGGAACGACCTCCGACGAGGGGCGGGACCGGTGCATTCCGGCTCCCGCCCCTCGTTGCTTCTTTAGGAAAGGAAGTCCCCCGTGTCCCGCTTCGTCGACCGGGTCGTCATCCACGTCGCCGCAGGTGACGGGGGCAACGGGGTCGCGTCCGTGCACCGCGAGAAGTTCAAGCCGCTCGGTGGCCCCGACGGCGGCAACGGCGGCAAGGGCGGCGACGTCGTGCTGGTCGTGGACTCGCAGGTCCACACCCTCCTCGACTTCCACTTCCGCCCCAACGCCGCCGCCGGCAGTGGCAAGGGCGGCCAGGGCGGCAACCGCGACGGCGCGCACGGCGCGGACCTCGAACTGCGCGTGCCCGACGGCACGGTCGTCATGACGCCGGACGGCGAGGTCGTCGCGGACCTCGTCGGTGAGGGCACCCGGCTGATCGCGGCGCAGGGCGGCCGCGGCGGCCTCGGCAACGCCTCGCTGGCGTCCAAGGCCCGCAAGGCTCCCGGTTTCGCGCTGCTGGGCGAACCGGGGGAGCAGCACGACCTCGTGCTGGAGCTGAAGTCCGTCGCGGACGTCGGTCTGCTCGGCTTCCCGTCGGCGGGCAAGTCGTCGCTGATCTCGGTGCTGTCCGCGGCCAAGCCGAAGATCGCCGACTACCCGTTCACCACGCTGGTGCCGAACCTGGGCGTGATCACCGGCGGCGAGACCATCTTCACCATGGCGGACGTGCCCGGCCTGATCCCCGGCGCGTCCGAGGGCAAGGGCCTCGGCCTGGACTTCCTGCGGCACATCGAGCGTTGCGCGGTGCTGGTGCACGTCGTGGACTGCGCCACGTACGAGGCGGACCGCGACCCGCTGTCGGACATCGACGCGCTGGAGGAGGAACTGGCGAAGTACACCCCCTCCCTGGCCGACGACCTGGCCGAGCGGCCGCGCGTCGTGGTCCTGAACAAGATCGACGTGCCCGAGGCCCGTGAGCTGGCCGAGCTGGTGCGCCCGGACATCGAGGCACGCGGCCTGCCGGTGTTCGAGGTGTCCACGGCCAGCCGCGAAGGGCTGCGCGAGCTGACGTTCGCGCTGGCGCGGGTGGTCGAGGAGTACCGGTCGGCGAAGCCGAAGCAGGAGTCGACCCGGATCGTGCTGCGGCCCAGGGCCGTGGACGACCAGGGCTTCACCGTGGTGGAGGACCCGCTGAGCGAGGGCGGCTTCATCGTGCGCGGCGAGCGGCCCGAGCGGTGGATCAGGCAGACGGACTTCAACAACGACGAGGCCGTGGGCTACCTCGCCGACCGGCTCGCGCGCCTCGGCGTCGAGGACGCGCTGATCAAGAAGGGCGCCGAGCCGGGCTGCCAGGTCACCATCGGCGACCTGGTGTTCGACTGGGAGCCGACCACGCCCTCGGGCATCGCGATGACCATGAGCGGTCGCGGCACGGACGCGCGGCTGGAGGTCAGCAACCGCGTCGGCGCGTCCGAGCGGTTGGCGGCGAAGAAGGCCCGGCGCATCCCCGGCGAGTACGACGAGTTCGAAGAGGACATCGACGAGTGATCGGGTCGGTGGCGGCGTCGCAGGCCCGGCAGGCGGTGTCCGCGGCGTCCAGGGTCGTGGTGAAGGTCGGGTCCTCGTCGCTGACCACCGCCGCCGGCGGGTTGGACCGGGACCGGCTGGACGCGCTCGTGGACGCGGTCGCGGCGCGGTGCGCGGCGGGCAGCCAGGTGGTGCTGGTGTCGTCGGGCGCGATCGCCGCCGGTCTCGCGCCGCTGGGCGTGACGCGGCGGCCCCGTGACCTGGCCACGCAGCAGGCGGCGGCGAGCGTCGGCCAGTTGGCGCTGGCCCACGCGTACGCGAACTCGTTCGGGCGGTTCTCGTTGACCGTCGGACAGGTGCTGCTGACCGCGGACGACGTCGTGCGGCGGTCGCACTACCGCAACGCGCAGCGCACGTTCTCCCGGCTGCTGGCGCTGGGCGCGGTGCCGGTGGTGAACGAGAACGACACGGTGGCCACCGAGGAGATCCGGTTCGGCGACAACGACCGGTTGGCCGCGCTGGTGGCGCACCTGGTCGGCGCGGACGCGTTGTTCCTGCTCTCCGACGTCGACGCGCTCTACGACGGCGACCCCCGGCAGCCGGGCGCGCAACGCGTCACCGAGGTGGCCGGCCCGTCCGATGTGGACGGTGTGCGGGCGGGTTCGGTCGGCGCGTCGGGGCTCGGCACGGGCGGCATGGCCTCGAAGCTGGCCGCGGCCAGGTTGGCGGCGTCGGCGGGCATCCCCGTGCTGCTGGCCGGTGCGGCGGACGCGTCTCGGGCGTTGAGCGCGGCGGACGTCGGCACGGCGTTCGCGGTGACCGGACCGAGGCTGACCGCGCGCCGCTTCTGGCTGGGGCACGCGGCCGACGCGACCGGCAGGCTGGTGCTGGACGACGGCGCGGTGGCCGCGGTCGTCGGCCGCAGGCGTTCGCTGCTGGCGGCGGGCATCACCGGCGTGGAGGGCGCGTTCGAGGCCGGTGACGTGGTCGAGCTGGTCGACCCGTCCGGGCACGTGGTGGCCCGCGGCGTGGTCGGTTTCGACGCCGCCGAGCTGCCCGCCCTGATCGGCCGCAAGACCGGTGACCTGCCGGCCGAGCAGCGCCGCGAGGTCGTGCACGCCGACGACCTGGTGCCGTTGCGGGCTTAAGCGCGGTCGCGCAGCCACCGGGCGGCGGTCCGCCAGGTCCCGTGCGGGTCGACGTCCTCGGTGTGCCAGGTGGTGGCGCGGGTGACGCCGAGCTCCCGGTACTTCCGCATGATCGCCACGTGCGCGGGCAGGCCGACGAAGCCGCGCATGCCCGCGTGGTCGCGCCACACCGACACCGAGCCCAGGCGCTTGCGCAGCGGCTCGGCCCACAGCCACAGGCCCACCGCGCCGTTCAGGCCCGGCCACGCGCGGCTGAGCGTGAAGCCCGCCCGGTAGGCGCCCGGCGTGCGGCGGAGGTCGTCGAGGGTGAACTCGGTGACGCTGACGAGCCCCGGTCCCGCGAACCCCGACTCCGGGCCGGTGATCCACTTGTTCCTGAGCACATCGGCCTCCACGCGTCCGAGATCGCGCTCGTGGCCGCTGCTGGAGCGGCAGGGGCTGGGCATGTGGGCCTACGTGGTGCTCACCGAGCTGTCCCGGGGCGCCGCCCCGACCCGGTTGGCGCCGGCCAGGGCGGTCGACGTGGACAAGACGAAGATGGTCGCGATCATCGACGGGATGGAGGCCGAAGGGCTGGTGTCCCGGCGGCCCGATCCGGACGACCGGCGGGCGCGGATCACCGAACCGACCGCGGAGGGGCGCAAGCGGTGGCGCGGCGCCCGTGCCGCGGTCCGGCGCATGGAGGACGGCTTCCTGGCCGAGCTGCCCCCGGCCCGGCGAGCCGCGGCGCCGGCGGCCCCGCGCGAGCTGTCCGGCGAGCCCTCGACCCGGTTGTCCGCGACCTCTTGAGGGGCGTTACCGCAGGGTCTCGCCCTTCGTCTCGGGCATCGTGAGGATGACGACGAACGCGATGGCGGCCCCGACCGCGACGTAGACGAAGAACGTGCTGCCCGGCAGCCACTGGATCACCAGCGGCGCGGTGCCGCCGAACAGCGCCACGGTCAGGTTGTACCAGGAGCCGATGCCCAGGGCGCGCAGCTCGGTGGGGAACAGCTCGCTCATCACGGCGGGCGCGATCGACGTCATGGCGGTGTAGAGGCCGAGGCCGACGCAGAACACCAGGAGCAGGTTGCCCACACCCGGCCCGATCAGCGTGGACAGCGGCACCACCAGCACCGCCGTCGCGGCCGACCAGACCAGCAGCTGGGGTTTGCGGCCGACCCGGTCCGACAACGCGCCCATCGGGTACTGCAGCACGATGAACAGGGCCGTCGCGATCGACAGGGCGAGGAACACGTCCCCCGCGTCCGCGCCCCGCTTGGTCACCGCGAACGGCGTCAGCGCGCTGAAGAACGTGTAGTAGCACAGCGTCGACAGCATGGTGAAGCCGACGAGCCGCACGACCGCCTTCGGGTGCTCGCGCAGGGTCGTCAGCAGCGGGCGCTTGAGCTGCTGCGCCTTGGCCTTGTTGTGCTCGAACTGCTCGGTCTCCTCCAGGCTGCGCCGCAGCCACAGGCCGACCAGTCCCAGCACGCCGCCGATCAGGAACGGGATGCGCCAGCCGTACGACGCCAGCTGGGCGGCGTCGAGCGAGCGGGACAGCGCGTACCCGAGCAGCGACGCGACCAGCACGGCGGTGCCGGTGGAGATGTAGAAGAACGCCGAGTACCGCCCCCGCCGGCGCGGCGGCGCGATCTCCGCCAGGTACGCCGAGGCGTTGGAGACCTCACCGCCCAGCGACAAGCCCTGGGCGACCCGCGCCAGCAGCAGCAGGATCGGCGCCAACCAGCCCACCTGCGCGTAGGTCGGCAGCAGCCCGATCGCGACCGAACCACCGGCCATCAGCACGATCGTCAACAACATCGCCGTCCGACGCCCGCGCAGGTCGGCGAACCTGCCGAGCAGGTACCCGCCCAACGGCCGGAAGAAGAACGCGATCGCGTACGCCGCGAGCGTGTTGATCAACGCGAGCCGCGGGTTGTCCTTCGGGAAGACCTGAGTGGCGAAGTAGATCGAGAAGGTGGCGTAGATCGTCCAGTCGTACCACTCGATGGCGTTCCCGATCGACGCCGCGACGAGCTTGCGGACGGGCAGGCGGTGCTGGGGCTCGGTCTCCAGGGCGGCCATGGGGTTGGACACAACCACAAAGCCGCTGAAGTCGGTAGATCTTTCACCGAACCCCGTCCGGCTCAGCCCCGCGAGCCGGTCGCGGTGCGCCACTCGGTGGCCAGCAGGCCGAACAGCAGGTCGTCCGTCCACTCTCCCTTCGCCCACGTGCTCTGCACCCGGTGCCCCTCCTGCCGGAACCCGAGCCTGGTCAGCAGCCGCGCCGACCGGACGTTGCGGGCGTCGCACTCGGCAGCCACCCGGTGCAGCCCGCGCACCTCGAACAGGTACGCCACCACCCGCCGCACGGCCTCCGCCGCGTACCCGCGCCCCTGGTGCGCGGTCGCCAGCGTGTACCCGATGTCGGCCTGCCTCCGGTTCTCGTGCAGACCCACCCCGACGTCGCCGACGAGCACCCCGCCCGCCTCGACCGCGAACTGGTACCAGCCCGGCGCGGTCGGGTCGGCCGCGGCGACGTCCCGCACGAACTCCTCGGCCTGCGCCAAGGAGAACGGCGCCTCCCAGCCCTGGTACCTGGCCACGTCCGGCTCCGACCGGTACGCGGCGAACGCGGGCGCGTCGGCCGCCGTGAAAGGCCGTAACACCAACCGTTCCGTCGTCAGTCTCACCCCGTCGCCCTCACCTCCTCGTCACGCCGTCACCGCCAGCGCGAACGGCAGCACCGCCGACGCGCCCGCCCGCCGCAGCAGCCGCGCGGCGACCGTCATGGTCCAGCCGGTGTCGACCTGGTCGTCCACCAGCAGCACCGGACCGTCCACCCCGGACAGGTCCGGCACGTCGGTCTCGCGCACCAGCCCCACCAGCCGTTGCGCGCTGTTGGCCCGGCGCGTCGCCTCGCCCAGCCACACCTGGCCGAGCAGCGGCAGCCGCCCGACCGCCGCGATCCGCTGCCCGAAGCTGCCCACGAGCGCGGGCCTGGACCGCGACCCGACCGTCACCACGCCCACCGGCCGTTCCGCCCAGCTCCACGCGGACAGCACCTTCACGCACGCGGCGAACACGTCGTCCGGGATCTCCTGGTCGGCGCCGGCGAACAACGACCGCAGCCGGTTGCCCCAGCCGATGTCGGTCAACCGCCCCAGCGCCCGCCCCGTCGCCGCGATCTCGCCCGCCGGGATCTTCCCGGACAACGACACCCCGGCCGCCGCCATCCCGGTCGGCCACATCTTGCGCGGCTCCACCTCGACGCCGGGCCGCAGCAGCCGCTCCCGCGCCGCCGACGCCGCCGTCTCCGACACCTCCGCCGACGGCCGCTGCCCGGTGCAGTTGTCGCACCGCCCGCACGGCGCCGCGTGCGGGTCGTCCAACTGCCGCAACAGGAACTCCATGCGGCAGCCGTCGGTGGCCAGGTAGTCCAGCACCGCCTGCCGTTCCACCTGCCGCGCCGCCTCGATCCGCTCGTACCGCTCGGCGTCGTAGGACCAGGGCTGCCCCGTCGCGACCCACCCGCCGCGCACCCGCCGCACGGCCCCGTCCACGTCGAGCACCTTCAGCACCACTTCCAGCCGGGTGCGCGACAGCTCCACCATCGGCTCCAGCGCCGCCGTCGACATCGCCCGGTCCGCCGGCAGCGCGTCGAGCACCTGCCGCACCACGTGCTCCGGCGGGAACGCCAGCGACGCGAAGTACGCCCAGATGTCCTTGTCCTCCGGACCGGGCAGCAGCAGCACCTCGGCCCGCTCCACGCCACGCCCGGCGCGGCCGATCTGCTGGTAGTAGGCGATGGGGGAGGGCGGCGCGCCCAGGTGCACCACGAACCCCAGGTCCGGCTTGTCGAACCCCATGCCCAGCGCCGACGTCGCCACCAGCGCCTTGACGCGGTTCGCCAGCAGGTCCTCCTCGGCCCGCTGGCGCTCGGCCGGATCGGTGCGGCCCGAGTACGCCGTCACCTCGTAGCCGCGTTCGCGCAGGAACGCCGCCACGTCGTCCGCCGCCGCCACGGTGAGCGTGTAGATGATCCCCGAGCCGGGCAGCCGCTCCAGCCGCTCGGCCAGCCACCCCAGCCTGGCCTCGGCGGTCGGCAGCCGGACCGCGGACAGCCGCAGGCTCTCCCGGTCCAGCGGCCCGCGCAGCACCAGCGTGTCCGTGCCCGCGCCCAATCCGAGCTGGTCGGCCACGTCCCGCACCACCCGGTCGTTGGCCGTGGCCGTGGTGGCGAGCACCGGCACGCCGGCCGGCAGCTCGGTCAGCAACGTCCGCAGCCGCCGGTAGTCCGGCCGGAAGTCGTGACCCCAGTCGGAGATGCAGTGGGCCTCGTCCACCACCAGCAGCCCCGCCGACGCGGTCAGCGACGGCAGCACCGTGTCCCGGAAGTCCGGGTTGTTGAGCCGCTCCGGCGACACCAGCAGCACGTCCACGTCACCGGACGCCACCCGGTCCTGCACGTCCTGCCACTCGTCGGTGTTGGCGGAGTTGATCGTCGCCGCGTGCACGCCCGCCCGCGCGGCCGCGTCGACCTGGTTGCGCATCAACGCCAGCAACGGCGACACGATCACCGTCGGCCCCTCGCCCAGGGACCGCAGCAGCGCCGTGGCGATGAAGTACACGGCGGACTTGCCCCACCCCGTGCGCTGCACCACCAGCGCCCGCCGCCGTTCGGACACCAGCGCGCGGATGGCCGTCCACTGGTCGTCGCGCAGCACGGCTCCAGGGCCCGCCAAAGCCCTCAGCCGTTCCTCGGCCAGTTCCCGCAGTGCGCTGTCGTCCATGTGCCACACAGTGGCAGACGGCCCCGACAGGACGGACACCTGTGCGAGGGTCCGCAGCCGAGCTTCACCCGATCGTGGACGGACGACCTGCTGCCGTCCGATCCTCGGGAACCTCGAAGACAACCACGACCGGGTGACCGTAGGCTTGACGACGTGACTGATGACCTGCGCGAACAGGTGCACGCCGCGGCTCGGCGCGCCCGGGTCGCCGCCAACGAGCTCGTCCTCGCCACCCGGGAGGGCAAGGACGCCGCGCTGCACGAGATGGCCGCCGCGCTGCGCACCCGCGCCGTCGAGGTGCTGGAGGCCAACGCCAAGGACCTCGAAGCGGGCAAGGCCTCGGGCCTGAACCAGGGCCTGCTCGACCGCCTCACCCTCACCGAGGCCCGGATCGAGGGCGTGGCCCAGGGCCTGGAGACGGTGGCCGGCCTCCCGGACCCGATCGGCGAGGTGCTGCGCGGCTCGATCCTGCCGAACGGCCTCGAGCTCAAGCAGGTCCGCGTCCCGATGGGCGTGGTCGGCATGGTCTACGAAGCCCGCCCGAACGTCACCGTCGACGCGGCCGGCCTGGCGCTGAAGTCGGGCAACGCGGCGCTGCTGCGCGGCTCGTCCACCGCCGAGCACTCCAACGCCGCCCTGGTCGCGATCCTGCGCGACGCGCTGGAGTCCGCCGGCCTGCCCGCCGACGCCGTGCAGCTGCTGCCGTGCCACGACCGCGCCTCGGTCACCCACCTGATCACCGCGCGCGGCCTGGTCGACCTGGTGATCCCGCGCGGCGGCGCGGGCCTGATCAACGCCGTCGTGCAGCAGGCCACCGTGCCGGCCATCGAGACCGGCGTGGGCAACGTGCACGTCTACGTGGACGCGAGCGCCGACCTCGACATGGCGCAGCGCATCGTGCTCAACTCCAAGACCCGCCGCACGAGCGTGTGCAACGCGGCCGAGTCGCTGCTCGTGCACGCCTCGATCGCGGACGAGTTCGTGCCCCGCATCATCGACGCCCTCAGGGCCGAGAACGTCACCATCCACGGCGACGAGCGGTTCGCCGGCGACCCCCGGGTCCAGGCCGCCACCGACGAGGACTGGGACACCGAGTACCTGTCGCTGGACATCGCCGCCCGCGTCGTCGACTCGATCGACGAGGCCATCGAGCACATCGCCGCGCACGGCTCCGGCCACACCGAGGCCATCGTGACCAGCGACCTCGCCGCGGCCCGCCGGTTCACCACCAGGGTCGACGCGGCGGCGGTCATGGTCAACGCGTCCACCGCGTTCACCGACGGCGGCGAGTTCGGCATGGGCGCGGAGATCGGCATCTCCACCCAGAAGCTGCACGCCCGCGGCCCGATGGGGTTGGCCGAGCTCACCTCGTCCAAGTGGGTGGTCTGGGGCGAGGGGCACGTCCGGCCGACGTCGTGAGCCGACCCCGGGACGCCGCCGCGACCAAGGCGGCGTTGCTGGACGCCGCCACGAAGCTGTTCGGCGAACGCGGGTTCGACCGCACCACGGTGCGTGACATCGCGAGCCTCGCGGGCGTGAACCAGGCCCTGCTGTTCCGCTATTACGGCAGCAAGGACGCCCTGTTCGCGACCGTGCTGGCCACGCAGAGCCGTGAGCTGCTGGAGGACTCGCCCGCCGAGCAGCTGCTGCGCAACGTGCTGCTGCGGATGATGGAGGAGAAGCCGAGGCGCGAGGACCACCCGCTGTACGCGGTGCTGCGGTCCGCGCACCACGACTCGGCGGCGGAGGTCGTGCGGCGGCAGCTGGGTGAGGAGTACGCGCGCGCTCTGTCGTCCCTTACGGACGCGGAGGACGCGGAGCTGCGCGCGGACCTCGTCCTGGCGTGGGTCGTCGGCATCGGCGTGCTGCGCACGGTGTTCGGCAAAGAGCCCCTGGCGGAGGCGGACGCCGCGACCGTCGCGGCCCTGGTGACGCGGGCGGCCTCCGTCCTGTTGGAACACAGCCAACCCGGTTGACGGTCCGTGACGACCTGCCTACTGTCGGATGTAAGCGAGTGCTTACATGGGGGTAGACGATGGAGACCAGGTCCTATCCGTTCACCGAGCTCGACCACTTGGAGATCAACCCGACGTACTTCGAGCTGCAACGGGACGAGCCGGTGGCCAGGGTGCGGCTGCCCTACGGCGGTGAGGGCTGGCTGGCCACCCGGTACGAGGACGTCAAGACGGTGCTGGCGGACCCGAGGTTCAGCCGCGCGGCGGTGATGGAGCCGGGCGCCGACGTGCCGCGCACCCTGCCCACGATGCCGACCGACACGAACATCCTGAGCATGGACCCGCCGGACCACACGCGGCTGCGCAAGCTGGTCGCGAAGGCGTTCACGGCGCGGCGCACCGAGCAGCTGCGCGAGCGGGCCCAGGGGATCGTGGACGGCCTGCTGGACGACGTGGAGGCGCAGGGCCCGCCCGCGGACCTGGTCGAGGCGCTGGCCATGCCGCTGCCCATCACGATCATCTGCGAGATGCTCGGCGTGCCGGTCGAGGACCGCCGCCAGTTCCGCGCCTGGTCGGAGGCGGCCGTGGCGATCACCGCGTTCACGCCCGAGGAGATCGTGGGCGCCGGCCAGTCGCTGCGGACCTACATCGCCGGGCTGGTCGACCGCAAGCGCGCCGAGCCCGCCGACGACATGCTCTCCGTGCTGATCGCCGCGCGCGACAACGACGACCGGCTCAGCGAGGCGGAGCTGGTCTCGTTCGGGGTGACGCTGCTGGTGGCGGGCCACGAGACCACCGCGAACCAGATCGGCAACTTCGTCTTCCAGTTGCTGCGCAGGCCCGACCGGCTCGGCGAGCTGAGGGCCGACCCGTCGCTGGTGCCCGCCGCGATCGAGGAGCTGCTGCGGTTCACCGCGCTGGGCGGCTCCGCGGGCTTCCCGCGGATCGCGACCGCGGAGGTCGAGCTGTCCGGTGTGACGATCAAGCCGGGCGAGGCGGTGTTCGTCAACAACGTCACGGCGAACCGCGACCCGTCGGTGTTCGCCAACCCGCACGAGCTGGACTTCCACCGCGAGCACAACCCGCACATCATGTTCGGCCACGGCGCGCACCACTGCATCGGCGCGCCCCTGGCTCGGATGGAGCTGCAGGTCGCCATCCGCACCCTGGTCGAGCGGTTCCCGCTGCTGCGGCTGGACGGCGACGTGACGTTCAAGAAGGGCCGCCTCATCCGCGGCCCGCAGGCGCTGCCGGTGCGGTGGTGAACCGATGAGCCGGTGGACGGTGGGCGTCGACCGGGCCGCGTGCCTGGGGACGGGTATGTGCACGTCGATCGCGCCGGACCACTTCCGCCTCGACGGCGGCACGTCCACGCCGGTCAGCCCGGAGGTCGACCCGGACGACGCGGTGATCGACGCCGCGGAGTCGTGCCCGATGGAGGCGATCCTGGTGCGTTCGGCGGACGGCACGGTGCTCGCGCCCCAGCCGTAGCGGCAGGGGGCTCCGCAGCGCCGCCGGTGAAAGCCGTAGCGGCGTTGCGGGGCACGTCCCGCGTGCCGGGCGGGATACCTACTGTCGGGGACAAGTGATCACTGGCAGTGGGAGTTCCGATGGCGGCCAGGTCCTACCCGTTCCCCGAACCCGACGACCTCGTGGTCAACGAGACCTACCTGGAGCTGCAGCGGGACGAGCCGGTGGCCCGCGTGCGGCTGCCGTACGGCCGGGAGGCCTGGCTGGTCACCCGGTACGCCGACGCCAAGGTCGTGCTGGCCGACCCGAGGTTCAGCCGCGCGCCGGTGATGGACGCCGACTACGACCCGCCGCGCACCATGCCCGCGGTGCCGAACATCACCACCATCCTGAGCATGGACCCGCCGGAGCACACCCGGCTGCGCCGGATCCTGGCCAAGGCGTTCACCGCCCGCCGCACCGGGCAGCTGCGCGAACGCGCCCAGCAGATCGTGGACGGCCTGCTGGACGACGTGGAGGCGCAGGGCCCGCCCGCCGACCTCGTCGACACCCTGGCCATGCCCGTGGCCATCACGCTCATCAGCGAGATGCTGGGCGTCCCCATGCCGGACCGGGCCAAGTTCCGCGAGTGGTCGGACGCGGCGGTGGCGATCACCGCGTTCACCGTGCCCGAGATCGAAGCCGGCGCGGCCTCGCTGCGCGCCTACATCCGCGAGCTGGTCGAGGACAAGCGCGAGAACCCGGCCGACGACATGCTCACCGTGCTGGTGCACGCGCACGACAACGACGACCGGCTCACCGAGGAGGAGCTGGTGTCGTTCGGCGTCACGCTGCTCATCGCGGGCCACGAGACGACCGGCAGCGAGATCGGCAACTTCGTCTACCAGCTGCTCACCCAGCCGGACCGGCTGGCGGAGCTGCGCGCGGACCCGTCGCTGGTGCCGGCCGCCGTGGAGGAGCTGCTGCGGATCACGAAGCTGTCCGGTTCGCCCGGCTTCCCCCGGATCGCCACCGCCGACGTGGAGCTGTCGGGCGTGACGATCCGCGCCGGCGAAGCGGTGTTCGTGGACGGGCTCGTGGCCAACCGCGACCCGGCCGTGTTCGCCAACCCGCACGAGCTGGACTTCCACCGCGAGCACAACCCGCACTTCGCGTTCGGCCACGGCGTGCACCACTGCATCGGCGCGCCCTTGGCAAGGATGGAGTTGCAGGTCTCCATCTCGACCTTGCTCAATAGGTTCCCGCACCTGGAGTTGGCCGACGACGTGGTGTTCAAGAAGGGCAGACTGGTGCGAGGCCCCGAACGACTACTGGTGAGGTGGTAGACCGATGAGCGAGTGGACGATCGAAGTCGACAAGGGCGCGTGCCTCGGGACCGGCATGTGCACGTCGATCGCGCCGGACCACTTCCGCCTCGACGGCGGCACGGCCACCCCGATCAACTCGGGGGTCGACCCGGACGACGCCGTCATCGACGCCGCGGAGTCGTGCCCGATGGAGGCGATCCTGGTGCGTTCGTCGGACGGCACGGTGCTCGCGCCGCAGCTGTAGAAAAAATTCCAGCCGATCGCGTCATAACCGCGTGACGTGCGCGTTCCTCCACCGTGCGGCTCATTCGGGGTGGGTCGCGCGATCCGCGGTTGCGGCCCGCTCCCCCGGGGCCGCGATCGGGGGACGAGTGCGCGGGCGGCCATTCGGGGAGCGACCGGCCGCCCGCGCACCACCCGAACTAGGCTCACCTCCCATGTCGAACCGGCGGATCGGCGTCATGGGTGGCACCTTCGACCCGGTGCACCACGGCCACCTGGTCGCGGCCAGCGAGGTCCAGGCCCGCTTCGACCTCGACGAAGTCGTCTTCGTGCCGACGGGCCAGCCGTGGCAGAAGAGCGAGCGCGAGGTCAGCGCGGCCGAGGACCGGTACCTGATGACGGTCATCGCCACCGCCTCCAACCCGCGGTTCTCGGTCAGCCGGGTCGACATCGACCGGCCCGGACCGACGTACACCATCGACACCCTCACCGACCTCAAGGTCGGGCGCCCGGACGCGGACCTGTTCTTCATCACCGGCGCGGACGCGCTGGAGCAGATCCTGTCCTGGCGGCGCGCGGACGACGTGTTCGGCCTGGCCCACTTCATCGGGGTCACCCGACCGGGTTATGAGCTGGACGACACCCACCTGCCGCCGGGCGCGGTGTCGCTGGTGGAGGTGCCCGCGATGGCCATCTCGTCGACCGCCGTGCGGGCCCGGACGGCCGCCGGACTGCCCGTCTGGTACCTCGTGCCGGATGGTGTCGTCCAGTACATAAGCAAGCGTCGGCTTTACTCGATGCCGGACTGAGCCGGGACGCCGGTACCCTCATTGACTCGTGCGGGCGTAACGGCGTCCGCCGGTGTGATGAGGAGTGACGTGGCAGCCACCGACGAGGCACGACGGTTGGCGCTGGCCGCCGCTGACGCGGCAGCCGACAAGAAGGCGCACGACGTGATCGTGCTCGACGTGTCCGACCAACTGGTGATCACGGACTGCTTCGTGATCGCCTCCGCCGCGAACGAGCGGCAGGTCGGCGCGATCGTGGACGGCGTCGAGGAGAAGTTGCGCGAGGCCGGCCGCAAGCCGGTCCGCCGTGAGGGCGCGCGCGAAGGTCGTTGGGTCCTGCTGGACTTCGTGGACGTGGTAGTGCACGTCCAGCACGTCGAGGAGCGCACCTTCTACGGCCTGGAGCGGCTGTGGAAGGACTGCCCGCGCATCGAGTTCGACGCCGGGCCACCGGCCGACGAGGTCGCCGAGGCATGACCCTGAACCGGCTCGTGCTGTGGCGGCACGGTGAGACCGACTACAACGCGACCGGCCGCATGCAGGGCCACCTGGACTCGTCGCTGACCGAGACCGGGTGGAACCAGGCTCGGTTCGCGGTGCCGGTGCTCGCCGGGTTCGAGCCCGAGCTGGTGGTCGCCTCCGACCTGCGTCGCGCCAGGGACACCGCCACGGTGTTCACCGACGCGACCGGCGTCGGACTGCGCGTCGACGAACGGCTGCGCGAGACGCACCTGGGCAAGTGGCAGGGGCTGACCTCGACCGAGATCGAAGCGGAGTGGCCGGGTGCCCTGGACCTGTGGCGGGTCGACGGCACCCTGGCGCCGCCGGACGGCGAGACGCGCGTGGAGGTCGCCGAGCGCGCGCTCGCCGTGGTCGCCGAGGTGGACGCCGAGTTCTCCGGCACGGTCATGCTGTGCGCGCACGGCGGCCTGATCAGCGCGTTGACCGGGAAGTTGCTGGAGCTGCCGGTCGACCGCTGGGCGCTGCTCGGCGGCATCGGCAACTGCCACTGGACCGTGTTCGCCCGCCGCCCGCAGGGCGACGGGCGGTGGCGGCTGTCGTCGTACAACGCCGGAAGCACCAGGTGAGACTGCTCGTCCTCGGCGACTCGCTCTCGTTCCACGGTCCGCGGGGGCCGCTGCCCGCCGACGACCCCCGGTTGTGGCCGAACGTCGCGGCGTCGGCGTTGGGCGGGCACGCGGAGCTGGCGGCGGGGTTCGGCTGGACGGCCCGGGACGCCTGGTGGTCGTTGACCGGGGACCCCCGGGTGTGGTCGCTGCTGCCGCGCACGGACGTGGTGGTGCTGGCCGTGGGGCACATGGACACGCTGCCGTCGCCGCTGCCGACCTACCTGCGGCAAGGCCTGCGCTACCTGCGGCCGGACGGGCTGCGGCGGCGGGCCCGGACCGGGTACCGGACGTTGCAGCCGGTGCTGTCGCGGGCGTTCTGCGGGTATCCGGTGGCGCTGCCGCCGCGCTTGACCGTGCGGTACCTGGACGACTCGGTGCGCGCCGTGCGTGCTCTGCAGCCGCGGATCAGGGTGGTCGGGATGACGCCCTCGGTGCACTGCTCGCCCGCCTACGCGGGTGTGCACAGCGGGCGTGCGGCGGGGGAGCGCGCGCTGCGGTCCTGGGCGGGTGAGGCAGGCGTGCCGCTGCTGGACGTGCCGCCGCTGGTGGGTGAGCACGTTCGGTCACGGCTCGGCAACCCGGACGGCATGCACTGGGGCTGGGAAGGGCACGAGCTGGTCGGGCGGGCCATGGCGGAACTGATCAGGTCCGTGGCGGTCGGCCACTCGGGTGCGGCGGAGCCGTAGTCTCGGCTCTCGTGTCCACCACGATCGTCACCGACTCGACGGCGTACCTGCCTGAGGGGTTCGCCGAGCGGCACGGCGTCCGGGTCGTGCCGCTGCACGTGGCCGTGGACGGTCGCAGCAGGTTGGACGGGGTGGACTTCGGCCCGGCGGAGCTGGCCGCCGCGCTGGGGGAGCACCGGCGGGTGACCACGTCCCGGCCGACGCCCGGTGAGCTGGCCGAGGTGTACCGGTCCGCGTTGGCCGAGGGCGCGGAGGGGATCGTGTCCGTGCACCTGTCCCGTGACCTCTCGGGCACGTGGGAGGCCGCGCGGTTGGCCGCGGAGGAGGTCGACCCGAGCCGGATCAGGGTGGTCGACTCGCGGGCCACGGGCATGGGGTTGGGGTTCGCCGCGCTGGCCGCGTGCGCCGCGGGTGGTGACGCCGCGTGCGCGGAGGAAGCCGCGGTGGCGGCCGCGGCCAGGGTCAGGATGTTCTTCTGCGTGGAGACGCTCGACCACCTGCGGCGGGGTGGGCGGATCGGCGCCGCCGCCGCGTTGGTGGGCACCGCGTTGGCGGTGAAGCCGTTGCTGCACGTGGACGACGGTCGGATCGTGCCGCTGGAGAAGGTGCGCACGATGGGGCGGGCGATCGGCAGGCTGGTCGACCTGGCCGCGTCGGCGGCGGGTTCCGGGCCGGTCGGTCTGGCCGTCCACCACCTGGCCGCGCCGGAACGCGCGGCGGAGCTGGCGACGTTGCTGGACGAGCGCCTGCCCGGTTCGACCGGCTGTCTGATCTCCGAGGTCGGAGCGGTGATCGGCGCGCACACGGGTCCCGGTGTGCTGGGGGTCGTGGTGCTGCCCGGAGGGGTGTCCTAGCTCTCCTTATCCATCATTCAGCCGGTTGTCCACAGATCGGAAACTCCCTCCCCACCCCCTGCTCCACCCGGCCTAACGTCGGTCCCATGTTCGACAAGAACCCGGACACCACGACCGCCCGCCTGAAGGCCCTCGTCTCCCAGGAGCGGGGCAGACACCGCGCGTCAGACGCCGAGACCCTGGTCTTCGTCTCGTCGGACGGCGGCACCGGCCCACCCACCCCGCTGCACCACGGGCTGCACCACAACCTTCACCGCCTGCTGCGCCGCTGGCTGCCCGAACCGGCCGTCCCGCACCGCCGCAGGTTCCTGCTCGCGGGAGTGATGGCCGGTGTGGCGCTGGTGGTCGCCTTGGCCCTGTGGTGGGAGCGGCCCGTGCCGGAGACCCCACCGGACCTCCCGGTGGCCGAGGCAGCCGTCGTCACCCAGGCCGAGGAGCAGCTCGTCGTCAACGTGGTGGGCCTCGTGCCCAGCCCCGGGCTGGTGACCGTTCCGAACGGCGCGCGGGTGGCCGACGCGCTGCGGGCCGCAGGTGGTGCCAACCCCGGTGCCGACCTGACCCCGCTGAACCTCGCCCGCAAGGTCACCGACGGCGAGCAGATCGCCGTGGGCATCGCCGTCCCGCACCAGGCCGGCACGACCACCGAGCCGCTGAGCCTGAACACCGCGACCAAGGACCAACTGGACACCCTGCCCGGTGTCGGCCCGGTGACAGCGCAGCGCATCGTCGACCGAAGGCAGAAACGCGGCCCCTTCACGTCCCTGGACCAACTGGGCGAGATCGAGGGCATCGGCGACGCGAAACTGTCCAAGCTCCGCGACCTCGTCCGCCTCTAACGCCTTCCCGGAGCCCGCCATGCTTCCCACCCGATCCTGCCCGCACCTCGAATGCCACCGACCCTCCACCCTCCTGGCCCGCATCCGCCGCGCCATCCGCGCTGCCACCTCCCGCCTGACCACCCTGTCGAGGTCTCGCTGGATGGGCTCATGAGCCGCCCACCCTCGACCTCCGGCCAAGCTGGGCCGCACCACCTCCGACTCGGCCACCGTGGTCGCAGTTGCTGCACTCCAGGCCGAACGACGGGCCGGCGCACTTCGCCGGTGCACATGGAGCAGCACCGCACGGAGCGTCCGGCGTGGAACGCTCCGGCGACAACGGCGGACGCGTCGGCCACGAGCGCGTTGTGCGTGGCCCAGACGCGCAACCGCCCGGACGTGATGGTGCCGTTAGCGGGCCCGCGCAGAACACGAGCCAGTCGCCGGAATCGCCGGCAGCCTTGCCGCCCACAGTCCGGGGATGTTGCTCTTGGCCCTTCCCCGAGTTGGGCAACCGGAAGCCACCGCCAGGCAATGTCCGACACCCTGTTGGTCTTCGGGCTGAGCATCGGCATCGCACTATCCCTCGCGGGGACCGACGCGGTGGTGCCCGTAGTGGGCGTGCAGAACCCGAGCCGGTTGTTGGAGTCGTGGGCGGCGTTGGATTCGACGTCTCCGCCGGCGGTCAGCGCGCTATTGCTCTTGGTCCCGTTCGCAAGCTAGGCGATCGGGGACAACTGGCAGGTGATGGCCGACACCCTGTCGGTCGTCGGGCCGGGCATCGGCGTCGCGCCGCTGCTCGCCCTGCGGACGCTCCGCTTCGACTCGGGCACGCCACGCGTGCTGTCCGGCGTGGTCGTGGTGTCGATCGGCTCGTTGAGGTAGCACGTCCTGCTCGTCGCGTGGGCCGTGCACCGGTCGAGGTGCGGTACTCGGGCGTGGCCCGTTCCGGCACCGGGGCGCGCTGGTGGCCAGCCGGCCAGCGACGCGCCGTCGCCGTACGCGGTGGCGGTCGACCGTCGCACGGGCGGCAGCAGGACGACGTCGGTCTGCGGGCAGGTCGAGCAGATGGCGACCTACCCGCCTCGCCGCCGTCGGACGTCCCGGACCGGCGGGTGCTCGACCCCATACCGCAGCACTTCTCGGTGCGGTCGCTGGAGGAGGCGAATCGCGCTGGTCGGCGGCGTGCGTCAGGCCAGCGAGTGCGCCTGCACACGATCGAGGCGTCAGCGGTGTCGTCACCGGCACCGACTGCGTCGAGATCGTCGGCGCGGTCTGAGCCGAGGCGCTCGTCGGGGCGCACTCGGCATGACAAGCGGCGCCGGCGATCGGCCTGACCGTCGTCGTTCTCCGTGCTCTACCTCGGGAGGTGAGGTCGTGAGTCCTCGTGCGTATCTGGTCCCTGCCGCGCTGGCGGTGTGGGCGACGGCCTTGGCCGGGCTGTGGTGGGCGTGGTGGGCGGCGCTCGCGGTCGGGTTGATCGCTGCCGTGGTCGGCGGTTCGGCGTTGCGCCGGTGGCGGCCGGCAGCGGTGGCGGTGGCTGTCGCGGGTCCGGTGGCGGCGTGCTGGATCGGCGTCCAGGCCTACGGGGCGGCCCACCACCCGTTGCGGGTCGCGGCGGAGCGGGGCACGCCCACGACCGTCCACTTCGAACTCGACGATCGGCCGCACGGCTTGCGCACCAGTGGTTTCGGTTCGCGTGCCGGTGGAGTCGACCTGATATTGGTGCGGGGATCGCTCGACGGAGGTGGCCGGCTCGCCGTGCTGGCGCCGGCGGCGGGGTGGCGGGACCTCCTGCCCGGTCAACGGGTCACCGCGCGCGGCACCCTCGCCCCTCCTCGCGGAGGTGAACTGACGGTCGCGGTGCTGCGGGTTCGCGGGCCTCCGCGGGACGTGACCGAAGCGCCGGTGTGGCAGCGGGTCGCCGAGGACCTGCGTGCCGGACTGCGGGACGCGAGCACGGTGCTCGACCCCGAACCGGCCGGGTTGCTGCCCGCGCTCGTCGTCGGTGACACCTCCGGCCTCCCGCCCAGGGTGGTGGAGGAGTTCCGCACGGCGGGTCTCGCCCACGTGCTCGCGGTGAGCGGCGCGAACCTGGCGATCCTCTGCGGCGCGGTCCTGTTGCTGCTGAGGCTGCTGCGGGTCGGTCCGCGTGGTTGCGCGGTGGGCGCGATGGCGGCGCTGGTCGGGTTCGTGGTGCTGGCCGGGCCGGAGCCGAGTGTGCTGCGGGCCGCGGTGATGGGCGCGGTGGCGTTGCTCGCGCTGGTGCTGGGTCGGGAGCGGTCGGCGTTGCCGGCGCTCGCGGCGGCGGTGGTGGTCCTGGTGCTCTACGACCCGGAGTTGGCCACCGAGCCGGGGTTCGGCCTGTCGGTGGTGGCGACGGCGGCGCTGGTGCTGCTCGCGCCGAGGTGGGCCGCCGCGATGAAGGAGCGCGGCGTCCCGGTGGGCTTCGCCGAGGCGTTGGCGGTGCCGGTGGCGGCGAACCTGGCCACCGCGCCGCTGGTCGCCGGCATCTCCGGCCAGGTGAGCCTGGTCGCGGTGGTGGCGAACCTGCTGGTCGCACCGGTCGTGGCCCCGGCCACCGTGCTCGGTGTGCTGGCCACCGTGCTGGCGGCGGCGCACGAACCGGCGGCCCGGCTGGTCGTCGAAGTGGCCGGGCCGGCGGTGAGCTGGCTGATCGCGGTCGGCAGGCACGCGGCGGCTGTGCCCGGCGCGGCGGTCGCCTGGCCCGAAGGGTGGGCGGGCGGTGCGTTGCTGGCCGGGGTGCTGGTGCTCGGCTACGCGGTCACCAGGCTGCGCCGGGTGCGGACGCTGGTCCTGGCGGCCGTCGTCGGCGCGGTGGTCATGGTCGTGCCGCTGAACGTGGTCGCACCCGGTTGGCCGGTGCCCGGCTGGTCGGTCGTGGCCTGTGACGTGGGTCAGGGCGACGCGGTGGTCCTCGCCACCGCCGAGCGCGACCGGGCGGTGTTGGTCGACACGGGGCCGGACCCGGTGCCGGTGCTGTCGTGCCTGCGCGGGTTGGGGGTGCGGCGAATCCCGTTGGTGGTGCTCAGCCACCTGCACGCCGACCACGTCGGTGGTCTGGCGGCGGTGCTGGCCGAGCGGGGTGTGGGCGCGGTGGCGGTGGGGCCGTCGCGGGAGCCCGGGTGGGCGTGGGAGGAGGTGCGGGAACGGGCGCGGGCGGCCGGGGTCCGGGTGGTCGAGTTGACCGCCGGGCAGCGGTTGAGCTGGCCGGGCCTGGAGCTCGACGTGCTGGGGCCGCGCGCGGACCCGGTGAGCGGGACGGACACGAACACGGCGGTCAACGACGCGTCGCTGGTGCTGCGGGCCTCGACCGCGGCCGGGCGGGTGCTGTTGACCGGAGACATCGAGCTGGCCGGGCAGGCGGACCTGCTCGGCGGGCACGTGGACCTGCGGGCCGACGTGCTCAAGGTGCCGCACCACGGGTCGCGGTACTCGTCACCGGCGTTCCTCGCGGCGGTCCGGCCGCGGATCGCGCTGGTGAGCGTCGGCGCGGACAACCGCTACGGCCACCCCAGCGGGGTGCTCGTCGACGCGTTGACGAGCCGAGGCGCGCTGGTGCTGCGCACGGACCGGGACGGCGACACCGCCGTCCTGGCAGGCCCGGACGGGCCGCGGGTCGCCCGCAGGAGCGGCGGCCGACACCACCACGGACAAGGGGACAACGATGAAGAACGACGTCTGGATCCGACTGCACTCCGGCTGGTCGCCCCAAGAGGACAACCGGGCCGTGGCGTGGGCGCTGTGGCAACCCGGCTACACCGCCCAACCCTGGCCGAGCGAGGAGCTCCGGCCCGCGTTCACCTACTACGTCTGCGAGGAGCTGCCCGGCGGCGAGCGCGGCATCGTCGCCAGGGCGACGGCCACCGGCGTGATCCGCCTGGCGCAGGTCTTCTCCGCGGACAGCGCCTACCGCCTGATCGCCGACGGCCTGTTCGACGCGGACCTCGCCATCCCGCCGGAGGCGTGGCACGCCGAGCGCTACAACCAGGAGAAGGCGAAACGGCCCTGGCCGCAGATGCTCACCGCCTGGCGCGTGGCGACCGAACCGGTCGGTCCGCACGTCCTGCCGGAGCTGACCGCCTTCCCCCGGACCGGGTGGCTGCGCTCGTCCAGGATCGCCCTGTGACCACCACCGCGGACGGGAGAGCACCGGTGGGGAGAACGACAGCCGGGGCGACCGGCGTGCCGCGACCGAGTTGGCCCGCGCTCGGTCGACCGCCGCCGATCCGGTCGTCGGCGGGCTGACCGCCACCGTTCACGCCCGGGGCCGGGCACCGCGGTCGGGCCCCAGGCGTGAACGGTCGGAACGGGGTCAGTCCTGGAGGGCCTTCAGGACGGCTTCGGCCGACGGCGGGACGTTGGCGCGGGGGCCGACGCGGTCACCGAGGGCGTCCAGGGTCTTGAGGCCGTCGCCGGTGATCAGGAGCACGGTCTCGCCGTCCGGGTCCAGCTGACCGGTCTCGATGAGCTTCTTCGCGGTCGCGACGGTGACGCCGCCGGCGGTCTCCGCGAAGATGCCCTCGGTCCGGGCCAGGAGGCGGATGCCCTCGACGACCTCTTCGTCGGTGACGTCCTCGATCGCGCCGTTGGTGCGGCGGACGGCGTCCAGCACGTAGGGGCCGTCGGCGGGGGCGCCGATCGCCAGCGACTTGGCGATGGTGTCCGGGCGGACCGGGGTGACCACGTCGTGGCCCGCCTTGAAGGCGGCCGCGACGGGGGAGCAGCCGGTGGCCTGCGCGCCGAACACGCGGTACGGGGTCTGCTCGACCAGGTCGAGGTCGCCCAGCTCGCGGAAGGCCTTGTCCACCTTGGTCAACTGGGAGCCGGACGCGATCGGCACCACGATCTGGTCGGGCAGGCGCCAGCCGAGCTGTTCGGCGACCTCGTACCCGAGCGTCTTGGAGCCCTCGGCGTAGTAGGGGCGGACGTTGACGTTGACGAACGCCCAGTCCTCGTGCTCGGCGGCCAGTTCCTGCGCGAGCCGGTTCACGTCGTCGTAGTTGCCGTCGACGGTGATCAGGTTGCCGCCGTAGACGGCGGTCATGAGGATCTTCGCCCGCTCCAGCGTGGACGGCACCAGGACCACCGACTGCCAGCCCGCGCGGGCGGCGGCGGCGGCGACGGCGTTGGCCAGGTTGCCGGTGGAGGGGCAGGCCAGGACCTTGAAGCCGAGTTCGCGGGCGGCGGCGAGGGCGACGCCGACCACGCGATCCTTGAACGAGTGGGTCGGGTTGCCGGTGTCGTCCTTCACCCACACCTTGCGCACGCCGAGGGCCTTGGCGAGGCGGTCGGCCTCGACCAGGCGGGTGCCGCCGGGATTGGTGTTGGGGTGCGACTCGACGGTGGTCGGCACGGGGAGCAGGCCGCGGTAGCGCCAGATCGACCGGGGGCCCGCCTCGATGTCCTCGCGACGGATCCGACCGAAGTCGTAGGCCACTTCCAGCGGCCCGAAACACTCGAGACAGGCGTACTCGGCGGCGAGCGGTGTCTGGTGGCCGCATTCACGACACGACAGCGCGCGGGCGGGACCGAGGTCGAAGGAGGTGGTGGCCGAGGGCACACTGACAGCAGTCATCGCGAGGTATCTCCTCATCTTTCCCGCGCACCGCGGGTCGGAATTGGCACCGTGATCGCCAGCGGACGCTGTGCGACGGGTTGCCGGGGCTTCTACGGGCCGATCCCTCTGCCCCTCTGGATGAGCGGTATTCAGTTATGGCCCTCAACTTACGTCACGATCCCGACCCTCAGCCAGAGACGTCCACCATCCGGACGTCTGCCGGCCGTGGGAGGATCGCGCCGTGAGTGCGCCCGCTGACACGCCCGACGCCGTGCACCTGATCCTCGGCGAGGAGGAGTTGCTGGTCGAGCGCGCGGTGCGCGGTGCGTTGGCGGTGGCGCGGAAAGCCGACCCGCAGGCCGACCTGACCCGCGTCCGCGTGACTGATCTCACCCCGCCTGAGCTGGCGGAACTGGTGAGCCCGTCGCTGTTCGCCGAGGGGCGGGTGGTCGCGCTGGAAGCCGCGCAGGAGTGCGGCACGGAGATCGCCGACGCGGTCCTCGGCTACGCCAAGGCCCCGGCGGACGGGGTGACGGTGGTGGTCGTCCACAGTGGCGGCGGGCGCAGCAAGGCGGCCAAGGAGCTGCCCGCGGCGCTGCGCAAGGCCGGCGCCCGCGTGACCGAGTGCCCCAAGATCACCAAGGCGGCGGACCGGGAAGCGTTCGTGCGCAACGAGATCCGCGCGGCGGGCGGAGGGAAGGCCGACCCGGAGGCCGTGGCGGTGCTGATCGAGGCGGTGGGGTCGGACCTGCGCGAGCTGGCGGCGGCGGCCTCGCAGCTCGTCGCCGACACAGCCGGCAAGGTCGACGCCGAGGCGGTCCGCCGCTACCACCGCGGCCGGGCCGAGGTGACCGGGTTCGCGGTCGCGGAGAAGGCCGTGATGGGCGACCGGGCGGGTGCGCTGGAGGCGTTGCGGTGGGCGATCCAGCTCGGTGTGCCGCACGTGCTGGTCGCCGACGCGCTGGCCGACGCGGTGCGCACGATCGCGCGGGTCTCCGCGGTGGGCCGGGGCGACCCGTTCAAGCTGGCGGGCGAGCTGGGCATGCCGCCGTGGAAGGTGAAGAAGGCCCAGGGCCAGTCGCGTGGCTGGGAGGAGCGGGGGCTCGCGGCCGCGATGACGGTGGTCGCGGACCTGAACGCCGACGTCAAAGGCGTCGCCGCCGACTCCGGCTACGCCCTGGAACGCGCGGTGCTGAAGATCGTCGCCGCCCACGGCCGCCGCTGACCGCCGGGTCGCCGGCCGGCGCTGCCGGGCCGCTGAGCGCCAGGTGGCCGGCCGGTCGGGGAGGGCGGAGACGAAAAGTGCCGCCCACCCCGCGTGGGGGTGGGCGGCACTTCAGCGTGAAGACCAGATCAGATCTGGTTGGCGCGCCGCGCCAGCGCCGACTTCTTGTTGGCGGCCTGGTTGGAGTGGATTACTCCCTTGGAGACGGCCTTGTCGAGCTTGCGGGACGCGTCCTGCGCCAGCGCGACAGCCTTCTCCTTGTCACCGGCCTCGGCGGCCTCACGGAACTTGCGGATGGCGGTCTTGAGGGACGACTTGACGGCCTTGTTGCGCAGGCGCGCCTTCTCGTTCGTCTTGATCCGCTTCATCTGGGACTTGATGTTCGCCACGCGAAAGCCACCTTTTCCTCGGTCTCGGAGTCGCACCGCGCTTGTCACCGGCTCCGCCCCACGGGGGGACGGTTTTCCTCCACAGCGGAATGCCGCGCGGGTACGACCGAGAAGGCTATCAGGGCAGCTCACCGCACCGTGAATCGAGCCCTCCCGTCGCCGACCACGACCTCGTAGCCACCCCGGGCGACCTCCGGCTTGCCCGAGCCGTCCATGTCGCCCGCCGTCACCGCGAGCCGCTGCACGTCGAACGTCACCTCGACCGCCCGCTGCTCGCCCGCCTTCAACGCCACCCGGGTGAAGCCGACCAGGCGCTGCGGGGCGGTGAGCACCTTGCTCACGGGCTGGTGCACGTACACCGGCACGACGAGCGTGCCATCCCGGGCGCCGGTGTTGGCGACGGTCACCGACACCTTCACCTGGTCGTCTCGCCGCACCTCCGCCGACTTCAGCGTGGGCGCGGACGTGGTGAACGTCGTGTACGACAGGCCGTGGCCGAACGCGAACGCCGGGTCGTACGCCGAGCTGGGCGAGGTGTTCGCGCCGCGCACCTGGTCGTAGGAGAACGGCTGGTCGCCGACCGTCTTCGGCCACGACACGGGCAGCTTGCCGCTCGGGTTCACCGCGCCGAACAGCACGTCGGCGATGGCGCTGCCGCCCTCGGAGCCGGGCAGCCAGCCCGCGACCAGCGCGGGCGCGTCCGCCACCGTGCCGAGCACCTGCGGCCGGCCGGTCAGCAGCACGACCACCACCGGCTTGCCGGTCGCCCGCACCGCGTCCACCAGGCCCTGCTGCGCCGCGGTCAGCGCGGGCTCCTCGGTGTCCGACTCGCCTTCCGCGCCGGGGTCCTCGCCGAGCACGACGACCACCGCGTCGGCGTCACCGGCCTGCGCCACCGCGTCGGCCTGGCTGGCCGCGCTGACGACGTTCGCCGACGGCACGGCGGCCTTGATGCCCTGAAGCACCGTCACCGTGGGCGGCATGGGCGAGGAGGCGGGCACGCCCTGCCAGCCGACGGTCCAGCCGCCGAGCTGCCTGGCCGCGGAGTCGGCCGAGTCACCGGTCACCACGAGCTTGCCGACGCCGGTCGACAGGGGCAGCACTCCGTCGTTGCGCAGCAGCACCGTGCTCTCCGCCGCCGCCTGACGGGCCAGCTCCCGGTCGGCGCCGTTCACGATCGCGTCGGCCTTCGCCACGTCGACGAACGGCTTCTCGAACAGCCCCAGCTCGAACTTGAGCTTCAGGATCCGCCGCACGGCCTGGTCGATCCGCTTGCCGGGGATCGCGCCGCCGCGCACGCCCGCCAGCAGCCCGGCGGTGAACCCGGCCGCGTCCGACGGCTCCATGGCCATGTCGACGCCCGCGTTCACGGCCATCGCGACGGCCTCCTCGTAGTTCGCCGCCACGTGGTAGCGGTCCACCAGGAACCGGATGTCCTCCCAGTCGGTGATCGCCACGCCCCGGAACCCCATCCGGTCGCGCAGCTGCGTGGTCAGCAGGTACTTCGACGCGTGCGCGGGCACGCCGTTGACCGCACCGGAGTTGATCATCACGGTGCCGACGCCCGCGTCGAACTGCGGCTGGAACGCGGGCAGCACGGTGTCCTGGAGGTACCGGATGGGCAGCTGGGCGGGTGCGCGGTCGTGGCCGTTGAACGGCTCCGAGTAGCCCGCGAAGTGCTTGGCGGTCGCGGTCAGCCGCGCGGTGCCGTCGGTCGGGTCGCCCTGCTGCCCGCGCACGTTCGCCGCCGCCAGGGCGCCGGCCAGCACCGGGTCCTCGCTGTAGGTCTCGTAGTACCGGCCCCAGCGGGTGTCGCGGGCGATGTCGGAGACGGGCGCGAAGTTCCAGAACACGCCGGTCGCGCGCATGGCGCGGCCGGTGGACGCGCCGAGCTGCTCCATCAGCTCCGGGTGCCACGTCGCGCCGAGGCCGATCTGGTGCGGGAACATGGTGGCGCTGAGCACGTTCGAGTGGCCGTGCACGCCGTCCGCGCCGTAGATCAGCGGGATCCGCAGCCTGCTGTGGTCCAGCGAGTACTTCTGGATGGCGTTGGTCATCTCGGCCCACGCGCGCGGCGTGTTCGGGGTGGGCGCGTCGCCGCCGCCGGACAGGATCGAGCCGACCTTCGCGTCCTCCAGCACGGCCTTCATGCAGTCCTCGCGCAGCGGACCGGGGTTCCACTCGCAGTTGCCGCGCAGCTTGCCCAACCGGATCTGGGTCATCTGGCCGACCTTCTCCTCCAGCGTCATGCGCTTGAGGAGGTCGTCGACCCGGCGGTCGATCGGCGCGCGTGCGTCCTGGTAACCCTGCCCGGCCGGCTCGATGATGCCGCTGGCCTGTGCTCCGGTGACCATCAAGGCCAACGCGACCAGCGCGGCCACCGTGGTCCGCTTGCGGGATCTCAACACCGAGAACCTCCAGGTGGATCGGGAGAACGCCCGGGAACACCCTTGCTCGCGTGACCTGACGCCCGACAGGGCCGAACGGCCCATCTGGGAGCGTTCCCACGTCCACTACCGGCCACGGAGGCCTGCCCCGAAAAAGCAGTACAACCATCCGGTTAGGCTGAACGGGTGACCGCCGCACTCGACTGGCCCGGCTTCGGGCACATCTCGCTCGCCGCCCTGCTGTTCCTCTGCCTGGCCGCCGCGCTCGCCGGCGCGGTCGACGCGGTGGTGGGCGGCGGCGGCCTGGTCCAGCTGCCCGCGCTGCTGCTGATCGCGCCCGGCGGCCAGCCGCTCTACGCGCTGGCCACCAACAAGATCGCTTCCGTGGTCGGCACGGCGGCGGCGGTGCGCACGTACTCCCGGCAGACCACGATCGACTGGTCCTCGGCGTTGCCGATGGCGGCGGCCGCGTTCGCGGGCGCGGTGGGCGGCGCGGCGTTCGCCGGCGCGTTGGCGCCCGGTGTGCTCAACGGCGTGGTGCTCGTCGCGCTGGTCGGCGTCGGCCTCTACACGTGGCGCAAACCGGAGCTGGGCGTGGCCGAGGCGCCGAGGTTCACGCGCTTCGCGCAGATCGCGGTGATGGCCCTGGGCGGCGCGCTGATCGGCTTCTACGACGGCCTGGCCGGTCCGGGCACGGGCGCGTTCCTGGTGTTCCTGCTCGTGGGCCTCGTCGGGTTCGCGTTCCTGCGCGCCTCGGCCACGGCCAAGATCGTCAACGTGGCGACCAACCTGGGCGCGCTGCTCTACTTCATCCCGGCCGGGAAGGTGCTGTGGGGCCTGGGCCTGGTGCTCGCGCTGTGCAACGTGACCGGCGCGGTGTTCGGCGCGCGGCTGGCGGTGCGGCGCGGTTCGGCGTTCGTGCGCCGGGTGTTCCTCACCGTCGTGGTGGCGCTCGTGGTCAGTCTGGGGTGGAAGGCGGCGGTTGGATGAGCCGGAACGTCGCGCCCATCGGGTCGCCGACGGTGGTGAACCGGCCGAACCGCGACTCGACCACGTCGCCGACCGTGACGCCGCCCAGCTCTTCCACCCGGCCGGCCGCCGCGTCGGCGTCGGTGACCGCGAAGTAGGTCATCCAGTGCGGCGGGATCTCGGCGGGGACCTCGTTGGTCATGCCGAACACGCCCGCCACCGCGCGGCCCCCCACCCGCAGCTGCGTGTACGGGAAGTCCGGCAGCGGGTCCAGCCCCACGTCGAACACCTGCCGGTAGAACTCGGCCGCGCCGAGCGGGTCGCGGGTGGCCAGCTCGTTCCAGATCACCGAGCCGGGCTCGTTCGCCACGTACGCGCCGATGTGCGTGCCCGCCTCCCACAGCCCGAACGCCGCGCCGTACGGGTCCACCGCGATCGCCCCGCGCCCCGGCCCGCCGGTGTCGAACTCCGGCACGAGCACCTTGCCGCCGTCGGCGTTGAGCCGCTGCACCGACTCGTCCAGGTCGTCGGTGGCCAGGTAGGTCGTCCACACCACGGGGAACATCACGTCCGACGGCATCTCGCCGAAGCCCGCCACGGGCAGCCCGCGCACCAGCGCCATCGTGTAGTGCCCGGTCTCCGGGCCGCCGATCTCGAAGTCCCAGCCGAACAGGCCGCCGTAGAACTCCATGGTGGCCTCGCGGTCGGTGGTCATCATGTCCACCCACGCGGGTGTGCCTGGCGGGTACGGGGTGTCCCTCACGCTCATCTGGCCAACAGTCGCACCAGCCGCCACGCCCCGCGAGTTGATCAACGTCCGGCCGGTGGCACGCGAAGGCCGTCGGCGCGGGGGTCCGCACCGACGGCTCCGGTCATCCGGTCGAGCCGTTGCCCTCGCTCTTGCGGGGCCGGCCGCGCCGGGGTTGGTCGGCCGTGCCGGTGGGCAGGCGACCGGCTTCGGCGAGCGCTCGGCGCAGCAGGAACTCGATCTGCGCGTTGGTGCTGCGCAGCTCGTCGTTCGCCCACCTCGTCAGCGCGTCGTGCACCGCCGGGTCGAGGCGCAGCAGGACGCTCTTGCGCTCGGCCACGTCAGGTGTACAACGACCCGGCGTTGACCACGGGCTGGGTGGATCGGTCGCCGCAGAGCACGACCAGCAGGTTCGACACCATCGCGGCCTTGCGCTCCTCGTCCAGTTCCACCACGTCCTCCTCGGCGAGCCTGGCCAGCGCGAGCTGGACCATGCCGACCGCTCCCTCCACGATCCGCGTCCGCGCCGCGACCACCGCGCCCGCCTGCTGGCGCTGCAACATCGCCTGTGCGATCTCCGGAGCGTAGGCCAGGTGCGTGAGCCGGGATTCGATCACCTTCACCCCGGCGGACTGCACGCGGGCCGCGATCTCCACCGACAGCGTCTCGGTGATCTCGTCCGCGTTCTCCCGCAGGGACAACCCGACCTCGTCGTGGTTGTCGTACGGGTAGCTGGTCGCGATGTGGCGCACCGCGGTCTCGGTCTGGATGCCGACGAACCGCACGAAGTCGTCCACCTCGAACATCGCCCGCGCGGTGTCCTCCACCTGCCACACCACGACGGCGGCGATCTCGATCGGGTTGCCGTCCGCGTCGTTGACCTTGAGCGTCGCGGTCTCGTGGTTGCGGATCCGGGTCGAGACCTTCGCCTTCGTGGTGAACGGGTTCGCCCACCGCAGGCCGTCCTGGCGGACGGTGCCGGTGTAGCGGCCGGCGAACTGGAGCACCCGCGACTCGCCGGGCGCGACGGTGAACAACCCGACGGACACGACGGAGGTCACGACGAGCAGTAGCGTGCCGGCCGCGATCGTCGGGATCGAGGGCCCGTCGTCGCCCGGGATCGAGCCCAGCGCGATCAGCGCCGCGCTCGCCAGCGCCCCGACCACCACGCCCGCGAGCACGCCCCACCCCGATGGCGCCCGCGCTTCCTTCTCCCGGACCACCGGGACCGGCATCTGCACCGCAACGTCCGTGACGTCCATGGTCCACCCCTTGATGTCATATCGCTTGCTTAACAAAGTGATATCACTTTTCCAGCCCGCCGGGCAAGCCGGACCGGCCATGAGGACAGGAGTTGACCGCAATCAGCCCTACCGTGGCCCCATGACCCCGGTACTGAGCCGTCGCGCCCTCGGCCGAGCCACCCTGGCCCGCCAGTTCCTGCTGGCCCGCACCGAGGCCTCCGTGCCCGAGGTCGTCGCGCACCTGGTCGGCTTGCAGGCCCAGACGCCGCACACCTGGTACACGGGACTGTGGTCGCGCATCGCCGGTTTCACCCCCGACCGGGCCGCGGACCCGCTGGTGGACCGGGAGCTGGTGCGCATCGCCGTGATGCGCTCGACGATCCACCTGGTCACCGCCGCGGACGCCCTCGCGCTGCGCCCGCTGGTCCAGCCCGCGCTCGACCGCGACCTGTTCCGCAACCACACCCACGGCCGGGACATGCGCGGCCTGGACGTGGACGCCGTGGTGGCCGCCGGTCGCACGCTGCTGGCCGAGAAGCCGCGCACCAACAAGGAGCTGGGCACGCTGCTGCACGAGCAGTGGCCGGACCGCGCGCCCGCCTCGCTGGCCTACGCGATCCGGTGCCTGGTGCCGCTGGTGCAGGTGCCGCCGCGCGGGGTGTGGGGCCGCAGCGGCGCGATCGCCCACACCAGCGCGGAGACGTGGCTGGGCGCTTCCCCGGACCCGGCGGACCGGCCGTCGGTGGACGACCTGGTGCTGCGCTACCTGGCCGCGTTCGGTCCCGCGACGGTGAAGGACGCACAGACCTGGTCCGGCCTCACCCGGCTGCGCGAGGTGGTCGAGGGACTGCCGCTGCTGCGGCTGCGCGACGAGGACGGCCAGGAGCTGTTCGACCTGCCCGACGCGCCCCGGCCGGACGGGCACGTGCCCGCGCCGCCGAGGTTCCTGTACGACTTCGACAACCTGCTGCTCTCGCACGCCGACCGGCGCCGGGTCGTCACCGACGACGTGCGCGCCCAGCAGTACGAACCGCACGGTCCCGTGCCGCAGTTCTTCCTGGTCGACGGCGTCACGGCGGGCGACTGGAAGGTGCGCCGGACCAAGGACGCCGCCACGCTGGAGCTGCGCCCGTTCCACCGCGCGACCGCGATGGACGAGGTGGAGCGGGAAGGCGAGCGGCTGCTGGCGTTCCTCGCGGCGGACGTGCCGCGGCACGAGGTCCGGACAACCTCGCCGGCGGCACGACGTCCCTGACCACATGGGGACGATCACCGTGCGCCCGCCGGGGGCGGAGGACGAGTGGCCGCTCGTCGACGTCTACGTCAAGGCCAGGCGCAGCTACTACGAAGGCCACCTGCCCGAGGCGGAGCTCGCCGAGTGGGAGCGGTCCGCGCGGGCCGGCGGCCTCACCTTCGACCGGCCCGACCGGGTGTGGCTGTGCGCCGAGCTGGACCACGTGGTCGCCGGGTTCGCGCTGGTCACCCCGAGCGGCGAGCTGTTGCAGCTCCAGGTCGACCCGGCGTGCTGGGGCAACGGCGTCGGCCGCGCGCTGCACGAGGCGGCGGTGGGCGCGCTGCGCGACCTCGGCGTCACCACCGCGCACTTGGACGTGTTCGCGGAGAACCACCGCGCGCAGCGCTTCTACACCGCCCGCGGCTGGCGGGTGACCGGCCGCGAGGAGACGCACCTGCGAATGGCGCTGGAGCTGCACGTGTGATCGCCTGGACGGCGTGGAGATCCTGAGCAGCCGCGTCCTCGTCCGCTCCCGCGAGCCGGAGCGCGCGCGGGCGTTCTACCGCGACGTGCTGGGCCTGGCCGTGTCCCGCGAGTTCCCCGGCGGCACGGTGTTCTTCCTCGGCCAGGGGTTCCTGGAGGTCTCCGGCGCCTCGGCCGAGCACCCGACGGACGCCACCCAGCTGTGGCTCCAGGTGCGCGACGTGGCCCAGGCCGCCGAAGACCTCGCCGAGCACGTCGTCCGGCCCGCTCGGCGCGAGCCGTGGGGCCTGGACGAGCTGTGGATCGCCGACCCGGACGGCAGGCGGATCGTGCTGGTCGAGGTGCCCGCCGAGCACCCGCTACGCCGGGACGTGCGCCAGTAGCTGCACCGCGGGCCCGACCACGCCGCCGTACTGGTGCAACGACGTGCGCACCCCGGTGAACCCCGCCGCCTCCGCCTCCTGGATCAGGTCGTACTCGGAGGTGTCCAGCGCCCGCCGGTGCACCGACACGACCAGCCTGCCGCCGGGCCGCAGCACCCGGAACAGCTCGTGGAACGCGGCCGGCCGGTTGCCCCACAGCTGGAGGTTGTTCACCGAGACCACCACGTCCACCGAGCCCGCGGGCTGGCCGGTGCGCGTCGCCGCGCCTTCGCGCAGCTCCACCCGGCCGGCCACGATCAGCTCCGCGCACCGCTCACGCGCCTCGTCGAGCATGACCTGCGACGGGTCGACGCCGATCGCCTTGAGCGCGCGTTCGCCGGCGAGCCTGAGCCCGACGCCCGGACCGGGGCCGAGCACCAGCACGACCTCCTCGGACGTCGGCGCGGCCACCTCGGTGACGTGCTCCTCGACCTTCGCGTTCAGCACGGCCATGACCCGGCCGCCCAGCTCGCCCACCTTGCCGCGCGGGTGCCCGAACGCCGCGTCCAGCGCCTTCATCAGGTTGTTCGCCATGTCCCCAGCGTCGTCACGGCGAGTGCCGGTCGCATCGGGGATCGCCCCGAGGACGGGCCGGGGATGCGCCACCCCCGGGGTGGGGGTCAGCGCCAGCCCATCCGCCGCAGCGCGTCCACGACCAGCGAGAACCGCTCCGGCTCCAGCACCGAGCCCTCCCGGCGGATGTCGTCCTCGTCCAGCTCGAACACCCGGTCCAACCGCAGGTAGGAGCGCCGCCCGTCGCGGTCCCAGCGGCCGGAGCCCAGGTCGAGGCAGTCGTCCAGCTCGTGCCGGTCGGGGGTCTTGCTGGTCAGCATCAGGGCGAGCAGCGCCCGGCGGTGGCGGCCGACGACCAGCAGCGGCCGGTCCTTGCCCCGGTCCGGGTCCTCTTCGAAGGGGACCCAGGCCCACACCACCTCGCCCGGGTCGGCCAGGCCGTCCAGGTCGGGGGAGTACTCCAGGGTCGCCGCCACCGCGGCCGTGTGGACCTCGCGCACCGCGCCCCTCGAAGGGCGGGCGTCTTCACCGTTCGCACGCACGGCGGGCAGCCTATGGCCTCGGTCACGCACACGTGGAACGCCACGACGGCCTGACGTGAGATGCTGTCCCCAGTTGAAATGGGCAGATCCCGTCCTTCCTGTGCGAGGAACCTGAGTGACCACGTTCGCCGACCAGACGTTCACGCCTCCGGACCTGATCCGGAACTTCTGCATCATCGCGCACATCGACCACGGCAAGTCGACCCTGGCCGACCGCATGTTGCAGCTCACCGGCGTCGTCGACGCGCGGGCGATGCGCGCGCAGTACCTCGACCGCATGGACATCGAGCGCGAGCGCGGCATCACCATCAAGGCGCAGAACGTGCGGCTGCCGTGGCAGGTCGACGGCCAGGACCACGTGCTGCACATGATCGACACGCCGGGTCACGTCGACTTCACGTACGAGGTGTCGCGGGCGCTGGAGGCGTGCGAGGGGACCGTGCTGCTGGTCGACGCCGCGCAGGGCATCGAGGCCCAGACGCTGGCCAACCTGTACCTGGCGATGGAGAACGACCTCACCATCATCCCGGTGCTGAACAAGATCGACCTGCCCGCGGCGGACCCGGACAAGTACGCCAAGGAGCTCGCGCACATCGTCGGCTGCGAGCCCGAGGAGGTGCTGCGCGTCTCGGCCAAGACCGGCCTCGGCGTCGAAGCGCTGCTGGACGAGGTCGTCAAGCGCGTGCCCGCCCCGGTCGGCGACGCCGACGCGCCGCCCCGCGCGATGATCTTCGACTCGGTGTACGACACCTACCGCGGCGTGGTCACCTACATCCGCGTGGTCGACGGCAAGATCACCCCCCGCCAGCGCATCCGGATGATGTCCACCAACGCGACGCACGAGCTGCTGGAAGTGGGCATCATCTCGCCCGAGCCGAAGCCGAGCGTCGGCCTGGGCGTCGGCGAGGTCGGCTACCTGATCACCGGCGTGAAGGACGTGCGCCAGTCCAAGGTCGGCGACACCGTGACGGCGGAGAAGAACGGCGCCACCGAGCCCCTCGCCGGTTACCGCGAGCCGCGCCCGATGGTCTACTCCGGGCTGTACCCGGTGGACGGCTCGGACTACCCGATCCTGCGCGAGGCGCTGGACAAGTTGCAGCTCAACGACGCCGCGCTGACGTTCGAGCCGGAGACGTCGGCCGCCCTGGGCTTCGGCTTCCGCTGCGGCTTCCTCGGCCTGCTGCACCTGGAGATCACCCGCGACCGGCTGGAGCGCGAGTTCGGCCTGGACCTGATCTCCACCGCGCCCAACGTGGTCTACCGCGTGGTCATGGACGACGGCACCGAGCACGTGGTGACCAACCCGTCCGACTGGCCGGACGGCAAGCGCGCCGAGGTGTACGAGCCGATCACCAAGTGCACGATCATCGCGCCGAGCGAGTACATCGGCGCGATCATGGAGCTGTGCCAGGCCAAGCGCGGCCAGCTGGGCGGCATGGACTACCTGTCCGAGGACCGCGTCGAGCTGCGCTACACCATGCCGCTCGGCGAGATCATCTTCGACTTCTTCGACGCCCTGAAGTCGCGCACGCGCGGTTACGCGTCGTTGGACTACGAGGAGTCGGGCGAGCAGGACGCCGAGCTGGTGAAGGTCGACATCCTGCTGCAGGGCGAGCCGGTGGACGCGTTCAGCGCCATCGTGCACAAGGACTACGCCTACGCCTACGGCACCAGGATGGCCTCGAAGCTGCGCGAGCTGATCCCGCGCCAGCAGTTCGAGGTGCCGATCCAGGCGGCGGTGGGCGCCCGGGTGATCGCCCGCGAAACGATCCGCGCCATCCGCAAGGACGTGCTCGCGAAGTGCTACGGCGGTGACATCACGCGCAAGCGGAAGCTGCTGGAGAAGCAGAAGGAAGGCAAGAAGCGGATGAAGATGGTGGGCCGCGTCGAGGTCCCCCAGGAAGCCTTCGTCGCCGCGCTGTCCACCGACGACTCCGGCAAGGACAAGGGCAAGAAGTAAGGACCACCGGCCAAATCCGCGTCGGCAGGCACATCTTCGGGTGGCTTGTCGGCGCGGATCGCTGTTTCCGGGATTTCCCCTGCCATGGTCGGCGCGACAACCGGAAGGAGGGGACCATGACCGTCATGGTCGAACACGAAAGCGGCTCCTACACGGTCGAAGAGCTGGAGAGCATGCCTGAGGACGGACGCCGTTACGAACTCATCGACGGGCAGCTTCACGTGAGCCCGGCGCCGGGTTACCGGCATCAGGAAATCGTGGCGGAGCTCTGTGGGCGCTTGCGCGCGGCATGCCCGGATGACCTGACCGCGCTACCGGCTCCGTTCACCGTGCAGGTGTCCTCGAAAACCGAGGTGCAGCCGGATGTCCTCGTCGGTCGCCATGTCGATTTCACCGACAAGCTGCTGCCCGTCGCGCCGTTGCTGGCGGTGGAAGTGCTCTCTCCCAGCACGAACATCCGCGATCTCACGATCAAGAAGAGCGCTTATGAGCGCATGGGTGTGGTCAGCTACTGGGTAATCGATCCGCAAGAGCCTGTGCTGGCGGTCTCCGAACTCGACGCCGAGGGCTGCTACCGGCAGGTGGCCGAGGTGAAGGCGGACGACGCGTTCGACGCGACGCTGCCGTTCCCGGTGCGGATCGTGCCCGCGGAACTGCTCGGCTGGCTGTGGGAGAACGGGGCGGGATGAACGGAAGGGCCCTCAGGACGTCCCTGTCCTGAAGGCCCTCGAAGGGGTGCGGCAGCTCAGCTCTGGTTGCGCAGCGTGGTGCTGAGCGCCTGGCGGCGGAGGATCGCTTCGATCTCGCGCGCCTCGTGGCTGGAGTGCCGGGCGAGGATGGCTTCCATGTCCATCCGAGCGCTCGGGGTGTCGTAGGCGGCCAACTCGCGGTTCAGCTCGGCTTCCCGCTTGCGGAGCTGCCGCCGGGTGGCGAAGTACGTGCGAACGGTCTCCAGAACGGTGGTCATGTCGCCTTTCGGTCGGCTATCTGTATCGGTTCACCTACTATGATGCCGCACGTCAGGGGCTTACGCGACCTGCTTCGGCGTGATCTCCGCCGCAAGTGTCACGGTGGCGTGAAGACCGCGTCACCGGCCCAGGACGTCCAGGGCCCGGGAGTACTTCGCCCGCAGCCGGTCCTGGGTGGCGGTGTCGAGCAGGGCCAGTCGCGGCGGTGACGTGTTGTCGGCGATGTCGGCCCGCTTGACCTCCACCGCGACCGGGTCGGCGAGCACCCGCGCCAGGTAGTCCTCCTGCGTCTCGTCGTCACGGTGACTCAGCGCGAGCACGGTCGCCACCACCTCCGGCGGGCACCCGGCGGCCAGCAGGTCGTCGGCGGTCACGGCGGTGTCCTCGACCACGTCGTGCAGCACGGCCGCCATGCGCGCGTGCTCGCCGGACACCCGGCCCATCACCCGCAGCGGGTGACCGATGTACGGCTGGCCGGACTTGTCGACCTGTCCCTCGTGGGCCGCCCGCGCGATCCGGATCGCGTCATCAACGGTGAACGTCATCGGATCATTGTTCACACCCTTGACAAGGCGCAGTGGTCTAGTCCATTTTTCGAGTGGCTCACGTCACCTGTGCTGGGCCTTGGCCGCCGACGAGAACGTGGAGGTGGACGTGGTTTCGAGGACGAGACGCGCACTGGGCGCGGTGCTGGCGGGTCTGCTGGCCATCGCGGGCCTGACCCTGGTCGTGGTCGGCAGCGCGTCGGCCGCCAACCTGGTCGCCAACCCCGGGTTCGAGGGCGGCACGGGCGGGTGGACGTGCAGCGCCGCGGCGACGGCGGCGACCACGACCAAGCGCAGCGGCACGCACGCCATGGCGGGCACCCCGGCGGGCCAGGACAACGCCCGCTGCTCGCAGACGATCTCCGTGCAGGCCAACACCGCCTACAAGCTGTCCGCGTGGGTCCAGGGCAGCTACGTGTACCTCGGCGTGAGCGGCACCGGCAGCGGCGACAAGAGCACGTGGACGCCCGGCTCGACGGGCTTCAGCCAGCTCTCGATCGACTTCACCACCGGCGCGAGCACCAGCGTCACCATCTTCGTGCACGGCTGGTACGGCCAGCCGACCTTCTACGCCGACGACGTGAGCCTCGACGGGCCGGGCACCCCGCCGACGAGCACCACCACCAGCACGACCACGTCGACGACGACCACCACCACGACCACGACGACCACCACCACGCCCGGCAACCCGGACCCGTCGCTGCCCAAACACGCGCTCACCGGCTACTGGCACAACTTCGACAACGGCTCGCGCCTGCTCAAGCTCGCCGACGTGCCCACCACGTACGACATCGTGGCCATCGCGTTCGCCGACGCCACCACCACGCCGGGCGCGGTCGCGTTCACCCTCGACCCGACGCTGTCGAGCAAGCTCGGCGGCTACACCGACGCGCAGTTCAAGGCCGACATCCGCACGCTGAAGGCCCGCGGCCAGAAGGTGATCATCTCCGTCGGCGGCGAGAAGGGCACGATCAGCGTCGGCAACTCCACCGCCGCGACCAACTTCGCCAACAGCGTCAAGACCCTGATCGCGAACTACGGGTTCGACGGCGTGGACATCGACCTGGAGAACGGCGTCAACGCCACCTACATGGCGCAGGCGTTGCGCGCGATCCACGCGGGCGGCGGCAAGGTCATCGCGATGGCGCCGCAGACCATCGACATGCAGTCCACCGGGCAGGAGTACTTCAAGCTGGCGCTGGCCGTGAAGGACATCCTCACGGTGGTCAACATGCAGTACTACAACTCCGGCTCGATGCTCGGCTGCGACCAGAAGGTCTACTCGCAGGGCACGGTGGACTTCCTGGTGGCGCTGGCCTGCATCCAGCTGCAGAACGGCCTGCGCCCCGACCAGGTCGGCCTGGGCCTGCCCGCCTCGCCGTCGGGCGCGGGCGGCGGCTACCAGTCGCCCGCGAACGTCAACGCGGCGTTGAACTGCCTGGCCAAGGGCACGAACTGCGGTTCGTTCAAGCCCTCGCAGACCTGGCCGGGCATCCGCGGCGCGATGACCTGGTCGATCAACTGGGACGCGGTCAACAACTGGCAGTTCGCCAACACGGTGGCCCCGCACCTGGACACGCTGCCGTAGCGCGGTGGACGCCGTCCCTCCCGTCGCGCGACGGGAGGGACGGCGCCGGCGCTAGCCGATCCGCTGCGTGCCGGACGGCACGGTCACCGTCTTCGCCAACGCGGCCGGCGAGTCGGCGCGGGTGCGGTCGGCCAGGAAGTACCAGTTCATCCGGACGTGCTCGCGCCGCACGTCCAGCACGGTGTAGCCGTGCGAGTCCAGCTCCACCCACTTCAGGTGCCGGTTCAGCCCGACCAGCGCGGCCTCCAGCGCCAACGACGTGGTGCGCGGCGGCGAACCGGTCAGCTCGTCGATGTTGTCCGAGGTGACCGACGGGACGACCAGCTCGGTGGCGACGGTCTTCGTCAGCGGGTACAGCGCCTCGTCCACCGGCACGTCGAACGCCCACGAGCTGTGCACGTCGCCGGTGAGGAACACGGTGTCGCGCACGTCGTGCTCGGCCAGCAGCGCGATCACCGCGTCGCGGTCCTGCGGGTAGCCGTCCCACTGGTCGTTGTTGGTCGTCGGCCCGACGAGCCGCGTCACCGCCCCCGCCTGCGGCACCGGGGGGATGAGCAGCGGCGAGAAGACCACCGGGTTGCCGACCAGCTTCCACTGGACGTCGGCGTGCAGCAGGCCGTCGCGCAGGAACGCCATCTGGTCCGGGCCGGTGAGCGTGCGGCCGGGGTCGCCGACCTGGCCCTGGTCGACCTGCCGGCTGCGGTACGAGCGCAGGTCGAGCATGGTCAGCTCGGCGAGCGTGCCGAAGCGCAGCCGGCGGTAGACCCGGTCGCCGTCGAGCCGCACGGGCATCCACTCGTGGTAGGCGCGCATGGCGGCGGCCCGGCGGTCCGCCCACGTGCCCTCGGTCGTCTCGTCGTGGTCGGGGGAGCCGCCGGACCAGGCGTTCTCCGCCCACTCGTGGTCGTCCCAGGTGATGATCCACGGGTAGGTGGCGTGCAGGCGCCGGAGGTCCGGGTCGGTCTTGTACTGGGCGTGCCGGACCCGGTAGTCGGTCAGCGACCGCGCCTCGCCCGGGGGCTCGTGGGTGCGGGATCGCGTGCCGATGTAGTCCTCGTAGAGGTAGTCGCCCAGATGCACGACGGCGTCGAGGTCGTCGCGCTCGGCGAGGTGCCGGTAGGCGGCGAAGCGGCCCGCGACCCAGCTGGAGCAGGAGACGACGCCGAACCGCAGCTCGTCGACCTCGGCGTGGTGGGCGGGCGCGGTGCGGGTGCGGCCGACGGGGGAGTGCCCGCCGTCGAAGGTGAAGCGGTAGAAGTACCAGTGGCCGGGGCGCAGGCCGCCGACGTCCAGCTTGACGGTGTGGTCGCGGTCGGGACCGGTGGTGACCTCGCCGCGCCGGACGACCCGGCGGAACCGGGGGTCCCTGGCCACCTCGTAGCCGACCACCGCGGTCGGGCCCGCGCCGGAACCGGGCGTGCTGTCCTCGGTGGGCGTGACGCGGGTCCACAGGACGACCCGCTCGGGCAGCGGGTCGCCGGACGCGACGCCGTGCCGGAAGTGCGGGGTCGAGGCCTCGGCGGACGACGCGGGCAGAGCGGGCGCGAGCAGCGCGACGCCCGCGATCGCGCCGAGGCGCAACGCGTCCCGCCGTGGGTGGGTGTTGGGCATGCCTCCTACGACGACGTGGTGGCGCCGCGGGTTGCCCGTTGTCCCGCCCGGCGGGCACGAACCGGCCGTCGGGCGGGACGCGGCCCTGTCGTGTGCCGCAGCGGGATGGCCGACGTGGTGCGGCCGTTAAGCCGACAACCCCAACTCGTACAGCTTCAGGACCGCCATGGTCAGCCCTCCGCTGCCGGTGACCGCCATGAAGATCAGTTTCAGCACCCGGTACCCCGAGGTGCGGTGTTCCTCGTCGCGGCCGAACAACGCGACGAAACAGGCTGCGGCGATCATCACCGCGGCGAAGACGGCGTAGCCGCCCATCAACCAGGTCCACATGGCAACGCCTTTCCTTGGCAACTCAGCAAGGAAGACGATCGCGAGATGTGGAATCTCCCCGCTCGAACCTGATTGCTCCCGTACGGGCATGGTCGGCACAGTCGACCATGCCCGTACGGGAGTTTGTCCCGACGTGCGATGCTCCCGGTCATCCCCTCCGCATGGACGCGGCAGCACCGCATTGGATCATCACAGCGACTCGTTCACCCCTCGCCTGAGGAGCCGCTGATCACAGGTTTCGCATTTCAACATTATTCGATTGAGTGGTGCTCCACTCGGTGACTGCAGCTTCGGCCTCTGAGCTGCGTACCGAGTGGTAACTGTACGGGATTGAAGCGTGCCTGTCTCAGGAGCCCCTCGTCCAATGAGGGTTCAAGTGTGGATCCAGGCAGATCAAAATGTCGATGTGGGACACTGCACATCTCTCCAACAGGAACTCGGGTCGGGGTGTGGATGATGGGTGAATGCAGAACGACCGCCCCCGCCGTTCTACTGCGGCAATCTATCGGGTGTCGCCTCCGTGCAGGTCAGGAGATGTGGCGCAGCGGAGGCGTCTCGGAATCACTCTCGGTGGTGTCGACGAGTTCTTGCAGGTAGTCCAATGCGTCTGGATCGCCGAGGTGGGCCGCGCGAAGCCACCACGCGGCCGACTCTTCTTCCTCGCCCAAGAACTCCAGTATCTCCGCTACTCGACGGGCGCTGGACGGATCTCCTCTCTGAGCGTACTTCGCGTAGTAGTGCAACCTTTCCTCCCTCGTGAGGGTCAGTGCGAACGCGTCATCCGGTCGGCCTCGACCCTCCTCGGGCTCACCCGTGGAGCCGACGATCCTCTGATCGGCTCCACGGGTGATGTCGGAGCCGTCGCCCTCGGCTGACAGCATGTCCATCACCTGGCTGATGATGGACATGCCGCGAGCCGGAGAAGGACAACTCTGACCGCTGTTTTGCACTACGTGGCTGAGTGATTGGGCGTATTGGCGCAACCGCCATTCAACGCTCATGTCACCCCTCCCTAAGAAGCCTGATTCCTGCCTTGGTCCAGGATGGCCCTGAGGCGATTCAGTGCTTTATCTTTGTAGTTGGAGATGCGAACTGGGGTCACATCTACCAATCGTGCGGACACCTCGGCCGGCTTGAGGTCCTCCACGATGGTCAGCCAGATGACTTCTTGCTGGCGTGGGGACAGCGACCGCAAGGCTTCCGCGAGTTCGTCATCGAGAAGCGCTTCGTTCCATTCAACCTGGTACGGCGGAACATCTTCTTCTGCCGGCTCACGACCGGCGTTCCGCCGCTTCGCGCGGTAGAACTCTGCGATGACGTTGTTCAGGATCGCGTTCAGGAGGCCGCTCGGACTGGTGATCGTCGTGCCCTTGGCCAAGGCGACGCCGTAGCGCGCAAAAGCGGTCTGCGCCAGATCCTCGGCGTCATCGGCGGTGCCAGTCGCGGCATGGGCCCGTGTGAAGAGTCTCCGCCAGTGTGCCCGGTAGAGGTCGTCGAACTCGGCCTGCCAACCGGGAAGCGGGGAACTGCTTGCTATCACGCTCGTTCTGCCGTCTATCGATAGTACGGCGCGTTGAGCCAGATCGCGATCCTTGATGAGGGATCTTGGTGGCTTCCGATCCCTGCTCGACTCGCCTACGGTTGAAATAGGATCAGCTCCGACCGGATCGTCGAGGCTTGCGGTCGAGGTCGAGCGGTCAGAAGGGGGACCGACGTCAGGTGGCGTGTCACGCTGCCTCCCCATGTCGCGTCGCTCCATTCGTGTCCTGGTCCGAGCACCCTGTGCAGGCCACCGAGAAGCCTGTTGGGCGCGGGGGGCTGGGGGGAGCCCCTTGACTTGAAGACTCCAGGGGCGGCCGTTATCTCCCCCGTGGTCCCGAAGATCGTTGGTTGCGGCCCGGACGGCCGGAGCGCGACGTGCCGGAGGCCACCGTGGCACTTCGGGCGCTGTTACATCCCGAGGGCTCGCCCGGACGGTGCCGGTCCGCTGGACGTGAACCAGTCGGATCGGGCACGTTGTTTTGCGCCGGCACGCGACGGACCTGCTGATACGTGACCGCGGCCGTGGCGCGGGTTAGGGTCGGCGCCATGTTGGACCGACTCGAAGTGCCCGTCGTCGCCGCGCCGATGGCCGGCGGGGCGTCCACCCCCGCGCTCGTGGCCGAGGTCGGCCGGGCAGGTGGTCTTGGGTTCCTGGCCGCCGGCTACCTGTCCGTCGAGGCGGTCGCCGAGCAGGTCACCGCGACCACCGCGCTGACCGACCGGCCGTACGGGGTGAACCTGTTCGTGCCCGGCCCCCGGTCCAGCACCGACCTGTCCGGCTACCGCGACCGGGTCAAGGGGCAGTCGCCGACCGAGCCGGGCGAACCCCGGTGGGACGATGACTCCTACGCCGCGAAGCTCGAACTGGTGATGGCGTTGCGCGTTCCGGTGGTGTCGTTCACGTTCGGCTTGCCGAACCCCGAGGACGTGCACCGGCTGCACGCGGCCGGCTCGACGGTCGTCGTCACGGTCACCACACCGCAGGAAGCCGCGCAGGCGGCGCAGGTCGGCGCCGACGCGCTGTGCGTGCAGGGCAGCGAGGCGGGCGGGCACCGCGGCACGTTCGCCGACGACGGCGTCTCCCCCGGCGGCGGCGAGCTGTTCGGCGTGCTGGCGGCCTTGCGGCTGGTCCGCGCCAAGGTGGACCTGCCGCTGATCGCCGCCGGCGGCCTGGTGCACGGCGCGGACGTGGCCGCCGTGATCACCGCGGGCGCGGTCGCGGCGCAGCTCGGCACCGCGTTCCTGGCCACCCCGGAGGCCGGCACGTCCGCCGCGCACCGCCAGGCCCTCGCCGAAGGCACCCGCCGCACCGCGCTGACCAGGGCGTTCAGCGGCCGTCCGGCGCGCGGCCTGGTGAACCGGTTCCTGGTGGACAACCAGGATCAGGCGCCCGCCGCGTACCCGGAGGTGCACCACCTGACCCGGCCGGTGCGCGCGACCGGCGACCCGGAGCTGATGTCGCTGTGGGCCGGGCAGACCTACTCGTTGGTCCGACCGGCCCCGGCGGCCGAGGTGGTGGCCAGGCTGGTCGCCGAGGCGCGCCAAGCCCTTTCCGTCGCGATCACGCGCATTTCGCCGGTGTAGCACCACAGAATGGCGACGTGACCACCGCGCGCGAGCTCGCCGACGAGATGCTGACGCTCGTCCTGGACGCCGACCCCGTCATGGCGACGCTGCTCGGCATCCCGGGCTGGGACCACCGGCTGCCCGACCCGAGCGCCGAGGGCGGACGCGTGCTGCGCGCCCGCGCCGAGGACGTGGCGCGGCGGGCGCGGGCCGAGGACGACGACCCGGTGACGCGCGCGGTGGTCGTGCAGCAGGCGTGGGGCCTGGTGCACCGCCTTGACGCGAACCTGGTCGAGCACACGCACGCCGAGGGCCTCACCGCGCCGTTCGCGGTGCTGCTGGGCGCGTTGCCGCTGATCCGCCCGACCGACGACGACGCGCGGCAGGCCTACCTGACCCGGCTGGCGGCGCTGCCCTCCTACCTGGACGCGCTCACCCGAAGACAGCGCGACTCGACCCGACCTCCGCTCGCGCACCTCGTGCGGGCCGCGATCCACCGCGTCGACCGCTACCTGGCCGATGACGAGGACGCGCTCGCGATCCCGTTGCGGGACAGCCCGCAGGCCGACGTGTGCGCCCGGCTGCTGCACGAGACCGTGCGCCCGGCCATCACCCGCTACCGCGACTTCCTGCGCGTCGAGGTGGTCGACCGGGGTCGTGGCGAGGACCGGCCCGGCCTGTGCTGGCTGCCCGACGGCGACCTGGTCTACGCCGACCTGGTCCGCACGTACACCACGACCGGCCACACGCCGGAGGAGCTGCACCGGATCGGCCTGAACCTGATCGAGGAGCTGGACCGGGAGTACGAGGAGGTCGGCGCCCGGGTGTTCGGGCCGATCCCGGCCGCGGGCGTGCGCGCCCGCCTGCTCGCCGACCCGGACCTGCGCTGGAGCAGCGGCGAGGACATGGTGGCGCTGGCCGCCGCGTGCATCGCGCGCGCCGAGGAGGTCTCGGGCGACTGGTTCGGCACGGTGCCGCAGGCGCGGTGCGCGGTGGAGGTGGTGCCGGCGGCGGAAGCCCCGAACGCGCCGCTGGCCTACTACATGGACCCGGCGCTGGACGGCTCCCGGCCGGGCACCTACTTCGTCAACACCCACCAGTCCGGGCTGCGCGAGCGGTTCAGCGCCGAGTCGACCGCGTTCCACGAGGGCGTGCCGGGCCACCACTTCCAGATCGCGCTGGCCCAGCGGCTCGACGACCTGCCGCTGCTGCGCCGGTTCGCGTCCATCGAGGCCTACCTGGAGGGCTGGGCGCTCTACGCCGAGCGGCTGGCCGACGAGATGGGCCTCTACAGCGACGACGTGGCGCGGCTGGGGATGTTGTCGGGCGACTCGCTGCGCGCCGCGCGCCTGGTGGTGGACACCGGCCTGCACGCGTTGCGCTGGACGCGGCAGCAGGCCGTGGACTACCTGCGCGCCAACGCCGTCATGCCGGACGTGGACATCTTCTCCGAGGTCGACCGGTACATCGAGAACCCCGCGCAGGCGCTGTCCTACATGGTGGGGCGGCTGGAGATCCAGCGCCTGCGCGGTGAGGCGGAGCGGAGGCTGGGCGACCGCTTCGACATCAAGGCGTTCCACGACCTCGTGCTCCGCGGCGGACCGCTGCCGATGGCGGTGCTCGCCGACGTGGTCGAGCGGTGGTGCGACTCAGTCCTCGACGTCCGCGGGGTCGTTGAGCGCTGACCGGCGCCTGCTGTAGGCGAAGTACACGACCAGGCCGATGAGGAACCAGACGGCGAAGCGCAGCCAGGTCTCCGGCGCCAGGAACGTGATCAGCCACAGCGAGAACACCACGCCGACGATCGGCACGACCGGCATGCCCGGCGTCTTGAACGTGCGCGGCAGGTTCGGCTGCTTGTACCGCAGCACGATCACCGCGACGCAGACCACCACGAACGCCAGCAGGATGCCGATGTTGGTCAGCTCGGCAGCTTCGGCGATGGGCAGGAAGCCCGCGATGACGGCGGACGCGACGCCGAGCACCCACGTGGTGCGCGTCGGCACGTTCTTGACCGGGTGCGTCTTGGCGAACCACTTCGGCAGCAGCCCGTCGCGCGACATCGAGTAGCCGACGCGGGCCGCGCCCATCAGGAACGTGAACAGCACCGTGGTGATGCCGAGCACCGCGCCGACGGAGATGATGATGCCCAGCGCGGGCAGGCCGATGTCGGCGAACGCCGAGGCGAACGCGCTCTCCGCGTCCACGTCCTGGTAGTTCACCATGCCGGTCAGCACCAGGCAGGCCAGCACGTAGAGCACCATCGAGACGGCCAGCGAGTAGATGATCGCCTTCGGCATGTGCTTCTGGGAGTCCTTCGACTCCTCGGCCGCCGTGCTCATCGCGTCGTAGCCGAACACCGCGAAGAACACCGTGGCCGCGCCGGTGAGCGCGCCGGAGATGCCGAACGGGAAGAACGGGTTGTAGTTGGCGGTGTCGATGTGGAACGCGCCGACCACGATCACCAGCAGCACCACGGCGACCTTGAGGTACACCAGGGTCGTCTCGAAGCGGGCCGCGTTCTTCATGCCCATGTTGAGCACGAACGCGATCAGCAGGCACAGCAGCACGGCGAACAGGTTGACCTTGTAGCTGCCCGCCGCGACGTCACCGGTCTCGGTGCCGGGCGCGCCGAGCATCCACACCGGCAGGTCGATGCCGAGCAGGTTCAGCAGCTCGTTGAAGTAGCCGCTGATGCCGATCGCCACCACGGCCACGATCGCGGTGTACTCCAGCAGGAGGTCCCAGCCGATGAACCAGCCGACGATCTCGCCGAGCACGGCGTAGCCGTAGGTGTAGGCCGAGCCCGCCTTGGGGATCAGCCCCGCGAACTCCGCGTAGGAGAACGCGGCCGCGGCGCTGGCGATGCCCGCGACGAGGAACGAGATGAGCACGGCGGGGCCCGCGGTCTTGTTGGCCACGGCGCCGGCCAGCGAGAAGATGCCCGCGCCGATGATGCCGCCGATGCCGATCGCGGTGAGCTGCCACAGCCCCAAGGTCCGGGTCAGCGCCGTCTTCTCGTCACTGATCTGCTCGATCGGCTTGCGGCGGAACACGCCGCTGCCACGGCCGAATCCGTCCTGCACCGTCATTCCAGCTCCCTCGGTGGATTGGTGTGCGGCGAACCGTACGCCCGTCGACCGGTACCGGGTTTGTTCGGTTGCACCATTCGAGGGAGCGGTTTTTGTGCGGGTGTACGGGTTGACGAAGTTCAGCCGCGCGTGAAGACGATCTTGCCCGCGGTCTCGCCGTCGAGCATCGCGCGCAAGCCCTCCTCGACCCGCTCGAACGGCAGCTCCGCCCCGATCTGCGGGCGCAGGCCGGTCAGGTCGCAGAACGAGAGCAGGTCGCGCAGCTCCTCGCGCGTGCCCATGGTCGAGCCGACCACCCGCAGCTGGAGGAAGAACAGCCGCGGCAGCTCGGCCGCCGACGCGTCACCGCTCGTCGCGCCGGAGATGACCAGCGTGCCGCCCGGCTTGAGGGCCTTCATCGAGTGCGACCAGGTGGCCTTGCCGACGGTCTCGAACACCGCGTCCACCCGTTCGGGCAGCCGGGCGCCGGACTCGAACGCCTGGTGCGCGCCGAGGCTCTCGGCCAACGCCCGCTTCTCCTCGGTGCGGCCGGTCACCCACACGCGGAAACCCGCCGCGCGGCCCAGCTGCACCAACGCCGTCGACACGCCGCCGGACGCGCCCTGCACCAGCATCGTCTGCCCCGGCCGCAGCCCCGAGTTCACGAACAGCATCCGGTAGGCGGTCAGCCACGCCGTGCCCATGCACGCCGCCTCGGCGAAGCTCAGCCCCGCCGGCTTCGGCAGCGCGTTGCGCCCGGGCACGACGACGTAGTCGGCGAACGTGCCCTGGTGCTTCTCGGTGAGCAGGGTGCGGCGCGGGTCGAGCGTCTCGTCGCCGGACCAGTCGGGGTCGCCGATCACGGAGTGCAGCACGACCTCCGTGCCGTCCTCCAGCACGCCCGCGCCGTCGCAGCCCAGGGTCATCGGGAACTGCTCCGGCTTGATCCCCACGCCGCGCAGCGTCCACAGGTCGTGCATGTTGAGGCTCGCCGCCTTGACGGCCACCTTCACCCAGCCCTCCGGCACTTCGGGCTCCGGTCGTTCGCCCACGCGCAGGGCGGCGATCGGGTCTTGGGGGCTCGGCTCGGCTGCGTAGACGGCGAACATGCGGGCAACTTACCGAGTGGTAGTGATCCGTGTGCGGTGAAGCGCGTCACGGGACTAGGCTCGACGGCGTGGTTGACGCGTTCGCGCAGTGGTGGGACGGGGTCGAGCTGTGGCTGGCGCAGCTGGCGTTCCCGTTCCAGTTCGCGCTGCTCATGTGCGTGCTGCTGCCGCTGTCCCTGGGTGTGGCCCGGCTGATCGACCGGCTCGTGGACAACGCCTCGACCAGGTTCAACCCGGTGCCCAAGGTCGGTCCGGCGGGTGACGCCGACCAGCCCCGGGAGGTGGACGCGGGCAAGCCTTCGTAGGCTCTGCGTCCGTGACTCCCGCCCGGCGGCTCTCCGTCGCACTGCTCGGCCTGATCGCGCTGGTCGTGGTCGGCTACTTCGCCAAGGACCTCACCGGCACGTCGTCGGACCCCGCGCCGCCCTCGTCGTCTTCGTCGTCGTCTTCGGCTTCGGTGCCGGGCGCGGGCTCGGGGCTGCCGGTCGAGCCGCTGTCGAGCCTGCCCGCCCAGGTCAAGGCCACGTGGGAGCTGATCGGCAAGGGCGGCCCGTTCCCGTACCCGCGCAACGACGGCGTGACGTTCCAGAACCGCGAGAAGGTGCTGCCCGCCAAACCGTCCGACTACTACCGGGAGTACACCGTGCCCACGCCGGGCAGCGACGACCGCGGCGCGCGGCGGCTCGTGACCGGGTCGTCCGACGAGGTGTACTACACGGCCGACCACTACGAGTCGTTCGTCGTCGTGGACGTGAGCGGATGAGCCACCGGCACGTGGTGCGCCGGGGCGCGCACTCGAAGCAGGCCGCCATCGGGGCCATCGCGGAGGCGTTGAGCTTCCCCGGCTGGTTCGGCCACAACCTGGACGCGCTGTACGACTGCCTGACCGACCTGTCGTGGCTGCCCGAGGGCGAGCACGTGCTGGAGTGGGAGGGCGGCAACGACGCCGTGGAAGCCGTGCTGGCGGACGCGGCCGCCCGAACCGCCGAGCTGGGCGACCGCGTCCTGACCGTCGTCTACACCGACTGAGGCCCGTCAGTCCTCGGCGCCGGTCTCGTCGCGGGGAACCCACGAGGGCTTGCGCTTGCCGACGAACGCGGCGATGCCCTCCTGGCCCTCGGGGCCGCCGAAGTGCCGTGCGGACAGGGCCAGCATGTCGGCGAACACCTCGCCCAGGTCGGCGGACCGGGGCTCCTGGAGCATCCGCTTGGTGGCGGCCAGGGCGGTCGGCGCGCCGAGCGCGAGCATGTCGGTGTAGCGGGTGACCTCGGCGTCGAGGCCGTCGGCGGGCACGGCGGAGTTGATCAGGCCGATGGCGACGGCCTTCGGTGCGGCGAACGTCTCGCCGGTCAGGAACAGCTCGTGCGCGGCCCGGGGCAGCAGGCGGGGCAGCACGGTCACCGAGATGACCGCGGGCACCACGCCGATGCGGACCTCGCTGAACGCGAACGTGGCCGTGTCCGCCGCGACCGCGATGTCGCACGCCGCGACCAGGCCGACGCCGCCCGCGCGCGCCGGGCCCGCCAGCCGTGCCACCACGGGCTTCGGGCTGGTCCAGAGCTGCCGCAGGATCGCCGGGAACTCGTTGACCCCCTGCTGGTCGGCGCTCGCGCCGCCCGCCTCCTTGAGGTCCATGCCCGAGCAGAACACCGGTCCGGTGTGGCTCAGCACGATCACGCGCACGGCGTCGTCGGCCGTCGCGGTCTCCAGGTGCCCGGTCAGCTCGGCGCGCAGCTGCGCGGACAGGGCGTTGCGGTTGTGGGGGGAGTCCAGCGTGATCGTCGCGATGCCACGCCGCACCTCGTAGTGGACCAGCTCGTCTGCCATGGGCCGCACTCTACGATCCCGTGTCGTTGACAGCATCCTGTCAAAATGACAGGATACTGTCATGAAGACGGAGACGGTCCACCTCGCCCTCTACGACACGCTCGCCGACTGGGAGTTCGGGTACGCGACGGCGCAGATCAACCTGCCGCAGTTCCAGAAGGCGCCCGGCCGGTACCGGGTGCGGACCGTCGGCGCCACGCTCGACCCCGTGACCTCCATCGGCGGCCTGCGGATCACGCCGGACCTGGCGTTGGCCGACGTCGACCCGGCGGACAGCGCGATGCTGATCCTGCCCGGCGCGGACACGTGGGAGAGCGGTGGCAACGCGGCGTTCGGGGCGGCGGCCCGGCGGTGGCTCGACGCGGGCGTGCCGGTGGCGGCGATCTGCGGCGCGACCGTCGGCCTGGCCGCCGAGGGCCTGCTGAACGACCGCCCGCACGGCGGCAACACGGTGCGGCAGTTGGCGGCCGTGCCCGGGTACACCGGTGCGCCGCTGTTCAGCGGCGAGCGGGCGGTGCGGGCGGACGGCGTGATCACGGCGGGCGCGGCGTCGGCGTTGGAGTTCGCGCGGGAGATCTTCGTGGAGCTGGACCTGTACGAGCCGGCCGTGCTGGAGGCCTGGTACGGCCTGTACCGGACGGGCGACCCGTCGTGGTTCGGCAAGCTCGTCGCCGCGGTGTCGTGAGCGGGGTCGAGCCCCGCACCGAGGCGGGGGACGTGCTGACCGAGGTCGTCATGCGCACGTTCCGCCTCTACGGCGGGTTCCTGGAGGCGGCGGAGGTGATGACGAAACCGGTCGGCCTGACCGCCGCGTGGTGGCAGGTCCTCGGCGCCGTCCTGCGCGAACCGCTGCCCGTGTCGGGCATCGCCCGGGAGATGAGCCTGACCAGGCAGAGCGTGCAACGCATCGCCGACCTGCTGGTGGAGAAGGGGCTGGCCGAGTACCTGCCCAACCCGGCCCACAAGCGCGCCAAGCTGCTCCACCCGACCACCGCGGGCCACGACGCCATCTCCCGCCTGGCCCGGGCCCAGCACGCCTTCACCAACCGCATCTCGGCCCAGGTGGACCTCGCCGACCTGCGCACCACGCTCAGGGTGATGGAACGGCTGGTGGAGGCGTTGGACGCGGATGAGCTCTAGAGGTCGCGGGGGTGTCATAGCCCGTGGCGCAGCACCTCCCAGGTCAGCTGGGCGTCCTCCGCGTTCTCTCCGGCACCCGACCAGGCGGGATGGGAAGGATCGTCGAGGACTGCCGCTTGGTCGAGGTGGCCCGTCGGCGGCACGGGGCCGAGCGCTTCGAGGATCCCACCGGGGTCCTCGACCACGGAGGCCAGGAACGCAAGGTCGAGCAAGTGCCGCGAGAGGAAAGCTTCCGCAGGGCGTGAGCGCGTGTGGTCGCCGTAGGCGGCCGTCTTGATCGTCAAGGCGCGGGCCAGGTCGGGCACCACGACCTCGGCTGTCCGCCCGTCGAAGGCTGCCTTGATGACGACGCGGTGCAGCAGTGCTTGGCGACCGCCGTAAACAGGGACGGTCCGACCTGGGGGAGTGGTCTCCAGATCCGGTGGCGGCCTCACCCCGGCGGGGGCCAGTACATCAACCTGTTCCCCATTGGGCCCGAGGTACCGATGCGTCGACTCGACCGGACTGTCCTGCGCGACCTCGTAGCCCAACTCCCCCAGCACCGCCACGGCCTCTTTCAGCGACGATGGCTGGATCTCGACGTTGAACAGCACATCGACGTCACTGGTCACCCGGCTCGGTCGTCGCCCCACGACCGCACCGTGCAGGTAGACCATGATGCCGCCGATCACGGCGTGCTCGGTCGGTAGGCGCTCGGAGAGCGTGAAAAGGGTGGGCCACAACGCGTCGTCGTGCAGCCGTGGCAAGTCGGCTGAACCAAGCACTCGAAGGTCCGGCCACCTGTCGGAACTCATGCGCCGACAGGTTAGTCGTTCCTTCCCAACAGTTCGGCCGCAGCACGGCGGGACCGGTCGTCACCGAGGTCCAGCAGATCGGCCGCCGCAGTTCCGCGCGAGACCGTGACGTGGTGGAAGATCTGCGACACGAGTGCGGCCGGCAGGCTGTCGGGCACGACGCGAATCACCACATTGGGTGAGGCCGATTGCCAGCCGATGCCCTTCATCGTCCGCAAGGTGTCGAAGGCTGCTGGAGCGAGGTACCACTCATCAGGTTCACCGTCCGGCAGCACCAGGTTGGCGCCGTGCAGCCGGGCCGCCCACGGTCCGCCGACTGCGACGCCGGTCAGCGACCGGACACGTTTCCGAGTGGCGTCGGGCATCCGCGCCCGGTGCACCTGAGCCCGTCCGGCCAGGAGTCGAGGCCACTCCGACAGCGGTCGGCGGACATGGCGTCGGGCTCGGACCAGTTCCGACGAGGACAACCAGGGTGGCTTCACGTCCGACGCCAGCCACAGCACGGCCCATGCCATCGAAGGCGACAACGGACGTCCGGCCTTGGGCTTCACCACGGTCGCCCGACGCTCGACCGCCTCGGAACGCACGAGCACATCGCGACCGGGCTTGATCGCATCGAGGTCGCCGGATCGGACGAGTTCGCGAACCTGCTCAGGCGAGACCCTCAACCGGTCCGCAGCCGTGCGGACCGGTATCCAGTCCCGAAGCTCCCCTGCCATGACAGCCTCCTGACAGCCAAGACTTACACAATACCCCCTATAGTGGGGGGTATTGTGCAGCAGCGACCCGATCAGGCGGTGGCGGCCAGGGGGGTCGGCAGGGCCGAGTGGTAGCGGTGGAGGATCAGTTCGGCCACTTCGGGGTCCGGGCCCAGGGGTGGGGCGATGAGGGCGTCGGGGCCGGCCAGGCGGGACACGCGGTCCGGGAGGAAGCCCGGGGCCAGGAACCAGGACGCCACGGCGATGCGGCGCGCGCCTCGGGCACGCAGGCGGGCGACCGCCGTGGGCACGTCGGGGGTGGCGGAGGAGGCGAAGGCCGCCTCGACGCCCGCCCAGCCGGAGCCGGCGGCCCAGCGGTCGGCGATGGAGGACACCAGGGCGTTCGCCGGCGCGTGGGACGAGCCCGCGCCCGCCAGGACCACGCCGAGCGTGCGGTCGCGGGAACGGACGCCGACCGACGCCAGGCGGCGCAGGGCGGCCGACTCCAGCCGCGGGTCCGGCCCGAGGACGTCGGCGATCGTCACGGCCAAGCCGGGCAGCCGCACGTCCGCCACCGCGCCCGGCACGTCCACCCGCGCGTGGAAAGCCTTGCCCAGCAACAACGGCACCACCACGGCCGAACGGTGACCGTCCGCGTACACCCCGCGCAGCACGTCACCCAGCAGCGGCGCGGAGAGGTCCAGGAAGGACCCGCGCACGTCCACCGACGGCGACAACGCCCGCACCACGTCCAACAACTGGTGCACCACGGCCGCCGAACGCGGATCACGACTGCCGTGCGCCACGGCCACCAACGCGGTCACAGCGCACCCGTCAACCCGCGCGCCCGCAGCACGGCCCGCTCCAACGGCCGGAACACCAGCAGCTCGATCCCCACGCCGACCAGCAGGATCAGGAAGATCGCCGCGATCACCATCGAGATGTCGTTCAACGCCGACCCGTTGTGCAGGTACTGCCCGAGCCCTTCGCCGAGCTGCGGCGACGTGGCGATGATCTCCGCCGCCATCAGCGACCGCCACGAGAACGCCCACCCCTGCTTCAACCCGGCCAGGTAGCCGGGCAGCGCGGCGGGCAGCAGGATGTGCCGGGCCGCCGCCATCCGACCCGCGCCCAACGCCTGGCCGACGCGCGGCAGCAGCGGCGGGATCTGGTCGACGCCGGACACCAGCCCGTTGGCGATCGACGGCACCGACCCCATCAGCACGACGAAGTAGATGGTCGTGGGCGTCGCGCCGAACCACAGGATGCCCGCCGGCACCCACGCCACCGACGGCAGCGACTGCAGGCCCGTCAACAGCGATCCGATGGCCGCCCGCACGACCCGCACCTTGGCGATCAGCAGCCCCAGGGGCGTGGCGATCACCACGGCGGTGAGGAAGCCGAGCACGGCGCGGCTGACCGAGGTCCACAGCACCTCGAACGCCCGGCCGGTCTCGATGGCCTCGGCCACCGCCGCCCACACCGAGGAGGGCGACGGCAGCTGGTACTCCGGCCACAGCGCTGCCGCCCACAGCGCCTGCCAGACGCCCAGCAGCAGGGCGAACGCGATCAACGGCGGCACGGCGGTCCGGACGAACCGCCGGCCGAACGACGGCCGCCGCTCCTGCGACGGTGCGTCCAGCGCGTCCAGACCCGCGCCGACCGCCGCGAGGTCTGTGTCAAGCTGCGGCATGACCGCTGATCACCTCTCGCAGGTGGGTCGTGATGTCCTCGATGACGGCGGGCTCGTCGCAGTCCACGGTGGACCACTCGCGCACCACGCGGCCGGGCCGGGAGGACAGCAGCACGACCCGCTGGCCCAGCCGCACGGCCTCGCGCACGTCGTGGGTGACGAACAGGATCGCCGTCGACGTCTCCCGCCACACCCGCACCAGCTCCGCCTGGAGCACGTCGCGGGTGATGGCGTCCAGCGCGGCGAACGGCTCGTCCATCAGCAGCAGGCCGGGCGTGCCCGCTTCGGCGCTGCCCAGCGTGGACGCCAGGGCGCGCGCCAGCGCCACGCGCTGCCGCATGCCGCCGGACAGCTCGTGCGGGCGCTTGTGGCCCGCGCCGACCAGCCGCACCAGCGACAGCAGCTCGCTGGCCTTCTCCCGGCGCGGACCCCGCTTGAGGCCCGCCAGCCGCAGCGGCAGCTCGACGTTGCGCGCCGCGGTCAGCCACGGCATGAGCGCGGCTTCCTGGAACATCACGGCGGGCCGTGACGTGGTCAGCTCGATGGTGCCCGAGGTGGGCGCGTCCAGCCCGGCGACCAGGTTCAGCAAGGTCGACTTGCCGCAGCCGGACGCGCCGAGCAGGCACACGAACTCGCCCGGCGCGACCGACAGGTCGACGCCGTCGAGCGCGACGACGCCGGCCGGGCCGTGGCCGAAGACCTTCCGCACCCCGGACAAGGTCACTGCGGCGTCCACGTCGGACACGGCCGCGGGGGTCTCAAGCGTGGCGGTCATGGTGTGCCTGCCTTCCTCGAGTTACTTCTTGTCCAGCCCGGCGGTGTCCACGGTCGGCTTGCCCGCCGCCGAGAGCACCTTGTTCAGCAGGGTGAAGTCGGCGAGCCCGGCCACGTCGGCGGCCTCCTTCGCCACACCCGCGGTCACCGCGTCCTTCGCCAGTTGCGGGAAGCTCTTGGCCTGCGGGTCGACCGTCAGCTCGATGTTGTCGAACGCCCGGTCCAGCACCGGCTCGCCCAGCGCCTTGCCGGTGAGGTCCTTCAGCGCCTTGTTGACGATCTGCTTGGCCTCGACCTTGCTGTTGAGCGCGAAGTCGGTGGCCGCGAGGTGGCCGCGCAGCAGCGCCTCGACCGTCTGCGGGTGCTCCTGGAGGAACTTGGTGCGCACCAGCAGCACCGTGGTCGGGAACTTGCCGCCCTCCCACAGGTCCTTCTCGTCGAGCAGCACCTTCGCGCCCGCGTCGAGCACCAGCCGCGACGACCACGGCTCCGGCGCCCACGCCCCCTGCACGTCGCCCTTCTTGAACAGGTCGAGCGACTGCGAGTTCTCCGTGTTGGTGACGTTGACCTGGTCGGCGCCCGCGCCGACCGCCAGCTTCTCGTCGGACAGCCACTTCTTCAGCGCGACGTCCTGCGTGTTGCCGAGCTGCGGGGTGGTGATGACCTTGCCCTTGAGGTCGGCGGGCGAGGCGATGTCGGGCGCGACCACGAGCTGCGCGCCGCCGGAGGTGGCGCCGGAGACGAGCCGGACCGCCTCGCCCTTGGACTTGGCGTAGGCGTTGATGGCCGGGCCGGAGCCGATGAACGTGGCGTCCAGCGACTCGCCGAGCAGCGCGTTCACCGCCTCGGGGCCCGCGTTGAACGTCTGGGTGGTGAGCTTGGTGCTGCCGAGTTCCTTGGTGAACAGGCCCTTGTCGACGCCGATCAGCGCGGCGGCGTGGGTGACGTTGGGGAAGTAGCCGAGGCGGATCTCCGCGGCCGCCCCCTTGTCCTGCGCGGGCGCGGCGTTGTCGACTCCGGTGTCCGCTCGCGAGCAGGCGGCGAGGGCGACGAGGGCGGTGGCTATGGCGAGGGACTTGGTCAGGATGCGGCTGCTCACGGCGGCGGTGGCCTTTCTGGGTCAGGGACCGGGGGAGACGAGGGCGTGGTTGTCGGGCAGGGCGGCGTCGCCGCCCTCGGTACAGCTGTCCACGCCGTCCACCTCCGGCAGCGGCGCGCCCACGAGCCCGGCGGCCAACGTGCTCCCGTCGGCGGCGTCGATCACCAGGAACGCACCCGTGCGGCGGTCCTTCGTGTAGTCGTCCACCGGGATCGGCTCGGCGGTGCGCACCGACACCTGGCCGATCTCGTTGAGGGACAGGGAGTCCGGTGCGTCGGTGCTGCCGAGCTTCTGCTCGTCGAACCGGGTGCGCAGCTCGGTGACGATCGCCTGCACGGTCCGCGTGCCGTGCTTGACCAGCACGCGCGCCCCCGGCGTCAGTGGCTTCTCCGACAGCCAGCACACCGTGGCGTCGAACTCGTCGGTCACCCTCGGCGGCTGCCCGGCGGTGGCGATCAGGTCGCCGCGGGAGATGTCGAGGTCGTGCGCCAGCAGCAGGGTCACCGAGTGGCCCGCGGCGGCTTCCGGCAGCGGGCCGTCGGCGGTGTCGATGCCGGTCACCGTGGAGCGCAGCCCGGCGGGCAGCACGGCGATCTCGTCGCCGACCCGCACGGTGCCCGCCGCGACCTGGCCCGCGTAGCCGCGGTAGTCCGGGTGCTCGGCGGTGCGCGGGCGGATCACGTACTGCACCGGGAAGCGGAACGGCGCGTCGTGCGCGTCCGGCTCGACCGGCACCGACTCCAGGTGCTCCAGCAGCGTCGGGCCGTCGTACCAGGGCGTCCGCGCCGAGCGCTCCACCACGTTGTCGCCCGCCAGGGCGGAGACGGGGATCTCCACCACGGCGTCCTCGGCGTACCCGAGGGCGGTGGCGTGGGCGGTGAACTCCTTGGCGATGCGGGCGAACGTCACCTCGTCGAAGTCGACCAGGTCGATCTTGTTGACCGCCAGCACCAGTCGCGGCACGCCGAGCAGCGCCAGCACGGCCGCGTGCCTCCGGGTCTGCTCGATGACGCCCTTGCGCGCGTCGACCAGCAGGACGCCGAGCTGCGCGGTGGACGCCCCGGTCACCGTGTTGCGGGTGTACTGCACGTGGCCGGGGGTGTCGGCCAGCACGAACGAGCGCTTGGGCGTGGCGAAGTAGCGGTAGGCCACGTCGATGGTGATGCCCTGCTCGCGTTCCGAGCGCAGGCCGTCCACCAGCAGCGAGAGGTCCGGGGTGGTCAGGCCGCGGTCGGCGCTGGCGCGGTGCACCGCGTCCAGCGTGTCGGCCAGCACCGACTTGGTGTCGTACAGCAACCTGCCGACCAGCGTGGACTTGCCGTCGTCCACGCTGCCCGCCGTCGCCAACCTCAACAGGTCGCTCATCTAGAAGTAGCCCTCCCGCTTGCGGTCTTCCATGGCGGCCTCGGACAGCCGGTCGTCCGCGCGGGTCGCGCCGCGCTCGGTGAGCCTGCTGGCCGCCACCTCGGCGATGACGGCCTCGATGTCGGCGGCGTCGGACTCGACCGCGCCGGTGCACGACCCGTCGCCGACGGTCCGGTAGCGGATGGTCTTCTCGAGCTTCTCCTCGCCCTCGCGAGGACCGCCCCAGGGGCCTTCCGCCAGCCACATCCCGTCGCGCAGGTACACCTCGCGCCGGTGGGCGTAGTAGATCGACGGCAGCTCGATGCCCTCGCGGGCGATGTAGTGCCACACGTCCAGCTCGGTCCAGTTGGACAGCGGGAACACCCGGACGTGCTCGCCGGGGCGGTGGCGGCCGTTGTAGAGGTTCCACAGCTCCGGGCGCTGCCGGCGCGGCTCCCACTGGCCGAAGGAGTTGCGCAGGCTGAAGATCCGCTCCTTGGCGCGGGCCCGCTCCTCGTCCCGGCGACCGCCGCCGAACACGGCGTCGAACTTGTGGCCGGTGATCGCGTCCAGCAGCGGCACGGTCTGCAGCGGGTTGCGCGTGCCGTCGGGGCGCTCGGCCAGCCGGCCGTCGTCGATGTAGTCCTGCACCTTGGCGACTTCCAGCCGCAGCCCGTGGCGGGCCACGACCTGGTCGCGGAACTCGATGACCTCGTCGAAGTTGTGCCCGGTGTCCACGTGCAGCAGCGGGAACGGCACCGGCGCCGGCCAGAAGGCCTTGACCGCGAGGTGCAGCAGCAGGGTGGAGTCCTTGCCGCCGGAGAAGAGGATCACCGGCCGGTCGAACTCGCCCGCCACCTCGCGGAAGATGTGGATCGCCTCGGACTCCAGGCGGCCCAACGTGTCGAGAGCTGTCGCGGTGGTCATCCGTGCAACCCGCATTCGGTCTTGGACAGGCCCGCCCACCGGCCGCTGCGGGCGTCGGCGCCCGGCAGCGGCTTCGCGGTGCACGGAGCGCAGCCGATGGAGGGGTAACCCGCCTGCACGAGCGGGTTCTCCAGGATCCCGTGCTCGGCGATGTAGGCGTTGAACTCGTCGTCGGACCAGGGCGCGATCGGGTTGACCTTGACCAGGCCGTTGCGCTCGTCCCACATCACGATCGGCGTGTTCGCCCGGGTCGGCGCGTCCACGCGGCGCACGCCGGTGACCCACGCGTCGTAGTTCTTCAGCGTGCGCTGCAACGGGATGACCTTGCGGAGCTGGCAGCACCGGCCCGGGTCGGTCTGGTTCAGCAGGCCGAACCGCGCCTCCTGGTCGGCCACCGACTGCTCGGCCGCGGCGTTGACGATGTGCACGCCGGGGTAGACCAGGTCGACGGCGTCCCGCGTGCCGATGGTCTCGGCGAAGTGGTAGCCGGTCTCCAGGAACAGCACGTCGACGTCCGGCTTGACCTTGGTGGCCAGGTCGACCAGGACGGCGTCCTGCATGTTCGACGCGACGATCCAGCTCTCGCCGAACGTGCGGGCGGTCCACGCGAGCGCCTCTTCGGGGCCGGCGTCCGCCAGCTCGACCGAAGCGGCCTCCGCGATCACCTTCAGTTCCTCGACCCGGGTGGGGGCGGTCATCGCTGCACCTCCTGAGGAAGGTTGAGACCAACGAACTTGACGGTGAACACGCGGCGACAGGAGGCGCACAGCCACGAGTGGCCGGGCTCCTCCTGGGGACGGAGGTCCTCGTCGCCGCAGTAGGGGCAGTAGAAGGGGGTGGCCCGCTCGCTCACTTCAGGTCACCTTCGTCGGCTCGGGCGACCCACTGCGCGAACCGCTCGCCGGCCTCGCGCCCGGCCACGAAGTTGCGCACCACGCGCTCGACGTAGTCCGACAGCTCGGCGGCGGTGACCTTGTGGCCGCGCAGCTTCCGGCCGAAGCCCGCGTCCAGGCCGAGCCCGCCGCCCAGGTGCACCTGGAAGCCCTCGACCTGCCTGCCGTCGGCGTCGGTGACGATCTGGCCCTTGAGCCCGATGTCCGCGGTCTGGATCCGGGCGCACGAGTTCGGGCAGCCGTTGATGTGCACGGAGATCGGCTCGGTCACGCCCGCCACGACGTCGGCCAGCCGCGACTCCAGCGCGGACACCAGGTCCACCGCGCGCGCCTTGGTCTCGACGATCGCGAGCTTGCAGAACTCGATGCCGGTGCAGGCCATCACGCCGCGCCGCCACGGCGACGGCTCGGTCTGCAGCCCCAGCTTCGCCAGGTCCGCCTGGAGGTTCGGCACCTCGGCCTCGGGCACGTCGAGCACCACGAGCTTCTGCTGCGGCGTCAGCCGGACCCGGCCCGAACCCGCGCGCTCCGCCACCTTGGCCACCTCGACCAGCGTGGAGCCGGACACCCGGCCCGCGATCGGGGCCGCGCCCACGTAGCACAGGCCGTCCTTCTGCCGGTGCACGCCGATGTGGTCGCGCGGCGTCGCGGGGTTCTCCGGCGCCGGGCCGTCGATCATCTTGCGCTTGAGGTACTCGTTCTCGAGAACTTCCCTGAACTTGTCGGGCCCCCAGTCGGCGACCAGGAACTTGATCCGGGCGCGGTGCCGCAGCCTGCGGTAGCCGTAGTCGCGGAAGACGCTGATCACGCCCTCCCACACGTCCGGCACCTCGTCCACCGGCACCCACGCGCCGAGCCGCTTGCCGATCATCGGGTTGGTGGACAGGCCGCCGCCGACCCACAGGTCGAAGCCGGGGCCGTGCTCGGGGTGGTCCACGCCGACGAACGCCACGTCGTGGATCTCGTGCGCGGTGTCGGGCAGGCCGGAGATCGCCGTCTTGAACTTGCGCGGCAGGTTCGAGAAGCGCGGGTCGCCGATGTAGCGGCGCAGGATCTCGTCGATCGCGGGGGTGCCGTCGACCAGCTCGTCCTCGGCGATGCCCGCCACGGGGGAGCCGAGGATGACGCGCGGACTGTCGCCGCAGGCCTCCATCGTGGTCAGGCCCGCGTCCTCCAGCTTCCGCCAGATCGTCGGCACGTCCTCGATGCGGATCCAGTGGTACTGCACGTTCTGCCGGTCGGTGATGTCGGCGGTGTCGCGCGCGTAGGTCTGGGACAGCTCGCCGATCAGCGCGAGCTGCTGCGTGGTGAGCTTGCCGCCGTCGACGCGGACCCGGAGCATGAAGTACTCGTCGTCCAGCTCTTCCGGCTCCAGCGTCGCCGTGCGTCCGCCGTCGATGCCGGGCTTGCGCTGGGTGTAGAGGCCGTACCAGCGGAAACGGCCGCGCAGGTCGGCCGGGTCGATCGAGTCGAAGCCGCCGTGGGCGTAGATGTTCTCGATCCGCGAGCGGACGTTGAGCGGGTTGTCGTCCTTCTTGCTCCGCTCGTTCGGGTTCAGCGGCTCGCGGTAGCCCAGCGCCCACTGCCCCTCACCTCGGCGCTGCTTGCCGCGCTGAGGCGTCGTCGTCGGGGGGACCATCCTCGTCCTCCGGGGATTCGGGGCGCTGGTGCGCGTGCGAGTCCCAGGACAGCCGTGGTGGGGGTCTCGTCAGCGCACCCGGCGCCGACGGGAACAAAAAGGCAGGCGCGGGTTATGCCGAACGACGGCACATCGCGCTGGAGACACGACGGAAGTCGACGTGGCGGCGGACCACCAGGCGGACTCCGGTCGATGTCATGTGCCTCAGCGTGCCACGCGTCCATCTCGTGGTCCACCGCCATCCGCATCGTGGGACGGGGTTGCGCTGCTGGTAGATGGGACAATGGGCGTCATGCCCTCCGCTCTGCCGATCGGTGATCCCTCGCCCTCCGACGGCTCCCTCCCCGCCTCCGCGCTCACCGGTCTGGGTGACCGCCCGTTCGGGGTCTACGTGCACGTCCCGTTCTGCGCGACCCGGTGCGGTTACTGCGACTTCAACACCTACACCGCCGGTGAGCTGGGCACTTCCGCCTCACCGGCGTCCTGGATGGAGGGTCTGCGCCGGGAGCTGGACCTCGCCGCGACCGTGCTGGGTGACCCACCGGCGGTGGACACGGTGTTCGTGGGCGGTGGCACACCGTCGCTGCTGGGCGCCGCCGGACTGGGCCAGGTGCTCGACGCGGTGCGGTCCTCGTTCGGCCTCGCGCCGGGCGCGGAGGTCACCACGGAGTCCAACCCGGAGTCCACCTCGCCCGAGTTCTTCTCAGCCATCCGTGACGCTGGTTACACCCGCGTCTCGCTCGGCATGCAGTCGGCCGCCCGGCACGTGCTGGCCGTGCTCGACCGCGTGCACACCCCGGGCCGTCCGGTCGCCGCCGCGAAGGAGGCCCGCGAGGCGGGCTTCGAGCACGTGAACCTCGACCTCATCTACGGCACGCCGGGCGAGACCGTCGCCGACCTCCGCTCGTCGCTCGACGCCGTCCACAGCGCGGGCGTGGACCACGTCTCGGCCTACGCGCTGATCGTGGAGGAAGGCACCGCGCTGGCCCGCCGGGTGCGCCGGGGCGAGCTGCCGATGCCGGACGACGACGTGCTCGCCGACAAGTACGAGCTGATCGACGCGGCCATGACCGCGCAGGGCCTGACCTGGTACGAGGTGTCGAACTGGGCCGCGTCGGCCGACGCCGCCTGCCGGCACAACCTGCTGTACTGGCAGGGGGCCGACTGGTGGGGCGCGGGCCCCGGCGCGCACAGCCACGTCGGCGGCGTGCGCTGGTGGAACGTCAAGCACCCGGCGAAGTACGCCGAGCTGCTGGCCGCCGGCTCGTCACCCGCCGCGGGCCGCGAGGTCCTCGCCGACGACGACCGCCGGGTGGAACGCGTGCTGCTGGAGCTGCGCCTGGCCACCGGCCTGCCGCTGGACGTCCTCGACGACGAGGGCCGGGCCGAGGCGAAGGTCGCGGCCGCCGACGGCCTGCTCGACCAGGCCGCCCTCGACGACGGCCGCTGCGTGCTCACCGACCGGGGCAGGCTGCTCGCCGACGCCGTGGTGCGCCGGCTCACCTGACCGCGTCGGCCGCGGCCCGGTGCGGACCGCGGCCGACGCGGGGCGCCTCAGGCGAGGCGGTCCGGCAGCGCGGCGAGGGTGTAGTTCGCCCAGACGTAGCTGTCCATCTGGTGCTGGTCGGCGGACAGGTTGACCACCCGGTCGATCTTGCCGTCGGCGTCGAAGTGCCACAGCAGGGCCCACAGGGTGTCGACCTTGCCCTCGCCCGCGGTGGTCCAGCCGCGGTGCACGTCCACCACGTACTCCTCGTTGGCCTCCAGGAACAGCGGGTCGGCCTGGAAACCCGCCTTGCCCAGCTCGGTGAAGAAGGCCGCGACCTCCTCCACACCCCGCTTGGTGCCCGACAGCGGGTGGTGGCCCGGGATGGTCCACTCGATGTCGTCGGTCATCACGCCACGCATGGCGTCGAGGTCGTAGGTGGCGTACGCGGCGAAGAACTTGGTGATGGCGTCGAGCTTGGCGGCCTTGTCGGCGCTCATGGAACCTTCCCCCAGTGGACGCGGCATGGTGCTTTCCGGCCGGCCACCCTAGCCAAGCCGACGGGCGCGGGTGATCATTTCAGGCTGATCGACGCGGACTCCCCGATCGTCCGGTAGCCCAGCGCCCCGTACAGGCGGGTCACCTTCCAGCCCGGCTCGGTCTCCAGGAACGGGGTGCAGCCCGCGTCGAACACCCGCGCGGTGAGGTCGGCGCACACCGCCGACGCGATGCCACGCCCCCGCAGCCGAGCCGGCACCGCGATGCCCGCGACCTGCGACAGCCCGTGCTTCGGCGCGGTGCAGGCCCCCGCGCCCGCCGGCTCGCCGGCCAGCCGGGCCAGCACGATCACCCCGTCGTCGCGCAACAGCGACCGCTGCCGCGCCACGTCCCGCGCGCCGACCTCACCCGCCACGTCGAACGCCGTGTTCTGCACCACCGACACCGCGAGCAGGTCCTCGTCCGAGGTCACCGCCTCGATCGTCAGCCCGGCGGGCGGCGGCGGCACCACCAGGTCGTCGACCGCCATCACCGGCAGCAGGTGGTCGACGGTGAACCCGGCCGCCGCCAGCGCCGCGTCCACCACCGGCGACGGCCGCAGGTACTCCAACCTCGGCGTGCGCGACCGCGCCCGGAACGCCGCCACCAGCGCGGCCACCTCACCCGCGGTCGGCGCCGCGCCCTCGTCCGGCACGGCGTAGTTCACGGACAGGTCGTCGCCGTGCTCGTCGAAGCGGACCAGGAACGGTCCGACGCGCTCGGCGTCGGCCCTGATCGCGTCGCGCAGGGCGGCCTGGATGCGGGTGAGCACGCCCGAAGCTACCCACCTCACCGAAGTGCGGCGAGCGGGTTTTCCGATCCGGGCCCGAACCTCCGTAAACTCAAGGTGAAGCAGCCTGTCCGTCCTGGAGGTGACGCGCGTGAACGCCGATGAGCGCCGGTTCGAAGTGCTGCGCGCGATCGTCGCCGACTACGTGTCCAACCAGGAGCCGGTCGGCTCGAAAGCCCTGGTCGAACGGCACAACCTGGGTGTGTCGAGCGCGACCGTGCGCAACGACATGGCCACGCTGGAAGAGGACGGGTACATCACCCAGCCGCACACCAGCGCCGGCCGCGTGCCGACCGACAAGGGCTACCGCCTGTTCGTGGACCGGCTCAGCGAGGTCAAGCCGCTGTCCACGCCCGAGCGCAGGGCCATCCAGAACTTCCTCGAAGGCGCCTACGACCTCGACGACGTGCTGCGGCGCAGCGTCCGGCTGCTGGCCCAGCTGACCCGCCAGGTCGCCGTCGTCCAGTACCCGACGCTGAGCCGCTCCACCGTCCGGCACATCGAAGTGCTCGCCATCACACCGGCGCGCCTGATGCTGGTGCTGATCACCGACACCGGCCGGGTCGACCAGCGCTCGGTCGACCTCGGCGACGTGATCACCGAGGACAACGTGGCCCGCATCCGGTCCATGCTCAACGGCGCCATGGTCGGCAAGCGCCTGTCCGACGCCTCCGCCGAGGTCGCGAAGCTGCCCGACGACTCGCCCGGCGAGCTGCGCGACATCGTGCTGCGGGTGAGCACGGTGCTCATCGAATCGCTGGTGGAGCACCCCGAGGAACGCCTGGTCCTGGGTGGCACGGCGAACCTCACCCGCAACGTGGCAGACTTCCCCGGTTCGCTGCGCCAGGTGCTCGAGGCGCTGGAGGAGCAGGTCGTGGTGCTCAAGCTGCTCGCCACGGCCCGCGACCCGGGTCGCATCCTGGTGCACATCGGCGAGGAGAACGAAGCGGCCGAGATGCGCAGCACCTCGGTCGTGTCCATCGGCTACGGCAGCCGGGACAACCTGCTCGGCGGCATGGGAGTGGTGGGGCCCACCCGCATGGACTACCCCGGCACGATGGCGGCGGTGCGAGCGGTCGCCAACTACGTGGGGGAGATCTTGACCGGACGGTGACGGCGGGGGAACACCGCGGTCCCGCAGGACGTTTCGCAAGCGAGCGGACGCGTGTCGAAGCGCGTTCGCAGGAGGAAACACGGTGGCGAGGGACTACTACGGCACGCTCGGGGTCCAGAAGAACGCGACTCCCGACGAGATCAAGCGCGCCTACCGCAAGCTCGCGCGGCAGCTGCACCCCGACGTGAACCCCAACGAGGAAGCGCGCTTCAAGGAGGTGACCGCCGCCTACGAGGTCCTGTCGGACCCCAAGAAGCGGCAGGTCGTCGACCTGGGCGGCGACCCGCTGGAGCCAGGCGGCGGTGGGATGCGCGGCGGCGGCGACCCGTTCGCGGGATTCGGTCTCGGCGACATCATGGACGCCTTCTTCGGCGCGGGCGGCGGTGGCGGACGCGGTCCGCGCAGCCGCGTGCAGCCGGGCTCGGACGCGTTGATCCGGCTGTCGATGACGCTGGAGGAGTGCGCGGCGGGCGCGTCGCGCGAACTGACCGTCGACACGGCGATCCTCTGCGACCGGTGCGTCGGCAGCGGCTGCGCGGACGGCTCGTCCCCCGTGCGCTGCGACACGTGCGGCGGGCGCGGCGAGGTGCAGTCGGTGCAGCGCTCGTTCCTCGGCCAGGTCGTCACGGCGCGGCCGTGCCCGGTCTGCCGCGGCCTCGGCGAGGTCATCCCCGACCCGTGCCAGCAGTGCGCGGGCGAGGGCCGGGTGCGCTCGCGGCGCACCATCTCGGTGCAGATCCCGGCCGGCGTGGCCGAGGGCATGCGGGTGCGGCTCGCGGGCCAGGGCGAGGTCGGCCCCGGCGGCGGACCGGCCGGCGACCTGTACGTCGAGGTCGAGGAGGTGCCGCACGAGGTCTTCGAGCGCGACGGCGCCAACCTGCACTGCTCCGTGCGCATCCCGATGACCACCGCCGCCCTGGGCGCCGTGCTGCCGCTGGCGACCCTGGACGGCGAGGAGGAGCTGGAGATCGAGCCCGGCACCCAGCCGAACACCGAGCTGGTGCTCACCGGCCGCGGCATGCCCCGGCTGCGCTCCAGCGGCCGCATCGACGGCCGCGGCGACCTGCACGTGCACCTGGAGGTCGTCACGCCGACCAAGCTGGACGCCCGGCAGGCCGAACTGCTGCGCGAGCTCGCCGTGACGCGCGGCGAGGACGAGCCGACGCTCGCGCACAACGGCAAGGGCGGCGGCGGGCTCTTCTCGCGGCTGCGGTCCGGCCGCAACCACCGGTGACGCTGCCGGTCTTCCTGGTCGCCGCGCTGCCGCCCGGTGACGAGGCCGTCCTGGACGGCCCCGAGGGGCGGCACGCGGCCACCGTGCGCCGGTTGCGCGCGGGGGAGGAGCTGGTGCTCTCCGACGGCACGGGCGCCCAGGTGCGGTGCGTGGTGTCGGAGGCGGCCAAGGACTCCCTGCGGCTGCGCGTCGTCGAGCGGTGGACCGTGCCCGAAGCGGCCGTGCGGGTCGTCGTGGCGCAGGCGCTGGTGAAGGGCGACCGGGGCGAACTGGCCGTCGAGCTGGCCACCGAGGCCGGGGTCGACGGCGTCGTGCCGTGGCGTGCCTCGCGCTGCGTGACGAAGTGGGAGGACGGGCCGCGCGGCGCGAAGGCCCTCGAACGCTGGCGCAGCACCGCGCGCGAGGCGGCCAAGCAGGCCCGCCGGGCGCGCGTGCCGTCGGTCGCCGAACCCGTCACGACAGCCGGGCTCGCGCGGTTGGCGTCGTCCTCGGCGGTCACTTTGGTTTTGCACGAATCCGCTTCCGTCGGCCTCGGATCGGTTCAGTTGCCCGCATCGGGTGATGTGCTGCTCGTCGTCGGACCGGAAGGCGGGATCACCGACGAGGAATTGTCCACGTTGACCGGTGCGGGCGCGCACGTAGTGCGACTGGGACCTACCGTTCTGCGAGCGTCGACCGCGGCGGCGGTCGCTTTGGGTGCGCTGGGTGTGCTGACCGATCGCTGGCGGTAATTGGTGTTGCCCTCTTCTGGCGAACGCCTGACATAGGGGTTACGCTGATGGCAGAGGGGTTGCATTGGTCTAACCAAGATCGGCTCCTCGACCGACTCGCCGGACACCTCCCCCCTCGGTCCGGCGCCGCCGCGTCGCGGTGGGACGACCCCCAGGTCCCACCGCGACGCGGCCACTTTTTTGTCGCCAAGGGGTTTCGATTGCGCATCGTCTACGGACCGCACCCGAGCCAGTTCGGTGAGTTTTCCACGCCGACCGGTGAATCGTTTCCGGTGATCGTGGTAATCCACGGTGGTTTTTGGCACCAGCGCCACGGATTGGAACTCGGCCGACCGTTGGCCGCTGACCTGGTCATTCACGGCGCGGCCGCGCACAACATCGAGTACCGGCGGGTAACCGGTGGTGGCGGTTGGCCCGCCACCGGTGACGACGTGCTCGCCGCCATCGACGCCCTCGACCCCGCACTGGGCCCGGTGGTCACCCTGGGTCACTCCGCCGGCGGGCACCTGGCGGTGTGGGCCGCCGCCCGCCACCCCCGCGTCGTCGGCGCCGTGGCCCAAGCCGGCGTCCTCGACTTCCTCCAGCACCCGCGGATCACCCGCCGCGCCGCCGAACTGCTCGGCGGCACCCCGGCCGAGGTGCCGGCGCTCTACGCCGACGCGTCGCCCGCGGCCCTGCTGCCCATCCCGAAACCCCTGGTGCTGGTCCACGGCGAGGACGACGAGGACGTGCCGTTCGAGCAGAGCGAGGCGTTCGCCCGCGCTTCCGGCGCCGAGCTGATCGCCCTCCCGGCCACCGACCACATGTCCCTGATCACCCCGGGCACCGCGGCCTGGACCGCCTGCCGCACCGCCGCCCTCCGCCTCGCCCGGACGTAGGGCACACGCGCGTGTCCTACGTCCAGAACGCGCGTGTCCTACGTCCAGAACGCGCGTGTCCTACGTTCGGAACACCCGAGTTGAACGCTCAGCACGCGTGACCGCCCGGGTCGGTAGCCTGCGGAGCCATGTCCGACTGCCTGTTCTGCCGCATCGTCGCCCGCGAGATCCCGGCGACCGTGGTGCACGAGACCGACACCACCCTGGCGTTCCGCGACATCGCGCCCCAAGCCCCGACGCACGTCGTGCTGGTGCCGAAGGCCCACGCCGCGGACGCCGTGGCCCTGGCCGCCGCCGCGCCCACCGTGCTGGACGACCTGTTCCTGGCCGCGGGCGAGGTGGCGAAGGCCGAGGGCGTCGCCGACAGCGGCTACCGGCTGCTGTTCAACACCGGCGCCGACGCGGGCCAGACCGTCTTCCACGCCCACCTGCACGTCCTCGGCGGCCGGCCGCTCGGCCCGCTCGCCTGAGCCGTCCTACCCCAAGGCCTGCATCACCGGCGCGTACAGGCGCGCGCGGTCACCGCTGAACGCACCGCGCACCATCAGGTCCACGGCGAACCGCGGCACCACCCCGCGCGCCTCCAGCCACGCCGCCAACGCCGCGTCACGCACGTCCACCCGCACCGTCGCGCCCACCGCCACGTCCGCGACCAACTCCGCCGCCCGCGCCGCCGACGGCGCCACCACCGGGCCCACCATCGTCAACGGCCCGTTGCGCCAAGCCGCCACGAACCCGTCGTCGGCCACCCTGACCTGCGACGCGAACCCGAACAGCGCGTCCACCACCGCCGACCGGTCGGCGCCGAACACCTCGGCGTCGACCGCCGCCAGCCCCGGCAGGTCCGCCTCCACCGCCGGCCGCGACGTGCCCGAGGCCGCGCCGCCGAACGGGCCGACGTGCGCCGTCACCAGCCCCACCGACCGGAACCCCAGCTTCTCGTACAGCGGCTTGCCGTACGAAGTCGCGTGCAACGACGCCACCGGCGTGCCCGCGAACCCGAGCGCGTGCTCCACCAACCGCCGCCCGAGCCCGCGCCCGCCGTGGCTCGACGCCACCAGCACCATGCTGACCGCCGCGTGCTCGTCACCGAACCGGGTGACGATGGTGGTGCCGACCAGCTCATCGCCGTCGAACAGGCCGAACCCGGTCCCGACCCGCAGCAGGAACGCCCACTTGGCCGGCTCCTCCGGCCACCCCCGGTCCGCCGCGAGGCGGACGCAGGCGGGCAGGTCGTCGGGGGTGAGCACGCGCAACTCCGTCACGGCTCCGAGTACACCCGCCGTGTCCAACCCGTTTCTTACTCCGGTGCGGAGTGTCGGTGGTGGCGGCTAGCATCGGGAGCGGTAGGTCGAACTCACCAGAGCACGGCGCGAACGCGCAGGAAGAGGGCCCGAGGCCACGTGGCCGGTACCGACGACAACACGCCGCAGCCAGTCCACGCGGCGGCCGACGCCCAATCCAAGTTCGCCGTGCCCGACGGCGCGGTGCTCGCCCTGCTCGGATCGCGTGACGAGAACCTCCGGCTCGCGGAGGAACTGCTGGTCGCCGACGTGCACGTGCGCGGCAACGAGATCACCCTGTCCGGCCAGCCCGCCGACGTGGCGTTCGCCGAGCGCGTGTTCGCCGAGCTGGTCACGCTCGCCAGCCGCGGTCAGCAGGTCGGCCAGGACACGGTCCGCCGCACGGTCGCGATGCTGTCCGCGGGCACCTCGGAGTCGCCCGCCGAGGTGCTGAGCCTCGACATCATCTCCCGGCGCGGCCGCACCATCCGGCCCAAGACGTTGAACCAGAAGCACTACGTGGACGCGATCGACCAGAACACCGTGGTGTTCGGCATCGGTCCCGCGGGCACCGGCAAGACCTACCTGGCGATGGCGAAGGCCGTGCAGGCGTTGCAGGCCAAGCAGGTCAACCGCATCATCCTGACCCGGCCGGCGGTCGAGGCCGGCGAGCGGCTCGGCTACCTGCCCGGCACGCTGTACGAGAAGATCGACCCGTACCTGCGGCCCCTCTACGACGCGCTGCACGACATGGTCGACCCTGAGTCGATCCCGCGCCTGACCCAGGCGGGCACGATCGAGGTCGCCCCACTGGCCTACATGCGTGGTCGGGCGCAGCCGGTGTTCACCAACGTGCTCACCCCGGACGGCTTCCGGCCCATCGGCAGCCTCCAGGTCGGCGATCTGGTCATCGGTTCGAACGGCGAGCCCACCCCGGTCCTCGGCGTCTTCCCGCAGGGCGTGAAGGACGTCTACCGGGTCACGGCCCAGGACGGCGCCTCGACGCTGGCCTGCGGTGACCACCTCTGGACGGTGCGCACCAGGTCCGACCGCCGGCGGAACGAGCCGTGGCGGGTCCTGGAGACCAAGGAGATGATCGGCGACCTCCGCGCCGCCCACGCGCGCCGCTACGAGTTGCCGCTGCTCAGCGCTCCGACCTGCCACCCGGCGCGCGAGGTCCCGATGGACCCGTACGCCTTGGGCCTGCTGCTCGGCGACGGCTGCCTGACCGGATCGACCACGCCGTCCTTCGCGACCGACGACCCCGAGTTGGCGGTCGCGCTCCAGTCCGCTCTGCCGGGCATCGCGGTGAACGGGAAGGACCGGGTGGACTACACCCTCAACCGGGTGAAGTCGCCGGGCGATGTCGTGACGCTGGAGAACCCCGTCGCCGGGGCGCTCCGGGCGTTGAGCCTGCTCGGCACCCGGTCGCACACGAAGTTCGTCCCGGAGGTCTACCTCGCCAACGCGGTCGAGGTCAGGTTGGCGCTGCTGCAAGGCCTGCTGGACTCCGACGGCGGACCGGTCGCGCAGTCCGGGCGCACCTGCCGCATCCAGTACACGACCACGTCCGCCCGGCTCAGGGACGACGTGATCGGCCTGGTCCGGTCGCTGGGCGGCGTGGCCTGCACGCGCACCCGCGTGGCGGAGGGGAGACGGCCGGGCTTCGCGAACGGCCGGGCGGTTCCCTACGTCCACGACGCGCACGTCGTCGACATCCGGTTGCCCGAGGGCGTCGAGCCCTTCCGGCTCGCCCGCAAGCGCGAGAAGTACCTCGCGGCCGGCGGCGGCGGGCGGCCGATGCGGTTCATCGACAGCATCGAGCCCGCGGGCCGCACCGAAGCGGTGTGCATCCAGGTGGCCGCGGCGGACTCGCTGTACGTCACCGAGGACTACCTGCTGACCCACAACACGCTGAACGACGCGTTCATCATCTTGGACGAGGCGCAGAACACGACGCCCGAACAGATGAAGATGTTCCTCACCCGGTTGGGGTTCGGCTCCAAGATCGTGGTGACCGGTGACATCACGCAGATCGACCTGCCCGGCGGGCAGCGCAGCGGCCTGAAGGTCGTCAAGGACATCCTCGAAGGCGTGGAAGACGTCCACTTCTCCGTCCTGACCAGCAACGACGTGGTCCGCCACCGGCTGGTCGCGGACATCGTGGACGCCTACGAGAAGTGGCAGGTCGAGCAGGACGAAGGCGACGCGGCCGACCGGCACCAGCACCACGCCGGACCCGGTGCGCGGTCGCGCGGGCAGCGCCGGGGACGATAGGCGCCGTGAGCATCGAGATCGCGAACGAGTCGGGCGTGAACGTGGACGAGCCGTCCATCGTCGCCGCCGCCCGGTTCGCCCTGGACCGGATGGGCGTCAGCCCGTTGGCCGAGCTGTCCGTCCTGCTGGTCGAGCTGGACGTGATGGCGGACCTGCACCAGCGCTGGATGGACCTGCCCGGCCCGACGGACGTGATGGCGTTCCCGATGGACGAGCTGGACTCCGCGCGCCGGCCGGACGCGGCGGGCCTCGGCCCGGCGCTGCTCGGCGACATCGTGCTGTGCCCGGACTTCGCCAAGGACCAGGCCAAGAAGGCGGGTCACAGCCTGCTGGACGAGCTGCACCTGCTGACCGTGCACGGCGTGCTGCACCTGCTCGGCTACGACCACGCGGAGCCGGCCGAGGAGCGGGAGATGTTCACGTTGCAGAACCGCATCCTGGGCGACTTCCGCACGGCGGCGGCCGAGGCGGAGCGCAAGTCGGCGCAGCGCGAGGCCGACTCGAAGCTCCTCGGGGCGGTCGGCCTGGAGGACGCGGACCGGCCCGAGCCGACAGCCTGAGGCGGCCGAGGTGATGGGCAGTTCCGCCGGCCTGCTGGTGCTGGCCGTGGTGTTGGTGTTGTCGGCGGGCGCGTTCGCGGGTGTGGACGCGGCGCTGGGCACGGTGTCGCGGGCGCGCGTCGAGGCGTTGCAGCGGCAGGGCCGGGCGGGCACGGGGCACTTGATCCAGTTGCTGGCCGACCGGCCGCGGCACGTGAACCTGCTGCTGTTGCTGCGCCTGGGCTGCGAGCTGGCGGCGACGGTGCTGGTGACCGTGGTGTGCCTCGGCCTGATCGCCACCGACTGGGTGGCGATGCTGGTCGCCGGGCTGAGCATGCTCGTGGTGTCGTACGTGCTGGTCGGCGTGGGTCCGCGCACGCTCGGCAGGCAGCACCCGTACGCGGTGAGCCTGCTGGCGGCGGGCCCGATCCGGGTGCTCGGCCGGGTGCTGGGCCCGTTGAGCAAGTTGCTGATCCTGGTCGGCAACGCGATCACGCCGGGTCGGGGTTTCCGCGAGGGCCCGTTCTCGTCCGAGGTCGAGCTGCGCGAGCTGGTGGACATGGCGCAGGAACGCGGCGTGGTGGACGAGGGCGAGCGGGAGATGATCCACTCGGTCTTCGAGCTCGGCGACACGATCGCGCGCGAGGTGATGGTGCCGCGCACCGAGATCGTGTGGATCGAGCAGGCCAAGTCGATCCGCCAGGCGCTGGCCCTGTCGCTACGCACCGGGTACACGCGGGTGCCGGTGATCGGGGAGAGCGTGGACGACATCGTCGGCGTGGTGAACCTCAAGGACCTGGTGCGGCTGACGTTGTCCGGGGAGCCGAACGGCACGTCGGTGGCGGACGTGATGAAGCCGGCGTCGTTCATCCCGGACTCGAAGCCGATCGCGGACCTGCTGCGGGAGATGCAGCTGTCGCGCAACCACCTGGCGGTGGTGGTGGACGAGTACGGCGGGACGGCGGGCCTGCTCACGATCGAGGACATCCTGGAGGAGATCGTCGGTGAGATCACCGACGAGTCCGACACCGAGGACCGGCCGCCGGTGGAGCACCTGACGGACGGTTCGGTGCGGGTCAGCGCGCGGTTGCCGGTGGACGACCTGGACGCGTTGTTCGGCACGGAGCTGGACGACCACGAGGTGGAGACGGTCGGCGGCCTGCTGGCGCAGCGGTTGGGCCGCGTGCCGCTGCCGGGCACGGAGGCCGAGATCGCGGGTCTGCGGATGCGGGCCGAGGGCGGCAAGGACGAACGCGGGCGGATGCGCATCACGACGGTGCTGGTGCGCCCGGTGAACAACGGCGACGACAGCGAGGGGACCAGCGGTGAGTGACCTCGACCCCGAGGACCAGAAGATCGTCACGCTGGCGCGATCGGCGCGGGCCCGGACGGGCGCGGCCGAGGGTGCGGCGGTGCGCGACACCGACGGTCGGACCTACGCGGCGACCACGGTCGCGTTGCCGTCGCTGAAGCTGACCGCCCTGCAAGCGGCGGTCGCGGCGGCCGTGTCGAGCGGCGCCGAGGGGGTGGAGGCGGCGGCCGTCGTGACCGCCGCGTCGGAGGTGGACGGGGACTCCGTGGCCGCCGTGCGGGACCTGACCGCCGGCGCGCCGGTGCTGCGCGCCGACGCGTCCGGCGCCGTGCAGGAGACCGTGTAGCGGGCGGTCAGAGCAGCACGCCGGCCCGGCCCAGGTCGTGGTTGAAGTACGCCGAGAGGGTCGACGCGGACGCCCGGTAGACGATGGCCTGCGAGGCGGGGTCGAGCACCAGGTAGTCCCCGTCGTACCCGGCGACGGTGAGGAAGTGCGGCACGTCGCGGCCCGACCACGGCAGGCTGACCATGTTGCCCGCCACGATCGCCGGTCGGCCGTTGCGGACGTGGGTGAGGACCCGGTTCAGGTCGTTGAAGACCACGGTGGCGTTCACGCCGTTGCGCGCGAGCGCCCGCTGGACGTCGGACTCGTTCGTGCCGAACTTGGCGGGGTCGTTCCAGGTCGGGTCGTAGCCCATGTCGGAGCGCGCGCGGTTGATCGCGTCGACCGGGCGGCTCGCGTTCCACGACCTCGGGGTCACGCCTGCGGCGAGCAGCGCGGACACGACGCTGGCCGGACCGCAGTCCTCGCCCTGGTTGGGCTGCCCGTGGAACTGCGACACCGGCACCAGCCGCCCGGTCTGGGCGCCGCAGTCCGGCACGCCGGGGATGCGGTAGTCGTAGCCGGTGGCGAGGTAGGCGTCGGCGAGGTAGCCGCGCAGCGCGGGCACGTAGTCCCACAGGTCGCTGGTGAACCCGCGCGTGTTGGTCACCGACTGGCCGCGCGCCTGGCAGGAGATGTCGACCCGCTGCCCGTCCCACACGAGGCCGAGGGAGGAGGCGGTCGAGGTCGGCGCGGACCGGATGGTGAGCCCGTCGCCGTCGGTGTTGCCGACCGTGGCGGTCGCCGCGGACGCCACGCCCGCGCCGCCGACGAGCGCCGAGGCGGTCAACACGGGTAAGAGCAGGGAGCGGAGCAGTCGTGTCACGGGGTGCCTCCACGTGGTCGCCGGGCGGTCGCACCGGGTGGGAGAGGCGTTTCCCGGCGGCGGTTCCCGTCCCGGGCGGGCGGCTTCGTGGTCGCGCAGGGCCCGGCGTGCCGGACCGGCGCGAGGCGTCGACGGCGACTGGCTAGGGCTGACGCGGCGCGGTCGACGGGTGCGGGGACAATGGACGGATGGATGGTTACCGCTCCGGGTTCGCGTGCTTCGTCGGCCGCCCCAACGCAGGCAAGTCGACGTTGACCAACGCGCTGGTCGGGACCAAGGTCGCGATCACGTCGAGCAAGCCGCAGACCACCCGGCACACCATCCGGGGCATCGTGCACCGCGAGGACGGCCAGCTGGTCCTCGTGGACACCCCCGGCCTGCACCGCCCGCGCACGCTCCTCGGCCAGCGCCTGAACGACCTGGTGCGGGAGACGTGGACCGAGGTGGACGTGGTCGGGTTCTGCGTGCCCGCCGACCAGAAGGTCGGCCCCGGCGACAAGTTCATCGCCGCCGAGCTGGAGAAGATCGCCAAGCGCACCCCGGTCATCGGCATCGTCACCAAGACCGACCTGGTCGGTCAGCAGCAGGTGGCCGAGCAGCTGCTCGCGCTGCAGAAGGTGATGGACTTCGCCGACCTGATCCCGGTGTCCGCGGTGAACGGCTACCAGGTCGACGCCCTGGCGGACCTGGTGCTGGGCAAGCTGCCGGAGGGCCCGGCGCTGTACCCGGACGGCGAGCTGACCGACGAGCCGGAGCTGACCCTGGTCGCCGAGCTGATCCGGGAGGCCGCGCTGGAGGGCGTGCGGGACGAGCTGCCGCACTCGATCGCGGTCGTGGTGGAGGAGATGCTGCCCCGCGAGGGGCGTGACGACCTGGTGGACATCCACGCCAACGTGTTCGTGGAGCGGCCCAGCCAGAAGGCGATCATCCTGGGCCACCGGGGCGAGCGCCTGAAGCAGGTCGGGATCACCTCGCGCAGGCAGATCGAGAAGCTGCTCGGCACGCGCGTGTACCTCGACCTGCACATCAAGATCGCCAAGGACTGGCAGCGCGACCCGAAGCAGCTGCGCAGACTGGGTTTCTAGGGACTGGCGAAGGTGGCGAACCTCTACCGCGACACCGGTGTGGTCCTGCGGGTGCAGAAGCTCGGCGAGGCCGACCGGATCATCACGCTGCTCACGCAGAAGCACGGCAAGGTGCGCGCGGCGGCCAAGGGCGTGCGCCGCACGTCGTCGCGGTTCGGTGCGCGGCTGGAGCCGTTCGGGCACGTGGACGTGCAGTTCTACCCCGGCCGGACGCTGGACGTGATCACGCAGGTGGAGACGCTGGACGCGTTCGGCGTGGTGCTGGTGGACGACTACCAGCGCTACACGGCGGCCTGCGCGGTGCTGGAGACCGCAGACCGGCTCACGTCCGAGGAGGGCGAGCCCGTCCTGCGGCTGTACCTGCTGGTCACGGGCGCGTTGCGGGCGTTGGCGGCGAAGGAGCGGGACGCCTCGCTCATCCTCGACGCCTACCTGATGCGCGCGATGGCGTTCGCGGGGTGGGCGCCGGCGGTCGACGAGTGCGCCCGGTGCGCCGACCCGGGCCCGCACAGGGCGTTCAACGTGCACGCGGGCGGCATGGTGTGCGCGCGGTGCCGGCCGCCGGGCAGCGCCACGCCGTCCGCGGACACGTTGCGCCTGCTCGCCGCGCTGCTGCACGGCCGGTGGGACGAGGTGGACGGCATACCCACCGGCGCGCGCCGCGACGCGAGCGGCCTGGTCGCCGCGCACCTGCAGTGGCACCTGGAGCGGCAGTTGCGGTCGCTGCCGTTGGTCGAGCGAAAGGCGCAGCCGGCCGACGGTTAGAGTCGCCTGCCGCACCGGAGAACTCCTCCGCGGCACACCATCCGAGAGGACAGCCATGCTCCGCCGACGGCGGGTTGAGCGCGTCCAGCGCGTCACCCGACCCCCGGAACCGCACCCCACCGGCGCCACGCCCCCGGTGCTGCCCGCCGACCTCGTGCCCAGGCACATCGCGATCGTGATGGACGGCAACGGCCGCTGGGCCAACCAGCGCGGCCTGTCCCGCATCGAGGGGCACAAGCGCGGCGAGGCCGTCGTGGTGGAGGCGGCCAAGGGCGCGATCGAGATGGGCGTGAAGTGGCTGTCGCTGTACGCGTTCTCCACCGAGAACTGGCGGCGCAGCCCGGAGGAGGTCCGCTTCCTCATGGGCTTCAGCCGTGACGTGATCCGCCACCGCACCGACGAGCTGGACGAGCTGGGCGTGCGGGTGCGGTGGGCGGGTCGCCGGCCGAGGCTGTGGCGCAGCGTCATCACCGAGCTCGAGGTCGCCGAGGAGCGCACGAAGGACAACGACGTGCTGAACCTGGCGATGTGCATCAACTACGGCGGGCGGGCCGAGGTCGGCGACGCGGCGCGGGAGATCGCCCGGCTGGCGGCGGCGGGCAAGATCAACCCGGAGAAGGTCGACGAGCGGACCCTCGCCAAGCACATGTACCAGCCCGACATGCCGGACGTGGACCTGTTCATCCGGCCTTCCGGCGAGCAGCGCACGTCCAACTTCCTGCTGTGGCAGTCGGCGTACGCGGAGCTGGTGTTCCAGGACATCCTGTGGCCGGACTTCGACCGGCTGGACCTGTGGCGCGCCTGCGAGGCGTACGCCATGCGCGACCGGCGCTTCGGAGGCGCCGTGGACAAGCCCGACGTGGAGGATTCTTAAGTGACCGACGAGGACGCCAAGGTGACCGCGGAGCTGCTCACCGCGGCCCGTGAGGCGTTGGAGCTGTTCCACGAGGTGCACGTCGACGACGACGGGGCGCTGAGCTTCCAGCACGCGGAGGTGCCGTGCGCGGTGCAGGCGATGCGGCTGGCCGACGGCCTGACCGTGCTCAGCCTGACCTGCGTGGTGGCGTGGGACCTGCCCAACGACCCGAGCCTGGCCGTGTCCGCCGCCGAACGCGCCGGTCAGGGCTTGTTCGGCACGCTGGGTGTGGTGAACACCGAGCGCGGGATGGACGTCACCCTGCGTTACGCGTTCCCGGCCGAGGGGCTGAAGCCGGAGCCGTTGAGCACGTTGTTGATGCTGGTCGTGTCCACTGCCTCGCAGCTGCGCAACGAGCTGCTGGCCGGAACCGGGGACGGTGCCTGATGGCCGGGGTGATCGTGTACGAGCCCGATGACGAGTCGGACGTGGAGGGCCTGCCGTGGGCCATCACGTTCGAGGCGTCGGCGGGGGAGGAGTGGGCCTCGTTCGTGTGCGGGCCCTACGAGCGCGACGACGCGGTGCGGCTGGCCGAGGAGGTGCTGGCCGCGAGCCGCGGCGTGACCGCCGTGGTCGAGCCCCTGCTGCCGGTCACGGAGGCGGTGGACGTGCTGGCGACGATCGCCGAGCTGCGCGACGAGGACGAGACGGCGCAATAGCCGCCCGGTGGGCCCGGTCCGGCCGGTGCGCGGTGCTCCGGTCACCCTTTCGACGGCAGTGCCGCGGGGACGCACCTCGCTACCGTGGTCGGACCGCGCCCGCCGGAGGTGTCCCGTGATCATCGCGAAGTTCGCCGCGAAGTTCGCCGCGTCGGTGGCCGCGGTGCTGGTCGCGGCGGTCTGGTCGGTGGCGCCGGCCGGCCCGGCGGTGGCGGCGGCGGGCATCGCCGTGACCGGTGTCTCGGTCGGCGACTACCCGGACAGCGGCCTGTGGGTCTCCGGGACCGCCACCTGCTCCACCACGACCGGCACCGGTGTCGTCGACGTGTCGGCCCTCCAGGTCCTCTTCGGCGCGAACGCCTCCGGGTGGGGCGCCACGACCGTCTCGTGCGCGGACCAACCGGCCTACTGGTCGGTGTTCGCGAGCACCGCGGGCGCGTGCTTCCACCCCGGCACCGGCTCCGGGTGCTTCCAGCGCGACTCGCTGGCCAGCGTGTTCGCCACGCTGACCAGGGGCGGCGCGCAGGAGGCGTTCCACGGCGACGCCTTCCCGACCTGACCGGCGTGCGGCCCGTCGGCGCCGCCGTGGCGGTCGCTACTCGTCGGCGTCCTCGGAGGTGTCTGCGGCCGAGTCCTCGAACGCGTCCTCGGGGCGGCCGACGAAGGTGAACATGCGCACGCCCGCGGTCAACGGGCGTGGGTCGGCGTGGAGGCGGTGGGCGGCGGCGCCGAAGCCCGCGTCCGGGTCGGACAGCCAGTGGCGGTGGAAGCCGCGGTCCTCGAACCACTCGCAGATCAGCGGCACGCGGTCCGGGGCGCCGCGGTGGCGGGTCCAGATCACGGTGCCGCCCGTCCGGCACAGCGCGGCGCAGTGCTCGACGGTCCGCTCGATGTCCTCGTCGGTGATGTTGCCGAACACGCCGCAGACCAGCACGAGGTCCGCCGGCGCCAGGTCGCGGTAGTGGTCGGTGAGCGAGGCGTCGGCCACCAGCACCTCCACCCCGGTCAGGCCGGCCGCCCGTGCCGCCGCCTCGGCGATCGCGGCGTTGCGCGGGTCCAGTTCGACCAGACGCGCCCGGACGTCGTGCCGCCGGGGGTGGTCGGCGAGCACTTCCAGCAGGTCGCGGCCCTGACCGGCGCACAGGCTGAGCACCCTCAGCGGGCCGGGCGGGCTGTCGTCCAGCGCGGCCTCGACCTGCGCCTGGACGGCCCGCAGCCGCCGGGCGAGCCCGGAACCCGGACGGTCGTAGTCGGCGTGCCACTCGTGCCAGTCCACGACGCGAACGTACCGCCGGTGACGGTCGCGTGGCCGGCGGACGAAGACCAGCCGGAGGTCGGTGAGCCGAGCGCGGTGGTTCTGGCATCATCTCGAAAGTGACAATCACTGGCGAAATCCGGGGCGCGGGGCCGCGCCGCCCGCCGCCGCGCTGGAGGATCACTTCGCTGGAAGTGCTCTGCGCGCTGCTCGTGGCGGCGCTGTTGTTGCAGGACTGGCTGGTCGGCGTGCTCGACGTGCCGGTGCTGCGCACGGCGTCCACGGTGTTCGTCGCGGTGTGCGTGCAGGCGCTGCCGTTCCTCGTCCTCGGGGTGCTGATCAGCGGCGCGATCGCGGCGTTCATCCCGGCCTCGGTGCTGCGCCGGGCGTTGCCGAGCAGAACCGCGCTCGCCGTGCCCGTCGCCGGTGTCGCCGGGGTGGCGCTGCCCGGCTGCGAGTGCGCGGCCGTGCCCGTCTCCCGCCGGCTGATGCAGCAGGGCGTGGCGCCCGCCGTGGCGCTGACGTTCCTGCTCGCCGCGCCCGCGGTGAACCCGATCGTGCTGGTGTCCACGGCCGTGGCGTTCCCCAACGCGCCGATGATGGTGCCCGCGCGGTTCGTCGGCGCGCTGCTCACCGCCGTGGTCATGGGCTGGCTGTGGACCCGGTTCGGCAAGGCCGAGTGGATCGCCGAACGCGCGTTGCGCCGCCTGCCCGACCACGACGGCACGTCCCGCTGGCTGGTGTTCGCCGAGACCGCGCGGCACGACCTGGTCGACGCGGGCGGGTTCCTGGTGCTCGGCGGCGTGTTCGCGGCGGCGTTCAACGTCCTGGTGCCGCAGGCCTGGCTGGAGACGCTGGGCGGGCAGGTCGTGCTGGCCGTGGTGGTGCTGTCGTTGCTGGCCGTGGTGCTGGCGCTGTGCAGCGAGGCGGACGCGTTCGTCGCGGCCTCCATGTCGGCGCTGCCGCTGCTGCCCCGGCTGGTGTTCCTGGTCGTCGGCCCGGCGGTCGACGTCAAGCTCATCGCGCTGCAGGCGGGCGCGTTCGGCAAGTCCTTCGCGGCGCGCTTCGCACCGGCCACGTTCGTGGTGGCGATCGCGTCGGCCCTGGCGGCGGGAGCGGTGTTCCTGTGAGGCGGGAGAACCGAGGAGACGTGGCCCATGAGGCGTGAGACGCAGAACATCCTGCTGGTCCTGCTCGGCGGCGCGCTGCTCAAGCTCGCGCTGACCGGCACGTACCTGCGGTACGTCAAGGAGTCGTTGCAGCCGTGGCTGGTCGTGACCGGCGGCGTCATGGTGGCGCTGGCCCTGGTGTCGATCGCCCGCGACATCCGCGCCGGCCAGACCCACGCCGGTCACGCGCAGCCCAGCGGGGTCGAGCACGCCGGGCACGAGCACGGCACGTCGCGCAGCCCGTGGATGCTGCTGCTGCCGGTGTTCGCGGTGTTCCTGATCAGCCCGCCGGCGCTGGGCGCGGACACGGTCAACCGGTCCGACCGCAACGCCGCCCAGGAGGCCAACGCGTCCAGCGGGTTCGCGCCGCTGCCGGCCGACGAGGTCGTCCCGCTCACCATCAGCGAGTTCGTCACCCGCACCGCGTGGGACGACTCCGGTTCGCTGGACGACCGCACGGTCAAGCTCACCGGGTTCGTCGTGCGCAAGGACGCCGACGTGTTCATCGCCCGGCTGACGATCTCGTGCTGCGCCGCGGACGCCTCGCCGGTCAAGGCGAAGATGGTGGGTCAGGACTTCGCCGCGCTGCCCACCGACCAGTGGGTCGAGGCCACCGGCCGGGTGGTGCCCGGCTCGGCGACCAAGGAGAGCGCGTTCGTGCCCACGTTCACGGTGTCGCGGATCGTGCCGATCACCACGCCCGAGGACACCTACGAGGGCTGAGCCGCGGGGCTACGAGGGCTGCGCCGCCGCCCGGTCGTCGGCGCAGCAGTCGCGGCACGTGCCGAAGATCTCCACGGTGTGGCTGACCTCGACGAACCCGTTCTCCGCCGCGATCCGGTCGGCCCACTTCTCCACCGCCGGGCCCTCCACCTCCACCGTGCGGCCGCAGCTGCGGCACACCAGGTGGTGATGGTGGTGCTGGGAGCAGCGGCGGTAGATCGCCTCGCCCGAGTCGGTGCGCAGCACGTCGACCTCGCCCGCGTCGGCCAGGGACTGCAACGTGCGGTAGACCGTGGTCAGGCCGATGCCCTCGCCGCGCTTGCGCAGCTCCTCGTGCAGCTCCTGGGCCGAGCGGAACTCGCCCAGCGAGTCGAGCAGCTTGGACACGGCGGTGCGCTGCTTGGTCGAGCGCAGCCCGGGCACCGCGGTGGTCGGGCGCTCGCTAGTGGTCACATCTCCTCCGTCCGGGGGGTCCGGTCGGTCTGGTTGATACCACGCGGCGGCCCCTCGTCCACATGGGTCACCGCGTCGACCACGATGTGCGCGAGGTGCTCGTCGACGAGCCGGTAGACGACCTCCCGGCCGTGCCGCTCGCCGTGCACCACGCCCGCGGCCTTGAGCACCCGCAGGTGCTGGCTGATCAACGGCTGGGCCACGCCCAGCGCCTCGACCAGCTCGTGCACGCACCGGTCCGCCTCGCGCAGTTGCAGCACGATCGCGATCCGCACCGGCGCGGCGAGCGCCCGCAGCAGCTCGCCCGCCGCGGACAGGGTCCGGGTCGGCTGCCGCGGCGCGGGTGGTGGCACCCGGCGTTCCGTGGAGTGCACGTGTTCGCCTCGCACTCCGACCGTCACGGCGCCTCCCACGTGGTATGGATTTTCACCACCGATACTACGGCGCTAGAGCACGGACACCGTGATGAGCACCAGTACCCCGAGAACGAGCAGTCTCAACACGCGCGCGCTCGGGGTGAGCAGGGCCCAGGTGGTGGCGAGCAGCGTCGCCACCCCGAGCGCCAGCAGGCCCAGCAGCAGCGCGCCCACCGTGCCCCGCACCCACACACCGGCCAGGAACAACGCCAAGACCAGCAGGAACGCCGCCGGCGCGGGGACCCGCGAGAGCGGTCCGGCACCGGGGATCAGGGTCCGCTTCGAGTCACCAGCCACCGTGGCATCCTTGCACCGTGCTGCTCGTGTGCCGCTTCACCGTGGCGGAAACCGGGGTCGAGGCGTTCATCGGACGCGTCGACCGGGCGTTGGCCCTGCTCACCGCCCAGCCCGGCTGCCGGCGCGGCGGGCTGTCGCGGTCCACGGACGAGGCCGACCGCTTCGTGCTCACGGTCGAGTTCGACTCCGTGGTGGCCTACCGGCGGGCGCTGTCGCCGTTCGAGGTGCGCGAGCACGTCATCCCCCTGCTGTCGGAGGCGAGCACCGACGAGCCGGCCGCCTACGAACCGCTGCTGGTGGCCGCCGACGGCGCGGTCCGCCGCGAGGTGAGCCTGCTGGCGCACGACGCGGGCACCGTCCGCCTCGGCGAAGCCGCCGGTCCGACCACTCCGCGCTGACTCTGGTCGACCACTCCGCGTCGGGACTGCCCGCTCACGCGACAGCGCGTGAAAGCGGAACCGGCGCCGTCTCCACCACCGGAACGCGCGCACGGGTGTGGCCCGGTCGCCGGAGGGCGACCCGACGGCAAGGACTACCCTGGCAAGCCCGTTTCCGTCCTTTTCTGCATCTCCCGATGGAGTGTCCGTGGCAGCCGATCGCATCGAGACCGTCGTCAGCCTGTGCAAGCGTCGCGGGTTCGTCTACCCGTGTGGCGAGATCTACGGCGGCACCAGGTCGGCCTGGGACTACGGTCCGCTCGGTGTCGAGCTGAAGGACAACATCAAGCGCCAGTGGTGGAACTTCATGGTGCGCGGCCGCGAGGACGTCGTCGGCCTGGACTCGTCGGTGATCCTGCCGCGCGAGGTGTGGGCGGCGTCCGGCCACGTCGAGGCGTTCGTCGACCCGCTGATCGAGTGCAACTCGTGCCACAAGCGGTTCCGGCAGGACACGCTGGTCGAGGAGTACGCGGAGCGCACCGGCAAGCAGGTCGCGGAGGGCGACGTCTCCGACGTGCCGTGCCCGAACTGCGGCAACCGCGGCCAGTACACCGAGCCGAAGATGTTCAACGGCCTGCTCAAGACCCACCTCGGCCCGGTCGAGACCGACGAGGGCCTGCACTACCTGCGCCCGGAGACCGCGCAGGGCATCTTCACGAACTTCCTGAACGTGCAGACCACGTCGCGCCGCAAGCCGCCGTTCGGCATCGGCCAGATCGGCAAGAGCTTCCGCAACGAGATCACGCCGGGCAACTTCATCTTCCGCACCCGCGAGTTCGAGCAGATGGAGATGGAGTTCTTCGTCGAGCCGGGCACGGACGAGGAATGGCACCAGTACTGGATCGACGAGCGCACCCGCTGGTACACCGAGCTGGGCATCTCCAAGGAGAACCTGCGCCACTACGAGCACCCCGGGGAAAAGCTGTCGCACTACTCCAAGCGCACCGTCGACATCGAGTACCGGTTCCAGTTCGGCGGCCAGGAGTGGGGTGAGCTGGAAGGCATCGCCAACCGCACCGACTTCGACCTGAACACGCACTCGGAGCACTCGGGCGTCGACCTGTCGTACTTCGACCAGGCCACCAACTCGCGCTACCGGCCGTTCGTCATCGAGCCCGCCGCCGGTGTGGGCCGGCCGATGATGGCGTTCCTGCTGGAGGCCTACACCGAGGACGAGGCGCCGAACGCCAAGGGCGGCGTGGACAAGCGGGTCGTGCTGCGCCTGGACCGCAGGCTGGCCCCGGTGAAGGCGGCCGTGCTGCCGCTGTCGCGCAACGCCGACCTGTCGCCGAAGGCCAAGGACCTGGCCAACGCCCTGCGCAAGCACTGGAACATCGAGTTCGACGACGCGGGCGCCATCGGCCGCCGCTACCGCAGGCAGGACGAGATCGGCACGCCGTTCTGCGTCACGGTCGACTTCGACACCCTCACCGACCACGCCGTCACGGTGCGGGAACGCGACACCATGTCGCAGGAGCGGGTGTCGATGGACCAGCTGGAGGGCTACCTCGCCGCCCGCCTGATCGGCGCCTGACCCGACGGGTCACGCGGGTCGCGGCAGGCGGCGCACGAGCCGGGCCCGCTCGACGTCCACGTCGACGTCGAGCAGCCGCAGCTTGCGCTCCGCCTGCTCGCGCACCTCGGGGGAGAACAACTGCTCGCACCGGGGCGGCAGGACCCACATCTCGACGCTCGCGTCGTGGCCGAGCCGGCCCAGCTCGACAGCGTCGCTCAGGAGGCCGCGCCCGCCCGGTGCTCGGACGGGCTCACGCCGCGTTCCCGCTTGAACGCCGTGCTCAGCGCGAACGCGGTGCTGTAGCCGACCTGGCGGGCGACCGCGGCGACGGTGGCGGACGGTTCGCGCAGCAGGTCGGCGGCCAGGGCGAGGCGCCAGCCGGTCAGGTAGGCCATCGGCGGCTCGCCGACCAGGTCGGTGAACCGCCTGGCCAGCGCCGCCCGGGACACGTCGACGGCCTCGGCCAGCGCGCCGACCGTCCACGGACGCGCCGGGTCGCCGTGCAGCAGGCGCAGCGCGCGCCCCACCACCGGATCGGCGTGCGCCGAGTACCAGGTCGGCGTCTCCGCCTCCGGGCGGCAGAACCAGGACCGCAGCACGGAGATCAGCAGCAGGTCCAGCAGGCGGTCCAGGACGGCTTCCTGGCCCGGCTCGTCGCGGGTGATCTCGTCGGCCAGCAGCGGCACCAGCGGCAGGTCCGCGCGCGGCGCCACGAGGAACGGCGGCAGCGCCGACAGCAGCCGCCGGCTCACCTCGCCGTCCACCTGGTACGTGCCGCTGAGCATCACCACCGACCCGTCGGGGTTCGCGCCCCACGTGCGCACGCCCAGGCCCCACTGCTCGCACAACGCGGCGCCGTCCGGCGTGGTGGTGATCTCGCCGGGGTGGACCACCGCCTGCACGGGCGTGCCCGGGTCGTCGGCCAACGCGTACGGGTCGGGCCCGCGCAGCACCGCCACGTCGCCGACGCGCAGCGGCACGGGATCGGCGTCGTGCGGCAGCAGCCACCCCTCGCCGCGCACCATCGCCACCACGGTCAACGGCGCGCGGTCCTCGATGCGCAGCGACCACGGCGGGTCCAGGACGGTGCGCATGAGGAACGCGCCACGGGCGCGCGGCCCGTCCAGCAGCCCGGCGAGAACGTCCACGGCCGCCAGCCTAAGACGCTCGCGCATGCGATCGAGCCGTTCGGCGATGGGCAGTCCAGGACCCGTCGGCTTGACTGGGGCCATGTTCCCCACGGTGACGATCATCGCGGCCCTCGGCTGCGGGATGATGGCTGGAGTCTTCTTCGCGTTCTCCGCGATGGTCATGCCCGGTCTGCGGCGGGCCGAGCCGGCGGTCGGCCTGGCCGCGATGCGGGCGATCAACCTCGCCGTGGTGAACCCCGCGTTCACCGGGGTCTTCCTCGGCACGGCGGTCGTCGGCGTGGTCGCGGCGTTCGAGGGCGACCCGTGGGCGTGGGCGGGCGCGGCGCTCTACGTCCTCGGCGGGATCGTGCTGACGGGCGCGTTCCACGTCCCGCGCAACAACGAGCTGGAGCGGGTCGGCACGACCGGGCACTGGACCCGCTACCTCCGCGAGTGGGTGCCCATGAACCACGTCCGGGCGTTGCTCAGCCTGGCCGCCGCGGCGTCCTTCACCCTCGCCGCTCTCGACTAGCCCACTGGGTGGTTCGGGCGGCCGCAGCACTTCTTGTACTTGGAGGTCGAGCCGCACCAGCAGCGCTCGTTGCGGGCAGGGGGCCAGGCGACCGCGCCGCCTTCCTCGACGATCTCGTTCAGGCACGCCAGGCGGGTGTCCTCGTCGGCGGGGTCCTCGCCGGTCCGCGCCGCGAACTCCAGGAGTTTCGCGGTGGTCAGCGGCACCATGGTGATCCGGGCGGCGCCCGTCTCGGACAGCTCGCGGTTGGCGGCCTCGCGCTCGGCCACCACGCGGTCGGCGTCGGAGTGCTGCACCAGCTGCGGCCAGGTGGTGTGCGCGTGGGCGATCTCGTCGCGCGGCCAGAACAGCACCCGCACCTCCTGCGGCACGGCTCGGGGCGTCAGCGCGCGGGTGAAGTCCTCGGCGCGGTCCGCCAGGGACTCGACCGACTCGTCCAGCTCGTCCGGGGGCATCGCCAGGGCCTGGCGCACGCGTCGTCGGCCGGCCAGGACGTTGTTGGCGTAGCCGGCGAACCCGAACTCGCCGTCCCGCTGCGCCAGCTCCTCCTCGGTCAGCCGGGACACGGCCATGGTGAACCACGTCAGCGACTCGTCGAGCGCACCGCGTTCCTCCAGCAGCTCGGCCGCCAGGTGGTACGGCGACGCCGACGGCGGACGCTCGCGGCGCAGGGTGTCGAGCTGGGCTCGGGCCTCCTCGACCCGGTCGAGGCCGAACAGCAGGTCGGCCAGTGCCACGCGCGCCTCGCCGCCCTCCTCGCCGCCCTCGGCGACCACCTGGTCCAGCAGCGCGATCGCGCGGTCGTGCTCACCCGCCTCGCGCCACTCCTCGGCCGCCTCGATCAGGATCTGCGCCCGTTCCTCGGGGTACCGGGCCAGGTCGGCTTCCAGGCGAGCGGTGATGTCCGCGGCCTTTCCCGTCTTCATCCCGCAGAGAGTATTCCGATTACTGAGAGTGATTTAGCACCCAGGTGAATGACCTGGATCACGCACATTCGAGTGAATATCGAGCTGAGTGCACGAAGGCGGTTCCGGATTCACCGCAACGTCACCCGCCTTTGTGACACTGGAGTTCCAGGCGCGGCTCATCGGGGGGTGTCATGGCGCGTGTCGTTGTCGTCGCAATCGCCTTGGCGCTCGTCGCCGTGCTCGCGCCGTCGCCGCCGGGCGCCGTCGGCGTCGTGCGCGCCGCCCCGGTCGGCCACGCCGTGGCCGGGTCGGAGGAAGAACCCGCCCGCGAGTGCCGCAACGGCCCCGAACCACGATCTTGGTCCACCCGATCGTGGCCGGCCAGGGGCGTGCCGCGCTCTGATCGCGGCATCCCCGGCACGGCCCGCCGGGTCACCGCCGGCCCCGTCCCGCCGGTAGGACGAGGCCGCGAAGAACACCTCCGCTCCTGGACGACCCCGTCGGCTTTACAGGTGTTCCGGAACTGATCGGCGCCCCACCGCCAGTAGTTCGCATCGTCCGACCACAGACGAGTGGGGTAATCCGAATGGAATTCCGTCTACGGTTCCGGCCTGCCCGCGCACACCCACCTCGCGTTTCCCAGGAAATGAGACGAGGGCCCGCCGGCGAGCCCGAACCCTTCATCCGCACGAACTCACGCACGGTGAACGACCCGAGGGCCGAGGCGTGAGCACCCGGACCGAACGGCCGGCCCCGCCGACGTTCTGGCCCGACGTCGGCGCGTCGCTGGTGGTGTTCCTGGTGGCGCTCCCGCTGTGCGTGGGCATCGCCGTCGCCTCCGGCGTCCCGGCGGAGCTGGGCATCATCACCGGCGTGGTGGGCGGCCTCGTCGTCGGCCTGCTGCCCGGCAGCACCATGCAGGTCAGCGGCCCGGCGGCGGGCCTGACCGTGCTGGTCGCGGACACCGTCGCGGCACACGGCCTCGGCGCGATGGGCCTCATCGTGCTCGGCGCGGGCCTGCTCCAGGTGGCGATGGGCCTGCTGCGGCTGGGCCGCTGGTTCCGCGCCATCTCGCCCGCCGTGGTCCAGGGCATGCTCGCGGGCATCGGCCTGGTGCTCGTGCTGGGCCAGCTCTACCCGTTCGGCGGGCAGGACCAGCCCGCCACGACCAGCGCGAAGTTCGCCGGGCTGGTCGACCTCGTCCGGGCCGCGCTGACGACGGCGGTCGGGTTGAGCGGCGTGGCGGTCGGCGTGCTGACGCTGCTCGTGGCGTGGCTGTGGAAGCGCACGCCGTGGCGGGCCGTGCCGGGGATGCTGGTGGCCGTCGTGGTCGCCTCGGCGGTGGGCGCGCTGCTCCCGCTGCCGCGCATCTCGGTGGGCCCGCTGACCGACGTGGTGTCCCTGGTCGACTTCTCCCTGCTGGACGCCGGCGTGCTGGGCGCGATGCTGACGTTCGCCCTCGTGGCGTCGGCGGAGAGCCTGTTCAGCGCGGCGGCCGTGGACCGCATGCACAGCGGTCCGCGCACGAGGTACAACCGGGAGCTGGTCGCGCAGGGCGTCGGCAACGCGGTGTGCGGCGTGCTCGGCGCGTTGCCGATGACCGCCGTGATCGTGCGCAGCGCGGCCAACGTGGACGCCGGCGCCCGCACCCGGCTGTCCCGCGTGCTGCACGGCGGCTGGCTGCTGGTGTTCGTCGTGCTGCTGCCGGGCGTGCTGTCCTACGTGCCGCTGGCGGTGCTGGCCGCGCTGCTGGTGCAGGCGGGCTGGAAGCTCCTGGCGCCCCGGCAGGTCCTGGCCCTGGCCCGCGTGGACCGGGCCGAAGCGGGCATCCTGGTGCTCACCGCGGGCTTGATCGTGCTCACGGACCTGCTCACCGGCACCCTCGCCGGCCTGCTGGCGGCGGTGGTCAAGACGGCCTGGGACATGTCCCGCCTGACCGTCACCGTGACCGCGCACGGCGAGGACCACCACCACGTGGCGGTGCGCGGCAACGCGACGTTCCTCAAGCTGCCGGGCCTGCTGGAGTCCCTGGAGGCCGTGCCGGACAGCAGGCACGTCCGCGTCGACCTGACCGGTGTCCGCCACCTCGACCAGGCGTGCGGCCAGGCGATCGACCACTGGGCCGCGGGCCGCGGCAGCGTGGAGCTGATCCACCCGGTGTCCGAATGAACCGACCCCCGGCGCGGGCGATCCCCGCGCCGGGGCGTCACCTCCGGGCCCGCCGGGCGTGGTTGGCGTGCTTGCGGGCGGCGAACCCGTGCGCCTCGGCGAGCAGCGGCCCGATGGCGTCCGCCGTCGCCTCGCCCGGCGACACCACGCAGACCCAGTGCTGCGACGCGTACACGGGGTGCGGCATCACGCGGTCCCGTTCCGCGTGGTCGAAACCGGTGTCGAACACGCCCCGGTCGTCGCGCCCGGTCGGCACGGCGCCGAACATCGCGGTGTAGGTCGCCTTGGTGAGCCCGATGTTGAGCCGGTAGGCGCCCGGCTCGGTCAGCTCGGACACCTGCTCGTAGTGGTCGCCGGTCACGATCGTCGCGAACGGCAGCTGACGCTCCGGCGGGAGGTCGCCGTCGGGGTCGTAGAGGAAGAACGTGTCGCCGTACGCCTCCATGACGCGGGTACCGGCGAAGGTCGAGCTGATGTGGTCCGTCATCTCCTCGGCAGTCACACCTTCAAGCGTAACTTTGAAGTCCTTTGTGAGACTTTCCCGACGATTCCGCAGAGTAAGCGGTGAAAAGCCTCAACCCATCAGGTGGGCGACGCGTACCGGAGGCGGTGCACGGCCGGCTCCACGGCCAGCACGCAGGCCGCCGCTGCGCCCGAACCCGCCCAGACGAGCCAGTCGGACGACCCGACGGCCGCCCACACCGCGCCCGCCACCACGACGACCGGCCGCAGCAGCGTGAACGGACCCAACCCGACCAGGATCACGAAGGTGCTCTCCCGCATCGGCAGCAGCCAGTACGCCACCAGGGTCGCCACCACCAGCGCCGCGAACGGGACCAGCACCTCCAGCAGCCGCGTTCCCGCCCGGACCAGCTCGGCGTACCGGGCGGCGGCGTCGGGCGCGGCCACCAGGGGCAGCAGGAGCAGCAGGGCCACCGCGGCGAGACCGACCGCGCCGCCGAGCAGCCCCCGCCACGCGGCGCGCAGGTAGTAGGCGCGCTTGTGGATCCGCGCGTTGCGGCCGGTGGACGCGCGGAACCCGGCGAAGCAGGCGTCGGTGAGGGCGAGCAGGCACAGCGCCGCCGGCACCGCCGAGCTCACCGCTGTGCCCGCGCCGGGACCGTGACCAGGCCGCGCGCCCGGCGGCCCAGGGCACGCCGAACCCCGTCGACCAACGCGGGCCGCAGACCGACCACCGGGCGCATGGCCGCGCAGAACGGGTTGGCGTGCCGGACGGGTTCGAACAGGAAGACGTCCATGCCGTCGGCGTGCGCCGCGGCGTCGAGCAGCACCCGGTCGCCGTGCGCGCGCCGCGCGGACGCCACGCCGTCGTGCCTGCCGAGCGGCTCGCGCATCCGGGCGCGGTGGAACACCCACGCGCCCAGCGGGGCCAACGGCGTGGCGGCGACGTCGTAGTGCAGGAACGCCTGCGTGCCGGGCCGGTCCTGGGCCCGGAAGAACGACGGCAGGGCGTCGGCGGCGAAGTGGTGCAGCACGCCGTTGGACAGGTAGACGGTGGCGTGCCCCGGCAGGGCGAACGCGTCGGCGACGAAGAACCGGCACCGCAGCCGCTCGTGGCGGGCCAGCCGCGACGCCTCGGCGATCAGGGCCGGGTTGAAGTCGACACCCACCAGTTCGACGTCCTCGCCCAGCACGCCGGACGCGGCCAGCGACCGCAGCACGAACCCCAGCCCGCAGCCGATGTCCACCACGCGCAGCGGTGTGACGCCGGCCTGTCGCGCCGCGGCGAGGATCGGGCGCAGCACCTCGGCGAACCGCCGCGCCATGTGCAGCTCTTCGTTGAGCCGTTGCAGTTCGGTGTGCACGCGGACCAGCAACCGGTCCACCGCCGCCGGGTCCAGCACCCCGTTCACGGCCGGGATGCGCTCCACGATCCGGGCCGCCCGCTCGTCGCCCGCGTCCCGCAACCGGGCCGCCACCTCGGCCCGGTGGACGTCGAGCCGTGCGCCGGTGCCGGGGTCCCGGGCCACCACCAGGTCGGAGATCTCCAGCACGGCCATCGACCGAGCGTAGCGATCACCGGCCGTCGGGCGGGCCTGATCGCGGTGCTCACCCGGCCTGGTCGGCGAGGCCGGCGACCAGGGTGTTCGTGACGGCGGTCAGCCGGTCCTTGGCGGCCTCTTCGGTGACGCCCGTCTGGACCGACAGGGCGACCACGGCGTAGCGGTCGGCGACGATGCCCGAGCTGTGCAGGTAGAAGTCCCCCGGCAGGTACCACATCCAGCCCTGCTTGGCGCAGACGTGCGCCTCGGCGCCCGGCGCCAGCAGGCCGTAGGCCTGGTCGAAGCCGTCCGCGGCGGTCGGAGAGGCGGCGGACAGGGCGGTGACGAAGAAGGCGCGCCGGGCGGCCGGCAGGTCGGTCACGGCGTAGCGGTAGAGGGAGGCGACGTCGGCGGCCGACATCTCCACGTCGCCCCACTGGGAGGCGTCCTCGGGGGCGTGGGTGGCGGTCAGGCCCGCCTGCGCGGACACCCGGTCGATCGCGCCCATCCCGTCGTGCGAGGTCCACAGCGCGTTCATCGCGTCGTCGTCGCTCAGGCTGAGGGCGCGGCCCAGCCGATCGAGGTCGTCCGCCGGCACCTCGCCGGAGGTCAGCACGTCCACGGCCACCAGGAGCTTGCTCAACGACGCCGAGCGGAACGGCACGTCGGCGTCGTGACCGGCCGCCGCGCCGGTCTCCAGGTCGACGACCGCCAGCCCGAGGTCCGCGTCCCCGGCGGCCTCGACCGCCCGCGCCACCGCCGCCGAGAGGTCCGGGGCGGGTGCCTCGACGGCACGTGGCGCGGCCGGCCGCGGGTTCTCCGCCGCGGCGTTCGTGGGCACGGCCGACGACACCCGCGCCGTGCGGTCCGCGGCTCGCGGCGCCACCAACACGGCCACGCCCGCGACCACCGCGACCACGACCACCCACCAGCGTCTTCCCACGCCTCAACAGTCCGTTCACAACCGCCTGATGTCGAGCGATTCCTCCTGTGCGGTTGCTGAAGACTCCTCTCGGGTGACGACGTAGGCGCCACCCGTGCGCCGTTCGGACACCGCCTCCACCAGCTCCGTGCCGTGGTACACGAGCCCGGCGCCGTCGTCGGTGCAGTGCGTCACCGGCAGCACGCCCGCCGCCACCGCCGCGTGGATCGTCGGACGCCGCGCCGCCTCGCTGTCGTAGTGCACGCCGTTGCCGTACGGCAGGAAGCCGAGGCCGTTGGTGACCACCCGCAGCTCCGGCCCGAACGAGTCGGTCGAGCCGCCCGCGAACCAGCAGATCGACCCGGCGGACACGCCGCCGAGCACGACACCGTCCTGCCACGCGCCGCGCAGCGCCGACCCCAGGTCGTGCACCGCCCACACGGCCAGCAGGTTCGCCACCGACCCGCCGCCGACCCACACCACGTCGTGGGAGGCGAGGAAGCCCGGCACGTCGGTCGTCGGCGGCATGGTGAACAGGTTCAGGTGCGACACCTCCCACCCCGCCAGCTGCCCGGCTTCGGACACGTCCGCGCTGAACCACCGCTGGTCGCCGGAGGCCGTGCCGATGTGGCACAGGCGGGGTTTGCGGCCGTGCACGCCGGACAGGTCGACGGCGTGGTGCACGAGCCGGTGGAACTCCAGGTTGGTGCGGCGCCCGGCGCGGAAACCACCTGAGGTCGCCACGATCGTCGGCTGGTCTGCTGCCATGCCCGCGATCCTGGCAGCGCTCACGCCCGAGCGGGTGTGGAATCATCCCCGGCGTGACGTTCCTGCCGAGACTCCGCAGGCTGGCCACGCGTGTCGTCCTCGGCGGCATCGTGATCGGGCTCCTCGTCGTCGGCGGCACGGCGTTCCGCGTGTGGCAGGTGGCCCGCGAGGACGACCGGACCCACGCCGACATGGCCGTGGTGCTCGGCGCGGCCCAGTTCAACGGCGTGCCGTCCGACGTGCTGGAGGCACGGCTGGAGCACGCGCGCCGGCTCTACGAGCAGGGCGTGGTCAACTACATCGCCACCACCGGCGGCAGGCAGCCCGGCGACAACTTCACCGAGGGCGAGGCGGGCCGGCTCTGGCTGGAGGCGCACGACGTGCCCGCCGACCGGATCCTCGAGGTCGGCGAGGGCACCGACACGCTGGGCAGCATCCGCGCGCTCGCCGCCGCCGCCCGCGAGAAGTCGCTCACCACGGCGGTGATCGTCAGCGACCCGTGGCACTCCCTGCGGGCGCGCACCATGGCCGAGGACGAGGGCCTGTCCGCGTGGACGTCGCCGACCCGCAGCGGGCCGAACGTGCAGACCCGCGAGACGCAGCTGTTCTACATCCGCCGCGAGACCGGCGCGCTGCTCTACTACCACCTGATGAAGGCGCCGGCGGGGGCGTTCGACGGCATCCTGCTCTGAGCGACCACCGCCGGGGCACCTACCCTGGGCCGATGAGTCAGGGCTACACCGGGCACGACTCCGCGCGCCTGCTCCCCGAGCCGCCCAAGGGGGCGGTGCTGCCCGGAGCGCGCACCGAGCGCCGCTCGCCGTTCTCCCGCGACCGGGCGCGCGTGCTGCACTCGGCGGCGCTGCGCCGGCTCGCGGGCAAGACCCAGGTCGTCGGCCCCGGCGAGGGCGCGGAGGTGACCGGCGTGCCGCGCACCCGCCTCACCCACTCGCTGGAGGTCGCCCAGATCGGCCGGGGCATCGGCGAGGAGCTGGGCTGCGACCCCGACGTGGTCGACACCGCCGGCCTCGCCCACGACATCGGGCACCCGCCGTTCGGCCACAACGGCGAACGCGCGCTCGACGAGCTGGCCGGGCCGTGCGGCGGGTTCGAGGGCAACGCCCAGACCCTGCGCATCCTGACCCGCCTCGAACCCAAGACCGCCAAGGGCCTCAACCTGACCCGGGCGTGCCTCGACGCGGCCACCAAGTACCCGTGGACCCGCCGTCCCGGGATGGTGAAGTTCGGCGCCTACGACGACGACCTCGGCGTGTTCGCGTGGGTCCGCGAGGGCGCGCCGGAGCGGAAGCGGTGCCTGGAGGCGCAGGTCATGGACTGGGCCGACGACGTCGCCTACTCCGTGCACGACGTGGAGGACGGCGTGCTGGCGCACCGGATCAGCCTGGCCGCCCTCGGCGACCCGGCCGAGCGCGCCACCATCGCGGGCCTGGCGGCCAAGCACTTCTCCGACGAGCCGACGTCCGTGCTCGAAGGCGCCGCGACCGAGCTGCTCGGCCTGCCGGTGATCGCCGACCTGGCCGCGTACGACGGCTCGCTGCGCGCCCAGGTGGCGTTGAAGCGGCTCACCAGCGAGCTGGTCGGCCGGTTCGCGTCCGCCGCCGTCGGCGCGACCCGCGAGGTGCACGGCGACGGCCCGCTGAGCCGCTACCAGGCCGACCTGGTCGTGCCGCCCCGGGTCGCGGCCGAGGTGGCGCTGCTCAAGGCGGTCGCGGTCCGGTACGTGATGAGCGACCCGTCCCGGCTGGAGATGCAGGCCCGGCAGCGCGAGCTGGTCGCCGAGCTGGTGCACCTCCTGCTGATGCGCGCCCCCGACACCCTCGACCCCGCGTTCCACCCCGCGTGGGCCGCCGCGGGCACCGACGCCGAACGCCTGCGCGTGGTGATCGACCAGGTCGCCTCGCTCACCGACGCCCAAGCCGTGGCGTGGCGGCGGGCGCTGGGTGCCGCCACCCCCGATCCCCTGTGACCGGTGGCACACTCGGTGTCACCGCCCCAGCCGCTCGGACCGGCGAGCGGCGCGGGCGACCGTCCGATCCCGGACGAGCCCACAGCGGTCAAGGAGACCCAGTGCCTGATCGAGCGCACCTGACGTTCGCCCTCACCCTCCACGACGCCATCGCGCCCGACCGCGCCCGCAACGCGTGCTGGTCGCCGTACTCGGTGGCCAGCGCCCTCGGCCTGACCGCCCAGGCGGCGCGCGGCGACACGGAGGCCGAACTCCTCGCGCTGCTCGGCGCGGACCACGCCAAGGTCCTCAAGGACGCGGTGGTGGGCGACGACGCCGAGTTCGCCGTGGCCAACACGCTCTGGGCGTGGGACGAGCTGCCGATCGACGAGGGCTTCCTCACCGACCTGGCCGGGTGGCCCGGCGCGCGGGCCCGCTCCGCGCCGTTCGCCGGCGACCCGGAAGGCGCGCGCAAGCTCATCAACGCCGACGTGGCCGAGACGACCCGGGGCCTGGTCCCCGAGCTGCTGTCCGCCGGCGCGATCACCTCCGACACGGTCGCGACGCTGGTCAACGCGCTGTACCTGAAGTGCGCGTGGCGTGAGGAGTTCCCCGAGCACGACACCGCCGACCTGCCGTTCCGGGGCGCCGGGAACGTCGCCACCATGCGTCGCGAAGGCAGCATGCGCTACGCCCGCCGCGCCGGGTGGGAGGCCGTGGCGCTGTCCGCGCGCGGCGGCGTGGAAGCGGTCGTGCTGCTGCCCGACGACGACCTCGGCGGCACCGAAGGCGTCCCCGAGGTGCTGGAGGCGCTGGACCACGACCGGGTCGAGCTGTTCCTGCCCAAGCTCAGGTTGTCCGCGAACGTCTCGCTCGCCGCGTCGTTGCAGCAGGTCGGGGTGCGCACCATGTTCGGCCGCGAAGCCGACCTCACCCGGCTGAGCCCCGACCCGCGGCTGTACGTGGACGACGTGGTGCACGAGGCCGTGCTGCGGTTGGACGAGCAGGGCTTCGAGGGCGCGGCGGCCACCGCCGTGGTGATGCGCATGACGTCGTTCATCCCGGCCGAACCCGCCCGCACGGTCCGCGTCGACCGGCCCTACCTGCTGCTGGTCCGGCACGCCGAGACGGGCGCGATCTACTTCCTCGCCCAGGTCGCCACGCCGTGAGCGGTGGCCCCGGAGCTGTCACGTCGTGAGGCCCTTCCTCGTCCACCGGGTGAACACCCGAAACGAGGAGCGGACATGCCCAGGATCCCGGTCGTCACGACCAAGCAGGCCAACCCGCTGGTGAGGTTCGCCTACCGGTTCGCCAGGAAGCGGTTCGGCGCGGTGCCGGAGCCGTTCGCGGTGACCGCGCACCACCGCGGGCTGTTCGTCGCGGGCGCGCGGCACGAGATGGCGGTGCAGAAGGCCGCCCGGACGCTGCCCGTGTCGTTGCGGGAGCTGGTCGTCTACTCGACGGCGGTGAAGCTCGGCTGCTCGTGGTGCGTCGACTTCGGCACCATGCTGATCAAGCACGAGGGCTTGGACGTCGACCGGCTCAAGGACATCCACGACTACCCGACGTCGGACAAGTACACCGAGCTGGAGAAGCTGGCCCTCGCCTACGCCGACGCGATGACCGAGACCCCGACCGCCGTCACCGACGAGCAGGTCGCCGAGCTGGACCGCCGGCTGGGCCACCAGGGGCTGGTCGAGCTGACCTACCTGATCGCGCTGGAGAACCAGCGCGGCCGGTTCAACTCGGCGTTCGGCATCACCGACCAGGGGTTCGCCTCGGGTGACGCCTGCCGGGTGCCGATGCCGTAAGCGGGCACAGAGGCTTCAAGGGCTCTCAGGGGCCCTCGGGGAACGGCACGTGGCCGAGCTTGTCCGGGTTCGACATGTCGTACACGCCGGCCACCTTGCCGTCCCGCACCACGACCGCCTCGACCCGGGGCGTGAGCTCGCCCTGGGCGGTGAACAGCAACCCCAGGTCGCCGTTGACCAGCACGGGCCGCCCCTCGACGTCGCCGTAGCGCCTCATCAGGCCGAGGATCAGGCGGGCCACCTTGTCCGCGCCGCTGACCACGTTGAACGCGGTCTTGGCCCGGCCGCCGCCGTCGCCCACCAGCACCGCGTCCGGGTGCAGCACGCCGATCACCGCGTTGACGTCGCCGGACGCCACGGCCCGGAGGAACCGCTCCAGCACCTCGCGCTGCTCCTCCAGCGCCACCCGCGGCGGCGGGTCGGCCTCGGCCGCCGCCTTGCGGCCGCGGGAAGCGTGCTGACGGGCCGTCGCGACCGCGCAGCCCAACGCGTCGGCGATCTCCGCGAACGGCACGCCGAACGCGTCGTGCAGCACGAACGCCACCCGCTGCTCGGGCGTGAGGCGGTCCAGCACCACCAGCGCCGCCATCCGCACGCCGTCGTCGCGCACCACCGCGTCCAGCGGGTCGTCCTCGCCCGACGTGACCAACGGCTCAGGCAGCCACTGCCCGACGTACCGCTCCCGCCGCGACGCCGCCGACCGCAGCCGGTCCAGGCAGATCCGGCCCACCACGGTCGTCAGCCAGCCGCGCAGGTCCCGGATGCCGGCCCGGCCCTCCCGGCTCAGGCCGGTCAGCCGCAGCCACGCCTCCTGCACCGCGTCCTCGGCGTCCGCGACGCTGCCGGTGAGCCGGTAGGCCACGCCGACCAGGTGGGAGCGGTGGCCGGTGAAGGTCGACGCCAGGGTCCGCTCGGACGCCGAGATCTCCTCGCCGGTGGTCACGGGCACCAGTCTGCCAGCACTAGACTCGCTCGACGTGGCAGGACGCATCCGGGAGAGCGACGTCGCATTGGTGCGTGACCGGAGCCGGATCGACGACGTCGTGGGGGACCACGTCTCCCTGCGCGGCGCCGGCGCCGGCGCGTTGAAGGGCCTGTGCCCGTTCCACGACGAGAAGTCGCCGTCGTTCAACGTCCGGCCCTCGCACGGCACGTTCCACTGCTTCGGCTGCGGCGAGGGCGGCGACGTCATCGCGTTCGTGATGAAGATCGAGCACCTCGGGTTCGTGGAGGCCGTCGAACGGCTGGCCGACCGGGCCGGCATCCAGCTCACCTACGAGGGCGGCGGCGCGACCGTCCAGCGCGACCGAGGCACCCGCAGCAGGCTCATCGAGGCGCACCGGGTCGCCGCCGAGTTCTACGCCGAGCAGCTGGCCACGCCGGACGCGCTGGCCGCGCGCGAGTTCCTGGCGCAACGCGGTTTCGACGAGGCCGCGGCCCGCCAGTTCGGCTGCGGCTTCGCGCCCGCCGGCTGGGACAAGCTCACCAAGCACCTCCTCGGGCGCGGGTTCGAGCTGACCGAGCTGATCAAGGCCCAGCTGACCAAGGAGGGCAGGCAGGGCCCGATCGACCGGTTCCACCGCCGGCTGCTGTGGCCCATCCGGGACATGGGCGGCGAGGTCGTCGGCTTCGGCGCTCGCCGGATCTTCGACGACGACCCGATCCAGGCCAAGTACCTCAACACCAGCGAGAGCCCGATCTACAAGAAGTCGCAGGTGCTGTTCGGGCTGGACCTGGCCAAGCGGGAGATCGCCAAGCGCAGGCAGGCCGTGGTCGTCGAGGGCTACACCGACGTGATGGCCATGCACCTGGCGGGCGTGCCGACGGCGGTCGCGTCCTGCGGCACGGCGTTCGGCGCGGACCACATGAACGTGCTGCGCCGGCTGCTGATCGACGACTCGCTCAACGGCGAGGTCATCTTCACCTTCGACGGCGACGCGGCCGGGCAGAAGGCGGCGCTGAAGGCGTTCGAGGGCGAGCAGGCGTTCTCCGCGCAGACCTACATCGCCATCGCGCCGGACGGCATGGACCCGTGCGAGCTGCGGCAGGACAAGGGCGACGTGGCCGTGCGCGACCTGGTGGCCCGCCGCACGCCGCTGTTCGAGTTCGCCATCAAGACCCGGCTGAAGGACTACGACCTCGACTCGGTGGACGGTCGGGTCGAGGCGCTGAAGGTCATGGTGCCGTTCGTGGCGCAGATCAAGGACCGGGCCAAGCGGGACGGCTACGCGACCCGGCTGGCCTGGTGGGTCGGCTGGGAGGACGAGTCGGCCGTGGTGCGCCGGGTGCGCGAGACGGCGACCGGCCGCGCGCCCGCGCCGTCGCGGCGTGCCGCGCCCGCCGACCCGAACCAGGGCGCGCTGGCCGTGGACGTCGACGGGCCGACCCGCCCCGACCCGCGCGACCCGGCGCTGTGGGCGCAGCGGGAGGCGTTGAAGGCGGCGCTGCAGCTGCCCGAGATGGCCGGGCCGTACTACGACTCGCTGCCCGACGAGGCGTTCACGCACCCCGCCTACCTGGCGTTGCACCAGGCGATCCGGGAGGCGGGCGGCGCGTCGTCCGGGCTGTCCGGTCCGGCGTTCCTGGACGCGGTGTCGCAGGCGTGCCGGCACCAGGCCGTGCGGTCGGTGCTGACCGAGCTGTCCGTCGAGCAGCTGCGGGTCAAGGCGGACGACGAGTACCGGTACGTGCAGGGCGTGCTGGCGCGGTTGCAGCAGATCCTGGTGGCGGGGCAGATCACCGAGATCAAGTCCCGGCTGCGGCGCGTGTCGCCGGTGGAGGAGCCCGACGAGTACCGGGCCCTGTTCGGCGACCTCATCGCGCTGGAGGACTACCACAAGGCGTTGGGCCAACAAGCGGCGGGCGGGCTGTGATGGGGCTGTTCCGGAGGGTTTTCGGCTCGGGCGCGCCCGAGGGGTTCACCGGGTCGCTGGAGGCCGACGAGAACGTGCTGGCGTCGGCCCCGGTCGGCGCGGGGTGGCTCGTGGCGACCACGCACGGGCTGTGGTTGCCCGGTCCGGGTCAGCCTGATCCGGGGCAGCCCGGTCCGCGCCGGGTCGGGTGGCACCTGATCAGCAAGGCGACGTGGAGCGGGAGCGCGTTGGCGGTGATCGAGGCGGTCGAGGACGGCGCGGCCGGCGGGGCCGTGCTGCTGCGCGACCTCGCGCCGCAGCGGTTCCCGCTGGAGTCGCCGGGCAAGGTGCCCGAGGTCGTGCACGCGCGCGTGACCGGGTCGATCAAGTCCCGGGAGCACAATGCGACCGTCGGCGCGTGGTTCGTGCAGCGCAAGGTGGCCGGGCGGGACGGCGTGGTGCTGCAGGTGCGGCCCGACCCGGGCGCGGACGTGACGCGGGTCCGCGAGGTCGCGGCCTCGGTGGCGTCGAAGATCGCCGAGCTGCGCGGGTGAGCGCTCCCGGCGTACGGTAGCAGTACGATCGTACTGTTACTGGGGGTGCGCGCATGTGGGATCCGGGCAAGTACCTCGCGTTCGCCGACCACCGGTCGCGACCGTTCCACGAGCTCGTGGCACGGGTCGGGGCCACGTCGCCGCGGCGGGTGGTCGACCTGGGCTGCGGTCCGGGGAACCTGACCGCGTCGCTGGCCGAGCGGTGGCCGTCGGCGGTGGTGGAGGCGCTGGACTCGTCGCCGGAGATGGTCTCGGCGGCGCGGGCGCGCGGGGTCGACGCGAGGGTCGGCGACGTGGCGTCGTGGGAACCCGGGCCGGACACCGACGTCGTGGTGACCAACGCGGTGCTCCAGTGGGTGCCGGGGCACGAGGACCTGCTGCGGCGGTGGGTCGGGGCGCTGCCGTCCGGCGCGTGGCTGGCGATGCAGGTGCCGGGCAACTTCTCCGGACCGTCGCACGAGCTGGTGCGGTCGCTGGTCGACGCGTCGTGGCCCGCGCTGCGGGGGCTGATGCGGCCGTCGCCGGTGCTCGACCCGGTGGGGTACGCCGAGGTGCTCGACGGCTGCGCGGTGGACGCGTGGGAGACGACCTACCTCCAGCGGCTGGAAGGCGAGGACGCCGTGCTGGAGTGGATCACCGGGACGGCGCTGCGGCCGATCCGGGCGGCGTTGGACGACGGCGAGTGGGCCGCGTTCCGCGGTCGGCTGGCGCCCCTGCTGCGCGAGGCCTACCCGCGCCGGCCGGACGGCACGACCTGGTTCCCGTTCCGCCGGATCTTCGCCGTGGCCCGCGTGCCGTAGCGGATCGGCGCCATGTGCCACCGCGCCGGGGCCGCCCACTGGTCGTGGGCGGCCCCGGCGCGGTGGTTCGGCCGTTCTAGTTGGCGCGTGGGATGACGGGGTCGCGCCGGTGGCCGTTGGCGTTCGACTGGCGCCGGCCGAAACCCGTCTTCTCGCCGACCTTGGCACGCACGATGCCCGCAGCGCCCTGGACGGCCGGGTGGTCGGCCAGGGAGCGGTAGGCGCGCACGATCTGGTCGTAGCGCTGACGTCCGGCGCGCGCCCCTAGGACGTAGCCGACGGCGGCGCCGAGCAGGATGCCCTTCATGAGGTGGTCCTCTCCTGGAGATCGTGCCTGGTCACACCCCTTCCTACCGCACGAGGAGGGGGGTGTGCGCGAGCACTGTTCCGGATGCGCTAGAGTTACCTCCTGTCGGGCCGGGAGGCCCGACCTACAACAGAACATTCCCCCTTAGCTCAATGGCAGAGCATTCGACTGTTAATCGAAGGGTTACTGGTTCGAATCCAGTAGGGGGAGCGCGATGGCAGCCCCAGGTCAACCGGCCTGGGGTTTCGTCGTGTCATGGGGTCCGGGTACCCGCGAGTCACCCGTTTGTCACCCTCTCGTGGCTGGTTTCTTCGGGCAGGCTGGGCCGCATGGCCGACCGCTTCGCCAACCGCCGCCGGATCACCTCGCTCGACCCCGAGCGGGACCACGCCGAGATCATGCGCATCTCGTCCGGGTACGAGTTCCCGTGGGACTACGTGCGGTCGCTGGAGTTCGCCCTGTTCCGGACGTACTGCGTGCCGTCCATCTCGGCGCTGCTGGCCAAGACCGGCGAGTTCGAGCGCCGGCCGCAGCAGCGCTACGACGACACGGCGCTGCTGATGGCCGAGCTGGTGGAGCACGGCTACGACTCGCCGCGCGGCCGTGAGGCGCTGCGCGTGGTGAACCGGCTGCACGGGCGGTACGACATCTCGAACGACGACATGCGGTACGTGCTGTCCACGTTCATCTTCGACCCGATCGAGTGGATCACCCGCTTCGGCTGGCGGCCCTTGACCGACCACGAGCGGCTGGGCGCGTTCCACTTCTACCGCGCCGTCGGCCACCGGATGGGCATCAAGGACCTGCCGCCCGACTACTCCTCCTACGCGGCGTTCAAGCGCGAGTACGAGGCGGAGCACTTCACCTACAGCGACACCAACCGCGCGATCGGCCAGTACACGCTGGACCTGTTCTGCTCCTGGTACCCGGCGCCACGCGCGCTGACGTCCCGCGCGGTGCTGGCGATGCTGGACGAGCCGATGCTGACCGCCTTCGGCTTCCCCGCCCAGCCGGCGTGGCTCACCAAAGCCGCCCGAACCGCCCTGCGCGCCCGCGCCACCACCGTCCGCCTCCTCCCACCCCGCACCACACCACGCCTGACCAACGACCCGAAGAACCGCAGCTACCCGGGCTACCCCGCGGGCTACCGGCCGACCGACCTCGGAGCCCCGTAGTCCGGGAGTGCACAGCTTGGTCACGCCGGCCGGGTTGTCGAGACGCGGGGGAGCCACCCTCTGTACCCTCCGGAACCGCACGTCAGGGGGCGGTAGCTCAGCCGGTCAGAGCAGCGGACTCATAATCCGTCAGGTCGTGGGTTCGAACCCCACTCGCCCCACTGTCGGTGCTGGTCACGAGGGTGGCGTTGAGCCGTCGCAGGATCAACGCCACCCTCCGTCCCTTGGACTGTCCTGCTACGAGGACGGCGCGAGTGGGGCGTTCGGTGTGACGGCGGATTGTCCGACCGCGCGCAAGCACGCCGCACAAGCCCGTGAAGACGGGTTCCACCTGCTTCTTCCGGTCACGAACGAACATGTCGCCGAGTTGATCCGTGAGTTCGAAGTCGAGCACGGCGATCACGTGTGCGGTGTTGGTTGCTGGAGTTGATCGGTGAAGCTCGGTCGCCGCAGACGGTCGGCTTGTTCGTCGAAGAACTCTGCGGCGCAGATGACGCTCTTCGATCGTGGACGGTGTCCGGGCTGGAGGAGGTCGCCGCAAGGAAACCCGTCGGCTGCTCTGGGAATGGCGAACGTCGCCCGCCCGATGACCCGCTGCGGACGACGGCGACTTTCGCTTCACATGGCGCGGGACTCATCGGGTGTGCTCGTCGTCGTGCTGCGTTGGGTTTCCTCTCGCTGGTAGGAGCACTACCCGCCCTTGGTTGCGGCATTCGCGATCCTCAAGGACAAGGATCGTGGTCTCTGTGTCCGGCTCACGGTAAACGTGACCGAATAGGACCTCGAAGCGCACAACCTGATGAACGGACGCCACAAGTGAAGCTCGGACGATAGCCGGGCTCGTGCCGAGTTGCTGGAGGAGATCCGTCGACTGACGGTCGACGGGAAATCGCGACAGGAGCGGGATCAGTCGCCCCGGCACGAGAAGGGGCCGCGTGGAGGCGATCACGCCGTCACTCAGGGGTGCAGCGCTTCTCCGAATGCGCTGATGAACGACGGCACGCCGAATGACGTCGCAGGGGCGGCCGAGGGGGAGGAGTTGGTCCGACAGACCTTCACGAAGGCTTGCGCCTGCAGGGAGTGCTGAGGCGAGGGCTGAGGCGAGGGCTGCGTCGCGGAGACCGGTCGGTCGCCGCGGTTGAACGGCTTCAGCGGGTCGGTGGTGGGTGCGGTGGCGGCGGGTGGGTGTCGGTCGGGACCCTGGGGGACGACTGACGGCGCGCGGCGTTGTCCGCGCCCTGGGCATGGTCCTCTTCATAATCGATATAACCTGCGAAGACGTCGGGAATCGGCAGGTCGACAGCATGCCCGGTCATCTTTCGCGTCCTCCCCGGCTGTCACGGGACGAGGTCAATCACGCGTTCGGGTGGTACCTGAATGCTAAGGAAGCATCGGTTGTCGGCGTATGATCTTCATACGGAGGTCTACCGCCGACTCGGTGAACTTGGCGAACATCATTCACACGTAGCGAACGCATAGCCGACAGATACAGCCTGCGCATCACACGATAGGGTGAAGTGGTGTGTCAACGTTCTCTTAACCGCCGGTGCGGCTATATAACTATAGTGTCACTTCTCGCAAAGTGGCGTTGAACCTGTGTGGTTCATCGAAACGGCCCGCCGCTCGGGACCGACCAACACGCAGTAAGGCTCGGGCGGTGGGCTGCTACACCTGCCGCTACTGTCAGTGATGACGGCGGTCCGTGTCCTCACTCGATCGGGGACACCTTTGTTCTCGCGTGTGAACGAGCTTGAACGACGTTGCTCGATCTGGTGCGCTTGAGCCGTCCCACCGTAAGGGCCTTGGTCGGTCCCGAGCGGCGGGCCGTTTCGATATCCGCACAGTGAGTACAACGTCAATAAGGAATGATCTTGCTGATCTCCTTGCGGGAGGGGCAGTCCTCTGCCCCCTCCCTGCGTAGCGAGTTAGTCGCATTCGCCCTGCCAGTGGGGTTCACGGCGAGCTTTCTCGTCGCCTGCTTGACGAGCCAGTTCGACTACGGAGAACCGTGGGGGCAGGCAGCTTTCGCACTGGGGCTTTTGTCATCCCTCCAACTGGTCGTACAGGTGGCCGGACGTTTCTGGCGTCGCTTCGGTCCCGACGGCATCGTCACGTTCACGATGACCTTCAACTTCCGCAAGAAGCCGCCGAAGGGCGAGGACGCCCCCGGCTGACGCAACGCGGTTCCCGCTGACCATGCCCGGTGCTCCGCCGCTACTGCGGAGCACCGGGCAATGCCACGTCAAGGGTCATTTCGAGCGAAGTCCCGCTCGGCGTCGGCGGAGGCGGGTGGAGGTGGTCTTGGCGGCAAGATCGCAGGTGGCGGTGGCATCGCCGGGGTGCCGGGGCGCGTGGCGCCGGAGAGGTGGTTCCGGGTCGACCAGTTTCCGGTCCCGGTGGTGTCTGCCCTTCCGAGATCAGCGTTCCGCCCGCACGACCACGCCGATCGGGCGGTGGACGGTGCGGGTGGGCGGGGAGCGGAAGTGGGGAGCAGCATGCGAGAGGTGTCGCTGGTCAGGGGGAGTGACGTGGCGCAGCGCCCGGCGGGGGAGTTGTTGGCGTTGGCGCGCGGAGGGGACGGGGAGGCGTTTCGGCGGCTCGTGGAGCCCTACCGGCGGGAGTTGCAGGTTCACTGCTATCGCGTCCTCGGGTCCGTGCACGACGCCGAGGACCTGGTGCAGGAGACGTTGTTGGCGGCGTGGCGGGGGATCGGCGGGTTCGAGGAGCGGGCCTCGGTGAGGACTTGGCTGTACCGCATCGCGACCAACCGGTGCCTCAACGCGTTGCGGGCCGGTGGTCGTCGGCTGGTCGACCCGGTGGCCGTCCGAACGGAGGTCGCGTTGCCCGAGCCGTCCCACCGCCGGTCCGAGCCGAGCTGGCTGGAGCCGTACCCGGACTCGCTGCTCGACGAGGTCGCCGACCGCGCGCCGGGCCCCGAGGCGCGGTACGAGGTCAGGGAGTCGGTGTCGTTGGCGTTCCTCACCGCCTTGCAGGAGCTGCCGCCGAAGCAGCGGGCCGTGCTGGTGCTGCGGGACGTGCTGGGGTTCCGGGCCGCCGAGGTCGCGACCATCCTCGACACGTCCGAGAACGCGGTCACCAGCGCGTTGAAACGAGCCCGGGGCACGCTCGCGCACGAACTGCCGGCCCGGGAGAGCGCGCCGCTGCCGAACTCGCCGGGCGAACGCCGGGTGGTGGACGACTTCGCCCGCGCGTTCCAGACCGGTGACGTGGACGCGGTGGTGGAGCTGCTGACGAGCGACGCGCGGCTGACCATGCCGCCGATGCCGCTGGAGTACCGGGGCCTGGACGACGTCCGCCACTTCCTGGCCACCGTGGCGCTGCACCACGACCGGCGGCACGTGCTGATCCCGACGCGCGCCAACGGCCAGCCCGCTTTCGGCTGCTACCTGCGCGACCCGCGGACCCCGGTCCTGCACGCGCACGGCGTCCTGGTGCTGACCCTGGCCGGTGACCGGATCACCGGGCTCACCCGGTTCCACGACAACGGCTTCCTGCCCCTCTTCGGGCTGCCGCGGTCGCTGCGCGCCTCCATCGGCAGCGCGTGAGCGCGGAACCCGACCGGCGGACGACAGGAGCACGGTGAGCACCGCGACGGGACGGATGACGTCCAAGCAGGCGTGGACCTTGGGGCTGGCCTCGCTGGCGTCGTTCATGATGGCCCTGGACAGCCTGGTCGTGACCACCGCGTTGAGCACGATCCGCGCGGACCTGGCGGCGTCGGTCGAGCAGCTCGAGTGGGTCGTCAACGCCTACAACCTGACGTTCGCGGCGCTGCTGCTCACGGGCGCCGCGCTGGGTGACCGGTTCGGCCGCCGCAAGGTGTTCGCCACCGGTCTGGCGCTGTTCACCGCCGCGTCGGTGGCGTGCGCGCTGGCGCCGGACGTCGTCTTCCTGATCGTGTCCCGCGCGGCGCAGGGCGCGGGCGCCGCGCTGGTGCTGCCGCTGTCGCTCACGCTGGTCACCGCGGTCTTCCCGCCGCAGGTGCGCGGCAGGGCGATGGGCCTCTACCTCGGCCTGACCGGTCTGGCCACGTTCAGCGGCCCGTTCATCGGCGGCGCGATCGCGCAGGGCCTGGCCTGGCAGTGGATCTTCTGGCTGAACCTGCCGGTCGGCGTCGTCGCGATCCTGCTCGCCACGCGCCGGGTGGACGAGAGCACCGGCCCGAACGACAAGCTCGACCTGGGCGGTCTCGCCCTGGTGACGCTGGGCGCGTTCGGCGTCATCTGGGCGCTGGTGCGCGGCAACGCGGCGGGGTGGGGCAGCGTCGAGGTCGTCGGCTCGGCTGTGGTCGGTATCGTGCTGGTGGTCTCGTTCGTGCGCCACGAGCGGCGCACACCGCGGCCGATGGTCCCGATGGGCTTGTTCGAGCTGCGGGCGTTCGCCACGGCCAACCCGGCGAACTTCCTGGTGTTCGCCTCGCTCTACGGCACGATGTTCTTCCTCGCCCAGTACTTCCAGCTCGTCAAGGGCCACGGTCCGCTCGTCGCCGGCCTGATGCTGATGCCGTGGACCGGCACGCTCATGGTGTGCGCGCCGATCGCCGGTCGCCTGGTCGACCGGGTGGGTGAGCGGAGGTTCGTCGTCGGCGGCTTGTTCCTGCAGGCGGTCGGCATGGCGTGGATCGCGGTCGTCGTCGACGCCGACACGTCCTACCTGGAGATCCTGCCCGCGCTGGTCGTCGGCTCGGTCGGCATCACGGCGGCGATGCCCGCCGCGCAGAAGGCGGTCGTGGGGGCGGTGCCGCCGCAGCGGATCGGCCAGGCGTCCGGTGTCTTCATGATGCTGCGCATGTTCGGTGGCGTGTTCGGCACCTCGGTGTCGGTGGCGGTCTTCGGCGCCGCCGGCGGCTACGCGACGGCCGCGCAGTTCAGCGACGGCTTCTCGGCCTCGATGACCGCGGTCGCCGCGCTGGCGTTCGCCGGCACGGCGATCGGGCTGGCGATGCCGGGCAGGCGCCCGGCCCCGGCCGACGTGCCGACGCCCGCGGACGAGGTTCCGGCCGGGTAGTACCGGAGGTAGCATCGACGGTATGAAAATCAGTGTGAGCCTCCCCGAGGAGGACGTAGAGTTCGTTGATCGCTACCTGCGGCAACATCGGAGCGCATCGCGGTCGTCGGTGATCCACCAGGCGATCACGCTGCTGCGCGAGGCGGGTCTGGAGAACGCCTACGCGAGCGCGTGGGAAGAGTGGGAAGCCGGAGGAGACGCCGACATGTGGGACGTGACCGCGCCAGACGGTGTCCTCGATGCGGCGAGGTGACATCTACTGGGTGGACCTGGAGCCGGCGCAGGGCGCCGAGGCCAACAAGATCCGCCCGGCCGTGGTCGTCAGCAACGACGCGGCGAACCGGGCCGCCGGACGGGGTGGCGGCCGGGGTGTGGTGACGGTCGTGCCGATCACCTCCAACACCGCGAAGGTGTACCCGTTCCAGGTGCTGCTGCCCGCCAAGGACTGCGGGCTCGGCGCGGACTCGAAGGCCCAGGCCGAGCAGGTGCGCACGGTCACCGCGGCCAGGCTCCGCGCCCGGATCGGCGGCCTGCCGCCGGCGGTGCTCAAGCAGCTCGACGAGGCACTGCGCGTGCACCTGTCGCTCTGAGCCGCCGTTCACCGCCCGGGACCGCCCGAAGACGGCCCCCGGCGGCTCACGTCACTCCACGACGCGGATGGCCCCGGCCGGGCAGAGGTGCGCCGCTTCGCGCGCCGCCTTCTCGTGCTCGCCCGTGGGGGACGGCTGCAGCAGCACGACCGTCCCGTCCACCTCGTCCTGGTCGAACACGTCGGCGTCGGTCAGCGCGCACATGCCCGCCCCCGCGCACCGGTCAGGATCCACTTCGATCTTCACGAGAACTCCACCGGCAGCTCGTGCACCCCGTAGATGGCCATGTCGGTGCGCAGCTTGACATCCTCGGCGGGCACGGCGAGCCGCAGGTCCGGGAACTCCCGGAACAGCGCGGCGAACCCGACCCTCATCTCGATCCGGGCCAGCTGCTGCCCGAGGCACTGGTGCACGCCGTGGCCGAACGCGAGGTGCCCGGCCGCGGACCGGCGGACGTCGAACTCGTCCGGCCGCTCGAACCGCGCCGGGTCCCGGTTGGCGGCGGCCACCGAGATCGAGACCGACTCGCCCGCCTTGACCACCACGCCGCCGATCTCCACGTCCTCCAACGCCGTGCGCAGCGTGCCGAACTGGATGATCGACAGGTACCGCATCAGCTCCTCGACCGCGTTGTCCACCAGCGACGGGTCGGCTTGCAGCGCGGCCAGCTGCTCGGGGTGCCGCAACAGCAACATCGTGCCGATACCCAGCATGTTCGCCGTGGTCTCGTGGCCGGCGACGAGCAGGAGCAGCCCCATGTTGGCGACTTCCTCGTCGGTCAGCTCGCCGGTGGCGACCAGCCCGGACAGCATGTCGTCGCCCGGCTCGACGTGCTTGCGCTTCGCGAGCTGGAGCACGAAGTCCTCCAGCCGCTCGAACGCCTCCATGATCTCCTCGAACGTGGAGTCGAGCCGCAGCGCCTTGGCGGTGTCCTCCTGGAACGCCGCCCGGTCCTCGTAGGGCACGCCCAGCAGTTCGCAGATGACCATCGACGGCACCGGCAGCGCGAACTGCGCCACCAGGTCCGCCGACGTGCCGGAGGCGCGCATCGCGGCCAGGTGCTCGGCCACGATCTGCTCGATCCGGGGCATCAGCTGGTTCATCCGCCGCACGGTGAACTGGCCGGTCAGCAGCTTGCGGTAGCGGGTGTGGTCGGGCGCGTCCATCGCGATGAACATGCCCGGCTTGGCCGCCGGCCGCGGCGGCACCGGCTTGCCGGCCACCTTGCGCGGTGAGTGCTGCAGCTCGGACCGGCTGCTGAACCGGCGGTCGGCGTGCACCTCGCGGGCCAGCTCGTAGTTGGTCACGAGCCACCCCAGGTGCCCGTCGGGGAACTTCATCCTGCTGATCGGGGCCCGCTCGCGGAGCAACCCCAACTCCGCGGGCGGGTCGAACGCCGTGCTGCGTCGGCTCGGCAGCTCGGCGGACAGCGTTTCGGTCATCTCGCACACCTCCCAGTGCGTTAAGGGACCTACTTCGCAACGTACAGAAGTTTCACGAAGCCGTGAAGTAAATAAGTCGTAGGGAACGGCAGTAGTACGTGTGATAGCAGGTGTGCTACAAAATGCCGGACAACTCAGACAAGGGGGAGGTGAGGGTCCTTGGTCATCGAGGTGCGCGATCTGCGGATGCGCTACGGCACGACGGACGTGCTGCACGGGGTCGACTTCACCGCGGGCCCGGGTGAGGTGGTGGCCCTGCTCGGGCCCAACGGCGCGGGCAAGACCACGACGATCGAGATCCTGGAGGGCTTCCGGCTGCCCTCCGACGGCCACGTCCGGGTGCTGGGCGTCGACCCGGCCGTCGGCGACGAGGCCTGGCGGGCCAGGCTGGGCGTGGTGCTCCAGTCCTGGCGCGACCACGGCCGCTGGAAGGTGCGCGAGCTGCTGCACCACCTGGGTCGCTACTACGCGCCCTACGCGACACCGCACGAGTCGCGGCCGTTCGACACCGACGAGCTGATCGAGACCGTCGGCCTGACCGGGCACGCGCACAAGAAGATCAGCAGCCTCTCCGGCGGCCAGCGGCGGCGGCTGGACGTGGCGATCGGCATCGTCGGCAAGCCGGACCTGCTGTTCCTGGACGAGCCGACGGCCGGGTTCGACCCGCACGCGCGGCGGGACTTCCACGACCTGGTGCACCGGCTGTCGGACCTGGAGGGCATGACGATCCTCCTCACCACGCACGACCTGGCCGAGGCGGAGAAGCTGGCCGACCGGATCCTGGTGCTGGCGGGCGGGCGGATCATCGCCGACGGCAGCCCGGACCAGCTCAGCCGCCGGGTCGCGGGCAAGTCCGAGGTCCGCTGGACGCACGACGGCCTTCGGCACGTGCACACGACCGACGACGCGACGGCGTTCGTCCGCGACCTGTTCCGCCAGCACGCGACGGGCGTCTCCGAGCTGGAGGTGCGCCGCAGCACGTTGGAGGACACCTACCTGGCCCTCGTGCAGCGGCACGAGAGCGGCCAGGCGACCGAGGAGGAGGTGGCGCTCCGGTGAACACCAAGGCACAGGCCATCCGGCTCGGCGTGGACCGCGGCGTGCGCGAGTTCCGCCACTCCCTGGGCAGCTCGGACCAGGGGTACAACCTGTTCACCGGGCTGGCCGCGCTGACCGTGCTGTGGTTCCAGCGCGACTCGCCCGTCGACGGCGCCGGCCTCTCGCTCGCCGCGCTCACCCTGCCCGGCCTGCTCGGCATGGGGATCGTGTTCGGCGCCCTGGTCGGACCGGCCGGCCAGCTCTCGGTCAACCGGGAGGACGGCACGCTGCTGCGCGCCAAGGCGGTGCCGCACGGGATGGTCGGCTACCTGGTCGGCCGGACCGTGCAGACGTCGCTGGACTCCCTGGTCGGTCTGCTGATCGTGCTGGTGCCGGGCCTGTTCCTGGTGAACGTGCTGGCGGACGCGGGCGTGGGCGGCATCCTCGGCCTGCTCGCCGTGCTGGCGTTCGGGATGGTGTCGATGATGCCGTGGGGCGCGGTCGCCGGGTCGATCACCAAGAGCCCGGGCAGCGCGATGGGCATCACGATGCTGCCGATGATGGGTGTCGTGGCGATCTCGGGCATCTTCTACCCGATCACCGCGATGCCCGGCTGGTTGCAGGGCGTGGCCCAGGTGTTCCCGGTGTACTGGGCCGGTCACGGCGCCAGGGCGGCGCTGCTGCCGGACTCGGCGGCGGCCGCGGAGATCGGCGGCTCCTGGCGGATCCTGGAGATGGCGGGCGTGCTCGGGGTGTGGACGGTGGTCGGTTTCCTGCTTGCGCCTACGATCCTGCGTCGGATGGCTCGGCGGGAGTCCGGCTCGGATATGGAGCAGCGCCGACAGGCGGCGTTGCAGAGGGTGCGATGAGCGAAAGCGTCTACAACCGGATCGCGATGCTGCGCGCGGAACGGGGAGTGTCACGCCGGCAGCTCTCCGAGGCGCTGGGCATCCACTACCAGACCGTCGGCTACCTGGAACGGGGCGAGTACAGCCCCAGCCTGTACCTGGCGCTGCGCATCGCGCAGTACTTCGAGGTGCCGGTGGAGGTCGTGTTCTCGACCGACCCGTTCCCCCGGCTGGGCAGCACGGAGCGGTCCGCGTAGACGAGGAGGGGCGGCGCCGCCGGGCGCCGCCCCCCGCCCTCACCTCAGCTCCGCCTCGACCACGTCGGCCGCCGCGGCGGTGCCGCCCGCCGCCCGGATCTCGGCCTTGAGCCCGGCCAGCCGCCGGGCCACCTCCGGGTCGTCCACCAGCTCCAGCACGGCGGAGCGCAGCACCTCGGCGGTGGCCTCCTCCCGCGGCACGTGCCTGCCGACGCCGAGGTCGACCAGCCGCACGGCGTTCATGACCTGCTCGCCGATCGCGGGCAGGCCGACCATCGGCACGCCGTGGTAGAGCCCTTCCATGGTGCCGCCCATGCCGCAGTGCGTGATGAACGCCTTGGCGTGCGACAGGATCTCCAGCTGCGGCACCCACCGGTGCAGCTCCACGTTCGACGGAGGCTCGCCCAGCTCGGCCGGGTCGACGTGCTTGCCGATGTTCACCACCACGTGCCAGTCGAGGTCGCCGAACGCCTCGAAGCACTGCCGGTAGATCCCCGGCTCGTTGGTGTAGGCCGACCCGAACGACACCAGCAGCACCGGCCGGTCGTCCGCGGGCCGTTCCCACGTGCCCTGGAACGACGACCGGTCGCTCAGGCACGGTCCCACGAACGTGTACTTCGGGTGCACCGACTCGTGGTTGGGCTGGAACGACCGCGCGATGCTCACCACCGCCCGGTCGGGGTGGCCGACGTAGGTGCGGGCGGGGATCGCGCAGCCCTCGGCGGCCAGCCACCCGTCCAGCTCGCCGAAGAACGCCTCCACGTCGGGGTGGTCGTACATGTCGGCCATCTCCTCCTCCCAGCCCTCGTACGCGACGAAGGTGGGGGAGAACTGGATCGCGGGCACGCCCCAGCGGCCCGCCAGCACGCGTGCGGTCCACGCGCCGATGTCGTAGACGACCAGGTCCGGCCGGTCGTCGGCGTAGGCGGCGGCCAGCACCGGCAGCACGGTCCTGGCCTCGCCGAGGAACAGGCGCATGGCGGGCGCCATCTCGGTCGGCCACTCGCGGTCGTCGGTGGGCAGGCTGGTCGGGTGGAGCACGGGCTCGGCGCCCGCCTTCGCGACGATGCCGGCGAAGCCGGGGTCGACCGCGTAGGTGACCCGGTGGCCCCGGTTCACCAGTTCGGTGACGACGGGCAGCGTGGGGTTGACGTGGCCGTGGCCGGGGATGTTGAAGAAAGCGATGTGCGACACGGGAATCTCCGCATGAGGTCAGGGTTGGCTCGATGACCCCGGCACGCGAGGCGCGTGGGGGTTGACGGCTGCCCTGGGCTCAGAGGTACTCGACGCGGAATGCCCACATGCGACCAACGGTAGCGCCGGGCGCCACTCATTTACCGAGCACGGCGCGCAACGCGGCGCGGATCGCGGAGGCCAGTTCGGCCCGGCTCCTCGGGGTGCCGGGGTCGGGTGCGCCGAGCGCGCCCGCGCCGACCAGCCGGTCGAACAGCAGCCCGTCCACGAACGCCACCAGCTCCCGGCTGCTCCGCTCCGGGTCCGGCGCGCCCAACGCGGCCAGCAGCTCCCGCGCCTGCGCGCGCGGCCGTTCCCCGTGGGCCAGGATGCCGCGCAGCTCCGGGTGGTGCGTGGCCTCCAGCAGGCACGCGTACCGGGCCAGCGTGCGCTCGCGGCCGGTCGTCATCCACTGGTCGAGCACGGTCGCGAGGCTCTCGGAGAGCAGGTCGGGGTCGAGCGGGACGTCGATCCGCGCCGCCGCCACCTCGGCGTCCTCCAGGTCGGCGAGGCGCTGCACGACGCCTTCGACGAGGGCCTTGCGGGTGCGGAAGTAGGCCGACGTCGAGCCGGTGGGCACGCCCGCCTGCGCGTCCACGGCGCGGTGGGTCAGCCCGCGCATGCCGCGGGTGGCCACCACGTGGATCGCCGCGTCGGCGAGGGCGGCCATGCGCTCCGTCACAGTGCGTCCTCCTTCTACACCTGTAGAGTACTGGTCTCTACAGGTGTAGAAGGAGCGGGCATGAAAGCGGTCGTGGTGGGCGGTGGCCTCGGCGGCGTCACGGCGGCGGTGGCGTTGCGGCGCGTCGGGTGGGAGGTCGCGGTGCTGGAGCGCGCGGCGGAGTTCGGCGAGGTGGGCGCGGGCGTCGGCGTGATGCCGAACGCGATGCGGGCGCTGGCGGCGCTGGGCCTGGCCGACGACGTGCGGCGGATCGGCACGCCCCGCGTGCCGGGCGGCATCCGCGACCGGAGGGGGCGGACGCTGACGCGCGTCGACGCGTCGCACCAGGACCACGTGGTCGCCGTGCACCGGGCGGACCTGCACCGGGTGCTGCGGTCGGCGCTGCCGGCGCGATGCCTGGTCACGGACACCGAGGTGCGCTCGCTGGACGACCTGGACGCGGACCTGGTGGTCGCCGCGGACGGCATCCGCAGCCGCGCCCGGGAGGCGCTGTTCCCGACATTGCCCCAGCCGGTGTACGCGGGCACCACGGCGTGGCGCAGCGTGACGACCGCCCGGTTCCCGCTCGACCTCGGCCTCAGCCAGACCCTCGGCCCCGGCACCGAGTTCGGCGTCCTCCCACTGGGTGACGGCCGGGTCTGCTGGTACGCGGCTGCGATCGCACCCGCCGGTGGCCGCTCGGCCGACGAGCTGGGCGAGGTGCGCCGGCTCTTCGCCGACTGGCACGACCCCATCCCCGCCCTGCTGGACGCCACGCCGCCGGCTGCCGTGCTGCGGCACGACATCCACGAGCTCGCCGCGCCGCTGCCGACCTACGTGCGCGGCCGGGTGGCGCTGCTCGGTGACGCCGCCCACGCGATGACGCCCTACCTGGGCCAAGGCGCGTGCATGGCGATCGAGGACGCCGTGGTGCTGGCCGCCGCCTGCGCCCGCGCCGACGACGTGCCGACCGCGCTCGCCGCCTACGACCGGCAACGCCGGCCGCGCACGCAGTCGATGGCGAAGGCGTCCCGGGCGCTCGGGCGGGTCGGGCACAAGGTGCGCAACCCGGTGGCCGTGGCCGCGCGGAACGCCGCGATGCGCGCGGTGCCGGCGTCGGTCGGGTTGCGCGGGATGTCGAAGTTCCTCGGGTGGACGCCACCGTCGTTGTCACCCGATAGGTGAAAAAGCGGCTGTGGGGTAAATCACAAGTTACTGCGAAAATTCGAGCGGATAACGATCGAATATCACTCGTTTTCGCAGGATGAGTCACTCTTCTGCGCGATCAAGCACTCACTCTGCGACACCAATAGGGTGGTGTCGCACCTCCCTGGTGCCCGGCACGGCGGTGCAGCAACCACGAAAGGGCAACTACGGTGTCGCGCCATGGCCCCCGTCCCCCCGTGTCCGGCTGAAGCCATTCCCCTGCACGACGCCGCCGCCCCCACCGTCGACCTCGCCGAGGCCGAGGAGTTCATCCGACTGCACCACGCCGAGGACCCCGACCTCGGCGCGGTCGAGCACCGCCTGGCCGAGGTGCACGCCGAGGTCGCCGCCACCGGCACGTACCGCCACACCCCCGACGAGCTGACGTTCGGCGCACGGGTGGCGTGGCGCAACAGCGCGCGCTGCATCGGGCGGCTGTACTGGCGCAGCCTCAAAGTCCGGGACCTGCGCGAGCTGCGCGACCCCAAGGAGATCGCGGACGAGTGCGTCGAGCACCTCAAGCTCGCCGCCAACGGCGGCAAGGTCCGCCCGGTGATCACCGTGTTCGCGCCCGACGAGCCGGGCCGGCCCGCGCCGAGGATCCGCAACGAGCAGCTGATCCGGTACGCGGGCTACGTCGGCTCGGACGGCGGCGTGCTGGGCGACCGGCGCAACGCCGAGCTGACCGCGACGGCCATCGACATGGGCTGGCGACCGCCCGCGCGACGCGGGCCGTTCGACGTGCTGCCGTTGATCGTGGAACGGGAGGACGCCGAACCGGCCATGGTCGAGCTGCCGCCCGACGCGGTGCTGGAGGTGCCGATCGGCCACCCCGAGCTGCCGTGGCTGGCCGACCTCGGGCTGCGCTGGCACGCCGTGCCGGCGATCAGCAACATGCGGCTGCGCATCGGCGGCATCGACTACCCGGCCGCGCCGTTCAACGGCTGGTACATGGGCACCGAGATCGGCGCGCGCAACTTCGCCGACGGCGACCGGTACGACCTGCTGCCCTACCTGGGCCGGCGGATGGGCCTGGACACCTCCTCGGTGCGGACGCTGTGGCAGGACCGGGTGCTGGTCGAGCTGAACCGCGCGGTGCTGCACTCGTTCGCCGCGGCGGGCGTGACGATCACCGACCACCACACCGAGTCGGACCGGTTCCTCACGCACCTCAAGAAGGAGGAAGAGGCGGGTCGCTCGTGCCCGGCGGACTGGACGTGGATCGTGCCGCCGATGTCGAGCGGGATCACCAGCGTCTTCCACCGGTACTACGACAAGCGGGAGCTGGTGCCCAACTTCTTCGCCGGTGACACCGAGGGCGTCTGCCCGGTGATCCACTGAGCGCGTCGCGGGAGATCTCAGCAAGACGTATGTACGGTTAACGTTAAGGCCAACCTGTGGCGTAGATCACCTTCGGCGGTCTAGGGTGACTCTCCGTGAGAGTGGGCATACCCGTCGAGGCGCGGCCCGCCGAGCGCCGCGTAGCCGGTCTACCGGAAACGGTGACCACGCTGATCGGTGCCGGACTCACGGTGGACGTGCAAGCCGGAGCGGGCAGACACGCCCACGCCTCGGACGCCGCCTACCGCGCAGCCGGTGCGAACGTCATCGCCGACCACCCGGCCGGGCAGTCCGACGTGATCGTCTCCGTCCAACCACCGACACCCGAGCAGGCCGCCGCCCTCCGCGAGGGCGACGTCACGATCAGCTTCCTGCAGCCCAACGCCGAGCCCGAGCTGATCGAGGTGCTCAAGGCCAGGAAGGTCACCGCGTTCAGCCTCGACCTGCTACCCCGGGTGACCAGGGCGCAGGCCGCGGACGCCCTGTCGTCGCAGGCCCTGGTGGCGGGGTACCGGGCGGTGCTGGAGGCCGCCAACCGGCTGCCCCGGTTCCTGCCCATGTTCACCACGGCGGCGGGCACCATCCCGCCCGCCAAGGTGCTCGTCCTCGGCGCGGGCGTGGCCGGGTTGCAGGCCATCGCCACCGCGCGGCGCCTCGGCGCCGTGGTCGAGGCCTACGACGTGCGCGCGGCGGCCAAGGACGAGGTCAAGAGCCTCGGCGCGCGGTTCCTCGAACTGGACCTCGAAACGCAGCAGGGCGTGTACGCCGAGGCGCAGTCGGAGACGTTCCTCGAACGCCAGCGCGAGCTGATCGCCGAGCGGGTCGCCGCCTCCGACGTGGTGATCTCCACCGCCGCCATCCCGGGCCGCAAGGCGCCCGTGCTGGTCACCAACGACATGCTCAAGGCGATGGCGCCCGGCTCGGTGGTGGTCGACCTGGCCGCCGAGTCCGGCGGCAACGTCACCGCGAGCAGCCCGGGTGAGGAGACCTGGGTCGGTGAGGTCCTGGTCTACGGCGCGCTGAACATGCCCAGCGGCATGCCCGTGCACGCCAGCAGGCTCTACGCGCGCAACGTGGCCAACCTCCTGATGATGATGACGGAGGACGGCCAGGTGGTCCCCGACCTCACCGACGAGGTGCTGTCCGGCTGCTGCCTCACGCACGCGGGCGAGCTGAGGAGGGAGCTGCGGTGATCGACCTGTTGACGATCTTCGTGCTGGCCGTGTTCGTCGGCTTCGAGGTCGTGTCGAAGGTGTCCACGATCCTGCACACGCCGCTGATGTCGGGCGCGAACGCGATCCACGGCGTGATCCTGGTCGGCGCCATCCTCATCACCGGGCGGGCCGAGCAGGCGCTGGAGGTCACCCTCGGCCTCGCCGCGGTCTTCCTGGCCACGGTCAACGTGGTCGGCGGCTTCGTGGTGACCGACCGGATGCTGGAGATGTTCAAGGGCCACAAGGCGGGCAGACCCGTCAAGAGCGCCGCCAACGGGCACAAGGAGGTGGGGGAGTGAGCCCCACCTGGGTCCAGCTCGCCTACCTGGTCGCCGCGCTGTGCTTCGTGCTCGCGCTCAAGGGCCTGAGCACCCCGAAGTACGCCCGCGCGGGCAACCTGGTCGGCGCGGCGGGCATGGCACTGGCCGTGGTCACCGCGTACGTCCACGGCGCCGTGCACAACGGGCTGCTGATCGTGCTCGCCGTGGCCGCGGGCGTGGTGGTGGGCATCCCGGCGGCGCGCTCGGTGAAGATGACCGCCATCCCGCAGATGGTGGCGCTGTTCAACGGCGTCGGCGGCGCGGCGGCGGCGCTGGTGGCGTTGACCGAGTTCCTGGCCGTCCCGCACGGCTCGGTGGCGTTCCAGCTCGCCACCGTGCTCACCGTGCTGATCGGCTCGGTCAGCTTCTCCGGCAGCGTGGTCACCTTCCTCAAGCTCCAGGAGGTCATGACCACCCGGCCGGTGCTGCTGCCCGCCGGTCAGCTGCTCGGCATCGGCGCGGCCGCGGTGAGCGCGCTGCTCGCGCTGTCGGTCGTGCTGACCGGCAACGGCCTGCTGCTGGTGCTGCTGGCGGTGGCGGGTCTCGCGCTGGGCGTGCTGTTCGTGCTGCCGGTGGGCGGCGCGGACGTGCCGATCGCGATCTCGCTGCTCAACGCGTTCACCGGCCTGGCCGTCGCCGCGTCCGGCTACGTGCTGGCCAACACCCTGCTGATCGTCGCGGGCACGCTCGTCGGCGCGTCCGGCACGATCCTGACCCGGCTGATGGCCCAGGCCATGGGCCGGCCGCTGACCAACATCCTGTTCGGCGCGTTCCAGGCGACCACGGCGACCGCGACCACCGACGAGCAGCGCACCGTGCGCTCCGGCACGGTGGAGGACGTGGCGATCCTGCTCGGGTACGCCCACTCCGTGCTGGTGGTCCCCGGTTACGGCCTGGCCGTGGCGCAGGGCCAGCACGCGGCGCGGGAGCTGGCGCAGGTGCTGGAACAGCGCGGGATCACCGTGCTCTACGGCATCCACCCGGTCGCGGGCCGCATGCCGGGCCACATGAACGTGCTGCTCGCCGAGGCGGACGTGCCGTACGAGCACCTCAAGGAGCTCGACGACGTCAACCCCGGCATCGGCAGCGTCGACGTGGTGCTGGTGGTCGGCGCGAACGACGTGGTCAACCCCGGGGCGCGGGACGAGCCGAGCAGCCCGATCTACGGCATGCCGATCTTCGACGTGGACCGGGCGAAGGCCGTGGTGTTCATGAAGCGCTCGATGCGGCCGGGCTTCGCGGGCGTGGACAACAGCCTGCTCTACAACCCGAAGACCACCATGCTGTTCGGCGACGCCAAGGAGTCGCTGACCAAGCTGCTGGCCGCGGTGAAGCACGTCTAGTGCCGCGACCCGCGCGGTCGCGGCACTAGGAGCCGGACAGCTCGTACCCCGGCACGACGGGAGCGAGGTGGTCGCCGTACGCGCCGTCCACCTCGACCCGCCGCCACCACGCCGTCCGCTCCTCCGTGGACAGGTCCGGCACCACCACCGCCACCCCGTAGTCCCGGATCAGCGGGATCATCAGCTCCACGGCGGTGTGCAGGAACGACTCGTGCGGCTCGGCGAGCCTGCCCACGATCGACGGGTCGAGGACCAGCGCGTCCACCGGCAGCTCGCCGAACAGCGACAGCTCGGCCTGCCCGCCGTTGAACCGGGTCAGCCCGGTGGAGATCCCGTTGTCCCGCAACACCTGCGCGTTGTCGTCGCCCCTGCCCTCCAGCATCGACCGGGTGTCCAGGAAGATCTGCAGCCGTGACGCCGGCAGGCCGCTCGCGTCCAACGTCCGCTTCACCGTGCGCACCAGGTCCTCGTCGCGGGACTGCATCGGCGACAGCTCGAAGTACAGGGTGCCGAACGACTCGGGCCCGGCCGCCACGGCGGCGGCCTCGTGCAGCGCCCACTGGCCGAGCGCCAGCGACAGCCCGGTCTCCTCGGCCAGCTCGACGCACTCGTGGTGCCCGACCTCGTCCCAGCGCAGCCGGGCCACGTGGCCGAGCACCTGCCCGCCGGCCAGGTCGACCACCGGTTGGTACTCGACCTCCAGCTCCTGCCCGGCCAGCGCGCCGGGCATCTTCGCCGCCCGCGCCTGCCGTTCCCGCCACTGCCGGTCGAGGTGCTTGTCGTAGGGCAGCCACTGCCGCTTGCCGCACGTCTTGGCGCGGCGCAGGGTCGCGTCGCCCGCGCGCAGGATCTCCGCGACCTCCCACCCGGCGGGCGGCCGGTCGACCACGCCGATGGACGCGGACAGGGCCACGCCGTCGTCGACCGGTTGCCGCAGCGTCTCGTTGATCAGCTCGACCATGTCGGGCACGCTCGGCGTGGTCGGCGAGTTGTCCACCACGATGCCGAACTCGTCGCCGCCGATCCGGGCGACCAGCGCCACGTCGTCGGAGACCAGGGCTTCGAGCCGGTGGCCGACCTCGGTGAGCAGCCGGTCGCCGAAGGCGTGGCCGAGGCCGTTGTTCACCAGCGAGAACGCGTCGAGGCCGAGGTGGTAGAGGGTGATCCCGCCGCGTGACGCGCCGTGCAGCGCCTCCAGCCGGGTGGCGAAGCGCTGCCGGTTGGACAGGCCGGTGAGCGGGTCGTGCAGCAGCTGGAAGTCCAGGTTCTTCTGCAGCAGGTGCAGCTCGCTGACGTCCTCGACCATGGTCACGTGGTACGCGGGCTCGCCGTCCGCGTCGCGCAGCGAGGACACCGCCAGGTGCACCCACACCGGCTCGCCGTCCTCGCGCAGCAGCCGCCGCTGCTCGCGCGTCCGCTCCACCCGGCCCTCGCCGACCTCCTCGTACCTGGTCGCCAGCGCCTCGGCGTCGTCCGGGTCGAACAGCTCGACCAGCCGCCGCCCGGTCAGCTCGCCCCGGTCGCGGCCGATCATCTCGGCGAGCGCCGCGTTCACCTCGACGCACCGGCCCTCCAGGTCGGTGATCACGATGCCGAACGCGGAGGAGTCGAACACCTCGCGGAACCGGGCCTCGCTGACCTCCAGCACGCGTTCGGCGCGCAGCTTGGCCGCCATCAGCGCGCGCTGGACCTCTTCCTGCTGGTCCAGCGCGTCCAGCCGCATCGCGGCGGCGAACCCGGCGCTCACCGCGCCCAGGATGGCGACGACCTTCTCCGCCGGCCCCGGCACGTCCCGCAGCTCGGGGCCCGCCAGCAGGGCGTGCCCGAGCACGTCCACCGTGCGCTGCAACGTCTCCGGGCCGGTGAAGTGGGCCTCGACCAGCCGGTGGCCGACCGCGGCGACCGGCTCGACGGCGAACGGCTCGGCCTGGACCGCGTCGGCGATCACGTCCACCAGCTCGAGCAGGTACAGCTCGATCTCGACCGGCGACATCGGCACGTAGGCGGTCGGGTAGACCGCCCGCATCCACTCCCGCGCGATGCCCTGCCGCCGGGTCCTATCGCGTGGCGACACGTCGGCTCACTTCTTGCGCCCCACCCCGGCGAAGATCCCCGCCCGGTCGGCGTCCTCCGGGACGGAGCCCTCCTCCGGCCGCCACCGGGGCAGCGGGACCACGCCGGGCTCGACCAGCTCGAAGCCGTCGAACAGGGCGGTGATCTCGGCGCGGGTGCGCGGGAACATCGGGTCCGGGCTCTGGCGCATCACCGCCACGACACCTGCCATCTCCTCGGGTTGCAGGTCGGAGCTGAACTGGGAGAGGGCGAGGTGGCTGCCCGGCGCCACGGCGTCGCGGTAGGCGGCGATCACGCCGGCCGGGTCGCGTTCGGGCGGCACGAAGTGGAACACCCCGACCGCGAGCACGCCGACCGGCTCGGCGAAGTCGATCAGGCCGGTGCCGCGGGCACCCGCCAGCACCGCGTCCGGCTCGGTCAGGTCCTCCCGCAGGACCGCGGACCGGTCGTCGTCCCGCAGGATCATCTGGCTGTGGGCGACGGCGACGTCCTCGAAGTCCACGTACACCACCCGTGCCCCGGGCGCGGCCTTCTGCGCGATCTCGTGCACGTTGCCGACGGTCGGGATGCCGGAGCCCAGGTCGAGGAACTGCCGCACGCCGGCGTCGACCAGGTGCAGCACGGCCCGGCGCAGGAACGCGCGGTTGAGGCGGGCGATGGCGCGGCCGTTGGGCTGGGCGCGCAGGAACTCCTCCGCGAGCTCCCGGTCGGCCGCGAAGTTGTGGCCGCCGCCGAGCAGGTAGTCGTAGAGCCGTGCGGCGCTGGGCAGCCCCGTGTTCACGTCATCGGGGACCCAGCTCAGCCGATCCGCCACCCTCGTCCTCACCCGTGTGTGTGCCAGCCCGAGGTTTCGCCCCGCCGGGGCGAGGTTACTGATCCGGCCGGAGCGGCGGGCCGGGACGAGGCAGCTTGTCCCCGATCGGCGTACACGCAGTCACCAGAACGATCATGGCGAGGACGCCGAACGCCACTCGCGGACCCCAGTGCGCGTGGACGAAGAGCGGCACCGCCACGCCGAGCGCGGTGCCGAGGGCGCGGGCGAGGTTCACCAGACCGCCGCCCGACCCGGCGTCACCGCGGGGGAGGGCGCCGAGCACGGCCGCGTTGTTGGCCGGGATGAAGAGGCCGAGCCCGAGTCCCAACGCGATCAGCGCGACCGGGTGAACCTGCCAGGCGAGCACCCCGCAGGCCACTGTGGACAACACCGCGCCGGCCCGCGGCACGCGCCACGGCAGCGCCGCGCCGAGCGCGAACCCGACCGGCAGCGCGGTGAGCAGCAACCCGGTCGCCGACGGGCCGCGGTCGGACGTGAACGGCACCAGGACCAGCGGTCCGAACAGGACCAGGTACCCGCACGTCGCGCCGAACAGGCCGCCCTTGACCCGCCGCACCAGCGGTTCCCGCCACACGTAGCCGACACCCGCCGGCAGCGCGAGCAGCAGCAGGAACGGGCTCGCGCCGGACAGCACCAGCAGCAACGCGGTGGTGGCCGTGGCGAGCAGGACGACGGCGACCCCGTCGACCGGCGTGCTGCCCCGCTCCCGCGTGCGCGGCAACAGGTAGTGGCCCGCCACGAGGGCGGCGACGCCGACCGGCACGTTGACCAGGAACACCCACTGCCACCCGAACGCCTCGACCAGCAGGCCGCCGACCGTGGGGCCGAGCGCCAGTCCCGACGCCTGCGCGGTCGCCTGCACCCCCAGCGCCTTGCGCATCAGGTCGCGCGGCACGGCCGCCACCACCAGCGCCACGCTGTTGGCCTGCAACATCGCCGCGCCCAGCGCCTGCACCACCCGGAACGCGATCAGCACGTCCAGGTCCCGGGCCAACGCGCACGCCACCGACGCGCCGGTGAACACCACGAACCCGTACAGGTACACGAGCTTGCGGCCCCGCCGGTCCGACCACTTGCCGATCGGCGCGACGAACGCGGCCAGCGTCAACAGGTACGCCAGCGACACCCACTCGGGTGACGCGCCGAAATCTTCCCGCAATGCGGGCAGGGCGAGTGTGACGACGCTCGCGTCGAACTGGCCGAGGAAGGCGCCGAGGCACACCGTCGCCACGGCCAGCCAAGGCGCACCGGCCCAGGTCGCGACCCGCCGCGGCCTGGGTGATTCCGCGACGAACCAGCGGAGTGAGCGATTCATCGACGCCAGACTATCTCGGTCTCCGACATATTGCGAGCCAGTACCATTCGCGCATGTCAGACGAGGCACGCTCGCTCACCGACGTGGTCACGAGGCTCCGCCGGGCACTGCGCACGAGCATCCGGTCGGAATGGCCGTGGGATTCCCTGCCGATGGCGCAGGTCGAGCTGCTCCAGACGCTCGCCGAGCGTCCCCCGATGCGCGTGGGCGACCTCGCGGCCGAGTTGCGGCTGGCGCCGAACACGGTCAGCGGGCTCGTCGGCCAGCTGATCGAGAACGGTCTGGTCGAGCGGGGCGGCGACCCCAGCGACCGCCGCGTGGCCCGGCTTTCCGTGACACCGCAAGGGCACGAGCAGCTGGCCGTCTGGCAGTCCGCGCACGAGAAGCGCATCGGGTCGGCGCTGGACAAGCTCGACCCGGCCGAACGCGCCGACGTGGTCCGCGCCCTGGCCGCCCTCGACCACCTGGTAGACCACCTGCGTGCGAGCTGAGACCCGGATCGTCGCGGCCGTCGCCCTGGGCGGCGGCATCGGCGGCGTCGCGCGGTACGGCCTGTCCGCCGTCGTGCCCGGCCCGTGGGGCACGCTGGTGGTCAACGTCGTGGGCAGCGCGCTGATCGGCGTCCTGATGGTCCTGGTGCCGCGCCTGCACCCGCTCGCCCGGCCGTTCCTCGGCATCGGCGTGCTCGGCGGCTTCACCACGTTCTCGGGCTACGCGCTGGACGCCGTGCGGCTGGGTGGCCTCACCGCCGTCGGGTACCTGTTCGGCACCCTGTTCCTGGCGCTGTGCGCGACCTTCGCCGCCATGGCCGCGACCCGCAAGGTGTGGCCATGACGGTGCTGCTGGTCTTCGCCGGCGCGGCCGTGGGCGCCTCGCTGCGCTATGCCGCCGGCCGGTTGGCCCAGCGGACGTTCCCCTGGGCCACGCTCGCGGTCAACGTCGTGGGCTCGTTCGTGCTGGGCTGCGTGGCCGGCACGTCACCGGACCTGTTCGCCCTGGTCGGCACCGGTCTGTGCGGCGGCCTGACGACCTACAGCACGTTCAGCTACGAGACCGTCCGGCTGACCGAGGACGGCCGCCACCGCCAAGCGCTGGCCAACATCGCCGCGAGCCTGGCCCTCGGCCTGGCCGCCGCCGCCCTCGGCTGCGTCATCACCCGATGACCTCGGGGCGACCGCTCGTCCGGGAGCCGCGGCAGCCGGACCGGGTGCCTCACCCAAACCTCCATCGTGGACAGGCAACCCGTTCGGGTGGTCATCTTTACCGTGCGGGCTGCATTCCGCGGTTCCGCGTGGCGAGTGATCTCGCGCGCTCATGACGTCTGCCGGCAGTGGTCAGGCGGTGGAGCCGGTCAATGATCAGTCCACTGTGGACTTCAGGTGACGTCATCCGTCCGTGTTCGCACCGAAGACCTCGATCATCTCGGCGCACCGACCGAGTCGTACCGGCCCGGTCGATTGATCGACTGGAAGGCGATGCGGATGGATGGCAAACCTGCGAGTGCGTTGGTCGGGGAGGTCCGCCGCCGGTGGGCCGCGGTCGTCGCGGTGGGTGCGATGGTGAGCACCGTGACCTTGGTCGGCGCGCTGTCGGCACCGCTCACGGCGTACGCCGTCGAGGCGCCGGTGCAGCTCGGCACGGCGGCGACCTTCTCGGTGCTGGGCGGTCAGTCGGTCACGAACACCGGCGACACCACCTTGAGCGGTGACCTCGGCGTGAGCCCCGGCACCTCCATCACGGGCTTCCCCCTGGCACCATCGGCGGCACCAGGCACGAGAACGACGCGGTGGCGGCTCAGGCGCAGGCCGACCTGACGGCGGCCTACGACGACGCTGCGGGACGTGCCCCCACCGGCCAGGCGCTGCCCGCGGACCTGGTGGGGCTGACCTTGGTGGGCGGCGTCTACCAGGCATCCGGTGCGACCGAGTTGAACGGGACGCTGACCCTCGACGGCCAGGGTGACCCGAACACGGTCTGGATATTCCAGATCCCCTCGACCTTGATCACCGGCTCGGCCAGCGTGGTCAACCTGATCAACGGTGCCCGGGCGTGCAACGTCTTCTGGCAGGTCGGCAGTTCCGCGACCCTCGGCACCAACTCCGACTTCGTGGGCACGATCATGGCGTTGACGTCGATCACGGTCAACACGGGTGCGGACGTCCAGGGCCGCGCGCTGGCACGCAACGGCTCGGTCACCTTGGACGACAACACGTTCACCACGGATGTGTGTGAGCCCGTCACGACTACCACCACCACGACCACCACCACGACCACCACGACCACCACGACGACCACCACGACTGATACGACGTCGCCGACGACCACGACGACGACTGATACGACCTCGCCGACCACTACGACGACGACTGATACGACGTCGCCGACGACCACGACGACGACTGATACGACCTCGCCGACCACTACGACGACGACTGATACGACCTCGCCGACCACTACGACGACGACTGATACGACCTCGCCGACGACCACGACGACGACTGATACGACCTCGCCGACGACCACGACGACGACTGGCACGACGTCGCCGACCACCACGGGCACCACGACGACGACCGGCACAACCACGACGACCACGGCACCGACTACCACGACGAGCGCGCCGACCTCGGGCACCAGCACGACGAGCACCGGCACGTCGGCCACGACCACCACGACGTCGAGCGGGATCGGCGTACCCGGCCCGACCACTCATCCCGGGACGCCAATGCCGCCGGAGGGCGTCCCGCCGCTCGCCGACACCGGACCGAGCACCCCGCTCGGCCTGCTGACCAGCGTGGGAGCACTGCTCTTGGCGCTCGGCGCCGCGCTCGTCGGCGTCGGACGTCAGCGAGCGCGGTTGAGCAAGTAGGGGTGTGAGCCGGTGATTCCCCCGGTCGGTGTCGAACACGCGGTGCGCCGACCGGGGGGATCACCGGCTTCGTGAGGCCGGGCCCTCACGCGGTGGTCAACCGGCTCAGCACGGGGGGCAGGTCGCCGGTGTGCACGACGCCCAGGCGTTGGGTGGCCCGGGTCAGCGCCACGTACAGGTCGCTCGCGCCGCGCGGTGACTCGGCCAGGATGCCCGCCGGGTCGACGACCAGCACCGAGTCGAACTCCAGGCCCTTCGCGTCGGTCACGGCCAGCACCACCACCTGCGCGTCGAGGTCGTCCGAGGCGCCCGGCACGGCGGCGCGCAGCGACGCCACCGACGCCGCCGGCACGATCACCGCCAGCTTGCCGTCACCGATCGCGGCGACCTCCTTGCCCACCACCGGCGGCAGCGCCTCGGCCAGGGACGGCGCCCGCAGGCTCCACGGCGCGAAACCGCTGTCCCGCACCGAGGTCGGCGGCACGAGGTCGGGGTCGACCGACGCCAGCACGTCCGCCGCGACGGCCATGATCTCCGACGGCGTCCGGTAGTTGACGGTCAGCTCGGTGAGCTTCCAGCGGTCCATCACGTACGGCGACAGCACGTCGTGCCACGACGACGCGCCCGCGATGTCGCCGGTCTGCGCGATGTCGCCCACCACGGTCATCGACTTCGACGGGCACCGGCGCATCAACGTCCGCCACGCCATCGGCGACAGCTCCTGCGCCTCGTCCACGATGATGTGCCCGAACGTCCACGTCCGGTCCGCCGCCGCCCGCTCGGCCGCCGTCTCGTAGCGCTCCGCGCCGTGCCGCTCGGCCAACCGGTAGGCGTCCATGATGTCGGTGGCCATCAGGATCTCCGGGTCGGCGTCGTCCTCCAGGTCGAGGATGTCCAGCACGCCCTGCGCGTAGTCGATCGCCTGCCGCCGCTGCCGCTCGGCCCGCGCCTTGGCCTCGGTGTCGTCCTCGCCGAGCAGCTCCGCCGCCTCGTCCAGCAGCGGCACGTCGGCGGGAGTCCACTCGGCGCCGCGCGGGCGGACCAGCAGCTCGCGCTCGGCGGGGGAGAGCTTCGGCGTGGCCTTGGCGATCAGCTTCGGCGACGCGTACAGGTCTTCGAGCAGCCGCTGCGGCGACAGCGTCGGCCACAGCTTCTCGACGGCGGCTTGCACGGCGGGGTCCTCGCGCAGCTCGCGCCGGATGTCATCGATGTCGGCCTGGTCCAGCAGGTGCCTGCCCAGCCGGGACACGGCCTGTGACGCCAGGGTGGAGATGATCTCGCGCTGGAACGTCCGCCGCGCCTCGTTGTGCGGTCGTCTGGTGCGCCGCGCCCGCCCCCGCGCGTCGCTGATCGCCCGCCGGTCCAGCCGCAGCACGTCGCCGTCGAACGGCACCTCGACCAGGCTCGGCGCCTCCTGCCGGTCCCGGATGGCGTGCGCGACCACGTCCGCCATCCCGGTGCGGCCCTTCAGCGCGGCCACCTCGGCGGGTTCGCGACCGACCGCGGTGAGGCCGGGGAACAGCTCGCCGACGGTCGACAGCAGCACGCCCGTCTCGCCCAGCGACGGCAGCACCTGCCCGATGTAGCGCAGGAACGTCGCGTTCGGCCCGACCACGAGCACGCCGCGCTTCGCCAACTGCCGCCGGTGCGTGTAGAGCAGGTACGCGGCGCGGTGCAGCGCGACCGCCGTCTTGCCGGTGCCCGGACCGCCCTGCACGACGACCACGCCGTTCAGCTCGGTGCGGATGATCTTGTCCTGCTCGGCCTGGATGGTCGCGACGATGTCGCCCATCTGGCCGGTGCGGCTCGCGTTCACCGCGGCCAGCAGGGTGGCCTCGCCGGTCAGGCCCTCGGAGCGGCGGTCCAGGTCGACCGAGTTGATGTCCAGCACCTCGTCGTCGAACCCGACCACCTTGCGCTGCTTGGTCCGCAGGTGCCTGCGCCTGCGCACGCCCTCCGGCGCGGCGGCGGTGGCGAGGTAGAACGGGCGGGCGGCGGGCGCGCGCCAGTCCATCAGCAGCGGCTCGTACTCCTTGTCCTCGTCGAACAAGCCGATCCGGCCGATGTAGAACCGCTCGTCGGTGTGGAAGTCGAGCCGGCCGAAGCACAACCCGTTCTCCACCGCGCTGTACTGCGCCAGCTGGTCGGAGTACAGGGCCACCGAGGTGTCGCGCTCGGAGCGCATCTGGTGCGTCCCACCGGTTTGCCGCAGCGCCCCGGCCAGGCGCTTCGAGCTCTGCTCGCGGAGGTCGTCCAGCCGGCCGTACAGCATCGACACGTATTCCTGCTCCGACTCGGTTTCCGCGAGCCGGAGGTCATCGGCGGGGCTTGACAACGTGCCTCATTTCTGGATAGCGTGTTTTATCAGCCTGTGTCGCATTGCGGCTGACGGTTTCTTGCGGGCTCACAGTCCTGCGCCCGTCTCGCGCAGAACGTCTAATCTACTACACGTCCTTCCCGCCGGTGCGTGAACAACTCCGCCCGCGCTCGGACTCGGGTGAACGCACGAAGGCCGCCGCCGAGCGGGTGCTCGACGGCGGCCTGGTGATCTTGGTGCGGCCCGGACCCCCTGCTACAACCGGTCGGCGACGATCCCGCCGACCGCGGCCATGCCCGCCTTGTTCGGGTGCAGCGGCGCGACCGGCCCGGTCACAACCACGCCCTCGAACCACTTCTGCGCCGATGGCGCGCACGCGTCGTGGCCCACGCTCGGCGACTCGACGTCGACGTACAGCGCGCCGTGCTCGGCCGCCTCGCGGGCGAACAGCTCGTTCAGCCGGTGGATGCCACCCTGGAGGTAAGCGGCGTCCTTGGGCCAGATCGGCTGCTCCGGGTGGCAGCCCTCGGGCCGGATGTGCGTGCCGTAGCCGACCACCACGACCCGCGCGCCGGGCGCCCGGTCGGAGATCAGGTCGAGCGCGGCGGCGAACTCGGCCGCGTAGGCGTCGATCCGCTCGGCCAGCTCGTCGCGCCCGCCGGCGGTGAACTCGTCGCGGCACGACCTGCCGATCGGCTGGGGCAGCAGGTTCACGCACTTCCCCGCCAGGTCGACCAGCGCGATGTCGTTGCCGCCGAGGGTGAGCGTCACCAGGTCGGTCGACGGGCTCAGCGCGTCCGCCTGCGGCGCCTGCGACTCGCCGTCGATGGTGGTCTGCGACCCGGTCAGGTCGTCGGTCACGGCGCCGGAGCACGTCACGTCCGTGAGCCGGGCGCCGATCCGCTCGGCCAGCACGGACGGCCAGTTGCGCGACGAGCGCATGCAGCCCGGGGCCTCCGGGTCCTGCTGCGGGATGAGCGGTCCGGCGGCGGACGAGTCGCCGAGGGCGACGTACTCGAAGTCCGGTTCGGCGAGGTCGGGATCGGCGACCGCGGCACCGGCCGTCCAGGTGATCGTCAACGCCGCCAGCAACGCCGGTAGCAGCCTGCGCACGGTCGCCTCCTCTTCGTGATCGGGTGGTGTCCGCTGGACATGATGTGGCCTGGGTCGCCGAGGTGCGGCGGTGAGCCGGGGTAGATCACCCGAGAGAGTGCGCGAGGTCGTCGCGACGCCGGGTGACGGCTTCCCGGCGGGCCCACCACCCGATGAGCGGCTCTACGAAGGCACGCGGGTGAAACCGGGTCGCGGCGCCGGCTCGCTCCGGCACGCTGGGACGGGTGAAGGAGAAGCGCCGGGAGTTGGCGGGCCTGTGCCGCGTCGCGGTGGACCGCCCCAGGTGGCAGCTCGGGTTCGCGGCGGTCGTGTCGGCGTGGTCGCTGGCGTGGGTGGTGGGCCAGGCGTTCGGCGAGCCGAGCCCGCTGGAGGTGCTGCCGGTGCGGTGGGCCGGCCTGCCGACCGGCTGGTTGGACGCGACGCGCGGGTGGTTCGACGGCCGCACCGGGTTCCTGGCCGTGGTGGGCGGTCTGCTGTGGGCGATGACGAGCGCGAGCCGGCAGGCGTCGGCGTTGGTCGGCTGGCTCGCGGTGATGGCGTCGGCGGAGGACGTCGGTTACGTCGCGGTGCGGTGGGCGTTGCTGTCGCTGGTGGTGTTCCTCGCGGTGATGGGCCTGGTGTCGATCACCGGGCGGCGGGCGTTCGTGGTGGACCGGGTGGCCGTCATCCCGCGGGACGTGGCCCGCGCGGGCGCGACGGCGGCAGCGCTGTCGGCGGTGGTGCCGCTGGTCGCGCCGGGGCTGGTGCTGGCCCGGCTGGTCGGCCCCTACGTGACTCGGCCACCGCGCCGACGGCCGGGGACGCCGATCGTCCGCGCGGCTTCCGCCGAACGGCCGCTGGCCGGCGGCACACCCGGTGAACTGCCCGAACCCGTCCCGGCGCAGCGCGGATCGCGTTGAGCCGGACCGGATTTCCCGATCCGGTCAGGGTATGCAAATAGTTTTGCACCCCAACAAATCTATCCGGGGAAGTCGAGCGAACCTCACATCACATTCTGGATTCGCCTGTTTGGGCTTACCGGTCCGTATCCATCAAGATGTGCGAGTGCCAGAAAATCCCGCCGAAAACCGCTTAGCCAAGGTGATGCGTCGTCAGCCCGTTCAGCAGCGCGGCGCCGCGACGGTGTCCGCGATTGTCGATGCCTGCGCGACGCTGCTCAACGACTACGACTACGACGACATCACCACCGCCCGGATCGTCGAGCTAGCAGGCGTGCCAATTGGATCGTTCTACCAATACTTCCCGGACAAGCGTTCTGTTGTGCACGCGTTGGCCCTGCGCGGCATGGAGGAGTACCTGGGACGGGTGGAAACGCTGTTCACGGAGGGGCGGATCGCCGAGGACTGGCGGGAAGCGGTCCGCCAAGTGGTCGCCGTCTACCTGCGGATGCTCGTCGAGATCCCCGGGTTCGGGCGGGTCCGGTTCAGCGACCTGCTCGACGGCCACCGCCTCGACTCCTCCGTCGACCAGTACGAGCTGATGGCCGAGCGGCTGCGGGACCTGTTCGTGACCCGCTTCGCGGTGCGCGGCGACGCGCCGGTCATGTTGACGTTCCGGATGGCCGCCCAGACCGCGGACGCGATGTTCAAGCTGGCCGAACGGGTCGATCCCGACGAACGCCCGGTGGTGCTCCGCACCGCCGACGGGGTGATCTTGAAGATGTTGTCGAAGGTGTTCGACCCCTCGTGACTTGCCGCGCCGGTCCTGGTGGTGTGGGGTGGACCGGTGAGCGACGACTTCGACGTGATCGTGATCGGCGGCGGCCCGGTGGGCGAGAACGCCGCCGCCCGGACCGCCGCCGGTGGCCTGCGGACGGCGTTGGTGGAAGCCGAGCGCGTCGGCGGCGAGTGCTCGTACTGGGCGTGCATGCCGAGCAAGGCGTTGCTGCGCCCGGGCCACGCGCTCGCCGCCGCCCGCCGGGTGCCCGGCGTGCCGGTCGGCGAGCGGCTCGACCCGGCCGAGGTGCTGAAGCGGCGCAACAGCTTCACCTCCGACTGGGACGACTCGGGTCAGGTCGAGTGGGCCGAGGGCGCCGGGCTGACGGTGGTGCGCGGTCGCGGCAGGCTGGCGGGCGAGCGCCGGGTGGACGTGGACGGGCGCGTGCTGACCGCGACGAAGGCGGTCGTGGTGTGCACGGGCAGCGTGCCGCGCATCCCGTCGCTGCCCGGCCTGGCGGACGTGCCCTACTGGACGTCCCGCGAGGCGACCTCCGCGCAGGAGGTGCCCCGGTCGTTGGTGGTGCTCGGCGGCGGCGTGGTCGGCGTGGAGATGGCGCAGGCCTGGGCGCGGCTCGGCTCCGACGTCACGCTCGTCGTGTCCGGTGAGCGGCCGTTGCCGAAGTTCGAGGCGTTCGCGGGCGAGCTGGTCGCGGACGGGCTGAAGGAGGACGGCGTCCGGCTCGTCACCGGGGTCAAGGCGGTCGGGGTGTCCACTTCGGACGGCTCGGGTGGCTCGGGTCCGGGTGGCTCGGGTCCGGGTGGCTCGGGTCTGGGTGGCGCCGGCGAGGTGTCGTTGACGTTGTCGGACGACGCGGTGGTGACCGGTGCCCACCTGCTGATCGCGACCGGGCGTCAGCCGGCGACGTTCGACCTCGGCGTGGAGCAGTTCGGCTTCACGGCGGGCGAGGCGCTGGAGGTCGACGACACCGGCCGGGTGTCCGGAGTGGACTGGCTGTACGCGGCGGGCGACGTCACGGGCCGCGCGTTGCTGACCCACCAGGGCAAGTACGCCGCGCGTGCGGTCGGCACGGCGATCGTCACCGGTGCGACCGACCCGGAGCCGTGGACCGCGCCGGTGGCCACGGCCGACCACACGGCCGTGCCGCAGGTGGTGTTCACCGATCCGGAGGTGGCGTCGGTCGGCTGGACCGAGGCGCAGGCCCGCGAGGCGGGACTGGACATCCGGGTCGTCGACCTCGACATCGCGGTGGCCGGCTCGTCCCTGCACGCGGACGGGTACCGGGGCAAGGCGCGGATGATCGTGGACGAGCGCAAGCGCACGCTCGTCGGCGTCACGTTCGCCGGTCCGGACGTGGCCGAGCTGATCCACGCGGCCACCATCGCGATCGTCGGCGAGGTCACCGTGGACCGGTTGTGGCACGCAGTTCCGGCGTACCCCACCATCAGTGAGGTGTGGTTGAGGCTGCTCGAGGCCTACGGTCTCTGACGCTGAGTGCACGTTGTGTCAGCACATCGTGTACACCATGCGCCGAGTGCCGTATCGACCGTGCGGCCATAGAGACTCTTAACCTCAAAATGCGGCTTCAGCTCCTTACACTGCCGGTGTGACCAGGGGAACAGTGGCCGTCGCGATGGGCGCGGTGCTGTGGTGCGCCTTCGTCATCGCCTCCACGTTCCTGCCCGGCGGCCCCTCGTGGCCGCCGGTCGCGGTGCACCTGCCGGGGTTCCTGATCGCGCCGGTCGTGCTGCACACGTTGTTCCGCGCGCGGTCCAGCGCGCTGCTGTGCCTGGCGCACGTGCCGAAGTCGGTGCTGTTCACCGGGTTCGCCATCGCGGTGGGCGGGTGGCTGTTCTCGTTCGGCGCGATCGCCGGCAAACCGGGCACCGAGACGCTGTGCGCGGTGGCCGGGCTGGTGATCGTGCTGCACGTGGCGTTCGGGTTGATCGGTGTCGGGATGGTGCGCACCGGGCGTTGACCGGCACCGGGGGTTGCTCGGCACCGGGTGTCGGACAGGCGTCAAGCGGCGAGGTGGGGGATCACCCCTGCGCGGCGGGGAGCCGCAAGGCCTGGTCGGCGATCTCGGTCAGCTCCGGGTCGGCCGGGTCCTGCTCGCCCTCGGCCCACACCACCTGCGTGATGCGCAGCTGCGCGCCCTTCGCCGACACGCGGATCGCCGACCGGTCGAACGTCGTCGGCCCTCCCGGCCAGCCCTTGCCGTCCTTGACGAGGGTGGTGACACCGCCCGAGCCCGCCGCCGACGCGATCGCGTGCAGCTCGCCGGCCCGGGTCGAGTCGGGCAGGCTCAGCTCGGCGATGGCGACACCGACCTTGCGGCCGTCCACTGTGGTCTCGTACTGGGCGCGCCGCAGCTGCATGCACAGGTGCCCGGTCAGCCAACCCCGGACGTCGCCGAACGCGTGCGAGGCGCAGTCGTCGGTCCGGTCCGCGCCGCGCGGCGAGAAGCTCCGGCCGTCGACGACCACGGTGGTCGGCTGCGGGGCGGCGGTGGTGGACGTGGCGCTGTCCGCGGTGTCGTTCGAGGACAACGAGATGATCAGGGCGATGACCAGCAGGAGCGCCACGACCGCGCCGGCCGCGTAGGGCAGGAGCTTGCGGGCGGCCGGTGCGGGCGTGACCTTCGGCAGCAGCATCGTGCTGGCGGAGGCCAGGTCGGCCGCCGCGTCGGAGAAGCCCTCGGCGATCAGGTGCTGGCGGGTGGGCGGCGCGCCGGTCGTGGCGAGGACGGCGACCAGCTTCGCGGCGTGCTCGGCGGAGCAAGGCCGGTCGCTGGTGGCCAGCTCCCGCGCGGCGGCGAGCAGCGTGGTCGGCTTCGGGTGCAGGACGCGCACACCGCGGTTCAGGTCGACGGTCGGCTGCACGACCTGACCGACGTACGGGCCGACGGCCACCACCGTGGTGACCGGCAACGGCTCCCCGCGCATGTCCTGGATGCGGCGGGCGACGGCGGTGGTGGCGGCCAGCGCCTCGGCGGCGGGGCTCATCGCGCCGTCCGGCCGGGTCAGCGGCCAGCCGTCGATCTTCCACTGGCCGTTGAGCGGGGCCTCCAGCCGCATGGCCGGGTCCGGCAGGTCCACGCCGACGACCACGAGCACACCGCGCGGCAGCACGATCACCGCGTCCAGCTCGCGCGGGCTGTCCGGCGGTCGCACGCCGAGCAGCGCGACACCGCCGAGCACGGCGTCGCCGTTGCCCCACGTGCTCAACGCGGCGCGCACGTCGGCGCCCACCGCGGAAGGCTCGGTCCCGAGTCGGATCAGCCGCACGGGATCACCACGAGATCGCGCCGTTCGGCGGTCCACGCGTCGGCGTGCCACACGGTCTGACGTTCGGCGTTCCACACGGTCGGACACGGTAGCGCCGTGGGGTGACGGCCGGTCGGGCGCATCGCTGGAGATGACGTTGCGTGACAGTCATCACCTGGATGCCGCGTTTAGCGCGGTAGTTTCGCAACTCCGTGGTGGAGGTTGGTGGCGGTCGTCGCGGTGAAGTGGCGGCGATGAGGTGGTGACGACCCGCCAAGATCACGTGAACGTGGTCGGGTGATCCCGGAAAGTCACCCCTCGCGGCGTGGTCTCCGCGGGTGAGGTCGCCGATTTAGGGTCGAAAGTCCTGTATCTGACCCGCCCGGGTGAGGAACGCGATGGTTCTTATGGCGCACTGCTGCCGCAACGGGCAGAATGACCAAGTCGGGAATTCGCAAGATCGTCCGCATCCTCGAGAGGTCGTAGGGGAAGACGTCCCTCGTCGAGTAGCGGAGGTCAGCTGTGAGCACCCGTGGCAGCAGCAGTGGCGTGGTCTACGTCCACTCGTCGCCGTCTGCGGTCTGTCCGCACGTCGAGTGGGCGATCTCGGGCACCCTCGGTGAGCGAGCGGACCTCAAGTGGGCGGCGCAACCCGCGGCGCCTGGTCAGTTGCGCGCCGAATGCAACTGGACCGGCGACGCCGGCACCGGTGCCCGACTCGTGTCCGCGCTCAGGGCGTGGCCGATGCTCAGGTTCGAGGTGACGGAAGACCCGAGTCCGGGAGTGGACGGCGTGAGGTACTGCTTCGCGCCCGTGCTGGGGTTGTGGCACGCGCGCACGAGCGCGAACGGCGACATAGTTGTTTCAGAGGACCAACTCCGGGCGCTGGCCGCGCGCAGCAGAGGCGGCGAGTCGTTCGCGCACGGGGTGGACGAGATCCTGGGCGCGGCTTGGGACGACGCCCTGGAACCGTTCCGGCGGGCGGGCGACGGCGCGCCGGTGACGTGGTTGCACCGGGTGGGATGAGCGCGTGCGGTTGTTCGGCTAGGTGGTCGGGTCGGGTCGGGGGGGGCAGTGTCTTCGCTCAAGTCCGGCCCGATTTGACATGGGGCCCGTACGGGCACTCCAGGCAGGCCAAAGCCGGGCAGGCCTGGCGGGAAAAGCGTCCGCCAAGCCTGCCCGGCTTCGACCAGCCTAAAGCACCCGAACCCATGTCAAATCGGGCCTTTGCGGGGTGGTTGCGGGGCTGTGGTGGGTGGGTCGTGTCAGGTGCTCACACTGCCGCCAACCGGTCGGGATCATTCCTCCGATCCGTCACCGCGTAGGCGTTCGGCTTCGCCAGGTCGGGGTGAGATCGCGCGGCGGGCTCGGGGGTCTGCTAGGGCGCGATCGGGGTGGGTTGCCAGGCGGCCATGAGGTCCCGGTAGAGGGGTGAGTTCGCCAGGAGGTCCTGGTGGCTGCCGAGCAGTGGCGGGCCGCCGTCCATGAGGAGGACCAGGTCGGCTCGCAGCGCCGAGGAGAGCCGGTGGGCGATCACGATCAGGGTGCCGCCCCTGGCGGCGAATGCATGCTCCACCACGGCTTCGGCGGAGGGGTCGAGGGCTGAGGCGGCCTCGTCCAGGATCACCACGTCGGCCGGTGAGGCGTGGACGCGGGCGGCGGCCAGGAGTTGGGCCTCGCCGGCGGAGAGACCGCCCCCGGCGTGGCCCACGGAGCCGGACAGGCCGCCCAGCCTGGTGATCAGGTCGGTCGCGCCGACGGCCTCGGCGGCGGACAGCAGCGCCGCGTCCGAGGCGGCCGGGGCGAACAGGGCCAGGTTCTCGCGGACGGTGCCGGTGAACAGGTAGGTCTCCTGGGGGACCAGGGCGATCCGCTCGTGGCGCACCCCCGGCGCGACGGAGCGCACCGGGACACCGCCGAAGCGCACGACACCGGCCTGCGGTTCCACCATGCCCGTGATCAGGCCGGCCAACGTGGACTTGCCGATGCCGCTGGGGCCGATCACCGCCAGGTGGGCGCCCTCGGGCAGGACGAGGTCCAAGGAGCGCACGACGGGTTCGGCCGTGGCGCTCCAGCCGAACGTCACGCCGCTCAGCTCGATCTCGCGGCCCTCGGGCACGGCGTCGCCGCCGGGCACGTCGACCGGTGGCGCGGCCTCCGCCAGCCGGCGCAGGGCCACGACCAGCCGCAGCACGATGGTGCTCGTCGTGTCCGCCAGCCGGCGCAGGGCGGGCTGCACGCTGGTGCTCAGGTAGACCACGGCACCCAGGACCTCGCCGACCGACAACGTGCCGGCCCGAACCATCCCCGGCGCGACGAGCAGCAGCAGCACGAGTGGCGCGAAGCCGCCCAGCGCGATGACCACGCCGCGCAACGCCGTGGCGCACGCCATCCGCACGGTCGCCGACGCCTGCCGGTTCACCTGCTCCATCACGTCGTGCAGTGCCTGCTCCGAACCACCGACGGCCACCACGTCCCGCATGCCGAGCAACACCGTGCCGGCCACCGCCGCCGACTCCTCGTCGGCCAGCACCAGCCGCCGCTGGCCGCGCGCCAACGACGGCAGCAGCAGACCGAACAGCACGAGTGCCGCCACCACCGGCAGGATCACCAGCCACGCCAACGACGACACCGTGACCGCCAGCCCGACCAGCGCCGCCGCCGTCGTCACGAGCAGTGCCCGCGCCTGCACCAGCACACCGGCGGTGGCGTCGCGCACCACCTCGACGTGCCGGGTGATCCGGGCGACCGCGCTCGCGTCCGGCTGACGGGTCTGCGAACCACCGTGCAGCACACCGCGCACGACCTGGCGCACCAGGGCGTCCCGCAACGGTTCGACCACCGCACCGAGCCGCATGAACACCTGCCGCAGCCCGAACCCGCCGAGCACCGCGACCGCGGCGAACAGCAGCAGCCACCCGACGCCGACCCAGGGCCTGCCGGCCCCGAAACCCCGGTCCACCGCCAACCCGACCAACCGGCCGGACAGCAGCGCGGGCACCCCTTCCAAAACCGACCAGCCGAGCAGCACGACGATGCCGCGCCGTTGTTCGCGCAACGCCCGCAGGTACGTCATCAGCCGAACACCGCCCGGTACTCGTCGTCGTCCCACAGCTCGGAGTGCGGCCCCACCGCGCGCACCCGGCCCCCGTCCAACCACACCACGACGTCCGCCCTCCGCGCGGTGGCCGCGCGATGCGTCACCACGACCCGCGTCCGACCGGGCAACGCCGACTCGACCGCACGTTCAACGGTGGACTCCGTCACCATGTCGAGGCTCGCCGTGGCGTCGTCCAGCACCAGCACCGCCGGGTCGCGCACGAACGCGCGCGCCAATCCGAGCCGCTGCGCCTCACCACCGGACATCGGCGCCGCCGACATCGGGGTGTCGTAGCCCTCGGGCAGCCGCACCACCACGTCGTGCACCTGCGCGGCACGGCAGGCGGCCTCCACCTCGTCGTGATCACGGGACGTGCCGTAGCGCACCGCGTCGCCGACAGTCGTGCCGACGAGGGAGGGGCGCTCGAACGCGTAGCCGACTGACCCGCCGCGCCGCACCCGTCCGGTGGACGGCCGGGTCAGCCCGCCGATCACCGACGCGAGCGCGGACTTGCCCGACCCGGACCGGCCGACCACGGCCACGAACGTCCCGGCGGCCACGGTCAGCTCGACGTCGTGCAGCGCGCCGGGCACGTTCACGCCGGTCAGCACCAGTTCACCGGTCGCCGCGCCGCCCGGGGGGTCCTCGGCGGGCACGGGGGTCGACAGCACTTCGTCCAGCCGTTGCGCAGACGCCCGTGCGCGCTGGATGGCGGTCAACAGGGTGGCCTGGCCGACCACGGTCATCCCGAGCGCCACGTACCCGAGGGTGGCCAGCACGTCACCGACGCTCAACCGGCCCGCGACCACGCCGAAACCGGCGGCGGTCAGGACGGCGAGCTCCACGGCGGGCAGCAGGAGACCGGCCCGCCAGATCATCCGCGCCTGCGTGCTCCACATGCCGACACCGGCGGCGGCCAGGCGGGGGAGCGGGCGCAGGACGCGTTCGGCTTCTTGGTCCGCGCGACCGGAGGCGGCGATGGTGCGCAGGCCGCCGACGGCGTCCACCAGTCGTGCGGACAACTCGCCGGACACCTCCTGGTAAGTGGCCACGTCCGCGGCCGTCAGCCGCAGGTGCGAGCGGACCAGCAAGGCCGCCAGGGGGACGCTCAGCAGGAACACGACCGCGAGCCGCCAGTCCAGCAGCGCCAGCGCGGTGATCGCACCGGCCGCGGTGAGCACCGAGATGCCCAGGTTCACCGCCAGCACCGAGACACCGCCCGCGATCGCGCTGTCACCGGTCAGCCGGCTCACCGCGTCACCGGGCTCGAACCGCGTCGGGTGGCCCAACGCCACCAGGTGGGCGGTCAACCGGCGCCGCAGCCACGTCGCGCCGCTCGCCGTGATCGCCGCGGCCAGCACCACGCCGATCGCGTCGCCGAGGACTTCCACGCCCGCGAGCCCCACCAGCCACAACACCGTGCCGCGGTCCAGCCGCCCGGCCAGCGCCATGTCCACCGCCGAGGCCAGCGCAGCGGGCAGGAGGAGTCCGGCGGTCGTGGCCGGCAGCGCGTTCAGCGCCAGCAGCAGCCAACGGGGATCTCGCCGCACGACAGAAGAGAGCACCATGCTTTGGGACTCCTATGACGATTGCCGCGGTCGGGCGCATCATGTGTCGGGGGTCCGACGGCATGCCGTCGAACCCCCGATGACCGGGTGAGCGGCGCACTTCGACTGCGCCGCTCACCCGAGGTGCAGCTGAGCTGCCAGTCGAACTAGCAGATCACGAGGCTCACGGTGGAGTGAGCGCCGCAGCCCAGCAGCGACAGGCCCGAGGCGGACGTGCTGCCGCCGCCGCCGCTGCTGCTGCCACCCGACGCCATCGCGTTGGAAGCGGCCTCGGGGGTCTCCATGTCCTGCAGGTCGAGGATGAAGTCCATGGTGGTGGCTCCTTATTTCGGGGGATTGAACTCGGGGTACTGCTACCGACCCGCGAGGGTCGGGGCTTTGAGGAACGGCAGCATCGGGGTGCCGTTCGCGAGGGTGCCGAGCGCCAGGAGCACGCCCGCCCCGCCGGTGTTCAGGTCCATCGACAACCGCCGCAGCTGGATGCCGGGGAACGCCAGCCCGCCCTGGTAGGGGACGGCGTGCCAAGCCAGCGAGGTCAGGTGCCGGTCGATCGCGTGCCCGGGTCCACCGGTGTGCACGAGCGTGGCCAGCAGACCGGCCCGGCCCAGCATCAGCGCGGGCTGGATGACGAACTCGCCGGTCGTGGCGCTGAGCAGCTCCGGCAGCTTGTCCAGCACCGGCAGGTCCGGTTCGACCAGGCGGAACTCGTTGAGCACCAGGGCGATGCCCGCGCTGCCGGTGCCGACGTAGGGCAGGGTGCGGGCGCTGCCGTCCCGGACCTGCGTCGAGCCGTCCAGCGCGATCATCGTCTCGGCCAGGTCGCGCTCCAGCGCCTTGACGCCCACGTCCAGCCAGCGCCGGTCGCCGGTGCGCTCGAACAGGCGCAGGAACAGCAGCGCGGGACCGGACCAGCCGTGCTCCAGGCCCGCGCGGGCCTTGTCGCCGGGCGGCTCGACGTTCGCCAGCGCCGTGTCCAGGCGCTCGCCCAGCTCCAGCGCCTGCTCGGCGAAGGTCTCGTCGTCGCGCGTGCCGGCGAAGTGCAGCAGGTTGAGCGCGATGCCCGCGAGGCCGGAGCCGAGGCCGTGGTCCTCGGTGTCGGGCACCATCGCGGCGTAGGAGCGGACCAGCTCGCCCGCGAGGTCGTGGTGGCCGAACTCCTCCAGCACGTACGCGATGCCGTGGGCGCCGCTGAAGAAGCCGGGCTCCTTCGGCGGGTCGCGGCGCACGGCCTCCAGCAGCCACCGCTCGTGGTCGGGGAACCGGCCCTGACCCGTGACGTCCAGCGCGTGCAGCACGCCCGCCGCGCCGTAGCCGAAGGTGGCGCCGCCGGTCTCGAACTGCTCCACGTCACCGGGGAACAGCCGGTCGTCGCGCTGCGGGGTGGCGCTGGCCAGGATCGCGGCAGCGACCATCTTGAGCACCGTCGGCAGCTCAGGCTCCGGCGCGTCCAGCGCGGTCGTGGGCGACTCGGTCGGCGGGTCGACGCGGCGCTCCAGGCCGGCGAGGATCTTCGCGCAGTACTCCTCGGACAGGCCGAACCGGCGCCGGATGAAGTCGACGTGGGACTGCAGCTTCACCGGCGCGAGTTCGAGCATGGTGATGAGCGGCAGGAAGACGTACAGGCGCAGCGCGGCGAGGGCGTGCTCGTCGATCTCGAAGCCGCTGCGGTCCGGCGGCGCCTGGAAGCCCGGCGAGCCGAGCGTGGGCTTCTTGTCCTCCTCGACCCGGAACGCCAGCTCGAAGTCGATCAGCGAGATCGAGTCGTCGTCGTCCACCAGGATGTTGAGCGGGTGGAGGTCGCAGAACACGAGGCCGCGGGCGTGCACGTCGCCGATGATCCGCTCGACCGCGGCGATGACCTTCAGCGCGCGCTCGGTGTAGGCGGCGACCGCCTCGTCGGAGATCTCGTGGTGGGTGAGCGGGTAGTGCTGCCCGAGCCACTGGCCGAGCGGGCGGCCCGGTACCTCGGACATGGCCATGAACTCGTGCTCCCACGCGCTGAAGCGCTCGAACACCTCGGGCACGCCCGGGACGCCCGCGACCTTCTCCAGCATCTCGTGCTCGCGGTGCAACCGGGCGACCGCGTCGACGTTCAGCCGGTCCAGGCCCGAGTGCGGTCTGGCCTCCTTGAGCACCACCCGCTGGTCGTCGGACTTGCGGATCGCCTCGTACACGCCGCCGCCGTTGGAGAAGTGCAGTGAGCGGAGCACCCGGTACGGGAACTCGTCCGCGCTGCCCGCCCGGCGCACGGCCAGGTGCTCCTCCAGGCACGCCGGGATCTTCACCCACTCGGGCGTCCAGAAAGTCGGCTTGCGCTGGTCGGGCACGAGTGCGCCGTCCGGGCCCTCGATGGCCAGCACGCGCTTGCCGTCCTTCTCCAGCCACTGCTCGACGAACCCGCCGTAGCGGACGAACAACGGGCCGGCGCCGTAGCGGAGGTCGCTCAGGATGTAGGCGCCCGACTGGCCCTTGAGGATTTCGGACAACTCGCGGAGCGTCGACTCCAGCTCGGAATCGTCGGCCGGGTAGATCGTGATGAGCTTGCCGCTGCCCTCGCGAGGCGCGTACTTCGAGTTGCGGGCCAGCACGATGGACCGGGTGCGCAGGTACTTGAACGGGATCCGGCGGGCGACCAGGTACTCGTAGGACTTCAGCAGCACCTCGCCGGCGTTCAGCACGGTCGCCGACACGTGGATCTTCCAGCCCTGCTTCGGCAGGGGAACGCCCTGCGGGTAGGTGTGCCGCCAGATGTTGCGGTCACCCTGGGCCCATCCTTCCGGCAAGGCGGGGAGAACTTGCGAGAAATCGTCTTCGGAGGTTTCCGCGCTGCTTTGCACGTCATAGAACAGACGATCCGCGAAGCAGTAGGCCTCATAGCGGAGGTCCACGGGAATCGCCTCCTTGCGATGTGTGCGACCGAGTTATTCCCGCACGTCAACGGTGGAGAAGCCAATCCACCATTTCGGGGGGTGTTGACGTCCATTCGTGCGAGCGAGGATCCCTCGGATTCGCACTGCTGGTACGTATAGGTGCCTCCAGGATCACCCGATCGCGATGTTTAGCCGTACCGTAGAGGGGACAGCAACTACCGGAGGAGCCTAAACGAAACGCGATCGTTCTTCGCGTTCGACCGTGTTCACCTGCGGGTTCACGGTTCTTCCGCTGAATTGCGGGTTCGGTCACGGACGGTGTCGAAAAGCCTGGTGAGCGGCTGTCCCGACTTTTCGGGACCGCTTCAGTCCCGGTATTGCGGAAAAGGATGCCAGGTATCCTTGATGGCCATTGTGGGTAGTCGGATCGGCCTGGGGAAACCGCATGGTGCGGGTCAACCGCTGGGCCGTCCGGGTGATTATCGGTCCGTATGGGCGCTGTGGCACGCTCCTGGGGTGTCCGCACGCCTGCTGCTGCCCGCCGTGCTCCTGGTCGCCGCCGCGACGGCCGGGGTCGGCGTGCTGGCGCGTGAGGCCTACCAACGACCCGTCGTGCCGCCGGGCGGCCAGGTCGCGGCGCCCGGTTCCGGGCAGTCCGGCTCGGTGCCGCGCAGCGCCCAGCCGGGCAGCGGCGCGGTGCAGCTGAGCGTCGACGCGGCGCAGCACCCGGACGGCCAACGCGTGCGCGAGGTGCTCCAGCAGTTCTTCGACGCGATCAACGACCACGACTACGAGCAGTGGACCAAGACCGTGACCGCGCACCGGGTCGGCCAGACGCCGAGGTCGCGGTGGCTGTCGGACTACGAGAGCTCGCGGGACGGGTCGATCCTGGTGCACCGGATCGAGTCGGTGTCGGAGAGCAGGCTGCGGGTGCTGATGACGTTCACCAGCACCCAGGACGTCGTCAAGGCGCCGGCGGAGCTACAGGCTGACTGCATCCACTGGCGCGTGGTCTACCCGTTGCAGGTGGACCGCGGCACGCTCCGCGTCGACCTGGGCACCGAGGGCTCGACCTCCCAGTTCACCGCCTGCTGACGCGCCCGACGGCCCACCTCACCCGCCCCGGACGCGGCGGCGGGGTCGCCCCCGACTCCAGCGACCCCACCGGGGAACCCGCCTACAGCGGGATGTTGCCGTGCGCGCCCCGGCCCGCCGGCGCCGCCGCGAGGGCCTGCGCCAGCTTCCGCCGCGTCCGGGTCGGCTCGATGACCTCGTCCACCACGCCGATCGCGACCGCCCGCTCCACGCCGCCCGCGATCCGCTCGTGCTCCTCGACGAGCTGGGCGTGCAGCGCCTCGCGCTCCTCGTCCGGCACGGCGGCCAGCTTCTTGCGGTGCAGGATGCCGACCGCGGCCTTGGCGCCCATCACGGCCACCTCGGCGATCGGCCACGCGAACACCGCCGTCGCGCCCAACGACCGCGAGTTCATCGCGATGTACGCGCCGCCGTACGACTTGCGCGTCACCAACGTCACCCGCGGCACGACCGCCTCGCCGAACGCGTGCAGCAGCTTCGCGCCGCGCCGCACCACGCCGTCCCACTCCTGGCCGACGCCCGGCAGGTACCCCGGCACGTCCACCAGCACCAGCAGCGGCACGCCGAACGCGTCGCACATCCGCACGAACCGCGCCGCCTTCTCCGCCGACAGCGAGTCGAGGCACCCGCCCTTGCGGATCGGGTTGTTCGCGATCACGCCGACCGTGCGCCCGCCGAGCCGGCCGAGGCCGACCACGACGTTCGGCGCCCACTTGGCCTGAAGCTCCTCGAACGAGTCGTCGTCCAGGATCGCCCGCACCAGCGGCTTGACGTCGTAAGCCCGCTGGGGCTGCTCCGGCAGCAACGCCCGCAGGTCGTCGCCGTCGGGCACCGAGTGCAGGTCGAACACACCGGGCTGGGCGAACAGCCCGGTGATCCGCCGCGCCCGCTCGTAGGCGTCCGGCTCGTCGTCCGCGACCACGTGCACGACACCGGACTTGCGCCCGTGCGCCTCCGCGCCGCCGAGCCCGTCCATGTCGATCTGCTCGCCGGTCACCGACCGGACCACGTCCGGCCCGGTCACGAAGACCTTGCCGGCCGGAGCCATGATCACCACGTCGGTCAGCGCCGGGCCGTACGCGCCGCCGCCGGCCGCCGGGCCGACCACCACGGAGATCTGCGGCACCCGGCCGGACGCCCGGATCATCGCGGCGAACATCTGGCCCATGCCGTCCAGCGACTCCACGCCCTCCGGCAGCCGCGCGCCGCCGGAGTGCCAGACGCCGATCACCGGCGTGCGCTCGCGCACCGCGACGTCGATCGCCTCGACGATGTGCCGGCACCCCTCCGAGCCCAGCGCGCCGCCCATCCGCGTGGCGTCGCTGCAGTACGCGACGACCTTCGCGCCGTTGATCCGGCCGCGCACGGCGAACATGCCGCTGCCGTCGCGGGGCCGCAGCGGCGCGACGGACCCCGGGTCGAGCAGCTGCGCGAGCCGGACCTCCGGGTCGCGCGGGTCGGGTTCGCCGTCCGCGGCCGGGTTCACCGGTCGGGACGCAAGGACGGTCATCGGGGTGCTCCTCGTGGGACGGTCCGGTCCGGGATGATCAGGCTCCGGTGAAGACGAGCGAGACGTTGTGCCCGCCGAACCCGAACGAGTTGTTCACCGCGGCGGTCAGCTCGATCTTGCGCGGCTCGCCGGTCACGACCTCCAGCTGCACCCTCGGGTCCTGGTCGTCCAGGTTCAGCGTCGGCGGCACGATGCCGTCGCGGACCGACAGCAGCGTGGTGATCGCCTCCACCGCGCCCGAGGCGCCGAGCAGGTGGCCGTGGTTGCCCTTGGGCGCGGTCAGCACCGGGTGGTCGCCGATCGCCCGGCGCACGGCCTGCGGCTCGATCACGTCGCCCACCGGAGTGGAGGTCGCGTGGCAGTTGACGTGGCCGACGTCGGCCGGGTCCACGTCCGCGCTGCGCAGCGCCTTGGTGATGGCTCGGGACTGGCCGAGGCCCTCCGGGTCCGCCGCGGTGATGTGGTAGCCGTCGGACGTGGTGCCGATGCCCGCGAGCTTGCCGTAGATCCGCGCGCCGCGGGCGCGGGCGAAGTCCTCGCGCTCCAGCACCAGGATCCCGGCGCCCTCGCCGAGCACGAACCCGTCCCGGTTGACGTCGAACGGGCGCGACGCGCGTTCCGGGTCGTCGTTGCGGGTGCTCATGGTCCGGGCCTGGATGAAGCCCGCCATGGTGATGGTGGTGATGCACGCTTCCGCGCCACCGGCCACGACCACGTCCGCCTCGCCGGTCTTGATCATCCGCCAGGCCCAGGCCAGCGCCTCGGCGCCGGACGCGCAGGCCGACACCGGCGCGTGCACGCCCGCGCGTGCCTTCAGGTCCAGGCCGACGTGCGCGGCCGGGCCGTTGGGCATGAGCATCGGCACGGTCAGCGGCGAGACCTTGCGCAGGCCGGACGCCTCGATCAGGTCGTCCTGGTCCAGCAGCGTCATCGCGCCGCCGATGCCGGTGCCGATCACGACACCCAGCCGCTCCAGGTCCACGTCGTCCTCGCCGAGCCCCGAGTCCGCCCAGGCCTGGCGGGCGGCGACCACCGCGACCTGCTCGCAGCGGTCCAGCCGGCGCGCCTCGACGCGCGGCAGCACCTCGGTCGGCTCGACCGCGAGCCGCGCGGCGATCCGCACGGGCAGCTCGAACCGCTCCGCGAAGCCGCCGACCAGCGGCGTCACGCCGCTGCGGCCGGCCAGGAGCGCATCCCAGGTGGAGGCGACATCGCCACCGAGCGGGGTGGTGGCACCCAGCCCGGTGACGACGACGTCGTTGTTACTGGTCATGCGTTGCTGGCGATGTAGTTGACCGCATCGCCCACGGTCTTGAGGTTGGCCAGCTCGTCGTCCGGGATCTTCACGCCGAACTTGTCCTCGGCCTGCACGGCGATCTCCACCATGGACAGCGAGTCGATGTCCAGGTCGTCCACAAAGGACTTGTCAGCCGTCACGTCGGCCGCCTCGACACCGGCGACCTCCTCGACGATCTCGGCGAGCCCCTTCTGGATGTCCTCGTTGCTCACTGAAAATCCCTTCCCTCTTGCTTCGCCGGCCGGGTGGTCCCGCCGGAGTCTGGAATTGCGGTCACGGCAGCCGGACGACCTGTCCCGCGTAGGACAGGCCCGCCCCGAAGCCGACGAGCAGCGCCACGTCGCCGCTGCGCACCTCTCCCGCCGCGCGCATGTGGTCCAGCGCGAGGGGGATCGAAGCGGACGAGGTGTTGCCGGAGTCCACGATGTCACGGGCGATCACGAGGTCTTCACGCGCACCCTTGGCGCGCAACCGCTTCGCGATGGCCTCGATGATGCGCAGGTTCGCCTGGTGCGGCACGAAGACGTCCACATCGGACACCTCGATGCCGGCCAGCTCGATCGCCTTGAGCGCGATCGGCGCGATCTGCGTGGTCGCCCAGCGGAAGACCGACTGGCCCTCCTGGAAGATGGACGACGCCCGGTCCTTGATGTGGATCATGTCCACGAGGTCGCCCGCGCTGCCCCACGACACCGGGCCGATGCCGGGCTCGTCGGACTGCCCCACGACCGCCGCGCCCGCGCCGTCGGCGAAGATGATCGCGGTGGACCGGTCGTCGGGGTCGACCCAGTCGGTCAGCTTCTCCGCGCCGATGACCAGCACGTTCTTCGCCGTGCCCGCCCGGACCAGGTCCGAGGCGGTGCCCAGGGCGTAGCAGAAGCCGGCGCACGCGGCGTTCATGTCGAACGCGGCCGCGCCCGTGATCCCGATCCGGTGGGCGACCTGCGCCGCCGCGTTGGGGATCTGGGACGGCATGGTGCAGGTGGCCACGATGACCGCGCCGATGTCCGACGGGGTCAGCCCGGCGTCGGTCACGGCCTTGAGGCCCGCTTCGATCGCCATGTCCACCAGCAGCTCGTCCGGCTTGGCCACGCGGCGGTTGGCGATGCCCACCCGGTCGCGGATCCACTCGTCCGAGGTGTCCATGCGCAGGCTCAGGTCGTGGTTGCTGACGATCGTCTCGGGCTGGTAGCTGCCCATGCCCAGGATGCGGGTGCCGGCCGGGCCGGCAGGCGTCGAGAAGGTGGTCACTCGGCCACCTCCGACGGTGTCGCGGTGATCATCTCGACGACCTGGTCGAGCTGGTCGGGGGTCTTGAGGCCCAAGGTGGGTGTGCCCTTCAGTTCGCGCTTGGCCAAGCCGGTCAGCGCGCCCGCCGGCGGCAGTTCGACCACCGCGGTCACGCCGTGCCCGGCCAGGGTTGCCTGGCAGGCGTCCCACCGCACGGGGCGGGTCACCTGGGAGATCAGTCGGCTCAGCACCTCGTCGCCGTCGGACACCAGCGCGCCGTCGGCGTTGGACAGCAGCGGCAGCGCGGCGTCCTTCACCACGATCCCGGCGGCACGGGCGCGCAACGCGTCCTCGGCGGGGGCCATGAACCGGGTGTGGAACGCGCCCGCGACCTTCAGCGTGCGGATCTTCGCCCGGGTGGGCGGCTGCTCGACCAGGGCGGCCAGGGCGTCCACCGGGCCCGCGGCCACGATCTGGCCCGCGCCGTTGCGGTTCGCGCCGACCAGGCCGAGCTCGTCGAGCCGGGCCAGCACCTCGTCCTCCTCGCCGCCGAGCACCGCGGCCATGCCGGTCGGCGTCAAGGCGCACGCGGCGGCCATCTCGGCGCCGCGCACGGCGGCGAGCGCCACGGCGTCGTCCGCGCTCAGCACACCGGCGATCGCGGCGGCGGCCAGTTCGCCGACCGAGTGGCCGCCGACGACCGTGTCCGCGGGCAGCTCCACCCGGCGGCGCAGCTCCTCGTAGGCCAGCAGGGCGAGCGCGACCACCAGCGGCTGGGTGACGGCGGTGTCCTTGATCTCGTCCGCGTCCGCCGTGGTGCCCAGCCGGGCCAGGTCGAGACCGGTCGCCTCGGACCACGCGGCCACGCGCTCGGCGGCCCCCTCGACCTCGAGCCAGAGGGTGAGCATGCCGGGTGTCTGGGACCCCTGTCCGGGGGCGAGGAGCGCGATCACCCGCTCACTGAACACGGTCGCGGCCGTTCGCGGTGATGTCGCCACTGACGAAACCGGGGACGCTGGCTTGTAGGGTTCCTACAAATGTGACTCGTAGATGAACGTAGAACGACGGCGCGTGTTGTCGATCCCGACCCAATCGGACATGCGTTGTCCGTCACACTCGGTCGAGGGTCGTCCACTCAGGTCACCACAGACCGCGGGCGCGGGCCAGCCTCCCCACGGAGAGCGCCACCCGCAGCACCAGGGCGTCACGGGGGTCGTTGGCGTTGCGCCCGGTCAACTCCGTGGCGCGCTTGAGCCGGTAGCGGACCGTGTTCGGGTGCACGAACAGCTTGCGCGCGCACGCCTCCAGCACCCCGCCGACTTCCAGGAACGCGTCCACGGTTTCCAGCAGCGAGCCGCTCGCCTCCTCCAGCGGCCGGGCCACCCGGTCCACCAGCTGCCACTCGGCCTCCGGGTCGCCCGCCAGCGCCCGTTCCGGCAGCAGGTCGAGCGACCGCACGGGCCGCGGCGCGGCCGGCCACCCCACGACCGCCCGCAGCCCGGACAGCGCGTCGCTGGCGCTGCGGTGGGCTTCGGCCAGGCTCGTCACGGTCGGACCGGCGACCACCGGGCCGGGCCCGAACGCGTCGGACAGCCGGACCAGCGACTCGCTGCGGTCGGTCTCCCCGCCGAGCACCACCACCAGCCGCGAGCCCTGCACGCTCAGCAGCACCGGCCGGCCGACCCGGGCGGCCCGGCTGCGCACCTCGAAGACCACCGCCGGCGGGTCGTCCGACGGCGGGTTGCCCACCAGCACGGTCGCCTCGGCGGCGGGGTCCCAGCCCAGCGCGGTGGCCCGCGACAGCAACGACTCCTCCGCGTCGCCACGCACGATGCCGTCCACGACCAGCGCCTCCAGCCGGGCGTCCCACGCGCCGCGCGCCTCGGCCGCCGCCGCGTACGACGTGGCGGCGGAGAACGCGATCTCCCGCCCGTACCGCAGCACGCCCTCGGTCAGCAACGCCCGCTCGGCCTCGTTCTCGGCCAGCTTGGGCAGCAGCTGCTCGAACAGCTCCAGCGCGATCCGCACCAGCTCCACGGTCTGCCGCAGGCTCACCCACCGCGAGATGTCCTTGGGCGCGGAGCGGAACGCCTCGGCGGTCAGCCGGATCGCCTGCTGCGGGTCGTGCAGCCAGGACACGAACCCGGACACCCCGTTCTGGATCAGCAGCAGCACCCCGGCCCGCTGGTCGGCGGGCATCCGCCGGAACCACGGCAGGCGCTCCTCCATCTCGGCCACGCTCGCCGCGGCCAGGTCGCCCGACGCCCGTCGCAGCGTTCGCAAGGTGGCCCGCGACAACGCGGTTGAGCTGGTCATACCCCCACGATCGCACGGGCACTCAAGCGCGCCACCAAGGAGTGACACGCACTGACGCTCCGCGCCGATCCGCTTACCGTCGGTGGCATTCTGACCGGCTCGCCTGGGAGGGTCTCGTGCGCAGGTTCATGTCAGTCGGCCTGGTGGTCACCGCGGTGCTGGCGACGGCGGTCGCCCCGTCGTTCGGAACGGCGCGCAGCGATCCGCTGGCCGAGTTCCACACGCAGCAGCTCACCTGGTCGCCGTGCAAGCAGCTGCTGGAGTGCGCCGAACTGGTGCTCCCGCTGGACTACCGCAGGCCCGGCGCCGACCGGATATCCCTGGTCATCAGCCGGAAGAAGGCCACGGACACCGCTCGGCGGCGCGGCGTCCTCGTGCTCAACCCGGGAGGTCCGGGCGGCTCGGGCCTCGGCATGCCGTCGTTCCTGGCCGGCAGCGAGCTGGCGAAGGTGTACGACCTGATCGGGTTCGACCCGCGCGGCGTCGGCGGGTCGACCGCGCTGAACTGCCGCACGGTCCCCGAACTGGCCACCCTGGACACCCGACCGGCTGATTCCGAGTTCCCGAAGTGGGCCGCGGAGGCGCAGGCCGCCGAGGACGCCTGCCACCGCTCCGCCGGCGGCATCCGGCCGTTCGTCAACACCGCCAACACCGCGCGCGACCTCGACGTGGTGCGGGCCGCGCTGCACGAGGAGAAGATCAACTACCTGGGCTACTCCTACGGCACCTACCTGGGCGCGGTGTACGGCAGCCTGTTCCCGGCCCGCCTGGACCGCAGCGTGCTCGACTCGGCCGTGCACCCGGAGTGGATCTGGCGCGAGCAGTTCCGGGCGCAGGCGGTGGCCTACCGGCGCAACGTCGAGGCGTGGTCCACCTGGGTCGCCGAGCACCACGACCGGTTCGCGCTCGGCACGACCGCCGAGGCGGTGGTCGGCACGATCGAGACGGTCGCGACGACCCTCGCGCAGGCTCCGGTCGGCGGGCAGGACCGGACCCGCTTCGACGCGGCCGTCGGCGTGGGCGCCCGGTACCGTCCACTGTGGTCGGAGCTCGCGGTGCTGGTGGCCGGGCTGAAGACGGGCTCGTCGTCCGAGTCCGGCGCGCTGATGGCCGGCGAGGCGCGGGAAGAGCTGGTCTCCGGCGTGTTCCACACGGTGACGTGCGAGGTCGACTGGCCGACCGACCTGGAGACGTACTACGAGGACATGAGGATCTTCCGCGACCGCTACCCGTACGGCTTCGGCGTCATGCGCGCGGCGCCGACGACGTGCGCGTTCCGCAGCTTCACGCCGCCGGAGCCCGCCGTGGCGCTCAAGCGGGAGGGGTACCCCGTCGGGGTGGTCGTGCAGGCGGAGGGCGACACCCAGACCCAGTACGAGAGCGGGCCCGCCATGGCGGAACGGCTCGGGCACAACCTGGTCACCGTGCGGGACGAGGGCAAGCACGGCATCTACGGCAGCGGCAACGCGTGCGTGGACCGGGCCGTCAACCGGTACTTCGTCGACGGCGTGCTGCCGCCCAGCAGCTCCACCTGCCCCGGCGACCCGAGGCCGGACGTGAACCAGGTGACCTCGGCGCAGCACGTGCAGGCCTACCTCGCGGGCCGGGGCCTGTCCGCCCGGTTCTGACTTCCGGGGCACCACGCGAAAACGCCCGGCGCGGATTCCTCCGCGCCGGGCGTTTCCCTCTCCCCGGTCCCCACCGGTGACTCCACTCTGGACTGCCGACGCGAGAACCGCCACGTCAGTCACCCTTTCGTGCCACGACTTCAGGTTGCCGGGTGATGCGGGCTGAGAAACGATCCCGACCACAAGCGAACTGCGAAGGAGGGTCGTCGTGGGTACCCAGATCACCGAAGGACTCGGACAGGCGTGGGCGATGGTGGCCACGTTCGTGCCGAAACTCCTCGGCTTCCTCGTCGTGCTGCTCATCGGTTGGCTGATCGCGAAGGCGTTGGCCAAGGCGGTCGGGTTCCTGCTCAAGCGGGTCGGTTTCGACCGGCTCGTCGAGCGCTCCGGCCTGGGCGGCGCGATGTCGAAGTCCCCGATCGACGCCTCCAACCTGATCGTCAAGCTGGTGTACTACTTCGTGCTGCTGATCGCCCTGCAGCTCGCGTTCGGCGTGTTCGGCACCGGAAACGCGGTGAGCACCCTGCTCAACGACGTCATCGCGTACCTGCCGCGCATCGTGGTCGCCATCGTGCTGGTGCTCGTCGCCGCCGCGATCGGCAAGGCGCTCAAGGGCCTGGTGACCGGCGCGCTGGGCAACCGCCCGTACACGCGGGTCCTGGGCAACATCACCTACGGCTTCATCGTCGCGCTCGGCGTCATCGCCGCGCTCAACCAGCTCGGCATCGCCGTCGCGGTCACCCTGCCGGTCCTCATCACCGTGCTGGCCACGGTCGCCGGCGTGATCGTGATCGGCGTCGGCGGCGGTCTGGTCCGCCCGATGCAGCAGCGCTGGGAAGGCTGGCTCAACCGCATCCAGGAAGAGTCGGCGCACATCGCGCCCGCGCCGCGCCAGTCCCAGGACCCGATGACGAGCCGGGCGCAGGAACCGGTGACGGCCGCCGCCCGGTCGGCCCGGCAGGCGCAGGCGGACCCGCCGACCCCGCCGGCGGGCTTTCAGATGCCGCCGCACACCGAAGGGCGCTGACCCGCCGCGACCCCGTCGCGCCACGCAGCCGTCCGCGAGGGCGTCGACCCCACGGCGACGCGCTCGCGCACCGCCGACGGACCCCCACCCGGCACCTCGGGCGGGGGTCCGTCGGCGTTCGCGGCCGGTCCGGCGCCTCAGCCCAGCTCGTCCAGCACGTCCGCCCAGCTCACGTACGCGAAACCGGTCGTCGGCAGGCCGCCCTCGGTCGGGGTGCGCTCGCCGTCGTGCAGGACGAGCAGGCCTTCCGGGTAGGCCGGGCCCAGGTCGGCGGTCACCAGGTGCGCGCCGTCGGAGTGCTCGACCGAGTCGTTGCCCCGGCCCGCGCCGACCACGAACTCGCCGACGTAGGCGTTGCGGCCGGTCCGCTCGTAGGCCACGAACCGCGAGTCGCCCTGGCTGGAGGCGATCAGGTAGTCGTCCCCGACGGTCAGCCCCTCGGCGTCGGCGGTGAGGCGCCTGCCGCCGAAGCCGGGGTCCGCGCCCGACACCGAGCACTCCTCGGTCTCCGGGTCGTAGCTCTGCGGGACCCCGAACGAGCGAACCCGGTCGATCAGCACGGGCTTGCCGAACCCGGTGGCCCGCAGCGGCACGCGCCAGATGCCGACGTCCTCCTGCGCCGCGTACAGCACGCCGTGCGCTGAGTCGACCACCATGCCCTCCAGCTGGGGCCCTTCACCCGGCTCGCCGCACGGCGTCCAGGTCGTGCCGTCGGGCAGCGGGAACGACGACGGCAGGTCGAGCGCGGACACCACCGCCGTGCCGACCGAACCGGCCGGCCCCGCCGTCACGCGCAGCAGCGCGACCCTGGTCTCGTTGCGCCGGTTCGTCACGACCACCGGCGTGCGGCCGACGAAACCGGCCGCCAGGCCGTAGGCGGTGTGCTGGTCGTCCACTTCCTCCTCCGACGCCGAGAACACCGGCCGGGCGCCCGGGTCGGTCACGTCCCGCACGACGTCCGACCCCGCCGCCGCGCCGCGACCGTCGATCTCGTAGACCCGGATCCGGTCCCGGCCGCGGTCGCTGACGAACGCCAGGTCCCGCGTCCGCCCGCCGACCCGGACCGCGCCGAGCACGTCGACGTTGTTGAACCGGCCCGGCTTGGCCTCCGGCGTCGGCGCCGCCGGCGCGGGGTAGGTGCCCAGGGTGCGGCCGGCCAGGTCGAACGCGGCCAGCCCGCCTTCCTTCAAGGTGCCCAGCACGACGCTCTGCCGCTTCGCGCGCGGGTGCACCCAGATCGCGGGGTCGTCGGCGTCGGCGTTGGCGGGCCGCCCGGACGCGTCGTCGACGAACGCGCGGGTCTGGGCGACCGGCACGACCACGTCCGGCCCGGGTGAGGAGGCGATGAGCAGCGGCACCACCGCGGCCATGAGCAGGATTCGCATTCGCCGGAAGCTACTGGTCACCGGTGTACCGGGGCTGAAGTCGAGGTGACGACCTCGGGTGGGCGCGTTCTCGGATCTTGCGCACTGTGCCGTCGATCACCCCAGGAACAGTTCCGCGCGCGATGATGTTCCGACGCAATGAGAGACATGCGCTCCGGGGCTCGGTGGAAATCCGAACCGGCGGTGACAGCCCGCGACCCGCCCACCAGGGCGGTTGATCCGGTGGAATTCCGGGGCCGACGGTGAAAGTCCGGATGGGAGGCGCGCGTGCCGTGGTTCTGCCATGCCCCGGGAACGCCTGTCGGGATGGAGGACGCGGTGCACGTCTTGATGGAGCAGGGCTTCACGGTGTTGGGGCAGAAGGTGTCCTGGGCCGAGTTCATCGGGCAGGTCTTCGCGCTGGTGGTGGTGTACCTCGCGCAGAAGCGCTCGCTCTGGACGTGGCCCGTGCAGCTGGTCTCGGTCTCGCTGCTGTTCGTGGTGTACGTGTCCGCGCACCTCGGCGGCACGGCCGCGCGCCAGGTGGTGATCGCGCTGATCACCCTCTACGGCTGGTGGGCGTGGACGCGCCGGCGTGACCCGGTGTTCGGCGTGGTGGTCCGCAAGGGCACGGTGAAGGAACGCCTCGCCGTGGCGGTCGCGTTCGTGCTCGGCACGGTCGGGTTCGCGCTGCTGCTGGACGCGCTGGACGCCTCGTGGGCGCCGTGGCCGGACGCCGCGATCTTCGTCGGCACCGTGCTCGCGTTCACCCTCCAGGGCTTCGGCCTGGTCGAGTTCTGGCTGGTGTGGCTGGTGGTGGACGCGATCGGCGTACCGCTGCAGATCCAGTCCGGGCTGTACTTCAGCGCCGCGGTCTACACGGTCTTCGCCGTCCTGGTGATCCGCGGCTGGATCGACTGGAACCGCGCCGCGAAGCAGACCACCGCCCGCGTCGAGGCCGCCAAGCCCTAGCGGCCCTGCTCGGCCCGGGTCAGGTCCTCCGCGAGCTGGTCCATGGACTCGTCGACTGAGTCCGGTTCCTCCAGCACGTGGTGCAGGCTCTCCTGCATCGCGCTGGTCAGCGCGTCGTAGTGCGGGGACGGCCGCCGGGCCCGGGCGCCGAGCACGCTCTCGCGCAGCTCGGGCGGCACCAGGCCCGGCTCGTCGTAGAGGAACTCGATGGTGGGCGCGAACCCGGCGCGCTCGGCGAGCCGCCGCTGGTTCTCCACGCCGGTGGCGAACTGGATGAACCGGCGGGCGGTGGCCTGGTGGGCCGAGCACCGGGACACCGCCAGGTTCCAGCCGCCCAGCGCGCTGGGGCCCGGCAGCGGGACCGCGGCCCAGTCGCCCGCCACCTTCGACCTCTCCCGGTCGGCGAGCCGCGGGCCCGCGAACGGCCAGTTGCGCATGAACAGCGCCCGGCCGTCCATGAACTCCGTGAGGGAGGTGTTCTCGTTGTACTCGAGGGCCTCACGCGGGATCCAGCCCTGCGCGACGCCGTCCGCCAGGGCGCGCACGCCCTCCTTCGCCTGGGGCGAGTCCGGGTGTCGCAGGTCGCCCTCGTGCGCCCAGATGGCCTCGGCGGCGTTGACGGTCAGGCCCTCGTAGCGCCCGAGCTGGGCAACGTAGCCCTTCAGGTCGTAGTGCCCGGCGATGGTGCTCGCCTGCCACCTCAGCTCGGCCCACGTGGTCGGCGGCTCCACCTGCGCGTCGTCGAGCACGTCCTCGCGGTAGAAGAGCAGCCCGGCGTCGCTGCGCCACGGCACCGCCCACAGGTGCTCCCCGTCCGGGGTCTTCGCCGTCTCCACCGCCTGCGGCAGCATCCGGTCCGCCCCGAACTCGTCGGGGTCCAGCTCCACCAGGTGCCCCGCCGCGGCGAACGGGGCCGTCCACACCACGTCCACGGCCATCACGTCGTAGCAGTCGGGACCGCCGCGCACGTCCTCCAGGTCCTGGGCGCGGGCGGTCAACTGCGCGCGGTGGCCGTCGGTGGTGTCCGGCATCTCCACGAACGCCACCTTCTCGCGCCGGTCGGCCTGCGCGTTCCAGCGCTCCACCAGCTCGCGCACCTGCCCGTTCGCCGTGGTGTCGGGGCCGTCCACGAACGTGATCGGCCCGGTGCCGTCCGCCGCGTCGTCCTCCACCAGGGGCGTGCACGCCGTCAACAGCACCAGCAGTGGCACAAGGACGCGGATCATGTCAGTCTCCCCACGCGGCGCGCGCTATGTCGCCCAAGGCGCCTTCCTGGCGCTCAGACGGCCCAGAACCGTTCTTGTCGACGATCTCGTGGCAGGACCCGCCGTGATCGTCAGCGGCGGCGTAGAGGGCCGTTGAGGGCGTGCACGCCCCCTCCTCGAACCCGACGGCCACCACCTCGACCGCGCCGCCGAGGGTCGTCCTGACCTCCGGGGCCGGGGACCGCGTCGCCAGCACCACCACGTCCACCTCCCGCTTGACGGCTTCCTCGGCCAGGTGCTCCGACAGCGACAGGGCGATCACCACGTCCGCCGGACCGCCCAGCAGCCGCACCTGGTCGAGGAACCGGGTCGCGTCGGGGGAGCCGTCACCGGCCACGCCGATCACCCGCGACCGGCTCGCGGCCTTCCACGCGTCGCGGATCGCCTTCGCGTCCGGCTCGATCGGCAGCGACTGCGGCCGGTCGGCCCGCACCCCCGGCCCCGGGTCGGAGCCGACGTTCCAGTCCACGTCCCGGAACCCCGCCCGCCGGAACCCGTCCTGGGCGGGCGGCGCGAGCAGGTGCTCGTGGAACCGGTCCACGATGTGCCGCCGCCGCTCGTTGGGCGGCCGGGTCGGTCGCTCGACCTCCACGAACGGGTGGTCCAGCACCGGCACGCGGTCCTGCGGGTAGACCACCCGGCACCCCGTCGTGCCGGCCACCGCCTTCTCCGACCCGACCAGCAGCACGTCGCCGACGCACGCGGGCCCGGCGGTCGCGGCGCGGGTGATCTCGTGGAGCTGCCGCGGCACCTCCCGCGTCCGCAGGTACAGCCCGCCGAGCTTGGCGTGCGCCAGCGCGGCGGCGGCGACCACGCCGACACCCGACGAGGTGTCCACGGCGACCGTCCGCACCGCGTGCTCCCACCGGAACCCGCCGTCCAGCGCCACGGCCAGCTCCTCCGCCGCGCCCACGACCACCGGCGACACCGCCACGCTCCCGCGTGGGCGCAGCACGGTGTCCGTGCGCGTCCGCAGCGTCGCCTGGGCGGGCCGGACCTCCGCGGTGCTGTCGGGCAGCCACACGTGCGGTTCGGGGCCCACCGCGGTGAGGTCGGCCGTCGACCAACCCCGGCCCAGCGCCGCCGCGGCCTCCTCGTCGGAAGGGCCGCTGAACACGAGCGCGTCCACCTCCCGGCAGCCCAGGTCGTTGCGCCGCCGCGCGTCCTCCTCGAACTCCAGCGCGATCGAGCGGACGACCCCCTCCAGCTCGGTCGACGTCAGCACGTTGAGCTGGACCGGTGGCGGGCAGGGCGGCACGGCGGGCGGCGAGGCGCCGGCCGCGTTCGTCACGGCGACGAACAGCAGCACCGGCACCAGCGAGGCGGGCAGTCGGCGACGCCCGGCGGGCGGCGGTCCGGGCGTCCGCACCACCGGCTCCGCGGCGACCGGCTCCGCCACGGGGGCTTGCTCGACCGGGCCGCTGTGCGGCACGTGCAGCCAGGCGTGGCCGCGGACCTCCTTGACCTCGACGCCGACCCGGCGGAACGACTCCGGGTCCATCGCCGGGTTCGGCCCGACCACGTCCTCGTAGAACCGGTCGGAGACGATCAGCGCGAACAGCGCCGCCGAGCGGGCCACCGCCTCCCGCAGCGGTCGGGAGTCGAGCAGCCGGAACGCCAGCGTCACCTCGCCGCCGAGCACGCCGTGCTCGTCGTGCCGCACCTCGCCCGCCGTGATCGCCATCCGAAGCCTGATCCGGGCGTCCTCGGTGCGGGTCGCGTTGTAGCGGCGCAGCTCGCCCAGCAGCGCGTGCGGCAGCCCGCCGACCACCCGGCTCTTGGGCACGTCGGGCGGCACGAGCACGAGCACACCGTCGCCGCGGTCCTCGTGGTCGATCGCCGACCAGTCCAGTCCGCTGCCCTCGAACGCCGCCTCCAGCGCCGCGTAGAGGCCGCGTCGGATCTCCGCCTGCGGGGCGGGCGAGCGCCGGCTGAAGGCGACCACGTCCACGACCACGACCGTGCGGTGCACCGCGTGCAGTGGTTGCGTCCCCATCCGACCCCTTGTTGGAACGCCGGGTTGTGGGGCAAGTCTATGGTGCGGATCACAATCCGCAGCGGCAGAACGAAGATTCCCCTGGTCGGCCGCACTACTGCGGAAACGGCTCGGGGGCGGACGCGGGTTCGCGTCCGCCCCCGAACCGGTCAGCCGATCACGCCAGGCCGGCGTCCGAGGTGGACGGGCCCGCCGCGCTCACGTCGTCGATCTTGTACTTCCGGGCCGCCTGCACGACCAGCGACTGCTGGATCTCGCCGCGCTTGGCCAGCGCCGCCAGCGTGGCCACCACGACCGACTCGGCGTCGACCAGGAAGTGCCGCCGCGCCGCGGGCCGGGTGTCGGAGAAGCCGAACCCGTCGGTGCCCAGGGTCGTCATGTCCGTCGGCACGTACGGCCGGATCAGGTCCGGCACCGCGCGCATCCAGTCGGACACCGCGACCACCGGGCCGGCCGCGTCCGCCAGCGCCTGCGTGACGTACGGCACACGCGGCTCCTGGTCGGGGTGCAGCAGGTTGTGCCGGTCCACCTCGACCGCCTCGCGCCGCAGCTCCGAGTACGACGTCGCCGACCACACGTCGGCCTGCACGCCCCACTCCTCGGCCAGCATCCGCTGCGCCTTGACCGCCCACGGCATCGCCACGCCGGAGGCCAGCAGCTGCGCCCGCGGACCGCTCTGCGCCGACGCCGCCTGGTAGCGGTACAGGCCCTTGAGCAGGCCGTCCACGTCCAGGCCCTCGGGCTCGGCCGGCTGCTGGTACGGCTCGTTGTAGACGGTCATGTAGTAGAAGACGTTCTCGGCGTTCTCGCCGTACATCCGCCGCAGACCGTCCTTGACGATGTGCGCCACCTCGAACGACCACGCCGGGTCGTACGCCACCACGGCCGGGTTGGTGTGCGCCAGCAGCAACGAGTGCCCGTCGGCGTGCTGCAGGCCCTCACCGGTCAGCGTGGTGCGGCCGGCCGTCGCGCCCAGCACGAAACCGCGCGCCATCTGGTCCGCCGCCGCCCACAGGCCGTCGCCGGTGCGCTGGAACCCGAACATCGAGTAGAAGATGTAGATCGGGATCATCGGCTCGCCGTGCGTGGCGTACGACGTGCCCGCCGCGGTGAACGACGAGGTCGAACCGGCCTCGTTGATGCCCTCGTGCAGGATCTGGCCCTGCTCGCTCTCCTTGTACGCCAGCATCAGCTGGGCGTCCACGGAGGTGTACATCTGCCCGTTCGGGTTGTAGATCTTCTGCGCCGGGAACATCGAGTCCATGCCGAACGTGCGCGCCTCGTCCGGGATGATCGGCACGATCCGGCCGCCGATCTCCGGGTCCTTGGCCAGGTCGCGGACCAGCCGGACGAACGCCATCGTGGTGGCGACCTCCTGCTTGCCCGAGCCCCGCTTGATCACGTCGTAGACCTTGTCCCCGGGCAGCACCAGCGCCTTGGACTTGGTCCGCCGCTCCGGCACGAACCCGCCGAGCTGCTTGCGCCGCTCCAGCAGGTACTGGATCTCCGGGGAGTCCTTGCCGGGGTGGTAGTACGGCGGCAGGTACGGGTCCAGGTCCTTGTCCTCGATCGGGATGCGCAGGCTGTCCCGGAAGAGCTTCAGGTCCTCGTGGGTCATCTTCTTCATCTGGTGCGTGGCGTTGCGCGCCGCGAAGTGCGGGCCCAGGCCGTAGCCCTTGATGGTCTTGGCGAGGATGACCGTCGGCTGGCCGTGGTGCTCCACCGCCGCCTTGTACGCCGCGTAGACCTTGCGGTAGTCGTGCCCGCCGCGCTTGAGGTTCCACACCTCGTCGTCGGACATGGGCGTGACCAGGTCCTTCGTCCGCGGGTCACGGCCGAAGAAGTGCTCGCGGACGTAGGCGCCGTCGTTGGCCTTGTACGTCTGGTAGTCGCCGTCCGGCGTGGTGTTCATCAGGTTCACCAGCGCGCCGTCGCGGTCGGCGTGCAGCAGGGCGTCCCACTCGCGACCCCAGATGACCTTGATGACGTTCCAGCCCGCGCCGCGGAAGAACGCCTCCAGCTCCTGGATGATCTTGCCGTTGCCGCGGACCGGGCCGTCGAGGCGCTGCAGGTTGCAGTTCACCACGAAGGTCAGGTTGTCCAGCTGCTCGTTCGCCGCGACCTGGAGCAGGCCGCGCGACTCCGGCTCGTCCATCTCGCCGTCGCCGAGGAACGCCCAGACGTGCTGGTCCGACGTGTCCTTGATACCGCGGTCGCGCAGGTAGCGGTTGAACCGCGCCTGGTAGATCGCGTTCATCGGGCCGAGGCCCATGGACACGGTCGGGAACTCCCAGAAGTCCGGCATCAGCCGCGGGTGCGGGTACGACGGCAGGCCGCCGCCCGGTCCCGCGTGCGAGAACTCCTGGCGGAAGCCGTCGAGCTGCTCGGCGGACAACCTGCCCTCGAGGAACGCGCGGGCGTACACGCCGGGAGAGGCGTGGCCCTGCATGAAGACGTGGTCACCGCCGCCGGGGTGGTCCTTGCCCCGGAAGAAGTGGTTGAAGCCGACCTCGTAGAGGCTCGCCGACGACGCGTAGGTCGAGATGTGACCGCCGACACCGACGCCGGGTCGCTGCGCGCGGTGCACGGTCATCGCCGCGTTCCACCGGATCCAGGCCCGGTAGCGGCGCTCCACCTCCTCGTCGCCGGGGAACCACGGCTCGCGCTCGGTGGGGATGGTGTTGACGTAATCAGTGCTGGTCAGCGAAGGGACGCCGACGTGGCTCTCCCTGGCCCGCTCGAGCAGCCGCAGCATCAGGTAGCGGGCGCGCTGCTGCCCGCCGCCCTTGAGCGCGGCGTCGAACGACTCCAGCCACTCCGCGGTCTCCTCCGGGTCGATGTCGGGGAGGTGGGCGGCCAGACCGTCACGGATGACGCGTACCCGCTCGGGGGGGTTCTGCGGGGCCAAGGGATCTCCTCGTTCCGGGGTCTTCTCAGCTCCATCGTCGCCCGACAGTCACGGTCCCGTCACCTCTACCGGTGAGTAACTCTGGATCGTTTCTCTCGCGCGCGCGAATAGGAGGTGTGCAGAGCGTGCCTCATGAGGTCTGAGCGCCTCACTCGGGGGTACCCGATGCGGCGTGTCTTGGCCCTTACGGTTGCGCGTGGCGGGGCTGACAGTGTTCGCTAGCCGCGACTGGTAGTGACATCGCGGCAGTCGTACCCGGCTGCCGCTCTTGTGTACTTGGAGGAGTGGAAGCCGTGGTCGCCGCGGAAGACGCCGGCAAGATCGGTGTCGCCGACAGGCTCGGGATCGAACCGGGCAGCGTGGTCCAGGAGATCGGCTGGGACGAGGACGTCGACGACGACCTCCGTGCCGCGATCGAGGAGCGGGTGGGCGGTGATCTGCTCGATGAGGACTCCGACGAGGTCATGGACGTGGTCCTGCTCTGGTGGCGCGAGGAGGACGGCGACCTCGCCGACGCCTTGATCAACGCCACCACGGCCCTGGCCGACGACGGCGTGATCTGGGTGCTGACGCCCAAGACAGGTCGGGCCGGTCACGTCGAGCCGAGTGACATCGCCGAGGCCGTGTCCACCGCGGGACTCGCCCAGACCTCCAACATCACGGTGAGCGGTGACTGGTCCGCGACCAGGCTCGTCTCGCCGAAGTCGGCCAAGACGAAGCGCTAACCGCGAAGAAGGCACGCCGACCGCCATGCCCTAGGCTCGACGGCGGGCTCCCCGATCGGGTGGAGCCCGTTCTTCGGGTTGCACGGTTTCCTGTGGAGGGTCGCATGGTCGAGGTAGGCGCGCAGGCCCCTGACTTCACGCTCAACGACTACAACAAGCAGCCCGTGACGCTGTCCTCGTTCCGCGGGGAGCGCAACGTGCTGCTGGTGTTCTACCCGTTCGCGTTCAGCGGCATCTGCACCGGCGAGCTGTGCCAGGTGCGCGACGAACTGGCCGCCTACGAGGACGAGAACGTGCAGGTCATCGGCGTGTCCGTGGACACACCGTTCAGCCTGAAGGCGTGGGCCGCCCAGGAGGGCTACCAGTTCCCGCTGCTGTCGGACTTCTGGCCGCACGGGCAGGTGGCGCAGGCCTACGGCGTGTTCAACGAGCAGGCGGGTCTCGCGAACCGGGGCACGTTCCTCATCGACCTCGCCGGCGTGGTCCGCTACGCCGAGGTGAACGGCCCCGGCGAACCACGCGACCAGGAGGCGTGGAAGAAGGCCGTGGCCGCCCTGTCCTGATATCTTCCGGCGCCGGCCTCGGGCTGGTCGGCGCTTCGGGGGCGCGTAGCTCAGCGGAAGAGCACTCGGTTTACACCCGAGCGGTCGCAGGTTCGAATCCTGCCGCGCCCACTGCACCCCAGGGGGCACAGTCCCCAGACCCGCCCGGCGGCCTCCGCTTCCGCCCTTCGCTACGTCCTGAGAGCGCCGCTGTGGCCCTGTCGGGTCGCGCTCCGTCTGCGGCAGCGGGTCCGCCAGGTCCAGGGCAGTGCCAAGAGCACGCCTCGGTCTTCACGTCGGAGGTCGCCGAGGAGTTCGACGAGATCCTCAACGGTTCGACGAACCAGGGGCAGCGCTACACCTGGGGCAGCGGACTGGCCGTCGAGATCTCCGCACCCACCTCGTGCGAGCCCGGGCAGCACGCGGTGGCGCCGGACGTCGTCCGTGCGGCCAAGGTGACCGTGACCGTCATCAACGGCACGGGGAGAAGGTTCGACGTCGGTGTGCTGTCGTTCCGCAGGGAAGCGCAGTTCGACGGCAGGAAAGCGGAAGCCGTGTTCGACTCCGGCGGTCCGTGCGGGGGTGGTGGGCTGGAGAGCGCCACCGTTCTGCCCGGCAAGAGCTACACCTACGACATGGCTTTCGCCGTCGGTGCGCAGGCCGGGGAGCTCCAGATCACCTTGCAGCCCGATTTCGGCTCCGACAAGGCCGTGTTCGTGGGGATCGCCTGACCCACGTCGTGCCAGCGGCCTTCGTGGAGGCGGTAGGTGCGGTCCGCGATAGTGGTTTCGAAGGTGACCCAGCGGTCCATCGGGATCGGCGGGGTGAGCAGTTCTTCCAGTTCCCGGTCAGCGCAGGGGATCAAGCGGGACTGTCTGAGCTCGTCGGTCCTGGCGAATTCCGGGATCTTGGCGAAACGGGTGGTGACGGTGGTGATGTCCAGCGTCCGGTCGAGGGGGATCGGGCCGTAGCCGCCCACGTCGTTGGTGCGGAACGCGACCGTGTCCGCGGCTCGTCGCGCTGCGGCGGCGGGCCAGTGGAGGCCCAGGCGGCCGAATCGGGTGCTGCCGCCCAGCGCGGCGGCCAGTCGGCGTTCCAAAGCGGTTAACAGGGTGTGGTCGTCGACGCTGTGCACGGTGGTCGGGGCTCCTTCAGCAGGCGGCGGAATGACTGGCGGAGTTCGATGCGGTGCATTCACCGTGACGCCTGATCGGGCGAAATGGGCGGCTCGGTCGGCGAGCGGTGAGCGGATTGAGCCGAGCGGCGACAGGTCCCGGGTGGCCGGAGATGTACGCTGAGGTGCGGCGTTGGGCGTATTGAGTGGCGCCACCGGAGCGCAAGTCACTCGATGGAGTGATTATCGTTTACTGCCCGGTTCACGGTCTGAAGAGTTCCTGAAATCATCCTGCGCGGTGAATGGTTCGGCTGATCGGCCCGGTCACGCGGGAACCGTTCGGCGCACCGGGACACCCGCTCGTCCTGACGGGCTGGATAGCTCGTCAGAGTGAATGCGAGCCGCTCTCGAGTCGCTGTCAACCGGGTGGTCACCGCAATGGTGCGGTGACCACCGGTTGGCCTCGTGGATACCGTGTCCGGTCACGATCAGTCGTGATCGTCTTGCCGCGGTCCGCGACCACGACGGATGGCGGCGGTGACGGTCAAGGTCGCCACGGCGGCCTGCAGCACTGCTGTGATGAGCTCCAGCCACAACTTCACGGTGTCTCCTCACCTGCTCGCGGTTACGTGAGGACGACGGTTCCGGCACGACGTCGGTGTAGCCCCCGATTGCGGACGACGCCGGAGAACGGCTCGGGCTTCGGACGGTTCGGCCTGGTAGGACCAGGTGTGAGGATGACTGGCACCGGATGGTGCCGGAGGGGGAGAACACCGGATGGCCGCAGTTCCCATCACTGGGGTCGGCGAGTTCTGCGCCCGACTGAGGCAGTTGTGGATCGAGTCGGGCGAGCCGCCGCTCAAGAGCCTCGAGGCATCCTGCGGAGTCTCCGACAGCCAGCTCTCGGCGATCTTGAACGGCAAGGTGAAGAGACCGCCGGCGTGGTCGATCGTCTCCGCTCTGGTGAACGCATGCGCCGACTACGCGAAGCGCCACCGGCGGTTTCCGTCACTGACGACGGATCAGGCCTTCTGGCGCGAACGGCACGCCACTCTGGAGCGTCCCGTGACCAGTCGTGCCGTCGCGCGGCCGAATCCGCCACGCGATGCGTGGGCGGCGCTCGCCGAGGGGCACGTGGTGTGGGATCGCGTCGACGACCCGGACCGCGTTCGATCACAGGTCGTGGCGGTCGCCGAGCACCTGGCCGGGCACTACGCCGCGGCCACCCGGGTCTGTGCCGGTGACCCGTGGCTCGATCCCGCGTTCGTGGAGCGCATGACCTCCCGCGTGTCCGGACTGATCACCGTCGGTCTCTCCGGCGACGAGTTGAGGTTCTCCGCGGTGGAGGCGGCGCTGCTCGTGCTGACCCCGATGCTGCACGAGGTCCAGTCCGCGCGGTCCGCGGCGGAGATGATCCACGTATCGCCGACCAGCCTCGGCGTCGAACCGGAACCGGATGCGGACCGCGCGCAGTTCCAGAGGTACTTGTCCGGCCAGCAACAGCGGAGGTTGGTGGCGAGGACGGAGCACCGCGACGTCCTCGACCGCACCGGTGTCTCCGAGCAGATCGGCTGGTGGCTGTTCCACCGCTGGATCGACAGCAGGTCCGGTCGTCCGGAAGGGGCGTCGACGAAGGTCGTGCTGCAGGACATGCCGATCCAGGACCGGGCGCTGACCAAGGTGCTCGTCACGACCCTCGACCGGCTGGTGCGCCTGTTCCGGCTGTCGCCCGACGACCTCCGCAACCCCGATCGTCTCGGCTTGGTGGCCTCGGCCTCTCACCTGGGGGTGAGCGTCGCCCAGCAGGTCGTGCGCGAGAGGCTGGTCGGCCTGCTTCTCGTGGTGGCGCACGCGCTGGCCATCGAGACGACGACGTTGCCGGCGACCCTGGCCGAACACCTCGGCATCCCGGAGCCGGTGGATCTGGAGCAGTTGCGCGCGACGCTCGACGAGGCCGAGTGGACGCCGGTGACGATCGGCCTCGGCTTGGTCGCGGAATGCCACCACGAGGCCGTGCTGGAGGCCCTCCGCGAACACGTCGCGCGCACTGATGTCGTGCTTGGCGCGGTGCATGCCACCGCCGACAACGACGTCACTCTCCAGCCGCTGCTCCGGCTGCCCGCACGCGCCTCCGCGGACCGGGTGGAACCCGCTCTGCGGCCGGACGGCCAGCCGGTCTTCGCCGTTCCCGTGGCTCGCTTCCGCTTGGACGAGACGAGGGTGCGCGAACTGTTGATGGGCGAACAGCTCTACGGCGACCGGTCGATCGCCATCCGGGAGCTGTACCAGAACGCGCTCGACGCCTGCCGATACCGCCAGGCACGCCACGAGTTCCGCGCGGAGGCCGGATGGCGGTCGGACTGGTCCGGGTCCATCGAGTTCGATCAAGGCGTCGACGAGGACGGTCGGCACTACCTGCGCTGCGCCGACAACGGCATCGGAATGGGTGAGCCCGAACTCCGGGAAGTCTTCTCGCAAGCCGGAATACGCTTCGCCGACCGTCCCGAGTTCATCGAGGAGCAAGCGGAGTGGGCTGAACGCGGTGTGCGCCTGTTCCCCAACAGTCGTTTCGGCATCGGCGTGATGAGTTACTTCATGCTCGCCGACGAGATCGAAGTGACGACATGTCGCATGAGCCGGCACGGTGACAGTCCTGGCGCCTTGCTGAAAGTAGCCATCGCCGGGCCCGGTCACCTGTTCCGCATCAAGCACTTGGCGGACAGGGGCGATAGGCCGGGAACCGAGGTGAAGCTCTACCTCCGCGAGGGCGAAGACGCCCCTTCGTGCGTCGAAGTGCTCCAGCGACTGTTGGCGATCACCGACTTCACCACCCGTGCGGAACACGACGGCCTGGTCGCGGAGTGGGAACCGCAGCGCTTCCACGCCCGGTCCCGGCGGCCGGGCGAGACGGACGGCATCGAGGTGTCCGGTCGGCTGGTACCGGCACGGCCCGCGGACAACGGCCAGGTCATCTGGTGCGAGCGAGGTGGCGCTCTCCTCGCCGACGGGCTGTACGTCCGGCCTGCCGATCGCCAGGGGATTCTCACGACCCTTGACGGCTCGCCGGACATCCGCGGTGCGGTCGTCAACCTCACCAAGCAGTGGACACCCCGGTTGACCGTCGATCGCCAGTGGGTCTTGGACGACGTGTCTGGTCACGTGGAGGAGTTGCTGCGCGGTGCGGTTCCCGACCTGCTGGAAGACCAGGCGCCGTTGTTGAGCTTCGACTGGCTGTACGGCGTGGCCGGCACCAGCACGCGTGTCGCCGACGTGATCACCGAGGTAGCTTCCAGCCACGATCATCGCATCGAGTTCAAGGGGAGGCTCGTAAACCTCGCGGTGACCGGATTCTTCCCGGCCGATTCTCTTCTCGTCGACAACGGGACCGGTGAAGAACGGATCACCGATTGGGACGGGCGTGTGCCGAGGCGGATTCCTGACCATCTAGTACTGTGGCGCTTGCTCGCACATCGCCCTGACCTCGTGCCGGATGTACTCAAACCGGCAACGCCGGAAGTACTGCCGGCGAGGCCCTCCGACGCCGTTTTGATCAGTCTCGATGCATCTGGGGAAAGCGACCATCGCCGGGTGCTGCCCGGCTCCGTAGTAGCCAAGGCCACAGCTCTTGGTTTCACGCCCCGTGCCGTTGCTTCGCGCATGGCCGCTCTCGGGTACGGAGTCGATCCGGGTAAGTTCCCGGATCGCCCTGCACAGCCTATCGATGCCTTGCTGCTCAGCAGAGGTCTGGACGGCCGGGCGCTGTGGTTGGACGAGTCGCACGCTGTACCACTCGGTCACCTGATCGCGGCGCAGGTTCGCACGAAAGTGCCGACATCCGAGGTCCTCCGGCGTCTTGCGGCGTACTCGTTCAAGGTGGATCAACTGTCGGGTACCGCGCAGCGGTTCAGCGAGGCTGATCTCATCCTTGTCAGCAAACGACTGAACGCGCAGGACCCTTGGCTCCAGTCCGACAGGTCGGTCGAGAAGAGGCACGTCTACCTGGCGGCGCAAGTCCTTGGTTGGAGCTTGCGCGCGGTGACGTCTCGGCTGGAGGCGTTGGGTTTCGACGTGCCGGCCGTCGACGGCTTGACGGACTGGTCGGCTGATTTGTCGCAGGCGGCGGCCGAAGTACTGCAAGCCGACTTCTCCCGCTCGGGCGATGGAGTGCCGCTGATCCGCATCGTGGTCTTGGCGGTGTTCTGGGGACTTCAGCCGAGTGAAGTCGTCGACAGGCTCGCGGATCTCGGCTATTCTCCCGAAATCGGTGTAAAACTGCCGGGCCGCCTCGATGAATTCGATGTGATGCTGGTTACTTCGGTGGTGAGGTCACCGGCACGGGCCCACTACATCCGAACCGCGTCGATCGAGACCGTGGTGCACACCGCCTTGAAGCTCGGGTCCACACCGGCCGCAATTGCTGCCCGGTTGCTGGAGTTGGGCTTTGAGGTACCGCCGCGTCGGGCGGTCGACCGCGAATTCGACGATGTGGACCTGCACCTCTTGGGTTTCCCACTGGGCGTACACCCCTTAAGCTGGCGTGAGAGGAGTGCTTCGCTTTACCTGAGCCATCTCGCCGGCCTGTTGAAGGGCACGGCCATACCGATGTCGGAGGCCATCGTCCGCCTTGAGGGCATGGGCATTGCCACGCCCGAGCTGAGCTGGTTGCCGGAGCATGCGTCGGAACTCGACTACGTGCTGTTCAGCCAGGAATCGGGTGCCATCGCGGAGCTGGTGCCACGTGGCGGGGTTCCGGTGGCGCACCTGCTCGCAGCGGTCCAAGCGTCGGGGCACAGGGTCCAGGACGCGGTGAAGAGGATGGAGGCGCTGCGCATTCCGGTGCTGCCGGACGGGTGCGACGTGGCCGGTGCGACACGCGATGTGAGCCTGTTGCGGAGATTCGATCTGGGATTGTGGCTCAGTGCCGGCGCGTCGGTCGACGTCCGACAGTTGATCGGTAAGGCGTTGCAGCATTCGCTGTCGGTCACCGAGGTGACGAGGCGGTTGGAGTCGATCGGGTTGACGGTCGCAGATCCGGCGGTCGAGGCGCCAGCCCTGCTCGCACGGGTGCCGACCGCCTCGTAGTCCGGATGGCCCATTAGGGGCTGCTAACCCGATCCCCCTATGTGACATCCCCCTACCTCGCGGCGTGGCGAAGACGTAACTTCCTCACATGTCGCCCAGGGTCGTCACCGCGGTGGTCGGTGTTGCGTTCTTCCTGGCCGGGTTGCTGATCATGCTCCTGCCGCTGTCCACCGACACGCCGGAAGGCGTCTCGGTCGCCTGCGGGAACAGCGTGGGCATGGGGTTCGACGCCGTGGCGGTCGAAGCGGAAGGCGCGGCGTTCGTCGAGATATGCGGCCGGTTGCGGATGGAGCGGTTGGCCTGGGCGGGGCCGGTCGTGGTGCTGGGCGCGTTGTCGGTGGTCGGGAGCGTCGTGGTGCGGCGCAGGTCGTCCACTTAGCTACCTGCGAGTAGCTTCTAGCGCATGACGTGGATGGTTTACGGCGCTTACGGGTTCACCGGCACGCTCGTCGCCGAGCTGGCCGTGCGACGGGGCTTGCGGCCGGTGCTGGCGGGGCGGGACGCGGCGAAGCTCCGCCCCCTCGCCGAACGGCTGGGCCTGGAGCACCGGGTCTTCGGGCTCGACCAGGCGGCAGGGGCACTGCAGGACGTGGACGCGGTGGCGCACTGCGCCGGGCCGTTCTCGGCGACCTCGGGGCCGATGGTGGACGCCTGCCTGGAGTCGAGGACGCACTACCTCGACATCACCGGCGAGATCGACGTGTTCGAGGCCGTCAGCCGGCGTGACGAGGAAGCGAAGCGGGCCGGTGTGGTGCTGCTGCCCGGCGCCGGGTTCGACGTCGTGCCGACCGACTGCATCGCCGCCATGCTGCACGACGCCCTGCCCACGGCCACGCACCTCGACCTCGCGTTCGTGGTCCAGGGCGGCGCCAGCACGGGCACGGCGATGACCGCCGTCGAAGGCTCGGGCGGTGGGGGACGGGCGCGGGTGGGCGGTGAGATCCGCGGCGTGCCGCTCGGCCACCGCCGCCGCACGGCGCAGTTCCGCGACCGGCCGAGGGAGGTCGGCGCCATCCCGTGGGGTGACGTCAGCACGGCCTACCGGTCCACCGGCATCCCGAACATCACCACGTTCACCACGATCCCCGGCGTGCTGGGCAAGCTCCAGCCGCTCACCGCGCCGCTGCTGCGCTCCGACCTGGCGCAACGCCTCGGCCGGGCGCTGGCCAAGCGCATCGGCGGCCCGAGCGGCCCGACGAGGGCCAGGACCCGCTGCGAGGTGTTCGGCGAGGTCTGGGACGGCGACGGCCGCCGGGTGCGGGCCGCGCTCACCGGGCCGAACGCCTACGACCTCACCGCGGACTCGGTGGTCGAGGCGGTCCGGCGCCTGGCCGGGACGGCCCCCGGCGCGCACACGCCGTCCAGCGCGTTCGGTTCCGACTACGTCCGAGCGCTGGACGGCGTGGTGGTCAGCGAGCCGACAACAGTGAGGTGATCTCCTGCGCCGCGCCGCCTGCCTCGAGCAGGTGGCGCAGGTTCTCCGGCAGCACGTCGCCGCGCTTCTGCACGGCCTGCGCGTACAGCCGGCCGGCGCGGTAGGACGAGCGGACCAGGGGACCGGCCATGACGCCGGAGAACCCGATGTCCTCGGCGGTCTCCTTGTGCGTCACGAACTCCTCCGGCTTCACCCACCGCTCCACCGGGTGGTGCCGGGGCGAGGGCCGCAGGTACTGCGTGATGGTGATGATCTCGCAGCCCGCGTCGTGCAGGTCGCTCAACGCCTCGGTGACCTCGTCCGGCGTCTCGCCCATGCCCAGGATCAGGTTGGACTTGGTCACCAGGCCCGCTTCCCGGGCCGCGGTGATGACCTCCAGCGACCGCTCGTAGCGGAACGCCGGCCGGATGCGCTTGAAGATGCGCGGCACGGTCTCCAGGTTGTGCGCCAGCACCTCGGGCCGCGACGAGAACACCTCGGCCAGCTGCTCCGGCACCGCGTTGAAGTCCGGGATCAGCAGCTCCACGCCGGTGCCGGGGTTCATCGCGTGGATCTGGCGGACGGTCTCGGCGTACAGCCACGCGCCGCCGTCCTCCAGGTCGTCGCGCGCCACGCCGGTCACGGTCGAGTAGCGCAGACCCATGGCCTGCACCGACTCCGCCACCCGCCGCGGTTCATCGCGGTCGAGGTCGGCGGGCTTGCCGGTGTCGATCTGGCAGAAGTCGCAGCGACGGGTGCACTGCTCGCCACCGATCAGGAAGGTGGCCTCCCGGTCTTCCCAGCACTCGTAGATGTTGGGACAACCGGCCTCTTCGCACACCGTGTGCAGGCCCTCGCGTTTGACCAAGCCCTTGAGCTCCCGGTACTCGGGGCCCATCTTCGCCTTGGTCTTGATCCACGAGGGCTTCTTCTCGATGGGCGTTTGGCTGTTGCGGACTTCCAGCCGCAGCAGCTTCCGACCTTCAGGTACGACGGTCACGGCTTCAACCCTACGTCACGAGGGGTCGGGCGCGACGCCCGTGAGCTTGGCCGTCAGGTCCCACAACCGGCTGGCCGCGAGGTCGTCGCGGGCGGCCGTCGTCGACCCCGCCGGCGCCGGGTGGCCGCGCATGCCCCGGAACCCGTCCGGCCCGTAGTAGCCGCCCCGCTCGACGTTCGGCGACGTCGCCGCGTAGAGCTGCGGCAACGCCCCCACCTCGACCGGTTGCGAGAAGAAGTCGCTGATCTTGGCACCGATGCCCACCAGCGGGTTGCCCTGGGCGCGGGCCATGTTGGAGCTCAGTTCGGTGGCCGTGACGCCGGGGTGCGCCGCGACGGACGTCACGTCCAGGTTCGCCGCCCGGGTGCGCCGGTTCAGCTCCCGCATGAACAGCAGGTTCGCCAGCTTCGACTGGCCGTAGGCGCGCCACGCCGCGTACCGGCGCACCTCGTAGTTCGGGTCGGCCAGGTCGAGCCGGCCCGTCTGGTGGGCCAGGCTGGACACGGTGACCACGCGCGCGCCCGGCCGCGTGCGCAACGCGGGCATCAGCAGCCACGTCAGCGCGGCGTGGCCGAGGTGGTTGGTGCCGAACTGGCGCTCGAAGCCGTCGGCCGTGCGCCCCAGCGGCACGGCCATCACGCCCGCGTTGTTCACCAGCACGTCGAGCGCGTCACCGGTGCGGTCGCGCACCAGTGCCGCGGCCGTGCGGACCGAGGACAGGTCGGCCAGGTCCAACGGCACCAGCTCGGCATTGCCGCCGGTGGCGAGCACGCGTCGCAGGGCCCGCTGCCCGCGTTCGGGGGACCGGCAGGCCAGCAGGACGTGCGCCCCCTTGCCCGCCAGCACCTCGGCGGTGCGCAGGCCGAGGCCCGAGTTCGCCCCGGTGACCAGCGCGGTGCGCCCGCTCTGGTCCGGGATGTCCGCGGTGTCCCATTTCCGGGCGTTCCACTTCGGCATGGGTCAATACCTACCAGGTGGTCAGGCGCTCTTGGCGAGCCCGCGGTGCCCGCCCGCCACGACGGCCGGCCGGCTGCGGAGCAGGCCCGCGAACGCCGCGCCGACGCGGGCGATCTCCGCGCGGGGCTCGGACAGCTCCGCCAAGCCCGCCGTGAGGGCCAGCATGCGCTGCTCGCGCTCGACCGCCTCGGTGGACGTCAGGTGCGCGTCCAGCACCGCGCGCAGCACCGGCTGCTCGGCGGCCAGCGCGCGCCACGTGCGGGCGACGGTCTCGACGCGGTCGTCGTCGCTGTCCTCCAGCGCCGCGCCGAGCCGCCCGGTGAGCTGCTGCATCCAGCGGTAGTGCAACGCCAGGAGCAGCTCGTCCTCGGTGGCGAACAGGTCGCGGTCGACCGCCAGGGGCGCCGCGGGGTCCCCCGCCGCGGCGCGGAGCACGGCGTCCAGAGCGTCGCGCCGTCGGTAGAAGTCGGACCAACTCATGATCACGCCCTCCTCTCGTGGTGACCGGCGTCATACCTCAGGTCTGTGGCATACCGTCGGTATGGCCGATGAGGCGAACATACCACGAGTACGTACCGTCGGTATGTCGTACCGTTGTGAACGTGGTGACAGTGCGGTCTAGGCGGTTGGACTACTCGGAGTCGACGAGGCAGGCCCTCGTGGACAGTGCCGTCGAGCTGTTCACCAAACGGGGGTACGCGGGCACTTCGCTCGACGAGGTGGCGAAACGGGCCCGCCTCACCAAGGGCGCGCTCTACCACCACTTCAGCGGCAAGCAGGCGTTGTTCGAGGCCGCCTTCGACTCGGTGGAGACCAAGTTCATCGAGAAGCTCGGCGAGATCGTCAGCGCGCCCGGCGACCCGTGGGAGACCGCCATCGCGGGCCTGCGCGCGTACGTGCGGGTCTGCCTGGAGCCCGCCTACCAGCGGATCGTGATCCACGAGGCGCCGGTGGTGATGGGCTGGGAGCGCTGGCGCGAGGCCGAGGAGCACTTCAGCTACGGCCTGCTGCGCTCCACGATCGAGGTCTTGGTCACGTCCGGCGAGCTGGTGCAGCTGCCGGTGGAGACGATGAGCCGCCTGCTGTTCGGGGCGCTCTCGGCGGGCGCCAGCACCATCGCCGGCGCCTCGGACCCGCGCAAGGCCAGCGCCGAGGTGGAGCGCACCATCGTCCGCGTCGTCGAAGGCCTGCGGGTCACGCCCGTCCCGGCCGGCGTCGGCGCCCCGCCGGTCGAGGAGAAGCGCTCGCGGTCACGCCGCCGGTGAAGACGCTCGGATCGCGGCCCTCCGGCACGGCCGACTAGCGTCGTCGCGGTGGACCTCCGCATCTTCACCGAGCCCCAGCAAGGGGCCTCCTACGACCAGTTGCTGGCGGTGGCGCGCACCGCCGAGGCGGCCGGCTACAGCGCGTTCTTCCGCTCCGACCACTACCTCAAGATGGGTGACGGCGACGGCCTGCCCGGCCCCACCGACGCCTGGATCACGCTCGCCGGCCTCGCCCGCGACACCAGCACGATCCGACTCGGCACGCTGATGACCGCGGCCACCTTCCGCCACCCCGGCCCGCTGGCCATCTCCGTGGCGCAGGTGGACCAGATGTCCGGCGGCCGGGTCGAGTTCGGCTTCGGCGCGGGGTGGTTCGAGGCCGAGCACACCGCCTACGGCCTGCCGTTCCCGTCCACGGTCGAGCGCTTCGAGCGGTACGAGGAGCAGCTGGAGGTCATCACCGGCCTCTGGCGCACGCCGGTCGGCCAGACCTACGACTTCGCCGGCAAGCACTACGCCCTGGCGGACTCGCCGGCGCTGCCCAAGCCCGTGGACCGGATCCCGGTGCTGGTCGGCGGCACGGGCCGCAAGCGCACCCCCGCGCTCGCGGCGCGGTTCGCCGACGAGTTCAACCTGCCGTTCCAGCCGGTGGACAACGCCGTCGAGGTGCTGGCCCGGGTGGACGCGGCGTGCGCGGACATCGGCCGCGACCCGAAGGAGATCACCCGCTCCGCGGCCCTGGTGGTGTGCGTGGGCCGGGACGACGCCGAGGTCGCCCGCCGGGCCGCCGCGATCGGCCGCGAGGTGGCCGAACTGCGCGAGAACGGCCTGGCCGGCACGCCGGACGAGGTGGTCGACAAGCTCGGCGCGTGGCGCGGGCGCACCGGCATCAGCCGGGCCTACCTCCAGGTCCTCGACCTGGCCGACCTCGACCACGTCGAGCTGATCGCGGAGGCCGTCGCGCCTCAGCTGCGCAGCTGACCCGCCACGTCCGAGGCGGCGGTGAGCAGGACGAGCACGGGCACGGTCGCGGCGGACCGCAGCCGGTAGGTCCCGCGCTTGTCCTGCTCCACCAGGCCGGACCCGGTCAACGCCTTCAGGTGGTGGTAGAGCTGGCCGGTCGACCCGAGCCGGGCGGCCTCCTGCAACGCCGTCGCGGGCTGGGCGCCCCGGGCGAGCAGCGTGCGCACGATCTCCACCCGAACCGGGTGCGCCAACGCGGACAGCACCTCGATCCGCGGCCGGTCGGGCAACGACAGCGCGCGCTCCGGCGTCACGTCGATCTGCCACGAGACCTGGCCGTCGCCCAGCGCCACCTGCCCGCCGTAGCCGAACGCGCCGCCGTCGGTCCCGTCCGACGGACGCGCCTCCCGCTCGTCGCCCTCCAGCGCGGCCACGCGCTGCTCCAGCTCGGCAAGTCGCTGCACCAGGTCCATCGCGGTGATCCTACGAGAGGCTCACGTGGAATTCCCGCAGGACAGCGGGCTCCAGCAGGGCCGTCCGGACCAGTTCCGCGAGCTCGCCGGCCCGCGCGGACCACGCCTCGTCGACCTCCCTGGTCAGCACCGCCGCGCTGCCCACCCGGCCGTCCTCCCGCCGCACGCCGACGCCGACCGTGACGATCCCCGGCAGCGACCCGACCATCACGCCGCGGGCCACCTCCCGGCAGCTCCGGTGCACGTCCGCGGCCGTGCCCGCCCACGTCTCCCGGGCCCACGGGCGCCGCCCCTCGTACGTCCGAGGCACGTCGGACAGCTTCCCGAGCACTTCGAGCCGCAGCCGGGGATCGCCCAGGTACCGCTCGACCTCCACCGGCCGCCCGAGCACGAACCGCACCACCTCGGCCGCGAACGCCGGCACCGCCACGCCCAGCCGACCGCGCAGCCAGTCCCCGGCCGCGTAGTCACCGTGCCGGACGACCACCGACACCAGGTCGCCCACGGTCACGAACCGCTGCGGGTCGTCCGCCGTGACGCCGTTCGTGCACCGGAGGCCCAACTCCCGCAACGCCGCCCGGTGCGCGCCACCGTCGAGACCCACGTAGTACTGCTCCCAGTCCGCGACGCGCACCCGCTCGTCCGGGTCGACGGAGCCCTTCGCGTACTCGGCGAGGTGCGCGACCATCCGCACCGCCGCCAACGGCTGCGGCTCGTGCGGCCGGTGCGAGACCCGACCGCCACGCCCGTCGTCCAGCACCAGCGCCACGTGCCGCCGGTTGGCGCGCAACCAGCCCAGCCAGTCGTCCGGCGCCGCCGCCGCGCCGGCCGTGGGCAGCACCGTGGCGGCGCCGGCCACCCCGCACGCCCGGAACAGAGTGCGTCGAGTCAGGGGCACGACGAATCTCCCTCCAATAATCCGTAATTACGGAATACTAAGGAGGGATTCTCGCCTTGTCAGCCCGCCTGGACGGCGAACGTCACCCCGGCCGCCACCGGCTGCTCCCGCGCCAGCGTGCGCTCGGTCAACGGCAGGTCGCCGTTCAGCGCGTCGATGACGGCCTGGCGCGCCAGCGGCAGCACCTCGGCGACGGTGACCTCGCGCCCCAGCTCCCGCGACAGCGACGCCACGCCCGCGTCCCGGATGCCACACGGGATGATGTCGCCGAACGCGGCCAGGTCGGCGTCGCAGTTGATCTCGAACCCGTGCATGGTGACGCCCCGCTGCACCCGGATGCCGATCGCCGCGACCTTGCGCTCCCCGCCTCGCTCGTCGGCCGGGATCCACACGCCGCTGCGGCCTTCGACCCGGCCCGTGCGCACGCCCAGCTGATCGCACACGTGGATCAACGCCTGTTCCAACCGCCGCACGTACTGCACCACGTCCAACGGCTCGGCCAACCCCACGATCGGGTAGCCGACCAGCTGCCCCGGACCGTGCCAGGTGATCTTGCCGCCCCGGTCCACGTCGATGACCGGGACGTCGCCGCCCTTCGGTCGCTCCTCGGGTTCGGTGCGCCGGCCGCACGTGTAGACGGGCGGGTGCTCCAGCAGCAACACCGTGTCGCCGATCGCGCCGTCCGCGCGGGCCTCGGCGAGCTCCCGTTGCAGCTCCCACGCGGCCAGGTAGTCGATGGTGCCCAGCTCGCGCACCTCGATCGGGTCCGTCGAGGTGCGGCAGGAAAGGTCAGGACTGCTCACGTCTCGACACTACGCCCACGGGCACCAACCCCAGGGCACGGGAGACGACCAGCCCGACCCCGACGACCGCCAGCACCGCGCCCACCGTGTCGGTGAACCAGTGCATCTCCAGCACCACCCGGCTGGCCGCCGTCACGAGCACCGCCGCGCACCCCGCCACCACCGCCAGCCTCAAGTGCCGGCGGGCCAGCCACGCGCACAGCACCACGGCCGTGAACGCGACCGCCGTGACCGCCGTGACGTGCCCGCTCGGGTAGGCCCACTTCGGGAACTCGATCGGCCGGACCCGCTGGTACCAGTACCGGGCGAACACCGTCGACCAGCACACCGCCAACAGGACGGCGCACCGCGCCAGCAGCAGGTCCTTCGCCAGGAACGCGCGCAGCGCCAGCGAGACCAGCGCGATCGTCGCCAACCCGGGGCTGAGCACGAAGCTCACCACCGTCGACGCGTGCACGAACCCGGCGCCCAACTCCACCGCGTCCTGCCGCAGCCCTTCGTCGAGCGCCGGCGGCGCGTGCCGGACGGTGAGGCCCAGCACCACCGAGGCGAGTGCCAGCACGAGGCCGATCAGCGTGCCGATCACCTCTCGACGGCCGCCGCCACGGCCGCACCGAGCGCGGGGTGCAGGAACTGGAAGCCGCGCTGCTCCAACACCCTGGGCACGGCCCGCTGACCGGCCAGCAGCCCTTCCTCGGCCACCTCGCCCAGCACGGCCTTCAACGCGAACGCCGGCGCCACCCACGGTGTCGGCCGGTGCAGCGCATGACCCACCGTCCGGGTGAACTCGGCATTGGTCACCGGACTGGGCGCGGTGACGTTCACCGGCCCCGACACGTCGTTCTCCACCAGGAACCGGATGGCCGCGACGGCGTCGTCCAACGAGATCCACGGCATGTACTGCCGCCCGTCACCGAGCCGCCCACCCAGGAAGACCGTGAACAACGGCTTGATCTTCCCGAACAACCCGCCGGCGGGACTGATGACCAACCCCGTGCGCATCCTCACCACCCGCGCGTGATCATCCGCGGCCCCGGTCGCCGCCTCCCACTGGCGGCACAACTCCGCCAGGAACCCGGTGCCCGAGGGACTGGTCTCGTCCACGACCTCGTCACCGGTGTCGCCGTAGTACCCGATCGCACTGGCGTTGACCAGCACCGGAACGCCGTGCCCCGCCACTGCCGCCGCCAACACCTCGGTCGGCACCGTGCGGCTGTCCAGCAACACCTGCTTGCGCGCGTCACTCCACCGCTTGTCCGCGACGCCGGCCCCGCAGAGGTTGACCACCGCGTCCACACCGTCCAGCGCACCCACGTCGATCCGCCCGGCCGACGGGTCCCAACCACGCTCATCGGGCGCCGAGGGCCGCCGCCGAACCAGCCGCAGGACCTCGTGCCCGGCACCGCGCAACGCGGCCACCACACTGGTGCCGATCAAGCCCGACGATCCCGCGACCACAACACGCATGCCTTGATCGTCTCGCAGCACGCGCCCAGTTGCACAGCGGCGAACGTGTCACCCACACCACCCAGGTGATCACCCTTCGCACCGAGGGTCCACCACACCCTCCTTCCCAAAGGAAGGGCTTCGTGTCATCCCGCCGACCTGGCTCCGCCCTACCGCGCGTGTCAAGGGGGCTCGTCCAGCACTACCCGCGGCATTCACCGGGGCCGCCCCCTTGATACGTGTGGTAGCCCGTAGGGAGGTCGGTGGGATGACACGAACCCCGACCCACCACTCAACCGGAGCATCACCACGAACCCGGTCATCCTGCTGATCTGCCCGTCCGGCGAGGACTCTTTCAGTTTTTGGTTCTTGATCTTCGACTTCAGCTCTTCGAGCTGCTCCGAACCGAAGGCCGCCCCCGGCGAACCGGGAGCGGCCTTCAGCGAACTTCTCGAACAGACCCCGAGGGGGAACTCAGAGACCGAGGTCCGCCTCGAACGAGCCCTCTTCGAGCCGGTTCTTCACGGTCGTGAGGAACCGACCGGCGTCGGCGCCGTCGACCAGCCGGTGGTCGTAGGTCAGCGCCAGGTACGCCATGGACCGGATGGCGATGGTGTCGTCGCCGTTCTCGTCCGTGATCACCACCGGGCGCTTCTTGACCACGCCCACACCCAGGATGCCGACCTGCGGCTGCTGGATGATCGGCGTGTCGAACAGCGCGCCGTTGCTGCCCAGGTTGGTCAGCGAGAACGTGCCGCCGGTCAGCTCGTCGGGCGTGAGCTTGTTGCCCCGGGCCCGCGCCGCCAGGTCGCCGATCTTGTGCGACAGGCCGGCCAGGTTCAGGTCGCCCGCGTTCGCGATGACCGCGTTCAGCAGGCCCCGCTCGGTGTCGATCGCGATGCCCAGGTGCTCGGCGCCGTGGTAGACGATCTCCTTCTTCTCTTCGTCGATCGATGCGTTCAGCACCGGGTGCTGCTTGAGCGCCTCGACCGCCGCCTTGGCGAAGAAGGGCAGGAACGTCAGCTTCGTGCCCTCGCGCTGCTCGAACGCGGCCTTGGCCTTGTTGCGCAGCCGGGCGATCTTGGTGACGTCCACCTCGAACACCTGGGTGAGCTGCGCCGAGACCTGCAGCGACTCACGCGTGCGCTGGGCGACGATCTGCCGCAGCCGGGGCAGCTTCTGCACCGTGCCGCGCTTGCCGCTGGTGTCCGCCGGGGCGGACGCGACCCGCTGGGCGGGCGCGGAGGTCGACGCCGCAGCCGGCTTCGGCTCTTCCTTCGGGGCCTTCTTGGCCTCGACCGCCGCCAGCACGTCCTGCTTGCGGATCCGGCCGCCGACGCCGGTGCCCTTGAGCGTGGCGAGGTCGATGCCGTTCTCCGACGCGAGCTTGCGCACCAGGGGCGTCACGTAGGGCGCGCCGTTGGCCGAGGAGTCCTCAGCCTCCTGCTTCGGCGCGGGCGCTTCCTGCTTCGGCGCTTCCTGCTTGGGTGCGGGCGCCTCCTGCTTGGGCGCTTCCTGCTTCGGAGCCGGAGCCTCCTGCTTCGGAGCCTCCTGCTTCGGGGCTTCCTGCTGCGGAGCAGGCGCGGGCTTGGGCGCTTCCTTCGCGGCGGGCGCGGGGGAGCCCGAGCCGACCACCGCGAGCTGACCGCCGACCTCGACGGTCTCGTCCTCGCCGGCGGTGATCTCCAGCAGGGTGCCCGCCACCGGCGACGGGATCTCGGTGTCGACCTTGTCGGTCGACACCTCCAGCAGCGGCTCGTCGACCTCGACCGAGTCGCCGACGGCCTTGAGCCACCGGGTCACGGTGCCTTCGGTGACGCTCTCGCCCAACGCGGGCATGGTCACCGGGGTGCCCTCGGCCTGGGACGAGGCCTGCGGCTCGGGCTGCGCTTCGGCCTGCGCTTCAGGCTGGGCCTGCGGCTCCGGCTCGGACTGCGGCTCGGACTGCGGTTCGGGCTGCGCCTCCTCGGCCGGCGCGACCGCTTCACCAGCGGACGAGTCGGAGGACGAGGACGAGGCACCGGAGTCGGCACCGTCACCGATGACGGCGAGCTCGGCGCCGACCTCGACGGTCTCGTCCTCCTGGGCGACGATCTTCTGGAGCACACCCGCCGCGGGGGACGGGATCTCGGTGTCGACCTTGTCGGTCGACACCTCCAGCAAGGGCTCGTCGACCTCGACGCGGTCACCCTCCTGCTTCAACCAGCGGGTGACCGTGCCCTCGGTGACGCTCTCGCCGAGTGCGGGCATTTGGACGGAGAAGGCCATCGTTCGCTGACTCCTCGTGCGTGGGTCGGGGATCGGCTGACTGGGGTGCGACGGTCAGCCGTGCACGTGCAGCGGCTTGCCGGCCAAGGCGAGGAAAGCCTCGCCGAGGGCTTCTGTCTGGGTCGGGTGGGCGTGGATCAGCGGAGCCACGTCCTCGGGGTAGGCCTCCCAGCTGTAGATGAGCTGGGCCTCACCGATCAGCTCGCCGACCCGCTCGCCGACCATGGTGACACCGACCACCGGGCCGTCGGGCGCCTTGACGAGCTTGACACCGCCGGCGGTCTTCAGGATCTGGCTCTTGCCGTTGCCCGCGAGGTCGTAGACGAACGTCTCGACCGAACCGTACTTCTCCTTGGCCGCCGCCTCGGAGAGGCCGACCGACGCGACCTCGGGCTTGCAGTAGGTGACGCGCGGGATGCCCGCCTCGTCGATGACCTTCGGGTTCTGCCCGGCGATGTCCTCGGCGACGAAGATGCCCTGCTGGAAGCCGCGGTGCGCGAGCTGCAGGCCGGGCACGATGTCGCCGACGGCGTACACGCCCGGGACGCTCGTGCGCAGCCGCTCGTCGGTGGTGACGAAACCGCGCTCCATCCGCACGCCGGCTTCCTCGTAGCCGTGGCCGGCGGTGTTGGGGCCGCGGCCGACGGCCACCAGCAGCAGGTCGGCGTCGAGCACGTCGCCGGACTCGAGCGTGACCGACACGCCCGACTCGTTCTGCGTCGCGCCGGTGAACTTCACGCCGGTCTTGAACTTGATGCCGCGCCGGCGGAAGGCGCGTTCGAGCTGCTTGGACGCGTACTCGTCCTCGGCCGGGACCAGGCGGGGCAGCGCCTCGACGATGGTCACGTCCGCGCCGAAGGAGGCCCACACGCTGGCGAACTCGACGCCGATCACGCCGCCGCCGAGCACGACGACCTTCTCCGGGATGAAGTCCAGGTTGAGCGCCTGGTCGCTCGTGACGACCCGGCCGCCGATCTCCAGACCGGGCAGGCTGCGGGCGTACGAACCGGTCGCCAGCACGACGTTCTTGCCGGTGTAGCGCTGACCGTCCACCTCGACGGTATTCGGGCCGACGAACCTGCCCGCGCCCTCGACCAGGGTCACCTTGTTGGCCTTGACCAGGCCCTGGAGGCCCTTGTAGAGCCGGCTGACGACGCCGTCCTTGTAGGAGTTGACGCCCGCGATGTCGATGCCCTCCAGGGAGGACTTCACGCCGAACTGGTCACCCTCGCGCGCGTTGTCCGCGACCTCCGCCGCGTGCAGCAGCGCCTTGGTCGGGATGCAGCCGCGGTGCAGGCACGTGCCCCCCAGCTTGTCCTTCTCGACCAGGATGACGGACAGGCCGAGCTCGGCCGCGCGGAACGCGCAGGCGTAGCCGCCCGAGCCGCCACCGAGGATCACAAGGTCGGCGGAGGTGTCGGTCACGGGTTCTCCCTGGAGAGCTTGATGCCTTACTCCGCGCGGGTGCGCGCGTGTAGTTGCCATCTTGTCACTACCGCGCGAACGCCCGCGACGCGGTGTCGGTCTTCGGGCGATTTGCCCCCACCTTCACACCCGCGCCGGCACCATGGTCGACAGAAGTCCTTGCAGGAGGTGGCCCGGTGGGGCTGTTCGACCGTTTTCGCAGGAAGCAGCGCCCCGGCGTGCTGCGATCGGCCACGTCCACGGACACCGGCCACTTGGAGCAGTGGGCCGCCGCGCGCCGCGGCGTGGAGGCGTACGTCGAGCCCAAGACGACCGTGACGGAAACCACGATCGTGCTCGTCGCGCACGACGGTGAGTGGACGCGTCGCCGGATCGACGGCACCGAGGGCGCCAAGCGGTTGGCCAAGAAGCTGGAGATCCCGATCTACGACGCGGGCATCGTCGGCTACCCGAAGCGGATGCGGGAGTACTCGCGACGCAAGAACCAGGGCTGACCCCACCCGCTCTCACCCTGTTCGCACCCGGCTTCCCGGTCCTGCCGATCGGTCCGGGCCGCCGCACCCTGCCGCACCGCACCCTGCCGCACCGCACCCTGCCGCACCGCACCCTGCCGCACCGCACCCTGCCGCACCGCGCCTCGCCGCACCGCGCCCCGCTGCGCCGCGCTGGCGCTAAGCCCTTCCCACCCCGTCCCACAGCGTCCTGACCAGCGCCTCCGCGTCCACCGGCCGGTCCGAGAAGAACCCCAGGAACGCCTGGTAGTGGCAGGCGCCCAGGAGCAGGTCGGCCGCCGGGCCCGGGTCGACCCCGGCGGGCAGCCTCCCCAGCGCCCGCTCCGCCGCCAAGTACCGCGCGAGCGTCTCGGGCACCATCGCCGGGCCCGCCCCGTGCGCCTTCAGGGCTTCGCGGTGCGCGGCGAGCAACGCGGGTTCGGAGAAGATCGACGCGGCGATCGGGAACGTCTCGACGTAGAACGCGACCGCGGCCCGCGCGATGCCGGCCAACGTCTCCCGGACGTCGCCGCGCCCGGCTTCCAGCCCCGCCAGCAGCCCGGCCAGGTCGCTGGGGGCGCGTTCCCTCAGCACGGCGAGGAACAGCTCGGTCTTGTCCGCGAAGTGCTTGTAGAGCGCCGCTTCCGAGAAGCCCGCCGCCTTGGCGATCTCCTTGGTGGTCGTCCGCGCGAGCCCTTTGGTGCGCATGACGTGGGCCGCCGCGTCGAGCATGCGGTCGCGTGTGCTCATGGGGCTACCCTAGTGGTTAGTAAGCACTCACCAACCGCTAGGTGTTGCGGGTCATGACGTTGGTGACAGCTGACGAGGGCTGAGGCGAGGGGACGGGTCTTTCGGCGGCAGGATGGAAGTGCGACCAACACATCCGCCGAGCAGAAAGACCCGTCCGTGCTCCACCGTAACGCCCCGCTGTCCGTCGAAGGCCGCCACCGCCTCGTCGAACGCTGCAAGACCCGCCCGATCGCCCACGTCGCGGCTGATATGGGCATCTCCCGGCAGTGCGCCTCCAAGTGGGTCAACCGCCACCGCCGCTTCGGCGAGGCCGGGTTGTCCGACCGCCCCAGCGCTCCGCACCGGCATCCCACCGCGACCCCGGCCGAGGTGGTGGTCCGGATCGAGCGGCTGCGTCGGGACCGTAAGTGGTCGGCCCGCCGCATCGCCCTGGAACTCATGGCCGAGGGCACCGCCGTCTCGGTGCGCACGGTGGGCCGGCACCTGGCCCACCTCGGGCTCAACCGCCGCCGCTTCCTCGACCCCACCGGGGAGAACAACCGGACACCGCGGCGGATCGTCGCCCGCTGGCCCGGCCACATGGTCCACCTGGACGTGAAGAAGGTCGGCGTCATCCCCGACGGCGGCGGATGGCGCGTCCACGGCAAGGGCAGCGAGCAGGCCAAACAGGTCGAACGCGCCAAGAACACCGCCACCGGCAAGTCCGGTGCGCGGCGCAGCTACACCTACCTGCACTCCGCGGTCGACGGGTTCTCCCGCCTGGCCTACACCGAAGCCCTCCCCGACGAGAAAGCCCGCACCGCGATCGGCTTCACCCACCGCGCGCGGGCCTTCTTCGCCGCCCACGGCATCACCCGCATCCACCGCATCGTCACCGACAACGGCTCCTGCTACCGCGCCCACGACTTCGCCACCGCGCTACGCGGCGCCCGCCACCAGCGCATCACGCCCTACACCCCACGCCACAACGGCAAAGTCGAACGCTACCAGCGCATCCTGGGCGAGGAATTCCTCTACGCCCACGTCTGGACCAGCGAACAACACCGCACCGACGCCCTAACCGTGTGGAACGTGCATTACAACTACCATCGACCCCACACCACCGCCGGAAACCGACCACCAGCCAGCCGACTCCACACCGGCGTCACCAACGTCCAGGCCTCATACAGCTAGGGGTGGAGCATGAAGATCACCGTTCTGGGTGCCAGCGGCGGCACCGGCACCAAGGTGGTGGAGCTGGCCAGGGAAGCGGGGCACGAGGTCACCGCCATCGTGCGCACGCGCAACGGCCGCGACACCGTGGCCGACGTGATGGACCCCGACTCGATCGGGCCGCACCTGGCCGGCGCGGACGCCGTCGTCTCGGCGATCGGCACGCGCGCGGCGCGCAAGCCGACGTCCGTGCAGACCGACAGCACCAAGTCGGTGATCACGGCGATGAGGGCGCACGACGTGCGCCGGCTGGTCGTGGTGAGCAACAGCGGCATGGTGACCGACGGTGACGACCCGTTCAGCCGTTACCTGGTCAAGCCGATCCTGCGCCAGGTGCTCAAGCACCCGTGGGGCGACATGGCGCGGATGGAGGACGTCGTGCGCGCGAGCGGTCTGGAGTGGACGATCGTCCGCCCGCCGCAGCTGACCGACGGGCCGCGCACGGACGCGTTCCGGACCGCGGTGGACACGAACGTGCGCGGGGGCATGCGGGTGTCCCGGGCCGACCTGGCGTCGCTGGTGTTGCGGTGCCTGGTCGACCCGGGATCCGTGGGCAGGGCGATCAGCGTGGCCGACTGAAGGTCGGCCCGGCCGGAGGCCGGTGCCGCTACCCGTTCGCCGCGATGTCCGCCAGCACCGCCGCCATGGTGCGCACCGGGACGCCGGTGCCACCCTTGGTGGTGTACCCGTACGGGCCGCCGGTGTGGAACGACGGGCCGGCCACGTCGATGTGCGCCCAGGTCACGCCCTCGGCCACGAACTCGCGCAGGAACACGCCCGCGGCGAGCATCCCGCCGAACCGGTGCCCGGCCACGTTCGCGAGGTCGGCCACCTTCGAGTCGAGGTCGCCGCGCAGCTCGTCCGGCAGCGGCATGGCCCACGCCTGCTCGCCGACCGCGCGCCCGATCGCCGCCACCCGGTCGCGGAACTCCTCGGTGCCCATGACGCCGGCGGTCCGCTTGCCGAGCGCCACGACCTGCGCGCCGGTCAGCGTGGACGTCTCGATCAGGTAGTCCGGCGCGTCCTCGCAGGCGCGCACGATCGCGTCGGACAGGATCAGCCTGCCTTCGGCGTCGGTGTTGAGCACCTCGACGGTCTTGCCGCCGTACATGGTGAGCACGTCGCCGGGCCGGTAGGCGGTGCCCGACGGCATGTTCTCCGCCATCGGGGCCCAGGCGGTTACCTCCAGCGGGTACTTCAGCTTCGCGGCCAGCACGACGGTGGCGATCACGGCCGCCGCGCCGCCCATGTCCGAGGTCATCTCGTCCATGCCCGCGGCGGGCTTGATCGAGATGCCGCCGGTGTCGAAGGTGATGCCCTTGCCGACCAGCGCGACCTTCTTGCCCGCCTTCGGGCCGCGGTAGGTGATGCGGACCAGGCGCGGCGGACGGCTGGAGCCGCCGCCGACGCCGAGGATGCCGCCGAAGCCCTGCTTGCGCAGCGCCTTCTCGTCCAGGATCTCCACCTCGAGGCCCTCGGCCTTGGCCAGGGCGGCGGCCCGGTCCGCGAACGACGCCGGGAACAGGTCGTTCGGCGGGGTGTTGACGAGGTCGCGGGTCGCGGTGACGGCCTCGGCGATCGCGGTGGACGCCTTGAGCGTCGCGCGGTGCGCCCGGATGTTGCCCTCGGCGGGCGCGACGAGGTCGACGCGCGCGACCGGGCCGTCGCCCTTGTTCGACTTGTAGGCGGTGAACGAGTACGAGCCCATCACGGTGCCCTCGACGGCCGGGCCGAGGTGCAGGGCCGACAGCGTGGTGACGGCGCGCTTGCGGCCGGACAGCGCGCGGGCGGCGGCGCCGGACGCGCGGCGCACCTGGTCCTCGGTGACCGAGCCGTCGTCGGCGGGCTTGCCCAGGCCGACGGCGAGCACGACGCGGGCGGCGAGCTTGCCGAGCGCCGGCACGGTCACGACCTCTTCGGCCTTGCCGCTCGCGCCGACGGCGTCGAGCACGTCCAGCAGCGCGCCGTCGAACGCGGCGTTCACCGCCTCCGACCCGGCCGCGAGGGCGAGACCGTCCGGTCCCTGGACTGTGCCCACCACAACGGCGTCGGCGGTGGTGCTGCTCGGGTCACTGTCGGTGATGGCCAGCTTCGGCGCGGTCACTGCGGCTCCTTGACGGGGTCCTCCCGGCACTTTCTGGTCGTGCGGCGGGATGGGGGTGGGTGGTGACGAATGCTAAAGGTCTCGTTCACACTCATGACCGCCGCACCTTCGATTGCAATGAGTAACAATTAACACGAACGGGCGTCAGCCGGGCGGGCGTTAGCGGTCACTCGGTTGATCTGGGACTGTGTACCGGTGACAATCACGCCCCGTGCCGGGGCCGTGGCGCTCGCTCTCGGCGCGACGCTGGGGGCCGGTGTCTTCACCGGATTCGCCCCCGCCGCGGCCGTCGCGGGCCCCTGGTTCCTCCCCGGCCTGGTTTTAGCCGCCGTGGCCGCGCTGTGCTGCGCCTTCTCGACCGCCGACCAGCACCGGGCCTACCCGGACGCGCCCGGCGGGTACGCGTACATCCGCAACCAGCTCGGGCCTTGGCCCGCGCGCATCGGCGCCGGCGCGCACCTCGTCGGCAGAGCGGGGATGGCGGCGGCGTTGGCCGGGATGTTCGGGGCGTACGTAGTCCCCGAGCACCGGCTGCCGGCGGCCGTGGGGCTGATCGCGGTGACCGCGGGGTTGGGTGCGGCCGGGGTCCGGTGGAGCACCAGGCTGAGCGTGGCGGCGGTGGCGGTCGTGCTCGGCGTGCTGACCCTCGTGGTGCTGGTGTGCTTCTCGGTCGCGCCGCCGGAGAACCCCGTGACGCCGCCGGTCGGCGTCGAAGGTCCGGTGGGCGTCGAGGGGGCGGTAGGCGCCGGGGGAGCGCCTGGGTTCGACGGTGTGATGGGCGCGGCGCTGCTGCTGTTCGCGGTGTTCGTCGGGTTCGAGCGGGTGACCGCCCCCCGACGCGGTGACCAGGAGTTCTCCGCCCGGGTGCTGCACGTCGCGGTGCCGGTGGCGATCGGGGTGGCGCTGCTGGTGGCCGGCGCGGTCGGTGCGGCGGTGCTGCGGCAGCTCGGACCGGCGCGGCTGGCGTTGTCGCCGGCGCCGCTGCGGGACGCGCTGATCGTGGCCGACGGGCGGTGGCTGCTGCCCGTGCTCTCGGTCGGCGCGGCGGTGGCGGCCGTGTCGTCGCTGTTCTTCGTGCTCGCGTCGGCACGGCGGACGCTGGTCGGGCTGACCGAGACGGGCGATCTGCCGGCGATCCGGGCGGCCTGGCCGCTGGACGTGGTGAGCGCGGCGCTGGCGATCGGCGCGGTCGTGGCGCTGCCGCCGGCCACGGCGCTGGCGGTGGGCGCGTGCGGCACGGCGTTCTACTACGGCTTCACGAACGCCTCGGCGCGGGTGTTGCTGCAAGAGGACCGGACGTGGCCGATGCGCACGGCGTGCCTGGGGTTGGGGCTGTCGGTGCTGCTGGCGATGAGCGCGCCCGCCGACGCGTTGGTGATCACCGGGGTGGCGCTCGCGCTCGGTACCGGGTTGCTCGCGCTGGGTCGTGCTCGGCAGGCGGTCGTGGTGAAGGCGGGCAGGAGGTAGTCCGGGGTCGGCAGGCCGGGCCGGAGAGCGCCCGGTCGGGTGCATTTGGATGGTCGGACGTCCGAGCGTCGGGACAGCGATTTTCTGACGTAGAAGTGGCGGCTATCGTGCTGTCATGACGACCGCGTTGCCTTTCACCCGGACCCCCAACCCGCAGCCGGCGACCCCGGAGCGCGTTGCGGAGGTACTCGCCGAGCCGGGCTTCGGGCAGCACTTCACCGACCACATGGTGACGATCCGCTGGAACCAGGAGCAGGGCTGGCACGACGCCGTCGTCGAGCCCTACCACTCGCTGGAGCTGGACCCGGCGGCCATGGTGCTGCACTACGGCCAGGCGATCTTCGAAGGGCTCAAGGCCTACCGCCAGCCCGACGGATCGATCGCGTCCTTCCGCCCCTCGGCCAACGCCGAGCGCTTCCGCGCGTCCGCGCGCCGGTTGGCGATGCCCGAGCTGCCCGACGAGCTGTTCCTGGAGTCGATCCGGGAACTGCTGGCCGTGGACGACCGGTGGGTGCCCGCCATCCCCGAGGAGTCGCTGTACCTGCGGCCGTTCATGTTCTCGACGGAGAAGGGCCTCGGCGTGCGGCCGGCGAAGGAGTACGTGTACGTGCTCATCGCGTCGCCCGCCGGGTCGTACTTCGCGGGCGGGTTGAAGCCCGTGACGGTGTGGTTGTCGACGGAGTACGTGCGCGCGGCGCCCGGCGGGACCGGCGCGGCCAAGTTCGCGGGCAACTACGCGGCGTCGTTGGTGGCGCAGGCGCAGGCCGCCGAGCAGGGGTGCGACCAGGTCGTGTGGCTCGACGCGGTGGAGCGGCGGTGGGTCGAGGAGATGGGCGGGATGAACCTGTTCTTCGTCCTCGGCACCGGCGAGGACGCGCGGGTCGTGACGCCGGAGCTGTCCGGCGCGCTGCTGCCGGGGATCACGCGTGACTCGTTGCTGCGGTTGGCGGCTGACTTCGGTCACGCGGTGGAGGAGCGCCGGATCTCCACCGAGGAGTGGGAGAAGAAGGCCGAGTCCGGCGAGCTGACCGAGGTGTTCGCCTGCGGCACGGCCGCGGTGATCACGCCGGTGGGTCACGTGAAGCACGCGGCTGGTGAGTTCGCCGTCTCCGGTGGGGTGACGGGGGATGTGACGATGAAGCTCCGCAACCACCTGACCGGCATCCAGCAGGGCTTGGTGGCGGATCCGCACGGGTGGATGGTCAAGATCAACTGAGGGTTGGTCGGTTCGGGCACGACATCTGTTCGCTCAAGCCCGGCTCGATGTGACATGGGGCCCCGAACCCATGTCACATCGGGCCTCTGCGGGCATTCAGAGCGAGTTGATGACGAGGACGGTCAGGGTGGCCGTTTCGCAGGCTGCGCCCAGGACGTCGCCGGTGATCCCGCCGAATCGCTTTCGGGTGTGGTGGATCAGGACGAGGGTCAGGGTGGCGGCGAGGGCGATTGAGAGCGGGCCTTGCCAGGGGTGGACGAAGTAGGCCGCGACGGTCAGGGCGGTCCACCACGTGATGGCCACCCACGGTGGTTGGGTGCCGGCGACCAGTGCGCCGAGGCCTTGCGGTCGGGCGGCGGGGACGCCGCGCAGGCAGCAGAGGATGAACGCGGCGCGGCCGGTGGTCAGGGCCAGGAGGACGGCTCCCCGGTCGACGCTGGGGAAGGCGGCGGCTTCCGCTCCCAGCACGACGATCAGCGCCACCACCGCGAACGGTCCGGCGCCGCCGTCCTTCATGACGGCCAGGGCGCGTTCGGGTGGGCCGTAGCAGCCCAGGCCGTCGGCGGTGTCGGCGAGGCCGTCCAGGTGCATGCCGCGGGTGGCCAGGGCCAGGAAGCCGACGACCAGGAAACCCGCGACGAGACCCGGTAGCGGCAGGAGGAGCAGGGCTGCCGCTGCTGCGCCCAGCAGGAGGCCGACCAGGGGTGCGAAGGCGATGGCGCGCCGTGCTGCCCGCGCGTCGACCTCGTTGGAGCCGACGCGGACGGGCAGGACGGTCAGCCAGGACAACGCCAGGCGCATCAGGCGGGTCCGGAGACGCCCGCGCTGTCGAACGTCGCCATCTCGGCCAGGATCCGGGTCGCCATCACGACCAGGGGGAGGGCCGCCACGGCGCCGGAGCCCTCGCCCAGGCGCATGTCGAACTCCAGCAGCGGGTCGAGGCTGAGGTGGCCGAGGGCCAGGGCGTGCGCGGGTTCGACGGAGCGGTGGCCGGCGACCCACCAGTCACGGGCGCCGGGCGCGAGCTCTTCGGCGACCACGGCCGCCGCGCCGGACACCACGCCGTCGAGGATGACCGGGGTCTTGCGGACGGCGGCTTGGGCGAGGAAGCCGACCATGGCGGCGATGTCCGCGCCGGAGGAGGCGGCGAGCAGGGCCACCGGGTCGTTGATCACCGGACGGGCGCGGCGCAGGGCGTCGCGGATCGCGGCGGTCTTGCGCATCCAGCCCTGGTCGTCGATGCCGGTTCCCCGACCCACCACGGCCACCGGCTCGGAGCCGGTGAGCGCGGCGATGAGGACCGCGGCGGGGGTGGTGTTGCCGATGCCCATGTCGCCGGCGATGAGCAGGTCCGCGCCGCCGTCGACCTCGTCGTCCACGAGCTTGCGGCCGGTCTCGATGGCCTGCTCGGCCTCGTCGAGGGTCAGGGCGTCCTCGCGGTCGATGGAGCCGGAGCCGCGGCGGACCTTCACGTCGCCCACCGGGGTCTCCGAGTCGACGGCCAGGTCGACCACGCGGACGGTCGCGCCCGCGACGTTGGCCAGGACGTTCACCGCCGCGCCGCCGGCCAGGAAGTTCGCCACCATCTGGCTGGTCACCTCGGGCGGGTAGGCCGAGACGCCGTGCTTGGCGATCCCGTGGTCGCCCGCGAAGACGACCACCCGGGGGCGGGTGAAGGGCTTGGGCGGGCATTCGCCCTGGCAGGCGGCCACCCAGGCGCCGAGCTCCTCCAGCCTGCCCAGTGAACCGACGGGCTTGGTGAGCACGGCGTGCCTGGCCGACGCCTTGGCGCGCACGTCCGCGCTGGGCGGCTCGACGGACGGGAACTCGATGGTCACCGACTACCTCCGGGTTCGCGCAGTCGCAGTGGGATTCCGGCGACGACCAGCAGCACTTCGTCGCACACCTCGGCCAGCCGCGCGTTGAGCGAGCCGAGGTGATCGCGGAAGAGCCTGCCAGAGTGCGTGCTGGGCACGACGCCTAGGCCGACCTCCGCCGAGACGAGGACCAGCCGGGCGCGGGTAGTGGCGACCGCCCGGACCAGTGCCGCGCACTCCTGCTCGACCTGGCCCATGCCGTGGCCCTCCCACGCGCCCGCGTCGTCCAGCACACCGTTGAGCCAGGTGGCGATGTCGTCCACCAGGATCGGCGGGTCGGCTTCGCTGGTGGCGGTGAGCAGCGCGATCAGGTCGCTCGGCGCGGGCGCCTCGACCGTGGTCCAGGTGGTGGGGCGGCGGGCGACGTGCCGGGCGATGCGCAGCTCCCAGTCGGCGTCGTCGGGGTAGCGGCGCGCGGTCGCGACGTAGGTCACCACGTCTTCCGCGAGCAGGCCCTCGGCGTGCGCGGACTTGCCCGAACGCGCGCCGCCCAGCACCAGTGTCCGACGCGTCACACCGCACTCCAACCGTTCCAGGAGGACATAGCCTGACCGGGAACGTTACCCGCACGGCACAGCGCGAGGAGGTCCGTCATGGAGTACCGGTGGCGGTACCAGGACGAGCAGGGGCACGAGGTCGACGGGCCGCGGTTCGCGTTCCCCGACCAGACCGCCGCCGAGGACTGGTTCTCCTCCGCGTGGGTCGAGCTGCGGGAGTCGGGCGTCGCCCAGGTGACGTTGCTGCGCAGCGAGTCCGAGGTCTACGGCCCGATGTCCCTGTCCCCGGCCGAGTGACGCACTGCCGGTGACGTGATCTGGTGCCGGCGGTGGCCGCGGCCCGGACGGCCGGGTGCGGGTCGCGCCGGGCTGCGGCCAGGCGGTCGGGCAGGTCGGGCGGGGCGATGCGGCGCAGGGCGGTGGCCGCGTCGGCGCACCCGCGGCCGTGCGCCGATGCGTGCGAGGGCTCGTCCGGCGAGCTTGCGGGCGCGCCGGCCGTCGCACGCCGCCGCCAGACGTCCGACGGCGCGCTGATCACCGTGCGCGGCCGGCACCCGGATGGCGCCTCCCCGGACGGACGGGTCGCCGTCGTCGGAGGCGGCCAGGGCGGCGGGGACGACCAGCGGGCCACCGATCCGGGCCAGGGCGAGCAGGGCGGCCTCGCGCACCTCCGCGTCGTGGTGGTCGAGCATCGACCTGACCGCCGGCGCCGCCTCCTCCGCCCCGATCCTGCCCAACGCCCGCAGCACGGTCACCGCCTGCGTGACGTCGGTCGTGCGCAGCGCGTCGACGAGCGGACGGGTGGCGTCGGCGACGCGGAGGTGACCGAGCGCGACCGCGACCGCGATCAAGCCGGTCGTGCGGGACCGCAGGTGCTCGACCGGCGCGGGGCCGAAGCCGGGGTCGCCCGAGCGGATGAGCACGTGGACGATGTCGTGCACGCCAGCGCTTCCAGCATGATCGCCTGGTGCGTGGGATCGCGGCCCTCGGCGAGGGCGCTGACCGCGATGGCGCGCACCGAGCCGTTCGGGTGCGCCGCCAGGGCCACCGACCAGCGGCTCCCGTCCGGGTCGGACCGCAGCGCCCGGTCGTGGGCGTGCTCGTAGAGGTCCCCGGTACGCCTCCGCGCCGGCCGGTTCCCCCGCCGACTCGAGTCCGACCAGCCGCTCCACGAGGAGGTCACCGGGGCGCCGGTCGTCCGGTTCGCGCACGCCACCACTGAACGGGCCGGCCGGTGAGCCGGTGGTGAGCTACCGGGCTTCACCGCGAAGCCCCGCCCGGGACGTCCCGGGCGGGGCTTCGCGAGGCGCCGCGCGTCAGGGGGTGACGGTGAACCGCGGGTCGGTCTCGACGACGCCTTCGAGCACGTCGTCGATCTTCTTCAGCAGCTCGTCCTCCAGCTTCACGCCGGCGGCCTTGACGTTCTCGTGCACCTGCTCCGGGCGGGACGCGCCGATGATCGCGCTGGCCACGTTCGGGTTCTGCAGGGTCCACGCGACCGCGAGCTGGGCCAGCGACAGGCCGGCCTCGTCGGCCAGCGGCTTGAGCTGCTGGACCTTCGTCAGCACCTCGTCGCGCAGGAAGCGCTGGATGAACTTCGAGCCGGTCTCGTCGGTCGCCCGCGAGCCCTCGGGCACCGGCTGACCCGGCAGGTACTTGCCGGTCAGCACGCCCTGGGCGATGGGCGACCACACGATCTGGCTGACGCCCTCGCGCTCGGAGGTCGGCACGACCTGCGACTCGATGACGCGCCACAGCATCGAGTACTGGGGCTGGTTGGAGATGAACGGCACGTTCAGCTCACGCGCGAGGGCCGCGCCGCGGGCGATCTGGTCGGCGTTCCACTCGGACACGCCGATGTAGAGGGCCTTGCCGGAGCGGACGACGTCGGCGAAGGCCAGCATCGTCTCCTCCAGCGGCACGGACTTGTCGTACCGGTGCGCCTGGTAGAGGTCGACGTAGTCGGTCTGGAGCCGCTCCAGCGAGCCGTTGATCGACTCCATGATGTGCTTGCGGCCGAGGCCCTTGTCGTTCGGGCCGCCGGGGCCGGTCGGCCAGAAGACCTTGGTGAAGATCTCCAGCGACTCGCGGCGCTGGCCGGTCAGCGCGCGGCCGAGCACCGACTCCGCCTTCGTGTTGGCGTAGACGTCGGCGGTGTCGAACGTGGTGATGCCCGCGTCGAGCGCGGCCCGGACGCACGCGGTCGCCTGGTCCTCCTCGACCTGGGAACCGTGGGTGAGCCAGTTGCCGTACGAGATCTCGCTGATGTTCAGGCCACTGCGGCCGAGGCGTCGGAACTCCATGGCCGGGAGTCTAGTGAGGACTCGTTCGGCATGCTAATGAACTCCCGTTCGCGCGGAGCCGTCCGCAGCGCGTGCGGTCATGTCCGCTTCGTCGTGGCGCACCCGGCCCGGGACGAGTCGACCGATGAGAACACCTGGGACCGCCCTACCGCGATGCTCGTGCGGCTGATGGGGTTCTTCGCGGAATTCGTCGACGACGGCGTCCGGGCGATCGCGCGGGTGATCCGCGATGACCTGCCCGCGGTGGTGGACGCGGAGTGGCCGCCGCCCGACCGGACGGGCGACCACCTCCACGACCTGGTCGCGCGGACCACCCGGTGGGCGGAGGCCAGGGGCCTGCTCTGAGGAGGCCAGAAGCCTGCTCTGAGTCAGACCTTGTCGCCGGGGCTGACCCGGGGCTTGGGCACCCGCAGTCGGCGCAGCTGGCTGGCCCGGATGAACGAGTACCAGCCGATGGACAGGCCGCGGGTGGTGTCGTTGGGGAACTTCAGCCGCACCCGGCGGTTCACCATCCGGCCGAGCACGAAGCCCTCGACGATCATCGCCAGCAGCATGAACGTGGTGAGCAGCGTCGCGTACTGCTGGATCGCGGGCATCGGCACGAGCAGCGCGACGAACACCAGGATGGCCAGCGGCATGAACAGGCCCATGAGGTTGCGCCGCGAGTCGACCACGTCGCGGATGTAGGCCTTCACCGGGCCGCGGTCGCGGGGCAGGAGGTACTTGTCCTCGCCCGCCATCATCCGCTGCCGGCGCTCGACCGCCGCGGCGCGGCGCTCTTCCTTGGACACCTTGTTCCCGCGCGACCGCTTCAACGCCTCCCGCTGCGTTCGCGGCGGCGGCGGCACGGGGCCGCGTCGTTTGCCCTCGGCCTCGCGTCGCTTCGGCGTGGGCCGCCCCTTGCCTGGCGTGCGCGACGGATCGGCCGGGTTCACCTCCGCGGGAGCGTCCTCGGTGGTGGTCTCGGCGGTTTCGTCGGCGTTGCGGCGCAGGAACCTCACCGCACCAGAGTAGGAGATGCCCCGATAAGTACTGTTCGCGAGGTGCGAGTTGTTATTGCGCCGGACTGCTTCGGCGGAACGTTGACCGCGCGGGAAGTCGCCGAGGCCGTGGCCGAGGGCTGGCGCCGCACCGCTCCCGACGACGAGCTCCACCTGCGCCCGCTGGCCGACGGCGGGCCGGGTTTCGTGGACGTCCTGCACGCCGCCCTGGGCGGCGTCCTCCACACGACGACCGTCAGCGGGCCCCTGGGCGCGCCCGTCGAGGCGGTGTGGCTGGAGCACGACGGCACCGCCTACATCGAGTCCGCCCAGGCCTGTGGCCTGCACCTGGTCCCCGTCGACGAGCGGGCGCGGGCCGCCGAGACCGCCACCACCCGGGGCGTCGGCGAGCTGGTCAACGCGGCCGGTGACGCCGCGGTGCACACGATCGTGGTCGGCCTCGGCGGGTCGGGGACGACGGACGGCGGCGCGGGGCTGCGCGAGGCGGTCCGTCCCGTCACCGCCCGGCTGGTCGCCGCCGCGGACGTGGAGAACCCGCTGCTGGGCCCGCACGGCGCCGCGCGCACGTTCGGCCCGCAGAAGGGCGCGTCACCCGAGGCGGTGGCCCGGCTGGAGGCGCGGCTGGCCGCGATGGACGAGCTGGCCGACGTCCGCGACCGGCCCGGCGCGGGCGCGGCGGGTGGTCTCGGGGCCGCGTTGATGGCGCTCGGGGCCGAGGTGGCGTCCGGCGCGGGGATGGTGCGCGAGCTCACCCGGTTGGATGAAGCTCTGGACCACGCCGACCTGGCCGTGACCGGTGAGGGGAGCTTCGACTGGCAGTCGCTGCGCGGGAAGCTGGTGACCGCCGTGGCGAGCGGCTCGGCGGAGCGCGGCGTGCCGTGCCTGGTGCTCGCGGGCCAGGTCACGGTGGGCAGGCGCGAGGCGGCGGCGGCGGGCGTGCAGGAGTCGTACGCGGTGGCCGAGCACGCCGGCTCGGTGGAGCGCAGCCTGGCGGACCCGTACGGCACCCTGGCCGACCTCGCCGCCGGCGTGGCGAGGCACTGGTCACACTCCGGGCGGTGACGTCTGTGCGACCATGGGGGTAGGAACAAAGCGGGTACTTCCCGTGTTTGCCGGAATAGATGCCCGCAAAGGACCTCTGAGGGAGAGCCATGACGACCGCTCAGGACGCAGTCACCACTACTCCTGACGCCCCGCCCACCCACGGCGTGACGCTGACCGACGCGGCTGCCGTGAAGGCCAAGGCGTTGCTGGACCAGGAGGGGCGCGACGACATGCACCTGCGCATCGCCGTCCAGCCCGGTGGTTGCGCGGGGCTGCGTTACCAGCTGTTCTTCGACGAGCGCACGCTCGACGGCGACGCGGTGCGCGACTTCGACGGCATGAAGGTGGCCGTCGACCGCATGAGCGCGCCGTACGTCGAGGGCGCCGTGATCGACTTCGTGGACACCATCGAGAAGCAGGGTTTCACCATCGACAACCCGAACGCCGGCGGCTCGTGCGCCTGCGGCGACTCGTTCCACTGATCGACCCGCTGGACCGCAGTTCGCGAAAGAGGCCCCCGCCGCGGCGGGGGCCTCTTCCGTTGCGCCCGGTGGGACGCTGGTGCCATGACGCACGCGGAGGTGCCGCACCTGGTCGGCCTGACCGTCCCCCGAGCCCGCGAGGCGGGCCACGCCGCGGGCGTGGTGGTGACCTCCCGTGACCCGGACGGCCCGCCGCTGGGCGCGCTGACCTGGCCGGGCACCTGGATCGTCACCGCTCAGGACCCGGCCGCCGGCCGGCGGGTGCGCCGCGGCGCCCCGGTCGTGATCGACTTCGAGGAGTCTCAGACGTAGACGTCCAGGTCGACGACCTGGGCGTAGTTGGCGTCGTCCACCTGCCACGGCGTCGCGGCCCCCGGTTCGGGGTGCGCGTCGCTCTCCGCGCCACGCAGCTCCCGCGGCAGGTCGGTGCAGTCGTCGATCAGCTCGGCCAGCGTGTCCGCCTCGGTGGTCTTCACACCCGCGACCGTATGCGTGCCAAGGTCTTGACAAAAGCCCTACCGGGCGGTAGTACCGCCCGGTAGGGCCATCTCACACGTGCGCGACCAGCGGTGTGGGTGCGGTCGACCTTGCCGGAACCGTCGTGAGCCTGCCGACCACCAGGGCCACCCCCACGCCCAGGATGGTCGACACACCGCCGACGGTCCCCACCCACCGCAGGCCCAGCCCGCTCGTCAGCACCACGCCGCCGAGCATCGGGCCGAGCGCCGCGGCCACGTTGAACGCGGAGATGTTCACCGAGGCGACCAGCCCGGCCGCCGAACCCGCCTGCCCCATCAGGTAGGTGTGGATCAGCGGACCCGCCGTGAACGCGCTCGCGCCCAGCGCGAACACGCTCACCACGGCCGCCACCTTGCTCTCCAGCATCAGCCCCTGGGCCAGCAGCATCACACCGAGCACACCCAGCGGGACCGGCAGCACGCGGGCGATCCGGTCCGGCGCCACCCGGCCCGCCACGGTGCTGCCGACGAGCGTCCCCAGGCCGTACACGAGCAGCACGCCGGTCACCCAGCCCGGCTCGAAACCGCTCACCTCGCGCAACGCCGGCGCGACGTACGTGAACGCCGTGATCAGCCCGGTGAACGACAGGACCGTCGTGGCCAAACCCAGCAGCACGGTCCGCCTGCCGAACGCGAACAGGCTGGCCCGCACACCGGGGTCGGGCTCGTGCGCGACCTTCGGCGTGCCGAGCACGACCCCGAGGAGACCGATCGCCGTCAACGCGCTGACCAGCACGAACGACGCCCGCCAGCCGTAGTTCTGGCCGATCAGCGTGCCGAGCGGGATGCCCAGGATGGTGGACAGCGCGACACCGTTGACGACCTTGGCGATGGCCGCGGTCCGCTTCTCCGGCGGCACGGCGGCGACGGCGATCTGGGACGCCACCGCGAAGAACAGGCCCTGGGCGAGCGCGGCCACCACGCGCGCCGCCATCAGCAGGGCGTAGTCGCCGGCCAGGGCGCTGCCGAGGGAGGCCACCAGGGCCAGCGCCATGACGGAGATCAGGAGCTTGCGGCGCGCGATGCGCCCGGTGAGCACGGTGAGCACCGGACCGCCGAGGGCGACCGACACGGCGTAGGCGGTCACCAGCAGGCCCGCGGTCGGCACGTCGACGCCGAGGTCGGCGGCCAGTTCGGGCAGCACGCCGACGATGATGAACTCGGATGTGCCCACCGCGAAGGCGCTGAGCATCAGGATGAAGGCGATCACGACGACGACGCTAAAGTGTGACACTGACGTCAGGGTCAAGGTTGCGTGATCGAACGCTCTTTCCGGCAGGGGTGGGAATAAGTGCTGATCGGCGAGCTCGCGGAGAAGACCGGCGCCACCGTGCGGATGCTGCGCTACTACGACCAGCAGGGCCTGCTCACGCCCCAGCGCACCGAGTCCCGCTACCGCGTCTACGACGAGTCCGATGTGGAGCGCGTCCGCAGCGTCCGCTGCCTCATCGGCTCCGGCCTGAACGTGCGCCTGGCGCGGCTGGTGCTCGCGCACGCGTTCGACCAGGACGTCGAGCTGCCCGAGGACGAAGCCGGCTGCGTGCCGCTGCTGCGCATGCTGAACGACGAGCTGACGTCCATCGAGGCCCGCATCGAGCAGCTGACCCAGAGCAAGCGCCACCTGGGCGAGCTGGTCGCCGACGTGACCCGGATCATGCGGGCCAAGGCCGACGGGACGTGCGTGGCCGAACCGGTGGCCTGAGGCGGCACGCGAAAGCCCCCGGCACGTGCGCGCCGGGGGCCTCCGCGGTGGGAACTAGAGCTTGACGGGGTAGTGCGGCTCCGGGACGACCGGGCGGATCCGGCCCTCCACGAAGATCCCGTGCCAGATCATGAACACCAGCAGCGCCCAGATCCGCCTGCTGTTGTCCGCGACACCCGACCGGTGCTCCTCGATGACCCGCAGCACCGCGCCCTTGTCGATGTACTGGTCGGTCTGCGACTGGCGCACGGTCTCCACCGCCCAGTCGTGCATCTCGTCCTTCAGCCAGTGCCGGATCGGCACCGGGAAGCCCAGCTTGCGCCGGTTGAGCACGTGCGCGGGCACGATGTCGCGGATCGCCCGGCGCAGCGCGTGCTTGGTCGTCTCCTTGGTGAGCTTCAGCTCCGACGGCACCTGCGACGCGATCCGGAACACCTCGGGGTCCAGGAACGGCACCCGCAGCTCGAGCGAGTTCGCCATCGTCATCTTGTCGGCCTTGACCAGGATGTCGCCGCGCAACCACGTGAACAGGTCCACGTGCTGCATCCGCGTCACCGGGTCCCAGCCCTCGGACTCCCGGTACACGTGCCCGGTCACGTCCTTGTGCGACACGTTCGGGTCGTACGTGCGCAGCACCTGGCGCAGCTGGTCGTCCATGAAGATCCGGGCGTTGCCGTAGTAGCGCTCCTCCAGCGTGAGCGCCCCGCGCCGCAGCAGGTCCTTGCCGCGCACGCCCTGCGGGATCTTCGTGGACACCTTGCCCATGGCCTTGCGCAACGCGCCCGGCACCTTCTCGAACGGCGCCAGCGACAGCGGCTCGCGGTAGATCGTGTAGCCGCCGAACAGCTCGTCCGCGCCCTCGCCCGACAGCACCACCTTCACGTGCTCACGCGCCTCGCGGGCGATGAACCACAGCGGCACCAGCGCCGGGTCGGCCACCGGGTCGTCCAGGTACCACGTGATCAGCGGCAGGGCGTCCATCATCTCCTGCGCCGTCACCGCCCGGACCACGTGCTTCACCCCGATCGCGGCGGCCGACTCGGCGGCCACGTCGATCTCGGAGTAGCCCTGCCGCTCGAACCCCGTGGTGAACGTGATCAGGTCCGGGTTGTGCTCCTTGGCCAGCGCCGCGACCACGGTCGAGTCGATGCCGCCGGACAGGAACGAGCCGACCGTCACGTCCGCCCGCATGTGCTTGGCCACCGAGTCGCGCAACGCCTCGGTGATCTCGTCGTACAGGCGGTTCTCGTCCGCCTCGCCGCGCACGGTCCGCGGCCGGAACGTGGCCGGGAAGTACCGCTCGACCACCGGCCTGCCACCCGGCTTGAGGGTGAACGAGGTGCCGGACTCGATCCGGTGAACCTCGCTCTGCAGCGACTCCGGCTCCGGCACGTACTGCAGGATCAGGTAGTGCTGCAGAGCCTTCTCGTCCACCTTCGGCGTGATGCCGATCGTCGGCGCCAGCTCCAGCACCGACTTCTTCTCGCTGGAGAACGCCACGCCGCCCGGACCGGCCGCGTAGTACAGCGGCTTGATGCCGAACGGGTCGCGCGCGCCGAACACCACCCGGCGCGCCTTGTCCCAGATCAGGAACGCGAACATGCCGCGCAGCCTGGCCACGGCGCCCGGGCCCCAGTAGTGGTAGGCGGCCACGATCGTCTCGGTGTCGCCGTCGGTGGCGAACACGGCGCCGAACTGCTTGGTCAGCTCCGCGCGCAGCTCCACGTAGTTGTAGATCTCGCCGTTGAACAGGATCGCGTAGCGACCCTGCTGGTCGTGCGGACCCCAGTGCAGGGGTTGGTGCGAGTGCTCGATGTCGATGATGGACAGGCGGTTGAAGCCGAAGACGACCTCACCGCCCTGCCAGGTGCCGCTCTCGTCGGGGCCGCGGTGCCGCTGGCAGCGCAGTGCCCCAGCCACCGCCGAGCGCGCCCGCTGGGCCTCGTTCTCGCCAGGGCAAACCAGTCCTACCAGGCCGCACACGCCGTAAACACCCTTCGTGTCGTGTGGAGAAGACTCCAGTATGCCGGGGGGCCGGTGTGTGACCGAAACTGCACTCCAAGGGGGCAGCCCCCGACGGGTGACGCGCCATGCGCTGAGCTACGCTCCCGCATGATCTGGCATGGGGGAAATTCCACCCCCCGCCTGCGAGCTTTGTGACGTTGAGGGCGACTGAGGAGGCGGCGAGCAGTGGGCCTGAAGGAGGGCACCAGGGCAGCCCGGCTGGCGAAGGTCGGCGGGCTGGTCGGCCTGGTCGGCGTCGGGGCCACGGGTTGCTCCACGGAAGAGGTGCTGCGCTTCGGTTGGCCGGTGGCCGTGACGCCGCAGGCCGAGGCGATGCGCGAGTTGTGGACCTGGTCGGTCGTCGCGGCTCTCGCGGTCGGCGTGATCGTGTGGGGCCTGATCCTCTGGTCGGTCGCGTTCCACCGCAAGAAGAGCGAGGAGCTGCCCCGCCAGGTCGCCTACAACCTGCCGCTGGAGCTCGTGCTGCTGGTCGTCCCGACGATCATCGTGGCGGTGTTGTTCTACTTCACCGCCGTGACGCAGAACTACGTCACGGACAAGTCGAAGACGCCCGACGTCACGGTCGACGTGATCGCGTTCCAGTGGAACTGGGAGTTCCAGTACCCCCAGTACAAGACCGAGTCCGCGGACCTGCCGGTGAGCACCGTCGGCACGTCCGGCGAGATCCCGCTGCTGGTGGTGCCGCAGGGCAAGTCGATCCGCTTCAACCTGCGCTCGACCGACGTCATCCACTCGTTCTACGTGCCGGAGTTCCACTTCAAGCGGGACGTCTTCCCCGAGCCGGAGAAGAACAACCAGGACAACGCGTTCCAGATCGACCAGATCGACCGGACCGGGTCGTTCGTGGGCCGCTGCGCCGAGCTGTGCGGCGTCTACCACGCCGTGATGAACTTCGAGGTCAGGGCGCTGGAGTCGGCCGACTTCGACCGGTACATCGAGCTGCGGCAGGAGACGAACCCGGACACCGGGCAGCCGTACACCGCCGCCGAGGCGCTGACCGAGCTGAACTGCGGTGAGCTGTGCACGCCGCACGCCGTGACGACCAAGCCCTTCGACACCGACCGGACTGTCCGCGAGGCGTCCGACGGTGGGAAGTAGGAGGACGCTGCGATGAAGGTCGAAGCCCGCATTTTTGACTTGGTGATGGCGTTCTCGTTCCTGATGGCCGTCGTGTACGGCTACTGGACGTGGGCGGACACCAACGCCGTCGAACCGACCGGCACGGTGGCGCTCGCGCTGACCGGCGGGTTGGCGCTGATCGTCGGCACGTACTTCCGGTTCGTCGCCCGCCGCATCGAGGTGCGGCCCGAGGACAACGCGGACGCCGAGGTCAGCGACGGCGCCGGTGAGCTGGGCTTCTTCAGCCCCGGCAGCTACTGGCCGATCGGCCTCGCGGCGGCCGCCGCGACGGCGGGCGTGGCCCTCGCGTTCTGGCACGTCTGGCTGCTGGTGATCGCCGTGGTGCTGCTGCTGGTCGCGGTGGGCGGTCTGGTGTTCGAGTACCACACCGGTCCGAGCCACGACTGAGTCCGACGACGTCGAAGGGGGCCACCTCGCGAGGTGGCCCCCTTCGACGTTCCCAGGCCGTCAGGCGGCGGCGTTCGAGCTCTGGTAGCTGTCCCACGTACTCCTGCCCGGACAGCTCCAGGATGCGGTAGACGATCTCGTCGGTGACCGAGCGCAGCACCGGCAGCGACTCCTGCATGCCCGCGTAGCGGTCGAAGCGCAGCGGCTCGCCGAACCGGACGGTGATCGGCCGGACCCGGGGCAGCCTGCGGTCGACCGGCTGCACCTCGTCGGTGCCGATGAGCCCGACCGGGACGACCGGCGCGCCGGACTCCAGCGCCATCCGGGCCACGCCGGTGCGGCCCCGGTGCAGGCGGCCGTCCAGCGAGCGCGTGCCCTCGGGGTAGATGGCGAACGCGCCGCCGTGCTCCAGGATGTCCTTCGCGGTGTCCAGCGACGCCCTGGCGGCCCGGCCGAGGCCCCGGCGCACGGGCACGTGGCCCAAAGAGCCGAAGAAGTAGCGGGACAGCGCGCCCTTGGCGCCCTTGCCCTCGAAGTACTCGGCCTTGGCGAGGAACGAGACCCGGCGCGGCACCACCATCGGGATGACGATGCTGTCGATGAACGACAGGTGGTTCGGCGCGAGGATCACCGGACCGTCGGCGGGCACGTTCTCCAGCCCTTCGACCGTCGGCCGGTAGACCAGCCGCGCCGCGGGCGCCACCACTCGTTTCATCACCGTGTAGAGCATGTGGACAGCATGACTGGCCCCGGTTGCGCGGCGGTGAAAAGGTGGCCGCAATCTCCGGGGCGACTCACCCCGCCGGTGTCGCGGTCGCCGTCCGGTGCTCGGCGCACAGGCAGCCGACGCCCTTCCCGATCCACTCGCGACCGGCCCACTCGGGGCGCCGTCGCACCATCAGCGCCTCGACCTCCGCGACGATCGCCTCCTGGCCCATCGCCGAGTCTCGGCGCGCCCACGTCTCGTCGCGCAGCAGCTCGAGGTAGTCGCGGACCTCGGTGAGCAGTCGTGCGTCGCCGATCTCGCCGTGACCTGGCACGACGGTGCGCGCGCCGGCGGCGGCGAGGCGCTCCACCACCGCCAGCCAGCGGGTGCCCGAGACGTCGGCGTCGTGCGGCGGGAACCAGGGGAAGATCGCGAACTGGCCCGCCTCGACCAGGTCGCCGGTGAACAGCACGTCCGCGTCCGGCACCCGGACGACCTGGTCGCCCCGGCTGTGCGCGCGGCCCGTGGCGCGCAGCTCCACCACCCGGCCACCGAGGTCCAGGGTGTGCTCGCGGTCGTAGACGACGTCGGGGCGCACGAGCTCGACGCCGACGAGCCGCCGGGCGACCGACTCGCCCAGACCCCGGAACACCTCCAGGTAGCCGGGGCCCTTGCGCTCCAGGTCGTCGGCCTGGTCGCGGTTGAGCAGGAAGGTCGCCTCGCCCGCGAAGACCTGCGCGCCGGACGCGTGCTCCGGGTGGAAGTGGGTCGTGGTCAGGTACAGCTTGCGGCCCCTGGCTCGCTCTACCGCGAACCGCAGCACGGCCTCGGCGTTGCGGACGCCCAGCCCGGTCTCCACCACGAGCACGGAGTGCGAGCCGCCGATGACGCCGATGTTGGGCACGAGCGGCACGCCGCCGTCCGGCACGACCACCAGGTCGCGGGCGAGCTCACGGGCGTCGGCGACCCGCACGGCGGGATCGGGCAACGAGGTGGGTTCGGTCATGCCACCAGTCCACTCCGGACCGGCCGGAGGCGTCCAAGACCGACGCCGCGCCGCCGATACCTCGCGGGTATCGTCGCCGGTGATGGACCTCCGCGAGCTGCGCTACTTCGTCGCCGTCGCCGAAGAACTCCACTTCGGACGGGCCGCCGCCCGGCTGCACATGACCCAGCCGCCGCTCAGCCGCGCGATCAAGCAGCTCGAAACCGACCTCGGCCACGTGCTGCTGCACCGCTCGCCCGCCGGGGTGGCGCTCACCCCGGCCGGCGCGTCGCTCTACGACGAGGCGCGCACGTTGCTGGCGCGGGCCGACCAGGTCCGCTCCAGGGTGGCCGCCGCGGCGGGCACGGCGTCCATCACCATCGGCACCCTCGCCGACAGCGCCGAGCGGGCGGGCGCCCGGCTGGCCGCCGCCTACCGCGCGCACCACCCCGGCGTGCACGTCCGGATCCGCGAGGCCGACTTCGCCGACCCGACCACGGGGCTGCGCGCGGGCCTGGTCGACGTGGCCCTCACCAGGGCGCCGTTCGACGACACGGGCATCGTCACGCACGTGCTGCGCCGAGATCCGGTCGGCGTGGTCCTGCGCGTGGACGACCCGCTGGCGGGCCGCGAGGGCGTGCACTCGGACGAGGTGGCCGACCGGCGGTGGTTCCGCCTGCCGGAGGGGACCGACCCGGTCTGGGCGGCGTACTGGAGCGGCGGGAAGCACCGCGAGGGACCGGTGGTGCGCACCGCGCACGAGTGCCTGCAAGCCGTGCTGTGGAACGGCTCGGTGGGGTTGGCTCCGCTGGGCCACGCGCTGCCCGACGGGCTCACGGCGGTGCCGCTGGTCGACCTGCCGCCCAGCCCCCTGGTGGTGGCCTGGGTCGGCGCCGAACCGGGCCCGCTGATCCGCTCGTTCGCCCGGCTCGCCGCGTCCGTCCACGGCTCCCGGGCGTCGCGGGTGGACCTCTGACGTCGGCCGGCCCTCAGCCGTCCGGCCGGCGGTCGACGTCGCCCGGACGCCGGGGGTCACCCTTACGCGAGGGCCGTCTTCAGCTCCGTCGACCGCGCCGCCCAGCGCCGCAGCAGGTCCGCCGCCGCCCCGGAGTCGATCGCCGCCGCAGCCCGGCCCATCGAGCCCGCCAGGTCCGCGTGCAGGTCGCCCGAGAGCCCGCTGTGCGTCGCGATCGCGCCCGCCGCGTTGAGCAGCACCGCGTCCCGCACCGCACCCGGCTTCCCGGCCACCAGGTCGCGCACGACCTCGGCGTTCACCGAGGCGTCCCCGCCCTTGAGGTCGTCGGCCAGCGCCGGCGCGAGGCCCAGCGCCGACGGGTCGATCCGGTCGGTCCGGACCTGCCCGCCGTCGGCCACCCACACCGACGTCGTGGTGGTCGTGGTGATCTCGTCCATCCCGTCGTCACCGCGCACGACCAGCATGGTGTTGCCCCGCCGCGCGAAGACGCCCGCGATCAGCGGCGCGAACGCCACCCGCGCGCACCCCACCAGGCCGACCTTCGGCTGCGCCGGGTTGGTCAGCGGGCCGAGCAGGTTGAACGACGTCGGGATGCCGATCTCGCTGCGCGGCGGGCCCGCGTGCCGGAAACCGGGGTGGAACACCGGGGCGAAGCAGAACCCGATGCCCAGCTCCTCCACGGTCTGCTGCACGCCCAGCGGCGGCAGGTCGATGGCCACGCCCAGCGCTTCGAGCACGTCCGCCGTGCCGCACTTGGACGACGCCGCGCGGTTGCCGTGCTTGACCACCGGCACGCCCGCGGCGGACGTGACGATCGCCGCCATGGTCGAGATGTTCACCGAGCCGGAGCTGTCACCACCCGTGCCGACGATGTCCGCCGCGCGCACGTCCACGGTGAACCGCCGGGCGTGCCGGAGCATCATCGTGGCGATGCCGTCGACCTCTTCCGGTGTCTCGCCCTTGGCCCGCAGCGCCACCGCGAACGCGGCGATCTGCGCGGGCGTCGCGGCGCCGGACATCACTTGGTCCATGGCCCACGCCGTGTCGTCCTGGGACAGGTCGACCCGGTCGACGAGCTGGTTCAGCAGTAACGGCCAGGTGCGCTCCACGGCGACCTCAGCCCCGGACGACCGGCAGCGCCGTCGAGCGCAGCACCTCGGCCACGGTCTCGGCGGCGGCCAGCGGGTCGAGCGGGTGCACCAGCACCGCGTCCGCCTGCGACCACGTCGCCAGCCACCGGTCGTCCCTGCGGCGCACCGCCACCACGATCGGGGGACAGTCGGTGATCTCGTTCTTCAGCTGCCGGGACAGGCCCATGCCGCCCGTCGGCTGCGCCTCGCCGTCCAGGATCGCCAGGTCGACGCCGCCGTTGTCCATCTCGTACAGGACGTCGGCGATCTTGCCCGCCTCGACGTACTCGACGCGGCCCAGGTCGGGCGCGGGTCGGCGGCCCACCGCAGTGATGATCGTCTCACGCACCTCGGGGCGGTGGCTGAACACCAGGATCCTGGTCGTCTGCGTGCTCATCGGCGCGATCCTCCGGCGGGTCGGGGTGCCAGGTGGGTCACGATGCTATCCGGCTGACGGTGCGTGACTTGCAGTGCGTCCCACCCGATCCAGTCGCCGCCGAGCCGCTGGGCCAGGCTCGCCATCCGGGCGCGCTCCTGGGCGCAGCGCAAGGCGTCCAACCGCTGCACCCGCAGCGCGTGCCAGCGATCTTCGTGGCGCAGCGCCCACCCGTCCGGGGCGAGCAGCTCGCGCGCGCGTTCTACCTGGTCAGGCGGCAGTTCGAGGTGGTGGCGCAGCACCGCGGGCTCGTCCGCCCGCCACCGCGGCGACCTGGCCAGCGCGGCCGAGTCGGCCTCCGCCACGTCGAACGCCTCCACGACCACCTCCAGACCGGGTGAATCGATCTCCAGTGCGGGTACACCCCGTCGCGCCCGTCGATCACGCAACCGGCTCAACAACCCCATGCCCGTCCTCACCGTGTGTGTGACCCAGATGACCTGCGCACGTGCCCCGGACCCGATGGGCGGGACGAAAACCTGCAAGCAATAATGCGTCGTGTGACAACGGCAGCGCCCTCAATCGGCCAGCGCGTGCACTCGCTGAACCGCCCGAACATGGTCAGCGTCGGCACGATCGTCTGGCTGTCCAGTGAGCTCATGTTCTTCGCCGGGCTCTTCGCCATGTTCTTCACGGTGAAGGCCCAGAACGAAGGGCACTGGCCACCAGCACCGACCCACCTGAACGTGCCCTACGCACTGTTCTTCACGATCATCCTGGTGGCGTCCTCGTTCACGTGCCAGTGGGGCGTGTTCGCCGCCGAGCGGGGTGACGTGTTCGGTCTGCGCCGCTGGTACATCGTGACGCTGATCATGGGCGCGATCTTCGTCGCCGGTCAGGCCGGTGAGTACGTCACCCTCGTCAGCGAGGGCACGACGATCCCGGCCTCGGCCTACGGCACCGTCTTCTACCTGACGACCGGCTTCCACGGCCTGCACGTGATCGGTGGCCTGATCGCGTTCGGCTACCTGCTGGTCCGCACGAAGCTGAGCAAGTTCACGCCCGCGCAGGCGACCTCCGCGATCGTCGTGTCGTACTACTGGCACTTCGTCGACGTCGTCTGGATCGGCTTGTTCGCCATCATCTACATCGTGCCCTGACCAGCTCGTACCCCGAACTCACACCAGCAAGGGTTGCCGCACACATGACCACCAACACCACACGGGCCCGGAAGCGCGGCACGAAGCTGCGCCGGCGGATCTCGGGCCTGCTCGCGCTGGGCTTCGCGCTGCTGGCCGCGGGCTTCCTGTTCAGCGCCCTCGCGCCGCAGCCGCAGACCGCGCAGGCGCAGGACGACCCGGCGCAGGTGCGACTGGGCGAGCAGCTCTACAACAACACCTGCATCACCTGCCACGGCAAGAACCTCGACGGCGTCGAGGACCGCGGACCCAGCCTGATCGGCGTCGGCGAGGCGGCCGTGTTCTTCCAGGTGTCCACCGGCCGCATGCCGATGGCCCGCCAGGAGGCGCAGGCGCAGCGCAAGCCGGCCAAGTTCACGCCGGAGGAGGTGGACGCGATCGGCGCGTTCATCCAGTCCCGCGGCGGCGGCCCGCAGACCCCCGCGGAGCGCGGCGAGGCGCTGCGCGGCGAGGACCCGGCCCGCGGCGGCGAGCTGTTCCGGCTCAACTGCTCGGCGTGCCACAACTTCACCGGTCGCGGCGGGGCGCTGTCGTCCGGCAAGTTCGCGCCCGAGCTCGACGGCGTGTCCGAAGAGCAGCTGTACACCGCGATGCTCACGGGCCCGCAGAACATGCCCAAGTTCTCCGACCGGCAGCTCACGTCGGAGGAGAAGCGGGACATCATCGCTTACATCAAGTCGGTGACCGACGGGAACAACAACCCCGGCGGCGCCCCCCTCGGCGGCCTGGGGCCGGTATCGGAGGGTCTGATCGCGTTCATCGTGGGTATCGCCGCACTGATCGGCGTGACCCTCTGGATCGGAGCCAAGGCATGAGCGGCGTGAAGCCGAACGAGCTGCCCGACGAGGCGGAACTCGCCGGGATGAGCCGGGACGAGCTGGTCAAGCTCGGCGCGGGGATGGACGGCGTCGAGATCGTCCACTACGAGGACCGCTGGCCGGTCAAGGGCACCCGCGCGGAGAAGCGGGCCGAGCGGCTGGTGGCCCTGTGGTTCACCATCGCCGCGCTCGCCGGCATCGCGTTCCTCGTGGCGTTCATCTGGTGGCCGTGGAAGTACGAGGCTCCGAACACGGACCACCACATCCTGTACAGCCTGTACACGCCGGTCATCGGCTTCACGCTGGGCCTGTCGATCCTCGGCCTCGGCGTCGGCGCGCTGCTGTACACGAAGAAGTTCATCCCCGAGGAGCTGTCCGTCCAGCAGCGGCACGACGGCGGGTCGTCCGAGGTGGACAAGGCCACGTTCGTGGCGCAGCTGGCGGACGCCGGCGAGCGCTCCACGATCGGCCGCCGGTCGCTCATCAAGCGCACCGCGGGCCTCGGCGCCGGCGTGTTCGGCCTCGGCGTGCTGGCCGTGCCGCTCGGCGGTCTGATCAAGAACCCGTGGGCGGACAGCGACTCCAAGGACTCGCTCTGGCACACCGCGTGGAAGTCCGAGAACGGCGAGAAGGTCTACCTGCGCCGGCACACGGGCGACTTCCACGAGGTCGCGCTGGTCCGCCCGGAGGACTTGGACGCCGGTGGTTTCGAAACGGTGTTCCCGTTCCGCGAGTCGGAGCGCGACGACGAAGAAGCCCTGGTCCACGGCCTGAAGCGGGCCGACAGCCCGGTCATGCTCATCCGCCTGCGCCCCGGCCAGCCGGTGGTCAAGCGGGCCGGCCAGGAGGACTTCAACTACGGCGACTTCTACGCGTACTCGAAGATCTGCACCCACCTCGGGTGCCCCACTTCGCTGTACGAGCAGCAGACCGGCCTGCTCCTGTGCCCCTGCCACCAGTCGCAGTTCGACGTCTTCCACTACGCCAAGCCCCGGTTCGGCCCGGCGACCCGTGCCCTGCCGCAGCTTCCGATCACGGTTGACGAGGACGGATACTTGATTGCCCGCGGCGACTTCATCGAGGCCGTGGGTCCGGCGTTCTGGGAGCGTAAGTCATGAGTGGCATCACCACGCCGACAAAACGGCAGGGCGCGGGCGCCCGCGTGGCGGGTGGCGCCGCCAAGTGGGCCGATGACCGGTTCCACATGGCTTCCGGCATGCGGAAGCAGCTGAACAAGGTCTTCCCGACGCACTGGTCGTTCCTGCTCGGCGAGATCGCGCTGTACAGCTTCATCGTCCTGCTGCTGTCGGGCACCTACCTGGCGCTGTTCTTCGACCCCTCCATGGAGGAGGTCGTCTACAACGGCAGCTTCGTGAACCTCCAGGGCATCGAGATGTCCCGGGCGTTCGAGTCGACCCTGCACATCTCCTTCGAGGTGCGCGGCGGCCTGTTCGTGCGCCAGGTCCACCACTGGGCCGCGCTGCTGTTCATGGGCGCGATCGTCGTGCACATGTTCCGGATCTTCTTCACCGGCGCGTTCCGGCGCCCGCGTGAGATCAACTGGGTCATCGGCATCGTGCTGTTCATGCTGGGCGCGATCGAGGGCTTCCTCGGCTACTCGCTGCCCGACGACCTGCTCTCCGGCACCGGCCTGCGGGTGATGGCGGCGCTGCTGATCTCGTTCCCGGTGGTCGGCACGTGGATCAACTGGCTGGCCTTCGGCGGCGAGTTCCCCGGCACGGAGATCATCCCGCGGCTCTACACGCTGCACATCCTGGTCATCCCGGGCATCATCCTGGCGCTGATCGCGGTGCACCTCGGCGTCGTCTGGTACCAGAAGCACACGCAGTTCCCGGGCGTGGGCCGCAAGGAGACCAACGTCGTCGGCGTGCGCATCATGCCGGTGTTCGCGGCCAAGGGCGGCGGGTTCTTCGCCGTGGTCGTGGCCGTCACGGCGATCATGGGCGGCATCTTCCAGATCAACCCGATCTGGAACTTCGGCCCGTACAACGCGGCGCAGGTGTCGGCGGGCGTGCAGCCCGACTGGTACATGGGCTGGACCGACGGCCTGATCCGCCTGTGGCCCGCGTGGGAGCTGTACCTGGGCAACTACACGGTGCCCGCGCCGTTCCTGCCGTTCCTCCTGGGCCTGCCGCTGCTGACCGGCCTCGCGGCGGTGTACCCGTGGATCGAGCGCAAGATGACCAAGGACTACGCGCACCACAACCTGCTCCAGCGCCCCCGCGACGTGCCGGTCCGGACGTCGCTGGGCGCCATGGCGATCGCGTACTTCATGGTGCTGCTGCTCTCGGGCGGCAACGACATCATCGCGATGAAGTTCGACATCTCGCTGAACGCGATGACGTGGATGGGCCGCATCGGCATGCTCCTCGTCCCGCCGCTGGCGTACTTCATCACCTACCGCATCTGCATCGGCTTGCAGCGCGCGGACCGCGAGGTGCTGGAGCACGGTGTCGAGACGGGCATCATCAAGCGCCTGCCGCACGGCGAGTTCATCGAGGTCCACCAGCCGCTGGGCCCGGTGGACGACCACGGCCACCCGCTGCCGCTGGCCTACCAGGGCGCGTCGGTGCCGAAGAAGATGAACAAGCTGGGTTCGGCCGGGCACCCGGTGCCGGGCAGCTTCTTCACCCCGGACCCGCCGGAGGAGAGCGCCGCCGTGGCCCGCGCGCGGGCCGAGCGCGGTGTCTCGGCGGACTCCCTGACCGCCGAGAACAAGGCGGCGGGCGAACTGGCCGGGAAGCCGTCCCAGCCGGAGGACTGACCGTTCACGCGACGAGGCCCCCGCACCGTGCCCGGTGCGGGGGCCTCGTCGTTCCGCTCAGCGGGCCGGGTCGTCCCGGTCGAGGAGCGTCCACCCCACCGCCCGCGCGACGGTGCCCAGCAGGCGGCGCCCGGCCCGGGTGGTGGCCTCGTCGGGCCACTGCGCCGTGCGGCCGGAGTGCGGGCACCACAGCGTGACGTCGAGGCTGACCACGAGGTCGTCGGGGGCCGCGGCGAACCGGCCGGAGGCGTCGACCTCGGCGTTGACCACCATCGCGCCGGTGTCGTCCCCGGTGAGCCACGTGGCGGCGCGGTCGTGCCTCAGCCCGAGCGCGGACAGCCGCTCACCGAGTTCCGCGAGCGGCAACGCCCGCCCCTCGGGGGCCCGGATCGCGAAGTACTCGCACACGAGCGCGAGAGTAGTGCCGGACGACCGTCGCGGACGTCCCCCCGCCACGGACGACCTGTTCCTCTTCCGCGGGAGGTCCACCGGGGACGCGGACGCCTCGGCGGGGCCGCGCGCCGCTCACCGGACGGTCGCGTTCGTCGGAAGGGCGGGTCGGGCGGATATCGTCCCGCCGTGCCCGGACCCCGACCGCTGCTCTTCCTCGACGTGGACGGCGCGAACGACGTCGTCGCGCCGCGGCTCGGTCTGCGTTCGTTCGCCTGGGCGGACGACGAACTCACCGACACCGACCGCGCGTGGGTGGCGGCGAAACCACCGAGGTCACGCCCCGCTGCACCGGGCCGACCCCCGGGCGGGGCTGACCGAGGCCGATTTCATGGCGTTGGAGGAGTGGCTGCGGCGCGTGCGGGCGGTGGCGCCGGGGCGAAGGGCGACGCCCTGAGGGCGCGCCCGCGCCGGCCGGCGGGGTCCGCCGGGTCTTCCTGTCGCGCCGCCGGTCCGGTCAGGCGTCTTCGAGCCCGATGGCGAACGCCGCGTCCGTGTCGCGCTTCGAGTACGACCGGAACGAGATGTGGGTGTCCGTGTTCAGCACGCCGGGCACCTTGGAGATGCGGCCGGGCACCAGGTCGGCCAGGTCCTCGTGCCGGGCGACCTTGACCAGGGCGATCAGGTCGACGTCGCCGGCGCACGAGTAGACCTCGGTGACGCCCTCGATGTCGGCGATCGCCTGCGCCGCGTCCGGGATGGTCTCGGCGGCGGCTTGGATCAGCACGATCGCGGTGATCACAGCGGTCCTCCACAAGTCGTCGGGGTGTCGACCGACCACATGCTAGTGGCCGGCCATCCGGTACTGGTCGCGACCGGCCTCGGCGCGGGCCACCCAGTCCCGCCACGCGCCGGCGGCGGAGGCCGGCGACGTCCACGGGCGGTCGCAGTGGACGAGCCGCGTCCCCGGCCGGTCGATCCACCGCAGCACCACGCCGACCTCCTCGGCGGGCGCGCCGAACAGCGGGCCCTCGCCCGGGACCACCGTCTCCGCCGACGCCACCAGCGCGTCGACCACCGGCATCGGCCGCGTGCCCCGACGCGCCACCCCGGCCGACGCCAACCGCCCGTGCCGCACCACGGCGAACTCCCACCCGCCGGACCCGTCGGGGCGCGCGGCCACCAGCTCGGGCAGCGCGGCCAGTCCGGCGAGCCGCTGCGCGCGGTCCAGCGAGCGCACCAACGACGACATGCGGTCGCGGCGGGCGGCGGCGTCCTCGAACCGGTGCGCGAGGGCGAGCGCGTCGATCTGCGCGGTCAGCTCCCGCAGCGGCGCGACGTCCGCCCCGGCCACCAGCCGGCGGAACGCCGAAGCGGCGGGGGAGTACTCGTCCACCGACTGCCGTCCCGCGCACGGCGCCTTGCACCGGCCCAGCTCGAACAGGGCGCACGGCGTGGCGGACGCGTTGCGCGCGGGGATCCGGATCGAGCACGCCCGCAGCGGCACGGCCTCCAGCACCGCCTCCAGCGCCGTCTCGGCCAGCCGCCGGGACCGGAACGGGCCGAGCGCCCCGTCGCGCGGCGTGCGGACCACGGAGAGGCGGGGGAACGCCTCGTCCGTCAGCACGAGCCACCACGCCTGCCCCTGGTTCTTGGAACGCCGGTTGTAGGCGGGCTTGTGCGCGGTGAGCAGCCGCAGCTCCCGCACCTCCGCCTCCAACGAGTGCGAGCACTCCACCGCGTCGACCCGCACGGCCAGCGCGACCATCTCCCGAAGCCGCTTGCGCCCCTCGCTCGCGGTGAAGTACTGCCGGACCCGCCGCCGCAGGTCGGACGCCGTGCCGACGTAGAGCACCTCTTCCGACGGCCCGCGGAACAGGTAGACGCCCGGGGTGGACGGCAGGTGCGAGGCGAGCGTCCGCTTGCGACGTTGCGCCGGCGTCACCTCGGGCAGGTAGGCGACCAGCTCCTCCAGCGAGTGCACCCCGACCGAACCGACCCGCTCCAGCAGGTGGTGCAGCACCTCGACGGTCGCGCGGGCGTCGATCAGCGCCCGGTGGTTCGGCTGCACGGACACCCCGAACAGGTGGGCCAGCGCCGACAGCCGGCAGCTCGGCGCCTCGTCCCGGCTGAGCACCCGGCGGGCCAGCTTCACCGTGCACACGACGGTCGGCTTGGGCCACGTGTACCCGAGCCGGGCGCAGGCGGCCTTGACGAACCCCACGTCGAAGCCGGAGTTGTGCGCGACCAGCACCGCGCCGGCGGCGAACTCGAGGAACGCGGGCAGCACCGTGGACAGCCGCGGCGCGCCGGTCACCATCATCTGGGTGATCCCGGTCAGGGCCACGACCTGCGGCGGGATGCCCCGCTCGGGGTCGACGAGGGTGCCGAACTCGCCGATCACCCGCCCGCCGCGCACCTTCACCGCGCCGATCTCGGTGATCGCGTCACCGTCCGCCCGGCCACCGGTGGTCTCCAGGTCGAAGACGACGAACGTGGTCTCGCGCAGCGGTGTGCCCAGTTCGTCGAACGTGAGCTGAGTAGTCATCGCGGCGCACCGTAGCGACCACCACCGACAGTCCGGCGCGGAGCACCGGTGATCGGGCGGTGATCGGGCCGGGCGACCGAGCGGTGATCGAGCACAGCGGTGCGACCCGGCACAGCTAGCCTGTACGGGTGCAAGACCCGATCGAGCCACCGGCAGGCGCCGACGACCTGGAACCAGACCAGGCCGTCGAGTCCACTGTGGACTGGTCCACCCTGCCCGAGCCCCTGCGCGCGCGGCTCGCGGAGCTGAGCGCGGACGCGTTGGCGGACCTGGCGAAGGTCGACATCCCGCAGTCGTTGCGCGCCGTCGCCCGGTTCGCGCCCACCAAGCGGGCCAGGCTCGGCGCGCCGGTGCTCATCGGCGGCCTGAAGGCGTCGGCGAACTTCCGGGCGGCGGTCGTGGAGTGGCTGCGGCGCAACCGGCCGGCCGCGTTGGAGGTGACGTCGCCCGACCCGGTGACGGCGGGCGCGGCGGCGATCCTGCAGGGCGAGGAGGTCGCGTCCCACTTCGTCGAGCTGGTCGGCAGGCGGGCGGCGGACGCGGCGCTGCGCTCCGAGCGCGACCTGGCCGTGCAGCGGGCCGAGCGGCTCGAGGTGGAGCTGGAGCGGCTCAAGGCGGAACGGGCCGAGGCGGGCGGCGCGGTGGACCAGATCCGCGAGGCGTCCGAAGCCGAGCTGGAACGGTTGCGCAAACGGTTGCGCGAGCAGGGCGTGCGGCTGCGCGAGGCGAAGGACCGGGCCGAGTCGTCGTCGGCGGAGGCGGACCGGGTGCGCGCGGAGGCCGAGGCCGCGCTGCGCCGGCTCACCGCCGAACGGGACCGCGAGCGCGAACGAGCCGAGCACGAGCGCGCCAAGGCGCAGCGGGCCGAGTCGGACGCGGAGGTGGCGCGCCAGTCGGCCAAGGAGGCGCGGCAGGCCGACGAGGTGCGGTTGGCCCTGCTGGTCGAGACGTTGGACGGCGCGGTGAACGGCCTGCGGCGGGAGCTGGCGCTGGGCGGCGCGGGCCCGCGGCCGGCGGACCTGGTGCGCGGCGCCAGCGCGGCGCAGGGCGCGGTCGGCCGGGTGGAGGACCCGGCGGCGCTGGACCGGTTGCTGGCCCTGCCCGCCGTGCACTTGATCGTGGACGGCTACAACGTGACCAAGACGGGGTACCCGGAGCTGTCGCTGTCGGACCAGCGGGACCGGTTGGTGCACCAGTTGGCCGTGCTGGCGGCGCGCACCGGCGCGGAGGTGACGTTGGTGTTCGACGGCGCCGGTGTGGTGGCCGTGCCGACGTCCGCGCCGCGCGGGGTGCGGGTGCTGTTCAGCGATCCGGGTGTGCTGGCCGACGACGTGATCCGGGCGTTGGTGACCGCCGAGCCCGAGGGGCGTCCGGTGGTCGTGGTGACGTCCGACCGGGCGGTGGCCGATTCCGTCCGACGGCGGGGCGCGCACCCCGTGCCGTCGGCGGTGCTGTTGGCCCGCTTGGGCCGGGTGTGACACAGATCGTGTTTTTAACACCACCGGTGGTTACACGACCAGGTCACAGCTAGGCCGTATGAGAAGAAAGGTGAACTGCGCGTGATTTACTTGCCCCGCTAGTGGACGCCGGACCTCACTTTTCGTAACCTAGCCGAGATCTCGCGGCGAGCAGTGGTCCATCCTGGGCCGCGACGCGGGTTCACCGCCGAATCGGCCTGTCGGGGTGCCGAGCCGGAAATCCCTCAGCAGAGGTGTGTCGGGTCGCGTCACGCGCCCGACCGGCAGGCGGGATCAGACGAAGGAGACACACGCGACTGTGGCGTCGCAACGACTCAAGCGCGGCCTGCGCGGGGCGATGGCGGCCACGGCGGTGGCCGCTGCCGCGGTGGGCGTCCTGCCCGTACCCGCCGGAGCCCAGCCGAACACCCCCGCGAACGCCTCCGAGGCGCTGAAGAAGTACAACGAGCTGGCCGAGCAGGCCACCAAGCTCAACGAAGAGCTCCTGCGCGCCGAAGAGCAGCGCAACGCCAACCAGACCGAGCTGGACAAGGCCAACGCCGACCTGGCGCAGGCGACCCAGGCGGGCGAGCAGGCGCGGACCGACGAGGAGACCTTCCGGGTCCAGGTCGACAAGCTGACCGAGGCGTCGTTCGAGGGCGCGCGGTTCAACCAGCTGTCGGCGCTGCTGGTGTCCGACTCCCAGCAGGACTTCCTGAACCGCATGTCCGCGCTCGGCGTGCTCGCGTCGGACAGCAACGAATCCCTCGAACGGCTCTCCGGCGCGGTCGACGCCGCGGAGGACGCGCGCCAGAAGGCGGCGGACGCCCAGGCCCGCGCGCAGGCCGCGACCGACGAGGCGATCAAGATCGCCGACGACGTCAAGAAGCGCAACGACGAGCTGCAGGGCCAGATCACCGAGGTCAAGGACCAGCTGGCGCGGTTGTCCGCGTCGGAGCGCACCACGCTGTCCAGCGTCGGCGAGCGGGTCAGCACCAACGTGCCCGCGGGCGCGGCGGGTGTCGCGCTGCAGTTCGCGCTGGACCAGCAGGGCGACATGTACCTGTACGGCGCGACCGGCCCGGACCGCTGGGACTGCTCCGGTCTGACGTCGAAGGCGTACGCCTACGCCGGCGTGTCCATCCCGCGCACCTCCGGCGGCCAGGCCGGCGCCGGGCGGCCGGTCAGCCGCGGCGAGGTCCAGGCGGGCGACCTGATCATCTACAACGGCGGCAACCACGTGGGCATGGCGGTGGACAACGGGCGGGTCGTGCACGCCTCCACCGACGGCGTCCCGGTCAAGGTCGTGCCGCTGGAGAACCCCGGCAGCATCTACGCGATGCGGCGCATCGCGGGCTGACAGTCGTGTCCGGCAGGGCCATCCTCGACGGGGGTGGCCCTGCCGTTGACAGTGGAGGCTCGTGAGCCGATTCCGGGGTGTGCTGGCCGCGTTGGTGGCCGTGACGTTGTTCGCCGGACTGGTCACGGCCGTGGTGCCGGCGACCCCGTCCACGCCCGCGGCATCGGCCGCGCCCGCCCGCGCGGACGCCGTGCGGGCGCTGCTGGACCGGCGGGCGCGGGCGGTGCTGGACCGGGACGAGCCGGCGTTCACCGCGGACCTCGACCCCCTCGCCGACGCCGGGTTCCGGCAACGGCAGCGCGACCTGTTCCGCAACCTCGCCTCGGTGCCCGTGGCCGAGTGGGAGTACCTGGCCCCGGGCCGGTCCGAGACCGACCTCGCCGAGCTCGACCTGCCCGCCGCCGACGAGGCGTGGGCCCCGGACGTGCGGCTGTCGTACCGGCTGCGCGGCGTGGACGTCGAGCCCAGCAGCCAGGACATGGCCTACCTGTTCACCCGGCGCGACGGCCGCTGGTACCTCAACTCCGACACCGCGCTGGAACCGCTGGGCAAGCGCACCTGGCGCGGGCCGTGGGACTTCGCGCCCAGCCACGTGCTCGCCGGCGCCGGCGGGTTCGTGCTGAGCCACCCCGGCGGCGAGGTGCTGGCCGCCCGGGTGCTGGCCGAACTGGACGGCGCCGTCACGGCGGTGACCGAAGTCTGGGGCCAGGCGTGGGCGCGCCAGGTGGCCGTGCTGATCCCGGCGAGCCCCGCCGAGATGGTCGCGCTGGTCGGGCCGGGGTTCGCCACCGGCGCCATCGCGGGCGTCGCGGTGGCCGACCGGGTCGACCAGGCCACGCACACCGCCCGCGGCCAACGGGTGGTGCTGAACCCGGACAGCGCGGGCGCGTTGTCGCCGTTGGCGTTGCGGGTGCTGCTGCGGCACGAGATCACGCACGTGGCGGCACGCGGCGAGACCGTGGACGGCGCGCCGATGTGGGTGCTGGAGGGGTTCGCCGACTACGTGGGCTACCGGCGCAGCGACGTGCCGCCGCCCAAGGCCGCGCCGCTGCTGGCCGCGCGGGTGCGGCAGTCGTTGCCCGACACCCTGCCGTCGGACGCCGACTTCCGCGGCGCCGGGATGGAGCTGGCCTACCAGGAGGCGTGGTCGCTGAACCTGTACCTGGCGTCGACGCTCGGCGAGCCGGGGCTGGTGGCCCTGTACCGGCGGCTGGCGCGGGTGCGGGCGTCCGAAGTGGACGGCGTGCTGCTGGAGACCACCGGCGGGGACGGCGCGGCGCTGGTGCGCGGGTGGCGGGAGTTCCTGCGGCGGTCGTTCCCGTAACGTGGTCGCGTGCGTCGGACCCTGTTGGTGACCAATGACTTCCCGCCACGGCCCGGCGGAATCCAGGCCTACCTGCACGCGCTCGCCGTGCGGCTGCCCGAGCTGGTGGTGTACGCGCCGTCGTGGGAGTCACCGGCCGGCTCGCACCCCGAGTTCGACGCGGCGCAGCCCTTCGAGGTGGTGCGGCACCCCGGGACGTTGATGCTGCCCACGCCGGACGTCGTGCGGCGGGCGTCGGACATCCTGCGCGGAGCGCGCTGCGACGCCGTGTGGTTCGGCGCCGCGGCGCCGTTGGCGTTGATGACGTCACGGCTGCGTGCCGCCGGCGCGTCGAGGGTGCTGGCGTCGACGCACGGGCACGAAGTCGGGTGGTCGATGCTGCCGGGCGCGCGGCAGGCGTTGCGGCGGATCGGGTCGGACGCGGACGTGGTCACGTTCGTGAGCCGGTACACGCGGTCGCGGTTCGCGGCGGCGTTCGGGCCGATGGCGGCGTTGGAGCACCTGCCGTCAGGGGTGGACACGTCGGTGTTCGCGCCTTCGGCGGCGGCGCGGTCGGAGATGCGCGCCCGGTACGGGCTGGGGGACCGGCCGGTGGTGGTGTGCGTGTCGCGGCTCGTGCCGCGCAAGGGGCAGGACGTGCTGGTTCGGGCGTTGCCGGAGATCCGGCGGCAGGTGCCGGGCGCGGCGTTGCTGCTGGTGGGCGGCGGGCCGTACCGGGGGACGTTGGAGCGGCTGGCGGCGTCGGTCGGCGTGGCGGAGCACGTGGTGCTGACCGGGTCGGTGCCGTGGGAGGAGCTGCCCGCGCACTACAACGCCGGTGACGTGTTCGCGATGCCGTGCCGGACGCGCGGGCGCGGGCTGGACGTCGAAGGCCTGGGCATCGTGTACCTGGAGGCGTCGGCCACCGGCCTGCCGGTCGTGGCGGGCCGTTCCGGCGGCGCGCCCGAAACGGTGCGCGACGGCGTCACCGGGCGCGTGGTCGACGGCCGCGAGGTGTCCGAGGTGGCCGACTCCGTCGCCGCCCTGCTGGCCGACCCCGACACCGCCGCCAAGATGGGCGCGGCGGGCCGCGAGTGGGTGACCGCGAACTGGCGCTGGGACGCCCTGGCCGACCGCCTGACCGCCCTGATCAACGCCTGAGCGTTCAACTCGGGTGTCCTGAACGTAGGACACACCTGTTCCGGACGTAGGACACGCGCGGCCTGAACGTTGGACTCTCGCGCGAGTCCTACGTTCGGAACGCGCGTGTCCTGCGTTCCGGCACCCCGAGTTGAACGTTCAGGTGGGCCCGGTGGGGGTGTGGTCGACGGTGGCCAGCTCGGCGCGGGCGTGGCGTTCGGTGACGCGCAGGCCCAGGTCGGACGTCAACGTGACGGCCTGGGTGGCCAGGGTCCGCGCCTCGGCGGTCTGGCCGAGGAGCCGGCGCACGCCCGCCAGGCCGACCAGCGCGCGGGCCTCGCCCGGCAGGTAGCCGATCCGCCGCGCCTTGGTCAGGGCCTGCTGGAACTGCTCGTCGGCCGTGCGCAGGGAACCGAGGCCGCGGTTCGCCGACGCCATCACCACCAGCACGTTCGTGGTGATCCGCTGGTCGCCGTCCTCCCGCAGCTCGGCCAACGCCCGGTCGGCCAGCTCCAGCGCCGCGGCGTGCTCGCCCAGGTCCAGCCGCACGGACGCGGTGCTCTCCAGCACCCGCGCGGCGGCTTCGCGGAACCCCGCCTCGGTCGACAGCCGCAACGCCTCGGACAGGTGGGTGAGCGCGCGCTGCGGCTCGCCCATGAGCTGCGACGCCACACCCAGGAGCGTCAACGCGGTGATCTCGCTGCCGCGCAACCCGTGCTCCACGCTGATCGCCAGCGCCTCGCCCAGCAGGTCCACCGCCTCGGCCAGCTCACCGGTCTCGATGGCGAGCATGCCCAGCCCGGTCAGCACGCCCGTCTCACCCGACCTCGACCCGCCGGACTCGCGCTTGAGCGCCAGGCACATCTCCAGGTCGTTGCGCGCCGACGCCAGGTCGCCCGACTCCAGCCGCACCACGCCGAGGTTCCCGCGCACCTCCGCCTCCGACGCCAGGTCGCCGGACATCCGGTGCAGGTCGACGGCACGCGTGTAGTGCGCGATGGACGTCTCGAAGTCGCCGAGCCGCCAGTGCAGCGTGCCCAGGTTCTGGTGCATCGCCGCCTCACCGGCCACGTCGCGCTGCTCGTGCGCGGCGTCCAGCCCGTACTGCGCGGTCGACAGCCACTCGGTGACGTGCTTGCCGATCCACAGGTAGCCGCGCAGCCCGTCGGCCAGCCGCCACGACATCGCGGCCGGTCCCCGTTCCGCCGCCGAGCGGATCGCCGCGGTCAGGTTCGCCCGCTCCGCGTCCAGCCACGCCCGCGCCTGCGCCGCCGTCTCGATCCGCGGCAGCCGCACCGCCCGCCCGGCCGGCGCGGGCAGCCGCATCAGGTCCGGGTACAGCAGCTCGGCGCAGTGGTCGACGGCCCGCACGTAGAACTCCAGCAGCCGCACGCGCGCCGCGGCCACGTCCTCGTTCCCGGCCTCCGCCATCTCGGCCGCGAACCGCGCCAGCTCGTCGTGGAACGCGTGCCGCCCGCCGTCGGCGCTCACCAGCCGCGCCCTGCTCAGCTGCCCGAGCAGCGCGGCGGCCTCCGGCACGGTCAGGTCGGCCGCGTTCGCCGCCGCCTCGACCGTGAAGTCCGGCCCCGGCACCACGCTGAGCAGCGCGAACAGCCGTCGCGCGCCCGGTGACAGGGCGGCGTGCGCCAGGTCGAGCGGACGGCGGTCGCCCAGCTTCTCCAGGTACCGCGCCACCGAACCGCCCGCCACCGACGCCGCCGCGATGCGCAGCGTCAACGGCAGGTGCCCGCACCGCCGCGCCAGCTCCTCCGCCGCCGGCCCGGTGCGGTGCAGCACGGCCAGCGACTCGTCCGGCTCGAACACGTCCAGCCCCACTCGCCGGGCGCCGTCGACGGCGATCAGCCCGCGCAGGTCGTCCCGGCTGGTCACCAGCACCGGGCAGCTCGCCGCGCCGGGCAGCAGCGGGCGCACCTGGTCCGGCGCGGCGGCGTTGTCCAGCACCAGCAGCATCCGCCGACCCGTCAGCAACGACCGGAACAGGGTGCTCTGCTCGTCGGAGTCGACCGGGATCTGCTCCGGCGGCACGCCCAGCGCGCGCAGGAACCGGGTCAGCACCTCCACCACCGGCGTGGCCGGCCCGGAGGCGTACCCGCGCAGGTCCACGTACAGCCGACCGTCCGGGAACCGGTCCCGCAGCCGGTGCGCCACGTGCACCGCCAGCGCCGTCTTGCCCACCCCGGGCACGCCGGTCAGCGTCACGATCGGCACCGCGGTGCGCGGGCCGTCGGGCGCGATCAGCCGGGAGATCCGGTCGACCAGCTCGGCCCGGCCGACGAACCCCGGCACGTCCGGCGGCAGCTGGTCGGGCACGTCCGGGTCGGCGTGCTCGGCGGGCGCGGCCAGGCTCGAGTCGCCGACCAGGATCGCCTGGTGCAGCTCGCGCAGCGCCGGGCCGGGCTCGATGCCGAGCTGCTCCCCGAGCACCCGGTCGGCCAACCGGAACGCCTCCAGCGCCTCGGCCTGCCGGCTGCCCCGGTACAGCGCCACCATCAGCTGCGCCCAGAACCGCTCGCGCAGCGGGTGGTCCGAGGTCAACGACCGCAGCACCGGCACCAGCCGCTCGTGGTTGCCCAGCGCCAGCTCGACGTCGTTGCGCTCCTCGTGCACCACCAGCAGCCGCTCCGCCAGCCGCGGCACCTCGTCGTCGCGCAACGCGTCCGACGGCACGTCCGACAGCGCCGGCCCGCGCCACAGGCCGAGCGCCTCGGCGTACAGCTCGGCGGCGTCGGCCAGGTGCCCGGACTGGGCGGCCTGCCGCGCCAGGCCCGCCGTGGTGGTGAACCGGTGCACGTCCACCTGCTCGGGTGGCACCACCAGCCGGTAGCCGTCCGATGTGGTCCGGATCAGCGACGGGTCGCCGAGCAGCTGCCGCAGCCGCATGACGTAGGTCTGCAACGTGCCGCGCGTGCGCGCGGGCGGGTCGCCACCCCACAGGAAGGAGACCAGCTCACCAATTGAGACAACCCGGCCGGCGCGCAGCGACAGGGCAGCCAGCAGCGCCCGGTGCTTACCTGCCCGAACAGGCACCGGTCGACCCTGTATGCGCACCTCAAGCGGGCCGAGAAGGCCGAACCACGGCCCAGCGCCCATCCGTCTGCGTCCCCTCGTTCCACCCTGCCGTGGCACAGCCTAGGGCGGGCGCTGACGGCACGAGTCATCGCCGCGTCAGCGATACGACAGCGCGCTGCGGCACTCTATGAAGCGTCCCGGTTGGGGGACCGGGACAACAGAACTTCTCGGGTCCGCGTCAGCGGATACGCGATCACTGGGGGTCGAGTGGCCCGCACTTCGGTGCGGGCCACTCGTCTGTGTCTGATCGCCGCTGCTCCGCGGAGGGCGGCGCGGGGGTCAGCCCGCGTAGATCGATTCGATGTCCTGCTTGTAGGTGGTGGCGACGACCGAGCGGCGGAGCTTGAGGCTCGGGGTCATCTCGCCGCCCGCCTCGGTGAAGTCGACCGGCAGGATGCGGAACTTCTTGATCGCCTCCGCCTTGGACACCGCCTGGTTGGCCTCGTCCACCGCGGTCTGGATCTCGGCGCGCAGGGTCTCGTCGTCGATCAGGTCGGCCACGGTCGCCGAACCGGCCTTGCCGTTCTGCTCCTTCCAGGCGGGGAAGAACTCCGGGTCGATCGTGATCAGCGCGCCGATGAACGGCTGCGCGTCGCCGACCACCATGCACTGGCTGATCAGCGGGTGGGCGCGCAGGCGGTCCTCCAGCACGGCGGGCGAGACGTTCTTGCCGCCGGCGGTCACGATGATCTCCTTCTTGCGGCCGGTGATCCGCAGGAAGCCGTCCTCGTCGAGCTCGCCGATGTCGCCGCTGTGGAACCAGCCGTCGTCCAGCGCCTCGGACGTGGCCTGGTCGTTGTTCCAGTAGCCGCGGAACACGATGTCGCCCTTGATCAGGATCTCGCCGTCCTCGGCGATGCGCACCGAGGTGCCGATCACCGGGCGGCCCACCGTGCCGACCCGGAACGCCGCCGCCGTGTTCACGCACGCCGCCGCGCTGGTCTCGGTGAGGCCGTAGCCCTCCAGCACGGGCACGCCGATGCCGCGGAAGAAGTGCGCCAGCCGCTCGCCGAGCGGCGCGCCGCCGGACACCGCGTTGGTGCACCGGCCGCCCAGCGCCGCCTGGAGCTTGCTGTAGACGAGCTTGGCGAACAGCGCGTGCTTGAGCTTGAGCCCGAGGCTGACGTCGCCGGTGTCGAGGGCCTGGCTGTAGGCCACCGCGGTCGCCTCGGCCGCGTCGAAGATCTTGCCCTTGCCCGCCGCGTGCGCCTTCTGCTTCGCGCCGTTGTAGACCTTCTCGAACACGCGCGGCACGGCCACCACGAACGTGGGCCGGAACGACTGGAGGTCCTCCACCAGGTTCTTCACGTCGGCGGTGTGGCCCATGGTCACGCGCGTGTAGACGCCGCAGACCGACAGGGCGCGGGCCAGGATGTGCGCCAGCGGCAGGAACACCAGCAGCGAGTTGCCCGCCTGCATGAGCTGCGGGAACGCGGTGATCCCGCCCTTCACCTCGGACAGCAGGTTGCGGTGGGTCAGCTCGCAGCCCTTGGGCCGGCCGGTGGTGCCGGAGGTGTAGACGATGGTCGCGGTGTCGTCCGCGCCGACCACCTTGCGCCGGGCCCGCGCGTCGTCGTCGGACACCGAGGCGCCCAGCGCGGTCAGCTCGTCGATCGCGCCCGCCGCGTCGCCCGAGGGGCCGTCGAGCTGCCACACGTGCCGCACCTCGGGCAGGCCGGCCACCACCGAGTCCACTGTGGCGCGGTGCTCGGAGGTCTCCACGAACACGGCCTTCGCCGAGGAGTCGGACAGGATCCACTCGACCTGCTCGGCCGAGGAGGTCTCGTAGATCGGGACCACGACGCCGCCCGCGTGCCAGATGGCGAAGTCGAGGAGGGTCCACTCGTAGCGGGTCTTGGACATCAGGCCCACCCGCTCGCCTGGCTGCAAGCCCGCCGCGACCAGGCCCTTGGCGACCGCGAGGACCTGGGCGGCGAAGTCGCGGGCGGTGACGTCCACCCACGTGCCGTCCACGCGGCGGCGGAAGCTGACGGCGTTGCCGAAGCGCTCCGCGTTCGCCCACACCATGTCGGTGAGGTTCTCCTCGGCAGCCACAGTGGCGGTGGCGGGGACGCTGAACTCGCGCACGTCGACCTCCGGACGATTGTTTGTTACCGGTGGGGAAACTTAGCCTGTGATTCCGGCGATACACCAGGCCGGCCCGCCTATCCGTGACCGTGTCGTGGCACTCTCCTCACCCGTGCCCAGTGTCGACGTCGTTGACGAGACGTTCCTCGCAGTGCCTCCGGCGGTGGTCGCCGCCGCTTTCGCGCCGCCCGCCGCGTGGGCGGGGTTCTGGCCGGACCTGACCCTCGACGTATACGCCGATCGGGGCACTGAGGGGTTGCGCTGGACGGTCGCCGGCGCGTTGGTCGGAACGATGGAGGTGTGGTTGGAGCCGGTCCTCGACGGCACCCTGCTGCATTACTTCCTGCGTGCCGACTTGCCGGGCGATGCGTCCGACCAGCGGATACGTCGCGAGGTGCGCCGCCGCCAGTTGGCCGCCAAGGAGGTGTCACTCGGCCTCAAAATGATCTTGGAGGCCGGCCGGGCGCCTGGTGTGCCGCCCTCGCTGCCGTAGATTCGGGTCTTGTGCGAGTTCACGTCGTCTCGGATGTCCACGGCAACGCGGAGGCACTCGCGCGCGCCGGCGACGGGGCCGACGCGCTGGTCGTGCTCGGCGACCTGGTCGACTTCGTCGACTACTACGACCACGGCAAGGGCATCCTCGGCCGGGTGTTCGGCGCGGAGAAGGTCGCGGTGTTCGCCCGGCTGCGCCGCGGCCGGTTCGGCGCCGAGACGGTCCGCTACATGCGGTCGCTGTGGGAGAGCCTGGACAACGCCGCGGACGTCGTCCAAGAGGCGATCATGGAGCAGTACACCGCGATGTTCGCGGCGATGAGCGTGCCCACCTACGCCACGCCGGGCAACGTCGACAGCCCCGAGCTGTGGCCGATGTTCGCCCGCGACGGCGTGCACGTCCTGGACGGGCAGGTGGCCGAGATCGGCGGGCTGCGGTTCGGCTTCGCGGGCGGCGCGGTGCTGCACCCGGGCTTCGTGCCGAACCGGCGCGGCCCGTGGCGGCCCTACCTGCGCACCGAGGAGGACTTCGGCGCGGCCCTCGCCGGGCTGGGCGAGGTCGACGTGCTGTGCACGCACGTGCCGCCCGCCGTGGCCGAGCTGACCTACGACGTGGTGGCCCGCCGGCCGGAGCTGGGCTCGACGTCGTTGCTGAAGGTGATCGAGCGCGACCGGCCCCGCTGGTCGGTGTTCGGTCACGTGCACCAGCCCCTGGCGCGCCGGGCGCGGGTCGGCTGGACCGAGTGCGTCAACGTCGGCCACTTCCAGCGCACCGGCACGCCCCACGTCCTGCGTTGGTGAGCCGAACCACCGGGTAGCCTCCCCGGCATGGCCGACGAGTCCACCCAGTCCATCGTCATCGACGCGACGCCCGAGGAGATCGCGGCGGTCATCGCCGACTTCGACGCCTACCCCGAGTGGGCCAACGGGGTGAAGCGCACCGAGGTGCTGGAGACCGGGGCGGCCGGCCGCGCGGCGCAGGTCAAGTTCAACATCGACCAGGGCCCGATCAAGGACGAGTACGTGCTCGCCTACGACGAGTGGTCGCCCGGCCTGATCTCGTGGCACCTCGTCAAGGGCCAGATGCAGAAGTCGCAGGAGGGCAGCTACCGGCTGACCCCCCGGGGCGACTCGACCGAGGTCACCTACACGCTGTCGGTGCAGCTGGTCGTGCCCATGATCGGCCTGTTCCGGCGCAAGGCCGAGAAGATGATCATGGACACCGCGCTCAAGGAGCTCAAGCGCCGGGTCGAAAACCGGGTGGACAACGCTGGATGAGCGCCCGCCTGCTGCTCTTCACCGGTAAGGGCGGGGTCGGCAAGACGACCTTGGCCGCCGCCACCGCCACCGCGCTCGCCGCCGGTGGCCGCAAGGCGCTGGTCGTCTCCACCGACCCGGCCCACTCGCTGGGCGACGCGTTCGGCGTGCCGCTGTCCGGGCACGTCGGCGAGATCGACACCCCGGCCGCCGGAATCCTGCACGCGCTCCAGGTCGACCCCCGCGCGCTGGTCGACGACGCGTGGCGCGACCTGCGCGGACACCTGCGGACCGTGCTCGCCGGCGCGGGCGTGGACGAGCTGGACGCCGAAGAGCTGACCGTGCTGCCCGGCGTCGAGGAGCTGCTCGCCCTGTCGGAGGTGCGACGGCTGGCCGAGAGCGGACCGTGGGACGTGGTGGTCGTGGACTGCGGCCCGACCGCCGAGACGCTGCGCCTGCTGGCGCTGCCCGAGGCGTTCGCCTCCTACCTGGAACGGCTGTTCCCGACCCACCGACGGGTGGTGCGCGGGCTGCTCGCCGGTGTCGCCGGCAGCGGCACCGCGGAGAAGTGGGACGCCACCGCCGACGCGCTCGGCAGGCTGGCCGAGAGCCTGGAGCAGCTGCGCGGCCTGCTGACCTCCCCGACGACCAGCGTGCGGCTGGTGCTGACCCCGGAACGGGTGGTCGCGGCGGAGACCAGGCGGACCGTGACGGCGCTCGCGCTGCAAGGCATCCGGGTCGACGGCGTGGTGGCCAACCGGGTCGTGCCGCACCCCGGCGACGACCGCGGCCCGGCCGCCGACTGGCTGCGCACCCGCCGGGCCGAGCAGGACGCGGTGCTCGCCGAACTGGCCGACCTCGGGCCGGTGCGCGAGGTGGCGCACCGGGCCGCCGAACCGGTAGGCACGGCCGCGTTGCTGGACGTCGCCGAAGGCCTCTACCAGGGACGTGACCCGCTGGACGGCGGCGACGCCGAACGGCAGCTGCTGACCGTGGAGCGGACCGGCGAGCAGCAGTACACGTTGCGCATCGCGCTGCCGGTCGGCGACTCGTCGCTCGACCTGGCGCGGGTGGGCGACGACCTGGCCGTGACGGTGGACGGCAGGCGGCGGCTGATCGCGCTGCCGTCGCTGCTCAAGCGCTGCCTGGTGACCGGCGCGGAGCTGGACGACACCGGGTTGGCGGTGCGGTTCGCACCCGACCCCGATCTGTGGATGCGGTGAGGCACGTGGACTCCAAGCTCGCCGAAGAGCTGCGCCTGCTGCTCGACGCCGCCGCCGAGCGGGCGCAGCCGTGGCTGCACCGGGTGGCCGCCGAGGGCGAGCACGACACCGGCACCTGCGGCTGGTGCCCGCTGTGCAACGCGGTGGCGCTGGCCCGCGGCGACCGGTCGGAGCTGGCCGCCAAGGCCGCCGAGCACGTGGCCGGGCTGATCGCGGTGCTGCGCGCGGCACTGGCGGAACCCGCGCCGCCCGTGCCGCAGGACGAGCCCGCGCGGCCGGAGAAGCCGCGCGTGCAGCACATCCCCGTGGTGCGGCGTGACCGGAGCGCGCAGTGCTGACTGTCGGCGTCGACGTCGGCGGGACGAGCGTGCGCGCGGGCGTCGTCGACGGCGACGGCGCGGTCCTCGACACGGCGCGCGCGGCCACACCGAGCGGCGAGGAAGCGTTGGAGGAGGCGATCGGCCAAGCCGTCGCCGAGCTGGCGTCCCGGCACCGCATCTCCGGTGTCGGCCTGGCCGTGGCCGGGTTCGTGGCCTCGGACCTGCGGACCGTGCGGTTCGCGCCGCACCTCGCGTGGCGGCAGGCTCCGGTGGCCGACCGGATCTCGCGGCGCGTGGGCATGCCGGTGGTGCTGGAGCACGACGCGAACGCCGCCGCGCTGGCCGAGCACCGGTTCGGTGCGGCCCGCGGCGCGAAGATCGCCGCGCTGGTCGCGATCGGCACCGGGATCGGCGGGGCGCTGCTCATCGACGGGCAGGTCTTCCGCGGCGCGCACGGCGTGGCGCCCGAGCTGGGCCACCTGCGGCTCGTGCCGGACGGCCGGCCCTGCCCGTGCGGCAAGCACGGCTGCTGGGAGCGGTACTGCAGCGGCACGGCGTTGAGCACCACGGCGGTCGAGCTGCTGGCCCGCCACCCCGGCCAGTCGACCGTGCTCGCGCGGGAGGCGGTGGACGACTCGCGGGCCGTCACCGGGCGTCGGGTGGCGGGCGCGGCGCGTGACGGCGACCCGTTGGCGCAACGCGCGATGGCGGACCTGGCGCGGTGGCTGGGAGACGGGTTGGCGCTGGTCGCCGACGTGTACGACCCCGAAGTCGTGGTGATCGGCGGCGGCGTGTCGGAGTCCGCGCCGCTGTTCCTCGACGACGCGCGCGAGCGCTACGCGGCCGTGGTGACCGGCGCCGGGCACCGGCCGTTGGCCCGCATCCGGACCGCGCAGCTCGGCGACGACGCCGGGATCGTCGGCGTGGCCACCCTCGCGCGCGACGTGGCGGCGAGCACCGCCCGCAACGGCAGGCACCGTTGACCCGCGAGTCCGCGTAGCATCGCGGGATGCGGACCGCCGTCACCCGGGGACCGCGCGACCACCACGTCCGCGAGTCCCACGCCCACCCCGTGGTGCGCCGATGAGATCCGGCGTGGCGAACGGGCACGTCGGGTACTTCCACGAAACCGCGTTCTACGGCAGCGACGACGACTACCGGTCGGTCGTCGTGCCGTTCGTGGACGAAGGCGTGGCAGCGGGCGAACCGGTGCTCGTGGCGTGCCGCCCGGCCAACGAGCGGCTGGTCCGGGACGCGGTGGCCGACCCGTCCGGCGTGGTGTTCCTGCCCGGCGGCGACCAGTACGCCCGGCCGACCGAGGCGATCGTGGAGTACCGGAAGCTGTTCGCCCGGTACGCGGGCGTGACGCAGATCCGGGTGATCGGCGACGTGCCGCACCCCGGCGTCGGCGTCGCGTGGGACTGGTGGTCGCGGTACGAGGCGGCGGTGAACGAGGTGTTCGCCGAGTACCCGCTGTGGGGCCTGTGCCCGTACGACCTGCGGACCACGCCGGCGCGCGTGCTCGCGGACGTGGTGCGCACCCACCCGCGCGTGGCCGGGACGGACGGGTCGCACCTGCCGAACCCGCGGTACCGGTCGTCGTGGACGTTGCCGCCGGCCGGGCCCACGGCGTTCGAGGCGGGACGGCCGCTGGTCGAGCTGACCGACCCGACACCCGCGGCGGCCAGGCGCGCGGTGATTACGGCGTGCGTCGGCACCCGGCTGAGCCAGGACGAGCTGGACGACATCGTGTACGCGGCCAGCGAGGCCGTGACCAACGCGCAGTCGCACGGGCGGCCTCCCGTGCGGCTGAGGGCGTGGGCGGGGCCGACGCACGTGCTGGTGGCCGTGACGGACCGGGGCGACGGGCCTCGGTCGCCGCTGGCGGGCCTCGTGCCGACCGACCGCACCGCGACCGCCGGCGTGGGCCTGTGGCTGACCCACCGGACGTGCCGCGAGGTGACCATGAGCCGCGACGCCGAGGGCTACACCATCCGCCTCCTCTCCGGCTCCTGACCAGCGAGAGTCCAACCTCCACAGCGCGAGAGTCCAACGTTCACGGCCCGTGAGTCCTACGTTCGCGGACCCTGAATTCAACGCTCAGCCAGGTGCGGGTGTGGCTGAGCGTTGAATTCAGGTGTCCTAAGCGTTGGACTCTCGCGGCGTGAGCGTTGGACTCTCGCGGGGGTTAGAGGACGGCGCCGTCGTCCCAGCCCGAGTCGGGCGGTGGGGTGTTGCGCATGCGCAGGATCAGCCAGCCGGCGCCCGAGCACATCACGATCAGCGCCAGCGGGGTGCCGATCACGCCCGTCAGGCCGAACAGACCCGGGAACAGCAGCAGGACGACACCCAGCACGATCAGCAGCAACGCCGCGATCGTGCCCGGCCGCAACGCGGGCAGCGGCGGCGGCTCCGGCGGCACGTAGTGGTCGTTCGGGTCGTCCGAGTCGGGGTACGCGTCGGGGTCGTCGTCGGCCGTGGCCACGGCGGGTTGGCCCTCGGGCCGCCCGGAGCGCGCGGGCTCGGCCTCGTCGCCCTCGTCCGGTTCGACCTCGTCGGGGTGGGCCTGACGGCCCACGCCTTCGCGTTCCAGACCCGCCACGATCTCGGCGAAGGTCGCGTCGACGTCCTCCGGGCCGTCGGTCGAGTCGCGTCGGGAGTTCATCGGCGTGCTCCAGCCCTCCGGGTCGTGAAGGCCAATCCTCTGCCGGGTCCATCGTCGCACGAGCCCGTTGTGTCGTGGATTACGGCAGCCGGTGGCACTTGGACCGTACCGCCTCCGCGTGGGTGTTCGTTGTGTGTTTCGCCGTCGGCTCCGTAGGCTGGCGGAGGGGATCAAGCACGTCGAGGAGGCGCTCGCCGCGGTGCTGTACTGGTTGATGAAACACATCTTTCTCGGGCCGCTCCTGAAGCTGTTCTTCCGACCCCGGATCATCGAGGGCGCGGAGAACATCCCGAAGGACGGCGGCGCCATCCTGGCGAGCAACCACCTCGCGGTCTCCGACTCGTTCTTCCTGCCGCTGAAGCTGTCACGGCGGGTCACCTTCCCGGCCAAGATCGAGTACTTCACCGGCAAGGGGCTCAAGGGCCGGTTCCAGCGCTGGTTCTTCTACGGCGTCGGCCAGGTGCCGATCGACCGGTCCAGCGCGTCGGCCGCCCAGGGCGCGCTCGACACCGGTGTGCGGATCGTGCGCGAGGGCAAGCTGCTCGGCATCTACCCCGAGGGCACCCGGTCGCCCGACGGCCGGCTGTACAAGGGCAAGGTCGGCGTGGCGTGGATCGCGCTGGAGTCCGGCGCGCCGGTCATCCCGGTCGCGATGTTCGGCACCGACAAGGCCAACCCCATCGGCTCGAAGATGTGGCGGCCGTACCCGATCCGGATCAAGATCGGCAAGCCGCTGGACTTCTCCCGCTACGAGGGCCTGTCCGGCGACCGGTTCGTGCTGCGGTCCATCACCGACGAGATCATGTACGCCCTGATGGAGCTGTCCGGCCAGGAGTACGTCGACGTCTACGCGGCCAAGGCCAAGGAGGGCCAGAGCGACGGGAAGCCGGCGAAAGCGGTCGATCGGCTGCCCGAGGCGAAGGCGGGCTGAACCGCACCCCTAGGCTGGCGGGGTGCGGTTCTTCTACGACTGTGAGTTCATCGAGGACGGGGTCACCATCGACCTCGTCTCCATCGGAGTGGTCGACGAGGAAGGCCGCGAGTTCTACGCCGTGTCGACCGAGTTCGACCCGGCCAAGGCCGGACCGTGGGTGCGCGCCAACGTGCTCAACCAGCTGCCGTCGCCCGCCGACCGGGCGTGGCGCAGCCGGGAGCGGATCCGCGCGGACCTCCTCGACTTCCTCGGCGGGCCCAAGGCCAACCGGGACGACATCGAGCTGTGGGCCTGGTTCGCCGCCTACGACCACGTGGCGCTGGCCCAGCTCTGGGGCCCGATGCCGGCCCTGCCGCGCTGCCTGCCCCGCTTCACCCGCGACCTGCGGCAGCGCTGGGAGGACGTGGGCAAACCCCACCTGCCGCCCGCGCCCGCGGACGCGCACGACGCCCTCGCCGACGCCCGGCACAACCTCGCGCGCTGGAAGGTGATCGAGTCCGAACGACTGCGGAAGGGCTTCGCGGTCCGGTAGGTGGACCCTCGCTTGCTGCACCGATCCAGCACGTGTCAGGCTTGGGTGACCAACGCCACGAGAAGAGATTGGCTAAGCAAATGCGCATTGGTGTGCTCACCGGCGGTGGCGACTGCCCCGGCCTCAACGCGGTCATCCGCGGCGTGGTCCGCAAGGGCATCGAGGCCCACGGCTGGGACATCGTGGGATTCCGCAACGGTTGGCAGGGCCCGGTGGAGAACCTGACCAAGCCGATCGGGCTCGATGACGTCGAGGACATCCTCACCAGGGGCGGCACCATCCTCGGCTCGTCGCGCACCAACCCGTACAAGATCGACGGCGGGGTGGACCGGATCCGCGAGACCCTCGCCGCGAACCAGGTCGACGCGCTGATCGCCATCGGCGGCGAGGACACCCTCGGCGTCGCCAAGCGGCTCACCGACGACGGCATCGGCGTCGTGGGCGTGCCGAAGACCATCGACAACGACCTGGGCGCGACCGACTACACGTTCGGTTTCGACACCGCCGTGCACATCGCCACCGAGGCGATCGACCGGCTGCGCACGACGGCCGAGTCGCACCACCGGGCGCTCGTGGTCGAGGTCATGGGCCGCCACGCGGGCTGGATCGCGCTGCACTCCGGCCTGGCCGGCGGCGCGAACGTGATCCTGGTGCCCGAGCGCCAGTTCAGCGTCGACAAGGTGGTCGAGTGGGTGGAGCGGCGCTTCGAGCGCCAGTTCGCCCCGATCATCGTGGTCGCCGAGGGCGCGATGCCCGAGGGCGGCGCCGAGACGCTGCACTCCGGTGAGAAGGACGCGTTCGGCCACGTGCGGCTGGGCGGCATCGGCACCTGGCTGGCCGAGGAGATCGCGGAGCGGACCGGCAAGGAGTCCCGCGCGGTCGTGCTGGGCCACGTCCAGCGCGGCGGCATCCCGACCGCCTACGACCGCGTGCTCGCCACCCGGTTCGGCCTGCACGCGGTGGACGCGGTCGCCGACGGCGACTTCGGCGTCATGGTCGCGCTGCGCGGCACGGACATCGTCCGGGTCAAGCTGTCCGAGGCCACCGAGGAGCTGAAGACCGTTCCGCTGGAGCGCTACCAGGAGGCCGAGGTCTTCTTCGGCTGAGTCGCCCGCCGGCCGCCCCGGGCAGCGGTGATCCGACGACGGCCCCGGGCAGCGGCGATCCGACGACGAGCGCCCTCGGACTTCACGTCCGGGGGCGCTTCGCGGTGTCGCGGCTACTTCTTGGCGTAGTCGTGCAGGCCGGTGAAGTCGACCATCACGCACGGCTCGTCGCCCACGATCCAGGCGTCGTGCCCCGGCTCCACCACGACCGCCTCACCGGCTCCCGCCTCGCCCTCGGAGCCGTCGTCCATGACGACGTGCATCCGGCCGGACAGGATGTAGCTGGTGTGGGAGGCCTGGCACGAGTCGGTGCCCGCGATCGGCTTCACGTCCTGCGACCACCGCCAGCCCGGCTGGAACTCCGCTCTGCCGACCGTCGTGCCGCCGACGGTGACCAGGTCGACGTGACCGTGCGGGAAGTCCCGCACCTCTTCCGGCTCGGCCAAGCTCTTCGACGCCAACAAAGACATCTCCGTCACCTTCCTCGTCGTCTCAGCCCTGCACCACGGGGTAGATCTCGTCCGCCACGAGGCCGTGCGCCTCGCGGTGGACCCGGTGCGCCGTCTCCGCGTCCGGCGCGTCGACCAGGCAGAAGACCTTCCCGTCCTTCTCGTCCACCCAGTAGTTGAGGTACTGGACGCCGTACCGGTCCTGGGTGCGGAGGTCGGCGGCGTGCGCCTCGGCCACGTCACCGGGACCGGCGCCTTCGGGCAGGTGGTTGTGCACGTCCATGAACAACATGGGGTCCTCCCGACTCGGAGTGGATCGGGACACGCTAGGCGGCGCGGCGTTCCCAAACCGTTCCCACGGCGGTCCCGCCGGGCCGGACGTAGGGTGCCGCCATGCGGGCCACCTGCCAGGTGCGCGTGCTGGGCGGGTTCGCCGTCGCGGTCGACGGCAGACCGGTCCCCGGTGACGTGTGGCGCAACCGGCGCGCGGCCGACGTGGTGAAGCTGCTGGCCGTGGCGCCCGACCACCGGCTGCACCGCGAGCAGGTGATGGACCGGCTGTGGCCCGACCTGCCCGCCGACGCGGCGGGGGCGAACCTGCGCAAGGCGGTGTTCTACGCGCGGCGCGCGCTGGGACGTGCCGACGCCGTCCGGTGCGAGGGACGGCTGCTGACGTTGTGGCCCGGCGGCGACCTGGACGTGGACCTGGACCGGTTCCAGCGGGCCGCCGACGCCGCGCTGGCCTCGGGTGACGCCGAGCGGTGCGCGCTGGCCGCCGCCGGGTACCGCGGCGGCCTGCTCGTCGACGACCGCTACGAGTGCTGGGTCGCGGAGCCGCACGAGAAGGTCGAGGGCCGCTACGCCGCGCTGCTGAGGGCCGCCGGCGACTGGGAACGGCTGCTCGACCTGGACGAGACCGACGAGCAGGCGCACCGCGCGGTGATGCGCCGGCACCTGGCCGCCGGTCGCCGCGGGGAGGCGTTGCGCCAGTTCGACCGGCTGCGCCGCACGCTGCGGGAGCGGATCGGGGTCGGGCCGGACGCGGAGACCGTCGAGCTGTACGAGTCGGCGCTCAGCCTCGACGCGGCCGAGCCGCCGTCACCGGCGCAGCGCGCGGCGGTCGCGCTGGCCAACGGGCTGGTCGCGTTCGGGCGGCGCCACCTCGCCGAGGCCGAACGGCTGGCCAGGCAGGCGCGGGTGCTGGCGCTGGACGCCGACCTCGGGCACGAGCTGGGCGAGGCCTCGACCCTGCTCGCCCTCGTCGCGCACGCCCGCGGCACGTGGCACCGGCTGTTCCGGGAGGAGTTCGCCGACGCGGTGCGGCACCCGTCCCGGCCCGTGGTCTACGACGCGCACCTGTGCTTGCAGGAGTTCTACCTGTACGGGCCGGAGGGGCACGACGGCGCGGAGTCGTTCGGCCGCGACCTGCTCGACATCGCGTCACGGGCGGGTTCGGCGGCGGGCCGGGCGTTGGCCTACCTGCTGCTGGGCGAGTTCGCGCTGCTGTCCGGGCGCCTCGACGACGCCGTGACCACGCTGGGCGAGTCGCTGGGCGAGGCCGAACGCGCCGGCTGCGGGTCCGCCCGGTCCCTGGCGCTGGAACGGCGGGCCGAGGCCGAGGCCCGGCGCGGCGACCCGGCGGCGGCCCGTGCCGACCTGGACGAGGCGCTGCCGCTGGCCCGCTCCTCACGCATACCGTCGCACCTGGTCATCCGGGTGCACGGGGTCCGCGTCCTGGCCGCGGGCACCCTCGGCGGCGCGCTCGGCGCGATCCGCGAGGCCGAGCGGTGGCTCACCGAGGCGCCGCACGTGTGCGACCCGTGCTCGATGGGCTTCCGGATCGCGGCGGCGACGGCGTGCGCGAACGCGGGCAGCCCGAGCCGCGCCCGGCCGCACCTGGCGGAGGCGGAGCGGATCAGCGGCCTCTGGCAGGGCGGCCCGTGGACGGCGGCGCTGTGGGAGGTGCGCGCCGAGGTCCGGCGCGCGCAGGGGCAGCGCACGCGGGCGACGGCGTTGTTCCTGGAGGCGGCCGAGCGGTTCGCGGCGATGCGCCGACCGCTGGAGGAGCGCCGGTGCCGGGCCGCCGCCGCGTCCCTCAGCGACCGGTGAACGCGCCGAGGTCCAGGTAGGCGGCGAACGTGCCCAGCCAGTGCTCGGCGTAGTAGCCGTGCCCGGACACCAGCCGCAGACCGGTCTCCCGGTGCGCCTCGGCCGCGGTGTGGGCCAGGTCGGCGTACCGGTGCCCCGGTGGCAGCGCGTCGGCGACGGCCCGCCACTGCCACGCCCGCGACAGCGCCAGCCCGACCAGGTGCGAGCCGTGCGGGTCGCCCGGGTCGTCCACCGGCACGGGTTCGCGCAGCACCTTCCAGCGCGAGTCGTCCAGGTGCGGGAGGAACGCCTCGAACCACGCGGTGAACCCGTCGGCCGGCAGCACCCGCCGCATCAGGTCCGCCTCGGTCAGCGCGGGCGAGAGGAAGTCCGCCGCGTCCGGTTCGAACCCGCCGTACCCGACGTCCTCCCGGTGCCACCGCAACGCCGCCTCCGCGCACGCCGAGGCCAGCTCCCCGTCGCCCACCGCGCGCGCCGCGTCCAGCACGAGCCCGGTCGCGAACGCCGTGTTGCCGTGCGTGCCGGTCCGTACGGGCAGCCGCGCGCCGGTCACCTCGGCGAGATACCGGTCACGCAGCACCGCGCTCAACGGCCGCAGCGCCGCCGCCAGCGGCGGGTCCCAGGCGCGGAGCTCGGCGTCGAGCACGAGCAGCCACGCCCACCCGTAGGGCCGCTCCCAGAACCCGCCGGAGGGCCCGTCGAAGAACGCCGCCTCGACCTCCGCGTTCCCGACCGTGATCAACGACTCCAGCACCCGGCGGGCCTGCGCCGCGCCCTCGACCCCGGGCCGCACCCGCAGCAGCCGGACCGCCAACCAGGTCTGATGCACGCACGAGTGCCAGTCGAACGACCCGGCGAAGATCGGGTGCAGCACGCGCTGCGGCACCAGGTCGGCGTCGCCGGCGACGACGTGCGACCAGTGCGCCGGGTAGTCCCGCTGGACGTTCTCCACCGCGGTCGACAGCAGCCTGGCCGCCGTGCTGTCATCCAATCGGGTGTCCGACATGGTCCACATAATGCACAGGTCGGACCCGCGTCCGTCTCTCGATGTGGACAGCTATCTTTAACGTGTGAACTGGACCGTGGACGTGCCCGTGGACACGCTTCCCGAGCTTCCGCCCCTCCCGCCCGAGCTGCGCGACCGGCTCGACGACGCGCTGAGCCGCCCCGCCGCCCAGCAGCCGGAGTGGCCGGACGCGGAGCAGGTGCGCCGGGTGCGCGCCGTGCTGGAGAGCGTGCCGCCGATCACCGTGCCGGCCGAGATCGACCGGCTGCGCGACAACCTGGCCGAGGTCGCCCGCGGCGAGGCGTTTCTGCTGCAGGGCGGCGACTGCGCGGAGACGTTCGCGGACAACACCGAGCCGCACATCCGCGCTAACGTCCGGACCCTGCTCCAGATGGCCGTCGTGCTCACCTACGGCGCGAGCCTGCCGGTGGTGAAGATCGGCCGCATCGCGGGCCAGTACGCCAAGCCGCGCTCGTCGGGCATCGACGCGCTCGGCCTGCCGTCCTACCGCGGCGACATCGTGAACTCGCTGGTCGCCACGCCCGAGGCGCGCGTGCCGGACCCGTCCCGGATGATCCGCGCCTACGCCAACGCGGGCGCGGCGATGAACCTGCTGCGCGCCATGACCACCGCGGGCATGGCCGACCTGCACCGCCTGCACGACTGGAACAAGGACTTCGTCCGCCAGTCGCCCGCCGGCGAGCGGTACGAGGCGCTGGCCGGCGAGATCGACCGCGGCCTGCGGTTCATGTCGGCGTGCGGCGTGAACGACACGTCGCTGCACACCACCGAGATCTTCGCCTCGCACGAGGCGCTGCTGCTGGACTACGAGCGGGCCCTGCTGCGCCTGGACACCAACGGCGAGCAGCCGAGGCTGTACGACCTGTCGTCGCACTTCCTGTGGATCGGCGAGCGGACCAGGCAGCTGGACGGCGCGCACATCGCGTTCGCCGAGCTGCTGTCCAACCCGATCGGGTTGAAGATCGGCCCGTCGACCACGCCGGAGATGGCCGTCGAGTACGTCGAGCGGCTCGACCCGCACAACCAGCCGGGCCGGCTGACCCTGATCAGCCGCATGGGCAACGGCAAGGTGCGCGACGTGCTGGGCCCGATCGTGGAGAAGGTCACCGCCTCCGGCCACCAGGTCATCTGGCAGTGCGACCCGATGCACGGCAACACGCACGAGGCGTCCACCGGCTACAAGACCCGGCACTTCGACCGGATCGTCGACGAGGTGCAGGGCTTCTTCGAGGTGCACCGCCGCCTGGGCACCCACCCCGGCGGCATCCACATCGAGCTGACCGGCGAGGACGTCACCGAGTGCCTCGGTGGCGCGCAGGAGATCTCCGACCTGGACCTCGCGGGCCGCTACGAGACGGCCTGCGACCCGCGGCTGAACACGCAGCAGTCGCTGGAGCTGGCGTTCCTGGTCGCGGAGATGCTGCGCAGCTGACCGGACGACGCCGACCGGCGCGGAACGGCGGTGGCCCCCGACTCCCACGAGTCGGGGGCCACCGCCGTTCCGTCGCCCTACACCGCGATGATCGTGATCTTGGTGTCCTTGGGCACGCGCTCACCGGCCCGCACGGACTGGTTGACCACCCGGGCCCGGTCGCGGTTGTTGAACTGGACGTCGACCTTGAGGCCCGCGTCCTCCAGGATCTTCTTCGCTTCCTTGACCGACTTGCCCTCGACCTGCGGCACGGTCACCGAGTCCGCCGACACCACGACGGTCACCCGCCGGTTGTTGGGCGGCAGGTTCGTGCCCGCGGGCGGGTCGGTGCGGATCACCTTGCCGCCGTCGACCTTGTCGGAGAACTCGGTCGGGCCCTCGACCGGCTCGAACCCGGCCGCGCTCAGCTCGGCGAACGCCTCGTCCTTCGTCTTGCCCGTGACGCTGGGCACCGGCTTGGGCTCCGAGCCCTTGCTCAGCACGATCGTCACCGTCGAGCCGATCGGCACCGGGGTGCCCGGCGCGGGTTTCAGCGTCACCACCTTGCCCTTGGGCACGCGGTCGCTGAACGCGTCCTCGGCGGGGTTGAGCTGGGCCTTCAACCCGACCGACACGATCTCCTGCTCGGCCGCGGCGACCTCGACGCCCCCGCTGACCTGCGGCACCACCGGCTTGCCCGCGGACACCACGAGCCGCACCAGGTCACCGCGGTCGGCCTTGGTCCCGGAGGGCGGGTCGGTGCTGATCACCTGCCCGCTCGGCACGGTGTCGCTGTTCTCCCGGCGCACCGTCTTCTTCAACGACGCCTCGTCCAGCAGCGCGGTGGCGACGGTCTCGTCCTTGCCGACCAGGTCCGGCACGGTGGAGACGCTGCCGATGGCCAGCCACCAGATCGTCACGCCGATGAGGATCGCGGCCACCACGACGATGCTGAGCCACGTGATGAACTGCCGCTTGCTGCGCGCCCGCATCTCCTCGTACAGCTGCTCGGGCGTCTTCTTCTTCGGCGGTCTCTTGGGACGCGGGCGGGACGTCGGGGGAGTGGGTCCGACCGGCTTGGGCTCGGGCGGCGCGAGCAGCTCGGCCCGGGAGATGGCCCTGGTGCCCTGCGGGCCGCCCGCCGGCGGCACCAGCGGGTTCGGCCGGTGCACCGGCACGGTCGGCTCGGCGAACGGCGCGCCCGCGCCCACCCGCACCGGCTCCACCCGCAACGTCTGCTCGGCCGGGCTCAGCGGCGCCGGCACCTGCCGGGTGGCTTCCTCCGCGGGCGCCGCCGCGCTGGGCACCGGCACGTCGACCGCCGCGATGCCGAGCACGGCCCGCGCGGTCTCCACCTCGGACAGGAACGACTCGGCGTCCGCGGGCCGCAGGAACGGCTCCTTGCGGGTCGCCCGGCGCACCAGCTCCGCGACCTCGGCGGGCACGCCCGGCACCGGCGGCACGTCGTCGTTCACGTGGCGGTAGGCCACCGAGATGGCGTTGTCGCCCACGTACGGCGGCGCGCCGGTCAGCATCTCGTACAGCAGCACGCCCGCCGAGTACACGTCGCTGCGCGCGTCCGTGGTGCCCGTGGTGACCTGCTCGGGCGACAGGTAGGCGACCGTGCCCAGGATCATGGTGTCGCTGGTCACGCCCGCCGTGGAGACCGCGCGGACCAGGCCGAAGTCGGCGACCTTCACCGTGCCGCCGGGGCCGATGAGCACGTTCTCCGGCTTCACGTCCCGGTGCACGAGGTCGGCGCGGTGGGCGGCGGCCAGCGGCGAGAGGACCTTCTCGATGACGGTGAGCGCCAGCGGCACGTCCAGCGTGCCGCGCGCGGTGAGCAGGTCGCGCAGCGTGCCGCCCTCGACCAGCTCCATGACGAGGTACACCCGGTCCTCGTCCACGCCCTGGTCGTGGACCTGCACCACTCCGGGGTGGTGCAGCTTGGCCGCGGCCCGCGCCTCGCGCTCGAACCGCGCCACGAACTGCGGGTCGGCGGAGAACCGGGGATCCATGACCTTGATGGCCACGGTCCGCTCCAAGCGGGTGTCCACACCTCGGTAGACGGTGGACATGCCGCCACGCGCGACCAGGGCGCCTACCCGGTAGCGTTGTTCGAGCAGCCCGCCGATCACGTTCGTCGCCGACCTTTCCACAGCCGTGGATCGTACGGTGGGTGGTGCCGACCGAGTGCTGTGCGCCGGAGCATCCCACGCGCGCTTGTGGGATCCGCGTCAAAGTGGCGCGAAACAGGGGGTAGCGGCAAGCCGACCCCTGGGTGTACGGCCACCACCCGGTTGGCGCAGGGCGTCGTCAACGTCGTTGTGGCATCGTGACGCAGGTGAGTGCGATTCCTGCCGCTGCGGATGTGCTGGCTCCCGACCTGGAGGTCCTGCCCCTCCCCGAGGTCGCCGAGCGTCTTGGCCTGCCTATCACCCGAGTCCACCAGTTGCTGCGCGACGGGCAACTGCTGGCCGAGCGACGCGACGGCGTCCTCGTCGTCCCCGCGCAGTTCCTCGCCGCCGGAGGCGTGGTGAAGGGCCTGCCCGGCACCATCACGGTGCTGCGCGATTCCGGCTACTCGACCGAGGAGATCCTCCGGTGGCTGTTCACCGAGGACGAGACCCTGCCCGGCACGCCCGTCGAGGCGTTGCGCGGCGACCGCGGCCGTGAGGTGAAGCGGCGGGCACAGGCCTTGGCTTTCTGACGAGCACCGCACCACCCCAGACGACCGACCACGTCCGGGCGGCTGCCCAGCCGCCCGGACGTCGTGCCCTCCGGGCTAGCGCCCGACGACCCTCGCCGCCAGCGCCCGCGCGAAGCCGGGCAGCGCCACCGCCAGCCGCCGCGGGTTCGGCACCACCACCCGCCGGTCCAGCACCTGGTAGTCGGCCGCCGCGATCTCGTCCAGGATCCCCCGGTACAACGTGAGCGCGGTCCGCACGCACGGCCGCGACACGGGCCGCAGCAGCGGCACACCCGCCTCGGCCTCCCGGTACTCCGCCAGCGCGCACGCGACCAGGTGCGCCGTCACCCGCCGCACCCGCTGGTCGGGCTTCCCGGTCCGCCGGCACCACACCAGCAGCTCGCGGTCGACGCCGTAGGCCGCCAGCACGTCCCCCGGCAGGTACAGCCGGCCCCGGTCGAGGTCCTCGCCGACGTCGCGCAGGAAGTTCGTCAGCTGGAACGCCCGGCCCATCGCGGCGGCGCCCGGCTCCGCCTGCGCGCGGGGCGCCACCGTCCCGAACACCGGCAGCAGCTGAAGCCCGATCACCGCCGCCGAGCCGTGCATGTACCGCCGCAACGCCGGGAGGTCCGGGTACGACGTGACGGTCAGGTCCATCCGCATCGACGCCAGGAACGCGGTGAACAGCTCCGGGTCGATCGAGTACCGGCGCACGGTGTCGACCAGCGCGACCAGCACCGGGTGGCCCGTCGGCCGGCCCGCCAGCTCGTCGCCCAGCTGCGCCGCCAGCAGCTCCAGGTCACCGGCCGGGTCGGGCGACTCGCCGCTGTCCACGATCTCGTCGGCCCAGCGCGCGAAGCCGTACAGGGCGTGCACGGCGGGCCGCTGCGCGGGCGTGAGCAGGCGGGTGGCGAGGAAGAACGTGCGGCCGTGGCGGGCGTTCAGCTCACGGCAGCGGGCGTACGCCGCGGCCAGCTCCGTCACGACCGGCCCCGGGTAGCCCGCGACCGCACCGGCTCGACAGGTGCGGCGCTCGATCGGGTGAAGGTGCTCGGGGTCATCGGGGCGACATCGTCGCACAGCGCCACCCCGGCGGGTCAGCGCCGGGTGCGTGCCCGCCGTGCCTCGACCGGCCGCCGCGACCTCGCGCCCGTCGCCCCCGTGATCCGCTGGGCGGCCAGCCTGCCCGAGATCAGCACCGGCGGCACGCCGACGCCCGGCGTGGTGCCGCAGCCCGCCAGCACCGCGTTGTCCAGCACGAGGTTGCGCGGCCGGAACGGCCCGGTCTGGGCGAGGGTGTGCGCGGCCGAGAACGGGGTGCCCGCGGCCAGGCCCATCGCGGCCCAGTCCGCGGGCGTGACCAGGTGCTCGACCTCGATCGCGGCACCGAACCCGGTGAGCCCGCGCGCCTCCAGCACACCCACCAGCTCGTCGCGGTAGGCCGGGCCGACGCGGTCCCAGTCGATCGGGCCGGTGCGCAGGTTCGGCGCGGGCGCCAGCACGAACATCCCCTGCCCGGGCGGGGCCGTGACCAGCAGCGACGGATCGCTCATCACCGTGCCGCGGCGGGTCAGCTCGTCGAACGTCCGGTCCCACTCCCGGCCGAAGAACAGCGTGTGGTGCGCCAGCTCCGGCCACGTCCGGTCCACGCCCGCGTGCAGCACGACCGCCGACGGCGACCACGTGATCGGCACGGGCCGGCGCGGCTGGTGACCCAGCAGGCGGTACGACATCGGCAGGTCCGGGGTGAGCACCACCGCGTCGCACGGGATGCGCTCGCCGCGCGCGGTGCGCACCGCGGTGACCCGCCCGCCGATCCGCTCCAGCCACGCCACCGGCGTCTCGAACCGCAGGTCCGCGCCCGCGTCCCGGGCCGCCGCCGCCAACGCGTCCGGCAGCGCCCGCATCCCGCCCTCGGGGTAGTGCACGCCCGCGATGGTGTCCATGTACGCGATGACGGCGTACGCGGCGAGGGCCTTGCGCGGCGGCACGCCCGCGTACAGCGACTGGAACGAGAACACCCGCCGCAACCGCTCGTCGCGCACGAACCGCCCCACCGACGGGCCGAGCCGGCCGAACCCGCGCAGCGCGGCCAGCCTCGCCAGCTGGGGCGTGAGCAGCGACAACGGCGAGTCGAAGTTCGAGCCGATGAACTGCTCGCGCTCCACCCGGTACAGCTCGGTCAGCCAGCGGCGCAGCGCCCGGTACCCGGCGGCCTCGCGCGGACCGGCGAACCGCCGCACCTCGGCTTCCATCGCCTCGCCGTCGGAGTGCACGTCCAGCGTGCTGCCGTCGGCGAAGCGGGCCCGGTAGGCGGGGTGCAGCGGCCGCAGGTCCAGCCGGTCGGCCAGCGAGTCGCCGACCGCGTCCAGCGCCTCGTCCACCAGCTCCGGCATGGTCAGCACGGTCGGCCCGGTGTCGAAGCGGTAGCCGCCGAGGTCCAGCCGCCCGGCCCGGCCGCCGGGCACGGCGTCCCGCTCGACCACGGTGACCCGGCGGCCCGCGCCGAGCAGGTGCAGCGCGGCGGACAGCCCCGCCAGCCCCGCGCCGACCACGACGACGTGGTCCGTGCGGCCGGTGACCGCCCGCATCGTCAGGAGGTCCGCTTCGTGGCGCTGATCGCCAGCTCCGCCAGCCGCTCACCGGCCGGTTCGGCGATCGGGGACCGGTCGAGCGCCCGCAGCGCGGACCCGGTCAGCTCGGCGATCCGCTCCTCCACCGCGTCCACCGCGCCGACCTCGCGCAGCCGCGCGCGCACCTCGTCGACCGTGGCCACGTCCAGGTCGGGCTTGCCCAGGGCCTGGTGCAGCACGTCCGCGCCGAACTCCATGCCCAGCGCGACCAGCAGCGTCCGCTTGCCCTCGCGCAGGTCGTCACCCGCGGGTTTGCCGGTGACCGCCGGGTCGCCGAACACGCCGAGCAGGTCGTCGCGCAGCTGGAACGCCACGCCGATGTCCGTGCCGAACGAGCGCAGGCCGTCCACCAGCTCCGGTGACGCCCCGCCGATCGCCGCGCCCATGTGCAGCGGCCGTTCCACGGTGTACGCGGCGGTCTTGAGCCGGTCGATGCGCAGCGCCGCGTCCGCCGAGCTGTCGCCGCGCGCCTGCGTGAGCACGTCCAGGTACTGGCCGGCGAGCATCTCGGTGCGCATGTCCCGCCACGGCAGGCTCAGCCGCTGCAACGCGTCGGTGGGCAGGCCCGCGGCGAAGAGCATGTCGTCCGCCCAGGCCAGCGCCACGTCCCCGATCAGCACGGACGCGGCCAGCCCGAACCGCTCGGGTTCGCCCAGCCAGCCCTTGGCGCGGTGCTCGCGGGCGAACCGGACGTGCACGGTGGGCATGCCGCGGCGGGTCTCGGAGGCGTCCATCAGGTCGTCGTGCACCAGCGCGCACGCCTGGATCAGCTCCAGCGAGCTGACCGCCGTGAGCACCGCCCCGGCCAGCTCGCCCTCCGGGTCGCCGCCGGCGGCGCGCCACCCCCACCACGCGAACGTGGGCCGGATCCGCTTGCCGCCGCCGAGCACGAAGTCGGCCAGCGCGTCCACGGCGCCGGTGAAGTTCTCCTCCATGCGCTCGCCCAGTGCCCGGCGGTCGGCGAGGTACGCGGCCAACGCTTCGTCGACGTGCTTGGGCAGTTCGAGGTCCAACGGGTGGGGCGGCACGCCCCTATCGTCACCTCTGCGCCTTCGGCGCGCCCAACCGGGGGGCTGGTCCCATCCAGTGACAGCCGTCTTCCACGCCTCGGACGAACCTCTAGGCTGTCGGGCATGACGTCGGTGGTCGAACGCCTGCACGGGGGGTCCCCCGTGTTCTCCGTCGAGTTCTTCCCCCCGCGCGACGAGGCCGAGGAGATCATCCTCTGGCGTGCGATCCGCGAGCTGGAGGCCTTCGACCCGGCGTTCGTGTCCATCACCTACGGCGCGGGCGGGTCGGCGCGCGACCGGACCATCCGCACCACCGGCCGGGTGGCGCAGGAGACGACCCTGCTGCCGATGGCCCACCTCACCCTGGTCGACCACTCGGTGGCCGAGCTGCGCAACGTGATCGGCTGGTACGCGGCGGTGGGCGTGCGCAACATCCTGGCCGTGCGCGGCGACCCGCCGGGCGACCCGAACGGCGAGTGGCTCGCGCACCCGGAGGGCCTGACCTACGCCGAGGAACTCGTCCGGCTGTGCCGTGAGCTGGGCGACTTCTGCGTCGGCGTGGCCGCGTCGCCGTACGGCCACCCCCGGTCGACGGACCTGGACTCCGACACCGAGTACCTGGTGCGCAAGCTGCGCGCCGGCGCCGACTTCGCCATCGCGCAGCTGTTCTTCGAGCCGGAGGACTTCCTGCGCCTGCGCGACCGGGTCGCCGCGCGCGGCTGCGACACCGTGCTGATCCCCGGCGTGATGCCGCTGACGACGCCGCGGACGCTGGCGAAGACGGTGGAGCTGTCGGGGTCGTCGGTGCCGGACTCCGTGGCGCGCCGCCTCGACCCCTACGCCGACGACCCGGCGGGTTTCCGCGCGGCGGGCATCGACCTGGTGACGGAGGTGGGGGAGCGGCTGCTCGCCGAAGGCGTGCCGTGCCTGCACTTCTACACCTTCAACCGGTCGAAGGCGACGAGGGAGATCGTCGGCCGCCTGGGCCTGGTCCCGGCCCGCGCCGCATAGGATTGCCGCTGCTCCGCAGACGGCGGCGAGCTCGCGGGGCAGGGCGGGGTGGCGGGGCCGGGTCAAGCCACTTGGTGGCGGCGGTGGGCGACGATGGCCAGGACCAGCACGATGAGCGCCGCGCCGCCGGTCAAGCCGGCCACCAGCATGGTCCAGCCGAAGTAGGACACCGAGTTCGCGCCCGCGTAGCGGACTGTCGCGCTCAACATCGAGGCTTGGCCGGGTTTCGGGGTCCACGCGATGGTCGCGTTGTCTTCTTCTCGCCCGTTCGTGTCGACGATCTCACCCGGAAAGCTGATTTTCACTTGGATGTCGGCGCGTTCGGGCGGCACCTGCGTCAGGTCGACCGATCCGGACAACGTCACGAGGTCGCCGGAGCGCCGGAACGTCAGCTGGTAGCGGCTGGACGACGCGCTGGTCGCCGCTGACAGTGCTCGCACCTCGTCGAACGTCAACCCGTTGAACGACAGTTGCGTGCCGACGTAGTCGTCCACCTTGTACGGCTTGGTGGTGACCCGTCCGGCGAGTTCGTTGGGCACTTTCAGCTGCGGACCCGGGTCGTTGTCCTTCGTCGGCGGGGTGGCGGCGGTGATCTCGCCGGACACGTGGTCGTCGGTGGACAACGCCATGGCGGCGTGCAGCCGGACGCACCCCGTCAGCGAGAACAGCGCGAGGAGGAAGACCGGCATGAGCAGCGCGGAGGCCCTGGGCACCAGGCCATCCTGCCGGCCACGGTCAAAAGTTGACCGCATGACACGATCGTGAGCGTGGCTAATTACCTGTTGGGGGGACAGGGCCCGCAGGTAACGTGCCGCGCATGTCAACCTCCTCCGCCGGCGTGCACGGCATCAGCAACCAGTTCGTGGCCGACTACGCGGCCGCGGACCCGTTGACCGCGACGTTCATCGGCAAGCCCGGCCACGACGACCGGCTCACCGACTACTCGCCGGAGGGGCACGCGGCCCGCGAGGAGCTGGCGCGCAAGGCGCTCGCGGCGATCACCGCCGCCGAGCCCGCGGACAAGTCGGAGGCCGACGCCAAGGCCGTGTTCCTGGAACGCATCGGCCTCGAGGTCGAGCTGCACGAGGCCGGTCAGATGGAAGGCCAGCTCAACGTCATCGCGAGCCCCGTGCAGTCGCTGCGCGAGGTGTTCGACCAGATGCCCACCGACACGGCCGACGACTGGGCGGTGATCGCCAAGCGGCTCACCGCCGTGCCGGACGCCGTGGCGAACCTGCGCGCGGGTCTCGCCCACGCCGCCGACCGGGGCCACGTCTCGGCGTTGCGGCAGGTCAGCAAGGTCGCCGAGCAGTGCGACACCTGGGCGGGTAGGACCGGCGGCAGGTCGTTCTTCGCCACCCTGATCGCCGATGCCCCCGCGGACGGCGCGCTGCGCACCGAGCTGGAGGCGGGCGCGAAGGCCGCCGCGGAGTCCTACGGCGACCTGGCCGCGTTCCTGCGCGACGACCTCGCGCCCAAGGCGCCGAGGAAGGACGCGGTCGGCGAGGACGTCTACCGGCTCCAGTCCCGCTACTTCACCGGCTCCCGCCTCGACCTGGCCGAGGCCTACGAGTGGGGCTGGGGCGAGTTCACCCGCCTCGAGACCGAGATGAAGCAGGTCGCGGACCGGATCAAGCCGGGCGCTTCCCTCGCCGAGGCCGCCGCCGCGCTGGACGCGAACCCGCGCTACCTGGTGCGCGGCAAGGACGGCCTGCGGTCGTGGATGCAGGAGCTGTCGGACCGGGCGCTGCTGGACGTGCGCGGCGTGCACTTCGACCTGCCGGACGAGCTGATGAAGCTGGAGTGCCGCATCGCGCCGCCCGGCGGTGGTGTCGGCGCGTACTACAACGGCCCCACGCCGGACTTCTCCCGCCCCGGCCGCATGTGGTGGTCCGTGCCGGACGACAAGGAGGAGTTCTCCACCTGGCGCGAGGTCTCGACCGTCTACCACGAGGGCGTGCCGGGCCACCACCTCCAGGTCGCCACGGCCGTCTACCAGGCGGAGACGTTGAACGAGTTCCAGCGCCTCCTGTGCTGGGTCTCCGGCCACGGCGAGGGCTGGGCGCTGTACGCGGAGCGGCTGATGCGCGAGCTCGGCTACCTGGAGGACGACGGCGACCTGCTCGGCATGCTCGACGCGCACCTGTTCCGCGCGGCCCGCGTGATCATCGACATCGGCATGCACCTGGAGCTGGAGATCCCCAAGGGCACCGGTTTCCACGAGGGCGAGCGGTGGACCCCGGACCTGGGCCTGGAGTTCATGCTCACCCGCACCATCACCGACCCGGCGCACGTGCGCGACGAGATCGACCGCTACCTGGGCTGGCCCGGTCAGGCGCCGTCGTACAAGCTGGGCGAGCGGCTGTGGCTGGCGGCCCGCGACGACGCCCGCGCCCGGCACGGCGCCGCGTTCGACCTCAAGACGTTCCACCGCCAGGCCTTGGAGATGGGGGCCATGGGGTTGGACACTCTTCGTGAGCGGCTCACGGAGCTCTGACCCCGACCCGGTGACCTCGGTTTCACGCCGAGGTCACCGGATCCGGTGTTTGATGTGCTGGCGAACGACCGTAGGGGGATGCGATGACCGGACGTGCGAGGCGTGCCGCACTCGGCGTGGTGCTGGCCGGCGCGTTGCTGGTCGCCGGGTCGCCCGCGGTCGGCCAGGCCCAACCGCTCGGCGACCAGGCCGAGTGGCGCATCCGGCAGCAGATCGTCGACAACGCCCTGCACCAGGTCGGCCAGCGCGAGGGCAACGGCAACTACTACCCGCCGCAGTACCAGGTGACGGGCCAGGGCGTGCTGCGGCCGGCCGAGTGGTGCGGCGTCTTCGTCAACTGGGCCTGGACCACCGCCGGCGTGCAGGACAAGCCGGCGATGCGCCCCGCTCCCGGCGCGTCCGTCCTCGACCAGGGCCACTGGGCGACCTACTGGCAGAAGTGGGGCAAGGCCAACGGCCGGTGGAAAGACATCTCCGAGCGCGACGTGGCGCCCGGTGACGCCGTCGTCTACGGCAACTACCCGGACATGCACGCCCACGTCGGCCTCGTGGTGGAGGTCAGGTACGACCGGACGGGCCGCAAGGCCACGCACGTCCGCACCATCGAGGGCAACTTCGACGAGCGGGTCGTCTACTCGAAGCTGCGCAAGATCGAGGGCCTGAACGCCGGCAAGTACCTCCAGGCGTCAGGCTTCGTCTCGCCCTTCTAGCGATCACGACCGACCTCGCCCGATCAGACTTCGACCGATCGGGCTCCGGTCGACCGGGCCGCCTCAGTCGATCGGCAGCACCCGCCCGAGGACCGCGAACGGTCGCGGGTCCCCGGTGAACTGGTAGTGCCGCAGCACGTCCACGAAACCCATGCGCCGGTACAGCCGCCACGCCTTGCTCGGCCCCTCCGGCGTGGACAGCAGCACGCGCGAGCTGGGCACGCCCTCCATCAGGTTGCGCAGCAGCTGCTCGCCGACGCCGCGGCCCTGCGCCCGCGGCAGCACGTGCAGCTCGGTCAGCTCGAAGTAGTCGTGCATCCACTCCTCGACCGCGCGCGGCCCGGACACCAGCGTCAGCCCGTGCCGCACCTGCTCGTGCCACCACTGGCCGACCGAGCCCCGGTAGCCGTACCCGATCCCGATCAGCTCGTCCCGCTCGCCCAACGCCACCACGCACCGCCACCCGTCGCGCAGCATGTGCGCCAACCACATGGGCGCGCGCTGCTCGGCCGTGCCGGGCGGGTACTCCATGGCGCTGACGTAGAGCGCGAGGGCCTCGTCCAGCCGGGAGTTCAGCTCGCGGCTGGACAGCGCGACGACCCGCTGGGACGGCGCGGCGGTCACCGGGCGACCTCGGCGGAGGAGCCACCGGTCAGGTCGAGCAGGCCCGCGTAGGTCGTCGGGTACACCGCGTGCGGGTGCCCGGCCGCTGCCCACACCACCTCGTACTGCTCCAGCGCGACGTCCACGAACGTCGTGATCGGCGCCGGGTGCCCCACCGGGGAGACGCCGCCGATCACCTGGCCGGTGTGCTCGCGCACGAACGCCGGCGTGGCCCGCTCAATGGCGTCCGCGCCTGCCAGCACGGCGAGTTTCGAGGTGTCGGCGCGGTGCGCGCCGGAGGTGAGCACGAGCAGCGGCGAGGCCACGCCGTCGCGGACGGCGGCGAAGATCAGGCTGTTGGCGATCGCGCCGACCGGCACGCCCACCGCCTCGGCCGCGGCGGCGGCGGTGCGGACGGCGTCGGCCAACACGCGGATCCCGTTCGCCGCTTCGTGGTGGCCCGCCTCGGACAGTGCGGCGGCCACCTTGCGGATGCCGGGGTGGTCGAGTGCGCTCACCTGTTCATAAGACCACGGGCGCTCGGCTTGAGGAGTTCCGGGCCGGCAGGATAGTCTGGTCTGGCTCGAACATTTGTTCGAGCAATGCCTTGGTGGTGGGGCGGGGGAAGCGCCCCACCACCAAGTGCCGCCGTCTCCCCGCGGCGGTCGTCGCTGTCCCGACGCCGCGAGGAGGCCGCGAGATGACTCAGACCTTCCCCCGCCGCATTCCCCTCCCGCTACCGCCGGCGTCGGCGGTGACCCTGCTCGGACAGGCCCGCGAGTGCCTGGCCGAGGCCGGACGGGACCCTTCGCCGCCCACCCGCTTCGCCACGGCCTACCTGGCCGCGATGCGGGCGGCGGCGGCCGTGCTGGCGGCCAGGGGCCGACCCCACCGGGGCCGGGCCAAGCCGACCAGCGTGTGGGTCCTGCTGCCCTCCCTCGCGCCGGAGCTGCGCGAGTGGGCCGCGTTCTTCGCCGAGTCCTCGGCGACGCGCGCGGCCGTGCTGGCGGGCATGACCAGGCAGGTCACCCAGCGCGCAGCCGACGACCTGGTGCGCCAAGCGGCGCAGTTCACCGAGTTGGTCGACGAGATCATGTACGAGGACGGACTGTGAGCAGGGGACTGGTCGCCTACGACCGCCTGATCGACGTAGTGGAGGCCGAAGCCGAGCGCCTGGCGGCGTCGGCCGAGGGACAGCGCCCGGAACGCCAGGTGCCCGCGTGCCCCGGGCTCAACCTCGGGGAGACCGCGCGACACGTGGGCAGCACGTACCGGATGGTGTCGACGTGGCTGAGGGAAGGCAGCCAACCCCTGGTGTGGCAACAGGACCCGGAGCCGGGGCAGCCGCTGCCGGAGTACGTGCGCGCGGGCGTGCGACCGCTGGTGCGGGCCTTGCGGCCGCACGAGCCGGACGACCCGTGCGAGACGTGGTGGCCCGCCGAGCGCAACCACAACTTCTGGGCGCGGCGGCTGGCGCACGAGTCGACCGTGCACCGGATGGACGTGCAGGCGGCGGCCGGGCTGCCGATCGACCCGGTGGACGACGACGTGGCCGAGGACGGCGTGGACGAGATCCTCACGCTGTGGCTGGGCCACCGGCTGGACATCCTCGGCGTGCGCGGCACACGTGAGGGGACGGTGGCGATCCGCGCGGGCGACAAGGTGTGGCTGGCCACCACCGGCCCGGACCCGGCGGTGGCCCGGCTCGTCACCGACGGGGAGGCCTCGTCGGCGGCCGGCGGGGTGACCGGCACCCCCATGCAGGTGTACCGCTGGCTGTGGGGCCGCATCCCGGACCGCGACCTGCCGCCGACCACCGGCGACCACGACGCGATCGCGCAGCTGTGGGCCCTGCTGAGGCTGGCCACCAAGTAGACGCGCGCCCGCCGTCGGACACCGACCTCCCGTCCGGCGGCGGGCACGCCCCCCACCGCGGCGCTCGCGCCCCGAACTCGTTGCCGCGCAGGAGCTTCACAGCGCCAGGGAGGTCACTTCCGACAGGCCCTCGCCGGTCGCCGTCTCCAACCGGAAGCGGATCGCGCGGCCGTCGATCTCCAGCACGCCGACCGAGTTGCCGAAGTGCGGGCCGCTGAGCTTGTGCCACGACACCGGGTCCGGCGAGATGCCCCGCCGGTCCGCCCACCGCCGCAGCACCCGCGCGATCGGCTTCGACCACGACAGCCGGAACGCGGGCCGGAACACCCACGGCGGGTCGTTGTGCACGGGCGAGCACACCAGTTGGTACACCTTCGCGTCCACCGACCCGGCGAACGCGGCCCGTGCCGCGTAGCTGTGGTGCACGTCCCCCGACAGCACGCACACCGTGCCGGGCGCGTCGTCACCCCGCGAGATCCGCTCCAGCAACCGGGCCAGCCGCTCGAACGACGCCCGGAACGCGGGCCAGTGCTCCAGGTCCGCGACCTGCCGCACCTTCTCGCCCACCCGGCCACGCCACCCGGGCAGCCCGGCCATCCGCTCGTTCAACGACTGGAAGTGGCTCAACCCGTGCGGCATCAGCCACGGCAGCGACGAGCCGATGAGCAGGTGGTCGAAGTCGCCCTCCGCGTTGGCCTCGATCCAGTCGAACTCGGCGTCACCCACCATCAGGCGCTGCGGCCCGTCCAGGATGCGCCCGCTGCGCGTGTCGATCACCAGCAGCCGCACCCGGCCGAAGTCGCGCCGGTAGCTCCACCGCGTCGACTTGCCGCCGTCGACCTCCCGGTCCGCCTGCTCGCCGAAGTCCTCCAGCAACGCCTGCACGTCACCGCCGGTGGACCGCACCTTGGCGTACAGCTCGTCGTTCGCCAGCTCGTCCGGGCTGAGGTTGCCCAGGTGCTGGTAGACCCAGTACGACGCCAGGCCCGCCCGGATGCGCTCCGGCCACCAGCGCTTGGCGGCCATCTGCTCCCGCCACGGCCGCGAGGTGTTCCAGTCGTCGCGCACGTCGTGGTCGTCGAAGATCATCGACGTGGGCACCACGGACATCAGCCAGCGGATCTCGGGATCGGCCCACGACTCGTGGTACAGCTCGGCGTACTCGCGGAACGACACCACCTCGCCCGCGGGCTCCGGTCTGCGCTCGGCCAGCCACTGCTTGATCCGCGGCGTCGGCTCGTCGGCGTAGACCTGGTCGCCGAGCAGCACCAGCGCCTCCGGCCACTGCTCCGGCGACTCGTCCACCATCCGCAGCGCGTACGCGTCCAAGGCGTCCGGGCCGAGCTTGTCCGGCGTGCCCTCCCCCTTCGCCGCGCGGCACGACCCGAACAGCAGCCGCCGCACCGGCGTGGTGCGGATGCGGGGCGCCGGGAACGGCGAGTCCGGCCGCGGCCAGACCACCTCGCCGTCCAACCGCACGTCGTAGGGCGTGGTCGCGCCCGGCGCCAGCCCTTCCACCACCACCAGGGCGAAGTGCTGCTCGCCGACCTGGAACGTCTCGGCGCGATGCCCTGCCACGGCGACCTCGCACGCCACGTCCGTCTCGACCCACACCGTCGCCGAGGTGGAGTCGACGTGCCGCAGCACCGGACCGAGAACCAGCTGAGCCATTGGGCAGACGTTACCTTCGGACCATGCCAACGAGGTGGTGCGATGTGGTGGTCGACTCAGCCGACCCCGCCGCGCTCGGCCGGTTCTGGTCGGCGCTGCTCGGCCTGCCGGTCACCGGCGAGGGCGACGACGAGGTCGACGTGGCGCTCGGCGACGGGCAGGAGCTGGTGTTCGGGCTCGCGCCGGACGCGAAGGCGGTGAAGAACCGGGTGCACCTGGACCTGGCGTCGACGTCGCCGGAGGACCAGGCGGCGATCGTGGCGCGGGCCGTCGCGCTGGGCGCGAAACCGGTCGACATCGGGCAGGGCGACGTGCCGTGGGTGGTGCTGGCCGACCCGGAGGGCAACGAGTTCTGCGTGCTGGAGCAGCGCGACGAGTACGCGCACACCGGCCCGGTGGCGGCGGTCGTGGTGGACGCGTCCGACCCGCCGGCGCTGGCCGCGTTCTGGGCCGGTCCGACCGGGCTGCCCGTGACGCGCTCGGCGGCCGGCTTCGCGTCGTTGGCGCAGGAAGCCGGTCCTTCGCTGGAGTTCGTGCGGGTCGCCGAGCCGAAGGTGGTGAAGAACCGGCTGCACCTCGACCTCGCGCCGTTCGCGGACGGCGACCTGCCGACCGAGGTGGCCCGGCTGGAGGCGTGGGGCGCGGTGCGGGTGGACGTGGGGCAGATCGACGTGCCCTGGACGGTGCTGGCCGACCCGGAGGGCAACGAGTTCTGCGTCCTGACACCGCGCTGACCAGCGCTCAGCGCCGGGCGAGCGGCGTCTCGGCCCCGACCCGGGTCAGCTTCTCCGGGTTGCGGACGTAGTACAGGCCGGCGATGCGGGCGTCCTCGACCCGGATCGCCATGACGCCGTCGACCTCGCCGTCGAAGCGCACGACGAGCGCCGGGTTGCCGTTGACCACGACGGCCTCGCCGGTGAACGCGCTCTCGAGCCGGCCCAGACCGCTCAAGACCATCCGGACCACCTTGTCGGCCCCGACGACCGGCCGCGGCACGGCCCGCTTGACACCGCCGCCGTCGCTGACCAGCACGACGTCCGGCGCGAGCACGGCCAGCAGACCCGGCACGTCCCCGTCCTCCAGCGCCCGCCGCAACGACTCCAACGCCGCCCGCGCCTCACCCGGCGAGACCGCCTCGCGCGGACGGCGGGCGTCGACGTGCCGGCGGGCGCGGTGCGCGATCTGGCGGACGGCCGCCGGGGTCTTGTCGACGGCGGCGGCGATCTCGTCGTAGCCGACGCCGAACGCCTCCCGCAGCACGAAAACGGCCCGCTCGGTCGGCGACAGCGTCTCCAGGACGAGCATCAGCGCCATCGACACGCTCTCGGCGAGCTCGACGTCCAGGGCCACGTCCGGCGCGGTGAGCATCGGCTCGGGCAGCCACGAACCGACGTAGGACTCCTTCCGGCGGCGCAGCGCACGCAGCCGGTTGAGCGCCTGCCGGGTGGTGATCCGGACCAGGTAGGCGCGCTGGTCGCGCACCTGCGCCAAGTCCACCCGCGCCCACCGCAACCAGACCTCCTGCAGGACGTCCTCGGCGTCGGCGGCCGAGCCGAGCATCTCGTAGGCGACGGTGAAGAGCAGGTTGCGGTGGGCCACGAAAGCCCCGGTCGCCAGGTCGGCGGGGTGCTCGTCCACGTGCTCGGTCTGCGCCACGGTGTCTCCTTCGTTCCCAGGGCCGGGCACCAGACACCGCGACTCCGGGATCTGTGACAGGCGCGTGGCGTGGATCACGCCGTCGTGGCCGCCTCTCGGCTCCGCGGATCGTCGGTGGGTGCGGCGCCGTGCGGTCCCATGCCCCGGCTCGTGCCCGCGCTGCTGCGCGACCCGACGTTCCGCTGGTACTTCATCGCCCGGACCTCCTCCCACTCCGGTGACGGCCTGATCGGCATGGCACTGGTGTGCGGCTCGTTGCGGCTCGTTGCGGCTCGGTGCGTCGCTGAACGAGGTCGGACTGGTGCTGCTCGTCGGCCGGTTACCGGTGGTGGTGCTCACGCTCGCCGGCGGCGTGGTGGGCGACCTGGTGTCCCGTCGGGTCGTCATGCTCGCCGCCGACATCGTCCGCTGCGCCCAGCGCGATGAGCGCGGCGGCGGTGACCGCGAACGTGGCCGCGTCCACGGCGAAGGACACGTCCGCTCCGACCGTCTCAACCAGCACCGCGGACACACCGGGGCGAGGAGCGTCGCGGCGTTCTGGGCGGGTTGACCAGGGCGTTGGCCTGGCGGCGCCGTTCTCGGGGCACCACGTCGGCGACCAGGCCCGCCCGCCACCGCTTGCAACGCGGCCAGGTGCCACAGCGTCCCGACGCCGGTGATCAGCAGCGCGGCCGTCAGGCCCTGGGAAAGTCCCGGACCGGCCGGTGCCGCCACGACCCGCGCTGCTCGACGCCGCGCGGCACGGGTGACGCGACTTCCGCGCCCGCCCCTGGTTGCAGGCCACCACGATCCAGGTCGCCGTCATCAACGGCGTCCACTGCTGGTGGCCGTCACCGTCCCGGTCGCCCTGGCCCCGCTGCCGGCCCTGCCGGCCGCGGGCGCGCCGGTACCGGTCCTCGCCGTGCTGAGCGTGCCGTTGGCGCTCGCCGTGCGCTCCGTCCGGCAACTCCCGGCCGAGCCCGACCTTGTCCGCTGAACACGAAACGGCACCGTCTCCGGACACCCGACACCTGGTGACCTTGCCGACGACCGGCTACAGTCCGTTGGTATGCAATATATTAGTCGGGCGTTGTTTCGCGACCAGGCGCTGATCGCGATCCGCGAGGCGATCCTCGGTGGCGACCTGGCGCCCGGCGTGCCGATCAAGGACGTGGAGCTGGCCGAACGGCTCGGGCTGTCGCGGACACCGGTGCGCGAGGCGCTGGCACGGCTGACCGACGAAGGCCTGGTCGAGAGCAAACCGCACAGCTACACGCGGGTCACACCGTTGGACACGGCGGCGGTGCGTGACGCGCACGTCGTCGTCCAGGCCATGCACGCCCTCGCGGCCCGGCTGGCCGTGCCGCACCTGGTGGAGGCGGACCTGGACGCGATGCGTGCCGCGAACACGGCGTTCGCCCGCGCGTTGGCTTCCGGTGACGTGCCCGCCGCCCTCGCCGCCGACGACGAGTTCCACGCGGTGGCCGTGCGGCGTGGCGGCAACTTCGCCGTCACGGCCACCATCGACCGCTACACGCCTCTCGTGCGCCGGCTGGAACGGCAGCGGTTCGCCGCGCCCACCGGCCGCCACTCGGTGGCGATGCACGACGAGATCATCACCGCTTTCGCCGCGGCCGACGCCGACCTCGCGGCCCGGCTGGTCGAGCGGAACTGGGCGACGTTGGCCGACCTGTTCGTGGTTGAGGAGAACTGACATGGCGCTGGGCGATTTCGAGCGTTACCCGCTGACCTTCGGCCCGTCCCCGGTGCACCCGCTGGAGCGGCTGACCAGGCACCTCGGCGGCGCGAAGGTGTGGGCCAAGCGCGAGGACTGCAACTCCGGGTTGGCCTACGGCGGCAACAAGACCCGCAAGCTGGAGTACCTGGTGGCGGAGGCGTTGGCGACGGGCTGCGACACGCTGGTGTCCATCGGCGGCGTGCAGTCCAACCACACCCGCCAGGTGGCCGCGGCGGCGGCGCGGGCCGGGCTGAAGTGCGTGCTGGTGCAGGAGAGCTGGGTCGACTGGCCGGACGCGGTGTACGACCGGGTCGGCAACATCCTGCTCAGCCGGCTGATGGGCGCCGAGGTGCGACTGGTCGAGGCCGGTTTCGGCATCGGCGTGAAACCCGCTTGGGAGCAGGCGATCGAGGACGTGCGCGCGGCCGGCGGCAAGCCGTACGCCATCCCCGCGGGCGCGTCGGACCACCCGCTGGGCGGGCTCGGGTTCGCCGGGTGGGCGGCCGAGGTCGAGCAGCAGGAGGCCGAGCTGGGCGTGCGGTTCGACACGATCGTCGTGTGCTCGGTGACCGGCAGCACGCAGGCCGGCATGGTCGCCGGGTTCGCGGGCAGCGGCCGGAGGGTGATCGGCGTCGACGCCTCCGCCGAGCCGTGCGACACCCGTGCGCAGATCACGCGCATCGCCAAGAACACGGCGGAGCTGCTCGGCGTGAAGGTGACCGACGAGGACGTCATCCTCGACGACCGGTTCCACGAAGGCATCTACGGCGTGCCGGGCGAGTCCACTCTGGACGCCATGAAGCTGGGCGCCCGGCTGGAAGGCATGATCACCGACCCGGTGTACGAGGGCAAGTCCCTGGCCGGCCTGGTGGAACTGGTCTCCGCCGGTGAGATCCCGCGCGACTCGAACGTCCTGTACGCCCACCTGGGCGGCCAGCCCGCGCTCAACGCCTACAGCGCCCTGTTCCGCTGAGCGTGTGGGCGTCCGCTGAGCGTGTGCGCGCTGGGCCGCGTCAGCTGAGGGCGCTGGGTTCGCGCTGGGTGCCCGTGCGTGTTCGCGCTGGTGCCTGTCGCGTCGCTGAGTGCTTGTCGCTGGGTGCCTGTCGCTGGGTGCCTGTCGCTGGGGTTGGGCGTCGTTCGCTGAGATCAGGTCGCGTGAGGTGGTCGGGGTGGGACCGGTCCGCCGTGCGTCGCCGCCTCCTTGTATCCCGGCAACGTCAATGGTGTGGTGAAAGTTTCCAGGTCGGCTTGCTCTATCGGGTGATCTCCTGATTCGCGGCCCTCCGCCTCGTGGATTCCGTGTCATGCCCGCAGCCGCAGGCCTTTCGGGGTGGCGCGGAAGCCCGCGTCTTGGAGGATGCCCGCCAGGCGGGAACCCAGGGCCACTTCGCCGTCGGCGCGCTGCACGGCCAGTTGTCCCAGCCAGCCGTCGCGCACGGCTCGGCTCAGGGCTTGGGCCGCTGCTCGCAGAGGTTCTTCGTCCTCGGTGAACGACAGCAGCGAACGGCCGCCTCGTTCCACGTAGAGCGTGGCCAGCCCGTCGACCAGCACGACCAGCGCCCCGGACTTGCGGCCCGGCCGGTGCTTGCCCTCGCCGGACAGGTCCGGCCACGCCAGCGCGGCGCCGTAGGGCTGCGCCGGGTCGGCCGCCGCCAGCACGAGGGCGTCCGGCGTGCCCACGTGCTCCTGACCCGGTGATCTCGACGACGCGCGCAGCCGGTCCACCGCGCCACGGGCCGCGAACTGCGCCGCGCCGAGCCCTTCGACCACGTACCCGCGCACGACCTGCCCGGACTCCTCCATGGCGCGCAGCACCCGGTACACGGCGCTGAACCCGCCGGTCACCCGCTCGGTGTCCAGCGCGCCCCGGGTCAGCACGCCGTGCCGTTCCAGGAACGCCTCGGCCCGCGCGTGCGCACGCCGCGTCGTGTCCGTCACGGGCACCACGGCCAGCGACCACCGGCCCGCCACCGTCGGCGGCCCGGTGCGGCTGGGCAGGTCGGGTCTCCCGGCCCGCATCCGCGCGTACCGGCCACGCGGCGCGGCCCGCCGGGGTTTGTGGGCCGTGCCGCCGCCCGCGACCAGCGCCCGCAGCGGCGCCAGCGTGTCGTTCGTGACCACGCCCGCCCACACCAGGTCCCACAGCGCGCCGACGACCTCGCCGTCCGTCGTCGGGCCCTGCAACGACACCCGGTCGACCACCTGCCGGAAGAACAGCGCGCCGCCACCCAACGCCTCCACCACGGCGGTGTGCAGCGACGAGTCCGGCATCGCCTCCGGCACCAGGTCCGGCAGCAGCAGGTCGGCCACGTCCGCGGGCGCCAGCGCGATCCAGCCGTCGCCGCCGGCCAGCGAACCGCACCCGGTCCACGTCACCTCGCCGGACGCGGTCAGCTCGTCCAGCAGCGCGGGGCGGTAACCGGGCAGCCGCGCGGGCAGCACCAGCGACTCCACCGCGCTCGCGGGCAGCGGCGCGCCCGCCAGCTGCTCGACCACCGAGTACACGTCGTCCACGGTCGGCGCGGACCGCAGCCGCCGGCCCACCCCGTGCCAGCCCGGCAGGAACCGGCCCAGCGCCGCGGGCTCCACCGGCTCGACCTCGGCCCGCAGCCGGGCCAGCGACGCCCGCCGCAACCGCCGCAGCACCTCGGCGTCGCAGTACTCGGTGTGGGTTCCCGCCCCGGGTCGCGGGTGTCCCGCGGACAGCGGCCTGAGCTCGCCGCGCACCAGCCGCCCGGTGGCCGCCATCCGCTCCAGCACCCCGGTCACCACGGCCACGCCGAGCCCGAACCGCTCCGCCGCCTCCACCGCCGGGAACGGGCCGTGCGTGCGCGCGTAACGCGACAGCAGGTCGCCCAGCGGGTCGGCCACCGGTTCGGTGAACACCTCCGGCACGCCGACCGGCAGCGCCACGCCCAACGCGTCGCGCACCCGGCCCGCGTCCTCGATGCCGATCACCCGGTCCTCGCCCGCGATGCGCACCCGGATCGCCCGCCGCTGCGCCACCAGGTCAGCCAGCCACTCCGGCCGCACACCCCGTTCCAGCGCCTCCGCCTCGGACAGGTCGCCGAGGAACCGCAGCAGGTCGGACGCGCCTTCCGCGTCCCGCGCGTGCCGGTCGGGCGCCAGGCGCTGGAGGTTGCGCTCGACCTCCGCCACGACCTCCGGGTCGAGCAGCTCCCGGATCGCCTCCGAGCCCAGCAGCTCCGCCAGCAGCGCCGAGTCCAGCGACAACGCCGCCGCCCGCCGCTCGGCCAGCGGCGCGTCCGCCTCGTACAGGAACATCCCGACGTACCCGAACAGCAGGCTGCGCGCGAACGGCGACGGCGACGGCGTCTCCACCTCGACCACGCGCACCCGCCGGGCCCGGATGTCGGTCATCAGCTCACGCAGGCCGGGCACGTCGTACACGTCCTGCAGGACCTCGCGCATCGCCTCCAGCACGACCGGGAAGCTCTCGTACTTCGCCGCCACCGACAGCAGCTGTGCCGCCCGCTGCCGCTGCTGCCACAACGGCGAGCGCTTGCGCGGGTCGCGCCGGGGCAGCAGCAGCGACCGCGCCGCGCACTCCCGGAACCGGGCCGCGAACAGCGCCGAGCCGCCCACCTCGGCCACCACGACCTGCTCGACCTCCTCCGGGTCGAGCAGCACGTCCTCCGCGCCCGCCACGACCTGCGCGCCGTCCAGGTCGACCGCGTCGGGCAGCCGGATCACGATCCCGTCGTCGGAGTGCGCCGCCTGCACCTCGATCCCGCGCCGCTCCCGCAGCCGGGCCGCGATCGCCAACGCCCACGGCGCGTTGACCTGCGCCCCGAACGGCGAGTGCACCACCAGCCGCCAGTCGCCCAGCTCGTCGCGGAACCGCTCGACCAGCACCACCCGGTCGTTGGGCACGTGCCTGGTCGCCTCGCGCTGCTCGCCCAGGTAGGCCAGCAGGTTCGACGTCGCCCACGCGTCCAGCCCGGCCGACGCGGTCCGCACCGCGGCTTTCCCGTCGTCCATGGCGGACACCTCGCGCAGGAACTTCCCCAGCGCCCGCCCCAGCTCCAGCGGACGGCCCGGCGCGTCGCCCTTCCAGAACGGCATCCGCGCGGGCTGACCCGGCGCGGGCACCACGATCACCCGGTCGTGGGTGATGTCCTCGACCCGCCACGACGACGTGCCCAGCAGGAACGTGTCGCCGACCCGCGACTCGTAGACCATCTCCTCGTCCAGCTCGCCGACCCGCGAGCCGGGGCCCCGCTCGGACGGCGGCGTCATCACCGCGAACAGGCCGCGGTCGGGGATGGTGCCGCCCGAGGTCACCGCCAGCCGCTGCGCGCCCGGCCGGCCGCGCAGCTCGCCCGTGATCCGGTCCCAGGTGATCCGGGGCCGCAGCTCGCCGAACTCCTCGCTCGGGTACCGGCCCGCGAGCATGTCGAGCACGGCCTGCAGGGCCGACTCCGGCAGCGCGGCGAAGGGCGCGGCCCGCCGCACCAGCCCGGCCAGCGCCTCGACCGTCCACGTCTCCATCGCCACCATCGCCACGACGTGCTGCGCCAGCACGTCCAGCGGGTTGCGCGGGTACCGCACGGCCTCGATCGCGCCGTCCCGCATCCGCTCCGCCACCACCGCGCACGACACCAGGTCGCCCCGGAACTTCGGGAACATCACCCCGCGCGACACCGCGCCCACCTGGTGCCCGGCCCGGCCGACGCGCTGCAACCCGGACGCCACCGTGGGCGGCGCCTCCACCTGCACCACCAGGTCGACCGCGCCCATGTCGATGCCCAGCTCCAGGGACGACGTGGCGACCACGCACGGCAGCCGCCCCGACTTCAGCTCCTCCTCGACCACCACCCGCTGCTCGCGCGACATGGAGCCGTGGTGGGCGCGGGCGATCACGGGGGAGCGCTGGGTGGTGACGCCGGACTGCCCGACCGCCTCGGCCGGGAACCGCTCGACGGCCCGCCCGGCGCCCGACGGCCCGGCGGGCACCAGCTGCGAGGACGGCGAGTGGGCGGCGAACTCGCCCCCGGACTCGCCCCCGGACTCTTCCGTGAACTCCTCGGTGGAGCCCTCCGGGGGCACCCGCTCCAGCTCCGCGGCCTCCTCGGCCAGCTCGTTGAGCCGCGAGGTGAGCCGTTCGGCCAGCCGGCGGGAGTTGGCGAACACGATGGTCGACCGGTGCTCCCGGACCAGCTCCAGGATCCGCTGCTCCACCGAGGGCCAGATCGACGCCCGCTGCTCCGCGCCCGCCGCCGAGCCCGACACCTCGCCGGTCGGCTCGCCGAGCACCGACATGTCCTCGACCGGCACCTCGACCCGGACCTCGATCGTCTTGGCCGTCTTCGGCTGCACGACCCGCACCGGCCGGCCGCCCGCGAGGAACGCGCCGACCTCCTCGACCGGCCGGACCGTCGCCGACAGCCCGATCCGCTGCGCGGGCCGCTCCAGCAGCGCGTCCAGCCGTTCGAGCGACAGCGCGAGGTGCGCGCCGCGCTTCGTGCCCGCCACCGCGTGCACCTCGTCGACGATCACCGTCTCGACGCCGCGCAACGAGTCCCGCGCGGCGGAGGTGAGCACCAGGAACAACGACTCCGGCGTGGTGACCAGCACGTCCGGCGGTGTCCGGGCGAAGGCGCGCCGCGCGTCCGCCGGCGTGTCGCCGGTGCGCATGCCGACCGTGACGTCCGGCTCGGGCAGCGACAGCCGGTGCGAGGCCTGCCGGATGCCGGCCAGCGGCGCCCTGAGGTTGCGCTCCACGTCCACCGCCAGCGCCTTGAGCGGTGAGACGTACAGCACCCGGCACCGCCGCTTCGGCTCGGCGGGCTTCGGCGTGGACGCCAGCCGGTCGAGCGCCCACAGGAACGCGGCCAGCGTCTTGCCGGACCCCGTGGGTGCGATGACCAGCGCGTGCTCGCCGGCCGCCGCCGCCTCCCAGGCGCCCGCCTGCGCCGGCGTGGGCGCGGCGAAGGCCCCGGCGAACCACTGCCGGGTGGCGGGGGAGAAGCGGTCCAGGACGTCCACCCCACCATCCTGAACCAGGGGTCCGACAAATTCCGGTTGTGGCACGATCACCCCGTTCACATCAAAGGGGTGGATCGTGCGCGTCCTGTCCGTCGACCTGGGCACTTCCAACACCGTCGCGGTGCTCGCCGCGCACGGCAGGCCGCCCAGGGTCGTGGAGGTGGACGGCTCGGCCACCATGCCGTCGGCCGTCTACTGCGAAGAGGACGGCACGCTGGTCGTCGGCCGTGACGCCGAGCGCCGCGCCCGCCTCGACCCGGCCCGCTTCGAGCCCAACCCCAAGCGCCGGGTGGACGACGGCGTGCTGCTCCTGGGCGACAACGTGGTGCCGGTCACCGACGCGTTGGCCGCCGTGCTGCGCCGCGTGCTCGACGAGACCACCCGCCAGCTGGGCGGCGAGGCGCTGGACGAGGTCCGCCTCACGCACCCCGCGCAGTGGGGGCCGACGCGCCGCAACGTGCTGCTGTCCGCGGCCCGCCTCGCGGGCGTGACCGGCGAGATCGTGCTGGTCCCGGAGCCGGTCGCGGCCGCCTCCCACTACGCCTCGCTGTCGGTGGGCCAGGCGCTCGCGGTGTACGACCTCGGCGCGGGCACGTTCGACGTGGCCATCGTCGGCGCCACCCAGAGCGGTTTCACCGTGCTCGCCGAGGACGGCCTGCCGGACCTGGGCGGCCTGGACGTCGACCAGGCGCTGCTGGAGCACGTCGGCAGGCAGGTCTCGCACCGCGACCCGGCGGCCTGGCAGCGGCTGCTGCGCCCGGAGTCGACGGCCGACCGCCGGGCCCGCCGCACGTTGCAGGAGGACGTGCGCGCGGCCAAGGAGTCGCTGTCGCGGCACGCGCACACCGAGGTGCCGATGCCGGAGCCGTTCGAGGACGTGCTGGTCAACCGGTCGGACCTGGAGGCGCTGGTCCGGCCGAGCATGATGCGCAGCGTGGAGCTGCTGGAGTCCACGATCCGCTCCACCGGCATGGCGCCCAACCAGCTCGCGGGCATCTACCTGGTCGGTGGCGCCAGCCGCGTCCCGCTGGTCGCGACCATGATCGCCGAGCAGGTGCGGATCGTGCCGACGAGCCTGGACCAGCCCGAGACCTCGGTCGCCCTGGGCGCGCACCACGTGCCCAAGAACGGCATCACGCCGCGGTCCCAGGAGCCCGCCAGGCCGGTGGAGCCCGACACGGTCGTCACCAAGCCGGTGACCCCGCCGTCCGGCGCCTTCCAGACCAACCCGGCGGTCAGCGGCGCGCACCCCGTCAACCCCGGCGCCCACCAGGCCAACCCCGGCGCCAGCGGCCCGTACCAGGTGAACCCGAACGCGAGCGGCCCGTACCAGGTCAACCCGGCGGTCAGCGGGCCGTACCAGGTCTACCCGCAGACCGGGCCGCAGCAGTTCAACTTCCCGACCGTCACGCCCCGCGCGCAGACCGAGCCGGAGCGGAAGAAGCCCAACCGGACCGTGCTGATCTCGGCGGGCGCGGCCCTCGTGCTCGTGCTGGCCGCGGTCGGTGCGTTCTTCGCGTTCAACGGGGTGAGCGTGCCCAGCGCGCAGGAGTGCAAGAACGACACCCAACAGGACGACAAGGGCTTCACCGAGTGCCTGCGGCTGCTCGCGGGCACGATCCCCGACACCAGCACGTGCAAGGCGGGCGGCACGCCCGGCGTGGGCGGTGTCGACGGCATCAAGGGCAGCGTGGTCAGCTGCGCGGTGAAGGACGACTACTCGGTCCAGTACGTGCTCACCGAGACGGTCGTCGGCGCGCAGCACGGCGCGGAGGCGGTCGTCCGGTCCCTCAAGACCGACATGGTCGAGGCGCAGTGGGCGGGCAACGGCCTCACCGGCAAGTACCGGGCCGCGGCGGACGGCGGGCTCGGGCTGCTCGTGTTCACCGCCGACGACCTGCCGCTGCTGGGCATCGTGACCAAGAGCGGCGGCGAGGAGCTGACCGCCGACCAGGTCGCGGACTTCTTCGAGGCCGCGGTCCAACCGGGCACCTGAGACCCGGACGGTGGCTGGTAGGGCCCGACCCCGCCTGACACCCTCAAGATCATGACCGTGGTCGACGTCGTGCAGCGCAGGGTCCTGCGGGTGCTGGCGGTGACCCAGGTCCTCGGCGCGGCGGGCGTCACCATCGGCTTGGCGGTCAGCACGCTGATCGCGGCCGTGCTCGCCGACTCCGACGCGGTCGGCGGGATGGCGCAGACGGCCGCGGTGCTCGGCGCGGCGGCGTTCGCGCTGCCCGCGGCCCGGTTGGCGGCCCGCAGCGGACGTCGACCGGCGTTGGTCCTCGGCTACGGCGCGGGCGCGGCCGGCGCGGCGGTGGCGGCCTGCGCGGTCGTGCTCGGCTCGTGGCAGGTGCTGCTGGTCGCGCTCGTGCTGTTCGGCGCGGCGTCCAGCGCGAACCTCGCCGCCCGGTACGCGGGCGCCGACCTGGCCCACCCGCACCGCAGGGCGCGTTCGGTGGCGTTGGTGGTGTGGGCGGCGACGCTGGGCGCGGTGGCCGGGCCGAACCTGGCCGACCCGGCGGGGCGGGCGGCGGTGCGGCTGGGGCTGCCGGTGGGCGCCGGGCCGTACCTGCTGTCGGCGGTGCTGTTCGGCCTGGCGGTGCTCGTCGTCCTGAAGTTCCTGCGGCCCGATCCGCTCACTTTGGCGAAGTCGGCCGTCGCGCCCTCGGTCGGCGCGAAGCGGTCGATGGCGGTGTGGCGGTCGCTGCCCGCGGCCGGGAAGCTCGCGCTGGGCGGCGTGACGCTGTGCCACACCGCGATGGTGGGCCTGATGTCGATGACGCCCGTGCACATGGAGCACGCGGGGTCGTCGCTGCGCGTCGTGGGAGTGGTGATCAGCCTGCACGTCGCCGCGATGTACGCGGCCAGCCCGCTGTTCGGGTGGATGGCCGACCGGCTGGGCCGGGTGCCCGTGCTGGCGATCGGCGCGGCGCTCGTGGTCGCCGCGTCCGGCATCGCGGGCATGGCGCCGTCGCACGACGCGCCGCAGCTGGCCGCCGGGCTGGCGCTGCTGGCGTTCGGCTGGTCGGCGGGCGTGGTGGCGGGATCGGCGCTGCTCACCGAGTCCGTGGAGGTGGTGGACCGGCCGGCCGCGCAGGGCTTGTCGGACCTGTGCATGAACGTCGGCGGCGCGCTCGGCGGCGTCACGGCGGGCATCGTGGTGACCGCGTGGTCCTACGCCGCGCTGGGCCTGGTCGTCGGCTTCACCGCGCTGCCGCTGCTGGTGGCGTGCCTGTTCGCGTCGTTGCAGCGGGTGCGGTGAGTCAGCGCTTGCGGTTGTGCCAGAGCGCGCGCAGGCCGACCACGATGGCCGCGACGAGACCGGCGATCACCGCGACCGCGGCGATCGGCGACGACATGCCCGTGGGGTCTTCCTGCAACAGCAGCAGCACGGGTCGAGGTTAGCGCGCCGCCGCCGCGAACTCGCGCACGCGGGCCGTTTCGCCCGCCGTGCGCCAGACCAGCCCCCAGGCCAGGCTCGGTGCGCCCACCAGGGGCAGGAACGCGATCTTCGGGCGGGCGAAGTAGCCGACCGCGTGCGCGCCCAGCGGGCAGACGCCCTCGCCGTTGGCGATCGCGGTGAGCAGTTCCTGGAACGTCGTGACGTCCCGTCCGCGCTTGACCGGCGCGCCCTTGGGCGTCGTGTCGCGCCAATAGGCGGCGCGGAAGACCGTGTCGCGCGCCAGGTCCTCCAGGGTCACGGCCTCCTGCCGCGTGAACGGGTGCGTGTCGGAGACGGCGAGCACCAGAGGCTCCTCGTGGACGACCGGGCCGGCCGTCAGGTCCGGCTCCCCGACCGGGAACAACGTCACCATCACGTCCACCTCGCCGGCCCTGAGCAGCGAGAACGGGTCGGTGAACGGCGCTTCCCGCACGCGCACCTCGCTGTCGGGGTGGCGGGCGCGGAACCGGTCGAGGACGTCGGTGACGAGGTCGGCGAGGGCCGGCGCCTCGAACCCGACGCGCAGCAGGGACGTGCCGCGTGCGGCCTCCACCGCGCGCGCCACGCCGTCCACGATCTGCCGGTAGGCCGGCGCGAGGTCGTCACGCAGGCGGCGGCCGATGGGGGTGAGCGCGACCCGCCGGCTGGTCCGCTCGAACAGCGGCGCGCCGACGCGGCGTTCCAGCTGCTTGACGGACTGGCTGACCCGCGCCTGGGAGACGTGCAGCCGCTCGGCGGTGCGGCTGAAGTGCAGCTCCTCCGCGAGCGCCAGGAAGATCTCCAGGTCACGTCGTTCCATAACCGCCAGGTTATCGTTCCATGCGATCGCCGTCGTTGTTCGGGCCTCTTCCGGGGACGAGTCTCGACGTCATGGAGAACGCACTGCTCGTCCGCGCCGCCCAGGCCGAGAAGCTCGACGCCGACCCCGCCGCCGTGGTCACCCTCCTCGCCGACCTCGACGGCCTGACCAGCAACCGGTCCACCTTCCGCGACGGCGCCGACGGCGCGCCGCCGCACTTCCACACCCGTGCCTCGGAGCTGTTCTTCGTGCTCGACGGCACGCTCCAGGTGCTGCTGGACCAGGACGTGGTGACCTTGGAGCGCGGTGACTTCCTCGTCGTGCCGCCACGTGTGCCGCACGCGTTCGGCGCGCTCGAAGGAGCGGACGCGGATGTCCTGTACGTCTTCACGCCGGGCATGGGTCGGTTCGACTACTACCGCCTGCTCGACCGCGTGCAGCGCGGCGAGGCGAGCCCCCGGGAGATCCGCGACTCGCAGGACCGGTTCGACAACCACTACGTCGACAGCCCGGTCTGGACGGCGGCGCGCTGACCGGGCGTGCCGACCGGGCGCGTTGTCACCGTGGCGCATGACCAGCGAACCACCCGCGGTGCGACTGCGCCGGCGTGATCAGCTCCGCGACTTCCCGCGGACCTGCCGGGCGCGGCTCACGCCCGCCGACGTCGGCGTGTCCTGGTGCACGTGGCTGGAGCAGGGCCGCGACCTCACCGTCTCGTCGGAGGTCCTCGACGCGGTCAGCCGGGCGCTGCGCCTGACCGACCTCGAACGCGCCCACCTCCACCTGCCGGCCGGTCCCAACCCGCCGCGCGTCGGGGGCGTGCTCCTCGCCTCCGGCGAAGCGTCCTACGTCAACGGGCAGGACCTGGTCGTCGACGGTGGGCTGGTCGCCGCCGCCCCCGCGCTGACCGGGGCGGGGCCGACGGCCACCCCCGTCGGCAGTCCGGCGCGGACGGTGGCGCGCTAGCCTGGACCCGATGCGCATCACGATGTTCCGCAAGCTGATGGCCAACGAGTTCGGCCAGGTCAGGGCGGAGATGGTGGCCCGGGACCACGTGCTGTCCGCCCTCGGCGGTCGGACTCCCGACCAGGCGTTGGAGGCGGGGCTGTCGGCCAAGGAGATCTGGCAGGCCGTCTGCGACGCCTTCGACGTGCCGGAACAGCGGCGGTGACCCGGTGTGCCGACCAGGTGGTCGAACACCTGTTCGGCTACACTCCCCGACACGACCGGGTGACAACACCCCGCAGGTGACCTGGTCCCCGCCGAAAAATGTCGGACCCCACCCGTAACGTCGGCCCCGACATCGCACCGCGAACCCAAGACACTCCGAGGTGGACTCCAAGATGGCACCCCAGGCACCCGACCGGGACAAGGCCCTCGAACTGGCCCTGGCCCAGATCGACAAGCAGTTCGGCAAGGGCTCGGTCATGCGGCTCGGCGACGAGGTCCGCACCCCGCTCCAGGTGATCCCCACCGGTGCGATCGCGCTCGACGTGGCGCTCGGCATCGGCGGCCTGCCCCGCGGCCGCGTGGTCGAGATCTACGGCCCGGAGTCCTCCGGTAAGACGACCGTGGCGCTGCACGCCGTGGCCAACGCCCAGCGCGCCGGTGGCATCGCGGCCTTCATCGACGCCGAGCACGCGCTCGACCCGGACTACGCGAAGAAGCTGGGCGTCGACACCGACGCGCTGCTGGTCTCCCAGCCCGACACGGGCGAGCAGGCGCTGGAGATCGCGGACATGCTGGTCCGCTCCGGCGCGCTCGACATCCTGGTCATCGACTCGGTGGCGGCCCTGGTGCCCCGCGCCGAGATCGAGGGCGAGATGGGCGACAACCACGTGGGTCTGCAGGCCCGGTTGATGAGCCAGGCGCTGCGCAAGATCACCGGCGCGCTCAGCAACTCCAACACCACCGCGATCTTCATCAACCAGCTGCGCGAGAAGATCGGCGTGATGTTCGGCTCGCCCGAGACCACGACCGGTGGCAAGGCGCTGAAGTTCTACGCGTCGGTGCGGCTGGACGTGCGGCGCATCGAGACCCTGAAGGACGGCGGCGAGCCGGTCGGCAACCGCACCAGGGTCAAGATCGTGAAGAACAAGGTGGCCCCGCCGTTCAAGCAGGCCGAGTTCGACATCCTCTACGGCCAGGGCATCAGCCGTGAGGGTTCGCTCATCGACATGGGCGTCGACCAGGGCATCCTGCGCAAGTCGGGCGCCTGGTACACCTACGAGGGCGACCAGCTCGGCCAGGGCAAGGAGAACGCGCGGAAGTTCCTGCGCGACAACCCGGACGTGGCCAACGAGATCGAGAAGCGGATCAAGGACAAGCTGGGCATCGGCGCCACCCTCGACGCCGAGGAGCCCGCCGCGGCGCCCGTCGAGTTCTAAGCGGGCGTGGCAGGACGAGGTGGCCGTGGTCGCGGGACGTCCCGCGACCCTTCGGCCGACGACACCGAGGCACGTCCGGTCGACCCGGCGAAGGAGCAGCGCAAGGCGACGGACATCTGCTACGCGCTGCTCGCCGCACGGGCCCGCACCCGCGTCGAGCTGAAGGACGCCTTGCTGCGCAAGGACATCAGCGAGCAGACGGCCGAGCTGGTGCTGGGCAAGTTCGACCGGGCGGGCCTGATCGACGACGCCGCGTTCGCCGAGGTCTGGGTCCGCTCGCGGCACACCTACCAGGGCCTGGCCCGCCGGGCCCTGGCGATGGAGCTGCGTCGCAAGGGCGTGGCCGACGAGGTGGCGGCCGAAGCCGTGGCCGCGGTGGACGACGAGGCCGAGGAGGACCGGGCGCGCGAGCTGGTGCGCAAGAAGCTGCGCACCATGGCGAGCCTGGACGACACCACCAAGATCCGCCGCCTGGTCGCCGCCCTGGCCCGCAAGGGCTACGCGGAAGGCCTGGCCTACCGCGTGGTCCGCGAGGAACTGCGCCGGGCGGGCGAGGACACCACGACCTTGGACGACCTGACCCAGTACTGACCGCCGACCGACTCGGATCAACCCCCCGCCGCGGCCTCACCACGCGCCGGGCCGCGCCGGGAGCGAGCGCACCGCGACCGAGCTGATCCGCGCGGGCCGAGTTCGGCCGGGCGGGCCGGCCGGCTGCGGCCCGGCTGAGACCGGGCGGCCTTCTGGTCCGGGGGCCTCACACCGCCGCCCTGTCAGCGCTCCCAAGCACCCTCCGCGCCCGCTTCAGGCAGCGCGAGTCAGGGCAGTGCGCGGGGCAGGCGCCAGTACTGGCGCTTCTTCTCCTCGCGCACGACGACGCCAAGCCGGCGCAGCTCCTCCCGCAGCTCGTCCGCGTCCCCCGTGTCGCCCTTGCGCAACGCCTCCGCCCGCACCTTCAGCAGCGCGTTCGCGCCGGGCGGCAGGTCCGGCGTGCCGTCGACCCACCGCCGGTAGTCCTCCCGGTACGGGTCGGCGTCCAGCCACTGGTACCCGTGCGTCTGGAACGCCTCGGCCAACGCCTCCGGCTTCAGGTCGTGGTTCTCCCGGGCCAGCTCACCGGTGTCCACGCCGAGCAGCACGAGCTTCTTGCCGTCCAGGAACACCCCGGACACCAGCGTCCGGTCGAAGCTGCGGTGCCTGCCGCCCTTCAGCAGCTCGACGCCTTCGTTGAACACCTCGACCACCAACCGCTCGTGCGCGGCGATCCCGGCCACCACCAGCCCGAGCACCGCGCCGACGGCCACCGAGCCGATCGTCGCCCACGGCTCCGGCACGGACGCCACCAACCGGAACGGACCCTGCATCGGGGCCCACGACAGGTCGGCCACCCACCCGGCGATCGACTTCAAGCCCCACACCACGGCCGCGCCGAGCACCGGGAACCCGACCGACACCAGCGCCACCTGCCCGCGTGGCTCGGCGACCACCGTGGTTCGTCGCGCGTCCATCCCCCACTACCTCCCCAGAAGTGAGCACCCAACCTATCGCCGTAGCCTGTTCGAGTGAGGATCAGGGCCGACCACGTGGTCTGGGACTGGAACGGCACCCTGTTCGCGGACAACGACGCCGTGCTCGCCGCCGTCAACCGGGTCTGCGCCGACTTCGGCCACGGCGCCGTGACGCTGGAGCACTGGCGCGAGGTGTTCAGCCGCCCGGTCAAGGACTGCTACGAGCGGATGTTCGGCCGTCCGCTGACGGCGGAGGACTGGACCCGCGTCGACACCGTCTACCACGCCGAGTACCGGGCGCTGATGGACCGCTGCGGGCTGGCCGCCGGCGTGCCCGACCACCTGGCGGCGCTGCGCCACACCCAGTCGCTGCTGTCGATGTGGTTCCACGACGAGCTGGTGCCGCTGGTCACCCGCTTCGGCCTGGGCGAGCTGTTCAGCCGGGTCGACGGCCTCAAGTCGGCGGGTGACGGCGGTTCGAAGGCCGAGCACCTCGCCGAGCACCTGGAGGCCTTGCGGCTGGTCCCGCGCGACGTCGTGCTGATCGGCGACGTGGCCGACGACGCCGAAGCCGCCCGGCACGTCGGCGCGCAGGTCGTGCTGGTCGCCACCGGCACGAGTTCGCGCAAGGTGCTCGAACGCACCGGCGCGCCGGTCGCCGACTCGATCCCCGAAGCCCTTACCTACCTGGCCTGAGCAGACCCGGTCTCACGACGACGGAGGGCGTCTCCCCGGCACGGGAAGACGCCCTCCGACGACAACAACGAGACCGGCGCGTGGCGGGATCAGAGCGCCGAGGCGGCCCGCGCCAGCTCCTCGATCCGCGCCCAGTCGCCCGACACCAGCGCGTCCTTGGGCGCGAGCCACGAACCGCCGACGCAGCCGACGTTCGGCAGCGCCAGGTAGTTCGGCGCGGTCGCCGGCGTGATGCCGCCGGTCGGGCAGAACCGCAGACCGGGCAGCGGACCGCCGACGGACTTCAGGTAGTCCACCCCACCCGCGGCCTCGGCCGGGAAGAACTTGAGCGACGTCAGCCCGCGCTCGGCCAGCCGCATCGCCTCCGACACGGTCGCCGCGCCCGGCAGGAACGGCAGCCCGGTGTCCTCGGCCGCGTCCAGCACCCGGTCCGTCGACCCGGGCGTGACGAGGAACGCCGCACCGGCCTTGGCCGCCTGCTCCGCGTGCTCCGGGGCGGTCACGGTGCCGGCGCCGATCACGATGCCCGGCACCTCCGCCGCCACCCGCTCGATCGCGGCCAGCGCCGCCGGCGTGCGCAGCGTCAGCTCGATCACGCGCACACCGCCGCGCAGCAACGCCTCCGCCAGCGGCACGGCGTGCTCGGCGTCGTCGACGACGACGACCGGGATGACGGGGGACAGCGCCAGCAGATCCGCCGCCGTCGCGTGGGCCGGGGCGTTGGTCACCGGGACACCTCCTGGTTGAACTGGCCTTCGAAGTGCGAGGCCGCGATGGGTCCGAACACGCTCGCGCCCCGGTCGGCGGGCCCGATCGCCCGGCGCAGCGAGGCGAACAGCTCCCGGCCCGTGCCGGTCCACGCCTGCGCGTCCGGCGGGAAGTCCACCAGGTCGCGCGAGGCCAGCTCCGCCGGGTCGACGAACGCCTCCAGCGTGCCGGTCTCGGCGTCCAGCCGCAGCACGTCGCCGTCGCGCACGCGGGCCAGCGGGCCGCCGACGGCCGCCTCCGGGGTGACCTGGATGGCCGCCGGGATCTTGCCCGACGCGCCGGACATCCGGCCGTCGGTGACCAGCGCGACCTTGAAGCCCCGGTCCATCAGCACGCCCAGCGCGGGCGTCAGCTTGTGCAGCTCGGGCATCCCGTTGGCCTGCGGGCCCTGCTGCCGCACGACCACGACGACGTCCCGCTCCAGCTCACCGGCCTGGAACGCGGCGCTGAACGCCTCCTGCGAGGTGAACACCCGGGCGGGCGCCTCCACGACCCGGTGCTCCGGCTTGACCGCCGACACCTTGATCACCGCGCGGCCGAGGTTGCCCGACAGCATGCGCAGGCCGCCGTCGGCCGCGAACGGCTCCGACACGGGCCGCAGCACGTCGGTGTCCAGCGAGCGCGGCGGGCCCGGCCGCCACATCAGCACGCCCTCGACCAGCACCGGCTCCTGCCGGTAGCGGTCGAGCCCGGGGCCGGCCACGGTCCGCACGTCGGCGTGCAGCAGGCCCGCGTCCAGCAGCGTCGAGACGAGGAACGGCACGCCCCCCGCGGCCTGGAAGTGGTTGATGTCCGCCGAGCCGTTCGGGTAGACGCGGGCCAGCAGCGGCACCACCGAGGACAGCTCGGAGAAGTCGTCCCAGCCCAGCTCGATGCCCGCGGCCGACGCGATGGCCACCAGGTGCATGGTGTGGTTGGTCGACCCGCCGGTGGCCAGCAGCGCGATCACGCCGTTGACCACGGACTTCACGTCCACCACGTGCCCGATCGGGGTGTAGTCCTCGCCCCGGCTGATCTCCACCGCGCGCCGCGCGGCCTCCTCGGTGAGCGCCTTGCGCAGCCTGGTGCCCGGCGGGACGAAGCTCGCGCCCGGCAGGTGCAGGCCCATGACCTCGACCACGAGCTGGTTGGAGTTCGCCGTGCCGTAGAACGTGCAGGTCCCGGGGCTGTGGTAGGACTGCGCCTCGGCTTCGAGCAGGTCCTCGCGGGACGCCTTGTTCTCCGCGAACAGCTGCCGCACCCGGGCCTTCTCCGAGTTCGGCAGGCCGGAGCTCATCGGGCCCGCGGGCACCAGGATCGCGGGCAGGTGCCCGAACGACAGCGCGCCGATCAGCAGGCCGGGCGTGATCTTGTCGCACACGCCGAGCAGCAGCGCCGCGTCGAACATCTCGTGCGACAGGGCGATGCCGGTGGCCATCGCGATGACCTCGCGGCTGAACAGCGAGAGCTCCATGCCCGCGCGGCCCTGGGTGATGCCGTCGCACATGGCGGGCACGCCGCCCGCGAACTGCGCCACGCCGCCGACGGCCCGGGCCGCGTCCTTGATCCACGCCGGGTACTCGTGCATGGGCTGGTGGGCGGACAGCATGTCGTTGTACGCCGACACGATCGCCACGTTCGGGCGACGCAGCGCACGAAGGAGGTCCTTGTCACCGCCCGTGATCCCGGCGAAACCGTGGGCCAGGTTGCTGCACGCCATGTCGCGGCGGGCGGGGCCCTCCTGCTGGGCCTGGGCGATTCGTTCCAGGTAGGCGGACCGGCCGGCGGCGCTGCGGGCGGCGATTCGAGCCGTCACTTCGGCGACGACGGGATGCACGCTCATGGTTCGCTGTCTCCCGGTGGTGATCACGGGCCGTGGTGGGCCCGGTGGGACGGCAGCGCTGACGTCGCACGTACGGACGTGACAGCAAGCACACTATGTCACGACACATGATCGTGACAAAAACGATTCAGATCCTGAGACGCGACTCGGACACTTGTGGTTCTTGTCACAGCGGCTTCCACTTGGCAGAGTCGGCACACGGACCGACCCGAGGGAGGTGCTGACCATGACGTCCTCCGAGATCGTGGAGCTGCGCCGGGCGCTTGGCCAACTGCGCCACAGCGTCCGCGGGCTGCGCGCGCGGTACGGCGACGTGGCCGCCGTGCAGCGGCTGGCCAACGACGTCGAGCGCATGGACATCGACGCGACCGAGCTGGCGGAGCTGGACAGCACGCCCCGACCGCGTGAGGCGCCTCGGGTCGAGAGAGAGGTCGTCGTCGTCCCGGACACGCCGTACGACCCGAAGCTGTGGCACGACGCCGACGACGAAGGTCTCGGCGGTTACCGCAGCCATCGGACCTGAGCTGAGGAGAGGACCGGCCCCCGCGTGCGAACGCGGGGGCCGCTCCCGTTTTCGGCCCGGTGATGTGTCCCAAACCACAATGTGTCCCGCACCACAACGACGTGGAACGAGGTGAGGTATGAGGGCGCAGATCGCCCAGCGCACGTTGCGCACAGACCGGTGGTGGCTACCGCCGCTGGCGACGTTCGCGGGCCTGCTCCTGATTTCGATCTACGCGGCCGTGCGGACCTTCATGGGCGACTACTACTGGGTGGACGAGTACCGCTACCTGACGCCCATGTACTCGCCGTGCCTGACCGAGGAGTGCCTGCCCAACGCGGCGCACTTCGGCCGCTTGCTGCCCGAGCTGCCGGGGTTCCTCACCCCGCCGGTGATCATCATCCCGTTCCTGCTCGGCTTCCGGGTGACCTGCTACTACTACCGCAAGGCCTACTACCGGGCGGCGTGGATGTCCCCGCCCGCGTGCGCGGTGGCCGAGCCCCACGCCAAGTACACCGGTGAGACCCGCTTCCCGCTCATCGCGCAGAACCTGCACCGGTACTTCTTCTACGCGGCGTCGCTCCTGCTGCTGATCAACATCTACGACGCGGCCTTCGCGTTCAGCACCGGCATCGGCCTCGGCAACATCGTGCTGCTGGTCAACGTCGGCCTGCTCGGCGCCTACACGCTGTCGTGCCACTCGTGCCGCCACATCGCGGGCGGGCGGCTCAAGCACTTCTCCAAGCACCCGGTCCGGTACTGGGCGTGGACGCAGATCTCCAAGCTCAACGCCAGGCACATGCAGTTGGCGTGGGCCTCGCTCATCTTCGTCTGCGTCACGGACCTCTACGTCGCGCTGGTCGCCTCCGGGACGATCGCCGACCTCCGATTCGTCAACTGAGGAGTGGTTTTGCCCGAGCTGGAACGGCATTCGTTCGACGTGCTCGTGATCGGTGCCGGCGGTGCGGGGTTGCGCGCCGCGATCGAGGCACGTGAACACGGGATGCGCACGGCGGTGCTGTGCAAGTCGTTGTTCGGCAAGGCGCACACCGTGATGGCCGAGGGCGGCATCGCCGCGGCCATGGGGAACGTGAACTCGAACGACAACTGGCAGGTGCACTTCCGCGACACCATGCGCGGCGGCAAGTTCCTGAACAACTGGCGGATGGCCGAGCTGCACGCCAAGGAGGCGCCCGACCGGGTCTGGGAGCTGGAGACCTACGGCGCGCTGTTCGACCGCACCAAGGACGGTCGGATCAGCCAGCGCAACTTCGGCGGCCACGAGTACCCGCGCCTCGCGCACGTCGGCGACCGCACCGGGCTGGAGCTGATCCGCAGCCTCCAGCAGAAGGTGGTGTCGCTGCAGCAGGACGATCACGCCGAGACCGGCGACTACGAGTCGCGGCTGAAGGTGTTCCAGGAGTTCACCGTCACCGACCTGGTGCTCGACGACGGCAAGGTGGCCGGCGCGTTCGGCTACTGGCGCGAGTCGGGCCGGTTCGTGCTGTTCGAGGCGCCCGCCGTGGTGCTCGCGACCGGTGGCATCGGCAAGTCGTTCAAGGTCACGTCGAACTCGTGGGAGTACACCGGCGACGGCCACGCGCTGGCCCTGCGCGCGGGCGCGTCCCTGATCAACATGGAGTTCGTGCAGTTCCACCCGACCGGCATGGTCTGGCCGCCGTCGGTGAAGGGCATCCTGGTCACCGAGTCGGTCCGCGGTGACGGCGGCGTGCTGCGCAACTCCGACGGCAAGCGGTTCATGTTCGACTACATCCCCGAGGTGTTCAAGGACAAGTACGCCGACAACGAGGCCGAGGCCGACCGCTGGTACGCCGACCCGGGCAGCAACCGGCGGCCACCGGAGCTGCTGCCGCGCGACGAGGTGGCCAGGGCCATCAACTCCGAGGTCAAGGCCGGTCGCGGGTCCGAGCACGGCGGCGTGTTCCTGGACGTGTCGACGCGCCTGCCCGCCGAGGAGATCATGCGGCGGCTGCCGTCGATGCACCACCAGTTCAAGGAGCTGGCGGACGTCGACATCACCGCGCAGCCGATGGAGGTCGGGCCGACCTGCCACTACGTGATGGGCGGCGTGCAGGTCGACCCGGACACGGGCGCGTCGTCGGTGCCGGGGCTGTTCGCGGCGGGCGAGGTGTCCGGCGGGATGCACGGCTCGAACCGGCTGGGCGGCAACTCGTTGTCCGACCTGCTGGTGTTCGGCCGCCGGGCGGGCGCGGGCGCGTCGGACTACGTGACCGGGCTGCCGGCCCGTCCCGTGTGCTCGGACGAGGCCGTCGCCGAGGCGGAACGGACGGCCGTGGCCCCGTTCTCCGGCGCCGACGGGGGCGGTGAGAACCCGTACACGCTGCACATGGAGCTGCAGCAGGCGATGAACGACCTGGTCGGCATCATCCGCAAGGCCGAGGAGATGGACCAGGCGATCAAGCGCCTGGAGGAGCTGAAGCGGCGGGCCGCGACCCTGGTGGTCGAGGGGCACCGGCAGTTCAACCCCGGCTGGCACCTGGCGCTCGACCTGCGGAACATGCTCGTGGTCAGCGAGTGCGTGGCGCGCGCCGCGCTGCTGCGCACGGAGAGCCGGGGCGGGCACACCCGGGACGACTACCCGGGGATGGACGCCGACTGGCGGCGCAAGCTGCTGGTGTGCAGGTTGTCCGACTCCTCGGTCGAGGTCGCGGAGGAGCCGCAGATCCCGATCCGCACGGACCTGCTGGCGTTGTTCGAGCACAGCGAGCTGCAGAAGTACCTGACCGCCGACGAGCTGGAGGGCTGACATGGGGTACCAGGGGCACTTCCGGGTGTGGCGCGGTTCGGACGAGGGCGGTGGCCTGGAGGACTTCACCGTCGAGGTCAACGAGGGCGAGGTCGTGCTCGACGTCATCCACCGGTTGCAGGCGACCCAGACACCGGACCTGGCCGTGCGGTGGAACTGCAAGGCGGGCAAGTGCGGGTCGTGCTCGGCGGAGATCAACGGCAAGCCGAGGCTGCTGTGCATGACCCGGATGTCGGTGTTCGCGGAGGACGAGACGGTGACCGTGACGCCGATGCGCACGTTCCCGGTGATCCGCGACCTGGTCACGGACGTCTCGTACAACTACAAGAAGGCGCGTGAGATCCCCGCGTTCAAGCCGCCGGCCGGCGTGGCGCCGGGGGAGTACCGGATGCAGCAGGTCGACGTGGAGCGCTCGCAGGAGTTCCGCAAGTGCATCGAGTGCTTCCTGTGCAACAACACGTGCCACGTCATCCGCGACCACGAGGAGAACAAGGAGTCGTTCGCCGGGCCGCGGTTCCTGATGCGGGTCGCCGAGCTGGAGATGCACCCGCTCGACGAGGCGGACCGCGTGCAGGAGGCGCAGTCGTCGCACGGCCTGGGCCTGTGCAACATCACGAAGTGCTGCACCGAGGTGTGCCCGGAGCACATCAAGATCACCGACAACGCGTTGATCCCGATGAAGGAACGCGTGGCCGACCGGCGTTACGACCCGATCGTGTGGCTGGGCAACAAGCTGTTCCGCAACAAGGCCTGACGACGGTTCGCTGAGGTCCGTCCGCCCGTCCGCCCACCCGGGCGGGCGGACGGACCACTTCCGGACTGACCTATCCGGCACTGGCGAGCCGGGCCGCCACCCAGAAGAACACCTTCGGGTCGCCCAGCCCGGAGGCGGTGAGCCAGTCGGCCGCCGCTCGCGCCTCCGACTCGTCCTGGACGAGCCCCCACCGGCCCGGACGGACACCGGTCGCCGTCCGCACGTCCTCGACCAGACCGCCGAGGCACGTCCAGGTGTGCCAGGTCCCGCTGTCGTAGCCGACCAGCTCGAACCCGAGCACGTCGGTCGCGCGGACGGGCTCGGCGCGGGCCAGGCGGGCCGGCAGGCTGCCCGCTGCCACGTCCCAACCGCCCTCGCGCACGTCCGCCAGCAAGGGCTCGACGTCCCGGGCGGCGATCCCGACCTCCAGCACGTGCAGGTCCCCCCGCCCCTCCCGGGCACGTCCGGCGGACGCCGGATCGCCGAACCAGTCGTCCCAGCCGTCCGTCACGACCGTCATGACGCAACCGCTCGCCGACACCAGCTCGCCTTCCGGCAGGCCCGCGTCCTGCCAGTCCTGCCGCGCGTCCCGCGACGCCACGCGGTAGCCGGCCAGGACGTGGTTCACCGGTCCCACCGCCGGCCGAGCGCGGCCAGCTCGTCACCGTGCTCGACGCGCTCGGCCCACTCCTCCGGCCACGCGCCGAGGCCGTGGGCCGCGCCCGCGAACGCGCCGGTGAGGCACGCGATCGAATCGGAGTCGCCGGACGTCGTCGCCGCCCGGGACAGCGCCGCCACCGGTTCGTCGCGGAACAGCAGGAAGCAGTGCAGCGCGGTGGCCAGCGCCTCCTCCGCGATCCACCCGGCGCCCGTGGCCAGGCACGGGTCGGCGTCGCGGTCCGGCGTGGCGGCGGCCAGCACGTCGAGCGCATCCGCGCACTCGTCCCAACCCCGGGCGATGAACTCCTCCGGAGTGGACACCCCGGGACGTACCCACAGGTCGGCCAGCCACTCCTCCCGGTAGGTGGTCCGCTGCTCCGCGCACCGCTCGCGCAACGCGGCCGTCAGGTCACCGGGACTCGTGCCGTCGACCAGCCACCGCGCCGCGAACGCCGTCAGCTCACTGGCCGCGAGCGCCGTGGGGTGGCCGTGCGTGAGAGCGGACTGGAACTGCGCGATGCCGGCGCGGTCGTCGTCGGACAGGTCGGGCACGAGGCCGACCGGCACGACCCGCATGTTCGCGCCACAGCCCTTGGACGACGCCCCGGTCGCCTCCCGCCACGGCAGCCCGGCGGCGAGCTTCTCGCACGCCTGCAAGCACGTCATGCCGGGCGCCCGGTTGTTGTCCGGCGACTCCCACCACCGCACGAAGTGCTCCCGCAGCGCGTCCTCGACCCCGTCCCGCCCCCCGACCAGCGCCCGTGCGACGGCCAACGTCATCTGGGTGTCATCGGTGACCAGGGCGGGATCGCCTTCGAGGTCGCGCGGGCCGCCCGCGCCGTAGCGCCGCTCGATCTCGGCGACGTTCATGAACTCGGTCGGCGCACCCAGGGCATCCCCGTACGCCAACCCCGACAACGACCCGCTCGCCCGCATCACGGCGACATCGTAGGTGCCGACCACGCCCGGAAGCGCGGGCGAAACGGGGCTATGCCGGGGGCAGCGGTTCGCGCCGTGCCGGCCAGTCAGCCGGCACGCCCGTGCGGCAGGCCACGATCCCGCCCACCATCGCGGCCGTCGTGTCCATGTCGCCGCCCGCTTCGACGCAGGCCGTGACGGCGACCCGGTAGTCGTCGGCGTGCGTCGCGGCGAACCACAGCACGAACGGCACGGAGTCCTGCGCGGTCGAGTGCGACCCGTTGCCCAACTAGTAGGCGGCTTCGGCGGCCGTGCGCCCCGGCAGTCGCCGCGCGTCCTCGACACCACGCCGGACCTGCCCGTCGTCCAGCAGGTCCAGCATCGCGTCGACCATCCCCCGACCGGGCACGGCCACCGCCACCGCACCCGCGACCCCCTCCGGGTGCAGGTGCGTGACCTCCGCCGAGCGAACCGCCTGCGTCACCACGGCGTCGAGGTCGTCGGCGAAGAACGCGCCCAACGGCGCCACCCGCATCGCCGCCCCGTTGCCGCACGACCCCTCACCCCGGTACGCCGTCGCCGCCGCTTCGCGCCACGGCACCCCGTCCCGGATGCGGTGCAGCACCACCACCGCGCCGGGCCCGTACCCCCGGTACGGGTCGCAGCGCTCGGCGAACTCCCCGGCCAACCGGTCCTGGTCGACCTCGCCGTGCTCGCGCAACTCGGCCGGCAGCAGGCAGGCCATCCTGGTGTCGTCCGTCCACGGCCACGGCCCGTCGGGCAGCACACCCGCGGCGAGGTCGGAACGGGAACGACCGGGAACGAAGTGCTGCGCGCCCAAGGCGTCGCCGACGGACAGCCCGTCCAGTGAACGTCGTGCGAGGTCGAGAGACATCACCGCGCAGCCTGAGCCGTTCCCCGGACACGACAACGCCCGGACGGGGGAGCGAACCCCCGTCCGGGCGTCGGTGTTCCGGACGATCAGCTGCAGCCCGAGGTGGAGCCGCAGCCCTCGCACAGGTAGCACGAACCGGCCGGGCGCATCTTCGTGCCGCACGTCATGCACAGCGGCGCGTCGGCGGTGGTGCCCAGTTGCAGTTCGAGCAGTTCCGTGGAGCTGCCCACGCGGATGTCCTGCGGCTTGGACTTCTTCTCCGCCGGGGCCGGCGCGGTCGAGGCGGCCGGGGCCGCGTCGACCGACGTGCGCAGACCCTCCAGGTCCACGTCGGAGCCGGTGCCGTAGTCGCTGTTGACCTGCGCGGTGCGCTCGTCGGCGGTGAAGATGCCGAGCTGCGCCCGCTTCTCGACCGGCAGGTAGTCCAGCGCCAGGCGGCGGAACAGGTAGTCCAGGACGCTGGTCGCGATGCGGACGTCCGGGTCGTCCGTCATGCCCGCCGGCTCGAAGCGCAGGTTCTGGAACTTCGAGACGTAGAACTCCAGCGGGATGCCGTACTGCAGGCCCACCGAGATGGACATGGAGAACGCGTCCATCACGCCGGCCAGCGTCGAACCCTGCTTGCCCAGCTTGACGAAGATCTCGCCGAGGCCGTCGTCCGGGTACGAACCGGCGTGCAGGTAGCCCTCCGCGCCGCCCACGGTGAACGACACCGTCTGCGACGGGCGCTTCTTCGGCAGCCGCTTGCGCACCGGGCGGTACTCGACGACGGTCTCGGCCTTGGCCTCGGCGACCGCCGAGGACTTGGCCGACTTGCCCGCCGACAGCGGCTGGCCGACCTTGCAGTTGTCGCGGTAGATCGCCAGCGCCTTCAGGCCCAGCTTCCAGCCCTGGTAGTAGATCTCCTCGACCTCTTCGACGGTCGCCGTCTCCGGCATGTTCACCGTCTTGGAGATCGCGCCCGAGATGAACGGCTGCACCGCGGCCATCATCCGCACGTGGCCCATCGGCGCGATCGAGCGGTCGCCCATGGCGCAGTCGAAGACCTCGTAGTGCTCGGGCTTGAGGCCCGGCGCGTCCACCACGTGGCCGTGCTCGCCGATGAACTCGACGATCGCCTCGATCTGCTCCTGCTGGTAGCCCAGCACCTGCAACGCGCGCGGCACGGTCTGGTTGACGATCTGCATCGAGCCGCCGCCGACCAGCTTCTTGAACTTCACCAGCGCCAGGTCCGGCTCGATGCCGGTGGTGTCGCAGTCCATCATCAAGCCGATGGTGCCGGTGGGGGCGAGCACGCTGGCCTGCGCGTTGCGCCAGCCGTTGCGGGCGCCGATGCGCTGGCACTCCTGCCACGCCCTGGTCGCGACCTTCTGCACCGCGCCGTCGTTCGCGTGGTACGTGCGCAGCATGTCGTTGGCGGCCGAGTGCTTGCGGATGACCCGCTGGTGGCCCTCGGCGTTGCGGGCGTAGCCCTCGTACGGGCCGACGATGCCCGCCAGCTCCGCGGACCGCTTGTACGCCACGGCCTGCATCAGGGACGTGATCGCGGCGGCCAGCGCGCGGCCACCCTCGGAGTCGTACGCGTGACCGGTCGCCATGAGCAGCGCGCCCAGGTTCGCGTAGCCGATGCCCAGCTGGCGGAACGCGCGGGTCGTCTCGCCGATCGCGGGGGTCGGGAAGTCCGCGAAGCAGATCGAGATGTCCATCGCGGTGATGATCAGCTCGACGGACTTGGCGAACAGCTCCGCGTTGAACGTGCCGTCGTCGGACAGGAACTTCATCAGGTTCAACGACGCCAGGTTGCAGCTGGAGTTGTCCAGGTGCATGTACTCCGAGCACGGGTTCGAGGCGGTGATCCGGCCCGACTCCGGCGTGGTGTGCCAGTCGTTGATCGTGCCGTCGTACTGGATGCCCGGGTCGGCGCACTCCCACGCGGCCTGCGCCAGCTTGCGGAACAGGTCCTTCGCGTCGATGTGCTCGATGACCTCGCCGGTCTGGCGCGCGCGCAGGCCGAACTGGCCGCCGTTCTCGTAGGCGTGCATGAACTCGTCCGACACGCGGATCGAGTTGTTCGCGTTCTGGTACTGCACGGACACGATGTCCTTGCCGCCCAGGTCCATGTCGAACCCGGCGTCGCGCAGCGCGCGGACCTTGTCCTCTTCCCGCGCCTTGGTCTGGATGAACTCCTCGACGTCCGGGTGGTCGACGTCCAGCACGACCATCTTCGCCGCGCGGCGGGTCGCGCCACCGGACTTGATGGTGCCCGCGGACGCGTCGGCGCCGCGCATGAACGACACCGGGCCGGACGCCGTGCCGCCGGAGGACAGCAGCTCCTTGGACGAGCGGATGCGCGAGAGGTTCAGGCCCGCGCCGGAGCCGCCCTTGAAGATCAGGCCCTCCTCGCGGTACCAGTTCAGGATCGACTCCATCGTGTCGTCGACCGACAGGATGAAGCAGGCGCTGACCTGCTGCGGCGAGCTCGTGCCCACGTTGAACCAGACCGGCGAGTTGAAGCTGAACACCTGGTGCAGCAGCATCCAGGTCAGCTCGTGCTCGTAGATCTCGGCGTCCTCGGCGGTGGTGAAGTAGCCGTGCTTGACGCCCGCCTCGACGTAGGTCTTCACCACGCGGTCGATGAGCTGGCGCAGGCTGTGCTCGCGCTGCGGCGTGCCCACCGCGCCGCGGAAGTACTTGCTGGTGACGATGTTGGTGGCGTTGACCGACCAGAAGTCGGGGAACTCGACGCCGCGCTGCTCGAAGTTCACCGAGCCGTCGCGCCAGTTCGTCATCACGACGTCGCGGTGCTCCCAGGTGACCTCGTCATAGGGGTGCGTGCCCGCCGTGGTGTAGACGCGCTCCACCTTGAGCTTGGCGTTCTTGTCCCCCGCGCCGTTGCGGGTGGCCGTCTTCTTGCTGGAGCCACCGACGGTCTCCGTCATCCCGGGTCCCTCTCGTCTTGCTCGTCTTGGAAAGTTCGGTGCGCGACCACGTCCGGGCTCCCCGTCCGAGGCGGCCGCGCGGTTGTCCTGCGTCGCGTCGCTCAGTCGTCCGTGCCCTGGGCGGTGCGAAGATCGGCGATCTCCTTCTCGAAGTCCTCGACGGACGAGAAGGAGCGGTAGACGCTCGCGAAGCGGAGGTACGCGACCTCGTCCAGCTCGCGCAGGGGGCCGAGGATGGCCAGGCCCACCTCGTGGCTGGGGATCTCGGCGACGCCGCCGGAGCGGATCGACTCCTCCACGCGCTGCGCCAGCTGCTGGAGGGCGTCCTCGTCGACGGGGCGGCCCTGGCACGCGCGGCGCACGCCGACGACGACCTTGTCGCGGCTGAACGGCTCGGTCACGCCGGAGCGCTTGACCACCGCCAGCACGGCCTCCTCGACCGTGGTGAAGCGGCGGCCGCAGGCCGTGCACGACCGGCGGCGGCGGATGACCTGGCCCTCGTCGACCTCGCGGGAATCGACGACACGCGAGTCCGAGTTCCGGCAGAACGGGCATCGCACGGCTGGTCTCCCCCTCCCCTGGGCAGCATCCATCGCGTTAGCCTCACTCGTCGGGAAAACCCCAACCTGTGGACTAACTACAACGGTGTGACCACTAGATGTAGGGGTCAACCTATGCCCGCGCCCGGCCCGTCTGCAAGTCGGACACACCGGTCGGCGTTCACCCGATGGGATGCCGGAGCGCTCCGCGTCCCACCGGTCACGGACCGCCTCCCGATTTGCGAACCCAAACGCGAGAGTCCAACGCTCACGCCGCGAGAGTCCTACGTTCAGCGCGCCTGAGTTCAACGCTGAGCGTTGAACTCAGGCCTTCCGAACGTAGGACTCTCGCGCGGTGGACGTTGGACTCTCGCGGCGTGGAGGTTGGACTCTCGCGAGTGGTCAGGTGCCGTGGGGGACGACCAGGGCCTGGCCGGGGACGACGTCGGAGCCCGGGAGGGAGTTCAGCTCGCGGATGCGGGCCACGACGGCGTCCGGGTCGCTGGCGGGCGCGCTGCGCTCGGCCACGTCCCACAGCGACTCGCCCACCTGGACGTGCACCACGTTGGTCCGTTCGGGGACGGTGGTGGCGCCCGAGGAGTACAGGAACAGCAGGCTCAGCAGCGCGGCGAAGAGGGCGGCGGCCGTCGCGTAGCCGGCGAACTGGACGGCCGGGTGGCGGCGCGGCCGGACCTCGCAGGCGATCGGCTCGGGCGCGGTCGGGCGCACGGCGAGCGGACGGGGGCGGGTCGACGGGCGGCGGTTGTCCTTATCGTGTACGTCGAACCGGCGGAGGACCCGTGGTCCGGGTCGCAATCCCGCGCCGAGGGCGACATCCTCGGCACCGGCGCCGTCGACCAGTTCGAAGCTGTTACGGGTGCCAATGACCACCGCCATGATGTCCTCCAACGCAGGTCATCCGATCATGATCGAACCTGTGTTCGATCGAACGTCCGTGCGAATGTCTACCACTTCGCCGGGCGAAATCGCTAGGACACGCCGGTGTTTACTTCGAACAGGTGTTTGATCTGGACAAGGAACGCGACTACCGTCCACAAGTGAAGATCGTCGGAGAAGCCGGCCTGGGCAATCGGGACCGGTGAGGAGGAAGCACCGTGGCACGCAAGACCAGCGAAGACCCGCGCACCGCCGATGTGCCCTCCGCGCCCGAACCGGCGGACATCGCGGGCAACGCCGGGCTCACCCTGCGCCAGCGCAAGGTGCTCGACGTGATCCGCGACTGGCTCGACCGGTTCGGCTACCCGCCCAGCGTGCGTGAGATCGGGGAGGCGGTCGGCCTGACCTCCACCTCCTCGGTCGCCCACCAGCTGCGCGCGCTGGAGCGGAAGGGGTACCTGCGGCGCGACCCGAACCGGCCGCGCGCGGTGGGCGTGCTGCCCGCCGAGATCGTGACCGGCCTCGACCCGGCGTCCAAGCCGACGCCCGCGTACGTGCCCATGCTGGGCCGCATCGCGGCCGGTGGGCCGATCCTGGCGGAAGAGGCCATCGAGGACGTGTTCCCGCTGCCCCGCGAGATCGTCGGCGAGGGCGACGTGTTCCTGCTGAAGGTCGTCGGCGACTCGATGGTGGACGCCGCCATCACCGACGGCGACTGGGTGGTCGTCCGCCAGCAGCCGACGGCGGACAACGGCGAGGTGGTGGCCGCCATGATCGACGGCGAGGCCACCGTGAAGTCGTTCAAGCGCAAGGAGGACGGGCACGTGTGGCTGATGCCGCACAACGCGGCCTACCAGCCCATCCCCGGCGACGACGCGTCGATCCTGGGCAAGGTCGTCGCCGTCCTGCGCAGGCTCTAGGCGGACAGCCCCTGGCGGCAGCCGCTCACGCCCTGCGTCGGCGTGAGCGGCGCACCAGCGCGCCGACCAGCACCAACGCGACCGCGCCGCCGCCCACGACCGGCCACGGCGACCGCGGGTCGGTGGCCGGGGGAGTGGTGCTCGTCGCCTCGTCGGCCGACGGCGCGGCTTCCGCCGTGGTCGTCGGCGCGGGCGGCACGGCCAACGCCGCCGCACCCGCCACCGCGCGCACGGCCGACGACGTGCCGGCGCTGCCGAACTCGGACGCCGACAGCAGCGTGCCGTCCGGGTCGAACGCGATGGCCTCGCCCTGCGGCTCACCGGGCAGCGGCACCCGCACCGGGTCGGACTCCAGCGCCTTGGCCAGGTCTCCGTCCGGCACCGGGAACAGGTACGCGTCGGTGTAGGTCCGCAACGCCGCCACCCGGCCGTCCCGGGACATCGCGCCACCCGTGACCAGGCGCGTCACCACCGAGTTCTGCAGCGGTCCGCCCGGCGTGTCCGTCGTCTTGATCGACACCCGCGCCACCTGCTCCAGCGGCGTCGGCGCGCCCTCGCTCAGCCCGGCGGCCGGCCGGTACACCAACGCCGATCCGATCGTTTCCTTCGTGACGATGTGCGGAATGCCGGAACCGTCGAGCAACAATGCCTCGGCGTCGTGCTTTCCGTCAGGATACGTAAGTCGGTACAAACGTGCGCTGCCGTCCGGGGAAACGGCGTGCAATGCCACGGTTTCCCGAGTCTTGCCGTTGTCGCCGGTGTCCGCGAGCCACAAGGTTCCGTCAGGAGCCAATGCGAGATCTTCGACGTCGAACGGGTTGTTCGGCGCGGTGATCGTGCCGGTGATCGCGCACGCGCGGTCGAGCACCTGAACCCGCACCTGGCCGTTGTCGCTGTCGTTCACGGCGAACCACTGCCCGCCGTCGGACGCGAACCCGGACAGCTCCTCCAGCCGCTGGTCGGTCACCGCGCACACGTCGGCGACGGCCGGCTCCGCCGAAGCGGAACCGGCCGTCAGCACCAGACCCAGGACTACCAGCAGCGCGCGCAACGGCTCAGGCGTGGCTTCCGTTCACGGCGAACTTCTCCAGCACCCCGGCCAGGTCGGGCCGGACCCGGGCGGACAGCTCGGTGCCCTCCTCGGTGTGCCGCTCCTTGAGCACCTCGCCCTCGCGGTGCACGCGCGCGACCACCTCGCCCCGCGCGTACGGCACGAGCGCCTCGACCACGACCTCCTGCCGCGGCGTCATGGCCGCGATGCGCTCGCGCAGGTCGGCGATGCCCTCGCCGGTGTGCGCGGACACGAAGACCGCCGTGGGGAACAGGTGCCGCAGCCGGGCGAGGCCCAGCTCGCCCACCGCGTCGACCTTGTTGACCACGAGCAGCTCGGTCGGCATCGCGTCGTCGCGCCGGGACGAGATCTCCCGGATCACCTCGCGCACCGCCATGACCTGCTTCTCCGGCATCGCGTCGGAGCCGTCGACCACGTGGACCAGCAGGTCCGCGTCGGCGACCTCCTCCAGCGTCGACCGGAACGCCTCGACCAGCTGGTGCGGCAGGTGCCGCACGAAGCCGACCGTGTCGGTCAACGTGTAGGCCAGGCCCTCGGGCGTCTCGGTGCGCCGCGTGGTCGGGTCGAGGGTCGCGAACAGCGCGTCCTGCACCAGCACCCCCGCGCCGGTCAGCGCGTTGAGCAGGCTGGACTTGCCCGCGTTCGTGTACCCCGCGATGGCGACGTTGGGCACCGAGTTGGCCACGCGGCGGTGCCGCTTGGTCTCCCGGGTGACGCCCATCGCGGCGATCTCGCGGCGCAGCTTGGAGATGCGCGCGCGGATGCGCCTGCGGTCGGTCTCGAGCTTCGTCTCACCGGGACCGCGCAGACCCACGCCGCCGTTGGCGCCGCCGGCACGACCACCGGCCTGCCGGGACAGCGACGCGCCCCAGCCGCGCAGGCGCGGCAGCAGGTACTGGAGCTGGGCCATCTCGACCTGCGCCTTGCCCTCGCGGGTGGACGCGTGCTGGGCGAAGATGTCGAGGATCAGCGCGGTGCGGTCGACGACCTTGACCTTGAGCTTCTCCTCCAGCTGCCGCAGCTGGCCGGGTGAGAGCTCGCCGTCGCAGATCACCGTGTCCGCGCCGGTCGCGATCACGATGTCGCGCAGCTCGTGGACCTTGCCGGAACCGATGTAGGTGGCCGGGTCGGGCCGGTCGCGCCGCTGCACGAGGCCTTCGAGCACCTCGGAGCCCGCGGTCTCGGCGAGCAGGGCCAGTTCCGCCAGGGAGGCGTCCGAGTCGGCCGCCGTGCCCTCGGTCCACACGCCGACCAGCACGACCCGCTCCAACCGGAGCTGCCGGTACTCGACCTCGGTGACGTCCTCGAGCTCGGTGGACAACCCGGCTACGCGACGTAGCGCGGCGCGCTCTTCGAGCGCCAGGTCGCCGGTGGACAGCTCGTCCTCGTGGTCGAGCCAGTCGTTGCTGCTGTACGTGTTTTCCGTCATTTGCCCTTCATCGTCCCACGGCACCCCTGACCGGACCGAGTGGTTAATCGCCTGGGTAGAGCGCCAGGTAGATCGCCACGCGTTCCCCGTCGGGGTGAGCCGGCTCGGTTGCCAGCTCATCCAACAACGTCTGGAGGCGTCGTTTTAGTTCCGCGCGGTCGACCCTGGCCACCAGCCGGAACTGGTTCATGGCGGCCGGGCCGACCTCGGCGACCTCGCTCAGGAACGCCTGGAAGACGGCCTCGCTGGTCTCCTCGGGGTACGGGCTGCTGCCCTTGTGGAGCCGCCAGGACAGCCCCGTCGACCGGTACGGGATCTCCCGCGCGCCCCGGTTGCCGGTGCGCTCCCCCTGCGCCTCCAGGAAGCCCGTGGCGACGAGTTTGCGCACGTGGTGGAGGGTGGTGGCGGGGTCCTTGCCGAGCCGCTCGGCGATTTCCTTGTTGGTCAGCGCGCGGTCGTACGTGAGCCGGATGATGCGCAGCCGCACGGCCGAGGCCAGGGCGGCGGCCTCGGCGTCGGTCGCCGGACGTCGTTGCACCGGCACAGCCTAGACCGCCCGGGACTGAGTGATTGACAGTTTCCAATCACTCCCGCGACACTTCCGGCGTGTCCCTCTGGTCTCATCGCGACTTCCGCCTGCTGTGGGCAGGCGACACCGTCAGCCAGTTCGGCTCGACGATCGGCCGCACGGTGTTGCCGCTGCTCGCGGTGGGCGCGCTGGCCGCGACGCCGTTCGAGATGGGTGTCCTGTCGGCCGCGAGCACGGCCGCGTTCCTGCTGATCGGGCTGCCCGCCGGGGTCTGGGTGGACCGGCTGCGCCGCCGTCCGGTGATGCTGGTGGCCGACTTCACCCGGGCCGTCCTGCTGCTGTCGATCCCGCTGGCCTGGTGGCTGGACGTGCTCGCGCTGCCGCACCTGGTCGTGGTCGCGCTGCTGGTCGGCGCGGCCACCGTCATGTTCGACATCGCCTACCAGTCGTACCTGCCCGCGCTGGTCGGCCGGGAGCAGCTGGTCGAGGGCAACTCGAAGCTGGAGGCCAGCCGGGCCGTGGCGGAGGTGTCGGGGCCGGCCGTGGCCGGTGGCGTCGCCCAGGCGGTCGGCGCGGCCCTCGGCGTGCTCGCCACCGCGGTCGGCTACCTGGCGTCGGCGTTCTTCCTGCTGCGCATCCGCGTCGAGGAACCGCCGCCCCGGACACCGGACAAGCCCGGTCTGGCGCACGAGATCGCCGAGGGCCTGCGGTTCGTCTTCGGGAACCGGTCGCTGCGCGCGATCGTCGGCTGCACGGGCACCGCGAACTTCTTCGGCGGCATGTCCGCGGCCGTGCTGGTGCTGTTCCTGGTGCGGGACCTCGGCCTGTCCGAGGGCGTGGTCGGCCTGGTGCTCAGCGCGGCCGGGGTCGGCGGCGTGCTGGGGGCGCTGACCGTGACGCGGTGGAACGCCCGGTTCGGCCAGACCACGGTGATCTGGCTGTCCGGCCTGGTCACGTGGCCGTTGGGGGTGCTCGTCCCGCTGGGCGCGGCGGACTGGCGGATCGGGTTCCTCCTCGTCGGCGAGGCCGCGGTGGCGTACGGGGCGACGGTCTACAACATCGCCCAGGTGAGCTACCGGCAGTCCATCTGCCCGGACCACCTGCTCGGCCGGATGAACGCCAGCATCCGGTTCGTGGTGTGGGGCTCGATGCCGATCGGCGGGCTGCTGGGCGGCGTGCTCGGTGGCGGTGTCGGCGTCACGGCCACGCTGTGGGTGGCCATGACGGGGCAGGCCCTGGCGGTGCTGTGGGTGGTCCTGTCACCGCTGCGGTCGATGCGCGACCTGCCGGTGATCACTAGCCTCGACCGGCATGGCTGACACCACCGTGCTGCGCGAAGGTCTCCGGTTCGGCGAAGGTCCGCGGCAGGGGCCCGACGGGCGGTTGTACTACTCGGACTTCTACGACCACGAGGTGCGCGCGCTCGACCTGGCCACGGGCGAGCAGGAGGTCGTCTGCGACGTGCCGGGGCAGCCCTCGGGGCTGGGCTGGCTGCCCGACGGGCGGCTGCTGGTGGTGTCGATGCGGGACCGCAAGGTGCTGCGCCTGGAGGAGGGCGGGCTGGTCGAGCACGCCGACCTGACCGGGATCGCCACCTTCCACGCCAACGACATGCTGGTCGACGCGGAGGGCCGGGCGTACGTCGGCAACTTCGGCTTCGACCTGCACGCGGCCATCGCGGCGGGCGGCGAGGCGGCGATGCTGGAACCGGGCTGGGTCGCGCCCGGCACGCCGCTGGCGCTGGTCCGGCCCGACGGGTCGGTGGAGGTGGCGGCCGAGGACCTGAAGTTCCCGAACGGGACCGGGCTGCTGCCGGACGGCCGGCTGGTGGTCGCCGAGACGCTGGCGTTCGGGCTGACGGTGTTCGACGTGGCCGACGACGGCTCGCTGTCCGACCGTCGGGTCTTCGCGTCGCTGCGCGAGCACGGCATCGCGCCGGACGGGATCGCGGTGGACGCCGACGGCGGCGTGTGGGTCGCGCCCGCGCTCCAGCCGTTCGTGTTCCGGGTCGAGGAGGGCGGCGAGATCACCCGGAAGGTGGAGACCAGCCAGGTCTGCTTCGCCGTGGCGATCGTCGGCGACCGGCTGGTCTGCTGCACCGCGCCCAGCTCGCAGCCCGAGGTGGTGTCGCAGGCGCGGCTGGGCAAGCTGGAGGTCGTCGGGCTCTAGTCCCCGAGGGCGTCAGTCCCCGAGGGCGTCCCACCAGGCCTGGTCGAGCTCGCCCCGGGCCGGCAGCACGGCCGGGCCGGTGAGCGTGGAGCCGTCCTCCTCGATCACCACGGACACCTGTCCACCAGGGACGTCCACAGTGGCCTTGCCGGTGCGCCGGCCGGACCCGTACAGCCACGACGCCACCGACGCGACCGTGCCGGTGCCGCACGACCGGGTCTCGCCGACGCCGCGCTCGTGCACGCGCATCCGGAGAGCGCCGTCGTCCAGGACGTTGACGAACTCGACGTTCACGCCGTGCGGGAACTGCACCGGGTCGTGGCCGGGCGGCAGCTTCAGGTCGAGCTCGGCCACCGGCACCTCGGTCACGCACGCCAGGTGCGGGTTGCCGACGTCCACCGCGACACCGCTGAACGCGCTGCCGCCGACCGTGGCCGTGCCCGTGCCGGTGACCAGCACGCGCCCCATGTCGGCGGTCACCGTGCCGTCGTCGTGCACGACGACGTGCCGTTCACCCGCCCGGGTGCCGATGGTGAACTCGCCCGCCGCCGCCAACCCGGCGTCGACCAGGTACTTCGAGAACACGCGCACCCCGTTGCCGCACATCTCGGCGATCGAGCCGTCGGCGTTGCGGTAGTCCATGAACCACGGGCCGAAGTCGGGCCGGACGACCCGCAGCACGCCGTCCGCGCCCAGACCGCGCCGCCGGTCGCACAGGGCGCGCACGCGCGCCTCGGTCAGGTCCAGCACGCCGTCCGGGTCGGGCAGCACGACGAAATCGTTCTCGGTGCCGTGACCCTTGAGAAACTCGACTCCCACGCCCACCAGGCTACGGTGCGACCAGCTCGAGCACGTCGTCGGCCAGGCTCGGCTCGCCCGCGTCGAACCACGTCACCCGCTGGTCGCGGCGGAACCAGGAGCGCTGCTTGCGCACGAACCGCCGGGTGGCCTGCGCGGTGGTGGCCGCCGCCTCGTCGATCGAGCACTCGCCGTCGAACGCGGCCAGCACCTGCTGGTAGCCCAGCGCGCGGGACGCCGTGCGGCCGTCGCGCAGCCCGCGGGCCTCCAGCGCGCGCACCTCGTCCACCAGGCCCGACTCGAACATCCGCGCCACCCGCGCGTCGACCCGCTCGTCCAGCGCGGCCACGTCCCGGTCCAGCCCGACGACCACCGTGCCGTACCGGGCCGGTCCGGGCTTGGGCAGGGTGGCCGAGAACGGCTGCCCGGTCAGCTCGATGACCTCCAGCGCGCGCACCACCCGGCGGCCGTTGCTCGGCAGGATCGCCAGCGCCGCGGCCGGGTCCAGCTGCGCCAGCCGGCCGTGCAGCGTCTCGGACCCGAACACGGCCAGCTCCTGCTCCAGCTGGGTGCGGATCTTCTCGTCGGTGCCGGGGAACACCAGGTCGTCCAGCACGGCCTGCACGTACAGGCCCGAGCCGCCGACCAGCACGGGCGTGCGGCCGGCGGCGAGCAGGCGCTCCACCACGGCCCGCGCCTCGCGCTGGTAGGCGGCGACGGACGCGGTCTCGGTCACGTCGAGCACGTCGAGCAGGTGGTGCGGCACGCCCTGCCGCTCGGTCTCGGTGATCTTGGCCGTGCCGAGGTCCATGCCCCGGTAGAGCTGCATCGCGTCGGCGTTGACCACCTCGCCGCCCAGCTCGACGGCCAGCCGCACGGCCAGGTCCGACTTGCCGGTGGCGGTGGGTCCGACGACGGCGACGGGGGTGGGGGTGTTCACGGGCTCAAGCCTCCCAGACCGCCACGTGGTAGCCGACGCCGAAGGGCGCCAGGAACTCCGACCTGGCACATCGCCACGCCCCCGGCACGCCCGCGGCCACCTGCCACGCGGCCCGGCCGTGCGCGCCCAGCTCGGCCGCCGTCACCGGGTCGACGGCCCGCAACGCGGCCGTGTCCGCCGTGGCCAGCGCCTCGCGCACGTCCTCGTCGAACGGCTCGGCCCGCTCGTCGGCCCGCCCGACGGCCAGCTCGCCGCGCCGGTGCGACCCGTCGCCGAGCACCAGCAGCGCGGGCGACCCGGCCAGCCGCTCGCCCAGGGCGACGCACTCGGCGGTGGGCAGGTCCGGCGGCACGAGGTGCACGCGCACCGACCGCGCGCCGACGCGTTCCCGCAGCCAGGCCGCGACCAGCGCGGGCAGCGGCAGGTCCTCATCCACAGAGGACGCGTCGGCCGACAACGACACCCGCACGTCCACCCCGAAGCCGCGGAACGTGCCCGCGACACCCTCGACCACCCGCGGCCCGGAGGGGTCGACCCCGACGGCCACCCAGTCCGACGCGCCCGCGGCCAGGTCCCGTGCCGCGGCCAGGCACGCCGAGCGCACCGGTCCGGTGTCCGGCACGGCGCCGGAGACCAGTTCGGGCACCAGCAGCGGCGGGTGCGGCACGACCACCAGGCGCGAGATCATGGCAGTCCACGCTACTCATCGGCCACCACCGGTACCGATGCGAGCCTTGACCTGTTTGAATGCGCGCGAGGTACTGGGCACTCTTAGGGGGCGTCGCGGTACTCGGGTGCTGGGCCCCGTCGTAGGCGGGGCGCCCGTGGTCGGCACGGGCACCACGAAGTGGGCAGGCGAGGAGGAAGCCGGCGATGACGGAGCACGAGACGACACCGGGAACCACTGGCGACAGTGGTGCGGGGGCGGTGGTCGAGGAGACCAGGGTGGAAGCGTCGCCGGTCACGGCGGCACCGCCGGTCCCCGTGGCGTCGGACCACCCTGACCGCTGGGGGCGCGTGGACGCGGACGGCACCGTCTACGTCAAGACGGCCGACGGCGAGCGGGTCGTCGGTTCCTGGCAGGCGGGCGAGCCCGCCGAGGGCCTGGCGCACTTCGCGCGCCGGTTCGACGACATCCGCACCGAGGTCGAGCTGCTGGTGACGCGGCTGTCCTCCGGCGCGGGCGACCCCAAGCACGCGCTGACCAGCGCGAAGCACGTCCAGGAGAGCCTGGCCGACGCGGCGGTGGTCGGCGACCTCGCCGCGCTGGCCGCACGGGTCGAGCACGTGCTGGTCCTGGCCGAGAAGGGCCTGGAGGCCGCGAAGGCGGCCAAGGACGAGGCTCGGGCCGCGGCGGGCGCGCGCAAGCAGGAGCTGGTCGAGGAGGCCGAGGTCCTGGCCAACGAGTCCACGCAGTGGAAGGCGGCGGGCGACCGGCTGCGGCAGATCCTGGACGAGTGGAAGACCATCCGGGGCGTCGACCGCAAGACCGACGAGCAGCTGTGGCGGCGCTTCTCCAAGGCGCGTGACGCGTTCAACCGCCGGCGCGGGTCGCACTTCGCCGACCTGGACCGGCAGCGCGGCGTGGCCAAGAACCGCAAGCAGGAGCTGGTCGAGGAGGCCGAGAAGCTCGTCGAGTCCGACGACTGGGGTCCCACGGCCGGCCGGTACAAGGACCTGATGGTCGAGTGGAAGGCCGCCGGGCGTGCGCCCAAGGAGGCCGACGACGCGTTGTGGCAGCGGTTCCGGGCCGCGCAGGACGCGTTCTTCGCGAAGCGCTCGGAGGCGTTCAGCGAGCGTGACGCCGAGTTCGCGGCCAACGGGAAGCTGAAGGAGGAGCTGCTCGCCGAGGCCGAGCGGATCGACCCGTCGCTCGACCTGGAGGCAGCGCGCCAGCAGCTGTACAAGATCCAGGAGCGGTGGGACGCGATCGGCAAGGTGCCCCGCGAGCGGGTCCGCGAGCTGGAGGGCAAGCTCCGCGCGATCGAGGAGCGGGTCCGCGGCGCGGTCGACGCCCAGTGGCGCAAGTCCGACCCGGAGGCCGAGGCCCGCGTCGCCCAGTTCCGCGAGCGCGTGGAGCAGTTCGAGGCCCAGGCCGCGAAGGCGCGCACGGCGGGCGACAAGCGCCGCGCCGAGCAGGCCGAGGCGCAGGCCCAGCAGTGGCGCGAGTGGCTGGCCGCCGCCGAGCAGGCGGTCGCGAGCCGCTAGTGCGGACGACCAGGCCCCGTGCCGTTCCCCCTTCCGGACGGGAACGGCGCGGGGCCTGACCGCGACCCGCGCACCCCGTGGACCAGGGTAGTGCTGGTCGTCCTGGCGATCCTGATCCCGGCCTTCTCGATCTTGTCGCCGGCCGGCTACCCGGTCTACCGCGCGATCACGACCCTTCCGCCGACGACCGTGGTCTCGGCCGTGCCCGCCCCGCCGTCCGCGGCACTCCCGGCGAGCCGACCACCACGACGACGACTACGACCAGTGCGGCCGGGCAGCAGTGCACCGGCAACCCGCCCTGGCTCAACTGCGTGCCGTGACCCTCAGCGCGGCCAGCCCGCGGCGAACAGCAGGTCCGGTCCGTCCTCGCCGGGGCGGTCCAGGTGTTCGGCGCGGGTCAGGCCGGCGTTGAGCGCCACCCGCTGCGAGGCGGTGTTGGCGGGCCGCACCCTGGCCACGACCGGGTAGTCGGGCAGCGTGTCGCGGGCCCAGCGCACGACCTCGCGGGCCGCTTCCGAGGCGTAACCCCGCCCCCAGGTGGCCGGGTCGAACCGGTAGAACAGGTTCAGCGCGCGCCGGCCGTCGACGTCGGTGAGCTTCACGCCGCAGAAGCCGAGCGGTCGCCCGGCGTCGGGCAGGCGGACCACCCAGTAGCCGAAGCCGAAGCCGCGCCAGTGCTCCAGCCACCGTTCCAGCAGGTTGGCGGCCTCTTCGGGGGTGCGCAGGGCGTCGGACGGGTTGTGCGCGCAAGCCGCCGGGTCGCGGTGGATCTCGTGCACCGCGACCACGTCGTCGGCCACCGGCGGCCGCAACGTCAGCCGCTGGGTGCGCAGCTCCACGTCCCGCCCCCGGCGGTCACTGCATCGGCGGCCGGGACGCGGCCAGCCTCAGCCACTTCACCAGCAGCACGATGACCGCCACCACGGCCAGGACCAAGCCGAAGCCCGGTCCGGGACCGGGGTGGTGGCCGGTCGTCGTCTGCGTGGTCCAGATCGACAGCACGCCCGCCACCGAGGCGGCGAACGTCCCGAGCGCGCACACCCACGCCAACGCCCACCGCCGCAACGCCAGCGTCAACGCGGGCAGCAGCACGCCGACGACCACCGCCAGGTAGGCGAACACCTCCGGCAGCCCCTCGGCCCTGCCGAACAGCACGCTCAGACCCGGCACGCCGTCCACCCACGGCAGGATCAGCGACACCAGGATCGCCAGCGCCGCGATGGCGATCGTCAACGCGCCGGCGCCGGGGTCGAAGCGCCTGGCCGCCGACCGGCCGACGCCGTCGATCTCCTCGCGCAGCCCGGCCAGGTCGTCCCGGTCGTTCTCGCTCATGGGCACTTCCTCACCGGGACTCCCTCATGTGGTCGAGCACCCGACGACGGCGGCGGGCAGGGGAGCGGGCTTGCCGAACGACGGCAGCCCCAGCGTCACGCCCGGCGTCTTCGGCTTCACCCCGGCCTCGGACCGGTCACCCGCCTTGGTCCGGCGGTGCGACAGCAGCGGGCCGTCCGCGATCAGGTTGTGCGGCGCGCCGTAGGTCACCACGGTCTCCACCACGTCACCGGGCCGCACCAGCGCGTCGCCGGGCGTGAAGTGGACCAGCCTGCCGTCGCGGGCGCGGCCGGTCATCCGGCGCGTCTCGGCGTCCTTGCGGCCCTCGCCGGAGGCGACCAGCAGCTCGACCCGCCGGCCGACCTGCTCCTGGTTCAGCTCGTGCGCCACGTCGTTGACCAGCGTGACCAGCCGGTCGTACCGCTCCTGCACGACCTGCTTCGGCAGCTGGCCGGGCAGCTCGGCGGCGGGCGTGCCGGGCCGCTTGGAGTACTGGAACGTGAACGCCGACGAGAACCGGGCCTCGCGCACGACGTCCAGGGTGGCCTGGAAGTCCTCCTCGGTCTCACCGGGGAAGCCGACGATGATGTCGGTGGTGATGGCCGCGTCCGGCATGGCCGCGCGCACGTCGTCCAGGATGGACAGGTACTTCGCGGTCCGGTACGAGCGGCGCATCTCCTTGAGCACGCGGTCCGAGCCCGACTGCAGCGGCATGTGCAGCGAGTGGCACACCGCGGGCGTCTCGGCCATCGCGGCGATCACGTCGCCGGTGAAGTCCTTGGGGTGCGGCGAGGTGAACCGGACCCGCTCCAGGCCCTCGATGCCGCCGGTGGCGCGCAGCAGCTTGCCGAAGGCGTAGCGGTCGCCGAACTCGACGCCGTAGGAGTTGACGTTCTGCCCGAGCAGCGTCACCTCCAGCACGCCCTCGTCGACCAGCGCCTGCACCTCCGCGAGCACCTCGCCGGGCCGGCGGTCCTTCTCCTTGCCGCGCAGCGACGGGACGATGCAGAACGTGCACGTGTTGTTGCAGCCCACGGACACCGACACCCAGCCGGAGTAGGCCGAGTCGCGGCGGGCGGGCAGCGTCGAGGGGAAGGTCTCCAGCGAGTCCAGGATCTCGACCTGGGCCTCGCGGTTGTGCCGGGCGCGTTCGAGCAGCACGGGCAGCGAGCCGATGTTGTGCGTGCCGAAGACCACGTCGACCCACGGCGCGCGCTTGACGATCTCGCCCTGGTCCTTCTGCGCCAGGCAGCCGCCGACGGCGATCTGCATGTCGGGGTTCGCGGACTTGGCGGGCGCGAGGTGGCCGAGCGTGCCGTAGAGCTTGTTGTCGGCGTTCTCCCGCACGGCGCAGGTGTTGAACACGACGACGTCCGGCGCGACGTCGCCTTCGGCGGGCGTGTAGCCCGCGTCCTCCAACATGCCGGCCAGGCGCTCGGAGTCGTGCACGTTCATCTGGCAGCCGAACGTGCGGATCTGGTAACTGCGAGTCACTGCACCTAGTCCTTCCGTCGGGTCCAGCGTAGAGCGTGGACGTGCGACGATGCGCGGGTGTCGGGAACGCTCCTGCGGTTGCACGCGGTCGGGGCCGCATTGGCCCTGGCCACCCTGTCGTTGACGGCGTGCGGCGACGACCTGGACCAGGTCAAGCTCACGATGGCGGCCGGCAGCCCAGGTGGCGTCTACCACAAGTTGAGCATGGCGCTGGCCGACGCGTGGACCCGGGAGCCGGGCATCCCCCGCGCCCAGGTGGCGAACACGGCGGGCTCGGTGGACAACCTCGACCGGCTGCGGGCCAACCAGGCGCAGGTCGGGTTCTCCGCGGCCGACGCGGCGGAGGAGAAGCAGAAGGGCCCCGCCGGGCACAAGCTGTACGCGCTGGCCCGGATGCACGACGACTACCTGCAGCTGATCGTGCGGGACGACCTGCCGGCCACCAAGCTGGCCGACCTCAGGAACCTCCGGGTCAGCGTGGGCGCCCGCGACTCGGGCGTGTGGCTCATCGCGCAGCGGCTGCTCCAGTCCGCGGGCATGTCGCCGGAGACGGACCTCAAGGTCCAGTACATGGACCTGCCGACGAGCGCGAACGCGATGCGCGACGGCGCGCTGGACGCGTTCTTCTGGTCGGGCGGCGTGCCGACGGACGCGGTCACCACCCTGGCCACGACGGTGAAGCTGCGGATGCTCGACCTGGGCGACGTGCTGCCGGAGCTGCGCCAGACCTACCCCGTGTACGGCTCCGCCACCCTGCCCGCGTCGGCGTACGAGCAGATAGGGGGCGGCCCGGTCGTCACGCTGGTGGTGCGCAACTTCCTCCTGGTCAACGACACGATGTCCGACGACGTGGCCGAAGCCCTGGTCAGGGGTTTGTTCCAAGCCCAGCCGGCGCTCGTCGCGGCCAGTCCGGTGGCGAGGTCCATAGAGGTCCGCTCGGCGATCGAGACGACGCCGATCGAATTGCACCCCGGCGCGATGAGGTATTACCGCGACGTAAAAGTTTAGTGCTCCGGCGTCATTCCTATGGTGTAAACGTCACGCGTGGCCGCTCGCCCAAGTCGGGGACAAGTGGGCGCTGGGGCGGCGCCGTCCGCCACTAGGCCGTTAGCGTGATGGCAAGCCCGGGACCAGCGACGTTCCGGGTCTTCCAGAACCGATACGGGGAGCTCATGTCCGTTTATTCGGTACGCGCGCGTTTTCACGCTGCGTCTTCTCACACCATTGCTCGACCGAGTCGGCTGCCCCGTCTGGGAGTGACCGTGGCGGTGCTCGCGGTGCTCGCCGGCACCGGTTTCGACGCCTCACCCCGGTGGCCGGCCCGAATCCAGGTGTTCGTGGCCAACAGCGGCTCCGACAACGTCACCGTGTACGACACCCGATTGGGCAAGGTGACCGCCACCGTGGGTGTCGGCGACTATCCCACCGGGGTCGGCGCGCACCCGGCCGGGCACCGCGTCTACGTCACCAACGAGTCCTCGAACACCGTCTCGGTGATCGACACCCGGACCCTCTCGGTCGTCGCCACCGTCCCGGTGGGACCCAACCCCTTCGGCGTCGCCGCCACACCCACCCACGCCTACGTCACCAACTTCGGGCGCGGCGACGTCACGGTCATCGACACCGCCACGAACGCGCCGGTGAAGACCATCCCGGTGGGCCGGTTCCCGCACAGCGCGGTGGCCGCCCCGGACGGCTCCCGGGTCTACGTGACCAACCACGGCAGCGACAGCGTCACGGTCATCGACACCGCCTCGCAGGCGGTCGTCGGCACGATCCCGGTCGGCGTCTTCCCGGCGGGCATCGCCATCAGCCGGGACGGCGCGCGCGTCTACGTGGCCAACACCGGCAGCGACACGGTCACCGTCATCGAGACGGACGGCAACCGCCCCGCCGGCAGCACCAAGGTCGGCGACGCGCCCCTCGGCGTCTCGGTCACCCCGGGCGGCCGGGTGCACGTCGCCAACACCGGGTCGAACACGGTCAGCGTCCTCGGGCCCACCGGCAGGCCCCTCGAGGTGGTCAAGGTCGGGCGGATGCCCGAGGGCTCGGCGGCGGCGCCCGACGACAGCTTCGTGTACGTCACGAACACCGGGTCGGGCACCGTGTCGGTGATCGACGCCGAGAACGGCGAGACCGCCGCCCCGTTCACCGTCGGCGCGGCGCCCGAGGGCGTGGCCGTCACCTCCTGAGCGGGGGTCAGGCGGCGGGGAACTCGACGGTCACCGTCAACCCGCCGCCTGCCGGGGACTCCAACCGCACCGAGCCGTCCACCCGTTCCACGATCTGCCGCACCAGGGCCAGGCCGAGCCCGGAGCCCTGCACGTTCTGGTGCGCCGGGCTGCGCCAGAACCGGTCCGTGGCGCGGTCGAGCTCGTCCGGCGCGAGACCCGGCCCCTCGTCCCGCACCGAGAGCCGCACCACGCCGTCGCGCCGGCGCACGTCGACGCGCACCAGCGTGCCGTCGGAGGTGAACTTCAGCGCGTTGTCCAGCAGGGCGTCCAGCACGGTCTCCACGCCGCGCGGCGGCACCAGCGCCCGGCCGCCCGGCTCGCCGTCCAGCACCAGGTGCACCTCGCGCGCCGCCGCCGCGGGCTGCCACGCCGACAGCCGCCCCGCCACCGCCCGGTCCACGTCCACCGGCACGGGGTCGACCGACTGCGCGCCCGCCCGCGCCATGGACAGCAGCTCGTCCAGGATCCGGTTGAGCCGGTTGGCCTCGTCCAACGCCGCCACCTGGTGCGCGGCGCCCTCGCCGACCACGTGGTCCTCCAGATTGGACAGACGCAGCTTCAGCGCGGTCAACGGGTTGCGCAGCTGGTGGGAGGCGTCCGCGACGAACGCGCGCTGCGCCGCCAGAACATCGCTCACGTTCGCCGCCATCTGGTCGAACGAGCGCGACAGCTGCCGCAGCTCCGGCGGACCGTCCGACGAGCCCACCGGCTGCACGGGCTGCCCGGACACCACCGCAGCCAGCAGCCGCCCGGTCGCGTCGTCCAACCGCCGCACGGGCCGCAACGTCCACCGGACCAGCGGCAACGCCACGAACACGCCGAGCACGAGGACCAGCGTGCTGCCGCCGAGCAGCAGCGACCACCACAGCAGGATCTCGGCCCGCGTCTTCGAGGTCGGCGAGAACGTCACCACCGCGCCCCGGACCTCACCCGCCTCCAGCACCGGCTCGGCCAGCACCAGCTCGGTCGACTCCCACGGCATGACCAGCTCCGGCGCGACCGGCTGGCGGCCGGCCAGCGCGGCGTGCACCAGGTCGGACACCTCGGGCGCCGACACGTCCACGTCGTCCGAGGACGCGGCCACCACCTGCCCGTCCCGGCCCAGCAGGGCCACCCGGATGCCGTACAGCTCGTGGTAGCGGCGCAGCTCGGGCTCCAGGACCTCCGGCTGGTCGTCGATGAACGGCCGCTGGGCCACGGAGGCGAACCGCGTGGTGTCGGTGAGCCGGTCCAGGAACATTTCCTGCTGCTCGGCCTGCGCCATGCCCCGGCCCAGCGGCAGGCCCAAGCCGAGGAGCACCAGCACGACCAGCGTCAACACGATGCCCAGCAGCCGCGACCGCACTCAGCCCCCGCTCAACCGGTACCCGACACCGCGCACCGTCTCCAACAACGACGGACGCCCGAGCTTGGTCCGCAGCGTCGCCACGTGCACGTCCAGGGTCCGGTTGGCCCCCGCCCAGGTGCGTCCCCACACCTCGGCCAGGATGCGCTCCCGGGTGCACACCGCGCCACCCGCCGCCACCACCAGCGCCAACACCTGGAACTCCTTGCGCGACAGCCCCACGGGTTCACCCGCCACGGTGACCTCGTGCCGGCCCAGGTCGACCCGCACGTCGGCGACCTCGAACACCTCGGTGCCGGTGCCGCCGACGCCGACCGGGTCGCCGCGCCGCCGCCGCACCGCGTGCACGCGGGCCACCAGCTCGCCCACGTCGTACGGCTTGACCAGGTAGTCGTCCGCGCCGGCGTGCAGGCCGAGGATGCGGTCGTCGATCTCGCCGCGGGCCGACACGACGATGATCGCCACGTCGCTCGCCGCCCGGATGTGCCGGCAGAGCGTGACACCGTCCACATCGGGCAGGCCGAGGTCGAGCAGCACCACGTCGACCCCGGTCAGCCGATCGAGCGTCCCCCGACCGGTGGCCTGCCGGTCCACCGTGAAACCGCGCCGGGTCAGCGCCGGTACCAGCGCTTCCGCCACCCGGTCGTCGTCCTCGACCAACAGCACCCGCACCGTGGAGCCTCCCCGATAAGTGTCGCCACCCTGTGACAGAGTTGAGACCCTAAGTCTTGCTCAACCGCCTGGACTGGTGTGGTGATTCACACCTAGGTTTCCGCCATCGCTCAGGAACCCCTACTGGAGGACTGATGACCGCCGCCACTCCTGCACCGCCGATGATCCGGATGGCGGGCGTGGACAAGTTCTTCGGGCCTCTGCACGTCCTCAAGGACGTCACGCTGGAGGTGCCGAAGGGGCAGGTCGTCGTGGTGCTCGGGCCGTCCGGTTCGGGCAAGTCCACGCTGTGCCGCACGATCAACCGGCTCGAGCCGATCGAGTCCGGCGTCATCGAGGTGGACGGCCAGGCCCTGCCCGCCGAGGGCAAGGAGCTGGCCCGGTTGCGCTCCGATGTCGGCATGGTGTTCCAGTCGTTCAACCTGTTCGCCCACAAGAGCATCGTCGACAACGTGATGCTCGCGCCGGTGAAGGTCCGCAAGACCCCGGCGGCCGAGGCCCGCAAGACGGCCATGGAGCTGCTGGAGCGGGTCGGCATCGCGAACCAGGCGGAGAAGTACCCCGCCCAGCTGTCGGGCGGGCAGCAGCAGCGGGCGGCGATCGCCCGCGCCCTGGCGATGCGGCCCAAGGTGATGCTGTTCGACGAGCCCACCTCCGCGCTGGACCCCGAGATGGTCCAGGAGGTGCTGGACGTGATGACGACGCTGGCCAAGGAGGGCATGACCATGCTCGTGGTCACCCACGAGATGGGCTTCGCCCGCAAGGCCGCGGACCGGGTCATCTTCATGTCCGACGGCGAAGTCGTCGAGGACTCGACGCCGGAGGCGTTCTTCTCCGCGCCGAAGTCCAACCGCGCGAAGGACTTCCTTGGCAAGATCCTGACCCACTGAAGTCCCACGAACGCGGCGCTGAGCCTGGCGCCGCACTACCGAAGAAGAGCAGGAGACGGACGATGAGGGTTCGCACCCTTGCGGTGGCGCTGCTGGCCGGCGGCCTCGCCCTGACCGCATGCGGCAAGGAGGGTGGCGCCGGCGACACGGGCACGGCCCCCTCCCAGCAGGTCGCCGCCGACGTGAAGGTCGAGGGCTCGCCGACCTTCGACAAGATCAAGTCCCGGGGCCGGGTCATCGTCGGCGTCAAGGAGGACCAGCCCGGTCTGGGTTACAAGGACCCGACCAGCGGCAAGTTCACCGGCTTCGACATCGAGATCGCGAAGCTGGTCGCCGCCAAGCTCGGCTACGGCGACGACAAGATCGACTACAAGGCTATCCCGTCGGCCGGCCGCGAGCAGGCGCTGATCAACGGTGACGTGGACTACTACGTCGGCACCTACACGATCAACGCCAAGCGCAAGGAGCAGGTCGCGTTCGCCGGCCCGTACTTCACCGCCGGGCAGGACCTGCTGGTGAAGAAGGACGACACCTCGATCACCGGCAAGGACGCGCTCAAGGGCAAGAAGGTCTGCTCGGTGACCGGCTCCACGCCGATCCAGAAGGTCAAGTCCGAGGGCCTGACCGAGCCGGAGAACATCGTCGAGCTCCAGACCTACTCGCTGTGCGTCGAGCAGCTGGAGCAGGGCGCGGTGGACGCCGTCACCACCGACGACGCGATCCTGAAGGGCTACGCCTCGCAGTCGCCGACCACGCTGAAGGTCGTCGGCAAGACCTTCTCGAACGAGCCGTACGGCATCGGCCTCCCCAAGGAGGACAAGGCCCTGCGCGACAAGGTCAACGACATCCTCGAAGAGGCCATCAACGGCGGCGCCTGGCAGGCGGCCTACGACGCCACCCTGGGCCAGTCGGGCTCTTCGGCCGACAAGCCCGTGCTCGAACGCTACTGATCACTTCTCCGCGGCCGGTCGTCGGTGTTCCGGCGACCGGCCGCACCACACCCACCTAGCCGAGGAAGCCGATGGACGTCCTGCTCGACAACCTCGACCTGTACGGGCCCGGGTTCCTCAACACCGTTGAGCTGTTCCTGATCTCCGCGGTCGGGTCGCTGGTGTTGGGGACGATCCTGGCGATGCTGCGGGTCGCGCCGGTCCCCGTGATGCGAGCCATGGGCACCGCCTACGTGACGATCGTCCGCAACACCCCGCTCACCCTCGTGTTCTTCTTCTTCGCCCTCGCGTTCCCGGCGCTCGGAATCGTGACCGCGGACACGTTCGGCGGTTCGGCGGCCGACTTCTTCTACACCGCCGCCCTCTTCGCGCTGACCCTCTACACGGCGGCGTTCGTGTGCGAGGTCGTGCGGGCCGGCATCAACACCGTCCCGGTCGGCCAGGCGGAGGCCTCGCGGGCGCTGGGTCTCACGTTCGGCCAGATGCTCGGGTCCGTGGTGCTGCCGCAGGCCACCCGCGCGGTCGTGCCGCCGATGATGAGCACGATGATCGCCCTGCTGAAGAACACCACCATCGCGGCGGGCTTCTCGGTGTTCCAGGCGGGCGCCATCAGCGCCAACCTCGCGGAGCGCGGCGAGAACCAGCTGATCGGCCTGCTCTGGGTCGCCGTGTTCTTCGTGGTGCTCGTGATCCCCATGACCCTGCTGCAACGCAGCCTTGAGAAGCGGTGGAGCATCGCCCGATGAGCTCGGTCCTGTTCGACGTCCCCGGGCCCCGGGCCCGGCTGCGCCACCGCCTCTACGCGGTGATCGGCACCCTCGTGCTGGTCGCGGCCATCGGCTTCGTGATCTACCGGTTCGCCGAGAGCGGCCAGTTCGAAGGCCGGAAGTGGTCCTGGCTCGAGTACAAGAACATCCAGCTGACCCTGATCGACGCGCTGCTGAACACGCTCAAGGCGTTCGGCCTCGGCGCGGTGTTCGCCCTGCTCTTCGGCGCGATCTTCGCGGCCGGTCAGCTCTCCGACCACAAGGTCGTCCGCGTGCCCTCGATGGTGGTCGTCGAGCTGTTCCGCGCGGTGCCGCTGGTCGTGCTGATCTTCGTCTTCCACTATGGCGTGTCCCTCGGTTCGCCGCTCTACTCGGTGGTGCTCGGCCTGACGCTCTACAACGGCTCGGTGCTGGCCGAGGTGTTCCGCGCGGGCGTGCTGTCGCTGCCGCGCGGGCAGCGCGAGGCGGCCTACGCGGTGGGCATGCGCAAGACGCAGGTGATGCGGCACGTGCTGCTGCCGCAGGCCGTGCGGGCGATGCTGCCGGCGATCATCAGCCAGCTGGTCGTGCTGCTCAAGGACACCGCGCTCGGCTTCCTGATCACCTACGACGAGCTGCTGGACTTCGCCCGCGACATCGGCAGCCAGTTCCAGTTCGGCCGGCCGCTGGTGCCCGTCACGATCGTCGTGGCCGCGGTCTACATCTCCATGTGCCTGCTGCTGACGTGGCTGGCGACGTACCTGGAGAAGCGCAGCCGGCGTGACAAGAAGGTCGTCGTGCTGGAGAAGAACCCGGCCGAGGACGTCGTCGCGGCGGCGGTCTGAGCGTGTCCGCGCTCGCGGCGTCCGGCGCGTTGTTCCTCGACGCGCTCGGCCGCGTCCTCGTGGTCGAACCGACCTACAAGGACCACTGGGAGATCCCGGGCGGCGTGGTCGAGCCGGGCGAGACGCCGCGCGAGGCGTGCGCCCGGGAGGTGCTGGAGGAGCTGGGCCTGGCCGTGGAGCCGGGCCCGCTGCTCGTCGCCGACTGGGCGCCGTCCGCCGGGCAGGACCGGGTCCTGTTCATCTTCGACGGCGGCTCGCTCGGCGACGCCACCATCCGGCTGCAGGCCTCCGAGCTGCGCAGCCACCGCTACATCACGCCCGCCGAGGTGCCGGACGCGCTGATCCCGCGGCTGGCCAGGCGGGTGTCCGCCGCGCTCGACGCGCGGGAGCGCGGCGTGACCCTCTACCTGGAGCACGGGCTAGTGGCGCAGTAGCGCGCCCACGCCCTCCCGCAGCCCGGCGGCGTCGGTGAAGACCACCTGGGCGCCGGTCACCGCGGCGGCGGTGCCCAGCGCCTCGTCGGCCCGCCGCTCGCCGACGTGCTCGACACCGAGGCCGCGCAGGTCCTGCTCCCGCAGCGCGAGCTGCGCCGGGTCGTCGCCCGACCACACGGTGCGGTCGCCGAGCGCCGGGTCCGACAGCAGCAGCGCGGCCACCTTCGCCTCCCGCAACGCCTCGACCACGGGCGCCAGGCCCTGCACCGCGCGACCGTGCGGATCACCCGCCTCGGCGGTGAACTCCTCCACCACGTCGTTGTCCAGGTCGGACTGGTACTGGGCCACCAGCGACCGCACGGCGTGGTCGAACGCGGCGTCGTCCGCGCCCTCGGCCGGCGACGCGCCCCCCACCTCGATCAGCACGTCGCGGCACCGCGGGCTCAGCTCCTCGCGCACGTCGGCCCGCGCCCCGACCTCGCCACCCAGGACCAGCAGCCGGGCGTCCAGGTCCGTCACCAGCCGGTCGACCTCGGCGGCCAGCCTCGCCGCGTCGCGCCCGGCGGTGTCCTCCGCGGCCTTCCGCAGCCGCCGGTGCGACCACCCGCCGCGGGGGACCTCGTGCGGCGGGTGCCCGTCACCGGGCACCTCGCCCGCCCGCTCACCGCGCCCGTCGTACCCGTGCAGGTCGGCGCCCGCCCGGTCGACCATGACGACGACGTGCGGCACGGCGGGTTCCGTCCAGGTCGCCAGCGGCAGCAGGTGCGGCCGGTCCGACCAGCGCGTGGTCTCCACGGCGGGCGGGCGCGGCAGCACCCGGTCCAGCAGCAGCCTGCCGCGCGCCGCGACGAGCGCCCGGCCGGGCTTGCCCGGCACCGGCGTCAGCACCGCCTCCTGCATCACGTCCAGCGTGGCGTCGTCCGCGCCCTGCCCGGCCAGTTCCTCGCGCACCCCGCGCCAGCGGAGCTCCATGGCCTCGGCCGCGTCCTCGGTGTCGTGCGAGGCGTCCAGGTAGACCGACGCGAACGGGCCGCGGTGCCTGACCAGCTCTCCCAACGAAGACATGTCCATCGGCCTCGGCTACCCGATCACGCGCCGCGTAACCTCGGGGGCATGGTGGACGAACCGGGTGCGATCACCAAGGTGCAGCAGAACGCCGTGGACCACCTGCTCAGGGTGGGGATCAACGGCTTCGGGCCGTTCAAGGGCGCGCGGCAGATGGCGGTGGAGGCCCTGGACAAGGGGCTGACGCCGGAGGAGGCGATCAAGCACCTGATCCGGACGCACGTGGCGGCGGCGGGCGTGCAGGGTTTCGCCACGAACGTCGGCGGCCTGATCACGCTGCCCGTCACGCTGCCCGCGAACCTGACGGCGTCCTACCTCGTGCAGACGCACCTGATCGCGTCGATCGCCGCCGTGCACGGGCACGACCTGGACAGCGACGAGGTGCAGACCGCGATCCTGGTGTGCCTGCTGGGCAACGCGGGGACCGAGCTGCTGAAGAAGGCGGGCATCAAGGTGGGCTCCAGGCTCACCATGAACCTGATCGAGCGCATCCCGGCCCAGCTGATCCGCGAGGTCAACAAGCGCGTCGGCTTCACCCTCCTGGCGAAGTACGGCACCAGCAAGGCGACCGTGACCCTGGCCAAGGGCGTGCCGCTGGTGGGCGGTGTCATCGGCGGCACGTTCGACGCCGTCACGACCCGCGCCGTGGGCGCCTTCGCCGCCCGCTTCTTCACCGAGCGCGAAGAACCCCCGGCGGTCGTGGACGGCACGGTGATCGACGGCGAGGTCGTGTCGATCGTGGAGAGCCACGACTGATTGGCCCAGCGCATCGGCCCGGAGTTGGCTCTTGGGTTGGGCCAATCGGGGACCTAGCGTGGCGTCCATGGGGACGACGAAGGTGCTCGCGGTCGCGCAGGTGGCCAACTCGGTCGGCGACGGGGCGTTCTACGTGTGCTCCGCGCTGTACTTCACCCGGGTCGTCGGCTTGTCGCCGACCCTGGTCGGGGTGGCGTTGACCGTGGCCTGGGCGGTCGGGGCGGTGGCCGGGGTGGGGTTCGGGCACGTCGCCGACCGGGTCGGGCCACGTCGGGTCGCGGTCGGGTTGGCGGTCGGCACGGCGGCGGCGTTGGGGTCGTTCCTGGTGGTCCGCTCGTTCTGGGCCTTCCTGGTGGCCGCGTGCGTCTACGCGTGCGGCCAGTGCGGGTTGGCCGCCGCTCGGCAGGCGTTGCTGGCGGGGCTCGTCGGGCCGCGGCAGCGGACGCGGGTGCGGGCCGTGCTGCAGTCCGCGGTCAACGGCGGGCTGGCGGTGGGCGCGGGGCTCGGCGGGGTGGCGCTGCACGTGGACACGCCGGCGGCGTACCTGGCGGTGTTCGCGGTGGACGCGGTCGGGTTCGTGGTCGCGGCGGTGGTGCTGCGGGCGGTGCCGGAGGTGGCGGCGGTCGCCCGGACGGGACGGCTCGGCGTGCTCCGGGACCGGCCGTACGCGGTGGTGGCGTTGCTGAACTCGGTCCTCCTGCTCTACATGCCGATGCTGAGCCTGGTCGTGCCGCTGTGGGTCGTCGAACGCACCTCCGCGCCGAAGTGGGTGGTCGGGCTGCTCTTCGTGCTCAACACGGGCGCGGTGGTGCTCGGGCAGGTGCGGCTGGCGCGCGGGGTCACCGATCTGCGCACGGCGGCGCGGTCGGTGCGGCGCGGCGGGGTGCTGCTGCTCGCGTCGTGCGTCGTGTTCTCGTTGGCCGCGGGTGTGCCGGACTGGGTGGCGGTGGTGGCGCTCGTGGTCGCGGCGGGCGTCCAGGTGGTGGGCGAGATGCTGCACGGCGCGGGTTCGTGGGAGATCGGCTTCGGCCTCGCTCCGGCCGACAAGCAGGGCCAGTACCAGGGATTCTACGGCACCGGCACGGCGGTCGCGCGCACCGTGGGCCCGTTGCTGCTCACCACGCTGGTGCTGGGCGGGGGAGTGGTCGGCTGGCTCGTGCTCGGCGTGCTGTTCCTGGCCGCCGCGCTGGCGATGACGCCCGCCGTGGCGTGGTCGCGGCGGGCGGGGGCGTCGACCGCCGGTAAAACGATTGGCGTCGGGGCGTGAAGCGCGCTAACGTCACGACCATGTTCTTCCAGATCTACCTCTGAGGACTTCTTCCTCCAGCGCCCGCACCGGCCTCGGGCCGTGCCGCGCCCTTCTCCTGGTGGCCCCAGCGGCTCTTCTCGCGACCCTGTCGAACCACGGGTCGTACTCTTTTGCACGCCTCGGACATCGAGGAGGCGAACGCATGCCCACCATGCGCAACGAACCACCACACGACGACCAGCCGACCAACCGCGCCGCACGCCGCGGCGCACGCTCGTCGGGCGCGGCGCAACCGCGCTTCGGCGGCGGCCGAGCTGTCGCCACCCCGCGCCAGTACGCCATGCGGCGTCGCTGACCAGCGACTTCGCCACACCCAGGAGGCAGACATGACCGATCAGGACGTTCCCCAGGTCGAGGACGGCGAGCAGGACGAGCCGGAGCAGACCGAGGTCCCGCTCAACCGCGCGGCCCGCCGCGGTCACGCCCAGAAGAACGACGGCGTGAACAAGAACCCGGGCCGGCCGCACCAGAACACGTTCGTCGGCCGGCGCGTGTTCCGGCGCACGAGCGGCGGCTGAGCGACCGGCACGCGACCGCCCGACCAGCCTCCGGAGCTGGTCGGGCGGTCGTGCTGTCGAGGTCGGTGCGCCGCCCGGAGTCGTCCACTGTGGATGGTGTCGCACGGTCGCGGCCGTTGGTCCACCTGGCGGAGTGCCTTGGCGCCGCGGGTGCCCCGACCACCGCACGGCCGAAGACGAGCTGACGGGGTAGTGCTCTCTTCGGGCGCGTGACCTGCCGATCACTTGCCCGGCGAACTAGCCTGAGCTGGGTAGCAACCGGGTCTGGCGGAGATCGGGAGGCGCCCATGAGGATCGCTGACGTGTTGCGCAACAAGGGCTCGGCCGTGGCCACGGTCGAGTCGAGAGCGTCGGTGGCGGACCTCGTCGCCGCGCTGGCCGAGCACAACGTGGGCGCGATGGTCGTGCTCGGGCCCGAGGGCATCGCCGGGATCGTGTCGGAGCGCGACGTCGTGCGGAAGCTGCACGACCGGGGCGGCGAGCTGTTGGCCGCGCCGGTGGCGGAGATCATGACCAGCGAGGTGCTCACCTGCACGCCGCGCGATTCGGTCGACAGCCTCACGGTGCTGATGACCGAGCGGCGCATCCGGCACGTGCCGGTGGTCGACGGCGGCGAGCTGGTCGGCATCGTCAGCATCGGCGACGTGGTGAAGAGCCGGATCAGCCAGTTGCAGGAAGACCACGACCAGTTGACCGCGTACATCTCGCAGGGCTAGCGGACGGCCGCGCGGGCGCCTCCGGGCGCCCGCGCGGTCAGCTGTCGCGCCCGCGGTGGTAGTGCCGGCTGACCCGCGCCCGGTTGCCGCACGACGGCTTGCACCACTCCTGCCGGGGGTGGGCCTTGACGAAGTACCGGACGCACCGGGGCCCGGGGCAGGCGCGCAGGTCGGCCCGCGTGCCGCCGGCCAGGAACTCGATCGCCGCCGTCGCCAGCGTCGCCAGCAGGCGGTCGCCGTCGTCGGCCGCGTCCACGTAGCGCAGCCGGGGCTGCTCGTCCCACTCCAACCGCGCTGCCCGCGGCACCCGTGCGGCGGCCTCGTTGACGATGCGCAGCGCGCGCTCGACGTCCATCAAGTGAGGTGCGTCCAGGCGTTCGTGGGCCTGTGCCGCGCGCGCGAACAACGACCGCACGGCCCAGCGCAGCTCGACCGCCCGCTGCCGCAGCGCCTCGTCCGCCCGCACCCCGGTCCACGCCGTGAAGCCCTCCTGCGTGGCCAGGTCGTCCGCGAGCCCGCCGTGCCCGTCGTGCCGGACCGTGCCCGCGAACTCCAGCGCCAGTGCCACCCCGGTGAGTCTAGTGATAGGTTCCCTAACGCACTTGAGTCGAACAACCATTAGGGGGATGTGTGACGATCCAGGAGCGGGCGCTGGACGGCCACCGCAGGCTGGCCGCGGTGATCGAGGACCTCACCGACGAGCAGGTGTCGCAGCCGTCCGCGCTGCCCGGCTGGACGCGCGGCCACGTGCTGGCCCACCTGGCCAACGGCACCGCCGCGCTCGCCGGTCAGGCCGAGCACGAGGGCACGAAGGTGGAGGTCTACCCCGGCGGCAGGCCCGCGCGCGACGCCGCGATCGAGGCCGACGCCGGGCGGTCCGCGGCGGAGCACCGGGCCGCGATCGCCGCCGCCGTCGCCCGGCTCGCCGAGGCCTGGGGGAACGTCCGCGACTGGGACGCCCCCGTCTTCTACCGCGACGGCACGCTCACCGGCACCGCGTACGCGGTGTGGCGCGAGGTCGAGATCCACCTGCGCGACCTCGACCTCGGCCCCGTCACCTGGTCGCCCGAGTTCTGCGAGCACGCCGTCGACTTCCTGTCCGCGCGCGTGCCCGAGGGCGTCCGGCTCACCCTCCGGGCGCCGGAACGCCAGTGGACCATCGGCGAGGGCGAGGACGTCACCCTGACCGGCTCGCTCACCGACCTGACCGCGTGGCTGGCGGGCCGCGAGCCGGCCGGTCCGATCACCGGCGAGGCGCCCGAGCTCAAGCCCTGGCCGTAGCGCGGTCGGGCAGCTCCAGCCCGAACTCCTCGCGCAGCACGGTCGCGCGCTCCTCGGGTGTCAGGATGCGCTTGACGACGGAGCCGTCCGGGCGCGTCTCGGTCAGCTCCAGGTCCTTGAGGTTGTGGCGGGCGCGTTCGTCGGTGCGCTGCGCCAGCAGCGGGCCGACGAACGAGGACGCCGGGTGCGTGGACGTGTAGTAGTTGAGGATCCCGTAGTCGGCGGGCGTCCGCGGGTCCTCGGTGAAGTCGTACAACGGGAACCAGGCGCCGGCCTGGAACGACCGCAGCGTCCACACGCCGTCGGCGTGGTCGAGCCGGAACGTCCAGTCGCCCTGCCGGGTGGGCTGGTCGGCGACCAGCGGCAGCGGTTCCAGCAGCCCGCCGCCGCCGAAACCGACGTCGACCAGCCAGCGCCGGTCCACCCGCAGCACGGCGTGCGTGCGCGGGATGTCGCCGGTGCGGCCGAGCAGCACGCGGCCCGCGAGGCCGGTGACCTCGTGGCCGAGCCGGTCGAGCACGGCGGCGAACAGCAGGTTCTGCTCGAAGCAGTACCCGCCGCGCCGCCGTGCCACCAGCTTGTCCTGCAACGACGGCACGTCCAGCGCGATCGGCACGCCGTCGCGCACGTCGGCGTTCTCGAAGCTGATGGCCGCCAGGTGGGCGCGGTGCAGGCCGCGCAGCGTGGTCGCCCGGTCGGCCGCGGGGTCGGGGGTGAAGCCCACGCGGTCGAGGTACGCGTCCAGGTCGAGCAAGTCGCTATTCCACATCGCGCCAGCATGCAGCGGGACACCGGTCCTGTCACACCTCGGCCGCTTCCGTCGTCAGAGGGGCATGAGGTTCCTTCGCCCGGTCACCTCTGGGTGGCGATGTTCCGGCCGTTCGACGAGCACCTGCTGCGCGACTTCGGCAGCCTGGACCCGGCGTTCGCCGTCGCGGTGGCGTTCGCCGCGGCCAACCCGCTCCTGGCCCGTGCCGTCCTGCTGGTCGTCGACGCCCGTCACGCGCCTGCTGCTCCACGACGGGTGGGCGGCTAAGTTCGGGGGATGCTGCACGAGATCGCCGAAGCCACCCGGGGCTTCCTCGACCTGCTCGACGACGGGCAGCGGACGGCGGCGGTGCGGGACGTGGCCGACGACGACCTGCGCACCCGGTGGGCTTACACGCCGGGTCCGCGGCCGGGTGTCGTCTACCACGAGCTGACTCGTGACCAGCGCAAAGCCGTGCACCGGCTGCTGTCGTGCGTGCTCAGCCCGCACGCCTACGCGCAGACCGCCGCGATCATGGCGCTGGAGGACGTGCTGGACGACCGCGAGGGCGGCGCCCGCGACCGGCACCAGGGCGACTACTGGACCGTGCTGCTCGGCGAACCCGGTGACGAGCCGTGGGGTTGGCGGGTCGAGGGGCACCACCTGTCGGTGAGCGTGGTCGTGGCCGACGGGCGGGTGTCGGCGACGCCGTTCTTCCTGGGCGCGCACCCCGCCCGCATCGCGTACCGGGGCCGCGCGGTGCTCGAACCGCTGCGGCTGGAGGAGGAGCTGGCGCGGGAGCTGCTGGACCGGATGGGCCGCACGGCCCGGGGCCTGGCGGTGGTCTCCGGCACGCCGCCGCCGGACCTGAAGACCGGCAACGTGCGGCGGATCGGCGACCTCGACCCCGTCGGCGTCACGCCCGCGCAGCTGGACCGGTCCTCGCGCGGGCTGCTCGTCGGGCTGGTGCGGTACTACTTGGACCGGCTGACCGGTGACCTGGCCGACGAGGAGTTCGACGCGCTGGAGCCGGACCGGCTGCACTTCTCGTGGGAGGGATCGGAGAAGCGCGGTGAGGGGCACTACTACCGGATCCAGGGGCCGGACTTGTTGATCGAGTACGACAACACGGACAACGACGCCAACCACGCGCACTCGGTGTGGCGACGGCGGGCCGGGGACTTCGGCGAGGACCTGCTGGCGGCGCACCGCGCCTCGGTGCGGCACCCGTGACCCCCGAGGAGGCGGTCGCCGAGCAGGAACGCCTGCGGCCGTCGGTGTCGACGGTGACCGATCCCGGGCTGGTGGTGCGGCACGTCGCCGGGCTCGACGTGTCCTACGCCGACGACGACCGGTTGGCGGCGGCGGTCGTGGTGCTGGACGCGGAGACGTTGCGGACCGTGGACTCCGCCGTGGTGACGGGCAAGGCGGACTTCCCGTACGTGCCGGGGCTGTTCGCGTTCCGGGAGCTGCCGTCGTTGCTGCGGGCGCTGGAGCGGCTGACCGTGCCGCCGGACCTGCTGGTGTGCGACGGGCAGGGGCTCGCGCACCCCCGGCGGTTCGGGCTGGCCTGCCACCTCGGGGTGGTGACCGGCCTGCCGAGCGTGGGCGTGGCCAAGACGCCGATGGGCCGCTTCGACATGCCGGCCGACGCGCGCGGCGCGCACACCGACCTCGTGGACGACGGTGAGGTCGTCGGGCGGGCGCTGCGGACGCGGGAAGGGGTGAAGCCGGTGTTCGTGTCCGTCGGTCACCGCATCGACCTCGACCGGGCGTGCGCCGAGGTGCTGCGGCTGTGCGTGACGCGGCTGCCGGAGACGACCCGCCGCTCGGACTCGCTGGGCCGGGCTCAGCTCAGGTAGGCCAGCTCCGGGTGCCGCCGGACGTAGGTGTCCAGCAGGCTCTTGGCGGTGGCCAGGGAGTCGACCAGCGGGTGCAGGGCGAACGCCTTGAGCGCGGCGGGGCGCGTGCCCTCCATGATCAGCCGGTCGACGGCCTTGACCGACGTGACGAGACCGGCCGCGTGGTCGGGCAGCGGGCTCACCGGCAGCGGACGCGCGCCCGCGGCGTCCACCTCGCACGGCACCTCGACGATCGCCTCGTCGTCCAGTGTGGACAGCGTGGAGTTGTTGGGCACGTTCAGGATCAGCGTGGCGGTCTCGTTGTCCGCGATGGCGCGCATGAGCGCCATGGCCACGTGCTCGTAGCCGCCGCTTTCGAGGCTGTCGCGTTCGCGCTCCTGGGCCATGTACGTCGCTTCGCGTTCCAGCCGCGTGGTCTCCCAGTCCACCTCGCCGTCGTAGAAGCGTCGTTGCTGGTCGAGCAGGAAAGCGCCGCGGCTGTCGCCCATCGCCTCACGCGTCGAGTAGTAGTAGTGCAGGTATTCGTTGGGGATCACGCCCAACGCTCGCAGCCACTCCGCGCCGAACATCCGGCCTTCCTCGAAACCCGTTAGGGCCTCGTCGTCGGCCAGCAGGGTGGGCAGCAGGTTCTCCGTGCCCAGGTGGACGCCCTGCAACCAGCCGAGGTGGTTCAGGCCCGCGTAGTCGAACGCCGGGTCCTCGACGCCGAGCGCCTTCGCCACCCGCCGGCACAGGCCCAGCGGCGAGTCGCAGATGCCGATGACGCGGTCGCCCAGGTGGCGGGCCATCGTCTCGGTGACCAGCCCGGCCGGGTTGGTGAAGTTGACGACCCACGCCCGCGGCGCGAGCTCGGCGACGCGCCGGGCGATCCGGTCGGCCACCGGCACGGTGCGCAGGCCGTACGCGATGCCGCCCGCGCCGACCGTCTCCTGCCCGAGGACGCCGTGCGCGTGCGCCACCTCCTCGTCGATCGCGCGCCCGGCCAGGCCGCCGACCCGGATCGCGGAGAACACGAAGTCCGCGCCGCGCAGCGCCTCGTCCAGGTCCGTGGTGGCGGTGACCGGCGGGCCGTCGCGCAGCACGTGCCGGATCGCGGCCAACCGGTGCGCGTCCACGTCGTGCAGCACGAGTTCGGTGATGTGCCCGTCCAGGACCTTGTGCACGAGCGGCACGCGGAAGCCGCCGCCGCCCAGGATGACCAGCCTCATGCGTCCCATCCTGCCCCGGCGAGCAAGGTCACGAAGGCCGAGGCGAGCGGGTCGGGTGTCCGGTGGCCGTACGCGACCAGCGTCCGCCGCACCGGCGGGTCGGTGCGCAGGACCGCGCCGTCGAACCTCTCCGGCACGATGTTGCGGGGCACGAGCGCGGGCCCCAGCCCCGACGCGGCCAGCACCGGCGCCGCCGCGGTCTGCTCGGTGCGCACGGCCGCCCCCGGTTGGAAGCCGCGGGCCGCGCACGCCGCGTCGACCAGGTCCGCCAGGCCGTTGCCCGGCGCGTAGTGCACCCACCCGACGTCGGCGAGCTCGCGCAGGTCGATCGGCTCGCGGTGGTGCGTGTCGGGCGGCAGCACGATCACGAACTCCTCCACGCCGAGCCGCTGCCGGAAGCCGGCCCAGTTCGCCGGCTCGGGGCCGAGGGCGAGGTCGGCCTGCCCGTCGGCCATCGCGTCCCGCAGCTCGTCGGCGTGGCGGTGCTCGAACAGGCGGATGCGGACGTCGGGGTGCTCGGCCCGCCAACGCCGCAGCACGGGCGGCAGGACGCCCAGGGTGAGCGAGTAGAGCGTGGCCACGCGCAGTTCGCCGCACTCCACGCCAGCCGTGCGCCGTGCGGCGGTGAGCGCGCGCTCCGCCTCGCCCAGGGCGGCACGGGCGTGGGGCAGCCAGGCGCGACCGGCGGGCGTGAGGCGGACGGCGCGGGGGAGTCGGTCGAGCAGCCGGGCGCCCACGGCCCGTTCCAAGGCCAGGATCTGGTGGGAGAGGGCGGGCTGGGTGACGTGCAGCAGCTCGGCGGCGCGGGTGAAGGAGCCCTCGTCCACGACCGTGATCAGGTACTCGAACTGCCGCAGCGTCATGACCAGAGCTTATGCCTGCGAGAAAGAACATGCCTTGGACTTATCCATGCTGGTCATCCGATGATCGGTCCATGGCATTGACCGAACAGGCCCAAGCGGTGCTGGCGAAGCTCGCGGGCGCGCCCGCGCTGGAGGAGCTGACCGTCTTCGAGGCGCGCCAGGCGCAGTGGGGGTTCCTGGCGTTCCAGGGCCCACCGGAGCCGGTGGCACGCGTCGCGCACCTCTTCGTGCCCGGCCCGACGGCCGACCTGCCCGCGCGCATCTACTACCCGGAGGGCGACGGGCCGTTCCCGGCGATCGCGTTCCTGCACGGCAGCGGCTGGGTGACGTGCAACCTCGACGTCTACGACGTGGCGTTGCGCGCGCTGGCCGTCGCCACCGGGCACGCGGTGTTCGCGGTGAACTACCAGAAGGCGCCGGAGCACCCGTTCCCCGTGCCGCTGGACGACTCCTACGCGGCCACGGCGTGGCTGTTCGAGCACGCGGCGTCGGTGGACGTCGACCCGACGAGGATCGGGGTCATGGGCGACAGCGCGGGCGGCAACCTCGCCGCCGCCGTGGCGCTCAAGGCCCGCGGGACGCTCGACCTGGCGTTCCAGGTGTTGGTGGCGCCGGCGCTGGACGTCGACTTCACCACCCGGTCCTACGTGGATCACGCGACGGGTTTCGCGCTGTCGACCGGGACGATGCGGTGGTTCTGGGAGCAGTACCTCGGGTCGTCCCCGGTCTCCGGCCTCGCCGCGCCGTTGCGGGCACCGGAGGTGGGCGGGCTGCCGCCCGCGTTCGTGGCCATCGCCGGGCACGACCCCGTGCGCGACGACGGCGAGCGGTACGCGGCCCGGTTGGCGGCGGCCGGCGTGCCGGTGCGGCTGCGGGAGTTCGAGGGCACGATCCACCCGTTCCTGCTGATGGACGGGGTGCTCGACGAGTACCGCGTGCTGCTGGGCGAGCTGCGCACCTGGCTCGGTGCCCGGTGATGCCGCCCGCGCTGCTCGCGCTGGCCGTCGGGGCGTTCGGCATCGGCACCACGGAGTTCGTGATCGTCGGCCTGCTGCCGCAGGTGGCGGGCGATCTGGGGGTGTCGATCCCGTCCGCCGGGCTCTTGGTCTCCGGGTACGCGCTGAGCGTCGTGGTCGGCGCGCCGCTGATCACCGCGGGCGGGTCGCGGCTGCCGCGCAAGCAGCTGCTGGTCGGCCTGATGGCGCTGTTCATCCTCGGCAACCTGGTGTGCGCGGTGGCCGACGACTACGCGTTGCTGATGGTGGGCCGGGTCGTCGCCGCGCTGTGCCACGGCGCGTTCTTCGGTGTCGGGTCCGTGGTGGCGGCCGGGTTGGTCGCGCCGGACCGGCGGGCGCGGGCGATCGCGATGATGTTCACCGGCCTGACCGCCGCGAACGTGCTGGGCGTGCCGGCGGGCACGGCGCTGGGCCAGGAGCTCGGCTGGCGGTCGACGTTCTGGGCGGTGACCGCGCTGGGCGTGGCCGGGCTGGTGGGGATCGTCGCGCTGGTGCCGCCGCAGCCCGCGTCGACCGGGCTGCGCGGCGAGCTGGCGGTGTTCCGGCGACCGGGGGTGTGGCTCGCGCTGGTGACGACGGCGCTCGGGTTCGGCGCGGTGTTCGCGTCGTTCACCTACGTCGCGCCGATGATGACGGAGGTGGCCGGGTTCTCGCCGGGCGCGGTGACGTGGCTGCTGGTGCTGTTCGGGGTCGGGCTGTTCGTGGGGAACGTGGTCGGCGGGCGGGCGGCGGACCGCCGCCTGATGCCCAGTCTGTACGCGTTCCTGGGCGCGCTCGTGGTGGTGCTGGTGGTGTTCGCGTTCACCGCCCAGTGGGCCGTGCCGGCGGCGATCACGATCGCGGTGTTCGGCGTGTTCGGGTTCGCGACCGTGGCGCCCTTGCAGGCGAGGGTGTTGGAGCAGGCGTCGGGCGCGCCCGCGCTGGCGTCGGCGGCGAACATCGCCGCGTTCAACCTCGGCAACGCGGCGGGCGCGTGGCTGGGCGGCGCGGCGATCGACGCCGGGTACGGCTACACCGCGCCCAACTGGGTGGGCGCGGCGCTGGCGTTGGCCGGTCTCGGGGTGGCGGTGGCGAGCGGGGTCAGCGATCGAGCGCGTCGATCTCGGCCAGCAGCGACCGTTTGAGGCCCTCGGACGCGAAGCTGGCCCGCACCCCGGTGCGGGCCAGCTCCGCGAGCTCACCCCGGCCGAGGCCGAACGCCTCGTGGCACAGCAGGTACTCGCGGTCCAGGTCGGTGTGGAACATGCCGGGGTCGTCCGTGGCCAGGGTGACCGGCACGCCCGCGTCGAGCAGCGTCGGCAGCGGGTGCTCCGCGATGTCCTTGACGGCGCCCGTGCGCAGGTTCGACGTGGGGCAGACCTCCAGGGTGATCCGCTCGGCGGCCAGCCGGCGCAGCAGCTCCGGGTCGGCCGCCGCGTTGACGCCGTGGCCGATCCGCTCGGCGTGCAGCTCGTCCAGGGCTTCGCGGACCTGGTCGGGGCCGGTGGTCTCGCCCGCGTGGGGCACGCAGTGCAGGCCCGCGTCCCGGGCGACGGCGAACGCCTCCCGGAACGCCCGCCGCGGCGCGTCCGCCTCGAACCCGCCGAGCCCGAAGCCGACGGTGCCCGGCGGGCGGTGGGTGACGGCGTACCGCGCGCTGGTCAGGCCGAAGTCGCGGTCCCAGAGGCCGGGGATGTCGAACACCCACGCCAGCTCGACCCCGTGCTCGGCCAACGCCTGCTCGCGGCTGGTGGCGAGCGCCTCGTCCAGCTCCTGCGGCGCGATGCCCGCGCGCAGGTGGCTGGTCGCGCTCACGGTCACCTCGGCGTAGCGGACGTTGCGCCGCGCCTGCTCCTCGGCCAGGCCCAGGACCAGCGCGGCGACGTCGTCGCCCGTGGTGACCAGGTCGTTCACCGCCGCGTAGACGTCGATGAAGTGGCCGAAGTCGGTGAACTCGTAGAACCGGAGCAGGTCGGCCTCGTCGGTCGGGACCCCGTGCTGCGGGTGCCGGCGGGCGAGGGTGAGGACGGTGGCGGGGGAGGCTGACCCGACGAGGTGGACGTGCAACTCCACTTTGGGCAGCGCGGCGATGAAGTCACGCATGGCGCGGGCGAGTCTGCACAGGTCTCCGCCGCTGGTCAAGGGGCCGTTCGTCGGGTCTTCCCGGCTTGTCCACTGTGGACTTTGGGCACCCTTGACAGGTGTTGTGGCGCGAGGGATGGTCAGCCCGAAACCTGTCCTACACATGATGGGGGTTCGGTCGTGAAGGGTGCACGGAGAGCCGCGGTGCTCGCCGCTCTGGTGACGTTGCCGCTGGGGCTGACGCCCGCGGTGGCCGGCGCCGTCGCGGAAGGCCCGGTGTTCGTCGGAGGCGAGGCGCAACCCGTCTTCGACCCGAAGGACGTGGTCCGCGAGAGCCTGTGGGTGCGCGCGCCGGTCGACAGCGACCGCGACGGGCACGACGACGAGGTCTACACCGAGGTGGTGCGCCAGAAGGCCACCGACCGCGGCCTGAAGGTCCCGGTGGTGTTCTTCAACAGCCCGTACTTCTCCGGCGGCAACGACGTGGCCAACCACGACGTCGACGTGGAGCTGTACGTGCCGAACCGGCGCGGCGGGTACGACAAGCGGGACGGCTCGCTGCTCAAGGCGGAGGCCGACGAGCGGATCGCCGCCGCCGTCGGGCCCAACCCGGCCCCGATCCGGTCCGGGCGCTACGAGGACTACTTCGTCTCCCGCGGCTTCGCCATGGTCTACGCCGAGTCGCTGGGCACCGGCCAGTCCACCGGCTGCCCCACCTCGGGCGGGCACAACGAGACCGTCGGCTCGAAGTCCGTGGTCGACTGGCTCAACGGCCGCGCCACCGCGCGCGACGCGGCGGGCGCGCCGGTCACGGCGGGCTGGAGCACCGGCAAGGTCGCGATGATGGGCGTGTCCTACAACGGCACCCTGCCCAACGCCGTCGCCGCCACCGGGGTCGAGGGCCTGGAGGCCATCGTGCCCATCGCCGCCATCTCCAGCTGGTACGACTACTACCGGGCCGACGGCGCGGTGGTCGCGCCCGGCACGTTCCAGGGCGAGGACCTGGACGTGCTGGCGGAGTACGTCTACACGCGCGCGGACCGGGAGGTCTGCAAGCCGGTGATCGCCGACGTGGCGGCCAGGCAGGACCGCGTGACCGGTGACTACAGCGAGTTCTGGGACGAGCGCAACTACGTCAAGGACGCGTCGAAGGTGCGGGCCGCGGTGCTGGCCGTGCACGGGTTGAGCGACTGGAACGTGAAGCTCAAGCACGTCTCGCAGTGGTACGACGCGCTGCGGCGGCACGGCGTGGAGCACAAGATCTGGCTGCACCAGTCCGGGCACACCGACCCGGACACGCTGCGGTCGGTCGAGTGGCGGCGCACGATCAACCGCTGGTTCAGCCACTACCTGTACGGCGTCGACAACGGCGTCGAGCGCGAGCCCAAGGCGACGATCCAGCGCGAGGACAAGACCACGTGGGTGGACGAGGCCGACTGGCCCGCCCCCGGCACGTCGACCGCCCGGCTGCACCCGTGGGCGGGCGGCTCGACCAAGGGCGCGCTGCGGTTCGAGCCGGTGCCCGGCAGGGCCGTGGTCGAGTCGTTGCGCGACGACTCGTCCAAGCTCGCCGAGGACCTGATCGACCTGCCCGGTTCCGGCAACCGGCTGTCGTACACGACGAAGCCGACCGCCTCGCCGCTGCGGTTCTCCGGCGTGGCCCGGGTGGACCTGGCGATCTCGTTCGACCGGCCGGCGGCCAACGTGACCGCGTTGCTGGTGGACCGGGCGCCGGACGGCACGTCGCACGTGATCACCCGGGGGTGGACCGACCCGCAGAACCGGGTGTCGCCGTCGCGGACGAAGCCGGTGGAGCCGGGCAAGCAGTACCGGGTCGAGGTCGAGCTGGAGCCGAACGACTACGTGGTCCCGTCTGGTCACCGCGTCGAGTTCGTGCTGATCTCTTCTGACCACGACTACACGCTGCGGCCGGACCCGGGCGCGGGGCTGTCGGTCGACCTGAACTCGACGGTCGTGGAACTCCCCGTGGTCGGGGGCCTCGCCGCGTTGCGCCGATCGGTTGGTTAGAAAGTACTTAACGAAGCGTCTACTTTGAAAGTCTTCCACTTGCGGGTGCGGTTGTGGTCGGATCTGCGCCACAGTCGTCAAGGAGGTGGCAGATGAGTCGAACCCGGCGCGCTCTGGTCACGGCACTGGTGGCGCCGCTGGTCGGCCTCGCCCTCACGCAGGGCGAGGCCGCCGCGGCGCCCGGGTTCCAGATGCCGTTCCCGTGCAACCAGGTCTGGTCTGGTCAGACCCGGACCGCGCACAGCCCGGCCAACGCCGTCGACTTCAACCGGACCGACGACGTCGGCGACCCGGTGGTGGCGTCGGCGGCGGGCACGGTGACGCGGGTGGAGAACGAGGGGAGCACCAGCTACGGCCGGTGGATCGAGATCGGTCACGGCGGCGGGTGGCGCACCCGGTACGCGCACCTGTCCGTGCAGCGGGTGAGCGTCGGCCAGGCCGTGTCCAAGGGTCAGCGCATCGGCGACGTCGGCACGACCGGCGGCTCGACCGGCCCGCACCTCCACTTCGAGCAGCGGCTCGACGGGGTCGCGCAGAAGGTCGTGTTCAACGGCTCGCAGATCCTCTACTGGGGCACGCGCAACTACACCAGCCGCAACTGCTGAGTGGTCGATTCTTCGCTGCTCCGTTCGGTTGGTTAGGAACTAATTCACTAACTCAATACCTGGTAAGTCTTCCACTAAGACGGTCGGGCGTGGTCGGATGATCACCCTTAGTCGTCAAGGAGGTGGCAGATGAGCCGACGTGTGTTCGTCACGGCCTTGGTGGCGCCGCTGATCGGCCTCGTCCTCACGCAGGGCGAGGCCGCGGCGGCGCCGACCTTCCAGATGCCGTTCCCGTGCAACCAGGTGTGGGAAGGCCAGACCCGCACCAACCACAGCCCCGCGAACTCGGTCGACTTCAACCGGGCCAACGACGACGGCGACCCGGTGGTCGCGTCGGCGGCGGGCAGCGTGACGAGGGTCGCGAACGAGGGCAGCACGAGCTACGGGCGGTGGGTCGAGATCGACCACGGCGGTGGCTGGCGCACCCGGTACGCGCACCTGTCCGCGCAGAGCGTGTCCGTCGGGCAGTCCGTGCGGATCGGCCAGCGGGTCGGCAGCGTGGGGACAACCGGCGGGTCCACCGGGCCGCACCTGCACTACGAGCAGCGGCTCAACGGCGTCGACCAGAAGATCAAGTTCAACGGGACGCAGATCTACTACTGGGGCACGCGCAGCTACACCAGCCGCAACTCGTGCGGCACCAGCGGGGTGACCGGCACCGTCGGCACCGACAGCGGCGCCGCCGTGACCATCCGGTCCGGCCCCGGCACGCAGTACGCGGCCGTCGGCTCGGTGGCGAGCGGCGCGACGGTGACGATCAGCTGCCAGACGCAGGGCGAGACGATCACCGGCAAGTACGGCACCACCAACCTGTGGGACAAGATCGGGTCGGGGTACATCTCCGACGCGTACGTGTACACAGGATCGGACGGTCAAGTAGCACCGAGCTGCTGAGTTCCCGCAGGTCGCCGGCCGCTCCCGCCTTCCGCGGGAGCGGCCTTTTCCGAGTTGTCCACAGTTCGCGGATCGCCGCCGGCGCGCCCAGGGGGTCCCGGGCCAAGGTCGGACCCATGACGAAGCTGCTTCCCTCGACCCGCCTGCGCGACCCGGGCGACCTGATCGCCGCCGTGCCGCACCTGCTCGGCTTCCACCCGTCCGACTCGGTGGTGGTGCTGGTGGTGAGCGACTACGACGTGACCATGACGCTGCGCGTCGACCTGCCGCCGGCGGGCGTGCCGCACCGCGTGACCGACCGGCTCACCGCGCCGCTGGCCAGGTGCCGGGGTGACGACGCGGTGGTGGTGGTCATCGGCGGCGGGTCGAGCGACCCGCCCGAGGACCTGCCGCACGACGCGCTGGTGGACGAGCTGGAGGACGCCCTCCACGAGGCCGACGTGCCGCTGCTGCTGGCGGTGTGGACGCGTGCGACGGCGAAGGGCGAGCGCTGGTTCGACTACCACGACGTCGGCACCTCGGGCGTCGTGCCGGACCCGTCGAGCTCGGCGCTCGCCGCGGCCTCGGCCGCGGAGGGCCACGTCACCTACGGCAGCCGTGAGGCGATGAGCGCCGTGCTGGTCCCGGACCCGCCGGACGCACTGTCCCGCCGCTCCACCCTCCTCAACCGCCTGGCCGCCGACGACCCGGCGCCGGACGACGAGACCGTGCCCCGACGCGACCGCGACCTGATCCACGCGGAGGTGCTGCGCGCGGCCACCCGCAAACGCCCGCTGACCGACGAGGAGGTGGCCGACCTGGCGCACGCCCTGTCGAACCCGTTGACGAGGGACTCCGCCCTGGCCTACTGCGTCGGCGAGCACGCCTCGGGCGCCGAGGCCCTGTGGACCGAGCTGACCCGGGCGAGCCCCGTCCCGGAACGGGCGGAACCGGCCACCCTGCTCGCCTTCTCCGCCTACGTCCGGGGCAACGGCACCCTGGCCCTCCTCGCCCTGGACCGCGCCGAGGAGGCGAACCCGAACCACCGCCTGACGGAACTGCTCCGCGCCGCCCTCGCGGGAGGCCTGCCCCCAACCCAGATCCGCCACCTGGCCGAACAAGTCGCCGCCACCGACTGGACCACCCCGCCAACCGCCCCCTGACCGCCAACCACCCCCGTAACCACTCACCTCTCACCCCACCGGCCTCCCCACCGGCCTCTCACTCGCCCCCACCGGCCTCTCACTCGCCGCCCTCACCCCGCCGGCCTCAAAGCCTCCGCCACCAGCCCACCGCCACCGCCGGTGCGCACCGCCCGCCATCCGCCACCGACCGCACCCGCCGACTGCCGCCCACCGCCCGCCGCCCGCCGCCCGCCGCCCGCCGCCGACCACTACCCACACCAGAGACCGCTGTCCGCCACCCGCCGCTGCCGACCGCTACCCACGACCGACTACCGACTACCGACCACGGCCGTCGACACTGCTATCCGCCGGCCATCGCGCCGAGCGCCGACCGCCGCCGGCCACCGCCTCCGACTGCCGACCGCCGCCACCGACCGGCACCCCCGCCGACCGCCGCCGGTCATCTGCCTGCCGATCGCCAACCACTCTCCGGCTGGTGCCACTCGCGCCAACCACCCGTCACCCGCCGGTGGTGGCCGCCGCCCCCGACCCGCCGGCCCAGCCCGACCGACACACCGAGCGCCGAGCACCCGCAGCCGGCCATCCGCCAGAGTCGAGGTTCCCCGTGCCCGACCGTCCGCCTAGATCAGTTCCGGTCGCCGCCAAGGTTCGCCGAGCACGTGCTCCGCCAAGAAGGCGAAGATCGTCTCGTACCAGACCTTGGCGTTGCCCGGCGTGAGGATCCAGTGGTTCTCGCTCGGGAAGTACAAGAACTTCGCCGGCACGCCGTGCCGCACGAGGTCGAAGTAGAGGCGTTGACCCTCGCCGATCGGGACCCGGTAGTCCTTGTCGCCGTGGATCACCAGCATCGGCGTCTTGACGTCCGCCACCCGCAGGTGGGGCGAGTTCGCCCGCACGCTGTCCTGCTGCCGCAGCGGGTCGCCCATCTCGCGGATCCAGTAGTACGAGTCGTCGGTGGTGCCGGTGAACGCGTCCAAGTGCCACAACGACGCGTGCGTCACGATCGCCTTGAACCGGTCGGTCTGCGTGGCGATCCAGTTCGCCATGTACCCGCCGAACGACCCGCCCATGGCGGCCGTGCGCGAGTCGTCGATGTCGTCCCGCCGCTCCACCACGTCGGTGATCGCCATCAGGTCCGTGTACGGCTTGCCGCCCCACGAACCCCACCCGGCGCGCACGAAGTCGTACCCGTACCCGGTCGACAGCGCCGGGTCCGGCAGCAGCACCGCGTAACCCCGCGCCGCCATCAGCCACGGGTTCCAGCGCCAGCTCCACCCGCTCCAGCTCATCACCGGACCGCCGTGCACCCACAGCAGCATCGGCGCGGGCTGCTCGGCCGACGCGCCGTTCGGCAGCACCAGCCACGCCCGCACGGCCCGGCCGTCCTCGACCACCGTCTCGACCTCGGTCAACGTCCCCGGCACCGACTCCACCGCGCCGGGCGCGGGCAGTGGCACGGCGACCTGGTCCACACCGGACGACGACAGCCGCACGGGCTGCGGCGGGTGGTCCCACGCGCTGCGCAACGCGTACACCGACGCGCCGTCGGGGCTGACCCGCACATCGGTGTACGCGCCGGACGCGGTCAGCTTCACCACCGAGCCGGACGCCAGGTCGAGCTTCCAGATCGGCTGGTGACCCCGGTGGCTGCTGGTGAAGTACACCGCGTCACCGGCCGGGCTCACCACCGGGTGGTCGGGCTCCTCGGCGAAGTCCGCCGCCAGCTCCTCGACCGCCCCGGACTCCAGGTCGACGCGCACCAACGTGTTCGTCCACGGCAGGTCCTCGGTGGAGTCGAACGCGCGCACCGCGATCACACCCGACGAGTCCGGCAGGAACACCGGCTGCAGGAACGAGTGCCCGTCCAGCTCCGCCAGCACCCGGTCGGTGGCGCCGTCGGTCGACGTCAGCCGCAGCCGCACCCGTTGGCCGTACGCCGCGCTCACCACGACACCTTCGGTGCGCACGACCCACCGGCCGTCCGGGCTGATCGCGGGCGAGTCGTCCAGCCGCGCCGCGGCGCCGGGCGTCAGGTCCACCAGCTCCGACGACGGGTCGACGCGATCGCGGTCCACCCCGACCGGCGACGTGGTCGCCAGCAGCCGGGGGAAGCTCGGCCCGAGGTCGGCGTCCCAGTACCGCACCGGGTACGACTCGTGCAGGATCGCGGTCACCCCGGCGTCCTCGCGGGCCTTGCGGTGCTCCGCGTCGCGCTCGCCGAACGTCGCGCCCGGGTGCGCGCCCGACGCGAGCAGCACCGTGCCCGCGTCCCGCGCCACCGCGAACTCCGACACCCCGCCGGCCGGGCGGCACAGCTCGCGGGCCTCGCCGACGGGCGGCAGCAGCCACAGCGCCGCCTTGTCCTTCGAGTCGCGGTCGGCCGGCTTGGCCTCCTGGTCGGGCCGCGCGGAGAGGAACAGCACCGCGCCGTCCGGCGTGAACGCGGGCGCCGACTCGCCCTTCGCGCCCCGCGTCAACCGCCGCGCGGGACGTTCGCCTGCCGGGTCGACCTCCCACAGCGCGCCCTGCCACGCCTTGCCGTCCGGCGAGAGCGTCGCCACCACCGTGACCAGCCGCGTGCCGTCCGGGGACAGCGCCAGCGACGAGATCCGCGGCATCTCCGTGAACGAGGTCAGGTCCCCGAACCCGGCCTCGGTGATCTTGCCTGCCATCACGCCCCCTGCTGTGACCGGGTGAAGTCCCACGCGTCGCGCACGATGCCGGCCAGGTCCACCCGCTCGGGCTTCCAGCCCAGCTCGGTGCGGGCCTTCTCGCTGGAGGCCACGAGCACCGCCGGGTCGCCCGCCCGGCGCGGCGCGACGTCGGCCGGGATCGGGTGGCCGGTCACCTCGCGGCAGGCGTCGATGACCTGCTTGACCGAGAAACCGAGGCCGTTGCCCAGGTTGTAGACGCGGTGCTCGCCCGTCGTCGCGTGCGCCAGCGCCCGCAGGTGCGCGTCGGCCAGGTCGACGACGTGGATGTAGTCGCGCACGCACGTGCCGTCGTCGGTGGGCCAGTCGTCGCCGTACACCTGCACCCGCTCACGGCGACCGGACGCGACCTGGAGCACGATCGGGATCAGGTGCGTCTCCACGCCGTGCCGCTCGCCGAACCGCCCGTACGCGCCCGCCACGTTGAAGTAGCGCAGCGACACGGCGGCCAGGCCGTGCGCGGCGGCGTAGGAGGTGATCGCGTGGTCGATCGCGAGCTTGGTCGCGCCGTAGGGGTTGGTGGGGCGCGTCGGCGCGGTCTCCGCGATCGGCACCTGCTCCGGCTCGCCGTAGGTCGCGGCGGTGGAGGAGAACACCAGCCGGGGCGTGCCGTGCGCGCGCATCGCGTCGAGCAGCCGCAGCGACGTCACCACGTTGCCCTGCCAGTACTTCGCCGGGTCCTGCATGGACTCGCCGACCAGCGACTTGGCCGCGAAGTGCAGCACACCGTCGAACCCCTCGGCGAGCACCTCGCCGATCGCGTCGTCGATGCCCGCCTCGACCAGCCGCACGCCGTCCGGCACCGCGTCCGCGTGCCCGGTGGACAGGTCGTCCAGCACGACCACCTCGTGCCCGGACTCGACCAGCCTGGCCGCGCAGACGCTGCCCACGTACCCGGCGCCGCCCGTGACGAGCAACTTCACCCTGAATCCCCGCTTTCGACCAGTCCGTCAGTGATCCCGGCCGGCGCCCGCGGAGGGCACGGCCGGGAAAGTCCTCGGTGTCGTCCAGCCGCGCCCGGCGAACGCGGCGAGCACCCGCCGCACCACCTCGTCGTGCCGTTCGACGGGCACCAGCGCGATCGCCGACCCGCCGAAACCGCCGCCGGTCATCCGCGCGCCCGACGCGCCCGCCTCCTTCGCCGCGTCCACCGCGACGTCCAGCTCGGGCGCGGACACCTGGTAGTCGTCGCGCAGCGACGCGTGGGAGGCGTCCAGCAGCGGCCCCAGCTCCGCCAACCGGCCGGCGCGCAGCAGCTCGACGGCCGCCAGCACCCGGTCGTTCTCGGTCACCACGTGCCGCACCAGCGGGCGCAGCTGTTCGGGCAACCGGGCCAGCGCGTCGGCCAACCCGTCGACGTCGACGTCCCGCAGCGCGGGCACGCCCAGGAGCGACGCGGCCTCCTCGCAGCCCGCGCGCCGGGCGCCGTAGCCGCCGTCGGTGTGCGAGTGGCTCGCCCGCGTGTCGATCACCAGCACTTCCAGGCCGTGCTCGGCGGCGTCGAACGGCACCTGCTCGGCCTCGAACGACCGCACGTCCAGGAACAGCACGTGCGCCTCGGTGCAGCACAGCGACGCGGTCTGGTCGAGCAGACCGGTGGGCGCGCCGACGAAGTCGTTCTCCGCGCGCTGCACCCAGCGCGCGATCCGCGGCAGGTCGTCGGCCGCGCGCCCGGCCAGCCCGAGCAGCGCCAACGCCACCGCGCACTCCAGCGCGTGCGACGAGGACAGGCCCGCGCCCGCCGGCACGTCGCCCGCGATCACCAGGTCCGCCCCGCCGGTCAGGCCCTGCTCGCGCAGCGACCAGGCGACACCCGCCGGGTACGCCGCCCAGCCGCCGACCGCGCCGGGCTCCAGGTCGGCGACCAGCACCGGCGCGGCCTGCTGCACCACGCCGTCGTCACCCACCGTGGCCACGCGCAGCCGGCCGTCGTCACGCGCCGACGCGGCCACCGCGGTCCGGTGGGGCAGCGCGAACGGCAGGACGAAACCGTCGTTGTAGTCGGTGTGCTCCCCGATCAGGTTCACCCGGCCGGGTGCCGACCAGACACCGCTGGGCTCGGCGCCGTGCAGCCGGGTGAACGCGGCGACCGCGCGCCGCGTCGGGCTCACCGGGCCTGCACCAGGACGGCGTGCGCCACGGCGGGGTCAAGCTCGGCGACCGTGCCGTTGCCGCGCACCTGGATCACCTTCGCGCCGCCGAGCGAGTCGACCTCGACCGTGCCGCCCGGCACCACGCCGGCGGCCTTCAGCTCGGCCATCAGGTCCTCGTCGAGCTGCACGTGCTCGGCGATCCGGCGCACCTCGACGTGGCCGCCGCCGCGGCGGGCCACCTCGTCGATCCGCACCAGGTCCGCCTCGGCGGGCGGGGCGGGCTCGCCGTCGCCCAGCTTGTCCAGCCCGGGGATGGGGTTGCCGTAGGGCGAGGTGGTGGGGTTGCCGAGGAGCTTGACGAGCTTGCGTTCGACGGCCTCGCTCATGACGTGCTCCCAGCGGCACGCCTCGCTGTGCACGTGCTCCCACTCCAGGCCGATGATGTCGACCAGGAGGCGCTCGGCGAGCCGGTGCTTCCGCATGACCGCGATGGCCAGGTTGCGGCCCTGCTCGGTCAGCTCGAGGTGCCGGTCGTCGGCCACGACGACCAGGCCGTCGCGCTCCATCCGGCCGACCGTCTGGCTCACCGTCGGACCGCTCTGGCCCAGCCGCTCGGCGATGCGCGCGCGCAGGGGCACCACGCCTTCTTCTTCGAGCTCGTAGATCGTGCGGAGGTACATCTCGGTGGTGTCGATGAGGTCGTTCACACCCGCTCCCCTTCGTATGGCGTCAATGCTAGTCGGCCGGTCACGGGTGCAGGATGGTGCCGTGCATCCACTGATCAGCACCGAAGCCCTTGCCTCCGCGCTGAACGGCGCCGAACCACCGGTCGTGCTCGACGTCCGGTGGCGTTTGGGAGGACCACCGGGACGTCAAGACTACGAGGTCGGACACGTTCCCGGTGCCGTCTACGTCGACCTCGACACGGAGCTGTCCTCGCCGCCCGGCGCCGGTGGCCGCCACCCGCTGCCCGACCCGGCGGCGCTCCAGGCCGTGCTGCGGGCCGCCGGTGTCCGGCGAGATCACCCGGTCGTGGCATACGACGGTGGTGACGGCTCCGTCGCCGCGCGCGCCTGGTGGCTGCTGCGGTGGGCCGGTCACCCGGAGGTGGCGGTGTTGGACGGCGGCTTCGCGGCGTGGACCGCCGAGGGCCGTCCGGTCGACGCGGGCACGCCGTCCCCTGTTCCCGGCGACGTGGTCGTGACGCCCGGCGGCATGCCCGTGCTGGACGCCGACGGGGCCGCCGCGTTCACCGGCACGGGCACGTTGCTCGACGCCCGGGCCCCCGAGCGCTACCGGGGCGAGACCGAGCCGGTCGACCCGCGCGCCGGGCACATCCCGGGCGCGCTGAACGCGCCGACCTCCGGCCACACCTCCGCCGGCCGCTGGCTGCCCGCCGCCGCGCTGGCCGAGCGCTTCGAGGCCATCGGCGTCTCGCCCGACCGCCCGGTCGCGGCCTACTGCGGGTCGGGTGTCACGGCGTCGTCCGTGGTCCTGGCCCTGGAGGTGGCCGGCATCACCGCACCCGACCGCCCCGCGCCGCTCTACGCGGGCTCCTGGTCCCAGTGGTCCTCGGACCCCGCCCGACCTGTGTCCGATTGCCGCTCCTCCGCAGACGGCGGCCCGGTCGCTTGAACGTCGACGCGACCTCGCGGGGCCACCTGCGGAGCAGGGGCGGTCGAACTCAAGCGTTGGGGATCTTCTCGAAGCCCTTGGTGGCGAGCTTGAGCGCGATCTGGCACGGGTCGATCTCGTCGATCGGCGTCACGGTGGCCTGGAACGCGGGGGTGATCTCGTCCGGGTCGTCGGTCAGCATGACCAGCACCGTGCAGTCGCCGCCCTTCTCCTTCACCTCGTACGCGGTGTTGCCGCCGACCTCGATGGTCCGCGCCTCGCCCTCGTACTCGGCGAACGTGACCATGAACAGCACGACCGAGAACGGGTCCTCGGTGCTCTGCACGCAGCCCTTCTCGCCGCCCTTCGTCGCGCCGACGGCGGCGGCCACGTCCTCGGGGGTGAGGATGTCGCAGTCCTCGTAGCCCTCGGTCTTCTTCTTCGTCGTGATCTTCACGTCGCCGGAGGGCTTCTCGGCCTCGGTGGTCTTCGGCTCGCCCGCCTTGCTGGAGGTCTTGGGCGAGGACGTCTTGGTCGACGACGGCTTGCCGGAGGCGGTCTTCTCCCCGGTCGACCCACCCGCCGCGGCGACCGGGCTGCCGGAGACCGTGGTGGCGCAGGCAGACAGGCCGAGCGTGAGCGCCATGGCCAGCGCAGCGGTCAGGGCGGGGACTCGTCGCAGGTGCATGTCTTCTCTGACCCCGTTCCGACGTGCGGGGTTCCATCCTCGATGGCCGCAATCCTGGCCCGCGTCGTCTCGGCAGACTCTAAGTCCACCGGGGACCTCCGCACGCCCGGGTCGACCAACCTGTGATCACACCACCGCGTGCCTGGTGGGTTAGGTTGCCGACATGGGTACGGGAGCCGCCGTCGTCTGGGACGAGTCCTTCCTCGCTTACGACCTGGGCGGGGACCACCCGCTCAACCCCGTGCGACTGGACCTGACCGTCCGGCTGGCGACCGCGCTCGGCGTGCTGGACGGTGTGGCGCTCATCGCGCCCGACCCGGCGACCGACGACGAGATCGAACGCGCGCACGAGCCGTCCTACCTCAACGCCGTGCGGGCCGCGCCGATGGCCGGCTGGGACGTCGGCCACGGTCTCGGCACCCCGGACAACCCGGTGTTCGACCGGATGCACGAGGCGTCCGCGCTGGTCGTCGGCGGTTCGCTGGCCGCCGCCCGGCGGATCGCCTCGGGCGAGGCGGACCGGGCGGTGAGCATCGCGGGCGGGCTGCACCACGCCATGCGCGACCACGCGGCCGGGTTCTGCGTCTACAACGACTGCGCCGTGGCCATCTCGTGGCTGCTGGACAACGGCTTCGACCGGATCGCCTACGTCGACACCGACGTGCACCACGGCGACGGGGTGCAGGCCGCGTTCCACGACGACCCGCGCGTGCTCACCGTCTCGATCCACCAGAGCCCGCTGAGCCTCTGGCCGGGTACCGGGCGGCCCGCCGAGGTGGGCGGCGCGGGCGCGGAGGGCGCCAGCGTGAACCTGGCCCTGCCGCCCGGCACCGGCGACCGGGGCTGGCTGCGCGCGTTCGAGGCCACCGTCCCGTCCCTGCTGCGGGCGTTCCGGCCGCAGCTGCTGGTCACGCAGTGCGGCGTGGACACGCACCGCGAGGACCCGCTGGCCGACCTCGCGCTCACCGTGGACGGCCACCGCGCCATCTACCGGCGCCTGCGCGAGCTGGCCGCGGACACCGCCGACGGCCGCTGGCTGGCGCTGGGCGGCGGCGGGTACGAGCTGCTGCGCGTGGTGCCCCGCAGCTGGACGCACCTGCTGGCCACCGTGCTGGACCGGGACGTGGACCCGAACACGCCGCTGCCCGCCGACTGGGTCGCCCACGCCTCGACCCTGGCGCCGGACCGGCCGCTGCCGACGTCCATGACCGACGGCTCCGACACCGCGTTCGAGCCGTGGGGCGGCCAGCTCGACACCCCGGTCGACCGGGCGCTCGTCGAAACCCGGCGAGCGGTGTTCCCGCTGCACGGCCTGGACCCCGACGACCCGAGGGACTGACAGCCCGTGGACCCGTTCGACTACCCGAGGCACTGGGAGGCCGACGTCGTGCTCAGCGACGGCGGCACGGTCCACCTGCGCCCGATCACGCCCGACGACGCGGAGAAGCTGCTCGCGTTCCACGGCAGGCTGTCCGAGCGGACCCGCTACTACCGCTACTTCGGCCCCTACCCGCGGATGCCCAAGCGGGACCTCGAACGCTTCAGCACGGTCGACCACGCCGACCGGGTCGCGTTCACCGCGCTGCTCGGCGACGACATCGTGGCCGTCGGCCGCTACGACCGCCTCGGCGGAGCTCCCGGCTCCGCCGGGGGGAACTCGGCCGAGGTCGCGTTCGTGGTCGAGGACGCCCACCAGGGCCGCGGCCTCGGCTCGATCCTGCTGGAGCACCTCGCCGCCGCCGCGCGGGAACGCGGGCTGAGCCGGTTCACCGCCGAGGTGCTGGCGGAGAACGGCCAGATGGTGCGGATCTTCCGGGACGCGGGCTACGGCGTGAGCCGCGCGTTCGAGGAGGGCGTGGTGCACCTGGAGTTCGACATCGACCCGACCGAGGAGTCGGTCGAGGTGGCCCGCGCCCGCGAGCAGGCCGCCGAGGCGCGCAGCGTGCACAACCTGCTGCACCCGAGGTCGATCGCGGTGATCGGCGCGTCCACCGACCGGACCAAGATCGGCCACGCGGTCCTGACGCACCTGCTCGCCGCCGACTTCGCCGGGCCGGTCTACCCGGTGAACGCCGAGCACCGCTCCGTGCGCGGGGTGCGCGCCTACCCGTCGGTGCTGGAGATCCCCGACGACGTGGACCTCGCCGTGGTCGCGGTGCCCGCCGCCAGCGTCGACGAGGTGATGGACGCCTGCCTGGCCAAGGGCGTGAAAGCGCTGGTCGTGGTCACGTCCGGGTTCGGCGAGACCGGGCCGGGCGGGTTGAGCGCGGAACGCAGGCTCGCCGCCGAGGCCCGCGCGCACGGCATGCGGGTGGTCGGCCCGAACGCGCTGGGCGTGCTGAACACCGACGCGGGCGTGCGCCTCAACGCCACCCTCGCGCCGGACCTCCCGGCCCGCGGCCGCACCGGGTTCTTCTGCCAGTCCGGCGCGCTGGGCACCGCGATCCTGGCCACGGCCGCCGACCGGGGCCTCGGCCTGTCCACGTTCGTCTCCGCGGGCAACCGCTCGGACGTCTCCGGCAACGACCTGCTCCAGTACTGGGAGACCGACCCGGCCACCGACGTGGTGCTGCTGTACCTGGAGTCGTTCGGCAACCCGCGCAAGTTCGCCCGGCTGGCCCGCCGGCTCGGCCGCACCAAGCCGATCGTCGCGGTGAAGTCCGGTCGGCACGCGGTGACGCCCGCGTTGGCGGCGACCTCGGTGCCGGTGGACGAGTCGAGCGTGCAGGCGCTGTTCGAGCAGGCCGGCGTGATCCGGGTGGAGTCGCTGGCGCAGCTGTTCGACACCGCGCTGCTGCTCGCGCACCAGCCGCTGCCCGCCGGGCCGCGCGTCGCCGTGGTCGGCAACTCGACCGCGATCGGGCTGCTGGCGGCGGACACCGCGCTGGCCCAGGGCCTGGAACTGGCCGGCGAGCCGGTGGACGTGGGCGCGCAGGCCGGGCCCGAGGCGTTCGCGGCGGCCGTCAAGGAGGCCTTGGACAACCCGGAGGCGGACGCGCTGGTGGTCGTGTTCGTGCCGCCGCTGGCGGTGCCGGGCACGTCGTTCGCGCGCGCGTTGCGCGAGGTGGTGGAGCAGGGCGGGCGGACCAAGCCGATCGCGTCGACGTTCCTGGCCGTGGAGGGCGTGCCGGCCGAGCTGGCGGTGCCCGGTCCCGGTGGCGCGCCCGGCCGGGGTTCCGTGCCGTCCTACCCGAGCCCGGAGCGCGCTGTGCTCGCGTTGGCGCGGGTGACGCGGTACGCGCGGTGGCGGTCCGCGCCGCAGGGCACGTTCGTCCGGCCCGACGGCATCGACGCCGAAGCCGCGCACGCGATCGTGGAGGCGCAGCGGCTCGACGGCGAACGGCTGCTCGACGACGACACCGCCGAGCGGCTGCTCGCGTGCTACGGGGTCCAGGTCGTGCCGTTCCGGGTGGTGACGTCGGCGGACGACGCGGTGCTCGCGGCGGGGGAGCTGGGCTACCCGGTGGCGATGAAGTCCACCGACGACCGGTTGCGCCACCGCACCGACCTGGTCGGCGTGCGGCTGGACCTGTCCGGTGAGGAAGCCGTGCGCACGGCGTACGGGATGCTGGCCGGGATGTCCGACCGGTCGGACGTGTACGTGCAGCGCATGGCGCCCAAGGGGATCTCGTGCGTGCTGGGCCTGCAGGACGACCCGTCGTTCGGCACGCTGGTGTCGTTCGGGCTGTCGGGCCTGGTCAGCGACCTGCTGGGGGACCGGGCGTACCGGGCGGTGCCGCTGACGGACGCGGACGCGGCGGCGCTGGTGCGCGCGCCCAAGGCCGCGCCGCTGCTGGCGGGCTACCGGGGCGACGAGCCGGCGGACCTGGCCGCGTTGCAGGACCTGGTGCTGCGGCTCGCCGCGCTCGCCGAGGACCTGCCCGAGGTGCGGGAGCTGTCGCTGGAACCCGTGCTGGCCAGTGCCGCCGGCGCGTACGTCAGCAGCGCCCGGGTGACGCTGGGCCCGCCGCCGTACCGGCATGACACCGGTCCCAGGCGGCTGCGCTCACCCGGCGGCGCGCGTTAGCCCGGTCACCTGCTCGATACCCAAACGTCACCCTTGACCGATCCGGTGTCCCTTATCTTCTCCGTGGCTATGGACCAAGTCCTATGAGCCGCTTAGGTTTCCCGGCAACCCGAGGAAGCTCCCGAAAAGGGGAAGAATGGCTCTGGCACCGTTGCGCGCCCTTGTGGTGGCGTGTTCCGCCGCGCTTGTCCTCTCGTCGTGCTCCACCGGTGACGACACGACCGTCGCCGGCAAGGCGGACAGCTCCAGCAAGCTGACGATCGCCGTGGCGTACGACCAACCAGGGCTCGGCCTGCGCCGATTGGACGGCAGCTACCGCGGCTTCGACGTCGACGTGGCCCGTTACGTGGCAGGGGAACTGGGGGTCGACGAATCCGGTATCACCTTCACCGAGGCGACGCCGTCGGAACGCGAGAAGCTGCTGGTCGACGGCGCCGCGGATCTCGTCGTGTCCAGTTACTCGATCACCGACAAGCGCAAGGAGGTAATCGACTTCGTAGGCCCGTATTTCGTGGCCGGGCAGGATCTGCTCGTGCGGTTGACCGACGAGCGGATCACCGGCCCGGAATCGCTCAACTCCGGCAACCTGAAGCTGTGCTCGGTGGCCAACACCACGTCGGCGCAGTACGTGAAGGACCAGTTCGCGCAGTCCGTGCAACTGGTGGAGTACCCGAACTTCAGCGACTGCGTCACGGCGCTGCTGGCGGAGCAGGTGGACGCCATGACGACCGACGACGTGATCCTCGCCGGGTACGCCGCGCAGAACCCCGAGCTGCTGCGGGTGGTCAACCGGCCGTTCAGCAAGGAGGAGTACGGCATCGGGATGCGCCGAGGCGACCCGACCAGCAAGGCCAAGGTGACCGCGGCCGTTCGGAAGATGATCGACACCGGCGAGTGGCGCAAGTCGTTGGAGGCCAACGTGGGCGCGTCGGGTTACCCCATCCCGGACCCGCCGACGCTCGTCGGGTGATCTGCGACCCACCCCGTCAGCGGTCCGACCGGCCCGGACCGACCCGTAGGCTCGGCTGTGTGCATGCCTCGCATTACGTGCCCCAGTACCGGGCGGACGGGCCGGTCCGCGCCGGCATCCCCGAACACGGCCGCATCCCCCGCTACTACGCGGTGAAGACCGAGCTGCTGTGGCTCGTCGACGCCCTCGGCGAGGGCACGGCGCTGCCGTCGGAGCGGGAGCTGGCCGAGCGGTTCGCGGTGTCGCGGGTGACGCTGCGCCAAGCCGTCGGGGAACTGGTGCTCGAGGGCAAGCTGCAGAGCCGGCAGGGCAGCGGCACCTACGTCGCGCCGCCCAAGCTGGTGCAGCCGCTGTCGCTGCTCAGCTACACCGAGGGCATGCGCAGGCAGGGCGTCGACGCGGCGCGCAGCGTGATCACCGTCGAGCACCTGCCCGCGGACGAGGTGCTGGCGCGGGACCTGCGGATCGGGCGGGGTGACGAGGTCGTCCACCTGGAACGCGTGCTGCTGGCCGACGGCGAGCGGGTCGGGTTGGAATCGACCTACCTGTCCGCGGCGCGGTTCCCGACGCTGCTGGAGGAGCTGGACCCGACCACGTCGCTGTACGCGTGCCTGGCCGACCGCTTGGGCGTGGTGTTCGCCGAGGCCGAGGAGCGGGTGGAGACGGTCCTGGCGACGCCGCGCGAGGCGTTGCTCATCGGCACGAACCCGGCGCTGCCGATGCTGCTGCTGCACCGCGTGTCCCATGACGACGCTGGCGAGCCGATCGAACGGGTCCGCTCGCTCTTCCGGGGCGACCGGTTCAGCTTCATGGCGCGGCTGCGCGCGGAGTGAAGGTCACGCGCCGGTAACCGCGCGATGAACACTTGTCAGTCCATTGAGGACATAACAGTGGCATGTCGGTCGTCGTGACGCGGACGGGCGCGGAACGTTAGCGAATCTTTCCCGGAAACCGCCCATTGGCACCAAGTTCCGCGCACCCCGGCGGATGTACCGTGGTTGCCCTGGTACGTGAGTCCTCCTCACCCGCAGGGCCGCGGGGGAAGCGGGGGTGGCGCCGTGACGTTCAAAGAGGAGTTCCTGACGGAGCTCGAGGACTGCCTGCGCGGGTACGGCGCGGTGCCGGTGATCGACCCGGACGCGCTGGCCCGGTTCATCGACCACGTCCGCCGGCTGCCGGACGACGATGCCCGGCTGCGCTGCCTCGAACGCGTCGACCAGGGCTCCGGCTCGTTCTGGAACAACCCGGCGGTGTGGTGGGAGCAGGTGCCCCGGTTCGGCATCGGGTCCTCGGACTGCTCCGAGCTGCTCGACCGGATGCTGGACGAGGCGATCAGCGACGAGATCGACGTGCTGGAGATGGAGATCCGGGAACTGCCGGGCTGAGTCGTGCCGCGGGCGTGAAACACCCGTTGTGCACCTGGGTCGCCAGACGCACAACGGGGAGTCATCGCTCCTTCGGTTCCACTCTCGCTGTCACCCGGCAGTCACCCGGACCGTCGAGCGGGCAGTCAGACGGACAGCAGCCGGTCGAAGAACGTGCGGTAGCGCTTGAGGGCCTGCCGCAGTTCCTCGGTCTGCGCCTCGTCGCCCCGCTGCCACTGCTCCTCGAGCGAGTGCTTGTGCTCGGTGAAGGTGGTGGCCAGCGACTGCATCACCTGGGCGACCAGTTCGTCGGCCCGCTGCACGGCCTCGCGGGGGTCGTCGACGAAGTCGGCCTGCAGGGCGCGCCACTCGGCCTGGTAGTCGGCCGCGTCGTCCGGGGTGAAGAGCGGCGCGTCGCCCGCGGTCGTGTCGACCGCGGCCGGCTCGACCGGCTCGTCGTGCTCGGCGGGCTGCTCCCGGGTGTCCTGCTCGTCGAACGCGACCGGCTCTTCGAGGGTGGACGTCCAGTGCCCAGTCGAGTCGTGGCCGGCCGGATCATGTCCGGCGTGGTCCTCCCCGACGTGGTCCTGCCCGACGTGGTCGTGGCCGGTCGAGTCGTGGCCGGTCGAGTCGTGCGCCACCGGCTCCCGGTCGAGGCGTTCCTGGTCGGTCAGGTCCGGCTCCGCGACGTCGCGGTCGGCCGGGGTCTGGTCGATCGGCTCGCGCTCGGCCCCGCGGCCGTCCAGCGAGTCGCGGTCGAGCGGGGTGCGCTCGGCGAAGTCCTCGGTGGTGAGGTGCTGACGTTGTTCGGTCATGACCGTGCTCCTTCCCGGTGGTCGCCCAGCAGGTCCTCGAACACGGTGCGGTAGTGGACCATCGCGGTGCGCAGGTCCTCGGTCGTCGCCTCGCCGCGCTCCTGGCGCTCGACGACGGAGTGCGCCTCGCGGTAGTGCTCCAGCGTGCGGGCGTGCTCGACGGACAGCAGCTTCTCGCGACGCTCGTAGTCCTCGGTGGGGTAACCGCGTTCGGCCATCAGGTCGGTGACGAGGTGGTCCGCTTGGCTCACGGCCTGGGTCGGCTCGTCGACGAACTGCTCCTGGACGAGGGTCCAGTTGCGGGCGTAGGTGTCGCGAGTCGTGGCGTCGAGGGTGCGGAGCTCGAGCTTCGAGTGCTCGCGCTCCCGCTCCGAGAGTTCGCGTTCCGCCGCCATGCGGCTGCCGTTGTGCTCGAGGGCCCGCTCGTACTCGGGGCCGAACTTCGAGCGCAACCTCTTGCGCTGCATGACGAACTTCAGCAGCACCGCGATCGCGGCCAGTACGACCAGCACGACGACGATCACGCCGATGGTGGTACCGGTGGACATCTGCGCCTCCTAGGGCTCTGTTGTCCACCGGCTACCCATGAGGCGACCGATCCGAAACCTGTTCGCCTCTTGACAAACCCGTGCCGCGTTCGCGGCTAGCGCGCCACCGCCTTGCGGTACTGCCGGATCGCCAGCGGCACAAAGATCAGCAGGAACACGACCACCCAGATCAACGTCATCAGCACCGGGTGCTGCAACGGCCACACGTCCGCCGCCGGCGCCAGCGGGTTGGTGTTGCCGAACAACTGGCGGGCCGCCGCCGTCACCGCCGACACCGGGTTCCACTCGGCGAACGTCTTGAGCGGTCCGGGCAGGTTGCTCTCCTGCACGAACGTGTTCGCGATGAACGTCAGCGGGAAGATCGCGATGAACGACGCGTTGTTGAACACCTCGGGGCTGCGCACCATCAGCCCGACGATGGCCATGCCCCACGACACCGCGTAGGCGAACAGCAGCAGCAGGGCGAACCCGGCCAGCGCCTCCAGCGGCGACGAGTGGATCCGCCAGCCGACGATCAGCCCGGTCACCGACATCACCAGCACGACGATCACGTTGTTCGCCAGGTCGCTGGTGGTCCGCCCGATCAGCACCGCCGAGCGCGCCATGGGCAGCGACCGGAACCGGTCGATCACGCCCTTCTGGATGTCCTCGGCCAGCCCGGCGCCGGTGATGGTCGCGCCGAACACCACGGTCTGCGCGAAGATCCCGGCCATCAGGAACTCGCGGTAGTCCATGCCCGGGATCGCGATCGAGCCGCCGAACACGTACGCGAACAACAGCACGAACATGATCGGCGACAACGTCGAGAACACGATCAGGTCCGGGACCCGCTTGATCTTGATCAGGTTGCGCTTGGCGACCACCGCGCCGTCGCCCAACGCTTGCGTGAACGCGCTCATGCTCCTTGCTCCCCCTGCTTGTCCTCGGTGCCGGTCCCACTGGCCGCGTGTCCGGTCAGCGTCAGGAACACGTCGTCCAACGTCGGCCTGCGCAGGCCGATGTCGAGCACCTTGATCGACTCGGCGTCCAGCCTCCGGACGCCGTCCACCAGCACGTCGGCGCCGCCGGACACCGGCACGGTCAGCCGGTGCCCGCGCTCGTCCACGGTGATCTCCGAGATCGCCAACGGCGTGAGCGCCGCCTTCGCCGTCTGCGCGTCGTGGGCCGAGCTGACGGTCAGCTCCAGCCGTTCACCGCCGACCTGGGCCTTCAGCTCGTCCGCCGTGCCCAGCGCGATGACCCGGCCGTGGTCGATGACCGCGATCTTGTCCGCGAGCCGGTCGGCCTCCTCCAGGTACTGCGTGGTCAGCAGCAGCGTGGTGCCGCCCGCCACGAGTTCCCCGATGACGTCCCACATGCCGAGCCGGCTGCGCGGGTCCAGGCCCGTGGTCGGCTCGTCGAGGAACAGCACCTTCGGCTCGGCCACCAGCGCGCCCGCCAGGTCGAGCCGGCGGCGCATGCCGCCCGAGTAGCCCTTCACCGGCCGGTCGGCGGCCTCCACCAGGTCGAACCGCTCCAGCAGCTCGCGCGCCCGCTCCCGGCTGCGCTGCTTGCCCAGGTGGTAGAGCCGGCCCACCATGTCGAGGTTCTCGAAACCGGTCAGGTTCTCGTCGACGGCCGCGTACTGGCCGGACAGCCCGATCCGGCGGCGCAGCTCCTTGGCGTCGGCGACGACGTCGAGGCCGGTGACGGTCGCCTTGCCCTCGTCGTGCTCCAACAGCGTGGTGAGCACGCGCACCGTCGTCGTCTTGCCCGCGCCGTTGGGCCCGAGCAGGCCCATGACGGTCCCTTCCGGCACCACGAGGTCGAGGCCGTCGAGGGCGATCACCGACCCGTAGCGCTTGACCAGTCCTTCGGCCACGATTGCGTCTGCCATCCGGCCATGATGGACCGGCGGTCCGACAATTTCAGGCGGATTTACCGGACCGGACCCGGACCCCGGCGGGGAAGTGGGCTGTGTGGACGGTCCGGCCTGCGCTTGCGTCGCGCGAGCGGTCGCATGCGCGGTTCGTCCTCCCGCAGCGCGGCGAGCGCCCACGGCGCTCCCGACCCTCCGTCGGCGCCGGTCGGTTGAGCCCGCGAACATCCACGGCTGCCGAGGTCGACCTGCTCGCAGAGGCCCCCGTCGACCGCCTTCGGGGCCCTCCGGTCCGGTCCCGGCCGCCGGGGTCGGCGGCGCCACCCGGTCGGGTTGTTCTGCCCGGCCCGCGTGGGGTGGCGCTCGGCTCGAAATCCACTTCGCGGGGGCGCGGAAACCCTTGACGTCCGGCAGCCGGACCTGCGAGATGTACATGTGGCCAGACTTGGTCCGCGCTGATCACCCGTCCAGTTCGCCGGACATGTCCTGGGGCGTGTCCGGGGGCGTCGGGGCCGCCGCCGACGGAGGGTGATGAGTGAAGGGCGTATATGCACCTGTTAGACGCTCGATCGAGTGAACGAGAGCGGGCTGCGGAACAGCACTAGGGTGTTCGCAGTTCTTTTCCAGCGAGGAGCGATCCGCATGGCAGCCGTCCAAACCCGACGCAAGCGCAAGCTGGGGCAGTTCCTCAACGCCTTGCGCAAGCGGGCGGGCAAGACCGAGATCGACTACCACGCGTTGACGAGGAAGACGCAGTCGACGCTGTCGCGGATGGAGAACGGTTACATCAGTCCGAGTTGGACCGAACTGGGCGCGCTGCTCGGCCTCTACGGGGCGACCGATGCCGAGCGGCGCGAAGCGGAAGCGTTGTGGGAGGACGCGAAGCAGGACGGCACCCGCCTGGTGTACGCCGCCGCCTTCACCCCGGAGGCACGGACGTACGCCCGGCAGGAAGCAGACGCCACGGAGGTGCGCACCATCGAGATGATCGTGATACCGGGGCTGCTCCAGACGCCCGCCTACGCGACGGCGATCAGGCTCGCGGGGCAGCGGTTCATGGACTCGTCGGTGTCCGTGGAACAGGTGGCCGCGGCGCTGGCGAACCGGCAGCGGAGGCTGCCGGGGTTACGGCTGCACGCGGTGATCGACGAGGCGGCCTTGCACCGGATCGTCGGCGGCACCGCCGTCATGCGCGAGCAGTTGTCGCATTTGCTCGAGAAGGGGAAGCAGGACAACATCACCATCCAAGTGGTCCCGTTCGGCGCCGGCGCCCACGGGACCATGTCGGGCGGTGGCGCGACTGCTCTCCGCTTCGAGGACAGTGATCCTTCGGCCGTGTACCTGGAGTACGCGGGTGGTGGCAAGTGGGTGGACAATCGCGCCGACGTGCAGAAGTACCTGTTGCACTTCGAGGAAATCGTGAGCGAGGTCGCCCTTTCGCCCAAGGAGTCGGCTTCGCTGATCAGAAAACTGGCAACCGCACTGAAGGACACATGAACAACGACAAGGCGTGGCGCAAGAGCACGTACTCCGGCGCGGGCAACAACTGCGTCGAACTGGCCGTGGGACGGAGCACGACCAGTGTTCGGGACAGCAAACGACCAGGACCCAGACTGACCTTCGCCCAACGTCCGTTCCGGGCGTTCCTGACAACCCTGCGGCAAACCTGACCGCAACCGCCAACCCGCCGTCGCCCCCGGTGTGGCGGTCACGTCGCACCGGGGGCGGCGGCGACGGCGCGGACGACCACCGACCCGTCCCGAGGAGGTCGCGACCGGGGTCCTCGGGCGGAGTGGGAAGCCGACCGGCGGGTCGCCGCCGACATCACCGGGTCGAGCGACTCGGCGACGCGGCGCAGCCGATCGCCTCCTCCCGCGGCCCCTCGCACCACGGATCGGGTGACGGTCCACAGTGGATGAACGGTGGCCGGGGTGCCGGGTGGTGCGCGTGGTGGCCAGCGTGGTTGACGCAGTGACCCAGGCCACAGCCGGCTCCTGTCAGGAATCGGGTCGCCGTCCTGCTCAGAGGGGCGAGCGAACCCGACAGGAGCACGCACGTGAAGCACCGCGTCATCGTCCTGGGAGCCGGTTACGCCGGGGGCTACGCCGCCGGACAGCCCGCCCGCCGCCTGCACGCCGACGACGCGAGATCACCGTCGTCAAAGCCGAACCCGACTTCGTCGAGCGGATGCGCCTGCACCAGCTCGCCGCGGGCCAGGACCTCCGCGCCACCGCTTGGCGGACCTGTTCGCCGGCACCGGCATCCACCTGCGCCCGGCCAGGGTCACCGCCGTCGACGTCGAGCACCGGACGGTCACCGTGACCGGCGGCGAGGGTGTCGACCACCTGAGCTACGACGCCCTCCTCTACGCGCTGGGCAGCGCCGCCGTCCACGGCCTCCTGGGCGTGGTCGAGCACGCCCACCCCCTCGCCGCCGCCGGCGGTCTGGAAGTCGTCGACAACGGCCAGATCCTGGGCCCTGCGGGGCCGCCCGGCCGCCCGCTTCGAAGCGGTCATCCTCCGCGGCGCGGCCTTCGGCATGGGCCACCTCGGCGAAGTCGACCGCGCCGCCGGCCTGACCGGGAAGCTGCCGCGGCACGCGACCGCCGAGCGCGTCGCCGCCGCCCTGCGCCGGCTTCAAGTCGACCCCGGCGAAGCGGAAGCTGGTCGGCGGCGCCCTGTCGATCCACGCCGGCCTGGCCTCGCCGTCCCGGCTCGGCCGCATGACCGCGCGATGGCGGCAGCGGCCCCACGACGCGCCGATCGTCGAATCGTGGTGACCGCCGATCACTCCCGGTCGAACCCGCCCTGGATGGCCGTGGCGAAGTGGATGCCGCCGCCGATGTGCGCGACGTGGCGCACATCGCCCACGGTGATCGTGAACTCGGCGTACGGGTAGTCCTCCAGCGTCATCGCGGCCAGCTTCCCCGCGTACGCGTCCTCGTCGTACTCCTCGTCGTCCTCGTCGCCGAAGTCCCACGGCGGCGGCCAGTTCCGGATCTCGCCGAGGCGGTAGTCGACCACGACCTCACACGCCCGCTCGTGGAACGCCCGGGCGTCACGACCCCGGTCCAACGCCCTGAGCCGCTCGAACACCGACTTGAGCCCGGGTTCCTCCACCACGCCCCGCAGCTCGTCCAGCCCGAGGTGCAGCCGGTCGTCGGGCAGGTTCTCCTCACCGGACGTGAAGAAGTGCCCGTGCCGGATCCGGTGCCACACCTCCACGATCACCCGCAACGCGAAGTCCCGACCGGGCGGCACGGCCTCCGCGTCGGGGTTGATGATGTGCACCCGACCACGCAGCGTCGCACCCGATCTGTCGTCGATCGAGATGCGGTAGGTATCCATCGCCTTCGCCTGCCCCGTCTTGTCGGCTGATTCCACCCACACCGACGTGGTGCGCGACGACACGGTTCCACCACCCGCCGGCCACCGGGGATTCATCGAAGGCCGCGGTCCCCGGGGAAGCATCCCCAGCGACCGCTCGGCGACTGGGAGGGCCGGAGACCGAGCCGGGTCCGGCTCGGTCTCCGGCCGGTTCGGTGGGCCGTTCAGTGGACTCCGAGCACCCCGTCCACCCGCCGCGGGATGCCCAGCGGGTTGCCCTCGCGCAGCTCGGCGGGCAGCAGGGCGTCCGGCCAGGACTGGTAGGTCACCGGCGCCACCCAACGCCGGATCGAGGTGGCCCCGACGGACGTGTGGAGCGGGTTGGTGGTGGACGGCCACGGTCCGCCGTGGTGCATGCCCCAGGCCACGGCCACACCGGTCGGCCAGCCGTTGAAGATCAGCCGGCCGACGACCGGCCGCAGCGCCTCGGCGACGCGCCCCGCGTGCTCGTGCTCGGACTCGGCGGCGTGCACGGTGCCGGTGAGCGTGCCGGGCAGCCGGGACAGGACCGGTTCCAGCTCGGCCGGATCGGTGTAGGTCACCACGACCGCCGCCGGGCCGAAGTGCTCCTCGGTCAGCTTCTCGAGGTTCTCCGCGAACGCGGCCACGGGCACGTGGAAGAGGCGCGGTTCGACGGACCAGCCCTCGGTGGGCGCGGTACCCTCGGCGACCAGGTCGGCCAGGCCGGAGGCGGCCAGGTCGTCGGTGCCGGAGCGGTAGGAGTCGCGCATCCGCTCGTTCAGCATCGGGCCGCCCGCGGCGGCCGCGACGGCGTCCGCCAGGGCCGGCACGAGGGAGGTCGGCGCGAAGAGCAAGCCGGGGTTGGTGCAGAACTGGCCCACGCCGAGCGTGAGCGAGCCGACGAACTCGGCCGCGAAGCCCTCGGGACGCGCGGCGGCGGCGTCGGGCAGGACGACGGTCGGGTTGACGCTGCCCAGCTCGCCGTAGAACGGGATCGGGTCGGGGCGCGCGTTGGCCAGGTCGTACAGGGCCCGGCCGCCCCCGGTGGAGCCGGTGAAGCCGACCGCCTTGATCGCGGGGTGCTTGACCAGCGCCACGCCGGCCTCCTGGCCGTGCACGATCCCGAAAACGCCCGCCGGCACGACGGAAGCCACGATCCGCGCCGTCTCCCGCGACGTGCCGGGGTGCGACGGGTGCGCCTTGACGATCACCGGGCAGCCCGAGGCCAGCGCGGACGCCGTGTCGCCGCCCGCCACGGAGAACGCGAACGGGAAGTTCGACGCGGCGAAGACGCCCACCGTCCCGAGTGGACGGAGCATGCGCCGCAGCACGGGCCGCGGCGGCACGATGTCGGGGTTCGCCGAGTCCAACGTCGCCTCGACGTAGCTGCCCTCGCGCAGCACCTCGCCGAACAGCCGCAGCTGGTTCGTGGTCCGCTTCAGCTCCGTCGTCAACCGCGGCACGCCCAACGCCGTCTCGGCGTCGGCGAGCGAGACCAGGGCGTCGGAGGAAGCGTCGAGCGCGTCCGCCACCGCGTCCAGCACCGAAGCGCGCTCCGCCGCCGGCAACGCCGACCAGGCCGGGAACGCCGCCGCACCCGCGCGCGCCAGCTCGTCGACCACGACGTCCGACGTCTCCGGCACCGCCTCGCCGACCGGCTCGCCGGTCCGGGGGTCGTACCCCTGCACGCCGCCGCTCATCGGCCGGCCTCCTTCACCGCGGTGTCGAACTCGGGCGTGCACCACACGCCGCCCAAGTGCGTCATGGCCGGCGACCCGGGATCGGGCGCGCCCCCGGCGAGGACCTCCTCCGCGAACACCTCGGAGTCGTCCTCGGACTTGTACCCCAACGACTCCGCCTCGCTCAGCGAGAACCACCGCCGCGTGTTGTCCGACACGCCCCACACGACCCGGAACCCGGGCGACGGCGCCGACAGGCAGGCCTCGAACAGCCGCGCGCCGTCGTCCGGCGACAACCACGTCGACAGCATCCGCGCGTCACGCGGCTTCTCGAAGCACGACCCGATCCGCACCGCGATCACGTCCATGCCGTAGCGGGACGCGTACAGGCTGCCCAACGCCTCCAGCGCCACCTTGCTCACGCCGTAGTACGTGTCCGGCTTCGGGAACAGGTAGTCGCCGGCCTCACCGGAGGAGCGCTCGTAGTACCCGACCGCGTGGTTGGAGCTGGCCAGCACGACCCGGGGCACCCCGGCCCGCCGCGCCGCCTCCAGCACCACGTGCGTGCCGTTGATGTTGACGTCCAGGATCTCCGCCCACGGCCGCTCCAGGCTGTGCCCGCCGAGGTGGATCACCGCGTCGACGCCCGCGCACGCCTGCTCCATCGCGGCCTCGTCGGTCACCGAAGCCGTGACCAGCTCGACCCGCTCACCGTCGGCGGCGGCCGGCAGCGGCGCGATGTCGAGCAGGCGCAGGGTCCGGTCCGGCGCGGCCAGCCGGGTGCGCATGAGCGTGCCGACTATGCCGGCGGCGCCGGTGATGAGGATTCGCTCGGTCACGTCGAGCCCTTTCGGAATCGGAACAGGAATCAGCGGCCGAACTGGCGCAGCAGTTCGGTGATCGTGCGGGCCGCGTGCAGCAGCGCCTCCACGACCTGGCGCTCGTGGTCGGGGTCGAGCCGGCCCAGCGGCACCGAGCAGCTCATCGCGTCGAGCACCGGGTTGCGGTAGGGCAGGGCGACGGCGAAGCAGCCGAGGCCCGGCGTGTTCTCCTCGCGCTCGTGCGCGTACCCGACCGCGCGGAACCCGGCGAGCTGGGCGTGCAGCGCCGGGCGTTCGATGATCGTGTTCGGGGTCAGCGGCGTCAGCCGCGCGGGCAGGATCGCGTCGACCTCGGCGGGCGTGCGGGCGGCGAGCAGCGCCTTGCCCAGCGACGTGGAGTGCGCGGGCAGCCGCCGCCCGACGCGGGACACCACGCGCAGGTGGTGCTCGGACTCGCGGCTGGCCAGGTAGACCACGTCCGCGCCGTCGAGGCGGGCCAGGTGGACCGTCTCGTTGATCTCCCGGCGCACCTGCTCCATCACGCGGATGGCGACCTGCACCACCGGGTCGTGGTCGAGGTACGACGTGCCGACGAGCAGCGCGCGCACGCCGATGCCGTACGTGCCGCGGGTGGGGTCGAGCTCCACCCAGCCCCGGGCGACGAGCGTCTGCAACAGCATGTAGAGGCTCGACTTCGGGTAGCTCAGCTCGCGGTGCAGTTCGGTCAGGGTCAGCGGGCGGTCCGATGCCGACAGCACTTCGAGCAGTTCCACAGTCCGATCGGCCGACTTGACCGCGTTCGGCCGAGCGGGTGACGCGGGTCCAGTCACCAAGTCCTCCACGGGAAACGTTCCGGCAACACGCTCTTGACACGTCGCTGCGCCGATTCTTACAGTCCGCCCAACACGTTCACAAGTACGACCCCGATTCATATATATGAACAGTACGGCCGTGAACAGGAGTCGCCGTCCATGACACTCTCCCGCCGGTGCGCCACGGCCGTCGCGGCTGCGACCGTTGCGGGTCCGACCACGCACCCGACCTGCGGCTACCGCCCGGCCGCCGGAGCGGCGCGCCGCCACGTGCCGCCCTCGGCCCGAACGCGCCGCGCGGCGGGGTCGTCCGCGCTCTGCGCCAAGTCTCCCGGCGCACGGCTCCGCGCCGCGGCAGACCCCACCGGAACGACGGCGCCCGCCGGGCCGACGACGGCACCCGGACCGACGACGGCATCCGCCGAACCGGTGAACTCCCGCGAACGGCCGGGGTTGCGCAACTCCTGGACTCGGGCCGTCCATTCGCTCAAGGTGTCCCGGTGACACCGGTCGACACCGCCTTGGACGTGGGGGCGACGGCCAGTGGCGGCGGTGCCGTCGCGGCCCACCCCGCGGGGCGACCCCGACCTCGGGGTCGCCCCGCGGAACCACACCCGAACCATTGTCACGTCGGCGGGGACTCGCTCATCAGCGCCGATGGTGCCCCTGCTGCTTCACCTCGCCGCCAGCGCGCCCGCCGCCTGCGCGCTGCCGCGCGAGGAACGCAAAAGTCCTTCCTGCGTGGGATCACCACGGGAGCGATCAAGGGATGAAGGTCTGGGTATGCAACTGGATGGGGTGCTGTTCTTCCCGGTGACGCCGTTCGGCTCGGACGGCGCGCTCGCGGAGGACGTGCTGGCCGAGCACGTCGAACGAGGGGTGGCGGCGGGCGCGGGCGGCGTGTTCATCGCCTGCGGCACGGGCGAGTTCCACGCGTTGGAGCCGTCGGAGGTCGAACGGGCGGTGGCCGTCGCGGTCGAGGCGACCGCGGGGCGGGTGCCGGTGTTCGCGGGCGTCGGCGGCCCGCTGCCGACGGCCAAGCGGATCGCCGAGTCCGCCGAACGGGTCGGTGCGGACGGCCTGCTGCTGCTGCCGCCGTACCTGGTGTCCAACCCGCCGAAGGGGCTGGTCCGGTACGTGACGGAGGTGGCGGCCGCGTCGGACCTGTCGCTGATCGTCTACCAGCGCAACAACGCGGTGTTCACGCCGGAGACGGCCGTGGAGGTCGCGTCGCTGCCGACCGTGGTCGGGTTCAAGGACGGGCTCGGCGACATCGACCTGCTGCACCGCATCGTGCTCGCGGTGCGCTCGGCGGTCGACAAACCGTTCCAGTTCTTCAACGGCCTGCCGACCGCGGAGCTGACCGTGCCCGCGTACCGGGGCATCGGCGTCGACCTGTACTCCTCCGCGGTGTTCTGCTTCGCGCCGGAGATCTCGCTCGGCTTCTACCACGCCGTGCACAGCGGTGACGACGCGTTGGTCAACCGGTACCTGCTGGAGTTCTACAAGCCACTGGTCGAGTTGCGCGACAAGGTCCCCGGTTACGCCGTGTCGCTGGTGAAGGCGGCGGTCCGGGCCACCGGGCTCGACGTCGGCGGCGTCCGCGCGCCGCTGCTCGACCCGACGCCCGAACACCTGGCGGAACTGGAGAAGGTCGTCGCGGCCGGTCGGAGCCTGTCCGCATGAAGATCACCGACATCACCACCACCCCGGTCGCCTTCCGCGACCCACCGCTGCTGAACTCGGTGGGCGTGCACGAGCCGTGGGCGCTGCGCACCATCGTGGAGGTGCACACCGACGAGGGCATCACCGGGCTCGGCGAGAGCTACGGCGACATCGGCCACCTCACCCGCATGCGCACGGCCGCGCCCGCGTTGCTGGGCCTGGACGTCCACGCCCTCAACGAGATGCACTCCCGGATCGCGACGGCGCTCGGCGGCGAAGCGGGATCGGACCGGCACGGGCTGACCGGGCCGCTCACCGTCGAGTCCACCGTGGACCGGGTGTTCTCGCCGTTCGAGGTGGCGTGCTGGGACATCCGGGGCAAGGCCCTCGGCCGCCCGGTGAGCGACCTGCTCGGCGGCGCCGTGCGGACCGCCGTGCCGTACAGCGCGTACCTGTTCTACAAGTGGGCCGCTCACCCCGGCGCGGAGCCGGACGAGTTCGGCGAGGCGCTCGACCCGGCGGGCATCGTGGAGCAGGCCCGGATGCTCGTCGAGCGGCACGGGTTCGGCTCGATCAAGCTCAAGGGTGGCGTGTACCCGCCCGACCAGGAGATCGAGGCGATCCACGCGCTGCGCGAGGCGTTCCCCGACCACCCGCTGCGGCTGGACCCCAACGCCGCGTGGACGCCGGAGACGTCGCTGAAGGTCGCCGAGGAGCTCGACGGCATCGTCGAGTACCTGGAAGACCCCGCGCCGGACATCGACGGCATGGCGGAGGTCGCGGCCCGCGCGCCGATGCCGCTGGCGACGAACATGTGCGTGATCGCGTTCGAGCACATCGCCCGATCGGTGGAGGTGGACGCGGTGCAGGTCATCCTGTCCGACCACCACTACTGGGGCGGCCTGTCGCGGTCCAAGGAGCTGGCCGCGATCTGCCGGACGTTCGGCATCGGCCTGTCCATGCACTCCAACTCGCACCTGGGCATCAGCCTGGCCGCGATGACCCACCTCGCCGCCGCCACGCCGAACCTGAACTACGCGTGCGACACGCACTACCCGTGGAACGTCGCGGACGACGTGATCACCACGCCGTTCACGTTCGTGGACGGCGCCATCCCGGTGCCGACCACGCCCGGCCTCGGCGTCGAGCTCGACCGCGACGCGCTGGCGCGGCTCGCGGAGAACTACCGGACGTGCGGCCTCGTGCAGCGCGACGACACCGGTTACATGCAGAAGCACGACCCGTCCTACGAGAGGAAGCGCCCCCGGTGGTGACCACCGTTGCGCACGTGTACCCCTGGGATGTCGTGGGCGACCCGTCGGCTGTCGAACGGGTCGCGTCGTTGGGTGTGGACGCGGTGGCCCTCGCCGCGTCCTACCACACGGTGCGGGCCGCGACGCCGTTCCACCCCTCGCACCGGATGGTGGACGCGCGGCACGCGGCGCTCTACCTGCCGGTGCGGGAGGAGGCGTGGCGGGGCAAGCGGCTGGCGCCCGCTTCGCCGTCCTGGATGGAGAGCGACAACTCCTACGGCGAAGCCTCGGACGCGCTGAAAGCGGCCGGGTTGCCGGTGTACGCGTGGACCGTGCTCACGCACAGCAGCCGGCTGGGCGACGCTCATCCGGACGTGGCGGTGCGTAACGCCTTCGGCGACCTGTACCCGTACGCGTTGTGCCCGTCGAACGACGACGTGGTCGAGTACACCCGGACGTTGGTGTCCGAGGTGCTGGCAGTGGGCAGGCCGGACGGGATCGTGCTGGAGGCGTGCGGGCCGCTCGGGTTCTTCCACGGCGGGCACCACGAGAAGACCGACGGCGCGGACTGGTCGGCCGTGCAGCAGAAGCTGCTGTCGCTGTGCTTCTGCGGGGCTTGCGTGCGGCGCCATGACGACCCCGAAGGGTTGCGCGCACTGGTGCGCGCGGGGGTCGACAACGCTGTCACCAGCGTGGACGAGGCGTTGGGGGATCGGACTGCCGACGTGCGCGCGGTGCGCACGGAGATCTCCCGCTTGCTGCGGCGCGACCTCGTGGGGTTGATCAGGTCCACGTCGCCGGGCACGCGGATCGCCGCGCACGCGACGGCCGACCCGTGGGGCACCGGGCCGTTCGCCACGGTGGCCGGGGGAGTGGACGCGGACGTCGACGTGCTGACGGTGACGTGCTGGCCGGGCGTGCAGGCGTCCTTGCCCGCGATCCGCGCCTTGCGCGCGGAAACCGACGTGCGCACCGCCGCGTACGTGCTGGCCCTGCCGCCGAAGCCGGCGGACGGCGACGAGCTGCTGGAGGAGTGGCTGGCCTACGCGGAGGCCGGCGTCCAGGAGTTCCACCTGTACCACGCGGGCCTGGCCTCGGCGTCCCGCCTGGACGCCCTCCGCCACGCCATCGCGGGCCTCCCCAAATCCCTCCCCTAACCCACCGCGAGAGTCCTACGTTCACGCGTCGAGAGTCCTACGTTCAGGCACCCTGAGTTCAACGCTCAGACGGCCGGCCCATGTGCTGAACGTTGAATTCAGGGCTCCTGAACGTAGGACTCTCGCGCCTTGGGGGTTGGACTCTCGAGTGCTGGGGGTTGGACTCTCGGGTCGCTCGAACGGGTAATTGTGAAGAAGGGTGGGCAACCGCGGGGGTGGGTCGGTCCGTCCTGGGAGCATGAGAAGCCTTGGAACCGCTATCGGCGCGGGTGTGCTGCTGGTCGTGCTCGCCGCCTGCGCAACGTCCACGCCCGTCGGTCCGGGCGCCGGTGGGCCGACGCTGACCACCGAGGTCTCGTCGGAGACCCCGGCCACCACGCCGGGCGAGCCGGAGTTCGAGAGTCCCGTGCCGCCGAACGGCAAGGAAGTGCCCAAGGAGCGGATCGACGCGGCCGCCATCCCCGAGGGCACCCCCACCACCACGTGGACCGAGGGTGACGGCAGCGTGCTCGGCGTCATCGCCCAGGAAGCCGGCTGCGGCAAGGCGAGCGTCGAGATCGCGGAGCAGAACGCCCAGGTCGTGAAGGTGGTGCTGGTCGAGACCACGCCGCTCGACCAGCCGGTCTGCACGATGGACATCCGCTACCCGCCGCTGACCGCGAAGCTCGACGCGCCGCTCGGCGACCGCAAGGTCGTCCTGAGCACCCGGCAGGACCAGAAGTAACGCCCCGCGGTGCCCGGTCGGCCTGCCCCCGGTCGGCCGGGCATCGCCCACCCTGCAACCTCACGACCCCGAGTACCGTCCTGCAGCTATGAGGAACGTCAAGGTCGCCGTCGCCTTCACCCTGCTCGCGCTCGCGGGGTGCACCAGCACCACCACCGGCAACGCCCCGCTCGGCGAGTCGTCCACCACGGTCACCACGACGGGTTCGTCGGCTGTTCCGACAACGTTGTCATCCCCTGGTGAGACCGCACCGACCGCACCGCCGCCGCAGACCAGCGCCGCACCGCTGCAAGGCGGCCCGACCGAGGTCTCGGCCAACCAGGTCGACGGCAGCACCCTGCCCGACCACTACAAACGGCAGGCGTGGACGTCGGCGGACGGCCGCACGGTCCAGGTCGTCGGCCTCGCGGGCGGCTGCAAGTCGGCGAGCGCGGAGGTCACCGCGGAGTCCGCCGACCAGGTGTCGATCACCCTCGTCACGACCTACTACGCGCCGCCCACCGGCGTCATGTGCACGCAGGAACTGCGCGACGTGCCGCTGAACGTCACCCTCGACGCGCCCCTCGGCTCACGTCGCATCGTCCTGGAGGCCCGCGACGATTCGGCTTGACCTTCACGCGGACGTGAAGCCCTACGTTCGCCCCCATGACGGTCTTCGCCGGTAGGGCGATGGTCGGGACGGGCGCCTGGTCGAAGGCGCCCTGCCGTTGGGGCGGGTCGGGCGGCCGGACGAGCTCGCCCGGCCGGAAGCCGCGTACACGACCGGTGTGGTGCTGCCCGTCGACGGCGGCGTCCTGATCGGGGACCTCCACGAGGGCGCTGCGGTTCTACGGGGAACGAGGGCTCCTCGCCGCCGGCGTGCGGCGGGCGCGGGGAGCCGACCGGGTGAATACCTGAGAGAGTTTCGCGTCACGGGTTCCGGCGTGGCGGCCCGACCGCCAGACTCCGATGACGTGAGACGACCTCTCGGCCTGGTGCTCGCCGTCCTGCTCGCGACGACCGGCACGACCGCGCTGACCACCACCTCCGCGTCCGCCACTCCCGCGACCGCCACTCCCGCGACCGCCGACACCGCCGGGCAGTTCTCCGTGCTGACGTACAACGTCGCCGGGCTCCCGGAACCGCTCTCCGGGTCAAACCCGGCGACGAACACGCCGCTCATCGGCGCGCGCGTCCGGGACTACGCGGTGGTCAACGTCCAGGAGGACTTCAACTACCACGCCGCCCTGTACGCCGCCGACAACCACCCGCACCGCACGCCGACCAGCGGGGGAGTGCCGTTCGGCGACGGCCTGAACACCCTGTCGGCCTACCCGTACAGCGACTTCGCGCGCGTGAAGTGGGACCGGTGCAACGGCACGGACTGCCTGACCCCGAAGGGCTTCACGTTCGCCCGCCTCCACCTGGCCGAGGGCGTCCGCGTGGACCTCTACAACGTGCACGCCAACGCCGGCAGCACGGACGCCGACCTGGCCGCCCGCCGCGCGAACATCACGCAGCTGTCGCAGTACGTCGCCCTGAACTCCGCCGGCAACGCGGTGATCATCATGGGTGACACCAACACCCGCTACACCCGCGCGGGCGACAACATCCGCGACCTGGTCCGCGCCAACGGCCTCACCGACGCCTGGGTGGAGCGCGTCCGGGGCGGCGTCGAACCCGCCCTCGGCTCACCCGCGCTGGTGTGCGACCCGGCGAACGTCACCGAGGCGTGCGAGGTCGTGGACAAGGTCTTCTACCGCGACAACGCCCACGTCGACCTGACCGCGACCTCCTACCGCAACGACCACGCCTCCTTCCTCGACCCGGACGGCGAACCGCTGTCCGACCACTACCCGCACACCGTCGGCTTCTCCTGGCGGCTCGCCGACCACCTGCGGCTGAGCGAGGAGTCCGGCGGCCCGCACGGCACGCCGTTCACCGACGTCGAGGCGGTCCGCCCCGGCACCACCGTCCGCTCGGTGACCCTCAGCGGGGGCGCACGCCTGGACCGCGTCGGGGTCACGCTCACCGACGGCGCCGCCCTCGCGCACGGCGGCACCGGCGGCACCCCGACCGCGCTCGCCCTCCAGCCGGGCGAGCACCTGGTGGAAGCCACGCTCACCCGGGGGCAGCGCGACGGCCGCACCCGAATATTCTCCGTCCGGATCACCACCGACCTCGGCCGAACCGTCGCCGCGGGCACGCCCACCGCCGACCAGGTCACCGTCACCGCGCCCGCCGGCTGGCACATCGCCGGCTTCACGGGCCGCGCCGGGTCCGAGGTCGACAAGCTCGGCGTGATCTACACCCCTGTCTGAGCACTCGCCGCGGGAGCCTCCGCCCGCGCGCTCATTCCGTGGTCGCGAAGGCCGCCACCCCGTCCCACGCGAGCCACAGGTCCGCGTCGACCTGGTCCTCGTCCGCCGCGATCGTGCCCGTCTCGCCGACGTAGAGCCCCAGGTCGCACCCGTGCGCCAGCAGCATCCGCACCATCCACGGGTGCAGCTCCTCCTTCCCGTCCACCAGCTCCCGCGTGACCGTCCGGAAGTACACCCCGGTCCCGGACGTCTCGATCAAGCTCACCTGGTAGAAACGCGACCCCATCGGCACTCACTCCCCGCACCTGGTTGTATACTCTCTGAATTCGGGACGACTATCTCGTACGTACAGCATGTGCACAAGTCCCGATCGGGTGATGATCGAGGAGAGCGATGACCAGCCCACACCGCAGTGCCGCCCGCATCCAGATCGGCACCACGCTGCGCCGCCTGCGCGAAGAGGCGGGCGTGCCCCGGGAGAAGGTGGGCGAGGTCCTGCACTGCACGATGACCAAGATCAGCAACATCGAGAACGCGATCAGCGGCGTCAAGCAGGCCGAGCTGGAGAAGCTCCTGGACCTCTACCAAGCCGACGAGGCGACCCGCGAGGACCTGCTCGCGCTCAACTCGGAGGCCCACCGCCGCAGGCCCAAGAGCAAGATCGGCGGCACGATCCCACCCTGGCTGCGCCGCATCCTGGACGTCGAGGCCATCGCCGCGGAAGCCCTCTACTCGTCGTCCGAGCTGCTCCCGGCCGTCCTCCAGACCGAGTACTACGCCCGCGCGCTCATGGTCGCCAGCGGTGTGGGCGGCGAGGTCCTGGAGAAGCACCTGCAACTGCGCCTGGAACGGCGAGCACTGCTGACCGACCGCGAGCCGCCGCTGAAGCTGTGGGCGGTGATCGCGGAACCCGCGTTGCGGTCCGGCATCGGCGGTCCGGAGGTCATGCGTGACCAGGTCGAACACGTCCTGAGCATGACCGAGCGGGAGAACGTCGTGGTCCAGGTGATGCCGCAGGGAGCCGGAGCCCACGCGTTGAGCGGCACTACGCTGACCTTGTTCCGGCTGCCCGTCGGGATGCCGTCGCTGGCCAGCGTCGACGTCCCGTTCGGGGACAACTTCATCGACGGGGTCAAGCAGGTGGAGAGGATCGCCGAGCTGTTCGACCACACCCGTGCGAAGGCGTTGGGGACAGAGGAAAGCCGCGAACTCCTGACCCGGATCGTGAAGGAGACTTGATGGCCCTGAAGCCGCACGAGTGGACGAAGTTCAGCGGTACCGGCTCGAACTGCGTCGAGGTCATGCGCACGGACGACGAGGTGCTCGTCCGCAACAGCAACCGGCCGGAAGAAGTCCCACAGCGCTTCACCCACAGCGAGTGGGACTTCTTCACGCGCGGCGCCAAGCTCGGCGTGTTCGACCTGTAGAGCCCGGCGGAGCTACTTCCGGAACGAGATCTGGAGGGTCGGGGCGGAGGTCTCGGCGAAGAAGTCGTTGCCCTTGTCGTCCACCACGACAAACGCCGGGAAGTCCTCCACCTCGATCTTCCAGACCGCCTCCATGCCCAGCTCGGCGTACTCCAGCACCTCGACCTTGCGGATGCAGTCCTGGGCCAGGCGCGCGGCCGGGCCGCCGATCGAGCCCAGGTAGAAACCGCCGTGGGTCCGGCAGGCGTCCGTCACCTGCCGCGACCGGTTGCCCTTGGCCAGCATCACCAGGGAACCGCCGGCCGCCTGGAACTGCTCGACGTAGGAGTCCATCCGGCCGGCCGTCGTCGGCCCGAACGACCCGGAGGCGTACCCCTCGGGCGTCTTGGCCGGTCCGGCGTAGTACACCGGGTGGTCCTTGAGGTACTGCGGCATCGACTCGCCCGCGTCCAGCCGCTCCTTGATCTTGGCGTGCGCGATGTCCCGCGCCACCACCAGCGGACCGGTCAGCGACACGCGCGTCTTCACCGGCAGCGCCGACAGCGTCGCGCGGATCTCGGCCATCGGCCGGGTCAGGTCGACGGTCACGACCTCGTCGGACAGGGTCTCGCCGGTCACGTCGGGCAGGAAGTGCGCCGGGTCGCGCTCCAGCTGCTCCAGGAACAGGCCCTCGGGGGTGATCTTCGCCTTGACCTGCCGGTCCGCCGAGCACGACACCGCGATGCCGACCGGGCAGGACGCGCCGTGCCGGGGCAGCCGGATCACGCGCACGTCGTGGCAGAAGTACTTGCCGCCGAACTGCGCGCCGATGCCGAAGTTCCGGGTCAGCTCCAGCACCTGCTGCTCCAGGTCGACGTCCCGGAACGCGTGGCCGGCGGCGGAGCCCTCGGTGGGCAGTCCGTCGAGGTAGCGGGCGGACGCGAGCTTGGCGACCTTCAGGTTCTGCTCCGCCGACAGGCCGCCGACGACCACCGCGAGGTGGTAGGGCGGGCACGCGGCCGTGCCGAGGGAACGCAGCTTCTCGTCCAGGAACTTCGCCAGCCGCGACGGGTTCAGCAGCGCCTTCGTCTCCTGGTACAGGAACGTCTTGTTGGCCGACCCGCCGCCCTTGGCCATGAACAGGAACTCGTACTTCGGCTCCACGCCGGGCGCGGTGAACAGGTCGATCTGCGCGGGCAGGTTGGTGCCGGTGTTCTTCTCGTCCCAGAAGGTGACCGGGGCCATCTGCGAGTACCGGAGGTTCAGCTCCTGGTAGGCCTCGAAGATGCCGCGTGACAACGCCTCTTCGTCGGTGCCGCCGGTGAGCACCGACTCGGTGCGCTTGCCCATGACGATGGCGGTGCCGGTGTCCTGGCACATGGGCAGCACGCCGCCGGCGGCGATGCACGCGTTGCGCAGCAGGTCCATCGCGACGAACCGGTCGTTGCCGCTGGCCTCGGGGTCGTCCACGATCGCGCGCAGCTGGGCCAGGTGCGAGGGCCGCAGCAGGTGCTGGATGTCCCGGATCGCCTCCTTGGCCAGCAGCGTCAGCGCCGCGGGCTCGACCTGGAGGAACGTCCGGCCCGCGGCTTCGACGACCGACACGCCGTCCGGCGTCACGAGCCGGTACTCGGTGTGGTTGTCCTTGGCCAGGGGAAGGACGTCGGTGTACTGGAACGTCGGTGCCAGAAGGTTCGACGGGGTCACGTCGCGGGCTCCCTTGCGCGCTTCGGGTTCCGCCGAACTTATACCGATCGCGCCGCCGAGTCCGCACGGCGTGATGTGATTCGCGTCGTGGTCGACAGCCTCACCAAGCGCCGGCTCTCCGAAGCCGAGCTCGACGCCCTGGTCCGCCGCGTGCTGGGCGTTCCGCTCGCCGCGCACGTCGAGCTGACCGAGGGCATGTTCAACACCGCCTACCGGCTCACCGCCGCGGACGGCCGCGAGACCGTGCTGAAGGTCGCGCCGCCGGCGGACGTGCCGCTGCTCACCTACGAGCGGGACCTGATGCGCACGGAGGCGTTGGCGTTCCGGCTGATGGCGGCGCGCGGCCTGCCGGTGCCGGAGGTGCTGCTGCACGAGGACGGCCTGCTGCTGATGACGGCGTTGACCGGCGAGCCGTGGTCGTCCGCCCGCCCCGGGCTCACCGACGCCGAGCACGGTGCGCTGCGGCGTGAGCTGGGCGTGATCGTCCGCGAGCTGCACGGGATCACCGGTGACGCGTACGGCTACGTGCAGGGGCCGAACGGGGCGACCTGGCGCGAGGCGTTCACGAAGATGGTGGACGCGGTGCTGGCCGACGCGGACCGGTTCGGCGTGGAGCTGCCGGACGTGCGGCCGGCGTTCGAGGCCCGCGCGCACCTGCTGGACGAGGTCACCGAGCCGGTGCTGGTGCACTTCGACCTGTGGGAGGCGAACATCTTCCTCGCCGACGGCCACGTCGAGGGGATCATCGACCCGGAGCGGGCGCTGTTCGGCGACCCGCTGGCGGAGTTCGCGACGGTGGCGCTGTTCACCGAGCTGGACGACGACTTCAAGGCCGGCTACGGCGTCGCGGGGTTCACCGGGGGCGAGGAGACCCGGATCGCGCTCTACCGCGCGTACCTGTGCCTGGTGATGATCGTGGAGGGCGTGCCGCGCGGCTATGCCGGCGAGGAGCGGGAGGCGCACGTGCGGTTCTTCCGCGAGAAGCTCGCGGAGTACCTGGGGCTCTAGGTCAGGCGGCACATGCGGAAGGCCGGGCCGGCCCCCGACCGCCCCGACCTTCCTCGGCGTGCGACGACCTCCGCGTGATGGGGCGGAGGTGTCGCTTGGCTCGTGTAACGCACGACCGTGCCGTGACTGGCGTCACAAGTCAATCCCGCGCAGCGGTGACGTCCCGCCGGTTGGACCCTGTATCGCGTCAGCTCAGCTCGCGTAGGCCCGCAGCTTGGCGGCCCGCTCGCCCTGCCGCAGCTTCGACATGACCTCGCGCTCGATCTGCCGCACCCGCTCCCGCGACAGGCCGAACTGCTTGCCGATCTGGTCCAGGGTGCGCGGCTGGCCGTCCTCCAGCCCGTACCGCAGCCGGATCACCGCCTGCTCGCGCGCGTCCAGCGTGGCCAGCACCCGGCGCAGGTCGTCCTGCAGCAGGCCGGAGATGACCGCGCTCTCCGCGTCGGTGGCGTCGGAGTCCTCGATGAAGTCGCCGAGCGGGGCGTCCTCCTCGGTGCCGACCGGCATGTCCAGGCTCACCGGGTCGCGGGCGTGGTCGAGCAGGTCGACCACCTTCTCCGGCGACAGGCCCGACTCCTTGGCCAGCTCCTCGTTGGTCGCCTCGCGGCCCAACTGCTGGTGCAGGTCGCGCTTGATCCGGGCGAGCTTGTTGACCTGCTCCACGAGGTGGACGGGCAGCCGGATCGTGCGACCCTGGTCCGCCATTCCCCGCGTGATCGCCTGGCGGATCCACCAGGTCGCGTAGGTCGAGAACTTGAAGCCCTTGGTGTAGTCGAACTTCTCCACCGCGCGGATCAGGCCCAGGTTCCCTTCCTGGATCAGATCGAGCAGCGGCATTCCGCGGCCGGTGTATCGCTTCGCCAGCGAAACGACCAACCGCAGATTCGCTTCGAGAAGGTGGTTCTTTGCCACGTGGCCATCGCGGATCAACGCGCGCAGTTCGCGCCGGCGATCATCCGGGAGCTCCGGATGGGTCTCCAGCTTGTGCTGCGCGAAGACGCCCGCCTCGATCCGCTTGGCGAGCTCCACTTCGTCCGCCGCGGTCAGCAGCGCTGTCTTGCCGATCCCGTTCAGGTACACCCGAACCAGGTCTGCGGCCGGTCCCTGGGCGTCGAGGTCCAACTCGGCGCTCGTGGTGGTCGTCTCGTTCCCGACCTGACGGTCGAGGAGCTTCGGGACGGTCATGGAGCTCCCTCCCCCTTGTGTCGCGGGCTGGCAGTGCGGTCGTGTCGCACACTCCGCGCTGCGCTGCGCGGCACACCTTTCGGTGTCTGACACTGGTGGAAACGCGAACCGGGTCGAAATGGTTCCCGCTTCCCACGACCAGAAGACGTCACTGCCGTCACAGCGGTTGCGCCGCGAATCCTGAGGATTGGCTGAGAAGGATCTAGAGTTCGACCAACACGGTGAACGGACCGTCGTTCACACTACGCACCGACATCATCGCGCCGAACCGTCCCGTTTGTACTCGGGCGCCCTTCCGGCGCAGTTCCGAGACCACTTCCGCGACCAGCGGCTCGGCGTGGTCGGGCCGGGCGGCGGCGGTCCACGACGGCCGCCGCCCCTTGCGGGTCTCTCCGTAAAGTGTGAACTGGCTCACCACGAGCAGGGGCGCACCGGTCGTGGCGCACGACTCTTCGTCCTTCAGGACGCGCAACTCGTAGAGCTTTCGGGCCATCACGTGCGCCTTGTCGGCGGCGTCGTCGACGTGGATGCCGAGCAGCACCAACAGGCCCGGCTCGTCGATCGCGCCCACGACCTCGTCGCCCACCGTGACCGACGCCTCTGTGACCCGTGCCACAACCGCTCTCACGCGGGCACCACCATGCCGTGCCGGACGAGGTCGCGGACGATCGGGAGGGCGGACTCGGCGAGCGCGTCGGCGTCCAGGTCGTGCGCGTAGGCCAACAAGGTGACGAGGTCCTCCAGCGGCAGCGCGCCCCGGAAACCCGCGAGCAGCTTCGCCGCGGTCTCGTCCAGCTCGTGCTGCCAACCGGGGCCGTCCACGCGGTGCAGCCGGCGCACGACGGCCTCCCAGCCCTCGTCGGCGGGGGCGGAGACCTCCTCCAGCAGCACGGTCTCCGGCACGGTGAACCGGGTGGCCAGCAGCCGGTCGTCGTCGGTGGCGCGCAGCCAGGCGACCCGGTCCAGCCAGGCGGCGGACTCGGGGCCCAGCGGGTCGTCGAAGGCGTGGCGCAGGTCTTCGCACACGACCTCGGGGTGCTCGGTGTCGGTGCGGCGGAGCGTGACGAAGCCGAACCCGACGCCCTCGACGTCGTTCTCGGCGAACCAGTCGAGCCAGGCGGCGGCCTTGGCGCGGCCTTCCTCGCCGCGCGGGTCGACGCCCGCGTCGCGCAGCCAGGTGCCGACGTAGAGGGCGGGGTCGGCGACGTCGCGCTGCACGAACCAGGCGTCCACCCCGCCGCGCGGCAGCCACGCGGAGACGCGGTCGGCCCAGTCCTCGCCCTTGCGGTGCAGCCAGGAGGCCAGGAGCTGGCCCACGCCGCCCTCGTTGAGGAAGGACGGCATCTGGCGCACGACCAGGGCGCTGGCGTCGTCGCCGGCGAGGCCGGAGTCGCGGTAGGTGTAGTCGACCCGGGGCGGGCCCACGACGAACGGCGGGTTGCAGACGACCTGGTCGAACCGCCGGCCGCGCAGGGGGCCGAACCACTCGCCCTGGCGCAGCTCGACGTCGACCTCGTTGATCCGGAACGTGCCCGCGGCCAGGGCGAGCGCGCGTTCGGACAGGTCGGTGGCGGTGATCCGGCCGGCGTGGCGGCTCGCGTGCAGCGCCTGGACGCCGCAGCCGGTGCCCAGGTCGAGCAGGGTGTCGACCTGGCGGCGGGAGGTGGCGCGGGCGAGGCTGATGGACGCGTGGCCGACGCCGAGCACGTGGTCGGCCGGCACGGGCCCGCCGCGCTGGTCGGCGTCCTGGTCGGCGATGACCCACCAGGAGCCCTCGTCGTCGCCGTAGGGGCGGATGTCGAGCCCGGCCCGCAGGCCTTCGCCGTCACCGCGCAGCACCTCGGCCTTGACGGCGGTGTCCAGGTCGACGTCCGGGAGCGCGGCCCGCACGGCGGCCTCGGACTCGGTGTCGCCGAGCAGGAACAGCCGGACGAGGGTGCCGAGGGCGCCGGCGTCCCGGGTGGCCCGCCGGGCGGCCTCCGGCTCGCCGCGGCCGAGGGCGGCGTGGGCCTGCGGCCCGAGCACGTCGACCACCCCGTCCGCGTCGTAGTCGGCGGCCCGGAACGCCTCGCGCAGCCGGGTGGTCAGGTCGGCAGAAAGATCAGGGAGCACGCGGTCATGGTCTCGCGGCCCACCCGGTCGCGCCGGACCAGCCCCCGTCGGTCACGCGAGGCTCGCCACGAAGGCCGCGAAGTTCCGCTCGGTCCGCGCCCGGTAGCCGATGAACAGGCGGTTGGCCAGCGGCACGGCCCACCGGCCCCGGCGGGCGACGTTGCGGACGCGGTGCGTCAGCCGCGCGCCGTCGGCGGTCGCCTCCACCTGGTACTCGCCGCGGTACCACCACCCGCCCTGCACGGCGACCGTCCGCCGCGCGCGGTCCACCTCGACCCGGCCGCCGCCCGCGTCCCGGATCACCGCCTCCACGGAGGCCAGCACGGAGTCCGCGGGCACGGGCACGGTCGCGGTCAGCTCGATCATCGGCTCGGTCACGAGTCCCCTTTCGAACAGTGTTCGTTCCACGAACGATGTTCCTGACGAACGGTGTTCGTGTCAAGTACGGTGTTCGCATGACGCAGGACCCGCCCTGGCGCACGCCGCCCGTCAAACCGGCCGCCAAGCCGCGCCTGTCCCAGGAGCTGATCGTGCGCACCGGCCTGGACGTGCTGCTGCGGGAAGGCCTCGACGCGGTCAGCATGCGGCGGGTCGCGCAGGCCCTCGGCACGGGACCGGCGTCGCTCTACGCCCACGTCGCCACGAAGGACGAGCTGGTCGAGCTGATGCTGGACCAGGTCCTGGAAGAGGTGCCGCTGCCCGCGCCCGACCCCGAGCGCTGGCGCGACCAGGTCCGGGAACTGCTCCGGGCCCAGGTCGGTGCCATGCGGTCGTACCCCGGCATCGCGAAGGTCGCCTGGCAGGTGATGATCCCGGTCGGCCCGAACGCCCTGCGCCACGCCGAGGCGCTGCTCAGCCTCCTGCGCGCGGGCGGCCTGCCGCTCACCCGCGCCGCCTACGCCGCCGACGCGCTCGCGCTCTACACCAAGGCGTTCGCCTACGAGGGCAGCATGTGGGGCGCGGTCGACCAGACCGAGATCGCGGCCCGGGGCAGGCGGATGGGGGAGTACCTGGCCTCGCTGCCGCCGGACGCGTTCGTGCACGTGCCCGCCACCGGCCACCTGTTCACCGCCGAGACCGCCGCCGAGCGGTTCGAGTTCGGCCTGGACATGCTGCTCGGCGGGCTCAGGGCGTGATCGCCAGCGCGATGGCCATGGCCAGCCGCTGCTCCGGGTCGTCCAACGGCAACGACGTCACCGCCGCCATCCGCTGCATCCGGTAGCGCAACGTGTTCGGGTGCACCGACAGCACCCGGGCGGCCTCGCGGGAGTCCCCCTGGGCCGCCAGCCAGGCCCGCAACGTCATCGCGTACTGCGTGCCGTGCTCGGCGTCGTGCCGCACCAGGTCCGCCACCGGCCCGCGCGACGGCAACCGCCCGGCCTCCGCCACCGCCGCCAACCGCCGCAGCAGCACCCGCGCCCACGCCCGGTCGTACACCACGGGCTCGCCCTCGGACAGGGCCAGGCACTCGTCGGCCTCGCCGCGCGACGCGGGCAGCGACGCGGCGTCCGCCCGGCCGCCGACCCCGGCCAGCACGACCGCTTCGGCGGGCAGCTCACGCCCGAGCGCTCGCACCCAGTCCACGGCCGTCGCCGGGTCGTCCCCGCACGGCAGCACGGTGTAGAGCACGTTGCCGAACAACGCCGACCGGCCCGGCCGCGACCAGCCGAAACCCGCCGTGGCCCGGGAGAACGCCAGCAGCGCCGCCCCGTGCTCGCCCTCGCCGGCGTGCGCCTGCACGGCGATCACCCGCAGGTCGGTCGACGGCAACCCCAGCCGGGCCAGGTTCGCGGGCAGCCCCGAGTCAAGCGCCTCGATCACCAGGTCCGCCTCGGCCTGCCGCTCCAGGTCCGCCGACGCCCGCGCCCGCAGCAGGTGCAGCGCCGCCGTCCGCGCGCCGTCCACCAGCGCCGCCGCCCGCACCGCGTCCACCGGGTCGTCCACCTCGACCCACACCGAGCCCAGCAGCTCGCGCCCGGCCCGCACCGCCGCCACCAGCCGCCCGCCGAGCTGGTCGGTCAGCTTCGGCACGAACAGCGGCTCGTCGGACCGCGCCAGGTGGGTGAACACGCCGTACCCGTCCAGCGCCTGCCAGGCCTCCTCCGGCACCCGCCGGCCCAGGATCGTCTGCACCCGCACCGGGTCGACGCCCTGCTGCCGGTAGGAGTAGGCCAGCACCCGGGACTGCTGGTCCTCGATCGTCACGGGCCCGCCGACCACCGCCGCGATCACGTCCGCCACCGCGAACAGGTCGCCGGCGCCCTGCCCACCCAGCACGAGGGTCTGCGCGACGTTCGCCAACTGCCCCCACGGCACCGACGGGTCCACCAGCAGCACCGCCGCCCCGGACCGCTTCGCGGCGGCCAGCACCCGTTCGTCCAGCGGCGGCGCGCCGTGCAGCACGACCGCCGCCGCCGACGTGCCGCCGACCAGCCGCGCCGCGGCGGCGGGCGAGGGCACGCCCAACCCGAGCAGCACGTCGTCCGCCGCGGCCGCGGTGTGCTCCGCCGGGTCGTGCAGCGCCACCCCGCGCAGCTCCACGTCCCGCCCGCGTGGCGCGCAGCTCAGGTGCGTGCCGAGGCTCCCGAGCACGTCCACCAGGCGATCAAGGGCGACCACAGCCGGATCGTACGGCGTCGGATCAGGCCGCCGCCGTCCGCGCGGCAGCGGCCGAAAACACAATCCGCAGGTATCCGTCGCGCCCGCGTGGTGGGACGATGGAGGCATGGTCAGTCCCGAGCGCGACGGCACACCGGTGCTCATCACCGAGGCAGCGCCCTCCTACGAGGAGCAGCACGCCGCGCGCAAACGCAAGTACGCGATCATGATGGGCGCCCGCATCCCGTGCCTCATCCTGGCGATGGTCTTCTACCAGACCTGGTGGCTGGCCCTGGCGCTGATCGTGCTGTCCGTGCCGCTGCCGTGGATGGCCGTGCTGATCGCGAACGACCGGCCTCCCCGCAAGGCGGAGAAGGCCAGCCGGCTCACCAAGGAGCACCGGGCGATCGAGTCGCGCCCGCATCACGTCATCGAGGGCTGACCCGCCGCCGACGGCTGCGCCCCGACCGCGGACACGGCCCGGGCCGCCGCGCGCACCCCGCCGAGCAGCGCGTCCAGCCGGGACGCGCCCGCCAGCCACGCCGCCAGCAGCCCGGCGTCGAACGCGTCGCCGGCGCCCGTCGAGTCCACGCACTCGACGTCCTCGGCCGGCACCGACACCACGCCGTCCCGGTCCACCCAGCTCGCGCCGTCCGCGCCGGACGTCAACGCCACCGCGCCCACCACGTCCAGCAGCGCCGAGGCCGACGCCGGCTCCGCCGACCCGGTGAGCGCCACCAGCTCCTCGGTGTTGGGCAGCAGCAGGTCGACGCCGCGGATGTCGTCCAGGAACCCGTCGTAGATCAACGCCGACGACTGCGGGTCGACCGACGTGGTCAACCCGGCCTCCCGGGCCGCGCGCAGCACCGCCAACCCGGCGGGCCGCGACGACGCGTCCAGCAGCACGTACCCGGACAGGTGCAGGTGCGAGGCGTCCCGCAGCAGCCCCCGGTCCAGGTCGCCGGGGGAGAAGCGGGCGTTCGCGCCCCGGTCGGGCAGCATGCTGCGCTGACCGGTCTCGTCCACCAGCACCACCACGCAGCACGTCGCCGCCTCGGTGTCCACGGCGAACGCGCACCGCACCCCGGCCGACGTCAGCTCGGCGTGCACCTGGCGGCCCGCCGAGTCCGCGCCGACCCGCGCCACCAGCACCGGCGACGTGCCGCACGCGGCCAGCCACACCGCCGTGTTGGCGCCCGCGCCGCCGGGCTCGATGGTCACCGACGCCCGCGAGTCGCCGCCGTGCACGATCGGCCCCGCGTGCCGGGCCACCACGTCCAGGCCGGCGTCACCGACGACGACGATCCCGCTCACGACGCCTCCCCGCCGAGGCTCGTCGGGGTCGTGACCGGCCGCGCTGCGTCCCGTGGCGACCTCGCGAGCTCGCTCACGCCGCCAGCTCCACGGCCACCGCCGCGGCCAGGGCGGCGTTCGACACGACCAACGCCTCGTTGGCGTCCAGGCTCACCCCGCCGCTCGCGGTGTGGAAGTGCTCCAGCAGCACGGGCGTGACCTCCTTGCCGTGCACGTCGCGCGTGCGCAGCAGCTCCAGGCCCTCCGCCAGCAGCCGGTCGTGCAGGTCGGCGTCCATCTCGAAGTCGACCGGGATCGGGTTGGCCAGCAGCACGCCCGCCGCGCCGGGCACCGTCCGGTGCGCCGCGACCACGGCGGCGGCGTCCCGCGCCGAGTCGACCCGCCACGGCACGCCGAACGCCGACTCGCGCCGGTAGAACGCGGGGAAGCGGTCCGTGCCGAAGCCGATCACCGGCACCGAGCGGGTCTCCAGCAGCTCCAGCGTGGCGCCCATGTCCAGGATCGACTTCACGCCCGAGCACACCACCAGCACCGGCGTCGTGGCCAGCACGTCCAGGTCGGCGGACACGTCCCAGGTCTCGCGCGCGCCCCGGTGCACGCCACCCAGACCACCGGTGGCGAACACCCCGATGCCCGCCGCGTGGGCCAGCGCGGCCGTGCTCGCGACGGTCGTCGCGCCGTCGCGCTTCAGGGCGTACGCGGCGCCCAGGTCCCGTCGCGACAGCTTCACCAGGTCGTTGGCGGGGTCGCAGACGCGGTCGAGTTCGGCGGGGGTCAACCCGATCTTGGGCACGCCGCCGAGCACGGCGATCGTGGCAGGCACCGCGCCCGCGGCGCGCACCACGCCTTCGAGCCGTTCGGCGACCTCGCGGTTGCGGCCGGGCGGTAGCCCGTGGGACAGGATCGTGCTCTCCAACGCGACCACCGGCCGGTTCTCGGCCAGGGCGGATCGGACCTCTTCGGTGACGCTCGGCGTGCTCACGAGGGGCCATCATCCCAGGTACGCTGTCCGCGTGAGCACGCAGACTCTGCCCGAGGTGGAGACCCGGCCGGAAGGCACGGACCACACCGGGGACGACACCCCGAAGATGTTCCACTACGTGCGCAAGGCCAAGATCGCGGAAAGCGCGGTGATGGGCACGCACGTGGTGGCGTTGTGCGGCGAGGTGTTCCCGGTGACGAAGTCGCCGAAGCCGGGCTCCCCCGTCTGCCCCGAGTGCAAGAAGATCTTCGACGGCCTGCCCAAGGGTGGCGGCGGCGAGTAGGACCCGCTAGGACGGCCCCGGCGTCGACCCGCCGGGGCCCGACCCGTGCCCGCTCACCGGCGTCTCGCGCGGCCCGCGCCGCTCCACCGGCAACGGCACGGTGTGGTTGGTGTCCGCGGGCGACGGCGCGGTGTGGTCGCGGTCCGGCGCGGTGTCCGCCGGCGGGCCGGCCTGGGGCGGCTGCCTGACCTCGTCGGACCGGATCCGCTCGGCGGCGCGCTCCAGCTCCAGCCGCTGCCACCGCCGGCGCTGCCGCCGGGTCATCCTCGCCGGCCACATCTCCTGCAACGCGCTGTTGAAGTACGCGCCGAGCGTGATCGCCAACCCGATCAGGTAGGCGAACAGCAGGAACGCGATCGGCGTCGCCAACGCGCCGTAGGTGTACCCGGTGGTCGTGATCCACTGGATGTAGAGCCGCAGCCCGATGGACGACAGCAGGAACACCGCCATCGCCAGCACGGCGCCCGGCACGAGCCGGTGCCACGGCAGCTTGTTCGGCAGCGACAGCTTGTACAGCGTCGCCAGCGCCACCACCAGCAGCACCGCCATGCCCGGGTAGTAGAACCCGCTCAGCCACGACTCGATGGTCGGCTGCCACGAGTCCGGGAACACCTGCGGCAGCAGGTCCGGGCCCAGCGCCACCACCGGCAGGCCGATGATCAGCAGCACCAGGCTCGCCATGTACAGCAGCAGCGCGAAGATCCGCTGCCACACCTCGTTGCGCACGCCGTACTGGTCGTGCGCGGCGGTGATCGCGTCCACGAACGACGACATCGCCGACGACCCGGCCCACAGCGAGATCAGGAACCCGACCGAGACGATCTCGCCCTTGCCGGTGGTGAGGATCTGGTCGACGGTGGGCACGATCACCCCGTTGACCACGTCCGGGCTGAAGATCGTCCGGCAGGTGGAGATGATCCGGTCCTTGACCGCGCTCACGACCTCCGGCCCGAACCAGTCGCCCAGGTAGCCGAGGCTGCCCAGCAGGCCCAGCAGCAGCGGCGGGAACGACAGGACCTGCCAGAACGCCGCCTCGGCCGCCTCGGAGAAGATGCTGCCTTCCCAGGCCTTGGAGAGCGTGCGCGCCAACAGGCGCAGGGGCCCCTTGCGGCCCGTGCTGCGTGCTGTCTCGTCCCTCGGCGAACCCATCGCAACATCAAGCATGGTGCATGGCGGGTGATTTCGCGGCATCGGCGACCGTGGGCCGCGGGCCGAGCGGGTAGGCTGTCGATGCCCTCGACCGGTCACCCGCACCGAGGGCATTTGCGTGTCCACCACCGCAACACCGCCGCACGACCGCCGCGGCACCACCGCTGATCAGCGCAGGAAGGGTTCGAGGTTGTCGCAACCGCAAGTCGCCGCGACCCGACCGCTGCGAGCCTGGCAGCGCCGCGCGCTCACCAAATACCTGGCCGCGAAACCGAAGGACTTCTTGGCCGTCGCCACGCCCGGCGCGGGCAAGACGACCTTCGGCCTGCGCGTCGCCGCCGAGTTGCTGGCCGACCGCACGATCGAGGCCGTCACCGTCGTCACGCCCACCGAGCACCTCAAGCACCAGTGGGCGCGGGCGGCGGCCGAGGCGGGCATCGCGATCGACTCGAACTTCCGCAACACCAACGCGATGACCTCCCGCGACTACCACGGCGTCGCGCTCACCTACGCCCAGGTCGCCGCCCACCCCACGCTGCACCGGGTGCGCACGGAGAACCGCAAGACGCTCGTGCTGCTCGACGAGATCCACCACGGCGGCGACGCCAAGTCGTGGGGTGACGCGATCCGCGAGGCGTTCACGCCGGCCGTGCGGCGGATGTGCCTGACCGGAACGCCGTTCCGCTCGGACGACTCGCCGATCCCGTTCATCAGCTACGAGCCCGGCCCGGACGGCGTGCAGCGCAGCCGCGCGGACCACTCCTACGGCTACTCCGACGCCCTGCGCGACGGCGTGGTCCGGCCGGTGATCTTCCTGGCCTACTCGGGCGAGGCGAGCTGGCGCACCAGCGCGGGCGAGGAGTTCTCCGCCCGGCTCGGCGAGCCGCTGACCCAGGAGCAGACCGCGCGGGCGTGGCGGGTGGCGCTGGACCCGACGGGCGAGTGGATGCCGTCGGTGCTCAAGGCCGCCGACATGCGCCTGACCCAGCTGCGCCAGGGCGGCATGCCGGACGCGGGCGGCCTGGTGATCGCCACCGACCAGACCGTGGCCAAGGCCTACGCCGAGATCCTCAAGCGCAACACCGGCCACGACGCGACCCTGGTGCTCTCCGACGACCCGAAGGCGTCCGGCCGGATCGCCGAGTTCGCCGCCTCGCAGGACCGCTGGCTGATCGCGGTCCGCATGGTGTCCGAGGGCGTGGACGTGCCGCGGCTGGCCGTCGGCGTGTACGCCACCAGCGCCTCGACGCCGCTGTTCTTCGCCCAGGCCGTCGGCCGGTTCGTGCGGCAGCGCGCCAGGGGCGAGACGGCCAGCGTGTTCCTGCCCAGCGTGCCGGTCCTGCTCGGGCTGGCCAGCGAGCTGGAGCAGCAGCGCGACCACGTGCTCGGCAAGCCGCACCGCGAGAAGGACGGCTGGGACGACGAGCTGCTGGCCCAGGCCAACCAGGCCAAGGACGAGCCGGGCGAGGAGGAGAAGGCGTTCACCGCGCTGGGCGCCTCCGCCGAGCTGGACCAGGTGATCTACGACGGCTCGTCGTTCGGCACGGCCGCGTTCGCGGGCAGCGACGAGGAGCAGGAGTACCTGGGGCTGCCGGGTCTGCTGGAGCCCGACCAGGTGCGGGCGCTGCTGCGGCAGCGGCAGGAGAAGCAGCTCGTCGAGGCCAGCAAGCGCCAGGTCGCCGCACCGGCGGCGCCGCCGCCCGCCGCGACGCGGCCCGCCGGCGTGCAGGAACGGCTGGCGCAGCTGCGCAAGGAGCTCAACACGCTCGTGGCCATGCACCACCACCGCACGAAGAAGCCGCACGGCAAGATCCACAACCAGTTGCGCGAGTACTGCGGGGGCCCGCCGACGGCCATGGCGAGCATCGAACAGCTCGAGGAGCGGATCGCCACGCTCCGCTCTTGGTGACCTTTGTTGTGACCTGAGGTGACCGACTACTGCATTGGACGTAGTCAGATGTCCGTTCGGTTACCTCCTCGTTAGCGCATCGTGCCTACTTTACCGGTCAAGTGTGCTTCCGGTCACCGCCTGTCCCGGCATACGTTGTGCGCCACAACATTTACGCTCCTGCGTGAAAGGGATGGCGGATGCGCAGCAAGAGCCTCGCTCTCATCGCCGTTGGCACCGGCCTCGCCGTTGCCATGACGGCATGTGGCGCCAACACGTCCGGCGGCAACTCACCCGCCTCGGACACCAACACGAACAGCGGCTCGGGCGGCGCGAAGGTCGGCGTCATCCTCCCCGAGACCGCCAGCTCCGCGCGCTGGGAGGGCTTCGACAAGCCGCTCCTGAAGAAGGCGCTGGAGGCCGAGGGCCTCCAGGCGGACATCCAGAACGCCCAGGGCGACGTGCAGAAGTTCTCCACGCTCGCCGACGGCATGATCAACGCCGGTGTCAAGGTCCTGATCATCGCCACGCCGAACAGCGAGATCGGCGCGACGGTCGCGAAGAAGGCCGAGGCGCAGGGCATCCCGGTCATCGACTACGACCGGCTGAACCTGGGCGGCAGCTCGAAGTACTACGTCTCGTTCGACAACGAGAAGGTCGGCGAGCTGCAGGGCCAGGGCCTCGTCGAGGGCCTCGCCGCGCTGGCGCCCGCCAAGAAGCCGGCCGAGATCATCGAGATCGAGGGCGCGCCGACGGACAACAACGCGACGCTGTTCTACAACGGCCAGCAGAAGGTCCTCAAGCCGAAGTACGAGGCCGGCGACCTGAAGCTCGTCCAGTCGAAGCCGATCGACAAGTGGGACAACCAGGTCGGCGGCACCACCTTCGAGCAGATCCTGACCGGCAACGGCCAGAAGGTGGACGGCGTCGTCGCCGCCAACGACGGCCTCGCGGGCGCGATCATCACCGTGCTCAAGAAGTACGGCCTGAACGGCAAGGTCCCGGTCACCGGCCAGGACGCCACCCCGGAGGGCCTGCAGGCCATCCTGCGCGGCGACCAGTTCATGACCGTGTTCAAGCCGATCAACGAGCAGGCCGAGGCCACCGCCAAGCTGGCCGCCGCGCTGGCCAAGGGCGACACGGCCGCCGCCGACAAGATGGCGACCGGCGTCACCAAGGACACCACCGGCAACCGCGACGTCAAGTCGGTCCTGCTGCCCGCGCAGCTGATCACCAAGGACAAGGTCAAGACGGTCGTGGACGCGGGCTTCGTCAAGGCGACGGAGGTCTGCGGCGGCGACCTGGCCGCCGTCTGCACCGAGCTCGGCATCAAGTAAGTCAAGGCTCGCGCCGGGGCGGGGTGTGGGAGACGCACCCCGCCCCGGCGCGCCCACCCACGTGTGGGGCTGCACCCGAGAACGGGTTGGACCCCTTCAGACGGGTTAGACGGAGGAATTCCAGTGAGCGAGCCGATCCTCGAGCTGCGCGGCATCAACAAGAGCTTCGGGCCCGTGCACGTCCTGCACGACATCGACTTCGAGGTCCACCCGGGCCAGGTCACCGCGCTCGTCGGCGACAACGGCGCGGGCAAGTCGACGTTGGTCAAGTGCATCGCGGGCATCCACCCGACCGACTCCGGTCAGGTCGTGTTCGACGGCGAGGAAGTGCACATCCACGGCCCGCGCGACGCCGCGCACCTGGGCATCGAGGTCGTCTACCAGGACCTCGCGCTGTGCGACAACCTCGACATCGTGCAGAACATGTTCCTCGGCCGGGAGCGCGGCAAGCTGGGCATGCTCGACGAGGCGGACATGGAGCAGGCCGCCCGCAAGACGCTGACCTCGCTGTCGGTGCGCACGGTCAAGTCGGTGCGCACGCAGGTCGCGTCGCTGTCCGGCGGTCAGCGGCAGACCGTGGCCATCGCCAAGGCCGTGCTGTGGAACAGCAAGGTCGTGCTGCTGGACGAGCCGACCGCGGCGCTGGGCGTCGCCCAGACCCGCCAGGTCCTCGACCTGGTGCGCCGGCTGGCCGAGCAGGGCCTGGGCGTCGTGCTGATCAGCCACAACATGAACGACGTGTTCGAGGTCGCGGACCGCATCGCCTGCCTGTACCTGGGCCGGATGGCGGCCGAGGTCAACACCAAGGACGTCACCCACGGCCAGGTGGTCGAGCTGATCACCGCCGGCCGCTCCGGGGACCTGGGCATCGCCCGACCCGAATCCGCGACCATCTGATGCCCGCCCCGGATCGACACCGGCACAGTAGAGCTCCCCACGACGAGGAACGCAGCATGCCCAACACCACGAGCGAGACCGCCCCGGACGCACCCCAGGGCGCGGCGATCTCCGACTTCGGCATCGACACCACGTCCCAGTCCACCGGCGAGGCGGTGCGCGACTACACGGCCCGGCTGCGGGGCGGCGAACTCGGCTCCCTGCCCGCGCTGCTCGGCGTGGTCGTGCTGCTGATCGTGTTCAGCTCCCTCGCGGACACGTTCCTGACCCTGGGCAACATCGCGAACCTCCTCGCGCAGGGCGCGAGCGTCGTGATCATCGCCATGGGCCTGGTGTTCGTCCTGCTCCTGGGCGAGATCGACCTGTCCGCGGGCACCGCCTCCGGCGTCACCGCCTCGGTGATGGCGCTGCACCTGATCAACGGCGGCAACCTGCTCGGCGGCATGGGCGACACCGTCTTCTACCTCTTCTGCGGCCTGCTGGCGCTGGCCGCCGTGCTGGCCGGGCTCATGCGCATCTGGGCGGGCGTCGCCATGTCGGTGATCGCGCTGGTCATCGCGCTGGTCGGGGTGCCCGCCAACCCGTGGGTCGAGATGCTGCTGGCCGTCTGCGTCGGCACCGCGATCGGCTGCATCACCGGCTTCCTGGTCGCCCGCGTCGGCATCCCCTCGTTCGTCGTGACCCTCGCGCTGTTCCTGGCCTGGGGCGGTGTCATCCTCCAGTTCATCGGCGAGGGCGGCACGCTCGGCCTGCGCGACGACGTGATCTTCAACGTCGCCAACGGCAACCTGAGCACCGCGGGCTCCTGGGCGCTGTTCGTCATCGCCGCCGGTGGCTACGGGGCGGTCGTGCTCGGCCGCCACTTCAGCAGGCTGCGCCGCGGCCTGGTCGCGTCGCCCACCCCGATCGTGCTGGTCAAGGTCGGCGTGGTGCTCGTGCTGGGCGCGGTGGCCACCTACGCCTTGACGCTCAACCGCTCCAAGAGCGACCTCGTGGTGATCACCGGCGTGCCGTTCGTGGTGCCGATCGTGCTCGTCCTGCTGGTCATCGGCACGTTCGTGCTCGAACGCACCCGCTACGGCCGGCACGTCTACGCCGTCGGCGGCAACCAGGAAGCGGCCCGCCGCGCCGGCATCAACGTGGCGCAGATCCGGATGAGCGTGTTCGTGATCGCCTCCTCGATGGCCGCCATCGGCGCGATCGTCTACTCGTCGAAGGTCGGCTCGGTCGACCCGAACGCCGGTGGCGGCAACACGCTGCTGATGGCGGTCGGCGCGGCCGTGATCGGCGGCACGTCGCTGTTCGGCGGCAAGGGCAAGCTGCGCGACGCGGTCATCGGTGGCGCGGTGCTCGCGATCATCCAGAACGGCATGGGCCTGCTCGACCAGCCCGCCGCCGTGGTGTTCATCGTGACCGGCCTCGTGCTGCTCCTGGCCGCGAGTGTCGACGCGCTGTCCCGCCGCCGGGCGGCGTCCACCGTCCGCTGACGTGAGCACACCGACCGCGGGAGCCCGACCCGACGAGGTACGCAGGCACAACCGGACGGCGCTGCTGCGCCGACTGCACGTGGACGGGCCCTCCACCAGGGCGTCGCTGGCGGCTGAGCTGGGCCTCAACCGCAGCACGATCAAAGCCCTGGTGGACGGCCTGGCCGAGTCCGGCGTGGTGGCCGAACGCGTGCCGGCGCAGCGCTCCGGCGCGGGCCGTCCGTCGCTGCTCGTGCTGCCGCAGCCGCACGCGGCCGTGGTGATGGCCATCGACGTCCGCGTCGAGCAGGTGGCGATGGCCATGGTCGGCCTCGGCGGCGACATCCTCGGCCGGGACTCGTGGAACCTGCACCACCGGTCCCGCGACCCCGGCGAGGTGATCACGCACATCGCCGACTCGGCCAAGCTCCTGGCCGACGAGCTCGACGTGCAGGCGGTCGGTGTCGGCGTCTCCGTGCCGGGCGTGGTGCGCCGCGCCGACGGTCTCGTGCACGAGGCGCCGAACCTGCACTGGACGGACGTGGCGCTGGGCGAACGGCTCTCGGCGGTGCTCAAGGTCCCCGTCCAGGTCGGCAACGACGCCGAGCTGGGCGCGTTGGCCGAACACGCGCGAGGCGCGGCCCGCGCCTCGTCGGACGTGGTCTACATCTCCGCCGACGTCGGCATCGGCGGGGGCGTGATCTCCAGCGGCCGACCGCTGCGCGGCACCGGCGGCTACGTCGGCGAACTGGGGCACATGGTCGTGCGCCCCGGCGGTCGCCGGTGCTACTGCGGCTGCCAGGGCTGCTGGGAGACCGAGGTCGGCGAGGCGGCCCTGTGCCGCGCCCTGTCCCTCCCCGAAGACGCGCCGCGCGGGACGGTCGTGGCCGAGCTGCGGTCGCTGGCCGGTTCGCCGGACAGCGTGGCGCACCGGTTGGGCGAGTTCACCGAGTGGCTGGCCATGGGGTTGATCACGGTGGTCAACATGCTCGGGCCGGAGCTGGTGGTGCTGGGGGACTTGTTCACGGCGTTGCCGGAGTCCCTGGTGGAGCAGCTGCGGCGCACCGTGCAGCAGCGGTCGCTGGTGTCACGCGCCGTCGGCGGCACCCGGATCGTCTCCTCGCCCCTGGGCCGTGACGCCAAGCTCGTCGGCGCCGCCGAGCTGGCCTTCGAGCCGGTCCTGGGCGACATCTGACAAGTCCGCGACGCTCTGGCGCGTGTGCGCGACGTCGGGGTGATCGGGGCCGAAAACCCTGAGCTGGTCGGCGAGCAGCTCCCGCAAGTCGACCAGCGCGGTCGCGACCTCTCCGGTCCGGGCACGCCAGTAGGCGAGGTGCAGTCGGGTCGTCAGCGTGTCGGGGTGGTCCGGGCCCAGGACGCGGCGGCAGTCGACCACCAGCCGCTCCAGCTCCGCGCAGGCCCGGGCGGGATCGCCCCCGGCGCCGCGCCAGGAGGCGATGTTGAGCCGGGCGATGAGCGCCTGCGGGTCGTCGGGGCCGGAGACCCGCAGGTAGTCGGCGAGCACCAGGTCGAACTCCTCGACCGCCCTCGCGCCGTCCCCCGCCTCGGCCCGCCTGCCGGCGAGGTTGTGACGGGTGGAGATGGTGTCCGGGTGGTCCGGGCCGAGCACCCGGAGGTGGTCCGCGAGCAGCCGCTCGAACTCCTCGACCGCCCCCGTGGCGTCACCTGCCTCCGCCCGTTTGACGGCGAGGTTGTTCCGCACCGTCAGCGCGGTCCGGTCGTCGGGCCCCAGGATTCGCTCGGCGTCGGCGACCAGGCGCTCGTACTCGGCGATGGCGTCGGCGTCGTGCCCCGCCCGGCCGCTCGACGCCGCGATCTCGTTGCGGAGGTGGAGGACCTGGAGGTGATCGGGCCCGAGCCGGCGCTCCGCTTCCCGCCGCAGCTCCTCGAAGTAGCCGAGGGCATCGCCCGCCAGCCCGGCTTCGCCCAGCGAAGTCCCCGCGTGGAAGAGGACCGCGTGCGCCTCGGGGTGCCAGAGCGCCGGTGACGTGTGGGCGTGCAGGGCGTTGGTGACCGAGCGGAGGGTCGTGGTCAGCGCGCTGTCGGTCGCGTGCGGCGGCCAGACGAGCAGGAGCGCGTCCGCCGCGAGGTGGGCCAGGGAAGCCAGGCGCGCCGGGTCGATGGTGTCGCGGACGGCGCGCTGGAGCAGCGCGTGCGCCTGGATCGTGCCGGCGTCGAGCGTGACGAGGCTGAGCCGGTACAGGCAGCCGAGAGCGTCGCCGACGTCGTCGGCGCCCACGGCCAGGTGCGCCAGGACGTTGCCGGCCGTGAGCACGGCGACCGGGGTGCCGGCGGGGTCGAGCAGGCTGATGATCTCCAGCAGCGGGCGGGCGAGGCCTTCCGGGCGGAGGGCGTCGGCGCGATCGATCGACAACGACCAGGTGGCCGCGACCGTGGCCCGGTGCTCGTCGGGCAGTTCGCCTTCCGCCGGCAGCACCTGCGCCAGGGCACGGCGGTCGGCCAAGCGCTCGCGGTAGTCGGCGGCGGTGAGCAGCGGCTTGTCCGCGATGAACGCCGCCGCCTGCGCCAGCGCCAGCGGCAGGTGGCCCAGGTCGTCCGCCAGGGCCGCGAGCCGGTCGTGACCGGGGAGCTTCGCGGTCAGGTAGGCCAGCGATTCCGCCTCGGTGAACACGCCCACCTCGACCAACAGGCGATCGTCGCGGGACAGCGCGGCGTCGCGGCGGCGGGTCGTCACGACGACCTGGCCGGTCGGGGTGCTCGGCGGCCACCAGCCCTTCAGGTCGGCCGGGTCCTGGACGTCGTCCAGCACGACCAGCCACCGCCGGTCGGTCGAGCCGAGCCACGACCGGAAGGCGGCCGCGGCCTCCTCGGGCGTGCCGCCGGGATCGCGCAGGACCCGTTCGGCCGCGTCCGCGCAGGCGCTGATCACGGCGACCCGCGTCACGGCGGCGATCCACACCACCAGGTCGACCGACTCGTCCCGCCACACCGCGTGCGCGTGCCGCGCCGCCAGCTGGGACTTGCCGACACCGCCCAGACCGGACAGCACCGCGGACCTCCCGGCCAGCTCGGCCTCGGCTGCCCGGTGCTGGTACCGGTCCGCGACCGGCGGCGGCACGCCGACCCGCACGGGCCACGCCACCGGCGGCGCCGGCGGCAGGTGGAGGTGCTGGGTGTTGCCGTCGCCGATCTGCACGCCGACGTTGTCGTGGACGTCCACGGCCGGGCTACTCGCCGCCGAGGTTCAGCGTCATCGTGTTGCCGTCGCCGATCTGCACGCCCTGGTTGTCGTGCACGTCGACGCGGTACTTGGCCGCGCTTCCCGGGTCGGCCAGCTCCAGCACCCGGCGGGCCGCCGCGACCAGCTCGACATCGGCCCCGGCGTCCGCGGCGGTCAGAGCGGCCTTCAGCTCGTCGGGATCGGTCGGCTCCTGCTCTACGCCACCGCGGCGCAACGCGCGCCGTGTCAGCGACTTCAGGCCCTGGTACGCGTCCTTCACGGCGGTCGAGGCCGTGTCCGTCACGCCCGCCGCCGCACCCGCGGCCAGCGCCGCCACCACGAGGTCAACCGACTCGATCACCACGCACCACTCCCGCCCGCGTCCGTTGCCGCCAGTATCGGCGAGACCACGGCGAGCGCGTCCGCCGAAAATGAGGGGGGCGGGGATCCTCTCGGATCCCCGCCCCGGACGGCTAGGGTGCTACGAGCCCCGTGCCGGGACTCGTGGTGTTCAGCCCTGCTGCAACTCGGCAGCGAGCTCACGCAGCTTGGTGCTGTGCTCACGGGCGTGGTGCCCGCAGAACAGCAACTCGCCCCCGGAGGGGAGCACGGCGCGAACCTGGGCAGCAGCCCCGCAGCGGTCGCAGCGGTCGGCAGCGGTCAACGCGGGGCGGGTGAGCGTCGTAGTCATGGAAATCTCCCTCCGTCCCGGCACCGGGGATCGGTGCCCTCACACCTAGCTGCGACCACTTCGCATCTGGCGGGTGCGCCGTGTTCGCTGCCTTCACTCTTGCAGACGTTCGGGCGTAAGTCAGTGTTCCCCTGACCGTGGCGACCCGCGTCACTCCTCATTTACCCAGCGGCCGGGCGGCCGGAACCTGCCGGTTCCACCGGTTCGATCGGCCCGTGCTCACGTTCCGCTGTCGTGGCAACGGTTTTCCGACCTGCGAATACGGCGTTCGACGCACCCTTGATGCTCCAGAAGGGCGGTCCTCCGCGGTCACCGCTGTGACGGGTAACACTTTGGTCAGCCCAGAGCGAACACGGCCTCGCGTTCCACGATCCGGACATGATCCGTCCGGTTCTCCGTCGGGTCCGCGGGCCGTCCGGCCGCCCGTCCGGCATGCCGCGGGCGGGCCGCTCAGATCCGCACGCGCCGCCCGTCGAACCGCGTCAGGCCGAACGAGGCGTCCTCGTGGTTGACCCGGACGTGGTCCCGCAGCACCCCGATGCCGACCGCCTCGCCCAGCAGCACGGCTTCGGTGAAGTCGGAGCGCCAGTGCACGCCGCCCATGTTCCGGGCGGTCGCGATGTTCGCCGCCGCCTTGTCCAGCTCGCCGCCGACGGTCAGCGCGTCACCACCCGTGTAGGGGACGAGGGCCGTGCCGTCGGCGTTGGCCACGACGGGCTTGGGCAGCACCCACGACTCGTCGAACCACGCCTTCAGCACCGTGACGCACGCGCCGGCCACGGTCGCGTGACCCGAGCCGTACGACGGGTGCGTCGGCGAGCCCTCCGGGAACGCCTGCGGCAGCAGGTACGAGCCGTGCTTCTCGTAGGTGAGCTTGACCGCCTCCGAGTCCAGCACCTCGCGGTCGATCATGGCGTAGTCGCGCAGCCCGGACAGGTGCGCGTGGACCCGACCGCCGAACGCCTCGGGCCGCAGCCTGCGGTGCACGTGCCACTTCTGGAACCACATCGCCTTCAACGCCCGCGTCGCCACCTCGGTCACCAGCGACAACAGGTGCGGCGCGCCGTAGGTGCCGAAGCCCGCCTGGTTCGCCGAGTACCGGTACGGGTTGCCCGCGTCGACCGGCGCGCCCAGGTCGAGCAGGATCAGCGCCGCGTTGAGGTAGGCCTCGTACAACGCGTCGAAGTGCACGTAGTTCGTCATGGCACGGCCGTTGTGCAGGTACCGGCGGTTCACGTGGTCCCGCTTCACGGGCGGCGTGCTCCCACCCTCCTGCACCGCGCGCCACGCGGCGAAGTCGGTCAGGAAGTCCCGGTCCGGCCGCACGGTGTCGTGCAGCTGCGGGATGCGCAGCGTGCCGTACTGGATGTCGCGCAGCAGGAACTGCGACAGGAACGGTCCCCGCAGGTCACCGCGCGTGCCGCCGCGGAAGATCGTGGCGGGCGTGACGCGGCCGTCGACCTTCGGCGCCCGGTAGTCGCTCAGCCGGGACAGCTCCTGCGCCGCCTGCGCGATCAGCGGGTGCCGGTCGTACTGCTCGAACGGGACGTCCCTGGTCAGCGCCATCCAGTACAGCTCGACCGCCTCGGCCGAGTTGCGCGCGGAGTCGATGCGCGGCGCGGGCGGCAGGAGCAGCGACTGCGGGTCGGGCCCCTCCAGGTCGAACGCCAGGCCGGCCTGCGGGTTGGTCAGCTTGACGCCCCGGCCGAGCGGGATGCGCTCGAAGTCCTCGTTCCGGCCCGTGGACAGGGCCCTGAGCAGCGTGTTGTACGCCTCGGGGCGCACCTCGCCCGCTTCGTCGTGCGGCAGGCCCTTGCCGTAGTTGGCGACGTACGGGTAGTCGCCCTCCTCGCCGTTGTCGGCGTGCTCCGGCCACGGCTGCCGGTCCAACGCCTCGGCCGCGGCCAGGCGTGAAAGGCGTGCTTCAGTGCGACGTTCACTCATGGACTTCCCCCTGTGCCGGCGCGTACCCCATCGCCGCCCCCCGGCGGCTGCGCCACCTCCAGAACAGCACGGAGAGTGAACAGTGGCAGCGTCCGATCGGGTGAAGAAGTGCTCAAAGGCCAGGGCCCCTCGACCGAAAGGTCGAGGGGCCCTGGCTCAGCGTGATCTTCAGCCTGGGGATCAGTCCAGGTAGTCGCGCAGCACCTGCGACCGCGACGGGTGCCGGAGCTTCGACATCGTCTTCGACTCGATCTGCCGGATCCGCTCGCGCGTCACCCCGTAGACCTGGCCGATCTCGTCCAGCGTGCGCGGCTGGCCGTCGGTGAGGCCGAACCGCAGCCGCACCACACCCGCCTCGCGCTCGGACAGCGTCGCCAGCACCGACTGCAGCTGGTCCTGCAGCAGCGTGAACGACACCGCGTCCACCGCCACCACGGCCTCGGAGTCCTCGATGAAGTCACCGAGCTGGCTGTCGCCCTCGTCGCCGATCGTCTGGTCGAGCGAAATGGGCTCCCGGGCGTACTGCTGGATCTCCAGCACCTTCTCCGGGGTGATGTCCATTTCCTTGGCCAACTCCTCCGGGGTGGGCTCGCGGCCCAGGTCCTGGAGCAGTTCGCGCTGGATGCGACCCAGCTTGTTGATGACCTCGACCATGTGCACCGGGATGCGGATGGTGCGGGCCTGGTCGGCCATCGCGCGGGTGATCGCCTGGCGGATCCACCACGTCGCGTACGTGGAGAACTTGTAGCCCTTGGTGTAGTCGAACTTCTCCACCGCGCGGATCAGACCGAGGTTGCCCTCCTGGATCAGGTCCAGGAACGCCATGCCACGACCGGTGTAGCGCTTGGCCAGCGACACCACGAGCCGGAGGTTCGCCTCCAGCAGGTGGTTCTTGGCCCGCTCACCGTCCCGCACGATCCACCGCAGGTCGCGGCGCATCTGCGGGGTCAGCTTCTCCTGCTCGTCCTCGGCGCGGCGCACCCGCTCGGCGGCGTAGAGGCCGGCCTCGATGCGCTTGGCGAGTTCGACCTCCTCCTCCGCGTTGAGCAGGGCGACCTTGCCGATCTGCTTGAGGTAGGCGCGGACCGAGTCGGCCGAGGCGGTGAGCTCGGCGTCCTTGCGGGCCTGCCGCAGGGCCTCCGACTCCTCCTCGTCCCAGACGAAGTCACCCTCGCCGGGCTTGGCCTCCTCCTCGGCGGGCTCCTCCTCGACCGGCTCGTCGATCAACTCGACGTCGTCGACGAGGTCTTCGGCGTCCGGGGCGCCTTCCAGGTCTTCGGGCTCCTCGCCGTCCTTCTTCACCTTGCCGGGCGCGGCAGCGGCGGCCTTGGCGGCCGTCTTGCGCGGCGCCCGCGTGGCCGTCTTACCCGCCGCGGCGGTCTTCGCCGCCGGCTTCTTCGCCGGGGCCTTCCTCGCCGAGGTGGCCTTGGGCGTCTCCTCGGCGTCAGCCTGAGCTGCCTGAGTAGTCTTCGCGGCTGCCACGTACGCCCTTTCGCGACTGTCGATCAAGGCCGACCGAAGGGCGCGAACCTCGGTCGCCTGAGTACGGGGGATCCCCCGCCGGATCGTTCGTCAGCGGGGCACCGTTCCATTGTAACGACGAGAATCGCGTGCCGTTGCCCCCCGGCGTCATCCGAGGTGGTCCGGCACGCGTTCTCGCAGGTGGAACGCTGCGGAATTCAGTGCCGGAGACCTTGCGCGGCGGCCACGGCCGCCCCCACGATGCCCGCGTCGTTCTTCAGCGCGGCGGCCACCACCTCGGTGCGCACCTCGAGCAGCGGGAGCCACTTCTCCGCCTTCTTGCTGACCCCGCCGCCGGCGATGACCAGGTCCGGCCAGATCAGGTTCTCCAGCACGGTGATGTACCGGGACACCCGCGGCGTCCACTCGGCCCACGTCAGGCCCTTGTCCTCCTTCACCGAGGCCGCGGCGCGCTTCTCCGCGTCGTGGCCGTCGACCTCCAGGTGGCCGAACTCGGTGTTGGGCACGAGCTTGCCGTCCAGGAACAGGGCGCTGCCGATGCCCGTGCCGAACGTCAGCAGGACCACCAGGCCGTCCCGGTCGACACCGGAACCGAACCGCATCTCGGCGATGCCGGCGGCGTCGGCGTCGTTGAGCACGACCACCTGGTCCGTCGGCCGGCCGAGGCGCTCCGCGAACAGCGCGGCCGCGTCCGTGCCGATCCACGCCTTGTCGACGTTCGCGGCGGAGTGCGCGACACCGTGCTTCATCACGCACGGCAGGGTGACGCCGACGGGACCGTCCCAGTTGAACTTCTCGACGATCTCGGCGACGACGTCGGCGACCGCGTCCGGGGTCGACGGCTGGGGTGTGGTGATGCGCAGCCGCTCACCGTCCAGCGCCCCCGCTTCGAGGTCCACGAGCCCGCCCTTGATGCCGGAACCGCCGATGTCCACGCCGAACCCGCGGGTCATGCCCATCCCCGTGGCCCTTCCTACTCGATTCAGTAACCGTGGCCGCAGACATTAGCCTGCAGTTCTCCGATAGTCCCGTGAGAGTGACGCAGGAGGAACAGTTGCGTTTCGATCCGCGCTCATTGGTCGAAGTCGCCGTGCTCGTGGCCCGCGAAGCGGGTGAGCTGGCCGTGGCCACCCGCGACGCCGCCGTGACCGATGTCGACACCAAGAGCAGCGCCACCGACGTGGTCACCGCGGCCGACCGCGCGGCCGAACAGCTGATCCGCGGCAGGCTCGCCGAGCTGCGGCCCGGTGAGCCGGTGATCGGCGAGGAGGAGGGCGGCAGCGCCGCCGTCGAGGGCCTGACCTGGGTCGTCGACCCGATCGACGGCACCGTGAACTACCTGTACGGCATCCCCCACTACGCCGTGTCGGTGGCCGCTCAGGTCGACGGCGAGTCGCTGGCGGGCGCGGTGGTGGAACCCGTCAGCGGGCGGGTGTGGACGGCGGCGCGCGGCGGCGGGGCGTGGCTGGACGGCCGGCGGCTGACGGTGTCCGATGCCACCCGATTGGATCTGTCCCTTCTGGGTTACGGCTTCGCCTACCGGGCGGAGCGGCGGCAGCGCCAGGCGGACGCGTGGGCGGGCCTGGCGACCAGGGTGCGGGACATGCGGCGGGCCGGCGCGGCGTCGCTGGACCTGTGCGCGGTGGCGGCGGGCAGGCTGGACGCCTACGCCGAGCACACCCTGGGCCGGTGGGACTGGGCGGCGGGGTCGCTGCTGGCGAGCGAGGCGGGCGCGGTCGTCCACCTGCCGGGTGACCTGCCGGAACTGGGGGAGGACGCCACCTTCGCCGCCGCCCCGGGCATCGCGGACGCCCTGCTCGCGGCCCTTGTGGAGTGCGGTTTCGGCGACGTCTGACCACCGGCCGCGACCGCGAAGCCGTCCCGGGGGTCCCCGGCCAGGGGGACCCCCGGGTTCGATCGACCACGGCCCCGCGCGCCCCGACCGGCCACCGACCGCCGCGGGGCCTCACCGTGCCCGGTCAGCACACGGTGTCGCGGGCGCCCTTGAGGTTGTCGGCGTTCAGGGACAGCGGCGTGGAGCCCTCGGCGGCCTGGCCGCCCTGCTGCTCGGGCTGCTGCATCGCCCACTCGTTGAGCTGGTCGAGCACCTTGCGGGCGTCGCTGTTCGGCTTCACCTCGCTGAACTTCTGGCCGATCGCCACGTCCACCGTCGCGTCCTGGCGCTCGTCGCGCACCAGCTCGAGGCACGGCTCGACCAGGCTCAACGTCCGCGCCGCGCCCGCGCCGGGCGCGCCGAACCGGATCTGGCCGCGGCAGTCCATGTCCTGCGCCGGGTACACCGGGTCGTTGCCCGGCTCGGCGGCCTGCTTCATGCCCAGCTCTTCCAGCGTCGTCGCCACGAACCGCGCCTGGTTGCGCTGCGTGCTCGCGTTGAACACCCGGAACTGCACGCTGCCCACCGGCACCGGGTCGGTGCGGTCCAAGGCGTCGTGCGCGAGCACCGTCCCCAACGGCGGCGCGGGCTCGGCCGCGGGCGCGGCGGGCTCGCCCGACGACGGCGCCGGCACACCACCGGGTGAATTGCACTTGATCGCCGCGTCCACGTCGCCCGCGTCCGCCAGCACGCGGTTCCACACCACGACGGCGGTCACGGCGAGCACCAGGAACAGGATGAGCGCCGGCAACGGCCGTCGCTTCCGGTATCGCGACGACCCGCTGCTCCCCGTACCGGGTCGTACCACGTCCGTCGACCTCCCCTGGCGCAGTGCTGACAGTGATCAGGCTATGCCGCCCCCCGCCGGCCCGCGCCTCGGGCAGGTGGGTAGCGGGGTGCGATCACCCGGTCGCGGACGGTCAACGCCCTGGTCTGGCGGCGGAGCACGGGAGGACCGGGTGGGTGGTGCCCGTCCAAGCCTATCTGGCCAGCGTGTGAAGGGCCTCTCACCCGTCTGCTCAATTAGGGGGAACCCGCTGCGCGACCCCCCGATCGATGAGCTACCCTCTCGGCGCTCCGCGCACCGCCGGACACCTGGAAGCGTCGATGAACAGGGGGTTGGCGCCCGGCCGCGCGAGCGAGACCTCCGTCACTGGGGACGGAGGGCACAAATAGGGGCGCTGGTGCGTTAACCAGCGACACGAACAGTCTCCGTTGACCGCAGGGGTGAAAGAAGTATGGCGACCGACTACGACGCACCGCGTCGCAGCGAGGCGGACGAACTCGCTGAGGACTCCCTCGAGGAGCTGAAGGCGCGGCGCAATGAAACGCAGTCCGGGGTCGTCGACATCGACGAGGACGCGACCGCCGAGAACTTCGAGCTGCCGGGCGCCGACCTGTCCGGTGAGGAGCTCACGTTCAAGGTCCTGCCGAAGCAGGCGGACGAGTTCACGTGCTCGAAGTGCTTCCTGGTGCACCACCGCAGCAGGCTGGCCGAGGAAGTCAACGGCCAGTACATCTGCCGCGACTGCGCCTGAGGCACGTCCACCGGGCACGAACCCGCACGACCGGCACCACCGCACGACCAGCACGACCGGGCACCGCCGAACGAACCAGCACCGCCGAACGACCGCACCGAGGCACGACCGAACACGCTCCTACGACCAGACCTGGGCGCTCACCCCCACCGCCGGGGTGGCGCCCAGTCCCGTTGCCGAACGGCCTCACCGATCGCGCAGCAGGGCCGCCAGCTTCTCCGCCGAACGCACGCTGAACAGCCAGTACGGCGTCGGGTCCGCCGGGTCCCGCAGCTCGACCCGCACCATCGGCCCGACCCAACCCCGGTGGGTGACGAACGCCATCGGGTCCAGGTTCGGCCCCATCGCCTTCCGCTTGTCCTTCGAGCCGAACACCTCGACCTCGCCGAGCAGCTCCAGCGGCACGTGCGCCGAGGCGACCCGCAGCTCGCCGCCGGACACCTCGACCTTCGCCGAGCCCATCCGCACGATCAGCAGCACCGCCAGCGGCACGGTGATCACGTACGGCAGCCACGACCGCACGCCGGGGAAGCCCATGTGGATCTCGGCGGCCAGCAGCACGGCCGCGGCCAGCGGCAGCGGCCAACCCCACCAGGGCACGTACAACCGCTCGCGGAACGCGATCGGGGCGGTCACAGCAGTCTCGCTCACGCCACCAGGGTAGTCTCGCGCGCCGTGCCCAGCGTCGAGGTCCTGTTGTCCCGGCTCGATCCCGCCGTGCCGCTCCCGGCCTACGCCCGACCGGGTGATGCCGGGGCCGACCTGGTGACGACCACCGACGTGGTGATCGAACCGGGGGAGCGCGCGGTGGTGGGCACTGGTGTCGCGATCGCGTTGCCGGAGGGGTACGCCGGGTTCGTGCACCCGCGTTCCGGCCTGGCCGCGCGCGTCGGCCTGAGCGTGGTCAACACCCCGGGCACGATCGACGCGGGCTACCGGGGCGAGATCAAGGTGTGCCTGGTGAACCACGACCTGCGCGAGCCCGTAGTGCTGACGCGCGGTGACCGGATCGCCCAGCTGGTGGTGCAGAAGGTGGAGCACGCGGTGTTCCGCGAAGTCGACGAGCTGCCCGGCTCCGCGCGGGGCGAGGGCGGCTACGGCTCTACAGGCGGGCACGACGTGCTCGCCCGGACGGAGGGGTGAAGGCGATGTTCGGAAAGCGCCGCAAGCGCGGTAGGCACTCCGCGAACCGGGGGACGGCGCAACCCGAGGTCGAGTTCGACGGCGCCGAGGAGGCGGAGGAGGGGCCGTTCGACTCGACGCAGGCCCCGGACGACGGCCTGAACCGGCTGGACCTCGGCTCGATCCGGCTGCCCGTGCCCGAGGGCGTGCAGCTCCAGGTGGAGATGGACCCGGCGGGCGCGGTGCGGGCGGTGCACCTGCTCACGACCGTCGGCCAGCTCACCGTGAGCGCGTTCGCCGCGCCGAAGCAGGACCGGCTGTGGCCGGACGTCAGCGGCGAGATGATCGCCCAGTTCAAGAGCGACGGCTTCCGGATCCTGCGGGAGAACGGCGAGTGGGGCGAGGAGATCACCGCCCGCAACAATGAAGTACACCTTCGGGTGGTCGGCGTGGATGGGCCGCGGTGGATGCTGCGGGGCATCGCGGCGGCCCCGACGGAGGAGCAGAGCGCCAAGGCGACCGACGCCCTCTACGCGTTGATGCGGGACACCGTCGTGGTGCGCGGCGAGCAGGCGATGCCGGTGCGCACGCCGTTGCCGATCGAGCTGCCCGAGGCCATCGCCCGGCACATCCAGGCGCAGCAGCAGGGCTAGACCGCCGCCTGCGCGGAGCGGTAGGCGTCGAGCGCGGCGCGGCCCAGGGACTCCCGGTCCGCGCCCAGCGCCGCCAACGTCGTCGTGCGCAGAGCGGCACGGGGGAGTGCCTCGACCCACGCTCGGGCGACCTCCAACGGGTGAATGGGGTCGTCGGTGCAGGCCGCGACCCCCACCGGCGCCGTGAGGCCGCTCAGCTCGGCCAACGAGGGCGCCGGCTCGCCGGCGGCCTCCTCCAGCACGTCCGCGAGCCGCGACCCGTACCGGGGCCAGGCCCGCCGCAGCTCGTCGCCGAGCCACCCGTCGACGCCGGTCAACGCGGCCTCGACGCCCGCCGACCCCACCACCGAGGCGCTGGCCCGTGCCGTCGCCGACGCCGGCGCGCCGTCCGCCGCGCCGTGCCAGGCGGGCAGCGCCAGCAGCAGGCCCGCGCACCGCTCGGGGTGCCGCACCGCCCACGCCGCCGCCACGTGCGCGCCCAGCGACACACCGCCCACGACCAGCGGCGTGCCGTCCCAGGCGGCGTCCAGCGCCGCCACGTGCTCCCGGACGCCCCGGGACGCGGGCGCGAGCAGCGCCAACCCGGCCTCGGCCAGGGGGCGGGCGAACACCGCGGAGATGAACACCTCGTCGGACGCGGTGCCCGGCAGCAGAACGGCACGTGACGAGCTCATGACGGCAGATCCTCCCCCAGTCGGATACCCGGTCGGGTGTACCCGGTTACGCTGGCTGTTGGACGGGCTTCGTCGTCGAGGCCCCGCGCATTCCAGGAGTCGGGGATGACTGGTACTGGGGGTGGCTACTGGCGCCGCCTCGTGCGTCGGCTGACCACCGACGTGAGCGAGTTGGACGCCGACGACCTGTCACGAAAAGCCGTGGCCGTCGGGGCCATCCGAGCGTGCGACTGCAAGTCCGGACAAGAGGTGACCGTGTTGGGCAGGTTGCGCAGCGTCGAGCTGTGCCCGCGTGACGCGGCGGCCACGCTGGAGGCGGAGTTGTACGACGGCACCGAGGGCGTGACGCTGGTCTGGCTTGGCCGGCGCCGGATCGCGGGCATCGAACCTGGTCGCACCATCAAGGCCAGAGGTCGGATCGCCGTGCGCGACGGGCGCAAGGTGCTCTACAACCCCTACTACGAGCTGCAGAACGCTTCATGACCCCAGTGAACGAGTCCGAGAAGCAGCCCACCCTCCTCGAGCAGATGGGCGGCGTGAGCGGCCTGCTGTTCTCCTCGTTGCCCGTCGTGGTGTTCGTGCTGGTCAACGCGTTCGCCGGGCTGATGCCCGCGATCTGGAGCGCGTTGGCGTTCTCCGTCGTGATCGGCATCGTGCTGGCCCTGCGCAAGGGCTCCGTGCAGCCCGCCGTCTCGGCGGTCTTCGGCGTCGGCATCGCCGCGTTCATCGCCTACCGGACCGGCGACGCCAAGGGCTTCTTCCTGTTCGGCATCTGGCAGAGCCTCGTCTACGGCGGCGGGTTCGTGCTGTCGATCCTGGTCAGGTGGCCTCTCGCGGGCGTGATCTGGTCGTTCCTCAACGGCCAGGGCCAGACGTGGCGCAAGGACAAGGCGAGCGTCCGCGACTACGACATCGCCACCCTCGTGTGGGCGCTGGTGTTCATCGCGCGGTTCGTGGTGCAGCGGTGGCTGTACGACGAGGCGTCGGTGGGCTGGCTGGCGGCCGCGCGGCTGGCCATGGGCTACCCGCTGATGGCGGTGGCGCTGGTCGCCACGGTCTGGGCGGTGCGCCGGTCGGACAAGCGCCTGAAAGCCACCCTCGCCCGCGAGGAAGAGGAGAACCGGGCAGCCGAGGAACGCCTCCGCGCCCAGTCCGAGGCCAACGGCGAGCCGAACATTTACGACCAGATGCTCGACGCCGCGACCGACCAGGTCCTCTCCGACGCCGACAAGGCGCGGCACGCTCCGACCCCTCGTCCGGCACCAGCCCGAACCGAGGACCGCTAGCCCGACCGACCCGCGCCCACAGGCCCGCCGCCCACCGGCGAGTCGGTGGGCGGCGCGCTGCTCGGCCGCAGCACGTCAGGCTGCTCCGGGGAGTGACCGAGCCGACCCACGACCGCCTTCATGGGCACCGACTGCCGGGGCAGCGCTCGGCGCAGTCATCCGTGCCGTTCGCGATGGACCGCCGCCCGCACGGCAAGCCGCCCAGGCAGATCACAACCCCGCAGTGCGATCGGCTGCCGTTGGTCGACGACCCTGTGCGGATGGTGGCGCCGGCACCGCTTGCGACGTACGCGGCGCCGTCCGAATTGGAAGCTCCGGCTCCGCACACGGCGTGCCAGGCGTCGATACGTCGCGTGCGGTCAGTACACGACTCGCCATCTCACCCCGGCACTTCCCGCTTCCTCGCCATTGCCGCACGCGGCGCCGGAGCTGCCTGCGCCCCCGTACTTCCAGGGTCCGTACTGGGTGTACCCCGACGTGGGGCTCGTGTAGCAGATGAGTGCGGCCCGGAACTGGTCCGGATACGAGCCGGCGCAGAGCACAGTGACGCTGTTGCCCCCGGAGCCCCACGTCAACACGCACTCACCTTGAACGGCCTGCGCGGTCGACGGTAGGGCGATCGCACAGGCGATGGCGCCGGCGGCCGCGATGGCGGTAGCTGTTCTTCTCATGGTCCTCGTTCCCTGGTCTCGGGCGGTTTCCTGATCCGGGACAGCGTGTCGCGGTCGGCGGACGGCGACCATGCCTTTGCACCGGGGCGCAAAGATCGTCTCGAGAGGAGGCGCGGGGTCGTGTCAGGTGCGGCCGAGGAGCCTCGTGCCGGTGTCGGTGAGGGAGTGGCGGATCGTCGCTCCGTGCCGCCAGGAGGAGATCAGTCCCGCCTCGCGCAGCACGGCGGTGTGGCGGCTGGCCGAGGCGATCGAGATCGTGGTCCGGCGGGCGAGTTCGCTGGTGGTGCGGCCGGACCCGACGGCGTGCAGCACGGCGGCGCGAGTCGGGCCCAGCAGGGAGGCGAGGGGGTCTCCGGACCGCTGGTCGGGCAGGCGGTGCTCGGCGGCGATCGGGTAGACGAGGATCGGGGGCAGGTCCGGGTCGGCGAGGGAGATCGGTGTTCCCTGGCAGAAGTAGGAGGGGATCAGGCGCAGGCCGCGACCGCCGAGGTGGATGTGCCGGTCGAGGGGGTAGTCGACTTCGAGGACAGGTGCTCGCCAGCGGAGCAGCGGGGCCAGGCTGTCGAACAGGCCGGTCAGGCCGCCGGTGAGGATCGCGTGCGCGCGTTGGGCGAGGTCGGCGTCGACCGCCGCCTGGATCGTGTCTTCCTCGGGCCGGATGACGGCTTCGTGGTAGGAGCGCCAGGTGTCGACGAGTCGGCGGAGCACGTCCGAGGACGGGTTGCCGAGGTCCCGGGTCCAAGGGGGGAGCGGGTGGTGGGTTCCCAACCGGTGCACCTCGTGGGTCAGCCTGTCGACGTCGACCGACCGCACGGCTTCGAGTCCGAGGTCCAGACCGAGAGCTCCCCGCCCCGGGGTGAGGAAGTCGGGGAAGTAGGCGCCCCTGGGTGCGAGGACTCCCAGCACCCGGGCCCCGGGGCGCATCGCCGTCACCCGTGCCGGGTCGGAGCGCAGGCGGTGGACCCACGGTCTGAGCAGGGTCGTCTCCAGGCGGTCGAGCTGGAACCCGCTGAGCACGATCTCCCACAGCGGGTCCACGGCCGGCGCCACGTTCGTGCGCGCCAGGTCCGCCGGCGTGAAATGAATCTTCAACACGCGTCCCCCTCGAATGATCTCGATCCACTCGCCGCATTCGCGTTTTGGCGAGATGTTCAAGAGGCGGGCGGGACGGCCGGTAGCGGAAGCACCCCGAGTGGCGGCGACCTGTCTCACTCGATGTTGTGACACTAACAGTGGGGTATCGGCCACGCTGTGGGTCGTTCGTGGGGCGATCGAATGCCGCAGAGGAGTCCGCCGAACGCCTGGCAGCAGCCCTGGGCTACCGGGTCGTCGGCACTCGACCGCACGCGCAGGAGTTCGATCGCTTCGAGCGGGAATTCGCTTCGACGCGGAATCGCCGAGTGGCCGAACCCGGCTCCGGAAAAGATTTGGGGTGCCGAATTCGGGCCAGTCGACGACGTGTCGACCGATCTCGGACGACCGGTCAGTAACCCAGAGCCGAACGGATCTCCTGTTCGACGTCCGCGGCGGCTACGAACAGCAGTTCGTCGCCGCCTTCGAGCGTGTCGTCCGGTGTCGGGACGATGACCCGGCCGCCGCGCAGGATCGTCACCAGGGCGGCGTCCCGGGGCAGCGCCAAGCCGTTCACCGGCGACCCCGCCAGCGGTGTGTCACCCGGCAGCGTGATCTCCACCAGGTTGGCCTGGCCCTGGCGCAACGTCATCAGCCGCACCACGTCCCCGACCGTCACGGCCTCCTCCACCAGCGCGGACAGGATGCGCGGCGTCGACACGGCCACGTCCACGCCCCACGACTCGGTGAACAGCCACTCGTTGGCCGGGTCGTTCACCCGCGCCACCACGCGACGCACCGCGAACTCGGTCTTCGCCAGCAGCGACACCACCAGGTTGACCTTGTCGTCGCCGGTCGCCGCGATCACCACGTCGCACAGCTGCATGCCGGCGTCCTCCAGCGACGACAGCTCGCACGCGTCGGCCTGCACCCACTCGGCCTGCTCCACGGTGTGCGGCTCGAAGTGCCTGCGGTCACGTTCGATCAGCATCACCTGGTGCCCGTCGGACACCAGTTCGGCCGCGATGGAACGACCCACCGCGCCGGCACCCGCAATCGCGATACGCACTCAGCTCTCCTCGGGCGCGTGAGCCGCAGCCGCGGCCACGTCGGTCACGGTGCCGGACAGGGCGGCCACGTACACCTGGTCGTCCTCCTGCAGCACGGTCTTCGAGTCGGGCAGCACGCCCGTCCCGAACCGCATCACGAACGCCACCCGGCAGCCGGTGGCCTCTTCCAGGTCGCGCACGGTGTGCCCGACCCAGTCCTCGTGCAGCTCCAGCGGCAGCACGGCGACGGTGCCCGACGGGTCGCGCCACGCCGTCGCGGTGCCCTCGGGCAGCAGCATCCGCAGGAACCGGTCGGTCGACCACGGCACGGTCGCCACGGTCGGGATGCCGAGCCGCTCGTACACCGCGGCGCGCTTCTCGTCGTAGATCCGGGCGACCACCGCCTCCACCCCGAACGTCTCCCGCGCCACCCGCGCCGAGATGATGTTGGAGTTGTCGCCGCTGGACACGGCCGCGAACGCGCCCGCCCGCTCGATCCCGGCCTCGATCAGCACCTTCTGGTCGAATCCGTTGCCGACGACCTGCTGGCCGTGGAAGTCCGGGCCGAGTCTGCGGAAGGACTGGGCGTCCTTGTCGATCACCGATACCTGGTGGTCGAGGCGCTCCAGCGCCTTGGCCAGGGACGAGCCCACCCGGCCGCAGCCCATGATCACCACGTGCACGAAAGCCTCCTGAACGACGCTTACGGAGAACCTACCCACGATTACTCCGACCAGGGGACCTGACCCCTTACGCTTTCGACCCGTGTCCAAGCTCGCAACCGCGGCCAAGCGCCTCCTGGTCGGCAGGCCCTTCCGCAGCGATCGCCTAGCCCACACCCTGCTGCCCAAGCGCATCGCCCTGCCCGTGTTCGCCTCGGACGCGATGTCGAGCGTGGCCTACGCGCCCGAGGAGATCTTCCTCGTGCTGTCGGTGGCGGGGCTGTCGGCTTACGCGCTGGCGCCGTGGGTGGGCGCGGCCGTGGTCGTCGTGATGCTCACGGTGGTCGCGAGCTACCGGCAGAACGTGCACGCCTACCCGTCGGGCGGCGGCGACTACGAGGTCGCCACGGTCAACCTGGGCCGCCGTGCGGGCCTGACCGTGGCGAGCGCCCTGCTGGTCGACTACATCCTCACGGTCGCCGTGTCGATCTCGTCGGCGGCGGCGAACATCGGCTCGGCCATCCCGTTCGTGGCCACCCACAAGGCCGAGTTCGCGGTCGTCGCGATCGTCCTGCTCACCGCCATCAACCTGCGCGGCATCCGCGAGTCGGGCAGCGCGTTCGCCATCCCGACCTACGCGTTCATGGCCGGCATCCTGTTCATGGTCGGCTACGGCCTGTTCCGCGGCTTCGTCCTGGGCGAGGAGATGCGCGCGGAGAGCGCCGGGCTGGAGCTGCGGGCCGAGGACGACCACCTGATGGGCCTGGCGTTCGTGTTCCTCGTGCTGCGCGCCTTCTCGTCCGGCAGCGCGGCGCTGACGGGCGTGGAGGCGATCAGCAACGGCGTGCCGGCGTTCCGCAAGCCGAAGTCGCGCAACGCGGCGACCACGCTGCTGGCGATGGGCCTGATCGCGGTCACGATGCTGATGGGCCTGATCGTGCTGGCCCAGCTCACGGGCGTGAAGATGGCCGAGAACCCGGCGCACCAGCTCGTCAACGCGCCCGCGGGCTACGAGCAGAAGACCATGGTCGCCCAGATCGCCCACGCGGTGTTCGCGGGCTTCCCGTTCGGGTTCTTCTTCATCACCGTGGTCACCGCCCTGATCCTCGTGCTGGCGGCGAACACCGCGTTCAACGGCTTCCCGGTGCTCGGCTCGATCCTCGCCCAGGACCGCTACCTGCCCCGCCAGCTGCACACCCGCGGCGACCGGCTCGCGTTCAGCAACGGCATCGTCTTCCTCGCGGGCGGGGCGATCGTGCTGGTCATCGCGTTCGACGCCGAGGTGACCAAGCTCATCCAGCTCTACATCGTCGGCGTGTTCGTCTCGTTCACGATGAGCCAGACCGGCATGGTCCGGCACTGGAACCGGCTGCTGGAGACCGAGACGGACCCGGTGGCCCGCCGCCGGATGCGCCGGTCGCAGACGATCAACGCCTTCGGCCTGGCGCTCACGGCCTCGGTGCTGGTGGTCGTGCTGATCACCAAGTTCACCAAGGGCGCGTGGATCGCCATCGCCGCGATGGCCGCCCTGTACGCCCTGATGACGGCCATCCGCCGGCACTACGACCGGGTCGCCGAGGAGCTGCGCCAGCAGGAGCGGCAGAAGCTGCTGCCCGCCCGCAACCACGCCATGGTGCTGGTCTCCAAGCTGCACATGCCCACCCTGCGGGCCCTGGCGTACGCCAAGGCGACCCGGCCGGACATGCTGGAGGCCGTCACCGTCAACGTGGACGACGGCGACACCCGCCGCCTGGTGCGGGAATGGGAGAAGGAGAACTTCAAGGTGCCGCTCAAGGTGATCGAGTCGCCCTACCGCGAGATCACCAAACCGGTCCTCGACTACGTCAAACGGGTGCGCACCGACAACCCGCGCGACGTGGTCACCGTGTTCATCCCGGAGTACGTCGTGGGCCACTGGTGGGAGCAGTTCCTGCACAACCAGAGCGCGCTGCGGCTCAAGGGCAGGCTGCTGTTCCAACCGGGCGTGATGGTGACGAGCGTCCCATGGCAGCTGGCTTCATCCTCGAAGGTGACCGACAAGGACGACGTGGTCGCGCCCGGCGCGATCCGCCGCGGCCTGGACAAGCGCGGCCGAGAGAAGGACGGCAAGTGACGGCGACCTGGATGCAGCGGCTGATCGAGGTCGAGGTCGGCGCGGTCGCCCACGGCGGGCACTGCGTGGCCCGGCACGAGGGCCGCGTCGTGTTCGTCCGGCACGCGCTGCCCGGCGAGCGGGTGGTCGTGCGGATCACCGAGGACACCGGCGGCTCGTTCTGCCGCGGCGACGCCGTCGAGGTGCTGCAGGCCTCACCCGACCGGGTGCCCGCGCCGTGCCCGTTCGCCGGTCCCGGCCTGTGCGGCGGCTGCGACTGGCAGCACGCGTCGTGGCAGGCCCAGCGCGAGCTGAAGGCCGCCGTGGTCGCCGAGCAGCTGCACCGTCTGGCCAAGCTCGACTGGGAGGTCATCGTCGAGGACCTGCCCGGCGGCCCGGAGGACTGGCGCACCCGGATGCGCATGGCCGTCGGCCCGGACGGCCGCCCCGGTTTCCGCGCCCACCGCAGCCACCAGGTCATCCCCGTGGACCACTGCGTGATCGCCGTCCCCGACGCCTTGGACGACGTGGTCGACCGCACGTGGCCGCCCAAGTCGGAGCTGGTCGTCGCCCGCGACGCGGGCGGCCGGACGCACGTCACCGAGATCGGCCCGCCCATCGTCCGGCGGGGCCGCCCCGTCCCCGGCCCCTCCCGCCTGCGCCAGGGCAGCGGCACCGCCACCGAACTGGCCGCCGGCCGCACGTGGAACCTCCGCTCGGACGGCTTCTGGCAGGTCCACCCGGCCGCCGCGGACACCTTCGCCGAGGTCGTCGGCGACTGGGCCGACTGCCGCCCCGGCGACCGCGCCTGGGACCTCTACGGCGGCGTCGGCCTGTTCGCCTCCGTCCTGGCCGAGCAGGTCGGGCCCACCGGCTCCGTCGCCGTGGTCGAGTCGTCCTACGGCGCCGTCGCCGACGGCCGGCTCAACCTCTCCGACCAGCCGCAGATCAGCTGGCACCCGGGCCGCACCGAGGTGGTGCTCGACTCACCCGGGTTCACCGACGCGCCACCCGACGTCGTCGTCCTCGACCCGCCGCGCAAGGGCGCGGGCAAGGTCGTGGTCACCGCGATCGCCCGCAGCCGACCCGCCCGTGTGGTTTACGTCGCGTGCGACCCGGCCGCCCTGGCCCGCGACATCGCCGTCTTCGCCCAGCACGGCTACGAGTTGGCCCAGCTCAGGGCGTTCGACGCGTTCCCGATGACGCACCACGTCGAATGCGTCGCCCTGCTGCGGCCCGCTCGCTGACAGGCGTCTCAGCCCGTGGTCCGTAGACTGACCGGACGAGTCGGGGACCCGAACCACAGGGCGAGGTGGAGCGAGTGACGCTGCTGGAATCCGTGCACGGACCGGCGGATCTGAAACGGCTGGGACCTGACGAGCTGGTCGCGCTCGCCGGTGAGATCCGGCGTTTCCTGGTCGACAAGGTCTCCCGGACCGGCGGGCACCTCGGTCCGAACCTGGGTGTCGTCGAGCTGACCATGGCCGTGCACCGGGTCTTCGACTCGCCGCACGACTCGGTGGTCTTCGACACCGGCCACCAGAGCTACGTGCACAAGATCCTCACCGGCCGCCGCGCCGGCTTCGACACGCTCCGCCAGAAGGGCGGCCTGTCCGGCTACCCCTCCCGGGCCGAGAGCGAGCACGACGTCGAGGAGAACAGCCACGCCTCGACCGCCCTGTCCTACGCCGACGGCCTGGCCAAGGCCTACCAGCTCGGCGGTCAGCGGCGGCACGTCGTCGCGGTCGTCGGCGACGGCGCCCTGACCGGCGGCATGTGCTGGGAGGCGTTGAACAACATCGCCTCCGGCACCGACCGACCCGTCGTCATCGTGGTCAACGACAACGGCCGCTCCTACTCGCCCACCATCGGCGGCCTCGCGGACCACCTCTCGTCGCTGCGCCTGCAACCCGGCTACGAACGCGCCCTGGAGCGCGGCAAGTCCGCCTTGCAGGGCACCCCGTTCGTCGGCAAGCCCGTCTACGCCGCCCTGCACGCCGCCAAGCGCGGCATCAAGGACGCCCTCAGCCCGCAGGCCATGTTCGAGGACCTCGGCCTCAAGTACATCGGCCCCGTCGACGGCCACGACCACGCCGTGCTCGAGTCGGCGCTGCGCCGCGCCAAGTCCTTCGGCGGACCGGTCATCGTGCACACCGTCACCCGCAAGGGCAACGGCTTCGCGCCCGCGGAGAACCACGAGGCCGACCAGATGCACGCCACCGGCGTCATCGACCCCATCACCGGCGAGAACATCGGCCCGTCCAAGCGCACCTGGACCCACGTGTTCGCCGACGAGATCGCGACCCTGGGCGGCGAACGGCCCGACCTGGTCGCCATCACCGCCGCCATGCGCGGCCCGACAGGCCTGGACAAGTTCGCGGGCCTCTACCCGGACCGCTGCTTCGACGTGGGCATCGCCGAGCAGCACGCCATGACCTCCGCCGCCGGCCTCGCCATGGGCGGCATGCACCCGGTCGTCGCCATCTACGCCACCTTCCTCAACCGGGCGTTCGACCAGCTCCTGATGGACGTCGCCATGCACAGGCAGGGCGTCACCGTCGTCCTCGACCGGGCGGGTGTCACCGGCCCCGACGGCGCCTCCCACCACGGCATGTGGGACCTGTCCATCTGCGGCCTGATCCCCGGCATCCACGTGGCCGCCCCCCGCGACGCCGCCTCGCTGCGCGAAGAGCTCCGCGAAGCCGTCCGCATCTCCGACGCACCCTCCGTCGTCCGCTACCCGAAGGCCTCGGTGGGCCCCGACCTGCCGGCCCTCGAACGCATCGGCACCGTCGACGTCCTGCACCGCTCGGGCTCCGACGTCCTCCTGGTCACCGTGGGCGCGTTCGGCGAACTCGGCCTGGCCGCCGCCCAGCGCCTCGCCGACCAGGGCATCGGCGTCACCGTCGTGGACCCCCGCTGGGTCTTCCCCGTCCCGGACGACCTGGTCGCCCTGGCCGCCGACCACCGCCTCGTCGTCACCGTCGAGGACAACGGCCGGCACGGCGGCTTCGGCTGGGCCCTGGCCGCCGCGCTGCGCGACGCCGCCGTCGACACCCCGCTCCGCGACCTGGCCATCCCGCAGGCCTTCCAGGAGCACGGCGAACGGGCCGAAGTCCTCTCCGACATCGGCCTGACCGCCCAGGACGTCTCCCGCCGCATCACCGAGTGGGTCGTCGCCTCCGAGCCCGCCCAGGTGGGCGCGGCCGCCGAGAAGTAGCGGGCACACCCCCACCGAGACCCCGGCCTGCCGCTGCACGGCCGGGGTCTCGGTGACGCGGGACGCCGATCAGCAGACCCACACGCCGTCGGTGGCGTAGATCGAGGTCGCGTCGTACACCTCTTCGGAGGCCGTCGACCGGCCCAGTTCGACCCAGGTCGCGCCGTCCCACTGCATGAAGATCGACACCGTGCCGGTGGACTGCAGGTTCCGGTAGGACCGCACGCGGTCGCTCCACCCCTCCAGGCCGATGTTGTAGAAGCCGCACCGCGACTTCATCCACAGGTGACCGGTGTAGCCGATGCCGCTGTACAGGCACAGGTAGCCACCCCGGCACTCCTGTGGGTCCGCCGAAGCGGTAGCCGGCGCCGCCGTGGCACCACCTACACCCACGACCGCTGCGAACGCCAGTACGGCACGAACCGCCCTGTTCATGTCGAGCCCTCCTCGCGTGGAAATCCGGACGGAAACCTGTGTACCCCGATGGGGTTGTTCACGGAGCGTTCCTGGACCTTGAACGACAATCCCTGAACAATCACTGCGGGGGTAAGAACCATGCCGAGGAAAGAACGCGAACTCGACCACTCCGACGACCCGCTGGTGGTGTTCGCGCGGGGCCTCCGGGACCTCCGCGAAAGCGCCGGTCACCCGCCCTACCGGGAACTGGCCAGGCGAGCGCACTTCTCCGCCGCGGCCCTGTGCGACGCGGCCGGGGGCAGACGCCTGCCGACCCTGCCCGTGACCACGGCGTATGTCCGCGCCTGCGGCGGCAGGGTCGAGGACTGGGAACAGCGCTGGCACCGCCTCGACGCCGAACTCCGCGCGGCCGGCCCGATCCACCGGGCGCCGCCGCCCTCCGTCGCCCGGTTGTTCACGGGCGTCGTCGGCAGCCTGCTCGTGCGAGTCGGCGCAGCAATGATGAAACCGGCTCAGGTCCAACGGCCGGAAATGGCCGAGCGCAATTCACCGGGCACCTGACCGCCGGACGCGAATGGATTCGCGTCACCCCGACGACCGGCTCCCACCGGCACCCGCACCCGACGGCTCCCACCGACCCGCGGCACGCCTGGCGGGCCGGCAGCGTCACGCTAAGCACCTTCTCAGGGATGTGTGGCACCTTTGTGGGGTGCGGATCCTGGTAGTCGAGGACGAGGTGCCGCTGGCCGACGCGATCGCGCGTGGCCTGCGGCGCGAAGGCATGGCGGTCGACGTCGCCTACGACGGTGAGACCGGCCACGAGAAGTCGACCGTGACGCGGTACGACGTGGTCGTGCTCGACCGCGATCTACCCGGCATGTCCGGCGACGAGCTCTGCAAGGAGATCCTCAGCTCAGGCGCCCTCACCAGGGTCATGATGCTCACCGCGAGCGCCGGCGTCGACGACCGCGTCGCGGGACTCTCCCTCGGCGCCGACGACTACCTGGCCAAACCGTTCGCGTTCCCCGAGCTGGTCGCCCGCGTCCGGGCCCTCGCCCGCCGCGCCACCCCGGCCACCCCTCCGCTGCTCACCGCCCGCGACGTCGAACTCGACCCGGCCCGCCGCACGGTGCGCCGCGCCGGCCAGCCCGTCGAGCTGACCCGCAAGGAGTTCGGCGTGCTGGAGGTGCTGCTGGCCGCCAAGGGCTCCGTGGTCTCCAGCGAAGAGCTGCTGGAACGCGTGTGGGACGAGAACGCCGACCCGTTCACCACGACCGTCCGCGTCACCGTGATGACGCTGCGCAAGAAGCTCGGCGAACCGGGCATCATCGACACGGTGGTCGGCTCGGGCTACCGCGTGCCCACGGCAGGTTTCCCCGAGGACGGCCCGCGCTGAACCCTGAGCTGGCCCGCAGGCGCGGACCCGGGCTGCGGACGCGGCTCACCCTGCTCGCGACCGGACTGGTCGCGTTCGTCAGCAGCCTCCTGCTCCTGCTCGGCTGGCTGCTCGTCGGCCGGGTCATCGCCTCTTCGCCCCGCTTCGCCGACGGCAGCACCGTCATCGTGGACGGCCGTGAGGTCGAGGCCGACGCGCTGATGGACCTGCTCGGCCAACAGGCGCGCGACGACGTGCTGCGGTCCGGCTCGATCGCCTTCCTGTGCGTGGTCGCCGCCGCGGCCCTGCTCGCGTGGACCATCACCGGGCGCGTGCTCCAGCCCGTGCACGACGTGACCGACGCGGCCCGCCGGCTGTCCGCCGAGTCGCTCGGCGAGCGGCTGCGCCTGGACGGTCCCCGGGACGAGGTCGCCGAGCTGGCCGACACGTTCGACGCGATGCTCGACCGGCTCCAGGCGGCGTTCGAGTCGCAACGGCGGTTCGTCGCCAACGCCTCCCACGAGCTGCGCACACCGCTGGCCGTGATCCGGACCGAGCTCGACGTCACGCTCGCCGACCCGGACGCCGACGAGGCGGAGCTGCGCCGGATGGCCGGCGTCGTGCGTGCCGCGACGGAACGGGCCGAGCAGTTGGTCAGCGCCTTGTTGCTGCTCGCGCGCACGGACGGGCTCGGGTTGGCGGTGCGCGAACCGGTGGACCTCAACGCCGTGGTCGAGTCCGCGTGGCGGGCCGTGCGGGGGGAGGCGGAGGAGCGCCAGCTGCGGGTGTCGTTCCTGAGCGCCCCCGCGCCCGCGGTGGGCGACCCGGCGCTGCTGGAGCGGATCGCCGGGAACCTGCTGGAGAACGCCGTGCGGCACAACCTGCCCGGCGGGTGGATCGAGGTGCGCACCGAGGGCGGGCCCGAGTGGACGTCGCTGCGGGTGTCGTCGTCCGGTCCCGTCATCGCTCCGGACCGGGTGGAAGAGCTGTTCGAGCCGTTCCGCCGGGGTGGCACCGACCGGACCGCGCGCACCGGCACCGGCCTCGGGCTGTCCATCGTGCGGGCCGCCGTCGCGGCTCACGAGGGTCAGGCGCACGCCACGGCGGTGCCCGGCGGCGGGCTGTCCGTGGCCGTCCACCTGCCGTCCGCACCCCACGGAAAACTCGTCTGAGTGGTCCCGGTCACACATGATCCGGTTTGAGAGTCGTCGCAGGGGGTACTACCTGCACAGACGTGCCTCCTGACCCCCGATTTGTCTCCACGTTGGGCGGGGTGTAACTTTCTCTCTGCCAGCGCGGAACGGGCCGGAGAGAGACCGGAACGGAGCGCGGCGGACATCAAGCCCCAGATCGAATCGCACACAGCGATGAGTGACGGTGAGCGCGTGTTCTTTGAGAACTCAACAGCGTGCCGAATAGCCAGTAAATTTATGAACCTCGTCAAGAGGTTTCCTTTGAGATTGTTACTGGACAACTGACATTCATGTCAGTGTTGTTCGGAGCGATCAAACATTCCTTATTGGAGAGTTTGATCCTGGCTCAGGACGAACGCTGGCGGCGTGCTTAACACATGCAAGTCGAGCGGTAAGGCCCTTCGGGGTACACGAGCGGCGAACGGGTGAGTAACACGTGGGTAACCTGCCCTGTACTCTGGGATAAGCCTGGGAAACTAGGTCTAATACCGGATATGACTCCATTAGGCATCTTGTGGGGTGGAAAGTTCCGGCGGTACAGGATGGACCCGCGGCCTATCAGCTTGTTGGTGGGGTAATGGCCTACCAAGGCGACGACGGGTAGCCGGCCTGAGAGGGTGACCGGCCACACTGGGACTGAGACACGGCCCAGACTCCTACGGGAGGCAGCAGTGGGGAATATTGCACAATGGGCGAAAGCCTGATGCAGCGACGCCGCGTGAGGGATGACGGCCTTCGGGTTGTAAACCTCTTTCAGCGGGGACGAAGGGCAACTGACGGTACCCGCAGAAGAAGCACCGGCTAACTACGTGCCAGCAGCCGCGGTAATACGTAGGGTGCGAGCGTTGTCCGGAATTATTGGGCGTAAAGAGCTCGTAGGCGGTTTGTTGCGTCGGCTGTGAAAACTTCACGCTTAACGTGGAGCCTGCAGTCGATACGGGCAGACTTGAGTTCGGCAGGGGAGACTGGAATTCCTGGTGTAGCGGTGAAATGCGCAGATATCAGGAGGAACACCGGTGGCGAAGGCGGGTCTCTGGGCCGATACTGACGCTGAGGAGCGAAAGCGTGGGGAGCGAACAGGATTAGATACCCTGGTAGTCCACGCCGTAAACGGTGGGTGCTAGGTGTGGGGGACTTCCACGTCCTCCGTGCCGCAGCTAACGCATTAAGCACCCCGCCTGGGGAGTACGGCCGCAAGGCTAAAACTCAAAGGAATTGACGGGGGCCCGCACAAGCGGCGGAGCATGTGGATTAATTCGATGCAACGCGAAGAACCTTACCTGGGCTTGACATGCACCGGAAACCTGCAGAGATGTAGGCCTCTTCGGACTGGTGTACAGGTGGTGCATGGCTGTCGTCAGCTCGTGTCGTGAGATGTTGGGTTAAGTCCCGCAACGAGCGCAACCCTCGTTCCATGTTGCCAGCGCGTAATGGCGGGGACTCATGGGAGACTGCCGGGGTCAACTCGGAGGAAGGTGGGGATGACGTCAAGTCATCATGCCCCTTATGTCCAGGGCTTCACACATGCTACAATGGCCGGTACAGAGGGCTGCTAAGCCGTGAGGTGGAGCGAATCCCACAAAGCCGGTCTCAGTTCGGATCGGGGTCTGCAACTCGACCCCGTGAAGTCGGAGTCGCTAGTAATCGCAGATCAGCAACGCTGCGGTGAATACGTTCCCGGGCCTTGTACACACCGCCCGTCACGTCACGAAAGTCGGTAACACCCGAAGCCCGTGGCCCAACCAGCTTGCTGGGGGGAGCGGTCGAAGGTGGGACTGGCGATTGGGACGAAGTCGTAACAAGGTAGCCGTACCGGAAGGTGCGGCTGGATCACCTCCTTTCTAAGGAGCATTCCTCACCGGTTCTCTTCGGAGGGCCTGTGGAGAGCCTCGCGATCGGCGAATGATCGATCGGTGGTTGCTCAATGATGTGGATGCTGGCTATATACAGAATCTGGGATCGTCCGGGGAGTTAGTACTGTCCGTAAGGGCATGGAAGGGTCTCCCGAGGGTTCGAGTCTTCTGTTCGGTACGCTGTTGGGTCCTGAGAGAACACGTGAGTGTCTCTTTCAGCGAGAAACGACAGGACGGTCTCCGTCCGCGAACCGCCGGGTTGTCCGGTAGGCGTGGGCAGTAGCGGGATGGTGTCTGGTTGTTCTTTGAGAACTGCACAGTGGATGCGAGCATCTTTGTGGCAAGTTATTAAGGGCACACGGTGGATGCCTTGGCACCAGGAGCCGATGAAGGACGTAGGAGACTGCGAAAAGCCTTGGGGAGCTGTCAACCGAGCTGAGATCCAAGGGTATCCGAATGGGGAAACCCGGCCCCAGTCATGTGGGGTCACCCACGCCTGAACACATAGGGCGTGTGGAGGGAACGCGGGGAAGTGAAACATCTCAGTACCCGCAGGAAGAGAAAACAACCGTGATTCCGTGAGTAGTGGCGAGCGAAAGCGGAAGAGGCTAAACCGTATTCGTGTGATACCCGGCAGGGGTTGCGTGTACGGGGTCGTGGGACTTACTGGCCGGTTCTGCCGGACTGGCAAGGAGTCATAAAATGTCGTGGTTAGCGGAACGCGTCTGGAAAGCGTGGCCGTAGAGGGTGAGAGTCCCGTACGTGAAAACCCGACATCTCCTAGTGATGTTCCCAAGTAGCAGCGTACTCGTGAAATTCGCTGTGAATCTGGCGGGACCACCCGCTAAGCCTGAATACTACCTGGTGACCGATAGCGGACTAGTACCGTGAGGGAAAGGTGAAAAGTACCCCGGGAGGGGAGTGAAATAGTACCTGAAACCGTGTGCCTACAATCCGTCGGAGCCTTTAGGGGTGACGGCGTGCCTTTTGAAGAATGAGCCTGCGAGTTAGTGCTGCGTGGCGAGGTTAACCCGTGTGGGGTAGCCGTAGCGAAAGCGAGTCCGAATAGGGCGTGTGAGTCGCGTGGTCTAGACCCGAAGCGGAGTGATCTAGCCATGGCCAGGGTGAAGCGTGGGTAAGACCGCGTGGAGGCCCGAACCCACCAGGGTTGAAAACCTGGGGGATGAGCTGTGGTTAGGGGTGAAAGGCCAATCAAACTCCGTGATAGCTGGTTCTCCCCGAAATGCATTTAGGTGCAGCGTCGTGTGTTTCGTGCCGGAGGTAGAGCACTGGATGGTCTAGGGGGCCCACAAGCTTACCGAAATCAACCAAACTCCGAATGCCGGTACGTGAGAGCGCGGCAGTGAGACTGCGGGGGATAAGCTTCGTAGTCGAGAGGGAAACAGCCCAGAACGCCGGCTAAGGCCCCTAAGTGTGTGCTAAGTGGGAAAGGATGTGGGGTCGCCCAGACAACCAGGAGGTTGGCTTAGAAGCAGCCACCCTTTAAAGAGTGCGTAATAGCTCACTGGTCAAGTGGTCCTGCGCCGACAATGTAGCGGGGCTCAAGCACACCGCCGAAGCCGTGTCATTTCGATTTAGGTCGGGATGGGTAGGGGAGCGTCGTTCAGCCATTGAAGCGCCGGAGTGATCCAGGTGTGGAGGCTGGACGAGTGAGAATGCAGGCATGAGTAGCGAAAGACGAGTGAGAAACTCGTCCGCCGGATGACCAAGGGTTCCTGGGCCAGGCTAATCCGCCCAGGGTAAGTCGGGACCTAAGGCGAGGCCGACAGGCGTAGTCGATGGACAACGGGTTGATATTCCCGTACCCGTGTGAACGCGCCCATGGCGAACCTTGTGATACTAACCGCCCGAAGCCCGCTCTGATTCTTCGGATGAGGGGCGATGTGGAGCGCGGGACCTGAACTTGTAGTAGTCAAGCGATGGGGTGACGCAGGAGGGTAGCTCCGCCAGTGAGTGGTAGTACTGGTGTAAGCGTGTAGGGAGAGTTGTAGGCAAATCCGCAGCTCATATATCCTGAGACGTGATGCATAGCCGATTGAGGCGAAGTAGAGTGATCCCATGCTGCCGAGAAAAGCCTCTAGTGAGTGTTCATGCGGCCCGTACCCCAAACCGACACAGGTGGTCAGGTAGAGAATACCGAGGCGATCGGGCGAACTGTGGTTAAGGAACTCGGCAAAATGCCCCCGTAACTTCGGGAGAAGGGGGGCCGAGGGATTTGAAGCCCCTTGCGGGCTAGGATTTTTCGGCCGCAGAGACCAGCGAGAAGCGACTGTTTACTAAAAACACAGGTCCGTGCGAAGTCGCAAGACGATGTATACGGACTGACGCCTGCCCGGTGCTGGAACGTTAAGGGGACCGGTTAGTCTTTCGGGGCGAAGCTGAGAACTTAAGCGCCAGTAAACGGCGGTGGTAACTATAACCATCCTAAGGTAGCGAAATTCCTTGTCGGGTAAGTTCCGACCTGCACGAATGGCGTAACGACTTCTCGACTGTCTCAACCACAGGCCCGGCGAAATTGCACTACGAGTAAAGATGCTCGTTACGCGCGGCAGGACGGAAAGACCCCGGGACCTTTACTATAGCTTGGTATTGGTGTTCGGTTCGGCTTGTGTAGGATAGGTGGGAGACTGTGAAGCGCTGACGCCAGTCAGTGTGGAGTCGTCGTTGAAATACCACTCTGGTCGTACTGGATGTCTAACCTCGGTCCGTGATCCGGATCAGGGACAGTGCCTGGTGGGTAGTTTAACTGGGGCGGTTGCCTCCCAAAGGGTAACGGAGGCGCTCAAAGGTTCCCTCAGCCTGGTTGGCAATCAGGTGTCGAGTGCAAGTGCACAAGGGAGCTTGACTGTGAGACCGACAGGTCGAGCAGGGACGAAAGTCGGAACTAGTGATCCGGCCATGGCTTGTGGAAGCGTGGTCGCTCAACGGATAAAAGGTACCCCGGGGATAACAGGCTGATCTTGCCCAAGAGTCCATATCGACGGCATGGTTTGGCACCTCGATGTCGGCTCGTCGCATCCTGGGGCTGGAGTAGGTCCCAAGGGTTGGGCTGTTCGCCCATTAAAGCGGTACGCGAGCTGGGTTTAGAACGTCGTGAGACAGTTCGGTCCCTATCCGCCGCGCGCGTAGGATACTTGCGGAAGGCTGTCCCTAGTACGAGAGGACCGGGACGGACGGACCTCTGGTGTGCCAGTTGTCCTGCCAAGGGCATTGCTGGTTGGCTACGTTCGGAAGGGATAACCGCTGAAAGCATCTAAGCGGGAAGCCTGTTCCTAGATGAGGTATCCCACCCCTTTGTGGGTTAAGGCCCCCAAGAGACCATTGGGTTGATAGGCCGGAGATGGAAGGTCGGTAACGGCTGGAGTTGACCGGTACTAATAGGCCGAGGACTTGTCATGAAGACGCTACGCATCCACTGTGCGGTTCTGAAAGAACCGAACCGGACCGTCACGGTCCACCCTTGTGTGGGGTGGGGTGTGGTGCCTACGGGTTGGTAATTTCATAGTGTTTCGGTGGTCATAGCGGTTGGGGAACACCCGGTCCCATTCCGAACCCGGTAGTTAAGCCTTCCAGCGCCGATGGTACTGCACTCGTGAGGGTGTGGGAGAGTAGGACGCCGCCGAACAATTCTTCGCCTTCAGGGGCACCCGGTCAGGGTGCCCCTGAAGGCTTTTTGCGTTCAGCACCGCTCTCGGCGCTCGCTGGTTTCCACGTCACGGCGAACCGTCACTTTCCGGCGGCTTCGACCGCTATACGGGCGACGCGTCTGCCGCGACCGGGTGACGCACCGTTGGCCTGGGTTGTTCATCCATACCGTAGCCGGCATGAGCGGCGGTGGATGGATGAGGGAGGCGCCGGTGCCTTGGCAGGCGCGCAAACTGTCCAGCTGGACATCCAGACGTAGCAGAGGCAGGCACGCACGTGCCCGCCTCGCCTCGGACACACCGATGTGGCCTTCGCTCGTCCTCGGCCTGGTGGTCCTCATCTCCTTGATCTTGTTGTTGTTGACCTACGTCTAGCCCGCCGCCATCAATGCCCGCCCGCGGATTCCGGGCCACCCGCGGATTCCGGGCCACGCGCAGACTCCGGGCCACCTGCGGACTTCGGGACGTCGACCGGCTTCAGATCACCGGTCGGGAAGCGGTGCTCGTTGCGCTCGATCTTGGCGTACGCGGCCTCGACGAGGTCGACGTCCAGCTTGTCGGCCAGCCGCACCAGGTAGTGCATGACGTCGGCCAGCTCGTCGCGCACGTTCCACGCCAGCTCGGGGTCGTCCATCGCGTGCGCGGCCTGCTCGGGCGTGAGCCACTGGAACAGGTCGGTCAGCTCGCCGACTTCCCCGGACAACGCCATCACCAGGTTCTTCGGGGTGTGGTACTCGTCCCAGCCGCGTGCGGCGGCGAACCGGCGCAGCGCGTCTCGCAGCTCTTTCAACTCACCCACAGAAGTCATGCCCGCAGAGCTACCACACGATGGTCGCTGGGCCGCACGCCCCGTACCCGTTTGAACGCGGTGCTGAACGCGAACCCGTCCGCATAACCGACCGCCCGTGCCACGGACCCGATCGTGGCGTCCGGTTTGCCCAGCAGGTCCGCGGCGACGTCCATGCGCCACTGGGTCAGGTAGGTGAGCGGTGGAACGCCGACCAGCGCGGTGAACCGCCGAGCCAACGCCGTCCGTGACACTCCTGCGCGGGCCGCGAGTTCCGCGACCGTCCAAGCGCGCTGTGGCTCGTCGTGCATCGCCCGCAAGGCCGGGCCCACGGTCTCGTCACCCAACGCCCGGTACCACGCGGGCGTGTTCGCGCCGGGCCGGTCGAACCACTCGCGCAGCGCGTACACGAGCAGGAGGTCCAGCAGCCGTTCGAGGACGATGTCCTGCCCGGTCTGGTCCTTCGCCACCTCTGCGGCGAGCACCTCCACGGTGGGGCAGTGCTCCTCGTCGCACGGCACGACGAACGTCGACGGCAGCGCTTTCAGCAGCCGTGCCGCGACGTCACCCTCGACGGAGTAGGCGGCGGTGACCACCAGGGTGTCGCCGTCACCGGAGAGGCCGTAGGTGCGGGTGCCGACGAGCCACTGCTCGCAGTCCACCTCGCGGACCTCGAGCTGAGGCGGTGTGGACGGGTCGTCGGCGAGCACGAACCGCTGCGGTCCGTGGATCAGCGCGAGCGAGCCCGGTCGCAGCAGCACCGGGGTGTCGTCCTCGACCAGCAGCCACGTGTCGCCACGCACGGCGGCGACGAGCGTGAACGGTGTCGTCTCGGTGAACGCCAGCGCCCACGGCGGTGAGGCGAACGAGCGGCACACCTCGGCGCGTCGTGCGCGCAGGCCTCGCAGGAGATCGGCGAGAGCGTCCACACCAGCCACCTGAGCCACGTCGTCCATGTAGACGATTGAACATGCATCCGGGACGGTGAGCCATGTTCCGTCCAGCACGACCTTGGTTGTCTGGTGGCATGACGATCCTGGTTCTCGGCGCGACCGGCAAGACCGGCCGCCGTGTCGTTCCCTCACTCGACGCTCTCGGTGTCGACCACCGCGCCGTGTCCCGCCGCACGGAGATCCGCTTCGACTGGTCGGACCGATCCACCTGGGCGGGTGCGCTCGAAGGCGCCACCGCCGTGTACCTCGTGCCACCGGCGTTGAACCTGGAGGCCGCCGAGGTGGCGGAGTTCGTGCCGCAAGCCGTGGAAGCAGGGGTGCGGCGGATCGTCCTGTTGTCGGCACGCGGCATCCCGGCGGACGACGGCCGTGAGCGCGCCGTGCGGGATTCCGGTGTGGACTGGACGGTCCTGCGACCGACGTGGTTCTCGCAGAACTTCAGCGAGGACTACTTCCTGCCGGAGATCCTGGCCGGCGAGATCGTGCTTCCAACCGGCAGCAAAGCCACCAACACCAACGCCACCAACAGCAACTACGGCCCCCACCCGTTCATCGACGCGCAGGACATCGCCGACGTCGCCGTCGCCGCCTTGACCCAGGACGGGCACGCCGGCGTCACCTACGAGCTGTCCGGCCCGGAAGCGTTGACGTTCGTCGACGTCGTGGCCCGCGTCGGCGAGGTCTCGGGCAGGTCGGTCCGCATCACGGACGTCCCCGCAGCCGACTACACCGCCATGTTGGTGCAGGGCGGCATCGAGGACGCTTACGCCGAGGTGCTGACCATGTCCCTGATCGCGATCCTCGACGGCCACGACGCGGCCCTGTCCGACGGCGTGCCCTCGGTGCTGGGACGTGACGGGCGGCTGTTCGGCGACTACGCGAAGGAAGCGGCCACCGCCTGGGCTATCCCCGAACGAGGGTGAGGTTCGCCCTCGCGGCGCCGGCCGAACCGCCCTCACCGGGCAGCGCCGTGAGCACGAGGCCGAACACGAGCCCGTTCAGCTCTTCCACGTCCAACAGGAGCTCACGGGCGACACCGTGCGGCGTGGTGCCCTGGGCGCGCAGGGCCCGGAAGACCTTCGTGAGCAGCTGGGACGTCTCGCGGTGAGCCATTCCCGCCGCACGGCGGGCCAGCTGGGCGCACACGGTCGCGTGCTGCGGCCGGGTCAGCAGGCCGAGTTCCCGCAGCCGGTGCGCCAGGTCCACCGGGTCGACGTGCCAGGTGGCGCTGTGCGCGACGACCTGCTCGGTCAGCGGCCCTCGGGACACCGCGGCCAGCACCCCGGCCCGGGGCAGCAGGAACGCGGTGGCGAACGTTTGCGCCTCCGCCGCCCCGGTCAGCGGCCCGAGGGTCAACCGGCCGAGCTCGCGGGCCGCGTCGACGCGGGCCTGACCCGGTGAGGCCGTCGGGTCGAGGAAGACGTACGGGGTGCCGGCGTGGCGGCAGGAGAACGGGCCGACCGCGGCGCAGTCCGGCGGCAGGGAGAAGACCCGCACGCCGTGCGCCTCCAGCAGGTGCACCAGATTCGGCGCGGGCCGGTGCGGGATGCCCCAGCGGGCGCGCAGCACTTCGGCGGCGGTCTCCGGGTCGGGGTGCTCCCACGTCGGCACGTCCGGCTCGGGGAGGGTGAAGGCGCGGGTCAGCCAGCCGTCGAAGCCGATGGCCAGGCGGGCGGCGCCCACTGCGGCGTCCCGCTGCCGCTTGGCCGCCGGTCTGGTGAACGCCACTTCGACGTCGGGCACGTCGTCGGCTTCGAGGAAACCCGGCGGGAAGCCCAAGGCCTCGGTGAGCCTGGCGGTGGTGGCCGGTCGCGGTTGGCGGCGGCCGTGCTCGTAGTCGCCGATGCTCGCCGGGCTCGTGCCCGCCTTGCGCGCCAGTTCCACCGCGGTGAGACCGCGACGGGTCCGGGCGAGGACGAGGCGGGAGGGCGTGAGCATGATCGCGCCATTCTCGCACCCGCCTACCGGCGCGGCGTGACGGTGACGTCCACCTCGTCGGGGCCGTCCGGGCCGTGCGGGTCGCGTGGCGCGGGCAGCGGGCCGAACACCAGCGGCGGCAACGTGATCCGGTGCGCCCACCGGTCCACGACCTGGCCCTGCGGCGTGGGTTCCGGCTGCGCCACCTCGCGCAGCACGACCAGCCGTTCACCTTCCTGCTGCGGGTAGGTGACCAGGAACCACAGCTTCCACTCGTGCGCGTGCAGCGAGTCGAAGAGGGTGAACTGGTCCCGGTCGTTGCCGCGCATCATGGCGGCGATGGCCGGGCCCTTGGCGTAGTCGCTGCGCAGGGGAGCGCCGGGTGTGCCGGTGTGGCGGTTGCCTTGGAGCGTGCCGAGCACGACCGGTTTGGTGGGGTGCTGGACGAGGCCCGCGTTCCACTTGTCGACGCGCGTCCACCCCTCGGCCACGAGGACCTCGCGGAGTCTGCCGACCCGGTGGATCCAGTCGAGCAGGCCGGCGCCGTTCGTCGGCCCGAGCGGCGGCGCGGAGGCCCGGGCGTCGACCCCGGCCCAGATCGCCTCGTCCAGGTGGTCGGTGCGCAGGCCCAGCTCGGCCAGCTGGGCGTGGTGCTCGGCGGTCAGCTCGGTGGCGGTCGACATCCTCATGCCGGCACGGTAACCCCGACCACCGACAATCCTGTCGGCCTGTGCGCGCCCGCAAAAGTGACACGATGGTGGGCGTGGACGTGAACAGCAGGGGCGACGCGGTCGTGACCGGCGACGCCGACGGCCCCGTCGTGATGCTCTCGCACGGCTTCGCGGTCGCCGATCTCGCGGTCGCCGATCTCGTGGAGGCCGCCGCGTGATGTGCGACCGCGAGGCGTTCTCGGCGATGCTGGAAGACAGCGAGGAAGACCTCTACGAGAACGCGCCGTGCGGCTACCTGTCCACCATGCTGGACGGGCAGATCGCGAAGGTGAACGGGACGCTGCTGCGCTGGCTGGGGTACTCGCGCGAGCAGCTGGTGGGTCGGCGGCGGTTCGCGGACCTGCTCAGCGTCGGCGGCAGGCTCTACCACGAGACGCACTTCGCGCCGCTGCTGCGGATGCAGGGCCGGATCGGCGGGGTGGCGCTGGAGATGGTCGCCGCCGACGGCACCCGGCTGCCGGTGCTGGTGAACTCCACCGTGAAGACCGGCGGTGACGGTGAACCGCTGCTGATCCGCACCACGGTGTTCGACGCCAGCGACCGCCGCGCCTACGAACGGGAGCTGCTGCGCGCCACGCAGGCGGCCGAGCGGGAACGCGACGAGATCCGGCAGCTCGCCACGACGTTGCAGCGCACCCTGCTGCCGCCGGTGCTGCCCGCCGTGCCGGGCGTGGAGACCGCGACGCACTACCACCACGCGTCGCCGTTCGAGGTGGGCGGCGACTTCTACGACCTGTTCCCGCTCGCCGACGGGCGGTGGGCGTTGTTCCTCGGCGACGTGTGCGGCAAGGGTGCGAACGCGGCCGCGGTGACGTCCCTGACCCGCTACACGCTGCGTTCGGCGGCCGTGTACGACCCGGACCCGGCCACGGTGCTGACCAACCTGAACACCGTGCTCAACCAGGAGCCGGGGACGCGGTTCTGCACGGTGACGTTCGGCGTGCTGACCGTCGAGGAGGACGGTGTCTCGCTCACCCTGGCCGCCGGCGGCCACCCGCCCGGCCTGCTGCTGCGGGCGGACGGCACGGTGACGGAGGTGACGATGCCCGGTGGCCAGCTGATCGGGATCCTGCCCGACGCGCGGATCGCCACCACGACCGTCCGCCTGGCCGCCGGTGACACGTTCGTGCTGTACACGGACGGGCTGATCGAAGCCAGGACCGGCGGCGACACCCGGTACAGCGAGGAGCAGCTGCTGGCGTTCGCGGCCACGCTCACCCCGGTGTCCGCGGCGGGCGCCGTCGACGCGCTCGTGGGTCTGCTGGAGCGGCTCGGCAAGGGCGTCGAGGACGACACCGCTGTGCTGGCCATCGGCGTCCCGGCGGGCTGACGCCCCCAGGTCACGCCCTGGTGGTCGGCGGCCTGAACAACCGGCGACCCGTGACCAGGGCGATGGTGGTGAGCGCCAGGGGTGTGGCCAGCAGGAGCACCAGCACCCACACAGCAGGCCAGGAGAGGTCGCGCCCGTCCCGGTCGAGCGGCGCCGACGACAGGCCCCGGGACAGTCCCAGGGACAGGCCGACGAACGCGAACGTGGTCATGAACAGCGACGACGTCCACGCCACGACGATCCCCGACCGCAGCTCACCGACCTCTTGGAGGTCGAGGTGCTCGGTCGACACGTGACGGCGGGCGGCGAACAGGAAGACGCCCGTCAGGACCACCATGAGCATGCTGCTGCCGACGAGGGCCCAGCTGAAGACGCCGAGCGCCGGGTGCACGCGGGGCAGCCGCCCGCCGAACACGGCCAGCAGCGGGATCAGCGCGAGGCAGGCGGTGATCAGCAGCACGGCGACCCGCCGGCACGTCGCGCGGATCCGGTGCGCGCGCGGCGCCGGAACCCACAGGTAGCGCGGTGGCAGGGGCGGCGGCGGGTAGCTCACGGTTCTACCGATCCGGTCGGAACGACCTCGTGTGTGCTGGTCAGCAGGTTCTTGTGACAGGACGTTGCCGGTCAGGCGTGGTGCGTGATCATGGGGACGGGCTCGTTCACGGCTCCCAGACCTGGATCGCCCGGACCACGAACGGCGCGTCCGGGACGTACGTGCCCTTGCCCGGGTAGGTGGTGAACTCGGCCTCGGTCGAGCACGTTTCGCGCTGGTAGACGGACGTGTCCCGGGTCAGGTTGTTCACGAACGACCGCGCCACGAAACCGTCGGGCAGCGGGATGCACTCGCGGGGGTTCGCCGACTCCAGGTCGAGGCGGTGGGAGTCACCGCTGTAGCCGGCGGCCGACCACACGCAGAACTCGCCCCGGTCGCACGCGGGGCCCGGTTGGTGCGCCGCGGCGGTGCCGCTCGACGTCAGGGCGCCGGCGGTGAGGGCCAGCGCGGTCACGAGGGTGCGGGTCGTCATTCGGATCACCTCCACCGCACCAGAGTGCTGCGGCCGGCGGCGGCGTGGCGGCGCGGAGGCCGTCGTTCACCTCATCGTGTGGGCCCGCTGGGGTTTGGGCCGGGCGAGGTGAGCGGCGAGGCGGAGGGCGTCGTGCGGGGCGGCGGCGTCCGTGTCGTTGTCGAAGTAGACGTGGACGTCGTGCTCGGCGGCCCACCCGCGGATCTTCGCCGACCACTCGTCCAGCTCGTCGTCGGTGTAGCTGCCGACGTACAAGGCCTGGTTGCCGTGCAGCCGGACGTAGGCGAAGTCCGCCGTGACGTCTTCGAGGTACGGGAACCGGCCGGCGGAGTGGGAGACGACGAGCGCGATGCCGTGCGCGCGGAGCAGGTCGAGGAACTCCGGCACCAGGAACGTGGGGTGCCGGACCTCCAGCGCGTGCCGCAGGGGCCGGTCGGCGTCGGTGGTGGTCCAGGCGCGGTCGGGGGACAGGCGTTCGTCGTGCCGTTCGGCGAGCTCGGCCGCGGCGGTCGTCGTGCGGGGCAGGAGGTTGAAGAACGTGGTGAGGCGGTCCGGGTCATAAGCCGTCGACGGGGGCAACTGCCACAGCACGGGCCCGAGCTTGGGGCCGAGGGCGAGCATCCCGGAGGCGAAGAAGTTCGCCAACGGGACCTCCACGTCCCGCAACTGCTTGAGGTGCGTGATGAACCGCCCGCCTTTGACCGCGAACAAGAAGTCCTCCGGCGTCTGCCGCGCCCACGCCTGGTAGCTCGACGGCCGCTGCAACGAGTAGAACGACCCGTTCAACTCGACCGACGACATGAGCCCGGAGATGTGCTCCAACTCCCGCCGCTGCACCAGGCCCTTCGGGTAGAACGCACCCCGCCACGTCGGGTAGACCCACCCTGATGTCCCGATCCGCACCTCACCAGCCACGTGCGCCGGGTACCCGGATGATCTCCGGCGTACCCCGCGCTTGACCTCCACCGCGCTCGATGGTGCAGGTTGGTGCGCATGGACGACCGGACGCTTGACGCCTACCTGGCCAGGATCGGCGCGACGCGCGCCAACACCCTGGTCGAGCTGCACGAGCTGCACCTCGCCTCGGTGCCCTTCGAGAACCTGGGCATCCACTTGGGCGAGGAGATCGTGCTCGACGAGGACCTGCTGGTCGGCAAGGTCGTCGACCGGCGGCGTGGTGGGTTCTGCTACGAGCTCAACGGCGCGTTCGCGGCGCTGTTGAGGGCGTTGGGGCACGACGTGCAGATGCTGTCGGCGAAGGTGTTCGTGGACGGCGGGTTCGGGCCGCCGTTCGACCACATGGCGCTGCGCGTGGGCGATCTGCTGGTGGACGTCGGTTTCGGCCGGTTCAGCCTGCGGCCGTTGGACCTGGTCAGCCGGGAGGACCAGGGTGATCCCGCCGGGGTGTTCCGGCTGGTCGACACGCCTGAGGGCGATGTGGACGTCCTGTTCGACGGCGTGCCCCAGTACCGCCTCGAACTGCGCCCGCGCGCGCTGGAGGAGTTTCGCGCCACGTGCTGGTACCAGCAGACGTGGCCGGGGTCGCCGTTCCGGCGTGGCGCGACCTGCTCGCTGCCCACGGCGACCGGGCGGGTCACCATCGCCGGGAACAAGCTGATCACCACGACCGGTGGTGACAAGGCGGTCGAGGAGTTGGACGACGACGCGCTGCTGGACGCCTACGCCGAGCACTTCGGCGTCGTGCTGGACCGCGTGCCCCGGCTCGGCTGAGACCGGCTCCGACCCGGGTGCGGACCGGTCCCGGCTCAGCCGAGGCGCTCGGCGAGCGCGAGGGCGTCGAACGGCGCGGCGCCGCCCATCGTGTTGTCGAAGTAGACGTACACGTCACGCGCGGCCGACCACTCGCGGAACCGGGACGCCCAGCGGTCCAGGGCCTGGTCGGAGTACGCGCTGACGTACAGCTCCTCGTCACCGTGCAGGCGGGCGTAGACGAAGTCGGTGGTGAGCTCGTGCGGTTCCGGGAAACGGCCGGCGGACTCGGCGACGACGAGCGCGATGCCGTGCCGCGCCAGCACCTCCACCAGTTCGGGCGTGTCCCAGCTCGGGTGCCGCACCTCGATCGCGTGCCGGACCGGCGGGCCCGGCAGCAGGTCCAGGAACGAGGCGAACCGCTCGGGCCGCCACGGCAGCGACGGCGGCAGCTGCCACAGGATCGGTCCGAGCTTCGGCCCGAGGTCCAGGACACCGGAGTCGAAGAACTCCTCCACGTCCTTGGCGACGTCGCGTAATCGCTTGGTGTGCGTGATCTCCCGATGTCCTTTGACGGCGAACACGAAGTTCTCGGGGGTGCGTTCGAACCACGACTTGAAGTCCGTCGGTTTGCGCAGCCCGTAGAAGGAGCCGTTGATCTCGACCGTGTCGAGCCGCCGTGACAGGAACTGCAATTCCAGCCGTTGCTGCAATCCGCGCGGGTAGAAACCGCCGCGCCACTCGGGATAGCGCCAGCCGGACGTGCCGATTCGGATTTCACCCACGGTGACGATGTTGCCCATCGATGTGACCGCCCAAACGTGTGCCGCTAGAAGCCCGCGCCGTCCAACGCACCGCTCACCACGCGATCCACCCGCGCTTGCTGCGGATCACGCGCCAACGCCTCCGTGCACGGGCAGCCGGCCAGGTCGTTGCCGCACAGGTACACGCCGAGCACCCGCAGGCTGCGCGCCGTCTGCCGCAACCGCGCCGCACCCCGCAACCGCACCTGCCCGTACACCGCCTTCGCGAGCTGGTACGGCACACCGGGCCCGTAGTCGACGCACGCCTGGCTGTCCAACTCCTCCGCCACGTGCGCGATGGGCCGGCACCCGTACGCCCGCGCCGCCCGCACGAGCCGCTGGTCCAACCTCGACACGAGCCGCTTGGCCACCTCGTCCCGCCACGCCCGGTCCGCGCGGAGGTGGGCGACCAACTCCTCGACTCGCACCGGGTCGGGCCGTGGCCGGCGGGCGCGCGCTCTTCGTCGTTGCGACGTCATGACACTGAAGATCGTGCGTCGCACCGCGTCGTGAGCACCCCTCACCCGCCTGCGAGGTCAGAGCACTCGCACGCACTAGTACCTCGGACACCGAGAGACACTGCCGCCTGCCCTCAGCGTGCTGTTTCCCCGTGGAACAGCACGCTCGACCTGCGCGATCCCGCGTGTGATCAGCTGTTTCCGATCAGCTCGTGGAGGGGCGCTGGACCAGCTGTGGGTGACAGCTCGGGCGACCCTGTTCGTCGTTGTAGGACAAACCTCCCTCCGCGTTTCAGGCGGCACCCGTTTCAGCCCGCCGTCGGGCCTGGCCGGCGTGCGGTGGCGGGTGATGGGAACAGGCGCCGGGCGGCGAAGAACGCGATGCCCGTGAGTGCCCCCGGCGTGACCATGAGCGACAGCACCACCCACGCGGCGGCCGGGTAGCGGACGGCCTCTCCGGCTGGGCCGCCGGCCGGCATCGAGAGCGCCAGTGCCAGGCCCACACCGGAGAACACCGTGGAGAACAGGCCGAATCCCCAGATCACACCGAGCGACCTGCGCGTCGTCAGCGCTCCGTGCAGGTCGAGGTGTTCGTCCCGCACGTGCCGGCGAGCGCCGCGCAGCACGGTGGCCGCGACGAACACCTGGACCAGGCCGATGGTCGCGAACGTCCAGCTGAGGAAGCCGAGCGCCGGGTAGAGCGGGGGCAGCCGGTCACCGAGCAGCACGATCGTCGGAACGAGCAGCACACCGGCGGTGAGCAGCGCCGTGCCGAGCCGCCCGCAGGCCCTGCGGACCTCGTGCGTGCGCGCCGCCGTGATCCACACGTAGCGCTGGGGCGACGGCGGAAGCGGGTAGGTCGTGGCCCCGGCCCCACCCACAGCCGGAGTCACCGCTGCGCCTTGGCGGACAGCGGGTGGAACGGGGTCCAGGAGACGGCGACCCACGAAGAACAGGACACCGGTCAGCACCGGGGGAGCGGCCAGCAGGCACAGTTGCGCCCACACCCCGACCGTGAAGCGCACCTCCGGGTGCAGGGGGTTGCCGACTTGGCTCACGACCGTGCCGAGGAACGCGAAGCAGGCCAGAGCCGAGAAGACCACCGCTGCGGCCCACATCCCGACCAGCAGGCGCTTCGTCCGCCGTGCGCCCGCCGCGTCGAGGTAGCCGCCGTGGAGGTGGGCTCGGACCCCCGTCAGGCCCAGTGCGGCGTAGAGCACGCTGAGCACCGAAGCCGCGCCGACGATCCACGCCATCGTGTTCATCGGGTGGTACGCGGTCGGAAGGCGCAAGCCGAGCAGCACGATCGCCGTCGCGAGCACCAGGCTCGCGACGGCGAACAACCGACCGGTCGAAGCGCAGGCAGCGTGGACGTGCCGGGCACGCGGCTCCGAGATCCACACGAGCGCCGAGGGCGGTGGACCCGGCGCCGGTCGGATCACGACCCCGGCCGCCAATCCGACTCGTCACCATCGGTGGCGCTGGCGTCCGCCATCGCCGCGGTGTCGGGCATCGCCCAGTCCGAACCGAGGTCGTGGATCTTCTGCATGATCGCCGTCTGCTCGGTCTCGATCGTGTTGACCTGGGACTTCATCGCCAAGACGGCCGTGCCGATGAGCGCGATGGCCGCGCCGCAGGCCGCGCTCAACGCGGCGATGCCCACCGGAGTGCCCACGACGGTGCACGCGCTCGCGATCGCCCCGACGGCCCCGACCACGAAAGCGCCCAAGGCGAACCACATGGTCATCTGGAAGGACTCGATCGCGTTCGCCAGACTGGTCAGCGAGGTGCGCAACTGGTTGGCGACGTCCTTCACCGCGTTCAGACCGGTCGACTGGGCGGGCACCGCGGAGTGGTAGGCGCGGGCCGCGCGCCCCTCCCACTCGACGGTCGTCCGGAGCTTGTCGAGACCGATGGTGCCCGCGATGTCACCGAGCACGTCGCCGACCTGCGCCACCCACTGCTCTCCCACCTGCTTGAGCCGGTCGGGGTCGCCCCACTGCTCGATCAGGTGGCCGACGTGGTCCCAGAGTTCCGCCACCTTCTCGGACAGCAGCCGCATGCCCTGGACGATGGGGGCGATCATGTGCTCCAGCGGGGCGGGCACCCAGCTCAGGAGACGGTCGACCTGGTCGAAGAACTCTTCGACGTTCCGCTGGGCGTCCTGCGTCTTCTGCTCCACCTGCTGCACGAGCGGGTTCACCGCACGCCCCCCTCGCCGTGGATGCGGTCCATCGCCAACCTGTTGGCTTCCTCTTCGCTCTCGTAGGTGTTCGCGGCGGCGTGCAGGCTCTCGCCGAGGCCGCGGAACGCCTCGACCGCCTGGGCGAGGATGTCCTCCAACGCGAGGCGGGCGTCGTTGTAGATGCGGTCCAAGCCCCGGTCGGCTGCCCATTCGGACATCTCCGCGTCGGTGATCGCGAGTCCGCCGATCGCGGAGCGGGGCGCCTCCAGGTTCTCGGAGGCGGCGGTCCAGAGAGCAGCGTCGGCGCGCATGGCTTCGAGCGCTACGGAGATGTCGGTCATGGCAGCAACCCCACTCGGCGCAGCAGCGTGTTCGGATCACTCACCAGTGCCATGAGTTCGGCGATGGCAGGGCTGTGCGGCCCTTGCGCGAGGTCGGCGGGAGCGCTGCGGGCTCGAAGCGCCCGGAGCACTTCCAGGAGTTCCTGCTCCAGCTCGCTGGTGCGGGCGGTGTGCGCCCAGGTCGGGTCGACGGCGATGTCGAGCACCTGCCCGCGCTGCGCGGTGCCGCGCACGTGTCCGCCTCGACTTCCGGCGGTGACCGATCGGTCGACCACCTCGGCGACCTGTCGCTTGAATCGCTCCAGGTCGGCCGTGACGGCGTCCATGAGCCGCGTCGCCTCGGCCGGCGTGATGCGCGAACCATCGTGCCGCGGGACCGGCGACACGGGCGGCTCGTCCGCCACCGGCCGCTCGACCTGCTTCGCGAGTGCCTGCATGGTGGCCGCGTTCACCGCCGCCGTGACGGCCGACCCCAGACTCCTGGGATCGACGGCCTGCTTCCACCGCGCCGCCAGCGCCACTGCCAGCACGTCGGCCGAGTCGTCGACCGTCACGGTCACGACGCCGCCGGAATCCCGCCCCCGCAGGCCGTCGGCCACGTCGGGAGCGGGTTCCCGCTTCCCACGTGGCCGACGGTCCTCTTCGTCACCCTCTTCGAAGCCGAAGTCGAATGTCTCGCCCACGTCGCCCCCTGCGATCCGTAGTCAATCGACTTCGGACTGTAGCGGGATGGCGAGGCGGGGTGCAGCCGAATCCGGGATTACGTGCCGGCCCGGGTCGCGGTGGTCGGCAGGACTGTGAGCACGGAAGCCCGGGCCGTGGTCAGCGGACCGTTGCGCGCGAAGTCCAGCACCACCTGGAACTGCTCCGAAGTGACGTTCCTCACCACGAACGGATACAGGCGCTCCTGCCGGGGTGGTTCAGCCGGACTCGGAGGGTTCGCTGTCACGTCCACCCGCCGGGTCCTTCAAGCGGCGGAGTTGGGCGGCCAGGTAGGGGCGGGCGCGGCGCCGGCCTCCCCGGTCCCCGATGGCCCGGGACAGGGATTCCAGAGCCCTGGTCACGCGTGCCCGGTCGGGGTGCCAGCCGCGGCGTTCGCACTCGGCCAGCCAGTCGACGGGGGAGCAGTGGCCGCGTTCGCGGTTGCAGCGGCGGCAGGCGGCGACCTCGTTCTCCAGCCACGACGGGCCGCCCTTGACCTTCGGCACCAAGTGGTCCGTGGTCGGGGTGACGTGGCGGGCGAACCGGCGGCGGCACCACGTGCAGTCGTCGCCGTCGCGGAGGACGGCTTCGGCGAGGCGGGTCGCGCGGTCGGGTGCGGTGTCGGACATCGGGGTACCAGGAAAGCACTGCGCCCCGGCCGTCGCACGACAGCCGGGGCGCAGGGGTCCGGGGGTCTAGGCAGGCAGGGAGGCGACGCCGGGCGCCAGGAAGCGCTTGCCCGTCACCTTCTCCGAGATGCCCGAACGGTCCAGGTAGGGGGTGATGCCGCCCAGCCAGAACGGCCAGCCGGCGCCCAGGAGCATGCACAGGTCGATGTCCTGCGCCTCCGCGACCACGCCCTCGTCGAGCATGATCCGGATCTCCTCGGCCAACGCCTCCAGCGCCCGCGCGAAGACCTCGTCACCGGTCAGCGGCTGGTCGCCGAACGACCACAGCGCCTGCACCTCGGGGTCGACGCTCTGCTTGCCCGCCGAGTCCCACTGGTACACGGCGGTCTTGCCGGCCTCGACGAACGCCCTCATGTTCTCCGACACGCCGAAGCGGTCGGGGAAGGCGCCGTTCATCGTCTCCGCCACGTGCAGCGCGACGGCCGGGCCGACGAGCTGCAGCAGGATCAGCGGCGACATCGGCAGGCCCAGCGGCTCGGTGGCCTTGTCCGCCACCTCGAACGGCGTGCCCTCGTCGATCGACTTCACGACCTCGCCCATGAAGCGGGTCAGCAGCCGGTTCACCACGAACGCCGGAGCGTCCTTCACCAGCACGGACGACTTCTTCAGCTGCTTGCCCACCGCGAACGCGGTCGCCAGGGTCGCGTCGTCGGTCTGCCCGGCGCGCACGATCTCCAGCAGCGGCATGATCGCGACCGGGTTGAAGAAGTGGAAGCCCACGACCCGCTCGGGGTGCTTGAGGCCCGACGCCATCTCGGTGATCGACAGCGACGACGTGTTGGTCGCCAGCACGGCCTCGGCCGAGACGTGCTCCTCGACCTCGGCGAACACCTTCTGCTTCACGCCGAGGTCCTCGAACACGGCCTCGATGACGAAGTCCGCGTCCGCGAACGCCGCCTTGTCCAACGAGCCGCTCACCAGGGCCTTGAGCCGGTTCGCCTGGTCCGGCGACACCCGCTTCTTGCCCAGCAGCTTGTCGATCTCGCCGTGCACGTACCCGACGCCCTTGTCCACCCGCGCCTGGTCGATGTCGGTGAGCACCACCGGCACCTCCAGCCGCCGCGCGAACAGCAGCGCCATCTGCGACGCCATCAGGCCCGCGCCGACGATGCCGACCTTGGTGACCTTGCGCGCCAGCGACTTGTCCGGCGCGCCCGCGGGCCGCTTGGCCCGCTTCTGCACCAGGTTGAACGAGTACAGCCCGGCCCGCAGCTCGTCGCTCATCACGACGTCCGCCAGCGCCTCGGTCTCCGCCGCGTACCCGGCGTCCAAGTCGTTGGCGCGCGCCAGCTCCAGCAGCTGCAACGCCTTGAGCGCACCCGGCGCCGCGCCCTTGGTCTTGCCGTCGACGATGGCCTTCGCCCGCGCCACGGCCGCGTCCCAGCCCGCGCCGCGGTCGATCTCGCGGCGGGCGGGCACGACGTCGCCGCGCACCACGGAGGCCAGCCACAGCAGCGACTGCTCCAGGTAGTCCGCGGAGTCGAACAGCACGTCCGCGATGCCCAGGTCCAGCGCCTGCTTCGGGTTGAGCATCTTGTTCTGGTTCAACGCGTTCTCGAAGATCACGGTGACCGCGTCGTGCGGGCCGATCAGGTTCGGCAGCAGCTGCGTGCCGCCCCAGCCGGGGAACAGGCCGAGGAACACCTCGGGCAGCGCGATGGCCGCCGCGTTGGACGCCAGCGTCCGGTAGTGGCACGACAGCGCCAGCTCCAGGCCACCGCCCATCACCGCGCCGTTGACGAACGCAAAGGTCGGCACGGAGGACTCGGTGAACTTGCGGAACACGTCGTGCCCGAGCTGCCCGATCGTCACGGCCTGCGAGCGCTCGGAGGCGCCCTCCACGGCCGTCAGGTCGGCGCCCACGGCGAAGACGAACGGCTTGCCGGTGACCGCGATGGCGGCCGGGGAGGCGGCCGCGGCCTCGTCGAACGCCGCGCCCAGGCTGACCAGCGACTGCGGGCCGAACGTGGACGGCCGGGTGTGGTCGTGGCCGTTGTCGATGGTGATGAGGGCGACCTGGCCGTCGACGCCGGGCACCGACACGAACCGGGTGCGGGCGTGGGTCACGACCTCGTCGGGGAACAGGGCCTTGGCCTCGTCGGCGGTCAACGCGGTCACTTGGACTCTCCGTTCCAGTGCGGGTTCTCCCAGATGACGGTCCCGCCCATGCCGATGCCGATGCACATGGTCGTGATGCCGTAGCGCACGTCGGGGCGCTCGGCGAACTGCCGCGACAGCTGGGTCATCAGGCGCACGCCCGAGGACGCGAGCGGGTGGCCGGTGGCGATCGCGCCGCCCCACTGGTTGACCCGCGGGTCGTCGTCGGCGATGCCGAAGTGGTCGAGGAAGGCGAGCACCTGCACGGCGAACGCCTCGTTGATCTCGAACAGGCCGATGTCCTCGATGGACAGGCCCGCGCGCTTGAGGGCCTTCTCGGTGGCCGGCACCGGGCCGACGCCCATGACCTCGGGTTCGACGCCCATGAACGAGTAGCCGACCAGGCGCATGCCGACCGGCAGGCCGAGCTCGCGCGCGGTCTCCTCCTCGGCCAGGATGCAGCCGGTCGCGCCGTCGTTCAGGCCGGCCGCGTTGCCCGCGGTGACCCGGCCGTGCGGGCGGAACGGCGTCTTCAGCTTGGCCAGGTCCTCGACCGTGGTGCCCGGGCGGGGCGGCTCGTCGGCGGTGGCCAGGCCCCAGCCGTGCTCCGCCGAACGGGTCGCGACGGGCACGAACTCCGGGCCGATCTTGCCGTTCTTCACCGCGTCGGCGTACTTGGCCTGCGACGCCGCCGCGAACGCGTCCGTGCGCTCCTTGGTCAGGTGCGGGAACCGGTCGTGCAGGTTCTCCGCCGTCGAGCCCATGACGAGCGCGGACGGGTCCACGATCTTGTCCGACAGGAACCGCGGGTTGGGGTCGACGCCCTCGCCCATCGGGTGACGGCCCATGTGCTCGACACCGCCCGCGATCACCACGTCGTACGCGCCGAACGCGATGCCGCTGGCGGAGGTCGTCACGGCCGTCATCGCGCCCGCGCACATGCGGTCGACGGCGTAGCCGGGCACCGACTTGGGCAGGCCCGCGAGCAGCGCGGCGGTGCGGCCGATGGTGAGGCCCTGGTCGCCGATCTGCGTGGTGGCGGCGATGGCCACCTCGTCGACCCGCTCCGGCGGCAGTTCGGGGTGACGGCGCAGCAGCTCGCGGATCACCTTGACGACCAGGTCGTCGGCACGGGTCTCCGCGAAGATTCCCTTGGGGCCGGCCTTGCCGAACGGCGTGCGCACGCCGTCCACGAAGACCACGTTTCGAACGCGTGCCGGCGCTACTGGTGCGGCCACGGCGTCTCCTCCGCTTGTGGTGACGATTCGCCCGAGCGGTCGGGCGCGACTCCTACCGATCGGTAACACAACTCTAGCCCCTGTTACTGACCGGTAACCACCGTGGTCGCCCTGTCGGGTCGGTCACAGGCCGCCCGGACGGCCAGGAACAGCCCGAACCCGAACGGGGACAGGACGACCGTCAGCACCAGCAGCGGGCCCATGAGCAGCGGGTGCAGCCCCAGGCGGCGGCTCTCCCGGTACATCCACGCGCCGATCAGCAGGTCCCACGCGATCACCTGGGCCCAGACCGCCGAGGCGCCCCACGACGTGGCCAGGAACTCCCGCAGCGTGTCCAGGTCCGGACTGCTCATGGTCGCCCACAACCGCGGCAGGTGCGCGGCGACCAGAACCGCGTAGACGACCAGCGGCGGCACCGCGATCAACGGTGACGAGACGATCCGGCTCGTCACCGGGGCCGTCGGGGCGAAGATCATCAGGCCTCAGAACGGGACGGTGAGCCAGAACGTGAGCTGGAAGAGGAACCCGGTCATGCGCGCACGACCTCCTTCGAGTGGTCGGTCGTGTCGGTCGTCTCGGTGCTGCGCAGGGACTTCGCGATGACCGCGCCGGTCCAGGTCGCCACGGCCAGCGCCCCCAGCGCGGTGAGCGGGTCGGGGCGCGCCGGCGGCTGCCCGCGCAGCGCCTGCCAGGTGAGCAGCGCCAGCAGGCCCGCGTAGCCGATCGTCAGGCCCCCGGCGAGCTTCGGGGTGGCCCGGCGGCCGAACGCCACCACCAGCAGCGGGACGACCTGCAAGGCGTGGATGCCGACGAAGTGCGGGACGCGCAGGTCGCCGCCCGTGGTGGCCCAGCCCGTCAACGCCATCTGCGGGCCGCCGTCGGGCACGCCGACGCTGTGCGCGCCGATGACGCCCCCGTCGTCGTCCTGGCCGGGCGCGGGCGGCGTCATCAGGAAGCCGAGGCCGAGGCCGACGAGCGACAGCAGCAGTCCCAGCCGGATCGCGACGCCCGCCGCGGGGTCGGCGAACCGGGTCAGCGCCAGCACGACGGCGATCACCGCGTGCATCACCCACAGGGTCACGATGGTGACCGCCATGAGGTCCCACAGGCGCTCGTCCAACGGGGTGGCGACGTTGAAGTGGCTCCGCCTGCCGCGGACCACCTGGCCGATGATGACGGCCATCTCGGCGGTGCCGGCGAGCGCGATCACCGTGCCCGCCCACCAGCCGACCCGGCGCAGGCGGGTGGACAGGGTGAGCATCCAGGCGAGCGTGACGCCGTAGAGGGCGAGGGAGAGGCCGAACTTGAGCGGCTTGAACCAGATCGGGGACCCGACCAGAATCCGGTCGTCGAAGATCAGCCCGCCGAGTGAGGCCAGGGTGACGGCGGTCATCAGCAGGGAGAAGAGCATCAGGGGTGGGTGCGGGCGGAGGAAGCGGGTCACGGACGGCTCCTAAGATGGATAGCGGCACTTTCTACTATCGGGTAGCTACAGTATCCATACCGAGGACCGTCCCAGGAAGGGGTCGTGCCCGATGCGCATCGCCGAGTTGAGCCGTCGCAGCGGCGTGCCCGTGCCGACGATCAAGTACTACCTGCGCGAAGGACTGCTCCCGGCCGGAGAGCTGACCAGCCCCAACCAGGCCAGGTACGCCGACGCGCACCTGCACCGGCTGCGGCTCGTGCGGGCGATGGTGGAGCTGGGAGGGCTGTCGATCGCGGCCGTGCGGGAGGTGCTGGGCGCGTTGGACGACCCGGAGAAGTCCCTGCACAAGGCGATGGGCACGATCTCGGCCGCGGTCGCGCCGGCGGACCTGGGCGGCGAGGACGAGGTCGCGCACGAGCAGGTCGAGGCGTTCCTGCGGCGGCAGGGGTGGGTGTGCCGTCCCACGTCCTACGCGTACAAGGCGCTGGTGGGTGTGCTCGCCACGGCGCGCGAGGTCGGGCACGAGCGGTTCGCGGACCTGCTCGACGGGTACGCCGACGCCGCCCGGCCGCTGGCCGAGGCCGACCTGGGGTACGTGCTGGGCGCGGGATCCGAGGACGAGGCGCTGGAGGCCGTCGTCGTGGGGACCGTGCTGGGTGACGCGGCCATGGCCGCCGTGCGCGCCCTCGCCCGCCGTGAACTGTCCGGCACCCGCCAACCGAACGACCCCTGACCGCCGAGAGTCGTCCCTCCACGCCGCGCGTGTCCTACCTCCAGAACGCGCGTGTCCAACGTTCGGAACACCCGAGTTGAACACTCAGCTCAGTCGATCTTGCGCTGAGTGTTCAACTCGGGGTGCGCGAACGTAGGACACGCGCGTTCCGAACGTAGGACACGCGCGGGGTGAAGGGACGACTCTCGGGTTAGGAGGCGGGTGGGGTCAGGGCGGTGGAGAGGGCGGTGGCGGTCAGGGCGACCTGCCAGTTGCGGGCGCCGCCCTCACGCAGGGCGGCGGCCACGCCCTCCGGTGAGGTGTCGGCCGGCGGCTGCCAGCACGTGCGCCGCACGAGGTCGGGCAGCAGCAGGTTCTCCACCGGCAGGGTGTTCGCCTCGGCCACGGCCGTCAGCGCCGTCCTGGCGGCCGCCAGGCGGGCCGCCGCGGCCGGGTCCTTGTCCGCCCACCGGTTGGCCGGTGGCGGGCCGTCGTGCTGCTGTGACGGCTCCGGCAGCTCGTTGCGCGGCAGAGCGGCGGCACGCTGCAACGCGCCCAGCCACACGCCGGCCATCCGCCGCTGCGCCCGTCCCCGGAACACCGGCAACGCCAGCAGCGCGGCCTCGTCGGCGGGGTTCTTCACGGCGGCGTCGACCAGCGCGGCGTCCGGCAGCACCCGGCCCGGCGCGATGTCGCGCTCACGGGCCAGCGCGTCACGCGCCTCCCACAACGCCCGCACCGCGGCCAGCTGTCGCGGACTGCGGATCCGGTGGATGCCCGACGTGCGGCGCCACGGTTCGGCGCGCGGACGCGGCAGGGGCGCCGTGCGGGCCGCCTCGAACTCCTCGAGCGCCCACTCCAGCTTCCCCTGCCGCTTGAGCTCCTGTTCGAGCACGTCACGCAGCTCGACCAGCAGTTCGACGTCGAGGGCGGCGTAGTTCAGCCAATCGGCGGGAAGGGGGCGGCGCGACCAGTCGGCCGCGCCGTGCCCCTTCTCCAACCGGTAGCCCAACAACCGCTCGACGAGCGTGCCCAGCGCCACCCGTTCGAAGCCGGCCAGCCTGCCCGCCAGCTCGGTGTCGAACAACACGCTCGGACGAAGGTCGAGTTCGGCGAGGCACGGCAGGTCTTGCGACGCCGCGTGCAACACCCACTCGGTTCCGTCCAGCGCCTCGACCAGCGGATCGAGTCGACCGCCGAGGGCGATCGGGTCGACCAGCACGGTCCCGGCGCCTTCCCGGCGCAGTTGCACCAGGTAAGCGCGTTGCGAGTAGCGGTATCCCGAGGCTCGCTCGGTGTCCACCGCAACCGGACCCGTCGCTCCGGCGAGCGCATCAGCGGCACGCCGGAGCGACGGTGCGTCGGCGACGACAGGTGGAACGCCGTCAGCGGGTTCCACCAGCGGCACCGGATCAGCACCGGTTGGTTCGGTTGGCTCGTCGGAGGGTACGTCCACGGCGGAAGACCCTACGACGAACGCACCACTCGCGGGTGTGTTCGGCCGGTTCAGTGTGCCGACCTGCTCAGCGGATCACGCCGGCACGCATGGCCAGCGCCACCATCTGAGCCCGATCACCGGTGCCCAGCTTGCGCCCGATCCGCGACAGGTGAGACTTCACCGTGAGCGCGGAAAGGCTGAGCGCTTCGCCGATCTCCTTGTTGCTCTGGCCATCGGCGACCAGCTGCAGGACCTCGACCTCACGCGCGGAAAGCTCCCGCGGCGTGTTGTCGGTGCCCGGCACCCTCGTGCCCGCGGCGAGCACGGGCGCGACGCTCGGGTCTGCGTAGACGCCGCCGTCGAGGACCCTGCGCACCCCGTCGGTGACCACCATCGGCGAGGCGGACTTCAGCAGGTACGCCTGGGCGCCTGCCTGGAAGGCCGACCTGACCGCGTAGGGGTCGTCGGAGGACGCGAGGACCACGATGCGGGGCCAGCCCTGGGCACGGAGTTCCGTGACCAGGTCGATGCCGGTGCCATCCGGCAGACCCAGATCGAGGATCGCGAGGTCGCACGGTCCGGTAGCGAGTGCCCGCGCCCGAGCCTCCGCGACCGAAGCCGCCTCATGCACTGTCCCGGCTCCCATCTGGGTGAGCCGAGCCGATATCGCCTCCCTCAGCAGTGGGTGGTCGTCGACCACCAGCACTGAAAAAAGCTCCTCCCGCGGGTGCGGGACCATGTTCGCCGGCAACGTGCCGGCTGGCGTGGTACGAACGGCCTGACCTAAGCCGACGGCAGCCACGTCACTACCTCCCTGGAGTCGGTCGTGCCCCCCGACCGGCACCGGGACTTTCGGCCAATCAGCCGCGCCACTGATCGACCGAAAGTGGTGTCGTCTGGGGCAGCGTAGCCGCCCAAGCGGGTCTACGGGACGATCAATCGGGTATCTATCCCGAATGAGTTGTCACTGATGGCCCCCGCTGTCACACGATCGGCTGACAACTCGATCGGGCACGTAACGCGAGCGGTTCTCACGACGACATCAAGGAGTTGCGGGTGGCGAGCACCACAGGTCGAGGCCGGGCCGAGGAACTGCTGGCCCGGGTGCCCCTCGTCGACGGGCACAACGACCTGCCGTGGGCGCTGCGCGATCTCGTCGCCTCGGGGCAATTCGGTGAAAAGTCAACGGCCGGTGATCCGGTCTCGTCTGTCTCAACCGTCGACCTGACGGTCCGGCAGCCCGCCCTGCAGACCGACCTGGCGCGGGCGCGCGAGGGCCGGTTGGGCGTGCAGTTCTGGTCCGTCTGGGTGCCCTGCCGGCTGGCGGGCGACGCAGCCGTCACCGCCGTGCTGGAGCAGGTCGACCTGGTGCACGACCTCGCCGCGCGCTACCCCGACCACCTGCGCATCGCGACCACCGCCGACGAGGCTGAACGGGCCTTCCGGGACGGGCGGATAGCCTCCCTGATCGGCGCGGAGGGCGGACACAGCATCAACGGGTCGTTGGGCGTGTTGCGCGCGCTGCGGCGGCTCGGCGTGCGCTACATGACGCTCACCCACAACGAGAACACGCCGTGGGCGGACTCGGCGACCGACGAGCCGGTGCACGGCGGGCTGACCGATTTCGGGCGCGACGTGGTGCGCGAGATGAACCGCATCGGGATGCTGGTCGACCTGTCGCACGTCGCGCCGTCCACCATGCGGGACGCCCTGGAGGTCTCCGCGCGGCCGGTGGTCTTCAGCCACTCGTCGTGCCGCGCGGTCGCCGACCACCCCCGCAACGTGCCCGACGACGTGCTGGCGCGCCTCAGGGACAACGACGGCGTGTGCATGGTGACGTTCGTGCCGCACTTCCTGTCGCAGGCCTACGTCGACTGGGACGCCCGGCTCCGGGAGGCGATGGAGGCGGCGGGGGAGAACCACAACGACCTCGACGCCCGCCACCGGTTCGCGGACTCGTGGCCGGACGCCGGCCCGACACCCCGCGTGACCGTGGACGACGTCGTCGCCCACCTGGAGCACGCCCGGGAGGTGGCCGGCATCGACCACATCGGCCTGGGCGGCGACTACGACGGGACGCGCGCCCTGCCGGAGGGCATGGAGGACGTCTCCCGCTACCCGGACCTGGTCGGGGCCCTGCTGGACCGGGGGTGGAGCGAGGACGACTGCGCCAAGCTCGCCGGCCTCAACGCCCTGCGGGTGCTCCGCGCGAACGACTGACGGGCACGAGCCGGGCGTGGTCGAGCGCGGCCCGCGCACGACCGTCCGGGCGCGCGGTGGAGGAGGACCCGGTCAGCGGAGCGTGGTCACACCGACCGGGGGCAGGCCCACGGCGGTCGCCATGACGTCGAAGAAGGCCGTGCCGTGGGCGGCCAGGTCGGCGGTCCGGGCGGTCCAGGAGGCGCGCAGCTCCAGGTCGTCCGTGCGGGCCGGGCCGGCGATGTCGCCGAACCTCGCCGACGACGTCTGCGTGACGGTCCCGCCCAGCGCCAGGAACTCCGCCTCGGCCACCTCCAGCGCCTCCACCAGCCACGACCAGCCCACCTCGGGCAGCAGGGGGTCGGCGGCCAGTTCCGCGTCCAGCTCCACCCGCACGTAGGCGACCAGCCGGAACACGCCCGACCACGCCTCGACCCCGTCCGGGTCGTGCAGCAGCACCAGCCGTCCCGTGGACAGCTCGTCGGCCGGCCCCGTCACCTCCGCGGTCACCGCGAAGGACCAAGGCGCCAGCCGTTGCGGCGGGCGCACCTCGGTCAACTCCAGTTCGGGCCGGGTTCGCACCGACCGCAGCGTCGCCACCGCCCGCTGGAACAGTTCGGGCTCCGTCACACCACGGACTGTAGGCCCCTAAACCTCGGAACGTGAGCGCGGCACGCCGTGCCTGAAGACGCCGCCCGAAGACGTCCCCGGCCCAGCCCGTGGGACGATGGAGGGCGAGATGAACGACATCACCGAAGCCCCGTTGCTCGTCGCCGCGCGCGGCGGCAGGCCGTCACGCACCCCGGTCTGGTTCATGCGCCAGGCGGGCCGCTCGCTGCCGGAGTACCGCAAGCTGCGCGAAGGCACCGCGATGCTGGACGCCTGCATGGACCCGGGGATGGTCTGCGAGATCACCCTCCAGCCGGTGCGCCGCCACGACGTGGACGGCGCGATCCTGTTCTCCGACATCGTCGTGCCGCTCAAGGCCGCCGGCGTGGACCTGGACATCGTGCCGGGCACCGGCCCGGTGGTGGCCAAGCCGATCTCGACGGAGTCCGACGTCAAAGCCATCCCGGAGCTGCACGAGGAGCAGGTGCGCCCGGTGGCCGACGCGATCGGGCTGCTCAACGCCGAGCTCGGGGACGTGCCGCTGATCGGTTTCGCCGGCGCGCCGTTCACCCTGGCCTCGTACCTGGTCGAGGGCGGCCCGAGCAAGCACCACGAGCGCACCAAGGCCCTCATGCACGGCGACCCGCACCTGTGGCACGCGCTGCTGGACCGGCTGGCGGACATCACCGCCGAGTTCCTGCGGGTGCAGGTGCGCGCGGGCGTGAAGGCGGTCCAGCTGTTCGACTCGTGGGCGGGCGCGCTGTCCGAGCGCGACTACCGCGAGTTCGTGCTGCCGCACTCCACCAGGGTGCTGCGGAGCGTCGAGGGCGTGCCGCGCATCCACTTCGGCGTCGGCACGGGCGAGCTGCTGCCCGCGATGCGCGAGGCCGGCGCGGACGTGGTCGGCGTCGACTGGCGCACACCGCTGGACGTGGCGGTCGAGCGGTTGCAGCGGGCCGCGCCGGACCTGCCGAAACCGGTGGTGCAGGGCAACCTCGACCCGGCGCTGCTGTTCGCCGGCCTGCCCGCGCTGGAGCGGGAGGTCGAGCGGATCAAGCGCGAGGGCCGGGCCGCCGCCGGGCACATCTTCAACCTGGGTCACGGCGTGCTGCCGGACACCGACCCGGACGTGATCACCCGGGCCGTCGAGCTGGTGCACCGGTCCGCATGAGCGCGCCGCGGGTGGCGGTGGTCGGCGGCGGGATCTCCGGCCTCGCCGCCGCGCACCGCCTGCGCCGGCTGCTCGGTCCGCGCGCCGAGATCACCGTGGTCGAGCAGGCCGAGCGGCTGGGCGGCAAGCTGCGCACCGCCGAGGTCGGCGGGCGCGCCTACGACGTGGGCGCGGAGGCGTTCCTGCACCGCCGCCCCGAGGCCACCGGGCTGATCACCGAGCTGGGCCTGGCCGACGGCCTGGTCCACCCGACGGCCGCGCGGGCGAGCGTGCACGCCGCCGGCGACACGCGGCCCATCCCCGGGCACACCCTGATGGGTGTCCCCGCGTCGGTCGACGCCGTGCGCGAGGTGTTGTCGCACGAGGGCCTGCGCCGGGTCGCCGCCGAACCGGACCTGCCGCCGATCCGGCTGGACGGCGCGGACGTGTCCGTGGGCGCGCTGCTGCGCGAGCGGTTCGGGCCCGAGGTGGGCGACCGCCTGGTCGGACCGCTGCTCGGCGGGGTCTACGCGGGCCGCACCGAGGTGCTCGGGCTGCGCGCCACCATGCCGCAGCTGGCCCGCGCGCTCGACTCGGGCGTCGGGTCGCTGCTGGCCGCCGCCGCGACCGCGGTCCCCGCGCCACCCCGGCCGGGGGTCGCCCGACCGCCGGTCTTCGGGACGCTGCGTGACGGCCTGTCGACGGTGGTCGACCGCCTGGCGGACGCGGCCGAGATCCGGCTCGGCCTGCCGGTGCGCGCCCTGGTCCGCCGCGAGCACGGCTGGCGGCTGGAGATCGGCTCCGCCGCCGCGCCGGCGCACCTGGACGTGGACGGCGTGGTCCTCGCCGTGCCCGCGCCCGCCGCGCGCAAGCTGCTCGCCGACGTCGCGCCCGCCGCGTCCCGCCGCTACGGCGAGGTCGAGCTGGCGTCGATGGCGGTGGTCGCGCTGGCCCTGCCGCCCGGCACGGAGCTGCCCGAGCGGTCCGGCGTGCTGCTGGCCGAGGACGAGCGGGCCGCCGACGGCGTGCCGTTCACCGCGAAGGCGTTCACCTTCTCCAGCCGCAAGTGGGCGCACCTGGCCGGCGAGCCCGTGCTGGTGCGCGGCAGCGTCGGCAGGCACGGCGAGGCGCACCTGGTGCAGCGCGACGACGACGAGCTGGTCGCGGCCGTCCGGCACGACCTGCGCGAGCTGACCGGCGTCACGGCCCGGCCGATCGACACCGCAGTCACCCGATGGGGTGGCGGTCTGCCCCAGTACGGCGTGGGCCACCTGGACCTCGTCCGGGACATCGAGGACGCGGTCGCCGCCCTGCCCGGCCTGGCCGTGGCGGGCGCCACGCTGCACGGCGTCGGCATCCCCGCGTGCATCGCCACGGGCGACGCGGCGGCCGCCCGTGTCGCCACTCACGTCCTCGGCGATGTCCGCTGAGTGAGAGGATTGGGGCCATGGCCCGCCTGAACTACAACGAACTCAACGACACCATCCGCTACACCATGTGGTCGGTCTTCCGGGTCGAGCCCGGTCGCCTGCCCGACGACCGCGGCCCGGCCGCCGCCGAGGCGCAGGAGTACCTGGACGGCCTGGAGGCCAAGGGCGTCGTGGTGCGCGGCGTGTACGACGTGGCGGGCCTGCGCGCGGACGCCGACTACCTGATCTGGTGGCACGCCGAGGAGATCGAGCAGGTCCAGCAGGCCTACTCCGGGTTCCGCCGCACCGCCGTGGGCCGCGTGTCCACCCCGGTGTGGAGCCAGGTCGCGCTGCACCGGCCCGCCGAGTTCAACCGCAGCCACATCCCGGCGTTCCTGGCGGGCGAGGAAGCGCGCAAGTACGTGTGCGTGTACCCGTTCGTGCGGTCCTACGAGTGGTACCTGCTGCCGGAGGAGGACCGCCGCCGCATGCTCGCCGACCACGGCAAGGAGGCGCGGGACTACCCGGACGTGCGGGCGAACACGGTCGCGTCGTTCGCGCTGGGCGACTACGAGTGGATGCTGGCGTTCGAGGCCGACGAGCTGCACCGCATCGTCGACCTCATGCGGCACCTGCGCGGCACGGAGGCGCGTCGCCACGTGCGCGAGGAGGTCCCGTTCTACACCGGCACCCGCGTGCCGGCCGCCGAGCTGGTCACGAACCTGCCGTAAGGGCGGCGACGACGCGCTTGGCGTGCGCGCTGCCCACGTGGGAGCCGAACGTGCCGAGCACGATCCACGAGCCGTCGGCGAAGACCAGGCCGAACCGTCCCCGCGCGAGCAGCCGGGGGCGGCGCCTGGCCGCCACCACGGCGTCACGCGGCATCGCCCAGGTCACCCGCATCCGGTCGTCGACGTCGACGAGGGCGACGACCCGCTGCGCCGTGACGGCGAAGAAGCTGTGCCCGGTGGCCACCGCTTCGAGCTGCCTGGCCGACGACCCGGCCGGGCCGAAGCAGGTGCGCCCGCCGATCCAGCTCTCCGGGAAGTCGCTCGGCAGGTCCACCGACGGCGACGCGAACGCCACCCCGCCGACACCGGCCAACGCCTTGCCGACCCAGCCCTTCGGCTCGGGCACGGCCCGGTTCACCCGGTCGGCGAGCCGGCCCGCGGGCGTGGTCCAGAAGTCCGGTTCGGCCCCGCCGCGCGCGCCGTAGGCCACGCCGACGGACGTGATCGCGAGCAGGGCCTCACCGGGGGCCAACGCGCGGCGCGCGTCGTCCCCCCACACCTCCAGGTCGTCGACCAGCGGCATCAGTCGTCGTCGGTGGCGTAGTCGTAGACGTCCTTGCCCATGTTGAACAGGCCGCCCGCGGGCCCGCCCGGCACCGACTCGCCCAGCGCCTGGCCCAGCGGGATGCGCACCGGCGCGGTGTAGATCGACTTGGCCACGCCGAGCGCGATGCCTTCCTTGCTGAACGTGCCCGCGGCCTTCTTCAGGGCCTTGATCGCCTTCAGCCCCGCCTTGTACGCCTTGGCGGCCTCGGCCAGCTTGCGCAGCATGTTCGACAGCTTCATCAGCAGGTCGGCGAGCTTCTTCACGATCTTGAAGACCTTGCCGAGGGTGGCCGCGGCCTTGGCGGCGGCCGCGGCGGCGCCGGCGGCCAGCGACGCGCCGAAGCTGACCACCGAGAGCGCGAGGCTCACCAGCAGGTCGGTCACCAGCATCATGATCAGGTCGATGACGAGGTCGATGATCAGGTTCGCCGAGTCGACGCAGCCCTTGGCGGCCTCGACCAGCATCCCGGACGTGTCCTGCACGTTCTGGGCGAGCTGGTCGATCTGCTCTTCGATCTCGGTCAGCCTGCCGTTGAACTTGTCCGCCGCCGGGCCCTGCCACACGCCGCTGACGGTCTGCCGCGCGCTCGCCTCGTCCGACACGATCGAGCGGATGTCGGTGGCGGCCTTCTCCCACGCGTCGGCCGCGCGGATCAGGTCGTCCGGGTCGCCCGCGACCCAGTCGATGGCCTCCAGGAACGGGTTGAGCAACGGCCGGATGATGCCCTGGATCGGACCGGGGCAGCCGTTCAGGAAAGTCTCGATCTTGTTGTTGACCTCGACGGTCGTGCTGGGACTCATCCGCCCACCTTCGGAATCGTCAGCCCTTCGAGGCCCTGGACGATGTCGGTGAGGATCTCGCCGATCCCACCGTCGACGCCCTGGTAGTCCTCGGCGGTGTCGCGCACCGATTCGGCGATGTCCCGCATCGCCTCGGCGCATTCCTTGAGATCGTTCATGGTCGAGGTCACGCGTTCCTCGTAGGAGGCGTGGATGTCGCCGCTGGACGGCATCTTGCCGAACGACTCGCGGCCGACCTTCGCGGCCTCCAACGCGGCCATGACCTGGTCGAACCGGTCTCCCCGGCGGACCGACGTGCCCGCGAACTCCAGGATGCCGTCGAGCCTGACGTCGAACTTCGCCGTCATCGCGCCACCTCCCCGATACCGACCACTCGGACGGTCGCGGTCACGTCCTGGTTCCACCGGATCGCGAATTGCGCCGCCGTTCGGTGCACTAGCCTGCGGCAGACAGTAGTACAGCGGATCGGGGGCGCGATGCGGGAAGACCTGGAACAGAAGCTGGCGCGGATCACCGAACTCGCCGAGCAGAAGCAGCAGCAGGCGGGCGAGCTGCAGGGGCAGCTGGCCGGGCTGCGGGTGACCAGGAAGTCCGGTGACGGGCTGCTGACCGCGACCGTGACCGCGAACGGCCAGCTGGTCGACCTGCGCATCGACGAACGGGCCCTGCGCAACGGCCGCGAACTGGCGGCGAACCTGCTGAACCTGGTGTTCCAGGCGTCGGCGGAGGCGTCGAAGCAGGTGCAGGCGCTGGCCGCGCCGCTGCTGGAGGACAGCTCGATCGACCCGTCCGAGCTCGGCCTCGGCCCGACGCCGCCGGTGCTGCCGAGCGCGCCGGGGATGCCCGGACCGGGTGGACCGGGCGCGCCGGGTGGGCCCCGGCCGCACGAGCAGCCGCCGCAGACGTTCCAGCAGCCGGTGCGGAACTACCCGCAGCCGCCGCCCCCGCCGCAGACGTTCCAGCAGCCGCCGCCGCCCGCGCGCCGCCCGCCGGTGGACGACGACCCGGACGAGGGCGGCTCGATCTTCCGCAAGGACACGTGGTGACCCGGTAGGCCCGGATCACGGTGTGCTCGAACGCGTCCCCTTCGTCGCCGGGAGAAGGGGGCGCCCGCGGGCGCCCCCTTCCGCCTAACCGATCTTGTAAGCGCGGATCACGGTCTGCTCGAACGTGTTGCCCGAGCTGTCCGAGCCCTTGACGCGCAGCGACGCGTGCCCGGCGGTGGCGGGGTTGCGCACGAAGGCGGTGCGCCCGACCACGGCCGCCGACGACCACGACCCGCCGTCGTCGAAGGACACCTCGACCCGGACCCGGCCGACCCGGCCGTTGGCCGCGCCCTGCTGCTGCTCGACCACGAACGGCACCCGCAGCACCCGGCCGGCGGGCGCGGCGCCGGTCGCGTCGAGCGCGGGGGCGAACCGGACCGCGGTCAACGGCAGCGGCTTGGCCTGGTCACCCGGCGCGGTGTCCGAGCGGAACGTCCACGCGCCGCTGACCGCCGAGGTGAACTCGGAGACTCCCGGCGCGCGCACGGCCTGCGTTTCGAGGCGGAAGCCGGCCGCGCCCGGCGGCACGGTGAACCGGCCGGTGGCCGGCTGGTCCGTCTCGCCGACCACGACCCCGTCGCGCAGCAACGCGGTGCGGGCCGACGACGTCAGCGACCGGCCGAGGTTGCCGTCCCGGTCGCCGAACAGGGGCAGCGAGAAGTCGACCACGTCACCCGTCCTGGACAGGTACGGGAACCGGACGACGGGCACGGCCGGTCCGAACACCGGGTGGTTGAACCGCTCCCGGTGCGTGCGCCCCGGCCGGTAGGCGCGCAGCGTCGAGTCGAGCTGGGCCTCGATCCCGCCCTCGCCGAACTGCGCGAGCGACCACGCCCACCCGACGCCCGACGGCGTGCCGACGTAGTCGATGGCCTTGCCCGGCGACGTCACCGGCGTGTCGAGGTTGATCCCGCCCAGCGCGTTGTGCAGCACGGGGAAGCCGGCGTGGCGGTGCTCCTTGCCCGCCGGACCGGGGCCGAAGTCCGTCCGCACCTCGGCCAGGTCCCGCTTGGTCGGCGCGCGGACGAGCCCGGTGGGCACCTTGCCGTGCTCGGTCCACGCGAGCCGGTAGGTCACCGGCGTCGTGCCGACCGGCGTGCCGGCGGCCTGCGTGCCCAGCATCACGGTCAGGTCGGCGGCGGGCAGCTCGGGGCCGAGGTGCCCGATCGACGTGTCGCCGAAGCCGCCCGCGACGCCCGTGCCGATGGCCGTGATCAGCCGGCCGTCCCTGCTGCGGGTGATCAGCAGGTCGCCGAACGACGGTTCCGCCTTCGGGTCGGGGAACGTGATGGAGATCGGTTTCGCCTTGCGCGCGTCCGCGGTGACCGAGGTGGTGTCGCGGCCGACGCGCAGGCTCGGCTGCGGCAGCACGGCGTTCTTCGTGCCGTTGGTCAGCACCTCGGTCACGACCAGGTACTCGCCGACGGGCAGCCGGGCGGAGGCCTTGCCGCCGGAGCCGCTCGGGAACACGGCCGTGTTGTCGTCGAGGCCGATCACGAACGCGAAGTAGTCGACCGCGGGCCGGCCTTCCGCGTCGATGAAGTCGAACGTGACGTCGTAGCTCTCGACCTCGCGGTGCACGCCGATCGGCACGCGCAGTCGGACGGCGCCGCCGGCGGTGGCGACGACGGTGCCGCTGTACGCGCCGTCCGCGGTCGCCGCCTTGGTGTCGGCGGTGACGGTGGCCTTGGCCTCGCCGCCCGCCGGCACGGTGAGCGTGGCGGGGCTGACGGTGAACACGCCGGGCGGCACGGGTGCGCCGCCGGGGCCCTTGGCGTCGATGGCGAGGTCGAGCGTGACCGGCTGCGCGCCGGTGTTGCGGACGGCGAACTCCTTGCTGGTCGCGACGTCGTCCTCGTGCGGCCACGCCTGCACGCCGAGCGCGAGCGACGGCGGGTCGGCCATCACCGTGGTGGTGATGGCCCTGGTCAGGTCGACGCGGCCGGTGCCCTGGTCGAACGCGGTGAGCGCGGGGTTGTTCTTGGCCGAGGCCATGAGGGCGGCCTTGATCTGGGCGCCGGTCCAGTCGGGGTGTTGTTGGGCGACCAGCGCCGCCGCGCCCGCGACGTGCGGGGTGGCCATCGAGGTGCCGGACACGGAGACGTGCCGGTCGTCCACCGGGGTGCCGATCTGGCCGGTGCCGGACTTGGCCGCGACGATGTCCACGCCGGGCGCGGTGATGTCCGGCCTGGGCGCCCCGTCGCCGACGCGGGGACCGCGGCTGGAGAAGTCCGCGATGTCGTCGTCCCGCCCGACCGCGCCGACGGCGAGCGCCGCGTCCGCGCTGGCCGGCGAGCTGAGCGTGCCGGGAGCGCCGGAGTTGCCCGCGGCCACCACGAACAGCGTGCCGGTCTGCGCCGACAGCGTCTCGACCGCCTGCTCCAGCGGGTCGACGTCCGGGGTGTCCCGGCCGCCCAGGCTCATGTTGATCACGTCCGCGCCCTGCTCGGCGGCCCACCGCATGCCGTCGACGATCCAGGACTCGGCGCAGTTCAGGGAGCACACCTTGCCGTCGAGGATCTGCGCGTCCGGCGCGACGCCCCGGTACTCCGCGCCGGCGCTGGCGACCGTGGCGGCGACGTGCGTGCCGTGGCCGACCAGGTCGCTGTTGTCGGGGTCCTCGGTGAAGTTGCGCTCGAGGACCTCGCGGCCCGCCAGGTCGGGGTGCGTCTGGTCGACGCCGCTGTCGAGCACGGCGACCTTCACGCCCTTGCCGGTGTACCCGGCCTGCCACGCGGTCGGCGCGCCGATCTGCGCGACGGAGCGGTCGAGGCCGGGTGTGCGGATGCCGTCCAGCCAGACCTTCCGCACGCCCGGGTCGTTCACCAGGCCCTGGAACACCGCCGCCGTGTCGGCCTTCGCGGTGCGCGCGGCCACCGAACCGATGGTGGGCAGCGCGCGGGTGACCTGGACGCCGCCGGTGCGCGGCTGGTCGCCGGCGATGATCAGCGGCACGGTGTCGCGGCGCGCGTCGTCGTAGCCCGCCTCGACCAGCCCGGTGACGTCGAACAGGCGCAGGTCCAGCTTGCCGTCGGCCAGCGGCCGGGCGGCGTCGCGCGGGACGACGTGCAGCCGGCCGGCCCGCAGGAACCGGTGGAACGTGATGCCGTCGCGGTCCGGGCCCGGCGTGACCGACAGGAGCGAGTCACCGGCGACGACGACCCGGTCACCGGTGACCAGGGTGACGGTGTGCCGCTCGCCGCCGGTAGAGCCCGGTTGTGCCGACGGCGGTAGCGGTTCGGGCGACGCGATGGCCGTCGCGGCGCCGGCGGTCAGCCCGACCGCCAACAGCGCGGCCCCCCAAGCGACACCGCGCCTTCGTGGTCCTGGATTCAACGCAGATACCTCCCGAATCTGGTTGAGCGCGTCGCGAGAACGCGCCTGCGGGAGGCGAGGCGAGAGCGGTGAACCCGAACAGGCGCCACCCCCCGGCACTTCGACGCTATCCAGTCGGGGGACCGGATTCAGCGGCCCAACGCGGTGCACGGGGGCCGCCGGGCAGCCCAACGGGCGTTGCTCGCCGGGAGGGGCGCCCGCCGGTCGCGAACGCCCCTCCCGACCCGATCAGGCGATCTTGTACGCCCGGATCACGGTGTGCTCCAAGGCGTTGCCGTCGCTGTCGGTCGCCTTCACCCGGATCGAGCCGTAACCGGCCGCGCCCGGGTTCGCGATGGTGGCGACACCGCCCGACACCGGGGCCGCGGTCCAGGTCGCGCCGTCGTCGAAGGACACCTCGACGTCGATCCGGTCGACCCGGCCGTTGGCCGCGCCCTCCTGCTGCTGCACGGTCAGCGGCACGCGCAGGGACCGGCCCTTCGGCGTCGCGCCGCCCGCGTCCAGCTCGGGCGTGAACCGCACCACCGACAGCGGCAGCGGCACGTACCGGTCGTCGGCCGCCGTGTCCGAGCGGAACGTCCACGCGGCGCTCACCTTCGTGGCGAACTCCGAGGTGCCGGCCGTCCGCACCGCGTCGGTCTCCACCCGGTAGACCGCCGCGCCCGACGGCACCTCGAACAGCCCGTTGGCCGCGTACGGCGTCTCGCCGACCTTCGTGCCGTCGCGCAGCAGCGTGGTCCGGGCCGACGACACCGCCGCGTTGCCGCCGTTGCCCGCCCGGTCGGTGAACAGCGGCACCGCGAAGCTGATCTCGTCGCCGCTGCGCGCCAGGTACGGCGACCGCGACTCGGGCAGCGCGGGGGAGAACACCGGGTCGTTGAACCGCTCGTCGTGCGCGGCGCCCCGCTGGTAGGTGCGCTCCGGCGAGGTGAGCGTCGCCTCGACCGCGCCGTCCGCGCCGAACTGGAGGAAGCCCCACGACCACGCGAGGTCCGCGGTGACCCGGTCGACCGCCTCGCCGGGCGAGGCCACGGACGGCAGCCACGACCAGCCGCCGACGCCGCCCGCGGTGATCGGGTTGCCGCCGTGGCCGAACGTGCGGCCCGCCGGCCCGGGACCGAACGTCGTCCGCACCTCGGCCAGCTCGCTCGCGGCGACGTCCTTGACGAACCCGACCGGCATGCTGCCCTGCCGCGTCCAGGCCAGCCGGTAGGTCACCGGCGCGTCGCCGTCGGGCGTGCCGCGGAACTGCGCGCCCAGCAACGCGGTCAGGTCGCCCGCCGCCAGCTCCGGTCCGACGTGCGCGATGGACACGTTCGGACCGAAACCGCCGAGGAACGCGGTGCTCACGCCGGCCTGCCGGTCGCCGTGGGGCGCGCACCATCGTCACGTCGCCCAACGCCTCCTCGGCGCCCGCGTCCGGCGGGGTGATCTTCACCGGTTCGGCGGTGCGCGCGTCGAGCGTGACCGTGGTGTCGGCGACGACGCTCAGCCCCGGCCGGGGCAGCAGCGCCAGGCGCGTGTCGTCGGTCTGCACGTCGGAGTTGGTGAAGTACTCGCCCCTCGGCAGGCGCAGCGTGAACGAGCCGTCCGCGTCGTAGGGGAAGGCGAACGTGCCGTTGCTCAGCCCGATGACCGACGTGTAGTAGTCGGACGCCGCGGCGCCCGAGCCGTCCACGAAGTCGAACCGGACGTCGTAGCTCTCCACCTCGCGGTTCACGCTGAGCGCGGTGCGCAGCGGTGTCGGACCGCCGGTCGCCACCACCGAACCCACGTACAGGCCGTCCTGCGAGCCGAGCCGGGTGTCGGCGGTGACCGAGGCCGTCGCCGCACCGCCCGCCGGCACGGTCACCTTCGCCGGCGACACGCCGACCAGGCCCGCGGGCGCGGTGTCGCCGTCGGGGCCCGTCACCTGGGTGGCCAGCGACAACGTGAGCGGCGCGGCGCCTTCGTTGCGGTAGGTCACGGTCTTGGTGATCGGGGTGTCGTCGGTGTGCGGCCACTCCTGCAGGCCCAGGGCCAGGCTCGAGGGCTCGGCGGTGACCGAGGTGGTGATGGCCTTGGCCAGGTCGACGCGGCCCGCGCCCTGGTCGAACGCGGTGAGCGCCGGGTTGTTCTTCGCCGACGCCACCAGCGCCGCCTTGATCTGCGCGCCCGTCCAGTCCGGGTGCTGCTGGGCGAGCACCGCCGCCGCGCCCGCCACGTGCGGCGTCGCCATGGACGTGCCCGACATGGACACGTACCCGTCGCCGGCCGGTGTGCCGACCGTGCCGCTGCTCGACTTCGCGGCCACGACGTCCACGCCCGGCGCGGTGATGTCGGGCTTGACCGCGCCGTCGCCGACGCGCGGCCCGCGGCTGGAGAACGCCGCGATGCCGTCCTGCCGGTCCACCGCGCCCACCGTCAGCGCGGCGTCGGCGCTGCCGGGCGAGCTGATCGTCTCGGGGCGGGAGTTGTTGCCCGCCGCGATCACGAACAGCACGCCGGTCCGCGCGGACAGCGTGTTCACGGCCTCTTCCAACGGGTCCAGCTCGGCCGTGTCGCCGCCGCCGATGCTGAGGTTCACGATGTCCGCGCCCTGCTCGGCGGCCCACTGCATGCCCGCCACGATCGCCGACTCCTGACAGCCGGAGAGCACGCACACCTTGCCGTCCAGCAGGTCCGCGTCCGGCGCGACGCCCTTGTACTTCGCGCCCGAGCTCGCGATCGTCGCGGCGACGTGCGTGCCGTGGCCGACGCCGTCGGTGTTGTCCGGGTCCTCGGTGAAGTTGCGCTCCGCGACCTCGTGACCCGCGAGGTCCGGGTGGTCCTGGTCGACGCCGGTGTCCAGCACGGCCACCTTCACGCCCTTGCCGGTGTGCCCCGCCCGCCACGCGGTCGGCGCGCCGATCTGCGCGGTGGAGCGGTCCAGGCTCGGTCGGCGCACCCCGTCCAACCACACCTTGCGCACGCTCGCCCTCGACACGAGCGTGCGCCAGGTGTCCCCGGCCTCCGACTTGACCACCTGCGCGGCGTACGAGCCGACCGCGGGCAGCGGGTGGCCGACGCGCAGACCGGCGGTGGCCGGCTCCTGCTCGCCGGTGACGATCAGCGGCACCGTGTCACGGCCGCGGTCGTCGTAGCCGGCCTCGACCAGCCCCGTGACGTCGAACAGCCGCGGGTCCAGCTTGCCCTGCGAGACGGCTTTCGCCGCGTCGCGCGGCACGACGTGCAGGTGACCGTCGCGCCGGTAGCTGTGGAACACCGCGCGTTCCCGTCCCGGCGCGGCGACCAGCGCGCTGACCTGGTCGTCGAGGAGCACGACCTTGTCGCCGGTGATCAGGGTGACTTCGTGGTGCTCGCCGGTCGTGGGCCGGGCGTCCTCCGCGCCCGAGACCCCCGGACCGCTCGCCGTGAGGCCGGCCGCGACGAGCGCGGCTCCCCACACCAGGCCACGCATGCGTGTGCTCTTCAACTGTGTCGAACCTCCCGGTGAGTGCCGCGATGGCGGGTGCGCGGCCGGAAGGGCTGGCTACCCGCGGTGGCGGCGGATGTACCGAGAGCGACGTCGCCCTTGACGTCATCGACGCTAGAGGGTCACGAGGGGGTCGACAGCCGCTGATTGGTCGGCATGTTCTTGACCAATTCAGCCGAGCAAACGGTTACCTACCGTTCAGTGATAGAGCCGTCGGCACCAACTGAGATACCTGCCTGTGGCCCCCCAGCTGGGCAGTCCGGACCGTTGGGGTAGACCATTTCGGGGGTCAGCGCGATATTCCGGTCCACCAGGGCAGAACCGGATTGGTCCAGCAGCTTCAGGGTCGCCGTGACCGGCTTGACGGGCAGCTGCGGCAGATCGGCGAACCCGTGCTTCCCTTCCGTCGGCTCGGAGCGCGCGCTGCACGAGTCATCCGGCGAGGCGCCGGTGCAGGTCGTCCCGACGACCCGGCTCGACGGGTACAGCTCCAGCCCGGGGGTTGCACAGAAGTCGTCCCAGCAAACCTCGATCGTCCCGGACACCACGCCGGGGTGCTCGACGTCCACCGAAACGCCGGTGCGCGTGCCGATCGCGGTGCACGCCGTCCCGCCCGCGTCGATCGCACCGCACGCGGTGGCCAGCAACAGCACGCCCAAGGGCCAAGTCCTTCGCCACATGCCGCTGGGACGGAACGGGTCGGCGATCAGGTTGCGCGCCGCCACCACCGTCTTCTCTTCGGCGGCGCCAGCTCGCCCCGCGCGACCGCCCACTCGGCGAAGCGGGCGGCGTCCTCGCGGAAGCGCGTGCCGACCTCTTTGGGGTGACTGCCCGCGTAGGCGTCGAACAGGGGGCGGAACCGGTCGCCCAGCTCGGCCGCCACCTCGGGCTGGAGCATCGCCACGATGCCGCGCCGTTTGCCGAGCAGCGCGCGTTTCTCGATGCGCACCCGCTCCGCGTCGAACCCCTCGGGCACGGCGCCGTCGGCCAGCAGCGCCCGCAGCAGCTCGGCCTGCGCCGCGGCCAGCCGGTCGCGCTGGGGCTGGGTCACCCCAGCACCGCCCGGATCGCGGCCAGCTCGTCGGCCAGCTCGGCGTCGGCGGGGTAGTCGTCGTCGCGTTCGAGCAGCACGCCCGGCGGGTCGACGCGGGCGCGCAGCTGGGCGAGGACGTCCAGCACCTCCGGGAGCACGGCGTGGGCGTGCGTGTCGTGGTAGACGCCCTGGTGCTCCTCGCCGCCCGCGACGTGCACGTAAGCGAGGCGCTCCAGCGGGATCTCGTCGAGGAAGCGGGCGACGTCGGTGCCCAGGTTGCGGGCGTTGGCGTAGAGGTTGGCGACGTCGACCAGGAGGTGGCAGTCGGTGCGGTCGACCAGCTCGGCCAGGAACTGGCCCTCGGTCAGCTCGCCGTCCGGCCAGTCGAGGAGCGCGGCGACGTTCTCCAGGGCGAGGGGGACGGGCAGGTCCTGCTGGGCGGCCCTGACGTTGGCGACGAGCACGTCGAGCGCGTCGCGGGTGCGGGGCAGCGGCATGAGGTGACCGGAGTCGAGGCCGCCCGCGCGCACGAAGCACACGTGGTCGCTGACCAGCGGCGCGTCCAGCGCCTCGGCCAGGGCGCCCAGGTGCGCGACCCGTCGCGGGTCCACGGGTTCCGCGCCACCGAGCGAGAGCGAGACCGCGTGCGGCAGCACGGGGACGCCCCGTTCCCGCAGCAGGAGGACGGACTCGGGCAGGTGCCCGACGTGCAGGTTCTCCGCGACGACCTCCACGAAGTCGACGCCGGGCAGGCGTTCGACGGTGAGGTCGATCTCCGGCCGCCAGCCGATGCCGACACCCAGCTTCTCCACGGGCCACCTGCCTTTTCGTCGTCGTCCCCGGCCGGCGTCAGTCGCCGCCGCCACCGCCACCGCAGCCGCCACCGCCGCACGACGAGCCGCCGCTGTCGGAACCGCTGCTGCTACCGCTACCACAGCTGCTGCTGGAGCAGCTGCCGCACCCTCCGCCGCACGACGCGCCACCGCCGCCGTCGGAAGCGCTCCCGCGCGACCGTCGCCGAAGCGTGGCCGCCGCGGCCGGCGACATGCCGAGCACCTCCCACACGTGGTGGCGCTCGACCTTGCCCAACAGCCCGTAGCACGCGACCAGCGCGACCCGGTTCGGCGACACGGCGACCGCCTTGAGCCGCTGCACCGCGCGCCGGCCGGCGGGGGTCAACGGCCGGCCGACCCGGCCCAGCACGAGCGTCAGCACCACCCCGCCGAACACCGCGCCGAGGGCCACCGGGAACGGCAGCTCCAGCACGATCGTCGCGATCACGGCCCCGACCGCCGCCGCGATCAGCAGCTGGCGCGTCCGCCGTGCCACCTGCCGCCGCACGGGCGGCGTGACCAGACCCCGATCGACCAGGTGCGGCCGCAGCGACTGCGCCTCGGCGCTCTTGGCCGTCGCGGCGATCACGTCGCCCAGCGAGCCGGGCAGCGAGCGCAGCACGCGCGCCTGCACCGGGCTCCCGCCGTGACCGGGCCGGCCCACCGCGCTGACCAGGCCCGCGCGCGAGATCCGCACGGCGCCCGCCTCGACCAGGGACACCACCGCGACCTCGGCCGCCCGGCCCGGTCCGCCGACCAGGAAGCCCTGCTCCTCCCACCCCGGCTCAGGCGTCGAACCCGCCGAACCCGCCGAAGTCGGCGTCCACTGAGTCGCCACCGTCATCGCCCTCCAACCACTGCGCGGCCAACCACCCACCCGCGAACCACCCGCCTGCCACCAGCCACCCGTTGCGCCGCTGCCAGCGTTGCGGTTCGACCACCACGGCGCGCCTGCGCCGGGGGAGTGGTGCCTGAGACGTTTCCGCAGGTGCGATCGGTTCCGCCCGTTCACCGTCGAACACCGCCGTGTCCGCCCGCGCCGCCCCCTCGCGCGGCACGGGCGGCTCGGCGGCGCGCGCGGACCGGACCAGGCCGTAACGGGCGGTCACCTCGGCCGGGTCGACCGGGGCGAGGCCCGCCGTGGCCTCCTCGTACGCTCGCGCGCCCCTCCGCGTGAGGACGGGCGGCGGACCCAGCAGCAGCAGGACCCCGAGCACGCCGGCGACCGACAGCGCGGTGACCGTCACCCACCCGCCCGGACCCGCGAGGACGGCGACCACCACGAGCGCCGCCACCGGCACGACCGCCAGCACCGCCCGCGCCAACCGCCGCCGCGGCGAGACCAGCAGACCTCCCGCGACCAGGCGTTGCCCGAGCTGCCGGGCGGGACCGCTGGTGGCCGCGCCGACCACGAGCTCGTCCAGGTCACGCGGCCGGGCGAGCCGGGCGAGCACGACCGCCTGCAACGCGGTGGCCGGCTGCTCCTCGCCGGGCACCGCCGCGGCCACCGGACCGGACACCCGCGCCCGGTTCTCGGCCACCAACCCGGCCAACGCCACCTCGACCGCCCGCACCGGGCCGCCACCGAGGTAACCGATCTCCTCGAACGACAGCGGCCGGTCGGGCACGGCGCCGGCGACCCGCTTCACCCGCAGGCCCACCACCACCGCGACGACGAGCGCCGGGCCGTACCACCACAGGAACGTCATGGCCGCCACCCTAGGAGCCGTCGGGCCGCACCCGGCCGTCGTCACGGAAGCGTAAGCACCCCGTCAGCCCCCGCCGCCGCCACCGCAGCCGCCCCCGCCGCAGCTGCTGCCACCGCCGCTGGAACAGCTGCTCCCGCCGCCGCTGCCGCACCCGCTGCTCGACGCGGTGTACGAGCCGGCCGCGTAAGCGCCGCCGGACGCCACCCGGGGGCGGGGACGCGGACGTGCCGCCACGCGCAACGTGATGTTCGGGTGGCCGTCGAAACCGTTGAGGGCGACCACCTCGGCGGCGTTCGCCGAGCCGGTCGTGCGCCACACCCCGGAGATCCCGCGCGCGCGGGCGTTCGCCACCTCGGCCCGGCCTTTCGCGGTGCGCGTCACCGGGGCCGCCTGCAGCAGCCCCCAGATGAGCACGCCCGTCAGCACGAGCTGCAACGTCAGGAACCACACGGGCGCGTTGATCACCTGTCCGTTGATCCAGCGCACCACACCGACGACGAACAACAGCGCCATCGGCGTGACACCCGCCCGCAACCACCGCTTCACCACGTCCGGCGCGACCAGGTAGCCCTGGTCGGCCAGCCGCCGGCCGACCTCGCGGGGCTCGTCCTGCTCCGCCAACGACGTGATCAGCAGCGTCAACGTCCGGTAGCGGTAGCGCTTCGCGTCGGCGAGCACGGCCCGGTCGACCGGGTGGTCGGCGACGGGCTCGCCGACGACGCGCACGGACCCGCTGCGCGCTGGCACCAGGGCGCCCGAGTCGATGAGCGAGGCGACCGACGTCTCCACGACCCGCCGCGGTCCGCCGGTCAGGTAGGCGATGTCCACCAAGCCGGGCGCGCCCGCGGGGGCGTCTCCCCGCGTCCCCCGCAGGCGCACTCGGACGACGATCGCGAAGGCCAACGACGCGGCCAGCGCGATCCAGTACAGCTCAAGGAATTCCGGGCCTGAAAGCCCCCACGGTCGCTCCACGGTCCACCCCCTGTGGCCCTCGGTGGGTCCACGCCCACCAGCTAGGGGGAATCGTGTGCGCCAGGCCACACTCCGGCAAGAGGGCTTTAGCAAGCCTTAGGGTTGGCCGTCCGACGGTGGTCGGTCAGGAGGACGACGCGCCGTCCACGCCGCCGGAGCCTTCGCCGTCAGTGCCCTTGAAGATGCGCATGATTCCTCCTGGAGTGGATCAGTCATCATTCGGAGTAGCGCCTTCAGTCTGCTCGATCACCGGTGGTTTCGACCAGACGCAAACTCACCGAGTTGATGCAGTAGCGCTGATCCGTTGGCGTGGCGTAGCCCTCACCCTCGAACACGTGCCCGAGGTGGCTGTGGCAGGTCGCGCACAACACCTCCGTGCGGACCATGCCGTGCGCGCGGTCCTCGCGCAGGATCACCGAGTCACCGGCCAGCGGCGAGAAGAACGACGGCCAGCCGCAGTGCGAGTCGAACTTGGTGTCGCTGCGGAACAGCTCGGCGCCGCACGCGCGGCACTCGTAGAGGCCCTCGGTCTTGGTGTCCGTGTACTCGCCGACCCAGGCGGGCTCGGTGCCCGCGTCGCGCAGCACCGCGTACTCCTTGGGGGTCAGGATCTCCCGCCACTCCAGCTCGGAGTGGACCACCTTCGGGGTGGCGCCGACGACAGGTTCCATACCTCCACGTTAGACGAGTCCCCGACGGCCGAGCCGCCGGCGCGGGTCAGTAGAAGAACACCCAGACGAGGGTCCCCAGGTAGTACCAGACGCTGATCAGCACCCCCAGCAGGATGAGGCCCACCACGACGACCGCGGTGAGCCTGCGCAGGCCGCCCGCCCGGTTCGCCGAGTCCGCGAAGTTCGCGACGCCCGCGACCGTGCCCTCGATGGTGAAGCTGGGTGGCTGCTGCTGCATCCGACCGAGGTGCTCGGCGAACGCCCTGGTCTCGGGGTCGTCGGGGTCGAGGCCGATCAGCTCGTCGTCGATCGCGCCCTGCGGGCGCTCGTCGGGTGCGTCGGCGGCTCTGGCGCTGGCCATGGCACCCAGCGTAGCCGGCGCTTCAAGCCGCTGGGCGGCTCAACTCGCCAGGGCGGGCGACGGTCGGACGGCGCCGACCGGGCGGCCGTGACCGAGCACCGGGAACGTCGCCAGCTCGTCCGGCGCGTCCACTCCCAGCTTGCGCAACGCGGCCACCAGGACCACCGCCCTGGCGCGGCTGGACCCGTCCGCGATCTTGCACGCCACGGCCTCGCCGGTCGGCAGGCCGATCGCGTAGACGCCCTCCGCGCCGTCCTTGGCCACCGCGCCCGGGATCGCCCGCATGAGCTTCGTGACGTCGCGGTTCGTGCCGCCGACCCACTCGGGGTGGGCGTTCATCGCCCGCGCGATCCGCTGCTCCGGACCGTCCGGCGCACCGGCCAGCGCGCCGAACGCCCTGGCCAGGCCGGTGAGGCTGATGCCGAGCAGCGGCGCGCCGCAGCCGTCGACGCCTTCCGCGCCGACGCGCTCGCCGGCCAGTTCCTCCAGGGTGTCGCGGATGGCCCGCTGGAGGGGGTGGCCGGGGTCGAGGTAGTCGTGGGTCGACCACCCGTTGACCACGCAGGTGGCCAGCATGGCGGCGTGCTTGCCCGAGCAGTTCATGTACTGCGGCGCCTTGGCGCGGCCCGCCGCCAGGTGCGACCTGAGGGCGTCCTCGCCGATCGGGACGTCCGGTGTGCACTGGAGGTCGGCCTCGGTCAGGCCGTGCGCGCGCAGGACGCGGTGCACGCCGTCGACGTGGAAGTCCTCGCCGGAGTGGCTCGCGCAGGCCAGGGCCAGCAGCTCGCCCTCCAGGTCGAGGCCGTGGCGGAGCATGGCCAGCGCCTGCACCGGCTTGTTGGACGAGCGAGGGTAGGTGGTGTCGTGCGGGCGGCCGAGGGACAGCGCTTCCCGACCCGCGCGGTCGAGGGCGATGACGGAACCGTGGTGCACGGACTCGATGAACTCGCCACGCCAGACCTCGGCGACCAGTTCGTGCGTCATGCGTCCTCCCAACCCTTCGCGGCCGTGCGCGCCCGTGTGCGGCCGTGCCCCTGCGCGCGGTGACGCGTGTGGTGCGCCGGCACGCTGCCAACTGTCGACAGTTAACATCGCGGGTGACATCTCGCGCTAGGAGACGTTCGTGACACCTCCCCTGCACTTGAGCTTGGCCGGTCAGGCCGTGGACGTGCTCCGCGAGCTGGTGCTGACCGGCGACATCCCGCCCGGCACGCGGGTGAACGAGGTCGAGCTGGCCCAGCGGCTGGGCATCTCCCGGGGGCCGCTGCGCGAGGCGATCCGGCACCTGGCGTCCGAAGGGCTGCTGGTGCTGGCGCCGCACCGGGGCGCTTCCGTGCCGGTCGCCGACGAAGCGGACGTGCAGGCGCTGTTCGAGCTGCGGACGGCGCTGGAGTGCGCGGCGGTCGAGCTGGCGGCGTCCCGGCGGACCGAGGCGGACGTGGTGCGGCTGCGCGCGGTGTGCGAGGAGTCGCGCCGGGCGTACTCGGCGGGCGAGCGCTTCCCGTACCGGCTGGACCTGGCGTTCCACCAGGCGTTGCTGCACGCGGCGCGCAGCCCCCGGATCGCCGAGCAGGTGCGGCTGGTGCAGCAGCGGGTGGTGCTGCTGCGCAGCGGCCTGCGCGACGACCCGCCGCACCAGCACGCGTCGTTGGACGACCACGACGCCCTGGTGGCCGCCATCGCCGCCGCCGACCCGTCCCGCGCGTCCGACGTCATGCGCAAGCACCTGGCCCGCGTCTGCGCCCAGATGCTCACCAGCCTCGCTCAGTAGCCGGCCAGGTGGTCGAGCAGGTGCAGCGTCGTCCGCTCCGCCGCCTCCTCCGGCACGAAGCGGCCCGCGCCCGGCAGCACCTCGAACCAGTACGGCCCGGTGGCCCACCGCGCCGTGTCCTGCGCCGTGTCGGGTGAGAACACCGCGTCGTCCTCACCCCACAGGTACCGCGTCGGCGTCGACACCGGGCGGTCGCGGTCGGCGTCGGCGGCGGTGAGGTCGTTGGCGCGGTGCCAGTTCAGCGCCGCGGTCAGCGCGCCCGGCTCGGTCAGCTTCCGCACGTACTGCGCCACCCGCTCCGGCGGGATCACCGGCGGCCAGCCGGCCCGCAACCGCGCGGCGTCGTCCGCCAGCAGGGCGCGTTCGGCGACGCCGGGCTCGCGCAGGTGGTCCAGGCGCGCCCACCGGCGACGCTGGTCCGGGTCCGTGCGCAACGCCTCGGCGAGAGCGCCGGGGTGCGGCGCGGACACGACCGTCAACGTGCGCACCCGCAGCGGGAACCGCGCCGCCGCGACCCACGCCGCGAGCCCGCCCAGGTCGTGCCCGACCAGGTCGAACCTCGTCCAGCCCAGCGCGTCCGCGATCTCGACCACGTCACGCGCCGCGTGCTCCAGCGCGTACGCGCCCGGGTGGCGCGGCCGGACGCCCGGCGAGTAGCCGCGCAGGTCCGGCGCCACCGCCAGGTACCCGTGGGCGCCCAACGCCCGCAGTTGGTGCCGCCACGCGATCCCGCACTCCAGCCCGCCGTGCAGGAGCAACACCTTGCGGCCGGCGGCGGGGCCGGACGTGATGGCGTCGAACGTGCCCGCGGGTGTCGTGACGCGCTGCCGCGTCAGGTCGGATTCGAAGGGCGCCGATCGTGATCGCATGCACTCATCGTGGTCGGGTGGTCGCGCTGAGTCCCTGGTGCGCGCTCCCGGAGCCCTGGTGGGGTCAGCCCTACCTCTGACGGGGTGCCTGGCGGAGCCGGTCGCGCGACCCCGCCAGGAACCCTGGTCAGCCGAGCGTGCCGGTCACCTTCGCGTGGCCCTTGAGCAGGTTGCGGGCGATCGTGCGGCGCTGGATCTCGTCGGTGCCCTCGTAGATGCGCAGCAGCCGCAGCTCCCGGTACCAGCGCTCGATCGGCAGCTCGCGCGTGTAGCCCATGCCGCCGTGGATCTGCAGGACCCGGTCCACGATCTCGTTCGCCTTGATGCCGCCGTACAGCTTCGCCATCGACTGCGCCTGCCGCGAGTCCGCGCCCTGGTCGACCAGCCACGCCGCGTGCAGCACGAGCCAGCGCAGCGCCTCGATCTCCACCGCCGAGTCCGCGAGCATCCACTGGATGGCCTGGTACTCGGCGATCGGCTGACCGAACGTGACCCGGGTCTTGGCCTGCTCGATGGCCATCTCCACCAGCCGCTCGCACGAGCCGAGCGCCCGCGCGGGCAGCAGGTAGCGGCCCTGGCCGATCCACTGCATGGCCAGGTGGAAGCCCCTGCCGACCTCGCCGAGCACGTTCTCCTCGGGCACGCGGACGTTGTCGAACACCAGCGCGGCCGGACCCCACTGGCCCATGGTCGGGATCGGCTCGGACTTCCAGCCCATGTCCCGGTCGACCAGGAAGCACGTGACGCCGCCGTCCGCGCCCTTCTCCTTGTCCGTCACCGCGAACACCATCACGAAGTCGGCTTCGTTGCCCTGCGTGATGAACGTCTTCTCACCGTTGATCACCCACTCGCCGCCCTCCTTGCGGGCGGACGTGCGGATGGCCTTGGCGTCGGAACCCGCGCCGGGCTCGGTGATCGCGAAGCACGACACGCGCTCCCCGGAGATCGTGGGCAGCAGGTAGCGCTGCTTCTGCTCCTCGTTGCCGTGGAACAGGATGTTGTCCGCGTACCCGCCGAACCGGAACGGCACGAACGTCCGGCCCAGCTCGGCCTCCAGCAGCGCCGTCATGAGCGCGCCCAGGCCCATGCCGCCGTACTCCTGCGGCGTGAGCACGCCGAAGAAGCCCGCCTCCTTCGCCTTGTCCTGGAGCTCCTTCAGCTCGTCACGCGTCAGACCGGGCCGGCCCAGGCGTTCGCGGCGCAGCACCTCCGGCTCCAGCGGCGCCACCTCCTTGCGCACGAAGGTCCGCACCCAGTCGCGGATCTCCTTCTGCTCCTCGTCGAGCGTGAAGTCCATGTCGTCCTCCCTCTAACCCTCTACGCGAACGCGTTGATGCCGGTCAGCGCCCGGCCGATGAGCAACTTCTGGATCTGGCTGGTGCCCTCGTAGAGGGTCGTGACGCGGGTGTCCCGCAGGTACTTGCCGACCGGGTACTCGTCGACGTAGCCGTACCCGCCGAAGACCTGGATGGCGTTGTTCGCCACCCGCACGGCCGCTTCGCTGGCGTACAGCTTCGCCATGGACGCCTCCGTGCCGAACGGCTCGCCCCGGTCGGCGAGGTCCGCGCACCGCCACGTGAGCAGGCGGGCGGCCTCGGTCTCCACGGCCATGTCGGCCAGGAGCTCCTGCACGAGCTGGAAACCGGCGATGGGCTTGCCGAACTGCTCGCGCTCCTTGGCGTACCGCACGCTGACCTCCAGCGCGCCCCGTGCGGCGCCCACGCACCCGGCGGCGACGGACATGCGGCCCCGGTCGAGGGCGGCCATGGCCAGCTTGAAGCCACCGCCCTCGTCGCCGAGCCGGTCGGCGTCACCCACCCTGACCTGGTCGAGGGTCAGCTCGGCGGTGGCCTGGCCGCGCATGCCGAGCTTGCCGCGGATCTCGGTGGCGGTGAAGCCGGGGGAGTCGGTCGGCACCAGGAACGCGGTGATCCCCTTGGGCCCGGGACCACCCGTCCGGGCGAAGATGAGGGCCACGTCGGCCCACGTCCCGTTGGTGATGAACACCTTGCGCCCGGTGATCACCCAGTCGTCGCCGTCGCGGACGGCCTTGGTGGCCAGCGACGCGGCGTCGGAGCCGGTGCCGGGCTCGGTCAGGCCGAAGCAGCCCAGTTGGCGGCCCGAGCACAGGCCCGGCAGCCAGCGCTGCTTCTGCGCCTCCGTGCCGTGCTTGGCGAGGGTCTTGCCGACCAGGCCGAGGGAGACGGAGATGATGCCGCGCACCGCCGAGTCGCCGCGGGCGACCTCCTCGAGCACCAGGCAGTACGCCAGGTGGTCGCCGCCCGAGCCGCCGTACGCTTCGTCGATGCCGAGACCGAGGAAGCCGACGTCGCCCAGGGCGGGCACCAGGTCGCGGTCGATGGCCTCGTCCCGGTCCCAGCGCGTGGCGTGCGGGACGATCCGCTCCTCGGTGAACCGGTGCGCCAGGTCCTTGAGCTGCCGGTGTTCGTCGGAGATGCGCAGATCCACCGGGGTGACCTCCTAACCGAACGGTGTTAGGTTATCTAACCTAGGCGCGGAACCCACCACAGGCAAGGGGAGCGGACATGCCGAGGAGCCCGATCCTGAGTGCCTCGCGCATCCGGACCGCCGCGCTGCACATCATCGACCGGGACGGGCTCGACGGCCTGTCGATGCGCAAACTGGCCGCTGAGCTGGGCGTTCAGGCCGCGTCGCTGTACGGGCACGTCAGCACGAAGGACGACCTGCTGCACGAGGTGGCCGCCGGCATCCTCGAACGGGTCGACGTCTCCGGGTTCGAGGGCGGCGACTGGCGGCACGGCCTGCGCAGCTGCGCCCGTTCCTACCGGGCGGCACTGGCCGCGCACCCCAACATCGTGCCGTTCCTGGCGTACGGGCCGGCTCACCGCGAGGCGTCGCTGCGCCGGCTGGACGTGGTGCACGGCGGGCTCGTCGCCGCGGGCTGGTCACGGCGCGAGGCGACGATGATCGCCGCGTCGTTGATGTACCTGGTGTTCGGCGCGGCGCTGAGCTCGTTCTCCAGCGGCTTCTCGGACGACCAGACCTTCTACCGCGACCGGTACCCGAACCTGGACAAGGCCCACCTCCTGCCCGCCGTGGCCCGCGAACTGGACCACGACAGCTTCGAACTGGCGCTGGAGGCGTTCGTCACCGGCTTGGCGGCGCGAGCACCCGGCTGACCGCGCGCGCCGGCCTGGCCGAGCCCTCGCACCTACCCCGCCGGCCCTGCGAGCACCCGGCCCGCCCCGCTTCAGTGCGGTTGTGTTCGCACCATCCCGATTCCCTCGGCGACCGCCCGTCTGATCCGTGCCGTCCCGGTTGCCCCCGCCTCCGCCCGGTTGGATCTGTGAGCGCCCGACTGGGCTCGAACCTTGGCCCGCTTGCGCCCGCGCGCCTGCCCTGTCGATCCCACGAGCGCCCCGGCTCCTTCCGCGCCTTTGGGGTTGTAATCGCACCATCCCATTTCTCTCGGCGAGTGCCTGTTTGGTCCGTGCCGTCCCGGTTGTGTCCGTCCCCGCCCGGTTAGAGCGACCGCCCGGCAGACCCTGCGACCGCCAGGCTGGGCCTGCGAGCACCTGGCTGATCTCGCGCGTCCTCCCGGTCGACCCCGCGCCCGGCTCACCGTGAGCTGCACCGCCCCACCCGTGCGTCCTCTCGATCCCGTGAGGCCGGTGCCGGTCGATCTTCGCGCGGGGTTCGTGGCGCGTTGTTAGGCTCGCCCGCGTGGCGACCCAGGCTGTGGAACTGAACGTGGGCGAGCGTGTGGTGCGGGTGTCCAACCCGGGCAAGGTCTACTTCCCCGAGCGTGGGATCACCAAGCTCCAGGTGGTCGAGTACTACCTGGCCGTCGCGGAACCGTTGCTGCGGGTGCTGCGCGACCGGCCGACGACGTTGAAGCGGTACGTCGACGGGGTGACCGGGGAGGCGTTCTACCAGAAGCGGTTGCCCAAGGGCGCGCCCGAGTGGGTCGAGACGGCGCGCATCAAGTTCCCCTCCGGGCGGCCCGCGGACGAGGTGTGCCCGACCGAGCCGGCCGTGCTGGCGTGGGCGGCGAACCTCGGCACGTTCGACTTCCACCCGTGGCCCGTGCGGCGGTCGGACACCGATCGGCCCGACGAGCTGCGCGTCGACCTCGACCCCCAGCCCGGCACCGACTTCCGGGACGCGGTGGCGGTCGCGATGGTGCTGCGGGAGGTGCTGGGCGAACTCGGCCTCACCGGCTACCCGAAGACGTCCGGCGGCCGCGGCGTCCACGTGGCCGTGCGCATCCGGCCCGAGTGGGACTTCGTGGACGTGCGGCACGCCGTGATCGCGTTGGCGCGCGAGGTGGAACGGCGCATGCCCGACCAGGCGACCACGTCCTGGTGGAAGGAAGAGCGCGGCGAGAAGGTCTTCCTCGACTTCAACCAAGCCGCCCGCGACCGCACCATCGCCTCCGCCTGGTCGGTCCGCGGCACGCCCCGCGCCACCGTGTCGACCCCCGTCACGTGGGACCACCTGTCCACTGTGGACCCCGACGACTTCGACGTGCTGACCGTGCCGAAGTACCTTGAGGAGCACGGCGACCCGCACGCGTCCCTGGACGACGAGGCGTTCGGCATCGAGCGCCTGCTGGAGTGGTACGCGGCCGACGACCGGGGCGACATGCCGTACCCCCCGGACTACCCGAAGATGCCCGGCGAGCCGCCGCGCGTGCAGCCGTCGCGGAAGCGCAGCTAGAGCTGGGAAAACAGGCCGTTCTCACGTACTGCGGGCTCTAGCATAGCGTTCACTCGCCGGATAACCTATGGCTATGCCCGAGCTACTTGCCGATCTTGCTGCGTCGTTCCGGCGCGAGCTGCGTGCCGCCGGGAAGGCGGAGCGGACTATCGTCCTGTATGGACAGTCCATCCGGTTCTTCTCCGATTGGCTCACTGAGCAGGGGCGGCGTCCGGACACCGACGCGCTGACGAGGCATGCGATCGTCGGATGGCTTGAGGCACTGCACGACAAGCAGAGCCCTCAGACCGTTCTCACCCGGTTCAAAGGGCTCCGTCGGTTCGTCCGGTGGGCGGTGACCGAGGGCGAGATCCCCTCGGACCCGATGGTGGGACTGGAGCAGCCCAGTGCCCCGGCCAAGCCGGTGCCGATCATCGGTGACGACGAAGTGGTCCGCTTGTTCAAAGTCACCGGAGGTACGACGTTCACCGACCGCCGTGATCACGCCATTCTGCGCGTGCTGTTCGACTGCGGCCTGCGCATCTCGGAGTGTGCCCGCCTGCGGGTGGAGGACGTGGACCTGGACGACCACGAAGTGCTGTACGTGATCGGCAAGGGTTCCAAGCCTCGGGCAGTGCCGTTCGGTGCGAAGACCGCTCGCGCGCTGGACCGGTACCTGCGGCTGAGGAGAGCGCATCGGCACGCCGCGCTGCCCGGGTTGTGGTTGGGGCAGCGGGGTGCGTTCAGCGTGGACGGCGTCGAGGAGGCGCTGAAGAGGCGCGGCAGTCAGGCTGGTGTGGCGGATCTGCACGCACACCGCTTCCGGCATGGTTGGGCGCATTCGTGGCTTGCTGCGGGTGGTCAGGAACGCGATTTGATGAGGTTGGCGGGCTGGACGTCGGAGGCGATGCTAGATCGTTACGGAGCATCGGCCGCGCAGGAGCGGGCACGCGCAGCGCACAAAAGGCTAGCTTTGGGCGACCGAATCTGAATTGACTAGCCGAGTTAATCGCGGCTAGTCAATTCCTTCATGCTTCAGCGGGTGTTGACCGAGCACAGCGTTCGGGTTACGTTCGCGCCATTCACGGACGCGTTTGTCGTCTGGTTCCCGCGCGGATGGAGCGATCACACAATGGGTCAACTGTCTCCCGCCGAACGCGTACTGCGCGCCCGGCTCGCAGCACACACGCGCTGGTCGCGGGAGGAAGCCGGTCCGGCCGCCACGGCGAAAGCCCGGTCAGTGTTCATGGACAGGTTCGGCCGTGAGGTCGACCCGAAGGGCGAGTTGCCGCCCGACGAAAGGGCGCGCCGTGCTGAGTCCGCCAGGAGTGCCCACTTTGCGCGGCTCGCCCTGAGGTCCGTCTCCGCTCGCCGTCGAAAGACACAGTCTGCTACGGACCGATTTGGCGTCGCGGAAGCCGATCGCGCCCAGCGTGGGGAAGAGCGGCGCGGCGGTGCCGCGTGAACACGTTCAGCTCGACCCACATCCGCCCGTCCGGCGCTCCCGCGCACGGCACGGTCCCGCGTCCGACCCCGGCCGGCCCGGAGGCCGACGAGCGGTTCCGTCGCCACGTCCAGGCCGTGGCCGGTGCCGCGTCGTCGGTGCCGCTGGCCGCCACGCTGGGGAGCCTGATCACCCGATGGTTCGCGCCGCTGCACGTGACCGAGGACGGCGCGCTGTGGGGCCGGGAGCACGGGCAGCCGGTGCCGGTGACCCCGGCGGCGGTGCGCGACCTCCTGCGCCGCTCCGACCTCGGCGGGCAGCTCGGTACCGAGCCGTCGGCGGCGGACCTGGACGAGGCGTTGGTGATCGCGGCCGGCCGTGCCCGTGTCGAGCACGAGCGCACCGTGGTCGCCGAGCAGCACCAGGCCGACCGCGCCCGCGCCGACCTGGTGGACGACGCGGAGCGCGCCGAGCGCCGCGCGGCGTTGCTGCGCCAGCTCGCGGCGCTGGACGACCGGCCGCAGCAGGTCCCGGCGGAGCCGTCGGCGGGGTGGGAGCGGCTGCGCCGGCGCGGCTGACGAGAGTGGCCCCGGTCACATGACCGGGGCCATTCTCTGACCTTTTGACGAACCGATTTAATTCGGCTTGTCTCCCCTTTTCGGAGTTTGCGCAGGCTACGGCTCCGGCCGCACCGAGTTAACTCGGCTAGTCATTTCCCTTTGACGCGCCGAGTTAACTCGGGGAGACATAACCGCAGGTCAGATGGGGTGCACAGCTTGCAGTGTGCGGCTTTTGCATGTAGTTTCGCTCGCATCGAGCCACTGGGAGGGAACGAGATGGAGCGACGTACGTACACCGTCAGGAACCGCAAGGAATTGAGCGCGGCCCGTCGCCTGGCGGCGCACGCCCGCTGGGCGAACACCACCGAGACGGAGCGCAGCGAGCACGCCCGCCGCGCGGCACTCGCCCGCTGGGCGCGCGTCGCCGCCGAGCGCGAGAGCGGGAACGGCGGCACCGCCGCCGCATGATCAACAGGGGGTTGACCCACCCCTGAACAGCGAAAAGCCCCGCTCCGGGGTCCACGTGTTGACGCACGCGGCGGAGCGGGGCCTTGAGACCAGCCCCGACCAGGGACGACCTCAGCGACAAGGCTAGCCGAGTTTGCCCGGCTAGTGAACCTCGCGGGGGAGTTCCGCACACCCCTCGAAGGACTCACCCAATGGTGCCACACGGCCCCGACCAGCGCGAACGCCTGCGCTGCCCCGACTGCACCGCCACCGCCGACACCACCGGCACCGGCCCGGCCGCGCTCACCCACGACCACACGTGCCCTGCCTCTGCCGTTGACCGCGCCCAGCGCGCCGACGACCTGCGGTGGCTGCGCGCCAACCCCGGCCGCACCCGCACCCGCCCGCCCAGCACCGCCGAGAAGGACGCGCTGCGGATGTCGACCGGTGCGCCCCGCGCCGTGCTCCGCGACGTGCGCGTGCACGTCCGGGCCGTAGGCGACGCCCGCATGCTCAAGTTCGCGTACCGCGAGGGCACGATCGCGTACAGCGCCGACCTGCCCGGCGGTGTCGCGTGAGCGCGGCCTTGAGCGACACCACCGCCTCGCACGCGGCCGTACGGCCGTACGCCGACGCCGCCATGAGCTACCTGGGCAAGGGGTTGTCCCCCCTGCCCACCCCGCCCGGCGGCGCGAAGGCCCCCGTGCCCACCGGCTACACCGGCAGGCTTGGCGTGGACGCCAACTACGCCGACGTCGACTCGTGGATCGAGGGCGTCAACGGTCGGTTCAACGGTCGCTCCGGGGTCGCTCTGCGCATGCCGCGCGGGGTCGTCGTGGACGGTCGCGAGCACTGGGGCGTCGCGATCGACGTCGACTGCTACGACGGCAAGCGCGGGGCCGAGACCCTGGCCCGCTGGACCGAGCGCGCCGGGATGCCGCTTCCGCCCACCTGGTCGGCCACCTCGCGTGGTGCCGACAGCCCATCGCGTAAGTACGTCTACCTGATCCCGGCGGGCACTCGGCTCATCGGCGGTGAGGGCGACTGCGAAACTATCCAGTCGCACCACCGGTTCCTGTACGCGCCGCCGTCGCTCAACGCCAAGGACGCGATGCGCCCGGTGCGCTGGTACGACGAGACCGACGCGGAGCGCCACCACGACGAGCTGCCCGAACCGGCCCACTGGCCGATCCTGCCGCAGCAGTGGATCGACGTGCTGCGCGACGCCCGCCCGGAGACCGCTGTCCCCGTCCTGGACGACGCCGAGCACGCGGCCATGATCGCCTCGTTCACAGGTGGCGAGCCGTGCAAGGGCATGCGCACCGCGCTGGCGAAGGTGCAGGACGCCATCCGCGCCGGGTCCCGCCACGAGGCCATGCTGCCGGTCGTGCTAAGCCTGCTGCGGCAGGGCGAACGCGGCTGCACGGGCTTCCACACGGCCATCCGCGCCGCGCAGGACAGCTTCGTCGCCGCCGTCGCCCCGTCCCGCACGGGCGGGCAGGAGGAGGCCATCGCCGAGTTCGAGCGGATGGTCACCGGCAAGCAGGGGTTGGGGCGCATCGCCGCGGACCGCACCCCTGCCGACAAGCGCGGTTGCCGGTGCGGCAGCGGCTTCGGCGTCGCCGAGATCGCCGAAGCGATCCGCACCGCCTTCGAGACGGGAGAGGAGGCCGGGGACACGATCGACACCCTGCTGAGCGTGGTCGGCGACGACGAGTTCGACGCGGCGTTCGAACGGGCCACCGGCCACACGGTGCGCCCGTTCGAGCCCGCTCCCAAGCCCTCGCCGGCCGCCCTGCGCGTCGTGCGGGACACCCCGGCCCCGACGGCGCAGAAGCCCGCCACGAAGACCCCGGCCGCCCCGAAGACGGCGGGCACCTCGCAGGCCCCGGCCGCCCCGGAGAAGACCGAGGCGTTCGACTTCCGCCGTGCGGCGGACTTCACCGAGGCCGGCCTGGGGCAGCGGTTCGTCGCCTACTTCGGGCGCAAGCGGGTCGCCTACGTCCCGGGCGCGAACCTGCTGCGCTCGTGGACCGGCACCGTGTGGCGCACCGACGACGGCGCGGCGTTGCGGCACGGCATGGAAGAACTCACCCTGCTGATGGCGGCGCAGGCCCGCCTGGAGTCCGCCGCCGCCGACCGCCTGGAGGAGGAGGCCGCCGCCGCCGTCCGGGCGGCCAAGGACGCGGGCGACAAGCAGGCCGAGGACGAAGCCAAGCTCGCCGCCGCCGCCCTCGTGGCCCGCAACAAGGCGATCCGCGAGTATGCCGGCTACGTCACGAAGATGAGGAAGGGCAGCGCGTTGGACCAGGGCTGCAAGTCCGCCCGCTCCAACCCGGCGCTGCGTATCGACGAAGGCGAGTGGAACGCCGACGTGCGCGCGTTCAACGTGCTCAACGGCACCCTGTGGATCGACTTCGACGGCAACGTGGAGCTGCGCCCGCACGACCCCGACGACCTGCTCACCCAGCAGGCCAGCGTGGTCTACGACCCCGACGCCGTCTCGCCGATGTTCGACCTGTTCCTCCAGGAGAGCGTGCCCGACCCGGCCGTGCGCCGCGTCCTGCGCGCCCTGGCCGGCCTGAGCCTGATCGGGGACAACTCCAAGAACGTGTTCCCGTTCCTGCTCGGACCGACCCGCAGCGGCAAGACCACGATCCTGGAAGTCGTGGGCGGGGTCTTGGACAACGCCAAGACCCCGGCGCTGGGCTACGCGGGCAGCTTCAACCTGGATCTGCTGCGCCCCCGGCGCAATACCGCCGGAGACCCGCAGCTCATGTACCTGATCGACCGGCGCATGATCTGGACCGTCGAGGTCTCCGACGGCCTGCCCCTCAACGCCGACCAGGTCAAGAAGTTCTCCGGCGGCGACCGGCGCAACGCTCGCGACAACTTCGACCGCAAGGACGGCGTGCAGGATCGCCAGCCCCGGTTCGTGCCGTGGGCCGCGTCGAACAAGCCGCCGCAGATCGACAGCGCGGACGACGCGCTGATGGAGCGCATCATCCCGATCGAGTTCCCGAACACCCGGCCCGCCGACAAGCGGGTGGACAACCTGGCCGCGCGGGTCGTGAAGACCGAGGCCAGCGGCGTCCTGCTCTGGATGCTGGAGGGCCTGCGCGACGTGATCGCCAATCCGATGATCATCCGCGACCTGCCCGAAGCCTGCACCCGGCTGCGCGCCGAGATGTACGCCGAGACCAACCCGGTCCGCCGCTGGCTCGCCGAGCGCACCGAGCCGTGCCCCTGCGAGGACGGGTCGGAGTGCGTCACGCACGCCGCCGCCTGGCAGAACTTCACGAAGATGATGGACTACGAGCGCGAAGCGAAGATCACCAACAACGCCTTCGGCCGCGCGGTCAAGGACGCCGGGCACCCGGCCGTGAGCGCCCGCCGCAAGGAGGCCGACGGCAAGAGCAAGGTGGTCAAGATCCGCAAGGGGCTGCGCTTCACCGAGGAGGAGCGGCTGCGCCAGGTCGAGGAGGAGCTGGAGCGCGAGGCGCTGCGGCAGGGCGGCGTGGGGTCGGGCATCCGCATCGGCGGCGGGGACGACGACTGACCCCACCCCAGCACGACCAGCGAGGGCGGCCCCCCACGAGGGTGCCGCCCTCGTCGGCGTCCGGGGGCTGTTACCGATCGGCCCGAAAATCGGTAACAGGCATCTCCGCAGGTCAGCGCCCGGGTCGGGCTCCCGGCTGTTACCGATCCCCAGAAATCGGCAACAGCGCGTTTGCGCAGGTCAGAGGCGATTTCGGAGGATGGTTGTTACCGTGTTACCGATTTTTGAGAGAAATTTCGGCATATAGCGCCTCCTCCTGGCCCTGCCTCGGGCAGGGGGGCTGCTCGCGTGTGGGGCAATTAATGCACCGGAAATCGGTAACACGGTAACAAGGGGCCTCCACGAGACGCTGACCTGCGGAAAGGGCTGTTACCGATCATGGGCGAGATCGGTAACAGGGCCTGGAAATCGGTAACAGAGCCGCCGACGGGAAGCCGCGGTGCCCCTCCCGGCCCCGTGGTGCGAGTGCCCGCGCGCTGCGGCCCGGGCGGGCGCATCGTGAGAAGCGCGTGCACAACGGGGCGACACGGAAGGAGCGGCGGTCATGACGCATACCGACGCGCTCGTGCGCTGGTTCAGGGAGCAAGCCGAAGCCGACTTCGCCAACCTGGCGGATGAGGCCATTCGGTACAACGCCGCTCACGATCGATGCGAGCAGGACGCCGACATGCCCCCTAAGCCGGACCTGGAGGCGCTGGACCGGTATTGGGCCTACATCAAGTTCATCGACCAGTACGAGCACTTCCACCGCGAGTGGAGCAAGCACGGCCGCGAGGACTTCGAGGTCGCCGACGCCCTACTCCGGGCGCTCGCGAGTGCCTATCAGTGTCGCGAGGGCTACGACGAGGACGAGTGGGCACCGTGACCCCGTCACGGCAGCGGACCCGCACTCGGAGCCGATGGGCAACTGATCGGGGTGGGCATCGGGCGGGCTCGACGCCGATCCGCTCGTCCGGGCAGCCCGCGGCCAGCTCGGTGAACACATCGCGTTCGGGGGCGACGGTGAGCGTCCAGCGGGTTCTCACCGTCACCCACGTCACGAGGACGATCGTGGTGATGGGTTTAGTCCGGCCGCTTGAGCAGTACGTCCACCGCGACCTCGCTGGTCCTGGCTTCGGCAATCCACTCGATCCCGGAGACTTCCCACACGACGTCCTCCGTGTCCCTGAAGGTGTCGCCAGTGCGTGGCACGAACGACATCAGGTGGTTCCAGATGACAGTGCGAGGGGGAGCGACGAACCTTACGTCGATCTTGGCTGGCGCGGTCGGGCCACTTTGACGAGTCGTGTCCATACCTCGAAGCTAGAGACGGTCCTGTGGTACGAGCGACCGCTGTCGGAGTGGAGTTCGGCAGGTTGATCCATTTGGCTGGAACCGCGCTGCGCACGTACCTGGCCGTCTGACCAGTGCACTTCGTAGCTATGTGGACCACCCTGGCCCCTGCCCTTGTCGCCGCGACCGCAGCCCTCGGCGGCGTGGCCGTCGGCGCTTTCGTCGAGCCCGTGAAGCTCGCTGCCGCGCAGCGTGCCCGTGGTCGTCAGGACCGCGCCGAGCGGTGCGCGCGGCTGATCGAGGCGGCGATGGGATGCCGGGCACGGCTGCTCGCGCTCAACCTCGTGCACCGCCGTGTCGCCGAGGGACTGACGTCGAACGAGGAGCTGCTGGACGAGCACCTGGAGCAGTACCGGCAGGTGCGGGCCAAGCTGCGGCAGGTCGTGGCGCTGCTGCGCCTCAACGGCCCCGACGCGCTCGTGGAGGCCGCTCTGCGCGTGCGTGAGGCCGAGCGTGCGCTGCGGGCGACGCGGTTCACGTGCGACGACGGCGGCCGGTTCAATGCCGATGTGCCGCCCCAGGCGGTGCTCGACGCGGCGCACGCGCTGGAGGCCGTGACGCACGAGTTCGCGGCGACGGCACGGAAGCTGGCGTAGCGCTCCCCGATGCCCGCCCGAGCCCGCCCGGTGGCCCGCCGACGTGGAGCCCGCGGCTCCCGGCCGGGGCACCGCGGGCTCGCCCTGCGCCCCGTGGTACGTGTGCCCGCGCGCTGCGGCATGGAAAGGCGCATTCTGAGGAGCCGGAAACGCGTGCACACAGATTGCCGTCGGGTGTCCTGAAGGTCCAGAGGTGTCGGGATGGACGAGCGCAAGCAGTTCACCGACCGCGAGAAGGCCGACTACGAGCCCGGCCCGTGTCCGAAGGGGCACGAGCGCGGGAAGGGTGACGTCGTCTGGCAGAAGGTGCCGCGAAACTTCGGAGGGGTAGAGTCCCCTGGCTGATCGAGCGAGTGGACTGCCTGGTGTGCAGTCGGCCACCGGTCGAGGAGGGCGACGAGTGGCGCGAGCAGTTCGAGTGACCCGCTAGGTGGGTGAGCCTGCGGTACCCCTCGCCCCCGTGGTGCACGAGCCGGGTGGATGGCCCTGCCACGCCGCACGACCGGGATCTCCACCGAGCACAAGAGCGGGCCTAGAGTCCCCGCATGATCTCTTGGTGGGCAGCGGACGACACGGTTCGCGTGCCGGGGTGGGGCATCGTCGACACCGACGACTTCGCCGCTTATGGCCAGTGGGCCGGTGGCATCGGCAGCTTGGCGGCCGTGGTCGCTCTGGCGATCGTCACCTTCATCGACATCCGGCGCAGGAACGCCGAAGCGCGCGATGCCCGCGCTGCTCAGGCCCGGACTGTGATCGCGATGGTCGAGACCAGCCCGACTGACCCGGAGGAGGTCGACGTGGTGATCTACAACCACGGTCCGGCCCCGGTGCTGAACGTCCGCCTGGAGGCGGTCGAAGTCGTCGTTGACGGGGAGCGGCATAGCGATTGGGGATTCAGCCCGAGCCTCAACATCAAGGACATCCGATTCTTCGCGCCGGTGATCGCGCCCGGAGAATCGGCTCGGTTGAGGGAGCTGACCTTCGTCGAGTACGACGACGTGGTTGGCTTGCCTCTCAGGACGCTCCCGCTGACGCTAACCCTGGACCTGCCGTACACCATCACCTTCACCTTCATCGATGCCCAGGGCATCCGGTGGAGGCGAGCAGGCTCAGTCCTTCGTCGCATCCTCGGCCAAGGGTGAGCTGTACGCGGACCGCCCCACGGCGCGTCTTTGACGAACCGATCGTTTTCAGGCGCACCCTTGATCCATGACGAGGGGAGAACCACCGCGCGCACGCAGTGGGTCCACGGACGAGCCGTCAAGGTCTCAGCACCGGGGCCGTGCCCACGGCACCGAACGCGCCGAGCTGGCCGTCCGCTTCGGTGGGGTGCTGCGTGCGGAGCGTGCCGCCTGGGGCTGGTCGCAGGTCAGGCTGGCGGAGGCCGCCGGAGTCACGCGCGAGTCTGTGTACCGCCTGGAGGGTGGGCGCCAGCGCCCGTCCACCACGATGACGTTCGCGCTCGCGAAGGCGCTGCGGCCGGGCGCTGACCTGCGGGCCGTGGTCGAGCTGGAGGCGCGGCTGCGCATCGCGGCCGGGGACTCGCTGCGCGAGTTCTCCCAGCGGACCCGGCGGCGGCGTGAGCGGCTGCTGGCGGAGGCGCTGGCTGGCGACGAGGTGCCGGTGAACGCGGCGGACCCGTTCGCCGGGCTGCTCATGTCGTACCTGGCGGAAGCATCGTGAAGCGCCGGGACCGCGTCGCCGAGCTGCTGGCGGCCCCGCCGAGTGACGCGGTGCTGGAGGAGCTGGCCGCCGAGGGCCTGGACCGCGTAGCGCGCCGCGAGGTGCGGCGGCGGCATGGGGCGGACCGGGTGCTGGCGGAGGCGGAGCGGGAGCTGGAGAACCTCGGCGTCCGTTCAGCGGCCGAGGGGCTTGGTGATCCACTCGCGCAGGAGCCCATCTATCACCTGTGCCCGGGATCTGCTCTTGCGGACTGCGGGTGCGGGGTCGTGCCCGTAGTACCGGGCGTAGGACTCGACCACGATGATCGAGGCGTCGATGGTGGTCAGCGTGGCCGCGCCGATGCCCTGCACGTCGGGTTCCAGTACCAGTTCAGGCGTGAAGGGTGAGGAGGTGACGGTGTCGTTGAGCACCCACGGGTTGCTGTGCACGACTCCGGAGGTGGACCGGTAGGTCCCCGGGCGGTCCGGGTAGAACCGCTTCACCAGCTCCGTAAGGTTGGTCTTGCAGGGCTCGACAACAGGTGGAGCACCGACTTCGAAGTGAGTAGGTTGCTGCCGCCCGTTTCGGCGGATCGTGATGCCCGCCCGCTCGATGAGGTCGAGCAGTTCGTCCCGCCGCCTCGTCGGCTCGTCAGCGGCGTGCGGCAGCAGCGGATGAGTGGTCACCTCGCGGGCGGCGGTGACCCGTGCATCCGCGTCGGCCAGGGCGAACACCGCACTCCGGAGCAGGCGGTGTTCGTAGCCGATCGCCGGATCGAGCAGGTAGCCGATCCGTGCGGCTCCCTCGCACGCGACCCTGGCCAGCGTGTGGTGGGAGTACAGGGGGATCGAGTCGTCCGCGCCGAGCAGCCTGCCGGTGCTCCACATGTGGTCGTAGACGTTGACTAAGATCAGCCTGCACAGCTGCATGCCGTACTGCCACAAGCGCCGACGGTGGGCACGCTGAGAGTGCCCCGGCGCGGCCTTCCAAGCCTCCCGTTCCGTGACGTGGAGACTTCCTCCGTGTGGAGTCTGGCCGTACTCCTCCACCATGCGCTTGAGCGCCGCGGACTCCTGGTGCAGCGCGCGTCCCGAGCTGATCACAAGCCGGGGCGGCTTGGTGCCGGGAACGGACGAAGTAGCGGTCACGGTGTCTCCTACGAGGCGTCGCCGAGGCGGCGCAGGAACCGTCGCAGGACGGCGTTCAGTTCGGCGGGGTCGTCGACCGCTTCGACGGGGATGCGGTCGACGAACGCCACGCCCGCGTCCATGAGCAGATGGTCCCGGGTGGCGTCCATCGCGCGCCGGCCGTTGTGGTGGGGGCCGTCGATCTCCAGCACCCCGGCCCGTCCCTTGTAGGTGACCAGGAAGTCGGGCTCCCACGTGCGGCCGGGAACGCGCCCACCGGCCAGCGGGTAGATGCCGATCGTGCTCTCACGCGGGAGATCCTTCTCCTGGATCTGGCGGAGCGCCTGGTACACGGTCTGCTCGCCCTGGTTGGTGAAGGCCAGGTAGTCCTCGCGGAACTTGGGCGGTTGCAAGCGCACCTTGCGCCCCTGGTTGGTGGGACGTCGCGGGGAGGTCAACTGCTCGCGGAGTTGATCACGCCATTGCGGTCCGACCTCCGGCATGGTCTCTCGGATCGTCAGTCCGAAGTCGTGGAACTGGAGTCGTTGGCAGACCTCCCTGTAGGTGTCGCGCAACTTCTCCACCAGGACGTCAGTGAAACACGAGTACTGCTCGGGTGAAACTTCGAGCCAGAACGTCCACTCCTCGTACTCGCGATCGAACTCAACGATTGCCTTGTCGACCTCCAAGACGAGTTCGACAACCTCGCGTTCGCCGCGTCGGTGGAGCAGGGTGACGGCATGGCCCAACGCGGAGTCCGCCATCGCGTTGAACTTCGCCGCGGTGTCGATGAACGGGTTGTTGATGATGTCCTCGAACGAGGCGGACTCGGAACCGGTCGGCTGCTGGGGGGATCCCCACGGGTCGGTCGTCATGGGCAACTCCAGGACGTAAAGGCGTGAGCGTCGACGATACGGCTGCCCTCCGACAATTGGCGGCGTTCTGACATTGGCGCACCGTGTCGGCTCGGCAAGTCATGGTGTCCCCCTTCAGCCACTGCCTCTGAGGCTGCGACTTGCGCGGCGCGTCGGCCGAACCGCGGACGCCGTGCGGGCGATCATCGGCCCATGAGCTTGAAGGTCGAACCGCGTTCCGCTACCTCGTCCCGCCGCGCCGACGTCGAGCCGTCGACCGGTGTCGTCGAGGTGCTGGCGGCGGTGACCGGCGTCCGTGATGACACGGGCGACGTGATCGAGCCCGGCGCGTTCACACGCACGCTCAAGGACCGCAGGCCGAAGGTCGTGCTGTCCCACGACTGGAACCGTCCCGTGGGCAAGACCCTGGCGATCAGGGAGCTGATGCCCGGTGATCCCCGGCTGCCCAGGACGACGCACGACGGCCGTCCGTGGCCGAAGGGCGCGGGGGCTCTGTGGGCTCGCTATCAGGCAAACCTGGAGACCGACGACGGCCGCAAGTCGTTCGTGGACGCCAAGTTCTTCGGGCCGGAGGCGGCGTACTCGATCGGGTACGCCGCCCGCCGGACGCGGCAGGTCGGCGGCACCCGCCACATCGAAGACCTGGACCTGTTCGAGTACGGCCCGGTGCTGCACGGCGCGAACACCTTCGCGCGCCTGCTGGCGACGAAGGGCGGCCCGCCCAGCCCGCTGGAGGTCAAGGTCGTGGGCCTGCGCGCCGGCGGCCCGTCGTCGCGGTCGGGCCGTGCCCGGTTGTCGCGCGCCGAGCTGGCGGAGGTGCGGGAGCTGCGGGCGAGTGTGGAGGAGCTGTACGCGGAGGCGTTGGCCGACGACGTGCCGATGGTGGCGGACGCGGACGGGGTGCTGCGGCCGGCGCGGTGCGCGGTGTGCCGGGAGGTGATCCGGGGCGGCGGGGGCGGGCGGTTCGGCAGCACGTTCTACTGCGCGGCGCATGACTGGCGGAGGGCGTGACGGGGACGTGCGGCTTTGGCAGGGTTCTCTCCGTGACTACCGATGACGCGCAAGGGTGGGGCTACCAACTCGACCAGCCGTGGCCGCCGCCGGACACCCCAGGCATCGTCACTGCCGGCGGCCGGACCTTCCATCGTGACGAGGGATGCTCCGGCTACCAGCAGGGCGTCCGCAACTCGATCAAGTACGGCCGCAAGCTCAACCCGGTGGAGCAGGTGACCGCCCGGCAGGCCAAGGAGCGCGGCAAGGGCCGGTGCAGTTTGTGCTGGAGCGAGTACCTGTAGCGGGTCGGCGTGCGCCGACATCGGAGGATCAGCGCGGCCAGAGGTGCCGCAGGATCTCCTCCTTGAGCCGCACCTTCAGCTTGTTCGCGTCGCGCACGTCCTCAACCGCGATGCGGACCACCTGCACGCGGCACCGTGACCACTGGAGGTCGCGGTTGCGGTCGTCCACGTAGCGTCGACCGTCGCGGTGGTGCGGGCCGTCGATCTCGAAGATCAGGGCGCGGCCGTTGCCGATCACCACGCAGTCGGGCGACCAGGTGTGCCCGGCCCGCAGCCGGGCCGCAGGGAGCGGCAGGATCGCGAGGGTGTTGTCCTCGGGTGCCTCCTGCTGAAGCGCGCGGAGCGCTCGGTAGACCTTCAGTTCCTCCTGGCTGCCGAACGTCAGGCCATCCTCGGTGGGGTGGCGCGAGACGTCGCGCTCCCGACGGGCGTGGTTCGACGGCCGTTCGGCGTCGAGTCGAGACTTCAACGTGGTGCGCCAAGCCGAGTCGACGCGCGGGAGTGCAGGACGTGTGACCACGCTCGTCACGTCGCTGTAGCCGTGGCGGCCTGCGACGTAACCGATGGCGTCGGCGATGCGCTGCTTGATCTCGTCGGTGAAGCGGCCGACCAGATGGTCCTCGACTTCGAGGACGGCTGCTTGCAGATACACCCACCAGTCGGTGTCGGTTCGGTAGCCATCGCCCGTGTTTACGAACTCCAGGCTCTGCACGTCCAAGAGCAGTTGGACCGCAACCGTGTCGCCGCGGGCGTCGAGTAACGCGGTGGTCTGCGCGAGGACTAGCTCCTCGCCTTCGAGTTCGTGCCCGTGGTCGTCCGTCATGTCCTCATCATCGCGTGGTGATCACGAGGTGTTCCGTGCGGAGCGTCTGCAACCGGCTGCAATCTGGCTTGTGATAACCTTCCTTATCACAAGTCAGGGAGGCGGCATGGGGACCAGCGTCGAGCGCGTGGACGGCGTCGGGGGAGAGGTCGACCGGCACCGTCCGGCCGACCGGTCGCTCTCCGAATCGACCCGCCGCCGGCTGCGCGAGGCGGTGCCGGACAACACGCGCCGCGCGTACTCGCGGATCGCGGAGGAGTTCGGCGACTGGTGCGCGAGGCACGGCCGCACCCCGCTGCCCGCGACCGCAGAGACCCTGACCGAGTACGTCTCCTACTTGGCCGACGCGGGCAAGGGGGCATCGACCATCGAGCAGGCCGTGGCGGCGATCCGCAGCCTGCACCGCACGGCCGGTCACGCGAACGCCCCCGACACCGAGGGCGCGCGTCTCGTGCTGCGCGCCCACCGCCGTGAACTCGCCGAATCCGGCGAGCGCGCCCGCAAGGCCCCGCCGGTCACCATCGAGTCGCTGCGCCGGATGATCGACGCCTGCGACCCGGCCACGCCTACCGGTCTGCGTGACCGCGTCGTGCTCGTGCTCGGCTTGGCGATGATGGGCCGCCGCAGCGAGCTGGTCGCGCTGGAGCTGTCCGACGTGCGCGAGACCTCCGACGGCCTGGAGGTGCTGGTCCGCAAGTCGAAGACCGACCAGGACGCGCTCGGCGTCGAGGTCGCCATCCCGCGCGGCAGCCACCCCGACACCGACCCGGTCCGTGTGGTGAAGGCGTGGACGGACGCGCTCGCCGAACGTGGCGTCACCAGCGGGCGACTGCTGCGGTCGGTCGACCGGCACGGCCGGATCGGCGGGAACCTGAGCACGAACGCCGTGGCGACGATCGTCAAGGCCGCCGCCGTCCGGGCCGGGCTGCCCGACGCCGAGTCCTACTCGGCGCACTCGCTGCGCGCCGGCGGTGCCACCTCCGCGTACCGGGCCGGGGCGCCGGTCTCGGTGATCGCCGCGCACGGCCGTTGGAAGGAAGGCTCGCCGGTCGTGCTGGGGTATGTGCGCGCCGTGGACAAGTGGAAGGACAACCCGATGCGCGGCGTGGGGCTGTAGCGAACTACGGGATGATCGCCTGCGTGGTCTGCGTCGCCTGCTTGCGACGGAAGGGCCACATGCCCCTGCTGCTGGACGACGACTGCTCGTCCTGCCAGCGCTCCCACAGCATGTCGGCGGCGTCCAACTCCCGGACGAAGTTGTGCCAGGTCCTCCAGTAGTCGTCGAGACCGAGCGGGGGACGTACTTCCATCTCACCTTCGATCATCGCGCAGAGCCATTGGCTCTGGGTCATCGCGCGGGAGTACTGGTGGGCGATCGCAATGGCACCTTCGCTGCTGAGCCTCACGGTAGCCTCGAACAACTCGCGATGCAGCTCTCGGGCCTGGTCGGCTTTCTCCCGGGTTGGCAGTTCCGACTCTCCTCCTCGCGGGGCAGTGAGTGTGCTGCTCAGGCGGTGCCCGAGGATCAGCGCCTCCTGATAGACCGTGCGCGCCCGATCAACCCGTTGCGCCACCGCTTGGCGTAGGAACTGGCGGTCCTGCGACTGGCGGGTGAGCCGCGCGCCGACGAAGACGCCGATGATCGAGCCGAGGCCGACCGCCTTGACCCACTCCAAGACCGCAGACATGAGCAGAACGTACGCCAAGGCCAGGGTGAGGCAGCGAGGTCTGGAGATCGCGCCGGTACGGTCTCGTCCACGCCATTGGGAGGTGCGGATGACGGTGCCCGTCGACATGCCCCGACACGTGTCGATCCTGCGGTGGAGCGCGCTCAGCGTGATCGTGATCGGCGAGCTGACCCTGATCATGGGGCCGCTGCTGTTGATGCCGCTCGGCTGGATGACGAGGCAGAGTGCGGACTGGTGGGGAGCAGCCGGACAGTGGGCTGGCGCGCTCGGCAGCTTCGCCGCTGTGGTCGTCGCTCTGGTGATCGCCAGACGCGGCGCGCGGGACTCCGTCCGGATCGCGGAGCAGGGCGCTCGTGAGATCGAGGCACGGGAACGCCGGCGGCAACGCGCCACGGCCATGCTCGTGCGCGGGGAGTTCGGATTGTTCCAGGGCACCGACCAGGTGGCTGTGATCAACGGCAGCCCGCTGCCCATGGTCGAGGTGCAGATCAAAGAGGTCAAGGGCAACCGGCTCGTTCCGATCTTGCCGCCCTACGGCCCGTGGCCGGTGTGGGCGGTTCTGCCACCGGGCCAGTCGATCTCCATCAAACCGATGTTCGGGCTCGCAGAGGACGGGGTGTTCTACGGCATGGTGGTGAAGTCCACCTACACCGTCGTGATCGAGTTCTCGGACGTCGAGGGGTATCGCTGGCGAAGGGAAGGCGACGGCCTGCCCGAACTGGTCGAGTAGCCGCAGACCGCGAACTGAGCCCGCATGACGCGTTGACCGCCACTGGCTCCCGGACGATCATCGGCGGACCGTCGCTCCGACCGCAGGGGGAACCGCGAGTGAGTCTCGCCAAGTTGAAGAACAACGACCAGGTGCACGCGTACGCGGTGTACCGCGCCGCCGCCGAGGCGATGGCGCAGACGGGCGTGACGGTCGAGGTGAAGTCCGAGCCAGGCCGCTACCGGTTGAAGGTCGCCAGCCGGTTGGTGCAGGTGATCAGCCGCCGGTCCGGTGACTGGCAGATCAAGGACGCGTACAAGCCGCTGGCCCCGGACACCGACGTCGTGATCTTCGTGGACCTGGAGGGCGAGGAGCCGACGTACTACCCGGTGCCGGGCGACTGGTTCCGCCACGACCTCGCAAAGCGCTATGCGGCGTACATGGCGAAGGTGGGTGAGCGGCGGCAGAACCCCGACACTCACCACTACGCGGTCAAGGATTCCTACGTGGTGCGTTGGGAGAGCCGGTGGGACGTGCTGACCGGGTAGCCGAACCGACGGTCGGTCTCGCGGAGCCCGTGGACGGCATCACCGCCAGCGTTGTGCCAGCTCCCGCTCCGCCCGCCGCTCCTCCACCATCCGGGCCACGTCGAGCACCGCGCCGGTCTCTGTCGCCCCGGAGGCCATCGCCTCGATCGCCTTGGTCGGGACGATGTACCGGGTGCGGATCTTCACCGCGGGAAACGCGTCCTCACGGATCGCGCGGTAGAGCGTGGCTGCGTCCACCCGTAACACCTTCGCCGCCTCTCGCACCGTGTAGAACAGCGGCCTGCTCGTCGTGTCGGTCATGGCGGTGGGGTTGCATGGACGGCCGGTCGTGAAAGCAGTTCACGACCGTGTTCACCGGAACGTGTGGTGATCGGCGGGCATCCTCCAGGGCAGGGAGGTGCTGGAATTGAGCAAGTACGGGCCGTTGACCAGGCAGCTCGCCGCGCTGGCCGCTGCCGGCCGCGAAGCGGTGGAGTTCGACTTCACTGAGGTCGCCCGACTTGTGGGCGGTCTGCCACCCACGGCTTACGACGCCCGCCCGTGGTGGGCCAACAGCGCCTCGTCGCAGGGGCGGTCGTGGCGTGACGCCGACTGGCACGTGGCGCGGGTGGACCTCGAACGCCGGCGTGTTCGGTTCGAGCGGGGACCGGCACCTGCCGGTCCGCGCCGTCCGGGCTCGTCCCGGCAGGTGGTGGCGCTCGGAGTCGAGACCGACGCGGCCGACGTCGAGGTGCGGGTGCGCGTGACCTGGGAGCGGGCCGGGCCGGTGCGCCTCGCCAGCAGTGGTGCGTTGGTGTTCCCGACCTTGCCGCGGCTGCCCGGCGTGTACCGGGTCAGCCTGGCGGACGCCTCCGGCCAGGAGACGTCGTCGGTCTATGTGGGCGAGACCGAAGACCTCGACCGGCGGTTTCACCACGGGTACCGCCGTCCCGGTGCGGACCAGCAGACCAACCAGCGGCTTCACGACGAGATGCGAGCCCACCTCGCGAAAGGTGGCGCGGTCACGGTCGCCGTGGCCACCAGCGCGACGATCGACGTCAAGGGCGCGTCCGGTCCGTTGTCGCTGACCCGCAAGACGGCACGGGTCCTCGCCGAGCACGCCGCGTTGGCCTCGATCTACCTCGACGGGAACGCCGTGGTGATCAACCGTGACAAGGACACCGGCTGACGTCACCGGTCCTCAGGCAGAGGCTCGGTGGAGCATCCGCGCCGTCCGGATCGGCATGGCGACCGGATGTCACGGTTGGCAGTGCACCGTGTACTTGGCAGCCGCCTCGGTCTGGACGTCCTCGCTCCCTGCGTCACTGAGCGCGTCCCATTGCAGCGCCAAGCACTCCTCCTCTGAGTACATGCCCGAAGGGCCGCTCCTCGTGGGCTCGTCGTCACCGGAGGTGCTGCACGCAACGAATAACCCGAGCAGCACGGCAATGCCGATGAACGCTCGCATCAGATACCCCGTCGGCTCCTGTAGGCCCCGCCTTTCTGCGGCGGTAGGAAGCTGGAGAGCCTGCCGGAGTGGTCGTGTTTCGCCGACCGGTCGTTACCGTCGCAGCTGCCAGGAAGTGAAATCAGCCTCGGCGGAGGTCGACCCCAGGCCGGATAACGACCCGAACGGCCGGTTCCCAGTGCCCGCGTCCGCGCGCCAGGCTCGACTGATGGGCACACCGACGGACGCCGCGGACGAGGCCGACGACTACTTGGTCAAGGCGCTGGACGCGCGGCAGCGTGCCATGGAGGCGACCGGCGCGGAGCGAGCGGAGCTGCTGGCGCAGGCGACGCTGGACATAGGTGTCGCCACCTTCTTCGAGCTGCGCCGGGCGAACCTGGACACCGAAGCGCACACCGAGGCGTTGACGAAGCACTCCCACTGGATGGCGGAGCATCACAGCGCGTTGACCGGCCACGCGGGTGCGCTGCGAGCGCAGGCAGATGCGATGGGCAACCACGTGAGCGCGTTGGACAGCTTCGAGGTGGCCACCCGGCGGTTGGGGAGCTAAGCCGAAGCACCGCTGGCCTGGCAGGGTGGACGAGGGCTTGCGAAGTGGGTGGTGTCCGTTCGCGGAGGTGACGCGCCCATGACGTTCGAGGTCCGCATGGTCATGCTGTGCCGTGTGCTTGGCGAGCAGCAGGCCGCCGACCCGTGTAGCCCGGAATGGCAAGAGCGACGAACGGCGGATCGATGATCACTGTGCGGTGGCCTGATCGCCACGATGAGCCCGGACTACGGCGACGGATCTGGGAAGTCCTGGACGGTGCCGGCATGAAGGTCGAGCAGTTCAAGCTCGTCCACCGCCCGCTGACCGATCCGGTTGCCCTCGCGGAGACCGCCGACGGGCGCGCCGTCGGGGTGGTTCGGGCCGACTTCCGCCCGGAGCCGTTCAACGAGCGGTTCGGCGAGTTGGCCGGGCTTCCCGGGCCGCGCTGCCTGGTGAACCAGATCGCCGTGTTGCCCACCGAACGCCGGTCGGGCATCGGCAGGCTGCTCATGCACGAGACCGCCCAGGAGGCGCATCGCAGGAGGTGCACCAACATGGCCCTGATAGTCGACTGGTCGACTTCGACGGCGGAGCGGGTCGCGTTCTTCAAACAGTGCGGCCTGCGGTCGCTGGTCCCGACGAGGGACGACGACCTGTATGGCGCGGACGTGGAGACCGTGCTAAGGGTGACCGCCCCGGTGTAGGTGGCGGCCGTGCGCAACATCGGGGTGCGGGACGCGGTGGAAGTGCTTGTCCGGCCCTCATTAAATCGGACTTGCCGAAACCTAATTGGTTTGCTTCGTGTTTGATGACGACTTGAGCAACTTGTCATTGGTTGACGAAAGCATCAAAAATAAACCAAAAACCGCCCCCGTGGCGATCATACCCAGTACTATCCTAGAGCTAAGTCCACCGTTAAGCACTACCGCTAATACTGAAATTGCCAAAAATGCCGATGCAAAGGAAATATATCTAGCCTTGGGTGCCGGGGGAGGTGGAGATATGTCGCGGATGACCACGTTCTCCAACTCTCCTACCGGCCGGAACTCTGGTTTCCCGTCGAGCAGCAGAGTGTAGCGCAGTCGGTGTCGTCGGGTAAGTAAAGCTGGGCCTATGTGCAATGCGGTGCCGACAACCTCCGTACGTGGCTCACGAACGGCCGGACGTCCCGCGTTGACGGTCTTATCCAGCAATGTGAGAATAGGTGCGTCGAATTCCAATTCCAGCGGTGTGCCACCGAATGCGCTCGCCGCGATGTCCACCGCGCCTCGGCTGATCACTTCGACCGTCACTGCGTACGGTGCGGTCAACTCCTGGTCGTCCAGCGACACCGTTAGTTTGCGTCCATCTAGGCCGGGCGTGCTGTTGATCAGCGGCACCGCCGAGTCGACCCACACATACAGGACGCGCCGGGGCCGGGCCGAGCGGAACGTCGCCCACGCTCCCACCACGATCGCCACCACTGCGACCACCACGGCCACGATTGCCCAGAACGTGCCGGTGGTGTACCAGGGCTCTCCCGCTGGCGGCGACTGCTCGGTTAACGGCATTCGGTGATTCAAGCAGGCCGTCACACGGATGATGCGCCGACCTGACCCGGCTACCGCTTGGCGACGGCCGGGCGCGGTGCAAGTCCTTCCCTCCGCCTCCACGCCGCGTCGCACTCCCAGCAGGTGGGGTGCTTGCGGTGTTCGGGAAGCTGCGGGAAGTCCTCGCGAACTAGGGTGACCTCCGCCCCGCACAGGACGGTGATCTCCTCGCCAGGGCGCGGCGGGAACGGGTAGCTCGCCGTGTCGTAGGCGTGCCGCAGTCCGCCGCCGTCGTGCCACAGGTGCCGGGGCATCGGCCACTCCCACCGAGTCGGGCAATCGTTGCAAACGTTGCGTACCCGGTCGCGGTCGTGCCGTAAAGACTCCGGACGGGTGTTGCGAACGTTGCAGACGTGGTGCAGCGACGGCGTTCGGGGCGGCCGTGGCGGATCGTTGCATCCGTGACCAGCGAACTCGTGCCCACGGGTGTGGCCGCGAAGGCGCTCGGCGTCGACCGGGCGACCCTGGTCCGCTGGTGGCAACAGGGCCTCGTCACGCCCACGCTCGTCACGGCGGGCGGCCACGCCCGGTGGGACTTGGACGAGCTGCGCGAGCAGCTTCGGGCGCTGCGCCGACGCGACGAGTAGGCGGCGCGAAGCCTCACCCGAAGGTGTCAACCTGCTCGGACCACCGGTCCCGACCTGCGCAAAAGTCACTCTCGTGGGGATCGCATGGACCAGCGGTCCACAGGGTGGAGGTGTGCGCCGACGACTTGAGGTTCTTCTCCCCGACGACCTGACCAACCGCGAGTACGCGGCCGTCGCCCACGCGACGTGGGCGATGTTGAGCGCGGTGGGAATCGGAGAGGACAGCTCGCTGCGGACGGACGACAAGATCACCGACGCGGAGATGAACTCGGCGTTCGACGCGGACGCGGCGGGCTACCCGTGGTCGCCGTCGTGACGGATCTTGACCGCCTTTGCGAGGATCCAGTTCTGCGTGATTCGAACTCCAAGGCTCCGGTACCACGTGCGATTGCCGCCGGTCTCTTCATCGCAAGTCAGGTCCACGACTCCGTCGATCGGTGTCGGACACTCATCGCGTAACGCACGCACGGTGAACTTGCTGCCGGGCCGTATGTTCTCGAAGATCGGCGGGCGCGTCGGTGATCCGGGCCGGAAGCTCAAGCCCAAGTATTCGCCGCCCACGTTCGCGGCGACGCGGGCGAGCACGGGGCCACTGATCATCTTGACGGTGACCTCGACGAACATGCCGTCATGTTCCGGCAACAAGACCTCGGCTCGTTCGATCTCGAACGTCGGCCCGTCACGTGCTTCGCGTTCGGCTCGTGAATCGTCGAGTTGCGCGTGCATGATCTCGACCTGGCGTTGCGCTGCTTGGGCCTGCTGCTCGGCGGCTGCCGCGCTGCGTTGGGCTTCTCCGACGGCCCGCTCGGCGGCCCTGGCCTGTCGCTTCGCCGAGTTGGCGTTGCCCAGCGCGATGAACGCTGCGATCAGCGCCACGGCGACGGCGAACCAGGCCGCCGCGTCTCCGACCTCCACCCCTGCCCCCTTGTCTCGCCGAGTCGGCTCGGCGCGTCTTCGAGCCGGACAGCAGGGTAAGGCAGCAAGCCGGGAGATCGCGTCTACCTAGGCGTCCATGATATTCACTGCCCGCCGATTGCCGGGTGTATCAGCTGCACCTCCACCGGAGGCAGTATCCACCTACGGCCCTCCGGCGCTTCGCAGGTGAGCTGCACCAGCAGGGTCGTGGAAGGCAGCTTCCCTGTGAGGTCGACCCACACGACGGCAGAGCCACCTGCCGTGAGGCCGGAGCGGATGATGCTCCGGCCGCCACGGATTTTCGAGTCAGGTGCTCCGGCGACTCCGGCGACGTCCTTGCCTTCGACGTTGATGGTGAGGGAACTCAGGTCGGCCCCCGATACCATCGCCACGTCGAGACGGATCGTTGTCTGTCCTGTGAACTGCTCAGGTCCCACGATCTTGAACTGGGGGCGGTCCTTTTCCTCGCGCTGTTCCGCGATCTGCTCACGCATGATCGCCACCTGTTGTTCGGCTGCCGCCGCGCTTCGCCGTGCTTGCTCGACGCCCGCCTCTGCGGCCTCGCGAGCCTTTCTCGCCTCGTCGGCCTGCTGGAGCGCCGCGGCGGCCTGTGTTCTCGCCGCTGCGACCTGCCGACTGGCGAACACGGCCGCGACTACCGCGACCGCCATCGAACCGAGCGCCACGACGGCCGCGACCCACGCGGGAACATCTCCGAAGTCCACCCTGCCCCCTTGCCTCGCCGAGTCGACCCGGCGCGTTATTGGTGGAGGGAGGGTACGCGCACCCTCCGACACAACGGGCCGCACGACAACGGGGTGGATGGAACGACGAGCCACGACATCGCGATGATGCCGACGTGACCGACGAGCCTCCCGCCCCGTTACCCCGCCCCACCCCGCCTGCCCCTGAGAACGCGAAGCCCCGGCCCCGGTTGCCGCGGTGGCCGGTTCCGGTGGTCGCGGTGCTCGTGGCAGCCGCCACCGTGGCCGCGCTGGTGGTGCTGTGGCGATGGATCGACGGCCTCGCCTTGGCTGACGCCGACAAGCGGGCGACCGCGCAGCTCGACGCGCTGAAGCTCGCCGCGTCGATCGTCGTGGGTGGCGGCGGGCTGTTCGCCCTGTACCTGGCCGTCCGCCGGCAGCGCACGCAGGAGATGGAGTTGGACGCCCGGCACGCCGAGCTGGCTCAACGGGACCGGGTGCAGGCCCACGTCGAGCAGGTCGCCGACACCAACCGGCTGCACGCCGAGCGGGTTGCCGACGACGCCCGTGTGCATGCCGAGGCCCAACGCATCACGGAGCTGTACGCCAAGTCCGCCGAACAGCTCGGCTCTGAGAAAGCCCCGGTCCGGTTAGCCGGGCTGTACGCCCTGGAGCGGCTGGCGCAGGACAATCCGCACCAGCGGCAGACGGTGGTCAACGTGCTCTGCGCCTACCTGCGGATGCCGTACACACTGCCCGGTGATCCGCCCGCCGAGGACGCCGACGAGCAGACCCGTGCCCGCTACGCCGAGCGGGTGCAGGAGCGCGAAGTGCGGCTCACCGCCCAACGCATCCTCGCCGCACACCTGCGCATTCCACGGGGCTACTCCACCCCGAAAATCGAAACTTTCTGGCCACACATTGACTTAGACCTCACCGGCGCTACTCTCGTGAACTTCGATCTGTCGGAATGTGAACTTCACGATGCATCGTTCGTTGGAGCGCTGTTCGTCGGAGAGGCGAAGTTCACTAATGCGGAGTTTGTCAAGAGTGTAGAATTTAATGGCGCGGCGTTTTTCGGAAATGCGGGTTTTGACGGCGCGAAGTTTGGCGGGTACGCCCGATTCGGTCAGGTGAGGTTCGGCGGAATCGCAGCGTTCGGCGGCGCTCAATTCGGTGCGAGTGCCTGGTTCGATGGAGCGACGTTTGTTGGATGTTCTCAGTTCGAACGTGCAAAATTCACCAGTACTGCTGGATTTGACGATGTAGTTTTCGTCGAGACAGCTGGATTTCGCGACGTGGCGTTTAACGAAGATGCCCACTTCTATAAGGCAGTGTTTGTTGGAAGTGTCGCGGATGACGGGTTCCTCTGGTTCCACGGCACTGCCTGGTTTAATGGGGCTAAGTTCGCTGGAGACGTCGTGTTCGACGAGGCTGTAATCGGCCATAAGATGCCGGATCCTTCTTACTGGCCGGACGGGTGGCGACCCACCGACGAGCACGGCCCAATCGAAGGCCGCAAGGGCACCTGGCACCGCCTTGTCGCGGTCAGTTCTGACACCGCGGATGAAGACGGGGACGAGCCGACTAGCACCTCATGATCCAAGGCTGTCCTCTCCGATACGACGAGCCGCCCCGGCGACGTGCCCAGGGCGGCCCGGTGGGTGGTGCGGGTCAGGGCGCGCACACCGCCGACGGCGGAGCGGTCACGGTGCTGTCGGGCATCGTGGACGCCGCGCCGAGCACGTACGCGATGGCGCACGCGGCGGCGGCGAGCATGATCCACCTGCCGGGCCGGAACTCGCTGGTGCGGGTGATGACGGGCATGGGGCTCCTCCGGAGGTTCGGTGCGCGGGGTTCCGGCGGACGCCGGGGGAAGATCGGGCGGAGTTAGCCTGGCGAGGTCGGGTTAGGTTCTTCACTCGCCCGCAACTGGACCTGTGAGCTGCGGAAAGTTAGGGAGTTAGCCCGTGGCGGGCCGCCCGGAGCGCCCCTCCGGAGACCCCGTGGCGGGGTGCTGCGGAGGGGCGGGCGGCTAACTCATTCGGGCTCGTCGTCGAGGTCGGCGGTGGCGGCGCGGGCGAGGGCTGCGCGGACGGCTTCGGGGCGGACGGGCCAGCGGTTGCCGGTGCTGGGGACCTTCACGCCGAGCGTGGCGAGGCGTGCGACGAGGGCTTTGCCGGTGAGGGTGCGGTAGGGCTGCCAGTCGGGGGCGTGGTGGGCGAGCAGGGCGGGCACGTCGGCGGCCGGGACGGGGTCGGTGTTGAGCACCGCGTCCAAGTCCTCCAGCAGGTCTCGGGCGGCGGGCGCGACGGGGCGTGCGTTGCCGCCGACGGCGACGGCGGTGTGCACGTGCCGCATGGCGCGGGCGATGACGTCGGTGGCGGCGTCCCAGCCGGCGTCGTCGTCCACGGGCACGAAGAACGAGCGCAGGATCTCGAAGCGTTCGCTGGTCGCGCCGGTCAGCAGCGAGGTGCCCCGGTCCTTGCCGGGGCGCAGCTCGGTGGCGCGGATGCCGGCCTGGAACGAGCCGTCGCCGAGGAAGCCGTCGTTGGAGCGCCACGTCTTGACCGCGAAGCAGGCGTTGAGCCGGACCAGCTCCACGATCTTGGGCGGGATGGCGTCGGCGCGGCTGGACTGGGTGTCGAAGCCGAGGGTGATCGCGGTCTTGCGGGCGCGGCGCAGGATCTGCACGGCGTGGTCGGCGGCGGGCTTGCCGTGCTCCTCGTGCCCGAACAGCTCGTGGCACTCGGAGAACAGCGCCACGATCGGCCGCAGGTCCGGGTGCTTCTCCGCCAGCCCGCGGGTGACCTTCTTCGCGCCCAACTCCGCCAGCCGCGCCTCGCGCCGGCCGACCTCGTCGTACAGCTCGCGCAGCGAGTCCAGGGCGGCCTCGGCGACGTCGTCGCCCGTGCCGCGCCGGTAGCGGGCCAGCCTGGGGGTGTAGGCGTCGAAGTCGCCGTTGCCGGCGAAGACGAACACCCACAGCTCGGCGAGCGGGTCCAGCGCCGCGCCAAGCATCATCACCCGGGCGGCGTTAGACTTGCCCTGGCCCATCATGCCGCCGAAGACGATGTTGGACTCGACCAGCGGCGGGGCGATGACGTCGCCGCGCTGCGAGACCCCGAGCGGGACGCCGGCGAACACGTCGCCCGTTCCCGCGTGCAGCAGCGGGTACTCCGGGGCGGCCTTGGTGGTGGAGCCTGTGTCGGCGACCCACAGGTCCACGAACCCGGCGCGCTCGTGCGCGGAGGGCCACACCTCGACCGGGTCGCGGTGCAGGTTGCGGGCCAGCACGGCGCGCTTGTCGACGATCATGTCCGGGGTGACGCCCATCGGCAGGCTGAGCACGGCCTGGTAGCCCCGGTTGTTGACCCGCACGGGCGGGGTGGCGAACTCGACGCTCCAGCCGTCCTTGAGGGCCTTGTTCAGCGGGGCGATGCCCAGGTGGGCCAGGGCCTGCGCGATGCCGCCGGGGGTGACGATCGCGCTGGGCTCCTCGCGCAGTCCCGGGGCGACCGCCCACGTCGGGAGGGTGCCGCCGGCGCGGCCCGCGCGCCACGCGGCGAGCAGCCAGGCCGGGGCCGCGCCCCACACCACGGCGTGGATCGCGACGACGGCCAGGGTCACCAGCACGTCGCCGACGCCGGCCAGGAACGACCACCAGGTGCGCCAGTCCCAGCCGCCCGTGTCGAGCTGGAGCGCCACGCCCATCAGCGTGGCCAGCCCGAGCAGCGCGACGACCGCGACCAGCACGACCACCAGCACGCTGCGCAGGGTGCGGGGCAGCTCGCGTACCCGCTGGTGACGGGCGGCCTTCACCGCCAGCAGCTTGTCCGTCCACACGGCCAGCGCCTCGGAGTCCCCGACCTCGCGCGCCCGGCGGATCTGCTCCCGGATCGCGCCGTGGACGACCGCGTCCAACGCGCGACGCCCGAGCACCGCGTGACCCCGGCCGACCTGCCACGCCGCCCGCGCCGCCACGCGCCCGGCGCGGCGGGACCACCCCTCACCGCCGCCGTCGGTGTCGGGCTTCACCGGCCACGCCGACTCGGCGGGTGGCTCGTCGGCCAGCAGCTCGGCGTCGAACACCTTCGGCTCGACCTCGCCAGCCCCGGCCGGCGTGACCGGCCTCGGCCCGCCAGTGGGCGGCTCGGTGCTCGGGAACGGGATCAACTCGCCGCCCATCTCGTCCAACTCCTCCCGCTCCTGGTGTGCACGTTCAGCCACGGCCGGCCACCTCCCCGGCGACGGCCGCCAGGCGCGGCCTGGTGGCGTCGGCGAGCACCCGGCGGGCCTGGTGCTCGGTGATCCCCAGCTCCTTCGCCAACCTGGTGCGGCCGACCTGGCGGCCCTCCTGGCGGGCGGTCGCCAGCACGGCGCGGGCACGCTCCACCAGGTCCGCCGGGTCGACCTCCGCCGGCCGGCGCGGGGCCTGGCGCGGCACGCTCACCGGGTGCTCGCCAACCTGGCGAACCGGCTCGGCGCTCACCTGGTGGGCCTGGTGAGCGGGCTCCTGGTCGACTTGGTGGGCGTCGTCGCCGGGCTCCGCCAGGTGGGCCGGTCCGGGCTGGTCACCAGGCTGGTGGGCATCCTCACCAGGTGCCTGGTGGGCCATGTCCGCCAGGTCCTCGCCGGCCTGGTGCGCCGGGTGGTTGCCAATCTGGTGCACCAGGTCGCCCGCCAGGTGCGCCGGGGCCGGCGTCGCCAGGTCGGCGGGTGCCTCACCGGGTGCGCCGGCCTGGCGCGCCAGGTCCGCCGCCAGCCCGGCGAACGCCCGCTGGTAGGCCCCGGCCGCCTCGGTGGCGACCCACAGCAGCACCGGGCCGACCGCGTGCAGGGCGATGCCCACGCCGTCGCCCTTCAAGGCGCTGGGCGCGACGTTCAGGCCGAGGGTCACCAGGCCGGTGACCGCCCGCAGCGCAACGCCCCACCCGGTGGAGCGGCCGTGCTGGGCGAGCACCCGGTCACCGACCAGCGCCAGCACCAGGGCCGCGTCCACGGCCGGGGGCAGCATCCACGCCGACCACGGCGGGATGCCCTGCTGCACCAGCCACGGCGTCACGGTCAGCAGCCCGTAGATCATCACCACGCCCGCGATCACCCACGTGGCCCCGGCGATCACCCGGCCCGTGCGCTCCAGGCGCTGTGCGTCCGTGTTCACCGGCCACCGTCGATCCGGGCGGCCAGCTCGGCTGCCTGCGTGAGCAGCCCGGCCAGCTCCGCGGCGCGCTGGGAGGTCATCAGACCGGGGTCGTCGCTGGTGCCCGTGGCGACGCGGCGCACGTCGACCGCCGCGACCCCGGGCAGGTAGGTCAGGGATTCCTCGCCGACGACGGCGTGCAGCCGCTGGAGCACCCGCACCACCAGGTGGTCAGCGCCGTCCGGGAGCAGCAGGACGCGGCCGACTTCGGCGACGTGGGCCAGGCGGCCCTCGGACATGCGGATCGTCTCGTCGGCCCACTCCGGGGTGTCGGGGCGGGCGGCGGGGGTGAGGTGCGCGGCGCGCTTGGTCCCGCTCATCGGGCACCCCCCGACCGGGCCGGGGCGCAGCGCGGGCACGGCGTGGACCGGGTGCGGTCCTCGTCCAGCCACACCACGCGGGCGCTGATCGGGTCGCCGGGGCGGGCGTCGCAACCGCCGCACTCCGCCGGGACCGCCGAGCGCCCACCGGGCGCGCTCGGCGAAGGGCGGTTCTTTGGACGGTTAAGGGAAGGATCGGGTGCAGTGCTTGCACCCCGTGAGGTCGCTGTTTGCACCCCGTAGCGCGGAGTTTGCACCCCGTGCCCGTTAGCGGGGCGCAGACTCTGCACCCCGTCGGCCGAGTTGTCCACAGCCCCCTCGGAGCGGTGCACCGCGAGGTCCCAGCCGCGCGGCCGACGGTCGGAGCGCTTCACGTACGCGGCGACGATTTCCGGGTCGGACGGGCCGATCAGCTCCAGCTCCTCCAGGGAGCGCAGCGCGTACTGGACCGACCGCTCCGACAGCCTCGTGTACCGGACGAGGGTGGAGACGGCGGGGAAAGCGTTGCGCCCGAACGGATCGGCGTGGTTCGCCAGACCCAACAGGACGACGGCCAGCGACGAGGCGTCGCGACGGTCGCGGGGGATCGGGGCGCGGTTCAGCGCCCACGTGATCGCTTCGAGGCTCACGGGCTCACCGCCGAGCGGTGTGCGTGCCGTGCGTCGAACCTGGTTGACGTGATGGGAAGATCCGTCACGGGTCTCGTCCTCCTGCGCGAGGTCGAGATCAAGGTCCGTCGGGGTGTCCTACCACCTCGGCGGGCCGCCTGATCTCACCGGATAACCTGGCGCAGTACGTTTCGAGACGATCTGGGTTTTCCCTGCTCAGCACAGCGTTCTCGCGTCGGACACCCCGAAGATGCCCGGCGAGCCGCCGCGCGTCCAGCCGTCGCGCAAGCGCAACTAGAACTGGTCGGCCTCACGTCCTGAGTGATCCAGCTCCACGCTCACCGGCCGGCGACCGCGCCCGCCGGGTCGTTGGCCTACGTCGTCACCGGAGTCGTCTCGAAGGCGTTCGGCAGGTGGAGCCAGGCGGTGGACTCGGCGTCCCACCCGGTGAAAGTCGCGGTGCCGTGCGATGTCGCGACCGGGACGTGCTGGGCCGTGAGCAGGCCGGACACGGTCAGGTGGACGGCGTCGAGGTCCTCGGCGGCACGGGTCCAGCACACCTGTGCGCGTCCGTCCGACGAGCGCGGGTAGCGGCCCACCAGTTGCCCGTAGTCGGCGGCCGAGTCGATGGTGAACACCCGGAGGTCCGCCGGGTCGAACGTGACGGTGAACAGCGGTCGGTCGGGGCCGAACTCCGCCGTCTCGCCCCAATGCCACATGCTGGTGCCCTCTGGGAGGATGGATGAGGTCCACAACGCCCCGACCGGCTTGTCGGGGGCTGTGGTGCTCGCGGGCCCGTCCGCGACCTGGATCGTGCGCGGTGTCGGGTCCGTCGCGTACCGAGCCTGGGGCGACCGCAGTGAGGTGTCGCCGAGGGGCCCGGTCGACAGCCGTCGCAGGACGGCGACGGCGATGTGGTCGAGTTCCGGCGTGGGCCGCGCGGTGAAGTCGCGGCCGGAGTGCCGGAGGGACGCCGCGAAGGCGATGTGCCGGTAGAGGTCGTCGTCGGTCAGGTCGTCGAGCCGGGCGCCGAGGTCGAGATCGCCGAAGAAGTCGCGCAGGAGCAGGCACAGTTCGATGAGCACGGGGCTTCTGGGCTGGTCGGTGGCGAGATCGGCCACGAGCGGACCTCGTCTTCGCGCAGGGTGACTGGCCTCCTGGACTGTAGCGCCGCCTGGCGGACCACCTCGCGTGCAGCCTTGCGGGGTAGCTGGGGCGACGACGGTCCGTCAGCGGTCGGTTCGGTGTCAGAGGTTCATCCGGCCGGGTGGTGTTGCGCTCGCGGGACTGTCCCGGAGGGCGAGAGGCCGGGTGCGCGGGCCGGGCAAGCGCGCAGGTCACCGCGGCGGACCGCGGGGACGGTGTCGGGCCACCGGTCCCCGTGACCCGGACGGGGGTGTCGCGCGGCCCGGCGGGGCGGGGGCATGGTGAGCCGCGTGAACGCCCGACGCCTCGAAGTGCTGCTGCCCGCCGACGTGCCCGCCCGCGACTACGCGGCCGTCGCCCACGCCATCTGGGGGGTGCTGGACACGGCCGGTCTCGACGAGGACGGCTCGCTGCGGACCGACGAGGACACAGCCGAGGACACAATCGAGGAGCGGCCGGGCGAACAGCCGGAGGGCGACCGATAATCGCTCGCCCGCACCCCTCGGGACGACCTGACCCCTCGCCGTGAGCATCCCGCCCGCGGTGGCCGAAGAGCGGTCCGAGGCGCTTGCCGGCGACGACGCGCCGCGGGACGTGTCACGGCAGGTGGGGGAGCCGTTGGCCACCCTCCACGCGATCACGCCGCTGCCGTCGGGCCCGCGGGACCGGGCGGAGTTCGCCGACCTCGGGCACCCGGAGCCGGTGCCGGCGCGCACCGGGGTGCCGAGCGCCCACCCGCTGGTCGACGACGGCCGCCTCACCGGCCTGGTCGCCGGCGGGCGAGGCCGACGCACGGCCGACCGGGCGCGGCGCCGCGCGAACGCCGCCCGACGCCTGCGCGAAGCGCCGTCCGGGGTCACGACCCCGGACGTGCCGGCCGGCGCTGGTCCGGCGCCTGACCTTCCGCCAACCGGCTGTTTCCGACAGCGGTTCAGCCGCGATCCGACTGGTCCTCTCGTACCATGGGGGCAACGTCGAAGAAGGGGAGGCAGTCCGATGACGCAGGCGTACGTGGTGCGGTTCGTCGGCGGCCCCCTCGACGGCCGGGTCGACTCGCACGCCAAGCCGCCCGAGTCCCCGAAGCAGACCGTCACCCACGTCCACCTGCACGGCGGCCCGAAGATCGTGCACCACTACGACCTCCAGTACGCCGTCGAGTACGGCTGCGAGTACCGCCTCCGCGTCGAGGACTAGCCACGCGAACCGGGGCTCTTGACAGAGTCAGAAGCGGCCAACCGTAGACACGCGCCTCACCTGCGGTTTACCGTTTGACTTGCGTGAGAGCGCTCTCACAGAGCTGTGAGTCCCTGCTGGAGGTCCCTGTGCGTTCAATCCGCCCCCACCTGGCGGCCCTCGCGGTCGCCGTGGCCGCGGCTGCCGCGATCCCCCTCGCCCTACCCGGAACGGCCAGTGCCGTCACGGTGGGCGCGGGCAGCTACGCCACCACCCGTCCGGCGGGCGCGGTCGGCCCGTCCGACGCCAACGGCTCGCCCCTGACGCCGAAGGTCACCGCCAGGATGGCCGGCCGACCGGTGCCGACCAACGACTGGTGGTCGTCGCTGGCCTTCCAGCGCTACCCCGGCAACCCCTACTCCGAGAACATGTACGCCCACCCGCTGACGTTCCACGCGGCGGCGCAGGGCCTCGGCGTCGGTTACCCGACCAGCCCGAACATCACCCCCGACGGCCGGTTCTACGAGTTCATGCACCAGGACGACCTGTTCGTCGGCGTCAGCGGCCTCAACTCGCCCCGCACCCAGGTCGACGGCTGGACCGACTGGACCGTGAGTCCACTGTGGACCGACGGGACGCGCACCCTGCGCACGACCATCGGCCACGGCTCGCCGTACGTGTACGCGGAGGCCACCGGCGGCACGGCCCGGGTCGGGTTCAACGGCGCCACCACGATCTGGAGCAACACCGGCACCACCCTCGGCGTCACGATCAACGGCCGCGACTACGCGCTGTTCTCGCCGAGCAACTGGAACGTCGTCGGCACCGCCGAGGCCACCTCGTCGGCCGCCTTCTTCTCGGTGGCCGTGCTGCCGAGCCGCGACGCGCTGTCCCTGTTCCAGCGCTACGCCTTCTCGTTCGTCACCGACACCAAGGTCAACTGGACCTACAACTCGGCGAACGCCCAGCTCACCGCCACCTACACGGCCACGACCACGGCACGCCAGGGCACCCAGACCGGCACCCTGCAAGCCCTCTACCGGCACCAGTGGCTCAACTCCCCCGACACCCTCACCGCCTTCCGCTACACCTCGCCGCGCGGCGAGATGCGGGTGCGCGAGGGCTCGTCGTTCACGACCCGCAGCACGTTCAACGGCGTCCTGCCGGCGCTACCCCTGTCCTCGGCAGCCGACAAGAACCGCCTGCGCTCGGAGATCGACCAGGAGCTCAACGCCGCCGACCCGTGGAAGGGCGCGGGCGACACCTACTGGACCGGCAAGGCGTTGTGGCGCCTGGCGGCACTGGCCCGGGTGGCCAACCAGATCGGCTACACCGACGGCCGCGACCGGCTGCTCGGCCTGGTCCGCGACCGGCTCTCCGACTGGCTCACCGCCACGCCCGGCGAGGCCGGCAACCACTTCGCCTACGACGCCACGTGGGGCACGCTGATCGGCTACAAGGCGTCCTACGGCACCGACGCCGAGCTGAACGACCACCACTTCCACTACGGCTACTACGTGCTGGCCGCGGCGATCCTCGCGCAGCACGACCCGGGCTGGGCGTCGGACTCCCGCTACGGCGGCATGGTCAAGCTGCTGGTCAAGGACGCCAACAACTTCGACCGCGGCGAGACGCGCTTCCCGTTCTTGCGCAACTTCGACGCCTACGCGGGCCACGGCTGGGCCTCCGGCCACGCCGGCTTCGCCCACGGCAACAACGAGGAGTCCTCGTCGGAGGGCATGATGTTCGCCACCGCCGCCGTGCTGTTCGGCCAGGCCACCGGTGACACGGCGATGCGCGACGCGGGCATCTACCTGCACACCACGCAGGAGAGCACGATCGCCCAGTACTGGTTCGACAAGGACGACACGGTGTTCCCGGCGGCCTTCCAGCACGGCACGGTCGGCATGGTGTGGGGCGCGGGCGCCAGCTACAGCACCTGGTGGACGGCCAACCCGGAGGAGATCCACGGCATCAACATGCTGCCGATCACCGGCGGGTCGCTCTACCACGCCGACTACAAGGCCGACATCCTCCAGAACGTCAACGAGCTGCGCGCCAACAACGGCGGCACCGAGGTCGAGTGGAAGGACGTCATCACCCAGTTCCTGGCGCTCGCCGACCCGGCGCAAGCGCTGGCGAACTACGGCTCCGGCCTGCCGCCGGAGGACGGCGACTCGCGGGCGCACGCCTACCACTGGATCACGTCGCTCGACACCTACGGCACGCCCGACACGTCCGTCACCGCGAACGTGCCGACGCACGCCGTGCTGAGCAAGAACGGCGCCCGCACGTACGTGGCCTACAACCCGGGCACGACGACGGCCACGGTGACGTTCTCCGACGGGCAGACCCTGTCCGTGCCGGCGTCGTCCACCGCGTGGCGCGGGCCGGCCGGCAGCGGCGTGGACTCCGGCTCGGGTGGCGTGAACCCGACGTCGACGACCACCACCACGTCGACGACGACCACCACGACCACCACCACGACGACCACGACCACGACCGCTCCGCCGACCAGCCGGGACGCCTTCGCCACCATCCAGGCCGAGTCCTACGACGAGCACAAGGGCGTGTTCAAGGAGACGACCACCGACACCGGCGGCGGCCAGAACATCGCCGGCCTCGCGAACGGCGAGTGGGCGCTCTTCCGGGGCGTCGACTTCGGCTCCCGCACCGGCCGGCAGTTCGTCGCCCGCGTCGCCAGCGGCGCGGCGGGCGGCGTGAGCGGCCTGGTCGAGGTCCGCGTCGGCAGCCCGACCGCCACACCGCTCGGCAGCTTCGCCATCGCCAACACCGGCGGCTGGCAGAGCTGGCGCACCGTGCCCGCCAACATCACCGGCCTGACCGGCAAGCACGACGTCTACCTCACCTTCACCAGCGGTCAGCCCGCCGACTTCGTCAACGTCAACTGGATCACGTTCGGTTCCTAGACCTGCCGCCGCATCCCGCTCCACTCTCGGAGGAGATCGGATGAACGCGAGATTGAGAGGTGTCATCGGCGCCGCGTCCGTCGCGCTGGCACTGGCCCTGATCGGGTCGGTGGTCGCTTACCAGCCGGCGGGCGCGGGGCCGGAAGAGATCCACGCCGTCAACCACGACAGCCACCCGGCCGCACCGGACGCGCACCAGGCCGCGGCCATCGAAGGACAAGCCGGCATCCAGGCCGCCTCGGAGTTCCGCGCCAACTGCCGCGCGAGCCACCGGTCCGGCAACGACCCGATCATCTACCCCAACCAGACCGGCGTGTCGCACGTGCACGAGTTCTTCGGCAACCGGTCCACCAACGCGTCGTCCACGTACACGTCGCTCAAAGCGGCGGGCACCACGTGCGACCCGGTGGTCGACCTGTCCGCCTACTGGGTGCCCACGCTCTACAAGAACGGGCAGCCGGTCGCGCCGGAGAGCGTCACCGTGTACTACCAGGGCATCCACGACATGCAACGCGCCGTCGCGTACCCGCCGGACATGAGGTACGTCGTCGGCAACGCCCGGGCGACCAGCCCCGACCAGAACCCGTCCGCGCGGTGGTCGTGCACCACGCAGTCGCCGTCGAGCCGGGACTTCATGAACTGCCCGGCCGGCACCAAGCTGGAGACGTACCTCGACTTCCCGACCTGCTGGAACGGCCGGGACCTCGACAGCGCCAACCACAAGGACCACATCGTGTTCTGGAACGGGTCGTGCCCGTCCACGCACAACGTGGTCCTGCCGAGGCTGGAGTTCCTGATCACCTACCCGGTCAACGGCGGCGGGCTGTCGCTGGGCGGGACGGTGAACGGGGTGAACGTGACCAACGCGCCGGGGTACACCTTCCACGGTGACTTCATGAACGCGTGGGACCAGCCGGAACTGGAACGACGGGTGCGCAACTGCGTGAACGCGGGTCGCATCTGCGGCACGAACGGCAACCCCATCTAGGGGCGCGCGGGCGGCGGGGTGCGACCCACCCCGCCGCCCGTCCACTGTGGACTGATGCGCGGGGTGGCCCGGTGGTGGCAGGATCGCCGGATGCAGCCAAGGGACCGCCTGCCGGTCACCCTCGCGGTACTCGTCGTGGTGGCGGTCGCGGTGTCGGCCATCCGGCCCAAGGACCACGTCACCTGGCTGCTGGAGGTCGCGCCGATCGTCATCGCGCTGCCCCTGCTGGCGTGGACCCGCCGCCGGTTCCCGCTGACCCCGCTCGCCTACTGGCTGATCTTCGGGCACGCGCTGGTGCTCGCGCTCGGCGGCCACTACACCTACGCCGAGGTGCCGTTGGGCGAGCTGCCGTGGACCGACCGCAACCACTACGACCGGTTCGCCCACTTCGTGCAGGGCTTCGTGCCAGCGGTGCTGGTCCGGGAGGTCCTGCTGCGCCGGACGCCGCTGCGGCCGGGGCGGTGGACGTCCTTCCTCGTGTCGGCGACGTGCCTGGCGGTGAGCGCGGGCTACGAGTTCGTGGAGTGGGCGGGCGCGGTGGTCGGCGGCGAGTCGGCGACGGACTTCCTTGGCACGCAAGGGGATGTGTGGGACACGCACTGGGACATGCTCCTCGCGCTCGTCGGTTCGGTGGTCGCGCAGTGGGCGCTGGGACGTGCGCACGACCGGCAGCTCGCGGGATTGTCGGTGGCGTAGGGCAAGCTGCACCCCGACAGATCTTGTGCAAGTCGTGGAGGTAGGCGATGGCGAAGGCGAAGCAGAACTCGTTGTCCGCGCAGGACATCGATCACCTGCGCGCGGAGTTGGCCGCGGGCCGGCCGCCCGCGGTCTGGTTCACCTCCGCCGCGGTCGGGGTGGAGGCCGGGCGGTCGGCGAAGGTGGTGGCGTTCACCGAACCCGCCGAGGGGGACTTCATCCAGGTGCGGCCGACGGGGGAGAAGGACGAGCTGTCGTTCTCGCCGGCCGAGTTGACCGTGGAGAAACCGGCTCCGCGCAAGCGCGCCCCGGCGCCCGCCGCGGTGGAGACCCCGGCTCCGGCTCCGGTCGAGCACATCTACACGCCCGCGCCGGCTCCCGCGCCCGCTCCGCCGAAGCCGAGGCCCGCCCCGGCGCCGACCGCGCCCGCGGAGCGCCGGCCGGCGGCGCGCAAGCAGGCGAAGCCGGCGGAGGTGACGGTGACGCTCACGTCGACCGCCGACGGCGAGTGGACGGTCGACGTGCAGTGGGGCGCGAAGCGCACCTTGAAGGCCGCGCCGGTGGCCGCGTCGGCGGTGTCGCAGGTGTCGAAGCTGCTGCCGGCGGAGGTCGACGAGGCGGTCGAGAGCGTGCTGAGCGCGGCCCGCGAACGCCACCTCGCCCGGGTCGAGCAGCTGCGGGCCGAGCTGGAGGCGGCCCAGCGGGCGTTGGACGAGCTGAACGGCTGACGGTGCGGGAACCGCGCGGGAACAGGGTGCTGACCAGGCGAGAACACGTATTGCAACGTATTGATGATTGCCGTTCCGCGATCGGGTGAGGGTACTTCCCCTGGCCGGCGGTAGGGGCGGACGGTGGGGTCGAAATACCTTCGGTCGCACGAAGTCCCTCGACGCCGCGGAGGCACAAGATGGTTGTTGAGATCACGACAGCGGAGCAGGCCCAACTCGGCAGCTGCGGCTGCTGCACCGGCTGCACGGGCCCCGGCTGCGGGTGTTGTTCCACCTGCTGACCCCGCACCACCACTAGACCGCACCACCACACCGCAACACCGATCACCCGACCCCGGCCGCCCCAGCGAGCCGGGGCTCGGGCCGACGACGCCGGCCGCCGGGCTTTCGCGCCGAATCCCGGCCGCCGCTCAACTCCCCGGTCACCGCCGACCCAGCTCCCGCGAACCGCCCGACTACCGCGAACGCCCGGCTCCCGCGAACCCCGGCTACCGCCGAACGCCCAGCTCCCGGGACCCTCAGCTCCCGTGAACCGCCCGGCTACCGCCGAACCCCCAGCTCCCGCGAACCGCCCAGCTGTCGCCGGACACCTGCTGATGCCGAGCTTCCAGCCGTCGCCGCAACGCTGCTGGGGTGCGCTGCCGGCTTCCGTGTCCGACGGGGCCCGGGGTGGTGGCGGTCGGGGGTGGTTTCGGCGGGTCCGCTGGTTTTCAACCGAGGTACGGGAACAGTGTTTCCGTACATTGTCGGGCCAGGTTCACCCGATTGTGTTCAGTTGTTATGTGGGGGCTCCGCGGAGTGGGCGGGAGACCCGGCGGGCAGGATAGCGCGCCTGGTGCACGGGTGCCGGGTGACGCGAAGTCGCAGCTACGTGAGACCACAGTCACGGTGGGCACACGGTGCCGCTGGACGGCGCCTTCGCCTCCACCAGGAACTCCTCCGCCGCCTTCGTCGCGCACGCCGACTGGCCGAGCGCTCCGTGCCCGCCGCCCTGCCACCCGACGACGACGCCGGCCGGCAGTGCCTGCGCGGCCCGTTCCGCGCCCTCACGAGGGGTGACGGGGTCGGCGGCCGTGGTCAGCACGAGCATCGGCGGGGCGCCCACCAGTCTCGGCACCTTCACCGCCTGCGGCACCGGGAACGGGCCGCAGGCCAGCAGCTTGCGGGCGAAGTAGGCGCCGAACAGGGGATGCTTGGCGCGCCAGTCCTCCGTCAAACCGGCCACTCGTTCGGGCGGCACGCGGTTCGTCGTGTCATTACAAGCAGTGATGATCCCGGCGTCGATGCGCGGCGGGTCCTCGTCCTGCTCCAGCAGCAGCGGCTCGACGAAGGCGCTCAGCTTGGCGCCGTCGCCCCCCTCAGCGGCCACGATCGCCTCGGCCAGCGCGCCCCACCGCGACCGGTCCGCCAAGCCCGCCAGCACGGCCTCCGTGGCGGTGCCCGGCGTGAGGTCGAAGTCACCGCCGCGCAACGGCTTGTCCCGCAACGCGTCCAGCAACGCCTTGTACCGGTCGGTCGCACCCGCGCCCAACGGGCACCCGCGGACCACGCAGTCCTTCTGGAACGCCGAGAACGTCTCGTCCGCCGCCACCGCCCGCGTCTGCGCCACGGCCGTCGCGTCCAACGTCGGGTCCGGCGCGCCGTCGAACACCATCCGCCCGATCCGGTCCGGGAACCGCGACGCGTACAACGTCAACACCCGCGAGCCCTCGCCGAAACCGATGGCGTTGAGGTGCGGCACGCCCATCGCCTCGCGCAGCTGCTCGAGGTCCGCCGACGCGCGCCACGAGTCCACCCCGGGCAACCGGTTCTCCATGTCGAGCACGCACTCGCGGCTCGCCAACGTGTAGGCGTCGACCAAGTCCTCGTTCGACTCCGCGCCCGGGTCGGCTTCCACGATCCCGACCCGCGCCGCGTCCGGCACGCACTGCACGGGGTCCGACTCGCCGGTGCCCCGCCGGTCGACGCCGATGAGCGTGAACGTGCTCAGCACCGTCGCGGGCAGGCTCGCCGCCAGCCGCGCCGCCTTCAACGTCCCCGGCTCGCCGCCCGCCTCGCCGACCACCACCAGCGGACTGCCGCCCGTGCCCACGCGCAGCAGCGACATGCCCAGGTTGCCCCGCCCGGGTCGGCTCGGCACGTCCAGCCGCACGGTGAGCTGCGAGCACTCGTACTCCCACGCGCCCGCCGGCGCCGAAGCGCCCATCCGGGCGCGGGCCGAGTCCGTGCACGACGACCAGGACAGCCCGGGCGTCTCGTAGCTCTCCAGCGGCGGGACCTCGCGGGAACCGGACGGGACGGTGGCGGCCGACGGCTGCTCGCCGTCACCGCGCACGGCGATCACCGGCCGGGTCGACGGACCCGCGCTGCACGCGGCCAGCGCGCTCAGAGCCACCAAGATCGAAGCGGCGTGACGCCGACGCGGCACAGCGGTCCCCTCGCTCTCTCCCACGGCGTTGGTCTCCCGATGGGTTCGTGCAGAGCCTCACACAGTCCAGGTGAGACTTCGGTGAGCGGGCTGGGGGAGGATGTCGGCGTGGTCACCGTGCACGTCGAAGGCATCCCCGAACGCAGGCTCCACCGGTCGGGGCCGGTCGCGCTCGCCGCCAAGGCGTTCGGCGCGATACCGCCGCCCGCCCTCGTGCTGTTGGGCGTGGTCAGCGTGCAGATCGGCGCCGCGGTGGCCAAGCAGCTGTTCACCCTGGCCGGCGCGGCGGGCACGGTCACGCTGAGGCTGGTGCTGGCCGCCGCCATCCTGCTGGTGGTGTGGCGGCCGTCGCTGCGGCTGGACCGCCGCACGTACGCGGTGGTCCTCGGCTACGGGCTGGTGCTCGGCGCGATGAACCTCAGCTTCTACCAGGCGATCAAGCACATCCCGCTCGGCGCGGCGGTCACCATCGAGTTCCTCGGCCCGCTGGCGGTGGCCGTGATCGGCTCCCGGCGCTGGCTGGACGGCGTGTGGGCGCTGCTCGCGGCGGCCGGCGTGCTGCTGCTGACCAGGGTCGACGGCGGCTTGGCGCTGCCCGGCGTGCTGTTCGCAGCAGGCGCGGGTGCGTGCTGGGCCGGCTACATCCTGCTGACCGCGGCGCTGGGCAGCCGCACGTCCGACGGCAAGGGCCTGGCGCTGGCGATGGTGGTCGGCGCGGCGGTGGCGCTGCCGTTCGGCGTGGCCGAGGCGGGCACGATGCTGCTCGACCCCGTGGTGCTCGTCGCGGGCGGCGCGGTGGCGCTGCTGTCGTCGGTGATCCCGTACTCGCTGGAGCTGGAGGCGCTGCGCAAGATCCCGCCGCGCGTGTTCGGCATCCTGATGAGCCTGGAGCCGGCGGTCGCCGCGCTGGCCGGGTTGGTCCTGCTGCACGAGGCGCTGCACCCGGCGCAGTGGGTCGCGGTGTTCTGCGTCGTGCTGGCGTCGGTGGGCGCGACCCGGACCGCGGGACCCGACGTGTGACCGGACCCGGGCGTCGGGTGAGCGGGCTCAGGCCCGGAGCTTGGGCGCCGGTTCGGACGGCGGTTCCTCGGCGCTGAGCCGCCCGTCGACCAGCTCGCCGCCGCGCTCCTCGAAGATCGCCGCGTAGGTCGCCGCGTACCTGCGGTAGACGGCCGGCAGCTCGCCCTCCACCGTGGCGGCGACGTCGGCGCGGAACTCGTCGCGCAGCCGCCGCATGGTGTTCACGGCGCTGCGCCGCCTCAGGCTGTGCAGGTAGGGCCGGAACGTCACGTTCAGCCCGCCCACCACCGCCGCCATGAGCAGCAGCACCTTGCCCAGCGCCGTTTCCGACGAGGTGAAACCCACCGCCAGCACGGCGGGCACGAAGATCAGCACCACGGTGTAGAACAACCCGGTCGTGCGGTGCACGACCCGCCACATCGACAGCCGGCGGCAGTCCAGCCGCATGCGATCGTCCAACTCCCGGATGAGCGCGTCCACATCAGAGACCTCGGCCACAACCCGCCACGGTACTCACCCGAGCGGTCACGCGGGGCGAACTTCGCCTCGCAGCACCGATTCCACGTCGTAGCGCGCGGGCTGGTCGAGCTGGTCGTAGCCGCACGACGCCGGGTCGCGGTCGGGCCGCCAGCGCCGGAACTGGCCGTTGTGCCGCAGCCGGGCGGGTGCGCCGCCCTCGGTCTGCGAGTACGCGATCTCCAGCACGCGTTCGGGCCGCAACGGCACCCAGTCGGCGTGCTTGCCGCGCCACCGGTTGATCTCGCCGGGCAGTCGGCGGCCGTCGGGCTCCACCAGCCACGGGTGCTCGCCGGTGGTGATGAGGCCCGTGAACTCCTCGGCCAGCGCCCGCCGCTCGGCCGCCTTGAACGAGCCCACGACGCCGACGTGGTGCAGGACGCCCGCCTCGTCGTGCAGGCCGAGCAGCAGCGAGCCGACCGCCGTGCCCGGTTCGGTGTCCTTGTGCCAGCGCAGTCCGGCCACCACGCACTCGGCGGTGCGGGCGTGCTTGACCTTGATCATGGAGCGCTTGCCGGGCGTGTACTCGCCGGCCGCGGGCTTGCCCATGACGCCGTCCAGCCCCGCGCCCTCGAACAGCTCGAACCACTGCGCCGCCAGGTCGCCGTCGGTGGTCGCGGGGGTGAGGTAGAGGCCGTCGCCGGGCGTGATCAGGCCCTCCAGCGTGGACCGGCGCTCCGTGCAGGGCCGCTCCAGCAGCAGCTCGTCGCCCAGGGCCAGCACGTCGAACGCCACGAAGCTCGCCGGCGTCTGCTCCGCCAGCAGCCGCACGCGGCTCTCCGCCGGGTGGATCCGCTCGGACAGCGCGTCGAAGTCCAGCTTGTCGTCCTTGGCCACGACGAGCTCGCCGTCGACCACGATCCGCTGCGGCAGGGTGCGCCGCAGCGCGGCCTCCGCCTCCGGGAAGTACCGGTTGAGCGGCTTGCCGCTGCGCGACTGGAGGAACACCTCGTCGCCGTCGCGGAACACCAGGCAGCGGTAGCCGTCCCACTTGGGCTCGAACACGAGGTCCGCGCCGGTCGGGATCTTGTCCACCGCGGTCGCCAGCATCGGCTGCACGGGAGGGGTCAACGGGAGAGCCACCCGGCCATCCTGCCGGGTGGACCGGCCCGATGCACGCGATGGCGCTCCCTCTTGGCCAGATCGAGCCGCACCGCGGTCGGGAGGACCTCCACGCCGAGCGCGGCGCGGGCCCGCGACACCACCCGGCCGTCCAGCTCCCGCCACACCCGGTGCACGTCCGCGCCGTGCCGCAGCGTGAGCCGCAGCCGCAACGCGGGCCTGCCCACCACGGACACCTTCGCGCCGGCCACGCCGTGCACCTGCTCGGCGTCCGCGCGCACCGCCGCCGCCAGCGCCTTGGCCGTGACGACCACGTCGTCCAGCAGCAGGTCGGGGTGCCGTTCGGGGCGGACCGCGCGCCACGCCCACCGCAGCCCGAGCACGACGGCCAGCAGGCCGAGCGCGATCAGCCCGAGCCGGACGGGCAGCAGGTGCCGCCGGGCCCAGTCGAGCACGACCGGGTCCAGCACCGGCCGGTCGACGGCCAAGCGGTGCAGCACGACGGCGGCGCCGCCGACCAGGAGGGCGAGCACGCCGAGCACGGCGGCCATCACGCGTTCGGTGCGGTTCGAGCGGTTCACGGTCGGTCCTCCGGCGTGGCGTCGCGGTCCTCCGGCGTGGCGTCGCGGTCCTCGGGTGAGGAGCGGAGGTCCTTCGGCGGGATCGAGCAGTCCTTCGGCGAGATGACGACGACCGACACCTTCGGCCGCGCGGACATCGGCAGGTCGTCCACCGCGCCCCGGGCCACCTCCAGCAGCCGCGGCCGCAACGACGCCTCGCCGTGCAGCCGGCTCGTCACCCGGACCCGCACCCTGCGCCGCGACGCGGTGACCGCCACGTCCGCCACGCCGTCCTCCGCGCGCACCCGGTGCCCGACCACGCGGGCCAACGACGTCGGCGTGGTCACCACCCGCACGCCGTCGGCCGGGTCGTCCAGCGGCACCTGCGACACCCCCGCCCGGGACGCCACGACCAGCAGGAACAGCCCGCCGACGGCCAGGCAGGCGCCGATCGGCAGGACCGGCCGGTCCGCCCAGGACCAGTCCGGCCACGGCGGCCACCCGCGCCCGGACCACTGCCGGGCGACCACGACGACCAGCAGCGCGCCCGCACCGGCCAACGCCACCCCGAGCAACGGCGACAGCACCCGCAGCAGGACTCGCACCTACACCACCCTCGGCCGGGTCTCGGCGCTCAGCGCGGACACCGTCACGGCCACCGACCGGACCCGGTAGCCGGTGATCCGCTCGACTTCCTCGGTGACGTGCCGCCGGACGTCGGCGGCGGCCGTGCGCACGGGAGCCGGGTAGCGCAACGCCAGCTTGACCCCGAGCTCCAGGTCGTCGCCCGCCTCGGCGACCCTGACCGCCGCGCTCGGCTCCGCGCCGGGCACGAGCCGGACGGCGTGCGCCGCCACCTTCCGCACCACGGTCGGGTGAATCTCGAGCGAGCCCCGCGCCTCGGTCACTTGTCGCGGCCCCGGCCGAGCAGGTCGCCGAGGTCGAGCTCGCCGTCGAGGACCCGGCCCACGACCAGGCCGATCACGCCGACCGCCAGGGTCACCAGGAACGCGGTGAACCCGCTGGTCGCGGCCAGGCCCAGGACCAGGCCCGAGAGCAGGCCCGTCTGCGTCGCGCTCATCAGCTCTCCCACTCCAGATCGGCCACGACCACGTCCACCGGCGCGGCGCCCGCCACCCGGGCGACCCGCGACCGCAGCTCCGGCACCACCTCGCCGATCGGCCGGCCGGTCCGCAGCACCACCGCCACCTCCACCCGCGTGCCGACCCGGACGCCGAGCACGCGCCGCCCGGGCAGGTAGGAGGCGATCGCGCCGTCCAGCCGCGCCACCTCCGGGTGCGCCAGCAACGCCGCCTCGACGTCCTCCGCCACGTCCGTCACTCGACCCGCGAACCCGTCGGCCCGGTCTCCTCGTCGTCGTCGGGCAGGTGGATGTCGTTGACCGCGATGTTGACCTCGATGACCTCCAGGCCGGTGATCCGCTCCACCGAGCCGATCACGTTGCGCCGCACGGCCCGAGCCAGGTCGACGATGCTCGCGCCGTACTCGACCACGATGTCCAGGTCGACCGCGGCCTGCCGCTCGCCGACCTCGACCGCGACGCCCGCGGTGTCCGCGGTGCCCGCGCCCGGGATGCGCTCGCGCAGGGCGCCGAACGCCCGCGACACGCCGCCGCCCAGCGCGTGCACGCCGGAGATCTCCCGCGCCGCGATGCCCGCGACCTTCTGCACGACCGACGACGCGATCGTGGTCCTGCCCTGCTCGGTGTCCTCGGCCAGCCGGGGGGTGCCGACGTCCGGCTTGGCGGCGGTGCTCTGCGCCACGGCGGATCCTCTCCGAAATCGGTGCGTGCACGTTCGGATGCGGACCGTATCCGGCTCAGCGCGGAGATGTGCTCCAGGTCACCGGATCGGGCGTCACCTTGCGGTACCGCAGGAGGAGGGCGCTGTCGTGGTGCAGCACCGACGCCAGCTCCATCGACCGGGGTGACGGGGGCAGCGGCCCGTTCGAGATCCGGCCGGCGTCACCGCCCGCGAGCAGCGGGGAGAACGTCACGCACAGCACGTCGACGAGGTCGGCGTCGATCAGCGCGCCGAACACCTTCGGCCCGCCCTCGCAGTCGACCCGGAGCAGGCCGCGTTCCCGCAGCGCCGCCAGCGCCAGGTCCAGGGCCACGGTCTGCTCGCCGGCGACGACCACGTCGGCGCCCGCCGCCGCGAGCGCGTCACGCCGCTCCCGCGGCGCGGCCCGGGTGGTGAGGATGATCGGCGGCACGGTGGCGGCGGTCAGCAGCGCGGACGTCGGCTCGATCGAGCACCGCCCGGTCACCACGGCGATCGGCGGCACCGGCGCGAGGCCGAGCCTGGCCCGCCGGGACGCGCGCACCTCCCCCGCCTTGATGCCCTGGTAGCCCTCGACGAGGGCCGTGCCCGCGCCGACGAGCACCACGTCGCACAGGTCGCGGCCGAGCATGAACACCGCGCGGTCGGCCTCGTTGCCCAGCCCGGCGGAGCGCCCGGCCACCGACACCGCACCGTCCACGCTGGACACGAAGTTCACCTGCACCCACGGCCGGTCGAGCCCGGCGGGGTAGTCGTAGAGCCGTTCCAGGTCCTCGTCGGTGATCTCGCCGTCACGTGGTGGCCACAACATCCGCACCGCCACATCCCAGCACGCCGTTACGATCCCGTCATGTCCGCCCCGCCGCGCCTGTCCGACCGAACCCCGCACGTCGCCGCGGACGAGCTGGTGGACGCGCTGGTCCCGCCGCCCCGCTTCGACGCGGTCCGGTTCGACACCTACCTGCCCAACCCGGACGAGCCGAGCCAGGCCGCGGCGGTGCGGGCGGGCCGAGAGTTCGCCGAACGCGTCACCGAGGGCGGCAACCGGGGCGTGCTGGGCCGGCTGTTCAAGCGGTCGGCCGCCGACGACGCCAAACCCGGGTTCTACCTCGACGGCGGGTTCGGCGTCGGCAAGACGCACCTGCTGGCGTCGGTGTGGCACGCCGTGCCCGGCCCCAAGGCCTACGGCACGTTCGTCGAGCTGACCAACCTCGTCGGCGCGCTGGGCTTCGCCGAGACGGTGCGCCGGCTGTCGTCGCACAAGCTGCTCGCGATCGACGAGTTCGAGCTGGACGACCCGGGCGACACGATGCTGGTCACCCGCCTGCTCAAGGAGCTGACGGCGGCGGGCGTGTCGGTCGCGGCCACGTCGAACACGCTGCCGGACAAGCTGGGCGAGGGCCGGTTCGCCGCCGCCGACTTCCTGCGCGAGATCCAGTCGATGTCGGCGAAGTTCACCGTGGTCCGGGTCGACGGCCCCGACTACCGCCACCGCGGCCTGCCCGACGCGCCGCCGCCGATGGCCGACGAGGACCTCGTGGCCAAGGCCCGGAGCACCCCCGGCGGCACGCTGGACGACTTCGCCGACCTGTGCAGCGCGCTGGCCCGCATCCACCCGTCGAGCTACGGCAGGCTGGTGGACGGGGTGACCGCGGTGCACCTGCGCCACGTTCGGCCCGCGCCCGATCAGGCGGTGGCGCTGAGGCTCGTGGCGCTCGGCGACCGGCTCTACGACCGGGACATCCCGGTGGCGGTGTCCGGGGACGCCCTTTCGGAGCTCTTCACGGCCGAAATGCTGCGTGGCGGCTACCGCAAGAAGTACCTGCGGGCGGTATCGCGACTCGTCGCCCTCTCCCGGTGATCTTGCCTGCTAAACCCCCGTTCAGGGGTGGTTTTGCGGGTTGGGCGCAGGGTATCCACCGGCGGTGATGAGCGAAGCGGAACGCCGCACCCTCAGTGAGATCGAAACCAGACTCGCGGACGAGGAGCCGGGCCTGGCCTCGGCGCTCGTCGCCGGGAAACCCCGGCACCCGGTGCTCAGCTACGCCCTCGTGGCCACGTTCGGCGGCCTGGGCGTGCTGCTGCTGGTCCTCGGGGCGATCGGCCCCGCCCTGGCGTCGCTGGGTTTCGGCGCGCTCCTGATGCTGATGCGCGGCTACAGCTGGCGGTGAGCCGGCACCGCCCGCGGTGACCCGAGGGGGTTCCGCACGAGCGGGCCGGCGCACTCCGACCGCAGCGAGCTCATCGCCCGACCGCGCCCAGCCACGCCGTGCACCTCGACCCCCGGACTCCCCCGTGAACGAGGGAGTCGCGTCACACTTCGCGGAAACGGCCTAATCCGCTGGCCTTGCGCGGCGGACATGGCCGACCATGCGCGGGTGGGATTCCTGGACGCCAACGGCCTCGCCTTCCGCCTGCCCGACGGTCGCGAGCTGTTCCGCGACGTGTCGTTCAAGGTCGGCACGAACAGCGTGGTCGCCCTGGTCGGCGCGAACGGCGTCGGCAAGACGACGCTGCTGCGGATCCTGTCCCACGAGCTGACACCCACCGCGGGCAGCGTCCGCGTGCAGGGCGGCCTCGGCGTGATGCCGCAGTTCGTCGGCTCGGTCCGCGACGAGAGCACCGTCCGCGACCTGCTGCTGGCCGCGTCGCCCGCGCCGCTGCGGGCCGCCGCCAAGGCGCTGGACGAGGTCGAGCTCCAGCTCATGGAGACCGACGACGAGCCCACCCAGATGCGCTACGCCGACGCGATCACCGCGTGGGGCGAGGTCGGCGGCTACGACGCCGAGGTGCTGTGGGACACGGTCACCGTCGCCGCGCTCGGCGTGCCCTTCGACCGGGCCCGGTTCCGCGAGGTGCGCACCCTGTCCGGCGGCGAGCAGAAGCGGCTGGTGCTCGAAGCGCTGCTGCGGGGCCCCGAACAGGTGCTGCTGCTCGACGAGCCGGACAACTACCTCGACGTGCCGGGCAAGCGGTGGCTGGAGGAGCGGCTGCGCGAGACCGGCAAGGCCGTGCTGCTGGTCAGCCACGACCGGGAGCTGCTGGACGTCGCCGCCACGCACGTCGTCACGGTGGAGGCCCACTCGGCGTGGACCCACCCCGGCTCGTTCGGCACCTGGCACGCCGCCCGCGCGGCCCGCATCGACCGCCTCGCCGAGCTGCACCGCCGCTGGAACGAGGAGCACGACCACCTCAAGGAGCTCGTCCGCACGCTCCAGATCCAGGCCAGGATCAGCGAGGTGATGGCGGCGAAGTACCGGGTCATGCGGGCCAAGCTGGAGAAGTTCGAGGAGGCGGGCCCGCCGCCGGAGCTGCCGACCGACGAGAAGGTGACGCCGCGCCTGCGCGGTGGCCGCACCGGCGTGCGGGCCGTCATCGTCGAGGACCTCGAGCTGACCGGGCTGATGAAGCCGTTCGACGCGGAGATCTTCTTCGAGGACCGGGTCGCGGTCCTCGGGTCCAACGGCTCGGGCAAGAGCCACTTCCTGCGGCTGCTCGGCGGCGGCGACGTCGCGCACACGGGCGTGTGCCGCCTCGGGGCACGGGTGGTGCCGGGCCTGTTCGCGCAGACCCACCAGCACCCGGAGTGGGTCGGCCGCACGCTGGTCGACGTCCTGTGGCACGGCGAGGGCGGCCGCAAGGGCCTCGACCGGGGCGCGGCGATGGCCGTGCTGAGCCGCTACGGCCTCGCCAAGCAGGGCGACCAGCGGTTCGAGACGCTGTCCGGCGGGCAGCAGGCGCGGTTCCAGGTGCTGCTGCTGGAGCTGTCCGGCGCCACGCTGCTGCTGCTGGACGAGCCGACCGACAACCTCGACCTCAACTCGGCCGAGGCGTTGCAGGACGCGCTGGAGGGCTTCACCGGCACCGTCGTCGCCGTCACCCACGACCGCTGGTTCGCCCGCGGCTTCGACCGGTTCCTGCTGTTCCGGTCCGACGGCGAGGTGGTCGAGGTGGACGAGCCGGTGTGGGACGAGACGCGGGTCAAGCGCGCCCGGTAGACGATCCGCGGCGGCGGTCGCACGTGGTCACCGCCGCCTTGGCCGTCGCGCACCCGGTGGTGCGGACGTCCCGGGTCCAGGTCGGCCGGGCGGGCGGGTGAAGGCCACCGCGGACCGGGGTCGGTGCGGCACACTCGACGCATGGACACCGGCCTGGTGGTGGCGCTCGTCGCCACCGTGATCGTCATCCTCAGCGGAATCGTCCTGGCCGTGCGGACCCACCACGCCCCGGGCCGTCCCGGCGACGGTCAGGCGCCGAACTCGTCCGACGGCGGTGGCGGCGGTTGAGCCGAACCCCTCCGCGAGGGGCCAGGGGGCGCTCGGCATCGTCGTCGGCCTGATCACGGTCGCCCTGGTGATCGCGGTGGCCCGGCACCGGGCACGCCCGCCGGTTCGGCCTCGACCCCGCCGAGGTGACGTCGTGCCACGTGCCGGCCGTGGTGGTCCTGGTCGGGCTCCAGCTCGGCGCGGCGATCGTGCCGCGCACCCCCCGCGGCCGTGGGCGCGTTCGCGGTGTCGCCGGCCCAGGGGCGTGATCGGGTCGGCGCCGGCGCTGCCGGTGCCGCTGGTTGCGGCGCACGTGGTCACCGGCGCACCGGTGGCCGCGGCCACCACCCACCTGGTCGTGCGGATGTTCCGCGTCTAGCGCGACCGCAGTTCCGCCAGCACGCGCGGCACCTCGTCCAGCAGCTCGCGGGCCAGCATCCCGGTCAGCCCGGTGCGCGGCACCAGCCGCTGCCCGGCCATCGCGTGCACGTGCCCGGCCCAGCAGGTGGCGAGCGCCGGGTCGGACTCGCGGGCCAGCATCCCGCCGACCAGCCCGGCCAGCACGTCGCCGCTGCCCGAGGTGGACAGCCCGACGTGCCCGGTGCCGTCCTGCCAGACCCGGCCGTCCGGCGCCGCCACCACGCCCATCAGGTTCACCACCGCGTCGTACTTCCCGGCTATCGCCACCGCGGCCTCCACGTGGTCCTCGACCTCCGACCCCAGCAGGTACCCGCCCTCCACCACGTTCGGCGTGAGCACCACCCGACCGCGCACCGGGTCGCCCAGCGACGGGTGCAGGCCCAGCGCGCCCAGTGCGAACGCGTCGAGCACCACGGGCCCCCGCGTCGCGGGCAGCAACCGCTCCAGCAGGGCGGCCGTCTCGTCCGGGTCGACCAGGCCGGGCCCGACGACCACCGCCGAGGCGTCCGCCACCAGGTCACCCAGCTCGTCCGCCGCCGCGCGCGACACCGCACCCGACTCCGTCTCCGGCAGGCCCACCACCAGCGCCTCGGGCACCGCCAAGCCGAGGCCGGAGGCGTGCCGGTCCGCCACGGCCAGCTGAAGCGTCACCGCGCCGGTCCGCAGCGCCGCGATCCCGCTGAGCAGCACCGCGCCCGGCACGCGCCGCGAGCCGCCCACGACCAGCACGGTGCCGCCGTCCTCGCGTCCTCGCGGCCACTCCCGCAACAGGGCCGACGTGATGGGCTCAGGCTGAACGCGTGGTGGCATCTGCGGTCTCCGTGGGCTCGGCGCCGTGCTCGATCAGGTGGTCGCTCTCGAACTCGCGCTCCAACAACCACGCGCCGTCCTCGCGCCGCCACGACGTCAGCGAGCCGTTGGGCACGGTCGAGTGGTGCGCGTAGGCCAGCATGTCGCGCTCGGGCAGGCCCTCCAGCAGGTAGCGCAGCAGGAACGGCGTGATCTCGTGGGCGAACAACAGCACCCGCTGCCCGTCGAGGTCGCGCAGCAGCGACCGCAGCCGCAGCAGGACGTCGGCCCACGACTCGCCGCCCGGCGGCCGGTAGTAGAACTTGCCGAGCCGGCGCTTGCGCACCAGTTCGTCCGGGTACCGGTTCGCCACGCCGTGCGTGGTCAGCAGGTCGAGCACGCCCAGTTCGCGGTCGCGCAGCCGTTCGTCGACCAGCATCCGGGGGTGCCCCCGCAGCGCCAGCGCGGCGGTGTCGAGGGTCCGCCGGTACGGCGACGCCACGACCAGGTCGGGCCACTGCTCGTGCGGCATCGAGGCGAACCACCTCCCCAGCGCCCGGCCCTGCTGCTCACCGGCGGGGGACAGCCGCACGTCCGCGTCCCGCTCGGCGATGTCGATGACGTCGTCCCCGGCCGACTCGGCGACTTCGCGCGCCACGTTGCCGTTGCTCTCGCCGTGCCTGATGACCCCGATCCACTCCACTCCAGCGAACTTAGTGGCACGGGACCGCGGGGGCATTCCAGGGAGGCGTCAGCCGAGGTGGGAACCTCCGGTGGACGACGTGGACGACGTGGACGCGTGCTGCGAACGCCCGGCACCCGCGGTCGTGCTGTTCCTGGTGGCCCGTCGGGTCACTCGCGATCAGCGGGCAACCGCCCGGACCTGACCGCCGCGACCAGTTCCTCGTGGTCGGCGCACGTCCGGTCGGCGTAGCCCAGCGCGTACCGGGCGATCGCCTCGTCCAACTCCTCGCCGCCCGCGCAGTACCCGGCCAGCAGTCGCGGGTCGACCGACCGGCTGTGCGCGCGGGCCAGCAGCGCGCCCGCGAGCCGGCCGTAGTCGTCCAGGTCGTCCCGCTTCAGCGTGGTCGCGTCGATCTCGCCCTTGCGGTTGCGGAACTGCCGGACGATGTAGTCCCGGCCCTCGATCGTGGTCCAGCCGAGCAGGATGTCGGTCTCGGCCTGCACGAGCCGCGCGCCGTGCACGATCCGCTTGCCCTCGTGCTTGCCCGACTGGCCGGCGTTCCTCGCGGACGCGCCGAGGAACGGCGCCAGCGCCGACGGGCGCGCCTCCTTCGCCTGCAGCACCAGCGCCTCGTCGCCGTTGCCGTGCAGCAGGATCAGGTAGTTGCGCCAGCCGACGCTGCCGGTGCCGACCACGCGGAACGCCACGTCCGACACGCTGTAGCGCATGATCAGGTTGTACCGCGACTCGCGCAGCGTGTCCACATAGGACGGCAGGGCGGCCACGACGGTCGCCGCCGTCTCGTCGGAGATCCGGGACAGCACGGGCGGGTCCGCCACGAACCGGATGTGCTCGCCCTCGCGCCGGGTCCACTTCGCCGCCACCCGCGCGCTGGTGTTCTTGCGCGCCTTGGACGCGGCCTTCGTGAAGTCGTCCAGCAGGTCGTCGGCCTTCGACTTGGACAACGCCGACTCGTCACCCAGCGCGTTCCACGACTCCATGAACGGGATCTCGGCCAGGTGCCGCGCCGCGCCCCGGTAGGCGCGCACCGCGTCGGACGCCGCGTCGCGGCAGCCCTTCTCCGACACGCCGCCCTCCCGGCCCGCCAGCACCAGCGACGTCGCCAGCCGCTTCAGGTCCCACTCCCACGGGCCGGGCAGCGTCTCGTCGAAGTCGTTGATGTCCATCACGATCCGGCCCTCGGGCGTGCCGTACAGGCCGAAGTTGGCCGCGTGCGCGTCACCGCACAGCTGCGCGTCCAGCCCGCTGCGCGGGCCCACGGCCAGGTCGCCCGCCATCAGCCCGGCGCTGCCGCGGAAGAACGCGAACGGCGAGACGAGCATCCGGCCGATCCGCAGCGGCACGAGGTGCGGCAGGCGTCCCTCGTTCGACGCGTCCACGAAGTCGACCACGGACGGCCGGTCCGGCGCGAACACCGGCTCCCGGTGCGCCTGGTGGCTCACCGCCGCCCGCAGCTCCCGTCCGCGAGCCAGGACCTCTTCCGGCTCGACCCACTGTCCCAGCGCGACGGCCGCGCGAGCCCGCTTGCGTTCACCCATGGGCCAAGGATGGGGGTCGAGACCGGCGATCACACCGACCTCGACACGTCTGTGACCTGCGATATCAGGCGGATCAGGCAAACCGGGCACGAGGGTCGCGCTGAGTGCTCAACACCTCGCCGACAGCGTCGATCCCGCGGTCCAGCTCCTCGCGCGTGATGACGAGCGGGGGAGCGACGCGCAGCGTGGTGTCCTGGGTCTCCTTGCACAGCACGCCCAGCCCGGCCAGCGCCTCCGACGCCGCCCGCCCGCGCGGTCCGCCGGGCGCGATCTCGACACCGGCCCACAGCCCGCGACCGCGCACCTCCGCCACGCCGTGCCCGACCAGCTCGCCCAGCCGCGCGTGCAGGTGGGCGCCCAGCTCGCGGGACCGCTGCTGGAACTCGCCGGTCGCGAGCAGCCGCACCACGGCCCGCCCGACCGCGCACGCCAGCGGGTTGCCGCCGAACGTCGACCCGTGCTCGCCGGGCCGCAGCACGCCGAGCACCGCGCGGCTGCCGACCACCGCCGACACCGGCATGATGCCGCCGCCCAGCGCCTTGCCCAGCGTGTAGAGGTCGGCGCGCACGCCCTCGTGGTCCAGCGCCAGCAGCTCGCCGGTGCGGCCCAGCCCGGACTGGATCTCGTCGGCGATCATCAGCACGTCGTGCTCGTCGCACAGCGCCCGCACGCCCGCCAGGTAGCCCGCGGGCGGCACGACCACGCCCGCCTCGCCCTGGATCGGCTCCAGCAGCACCGCGGCGGTCCGCTCGGTGATCGCGTCGCGCAACGCGTCCAGCGAGCCGTACTCGACGACCTTGAAGCCCGGTGTGAACGGCCCGAAGTCCTCGCGGGCGGTGTCGTCGGTCGAGAACGAGACGATCGTGGTGGTGCGGCCGTGGAAGTTCGACCCGGCGACCACGATCTCGGCCGTGCCCGCGGGCACGCCCTTCACCCGGTACGCCCACTTCCGGGCGACCTTGATCGCCGACTCGACGGCCTCCGCGCCGGAGTTCATCGCCAGCACCATCTCGGTGCCGGTCAGCTCGGCCAGCTCGCGGCAGAACGGGCCGAACTGGTCGTGGTGGAACGCGCGGCTGGTCAGCGTGACCCGGCCGAGCTGCTCGACCGCGGCGGCGACGAGGTCGGGGTGGCGGTGGCCGAAGTTCAGCGACGAGTAGCCGGACAGGAAGTCCAGGTAGCGCCGACCGTCCACGTCGGTGACCCACGCTCCCTCGCCGTGCGAGATCACGACCGGCAGCGGGTGGTAGTTGTGCGTGCTCCATTCCTCGTCGAGCGAGATGAAGCGCTGGGAGCTCAGAGCTGCGGCCATGGCGGTCATGTCACCAACACTAAGGGGCCTGCGCCAGCGAATTCATCCGTCAGGCGTTGCGCATCCGTCATGTTCGTTGCGCAATCGGACTTTTTCACGGCGATCCGTTGCGTGACCGGTAGGCCCATGATCGACGGGATACCCTCCGACGATGGCCGACAAGTCCGCGCAGGTCCAGTCGATATCCGACGCCTTCCGGGTGGATCCGGAGAGCTTCGACCTCGCCGGGGTCGACCCGGCCGCGACGCCGGTCGGGCCACGCTCGAAGTCCGAGGCGGCCGCGGACATGGCGGTGATCGGCCGCGAGCTGGACCGGCTCCAGGAGGCGCTGTACGCCGAGGGCACGGGCGGTGGCGACCGGCGGGTGCTGCTGGTGCTCCAGGGCATGGACACCTCCGGCAAGGGCGGCACCATCCGGCACGTCGCGGGCCTGGTGAACCCGCAGGGCCTGCGCATCGCGTCGTTCAAGAAGCCGACCCGGACCGAGCTGCGGCACGACTTCCTGTGGCGCGTCCGCCGCCAGGTGCCGCCGCCGGGCCACATCGGCGTGTTCGACCGCTCGCACTACGAGGACGTGCTGGTCGCGCGGGTGGACAACCTCGTGCCGTCGACCGAGTGGCGGCGGCGCTACCGGCAGATCAACGCGTTCGAGGCGGAGCTGGCCGACCAGGGCGTGACCACGGTCAAGTGCTTCCTGCACATCTCGCCGGAACGGCAGCGCGAACGGCTCATCGCCCGGCTGGAGGACCCGCTCAAGCGCTGGAAGTACAACCCGGGCGACCTGGAGGTGCGGTCCAAGTTCTCGCGCTACCAGCTGGCCTACTCCGACGCGCTCGTGAAGTGCTCGACGCCGGTCGCGCCCTGGCACGCCGTGCCGTCGGACCGCAAGTGGTACCGCAACTGGGTGGTGGCGCGGCTGCTGCTGGAGGCGCTGCGGGACCTCGCGCCCACCTACCCGGAACCCTCGTACGATCCGGCCGTCGAGTTGGCACGGCTCCGGGACGCCGACCCGTTGCGCTAGACGCAATCTTCGTTGCACCTCTTGCTTGGGCGCAGTGGTCCAGGCCACTGTGGGACCGCCGCGGGCGGTCGAGCGGAGGTTCGGTGTGGTTGTGGACAGGCGGCGGTTCCTGGGTGCCGTTGGCGTGGGAGCGGGGTTGCTGATGACCGAGGGTGTCGCGCGAGCGGCCGAGTCCGATGGGGGCCACGGGAGGGCGGAGATCCGCGCCTACCTGGGCACCTACACGTCCTGGGCGGGCGGTGGCACGGGTCTCGGGCTCGGCGCGTACGACCCGGCGACGGGCAGGCTGCGCGTCACCGGCGTGGTGCCGGACGTGCCGAACCCGTCGTTCGTGATCGACGCGGGCCGCTGGGTGTACGCGGCGAACGAGAAGTCCGACGGCGAGGTGACCGCGCTGGCGGTCGGCCCGGACGGGGTGCCGAAGGTGCTCGGCAGCCGCAGCACCGGCGGCGCGGACCCGTGCCACCTGGCGCTGCACCGCGGGTTCCTGCTGTCGGCCAACTACAGCTCGGGCAGCGTGGCCGTGCACCCGGTGCTGCCCGACGGCGGGTTGGGCGAGCGCACGGACCTGGTCGTGCACAAGGGCGCCGGACCGGACCCGGACCGGCAGGAGGGGCCGCACGCGCACCAGGTGCTGGCCGACCCGACCGGCGAGTTCGTGCTGGCGGTCGACCTGGGCACCGACTCGGTCCACAGCTACCGGCTCAGCGGCGAGGGCAAGCTGACCCCGGCCACCACGGCGCGCGTGCACGCCGGCGCGGGGCCGCGGCACCTGGCGTTCCACCCGTCGGGCAAGCACGCCTACATCGCCAACGAGCTCGACTCCACGATCGTGGTGGCCGGTTACGACCGGGGCGTGCTCACGCCGGGCCAGAAGGTGAGCACGCTGCCCGCCGGCGCGCCGACCGCGCCGCGCAACTACCCGGCGGAGATCGTGGTGTCGTCGGACGGTCGCTTCGCCTACCTGTCCAACCGGGGTCACGACAGCGTGGCCGTGTTCGCGGTGGAACGCGGCGGCGCGGCGCTGCGGCTGGTCGAGGCCACGCCGGTGGGCGGGAAGTTCCCCCGGCACATCACGCTCGACGCGTCCGGCCGGTTCCTGCTGGCGGCCAACCAGAACTCGGACAACATCACCACGTTCGAGGTGGACCGGACCACCGGGAAGCTGCGGCTGACGAGCACCACCGCCGCCCCGATCCCGGTCTGCGTCGCCCTGAAGAGGTAACTCCCGACGGGTTAACTTCCGCCGGCGGGACTGTCCGCACTGGTAGCACCGGTGCATGAACATGCTCGCGTTCGCGCTGCTGATGGCCCTCACACCCGCGCCGGCCGCGCCGGAGCTCGTCGCGTTGGGTGATTCCTACGCGGCGGGCCTCGGCGCGGGCGCCGAGTCGTCCGACGACTGCCGGCGGAGCCCGAACGCGTACCCGGCGCTGTGGGCGCAGCGCCACCACGCGTCCCTGGTGCACGCCGCGTGCGCCGGCGCCACCACGGCGGAGGTGTCCGGGCAGGTGGAGCGGATCACGCCGGGCGCCACGCTCGTCACGATCACGGTGGGCGGCAACGACGCCGGGTTCACCGACGTGATGACCACGTGCACGTTGGGCGACGACGACGAGTGCGTGTCGCGGGTCGACGAGGCCGAGCGGTTCGTCCGCGACGAGCTGCCCGGCCGGTTGGACGCCCTGTACGGCCTGGTGGCCGCCCGGCGGGCCGCGTCGGCCGAGGTGGTGGTGCTGGGCTACCCCCGGTTGTTCTCGCACGAGACGTGGTGCTTGATGAGCGGGGTGAAGCGGGAGGCGGTGAACCGGGCGGCGGACGCGGTGGCCGAGGTGACCGGTGACCGGGCGGAGGCGGCCGGGTTCGAGTACGCGGACGTGCGGGCCGCTTTCGACGGCCACGGCGTGTGCGCCGATGAGCCGTGGCTGAACGGCCTGGTCCTGGTGCCGGTCGACCGCTCCTACCACCCGAACCGGGCGGGCCAGGAGTCCGGCTACCTGCCCGCCCTGACCGAAGCCGCCACCCGCGCCTCCACCACCTGACCCTCGCTCACCCACCCCCTCGCCTACCCCGCCACCCGCTCCACTCATCCACGCTCGTCCACCCGCTTGGTCACGCCCCCGCCGCGAGGTCGACTTCCGGGCGACCTCGCCGCCGTCTGCGGAGCAGCGGCAAACTAACCCCGTGAACCACTCGAACGGGCTGCGCCAGGTCGCGGCCACCCGCTACGTCACGCCCTTCCGGGAGGGCGGCTCTTTGCCGGGGCTCGTCGAAGCCGACGACCTGGGCATGTACGTGCTCAAGTTCCGGGGCGCGGGTCAGGGCGTGAAGGCGCTCATCGCCGAGATCGTGGTCGGTGAGCTGGCCCGCCGCCTCGGTTTCCGGGTGCCGGAGATCGTCTTGGTGGAGCTGGACCCGGAGTTGGGTCGGGCCGAGCCGGATCAGGAGGTGCAGGAGCTGTTGAAGGCCAGCGGCGGGCTCAACCTGGGGTTGGACTACCTGCCGGGGTCGTTCGACTACAACCCGGTGGTGCGGGAGCCGTCCGCGGAGGCCGCCGCCCGCTTGTTGTGGCTGGACGCGCTCACCCTGAACGTCGACCGCAGCTGGCGCAACCCGAACACCTTGCTCTGGCACCGCGAGCTGTGGCTCATCGACCACGGCGCGTCCTTGTACTTCCACCACTCGTGGCGGCCGGAGAGGTTCCCGGCGGCGACCTACCGGTTCGACGCGGCGGACCACCTGATGCTGCCGTTCGCGGGGGACCTCGCGGGGGTGGACGCCGAGCTCACTGCCCGCGTCACGCCCGACCTGGTGCGGGAGGTGTTGGCGCTCGTGCCTGACGCGTGGCTCGCGCAGGACGAGGCGTTCGGCGCACCGGCCGCGGTGCGCGAGGCGTACGAGTCGTTCTTCACCGCCCGACTGGCCGCGCCGCGGGCGTGGGTCGACGCACTGGAGGCCGCTCGTGCCGCACGTGTTTGAGTACGCGCTGCTGCGCGCGGTGCCCAGGCAGGAGCGAGGCGAGTTCGTCAACGTCGGCGTGCTCGTCTACTGCAAGGACCTGGAGTTCCTCGGCGCGCGCGTGCACGTCGACGAGCGTCGGGTGCTGGCGTTGGACCCGTTCCTGGACGTGGAGGTGTTGCGGGCCACGCTGGAGCACTGGGGCCTGTCGTGCGACGGCGTGCCGACGGCGGGTCCTGTGTCGCGCACCTCCGCAGGTCAGCGGTTCCGCTGGCTGACCGCGCCACGCAGCACGATCGTCCAGACCTCGCCCGCGCACACCGGTCTGACGGACGACCCGGAGGCGGAGCTGGACCGCCTGCTGGCCGCGCTGGTGCTGCCGCCCGACCACTAGGGTGGCAACCTCTCGCCGCGCACCGCGTCTTTAGGTGCGAGCAGTGACCGACACACGGACGGGGTCGCTTGATGAACGCCGGATACCAGCAGGGCGGGTATCAGCAGGGCGGATACCGACAGGGCGGGCAGCCGCGGCAGCGCGGGCCCCAGGGCGGGCCGCCGCAGGGCGGGTACGGGCAGCGGGCCGCGTACCAGCCGGCGGGACGCCCGGCGCCGCGCCGCCGCAAGCCGAGGATCGGGCGGATCATCGGCGTGGTCCTGGTGTTGTTGCTGGCCTTCGGCATCGGCATGTGGTTCTACGTCGACGGGTCGTTGCGGCGGATCGACGCGCTGACCGACTACGCGGACCGGCCGGCGGACACACCGGGCACGAACTGGCTGCTCGTCGGGTCGGACGCGCGCGACGACCTGACCGAGGAGCAGAAGGCCGAGCTGTCCACCGGTGACGCGGGCGGCCGGCGCACGGACACCATCATGTTGCTGCACATCCCGGAGGGCTCCGGGAAGTCCACTTTGGTGAGCGTCCCTCGCGACTCCTATGTGGACATCCCCGGCAACGGCAAGAACAAGATCAACGCGGCGTTCGCGTTCGGCGGTCCGTCGTTGCTGGTGCAGACCGTGGAGGGCGCCACGGGCATCCACGTCGACCACTACATGGAGATCGGCTTCGGCGGCTTCGCCGGGATCGTGGACGCGGTCGGCGGCGTGGACATGTGCATCGAGGAGCCGATGCAGGACCCGTTGGCGGGCTTGGACCTCCAGCCGGGCTGCCAGGAGCTCGACGGCGCGCAGGCGCTGGGCTTCGTCCGCTCGCGGGCGTTCGCCACGGCCGACCTGCAACGGGTGGAGAACCAGCGCAAGTTCCTCGCCGCGCTGACCGACAAGGCGACGAGCTTCGGCACGCTGGCCAACCCGTTCCGGGCGTTCCCGCTGCTGTTCGCGGGCACGGACTCGATCTCGGTGAACGCCGACGACCACCTGCACCACCTCGCGGGCATGGCGTTCGCCATGGGCGGGGGAGTGGACACGGTGACCGTGCCGGTGGGCGGCACGCCGACCGTGCCGGGCGCGGGCTCGGTCGTGCAGTGGGACCGGGAGAACGCGCTGCGGCTGTTCGGCGCGCTGGAGAAGGACGAGCCGGTCCCCGCCGACCTGCTGCCGCAACCGAAGTAGTCGCGTCACGAACGGGCCGCCGGGCGCACGCACCCGGCGGCCCGTCCGCGTCTCCGGCGCGTTGTCCGGATCGCGGTCGCCCGCGCGTTCAGCGGGGCTCGGCGACCGGGACGTCCGGCACACCGAGCAGGCGCACGGCCCTCGGCACCACGACCGCGCCCGCCAGGATCATCCCGGCGGCGACCACGCACGCCACCCACCAGTGCGCCCCGTCGTACAGCGCGCCCGCCGCCAGGCTGCCGATCAGCGCACCGACCAGGCACGCCGCCTCGTACACGCCCATGGCGCGACCCACCTGGCCGTCGGCCGCCTCGGCGATCACGGCCTGCTGCACCGGCATCACCGCCGCCCACGCCAGCCCGCTGAGCACCCACAGCCCCGCGATCACGTACGGGTTCGGCGCCCACGCCAGGCCGACCGCGAACGCGCAACTGGCCAGCGAAGCGCCCACCAGCACCGACCGCCGGCCGAACCGCAGCACGTACCGGTGCAGGGGCTCGGCGGCGGCGCTCATCGCGATCGCGCCCGGCAGGAACACGAACGCCACCTCCCGCAACTCCAGGTCGAACCCGCGTTGCAGGTGCAGGAGCAGCAACAACCCGACGGCCGCCTCCGCCGCCGTGGTCATCACCACGGCGAACAGCATCGGCCGCAACCGCTTGCCCACCGCGCCCAACCCGGCCGCCGCCACGCCCTGGTCGCCGCGTGCCCGCCGCCCCGGCGCGGCGAGCAGGAACACCGCCGCCGCCACGCACGCCGCGCCGCACGCCCAGAACAGCCCCGCGTAGCCGACCGTGCCGACGAACGCCATGCCGGCCACGAACGCCACCCACGAGCCGGTCTCCTGCGCGGCGAGCAGGCGGGGGAACACCGCGGTGTCCTCGGCCAGCCGCTCGCTGACGATCGCGCGGACGGCGACCCACAGCAGCGCGCCACCCGCGCCACCGACCGCCGCCGCGCCGTACGCGAGCGGCGCGCTCTGGGCCGTGGCGTACCCGGCGCACGACAGCGCGTAGAGCAGCGCGCCGATCGCGGCGGTGCGCCGCCGGTCCCGGCGGTCGGCCAGCACGCCCGCCAGTGGCCGCACGAGCACCGACAACGCCATCTCGACCGCCATCAGCACGCCGACCTCGGTGGCGCTCAGCCCGATGGTCGCGCCCGCCCACAGCGGCAGCACGAAGTCGATCAGCTCGGTCGGCCCGTTGGCCAGCGTCGCCGCCGTCAACGTGCGCCGTTCCCGTGCCGTCCCCCGGTCCGCGGCATCGTCTTCCACGTCGTCCCCCAAAACTTCGAACACCGTTCGTACAACTCCGAACGGTATACTGAGTTTCATCATGAACGCAACGGACGACGCCCAGCGGCGAGTGCTGGAACTGCTGTGGAAGGACGCCCGCCGCCCCGCCCGCGGCCCGCGGCGGGGCTTGACGGCGGAGCAGATCGTGGCCGCCGGGATCCGGATCGCCGAGACCGAGGGCCTGGCCGCGCTGTCCATGCGCCGGGTGGCCGTCGAGCTGGGCGTCGGCACGGCCTCGCTCTACACCTACCTGCCGGGCAAGGCGGAGCTGGAAGCCCTGATGGCGGACTCGGTCGGCGGCGACGACCCGCTGCCGGACGACTGGCCGGGCGACTGGCGGGCCAAGCTGGAGGCGTGGGCGCGCAACGACCACGAGGGCTACAAGAAGCACCCGTGGGTGCTGCAACTGGTCGCGACGGTGGCCGCGCCCGGGCCGAACCTGCTGCGGTGGATGGACTCGGCGCTGCGCGTGCTGGAGGGCACCGGCCTGACCGAGGCGGAGAAGATGGCGGTGGTCGAGTCGGTGGACGCCTACGTGCGCGGCCAGGCCAGGCTGGGCCTCGACGCGCACGAGCCGAGCGCCGACGAGATGCGCGAACGCGACGCCGCGCTCCGCGAGCTGGTCGACTTCGAGCGGTACCCGGCGCTGCTCGCGGCCGTGCGGGCGGGTGTCGCGCCCTACGCGGGGGACAAGTTCGAGTTCGGGCTGCGACTGCTGCTGGACGGGGTCGAAGCCCTCATCGCCTCGAAGAGGGCTCCGACGTCCTGAAGGTCCCCGTCAGTTCTCGTCCGGCGTCGGCGACGTGACCGGCTCCGCCGTCGGCACGGCGGCCAGGACCGCGGTCTCGGCGACGCTCGGCGCGGTCCGCGCGGCGCTCGGCACGGCGACGGCCGCGGTGGCGGCCGGGCTCGTGGACGGCGCGGCGGCCGGCCGGGCGGTCCGCGCGGTCCGGGCAGCGGGCGACTCGGCGGCCCGGGAGGCGGTCGGCGGCGCGGTGCGGGTGGCGGTCGGCAGGCCCGTCCGGGCGGTGGCCGGGAGGTCGGCCTGGTCCGCGGCCGGCGCGGTGGTCCGGGTGGCGGTCGGCAGCGTGGTCCGGGCGCCGACCGGCAGGGAGGTCCGGGCGGTGGCGGGCACGGCGGTTCGGGCGGCGACCGGGGCCGCGGTCGGGTCCGCAGCAGGCGCGGGCGCCTGGACCGCGCTCCGCGCCGGGGCCGGGGCCTCGACGGCGGTGTCGCCCGGGGTCTCGACCGAGGTCTGGACCGCCTCGGCGGCCTGGCTGACGAGGATGATCCCCTCGAACTCGCGCAGCAGGTCGTCATAGATCGGTGTGAGTGACACTAGGTAACCCCCAAGACGTCGTTCGTCCCCCGAACGGGCCAAAGTAGCCTACCCACGGCCCCACCTCCGCTTCACCCGGTATTCGACAACTGGATGCCTTTGTCGTTAACTGTCGACTGAACACACCCCTCGCCCACAGGTTGTGGGGCTCGTTCACATGGGCCGTGCGCCGCAGGCCACCTAGCGTTTCGGGCCATGACGAGTGTCCCCGGTCACAGCGACGACCTGTCCGGTCGCACCGCCCTGGTCACCGGCGCCGGCAGCGGCATCGGGCGGGCCTGCGCGGTCGCCCTCGCCCGAGCCGGGGCGAAGGTGCACCTCGTCGACCGCGACGGCGACTCGGTCGTCGAGGCCGCCCGCGAGACCGGCGGCACCGAGCACGTGGTCGACCTCGCCGGCGACGACCCCGTCCGCGACCTGCCCGCCGAGGTCGACATCCTGGTGAACAACGCGGGCCTGCAGCACGTCGCGCCGGTCCACGAGTTCCCGCCCGACCGGTTCGCGCTGCTCCAGCGGGTCATGGTCACCGCGCCGTTCCTGCTCGCCCGGCACGTCCTGCCGCACATGTACCAGCGCGGCTGGGGCCGGGTGGTGAACATCTCCAGCGTGCACGGCACCCGGGCCAGCGCCTTCAAGTCCGCCTACGTCACCGCCAAGCACGGCCTGGAAGGGCTGAGCAAGGTCATCGCGCTGGAAGGCGCGCCGCACGGCGTGACCAGCAACTGCGTCAGCCCCGGCTACGTGCGCACGCCGCTGGTGGAGAACCAGGTCGCCGACCAGGCCCTGGCGCACGGCATCGAGCCCGAGCAGGTGCTCACCGACGTGATGCTCACCCGGCACGCCATCAAGCAGCTCATCGAACCGGCCGAGGTGGCCTCCGTCGCGCTGTGGCTGTGCGGCGCGCACTCCGGTCACGTCACCGGTTCGTCGTTCACGATCGACGGCGGTTGGACCGCCCAGTAGCCCCCGTTCGCCCATCCCCGACGAAGTGGTGACCGACATGACGAACGCCGCCCCTCCGCAGCCGAAGAAGTCCTTCGCCAAGGTGGTCATAGCCAGCCTCATCGGCACGACCATCGAGTGGTACGACTTCTTCCTCTACGGTTCCGCCGCCGCACTGGTGTTCAACAAGCTGTTCTTCCCCACGGCGGACCCGCTCAACGGCACCCTGCTCGCGTTCACCACCTACGCGATCGGCTTCCTGGCCCGCCCGCTGGGCGGCCTGGTGTTCGGCCACTTCGGCGACAAGATCGGCCGCAAGAAGCTGCTCGTGCTGAGCCTGGTGCTGATGGGCGGCGCGACGTTCGCCATGGGCCTGCTGCCCACCTACGCCGCGATCGGCGTGGCCGCGCCGCTGTTGCTGACGTTGCTGCGGTTGATCCAGGGCTTCGCGCTGGGCGGCGAGTGGGGCGGCGCGGTGCTCATCGTGTCCGAGCACGGCAGCGCCGAACGACGTGGTTTCTGGGCGTCCTGGCCGCAGGCGGGCGTGCCGATGGGCAACCTGCTGGCCACCGCCGTGCTCGCGGTGCTGGCCGCCGTGCAGACCGACGAGGCGTTCCTGTCGTGGGGCTGGCGGGTGCCGTTCCTGCTGTCCGGCGTGCTCGTCCTGATCGGACTGTGGATCCGGCTCAGCGTGTCCGAGTCGCCGGTGTTCCTGGAGGCCCAGAAGAAGGCCGAGGCGAGCAAGCTCAAGGAGAAGCCGCCGATCGTGGCCGTCGTGCGCGACCACTGGCGCGAGGTGCTGATCGCGATGGGCGCCCGCATGGCGGAGAACGTGTCCTACTACGTGATCACGGCGTTCATCCTGGTCTACATCACCTCGGAGCTGGGGATGCCGCGCTCGGCCGGGCTGAACGCGGTGCTGATCGCCTCGTTCGTGCACCTGGTCACCATCCCGCTGTGGGGCGCGCTGTCGGACCGGATCGGCCGCCGCACCACCTACCTGATCGGCACGGTCGGCATCGGTCTGTGGATGTTCGTGTTCTTCGCGCTGCTGGACACGAAGTCGTTCTTCCCGATGACGCTCGCGGTCACCGTCGGCCTCTTCCTGCACGGCGCGATGTACGGCCCGCAGGCCGCGTTCTTCTCCGAGCTGTTCGGCACGAAGGTGCGCTACTCGGGCGCGTCCATCGGCTACCAGCTGGCGTCGATCGGCGCGGGCGCGGTGGCGCCGCTCATCGCGACCGCGCTGCTCGCCGCCTACGACAGCTCGTTCCCGATCGTGCTGTACGTGCTCGCCATGTGCGTGCTGACGGTGATCGCCGTGGTGGTGGCGAAGGAGACGAAGGGCAGCTCCCTGAACCGGGCCGACGCCGAGATCCCCTCAGTGCGAGCATGAGGGCATGAGCGAGGCGGACGCGGTGGAGCACCTGTTGGAGCTGCTCGGCCTGCTCGCGACCGACGCGGGCAGCGAGCAGCTGGCGGCGGTGCTCCCCGCGGCCCGCGCGGCGGGGGTGCCGGACCACGAGCTGGACCGCATCGCCCGCGCCTCGGAGTGGGCGTTGCGGATCCGCCGCACCCTCACCGCGCACCGCCGCCGGGAAGCCGAGCTGGAAGCGCTGTTCGACACCGCGAACGACCTGGCGGGCGTGCGCGACCCGGACGCCGTGCTGCGGTCCATCGTGCGGCGCGCCCGGCTGCTGCTCGGCGCGGACATCGCCTACCTGAGCATGAACGAGCCGGGTCGCGGCACGTACATGAGGGTCACCGACGGCTCGATCTCCGCGTTGTTCCAACAGGTCCGGCTCGGCATGGGCGAAGGGCTCGGCGGGCTGGTGGCGCAGACCGCCCGGCCCTACGTGACCGCCGACTACTTCGCCGACGACCGGTTCAACCACACCGGCCCGATCGACGCGGCCGTGCGCGACGAGGGCCTGGTCGCGATCCTGGGCGTGCCGCTCAAGCTGGACCGCCGGGTGATCGGCGTGCTCTACGCGGCCAACCGCTCGCCGCGCCAGTTCCCGCCCGACGAGGTGGCGCTGCTGTCGTCGCTGGCCGACCACGCCGCCATCGCGCTGGACACCGCGCACCTGCTGGAGGAGACCCGGGCCGCGGGCGAGACGATCAGCGCGCACAACGAGGCCATGCGCCGCGCCGAGGACGCCCACGACCGGCTCACCGACCTGGTGCTGCGCGGCGCGGACGTGCCCGAGGTGGCCGCCGCCGTGGCCAAGGTGCTCGACGGCGGGATCGTGGTGCACGACAGCGACGGCGTCGAGCTGGCCCGCATCGGCACGACCAGCGCGCTCACGCCCCGTGCGGCGGTCAACGCGTCCCGCGCCAGCGGCCGGGCCATCCCGCAGGACGGCACGTGGGTGTGCGCGGTGCTGGCGGGCCGCGAGCTGCTGGGCGGCATCACGCTCACCGACCGCCCGGACCTCGGCGACGCCGACCGCAGGCTGTTCGAACGCGCGGGCGTCGTCACCGCCCTGCTGCTCCTGCTGCGCCGCACGGTCGCGGAGGCGGAGAACAAGGTGCGCGGCGAGCTGATCACCGACCTGCTCACGGCGGCGGTGGACTCGGTCGCGGTGCGCGCCCGTGCCCGCCGGGTCGGCGTGGAACTGGCGGCCGACCACGTGGTGCTGGTCGCCGACGGCCCGCGTGACCGGCTCCTCGCCGCCGCCGCGCACCACGCGTCGGCCTGTCGCGGCTTGGCCGGCGTGCACGGCGAGCACGTGGTGCTGGTGCTGCCCGGCGCGGACCCGGCGTGCGCGGCGCAGGACGCGGCACGGGTGCTGGGCAAGGCGGTCGGCCTGCCGGTGACCGTGGGCTCCGGCGGTCCGGCGCACGGCCCGGAAGGCGTGGCCGCCGCGCACGCCGAAGCGGTGCGGTGCCTGAAGGCGTTGTTGCAGCTGGGCCGCAAGGGCACCGGCGGCACGCTCGCGGACCTCGGTTTCGTCGGCGTGCTGCTGGGCGACCGGGCGGACGTCGCCGGGTACGTCCGGTCCACCCTCGGCCCCCTGCTGGACTACGACTCCAGCCGAGGCACCGAGCTGGTCCGGACCGTCACGGCGTACTTCGCGTGCGGCGCCAACCTCAGCCGAGCCAAGGAAGAGCTGCACGTGCACGTGAACACGGTGGTGCAGCGGTTGGACCGGGTGGCGAGCCTGCTGGGCGACGACTGGCAGTCGCCGGAACGGGTGCTCGAAGTCCAGTTGGCGCTCAAGCTGATGAAGGTGCTCGGCCCCTGACCGACCGCGCTGCGCGCGGCACGCGGGTCCCGCCGCTCGGCCGCCCCCGGAGCGCGCCGAGCGGCGGGACACCTCCGGTCACGACAGCGCGCACTCCGCGGCGCTCACCGCCGCCGGCCTGGGGACGGTCGCCGACGCGGGCGGTCGCGTGCCCGACAGCCACCCCTCCAGCGCGACGAACGCCGACCGGTGGCACGGCGTCAACGGCCGCAGCCGGTCCGGGAACGCGTCGAACAGCGAGTCCACGTGGGTGCCGCCCTCGATGCGGTAGTAGCGGAACAGCGCCCCGCGCCCCTCCCGGCGCACCATGTCCGCGTACACGTCGGAGTCGCGGGAGATGGGCAGCAGCACGTCCAACGTGCCGTGCAGGGTGAGCAGCGGCTTGCCGATCCGGCCCGTCAGCGCGATCCGCTCGACGGCCCGCCGCGCCCCGGGCCGTGCCGCGTAGTCGTAGTCCGCGTCGCACAGCGGCGTGCCGGGCGCGCAGAACGGCGTGCCGGCCTCCGCGTCACCGTCCCAGGCCGGGTCCAGCTCCTCGCGGTAGATGCGCTGCGTCAGGTCCCAGTAGTACTGGTGGTGGAACTGCCACAGGAACTCCGACTCGGCCGGGAAGCCGGCGGCGACCACCGCCGCCTTGTCACCGGTGGCGTAGCCCTTCAGCGCGGGCGGCAGGAACGTCAGCAGGTTCGGCCCCCGCGCGGTCCACAGCGTGCCCTCCCAGTCCACCCCGCCGTCGTACAGCTCGGGGCGGTTCTCCAGCTGCCACCGCACCAGGTAGCCGCCGTTGGACAGGCCGGTGGCCAGGGTGCGCGACGGCGGCCGGCAGTACCGCTGCGCCACCACGGCCTTCGCCGCCCGGGTCAGCTGGGTGACCCGGTGGTTCCACTCGGCGATCGCGTCGCCCGGCCGCGAGCCGTCGCGGTAGAAGGTCGCGCCCGTGTTGCCCTTGTCGGTCGACGCGAACGCGTACCCGCGGGCCAGCACGAAGTCGCTGATGGCGCGGTCGTTGGCGTACTGCTCGCGCACGCCGGGCGAGCCCGCCACGACGAGCCCGCCGTTCCAGCGCGCCGGCAGCCGGATCACGAACTGCGAGTCGTGCGCCCAGCCGTGGTTGGTGTTGCCGGTGGAGGAGTCGGGGAAGTAGCCGTCCACCTGCGTGCCGGGCACGGGCGTCGGCGCGGGCAGGCCCGCCGGGGTCAGTCCGGCCCAGTCGGCGGGATCGGTGCGGCCACCGGCGGTGGACAGGTCGGCGAGGTGGGTCAGTTCCTGGTGCTCGGCACCGGGAACGCGCAGGGGACCGCATCCGTCGGCGGACGCGGGAACGGCCTGCGCCGTCGTCGCGAGGAGCGCTGCGATCAGCGGAACGGCGATGTTCACCCGAGGCACGGTAAAACGGCTCGCCGGGCCGCGGAATGGCTCCGGACGCCATGGCCGGCGGGGCGGATGTGGTGCGCGGAGCCATCGGCGACACACCTGCGAGTGACCCTCGGACCGGGAGTTGTCTCGACATCGCGTGACCATGAGGGGTAATCGGGCAATTCACTGTCACGGGTGACGTCGATCGGCGCATGACCGGACCGTCACCGATCCCCACGACCGTCCGAACGGCCCTGTCCTGGACGTCCCCGCGTGCGCGGTGTGGCTGCTCGCCCGGCGGTGGAGGCTTGAGTACCACGTTCGGTGCGTTTCGGGGGTCCAGGCGGGGGTAGCTGAGTTGACCCAGCGAAGTTCGCACTGCCAGGTGATTTACGTTCACCCGGCGTGAGGTGTCTGCTTCCGGGGTGACTGAGCAACGGCGCTCTACGCGCACAGACCAGGAGTGGGACCTGATCCGGCGCATCCAGAACCTGGCCCACCGTGCCGAACGCACCGCGTTCGACCACTCCAACCTCGTCGGTCCGCCGCCGTCCCAGCAGCACCTGGACATCCTGGCGGAGATCCGCGCGCTGACCGAGCAGGCGGTGGCGCAGCGGATGCCGAGACCGGCCAAGCTGCCCCGCCAAGCCGCGTCGGTCGAGGACGGGAAGCTCTCCGCGCCGGTGCGCTGAGCGCCGTGCGCGGGCCGGTCCCGACCCGGCCCGCGCACGGGCGCCGTCAGCGGCGGCGGACCAGCTTGACCAGGCCCTTGAACGTCTCCTCCAGGCCGGAGGAGAACGGGTTGTCGTTGACCAGGTAGGTCCAGGTGGTGTTCGGGCGCTGCACGCCCGCCTCGGCCAGGTGCGCGCCGTCGGCGTCGATCTGCACCTTGGCGAAGGTCTCCTCCGCCTCGTCCCACGCGTCCGGGATGATCTTGTGGTAGGCCGGGATCGCCTCGCGGTGGAACTCGTCCAGCGGGTTCTGCCGCGCCAGCGCCCGCAGGTGGATGCCCTCGCGCAGGTCCGTCAGGAACGTCAGGTGGTCGCTCCACCGCTGGTCGAGGTGGTGCAGCGCGATCAGGCGGGCCGCGGTGACCTTGACGTCCTCCGCCAGCTCCTTGATCTCGTGCGCCTTGTCCGGCTTGCGCTCGGCCAGCTCCTTCCACGCCAGGTCGGTGCGCAGCAGCTTGTCCCGGTACTCCAGCAGCAGCTGGCGCTGGTGCTCGATCAGCTTGTTGTACCGCCAGGTGTTGCGGTGGATCTCCAGGTGCACGCCCTCGGCGACGCGCTGCCCGTGCTCCACGGTGTGCAGCGTGCCCGCGTCGGTGACGCGGCCGTCGTCGTCCACCTCGGCCGGCTCGTCGTGGTCGGGCACGTACTGCGTGACCAGGTCGTCCTGCAAGGAGGAGAAGAACACCGACCCGCCGGGGTCGCCCTGCCGGCCCGCGCGACCGCGCAGCTGGTCGTCCAACCGGCTGCTGGAGTGCCGCCCGGTGCCGATCACGTAGAGGCCGCCGAGCTCGGCGATGCGCTCCCGGTCGGTCGAGTCGTGCCCGCCGAGCCGGATGTCCGTGCCGCGGCCCGCCATCTGGGTCGACACGGTGACCCGCTGGAACGAGCCCGCGTCGGCGATGATCGAGGCTTCCTCGGCGTCGTTCTTGGCGTTGAGGACCACGCACTCCAGGCCCGCCTCGGCGAGCTTGCGGGACAGCCGCTCGGACTCGGCCACGTCCAGCGTGCCGACCAGGATCGGGCGGCCCGACTCGTGGACCTCCTTGATCTCGGCGACGACGGCCGCTTCCTTCTGCTCCAGCGTCGCGTACAGCCGGGGCGCCTCGTCCTTCCGGATCGTCTCCACGTTCGGCGGGATGACCAGCACTTCCAGCTGGTAGAAGTCGCGCAGCTGCTCCGCCACGGCCACCGCGGTGCCGGTCATGCCGCACACCGTGGGGTAGCGGCTGAGCAGCGCCTGGACGGTGATCGAGTCCAGCACCTCGCCCGCGTCCGTGGTGGCCACGTTCTCCTTGGCCTCGACCGCGGCCTGCAGGCCGTCGGGCCAGCGCTGGAGCTTCGCGATCCGGCCGCGGGTGTCGTTGATCAGGTGCACCTTGCCGTCGCGGACGATGTAGTCCACGTCGCGGTGCAGCAGGACCTGCGCGTGCAAGGCCACGTTCACCTTGCTCAGCGTGGTCGAGACGTGCTCGTCGGAGTACAGGTCGATGCCGCCGAGCGCCCGTTCGACCAGCTCGCTGCCCGCGCCGGTGAGGTAGACGTTGCGCTCTTCGTCGTCGATCTCGAAGTGCAGGTCGCGGCGCAGCCGCTTGACCAGGTCGGCCAGCGCCGGGTCGACCGCGGGGCCCGCCGTGGAGCCGGCCAGCACCAGCGGCACGCGCGCCTCGTCCACCAGGACCGAGTCCGCCTCGTCGACGAGGGCGACACGCGGCTTCGGCACGATGAGGTTGCCCTCGTCGGTGGCCAGCCGGTCGCGCAGCACGTCGAACCCGATCTCGGAGACCGAGGCGTACATGACCTCGGCCTGGTAGGCGGCGCGGCGCTCCTCCGGCTTGGAGCTCTGGTTGATCCAGCCGACCTTCACGCCCATGAGCTCGTAGAGCGGGCCCATCCACTCGGCGTCGCGCTGGGCGAGGTAGTCGTTGACCGAGACCACGTGCACCTGGTCGCCGCGCAGCGCGAAGCCGGCCGCGGCGATGGCGCCGGAGAGCGTCTTGCCCTCACCGGTGGCCATCTCGACCACGTGGCCCTCCAGGAGGCCCAGCGCGCCGAGGATCTGCACGTCGAACGGGCGCAGGCCGAGCGCGCGGTCGGCGGCCTCGCGGCCGAGCGCGCACACCTCCACCAGCTCGGGGCGGCCGAAGTCCGACTTGTCGCGCAGCTTCGCGGCCGCGGCGGTCAGTTCCTCGTCGCTGAGCTTCTTCACGCGCTCGGACTGCTCGTTGACCTCGTCGAGCAGCTTCCGGTAGGGCGTGAGGTCGGCGGAGCCGGGCTTCTGCGCGAACCGCCGCATCCGCTGCTTGAACCGTCCCAGGAGAGTGGTCACGGCACGGCAACGTACGGCAAGTCCACAACGTTCCGCACGTCACCCGGTTGACAGTTCACTCGCGAGGTGCGTCGGCACGGGTCGGCGCACCGTCTCGTCACGGTCCGTAGAAGTGCGGGCGAGGCGGCCTCCGAGCGGGCTAACTCGTCCGATCCAGGGCAGCGGGGTCGCCCGTGTGCCTCCAATCGTGACTACTGCCCGATAACCTCCGACTCCCAGGCGTGACCGGCTCTCGTGGGGGGCGACGTGCTGAAGCGATTCGTCCAGTGGCTCGACGACCTCCTCCTCGACGAAGGCGCGTCGGCGGTCGTCAAGGCGGTCGTCGGTCTCATGTCGTTCGCGGTGCTCTTGGGCGCGGTCCTGGGCAACGCGGCCGTCAAAGCGGGCGCGCTGGTGGCGGCCGTCCTGGTGGTGCTCTCCCTCGGCCTGCTCCTGCTGGCCGATCGTCGCGCCATGGTCCGCGACGTCGAGAAGCACAAGGACCTCGTGTCCAAGTACTCGAAGATCGTGGCCGACGACCGGCACCCGTCGTACGGGATCATCACCTGGGAAGCGCAGGTCACCGTCGAAGCCAACGGCGACGCCCGCAGGCAGACGACCATCCGGGCGAAGGTCCTGGACGACCTGCGCGTGCTGCGCCTGATCGAGGGGTGTGGCTGGCCGCAGCCCGCCAAGTACCGCCGCAAGGTCCGCGTCGAGGTGCGCAAGCTGCTCATCGGCGACCTGCCCGGTGCGAGCCTGAGCACCACGGTGGCCTGGTTGGGCGACGGACGGCTCGTCCTGATGGTGCACCTCCCCGAGCCGCCGAAGATCGGCAGCGAGGTCACCATCGCGGTCGAGGTCGTGTGGCCGGGCATGTGCGCCCCGCTGATGCGCCAAGGGGAGCCGGACACCTTCACGGTGAGGTTCGCGACGCCGGTCGTCTACGCGCGGTACAAGGTCGCCCTGCCTCGTGGCCACGACGCGTACGTCGAACCAGTGGGTTTCGACGAGCACGCGAACGGTTTCGCGGTCGGTCCGGCGAAAGGCGAGGACGGCCGACCGGTTTACTTCTTCGAAGGGGTCGACCTGCCGGAGCACGAGAAGCTGGGTATGCGGCTCCAGCTCAAAGGAAGGGGCGACCTCGGCTGAGGTCGCCCCTTCGCGGCACGTCATTCGCGGGCCGACGTCAACCGTCGTTTCCGCTTTCGCCGCCGCCGGGCCAGGTCCTGGTCAAAGCTGTCCTTCCGTCCGCGGTGGGTGCTTCCCGGCGCTGTTGTGAGTCCGAGAGATGGTGTGCTCGACTGGTGGCCGCGCGGACGGCACGCTACTGAACGGGCGATCGCCCGAGGGGCACGCCCGGTCATATTTAACCCGCAAGAGTTGCGGTATGGTCAATGCTTTCTGGAGCGGGACCTACGAATTGTTTTCGGATCCTCGGCCTCGATGCGTCTCCCGCAGCCCGAGCACGGACGCCAGCGTCACCACGCCCATGACCAGCAGGAACGCCGACACCGAGGCGGACGTGCCGGTGGCGACCAGCAGAGCCGTCATGATGAACGGCGTGCCGCCGCTGACCAGGATCGATGCCAGCTGGTAGGCCAACGAGGCGCCCGAGTAGCGCACCTGCGGCTCGAACAGCTCCGCCAGGTATGCCGCGACCGGTCCGTAGACCAGGCTCGACCCGACACCGGACACGGCCAGCGCGACGAACACCAGGCCCAACGACGCGGTGTCGACCAGCCAGAAGTACAGGAACGCCCACACGATCATCGCCGCCGCGCCCACGATGATCAGCGGACGCCTGCCGTGCCGGTCCGACCAGCGCCCGGCCAGCAGGATGACCGGCACGCTGACCAGCGACGACAGCAGCGTCACGACCAGCACCGAGTTCCGCGCCAGCCCCAGTTCGCGGGTCGCGTAGTCGAGCACGCCCGCGATGCTGACGTAGAACACCGCGTTCGACGCGAACATCAGCCCGGCCCCGAGCAGCACCGGCCGCCGGTGGGTCCGCAGCACCTCGCCCAGCGGCGCGGGCGCGGGTCCGTCGCCGCGCCGTTCCTTGATGTCCCGGAACACCGGGCTGTCCTCCACCTTCAGCTGGATGAACAGCACCACGGGGAACAGCAGCGCGCTCGCCAGGAACGGCACCCGCCACCCCCAGGTCGCGAACGAAGCGGCCGGCACCGTCGCGCCCACGACGAGGAACGCCACGTTGCCCAGGATCACCCCGAGCGGCACGCCCGCCTGCCCGAACGTGCCGGCGAACCCGCGCCGCCGCGGCCCCGCGGTCTCGGTCAGCAGCAGCACGACGCCGCCCCACTGCCCGCCCACCGCGATGCCCTGGAGGAACCGCAGCAGCACGAGCAGCACCGGCGCCATCACGCCCAGCGTGGCGCTCGTGGGCAGCAACCCGATCAGGAACGTCGCCGACGCCATCAGCGCCAGGCACGTCACCAGCGCGGGCTTGCGGCCGAACCGGTCGCCGACGTGGCCGAACACCAGCCCGCCGACCGGTCGGGCGACGAACCCCGCCCAGAACGTGCTGAACGACAGCAGCAGCCCGACCAGCGCGGACGCCTCGGGAAGAACAACTTCGGGAACACCAGCGCCGCGGCGGTCGCGTAGATGAAGAAGTCGTACCACTCGAGCGACGAGCCGACGAGCCCGGCCGCCATGAGTTTGCGCAACGTGCGCCGCTCGGGAGGAGCGGTCGTGACCATGTGCTGTTCCCCTTCACCAGGTGTCCACGAACGGGCGTTTCTTGCCGGTCCGGACCGGGACGGGGTCGGGACCGGTGAGCAGGGTGGTGATCCAGCGCCGGGTGTCGGCGGGGTCGATCACGTCGTCGATCTCGTACGCGGACGCCACGTTGAGCGCCTTGCCGTGCTCGTAGGCGGCCGAGACCATCGCCTCGAACATCTCCTTGCGCTGCGCGGGGTCGTCGATGGCGTCCAGCTCGCGCCGGTACCCGAGCCGCACCGCGCCTTCCAGCCCCATCGGGCCGAACTCGCCGCTGGGCCACGACACGGCGAACAGCGGCACCTTCAAGCTGCCCGCCGCCATCGCCTGCGCGCCCAGCCCGTACGCCTTGCGCAGCGCGATGAACCCGAACGGCACGTCGAGGTTCGCGCCGGCCACGAGCATCCGGGTCAGGTGCCGCACGGTCGCGGTGCGCTCGGCGTCCGGCCCGACCATGAACCCCGGTGTGTCGCACAGCGACACCACCGGCAGGTCGAACGCGTCGCACAAGTGCAGGAACCGGGCGGCCTTGTCGGCGGCGTCGGCGTCGATCGCGCCGCCGAGGTGGCCGGGGTCGTTCGCGATCAGCCCCAGCGGCCTGCCCTCGACCCGGACGAGGGCGGTGACGACGCCGCGCCCGAACTTTGGCCGCAGCTCCAGCACCGAGCCGGTGTCGGCGAGGGTCTCCACCACGGCCCGCACGTCGTAGGCGCGGACCCGGTTCTCGGGCACGAGGTGGCGCAGCAGCCGCTGGTCGCCGCACTCCCAGGCGTCGGTGCGCGTCCCCTCGGCGTGACCCTGGAAGTACGACAGGTACTTCTTGGCCACCGCGACGGCCTCGGCCTCGTCGGCCACGAGCACGTCGATGACGCCGTTGGGCACCTGCACGTCGACCGGCCCGACCTCTTCGGGCCGGAACACGCCGAGCCCGCCGCCCTCGATCATCGCCGGGCCGCCCATCCCGATGGTCGCGTCCCGGGTCGCGATGACCACGTCGCACGTGCCGAGCAGCACCGCGTTGCCGGCGAAGCAGCGGCCGGACGCGATGCCGACCAGCGGCACCAGCCCGGACAGCTTCGCGAACAGGTGGAACGCCATGCAGTCCAACCCGCTGACCCCGCCGTGGTCGGTGTCGCCGGGCCGCCCGCCGCCGCCCTCGGCGAACAGCACCACGGGCAGCCGCCGCTGCTCGGCCAGCTCGAACATCCGGTCCTTCTTGGCGTGGTTGCGCAGGCCCTGCGTGCCCGCCATGACCGTGTAGTCGTAGGAGAGCGCGACGACCTGGCCGCCGTTCACCCGCCCGACGCCCGCGACCAGCCCGTCCGCGGGCGTGCGCTCGACCAGCTCGTCCAACGACCGGCGGCGGCGTTGCGCGGCGATGGCCAGCCCGCCGTACTCGACGAACTCCTCGCACAGGTCGGCGATGTTCTCCCGGACCGTGCGGCGGTTGGCCGCGTGCCGCTTCGCCTCCGCCTCGGGCCGCGTGAAGTCGTGCCGCGCCATCGTCTCGGCGAGGTCGGGCCGCACGTCGTCCAGGTCGACCTCGACGGCCTTCTCCTCGACGGCCAGGTCCACGCCCTCGGCGAGCAGCGCGCCTTCCGCGACCGTGTCGCCGACCTCGACCAGCACGCGCGCGTCACCGATCGGCACGACGTGCTGCATCTTCATCGCTTCCACGACGACCGAGCCGGACTCGATCGCGACGACCGTTCCCTGCACGGGAGCGCGCGCTCCGGTGTCCTCACGGGGCAGTGAGTCGACGAGGCCCGTGTGTGCTTTGAGGACGTCCGGGTGGTCCAGGAGCCCGCGCAGGAAACCGATGTTGGTCCGCGCGCCGTCCACGGTGAACTCGTCCAGCGCGCGGCGGGCGCGGCGCAGCGCGGTCTCCAGGTCGTCGGCGTGCACCACGACCTTCGCCAGCAGCGGGTCGAAGCCCAGGCCCGCCCGGTAGCCGACGGAGGCGTGCGTGTCGACCCGCACACCCGGTCCCGTTGGCGGGACGAACGCCGACAGCCGTCCCGTGGACGTCAGGCTCACGCGCAGTTGCAGCGCGCTGCCGCGTGGCGTGTGCGCCAGGTCCGGCTCGACCTCGGCCGCCAGCAGCAGCTGCGCCCGCACCAGGTCCAGCCCGGTGACCTGCTCGGTGACGGTGTGCTCGACCTGGAGCCGCGGGTTGGCCTCCAGGAACGCGAACCGGCCGTCCGGCGCGACCAGGAACTCCACCGTGCCCAGGCCGGTGTACCGGACGGCGCGCGCGATCGTCGCCGCCGCGTCGTGCAGCGCGGAGCGCAGGTCGGGGGACAGGTCGGGCGCGGGTGCGACCTCGACCAGCTTCTGGTGCCTGACCTGCAACGAGCAGTCCCGGTCGCCGAGCACCGTGGTGCCGACCAGCTGCACCTCGACGTGCCGGGCCGGTTCGAGCAGCTCCTCCACGAACACGGCGCCGTCGCCGAACGCGGCCAGCGCCTCGGCCCGGCACCGCTCGACGGCGGCGGCGAGGTCGGCCAGGCGGCGCACCACCCGCACGCCCTTGCCGCCGCCACCGGCCACGGCCTTCACGACCACCGCGCCGTGCGCGCGGAAGAAGTCCTCGAACCCGTCCTCGGCGCCCGCGAGCACCGGCACGCCCACCTCGGCGGCCAGGGCGCGGGCCCGGCTCTTGTCGCCGAGCAGCTCCAGCACTTCCGGCGGCGGTCCGACGAACGTCAGCCCGGCCTCGGCGCAGCGGCGGGCGAAGCGGGCGTTCTCGGCCAGGAACCCGTAGCCGGGGTGCACCAGGTCGCACCCGTCGGCGGCGGCGAGCACGGCGTCCACGTCCAGGTAGGAGCCTTGCAAGCGGACGGCGCGGTCGGCGAACCGGCCGTGCGCGTCGTCGGAGTCGGTGACCAGGGCGACGGTCCGCCAGCCGAGGTCGGCGGCGGCGCGCAGCACCCGGACGGCGATCTCTCCCCGGTTGGCGACGAGCAGCGTGGGCACTTCAACCTCCTGAGCGACCGCTTAGTATGTGACCGCGGTCGCATAGTGGCACCCGTGCTTGTCGTTCGTCCAGAGGGAACCGATGCATCTCTCAAGGCGTCCTTGGAGCAACGCGAGCTCAAGGGCGTGACCCACAGCAGGCCAGGAGGCACCCACCGTGGTTTTCAAGAGGATGTTGCGCGCGTTCGGAGTCGGCGGTCCCTCGGTGGACACGGTGCCGGCCAACCCGAACGCCCGGCCGGGCGAGCTGCTGACCGGCGAGGTGCGGATCGCGGGCGGTGACCACCCGGCCGACATCGACCAGGTGAAGCTCTCGCTCGTGACCCGGGTCGAGGTGGAGAGCGGCGACAACGAGCACAACCGCGACGTCGAGTTCGCGCGGGTCGTGGTCGGTCAGCGGATCGCCGTCGCGCCCGGGCAGAACCTGGTCCTGCCGTTCCAGTTCCCGGTGCCGCTGGAGACGCCGCTGACCGTCGTGCACGGGCAGCACCTGCACGGCATGACGATGGGCCTGCGCACGGAGCTGGAGGTGCGCGGCGCCCTCGACCCCGGCGACCTCGACCCGGTGGCCATTCACCCGATCCGGTCACAGGAGCACGTGCTGAACGCGTTCGGCGCGCTCGGGTTCCGCTTCCAGCGCGCGGACAACGAGTCGGGGCGCATCCACGGCGTGCCGCAGCAGCTGCCGTTCTACCAGGAGATCGAGTTCCTGCCGCCGGGGCAGTTCCTGGCCAAGATCAGCCAGCTGGAGCTGACCTTCGTGGCCGACCCGCACCGGCTGTTCGTGGTGCTGGAGGCGGACCGCCGCGGTGGTCTGTTCCGGGCCGGCGGTGACTCGTTCGGGCACTTCGCCATGTCCCACGATGAGGTGATCCGCACGGACTGGGCGGCGTTGCTGCACCAGTGGATGGACCAGGTCTCCGGCAGGCGATCTTCCCACGGTTTCGGCCACTAGGGCGGCCCGCGCGGACGCCGTCGCGGCACGTGGGCGCGTTGGTCCGTTCGCCGCTGGCGCTGCGGCCGGCGTGCCCGGTGGGGATGATGGGTGGTGAGGCCCTCGGCGAGGTCGGGGACTTCTTCGAAGGCGACTAACCCGCAGGAGGCATCGTGGGCATCGGCGGTGTGATCAGCGCTCTGATCGTGGGTCTCATCATCGGTTTGCTGGGCAAGCTCGTCGCGCCGGGCAAGCAGGCCATCCCCATCTGGCTGACGATCATCGTCGGCATCGTGGCGGCGTTCCTGGGCACGTTCATCGCCCGGGCGCTGGGCGTGGAGGACACGCCCGGGATCGACTGGATCGAGGTCATCGTGCAGGTGATCCTCGCCGCCATCGGCGTCAGCCTCGTCGCCGGGTTCTACGGCAAGAAATCCGTGCGCTGACCGCGAGAGTCCAACCTCCACGTCGCGTGAGTCCAACGTTCACCACGCGCGTGTCCTACGTTCGGAACACCCGTGTCCTACGTTCAGAACACCTGAATTCAACACTCGGAGCGTCCCGGTCGGCGTTCGCGCCGGCCGCGGCCGTGCGCTGAGTGTTGAACTCGAGGTGCCTGAACGTAGGACACGCGCGTTCTGAACGTAGGACACGCGCGTGGTGGAGGTTGGACTCTCGGGGTCAAGGGGTGCCGACCATGCGGAGGACCAGGTCGGCGTAGAGGTCGCCGATCTCGGCCGGGGTGCGACGGCCCGTCGGTTGGTACCAGCGGGCCACGTCGATGCACAGCGAGAGGACCGCCAGGGTCGCGCCCCGCACGTCGGGGACGTCGAACACGCCCGCGTCGACGCCGGCGGAGACCATGTCGCGCACGGCGGTCTCGATCCGCCGCCGCAGCTCCACCACCTCGGCCAGGTGCTCCGGCGTCAACGCGCTCAGCTCGTACTGCACGACCCGCGCCGTCGTGTGGTACTCGGCGTGCCACGACGCGAACGCCCGCACGGCCTCCGCCAGCCGCGCCACCGGGTCCGCCTCCGTCACGCCCGTCAGCAGCGACAACGACGTGGCGTGCCCGATCCGCGAGATCTGGAACAGCAGCTCCTCTTTGGACCGGTAGTGGATGTACACCGCGGCCGGTGACATGCCGGCCTGCGCCGCGATGTCACGGGTCGTCGTCGCGTGGTACCCGCGCACCGAGAACGCGGCGGCGGCGGCGATCAGCATCCGCCTGGCCGCCGGCGGCGTCACCGAGGACCACGTCTCATCCAGGAGCGCGAACTCACCACTGGTCGTCGTCACAGCCGGCCCTCCTTGACACGAACCCGAACGATACCGCAGGCTAAGCAGACGCTTAGACCTAAGCAACCGCTTAGTATGGAGGATGCGAGAGTGCGCCGCACGCTGTTCGAACCCGACCACGAAGCGTTCCGCGAGACGGCGCGCGCGTTCTGCGACCGCACCCTCACCCCGAACTACGAGCGGTTCGTCGAGCAGCGGCACATCGACCGCGACGTCTGGCTGGAAGCGGGCAAGCAGGGCCTGCTCGGCCTGGAGGTCCCCGAGGAGCACGGCGGCAGCGGCGCGAACGACTACCGGTTCAACGCCGTGCTCGGCGAGGAGCTGTCGAAGGTCAGCGCCGGCATGTCGTCCTGCCTGGGCATCCACGGCGACGTCGTCGCGCCCTACCTGGTCGACCTGTGCACCGACGAGCAGAAGCAGCGCTGGCTGCCGCGGTTCTGCTCGGGCGAGCTGACCACCGGCATCGGCATGACCGAGCCCTCCGGCGGCTCCGACCTGGCCGCGCTCAAGAGCACGGCGGTGCGCGCCGGCGGCGACTGGGTCCTCAACGGCTCCAAGACGTTCATCACCAACGGCTTCTCGGCCGACCTGGTCGTGGTCGCCGCGCGCACCAGCCCGGAGAAGAAGGCCAGGGGCATCACCCTGTTCGCGGTCGAGACCGGCATGAAGGGCTTCGAGCGCGGCCGCAAGCTGGACAAGGTCGGCCAGCCCGAGTCCGACACCGCGGAGCTGTTCTTCGAGGACGTCCGCGTGCCGCACGAGAACGTGATCGGCGAGGTCGACCAGGGCTTCATCTACATGATGGAGCGCCTGCCGCAGGAACGCCTCGGCGGCGCGATCTCCAACCTCGCGCACGCCAAGCAGATCCTGCTGGAGACGATCGCCTACACCAAGGAGCGCAAGGCGTTCGGCCAGGCCATCGGCTCGTTCCAGCACAACAAGTTCACCCTCGCCGAGCTCGTCACCAAGATCGACGTGACGCAGGCGTTCCTGGACCAGTGCACCGACGCGCACACCCGCCGCGAGCTGACCGCCGTGGACGCGGCGAAGGCCAAGTGGTGGAGCGCGGACGTGCAGAACGACGTCATCGACGCGTGCGTGCAGCTGCACGGCGGCTACGGCTACATGACCGAGTACCGCGTGGCCCGTGCCTGGATGGACGCCCGGGTGACCCGGATCTGGGCCGGCTCCAACGAGATCATGAAGGAACTCATCGGCCGCGACCTCGGCCTCTAGACACAGGAGCACCGCCATGCCCGAGGCTGTCATCGTCGCCACCTCGCGCTCGCCGATCGGTCGGGCGCGCAAGGGGTCGCTGGTCGACCTGCGCCCGGACGACCTGGCCGCGCAGATCGTCGCCGCCGCGCTGGACCAGGTCCCGCAGCTGGACCGCGCCGAGCTCACCGACCTGCACCTGGGGTGCGCCGAGCCGCAGGACGAGCACGGCCAGAACGTGGCCAGGCGCATCGCCGTGCAGCTCGGCCTGGACTCCCTGCCCGGCACCACGGTCAACCGGTTCTGCGCGTCGTCGGTGCAGACCGCGCGGATGGCCTTCCACGCCATCAAGGCAGGCGAGGGCCACGCGTTCGTCAGCGCCGGTGTGGAGTGCGTCTCCCGCTACCGGCACGGCGACCCGCACGCCAACCCGCTGTTCGACGCCGCCCGTGAACGCACCCGGCGCACCGCCGAGACCAACGAGCCGTGGCACGACCCGCGTGAGGACGGCGAGCTGCCGGACTACTACATCTCGATGGGCCAGACCGCCGAGAACGTCGCCACGTCGCTCGGCATCAGCCGTCGTGACCAGGACGAGTTCGGCGTCCGCTCGCACAACCTGGCGGAGAAGGCCATCGCGGACGGCTTCTTCGCCCGTGAGATCACCCCGGTCACGCTCCCGGACGGCACGGTGGTCTCCACCGACGACGGCCCGCGCACGGGCGTCACCTACGAAGCCGTGGCGGCGCTCAACCCGTCGTTCCGTCCACAGGGGACCGTCACACCCGGCAACTGCTGCCCGCTCAACGACGGCGCGGCGGCCGTGGTCGTGATGAGCGACGTGCGGGCCAAGGAGCTCGGCTTGACCCCGTTGGCGCGCATCGTGTCCACCGGCGTGTCCGGTCTCTCGCCGGAGGTCATGGGCCTCGGCCCGGTCGACGCCACCAAGCAGGCGCTCGCGCACGCCAACCTCACCATCGACGACATCGACCTGGTCGAGATCAACGAGGCGTTCGCGGTGCAGGTGCTGGGCAGCCAGCGCGCGCTCGGCATCGACATGGACAAGCTGAACGTGCACGGTGGCGCCATCGCGCTCGGCCACCCGTTCGGCTCCACCGGCGCCCGCATCATGACCACCCTGATCAACGGGATGCGCGCCCGCGACGCCCGGTTCGGGCTGGAGACGATGTGCGTCGGCGGCGGTCAGGGCATGGCGATCATCCTGGAGAGGTTGAGCTGAATGGGCATCCTGGACAAGTTCCGGCTGGACGGGCAGGTCGCGATCGTCACCGGCGCGTCCTCCGGCCTGGGCGTGGCGTTCGCCAAGGGCCTGGCCGAGGCGGGCGCGGATGTCGTGCTCGCCGCCCGGCGGGTGGACCGGCTCGAGGACACCGCGAAGCTGGTGGAGGACGCCGGGCGGCGCGCGCTGGTCGTGCAGGCGGACGTGGCGCAGCCGGACGACTGCCGCGAGGTGGCCCGTGCCGCGGCGGAGTTCGGCCCGGTGCGCGTGCTGGTGAACAACGCCGGTGTCGCGTCGGCGGTGCCCGCGTCCCGGGAGACGCCCGAGCAGTTCCTCGGCGTCATGGACGTCAACCTCAACGGCGCGTACTGGATGGCGCAGGCGGCGGCGGCCGTGATGGCGGACGGCGGTTCGATCGTCAACGTCTCCAGCGTGCTGGGCCTGGTCTCCGGCGGGCTGCCGCAGGCCGCGTACTCGGCGTCCAAGGCGGGCCTGCTCGGCCTGACCCGCGACCTGGCGCAGCAGTGGACCGGCCGCAAGGGCATCCGGGTCAACGCGCTCGCGCCCGGCTACTTCGCCTCCGAGATGACCGACCAGTACCCCGAGGGCTACCTCGAAGGGCACATCTCGCGCCTGCCGCTGGGCCGGGTCGGCGACCCGGAGGAACTGGCCGCGGCCGTCGTGTTCCTCGCGTCGGCGGCCGGCGGCTACACCACGGGCGCGACGTTCGTGGTGGACGGCGGCGTCACGCTCGGCGGCTGATTTCCCGACTTGTGACCCACCGCGGCGGCACGGCGATCTAGCCTGCGTAGGCAGGAAGGATCGCCGTTCGCACGGGGGAGTTCCGGTGGTCGTGAGCCGCTCGACCGAAGAGCCCGCATTAGTCGTCCTCGACCCGCCCAGGTCGGTCTTCCGCCGCAAGCGCTTCCTGCTGCCGTTCGGCGTATCGGCGGCCATCGCGCTCGTCGGCGCCTTCGTGCTGTTCGCCAACGGCGTCGCGGCGCTGCCGTTCCAGGGCGTCACGGTCGTCCGCGCCATGATGGCCTCCAAGTCCGAGTTCTTCGCCGACCCGGAGGTCCGCCGCGTCCTGATGGCCAACGGCGTGCAGGTGCACGTGACCGACTCCGGCGGCTCGACGGAGATCGCCAAGGAGCGGGCGAACCCCACGTCGTTCGACTTCGTCATGCCGTCCGGTCAGCTCACCGCGCGGCAGATCCACGACCGGGTGGGCGGCAAGCCGTTCTACCCGTTCACCACGCCGCTGGTCGTCGCCGCCTTCAGCGACTACGCGAAAGCGCTGGCCAAGCGGGGGGTGGCCACACCGCAGGAGGACACCGACGGGCTGTACTACACCCTGGACATGACGAAGTTCGTCGAGCTCACGTTGGCCGGCGAGACCTGGAACAGCATCCCGGACGGCGGCCTGACGAACGCGAACCAGATCATCGCCCAGTCGCCGGACCCGTGCCGGGCCTACTCCGGCGCCGCCTACCTGGCCGTGGTCGCGTTCGCCGCGAACGACAAGCACGCGCCGACCGCGGCGGAGGCCAAGGCGGTCGCCACGAAGATCAAACCGCTGTTCGAGGTCGAGGGCCAGTTCGGCGCGGGCATCGGCCGCACGTTCTTCTCGCCGGACGGCCGCACGTTCGCCCCGGTCGGCGTCATCTACGAGCACCAGTACCTGGCCTACCAGATCCGCACCAAGGAGCAGACCGGCTCGGTCGACCACGACCGCGTGCTGCTCTACCCCGACGCGCACCACCACGCCGAGCCGTGGCTGATCGCGTTCAGCGAGCAGGGGGAGAAGGTGGGACGCCTGCTGCAGGAGGACTCCCGGCTGCAGCGGCGCGCGTTGGAGCTCGGCTTCCGCCTCGGCCGGGCGGGCAGCGCGTCGGTCGGGACCGTGCTGGACGAACGCGGCATCCCCAAGGGCAACCCCGGCCAGGGCGACACGGAGACGTTCGTGGCCAAGCCCGACGCCCTCGCGACGATGATCGAGGAACTCGGCTCCTGCCCGAGCGGGGTGCCGCTGTGAGGGCAGCCCTGGCCGCGTCGCTCGTGGTCGTGGCGGCGCTGGCCGGCTGCACCACCGCCGCCCCCGAGCCGGTCACGCTCACCGTGCTGGCCAGTTCGGAGCTGGCGGACCTCGCGCCGGTGCTGGCCGACCTGCGCCGCGACACCGGCGTCGAGCTGAAGCTCGACCGGCGCGGCACCGTGCGGGCGAGCGACGACCTGGCGGCGGGCGTCGACCACGACCTCGCCTGGCTGGCCACGAACCGGTACCTGCGGCTGAAGGCGGCGGACCTGCCGCTGTCCACCAGCACGATGATCTCCCCGCTGGTCCTGGGCGTGAAGGCGGGCAAGGCGGACGTGGTGCGCGACGCGTCGTGGGCCGACGTGGCGAGCCGCGCGGCGGCCGGTGAGCTGCGGTTCGGGATGGCCGACCCGAGGGTGTCCGGCAGCGGGATGGCGGCGTTGATCGGGGTGGCCACGGCCGCCGCCGGCACCGGCGCCGCCCTGCGCGCCGAGGACGTCACCTGCGACAAGCTCCAGGGCTTCCTCACCGGACGGGTGTTCGGCGCGGCCGGCGCGGCGGAGGTCGGCGACGAGTACGTGCAGCGGCAGGACGAGGTGGACGCCGTGGTCGCGTACGAGTCGACCGTGCTGTCGCTCAACGCGTCCGGGCAGCTCCGCGAACCGCTGGAGGTCGTGTACCCGAGGGACGGCATCGTGCTGTCCGACTACCCGTTGATGCTGCTGAAACCGGACAAGCGGGCCGCCTACGACCGGGTCGTGGACTGGCTGCGCTCGCCGTCGGCCCAGCGGGCGATCATGGAGCGGACCTTCCGCCGCCCGTCCGACCCGCAGGTGCCGCGCGTGGAAGCGCTGCGCGAGCCGATCGGCACCGCGCTGTACTTCCCGGGCACGCAGGCGGTCGTGGACACCCTGCTCGCCGCCTACGACCGCGCCGGCCAGTCCGGTCGGGTGGTGTTCGTGCTGGACCACTCGACGTCCATGGCGGGCGCGCGGATCGCCGGGCTGCGCGAGGCGTTCGCCACGTTGAGCCGGGCGGGCGGGTTCGACCGGTTCCGGCTGGGCGAGACGGTCGTGCTGGTGCGGTTCGCGGGGACCGTGAAGGAGGAGCGCAGCGTCGTCGTCCGCGGCGCCGCCGACCTGGAGGCGCTGGCCGTCGCCCTGACCTCGGCGGACCTGGCCGACGACGGCACCGCGATCTGGTCGGCCCTCGACCACGCCTACCGGGTCGTCGGCGACGGCACGGTGGTGCTGATGACCGACGGCGAGAACAACGCGGGGATGAGCGCGGAGGAGTTCCTGGCCGCGTGGCCGCACCCGCCGGCGCGCACGTACGCGATCCGGTTCGGCGAGGCCGACCCGGTGGAACTGGACCGGGTGGCGCGGGCGACCGGCGGGCGCGTGGTCGACGCGGGCTCGGGGTCGCTGCTGGAAGCGGTGAAGGAGATCCGTGGCTGTCGATAGAGCGCTGTGGTGGTCGGTGTGGTGGCCGTGGGTGGTGCTGTGGGTCGTGACCGCGCTGGCGCTCGCCGCGGCCCTCGGCGTCGGCCTGTGGACGTGGCGGTCGCGGCGCCGGTTCACGCCGTCGCGCGAGGTGCCCGGGTTGACCATCTACCTGCACGAGAAGTCCGTGATGGACCTCTACCAGGTCGGGCGGTACGGCGACGCGATGACCAAGGAGGTCGTGGACCGGGTCGGCGTCACCAAGGACGGCAAGATCGCGTTGAAGGGCCTCGACCTGGGGGTGGAGGGCGCGCGGACGTCCGGGCGCGAGGTGGTGAAGACCTACATCGAGCAGTACGAGCCGATCGCGGTGGTCGGCGTGCTGCTCGACGCGCTGGAGGCGGCGTCCGGGGTCGTGCACGTCGACCTGCGCGACCTGTCCGTGCGCCGGAACACCGCCTTGGAGCAGCACCTCGAACAGCACCAGAAGCACGCCGGCGTGGTGCGGCTGCGGCGGATCGACTCCTACGTGTCGGTGAAGGGCGTGTTCCGGGTGACGTCCGACGGTGACGGCACGACCGTGTTCCTGGCGGCGTTCGGCGACCCGGACGACCCCGAGTCGGGCCCGCAGGTGCGGGTCGAGTGCTACAACGCCGGGCTGCGCGACGACGCCGTGCCCGAGGGCGGGTTCCAGGCGCGGTGCCTGGGCAAGGTGCAGGCGTGGAAGGCGGACGACCAGCACCTCGTCATCCGACCGATCGCGATGTTCCAGTGACCTGGCGTGCGATGCTTGGCCCATGGCATCGGTACCGGAGCGGCTGATCGACGCCGCGACGCGGTTGTTCGCCGACAAGGGCTTCGACCGGGTCGCGGTGCAGGACGTCGTGGACCTGGCGGGCGTCACCAAGGGCGCCATGTACCACTACTTCGGGTCCAAGGACGACCTGCTGCACGAGATCTACGGCAGCCTGCTGCGGATGCAGACCGAGCGGCTGGACCACTTCGCGTCCGGGTCCGCGCCGGTGGCCGAGCGGCTGCACGCGGCGGCGGTCGACGTCGTGGTCACGTCGGTGGACAACTTCGACCAGGCGCGCGTGTACTTCCGCTCGGCCGACCACCTGGGCGAGGACAAGCGGCTCGAGATGCGGGCGGAACGGCGGCGCTACCACGAGCGGTTCCGGTCGCTGGTGGAGGAGGGGCAGGCCGCCGGCGTGTTCCGCGCGGACGTGCCCGCGGACCTGACCGTCCACTACTTCTTCGGCACCGTGCACCACCTCGGCCAGTGGTACAGCGCCGACGGCCCGTTGTCGGCCAAGCAGGTGGGACGCCACTTCGCGGACCTGCTGCTGGCGTCCCTGCGTCCCGTTCCGGGGGGTTCTTCGTGAAGTCCGACCTGCACCGCTACCTGCGCACGGCGCGCGAGGCGATGCTGTGGAAGCTGGAGGGCGCGTCGACCTACGACGTGCGCCGTCCGTTGACGCCGACCGGCACGAACCTGCTGGGCCTGGTCAAGCACCTGGCCGCGATGGAGGTCGGCTACTTCGGCGACACGTTCGACCGGCCGTTCGGCGAGCGGTTCGAGTGGATGGGCGAGGACGCCGAGCCCAACGCGGACATGTGGGCCACCGCCGACGAGTCGCGTGAGGACGTCGTCGGGCTCTACCGGCGGGCGTGCGGGCACGCGGACGCGACGATCGACGCGCTGGACCTGGAGTCGGCCGGCGAGGTGCCGTGGTGGTCGCGGGAGCGCCGGGCGGTCACCCTGCACCTCGTGCTGGTCCACATGATCGCGGAGACCAACCGCCACGCGGGGCACGCCGACATCGTGCGCGAGCTGGTCGACGGCGCGGCGGGCCTGCGCCCGGACAACGACAACATGCCGTCGGTGGAGTGGGAGACCTACCGCGCGAAGCTGGAGAAGGTCGCCCGCGACGCCGACCGCTAGACCGCGACACCGACCGCTAGCCCGCGAAGCCGAAGCCTGGTCGTTCTGCCGGCTCCGCGCCGACGCGCGGCCGGAGCGGGCGCCTCCTCGGCGGGGACCCCCGCTCCAGCCGTCGGGTTCAGGCGGCCGGAACCAGCAGGACCACGGTGTCCGCGACGCACCCCGGCTTCGGGTTGCCCTCGATCTCGACGGTCACCTTCACCACGGCCTGCTTGCCCTGCGCCACGTCGGTGATCTCCACCAGCTCGGCGCCGGCCCGCACCCGCGACCCGACGACGACCGGGCTCGGGAAGCGCACCTTGTTCAACCCGTAGTTCACGCCCATCGCCAGCCCCTGCACCGTGTAGATGTCCCGCACCAGCAACGGGATCAGCGACAGCGTCAGGTAGCCGTGCGCGACCGGAGCGCCGAACGGCCCCGCGGCGGCCTTCTCCAGGTCGACGTGGATCCACTGGTGGTCGCCGGTGGCGTCGGCGAACAGGCCGATCTCCGCCTGCGTGATCTCGTGCCACTCGCCGTGGCCGAGGTGCTCGCCCTCGGCGGCGGCCAGTTCCTCCAGGTCAGCGAATACCCGCATGTCAGTCCTTCGGTCCGCCGGCGACGTAGACGACCTGACCGGACACGAACCCGGCCCCTTCACTGACCAGGAACGACGCCGTGTGCGCGATGTCCTCGGGCGTGCCGACGCGCTGCACGGGGATCGCCGCGGCCGCGCCCTTCTTGAAGTCCTCGAAGTCGATGCCGACCCGGGCGGCCGTCGCGGCGGTCATGTCGGTCGCGATGAACCCGGGCGCGATCGCGTTCACCGTCACGTTGAACTTGCCCAGCTCGATCGCCAACGTCTTGGTGAACCCCTGCAGGCCCGCCTTGGCGGCCGAGTAGTTCGCCTGGCCCCGGTTGCCCAGCGCCGACGTGCTGGACAGGTTGACGATCCGACCCCACTTCGCCTCGGTCTGGAACTTCTGCACCGCCCGGCTCATCAGGAACGTGCCGCGCAGGTGGACGTTGATCACCGCGTCCCAGTCGTCGTCGGTCATCTTGAACAGCAGGTTGTCCCGCAGGATGCCCGCGTTGTTGACCAGGACGGTCGGCGCGCCGAGCTCGTCGGCCACCCGCTGCACGGCCGCGTCCACCGCCGCGCTGTCGCTGACGTCGACGCCCACCGCGATGGCGGTCCCGCCGGAGGCCTTGATCTTCTCCACGGCCTCGGCGCAGCTGCCCTCGTCGAGGTCGAGCAGCGCGACGGCCAGGCCGTCCTGCGCGAGCCGCGTGGCTACGGCGGCGCCGATGCCGCGTGCGGCACCGGTGACGATGGCCACCCGTGCGTCCGTCTGGGCCACGGTCAGTCCTCCTTGATCTGCGGGCCTAAGCAACCGCTTAGTAACCTACCGGCGACGTCGCCTTGACGCCAGAGCGTGTCAGGAGAACCATACCGACTGGTCGGAATGTCAGCCAGAGGAGGCGCGGTGGAGTTCTCGGGCAAGGTCGCACTGGTCACCGGAGCCGCGAACGGCATCGGCGCGGGAGTGGCCCGCCGCCTCGCCGCCGCCGGCGCGTCCGTCGTCGTCGCCGACGTGGACGACGCGCGGGGCGAAGCCGTGGCCGACGAGGTGGGCGGCGTGTACGCGCACTGCGACGTGCGCGACCCCCGGCAGAACGAGGCGGCGGTCGCGACGGCCGTGGCGCGGTTCGGCGGGCTCGACATCGCCGTGCTCAACGCGGGCATCGCCACCGGCTTCGGCCTGGGCGACGACTTCGACGCCGAGCGGTACCGCACGGTCATGGGCATCAACCTCGACGGTGTCGTGTTCGGCGCGCACGCGGCGTTGCCCGAGCTGAAGAAGCGGGGCGGGCGCATCGTCGCCACCGCCAGCATGGCCGGTCTGATGGCCATGCCCATGGACCCCCTCTACGGCGCGAACAAGGCCGCCGTCGTCGGACTGGTCCGCGGCCTGGGCCCGGTCGCCGCCGCCGACGGCGTCACCGTCAACGCGGTGTGCCCGTCCTTCGCCGACACCGCCATCATCACCGGCTTCAAGTCCACCCTGGAGTCCGCGGGGATGCCGGTCATGAGCGTGGACGACGTGGTCGACGCGTTCGTCTCCGTGTTGCGCGAAGGCAAACCAGGTGAATGCTGGTTCGTGCAGGCCGGACGCCCCAGCGCGCCGTTCACCTTCCCCAACCCACCCGGCCCGCGCACCGCCACCGGCGAACGCGTGCGGCTCGAGCACGACCCGATCGCCAAGGAGAACTGACCACCGTGCGCGCCATCCAGATCACCGAGTTCGGCGGACCCGAGGTCCTCAACGAGGTCGAGCTGCCCGACCCCGTCGCCGGGGAGGGCGAACTGCTCGTCGACGTCAGCCGCGCGGGCCTCAACTACGCCGACACCCACCAGGCCGAGAACTCCTACCTGTCGAAGATGGAGCTGCCGATGGTGCCCGGCGGCGAGGTCGTCGGCACGGCGGGCGAGCGGCGCGTGGTCGGCCTGACCAACTTCGGCGGCTACGCGCAGAAGGCCGTGGTGCCCGAGGCGACCGCGTTCGACGTGCCGGACGGCGTGGACGACCTGACCGCGTTGAGCCTCGTCGTGCAGGGCGCGACGGCCTGGCTGCTGCTGCGTCGCAGCGCGCACCTGGAGCCGGGGGAGAGCGTCGTCGTGCACGCGGCGGCCGGCGGTGTCGGGTCGCTGGCCGTGCAGCTGGCGAAGAAGTGGGGCGCGGGCCGCGTCATCGCCACCGCCAGCACCGAGGACAAGCGCGCGCTGGCGCTGGACCTCGGCGCGGACGTCGCCGTCGACTCCACCGCGGAGAACATGACCGACGTGCTGCGCGAGGCCAACGGCGGCCGGCGGGTCGACGTCGTGCTCGACATGACGGGCGGCACGGTGACCGACCAGAGCCTCGCCGCGCTGGCGCCGTTCGGCCGGCTCGCGTTCTACGGGATGGCCAGCCGGGAGCAGCCGACGCCCGTCGCGCCGGGCAAGCTGCTGGTCAAGTCGGCCGCCATCGCGGGCATGTGGCTGCCGCACGCGTTCAAGCTGCCCGGCCGCGTCGTGCACCGGGCCATGGGCGAGCTGTTCGACCTGGTCCTGGCGGGCGACCTGCGCGCCGTGCCGGGCGGCGAGTACGGGATGTCCGAGGTGCGCCGTGCGCATGAGGACCTGCGCGCCCGCCGCACCACCGGCAAACTCGTCCTCGACCCGTCACGCTGACCTGCCGGGAGCCCCGCCCGGCCTGTCACGGCGGAGCGGGCTCTCGCACATCGGCGCGGGGAAAGCCCTGACCAGGCCGGCTAGCCGGGACTGCCGGCGACGCGGAGCACGGGCCGGGGACGCGCCGAACGGGTGCCGTTGCTCACGGCACGGCACCCGTTCGGCAGTGGGATCAGTCGCTCAGCTCGGCCAGCGCGGCCTTGACCTTCGCGAGCTCGGCTTCCAGCTCTTCCATCCGCGTGCGGTGCTGGGCGCGGGCCGTCTCGATGACCTCGTCGATGCCGCCCGCGATGTCGTCGTGCAGCTCCTTGGCCGCCCGCGACACCGCCGCGGCCGAGATGGCCAGGCCCTGGACGACCCGCTTGGTGCCGTGCACCAGGTCGGCCTGCCACTCGCCGTCGGCGGTCCCGGTGACGGTCAGCGTCAGCTCGACCGTGCGGGTCTTCTTGGCCGTCGACTTGGGCCGCTTCACCGGCTTGGCCTCGGCCTCCGCGGGCTGTTCGGCCTGCTCTGCCTGTGCCACGGGTGCGACCTCCTGCTGCACGGGTGCGGCGGGCGCCTCGGCGTCCACCGTCTCTTCCTGCTCCACGAGCGTGTCCGCCTGCACGTTCTCGTTTTCCTCTCTGCGCATCCGGCTCGACCCGGCGTGATCATAGAACACGTGTTCGATGGTGGGTCGATTGCCCCGCACAGCGTAGGGTGTCGGCCTTGTGAGTGGTTGGAGGGACTTCCCCGCTCGCCGGTTCTTGGACCGGTTGAGCGACGAACTCGGTGTCGCGGCGGTGCTGGCGCCTGGCGTCCTGGCGCCCGGGGTGCTGGCGGCGATCGACCAGCACGGCGCGGCGGTGCGCGACATCCTCGCGTTCGGCGTGCCCGCGGCGGCGGTCGCCGGCGCGGTGCTGCTGGCCGGGTACGCCAAGGGCGTGCTCGACGAGGCGCAGGCGCACGGCTGGACACCGCCGGCGATCGTGGACTGGGCGAACGCGGACTGGCTGACGCTGAGACTGGCCTCCGTCTGCCACCTCGCCCGGCGTGACGAGCCGGCACTCGAAGCCTGACCCCCGGATCCCTCACGCCGCCGAGCCTGACCGCGCCCACTCCGAGCGGGCCGATCGAGCCGGTCACATCGACCGGTTCACTCCCGCATTTCCACATATACGGGATCAGCCGGCCGTTGTTGTCGGTGGTCGCCGGCAAAATAAAAGCAGGGGTCCCCTGGGCGAGGACCCCTGCGTAGCGTTCGGGTGAGGCGTTCAGCCGGTGGCGGTTGCGCCGCCGGCGGTGGAGGTCAGCGCTGCTCGCCGGGCGGGAACTGGCCCGGGTGCGGCTGGACCGGTCGGGTCGGCTGGACGGTGGACGGTCCCGGCTGCACCGGGGTGCCGACCGGCGGCGTCGGCATGCTCGCCGCGTGCGCCGGCGTCTCGCTCATCCGGGTGGTCTGCTCGGCCGGCGACACGCCCTGAGCCGTCCGCTGGACGTCCTCACGGCCGCGCTGGTAGGCCTCCGCCTGGGCCTTGGCCTGCGGCGCCTCGTTCTCGGCCTTCGTCAGCCAGCCCTCCCACCGCTGCTGCATCGGCTTGATCAGGCCACCGCCCACACCGATGACCGCGATACCGCCGACCGTGGCCAGGATGGTGATCAGGATCGGGGTGGTGACGGTGGTGGCGACGCCGATCTGGTTCAGCGCCGCGATCACGCCGAGCGCGATGATGAACCACGAGGCGGCCTTGCCGAGCGTCGGCCCGTAGGACAGCCCGCCGAGCGCACGCGTGGCGATGTCCTGCACGGCCCGCGCGACGGCGAAGGCGACCACGATGATCACGATCGCCACGATCGCCCGCGGCAACCAGGCGACGATCTCGGTCAACAGGGTGCTCACCGGGTTCGAGCCGAAGACCCCGAACGCGATCTGCAACGCGATCAGCAGCACGGCGTAGTAGACGATCTGCGCGACCAGTCCCGAGGCGTCGAACTTGGACCGCGCCATCGCGTCGCCGAGCCCGCCGCGCTGCACGGCGCGGTCGAAGTGCAGGCGGCCCAGCAGCTTGTGCACCGCCGCGCGCAGCACCCGGGCGACGATCCACCCGATGAGCAGCACGACGATGAACCCGACGAGTTTCGGCAGGAAGGTCACCACGTTGCGCAGGGCGTCACCGGTGGCGTCACCGATGCCTTGAGCCTGCGCCGTCTGCACGGCGAGCAGGGTTTCCATCGTCTACGACCTCCTCGGACGACCGGTTCGTCTCCAGCAACCGGCTACCCGAGGTGGCCACACCAAACCTGTTGTCCCCCGACCGGGTGACGCCGATCCGGTGCACTGTGAAACGCCCTGGTCAGGTCAGGCCGGAGGGGACGGGCGTCACGACCCGTCCGGTGGCAGGCGGACCGTCCGGTCCACCTCCACGTGCGCGACACCGGGCACGGCGCCGAGCAGGTCGCCCACACCCGGCGCGACCGACCCGGTGACCACGCCCAACCCCTCCAGCACCTGCTCGACCACCATCCCGGCGTCGCGCAACGCCGAGACGACGGCCGGCAGGTTCGCCGCGCTGTCGTCGGCGACCGAGACCACGACCTTGTCCACGGGCGCCTCCGTCAGGGGCTCAGGGAGCTTGCACCAATCCTGCACCCACGTCCGTGGAAGGCAAGCCCAGTCGACGACCGGTCTGCGCCAACCGCGCCCACAGCTCCCACCCGCGCGCGTTGTGCTTCTCCGCGATGAGCGCCGCGACCCCCGCGACGTGCGGCGTGGCCATGCTCGTGCCCTGGATGCGCTTGTGCGGGCCCAAGCCGCCGTCGTCCTTGTTCCAGCTGGAGTAGATGTCCACACCGGGGCCGACGATGTCGACCTGGCCCACGCTGTCGACCGTCCCGCAGGAGAAGAACGCGATGGCCCGCTGCACGTCCACCGCGCCGACGGACAGGATCGACGGGCAGTTGGCCGGGTGCCCGACCGGCGCGACCTTGCCCGGCCGGTTGCTCTCGTTGCCCGCCGCCGCGATGATCAACGTGCCCTTGGCCATGGCGCGCGTGGCGGCCTGCTCGAAGACCTGCGAGTACGGCGTGCCCGGCCGCACGCTCGCGCCCAGCGACATCGAGACGACCGCGCAGCCGTTGGCGATGGCCCACTCGATGCCCGCCAGGATGCCGCTGTCGGAGCCGCTGCCCTGGTTCGACAGCACCTTGCCCGCGTAGACCTCGGCCTCGTGCGCCACGCCGTACCCGGGCCCGCCACTGGCGGCTTTGCGCGGGCCCGCGGCGGAGCCGATGCAGTGCGTGCCGTGGCCGTGGGCGTCGTCCACCGTCTCACCGGCGATGAACGACTGCGTCATCACGGCGCGGCCCGCGAAGTCGGGGTGCGCGACGGTGAAACCGGTGTCGAGCACGGCGATGCGCACGCCCTTGCCGGTGGCGGAGCTGATGCTCGCGCCGACGGCCTGCAAGCCCCACGTGAACACGGACTCGTCCACGGCGGGCGCCGCGGCCTGGTCGACACCCGTGTCCGGCGGCGCGGTGTAGGCGTGCACGACCCGTTCGGCCTCGACCACGGAGATCGGGCCCGGCGCGTCGACGGCCCGGGTCAGCTGCTGGACCTGGTCCGGCGTCGCGTTGACCACGGCGATGCCGAGGTCCTGGAAGATGACGCCGTCGGCGGCGGCCAGCTCGGCCCTCGTGGCCGAGTCCGCGGTGCTCGCCGCGCTGATCCCGGCGACCCGGTTCATCTCCCGCGCGCCCGCCGCGACCGACTTGTCGTCGAGGAGCACGAGGTAGCGGCCGGTGGTTTCGGCGTCCGTTGGTTGTGACATGACGACCCCCTTCGGGGTTGGACGGCAGTCAGGTGTAACCCCGGAGCACGCCCTGGCTCAATCGGCCGGAAGAGTTGGCCGCGAGCCCGAGCGTGTTCGTATGCCGTAGTGGAGCCGTCAGCACCCGAAGAGATACAGGTCAGGCGGCCGCCGGAGCCGTACCACGCTTTCGGGTGAACTTCTTGGCCAGTGGTTCGACGACCCGCGCCGCGACCGGGCCCAGCACCGCCATGAGCAGCACGTAAGCCGTCGCCAACGCCGCCAGCTGCTGGTCCACCGCACCGGACGCCACCGTCAACGACGCGATCACGATCGAGAACTCGCCGCGCGCCACCAGCGCCGCCCCCGCCCGCGCCCGACCCATCCGCCCGATGCCCTGCCGCCGAGCCGCCCACCACCCGGTGGCGACCTTCGTCAGCGTCGTCACCACGGCCAGCGCCACCGCGAGCGCCAACACCGGCGGGATCGACGCCGGATCGGTGTTCAGGCCGAACACCACGAAGAACATCGCCGCGAACAGGTCCCTCAGCGGCTCCAGCATCCGGGTGGCGTTCTCCGCCGTCGACCCCGAGATGGCGATGCCGAGCAGGAACGCGCCCACCGCCGCCGACACCTGCAGCTCCGAGGCCACCCCGGCGACCAGCAGCGCCGCGCCGAGCACCTTGAGCAGGAACACCTCCGGGTCGGGGCTGTCCACCAGCGCCGACACGTACCGGCCGAACTTCAGCGCGATCACCAGCACGACCGTGATCGCGGCCAGCGAGATGCCCACCGCGGTCAACCCGCCGGCGAAGCTCACACCCGCCAGCACGGCCGTCAGGATCGGCAGGTACACCGCCATCGCCAGGTCCTCGAACACCAGCACCGACAGCACCACCGGGGTCTCCCGGTTGCCCAGCCGGCCCAGGTCCCCGAGGACCTTCGCGATGATCCCGGACGACGAGATGTAGGTGACGCCGCCCATCGCCAGCGCCCCGAGCGGACCCCAGCCCAGGATCAGCGCCGCGATCACGCCCGGCGTCGCGTTCAGCACGATGTCCAAGAGCCCGGCCGTCCACGACCGCTTGAGGCCCGTCACCAGCTCGGCGGCCGAGTACTCCAGGCCGAGCAGCAGCAGCAGGAGGATCACGCCGATCTCGCTGGAGATGTGCGTGAACGCTTCGATGCCGTGCAACGGCACCAGGCCGCCCTGCCCGAAGGCCAGGCCGCCGATCAGGTAGAGCGGGATCGGGGAGATGCCGATCCGCCACGCCATCTTGCCGAGCAGACCCAGCCCGAAGAAGACCGCGCCGAGTTGGATCAGTGCGAGTGCGGTGCTGTGCAAGGTGTTCAGCCACCGCCCAGGAGCTCGGCCGCGGCGCCGAGGCCGTCCGCCGTGCCGACCACGACCACGAGGTCGCCGCCGCCGAAGACGAAGTCCGGGCGCGGCGACGGGTGCACCGAACCCGCGCGCACGACGGCCACGATGGACGCGCCGGTGCGCGTGCGCAGCTCGGTCTCGGCCAGCGGGCTGCCGTCGAACCGGGAGCCGGGCACGATCGGGAACTGCTTGGTGGAGATGCCCGCCACCTCGCGGTGCTGCTCCTGCAGGTGCGCGACGAGCTGCGGCGAGCCGAGCAGCCCGGCGAGGGTGCTGGCCTCGGCGGGGGTCAGCGGTATCGACGCCGTGCAGTCGTCGGGATCGTCCAACGACGAGACGATCAGCTCGAACTTGCCGTCACGGTGGGTGATCACCCCGATCCGACGGCCCGCGCGGATCATGAAGTCCTGACGGGTGCCGATCCCCGGAAGCGGCGTCACCTCGACGTTCACAGCATGTGATCCTAGACGAATGCGTACACGTGTTCGGGCGATAAGTCGCGGTTGGGTGGTTCGCGACCAGGTGCCCGGCCCGGACGTGGACGAGTTCGCCGAGCCCGAACGCGTCGTCGCCGCCCTGGCCCGCGCCCGCCCCGGCACGCTGCTCGCCGTGCAGCACCCGCACCGCACCCCCGCCGCGCTGGCCGCCGGGTCCTCGCTGCTCGACGCCCTGCCGCACGCCGTCGCCGAACTCGCCCACCTGCGGCGCACCGCCTACCGGGAGGTGCGGGACGTGGTCGCGCCGTACCGGGTGGACGGCCCGGACGGCACCGCCCACGGGCTGCTGTGCCTGGTCGACCCGGCCGCGGTCGGGCACACCGAGGACGTGTACCCGGACGTCGTCGCCGAACGCGCCCGCGTGCTGTCCGGCCTCGGCTGTGTGACGAGCGCCGCGATGCTGGTGCCGGTGGCCCGCGAGGTCCGGCTGACGCGGCTCGTGGCGGAGGTGGACGACGAGCCCGCCGTGTCCGTCGTCGACCCCGGTGGCCGGCGCCACTGGTTGTGGCTGGTGGGCCCGGGGGAGCGGCAGGACGCCCTGCTGCGAGCCGCGGGCGAGCACCCGTTGATGGTCGCCGACGGCAACCACCGGGTCGCGGCGTCAGCCAGCCTGTCAGGGTTGTTGGCGCTGGTCACCGCCGGTCCGGACCTGCGGATCGGGCCGATCCACCGGGCCTTGGCGGGCACCGGGCTGTCACTGGCGGACATGGCGGTCGCGTGGCGCGCGCACGGGCTGGCGGTGACACCGGTCGACGCGGCGACCCGCCCGTCGCCCGGCGTGGTGGTCGCGGTGGCCGGGTCGTCCGCGGTGCGCGTCGAGCTGCCGTCCGCCGGCGTGGACCACGCGCTCGTCGAGACCGTGCTGCTGGGCGAGGCGCTCGGCCTGGACCCGGAGAGCCCGCACGTGCGCCCGGTGACCGGCGAGGCGCCCACCGAGGGCGTGGACGCCGTGCTGCTGATCGCCCCCGTGCCGCTGGCGGACGTGCTGGCCGTGCACGAGGCGGGCGGCCGGATGCCGCGCAAGAGCACCTACTTCACGCCCAAGCCGCGCAGCGGTCTGCTGCTCGCCGACCTGGCGTGAGTAGCCCTCCCGGACTTGTGGTGAGTGGACCTTTCAGCATGCCACTGATGCGGAACATGCTGGTGAGATGTACTGCCGTTCGTCCACGACGAGGGAGTCGGGGGTGCTGCGCGGGCACCCGGCCCGCGTCGAAGTGGCCATCACCCGCGTCGAAGCCAAGGGGAAGCTGGGCCGGAACCGGCCCGCGGCCGACGTCGACGGCGTGGTCGCCGGGCCGCGGGCGACGAAGCCTCCGCCGCCGTGGTCGACCGAGCACGCCGACAGGTGGTCCAGCAGGTATTCCAGCGCCCTCCGGCTCCGCCCGTTCGACCGGTCCACGACGACCGCGAGCCGGGTCCGGCGCAGGAACTGAGGCGCAGGAACTGAGGCGGCGGAATTGTCAGACCCCTGTGGCAGGATAAAAGCAGGGGTCCCCTGGGCGAGGACCCCTGCGGAGCGAGGGCGTCGAAGAGTCGTCGGCGCTGGTCGAGCCCACCGCCCGGCGCTGGTCGAGGTCGCCGCGCGGTGTCGTGCCGATCTCCGGCGGTCCGGTGCGCCCGACGGCGAGGCGCGGCCGTCGAGGTGGCGCTGCGCGACCGCCCGCCGACGCCACGACCCGCACGCCGGCACGTCGCCCGGTCACGTCGCCCGGTCACGTCGGACGAGGTCGCCGCGACCGCGCTCTTCCCGCCCCTACCGGCACATCCGGCGCGACCGGGCGGGAGCCGCCCGTCGACCGAGGCGAGGACTGGCCACCTGATGCGGGTGTGACGGGCCACACCAGGCACAATTGGAGGCCGACGACCGTCGTCGCGTTGAGGAGGAAACCCCGTGGAACACGGTGAGCTGCGTGGCGTGGTGGCCCTCGACGGGCCGTCCGGCACCGGCAAGTCCTCTGCGGCGCGCCGCCTCGCGGCCACGCTGGGCGCGCGTTACCTCGACACCGGCGCGATGTACCGCGCGGTCACGCTGGCCGTGCTGCGCGCCGGCGTCGACCTCGCCGACACCGGCGTGGTCGCCGACGTCGCCTCCGCCGCGCTCGTCGTGCAGGGCACCGACCCGGACCGCTCGACCACCCACCTCGACGGCGCCGACGTCGGCGCGGAGATCCGCGGCCCCGAGGTGACACTGGCCGTGTCACCGGTGTCGGCGGTGCCCGCGGTGCGCGAGCTGCTCGTCGCCGAACAGCGCCGGATCATCGCCCAAGCGCTGGACGAGGCGGGCGGCATCGTCGTGGAAGGCCGGGACATCGGCACCGCCGTCGTCCCCGACGCGCCACTCAAGGTCTACCTCACCGCGGACGCCGAAGCCCGCGCCCAACGCCGCGCCAAGCAGGACAGCGCGTCCGGTCGCGAGTCCACGCTGGACGCCACCCTCGCCGACGTGCAGCGGCGGGACGCCTACGACTCGTCACGCGCGGTGTCGCCCCTGCGCGCCGCCGAGGACGCGGTCGTGCTCGACACCACGTCCCTGGACCTCCCGGGCACGCTGGCCGCGTTGCTCGACCTGGTCGACGCCCACGGGCTGCTGGCCCAGCCGAGCGGACGGGTGCGCGGGTGACCGGACAGCTCCCCGAGGGGGCGTCGCCCTGGCTGCACGAAGTCGGCCGGTGGATCGGGCGCGTGCCACTGCGGTCGGGGTTCCGCGTCCGGGCGCGCGGCATCTCCCGGATCCCGCTCGAAGGCCCCGTGGTCTTCGTGGCCAACCACAGCTCGATGGTCGACGGACCGATCCTCTTCGGCCTGCTGCCGAGACGTGTGGTCTTCTTGATCAAGCAGGAGATGTTCAAGGGCGTGGCGGGCACGCTGCTGCGCAAGATCGGCCAGCTGGCCGTGCGGCGCGGCGCGCCCGACCGGGCGCCGCTGCTCGCCGCGCAGAAGGTGCTGCGAGCCGGTGGCGTGGTCGGCGTGTTCCCCGAGGGCACCCGCGGCACGGGCGACGTGGCCGAGGCGCAGGCGGGCGCCGCGTGGCTCGCCCGCTCGACCGGCGCGGTCGTCGTGCCCGTCGCGTGCCGGGGCACCCTGCGCCCGGCCGGAACCCGACGGCGGTTCCGGCCCGTGGTGGACGTGCTCGTGGGTGAGCCGTTCGAGCTGCCGAGCGACAAAGGTCGCCAGGCGCTCGTGAAGGCCACCGAGCAGGTCCGCGACCGCTTGGCCACGCTGGTGGCCGAGCTCGACAGCCAGCGAGGAGAAGTCACATGACGGACTTGGACGGCACCTGGGCGGACGAGTCCGACTGGACCGCGTTCGACGAGACGGTGGAAGGCGAGGAGGGCGGCACGCCGCCCACGCCCGTGCTGGCCGTGGTCGGCCGGCCGAACGTCGGCAAGTCGACCCTGGTCAACCGCATCATCGGCCGACGTGAAGCGGTCGTGCAGGACGTGCCCGGCGTGACCCGCGACCGGGTCGCCTACGACGCGCTGTGGAACGGCCGCAAGTTCACCGTCGTCGACACCGGCGGCTGGGAACCCGACGCGGTCGGCATGATGGCCGCCGTCGCCGCCCAGGCGGAACTGGCCATGGCCACCGCCGACGCGATCCTGTTCGTCGTTGACGCCGCCGTCGGCGCGACCACCAACGACGAGGCCGCCGTCAAGCTGCTGCGCCGGTCCAAGCGGCCCGTGCTGCTGGTCGCGAACAAGGTCGACGACGAACGGCTGATGTCCGAGGTCGCGTCACTGTGGTCACTCGGCCTCGGCGAGCCGATCCCCGTCTCCGGCCTGCACGGCCGCGGTTCCGGCGACATGCTCGACGCGATCCTCAAAGCCCTGCCCGAGACGCCGCGCGAAACCTTCGAGGCCGTCCGCGGCGGCCCCCGCCGGGTCGCCCTGGTCGGCCGGCCGAACGTCGGCAAGTCGTCCCTGCTCAACCGCCTCACCGGGGAGAACCGGTCGGTCGTGCACGACGTCGCGGGCACCACCGTCGACCCGGTCGACTCGCTGGTCGAGCTGGACGACGAGATGTGGCGGTTCGTCGACACCGCCGGCCTGCGCAAGCGCGTCAACTTCGCCTCCGGCGCCGAGTACTACGCCTCCCTGCGAACGAAGGCCGCGATCGAGTCCGCCGAGGTGGCGATCGTGCTGCTGGACGCGTCCGAGCCGATCAGCGAGCAGGACCTGCGGGTGCTGACCATGGTCGTGGACTCCGGGCGGGCGTGCGTGCTGGCGTTCAACAAGTGGGACCTCGTGGACGAGGACCGGCGCCACGCCATGGTGCGCGAGCTGGAACGCGGCCTCGTCCGGGTCCCGTGGGCGGAGAAGGTGAACATCTCGGCCCTGACGGGACGCGCGGTGCGCAAGCTCGCCCCCGCCCTGCGGACCGCGTTGAAGTCCTGGGACACCCGCGTGCCGACCGGGCAGCTGAACTCGTGGCTGACCGACCTGATCGCCGCCACCCCGCCCCCGGTGCGCAGCGGCAAGCAGCCGAAGGTCCTGTTCGCCACCCAGGCCAGCACCCGCCCGCCGACGTTCGTGCTGTTCACCACCGGTTTCCTGGAGGCCGGGTACCGGCGGTTCATCGAACGCAGGCTGCGCGAGGAGTTCGACTTCCAGGGCAGCCCGGTGCGCATCTCGGTGCGCGTGCGGGAGAAGCGCACGAAGAAGTGATCCGCCGGACGGGGGCCGTTCGTCGCGGCAGGTTGCTCCGGCAGGCGGAATGCTGTTGCCTGGCGTCGTGCCGGCGCGATTGGTCCTCGCCGATGACGAAGCGCTGCTCCGTCGAGGGCTGAAGGTCCTGCTGGAAGCGGACGGCCGGGTCGAGGTCGTGGCGGAAGCCGCGGACGGCGCCGGCCTGCTGGACGCCGTCCGCCGGCACCGGCCGGACGTCGCCCTCGTCGACGTGCAGATGCCGGGCATGGACGGGCTGGCCGCGCTGCGGGCGCTGCTCGCCTGGCCCGACCCGCCCGCGCTGGCCGTGCTGACGACGTTCGACCTGGACGACTACGTCGCCACGGCGCTCGAGCTCGGTGCCCAGGGCTTCCTGCTCAAGGACGCCGAGCCGGACGCCCTGGTGCGCGCCGTGCTCGACCTGGCCGCCGGGGGAGCTGTGCTCGACCCCCGGATCACCGCCCGGCTGCTGCCCAGGATGCGCGCCGCCCGACTGCGGCGCAGCCCGCAGCTCGACGGCCTCAGCGCACGCGAGCGGCAAGTGCTCGGACTCCTCGCGAGCGGCCAGCCGAACAGCGCCATCGCCGCGTCCCTCGGCCTGAGCGAGGCGACGGTGAAGAGCTACGTGTCCACCGTGCTCACGAAGCTCGGCGTCGAGAACCGCGTCCAAGCCGCCCTCGTCGCCCACCAGGTGGGCACGTGGTGATCGTCCTGGAAGTCCTGGCCGTCCTGGTGCCCGCCGCGATGGTCCTGCTGGCCGACCACGTCCCGTACGCCTGGTCGATCCCGACGGCGCTGGCGGCGTGCGCGCTGCTGCCGGTGCGCCGTCGATGGCCGTGGGTCGCGGCCCTCGCGTGCCTGCCGGGCCTGGTGGGCGGCCTGGGCCTGCCACCCACCGTCGTCGCCCTCTACCGCATCGGCCGCAAGTCCACCGTGCCGGTGATGATCACGTGGGTGGCGCTGGCGACCGCGCTGCCCTCCACGCTGGTCGTCGTCAGCCAAGGCCTGCCCCCCGGCGCCGCGCTCCTGACCTTCGCGTTCAGCCTCTTCATGGCCGGCGCGCCGACCGCCCTCGGCGCCCTGATCACCACCAGGCGCGAACTGACCGCCAGCCTCGCCGAGGCGTCACGGGCGCGGACCGCCGAGGTGGAGGCCCGCGAGGCCGGCGCCCGTGCGTCGGAACGCGCCCGGATCGCCCGCGAGATCCACGACGCCGTGGGCCACCACGCCACGCTCATCGCCGTGGAGGCAGCCGCCCTGGCCGCCACCACCGAGGACGCCAAGACCCGCGACACCGCGCTGCGCCTGCGTGCGTCGGCGAAAGAAGCCCTGGCCGAGATGCGTGCCGCCCTGGGCCTGCTCAACACCGAGCCGAGCCCCGGCTACGACGGCATCGAACCCCTCATCGACCGCGCGCGGTCAGCCGGCCTGACCGTCCGCTTCGAGGACCGGAGCGACCACCCACCGGCACCGGCCACCGGCCGCGCCGCCTACCGCGTAGTGCAAGAAGCCCTGACCAACGTCACCAAACACGCCCCCACCGCCCCCGTCCACGTGCGACTGTCGCAAGAGGATGGACGGCTGCGCGTGACGGTGACCAACACCCGCCCCACAACCCCGCCGACGCAGTCGGACCAAGGCGGCCACGGACTGCACGGCCTGAAGGAACGCGTCACCCAAGCCGGAGGAACCCTCACCACCACCGCGCACGCGGACGGCGGCTTCACCGTCGACGCGACCCTACCGACGGGTCCGTCGAAAGTTGACGCAGATGACTCGACTTTCGGCGGTAGTGCACGAAACCCGGCGAACGCATAGTGGTCCCGAGGCGTCGAACCGGGGGACGGGCGACACCGAGGGGACCAGGGGCCCGCCACCGGCGGGCCCCTGCCATATCCCCAGGTAGACCGCTTGATCGGCGGATCTGGGGGGCCGTGTCGGGGGCCTGTCTGGGGTGCGCTAAGCTATCCGCGCACCCCACAAACGGGGGTGCGGCCGGGACGTGGCGCAGCTTGGTAGCGCACTTGACTGGGGGTCAAGGGGTCGCAGGTTCAAATCCTGTCGTCCCGACGGTCTGAAGAAGCCCGCTCGATCTGGATGTTTGCCCAGGTCAGCGGGCTTTTTCGTGCATCGGTGTTGATCTTCACCTGGTCACGGGACGGTAACTTTGCGATCTTGGTGAACGCTGTTCAGGAGCGAAATCAGGAGCGGGGCGCTCCAGATCTTTGACCAACGCCAAATGGGGTCGTCCCAAACGGGTGAATCCCGCCAACCGACGCCAAACGCCACCCGTTGGGGTGAATCGCTTCCACTGTGCGCCGAGCGTCCTGAACGCGCCCTGACCTGCCGATACGGCCGCCCGGCGACCTGAACCGACGCGATCGGACGCAAACTGAGGGGGTCGCAGGCGTCCGGCGATCGCCGTGGTGCCGACGGCATGGCGCTGCGACTCCTGTGGGCGGTCCGGGGTAGGGCGCCTCAGTCGCTGTTGGACGCCTAGGTGCTGCCCAGCGAGACGGTAAATGTTCCCGGCGCCGGATGCTCCTGAGGCCCTTCTATCAGGTGGGAAGTCTGGTTCGCACTGGTTCCCGAGATCATTGAGTAGGTCTGTCCGCACCGGCGAAGGTCGGTGCGGACAGTCAGCTCCTGCTGCGAGGTGGCCGTCGAGGGGCCCAAAAATTGTCGGGGTGACGTCGTAGCCTCAGGTGATGGGGTACTCCGGAGATCGTTCAGTATCAGCGGGCCGTGGGGGTCCGTTGTTGTTCACCAACTTCCTGCCAATCCGGTTCGCAGGGCAGGTGGTTGCCGGTGTGCTGCCCTACGAGTCGGCAGGTCACCTTGAGGATCTCCGCAGTCGGCTCCGCGAGTCTCATGTGGTCGTCCGGGATCGAAACGACGTTGTGTGCGTTCCACTGGCACAGGGCGCCGAACAGATCGGCGAGCGCAGGGTGATCGCCTCCACCGTGCGTGACGTGCTGCTGCAGACCCGGCTGCTCGAAGAGTGCCTCAGGCGCATCCTCACAGTGGAGTGGAAGTACCTGCTCAGGCGTGAGTACCCAGTGCGCTTCGTGTCACGGCTGGCCGGCAAGGACCTAGTGGAGCAGGCGTTGGGCCGGGGCATCGACAGGTTGCACGTGTATCCGGAGTACTCGCTGGACGTCCGCCGTAGCGGGCCACGCGAGTACCCCGGCGTGGTGATCGGGAGGAAGGTCCGTTATGAGATTGATCTTCCCGTGGACGTCCTGTTGCGACGTGGCGTTCCGGTGGTCGGGGTCTACGTGCTGGCGGAGTCGGAGTCGGCGCGTGCCTGGCCGTCCCAGGACGCACACGCGCGGCGCAAGCTGGTCGGCCGGGTGACCGATGTGGTCGACGGCAAGCTGCTTGTGCAGTCGCGGGAGGGCGAGGTGAAGCTCGACGCGGCGCGCACGTGGATCGAGTCCAATCTGGGCAACTTCCAGACAGTGCTCCGGAAGGCGTGCGGGCGGTCGTTCGAGCGTGATCTGGTCGCGCTGGACGGCAAGATCGCCGCGTTCAACAACGCGGAGCGGCGCATCGCGGACACGGACAAGATCGCGAACGCATTGCTGGACCTCGGACCGCTCGACGTCGCGGCCGGGATGACGGCGCACCTGGCCAGGCCGCTGCGGTTGAAGGGCAGCCAGCATCCGCACGTTCGCACCTTGAGCGAGCCGACCTTCGTGTTCGACCAGTCGGGGGACAAGACGGATCGGTACCCGGAAGCCGGGCTGAACAAGTTCGGTCCTTTCGACACGGAGTCGTTCACCCCGAAAGCGCCGACGATCGCCGTGGTGGTTCCCCGCCAGTTCCAAGGCCGTGTGGAGACCTTTCTCACCAGGTTTCGCGACGGTGTCCGCAGTTCATCCGCGTTCCCCGAAGGGTTCGTCCGAAAGTTTCGCCTGACCGACTGCACCTTCACCCTCATCGTCTTCGACGGCGATGTGCAGGACGCGAGCGCCTACAAGCGCGCCTGCCTGAGTGCGCTGGAGGCCAAGGAGAAGATCGACCTCGCGTTCGTCTTTACCAGCGCTGCCCAGGAGCACCTGACGGGCAACGAGAGTCCCTATCTGGTGTCCAAGTCGACCTTCATGAGCCAGTCGATCGCGGTCCAGGAGTTCCAGGTCGAGAACATCACGGACAGCCCTGGCATCGCCTACCCGCTGAGCACGATGGCGCTCGCCGTCTACGCCAAACTGGGCGGGACGCCGTTCGCGATCAAGGACAACGGCCAGCCGACCAGGCGGGAGCTGATCTTCGGCATCGGCAGCGCGCAGGTGTTCGAGGACCGGTTGGGCAAGGGGGAGCGCGTCGTCGGGATCACCACCGTCTTCAACTCCGACGGCACCTACCTCGTGTCGAACGTGTCCAGGGAGGCGCCGTACGAGCAGTATCCGAAGGCGCTGCAGGACGCCCTGCGGGCGTGCCTCACCGAAATCAAGGGGCGCCAGGGGTGGAAGTCCAACGACTTCATCCGGCTGGTCTTCCACGTCTTCAAACTCCTGAAAGACGAAGAGGCCCAAGCCATCAAGGAGCTTGTGGAGGGTTTGACGGCGGACTTCGCCGGCGTCGAGTTCGCGTTCGTGACTGTCGTCGACGACCACCCGTGGATGATCCTCGACGAGAACGCCAGGGGGGTCAGCGCGGGGAAGGGGAGCAAGGGGAAGTACGTGGCACGACGCGGTTTCGCCGTGCCGATCAGCAAGAGTGAGATGCTGGTGACGGTCAAGGGACCGCGAGAGATGAAGAGCGAGTCGCAGGGCGCGCCGAAGCCTTTGCAGCTCAAGCTGCACCGCGAGTCCACGTTCACCGACATCGACTACCTGGCCGGACAGCTCTTCAGGTTCACGGCGATGTCCTGGCGGAGACCGTACCCCTCGACGAAGCCGGTGACCATCCTGTACTCCGACCTCATCGCCGGCTTGCTGGGCAAGCTGCGCCACGTGACGAACTGGAACTCCGACGTAATCTTCGGGAAGCTGCGCTACAGCAGGTGGTTCCTGTGACCGGACCTGATGACACGACTACCGGGCAGTTGCTCTTCAGCACGCAGCTCAGAGCGTTCCAGCGCTGGATCGACACCGAGAACACGCCGGGCAGCCTGCACGGCATGTTCGCCAGGCAGATCCTCGGCGACGGCACGTCAATTCGATGGCACGTCGAACCAGACCTCGACGCCTGGCTCGCGGCGAACGTGAACCGATTGGAAGACGCGCCCGCGCTCGCCGTGCTGGGGTATGTCGCGACGGCCCAGCCGACACGGCTTCCGGTCTTCGCCGACGTGCTGGTGCACGGGCTTGAAGGTCTGGCCGGGCGTGATCCGTACCCAGGCGACCGAGTGACCCCGCTGTACTCGGCAGGAATCGTCCTCGGGCTGCACCTCGCCGCGCGGGCGGTGCAGGACCGCGTGCCGCGGTTCCTGAGCTGGCTACAGAAGGCGCTCAACCACCCGATGAGAGAACCCAACGACCCGTGGCTCGATCTGATGCATCAGCACGTCCTCGCTGAGCTCACCGGTGAACCGGCCTCGTTGCCGGCGTTGGCGGGGCTGGCCGACCATGCGCTCGTCGCGGCGTTCTACCTGCTCGCCTCCGGCACCGGGGTGGCCACGGACACCCCGGAGGAGCTACGCGCCGCACAGCAGCGGGCCATGCACGCATTTCTACGCACTGATCCCGCTGAGCTGGAGGTACGGCATGCCGCTTTGTGGCTGAACTTCGCCGAAGGGGTGGCTACGGCCAGCGCGGACCAGTTGGTGATCAGCGTCCCCCAGGTGAGCCAGGCGCTCAGGCGTTTTCCTCCCGCGATGAAGCGATGGGTGTGGGACTCCGCCGAGCTCAAGGACCCCAAGTGGTGGCGGGTCGACGCCGAACGCGAGGTGCAGGCCATCTTGTGGATTATGCTCCGCGCGATCTTCGATGACGTGGTCGACGAGGAGAACCTGCCGAAGCTCGGCCACAGCGCCTACCGCGCGGACTTCGCGCTGCCCAGCCTTGGGCTGTTCATCGAGGCCAAGTTCGTGCGCGGCAAAAGCGACTTCAAGGACGTGGAGCAGGAGGTGATCATCGACTCGGTCGGCTACCTCAAGGACAACGAGCGCTACCGGGAGATCATCGTCTTCATCTACGACGACTCGTGTTCCACCGAGCATCACGACGAGACACGTCGCGCGTTGATCGATCTCCCTGGGATCGCCGACGTGATCATCGTGTCTCGCCCGGGGGTGCTTCCGTCAGCAGACGATCGGAAAGCCATGGGTCGGGGTGGCCGTCGCGCGGGTGCTGGGCGGATTACGGCGGCGCGAGCGGGCGCTCCGGGTGTTCGATAACGCCGAACACCCCAGTGCGGCCCGCGCCGTTGCTACCCGGCGGCGACGTGCGGGTGGTGATCACCTCCCGGCACTGTCCTGGGGCACCGTGGCCGACCCAGTCACCGTCGACGGGTTGACCGCGGACGAGTCCACCGCTTCCTCGGCGGCAGGGTCCCAGGCTCGGCGACGAGAAGACGGTGGCGGTGACGACGGCGTTAAGGCACCTGCCCTCGGCGCTGGACCAGGCCGCGGCCTGCGTGCCGACGGCCTCACTCCACACGCCCACCTGGAACTGCTCGAATCCCGCACCCACGAGATCCTGAGCCGCGCGGACCCGACCGGTGGGTAGGCGTCGGTGTCGGTGGCGGCGTCGTGGTCACCGGCCTTCGACGCCCTGGCCGAAAGGGCCCGGCCGCCCTGCAACTGCTGACTCTCCTGGCGTAGCTGGTCCCGAACCCGTACCGCCGACGCTCGTCGCTGAACTCGAAGCCGACGTCGAAGCCTGGAACCAGGACCCGAAAACCTTCGTCTGGACCAAGATCGCCGACGAGATCCTCGACAACGCCCAGGATGGTGACCTGCTGGTCCAGTACGTCGCGGAACTTCGCTTCGGCTTCGTTGAGGCGGTCGCGTGCCCGCAGGGCGACGGCGAGTCGGCTTCGGGTGTCCAGGGCATCGGGATGCGCTCCACCAGCACGTTCTTCTGGATCGTGAGGGTGGTGTGGAATTTGGTGTCGGCGGCGTCGAACTTGCCCTGGGTGGTGAGGACCGAGGCCAGGATGACGCGGGTCCGGACGGTGTCGGGACGGGTGTTGCCGAGGACCTTGTGCTGTGGTTCCAGCGTCGCGGTCAGCGCCCGGATCCGAGGCGGCGTCTGAGATCGCCCGCGACCAGTCGCCCTTCGAGCCGGGCTCGTCCAACACGGCCTGGTGCAACCGCCGCCACAACGCCGGTCCGGTCCACTGCGTGAACCGCCGATGCGCGGTCGGCACGGTGACACCGAACGACGGCGGCAACTCCCGCCGCCCACACCGCTGGTCAACACCTAGACGATCGCGGTTCGCCATCGCCTAGAATGTCTATATGAGACAGACGATTCATTCGGCTGTCCTGCGCGACTTCATGGCAGCAAGGAACGTCCATGTCATGCGGCCCGGAAGTGGACCACACTCCGTGCCGCATCGACGCACCGGACATCATCGACACGAACAGCGGTCATGAGGTTGTCTCTGGAGACCGGACACCGGATTTCATGCTATGAGGGCGAGGCCTTGACGATAGCCGACGCGGACTTCGTGAGGGGTCCGGTAGTCGAGTGTCGAATGTAGACGATCGTGGTTGTAGTAGCCCAGATAGGCGAAAACGTCCCGTCGGGCATCGTCGCGGATGTCCCAGACAAGAGGTCTTCCGGGCGTTGGGCACAGCACGGAGCGGTGGGAATTGCGGGTGTTACGGGATGGGCTATCGGCAGGCGACCCTCGGCTTGTGCGGTATTCGAATCCCCGACCGTGACCCCGTGTCGAGGGTCGCTCTTCCGTTCCGAAATCGGTTCGTGCCATTCTCCGGTCGATCAGACAACGGGCCGGAGCAGCGCCCGCGTGTGCGGGTCATTGCCCGGTACACCTCCGGGTTTTTGAAGAAGGCCGGTAAGCGCGGTCTTCCATCGCCGCTGGAGGCATTCGAGGAGTTTTGTTTCGATTTCGGGTGCGACGTGGGCGTAGATCTGTTGGATTTTGTCGGGGAGTTTGTGGCCGAGGCGGCGGGCGCGGGCGACGTCGGGGATGCCGTCGGCGATCATCCAGGTGTTGTGGCTGTGGCGTAGGCCGTGGAAGGTGAGTCCGCGTTTGACGGGGTGGACTCGGACGGGTGGGTCGGTGCGGTGGTGGTTGCCGTCGGCGGAGGGGCGCATGGCGCGGCGGGAGAAGTTGGAGCGGCGGAGCAGTTGTTGTTCGGCGGTGACGAAGACGTGTGGGTGGTCGTGGGTGTCGAGGTGTGCGCGCCACAGGTCGATCAGGAACGGCGGGAGGCTGACGGTGCGGGCGGATTCGGCGGTTTTGGGTGGTCCGAGTTCGAGGGTGCCGTCGACCTCGTGCAGGGCGCCGATGTCAGGGTCGACGACGAAGCAGCCGTCGTCGAGGTGGGTGTTGGCGCGTTGGAGACCGGCGAGTTCGCCCCAGCGCGCGCCGGTGTAGGCGGCGCTGATCAGGAGGACTCCGGCCCAGTCGCCGACGAGCGTCGCGGCTTGCAAGGCGATGTGCAGGAGTTGTTCCGGGGTGACCCAGATGATCTCGCGGACGCGGTGGTGGCGGCGTCGGCCTCGACGTCGGGGGCGGACGGGGTTGGCGTCGATGATGCCTTCGTCGGCGGCGTCGGCGAGCATCATGTTGAACAGCTTCATGATGGTCTTGACGGTGCTGTGGGCCAGTCCGGCGGCGCGGAGTTGGGCGGCCCAGGTGTGTGCGGCGAGGTTCCCGACGGCGTCGAACGGGACGGTGCCCCAGCGGGGGACGATGTGGTTGCGGGTGAGGCTGCGGTATTGGGCGAGGGTGGTGCGGGCGACGTCGATGGAGCCGAACCACGGTTCGACCCATTCGCCGAAGGGCCTTCGGCCGGTGGCCGGGTCGATGGTGCGTCCGCCGCTGTTCTCCCGGTTTATCCGACGCGCCTCCTCCTCGGCGTCGCCCTTACTCGTGAATCCCGAGCGTGACCCGAGAGTGCCGTCCTCGCACAGGTACCGGACACGCCAGGTGTTCTTCCCGGATTTTTCCGCATAGGCCATCGCAAGTTCCTTCGACGGTGTGGGTGCGATTGGTTTGACGGACATATGGATGCATTGTGTGTACGAGGCGTTCAAGCGCGTCGTGACGGATTCCCGTATCGGGTTACCGCGGCGGCGGGCATTCGGGGTGATTGGCGGCTCGTGGCGGCGATGTCTTCGATGTCCTGTTTGGCGAAGCGGAGGTGTTTGCCGAGGAAACGGCAGGGGACGGCCCGGGCTGCGGCGCGTCTGCGCAGCCAGGACGGGCGGACCTGGAGCATCGTGGCGGCCTGTTCAGGGGTGTACAGGATCGGTGTGGTGTCACCGGTGTCGGGTTGCGGGGCGTTCCGGGCGACGACCGGGTCGACACGTTCGACCGGTTCGGGGATTGCCGGTGGGCGGGTGGGGGCCGGTGGCGGGTCGGTGGTCGGCGGGGCGGGTGTCAGCGGGGTGTGAGGGCGTAGGCGTCCGGGGACGCGTCGTGGGGTGCTCATGGTGTCCTCGCGAGGGATCCGGTTGAGGTTCTCGTGGGTCGGTGTCCGGTGTGAGGGTCTGCAGGACGCGGTTGTGCCAGGCCAGGGCGAAGCGCAGGCAGTTGGATTCGCTGCGGTGGGTGGGTGTGCAGCCGGTGGTGTAGCGGCCGGTGAGGCTCCAGGACGCCGAGTCGGAGCTGGTGATGGTGTCGGCGTAACGGGCGAGGCCGGTGAGCTTGACGCCGAAGCCGTGCAGGCGCAGCGCGCGTGCGGCCAGTGACCGCATGATGCGTTCGACGTCGGCGGTGTGCTGTCGTCGGCAGACGCTGCCGACCCCGACCAGGGGCAGCGCGGCGAGGTCGATGCCGTGTCGTTCGTACAGATCGGCGCAGCGGTGGTAGTCGTCGGCGGATTGTCCTTGCAGGACGGGGATGATCGGGAGGTCGGGTGCGAGGTCGCGCAGTCGGAGGTAGTTGGTGACGGTGCGGTGTTGGTGGGTATGCAGGCTCAGTCCGGTGCGGGCCAGGACGTGGGGTTCGGTCATCCAGTCCTGGGGTGCGGCCCAGTCGAGGTGGCCGATCTCGGTGGCGTAGCGGCGGACGGCGACGGCGTAGGCGGTCGCGTCAGTGCGCCAGTGGCCGTGCAGGGACAGTTCGGTGAACCCACCCGAGTCCAGTGCCCATCCTGTAGTGGCTCGGGGGAGGGTTCGGCGCCCGGCCAGGCGGCGGTGGCTGACCAGGAGCGGCACGCCGAGGTCGCGGGCCAACCAGCCCGGTTGGTGGGTGCCGAGGTAGAACTTCATGTCCGCGCCGTCCGCCGGCGCCGACGCTGGGTGGTGTGCAGGGCGGCCAGAGTGAGGATCGTGGCGACGGTTTGCCCGTGATCTGACCGGGCAAGGCGGCGAAGCCGCCGAAGGCCAGCGGCACGAACAGCACGCTGTCGACCACCAGCCCGGCCATGTTGGACGCCGCGACCGCCCCGGTCCGTGTGCGGTGGCGCAGCCGGGTGTAGACGAGAGTATCGAGGGCCTCGGAGACGGTGAACGCGACGACGCAGGCCACCGCGATCCGCGGCGAGGCGAACACGGCCGACAATCCGGCGCCGGCGATGATGCCCGCCGTGACGCCGCAGGCTCCGCACCGGTCGTGCACCAGGTCGCGGAGGGTCAGCCCGATCCCGACGAACAGCGTGCCCGCCGGCACGAGCATCCCGCCGACGGTCCACGGCGGCCAGTGGACCGAGGCGATGTTCGCGGCGACGACCGCCAGCAGGTATCCGGCCAGCACCGCCATCCTGGACACCACGCGGCGCGGTGAGGCCACCGGACCGACCACCGACCCCGACCGGGTCGTGCCGGGCTGCGGGTCCGGCATGGTGTTCACGCCGCACGCTCCCCGGTCCCGGCATCGGCGACCTGCTGCCCGGAGCGGCACGACCAGGGCGAGCAGCCGTCCGGGTCGCTGTCGTCGTCGGGCGTCGGCGCCGAGGTGAGCAACCGCAGGTGCCGCGTCGTCTTCGGCGGTGCGTCGAGGTCGACGTGGTCCAACGGGATGCAGGAACGGTGCAGGAAGTACCGCCCGCGCAACTCGTGCCCCTGTGTGCTGGCGCGCGGGTAGCCGTGACGGATGGCACGGTCGAACTCGACCGCTTCCGCCCAGCCCTGCGGGTCGTGGTCGCGTACCCAGCGCCAGCCCGCGTTGCCGTGGAACGGGCACCCGACACAGGCACTCTTCACCGTGTTCCCGAAGCCGCGTTCGGCGAGGAAGTCGACGCAGCGGGCTCGGTCGAAGCCGAGGTCGAGCAGAGGGAAGACGTTGTGCAGGAACCGCAGTCCGGAGTCGCGGGCGCGGCCGATCTCGTCGGTGCTGATGCCGATGGCCTGCTCGGCGTACACCCCGCGCGGCACCCGACGCGGATGCGGATAACCCAGCAGTTCGCGGGCCGCCCTCTTCAACGGGATGATCTTGTACTCGCTGGTGCACTGGCGGCGTGCGAGTCCTCGGGAGCCGTCGGGGTTGAGAGTGTGCAGCGGCATGGAGACGAAGCGGTGCTTCGGGTCGAGGGCGTCGGTGCGGATGTTCCCGGCCGAGACCCGGCGCACCGGGATGCCGTGGTTCTCGGCGTGCGCGGTGAGCCGTTCGAGGTTGGCGTAGACGGCTCGGGGTTCCCAGCCGGTGTCGGCGAACAGGGCCGCGTCGAAGCGCGGGATCTCGCCCTCGCAGGCCAACAGCAGAACCGTGGTGCTCTGCACCCCGGCGCCCAGTGACAACAGTCGCAGGGCGGGCCCGGGATCGGGCGCCGCCGGGTTGTGGGTGGTCACGCCGCGGCCACCTCCTCGCCGGTCTCGGGCTGGTGGTCGGCATGGAGAAGTTCGGCGAGGTCGTGCAGCAGCAGCGACACCGCGTGGGCGGCCTGCTGGGGGACGACGCCGTTTCCCAGCGCCCGCAACTGCGCGGTGCGGGGGAGCGGGAGGTCGGTGACCCACCCGGGCGGGAGACCCATGAGGTGTTCGACGAAGGCCGGGGCGAGCACCGGGCGGCCGTGGTTGCCCGGTTGGGCCGGGTGGGGTGTCGGACGGCCGAGCACGGTTTCCCAGCGGCGGATCGCCGCCTCGTAGACGCCCCAGTCCACCACCGACGGCCGGATGGTCGGGTCGTCGGTGGGTCCGCTGCCCGAGGCGGGCGCTGTCACGAGCCGGCGTCGCCGCTGTGGTTCGTGGCCGGGGTAAGCAGGCTGATCACCGCGGAGGGCAGCATCAGGTCGCCCTTGGACCCCCGCTGGGCCGGGCAACCTTTCGTGCCGTCGGTGGCGCGCGGTGTCGGCAACAACCACTGCGGGTCCACCAGCGGGAGCACCTGCTGTGACAGTGGCGGCCGGAACCCCGCTCCCGCCGCGCGTCCCGCCGTTCCGGTGTCCGAGGCGCGCGGTGTCGGCAGCAGCCTCGCCTCGTTCGGCAGCGACGGCCCACCGGTCTGCGTCCGGTGCGCGCGGTTCTTCGCATCCGACGCCGTCGGGGTCGGGAGCAGACGTGCCGGGACCGGACGGGTGGTGGCCGCGGCAGCGATCCCAGGGGTGCTGAGGACAGCACGTCGTGTCCCGTTCCCGTCCGGTCGCCGATCGTGCCCTCGCTTCGGAGAGCGCGGTGAGCAGCCGGTGGGTGGCGTTGGTGGTGTCGCGGGGCCAGGCGAGCAGGAATACGCGTTCGCGGCGGTGGGCGGCTCCGACGTCGGCGGCGCGGACGCTATGCCACGCCGCGTCATACCCCGCTTCGGCCAGGTCGCCGAGTACACGGTGGAGCCCCCCGCCTTTCCAGCGAAGCGCGGCGACGTTCTCCAGCACGACGAGCGCTGGTCGTAGTACGCGAAGGCCCGCCACGATGTCGGTCCAGAGGCCACTGCGGTGCCCTTTCTCGATGCCCGCGCGCTTGCCCGCGGCGGAGATGTCCTGACACGGCCACCCGGCGACGAGCACGTCGACCGGCTCCACACGGGTCCAGTCGACGGCGCGCACGTCGCCGAGATTCGGGACGCCCGGCATCCGGGCGGCGAGGATGAGCGCGATGTGCGGGTCAGGGTCGGCGACCCAGGCGAGCCGGCAGGCGCCGAGGGCGGCCAGCACGCCGAGGTCCAAGCCGCCGTGGCCAGTGCACAACGACCCCATGACCGGACCGGACCCGGTGGCCGCCGGCACCGCCCCCGCCGCCGTCCTGGTGACGGGGGAGGGGGCGTGACCCGACGAGGTGGGGGTGAGGCGCGGTCGAGTGCTCATGCCGCTCGGCTCTCCGACACACCCGAGTCGTCACTCGGGTTCCCGGCGTGTCGTGCTCGGCCGCTGATGAAGCGTCGAGAATGCTGACGGCTCGTCGAGGTTCCTGAACTCGCCGTCCGCCGCTGTGAGACATCCCCTGAGTTCATCTGCTCCGCGCTGCAGGTCAGGCAGCACCTGCTGGCCTGGACCTGGGCGGCAGCGCTGCGCTGGCCGCCGTGGCGGCATGTTGACGAGATTTCAGAAATCATGAAACTATCCGATCTTGAGTGAAGCAGCTTCGGGTGACGTGAAGACAGGGGGCGTGGGTTGGGCCTGTCCGTAGTGCGCGATCTTCGTGAGGCGCGATCACCGGCGAATGCGGACGAGTTGGCCGACTTCGAGGTCGACGCGATGGCCGGGTTCGTGCTCACGCGGGCATCGACGGGGTTGGCCGACACCACGATCCGCGGCGAGATCAGCAACGTGCAGCAGGTCCGGGACTGGTTCGGACGCCCGCTGTGGGAGATGGAACCCACCGACGCCGACACGTACTTCGGACGTGTGCTGCGGCAAGCGGCCGCGGGGACGCGGCACGCTCGGGCCGCCGCGCTGACGACCTACTTCGAGTACCTCCACGTCCGGCACGCGGTGGAACTGCACGCCATGACCGGCCGCGTGGTGGCGTGCCCGGTCGATGAGATGAACAGGCCGAAAGGACGGAAGGACGCCCGACTGCGGATCCCGCCGCCGGCCGAGGAGATCGAGCGATTCTTCAGCGGCTGGGCCGCCGAGTTGGCCGCGTGCCGGAAGTTCGCGCCGACCGCCCGCAACTACGCGGCGGCCAGGTTGATGGCGGAGATCGGGCTGCGCGCCGGGGAGGTTCGTCAACTGGACCTGGCCGATGTGCGCTGGGAGTTGGGCAGGTTCGGCAAGATCCACGTCCGCTACGGCAAGGGAGCCCGGGGCTCCGGGCCCCGCGAGCGCATGGTGCCGTTGATCAACGACGCCGGGCGGACCTTGAAGTGGTACATCGAAGACATCTGGGGACTGTTCGACGACGATCACGAGCGGCCCGGCGCACCGCTGTTTCCCTCCGAACGCCGGACCGAGGGCTCCTCCTCGCGCCGCTTGGGCCCTGACACGCTGCGCTGCGCGGTGGCCGCCGCGACCCGAGCGCACCTGCCCGGCTGGGAGGGCCGACTGACCCCGCACGTGTTGCGGCACTTCTGCGCATCCCAGCTCTACCTCAACGGAATGGACCTGGCCGCCATCCAGGAGACCCTGGGACACTCGTGGATCGCGACCACCATGCGCTACGTCCACGTGCACCGCGAACACGTCGAGCAGGCGTGGGTCACCGGTCAGCAGCGCGCGGCACAACGGGTGGAAGGACTGGTCTGAGTGCGTTGGAATCTCCGCCTGGCAGCGGCGAACCGCGGCATCTGGAAAGCCTCCGAGCTCCAACGCGCCCTGGCCGAGCACGGCCTGGAGATCTCGCTGGGCAAGATGTCCAACCTGTGGTCGGGCCAGCCGGCCTCGCTCAAGCTCGATGACCTCGACGTCATCTGTGTCGTGCTGGGCTGCGAGATCGGAGAGCTGCTCACTCCCGAACCGGACAAGGTCACCCGGCCTGTCGACACGCGTGAGCGCAACGCGGCCACAGGCTCGGCGCCGCAACCGATGCGGGTCGTTCCCCGACGCCGTGACGGTCGTTCCCTGCCACCGGCGTGATCGATGGTGGCCAGGGACGGGACCGGCTCGAAGATCGCCCGGTCGGTGACCGGCTGTGCCGAATGCCTGGCGTGGGGCCTGACGCATGCGCGCGGGGTCTGTCTTGCCTGCTACAACTTCGCGGCGCCTCGGTTCGGCCACCTGCCCGGCGAGTGCGGCGCCTGCCGGCGTGAGGTGCCGTTGAAGAACGGTTACTGCCGCCTGTGCTGGTTCCAGGCGCGCGAAGACCGCATCGTGACCGCGGTCGACGCGCGTTCGGCGGTGCTGATCGCACCGCACCTTCCCGCGGTGCGCAGCCACCAACTGTTCCTGGCCGGGATGACCCGACGTCGCGCCGTTGCCCGCACGAGCCCGCGTCGCCACGGCGCGAAAGGCCGTCCCCTCAAGGCCCCGCCCGCATCGGTGGCCCGACCGGACACACGGTGGGAACAGCAGGTGCTGTTCGCCGACGAGGTGCTCGCCCGCGACTACCGGCACGTCGGGATCGACCTGCGCCGCGGTCCCGCTCCGGACAACCCGTGGCTGGGCTGGGCGCTGCACCTCGCCCACACCGCGGCCGAGGCCCGCGGATGGGCCCCGGTCACCAGACGCGGGATGCAGCGCACCCTGGTCACCCTGCTGGCCGGTCACCACGACAGCGACCGGATCCGCGCCACCGACGTGCGCACGGTCGCGTCCCGGCACAGCGTGAACGTCGACTACGCCATCGCGATCCTCGACGCGATGGACGTGCTCACCGAGGACCGGCCGCAGGTCTTCGACACCTGGCTGGCCGCCAAACTCGACGGGATGGCTCCCGCCATCGGACACGAGGCGGGCCGGTGGGCCCGTGTCCTGCACGACGGCGGCCCGCGCACCCTGCCCCGCAAACCCGACACGGTCCGCGCCTACCTGCGGGCCGTGCGCCCCGCCCTGCTGGACTGGTCGACCCGCTACGACCATCTGCGCGAGGTGACCCGCGACGACGTCGTGGCCTGCCTGCGCCGGCTGCGCGGAGAACCCCGCGCGGGTGCCGTCACCGCGCTGCGTTCGCTGTTCGGCTGGGCCAGGCGCAGCGGCGTCGTCTTCCGCAATCCCGCGACCAGGATCTCCATCGGCAGACGCGAACACGTGCTCTGGCAGCCGCTGTCCATCCAGGACATCGCCGAAGCGGTCGCCATGGCCACCACACCGCAAGCCCGCGTGTTCATCGCGATGGCCGCCGTGCACGCCGCCCGACCGCATCAGATCCGCGCCATGCAACTGCACGACGTCGACCTCGCGGATCGACATCTCACCATCGGCGGACGGCGACGGCCGCTCGACGACCTGACCCGCACCGTCCTGAACGACTGGCTGACCTACCGCGCACAACGCTGGCCCGCCACCGCGAACCCGCACCTGTTGATCAGCAAGGAAAGCGCACTGCGGCACGGACCGGTCAGCGCCGTGTGGATGCGAGACCTTCGTGGCCTGACCGCCAACCTCGAACGGCTGCGCATCGACCGGCAACTCGAGGAAGCGATGACCACCGGCCCCGATCCGCTGCACCTGGCCATGCTCTTCGGCATCTCCGAGACGACCGCGATCCGCTACGCCAACAACGCCCGCCAGCTCCTCGAGACTCCTCACGAAGCCGCCGCCTCGACTTCACCCGGAACCCGAGCGTCCCTGTGGCACACTGACCGCAACAAGCCCTCGGGTTCCCGCTGAACACCCTCGAGTTCCCTGGAACGCAAGGGAAACAACGCCGTGCGGAAGATCAGTACGTCCTCATGGGCGATGAGGTGCAGCGGCAGTCCGGCTTCGCGTTGCTTGCGGATGAAGTCGCGTTGGAAGAAGCTGCCGCGCGCGACGAGGTCGGTGTCGGCCGCGCGCGCCAGCAGCGCGACGCAGCGTTCGACCGGGATCAGGCCGGCGTGCACACCGCAGGCGAGGATCTGCGAGGGCAGGTCGATGAGCTCGGCGTGTTCGCGCCAGGGGCGGATGGTGATGGCGATGTGCCCGCCCGGCCGCAGGTATGCGGTGAGTCCGGCGAGGATGCGGGTGAACCCGGCGAGCAGCCGGTGGTGGCCGATGTTGGCGAGGTTTCCGCGGTCGAGGGTGTTGCCGTAGAGGTGGTGGTACTTCTGCACCCCTTGGCCGGGGGCCACCGCAACCTGTCCGTGGGTGGACGGTCCGTAGGGCGGTGAGGTGACCACGAGCGCGGCCTGCCCGGCGTACTCCGGCGGCAGCAGCGACGCGATCTGGCGGGCGTCGCCGTGGAACACGCGGCTCTCCTGCCGCATCCCGGCGTCGTGGGCGAGGGCGAGGTTGGCGCGGGCGACGTCGACCCAGTGCGGCTCGTACTCGATTCCGACGGCGCGACGTCCGGCGTGCACGGCTTCGACGAGGGTGGTGCCGATGCCGCACATCGGGTCGAGGACCAGATCGCCGGGCTCGGTGTAGTGCTCGATCGCGTGGGCGGCGACGGCAGGGAGCATCTTGGCCGGGTGCGCCGTCGACTCGGCGACGTAGCGGCTCTTGCGCTGCGCCGCGGGGGAGTTCTGCGCGGTGGTCCACACCGATACTGCCGCATCCCGTTCTGCGTCACCGGCCGCGGACGAGGTGTCGTCGAGGTCGTCGATGACGGCGCGCGGGATGCGGCGGGTCGGCCCGTCGACCGCGTTCTCCACGAGGTCCGTGGCAGGGCCGGTGGTGGAGTCGGACGGGGTACGCAGGAAGCGGTCGTCCGCCACGGGTGTGCCTTCCCTGCGGTGGTCTTCGGGCTGGGCGGGGTTCGGAACCTGGGCGCTGGTCATCGGATGACTCCGTTCTCGGACGTCTGCGCGGTCGGAGTCTGGAGAGGCGGCTCATGGGCATGCGGCTGGGCGAAGACGAGAACGTCGGAGTGGATGCGCCGATGCGGTGCGGGCAGTCCGCGCACGGCCGCACGATGCTCAGCGCGCGCTTCGTTCTCAGCCGTCGCGCCGTCGGGTTCGATGAGGGACTCGGTGGCGAACCGGCCGTCGCTCACCGGCGCGTGCAGGGCCACGATGTGCTGCAGGTAGAGCAGGTCAGCGTTCTGCGCCGAGGCCACCATCGCCCCGGTCGGGTCGATCAGCTCACCCGCAGACCAGTCACAGTGCGTGAGTACCACGAGGATGCCGCCGACCCGCAGCAGACGGGCCGCGATCAACGCCACCAGGTCACTGGACTGGTCCCCGCCGCGCTCGGGACGCAGGCTCGTGATGATCAGGTCCGTGTCCGACGGTGCGTTCCCGACATCGGCCACGACCCCGCCGGTCACACCTGATCCTGACGGCGGGATGACCGCCACAGGCGAGTAGTCGGGGTCGCCGACGAGGTCGGCCCAGAACGGTCGCGCACCCGGACCCGTGGCGGTCGGGTCCGCCGCGACACGCACCACTCGGCTGGTGCGATCGAGGCTCTCGACGGCGGCGAGCACAGCGGCCAGCGTGCTGTCCGACTCGGTCCCAGGGGCGTGGTCGATCACCCCGTCCGCGCCGACGGGCACGAGCGGCAGTTGGTTGGCGGAAGTCGGCCAGGGCAGCAGTGCCACTCGTGCACCGGGCTTGCTGAACGAGTCGACGATCTTGGTGATGATCGGTGTCGGCCAGGCCGTGCCGAGACCGATCGGAGCCGGGCCGGCCGTCCAGACCGTCGCGGGGGTGGGCGTCGCCGCCGACCCCCGCGACCGCGAGCGGTTGTTCGCGGAGCCGGGCTTGGCGGGACTGACCCTGGTGGTCGTCGAGGCGGTCGGGTACGGACGGCGGTCCCCGCCTGAGCGGGGACCGGAGCGCGGGCTGGCCGGGCGGGTGGTGTCGCCGCGCCGCTTTGGCCCGCGACTCGCGGAGTGGTCGGACTGGGTCATGAAAACCTCGCAGAACCCGTGGGGTGCGCGCCGTGACACGTGGCGCCCTGTGACACACCCCAACTCCGAAAACAAGCCCACTTTTCCAGTGTCGTTACACAATCTTCATCGCCCGCGTTCCCGGCTGCGCGGATGGCAAGAAACCGGAATGAGGCTCGCGTGTGTGCGCCCGTGTGGAACTTGCGCCGTGCCGCTATCACCTGTGCCGGCGAATAATCCTGGCAGTTTCTAGTGACTGCACAGCGGTCACGTCGCCAGCGGGTGCGCCGGGTCGGTCGGCGGTTCGTGGGCTATTACCGGATCGCCACCGAAACGCCACCAGAACGCTGTTTTAGCAGCTAGTGCACCAGTACCGGCGATCACCAATGATCTTCAATTGCCGTCGCCTCTGTCGTGACGCTGGGCCGTAAATGATCTCGGCGGCGGGAGGGGGCCGGTTCTAGAGATCATCCGTGGCGTGCCGGAGGTAATTCGGTGGCGGTTTCGTGGCGTTGTGGTGGACCTCGTATGGCCTTCTTGCCTGGTCACTGTTTTTTGGACCATGCGAAGGAGCTGACATGGCCTCGAATCGCAAATTCGGCCGATCGTCTTTCGGGCGTGATTCCCTGCCGTTGGATGCAGCGCGGACGGCGTTCGAGTGGCTGGTCACCGGGCCGCACCCGGTCTCGATCGAGGGCTGGCGCTTTCCCCGCCTACCCCGGCGACAAGTGCCCCTGGATGAGCTGCGGGACCTGCTGCTGGACGGCAGCCTTCCGATGTCGACCGTGGACCCGGTCTGGGTGCACCTGGTCACCCGCTCCCGCGACGAGGGCGGCACCTGGACCGTGGCGTGCGTCGGCATCGCGCTGCCCGCGCTGTTCGCCATCGCCGCCGAACTGTGCGCCCCGTTCGCCGACGACCACCGCGACGTCCACGGCGCGATCCTGACCGGATTCCTGTCCGAGCTGGCGAGCATCGACCTCGCCAAGCCGTGGGTCATGTGGAGGCTGCGCTGCGCAGGCCTGCGCGCGGGACACCTGTTCATCCGCGACGCACTGGACCGCCCGATGCCCTCGGATGAGGACTTCCACTCCAGCGAACCGGCACCGCCCTGGGGACACCCGGACTTCGTCCTCGCCCGCGCGGTCGCCGACGGCGCGATCACCGGCGACGAGGCCGAGCTGATCGGCTCCACCCGGCTGGAGGACTACACGCTCACCGCCGCCGCGGCCGACCGCGGCGTCAAGGTCACCGCACTGCACTGGGTCCGCAGCCAGGCCGAGGCACGCCTGCTCGCCTGGCTCACCGAGCAGTCCCCGCACGACGACCCCGCCGACCGCCGCGAGCGCGACGTGGAGATCCGGGCGGTGAACGCGACGGCCATCACCGCCGCCGCGACCGCCGCCTTCCGCGCCCGACGGCAACCCACTCGTGCATCACGCACCGTGGCCGGAAGCGCCTATAAGCCGTCGGTAACAGTTCGGCATCGTGCCTGGAAAAAGCCTCTCGAATCCGGAGTCGAGGGCTGCGGGAGACGAGCGGTCGTTCCCTCGCACACCACTTCGCCCGACTGCCCGGCCGAGAGCACGCGGCGGTCGTCGAGCGCGACTCCGGAGGAACCCCGATGCGCCTGACCCGTCCACCAGTCCGCCGCCGGCGCGACCCCCGAAGCAACAGCCACCGGCTGTGCGGCGAACCCGTCACCCGACCTTCCACGACGGCTTGCCGAGCCGACCACACCTTGTTCGATGCCTCGCGGTCCGTGGCTGACACACCGGCCACCTCTCCGATGTGTACCGCTCTGGCGTGGCGACGGTCCACCGTCCTGCGGCGGCTTGTGATGACCACAGCATCGGCCGCGCTCCTACTGGTTCTGCACGCGTCGTCGGCTCATGCGGACACCGTTGTGCTGGCGGTCGCGGGCAGCGTCGACGAGGTCCTGAACAACATTCGTAATTGGTTGATGGGCATCCTGGCCGGGCTGGCGACGGTGTTCCTGACCGTGGGCGGTGTGCGTCGGGTGTTCGGCGCCGGTGACCCCGGCGAGCAGGAGAAGTCCAAGCAGGCGTTCAAGTCGGCCGGGATCGGTTACGGCCTGGCCGCGCTCGCCCCGCTGGTCGTCACCGTGCTCAAGGGAATTGTGGGGGCCTGACCATGGCCGCATCCACCACGCGTCCGCACCCGCAGGACCGGTCCGCGGCCGACGTCCGACCCGGAACTTCGCCGGTCGGCGACGGCACCACTGGGCGCACGACCCGACGACGACGCCGCACCGTGTGGGTGGTGCTCACCGGCGTGGTCGCGGCGTTGGCCTGCACGCTGGTGCTGTCCGCGTCCGCCCAACCCGCCGATCCGTGCGCCGGCCCGGGACCGTACCCACTGCCGTGCCCGACGAGCTCGCCGACGGCATCCCCGCCGACGACAGCGGCGTCGACCACTACGCCGTCGAACCCGTGCCTCACCCTTCAACCCGGTCAACCTCGCCCGCCGCAGTGCCTTCCCGCACCACCGACCTCAACACAATCCGCCGGCACGCCGACGAGCGCTTCGCCGGCACCTCCGGCGATGTCCGAGTGCGGGATTCTCAACCCCGGTGCCTGCATCGGGGAGGGCATCGCGGGGTTCCTGCACCTGTTGGTCGGCGAGTCGCTGAACGTCTTGTTGGGCTGGGTGGGCAGCAGTCTGCTGTCCACGCCGACGCTGGACGACCTGCCCAGGGTCGGGGAGATCTGGGAGCAGTCGCGGCTGTTCGTGGTGGCGGTCTACTCGCTGCTGGTGATGCTGGCCGGGATCGTGTTGATGGGGCACGAGACGGTGCAGGCCCGCTACTCGGTCCGCGAGATCGTCCCGCGTGTCGTGGTCGGGTTCCTGGCCGCCAACCTCAGCCTGTTCGTCGGCGATCACGCCATCCGGCTGGCCAACGCCGCCACCATGGCCGTGCTCGGTGACGGGCTCGATCCGCAGACCTCGGGCAAGGCGGTCACCGAACTGTTCGTCAGCCTCGTGGCCAACTCGCTGATTACCGGCGGGCTGTTCGCCGGGGCGCTGTCGGTGGTGCTCACCATTCTGCTGGTCGCGCTGCTGGTCGGCTACATCGTGCGGGTCGCGCTCACGGTGATCCTGCTGGCCGGGGCGCCGCTGCCGCTGATGTGCCATGGCCTGCCCCAGACCGAAGGGTTGGCGTACTGGTTCTGGCGGGCAGGGGCCGGGGTGCTGGGTATCCAGGTCGGTCAGAGCCTCACGCTGATCTGCGCGCTGAAGGTGTTCCTGCAACCCGGCGGTTTCCACTTCTTCGGCGCCCCGACAGCCGACGGGTTGGTCAACCTGCTCGTGCTGATCTCCCTGATCTGGGTCCTGGTGAAAATCCCCGGCTGGGTGATGCGGCAGGTCCAGATCGGCGGCGGCGGACGACGCTCGTTCGTCGGCGGGCTGGCGCGCGCGTTCGTGGTCGGCAAGACGATGGGAGTGCTCGGCGGACGAGGTATCGGGACGGCGGCTGCCTCGCGGTCGCGCGGCTCGGGGGCCGGTACAGGTGGTGCGGCGCACCGCGAGCCGCCGTGGCCGGCGCCGATCCGTGAATGGGGCGGCATCGGCGGCCCGGGAACCCCGGAGGCGGTCGGACGCCGCCTGCACGCCCAACGGGCGCAGGAGACCGCGCGGCGGCGCACGGTGTCCGGGCAGCAGCACCTGCGGTTCCTCCAGCCCGTACCCCAAGAGCCTACGCACGACCTCGCCGCGTGGAACCCCGCGGGCAGCACCACCGTGCCCGAGTTCCGGACCGCGACCGCATCCGAAGACGTTTCATCATCGAGTCCTCTGCCGTATCCGGTCGGCACCGCCGCAGTACCGGTGTTCCGCACGGGAGCAGAGCGTGCGGACAACGGATCCGAGCCCTCGCCGTCGACGCGCACGGCATCGGTGCCGCCGCAGTTGCGGTTCCGGCCGGCCACCGACGACACGCCGGTGCGACCGATTCGGGCGACCACGCGGGCCGAGGCGCCGGTGTTCCGGCCGGCCACGCCGCAGACCGGTGCGCACGGCCGCCGCGCCAGGACGCACACCCCGGCGCCCGTGCTGTTCCGGCCGCCGCGCCCGTCCGATGCGCCACCGCCACCGCCACCGCCACCGGCGGTTCGGCCGGTCCGAGGTGTTCCGCCGGTTCGACCGACTCGATCGGGAGGTGAGCGGCAGTGAGTTACCACGAGACCCGGTCGAGCGGGTCCTACGCGGTGCGGATCCCGGCTGACGTCGACATGCACGACCGTGTTCTGGGCCCGCTGACCGCGAGACAGTTGGCGATCCTCGCCGCTGCGGGGGCGGTGCTCTATCTGATCTGGGCGGCCACTCGCACGCTGGTGTCGATGCCGGTGTTCGCTGTGTTCGCCGTCCCGGTCGGCGCGGCCTGCGTGATGCTCGCCCTCGGCAAACGTGACGGTGTCCCGTTGGACACGCTGCTGCTCTTCGCGCTCCGCCAGCGCCTGGCTCCGCGTCACCGTGTCACCGCTCCAGAGGGTGTGCGTCCGGCCCCCGACTGGCTCACCGCCGCCGCAGATGGGCCGGTCGACCGCAAGCATGGCGGTCGTCGGGCACCGCAGCCCGAGCAGGTGTCGCCGTCGGCGTTGAGGCTGCCCGCCGAGGCGGTCACCGACACCGGCGTGGTCGACCTGGGAGGCGACGGCTTGGCGGTCGTCGCGGTCGCGAGCACGGTGAACTTCGCCCTGCGCACGCCGAACGAGCAGGAATCGCTCGTCGCCGGGTTCGGCCGCTACCTGCACTCCCTGACCGCCCCGGTGCAGGTGCTCGTGCGCACCGAACGCCTGGACCTGTCCGGGCAAGTGGCGGAGCTGCGCGAGTGCGCGGGCGGGCTGCCGCACCCGGCGCTGGAGGCCGCCGCGCTGGAGCACGCCGAGTACCTCGTCCAACTCGGCGAACAGTCGCAGCTGCTGCGACGCCAGGTGCTGCTCGTGCTGCGGGAGCCCTACGGTGTCGCCGCCCCGACCGACGGCCTCGGCGGACCTGGCCCGCTCGCGATGCTCGGCTCGATGGCCGGCCAACGCCGGAGCAAGCGCGCGAGGCAGGTCAACGGTGGTGCCCGGTGGGCGGCGGAGTCCAGGTTGGTGCGCCGCCTGGGCGAGGCGATCGACCTGCTCGCCCCGGCCGGGATCGTGGTCACCCCGCTGGACGCCGGTCAGGCCACGGCGGTGCTGGCCTCGGCGTGCAACCCCGACAGCCTGCTGCCCACGACAGCCCACCTGGCCGGCGCGGACGAAGTCATCACCACGTCCCATCCCGAGCTGCCCGAGGACGACGTCGACAACAGCGCCTTCTCCCGGCCCACCGGCCACGCGCCCGGCCAGGACGAGGACTACGACTGGGACTTCCAGGACGCCGACGACGAGGACGGAAGGAGGCGGTCCTGATGGCCTCCCGCACGAACCGCCGCCGGGCGAACCGGACGGCGTCACCCAGTGCCGCCGTGTTCACCCCTGATGCCCTCTCGGTCGGCGCTCGGCACCTGGAGGTCGGCGGCGACTGGGTCTCCTCGTTCGTCGTGATCGGGTTCCCGCGGGAGGTACACCCCGGCTGGTTGGCCCCGCTGCTGACCTACCCCGGTCGATTGGACGTGTCGGTGCACGTGGAGCCGATCGACCCGGTCACCGCCGCGTCCCGGTTGACGAAGCAGTTGGCGAGGTTGGAGGCCGGGCGCCGCCACACCGCCGAGCACGGCCGCCTGTTCGACCCGCAGGTCGAGGCCGCCACCGAGGACGCCTACGACCTGTCCTCCCGGGTCGCGCGCGGCGAGGGGAAACTGTTCCGGGTCGGCCTGTACCTGACCGTCCACGCCGCTTCGGAGAAGGGGCTGGCCGACGAGGTGGCGGCGTTGCGGTCGCTGTGCGCCTCACTGCTGCTGGACGCCAAGCACACCACCTACCGGTCGTTGCAGGGCTGGGTGTCGACCCTGCCGATGGGCCTGGACCTGATCGGCATGCGCCGCACCTTCGACACCTCGGCGCTGGCGGCGGCGTTCCCCTTCACCAGCCCCGACCTGCCCGCCCCGGATCCCACCTCGGTTGCCGCTCCTTCGGGGGTGCTCTACGGCTACAACATCGGCTCCCAAGGGCTGGTGCACTGGGACCGGTTCGGCGAGGCCATGCACAACCACAACTCGGTGATCCTCGGCCGGAGCGGGGCGGGCAAGTCCTACCTGGTCAAACTCGAGCTCCTCCGCAGCCTGTACCGGGGCATCGAGATCGCCATCGTCGACCCGGAGGACGAGTACGCCCGCTTGGCCGCCGCCGTGGGCGGCACCTACGTCCACCTCGGCGCGCACGACGTCCGCCTCAACCCGTTCGACCTGCCCATCCACACCCGCGCCGACGGGCGTCGCACCGCACCCAAGGACGCGCTCGTACGGCGCAGCCTGTTCCTGCATACCGTGATCGCCGTCCTCGTCGGCGGCGAGCCGGTCGCTGCCGGGCGGGCGGCGTTGGACCGGGCTATCGCGGCGACTTACCAGAGCGTCGGGATCACTGCCGCCGCCCGTACCTGGACCCGCCCGTCCCCGACCTTGCGCACTCTCCGCGACCAGCTCGCGGACGCGGGCCGGGCCGGTGACCCGGCCGCCGCAGAGTTGGCCGCGAAGCTTCACCCCTTCGTCGAGGGCGCGTTCAAGCAGCTCTTCGACGGTCCCAGCAGCGTCAACCCCGAAGGCCACCTCGTCGTGTTCAGCCTGCGCGACCTGCCCGAGGAGGTGAAAGGAATCGGCACGCTGTTGGTGCTCGACGCGGTGTGGCGCCGGGTGTCCAACCCGGCGATCCGCCGCCCACGGCTGGTCGTGGTGGACGAGGCATGGCTGCTCATGAAGGAGCCCTCCGGGGCCGAGTTCCTGTTCCGCATGGCCAAGGCGTCCCGCAAGCACTGGGCCGGGCTGACCGTGGCCACGCAGGACACCGCCGACGTACTGGGCAGCGACCTTGGCAAGGCCGTCGTGGCGAACGCGGCAACCCAGATCCTGCTGCGGCAGGCGACGCAGGCCATCGACGAGATCACCCGGACTTTCGACCTGTCGGTCGGGGAGCGGCAATTCCTGTTGTCGGCGGATCGGGGCCAGGGACTGTTGTCGGCGGGAACGCAGCGGGTGGCGTTCCACGCCATTGCCTCACCGACCGAGCACCACCTCGTCACCAGCGATCCCGCCGAACTCGCCGGATACGCCGGATACGCCGGATACGCCGGATACGCCGGATACGCCGACAACCATGTCGATCCCGTTGAGTCCGACACCGCGAAGTCCTACGTCGACTTGGGCTTCGCCGACGAGTCGCCGCACGCTGCCGAGACCGACGAGTCCGGTTCTTCCGCTTCCGACGACCAGATCGACCTCGACGCCGCCTGACACCCCGTCGTCCGGCGTTCGCACCCGAGTGGCTCCGTCGACTGTGGGAAGGACTCCGCCATGCCTGCTTGGATGCCCGACGCCCTCATCCACCGTGGTGCGTCCACGCCGCCTCCCACCACCGGAATCGACACAGCGATTCATCGGACAGGGCCGGCCGACGGTTGGCTCGGCGGCTACCTGCGCGACCCCGGTGGCACCCTGCTCGCTCTGCTCGGCCACCTGCGGGACTGGGCGCTCGACTGGGGGCCGGTCGTCGGCCCAGTGCTCGCCCTCGGCATCGCGGCGTTCGCGGCGGGCCGGCGGTGGTGGACGCGCCGCTGCCACGCGCGGCTGATCGTCGACGCCCGGCAGGTCACCGTGCTCGCCCCACCGACCGTGGACCCCGCGGGCGGGCAAGCGTTGTGGTCAAACCTGGTCGGGTTGCTGCGCCCGGCCTGGCGGCGGTGGCTGGTCGGGCAACCGCACGTGGCGTGCGAGTACATGTTCTCCGAAGCCGGAGTCGCGATCCGACTGTGGGTGCCCGGCGTCATCCCGCCTGGCCTGGTCGAACGCGCAATCGAGGCCGCATGGCCCGGCTCGCACACCCGCGTTGGCACCGCCGACCCGCCCCTGCCGCCACCAGACGACGGGCAGCGGCGGCTGGTCGTCGGCGGCGAACTGCGCCTCGCCCGCAGCGAGGCGCTGCCGATCCGCACCGACTTCGACGCCGACCCCCTCCGAGCCCTGATCGGCGCCCCGGTCGGACTCGGCCGCGACGAGTACGCCTGCGTGCAGATCCTCGCCCGCCCGGTCACCGGACGCCGCGTCGCCCAAGCTCGCCGCACCGCACGCAGGGTGCACACCGGCGGCTCCACCCGTGTAATCGGCCGCCTGCTCGACCTGATCACCCCTGGGATGAAGACCGGCCCCGCTCGGAAGACGACGCGCTCCGGGGCGTTGCACAGCGACCCGCAGACCTCGCTGGAGTACGCCGCCCAGAACCGCGCCATCGTGACCAAGCAGCGCGGCTCCCAGTACGAGACCGTGATCCGTTACGCCGTCGCCACCCTCCTGCCCGCCGGCGCGGCAGAAGGCGAGGTCCGCACGGCGCGGGACGTCGCCCGCGGCCGAGCACACGCCCTCGCCGCGAGCTTCGCCTCCTACACCGAACACAACCACTACACCCGCCACCGCGTACGCCACCCCGGCACCGTTCTGGCCGACCGGCGCCTCGGGAAAGGCGACCTGCTGTCGGTGGGTGAGCTGGCGGTCCTCGCGCACCTGCCGACGGACGAGGCCATCCCCGGCGTCCAGCGGGCCGGAGCCCGCGCGATCGCCCCGCCACCTGGCATCGCCACCCCCGGACCGGAGGCCAAGCCGATCGGCGTCACCGACACCGGCCACGAACGTCCCGTGGCATTGCGCGTGCCGGACGCCCGGCACCACCTGCACGTCATCGGCGCGACCGGCTCGGGCAAGTCGACACTGCTGGGCAACATGATCCTGGCCGACGCCGAGGCCGGGCGCGGGATCGTGCTGATCGACCCCAAGGGCGACCTCGTCACCGATGTGCTGTCCCGCCTGCCCCGCTCCGCCGCCGACCGAGTGGTGATCTTCGACGCCGACTCGAAGACCCGGCCTCCGTGCCTGAACCCGTTGGACGGCGGGGACACCGACCTGACCGTCGACAACCTCGTCTCGGTGTTCCGCCGCGTCTACAGCGCCTTCTGGGGGCCGCGCACCGACGACGTGATGCGCGCCGCCTGCCTCACCCTGCGCGCCCAGGAAGGCGTCGCCACCCTGGCGGACCTGCCCAAGCTGCTGGCCGACCCCGCGTTCCGGTCACGGGTCACCGCCGGGGTCACCGACCCGGTGCTGCGCGGGTTCTGGTCCTGGTACGAGGACCTCACCGACTCCTCCCGCAGTCAGGTCATCAGCCCGTTGATGAACAAGCTGCGCGCGTTCCTGTTGCGACCGTTCGTGCGCGACGCCATCGCGGGCGGCCATTCCACAGTGGACATGAGCAGCGTGCTCGACGGCGGCATCTGCCTGGTACGCATCCCCAAAGGATCGCTCGGCGAGGAGACTACCCGGCTGGTCGGGTCGCTGGTGGTCGCACGCACCTGGCAGGCCACCACCGCCCGCGCCCGCAGACCACAACGCCAACGCCGTGACGCCTCGATGGTGATCGACGAGTGCCACAACTTCCTGCACTTGCCCTATCCGATCGAGGACATGCTGGCGGAGGCACGGGGATTCCGGGTCGCGATGACCCTGGCCCACCAACACCTAGGCCAGCTTCCCCGTGAGTTGCGGGAGGGCATGTCGACCAACGCCCGCAGCAAGATCTTCTTCAACGCCTCACCGGAAGACGCGCGCGAGCTGTCCCGCCACACCGCACCCCGGCTGTCCGACCATGACCTGGCCCACCTGGGCGTCTACCACGCCGCCGTCCGTCTTGTGCTGAACGGGGAAGAAGCGCAGCCGTTCACCATGCTCACCCAGCCGCTCCCGCCCGCGATCCCCGGCCGCGCACGCGAAATCCGCAGCATCGCCCGACGCGCCCTGCGCAGCGGGGCACCCGGTCAAACCACGCCCGCGTCCGGCCCGCAGGACCCAACCCGGCCTCCGCATCGTCCCGGCCCGACCCCGGGACAGGCGCAGCTGGCCAACGGCAATCGCCGAGGCCAGTCCGGCGTCCGGGCGCCAAGCGCCGATCCGCGACGGCAACAGCCCTGACCACCCCCGGGCCACACCGCACAGCAGACGGAAGCCCTTCCACACACCCTCGTCGGAGGTCCGCGACATGATCACCAATCCCACCAGGCAGCGCACCCTTCGAGGCCACAAGGCAACCCGCCCGACCCCGCGTGCGGCGAACAACGCCGACCACCAAGCGGTGCTGGCGGGACGGCTGACCCCGCGTGACCGGTGGATCATCCGGATGCTGCACGAACACCGCGTGCTCACCGCCAACCAGATCACCGCACTCGCGTTTCCCTCCTTCCGATCGGGTCGGATGCGGCTGCGGGAGCTGTTCCAGTGGGGCGTGGTCGACCGGTTCCAACCGTTCATCACCGCCGGCACCGCACCGATGCACTACATCCTCGCGCCCGCCGGGGCCTCGGCACTGGCCGCCGAGGACGGCCTGGACGTCAAGGAACTCGGCTACCGCCACGACCGCGCCTTCGGAATCGCCCACTCCCTGCGCCTCGCGCACACCGTCGGAATCGCCGAGTGGTTCACCGCCCTGATCGACCACGCCCGCCACAGCGACCCCGCCGCGCGCAGCACGCTCGACGCGTGGTGGTCGGAGACCCGTTGTGCCCGCCACTTCGGCGACCTGATCAAACCCGACGCCTACGGCCGCTGGACCACCGACGGCCGGGATGTCGAGTTCTTTCTTGAATACGACTTCGGCACCGAGGTCCTGGCCAAGCTCGCCGGGAAACTGGCCGGCTACGCGGCCCTCGCCGCAGCCACCGGGATCACCACCCCGCTGCTGGTGTGGCTGCCGACCTCACGCCGCGAGGCCACCGCCCGCCGGCTGCTGGCACGGGCCTGGCGCGAACTCGACGACCCGCGCGCGGTGCCCGTCGCCACCGCCGCAGCCGAGTTGCTCAACCCCGAGGCCCCGCACCCGAGCCCCGCCGACGCGGTCTGGCTGCCGTTGGAGATCACCGGCGGGACGGGTGCCCGGCGGGAGCTGCACCGGTTGCCCGACGCGTGGCCGCACGTGCCGTCGCCTGGCACCGACGCGGGCAGCGAGCCGGTGTTCAGGTCGGACCCGTCGCCGCTGACGGCCCCGGCGCCCTCGCCGATGCCGCCGATCGCCACCCCGCGCGGGCCGAGCACAGTCAGGCGGTGACCATCCGATGGTTCTGAAGATCGGTGCCGCCGTGACCGCGGCGATCCTGTTGATAGTCAGCGGGGTGTCGGGCGCGATCTCGGCCCTCTTCGACGGTGACGGCAGCCGGCCCAGCGCGTCCGCGTTGGCCGACATCCCCGCCGACTACCTCGCGTTGTACCGCGCGGCGTCTGCGGTGTGTCCAAGGCTGGACTGGTCGATACTCGCCGCCATCGGCAAGATCGAGACCGACCACGGCCGCTCCAGTCTGCCCGGCGTGAGCAGCGGCGAGAACTTCGCGGGCGCCGGTGGGCCGATGCAGTTTCTGTCCGGCAGCTTCGACGGAGTGCTTGCCAGCCACCAGATCCCGCCCGGTGGCGCCACTCCGCCCTCGCGCTACAACCCCCACGACGCCATCCACGCCGCCTCGTTCTACCTGTGCGACAACGGCGTCAGCCGAGGCGACCTGCGCGCGGCGATCTTCGCTTACAACCACGCCGACTGGTACGTCACACAAGTACTCGACCAAGCCAAGCGCTACGCCGACACCGCCGCGACGGTCGGCACCGGCGACTGCAACGCCATCCAAACCCCCAACGCTATCGCCCTGGCCGCGATCAACTACGCCTGCGGGATGCGAGGACTGCCCTATGTGTGGGGCGGCAACGGACCCGACGACGGACACGCGGGATTCGACTGCTCGGGTTTGACCAAGGCCGCCTACGCCGCCGCCGGAGTGACCCTGCCGCGCACCGCCCAAACCCAGTTCAACGCCGGTCCCCGCGTTCCGGTCGGACAGCCACTGCTGCCGGGCGACCTCGTCTACTACGGCATACCCGACACCATCCACCACGTCGGCCTCTACATCGGCGCCGGACTCATGATCAACGCGCCGACGTTCGGCCAACCAGTGCAAATCGACAACTACCGGTACGAAGGCGACGACTACGCAGGCGCTACACGTCCCGCCGGTTCCATTGCGGGTAATAACAGGTTCCACGTCGCCAACGTATTGTCAACCTCCGTGCACGTCGCACGGAAGAAGCAGGCCCATGTGGCGCAAGTAATCCCGCTCCATGGCACCGTCTACACAAGATGGTTATCTTGTTTGCCAATCCCGCTTGACTTCATGGGCCGAAGGAAGCGTCCATAGTGGTGTAGCCCGAACACACCGGCAGCGCACCGGGGGGCCACATCCGCTCCGGCCGGGGCATGACCACCCACCGACCACCGATGCGAATCGAGGGAGTCATGTCCGACAAGACCCGCACCCGCACGACCCGCAGCACCGCCAGTACGACCAAAACCGCCCGGACGTCGCGGTCGGTTCCCGACCAGACCGTCGCCACGAAGGTCCGCACGGAGGCCGAGGACAAGCTGTGGGAGGCGTTGCACCACTACCCGAACAGCACCGCCGCTAACCTATCCGTGGCGGCGAGGATCGGGAAGTCGACGGCGCAGAAGATCCTTGTCAGGTGGGCGAGCGACGGCAGCGTGACCCGCACCACCGGGAGCTCCTACGGTCGGCCTCCCGCCGACCTGTGGGCGATCGCCGACGTCGATCCCACCTTGGCAGCTCCAGCCCAGGTCGACGCCGACACCACTCCGGTGGACGCCGACGGAACGAACACCACCCAGGCCGGACCGGACGTCGCCGTGCCGGTCACGCCGGACGTGCTCGATACCGACGACGCCGCCCCCAGCGAGGGTGACCCCGACGAGTCAACCGACATCGCAGCCAATGACGCGCAGGGCCCGGTGGACCCCGAGGTAACCGATCCTGCGGAGGCCGCGTCCGTTGTGGCCGGGGTGGGTGAGCACTCCGATGACGGTGCGGTGACCGGGATCGCCACGGCGACGAAGGGCGGTGCGCACACGACGGACGAGGAGGAGGCGGCACGGTTGGCACCCGGAGCGTTGCGCGGGATGGTCGAGGACTACCTGCGCGACCACCCTGGTGAGGAGTTCAGTCCCACCGTGCTCGCGAAGGCCCTGGGCGGGAAGTCGTCGGGCGCGGTGAGCAACGCGCTGGACAAGCTGGTCGCCGACGGTACCGCTGTGAAGACCCAGGACAAGCCGAGGCGTTTCGCGCTCGCCCCGGCGGAGCAGGCGGCTGCCCCAGCATCGACGAGCTGACGCTTGATAACGTGGCGGATGTGACTGTGTCCCAACGTGATGATCTTGGGATACGGCCACATCCGCTTACGTTTGGCTGGCTTGGGAATTCGCGCACGGCGTGTGCCTGAGTGGTGCGGTGAGCCCACCGGGAACCGGCGTTCGGGACCGGCGTGGCAAGCCCAGGGCGCGGCAAGCACCCGCAGCACAGGGTTCCTCGGTGAACGAGATCCGGTTGCGCACTATTTCGGTCATCGCCGCGATGGCGCTCGACGCATCGGCCTACGCCTGATCGGGTAACCGGATTGTTCCGGTCGGCCGTGCGCAAGCGCCTTCACGTCGGCCACGACATCGAAGCCTGTCCCGCCTCGGCCCTGCCAACTGACGGCTACGTCATCGTTCGACGGCCATCGCATCGGCTGCGCGGTTGTGGCGCGGGACGCACGACCGTCCACGTCATAGGGCACGGCGATCCACCGCTGGCAGCCGGGGCTGGCGGCCGGAAGCAGCGCGGGTTCGCTATCGTCCAGGGCAAGGGCCAGCGCGCGGCGGTGGCTGGAACTGTGACCAACGGGGCACTCCAGCCGGGTGCGTCCGGCGAGTCACCGATGACGGCGGCGAGCGGCCAATGGTCGTCGGCGGCGGATGAACTCCGCCTCGCGCGGAGCGAGCAGGCCCAGTCCGATCAGCGAGGCCGGGTCCGGGCGAGGACGAGCGATCCGGTGGAATCCTTCGGCGGAACCGTGTCGTTTCGAGTGGTCAGTGCGGTGGTCGGTGACGTCGGCAGCGGGTGCCGGCAAGTCACGGGCGCGGCCGGGATTACAGTGGGCGGTGTCGATCATGAACTGCAGCTCGTCACCGCACGCTCGCGGGCGAAGACCACATCGGTTCGGCATCGCATGGAGAGGGCGGGCTCGGTCCCGGAGCTCCAGCACATCGCACTCACTAGCTACATCACCGAACTCGACCGTCTCATCGGCGACCTCGACGGCGAGTAGGCCCAACCGTGATCCGCGTCGCCACCCAAGCGTGTCTGCACCATGGACTGACCTGGCTCTCGCGGGCCAACCCACTGCCGCCGATCGCGAACTGACGGTGGTCAACCTATACCGGGAAGCCGGTGTGGGCCGCGACTCGTTCTACCGCTCGCCGCTGGAATTCAAAGACGCTGTCACGGCAACACAGGCTAATCGCGACGCGTCAACCGGATCTCGTCGCACTGCGCGACGGAATCGTCATCGTGAAACGCCAGCGCGAATAGATTCCGGGTCAGCACATCGCCATAGCGCGTGAATTGGAGGAGACGGTCAGGGTCTACGTCACCGGATCCAGATTCCCGTCTTGCGGAATTCCGAGTTGGAAGAACAGGTCCGACGACTGCACCTCCGGCTGGCCGACACCGACCCTGACGTCATCGCGTTGCCCGACCGATTCTGACACCGACGGAACCGATCCGTACCGGAGCGGTGCGGCGGTCGAGTCCGGCCGTGGTCGATGTCTGTTGACGGCTCATCGCGAAGCTGTGGCGGTCGGGTGGCTGCCTTCGGCGTGCGTGGCTGGAAGGATGGGCGGAGGGCCGACGTGGTCGGCCTTGTCCGGGCCGGTGGTGAGCGGGCCAGGGTCAAGCTGGCCCGCTCACCACCGGCTGCACCTCGACCACCTGCAGTGGGTTGGTCGGGGTTACACGGTGGCGCTGCACACGCAGACGCCGTCCGGGGTGGCGGCGCACGTGCTGACGTCGCCCTGCCCGCCGATGACCGTGTCGAGCTCGGTGTCGGTCAGCTCCAGGATCTCCTTCATGATGGGTTCACCTCCTTCCGTTGCCGTGGGTGGTCTCCGCTGTCGCGGAGGTGGCTGGTGTGGGCACCTGTGGTGCGGTGGCGGGTTGGTCGAGTTGTGCGGTGACCAGCGCGGTGTAGTGCCCGTCGCGGGTGAGCAGTTCGTCGTGGGTGCCGGTTTCGACCAGGCGTCCGTCGTGCAGGACCAGAATCTGGTCGGCGTCGCGGACGGTGCTGAGCCGGTGGGCGATGATGATCTGGGTGCAGCGCTGGTCGGCGAGGTTGCGGTGGACCCGAGCTTCGGTGACGGCGTCGAGGTGGCTGGTGGCCTCGTCGAGCAGCAGCACCGTGGGGCGGCGCACGAGGGCGCGGGCCAGGGCGAGTCGTTGGCGTTGGCCGCCGGACAGGCCGGTGCCGCGTTGGGCCAGCCGTGTGGCGTAGCCCTGGGGCATAGCGGTGATCTCGTCGTGCAGCCCGGCCAGGCGCGCGCCCCGCACGATCTCCTCGTCGGGGATCGCCGGGTCGTGCAGGGTGATGTTGTCGCGGATGGTGCCGCTGAACACGAACGGCTCCTGTAACACCACGCCGATCTGGCCGCGCAGTGCGCGCGGATCAAGGGTGCCGGTGTCGTGGCCGTCGAAGCGGATGGTGCCCGCCGTGGGGGCGTAGAGGCCGAGCAGGAGCATCCCGAGGGTGGTTTTGCCCGATCCGGTGGAGCCGACGACGGCGACGCGCTGACCGGGGCGGATGGTGACGGTGACGTCGTGCAGGACCGCGGGACTGTAGGGGTCGTAGCCGAAGCCGACCCGGTCGAGTTCGATCGCTCCCCGCAGCCGCGGCGCCGTGTCCTCGGAGGGCTCGGGCCGCGGTTCGGTGGCGGTGTCGAGCACGTCGGCGAGGCGTTGCAGTTGCGCGCCGGCCAGTTGCAGGCGTTGGCCGTTGGTCGCGACGGAGGCCAGGGGGGTAAGGATCGCGGCGGCCAGCCAGGTGACCGCGAGCATGGTGCCGGGTGACAAGGTGCCGTCGAGCACCCGGGTGAGGCACAGCCACAGCACCAGCAGCGGTGTCACGAAGCGCAGTGCCGAGGTGACGGCGTCGATGGTGGAGGCGAGGTAGCCGCGGCGCAGGGTGACCGCGGTCCAGGTGGACACCAGTGTCGACAGTCGGCCCATGGCGCGGTCCTCGGCCGCCGCGGCCTTGACGGTGGACATGCCTTCGAGCATCTCCACCAGGTAGCCCTGGGCTTCGGACTGCGTGGCCAGGTCCAGCGCCATCCGTTCACGCACCACCCTGGTGGTGCTCCATAGCAGCACCACTACGGCGACGGCGACGGCCAGCACCGCGAGCGCGACGGTCAGGTCAACGAAGAACAACAGGCCGAGGTAGGTCAGCACCAGGATGGCGTCGAGCAGCGAGCCCAGTGTCTGGCCGGTCATCAGCTCGCGCAGCATGGCGATGCTGCTGAACCGGGTCACCAGGTCGCCGGTGCTGCGTTGTTCGAAGAACCGCATGGGCAGCCGCAGCAGGTGTGCGGTGAACCCGAGCAGGGCCTGGGTGTCGAGTCTGCCCTGCAACGCGACCAGCAACGCCGCCCGCAGCAGGCCGGTGACCAGTTGCGCGACCGCCACGACCAGCACGCCCAGGCCGAGCAGGGTCATCAGCGAGGAGTCCTGCAGGGTGGCCGTCTCGTCGATGACGAGCTTGGTGGCCAGCGGCATCGCGACCACGAGTGCCTGCGCGACCAGGCTGACCAGCAGTACCTGCGCCAGCAGGCCACGTGTGCCGGGCAGGGCGAGCAGCGAGCGCAGATAGCGGCGCCAGAACGGTTCCACGCGCTGACCGCCGGGCTTCGCGCCCTCACCGGGCCGGATGCTGAGCACGACCTTGCCCAGCCCGGCGGAGAACTCTGCCGGCGACAGCCGTCGCCGTCCGAGCCGGGGGTCCACCAGGTCGACGCCGCGGTCGGTGATCCGTTCCACGACGACGAAGTGGTCGTCCTCCCAGTGCGCGATCACCGGCAGCGGCACCTGCTCGAACACGGCCGGGACCGCCGGGTAGCCGCCGGCCCGCATGCCCAGTTGCCTGGCGGCGCGGACCATGACACCGGCGCTGATCCCGTCACGCCCGACCGGGCACAACCGCCGCACCTCCTGCGGCGAGATCACGTGGCCGTGGTGGTTGAGCACCATGGTCAGGCACGCGACACCGCACTCGGCGCGGCTGGCCTGCAACACCACCGGCACCCTGCGCCGTCGTGGTCGGGCGAGGACCGGCATCACAGGACCGTCCCGATCGCCGCGGCGATACCGGCCAAGGCCAGCAGCACCACAGCGAGGAGGAGCCAGGTGCGCCGCACGGCCGCGGGACGTGCCTGAGCGGGAAGCAGCTCCTCGGCCGGGCCGTGAAGCCAACGCGCGGCGTCGTCACCGAACAGCAGTCGGTCAGCACCGACGAGGTCCGGTAACGCGGCTGAGGGCGTGGTCGACGGCATCACACGTCCTCGACCCGCTCGACCGGCGGATCGGTCTGTGCCTGCGGCGACAGCGGCTGCGCGGGCGCGTCGCCCAGGTCGATCACCGTGCCCAACCGGCGCATGGCCTCGCGGTCCACCGAGTAGTACGCCCAGCTGCCCCGCTGCCGGCGGTGCAGCAGGCCGGCGCCGACCAGCTGCTTGAGGTGGTGGCTGATCGTGGACTGCGGCATGCCCATCGCGACCTGGATGTCGTAGACACAGGCCGCGAACGGGCTGGACACCAGCAGGTTCATCAGCTGCACCCGCGTCGGGTGCGCCAGCGCCTTGAACACCACCGACAGGTCGTTGGCCTGCTCGTGCGACAGACGGGGCGTGGTCAGCGGAACGCTGCAATGCGGCGCGCCCGACGACCGCGTCTCCACGATCTCCAAGCCGATGACCCGCCCAGCGGTTGCCACGAGCCGTTCACCCCCGACATCGAATTCCGTCGATCCCTTAGGGGATCGAACTTCGTCGATGTGGCCGAGAGTAGGCCCGGAGTGGCGGGCCGCGCAATCCCCCGGCACTGCCGACTGGTCAAGAGCCAGGTGTCAGGGGGACCGCGCGGCGTCAGACCCTTAGACGAACTGGGCCAGCTTGCTCTCGTAGAACTGCTTCATGCCGGCGTTGGCCTGCACGGTGACCTTGAGCGCCTCGACGAACTCGCCGACCTTGGCTCCCGGCAGCACGGCCAGCATCCGGTCGGCCGCGATGCCGGTGAACGTGCGCATGCCGATGCAGCCCAGCGCCATGCGCGGCTGCCCGGTCTCCATCGCCAACGCCAGCGCGGTGCATCCGGGACGTCCGGACACCTGCCCCGCTTCCGCGGTCCAATTCGCGTTGCCGGACGCCTCGTTGTAGATCATCGCCTGCGCCGGGGTGAGCCACAGCAGCACCACGTCCGGCTCGACCGGCAGATCTGCCAACGGCCCGTACACCACGCCCGTGCCCGCCTTGCGCACCGACGGGATGTTCGCGACCTCCGACATCTCCAGGTACTGGGCGTCGCACATCGACTGCACCAGGCCGCCCAGCTCGGCGTTGACCTCGTCGGGCATCTCGAAGCCCATCACCATGGACCCCACCGGACAGTTGAAGTGCTCCGCGGCCTCGGCGTAGAAGACCCCCTTCTCCGCCACGCGCCACATCGCACAGCTGGATGGCACCGGCCGACCGGTGTCGACAACCCCTTCCGGTCGCGCCTGCACCTTCGACAGCGCCACCGGCGGCAGGTCCAGCGACAGCAACTCGGTCAACGCGGTGGCCAGCTCGGGATGACTCATACTTCGTCCTCATCTTTCATTCCATGCCATGGCGAATCAAACGCGTCACGACAAGTGGTGCGGAAAGCTCATATTTCGACAACTCGCGCCGCGGACCGCGAAAGGACGGTCGACGCAGGATCAACTGACAGGCTTAAGGCACCCCCCAAAGAACTCCGCCTGTGATGCGCCTAACGGCGCACCCCCGGAAGCGCAGTCTGAACCAGACCCATTCAACGACATACCCCGCAGACGGGTACGTTTTCCGGAGTCGCGAACGGCCACCCCGGTCACGCAGCGTGCCGATCTCGCAGTTGTGGCTACGCCTTGCGGGTAAGGACGACCGACGTGCGCGGTTCAGGTCCGGCCGGCGTCGGGCGCCCCCGCACCGGCGTCGATGCGCCGGCACGCCGCCAGCACGGCGGCGTGGTCGGCCGCCAGCGCCCGCGCCAGGTGCACCAGGTCGACCACCCGGGGATCGGCGACCCGGTAATAGGAGAAGCGGCCCTGCCGGCGGACCTCGACGTAACCGCAGTCGGCCAGACATGCCAAATGGGTCGACACCCGACCCTGGGCCAGACCGATGTGCCGGACACACTCGCCGACCGACCGTTCACCGGCCACCAGGAACTCCAGCAGCCGCAGCCGAGCCGGGTCACCGAGGGCGCGGAAGAACTTCGCCAGCACCGCTGCCCCGTCCGTGACCTCCGGCAGCAGACCGAGCGGACCGGCGCAGCAGTCCGCCCCGCCCGCGCAGTTGACCGTCTCCACGTTCCCGTGCCGCGCCACGCAGGCAAGTATCCGCCCAAGCGGATACTTAGCGCTACCCTCGTCGCATCCGCTTAAGCAGATATGACGAGGCTACTGGCAGTAGGAGGCCCCGATGAGGTACGACCTCGCGGTGATCGGCTCGGGTGGCGCCGCCTTCGCGGCGGCGATCGCGGCACGTCGCAAAGGCCGGAGCGTGATCATGATCGAGCGCGGCACGGTCGGCGGCACGTGCGTCAACACCGGCTGCGTGCCCTCCAAGGCTCTGCTGGCCGCGGCGCAGGCCCGGCACGTCGCGCTGCACCAGCAGTTCCCCGGCATCCGCACCGCCGCCGACGGAGTGGACATGGCCGCCGTGACCGGAGCCAAACGCACCCTGGTGGACACGATGCGGACCGACAAGTACGTCGACCTCGCCGCCGACCACGGCTGGGAGATCCTGACCGGCACCGCCCGCTTCGTCGACGGCCCCGCCCTGGATGTCGACCTCACCGGAGGCGACCGGACCCGAGTGCACGCCGAGCACTACCTCGTCGCCACCGGCTCCGCCCCCTGGACACCGCCGATCACAGGGCTGGCCGGGATCGGCTACCTGACCTCGACCACCGCGATGGAACAGACCACGCTGCCGCGCTCGTTGGCGGTCATCGGCGGCAACTACGTCGGCCTGGAACAGGCACAGCTGTACGCCCGCCTCGGCGTCCGCGTGACCGTGATCGAACAGGAAGACCGGCTCGCGCCCGGCGAGGAACCGGAGATCTCCGACGGCATCCAGGGAGTGTTCGCCGACGAGGGCATCACCGTGCACACCGGCAGCGCGGTCACCTCGGTCCGACGCGAGCACGACCACGTCGTACTCGACTCCCACACCGCCAGCGCCAACGGCGAGATCCGGGCCGAGGCGCTGCTGGTGGCCACCGGACGCCGTCCGGTCACCGACGGACTCAACCTGGCCGACGTCGGCGTCACACCCGGCCCACGCGGCGAGGTGCCTGTCGACGAACACCTGCGCACCGACAACCCCCGCATCTGGGCCGCCGGGGACGTCACCGGCCATCCGCAGTTCGTCTACGTCGCCGGGGCCCACGGCACCCTGGTCGCCGACAACGCCTTCGACGACGCCCACCGCACCCTGGACTACCACCACCTGCCGCGGGTGACGTTCACCAGCCCGCAGATCGCGGCAGCCGGCCTCACCGAAGCCCAAGCCGTCGAACAGGGCTATGCGTGCGAGCGCCGGGTGCTGTCCCTGGAACACGTGCCACGCGCCCTGATCGACCGCGACACCCGCGGCCTGATCAAACTCGTCGCCGAACAAGGCACCGGACGACTGCTCGGCGCCCACGTCCTCGCCGACGGCGCCGGAGACGTGATCGCCACTGCCGTCTACGCCATGGCCAACCACATGACCGTCACGCAGATGGCCGATATGTGGTGCCCCTACCTCACCATGGCCGAAGGCCTCAAACTCGCCGCCCAGACGTTCACCCGCGACGTGACCACGCTGTCCTGCTGCGCATCCTGACCCGAAGCAGACCCAACCCCGACGCTCCGCCTCACCACGACCGTGGAGAACCGCGATGACCGAGCCGACAGACCTGAGGTTGAACAAGGGCAGCGCCTCCGCCGGCATCACCACCCCTGCCCGTCAGCTCCACCACGGGATCCTCGCTGCCTTCGCCGACACCGGCCGACCACCCGGACCACAGGACCTGGAGGACTACACCCACGACCACGGCATCGACCTCGAACCCGCGCTGCGTGAACTGACCGGGTGCGACCTGCTGGCCGTCGACCACCGGGGCCGGATCCGCGCCGCCTACCCCTTCTCGCCGACGCCGACACGCCACTCCGTGACCTGGGCGGGCGGCCCGACCACCCACGCCATGTGCGCTGTCGACGCACTCGGCATGTCCGCCATGCTCGACCACCCGGCCGTCATCACCTCCACCGAGCCTGGCAGCGACGCCACGATCACCATCCGGGTCGACCGCGACCAAGCGACCTGGACCCCGGACACCGCCGTCGTCCTCGCCGGCACCACCACCGACGACGGCTGTTGCCCCTCGGCCGACCGCACCTGCGGCTACATCAACTTCTTCACCAGCGCCCAGGCGGCATGCAACTGGGCCGATGCCCATCCCGAGATCACCGCGACCGTGCTCGACCAGACACAAGCCCTGGCAAGCGGCATCACCGAATTCGGCGCCCTCCTGCAACCGACATCGGAAACCCGTCCCGCCTGATCCACCCTGCGCCCCAGGCGGCTACGGCAGGTACCGGTCGAGCCAACGCAGGAACACCCCCAGAGCGCCACGCTCGTGCCATCCTCGTCGGACCACCGCCTTACGGACGACGTGGACTCCACCCCGCAGCATGCCGGTCACCGAAGGCCGCAGTTCATCACGCTGCCGCACGGCACGCCGCCGCAACCACCGGGCACAACGCAGACACACACCCATCTCGGGATGCTCCCCGAGCCTGACCAGTTCCGACTCCGGGAAGCCGCCCCCGCAGCACCAGCACCTCGTCGCCGCGGCACTGTCCGACTCGGGCCTCACAGTCATCGGGCCACCTCCGATCTATACGGTCGCGCAGGCCGTCAGCGACCACGGACTCGTTCGCGCGAGCATTGTCGCCGTAGGGCTGTCTACACTCCGGAAAGCCGGACTCACCGCGTGGGGCTACGCTAGATGATCCCGCCTCGCTCCACACCGTGTGCGATGACCGAGCGCGAACGTCACCGGTCTGCGCCATTAGATCCGCATCATGGCTTCGGTGGACACGGTGCAGGAAACTGCGGCAATTGATGACCTGCGACAACTTGACTGTTACATAAGTGCAGTTCGGAGTGTCGTGCCGCCAGTTGCCGGGACGTCGGCCGCCAGGCTGGTCCAGGTCATCCGGTCGTTGAGGACCTCGGCGATGGCGAGGCTCTGGTCGATGTAGAAGTCGCGCTCGACGCGGGCCCGGACGGTGCGCCCGACGATCTCCACGACGCGGGTGTAGTGGTAGCGGTGCTGGGTGGCTCCTGCGGCCTTGTCGCGTTCGATCGTGGTTGTGGTTATCCCCGCCTCCTTGCGTGTTCGGGTGCCCTGATGGGCGAATGTTGAATTCAGCCGGTGGTCAGTTCCGTGCGCGGGTTGGTCAGGAGGAAGTGGTCTCGGGCGTGTCGTCAGGGAGCTGAGCCGCTCGGCGTCATGGCCGCACTGACGTCGGAACCGGTCTTGGGCGACATGGTCTTCAGCCCACCGACCTTCGGGTGGCGCCTCGCGCCGCGGTCTCGGCGGCCGAATGCAGCTCGGTACACCCCGGCTGGTGGTCGGCCGTCTTCTGGTTCTCCCAGACGGGTCGGGTGTCGCGGTCGGGGTCGAGGTGGTCGCCGAGGTCGGCCAGGGTGGCGACGCGGGCGACGGGGGCCTCGGCGGAACAACCAGGGCAGTGGTCGAGTAGCAACCACGCCTGGCCGGGGGTGGTGTGGTCGGGGATGAATCGCCACGCGCTTCCGGTTGCCCGGTCGGTGATGGTGATCAGGTCGCCGGGGACGTCTCCGGTGCGGGCGGGGTAGGTGCGGTGGGGGTCGTCGGTGACGAGCACGGCGTCGACGGGTACTTGCAGGGCGGTGGCGATGGTGCGGGCGACACGGGCACGTCGCGCCCATCGGTTCCATGTTTCGGGGTTGTCGTGGCGGTGGCGAAACCCGTCGGGGTCGGCGGCGCGGTGGGTACGCGCGGCGCGTACCGCCCGCTCGGCGAGGCCGGGGGTCGTGGTGGTCATCGCGACCACCCGAGGGCGTCGGCGGCCGACTCGGGGAGGTGACCGACCTGTTCACCCAGGGCGAGCCACACCACGGGCGGGTCGGTGGGAGGGGTGCCGTCGCCTTCGGCGTCGTCGGGGGTGCACACCACCCTCGCGAGGAGGTGGTGCATCGGGTAGCCGGGTTGGACGGCGACCCGTAGAGGCGTGTTCGGGTCGTAGGCGGACAGGGCGGCGATCGCGTCGCCCACGGTCGTGAGTCGGGTGGTGTCGGTCATCGTGGTCACCTCGCATGCGTGGTCAGTGGGTTGGGCTTGGGGGTGAACACCGCCCCGGACCCGAACTGGTGGTGGCTGTGCGTTCTGTTGGCGGAGGGCGGGTCGTGGCGGGTGCGTTGTGTGTCAGGTTCGGATCACGGTGGCAAGGGCGGCGGTGTTGTCCTCGAAGTCCTTGACCGGTAGGGAGAAGCTGACGGTGAGAAGGCTTCCGCTCGTGTGGGCGTCCACCTGGAGCGGACCGGCTGCACCGAACCACTCGATTCCATGCGTTCCCCGCCTGGGCGAGCGTGCCGTGACGGGTGTCGGCTCGCCCGCCCCGATCACGGCCGCTACAGCGGTGATGATCTCGACGGCCCTCGCCATCGCGCGGTCACCGTTCGCCTTTTCCTCCCGGGCTTGTCGGATGAGGTTGTGGTAGCGGGGCAGGCGGGTGTTGAGGAGGTCGGCGACGTCGGCCGAGGGCATGTCGAACGACACCAGGATCTGGTGGTCCCGATGCGTGGGGTGGTAGTTCCGCTCCAGCTCGCGCGGCACTGCGGGCACCAGCACGTAGCCGGTCGATTTGGCCGCGTTCCACGGTGGCATTACGTGGAACGCCAACCCGCTGGTCGTGTCGACCAGCCTCGCCACTCCTCCGAGATTCTCGTCGTCGGGTCCGGATGTCGACTGCTTGACGTACTCACCGTCGACGATCGTGGTCCTGTCGTCCCACCGCATCGCGGTCGCGACGCCCCACGATCCCTGCATCCTGGGCGCGGTGGCGAGCATGGTCTTCACGACCCGGTTCTTCCACGAGATCACGACGTGGGCTCCTCGTTCTGGGCGCGGGGCGGGGATCCGCCGGCGGGGGTCAGCGGGTAGCGCGCAGGGCGGCGGTGGCGGCCTGCCCGATGGCGCGGGCGGTGGTGGTGGGGTCGGTCAGCCGGTGCACGGTCGTGCCGTCGAGGGGGGTGTCGTCGGGGTCGGTGGTCAGCCACAGCACCGCGCATCCGGCTGTGCGCAGGCGGTCGAGTTTGCGTTGTCCGTCGCGGCGGGGCTGGTGGCGGAATCGGCCGTCGGAGACCACGACCAGCAGGCGGGCCGCGCCGGGTCGGGACAGTCCGAGGGCACCGTCGAGGGCGTCGATGGCGGTAGGGATGTCTTCCCAGTTGTCGCGGGATTCGAACTCGGTGACCTCGGCGGGGTGTTTGCCGGGGTGAGTCAGCGGGTGCACGTGGTGGCCGAAGATCACGCTCGCGGTCTGGGCGGGCACCCTGGCGTGGCGGGCTGCGGCGGCGAGAATCCAGGCCGCCGAGGCGACGTGGGCGCGTGCCCAGCCCATCGTGCCGGACACGTCGCACGCCACCCCGAGCCGTAGCGGTGGGGTCGGCACGGGGGTGCGGGTGATGCGGGTGAACGGTTGCGCGGTGACGGTCGCCCCGGCGGCGCGTTGGGCTTCGGCGGCACGCACACCGCGCATCCTCAACCGGCCCGGCGGCAGCTCCGAGGTGGATTTGACCGCCACCCGTTCCCGGATGCCGGCGGTGTCCAACGCCCGCGCCAACACCCGCGCGGCCGAGCGCTCCTGCGGGGTGGGCGGGCGGGTGCCCGCCGTGGCGGTCGACCCGTCACGGGAACCACCGACCTCGAACACCGAGCGTGCCGCCTGGTGGGCGACCTTGTCGGCGGCGGCCTCGCGCACCCTGTCGGCGGCGGCGACTGCGGCGGGGTCCTCCGGTGCCTTCTCCCGCGCCACCCGACGCGCCACGTCGTCCAACACGGCGGCGATCGCGCCCGCCAACGGTGACGGGGACGGAGTGCCACCGGTAGGGGGCGGGGTGCCGGTTCCGTTCCCGGTCGCGGTGGTGCCGCCGGACGGGTCGGGCCTGCCGGACGGGTCGGCTGTCCCGCCGGGGTCCGGGTCGCCGGTGTTCGGGTCGGTGCCGGCGATCGCGCACCACTGCCGGCCGAGGTCGAGCATGGTCTGGCCGTTGTCGTCGGCGGTACGCAACGCCGTGCGCCACACCGCCCGCAGCTTGTCCAGCGTCTCCTCACCCAGCACGTCCCGCACCACCCGCGCGACGGGGGCGACCTCGGCGCGGGTGAGCACCCCGCCGTCCGCCCGCCCCAACAGCAGGGCGGCGGACCGGGCGGCATCGGCCTTGGTCATTTGTGGAGCGGTGGCGGGGTCGGCGAACAGGTGCAGGTCGGCGGCGACGATGCCGCGCACGCACGCGCGCAACCAGTGCCGGTCATCCGGGCGGCGGCGCACCTGGGCGGCTTCCATACGGGGCTCTTCCAACAGCATGGCGGCGGCGACCACGCCGGGCGGGGCGTCGCGCGGTGGTTCCCAGGCGGTGTGTTTGGCGTGCCCGCACTCGTGGGTCAGCGCACCCCACGCCGGGGCGTAACGGGACCGGTCGGACAGGTTCGCGGGATCCACGGTGGCGGGATCGACACCGAGGTGGTCGCCGTCGACCTCGATCAGCGCGCGGGCGGGGTAGAAACACGCCGGGGCACCACCACCCGCGCCGGGCGCGACGCTGACCACGAGGTCGTCCCGGTCAGCGATCACCGGTACCTCGTCGGCGAAGGCGGCGGACACGGTCAGCCACTCGGGGCGGGCGGGGAACATGGCGGCACCGGTGGCGGTCGGGTCGGCGGTGAAGTGGGTGCTCACGGTTGTGGGTCCTTTCGCGACGATCACGGGTTGGGACTGGCCAGGGTTCAGCGTGTGGCGGGGGTGACGCGGGCACCGAGGGCGAGGGGTTTCACGGTGCGGCCGAAGGCGTCGCGCACCACGGCGGCGACGGTGTCCCGGTCCTCTTCCGGCGCGATGCCCACCAGGTTCGCGGCGGCGGCGTCGACCCCGAGCACGGCGGCGATCTTCTTGAACGCCAACAGCTCCCGCAGTTGCGGTGCCCACCCGACCTCGCCCCGTTCCTGCCGGGTGGCGAGGTTGCGCGCCACCCTCACCGCCTTCTTGTCCACCCCCAATTGGTCCGCGAGGTCGTAGTCCGACGACACCGCGACCTGTACGGAGAACCGGGACGAGAGCGCGTCGGTGAGCACCGCGCCGTGCACTCCGGGGTTGTGGCCGGCGACCACGTAGAAGCCGGGGGCTGCGTCCACGACCTCGCCGCCGTTGGCTTTCACGATGATCTGGCGGCGGCCGTCCATCGCGGGATAGACCACCGCGAGCACGGTCGGCGGAATCAGCGTGGCGTCGTCAATGAACAACGGCACCCCGTCGCGCATCGCGCGGACCAGCGGACCGTGCACGAACACGAACTCCCCGTCCGGGGTCTTGGTGTAGTCGCCCACGAAGTCGGCCACCACGGTGTCCCCGTCGCCCTGAACCGTGACGCAGTCCGGGAACGCCGCCTCCACCACCGAGGTCTTGCCTGTGCCGGGCGGTCCGTATAGCAGCGCGGCGACCCCGGCGTCGCGCAACCGCCGCAACGCGGTCACGTCCGGCAACGAGGTCCCCGCCACCAGGCGCGGGTGGTACTCCATTCCGTTCGGACGCATCACCGGACCGGTCACCGTGCCCGCCGACCGCGCCTTCCCCGATGCCAGACCGGTCGCCGCCCCGCCCGCCCCGGCGGGTGTGGCAGCGGTGCTCGCAGGCGCGGTGGTCGGCGGCGCGGCGGGTGGTTTCGGGCGGGGCGTGCGGGGTGGTGCGGGGGTGATGGCGGGCGCGGCGGCGGAGGCCGTGGTCGCGGTCGCCCGGTAGGTCAGCGGCGTGGTCGAGACGACCTCCGCCTCGCCACGGTCCGCCAACACCCGGCACGCGTTGCCCACCGCACCGGAGGACCGGTTCAGCGTGTGCGCGATGTTCCGGGGCGTCAGGTCCTTCCCTGCGTCGGCCAGTACTCGCGCGACCATCGCGCGCAGCTCACCGTTGCGCAACCGGGATACCGACCCACCCGCCGAGGCGGCGGGCGCGGTAGCGGGGGGCGTGGTGGTTGAGGTTGACGCGGTCATCGCGGATGGTCCCTTCGGTCTTGAGTGGACGGCGGTGCGTTGGGCGGGCGGTCAGTCGTTTTCGTTGGACATAGCTCGCGCCGGGCGTGGTATTCGGTGTGGTTTCTGGTTCCCCGGTGCTAATTCAATTATTACTCTGCCGCGCGACGTGCACAATGGGAGTGGGCAACCTTTTCCAAGACTCTTTACGGGGTGGCCCCGTTGTCGTTGCGGAGGAAAATGGGAAGCCACGGTCACGGTCGCAATTCCGGCCGTTGCCTCAACTGTTTTCGCAGGTCAGTGATCCGGGCGTGCGCGGGGACTGTCGACGGAAATGGTCAAGCGTGGCAAAGAAGTTTAAATCATGAACGATATTTAATGGAATGATGGGAGAGGTGGATTGCGGTGAAGGCGGGGTGCAACTGGAAGGTGGCCACAGGATCGACGGTGGAAGTGGTGACCATCAACCCGCCCGCCCGATGTGTCTACCGGCTTGTGGGCAAGCGAGTCTGGGATACCAGCGGATCCCCTGCGGTGCCTGTGGCCAGCATCTTCGCAAGTCGTAAGGGGTGGTTCTCTAACCTGATCCCCCGTATGAACCCCCATATGACCCCCCGTGTGAACCCCCAACGGAAGCCACTGTGCGTGTGAATGATCTTCCGATCGGCTACTTCACGTGACATTCGGTCAACGTGGAGGTTGAGGCTGGCTATGTGGTCACACCGACCAGGCACGGTCATCCAGGTGGCAACAGCGGCGGGCACCTCGTCGTGGGTGCCGACCACCCTGGTCGCGCTCATGGGTGGTGCCCCAGGCAACAAAAGAGGTTCTTTCCACGATCAGCTCGTATTTCATCGAGGGGATGGTCGGATAAATACGCTGTCCTGCACGATAGCATTCTGGCGTGCACCTTGAAAAAGATGGCTAAAGAAGATCTTTGATGCGAATCCGGTGCGCAAGGGTTTCCGGTCGCGGTGATGTGCTCGTTGAAGCCGGAACTCCTGGAGTTCTTGACGCTGTCTCAGACGCTGACCGCCTGGGATGAGGGCCACCCTGAACTTATCGCGCAGGCTCAGGCGTAAAGCCGCCACAACGTCGACAAGGCAAGCGCACCCACCGGAACGGCCGAGCCGAACGAAATCGCTCTCGCCAACGACGAGTAGTGATGGGCGCAGGCACGGACATGGTCCGGCCTGCATCAGCGGTCCGCGCCTGGTGGCACTGCCGCCTCAGCCGGCTGCGCTGCGACCATGGTCTCTGCGAGAGCCTGAGTTCGCTGGGCCGACGGGAACATCCTCGTGGCGCTGCCCCAGCCGGGCGGCCAGCCCACGCGCCTGCGGCGTCGGCGCCGCGTCGACCTCGGCCAGCCGGGTGGTGAGCAGGGTCAGCGTCCGCGGGATGGCATCAAGCTGTCCGAGCCGTTCCTGTAGGCGCATGATGTCGCGGTAGAGCAGCTCGTTGTGCGGGTCGAACGTCCGCGCGACCTCCAGGAGATCCAATGTCTGCTGCGGGTCGGAGTCGACCAGCGCGCGGGCCAGCGCGGCGACGGCGTCGATGGCGTCGCGGCGGATCGCTTCGCGCGCGGGCTCGATCCACTCGGCCGACATGCCTTCGGCCAGCGGGCCGCCGTAGGCGTTGACCACGTCCCGGTAGGCGTCGACGCGGGCGGAGTCAGTCGCGGCGGTGCGGCGGGCGGCGATGGCCTGCGCGAAGCGCCAGTAGTCGACGCGAACGCGTGCCGGATCGAGCTGGTAGCGGCCATTGCCCACCGAGACGATGTCGCCTACCGCCCCGTTGGTGGCGGTGGCCAGCGCGGAGCGCATCCGCGACAGCGCCGTGTGCAGAGCGTTGGTGGGACGAGACGGTGGTTCTTGTCCCCACAGCGCCGAGACGAGCGCCTCGCGGGTGGCACCGTCGGGATGCAGCCCCAGCAGGACCAGTAGCTCCTTGGTTCTGGGCTGCAACGCCCCGGTGATCTCCCGTGGACTGTCGGTGGCACCGGGACCGGAATGCCAGTGCACGCGCAGACCACCGAGCATGGTGATCGTGATCAGCGCGGAGTTCACGTCCTGTTCGCCGCCGGGCGTGACGGTCGGTGCTGCTTGAGCTGCCGCGGTCGTGGGCTCACTGGTCGGGGCCGGTTCGTCGTCACCGACCTCACCTACGTACTTCCGCTCGTCCACAGCAGCGTCGGTCACACCCGACGCGGCGAGCCGCTGGCGACCGGTATCCGGTGGGCGCAGCCGTACACCGAGCGCGGGACCGGAGATCTCCAGCTCGGTGTCCGGAGGCGCTGGTCGCGTGGCTGCGGCCGTGACCTCCAGTTCGACCCCGTCTGGTTCCGCGTGGCCAGTCTTGAGCCGGTCTGTATCCTTCTGCGCCCGGTGGTCCTTGCCAGCGGGTTGTGCCGCCACGATCCGAGGGCGCAGCACCGGGCCGAGAACGGGGTTGTTCTCGACCCGGGGGTCGGGCTCGGCTTGGCGCAGCAGGGTCAGCAGCTCGGTGGTGTCGTCGCCGCCGAGGCGGAACATCCGGGTTCCGCGCAGGGCCTCGCCCAGACCGGGGCCGGTGGCCGAGATCGTGCCGCCCTGGCGGACGTAGGCGGTCACGCCGGGCTGCCACTGGCCCAACAGCAGACCGGTGACGGCGAACGGCACGCCGTTGTCCAGGACCGCTTGCAACCGTTGGTGGTGTGCCGATGGTTTGGCCACCAGCACCAGCGGCGGCCACATCCCCGGCCCGGTGCCGTGTTCACGGCTGGCAGAGGCGCGCACCAGGGTTTCGGCTTCCACCGCGTCGAGCGCGTCGTCCAGGTCGGCGACCACCCGCACGGTCGACGGCACGTGCTCGTGGGTTGCCCCGCGTCCGAGGACCGAGGCTAGGTCGTCGGCAGGGACGACGACCATCGCCCCTGCCGACTTCGCCAGGTGGCCCGGGGTGGTGAGCACGGCGATCAGCAGCGCGCGGGCTGCGGCGGACGCACCGGGCCCGACCAGCCCGAGGCCGCGGGCGGTCGCGAGGTCCAGAGCGACCTCGCGACCGTCTCGGACACCCAGCCCCGGCGCAAGGGTGGGGTGCCGGCTGACTCCGGTCCGGGGTGCGCCCACCACAAGGGGTGGCTGCGGCGGCACGCGCTGGGGACGTTCGCGTTGTTCGTCGTCCGGGTCGTCGCCGAGGTCGATCTCGTCGTCGACCTCGGCCCGCAGATGAGCCAGGCGCAGCTGGTAGACCACCGGTGCCACGGGCAGGTCGTCGCGGTCGCCGCTGCCGGGCCGGTACCGGTTGCGATAGCGGCGGCGGGCGACCAGCAGCATTGCGCTGATCGCGGCGGTCAATCCGAGACTGACGAAGAGCTCCGGTCCCCACTGGAAGCCGGGTTCGCCCGGTGCCGCTGGAGCGTTGTCCGTGTCGGTCGCGGCGGGTGGTGTCTGGTGGGTGGGTGGCGCGGGCGGCACCGGTGCGGGCGGTTGGTTGCTCGTCGGTGGCGCGGAGGTAGTCGGCGGTGGGGAGGGCGGGGCGGGGGAAGACAGGTCCGGGTCCGCCGGGTGCGACGGCACCACAGGCACGCTCGCCTCGCGCGGCAGTGCCAGTTCCTCACCGGGGAAGATCAGGCTCGGCTTCGTGAAGGGATGCCCGTTCGGTTGGGGCCTTCCCTGGTTGAGCTCGAAGATCTCCGGCCACCGAGTGCCGTCACCGAGGGCGCGCTCCGCGATGCGCCACAACGAGTCGTGGACCCCGCCTTCTGGCGGCCGTACGACCACGGACTCCGGATGGGTGGGCGCGCTGACGGTGGCAGCGTCACCACCGGCGGTGGTCCGGGTGGCGACCACGGCTTTGCGGACCGCCACCTTCTCCTCGCCGTGCGCTGGGTGCTGCCAGGCGGGTGCGGTCGCCACGACCTGCGATCCGGCGCCGAGCGCGGTGGACAACGAGGTGGCGGGTGCTGGCGTGGGCCGATTGCCCAGCACGGACAGCAGGGCGGCACCGACCAGCACGCTCGCCAACGCGTGCATCGGACCTGCGGCAGAGAAGTCCGGCAGCTTGGTGGCGGCGTCGAAGCCGCTGCGGGCCAAGTCCACCGTGCAGCGCAGGACGTCGATGGTGAACGCGGCCCAGGTGGTCCAGCACAGGCAGGCGATGAAGTCCAGCAGGAATGTCGTCGTCATCGGGCCGAGCAGCACGCCTTCGACCTCGACCCACGTGGGGACGTGGTCAGGTAGCGGCCAGCCGATGTAGTGCCACAGCGCCCACGGCAAGCCCGCCACGAGCGCAACCAGTACTGCGGCGGCGATCAGACCTCGCAGGACCCGTCCGGCCGACCGGACCACGCAGACCAACATCCACCACGCGCGGCGGCCCGCGCCCGGTGGCCGTATCGGCTCTCGGCGGGACTCGTGTGACGGTGCGGTCACGGCTGGCTCGTTTCGTCGGCAGTACAGGTCGCGGTGGCTCGACGCTCACTGGGCCACGGAGCATCAAGTGAGCGCGGGCCCGGGTGGATTGGGTACCGCGGTCCGAACTGCACGATCGAGCGGCGTCATGCCAGCCCCGCCGTGAGGCACGTCGATGGCATCGGCGCGACGTCCGGGCAGCGGTGTGGCTGTCTGGCCGTTCGTCGTCCTCGCTGCGGCCGACCCTCGGCTCGTGCCGCCCTGTACGCCACCGGAGGGTTTGTTTCGCCTGGTGCGGAGGGGTTTGCGGGCGGTGAGCCACCCCGTCAGATCGGGTGCCGGGATGTCGGTGAACCTCGCCAGCTCGTCGATGTCCATGACGTCGCTGGCCTCGGCGAGCACATCGCCGAGTTCTCGTTCGACGTCGTCGAGTTGCCCGGCGAGCACGGCCCGACGCTGTGCGAGTTCACCGACCTGCTGCGCCACAGCGGATCGCTTCACACTGCGTGCGGTGTCGGCCTGCTCGACGCGGCGTTGGATCTCTTCTGAGGTAGCCATGCCGGCTCCTTTCGTTGAACGCGCCGCACCAGGTGCGGACGATTGGTGTGCGGTCATGGGTCGGCGTCCACCACACCGCGCTGGGGATGAGCGCTACCGGTGCCGTGGACGGTGAGGCTGGAAATCCCGACCATGCCGAGCAGTTGTGTGTTCTGCGACGCGGTGATGGTGACGGTGACGGTGTCGCCTGAGACGGTCACCGTCCCGGAGGCTCCTACGGTGGCGAGGTAGCTGTGCGCATCGGCGACCGCCTGGACTGGGGCCAGGTGCAGGACGCCACTGTTGCGGTAGGCGGCGAGGTCGATGGCCTGGGCACCGGCGCGGGCGGCGGCCTCGGCCTGGCCGTTGGCCTTGACCTTGGCCGACAGTGCCAAACCGCCGTCCAAGGCCAGCCCAGCCAAGGCGAGGATCCCGATGGTGAGCACCACGACGAACGCGGTCACCCGACCGTCGTCGGCCCGCCACCAGGTGCGTCGCTGTGTTCGCCACCACCGGCGCCGCCGTGTCCACCAGCTCGGCCGCGTGCGCTGTCCCCGGCGGATCATGAGCCACCTCCCGAGGTGTTCCCCGAAATCGAACGCCAGGTGTCGACCGGCTCGACAGCGGTGGTGGACAAGAGTTTCCAGCCAGGCACACCGAGCAGCAGCGCGTCTCCGAAGTCCACGGTGCAGGACACGGTCACGCTGACCGTGCCGCCTGACTGCATGCCGCTGGTGTCGGTGTCCACGTTCAGCGACATGCACGTCACCCCGGCCGAGGACAACGCGCCGGCGGCGGTGGACTGTGCTGCCGCAGTCGCCGTGGCCGAGGTGCGTTCGACGCTCGCCGCGCGGGCCGCCTGGTGAGCGGCGTCCTCCAACCGCAGTCGGGCATCCACACCCCGGTGGATCACCACAGCGACGAACACGAGCAGCATCACCAACAACGGTGCCACCAGGGTGACTTCCGCCGCTACGGAGCCCCGGTCAGCGTGCCACCAGGCCCGCCAGTCCCGGCCGCGCCCCAGCGGCCGTTGTGAACCACCGGACGGGCACGTGATGGCGGTCCGGTCAAGGGGCGGGTGCGTGGTCGTCACGGTCATGGCTCCGGTTCTTCCACCGCCGGCGACATGGGCACGAACCGTTCGACCGGGCCGGCGGCCTCGGCGCGTACGGGCAAGCTGAGGAAGGGGATCACCGAGGTGGTGGTTCCGGAGATCCGGACCGACGCGGACGTCGCGCTGCGGTCGGCGCCGACGCTGGTACCGGTCAACCGGCCACTTGCGAGCTGGTCGAGCATCTGCTGCGCGCTCGCGCTGCCCGCTGCCGCGGTTCCGCCTTGGGCTCGCGCGGCGGCGAGCCCTTGGGACGCGGCGGCTTGAGCAATGTGGGTGGCGTGTGACCACAACGCGAACTGCACAATCGCCAGCAGCATCAACAGGAGCAGCGGAGTCACGATCACCAACTCGGCGCTGACCGCGCCGCGGTCGCCGCGCAGCAACCGTCGAACACGGCCTCGCGAGGTCGCCTTCCCTCCCATCGGCTGCGGTCGATCACCGGTGCCGCGGCCTCGGTGTGTCTGGCGCGTCCCCATCACGGCTACAAGTTGATGCCGTTGGCCTTGGCGGTGACCTTTGCGATGACGATCGCGATGATCGCCAACGCGGCCACCACCAACAGTGCCGTCACCAGCACTGTCTCGGTCGAGTACCCGGCCTCGGGCTCCCGGCGCAACACGTCCCACCGCGTCTTCAGCGTCGTCCACAACGCCACCAAGTAGAGGTGCATCGCGTTCTCCTTCCAGTCTTGACGAACCGAGACTCACAGCCCGGTGACCACTTGAGTGAGTGCGGGGTAAGCGATAAAGGCCAAGAAGCCAAAGAACAGCGCCATCACTGGCAGCGACATGCGCTCGGTGGCAGCCTGGGCTGCGCCTTCGGCATCGGTGATCTGGTGCGTGCGCAGCGCTCCGGCCTTGGCCGCCAGCGACGTTCGGACTTTCGCACCTTCGGTGCCGGCCAGGCTGACCGAGGCGGCGAGCTCAGACAGCTCAGTGACGTCGAGTTCCTCGCCGAGCTGGCGCAGTGTTGCCCACGGCGTTGTCCGGGTCAAACGGGCGCTGTCCAGGGCGCGGCGGATCTGCTCGAACGCCCAGCCGCGTCCGATGGCAGCCGAGTCGTTGAGCGCGCTGTCCACCCCGGCACCACCGGCGAGGGTGATCCACACCAGGTCGAGGTAGGCGGACAAGGCGTGGCGGAACCCAGTGCGCAGCTTCGCCGCCTCCGAGCGGGCTCGCAGGTCGGGCAGGACGAATCCGGCGGCTGCCAGCACCAGCCCGGCGATGATCGGGAACTCGATACCCAGTGACAGCCCGGCCAGGGTGAGCAGCAGTTGCAGCAGCACCGGCGCGAGCAACCCGGCGATCGCCAAGGTGGCCTTCTCCGCCAGATGAGTCGCGACCGGGCGGCCGATGACACCGAGATCACGGGCCAACCGCGTACCGGGCAGGCCGAGTGCGTGCAGCGGGGCGATGAACGGCCGGCCGAACTTGACCGCCCAACCCACGTCATCAGTTGTCAGAATCGGTGTCGGCACGGGCGGCGCCGTGGTGCGTGCCAGGACCGCGCCCAGCGCGGGACGCGGCGGGAACGCCCACACCGCCAGTGCCCACAGGCCGATGCCGAGCCCGGCTCCCAGAACGAGTGCGGTGATCACGGTGGTCACACCTGCCTGTCGGCGACGAACGCGGACCGGGGCCGGCTGTCGGCGTCATGGGTCAGGGACAGGAAGCGGTCGGGCTCGGTGACCTTTGCGACGCGTACCAGCCAGGCGAAGCCCAGTCCGAAGACGACGCCGATCCCCAGCAGGACGACCTGCCCGGTGGCCGAGTCGTAGGCCGACAAGTACGGGCGGTTGAGCAGCACCACCGCGACGGCGAAGCACAGGGTGGTGCCGACGATCACCCGCACCGAGGTCCGGGTGCGGGCTCGCCCGGCCTCGACGCGCATCCGCATCGAGGCTTGCTCACGGGCGGTGTGAGCCAGGGAGCCGAGCAGGTCGCCGAGCTGGCGGGCCTGTTGCTCGGCCGCCAGGACCAGCGCGGCGATGACGAGGTCGCCGGTGGGGTCGCCGAGCCGGTTGGCCAGCTGGCGCAGCGAGGGTGCCAGGCGGTCGCCGTTCCCGATGCCGACGGCGAGGTCGATGATCTCGCCGCGGATGGCCGGCGGCGCCAGCGGAGCGGTCGCGAGGATGGCCTGCTCCAGCCCGGCGGCGGCCGAGAGCGTGTCGCGCAACATCTCGGTCCAGGTCGCGATGGCCTCGATCCGCGCAACCCGACGGACGTGCCGGGGGTCGCGGCCCAGCACACGAGGCAGTGCCCAGAGCGCGAGCCCGGCCAGCGCGGCGCCGACAACCCAACCGGTGACCACCCCGGTGAGCACACCCACCGCCCCAGCGAGGCCGATCCGCAGCGCCTGGCGCTGGTCTCGGGGCGCGGCCTGCGTGGCGCGGGACCGCGCGCGGGCGAACGGTCCGGAGCGCCGGTTCGCCTCCACGCCACGCCAGCCGACGATGACCAGCAGCAGGCCAACACCGACTCCGACACCGAGCAGGGCCGACAGGGCGGTCGTGGCGCTGATCGAGGTGTTCACCGCGGCCACCAGCCTTCGGGCTGTTCCAGCAGACCGGCGTCGAAGCCGACGTCGAGGAGGTCGTCGAGGGTGTCGGTGCGCAGCGCCCCGGCCACCGGCCGGGCGCGGCGGTCCGCGCCGGGCCGGTAGACCTCGTTGGAGACCACCTGCGGGCCGTCGGCACCGACGACCTCGCGGATCGAGGACACCACGCGGGTCGTGCGGTCGATGCCGCGGGCCAGGTGCACCACGAAGTGCACCGCCGAGGCGACCAGCAGGTTCGTCGCGTCCAGCGGCAGGCGTTCGACGCCTTGGGCGGCGTAGGAGGCCAGTCGGGTGAAGGCGACTCTCGAACTGGAGGCGTGCAGGGTCGCCATCGAGCCGTCGTTCCCCTGGCTCATGGCGTTGCACATCGGGATGACCTCCGGACCCCGGATCTCGCCGACGATCACCCGGTCCGGGCTCATCCGCAGTCCCCAACGCACGAGTTCGGCCTGGGAGATCGCGCCTTCGCCCTCGACGTTGGCCTCACGCGCTTGGAAGGCGGTCACGTCGGCGTGGACGTCGGGGTCGAGTTCCAGGCCGAGTTCGAAGGCGTCCTCGATGGTGACGATGCGCTCCAGCGCGTCCATCTCGGACGCGAGCGCCCGCAGCAGGGTCGTCTTCCCCGCTCCGGTGCCGCCGGTGATCAAGATGTTCTTGCGCGCCCGCACCAGTGCGCGCAGGAACTGCTCCAGGCCGGGGTCGACGGTGCCGCGAGCGCGCAGTTCGGGCAGCGTGACGGTCAGGTAGCCGTGCTGGCGGATCGACAGCGACGTCACTCCGCCCGCGGTCAGTCCCATCACCGCGAACAACCGTTCCCCGCCGGGGAGCTGGAGGTTGACCGCCGGGGATCCGTGGTCGAAGCGACGTTCCTGACTCGACGCGCGGGCGGCCAGCAGTCGCACCAGGTCGGTCAGCTCCTCGTTCGACCCGGCGATCGGGGCCACGCGTGCCCGGCGGCCGTCGTTGTACTGCACGAACACCCGGTCGAAGCGGTTCGCGTTGATCGTCTCCACCGTCGGGTCATCCAGCAGCGGCTGCAGACCGGCCATGCCGAACAGCTCGTTGATGACCTCGGTGATGACTTGCTGCTCGACATCCCGGCCGACCAGCGAGCGGTTGTCCATCAGTTCGTTCTCGCTGTGTGCCCGGACCGCGTCATCCAGGATCGCCCGCGCCAGCTCGCGCCGGGCCTCCCTGCTGACCGAGGCGCCGGTACGGCGCTGCTGGGCGTCCACCCGAAGCGGCAGCTCGGTGCCGAGCGTGTCCCGCAGATGCTGACGAAGCCGCCCAACGGCCTCGGATGCCTGCGCCGGATGGGTGTCGCTCGGCGCTGTCTGCTGGCTCGATGCTTGCTCTTGCTGCTGGTGGGAGCGCAGAGGTACCGGTGGGGAATAGCCGTTAGACGGATAGTTCATGACGCTTGTCCTCCCCACGACGTGTTCTCGTAATTCGGGGGTGCGGGTGCGAGCCGCAACCCATTGGCTGAGACAGCGGTGCCGGGCACACCGGGTGCCGCTCCCACAACCGGCGATGCTTCGTTCTCCGCAGGCTTCTGCCGCGGCATCGCGGCGGGTGGGACCTGGTCGGCGAGGAGTACCTTCGCGACCTTGTGCGCGACCTGACCCAGCGCCGAGTGGGCCGGTCCGCTCCGGCCCCATCGCCGCGTGCTGGGCCGTCCGCACAGCACCGCCGCCCCGTGCGGATCACTGGGAACGCGGCCCAGTGGCAGCACTCCGAGTTCGCGGGCGACCTCCGCTGTCGAGTACCCCTCGCCAACCAGCAGCATCGCCGGATGCGCGGTCCAGCGGCCGATCGCCGGCAGTCGACGGGCCAGGTGCGCGAGGTCGTCGGCGTGAGCACGGGTCAGCAAGACCATCGCGTCGGCTGAGCGCACGATTGGCATCGCCGGTGACCCGGCGTCGATTCGGCCGCAGTCCACGATCACCGCGCTGTCCGGCGCACTCGCGGCAGCCCGTAGGACGCCCGCTCCGGCGGTCGGGTCGGACAGCGCGGACAGCGCGGAAAGCGCGCGGTCGCCGTCCGGTGGCGCGGCCACCACCGGCAACCCGCCCGGCAGGGCTTGCGCGTGCTGCCACAGCAAGGCCGGGTCATCGCTGCGCCGGGCGGCAGCCACCAAGCTCACCAGCCCCGGCGTCGACTGCAACGAGAACCGGGTCCCGACGTCCCCGCCGGACGGATCGGCCTCCACCAGCAACACTCGCGCAGGCGAGGGCCACCTCGCGGCCAGGGCGACCGAGAACGTGGTCACCCCAGGCGACCCTTTCACCGACAGAACCGCCACCAACATTACCGATCACTTCCCGGAAGCATCACGATCGACAACTGACCGGCGGGCACAGCCGCGATCTGGCGGGCGGCGGCCTGCTCCATCTCTACCGACACCACCGTGACCTGCTGGTTCGGCGGTGCGGTCACGCTGGTGACCACCGCCGACCACACCGTCGCCGAGTCCGACGTCGGAGGGTTCGCGAACGCGGCGCCCGACTGTCCGGGCACGAACACCACCGACACATGAGTGCCGGGGGATACCTCCACCGGGAACTGCCCAGCCTTCAACGACAAGGCCGCGATCGCCCGCCCCGCGGTGGGAACCCCGGCTCCGCTCACCGCGTCCTGGGTCAGCAGTGCACCGGCGGGCAGGCTCGCCGACATCGTCTTTCCCATCACACCGTCCGCCTGGCTCACATCCACAACAGACACTCCAGGATCGACGGCGACACTGACCTGCTTGAGATCCTGTGCTGTCAACACCTGCCCGACCGACACCGGCCGCGCCATCGCCAGAACGGACTGCTTGTTCCCGGAGTTCAGCGACACCACCAGGAACGCTGCGGCACAGGCAAGCACGAGCAGGGCGCCCAGCAGCAGGTGCGGGATGCTGCGTCGGCGTTTCGTTCCGCGCAGCCGCGACGCGGGCTTCTTGTCGTCCGAGACCCAGGAATCGCTTGCCGACATCCTGCGTCGGTCGATGTTCGGCCGGGTGATGTTGGTGGTCACGCCGGTACCTCCTTCAGGCATGGGGGTAGCACGCCGCGTCGCCATGGTTCTCAGCGAGCGGAAGGTGAGTTGCTGTTTGTCTTGTTATGAAGGGAGGCGAACTCAGCCGCGGCCGTTGTTGTTGAGTGCTTGGGACTCCGCAACCCGGAAGGCCGCGTTGCCGGTCGTGGTCAAGTTCGGGAACGTGCCGCTCTGACCCGCGCCCGCCCAGGTGACGGTCCAGTGCACTGTCACGGAAACGGGGAACGCTTGCCCCACTTGCCCTGCGGACGAAGTGCGGTAGGTGTGACCGCAATCCGGCGACGGCGCCTTCGGGTCGCTACCGGCCAGAAACGGCGTGCCCGGTGCCACACACGTCACGCTGCTGCCGTCACCCATCGACCACGTCGCCGATGTCGGCTCCGCCACCGCCGTCACCGACACGCCGGGCACCGAGGCAGTAGCCGTCGATGGCACCCACCCGTCGGACAGCCAAAGCCAGGTCGGCAGGTGGACCAGTTGGTTGCCGAACGGGCTTGCGGCGATGGAGGGAGCAGGCAACCGCAACCGCTTGCGCGCAATCAACGCGACCTGCGCGGGCGTCATCGTCGGCGGGCTGTCAGCGTTGGCCGGAACCCACACCGGACCGTGCGAGTCGGGGTCCTTGCCATCGGGTGAGCACAACACGATGAACCAGCCGCCAGGCTCCTGAGGCTGGCCGGTTGACGGTTGGTAGTCGACCGGCACGTGTCGACACGCGGATTCGCCGGCGGTCGAATCGTCTTCCGAGCCGCTGTGACCGGGTTTGTGGGCATCGTCCGCTTGGTCGCCGTCCTGGCCCGACGAGCCTGCGTCGAGCTGGCAGTCCGGTGTCGGACTCTGGAAGCAGTCCACGTTGCCGTAGATGTCGGCGAAGGCAGGTACCGAACCCGCGAACACCACGATCAGGGCGAGGTTGACGGCGACGCCCGCGCGTTCGATGGTCAACACGTCCCGACTCCTTGCACACCGAAGTCCGATACCTTCCATGATCCGTCAGACTGTTTCTCCACGGTCGCTTTGATGAGCCGACGACCGCCTGCACCGTCGTCGGCCGGTTGCCCGCTGTCGGCGCGATACTTCAGTGCGTTAGTGGAGTCACTGCAATCACTGATGATCACCTGGGCAGGGTCTGCAGCCGGTTCCACTGAGGACACCTGCGCGTTGTGCGTCGGCGTACCCTTGCTGACAAGCCCGTTGTAGTGATCCGCGTACAGGCCGCGGGACAGAGTCGACAGCGCAAGCCCTGTCGCGTACCGGCCCAGCTTCGGTGACCGCCAGTCCGACGTGGCCGCTGCCTCGACGAAGTCCTCCCACATGCCTTGGTAGGCAGCGAGCGCGTGAAGCCTTGCCTGGTCCGCGGGACTTTGCGGTGCGGCGAGGCTCGCCGACGGCGACGTCGGCCCTGCGCTGCTCATGGGAGGGTTCGTGTCCTGCTGGCTACAGGAGGCGAGCATGAGCACCGCCGCACCTGCAACGAATGCCTGTCGAACTCGACCACTCGATGTGGCGATGATCTGAACGAGTGCCACAGCACACCCCGCTTCGCATCTGGACTTCCTGAACCACGTGAAGCTAGGTCTACACCGCGACCCGGTACTCACTTCAATGTGAGTAAGGCACTTGCTTTGAAGTCAGTATGAGGAGCCAGGCCCGGCGTTCACTCTTTCAGGTTAAGGTCGGTCCGATCGAGATCCTGTGGGCTGAGCAAGTGAAAGTATCCGAGCCCTGAGGGCAGTGTTGTGGGAGCTGCACAACGTAGCCGAATGGGGAGTCCGCGATGAACGGTGTGCTCCTGCCGCTGTGGGCCGGTGTTGGACTGTTGACCGGCGCGCTCCTCGCTATTCCGGTCCGGCGGCTACTCGGTTCACGACCCACTGCAATCTTTTTCCTGGCATGGGCACTCCCCGCACTCACAGCAGCCGCGTTCGCGGTCCTCGCATGGCGGTTCGGTGAGCGGTTCGACCTGCTTCCCTTCAGCGTGCTCGCTGCCGGTGGAGTCCCGCTCGGGGCAGTAGACGGTCTGGAACGACGCCTGCCGAGCAGACTGCTGTTGCCGACCGCCGCCGTCGTCGGATCCCTGCTGCTCGCATCGGCCATGGCGGACTCGCAGCCGACCAGGCTGCTTCACGCGCTGGCAGGCATGACGATCCTCGCCCTGCTCTACCTCGGCATCGCGCTGCTCACCAGCGGAGGACTCGGAGCAGGAGATGTCAAGCTCGGTGGCCTGCTCGGACTCGCGCTCGGCTGGCTTGGTTGGTCGGAACTCATCGTGGGCACCATGCTCGGCTGGCTCGCTGCGGCTCTCGGTTGGTTCGTGCTGCGAGCGTCGGGCCGCCTGACACGCGACTCGACCCTGCCGTTAGGCCCCTTTCTGCTACTGGGCGCACTCCTGGTTGTCAGTCTCCCGGTATAGGCGAACGCCGAGAAAAAGTGACCTGCGTGAGCCGGGCTCTGGTTGAAGCGGCACTCCGCATCTGTTAACCACCCGGTCGGATCTGGTTCATCGCCCACTCGGCAACAGGAGTGAGCTTTTCGACCAAGCACTCTGCCGTCGGCGTGAGAGCGTAGGTAACCGAGCGCGGGAAGACGGCCGCTTGCTCGACGCGGATGACAAGTCCATCCCGCTGCATGCGCTGCAGTGCACGTGAGAGAATACTGTCGTGCAACGTCGAGCCAGCATCATTCTGGCTCATCTTGCGGTAGCTGTGAATCTTCGCCCGTATTTCGCTCCAGTGAAGCGGGCCTTCTGCCAACGCTGAAAAGATCGCAGCGTCCCACTTCCCCCCAAGCAGCCTGAACACCTCGTGCAGGGCCGCGAACGAGCTCGCTTCGTCCCTCATCAGAGTTCCACGCCCACCGGTATCGGTCATCGATCGTCACCCCGCCGTGATCCCACCGCACATGCCTCTGCCTGACGTCCGTCCTCTTTGGACGCCAGCAGCGCGGCATCGGCAGCCAGCACCAGCTCTCCAAGTGCCGGTGCGGCGTCGGTGAGGGCCATACCGATTGATGCCGACAGTCCAGCCACGTGTGCCGCCGCTACTCCGTTCACGGTGGTCACTGCCACGACCAGCGCCCGGATCCCTTTCGCGATGCGCTGCGCAACCTCTCGTGCGTCCGTGACATCGCAGCGGGTGAGCAGCACGACGAACTCGTCGCCCCCGTACCTGCCGATCAAGTCACCATGGCGCGTCGCCGAGCGCAGCACGTCGGCCACGGCCGCGAGCACCATGTCACCGGCAAGGTGTCCGTACCGGTCGTTGATCACTTTGAACCGGTTGAGATCGATGAACAGCAAGGCACCCTGCCTCGGGCCGCTCATTCGTGCGAGCGCTTGGGTGGCGGCGTCCTGCCAACTGCGCCAGGTCAACAGCCCGGTGCGGTCATCGAGCGCCCACCTGCCCTCGACCGGGGTGCCGCACATCCAGCACCGCGCCGAGGAGTGCTTGCCGTCCTGCTTCACCACTGAAGCGAACACGTGCCGCGACCAGCGCAGCAGTGCGCCACAGGGCCTATCACGATGACTACCGGAAAGTGACGTTCGCCAAGACACGCTGATCCCCGATCATGCCGGAGGCCGCCGCACAGCAGGCCTCACCACTGCAGTTCAGGGATCAGCTCGATGGCGACAGAGCCAACCCAACCGGCATACGCCGATCAGCCCAGGCTAGGCAGTGACGCCGGTCACGTCAACCGCTGCGGTACGTGACCGGCAGTTTCCGTCATCTGCGGCGTGCGCCCTTGCGCAACCTCAGCCCCAGAAGGCGGTCCGCCGCCGGCATCAAGTTCTGGTAGAAGGTGCCTGCAACATGCGCGAACACCGCCACCAGGCGTGCGTCGGACCCGACCAGGACGCGCGCCCGTCGGCGCTCGACCCCGCGCAAGATGATCACTGCCGCCTGCTCCGGCTCGGTGCGCGCGACTCGCGTTTCGAAGTTCCTCGCTGCGGCGGCCGGGTTCTCGCCAGCTGCAAAGAGACCGTTGCGGACGATCGAGGTTCGAACACCACCTGGGTACACGCATGTCACCGAAACAGGATGCCCGGCAAGGGTCATCTCCTGCCGCAGCGATTCGGTGAACCCGCGAACGGCGAACTTTGACGAATTGTAGGCACCGTATTTCGGAGTGGCTATCAAGCCGAAGGCGCTGGAGAAGGTCACGATGTGGCCGCTGGTCGAGGTGACAACGTAGGGGAGGAATGCCTTGACGGTATGGACCGTACCTCGCCAGTTCACTGCCATGACCCGGTCGAAGTCCGAGATGTCGGAGTCGAGGAGGCTGCCGCGGTGGATGATCCCGGCGACCGCGAACACCGCGTCGACTCCACCGAACTCGCTGTCGACCGCAGTTGCGAAGTGCTGCATGGCAGCCCAATCGGTCACGTCGACCGTCTCGGCCCGCACGCGCACCCCGGCCCGTTCGCAATGACGTGCGGTATCCGCCACGGCCGCACCGTCCTGATCGGACAACGCCACATGCGCGCCTTGTCGCGATAGCTCGATGGCCAGTGCCCTCCCGATCCCCGAACCCGCGCCAGTGATCACGGCGACCTTGCCGTCGAAGCTCATCGTCACCCTTAACCTTCCGTCGAAACACTGTCCGAAGACGGGTTGGTCCTGTGTTCTCGGCGTGCTCGGCGATCTCAATCGACTTTGTCGCCGTTGGGCATGGTGAGAGTCACCAGAGCTGCGGTGGTGTGTTGGTCGAGCAGCATGAGTGCTGCGGTGGCGTGCACTCGAATCCACTCGCCATTCTCCGCACGGAGGCGCAGCGAGCCGCGTGCGCGACCGCAGGCGGCAAGTGCGTTGGACATTCCGACCGCAGTACGGAGATCCTGTCGGTGGATGCCTGGTCTGTGGGGCGTATCGAGCTTCCAGGCGATTCCGGGCAGCGGGTCATCGAGCCAACGCAGCAGCCGCATTGTGCGCAGGTCCACGATCGCACGCCACCGACCGGGCGTCGCCTCCGCTGCCACAACCTGCTGAGCCAGCAGCACCGGCGCCGATGGCGGCGCTGTGGGCACACTCTCGGACAAGCCGATGTCGTGCGTAATTCCCCGAACTATCAGCTCTGTCCCGCCCTCGACAGTGGGGACCTCGACACATCGGCAGGCAAAATGAGCCGCGCGCCGTACTCCGTCGTCCCGTTTCACAGTCCACGTCGCTTGATGCTCCGCTCCGGCTGTCGCGTTGACAAGCATGGCCAGCGCTTTTGACTCGTCCGAATTTGTTTGCAACCGACCGTATGCGAAAAGCTCCGCCAGGTCGTGTTCGTTCCTCCAGTTACCGGCTTCCGTCCCGTAGAGGCGGAGCAGGTCATCTGACCTACTGCTGATGTGTCTGGTGATATTTATATGCCAGGCACCTGCAGGGTTCCGCCGCGGTGGCTCGTCGTTCAACCTGCCCACCCAGGCGTAAACGCCGTGGACACGGTCACCGTACGTCTTTACGGGATGACCGATTACGCGGCGCTTTCCTGTGATGGTTGCGACCTCTTCCGAATTTCCGCTTTCAATCACTCGCGCGATCAGGGCGAGAACGTCCGCGAAAAAGGGGCCGCGACCTAGGATCGAGCGTATCGGAACCATGTTCCTCGGGCTGCTTCCGACAGCGATCACTGTCGGCTCGCGGCGATGGCCGCCGAATGTCTCGATCAACAGCCAGTCCGTTGCCACCGATCCGCCACCCCCGATCAAAGGTAAACCCCGTCGGGCAGTCTATCGCTACAGGCCAACTCGCGCTCGATCACCGATACCCGCGTGGGGTGATGGTGTCGGTCCGTTGAGGGCGTCAGGCTGTAGTGGCAGGCAGATTTTGGGCATGACAAGCAGTCCACTCTGGATCATGCGACTGTTCGGCACCGCTGGGAGCTTATGGCGCAACGATTGCGCGAGTTTCGTTCCTCGTTGGAGATGGGGCTATCCCTGTGTCGTCGTGAGGTGCAGGCACGCGGCGCTGTCGGCGGTCACACATCCCGGTCTACATTCGTCATAACCGGAAAGTATTGTTGACTGTCGCGCCGAACAGAGCGTTCATGGTCCCACGGTAAGCGGATGTCAAATTCTAGTGACGCAACGATATTTATTTCCGCGTTGCAACGCTTGGAGGTTCACGGTGGGCACACGCGCATTTCGTTGGTTTCCGTACCTTGGATACCGTCACGCCATCGACGATACGCTTGTACCGGGCGACACCGGCTCCACTCTCTGTCGCGAACCCGTTGTCATTCCACGCACTCCACAACCGACCTACCCGAACTGGTGCTGGCCAACGTGCACGAAGTGCGACTCATCATGGCGCGAACGTGAAGGCATTCCAATGTTTTCTTTTGGCGCCGCAGCTGTGAAGCGGCCTAGTCTCTCACGGAATACCTCTGTTCGGGCAAGCGGGGTACGGTCACGACCGGTTCCGGCAAATCGGGTCTGTCCGAGACCGACGGAGCCTGGCTCCGATCAGGTCCAATAGCCGTCGGGACAACGAATGCGAACCCAGCGTGGCACCTGCTGCGGTTCAGGTCCGGACAGTGCGCCACCGGAAACAATTGTATGTCGAGCGCATCAAAACCCTTAGCTTACGTCTGGGTGCATACCCCATCGTTGGGCGCGACGCTGCGGCCACGGCGAACTGCGCTACGAAGACTGCGGGGTGTGCTCTACACCCCTCTTATCACCGCTGGGACGGTGCCCAGCAGCTGTGCCGTGCGTGCACGGCAACGACTAACCCAGACCCCTGACCCGCACAGCTGACGGGGGGTCGTCACACGTTGGTGGGGGTCAGGGGTTGAGACTGGCAGGCTTCATTGATCGAGTAGTTGGTATTCCAGCCGAGGCTCACCGGCTGTGATCGCGGGGAGCGTAGGTCTTCCAGGTCCCGCCCGCGTCGGTCCAGACCCCGGCGACGTGTTTGGTGTGGAAGCCCGAACACATCGGCGACCACCGGTGCCGGTGCCTGAAGGACGAGCTGACGTAGCGCGGAGACCTAGGTGGCCTGGACAGGGACGCCGAGCGCGTGGATCAGTGGCAGCAGCGTTCTCGGGTGGAGCGGCTGGCCTGCTCGCTGCCCTGGGAGCAGCCATCTGCTGTCGGAGTTGGTGCACGGTGGCGTCCAGCACTCGGCGCAGCGTGCGGGTGCGGTAGTCCGAGGACATCGAGGTGTACAGCGACGTCGTACTCGCATGATCATGACCGGCCTGCTCCTGGACAAACCGAGCGTCCAAACCATCTTCGATCTGCCGCGTGCGCGCGCGACAGGAGGCGCGTCGAGAACTTCGGCTTGGGCGACGGATACGGCGGCGCGGTGGTCGGTCGTTGTGGCGAGGTCGTCCGGGACACCACATCACTACGACGGCGGAGCACAATCCGCGATCGGCCGACTACAGTGAGTGAATGTCTCCATTGCAGCGAGTCAAGAACAAGGCAGCCGGGTTCGCGGCCGTCGTCGGGCTCGTGGTCGCAGTCGCCGTCGCGAGTGCCTCCACCGCTTCCGCGACCGGAACTGCCAGCGCGCCGGCGGGCTACGGCGGACCGGTGACCACGTGCACGGGCACTTTTGTGTATAGCGCACCCCTGATCAGCGCCGGGGGCGCCTTTGCTGGTTCTTACGTGGAGGTTCTCTACACCAGCGCCAACAACGGCACGTTGTGCGCGAAGACTTTCGACAACCTTGAGGGCAGCCACCACATGGAGATCGTTCTCCGCCGCACCACCTGGCAGACCAGCTGGTCCGACTCCGGCACGTTCACCACCTTCGCCGGCGGCATCCAACACTTCGGGACCGGGGTCTGCGTCACCGTCTTCAGCCGGGTGACGGTGAACGGCGTGAACTACGAGGACAGGATCGGCCTGTCTCCCGGTTACGCGGGCGACATCTGCTGGATGCCCTGACCCTGCGCGACCGAGCTGCCGTGCGCCAGCGGAACACGTCTCGGTGGACTACGCGCTCACCGGGATCCCCAATCTGATCCCAGAGTGATCCCGACGGAAGTGGCTTCACCCGGTGTCGATCACGCCTGGCACGGTCAGCCAGCGCACAGGACCAGCAGCACGGTCCATGCGTCGGGCCTCGTCGGCGACGGCACAACCCGCTGTATCCGTATTCCTGGTCGGGGTTCACCGACCAGGATCGCTGGGGGCGTAGGTCTTCCAGGCGCCGCCCGCGTCGGTCCAGACTCGGGTGACGTGCTTGTTGTGAAAGCCGAGCGCGTCGGCGATGACGGGTGCCGGTGCCTGGAGGACGAGTTGGCGCAGGGCTGCCACTCGGGTTGCCTGGGCGGGAACGCCGAGTTGGCGAATGAGCGGTAGCAGCGTTCGGGCATGGAGCGGTTGACCTGCTCGCGTGCCGGGGAACAGCCAACGGCTGCCGGAGTCGTTGGGGTTGTGGTGGTGGCCCGCGAGGTGCAGGAGAAGATCGCCGACTGGTTCGGGGACTGGGGACGGCGGCTCGCCGAGGCGGACGAGGACCTGGTCGCCGTCGCATAGGACGTCGTCTGTAGTCAGTCGAACGATGCGACTGGCGGGTTGGGCGTAGAGCAGCATCAGGCAGGCGGCGACGCGAGGGCGTGCGGGCAGTTGGTCGTCGGTCAGAAGGCGGCGGAGCAGCGCCAGGCGCCGGGTTTGGGAGATGGGTTGTCCGGCGCGGACGTGCAAGATCGGTAAGGCCAGCTTGGGCATGTGGCGGGTGTTGATCGCCCAGGTCAGGAACTGGCGGAGGTTGCGTTTGTGGTGTTCGGCGGCTTGAGCGTGCCAGGTGTCGATGTCGGTTTGGGTGCAGTCGGTCAGGGGCCGGTCCCGCCCGTCGAGCCAGCTCAGGAACCGCTCGGCCTGAGTGAACTGCTCGCCGGTTGACCGGCGCGCGGCGTCGGTCAGTGGACGGGTCTGGGCTCGCCTGCGCAGGCGGGGAATCTGGTGCCAGAGTCCGAATTGCCGAAGCAGTTGCTGATGCGGGTTGTCGGCCAAGGCAGCGAGCCGGTGGTGGAGCCATGTCTGGGTGTGCAGGACCTGCTTGTCGACTACGGACAAGACGCCGCAGTCCATGAGCAGGTCGCGCAGGTGCGCGACAGTGCGCCAGTTCGGCAGTTCCTGCAACGCCTCGTGGGTCAGCGCGACCCGGCCGGTCGCCAGGTCGCCCAGCAGTTGTCGGACTTGCTGGCTGCGCAACCAGCTCAGCCCGTTCTTCGGCCTGGGCGTGGCCACGATCGCGTCGAGCAACGGGACCAGTGGCAGGTGGACCCGGCCGGTGCCGTCGTCGAGGGCTTGATGGAGCTGGTCGGCCAGGGTGCAGCGGGTGCAGAGTCTCCTGCGGTGCAGCTTGCCCTCGGTGCCGCACCGGGAGCAGGCGTAGGACCGACGGAAACCCGCGCAGTCGGCGCAAACCGGAACGTCGTCATCACCGAGGCCAGGCAATGCGCGGTTCTGGCCGCAGCACGGGCACTGGCCCCGCACTCCCAGGGCGCGGTCGTGGCAGGTGCGGCAGACATGCCCATCGGGCCAGTGCGCCGCGAAGTGGCCATGTCGCCCGCAGCGGGCGCAATCCCGTTTGAACCAGCGTTCATACTGCTCGGCGGTGGCGTAGGGACGGTCGCTCATGCTTCGGGGCGGATTCTGGCGCGTTTGGGACGGATCGTGGTGGCCAGATCGACCACTTTCGCCTCGCCGCCGGCGGTCTTGCGGGGCGCGGTGTTCTCTGCCTTGGTGGCGATCAGCTCGGCCGGGCTGCAGTCGAAGATGTCGCAGAGAGCGGCCAGCACCGGCAGCGACAGCCGTTCGGGGGTCTGGGTGACCAGCCGCCAGACCTGCACCGAGGACAGCGTGACGCCGCGGTCGTGCAGGTGGGGTTCCAGGTCGGTCGCGGCGAACATCCCGGCCGCAGCCATGACCTCGCGCAGCCGCCACTTATAGCTGGTCTGACGCTTCATCGGGTCCTCCCGGTCGGCTTCAGCGCGGCCTGCACAGTGGCGTCAAGCACGCGGCGCAGGGTGCGGCGACGGTAGTCCGAGGACACGCAGGTGTAGAGCGAGGTCGTGCTCGCGTGTTCATGGCCTGCCTGCTCCTGGACGAATCGGGCGTCCAGCCCGTCCTCGATCTGGTGGGTGATGTGGCTGCGGCGCAGCGAGTGGAAGTCCAGCGCGGGGTCCAGGCCGAGTTCGTCGCGGTAGGCGGCCAGCCGGGTGTTGATCGAGCTGAGCCCGATGCGGGGACCTCGTTCCGAGGGCCAGCACGCCGGTGAGTCGGTGGTGGCGAACAGCGGCCGGAACTCCTCGATCCACTCCTGCAAAATCTCCGCCGACCAGTCCCAGACGGCCACCACACTGCGCCGCTTGGGCGGGGAACCCTTCTTGGCCTTGCCGTGCCGGACGTAGAGCACCCCGTACTCGCCGAACTCGGGTCCGTCCGGGTTGCGTCCGAAGTCTACGGTGTCGAGCATCCTGATCTCGTTGCGGCGCAAGCCGAACGCGTAGGCGGTCTTCAACAGGGCGGCGTCGCGGAACGCCGGCAGCCATCCCTTGCGGCCGGCCTTGCGAATCCGGTCCACCTGATCATCGGCATGATCGAACAACGCGATCAACTCTTTGCGGGTGAAGGCCCGCTTGCTCGCGTCCGCTTCGGCATCGGCGACGTGCACGGCGGTGTTCCACTCGTGGACCACCTGGATCGGGTGGGTGCCGAACCGCTGCTCGCACTCGGTCGACCACTGGTAGGCCGGGTCGATCAGGTAGGCGCAGAACGAGCCGATCGCCTCCTGGTAGTTGCGCAGCGTCGAGCGTTTCAGGTTGCGCACGGCCCGCAGATCGCCCAGCCACTCGTCGACCTGGTGCGCGGTCCAGTGCCACGGAAAGGTGTCCGCGTGCAGGGCGAACGCCCGTACGACCTTCTCCCTGCCGTTGATCGTCGAGAACGCCAGGTTCCGCGCCAACTGCTGGTTGCGCCACCCGTCCAGCATCGCGCCGAACACCTGTTCCTCGGGCCGCAGCAGCGACAGCCCGCCGACCAGGTGCAGCCCTGCCGCTCCCGGAGCCAACCCGTCCTGACCCACTCGCCACCACCCTCGGTCACCTACATCTGACGAAGGGATCTTTCATCAGATGTAATGCGGTTGGCAAATCGACAGGTCAGTGCCCTGCGGCGGAACTCCTGCCGCCTGCCAGTACGCTCGACACCACCCCGGACCAGGTCGATCACATGAGGCTGCTACCAGCATCAACGGTCGCTCAACCCGGTCGTTGTGCCATCTGATCTGTGTTGTGCATCCGATGAAATTGCGGCCACTCGGAACATCGGAACGGTGGACGGCGCTAAGCCTTGAACGGGCTGGTCATCGCGCTGCCACTGCCCACTGCCGGATTGATGTGAAGCGCTTTCCGCAGATACCGGATGACTATCTGCGATAGCGTCATCGGCGAACTGGGTCGACCCCCGCCGTACCGGTTGAGAGGTGTCAGTTCGCTGACCCGGCATACGTCACGGGGGTGTCAGTGGTTCGGTGCTGTGATTGCGGTCTTTGGGTGTCGGTAGTGACGTGTCGGCGCTGACGTTCGGGACGGCGCGGGTTCGGGTCTGTTGTGCGGATTTGGTGGTCCTACAGGCCGAAGGCTCCGCCATCGATGAGGATGAGCAGGCCGATGCCTATCAGGACGGCCGGCAGCAGGACGTGTCCCCAGCGCGACAGTGCCTTGGCGACGGCGGGGCGGGTGGCGAAGTACCGCCCGGCCGCGACCCACACCGCGACCAGGAGCAGGAACACGGTCACGTGGACGGCCATGCCGCCGATGCCTGCGGTGGCGAAGACGGGCACGTAGACGCCGATGTTGTCGCCGCCGTTGGCGAGGGTGACCGCGGCGACCTCCATGACCTTCGGTCCGCTGTTCCCGGTGGACTGCTCCTCGTCGGTGTCGTTGCGGTGCTGCCATGTCCGGACTGCGGCTTTGACGCCGAGCGCGAGTGGCAGGAGGCCGAGGTAAGGCACGGCGCCGGCCGGCAGGAAGGTGGCGCCGAACGCGGCGGCTGCGGCGACGGCAAGGATGGCGGCGAAGCCGAGGTACTGGCCTGTGGTGATGTTGCGTGTCGCTCTGCGGTGCCCGGCTCCCTGGGCGAAGAACAGGGCCAGGATCAGGATGTCGTCGATGTTGGTGACGGCGAACAGGCCGGCCGCCTGGGCGATGAGACCCGGGTTCACGATCGTGCCGCCCCTCCGGCGGTGTGCCGGGTGGCGAACTCGGCTGCGGCTTGGGCGACGGCCTCGGGGTGGCGTTGGCGGCATTCGTGGTCGGCCAGGGCGCGGTAGATGCTGGCCGGGCTGGGGTTGCGGCCCTTGTGCTTGCCGGTGGGAATGATCAGGTCGGGGCGGATGTCCTCGACGGACTCGCCGCGGGCGCGGCGGCGCAGCACGGTGTGCAGCATGTCCTCGGTGATCACCGGCGGGCGTCCGCCGTGGTTTCCCTTGCGGGCGGCGGTGTTGAGGCCTTCGAGGGTGGCCTCACGGATGTTCTCGCGTTCGATCTCGGCCATCGCGGCGAAGAACGCGAACAGCATCCGTCCGCTGCCCGACGGGTCGTAGATGCCGGTCAGGGGTCCGGCGAGCATCTCCAGGGCGATGCCGTGGGCGGTGAGGTGGTCGGCCAGCGCGGTGAGTTCGGCGCAGTCGCGCCCGAGGCGTTTCATCTCGTGGACGGTGAGGATGACCCGGCAGTGCGGGGCGTGGGCCTTGATCCGCCGGCAGGTGTCGAAGGCCTTCTCGAACTCCGGGCGGACGCGGACGCGGGTGGAGACCTTCTCGGCGAAGACCTTGTCGGCTGGGATGCCGTGCGCGGCCAGGGCGTCGAGCTGGGTGCGCAGCTCCTGGGTGAGGTGCGAGCAGCAGGCGTAGCCGATGCGGATGTCGGCGGCCGGCCGGTCGTCGGGAATCGGCGCCGGGGGCGGCGTGCCCGGCCGCCACGGCTGCCCCGGTGAGCGGTCGGCGGGGACGGGCACGCGCAGCAGCTTGGCCAGTCGGGGCACCTTGGTGAACCGGCCGGTGTGGTAGGTGGTGGCGACCGCGCCGGAGCGGGACCGGCACGGCGAACCCGGCTGGACCGCGCAGCGCGGGCACGAGTGACGCTCGATCTCGTCGGCGTCGGACGCGACGGTGGGTCCCGAATTGCTGCTCACCTCGGAATCCTCTCACAAACATTTCTCACAACCAGGTCCAGGCACGGTTTGAGCGAGACGGGTTGTGCGAGGAAAACCGGCCCGCGTGGGCCGTCGCGGAGGTGCCAACGGCGGCCTTCTCGAAATGAATCGTTTCGAGAGGACGTCGACCGACGGCTGCGGCTGGTGTGGCGGAGTTCGAGGCAAGGTGGCGGGGCGGTGATCAAGAAGCCCTTCTTTTCCCCGCAACTGCCTGCGATCCACCACATAGGGAGGCCCGACCCGGGTCATATCGACTGAGGTCCCCGCAGCCCCAGGCACTTGTCGCTCATCTGCTGTCCGGACGACGGCGCGGGCCGGGCGGGAGCACGTTCCGGAGGTCAGCGGCGTTGGGCGACGCCGAGCAGGTAGTCGCCGCCGATGCGGGTGCGCCACCGGTCGCCGACGTCGAGCCCGTGACGGGGCAGCTCGGCGAGGAACTCACCGGCGGTGAACCGGTCTTCGGTGGGGTGGTCGAACAGCAGGCGGTAGGAGCGGCGGGCGAGCGCGGTCGCGGTGACCTCGTCGAAGTAGAACCGGCCGCCCGGCTTGAGCACGCGGGCGACCTCGGCGAGCGCGTCGCGCCAGTTGGGGATGTGGTGGACGATCGCGAAGTCGAACACCGCGTCGTAGGTGCCGTCACCGCCGCCGTCGAACGGGGCGAACGCGGTGCGCAGGTCGGTCGCGCTGCCTTGGGTCAGGCGCACGCGGTCGCCGTAGGGCGCCAGGCGGCGCCGGGCGCGCGGGAGCATCGCGGGGTCGAGGTCGACGGCGTGCACGGTCGCGGCGCCGAACCGGTCGAGGACCAGCCGGGTTCCCCCACCAGGGCCGCAACCGATCTCGGCGACCCTCGCGCCGGGCGTGCGTCCACCGAGGGTGGCGAGCACGTGCGCCTCGTAGCGCTGCAACCAGCGTCGGGGCGGCGAGTTGACTAGCATCGTTTCCGCCCGGTTCATCAGCATGAGCCGTCTACCTTTCATCGTCCATCGGCGCTATCATCGGCTTGTGACGATGAATAGCACGGACGGGTGCACGACGTCGAGCCCGAGCGGATCGGGCCTGGACTCGGCGGTCGCCCTGTTCCACAGCCTGTCCGACGCGACACGGCTCGCGATCGTGCGGCGACTGGCCGGCGGTGAGGCGCGCGTCGCCGACCTGGTCGCCGAGCTGGGCCTCGCGCAGTCGACGGTGTCGGCGCACGTGGCGTGCCTGCGTGACTGCGCGCTCGTGGTCGGCCGTCCGCAGGGGCGCCAGGTGTTCTACTCGCTAGCCCGTCCCGAGCTGCTCGACCTGCTCGCCGCCGCCGAGACGCTGCTCGCCGCGACCGGGCAGGCCGTCGCCCTGTGCCCCAACTACGGCACCGACAGCACCTCACCCCAGACCGTCAAGAAGTTCTCGTGAGCACCCCCGACACCCCGGCCGTTCCCGACGTGCGCGGCGTCGCAGCACGTAAAGCGGTGCTGTGGGAGAAGGTCACCATCGGCTACAACGTCGCCGAGGGCATCATCGCCATCACCGCGGGCCTGATCGCCGGCTCGGTGGCGCTGGTCGGGTTCGGCTTCGACTCGTGGATCGAGGTCGCCGCCGCCACGGTGGTGCTGGTCCGCCTGCGCGCCGAGATCCGCGGCGGTGAGGTCGACGAGGCCAAGGAACGCCGCGCGCTGCGATTCGTCGCGGTGACGTTCTTCGTGCTCGCGGCCTACGTCCTGTTCGAGGGGATTCGCGACCTCATCGAGGGTGCCGAGCCGAACACCTCGGTCGTGGGCATCGTGCTCACCGGTGTGTCCATCGTGATCATGCCGTGGTTGGCGAGCGTCAAGCGCAAGGCGGGTGAGGCGATGAACTCGCGCCTGGTCATCGCCGACGCGGCCGAGACCAAGCTGTGCGCGTGGCTGTCGGTCTCCACCTTCGTCGGACTGCTCGCCTACGCCCTGGTGGGCTGGACCTGGATCGACCCCGTCGCCGGGTTCGTCATCGCCGCCTTCGCGATCAAGGAAGGCCGCGAAGCGTGGGAAGGCGAACTGGTCTGTGACGACGATGACGACGACTGAACCACCCGCCCGGCCCGCCGCACGCACTCGGGCGCTCGTGGCGGTTGTGGCGTTGCTGGTCGCAGCGCTCGACCTGGCGGTCAAGGCATGGGCCGAGACCACGCTGCCGGGCAACCCGATCGACCTCGGACCGCTCGACCTGCGACTCACGTTCAACTCGGGCGTGGCGTTCAGCCTCGGTGACAGCCTGCCTGCCACCGTGGTCGTCGCCGTCACCGGCGCAATCGTGGTGGGCATCATGGTCTACGCCTGGCGCAGCGCCACGAGTCTCGACGTCCTGACCGGCATCGGACTCGGCGCGGTCCTGGGCGGAGCGATGGCAAACCTGCTCGACCGTGCCAGCGACGGCGCGGTGACCGACTACCTGCACACCGGGTGGTTCGCCACCTTCAACCTCGCCGACACGGGCATCACCCTCGGCGCCGCCCTGCTCATCCTCGCCGCACTGCGCAACGAACGGCGGGCGGAGACCGCCACAACGACCTGATCTCCACGCAATCCGCCAGCGACGTGGAAGGGCCCGGTGCGGCCCCCCGGTCCCCAGGGGTGATCCGAGGGAACAAGCAGCGATTGCCACTGACAAACTCGTGACGCCCCGGCACTGACACTCAGGTGAAGCCTCGCACCGCGATCCGGCGGACGCGCAAGCGCCCGTGGTCCACCAGGACTGGACGGACCGTCGATGTTCACCTCGATCGCGCCGAAGAAGTTGATGTTCTCGCTGTACGCTCGGGAGGTGTGCGCCAGCACTTTGTTCTCGACACGGCACCCGGACCGGCGGAGCGATTCCACTGCCAGGCCGTAGTACTCGGTGGTCCAGGTGATCACCGCGTCGGTCACCGGGGTCAGGCACCACGCCTGTTCGGTCCGCTGCTCCAGGTGCCGGGCCCACACCACACGTTCGTGCGCGTGGAGCAGGTCCCGTTTCGGGCGTGCAGCGACCCGCTCTTGTTGAACTGCCAGGGGATCCGGCGCCGATACGACGGGTCGGCCAGGTAGTGGGCGGCGTAGACCGTGTGCTGCAACGCTCCCGGCCGACATCCACGCGTCGGGTTGGCCTCCACCAAGCGACGCGACTCACCGGCACGCGATGCTTCACCCATTCAGGGCAACGGACCCGCACTGGGTTAGTGCGGGTCCGTTGTGTCGTGCGTATCAGGGTTGCTCGACCTTCTCCACGGTGAAGAGGTCGTCGAACTGCATCGGTGCGAGGGCGGTCAGCGCGCCACCGATGAACGCCGGTCCCGGTTGGAGTTCACCGGCGACGACTCGTGCGACGGTGCTTCGGTTGACCTCCATGGCCTTGGCCAGCCGGTAGTCGGAGGTGTAGCCCGCCAGCCGTATCGCCTTGCCGAACGCCTCAGCGCGGAGTCGTATCGTGCGGGCCATCACCCTGGCCCGTCACACGAGGTGCAGGTTCGACCCGGCCTGCTTGTCGAGCGGTTCCTGGCCGGCGGCTTGGGCCGCCAGGATCGCTGCGGCCCTGGCTTCTTCAGCCGCCTCGTCGGCCAGCCCCATCGCCTCGGCCGCAGTGCGAGCGGCGGTCTGGGCACGTTCCGCGGCTCCTGCGGCACGGGTGGCGGCCTGCTCCGCCGTGCTGGCCTGCTCGCCGGCGCCGGCTGCGCTCGCGGCCTGGGCCATCTTCCGCGCCAGGGCTGCGGCGGTGAGCGCCTGCGCCCCGGCGTGGTAGGCGTCTCCCACGACCTGCTCGGCGGCGTCGACGTGTGCCATGTCGCCGAGAGCCGCCGCGGCCTGGTCGCGCAGGGTCCGCACGTGGGACCCGCTCAGGATGATCTCGACACTGTCCCCGATCGCGAGGAACGCCTGGGTGTCCAGGCTGCCGCGCAGGTCGATCGGCACCCCTTCGTCCAGCGTCATCCCCATGCTCGTGACGATCTGCCTTCCCGTCTCGTTCACGACGTCCCCACCTGTCCGTTGTTGTACACCTTCACCGACACCTTGAGTTCCTCTCCTGGTTGTTCACCGGTCACCGGGGCACCTTCCGGTGACCGCATCCGCCCGACGGCCCGCACCCAGCGGACCGATTCGAGCCGGAAGTCGTTGTGTAGCAACACATCTCCAATGCCGGGCAGGTGCCCGGCGCCCCAGATCATGACCACGGGTCCGTCGTGCACGGCCCGCAGTGCGTGGGTCATCGCGTGCACGTTGCGCCACTGCACGACCGCGCGTCGCGTCATGGGGCGCATCAGCAGCCGGCCCCTGGGGGCTATGTGCACCAGCAGCAGCCGGACGACGTGCCGCAGCACGCGGCGTTGCCTGTCGGTCAGCGGCGGGGCGTAGTCGATGCCCATCCGCACGCCGGGAACCGCGAGCCGGGGCATCGAGCGACCGGACATGCGCGCGAGGTCGACCTCGTTCACGTCGACGTTGTGCCATCCGTCGACCGCGAGTCCGTGCTGGGTTCCCAGTTCGGCGACCTCGGCGGCCCACCGCAGGACGAACCGGTGCGACCGCCTCGCCGCGTCCAGTCGAGCCCACTCGTCGTCGGTCATCGGCGGCAGCGGGTCCTCCCGCACCACCCGCTCGTAGTGCACGGTCGCGCCGGGATGGGAGGCCACGACGCGCCTGACCGTGTCGAAGTAATCCGGCTCGCCGACGTGGCTCATGCCGATCAGCACGATCCGGTGATCCGGCCCGCGGGTCCAGGTCTGCACGGCGGTGTGCAACTCGCCCCGCACCACCCTGGTGACGCGGCGGTGCGCACGGCGGAACGTCACGAGTCGTCCTCCTCGGGGTCGTCGGCGGGCCACAGCGAGGGCCAGCACAGGGAGCACCAGGGCCAGCCCGGGTCGGGCCGGTCGGTGGGCACGGACACCGCGCCGCACACGGCGACCCAGAAGGTCAGGCCGTCGTGGCTGACGGTGCGGGTGTCGTCGTCGAGCCGGTGGATGAGGTGGCGGAAGATCCCGGCGGCGGTGTCGTGGTCGGCGCCGTCGTCGGTGACCGCGTCGGTCTCCTCGGCCACGGCGGTCACCCCGCGTCCTCGACCAGGTCGGCCGGCTTCCCGCCGGTCGCCAGCTCGGTCACGTCGGAGGTCGACAGCATCAGCGACTGCCCCGTCCGGTCGACCAGCACGGGGAACGTGCAGGACTTCCAGCAGCCCTCGTAGGGCAGGACCGTGCCTCGACGGCCGTCGCGCATCAGCACGCGCGTGCCGGGCCTGGGCCGCCCGTTCGTGCCCCTGTCGTGCTCGTTCCACCAGCGTGACGGGTATACGCCCGGTCCCGGCCGGGCGCTCACGACCGCCTCGTCCCGATTGTCCCGGCCGGTGGTGCCGGGAGTCGGTCGTGGAAGGCGGCCCGCGCCGCTGCGGTCAGACAGCGGGCGCGGGCCGCCGGGGACGCGACGGTCGACGTCGGCGGGAGGCCGGGCAGAGCCCGGGGCGTGGGTGCCTCCCCGCGGACCGTCGCGAAGCCTGGGACGCACCTGTTCGCGGGTTCGGTCATGGGCGCGTCCTCTCTGGTGCGCGGTGGCCGGGTCCGGTCGGGGCCAGGACAACCCGGCCACCGCGAGCGTGAGATCCTGTGGCGTACGCAACAGGGCTGAGCGCAGTTAACCATGTACGTACAGGTTTCTACGGTAATCAAACGGGTGATCTGACGCTTGTAAGCATGTACGTACAGTGGTGATGCACGTACATGCTTAATCGATCAGCAGGAGGAGATCGCGTGGCAGCGAAGGTGACGAAGACCAACGACGACGCGATCGCCCAGCGCCGTCAGGTCGGCGCGGCGATGAGGTCCTACCGCAAGGAAGCGGGCATGGACCGCGAGGTTACAGCCGCCGTGATCGGCCTCGCCGGACCGACGTTGACCCGCAAGGAAAGCGGTGACGTCCAGTTCTCCCGTGCGCAGATCGAGAAGCTGGCCGAGGCGTACGGCGTGCCCGACAACGAGGTGGCCATGCTGATCGAGCTGGCCAGGGAAGGCCGTGCGCGGACGCGGTCCCGCAGCGGAGAGTTCCCGATGTTCGTGCCGCTGAAGGACCGGGCGTTCCTGGAACTGGAGCAGCGTGATGCCATCGAGATCATGACGGTGACGCTGCTGGTCATCCCGGTCTACTTCCAGACCGAGGCGTACATGCGGACGCTGTGGAAGCGCAACGGCGAGTTGACCTCGGAGCAGCGGATCAACGAACTGGTGCGGCTGCGCAAGACCCGACAGCGGGTCGTGACCAAGCCCGCCGCGCCCAAGATCCGTGCAGTCGTGCACGAGGCGGCGCTCCGACTGCCGGTCGGCGGCCCAGAGGTGATGCGCGAGCAACTGTCGGCGCTGGCCCGGGCGTGCGAGCTGCCCAATGTCGAGATCCAGGTCCAGGCGACCGAGGCCGGAGCGTTCCCCGGCATCGAGACGACGTTCACCCTGCTCCGGTTCGGCGACGGTGCGGCCAAGGACGTTGCGCAGGTCGCGGGCTACGACGAGCCTTTCTACCGCGACCGGGAACCCGGTACGCAGGTCTACCGGGACGCATGGGACCGCCGTCGTGTGGCGGCGCTGGACCTGCAGGAGTCCAAAGACCGGATACTGGAAGCCGCAGCAGACTTCGGGCTCAGCCGGGCCTGATGACGAGCAACCAACGTGGGTAGGACATGAACGCACCCCTGACGTGGCGTAAGAGCAGCTTCTCCAACGGAACCGGCAACGGCGGCGCGTGCGTCGAGCTGGCGCCGCTGTCCGACGGCGGCGTCGCCATGCGCAACTCGACCCTGGGCGAGGCCAGTCCGGTCGTCCACTACACCCAGGCCGAGCTGCGCGCGTTCGTCCTCGGCGTCAAGGCCGGGGAGTTCGACGACCTGATCTGAGGATGATGCACCCGGTGGACATGCACTAGCCGCCGGACGCAGGCGGATGACCAGCGTCCCCGCCCTGAACTAGTGGTGGGGGACGCTGCCGCGCTCACGAACAGCTTGGTGCGCGGTTCAGGGCAGCACCCGGAGGATCGGTCACCGCCTACACATCGGCAGTGCGGAGGTGGCGGTGGCGCCTGAAGGCGCGGGCGTTCCTGGAGATGGAGTGCAACGACGTCGTCGAGGTCATGGCCGTGGCAGTCGATCTGGTGCCGGCGTACTTCCAGACCGAGGCGTACATGCGCGAGCTGTGGCGACGCAACGGCGAACTGCTGTCGCGCACTCGCGTCGAGGAGCTGGTGGGTCTGCGCAAAGCGCGGCAGAAGATCGTCACCAGGGACGACCCGCCGATGATCCGGGCGATCGTGCACGAGTTCGCGCTGCGCCTGCCCGTAGGCGGCCCGGCGGTGATGCACGAACAGCTCCTGCACCTGGCCGGTCTGTGCGAGCTGCCCAACGTCGAGATCCAGGTGCAACCCATCGCCGCCGGCGCCTACCCGTCGATGGGCTCCTCGTTCAACCTGCTGCGGTTCGCCAACGGGATCTCCGGCGACGTGGTCCAGGTACTCAACGTCGAGTCGTTCTACCGCGATCGGGCCTCGACGGAGCCGTATCGAGTCGCATGGGATCGTCGGAGGGTCGCAGCGCTGGACTTGCAGGAGTCTCTGGCGCTGATACTGGAGGCAGCGGACCACTTCGCGTCCGTAACCGGCCGGTAACCCCCAACTAGGCGAAGTGAGCGATGAACACGAATACGACGTCCCTGACATGGCGCAAGTCCTCGTTCAGCACGGGCGAAGGCAACGGCGGCGAGTGCGTCGAGCTGGCCCCGTTGCCCGACGGCGGTGTGGCCGTCCGCAACAGCACCCTCGGCGAGGCCAGCCCCGTCCTCCACTACACCAAGGCCGAACTGCGCGCGTTCGTGCTGGGCGCCAAGGCCGGCGAGTTCGACGACCTGATCTGACGTCGACCAACCCACAGCAGGCATGACCCGGCGCTTGGCAACGCCGGATACGACGGCACCCCGCCCAGGACTGGTGGGCGGGGTGCCGTCGCATGTGCGCACCACTCGGTACGCGATTCGGGACCGTACCTGGCACGATCGCTTTCCGCCTGGACACGAGGGGCGGAGGGCCGCGGGTGGCGACGCTCGGAGAAGTGATCGACGGCGTGACGGCGGCCAGCAAGAAGGCATCCGAAGCCAAGACCGCCCTGGAACAGGCCGAAGACCTGGCGGGGGACGCCCAGGCACTGTTCGCCATCGCCCTGGAAGGCGATACGACCGGCGACAAGGACGCCATACTGGGCCGCTTCGCGGAGACCATCAAGGGCATCAAGGAACTCTGGAAGACCCTGGTCGACGGCATCACCCGCGCCGAGTCCGTGCTGAAGGCGGTTCGCACCGCCACCCCCGCCAGCAGCTTCGCCAAACCCGCCTCCCGCCGCGCAGCCGACACCAACCACTCCGGCTGGCCGGCCGCAGACCAGCGCCGTGCCGCCGATGGCAGAACCGCCGCCGCTCCCGCCAGAGCGTGTCGAGGAATTACGTCGCGACCTGCCGCCCACCGTGATCGGCGGTACCGGGCAGAAGACCCACGGCCGATGGGTCGCCCCCGACGGGTCGACACAGCACGCGGTCAGCGGGCGCGATGAGTGGACGCCGAAGGTCAACGCCGCACTGGCCGTCGAAGGATGTCCCCGATTGCCCGTGGTCGCCGAGGCGGATGTGGAACTGAAGCTGGCTGCGCGGATGCGGGAGCAGGGCGCCGCCGATCCCGTGATGCGCCACCTGACACTGGCGCTCAATTACGCGCCGTGCGAAGGCCCGTTCGGCTGTGACAGTCTGTTGCCCGCAGTGCTGCCCGAGGGCTACACGCTCGCCGTGCACGGCCCGGACGGCTACTACAAGAGGTTCACCGGAGGAAAGCCGCCGTGGCGTCGTTGATGGCCTGGTACAAAAGGGGCGAGGAGTCGACCCCGATCACGAGCGCGGCCGATCTCGAAGCGCTGCTGCAACGCATGGCCGCCGACTTCGTCGCACAGGACGGCCCGGTCCCGCCGATGGTCGAACTGGCCCGCCCCGACCCGTGGGCCGAGGGCTGGGTGGCCGTCAGGCTGGGCATCGCCAGGGATCGCGGCTTCATCGCCCACGCCGACGCCACCGGCTCCTACATCACCACCAACGGCAGCGACCCGGACGGCGAACCGATCCTCTACGACCACCAGGCCCACGCCCGGGAGTGGCCCTCCGACGCTGAGTTGCCGCTGGCCGATGTGATCAAAGCCGCCCATGACCTCATCGCCGGCGACGGTGACCGGTCATCGGCGGTCACCTGGCGACCCTGGGGAACCTGACTACGAAGCCGATCTCGGTTTGCTTACCGAGCGTGATCCGGCAGTTCAGCGCAGAGTTCCTGCCTCATGGGGCTGGGACTACTGGAATCCAGCGAGGAACGCGCTGATAGGTGGCTCGAACGCGGTAGCGAGGTCCTCGGCGGTGCGCAGGTCGTCCGATATAGCGGTGGTGGCGAGCCTGCCGTGGGGCAGCGTCGCGGCTACGGCTTCGGCGATCGCCGTGGGATGCCGTTGATCAATGCCGGGGATCACGAGCGTCGGGGTGGTCATGTCGGCCAGTTCGGTGATGGAGCGGAGCAGGCGGTCGTGGCCGATGGCGGCGGCTGCGGCGATGCTGTCGGGGTTCGAGCGGGGGATGGCGTCGGCGACCAGGTTGCTGATGACGGGCGCGAGGGTGGGGAGGATCGGGCTCCACGCCGCCTGGATGCCATGGGTGCGTACTCGCGCGGCGAAGGCGTCGAGGAAGTCGACCTCCGCTGCCTTGGCGCGGTCGTCTTCGATGTCCTCGACGCTGATCAGCACGGCGGCGCGGACGCGCGCGGGGTGTCGGAGGCAGGTGCGCAGAGTGATGCTGGAACCGAGGCCGGTGCCGCCCAGGACGGTGGTCTCGACTTCGAGGTGATCCAGCAGGGCGGTGACGTCGTCGGCGTAGTTGTTCCAGGTGTGCCTGCCGGGGTCGGTGCACACCGATCGGCCGTAGCCGCGTACGTCGGGCAGGACCACGGTGTACCGGTCGGCCAGGGATCTGCCCAGCGGTAGAAGGCTGTGGTGGTCGGGCCCGCCGCCGTGCAGGAGCACGACGGGCGGGCCGTCACCGAGGGAGGCCGCGTGCAGCGCGCAGCCGTCCCGACCGCGGTAGATGAAGTGCTCGGGTGGGTGGGTCATCGACTCAGTGGTGGTAGGCGTGCACGACGGCGTGGCCGCTGCCGCGTCCGATGAGCCACTTGTTCACCGGCACGGTGACCACGAAGGCGACGGCCAGGGCGAAGGCGAGAGCCCCCCAGAACAGCCAGGATGACAAACCGGCCTCCATCGCGCCGGGGACGGTGAGCATCACGGCGTTGTCGATGATCTCCATGACGGCGATCGAGATGGTGTCGGCGGCCAGTGCCACCTTCAGCGCGCGCCGGAAACCGACACCGGCCTTGAGGACTCCGCGCATGGTCAGGGCGTAGCCGAAGACGAACGCCAGTCCGACCGCCAGCACGACGGTGGCGAGGTTGCCCCAGCCCAGCGCAGTACCGATGATCATGCCCAGGACCTCGCCGATGGCGCAGCCGGTGAGGCAGTGCAGGGTGGCCGAGGCGGCCATGCCCCAGCTCGCGCCGGGCTGATGCTCGTGATGGGTGTCGTGCTGCTCGTGGGTGCCGTGTCCGTGGTGGTGCTCAGTGTGTTCGGCGTCCATCGTCAACTCCTTCCAGATGTACCCCTAGGGGGTATACGGACGATAGCACAGGCGTGGGTAGCGAGCTGGATGTACGAGCGAGGCCCATCGCCCGATGCCGAGCTTTGGACTTGTTCCCCGAGGTGGCCTTCGATGGCATCCACGCGAGCGATGCACCCGCCTACACCTTGACGCCGTTGCCACGAGCGCTCTTCCACGGTGGAGAACCGATGGCGTTCCATGCGATCTCAGCCCAGGAAGTGCTCCAACACCAGTCTGCGGCTTGCCTGCACGTGTGTCATCGCGAGGTTGCGTGCTGCGGGAGCGTCGCGGCGCAGGAGCGCGTCATGCAGGACGGTGTGCTCGTGAGTGTGGTCAGGAGGGAGACCTCGACGGCCGATGCTGACGAACAGCAGTCGCTGCATCTCGTCGAGCAGACCCTCGATGGCATGGGCAAGTCGATCGTTGCCGGACGCACGGGCTATGCGTACGTGGAACTCGCGGTTGGTGGTGAGGAGCTGCCGGCGGACTTCGGTGTCGTCTTGGGTATAGGTCACGTGCACTGGCGGGGCCAGTGCTTCCAGCGTTTCAAGTGGTGCGCGCCGAGCCGCGAGTTCCACGGCCGCGGGTTCCAGCAGCAGCCTCATCTCGAACAGGTCGCGCACTCCCGCGAGGGTGATGGCGGTGACCCGGTAGCCCAGCCTGGGACGTACCTCGATGAAGCCTTCCTGCACGAGGCGCCGCAGCGCCTCGCGGATCGGTGAGCGGCCGAAACCGGTGAGCTGCGCGAGCCGGGCCTCGCGCAGCTCTTCACCGGGACGGAGGCAGCCGGTCAGCACTTGCTCTTTGAGGTGCCGGTACGCCGCGTCGGTCACGCTCCCGGTCTGCGGTTCCGGTTCAGGACGATCCAGCACAAGGGATCAACTCCTTCCTCCGATACCCCAGTGATCATGGGCGTAGCGGCCTGCCCGGCTGATCATCAGGTGGGGTCGGCCGCCTTCGGCACCTTCCGGCGCAGGTTGCGGTGACGTGATGGCCCAGGGGCGGACTGGGCGATCCACGGGCCGGGGGCCGAGGGGTCGAGGACGCCTTGCTCCAACCACGTGTGCTGCTCGTCCAGAACCCGTCGTGCGATCACGCGGTCGTGATCATCGGTGTTGGAGGCCAGCCGGTCGAACAGCTCCTCCACGCGGCGGGTGGCCTGACGGCAGAACGCGTCCGCGAGTTCCACGGCGGCCTCACCGAGGTCGTCGCGGGCCTTGGCGTACACGCACGCGGTGCTCATCGCGTACAGCTCGGCGACGATGTCGACCAGCCGTCCGACGTGGAGTTGGTGCTCCTCGAACTCCTCGCCCCACCGTGCCAAGCCGTCGGTGAGGCGCTGGGCGACCTTGTGCGCGGCCTGCTCGACGAACAACAGGTGCGGGACCAGCGGCCCGTAGTGCGCCAGGCCGGTCGACGTGCTGTCGCCGGGGCCGTCCCACCGGTACTCGGAGAGGATCTCGTGGGCGAGGAACACGCGCAGCACCTCGCTGGAGCCGTCGAAGATGCGGCCGACGCGCAGGTCGCGCAGCAGTTGCTCGACCGGCACACCGCGCTCACCGCGCGCCGCGGCGGACTCGGCCGTCTCGTAGCCACGCCCACCGCGGATCTGCACCAGCTCGTCGGCGACCAGCCACGCCTTCTCCGTGGCGTACAGCTTGGCCAGCTCCGCGTCGATTCGGGTGTCGACCTGCTCGTCATCGGCGTGGCGCCCGGTCACCTCGACGATGGCCTCCAGGGCGAAGGCGGTGGCGGCGATGAACGCGATCTTGCCCGCCACGGCCTCGTGCTCGCCGATGGACCGGCCCCACTGTACCCGGGCCTTGGACCACTCGCGGGCGATCTTCAAGCTCCACTTCGCGGCGGCGGCGCACACCGCAGGCAGGGACAGCCGGCCGGTGTCCTGGGCGGCGAGGGCGATCTCCAGTCCTTCCCCTTCACCACCGATCCGGTTGCCGGCGGGCACGACGACCTCGTGCAGCCGGATGACGCCGTTCTCGACGCCGCGCAGGCCCAGGAAGGCATTGCGGTGCTCGACGGTGACGCCGGGGGAGTCGGCCTCGACCACGAACGCGGTCATGCCGCCGGCATGGTCCTCCATGCCGGGGACCTGCGCCAGCACGACCAGCAGGTCGGCGAGCACACCGTTGGTGGCCCACGACTTCACGCCGTTGAGAACGTAGGTGTCGCTGTGGGGGACGGCGGTGGTGTGGATCCGGTACGGATCGTTGCCGATGTCAGGCTCGGTGAGGGCGAACGCGGAGATCTCCCGGACGCACCGGGGTAGGAACTCCCGCTTCTGCTCCTCGGTGCCGAACAGGGTGATCGGCTGCGGCAGCCCGATGGCCTGGTGCGCGGCCAGCAGCTCGCTCAACGCGGGGTGCACGCTGCTGGCCAGCATCAGCGCCCGGTGGTAGCACACGCCGGGCAGCCCCAGGCCGCCGTAGGCGCGCGGGATCTTGATCGCGAACGCGCCTAGGTCGCGCAGGCCGGTGATCACCTCGTCGGGGAGGCGGTCGTCCCGCTCGATCGCCGGAGCGTCGACCCGGGTGAGGAACTCGCGCAGGCGTTGCAGGAACGCCTCGCTCTCCTCGTCCAAGCGCTGTCCGACGCCCGGAGGCAGGGTCAGGAGGTCGATCCGCGCGCTGCCCCGGAACAACTCGCGCCCGAAGCTCGGTTTCCGGCTCGCTCCGCCGGATGCCTGTAGATCGACGGCCTCGTCCAACTGCTCGGTGCTCAAGGAGCCGCTCCTTCAGGACGCCGGGGTGGCGCGGATGATCGACAACGGCCCCGCGGCGGCGTGGGCGACCGACTCGACCGTGAACCCGGTGTCGGCGAGCATGGTCCGGAAGTCGCTCTCGGTCCGCTCCCGACCGCCGGAGGTGACCATCATGTTCACGTCGGTGTAGAACATGATCCGCGTCTCGGCGGACACCGTCTCGGCGGACGCGGTCTCGGGGAGCACCGAGCCGATGATCAGCAGGGTGGCGGTGTCGGGCATGTGGGCCCGGCAGGTGCGCAGGATCGCGCGCGCCGGTTCGTCGTCCCAGTCCTGGAACACGCTCTTGATGATGTACAGATCACCGTCGGCGGGCACGGACTGGAAGAAGTCGCCGGCGACGACCTCGCACCGGTCGGCGACGCCGGCCGCACCGAGCACCTCGGCTGCTTGGGCCACACCGCTGGGGCTGTCAACGACCGTGCCGCGCAGGTGTGGGTTGGCGCCCAGGATCGCGGCCAGCAGGGTGCCGTCGCCGCCGCCGAGGTCCACGACGTGCTCGACCCCCGAGAAGTCGTGGGCGGCGGCGATCCGGTCGGCCGAGATGCGGGACTCCTGGCCCATCGCCTCGTTGAACAGCGCGCTCAGCTCGGGGTGGTCGGCCAGGTAGCCGTAGATGTCCTTGCCGTGCACGTGGGCGAACGACGGTTCGCCGGTGCGCACGACGCGCCCGAGTTCCTGCCAGGCCGTGAACAGCGTCGGGTCGCAGAACATCCTCGTGAACGCGTGCAGCGAGTCCGGCGAGTCGGTGCGCAGCTGGGCGCCGACCTCGGTCAGGCTGAAGCGCCCCGGCTCGGGCTCGGTGGTGACACCGACCGCGGCGAGCGTGCGCAGCAGGCGGTGCAGCGACGGCTCGTGCGTGCCGGTGGCCTCGGCCAGCTCGGTGCTGGTGCGCGTGCTGTCACCGATGTGGTCGGCGAGCTTCAGCTCGGCGGCCAAGCCCAGCGCGTGAGCGGTCATGTAGCCGCCGATCAGCTCGATCAGCGCGGCACGGTCACCGGCCTTCTTGTCAGTGCTCGCGGGTGCTGTGCTGGTCATCTCCAACGCCTTCCGTTGCTGGTGGTCTGTCAGGGACGGGTCAGCCGGTGTCGGACCCAGACGTTCGGCTCCACGTACGCGGCGTGGTCGTGCTCGACGCTGACCATCACCGGGCTGAGCGCGCCGGGGACCACGAGAGGGCCGCTGCGGTCGAACGGCAGGCCGGTCCAGGCACGCCACTGCGCGAGGCTGCCGCCGATGGTCATCGACGCGGGGCACACCTTGACGATCTCGGCGCCTTCCCTCACGTGCACGCGCAGCCAGGGGTCCGCGGGCAGCCCGTCGGGTCGGGTGCGCGCGGCGTACTCGGCCATGGTCACGTGCGGCTCGGTGTGCTTGTGACTGGGGCGCACGGCGACGACGACGTCGTTGTAGCCCTCCCGGCGTGCTCGTTCCTTCAGGGCGGCGAGCGTGCGGCCGGAGAGGTTCTGTGCCCGCTTGCCGGGTACCACGGCGACTTCGAGCGCGCAGAGCGTGTTCAGGTGCGCGCCCGCGTAGGTGTCGGTCATGCTCTGCCGCAGCGCCTCGTCCCACCCGGTGTCGGGCAGGCTGCCGGGGTCCCCGTCCCACGCGAAGGGCACGCTCGCGGCCCGGGCCACGACCTCGCCGTCGTCGAGCACGACGAGCTGGTGGCGCGCGTGGCGGTCGAACGCCCAGTCGACGAGCACCGGGTCGGGACGGATGTACTCGGGCCAGGCCGCCTCCATGGTCAGCATGGCCTCTTCCAGGTCGGGGCGTTCGGCGAGGCTGACCACGTGCAGGTCCACCAGGGTGGACATGGCTACCTCCAAGGGTTGCGTCAGGCCGCCAGCCGTGCGGCCGGCAGCGCGTCGGTCGACAGGACGACGGGGTCTCCGGCGTGTTCGCGCAGCAGAGCGAGGTAATCCGCTCGCGGGATCGGCGCCGCGCCCAAGAGGCGGGCATGGGCGCCGTCGTGCTGGGCGTCCACGGCGATCCCGCCGGCATCGGCGAGCCGCCGCATCAGGTCGAACACGGCGACCTTGCCCGCGCCGCTGCGACGGGTGAACTGGGAGTCGGCGCTGAACACGCCGCCGACCAGCACGCCGAACGTGCCGCCGACGAGCTCCTCGCCCTCCCACACCTCGACGCTGTGCGCGTGCCCTGCCTCGCGCAGACCGATCACGCCGTTCACCAGGTCGTCGGTCAGCCACTGCGACTCGCGGTCCGCGCGGCACTGCTCCACGACGCGCTCGAAGGCGCGGTCGAGCGTGGTGGTCCACACAACTTTGTTGCGCAGCTGTTGGCGCAGGCTCCGCTGGATCCGGGCCGAGGCCGCGAAGATCACCGGTCGGGGATCGGGTGAGCACCAGGCCACCGAGTACGGGTCACCGCCGTCGAAAACCTGGATGAGGCCGGCAGCCACGTCGGCTTCGCTGACGATTTCGTGGACGAAGCGTTGTTCCGGCGACGAGGCGGGGAACGGGAACAGACCGTGCCGGTAGGCGTCGAACAAGGCCGTTGGGGACAGCTCGTCGCGGAATGCGACCGGTCCCTCGGAAGGGGCGCCGGTCAGGTCCAGCAGTCCCCACGTGGTGGCGTGGTGGGTCGGTAATCGGTTCGTCATCGCGCTCACAGGAACTCCACGGAAGTCAGGTAGCGGAGGTAGCGGTCGAGCATCGCGGTGTCGACCGGCGGGATCTCGATGCCGCTGCCACGCAGCCTGTTCTCGACGTTGGTGCGGGTGAACTCGGGAAAGGTCGTTTCCAAGTACATTTCGGCGACGCTCATCGCGCCTGTCGCGCACCGGTCGATGAACAGCGGGGCGAACGGGGTCATCGGGTGGTCGGGCCGCTCCACGGCCAGCTCCACCATGCGTTCGACCCACTCGCTCCAGGACACCTCGCGCACCTCGTGGCCGTGGGCGCGCAACCGCTCCACGAGGTCACCGATGTAGGCCTTGTTCGGGTTGGTCAGGTGGTAGACCTCGCCTGCCGGCAGCGCCGAACGGGCGATGTGCACGACGGCGGCGGCGAAGCGGTCCACCGGCGTGTAGTCCAGCGGCAGCGCGGCGATCGGCGCGACGCCGGTGTCCACGACGAACTTCTTCATCGCGCACATCTCGGTGGAGGTGTTCCACGCGCCGGTCACGCAGTCCCCGGAGATGTCCGCGGCGCGGTAGATCGCCACGGGCAGCCCCTGCTTCGCCGCGTTCTTCAGCAGCGCCTCGGCGACCCACTTGCTCTCCACGTAGCCCACGGACAGGTGGTCGGCATGGTCGGCGGAAGTGTCCTCGGTGACGTGGTGGACGCCCGCGGTGCCGAAACCGGACACCACGGCCATCGTGGAGGTGTAGTGCACCGGGATGTTGCGGTACCGGCCTGCCAACCGGACGACCTCACGGGTGCCGCCGACGTTGGCCGGGCGCATGTGCGAGTAGGGGTAGATGAAGTTCACCAGCCCGCCGGGGTGGTGGACCACGTCGACCGTGCGGGCCAGAGTGTCGAAGTGCTCCTCGGACAGGCCGAACAGCGGTTGGTCGAGGTCTCCGACGACCGGCACGATCCGTCCGGACGCGCGGTGCTCGTCGAGGTCGTCGCGGAAGTAGTGCACCGCGTTGTGCTGGATGCGGCGCAGGGCGTGCTCGTCGTCCTTCGCGCGCACCAGGCAATGCACCACCGCGTCGGTGGTGGTGAGCAGTTCCCGCAGCAGGTAGATGCCCAGGAAGCCGCTGACGCCGGTGAGGAAGACGTGCCCCGGGTCCTGCCAGCGGGGCGGGTCGGTGACCGTGCGCTGGATCGGCACCTCGACCTGCGACTCGGCGGCGAAGTCGACCTGCTTGCGCGTGTCGTCACCCGCGAGCGTGCCGGCGCGGGCGTCTTGGACCGCCTGGGCGAAGCCGCGCAGGGTGGCGTCCTCCAGCAGCAGGCGGATCAGCGGTCGTACTTGGGTGATCTGCACGCCGAACGTGGCACGCACCTTCGCCAGCAGTTCGGCGGCGAGGATCGAGTTGCCGCCCAGCTCGAAGAAGTTGCTCTCCGGGCCGACCTCCTCGGCGCCGAGGACCTGGCGCCACAGCTTGGCGATACCGTGCTCGGTCGCCCCGGCGGTGGAGCCGGCGCCCATCGACGTCGGCGCGTCCGGCACGGGCTCGGGCAGGGCGTCGAGGTCGATCTTCCCGTTGGACTTGACCGGCATCTCGGCCAGCTCCACGAAGGCCGTCGGCACCATGAAGCCGGGCAGGAGACCGGACGCGAAGGCCCTCAACTCCTGGGCCGTGGGGGAGTGCGCGGTGTTCCCTGGCACGGTGTAGTGGGCGATGAGCTGCGCCTGCCCGTTGTGCTCGTGTGCGGTCACGGCGACGTCCTCGACCAGGTCGTGCCCGGCCAGCACCGCCTCGACCTCCGCCGGCTCCACCCGGAAACCGCGGATCTTGAGCTGCCGGTCGGTACGGCCGAGGATCTCCAACTCGCCCGTCGCCGTCCACGCGCCGAGGTCGCCGGTGCGGAACATGCGCGCTCCCGGTTCCTCGGCGAGCGGGTCGGGCAGGAACCGGGCCCGGTGCGGGGCCTCTTCGACCAGGTAGCCGTAGGCGACACCCGGACCACCGAGGTAGACCTCGCCCCGCTCACCGGGAACGACCGGTCGCAGGTCCTCGTCCAGGACGTGCACCACGGTGCCGGGCAGCGGGCGTCCGACCGGTGCGTTGCCCAGCGCGGGCAGCACGTCCTCGGTGACTTCCGCGGTGCAGGAGGTGACGGTGGTTTCGGTCAACCCGTAGGCGTTGACCAGCCGCGTGTCGGGCATCAGGCGCAGCGCGGTGCGGCAGTCCTCGGCGCGCACCGCCTCGCCGCCCACGATCGCCAGCCGCACCGGCAGGTCGACCGGTTTCCCGGCGTGCTCGGACAGGAAACCGCGCCAGTAGGCGGGGGTGAGGTCCATGACCGTGATGCCGTGCCCGACCACCCGGTCCGCGAACTCGCTGGGAGCCCACGTCGTCTCCGGCAGGACGAGCGTCGCGCCGCCGGTCAGGGCGACCAGGATCTGCTCGATCGAGGTGTCGAAGGACAGGGAGGCGAACTGGAGCACCCGGTCGGCAGGGGTGATCCCGTAGAGCGGACCGAGCTGTCCGAGCAGGTAGCTCAACGACCGGTGCTGGACCACCACGCCCTTGGGCACGCCGGTGGAGCCGGAGGTGTAGATGACGTACGCGGTGTCCGAGGGATCCACCGTCACCTCGGGCGGCGAGGTCGCGGTGCCGGAGTCGGCGGTGGCCACGCTGACGGGAAGGTCGGTGAAGCTGCCGGGCTCGTCGGTGATGACGACCTGGCAGCCGGTCTCCTTGATGAAGGTCTCCAGCCGGCCGACCGGCACACCGCGCTCGACCGGGAGGTACGCCGCGCCGGCCTTCCACGTGGCGAGCAGCGCGACGATCGCGTCGACGGAGCGCTCCAGGTGGACCACGACCACCGATCGACGGTCCACCCCGCTGTCCCGGAGGTGGTTGGCCAGCCCGTTGGCCCGTGCGTCGAGTTCCGCGTAGTCGATTCGCGCGTTCCCGCACACGACGGCGGTGTGGTGCGGTCGGGTGACAGCGTGCCTGGCGACGAGGTGGTGAACCGGTAATTCCCGGTGAACGTTCATCAAGTCCCCTCAGCGTGGAGCCCGACGAGACAAGCGCTCGAATGGCGGCCTGCCGTCAAGCGTGTTCGTTGACACCCTGAAGACGTCCGTTCCACGCGGCCCGGGCGCGACTGCGGTACCGAACCCGCTGGGTTGAGCTCTGCACGTGGATCACGGACGTCCCGGGCGACGTCTGGTCTTCGTGGCTGTGCTCGGTGGCCTCGATTCCGCAAGTAAACGACGATTAGCGGAAGGGCTTTGGTGAAATTTCACCACCGACATTACGGGTGGAACCGGACATCGTCAAGTCGAAGGGGATGCCTTTGTTGTCCTGGAAATGGGCATGACAAATTTCCCGACGCCGTTCGATGTGCGCGGGAAAGGAATTCGGTGTTCTCCTGGACCGCGTCCCGGTGCGGCTGGGGGCCGCACCGGGACGCGAGTGCTTACTGCGCGGTCGCCTCGGTCTGAGCCTGGTCCGTCGAAGCCGCACCGGTCGGCGGCACGTGCTTCAACCGCGTCGCGGCGATCACGGCGGCGACCGCCGCGATCACCGCCGCGACGATGGCGGCGAGGTTCAGACCGCTGGTGAACGCGGCGCGTGCCGCGTCCAGCAAGGACGAGGCGGCGTCGCCGGGCAGTTGGCCCGCCGCTGCCACCGCGCCGTCGATGCTGTCCCGCGCGGCCGAACTCGCCTCGGCCGGCAGATCCGCCGGAAGCGTGCCGTCGATCTCGTTGCGGTAGGTCGCCACACCGACGCTGCCGACGAGCGCGACCCCCAGCGAGATGCCCAGGTCGTTCGCGGTGGTGCTCAGGCCCGACGCCGCGCCTGCCTTCTCCGGCGGGACGGAACCGACGACGAGATCGGTCGTCAGCGCCATGGACGGTGCGACCGCCGGGTACAGCACGATGAAGCCCGCGATCAGCAGCGGCAGCCCGGACGCGCTGTCGACCTGGGTCAGCATCCCGTAGCCGATCACCTGGATGGCTAGACCGGCGGCGATGACGTAGCCGGGACGCACCTTGCGGGCGATGATCGGCGAGGACGTCGCCACCACGATCAGGATCAACGCCGCGGGCAGGATCGCCAGACCCGTCTGCAGCGGCGACAACCCGGCGACCAGCTGCAGGTACTGCGTGAACATCAGGTACGTGCCGCCCAGCGCGGTGGCGGAGAGGATGAACACGGCCAGCGCGCCGCTGACGGTGCGGTTGGCGAACAGCCGCACGTCCAGCAGCGGGTGCTCGGCCTTGAGCTGGCGCAGCGTGAACCACACACCGAACAGCAGACCCGCTGCGATGGTCACCAGCGCCACCACCAGGGCGTCGTCCTTCGCCAACGCCTTCACGCCGTAGACGAACGGCAGCAGCGTCGCCAGCAGCAGCACCGCGCTGACCAGGTCGAGACGACCTGCGCCCGTGTCGCGGTGCTCGGGCAGCAGGAACGGCGCGCCGATCACGACCAGGGCCATGATCGGAACGGCGACCAGGAAGGTCGCGCGCCAGGAGAATGCCTCCAGCAGCAGGCCGCTCAGCAGCGGTCCGAGTGCGACACCGGCGGAGATGCCGGCCGCCCACGCGCCGATCGCGACACCGCGCTGCTTGGCGTCCTGGAACGTGGCGAAGATCAGGCCCAGCGTGGCGGGCATCTGGATCGCCGCCGCCAGACCCAGGGCCGCGCGCCACACGATCATCAGCGCCGGGTCGTCGGTGAACGCGGCCACCACCGACACGACACCGAATACCGCCGCGCCGAGGATGAGCATCCGACGTCGGCCGATCCGGTCGCCGAGGGTGCCCATCGTCACCAGGAACCCGGCCATCATGAAGCCGTAGATGTCCAGGATCCACAGCATCTGCGTGCTGCTGGGAGCCAGGTCCGCGGCGATGTGCGGGATCGCCAGGAACAGGATCGTGAGCATCATGAACAAGAGCAGGGAAGGAAGGACCAGCAGGACCAGTCCTAACCACTCCCGGCGTCCGGCCTTCGGGGCGGACGTGCTGTTCGCAGAGGACATGGTGTTTCCCTTCGCGGCGTGATCGTCGCGGTCGTCGCCCAGGTCGGCGACCGACGTCCTTCGATTCGACTACCCGATCGGCCGGTGTGGTACACATACCCAGCCCGGGTACGGGTACAACTTATACCGCTAGGGGGTATGGGTAGCAAGTCGAGAGGAGTGCTCGGGTTTGACAGGGCTCCGGGTCGGTGTTGCCATACCTGCATGGACCACGAGGTCAAGGAGCTCGTCGCCCGAGCGCGACAGCGCACCGCAGAACGCCCGTACAGCAACAGATTCCTCGATCTGTTGGACAACGGCGCCCTTCCCGTCGAGCGCTTGCGGCAGCTCGCCGCGGAGTTGCACCGGTTGGTCGCCAGCGACCGCCGAAGCTTCACCCTGCTCGCATCGCGCTTCCCGGAGTCGCCGGCCGGTGACTTCTACCTGACGATGGCGCAAGGCGAGGGCGAAGCGCTGCGGCTGTTGTCGGACTTCGCCGCGGCGGTCGACGTGGACCAGGCCGCGCGCCGTGCCCACGAACCGCTTCCGTTCGCCCAGGTCTATCCCGCGTACCTGGCGCAGGTCGCCCTCGGTGGTGGCAGTAGCGCGGTCGCGCTGGCGTTGCTGGCGAACGTCGCGGAGTCCGGTTCCACCTACCGGCGCGTGGCCGACGCACTCCAAACCCGATACGGCTTCTCCGATGAGGCGGTGGGCCACTTCCGCTTCTTCGGCGAGACGCCGGACGAACTGCTCGACCAGGCCGAAGCCGTGGTGGCGCACGGCCTCGCCGCGGGCGAGGACCCGGACGAGGCCGTGCGGACCGCCCGTTTAGTGAGCGTCTACGAGTCGCTGTTCTGGGATGCCCTGGCCGAGGGAATCACCGAGAGCTGACCCGCGAGGTCAACCGGTGACACCTCGACCCGTCGGTCGATCCGGTCCTCCTCCCACGTGCTGGTGTCCACCAGCCACCACCGCTCGACCTCGATCACGTACAGGCGGTGCGGGGCTGGTGGCGCCAACTGCGATGACGGCAACGTCCACCGGGCACGATCCTGCGGATCGGGCAGCACCGCGTCGTAGAACGAACTGTGGAAGCGCTCTACGTCCTCGTCCCGCAACTCGGTGCACGTGCCGCTGAACTGCGCTCCGTCCACCGCCGTGAGCCCACCGCCGGTCTTGGCCGTGAACAGCGTCCCGCTCACCTGGGGCCGCACGGCGATGTCGCGGGAGTGCCTGGACTGCACGGCCGAGCCGAACAGCAACCGGAGCGGCTCGGCCAGCCACGCGTACTGGAGCACCGCCGACCAGGGCGTGCCGTCCGGCGACACGGTGGCCAACGTCAGGTACTTCGCCTCGTCGAGCAGCCGCCGCGTCCGGACTGCCGGGCTGTCGTTCACGATGTCCCGCCTTTCTGCAACGCGGAGACCCGGTGGGGGACGGGACCTGTGTCACCCCCGCCCGCCACCAGGCCGGCTCATCGGTGGTTGAGCAGCACGGGCAAGGCCAGGACGTCGTTGGCGATGAACGAGCGCAGCGGCTCGACCTCGTCCAGAGTCACGGCAAGGGCCAAGCGCGGAAAGCGGTCGAACAGCGCCGGCAGGGCGACCGCGGCCTCCAGGCGGGCCAGACGCGCGCCGGGGCAGAAGTGCGGACCCGCACCGAACGCCAGGTGTTCCTTGTTCGCGCGGTGGATGTCGAACTCACCCGGGTTGTCGTGAAGCCCAGGATCGCGGCCGTGCGCGCCGAACGCGATCAGCACCGCGTCCCCGGCGTGGATGACCACGCCTTCGCCCAGTTCGATGTCCTCGGTCGCCCACCTCATCGGCAGGTGCATCACCGGGCAGTGGACCCGCAGTGCCTCCTCGACCACGTCGGCCCACTTCGCCGGATCGGCCTGGGCGACGGCGAGCTGGTCGGGGTGGGCGAGCAGCTCACGCACCGCATGATCGATCAAGGAAACGGTGGTCTGGCTGCCACCGCCGATCATCAGCAGCAGCGTCGAGATCAGCTCCTGCTCGCTCAGCGGCGCTTCACCCTCGACTCGCGCGGTGAGCAGGAAGCTGGTCAGGTCATCGCCGGGCTCGCGCCGCTTGGTGTCGATCAGCAGGCGCATCGCGCGGTCCATGTCCTCGTTGAGCCTGGCCGACTCGTCCTCGGGGACATCGGTCGCCACGACCACGCGAAGGATGCGCAGCACCTCGGCCCGCTGGTCGTCCGGGACGCCGAACAGGTCGCAGATCAACCGGGTGGGCACACCGTGGGAGAAGGCCGCGTGCAGGTCGACGGGCTCGTTCCCGGGGCGTGACCACAGGTCGTCGAGCAGGTCAGCGGTGATCGCCTCGAGCTGCGACCGCATCGCGTCGATGCGCTTGGGGGTGAAGGCCGGGGCGATCAGCCTGCGCAGCCTGGTGTGCTCGTGGCCCTGAGCGGTGAACATCGAGTCCACGTCCACCCAAGGCGCCAGCCACGGGATCGAACCGGGCTGGTAGTCGGAGTTGTTCTTCTTGAGGTTGCGTGAGATACCTGGATGGGTGAGCAACCGCTTGACCACGTCGCCTCGGGTGACGGACCAGGCGGATACACCCTCGGGTAACTCGACCGGGACGGCGGGAGCGGACGCCCTGAGTTCGTCGATCTGTTTGTACATGCACCCGCCACCACCGCTGTCGAGCTTCGTGCTCGTGGGTGTGCTGAAGCCGATCATGCTGCACCTCCTCGGAAGTACGCCTATCACGGGCTTGTCGACACTGGTACCCGCCGCACGGGTCAGGTAGCGGGTCGCTCGGCAGACGCTTCGGCCGTGAAGCCGGTCCTCGTGTGCGCACCGTCGCAGAACGGCTTGTCCTGCGATTGGCCACACCTGCACAGCAGGACGCTCCGACGCTGCGGCACCTCGTACTCCCGGCCTTCGTGATCGACCAGTTTCACCGGCCCTTTCACCTGGTAGGGGCCGGAGTTCACGACCTTGATCACTACTTCGGGTTGCTGCTGGTCCATCGTGGGTTCCCAGGGTCGGGCGGCTCGCGGCTCGCGGCTCGCGGCGCGTGCCGCGAGCCGCGAGCCGCCGGGCGAGGACGGGTTCAGGAAGCGATCCGGTAGCCGGCTTCGGTCACGGCCGTCCTGACGATCTCAGGGTCGACCTGGCTGCCGGAGACCGTCACCTCACCGCTGGCGACGTCCACGTCGACGTCCTCTACACCGTCAACGGCGCTGACCGCGTCGGTCACCTTGTTGACGCAGGAGTTGCACGTCATGCCTTCAACGTTGATCGAGATGGTGCTCATCGACGCTCCCAAGCTAGTAAACGGAACCCCCGTACGGTATCAGAGCCGACGAAGTGGTTGCCCGACAAGGAGGAGCGCTGTGTCGGCTGCTGGGAAACTTCCAGGTCAGGACCGTACGAGTCGCCCGATCGCCGCGCTCGCCTCGGCGATCTTCGCCTCGGCCACCTCGCCGCCTTCCGCGACTGCTTCGGACACGCAGTGCTTCAAGTGCTCGTCGAGCAGGCCGAGTGACACCGCCTGCAGCGCCTTGGTCGCGGCGGCGATCTGGGTGAGCACGTCGATGCAGTACTCGTCACCCTCGACCATGCGCTGCAGGCCGCGGATCTGGCCCTCGATGCGGCGCAACCGCTTCAGGTGGTCGTCGCGGCGGTGTGCGTAGCCCGGCATGGCGAGAGTCCTTTCGGCAGGTCAACCCGAGTTCAGGATACGCGGAACGTGGTGTCGACGACGCTGCCGAACTGCGGCGGACGTGGTGGGAGTCGTCGGTCGAGGATTGCCTCTTACCCCAGGGGGGTAGTCTCTGGCGACATGGCGCGAGTCCTCACCCCGATTGTGTCGTTCGGTGGCGCCGGTCACTCGAAGGGTCACCTTTGACCTGTATACCCCTGAGGGGTATCGTCAGGGTTGAGTGAGAGGGGCATCGGATGCACGGGTACACAGCGGACAAGGACGCGGTGCTGAAACGGCTGCGTCGCGTCGAAGGGCAGGTCCGCGGCTTGCAGCGGATGGTCGAGAGCGACGAGTACTGCATCGACGTGCTCACCCAGATCGCCGCCGCGACCAAGGCGCTGCAGGCGGTGTCGCTCAACCTGCTCGACGAGCACCTCAAGCACTGCGTGGCGGATGCGCTGACGCAGGGTGGGGAGGGCGCGGAAGCCAAGGTCAATGAAGCGAGCGAGGCCATCGCACGCCTGGTGCGTTCCTGAACATCGACACGTTGACGAGGAGTAAACCCATGGCCGAGTCCACTTACACCGTCACCGGCATGACCTGTGACCACTGCGTGGCATCCGTGACCGAGGAGGTCTCGGAGATCCCCGGTGTCACCGACGTCGACGTCGACCTGGCGACGGGGGCCGTCAAGGTCACCAGTGCTGAACCTGTGGCCGAGGCGGACGTGCGTGCGGCGGTCGAGGAAGCGGGCTACGCCTTGGCGAGCTGACTCGCGCGACGCACCGGGTGACGCGGAGCGCCGGTCCGCCGGCCTCCATCATGTGTGAAGGGTATTCGCAATGAATGCAGCAGCGAAGCTCACCGCCTACGGCGTGGCGCTCGCCCTGGTCGCCGGTGGCGCCTGGGCGGCCGGGAGCGCTGTCGGTCCCTTCTCCGTCGAGGCCGCGGGCCACGACACGTCCGGCGCTGAGGGCGCCGGGCACGGGGACGACCACGGCGACGCCGTCGCGGGAGCAGAGCAGGACCAGCCGGCCGGGCTGGCATCGTCTCGGGGCGGTTACACCCTCACGCCCGTCGACACGACGCTGACCGCCGGGACCACCGACACCTTCTCCTTCCGGATCACCGGCCCCGACGGCGCGGCGGTGACCGCCTTCGACGTCGAGCACGACAAGCGGATGCACCTCATCGCGGTACGCCGCGACACCTCCGGCTTCCGGCACGTCCACCCGGAGATGGCCGCCGACGGCACCTGGGCCGTTCAACTGCCGGTGTCGGGCGCGGGCTCCTACCGGGTGTTCGCCGACTTCAAGCCCACCGGCGGCGAGGCCGTCACGCTGGGTGTCGACGTCACCGCCGCCGGGCAGTTCGAGCCGCAGCAGTACACGCCGTCGCGGGTGGCCCAGGTCGACGGCTACGAGGTGCGCTTGGACGGCGAGCTCAAGCCCGGTGAGGCGTCCCCGGTGCGGCTGACCGTGAGCAGGGGTGGCACGCCCGTCACCGACTTGGAGCCCTATCTCGGCGCCTACGGCCACCTGGTGGCCCTGCGGCAGGGTGACCTCGCCTACCTGCACGTCCACCCCGAGGGCACGCCCGGTGACAGGAAGACGGCCGCCGGGCCGGAAGTCGCGTTCGTCGCCGAGGTGCCGTCCGCGGGCGGGTACCGGCTGTTCCTGGACTTCCAGCACGGCGGTGTCGTGCGCACCGCGGAGTTCACGGTGACCACCGAAGGCATCCAGGGGCAACCCACGCCGACGTCGGCGGCCCCGTCGGCACCGGTCGAGGACGGGCACGGGGAAGAGGAAGGGCACGGACATGGCTGACACGCGGCTCGAACTCTCGATCACCGGCATGACCTGCGCCTCGTGCGCCAACCGGATCGAGCGCAAGCTCAACAAGCTCGACGGCGTGACCGCCACGGTCAACTACGCCACCGAGAAAGCGCGCGTCACCTTCCCCGACGACGTCGACCCGCAGACCTTGGTCCAGCAGGTCGAGGCCGCCGGGTACGGCGCCACGCTGCCCTCCGCCGACCCGGAACACGCCGAGGCTGCCGAGGTCGACCCCACCAGGACGCTGCGGCAGCGGCTGATCGGCTCGACCGTGCTGGCGGTGCCGGTGATCGTGCTGGCCATGGTTCCAGCGCTCCAGTTCACCTACTGGCAGTGGATCTCCCTCACTCTGGCGGCCCCGGTGCTGGTCTGGGGCGCCTGGCCGTTCCACCGGGCGGCGTGGACGAACCTGCGCCACGGCGCGGCCACCATGGACACGCTGATCTCGATGGGCACGATCGCGGCGTTCGGCTGGTCGTTGTACGCGCTGCTGTGGGGCACCGCGGGCACACCCGGCATGACGCACCCGTTCGAGCTCACCGTCCAGCGCACCGACGGCGCCGGCGCGATCTACCTGGAAGTCGCCGCCGGCGTCACCGTGTTCATCCTGGCCGGCCGCTACTTCGAGGCCCGCTCCAAGCGCCGCGCGGGCGCGGCCCTGCGAGCGCTGCTGGAACTGGGCGCCAAGGACGTCGCCGTGCTGCGCGACGGCCGCGAGGTACGCGTCCCGATCGCCGATCTGACGGTCGGTGACCGGTTCGTGGTGCGGCCCGGCGAGAAGATCGCCACGGACGGTGTGGTCGACGAGGGCAGCTCCGCGGTCGACGCGAGCATGTTGACCGGTGAGTCCGTGCCGGTCGAGGTCGGTCCCGGCGACGCCGTGGTCGGTGCGACCGTCAACGCCGGCGGACGCCTGGTCGTCAAGGCCACTCGCGTGGGCACCGACACCCAGTTGGCGCAGATGGCCAAGCTGGTCGAGGACGCCCAGGGCGGCAAGGCCGAGGCACAACGCTTGGCGGACCGCATCTCCGGCGTTTTCGTTCCCATCGTCATCGCTCTTGCCGTGGGCACGCTGGCCTTCTGGCTCGGTGCTGGTGGCGGCGTCTCCGCCGCGTTCACCGCCGCGGTGGCGGTGCTGATCATCGCCTGCCCGTGCGCCCTCGGGTTGGCCACGCCGACCGCGCTGCTGGTCGGCACCGGACGTGGCGCACAGCTCGGGATCCTGATCAAGGGGCCGGAGGTGCTGGAGTCCACCCGGCGGGTCGACACCGTCGTGCTGGACAAGACCGGCACCGTCACCACCGGCCGGATGAGCCTGGTCGCCGTGCACCCGGCCGCGGGCGTCGCGGAGGACGAAGTACTGCGCTTGGCGGGTGCGCTGGAGCACGCCTCGGAGCACCCCATCGCCAAGGCGATCGCGACCGGCGCGGCAGAACGGGTGGGGGAGCTGCCCGAGGTCGAAGGTTTCCAGAACCACGAGGGCGTGGGCGTGCAGGGCGTAGTCGACGGGCACGCGGTCGTCGTCGGCCGTGAACGCCTGCTGGCCGAGTGGTCCGTCCACCTCGACCAGGGCCTCGTCAAAGCCAAGGAAGCGGCCGAACAACGCGGCCACACCGCTGTCCTCGTCGCGTGGGACGGGCAGGCGAAGGCGGTCCTCGCGGTCGCCGACACGGTCAAGCCGACCTCGGCCGAAGCCGTCCGGCGCCTGCGCGAGCTGGGCTTGACCCCGGTCCTGCTGACCGGCGACAACGAGGCCGCCGCCCGCGCGGTCGCCGCCGAGGTCGGCATCGACGAGGTCATCGCCGAAGTCCTGCCCAAGGACAAGGTCGACGTCATCACCCGCCTCCAGGGCGAGGGCAAGGTCGTGGCCATGGTGGGCGACGGGGTGAACGATGCCGCGGCGTTGGCCAAGGCCGACCTGGGCCTCGCGATGGGCACCGGCACCGACGCCGCCATCGAGGCGAGCGACCTCACCCTGGTACGCGGCGACTTGATGGCCGCCGTCGACGCGATCAGGCTCGCCCGCCGCACTCTGAGCACCATCAAGGGCAACCTGTTCTGGGCCTTCGCCTACAACGTGGCGGCCTTGCCCCTGGCTGCCGCCGGACTGCTGAACCCGATGATCGCGGGTGCCGCCATGGCGTTCTCCAGCGTGTTCGTGGTCAGCAACAGCCTGCGCCTGCGCGGTTTCCGTGCCACCGCGCCGACCGACCAGACCGCCGGGGCTCGGACCACTGCGGAGAAGGTGCCCGCAAAGGTCGCCTGACACCCGGCGGCGGTGTGGGTCCGAAGAACTTCGGACCCACACCGCCGCCGTAACCCGCGTGACCGTACCGGCTTTCCAGCACTGGAGCCTCCCACCATGACCTGCTGGTAGCGGTGGCTCCGACACCGGTCAGCCCAACGAGGCCAACAACTCCCGGCACGCCTGCTCGCAGCGACGGCACGCCTCGGCGCAGATCCGGCAGTGCTCGTGCATGCTCGCGTGCTGCCCGCACTCGTCACCGCAGGACTTGCACGCCGTCGCGCACGCTTCGAGCAACGCACGGGTCAGGTTCGCGTCGTAGCCGGTGTGACGGGACAGCACCCGGCCGGTGGTGGTGCAGACGTCGGCGCAGTCCAGGTTGGTTCGGATGCACTTGACCAACTCGGCGACGCCGCTCTCGCCCAGACAGGCATCCGCGCACGCGGTGCACGCCTGCGCGCACTCGAAGCACGCCTCGATGCACCTCGCGAGAGCTTCTTGGTCGATACCTCCCAGGTCGGCCGGGTAGGTGCGGAGCATCTCCTGCGTCGTGGTCACCAGGACCTCCTAGTAGTCGTAGTAGATGCCTACCGGGAGTACCCACGTGCCAATCAAGCGTAACGGCCTGATGACGTGCTGTTGAACTATGCCTATAGGGGGTACTCCTATGGTGAAGCCACGATGTCGGTGGGACCGTCAGACGGGTTCACCTTGATCTGGTCACTCAGCCTTCGATGCGTCGGATGACGTTGACCGGCCCGATCGAGTCGATGTCGGCGATCTTCACGGGCACGCCCTCGGTGGACGCGTGTACCGCGCGCACTCCGTCGACGGCCATGGCGACGTGGTGCTGGTCGGAGTAGTAGATGATCAGATCGCCCGCCTTGACCTCGCTGCGGGACACCTGGCGGCCAACGCCCGCTTGGCCGTAGGTGGTGCGGGGGATGGAGACGCCGGCGGCGCGGTAGGACTGCTGCATGAGGCTGGAGCAGTCCCACTGGTCCGGGCCGTTGGCGCCGAAGACGTAGTCGTCGCCGCGCTGGGCCAGCGCGTACTCCAGCGCCCGGCCGGCGGTCCCTGCGGGCACGGCGATGCGCGACGTGTCGCCGGGGTTGGAGAGGATGGCCTTGTCGGCCGAACTGAGCTGTTGGTACTGGGCGCGTGCGTCGTCGACCTGCTTGTCCAGGTCGGATTTCCGCTGAGCGATGTCGTCCACGATCTTGGTGGCGGCGTCGGTGGCGTCCGTGGCCCGGCGTTGGGCGTCATCGGCGTCGGTGACCGCTTTGGACAGGCTCGTGAGCGTCTCCGCGTTGTCGTCCGCCAGGATGCCGAGCGCGGACATCCGGTTCAGGTAGTCCTGTTGCGAGTCGCTGACCAGCAGCGCCGAGAGCTGGTTGAACCGGGCGCCTTCGAAGCTCGCCTCGGTGAGCAGGTCGACCTGGCCGCGCAGGTGCTCCTCGGCTTGGCGCGCGCCGGTGAGGTCGCTGGTGGCTTTGCCCAACTCGGACTGCTTGGCCTTGAGGTCGTCCTGTGCGCGCAGGTGCTCCTCGTTGAGCTTCTCGGCCTGGCCTGCCAGCTCGGTGTACTTCTTGAGTGCCTCGGAGGCGTTGGAGGGCACTGCCGGATCGGCTGCCGCCTGCGGTGTGACGATGCCGGCCGAGATCACTGCGGCCGCCAACGCGGCCCGGATCGTGCGCTGAGCGGATTGGGACGACACGGACGTGCAGCCTCCTTCGAGCGGTAATCCGATTGGGTGACCCCTGGGCCTCGGACAGGCTACGGAAGGATTCGCGGTTCGTCTACTATTGCTGATAGTAGGAAGGGTGCGGTGAGCGCCGCGGGTTGTGCCGTTCAGGTCCGGGCTCAGTGACAGGCGACCAAGATCACGGCCAGTAGGCCGCCGAACGCCGCGAAGACCGGGACCGTCAAGGCTGTTGCGCAGGCTGCCCCGTACGCCAGCAGGCTGCGTGCCGAGTCCGGACGTCGATGTGGGTGGGCCAGGAGCGCCAACCTCACCTCGACCGAATCCCGACCCATCGCGAGCGCCGAGCCGGGTGCGCCGTGGCCCGACACCCTGAGCAGGGCGGCCCGGACCGCCTCGACGCCGCAGGCGCGGACCGCGGCGGCGTCCGCGGCGACCTCCACCAACTCCCGCACCACACCAGGGGTGCGCCGGAACAGGGGGAGGAACGGCAGCACGGTCGACAACGCGTCAGCCGCGGCGACGAGGAGGTGGTGCCTGCCGTTGAGATGGGCACGTTCATGGGCGAGCACGGCGTCGACCTGCTTGTCGGTCAGTCGTCGGTTGAGGCCTTCGGTGGCGACGACGACGCCCGGCGTGCCGGCCAGGCTGAACGCCAGTGGTTCGTCGTGGTCGAGCCAGAGCGTCGAAGGCGAGCCGGGTTCGTGGCGGGCCGCGACCCGGAGCACGGCGAGGTGGTCTCGACGCCTACGTGCCCGGTGCCGTGCGCCCTTGACACTCAGGACCGTGAGCCGGACCAAGAGCCCGGTCAACAACACCAGGCCGACGACGCCACCGGCGGCCTCGACGCGCGGGGCCATCCCGTGTTCGAGCGATGACCAGCACTCGTGCGCGAGTGCGAGTGCGTCCGTGCCGTGGTCCGGCAGGAGGAGCAGGGACACGGCCAGTGCGGAGGTGGTGACGACGCTCACCGCGGACGCCAGCCAGGCCAGCAGCGGGACGAGCGGGTCGGCGCCGCGCGTGACCAGGCGCAACAGTTGACGGGGCGCCAGCACCCCCATCAGACCTGCCGTCACCAGCAGTGCGGCGGCCACGGTCATGTCTTGCGCGATCTCTTCGGCAGCGCTTTGCGCAACAGTTCTGTCTCGTGCTCCGACGCGGAGCGCGCGAAGTGCAGCAGCACGCCGTCCGGGTCGCCGGAGGCGTTCACCAGTTCGCGCACCGCGTTGGCCGCGGCTTCGGCGCGGCTCGTCGTCGCTTCGTAGTGGTAGGCCTTGCCCACCAGTTCGCGCTGGACCCAGCCCTTGCGGTGGAGGTTGTCCAGTACGGTCAGGACCGTGGTGTACGCGAGTTGCTTGCCAGTGTCGAGCCGGTCGAGGACATCGCGCACCTTCACCGGCTCCGGCGCGCGCCACAGCACATCCATCACCGCTGCTTCCAGCTCGCCGAGTCCGTGCATCCCGCCCCCTCCGACCACGACATGTTACGCGGTCGAGGATGGCCCTGGAAGTCGCGGCTCCTACTAGGTCGCCTCTTGCTTCCTCGTGCCGGTGCCCGTCCCGGGTTTCCTGCGGCTTGACAACCAACTACCCCCTGGGGGTATGTTTCGATCGCTTGGCAACATACCCCTATAGGGTATGGGCAGAACAATTGGAAGGACTTGCCATGAATCCCGATCCCCGGCGCTGGTGGGCACTCGTCGTGCTCGCGGCAGCGCAGTTCATGGTCATCATGGACACCTCGATCATCGCCGTGGCGCTGCCGGACATGCAGCGCGAACTCGGTTTCACACCGGGTGGCCTCCAGTGGGTGTTCAACGCCTACGCGGTTGCGCTCGGCGGTCTGCTGCTGCTCGGCGGCAGGCTCTCCGACCTCTGGGGTGCCCGTCGGGTGTTCGCCATCGGTTGGATCACCCTCATCGTCGGCTCGGTGGTCGCCGCCGCGGCGACCGGCGCGGGCGTCGAAGTGCTCGGACGTGCGGTGCAGGGTGTCGGCGCGGCATTGATCGCACCGGCCGCGATGACGCTGCTGATGGTGCTGTTCGCCGGTCAGCCGAACGAGCTGCCCAAGGCGATGGCCTTCTACGGCGCGGCGGCACCGGCGGGCGGCACGGCGGGCGTGTTCCTCAGTGGCGTGATCACCGAGTGGCTGAGCTGGCCGTGGGTGTTCATCATCTACATCCCGATCGGTGTGCTGACCCTCGCGCTCACCCCCAAACTGCTTCCCGTCGTCCCCGGACGCAGCGGCGGCCTGGACGTCGGCGGGGCGATCGCGGTGACCGGCGGGCTCGCCCTGGTCGTCTACGCCATCGTGCAGGCTCCAGAACGTGGCTGGGCGTCGACCGCGACGCTCGTGCAGCTCGGCGCAGCGGCGGTGCTGCTGGTCGGTTTCCTGTTGCTGCAGCGTGCGGTCAGGAACCCGTTGATGCCGCTGAAGGTGTGGCGCACGCCCGACTTGGCGGCGGCGAACGTCGCGATGGCGTTGCTGGGCGCGGCGTGGATCCCGATGTGGTACTTCCTCAACCTCTACGTCCAGCAGGTGCTCGGGTTCGACTCGTTCGCCAGCGGCGCGGCGCTGCTGCCGATGACGGTGCTGATGACCGTTCTCATGACCACCGCCAGTGGACGCCTGATCGGACGGTTCGGCACCAAGCCGCTGATCGTCACCGGCCTTGCCGTGCTCGCCGCCGGCCTGGGCCTGCTGGCCACCGCCGATCCGGGCGGCAGCTTCGTCGTCGACGTGCTGCCCGGCTCGCTGATCTCGGCGGTCGGCATGGCGCTGGTCTTCATCCCGGCGACGATGGCCGCCATCGGTGGAGTCGCGCCCGACCAGGGCGGATTGGCCTCGGGCATCATCAACACCACCTACCAGATCGGCTCGGCGCTCGGCTTGGCCGCGATGACGGCGGTGGCGACGTCACAGGGCGCCGACCGGCTGGGTGACGCGGTCGCGTTGACCGACGGCTACTCGGCCGCCTTCACCGGCGCGGCGCTGGTCGCGCTGGTGGCCGCGCTGCTGGCGGCCTTCACCCTGCGCGGCCGGGTCGCCGAACCCGCCGAGCAGGTGGCGGCCAAGGTCTAGCCCGGTGGTGTGTGAACGCGCACCGGTCCGCTCCCCGCATACCCCGGACCGGGTATGCGGGGAGCATTTCCGCAGGTAAGCACTTCTCGGTCGTCGGCGCTGGCTGACGCACTACCCGTCCTAGTAGGTTCACGGTCGTAACGGCGACGTATGGAGATCAGGTGTCCGAATCGAGCAGGTTGACCGTCTGTCGGGGTTGCTGCTGCGGCACCGTGAAGAAGCACCCGGACGTCGACCACATGACGCAACTGCGCAAGTTCCGGGAGGCCGTGGGACCGCAGGCGGTCACCGTGGCCAACTGCCTGAGTTTCTGCGAGTTCTCCAACGTCGTCGTGGTCAGGCCGGCACGGGGCACCGGCGCGAGGCCGGTGTGGTTGGGTGGCGTGCTCACCAATGAGGCGGTGGACCACATCCTCGACTGGGTCGCCGCGGGCGGACCGGGTCGTGCCGAGATGCCGGCGGGCTTGACCGACCACCTGCTCGACCGACCGGCTGACGACAGCGCCGCGAGCTGAGTCTCAAGTCCCATCACGCCGGTGTCGGCTGCTGCTTGCCCTGCTGACGCCGCTGTTCCTGCTGTCGACGCCACCCGTGGCGCGTCACGCCGCGTGGCTTGTACACCGACAGCACCATGATGAGCAGCAGCACCACCGAGCCGCCGATTGAGTGCAGCAGCGTGCCGGGCAGCTCACGGGGGTCGATGCCCGAGGTCGCCGTGTCGGCCAGGTGGTGCACCGTCGAAGTCTCGATCAGGAGCACGGTCGCGGCGAAGACCGTGAGCAGTAGCTTCACCAAGATCCAATAGTGCCGGAGCAGGCCCCACGGGGTGCCCAGCGCATTGACGACGCCGATGACTGCTGATGCCATCGCAAGCGGAACGATGACGTAGGAGACCATGATCGCCATCGCGACGTAGGCGGCGCGGACCGTCTCCACGTCCTGGCCGGTGGTGGCGGTGATGTCCAGCGCGAGGTAGGCGAAGACCGCGCCCAACCACCCCACCGAGGTCGTGATGTGGGTGAGCAGCACGAACTTGCGCATACCCGGTGCGAATCTCACACCTCACCGCCGGGGGCGATCTCCTCGGCCGTGATGACGACCGCCGGGGAGACACCGGTGCCCGTGTGACGACCGGGACCGTGCCCACCCCCAAGACCGGTCAACATCAGGATCAAGACCAGCAGGACCAGGCCGCCGGCGATGACCACAAGCGCCTTCACCCAGCGCGGCACCCTAGGCGGTTTATCCGAGCTCGGTCCCTGGTCGGACGTCGGGACGGTGTCCTCGCTGGGGGGAACGGGCGGTGTGCTCACGGTGGACCTCCTCGTCGGTCCGGCAAGTTTATCGAGACACTGTGTCGATATCTAACCATACTGTCTTCAGCCTGTCGTCTCGTATACTTCGGCTGTGCCCCGGCTGTGGAACGAGACGATCGACGCGCACCGCCAAGCGGTGCACGAGGCGATCCTCAATGCCACCGCAGAACTGGTCCGCGTGCACGGTCTGCTGTCGGTGACCATGTCGAAGATCGCCGAGACCACCGGTATCGGGAGGGCTACCCTCTACAAGTACTTCCCCGACGTCGAAGCGATCCTGCACACCTGGCACCAACGGCAGGTCGAGAGCCACCTCCAGCAGCTCGCCGACATCCGAGATCGGGTAGCCGACCCCCGCGAGCGGCTCGATGCCGTTCTGCACGCCTACGCGCGCATCTCACAGGAACGCTCGTCCCACGACCGTCCCGGCCACCAACTCGCCGCGATCCTGCACCAGGGCCCACAACTCGCCCAAGCGCAGCAGCAGGTCCAAGACCTGATCAAGGACTTGCTGATCGAAGTCGCGGCGAGCGGTGACCTCCGGGACGACGTCGCACCCGACGAACTCGCCGCCTTCTGCGTGCACGCCCTCTCGGCAGCCGCGAGCCTCCGATCCGAGGCCGCTGTCCGCAGGCTCGTCACCGTCACGATCACAGGTCTGCGACCGTCATCCTGACGTAAGCCGGGACGGCTGCGGCTTCACGCTCGCCGGGTCCCCGCATCACGCCTCCGATGGAGCGTAGTAAGCGTGATGCGGGGCGCCTCGGGCTCCGCCGACGGTCAGCCGGCCGCGAGCAGTCCCTGCATCTCGGTGATCTCGGTCTGCTGCGAGTCGATGATCTGCTGCGCGAGCTTCTTGGCGTCGGGGTTGTTGCCCTGCTGGAGTTCCAGCTTGGACATGTCGATCGCGCCCTGGTGGTGCTTGATCATCATGTCCAGGAACATCCTGTCGAAGTCGGCGTCCTTGGCCTGCTCCAGCAGGTCCATCTCGGCGTCGCTCATGCCGGCCATGTCCGAGCCGTGATCCATGCCCGGCATGCCCGTGGTGTGCACCTCGGCGCCCCAGGCGTTCAGCCACTCGGTCATGGTCTTGATCTCGGGATCCTGGGCCTTCTCGATGCGTGACGCGAGGTCGAGCACCTTGGTGTTGGACGTCCCGCCCTCGGCGAGCTTGGCCATCTCGATCGCGCCCTGGTGATGGGGGATCATGCCCTGCGCGAACGCGATGTCGGCGTCGTTGTGCTCGCCCGACGGCGCGGCGGCAGCACTGGTGGGGCTTGTGGAACTGGTGGTTCCAGTCATGCTGCCCATGTCGTGGCCGCCGGAGCCGGAGTTGCCGCACCCGGCGAGCACGAGTCCGGTGGTCAGGACGGCAAGCGCCGTCCCGACCAGGTTCTTCCTGGTCATGATGTCCTCCGCGGTGTTAAGTCCAGTCGGATGCGCGGCGTCGCGTCAACGTCCTCGGAGGACGTCACGCGCCGCCTGTCACAGCCGCAGGACGCAGAGTTCGGCCAGTCGCGCTGGTGCGCCGCCCGGTCTAGGAGGAGGGGATCGCGGTCGTGCCGCTCGCATCGACAGCGAACTGAGGTGCTCCGTGACGGTCCGGCCCCGCAGGGCTGCCATGGCGAGTGTCAAGCCGAGTGCCGCGCACAGGATCGCCAGGCACAAGTGCAGCATGTCGTGCTGCCCGGTCGGTGCCGGAATGTGCTCTTCGGACGCATGGTCGCAGCAGTCGACCACCGCCGCGGCTGCCGAAGCGGTCGTCGCGTGGACGGCCGGCTCCTGCGTGCCGAGGTGGTGCATGCCGACCACGGCGAACGCGACAGCCCACACCAGTGCCCATTGCGAGGTCCGGGTGCGGAAGCGGCGGAGCACGCTCCCACGATACACAAATGTCCTATCGTGGATAGTTGTCAGGGTGCTCGGTCGGCTCGGCGGTTCTCCGTCGGGTACGGCCACGTGTTCGACTTGCACACCTTGCCGGCGGCGACCAACTCCAGCGCTGAGGCGGACACGCCCATCACCAGTTCCGTGACGAAAGTGACGAGCCCAGAACTGCGGCTATCCACAACCTGTTGATGTGCTTGCCGCCGCCACTGTCCGCCTGGGCGGGGGAGGTGCCATGGCGGTGCCCGTGTCCCATCGGTGCTCCCTTCGAGAAGTCATCGAGATATTGCGACTTATGCATGTATGAAACTTGGCACCGACGACATACAGGCGTACGGCTTGCCGGGCGTTAACCTGTGCCGATGGTTCACCCAACGCCCCGCGAGCCCGTGGTCGTGGAACCCGTTGTCAACCGGGAGAAGTTGCTGGAGCTGCTTGCGTTGGAGGTGGAGTACTCCACCCTGGACTTCAAGTCTCGTTTGGATCTCGGCGACAAGCGCGATGTGGTGGAGTTGGCTAAAGACATCGGGGCGATGTCGATGCGCGGCGGCTACCTCGTGATCGGAGTGGATGGTCACGGGAAGCCGACCGGTGAGCTGACCGCAGAGCAAGCGGCCCGCTTCGACGAGGCGCAGTTGCGTCCAAAGCTGCTCAAGTGGCTGCCGGACGAACTGAAGATCGCCTCCCAGGTGCACGAACTGGACGGCCGTCAAGTCGTCCTGCTGCAGGTCTCACCGCACCCCGCGGGCTGTGCCTTCTTCCGCGCCGACGGTCAGTACGACGGCGGTGGGAAGACGTCGAAGGTCGTGTTCCGCGAAGGCGAGGTGTTCTTTCGCGACGGGACGCAGAGCGTCAGGCTCGACCAGCGCGGACTGGAGCAGGTCATCCGCCAGCGGGTCGAGCGCGAACGCGGCGAGTGGGAGAACCAACACGCGCAGAGCTACCGGCGGCTCGCCGATGAACTGCGGACGGGCGCGGCCGGACAGCGCGTGGCGCGGGGTCCGGCGGTCGAGTTCAACCTCGCTTTGGAGCCCGAGGTGTTGATCGAGGCCGCGATAGAGTTGCTGCGCGCAGACGACGACATCCCGTTGCGACGCCTGCTGGGCCGTGCTGTGCCGGAGAGCCGGACGCGCTTCACCGCTGAGGATCAGGAGGGACTCTCCGGTATCCTTAACCGGCTCGCTGGCCTGGCCGTGACGTTCCTGGAGCTGGACCGGTCCGAATGGGCAGCACGGGTCGTGGACACCCTGGTGTCGATCTACGAACTGGGGTTCGAGAACGTCCCTCCCATCTATAACGACCCTCCGCCGCGATCAGCGGCGTTGTGGCTCGCGATCGTCGAGCGTGTGGTGGCGCTCGGCGCCTTCGCCGTGCGGATTGAGAACTGGGAGGCGGTCCGGTACATCGCGTCGCGGCGGCCCGAGGGCATGGACAAGGTCTACAAGACCTGGCTCAGGCACGCGTCCACGATGGCGGCCCGAGCTGAGCTGTACCCGCCCCGAGAGGTTGATGCGGTGGGTATCTTGCTGAGCCTCGCCCGCGAGGTGGTGCGTCAGGTGGGCCCACTACGTCCGGACGCCGGCCCCGATGACGACAAGATCCTCACCAGCCTCGCCCGCTTCGACTTCCTGGCGGCACTCGTCAGCCTGGCTGACAGCGGCAACGGTCTGTACCCGCATTTCGCCCGGTTCGACGGCGCACGGGTCGAGCCCGTCGTCCAGCGACTGCTTCAGGACTCCGGGATGCGAACGACGATCTACCCGGGCGACGACCGGCACCTGGCCGCCGCACTGCGCGAGATCAACAGTTCTGCGCAGCAGGTGGCCTTCCTGCACGGTGGCTGGGACGGGTACCCGGCGGAGGTGAACGCCTTCATCGCCCGGCACGGCGATGACGAACGTTGACCGTAACGCTCGGTGAACGCTCTCCGATCTTCCTGGCGACGTGGATTCGCGAGTCGTGTCGTCCGGTGGTGCTCCAACTGGCAGAATCGCGCTGTTCAGCCCAGTTCGCGAGCCGGGTCCTGGTTGATGTCGGCGGGCGCTCTCGGAGTGCGGAGGAGGTGCTGGGTGAAGGACCGACTCGCCTACTGGTGGTTCCGGTACGGTGCCGAACTGGCCCTGCACGCGAAGAAGGCCACCGCCTTCCAGGATCACTTCAACGATGTGATGGAAGCCGTGTACGGCAGCGACTTCGTCCGCGTCCGCCCTGCCGGCAAGGATGGCGACCGCAAGTGCGACGGGTACCAGCAGTCGACCGACACGGTCTTCCAGGTCTACGCCCCGTCGCGGATCGACCTCGCGAAGTGGGTCAGCAAGATCAAGGAGGACTTCGCCGGCGCGAAGGACCAGTGGCCCTCGATGAAGTCCTGGATCTTCGTGCACAACCAGCACGACGGCCTCCCGCCGGACACGCTGCAGGCACTGCTCAAGATCAAGGAAGACAACCCCTCCTTGGTCATTGACCAGTGGCCGCCCAGCCACCTGCTGGGACTGACGGCCGACCTGTCGGAAGAGCAGCTCATCAGGGTGTTCGGACACCCGCCGCGTGAGCACGAGATGCGCGCTCTCGACCGCGGCGACATCGCCGATGCCGTCGCCGGCCTCGCGCTCCACAGCGGCTCCTGGACACCCGGTGCCGTCGACCTGCCGGTAGTGGACCCGGGCAAGCTCGACTACAACGAGCTGTCCGAATACCCACGGCGGATGATCACCGCCGGCATCGCCCAAGCCCGCATGGTCGAGGGCTACTTCGACCACAATCCGGACCCGACGTTGCGCGACCGCGTCGGCATGTTGATGAGAGTGGAGTGGCTCAAGCTTCAGAAACAGGGCACGGCGGGTGACGAGGCGTTCGGGCTGCTCTACGACCGCGTCGCGGCCCACACCCAGGGCTCACGGGAGGCGACCGCCTCACTTGCGTTGCTGGCGTTCCTGTTCGAGTCCTGCGATATCTTCGAAAACCCGCCCGCGGACTGGTCGGGGACGGCGGCGTGATCACCCCGACCAAGGGCGTGCGGCCGGAACGCTCCCTGCTCTACATCGGTGGGCAGATCCTGAGCGACCTGGACCGCCCGACCACCGTCAGCGGAGCCTGGGAGGCCCTCGCCCGACGACGTCGGCTGCACGGGCAGGAAGCGACGGTGACCTTCGACTGGTTCGTCCTCGCTTTGGACCTGCTGCGCGCTCTGGGAACCATCCGGTTGCAGGACGGCTTGATCGTGAAGGTGGGCAAGTCGTGATCCACGAAGTCACCAGCAGCCTGCCCAAGTTCAAAGGGCTGCGGTTCAAGCCCGGTTTGAACATCGTGTTGGCCGATCGCACCGACAAGTCCGAGCAGACCGACACCCGCAACGGCAGCGGCAAGAGCAGCCTGGTGGAAATCCTGCACCACCTGCTCGGCGGCAAGGCCGAGCCCAAGAGCGTGTTCCGGATGCCGCCCCTGGACGAGCACTGGTTCGAGATGACCTTCGACCTGGCGGGTCAGCGCATCCGGGTCCGACGGGACGGCGCGACTCCCGGCAAGGTCACCGTCGCGACCCTCACCACCGACAGCGAGTACGAGGAGACCATCAGCAACGAGCAGTGGAAGCGCAGGCTCGCCACGCGGGTCTTCGGCCTGTCCGAGGAAGGCGACTGGGCGCCCTCGTTCCGCTCGTGCATCAGCTACTTCCTGAGACGGCAGTCCGCCGGCGGGTTCCAGACCCCGACGAAGCACTTCAGCCAGCAGATGACCTGGGATGTCCAGGTCAACCTGTCGTTCCTGCTGGGGCTCGACGTCGAACTACCCCGCGCGTGGCAACGACTGCGGGAACGCGAGCGGCAGATGGACACCCTTCGCAAGGCCGCCCAGGGCGGCGCGCTGGGTGAGTTCGTCGGGAACTCCGGCGAACTGGCCAGCGAACTCGCCGGAGCCGAGGACGAGCTGAACACACTCGCCGCGGCCATCGCCGACTTCACCGTCATCCCGGCCTACACCACCGTCGAGGTCGAGGTCACGCGCCTCGGACAGCAGATCCGCGCGCTCAACAACCAGATGGTCTCCGACCGCGAGTACCTGGCGCAGTTGGAAAGCTCGTTCGACGAGGTCGAGGGAGCACGGCCCACCGGGCTCGCCGAGCTGTACGCCGCGGCCGAGGTCCAGCTGCCCGAGGTCGCGCTGGCCGCGTACGACGAGGTGCAGGCGTTCCACGACTCCGTCATCGCCAACCGGCGGCAGTACCTCGCCGCCGAGATCCGACGGATCACCAACGAGCTGGCGACGAACACCGCCGAACGGGACCGGCTCGCGGAGCAGCGGTCGGATGGACTCAGGTTGCTCGCCAGTGGTGGTGCCGCCGAGACGCTGTTCGAGCTCCAGCGGGATGTGGCCAGGCGTCAGGTCCGGGTCGAGCAGCTGCGGCAACGCTACGAGAACGCGGTCGCACTGGAATCCCAGCAGGGTGAACTGCGGCTGGAGCGCCAACGGCTCGCGGCCGCGCTGACCCGGGACCTCGCTGAGCGCCAGCAGGTGCTCAGCCCGGTGTTCGTCACCTTCGAGCGACTGTCCCAGCGCCTCTACGCCGATCAGCACCACGGACGACTGATCATCAACGCCACCGACAACGGCCCCGAGATCACTGCCACCATCCCCGGGGGCCGCAGCAAGGGCATCACCAACATGCAGGTCTACTGCTTCGACATGGACCTGGTGACGTTGTGGGCACGGCGCGGGCGGGGGCCTGGCTTCCTGGTGCACGACAGCCACCTCTTCGACGGGGTCGACGAACGTCAGCGCGCCACGGCCCTGCAACTGGGCGCTGAGCTCGCCGACGCCGAGGAGTTCCAGTACATCGTCACGCTCAACAGCGACGAAACCCCGGCGGAGCTGCCCAACGGCCGTCCCATCGACGACTTCGTCCTCCCGCAACGCCTCACGGACTACGGTGAAGACGGCGGGCTCTTCGGACTGAAGTTCTGACCAGGCGGCCGATGCTGCCGCTTCAGCGGTTCCCCGTCGGGTACGGCCACGCGTTCGGCTTGCACACCTTGCCGTCCGCGACCACGCGGTCGGTGCCGAGAGCGGCAAGGTAGTCGTTGGAGACGCCCCAGGACTGCTGCATCATGACCGGCGCCAGCGCACCGGTCTCCTGGCACGGTTTGTGGTTGTAGCCGAGGCCGTGACCGACCTCGTGGTTGATCACGTACTGCTTGTACTCGACCAGCACGCCCTGGAACGACACGGCTCCGCGCACCCAGCGCGCGACGTTGATGGTCACGACCTCGGTGGTGGCGCACGACCCCTCGTGCGGGATCGAGAAGCCGCAGACGTCACGCGTCGTCAGCTGCGACGTGAGCCTGATGCGCAGGTCCGGTTTGCCGGTGTCCACGCGCTGGAACCCGTGCTGTCCGTCGCCGATCCACCCCCGTGGATCGGCGAGGATGCTCATGACGTCGGTGGCGAACCCCTCCAGGCCACCAGTCACCTGCACGCCCTCTTCGACTTCGATCGTGTAGGTGATCAGGTTCGCTCCACCGATAGCGGGGGCAGTGCCGGGAACCACCGCCCACTGCTTGTTCCCCTGAGCGGTGAACTCCCCGCCGGGCGGCAGTTCGGCCGATGCGGTGGCCGCGTGGAACAGCGCCGGGTCGGGGTTCGGCGCGGGGGGGAGTTCGTGACTGAGAAGCGCCACCACCGCCCTCAGGCCCTTCGGACGTCGAAGGTGTCACGCCCTGCATCTGCGGGTTGGGCGGGTCAACGGTCTCGCGCACGACGAAGACGGTCAGCCCGGCGAGCAGCAACACGCTCGCCACCGTCGCGACGCTGTTCCGGGGCGAACGCTTGCGCGGCTTGATGGCCTTCCGATCGGCGGCTGGTCGCGGACGGGCGACGAGGGGTTCGTCAGCGCGCCGTTTCAGGTCCCGTTTGGCGCGTTCGCGGAGCTGCGGCTTCATCGTGGCTCAGGATCGCATACCGATCTACGATGATTCATAGTAGGGCGTGCGGGTGGTGGTGATGAGTTCACCGAGCAGGGTGGCCGCGTCACGGCCGACCCAACCGAGCAGCGCCGAACCGCGGTTGCGTTGGAAGGGGAGGCCCAGGAAGTAGAGGCCGGGGGTCGGGCTGACGCCCGCGGTCTGCTGAGGCCAACCGTCGGTGCCCACCGCACCCGGGATGTCCAGCCAGCTGTAGTCCGCCCGGTACCCAGTTGCCCACACCACGGTCGTCGGGGCGATGTCGTGGCCATCGGCGGTGTGGATCCGGTCTTCGCGCACCGAGGTGACGCGGTTGCGCACGAGTACCCCTTGGCGACGCAGTCGCCGGAGGCTGGCGCCGATCAGCGGGTCGCGTTCGCGCAGGCGGCGGCCGAGACGGGTGTCGGCGGGAACCCGCATGACGCCGAGCGACTCCAGCCACGTGAACAGGTCGCGGCCGAGCAGGCGTTGTGGAAGGGCCGGTTGCCGGGCACCGACCGCCAGGGTCACCCGGTGGGTGCGGGCGAGTTCTTCGGCGATCTGCACGCCGGAGTTCCCGGCGCCCACGACGAGCACCGGACCGCTCGGCAGTCGGCCGGGGTTGCGGTAGTCGGCCGTGTGAATCTGGGTGATTCCCGAGTTCAACCGCTGTCCGAAAGGAGGGACAGCGGGGCGCTGGAAGGGGCCGGTGGCCACCACGACTGCCCGTGCGGTGTGGGTCGCGTGGTCGGTGAGGACCTGGAACCGTCCGTCTTCGGTCCTCGACAACCGGCGAACGGCGGCGCCCAGTCGAACAGGCAGGCTGAAGCGCCGCGCGTAGGCGGCGAGGTAGTCGGCGACCTCGTCCTTGCCGGGCATGTGGTCGGCGGGACCGGGAAATGGTAGGCCCGGCAGCCCGCTGTGCCGGGCTGGGGTGAACAGCCGCAGGGAGTCCCAGCGGCGGCGCCACGACGAGCCGATCTCCGCGGCGGCGTCGAGGATGAGGAAGTCCTGTCCGGCGGCGGCCAGCGCTTGGCCCATGGCGAGCCCGGCCTGGCCGCCGCCGATGACCAGGGTGTCGTGGCTGGTCTCAGCAGGCATCGCAGCAGCCGGAACCGTTCTGCTTCGACGGGCCCGCGACCGTGAGGCTGAGCGGTTGTGGGGTGGACGGCAGGGCGGTGGTGACCTCGGGCAGTGATGTGGTCCTGGCCGCGCGGATGGCGTTGAGGATGATCAGGACTTCGGCCGCTTCGTGCACGAAGACCACGGTGGCCAGGCCGAGCACGCCGAACGCGGCCAGCGGGATGAGCACGCCGATGATCGCCAGGGAGAGGCCCACGTTCTGCAACATCACCCGCCGGGCGTGGCGGGCGTGCGCGAGGACTTGCGGCAGGTGGCGCAGATCCTCGCCCATCAACGCGACGTCGGCGGTCTCGATGGCCACGTCGGTGCCCATGGCGCCCATCGCGATGCCCACGTCGGCGGTGGCCAGGGCCGGCGCGTCGTTGACGCCGTCACCCACCATGGCGATGCGGCGGCCGTTGCGGAGCTCACTGAGCAGAGCGGCTTTGTCCTCGGGCAGGAGTTCGGCGTGCACGGTGCCGATCCCCGCTTGGGTGGCCAGCGCGGTGGCGGTGCGAGTGTTGTCGCCGGTGACCATCGCGGTGCTGATGCCCAGGCCACTCAGTCGACCGATGACCTCGGGAGCCTCAGGACGCAGCTCGTCGCGCACCGCGATGGCACCGAGGACGACGTCGTCCTGCTCGATCAACACGACGGTGGCTCCCGCTTGCTGCAGCCGTTCGACATCGTGGGCCAGCGGGCCGGGATCGATCCACCCGGGCTTGCCCAGCCGCACGGAGGATCCGTCGACGCGGCCGGTGAGCCCGTGTCCGGGCACGGCGGTGACGTCGATGGCCGGTTGCCCGCTGTCCGCGGCGGCCAGGATCGCGCGGGCCAACGGGTGCTCGCTGCGCGCCTCCAGCGCCGCGGCCGTCGCCAGAACTCCGGTCGACGTCGCGTCACCGGTGGGGAGGACCTCCACCACCTGCGGGGCGTTGCGGGTCAGCGTGCCGGTCTTGTCGAGGGCCACGGTGCCGATGCGGCCGAGCTCCTCCAGCGCCGCGCCGCCCTTCACCAATGCGCCCTGCTTGCTCGCCGCACCCACCGCGGCGACCACGGTCAGCGGGATGGAGATCGCCAGCGCACACGGCGACGCGGCGACCAGCACCACCAGCGCGCGTTCCAGCCACACCAGCGGATCACCGACCACCGCACCGATCCCGGCGATGAGCGCGGCCAGGACCATGATCGCGGGCACCAGGGGACGGGCGATGCGGTCGGCCAACCGTTGCCCGCCGCCCTTGCGGTCCTGGGCTTCCTCGACGATGTGCACGATGCGCGCCAGCGACGAGTCGGACGCCCGGGCGGTGACCTCGACCTCGATCGCGCCGCCGCCGTTGATCGCACCCGCGTGCACCACGTCACCGGCGCCTGCCTCGACCGGCATCGACTCCCCGGTGATCGCAGACAGGTCCAGGTTGGTGCGACCGGCCCAGATCACGCCGTCGGTCGCCGCGCGTTCACCGGGTCGTAGCACCATCCGGTCGCCGACCACGATGTCGTCCGGCGCGAGCTGCACCTCGACGCCGTCCCGCAGGACCGACGCGGTCGGCGGCACCAGGCCGAGCAGGGCCCGCAGGCCGCGGCGGGTGCGGGCGATCGCGTAGTGCTCCAGGCCCTCCGCGATGGAGAACAGCACTCCGAGCATCGCGGCCTCGGTGACCTGCCCCAACGCGACCGCGCCGATCGCCGCGATCGTCATCAGCGTGCCGACCCCGACCCGACGGCGACGCAGCAGGTTGCGCAACGTGCCCGGCACGAACGAAGCGGCGCCCACGACGGCGGAGGCCAGCACCAACCCGTCGCCCACTCGCTCCGCACCCGTCGACGACAACCACCAGCCGACGGCCAGCAGCACGGCGGCCACGGCCGCCAACTGCAGTTCGCGGATCTGCCACCAACGCTCAGGCTCGTGGTTCTCGTGCGTCTCCGCTTCCGGCGCATCCACGGCGGTGCTCGACTTCGGTGTGTCCTGCGGTCCACAGCATGCGTCAGCCACAGCTCACCCCTCCACAGCGCTGGGTACGGTGGAAGCGACCCGGTCCCCGAGGACGGCGACGACGAGAGCTCGACCTCGCGCGGTGAGCGCGTACATCACCAACCGCCCGTCACGACGAGCCGTTACCAGTCCGGCGATCTTGAGTTGCCGCAGGTGGTGCGACGTGAGGTTCTGCGCCGTCCCGACCACCCAGGACGCGTCGCACACGCACAACTCGCCTCCGGCGAACAGGGCGGCGGCGATCGTCAACCGAGTCGGATCGCTCAACGCCCGCGCTGCTGCCGCCGCCTGCTCCACGGCGGGCAACTCCGGCAGCCCGGTCCGGATCTCCTCCGCGTGCGGCAGGTCGAGGCACAGCAGGTCACAGGCATCACGTTCCGTTGTCACATCGACATACTAATGCTCATTGATGTGTCAACGCGACGGTGTGCTCAGAGCCGTGCCGAGCCGTCGCAATCGGGTCCACCGGTCGGACCGCTCGAGTGGGCGAGTTTTCGGGGTCGTCCGAACCCGGCGGTGATCGCGGGCAGCGACCAGCCGGTGCTCGTGCTGATCGACGTGGCGAGCACCGGGAACGCGTAGTAGAGGACGCCCCAGCTGGTGATCTGGCTCAGGCACAACACCACCAGGACGCGGCGCAGCCCGGCACGCCCCTCGATCGCGCCGGGCTGCTGGACTTCAGACGCGCGCTCGGAGCCGTCAGCGCCAGGTCCGCCACCTGCAGCCCGCCGCAGCACCCACCTGAGGACTCCGGCTCGACGTCGAACACACCGGAGCCGCCGCACACGCCGGTCTCGGGCAGCGTCAGCTCCACCTTGGCCGCCGACTCGTGGTCACCGGCGATCTCGGCGGCGATGCTGCGGACCTGCTCGTAGCCGGTCATCGCCAGGAACGTCGGCGCCCGCCCGTAGCTCTTCATGCCGACCAGGTAGACGTTGGGCTCGGGCTGGCGCAGCTCGTTCGCGCCGTGTGGGTAGACGGTGCCGCAGGAGTGCACGTTCGGGTCGATCAGCGGCGCGAGCTTGGTGGGCGCCTGCAGTACGGGGTCCAGTTCAAGCCGGACCTCGGACAGCCAGGAGTGGTCGGGTCGGAAGCCGGTCAGCACGACGACCTCATCCACCGCGTCTAGATGGTTGATTCCAAGGGGTAGGCACCTGGAGACATGGGGCGAGGGTGTCGATGTACGGGTTGTGACGACCGACATTGACACCCTCGCGACCGCACTCTATGTCAGAACCGACGACCTGCTGAAGGCCGCACCGCACCTGGCGCCGTGGCGGCCGAAGGTCGGCTTACGGCCCGTACTGACCGACGCGGAGCTGGTCACCCTGGCGGTGATGCAGGCCCTGCTCGGGTTCACCTCGGAGGCCCGCTGGTTACGTCACGCCCACGCCCACCTGGGACACCTGTTCCGCTACCTGCCCCGCCAACCCGGCTACAACAAGCGGTTGCGCAACGCCGCCTGCCTGGTCAAAGCCGTGATCCGTCTCCTGGCGGTCGACACCACGCTGTGGACCGACGACGTGTGGGTGGTCGACTCCACCCCGGTGGAATGCGGCCGCTCCCGCGAGACCACCCGACGCTCGGACCTGGCCGGATGGGCGCAATACGGCTATTGCGCCTCGCACTCGCGCTTCTTCTGGGGACTGCGCCTGCACCTGGTCTGCACCCTGGGCGGGCTGCCGGTCGCCTTCGCGTTGACCGGCGCCAAGGCCGACGAACGCACCACCCTGCTCGACATCCTCGACGCCGACCCCGCCCTGACCGCCGAGCGGCCCGGCCAGATCCTGATCGCCGACCGGCAGTACTACGGCCGGGACTTCGAACAGCGCCTGGCCGACACCGACGTCGAACTGCTGCGCCCGGCGCGCAAGGGCGAGGCCGAGCGGCCCGGCGCGGCGCTGTTCAAGCCACTGCGCCAGACCATCGAGTCGATCAACCAGACCTTCAAGGCCCAACTCGACCTCGAACGCCACGGCGGGCGCACACCCGCCGGAGTGATCGTCCGCGTCCTGCAACGCATCCTGGCCCTGACCGCCGCCATCTGGCACAACGACCACACCGACCAGCCGATCAAGCGCTCCCTGACCGCCTACGACCACTAACCCTTGGAATCAATCATCTAGTCGGTGCCCGTCCTGGGAGACGAGGACGAGCTGGTCGCCGTCACGTTCGACCTCGGACGTGCGGAAGCCCGTGACGACCTCGACGTGCCCGACCTTCGCCGCAGCCTTCGCCTTCAGCCCCAGCGCACCACGCGCGGGCAGCTGGTCGGACTCGCCGCCGCCGAAGACGTTGCCGACTGCCCCACGGCGCAGCAGCCACGTCACATGCGTGCCGGGGTGCTTGTCCGCCAGGTCCGTCAGCGCGACCAGGGCGGTGAGCGCGGAGTGCCCGCTGCCCGCCACGGCGATCCGCTTGCCCGCATACCGCTGGACGTCATCGGTGAGGTCGGGCACGTGATAGGTGATCCGGTCGGCCGCCGCGCGCTCACCGATCGCCGGCAGCGCATCGCCACCCAGCGGGTTGGGCGAACCCCAGGTGCCTGACGCGTCGACCACGGCCTTGGCGGTGATCCGCTCCTCGCCGGTGGCGGTCTGGACGTGCACGGTCAACGGCTCGCTGTCGCGACCCGCGTCCACCACGCGGTCCCGGCCGCGGCGGGCCACACCGACCACGCGGGCGTTCACCCGGACGTGCTCGCCCAACGCCTGTGCCAACGGCACCAGGTACTCGGTCGCCCACTCGGCGCCGGTGGGGTAGCCCTGCGGGTTGGGCGCGGTCCAGCCGGTGGGCTCCAGCAGCCGGCGCACGGCTGGGTCGACCAGCTCCGACCACTGCGAGAACAGGCGCACGTGGTGCCATTGCGCCACCGCCGCGCCGGCCTGCGGGCCCGCCTCCAGCACCAACGGCCGCAAGCCCCGTTCCAGCAGCTGTGCCGCTGCGGCCAACCCGACCGGACCCGCCCCGACCACGACCACCGGAAGCTCGCTCACGGGCCACCTCGTTCATCGTCTGGCTTCGATCTAGCGAGGAGCAATGTATCGAGTCCGTTCGATGGATACAACCATCGATCCGAATCGATAGACTGATTCCATGACGACGACGCTGCCCGCAGTGGGCCTCGCGCCCGAGGACGCCTCGACCTACGCCGAGTGGTTCGCCTGCCTGGCCGACCCGACCCGGGTGCGCCTGCTGCACACCGTCGCCACCCAGCCCGGCGAGATCACCGTGGGCGCGCTGACCGAGGCTATCGGCGTCAGCCAGTCGACCTGCTCGCACCACCTGCGCAAGCTCGCCGACGTGGGGTTCGTGCGGCTGCGCAAGGAGGGCACCGCCACCCTGGTGTCGGTCAACCCGGCGTGCTGCACCGGCCTGCCGCACGCCGCCGACGCCGTCATGGGCACCATCGTCACGCGACCGTGCTGCCCGACCGACCTGCCCACCGACGTCGCCGTCCGCCCCTTGGCCGACGACGACTGGCCGGACGTGCGCCGCATCTACGGCGAGGGCATCGCCACCGGCAACGCCACCTTCGAGACCGAGACGCCCAGCCGCCGCACGCTGGAGTCGAAGTGGCTGCCCGGCCACCGCTGGGTCGCCGTGGTCAACGGCCGGGTCGCCGGCTGGGCCGCCGCCACCTCGGTCTCGGCCCGCGAGTGCTACTCCGGAGTGGCCGAGACCTCGGTCTACGTCGGCGACGGCTTCCGCGGCCGAGGCGTGGGCAAGTCGCTCGTGCACAAGCAGGTCACCGCCGCCGACGCGGACGGCCTGTGGACGTTGCAGACCGCGATCTTCCCCGAGAACCGCGCCAGCATCGCCCTGCACCACTCCGCCGGCTACCGCACCGTCGGCGTCCGCGAACGCATCGCCCAACACCACGGCGCCTGGCGCGACACGGTCATGCTCGAACGCCGCGTCGACTCGGCATCCGTTCTCACCACACCGGACTGCACCGCCTGCTGAACGTGAAACAGACGCACACAGCGAATGGTCTGACCCGTTTTGACGGGTTCGGGGTCACCCTATCCGTCAAAACGGGTCAAGCACAGTAGTGTGCTGGCGCATCAAATGTAGCCGCCAGGAGGTGGTCTGGGTCCACTTGTAGGGGAACCTATGATTCGCATCATCGTTCTCCTTGACGCCTATAGCGAGGCGGCGACTGCGGCCAAGGTACCCGGAGGGTTGCGGCTGTGGCTGATATGCCGGCCTTCACTCTTCGTACTATGCCGCCATCCGGACTGACGCGACTCGGGGTGGACATTTCGTGTTCTTGATGGCGGCTTGTTCATCGGCTGACGAGCTTATGGACGCGGCGCAGCACGTCCTGAAGGACCTGTGGCGCGGGTGAATCGACGTGGCGAGCGGTGAGTAGGTGCGCCAAGGCGTTCTTCTTGCCTTTGGCTCCGGTGGAAGCGACCACCGTGGAGTGGGTCGCGCTCCACCCGCTCCACTTGGTGAGGACCGGTTCGAGTGTGTCCTCCAGCACGGCGTGGTGGGCGTGTGCGGCGGTCTCGGGGAAGTCCTCGACGTCGACCTGGAGGTACGCCAGCAGTTTGCGGTTGTCGTCAGCGTTTCTCCGGATGTGCGCGACAACGTCCGCCTCGGGCTTCCCGTCGCGTCGCTTTCTGTCGCCGGCCCCTTTGTCCCCGTCGAACATGACGTAGCAGGGGATGTCCAATTCCGAGAGGATGGCGTGGACCAGCGGGATGTTCGACTTGCCGTCCGCGGCGACGATGGTGATGCCGGGGTGGAGCAGGGAGGTCACGTCGGACTTCTCGGCAAGCCCTTCCAACACGGCTTTGTCACTGGTGCCTTCGACGATCAGCGCACCGTTGGAGAACAACGCCTCGGACAGCGTGGTGGCGGCCACCGCGTCCAACTGCGACGCGACGGAGGTCGCGTAGCCGACCAAGCGCTTCTCCACCTCGGCGATCGTGGTGGAGTTGATGGACACGGCGGGCGCCCGCCCTTCCGGCGCCTGCGCCTCCCGGGTGATGCGGCGGACCTGGTCGAACTTGCCCGCATCGATGAAGTGAGGGCTGTGGGTGGCGTAGGCGATCTGGAAGTTCTGCTGATCATCCTCGGCCAGCTTGCGCAGCACCGAAGCGAACGAGCGCGCCTGCACGGGATGTTGGAACAGTTCGGGTTCCTCGATGGCGAGACAGATCGCACCGTTGCCCTGACCGGCGGAGCCGCGCTCGGCGAGCAGTTGCAGCGCCGAGACCAGGAGGGTCCGCTGGAAGCCGTGGCCCTGCTTCTCGACCGGGGTGTCGATCTTCGAGTCCAGGATGGACACGCCGAATTGCGTGCGGGGCGGCTTGATCTCCTGCTTGTGGGCTTGTACGACAACGGTTCTACCCGCTGTGTACCGCCCCACGGCGTCAGAGAGGGCTTGGGACAGGTCGCGTAGCTGGTCCGTGAAGTTGCGCTCGAAGATCTCCTCTTGCCTGGCCTCCACGGACGCCGCCAGTGCCTTGATGTCTTCGTCGGCTGCCTTGCGGTTGACGCTGCGTTCAAGGATCCTGCCGATCAGGGCGCCGCGGCCGTCCCGGGACTCCTCGGAGGCGCGCATGTCGGCGCTGACGAAGACGTAGTCGAACCGCCCGGACATGACGGCTTGGCCGGCGAAGCCGAACAGGTTGGTCACCGCGACGTGCGAGTCCTCCAGCCGGTGCGGGTTCTCCAGCTCCCACGTCTTGAGCACCTGCTCGCAGACCTTGCTCGACTTCCACACCGGCAGGGTTAGCTCGGGGTGCGCCTCTCGCACCTCCAGGTAGCGCTCCTTCATCTGCGTGGCGGTGTCGGCGCTGCGAACCGGCTCGAAGGCGGGGAACGACCGGGCGTTGCCGCTCATCAGTTCCGAGCCGTCGGCGTGTCGGAACTTCCAGATCACGCACTTGTCCGAGTCGACAGTGACGTACTTGCCCAACTCGGCGCGGTCGTCAGCGGTGAGGTGGTCGAACTCGACCTCGACCGACAGGTCTCCCTGTGCGCCGTGGGTCAGGTCCTCCGTCTCCAGGTCCGCGGCCTTGGAGCCGTTGAAGAACCAGTCCAACGCGCGCAGGACCGTCGACTTGCCTACTCCGTTCGGGCCGATCAACGACGTCACGTCGTCGAAGCGCACCTCGACATCCTCCAGGCAGCGGAAGTTCTTGATCCGAACTCTGGCGATCCTCACGCAGGTGGTTCCCAACTCTCGTCGCAACCGGCCGCCGAACCGGTGATCATGGCCCGACACGTTGTCGATCACATCGACGCCTGGACGATCTTCGCTACGACGATTGGCAACGCTTCACCCGATCGAGTGAATAGGGCCTGCATCCGATGCCTTCGTACGCGTGGGACGAGCATGGCGTGATCGGTCGACCCGACTACAGACAGGTAGGTCCAGGTCCGTGGCGGGCCACACTGCTCATGTTCTGAAGGTGGAGATAGTGTTGCGCACCTGCGGGCGGCCGTCGCCCCGGCGACGCGGAGATCAACCGGAGCTGAACTGGCGCGGGCCGATGCCATCACCGGCCCGCGGTCCGACGGCCCGGAAGAGCAGGACCGCGTCCTGTACGTGCTGCGCGGAGCCGAGGTCACCTTGCTCAGTGCCGAGGATGTCGAGCGGACGGTGGTGGAGTTCCGTCCGTGGACGGGCGTTTCCCGGCCTCGGTGTTCGTGGTGCTGTTCGGCGACACCGACGGCCCTGGTAGCACGCCTAATAAATGGCCACCAGCCTGTGGAGTGGTATCTGGGCGTGCAAGGCCCCGGACGCAGCCCGAAGCTGCCCGAGGTTCAGCGTGTCCAGGACCGGAGTCGTCGCCAGGAGCGGGCATTAGTCGGACGCATGGCCATCGTCGTTGGCTCGTGATTCCGTCGCAGGGTGGTGGGGCGTCCGCTCGAGTGGTAGGCGGATGAGAAATGCCAGGTCACCGGCGGTTCGGGTCGATGTGAATGCTGTAGGAGCCGCACCGGGGACTCGAACGCACACCGCTTCGTCGCGCGCTATCGCGATCACTTGATTCGTGTCAAGGGAGTGGACGAGGAGGAGCGGGTGGAGGAGAGTTCGTTGTGCTGCAACGGGTTCTGTCTGCGTCGAGCTGTGCTCAACTGACCTATCGCGAGGGGCGCTGTCGCCATTCCCGCAGGTCAGGTCATGATCCGGACGACCCTGGGGGTCAAGGGGTCGCAGGTTCAAATCCTGTCGTCCCGACGGTCTGAAGAAGCCCGCTCGATCTGGATGAAAGCCCAGGTCAGCGGGCTTTTTCGTGCGCTCGGTTCGATCTTGAAGCGATCGTCCACAGTGGTCTGTACTGGTTGGTAACCCGGCGTTTGGGAGGATTTTGGGAGGATCGGTTTGCGCAGGGCCAAATGGGGTCGCGTTGGCTAAAGCGAATCGTGTCCTCCATTCGGGTGTTCTTCCTGGCCGTGGTCGACGCGTGCGGCGGCGTTGTCCAGGCGGTCCAAGCTGTCGATCTCATGGATCGCGCGCGCTGGCACCTGATCCGATGGACGGTGCTGGTGTGGTGTTGACGCGGTGGTCCTCGGGCAGCGGTCGTCTGGATGGGTGTTCAAGGAGCACAGCATGTTCGGGTTACGGGGACCGGGTCGTGTGGGCTTGGACGGGCAGGCCGCGCAGGCGCACCGCAGCGGTCGTAGTGCTCCGAGGTCGTGGTGTTGGCCGGTGGCTACGAAAGGCTCGGCGGTAGCTGCGCAGGTTCGAATCCCCGGCGGGAGTAACAAAGGATGGGAACAAGGCTGACCTGCGGTTTCACGCTGGCAGTCTGGTCGTGCAGGCCAGTTTCGTGTTGTAGTCAGGTGACGCTCGTGTCCGTTGGTGCGCTGTTGCCGTTTCGTCGGCACCACTGCACCACGTTGCGGATGACCGCCGCCTGCTGCACGGAGAGGCGCTCAGCTTCGGTGCCGTCAACGAGGTTGACCTCGAAGACGACGTCCAAGGCTTTACGTTGCTGCTGGCGGCGGGTCCGCTGCGTGGGGTCGGTTGTCGAGTTCATGCTGCAACGGCCACCGTCTGTGGTCACGCTCAAGCCACCGGCTCTGGGCCTGACCCGTTTTGACGGACATCCGAGATCAGGGGACGCGGGTCCCCGGAGGGATGTCCCATCATGGAGCCCATGGGTAGGAAGAAGCGGCGGCCTCGGCGGTCGTTCACCCCGGAGTTCAAGGCCGAGATCGTGGAGCTGTGCGGGCGTGGTGACCGGTCGGTGGGTCAGGTCGCGAAGGATTTCGACCTGACCGAGACCGCGGTGCGGCAGTGGGTCGTGCAGGCCGAGCGTGACGCCGGGACCCGGAGCGACGGGTTGACCACCGACGAGCGGGAGGAGCTCGCGAGGCTGCGCCGGGAGAACCGCCGTCTGACCGAGGACGTGGAGATCCTCAAGCGTGCCACGGCTTTCTTCGCGAAGGAGATCCGGTGAACGTCTATCCGTTCATCGAGGCGGAGAAGTCACGCGGCGGCAACGTCCATCGGGCGTGCACGCTGCTGAAGGTCTCCCGGTCCGCCTACTACGCCCACCGCACCGCCACGCCCACCGCCCGCGCACGACAGGACGCCGAGCTGACCGCGCGGGTCGTCGCGATTCACGACGAATCGCGGGGCACCTATGGCGCGCCCAGGGTGCACGCCGAGTTGCGAGCCCGGGGGCATCGGCATTCCCGCAAACGCGTCGCCCGTCTGCTGCGCGAGACCGGACGGGCCGGACGCGCGCCGAAACGGTGGCGCACCACCACCGTCCCCGACCCCACCGCTACCATCCCCGCCGACCTGATCCGCCGCGACTTCTCCTGCGCCGCAACGGATATCGACACCCGGTGGTGCGGGGACATCACCTACATCCACACCTGGGAGGGGTGGCTCTACCTGGCCACCGTCATCGACATCGCCTCACGACGCGTGGTCGGCTGGGCCACCGCCGACCACCTGCGCACCGACCTCGTCGCCCAGGCCCTGGACAACGCCGTCCGACAGCGGCGCCCCGAACCCGGAGTGATCTTCCACGCCGACAGGGGCTGCCAATACACATCCGCGCAGCTCGCCGCCCTCGCCGACGACCTGGGCGTCCGATTGTCGTTCGGCCGCAAGGGCCAATGCTGGGACAACGCCGTCGCCGAGTCATTCTTCGCCACGATCAAGAGCGAATTGCTCGACCGGCCGCCCTGGCCCACCAGGGCCAAAGCGCACAAGGCGATCTTCGAGTACATCGAGGGCTGGTTCAACACCCGCCGCCTGCACTCCAGCCTCGGCTACCTCAGCCCCGCCGCCTACGAAGCAACCCGACACCACCCGGTGAACCGGGTAGCCTGACCACACTCATCGACCTTGTCCGTCAAAGCGGGTCAACCCCAGTAGGCGACTTGACTAGCGAAGCTTGGGCCACACCCGGTCGGCACGCAGAGCCGGACCACGGCGTTGACTCCTGATCCCCGAAGACAGTCGGCACTCCACAAGAAGCGAAGGCGACGCAGTATCGGACCCACCGCTTCCCCAGGGAGGGTAGATGCAATCTATGTAGATCCCATCTACACTGATGTCCATGTCGGGTTTCGTGGGCAGGCAGGCCGAGCTGCACCTCTTGCGCAAGCGCCTCGACCGGGTGATCACCTCACGGGAAGGGGCCGCGATCGCCATCCGCGGACGGCGACAGGTGGGCAAGTCCCGGCTGGTCCAGGAGTTCTGCAATCGGGCCGACGTCCCCTACTTCTACTTCGCCGCCACCAAGGGCGCGTCCTCGGTCGAGTCGACCACCGCCTTCCTCGCCGAACTCGCCGACTCGTCCCTGGCCGCCGGACAGGTCGGTCCGCCCACCGGGGTCACCGGCGGATGGCCCGACGCGTTCCGCGTCCTGGGCGCGACACTGCCGGACACCCCGACGGTCGTGGTGCTCGACGAGTTGCCGTGGCTGGCGGAACAGGACGAGGTCTTCGACGGCGCGCTACAGACCACGTGGGACCGGCTGTGGTCACGGCACCCGGTGTTGCTGGTGCTGCTGGGCAGCGACCTGCACATGATGGAACGCCTCACCGCCTACGACCGCCCCTTCTACGGACGTGCCGACAACCTCGTGCTCGGACCGCTCAACCCCGCCGAGACCGGCCACGCCCTCGGCCTGGACGCGGCGGACGCCATCGACGCCCACCTCGTCACCGGCGGACTACCCGGCATCATCCGCAGCTGGCCCCACGCCATGCCGGCCGCCGACTTCCTGCGCAGGGAATGCGACGACCCGGCCGCGCCCCTGTTCGGCGTGCCCGAGTCCTCCCTGCTGGCCGAGTTCCCCTCGCCCGACCAGGCCCACCGCGTCGTGGAATCCATCGGCGGGGACAACCGCACCCACGCCAACATCGCCGCCACCGCCGGAAGCAACCAGGGACACATCCCCTCCGGAACGCTGTCGCCGCTGCTGCGACGACTGACCGAGGAGAAACGGGTCCTGGCGGTGGACCACCCGCTCTCCACCAAGCCCGGCAAACCGGCGCTCTACCGGATCGCCGACAGCAACCTGCGCTTCTACCTGCCCATCGGACGCGCCGTCCAGGAACAAGCCCGCCGCGGACGCCCCCACATCGGCGCACGCGTCCTGCAACGCCAATGGACCAGCTGGCGCGGACGCGCCGTCGAACCACTCATCCGCGAAGCACTGGAACTCGCCGGACAAGCCGGCGAACTGTCCTGGCCCGAAACCGCCGCAGTAGGCGGCTGGTGGAACCGACAGCACAACCCCGAGATCGACCTCGTCGGAGCCGACCGCTCCCCCGTCGCCGGCCGCATCGACTTCGCCGGATCGATCAAATGGATCGGCAGCACCTTCAACCGCCACGACCTCGAAACGCTCCGCCACTCGGCCAACCACGTCCTAGGCTACGAGGCAGGCCGCTCCGGACTGGTCGTCGTGGCCCTGTCCGGAGCCGACATCGACACCGACGACGTCGACCTCGTGTGGGGACCGGAAGAGATCATGGACTGCTGGAGAACCGGCTGAACAGTCCGGCAGCCTGCGCCACTTGAGCGTGTATCAAGTGCTCGTTCGATCAACACAGACCGGTGCCTGCGAGCCGACTGCCAGGCCTCCGAGTGCCGGTGTCGCGCGCTCGCCTCAGCTGATGAGGTTTGGGTGTAGCGCAGGACGTCCAGCAGGAAGCGGGGAGGTGGGGTTGTGAGGCGGCGCGCAGTGAGGAAGTACTTGGGCGTTCTTCTTGGCCGATGCCAGTCCGTTCGCCGTCACCCGTTGCGCTTCGTCGTCCCAGCCGGTCCATTGGGAGCGTAGGAAGGGTTCGAGGGTGTCTTCAAGGACGGCGTAGCGGGCGTGCGCGCCGAGTCGGGGAAGTCCTCGACGTCGGCTTCCAGATATTGAGCGGAAAGTGTTGGGTTGCCTACATGATGGCGTGGCGGACGTGCGGTGCCTGGAAGTAGCCGCGGACGATGTGGGGTTGGCGTTGGCGGCGGCGTAGGAAGCGTCGGGTTTCGTGGGCGAGTCGGTCGACGTTGTGGGCGCGTGAGGCGTTGACGTTGCGTTTGAGGTCGGCGTTGAGCAGCTCGTCGGGGTTGAGCTCGGGGCTGTAGCCGGGCATGAGGTGCACCTCGACCCGGTCGGTGTTGTCCCGCAGCCAGGCGCGGACGGTCTTGCTGCGGTGGACCGGGTGTCGGTCGGCGATGACGTGGATCTTCCGACCGGCCTGGCGGGCGATACGGTCGAGGAACGTGGTGAACACCGGGGCGGTGAAGCGGTCGGTGAACACGGTGAACCACAGCGCGCCGCGCGAGGCGACGGCGGACATGACGTTGGCTCGCAGGCGTTTCCCGGTCACGCGCACGATCGGCGTGCGGCCCTTTGGCGCCCAGGACCTGCCGGGCGGTGCGGCGTCGGAGCGCAGTCCGCACTGGTCGACCCAGGCGATCGCCGCGCCCTCGGTCTTCGCCCTGGCCTCGATCGCCGGGTACTGCTCGTCCAGCCACGCGCGCACCGCGGCGGGCTGCTGTTCATAGGCCCGCCGGGCCGGACGATGCGGAGTGAACCCGTGTCGACGCAGCCACAACCCGACGCCCTGCTCGGTCATGTCCACGCCCACGACCAGGCGGATCAGCTCGACCACCGCCGGGCGGGTCCACAGCGGGCCGCCGATCAGCAGTTCCTCGGGCGTGTAGTCGGCCATCGCCGTGAACAGGGTGGCCCTGTCCTCCGGAGTGATCAGTTCGGCGGGGCCGGGCCGCCCTGTGCGAGTCGCCAGGCCATCGCGGCCGTCCTGTCGGTAGGCACGCCACCAAGTGCCCACCGAGCGTTCCGAGACGCCAAACACTTCCGCGGCCTGCCGATACCCCTCGACTTGCCCGGACTCCAACGCGGCCACCACCCGCAACCGCAGCACCTCACGTTCCGCGGGCGATAACCGGTGGGCGCCCTCGATCTCGATCACGAGTGATCAACCTACCGGGAGACGATCACTTTCGACTCAATAGGAATTACTCGTCTAGGTGTTGCGGGTCATGACGTTGGTGACGGCGGGGCGGCCCTAAACGGGCGGACGGGTCTTCCGACGGCAGGATGAGAAGTGCGACCAACTCGTCCGCCGAGCAGAAAGACCCGTCCGTGCTCCACCGTGACGCCCCGCTGTCCGTCGAAGGCCGCCACCGCCTGGTCCAACGCTGCAAGACCCGCCCGATCGCCCACGTCGCGGCCGAGATGGGCATCTCGCGGCACTGCCCGTCGAGGTGGGTCAACCGCCACCGCCGCCACGGCGAGGCCAGCCTGCTCGACCGGCCCAGCGTCCCGCACCACCAACCCACCGCCACCCCCGCCGAGGTCGTGGCCCGCATCGAACGGCTGCGCCGCGACCACAAGTACCCGGCCCGACGCATCACCCCGGAACTGGAAGCCGACGGCGTTCGAATCTCGGTGCGCACCGTCGGACGGCACCTGGCCCACCTGGGCCTGAACCGTCGCCGGTTCCTCGACCCGAACGACGAGACCAACCGGCGTCCCCGCCGGATCGCCGCCCGCTGGCCCGGCCACATGCTGCACCTGGACGTCAAGAAGGTCGGCGTGATCCCCGACGGCGGCGGCTGGCGGGCCCACGGCCGCGACAGCGACCAGGCCCGTAAGGTCGAACGCGCCAAGAATAAGGGTGCGCGCGCCGGCTACACCTACATGCACTCCGCGGTCGACGGATTCTCCCGCCTCGCCTACACCGAGGCGCTGCCCGACGAGAAGGCGGTCACCGCGATCGGGTTCCTGCATCAGGCCAGGGCGTTCCTCGCCGCCCACGGCATCACCCATGTCCACCGCGTCGTGACCGACATTCAAGCTTGGTGTGTGTTCCCGGAGGCTGGTGCGGCGCGTCCGGTCGCATGAGGATCCGGAGCTCCGGCGCCCGCTCACCACCGCTACGTGACCGACTGGGGTGTTCGCTCCTTGCCTGTTGACCGTTGGGGTGAGCGGGGCCTTCGCCGAGTGGTGCGCGTCCTGTTGGGAACCCGGTGACCAGCGGTTCGGGTAACGCCCGAGCCGTGTGGATCCCTGTTGGTGAATGTCCGGTACGGGCGCCGGCTCTGGTGATGGCCTTGCGTGCCGGGTCGTGTTCGCCGAGCGGAAGGGAGCCACCTCGTTGGAGATGCGGTTGGGCATCGACGTCGCCTGCCGGGCCGCCCACCAGGCCAGTCTGGCCGATGCGACGGGCCGATACCTGTGGTCGGGGCGCAGGTTCCGCACCACCGTCGAGGACCTGGAGCGGTTGTGGGCCATGCTGCCCGAGGGCACCGAGCCGTCGTCGGTCACGGTGGTCATGGAACCGACGCGCAATGCGTGGGTGCCGTTGGCGGCCTGGTCCCGTCGCCGGGGAGCGGTCGTCGTGCTGGTGCCGCCTGAGCAGTCGGCCGACCTGCGGACCTACTACGCCAAGCACACCAAGTCCGACCGGCTGGACTCCAGGATCCTGGCCCGCGTCCCGCTGCTGCACCCGGAGGGCCTGCACACCGCGACCGGACTCGGCCCCGGCGACGCGCTGCGCCGGGCGGTCAAACTGCGCTCCAACCTGGTCAAACGCCGCACGAGCATTCTTGCCAGGCTCGACGACCTGCTGGAACTGCTCGGGCCGGGCTGGCACGCCGCGCTGGGCGCCGACCTGGCCAACAAGACCCCGCTGCGGTTTCTGGCGCACTACGCCGACCCGCACCAGGTCATCCGCCTGGGCAGGGCACGCCTGGGTCGGTTCCTGGCCCGCCACTCCCGCGGCAGCTGGGGCGAGGACAAGGCGGACCAGGTGATCACCGCGGCGCGAGAGACCCTCCGGTTGTGGTCCGAGGAGCTGGACTACCCGGAACTGGCCGACGACATCGCGATCGAGGCGCGACTGGCACTGCAGCTGACCGAAGAGATCAAAGAACTCGAGGACCGCATCGCCGCGCTGCTGACCAAGGCCGACCCCGACGCGATCCTGCGCTCGGTCCCCGGCGTCGGCCCGGTCCTGGCCGCCCAGATCCTGGGACGCCTCGGCGACCCGCACCGGTTCACCTCGCTGGCCGCGATCCGCTCCTTCAGCGGCCTGTCCCCAAACTGGACTCCTCCGGCCAGAGCGCACGACACGGCGGCCCCACCAAATCCGGCGACGCATGCCTGCGCGAAGCACTGTTCATGGCCGCCGACCAGGCCCGCCGCAGCGACCCCTCGCTCGCGGCGAAATACCACCGCCTGATGACCGAGGCCGGCAAACACCACAACTCGGCCCTTTGCCACGTCGCGACCACACTGCTCACCCGCATCGCCGCCTGCCTGCGCCGCGGCGAGCACTACCACCTCACAGACACCGACGGCACACCGGTGACCCCGCACCAAGCCCGGCACATCATCGCCCAGCGCTACACCATCTCCGCCGAACTCCGCACCGCACGTCGCACAACACACCCCGCACCAGGGACGGGCCGACGAAACACGGAGTCGCAACGCGCTCCATCGACCGGCCCGTCCACCCCCACCCTACGGGCGCGCCAACCACTTGACATCCGTTAGGAACTCAACGGCTCCTGCTACCGCGCCCACGACTTCGCCAAGGCCCTGCTCGGAGCCCGCCACCAGCGCATCAAGCCCTACACCCCACGCCACAACGGCAAAGTCGAGCGCTACCAGCGCATCCTGGGCGAGGAATTCCTCTACGCCCACGTCTGGACCAGCGAACAACACCGCACCGACGCCCTGACGGTCTGGAACGTGCACTACAACTACCATCGACCCCACACTGCCGCCGGAAACCAACCGCCAGTCACCCGGCTCCACGACGGCGTCACCAACGTCATGGCCTCATACATCTAGGCGGACCGGTCGCGGGCGGACGGGGGTGGCCCGGCGCGTCGCGGCAGCGGCCACCGCGAGTGCCGCCAGCCGGAGCAGGTTGCCACGGTGCCAGGTGCGCATCAGCCGTCGCCGCTCGTCGTCGCCCATGGGCTCGTCGTCGCGCAACAACCGCAGGTTCACCGCCTTGACCAGGTAACCCGTGAGGCCCGCCGCGACCAGCGTGCCCACCGCCGACGCGGCGACCGCACGCCGGTCGCCGCCGTTGCGCCAGCTCTCGACCAGCGTCACCCCGGTGGCCACCACCGTCACGGGCGCCGCCGGCGCGTAGTAGCGCAACGGGCTGCCCGGCCCGAGCAGCCGCGGTTCGCGGTGCGGTCGGGCGTCCGCGAGGAGCCCAGGCACGTCCACCACGGCCTCGTAGAGGTTGCCGGAGAACCAGTGAGCGTGGCCGAGTCGGGCGAGCGCGGCCCACGGCAACCGGAGTCCCATGCGTCGATCTTAGGGATCCCGGACGTGCGCCGGTCGTTTCCTGAGGTGATTCCAAGGTTCGCTGAAAGTTGCCCTGAACCCGGCTTGGTCTGCTGGTCCCAGGCGCGCCGGACCGACCGGCGCACTGGACTGAACGAGGGATGCCCATGCGGATCCGGACCAGGCTCATCGCCGCCGTCCTGGCGGCGGGAACGCTGACGGCGCTGGCGGCGAGCACGTCGCCCGCGCTGGCGAACCCCACCACGGCGGTGGTCGAGGACAAGGCGAAGCCCGACCATGGGACGCCGGCCAAGGTGAAGCCCGAGCAGGGGAAGCCCGCCAAGGTACGGCCGGATGCGGGGAAGCCGGGCCAGGAGAAGCCGGGCAAGGGAGAAGGGGTGCCCGAGGAGGCGGTCAAGCTGTTGGCGGCCCGGCTCGGCATCACCGTCGACCGCTCCCGGCAGGTGTTCCGCGACCTGGAGAAGGTCAAGGCCCGGGGTGACGACATCCTGCGGGACCGCGCGTTCGTCGCCATCGCCGAAGGCCTCGGCTTGACGCCCGAACGGCTCCTGGAGGTCCTGCGCGAGGTCAAGCGGACCCTCGCCGAGCAGCAGCCCAAGCCCACGAAGTGACCGGTTCTCCCGAGCGGCCCGGACCGGGTGTCACCCGGTCCGGGCCGCGGCCCGCGAGTGGCCCGGACGCCGTCACCCATACTGGTGGCGTGCGGGTCCTGGTGGTCGACGACGACGAAGCTGTCCGCCTCTCCTTGGCCCACGCGCTGCGCCGCGACGGCTACCAGGTCTCGGTCGCCGCGGACGGCCCGCAGGCCCTGGACGAGCTCGGCCGGGTCCGGCCCGAGCTGATCGTGCTCGACGTGCTGCTGCCCGAGCCCAACGGCCTGGAGATCTGCCGCAGGCTGCGCCGACGTGGCGACCGCACGCCGATCCTCATGCTGACCGCGCGCGACCTGGTGGAGGACCGCGTCGCCGGGCTCGACGCGGGCGCCGACGACTACCTGGTCAAGCCGTTCGCGCTGGACGAGCTGCGCGCCCGGCTGCGTGCCCTGCTGCGGCGCACCGGTGTGGACAACGAGGTGTTGCGGTTCGCCGACGTGGAGATGGACACGACCACCTACCGCGTGCACCGGGGCGGGCGGCCGATCGAGCTGACCCGCACCGAGCACGCGCTGCTGGAGCTGTTCCTGCGCAACCCGGACCGCGTGCTGAGCCGGGTGCTGATCTTCGAGTCCGTCTGGGGTTACGACTTCGGGCCCGCGTCCAACGCGCTGTGGGTCTACATCAGCTACCTGCGCGGGAAGCTGGAATCGGCCGGTGAACCGCGGCTGATCCAGACCGTGCGCGGACTGGGGTACGTGTTGCGGGAGCGGCCATGACGCTGCGCACCAGGGTGGGGCTCGCCGGCGGCGCGGTGGTGCTGGTGGCCCTGGCCATCGCCTCGGTGGTGGTCTACTCGTCCGTGCGACCGAACCTGCACCGGCAGCTGGACGACTCGCTGATGAAGGCCGTCGAGAGCAGCCCGACCGTCGCCGCCCAGCTCAAGCAGAAGGTCGAGGCCTCCGGGCAGCCCAAGCTCGCCGACACCCCGGTCGACCTGGGCAGCACGCTGGTCCAGTTCATCCCCGCGCCGGTGCGCCCCGGTCCGAACCGGGCCTTCATCGACGTGACCAAGCGGGACGCGAACGTGGCCGTGGGGCAGGAACCGGCCTATTTCCAGGACGTCACCCACGACGGCGTCGCCTACCGGGTCTACACCGCGCTGATGCCGGGGTCGCGTAGCGGTGGTGGCGCGCTGGTCCGGGCCGCCCGGCCGCTGGACGACGCGACCGGCCTGCTGACCGGGCTGGCGGCGTTGCTGGCCGCCCTGACCGTGGTCGGCGGGCTGGTGGCCGCGCTGGCCGCCCGGCTGGCGGCGCGGCGGGTGCTGCGGCCGGTGCGCGTGCTGACCGACGCCGTCGAGCACGTGACCGCCACGAAGGACCTGAGAGCGCGCGTCGACCTGACCGGACGCGACGAGATCGGCCGCCTGGGCCGGTCGTTCGCCGCCATGATGACCGCGCTGGACGCCTCCGTGCACGCTCAACGCCGGCTGGTCGCCGACGCGTCGCACGAGTTGCGCACCCCGCTGACCAGCCTGACCACGAACCTCGAACTGCTCGCCGAGGACGACGGCCTGCGCGACCCGGAGGCGCCGGCGCTGGTGCGCGCCGCGATCGGGCAGGCGGGCGAGCTGCGGTCGCTGGTCAACGACCTGATCGACCTCGCCCGGTACGGCGAGGGCACCGCGCGGGCCGAGGACACCCGGCTGGACCTGGTCGCCGACCGGGTGGTCGCCAAGGCCGCCGGGCGGGCCGCCGCGCCGCGGTTCGAGTCGGCGTTGTCGCCCTGCCTGGTGCACGTCGACCCGGACGCGATCGAGCGGGCCGTCGCCAACCTGGTGGACAACGCGGTGAAGTGGAGTCCGCCAGGCGGCCAGGTGCTGGTCGTGGTGGCCGACGGGGAGCTGACGATCACCGACGAGGGACCCGGCATCCCGCCGGCCGACGTGCCCTTCGTGTTCGACCGCTTCTACCGGTCGGCGCAGGCGCGGTCGATGCCCGGCTCGGGGCTCGGCCTGGCCATCGTGCGCCGGGTGGTGGAGACCTACGGCGGCGAGGTGGCCGCCGAACCCCTCGCCCGCGGCGTCCGGATGCGGCTGCGGTTGCCGGTGGCCAGGGACTGACGGCGGGCGCGGTCACCGCCGGAGTCGGCTGCGGCTGAAGATGGCCATGAACCGACCGCGGGCGCGGCTGCCGGTGGTCATGAAGGCTGCCGGTGGTCGTGAAAAACCGCGCGGTCGCCGCCGGGCCACCCCGTCCGCCCGCGACCGGTCCGCCTAGTACTCCAGTAATAGATCGTGACCTTCACGGCTCTTGGTCGACTTGACGCTGGTAGTGGGCCTGTTGGGCGCGGTATTGGTGACGTCGTCGCCACCACGACCAGTGCAGGCAGTCCCTGGGACGGTCGACGTGCTTGATCACCAGACGGATGAACAAGTGCCGGATCTCGTTCAGCGTTAACGGAATCAACCCTGCCGGAGCCGGCACGGCCCGCTCGGCCGCAGTGGTGATCGCCAGGAACAGGTGCGCCAACAACACCAACGTGGTCCAGCGGTGCCACGAGGTCCAGGTGCGGACCTGGTGTTCGTCCAAGCCGGTCTGGCCCTTCGAGGTCTGGAACGCCTCCTCGATCGTCCACCGACGTCCCGCCACCCGCACTAGTGCGGAAAGCGCCACCACAGACCGCGAGTAGCAGCGGTAGAAGGCCAACTCCCCGGTGCGGCGGTTGCGGCGGACCAGTAACCAGCGGTGCCCCGGCGGCGCGTCATCCGGTGCGGTGACGGTGATCCACGCCCAGTCGTGGAAGCGGTGGCCCTTGGCCCCCGCGCCGCCGGACAACCGCTGCCACGCCCGTTTCGGAAGCCGGGCGACCATCGCGTCGACGCGATGGGAGCCGGCCGCGGTGGTGACGCGATGGTCGCAGGCCACCGCCAACACGTACCCGACACCACGGCTCTCCAGCATGGTGCGCAACGCCGAGGCGGCGCCGTAGACCTCGTCGCCTGCCACCCAGGCCGCCGCGGCACCGCCGTCCAGAGCACGGACGAGCATGCGCCGGGCCAGTTCGGTCTTCGTCGCGAACCCGGTGTCCTCGGGAACGCCCGCCGCCGCACACCGGTCCGGGTCGTCGGTCCACGACGCCGGCAGGTACAACTCCCGGTCGATCAGGGTGTGTCCGACGGTGGTCGTATAGGTCAGGAACACCCCGACCTGCGCATTCTCGATCCGGCCCGCGGTCCCGGTGTACTGCCGCCGCACACCGACGGTGTGCACGCCCTTCTTCACGTCACCGGTCTCGTCCACCACCAGGATCGCCTCGGCGACGCCCAGACGCTCCACGGCGACCGCCCGGATGTCGTCACGGACGGCGTCGGCATCCCACACCGCCTTACGCAGCAGGTGCCGCATCCCCGCCGGGCCGGCATCACCGGCGTGCTCGGCGATCGTCCAACAGTTCTTGCGCGGCAGGTCCGACAACAGGCCCAACACGAACGCCCGCGCCCGTCGACGCGGTTCCACCCGCGTGAACCGGCCGGCCACCCGGGCCATCAGCCCGTCGAACGTCTCCCGCCATCGGTCGCGGTCTACGCTGTGACCCGCGGCCACCACATGATCTTGGACAGTCCTCACAAACCGTTCATGATCACCTGGTGGCCGCACCCGTATTCACGGCCCCCTGACCAGCCAAGATCACGAACTCTGGCTGGAGTATTAGGCGCGCTGCTTCGTTCATGTGTCCAACGAGTCCGAGGCGTTTGGTCGACGCGGTGCACGGCGTCATGCAACCACTGGCTGGCGTGTCAGTCAGTCGCTCGGACGTCGCTGAGGTCCTGGAGCAACTCGTTGGTTCAGGCGATCTGCTCGAACTGCGCCATGACAACGGGCGTTCGACGCGGTTGCTTTACCTGGCGCCGCCGTCTTTCATTGAGCGGGGACCCGGCCACTACCTGCTGCTGGGTATCCGTCCCTTCGGTGCGCCCCTCATCCAGGACGACCTCGCGGGCGAGATCGATTACGAGGGCCACACACGCTTGATCCCCGAGGGAAAGCCCGCAGGCTTCGCCAGCGGACTATGGTGCCCCAGAGACGCGGCAGGCGACAACCGGGTCTTCGCAAGCACCGCGGACCTTCCCCGCAGCTTCCCGAAGACCCCGAGAGGACTCCGGAAGCTCGGCGACGATGTGTCCTCGCAATACGGCGCGACCGTTTCGGCGTGGAACCCGCAGTACCTTGAGATCACTGCGCTGTGTGTTGTGTCGGGTGATGCAGGCTCGACGGACAGCGCGGCGGAGTGGGCATCGGTCGCCCATCAACAGCGCTTCCACGACGAGTACGACCCGCTGGCCCAGCCCTTCCCCGTACACCTGGCCAAGAAGGCAGAAGAGTACTGCTTCTCTACCGGGTCGAACGAAGACGAGGCGGAATAGTCGAGCCTGACGGGGCGAGCCGCCACGAGGAACCAGCTCGCCCTCGCCAGTGGCTCAAGGCGGTGCTGGCTGGTGGAAGCAGGTGCGGCACGCCTGATGGTGCTGGTGTGAAGAAGGCCGGTCGACGCACCCTCACCGAGCAGGACGTGACGGACCTGGTCGACGAGCAGATCGCCGCGTACCGAGAGCTCGCGGACATGACGCGTCGAGTGCGCACCACCTTGTCGGATTACATGCTGTCAACGTCGTACTAGGAAGGGCTGTAGTGTCGAACCCCAACTCGCGCGAGGTGCGCAACCTCTGGGTGCTGGTGTCCGTGCTCTTCTCCCTCCTGGTGGGTTTGGTGACCGGCGTGGTGAAGAACGCGACCGGTGCCGGTGTCGCCGAAGCCGTGCTGACTGGCGGACCCGCGTTCGCTGGCTCGATGGTGCTGTGCCTGGGCGTCCTCGCGTTCCTGCACCAGTTCGAGCACTAACCGTGTGCCTGCCGAAAACGCCATCTGTGCAGGTCAGGCAGCATGGTGATATTCGTTGAGGATGCCGCCCAATCGTTGTCGTCGGCGGATGTCGAGTCGGGTGGCGGCTGCTTGATGGGTGACTGGCTATGGCAGTGGTTGTAGTGGTCTGGCGTTGGCGATGCCTTGGTGGGGCCGGTGGGTGTTGTATGAAGTCCTCGTACTCGCGCAGGGTGTGGAGCAGGCGCTGTTGGTTCCACATCAGCGTTGTGCCTGCCGAAAACGTTGTCCGTGCAGGTCAGGTGGCGTGGCGGTACTCGTTGAGGATCCGCCCAGTCGTGGCGTCGGCGGATGTCGAGTAGGGCGATCGTTGCTTGATCGGTGGTCGGTTGTGGCAGCAGTCGTAGCGGTCGTACGTTGGCGATGTCCTGGTGGGGCGGTGGGTGTTGTAGAAGTGCTCGTATTCGTGCATGGCGTGGAGTAGGTGCTGCCGGTTCCGGATGAGGGTGTGGTCGAGGAGTTCGTGGTGGCAGCTGCGGATCCGGCGTTCCGTGATCGCGTTCATGCGGGGGATGCGGACTCCGCTGAGGACGACATGGATGTCCGCGTTGGCGGAGTCGGGTCGAACAGGGTGGGGAACTTTCCGTCTCGGTCGCGGATCAGGAATCGGGGTGGTGCTGCTGGCGTCGTCGAGGTCCATGGAGAGGTTTCTGGCGGCTTGGGTGAGCCAGGATGCGGTGGGGTGTGCGGTGACGCCCAGGATCCTGACTCGGCGGCTGGGGTGTTCGATGACCGCGAGCACGTACAGGCGGGTGCCGCTCAGGGTAGTGGTCTCGAAGAAGTCGCAGGCCAGTAGAGCGCTGGCTTGCGAGCGGAGGAAGGTCGACCAGGTCGTCGAGATGCGCTCGGGAGCGGGGTCGATCCCGGCGTCCTGGAGGATCTGCCGGACGGTGGAGGCTGCGATGTCGATGTCGAGTAGTTCTCCGTGGATTCGGCGGTGGCCCCAGGTGGGGTTCTTGCGCGCCAAGAGCAGATGGAGCAACTGGTTCGTGGTCGGCCGGGCCGCCTTGGGGAGGGACCTGGCTGCGTGGCGGCACGCGAGGAGGTCTTGGTGCCAGCACAGCACCGTCTCCGGACGTGCCAGCAGTCGGAGCCGATGAAGCGTAGGGGCGGGAGTCAATGCGGCAGTGCCGCGAGGAAAGCCCGGTCGGAGGGGGAGAACCGAGGGTGGTCCTTGCCCGGTTGGCGTTCCAGGATCGTGATCTGGTGCCGTAGCGCCAGGATCTCCGTGTCCTTGTCCCGGTCGCTCATGGGCAACAGGCGCAGCAGCGCAACGGCGTTGGTGACGCCCAGGTAGGCCAGTCGGAACAGCACAGCCGGTCGTCATGCCGCGTCACCCGACGAGCCCGCGGAACACGAGCATCGCTACGGGCCATCCCGCGCTCGTGTCCTGACCGCGCTTCTGACCTGCATGAATGGAGTTGTCGCCAGGCACAGGCCGACGCGGTGCTGCTTGAGGGACATGGTTCGTATCTTCAGCACCTCGTAGGAGAGGGAGGTGGCAGCGCGTCGAAGGTTGGCTCGCGGGAGCATGTCGCAGCAATGACCGGCTGCGACCATCCCTGACCGGTCGGGCCGGTGTCGATCCGGATCAAGTGTGCACGCGGGATGGTCGTCGCGGCACGGTGTGCGTTGCACCGTGCCTGCGGGCGCGGACGTCGATCGGCTCGACGTGATAGGGCGGGCGTGTCCCGAGACCGCCACGCTGGGCGGCGTCCGGAGCAGTCAGTGCCCGAGCGCGCGGTCCTTGCCGTCGCGGGAATCGGCTTGTCCGCATCTTTACGGTGTTTCGGTCGGCGGTGGGCCTGATGGTGTGAGGGTGGGTGACCGGTCGGGCGAGCGGGATCGAACCGATGAACGTGGTGGACACAGGTGCTGACGGTGCCCAGGGAGACGGGGGAGTCCCGGCCGGGGTGGATCAGCGTGCGGTCGCGGCGGGCGGCGGGGTGGTCGTCCAAGTGGGTGGGAACGCGACGGTCACGGTCGAGCAGACGGTGCGGAGGGTGCTGCCGCGCCAGTTGCCCGCGGCGCCGGGGGTGTTCGCCGGTCGGGTGGCGGAGCTGGTCGCGTTGGACCGCGCTGCGGGCGTCGGGGCACCGGACGGCGTGGCGGCGTCCGGGGCGGTGATGATCTCGGCGATCGGTGGGGCAGGTGGGGTCGGCAAGACCTGGCTGGCCCTGACGTGGGCGCATCGCAACTTGCACCGGTTCCCCGACGGGCAGCTGTTCGTCGACCTGCACGGCTTCAGTCCCACCGGACGGCCGATCTCGCCGGCGGAGGCGTTGCGCGGCTTGCTCGACGCTCTCGGCGTCGCCCCCGACCATGTCCCGAGCGGGCCGGATGCGCAGGCCGCGCTGTACCGCGGCCTGATCGCGGGCAGACGGATGTTGGTGGTGCTGGACAACGCCGCGACCGCCGAGCAGGTCGTGCCGCTGCTGCCGGGCAGCCCGACCTGCACCGTGCTCGTCACCGGCCGCACCACGCTGGCTTCCCTGATCGACCGGTACGGCGCCCTGTGCTTGCCGAAAATGTCGTCCGTGCAGGTCAGGCGGCGTGGTGGTACTCGTTAAGGATGCCGCCGAGTCGTTGTCGTCGGAGGATGTCGAGTCGGGTGGCAGCTGCCCGGTCGGTGGCTGGCTGTGGCGGTGGTTGTAGTGGTCTGGCGTTGTCGATGCCTTGGTGGGGTCGGTGGGTGTTGTAGAAGCGCTCGTACTCGTGCAGCGCGTGGAGCAGGTGCTGCCGGTTCCAGATCAGCGTTCGGTCGAGCAGTTCCCGTCGGCAGCTGTGGATCCAGCGCTCCATGATCGCGTTCATCCGCGGGATGCGGACACCGGTGAGGACGACCTGGATGCCCGCGTCGGCGAGGACGGCGTCGAACAGTGCCGGGAATTTGCCGTCCCGGTCGCGGATCAGGAAGCGCGCGTGTCGGTTTGCCTCGTCGAGGTCCATGGCGAGGTTCCTGGCGGCTTGGGTGACCCAGGAGGCGGTCGGGTGCGCGGTGGCGCCCAGGATCCGGATTCGACGGCTGGCGTGTTCGATGACCGCGAGCACGTGCAGGCGGGTGCCGTTCAGGGTGGAAGCCTCGAAGAAGTCACAGGCCAGGAGCGCGTCGGCCTGGGAACGGAGGAAGGTCGACCAGGTCGTCGAGGTGCGCTCGGGCGCCGGGTCGATTCCGGCGTCCTTGAGGATCTGCCAGACGGTCGAGGCGGCGACCTTGATGCCGAGGACGAGGAGTTCGCCATGGATGCGGCGATAGCCCCAGGTGGGGTTCTCTCGTGCCAGGCGCAGCACCAGGAGTCGGATCGAGCGGATGGTTCGTGGTCGGCCGGACTGTTTGGGGCGGGAGCTGGCTGCGTGGCGGCGCGCGATGAGGTCGCGGTGCCACCGAAGCACCGTGTCCGGGCGTACCAGTAGTCGGAGCCGATGAAGTGTGGCGACGGGAAGTCGGTGCAGCAGTGCCGCGAGGAACGCCCGGTCGCCGGGGGAGAACCGCGGACGGGCGTTGCCCAGTTGGCGTTCCAGGATCGTGAGCTGGTGACGTAGCGCCAGGATCTCCACGTCCTTGTCCCGATCACTCATGGGCAGCAGGCGTAGCAGCGCGAACGCGTTGGTCATACCGAGGTAGGCCAGTCGGAGCAGCACAGCCGGTCATCATGCCGTGCTGGTCGATGCCGCAGCGGATGACAGCCGTGCTGTGAGCGCTTCGAGGCCTTTGGCCCGGCACGCCCTCTACCAGCGTGGATGGAGTTCTCGGCAGGCACAAATCCGTGACACCGTCTCCTTCGACACCGAGGCGCCGTAGATCTCGGCGAAGTGCGCCGAGATCTCCCCGGTGGTCAATCCCTTGGCATACAACGACAACACGATCTCGTCGACGTCGGTGAGGCGACGTTGCCGCTTCTTGACGATCTGCGGCTCGAAGGTGCCCTCCCGGTCGCGGGGCACCTCGATCCCCACCTCGCCGGCCGCGTCGGAGATCACGGTTTTGGTCCGGCTGCCGTTGCGCACGTTGGTCGACTCGCGGCCGGGTTCCGCGCGGTTCTTCTCGTGGCCGAGGTGCTCGGTCATCTCCTCGGCCAGGGCGGTCTCCAGCACGCTCTTGGTGAACAGCTTGAGCAGGCCATCAGGGCCGGTCAACGCCAGTCCTCGCGCCTTGGCCTCGGCCACCATCGCCGCCGCGGCGGCCTGCTCCGGCGACAGCTGCCGCCCGGTCCCCGTCTCGCTCTTCCGTGCGCTCACAAGCTCAGATGTCATCACTCACAGTGCCCATCCCGCCGGACCCCAGGCCCGGCGTGTCGGGCCGAACACACCGATCTTGAAACAGTCCCGCTGGATCGACGCGACACGGCACACGGCTGGTCTCGCTGCGCGGCTTACCATCGCGGGTGGAGTAATCGCGATCGATCGGGTGTGGCGGTGTTCAACCGGCCCAGGCCACGGCGAGTTCGGTGAGTGGTGAGGGGTCGGTGGGGGCGATGTACCGGTAGCTCTGGGGTGGCTGGAACGCGGAATGTGCCCGTAGACGGGCGAGTGTCAATGGCGTCGGCAGCGTCCGGGGGGCGGCGATCGACAGGGCGGTGGCTTGTTCTGCACCGGCGAAGTAGTCGGAGAACTCCGCCTGAGACAGGCCAAGTTGGCTGCGGTACCGACGCCAGATGGTCGCAGGGCTGGCGGTGTCCCGGTCCGCCAGCGTGGCTACGCCGACGACGGCCATGACAGGGGAACTGGAGTAGATGACGAGAAGCGTGCCAGGTGGCGCGGACACCCGGGTCCGGCGCAGCTCGACGGTCTTCGTGCCGTCAAGGATCGCCTGGGCGAATCTGGGGCGCAGCGACAGCAGCAGTGGACGCGGGGCGGGCAGGAACTCGCCTTCGGATGCTGGTGTCGCGATCATGACACGGACCTTATCTGCGAACGCAGCCGAACACACGTTCGACTTCACGTAGTGGTGTGATCAGGGTTTACGTCGTGCCGGTTCGGTACAGGGCGGCGAACAGTTCAGGTCGGATGCGGTGAGGCCCGTAGAACGTCTTCGGTCCACCGTGCTGCTCCCTGATCAGGGAGTACGTGTTGGTGGAGATGGGTCTGGCAAAGAGTTCGGTGTCGGAGAACCGTAGGGCCTGGATCTGCGGTCTGCCGTCTGCCAGCTTCTCCAGCAGGGGCAGGTCGAGTACGCCGTAGTGCTTGAGGGCGGCATGCAGGCGCGATGGCGTGTCGACGTCGATGGCGTCCAGGAAAGAGGTGCCGATGATCTCCGCGGAGGTGTGGCGTCCCTGGCTGACTCTCCACAGGATTCTGGAGGGCGCGGTGAGCAGGTTGTCGGCCGCACGGTAGTAGACCTGTTCACGGCCCAACGACAGCTCGACCGGGCGGGTGGTCAGCTGGATCGGGTAGCCGAGCAGGTCGCCGCTCCATCTGGGTTGGATGGGGATGATGTAGTGCGGTAGGTCGCTGTCGGTGAGTTTGGCGGGCCAGAGTGAGCGCTCGATCTCTGCTGCTGTGCGCGGCGAGAGGCCGGGGCGCAGCAGTGGACCCGGTCCTACGTCGACGAGTTCGCGTGCTTCGTTGGCGGCCTGGGCTACCTCCTGGGCTGTGCCGCACACCGGGACGACCCATGCGTATCGGTGACCACCGTGATGGTGGAACGGGTCGGATGCCATCGCGCGGGTGAGGACGCCGCCCACGTGCTGGTCGGACACGTCGATGACAAGCGCACCGTGGTTCCGGGCGTCGCGGCGTAACAGCCAGACCAGCTGGCGGGCGATCGTGTCGGACAACTGGTGCACGGCCGTCCGCAACAAGGGCACCCGCAGTACCTGCCCGTCGAGGTATGCGGCGTAACAGGCGATCGCGGGTTCGGTACCGGTGTGGATCAGCCAGCGCGGGACATCCTCCCGCGCGAGCCGGCGCAGCAGATCACGCAGCTCACTGCGGGTTTCCCCGGAAGTCCTGCCCAGGAACTCCAGCAGGCGGGGTTCGTCGTCCGCACCGGCTCGGACCTGGTCGTAGGCACTGCCTTGAAGCCGTGCCGGCTGGTAGGCCCAAGCCCGTGCGACCTCGTCCAGGTGGGTGACGAGGTGATCCGGATCAAGGACATGGAAGGAGGCCAGTGCCGGCACTGTTCGTTGGAGATCCGCGAATCGCCTGCGTAGCCCGTCGTCCCACGTCAGCAGGACGCCGACACCGGACGCCACCGCCTCTGCGATCTGCCACAGGTCCCCTTCGTCCTGGCGCGACAGCTCCTGGCCGGTGGTAGCCGATGCCCGGACCAGCTGCGCGAACACGTCCTCGGCCTCACCCGCCGCGGCGGTTCGGCGCGGATAGTGGCTCGCGGCCAGTTCGACCGGTACCCGTTGATCCTGAGGACGATGTGCCAGTTCACGGTCGACGCCATTGGTGACGACCAGACGAAGGCGACCCTCCAAATGGTCCGCGACCAGCACCTGCGACCGCTGCGCGCTGGAGGCGTCCGCCCGCGTGTGCAGGTCCATGAGGATGTTGAGATCGAGTGCCGCCTCCAGCAGATCGGGCTCGTCTGCCAGCAGCTCGGCCTCGGTGAGCGAGCTGAACAGGTCGGCGTGGCCGTGATCCAGCCACCACACCGTCATCGGACTGCGATCCTTGCCGCGGCCGACAGCGGAACCGCGGGCGTGGAAACCCAGCGCCTCCCACATCGGGTTCAACCCGTAGTCGTCCCGGCACTTGGCCCGAATCCCCAGCCGGGACGAGTGCCTGGCCCGGATCTCCGCCACCAACGCGCGGGCCACTCCCGACCCGCGCGCCTCGGCGGCCACACACAGGTGCGACAGCATCACCTGGTTGCTCCTGGGCAACCGGAACAGGGCGTAGCCCACAGGTCGGCCGTCGATCCTCGCGGCCACCAGGCGGCCCCGATAGGCGGCCTCCCAGAACGCACCTGCCGGCATCATCCCCAAAGTTCGGCTGTATCGCTTGCCCAACTTGATGAGTTCATCGACCACCGGATCACCCGGCCGTACCTCGCCAACCTCAAGCGCACCCATAGCGCGATCACTCTAGTGGCCACCAAGCCAGGGCGGCATTTTCATTCACGATCTATCGACTGGAACGGGAGAAGTTCGGGCCGCCCGCAGAACTGCGGATCCGGCGGCGGGTCGACGGCGAACTCGTACCCCGTTACGAGATCTGGGGACCGGTCCCCGACGACGAGGAGTTGCGAGACCTCAGCGGGAAGTTGATGCCCGAGCTGAATGGCCTGGCCGCTCGGTTCGGCATCCGGTTGTCGAGGTCGACGGTGGACGATTCGAGCCGTTCCTGCTGGCCGCGTTGGCCGAGTACGGGCGGGAGCACTCCAGTGGTCCGGGCTGGAGCGGGATGCCTCCGGCGCTGGTGGACCGGCTTCCGCGTCTGGCGGAGTTCGAGGGCCACTCCCTGGACCCCGAGGCCGCGATCCGGTCGGTGCTGGCGGTGCGGTTCAAGAGCTACCTGACCGAGGAGAACGTCCAGGGCCGTGTCCGCGAGTTGGAGGCGGACGCGCGGGATTGGCTCGGTATCCAGGCGAAGCCGTTGGCGGACTACATCGCGGAGCGTTTCGGGGACGTTGCCTCGGTCATCGTCGAGCCGGAGGTAAACTTTGTCGTGGGACCCCGCACTACAGGGCTCGAATGACATGATGGAGCAGTGAGCGGGTTCGAACAGGGGTCGGTGTCGAACGCGGTGTCGAACTCCGTCGTGGCTGGGTCCGCGATCCAGGTCGGCTCTATGACTGGTGACATCAATCTGCGTACGGGCGTCCCGGTCCGGTCCCGCTACCGCAAGCAGGTCGAACGCATTGTTCCGAAGGAACTGGTGGACCGTGAGGCGGAGCTAGCCGAGTTGGCGGTGTTCTGCACCTCGCCGCAGGACCTGTACCTCTGGTGGCGAGGGGAGGCGTGGGCAGGCAAGTCGGCATTGCTGTCGTGGTTCGTGCTGAACCCGCCACCGGCGGTGCGGGTGGTGTCGTTCTTCATCACGGCCCGCTTCTCGGACCAGAACCGCCGGCAGGGGTTCGTCGAGGCGATCTTGGAGCAGTTGGCGACGTTGCTCGATGAGCCGCTGCCGCCCTTGGCCTCGACATCCGAAGCCCATCTGCTGGGCATGCTGGACGAGGCCGCGGCGTTGTGTGTGAGCCGTGGCGAGCGCCTGGCGCTCGTGGTCGACGGTTTGGACGAAGACCGGGGTGTCACCACGGATCCGGACGACCACAGCATCGCGAGTCTGCTGCCTGCCCGCCTGCCGCACGGCATGAGTGTCGTCGTGGCAGGGCGGCTCAACCCGCCTGTGCCCGACGATGTCCCGGAAGACCATCCCCTCCACGATCCGTCCATCGTGCGCATGCTGCGGGTCTCGGAGGCGGCGAAGGCGGTGCGGACGGAGATGGAACGGGAGTTGCGCCGCCTACTGTCATCGGAACGTGACCTGGTCGGCGTGCTGACCGCCGCGATCGGCGGTCTCACCGCAGCGGACCTAGCGAGTTTGACCGGCAGGCCCGAGTGGCAGGTGCGCGAGCAGTTGGACACCGTCACCGGACGCAGCCTCATGCCCCGGCCGGGCCATTGGCATCCGGACGACATCTATGTTCTGGGGCACGAGGAACTGCATATCGCCGCACAGCGCCGTCTGGCTGACTCCATGTCCGAGTATCGCCGACGACTGCACGCCTGGGCCGACGAGTTCCGCGCCCGACGCTGGCCGGACGACACACCCGAGTATCTGCTGCGCGGCTATTTCCGGCTGCTGGTCTCGTCCGGCGATCTCGGTCGGCTCGTCGACTTCGTCGCCGACCATCGGCGTGTTGACCTCATGCAGGAGATCTCCGGTGCGGACCAGGCGGCGCTCGCCGAGCTCTCCCGGACCGAGGAACTGGTCCTCTCCACTGACCAGCCGGATATAGCCGCGATGGCTAGGTTGGTGATGAACCGCCAGCGCATCATGGATCGCAACGCCATGGTCCCGGCAGGTCTCCCGGCCGTGTGGGCGAGGCTCGGGCGGTGGGACCGTGCTGAAGCGCTGGCTGACTCGATCACCTATCCGGTGGAGCGAGTCGACGCACTGACCTCGCTGGCGCGCATCGCGTCCGAATCTGGCTCGACAGAGCACGCTGGTGTGCTTTTTAGCCGCGCGGGTCACACATCGGCATTTCTCACCGAGCCTGTCGACCAGCGGCGGGCGGCTGCTGCCAGAGCACGTGCCGCCGTGGTGCTGGGTGATCTTGAGTTGGCGGTCGACATCCTGGACGAGGTGCCTGGTGGCCCGCAGACTGCGGAGGTGGCGGGTGAGATCGGGGCGGCCCTTGAGCGGAGCTGGGGACCGACGCTGACCGACATGGTGATCAGGACCACGACCTATCTCCCGGCAAAGCTCAGGTTCATGATATCCGCCGCGGAAGTGGCGGCTCCCGAACGGGCACGTCGCCTGTTGGCTTCTGTGCAAGTTGCCGCCATCGACCTCCTCCAGCGGGAGGGCGAGGACATTGCACGGCACTGGGCGCGGGCCTACACGACTGTGGAGGGCGTCGGTCCGGTCATCGCAGCGGCTGGAAGACTGAGCGGTCTGCGTCGAGCGTTGGTGCTCGCTGAGCTGGCTGCCCGTGCGCGAGACCTCGACGCTGTGGTGACGCTGGCACGGGAACTCGATGCGGTCGAACGCGGGCCGTTCCTACGGGCGGTGTGTGGCATGCGGTCCTGGAACGACGACGAAGCAGGACAGCTCCTGTCCGGCGTGCCGGATGGCTACCGACGTGAGGCATTGGTCGAACTGATTGCGGCATTAGCCCGGTCGGGCGATTTGGACAGGGCTGCCCATATAGCAATCAAGTCGGGCGATCGACTGATGATTGTGGCAGTAGCGGAGTCAGCGGCGGCACAGGGACGGACGGATCTGGCCCTGAGCCTGGTCGTGCGCGCGACCGACCTGATCCGCGCCGACCTGGATCCGGTCGCATTGCCTCACGGCACAGCCGTCGTTGCCCTGATCGCAGCCGAGAACGGCGATTCGACCCTCGCGCACGAATTCATCGAGCGGTGCCTCGCCTCCCCTCACCAGGAAGAGATCCGAGAGCACCTAGTCGAAGCCGTCGCCCGAAACGGGGATATCGAACGTGCGATCACGCTTGCAGAGGGAAGGGATCGCGCGTTGGCTGGTGTCGTGCGTGCGGCGGTGGCCCGTCTCGATCTTGCCGCTGCCCAGCGCGCACTCGACCGCATCAACGACGACCACGTCCGGAACGATCTGATCAGCCCTCTGGCGCAAGCTGTAGCGGCGTCCGGCGAACTCGAGGCGGCCGAGGCGCTGGTCCTGTCCGGCCTGGACGGGTGGAGATCGATGATCGACGTCGTGGCGGCGGCATCGACTCTCCACGAAGCCGAGATACTCGTGCACACAGCACCACCGGAACACCGACAAGCGTTGTCGGTCGCCTTAGTCCGAGCAGCGGTGGCAGTTGGCGACTTGGAGCGGGCCACGACCATCGCCCGTCGGATCGACGGGCCAGACCACCGAGCCGAGGCGTTGTCTGTGGTGGCGGAAGCTGCGGCCATCGAACGCGACAACGTGCAGCTGAAGTTGATCACTGAAGAACTCGACATCATCCTCGCCATGTGGACGACGCAGGCGTGGCCTAACCCGCTTCGCGAGGTCAATTCAGTGTTCAAGGCACTGGCAGATGAGCAGGATCCTGGACCGGTCGCCGAGGACGTGAACCATCCGGACCAGCGCATCCGAGTTGCCGTGTTGCTCGCCCAGATCGGCTTCGAAGACGTCGCCACCCACCTGGTAGACACGATCCCTGCGGACTACGAACGAGGCCACGGCTGGCGGGAACTAGCTTTGCGAACGCCTTTGGGTGCGACCGGCAGGCCGATCGTGGAGTTACTTCGGCTCCTCCACTGGACCGACGCCGTGACCGTCGTCGGAAAATTCGACCCGCAGGCACTCCGAGTTGTCGCGCAAGAGCTGTCAGAGTGGGATTCCGCACAAGGAAGTGGCGAGGGCTGAAGTCATTGCGTGGATCAATTCTTGATCCTTATCGATTCATCTGCCTTCGCTGCGGTCGTCGGTCGAAGGCACGCGGGACCGGACCGGCGGATCGTCACTCGTTCGGGTGGGTGATGTAACCCGGCTTACGTTCTCGGCGACTGGACGGGCAAGACACCGTGGTGCGTCGGGGTCGTCCGGCGTGACGCTGTGCTTGCCGAAAATGTCATCCGTGCAGGTCAGGCTGCACGGTGGTATTCGTTGAGGATGCCGCCCAGTCGTTGTCGTCGGCGGATGTCGAGTCGGGTGGCGGCTGCTTGATTGGTGGCTGGTTGTGGCAGTGGTTGTAGTGGTCGGGCGTTGTCGATGCCTTGGTGGGGCCGGTGGGTGTTGTAGAAGTCCTCGTACTCGCGCAGGCTACGGAGCAGGTGCCGTTGGTTCCAGATCAGTGTGCGGTCGAGTAGCTCCTGTCGGCAGGTCCGGATCCAGCGTTCCATGATCGCGTTCATCCGCGGTATCCGAACACCGGTGAGGACGACCTAGATGCCCGCGTCGGCGAGGATGTTGTCGAACAGGACGGGGTACTTGCCGTCGCGGTCTCGGATCAGGAAGCGCACGTGTCGGCCTGCGTCTCCGAGGTCCATGACAAGGTTCCTGGCGGCCTGGGTGACCCAGGAGGCGGTCGGGTGCGCGGTGGCGCCGAGGACTCTGATCCGGCGGTTGGCGTGCTCGATCACCGCGAGCACGTACACGCGGGCGCCGTTCACGATGCGGGTCTCGAAGAAGTCGCAGGCCAGTAGAGCGTCGGCTTGTGAGCGGAGGAAGGTCGACCAGGTCGTCGAGGTGCGCTCGGGAGCCGGATCGATCCCGGCGTCCTGGAGGATTTGCCAGACGGTGGAGGCTGCGACCTTGATACCGAGCACGAGCAGTTCGCCGTGGATGCGCCGGTAGCCCCAGGTCGGATTCTCGCGTGCCAAGCGCAGCACCAGCAGGCGTATTGAGCGGATGGTCCGTGGTCGGCCGGGACTCTTGGGACGGGATCTGACCGCGTGGCGTCGGGCGATGAGGTCCCGGTGCCACCGCAGGATCGTCTCCGGGCGCACCAGCAGTCGGAGTCGACGAAGCGTGGCTACGGGGAGTCGGTGCAGCAGGGCCGCGAGGAATGTCCGGTCGCAGGGGGAGAACCGCGGACGGGCGTCACCGAGTTGCCGTTCCAGGATGGTGATCTGGTGGCGCAGCGCCAGGATCTCCACGTCCTTGTCCCGGTCGCTCATGGGCAGCAGGCGCAGCAGCGCGAAGGCGTTGGTCATGCCCAGGTAGGCCAGTCGGAGCAGCATGGCCGGTCATCATGCCGCGTCAGCCGAGGGCGGTGCGGACCTGTGGCCACACCTGGGAGCCTCTCGATGCCTCAGCTACGCACGGCTTCGACCTGCATGGATGGAGTTTTCGGCAGCTACAACGGTGCGCACGCCGTTCAAGCGCCACGCCACACGCCCCAACTGTCACGCGGGCAGAAGGCGGTCAACCGGGCCCACGCCCGCATCCGCGCACTCGGCGAACGCGCCGTCTCGCTGCTCAAGGGCTGGAAGGTACTGGCCAAGCTGCGCTGCTGCCCACGTCGGGCCACCGCGATCGTGGCGGCCATCCTGGTCCTGCACCACCTCGAGACCCATCGCCACCTACGATGAAAAACGTTCTATGGTGAAGTCCCGGCCTCGGACATGCTGGCGTTGTGGGACAGAGGCTTCGACAGCAACGCTTTACTCGCCGAGGTGCACGGCACCGGCGTGTGGTCCCGGGCAGGCTGCGCAACAACCGGCGCATCCCCGTCGCGGCCCGTCTTGTTGACGGCTCCTACCTGTCGGCGATCGGCGCCCTCCGGGCGCGGGTCCTCGACGCGCGGATCACCTTGACCCTGGCGAGGGCCACGTTCACCGGAACTTATCGTCCGGAGCCGTTGTCAGGGTGTTGTCGAGGTAGTCGAGTTGCCGTTGGATCCGCTGGGCGCCAGCTTCACGCGTTTGCTCGCGATACAGCTCCAGTGCTTCCTGCCAGACTGCGCGAGCCTGTTCGTGCTGTCCGAGGGCGGTGTGTGGGTGGCCGAGATGGTCGAGGGTACTGGCGACCTGGTAGGTGTGGCCGAGGGTGCGAAGCAGCGTGAGGGCTTGACGGTAGTGGTGGATGGCCTGGTGGTGATGGCCGGTGTGACGGTCGATGTAGCCGAGGCTGTCCAACGTGGCCGCCTCGCCTTCGGAGTTGTTGTGGTGTCGGTGCAGGGCCAGAGCGGTCTGGCAGTGGCTGCGGGCGGTGTCGAAGTCGCCCAGGCGAGCAGCGAACCAGCCGACTGCGTTGAGCGCCTCGGCTTTCCGCGTCGCGTTGTCGAGGGTGCGGCAGAGGTCGAGGGCATTTCTGGCGTGTTTCATGGCCTTGCGATCGTCTCCTCGCAGCTCCCATGTCTGCGCGAGATCGAGGTGCGTTCCGGCTTGTTGGGTGGTGTCGTGGTGATGTTCGGCTAGTGCGAGCGCCCGGTGAAGGTGCCCCGTAGCCTCCTCGTGCCGGCGCAGCCGAAGGTAGGCGATGCCGAGGTAACGGCGGGCGCGGGCGCGCGTGGTGGGCTCGGGTAGGTGGGTGGCGGCGTTCAATGCGGCATGCCACACGGCTAAGTCGTCGTCAAGGTGTCCCCGCCGCAGATGGAAAGCACTCAGGCTCTGCGCCAGATGCCATACGGTGTAGTGACGGTGGTGTGTGACAGCGGTGCGCTGGGCGGCGAGCAGATGGTGATGTTCGGCTTCCAGCCAGGCCATCGCGGCGGGCGGGTCGGGCAGCGGGTGCGGGTACACGCCGGGAGATGGCAGCCCGGGTCGGACCGACTCGTCGTCGGGGGTCAAGAGGCAGTGGGCGGTGTGGGCGGTATGCAGGTAGAAGTCGGTCACCCGCTCCAGTGCCGCCTCCCGGACGAGGTCGGGCAGGTCGTGGGTGAGGGTGGTGGCGTAGGCGCGGACGAGGTCGTGCATCGCGTGCCGGCCACCGAGGCGTGAGTCGATCAGGGAGGCGTCGGCAAGTGCGCGGAGCACGGCGCGTGTCTCCCGCTCGGGGAGACCAGTGAGGTTCGCGGCGGCGGGTAGGCCGATGTCTGGGCCAGGGGCGATGCTCAGCAGTGCGAACGCGGTGCGCTGATGTTCGGTGAGGTGGCGCAGGGACCAGGAGAGCACGGCGGGCAGGCTGGCTGTGGGGTCGTCGGCGTCGAGGGCGTCTAGGCCCGATTCGCGCAGTTCGGTGGCCGCCTCTTTCAGGGGGAGGCCGGGTTGCGCGTGGGCGGCGATCAGGCCGAGCGCGAGCGGGAACCCGCCGCACAGCGCGATGAGCTCGGCGGTCGCGTGTTCGTCGTCGGCGACGCGGTCCGGGCCAAGGGCGGCGACGAACAGGGCGCGGGACTCGGTATCGGTGAGCACGCCGAGAGGCAGAGAGTGAGCACCGTGTCGGGTGATCAAGCCGGGCAGTCGGCGGCGGCTGGTGATCAGCACAGTGCAGGTGGTGCCGCCGGGTAGCAGCGGCACGGCCTGCTCGGCAGTGGCGGCGTTGTCCAGCACGATCAACATCCGCCGCTCGGCGACCAGGCTGCGGAATAGCGCGGACCGTGCCTCCAGGTCGACCGGGATGCGGTCGGGGAGCACACCGAGGGCGTCGAGGAAGCCGTGCAACGCGACCGCCGGGTCGGTGGGTGTGCCGTCCGGACTGAATCCGCGCAAATCCACGAACAGCTGCCCGTCGGGGAACCGGTCGAGGTGCCGGTGCGCCCATGCCAGTGCCAGCCAGGTCTTGCCGATGCCGCCCGCCCCGCCGATCGCGGAGATCACCACGGTGCCCCGCCGCTTCAAGGCGGTGTCCAGCGCGGCCAGGTGGTCGCCGCGGCCGGTAAACCACCGGGGTGGGGCGGGCAGTTGCCGGGGCACCGCCGACGACCCGCCTGTGATCGTGGTGTCAGACGGGGTGAGGGTGGGGTCGGCGATGAGAATGCGCTGATGCAGTTCTTGTAATGCCTCACCTGGCTCGGTCCCCAACTCCTCCACCAGGCGCTGCCTGGTGTGTTGATAGTGCCGCAGGGCATCGGCCTGGCGCCCGCCCCGGTACAGCGCCAGCATCAGTTGCCCGGCCATGCGCTCGTCCAGCGGTTCGGCCTCCGCCGCAGTGGCCAACTCCGGCAGCACTTGACGGTGCCAGCCACAGGCCAGCGCCCAGTCGATCCGGTCGGCCTCAGCGGCGGCGCGTTCCAGGTGTAAGCGGTTCCGGATCGCCTGCGCCCATGGAGTGTCCAACTCAGCCAAAGGCTCGCCTCGCCACAGGCCCAGGGCCTTTTCGATCACGTCCAGGGCACGTTCGGAGTCCTGCTGTACGCGGGCGCTCGTCAGCAGTTGGTGGAAGCGGTGCAGGTCCACGATGTGAGGTTCGGCGGTCAGTAGGTAACCGGCGTTCCGGTGGATGATCGCGACACCGCTCGGGGCCAGTGCCCGGCGCAGGTGGGTCAGGTACGTACGCAGTGTCGACCGCGCCCTGGACGGTGGCCTCTCACCCCAGACGCGGTCGATCAGTGTGTCCACCGCCACCACACGACCTGCTTCGACCGCGAGCACGGCCAACACCGAACGCTGCCGACCGTGCCCCATCGACACAATCTCGCAACCATGCCGGACTTCTAGACCACCCAGTACACCCAGGACGACCTCGGGATCTCCGCCCTCCCTGCCATCCGCCCACGTCATCGGCATTGGCCAGTCACACAACACCCCAATCCCGGCGGCTCACCTACGCCCGAACTGGGCACCGCGATTCCGCTCAGCCTCTTCTGAATACCTGGATCGACCTGGGAATTCAACGTCCGTCCGGCGGCCTCTCAACCCCACCGACGGACTCTGGGTGACGCCGAGCTCGGGGGGACTCGGATGATGGCGGAGCCGGGCGGCCAGCGGGCACCTCAGACATCAGGGGCCCGGCTCCGCTCGCCACCGGTGCTACCTGAACCGGATATCGCGGAAACTTCCGATCGATCGATGGGAGACAACACAACATGCAGGTACGTCGACTTTTCGCCGGAGCGGCCCTTGTCGGGGCCGCGCTCACGGCAACCGCCGCAGCCCCGGAGGCTCAGGCCATCGACCTCGGAGCGTCTGCTGTCACGTGCGGGAACGCATACTGGCCGCACACGAATAAGGACAACGGGTCCGGCGTGGTGGACAAGTCCGGCAGCGCGGCCGTGCACACCGGCCCGTACGGTGCCTGCACCACTGTGGGCTACGTCAGCCAGGGCACCACCGTGTACTACGACTGCTTCTCCGACAACGACTACGGCCACAGGTGGACCTGGATCCGCGCTGCCAACGGCAGCAGCCTCGGCTGGATTTACGGCGCCTACCTCGACGACGGAGGTGCCACCACACGCTGCTAACCACCGGCCAGCGGTCCGGGTCGGCTGCAGAAGTCGACTCGGACCGCCTTCGTCACAACACAAATGCCCTGAGGGCGAACGACGGCGTCAAGAAACCGTTCGGCAAATCGAGCAGGGCGACGGTGACTGCCAGCAGCAGTGCGTAGGACATGCCCCACGCCAGCAGCCATACGAAGTTCAAGCGGCTGGCGATCGGGGGGATGGCGAGGTTGCCGGGACTGTTTCAAGATCGGCTCTGGCGCACTTCCGGTGGTGGCGCGGTGAGCCCAGGCCGTGACGGGGGTTGACGGTTGTCCTGATCATTTATGGCTCAGTTGGCGAAGCTGGTCGGTGCGGTGTTCTCGGGGCTTTCGGCGCTGTCGGTCGAGGATGTCGAGGACGTTGGCGATGTGATCGTGGTGCGGGCGTCGACCAGGGGCCATGAGGTGGCGTGTCCTGCTTGTGGCACGTCGACGGATCGGGTGCATGCCTTCCACGAGCGGGTCCTCGCCGATGTGCCGGTGGATGGACGCCGGGTGCTGGTGAGGTTGCGGATACGCCGGATGCGTTGCCCTGTCGCGGAATGCGGGCGCTGGACGTTTCGGGTGAGGTTCCCCCGATAACCCGAGGTGGTTGTTATTGAGCGGAAAGTGTTCGGTTGCCTACATGATGGCGTGGCGGACGTGCGGTGCCTGGAAGTAGCCGCGGACGATGTGGGGTTGGCGTTGGCGGCGGCGTAGGAAGCGTCGGGTTTCGTGGGCGAGTCGGTCGACGTTGTGGGCGCGTGAGGCGTTGACGTTGCGTTTGAGGTCGGCGTTGAGCAGCTCGTCGGGGTTGAGCTCGGGGCTGTAGCCGGGCATGAGGTGCACCTCGACCCGGTCGGTGTTGTCCCGCAGCCAGGCGCGGACGGTCTTGCTGCGGTGGACCGGGTGTCGGTCGGCGATGACGTGGATCTTCCGACCGGCCTGGCGGGCGATACGGTCGAGGAACGTGGTGAACACCGGGGCGGTGAAGCGGTCGGTGAACACGGTGAACCACAGCGCGCCGCGCGAGGCGACGGCGGACATGACGTTGGCTCGCAGGCGTTTCCCGGTCACGCGCACGATCGGCGTGCGGCCCTTTGGCGCCCAGGACCTGCCGGGCGGTGCGGCGTCGGAGCGCAGTCCGCACTGGTCGACCCAGGCGATCGCCGCGCCCTCGGTCTTCGCCCTGGCCTCGATCGCCGGGTACTGCTCGTCCAGCCACGCGCGCACCGCGGCGGGCTGCTGTTCATAGGCCCGCCGGGCCGGACGATGCGGAGTGAACCCGTGTCGACGCAGCCACAACCCGACGCCCTGCTCGGTCATGTCCACGCCCACGACCAGGCGGATCAGCTCGACCACCGCCGGGCGGGTCCACAGCGGGCCGCCGATCAGCAGTTCCTCGGGCGTGTAGTCGGCCATCGCCGTGAACAGGGTGGCCCTGTCCTCCGGAGTGATCAGTTCGGCGGGGCCGGGCCGCCCTGTGCGAGTCGCCAGGCCATCGCGGCCGTCCTGTCGGTAGGCACGCCACCAAGTGCCCACCGAGCGTTCCGAGACGCCAAACACTTCCGCGGCCTGCCGATACCCCTCGACTTGCCCGGACTCCAACGCGGCCACCACCCGCAACCGCAGCACCTCACGTTCCGCGGGCGATAACCGGTGGGCGCCCTCGATCTCGATCACGAGTGATCAACCTACCGGGAGACGATCACTTTCGACTCAATAGGAATTACTCGTCTAGTACTCCAGCCAGAGTTCGTGATCTTGGCTGGTCAGGGGGCCGTGAATACGGGTGCGGCCACCAGGTGATCATGAACGGTTTGTGAGGACTGTCCAAGATCATGTGGTGGCCGCGGGTCACAGCGTAGACCGCGACCGATGGCGGGAGACGTTCGACGGGCTGATGGCCCGGGTGGCCGGCCGGTTCACGCGGGTGGAACCGCGTCGACGGGCGCGGGCGTTCGTGTTGGGCCTGTTGTCGGACCTGCCGCGCAAGAACTGTTGGACGATCGCCGAGCACGCCGGTGATGCCGGCCCGGCGGGGATGCGGCACCTGCTGCGTAAGGCGGTGTGGGATGCCGACGCCGTCCGTGACGACATCCGGGCGGTCGCCGTGGAGCGTCTGGGCGTCGCCGAGGCGATCCTGGTGGTGGACGAGACCGGTGACGTGAAGAAGGGCGTGCACACCGTCGGTGTGCGGCGGCAGTACACCGGGACCGCGGGCCGGATCGAGAATGCGCAGGTCGGGGTGTTCCTGACCTATACGACCACCGTCGGACACACCCTGATCGACCGGGAGTTGTACCTGCCGGCGTCGTGGACCGACGACCCGGACCGGTGTGCGGCGGCGGGCGTTCCCGAGGACACCGGGTTCGCGACGAAGACCGAACTGGCCCGGCGCATGCTCGTCCGTGCTCTGGACGGCGGTGCCGCGGCGGCCTGGGTGGCAGGCGACGAGGTCTACGGCGCCGCCTCGGCGTTGCGCACCATGCTGGAGAGCCGTGGTGTCGGGTACGTGTTGGCGGTGGCCTGCGACCATCGCGTCACCACCGCGGCCGGCTCCCATCGCGTCGACGCGATGGTCGCCCGGCTTCCGAAACGGGCGTGGCAGCGGTTGTCCGGCGGCGCGGGGGCCAAGGGCCACCGCTTCCACGACTGGGCGTGGATCACCGTCACCGCACCGGATGACGCGCCGCCGGGGCACCGCTGGTTACTGGTCCGCCGCAACCGCCGCACCGGGGAGTTGGCCTTCTACCGCTGCTACTCGCGGTCTGTGGTGGCGCTTTCCGCACTAGTGCGGGTGGCGGGACGTCGGTGGACGATCGAGGAGGCGTTCCAGACCTCGAAGGGCCAGACCGGCTTGGACGAACACCAGGTCCGCACCTGGACCTCGTGGCACCGCTGGACCACGTTGGTGTTGTTGGCGCACCTGTTCCTGGCGATCACCACTGCGGCCGAGCGGGCCGTGCCGGCTCCGGCAGGGTTGATTCCGTTAACGCTGAACGAGATCCGGCACTTGTTCATCCGTCTGGTGATCAAGCACGTCGACCGTCCCAGGGACTGCCTGCACTGGTCGTGGTGGCGACGACGTCACCAATACCGCGCCCAACAGGCCCACTACCAGCGTCAAGTCGACCAAGAGCCGTGAAGGTCACGATCTATTACTGGAGTACTAAGCGAGGCGGCCAATGCTTCCGTAGAAGCGAGATCGATAGCCGAGGGGTCGAGGCCGAGGGTCTCAATGGCGGCGGAAGCGGCCGTCGCGACGGTCAGCTGGCTGAGCAACATCAGAGGCTCCGTTCCACGCCGTCGGCGTCGTTGAGGGCTCTTGTGCCAAGCACCGCGAAGCGAGCGGCGCGGTACAGGACAGGAGTCTGGATGACACGCGCCAGCAAGAACGCCGTCTCCTCGTCGTCCCAATCAGAGAGGGATCCGGGACGACCGGCCAGCGTGAGGAGGAATCGGGACGCGGTCGGACGGTCACCCAACCCGCTCGCTGCGAGACGCGGCGCAATCACCTCGTTGAAGCCCAGTAACAGGTCAATCGCAGAAAGCCACTTGTAGAGGCTGTAGGCAATGGCCGATGCAATTTTCTTGTGCGCCGTTGATATGCCGACCGCGCCTTGCATCTCTTCCAGGTGGTCCGCCGCGTCCTGCGCGCTAGCGAGCTTGCGTTCGATGGCCATCCAGTGACTGCCGCCGATAAGGGTTCCGATCGCTCTCGCGATGGCGTCGCCGATCAACTGCTGCAGGTAGACCGCGAAAGCATCTGCTGGCAGTTCTGCCGTGATCCACCTGGCATGCCCGTCGATCAATCGACGCACCTCCTTCGGGCTGCTGGTCGTTGCGGATACCGACGGCTGTGCAACGCGGTGCTGGCGGAAGATCGCGTTCGGCTGCGTCGGCAAGATCAGGGACGCCGTCGACTCACCCGACCGAGCGATTACGAGCCCGCCTAGCGGCGGTGCGGCGATCTCTTCTTCGGCGGCTTTGGGCACAGCAATGACAGGCGTCTCGACGTCGTAGAACTCGACGGTGGTGCCTCCACCGTCGGTTCGATCGATCAGGTGCGCGACGACCTGACCGTCGTGAGCCCGGGCGAATCGCCATCGGAGCGGCTGGAAGCCCCGATCACAAGTCAGCGTCGCAAACCCGACCCCCTCGCGGGCGACGGTCACCACACACGCCTCGGCATTGTCGTAGGCGTCGCTGAATCGCTGGTCCGCTCGAATGCCCTTGGCGAGCGCGGCCCAGGCATTCTCGTCCAGCGGCAAGTGAATCGAGCGCTTCAGATCAGCGATCGGCACTCCATCGTGGCCTCGAAGGCTCACGGCAACCTCGGCTTCTGCGCCGGTCGGGCCGTCAATCGAGATGTGCGCGCGGTCGTCCCAAAGCTCGCTCAGTCTGGGTCGTGCAGGCGAGGCCAGCAGACGAATGCCCTCGCCGATCGCGGCACCTTCCGGCCGGATCTGCGGGTCACGGATGGTGATCACCAACGAGCCAGTAGTCAGCTGTCGCTCACCGTCCCCGAGCAAGCACACGTTGGCGACGTGGGTGCCCACCTCAAGTCCCTGGAGCGAGAACAGCATCTCCGGCTCGCCGGGCGTCCAGTCAAGGAAGTAAACGGCATCACTAATGGTTACCCGGCACCGCTTGGGTGCGAGATCCGACCGGATACCCAGGATCGCCGGCTCGCCGGCCAGCCACTCCACGTCACCCTCGCCGTCCCAGGAACTCGCGACGATGCCAACTGGGCGGATGGCAACGTTCGAGACAACGGCGATGCCACTCTCTGTCAAGAGCGCGGCATCAGCCTCACTGACTTGCTCCGGCACCGTCAGTTCGTACGCACGGGCCCCCTCTGCGTTGAGAGGCTTCTCGGTGCACCACGAGACCGCGGGAGCGACCACGGAACCGGTGCCGATGAGCATGTAGCGGTGTCCTGGCCGAACGAACTTGCCCTTCACCTCGACCGCGAGACCGATGTCCTGACGACGGAACAGCCACCATGGTCCGGGCGTCATGACGCACTGGTCGGCCAGAATCCGATTGGTCGCGTCGTCGGCTCGGTCGAGACGAAGGAACGGCTCGGCAGGGCGTGGCCACTTGGCGAAGCGCACCGACTGCCCTGGATAGAGCAGGCCACTCGGCGGGATGTGTCGATCGCCGCCATTCGCGTACGCGCGCGATAGTCGGAGCTGGCCGTACACGTCAGATAGACCTGCGCTCAGCGGGGTCATATCCGGCAACTCCGCGTAGGCGTTCCACTTGTCATCGAGACGCAGGTAAAGCTGCGGATCGGTCGCGCGCGCCTGCGCCCTCGCCTTTGCAGCCGCGGCTTGACCAGCTGGTGTAGGGCGGAATCCCCGGGCACGATGAGCTGACTGCTGCGCCGACCGCAGCCAGCGGCGCGCTTGGTGCTCCTGGGAAAGCCCGTCGACGATCCGGGCCAAGGTCGGACCTGACAGGTACGGCGTCGGCTCGTTCTCGCCAGAGAGCAACGCGGCCGCCACCTGTCCAACCAGGGTGGTATTCTCGCAGAAGATCCGGAACCGATCGGTGTAGTTAGACGCACGGCGGGCCAATCTGAGCCCGAGCGTCTCAGGGTCATCGAGTAGTTCCGAGGTCAGGGCGCCGCTGAACTCGAACAGCAGCTTGGCAAGGTGGCGCTGGAGGTATATTGGCAGGACGGCGTGCGTGATTGGCCATGAAATGATCGTGAAGCGGCTCGCCCAGGCTCCGGTTGGGCGAGCGCCGCCGTACCGACTGTGGAACCGAACAAACCAGTCCCGAATGGCCGAATGCTCCTGGCTGGTCCACCGTGGGGTCAGCGAAGAGAATGTGGTCCAGTACTCGTCGCCGACGTAGCCGTATCCCATCTCAGCGGCGTACACGACGAACGGCAGCCAGGTGGCCTGGTAGTGGGCGAGGTAGTGATCGCTGATCGCAGCCCGGACTGCGTTCTTGAGCAGATCCAGGTCCTCCTCGGGGAGGTCGTGCTCCAGAGCGAAGACCGGCGAACTGGGCTCGAGCATCTTCCGCTCGGCGCCGAGCACGGTGAAGTGAGCGTCCAAGCGCTCGTGGAGGTGCTGCAGCAGTTCAACGGTACTGCTTGATAAGACGTCTGACATGCTGCTGCCCCCCCTGCTTCCTATCGACCCGGGACTGGCATCAGTCTGGTCGAGGGGTCCGACAATTCGGTGTTTCGCGGTTCGTCACAAGTAGAAAGCCCCGCTCCGGCACGCTGGATGCGTGTCGGCGCGGAGCTATGGGCTCAGTCGGTGGGCCATCCGGCGCCGAGGATCTCGATGTCTGTGAACTCGTCACCGAGCAAGCAAGCATCACCGACGATGGTGCTGTTGCCGCTGACGCGGGCGTCCACCAGGATAGCTTGTCCGGTGGCAACCGTGTCACCTGCCACCACAATGGGAGTGGGGTTGACCCGCTTTGACGGACAGGGTCGATGAGTGTGGTCAGGCTACCCGGTTCACCGGGTGGTGTCGGGTTGCTTCGTAGGCGGCGGGGCTGAGGTAGCCGAGGCTGGAGTGCAGGCGGCGGGTGTTGAACCAGCCCTCGATGTACTCGAAGATCGCCTTGTGCGCTTTGGCCCTGGTGGGCCAGGGCGGCCGGTCGAGCAATTCGCTCTTGATCGTGGCGAAGAATGACTCGGCGACGGCGTTGTCCCAGCATTGGCCCTTGCGGCCGAACGACAATCGGACGCCCAGGTCGTCGGCGAGGGCGGCGAGCTGCGCGGATGTGTATTGGCAGCCCCTGTCGGCGTGGAAGATCACTCCGGGTTCGGGGCGCCGCTGTCGGACGGCGTTGTCCAGGGCCTGGGCGACGAGGTCGGTGCGCAGGTGGTCGGCGGTGGCCCAGCCGACCACGCGTCGTGAGGCGATGTCGATGACGGTGGCCAGGTAGAGCCACCCTTCCCAGGTGTGGATGTAGGTGATGTCCCCGCACCACCGGGTGTCGATATCCGTTGCGGCGCAGGAGAAGTCGCGGCGGATCAGGTCGGCGGGGATGGTAGCGGTGGGGTCGGGGACGGTGGTGGTGCGCCACCGTTTCGGCGCGCGTCCGGCCCGTCCGGTCTCGCGCAGCAGACGGGCGACGCGTTTGCGGGAATGCCGATGCCCCCGGGCTCGCAACTCGGCGTGCACCCTGGGCGCGCCATAGGTGCCCCGCGATTCGTCGTGAATCGCGACGACCCGCGCGGTCAGCTCGGCGTCCTGTCGTGCGCGGGCGGTGGGCGTGGCGGTGCGGTGGGCGTAGTAGGCGGACCGGGAGACCTTCAGCAGCGTGCACGCCCGATGGACGTTGCCGCCGCGTGACTTCTCCGCCTCGATGAACGGATAGACGTTCACCGGATCTCCTTCGCGAAGAAAGCCGTGGCACGCTTGAGGATCTCCACGTCCTCGGTCAGACGGCGGTTCTCCCGGCGCAGCCTCGCGAGTTCCTCCCGCTCGTCGGTGGTCAACCCGTCGCTCCGGGTCCCGGCGTCACGCTCGGCCTGCACGACCCACTGCCGCACCGCGGTCTCGGTCAGGTCGAAATCCTTCGCGACCTGACCCACCGACCGGTCACCACGCCCGCACAGCTCCACGATCTCGGCCTTGAACTCCGGGGTGAACGACCGCCGAGGCCGCCGCTTCTTCCTACCCATGGGCTCCATGATGGGACATCCCTCCGGGGACCCGCGTCCCCTGATCTCGGATGTCCGTCAAAACGGGTCAGGCCCATACGCCGTGTGGGTGGCGGGGTGAGCGCCTCATTGCTGACAAGCATTTCGGCCACTCGATTTGCGCACAGGCGGTCGACATGGGGCCGTCATGGGAGGAAGCGGGGGAGAAAATTGGGATAAGTTAAGGTGGGGCAACAGAATCGATCTGCGCTCAAGTGCATCCAACTGCACTGCCGTGATCTGCCGCCGCGACGTTTTCGCAGTTCAGGTCATGATCCGGTCCACTGGGGGTCAAGGGGTCGCAGGTTCAAATCCTGTCGTCCCGACGGCCATTGACCAGCGGGTTTGCTCTTCGGAGCAGACCCGCTGGTGTCGTTCTCGGCTGATGTAGTCGCAATGTGGTCGCGCCCCGCGGGTCAGGCGACGTCGGCCTCGTTCAGGGCGTGGGTGATGACGTCGGCGGCGTCGTGGGCGACGTGGCGTAGCAGGTGGCCGTAGACCTCGGTGGTGGTGGAGAGGGCCGAGTGGCGCATCGCGCGGGAGATCACGGCGAGTGGGACTCGTGAGTTGAGCATGGTGGTGGCGGCGAAGTGTCGTAGGTCGTGGACGCGGATCCTGGGCAGTCCGGCGGCGTCGGTGAGTTGGTGGAAGTGCCGGAGCACGTACTCGGGTCGTAGTGGCCTGCCGTCGAGGCGATGGAACACGAGGTCGTCTCCGGGTTGGCGGAGTCGTTGGTGGCGTAGCGCGGCGACCACCCGGTCCGATAGGCCGATCCAGGCGCGGCTGCTCTTGGTCTTGGGTGTGGTGAGGACCGGTGTGGTGTTGTTGATGTTGGACAGGGTGTAGCGGATGAATGCCACGTGGTCGTCGAGGTTGATGTCGTTCCAGCGCAGGGCGAGTGCCTCGCCTTTGTGTAGTCCGGTGCCGATGATGACTTCGAACAGTTCGGTGAGCGGGTCGTCGTGGTCGTGGCAGTAGCGGAGGAACCGTGCTGCCTCGCTGGGTGACCAGCAGGTGGGTTCGTACTTCGGTGGCCGTGGTACGAGGGCGTAGCGGGCGGGGTTGAGGGCCAGTCGTCGGTGTCGGACGGCGTCGGTCAGGGCGCTGGACAGGGTGGCTACGCAGCGCCGCAGGGTGACTGGACCGCGTCCGGCGGTCAGCTGGTTGTCGATGAACAGCGCGATGTGCTGGTGGCGGAGCGCGTCCAGCCGTATCGCTCCCAGGGCGGGGACGAGGTCCTTGCGGATGTAGTCGTGGTAGCGGGCGGTGGTTGTCGGCTTGAGCGTTGATGCTTTGTCGTGCAGCCACGTGGTGAGGTAGCCGGCGACGGTCTGCTTGTCGTCGGTGACGATGCCGGTCCGCTCGTACTCCAGCACCTTGCCCAACGCCGCCTGAGCCGCTGTCCTGGTGGCGAAGCCGCTGCGCCGCATGGTCCGCCGATGCCCGTCCAACGACGGCAGGTCGACCGCGAACGCCCACCGCCCGCGCCTACCACCTGCCAACTCGGGACACCGGGCGCCGAGCTGCCTGCCCGCGGCGTCCCGGCAGTCGCACCGTCGGTACACGCGTCCTCGTTGAAGGTTGCTCATCATGACTTGTCGCAATGTCACGCGCTACGCTGGGCATGATCGACACCACCGGCCCTCAAGTTGCCACTGCGCTTTCCTGTTCGCGTGGAGCAACAACGAACACGGTTGGCGGGAGATGTCCCGTTTCGGACGTTGCACGGATATTCGGCGTGCGCCAGCACGGGTTCTTCAGGTAATGGCCGTCGGCCCTGAACTCTCCAAGAGGTCTCTGGGATGATGTGCGAGAAATAATTCCTTATTACGAGGCTTGGATTGCGGTATTCGCATCGACGCGCCGGCCCGACGACCCGATCGCGCAATCGCTGGTCAGTGCCGGGTCGGAGCACGCGCACCGACCGGACGCCGTACTTGGCCGGCGTCCTCGGCAGAGCATTACCTTCGGCTGGCCGCCCCGGTGGTGAGCCGGTGGTCGACGTGTTCGTGTTCACGCCTGCGCAGCTGCTGGGCGGGTCCGGTGAGCCGTACCTCGGCGGTCACCGGGAGATCGGTCGCGCCGGGCTCGATGACGAGGTGACCGTCGAGTAGGCGAAGTGCTCGGCGTGCACGCGGAAGACGATGGTGGCGCGCTGTCCGGCGCCCAGGTCCACGGCGGCGAGGCCGAGGAGCGCCCGGATGGGACGGGTGACTGACGATGACGGCTGTAGATCAGCATCGTGGCCCGGCCACTGCCGTAACACCGCGATCGCTGAGGCGCTGTGGGCGGACCCGGCGCGCTGGAGCAGGAGCGAGCTCAGTGATCAGGATCGATTCCCGCCACCACTTCTGGCACCTCCCCGCTCGACCGCGCGAAGTCCGCATCGGCTGTCGTCAAGGCATCGGCCCCATACCGCGAGTCCGGCGTCCGGTTTCGGGAACGACCCATGAGAAGGGCACCGAGCTGGTCGGCTCGGTGCCCTTCTCGTGGAACCCGTGTGTTGCCCGCCGGAGCAGGTTGGTGTCATGCCGGGACCCGTGCCGGTGGCCTGGTAGTCGGACCCGATCGACTGCCTGGCCGCGATTGGTCCGTTGTAGCTGATGTCGGTGGCCCGACTGGCTCTCCGCTACCGGCGCGGTTGGTGTTCCAGGCGTTGGTGGTGGTTGCGCAGGCCTATCCCATCGGGATTCTCCTTGCCCTGGTCCTGTCGCGTGCGGGATCAGCCGAGCAGGGGCGCGACGGTCACGTAGTCGATGTTCGGCGCGTACTCGGAGCGCTGGCCGAACTGGTTGAACGTCGTGCCGTCCCAGTTCGGCAGCTCCTGGGAGGTGAACGTGACGGTGTTGGTCCCGGCCTCCAGGTCGACCGGCACCGTGAGGTCGCGGAACTGGTTGAAGTGGAAGGTGTTGGGGAAGTGGATCCGCTGCACGTGGCCGTTGACCGCGATGTCCGCGTGCCGCGTCACCGGGTCGGGGTTGTAGTGGGTGGGGATGGACTCCTGGGCGTTGGCGTAGCGGATCACGAGCACGTGGCGGCCGGTCCGCTCGGCTTCGACGTCGAGGGTGAGCGCGTTCGCCGGGCCGTCACCGACGTTCGTCGCGACCTGTCCGGAGGCGAACGGGAAGGCGTCGCTGAACTTCGCGGCACCGGTGACCAGTCCGGTTTCCGCCTCCACCTTCACCGGTGCCGCCGCGGTGGCCGGTCCGGTGCGGACGCGGTCGAGGCGCACGTTGCCCGCAGCGCCGGTCACGGTGAGCTGGTTGATGCCGGCGGAGAGGAACAGCTGTGCGGTGTCGGTGCCGGCGGCGGTGCCGACGGTGAGACCGTCGACGGTGTGCCCGTTGAGCCGCACGGTCGCCTGGCCGCCGCCGCGGTGGTCGAAGTCCACCGTCGCGTGGCCGTCGTGGTCGGCGTGCACCCAGAACGTGGCCGAACCTCCCTGCGGAAGCACGGCGACGCCGGGACCGGAGGCGTGCTTGACGCCGTAGCGCGCCTCGGCGCCACGCAGGTCGGCGTACTCGGCCTCGTGGGCCGAGCGGCCGTCCGTGGCGGGGTCGACCAGGGTGAGGTCGATCTTGTCGATGATCGCGTCACCGCGGGTCTTGCCGAGTTCGGGGTCGGACGCTGCCAGGGTGATGGTGTGCTTGCCGGCACTCAGTTGCACGCGGGTGTCGGTGTGTTCCCACACCACCCACCCGTACGAGGTGGGCAACCGCAGTTCCCGGGGTTGTCGGCCGTCCACGCGCAGGAACACGTTGGTCGGTCCTTGCGGCACGACACTGGCCCACTTGTTGTAGGTGCTGGAGAAGACGCTCAGGTCGTAGGAGCCGGTTTGGGGGACTTCCACGTCGAACGAGAGCACGACGTCGGAACCGGTGCGCAGCCCGCCCACGTTGTAGGAGTTGGAGGTGGCGAACTTGGCCACGTCGCGCGGGCTGCCCTCGGGGCCGTTGCGGCTCCAGCCGGTGCCGGTGTGCGCGGCGTCCTCGGCCTCGTAGGTCTTCTGCCAGCGCGTGCTCGCCCCGGCGGTGGCGCCGCGGCCGACCGGGCTGATGATCACCTGGTAGGCCGACATCTCCTTCAGGTCGGTGAACGGCAGGACGAGGCTGCCGTCGCGGCCCACGGTGCGCACGGTGTCGAGCAGCCGCCTCGGGGCGGGGGAATCGCCGAGCTGCCCCGTCCACGGGATCTCCTGCACGGTGACGTGCACGCTTTCACCGAAGAGGTCGCGGTCGACGTTGGTGATGCGAACGTCGGCGGAGCCGTTCGCGCCGCCGAAGATGGTGCGCGACTGCCGCTTGTCGCGGTCGAGCGTCGCCACGCCCTGCAGTGTGTACTGCTTACCCGGGTGCGGAGGGGTCACCCGGACCGTGTCGCCGCTCATCTGCCCGTAGGCGTTGAACAGCCACCACTGGCCGTTGGCCTTGTTCGCCTCGGCGACCGAGTCGTTGAGGTTGCCGTCGATGTTCCAGTACGCCAGGTCGCCGTCGACCTTGGACTCCTCCAGCGCGGAGATCCACTGGATCATCTGACCGGGTACGGAGAGGTGGTAGCGGAACGCGTACTCGTTGATGTTGATCGGCAACGGGCCGATGCCGAGTTCCGCCTCCCACGAGCGGTACTTCGCGACGCTGGTGCGCACCTTGTCCGGCGAGGACAGCTCGTGCCACGTGATCACGTCGGGCATGCAGTCGTTCGCCTTGCAGTGGTCGAGGAAACCCTTGACCTGGTCGAACAGCAGGCTGGTGTTGGGGCCGGCGATGCGTGCCCCCGGGTCCAGTCGCTTGATCAGGTCGTAGAGCTGCTCCCACTCCTCGAAGAACGGGCGCGGGTCGGACAGCCAGCTGACCCTGTCGTAGCTGTACTGGCCGGTGCCGTAGAAGTTGCCTTCCGGCTCGTTGAAGGGCACGTAGACGATGTGGTCGCGGTGCGGTGACGCCACCACTTGACGCACCTGTGCCTCGACCTTGGCCCGGTAGTCGTCGCGACCGGCCTGGCCGGGCTGCCGCTGGTACGGGAAGCCGCGGTAGATGTCGGTCATGTAGACGTAGACGTCTCGGCCGCCGTTGGCCACGAACGGCTCGACCACCTCCAGTGCGTCGGCGCCCGGGTGCTGCGGGCCGTCCTGCGCCTTGGTGGACAAGGTCTTGGGGTAGAAGCCCGCGAGCACGGCGTCGCTGGGCACACCGGTGCCGTAGACGCCGTAGAGGGAACCGCCTGCCCCGCCGTGGAAAGCGCCCGTGGTGGCGCCGAGGTCGACGGTCAGGGTGTCGGTGGCCGCTGAGGCGGTGCTGGGGGACAGGGCGCACGCGGTCAGGACCGCGGCCAGCGCCAAGGGCAGAGTTCGCCGTTGAACCATCGAGGACTCCGGACGAAGTGGTAGGGTAGGGGTCGAACCGGTTCGAGTAGCCAGACAGTACGGGTCCAAGAACTCGAGGTGCAATGACAGGGGACGGAATCGAATCGGTTCGCTCTTGTCGTCTACCGGTGTCGGGCTCCGGCGCTCGACCGGGTGAGCTGCCCGGTTGCATGCTGTTGATCGCGCCGGTGTGCGAGGGGTCGGCAGGAAGGTGGTCGACGACGTTCCGCGGCGCGTGACGGCGGGTGCGCGTTCCGGGCCGGCGCGCGGGATCATGGCTTATGGCGGGCCGGTCTCCACACCGTTGGTGCCATCGCTCGGGCCGGTGCGAGGACGGTCGCACCGCGGCGTGGCTTGGGCAGTTCAGGGCCGAGGTTGCGGAGAGCCGTCGACGAGCGCCGGTTCTCATCGGCGGTGTCCGTCATGCTGCCGTACCGCTGCGCGGCGGGAATCGAACCGGTTCGACTATTAAGTTACTGGTGTCGGGCGCCGGTGCTCGATCGCAGTGAGATGACCGGTTGCAGGAGCGCGTCGCGGTGTGGCGCGTCGGGGTTCGCGATGCGTTCCACCAGCAGGTCCACCGCGATCCGGGCCATCTCCTCGGCGGGCACGTCGGCGGCGGTCAGCGGTGGGTGGAATGCCTCCGCCAGGCGGCTGGCGATGACGCCGGTGATGGAGAAGTCGCCCGGCACGTCGAGGCCGGCCTCGCGCAGGGCTCGCTGGAGGCCGGGCAGCGCGGCTTCGTTGATCGTTACCGCCGCTGTCACCTCCGGCCACCGGCGGCGGATCTCCTCGAAGCAGGCCAGCCCGGCGGCGGGTTCGTCGGCGCAGCACACGGTGTGCGCGGTCAGCCCGCGTTGCTCGGCGGCGGTGAGGAAGCCGCTGGAGGAGCGCAGGGCGGGCCCGTACCCGGCGGCGACGAGCTCGTCGGACCGGTTGATCAGGACGACGTCGCGGTGGCTCAGGTCGGCGAGGTGGTGCACGCGGCGGGTGATCAGCTCCGCGTAGTCGACGTCGACCCACGACGAGGTGCCCGGTCGCTCGACGTGGCCGATGGTCACGAACGGCAGGGCTTCCTGCTCCAGGCGCGTCACCCGCGGGTCGTCGAGCAGGACTTCCATCAGGATCACGCCGTCGACCCGGCGGCCGGTGACGACGCGTTCGAAGGACCGGTCGTGGTCGCCGCCGCTGGGGGAGAGCAACACGTCGAGGTCGTGGGTGGCCGCCGCCTCCACGACGCTGGCCACGAACCCCAGTTGCACGTCGGTCAGCCGCCTGCTCGCGGGCGGTATCGCCAGGCTCAGCGTGCGGGTGCGCCCTTCGGCCAGCGCGCGTGCGCTGGCGTTGGGCCGGTAGCCCAGCTCGGCGATCACTTCGTTGATGCGCTGCGCGGTCGCGGACGACACCGGCCGCTTGCCGCTGAGCGCGTAGGACACCGTGCTGCGGGACACGCCGGCCTGCTTGGCGATCTCACCGATGTTCATGCGCTCTCCGTCCAACCGGTTCGACAGATGCCGGATCGTAGAGGAGCCAGGTCTTGCGTGCGTTGCCACCTGGTTATACGTTAACGCAACATTGCGTAAGTCGAACCGGTTCGATGCAGATCGACGGTCAGTGGCTCAGCTGTCTGGAAGGACCTCACCGCATGAAGCGCTCCCTGTTCAGCCGACGCGTGACCGTCGCCCTGGTGGCGGCGGGACTGTCCCTGGCCGCGTGTTCCTCGGGCGGGGACACGGGTGGTGACAGCCCCGGCCCGTTCGCGGTGTGGGACCCGTACCCGCAGTTCGACGGGACCTCGGAGTGGGCGAAGGTGATCGAGAAGTGCGGCGCGGAGGCCGGTGTGAAGGTCGAGCGCCAGGCGTACGACACCTCCGACCTCACCAACAAGGTGCTGCTCGCCGCGCAGCAGGGCACCGCGCCGAACGTGCTGGTCGTGGACAACCCCGTGGTGTCCACGTTGGCCGAGGGCGGGGTGTTGAAGGCCAACCAGGACACCGGTCTGGACGCCTCCCAGGCGTCGTCCAACCTGGTGGCCGCCGGTGAGGTGGGCGGGAAGACCTACGGTGTGCCGATCGGGGCGAACACCCTGGCGCTGTACTACAACAAGGCGGTGCTGGCGCAGGTCGGCGTGGACCCGGCGTCGCTGACGGACTGGGCGTCGCTCGACGCGGCGATGGCCAAGGTCGCCGGTGCGGGAAAGAAGGGCATCACCTTCTCCGCCATCGGCACCGAGGAGGGGTCGTTCCAGTTCCTGCCGTGGTTCTGGGGCGCGGGCGCGCAGCTGACCGATCTGTCCTCGTCGCAGGCCGTGGCGGCGGTGGAGCTGTGGAAGTCCTGGTTGGACGAGGGGTATGCGCCGAACTCGGTCGTGGGTAACACGCAGACCACCAGTTGGCAGGAGTTCGCCACGGGCGAGTACGCGTTCGCCGAGAACGGCACGTGGCAGCTCGGCAACGCCGCGAAGCTGGGCTTCGAATACGGTGTCATCCCGATCCCTTCCCGTGACGGCGGGGTCGCGCCCGCACCGACGGGTGGCGAGTTCGTCACCGTGCCGGTGCAGGGCCAGGCGGACCGCGAGGCGACCGCGGCGAAGATCGCCGCCTGCCTGACCGGCGCCGACACCGTGCTGGCCACCGACACGGCGCTGACCTACGTCTCCGCCATCGAATCGGTGCGGCAGCAGCAGGTCGCCGCCAAGCCGGAGTTGACGGTGTGGGTTGAGGCGGTGCAGGCCGCGAAGGGCCGCACCGGTGACGGCCTGGGCACCCGCTACCCGCGGATCTCGCAGCCGCTGTGGGGCGCGGTGCAGGCGGTGCTGACCGGGTCGAAGCCGGCCGCGGACGCCCTGAAGGACGCCCAGGCCGCCGCGGCGTCGGCCAAGTAGCGCAGTGGTCCGCCGCAACCTCGTCGGCTGGGCGTTCCTCGCCCCGCTGGTCGCCTACCTGCTCCTGTGCTACGGCTACCCGCTGCTGACCACCCTCGACCTGAGCCTGCGTGACTACACCGTGCGCACGTTCGTGCACGGTGGCGCGCCCGTGACGGGACTGGCCAACTACATCACCGTGTTCACCGATCCGGTGTTCCGCACGGCGATGCTCAACACGGTCGTGTTCACGGTGGTGTCGTTGGTGTTCCAGTACGGCATCGGGTTGGCGCTGGCGGTGTTCTTCTCCCGCCACTTCCGGCTGTCGGCGACGCTGCGGGCACTGTTCCTGGTGCCGTGGCTGCTGCCGCTGATCGTGTCCGCGTCGACGTGGGCGTGGATGTTCACCAGCGAGGCGGGCGTGGTGAACGCGGCCCTGTCGTGGTTCGGCGTCGACGGGGTGAACTGGTTGACCTCGCCGGACTGGTCGCTGGTGTCGGTGATCGTCGCCAACATCTGGATCGGCATCCCGTTCAACCTGGTGGTGCTGTACAGCGGGTTGCGCAACATCCCCGCAGAGGTGCACGAGGCGTCCGCCTTGGACGGTGCGAGTTCCTGGCAGACGTTCCGGCACGTCACGTTCCCGATGCTGCGGCCCGTTTCCACGGTCACGCTCCTGCTCGGCCTGGTCTACACGCTGAAGGTCTTCGACATCATCTGGATCATGACGCGCGGCGGCCCGAGCGGGTCGTCCACGACTCTGGCCACCTGGTCCTACGAACTCGGGTTCGGCAGCATGCTGCCCCGCTTCGGGCCCAGCTCGGCGGTGGGCAACGTGCTCATCCTGCTCGCGGTTGCCGTGGGCCTGGTGTACGTGCGGGTGCAGCGCCGGCAGGAGGCGTCATGACGCGCCCGTGGTGGCGGACCGCGGTGGGACTGCTGCTCACCGGCGTGATGCTGTTTCCGGTCTACTGGATGGTCAACGTCTCGCTCACGCCGCCGGGGGAGATGCGCAAGTCACCGCCGGACCTGTTCCCGGGCAGCCCGACGTTCGACGGGTACGCGCGGGTGCTGGACGAGCAGTTGCCGTACTTCGGGACGAGCCTGCTGGTCGGGCTCGGGACCGTGGTGCTGACGCTGGTGCTGGCCGCGCCCGCGGCGTACTCGTTGGCGAAGCTGCGCCCGCGAGGTCGGGGACCGCTGACCTTCGTGCTGCTGGTCGCGCAGATGATCCCCGGCATCATCATGGCGCTGGGGCTGTACGGCATCTACGTCAAGCTCGGCATCACCAACACGGTGTGGGGCTTGGTGTTCGCCGACTCCACGATCGCGGTGCCGTTCGCGGTGCTGATCCTGACCTCGTTCATGTCCTCGGTGCCCGACGAGATCGTGCAGGCGGCGCGCATCGACGGCGCGGGACCGTTCCGCGCGTTCTGGTCCGTGGTGCTGCCCGCGAGCCGCAACGGGGTGGTCACCGCCGGGCTGTTCGCGTTCCTGTGGGCGTGGTCGGACTTCGTGTTCGCCGCGACGTTGGACAGCGGTGGGCCGATGCAGCCGTTGACGCTCGGGATCTACCGCTACATCGGCAACAACAACCAGGAGTGGAACGCGATCATGGCCACCGCCGTGGTCGCCTCCGTGCCCGCCACCATGCTGCTCGTGCTGGCCCAGCGCTTCGTCGCCGCCGGCATCACGTCGGGTGCGGTCAAAGACTGAAAGGGACCTTTGTGGACGACTTCTCGGTGCGGGAGATTCCGTTCAGCTGTGCGGGGGCGTGGTTTGGCATCTCCGCGGTCGTGGGGCTCGCCGAGTACGCCGAGGACCTGCACCTCGTGTCCCACCGCAACGGTATGCACGCGGTGCTGTCGCTGGTGCCGGTGCCGGCCGGCTCCGAGGTTGCCGTCGAGGTCAACGCCAATCCCGCGCTGCTCACCTGGAGCGCGGGCCGGGCGAGGGTCGCGGCGGCGTTCGAATCACCCACGGCGCTCCGGATCTCCGGCGACGGCCTCGGCCTGCGCATCGCCGCCGCGGACGACACCCTCACCCCGTTCACCGGGACGTTCTTCTTCCACGACCCGGTCACCTCGTCGTACGTCTTCACCTCCTACGAGACCGGCCACCGCTACCGGGTCACCGTGTTGACCGGGCACCGGGAGGCGGCCGGTGACGGCGCGCTGGGCGTGGCGGAACGTGCGGTCGTCGTCGGCGGGGACGGCGGCGAGTGGGAACTCGTCGTGGAGGAGATGACGACCACGCGCGGGCGGTACTCCACCACCACGCCGTTCTCCGACGTGGTGGCCGGTTCGCGGCGCTCGTTCGAGCGGTTCGTGGACGAGGTCGCGCCGTGGCGCTCCGAGCGCACCCCGGCCGCCGAACTGGCCTGCTACGTGCTCTGGTCGGCCACGGTGAGCCCGGCGGGCTTCCTCCGTCGCCCGGCGGTGCTGATGTCGAAGAACTGGATGGACAAGGTCTGGAGCTGGGACCACTGCTTCAACGCCCTCGCCCTCGCGCCGGGGGCACCCGGTCTGGCGTGGGACCAGTTCCAGGTGGTGTTCGACCACCAGACCCCCGAAGGTGCGCTGCCGGATTCGATCACGCACGCCGAGGTGCTGCACAACTTCGTCAAACCACCCATCCACGGCTGGGCCGTGACCAGGCTGCGGTCGAAGCTGCCCGACGGCATCCCGGCCGCTGACCTGCCCCTGTTGTACCGGCAGTTGGAGGCCTGGACGACCTTCTGGCTCGACCACCGTCGCGCGCCGGGCCAGCCGTTCCCGCACTACGAGCACGGCAACGACAGCGGCTGGGACAACTCCACCGTCTTCGACGAGCAGCGGCTCGTGCAGTCCGCCGACCTCGCGGCCTTCCTCGTGGTGCAGATGCGGGAACTCGCCCGACTGGCCGTCGAGATCGGCGACCAGGCCGCCGCCACGCGGTGGGAGCGGGAAGCCGCGGCGATGCTGGACGCGATGCTGACGACGCTGTGGGACGGGTCGGCGTTCACCAGCCGCGCCCTCGACGGCACGTCGCGCACCACGGCGAGCCTGCTCGATCTTATTCCCGTCGTCCTCGGCGCGGCCCTGCCTCCGGACGTGCACGCGAAGCTCGCCGAGGGCATCGCCCGACACCTGACCGCCGTCGGCCCCGCCACCGAACGGCCCGACTCGCCCCACTACGAGGCCGACGGCTACTGGCGCGGACCGGTGTGGGCGCCCTCGACCGTGCTCATCGAGGACGGCCTGCGCCGAGGCGGAGCGGTTGACCTCGCCGACGAGGTCAGCGCCCGCTTCCGCGCGGTGTGCGAGAAGAGCGGCTTCGCCGAGAACTTCGACGCCCTCACCGGTGAGGGCCTGCGCGACCGCGCCTACACCTGGACCGCGAGCGCCTACCTGCTGCTCGCCGCCGACGCCGAGTCGCGACTCGGCGAAAGGGGCGGCAGCCTCCACGAACACCCCGCCACTCCGGCGGGATAGCAGAACCGATCCGATCGAACCCCCTCCCCGCGGCACCGGGGTCCAGCGCCGGATCCCGGCTGCCCGCATCCACCACCACTGACAAGGGAGTCACGCGTGGCACTCACACCCGCACGACGGCGAAGCCGTGGCCTCACCGCGGTCATCGCGGTCGTCGTCTCCGCGCTATCGGCCGTGGTCGCAGCCACCCCGGCCGCCCAGGCCGGTGACGAGTCGATCTCCGTCAACTTCTCCGTCGCCGGCGGTGCTCCGACCTACCGGGCCTCCGGCTGGATCTACGGCATGACCGAGGACGCGACCGGTCCCGCGGACCACTTCTACCGCGACCTGAAGTTCCGGTACATGCGCGCCGGTGGCGCCCAGCTCGACGGCCCCGGCGGTTGGGTCGCGGGCCGGTACGACCGCCGGTGGGACGCCACCCGGGCCCAACTGCTGCGCACCCGGTCGCTGGGCGGCGAGTTCATCCTGCTGGTGCACGACCTCTGGGGCGCCGACGGCTACCCGATCTCGCGCTTCCCGGGCGACAACGGCAACTGGACCGACTACGACAACTTCCTCACCCGCGTGATCGCCGACGTGCGGGCCACGGGCGTCCCGGTGCAGTGGGACCTGTGGAACGAACCGAACCTGGGCATGTTCTGGAACCGCTCGCAGGCGCAGTACTTCGAGCTGTGGCGGCGCACGTACCAGCGCGTCCGGGCCGCGTTCCCGCAGCAGCTGATCGTCGGGCCGAGCTTCGCGGGCGTGCCCACGACCGGCGGGGCGTGGTGGAACCAGTACCTCGACTTCATCCGCAGCTCGAACACGGTGCCCGACATCATCAGCTGGCACTCGTTGCCCGGTGACCCGGTGGCGGACGTGGCGGCGGCGAACACCACGCTGAACTCGCGCGGCATCCCGCACCCCCGTCCGTACCAGATCAACGAGTACGGCTGGACGACCGAGCAGAACCCCGGTGACGGTTCCTGGTACATCGCGCGCCTGGAGCGGGCCGGGGCCGACGGTCTGCGCGCCCACTGGGGCAGCACGAACGCCTTGCACAACGACCTGGCGAACCTGCTCGTCCGCAACTCGGCCGGGCAGCACCTGCCCAAGGGCGAGTGGTGGGTCTACCGCTACTACGGCTCCCAGACCGGGCAGATCGTCTCCGTCACGCCCAGCCCGGCCTACGACGCGTTCACCACCAAGGCGAACGGGGTCGCGAAGGTCCTGGTCGGTGGTGGTGGCACCACGGGCAACATCGCCGTCAACCTCCAGCGACTCGACGCCACCAGCGGCATCGTGCAGGACAACCGGGTGCGGGTGGTCGTCCAACGCATCCCGTACGACGGAGGCGGCGCGGTCCAGGGGCCGATCACGATCGGCAACTCCGTCGTGACGCTGTCCAACAACGCCGCGACGGTCAACTTGCCCCACACCAACGCCGACGACACCTTCACCGTCACGCTCCTCCCGCCGTCCGACGGCGGCTTCCAGTCCGTGGCCGTGGCCCAGCACTCGCAGCAGTGCCTGGACAACACGAACCTGAGCACCGCCGACGGCAACCGGCAGCAGCAGTTCCACTGCGAGGGCGGCGACCAGCAGCTGTGGAACTTCCGGCCCGTGGCCGGGGTCGCCAACACCTACACCGTCGTCAACCAGCAGACCGGCAAGTGCCTCGACGTCAACGCCTCGTCCACCGCCGACGGGGCCGCCGTCCAGCAGTGGACCTGCCTCCCCGGCGCGCAGAACCAGCAGTTCGCGCTGCGGAAGGTCACCTACTCGGGCAACGACTCCCACGACTACCAGCTCGTCGCCCGGCACAGCGGCAAGTGCGTCGACGTCAGCGAGGTCTCCACGGCGGCGCGCGCTTCCATCCACCAGTGGACCTGCAACCCCGCCGGTCAGAGCAACCCGCGCAACCAGACCTGGCGGCTCTGGGGGCGGTGACGGCCACGCTGTCACGCGGCACCGGAGCTCGTGACCGGCGAACCCGGTGCCGCTCATCCCCTCCACCGGACCCCTCCGCCGGCCGCAGGGTGGTGGCTGCGCAGTGGTGTGCACGAGTCGGGCCCGCCGGTGATCGACCGGCGGGCCCGAGTGGTTCGGTGGTGCTGTGGCTTTAGCTGTGGGCGCGGTGGCCTCGCTTGGTGACGACGTGGTAGATGCCGAGCACGACCAGCGAGCCGAGGATGGCGAGCAGCCAGGTGCTCAGGTCGAAGAAGCTGCCGATGTCGGAGCCGAAGATCGCGCGGCCGATGAAGCCGCCGAGGATGGCGCCGACGATGCCGAGCAGCATGGTGATGACGATGCCGCCGGGGTCCTTGCCGGGCATGATTGCCTTGGCGATGGCGCCGGCGATGAGACCCAGAACGATCCAACCCAGGATGCCCACGGTGCTTCCTTGTCCTCGTGCCACGCCGACTCCTGCGACGCGGCGTGATCGTTACAGGGGCCGGGATGCCCAACTCGCACCGATTTCACACCTGCACGAGCCGCGATGTGGGCGATGCCTCACCACGGCCGGCCGGCCCTGTCGGGACGTGGTGGCCGGTAACTCGGGATGCTCTTGTGCCGGTGTCCCCGTGGGGCGGGTGTTGGTGGCACCGCACAAGTGCGGCCAGCCACTGACCACTCGACACCACGACCCCTTGAGCTCCGGCCTGGGCGTGTTGCACCGCGGTTGCATTCGTGGTGGCGTTCGCTGACGGTCGCGCACATTCAGGTGTCGGTGTGGAGGCAGTCCGACGCGATGACGCCCTCGGCGTGCGTGGTGGGGAACTCCCGCCAGGTCGGACCGGTACGGCACCCCACACCGCCCCAGGGCCGTCACCGCCGCCCGGTCAGCCGCGGTGCTTCTGCCGGAGTTCCCACAGTTCGGCCGGGGTGATCGGCATCCGGTCGAGGACGATCCCCTCGGCGTCCTCGACCGCTGACGCGATGGCGGCCATCACGGGGACGACGCCCCCTTCTCCCACACCCTTGACCCCGAGGGGGTTGAGCGGCGAGGGGGTGACCAGGTGGTCGATCGTGATTTCGGGGACGTCGTGCGCCGTGGGCAGCAGGAGGTCGGCCAGTGAACCCGTCCGCAGCCGGCCGTCGTCCCCGTAGGCGATGCGCTCGTAGAGCGCGCCGCCGATGCCTTGCGCGACCCCACCGCGGATCTGGCCTTCCACGACAGCCGGGTTGATCGGCCTGCCGCAGTCGTGCACCACGACGTAGTTCCGCAGTGCGATCTCCGCGGTGTCGGGGTCGATCTCGACCACCGCGACGTGCACCCCGGCGGAGACGGTGGAGCGGATCGGTGAGAAGAACGCGGTCGCGTCCAGGCCCGGTGCGTCGTCGGCGTCGAGCGGCGGCTGGTCGGGGTCCGCGTCGGGGGCGAACTGGGTCGCTTGCCGGGTGCGGTGGTCGAACGCGTAGCGCAGCGGGTTGGCCAGGACGGCGACCGTCGCCAGCGGGATCGCCCGATCGTTCGCCACGACCGCGCCGTCGGCAAGGCTGAGTTCGTCCGGCGGTACGTCCAGCGCCCTCGCCGCGACGCGCAACGCCTTGTCCCGCACCTTTCGCGCGGCGAGCGCGACGGCGTTGCCGCCCACCACCGCCGACCGGGACGCGAACGTGCCCGCGGCGTAGGGGAACCGCCGGGTGTCCCCGCAGACCACCGTGACGTCCCGCGGCGCGACCCCGAGTTCGTCGGCCGCGATCTGGGCGAACACGGTCCCGTGTCCCTGTCCCTGGGTCGTCAGGCCGACGGTCACCGTCACGTGGCCGCCGGTGTCGACCTGCACGCGAGCACCCTCGTAGGGGCCCATGCCGGTGCCTTCGACGTAGCAGGCGATGCCGATGCCCAGGCGCTTGTCGGGTTCCCGTTCGCGGCGGGTGGCGAAATCGTGCCACCCCGATCTCGTCAGCGCGGTGTCGAGCAGGGCGGGGTAGTCACCGGAGTCGTAGACGAGCGGACGGCCGTCCTGAAAGGTCAGCCCCTGGTCGTAGGGCATCTCCGAGGGCCGGATCATGTTCCGGCGGCGCACCTCGGCGCGGTCCGCGCCGAGGAACCGGGCGATCGCGTCCAGGGTGCGCTCCATCACGAACGCGCCTTGCGGCCGCCCCGCGCCGCGGTAGGGGGTGACTATCGCGGTGTTGGTGTAGAGCGAGCGGAACTCGACCCGGTACGCGCCGAGGCGGTAGGGGCCGGGCAACTGGGTGCTGGTGACGAGCGGGACGATGATGCCGTAAGGGGTGTAGGCGCCGGTGTCGTGCCAGAAGGACACGACCAGGCCCCGGACCTGGCCGTCGCCATCGAACCCCACCTCCACCTCGTGCTGCTGCCCGCGTTCGTGCGAGGCGGCGGCGATGTGCTCGGCGCGGTCCTCCACCCACTTGACCTCGCGGCCCAGGCGCAGCGCCGCCCAGGGGACCAGGACCTCTTCGGGCCAGGGATGCACCAGCTTCACGCCGAAACCGCCGCCGACGTCGGGTGCCACCACCTCCACCCGGTCCGCGGGCAGGTCGAGGATGGCCGCCAGCGCGAACCTGAGCGACGCCGCCGCCTGCGTGGCGGAGTAGACCCGCAGCGACCGGTCGTCCCGGTCGGGTCGGGCGTACACGCCGCGGCACTCCATCGGCATCGCGGCGGACCGCTCCACGCCGAGCCGCAGGGTCAGGCGGTGCGGCGCGGCGGCGACCGCGGCCCGCGCGTCGCCGTTCTCCTGCATCATGCGCGCGGCCACGTTTCCGGCGACCCCGGGGTGCACGAGGTGGTCCGCGCGCCGAGCGGCGGGGATCCCGATCACCGCCGGGAGCGGTTCGTAGTCCACCCTGATCAGCCGGCAGACGTCCTCGGCGACGTACCTGTCCACTGCCACGACCATGACGACGGGCTCCCCGACGTGCCGGACCACGTCGTCGGCCAGCGGGAGGCCGGTGCGCGGCGAGTGCAGCGAGGGGTGGGGGATCAGCACCGGCAGCGGTTCACGCGCCCCGCCGGTGAGGTCCCGGTAGGTGAACACCGCGATCAGGCCGGGGACCCGTTCGGCGTCCGCCAGGTCGATCCGCAGCACCCTGGCGTGGCCGTGGGGGCTGCGCACGAAGGCTGCCGCCGCTGCGCCCGAACCCAGGTCGTCCAGGAACCGCCCGGTCCCGGCGGCGAAGCGCTCGGCCGCCGCGCCGGTGACCGGCCGGCCGACGTGCGGTGCGGTCATCCGCTCGCCCCTCCGTCCGGCCGTGCCGCGTGGAGGACCGCCGCGACCAGGTCCTGGTACCCGGTGCACCGGCACAGCACCCCGGCGACGGCGTCACGCGCCTGCTCGGGTGAGGGCCGGGGGCACTCGCGGAGGAACGCGACGATGCTGACGACCATGCCGGGGGTGCAGAACCCGCACTGGACGCCCTGGCACCGCACCAGCGCCCGCTGCACGCGGCCCAGGCCGCCGTCGGGCGCCCGGCAGCCCTCGGCGGTGGTGATCTCGCAGCCGTCGACGGTGACCGCCGGCAACAGGCACGACCGCATCGGTGCGCCGTCGACCAGCACGGTGCAGGCGCCGCACGTGCCCTGTTCACAGCCCACGTGCGTGGAGGTGAACGCCAGGTCGTGGCGCAGGCAGTCCGACAGCAGCCGTCGCGCGGGCACCCGCACCACCTGTCGCCTGCCGTTGACCGACAACTCGATCTCGTGCTCGGACAAGGGTTTCACGCTCCCGTCGCGCGGATCGCGGCCAGTCGCCCGGCGCGTTCGGCCAGGACTCGCGCCAGGTGTCGCCGGTACCCCGCGCTTGCGTGGAGGTCGTCCGCGGGCGCCAGGGCGGACCCGCCCTCGTCCGCCGCGGCGCGCCACCGCGCGAGGTCGTCGAACCGGGTACCGGTCATCACCTCGGTCAGGTCCACCAGTACCGGTGTCGCGCCGACACCCGCGTACGTCGCGGTCGCGCGCTCGACGCGCCGGCCGGTATCCAGGGTTACCACGGCCGCGACGCCGCACACCGCTCGACCGCCGCGCTGCCGGGCCACTTCCAGCCAGGCGGTCCCCGTGCGCGGCGGCGGGACGGGGAAGCTCGCGGCCACCGCCAGCTCGCCCACCGCCGCGCAGCACCGGTTGGCACCCAGGAAGAACTCGGTCGCGGGAACCGTGCGCCCGCCCGCCGCGGACCGCAGTTCCACGGAGCCGCCCAGCGCGACCAGGACCGCGGGCATCTCGGCAGTGGGGTCCGCGTGGACGAGGCTGCCGACGGTTGTGCCGCGACTGCGGATCGCCGCGTGGGCGATGTGCGGCACCGCTTCCGCGAGCAGCGGGTTCCGCCGCCGCACGGCTGCGTCGCGCTCCAGCTCCGCGTGGCGGACCAGCGCGCCGACGCGCACCGCGCGGTCCTCGTGGGTGATGCCGGACAGCTCGACCAGGAAGTTGATGTCGACGATGTTCGCGGGCGAGACCTCCCGGCGGTTCATCAGGGGGACCAGGCTCTGCCCGCCCGCCATCACGGTCCCGGTGGTGCCGAGCCGGTCCAGGGTGACCAGCGCCTCCTCCAGCGAGCGAGGCCTGTGGTAGTCGAACGGCGCGGGTTTCACCGGGCGCCGACCCGAGCCGGTCGCCGGTGCCCGGCGAGGCGCGGCACCCGGACGTGGCGGCCCCCCGAGGCCGCGATCGCGGCGGCCGGCCCGCCGCACGACCCCGGCCGGAGGACTTGGACCATCCCGGGGTGGCGGCAGGCGCCGCCCGGCCCGGAGCACCGCGCGGACCCCGGCACGACGTGCGGGGCGATCTGCGCGCCAGTCCGGCGCTGTCGCCCGCCCTCACCGGTCACCCCCGAGGCGACTGGGCGGAAGCGACACCCCTTCGGCCTCGCCGGCCGGACCGGCACGGACGCAGCGGCGCCACCACGTAAGTCATCGACGACCGGAACCGGCAGCTCCATCGGCCACTCCTCCTCCGGCGCCGTGCACGAACGACGGGAGGAGCGTTCGTCGTCCGGTCCGGCGCGATGAGGCTGGTCAACCACTGTCGCCACCCGCGCCATCGGTGTCAACGGGTCGCCCCCAGCCGGCCTAGCGCCGCATCAGGCAACGTTCGCCCTGTTGACGATGTCGCGTAGGTGTTCGCGTGCAGGGTGTGCGGGGGGAGTACGGGGTGGCGGAGACGACGTCGACCCGTGCCCTGGACCTGTACACGAATCCGGGCGACCGACACGGCCAGGCCAACAGCCATCTGAATCTCGGAATCACCCAACGCCTGCAAGGCGCGTACGAGCCCGCGACCACGAACCTCACGAAGGCCTTGGCCCTGTTCGGTGAGTTCGGAGACCACGATGGGGAAGCCGAGACCCGCAACGCTCTGGGCGAGCTCGCGCTCGCCCACCCCGACGCCGGCGACCCCCGCACCCACCTCACCACCGCCCTCACCCTCGCCCGCGACACCGGCGGTCTTGGTTGATGATGAGGGAGTCGGTCGGTGACTTCGCGTCTTACGGTGCCGACGAAGCGTTCGGCGTGGGCGTTGGCTCGTGGCACCGTGGCGGGGTCTTCGCGACCTGGATGTCTGCGCCGGGGAGGGCCGCGTCGAACGAGGCGGTGAACTGGTCGGCCCGGCCGCGGATGAGGAATCGGAAGTCGTCCGCCTGGTCGCCGAGGTCCATCGATAGGTTGCGGGCTTGGTGGGTGGTCGGCGAACGAGCGCGGCGAGCACTGCGATCGGACCGGTCCAACCGCGGGCGGGGGTTGGCCGGGCGCAGCACGGCGATCTTGTGACGCAGCACCAGCAGCTCGACGTCCTTGGCCGCGGCGGACCGGCCGAGGAGCGCCGGCCAGGTACCGAGTCGGACGAAGATCAGGTACAGCGGTCGTGGCGCCACACCTCACGATCGTGCCCTGGAGGTCCAGCGTGCGCGATCGTCGCAGATCGGCATCCCCAGTGCAGAGTTCTGACACCCACAGGCACTCGTCGACAGCAGGGACGTCGTCGAGGCCGACCGAACGGGGAGGTGAAGCTGACACTGTCATATTGACAGTGTCAGTTATAGTCGTGTCGTGAGCGACGAGGAGCTGTGGACGATCGGGCAGCTGCCGGACCGGGTCGCCGCGCTGCTCGCCGACGACTACGGGGGCCAGCGGAGCGGCCGGGTGCGGGAGTTGCCGAACGGGCGCGCCATCCGGTGGTACACGACCATCGGGTTGGTGGATCGGCCGGTGGCGTACCGGGGACGCGCCGCGCTGTACGGGCGGCGGCACCTGCTCCAGGTGGTCGCGGTCAAGAAGTTGCAGGCGGCGGGGCACACGCTGGCGGAGATCCAGGCGGTGGTGGTGGGCGCGGACGACGGCAGGCTCGCCGAGCTGGCCGGGGCGACCCGGCAGGTCGAGCCGGCTGGACGAGCCGAACCCGCGGGACGGTCGGACGACGGTGCCGCGGCGTCCCGCAGCGGGACCTTCTGGCGCGACCGGCCCGCGTCGTCGCCACCCGCGCCACCCGCAGTGATGCCGCCGGCCGCTCCCGCACCGGTGGCCTCCGCGCCCCCGACCGCCAGCGTCACCCGGGTCGTGCCCGGTCTGCGCCTGGGACCCGGCGTCACCCTCGTGCTCCACGCCGCCGACCGCGTCCCCGACGCGGCCGAACTCGCCGCCATCGAAACCGCCGCGGCACCCCTGCTCGACCTGCTCGCCCGCACGGGTCTGACCCCGACCACTGGAGAGGACAACCGATGAGCACCCGCATCGCGGTCGTGGGAGACGTCGGGGCCACCCGGCCCACCGAGGACGACGGCCTGGGCTGCCTGCGCACCGAGCGCGGCAACCTCCCGCTGGAAGCCGTCGACGTCCACGCGACCATCACCGGGCTGGCCTCGCGCACCACCATCACGCAGACCTTCCACAACCCGCACCCCGACCCCCTCGAAGCGACCTACGTCTTCCCGCTGCCCGCCCGTGCCGCGGTGACCGCGCTGCGCGTGGAGGCCGACGGCCGCGTGGTGGAGGGCGTGCTCAAGGAACGCGCGGCCGCGCGGGCCGACTACGACCAGGCGGTCTCCGACGGCAAGCGCGCCGCCATCGCCGAGGAGGAGCGGCCGGGCGTGTTCACCACGCGCGTCGGCAACATCGTGCCCGGCGAGCGGATCACCGTGCGCCTCACGATCGTGGGCGTGCTCGCCTACGAGGACGACACCGCCGAGTACCGCCTGCCGCTGGTCGTCGCACCCCGCTACGTCCCCGGCGCCCCGCTGCCCGGCGACCAGGTCGGCGACGGCGTGGCCCGCGACACCGACGCGGTGCCCGACGCCTCCCGCATCAGCCCCCCGGTGCTGCTGCCCGGTTTCCCGAACCCGGTCCGCCTGTCCCTGGTGGTGGACGTCGACCTGGCCGGCCTGCCACCCGCCGAACCCTCGGCCAGCCTGCACGCCACCGTCACCGAGGAGACCGCCGGCGGGTTCCGCGTGCGGGTCGAGCCGGGCGCGCGCGTGGACCGCGACTTCCTGCTGCGCCTGCGCTTCGCCGACGCCGACGTGGTCCGCACCTCGCTGGCCGTGCGCCCGGACGAGGACGGCGAGGGCGGCACGTTCGCGCTGACCGTGCTGCCCCCGGCGGCCGGCGGCCGGCTGCCGAGCCGGGACGTGGTGCTGGTGCTGGACCGGTCGGGATCGATGCACGGCTGGAAGGTGGTCGCGGCGCGCCGGGCCGCGAGCCGCGTGGTCGACTCGCTGCGCGCGGACGACCGGTTCGCCGTGCTGGCGTTCGACGACCGGCTGGACAGCCCGGACGAGCTGCCCGCCGGCCTGGTCGCGGCCACCGACCGCAACCGCTACCGCGCGGTGGAGTTCCTGGCCGGCCTGGAGGCCCGGGGCGGCACCGAGATGCTGAACCCCCTCCAGCGCGCGGCCGCGCTGCTCGGCGCGGAGGGCGATCGGGAACGCGTGCTGGTGCTGGTCACCGACGGCCAGGTGGGCGACGAGGACCGGTTGCTGCGCGAGGTCGCCACGAGCCTGGCGGGCGTGCGGGTGCACACCGTCGGCATCGACCGCGCGGTCAACGCGGCGTTCCTGCAACGACTCGCGGGCTCGACCGGCCGCTGCGAGCTGGTCGAGTCGGAGGACCGGCTGGACGAGGCCATGCGTGCCATCCACCACCGCATCGGCGCGCCCGTGCTGACCGGCCTGGTGGTGCGGGCCGACGGCCTGGCCGTGGAGGACGGGTCGCTGGCCCCCGCGCCGCTGCCCGACCTGTTCCCCGGCGTCCCGGTCGTGGTCACCGGCAGGTACGCGGGCGAGCCGTCGGGCGCGGTGGAGGTCACCGGCTCGGGTGGGTGGCGGCAGCGGGTGGTGGCGGTGGCGAGCGACAACGCCGGGCTGGCCGCGCTGTGGGCCAGGGCTCGGGTGCGCGACCTGGAGGACCGCTACGTCGTGGGCGCGGGCGACCTCGACGCCCTGGAGCGGCAGGTCGTGAGGACATCGCTGGAGCACGGCGTGCTGTCCCGGTTCACCGCGTTCGTCGCGGTGGACGAACGGGTCGTCAACGAGGGCGGTCGGGTGCGGCGGGTGACGCAGCCGGTCGAACTGCCCGACGGCTGGTCATCCGTCCCCCCGTTCGCCGGCGGAGGCGGCTACGGCGCGGCTCCGGCCGGGATGCCGGTGGCCAGGGCGCCGATGGCGGCCATGCCGTTCGTCCCCGCCCCGGCCCCGGCGGCACCCCGCGCGCGGAAGGCGCGGGCCCGTGCCGGTCTCGAAGCGGCCGTGGCGAGCAGCGCGGACCTGGCCGCACCGAAGCCCGTCGCACCCGCGCCGCCCGTCCCCCCGCCGGCGGAGTTCGCCGCGGAGGCGTTGACCGGGCTGCGCGAAGCGCGTGAGCCGGCTGCTGCCCTGCTCGAGCGCCTGCACCAGGCCATCGGCCGCCACCTCCCGTCGTGGCGGGCCACGGGCGCGCCCGCCGAGGCGCTGCGGACGCTGTCGGACCTGGCCGCGGAACTCGCCGTGCCCACCACCGATCCCACCGAGGTCGACCGCCGCCTGCGGCACGCGATCGCGACGCTGGAGACCCTGGCCGAACCCCCGTCGGGCCAATCCCGGCCGGCCGAGCCCCGCCGGCGAAAGCCGTTCTGGAAGCGGTGACCTCCCGTTCCCCGGGGCGGAGCCCGCCTCCCCGCCCCGGGAACGGTCCGCCGCAGACGACGACGCTGCCTGTTGTCGCGGCGCGGTACCCACCCGTCATCGCGGTCAGGCGCCCGAGGGCATCGGCCGCGAAGTCGCGCCGCAGGTCGGGACACCAGCCGATCACCCGAACCGGCGAGCGCCCCTCGTCCAAGTGCGGCAGTACAGCTACCGGGCCTTCACCGACGCCTGTCAGAACGCCAAGGTGGCCGTACCCATGGGCGCGGTCGGAGTCGCTCCCGGCCGGCGTGCTCCTTCGCCACGCCCTATGGACTGCGGCCATGGCGGCACGGAAGATGGGGCGCATGCCACCGCCGACGCCCGACCTCGTGGTGCACGACGAAGCGTCGTGGCACCACCTCGCCGTCCACTCGGGCGATCACGCCCTCCCGTCCTCCCGGGTCGGGTCGGTCACGCGCCTCGTCGCCGCCTTCCGCGACCGGGTGGGGTGAGAACCGTGACCGTCGTGGCGGACCCGGGGCAGCACCGCCGGCAGCGGGTGCGGCTGACACCGCAGCGCACGATCCAGGTACCCGTCACCGGCTCGCGGGAGGCCGAGGGGCCGCTCACCCTCGGTCAGGTCAACATCGCGCAGTGGTTGAGCCAGGTCCCCGACCACTTCTACTCGGTGCTCTGCGTCGAGCTCCCCGTGCCGGCCGGCGCCTCGGTGGACGACGTGGTCGAGACCATCGCCGTGCTGGGCGCGCGGCACGAGGCGCTGCGCACCTCCTACGACCTCGGCGAGGAGAAGCGGCAGCTGGTCGCGGCGTCCGGCACGCTCCCGCTCGAGGTCTGCGTGCTCGGTCAGGGCCGGTGGGGTCCGCGCGACCGCACGTCGGTGGCCGGGACGCTCCTCCGCCTGCTGCGCGACAACCCCGACCCGGATCGGCCGGCGATGCGGGTCGTGGTCGCGGTCTCTCCCGACGAGGACGGCAGGGTCATCGCGTGCGCGGGCGCGTTCTCGCACATGGCGGTCGACCACGGCGCGATCGAGATCCTGCGGCGCGAGTTCGCCGAACTGGTCGGCGACCCCTCCCGCCGGCACGTCGGCACACCCCGCCACCAGCCACTGGACCAGGCGCGGCTGGAGGCGACCCCCGCCGAGCGGCACCGGGCGCGGGCGGCGCAGGTCTACCTCCAGCGCCAGACCTCGAAGATCCCCCGCCTGCTCTACCACATGCCCGACACCAGCCCCGGCGGCGATCCGCTGGCCGTGGAGCTGTCCTCACCGGCCGCCGCCACGGCGGTGCGCCGGGTGGCGGCCCGCACCCGCGCCAGCCGGCCGAGCGTCGTCCTGGCCGCTATCTGCGCTGTGCTGGCCCACCGCACCGGCGACGAGGAGATCGTGCTGCCCCTGATGTCGGGCAACCGCTTCGACCGCCACCTGCTCGACTACGTCGGCGCGCTGGCCCAGGGCACGATCGCCTCCGTCGGCGTCGCCGGGCGCGACTTCGACGCGCTGGTCGCGCACACGTGGACCACGGTCCTGGAGGCCAGCAGGCACGCCCGGTACGACGCGGCCGAACGAGCCCGGCTGGACGAGCGGATAGCCCACGAACGCGGCCTGCTGTTCCGCTACGAACCGCTGTTCAACAACCTCGCCCCCGAGCCCGGTCCCGGTACCTCGCCCGGCGCCTTGCCCGGCACCGACGAACTCCGGGCCGCACTCGCCCACACCGAGCTGCGCTGGCGTCCGGTGCAGCGCAACGCGAAACCGGTCCGCTTCAACCTCAACCAACTCGACGAGCGGCTGGTGCTCGACCTGTGGGTCGAGGACGACGGCGTGGTCCCGCGTCAGGAAGCGGAGTCACTGCTGCTGGCGTTCGAACGCGTCCTGGTGGCCGCGGCACACGAGGACCTGACCACCGCGCGGATGCACGACCTCATCGGGTTGCCGACGGCCGAGCGCTCGGCGGACTGGCTGCTGCTCGACTCGTGCCGGGTCGACCTCCGCCAGGTCCAGTCCCTCTTGGACGACGCCCTGGCCCCGGCCGTCACCCGGGTCTTCGCCGAAGCCGACGGTCACCCGTTGGTGGCCTACGTGACCATCACGGACCACGTCAGCACCCCTGAACAGGCCCACGCCCGCTGCATGGCCGCACTTCCCGACCACCCGGCGGTCCTCACCCCACGCCACTACGTCCTGTGCCCCACCGCCCCGACCGACCCGGCGGACCTCGCCTCCTGGCCCGCCCCCCGCCACACCGGCACGGGACGCGCACCCGCACCGCCGGTCGAGCTCTGAACGCCGGGCTCGGGTGGCCGCGGGCGATCGCGGCGGTCGACTGCCTGGTCCGCCGGTACCGCTCGTTGTCACCTGCGGGTCGGCCGAGTGCTGGGAGCTGGAGGCGGCCGCGATCGGGCTGACGCGCGCCATCGGGCCGATCTGCTGCCGCTTGACCGAAGCGGGTGGAGCAGGTGCTGCTGATCCAGATCAGCGTTCGGTCGAGAAGTTCACGGCGGCGGCTTCCGGTCCAGCGTTCCATGATCGCGTTCATCCGCGGGGTCCGGACTCCACTGAGGACGGTGCCGGGTACCTCCCGTCCCGGTCGCGGATCGGGGATCGCGCGGGTCTGTCCGCGTCTTCGAGGTCGATGGCGAGGTGCCTGGCGGTTTGAGTGACCCAGGATGCGGTGGGGTGCGTGGTGGCGCCGAGGATTCTGATCCAGGGTGGTGGTGTCGAAGAAGTAGCAGGCCATCAGGGCGTCGGCTTGTGGCGGAGAAAGACCGACCATGTCGTCGTGGTGCCTTCGGGTGCCGGGTCGATCCAGGCGTCCTGGAGGATCTGCCACACCGTGGACGCGGCGATCTCGATGCCGAGGACAACGTGACAAAGGGAAGACGCCACTTTTGACGGCCGACAAGCCTGGTGCGCCGCTGGTTCCTGATCTTGGATGTTCCTCAGGGCGGGTCAGGCCCAGGAATCGTTGGAAGCCTCCGCCCTCGGCGGGTCGCCCGTGATCGCATGAGGACGGTTCGCTGTTACGTGACGGTGCCCACTGGTGCGGGGTATTGCCCGATCCGCGCGGTTGACCAAGAGTCTGTCCCGTTTGCGGTGGGCGGTCGTCGCCTGCCGGGGTCTGGGGGCTACGTCATGAGTACGGTCGCGCGCGCTCGCGCGCGGATCTGCGCTGTGAGCTCGATCATCGCGGTCGCATTCGGACTGATCGCCCCCGTCGCGACGGCCGAGCCCGTCGTGCCCGCGGCTGTCGGCGCCACGGCCGTCGAACAGGTGCCGACCGATCCCGCCGACCGCGAGCGCGTGGCGGGGGTGGAGTCGGCGCCGCTGGGCCAGGCCTACACCGACGCGATCGCGGAGGCCGTGCGCACGGGTGAGCCCGTGGAGGTCGCGGGCGTCACTACCGAGACCACGCGGGCGATGGCGCTGCCCAACGGGAAGATCGAGCAGGTCGTGCACGCGTGGCCGGTGCGCACCCGCAGGTCGGGCTCCTGGCAGGAGATCGACGCCACCTTGGAGCGCGGGCCCGACGGCCTCGTGCGCCCGCGGGTGGCTGTGGCCGACGTCGTCCTCTCCGGCGGCGGCGACAGCGTGCCGCTGGCGGTGGTGGGGCACGAGGGCAAGGAGGTCGGCCTGTCGTGGTCGGGCGTGCTGCCGGCGCCGGTGCTGGCGGGCGACACGGCCACCTACCCGGAGGTCCTGCCCGGGGTCGACCTGAAGGTCACCGCGGACGGCTTCGGGTTTTCTCAGGTGCTGGTGGTCAAGACCGCGCAGGCGGCGGCTGATCCCGCGCTGCGCGAGATCCGCTTCGGCAACCACACCCGCGGCACGCAGGTCACCAAGACCGACGTGCCGGGGCCGCGAGCGCGCTCTGCGAGCCCCGTGCCCTCACGGTTGTCAGTCGTCGACGCCGATGGGCAGGCGCTGTTCACCGGTGACGCCTCGCGCATGTGGGACTCATCGGGGGAGGGTGCTGCCGGCGACCGGTTGGCAGAGCCCACCGGAGAAGACCGCGCGGCCGTCATGGGGGTCCGCGTCACCGACACCGAGGTGACCATCACGCCCGACCAGGCGTTCCTGACCGACGCGGCGACCACCTTCCCCGTCTACATCGACCCGTCGTACTCGTGCGGGTGTGGCCGGGTCAGCCAGGTGGTGCTCTACAAGTACGGCGGCTCGGTCGGGGATTCCGCCTGGAACGACACCTACCTCAAGGCCGGGTACGTCTACGACTCCACCCAGGGTGTCTACATCACCGCCCGCTCGTACATCACCTTCGACCTCGGGAGCGTGCCGCGTTCGGCGGCCATCCACTGGGCCAAGCTGTACCTGACGGTCAACAACTCCTACTCCAACTGCCCCGGCGTCACCCAGGTGCACGTCACCGGCGGTGTCGGCGGTGGCACGCGGTTCGACAGCGAGCCCGGTCGGGAGCGGCACGTGGGCAACGTCGGGGCCTACACCGGGTGCCCCGGCGAAGGTGGCTGGTCGACCCCTGGCCACGACGGCGACCGCGGCGACGCGTTGAGCAACTACGTGCGGGAGATCTGGGCCGCGGGCGGGCGCGACACCCTCACCTTCGGCCTGTTCGGCGACAGCGAGTCGGTGCAGACGCACTGGCGGCGCTTCCGCACCAACCCCGGGCTGACCGTGCAGTACAACACCGCCCCCCACCGGCCGGCCGAGCTCGGCGCGTTCAACGGGCAGGCCGGCCTGGGGTGCACGAACGTCGCCGCCGCCACGCTCGTCGGCCGCGGCGACGTCACCCTGCGAGCCCGGTTGACCGATCCCGACCCCGGTTCCTGGGCGCGGGGCAGCTTCGTGGTCTACCGCGACGGTGTGCGGCAGGGCTTCCTGGACACCGGTGGCCAGCCTTCCGGCGGGATCCACCAGGTCACCGTGCCCGCCGAGTGGATGGGCGGAGGCGGCGCCATCTCCTGGCGGGTGCAGGCGTGGGACGGCGACGGCGGTGACGCCCTGGCCTCGCCGTGGACCGGGCCACCCGGGGCGCCGGACGACTACTGCCGCTTCACCCGCGACACCGTGAGCCCCGACGCTCCTGGGGTGCAGTCGGTGGACGGGGCCTACCCGCCCTACAACTCCCCGAACGCTCCCGCCGGAGGGGTAGGGGTGACGGGGCGGTTCAAGTTCACCCCGGGCACGGCGACCGGTCTGGGCGGCAAGGTGGACGTCGTCCGCTACCTGTGGTCGGTCGGCGTGGACGACTACCGCAACAGCGTGGTGGCCAAGTCCGACGGCACGGCCGAGGTCTCCTTCACCCCGCTGGCCCAGGGCGATTTCCCGCTGTACGTCAAGTCGGTGGACCGGGCGGGCAACCAGTCGTCGCGCCTGGTCCCGCAGCCCGACCAGGCGCAGGACTACACCAAGTACCTGTTCAGGGTGCCCGAGGGTTCGGCCCCGGTGGCGCACTGGACCTTCGAGAACGGCGGGGAGGACGTCAGCGAGTCCGGCGCCCACCCGCTGGCTTTCCAGGGCCTGGTCACCACCGAGGGCGCGCAGGGCCACGTCGGGCAAGGACTGCAGCTGGGCCGCAGCCTCCAGGACGTCGCCGTGGCCACCGGACCCGTGGTGGACCCGACGCGGTCGCTGTCGTTGTCGGCGTGGGTCTGGTACGACCCGTCCGCCACGGGGGACAACACCGCGGTCCCGCTGGCCATCGACGACACCTACGCCTCGCCTCTGGTGTTGGCTTACCGCAAGGACGACAAGCCCGCGGCGATGTGGTCGATGGGCGTGTCCTGCAACCCGACCACGCCGCCCTGCCTGCGGGTGGCTTGGAGCGACGCGCCCGCCCAGAAGGGCGCCTGGACCCACCTGGCCCTCACCGTGGACGACGCCAACGACACCGCGTGCTTCTACGTCAACGGCGTCAAGCAGTCCTCCTGCCTGACCGGCGTCGTCCCGCCCGCCTCGGCCGATGACATCCTCGTCGGGCGAGGCCGGTGGGAGGCCGCGCTGCGCAACCCCTGGTACGGCCGGGTGGACGACGTGCGGGTGCACAACCGGCTGCTGGCGCCGTCCGAGGTCGCCGCGCTGGCCAACGTCCCGATCGAACGCGCCCGCTACGCCCTCACCGAGGACGCGGGCATCGTCGCCGACGACTCCGTGGGCGCCAACGACGGCACCCTCTACGGCGGGGGCGTCTCCTGGGCGCCCGACGGTCCGGGCGCGGCGTTCGACGGCCGGTTCGTGCACTCCTCCGACCACTGGGCGGGTTCCGGGACCGACCTCAAAGCCCGGTGGGCGCTGGACAACGACGTGGTCGACTCCTCAGGGGCCAACGCCGCCGCACTGCGGTACTGGGGCAGCGCCGGCGAGTCACCTGCTCGCTTCGTCCCGGGGCACATCGGAACGGGCGTGGCGTTGGACGGTGTGATCGAGCGGATCTTCACCGGAGGCACCCGCGTCGACACCACCCGCTCCTACTCCGTGGCGGCCTGGGTGCGGATGGACCACACCAACCAGGACGCGGCGGTGATGGCCCAGGACGGAACCCGGGTGTCCGGGTACTCCCTGGCCTACTCCAAGGCGGACAACAGGTGGGCCTTCACCGTGCCGCAGGAAGACGAGGATGACGCCGCCGTTGCCCGCGTCGTCTCCTCCGCCCTGCCGGTGGCGGGCCGGTGGACCCACCTGGCGGGTTCCTACGACGCGGCCGCGGGCAAGATCCGGCTGTTCGTCAACGGCAGGCTGCAGGGCGAGACGTCGTTCACCACGCCCTGGCCGGCCAACGGCACCTTCACCGTGGGCCGGAGCCTGAAGGGCGGCGAGCAGGGTGGCTTCTTCCCCGGTGTGGTCGACGACCTCCGCGTCTACAACCGCGCCGTCACCACCGAGGACGCCCACGGCCTGTGGAACCGCGGCAGCGACGTCAACGCACCATTGGCGCCCGAGGTGGCCGCCGACCGCTCCTTCAGCATCGCGGGCTGGGCCAAGGCCGACGGGCACGACGCGGCCGCGCGGTCGGTGTTCTCCCTCGGCGGCTCGGTCTACATGCCGCTGACCGTCGGGTACCGGCCGAGCACCCGGCGGTGGGAGGCGATGGCCGCCAGCGGGTCGCAGGACGCGCCGGTGTACCACCGCGTCTACTCCAACGAGGAAGCCGTCGCGGGGGAGTGGGTCCACCTCGCGGTCACCTACGACGCCGGGAACGGGCAACTGCGCCTCTACGTCAACGGGGTGCCGCAGACCTGGATGCTCAACAACGAGAACCCGGGCAACCTGCCCTACCGGTCGCTGCCGCAGTCGCTTTCCGCGCACACCGGGCGGCTGCTGATCGGGCGCGGCACCTGGACCGGGCTCAACACCGACCCCTGGCGGGGGCAGGTCCGCGACGTGCGGGTGTTCTCCGGGGTGCTCAGCCCGCAGGCGGCACTGGCCATCGCCAACGGCAGTGACGGCGGGGGCGGCGAGGAGACCTGATCCCGCCACCGGTGGGCGGGCGCGTTCCGGAGCGCCCGCCCACCGGTGCCGCGTTCCCGTTCGCCACACGGCGGCTTGCCGCCGTGCCGCTTCGTTGCCCTGCGGTTTTTTCTTGCACTGAGGGGATTCGTCGATGAGCAGCCAGGACAGACACCGGCCCGGGTCGAGGCGCGCGTGGTGGGCGGGCGCCTTCGGCCTGTCGAGCGTCGCCGGGTTCGGCACGGCGGTCAAGGCCGTGGCGGTCGTCACCGCGGTCGCCGTGACCGCCTCGGTGGTGACCGGCTCCGCGCCGCGTCCCGACCTCCAGGACTGGCTCGGTGGCGCGGCGCTGCCCGAGGTGCAGCAGGAGCCGTCCGTGCCGGGTGGGCCCGTGCCGGTGGCCCACGCTCTCGGCGTCGACCACACCGCCGAGCGGGCCATGACGGAACCGGCCCGGCCGAACTGGCCCGCCGCCGGGTCGGCCGTGCTGGACCTGCCCGGTCGTGCCGCCGAGAAGGCGCGGGCCGACGGGCTGCCGGTGCGCGTGGGCCAGGGCAAGGGCGCCGTGGGGCCCGAGCGGGTGCGTGTGGAGGTCCTCGACCGCGAGCACGCGCGTGGGCTCGGCGTGGACGGGGTCGTCTTCACCGTCGCCGACACCGACCGGGGCCGCGGCGGTGAGGTCGAGGTGGAGCTGGACTACGGCGACTTCGCCCGGGCCTACGGCGGCGGGTGGGCCTCACGCCTGGTGCTGGTCGAGCTGCCCGCCTGCGCCCTGACCACCCCGGAGCGTCCGGAGTGCCGCACGGCCACGCCGCTGCCGGGCCGCAACGCCCCGGCCCGCGGGCTCCTGTCCGGCACCGTGGTCCTCACCGCCTCCGGACAGCCCTCCACGGGGCAGCCTTCCACCGGGCAGCCCTCCACCGAGTCGCCGTCTCCTGCGCCGCCGTCTCCTGCGCCGTCCTCCACCGTGCCGTCCTCACCTGTGCCGCAGGTCCCCGAACCGAGCGCGCCCGGCACGACGAGCCCGGCGCCCACCGGCGAGTCCCCGCCCACCACGGCCCAGGTCGCCGGTTTCGCCCGGACGGCCTCCCTGCGCCAAGCGGCCGAGGACAGCCCGACCGTGCTGGCAGCCGTGGCCGGGGCCAAGGGCTCCGAAGGCGACTTCACCGCCTCTGACCTCTCGCCCACCGGCTCCTGGTCGGCTGGCGGCCCCTCCGGCGACTTCACCTACTCCTACCCCATGCCGGTGCCGCCGGTGCCCGGCGGGCTGGTTCCGGACCTGGCCCTGGCCTACAACTCCGGGTCCGTGGACGGGCGCACCTCGGCCACCAACGCCCAAGCGTCGTGGGTGGGCGACGGCTGGGAGTTCACGCCCGGCGGATTCGTCGAGCGCCGCTACAAGGGCTGCGCCGAGGACGACGGCGGCAACCAGGGCGCCCTCGAATCCGCCGACCTGTGCTGGGCCGGGGAGAGCGCCGTCATCTCCGTCGGCGGCGTCACCGGTGAGCTGATCAAGGACGCCACCACCGGCCGATGGGTGGCACGCACCGACAGCGGTGCCAAGATCGAGCTGCGCACGGGTGCGACCAACGGTGACAACGACGGCGAGCACTGGGTCGTCACCACCACCGACGGCACCCGCTACTTCCTCGGCCTCAACCGCCTCCCCGACGCTCCCGCGGGCACTCCCGACACCGGTTCCACGTTCACCGTGCCCGTGTTCGGCAACCACGCGAACGAGCAGTGCAACGCGGCGACCTTCGCGGCCTCCTGGTGCCACCAGGCGTGGCGGTGGAACCTCGACCTGGTCATCGACGCCCACGGCAACGCCATGGTGTTCCGGTACGCGCAGGAGAAGAACCGCTACACCCGAGGCGGCATCGACGGCGCCGCCACCGAGTACGTGCGCGGCGGCCACCTCACCGCCATCGACTACGGCCTGCGCGAGGACGCGCTGTTCGCCTCGCCGCCCGCCAAGGCGGAGTTCGAGGTCGCCGAGCGCTGCCTGCCCGCCGGGGCGGTCACCTGCGCCCCCGAGCAGCGCACCGAGGCCAACGCCTCCCACTGGCCCGACGTGCCCGTGGACCTGATCTGCCGCGACGGCAGCGACTGCAAGGCCGTCTTCGTCAACCACGAATGGGACCCGGGCGTGCACACCCCGGCGTTCTTCACCACCAAGCGGCTGACGAAGGTCACCGCCAAGGTGAACGTCGGAGACTGGCAACCGGTGGACTCCTGGGCGCTGACGCACCTGTTCCCCGCCACCACCGACGGCACCGACCCGGCGCTGTGGCTGCGGACCGTGCAGCGGACCGGGCACGTCGGCGGCACCGCGACCACCCCGACCACGACGTTCGCGGGCAGCCCGCTGGACAACCGGGTGGATGCCCGAACCGAGATCCGCCCCCTGTCGCGCTACCGCCTCACCGGCATCGACAACGGCCACGGCGGCAACACCGGGGTGCGTTACCACGACCGCGACTGCGTGGCCGGGCAGCCGATGCCCGCCCCGGAGAGCAACACCCGTCGTTGCTTCCCCATGTGGTGGAAGCCCTACTCCGGCTACGACAACCCGATCCTGGACTGGTTCCACAAGTACGCCGTGGCCGAAGTCGTCGAGCAGGACCTCACCGGTGGCTCACCCGCCGTGCGCACCAACTACGACTACACCGGCGGCGCGGCCTGGTCCTGGGACGACAACGAGATGGTCCCCGCGACCGAGCGCAGCTGGTCGCGCTGGCGCGGCTTCGGCGCCGTGCGCACCACCCTCGGCGACCCGGGCTCCGGGCAGGTCGTCACCGAGTCGCAGTACCTGCGCGGCATGGACGGCGACCGGCTGCCCGGTGGCGCGAAGCGGTCGGTGTCGGTTCCCGGCACCGACGACGCGGCCACCGACCACGAGGCGTTGACCGGGTTCCTCCGCGAAGAACGCACCCTCCTCGACGGCGCACTGGTCGGCTTGGTGATCAACGACCCCTGGGTGTCGGGCCCGACAGCGACCATGGGGGACAAGCGCGCCTACAAGGTCAACGTGAAGTCGATCCGCAAGCGCGACCGCCTCGCCGACGGCACCTGGTGGCGCACCAAGCAGGTCGTCGAGTTCGACTCCGGAGGCTTCCCGATCCGCGAGGAGGACTTCGGCGTCGTCTCCGCCTGGGACGAGACCACCGCCTCCGGTGACGAGAAGTGCACTCGCACGACGTACGTGTCCAATGCGGACAAGCACCTGCTCGGGCTGCGCGCGACCACCACGACCCACGTGGGCACCTGTGCCACCGAGGCCGCGCCCGGGACGGTCCTGTCGGCCGGCCAGTTCGCCTACGACGGGCAGGAGGTCGGCGCGGCGCCCCTGCGCGGCGACGTGACCACCGCTCTGGCCCTGGATTCCTGGACCGAGGCCGTCGGCCGGGACTGGTCGCGGACCCAGGCCACCTACGACGGCTACGGCCGCACTTCGACCTCCGTCGACGTCCTCGGGGCCACGTCCACCACCGAGTACGCGCCCGCCACCGGGTTGGCCACCAGTGTGCGCGCCACCAACGCCCTGGGCCACAGCACCCTCACCCAGCTCGATCCCCGACGGGGCAGGCCGGTTGCCACCACCGACGCCGCCGGCGTGATCACCCAGGGCGAGTTCGACCCGCTGGGCCGCACCGCGCGCGTGTGGGCGGCGGGCGTGGCCGACAAGACGAAGGCCCCGGCCGCGGTGTTCGAGTACGCCACCCGTGCCGACGGTCCCTCGGTCATCGCCACCAAGTCGCTCCAGGACAGCGGCGCCTACAAGACCTCCTTCACCCTGCTCGACGGGCTGCTGCGCAACCGGCAGTCGCAGACCCCCGCCACGACCGCCGGGCGGATCATCACCGACACGATCTACGACACCCGCGGCCTGGTGGTCAAGACCAACAACGGGTACTACAACGAGGAAGAACCGTCCACGACCCTGTACGGGGCCGCGGACAACTACGTGCCCAACCAGACCGTCACCGAGTACGACACCTTGGGGCGGGCCACGGCCTCGATCTACCGCAAGAAGGCCGTCGAGCAGTGGCGCACCACCACCGTCCACCACGGCGCGGACAAGGTGAGCACCGTCCCGCCCGAGGGCGGCACCGGCACGGCCCTGATCGTCGACGCCTTCGGCCGTCACGTCGAGAAGCGCGACTACAAGGTCCGCACCGAGGCGGGCAACGACGAGGCCACCGCCTTCCAGGCCACCCGCTACACCTACCACCGCGGTGGCGGGCTCGCGACGGTCACCGACCCGGCGGGCGCCAAGTGGACCTTCGAGTACGACCTGGCCGGCAACAAGGTCCGCACCACCGACCCGGACGCGGGCGTCTCGACCACGGCCTACGACAAGGCGGGCCGGCCGGTCAGCGCCACCGACGGGCGTGGCTTCACCGTGGCCACCGCCTATGACGTGCTCGGCCGCAAGACCGCGACGCACGAAGGTTCGCCCAGCGGGCTCAAGCTGACCGAGTTCACCTACGACGCCCTGGGCAACGGCAGGCCCGTGTCCGCCACCCGCTACTCCGACGGGCACGCCTACCGGACCGAGACCACCGGCTTCGACAGCGCGGGCCGCACGACCGGCACCAAGATCACCATCCCGGCCGTCGAAGGCGTTCTCCAAGGCGAGTACCTCTACGAGCAGACCTACACCGCGACCGGCAAGCTCGCCACTGAATCCATGCCCGCGGCGGGCGGCCTGGCCAGGGAGGTCGTCCACCACACCTACGACGGCGCCGGCCTGCCGGAGACGTCCTTCGCGTTCAACCCGGTGTCGGGCAGCACCGCGACCTACGTCTCGGACTCCACCTACTCGGTGTACGGGGAGATGCTGCAGGTGGTGCGCGGCGCGGCCACCTCGCCTCGCAACGTCGTGACGACGAACTTCTACGACGAGGGCACCCGCAGGCTGATCCAGAGCGTGGTCAACCGCGAGACCACCAGCCAGTCCAACGTCGTCGACCGGCGCTACGGCTACGACCAGGCCGGCAACATCACCCGGATCTCCGACGTCCCCGCCGGCGGCCCCCACGACACCCAGTGCTTCGGCCACGACTGGCTGGGCCGGCTGGCCTCCGCGTGGACCCCGGCCTCCGGTGACTGCTCGGCCGCCCCGACCACCGCCGCCCTCGGCGGCGCCGCCCCGTACTGGCTGGAGTGGGAGTTCGACGCGGCGGGCAACCGGCTCACCGAGAAGTCCCACGCCACCGCCGGCACCACGGTCCGCACCTACGGTCACCCGACCGCGGACGCCGCAGGCCTGGGCCAGCCGCACACCACCCGTTCGGTCACCGAGACCGCGCCCGACGGCGCCCAGCGAACCAGTTCCTTCGGCTACGACGCGGCCGGCAACACCCTCACCCGTCAGGTGGACGGCGTCACCCAGGAGTTGCACTGGAACAGCGAGGGCCGGGTCGCCTCGGTCACCGAGGGAACGAAGGTGGTGTCGTCGTACCTCTACGACGCCACCGGCGTGCGGCTCATCGCCAGGGACGCCGATGGCACCACGCTCTACCTGCCCGGCCAGGAGGTCCGCCTGCCCAAGGGCTCGACCGCCACGAGTTGCGTCCGCTACTACCGCCACGGCGACGCGGTGGCCATGCAGCGCTCCACCGCCGGGGGTCTGGCCTACCTCATCGGCGACCACCAGGGCACCGGCGTGATGTCGCTGCGCACCTCGGACCTGACGGTGACCCGCCGCTACCAGCTGCCCCACGGCGGTGCCCGCGGCGCGCAACCCGCGTGGCTCAACGACAAGGGCTTCGTCGGCGGCGACCGCGACCCCACCGGTCTGACCCACGTCGGCGCCCGCGAGTACGACCCGGCCCTGGGCCGGTTCGTCTCGGTCGACCCCGTCGTCGACTTCCACGACCCGCGCCAGATGCACGGCTACGCCTACGCACACCACAGCCCCGTCACCCTGTCGGACCCCAGCGGCGAGTTCGTCGACCTGCTGATCCAGGCGATCCAGATGATCGCCACCGCCTTGGCCAACGCCATCGCCGCGGCCTCCAAGGGCAAGTCGGGCACGGCCAACACCCGCACGGGCCCGAAAGTCACCCACGTCGACACGGTCAACGCCATCCCACCGGGCAAGGGCTGGGGCCCGTACAACCGCCAACTGGTCCTCAACCGCGAAACCGGCAAGTGGGACGCCTACGACGTCTACCAGGACACCTACTCCGTCGAAGGCGAGTGCGGCGGCGCGGCCCCGGGCTTCGTCGGGCCGATCCAGGACTGCACCGGCACCCTCGTGATGCAACGCACCGTCCTGCACCAGACCGGTCTGGACTGCGGAGCCCACGGCACCCCCCAGTGCCCGAGGATCGAGAACGCCCGCGCCACCCCCGGCTCGGCCCCCCTGCCCACCGTCGGCGACGTGGTCGACTTCTTCGTCGGCGACATCATCGACTGCGGCAAGAACCCGGGCCTCACGATGTCCTGCGGCATGGCCGTCATCGGCTTCATCCCGCTGGGCAAGGGCGCCAAACTCGCCGCGAACGCCGTCGAAGCAGGCGTGGACGCCGCACAGGCGGCGGCGAAGGCCGGCAGAGCCGGTGTGATCCCCTCGTCCGGACGGACGTTCGTAGCCACTCCTCAAGGGACCGTGTACGACGTCCCCAAGAACTGGGTGGGAGCCCCGGCGGCGAACGGCAAGGGCATCATCTACCAACGCCCGGGAGCGACAGCGAACGCTGACATGATTCGAATCATGGACCCGACCCCGATGTACCCGAACGGGTACGTCCGAGTGCACAACAAGCACGGGCAGCCGGTCGACGTCAACGGCAAACCCGGATCGAAGGCCGACACGCACATCCCCGCCGAGTACCAGGGATACTGGCCGTCATGGCCCCAGTAACCGCAGGTCTGGTCCGGGCAGGCGACGCTTGGCGCCTGCCCTTGGCCGGGCTGCCCATCGTCCACTGTCAGGTCGACTACGCGTTGACCTTCCGGTTCGATTCCCCGGACGGGGATTACGACCTGCGGATCTCGGAGGACTTCGCCTTCGTGCCGGCCGAGGGTGTCGAGGTCGTGTTGAGCCCGGAGACCGACCCGACGGGGCTGGGTCCGGTGCTCGCCTGCACGCGCACGTCGGTCGTGGAGGCACTCGCTTTCGATGACGGGTGCCTGACGATGTCCTTCGTCGACGGCAGCAGGCTCGTGGTCGACAGCTCGCAGGAGTACGAGCCGTGGATGCTGTCAGGTCCGGCTAAACTGCTGGTCGTGTCCACTCCGGGCGGTGCCCTGGCGCTGTGGTCCGAGGAGACGACCTGAGGTTCGCAAGCCGCTGAGGACCGGTCGGCGGCCCGTCGAGGCGCGCTGCGGGGGTGTCAGAAGTCGGCCCTCCAACGAAGTGCGGCAGCCTGACCAGGTGAGTCGGGGCGCACGTCCGCGTACGCGGCCCGTCGGCAGTGGGTGATGGGGGTCGAGCAGCCAGGCAGGCCACTCGTCGCAACCGCACTGGTCGGTGGTCATGTGCGGCGCGGCGTTGGGAGTTCCGCTTCCGCGGTAGCCGAGGGGCCTGTGCCGACGGGCTGCCCGAGCGCGACGGAGGTGACGTGGAGCGGCCGGTTCGGGGTCCGTCACCCTGGGGACGGGACTTGGCAGCGTGACGTGGTGCGATGAGGTCCCAGTGCCGCCGCAACACCGTCTTCGGGCGTACCAGTGGTCGGAGCCGATGAAGCGTGGCAGCCGGAAGTCGGTGTAGCAGGGCCGCGACGAACTCTCGGTCGTCGCGCATGGGCCGCAGCGCCAGGATCTCCACGCCAGGGTCCCGGTTGGTCGCGGGCAGCGGGCGCAGTAGCGCGAACGCGTTGGTCGCCCTCAGATAAGCCGGCCGGAGCAGCACGACCGACCATGGCCACGCGCAAGGACCCGCACGGCGGTGAGCCGCGCTCATGGGAATGGGGAACCCGACCCGTCAACGTGTCACAAGCAGGACACGCCACCTCATCGCCCCCTGGTCGACGCCCACACCACGATCACATCACCGGCGTCCTCGGTGTTCTTGGCCGGCAGCGCCGAAAGACCGAGAACAGCGCCCCGGCCGGTATCACACGTGAGCCATAAATGATCACGAGACCCTCAAGCCCGTCACGGCCTGCGCCACTGCGCCACCGGAAAGTGGTCCAGAGCCGATCTTGAAAGTCGCCGAGCGGCACGCGGTGTGTCGATGCCGGTCTTTCCAACCGCCTTGTCTCGAGGTCGTCCTGCGTCAGGCCTGATATCGCCGACGGGCATTGGCGGAAGTCCTGCGCGATCTGATCTTGTGCTCAGGACCATGACACCGGACGCGCGCCCTGGTGATCGTCCTTGAGTGTGGTGAGACAACGGGAAGGGCTGCGGTCGGTCCGCACTTCAGCGGACGGACATGGTGTCCCGGGTTCTACGATCGAAGGTCCGGGTAGGCATGTTGTCCGCTCGATTGGGTGATCATTCGTGGATGTCACCCGGTCTTCCGCGTTCGGGATTCCACTATCGGGTGTATCGGTCTTCGCTCAAGTCCACGTCGGTCGTTGTCGTCCCTGCTAGAGTCAATTGCTCGTCGGATGGGTGGATCATCATGGCGTCTACGCGCAACATGTCGGTGTCGGTCGAGTCGTGGAGGAGTCGGTGATCCGCATCCGCTTCCCGCGCGGGGTTCCGGCGGGACTCTCCGAACTCCTCTCGGTCCGGGGAGTCCAGGTCACGACGAATCCTCGGTTCATCGCTGTCGAGCGCGAGAAGAATGGACCTGAGCAGTTCGCCCTGGTCGAGGAGCGGATAAGGCCTGTTTTCAAGGACCGGTGGCGCCCCGGTTCCCATGCGCCATTCCAGTTGGTGTCGATCGAGACCAGCTCCGGTTGCAACCACACCTGTTCCTTCTGTCCGGTGGCCAAGAACGTCGACCCGCGTCCACCTGGAATGATGGGCATTGATCTCTTGCGCAAGATCGCAGAGGACCTCGCGTCGTCAGCCTTCTCGGGCCGGATAGCGTTATTCGGGAACAATGAACCGTTCCTGGACCCGCGGCTCCCGCAGATCGTCCGCTTGTTCCGTCAGGCCTGTCCCCAAAGTGACCTCAGAATACTGTCCAACGGTACGCTCGGCACTGTTTCGCGGGTGCTCGAACTGTTCGAAGCGGGCCTCGACACGCTCACGATAAACAACTACACCGACGGTCGCCACCTCACGGCGACCACCCGTCGGTTGCTTCGATCCGCCGACGCCCTGCTGCCTCACGACCTCCGTGTCAGCGTGCGTGATCGAACGGAAGTGCTCACCACGCGAGCCGGCCTGGCACCCAACAAGCCTGCGCCGTCCTTCACGCCCCGAGGGTTCTGTGCGCTGCCCTTCACGGACCTGTTCGTCAGTTACACCGGAGTGGTCAACCTGTGCTCGTTCGACGCTCACGGATCCGTGGCGATAGGCGACGTGACCCATCAGTCAATCCGTGAGATCTGGCAGTCGCCGAATTTTGAACGATACAGGGACACTCTCCTCCGGGGTGAACGACGCGGTCTGAAGCCGTGTCAGAACTGTGACTACGACGGGTTCCGCTCGCCCGATCTCCTCGATCCGTCGCCACTCACCCGCAGTAATCCTAACACCGAAAGCAGAACATGACTGACGCTCTGATCGTCAACGAGACGGCTGAATTCGTGCGCAACGAACTGTTCGCCGAATCATCGGGCCATGATTGGTGGCACGCCCACCGGGTGCGGGAGCTCGCTCTTGCACTTGGCCGGAAGGAAGGGGCCGATCTCCACATCACCGAGCTGGCCGCCCTGTTGCACGACATCTCCGACTACAAGCTCAACGGAGGCGACCACGAGAAGGGGCCGCAGATCGCGTTCGAGTGGTTGGTCAGCATCGGGGAAGACGAGGTCCGGGCCGCCGCGGTGTCGGAGATCATCGCCACTATCTCGTTCAAGGGAGCGGGCACGCCCACCCCGATGGGCACGATCGAGGGGAAAGTCGTCCAGGACGCCGATCGCCTCGACGCACTGGGCGCCATCGGCATCGGGCGGACGTTCGCGTATGGCGGATACGTGGGTCAGATGATGCACGACCCCGACCTGCAACCCCGGTTCCACGCGACCCACGAAGACTACCTGAACCGCAAGGGGACCGTGATCAACCACTTCTCCGAGAAGCTCCTCCTGCTCAAGGAGAGGATGAACACCAAGACCGCCCGTGTTGTCGCCGACCGTCGGCACCTGGTGCTGGAGCGGTTCCTGCACGAGTTCTTCCTCGAGTGGGACGCGGGTGACGTCGGAGAGGTGTGACGCACGACGGCGCTCGGCGAGGGGCGGGCCGCCGCAGGGCAGGGGAAGGGTCGTGATCGATGTCGATTGTGCCGTCCGACTCCACGGACAACGTCGAGTCCCGAAACACAGCCACCTCGGCCGGTCAGTTGATCCAGGTCGGCGTCATCCACGGCGGCGTGAGCATCCACGGCTCGGCGGACCTGCCCGCTGCGGCGGTCCGCACCCTGCCCGGCGACATCGCCTCCTTCACCGGACGCCACGTGGAATTCGAACGAGTTCTCTCGGATGCCTTCGGAAGTGCGGCCCCGGGCAAGGTCGTCAAAATCATCGTGATCGATGGCATGGCAGGTGTGGGCAAGACGGCTTTCGCCGTGCACGTCGCCCACCAGTTGGCCCCTCGTTTCCCGGACGGGCAGATCTTCCTGCGTCTGTACGGTCACACCCCCGGGCATCAACCGGCGGATCCGTCGGACGCGCTCTACACCCTGCTGATCACGATGGGTGTGGCCCCGCACAAGATCCCAGCCGGCCTCGACGCCCGCGCAGCGCTGTGGCGGGATCGGTCCGCGCACACAAGGCTGTTGTTGCTGTTCGATGACGCCACGGGGAGCGCCCAGATCAAGCCGCTCCTCCCGGGTGGGGCGGGCAACCTGGTGCTGTTGACCAGTCGCCGTCGACTCAGCCTCCTGTACGACGCAATGCCCATCACTCTCGGGCTGCTGGACTCCGACGAAGCCGAAACGCTCTTCCTGCAACTCGCCGGTCTCGATGCCCGGGACGACAGCGTCGCCGGCATAGTGCGGTCGTGCGGGTACCTGCCCTTGGCGATCAGTCTGATGGCCGGGTATCTGAAACACCATCAGGCGTGGACACCGAGGCACCTGCTGGACGAGTTGGACGCCGTCACCGGAGGGCTGGAGGCGATGTACGCCGAAGACGATTCGGTCGCCACCGCCTTCGACCTGTCCTACCGGGAACTGGCCGCCGACCAGCGACGGATGTTCCGACGGCTCGGCCTGCACCCGGGCGGCGACTTCGACGTCCACGCCGCCGCTGCCCTCGCCGATCTCGACACAGCGGCGACACGGCGGATCCTGGACTCCCTGTTCTCCTGTCACCTGGTCGAGGAGGTCACCCGCGGAAGGTACTCGTTCCACGACCTCATCCGGGCACACGCACGGAGCCTGGTCCAAGCCGAGGAGCCCGAGGACCGCAATGACGCCGTCGGCAGGCTCCTGCGCTACTACCTGGCCACCGCGGACGCCGCCGACCGCCACCTGGCACGACGTTCGCGCAACCGGGACCGTGACACCGGTCGGATGCCGACACCGCTACGACGGTTCACCAGCCGAGGTGAAGCAGTCGACTGGATGACTGCCGAGCGGTTGAACCTGCAGGTCATGGCAGACCACGTCGCCGGTCACGGGCTGCCCGGTGACACCGTCAGCCTCGTGGCCACGATGCACGGATTCCTGCGGGTGCACGGATACTGGGACCAGGACATCGTGCTGCAGAACCTGGCCATCACCGAAGCTCGCAAGATCGGCGACCGCACCGGCGAGGCCAACGCCCTGCACCGCTTGGGCGAGGTGCAACGCCTGATGGGGCAGTTCCAGGCTTCGGTGGCCAGCCTCCACGGAGCGCTGGACCTGTTCCACGGTCTCGCCGACACGCTCGGCGAAGCCGACGTGCTCACCGACTTGGGCTTCGTGCAGCGCCGCATGGGTGAGTACCCGGCGTCGGCGGTGAGCCTGAAGCGAGCCCTGGAGCTGTACCGCGAACTGGGGGACGAGCACGGCGAGGCCAGTGCCCTGAACTACCTGGGCGACGTGCAACGACTGACCGGTGACTACCGCGCGGCCATGGCCGGCCAAGCAAACGCCTTGGCCTTGTTCCGCGCCCTGGGCGACCGGATCGGAGAGGCCAACGTCCTCACCTCGCAAGGCGAAGCCCTGCGCATACTGGGCGACTACGAAGCGGCATCGACGATCCTGAACAAGGCGTTGACCCTGTTCTGCGACCTGGGCAACCGCCACGGCGAGGCCAACGCGCTGAACTACCTCGGCGACGTGCAACGCCTCCTCGGCGACCACCCCGCCGCCATGGCCGGCCAGACACGGGCGCTGGCGCTGTACCGGGAACTCGGCAACCGCCACGGCGAGGCCAACGCGCTGAACTACCTGGGTGAGGTGCAGCGCCTCATCGGAGAACGCGAAGCCGCCGCGGCCTGCCAAGCCCAGTCGCTGCGATTGCACCGCGAGTCGAGCAACCGCCACGGCCAAACCCGGACGCTGATCAGCCTGGGTGAACTGGCACTGGACAGCGGGGACCCGGCAGGGGCGCGAGAGCGCTTCCAGGAAAGTCTCGGCGTGGGTCGCTGCCTGTGCGGCATCACTGGGAGTGCGTCGGGTTGGCCAGGTGTTCCAGCACGGTGACGGCGGTGCCGGGGCCGTCCTCGGTTGCCACGCGGGCGGCCAGGGCGCGGGCTGAGGGGGCGCGGGAGAGGGTGGTGCGCAGGGCGTCGGTGAGGACGTCGGCGGTTGTGCGGGTTCGGGTGGGGGTGGTGGTGCCGACTCCCAGTTCGGTGACGCGACGGCCCCAGAAGAACTGGTCGGCGAAGAACGGCACGACGACCGACGGGATGCCGGCCAGCACGGCGGCGGCCGTGGTGCCGGCGCCGCCGTGGTGGACGGCGGCGGCGCAGCGCGGGAACAGGGCGCGGTGCGGGACGTCGTCGACGACCAGCACGTCGTCCCCGGTGTCGGCGTGGCGCAGACCGCTCCAGCCCGACAGCAGCACGGCTCGCCTGCCGACCCGGCGGGCGGCGGTGAGCAGCAGGTCGGCGGCGGCCGCGGGGTCCGGGTCGGGCATGCTGCCGAAGCCCAGGTACACCGGGGGTTCGCCGGCGTCGAGGAAGTCGGTCAGGGCGGGCGGCAGGGTGCTGTCGGTGTCGGTGAACCAGTAGCCGGTGACGTGGTCGGTCGGCGTCCAGTCCCGTGGGGGCGGGACCACGGAGGGGCTGAAGCCGTACAGGCGGGGCGCCCGGCGTCGCGGCGGCGGGGTGCGGCGGGGCAGCGGCGGGAGGCCGAGGTCGGCGCGCTGGTCGTCCAGCAGGGGGCGGAAAGCGCGCCACAGCAGGGCTTCGGAGAACCGCCAGGTGGCGTGGTTGAGGACGGCGGGCACCGGCTGGGGCAGGGCCGTCATCGGGAACGCCCTGGTCGGCGTGTTCGGGGACAGGTGGGCGGCGACGACGGGCACGTCCAGGTGCTCGGCCACGGTCGGGCCGAACGCCACCAGCGTGGAGTAGACGATGACGTCGGCGTCGCGGCACGCGTCGACCGCCGCCGTCAGCGACCTGCGCAGCTCCGGGCCGACCACCTCGCGCAGCCTCCGGACCAGCGCGACCGGGTTGCGGGCGGAGAGCAGCGCCTGCCCCCGGGGGCCGGCGAGGGTGGCCTTGGGGTCGCCGGGCAACTCGGCGAAGTCGAGCCCGGCGGCGCGCACGACCGGCTCGAACTCGCGGTGCGTCACCAGCCGCACCCCGTGCCCCTCCGCGCGCAGCCGTCCGCCCAGAGCGAGGAACGGCTCGACGTCACCTCTCGACCCGGCGGTCAGCACCGACACCCGCATCCCCGGCCCCTTCCCCTGCACGACAAGACCGCAAAGGTAGCGCCGGGGCGGGTTGGGCGGTTCGGGCCGGGTGGGTCCATGATCATCCGCCACCTGGCCGTCCGCGTTACCCCTGACGCGCCACCGGTCACGGCCATCCGGTCCAACTGCGTCGTGCGGGCGTAGCGGTGGGTCGGGGTGCGGCGATGTCGGCTTCTGGGGGGCGGGCACCTGTTTCCGCTTGGTGCCCAGGAAGGGCGGATGGTTCGTTTGTGCGTTGTGGTGACGGTTGTAGGGTGCTCGTTCACACCACACCGGCGAACAGCCGGTGAAAACGCTCGACCCCACACCTGATCTCCCCGTGCTCCACCGCGTCGCATGACCACGTCGACCCGACGCTGATCGTCTTGTGCGCCAACGTTTTCGGTTCGCAGCCGAGTCACTGTGTTCACCAATTCGCCATGAGGGGCCCTAGTGCGTCGTGACCATTCCTTGCCGACCTACGAGCAGCTTTTCGGAGCGCTCGACTTCCGCGCGGTCGACGAGGGGCGTTCGGTCTACTCGCCGGCGGCCTACCTGGCCGATCTCCTCGGACTGATCGACGACAACTTCGACGGCGACCCGCTGACCGGCGCGGATCGGCGGCCGGACCTCGTCGGGATTCCGCTGGACGGCGAGCACGCCTACGCGGAGTTACCGTATCTCGATGTCGTGAACCGGGTGCTCGCCGCCGTCATCGGTCCGGACGCGCACCAGGAGCTGAAGCGGCTGCGATTCCCGTTCGCGCTCCCGTTCGACCTGGACCGGGAAAAGGTGCGCCGCTACCTGGACCACTTCCGGGTCGGTCCGGTCGAGCTGTACGAGTTGTTCGCGCACCGGCCGGACCGCGATGTCGTCGCACGTGAGTTCCTGGGTCTTTCCGCGGTCGACGTGTCGCTGGTTACCACGGTCGTCACCGACGCGGACGACTTGCTGACGACCTACTACGGCGTCAACGGGTCTTTCGCCGACCTCCAGGACGTCCTCGCCTTCCTCCGCGCCACGCGGTTGACCGCCGCCGAGTTCGACGCGCTGGTCCACCTGGGCGGCGACGCGTTCGTCCACCAGGGCGGGCCGTGCGTGACCGTCGACGCCACGGGCAGGGAACTGGTCTGGGGTGACGGCTCCGGCCCCGTGCCGCCGGAGTGGTTCGAGCGGGTCGGCAGGTTCGTCCGGCTGGCCCGCCGCAGCGGCTTGACCCTCGCCGAGGCCGACGTGGTGCTGCGCCGCTGCTGCGGCAACCGGATCGACCTGGCCGCGCTGCGCGCACTGGCCGTCGTCGTCCACCTGCACCGCGGCCTGGACCTGCCGGTCGACGTCGTCACCAGTCTGGCGGGCCCGATCGACGACGACCTGTTCGAGCGCGTGTTCAACGAGCCGTTCACCGCCGAGCGCACGGTGATCGCCGGGCCCGCGACGCGGCCACCGGACGGTGTGCGGGTGCTGGGCGTCTCCGGTGACATCCTGGCGCCGCGCAACAAGGACTACCGCGTCCGCGTGAGCCGCGCGGTGGGCCTGTCGGAAGCCGACCTCGCCACCACGGTCCGGCGGGTGCGGCAGCGGTACGCGGGCACCGTGGCGCAGTCGGGTCCGTTCGACCACGACGACGTCGGCTTGGACGCGCTGTCCCTGCTGCACCGGGTCGGGCGGCTCACCCGTGCGCTCGACCTCACCGCCACCGAGCTGTTCGGCGTCCTGGACGCGTTGGACGACGAGCCGTCGAGCAGGCACGCCGGCGCCTTCGGCGGGCTGCTCGACACGGAACCGGTGACGTCGGACCTGTACCGGATGCTCGAAGCCCCCGACGTCGGTTCGGGCCTGTGCCTGGCGCAACTGCTGCTCGGTGTCGTGAGGTGGATGCAGGCGCTCGGCATGGACAGCGCGGAGCTCGGCGACGTCCTGGGCGGCACCGCACCGGGTGAGGTCGACGAGGACTGGGAGGCGGTCCGCGGCCGGGTGGACGACAAGCTGGACGAGGTCGGGCTGGCCCCTGAGCTGTTCGTGTCCGAGCGGTTCGGGCGGCGCGCCGCCCAGGTCCTGCACGACGCGCTCACCTGGTCCGATGGTGTCGTCGCACGCGATCCCCGCGTGCTGCGGCTCGACCCTGCGCTGGTGCAGGGGGCGGTGTACGACGCCGTGACCGGCCTGGCGGCGGTCGTCGAGGAGGACTTCCGCGGTCTCGGGGCGGCCGAAGCGCTGGCGGGCAAGGTCTTCACCAACCTCGTGCTCAGCGGCACGCTCGACTCCTCGGGTGTGCTGGTGGTCGACCGGCTCCCGTCGACGGCCGCGCGGTTCGAGGCGGCGGGCGACTTCCAGGACGTCGGGGAACCGCTGTTCGCCCTCATCGCCGAGCGTTGCGCGGGCGACCTGCCCGGCTTCTACCCCTCGGACCTCGCGACGCTGGGCGGACTCGCCGAGGAGCGCCAGGCGGAGCTGTACGACAACCTGGTCGTGCTGGGCCACCTCGCCCCGTCGGGTGAGATCCGCACGCCGGACTTCTTCCTGGCGCCGGAGAACGTCGCCGAGTTCGCGGTCACCGTGCCCCTCGACGCCGTCGCGCCGGAGGTGTTCGACCTGCTGCACGGGCTCGCCGAGCGGGTGTGGAGCGAGCCGGTGGCGCTCGACCCGGAGATCTTCGCCGAGGTGGCGCTCACCGCGCAGCAGCGGGGCGAGCTGCTGGAAAGCCTGCGGTTCAACGGCTACACCGATGACGAGGACAACTACGTCGACCCCGCGGCGCTCGTCCGCCTGCCCCTCGACGGGTTCGGTCTCGCCATCACGTTCCACCCGCACCGCGCGGCCGTCCTGCACGCCATCCAGGGCCAGCTCGCCTCGGCCCGCACGGCGGCGCTCACCGTGGACGCGGAGCGGTTCGGGGAGATCGCCGACGGCGCCACCGCACGCGCGGTGGCCGAGGCCCTGGCCGGCACGTACCTCGACGACGACGTGGCGCCCCAGGAGACCCGGGCGTTCTTCGCCGATCCGGACAACGTGGTGTCCCTCGCCGGGTCGCCCTGGGAGCGGCTGTTCTCCGCCGGCGACCTGGCGACGATCACCCACCGGACCGCCACCGTCCTGACCGACCAGCGGCCCTACCGGTTCGACCTCGACGCGGTCGCCGAGCTGGGCTTCGACGCCGACGAGACCACCCGGCTCGTGGAGGTCCTCGTCGCCCGGGGCGATCTCCGCGACGACCTCTCGGTGCCCGCCGACCGGCTCGCCTGGTTCGCCACCCCGTCCAACGCCCTCGGCTACGCCCTGCCCGCGTTGGAGGACTACGCCACCGACGTCTTCTACCTGCTGCACATCGCCGCCCGTGAGCTGGTGGCGGGTGTCGCGGAGGTGACCGCCGCCCTCACCGCCGGGGCGGACGTGCAGCGCGCCGCCCTGCTGGAAGTGCTGGCGGACGCGACCGGGCAGCCCGTGACGACGGTCGAAGCGCTCTGCGCGGGGGTGTGCGGCGGAGTGCCCGAGGCGTTCGACGTGCTGCCGGCGCCGGGATCGGCCGGCCGCCGCGCCTACCACCGCATCCGGCGGTTCGCGCTGCTGGTCACCCGGCTGGGTCTGGACGCCACCCAGGTCCGCATCGCCTTCCACGACCAGGACCTGGCGGGCAAGTTCGCCGAGCCGCTGGTGCTGCCGGCCGGCGTCGACCGCGTCGACGCCCTGCTGGACTCCGCAGACGGCGACCGCCACCTGTTCCGCGGCACCGGGTGGTGGACCTACCCGGACGGCGCCGAGGTCGCGACCGGGCCGAGGCCGCTGGCCGAGCTGTCGCCCCGGTTCGCCGGGCTCGACGGCGTGGACGCCGCGTTCACCGACGCGCAGGGCGCGGACTGGGTCGTCGGGCACGACGCCGGCGGGTCGCACGCCTTCGTCCGGAAGCCCGGCGCCGCGCACTGGGACCGCACCACGCAGGTCTGGGGCGCGGTCCGCAACACCTTCGGCGGCGAGCCGTCCCGGATCGACAGCGCCTTCGTGGACGGGGAAGGCCGGACCTACCTGTTCCGGGGCGACCAGTACGTGCGCTACTCCGGCACGGACTACACGTTCGTGGACGAGGGTTATCCCCGCGCGATCGGCGAGTGGTGGGAGGGGGAGGGGCGGCACGCGCCGTTGCCCGACCGGTTCCGGACCGCGGTGGACGCGTCGTTCCAGGACCGCGACGGCACGACCCACCTGTTCTCGGGCGATCGGTGGCTGGCCGTGGGCGACGTGCCGGCCGAGCGGCCGAGCGCCGAGGTCTGGGGCCGGGTCCGCAACGCGCTGGCCGACACCGGGCGGATCGACGCGGGTTTCGCCGAGGCGTCGTCGCTCGTGCTGTTCTCGGGCAACCAGGTGGTGCGCTACTCCGACAGCGTCGAGAACGACGGCGTCCTCGTCGACGAGACCTTCCCGCGCTCGATCGAGTCCTACCTGCCCGGTGTGCCGGTCGGCTTCGACGGCGCGCTGGACGCGGCCTTCGCCGACGCCGTGGGGGTGGTGCACCTGTTCAAGGACGGCCGCACGGTCGCGCTGGAGCCCGGCGGGGCCGGTGCGGCGGCGCCGGTCGCACCGGCCCCGACCGCGCAGCGCTGGGGTGTGCTGGGGCCGGTCCTCGCCGACGGCGCGGTCGACGCCGCGTTCGTGGGCCTGGACGGCATGACCTACCTGTTCAGCGGCGACAAGTACCTGCGGTACTCCGGCGCCGACTACTCGGTGGTCGACTCGGGCCACCCGCGGCGCATCGCCCCCGACTGGGGCGGGTTGCGGCGGGTCGGCGCGTCCTTCGTGCTGGACGGCGCGACCCACTTGTTCGGCGCGGGCGGAGCGCTGTTCGACCTCCCGGTCGAGCACGAGCCCGACCTGGCCGCGGGCGCCGTGTCCCGGGCGCTGCGCGACCTGCTCCAAGAGCACGGGATCACCGTCGCCGCGGACACGCGCGTCACCGGCGCCGCGCCGGAATGGCGTCTGCAGGCGGAGAAGGGGATCAGGCTCGTCCTGCGGCGGGCGACCGACAAGGTCGAGGTGCGAGCCGACCCCGGGCAGGACGTCCAGTACCACGTCCGCTACTCGACCCGCGCCTACGCGGCGCCCGACCCCGGCTACCCGAGGCCGTTGGCCGAGAACTGGTGGAACCTGCCCGACGAGGGGTTCTCCACCGTCGACGCGGTGTTCACCGGCCAGGACGACCGGACCTACCTGTTCTCGGGCGGCCAGTACGTCGTGTTCGACAACAAGCGGCGCTGGTGGTCCGAGCCGAGGCCGCTGGGCGACCGGTGGGACAGCCTGCCGTTCGACCGCGTCGACGCGGCGTTCGTGGGCAAGGACGGCAGGACGTACGTCTTCTCCGGCACCCGTCACGTCCGCTACTCCGGCCACGACCACTCCGGTCTCGACGACCGCTACCCGGCCTCGAACACGGCGTTCTGGGGCAACGTCGTCAACACCATCGCCCGACACGGCCGCGTCGACGCCACGCTGGTGCTGGACTCCGCCACCTACCTGTTCAGCGGCAACCAGTACGTGCGCTACGACGGCGCGGACCACTCGACCGTCGCCGACGGCTACCCCAGGTCGCTGGAGGCGCTGCGGTCCGAGCCGGGGTTCGCCGGGCTGCCCGGGCCGCTGACCGGTCCGGTCGAGGTGGCCTTCGCCGACCGGCGCACCGCCTACCTGGTGGTCGACGGCCGCTGCCACGCCGTGTCCGACACCCTGCACCGCCGCTACCAGGACTTCGGCGACGTCGGGTGCGCGTTCATCGAGGACGGCTCGGTCCTGGTCGAAGGCGCCGAGGGCTGGCGGCGCTACAGCGCCTTGGAGGGCGCGACCGTCACCAAGACCCCCGTGCGGCCGCGGGTCCTGCGCACGGCGCCGGCGGGGTACCGCACCGGCTTGGACGCCGTGCTGCGCGGCGCCGACGGCAACACCTACCTGTTCAAGGGCACGTCGTGCTTCGACGTGCGGCTGAACCGGGAGTACCCGCTCGCCGAGGACTGGGGACGCGGCCGCAACACCATCGCGCTGGACAACCACGTCGACGCCGCGTTCGTCGGGCGCGACGGGCGCACCTACGTCTTCAGCGGCGACCAGTTCGTCGTCTACGAGGGCTCTCAGGTCGCCGACGCGCACATCGTCGGCGAACCGCGGTCGATCGCCGAGCACTGGGCCGGCCTGACCAGCGTGACCCTGGCCTACGTCCGGGACGGCCTGACCCACGTGTTCGAGAAGCCGGACGCCCGGGGCGCCCAGCGCTACCTGGTGTTCTCCGGGGCCGACTACACGCGGGTGGACGAGGGCTACCCGTCGCGCGTCGAAGCGGCCTCCTGGGACGTCCCCGCCGACCTGCGGCCCGCCGGTTTCACCGCGCCCGACGCGGTGCTGTTCGAGGGCCGGACCATGCTGGTGCTGGTCGGCGACGAGTTCCTGGCGCGCGACGAGGACACCGGCGCGTGGTCGCCGCCCCGGCCGGTGAGCCGGCTGTGGCCCGGTGTCGAGCGCGACTGGCCGGGCGCGGTGACCGCCGCGTTCACCGGGCCGGACGCCGCGACCTACCTGTTCTTCCCGGACCGGTTCACCCGCGTCGCCGCGGGCGCGGTCGCGTCGCACCGGCCGATCCGGGACGCCTGGGGCCTGACGCGCAACAACTTCGCGGCCGGCGGCCGGGTCGACGCCGCGTTCGTGGACTCGGGCGGGACGACGTTCCTGTTCTCCGGCGACCAGTACGTCCGCTACACCGGCGCCGCCTACCGCCACGCCGACCCGGGCTACCCCAAGCTCATCGCCGACAACCTGCGCGACGAGGACGCGTTCGCGAACCTGCCCGACACGTTCGAGGACGCGGTCGCCGCGCGGATCGAGGCGGGCGCCCGCGCCGTGGTCGACGCCGTCGTCGCCAACCGGCGCACCGCGTTCCTGTTCGTCGGCGGCGACTGCCATGTCGTCTCCCGCACCCTGACCGCGACCTACGACCTCGCCGAACTGGGCCTGGGCAGGGTCCGCAACACGCTCGCCGAGCGGGGCCGGGTGGACGCCGCGCTGGTCGACGACGGCCGCACCTACCTGTTCAGCGGCGACCAGTACGTCCGCTACTCCGGCGACGACCTGTCGTTCGTCGACGAGGGCTACCCCCGGGCGATCGAGACCTCGCTGCCGGCCGAACTCGGCATCACCACCCTGCCCGAGCAGCTGCGCGACGGCGTCGACGCGGCGTTCCGCGGCGGTGACGGCGGCGTCCGCCTGTTCGCCGGCCCGCACTGGATCGACGTGCGGCGGCCCGACGTCCGGCCGGTCGCCGGCGTCTGGGGCCGGGTCCGCAACGCGTTCACCGACCACCCCGGCGTCGACGCGGCGTTCGTCGCCGAGGGCGGTGAGCTGTACGTGTTCCGGGGCGGGCAGTACGCCCGCTACAGCGGCGAGGACCGCGAGTTCGTGGACGACGGGTTCCCCCGCACGGTGCGCGACGACTGGGGCGACCTGCCCGCCGCGTTCGAGGAGGGCGTCGACACCGCGTTCGTCCTCGGTGGACGGACCTACCTCGGCCGGGGCGAGCAGTACGTCCGCTACTCCGGCGACGGGTACCGGCAGGTCGACCGGACCTACCCGCAGGTGTTCCGGCAGCGGTGGTCGGCCGCGGCGGACTACCGGATCGAGGACATCCGCGCGATCGCCCGGTTCGCGGGCACGGCTCGCACCCGCGACGGGCTGGCGGAGTTCGTCGCGACCGGTCCGGGCACGGTCGCCGACCCCTACAGCGGGCTCGCCGGGATCATGGGCTGGGACCCGGAGGACCTGCGCTGGCTCGTCCGGCGCCGCGCCCTGCTCACCGGCACGCCCGTCGACGACCGGGTCGAGCTGGAACTGCTGCTGAAGCTGGTCGACGTGTTCGCCGTGGCCGACGCGCTGGGCGCGGGGCCCGCCACCGTGTTCGACGTCTGGTCCGGGCTGCACGGCGGGCAGCCCTCCGACGCCGCCACGGCCACGCTGCTGCACGACCTGCTGGCGCGCCGGCACAGCCCGCAGGACTGGGCGGTGCTCTCCCGCCAGGTCCACGACGAGCTGAACGTGGTCGAACGCGACGCGCTGGTGCCGGCCGTGCTGGCCAAGACCGGCGCGGACACCTCGCGCGAGCTGTTCCAGCGGTTGCTGATCGACGTCGACATGGGCAGCCGGGGCACGACCTCCCCGATCCGGGAGGCCATCGCGGCCACCCAGCTGTTCCTGCACCGCTACTTCCTGGACCTGGAGGAGGTCTCGCACACCGGCGGGACGGACGCGCAGGTGCGCGCCCGGCTGCGGACGTGGTGGACCTGGATGCGCAACTACCGGGTCTGGGAGGCCAACCGCAAGGTCTTCCTCTACCCGGAGAACTACCTGCGCCCCGAGCTGCGGGCCGGCAAGACGCCGGCGTTCGAGGCGCTGGAAGCCGACCTGTTGCAGGGTGAGATCACGCCCGAGTCGGTGGAGCGCGCCTACAAGCGCTACCTGGACGAGTACACCGAGGTGTCCCGCCTGGCGATCGCGGGCGGCCACGTCTACGCGGCGGGCGACGAGGGCACCCGCGACCTGGTCTTGTTCGGCCGCACCCGGACCCAGCCCCGGCGCTACTACTACCGGCGCGCCCGGTTCCGCAGCGCCGACAAGCTCACCGGGTCGTGGGAGCCGTGGCTCGACGTCGACGTCCAGATCGACGCCGACGAGGTGCACCCGGTCCACGCGTTCAACCGGGTGTTCGTGTTCTGGACCACGGTGGAGTCCGTCGCACCGGCCACGCCCTCCACGACCACCCTGCTCACCCGCGAGCAGGGCGACGGCCAGGAGATCACCGCACCTCCCGCGACCGAGCGCGTCAAGATCCACTACTCGTTCGGCAACCTGAACGGGGAGTGGGTGCCGGCGCAGACGTTGGCCATGGACACCCGCCGCGACGGCGCCATCTACGACGCCAGGCTGGCCGTGGAGGTGGCCGGCTCCCGCGCCGGCGGTCCCGAGTCGATCGTGGTGACCTGCACGTACTCGGTGATCACCACGGAGCCCGGTGAGGCCGGGGCCGCGCCTGTCCTGACCAAGTCGACGCACGTCCAGGCCGCCGCGCTGACCCCGGAACTGGTGGAGGAGGTGTCCCCGGTGCGCGCCCTCGGCGCGGGGACGCCCGGTGGCGTCGTCCCGGCCGCCGATCCGATGCACGAGGTCCTCGCCGCGGCCGAGATCGCCGCGGCCACCGGGGCGGGCGCGGCGCACCGGCCCCGCGTGGTCCGGTTCACCAGCCCGAGCGGGGCCGACTACGGCCCCTGGTTCAGCATCGACCACAAGGGCGGCAGCTTCCTGTGCCGACCGGCCGCCGTGGCCCCGGCCGAACCGGTCGCGCGGCGTCCGCTCGACGACCTCGGCCTGACCGGGTGGACCCGGGTCGACGCCGCGGTCGAACTCCCCGGCGGCACCCGGCTCTTCTTCGACAACCAGGCCCGGCGCTACGTCGCCGTCACCGGCGGCACGCCCGGCGACGGCGGGACCACCGCGGACCGCTGGGGGCGCGGTGCGACCCACCTGGCCCGCACCGGCGCGGTGGACGCCGTCCTGCGCCGCGGCGAAGGCGACCGCGAGCACACCTTCGTGTTCTCGGGCGGGCAGTACTTCCGCTACCGCGGCGTGTTCGGCGCGCTCGACCCCGGATACCCCAAGGACATCGTCACCAACGACGAGGACTTCCCGCGCTGGGAGCGGATCGACGCCGCGTTCACCGACCTCGACGGCACCGAGTGGTTCTACTCCGGTGCCGGCGCGGGCCGGATGGAGCGCAGCGGCAGCATCGGCACCCCGGTGACCGGTCTGTTCGCCGACGGGGCCGGACCCCACCGGTTCGACGCGGCCGTCGTCGACGTCGACGCGCAGCACACCTACGTGTTCGTCGGGGAAGACTACGTCCGCTACTCCGGCAAGGACTACCGCGCGCCCGACGGGAACCGCGCGCACAAGATCGCCGAGAGCGACGAGACCTTCCCGAAGTGGCCGATGATCGGCGCGGCCCTGCGGCTGGGTGACACGTCCTGGTACTTCGACGACTCGACCCGGATGTGCACCGAGGTCAAGGTCGTGCCACCGCCGGACCGCCGCCCGCACCCCAGGGCGAAGCACGCCGACCCGAAGCACGCCGACCCGAAGCACGCCGACCCGAAGCACGCCGACCCGAAGGGCGCTGATCCGAAGCGCGTCGAGACGACCTGGCCGAGCCGGGACCTGAACCGGGGCGCGACGGCCGGCGGCCTCGCCACGGTGGACTCCGCTCACGTCGAGGCCGGGTTCCTGTACCTGACCAGCGGCAAGCAGGTCGTCCGCTACACCCTGCCCGAAGACGGCTCGGCGCCGGACGTCGTGGACGAGGGCTACCCGCAGGACCTGCCCTGGCCGGTGACCGCCGTGTTCCGGCGCGGCCCGCGCCGCTACGCGTTCAGCGGCGGCCACTACGCGCACCTGTCGTCCGGCCTGGCCGACCTCACCGGGTTCGCCCCGATCGAGGGCAACTGGGGTGACCTGCCCGAGGACTTCGCCGCCGAGTTCACCGGGTTGTTGGACAGCGAGTCCGACCAGCACCTCTACCTGTTCCTCGGCGCGGGTTACCTGGCCTACCCGACCACGATCGGCGTGCCGCGGCCGTTCGAGCGGGCCGCGCTGCCCATCGAGGTCGTCCGCCTGACCACCAGCACGGCCGCGCAGCTCAACCAGCGGCTGCTGGCCGGTGGCGTGGCGGCCCTGCTGGACCCGGCCAGCCAGGAGCTCGACGAGCGCCCGGCGTTCCGGACCGACCGGTCGGAGCGCAACACCATCCAGGTCCGCGCCGACCGGGTCGTGGCGAACCGGTTGCCCGCCGGCGCGCACCTGGACTTCGAGAGCGCCAACGGGATCTACTACTGGGAGATCTTCTTCCACGCGCCCGTCCTCATCGCGCAGGCGTTCAACGACGCGCAGCGGTTCGCCGACGCGCGGCAGTGGTACGAGTACGTCTTCGACCCCACCGAACCCGACCGGCACTGGCGGTTCCTGCCGTTCCTCGCGGTGGACCTCGCCGCGCTGGCCGACCGGGTGCGGCGGGACGTGGCGGAGCTGGCCGAGCGGCTCACCGCCGCCGGGTTCGACCAGCAGGCCGCGCCGGCCGCCGAACTGGCCCGGGTCGTGGCGGACCTGGAGCGGCTCACGCCCGCGTTCCGGGAGAACCGCACGCTGGACGAAGCGGAACTGGTGGTGCTCGACCGGCTGTCGGCCCCGCAGCTGCACCTGCTGCTCGCGGACGCGGCGACCGCCGCGGCAGCCCGGATCACCCCCCGCACCCGCGAGCCGAAGCGCAGCCAGTGGCTGGGGGTCGTGCGGGCCGTCGAGCAGGTGCAGGAGCGCGCCGCGCTGATCGCGGACCTGCGGCGGCACTACGACCTCGTGAGCGACCGCGACCGGCTCGTCGACGCCTACCGCAGCGACCCGTTCGACCCGCACGCCATCGCCGACCTGCGCCCGGTGGCCCACCGCCGGGCGGTGGTGATGGCCTACGTCGACAACCTGCTCGACTGGGGCGACATGCTCTTCCGCCGGCACACCGGGGAGAGCGTCGACGAGGCGCGGATGCTCTACGTCTTCGCCTGGGACCTGCTGGGCCTGCGGCCCGAGCTGCCCGGGAAGCTGCCGCTCACCGCGTCGCGCACCTACCGGCAGCTGGACGACGAGCCGGGCGACCTCGACCTGCTGACCGAGCTGACCGACGGCGGGCGGCTGCTCGAAGGACCGGGCCGCGTCCACGCCGGGGTGGCCGACCGCTACTTCCGGATCCCGGACAACACCGTGTTCACCGCCTACTGGGACCGGGTGGAGGACCGGCTGCGCAAGATCAGGCAGTCGCTCGACATCCTGGGCATCAGCCAGCCGCTGCCCCTGTTCGAGCCGCCGGTCGACCCGATGGACCTGGTCCGCAGCGTCGCCGCCGGCGTCGGCGTGGACCGGGCGGTCACCGCGGTCTCCTCCGTCGCGGTCCCGCACTACCGGTTCGAGGCCACGTTCCGCCGCGCCCAGGAGATGGTCGACCGGCTCCGCCAGTTCGGCGGTGAGCTGCAGTCGGTGCTGGAGCGCCGGGACTCCGAGGAGCTCGGCCTGCTGCAGAACCGGCAGGAGGGCGTGATCCTGGAGATGACCCGGGCGATCAAGAACGCGCAGGTCGAAGCCTCCGCGGCGAACCTGCGCGAGCTGCTGGCCAGTCGTGACGCGGCCAACCAGCGGATCGCCCACTACCAACGGCTGATCACGAACGGGCTCACCTCGCTGGAGCAGGCCCAGCTCGGGATCATGGGCACGGCCGCCGCCATGCACCTGACCTCGGGCGTGCTCAAGGTCGCCGCGGCCATCGCCCACGCCGTCCCGCAGACCACGATCGGCCCGTTCAGCCTCGGCACCACGTGGGGCGGGCACCACCTGGGCAACGTGCTGGACAAGGCCGCCGAGATACCCCAGGTGCTGGGCGAGGGGTTCTCGGTCACCGGTGAGCTGCTCGGCGTGCGCGCCGAGCAGGAACGCACGCACCAGGAGTGGGAGTTCCAGCTCGCCACCGCCGGGAGCGACCTCGCGCAGATCGACCACCGCGTGACCGAGGCCGAGCACCAGCTGTCGAACGCACGTCGTGAAGCCGAGGTCCACGCCCAGGAGATCACGCACAACCAGGCCGTCGGCGCGCTGCTGAAGGACAAGTTCACCAGCGCCGAGCTCTACGGGTGGATGGCCGGCCGGTTGTCCGGGCTGTACTTCCAGGCCTACTCGATGGCCTACGACACCGCACGGGCCGCCGAACGCGCGTTGCGGTTCGAACGGGGCCTGAACGACGCCGAGTCCACGTTCATCCGTCCGCTGCACTGGGACAGCCGCCGCGCCGGACTGCTCGCCGGGGAAAGCCTCGCGGTGGACCTGGACCGGTTGGGCCAGGCGCACGCCGACACCGGCGCCCGCGACCTGGAGATCACCAAGCAGGTGTCGCTGCTGGAGCTGGACCCGGCCGCGGCGCTGCGGCTGGCCGGGAGCGGGTCGTGCGAGTTCACCCTCCCCGAGGAGCTGTTCGACCGCGACTTCCCCGGCCACTTCCGGCGCCAGATCCGGACCGTGACCCTCACCTTCGTCGGCGCCGACGGCGAAGCGGCGCAGCCCAACGCCACCCTCACCCAGCTCGGGCACAAGACGGTGCTGGCACCCGACCCGAAAGCGGTGCGCCACCTGCTCGACCCGAAGGAGCCGCCGCCCGACACCCTGCGCGGCGACTGGCGCGCGAGCCAGCAGATCGCGCTGTCCCAACCGGGAGGCCAAGAGAACAACGGGCTGTTCGAGCTGCGCTACGACGACTCGCGCTACCTGCCGTTCGAGGGCACGGGCGCGGTGTCCACGTGGCGCCTGGAGCTGACCGGACGTCGGTCGACGAGGGTGCGGGACGTCGTGCTGACCCTGCGGTACACGGCCGCGCAGGGCGGCGAGGTGTTCGCGAACGCGGTGAAGGGGATGCTCAAGCCCTACCCGGCGGCCCGCTTCCTCGACGTCGCGACCGAGTTCCCGGACCAGTGGCAGGAGTTCGTCGAGGGCGAGACGGACGAGCTGACCCTCCCGGTCACCGCGGACCTGCTGCCCGGACTCACCGGCCGCCACGTCATCGGCGTCTACCCGCACTTCGGCACGGCCACCGGCGCCGCGCCGCGGCTGACGTTGAACGGCGACCGGTCGACGGTGCTCACCGAGGGCAAGTTGCTCCTCACCCCGGACCTGCGCGTCGGCGACGACTGGACCTTCGCGCTCGACGGCGACAAACACGACCTGACGGGCCTCGGCCTGGTGCTGGCCTACCGGGCCGCAGCGGTCTGACGACGAAGGAGGACCAGCGATGCCGCCGAAGAAGCGCCAGCCGACCACCGGGAAGCCCGCCGCGGGCAAGCCGACCAAACCGTCCAACACCGCGCCGAAGAACCCGGCCCAGCCGGGCCTGGCCAAGACCAAGGGGACGAATCCGCAGCAGCAGAAGGCGAAGCCGCTGACCCCTCAGCAGAGGGTGACCAAGCTGAGGACGGACGCCGACGCGCTGCTGAAGGCGGCGTTCGGCAAGAGCGTCGACCGCGACGACGACGAGGTGATCACCAACAGCGTGATCGCCGAGATCGTGTTCGACCGCGACGAGGTGCACCGGCTGGCCGTGGCGCTCGCCGACGAGGTCGACGACATCAGGGACAGCCTCCAGAACAACCCGGTCAAGCTGACGGCCGAGGAAAACCGCATCCAAGGCGTGATCGCGACTCTCCGGGACCAGTTGGCCACCTCACGCCGGCCGGTCGCCCGGATGGCGGCGATCAAGCAGTTCGCCGCCGGGTTCCGCGGCGGGATCGTCGTGGAAACCGACCCCCTCACCGCCGACCTCTGGTTGCTGGCGAACAGCCAGATCCTCGAACCGAGACCGGCGGCGCTGCTCGACAACCACATGCCCGACAGCCGGCTCGTCACCGTCGACCGGTGCGTCGACGCGATCAAGGGCCGGCTGCTGGACGTCGACAGCATCATCACCACCCTCAACGGGCGTCCCGGCGCCCCGCAGGTGAACAAGATCCCGGATGACCTGTTCACCGCCATGGGTCGGGAGAACCCGGGCACCACCAAGCTGCTGACGGCACTGCGAAGCGGCCTCGCGCTGCAACCCGATCCGGCCGCGCTGAAGGCCTTGCTGGTCGCCGCCGACGTGCCCACCGAGGTGCCGAAGCTGCTGTCGGAGGCCGCGGCCGTGGGCGCCGTGCTGCTCGACGTGCTCGACGCGTGCCGCGCGACCGCACCGCAAGGCGGGCCCGCCCTGCACGGCCAAGCCGCCCTGCAGGGCAACACGGCGCTGGCGGGCAAGCTGCTCAAGACGATCGCCGACTCGGGGCAGAACACCGACTTCTTCCTCAACGGAGCCGGCGGCCAGTCCTTGGCCAACCTCAGGTACGCGACCGTGTCAGCGGACCCGGTGTGGGGCGGTACGACGGTGCCGACGAGCGACGTGCACTTCGGCCCGATCGGCCAACCGGTGCTCTTCGCGCACATCAGCGCCATCGCCGAGCCGCTGCCACCGCTGAACGAGCACACGCTGCCGCCGCTGCCCGCCGGTGTCGTCCGTGACCGCTACGTCGGCGGGATGAACTTCAACAACTCCGGCGGCGCCATGATCCTCCCGGTCGTCGACAACACCACCAACGCGCAGATCCACTACCGCGAATACGACATCCGGCCGTTCACCTTCACCTACGAGCGGGGCGGCGAGCGGGTGGTGGTCGGCTCCGACGGCAACAAGTACTACACCAACGACCACTACAAGACCTTCAGGAGAATCGCATGAGCGGGCTCGCCGATCTTCTCCGCGCCGGACCGCCGTCGTTCCACCTGACCGGCGCGAGCCACGCCGTCCTCGGCAAGTCCGCCGTCGAGCTGACCCTCGAACGGCGGACCGCGGCGGTGCGCCGGATCAGGGGAACCCGCTGCCGGACCGCGACAGCGCTGTTCGACGAGATGGCGGCGGCGCTCCAGTTCCCCGCGCACTTCGGCGGCAACTGGAACGCGCTGCGCGACGTGCTGTCGGACCTGAGCTGGGTGCCGGCCGAGGCTTACCTGCTGGTCGTCGAGGACGCCGACGACCTGCTCGCGGACGAGGCGGACGAGGTCCTGGCCACGGGCCTCGGCGTGCTGGCGGCGTCAGCGGAGTCGGCCGCGCCCGTGCCGTTCCAGTTCGTCCTGCAAGCCCCGCCCACCGGCCGCGTCGCCCGAACCCTGACCGCCAACGGCACCGCCTTCACCACCCGTCCTTGACGAACCGCGCAAGCCGACCACGCGAGGCGATGGGTCGGGGGAGTGGACGAGGGGGAGCGGAGCGCGGCGCTGGTGACCGGTCCATCAGCCACCAACCCGTGACCCGCCCCCTCGCCCGCGCGGGCCGAGGCCGTCAACCGGTCGACACCGCGCCGACCGGGGCCACTGACAGGTCCCGCAGGGTCAGTAGTACCGCAGGAGTGCGGTCTCGAGCTCGTCGGTGACCTCGACGTCATCGACCGCCCGGTAGTCGTGAGCACGGACGTGGTCGAGGAAATCGGGGTCGATCGGCAGACCGTGCGCGGCCAGGTGCCGAATCGAGTCGGTGCGCCAGACCCACACCCCGTCGGTCAACTCCCACTGTGGTTCGGCAGGAACCAGCGCCGGCCCGCGCCCGGCTCGTGTCCGCGCACCCTGGCGACGGAATCCGGCCTTCGAGCCACACCGACCGCGTCCACCGGGGCCATGACCGGTACACCGAGCCGGTCCGCGACGTGCTGCGCCCAGCCCACGTCGTTGCCGCTGTGGCAGGCCAGGGGCCGGATCGGCCAGCCGTCGGACGAACCGTGCACGACCACGTCATGGTGTCCCTCGTTGCGCACGTTGTCGCGCACCCGCCCCGGTCGTTGGCGAGGGAGTTGTCGTAGTCCTGCCCGTCGCCCGACATGGAGTCGACGCCGTCGTGGGAGGAGCCGGGCGCATCGGGGTCGCGGACGGTGGGGCATCGGTTCCGGTCCCGCCCGGTGTGGTGCCGGGACCGCAGTCGGCGCGACGACCGAGCTTGGCCGGCTTACCGCGACCTGCTCGCCGAGGACGAGTCGTTCGGCGACGAGTTCGCTGACACGCCGTCCGCCGAGGAGGTGCCCGCGGCGTTCGACGCGCTCTACGCGGCGGCCACCGCGCCGCTCGCCGCTGGCGTGCCGTGCCAGGCGGTGGACGTCCTCGCCTACTTCGCGGGCCTGACCGACAAGGCCGCTGCGAAGGTGGTGGGCCAGGCGAAGGAGCAGTACCCGGGTGCCATGCTCGACTGCGCGCTGAGCCAGCTGCGCGACGGCCAGGCGTCGACCTCGATCACCACGCTCGACCGGTTCATCCGGACCTTCCCGGACCACGGCGACCTGCCGCAGGCCCAGTCGGCGCGGATCGCCGCCCAGGTGGCCATCGGCACCGACGCGCAGGTGCAGGTGCCCGCGCCCCTCGGCACGGGCGGCCCGATCACGATCACCTTCTACAACACCGTCAACAGCTCGATCACCATCAAGCTGGCGGGCTCCACCGCGCACGAGTTCACCCTGCCGCCGTGCACGACCTGCCCGGAGTCCCACGCGCCCGGCACCGGTGCGGACGCCTGCAACTCGCCCGCCGGGGCGGCCCCTGTTCGCCGTCGGCCTGGGTGAGGGCACCCACCACCTGCTCGCCGAGTTCGAGCTCAGCGGTGAGCTGGTCAAGCAGTTCGACGCCACCGCCGGCGGGCCCGACCTGTACTGCCTGTACGTGGAGCGGAAGAACTGATCCGGGACACACCGCCGGACCCGGCGACAGGGTCCGGCGGTGTGCCTTCAGGCGGAGACGAAGGGCCTGGGCTCTAACGGGCGCCTGTGGTCACCGTCATCGCCAAGTGCTGTGATCGGGTCGGCGGATGATCCGCGTGGGCGGGCTAGAGCATCCGCAGGAACCGATGCGTCCTGTGCCACTGGTAGTACCGGTCGCGTTCCGGTGTCCACCAGGAGGTCCGTCGACCCTTCAGTCGCTCTTGGACCATCGCTTCGACCTCGGTGAACTCGGCAACCTTGGCGCTGATCATGATGTCACCGGCCGGACTCACGGACACATAGCCCCGCTCATACAGGGCGTCACAGCCGAAGACGCAAGCCAGCATGCCGACATTGTCGAAATCGAGCCGCTCCTCTTCGGAGCACTTCGCGCGCTTCTTGATGTGCGCCGCCACCAGCAGGCTCAGGGGCAGAGGTCTGTCGCAAAGGGCACAACGACCTCCGCCGATCTCGCCGAGACGTCGCTTGAACTGCTGCTGCTCCAAGCGGACGGCACCTTCGCGGGCACCGTCGGTAGGTCCGTCGAACGGCTGGTGCGGTGGTGGCAGCGCATCCGGCTCGAAGGTTCCTTCATCGAGGACTCCTTCATCCGGAAGGGCCAGGTTGCACAGCTCCCGCAGTCCTGCGGCCTTGCCCCCGTCGTAGATGTTGAAGCCCTGCACCACTGCGCGTGGGCCCCAGCCGAGCAGTGGACGCACTTCGTCGATCGGGATCTGCACCTGGCGCACGTCGGTCAAGGCATACATGTGCTCCCACGTCTGCGGCACCGGCCTGCGGTCGTAGGTCCACAAGCGGGCCGCCAGCGCACGGTTGTGCCAGCGCAAAGCCACCGTCCCGGCCAGGTACAGCACCCCTCGGCCGTAGAAGAGGACGAAGTCGCCTGCCCGCAGACGAGCCACTTTGCCCACGTTCGCATCACCGTCGCCGGGCGTCACGCCCCACATGCGCGCTCGTCCCTCGGGGAACAACCGATGCAAGTTCGACAGCACGGCCGGGTCCAACACATCGGCGTGGTCGTCGAAGACCACCGGCTTTTCGATGGTGTCCCTGTAGTGCTGCAGCACGTCGCCTTCGAGCGTTGCCGGTTGGAGGGCTACCCGCACCCGTCCACACCCCCCTGGTCAGCTTGGCAAGAAGACACCCGAAGGTGTGAAGCATCCGTCACCTGTCGTGGCTAGAAGGTGCGACTTCACCACAATGGGTGTCACACAGTAGGAGGTTACCTCTCACGCCGGGTGCGAGAAGTGGAGGGCACTTACCTCGTGCCGAGCGCTTCCGGATCGACGACCAAGAATCCGCAGGCAATTTGGTGGCACCCGTACAGGAGAAACTCACGGCTTGTGTTCCAGGAGGGCGCATGTGCCGGCCAAAGGGCGGGCTGATCGGGAGAGCAGGGCGTCGATCATTCGAGCCTGGGCGGTGTCGACGCCCGGTGGGCGCAGCACCCGCTGTCGGTCGGCGCGCCGGAGTTGCCGTTGACGTGTCCGGCCGGTTTGGGGTTTCCCGCTCCGGCAGCCGGCCGACGGAGCGGCGCTACCGGTTCACCCGCTCGACCTGGTCTTTCGCCGGTCCGTAACGGCCACGTTCTTCGGCGACGGCCGGCGTCCTGGTCTGGTCTCGAGGTGCGTCCACCTGATGCGCGACGCGGATGGGTACATCCCCAGCACGAACGCGTGCGCGCGGCGGACGCGCAGCGGTGAGGTTCCGCCGCACCCCGCCCCTCATCGGTGAGGGGCGGGGTCGGACAGCTAGCTGTACTGCCCTGAGAGGTTGTGGACACCGGGACACGTAGTCGGATGATGTTGGAATGAGGGAGGGCCTCCGGGTTCGGTGTGGATTGCGACGTCTACACCAAGCCGACGGAGGCCCTCGTGACCCACGCTAACGCACCGCTGACTCCGGTGGGCAGGCTGCGCTTGGCCCGGTGTGTCGTGGACGAGGGCTGGCCGTTGCGGCGGGCGGCCGAGCGGTTCCAGGTCTCGCCGAGCACCGCCGCCCGTTGGGCCGGCCGTTACCGCGAGCTGGGCGAGTCGGGCCTGGTCGACCGTTCCAGCCGACCGCACCGCAGCCCGCGCCGGCTGCCCACCCGCCGTGAACGCCGGATCGTGAAGGTCCGCCTGGCGCGGCGGTGGGGTCCGGCCCGCATCGCCTTCCTGCTGGGGCTCAACCCCTCCACGGTGCACCGGGTGCTGCGCCGTTTCGGCCTGGCCCGCCTGGCGCACCTGGACCGCGCCACCGGCCGGGTGATCCGACGTTACGAACACGTCGCACCCGGCGACCTGGTGCACGTCGACATCAAGAAGCTCGGCAACATCCCCGACGGCGGCGGCCATAAAGTCCACGGCCGGCGGGCCGGCGGGCGCAACAGCTCCGCCCACCGCGACCCGACCAGGCCGCGCAAGGTTCACGGCCGCCCCAACCTCGGCTACTCCTACCTGCACAACGCCGTGGACGACCACAGCAGGCTGGCCTACACCGAGATCCTGCCCGACGAGACCAAGGAAACCGCCAGCGCCTTCTGGACCCGGGCACAGGCGTTCTTCCAGGCGGCGGGGGTGGTGGTGAAGCGGGTGCTGACGGACAACGGCTCCTGCTACCGCTCACACCTGTGGCGAGACACCCTCACCGACGCGGGCATCACCCACAAACGCACCCGCGCCTACCGACCCCAGACCAACGGCAAGGTCGAACGCTTCAACCGAACCCTGCTCGACGAATGGGCCTACGCCGAGGCATACCGCAGCGAAACCGAACGACGAGCGGCACTGCCACGATGGCTGCACACCTACAATCACCACCGCGGCCACACCGCACTGGGCGGCCAACCACCCACCACCCGCGTCCCCAACCTCACAGGACAGAACAGCTAGCCGACGGTGATCGTGCCGTCCGCGGCCCGGGCGCAGGTCACGGCTCGGGTCGTGGCGGTGGCGGCGCCGGTGAGGCAGCGGCCGAGGGCGGTGTGGCCGGCGGCGTTCGGGTGCCACGACTCCTGGCACGTCTGGAAGTAGGTGACGCAGGTGTTGGCGATCCGCTGCACGTCCAGCTTGTCCTTGCCGGAGAGGCTGGTGACGAACGTGCCGCTCGGGCCGTCCTGGAGCCGGATGGGGGTGGCCAGCGAGTTGGCCGGGCTCCCGTCCTGCTCGCACAGCCGCGCGCCGTCGAACGCGCGTTGCACGTTGACGTAGACCAGGTCGGCTCCGGGGAACTCGGCGGACAGGGCCGCGTGCGCGCCCTGCACGACGGTGCCCAACCGGGCGGAGAACACGTGACCCGGGGCGAGGCTGGCGCGGTGCACCGGGCAGCCCGCGGCGTAGCGCTCGGCGCCCAGGTCGCGGAACTTGTCGCGGGTGTCGCTGCGGCCGTCCTCCTCGTGGTAGCGGGCGGCGAGGTCCAGCGGCAGGGGGTTGGTGTAGTCCTGGAAGACGATGCGGTGGCGGCCGTCGGCGTCGACCTGGGCGAGGGTGGTGAGCAGGGACCGCAGGGCGGCGGTGGTCTCGGCGGTGGCCGACGCGATCTCCGCCTCGGTGGCCAGGTCGGACACCGCGCACGGCTCCTGCGGCACCGGGCCGCCGAGGTAGGCCCAGAACTCCCACCACCCGGTCCAGGCGTCGGCGATGAAGCGGTTGGCGCACAGCGTGGCCACGTCGCCGAAGGTGAACGAGCTGTTGTTCGAGCCGAGGCCGACCAGGACCAGGTCGATGTCGTGGGTGGTGGCCACCGCGCGGAGCTGGTCGAGCTGGGAGGCGACGGCGCGCCCCTTGGTCCGGCTGCCCGACGGGTTGAGCACGTCGTGCGGCTGCCCGCCCGAGCAGGCGAGGTTGAACCTGGCCTGGATGCCGGGCAGGTCGGCCCGGTGCAGGGAGGCGTTGGCGGACCGGTGGCAGAAGAAGGCGTTGTCGTTCGGCGCGGACCAGCCCGGGAACCCCTGGAGCACGCCGTTGACGTCGGTCACCGGCTGGTAGGCGCCGGCGCCCTCGCCGCTGATGAAGCTGTCGCCGATCGCGACGGCGGCGGTGGGGAGCGCGGCGGCTGTCGGAGCGGGTTCGGCGGCAGCGGCGGTGACACCGGACCAGGCGAGGACGACGGCGAGCGCCGTCGTCAGCGCCGGGCGTCGAAGCAGGGGCATGACGACCTCCTCGTTGACGGCCGATCTGACGTGAAATTGGTTCACGTCGGTTGCCGGCGGTCAAGACCGAAGGAGAATCCCGGGACGTCGTTGACGAGGGCGCGTGGTCCGTGGGCGGTGGAGGGCGACGACGAGGACCTCAGGACCTTCGTGCCCGGGCGGCGGCTTCGGAGCACATCAGGAAGCTCACGGTGCGCACCGCGTCGTCGACGAGGTCCGGGTAGGCGCGGCGAACCGCGTGGTCGACCGCCCGCTCCATCCGGGTCCACTCGCTGTCCTTGTTCGAGTGGTTCCGGCCCGCTCGCCGATCAGGGGAGATCCCCATCCCGGCGCACGCCTGCTCGGCGGTCGCGATGACCCGCATGACCTCGGGCAGCAGGTCGGGATCGACGGCGTCGGGCTCGCGGGTCGGGATCCGCCCGCCGTGCAGGTAGCGGCCCGTGTACTTGAGGAGCGCCGCGTCGAGCGGGGTGAGTCGCACGCCGCGGCGGGCGCGGTCGCGGTCCGCGTCGTAGGTGTGGACGCGACGCCAGTCGGACTGCTCGGTCGCCGAACGCAGCGCGGCGAGCACCTGGCCGCGGTCGAGCATCCCGACGTCCGCGCCGTGCGCGATGAGCTGCCGCTTGTCCCACGGGATGTCCCGGAACAACGACTCGACGTCGTCGGGCGTGCCGAAGAGGACCGGGTCCAGCAGCGCGACCGCCGCGCGTTCGTCGAGGGGGCCACGGGTGCCGGCGGCCGTGCACAAGGGCAGGATCGCGCTCCACAGCAGCAAGTGCCGGGTCAGGTCGCCCCGGATCACGTCGAGGTGGGCCTCGGAGAGCGGGACGTGGAACGTGCGGGGGTCGTGGTTGGCGTCGGCCCCGGCGCCGAGTCGGAGCTCGAGCTCGCCGTCGACCCGGATCACCTGCGGGATCCAGCCGTTCTCCCGGGCGAAGAGGACTTCGCCCGCGCCCCCGGTCACGACCAGTGCCCCAGCTCGGCGTCGATGCGGGGGTCCGTGCGGACCCACACCTCGCCGGTCGCGGCCCCCGGTGGGGCGTCGACGCGCTGGAGTCCGAGCGTCCGGATCACCCCGAGGAGTTCGTCCCGGGCCTCGCCCGCCTCTTCGACGGTGTCGCCGTCGAAGAGGACGTAGTGCACGTCCCAGCGGTCGTTGTACCCGGAGTCGGCCCAGAGCCGGCAGAAGCGTTCGGTCGCCCTCCGGTCGAGTGGCGCGGGTTCCTCCTGCCCAGGGGTCGCGGCGAAGCCTCGCTCGATGGCTTCGGCGCTCCACCACTCCACTGACTCCGCGACCGCAGCGGGGGTGAAGTCCCCCATCGTCAGGAAGTTCTCGACCAGCCGGCCGACCCCGGTGTCCTCGATGCGCAGCTGTGCGGCCTGCAAGCGGGCCACCAGGCCGTCCGCCAGGGCGCAGGGACCGGAGAAGGTGAAGACGCCGGTGGCCGCGACCGAGGTGCCGCCGTCGGGATGCGGGACGTCGAGCGTCGTGCCCGTTCCCGGCACGTCCCTCACCAGAGCGAGGAGGTCGGGCGGCACGCCGTCGTACAGCGCCGCCTGCGCCTGCGGGTCGTCGGTGGCGTTGAGCGCGCTGGTGTGGTCGAAAGTCACCACCAGGCCGCGACCGCCCGCGGTGAACCAGGCGTTGACGGTGTCGCCGCCGCCGTTGCCGAAGCCGAAGCGCGTGACGTCGTCGACGGTGATCGGCTCCCGCCCGTCGACGCGGGTCAGGATCTCCAACCGACGGCGCAGTTCGCGCGGGTGGGTGCGGCGCAGCACGGAACCGTCGAACTCGACGCGGAGACGTGCCCGGCCGAGGGCTGCGGCGTCCGGCAGCCAGGGACCGTGGTCGTCGAGGGCGGTGAAGCCACCGTGGACGAACATGAGCACGTGCCTGCGGTGGGCGCCGTCGTTGCCGACGAGGCGGTACTCGGCCCGCGGGTCCTGCGTCCCCTTGACCCGGCAGACGGTCCCGGCGTCGAGTCGGAGCACCAGCGCCTCTTCGTTCTCCTCGTCCTCGATGCGGAACGACGAGTTGTCGTCACCGCGGTGTCGGGCGAGGAAGTCCTGGAACGCGTCGAGGGCGGACTGAGGACTGTCGGGGAGCCACTGCTGCGCGTTGCCTCTCCCGTCGCTGAAGGTCAGTGGTCGCATCGCCGTCCTCGGTGTGTTCGGTCGCGCCGGGGCGCACTGCGTCGGAGTCCGCAATTGTGCCTTGCGCGGCGGGGCCGGCGCGGGATGTCGTAGGTGGATCGGTTCCCGGGTGGTCGTCCGAGCGCGGACGGTGGTCGTGACGAGGCGGTGGGCGCTGTGGAGCAGAGCGCGGTGGCCTCGGCGGGCTCGCTCGTGGTTCAGGCGGGCGGGGACGTCGTGCTGGACATGGCCGGCGCCGGTGGGTCGGCGCCGGTGCCCCCGCCCGTGCCCGGACTCGTGCTGGGGCGTGCCGGGGAGGTCGCGTCGGTGGTGCGCGGGTGGTGCTCGCAGCGGTGGGTGGTGGTGTCCGGTGGGCCGGGCATGGGGAAGTCGACCCTGCTGGCCGCCGCTCTGGACGACCCGGCGGTGAAGGCGGCGTTCGGGTCGCGCCGGTTCCTGGTGTCCTGCGAGGGCGTCACGTCGGCCGGCGCGGTGATGGACAAGGCTGCGCTGGCCCTCGGTGTGCCGCTCGGCGAGCACGTGCGCAACCGGGTGCTCGAGTTCCTGGCCTCGGGCCCGGCGGTGGTGGTGTGGGACAACTTCGAGACCTTGACCGACACCGACCCGGCGGGCGCGGTGGAGCTGCTGGGCCAGCTGAGGGCGTTGGGCGGAGTGGCGGTGGGGGTGGGGTCACGCGGTGGTGTGCCCGCTGCGGGCGCCGGGGCGGTGAAGGTGCGCGTGGGGCCGTTGCCGGCGTCGGTGGCGGTCGAGCTGTTCCTGGAGGTGGCCGGCACGCACCTGCACCGGGACCCGCACCTGGCGTCGTTGGTGGCCGGCCTGGACGGGGGTGCCGCTGGCGATCACGCTGCTGGCCGGTCTCGCCGACACCACCGGAGCCCTGGGCGTGCTGGCGGCGGCGTGGCGGGCCACCCGCACCGACCTGCTCCACCACGGCGCCAGACCCGACCGCACGTCCAGCCTGCCCGTCTCGATCGAACTCTCCTGGGACCGCCTGGGTCCCGCCGCGCGCACCGCCCTGTCCGCCGCCGCGTTGCTGCCCGACGGGTGGCCCGCGGACCGGAGCGGGCTCTACCTGCCCGACGTCATGGCGGCGGGCCTGGTGGAGCTGGAGCAGCGCGCCATGATCCACCACGACGAGCACCGCCACCGCTGCCTCGCGCCCCTGCGCGAGCACGTCCGCGCCCACCACCCCGCCGGCCCGGACACCCTGCGCCTGCTCCTCGAACCCGCACGACGACTCACCACCCGCGCCGCGCGGATCGGGCTCGCCGACGGGGCACGGGCGGTCGCGGAGACGGTGCCGGAGTTCGGCAACCTCGTCGACCTGATCCGCACGGCCCTGCCCACGATCCCCGACTACGCCACCCTCGTGCCCGACCTGCTGGACTTCCAGCGGTGCACCGGCCTCGGCGACCACCACCTCGGGCACCACGCCCTCGGCCACACCGCCGACCCCGCACTGCGGGCCCGCACCACGCGGGCCCTCGCCCAGCTGCACTTCACCCGCGGCGACCACGCCCACGCCCGAGCCCTGCACGGCCGGGCCCTGCCGCTGTCCAGGCAGGTGGGTGATGTGCTGGGTGAAGCCGACACCTTGAAGGACCTCGGCAACATCGCGTTCATCGAGTCCGACGACGCCGCCGCCCGTGCCCTGTACGACCAAGCGCTGCCGCTGTACCGGCAGGTCGGCTCGGTGTTGGGCGAGGCCAACACGCTGGTGAACCTCGGCCGGCTCTCGTTCCGCGAGTCGGCCAACGGCACCGCCCGCGCCCGCTACGACCAGGCGCTGCGGCTGTTCAAGCGGTTGGGTGACGTGCAGGGTGAAGCCAACACGCTGAAGGACCTCGGCAACATCGCGTTCATCGAGTCGGACGACGCCGCCGCCCGTGCCCTCTACGACCGGGCTTTGCCGCTGTACCGGCAGGTCGGTTCGGTGCTGGGCGAGGCCAACACCCTGAGCCGGCTCGGCGACATCGCGTTCGACGAGTCGGACGACGCCACCGCCCGCGTCCGGTACGACCAGGCCTTGCCGTTGTTCAAGCGGGTGGGTGACGTGCTGGGTGAAGCGAACACCCTCAACGGGCTGGGCCGGATCGCGTTCCGCCAATCGGACAACGCCGCCGCCGGCGCCCTCTACCGCCAGGCGTTGGAGCTCTACGAGTCGATCCACGACCGCTACTCCCAGGCCTGGACCCACGCCCACCTCACCCACGTCACCACCGACGCGCGGCGTGCGCACCACGTGCGCGCCATGAACCGCTTGGCGGCCCGGCTCGACGTGCCCGGCCTTCACGACCGACTCCGCGGTTTCACCAGGGGGATCGCCGCCGGCGTGGTGCGTGGTGGTGGCGGCGGCGATCCCTCCTGGTAGGCGTTACAGGGTCAGGCTCCAGCGGTCGAGGTCGCCGGGGCCCACCCAGATGACGTTGTGCACCCGCAGCTGCCAGGTGCCGTCACGGGACTCGCGGGACAGGTCGACGGTGAACGAGCCGCCGGGGTCCGCCAGCGTGCTCACGCGCTGGTGCTGGAGGCGGTAGGCGGTGCCGTCGGGGGCGATCAGGTCCAGCGTGATGATGGAGTACATCAGGTTCTTGAAGTGCACCTCGACCTGCGAGGTGGAGCGGGCGTCACCGGCGCAGCCCGTGACGGTGAGGCTCACGGTCACCGGCGGGGTGCGGGTGACGATCGGGGTGTCGGTGTCGTCGATCCGGGTGGCGCAGCCGGTCGGCGGCTCGGGCACCGGCGCGTAGGGGGCGGCGGTGTGGCGGGCCGAGTGCAGCAGCATGGGCAGCGCCTTGGGCCAGAAGAACCCGTCCTGGCAGGAGTGGGCGGGGAAGAAACCGCCGCACGCCTGCTCCGGCGGCGGGCCCATCTCCCACACGAAGGAGGCGACGCCGAGGTCGTCGTAGACCCAGTCGTCGGTGGTGCCGGACGCGGAGTAGAGCACCTGGCCGGACTGCCCGTACTGCCAGCCGGGGCCCGCCAGCTCGGCCAACCGCTGTGCGAGGTCGCGCAGCGGGGCGTCGTTGCCGGTGCGCCGGTCGGGCGCGCCGCCGCTCCACGGGAACAGCACGTAGTTGCCGTAGCTGTGCAGCGACAGCACGAGACCCGTCGTGTCGGTGGGCGCGGGCTGGGCGGGATCGGCCGCACGGCGGTCGCGGTACAGGGAACGCCACAGCGCTTGCAACGCCTGGGTTTCCGGCTCCGACGCGGGCCCGGTGCCGCGGTAGGTCTGGTCGCACTGCCCGTCGGAGGCGTTCTGCAGACCCCAGTTCGAGCCGGTGTTGCGGTTGAGGTCGACCCCGTGGTGGCTGTGCGACACCGTGCCGCAGGTGGTGCCCTGGTGGTCGGTGTCGTTGCCGTTCTTGCGGTGCGAGACGGGCGAGTCACCGCCTTGTTGGACGTTCTGCACGCCGTCGGGGTTGGCGACGGGCACCACCCAGAACTCGGTGGTGTCCAACAGGGCGGCGACCTCCGGGTCGGTGCTGCCGACGAGGTGGTCGATCCAGCGCCAGGCGACCTCGCCGGTGGTCAGCTCGCGGGAGTGGAGCTGACCCATGACGAAGAAACGGGGTTTGGGCGCGTCGGGGGTGAGCGCGCAGTCACCGGTGCGCTTGCGGGTGATGCAGATGGCGAGCAGGTCGTGCCCGCCGCGGTTCCGGGTCTTCCGCCAGGAGTCGCCGTAGTCGACGACGGTGGCGAGGTCGGGGTGGTCGCGGGCGACCTGGTCCAGGTGCTGCCGGTGGGCGTCGACCGTGTGGTAGCCGCCGAAGAAGGTGTCGGCGGTGGCCGTGAACCCGGCGGACGGCTCGGGCAGCACCTGGTCGACGGTGGCGGTGAACCCGGCCCGTTCGAGCGCGACGCCCGTGGTCGAGTCGCCCAGCACGAACAGGCTGTCGCCTTCGCGGTGCTCCATCACGTCGAAGCCGCCGGCGAACAGCGCCTGCTCGGCGCCCAGCGGGGCGTGCACCTCGTAGAGGAGGTCTCGGTCGTCCGGGGACGCTGCCGCCGGACCGGTGGCCACGAGCGCGGCGGCCACGCACAACAGGGCGAGCCGTGATCGGTTTCGCTTCATCGGATCCTTCCTGGGCAGGGGAGCGGCGGTCCGATCACCTTCCCAGCCCCTGCGGGCGCGGAAGCTGTCGATCACGACAGGAACGCGAAATCTGCCCTTAAGGACCTCGTGGCCGGTGGCGGCCGGCGGCGCGGTGATGCCGGACCGGTGGGTTACCGTTGGCGAGTGGACAGGGCCGGTGATGACGCCGCCTTATGGCGCAACAAGGTCGATGCCGAGTCCGTCGGGATCGCGGTGCAGGCGGGGCGGATCACGGGTGGCGTCCACATCTCGGTTCCCAGGCACCCGCCGGGTAGGCCCGCGCAGTTGCCGAAAGGGCCTCCGTCATTTGTCGGGCGGTCCGCGGAGCTGCGGTGGCTCGAACAGGTGGTTGCCGACGGGCACGCGCCGTACGTGAGCGGTATCGGTGGGACGGGCAAGACGGGGCTCCTCCTGCACTGGGCGCACTCGCGTCGGGACCGGTACGAAGACGGCCAGTTGTACGTGGACCTGCGCGGTCCCGACGCGTCGGCGGTCCGACCGACGGTCGGCGCCGTGCTCCGCCGCTTCCTGGAGGCGCTCGGCGAGCCGGACGAGTCGATCCCCCGGGATCCGGACGAGCTCGGCAAGCACTACCGGACGGTTCTCGGCCGGCGGAGGGTGCTGGTCTTCGCGGACAACGCGGAGTCCCCGGAGCAGATCCGGGCGTTGCTGCCGGGCTCGTCGCACGCCACGTTGATCGCGGCCGGTCGGGCCCACCTGGACGGCCTGCGGATCAGCGGGTTCAGCCTGCGACGGCTGGACGCGCTGAGCGTCGTCGAGGCGGGCGCCCTGTTCGAGCGGTCGCTGCCCGAGGGCGACGACCGGCTGGTGGCCGAGCCCGCAGCCGTGGCCGAGATCGCCCGGCGCTGCGGGCAGTGGCCGTTGCCGCTGCTGATCGCGGCCGGGCGTGCGATCGACCGCCCGACCTTGTCGCTGTCCGCCCTCGCCCGGGAGCTGGCGGCCCGAGGACTTGAGGCGATGAAGACGAAGGACGGCTCGGAGAGCGTGCGCGAGGTGCTCGCCAACTCGGCCGCGGCACTCGCCGACGAGGCACGTGAGGTCTTCGGGTTGCTGGCCGTGAGCCCCGGGCAGGACCTCCACGTGACCGCCTTGGCGGCCCTCGCCGACCGTCCCGCGAACGACATCGTCCCGCTGCTGGACAGCCTGGAGACGATGAATCTCGTCCAGTGGGTCGACGAGGGCCGCTACCGGATGCACGACCTGGTCCGCCTGTACGCCCGGGAGTCGGCCGGTGGGGACGACGCCGCACTCCGACGTCTCGTCGACCACTACCTGAGCACCGCGCGGGCGGCGGACCTCCTGCTGTCCCCGTACAAGACGGCGTCCGCCACCGACGGTCCGGCCGCCGGCATCGACGCATCCGACGTGCTGCCGTGGTTCGGCGCGGAACACCGCAACCTGCTGGCCGTGCAGCAGGAGGCCCTGCGGCGCAAGTGGTACGAGCGGGCCTGGAGCCTGGCCTGGCACCTCACGGACTTCCAGCGCTGGCAGGGACGCCTGCACGACTACTACGACACGTGGACGACCGCCCTGGAAGCCGCACGAGGCCTGGGTGACCGTCACCGCCTGGCCTGGGCGCACCGGCAGATGGGGCAGGCGTGCTCCCGGCTGGGCCGGTTCGACGAGGCCGAGGACCGGCTCCGCGCGGCCATCGGCCTGGCCCGCGGCGTCGACCTGTCGTGCGAAGCCGCCACGCTGCGCACGCTCTCCCGCAACTCTTCCCGCCGCGGCCGGCACGGTCAAGCGGTCGTCCACGCGCTCGAAGCCCTGGACCGGTATCGGAGGCTCGGGAACCCGTTGAGGACCGCGCTCGGTCTCACGACCGCGGCCTGGGCGCAGGCGGGAGTGGGCAATCACGTGGAGGCCCGGAACTTCGGCGTGGAGTCGATGCGGATGCAGCGCCTGCACGGCAACCGGTACGGCGTTGCGGAGGCGGCGGCCTGCCTCGGGTACGTGGACCACATGACCGGTCGCCACGACCGTGCCGTGGCGCATTACCAGGAGGCGGTGGCGGGCTTCCGGTTCCTGCAGAACACCTACAAGGAAGCCGACGCCACGGCGAGCCTCGGAGATGCTTACGCCGCCGTGGACGTGGCTGCGGCGACAACGCAGTGGCGACGGGCGCTCAGCCTCTATGCCGCGCAGAACCGCACCGCTCAAGCCGAGCTTGTCTCCGCCAGACTGGGCTGACCCGAGGCTCCGGTGGGACCGCACTCCGGGTGCGCGGGTCCGGGTTCCCGGACGTGTCCAGGTGGGGCATCGGCAGTTGTTGCCCGGCCGGCGGCGGTTGCTTATTCTGCGCGGGACGCGGGCATTGTTTCTGCCGCGACCACTTCACCGGGGGGAATTTCGTGCGCACTTTCCGTGGCGCCAGAGCCTGCGCCGCCGCGCTTCTCGTGGGGACGACGCTGGTGGTGGGGGCGCCGGCAGCGGTCGCGGCGGGGCCGCCGGTTGCGCCGCACACGGCTCTGACGGTGCACTTCGAAGGCTGGGACGTGGACGGGAGCTTCTCCTACGAGCCGTCCCGCAGCACGGTCAACGTCTACCAGCAGACGGCCAACGGGTACGCGTTGTCGATGCACGGGTACGTCACCGGCCACTGGCACCACTTCGACGTCTCGCCGCCGAACGGGACGCGGTTCGAGGCGGGCCGGTCGTACCCGACGGCGACGTCCTACTCGCCGCTGGACTCGATCACGGTGTTCAACATCAGCGGCGACGGGCGGGGGTGTGCGGCGCCCGGGCCCGGCTCGGGCACGCTCGACGTCCACGAGGTCGGCTACGACGAGGCCACCGGCCAGTTCACCACGTTCGCGGCCGACTACTCGATGCGGTGCGCCAACCCCGACCGCACGGCCAAGGGCCAGATCAGGTTCCGGTCGGCCCTCGACTACCGGGCCGTCGACAGCTGGGACTACCAGCTCCGGTTCGGCGACCAGCCGTGGGGGCGGACGGGCACGCCGATGGAGGTGCCGGTCGAGGTCAACGGCACCCTGCCGTCGACCTTCGGCACGGCGGCGTTGTCGGGCGCGAACCCCGGCTCGTTCCGGATCACGGCGGACACCTGCTCGGGCAGAACCCTCTCCTACGGGCAGAAGTGCTCGCTGACCGTCACGCCGTCGGCCTTCGGGAAGGGCGAGCAGACGGCGCTGCTGACCCTGCCGGAGGACTCCTTCGGCGGCTCGGTCAGGCGCCTGCTGAAGCTGAACGGCTACGACGCCCGCGGTGACCGGGGCACCTACTTCCCGGTGACGCCTCACCGCGTGCTGGACACCCGTTCGGGTCAGGGCGCGCCGCGGGCCGTGGTCGGTTCCGGCCAGTCGCTGCGCCTGCAGCTGACGGGCCAGGGCGGGGTGCCGGTCGAGGCGTCCACGGTCGTGCTGAACGTGACCGTCACCGAGCCGTCCGGCGCGGGCCACATCTCCGTCTACCCGACCGGTGTGGCGCGGCCGACGGTGTCGTCGTTGAACTACACGCGGGGGTGGACCGGGGCGAACTCGGTGACGGTGAAGGTGGGCGCGGACGGCGCGGTCACCCTGTACAACCACGGCGCGGCCGTGCACCTCGTCGCCGACATCAACGGCTTCTACTCCAAGGGCCGGCCGAGCTACCAGGGCGGGCAGTACCAGCCGTTGGCGAGCCCGGTGCGCCTGGCCGACACCCGCGAGTGGGGCATCGGCCGGCTCCCGGCGGGCTACTTCGTCACCGTGCCCGCGTCGTGGGACTCCTCCACCAACTGGACGGTCCGCGCCTTCGCGGTCAACATCACCGTCACCGACACGCGTGCGCCGGGCTACGTCACCGCCTGGAACGGCTGGGGCCCGGGCCTGCCCGCCACGTCCACGTTGAACTACGGGGCCGACAACACCGTGACGAACTTCGCGGTCGTGCCGACCATGAGGTGTTCCGACTGCGGTGGGTCGAACGCGCCGTCCATCGGCGTGTACACCAGCCAGGACAGCCACGTCATCGTGGACATCGTGGGCTTCTACGACGACAGCACGTTGCCGGGTGGGTTGCGCTTCGAGCCGGTCGTGCCCGAGCGGATCACCGACACGCGCGAGGGCCTGGGCTGGTCGTCCGCGCTCGGCCACGGCGCCACGGCGACGATCGTCGCGCCGGGTTCGGTCGCGGGCGCCGCGACGTGGGCGTTGGCGACCAACGTCACCGCGGTCGCGCCGACCGCGTCCACGTTCCTGACGGTGTGGCCGGCGGGGTACACCGGGCTGGAGCGGCCCGAGACGTCCAACCTCAACCCGTCCGCCGGGGCGATCGTGCCGAACGCGGTGCAGACGATGATCGGCCCGGAGAACGGGTTCCACGTCTACAACAACCACGGCTCGACCCACGTCCTGGTGGACGTCGTCGGCACGTTCTTCCTGGACGGGCCGACGTCCTCGGCCTCGACCGCGTCGGTCCGGGCTCCGCTGCCCACCCCGAAGGCGGTGCCCCTGAACCGCCCCCACCGGGCGTAGTCGCGGGCCGATCGCCCTCGTGCCGGCCGATGCCGCACACGCACCTCTGGTCGCGTGTGCGGCATCGGCTTCCTGGTGGGTGGGCAGTGGGTGAGCGTCCCCGTGCCCCCACCGCGGCAACGCGTCCGTGAGGCCGCACTCGGCGTCGAGCAGCTCACCGCGCGGGCGGTGGTCACGGGTCGTCGGCTGCGGGGTGCCGAATCCGTCGGGGCGCGGCGCAGGACTCGATCGCGGCTCGGGCCGGCGCGTGGTGCGCGGCATTGTGGTGGGCGTATCGTCGGGACGTGTTCGGGTAGCGTCGGCGAAGTGGCGGCATGGCGGTTAGCGGCGCTAAAGTTTAGCAGTTCCAGCGTTGGCGCGACGGTGCTGCGGGCTCGGCGGGGCGAGTGGTCTGACCTGGGCGGTTGTGGGTCGGTGGAGCTAAATTTTCGGCGTTGTTTTTAGCAGTCCACAATGTGTCGCAGTTGGTCGACTGATTACCGGGCGAAACTTTTTCGTCGCGTCTTGACCGCGCGGAAATCATCCTTCACAGTCTGGTGAATGCGATCGGCACCCGCGGCAGTGGCGCCTCAGTCCGTGCGCCCCTTTTCGGTCCTCGAGTCGTCCACGCCGACGTAATCGTCGTTCGTTCAGAGGGCACGTGATGGACCACTCGGCGCAAGCGGTCGTCCGAGCGTGCCCGTGCCGCGGTTTGTCCCCCACCTCGACGAAGAGGAGCCCGCCCATGGCCGGATCAGGCCATCACCCGACCACCGCCGACCCACGTGCCCCCAGACGGCGCGCGATCGGCGTCACCGCCGTCGTCGCCGTGCTGCTCGGCGGGCTCGTGGCGGCGTTCAGCGCGGCGCCCGCGTCGGCGGCGACCGTCGACACGAACGCCTGGTACGTGCTGGTGAACCGCAACAGCGGCAAGGCGTTGGACGTCTACAACCTGGCCACGAACGACGGCGCCCGCATCACCCAGTGGACCCGCAACGACGGCAACCAGCAGCAGTGGCAGTTCGTCGACTCCGGCGGCGGCTACTACCGGGTGAAGTCGCGGCTGTCGGGCAAGGTGCTGGACGTCTACAACTTCTCCACCGCCGACGGCGCCAACATCGTGCAGTGGGCCGACGGCAACGGCACCAACCAGCAGTTCCGGCTCGCCGACTCCGACGGCGGCTACGTGCGCCTGGTCAACCGCAACAGCAACAAGGCGGTCGAGGTGCAGGGCGCGTCCACCGCCGACGGCGGCAACGTCGTGCAGTACAGCGACTGGGGCGGCGCCAACCAGCAGTGGCAGCTCGTCCGCGTCGGCGGCGGGACGAACCCGACGACCACCACCACCACGACCTCGAACCCCGGCACGTGCTCGCTGCCGTCGACCTACCGCTGGTCGTCGACCGGGTCGTTGGCGAACCCGAGGTCCGGGTGGGTCTCGCTCAAGGACTTCACCTACGTGCCCTACAACGGCAAGCACCTGGTCTACGGCACCACGCACGACATGGGCTCGTCGTGGGGGTCGATGAACTTCGGGCTGTTCACCAACTGGTCGGACATGGCCTCGGCGCCGCAGCAGGCCATGAACTCCGGCACCGTCGCGCCCACGCTGATCTACTTCGCCCCGAAGAACATCTGGGTGCTCGCCTACCAGTGGGGCGGGACCGCGTTCACCTACCGCACCTCCAGCGACCCCACCAACCCCAACGGCTGGTCCTCGCCGCAGGTGCTGTCGACGGCGAGCATCTCCGGCTCCGGCACCGGGCCGATCGACCAGACCCTCATCGGCGACGGCCAGAACATGTACCTGTTCTTCGCCGGCGACAACGGCAAGATCTACCGCCAGGTCATGCCCCTGGGCAACTTCCCCGGCAGCTTCGGCTCCTCCTACACGACCATCATGAGCGACACCACGAACAACCTGTTCGAGGCGCCCGAGGTCTACAAGGTCCAGGGCCAGAACCAGTACCTGATGATCGTCGAGGCCATCGGCTCCAACGGCCGCTACTTCCGGTCCTTCACCTCCAGCAGCCTCAGCGGCTCCTGGACCCCGCAGGCCGCCACCGAGTCCAACCCCTTCGCCGGCAAGGCCAACAGCGGCGCGAGCTGGACCAACGACATCAGCCACGGCGACCTCATCCGCACCACCGCCGACCAGACCAAGACCATCAACCCCTGCAACCTGCAACTGCTCTACCAGGGCCGCGACCCTCGCTCCAACGGCGTGGACTACGGCCTGCTGCCCTACCGACCGGGCGTGCTGACGCTCCAGCGCTGATCGCCTGACGCGAAGTCGACTCGAACCGGGCCGGCGCTCCACCCCTCACCGGGTGGGGCGCCGGCCCTTCGCGCACCGGCGCCCCGTGCCGGCTCAGCGGGCGTCGGCGGTGACCAGCAGCCGGAGGTGCGCGCCGAGCCAGGTGGCCGCGGACGGGTCGTCGGCGAACGCGGTCACGTGGGCCGCCGCCGTGCGCAGGCCCGTGCCGCGCAGGTGGTCGCCCAGCTCGCGCAGGCGGGCGAGCAGGCCGTCCGTCAGGTGCTCCAGACCGCGATGCGCGGCCTCGGCCAACACGGTCAACGCGCTGTCCACGGTCGCGCTCAACGGATCCACCGCCGTGACGCCCAGCGGCAGCGGTTGCGGCGCGGTGTCCGTCGCCAGGTCCGGGACGACCACGCCGGCCCGGGTGCGGACGGCCAGCGGGTCGACGACCAGGGTGCCGCGGTGGCGGCGGACGGAGCCGGTGACCGCCGTCGGGTCGACGTGCAGCGCCGCGGCCAGCGCGTCGAGCGACCGCGGCGCCACGGCGCGGTGCGTGGCCTCCAGGACGCACGAGGCGCCGGTGGGGTCGTGCAGCGTGGCGGTGAGGCGTTGCGCGGCCGGGTCGTAGGCCAGGTCGGACACCGCGGCGACGCGGACCACGCGGACCAGTTCCGCCTCGACCCTCGCGCGGACCTGCCGCGGCGGCAGCTCGGCCAGCCGTGCCGCGGCCGTGGCGCAGTCGTCGACCACCAAGGCCCGCGGCAGGTCGTCCCAGGACGTGCCGACCGGGGTGAGGGAGGTCTTGGCGACCCGGCCGGTCTTCAACGTCACCGCGCGGCTCGCGCTGCGCGTCGCCGACTCGGAGACCACGTTCGACGCGGCCAGGAGCCGGCCCGCGCGCAGGGGGGTGGCCCGCTGCACCAGCACCACGTCACCCGAGGCGAAGTAGACGTCCGCCGCGGACTCGGAGCGCAGCCGGGCGCCCAGCGCCGTCAGCCGGACCCGGCGCAACGGCGTCTCGGCGGGCTCGTCCGGACCGAGGACCTCGGCGCGCGGACCGTTCGCGGTGCTCCGCGCGTGCAGCTCGGTGAGCAGGGCGGCGAACCGCTCCGCCCGGTAGTCGGCGGTGCGCCCGCGGTACGCGGCGAGCTGGTCGAGCAGCTCGGCGATCACCGCGGCCGGCCAGTGCAGGCGCTGGGCCGTCAGGTCGCGGTGCAGGCGTCGCCACGCCACGTCCAGCACCTCGCTCGCGTTCGCGGCGCCGTCGAGCAGCAGCTGGTCGAGCAGGTCCGTCACCGCGGTCAGGTCCGTCGCGGTGGTGGGGGAGCCGCCCACGTCGACGACGTCGACGCCCCGCGCGTCGGCCTCGCGGAACGCCCACACCGCCAGCGCCGTCGCCTCGTCGCGGTTGACCGCGTCCGTGTGGACGTAGGACAGGTCGTCGGGCACGAGGAACGTCACCGTGCAGGTGGGCAGCTCGGCCTGCGCCGTCGCGTCCTCCGCGGTGGGGCGGCGCAGCTTGGCGCGGTAGCCGGCCTGGAGGACCCGGCGGGCACGGCGCAGCGTGCGTTCGCCCATCAGCCCCGCCAGGTCGTCGTCCGTCACCGCGCCCGGCGACCACGGCGCGGCGGGCGCGCTGCTCTCCCGGGTGCGCTGGTACGCCAGGACGACCGCGATGCGGTGCCGGCACACGCCCGCCGCGCCGCAGCCGCACCCCGCCGCGTCGAGGGAGGCGCCGAGCGGCAGCGTGGTCGTGGTGCCGTCCGGGAACCTGCCCCGCACGGCGCCGTCCGGGTCGGTCTCGAGCACCGGGACGACGCCCGCGTCCAAGTCCTTCACGGCACGCTTCACCAGGCCGCGGTTGGCCAGCGCCGCGAGCGCGTCCGGGGTCAGCGCCAGCAGGTCGGGTCTGGTCATCCGAGCTTCTCCGCGACGAACTCCGCGAGCTGACCCGGGGTCATCGCGCCGACGTGGGCGCCGACGTTCGCCAGGCGCTGGGCCAGCGCGCGGTCGTAGGCCGGGTTCGCCTCGTCGTCCAACGCGGCCAGGCACAGCACGTGCGTGCCCTGCTCGCACAGGCCCTTGACGGCGCGGACGAGGTCCGATTCGCTGCCGCCCTCGTAGAAGTCGCTGATGAGCACCACGATCGACCGGCGCGGGCTGTCCACCAGGCCCGCCCCGTACGCCACGGCCTTGGCGATGTGCGTGCCGCCGCCCAGCTGCACCTTCATCAGCAGCTCGACCGGGTCCGTGACGTCCGAGGTCAGGTCGACCACGTCGGTGTCGAAGGCGACGAGGTGCGTCTTGATCCCCGGCAGCCCCCACAGGCAGGCCGCGGTGACCGCCGAGTGGATCACCGAGCTGGTCATCGACCCCGACTGGTCCACGAGCAGGACCACCTGCCACGGCTCCAGGTGCCGCTTGGCGCGCGAGACGAACTTCGGGTGCTCGATCGCGAGCTTGCGCTCGGCGGGCTGGTAGCGCCGCAGGTTCGCCCTGATCGTGGCGCGGAAGTCGAAGTTGCGGGAGTTGCGGTGGATGCTCGGCCGGCGCGACCTGGCGCCGCTGAACGCCGTGCGCACCTCGGTCCTCAGCTTCGCCACCAGCTGCTCGACCACCGCCTCGACGATCTTGCGCGCCATCGCCAGCACGGCGGGGTTCATCAGGTGCTTGGTCCGCAGCACGGCGCGCAGCAGCGCCGGGTTCGGCTCGATCCGCCGCAGCACCTCGGGGTCGGTGACCACGTCGGTGATCTCGTACCGCTCGACCGCGTCGCGCTCCAGGCGTTCGATCGTCTCCCTCGGGAACAGGCTGTGCACCTCGTCGAGCCAGTCGACGGTCCGCAGCACCGCGTCCCCGCTGCCACCCTGGCGCACACCGCGGTCGGCGAGGTCGGGATCGCGCCCGTAGAGCCACTGGAGCGCCGCGTCCCGGCGCGCGTCCTCGTCCCGCAGGCCGCCGGTGCGGCGCGCCGCGGGTTCGCCGAGGATCAGCCGCCACCGTTCCAGGTCCGTCATGCCAGGCCGCCCTTCGCCAGCACCGCGTCCACGCGCTTCTCCACCGCCATCGCCTCGGCCACGACCACCGGGTCGACCTGGAGGCGGGTGACGTCCCCGGCGCTGCCCGCGACGCCGCGATGGGCGAGCACCGCGGTCGCGATGGCCTCCCGCTCGCCGGGCGGGAAGTAGCTGAAGGCGAGCCGCAACGCGGGCAGCGCCACCAGGAACTCCTCCTCCGTCATCGCGCTGACCAGCTCGTCGAGCACCCCGACCAGGTCCTGGCTCGCCAGGACCTCCTCCCGGGCGACCGCGAACAGCCCGGCCAGCCAGTCGCCGAGCGCCTCGACGCCGCGCACCTTCCGCACGTCCGGCTTGGCGCCGAGCGCCCAGGCGAGACCGAGCGCCGCGCCGCGCAGGTCCGGCGGCGCCTGCCCGTCGTCGCTCACCCGGGTCGCCACGCCCGTGACGTCCGCCGCGTCCAGCGACAGCACGGCCTTGGCGTGCCGCACGGCGTCCCGCGTGGCCGCCATCGCCCGGAGGCGGTGCGGGTCGGCCGGCGCCGGTCCGCCGTGCAGGCCCTCGACCAGCCACAGCACCCTCGCCGTGCCCGTGTCGATCACCGCGCCGAGCAGCGGGTCCTGCTGGACGCCGAACAACCGGTCGTGCCGCCACAGCCCGATGACGCCGCTCAGCACGTGGCCCAGCGCCGCGAGGTCGCCCGTCTCCCGGACGCCCTCGTTGAGCGCTTCCTCGACGTGACCGGACAACGTGGAGATCCCGCACAGCACCGCGTCGAAGAGGACGGCGGCCAGCTGCTCGAGCCCCGCGTGCCGCGACCGGCGGGTCAGCACCGCCCCGGCGGCTTCCTCCAGGGTGGCGCCGTGCTCGGCGGCCTCGATCAGCGCCGTCAGCCGCCCCTCGACCGGCGTGAGCGTCCACCGCTCGTCCAACCGGGGCTCGGCGCCCTCGGCCGGCCCGCTCGTGCGCTCGAAGCCGGGGATGCGCAGGACCCGCAAGCGGTGCAGGACCCGGCTCCGCGTCAACGCCCTCGCGTCGGTGAGGTCGAGCGCGACCTCGCCCTCCCGGTCGAGCTCGTGGGTTCGCAGCAGCTCCCGCACCGCCTCGACCAGCGGCGGCGCGGGCGTGTCCGGGTGCAGCCGCCCGACCTTGTCGCCCCGCAGCGCCGCGACCATTTCGACCAGCGCCGGGTGCGCGCCGGGCCGCAGCGTGCCGCGTCGCGTCCACGGCGGCGGCTGCGACAGGTCCTCGGAGATCAACGCGCTGGTCAGCCCGTCCAGCACGTCGGTGCGCGCCGGGTGCTCGTGCCCGCGCAACCGGGCCAGGGCGCCGGCCTGGGTGCGCGCCGCGATGAGGTCCGCCGTCGACACCGGCTGCCCCCTGCGGCGCAGCCGCGTCGCCACCGACTCGACGAGCCAGTCCGCCGCGCGCCGCGCCCCGGTCTCCCACACCTGCTGGTAGTAGCCCGGCGACGGCATGCCCGACTGGTAGCCGGTGAACGCGTCCAGGCGCGCGTGCGAGTACGGGACGAGGTAGCTGGCGCCGCGGTCCCGTTCCGGCACCTCCGGCCACTCGGCGTCGCCGTCGAGCTTGGCCTTGAGGGCGGCCGTGTGGAAGCCGCCGGTGACCACGACGACGGGCCGGTCCCCGGCGGCCCTGACCGCCGCGCGGACCCAGCGCGCCATGTACTCCTCGCGCGCCGAGTCGCCCTCGTCCGCGTCGACCGTGCCGCGCAGCAGGTCGAAGTACTCGGCCAGGCCCTCCGGCTCGGCCGCGCCCTCGAACAGGTGGTCCCACAGGACGTCCACGTTGTCGACCGCGAACTCGCGGCACAACCGCTCGACCACCTCGGCGTACCGCAGCTCCGCGTCGGCGTACCTGTTGCCGACGGCGTGGAACGCCTCGTGCCACGCGGGCAGGTCGATGAACCTGACCTGCGCCCCGCAGCGGCGCGCTCCGGTGATCGCGACCCACTCGGGCGAGTAGTCGCAGAACGGCGACCACGACGCGTGCTCGTCGGAGTAGCTGAACAGCGCGACGGGCAGCTCGTGCCCCAGCAGCAGCTCGTCCAGGCGCCCGTTGAAGTCGGCGGGACCTTCGACCAGCACGTACGCGGGCCGCTGCGCCTCGATGGTGGCGGCGACCAGCCGGGCACAGGCGGGACTGTGGTGCCGGACGCCGACGAACACGGCGCCCATCAGCCGGGCAGCAGGTGCCGCGCCCGGTGCAGCTCCTGCCACTGCTCGCCCTTGCGCCGGGGAGCGTGCTGCTCCAGGTACCGCCGCAGCCGCGCCAGGTCCTCCGCGTTGTCCTTCGCCGCGGTGCCCGCCAGGCACTCGACGACGTCCGCGGCCGAACCCGCCTCGCCGCGCAGGAACCAGCCCCGCACCCCCACCGCGTGCGCCACCGACACCGCTTCGGCCGTGCTCATCACGGTCGTGAGCCGGTCGCTGCCCTCGCGCAGGTCGCGGAAGGCGCGCACGAGGACTTCCAGCACGTCCCGCTTCGGCGCCGGCGGCACCCCGGACCTCGCCAGCAGCTTCGCCGCCTCCTGCTCGACCAGCGCCAGCTCGGTGTCGAAGTCGGCGATCGGGAACACCGTCTCGAAGTTGAACCGGCGCTTCAGCGCCGCGCTCATCTCGTTGACGCCCCGGTCCCGGGTGTTGGCCGTGGCGATCACGTTGAACCCGTCCTGCGCGAACACCATGCCGTCCGGGCCGTCCAGCTCGCCGATCGCCATCACGCGGTCGGACAGCATCGACAGCATGCAGTCCTGCACCTCGAGCGGGCAGCGGGTGATCTCCTCGAACCGCACGACCTTGCCCTCGGTCATGCCCCGCAGCATCGGCGCCGGCACGAGCGAGCGCGGCGACGGCCCCTCGGCCACCAGCAGCGCGTAGTTCCACGAGTACTTGATCTGGTCCTCGGTGGTGGCCGCGCCGCCCTGGATGGTCAGCGTCGACTCGCCGCACACCGCCGCCGCGATCAGCTCGGACAGCAGCGACTTCGCCGTGCCCGGTTCGCCGACGAGCATCAGGCCGCGGCTGGTGGCCAGCGTGACCAGCGCCCGGTCCACGAGGGACGGGTCGCCGACGAACTTCTTGGTGACGCCGTGCTGTTCGTCGCCCACCACGAACCGGCGCGCGGCGGCGAGGCTCAGCACCCAGCCCGGCGGCTTGGGCGCGGTGTCCGTCTCGCGCAGGCGGGCCAGCTCGTCGGCGAAGCGGACCTCGGCGGGCGGGCGCTGCGTCGTCCGGGTGCTGGTCATGACCGCAGGGCCTCCAGTTCGGCGAGGAGCTCGGAGCAGGTGATCGGGTCGATCTCGTAGGTGGTGGGCGCGTTGCCCGGGGCGGACCAGTCGCCGTGACCGCTGGGCGAGAACCACACGTCGCGGAAGCCGACCTCGGGGAAGACGTCCATGGCGCCCACCGCGATGCCCGGGTCCAGCGAGGCGACGAGGGCGCCGCCGGCCGGGAACGGCCGGGTGATCCAGCACTCGACGCCCGCGTCCTGCGGCGTGCCGCGGACCCAGCCCTTCTTGGTCAGGCCGAGGATCTTGCCGATCGGGTACGGGGTGGCGCAGTACTCCTTGAGCCGGGGGAGGAGCCCGTCGGCCGACTCCAGCAGGTGGACCGGGCGGCCCAGCTGCGGGAACGGCTGGAGGATCTCGTAGTCGGCGAAGACCTCGCCCCACACCGCCGCCGTGTCCCGCAGGTCGACCGGGTGCGCGACCCGGACGGTGGCGTCGTCGGGCAGGGCGAACTCGTCGTCCGCCGAGTCGGCGAGCGTGCGGTCCTCGGCCAGGCGGAACGACACGCCCTCGTCGGTGATCCACACGAGCCGGCGGACCAGGTGCCACAGCAGCGGGTGCGCGGCGAGCACCGCCCGGAACTCCTCGGCGGTCCACGTGCGCTGGTCGACCATCGCCCGTTCCAGGCGCTGGATCTGGTCCGACGCGATCGTGCGGACGTCCTTCTTCAGCGCCGCGAACCGCTTGTGCTCCAGCGGGGCGAGGTCCTGGTCGTCCTTCGCGCCGGGCTTGGGCAGGTCCTTGCGGCGCTTGCCGTCCGGGTCCAGCACGTAGGGCTTGAGCTGCTCGTCGAAGCCGACGGTGAACCGGCGCGGGCCGTAGTCGACCACCAGGCTCGCGGCGTCGTCGAGGCCGAGGCGGGGCACCAGCCGGTCCGCCAGCTGGTCGCGGGACAGGCCCAGCTCGGCCGCGATCCGGGACACCTTCTCCTGGGCCTTCAGCTTGAGCCCCCGGAACTTCGCCTTCTCGGCGATGCCGTTGAGGTGGGACAGGGCCACCTCGGTGCCGATGTCGGCCAGCACGTCCAGCCCCGTCACGGCCCTGGCGTGCTGACTCTCACCCGGCCAGGCCCGGATCAGCGGCGACAGCGCGCGGACCGTGGAGTCGTCGCCGAACCAGCCGAGCGCGGTCAGCGCCCAGCTGTCCTTCGACGGCGCGCCCGCCTCGTGCCAGCGCAGGTGCACCGCCCACGCGAACTCCGCCAGCGACGCCCGGTCGAGCGCCTCGCGGACCACCGGCAGACCGGCGTAGACGTCGTTCGGCTTGGACAGCGCGGCCATGATCAGCAGGTTCTTCGCGGCGGCCGGGGACAGCCCCTGCCTGCGGTCGCGCAGCAGCACCCGGGGCAGCAGCCGGGTGTCCGCCCACTCGGCGATCACCGGCAGCTTGGCCGGGAGCACGTCGACCGGGTCGACGGCCAGGAACGTCCGCAGGGCCGCGCCGGCGTCGGCGGTCGGGGCGAGCGCCGCCACGTCCACCCCCACGGCGTGCAGGTGGCGCAGCGCGGTCTCCGCGTTGCGGCGCCCGGCGCCCGGCTTGCCCAGCGCGGCGGGGATCAGGAAGCGGGCGGCCGTCTCCCGGTGCCGGGCCAGCCACTCCAGCGCGACCCCGCGCACCTGCTTGAGCCGCACCAGCCAGTCCGCCATCAGCGCGGCCACCTCGGGCGTGGCGAACGGCAGCACGACCACCGCGGCGCCCGAGTTGCCCCGCACGACCCGCACCAGCGCGGGCAGCGCGTCGAAGCCGAACTTCGCGGCCAGTCGCTTGCCCGCGGACTCGGCGTTCCAGTCCAGGTTCGGTTCCCAGTCCGCGAGCAGGGGCCGCACCTCGGCCTCGGGCGCGCTGATGAGCAGGTCGATCATGCGGTAGCCGATGCGGCCCGCGTGGTACTCCGCCAGCCAGTGCCGCCAGTTCTGCCGGCGTTGGGCGTCCCAGTGGCCGTCGGTCAGCCACTGCTCGCGCTCACCCGGCCGCCACACCACCGACGGGTCGGGCACCGGGAGGTCCGGCACCACCACGGGCGCCACCGGCGGCTTGCGGCGCAGCCACGGCGGTGAGGCCAGCAGCGGGGGCAGATCCGCCTCGGGCGCCTCCGGCACGGCGGTGAGCTCGACCGCGGTGAAGCCCTCGGGCTTGGCCAGGTGCGAGTGGGTCATGAGGTGCACGCTGAGCAGTTGGCGCACCTCGGCGTTCCCGGGTTCCCGCGCCGCCAGCAGCCGGGCCGCCCGGGCGGGGAAGGCCGACATCGCGGCCAGCAGCGCCGGTCGCACGTGCTGGGTGTCGAGCCGGTCGAGCAGGACGGTGAACGCCTCGTCGGTGGGCAGTGCCGCGAGGATCTTCAGCACCAGCTTGCGGCGCTCCGCGCGCTGGTCCTGGTGGTCGAGCGCCGCCGCGAGCAGCGGCGCGACCGCCGGGCCGAGCACGTAGAGCGCCGTGTGCAGCAGGAACGCCCCGTCGTTGAGCGACACCTGCGCTTGCTCGAACTGCTCGGGGGTGTTGGCGGTGCACGGGAGCATCCACCACCGCGGCGAGCGCTGCGGCACCCGGCACGCCTCGTCGAACCAGTCGGCCCGTTCGGGCATCAGGTACGCGCGGACCACGGTGTGGGCGCGCTGCCGGGCCAGCACCGCTTCCGCCGCTTCGCGTTCGGTCTCGTCCGCGACCGCGATGGCGTACCGGACCGTCGTGAGCAGCAGGCCCGTCGAGTCGCCGGGGTTGATGTTCGTGGCGTTGTGGCGGTGCAGGTGCACGCCGGTCCAGTCCTGCTCGCGGGGACGCCACCGCCGGGAGCAGTCGATCGACAAGGACTCGATCACCGCCTCCACCGCGAACGCCAACCCGTGGTCGACGAGCCAGGCGTGGAAGCACGGGACGAGGTGCTTCGTCACGATCGCGACGGCCGCCGCGCCGACGGGGTCGGGCCGCCCGGCGAGGTGCTCCCGCACGGCCCGGACGAGCTCCGGATCGGACTCCGGCGCGGACAGCACCCGGTCGAGGGTGGCCTGGTCGACCGCGCCACGCCCTCGCGCCGCCGACCCGGCGTCGACGGCGAACACCGGCGCCGGGTGGAACCCGCGCTGCCGCACCACTTCGCGCAGCCAGGCCTTGGGCATGACCCAGGTGTCCTCGTCGACGACGGCGGGGGCGGCGGGTTCGGCGGCGGCCGACCCGGTCGGCTGGGAGGCGGGTGTGGTGGCGGGCAGGGCAGCCGACGAAGAGGTCGGCGCGGCGGCTGCGGGGGAGGGGCTCGCCGGCCGGTCGGCGGCGGTCGGGTCGGTGGTGGTCGTGCCCGGCTCCCGCGCGACCCCGGGCGAGCCGGTGGCCCGGTAGCCCTTCTTCTCCTTCTCCGCCACCAGTTTCGCGACGTGCGCCTCGGCCGCCTCGGCGGACGCGAGGTCCTTGGTCTGGGTCTGGCCGTTGGCGCCCAGCCGTCCGAACCGGACGGTCACCGTGACACCGGCCCGGTCGACCTCCCAGAACTTGGCCGAACCGCCCGAGACGAGCTCCCACCTGCGCACCACGAGAATCCCCTGAACCCGAGCCGGAAACCTGATGTCCGGGGACTGTACCCAGGGGGTCCGACAATCCGGCCCCGTCGCCGTGCGAGGACGGCGGCCTCAGCCGACCGGTCGGGCCGCGAGGCCGTCCAGCACGATGCCGAGGTGCCGGTCGAACCGCCGGTCGCCGTCGTCGAGCAGCCGCCCGGCTTCCTTGACCAGCGCCGCGCCGTCGCCCAGCCAGTCCTCGCGCCGGGCGAGCGAGTGCCTCGTCGGATCGGTCTCGGCGGCCTGGCGCCGTTCCTGCTCCTCGATGACGAAACCGACGACGAACGCCGTGACCAGGTCGACGGCGTCGTCGGCGTCGGCGGGCGTCCAGCCGGCCGCCGCCCACCGCTCGAACCACGGCTCCTTCAAGCGGACCACGTCGGGGTCGGTGAGCCGCGTGCCGCTGAACGTGCGGGCGCCGTCGCGGTGCAGCAGGTACTCGGCGCGCAGGACGCGGGCGTAGGCGGCGAGGTCGTCGCGCCACCCGGCGCCGGGCGGGATCGCCGCGAGGGCGCCGGTGACGCGGCGCATGACCTCGGTGGCCATCTCGTCGAGCAGTTCCTGCTTGTCGCGCACGTGCCAGTACAGGGCGGGCGCGCGGACGTCGAGCCGGGTGGCGAGCGCGCGGACGGTGAGGCCGTCGATCCCCTTGTCGTCGAGCAGTTCGAGCGCCGCCGCCACGATCCGCTGCCGGGTGATGCCCTTGGTCATGGTTGACAGCTTAACGATGTTCAGGAAGCCTGGAGGCCTCACTGAACTTAGTTAAGGAGAGGTCGATGCGCGCCGCGATCGTCACGAACCCCGATGCCCCACCCGTCTGCGAGGACGTCCCCGAGCCGGAGGTCCCGCCCGGCCGCGAACCGTTGCACCTGGTCGGAGCGGGTCTGCACAACATCGTGCGCGGGCTGGCCTCCGGACGGCACTACCACGGCCGGGCGGCCTACCCGCTGGTGCCGGGGATCGACGCGGTCGCCCGCACCGGTGACGGGCGCCTGGTCTACACCGGCTACGCGCGGCCGCCGTTCGGGACGATGGCCGAACGGCTGCTCGCCCCGCACCAGGTGGAGGTCCCGGCGGGGGCGGACCCGCTGGCCATCGCCGCCGGCATGAACCCCGGCCTCTCGGGCTGGATGGTGCTCACCTCGCGCCGCCGCGAGGTGGGCGCGCTGGGCACCGTGCTGGTGCTGGGCGCGACCGGGATGTCGGGCGGCCTCGCCGTGCAGGGCGCGTTGGCGCTCGGGGCGGAACGGGTCGTCGCCGCCGGGCGCGACCCGGAGTCGCTGGAGCGGTTGCGCGGTGTGGGAGCGACGACGGTGTCGCTGGCCCAGGACGGGCCGGACGCCCTGGAGGAGGCCTTGGCCGGTGCGCTCGCCGACAGGTCGCCCGGTCTCGTGCTGGACTACCTGTGGGGCCCGGTCGCCGAGGCCGCCTTCGCCGCGGTGGGTCGGGGCGGCGCGGACGCCGAGGCGGACACGGCCTACGTGCAGATCGGCTCGCTCGCGGGCGCGCGGGCCTCGCTGCCCGGGGAGCTGCTGCGCAGTCGCCGGATCCGGATCAGCGGGAGCGGCGCCGGCTCGGTGTCCGTCGAGGAGATGCTCGCCGCCGCGCCCGAGGTCATGGCCCGCTTCGCCGACGGTTCCCTGAGCGTGCCCTACACCGCGTACCCGCTGAGCCGGGTCGGTGACGCGTGGGCCCACACCGGGCGCAGCCGGGCCGTCGTGGTGCCGGACTGAGCCGAGGTCCCGTGGCACCACGACCCCGCTCCGGGCGGCGCTGCCCGGAGCGCGTCGTGACGGCGTGACCTAGGGCTGTGCTCCTCCGAGGGTCGAGGGCCCCGTCACCGCGTACTCACGGCGGTGGTCGAGGCGGGAGACCGACACCACGGTGTCGCCCCGGACGACGACCTCGGCCGGCGCTTCCCGGCCCAGGAAGCGCACCAGGCTCGCGGTCAGGCCGTAGGCGCCCGCGTTGGGGATCGCCACGACGTCGCCGACCGCCAGGTCCGGCAGGGTCAGGTCGCGGCCCAGCAGGTCGCCGGGGGTGCACAGCGGTCCGGTGAGGGTGGCGACCACGGACCCGCGACCACCTCCGACGGGACGCACCGAGGCGGGCAGCAGCCTGCCCAGGCCGGACAGCCCGCCGAAGGCGTTGATGCCGGCGTCGAGCACGACGAACACCTGCCCCCGGCTGTGCTTGACGTCGAGCACCTCGGCCACGAGCGACCCGCTGCCGCCGACCAGGTGGCGGCCGGACTCGAACGCGAGCCGCGGCCGGCCCTCCCGCCAGCCCGGCAGGTGGAGGTCCAGGGCGTCCTCCAGCTCGGCGCGCAGCTTCGGGTAGGCCGGGCGTTCGCCCGGCACCCCGTAGGGCGCCGCGAAACCGCCGCCGAGGTCGAGGAACCGCAGGGGCAGGCCGGCGTCGTCGCGCAGCCGCGCGGCGACCTCGACCGTGCGGCGGAACTCGTCCACCAGGCTCTGCTCGTCCTCGGCGTTGCTGAGCGGGAAGAAGTGCGCGCCGATCACCCGCGTGCCCGGCACGTCGAGCAGGCGGGGGAGCGCGTCCGGCAGGGTCTCGGCGTCGATGCCGAACCGCGAGGGGACGCCGGTCATCCGCAGTCCGGTGGCCGAGGCCGACGCGGGGCTGTTGACGCGCAGCAGGCAGTCCACCACCACCTGGCGCCCGTCCGCCGCCGCGCCGATGCGCCGCAGGTCCGTCTCGGACTCGGCGGAGAACAGCCGCACTCCGCCGGCGACGGCTTCCGCCAGCTCGGCGCGGGTCTTGCCCGGTCCGGTGTACAGGCACGACGAGGTCGGGTAGCCGGCCGCGCGTGCGGCCGCCAGCTCACCGGTCGAGCTGATCTCGGCGCCGCACGCGCGGCCGGCGCCCTCGCGCAGTGCGCGGGCGACGTCCGGGTGCGGGTTGGCCTTGAACGCGTAGAACAGCTCGCACGGGTCCGGCAGCGCGGCGCGCAGCGCACCGTGCGCGGCGGCGACGTCGTCGAGGTCGTAGACGTAGAGGGGGGTGCCGAAACGCGCGGCCAGCGAGCGGTGGTCCGTCACGTCGGCATCCTGTCCAGGAGCAGCTCCAGCTCCGCGGTCGCGTGCTTGCCGTGCGGGGTGAGCGGGAAGTCCGCGACGCGGTGGCAGGCCGCGGGCACCTTGGCCGGTTCCAGGCGGGCCGCCAGCTCGCGGAGCACGGCCTGGGGCGCCAGGTCGCTGTCCACGAACAGGGTGAGGTCGCGGTCGGCGGTCGGGCGCAGGACGGCCGCGGCGCGGACACCGGGCACGTCCATCGCCGCCGCTTCGATCTCGACCGTGCTCATCCGGGTGCCCCGGCGCTTGAACACGGCGTCCCGGCGGCCGCCGAAGTAGAGGTACCCGTCGTCGTCGAGGTGGCCGTGGTCCCCGGTGTGCAGCCGGGGCGAGCCGGTGGCCGGGTCGCGCCGGAACGCGCGCGCGGTCAGCTCGGGCTCCCGCCAGTACCCCCGCATCAGGTGCGGTCCCTCCACGACGATCTCGCCGGTCTGCCCGGCGGGCAGCGCGACGCCGTCGGCGTCCACGACGCGCACCGCCGTCCCGGGCAGCGGCAGGCCGACCGAGTCCGGGCGCTCGCGGTCCTGCTCGGGCGGCATGATGGTGATCCGCTTGCACTCCGTCTGGCCGAACTGGCGCACCACCCGCGCCGAGGGGAAGGACTCGCGCAGCGCGTCGATCGTCGCGCGCGGCAGGACCGCGCCGGTGCTGGTGATCAGGCGCACCGGTGGCGGGGCGCCGGGGTCGCGGCCGGCGAGCGCCGTGAGCAGGGTCGCGAGCGAGGGGACCAAGGGCACCACGGTGGCGCCCACGGCGCGCATGCGCCGGATCGCGGCCAGGTCCGCGCCGTCGCCCAGCACCAGCTCGCAGCGCCCGAGGCAGCACAGCAGCGACTGGTAGAGCCCGTAGTCGAAGGACAGCGGCAGGGCCGAGTAGACGACGTCACCCGGCCGGTAGCCGAGCACCTCGTTGATGGCCGAGGCCGCGAACACCACCTGGGCGTGCGGCGACACCACGGCCTTCGGGGTGGCCGTGCTGCCCGAGGTGTAGATCAGCAGCGCGACGTCGTCCGGCGTGACGCCGCCGGGCCGGTCGGCGCGCCCGCCGGGGCGCGAGGTCCGCTCGGTCGCGCGCCGCAGCGCTCCCGTCCCGCACACCTCGGCCGACGTCAGCGGCCGCAGCCGCGCGTCGTCGTCGGCGACGACCAGCCGCGGGTCGGCGTTGTCCAGCACGGAGCGCAGGTGGAACGCCCGCATCTCGGGGTTGAGGGGCACGAAGACCGCACCGGCGCGCGAGGTCGCGTACATCAGGGCGATCAGGTGGCGTGACGGGCGCGCGTGCGCGACGACGCGATCCCCGGCCGTCACGCCCCGCTCGCGCAGCCACTCCGCCAGGACGTCGCCGACCTCCCCGAGTCGCGCGTACGTCCAGGCCCCGTCGCCGTCCCGGACGGCCGCGGCGTCCGGGGCGGCCGACACCGCCTCGTCCAGAATGGTGTGCAGCAACGTCATCCGGCATCATCCCGATCTGCGTGTGGTCGTCCGACACATCCGTGCGGCAGGGCCGCGTTCGTCGTCGTCGACCGGATCCCCCGTGCCACCAACGGGCTGAGCCGCTGCCGAGCGCGCCGGCCTGAGGGCCGCACCGGTGCGGTCGTCGGACAACCCGGCCAATCTGGCAGCACCGCGCTCGCGCACGCGTCACGTGAGGACCCTTTTCACCCGCCCGGGCCGCGCTTTCACCCCGGCAGGTAGCGGCGAGATCAGCGGCGGCCGGTGGTCAGGACGACGAGGAACTGGCCGCCGCCCGCCTCGACGCCGGCGGTCACCGGCAGGTCCGGGGTCAACCGGGAGAACCGGTCCACCAGCCACTCGGCCGCCTCCTGGGCGTCCGCCCTGGTCGGGCAGCGGGCCACCACCTCGCGGCCGCCCTTGCGCTCCAGCCGCCCGGCGACGGTGATCAGCGGCGCGGGGTCGGCCACGTGCAGGCGGTCCGGCCACGCGATGACCACCTTGACCGCGCCCTTGCGGGTGTTGCACGCGCGGTGCGCGAGCCGTTCGGCGACCTTGGCCTTCCGGTCGGCGGTCCGGCTGTCGACGCTGGGCCCTCGCGGGTCGTTCACCGACATGTCGGGGTCGACGGGCTCGTCGCACACCCAGCACCGCCAGCCGTCGCGCTCGGCGACGTCATCGAGGAGGCTCATCCGGGCAAACTAGCACCGGGGCGCGGCGGTCCGGGCGGCGCGGCGCGATCTTCTGTCCACTGTGGACGATGATCGTCCACCGCGGGACGGGGTCGCCACCGCGTTTCTGTTGCGTAGTCGAGGAACTACACGCAGTGTTCGTGGTTCGGTGTGACGAAGGCTATTTTGATTCGTTCCAGACAAGACGTCTAGGGTTGTGGGGTGACATCCGACTTCGAGGCGCAGCTGCGGTCGGTCTCGTTGCGCGTGACCCGGCCCCGGTTGGCCGTGCTCGCCGCGCTGCGCGACCACCCGCACGTCGACACCGAGACGGTGATCACGTTGGTCCGGGCCGACCACCCGACGGTGTCCCACCAGGCCGTCTACGACGTGCTGCGGGCGTTGACCGACACCGGCCTGGTGCGCCGCATCCAGCCCGCCGGCGCGACGGCCCGCTACGAGTCCCGGGTGGGCGACAACCACCACCACGTCGTGTGCCGTTCCTGCGGCGCGATCGCGGACGTCGACTGCGCGGTCGGTCACAGCCCCTGTCTCACGGCCTCGGACGACGGCGGTTACGTCGTCGACGAGGCCGAGGTCGTCTTTTGGGGCACCTGCCCCGACTGCTCGACCCGCAACACCACCGCCAATGAACCGCCCGCTGGAAGGAAGTAAATTGAGCGACCTCGGGAAGACGCCCCCCTCAAGCGCGCAGGGCGTGGACCAGAAGGCCGCGGTCGGCTGCCCGGTCGCGCACGACTCGGCGACCGCGCACGGCAGCGAGAGCGAGAACCCGGCGATCGACTCCCCGACCCCGAAGACCGGCGGGCGTCCGCGGACGAACCGCGACTGGTGGCCCAACCAGCTGGACCTCTCGGTGCTGCACGCGCACTCGTCCAAGGGCAACCCCCTGGGCGCGGACTTCAGCTACGCCGAGGAGTTCGCCAAGCTCGACGTCGAGGCCCTCAAGCGCGACATCACCGAGGTGCTCACCACCTCGCAGGACTGGTGGCCCGCCGACTTCGGCCACTACGGCGGCCTGATGATCCGGATGAGCTGGCACGCGGCCGGCACCTACCGCACCCACGACGGCCGCGGTGGCGCGGGCGACGGCGGCCAGCGGTTCGCCCCGCTCAACAGCTGGCCCGACAACGCCAACCTGGACAAGGCCCGTCGCCTGCTGTGGCCGGTCAAGCAGAAGTACGGCCAGCGGGTCTCGTGGGCCGACCTGCTCGTGCTCGCCGGCAACGTCGCCCTGGAGTCGATGGGCTTCAAGACCTTCGGCTTCGGCTTCGGCCGCGAGGACGTCTGGGAGCCGGAGGAGATCTTCTGGGGCCCGGAGGACGCGTGGCTGGGTGACGAGCGCTACGTCAGCGAGGCCGAGATGGCGCCCGAGGTCGGGGCGACCGAGATGGGCCTCATCTACGTCAACCCCGAGGGCCCCCGCGGCAACGCGGACCCCTTGGCGGCGGCGCACTTCATCCGGGAGACCTTCGGCCGGATGGCGATGAACGACGAGGAGACCGTGGCCCTCATCGCCGGCGGCCACACCTTCGGCAAGACCCACGGCGCCGGTGTCGCCGACGACCACGTGGGCGCGGAGCCCGAGGGCGCGCCGCTGGAGGCGCAGGGCCTGGGCTGGTTGAGCACCCACGGCAGCGGCAAGGGCGGCGACACGATCACCAGCGGTCTCGAGGTGACCTGGACCGACCGGCCGACGCAGTGGAGCAACCGCTTCTTCGAGATCCTCTTCGGCTACGAGTGGGAGCTCACCACGAGCCCCGGCGGCGCCAAGCAGTGGGTCGCCAAGGACGCCGAGGCGATCATCCCGGACGCCCACGACCCGTCGAAGAAGCACCTGCCGACCATGCTCACGACGGACCTGTCGCTGCGTGTGGACCCGGCGTACGAGAAGATCTCCCGCCGCTTCCTGGAGAACCCCGACGAGTTCGCGCTGGCGTTCGCCAAGGCGTGGTACAAGCTGCTGCACCGCGACATGGGCCCGGTCAGCCGCTTCCTCGGGCCGTGGGTCCCCGAGGTCCAGCTGTGGCAGGACCCGGTGCCGGCCGTCACGCACGAGCTCGTGGGCGACGCGGACGTCGACGCCCTCAAGGCGAAGATCGCCGACTCCGGCCTGAGCACCGCCCAGCTGGTCGGCACCGCCTGGGCCTCCGCGGCGAGCTTCCGGTCCACGGACAAGCGCGGCGGCGCCAACGGCGCCCGCATCCGCCTCGAACCCCAGCGCAACTGGGAGGTCAACCAGCCCGAGCAGCTCGCGAAGGTCCTGGAGACCCTCGAGGGCATCCAGCGGGAGTTCAACGCCGCGGGCGGCGCGCGGATCTCCCTCGCCGACCTGATCGTGCTGGCCGGCTCGACGGCCGTCGAGAACGCGGCGCGCGAGGCCGGCTTCGACGTGACGGTGCCGTTCCGCCCGGGCCGCACCGACGCCGACCAGGAGCAGACCGACGTCGAGTCGTTCCGCTTCCTGGAGCCGCGCGCCGACGGCTTCCGCAACTACGTGCGCGCCGGCGAGAAGCTCCAGCCGGAGGTGCTGCTGGTCGAGCGCGCCTACATGCTCGACCTGACGGCGCCGGAGATGACCGTCCTGGTCGGCGGTCTGCGCTCGCTCGAGACGAACCACAACGGCACCCGGCACGGCGTCCTCACCGACCGGCCCGGCGTGCTCACCAACGACTTCTTCACCAACCTGCTGTCGACGGGCACCCGCTGGCAGGCGTCGGAGTCCGAGGAGCACGTGTACGAGATCCGGGACGCGGCCACCGACGAGCTGAAGTGGACCGCCACCTCGGTCGACCTCGTCTTCGGCTCCAACTCCCAGCTGCGGGCCCTGGCCGAGGTCTACGCCGGCGAGGACGCCCGCGAGAAGTTCGTGGCCGACTTCGTGGCCGCCTGGACCAAGGTCATGGAGCTCGACCGGTTCGACCTCGCCTGATCCGCACCGACCGACGAGCCCGGCCGATCGGCCGGGCTCGTCGCGTGTCCGGAGCGTCAGTCGAGGCGCAGGACGGTTTCCTCGATCTCCGCCTCGCGGGCGGGCGCGTAGGACACCTCGGTGCCGACGACCGTGAAGCCGGCCCTCCGCAGGACCTTGAGGGAACCGGCGTTGTCACTGGCCGCGCGGGCGTGCAGCGGCCGGACCTCGACGGTGTCGAGGAACAGGGCCAGGGCCCGGCCGGCGATCCCCCGACCCCAGACCGAGCGGTCGAGCCAGTAGGTAATCTCGGTGTCGCCCTCCACGACGAAGCTGGAGATGCTGCCGACGAGCCGCCCGTCGAGGGTCACCGCGCGCAGCGTGGTGTCGTGGGCGGCCCTGATCTTCGCCAGGTGGAGGTCGAACGCCTCGCGGTCGTCGGGGTCCTCGGCGGTGAAGGCGGCCATCCGGACCGACTCCGGGTCGCGCATCTGCTCGAACAACGCGTCGAGGTCCGCATCCCCGACCGGCCGCAACGCCACCTCTGCCACTGGCTCTTCCTCCTCTGTCGTGAACCGCCCGGGTCCGCGCCGGGGACCGTAGCAGCGGCCCCCGACAACCCGGGGTCGACGCTTCGACGGCGGTCGAACCCGGCGGCCGGAACGGGGAACAAGTGCTGAGGGCGACGCGTTGACCGCACCGTGCGACTAGACGTGTGGTCTGACGTGGTGTGCCCGTGGTGCTACATCGGGAAGCGGAAGCTGGAACGGGCGTTGGACCGGTGGGACGGTGAGCCGGTGGAGGTCGTGTGGCGGCCGTTCGAGCTGAACCCGCAGCTCAAGAGCACGGGTGCGGCCGTGCGCGAGGTGCTGGCGGGCAAGCTCGGCAGCGAGGCCGTCGCGGAGCAGGCGATGCACCGCTCGACGACGGCGGCGGAGTCCGAGGGCTTGCGCTACGAGATGTCGAAGGCGATCGCCGCCAACACCTTCGACGCCCACCGGCTCGTGTCGCTGGCCCGTGAGCAGGGCGTGCAGCACGAGGTCAAGGAGCGCTTCTTCCGCGCCCACTTCGTCGAGGGCGAGAACCTGGGCGACCCCGAGACCCTCGTCCGCCTCGCCGGGCAGACCGGTCTGACCGGCGCCGCCGACGCCTTGGTCGACGACGCCCTGGCCGCCCGCCTCCGCGACGAGCTGGCCGAAGGCGTGGCCATCGGCGTCCGCTCCGTCCCGACCTACGTGGTGGGCAACCGGGGTGTGGCCGGCGCCCAGGACCCGGACGTCATCCTCGACCTCCTCCGCTCCGCTCCCTGAACCCGGGTCGATCCGAACGCGGTGCCGTCCGCGGCGGTCCGAGCCGCCGTCGCGGACGGCCGCGGCCCGCACGGCCGCGGCCGGCTCCGGCGGCACCGTGGTGGTGGAGCCGACCCACCCGACGTTGGTTGGTACTACAAACAATGTCGAGTAGGTTCGCGCCATGACACGTGACGACGCGCTGGAGGACGCCCTCGTCCGGATGTCCTTCCGGGTGATGGCCGTGCTCACCCGCATCGGCGCCGAGCACGACCTGTCCCTCACCCAGCTGCGGCTGCTCGGCGTCCTGCGCGACCGCCGACCGCGGATGACCGACCTGGCCGCGTTCCTGGGGCTGGACAAGTCCACGATGTCCGGCCTCGTCGAACGGGCCGAGCGCCGAGGCCTCGTGGCCCGGGACAAGTCCCCGGCGGACCGCCGGGTGGTCGACGTGGTCATCACCCCGGCGGGCCGCGACCTCGCGGAGCTGCTGGCGGGCGAGGTCCGCTCGGCCCTCGCGCCCTCCACGGGCAGGCTGCGCGCCGACGACCGCGACCTGCTCGCGAACCTGCTCGACGCCCTGTCCCGCCCGACCGCGGCAGAGGACCACCCGACCGGGTGAACGTGGGCGCGTCGGGCGTCCGGTCCGCGCGCCACCGCCGTGCACGGCCCGACGCGGCCACCCAGAATTCGGCCATGGGCGAGGAGAAGGTGCACAAGGGCGACGAGGTCACGTGGTCCAGCCACGGGCAGACGGTGCACGGCGAGGTGGTCGAGGAGATCACCGAGGACACCGAGGCCGCGGGCAGGCAGGTGCGCGCGTCGAAGGAGGAGCCGCAGTACCGCGTGCGCAGCGACAAGAGCGGCAAGGACGCCGTGCACAAGCCGTCGGCGTTGGAGGACGACTCGTGAGCGACGAGTTCGAGGACGCGGTGAACATGACGGCGACCGAGCTGGCGCGGTGGCTGGAGACCGACGAGTCCCGGTCCGTCGGCCAGTCCGACGGCGGCGAGTCGGTCGGGCACGAGTCCGGCAGGCGGATCGTGGCGCTGCTGCGCGCGAAGAAGGGCGAGTTGACCGAGGACGACCACGCGCACATGCGCAAGGTCGTCGGGTACGTCCACCGCCACCTCGCGCAACGCCCGGACGGGGACGTGGAGCGCACGAGGTGGCGCTACTCGCTGATGAACTGGGGGCACGACCCCCTCAAGGACTGACGCCGGGGTGTCGGCCCGTCACCGCCGCCGGAGCCGTTCGGCGGCCAGCCTGCCGGAGATGAGCACCGGCGGGATGCCGACGCCGGGTGTGGTGCCGCTGCCGGCGAGCACCACGTTGCCGTCGCGGAACGGCAGGTTGCGCGGCCGGAACGGACCCGTCTGGGTGAACGTGTGCGCCGCCGAGAACGGGGTGCCGGCGGCTTGGCCGTCCCGCGCCCAGTCGTCCGGCGTCGTCACGGACAGGATCTCGACGTCCGGGTCCACCAGCTTGCGGGTGACGAGCTCGTCGACGACCTGCGCGGCGTAGCGCGGTCCGACGACGTCCCACCTGATCGGCGCGGCGTCCAGGTTCGGGCACGGGGCCAGCGCGTACTGCAGGTGCCGTCCCGCCGGGGCGAGCCCGGGGTCGGTGACGGTCGGCGTGGTGAGCAGCAGGGACGGGTCGCCCATGAGGCGGCCCTGGCGGATGATCTCGTCGAACGTGGTCTCCCACGCGGTGCCGAACGAGATGGTGTGGTGGGCCGTCCCCTCGACCACCCGCGGGGCGCCGAGGTGCACCACCACCGCGGACGGCGACCAGCGCAGCGGGCGCGGGCGCCGCGGTTCGCCGCGCAGCAGCCGCGTGCTCTGCGCGGGACCCGTGGCGAGCACGACGGCGTCGCACGGGACGCGGTCGGTCGTGGTGCGGACGGCGGTCACGCGCGGGCCGGTGCGGTCGAGCGAGACCACCTCGGTGTCGTAGTGGAACCGGACCCCCGCATCGGCGGCGGCGTCGGCGAGGGCCTGCGGGACCGCGCGCATGCCGCCGCGCGGGAACCAGACGCCCGCGACCGTGTCCATGTAGGCGATCACGGCGTACGCGGCGAGCGCGTCGGCGGGGGACACCCCGGCGTACAGGGCCTGGAACGTGAAGACCCGGCGCAGCCGGTCGTCGTGGACGAACCGGCCCACCGCCCGGGACAGGGAGCCGAAGCCGCCGAGCCCCGCGAGCGCGACCAGGTCGCGGCCGAGCAGGTCGAGCGGCGAGTCGAAGCTCGCGCCGATGAACCGGTCGCGCTCGACCTGGTACAGCCGGGTCAGCCAGGCGCGGAGCTCGCGGTAGCCCTCGGCTTCGCGGTCGCCGGCGAACCCGGCGATCGCCTGGCCCATCGCGTCGGCGTCGGTGTGCACGTCCAGCGCGCTGCCGTCGGCGAACTCGGCGCGGTAGGCGGGGTGCAGCGGCACCAGGTCCAGGTGGTCGGCGAGCCGTGCGCCCACCGCCGCGAACGCGTCCTCCAGCAGCTCCGGCATGGTCAGCACGGTCGGCCCGGTGTCGATGAGGTGCCCGGCCACGTCCAGCCGGCCCGCCAGGCCGCCGGGGTGGCCGTGCCGCTCCAGCACCGTCACCTCGTGCCCGGCCCCGCGCAGGTGCAGCGCGGCGGACAGGCCGGACAGGCCCGCGCCGATCACGACGACCGAGTCGGTCCGGCCCTTCACCAGGTGCGCCACGGCGTTCCCCTCCCGTCAGTCGCGGCGGCGGACGGCCTTGGCCGCCAGCTGCCTCAGGTGCGTGCGGGCGACCTCGTCGACGGCCGCCCGGTCGAGCGCGGCGAGTCCGCTCGCGGCCAGCGCCTCGATGTGCTCCTCGACGGCCTCCACGGCGCCGTGGTCGACCAGCAGCTCCCGCACGGCGGCCACGGTCCCGTCCGTCACGGTCACACCGTTGAGGCAGCGCAGCAGCGTCCGCGCCGCCCGGTGGTCGCCCGCCGCGGTGGCCCGGGCGATCGCGATCGCCATCAACGGGGTGCGCTTGCCCTCGCGCAGGTCCTCGCCGACGGGTTTGCCGGTCACCGCCGGGTCGCCGAACATGCCGATCAGGTCGTCGCGCAGCTGGAACGCCACGCCGACGTCGCGGCCGAACACCCGCAGGCACTCCACCACGTCGGCGGGCGCGCCCGCGAGCGCGGCGCCGAGGTGCAGCGGCCGTTCGACGGTGTACGCGGCGGTCTTCAGCGCCGCCACCCGCAACGCGCCCTCCAACGACTCGTCGCGCCCGGCGGTCGCGAGCAGGTCGAGGTGCTGACCGGCCATCATCTCCGTGCGCATCCGCTGCCACGGCCGCCAGGCGCGCTGCAACGCGTCGGCGGGCAGGCCGGCCGTGACGAGCGCGTCGTCCGCCCACGCCAGCGCGAGGTCGCCGACCAGGACCGCGGTGGAGTCGCCGAAGCGGCGGGCGCTGCCGGACCACCGCGACCGCCGGTGCCGCGCCGCGAACGACTCGTGCACGGCCGGCCGGCCGCGCCGGGTCGCCGAGCGGTCCATCACGTCGTCGTGCACCAGCGCGCAGCACTGCAACAGCTCCAACGCCACCAGCGCGCGCACCACGGCTTCGGACGTGTCGCCGCGCACCTCGCCGCCCGCGGCGCGCCAGCCCCACCAGGCGAACGCGGGTCGGATCCGCTTGCCGCCGGCGAGGACGAGCGCGCGGACCTCTTCGGCCAGCTCCCGCGCGGCGTCGACCTCCGGGCGGGTGCGGAAGAAGTCGTCCAGCTCGTCCGCGAACCGCGCCGCGAACGAGTCGGGCGCCGGGGGAGTGGGCGTGCGGGTGTCGACGCCGGCCAACAGCGACATCGTCGCTCCCTCGCGTGGTGGGGTCGGTGCTCAGTGGATCGAGCTAAGCAGCGCGACCCGCGCCCCGCACAACGAGCGGCGCTGGTTGTGCGGAGCGACCCGGGCCGACTTAGCGTGAGGAGGTGCCATCGCGGAGGGAACGCCCACACATGTCCGCAGACCGGGAACTGGATGCCGCGGGCATCACCGAGCCGCGGCTGCGCGACGCCTATCGGCGGTGCCGCGCGCTCAACGCCGAGCACGGCCGCACCTACTTCCTGGCCACGAGGATGCTCAGCCCGGCGCAGCGGCCCGCGATCCACGGCCTGTACGGGTTCGCCCGCCGCGTGGACGACATCGTGGACGACCTCGACAGCGGGTTGCCGCGCAAGGTCGAGGGCCTCGCGGCGGTCGAGGCCGACCTCGACGCCGCGCTGGAGCGCGGCACGGCCACGGACCCGGTCGTCACGGCGTTGTCGGACACCGTGCGCCGGTACGACATCCCCACCGCGCACTTCCGCGACTTCATGGCGTCCATGCGGATGGACCTGACCGTCACCGACTACGCGACCCGCGCCGAGCTGCTGCGGTACGTGCACGGCTCGGCGGCGGTCATCGGCCTGCAGGTGCTGCCGGTGCTCGGGACGGTCGTGCCGAGGCAGGAGGCGGAGCCCGCCGCCGCCGCGCTGGGGATCGCCTTCCAGCTCACCAACTTCATCCGCGACATCGGGGAGGACCTCGACCGCGACCGGGTGTACCTGCCCGCCGACGAGCTGGCGGCGTTCGGCGTCGACCGGGACCGGCTGTCGTGGGCCCGCGCCGCCGGCCGGGTCGACGACCGGGTCCGGGCGGCGCTGCGCGACCAGGTCCACCGCACGCGCCAGGTCTACGCGCGGGCGCTGCCGGGCATCGCGATGCTCGCGCCCCGGTCGCGGCCGTGCGTGAGCACCGCGTACCGGCTCTACGGCCGCATCCTCGACCTGGTCGAGGAAGCGGACTACGACGTGCTGTCCCGACGCGTCGCGGTGTCGAACGGCCGACGGCTCGCGGTCGCGCTGCCCGCGTTCGCCAGGGCCGTGCTCGCCCGAACGGCCTGATCACCGGAGGAGAGACATGCCCGACCGCCTGCCGCTGCGCGCGTTCACCAGCCCGCCCTGGTCGAAGCAGGAACCGACCTGGCGGGACGCGAAGCCCGCGCTCATCGAGGCGGCGCTGAAACGCGCCACCGCCCGGCCCTCCGGCAACTGGTTCGTGGTCGGCGCGAGCCGCGACGTCGTGCGCGGCAAGCCGTTCGGCCGGACCGTCGCCGGGCGCGAGGTGGTGCTCTGGCGCGGGCCGGGTGACGTGCTGGTGGCCGGTCCCGGGTCGTGCCCGCACCTGGGCGCGCCGCTGTGCGACGGGGCGGTGGTCGGGGGCGAGCTGGTCTGCCGCTGGCACGGGCTCGCGCTGGGCGGCGAGCGGTTCGGCGGGTGGAGCCCGTTCCCCGCGCACGACGACGGCGTGCTCGCCTGGGTGCGCCTGGACGACGTGGGCGGCGAGGAACCGCTGCCCGAGCCGGTGCTGCCCGCGCGGCCGGCGGGCAAGGTGCTCGACGCGGTCGCCACGCTGATCGGCCGGTGCGAGCCCGAGGACGTGATCGCGAACCGGCTCGACCCGTGGCACGGCGCGTGGTTCCACCCCTACTCGTTCGCGAACCTCCGGGTGATCGAGACGCCCACCGAGGAGCTGGACCGGTTCCTGGTCGAGGTGACGTTCCGGGTCGTGGGCAGGTTCGGCGTGCCGGTGACCGCCGAGTTCACCTGCCCCGAACCGCGCACGGTGGTGATGCGGATCGTCTCCGGCGAGGGCGAGGGCAGCGTCGTGGAGACCCACGCCACACCGCTGGGCGACGGCCGGACGGCGGTGGTCGAGGCGACCATCGCGCAGTCCGATCGGCGTGGGTTCGCGCTGGTCAACAGGGTGGCGCCGGCGATCCGGCCGGCGATGCGGTGGACCGCCGCACGGCTGTGGCGCGACGACCTCGCCTACGCCGAGCGCCGGTACGCCCTCCGGTCGAAGGGTGTGCTGCCCGGTTGAGGCACCCCCGAGTTGAATCGGTTTTGAGTCGATTTTACGATGGGTCCGTCATCGTCGTCGACTCGCGAAGGACGTGCGCCATGCCCGAGCTCTCCCGCCTGCCCCGCCCCGTCGCCGAGTCCTGGGACTGGCAGCTCTCCGGTCTGTGCCGCGGCATGGACAGCACCTACTTCTTCCACACGCCCAACGAGCGCGGCTCCGCCCGGGAGCAGCGCGAAGCCATGGCCAAGTCGATCTGCCAGCGGTGCCCCGTGATGCGCCAGTGCCGCGAGCACGCCCTCGAAGTGCACGAGACGTTCGGCATCTGGGGCGGCCTGGGCGAGAGCGAACTGCGGGCTATGCTCTCCGAACGCGCCAGGAAGTGAGCTTGTAGTCGATGAGCTGGACACCCCGCGCGGTCGCGGCGATGCTCGGCATCTCGCCGACCACGCTGCGCACGTGGGACCAGCGTTACGGGCTGGGCCCGTCCGACCGCACCGCGGGCGGTCACCGCCGCTACCGCGACGACGAGGTCGACCAGTTGCGGCGGATGGTCGCACTGACCGCGCAAGGCATCGCACCCGCCGACGCGGCGCGGCAGTCACGGCAACGGGTCCCGGCGGCGCCGCCGCCGACCAGGCCCGTGCTCACCGCCGACGCGGCCCGGTCCGTCCGCCGGGGCTTCCTGACCGCCGCCGACCGGCTCGACGAGCCGCGGGTGCGCCGGCTGGCGGACGAGCTGATCACCGCGCACGGTGTCGTGGCGGCCTGGCAGGCGGTGCTCGCGCCGTTCCTCGTGGAGCTGGGCGAGCGCGTGCACCGGCGCGGCGCCGGCGTCGAGGTCGAGCACCTGGCCAGCGCCGGCCTGCTGCACGCGCTGCGCGCCGTGCCCTACCCGGACCGCGACGGCGTGCTGACCGCGTTGCTGTCGTGCGCGCCGGACGAGCAGCACACGCTGGCGCTGGAAGCGCTCGGCGCCGCACTGTCCGAAGAGGACTGCCTGTGGCGCAGCCTCGGCGCGCGGGTGCCGCCGACGGCGTTGCGCGACGCGCTGGAACGCCTGCGCCCGGCCGTGGTGGTGATCTGGGCGCACCACGCCGACTTCGCCGCGGCCGTGCCGATCGAAGGGCTGCGCCGCGACACCGAGGCCGTGCTGGTGGCCGCCGGTCCCGGCTGGGCGGGTCTCGCGCTGCCCGCGTCCGTGCGGCGGCCGGCCACGCTGACCGAGGCCGTCCGCCTGGTCGTCGACCTGATCCGCGGCTGACCCCGGTCAGCCGGTCTTCGTCGTCGCGCGCGCATGCCGACGCGGACGCAGCCGGTGCCGTCGGTGGGGGTCGGGCACACGACCGGCGTCCAGTCGTCGCTGAAGGCGCCGTCGGCCGGGCCCGCGAACACCGCCTCCGACACCGGGACCAGGTCCGACTCGACCGCCGGGGCGCGGCCCGCCATGCCGTCGACGAACGCGCACCGGAGGACTGGGACGCCGTCGTGCTCCGAGGCGGTGATCTCGACGCCCTCCCTCCGGTAGGCGCCCGCCCGGTCGCCGACCCCGCGGCGGCACCGCGTCAGGCTCGGTGCGGACCTCCGTCCACCGGCGTCCGGCCCCACCGCCGGGCCACGGCGCGCAGCACCGGACCCCGGCCCGCCGTCGGCACGCTCCACAGCTCCGTCCCGGCGACGCCCCACCGGCTCAGCAGCCGGTTCGCCGCGTCGAACCCCGTGGTCGCCGCGCGTTCCATCAGCGCGACGGGCAGGTCGATCCGCACCAGGTCGCCCGCCAGCACGAGGTGGTCGTCCGGCGTGGTCACGGTGGGCCGGCGGGCGAACCCGCCGGCCGGGAACAGCGGGCAGTCGGCCCGCAGCTCGTGCCGCTCGTCCACGACGTTCGCCCGCTTCGTCTCGGGGTAGACCTCGGTGAGCTGCTCCCACAGCCGCGCCCGGGGATCGGGCTCGTCGGCCGGCAGCGCGTACCCGTGCAGCTCCACCACCGAACCGCCGGTGCGCGCGGCCCACGCCCGCGCCTCGTGCTCGTAGTGGTCCAGCACGCTCACGTTGTCCAGCAGGCCGTACCCGCTGGTGCCCAGGAAGCCGGGGCGGTCCGGGTCCACCGGCCGGTCGAGCCAGTACCGCGACACCAGGAACGGCGGCGCCGTGCGCAGCTCCGCGATCCGCTCGCGCCACGCGGCGTCGCCCAACCGGGGCGACGCGGCGACGACCCGGCGCAACCCGGGCACGTCGGCGGCCAGCACGACGGCGTCCGCGTCGAGCACGTCGCCGGACACGTCCACCGCGAACCGCTTGGGCCCCCCGGGGCGCACCGACCCCACCTCGACGCCCCGCCGCACGGTGGCGCCCAGCTCGGCGAGGTGGCGACCGAGCGGTTCCCACAGGGCGTGCGGGAACGGGTCGGCCGCCACGTCGAACAGCAGGCCCTCCGCCGAACCGAGGAAGTAGATGTGGAACATCACCGCCAGCTCGGCCGCCGACATGCGGCTCGGGTGGGCGAAGAAGCTGCGCGAGAACACCTCGAACGCCAGCGCGTGCGCGGGCCGGGGGAAGCGGATCCGCTCCAGGTAGGTCGCCGCGTCCAGCCCGTCGAGCTCCCGGTACACCTCCGGCACCGACACGTCCAGCAGCGGCAGCGCGGCCCGCGCATCCACCGACGGCAGGTCGGACCACCGGAACGTCGGGCTGCGGCGCAGGAAGGCCAGCGCGTTCCACGGCAGGGTCGTGGGCAGCCCGGCGAACCCGTCCCGGTGCCCGCCGGTGTGCCACAACGGGTAGTCGGGCAGGCCCACCAGCGCCCGGCCGCCGGGGTCGACCCGGCGCAGCAACGCGCGCAGGTTGTAGTACTGCCGGAAGAAGGCGTGGAAGCCGCGGGTCATCGTGACCTGGCTGCCGTCGGCGAGCGTGGTCGGCCACCCGCCCACCCGGCCGCCGAGGTGGTGCTCCCGCTCGCACACCACGACCCGCGCGCCGCGCTCGGCCAGGACCGTCGCGGCGGCCAGCCCCGCGATGCCCGCCCCGACCACGACCACCGTCGGGGCCTCCCCGTCGAACCGCGCGCGTCCGGCGGGCGCGGCGACCCGCACCGCCCTGCGGTCGCGGGGGATCACGACCGCGCCCGTTCCGGCGCGAGCCCGACGAAGGTGTGCACGACGCCGAGCTGCCACCCCGGCACCGGGCGGCTGCGCACGCCGCCGAAGCCTTCGCGCCGCAGCCGGTCGCGCAACGCGCTCGCCCCGTCGAACCGCAGCACGCTGCGCCACAGGTAGGTGTAGAGCGAGCGGTCGCCGGTGAGCAGCCACCCGGCGGGCACGACGACGAGCCCGCACATCGCGGTCCAGACCGCCGTGCTCAGCGGGGAGTCGCGCACCGAGTACTCGTGCAGCACCAGGCGCGCACCCGGCGTGAGCAGACCGCGCACCTCCCGCAGCGTGACGTCCGGGTCGGGCAGGTTGCGCACCAGGTAGGCGGCGAACACCGCGTCGAACGGCCCGTGCGCGTCCAGGTCCTCGACGCGGCTGTGCACGAACGTGACGGTGTCCGGCCACCGCTTGGCCCGTGCCCGCGCGAGCATCCCGGCGGAGGCGTCCACCGCGACGACCTCCACGTCCGGCGCCACGGCCAGCAGCGCCGCGGTCGACGCGCCCGTGCCGCAGCCCAGGTCGAGCACGCGTTGCCCGGCCCCGCTGCCCCGCAGGCCGAGCGCCCGCGCCGAAGTCCGCAACGCCCGGTGGTAACCGGGGTTCAGGCCGACCATCCGGTCGTAGTCCCGCGCCGCGTCGTCGAACGACCCCGGCACCTCAGCGGCGCTCAGCCGTGTCATGCGCTCTCCTCCTCCGCTCCCACAGCAGCAGCACCGCGGTCACCATCGCGAACCCGTACAGGAAGTCCTCGACCGGGATGTCCCACGGCACCCGCACACCGCTGATCGCCCAGTCCGCGTACAGCACGATCGGCGCGTCGAGCTTGGTCAACCACCCGTCCACCGGGACCTGGAAGGCGAGCACGATCGCCATCGTGACCCAGTAGGCGAGGCGTCGGAACAAGCCCGTGCGCAGCACCAAGAGCTCCCACAACACCACCAGGACCGCCGCGGTCACCGCAGCCAGCAGGTACTCCCTAGCCATCGCGCAGCAATCGGCCGACGGCCTCGTAGGTCAGCAGCGCGCACAGCGGGATGGCCACGAAGAACAACACCTCTTCGATCGGCAGGACACCGGCCAGCACCACACCCGTCGTGCCGTCGCGGTGGAAGCTCCAGTGCCCGCGCGCGATCGCCACCACGTCCCACACGACCAGCACCAGCAGCACGGGCACGACCGTCCGGGCCACGTCCGGCCCCCGGCGGTACACCCCGCGACCCACCCACTCCAACGGCGCCGTCACGAGCAGGCACACGGCCAGCACGGCCAGGTACTCGTACTGGCTTCTCATCCCACCTCCGCGGCTCGCCTGCGTCGACAGTAAGAGCCCGCCGGCGGGTCCGCATGACAAGTCGCCCGGGAGCGGGGGACGGGCGCCCGCCGCAACCCCGCGGGCGGCGTCGCGAGCCGGGCGAAAAGCCGTCCGCAACCGAGGACCCGTCACGTAAGCTGCGCTCCGGGTCGGGGGACCTTCTGAGTGGAGATTTCCGTGTTCCGATCCGTGCGCGGCCTTGGGGCCGCGTTCTCCGTGCTGGTCGCCTTGACCGCCTTGTCCGACCTGATCACGGCCGGGCGGGTGTGGCGCGTGCACGGCGTGCTGGAGGACTACCTCGACGACCGGATCGGGGAGGCGGAGCTCGACCGCACGCTCTCCGCCACCAACCTGTTCGACCTCGGCAACGCCGCGCTGTACCTCGCGACGGGCGTCGTGTTCGTGGTGTGGACGTGGCGGGTGCGCGCCAACGCCGACCTGGTCGCCCCGGACGCCCACCGGCACGCCAGGCACTGGGCCGTGTGGGGCTGGCTGCCGATCATCAGCTTCTGGATCCCGCGCCGGGTGGTGGCGGACGTCTGGGAGGTCAGCGCCCCCTCTGCCGAGCGCGGTCGCGACCGGGCCGAGGTCAACTGGTGGTGGGGCCTGTTCATCGCCTACCAGGTGATCGACCGGATCGCGGACCGGATGCTGGCCAGGAGCGAGACCGCGGACGGGTTCGCCAGTGGCGCGGCGATGCTCGTGGTGGTGGCGCTGCTCTCGGTGGCCGCGGCCGCGCCGGCGGTGATCGTGGTGCGCAGGATCAGCGCTTGGCAGTCCTCGCCGGGCTTCGTCGCGCCGCCCGAGGTCGTCTCGCCCACGTCCGTCGGGTTGACCCCGGTCGACGTGCCGCGACCGTCCGTCCTCCCGGTCACGCCGCCCTCCCACGACCCGAGGTGGCAACGCCCGGAGGAGTAGGCGCCCGAGCCGGCCCGCGCGCGCCGTCAGCGGTGCGCGCGGCGCCAGAGGGCGGGCCAGCCGCCCGTGCCGAGCAGCGCGGCGGGGACGAGCAGGCCGTGCTCGGCGACGCGGTCCTCCACCAGCTCCGCGGGCGCGCCGAGGTCGACCGCCGCGGCCCGTGCACCGACGTCTGCCCGGGCGCGACCACCCGCACCGTGTCCGTTGTGGACGGAGCGGTGCAGGTGCTGGCGATGGCCGGCGCGCACACCAGCTCGGTCGAGGGCCGGCGTGCCACCGAGCGGGCCAGTCGCAGCGCTGCTCGGCGACCGCCGCGTGCGCGGCCGTGCCGACCCGCTTGGTCGCCGACGGCCCGGACGGCGCCACCAGGCCGGCGGTCCGGTCGCCAGCCGGTGCGCGCCGTCGTTGCCGAGGACCCTCCAGCGCGGCGAGCACCGCGTCACGCCGGTCGCCGCGGGCGCGGGCCAAGCGCGCGGACGCGAAGCCGCCGCCGAGGTCGACACCCGCTGCCGCGGCCGTCTCGGTCCCGTCGACCACGAGCAGGACGAGCCTCCTGGTCGCTTTCCGCACCACGTCCGGTCACGCCGAAAGCCAGTCGGATGGACATCGGCACCATCATCGCGCACCGCGCCACCGGTTCTCGCGGACCGGAGCCCGCGCGGGTGGCGAAGGAGGATGTTCGTCGTCCGGGCCTGATACACGTTCGGCGCCACGGGATTCGGTGCGCGGACGCCGGTGCTGCGGGGGTTCTGCTCTGATCGAGTGTCGGTTGTTCCGGAAAGCCCGGACGGGAGGTGATCCTTGGCCCCGCTCGGGCTTTTTCCGGACTTCGAGAGGGTGGACCCGGTGTCGAGAACTGTTCAGCGAGTGGTGACGGTGGTGTTCGCGGTCCTGGCGTTGGCCGGGTTCGGCGCGATGGGCGCGCAGGCGTCGGCGGCGTTGGTGCAGCGGGAGGTGGCGACCCTGCCGGTGCCGCCGCTCAAGCCCGCCGAGGGCAAGGTCGAGACCTCGTCGATCGGCTGCGTCTGGAGCTACTACCCCGGTCGGAACTCCACCGTGTGGGTCGACTGCCACCAGATCGGCGGCGGCGCGGCCGGGTTCTCGGTCTCGGTGCTGTGCAGCGACGGCAGCGTCCACAGCAGCGACGTGACCCGGTTCGGGTCCTCCGCGGTGGCTTACTGCCCCGGCGCGACGACGATGCGCAGCTTCACCATCTGGGCCCACTACTGATCCGCGTCCGGGAGGCGGGTGCGGTCAGGCCAGGTCGGACAGGTCCGCCGACCGGCTGACGACCGCGGCCCGCACCGACACGGCCCGGCTCTACGCCTGCTTCGGCAGCGAGGAAGGGCTGTTCGACGCGATCTTCGCCGCGCCCGTCGAGCCCGGCTGACGACTCCCGGACTCAGGCCGCCGCTCAGTCGCCCCAGCGCGCCGGGATGTCGGTCGGCGCGCCCAGCTCGTCGGTCTTCAGCAGGTACTTGGCCAGCGAGCCCACCGGGGCCTTGGCGGGCAGCGCCCGCGCCTGGCCGACGATCGCGGCGTGCAGGGTCGAGGAGGTGTCCAGGCGCGGGTAGCGGGTGTGGAGGTCGGCGGCCACCTCGTCGGTGACGGCCTCGGAGTCCGCGCCGAAGTCCAGGGCCGTGCCGGCGGCGACCAAGCGGCACAGCAGGCCGCGGCGGTGCGCGATGCCGGTGGAGGTGTGCAGGGCGATGGCCTCCCACACCAGGTCCGCCGTGCCCGCGTCGACGTCGTGGTCGCGCAGGTGCTCGACGGCCAGGTCCGCGCCCGCGACCTCGAACCGGTCCGGCCGCCGGGCGCCGGCGTCGCTCAGGCCGAGGTCGTGCAGCACCGCGGCGAAGAACACCGCCCGCGGGTCGTACTCCTCGTGCCCGCGGGCGTCCCACCGGTCCACCAGGAACTCGGCGTAGGCGTAGGCGCGGATGCTGTGGTTGACCACGGCCGGGGACACCGAGGCGCGCAGGAAGTCCAGCGTGGCGCGGGCGAACGGCTCGGCCGGCGTTGCGGGAGTGGTGATCACGGGATCGATCCTGCTGGGGTGCGGAGAAGCCGACCAGTGGCCGGAACGCCAGGTGTCAACGGATTCTGGCCAACCCCGGCAGGGCGTGCGGGCCTCCGGGGTCGCCATCCCGTCATCGTGGTCGCCGGCAAATCGCGGGCGCGGGCGGCGAGGTGGTTGCTAGGGTTCCCCGGCCGGCCGCGGGACTTCGGCGCGACTTCCGGAACCCGCCTCTGAAGCGATGATTCGCTGATCGCGCCCCCATTCCCCGGCCGGCCCCGACACCACCCGGAGTGACCGCGTGGACGCCCTCGCCGCCGACGACATGCTGATGTTCATCAACGCGGCGACCACGTCGACGTCGCAGCGCGAGTTCCACGGCGACGCCGACGACCAGCGGCTGTCGCTGGACTTCCTGCACGACTACGTGATCGGCAACTACCGCGACCTCTACGCGGCGGCCCTCGCGCTGGACATCAACGACCACAACGCCGCGCTGATCGTCCGCAAGCTGCTGGAGACCACCGGCGACGCCACCGCGGACCGGCGGCGCGTCGAGGGCCGCCTGATCGCCCGACGGCTGCGCGCGCTGCCGCCGCAGCGCGTGTACGACCTGTTCCGCGCGTTGCGCCGGGCCCGGGTGAACAACCGACGCACCCGCGCGATCATCCGCGAGTGGGTCGCGGGTCGGCCGGACCCGGCGTTCGACGCGGTGAAGTACCGCACCGGCCTGAAGCGGGCGCTGCGGCACGCGCACGTCGCGCCGGCCGGCGAGCTGGGCTCGTTCCTGTTCACGTCCGGCCACCACGGCCGGTACGCCACGCCGCTGCTGGAGACGTGGCGGCGGGCGCACTACGAGCAGGCGTCGGTGTACGGGCTGCCGTACACCGTGGCCGAGGGGTTCGCCGCGAAGCACGGGATCGACCGGACGACGTTCCTCAAGCGCATCGAGCCCCGGATGACCAGGCTGGAACGGCTCCGGTCGCAGGAGTCCGCGCGTCGGGACCGGGCCGCGGTGGCGGTCGACCTCGGGTCGATGCCGCTCACCCGCCTGGCGTCCTACGTCCTGTCCCGGCCGGCGGCCGAGCGGGTCGAACGGCGGGACGAGCTGACGGGCGCGCTGCGCGCGGCGGCGGTCCGGGCCGCCGGGCGGGCCGCGGGGCGGTGGGGCCGGGTCGCGGCCGTGCTGGACGACAGCTTCTCGGCGTCCGGCTCCGCGCAGAAGCGCCGCCGACCGCTGGCGGTCGCGCCGGCGTGCCACCACCTGCTGGCGGAGTTGGCGACGGAGTACGTCCCGCTGTGGACGTCGGGGCGCACGGACGCCCTGCTGGCCCACCCGTACGGGATGACGCCGCTGGGCGAGCGGGTGCTCGACGCGCTGGAGCAGGCGCCGGACCGGCTGCTGATCGTGTCCGACGGCTGGGACAACGCGCCGCACGGGCTCGCGTCGGAGGTGCTGCGGGTGTGGCGGACGAAGCTCGACCCGGGACGCCGGGTGGCGGCGGTGCACCTGAACCCGGTGTACGACGCGGCCGACTTCGACGTGAAGCGGCTCGCCGAGGCGGTGCCGACCGTCGGCGTGCGCGACGCGGAGGACGTGCCCGCGCTCGTCGAGTTCGCCCGGTTCACCGAAGGTCGGACCGGGATCGCCGGCCTGCGGGCGCACTTCGACGCGCGGGTGGCCAGGTTCCTGGAGGAGGGGTGACGGTGGAGCTCGACCTGACCGGGCTGACCACGCGGGCGGCGCAGGTGTGGGGCGGCGTCCGGCTCGTGCCGTTGACGCGCGACGAGCCGGTCACCGGCCTGCGGCTGCACGCCCGCGTCCACGGGTACCAGGTGGGTGTGGTCGAGGTGGACCGGCGCACGCACTACGTGTCCTACGTGCCGCACGGTTTCGTGGCGACGTGGTCCGACGACGACACCCCCGTCGCGGCGTACGGCACGCAGCTGGAGCGGGGCACGGCCGGCGGGAAGCCGCCGCACGGCATGAGGTTGCGCCTGCACCGCCGCACGGCGCGCCGGGTCGAGCGCAACCGCTTGCGGTTCCTGCCCCTGCACGTGGCGGTCGAGGGGTACCTGGCGCTGCACTTCGGCGGCCCGGAGGTCGTGTGGGAGGAGTGGTCGCAGCGCGCGGTCCGCCGCGGCCTGTCACCGCGCGTGGAAGAGGCGTACGTGGGCGCGGAGGTCGAGGGCCTGGCGGACGCGGTGAAGCACTTCGAGATCCACCCGGACCAGTGCGGCGTCCTGGTCTACGTGGCCGACGCGCCGGCCGCGGCGTTCGTCGTGCCCCACCCGGACGACTACCGCGCGCTGCACACCACTCTCCTCCAGGACCTGTACGGCGAGCTGGTGCACCACTACGCGACCCTGGCGACGCCCGTGCCCCCGTTCGACGTGCGGCTGCCCGACGACGTGGCGTCGCTGGCCGACCTGCGGGCGGCGGCGGCGCGGGAGCAGGCGGAGTGGGCCCGCTTCCACGACCTGACGATGGCGGGCGGCCTGCTCGGCGAGAGCTACGCGACGAGCCGCGTGCACCGGGTGGGCGACTTCGCGCTGTCCCGCTTCCTGCCGACGTTCCGCGTCAAGGAGGAGAACCACATCGGCGAGCTGATCACCGACCGGGACGGCCGCACGGCGTACCTGAAGTCCTTCCGCCTGTCGGAGGCCCATATCCGCCGGGGCCACCTGCTGACCAACCTGGCCGCCCACCACTGGCACCTCGCGACCACCGCGGCCGCCCTCGGCGTCACCGAGCCGCAACTGGGCCTGCGGTTGCAGGCGGCCGGTTTCGGGGCGCTGCTGCGCGAGGACGTCCTGGCCCGCTACCGCGCGGGGTGACCGGCCCGGGTCAGCGCCAGCCGAGGGCCGGTGCGACGTGGGTGAGGATGTCGTCGAGCAGGTGGGTGTTGTAGTCGACGCCGAGCTGGTTCGGCACGGTCAGCAGCAACGTGTCGGCCTCGGCGATGGCCTCGTCCTCGGCCAGCTGCCCGACCAGCACGTCCGGTTCGGCGGCGTAGGTGCGGCCGAAGACCGCCCTGGTGTCGGCGTCGAGGTAGCCGATCTTGTCGGTGCTGTCGGAGTCGTCGCCGAAGTAGGCGTGGTCCAGGTCCGAGGTGAGCGCGAAGATGCTGCGCGAGACCGAGACGCGCGGCTCGCGCGGCCACCCGGCCTCGGTCCACGCCTTGCGGAACGCCCGGATCTGCTCGGCCTGCTGGACGTGGAACGGCGCCCCGCCCTCGTCGTTCTTCAGGGTCGAGCTCATCAGGTTCATGCCCTGCCGCGCCGCCCACACCGCGGTGCCGTTCGAGCCGGCGCCCCACCAGATCCGCTCCCGCAGGCCCGGCGAGTGCGGCTCGACGCGCAGCAGCCCCGGCGGGTTGGGGAACATCGGGCGCGGCTCGGGCTGGGCGAAGCCGTCGCCCTCCAGGACCGTCAGCAGCACCTCGGCGTGCTTGCGGGCCATGTCGGCTTCCGTGTCGCCCTCGCCGGGGCGGTAGCCGAAGTAGCGCCACCCGTCGATCACCTGCTCCGGCGAGCCCCGGGAGATGCCGAGCTGGAGCCTGCCGGCGGAGATGAGGTCCGCGGCGCCGGCGTCCTCGGCCATGTACATCGGGTTCTCGTAACGCATGTCGATCACGCCGGTGCCGATCTCGATGCGCTCGGTCCGGGCGCCGATCGCGGCCAGCAGCGGGAAGGGCGAGGCGAGCTGCCTGGCGAAGTGGTGCACCCGGAAGTAGGCGCCGTCCGCCCCGAGCTCCTCCGCGGCCACGGCGAGGTCGATGGCCTGCGTCAACGCGTCGCCCGCCGTCCTCGTGCGCGAGTGCGGCGTGTCGGACCAGTGCCCGAAGGACAGGAAGCCGATTTTCTTCACGCCCGTGCAACGCGTCGGTCGGTCGAATGATTCCGCCATCACGCTGTGCGAGCGGGCCGACACGATCCGGCGCTCGACCGTCCCTTGTAGAGGCCGGGAGATCGGTCCGCTGCCCGCCGCCGGCGTGGTGCCTGTCCTGCGCGAGACGGAACCGGCTGTCCGGTGTGGACTGGGTCGTCCACACCGGACAGCCGGTTCCGTCTCGCGCAGGGGTGCTCGGGTGTCGGCCTAGACGCGTTCCGCGTACATCTCCGCGAGCCTGCGTTCCAGCTCCTTGGTCGAGCCGTTGTGCCAGGAGTCGGCCATGTCCTGCGACATGGGGTCGGGGAAGATGTCCTCGACCTCGTCCTCGATGCCCTCGAAGATGTTGCGCGCCACCAGTTCCGGTGGCGTCCTCGGGAGGACGTCGAAGCGCGCGCCCATGTCGGTGTCCGCCGGGCCGGTGAGGATCGCGTGGACCCGCACGCCGCGCGACGCCAGGATGGCCCGCAGCGACTGCGTCATCGCGAGCACGGCCGCCTTCGAGATCGAGTAGGACGCGGCGAGCGGGTAGGGGGCGATGGCGGTCAACGACATGTTGGTGGCGATGGCCCCCGCGGACTCGGTCAGCAGCGGCAGGAACGCCTGGGTCACGTGGTGCGCGCCGTAGAAGTTGACGGCGAGCATCCGGTCGAGCACGGTGGTGTCGGTCAGGTCGTCCACCGCGGCGATGCCGGCGTTGTTGATCAGGACGTCGAGGGAGTCGACCCGCTCGACGGCGGCCCGGATGTGCGTCACGTCGGTCACGTCCAGGGTCACGGGCGTGACCCGGTCGTCGGGGTGCGCCAGCGGTTGGCGCGTGCCCGCGTAGACCCGTCTCGCACCCCGCCTCAACGCCTCGTCGACCAGCGCCTTGCCGATACCGCGATTGGCCCCGGTCACCAGCACTGCCTTGCCGGCTGTGATCACGCTTTCTCCTCACCGTAGGCGGTGGTGCGGCAGTCGGCTGATTGTATATGTCAACTATGTCATTACCGACGGTTGTCGACTTCTCTTCGGAATTGCCCGATCGTCACTCGCGGTGATCGGCGGTCGAGCGTGAAGGGAAATATTTCAGGCCATTTGGAATGCTTTCGCCGTGCTGCCGCCGGCCGGTGGGGTGTGCGTCGACGTCGTGAGTCGAAAGGGTCAGGATTCGACGGTGAGGTCGTCGGAACGGCCGGCGCCGAGTCGCGACCAGTGGGGGATGGGGCGTCCGTCGTACCGCGTCACGTGCTCGGTGGCGCCGACCCCGATGCCCCACTGCTGCGGCCAGCCGGGCAGCGAGTCCTCCTGCGGCTCCTGGCGTCCCCACACGGTGAGGTCCATGAGCGCGTAGCTGTAGTCCAGCACCTCCACGCCGCGGCGGCTCGTCCAGTAGGTCTCGAAGACCCGGTCGCCCTCCCGCACGTAGCAGACGATGTGCATCATCCCGACCTGCTTGCCGGCGAGCAACGTGTCGAGCGAGCCCTGCGCCGAATACCAGGGCATCCGCCAGCCCATGAACTCCCGGTAGCGGTAGCTCTCGTCGAACGGCCCCTGGCAGAAGACCGCGTAGGTGATGCCCCGCGAGTGCAGGTAGGACAGCTCCGAGATCTGGGCGTTGTTCCAGGTGCAGCCCTCGCACTGCTGGGCCGCCGGTCGGCCCGGGTACCACATGAAGTAGTACGTGACGAGCTGCGGACGCCCCTCGAACGCGTCGAGCAGGCTGATCGGACCGTCCGGCCCGATCAGCTCGGTGGCGCCGTCCACCTCGACCATGGGCAGGCGGCGGCGGGCGGCGGCGATGGCCACGCCCTCCCGCGTGTGCGCCTTCTCCCGGATGCGCAGCTCGTCCAGCCGGGCTTGGAAGGTGGACCGGTCGACCACCTCGGGCAGCGCCGGCGCCTCGGCGCCGAACGTCGGCCAGCCGAGGCGGGTTGGTTCATTTCCCATGAGTGTTCCTCGAGTTTTCCCGGGGTGCTACGACCCGAACGCCAATGAGGTGCGGTGACACTCCGTGTCCACATCGCGGCGTGGAGTATACGCGGGGGGCCCGCCTGGGACGCGCCTTCGCGCGAACAGCACTCGACCCGCCGGGATCGACGTCCCGGCGGGTCGGGCGGCTGTGCGATCCGGGGCGGATCGCGGCGACCTAGACGCTCTCGGCGGCCTTGACCCGGCCCGTCGCGGCGTCGAGCTGGTCCGCGCCGAACGCGGTCACGTTGACGTCGGCCGGCGGTGGGAACCGCGTGACGAAGTCGACCACGACGAGGTGGGTCGGCACGATCGTGATCAGCGCCATGCCGCTCGTCTCCGCGCGGCGGACCCGGGCCCACTCGGCCCACTTCTCGTCGTCGCCGATCATCCGCCGGGAGGCGTCGAGGTGCTCCTGGGGGACCCCCGGCGTCATCTCGACGGTGGCGACGCCGCGCCCGTGGATGGCGATCGGCGCGAAGTCGTAGGCCGCCGGCGGCGGACCGATCAGCGCCGAGACCTTGGCGCGCGTCTCGCGCCCCGGCCGGCCGGCGCCGACGTCGAGGGTGAAGGCGACCCGCGGGTTCGCCTCGATGGCCCGCACCTTGTAGGCCAGGTTCGGGGTGGCGAACAGGAACGCCTTCCCGTTCCAGACGTGGTTGATCGGCACCGACCGGGGAGCGCCGTCCAGCCCCAGGTAGGCGAGCCGGATCGGGATCGGCTCCGCCATGAGGGTTTGTATCACCGGATCGGTGTTCACCATGTCGACGATCTCGTGGTATTTCACGGGGTGGCCCTTCTGTGCAGCGGTTGCGGCAGTGGGTGCTCACGCTGCTCCCGGGGGAGTGGAGAAGGTGGGCAGCGGGTGACGGAAAGATTTGCGAACGTCCGGTGTTTATTCCTGGTCGACCGGAATCATGGGCGGGTCCGGGCCTGCGCGGGGGAATGTCGTCCAGCTCATCGCGGCCCTTCGTCACTCGGACGTCGCAACGGCGTTCGAGTCGGATCGGCGTCATGTCGCAGGTCTTTCACGAGGCATGTAGGCCGTTTCTGCGCACCCGCGAGCCACTGTGCCACGGCCGATGATCGCGGTCTTCTTCGAGAGTGCCCGGCCACGGCATCGGCGCAGGTGGCAGCGGTTTCGCACGAAGCAATCTCGGAGAGGTGGCGCGGTTCGCGAGCCCACTAACCTGGCAAGAGGTGACCGTCGACTCTTGTCAGTCGACGCCGCGACCTGAACTCGTCCGCCGAAGTGAAGATGGCCGAATTGACGATCTCGACAACCGGCAGCGGCACGCCGACCGGTAGGCCCGGTCACCGGGGTTCGAGTGGGCCGGAAATTCCACTCGGAGTGGCAATTCAACGCGGTGGGTGGGCCCGTCCGCACCGGGCGGTCGACACCCGCCGGCGCCGCGCCGCCGCGCGCAGGATCCATTTCTCGCATCCCGCCATCGCATCGAGGAGCAGTGCAGCATGAGTTTGATCATGTCCCAGCCGAGGCCCGACCTCGTCAGCCGGGCAACGGGTCTGGTGGAAATGATCCGGAAGCACTCCGGGTGGCACGAGGAGCACCGGGAACTGCACCCGGAGGTCCTGGACGCGTTGACCGAGAACGAACTGTTGAAGATGCGGATCCCGGCGCGGTACGGCGGCAGCGTGCCGGACATGCGCACGGTGGTCGACGTGATCGCCGAGCTCGCCCGCGCCGACGGCTCCGTCGGCTGGACGTGCGTCTCGTTCACGATGGCCTCCTGGTTGTCGTCGCTGGTCCCCGACGAGGCGCAGGACGAGATCTGGGCCGACCCGGACGTCCGGTTCTGCGGGTCCGTCGAGCTGAACGGCGTCGCCGAGCCGACCGAGGGCGGCTACCTCCTCAACGGCAACTGGCACTTCCAGACCGGCTCGCCGCACGCCACGTGGGTCGCCCACTTCGCCGTGCTGAAGAACCCGGACGGCACGGGCGAGCCGGCACTCGCCGTGGTCCGGCTCTCGGACCTGGAGGTGACCGACGACTGGCACACCTCGGGCCTGCGCGGCACGGGCAGCCGGTCGACCGCCGCGAAGGACCTCTTCGTCCCCGAGGGCTGGCTGGTGCGGGTGCTCCCGATGGCCCTGGAGGGCAAGCTGGAGACCAAGCTCAACGCGGACTACCAGGCGTGGCGGGTGCCGTTCATGCAGATGGCCATCGCGGTGGCCGCCGCACCCGCGATCGGCATGGCGCGCGCCGCGCTGGAGAACTTCCTGGAGCGGGTGCCGAACCGGAAGATCACCTACACCCACTACGACCGCCAGGTCGACGCGCCGATCACGCACCTGCAACTGGGTGAGGCGATCCAGCTCATCGGCGAGGCCGAGTACCACCTGTACCGGGTGGTCGACGTCCTGGAGGCCAAGTCCGCGAGCGGCGAGCCGTGGACGGTCGAGGAGAAGGCCATCGCGCGCATGGACGCGGGCGCGGCCGTCGGCCGGGCCAAGCAGGCGGTGGACATCCTGGCCAACTCCTCGGGCGCCTCGTCGGTCTACTCGCACGTGCCGCTGCAGCGGATCCAGCGGGACATCGGCGTCCTCCAGCGCCACGCGATCATGTACCCGAACACGAACCTGGAGACCCTCGGTCGCGTGAAGCTCGGCTTCGAACCGAACACCGACTTCCTGTGACCGCCGCTCCACGCGTTGCGTGAGCTTCCCGCCGGCCGGCCTTGGGCGCCTCCGATCACCGGAGGCGCCCAAGGTTTTTCGCATCGACGGCACGGCACGCGCAGGTGAGTCGACGCCTGTGCGCGCTGAGGAGTGGCTCCGGGCTCCGGCTCTGTGGTGCTCCGCGCTCCGGCGGCTCTGCGCTCTGCGGCCCGGCGGCGCCGCCGTCCTGTTGGTCCGGTGGCGCCGCGGTTCTGGCTCTGTGCACTGAAAAGCGCCCGCGCACACCGCCGGCCCGCCACTTCGCGAGTGGCGGGCCGTGGTGCGTGCGGGCGCCGGAGCGCGCCGGTCAGATGTAGTAGGTGTTGGGATCGAGGCCGCAGAGCACCCGACCGTAGATCTCGGCGTTGACGTCCGGGATCATCATCGCGTGCAGGGCGACCGCGTTCAGGTCGTTGACGAACCGCTGGATCGGCACCTTGGTGTAGGCCGAGGAACCGCCGCTGGACCCGGCGAAGATCTCCGCCGCCTCCTTGGACAGCTTCACGGCCGCGCCCTCGTCCGCCCGGATGCGCCCGCGCTCCACCAGTTCCAGCGGCTCGTCGGCGGCGGACTTGGCGTCCACCGTCGCGGCCAGCCGCTGCGCGTGGAACTCGGCCTCGTCGATCTTCATCATGGCCTCGGCGATCCGCAGGTGGGTCACGGGCGCCTCGGCCTGGCTCGGGTAGTTGGTGTAGGTCACCTTCCGGTCGGGCAGCCGCTCGAAGAAGCTGTCCCGGATCGCCTTCGCCATGCCCGTGACCACACCCACCGTGGACGCCGCGCCCACGGCGATGAACGGGGCCCGGTACATCTGCGAGCCGGCGTTGGCCTTCGAGGCCGACTGGCCGGTGAGCACGGCCGGCGCGGGGAGGATGCGCTCCTGCGGGATGAACACGTCCTTCGCGGCCGTGCCGACGCTCCCCGTGCCGCGGAAGCCGTTGGTGTGCCAGTCGTCGGTGATCTCCAGCTCCGACATCGGCACCGGGCCCATCACCGGGTACGGCTCACCGTCCGGGTTGAGGAAGATGGCGCCGATCTGCTGGTACTTGCTGCTCAGCGCACCGCTGATCGAGGGCCACCTGCCGTTGACCAGGATGCCGCCGTCCACGGGGACGGCGGTCGCGGTGCCCGGTCCGATGGTGGTGCACACCTGCACGTCGGGATCGGCGAACAGTTCGTCCTGGACCTCGTCCGGGTACAGCCCCAGGCCCCAGGTGGCGATCCAGGAGCAGGCCACCACCCACGCCGCGGAGCCGTCGGCCTGCGCGATCGCGTCCCCCACGGCGACCATGGCCCGAGCGTCGCTCTCGAACCCGCCGTACCGCTTGGGGATGCGCATCCGGAACACACCCGTGTCGGTGAGGGCCTTGACTGTCTCCTCGTGCAGTCGCCTGTTCTCCACCGACCATTCGGCATTTGCCCGGAGCACCGGCGCTATCTCGGAAACCCTGTGCACCAGTTCTTCTGAAGACGGGACGACGACAGTCGACATGTCCTCTCCTTAATAGTTTTCCGAAGAATCCACTGCCCAGACTTCCGGAACCGCCGGGAGCCGCGCTTCTTCTGCATTGCCCCGTGGTCGCGGCCTGGAAGTATCAACGTCGGATGGAATATTTTGCCACTCGGCGTAACCGGTGCCCAGGAGCGAGTACGCCGTTCAGTAGAAATCGGGACAAGGGGGAATACTCGTGTCCGGCACCGTGTTCGCGCACGCCACGGGCGCGTAGCGGTGCTGTGGGCGGGTCCGCGCGGGTGCTGTCCGAGGCTCCCTGTCGGTCGACTCCGGCGCATTCACACGTAGTCGTCGAAGAACCTTTCGAGGTGGATTCGAATTATTTCGCGCGCTTTCCCGGGATTCTGGTGCTCGTCAAGATAATTCCCGGGTGGTTTCCAGGGGGGTCGGTCACATGACACGATCGGCGCCGACCGCCCCAGCCTCAGGAGCGCCATGACCCGGGTTCACGACCGTTTTCCGCTGTCCGCCACGCCGGTGGTCCTGGCCGCCGGCGTGCTGTTCGGCGTGCTTTCCGCCGGGCACCTCGTCGCCCAACTCGTCGGGGCCGGCGGGGTCGCCCGGATCAGCCAGTGGCTGCTCATGCCGGTGCTCGCCGCGGCCGTCTGGTCCGCGACCACCGGCGCGCCCCGCTCACGGGTGGTGCGCCTGGTGCTGCTCGCGCTCGCCTTCTCCTGGCTCGGCGACAGCGTCCCGGCCTTCTTCTCCGGCGACGCCCGGTTCCTGACCATGGTCGGGTTGTTCCTGTGCGCCCAGGTCGTCTACGTGGCGGCGTTCTGGCCGTGGCGACGCCGTTCGGTGCTGCGCCGGCCCGCCGTGCTCTGGTACGTGCTCGCGTTCGGGGCGCTGCTGGCGGCCTGCGGGCCCGGCGCGGGCGCGCTGCTCGGCCCGGTGGTCGGCTACGGCCTGTGCCTGACGCTGATGGCGGTGCTGGCCACCGGCGTGGGTCGGGTGGTGGGCGTCGGCGGCGCGGTGTTCTTCGTGTCCGACGGGCTCATCGCCCTCGAAGCCTTCGCCGGCTGGTACGACCCGCCGGCGCCGGGGTTCTGGGTGATGCTGACCTACCTCGCCGGGCAGGCCCTGATCGCCGCCGGCGTCGGTCCACTGTGGAACGCGGGCGCCTCCGGCACCGCCCTCGGGTCCGGTCGACGGGTCAGGTGACGGCGATCGTGAACGCGGCCGTGTGCACGACGCCGCCGTGGGCGAACTCCAGGAACAGCCGGTACTCGCCGCGGCCGGCGAAGGTGGCCTGGAACGTCAGCTCGCCGTCGACCAGCGGCACGCCCAACGGCTGGACCGGGTGCAGGTGGGTGGCCGACAGCAGCATCGTGTGGAAGCCGGTCATGTGCCCGTGGGCGCCCAGGTGCGGGTCGAGCGTGCGGACCGGCGAGCCGTCGGGGGCGCGGATGGCGAAGCGCAGCTCTCGGGGCCGCATCGGGGCGGGTTGAGCGGGCTCGTCCACTCGTGTCACGGTGAACCCGGTGGCGGTCGTCGCTCCGGCGTCGGGCGCGGGCACCGGGACCAGGGTGGTGTCCCCGGGCACGCTGAACGGGACGCCGAGCACCACCGGGTGCCGGGGGTCCTTGGTGTCGAGCGGGACGAACTCGGCGAACATGCGGTACGCGCCGCCGTCGTCGAGCCGCACGTCGACGTGCCACGTGTCGCCGACCAGGGTCGGGTGCAGGTGCTGGAAGACGTGCATGTCGTCGCGGATGACGAAGAAGTGCAGCTGCTTGGTCTGGTTGTCCAGGAAGCGGGTCCGCGGCCGGTCGTCCGGTCCGAGGATGCGGAACGCGACCGGCACCGCCGGCCCGCGGGTGGACGGCACGGTGACCCGCTCGAACCGGTAGCCGCTCTCGGCTTCCGACAGGCCGTCGCTGTGCGCGGCGGGCACGAAGTCGGCCGATCGCTGGTGCGCCGAGTGGGCGGGGCCGGCCGGGGACCGCACCAGCGCGAGCGCGCCGGCCACCACGATCGCGACGGCCAGGACGACGAACACCCAGTCGGTGAGCCGCAGGTTGCGCATCATCACTCCTCAGGTCCGGTGGGACGGCGGCCCCCGTGCGCGGCCGGGTGGCCGCGCACGGGGGAGGACACGTCACCGCTGAGCGAGGTTCGGCCGGACCACGACCAGGCCCTGCTCGATGCCGTTGACCAGGACGATGCCGCTGGCGAAGTACGGGTAGTTGCTCCACGCCCCGTTGAACCGCGCCGTGTCGCTCGCCGGGTAGATGTCGAAGTACCCGGCTTCGGTCAGTCGCGCCGAGGAGACCGCGCTGACGTCCAGGATGCGCAGCCCCGCCTGGTAGTTGGCCTGGTAGGAGTACCGGCCCTTGATGTACTGGTTGTGGTCGATCGCGGTGGCCGGCGAGTTGTAGGTGCCCGTGTGCACGGGGGAGGAGAGCTTCGCCAGGTCCCAGATGTAGGTCTTGGTGCGCTTGTCGGTGCCGCGCGACTCGTCCAACTCGTCGTCCAGCAGGAAGTACCGCTGGTCCTCGGTCAGCCAGCCCTGGTGCGAGTACTGCGCGCCGGAGTAGGCCTTGCGGACGATCTGCACGGGCGCGGACTTGGTGGTCACGTCGACGATGGTCAGCGTGTCCTCGTTGGAGTTGAAGCAGATCTCCCGGCCCCGGTACGCCTGGTCCGGGCCGCGGTAGACGACGCACTGGGTGTCGTGGGTGTAGCCGTCCTGGGACACGCACCCGGCCTGGGCCGGCGACTTCGGCGTGCGGATGTCGACGATGTGCGGGCCGCCGCTGCACGTGTTGGAGCCGATCGCGTAGGCGAAGCCGGTCTCCTCGTTGATGGCGATGTTGTGCGCGGGGCCGAAACCCCGGTACAGCGCGTCCGCGGTGAACGTCTGCGGCGTGGTGACGGTCCGGAGCCGGGTCAGGTCGAACACCTGCATCCCGTGGCCGCTGATGGCGTCGGCGACGATGAACGCGTGGTTGCGGTACACCTTCATGTCGCGCCAACTGCTGCTGCCGCCGTTGGACGGCAGGTTGCCGAGGTACCTGGGCGAGGTCGGCGTGCTCACGTCGACGAACGCGGTGCCGTTGGTGCGGCCGACGACGGCGTACTCCTTGCCGGAGGAGGGGTCGGTCCACCCCCAGATGTCGTTGCCGTTGCCGCCGCCGATGGAGGCGAGCGGCAGCACGCTGAGCAGGTCCACGTTCTTGCAGGGGTAGATGTCGGCCTTGCCGTTGACGCACGGCGCGCCGGCCGCCGTGCCGACGACGGCGTGCCGGTCGGCCGGCAGGTGGTCGGTGAGGAAGGCCCGGACGGCGGCCTGTCCTTCAGGGGTGTCGGGGTCGTGCGCGGAAGCCGCGGTCATGGACATCGCCACCATGGAGGCGATCAGCACCGCCAACCCCGTCATGCGCAGGATCTTCATCGGAGTAGCACTCCTCCCGGAAATCCCGGACGCGGTGACGCGGCCGGGCGCAGGGTTTTCCGATCACCTCCGACAGTAGGAGCTGTGGCATGCCGGGATAACCTCCGATCGTCTGCACTGCGGCACGTTCCGCGCTCCACGACCTCACCGCGCGGCGACACCCGCACGTACGCTGTGCGCCGGGGCCTGGAATCGGGGCGGGCGCGGTTCTTCGCCCGGCGTGGGAGGTTCGGACGGTGGACGACTTGGTTTTCCTGCAGCAGTGGTTCTCCGCTCACTGCGACGAGGACTGGGAGCACGGCGAGGGCATCAAGTTGATCTCACTCGACAATCCGGGGTGGAGTCTCGAGGTGGATCTTCGCGGGACCGGGTTCGAGGGCAGGTCGATGCCCCGGGTGAAGGCGGAGCGGAGCGAGACGGACTGGACCCAGGCGTGGTCGGACGGCCGGAAGTTCCACGCCGTCGGCGGAGCGGGGAACCTGGTCGAGGTGATCGGGCACTTCCGCGCCTTCGTGCGGTGACCTCACCTCGCCGCCTTGGCGTAACGGCGTGCCAGGTGGGCGAAGGCGGCCTTGAGCTCGGGCGGCCCGACGACCTCGATGTCGGCGTCGAACCGGCCGAGGGCGGCGGCCAGGGCGGGCCACGACCACGAGCCCAGGGTCAGCCGGCAGCGGTCCGGGGCGAGTTCTTCGACCACGCCGTCCTGGGCGAACGGCGACACGTCGGCGGCCGGCAGGGCGAGGACCACCTCGCCGAGGCACGGTGGGCCGGCCGAGCCGGAGCCGTCGGAGCCGGCGAACCGGTCGGTGACGAAGGCGGCCACGTCCGCGGCCGGCAGGTCACGCGGGGCGAAGCGGGGACCGGTGGGTGTGCGCGGGGTGATCCGGTCGGCGCGGAACGTGCGCCAGTCGGCGCGGTCGAGGTCCCAGGCGACGAGGTACCAGCGACCGGCACGGGTGACGAGGTGGTGGGGCTCGACCCGGCGCGGTGGGGCCTCGGCGTCGCCGCCCGCGTAGTCGAAGCGCAGCACCTCGCGGGCGTGGACCGCGCCGCTGATCGCCATCAGCACGCCGCTGCCGACCTGCGGCGCGGCGGCCCGTTCGACCGCCGTGACCTGGAAGGTGTCGATGCGATGGCGCAGGCGGGCGGGCATGACCTGCCGGACGGTGTGCAGGGCCCGCGCCGCGGCCTCCTCGATGCCCGCGCCCGCGGTGGTGGCGATCCGCAGCGCCACGGACAGGGCCACGGCCTGCTCGTCGTCGAACAGCAGGGGCGGCAGCCGGGAGCCGGCACCGAGCCGGTAACCGCCCTCCGGGCCCTTGGCGGTCACGATGGGGTAGCCCAGCTCGCGCAGGCGGTCGACGTCGCGGCGCACGGTGCGCGGACTGACCCGCAACCGCTCGGCCAACAGCGCGCCCGGCCAGTCCCGACGGGCCTGCAACAGCGACAGCAGCGACAGCAGTCGTGCTGAGGTCTTCGGCATGCCCAGCATTGTGCCGGAGAGAAGAGGACACAACCTGGCCACTACTCCTGCGAGGGTCGACCACGTCAGTCAGCGAGTCGACCTGAGGAGTGAGCTTGTCCGTCACGACCACCGCCCACCTGAACTTCCGCGGTGACGCCCGCGCGGCGCTGGAGTTCTACCGCTCCGTGTTCGGCGGCCACCTCGCCGTCGTTACGTACCAGGACGCCGGCGACGTCCACGAGGAGTCCGAGGCCGACCACGTGATGTGGGGCCAGGTGCTCGGGGACGACGGCTTCCACGTGATGGCCTACGACGTGCCCTCGCACATGGCCTACGAGCGGGGCGAGAACTCGTTCTTCGTCTCCGTGCGCGGCGAGACCGCCGAGGAGGTCACCGGCTACTGGGAGCGGCTCCGCGACGGCGCGACCGTCGTGGTCCCGCTGGGTCCGGCGGGCTGGGCCCCGGCTTACGGGATGCTGCGCGACCGCTTCGGCGTCGTCTGGGTCCTCGACGTCGTCAGCGGGCACCACGGCTAGCTGTTCTGTCCTGTGAGGTTGGGGACGCGGGTGGTGGGTGGTTGGCCGCCCAGTGCGGTGTGGCCGCGGTGGTGATTGTAGGTGTGCAGCCATCGTGGCAGTGCCGCTCGTCGTTCGGTTTCGCTGCGGTATGCCTCGGCGTAGGCCCATTCGTCGAGCAGGGTTCGGTTGAAGCGTTCGACCTTGCCGTTGGTCTGGGGTCGGTAGGCGCGGGTGCGTTTGTGGGTGATGCCCGCGTCGGTGAGGGTGTCTCGCCACAGGTGTGAGCGGTAGCAGGAGCCGTTGTCCGTCAGCACCCGCTTCACCACCACCCCCGCCGCCTGGAAGAACGCCTGTGCCCGGGTCCAGAAGGCGCTGGCGGTTTCCTTGGTCTCGTCGGGCAGGATCTCGGTGTAGGCCAGCCTGCTGTGGTCGTCCACGGCGTTGTGCAGGTAGGAGTAGCCGAGGTTGGGGCGGCCGTGAACCTTGCGCGGCCTGGTCGGGTCGCGGTGGGCGGAGCTGTTGCGCCCGCCGGCCCGCCGGCCGTGGACTTTATGGCCGCCGCCGTCGGGGATGTTGCCGAGCTTCTTGATGTCGACGTGCACCAGGTCGCCGGGTGCGACGTGTTCGTAACGTCGGATCACCCGGCCGGTGGCGCGGTCCAGGTGCGCCAGGCGGGCCAGGCCGAAACGGCGCAGCACCCGGTGCACCGTGGAGGGGTTGAGCCCCAGCAGGAAGGCGATGCGGGCCGGACCCCACCGCCGCGCCAGGCGGACCTTCACGATCCGGCGTTCACGGCGGGTGGGCAGCCGGCGCGGGCTGCGGTGCGGTCGGCTGGAACGGTCGACCAGGCCCGACTCGCCCAGCTCGCGGTAACGGCCGGCCCAACGGGCGGCGGTGCTCGGCGAGACCTGGAACCGCTCGGCCGCCCGCCGCAACGGCCAGCCCTCGTCCACGACACACCGGGCCAAGCGCAGCCTGCCCACCGGAGTCAGCGGTGCGTTAGCGTGGGTCACGAGGGCCTCCGTCGGCTTGGTGTAGACGTCGCAATCCACACCGAACCCGGAGGCCCTCCCTCATTCCAACATCATCCGACTACGTGTCCCGGTGTCCACAACCTCTCAGGGCAGTACAGCTAGCCCGACCCCGGCCGCGGGTGGGTGCGCACGCTCCCGCCCGCGGCCGCGCCCGCCCGCGGGATGATGACCGGACACCTGACAGGACACCACCACCATGACGACGCACCCCCTCGACCGCCCCGGTCCGCGCAGCGGCACCGGGGACACCCCGCCCGCGCCGACCGACCTCGTGCGCGGCGGCGAGGTCCGCGCCACCGGCGCGTCCGACCGGCCGGTGTCGGAGACCGTGGAGCACGCGGCGTCGTGCCGTCGTCCGGCCGACGGGCGGGCCGCGGCATGACGGTGCTGGGCGCCAGGGCGCTCAACCGCGCGACGCTCGCGCGGCAGTCGCTGCTCGATCGCGCCGACGTGCCGGTGCTCGCCGCCGTGGGGCACTTGTGCGGCCTGCAAGCGCAGGAACCCCAGGAGCCCTTCGTCGGGTTGTGGTCACGGCTGCGCGCCTTCGACCCGACGGCGCTGGACGACCTGGTGACCGGGCGGCACGTGGTGCGGACCCACCTCATGCGCCGCACCGTCCACCTGGTCACCGCCGACGACGCGCTGGCGTGGCGCGCCCGCCACGGTCCGATGCTGCGCCAACGGGTCCTCGGGGTCTACCGCCGCGAGTTCGAGGGGGTGGACCTGGACGAGGTCGCGGCGGCGGCACGGGAGGCGATGGCGGACGGGGAGCCGCGGACGATGCCCGAGCTCGGCCGGGCGCTCGCCGTGCGCTGGCCGGCCGTCGGGTCCCGGGCGTTGGGTGAGATGGGGATCGCCGCCCTCCTCCCGACGGTGCAGCTGCCGCCGCGCGGCTTGTGGCGCCGCAAGGCGGGCGCGCGCACCGCGTTGCTCGAATCGTGGCTGGGGCGCGAGGTCGACCCGCCCGCACCGGACGGCTCCGACCCGGTGGGGGAGGCGCTGGTGCTGCGCTACCTGGCCGCGTTCGGCCCGGCCACCACGACCGATCTGCGCGCCTGGTGCGGCCTCGCGGGGCTGCCGCGCGCGGTGGCCGCGACCCGCGAGCGGCTGGTCGCCTTCCGCGACGAGCACGGCCGGGAACTGCTGGACCTCCCGGACGGCCCGCGGCCGGACCCCGACACGCCCGCCCCGGTGCGGTTCCTGCCCGCGTTCGACAACGCGGTCCTCGGCTACCACGACCGCGCCCGGATCGTCGACCGCGCCCACCGGGGCTTGTCGGTCGCCGGCGCGCGCGTCGTCCTCGTCGACGGTCGGGTCGCCGCCACGTGGACGGTCGAGGCGGGCGCCGCGCTCGTGACCCCGCTGCGCCGCTTCTCCCGGACCGAGCACGCCGCCGTGGCCGAGGAGGGGCGGGAACTGGCGTCGTTCCTGTCCGACGGCCGCGCCTCCTAGGCGATCCTGCGGCGGTAGACGACCGTGGCGGAGAAGTACGCGACGGCCAGGACGCCGACGCACCAGGCGAGGGCGAGCCAGAGGTCCGCGCCGACCGGCTGCCGGGTGAACAGGTCGCGGATGGCGTTGACGATGGACGTGACCGGCTGGTGCTCGGCGAAGGCGCGCAGGGGACCGGGCATGGTGTCGGTGGGCACGAAGGCCGAGCTGAGGAACGGCAGGAAGATGAGCGGGTAGGAGAACGCGCTCGCGCCGTCGACGGACTTCGCGGTGAGGCCGGGGATGACGGCGAGCCAGGTCAACGCCAGGGTGAACAGGAGCAGGATGCCCGCGACCGCCAGCCACGCGGTCGGCCCGGCGTCGCTGCGGAAACCCATGAGGAGGGCGACGAGCACGACCACCACGAGCGAGATCAGGTTGGCGACCAGCGAGGTCAGCACGTGCGCCCACAGCACGGCCGACCGCGCGATCGGCATGGACTGGAACCGTTCGAAGATGCCGCCCTTCAAGTCCTGGAAGAGCCGGAACGCGGTGTAGGAGATGCCCGAGGCGACCGTGATCAGCAGGATGCCGGGCAGCAGGTACCGCACGTACGAGTCCGACCCGGTGTCGATCGCGCCGCCGAACACGTAGACGAACATCAGCATCATGGCGATCGGCATGATCGCGGTGGTGATGATGGTGTCCGGGCTGCGCGCGATGTGGCGCAGCGACCGTCCCAAGAGGACGGCGGTGTCCTTGCGGAAGTTCTTGGCCATGCCCGTCCTCACCCGTCCGCGCCGACGAGCGCGAGGAACACGTCCTCGAGGGTCGGCTGCTTCTCGACGTACTCGACCTCGGCGGGCGGGAGCAGCTCCCGGAGCTCGGCGAGGGTGCCGTCCACGATGATCCGTCCTCCGTGGAGGATCGCGATCCGGTCGGCGAGCTGCTCGGCTTCGTCCAGGTACTGCGTGGTGAGCAGCACGGTGGTGCCCCGGGCGGCCAGCTCCCGCACGGCCTGCCACACCTCGATGCGCCCCCGGGGGTCGAGGCCGGTCGTCGGCTCGTCGAGGAAGATGACCGGCGGGTTCCCGACGAGGCTCATCGCGATGTCCAGGCGGCGGCGCATCCCGCCCGAGTAGGTCGACACCCTCCGCGCGCCGGCGTCGGTCAGGGAGAAGCGCTCCAGCAGGTCGTCCGCGATCCCGGTCGGGTCGTCGAGGTGCCGCAGCCGGGCGATCAGCACGAGGTTCTCCCGCCCGCTGAGGATCTCGTCGACGGCGGCGAACTGGCCGGTGAGGCTGATGGACTCCCGCACGTCCGCGGCCCGGGTGGCGACGTCGAAGCCGTGCACGCTCGCCGTGCCCGCGTCGGCCTCGAGCAGCGTGGCGAGGATCTTCACGGCGGTGGTCTTGCCGGCGCCGTTCGAGCCGAGCAGGGCGAAGATGCTGCCCCGCGCCACGTCGAAGTCCACGCCGCGCAGCACGGGCAGCGCTTTGTACGACTTCTCCAGGCCCCGCACGCGGATCGCGGGTCCGGCGGTGGCTCGGGTCGTCATGAGGGGGTCTCCCCGGACTCCGCTTCGGCCCGCGCGATGGCGTCGGCGAGCCGTTCGCGCTCCCTGGTGACCCAGCCGCCCTTGCGGTAGTTCTGGAGGAACGCCTCGGCGAAGTCGACGGGGTCCTGCCCGACGAGGGCGCGGATGGACGTGCCGTCCGCCGCGGCCCGTTCGAACAGGTCGGCGAGGTCCTCGTACATCGTGGCCGCGGTGTCGCCGTCCGCCGGGCCGAAGTGCATCAGGTACCGCTCCAGCCCGTCGACCGCGGTGCGGTAGTGCGCGGGGAGCTGTCGCGTGCGCGCCTTGTACGCCCGCCATCGCCGCTTGTCGCCGATGACCTTCGTGGCGAGGTCCGAAATGCCCATGGTCGCCTACCTACCTCCTGGCGCGGTGTGCCCGGCCCGTCCGGCTACTCTGTGGTGCTGACTACCGGTACCTAGTATCACTGGATAGCGGTGTCGGTGCAAGTTCGCCGTGCGGCGGGAGGTCCCGCCACGGGGTGGACGCTCGCGAGCGGGCTCCGCGGTCAGTCCTCCTCCCACAGCGCCAGCACCCAGTCGCCGTGCGCTCCTTCCGGCACGACGCTGATCTCGACCGGTTGCCCCGGGACGAGGCCGGTCGGGTCGAAGCCGACGCTGCCGGTGACGCCGCTGGGCGTGTAGCCGTAGTTGCTGGCATCGGCGACGGTGACGTCGCCGACCAGCACCCGCAGGCGGCCGGGCGAGCCGTTCATCAGCACCATGGAGGACAGGCCGCGCCACGCGACGACGACCTTCTGCGGCTTGTTCGGGTCGAGCGGGTCGGCACGCAGGACGATGTCGGCGTCGCCACCCACGTGCTCGTCGACCCGCACCGGCTCCTCCGGCGGTGGCGGCAGCGGGTACTCGGTGACCGGCACGTGCTCGCCGACGGCCAGCCGGATCGCGACCCCGTCCGGCGCCGGGCCCACCGCGGGCGTCGTCGTCCCCACCGGCGGCTCGGACATGTGCCCGAGCACGGTCAGCCGCACGAGGGACTCCCGCCCGGTGCGCAGGCTGCCGGCCAGCTCCCGGTCGCCCGTCGAAGTCGCGTCGTCCAGGCACGCGGTCCGCGCCACCTCCTGCCCGTCGACCGAGATCGCCACGCTCAAGGACTGCTTGTCCCCGGTGGTGTGCCGGTCGCCGAAGTCGCACCTGAAGATCAGCGTCAGGTCCTCGGGAGCGGAAGTGGGCGTGAACCTGATCGTGAGCGGCTCGGGGGTGTGACCCCAGGTCTGCGCGAGGACGCGCGAGCTCAGCAGGTATTCGGGGAACGGCTCGGGCGCGGCGGGCCGGGAGTCGAGCAGCGCCGGCCTCGTCACCAGGGTCCCGCCGACCAGGGCCAGCACGGCGCACGCGACCGCGACGAACGCCCGGCGCCGCCGCACCCTGCGGACCCTGGCGCGCACACCGTCCATGCGGGCGGCGTGGGGGATCTCCGGCGGGCCGGCGCGGTGGTGCAACACGTCGCTCACGTCGTGCGGGTTCACCTGTGCGCCCCTTTCCCGTGGATCTCGCCGTCGAACCGCCCGTCGAACGACGGGTTCTCCCGCAGCCGGGCGAGCGCCTTGCTCGTCTGGCTCTTGACCGTGCCCACCGAGACGCCGAGCAGGTGCGCCGTCTGCGCCTCGGTCAGGTCCTCGTAGAAGCGCAGCACCAGCACCGCCCGCTGGCGGCGCGGCAGCGTCCCCATCGCCCGCCACAGGCGGTCTCGCTCGTCCACGGCGGCCTGCGGGGGCAGTCCGACCGGTTCCGGCAGCACGTCGGTCGGCTCCTCGCCGTGCCAGCGCCGCCGCCACCACGTGGCGTAGGTGTTGACGATGATCCGGCGCACGTACGGCTCCGGATCGCCGTCCACCCGCCGCCACGCCAGCCACGCCTTCGTCAGCGCCGCCTGCACCAGGTCCTCGGCGTGCCCGGCGTCGCGCGTCAACAGGAACGCGGTGCGCAACAGGCGCGACGACGCGCCCGCCACGAACTCCTCGAACCCCTCAGGTACCTCCACCGAGCCCCCATCCACCAACCGCCTCGCTGGTACTACCAGTCGAGGCGGGTGGATGGTTGCCGGCGGGTCACGCGGGCGTTCGGGGGGTCAGCGGGCGATCGAGACGGCGAACGGCGCGAACCCGCCGGACCGGATCACGTGCGGCACGAACAGGATCGCGGCCTCGGTGGCCCGCGCCGTCTCGATGCCGCCGAGGTCCGTGATCCAGTCCTCGTGCCAGCCGAGGTCCGCCAGCAGGCCGCGGACGACCTGCTTGGCCCGCGCGTCCTGGCCGGAGAGGAAGGCGGTCGGCGTCCGGGCGAGGGCTCCGGGGTCGGTCATCACCGGGAACAGCATCGTGTTGAGGGTCTTGACGACGTGGGTGTCGGGAAGCGCTTCCTGGAGCTGCTCCGCCAGGCTGGACCCGGGGTGGAGCAGGCCGGCGGGCAGTCCGTCCGGCCCGTCGGAGGTGGCGTTGGAGACGTCCACGAGCACCTTGCCCCGCAACGACTCGCGCAGCGCGGCGAGTCGTTCGAGCGAACCCGCGCCGGGGGTGGCGTTGACGACGACCCGGGCGTGAGCGGCGGCGTCGGCGGCGGCGCCCGGCGAGCTGCCCACCGCGGTCACCTCGTGACCGGCCCGGGTGAGCGCGGCGGCGAGGTTGCCGCCGACGCGGCCGTTCCCGAGTACGGCGATGACGGTCATGGTGGTGCGGTCCTTCCGGTGGGGGTCAGCGGGACAGGGTGGCGACGGCTTCGGCGTGCACGCCGGGACCCGAGGCCAGGAAGCTGTCGCTGTCCGGGGTCCAGGGGCGGCCTTCGGCGTCGGAGACCCGGCCGCCGGCCTCGGTGACGAGCAGCGCGCCGGGGAGCAGGTCGGCCCGGGCCCCGGCGAACTGCCAGAACGCGTCGACCCGGCCGGCGGCCACGTTCAGCAGGTGCAGGGTCGCGGGCACGGAGGTGCGCACCACGAGCGCGTCGCGGAGCATCGCGGTGATCGAGGAACCGGCCCGCCGCACGACCGCCTCGACCTCGTCCGGCCTGGCCTGGCTGGTGGCCACCAGGCTCAGGGAGAGGCTCGCGGCGCCGGACACGCGCAGCGGTCGGCCGTCGAGGTGCGCTCCGGCGCCCGCCAGCGCGGTGCCGGTCTCGCCGGTCGACGGCACGTGCACCGCGGTGAGCACGGGCCGGTTGTCGCGCACGAGGGTGGCGGTGACCGCCCAGTCCGGCAGGCCGTGCAGGTGGTTGACGTTGCCCTCGGCCGGGTCCACGACCCACCACTCGCCGGGCGGCAGCGCGCCGCCCGCGAGCTCGTCGTCCACCCAGCGCGCCTGCGGGCGCAGGTCGGTGAGGCGGGGGCGCAGGACGTCGAGGGCCGCGTCGTCGTTGGCGGCGAGCGCGTGCGCCAGCTCGTCGCGGGTCCGGTGGCGGACCACCTCGCCGAAGCGGTCGCGCAGCACCGCGCCGGCCGCGCGCACGGCGGACGCGGTCTGTGCGAGCAGGTCGGTGTCCAGGGCTGTTCCGGGCATGGCGAGAAGTCCCGTCCGATCAGGGGAGAGGAGGTCGATCGGGCGGGGTTCCGGTGCTCTGCCCCCGTCCGCTTCCTCGAAGGTATGCACCCAGTTGATTAACTGCAAGTGCATGTGAAGCACGGCTAGGATTACTCAAATGCAATTGGATTTGAACCTGCTCGCCGCGCTGGACGCCCTGCTCGAAGAAGGCAGCGTGACCGCGGCGGCCGAGCGCCTGCACGTCACCGCACCCGCGATGAGCCGGAGCCTCGGTCGGCTCCGCCGCACGACGGGTGACCAGATCCTGGTGCGCACCGGGCGCACGATGACCCCGACGCCGTACGCGATCGCGGTCCGCGAACAGGTCCACGAGTTGCTCCAGCAGGTGCGGGGCGTGCTCGCGCCGAGCCGTGACCTCGACCTCACCACCCTCGAACGCACCTTCACGCTCCGCTGGCACGACTCGCTCGTCGCCCTCGCGGGTCCCGCGCTGCTCGCCGCCGTGCGCGCGCAGGCTCCGGGCGTGCGACTGCGCTTCCTCGCGGAGTCGAGCACCGACACCCCGGAGCTGCGCCGGGGCGAGGTCGACCTCGAGGCGAACGCGAGCCGCCCGACCGCGCCCGACGTCCGCGCGGAGCAGGTGGCCGAAACCCGCCACGTGGTCGCGGTGCGGCGTGGGCACCCGCTGACCCGCGTCGGGACCGTCACCGCCGCGCGGTACGCCGCCGCCGAGCACCTCACCGTCTCGCGACGCGGACGGCTCGGCAACGCCCTCGACGAGGCCCTGGCACGGCTCGGGCTCACCCGGCGCGTGGTGGCCGCCGCGCCGACCGAAGCGGCCGCGTTCGCGTTCGTCCGCGGCACGGACCTCGTCGTCACGGTCCCGGAGTCGACGGCGCGGGCAGCGGCCGCGGACCTGGAGCTGCTCCCGCTGCCCTTGGAGCTGCCGCCGGCGCGGGTGTACCTGTTGTGGCACCAGCGTTACGACACCGACCGCGCGCACCTCTGGTTGCGCCAGCTCGCGCGGACCGCGTTGGCTACCGCGGACTGAGCTTCAACGCCCGGCGCCGCCGGGGAACCGAAACGAGGCGAAGTCGGCGATCGGGACGTAGCCGATGCGCTGGTAGAGGGCGTTGCTGATGGCGTTGCCCGGGTCCGCGAACAGCACGACGTCGGTCGCGCCCGCCGCCGGCGCGGCCCGGCTCACCTCGACCGTGACCGCGCCCGCGTAACCGCGCCCGCGCAGGTGGACCGGGGTGTAGACCGGGTCGACCCGGACCATGCCGGCGACCATCGACGTGGCGCCCGCCATGGCGGCGGTGACGCCGTCCGGGGTCTCCCAGAACGTGTAGCGCTTGTCGGCGTAACGCGAGGCCGCCCACGTTCCGGCGTCCAGGGGAGGAGACTCGCCGACGGCGGCGGCGAACTCGCCGCACCAGCGGACGACCTTCGCGAGGTCTCGCGCGTCCGCGACGTGGGCACGGCCCTCCGGGACCGGCTCCGGCGGGGTGAGCGTGCCGAGGCGGTAGAGGCGGACCGACGGGCCGTCGACCGGTTCCGCGCCGGTGTGCCGTCGCCACGCGTCGGCGAAAGCGGTGGCGGTGTCGCGCACGGCCGTGACGCCGGAGAGGGGGAGGCCCAGGCCGGCCAGGTGGGCGGCGAGGGCGTCGGCCTGCCCGGGGGAGAGGGCGGTGACGCTCAGGTGGCGGGTCGGGCGGCGGTAGAAGGTGGCGCGGACCTCGTCCCCCTGGACCAGCCGGCCGAGCACGGTGCCGTCCGCGTGGCCCGATCTCAGCTTCTCGGTCACCGTCAACGGCATCGTGTGCAGGGCGGGGCGTGAGCGGAGGAAGTCCCCGGCCCGGGCGAGGAAGTCGTCGACGTCTTCGGTGAGGTGCCAGCCGTCCGGGCGCATGCCCCATGATCTCCGCTCGCCCCCGCCCCTCGCATCGGGAGCCTCGGTGTTCGGGACGTTCCCGCTAGCCGGTCGGGGCCGGCTTGATGTTCGGCCCCACTCGGACGTCCGTGCCGCCGCCGTCGAACGAGGGCGCCGCGGTGAGGGCGAGCCCGGCGTTGCGGAGCGCCTTGGCGCGTTGCAGCGCGATGCGGCGGCCGGTGTCCTCCAGCCCCGGGTAGTGGGAGTTGCGCGTGGTCTGGGCCGGGTGCTTGCGGTAGAGCCAGGTGACGGTGGGGTCGTTCCAGCCGTCGGTGAGCTCGGAGACCGCCACGAGGGCGGCGAGGTCGTCGTCCACCGGGATGCCGGTCCAGCCGCCGATGGCGCGGAGGGTGTCGGCGCGCACCATGAGGCCGCCGCCGTGCACGGGCCAGTTCCCGCCGTGCCGCTCGGCCCACCGGTTGACGTCGCCGGCGGGCAGCAGGCCGAAGGGCATCGCGGAGTCCCAGGACCGGCGGGCGCCGTCCTCGAGGAGGTCGTCGGCCGCGCCGACCGCCCAGTGGATCGGGTGCTCCTCGAAGCGGCGGATGAGGGTGGCGAGGGCGTGGGGCAGCAGCACGTCGTCGTGGTCGAGGTTCTGGACCAGCGCGCCGGTGGCGCGGGCCAGGGCGAGGTTGCGGGTGGCGGCGATGCCCAGCCGGGTGCCGTTGTGGCCGTACTCGGCCTGTGCGCCGAGCGCGTCGGCCAGGACCGGGCGCTCGCCGTCCTCCTGGACGACCCACTCCAGCGACCAGCCCGGCGGCAGCTGTTGCGCCCGCACGCCGCGCGCGGTCTCGGCGAGGTGGTGGGCGCTCGGGCCGTAGGCGGCGGTGATGACGGAGACCGTGGGCATGGCCGACTTGTACTCGGCCGGCCGGCGACCCGTCAACGCGACACCGGGTCGCGACGACGACGAGCCCGCACGGCCAGGTCGTGGCCTGCGGCGACGTGGTGCGAGGCCGTGTCAGGGGCGGTGTCAGGGCCGTGGCAGCACGGTGACAGGCGGGCCGCCGACAGTTGCCCGCATGAGTTCGGCGATCGAAGTCGTCGCCGCCCTCACCGAACGAGAAACGAGTCGTCATGCCTTCTTTCGCCACTCCCGGTCCCATCACCGCCACCGTCGTCGTCGCCGGCGCCGGGGTGCGGGTCAACGCGAGCGATCGGACCGACACCTCGGTGCTGGTCGCACCCGTCGACCCGACCAGCGAGTCGGACGTCGAGGTGGCCGGTGGGACGAAGGTCGCCTTCGCCGGCGGGCACCTGTCGGTCAAGACCACCGTTTCCGGGCGCGGAGCCGGGTCCGTGGCCATCACGATCGACCTGCCCGCCGGTTCCGGCCTCGTCACCTACCTGGCGAACTCCACCGTCCGGGCCGACGGCTCGTTCGGCGAGTGCGAGCTGCACACGGCGTCGAGCCGGGTCGAGCTGGACCGCGTCGAGGCGCTGCGGGCGACCATCTCGGCCGGCGAGGTCGCGGTCGGCCACGTCGCCGGCCACGTCGACATCGAGGGCAGCGTGGTCGAGGCGCGGATCGACGAGGTCCGCGGCACGGTCAGGTGCTCGACCTCGGGCGGCCGGACGTGGATCGGCCACGCCGCGGCCGACCTCGACCTCAGCAGCGGCAGCGGCGGGTTCGACGTCGACCGCGCCGACGGCGGCGTCACCGCCAAGACCGGCAGCGGCGCCATCCGGATCGGCCGGTTGACCCGCGGTCGGGCGGAGCTGACGAACCACTCGGGCGACATCGAGGTCGGCGTCGGCGAGGGCGTCGCGGCCCTGGTGGACGCCGAGAGCAAGCGGGGCGCGGTGCGCGACTCGCTGTCCTCGCGGGACGACCTGGCCGCCACCGGCGACGAGGTCACCGTCCACGCCCGCACGCGGCACGGCGACATCATCGTCCAGCGTGCGGCGGGCTGACCCGCGACGCCCCGCTCAGGGGGCGAGCGCGGCTCGCGCCAGTTCGGACCAGCTCGTCCCCGCGCCCTCCCGAGCCGCCTCGGCGAACCGCGCGTCGCCGAGGCGGCCGCGCGCTCTCTCCTCGATCCGCGCCACGTCCGGGTGGGCGCGGTCCTGGAGCCCGCCCACGGCGGCGCTCGCCGCGAGCAGGCGGACCGCCAGCTCGGGCCGGTCCTGGCGCAGCGCCAGGTCCGCGATCCCGACGAGGACCAGCGCGGTCGTGGTCGGGTGCCCCGCCTCCGACACCGCCTGGCAGGCCGCTTCGCGGTGGGCCCGGGACTCGGCCAGGTCGTCGGCGAGGTAGCCGAGCAGGTCGTGGGTGATCGCGCGGATGTGCGCCCGTTCCGCGTTGGCGCCCAACGAAGCCGTCGCGGTGTCGAGCTGCCGGCGTGCCTCCTCGGCGTCACCGGTCCACCGGGCGAGCGCCGCCTTCGCCAGCGCCAGCTCGGCCAGCGCGTCCGGCCAGGTGACCCCTGCCGCGGCCCGCTGCGCCTCGGCCATCGCGGCCTCGCCGGCGTCCTCGTCGCCCATCAGCCAGTACAGCTGCGCCTGCCGCGACCGCATCCGGATGACGTCCTCGGTCGCGCCGATCTCGGCGACGACCGCGATCGCCTGCTCGTAGTGCTCGCACGCGGCGGCGAACTCGCCGCGCGTGGCGATGCGGTCGGCCAACGACGTCAGGGCGAACGAGATGCCGAACCGCTCGCCGATGGCCCGGAACTCGCTCAGCGCGGTCTCGAGGTACTCGTCCGCGTCACGGCCGCCGTGCCCGAGGACGATCCGCATCTTGCCCAGGTGCAGCCGGGCCAGCGCCCGCACCCACGGGTCTTCGTTGTCCAGCAACGGTTCCCACGAGGGCAGGAACGCGCCCGGCTCGCGCAGCATGTGTTCCAGCGGGACGACCAGCGCCAGGATCGGGTTGCTCCGCTCGACCCGCCGGCTGTGCTCGTACGCCTTGTGGATCCACTCCGCCGCCTGGTGCTCGTCGCCGAGGCCGGAGTTCACGAACATCGTCATGAGGCTGTAGACCATGGCCCGGACGTCGTCCGCCACGTCGCCGGGCGTGCCGGTGGCCGCGAGGATCAGCTCCACGCCCTCGGACTTGTGCCCGGCCAGCCACCAGTACCAGCCGGCGCCCGCCGCGAGCCGCATCGCGCCGGCCGCCTCGCCTGCCGCCAGCGCGCCCCGCATCGCGGCGCCGATGTTGTCGTGCTCGGCCTTGAGCACGGCGAGCCACGTCAGCTGGTCGGCGCGGCGGAGCCGGGGTTCCGCGGTCTCGGCCAGCTCGGTGAAGTAGGCGAGGTGCGCGTGGCGCGCCAGGTCCGCTTCGCCCGCCTCCGCGAGGCGCTGGGCGGCGTACTCCTTGATCGTGCCGAGCATCCGGTAGCGCGGCGCGCCGTCGCCCGCCGCGACCAGCAACGACTTCTCGGCCAACGTGGTGAGCAGTTCGAGCACCTCGTCCGGCTCGACCGCGTCGTCGGCGCAGACCCGCTCGGCCGCCTCCAGGCTCGCGCCGCCCGCGAACACGGAGAGCCTGCGCAGCACGATCCGCTCCGCGTCGGTGAGCAGCTCCCAGCTCCAGTCCACCATCGCGCGCAGCGTGCGGTGCCGCGGCAGCGCGGTGCGGCTGCCGCCGGTCAGCAGCCGGAACCGGTCGTCGAGCCGGTTGGCGAACTGGTCGAGGGTCATGGTGCGCAACCTGGCCGCGGCCAGCTCGATCGCCAGCGGCATCCCGTCCAGCGCCCGGCAGATCCGCACCATGGTCGACCTCGCGTCGGCGTCGACCGTGAGGTCCTTGCGCACCGCGCTCGCCCGGTCCCGCAGCAGCCGGACGGCGGGCGACGCCTCGACCTCGTCCGCGCCGGCGCCCTCCTCCGGCACGCCGAGCGGCTCGACGAGCCACAGCGCCTCGCCGGTGATGCCGAGCGGCTCCCGGCTGGTGGCCAGGATTCGCAGCCGCCGGCACTCGCCGAGCACCCGGTGCGCGAACGCGGCCGCCGACTCGATCACGTGCTCGCAGTTGTCCAGGACCAGCAGCGCCTCCCGGTCGCGGAGCGCGGCGACGAGCCGGTCCGTCGGCTCCGCGTTCGGGGTGTCGCCGAGCAGGGCGTCCCGCAGGCCGAGCCCGGCGAGCGCCGCCTGCGCCACGTCGCCGTCCGCGCCGATGGCCGCGAGCTCTACCAGCCAGGCGCCGTCCGGCAGGTCGTCGAGCAGCGTGCGCGCGGTCTCGGTGGCCAGCCGGGTCTTCCCCGAGCCGCCCGGCCCGATCAGGGTGGTGAGCCGCTGCCCGGCGACGAGCCCGCGGACCACGGCCACGTCGGCGTCCTTGCCGACGAAGCTGGTCAGCTCGGCGCGCAGGTTGGTCCTGCGGTCCTCCTCGCGCCGGCTCACCTCGCCGCGCAGCAGCGCCACGTGCAGCGCGGACAGCTCCGGTGACGGGTCGACGCCGAGCGCGTCGGCCAGGGCTTCCCGCGTGCGCTCGTAGACGAGCAGCGCCTCGGTGTCGCGGCCGGCCGCGATGAGGGCGCGCATCAGCGCGACGGCGAACCGCTCCCGCATCGGGTGGGCGGCGGCCAGGTCGGTCAGCTCCGGGACGACGTCCGCGCCGAGCCCCACCTCCGCGTCGAACCGGTCCTCCGCGGCGGTCAGGCGCAGCCCGTCGAGCCGGGTGACGGCCGCGTCGAACGCCTCGCTGTCCTGCAGGCCTACGTCCTGCATGGCCGCGCCGCGCCACAGCGCCAGGGCCTCGCGCAGCAGCCGCACCCGCTGCGGCGCCTCTTCGCCGCGGGCCCGCGTGACGAGGCGCTCGAACCGGACGGCGTCGACGGCGTCGGGCGCCACCAGCAGGCGGTAGCCGTTCGGCTGCCCCTCGACCACACCCTCCGGCAGCACCTTCCGCAGCCGGGAGACCAAGCGCTGCAAGGCGTTCGTCGCGTCGGCGGGCGGGTTCTCGCCCCAGATCCAGTCGACCAGCGACGTCTTCGGGACCACCTGGCCCGGTTCGAGCGCGAGGGCGATCAACAACCCGCGCAACCGCGCGCCCGGCACGTCGACCGAGACGCCGTCGTCGGTGCGAACCTCGAATGGCCCCAGCGTCCCGATCTGCACGTGGCCGATTGTGTCACGGAGCGCCGGCAGGCCTCTGACGAGCGCGAACCCGCCGGTCCGGGTGCGCACCGACGACGAAGTGGAACTGGCCCACTTCTCCTTCGAGGACGACGTGGTCACCGCCGGCCCGCGGACCGGACCGGGGGCGGGTCACCGCTCGTGACGCGCCCCCGGCCCGGCCGACGCGTCACTTCAGCCGCACCGGCAGGGAGCGGTGACCGTTGGAGATGAAGGACTGGCTCGGCTCCAGCTCGTGCGGCGCGACCGCCAGCTCCATCGCCGGGAACCGGGCGAACAGGGCGGGGAGGGCGATCTCCGCCTCCATCCGCGCCAAGGGGGAGCCCAGGCAGTAGTGGACGCCGTGGCCGAACGCCAGGTGGGTCTTGTCGGCCCTGGTGATGTCGAACTCGTCGGCGGTGTCGCCGTGCACCGACCGGTCACGGCCCGCCGCCGCGTAACCCGCCAGGATCGCCTCGCCCTTGCGGATCGGGACACCGCCGACCTCGATGTCCTCCACGGCGTAGCGCAGCGGCAGGTTGGCGATCGGGGCCTGCCAGCGCAGGGTCTCCTCGATCACGTCCATCCAGCCGCTGGTGCCCGCGCGCACCGCGGCCAGCTGCTCGGGGTGGGTCAGCAGGGCGGTGATCGCCTGGTCGAGCAGGTTCACCGTGGTCTCGTAGCCCGCCGAGATCATCAGGATCAGGGTGTCGACGAGCTCGGCCTCGTCCAGCTTCGAGCCGTCGTCCTCGCTCACCGCGATCAGGCCGCTGGTCAGGTCGTCACCGGGCGTTTCCCGCTTCGCCGCGACCAGCTCGTGCATGATCCCGTACAGCTGCACGACGTTCGCCTGCGCCGCCTCGGCCGTGACCGAGGTGTCGAAGACCCCGTCGACCACCTTCCGCAGCCGCGACCGCGCCCCGGCGGGCACGCCGAACAGCTGGCAGATCACCTCGATCGGGATGGGGTAGGCGAAGCCCTCCCGGAGGTCGACCGGCTGCTCCGCCGCGTCGAGCCGGTCCAGCAGCTGCTCGGTGATCTGCTCGATCCACGGTCGCATCGCCGCCACCCGCCGCGGCGTGAACGCCTTGGACACCAGGGAACGGAGGCGCCGGTGGTCGCCGCCGTAGGCGGTGAACATGTTCTGCACCGACACCCACAGGTGCAGCGGCCAGTCCGCGGGCAGCTCGCCGTTGCTGAACGCGGGCCAGTGCTGCCGGGGGTCCTTCGAGACCCGGGGATCACCGAGCAGCTCGCGTAATGTCTCCTGGCGGGTCACCGCCCACGCAGGAACCTGGCCAGGGAGCTCCACCAGGGTCGCCGGGCCTCGCGCGGCGATGGCTGCGGACTCGGCGTGGAGGTCACGGCCGGTGGGGTCGAGGACGATGGGGTCGGCTGCACGTTCCAACGGGTGTCTCCAGGTGACTCGTCGGGCTGGGCGGGCACGGCTACCGGGGTGAAACGCACGGGGAGCGCGGTCAGTGCCCGGTGGAACGGTCCGGGCCGCCAGACCAGCTCGTCGGCGGGGACCGCCAACCGCATGTCGGGCAGGGCGTCGAGGATCTTCTCCATCGCCACCGACGCGATCAGCCGCGCGGGCTGCTGCGCCGGGCAGGAGTGGACGCCCGCGCTCCACGCGAGGTGGGCCCGGTTGCCGGAGCGCTGCTGGCCCGCCAGCGCGGGGTCGTTGTTGGCCGCCGCGAAGCTGATCACCACCGGCTCGGCGGCGGGCAGCCGGACACCGGCGAAGTCGACGTCCTCGACCGGGTAGCTGGCCGAGTAGTTCGCCATCGGCGGATCGGTCCACAGCACCTCGTCGAGCGCCTCCTCGACCGGCATGCTGCCGCCGGAGAGGTCGCCCGCGAACCGGTCGTCGGCCAGCAGCAACCGGATGCCGTTGGCGATCAGGTTCTGCTCGGGCTCGGTGCCCGCGCCCATCAGCAGGACGAGCTGGTGGATCAGCTCCTCGTCGTTGAGCCTGGCCGGGTGGGCCATCATCCACGAGGGCATGTCGTGGTCGGGCCGCTCACGCTTGAGCGTGACCAGCTCCACCATGCACTGCGTCAGCTCGACGTTGGCCTGCTCCGGGTCGATCATGTCGAAGATGTTGCGCATGGCGACGACCAGCCGGTCGCCGAGCTCCGGCGGGCAGCCGTACAGGTGGTTGAACATCATCAGCGGCAGCAGCTTCGCGTACTCGCCGAGCAGGTCGGCCTCGCCCTTGCCGGCGAACCGCGAGATCAGCCGGTCCGCGGTCTGCTCGACCTGGGCGCGCAGCGCGTTCGGGTCGACCCGGGCGAGGCTGTCGGTGACCACGGCGCGCAGCCGGGCGTGCTGGGCGCCGTCGGTGAACAGGCAGTTCGGCCGGTACATCATCATCGGCAGCACGGGGGAGTCCGGCGGCATCTTCGCCTGCCACCGGCGCGGGTCGCGCGGGAACGCGCTGGGGTTGCGCAGGACGTCCAGCGCGGCGGTGTAGCCGACGACGAGGTTGGCGGGCACACCGGGCGCCAGCTCGACCGGCGCGACGGGCCCGTGCGCGCGCAGCGCCTGGTACGTCGCGGCCGGGTCGGCGGCGAACTCGGGGCCGTGCAGCGGCATCCGGCCTTGGTGTGCGGGACATGCCTGCCCGGGGGCGGCTTGCGAGGTCACGCGTTCTCCTGGTTGCGGGTTAACAAGTACTCGACGAGGGTGACGAGTGCCTGCGTGGACGACGTCACGTCGCGGGCGTCGCAGAACATGAGCGGGGTCTCGGGCAGCAGGTCCAGCGCGTCCCGCAGCTCCTCGCCGGGGAACGCGGGCGCGCCGTCGAAGGAGTTGACCGCCACCGCGTACGGGATGCGGAGCTCCTCCAGCAGACCCATGACCTCGAACGACTGCTCGAGGCGTCGGGTGTCGGTGAGCACGAGCGCGCCGAGCGCGCCGAGCGCGATGTCCTTCCAGATCGGGGTGAACCGCTGCTGGCCGGGCGCGCCGAACAGGTAGAGCACCAGCTCGTCGGTGAGCGTCAGCCGGCCGAAGTCGAGCGCGACCGTGGTGGTGCTCTTGTCGTCCACCCCGGCGAGGTCGTCGACGAGGGCGCCGGCCTGCGTCATCGTCTCCTCGGTGCGCAGCGGGCGGATCTCCGAGAGGGTGCCGACGAAGGTGGTCTTGCCGACCGCGAACGGACCGACGACCAGCAGTTTCACCGTCGTCCGCACGGTGTCGCGCAGGTAGACGCCGTCAGAGGCGAGCACGGAGGCCATCGAGCACGTCCTTCAGCAGCTTCATGTCCGGGCGGGCGGTGTGCGAGACCGCGGCGTGCGTGGCGATGTGACCGCTGTCGACCAGGTCGGACAGCAGCACCTTGGTCACGCTCATCGGCAGCGAGAGGTGCGCGGCGATCTCGGCGACCGACAGCGCGCCGCCCCGGCACAGCTCCATCAGCCGCTTCTTCTCCGGCGACAACCCGGAGACCTTCTCGCGGGTCGCGATCACGACCGTGACCGCGTCGAAGGTGTTGCGGCTGGCGTGTGCTCGGCCGCCGGTCACGACGTACGGTCGCACCAGCCCCCGCAGTCGCCTCCCGCCGCTCGCGCCGCTCACGCCGGGCTGCCTGCCTCGCGCTGCGGCGGGCTCGTCCGCTCGGCCTGCCTGGGCGGGCTGGTCAGCTCCTTGCCCAGCCGTTGGACCAGCTCCTGGATCCGGAAGGACACCGCCTCCATGTCGACCCGCGCGCCCGCCGACACGGCCAGGTAGGCGCCCGGCCCGGCGGCGGCCAGGAACACGTAGCCGCCGGCGAACTCGCTGACCGTCTGGCGCCAGTCCGCGCTGGTCTGCCCGCAGAACTCGGCGGTGGCGCGGGCCAGCGCCTGCAGCGCGGACATCGCGGCGGCGTGCCGTTCCGCGTCGTCCCGGTCGATGCCGGCGGAGTGCGCCATCAGCAGCCCGTCGGCCGAGAGCAGGACGGCGTGCCGCGTCTCCGGCATCGTCAAGGCGTCGTCGAGCATCCAACCCAAAGTGTTCATGCCTGGGTGTTCCCTTCAGCGACAGGCGGCGGCGTGGTGGCCCGGCCGGAGTCGGTGCCGCGCTTCCAGGCGGCCAGCCCGGTCGCGATCCGCTGGTCGGCCGGCGCCGGGACGGTCGGGGCCTGCGGCGGCGCGGCCTGGTCGACGGTCTGCGTCCGCCGTCGCCGGGGCAGGCCGCCAGGGGTGCGTTCCAGCTCGGCGGGCGGCGCCGGGGCGACCGGCGCCCGCTCGGGCGGCAGCGCCACGGCGTGGTCGGGCATGGTCGGCTTGCTGACCCGGGTGAGCAGCTCGTTCGGCAGGAACACGACCGCGCGCACACCGCCGTAGGGCGAGCGCGTGTCCACCGAGACGCGGAAGCCGTAGCGCTTGGCCAGCACGCCGATGACGGCGAAGCCGACCTGAGGCGGGTCGCCGAGCCGGTTGATGTCGTTGCCGCCGTCGCCGGCCAGCAGGCGGGCCGCGCGGTGCAGCTCCTCGACGGTCATGCCGACGCCGCCGTCGTCGATCATCACGACCATGCCGTTGTGCGCCTGCTGGAAGTTGACCTCGACGCTGGTGTTGGGCGGCGAGTGCCGCGCGCCGTTGTCGAGCAGCTCCGCCACGGTCAGCACGATGGGCTCGACCGCGCGGCTGACCACCGCGACGTCGGACTCGGCCGGCACGTTGACCCGCAGGTAGTCGCGGATCCGGGAGGTGGCGCCGCGCGCCACGTCGGTCAGCGACGACGCCGACCGCTGCTGCCCCGGCCAGGAGCCGCAGAGCACCGCCGTGGCCTGGGCCCGGCGGTTGAGCTGGGAGTTCATGTGGTCGATGCGCATCAGCCCGGCCAGCACGTCCGGGTCGTCGTGCCGCTCCTGCATGGCCGAGATCGCGACCTGCTGCTCGTTGGACAGGCTCTGCACCGCGCGCATCATGGCCTTGAGCGTGGCGCGGGCCGACTGCTCGCCGCGGGCGCCCGCCTGCCGGACGGAGTCCGCGAACAGGGCGAACACCGGCTCGTGCGCCTCGGCGACCCGGGGGTGCCGGGGTCCGGGCACCTCGACGGGCCGGTGGTTCAGCGACTCCGCCAGCGCGGGCAGCCGGGCGTCGACCAGGTGCCGCTCCTCCTCGGCGCGGCTGCGTTCCCGCGCCTCGGCCTCCTCGGCCCGGATCTGTAACGCGCGGGTGGTCCGTCGTTGGCGTACCAGCAGGAACACGACGATCAGCACGATGGCGAGCAGGAACCAGAACGCCACCGCGAGTGTTTGTTGGTCCATCAATTCCTCTGGTGCGGGCGAGCTGCCGGATACCAGTGCGTCAGCAGGGTCTGAATCTTTATCACGGGACTTCATCGGCCGCCAAGTGGTTGCGCCAGTCTCCCTCCGATAGGAGTAACTCACCGGGAATACCAATACCATATGTCCACTGTGGACAGTGTGGTGAGGTGGTCGGCGCGCGCCGCTCGGGCGTGCCGCATAGGATTGCGCGGTGACCGAGGTCGCGATCTTGATCGGGCTTCAGGCCTCGGGGAAGACGACTTTCTACCGCACCTCGCCGGCGGGCACCCACGCGCACGTCAGCAAGGACGCGTCCCCTAATGCGCGACGGCGGCAGGCGAGGCAGTTGCGGCTGATCAGGGAGGCTCTGGACGCCGGGTTCAAGGTCGCGGTCGACAACACCAATCCGTCGGCCGAGGAATGGGCGCCGCTCATCGCGGCCGGTCGGGAGCGCGGCGCGCGGATCGTCGGATACTGGTTCCCGCCGGATCTCCCCGCGTCGATGGCGCGCAACGCCGCCAGGGACGACAAAACCAGGGTGCCCGACGTGGGGCTTTATGCGACGGTTAAGCGACTGCGGCGGCCACGACCGGCCGACGGGTTCGACGAGTTGTCGGTCGTGCGGTTCGACGGCCGCGGCGGGTTCGACGTGCGGCCCTGGGAGGAGTGACGATGCGGTGGTCCGACCTGGAGTCCGGGCAACGTGCCGGGGAGTGGTTCCACGGGTTGACCGCGCCGTCCGGGATGTGGGTGGTCGTGCGGGTGGACGGGCGCGGGTTCTCCCGGTTCACCGAGGAGCGCTTCGACAAGCCGTTCGACGTGCGGTTCTCCGGGCTGATGGTGGAGACCGCGCAGGCGCTGCTGACCGAGTTCGGGGCCCGCTACGCCTACACCGAGAGCGATGAGATCTCCATCGTGCTCGACCCGCGTCACGACATGTTCGGGCGCGGCGTGGAGAAGCTCGTGTCGGTCTCGGCCGGCGTCGCCTCCGCCGCGTTCACCCACGCCGCCGGCGAGCCCGCGCACTTCGACAGCCGGGTCTGGATCGGCGCGGGTCCGGGCGACGTGCTCGACTACGCGTCCTGGCGCCAGGCCGACGCCACCCGCTGCGCGCTCAACGGCTGGTGCTACTGGACCCTGCGCAAGGCGGGCGCGTCCCGCCGGGAGGCCACCGGCCGGCTGGAGGGCACGACCACCGCCGCCAAGCACGAGCTGCTGCTCGGGCACGGGACCGACTTCGACGACCTGCCCGCCTGGCAGCGGCGCGGCATCGGCCTGTGGTGGGAGGAGCACAGCCGCGCCGGCCGCGACCCCGTGCGGGGAGTCGACGTCACCACCACCCGGCGGCGCGTCCACGTCGAGCACGACCTGCCGGTGAGAGACGCCTACCGCGCCCTCGTCCACCGGCTGGTCACCGGCTCACCGGAGCTCGCCGGGTCGCCGGCCGCCGTCGCGCCGCCGGAGGTCGGCGCTCAGGAAGGCGCTCCGTAGCGGGTGGCGATGGCGGTGGCGCGGTCGCGCAGGGTCGTGCGCAGCCACGGCGGGGTCAGGGCTTCCGCGCCCGTCGAGAGCTGCCACAACGCCCACTCGGCGTGCCGCGAATCCTGGAACGCCACCTCCAGCCGCAGCCACCCGTCCGCGTCGGTCTCTTCGGCGTGCACGGCCAGCGCGGTGTCCACCAGGTCCTTCCGGCACGCCGGGTGCACCCGCACCAGCGCGGTGACCTGGTCGGCGCCCGCCCGGAACCGCGTGCCGCGTTCCTGCCAGGCCCGGTCCAGGTCGACCAGGTCCGGTCGCTGCGCGGGTTCGGCCAGCTCCTCGGCGGCCCGGATGCGGGACAGCCGGTAGGTGCGGTCCTCACCGGACCTGGTGGCCAGCAGGTAGCCCTGCTCGCGGACGGTGACCAGGCCGATCGGGTCCACCGTGCGCCACTTCGGGGCCTGGCCCGCGGCCGCGTAGTGGATGCGCAGCTTGTGCCCGGCGAACACCGCTCGCCGGACCTGGGCGACCACGGCGTCGGGCACCTCCTCGACGGCCTGCCGGCGTGCCAGCAGGTCGGTGCCCGGGTCGATGAGCAACCGCCGCGCCGCACCCGCCGCGGTGGACCGGTAGTGCTCGGGCAGCGCGTCGACCACCTTGCGCATGGCCGAGGCGAGCGCCGCGCCGAGGCCGAACGCCTGCGCGCCGCGCCTCGACCCGGCGACCAGCAGGGCGAGCGCCTCGTCGTGGTTCAGCCCGGTCAGCTCGGTCTGGAAACCGGGCAGCAGCGCGAAACCGCCGTGCCGGCCGCGTTCGGCGTAGACCGGGACACCGGCCGCGGACAGCGCCTCGACGTCCCGCAGCACGGTGCGGGTGGACACCTCCAGCTCGCGGGCCAGCGCCGTCGCGGAGAGCCGACCGTGCCGGCGCAGCAGCAGCACCAGCGACACCAGCCGGTCGGCACGCATGGGCGAACTTTATCGGAATACGTGACACAGGGTGTCGTGTATTGCTTGGAGGCTTACCGGCATGACAAGCGAGAACGCGGCTTTCGAGCCGAACGACCTGGGCAAGCACTTCATCGAGCGCGGCAACGCGGGGGACGTCGACGGCCTGGTGGCGCTGTACGAGCCGGACGCCGTGCTGGCGTTCCCGCCGGGCAACCTCGCCACCGGCCACGCGCGGATCCGCGAGGTCTACGAGCAGTTCGTCGCCGCCGCACCGGTGCTCACCCCCGGCCGGCAGCACCCGGCGCTGGTGAGCGGCGACCTGGCGCTCACGATGTCGACCCTGACCAGCGGCGAGCTGACCGTCGAGGTCGCCCGCCGCCAGCCGGACGGTTCGTGGCTGTGGGTCCTGGACCAGCCGATGCCGGCGCCGTAGCGGGAGGCGGCGGTGGGCCGGGGGCCGGACCGGGCCCACCGCCCCTGGTGACGAGTGGCGTGCGTGGTGGCAGCCGGAACTATCGTGGGCGCATGGTGTCGGTCAGGCAGGTCCAGGTCACCTTCGACTGCGCGGAACCCGAGCGGGTCGCCCGGTTCTGGTGCGAGGTGTTGGGGTACGTCGTGCCCGCGCCGCCGGAGGGGTTCGCCACCTGGGACGACCACGACCGCTCGTTGCCGGTCGAGCGCCGGGGCGCGGCGTTCGCCTGCGTGGACCCCGCGGGGGTCGGTCCGCGGCTGTTCTTCCAGCGCGTTCCCGAGGGCAAGGTGGTCAAGAACCGGGTGCACCTCGACGTGCGGGTCGGCACCGGGCTGGTGGGTGGGGAACGCCTCGCCGCGCTCGAAGCCGAGCGCGCACGGCTGGTCGCGCTCGGCGCGGCGCACGTGCGAACCCTGTACGCGGACGGCGTCGAGGAGTCGTGCATCGTGATGCGGGACGTCGAAGGCAACGAGTTCTGCCTCGACTGAGGACCGCGGACGCGGCTACGGCCTCGGGTTGATGCGGCTGCCCAGCCCGTGCGGCGGCCAGGGCTGGAGGGGCACGGCGGCGACGACCGGAACGGCGCGTCACGCCCGCAGCCGTGCGCGCATGGCGCGGGCGCGGGTGATCAGGTGGCCGGCTTCGTCCTCGCGGTCCATGAGGCTCAGGGCCAGGCCCAGCCGGCTCAACCTCGTGGCGACGTCGTGGTGGTCGTCGCCGCGGTGCCACGCCTCGGTGATCTTCAACGCCCGCTCCATCAGCGGGATGGCGAGGTCGGGGTGGCCCTGCGCCCGCCAGGCGCCGGCGAGGCCGTCCAGGTGCTTGGTCACGTCGGGGTGGTCGGCGCCGTGCGCGGCCTCGGCGATCGCCAGCGCGCGCTCGTGCAGCCGCGTCGCCTCACCCGCCCGGCCCAGGTCGCTCAGGACCAGGCCCAGGTTGCCCAGCCGCACCGCGACGACCGGGTGGTCGCCGCCGAACACCGCCTCGCTGATGGTCAGCGAGCGCGTCAGCAGGGCCTGCGCCGTCACCAGCAGGGTGTCGTCGGCCGGGCTGTGCAGCCTGCGCAGCACCATGGCGAGATCGCTCAACGTGCCGGCGACCTCCGGGTGGTCGAGCCCGTAGGCGGCCTCCTTGACCGCCAGCGCGCGTTCGAACAACCGCCGCGCGTCGAGCGGGTAGCCGCGGTCGACCAGCGCCGCGCCCAGGTTGTGCAGCGCCCTGGCCACGTCGGGGTGGTCGGGTCCGTGCGCGGCCTCGGTGATGGCCAGGGCCCGCCGGTGCAGGGCCTCGGCCTCCTGGACGTGCTCGGGCGCCAGGTCGCGCATGACGAGCCCGAGGTTGTCCAGCCGGAGGGCGACGATCGGCCGGTCCGGGCCGTAGGCCGCCTCGGTGATCGCCAGCGCCCGCTGCATCAGCGGCAACGCCTCGCCCGGCCTGCGGAGGTCGTGGAGGGCCAGCCCGAGGTTGTTCAGCCGCACGGCCACGGCGGGGTGGTGCGGCCCGTAGGCGGCTTCGGTGAGAGCCAGGGCCCGGTCCAGGAACGGCCGCGCCCGCTCCGGCTGCCCCAGCTCGCTCAGCACGACGCCCAGGTTGCTGAGGTGGACGGCCGCGCCGGGGTGGTCCGGTCCGAAGGCCGCCTCGCCACCCTCCAACGCCTTGGTGAACAACAGCCGCGCGTCGTTCAGCTGCCCCGTCTCGAACAGGTACGCCCCGGCCCGGCCGAGCAGCCACCCGCCGACCCTCGGGTCGACGTCGAAGCCGACGCAGGCCAGCACGTGCGGCAGCATCAGCCGCCAGCGCGGCCACGCCGACGTCGACCTCGGGTGCCGCTCGCGCAGGTCCGCCACGAGCAGCCCCGCCGCGACGGCCTGCGGGTGCGCCCCGGCGGCGGGTGGCAGGCCGGCCACCCGCGCGCGGACGGCGAGTTGCACCATGCGGTGCACCCGCACGCTGTCGTCCACCCGCCGCAGCAGCGAGTAGTCGACGAGCACGCCGACGGTGTCCGCGAACTCGCCCGACCGGTCCGCGACCGCCGACTCCAGGGCCTGCGGCAGCGCGGAGGCGTTGTCGGCGAACAGGTCGAGGGGTATCGCCTCGGACGCGAGGTAGGAGCAGATCTCCAGGAGCCGCGCGGACGCCGGGAACGACTCCTCGATCAGCCGCAGCGGCAGCTCCCACAGCGAGGCGAGCGTGTCGTGGTCCGGCGTGCGGTGCGCGTCGCGCCCGCGATCGGCGGCGGTGTCGGGACTGCGGCGCAACCGGTCGAGGTAGTCCGGCACGGGCGTGGAGGTCTGCTGGAGGTAGGCGGCGGCCTGCTCCAGCGCGAGCGGCAGGTCGCCGAGCAGCTCGGCCAGCTCGTCGGCCTGCCCGTCGGACATCGCGGGCACGCGCCGCCTCAGCAGCGACACCGAGTCCGGCCGGCGGAACGTGTCGACGTGCCTGACCGCGGCGATCGCCTCGAACCCCGCCCGCCGGGTCGTCACCAGCACGTGGCCGGCGCCCGACGGGAGGTACCGGCGCACACCGGAGACGGTCTCGGCGTTGTCGAAGACCAGCAGCCAGTCCCGCCGCCGGCGCAGCTCCGCGAGCACCACGCCGACGGACTCCTCGACGTTGGCGGGCAGCGTGAGCCCGAGCGCCCGGCCGAGCAGCGCCAGCTGGCCGGGCACGAGGGCCGCGTCCTCGGCGGTGATCCACCAGACCGCCCGGTACCGGCCCGCCCGGCGGTGGCAGAACTCGATCACCACCTGGCTCTTGCCGACGCCTCCCATGCCGCGCATCGCGTGCACGGAGACGTTCCGGTCGCGCTTGAGCCGGTCCCGCAGCCACCGCTGCTCCTCCGCGCGGCCGGTGAAGTTCGGGTTGCGCGGCGGCACGCTCCACACCGGCGGCAGGCTCGGCCCGGCCGGCTCCCGCCGGAGGGTGACCGCGAGCGTCACGCCGAGCACGGCGACCAGCACCGGCCACACGACCCACGAGACGGTCATCCACCGGGGCAGGTGCTCGCTCGCCGCGTTGATCGCCAGCCCGGTCAGGAAGACCAGCGCCACCTCCGCGGTGACCAACGCACCCCGTGGACGTCTCATGCGCGCTCCTGACCGCCGGGCAGCACCGCACCCAACGGTATCGACGAACGCCGTCGCGGGACGTCGGAACCGCGCACCCCCGGACCGCCCGTCAGCCGGCGCGGCGGTCGATCACGGGACCGGCCGCACGTAGACCTGGGCGTCGTGGACGTAGGCGACCTCGTTCGACCGGCCCGCGTACGAGTGGGTGGTGCAGCCCGCGCCCGCGGCGACCCGGCTGATCGCGTTGGCCCCCCGGTTGTAGGAGTACAGGTCCCAGCCGCGGGGGTCGCCTCCCGGCAGCAGGGTCGAGTCGGCCAGGAACGCCACCCTCGCCGAGTCCTCGGCCAGGCCGCACGGCATGACCAGCGGACTGCGCACCGGTGTGGCGCCGGCGCCGATGTACAGCGCCGACTGGGTGCTGCTCACGTCGAGGCTCGCGGTGAAGTCGCCGGCGGCGGTGGGGACCAGGCGCTCCAGGCACTGGCTGCCCGCGTTCCAGCCGCACCAGGCGTGCAGCACCGGCTGGGCGGCGCCGGTGGCGGTGTCGAAGCGGTAGCCGGAGTCGTAGGCCTGGCCGCAGCGGTCGGAGATGAAGAAGACCGAGGACGCGTCGCCGGCGAACCGCACGTCGTGGGCGAAGTCGCCGATCGGGGTGGTGGAGGCGGGGCAGCGCAACTGCGTGACGGCCTGGGTCGACAACCGCACCAGGCGGCCGTAGCCGAGGTACACCACGTCACCGTCGTCGGAGATCGAGTTCTCCCGGGACGTGCTCCCCGCCAGCAGGTCGTCCGCCAGGACGAGCCGGGTGGAGGCGCCGGTGACGAGGTCGTGCCGCCAGATCGCGGACTGCTGCGGGCGGTCCAGGGTCGAGTGGATGAGGGAGTAGCGGCCGTTGGTGGAGATCGCGCGCAGCTCGTGGCGGGCGCCGGTGTCGCCGGGCGGGTCGATGCGCGTCGTCGTGCGGGTGACCCGGTCGCGGACGAACACCGACGGCTGCCGGGTCAGCGGGCTGGCGGTGAGGTCGGTGGCGGCGGACTCGAAGTAGGCGAACCGGCCGTCCGCGCCGATCATGGCCCGACCCGCCGCCGCGTTGCCCGGGGCGCCGGACGGCGTCACCGACAGCAGTTCCGCGCCGCCGTCGCCGGTGGTGGCGACGACCAGTTGCACGGAGGTGGTGCGCTGGGCGCCCGCCGCGTCGGTCACCTGCACCCAGAGCTGCTCGCCGCCCGGCGCGGTCGGCGTGCCGCCGAGGTGGCCGGTGTCGTCCCAGCGCAGCCAGGCCGGGCCGGAGGAGACCTGCCACGTGTACGGCGCGGCGCCGCCGGACGCGGTCAGCGTCGCCCGGTACGGCTTGCCGACGAACCCCAGCGGCAACGTCGACACGGCCACCCGCAGCGGCCCGGCCGAACCGCCCTGGCACGACGTGAGCAGCGTCCACGGCCCGATCACGATGCTGATCAGGGTTTTCTTGGCGTGGATGAACAGCAGGTCGACGCGCACGTCGAGCTCGAACCGCATCGCCACCGACAGGGTCAGGCAGCCGGAGGTGTCCAGCGCGGCGGTGAACTGCGGCCCGATGGTGAAGCCGACGCCCGCGATGTCGAGGACCTTCACCGACACGTCCGCGCCCATCAGCACCGACACGGCCACCTGACCGGACAACGATGTCCCCTCGTTGCGGTGCGAGGAGGAGTTCAAGGCGCGCAGCGACAGGTCCGGGTTGGTCTCGAAGCCGACCATGCGGCGCAGCCGCACGGTCAGGTCCGCGGTCACCGCCGCGCTCGCCTCGAACCGCAGCACGGGCGCGAGGTCGACCGTGATCGGCACGCTCGTCGGCAGCCGCCACACCAGCCGGACGCGGTCGCGGACGGCGGGGGACAGCTCGCACGTCACCTTGCCGGTGAACTCGGCCGCGAACCGCACCACCGGCTCGGTCTCCACCGAGACGTGCATGAACGGCGCCGTCAGCGGCCCGAACCGCTGCTCGAACCGGACCCGGGTGTGGTCGAACCGCACCAGCGCCGCGGACAGGGTGGTCCCGGTCCCGGAGGAGCACGTGAACGCGCCCGGCCGGCCCAGGTCCATCACCGACTCGTCGACGGGCACCTCCACGCCGACGCCGCGCGTGGTGGCGGCCGGTGTGGGCGGCAGGAGGTCGGCCGGTCCGTCGTAGGCGATGTCGACCCGGTCGTACAGCCGCTCCAGCGGCGCGGCGGCGAGCGTCGCCACGGTCGTGCCGCCCGGCCCGGACGCCACCGCGGTCACCGTCCCCGTCCGGCCTTGGGGCGCGAGCGCCCCGCCGCCCCGCAGCACCAGGCCGGCGCCGACGGCGGGGCGCGCGACGCCCGCGGCCAGCGTCACCGTGGTGGCGGTCAGCGCGGTCACGGCGGGCGGGTCGAGCACGACGGTCGACGCCGCCGGGGCCACGTCCTCGTGCGAGGTGGCCGGCGCGTCGGGGTCGAGGTCGGCGGTGAAGTACCCGGCCACGTCCAGGACCAGGTGCGTGGGCGCGGTCGGGAACAGCTCCACCGCCCCACCGCCCAACGGCACCGTCACCAGGTTGGGGCGGGTCTGGCCGGCGGTGTCGATGTTCAGGCTCGACGCCGTCGGCCGGGCCGTGCCGCCGGGGTGGACGGTGACGTGCCCGGGCCGCTCGGCCTCGGTGACGGTCACGTTCGCCACGACGGCCGCCGCGCCCGCCGGCACCGGCGCGCGTCCGGCCAGCCCGGCGACCACCGCGCCCGACGCGACGGGTTTGCCTCCCTGGTACCCGATCCGGGAGTCGGGCCGGGTGTCCAGCAGGCGGGTGGGCGTGGTGGGCACGAACAGCCCGGCGGTGCCCGACCCGGCGGTCTCGCCGGTGAACCAGCCCGCGACGTCCACCACCAGGTGCGCCGGCGCCGAGGTGAACAGGTTGACCGACCCGTCGGCCGACAACGGCGCCCACACCGCGTTGGGGATGGTCTGGCCGGCCCGGGTGGTGTTGAGGTTCGAGGCCGTCGGCCGGGACCGGTCGGCGGGCCACACCGTCACGTGCCCCGGACCGGCGACCTCCGTGGCGGTCACGTTGAGCACCACCCCCGCCGCGCCCGCCGGCGGCACACCGCCCACCCCGGCGGCCCGGACGGTGATCGTCGCCCCGGCCGCGGGTCGCGGCCCGGTGCGGGTGTCCGCGAGCCGGGCCGGGGTCAACGGCGCGAGGCGTCCCGCCGTCGCCGACGAGGACGTCACGAAGTAGCCCGCCACGTCGGCGATCAGGTCCGCGGTCGTGGTGGTATGCAGGCCGACGTCCCCACCCGCGGACAGGGGGACCACGACCAGGTTGGCGATCGTGTCGCCGGCCCGCTCCACGTTCAGGTTCGAGGTGGCCGGCCGCGTGCCCTCGCCCGACCAGGCGGTGACGTGACCCGGTCCGGCCGCGTCGGTCACCGTCACGTTGAGCGCCACCGCGGTCGCGCCGCCCGGCACGCCCGGGTGGAAGCGGACGGTCGTGCCCGCGGCCGGCCTGCCACCGGCGCGGCCCGTGCCGTCCCGGGTGTCGAGGACGCGCGCGGGCGGCAGCGCGACGAACCGGCTCGACCCCGCCGGGGTGACGACGAGCTTCGCGCCCGGACCGGCGTCGCCCGCCGCGAAGCGCTGGTCGCCGCCGTACACCGCGCCGACGCGGTGCGCGCCGACCGCGGCCGGCGGCAGCACGGCCGTCGCCTGACCGCCGACCAGCGCCACGGGGTTCCCGACGGGAGTCCCGTCGACGGTGAACCGGACCGTGCCGCCGACCTCGGTCGGGTCCGGTTCGGTCGGGTCCACCACGGCCGTCGCGCGGACCGCCGTGCCGACGGGCACCGGCGAGGTGGACAACTCGACCGACACCCCGACCGGAGCCGTCCCCTCGGCCCGCGCCTCGGCCGGTGACGGCGCCGTCGCCGTCACCGCTCCCGCCAGCAGTGCCGCAACCACCAGTGACCGCACCATGAAGATCCCCTCGCCGCTCGACAGTGGTTCGGCGCAACCCCCGGCGGCGTTACGAGACCTGTTTGTCACATCGGGTCCTCGTAGATCGATATACCGGTGAGGGTGTCCGCCACAGCGGCGGAGCCCGACTCAGGGGAGGAAGACGGATGAACCTGTCCTCAGGGGGACGGACACGATTACGGGCCCGGATCGCGGCAGCGGTCACGGGCGCGGTCGCGCTGGCGGCGCTGGTGCCGGGGGTGGCACAGGCGTCGCCGCCGGCGAACGACGACTTCGACCAGGCGGGCGCGATCACCGCGCTGCCGTTCGCGGCCGACGTCGACTTCACCGAGGCGACGAGGGCCGAGGACGACCCGGTGTGCACGACGGGTGACGTGGCCTCGGTCTGGTTCGACTACACCGCGGGCTCCGCCGGCGTGCTGGAGGTCGACGTGACCGGCGGCGGCGGGTCCGCCGGCGTCGCGATCCACACCGGGCCGCGCGGCGCGGTGCAGCGGGTGCCGGACACCGGCTGCTGGAGCAGTTCGGTAGTTGTCAATTCAGATGAGACAGGTTGTGTTTACGGGGTCGGCTGCGGTTGCCCGACGGGTTGGTTGATCCAGGCTGCCTCGGGCAGTCGGGGTGGCCGGGGTCGGTGTGCGAAGCGTTGCGGATATCGGGTGTGGGCGCGGTCGAGGGTGGCCTGTCTTTGGTCGCGGATCTGATCGGCGGTTCCGAAGTGGACGGACGCGGGGGTGTGCATGCCGATGCCTGAGTGTCGGTGTTCGTGGTTGTAGGCGAGGAAGAACTCCTCGCAGAACGCGCGGGCGTCCTCCAGTGAGCCGAACCGGTCGGGAAAGTCGGGCATGTACTTCATCGTCTTGAACTGGGCCTCGGAGTAGGGGTTGTCGTTGGAGACGCGGGGGCGGGAGTGGGAGCGGAGCACGCCGAGGTCGACCAGGAGCCCGGAGACGGGCTTGGAGACCATCGCGCCACCGCGGTCGGCGTGGACCGTGTGCGGCGCGGTGCCGTTGCGGGCGACGGCGTCGGCGAGGAAGTCCCTGGCCACGACCGCGTCCTCCGCGGCGGCGACCAGCCACCCGGTGACGTACCGGGAGAAGATGTCCAGCACGACGTAGCAGCGGTACCAGACGCCCTTCACCGGCCCTTTCAGCGCGGTGATGTCCCAGGACCACACCTGGCTCGGGCCGTGGGCGAGCAGTTCGGGCCGGGCGCGGGGTGGATGGGTGGCGACGCGGCGGCGTTCGCGGACCTGCCCGGCGGCGCGGGCGATCCGGTACATCGTCGACACCGAGCACCGGTAGCGGCCCTCGTCCAGCTCCCGCACCCACACCTGCGGAATCGCCAGGTCCCGGTAGGCCGGGCTGGTCAACACCTCCAGCACCCCGGCGCGTTCGGCGGCGTCCAGGGCGTGCGGCGGCGGACGACGGCGCGGTCGGGGGCCGTGCACCGGGCCCGTCGCCCCGAGGCGGCGGTAGTGCGTGGCCCGGGACCTGCCGGTCAACGCGCACGACGTGGTCACCGGGACCAGAGCGGCACGCAACTCGCCGAAGGCAGTCGTCAAGACCTCGTCGGCGGCCTGTCCTCGTCCGTGCTCCCGGAGAGTTCTTCCAAGAGCGCGTGTGCTTTTCCCATGATGTCCAGTGCCATTCGGGTCTTGGCCAGGTCGGAGGTCAGTTTCGCGTTCTGCCGGCGCAATCTCTCCAACTCGATCTGCTCGGTCGACTTCCTCCTCGGTTCCGCCGGCTCGGCCGGTCCGCTTCCCAGCCGGCCCGCGTCACGGGCCCGGGTCCACTCGATGACGTGCGAGGAGTACAGGCCCTCGCGACGCAGGATCGCGCCCTTCTCCCCGTTCGGGGCGTTCTCGTACTCGGCGACCAGGGCGAGCTTGTACTCGGCGGTGAACGTCCGCCGGGACGGACGCGCGGCCGGATCGGCCGGTGTCCCGCCGGAGGAACGCCGAGGCGGCTTGTCGGATGGGGTGGACACGAGCACAAGGATCTCCGATCCCGCTCTTGATCAGGAACCCCGCTCACACGAGGTGTCTCACAGCAGTCTGACCAAGAGGGGTTGGGACGGCCCGGAGCTGCTGCGGGTCACGGCCGGCGCCACCTACCACTTCATGGTCGTCGTCGACGACTGGTGGAGCGGGTCCGTCCGGCTCGCCGTCGGCGAGGTGCTCCCGCCGGCCAACGACGACTTCGCCGCCGCCACGCCGATCTCGGCCGTGCCCGCCACCGCCGAGACCCGGTTGGCCGCGGCCACCGCGCAGCCGGGCGAGCCGGTCCCGACGTGCGGCGGCACGACCCTCCCGAGCCCGTCGGCGTGGTTCGCCTTCACCGCCCCGCGCACGGAGGCGATCACCCTCGACCAGCCCGGCGACGACTACGAGACCACGGTCGCCGTCTACACCGGGGACTCCCTCGGCGCGGTGACCGAGGTGTTCTGCGAGCGCTACTACCGACGCGTCCTGGTCGTCACCGCCGGACAGACCTACCGCGTCCAGGTGACGAACCGGGCGCCGCGGACCACGCCCACCGTGATCGCCCTGGCGCTCGCACCGCCGTTGACCGTCTACTTCGGGCAGAACCGCTCGGACCCGTCGACCCTGGACGTGGTGGACTTCGTCGACCAGAGCTACGACGAGACGGGCCAGGCGATCACCCGGACCGAGTGGGACTTCGGCGACGGGACCACGGCCACCGGCCGCCAGGTCGAGCACCGGTTCGCCGCGGACGGCGACTACGCCGTCCGGATGGACGTCACCTCCGCCGACGGCCGCACGGGCACGATGTCCCGGACCCTGGTCGTGCGCACGCACGACGTGGGGATCGCCTCGTTCACCGCGCCCACCAGGGGCAGGCCGGGCCAGACCAGGTCCGTCGAGGTGACCGTCGGCAACCAGCGGCTCCCGGAGAACGCGACCGTCATCCTCTACCGCGGCACTCCCGGCGGCTTCACCGAGATCGCCCGCGCCACGCAGTACGTGCCGGCCCGACCCACGCGCACGGTGGCGTTCCCGTTCAACTACACGTTCACGCCCGAGGACGCGGTGGTCGGCCGGGTCACCTTCCGCGCCGTGGTCACGCTGGGCCAGGGCGTCCGCGACGCCCGGCCGATCGACAACGAGGCCGTCGCACCCGCGGCGACGGTCCTCCCCGCGCTCAGCGGCCGGTCCGTCAGCGAGTCGGTCCGATGAGGCGGCGCGCGGTGGAGGGGCAGCGGGTGGACCGCGGACGTGGGCGACTGGTCGCGGTGACCGCCGTCGCCTTGGTCGCGTCGGTGCTGACGCCCGGTGTGGCGCAGGCGGCTCCGCCGGCGAACGACGACTTCGACCACGCCGTGGCGATCAGCGGCCTGCCGTTCACGCACGAGGTCGACATGGGGGAGGCCACCGGCGCGCCGGACGACCCGAACCCGTGCCACCAGCTGGAGTCCGGGTCCGCCTGGTACTCCTTCACGTCGACCGAGGACGTGACGCTGCGCATCGACGTCCACGACACCTACGTGGAGACCGCGATCTTCACCGGCGCGCGTGGCGGGCTGCACTGGGAGCCCGGCACGTGCGAGTCGGGTCGGATGACCCGCGAGCTGGACGCCCGCGCGGGTGTCACGTACTACCTGAAGCTGGCGGCCTCGCCGTGGCAGGGCCTCGTCCGGATCACCGCCGAGGCGGTGCCGGCGCCCGCCAACGACCACTTCGCCGACCGCGCGGTCGTCGACGCCCTGCCCGCGCTGAACCGGGTGTCGCTGGCGGCGGCCACGGTCGAGGCGGGTGAGCCGGCCGCGAGTTGCGACCTCAACCCCGGCTCGCCGTCGGTCTGGTACACCTACACGCCCGTCGAGACCGAGGTGATCGCGCTCGACGCGGACTCGTGGGGCGGCCACAACGCCGTCGCCGCGGCCTACACCGGCACGTCGTTGGGCGACCTGACCGAGGTGGTCTGCACCGGCTACCGGACGTTGTTCCGCGCCGAGGCGGGCCGTCCGCTGCACTTCCAGTTCAACGCGGCCCACGCGACCGCCGACGAGGTGGTGCTCGGGCTGCGGCTCGCGCAGGCGTTGCGGCCGGACCTGCGGGTCTCGCCGGAGGCGCCGTCGATCCACGACGACGTCCGGTTCACCGACTACTCCGACGACCCCGAGGGAGGCGGGACCGCCATCGACGAGCTGGACTTCGGTGACGGCACGGTCGTCGACCCGACGGACGGGTACGCCTACCACCGGTACGCCGCCGACGGCGACTACACCGCGCGGATGACGGTCAGCGGACAGGGCGGGCGCACCGCGACGACCACCAGGACGGTGTCGGTCCGCACGCACGACGTGGGCATCACCGGGTTCTCCGCGCCGGCCACGGCCCGGGTCGGCACGACGAGACCGCTGACGGTGACCGTGGCCGACACCCGGTACGACGAGACGGTGACCGTCACCCTCCACCGCGGCGGTTCGGCCGGCTACCAGGTGGTCGGCACGCTGACCAAGCCGGTGCCCGCCCGGCAGAACCGCACGGTGGCGTTCACGTTCGACTACGCGTTCACCGCGGCGGACCTGGCGGAGGGCACCGTGGTGTTCAAGGTGGTCGCCGAGCCCGTGGGCGTCCGCGACGCGCTGTCGGCCGACAACACCGTGATCGCCCCGGCGGTCCGGGTGCTCCCGGCCAGGAGCTGAGCGCACCGGCGGGACCGGCCACCCGGCCGGTCCCGCCGGTGCGTCCTCCTAGGCCTCGTCGCGCTTCCACTCCTGGTCCTGCCACGCCGGGTCGAGCGGCGTGTGGGCGATGTGGTTGGTGTAGTTGGACAGCGTCTTCATCCCGACGCCGAGGATCACGTCCAGCACCTGGCGGCGGGTGTGGCCCGCGGCCAGGAACTCCTCCACCTCCTGGTCGCCCACCCAACCCCGGTCGGTGACCACGCGCTCGGTGAACCGGCGGACGGCCTCCAAGGCGTTGTCCGACAACGGCTTGCCGGCGCGCAGGGCCTGCACGGTCCCCTCGTCCACGCCGGTCTTCACCGCGAGCGTGGAGTGCGCGGCCACGCAGTACTCGCAGCCGTTCAGGACGCTGGTGGTGATCCACACGACGTGCTTCGCGGGCCCGGACAGCGAGGACTTGCCGAACTGCTCGGCCAGCGCGTTGTAGCCGGCCAGGAGTTCCGGCGACTCCGCCATCACGGCGTTGAGCGTGCTGACGAAGCCCAGGCGGCGCTTGCCGGCTTCCAGGTAGGGGCGGGCGTCCTCGGGCGCGGTGTTCTCGTCGTGAACGGTGAACTGCACCATGTCAGCGGATCTCCTCGGGTCGGTTCGCCAGTGAGTCGAGCACGGCCGTGACGGTGTCGCCCAGCGCTCGCGGGGTCGCGCCCGCGCGGGAGCGCACGTTCACCCCGTAGGCCAGCAGCGAGAGCACGTCGGCCGACGTCGCGGGCACCACGCCCGGTCGCAGCTCGCCGGCGGCCCGCGCGCGTTCCAGCGCCGCGCCCATCGCCGCCCGCAACCGGTCGTGGTGGTCGTGCAGGACGGCCCGGACGTCCGGGTCGTCGTTCTCCGCGCCGGCGTGCGCGTTGGTGACCATGCAGCCCCACCGGGCGTGCTCGCCGGCGCAGCGGACGCCGATCAGCGCGCGGAAGAAGTCCGCGATCGCCGGCAGCCCGCGGTCGTCCTCGGCGAGCCGCCGGAAGACCGGGCCCGAACGCCGGTCGGCGTAGCGGCGCAACGCGGCGACGTAGAGCTCCCGCTTGCCGCCGAACGTGGCGTACAGGCTGGACCGGTTGACGCCGGTCGCCGACACGATGTCCTGCACGCCGGTCGTCGACGCGCCCCGCCGCCAGAAGAGCTCCTCCGCCGAGTCGAGCACCGCCTCGGGGTCGAAGTGCTTCACATCCGGCATGTCCGCCTCGCTATCTTGGAATGGTCGTTCCAAGATAGCTCCCGGCCGGATGCGGCCGCAACGGCCCGCTTCGGGGTCACGCGGTCACGGCGTCGGGTTCTTGTGGCGCCGGTAGTAGCGGGCGACCCGGGCGCGGTTGCCGCAGCGCGTCGGCGAGCACCAGCGCCGGCGGGGGTGCGCCGGCAGGAAGACCAGCACGCAGTCCTCGGCCTCGCACTGCTTGAGGCGCCCGACCGCGTCGTCGGTGAGCAGGTCCGCGGCGGCTTCGGCCAGGCGGGCGGCCAGGCGGACGCCGAGCCGGCCGGCGCGTCGGCGCGCCGCGGTGACGGCGACGCCGTCCCAGCCCAGTTCGCGCACGGCCGGCGCCGCGCGTGCCGCCTCGGTCAGGCCGCGCAGGGCGGCCTTCGGCGGCCGGGTCCCGCGCAGCAGCGCGTGGACGACCGCGTCGACGTGCTCGCGCACCGCGTGCACGGGGGCGAGGTCGGCCGCCGTCGGGACGGCGTCGCCCACCTCCGCCGCGAGCGCCGGTTCGAGGGTCAGCCAGGTGGCCAGCCGCGCCGGGGTGTCCAGCAGGTCGACGCGGCCGTCCTCGGTCGAAGGCCGGGTGTTGACCAGGTCCAACGCGAGGTGCTCGCCGGTGAGCGGGCCGGTGTCACTCATGACACTAATGCTATCAACCCCGCTTGACCCATTAGATCAACCCCGCTATACCTAACGCATCTTCTCACCAAGGAGGCATGTGACATGATCGCTCGGGTCGCCCACCGCCACGTCGACGTGGACGGGGTCCGGGTCTTCTGCCGGGAGTCGCTGCCGGACCGCCCCGACGCGCCGGTCCTCCTGCTGCTGCACGGTTTCCCGTCCGCCTCGCACCAGTTCCGCCGACTGGTCGACGCCCTCGGCTCGCGCTACCGGCTCGTCGCGCCCGACTACCCCGGCTTCGGCCACACCGAGGTCCCCGACGGGTTCACCTACTCGTTCGACCGCCTCGCCGACGTCGTCGAGGGCTTCGTCGACCGCCTGGGGTTGACCCGCTTCGCGCTGTACCTGTTCGACTTCGGCGCGCCGGTGGGCTTCCGGTGGGCGCTGCGCCACCCGGACCGGGTCGCCGGGCTGGTCGTGCAGAACGGCAACGCCTACGCCGAGGGCCTGTCGGACGCGGCACGGGACTTCATCGCCGTCACGCCCGACCGCGAGCAGACCGTCCTGGACCTGTTCACGCTGGAGGCGACCCGCGGCCAGTACGAGGGCGGCACGGCCGATCCCGCCCTGCTCGCGCCGGAGGGGTGGCTGCTCGACCAGCTGTTCCTGGACCGGCCCGGCCGCCGCGAGGCGCAGCTCGCGCTGGCCTACGACTACCACCGCAACGTCGAGGCCTACCCCGACTGGCAGGCGTGGCTGCGGGAGCACCGCCCGCCGACGTTGATCGCGTGGGGCGTGCACGACCCGTTCTTCACCGAGGCGGGTGCGCGGGCGTACCTGCGCGACGTGCCGGACGCCGCGCTCCACCTGCTCGACGCGGGCCACTTCGCCCTGGAGGACCAGCTCCCGGTGATCGCGCCGCTGGTCGCCGACTTCCTCGACCGCACGGCGGCCTGACGGCCTGATCCCGGCGGGACGTCCCGCCCGGTGCTACTGGGTGCTCACCGACTTCGGCTTCACGACGTAGACGACGCGGTGCCGGGCGTCCGCCGGCGGGCCGTCGAACCGGAACCCGTAGCGCGCGGCCACCTCGAGGAAGAACCGGCCCTCCGAGTCGTCCTCGACCCGCTCGACCACGCCCCGCACCTCCAGGTACCTGGTCGGCTGCTCCGGGTCGTTGACGGACAACGCGATCTCCGGGTGCAGCGCCACGTTCCGGTGCTTCTGGCGGCGCGTCGTGCTCGTGAAGCGCACGTGCTCGCCGTCCCAGGTGAACCACATCGGGTTGACCTGCGGCGTCCCGTCCGGCCGGACCGTGGCCAGGTGGGTGTACAGCGGCCGTTCCAGGAGGTCTCGGTGGCTGTCCGGGATGACGCTCATGCCGCCACCTTAAGGGCGCGGCCCGCGGCCTCGACCCGCTGTTCGCCGAGAGCCGCAGGAGTCGCACCGCGCCGCCGGGTTGCCCGCCGTCGCGCATCCGCGAGGTTATCCCCGTCACTTTGACCGGGGGGTGGTGGAACCGGCATCCTGGTGGCAGAGGGGAGTACCCACTCTGCCCGTGATCGTCATTACGGCCGCTCCGCAGCGGTCCGGTCACGGCGCCGCCGGGTTCGGCGGTCGGGGAGACCTCTGGTTCGGGACCTGAGCCGGAGGAGCACGCCATGCGCGTCACCACCCGTCTAGCCGCCGCTGTCACCACCATCGCCGCCGTCACCGCGTTGACCGCCTGCGGCACGCTCCAGGACGCCTCGCAGGCCGCCGGCGCCGTCGCCGACACCGCGTCCACGGTGCAGCTGTGCACGGAGGCGTTGGCGCAGGCCACTACCGCTTTCGACACCGACAGCCCGGAGCGGGCCGTCGAGCAGGCGCACTCCGCCGCGGACAACCTGAGCGCGTTGGCCGCGGACGCCGCCGACACGACGATCAACGAAGCCGTCACCGCCATGGCCGCCACGCTGCGCGCGGTGACGCTGGAAGACCTGGTCCTGCAACCGGCGGCGTGGTTGGAGGACAAGGCGACCAAGGTCGCGAACCTCACCGCCGCGTGCACCTGATCCCGGGAGTACGGGAGCGGTCGCGGGCGTTGGCAGTGGTGTGATGACTGGACGACTCCGGTTCCGCGTCCTGGGTGACTCGCTCGCCGCCGGCGTGGGGTGCGACCGACCCGAGGAGACGTTGGGCGAGCGGTTGGCGGCGGTGCTCCGCTCGGCGGGGCACCCCGTCGAGCTGGGCGTGCACGCGGTGTCCGGCGCGCGGTCCGCCGGCCTGGACGCGCAGGTGCGCGCGGCCGTGCGGACCGGTGTCGACGTCGCGCTGGTCGTGATCGGGGCGAACGACCTGACGTCGTTCACGCCGCCGGCGGTCGGCGCGGGCCTGCTGCACGACGCCGTGCTCGCCCTGCGCCGCGCGGGCGGGCAGGTGGTGGTGGCGACGGCGCCCGACCTCGGCGTCGTCTCGCACGTGCCGCCCGCGTACCGGGCTTTCGTGTCACAGGCCAGCGGTCTCTACGCACGCGCGCAGGCCGACGCGGTGCTCCGCGCGGGCGGCGTGGTGGCGGCGGCCGAGCCGGCGCTGTCCGGCCGCTTCGCCACCGACCCGACCCTCTTCTCCGCCGACCGCTTCCACCCCTCGCCCGCCGGGTACGCGCTCATCGCCGACGCCCTCGCGCCGTCCGTGCTGGCGGCGGCCGGCCGTGGCGCGGCCTAGGCTCCGCACCTCGGTTTCCGCGCCTCGGATTCACGCACACCACCCTCCCGTCCCGCCGGCGGTATGGCCCGCCCGCACAGGTCCACCCCGGGATCTCCACACCACGATCACAGTCGCTTGACGGCCCATCGGGGCGTCGTTAGCGTCATTTTTCGCTGCCTGGGGGTGGCGTGCACCGCCGGGCACCGTGATCGCCGATCACCGCGGACCTGTCGTGCCCGGTGTGCATTCGCGCGGCGTTCGCCGAGTGGCGATTTCCGATTCCCGGCTGCCTCCGCAGGATCGCGGCGGCGGTCGGTCGATCCGGGGGGACACGGACGATGGCTGACCCGAAGGTGCTCGAAGCCCAGCGCTGGGTGAACTCGACCTACGGTTCGGTGCCGGGCTACGCGCGCTGCGCGGAGAACGGGGTGACCGGGTGGGACGTGATGTTCTCGCTGACCCGCGCGTTGCAGCACGAACTGGGCATCGCCACCCTCTCCGACTCGTTCGGCCCGACCACGTTGGGCAGGCTCGCCGAGCGGGGCGACGTCGGCCCCGGCTACCCCAATGCGAACATCGTGCGGATCGCGAAGCACGGTCTGTTCTGCAAGGGCTACTGGGCGGGCGACACGTCGACCGGCGTCTACGACACCGACGTGTACGACGCGGTGCGCGAACTCAAGAGCGACATCGGGTTCGCCGCCGACGGCCACCTCCCGCCGAAGGTCTTCAAAGCGATCCTCAACATGGACGCCTACGTGCTGCTGTCGGGCGGCCGGGTCGAGGTGCGGGACATCCAGCGCTGGCTCAACGCCACCTACATCACCAAGTCGACGTTCTTCGTCATCCCGTGCGACGGCCACTACACGCGGGACGTGCAGGTCGCGCTGATGCGGGCCATCCAGTACCAGATCGGCATCCCGGAGGACCAGGCCACCGGCAACTTCGGGCCCGGCACCCAGAACGGCCTGCGCGCCAACACCGTGCGGCCCGGCTCCCCGGCGGCCTGGGTGCGGCTGTTCAGCGCCGCCTGCGTGTTCAACGGCGGCGTCGGCGGTGCGTTCGCCGCGTTCACCTCCAGCTGGGACGCGGCGCTGGGCGACTTCGTCGGCCTGTTCCAGGAGTTCTCCGTCCTCGCCCGCACCGGCATCGGCGACTACGCCACCTGGGCGCAGCTGCTGGTGTCGACCGGCGACCCGGACCGGCCGGCGGGCGCGAGCGACACCCGGTTCCACATCAGCGTCTCTCGCGCGCGGGCGTTGAAGGCGGCGGGGTACGAGGTGGTCGGCCGCTACCTCGACGAAGACCCGTGGAGCACCCTCGACAAGGAGCTCCAGCCCGGCGAGCTGGACGCCATCTTCACCGGCGGCATGCGGGTGTTCCCCATCTCTCAGTACGCCGCCGACTCGGTCGAGGACTTCACCTGGTCCAACGGCTACGACCACGCGCTGCGGGCACACGACCGGGCTGTCGGCTACGGCTTCAACCGGGGCACGGTGATCTACTTCGCGGTCGACTACGACGCCACCGGCGAGCAGATCGCGAGCCACGTCATCCCCTACTTCCAAGGCATCCAGGCCGGTCTCGGCACCCGCGGCAAGCGGTACGTCGCGGGTGTCTACGGCTCCCGCAACGTGTGCGCGCAGGTCAGCGACCAGGCGTTCGCGCGGTACTCGTTCGTGTCCGGCATGTCGTGGGGCTTCTCCGGCAACCTGGGCTTCCCGCTGCCCGCGAACTGGTCGTTCAACCAGATCAAGGAGTTCGACTTCGACGCGGGCGGCGACGTCTTCGCGCTCGACCGCGACGTCCGCCGGGGCAACGACCGGGGCGTCGGCCCGGAGAACGTCGGCGGCGGCGACTCGCCCGTCGACGCCTACCTGCGGTACGTCGACGGCCTCTACGCGACGGCGGTGGCCTACGGCGGCGACCCGAACCAGCGGGTCGTGGAGTACCTGCGGTACCCGGCGTACAACGGTCTCTGGTCCGGCTGGGAGACCTTGATCGGCAACGTCGACCAGGCGTGGATCGACCACGCGCAGGCCCACGCCCCGGCCAGGGTCGAGTCCTATGTGGACCCTTCGCTCGGCATCACCGTCAACGTCGACCACTTCGGCGCCACCGCCAACGCGGTCTACCTCAAGGGCAACAACGGGCGGGGCGACTTCGGCGGCTGGTCGGGCGACCTGGCCACGTTCTACGGCGAGTGGCGGTCGCACGGCGAGGAGTACGCCTCGGGGTACGCGTTCTGCGCCGACCGCCTGGCCAAGATCACCGTGCTGTCGTCGTTCCCGCTCAACGACCTCGTGGAGGACGTCGACGGCTACCTGATCGGCAGCGCGGTGCGCGCCGGCGCCCGGATCGACCAGGCGATCCGGGCCCACCTCACCGACGGGCACCGGACCAGGTTCCGGCAGTTCTACCTCGGCCGCTACGGGGGCACGGTGACCGGCGTCCGGGACGCCGCCTGGAACGCGCTGGGCGGCAGCACCGCGGACTCGCAGCTCGCCGCGCTCACCGAGGCCGCGATCCGCAGGACCGGCGGGGTCTGCCTGCTGCCCGCGCAGCTGCCCTCGGCGAAGCTCGAACCCTTCCTGCAAGGCTACGCGGAGACGATCGAGAGGTTGTCGCGCAGCTGACGGCACGCCCGGGTGGCGTGCGAGGAGGAGGAGCCGTGCGCGTACCGGGAACGGCCCGGCGGTGGGCGGTCGCCGCCTCGTGCGCGCCGTTCGCGGCGTTCCTGGTCTACGCCTGGGGTGCGATCCACCTGTACACGCCGGACATCCGGGAGACGTGCGTCCTGGCGCACGGCGGGTGGGACCGGGACTACGGGCAGGTGACCTACTTCCCGCTGTCCCGCCGGTGCAACGCCTACCAGGACCTCGTGCCCGCCTACGTGAACCCGGCGGTCGTCGTGCTGCTCACCGCGACCGCGCTGTTCGCGGGACTGGCCGTCGCCGCCCGCCGAAACCCCCGATCCCGCGAGGAGCAGTGAGCCACCATGACCGAACCCGCCGAGGACGCGAGCCCGCTCGGGCGTCGCCGGTTCCTCACCATCACCGGCAGCCTCGCCGTCGCCGCGTCGGTCGGCCTGGCCGTGCCCGCAGCGGCCGCCCCCGCCGCGCCGCCCGCCCCCGCCGCGCCGCCCGCCCCCGCCGCGCCGCCCGTCCCCGCCGCGCCGCCCGCTCGTCCGGACGGCCTCGCCACGTTCCCGGTCGAGGGCTCCAACGCGTCCGTGACGCTGCTGTCCGGGCCGGCCGCCGTCGTGCTGCTGCACGTGGCCCGGCGCTTCCACTACGAGGTCGCCGCGCTGGGGGCGAACGACATCACCGGCTACGCCGAGCCGCCGGCCGGCACGCCGTTCGCGGCCGACCACCGCTCCGGGACCGCCATCGCCGTGCTGCCCGCCAAGTACCCGGCGGGGGCGACCGGTGGCCTGTTCCCGCACGAGCTGGCGATCGTCCGCGACGTCCTCGCCGAGTGCGAGGGCGTGGTCCGCTGGGGTGGAGACTCCCGGGAGCACCCGCAGGAGGGCCACTTCCGGGTGGACGTACGCCCCGGGAACCTGCTGACCAGGGTCGCGGGCAAGATCGGCGGGTGGGTCGCCGCGCCCGCCGACCCGTTCACGCCCGCGCGCCGCCAGGCGGCGGAGCGGCTGGCGGAGCGGCAGATCGCCACCGGCTGACGGCTGCGGTGGTCCGAGGCGGTCGCGGACCGCGCACCGGACCGCCCGGCGTCGGGTCGGCCGCAGCCCGGTGAGCGGACGTCGGACAGGGGTTCCGGGCGTGGTCGGCCCGGAACCCCTGCCGGCTCAGAGCCGCGGGTAGGCGTTCGCGATCAGCTGGCGGAACTGGGCGGAGAACCAGTGGCCGGACAGCGGGGCGTTGGCCAGCGCGCCGGACAGGTTGTTGCCGTTGCGCGGGTTGCCCGTGTACGTGGGGTCGCACATCCGGTCGAAGCCCTTGCCCTCGTCGTTCGGGATCTCCCGGCTCGCGCCGTCGGACTCGCCCGGCGGCTTGGCCCACACGTAGGCGTCGATGCCCGAGGCCGGGCTCGCCTTCGGCCGCTCGCCGATGCCGGCCCCGGACTGGTTGCACCAGTTGCCGAGGTGGATGCGGCGGTCGTACCGGCCACCGTCGACGTAAGCGTCCACGCTCGTCGTCGGCCCTTTCGCGGTCGGGCGCTGGGAACCGCCCCAGCCGTTACGCGAAGTGTCGATCAGCATGCCGATGTTCGACGGGAATCCGGCGCTGATCAATTGTGTGCGGAACGCCTGGGCGAACGACAGCTCATCCACGTAGCGGTTCCAGTCAACCCACTTCGACTGGCGCACGGACGTGCCGTTAACGGTGTCGTTGATGGTGAAGTGGTCTTCTTTCAGCACGCCGTAGTTCGCCGTGTTCGCGATGAACCCGGTGACGTTGTCGACCGTGCTGCCCGAGGCGCGGGCGGCTTGGGCGAACAGCGTCGCGGAAGCGCCGAAGTTGTCGTCCCAGCCGATCCAGCCGTGGTGGGCGGCGTCGATGTAGTTGTACACGTTGCCGATCGCGCCGAGCTTCGCCAGCGCGTACCCGACGCCGTTGACGTAGTTGCCGTTCTGCAGCATCCGGTCGCACGCCGCGGTGGCGGTCGGGCGGCCGCCGACGTTCGTCACGAGGTTGGGCAGCGAGTCGATCTCGATGATCGTCACGATGCGCAGGTTCGCGTACTTCGACTCGCGCATGATCGCGGCGATCGGGTCGATGTACTCGGTCTTGTAGCGCGGCAGGTCGTCCGGGCCCAGCTCGCCGTTGGAGGCGAGCGCGGCGCAGTCGCGGCCGGGCAGGTTGTAGATGACGAACTGGACGACCATGGTGCGGCCGGCCGCCTGGCTCAGGGCGTTGTCCAGGTGCGAGCGCAGGCCCCGCGTCCCGTTCACGCCGTTGATGGCGGCGATCCGGTCCATCCAGATGAACGTCGGCTGGTTGGCGATGGCCGACCCGCCGTCGGCCCGCGCCTTCGCGGACCAGTCCGGGTTCACGTACACCGACGCGCCCGCGTACGGGTTGTCCACGCGCGCCGCGGCTGTCACGTCCGCGGCGGCCGGGCCCGCCCCGAGCGCCGTGGCCGCGGCGAACGCGAGTGCCGCGGCCGCCGCGATCCCGCGACGCGCCCGCCGCCTGCCGGTCAGGCCTGGTGATGACTTCAGTGGCATCTTCGGCTCCCTGGTCGGATGATCGGAACAGGTGGCGGCGGATTTGTTTCGGTAACGCTCCCAGAATTCGGACGTTAGCAGGGAAACGACTGGCCCGGAAGAGCTTTACCGGTTAATCGATCAATGCCCCGCATATTCCATATCGCCCGGAAGTGTGCCCGGAACGCTCCTCTCCCGAGCCATTCGACCGCATTCGACTTCGAATGCTTTCGAATGGTCGAGGACCCAAAACCGTACCCGGGTCTCGAGCACGGACGGGCCATTGTCCACCCGAAGGCCGCCGCGCCGGTCACCGAACCGGTCGCCGCCCGCACCCCCGTTGTCCACCGCGTCCCGGCACACACTGACAGGGTGTGGCTGAGCGAACCGGCGGCGTCGAGACCTGCCCCATGGACGCGAAACGCCGGGAGGAACTGGCGGTGGTCGCGACGTGCCGGCGTGGAACCGGGCCGGGCACGGCCCTGTACGCGGGCCACCTCGACCCGGCCGCGCCGGACCGGCCGGAGCACCGGCCGAACCTGGCGCGCCTGGTGTTCCCGGACGCGCACACCCGGGAGCGGTACGCCGACTGGCCGGCCAAGGCGCGTGCCGCGGTCGGGAACCCGCGCCGGGCGTCCGGGCAGCACCAGGACGACACCGCGCCGGCGTCGCCGGTCGGCGCGATGACCGTCACCCAGCAGGCGTCGCGGACCGGGCAGGGGCTCAGTGCGGCCTGCTCCACGGCCGCGGACCCGGACCTGCTGCCGGCGGAGCCGCGCTGATCGTCGCCAGGGTCACCGCGGTGACCCACGGCAGGGCCAGCAGGAGGCTCCCGAGCAGGTCGGTGGGGTAGTGGACGCCGGTGTAGAGGCGTTGCGCGGCGACCACCACGGGCACCGCCAGGGCGGTCGCCGCCACCACCCACCGCCACCACCTGGTCGTGCCGCGCACGACCAGGACGGCCACCGACGCGCCGAGCACCAACGACGCGGCGACGTGACCGGACGGGAAGCTCGACGTGGGCGGCAGGTGCTCGGGGAGCTTGGCCGCCGGGCGCGCGCGTTCGATGATCGCGGTGGTGAGCAGGAACAGCGTGACCTCGCCCAGCATCCCCAGGACGACCAGCAGCACGGGCCGCCAGGAGCGCGTCCTGGCCAGCGCCAGCACGCAGACGACCACCGCCGCGCCCATCACCGGCCACGTGCCGCTGAAGGCCTCGACCTTGCCCATCGCCGCGTCCCAGCCGGGGACGCGGCGCTCGGCGATCCACTCGACGACGCCCCGGTCCCACGCGGTCGGCACGTCCGGGCCGGCGGCGGTGAGCCACGAGCCGAGGGCGAACAACGCGCCCAGCAGCAGCACCCAGACCACCAGCAGCCGGGCCGCCACGAGCCGGAGGTCGGACGGCACGTGGACCGGGCGTCCGGCCAACGGCCGCAGGTCGTCCGCCGCCTCGGGCGCCAGGCCACCGGACAGCGGCGCCTCCGGCAGGCCCTCGTCGCGCCGCCACTGGCGGAACACCTCGGTGGTCAGGGCCAACCACACCAGGCCGAGCAGCCAGCCGCCGAGGACGTCGGTGGCGTAGTGCACGCCGAGCGCCACCCTCGTGCAGCCGACCAGCACCACGACCACGACGACCAGCGAGGTCAACCGGCGACGTGCCCGCCGCGCGGACGCGAACACCAGCAACAGCACGCCGTAGGTGACGGTGGCGCCCAACGTGTGACCGCTGGGGAAGCTCCAGCCCGGCGCGGTGGCCACCTCGACCTCCACCAGCGGCCGCAGCCGCCCGACCAGCTCCTTCACCACCACGCCGAGCAACCCGCCGCCGACCGTCGTGACGACCACGTGCGCCGCCACCCGGGGCCGCCGGCGCAGCAGCAGCCACGCCACCGCCAGCGCCGTCACACCGGTGAGCGTCGCCGTGTCACCGAGCCGCGTGATCCCGCCCAGCACCGCGCCGAGCCCACCGGACCCGCCGACCCAGCGCGTGAGCCCTTCCGAGATCGCCTGGTCGACCTCGCGCACGGGCGCCCACCCCGTCCACACGACGGCCATGACCACCGCGAACGCGACACCGGCGGCGGAAGCGGCCACCAACGACACCGCGCTCCGCACCACGAACCGCTCGACGACGACCACCTGCCGCGCATCCCGTGTCGTAGTCACCAGGGTGGTGTGCCCAAACGGATCAAGCGGCAATCCTGGGGCGACTCCGGGCCGGTCATGGGCCTTCGGGGTGAAGAGATCACCGGATCCGCCACACCGCGAAGCGCGCGGCGACACACTGGTCGTCGTGCCCGAGACGTCGACCGGCCACGCCGAGGTGCACGGCGTGGTGAACGGCGCGGTGGTGCAGGCCGGCTCGATCGGCCACGTGACGTTGGCCGTGGGAGACGGCCGGCGCCTGCCCGTGCCGAGGCAGCTGCCCGCGGCGGTCGGCGACTTCACCGGCCGCGCCGAGCACGTGGCGGCCCTGGACGCGCCGGCGGCCCGCGTGGCGGACAACGGTCCCTCGGCGGTCGCGGTGGTCGCGGGCGCCGCCGGCGTGGGCAAGACCGCGTCGGCCCTGCACTGGTCGCACCGGGTGCAGGAGCGCTTCCCCCACGGGACGCTGCACGCGGACCTGCGCGGCTACGGCCCCGGCGAGCCGGCGACCCCGGCCGAGGTCCTGTTCCGCTTCCTGCGCGCGCTCGGCGTCGGCCCGAAGGCGGTGCCGCCCGGGGTGGAGGAGCAGGCGGCGCTGTACCGGTCGCTGCTCGCGGGCTCGCGGGTGCTGGTCGTGCTCGACAACGCGCGCGCCGCGGAGCAGGTCCGGCCGCTGCTGCCGGGCGCGCCGGGGTGTCTCGTGGTGGTGACCAGCCGGGCCGCGCTCAGCGAGCTGATCTCCCAGGCCGCGATGCCGGTGAAGCTCGCCGTGATGCCCGGGACCGAGTCCGTCGAGCTGCTGCGCCGGATCATCGGCCCGCGCCGGGCCGGCGTCGAGGAGGACGACGTGGTGCGGCTGGCCGGGGTGTGCGGTGGGCTGCCGCCGGCGCTGAGCCGCGGCACGGACAACGGGCGGCAGGAGGCGTTCGTCCGGACGAACCGCAGCCGGGCACTGGCCGGGCTGGGGCGCTACGACGAAGCCCTCGCCCACGCCGAACGCGCCTTGGTCCTGCGCCGGCGGTCCGATGACCGCGAGGGGGAAGTCTTCACGCTGGACCAGTTGGCCCGCGTGCGGCAGGCGCTGGGGGACCACGGGAAGGCCATCGCCCTGTGCGAGCAGGCGATCGCCATCAGGCCCGAGCACGCCTACCGGCCCGACCTGGCCGCCGCCTTCGACACCCTGGGCGCCTCCGCGCCGCACGTCGGCGACTCGGAGCGGGCGACGAGCTGCCGGCACCGGGCGTTGGAGGTCCTGGACGACTTCGGCGACCACCGCGCCGCCGCCCTGCGGGCCAGGCTCGGGGCGGCGGGCGACCCACCGTCGGGGCGCTTGCTCCCGTGACTCCCGGGCAGTGCCCGAGCTGGTGCTGCGTCTCTGCACGTCGACCCGGTGATCGGCGTGGTGGGCTGACAGGCCAGGCTGGTCATGTAGATCGTGTGCGAGAGGCGGTAGTGGCTCGTCGTCCGGAAGTGTCCGTCCGGCCGTTGTCAGTGGAGGAGGGCCGGGAGCCGGCCCGGATCGGGCGGGCCGCGAAGGACGCACCCGCCGATGAGCCCTTCTCCGGCGGGTGAACGCGACGATGGCGGCGAGCACGTGCATCACGCCGTGACGGCGGTTGCAGGTCGTCCAGGCAGATCACCCGTCCGTCGTCGGGCCGGTGGTCGCAGAGGTCGAGGACCGGTTGCCGGGTCACCCCTCCGAGACGTGCCGCTAGCTGGGCACGGCGAACAGGTGCGTCATCGCCGAGTTGTGCTGCGGCACACCGGGGCCGGCGGAGCCGGTTTCGTCGGTCAGGTTGTCCGCCTGTCCTTGGATGGCGCCGGTGGGGCCGCCCTGGTGCTCGGCCCGCACGTAGGCGTAGATCCGGTCGCAGCCCGGGACCAGGGGGATCGTGGTGTAGAGGGGGACGACCTTGTGGTGGGTCTGCCGGTTGACCGTCACGCTCGTCTGGGCGATCTCCGCGGAGGAGCAGAAGGCGTCGCCGTTCATCTGGTGGGCGAACAACGTGAAGCGCGCGCTGGACGTCGTGTAGGAGTACTTGCACACGGCGGGGAGGCAGGACATGTACTCCACGTCCGCGATGACGGCGACCTGCGAGTGGCCGGTCCCGATCCTCCGGTCGAGGACGGGGGTGTAGACGTCGTCGCTCCCGACCACGATGTTGCCGTTGGGCAGCGACGTCTGCATCGCCGTCCCGTTCACGTCTTCCGCGACCTGGAGGGAGGCGAACCGCAGCGTGCCGCTGACCGTGAACGAGGACGTGGCCTCGGCCAGCGAGTGGGTCCGGAGGTAGAGGGTGCACGACAGCGTGCCGGTCGTCGTGGCGGAGACCAGGAACCGGTTGACGAGCGTGATGTCGCCGCGGCCGGGGTTGGCGGTGCCGGCGGGGTCGATGTTCTCGCCGACGACGACGTTGCTGCCGCCCGCGCCGGCGCAGCGCACCTCGTTGTCGACCAGGTTGACGTGCCCGGAGTCGTACGCGCGCAGGGTCGAGTAGACGTAGGCGGTCTGCCCGGCCGTCATCGACGCCTCGATCCGGCCCATCTCCCGGACCAGGTGGATCTTCTTGCCCAGGGGCGGCACGCCGGTGATCGTCACCGGCCCGAAGGTCGTGGACGTGGCCGCGCCGGCCGGTGTCGTGACCCCCGTGAGCGCGACGGCGGCGACCGCGCCGATCGCCGCGAAGCGCTTCCACGAGCGTGCGGAACCTGGCATCAGGCACCCCTCATCCCGGCCGGAGCCGTCCCCTGTGTCGCCCTCGGGCCAGGCTAGCCCGTTCCACCACCCCGGAGGCGGCGTTTGGGTAGCCTTGATCGGCCGTGACCAGGGGGTGTGGCGTGGAACGGGTTCCGGTCGAAGCGGCGTTGGTCCGGATCTGGCGCGGTGAGGTGGTGGTCGGCGCGGGGTTCCTCGCCGGGCCCCGGCACGTGGTCACGGCCGCGCACGTGGTCGCCGACGCGCTCGGCGGGGTCGACGGCGAGTGGCCGGCCGGGCCGGTCGAGGTCGACTTCCCGTTGGTGGCCGCCGGTCGGCGGGTGTCCGGCCGAGTGGTGGCCTGGGCTCCGGTGGACGAGGACCTGCGCGGGGACGTCGCCGGCCTGGAGCTGGTCGGGGCGCCGCCGGCCGGCGCCGCCCCCTTGGTGCTCACGAGGTCGGGCGGGGTCACCCCCGACCAGTTGGTGATGGTGGGGTTCCCGCGGCGGCTGGAGATGGGCAGCTGGGTCTACGGCCGGCGGGGCGGCCCGGTGGCCACGGGGTGGGTGGAGATCCACTGCGAACCCGGTCGCGAGTCCGCGTTGGAGCCGGGGTTCTCCGGTTCGCCGGTGTGGGGGCCGGAGCTGGACGCCGCGGTCGGCATGGTGGTCCGCAGGATCACCGGCGCGCCGCCCAAGATGGGGTACATGATCACCGTGGACACGGTGCTGTCCGCGTGGCCGGAGCTGGCCGAGGTGATCGAGCGGGAGCCGCCGTTCCGGGCGTTGCGGCCCTTCGACGAGCAGGACGCCGAGCTGTACTTCGGACGCGAGGAGCAGGCCGAGCAGCTGGTGAAGCTGGCGCGTGCCGCTCCCGCGGTGTGCGTGGTGGGGCCGTCGGGGGTCGGCAAGTCGTCCTTGTTGCGCGCCGGTGTGCTGCCGAGGCTCCGGTCGGACGCGGCGGTGGCCGTGCTGCGCCCCTCGGACGCCGGCACGCCCCTGCGGTCGCTGGCCGGCGCGCTCGACCGGCTCCTCACCCCGGGCGGCACGTCGCCCGAACGCGTGGACCGGCTGGTGGAGCGCCTGACCGGCGGCGGCGTCGCGGACGTCGTCGCCGCCGTCCTGGAGCGGACGGGCCACGACCGGCTGGTGGTGGCCGTCGACCAGTTCGAGGAGGTCTTCGGCTACCCGGCGGCCGACCAGGCGGAGTTCACCGGTGTGCTGCGGGCCGCGCTCCGGCCGGCCGCCCGGTGGTCCGTGCTGCTGAACCTGCGCGACACGTTCCTCGGCGCCGGCCTGCGCAACCCGGCGACGGTGGAGCTGGCCGCGGGCTGGCTGCCGGTCACGGTCGGCGAGCTGACGTCGTCCCAGCTGCGCCGGGTGATCACCGCGCCGTTGGCCCGGATCGGCACCGTGGCCTACGAGCCGGGTCTGGTCGACCGGCTGGTGGAGGACGTGCAGCGCGCCGCCGGCCCGCTGCCGCTGCTCCAGTTCGCCCTGACGGAGCTGTGGGCGCGCCGCCGCCGCGGGCTGCTCCTGCACGAGGCCTACGACGAGCTGGGCGGTGTGCGCGGCGCGCTCGCCGGCTACGCCCAGGACGTCTGGGCCGCGCTGGACCCCGCGTCGCGCCGGGTCGCCACCCGCCTGCTGGTGCAGCTGGTCCGCCCGCTGCCCGACGGCGACCTCGCGGTCCGCCGCACGGCCCGCCGCGACGAGCTGGACGAGGACCAGTGGGCCATCGCCCAACGGCTCGCGAGCACCCGCCTGCTGGTGCTGCGCGTCGAGCCCGAGCCGGGTGTCGAGCTGGCGCACGAATCCCTGCTGACCCAGTGGGGGCACCTGCGCGACGCCGCCGCGGAGCACCGGGAGTTCCGCACGTGGCAGGAAAGCCTGCGCGAGCGGATGCGGCGCTGGACGGACGAGCGGTTCGCGCCCCGCCGCCTCCTGGCCGGCCCGGACCTGCGTGACGCCAACCGCTGGGCGCGCGAGCACCACGCGGACCTGGCCCCCGCCGAACGGGCCTACCTGGCGGCGGGCAACCGGAGGCGGCGACGGCGGGCCGCGGGCACGGCGGCCGTCCTGGTCGTGGCCCTGGTCGCGGCCGTGCTCACCTACCGCACGGTCGACGAGCGGCGGGCGGCGCTCGCGGCGGGTGACCTGGTGGCGAAGTCCGAGGCGTTGCACGCCGCCGACAGCCACGGTGGCGTGCAACTGGCGCTGCGTGCCTACCGGACCGACCCCGAGGTCCGGTTCACCCGGTCACCGGACTGGGGCGTCGACCCGGCGGACCGCCTGCTGCCGGACTACACCGCGGTCGGGTCCGGCACGTCGGCCCAGGACCCGTCCTCGAAGTCCGTCGACGTCGTCCGGATGTCCAAGAAGGTCAGCGCCGACGGCCGCCGCTTCGCGACCACGGACTCCGCCCGCCACGTGGTGGTGTGGGAGGTGGCGGGCGACCGGGTCACGGCCATCCCGCTCGGTCACCTGTTCGGCCCGTCCGACGTCGCTTCGGAGGTGACGATCAGCCGCGGCGGCCGGTACGTCGCCTTCACGCAGTCGGTCAGCTGGAACAGCACCAAGAGCTCGGTCACCGGGCCGGTCGACCTCGAGGGCCTGCCCCGCATCGACCCGGCCGACTACCCCACGTGCGTGCCGGCGAGCATGGCTTCCTCGCTGGCCTGCCTGGTGGTCTACGACCTCGACGAGCGCCGCGTCGCGTCCGCCGTGCAGCTCGGCGGGTTCACGTTCGTGAACGCGGTGCTGAGCATCGACCGGGACGACGAGGTGGTCGCCGTCGTCCTGTCGAAGCACTCCTCGCTCGGGCCGGGGGCCACCGAGAACGACCTGGTGTCGTGGGACCTGCGCACCGGGGAGAAGCGCGAGGCGCGGCGGTTGCCGTGGCACAGCTGGATCACCGGCCTGTGGCTGGGACCGGGCGGGCGCGACGCGGTGCTGCGGGAGACCGTGGCCGACGCGGCCGCGCCGTCCCTCCGGACCGTGCTGTCGGACGTCGACCTCGCCGGCGAGTCGACCAGGCGGGAGATCACCGGCCACACCGCGACGACCGCCGTCAGCCTGGACTGGACCACCTTCGTCGCCACGGTGTCCACATCGGGCGAGGGCCGCGAGGTCGTCGTCTGGGACGCGCGATCCCGGGCCGTGACCACGCTGGTGGGCGGCCTGTCCCGGGAAGAGGGGTTGGGCGCCGTCGGGCTCGACGCCGCCGGCGCGACCCTGCTGGTCTACTGGTCGGCCGGCTACGACACGACCTCCACCGACCTCAGGGACGTCGCCGGCACGCGACGTGACTTCCTGTCCACGTGGGCGTTGCCGACGGGGGAGAAGCGGGGCACGGTGGCGTACGACCACAGCTGGTCCTACCTGGTGCCGCTGGCGGACCTCGCGACCGGCCCCCTCGCGCTGATCAGCACCAGCACGGTCGGCCTGGTGCTGCCGCACGCGGACCGGCCGTCGCCGTTGGACCGGGTGCTCGCGGTGGAGCCGGTGCGCGAGCAGCGGTCCACCGACGAGATCATGGACCGGCTGTGCGGGTTGCTCGCCGACCCGAACACCGACGACGCGGTCCGGAAGATGGTGCCGCAGGACGCCTACCAGGGGGACGTGTGCCCGAGTTGATCAGCTTTTCCCTGCCCGACGACGACGCGGTGCTGGTCGAGGTGGAGTCCGACGGGCCGGAGATCTCGCCGGTCTCGCGCGGCGGCGACGTGATCCGGTCCGCCGCGACGTCGCTGGACGGCGCGCTGCGGCACGTCCGCGCCGCCGCGTCGACCGCGTTGGCGAACTTCCGCGAGATGGACGTGCGGCCGGACGAGGTGCAGGTGGAGTTCGGCGTGAAGCTCACCGCGCAGGCCGGCGCGGTGATCGCGAAGACCGGGGTGGAGGGCCACCTGAAGATCAAGCTCACCTGGACGCGGGACGTCGCGGCCGAGCGCGAGGAGGAGGTCGCCGGCTCCTCGCCTGACCAACCGTGACGAACCGTTGACTCAACGTAAAACGGTAGATACCGATTGACATTCGATAGGTAGCGCGCGAGACTCGATGCATGGTCACAACGCATCGAGCGGTTGTCGCGCTCCGGGTGTTCCTCGTGCTGATGTTCGGCGTCCTGGTCCTGTTCCAAGTCATGTCGCTGCCGGGGCAGTTCCGGCACATGGCCGAGGAGTCGCCGGACCTGGCCCACCTGAGGTGGCCGCTGACCGCCGTGTCGGTGTTCTGGGTGCTGTGCGTGCAGGTCGTCGTGGTGTCCATCTGGAAGCTGCTCACCCTGGTCGAGAAGGACCGCATCTTCAGCGAGGCGTCGTTGAAGTGGGTGGACGCGATCGTGTGGGCCATCGCCGCCGCGTGGGTCGTGTTCCAGTGCTTCTTCCTCTACGTCGGCTTCAACGCGGACGACCCCGGCGTGCCGCTCGTGCTGTTCCTCATGTCGATCGGCATCACCGTGGTGGGGCTGCTGATGGTGGTGATGCGCGCGCTGCTGCGGCAGGCCACCACGCTGCGGTCCGACATGGAGCAGGTGATCTGATGGCGATCATCGTGCGCATCGACGTCGAGTTGGCCAAGCGCAAGATGAGCGTCGGCGAGTTCGCCGAGCGGATCGGGCTCACGCCGTCGAACGTGGCGGTGCTGAAGAACGGGCGGGCGAAGGCGGTGCGGTTCAGCACGCTGGAAGCCATGTGCCGGGTGCTGGAGTGCCAGCCCGGCGACCTGCTCGAATGGGTGGACGACGACGAGGACGGCGTCATCGTCGCCCCGACCGGGGACGAGGGCGACCGGTGATCGAGGTGCGCGGACTGACCAGGCGTTACGGCGACGTGCTCGCGGTGGACGACCTGAGCTTCACCGTCGAGCCCGGCAAGGTGACCGGGTTCCTCGGCCCGAACGGCGCGGGCAAGTCCACCACGATGCGGGTCGTGCTCGGCCTCGACCGGCCGACCTCCGGCACGGCGCTGGTGAACGGGCGGCCGTACGCGGCGTTCGCCGAGCCGCTCCGGGAGGTCGGCGCGCTGCTCGACCCCGGCGCGGCGCACCCCGGCCGCACCGGGCGCGCCCACCTGCGCGTGGCCGCCCGGTCGAACGGCCTCCCGCGCCGCCGGGTGGAGGAGGTGATCGAACGGGTGGGCCTCGGTCGCGCGGCACGCCGGCGGATCAAGGGCTACTCGCTCGGCATGAGGCAGCGGCTGGGCATCGCGACGGCGTTGATCGGCGACCCCGCCGTGCTGATGTTCGACGAGCCGATCAACGGGCTCGACCTCGACGGCGTCCGGTGGATCCGCGGCCTGCTGCGGCAGCTCGCCGACGAGGGCCGCACCGTGCTGATCTCCAGCCACCTGCTCGGCGAGATGGAGCAGATCGCCGACCGGCTGGTCGTCATCGGCCGCGGCCGGCTCATCGCCGACGCCACGACGGAGCAGATCCTCAGCGGGCTCGGGCACGTCCAGGTGCGCGTGCTGAGCCCCGAACCGGACCACCTGCTCGCCAGGCTCCGCGAGCACGGGTTCGACGCGCAGCGGGTCGACGCGCGCGAGCTGCGGGTCGACGGCGGCACCGCCGAGGAGGTCGGCGGGCTCGCCCACGCGCTGAACGTCCCGCTGCACCACCTGTCCGAGGTGCGACAGTCCCTTGAGGACGCTTACCTGGAACTGACCAACAGCAGTGTCGAGTACCACGGCCGCGAGCCCGTGCTCACGACGGAGGAGGCACGGTGACGGCAACGGCGCGAGAGGTCGGCGTCGGCCGCGTGTTCGCGCGCGCCTGCGCCGCCGAGTGGACGCGGCTGTGGACGGTGAAGGCGACCTGGTGGTTCCTGGCGGCGGCGGCCGCGACGATGGTGGGCATCGCCACCATCGCGGGCCTGGAAGCGGCCGCCGACCCCGATCCGACGCCGGGCGGCACGGCGTGGACGGCGGCGGCCGTCACCGGCTTGCCGGGCCAGTTCGCGCTGCTCGCCCTCGCCCTCACCGCCGTGACGTCCGACTACGCGACGGGCGGGATCGTGCCCAGCCTCCAGTGGACACCGCGGCGCGCGGTCCTGTTCCTGTCCCGGGCGAGCGTGGCGGTGGGCGCGGCCACGGTCGTCGGCGTGCTGCTGGCGTCCGCCGCGACCCTCGCGTCCTTCGTCGCGGCACGGCCGCTGCTCACCCTGGCGGGCGGCTGGGACGTGCTGCCCGACGTCGCGTTCGTCTTCGCCGCCGGGTCGGCGTTCGCGCTCGGGCTCGGCTTCCTGCTCCGCAACACCGCGGGCACCCTGGTCACGGTGTTCCTGCTGATGCTCGTGCTGCCGCTGATGCTGCCGAACTTCGGCTACGAGTGGATGTCCGCGCTCGCCGACCTGCTGCCCGGTTCGGGGGCGGCGTTCCTGCTGATCGGGGAAGTGCCCGGGATGACGCGGACGTCCTCGGTGGTCACCATGCTCTGCTGGGCGGCCGGCGCCCTGCTGCTGGGGTGGCTGCGCCTGGCCCGGGACGACGCCAACCGGTGACCCGCGCTGTTACGATGCGCCGTTCCACACCGGCGGAAGGCGTCTTCTCCATGCACGGCAACGAAGTCGAGGCCGACCCGCACGAGGACCGACCGCTCGCGCGGCGTGCTCGCGTGGTGAGGCCCGTGCCGGCCGCGGTGGCCGTGCACGCGGTGGTCGACAGCCCGGTCGGCCGGCTCACGCTGGTGGCGCGGGGCGGTGTGCTCGCGGGTCTCTACCTGCCGGAACACCGCCACCGGCCGGCGCTGGAGACCTTCGGCGAGCGGGACGCGTCGCCGTTCGGCGAGGTGGTCGCCCAGCTGGAGGAGTACTTCGCGGGCCGGCGGACGGTGTTCGACCTGCCGCTGGCGATGGCGGGCACCCCGTTCCAGCAGACGGTGTGGGACGCGCTGAAGGAGATCCCGCACGGCGAGACGACGTCGTACGGCGAGCTGGCCGCCCGCATCGGCCGGCCCACCGCACCCCGCGCGGTCGGGCTGGCCAACGGCAGGAACCCCGTCAGCATCATCGTGCCCTGCCACCGGGTCGTCGGCTCGACCGGCGGCCTGACCGGGTACGGCGGCGGCATCGAGCGCAAGCGCGCGCTGCTGGCCTTCGAACGCGGCGAGCTCTCCTGGTGAGGGCCGGTGATCCGCCGTCGTCACCGCCGCGACCCGATTAGCATCCGCGCGTGCGGATTATCCTCCAGGTCCCCTACGACGAGCAGCGCCTGCGCCGGACGATCAAGTTCGTGCTGCGCCCGTCGGTCAAGAAGCTGCGCCTCGCGGGCGCGGTCATGGCGCCGCTCGGCGTCCTGCTGCTGCTCCTGGGCGTCGGCCGGCTGGTGCCGCTCCTGCTGATCGGCCTGGGTCTGCTCTACGCGTTCGCGCTGGAGCCGTTCATGGTGCGGCAGAGCCTGCGCGCGCAGAACCCCGTCGTCCGGCAGGGCTACCAGCTGACCGTGGACGACGTCGGCTTCACCATGGAGGCCGAGGCGTACGCGCAGCGGATGGCCTGGTCGACGGTCCAGCGGGTCGAGGAGCAGCCCGACGCGTGGTTCCTGGTGATCAGCAAGGTGCAGGCCCTGGCGGTCCACAAGCACCTGATGACCGAGGAGCAGCGGGCCGAGTTCGCCGCCCTCCTGGCTCAGCGGGTGCGCGCCTGAGCCGGGCCTGCCACGCCGCGGACAGCGCGGTGGCGCGGCGGCCGGGGCCGCCGCGCCACGGAGGTGCGGGTGTCTCGTGTCAGGAGGGTCAGCCGGCGGCGCAGGAGACCGACGGCCAGGTCCAGTTGCCGTTCGCCTGGATCGTCACGCCGAAGTTGTTGCCGCTGCCGTTGGGCTTCGCGGTCAACGTCTGCGCGTTCGGGTAGCTCGCGCTGGTGTTCCAGGTCGACAGGACCTTCGCGGGCGACGGCACGTTCATCGTCACGGTCCAGTTGGACGAGCCGCTGACCGAGACGTTGAGGTTGTAGCGGTCGCTCCACTTGTCGCCCGCCGACAGGGAGGCGGTGCAGCCGCCCGTGCCCGGGTTGCCGGGGTTGCCGGTGGAGGTGCCGTCGACGGTGATGTTCGAGCTGCCGCTGCTCTGGTAGCCCTCGGTCGCCAGGATCATGTAGTCGTGGCTGCCCAGGTTCATCCCGTTGCGGGCCCACGCGTCGAAGTGGTTGCCGGACGTGATGCTGCCGCCCGTCTTCTTCGACTGCCGGACGCTCCAGTACTGGTCGAAGGTCTTGTTCCCCTCGATCGACGGCGCGTTGTACCGGGTCGTCTTGTAGATGTCGTAAGTGCCGCCGTCGGTGGTGACCGTGCCCTTGTACGTGCCGGTCGGGCGGTAAGTGCCCCAGTTGTCGACGATGTAGTACTCGACGAGCGGGTTGCGGGTCCAGCCGTAGAGGGTGAGGTAGGCGTTGCCCGACGGGTTGAAGCTGCCGGAGTAGTTGACCGTCCGCCGACTGCCGGTGGCCCAGCCCTTGCCCGCCACGAAGTTGCCGGTGTTGCGCCACGACGTGCTGTAGTTGCCGCCGGAGCCCAGGTCCATCGAGACCGTGCCCTGGCTGTCGGTCCAGAACGAGAAGAAGTACCCGTTGTTGGTGCCCGTTTGATTGGTGGTCACGGCCGCCTGGGCGTTCGACGTCACGATTGCCATGAGCAGGAAAGTGATCGCCGTCAACGGGAGCAGCCTCCCGCCTCTGATCTTGCCTGACATCGGCGAAATTCCTTTCAGCAGCGCTGCTGATCGACGTGAAATAGCATCAAGTCGACGCCCGGAACTGTCAACGGTTTGCGAAACTTTCCGGTCCGGGCGGTCGATCGGATTCAGGTGGTCGAGCCGGAATGCATTCACCCGCGCCCGCGTGCCCGGCACCGCGAGTGGTGTCGGGCACGCGGGTCCGCCGGGCGTCAGCCGGCGGTGCAGGTGAGCGTTGGTGTGCTCGGCGCGCCCGCGGACGACCCGAGGAACCCGAACGTGGTGGCGGCGCCCGCGCCGACCGAGCCGTTGTGCGCGGCGTTGCGGGCGGTGACCGTCGAGCCCTGGCTGGTCACGGTGGCGTTCCAGGCCTGGGTGACCGTCTCGCCGCCCGCGTAGGTCCACGAGACGGTCCAGTTGCTGATCGGCGACGTGCCCGCGGTGACGCGGACCTCGCCCTGGAACCCGCCTTGCCACCGGTTGACCACCGTGTACGCGGCCGAACACCGCGCACCGCCGGGCTGGGTGGTCGTGGTCGTCGTCGTCGTAGTGGTGGTCGTAGTGGTGGTGGTGCCCGTGGTGGTGGAGGTCGGCGTCGTGGTCGACGTCGGCGTGGTCGAACCGCCCCAGCCCGACGTCGAGTCGAGCCACGTGATGCGGCGCTGCATCCAGTCCCGCATCGCCTGCACCTGGCCCTGCCAGGTGGGCGCGGTCGGGGTGCGGAAGAAGCTGACGGTCGGCGAGCTGAGGTTCGGCCAGCGCTGGAAGTTGCGCTGCGCGCCGTTGGTCAGCGGCCGGGACAGGGCGTCGACCCGGGCCGCCAGCGAGGAGTCGGAGAGCAGGCCGCGCCGCAACGACTGCCAGCGCGACTTGACCTGGTTGACGAACGCCGGATCGCGCAGCAGCTGCGCGTACCAGTCGTTGGCGATCGGCTGCCGGGTCTGCAGGTGCTGCCAGCCGGCGACCTGGTCGTTCTGGAAGAACCCGCCGACGCCGAAGGTGAGGTCGAAGTCCCACAGCGGCCCGGCGAAGATCTTGCTGTCCCGGTCCTTGTAGAAGTGGGCGCTGCGGAGGTAGGCGTCCATGCCGCGGCTCAGCTCGTTGACGATCATGTGGTCGACGAACGACGGCACGTCGATGTACTTCTGGTACCCGGTGGTCGGGTCGGCGAAGTTCGGCGCCCTGAGCACGTCGTGGAACTCCTGGACGTGACCGCGCAACCAGTCCCGCTGCTGGGTGTTCAACGGGTCGGGGTCGGCCACCTCCAGGTAGTTCCAGCAGGTGTTCGTCGGCCCGGTGCACGCCAGCGTCGGCTCCTCGGCCGCCATCCACTCGAACTTGAAGATGTACCCGCCCTGGATCTTGGGCAGGGTGGTGTCGTCCTCGTCCAGTCCCTTGAGGTCCAACCGGTTCTTCGAGTTCTTGATGGTCTCGACCATCATGTAGACGCCCATGTAGTCACCGGCGCCCACGGGGGTGGCGTCGGTGTTGAGGTAGAACTCGACGAACTTGTACCGGGGCGCCTTGAGCCCCATCTCGCGGCCGAGGTCGTAGATGAACGCCTCGCGAATCAGGGACTTGTCGGTGAACGGGCCGCGCAGCACCCAGTCGGAGTCGGCGGGCATGCCGAGCACCGGGTAGTCGGCGTCGTCGCCCGCGTTGTCCCAGAACTCCAGCCGGTACGGCGCCTTCTCGAACGAGGCCGACGACTGCCCGCGCAGCTTGAACCCGCCGCGCGTGGCGACCGTCGGGGTCGCGGCCAACGACGTCGTGCCGCCCGCCTGCGGTTCGAAGATCATGGTGGCGCCGTCGAAGTACTCGCGCTGGGGCTTGCCCGCGCCATAGGAGTCGATCGCGACCACCGGCAGGTCGTGCGCCGTGGCGGTGGCCTCGCGGGCGACGTACATCGCCGTGCCGGGACGGCCGGACGCCGCGTTGGCGACGAACGCCTGCGCGCGCAACTGGGTGGTCCGGGTGAGCTGCACCGGTGAGCCCTGGTAGGGCGTCGACTGGGCGTTGGGCAGCTGGCCGTTGGTGGTGTAGCGGATCTGGGCGCCGGCGATCGCGGTGCTCAGCGACACCGACACCTGGCCCTGGAACGTGCCGCTGGGCACGGAGAACGCGATGTCCCCGACCAGGTCCTCGGCCGCCGTCGCGGCGGCGATGGCGTCGGCGGCGGCCGTGCCGCCGGCGGACCCGGCGGGGGAGCCCGGTTCGGCGCCTGCCGACAACGGGATGAGCAGACCGGTGAGGAGCACGGCGGCGACCGCCAGGCCCTGGGCCTTGTGGGTTGCCGCGGCGCCGTTGCTGCGGGAGGTCAAACGCACGATGCCTCCTGTTCGGGTCGGTGGGACGGGGTGGTCGGTGCCGCGCCCGCCGCCGACGTGGCGTCGCGGAAGTGGCGGCGCAACGTCCGCCGCCACGGCGCGTCGGGCAGGTCGAGGCGGAGCGCGGCCAGACCGGTGGCGTACTTGGAGATCCGGGCGGGACGCACCCCTCGCTGCCACAGCATCCGGTCGACCGGCGACGCGGCCGACGCGGTCTTGGTCTCGATCACGGCCAAGCCGGACAGGCGCAGCGCGGCGGCGTCGTGCCGCCAGGACAGCGCGGTGTCGATGGTGACCCGGCTCGCGGACTCCGGCAGCAGCAGCGTGGTGCGCTGGTAGCCGGTGACCAGGACCGGGTCGAGCGAGCCGTCGTCGCCGGGCGCGATCGACTCGCGGGAGAGCGCCTCGTCGACGAAGTCGCGTCCCGGGCGGACGGTGTCGCAGTCGCCCGGGTGGTAGGGCAGCCGGTGCTTGGTGATGCTGCCCCGGGCGCCGCTGATCTTGACCTCCAGCCAGCACTCGGCGGAGTCGAGGTACGTGCGGGTGCGCACCTTGAACCGGCGTCGCCTGCGGTAGGCCGCGGAGTGGTAGCTGTCCAGCCGCGGCGTGTCGAAGTAGACCGACTCGTAGCGGAACGTCCGCTCACCGCCGATGTCGAGCACCCGCGCGTGCGGCGCGAGCTGCTCCAGCAGGTGCGGCAGCGTCGCGGCCGGCACGACGTACTTGCGGTCGACCCTGGTCTGCAGCGCGGCCCGCTCGATCAGCTCGGCCAGCCCGACCGGGCTCATCCGCGCGAGGGCGGGCATGGAGGTCGTCGTGGTCATCGGCGCGCTCCCGGGTGTGCGGTCGCGGCGGGCGCCTTGGTCAGGGCGTGCTCGGTCAGCGCGTACCGGACGTCGACGATCGTGGTCTCGTTCACCAGGTCCAGCCGCTGCACCGTGACGGAGTGCACCCTGGCGTTGAGCAGTTGCTCCAGGTGCGCCACGAGCGTGACGTGGTCGGTGATGGCCGAGTCCAGGACCAGGACCTGGTGCCGGTAGTGGCGGAACAGCCTCCGGTTGTCGCCAAGGAACATCACCACGACGATCAGCCCCATGAGGCCGCCGTTGAGCCACAGCGAGGACGTGCTCAACGCGCCGAGCAGGCCCAGGGCCAGGGCGGAGAAGTAGTACGCCACCTCGTGCTGGTCGAGCTCCGTCGACCGCAGGCGGATGATCGACAGCACGCCGAACAGCGCCATGCCGAGCCCGATGCCCGCGCCGGTGTTGCTGGTGCTCAGCGCGCTCGCGACGGCGAGCACGCCGATGTTGACACCCAGGTAGGCGACGACCAGGTCACGGCGGCGATGTCGTGGGAAGTAGAGCCCGAAGACGAGCAGCGCCACCGCACAGATGTCGATCGCGAACAGGACGAGTTGGGACATCTCGTTCGTTCCTCCTACAGCCGCGTGCCGAGGTCGGCTGGGCACCGCCCGCTTCTTGGCGGGGGTCTGCAGGACGGTCGCCGAAACTTTCGAATATTCGGATAAACTTTCGGGAACTGGTTCGAAACGATAGGGGGCACCACGGTGTCGCGTCAATGAACTGGAGGTGTACCGACGCATACCGTGGGAGGGATAGTTCGCTGGTAGAGGCCATTCGGACGCGGCTGGAGCGGCCTTTCGGCGGGCCGGCGGCGCGGTACGCACCGTCATCAGCCCATGTCAGCGGGTGTCGAAAGTTTCGACTCCAGCTCTCGTGCTGGAGCACGGGCAGTCGGCGGGTCACGCTCCACGCGGACGTGTGGAGCGGCGGTGCGCCCCGTCAGGACGGCCAGTTGCCGAGGGCCACGTGGAGCACGTCGAGGGTCTTCGACCACGACGCCGCGGTGTCGCGCGGGTGGTGGCCGAAGCCGCCCGACGCCTCCAGGGTCGTGTAGCCGTGCAGCGTGCTGTGCAGCATCCGCACGGCGTCGGTCTCGGCCGGCTCGGGCAGGTGGTAGCCGCGCAGGATGGCGCGGGTCATCTCGGAGTGCCGGTCCGCCCGGCTGGTGGCCGCGATCTCCGGGGTCAGGTCGACCCGCATGGCGGCGTAGCGCCCGGGGTGCTGCCGGGCGTAGTCGCGGTAGGCGTTGGCGAAGGCGACCAGCGCGTCCTTGCCCGCGCGCCCGGCCAGTGCGGAGGCGGCGCGGTCGGCGAGCTCGGACAACGCCAGCACGGCCACCCGCTCCCGCAGGTCCCGCGCGTTCTTCAGGTGGGAGTACAGGCTCGCGTCCTTGACGCCGAACCGGCGGGCGAGCGCGGAGACGGTCAGGTGGTCGAACCCGATCTCGTCCGCCAGTTCCGCCGCCGCCTGGACCAGTCGTTCGACGGTCAGCCCCGCGCGTGCCATGTCGCCCTCCTTCAACCTAGGAGTCCTAGGCTAGCACTTATACATTTGTCGCTCGTGGCTAGCTGACGTAGTTTGGCGGGCATGGAACCCGTGACCGAGCGCGAGATCCGCGCGTCCTTCGTCAACTGCACCAAGGGCGAGGCGAAACGCCTGTCCGTGCCGGGTGACCTGGCCACGCGACCGTGGGACGACCTGGACTTCCTGGGCTGGCGCGACCCCGCGTCACCGCAGCGCGCCTACCTGGTGACCCCGTCCGGTGACGGCCTGGTGGGCGTGGCGCTGCGCCTGGCCGCACCGCACGCCGGCCGGCCCCGCCGCACCATGTGCTCGCTGTGCCTGACCACGCACCAAGGCGGCGGCGTCTCCCTCATGACGGCGCGCAAGACCGGGCGCGAGGGCCAGCAGGGCAACTCCGTGGGCGTCTACCTGTGCGCCGACCTGGCCTGCTCGCTCTACCTGCGCGGCAAGAAGGACGCCGGCCCCGGCGCGCGCCTGCACGAGTCGCTCACCTCGGCCGAGAAAGCCGACCGGACCGCGGCGAAGCTCGCCGCCTTCCTCGCGCGGGTGACCGGCTGAACGCCGGCCGTCACCACCTCTGTGGACTGTGGCCGCGAGTTCGCCGACGGAAAAAGTGAGGTGGTGTCGGGATCTCCGGAGGTAGGGTTGAGGGGTTCGGGGCGCCGTCGCCTCTTCGTCGCGCCCTTCTTTTCCTCTGGGGGATCCACGCATGACTTCCGCAGGTGTGTCCGACGCCGTGACGTCGCCGCCCGCGCTCACCCGCGCCGACCGCGCCGTGATCGGCGTGCTGCTCGTGGCCACGTTCGTGGTCATCCTGAACGAGACCATCATGGGCGTCGCACTGCCCGTGCTGCTGACCGAGCTGAACGTGACCGCCGCCGTGGGGCAGTGGCTCACCGCCGGCTTCCTGCTGACCATGTCGGTGGTCATCCCGATCACCGGCTACCTCATCCAACGGGTCTCCACGCGCGTGCTCTACGGCGTGGCGATGGGCCTGTTCAGCGCCGGCACGCTGCTCGCGGCGCTGGCGCCCGGCTTCGCGGTGCTCCTCGCGGCACGCGTCGTGCAGGCCTGTGGCACGGCCATCATGCTGCCGCTGCTCATGACGACCGTCATGACGCTCGTGCCGCCGGCCCGGCGCGGCGCGGTGATGGGCAACATCTCCATCGTCATCTCCGTCGCGCCCGCCATCGGGCCGACGGTGTCCGGCGTGGTGCTCGACATGTTCAGCTGGCGCGCCATGTTCTGGGTCGTGCTGCCGATCTCGGTGGCCGCGCTGGTGCTCGGCCTGCGCTGGGTCACGCGCATCGGCGAGGCGAGCAGCGCGCCGCTCGACGTCGTGTCGGTCGTGCTGTCGGTGTTCGGCTTCGGCGGCCTGGTCTACGGCCTGTCGAGCATCGGGCACAGCGGCGGCGGCTCGTCCGCCACGCTGTGGGCGTCGCTCGCGGTCGGCGTGCTCGGCATCGTCGCGTTCGTGCTGCGGCAGGTGCGGTTGCAGCGGCACGAACGGGCGCTGCTCGACCTGCGCACGTTCGCCTTCCGCACGTTCACGCTGGCCAGCGCGCTGATGATGGTGATGATGGGCCTGCTGCTCGGCGTCGTCACGATCCTGCCGATCTACACCCAGAACGTGCTGGGGCTCGACCCGCTCGCCACCGGCCTGCTGCTGCTGCCGGGCGGTCTGCTGATGGGGCTGCTGTCGCCGTTCGTCGGCCGCCTCTACGACCGGGTGGGGCCGCGCGTCCTGCTCATCGTCGGCACGGTCGCCACCAGCGGCTCGCTGTGGTTCGCCACGACGTTCGACGAGGGCACGCCCACGCCGCTCGTGCTGGTGTTCCACCTCGTGCTGAGCCTGGGCCTGGCGTTCTCGTTCACGCCGCTGTTCTCCTCCGGCCTCGGCGCCCTGCCCGCCCGGCTCTACTCGCACGGCAGCGCGATCTTCAGCACGACCCAGCAGCTCGCCGCCGCGGCGGGCGTGGCGTTGCTGGTCAGCGTGATGAGCGCGCGTGCCGCCGAGTTGGCCGCGGCCGGCGAGGTGACCACCGGCGCCGAGATGGGCGGCATGCACTCCGCGATCGTGCTGGCGGCGATCCTGTCGCTGGTCGCGGTGGCCGGTTCGTTCATGGTCAAGGCGGGCAAGGCCGAAGAAGCCCCGCACTAGCGAACGGCGGGCGCGGGGGCGGCATTCGTCCCCGCGTCCGGCCCGACGGTCGCGGCAATTCGTTCATCATTGTGAAACCGCCGTTCATCATTGTGAAACCGCAGGGTCGTCCGCACTGGACATTGCGTGCTTCCGAAGATGTGCGTTAGCGTGCCCGGGATCGCTCCCAGAATGGGTTTGCGCAGTTCAGAAGCGTGAACCCAGGCCGCTTCGCGTCATCCCAAGGGAGAAACAATGAGGTTGAAACCCTTTGTCGTCGCCACCGCGGTGAGTGCGGTCGCGGCCCTCGGGTCACCCGGCGCCACTGCGACCGCGTCGACCACGCACCACGAAGCCGAAACCGCGCCGGCGGTGTGTTCGGGCGTCATCGAGAGCAACTGGTCGGGTTACTCGGGCACGGGCTTCTGCAACGCGGACAACGCCGTCGGCGCCCACGCGCAGTTCACCGTCACCGCGCCGGCCGCGGGCGCCGCGACCGTCCTGGTCCGGTTCGCCAACGGCGGCACGTCCGCCCGCGCCGCCGACCTCGTGGTCAACGGCTCCACCGCGCAGACGGTCTCGTTCGAGGCGACGGGCGCGTGGTCGACCTGGGCCTCGAAGACCCTGTCCGTGACGGTGCCGGCGGGCGCCGTCACCATCCGGCTCAGCCCCACCACCTCGGCCGGCCTGCCGAACGTCGACCACCTGGACTTCACCCAGGACGGCACGCCGCCGCCCGCCGGCGCGCTGTACGTGGCGACCGACGGCGACGACGGCAACCCCGGCACGCTCGCCGCGCCCCTGCGCACCATCCAGCGCGGCGTCGACCTGGCCGAGCCCGGCGACACGATCACCGTCCGCGGCGGCACGTACGCGCCGAGCACGAACATCCAGCTGCTCAAGAACGGCACCGCGAGCGCGTCGATCACGTTGCGCGCCCACGACGGCGAACGCGTGGTCATCGACGGCGAGAACATGCCGCACACGCCGGGCGCGGTCGGCTCCAGCATCCCGCGCGCGGAACGCGGCGCCGTCCACATCGAGGGCGACCACTGGCGGCTGATCGGTCTGGAGATCGTGCACGGCCCTTACGGCGTGTTCGGCCTGGACGTCGGCAACACCGTCTTCGACCGGCTCGTCACGCGCGACAACTACGAGTCCGGCCTGCACCTGCAAGGCGCGTCGAGCAACAACCAGATCATCAACCTGGACGCGTACGGCAACCGCGACCCGCGCAAGAACGGCGAGAGCGCCGACGGCCTGGCCATCAAGGAAGGCTCCGGCTCCGGCAACGTCGTGCGCGGCGCGCGGCTCTGGAACAACTCCGACGACGGCCTGGACTACTGGATGTTCTCCTCGCCGATCCTGCTGGAGAACAGCCTGGCCTGGGGCAACGGCTTCAACCGCTGGAACTTGCCCGGGTTCACCGGCGACGGCAACGGGTTCAAGCTGGGCGGCAACGGCGTCGCCGCCGACCACACCGTGCGCAACACGATGACGTGGGACAACGCGGCCGGCGGCGTCGTGGACAACAACAACCCCGGCCGGCACCGGGTCGAGCGCAGCACCGCGTGGGACAACCCGAAGACCGGGTTCCAGTTCGACCGCTCGGCCGCCGCGCTGACCAGGAACCTGGCCGCGGCCAACGGCGCGAACGTCTCGCTCGGCTCGAACTCCGGCGGCAGCGGCAACTCCTGGGACCTCGGCGGCTCGTGGTCGTTCGCGAGCACGGACCCGGGCACGATCACGGGTCCGCGCGCCGCCGACGGCTCGATCCCGTCCTCCGCCTTCCTGCGCCCGGCCAACGGCGCCGACGTGGGAGCGCGTTTCTAGGTCCGGCACCGAGGCGGGGCCGGGCACGACGCCCGGCCCCGCCGTCGTGCCCGGCGCTACCCGCAGTGCCAGACCGTCGGCAGCTGCCTGGCGCTCGGCGCGGGCACGCTGCGCCCGGCGACGGCGCCGTTGTCGGCGGACACGTCCACGCTCGGCTGGTCGGTCAGCGCGGCGGTCCGGGCGTCGAACTGCCACACGCCCCAGGTGCCGGTGCCCTCGGACCAGCCGACCGACTGACCGGCCCGGTTGACCGAGTGCGCGTAGGCGCTGCCCGCCGGCGGCGACGGGACGCCGTCCTGGTTCCACGGCGCGCCCTTGCCGTCGTAGCCCGACGCGGGGTAGGTCTCGCCCGCGACGCGGCCGTTGGACAGGTCCCAACCCCGCACGGTGACCGTGCCGGACGGGTTGGCGAGCTTGCGGGCCGTGCCCGCCTTCCACAGGTACAGCGCGGTGGCCGAGCCGGAGTCGCGGGTCGGCAGGTGTTCGACGAGCACCGTGCCGTCCTGGTCGATCACCTTGGCCCGCGCGTGCCCGGTGGTGTGCTGGACGCGGTGCCGACGATGTCGCCGTTGTCGTTGACGCCCTCGGCCGCCGCGCCGCTGAAGCCGGCCGGCGTGGGCAGCGCCTCCAGCGCACCGCCGCGTGAGCGGATGGCACGCCCGGCGGCGGAGCCGACCACGGTGCCCTGCCGGTTCACGTCGGTCACCGCCGGGTTGACACCCCCGAACCGGCCGAGGTCGGTGGCCTGGCCGTCGACCCAGCGCATCGCCCTCATCGTGATGGACCAGCCGCTCTTGACCGCCCAGCCGTAGCCCGCCCAGCCGCCCCCGCTGTCGGCGGCCGCGACGGCCGCGACGGCCGTGTGCCTGGTGCTCATGGTGCTCCCTGTGGACGGTGGGATTCCTGTGCGCACCACCGTCAAGGCACCTGCCGACCGTCCGCTGACCGGCGGCCGACTCGACACGCTCTTCCTAGGTACCTATAGTGCTAGGTAGCTAGATAAATGGAGGTATGCGTGATCGAGTTCCACCTCGACGGCAGGTCGGGCCTGTCGCCGTACCAGCAGCTGGTCCGGCAGGTGCGGCACGCGCTGCGGCTGGGCCTGCTGCGCGAAGGCGACCAGCTGCCCAAGGTGAAGGACGTGGTGGCGGACCTCGCGATCAACCCGAACACGGTGCTCAAGGCTTACCGCGAACTCGAGCACGACGGCCTGGTCGCCGCCCGTCCCGGCGTGGGCACCTTCGTCACGGGCACGCTGTCCGGCACTTCGCTCGCCGCGCTCGCGCCCCTGCGCCAGGACCTGCGGCGCTGGCTCGCCAAGGCCCGCCGCGCCGGCCTGGACGACGAGGGCGTCGAGGCGTTGTTCCTCACCACGTTCCGCGCCGCGGCCGCGGAGGACATCGCGTGACCGCGCTGCGCGCCGAGGGGTTGGGCAAGAAGTACAAGCGGCGCTGGGCGTTGGCCGGTTGCACGCTGGACGTGCCCGCCGGGCACGTGACCGGGCTGGTCGGCCCGAACGGCGCGGGCAAGTCGACGCTGCTCGGCCTCGCGGCCGGGATGCTCGAACCGTCGAGCGGCACGATCGAGGTGTGCGGCGGCGTGCCGGGCAGCGGTCCGGCCCAGCTGGCGAAGGTCGGCTTCGTCGCGCAGAACGCCCCCGTCTACGCGAACCTGACCGTCGAGGAGCACCTGCGCCTCGGCGCGCGCCTCAACCCCGGCTGGGACGACGGGCTGGCGCGGGCCCGGGTCGCGCGGATCGGGCTCGACCCGGCGTTGGCCGCGGGCAAGCTGTCCGGCGGCCAACGCGCCCAGCTCGCGCTCACCCTGGGCATCGCGAAGCGGCCCGAACTGCTGCTGCTGGACGAGCCGGTCGCCTCGCTGGACCCGTTGGCGCGCCGGGAGTTCCTCCGGGACCTCATGGAGGCCGTCGCCGAGCACGGGCTGAGCGTGGTGATGTCCTCGCACCTGGTCGCCGACCTGGAACGCGTGTGCGACCACCTCATCGTGCTGGTGGACTCCCGGGTCCGGCTCACCGGCGACGTCGACGAGCTGCTCGCCACGCACCGCAGGCTGACCGGTCCGCGTCGGGACGTCGACACCCTGCCCGGGGACCAGCGGGTCGTCTCGGCGCGCCACACCGACCGCCAGACCACCGTGCTGGTGCGGACGGAGGCGCCGATCCTCGACCCCGCCTGGGACGTCGGCGAGCTCGGCCTGGAGGACCTGGTGCTGGCCTACCTGGCCGACCCCGGCGTCGGGCGCCCGGACCTGGGAGTGGTCCGATGACCTGGTTGACGTGGCGGCAGCTGCGCTTCCCCGTGGCGTCGGTGTACGCGGCGCTCGCGCTGGCCGGCGTGGTGCTGGCGGTCGGCCGCCCGGTCCACGGCGACTTCGGCGACCAGGAGTTCCGCTACCTCGGCAGCCTGCTCGCCGTGCAGCTGCTGCCGGCCGTCCTCGGCGTGTTCTGGGGCGTGCCGATGATCGCCCGCGAGCTGGAGGCCGGCACGCACACCTTGGTGTGGAACCAGAGCGTCACCCGCTCCCGGTGGCTGGCGGTCAAGCTCGGCGTCGGCGCGCCGGCCGCCGTGGTCGCGGCGGGCCTGCTCAGCCTGCTGGTCACGTGGTGGGCCGACCCGATCGACACGGCGGCGGGCCTCGACACCGAACGGGGCTTCGAGCCGCGCGTCACGCCGGTGGTGTTCGCCGCGCGGGGGATCGCGCCCGTCGGGTACGCCGCGTTCGCGTTCGTGCTGGGCGTCGCGGTCGCGATCCTGTTGCGCCGCACCGTGACCGCGATGGCGGTGACGCTCGTGGTGTACGTCGCCGTGCAGCTGGTGGTCCCGGTCGCGGTTCGCCCCCACGTGCTGCCGCCCGTCGAGGAGTCCGTCACGCTCACCGCGCGCACCATCGCGGGCATCCAGACGAAGACCGGCCCGAACGGCGAGGTGCCCCAGGCGTTGCGGGTCGTCGAACCCGCGGGCGCCTGGGTGCTGGCGAACGAGACCGCGGACGCGGACGGCGTCGCGGCGCACCCGCTGCCCGCCTCGGTCGACGACTGCCTGCCGTCCTCGCCGGCGGACCCCCTCACCCCGCCGGACCTCGACCGGATCCGCGGGTGCTTCGCCCGGCTGGACGACCTCGGCTACCGGCAGCACCTGGCCTACCAGCCCGCGAGCCGGTTCTGGCCCCTCCAATGGGTCGAACTGGCGCTGTACCTCGCGTTGTCGGCACTGGTGACGTGGTTCTGCTTCCGCCGGCTGCGCCACCTGTCCTGACACCATCCCGAAGGGGGAAACCATGCGCGGTCCCACAGTCCTGATCGCACTGGCGCTCGTCCTGTCCGCCACGCCCGCGTCCGCCTCGCCGACCGGCGCCGGCCCCGCCGCCGACGACCCGACGCCCCACCTGCCCGCGCCGACCGGCCGGCACGCGGTGGGCACGACCTCGCTGCACCTGACCGACCCCTCGCGGCCCGACCCGTGGGTGCCGACGACGAACCGGGAGCTGATGGTCTCCCTCTTCTACCCGGCGGCGTCGGCGCACGGGCCGAAGAAGCAGTACCTGACGGCGGCCGAGTCGGCGGCGGTGCTCGACGAGGCGGGCGTCACCACCCTGCCGGCCGACGTGTTGAGCACCGTCCGGACCCACGCCGTCGTGGACGCGCGACCGGCGGGCCGTCGGCACGGCCTGCCGCTGGTCGTGCTGTCGCCCGGGTTCAAGAGGCCGCGCGCCACCCTGACCGCGCTGGCGGAGGACCTGGCGAGCCACGGTTACGTCGTCGTGGTGGTCGACCACACCTACGAGAACGTCGCCACCACGTTCCCGGACGGGCGGGTCGCGCCGTGCGCCGCCTGCGGCCGGCACGACGTCGAGTTCTGGGTGAAGCTCCGGGACGGGCGGGCGGCGGACGTGTCGTTCGTGCTGGACCAGCTCACCGGACCGCTGCGCCACCGGCCCGGCGCGAACCTGGTCGACGCCTCGCGGATCGCCGTGGGCGGCCACTCGGTCGGCGGTGCGAGCAGCCTCGCCGCGGCCCGCGCCGACGGGCGCATCCGCGCCGCGATCGACGTGGACGGCTCCATCGACACCCCCGGGACCGAACCGGCCCTGTCCCGCCCGGTCATGCTGCTGGGCCGGCGGAACGCCTACGCGCCGGGCGCGCCCGGCGGCGCGGCCGACACCTGGGCGGCCCACTGGCCGTCGCTGACCGGCTGGAAGCGGTGGCTGGTGGTGGCGGGCGCCGAGCACCCGTCGTTCACCGACCTCGGGGTGGTGGGGCCGCAGCTGGGCCTGGACTTCGGCGCGGAGGTGGACGGCGAGCGCGGCGCGGCGATCACCCGCGCGTACGTGCGGGCGTTCTTCGACCTGCACCTGCGCGGTGAGCCGCAGCCGCTGCTGGACCGGGCGTCGGCGAGCTACCCGGAGGTCTCGGTCGTCGAACCGTCGAGCTGACCGACGAGCACCCGCATCGCCGAGTGGACGTGCTCCTCGGCGAAGCGGGTGACCTCGGCGGCGTCGCCCGCGTCGAGCAGGCGCACGATCTGCCGGTGCTCGTCCACGACCACCGCGCGGTAGTCGTGGTGGCCGAGGCGGATGCGGGTGAGCTGGAACAGGTGCACCTGCGACCGCACGGCGCGCCACGCCTCGAGCAGGCGCCGGTTGTCGGCGGAGCGGTAGATCGTGTCGTGGAACTCCATGTCCAGCGCGAGCAGCTCGTCGCTCGGCGCGCCCGCGGCGAGCCGGCGGGCCATGTCGTCGACCAGCGCGCCGAGCGCGTCCAGGTCGACCCGCCCGATCGCGCGACGGCCCGCCAGCCCCTCCAGCGCGGCGCGGACCGAGTAGACCTCCTCGGCGTCCTGCGCGGTGAGGTCGACGACCCTGGCTCCCCGGTGCCAGGCGCTGCGCACGAGCCCTTCGCGCGCCAGCACGGCGAGGCCTTCGCGCACCGAGCCGCGACTGACGTCCAGCGACGCGGCCAGCTCCACCTCGCGCACCGGCGAGCCGGGCGGGAACACGCCCGCGAAGATCGCTTCCCGGATCAGGTCGGCGGCCTCGTCCGCGAGGCCCCGCCGGTCGGCCTTGCGCAGCTGCATGATGTCGAATGTTGACATCGGCCGGGTCGTTGGTCAAGGTGGGGGCATGAGACCCGGTTTCCACCTCGCCGTCCCCGTCGACGACCTGGCCAGGGCCCGCGAGTTCTACGGCGGCGTGCTCGGGCTCGAAGAGGGTCGATCGGCCGAGAAGTGGGTCGACTGGAACTTCTACGGCCACCAGTTCGTGACGCACGTCGTGCCCGGACCGCGCGACGACGCCGGCCGCAACCCGGTCGACGGCCACGACGTGCCCGTGCCGCACTTCGGCCTGCTCCTGCCGATCCCCGAGTTCCACGCGCTGGCCGAGCGGCTGCGCGCGGCGGGCACGACCTTCGTGATCGAGCCGTACCTGCGGTTCGAGGGCGAGCCGGGCGAGCAGTGGACGATGTTCCTCCGCGACCCGGCGGGCAACGCGCTGGAGTTCAAGGCCTTCAAGGACGAGTCGCAGGTGTTCGCCAGGTGAGCCGCGGCGTGCTGGTCACCGGGGGCAGTCGCGGCATCGGCGCGGCGATCGTCCGAGCCTTCCGGGACCTCGGTGACGAGGTGGTCGCACTGTCCTCTTCGGACGTCGACCTGGCCGACCCGGCGGCGGTCGAGCGGGTGGTCGACTCGGCGGTGGATGCGCTCGGCGGCGTCGACGTCCTGGTGAACAACGCGGGCCTGGTGGAGCTCGGTTCGCTGGACCTCCCGTACGCGCAGTGGCAGGCGTTGTGGCGGCGCACGTTCGCGGTGAACGTGTTCGGCGCGGCGGACATGTCGTACTGCGTGGCCCGGCACATGATCTCGCGCGGCACGCGCGGGCGGATCGTCAACGTGGGTTCGCGCGGCGCGTTCCGCGGCGAGCCGGACATGCCCGCGTACGGCGCGAGCAAGGCGGCGTTGCACTCGATGGGCCAGTCGCTGGCGGTGTCCCTCGCGCCGCACGGCATCGCGGTGGCGTCGGTGGCGCCCGGGTTCGTCGGCACCGACCGGGTGGCGGAGCTGGTGACCGACGAGGTGCTGGCGCAGAGCCCGTTCGGGCGGGTGGCGACACCGGAGGAGGTGGCCGCCGCCGTGGTCTACCTCGCCTCGCCGGCGGCCGAGTGGGCGTCCGGCGCCGTGCTCGACCTCAACGGCGCTTCGTACCTGCGGACCTAGGAGCACGTGTGAGTCGTTCCGGAGCTGTCGGGCTGATCCTGCCCCGCGACCTCGCGCCGTCGCGGGTGCTGCCGTTCGCGAAGCGCGCCGACGAGCTCGGCTTCGACGAGCTGTGGGTGGTGGAGGACCTGGGTTTCCGCGGCGGGATCAGCCAGGCGGCGGCGGTGCTGGCGGTGACGGGGCGCATCCGGGTCGGCATCGGCCTGCTGCCCGCGGGCGCCCGCAACGCCGCGTTCGCCGCGATGGAGGTGGCGACGCTGGCCCAGCTGTTCCCCGGCCGGGTCGACATCGGCATCGGGCACGGCATGCCGGGGTGGATGCGGTCGGTGGGCGAGTGGCCCGCCAGCCCGTTGACGTTGCTCGAGGAGTACCTGGGCGCGGTGACGGCCCTGGTGCGGGGTGAGTCGGTCGAGCCGGGTGACCACGTCCGGCTGGACGGGGTCAGGCTGGAGCCCGGGTGCGTGCCCGGGACCCCGCCGCGCGTGCTGGCCGGGGTGCGTGGCCCGCGGTCGCTGGCGGTGTCCGGGCGGGCGGCGGACGGGACGGTCCTGGCCGAGCCGACGACGCCGGAGTACGCGCGGGCGGCGCTGGCGCGGGTCGACGCGCGCCGGCCGCACCGGCTCGTCGGCTACAACGTGGCCGCGGTGCACGCCGACGCGTCGGTGGCGGTCGAGGCGGTCCGCGCGGGGCTGGAGTGGATCGGCGAGCCGGACTGGGCGCCGCACATCGCCCCGCTGCCGTTCGCGGCGGAGTTCGCGGCGTTGCGGCGGGAGTCCGGGAGCCGGGACGAGTTCGTGCGCCGGCTGCCGGAGGAGTGGGTGCGGCAACTCGCGGTGACCGGCACACCGGAGGACGCGCGGGCCCGGCTGGCAGAGCTGTTCGCGGCCGGTGTGGACAGCGCCGTGCTCTTCCCGATCGGCCCGGACCCGCTGGCGGCGATCGAGGAGCTGGCCGCCGTCCTGTAGGCGCTGCGACCGCCGAGGCGTGGTCAGAGCACGCCGGCGACGACCGTCGTCACCGCCTTGCGCACGGCGTCGCGCCCCGGCCGTGCGCCCCGGTCGGCGAACAGCAGGTGCGCGGTGCCGATGAGGGTGGGCGCGAGGGCGTCGACCGGGGCGTCCGGCGCGATGCGGCCGAGGTCGCGTTCGGCGGCGAGGTAGGCCGCGATCGTGGTCACCGCCTCCGTCAGCACCGGCACCCCCGCCGGCCACGCCCGCCGCAGCCGGGCGCGCAGCTCGTCCCGGAAGGTCACCAGGGCGACGATCGCCACCGCGACGGACCCGAACAGGGCGATCAGCGCGTCGGTGAGGTTGTCGGTGACCGTGCCGGAGCCCGCGGCCTCGCGCAGGGCGGCGGCCTGGGCGTCCATCCGGTGCACGCGGTCGAGCACGAACTCGGCCAGGAAGGCGTCGAAGTCCTCGAAGTGCCGGTGCAGGACGCCCTTGGCGCAGCCCGCCTCGGTGGTGACGGCACGGCTGGTCAACGCGCTGGGACCGTCCCGCAGCAGGATGCGGTCGGCGGCGTCGAACAGCTGCTCGCGCACGTCGCGGATGGCCACACCGGTGGGCACGGTGCTCCTCTCGGTTGACGAGTGGGCGCTTGCCCACTCATAGTGGGCACATGCCCACGATACCTTCGGAACCTCACCACGCCCGCGGGATGGCCGAGTCGTTCGGCGCCGACCCCGAGCGCTACGACCGCTCCCGACCCACCTACCCGGACGCCCTGGTGGAGGCGGTCGTCGCCGCCAGTCCCGGCCCCGACGTGGTGGACGTCGGCACGGGCACCGGCATCGCGGCCCGGCAGTTCCAGGCGGCCGGGTGCCGCGTGCTCGGCGTCGAGGTCGACCCCCGGATGGCCGCCTGGGCCCGGCGGCGCGGCCTCGACGTCGAGGTGTCCTCGTTCGAGGACTGGGAGCCCGCCGGCCGGCTGTTCGACGCCGTCGTGTCCGGGCAGACCTGGCACTGGGTGGACCCGGTCGCGGGCGCGGCCAAGGCGGCGCGCGTGCTGCGGCCCGGCGGCCGGCTGGCCGTGTTCTGGAACGTCGCCCAACCCCCGCCCGCCCTGGCCCAGTCCTTCGCCGACGTCTACCGCCGCGTGCTGCCGGACTCCCCGCCCGCCCGCGCGTCCACCACGACCGGGTACTCGCCGTTCACCGCCCGCGCGGTCGACGGCATCCGGGAGGCGGGCGCGTTCGGCGACCACGAGCAGTGGACCTTCGACTGGACCCGGACCTACACCCGGGACGAGTGGCTGGACCAGCTGCCGACCTCGGGCGCGGCCGCCCTGCTGCGGCCCGAGGAACTGGCCGAGGCGCAGGCCGGCGTCGGCGCGGTCATCGACGCGGCGGGCGGCAGCTTCACGATGGCCTACACGGCCGTCGTGATCACCGCCACGAGGTCGCGACCCGTCCACGCCTCCCGGTGACCTCCGGTGAACCGCGGTGGTCCGGCGCGTCGGGCGGACGCGGGCCGGGTTACGTTCTCGGACATGTCGGACGAATGGTCGCGTGAGGGCGGTGACGAGCCCGTGTGGGCGCGATGGCGGCGTCCCGGGCCCACCGCGGCCCAGCGGCGGCACGACGTGTGGCTCGCGCTCGCGGCGCTGGTGGGCGCCGCGGCGGTGACCTTGCTGGTCAGCAGCATGGGCGCGAGCCCGTGGGACGGCGGGCCGTCGCTGGTCGAGCAGCTCCTCTGGGGCGCGGCCATGACGTTGCCGCTGGTGGCGCGGCGGCGCTTCCCGCTGGTCGTGCTGCTCGTGGTCGGCGCGGTGCTGATCGCGGCGCAGGCCCGGCAGGTGGGCGACAACCTCGTGCCCTCGGTCGCGTTGTTCCTGGCCATGTTCAGCGCGGGCGCCTGGGGGCAGGACCGGACGCGGGCGCGGTGGGCGCGCATCGCGGTGATCGTGGCGATGTTCGCGTGGCTCGGGTTCTCGCTCGTGCAGTTCCTGGTGCACCCGGCGCCGCCGTTCGAGGGCGCGACGGGCCCGCTGGACCCGGTGATCGCGTCGGTGCTCTACGGCATCGGGTTCAACCTGCTGTTCTTCCTGTCCGCCTACTTCTTCGGCGACATGGCGTGGGAGTCGGCCCGCCGGCAGGCCGAGCTGGCGCACCACGCCGAGCAGCTGCGCCGGTCGCAGGAGCAGAACACCCGTGGCGCGATCGTCGCCGAACGCATCCGCATCGCCCGCGACCTGCACGACGTCGTGGCGCACCACGTGTCGGTGATGGGCGTGCAGGCGGGCGCGGCGCGGCGGGTGCTCGACCGCGACCCCGACCTGGCCCGCGAGGCGTTGCGGACCGTCGAAGGCACCGCGCGCACCGCCATCGGCGAGCTGCGCGGCCTGCTGGGCGTGCTGCGCGCCGACCAGGACGAGGCGCCGGCCCAGGCGGGCGAGACGTCGTCGCCGGGGCTGGACCAGCTGCCCGAGCTGGCCGAGCTGGCGCGGTCGGCCGGGCTCGACGTGGAGCACGGCGTGTACGGCGAGCCCCGGCCGGTGCCGGAGGGCGTCGCGCTGTCGGTGTACCGGATCGTGCAGGAGTCGCTGACGAACGTGGTGAAGCACGCGGACGCGCGCAAGGCCGACGTGCGGGTGCGGTTCCTGGACAGCTCGCTGGAGGTCGAGGTGGCCGACGACGGCCGGGGACGGTCGGGCACGGCGCCGGGCCGGGCCGGGTTCGGGCTGGTCGGCATGCGGGAACGGGTCGCGGTGCACGGCGGCGAGCTCGAAGCCGGACCCCGCCGTGACGCCGGGTACCGGGTCCGTGCGAGGTTCCCGGCATGACGACCCCCTTGCGCGTGGTGCTCGCCGACGACCAGGACCTGGTGCGGGCGGGCTTCCGGGTGATCCTCGGCACCGAGGACGACATCGAGGTGGTCGGCGAGGCCAGGGACGGCGTCGAGGCCGTGGCGGTGGTCGGCCGGCTGCGGCCGGACGTCGTGCTGATGGACGTGCAGATGCCCGGCGTCGACGGGCTGGAGGCCACCCGGCGCATCCTCGGCCCGGCCGGCGCGGGCCACCCGATCAAGGTCGTCATCCTCACCACGTTCGACCGCGAGGACTACCTGTTCGAGGCGCTGCGCGCGGGCGCGAGCGGCTTCCTGCTCAAGAACGCCTCGCCGGAGGACCTGGTCGACTCGGTCCGGGTCGTCGCCCGGGGTGACGCCCTGCTCTCGCCCGAGGTCACCCGGCGCGTCATCGCCCGGTTCGCCGGGCCGTCGCCCGCCACGCCCGCGCGCCGGCCCGCGGAGCTGACCGACCGCGAGTTCGAGGTGCTGGTCCACCTCGCGCGCGGCGCGAGCAACGCGGAGATCGCCGGCGCGCTGTACCTGGGCGAGACGACGGTGAAGACGCACGTGTCGCGCATCCTGGCCAAGCTGGGCCTGCGCGACCGCACGCACGCCGTCGTGTTCGCCTACGAGCACGGGATCGTGGAACCGGGCCAAGGGGGTCCTCCGCGAGGATGACCCCCGGAGTCGATCTCGCGCCGGACGTGCCGCGGGCGCGCGCGGCCTAGCGTTGCGACCATGTTGACAGTGACGTCGGTGAGCCGGAGCTTCGGCGACCTCCAGGTCCTCGACGAGGTGTCCTTCGAGGTCCGGCCCGGCCGCATGACCGGGTTCCTGGGCGCGAACGGTTCCGGCAAGACCACCACCATGCGCATCGTCCTGGGCGTCCTCGCCGCGCACGGCGGCACGGTCGCCTGGCACGGCTCGCCGGTGACCGGCGGGGTGCGGCAGCGGTTCGGGTACATGCCCGAGGAACGCGGCCTGTACCCGAAGATGGCCGTCGGCGAGCAGATCGCGTGGCTCGGGCAGCTGCACGGCCTCGACAAGGACACCGCGCGGCGCAACACCGAACACCTGCTCGACCAGCTCGAACTGGGGCACCGGGCCAAGGACAAGCTCGAGGAGCTGTCGCTGGGCAACCAGCAGCGCGCCCAGGTCGCCGCCGCGCTGGTGCACGACCCGGTCATGCTGATCCTGGACGAGCCGTTCTCCGGGCTGGACCCGATCGCGGTCGAGACCGTGCTCGGCGTGCTGCGCGAGCGGGCCGCGAACGGCGTGCCCGTGCTGTTCTCCAGCCACCAATTGTCGGTGGTGGAACGGCTGTGCGACGACGTGGTGATCATCTCCGGCGGTCGGATCGCGGTCAGCGGCGCGCGCGACGAGCTGCGCGCCCGCTACGGCGCCACCCGGTTCGAGCTGGTGGTGGCGTCCGACGCCGGGTGGGTGCGCGACGTGCCGGGCGTGCGGGTGGTCGACGTGGACGGCCCGCGCGTGGTGTTCGAACCGGACGGTGGCGCCGGAGTGGACCAGGTGGACCAAGTGGTGCTGGAAGCCGCCCTGCGCCGGGGTGCCGTGCGCAGCTTCACCCCCGTCGTGCCGACGCTCGGCGAGATCTTCATGGAGGCGATCTGATGACCGGCGTGACGGAGCGGGAGCGGGACGGCGGGTCGCGCGGGTTCGCCGCGGCCACCAGGCTGGTCGCCGAGCGGGAGATGAAGACCTTCCTGCGCGCCAAGGCCTTCTGGATCGGGCTCGGCGTGATCGTGGTGGGGCTGTTCGCGATGTCGATCCTGCCGACGGTGCTCGGCGGTGGCGAGACCAAGGTGGCCACGGTCGGCGCGCCGGCCGCCGAGGCGTTGACCGGCACCGGGGTGGAGGTCCGCGCGGTCGACGACCTGGCCGCCGCCGAGGCGTTGGTGCGGTCGGAGGAGGTGGAGGCGGCGGTCGTGCCGGACACCACGGGCGAGTCGGCCACGGGCATCCGCGTGGTCGCGCTCGCCGACCCGCCGACCGACGTCGTGGCCGCGCTGCGCACCGCGCCGCCGGTCGACCTGCTCGACCCGGCCGAGGTCGGCCAAGGGCAGCGGCAGCTCGTGATCATGGTGTTCGCCCTGGTGTTCCTCATGTTCGGGATGAGCGGGACGGCGATCGCGCAGAGCACGGTCACCGAGAAGCAGACGCGGATCGTGGAGATCCTGGTGTCGACGGTGCCGGTGCGCGCGCTGCTGGCGGGCAAGATCGTGGGGCACTCGCTGCTGACGATCGGCCAGGTCCTGGTGATCGCGGTGGCCGCGCCGGTGGCGATGCGGCTGGGCGGGCACTCGGAGCTGCTGGCGCTGGTCGCGCCCGCGCTGGGCTGGTTCGTGCCGTTCCTGGTGCTGGGCTTCGTGCTGCTGGCCGCGATGTGGGCGGTGGCCGGGTCGCTGGTCAGCAGGCAGGAGGACCTGGGGTCGAGCATGGGCCTGGTGATGCTCCTGGTGATGGGGCCGTACTTCGGCGTGATGTTCTTCTCCGACAACGTGGCCGTGCTCACCGTGCTGTCGTTCCTGCCGTTCTCGTCGGCGATCGCGATGCCGGTGCGGCTGTTCGCCGGTGACGCGGCGCTGTGGGAGCCGCTGCTGGCGATGGGGCTGCTCGCCGGGACGGTCGTGCTGACCGTGATGCTGGCCAGTCGCGTGTACTCGGGGTCGCTGCTGCACACCGGCGGCAAGCTCGCGCTGGCCAAGGCGTGGGCCAGGGAGGCGTAGCCGCCCGGTCGCACCGGATGTCCCGCTCGCCCGCCGCGAGCGGGACATCCGCGCGTCGGGACCGCGCCGTCGCCCTCGGGCCGTGAACGTGACGCCGGCGCGGCGGCGGTCGTCGTGCTGGTGGCCGGCGGGCTCATCGCGCAGACCGTGTCGTTCGGCCCTCCCGCCCCGGCGACCGCCGAAGCCGTGCGGACGCTCGACCGCGCGGCGACCCGGGCCCTCGGCGCGGTGGACGAGCCCGTCGGACCCGGCCGGTACCGCTACGTCGCCACGCGCGTCTGGTGGATGGCCACCACCTCGACGGAGGACAGGAGCTTCGCCCTGCTCACGGAGAACCTGCTGGAGACGTGGGTGCCCGCGAACCCGCGCGACGAGTGGATGCCGCGCCGGGACGTGACCGGCAACCGGCAGTGGGTCGTCGGCACGGAGGAGGAGTAGGAGAGGGCGGCCGGTGTGGCCGACCAGCGAGGCCTGCCGACCGACCCGGCCGCGTTGTTCGACCGGTTGCGGGCCGACGTCCCGGACAAGGACCGGGGCGACGCCGCGCTGCTGACCTACGCCGCCGACGCGTTGCGCGGCGGGCTGGTCGGCGAGGACGTGCGGGCCGCGCTCTACCAGGCGCTGACCACGATCAGGGGCCTGGAGGTGACCGGGCAGCGGGCCGGGCCCGGCGGCGTGGTCACGCAAAGTTACGGGCAACGGGGTGAGCGCGGTCGCCGTATAGGAGGTGACCGAGTGGAGGAGGTGTCACGTGCACGATCGGGACCGCGAGTTCCGGGCGTACTTCGAGGCACGGGCGGCCGTCGTGCGGCGGACCGCCTACCTGTTGTGCGGCGACTGGCACCGGGCCGAGGACCTGGCGCAGACGGCGCTGGCCAAGGTCTACGTGCACTGGGGGCGGTTGGACCGGGACGGACGGGTCGACGCGTACGTGCGCAAGGTCCTGGTGCGGGCCGTGATCGACGACTCGCGGTGGCGGGGACGGCGGCCGGAGACGGTGGTCGAGGCGGTGCCGGAGGTGGCCGAGGCGTCCACCGGGGTCGAGGAGGCCATGGACGTGCGGCGGGCGCTGGCCGCGCTGCCGCCGAGACAGCGCGCCGCGGTCGTGCTGCGCTACTGGGAGGACCTGCCGGTCGCGGAGACGGCGGCGGCGCTGGGCTGTAGCGAGGGAACGGTGAAGAGCCAGGTGGCCAAGGGGTTGAACGCCCTGCGCCGGGCGCTGGCCACCAAGCGGACCGTGCTGTGGGAGGGCTCGTGAGCGACGAGGTGCGGGACATGATCAGGTCGGCGTTGGCGGACGAGCCCGCGTTGGGCCTGGCGTTCGAGCAGGTCGTCGAGGACGGGCGCAAGCGGCGGGCCAGGCGGCGGCTCGGCGTGCTGACCGTCGCGGCGGTGGGCGTCGTCGCGGTGGCCGCGGTCGCGGTGAGCGGCACGTTCGCGCAGACCTCGGCCCCCGCCGCCGGGGTGCTGTCCACCTCCCCGACGAGCGCGACGTCCTCCGTCGCGGCGCTCGGCTGCGTCGCGGAGGCGATGACCGGGGGTTTCCCCGACCGGCCGCGCGGCACGGCGACACCGGAGGAGCTGGCCGAGTCGGGTCGGCTCACCGAGGCGGTCGAGCGGCTCCCGCTGCCGCTGCCGGCGGGAGTCGAGGCGACGCCCCTGCGGTTGTGCGCCCTCGACGCGAGCTGGGGCGGCGACTTCCGCCTCACCGGCGACCGGTCGGTCTTCGTCTACGTCCGGCCGCTGGGCGGCCAGTCGCCGAGCGGGTGCGTCCTGCACACGCCGGAGACGCGGTGCTCGGTCAAGGCGCTGCCGGACGGCTCGACGGCGCGGGTCACCGTCGAGCCGGGGCCGGAGGCGACGCTGGCCAGTGCCGACGTGTGGCGCGCCGACGGCACGTACGCGCACGTCATGGAGACCGGCGGCCGGGGCTCGGTGACCAGGGTGCTCGACGACGAGCAGTTGACCGCCATCGCCGCCGCGCCGCAGCTGAAGGTGCTCGCGGTGGGCCGCGTGGTGCCCGCCGACCCGTCCGACCGCCGTGCGGCCGAGCTGGGCGCGGTGCTGGTCGGCGCCTTCCCGCCCGGTCTGGGGATCGAGCGGATACCCGCCGAGGAGGCGCTGGTGTTCCGGGCCCGGCAGGGCGGCTACCGCACCTTCGCGAACCTGACCGACGCGGCGGGCGCCGGCTGGGTGATGGTGAGCCTGGAGAAGCCCGACGGCGGCGAGGTGACGTGCGGTGGTCGTGCCACGTGCCGCCTGGTCGCCCTGTCGGACGGCCGGGAGGCGGCGCTGGACACCGCGGTGGAGGGCGGCGTGACGAGGCTGTCGCTGCACGCGAAGGCGGCGGACGGCACGCGGATCAGCGTCCAGACCTCGAACGTCGCGGACACCGGCGACGGGTCGGCCACGCCGACCCGCCCGACGCCGCCGCTGACCGAGGTCGACCTGGCCCGGATCGCGGAGCTGCCGGGCCTGCACTGGTGACCGGTGGCGCGGGCGCGGCGTTCGAGGGGTCGCCGCGTCCGCGCCACCGATTCCGCCGGCGCTACCGCTGGGTGATGTCGGACGGCGAGTAGAAGCAGTTCACGCCGTCCGCGCCGGAGCCGATCTTGGTCGGCTCGCTGCCCTTCGGGACGCCCTTGTACTTGTCGCAGATGGACGTCGTGCCGTAGACGGTGATGCGGGAGAAGCGGGCGGTGTCGCCCCAGTTGGTGTTGATGCCCGCCAGGACCTTGGTGCTGCGGGCGGTGACGCCGTCCATGACCACGTGGCGCTGGTAGGACGTGGAGCAGTTGCCGCAGGCGCGGTAGAGCTTGCCGCTGCTGTGCACCTGGAAGTTCCGGATGGTCACGGTGCCGGCGCCGTTGTGCTGGAACACCTTGTCCGCGCCCGACTTCGCGCCGCCGCCGTCCACCAGGTAGGTCGCGGAGGCGTTGGGGCTCTTGAAGGTGGCCGCGTCCTCGCCCACGTCGTTCCACCAGACGTTGCGGATGGTGCAGGAGCCCTCGCAGTGGATGCCGTCGCCCGCCGGGGCGTCGATGATCACGTTCTGGATGGTGCCGCCGTTGGCCACCACGAACATCGGGTCCTGGCCCTCGCCCTGACCGCCGTCGCCGATGCCGTAGTACCGCTTCATGCCGCCGTCGAAGAACGTGCCGGCGTCGCGGGTCGTGGTCTGGTGCACGCTGCCGGTGTCACTCGGCCAGGAACCGCTGCCGTCGCCGCCACCGGGGTTGGACGTCGTGGTGGTGGTCGTGGTCCGGCTGGTGGTCGTCGTCGTGCGCGACGTGGTGGTGGAGGTCGAGGTGGAGGTGGACGTGCCGGTCGGCGACCCGGTGCACGTCACCCCGTTGAGCTTGAACGAGGTCGGCGCGGGGTTCGAGCCGGACCACGTGCCGTTGAAGCCGGGCGTCGTGCTCGCGCCCGTGGCGAGGGAGCCGTTGTAGCTCGCGTTGCGGACGGTCACCGTGCTGCCGGACTGGCTGAACTCGCCGCCCCACAGCTGGTCGACGCGCTGGCCGGCGGTGAAGGCCCACTCCAGGTTCCAGCTCGACAGGGCGTCACCCAGGTTGGTGATCGTGACGTTCGCGCCGAACCCGCCGCCCCACTGGTTCGTGACGGTGTAGTCGACGCGGCACCCGACGGCCGCGTAGGCGCTTTGCCCGCCCGCCACCACCATCGCCGCGGCCACCGCGGTCACCGAGGTCGCGGCGGTGATCGCCGCGACCGTGCCGGTCAGCTTTCTCTTGCGCGTGCCGGTCAGCGTCATCTTGCGTCGCCTCCTTGCGGGCAGGACATTTCTGGGAGCGCTCCCAGGAAGCGTAGACCGGAGCGGTCGCGGTTGTGCAGAACATTCATGGACGTGAATGGGAACCGGTATTTCGACGAATTCGCGAATGGTCGTCGAATGGCGATCGCATTCACACGGCGCGCCGCCGGCCCGGCCCGGTGGGAGACTTCACGGAGCCTGTCGAGAGGAACCCCGAGCATGTCCCCGATCGCCGTCACCGGAGCCACCGGCAACCTCGGGGGGCGGGTCGCCCGCCGCCTCGCGGACGCGGGCCGGTCCCAGTCGCTGCTCGTCCGCGACCCGGCCCGCGCGCCCCGGTTGGCCGGCGCGACCGTCGCCGAGGCCGAGTTCGCCGATCACGACGCCGTGCGCCGGGCGCTCGACGGCATCCCGACGGTGCTGATGGTCTCGGCCGCCGAATCGACCGACCGGGTGAACCGGCACCGGGCCTTCGTCGACGCCGCCGCGGCGGCCGGGGTCGCCCACCTGGTCTACATCTCGTTCGCGGGCGCCGCGCCGGACGCCACCTTCACGCTCGCCCGCGACCACTGGGCCACCGAGCGGCACATCGAGGCCAGCGGCCTGGGGTTCACCTTCCTGCGCGACAACCTCTACGCCGACTTCCTGCCCGCCATGGTCGGGGACGACGACGTGCTGCGCGGACCCGCCGGGAACGGTCGCGTGGCCGCCGTGGCGCAGGACGACATCGCCGACGCCGCCACCGCCGTGCTCACCGACCCCGGCCCCCACGCCGGTCGCACCTACGAGCTCACCGGCCCGGCCGCGCTCACGCTGGGCGAAGTCGCCGACGTGCTGTCCGCGGCCACCGGCCGGACGATCACCTACCACCCCGAGACCGTCGAAGAGGCCTACCGCTCGCGCGCCGGGTACGGCGCGCCGGACTGGCAGCTCGACGCCTGGGTCTCCACCTACACCGCCATCGCCAACGGCGAACTGTCCGAGGTCACCGACGCCGTGCCCACCCTCACCGGCCACCCCGCCACGTCGTTGGCGGACCTGCTGCGCCGACGACGTGACGGGTGAGCGGGATCAGCGCGCCAGCGGGATCTCGAAGTGGACGGTCTGGAAGCTGATCGGGTCGCCGTCACGAGCGTCGTGCACCTCCTCGGCCACGGAACGCCAGAACGGCTCGGCCCCCGCGATCCTGGTGTCGGTGTGCAGGTAGAGCTGCTCGTAGCCGGGCGTGGCCGCGACGAACGCGGTGGCCATCCCGACCAGCGCCCGCGCCAGCCCGGACCGGCGGTGGTCGGGCCGCACGTACACGCGGAACAACTGCGCCGTGCTGCCGTCGGCGTACCGCGCGGCCAGCCACGCGGGGTGCGGCGGGCTGGCCGGCGCCGTGGCGCGCACACCGGTCGTGCCCACCACCTCGTCGCCCTTGACCGCGACGAACAACGCGTGCCGCGCCGGCCGCAGGTACGCGCCGTCGAGGTCGACCACGTCGCGGTGCCACTCGGGCCGGTAGCCGTAGCCGAACTCCTGGTAGAACGTGTCCAGCATGACGCTGCGCGCGCCGTCCACATCGGACGGCGTTGCCAGGCGGACCTCGTAAGGCCCTACTTCGCGGTGGTACACGGTCATGTCTTCCTCTCCTCTGTTCCTTCCATCGAGCGGCCCAGCAGGCCGATGGTCACCGGATGGGTGGGGGAGCCCAGGACGTCGCCCGCCGGGCCGTGCTCGACGACGTGCCCCCGGTGCAGCACGGCGACGCGGTCGGCCAGCCGCGCGACGACGGCCAGGTCGTGGCTGATCAGCACCACGGTGCAGGTCAGCGCGGCGAGCTGGTCGAGCAGGCTCGCCTGGGTCAGGGTGTCGAGGCCGGAGGTGATCTCGTCGCACACCAGCACGTCCGGCCGGGCCAGCAGCGCCCGCACCAGGGCCGCGCGTTGCAGCTCGCCACCGGACAGCGCGGCCGGTCGCCGGGTCACGGTCGCCTCGTCCAGCCCCACGGCCGCCAGCTCCGCCAACGCCGCCGAACGCGCGTCGGCCACCCCGCCGAGCCGCACGGCGGTCCGGCCGACCTGGTCGAGCACGGTGCGGTGGGCGTCGAACGACGCGCGGGCGTCCTGGAACACGTACTGCACCGCCGCCAGCTGCGCCCGTGAACGGCGGCGCAACGACCGGGGCAGCGGGCGCCCGTCGAGCAGCACGTCACCGGTGAACCCGGCGTGCAGCCCGGCGACGCACCGGGCCAGCGTGGTCTTGCCGCTCCCGGACCGCCCCACGACGGCCAGGCACTCGCCGGCGCCCACCCGGACGTCCACGTCGTGCAGCACGGTCGTGGCGCGGTGGCGGGCCGTGACCGCGCGCGTCTCCAGCCGGGCCGGCGCGGCGGGCCGCTCGGCGGGGACCGCGACCCGGGGCTGCGCCGCGACCAGCGCGGCGGTGTAGGCCGACCGCGGCCGGTCGAGCACGTCGGCCACCGGACCCGCCTCCACCACCTGGCCCGCCCGCAGCACCACGACCTCGTCCGCCAACGCCCGCACCACGTCCAGGTCGTGGGTGAGCAGCACCAACGCCACGCCCTGCGCCACGACCGACGACAGCTCGTCCACCACCTCGGCCCGGGTGATCGGGTCCTGCCCGGTGGTCGGCTCGTCCGCGACCAGCACCGCCGGGTCGCCGACCAGCGCCTGCGCCAGCACCACCCGCTGCTGCTGGCCGCCGGACAGCTCGTGCGGGTAGCGGCGCAGCAGCTCCACCGGCACCCGGGCCCGGCGCAGCGCGTCGGCGATCACCGCGTCGCGGTCGCCGGGGTGCAGCGCGGCGATCTCCCGGAACACGCCACCGAGCCGCCGCACCGGGTTCAGCGCCGCCGAGGGCTGCTGCGGCACGAACCCGACCCGCCCGGTCACCGTGATCCGCCCGGTCACCGACACCCCGGGCGCGTGCTCGCCGAGCAGCGCCAACCCGGTGGTGGTCTTGCCGCTGCCGGACGCGCCGACCAGCGCCACCACCTGCCCGGCGGACAGCGCGAAGCTGACGCCGTCGACCAGCGTCCGCGACCCGGCCACCGCGCGCAGGCCCTCCACGTGCACCACCGTCGTCACGTCCGCGCCTCCGCCCGCAACGCCCGGTCGAACACCAGGTTCAACCCCACCGACAACGCCACGATCAGCAACGCGGGCACGACCACCGCCCACGGCTGGATGAACAGCCCCACCCGGTTGCGGTCGACCATGACGGCCCAGTCGGCGGCGTCCGGCGCGACGCCGACACCGAGGAAACTGGCTGAGGCGACCAGGTACAGCGCGCCGGTCAGCCGCACGCCGAGGTCGGCCGCCAGGGTCCGCAGCATCGACCGTCCCGTGTAGACGATGGACGTCCGCCACCACGTCTCGCCCTGCAACCGCATCGCCTCCAGCGCGGGCCGCCCGGCGATCTCCAGCGCGGCGGCCCGCGAGATCCGCGCCACGTCCGGGAAGTTGACCAGCGCCACCACGCCGACGAGCACCGGCAGCCCCGGCCCGGCGATCGCCGCGACCAGGATCAGCACCAGCAGCGACGGCACCGCGAGCAGCAGGTCGAGGGGCCGCATCAGCACCTCGTCCACGATCCGCAGGCGGGTCATCGCGGCGAGCACGCCCCACGGCACGCCCAGCAGGTAGGACGACACCGACGCCAGCAACGCCACCAGCACCACCGTCTGCCCGCCCGCGAGCACCTGGTGCCACACGTCCCGGCCGACGAAGTCCGTGCCCAACGAGGCGTTCTCCGCGAACGGCGCGCCGCGCGTCGGCTCGTCCGGCACGAACCACGGCCCCACCAGCGCCAACGCCAGCGGCACCACCACGAGCAGCCGGCCGACGCCCCTCACGCGATCGCCACCGATCGCGGCGCGAGCCGGAACACGAGCAGGTCCGCGACCAGGTTCACCACCACCGTGGTCACCGCGAACACCACCGCCAGGCCCTGCACCACCGGCAGGTCGCGGCCCGCGACGGCGTCGACCAGGATCGTGCCCAGGCCGGGGATGACGAACACCGCCTCGACCACGATCACGCCGCCGAGCAGCCAGTCGGTGGTCCGCGCCACCTGCTGCACGGCCGGGGCCAGCGCGGTCGGCAACGCGTGCGCGAACCGGACCCGCGCCACCCCGATGCCCAGCCGCCGCGCGTGCCGGACGTGGTCGGAGGCCAGCGCGTCGATCATCCCGGCCCGGACGAGCCGGCTGATCGAGCACAGCGGCCGCGCGACCAGCACCACCAGCGGCAGCACCAGCACGGCGGGCTGCCCGAGCAGGTCGGCGCCGACCGCCGTGGGCGGCAGCCACCGCAGCTGCACCCCGAACACCGCGATCAGCACCACGGCCAGCGCGAACTCGGGGATCGAGTGCAGGCCCACGGTCACCGTCGTGACCGCCTTGTCCAGCGGGCCGCCCTCGCGCAACGCCGCCAGCACGCCCAGCAGCACCGCCAGGGGGACCAGCAGCACCAGGGCGAGCACGGCCAGCACGAGCGTCGGCCCCAGCCCGTCGCGCAGGAACTCGACCACCGGCCGCCCGGAGATCAGCGACTCGCCGAAGTCGCCCCGCGCCAACCCCCACAGCCAGTCGCCGAACCGCTGCACCGCGGGCCGGTCCAGGCCCATCGCGGCGCGGATCTGCTCGATCCGCGCCGGGTCCGGGTTGTCGCCGGCCAACGCCACCGCCGCGTCGCCCGGCAACGCCTGCACCAGCAGGAACACCGCGGTGACGACGGCGAGCACCTGGACCAGGCCGATGGCCAGCCGCCGGGCCGCGTACCGGCGCAAGCTCATCCCAGCCACACCTGGTCGAACCGCGCCCAGTCGAGCGTGTTCGCGGGCGCGGTGGAGATGCCGCCGACGTTCGGGGCGGCGCCGACGATCCAGTCCGCGAAGCCCCACATCAGGTAGCCGCCCTCGGCGTGCAGGGAGCGCTGCATCTCCCGGTACACCTCACCGCGCCCCTTGGCGTCCGCAGTGGACACCGCCTGGTCGTACAGGGCGTCGAACCCGGGACGGGTCCACTTGGTCATGTTGGTGCCCGAACCGCTGAGCAGGCGTTGCGCGATGTGGGTCTCGATGGGCATCGCGCCGGACCGGAAGCTCGACAGCGAGCCGTTCTTGAGCGTGTCGGACCAGTAGCTGTCCTTGTTGCCGGTGACCACCTCGACGGTCAGCCCCGAGCCCTTGACCTGGTCGGCGAACACCGTGGCGGCCTCGACCATGCCGGCCGCGGCGGTGGAGGTGTCCAGCTTGACCGTCAGGCCCTCGGCGCCCGCGCGGCGGATCAGGAACTTCGCCTTGTCCAGGTCGCGCGTGCGCTGCGGGATGTCGTCGGCGTAGTGCTGGTAGCCCTTGCCGAACAGGTCGTTGCCGACCTGCCCGCTGCCCGCGAGCACCGACTCGACCAGCTGCGGCCGGTCGGCGAGCAGGAACATCGCCTCGCGCAGGTCCCGGTTGTCGAACGGCGGCCGGTCCAGCTTCATCGCGAACGCCTGCACGGCGCTGTTGGGCGCGCGGTGGATCGCCATCCGGTCGCCGGCCGCGTGGCTGCGCGCGGTGGTCGGGGTGAGGTCGTGGGCGTACTCGACCTGGCCGCCGAGCAGCGCGTTCGCCCGCGCCGACTCCTCGTTGGCGATCACGAACTCCAGCTCGTCCAGGTGCGGCGCGCCCTCCCAGTACCCGTCGTGCCTCTTGAGCAGCACCGACTTGCCCGGCTCGAACGACACGAAGCGGAACGGCCCGGAGCCGACGGGCGTGGTGAAGTCCTCCGTGCCGGCGGGCACGATGTACGCGCCGAACGCCGCCAGCACGTTCGGGAACTCCACGAACGGCCGCTTCAGCGCGAACTCCACCGTCCGCTCGTCCACCGCGCGGCTGTTCGGCAGGTCGATCAGCGCGAGGCTGGACTTGGCCCGGAACGCGCGGGCCGGGTCGAGGATGCGGGCGTAGCTGGCCAGCACGTCCTCCGCGCGCACCGGCTGCCCGTTGTGGAACGTGGCCGGCCGCAGCGTGATCCGCCAGCGGGTCAGCGTGGCGTCCGGCTCCCACTTCTCGGCGAGTCTGGGCTGGGCGGAGACGTCCGGGCCGAGGTCGGCGAGCTTGTCGAACAGCGCCTTGGACCGGGCGGCCTCGACGAACAGGTTCGCCAGGTGCGGGTCGAGCACCTCCTTGGCGCCGCCGCCGGCGAACGCGGCGCGCAGCCGGCCACCGGCGCGCGGGGCGGACGCGGAGGAGGTCGGCTCGGCGGCGCCGCACCCGGTGAGGGCGGCGATCGAGAGGCCGGCGGTGAGGCCGAGGAAACCGCGGCGGTTGAGGGGGTGCATGTCGTTCCTTTCAGTGGCGCAGGCGCGCGACGAGGTGCAGGCGGTCGCCGGAGAGGGCGGCGCCCGGTTCGGCGTCGGCCGTCCACGGCCGGTCGGGTGCCCAGGGAGGTTCGGTACGCGGTCCCGGCGAGTCGAACAGGGCGAGCGCGTCGAAGCCGGCGTGGTCGAGGAAGTGCCGCAGCTCCTGCGGGAACAGCAGCCGCCACGCCGAGCGCTGCACCAGCGGCTGCGCGCCGGGCCACCACCACTCGCGGCGGCGGCGCAGCAGTTGGGCGGCGTGGTCGATCCAGAGCCGGGTGTGCGAGGTGTAGGAGACGCCTTCCCAGACGACCGTGCGGGTGCGGACGTCGTCGAGCAGCTCGGTGCTGCCGAGGAAGAACGCGCCGTTGCGCATCTCCGCCACCAGCAGGCCGCCCGGTTCCAGGTGCTCGCGGCAGCGGCGCAGGAACTCGTCCAGGTCGGCGTTCGTGTGGCAGTACAGCAGGGCGCTGTCCAGGCACGTGATCACGTCGAAGCGCCGGCCGAGGTCGAACGTCCGCATGTCGCCGAGCGCGAACTCGACCGCCGGGTGGTGCGCGCGGGCGTGCTGGACCATGCGCTCGGAGCTGTCCAGGCCGACCACGTCGTAGCCGAGGCCCGCCAGGTGGCCGGCGTCGCGGCCGGTGCCGCAGCCGACGTCCAGCAGGGCCCGGCCCCCGCCGAACCGCGTCACGACGTCGTGCGTGAACCGGGCGGCGACGTGGTCGGGGTCGGGGAACTGCTGCTCGTACAGGCCGGGGTTGTCGGTCAGCAGGTTCTCGCTCATGTGGCCACCTCTCGGTTCGCGGTCAGCACGCCATGCCGGTGCAGCCGGGCCACGGCCGCCGCGCAGCCGAGCCCGACCGCCACGCACAGCAGCGACGCGGCCGGGGCCGACCGGCCGAACACCCAGCCGATCACCGCGTTCCCCAGCGCCGCGGCGAGACCGGAGGTCAGGTAGAACACGCCGAAGTAGGTGCCCGCCAACCCGGTGCGGCCGAACGCGGGGATCAGCTCGTAGACGAACGGCTGGGAGATCATCACGCCGAGCGACAGCAGCAGCGTCGCGACGAGCACCGGCGTGATGCCGCCGAGCGACCCCAGGTGGCTCACCGCCGTCGCGACGAAACCCAGCCCCATCACCGCGATGCCGAGCGCGATGGCCCGCCCGCGCGCGAACCGGTCCAGCGCCCGGGTGATGCGCACCTGGAACAGCAGGGTGGCGACGGTCGACACCAGGAACACTGCGGCGACGGCGAACGACGACCCGCTCAGCCGTCGCGCCTCCAGCGGCAGCACCAGGTAGAGCTGGTTCTGCAACACGAACACGCCCGTCAACGCGCCGGTGAACGCCAGGAACCGCCGGTCGGTCAGGCACTCGCGCCAGTCGTCCAGCACCGTGCCCCGGTGCGGCGCCGCGGGTCGGTCGGGCAGCACCACGGCCTGCGCGACGGTGAGCGCGGCGAAGATGCCGGCCGCGACCAGCGCCGCGAGCCGGAAGTCCCACAGCAGCAGCAGGCCGCCCAGCAGCGGCCCGGCCAGCGCCCCCGCCTGCCCGTAGGCGTTGAACAGCGCGAACGCGCCGGCCCGGTCCTCGGACTCCTCGGCGATGTAGGCGCGCACGGCCGGGTTGAACAACGCGCCCGCCAGCCCGCTGAGGACGGACGCGGCCAGCAGCACCGCCACCGACTCGCCCGCCGCGAACAGCCCGAACCCGACGGCCCGGACCGCGCAGCCCGCGATGATGACCCGGCGCGGCCCGAGCCGGTCGGACGCCGTGCCGCCGACCAGGAACAGCCCCTGCTGGCTCAACGTCCGCACGCCGAGGACCACGCCGATGGTCGCCACGGACAGGCCCAGGTCGCCCAGGTGCGCAGCCAGGTAGGGGATGAGCAGGTAGAAGCCGGTGTTCACGCCGAACTGGTTGACCAGCAGCAGGCGCACCGACAGCGGGAAGCGCCTCATCGGGCCACCACGCCGAGCCCCGGCGCGCCGGTCAGCCGCAGCGTGCCGTCCTCGCCGCCGATGCCCGTCCACGGGTCGTCGGCCAGCAGCAGGTGGCCGTCCAGGTCGACCCACCGCGCGTGACCGGTGAGGTGCACGGCGGGCGCGATGCCCAACGAGCTGGCCACCAGGCAGCCCAGCATCACGTCCAGGCCGCATGCCCGCGCGACGTCGACGATCTCGCGCGCCGCGGTGAGGCCGCCGCACTTGGCCAGCTTGACGTTCACCCCGTCGACCAGGTCCGCCAGCGCCCGCACGTCGGCGACCGTGGCGGCGTCCTCGTCCGCGATCAACGGCACCGGGCACCGCTCGCGCAGCCACGCCAGCTCGTCCCACCGACCCGGCGGGATCGGCTGCTCCAAGGCGTCGACACCGGTGAGCCGGTCGACCACGCGCACGGCCTGCTCGGCGGTCCAGCCGCCGTTCGGGTCGAGGACGAGCCGGGCGTCGGGCGCGGCGGCCCGGACCGCTTCGACCCGGGCCACGTCGTCCTCCGCGCCGACCTTGACCTTGAGCACGCGGAACCCGCGCGCGGCCAACGCGCCGGCTTCGGTGGCCGCGTCGCGCACCGAGCCGATGCCGATCGTGCGCGCCGTCGGCACGTCCGTCCACTGTGGAATTCCCAGGACGGCGTGCACCGGGACGCCGGCGCGCAGCGCTTCGAGGTCGTGCAGCGCGGCGTCCACCGCGGCGAGCACGCCGGGCGGCAGCTCGGGCAGACGTGCCCGCAGCTCGCCCGGATCCGCGCAGGAGGCGACCACGGGCGCGAGGTCCCGCAGCAGCCCGGTGATCCGGTCCACGTCCAGCTCGTAGTACCGGCTGGTCACGACCTCGCCGTGGCCGCGGACCCCCTCCCACTCCAGGATCACGCGCACGGCGTCACGACGCGCCATCACCGACCTGGAGATGCGCAACGGCGAGCGCAGCTCCAGCCCGTACACCGTCCAGTCGAGCTTCACGCGGGCACCCCGACGGCCTTGGGCGCGTAGACGGCCCGGCACCTGGCCCAGCTGGTGACCTCGATCTCGGCGGTGTCCGCGATCTCGACGGGCCGGTCCGCCGGGGTGGCCAGCAACCCGCGGGAGCGGCAGAAGTCGTCGTCGAAGATGGTGCCCAGGTAGCGGTGCGGGCCGTCCGGGAAGATCGTCACCACGGTCGCGCCCGGCTCGACGCGCGCCGCCCACGCCGACACCAGCGCGACCGCGCCGGTGCTCCAGCCGCCGGTGACGAAGCAGTCCCGCGCCAGCCGGCGGCACGCGTCGACCACCTCGACCGGTCCCAGCCAGTGCACTTCGTCGAACTCCTCGTGAGCGACGTTGCGGGGGTGGATGCTGCTGCCCAGCCCGCGCATGACCCGCGACCGGGCGGGTTGGCCGAAGATGGTCGAGCCGACCGCGTCCACGCCGATCAGCCGCACGTCCGGCCAGTGCCGGCGCAGGGCCGTGACGACGCCCGCGCTGTGCCCGCCCGTGCCGACGCTGCACACCAGCACGTCCGCGTGGTCGAGCTGGGCCGCGAGCTCCCGGGCCAGGCCCGCGTACCCGGCGGGGTTGTCCGGGTTGTTGTACTGGTCGGGCCAGTACGCGCCGGGCAGCCCGCGCAGCACGGCGTGCAGCCGGTCCAGCCTGGCCTGCTGCCAGCCGCCGGTCGGGTGCGGCCGGTCCACCACCTCCAGCCGCGCGCCGTGCGCCCTCAGCAGCGCGCGCATCGACGGCTCCAGCTCGTGGTCCACCACCAGCACGACCGGGTGCCCCAACGCCTGGCCGGCGAACACCAACCCGAGGCCGAGCGTGCCGCTGGTCGACTCCACGACGACCGCGCCGGGGCGCAGCTCGCCCCGATCCCGGGCGGCTAACAGCATCGCGACCGCCGACCGCGCCTTCATGCCGCCCGCGCTCAGGCACTCCAGCTTCGCCCAGAACCCGCCGTGCCGGTGGGGCAGGGGAGTGTCGATGCGGGCCACCGGGGTGTTGCCGAGCAGGTCGAACAGGTGGGGGTTGCGCATGCCCGACCGGGGGAGCGCGGTCACCGGGCACGCCCCGGCGCCCGGTAGTGGTGCACCGTGGTCGGGCCGCCGTGCAGCCAGAAGAACGGGAACGGCTCGGCCGACACCGCCGTGACGCCCGAGCCGAGGAACCACGGCACGATCGCGCTCGCGGTCTGGGCAAACACCACCAGGGGCCGGTCGGCCGCGACGGACGCGCGCAGCAGGGGTTCGAAGCTGCCGTTGCCGACCGTCATGCCGGAGGCCAGCACCAGGTCGCAGTCGTCGACGGCGGCGAGCGCGTCGGTCACGATCGGCTCGTCCCATTCGGTGCGACCGCCCTTGAGGTCGCACGGCACGTAGCGCAGACCTCGGGCGCGCAGGTGGTGGAGCAGCGAGTTGACCACGCCGACGACCAGGACCCGTTGCCCCGGCCGGGCGTCGAGCAGGTCGACCACCGCCGATGCGCGGGCCATCGACTTGGCCAGCGAGTCGCCGGCGCCGATCACGACGTGGCGGGCGGCGGAGAGGTGGTGCGGGTGCGCGTGCATGAGGTACGCATCCAGGACGGCCGTGCGGATCGCCGTGTCGGGGTGGGCGAGCAGGTCGGCCACGGTCTCCCCGACGCAGTCGGTCACGCCGGCGTCGTCCGCGCCCTCCGGTTCGACCGCGCACGAGCCGACCGCGTCGCCGACGCGCACGCTGACCACCGTGTTGCGGTACGCCTGACCCCGCGAGACGTGCCGCGCGCCCTGCCTGGTGGTGAACGCGACGCTGACCCGGGACTCGGCCGGGTCGGGCCCCAACGCCCCCGCCCGCGCCAGGGCGACCAGCTCGGTGACGCCCGACAGCGGACGCCGGTCTGCCTGCGCGGTCACGCGGTGGGCTCCGCGTAGCGGACGTCCAGCGTGCCCACGACGCGTTCGGCGCGGGCGCGGGCGTTCAGGTCGGGGGAGGTGACCATGACGTGTCCGAGGTAGCTGTTGTTGCTGGTCGGCTCGCCGGCGCGGTGACCGGCGGGTTTCGCGGACCAGTCGACCACCTCGGGGTTCGAGGCCAGGGCGGCCACGCCGTCGATGCCCGCCACCACCCCCGCCCGCGGCGGCAGCAGGAACGAGATCGCGGCGCTGCGCACGCCGGTCTCCCGGGCCCGCAGGTCGGGTTGGCGGCCGACGGCGAGCTCGGCGAACACCGACGGCAGGTCGACGCCGGTCACCCGGCGGACCAGCTCGGTGATCCGGTTGCCCGCCGGGCGCGGGTTGACCTCGATCAGCCGGGGGCCGTCGGCGGTCAGCTTGACCTCGGTGTGCGCGACCGCGTGGTCGAGGCCGAGCGCGTCGATCGCGTTCACCGCGGTGTCCACGGCCGCGTCCCGGTCGGCGTCGTCGAGCGCGGCCGGGAACATGTGGCCGCTCTCCACGAACCACGGCCGCCCGGCCAGGCTCTTGTCGGTCACCCCGATCACGTACGTGGTGCCGGCCGCGGTCACCGTCTCCACGCTCACCTCGGGGCCGACGAGCAGCTCCTCCAGCAGCACGGTCGGCACCCGCTCCTGGCCGCGGGCGTTGACGGGGAACGCCTCCAGCGCCAGGTAGGCCTCGCGGAGGGCGGTCTCGTCGCGCACCTCGCGCACGTGCATCCCCGCGCACAGGTCGACCGGCTTGACCACCAGCGGGTAGCCCAGCTCGGCGGCGGCCTTCGCGGTCGCGGGCCAGTCCCGGGTCAGCGCGAACCGCGGTCCGGGCACGCCCGCCGCCGAGGTGGTCGCGCGGGTGAGGTCCTTGCGGTAGGCGCGTTCGACGGCCCGGGGGTCCGCTCCGGGCAGGCCGAGGTGCGCGGCGACGGCGGCGACCGTGGAGAGGTAGTAGTCGCAGGAGGAGATCACGCCGTCGAACGCCAGCACGCCGTGCATCCGCTCCACGTAGGACAGCAGCGACGGCACGTCGTTGGTCTCGGCGGTGAGCACGTTGTCCGCCGCCAGCAAGGGGTGCGGGTGCGCGGGGGCGGACCGCAGGTAGTGCTGCAGGTCGCGGGTGAGGAAGGTGAACCGGTGGCCGGACTCGTGGATCGCCCGTGGCAGCAACGAACTCATCGCGCCGACCCAGCTCTCGATCATCAACAAGTGCGCCACGCGTGCTCCTCCGAAGGGGCCGTCGATCCAGGACTGGGAGAATGGTAATCATTATCAGTCCGGTGGCGAGGCCGCCAATCGAGTGATGTGGCTCACTGGTGGTTCGGCCGGTCCTCCTCCGCGGTCGAAGTGCGAGCGGGCTTCAGTTCCTGCGCGCCCGGTAGGCCGCGACGGCGACCCGGTTGCCGCACGCGGTGCTGCAGTAGCGCCGCGAGCGGTTGCGCGACAGGTCGAGCACGAGCCCGTCGCACGTGTCGTCGGCGCAGACGGACAGCCGGCTCAGCTCGTCGGTCCGGATCACGTCGACCATCGCCAGGGCCGTCTCGACGGCGATCCGGTCGGCCAGCGGCGTGGCGGGGTCGGTGGCGTGCAGGTGGTAGTCGAAGCCGTCGTGCCGCACGAGCCGCGGCACGACGTGGTGCCGCGCCAGGATGTCGTTCACGATCCCCGCGGCCGTGTCGCGGTCGCTGGTCAGGAGGCGGCGCAACGGGGCGCGCAGCGCGCGGACCGCTTCCAGCTCGGTCGCGTCGTGGGCACGGGAGCCGGTGTAGCCGTGCTCGGCGTAGAACGCGTCGAGCTGGCCCCGGTCGGTCAGCGTGTCCGGCTCCTCGGCCGAGTTCACCAAGGCGACCGCGGCCACGAGCGACGCGGTCGTGTCATGGGTGAAAAGCATGTTGACACATTACTCCCGGGGTCCATAGCGTCATCAGCCATGACGACGATGACGCATGACAGGCCGGTGACCGGCCTGCGGGCCGGGCTGGGGTTCGCGCTGCTGTCCGCGTCGTCCTTCGGGTTGTCCGGACCGCTGGGTCGCGGGCTGATGGACGCGGGCTGGTCGTCGGCCGCCGCGGTCGCGGTGCGCGTGCTGCTGGCCGCCCTGGTGCTGACGCCGATCGCGGTCGTGCAGCTGCGCGGCCGGTGGGTCCTGCTGCGCCGCACCGCGCCGCTGATCACGGTGTACGGGCTGGTCGCGGTGGCCGGTTGCCAGTTGGCGTTCTTCAACGCCGTCGCGCACATGGAGGTCGGGGTCGCGCTGCTGGTCGAGTACACCGCGCCGGTGGCCGTGGTCGGCTGGCTGTGGCTGCGGCACGGTCAGCGGCCCACCCGGCTGACGGTGCTCGGCGGCGCCCTGGGCCTGCTCGGGCTGCTGCTGGTGCTCGACGTCGTGTCCGGCGCGCGGGTCAGCGTCGTGGGCGTGCTGTGGGCGTTGGGCGCGATGGTGGGCGCGGCGGCGTACTTCGTGCTCAACGCGCGTGACGCCGAAGGGCTGCCCGGGACCGTGCTGGCCGCCGGCGGGTTGCTGCTGGGCGGTGTCGTGCTCGTGCTGGCGGGCGCGGTCGGGATCGTCCCGTTCACGGTGTCGGCCGCACCGGTCGCGTTCGACGGGTTCGCCGTGTCGTGGTGGCTGCCGGTGCTCGTGCTCGGCGTGGTGACGGCGGCCCTCGCGTACGTCGCCGGCATCGCGGCGACCAGGCGGCTCGGCTCGCGCCTGTCGTCGTTCGTGGCGCTGACCGAGGTCGTGATGGCGTTGATCTTCGCCTGGCTGCTGCTCGGCGAGGCGCCGGGCCTGGTCCAACTGGCCGGCGGCGCGTCGATCCTCGCCGGGGTGGTGGCCGTGAAGCTGGGCGAGCCGCGGTCCTGAGCCAGTCGTCGAGCGCCTGGTAGACCGCGGCCCAGAAGTCGTGGACGGCGCGTGGCGTCACCGTCGTGGCTCATCGTCGCATGGCCTCGACGTGCGTCCGGACGCGGCGGCTGACCGGGGCGACCAGCCCGGGGATCTTCCTCGACTCGACGTGCCGCGCCGGCAGGTCGCGCAGCCTGCGCAGCCCCGCCTCGGTGAACCCGCTCGTGCGGTGGTCCATCGTCGACCGTCACGCAGGAGGTGATGCGCAACGGCGGTCCCGCCACCTACCGCGCCGACCCGGCCCACCACGCCACCGGGCGCCGCGCCCGCCGGCGCCGGAAGGCCGGACCCCCTGGCGTCTGCCTGACCAGCGCCGACACGGACAGCCTCACCGCCGCCGAGCTCGCGCAGCGGCTCCAGGTCAGCCCGGCGTCGGTCTCCGAGGCGATCACGGTCCTGGAAGGGCTGAGCCACGTCCGCCGGGAACGCGACGAACGCCGACGCGAGCGCTACGTCGTGGACAACGACGTCTTCTACCAGTCGATGATGTCCAGCGCCCGCACCACCGCGCACCTCGTGGAGAACGCGCGGCAGGGCGTCGGCGTGCTCGGCCCGGACTCCGGGGCCGCCGCCCGCCTGGAGGACATCGCCCGCTTCCTCGACTCCGTCTCCCGGAGCATCGCCCGCGCCGCGGACGAGGCCCGCCAGTACCTCCACCCCGCTCCCCGGGGCGACCGGGGCCGACCGGCGGGCGGCGCGCACCGGGTCCGGACCCGGCGCCTGAGAACCGGCGCTCAGCCGGCGAGCACCTGCTCGCGCAGGATGTCGGCGTGCCCGCAGTGCTGGGCCAACTCCCGCAGCACTTGCAGGTACACCCAGTGCAGCGTGCGCGGACCGGTCCGGTGGCCGGTCACGACGGCGTCCAGCGGCAGGCCCGCGACCGCCGCCCGGGCCGTGGCGCAGGCTTCCCGGTGGGCCGCCGTGACCGAGGCGACGGTGTCGTCGTCGGCGAGCCGGAAGGACTCGTCCGGGTTCCCCACCAGGCCCAGCTCCCGGCGGGACGTGCCGCCGACGCACTCCTCGAACCACACCCGCTGCATCCACGTGACGTGCTTGAGCAGCCCGAGCAACGTCGTCGCCGACGGGACGAGCCGGCGGCGGACCTGGTCCTCGGACAGGCCGTCGAGAGCGGCCTCGATGGCGGCGCGGTGCTCCTCGACGAACGCTTCGAGCTGCGTGCGCCCGTCCTCCAGCGGCACGTCGAACGAACCCATGGGGAACTCCTCTCGCTCGGCTCAGGCGCCCCGGTCGTCGGTCCGGTCGGTGATCCACCGGGTCAGGGCGTCGAGGTAGCCGGGCGCCAGGCGGGTGCCGCCGTCGGTCCGGACGCGGTGGTCGGCGCCGGGGAACACCCCGACGGCCACACTCGCCCGGGGATCGCGGTCGGGGTGGCAGGCGGCGGCGGTGAACAGGTGGACGCTGTCGGCGACCGGGACCACGTCGTCGGCCGCGCCGAAGAGCGCCAGGTGCGGGCAGCGCAGGCGCACCGCGTCCGGCACGGGGTCGTGGTCCTGCTTGCGCTTGAGGAACGCCCAGAGGCGCTCGTCCACTTCGGCGGCGTGCTCGCTGAACGCGGTCGGCGGCGACTGGGCGATGCGGAGCGCCTCGGCGAAGTCGGCGTCGCGCCGACCGGCCTCGACCACGCGGTCGTAGCCGGCCAGCGCGGCGTCGACCTCCTCGTCGGTGATCCCCTCGGTCCGCCGCAGGGCGTTGGCCAGCGCGTAGCGGTCCTGCACGGCGGGTGTCGTGCCGGGACCGCCGTTGGTGACGACCCACGGCACGTCGTCGCGCAGCGCGGCGGCCCGCAGGACGACCCAGCCGCCTTCGCTGTGCCCGAACAGCCCGACCGCCCCGCTGCGCACCTCCGGCCGCGCCCGCAGGAAGTCCAGCGCGGCGGCGGCGTCGGACGCCAGGTCGTCGATCGTCGCGTCGAGCCAGTCGCCGGACGACTCGCCGACGCCGCGCTTGTCGTAGGACAGCACGGCGATCCCGGCGTCGACCAGGTGCCGGCGGATCGGCGGGAAGTGCGTGTCGTTGTCCCGGTCCGACGGCCCCGACCCGCCGACCATGACCACGCCCGGCGTCGGCGCACCGCCCTCCGGCAGGGTCAGCGACCCGGCCAGCACCACACCGGCGTTGGTGAAGGTGACGTTCTCCGCCAAGAGTCCCCCTGAGGCGCGTGGTCCGCGGCCGAGTATGCCCCGAGCGCGGGCAGGTCGCGCGCGATTTTGTCGGCGACCGCACGTCGACGCCTGCCGGGTGGACTCGCTGACGTTCCTCGCCCTCGCCGTTCGGCGGAGGCGGTGACCGCGCAGTGCCGCGGGTTCGCGCGGCGCTAGAACGTGGGTCGTTCGGCGGACTCCGGGTGCTGGTGCCACGCCAGCAACCTCGTCCGGCCGGTCCTGGCCCGGCTGGCGCGCTCCGCCTGGTCCGGCCGGCCGGACAGGACGCGTTCGGCGGTGTCGAACTCGCGCAACGCCTCGGTGTCCGCCTCGTCGGAGCCGATCGCGGCCAGGCCGACGCCCCGCCACAGCCGCAGCACGCCGACCACCGGCGCGCCGGGCGCTCGCGGCTCGATCACCGCGAGGTGCCGGTCGATGCCGGGCAGGGCGTCGTGCGGGCCTTCCCTCGCCAGCAGCACCTCGCACCACCGGTCGACGGCGTCGGCGGTCACGGACGCGTCCGGCGCGTGCCGCAGCAGCAGGTCGATGCCGCGCACGAGGTGCGCCTCGGCCTCGTCCGCCCGCCCGAGGTCGTCCAGCGCCTGCCGCAGGGCGTGGTGGCTGACCGCCGCCGCGAGGCCGCCGGGCGCGATCCGCTCGGCCAGCTCGACGGCCTCCCGGGCGGCGCGCTCCGCGTCCCGCCCCTCGCCCAGCGACCGGAAAGCGCGGGACAGGTCGTTGAGCGTGCGGATCACCGTCTCGCCGGTCCGGTCCGCGGCCCGCTGGATGGCCAACGCGCCGTTGAACGCCACGACCGCGTCGTCCAACGCTCCCGTGTCACGCAGCGCGCACCCGAGGGAGGCGAGCGCGTTCGCGTGCAGCAGGCCGTTCGGCTCGGCCTGCTCGACCAGGTCCAGGGCGGTCGTCAAGGTCTGCAGCGCGCGGTGCGGGTTGCCGAGCTCCACGTCCATCCGCCCGTGCCCGGCCAGGGCCTGGGCGAGCAGCACGGCGACTTCGTGGTCGCGGCGGTCCAGGCCGTCCAGCTCGTAGACGGCGACGGCGTACTGGTCGGCGGCCTCCGGGAACCGGCCGGCGATCACTGCCGAATCGCCCTCCCGCAGCCGCCAGCGCGCCGGCCCGACCCGTTCGTTGCGCTCGTCCCGCCGCTTCCGGTCCACCGCACCTCCCCATCGTGGCGGTGCGGACCGCCCACGCGAGAGAACGCCTTCCTTTCCTTGATCGCCTCGACTTGATCGCCCGTTAGACGGACGTCACCTGATTCACCTGAACGGTCCAGGTCGGCTGCGCGCTCTCCGGCCGGCGCAGGGGCCCGCCACCGGGTGGCGGGCCCCTGCGCCGTCAGAACTGGCCGGTGCGGAACTTGTCCAGGACCCGGCGTTCCCGCTTGGTCGGTCGACCCGCGCCGCGCTCACGGCGGGCGACCTGCGCGGGAGCTTCCGTCGGCGGCGGTGGCGGCGGGGTCCGGTCGATGAAGCAGCCGACCGCGTCGGCCGCGCCGACCCGTTTCTGGATCACCCGGACGACCTCCACGATCCGGGTCGTGTCACCCACTCGCGCACGCACCTCGTCACCGGGTGACACCGCCGTGGCGGGTTTGGCCGGCCGGTCGTTGACGCGCACGTGCCCGCCCTTGCACGCCGCCGCGGCATCGGATCGCGTCTTGGTCAGTCGGACCGCCCACAGCCAGCGGTCCACACGGGTGGACTCCACGCCTACATCATGACCTGTCCGAGCCCGGGCCGGTGGCGCGGCCGGATCGGCGGCGGTCGCCGGGCGGGCGGCGGTCAGGGGCAGGTGGCGCCCGCGGGCGGCAGGCGCCGGTCGGTGACGTAGGCGCTCACGTGCTCGATGACGCACGGGTTCGCCATGCCCGCGAACAGGTTGTGGCCCGGACCGTCGTGGTAGATCGCGCGGCTGCCCCGGACCTGGTCGGTGACCCGGGTCGTGAGGCCGTAGTCCTGCCAGGTGCCCGCGCCCAGGAACGGCGGCAGCGTCGACGGCAGCGGCGCGGGCGGGTTGGTGGTCGGCGTCGGCCACCCGGCGCACGTCAGCGGCAGGTGCCAGGCCATGGGGAACGCCGCGCCGATGTTCGGCGCGATCCGCCGCAGCCGTTCGACGGTGCGCTCGACCTGCCGGAAGTCCGAGCGCGGGAAGTCCAGGCACTCCTTCACGCCGCCGCCGGGCAGCCCCGGTTCCGGGTCGCGGCCGGGCGGCGCGAAACCGGACGCGTCACCGGCCTCGGCCGCCGTGACGGCCCGCAGGGCCTCGTCCCACCGGCTCGGACCGGGCCTGAGCTTGGCGAACGCGAGCGCCTGCAACTGGGTGCCGTCGTACGAGGTGCCCACCGAGGGCGCGGGGACCGGCTCGGCGTCGGCCTTGGCGACCAGGGCCTGCCAGCGCTCCTCGACGCCCGGTCCGGCCCAGTCGAGGAACCGCCGCACGACCGCTTCGTAGTCCCGCGCCATGGCGTCGAGCTCGCGGTCCCAGTCACGCGTGCTGTGGTTGCCCGTGCCGTCGACGTAGACCGTGCGCACCCGGTGCGGGAACCGCCGGGCGTAGGACTGCGCGATCACGCCGCCGTAGGACGTGCCGATGAAGTTCACCCGGGGCTCGCCGAGCGCGACCCGGATCGCCTCGACGTCACGGGCGTCGCTGCCGGAGTCCATCCGGTCGACCAGCTCGGGGTCGGTGTCGCGGCACCGGTCGCCCCGCGCGCGGTTCTCGGCGACGAGCCGGTCGAACCCGGCCTGGTCGGCGGGGAAGCGGGGCGTGCGCAGCGTCCGCCAGTCGCAGTCCAGCACCGGACCGCTCAGGCCGGGGTAGCCGCGCGGGTCCCACGTGACGACGTCCATGGACTCGCGGATCCGGTCGAAGATCCGCGGTCGGGACCGCATGATCGCGATCTGGTCGCCCTGGGGGCCGCCGAAGTTGACCAGGACCGTGCCCTTGCGGACGCCGGTGGCGGGCAGGCGGCCCAGCTTCACCGTGATGGCGCGGGTGGCGGTGAGGGGCACGGCCAGGTCGGCGCACTGGGCGGCGACCGCGCTGTCGCCGGGACAGGGCTGCCAGTCGAGCGCGGGTGGCCGGTCGACGTGCGCGGGCACGACGAGCAGCAGCGGTAGCAGGAGTTTGATCACGCCGACCACGCTAGGAAGCCCCCGCCTCCCGCGGCTGTCCGCGATCGTCGCCGGCGGTGTTCACCAAAGTGGACCCGTCGGTCGCATGGCTAGGGTGGCGGCCATGGCGAGGACTGCGCTGCCGCTCGCAGTGGTGGTGGCCGACACGGGGTTCGGGTGGCTGGTCGGCACGTCGGCCGCGGGACTGGCCGCGTGGGCCGCGCTGACCGCCGCGGTGATGCTCCTGGCCGCCCGCCGCCCGCTCGTGGCGTTCCCGATCGCGCTGGCGTCGGCGCTGCTCACCGGCGGCGCGCTGGCCCTGCTGGCGTGCACGAGCTACCAGGCGGGCCGGCACGTGACCTCCCGCCGGCAGCTGGTCCTGACCGTCACCGCCGCCGTCGCCTACCCGGTCGTGCTGCTGGCGCCGACGCCGCTGCCCGCGACCGAGCCGTACCCCGCGCTGGCCCGCATCGCGCTGCTGGTGGCGATGCCGCTGGTCGCGGGTGTGCACTTCACCAGGCAGGCCGAGCGGCTGCGCCGGGAACGGCGGCGGCACGCCGAGCGGGAGCGGTCGCGGGAACGGCGGCGCATCGCGGCGGACATGCACGACTCGCTCGGCCGGTGGCTCAGCCTGGTCTCGGTGCAGGCCGCGGCGCTGGAGGTGGCCCCGCTGCCGGCCGACCAGCGCCCGGTGGCGCGCAACCTCGCGCACGCCGCCCGCACCGCCGTGGACGAGCTGCACGCCGTCGTGGCCACCCTCCGCGCGTCGCCCGGCCTGGAGGGCGTCGACGACGTGGTGGCGCAGTTCCGCCGCGCGGGCGTCGCGGTGACCGTCGAGCGCTCGGGCCCCGCCCGGCCGCTCGCGACCGGCGACGCGGGCCACGCCGCCTACCGGGTCGTGCAGGAAGGGCTGACCAACGCGGCCCGGCACGCGCCCGGCGAGCCGGTGGTGGTGTCGCTGACCTGGCAGCCCGACGCGCTGCTGGTGGCCGTGGCCAACCCGACGCACGAGCAGGTCGGCGGCGCCGGGGGAACGGGGCTGGCGGGCCTGGCCGAACGGGTCCGGTCGGCCGGCGGCCTGCTGCGCGTGCGCGCCGAGCCGGGCGGGTTCCGCCTGGTCGCGATGCTGCCCGTGGCGCCGGAGCGGGTCGAGGCCGCTCCGTGATCAAGGTGCTGGTCGCCGACGACGAGCCGCTGATCACGGCGGGCATCCGGGCGGTGCTGGAGTCGGCGGGCGACCTCGACGTGGTGGCGGTGGCCGCCGACGGCCGCGAAGCCGTGGACGCCGCCCGCCGGCACCGCGTGGACGTGGCGCTCCTCGACCTCGCCATGCCGGTGATGGGCGGCCTGGCCGCGGCCGCCGCGTTGAGCGGGCCGCGCGTGGTGGTGCTGACCGCGTTCGGCGATGAGGCCAACGTGCGGTTGGCGCTGCGCCAGGGGGTCGACGGGTTCGTGCTCAAGAACTGCGCGCCGGACGAGCTGATCCGCGCCGTGCGGGCCGTGCACGCCGGTGAGGCGTACCTGTCGCCCGCCGTGACGCGGCACGTGCTCGGGATGGTCGCGGTGGACGGGGGCGCCGAGGACGCGGCACGCAGGCTCGCCGCGCTCACGCCGCGCGAGTCGGACATCGCCGCGCTGGTCGCGGAAGGGCTGTCGAACGCCGAGGTGGGCCGCCGCGTGCACATGAGCGAAGCCACGATCAAGACCTACGTGAGCCGCATCCTGGCCAAGCTGGGCTGCCAGAACCGGGTGCAGGCGGCGCTGCTGGTCCGGGACGCGTCGCGGACGTGACGCGGCGGTGGGACGCCACGCGGACGTCCCACCGCCGGTCGGGGGTCTACTTCAGACCGCAGAGCGCGTGGTCGACCAGGTCCACGGTGACTTCCTTCGTCAACCGGGGCGCACCGGGCTCGGCCACCATCGAGTCGGTGTTGACCGACACCATCACGCTGCGCTCGCCGTCCGCCGTCACGCCGTTGCGGGTCATGAAGCCGGGGATGTCGCCGCCGTGCGACCAGTGGCCGCCGCACGAGTTCGGGATCCACATGAGACCGAGCCCGTACTCGGCGCCCGCCCACCCCGGGTCGAGCTTCGGCGCGCGCACCGTCTTCGTCATCTCGGCGAGCTGCGCGGGACGCAGCACCTTGCCGCCGATCAGCGCCTTGAGGAACTTGTTGCCGTCCTCGGTGGTGCTGATCATGTCGCCGGCCGCGCCGCCCCAGGACGGGTTGTAGTGCGTCACGTCGAGCGCCCGGCCGTACCGCGGGTCGTTCGGGTCGGCTTCCAGGCCCTTCTCGGGGAACCGCTCGTACGCCGTGGCGTGCGGCCGGGGCAGGAACGCGGACGTGCCCGGCAGGGAGGTGTCCCGCAGGCCGAGCGGCTGCACGATGCGGGTGCGCACCTCGTGCTGCCAGGTGTTGCCGGTGACCCGTTCGACGATCATCCCGGCCAGGAGGTAGCCGGTGTTGGAGTAGTTCCACTGCTCGCCGGGCTGGAAGTCCGGCGGCACCCGCGTGGCGAGCGCGACGAGCTGCTCGGGCCGGTGGGTCCGGAACCGGATCTCGTCGAACCGGTCCTCCAGGAACAGCTCCGGCAGTTGGCCCACGTAGTTGTTCAGGCCGCTGGTGTGCTGCAACAGGTGCCGCACGGTGATCTTCGTGCCGTCGTTGCCGTTGCCGGCGACGACACCGGGCAGCCACCGCTCGACCGTGTCGTCCAGGGACATGCGGCCCTCGCCGACCAGTTGCAGCACGGTCGCCGCCACGAACGTCTTGGTGTAGCTGCCGATGCGGAACTTCGCCTGCCACGGCACGGGCGTGCGCCGGTCGACGTCGCCGTAACCGCTGCGCACCCGCACGTCACCGCGCGGGGTGTCCACTTCGACCAGCACACCGGGCGCGCCCTGTCGCAGCAACGCGTCGGCGTGCCGCTGGAGGGTCCTGGTGTCGGGCCGGTGCTCGGCGTTGGCCGTGCCCACCGCGGTCAGGGCCAGTGCCGCGATCACCGCTGTCGCGAGAACTCGTTTCATGTCACCGGACGTTATGCACGCGCGGCGCCCGCGTCGTCGCCCTGCGACGGCATCTTCACCTACCCCTCCGGGGGTAGGGGCGGATCCGCCCACGGGGTGGCGACGGGGGACGCGGCGCGGCACTACCTTGGGCGGGTGCTGGCGAAAATCACGCCGATCCGGCTGGACCTGCTGCTCGCGGTGGTGCTGACCACGTTGACCGTGGTGACCACGGCGAACCAGGCCGGCCCGGTCGACCGGGCGGCTTACGTGCTCGCCGCGCTCACCGTCGCGCCGATCGCGCTGCGCCAGCTCGCGCCGCTGGCCACGATGGCGGTCATGCTCGGCGCGCTGGCGGCCTACAGCCTGTTCGCGTTCGACGGCCTGCCCAGCGCCGGGGTCGGCGTGCTGGTCGGCATGTTCACCGTGGCCACGCTGCGGCCCCGGTCGACGGCCGCGGTCGTGTTCTCGGTGACGACGGTGGTCATGGTCGTGGCGTTCCTCGGGGCCGCCGTGGTCTCGTGGTCCGAGGTGGCGCAGTCGGTGCTGGTGGTGATGGGCGCGTGGATGCTCGGCGAGGGCACGCGGCGCTGGGCGCGCCGGGCCGAGCGGTCGGCGGAGGAGGCGGCGCGGGCGGTGGCGGACGAACGGGTGCGCATCGCGCGCGAGCTGCACGACATCGTCGCGCACCACATGTCGGTGATCTCGTTGCAGGCCGGTGTGGCGCAGTACGTGCTGGACAGCGACCTGGCGACGGCGCGCCAGGCGATCACCACGGTCGGCGCCACGAGCCGCGAGGCGTTGACGGAGATGCGCCGCCTGCTCGACGTGCTGCGCGTGGACCACGACGACGACTACCGGCCGCAACCCGGGTTGGCGGCGCTGGACGGGCTGGTGGAACGCGCGCGCGGCGCCGGGTTGCCGGTGGAGGTGACCGTCACCGGTGAGGCGCGTGAGCTCCAGCCGGGACCGGACCTGTGCGCTTACCGGGTGGTGCAGGAGTCCCTGACCAACGTGCTGAAGCACGCGGGGCCGGCCGAGGCGCGCATCGACGTCGACTACGGCGAGCAGACGCTGGTGCTGAAGGTGACCGACAACGGCCGGGCGGCGGCGGGCGCGTCCGGCCCGGACCACGAGCCGCACGGCATCCGGGGGATGCGGGAACGCGCCGAGCTGTACGGCGGCGTGCTCAGCGCGGGTCCCACGGCCGACGGCGGTTTCGGCGTGGTCCTGCGGCTGCCGATGGGTGAGGTGGCGGCCCGGTGACGATCCGCGTGCTCATCGCCGACGACCAGGCGCTCATCCGGGCGGGCCTGGTCGCCCTGTTCACCGCCGCGCCGGGCTTCGAGGTCGTCGGCGAGGCGGTCGACGGCGGGCAGGCCGTCGCGCTGGCCGCGCAGACCTCGCCGGACGTGATCCTGATGGACATCCGGATGCCGGTGCTGGACGGCATCGACGCCACCCGGCAGATCCTGGCCGCCCACCGCGACGCCGTCGACCGCGACGCCGTCGACCGGGACGCCGTCGACCGGGACGCCGTCGACCGGGACGCCGCCGACCGGGACGCCGCCGACCGGGACGCCGACGACCGCTCGACCGGCCGGGACCGGCAGCCCGCCCGCGAGGACCCGCCACGCGTCGTCGTGCTGACCACGTTCGACCTGCCCGAGTACGTCTACACCGCGTTGAGCGAGGGCGCGTCCGGCTTCCTGGTCAAGGACACCCCGCCCGAGCGGATCATCTCCGCCGTCCGCACCATCGCCGCGGGCGACATCCTGGTCGCGCCGCACATCACCCACCGGTTGATCGAGACCTACGCCCAGCACCACCGCGCCACCGCGGTCGGCGCGCCGCAGCTGGCCGCCCTGACCGCGCGGGAGACCGAGGTGCTCCGCCTGGTCGGCAACGGGCTCACCAACGGCCAGATCGCCCAACGCCTCGTGCTCAGCGAGGCGACGGTGAAGACGCACGTCAAGCGGATGATGGGCAAGCTCGCCCTGTCCAGCCGCGCGCAGGCCGTCGTGGTCGCCTACGAGAGCGGCCTCATCGTGCCGACGGGCAACCGCGACCGGCCCAGGTAGTCAGCCGGCCAACCGCTCCAGCAGCGGCACCGCCCGAGCGGGCTCGGGCAGGTCGAGCATCTCGGCGCGGACGCGTCGCGCCGCCCGCCGGTAACCCGGCTCCGCCAACACCTCCTCGACCGCGGCCCGCACGTCGTGCGGCGTGGCGGCGACGGGGTCCAGCTCCCGGCCCACGCCCAGCCGCGCGCACTGCTCGGCGTTCTGCGGCTGGTCGGCGCCCAACGGCAGCAGCACGGTCGGCAGGCCGTGCGCCAACGCGCCGACGACGCTGCCCGAACCGCCGTGCGAGATCACCAGGTCGCAGTGCGGCAGCACCGTCTCCTGCGGCAGGTAGCGCTCCACGCGCACCCCGGGCCGTTGCGGGCCGAGCTCGGCCGGGTCGAGGTGCCTGCCCACGGTGGCGACCACGCTCACCGGCAGGTCGCTCAGCCCGGCCAGCACCCGCGGGAACAGGTCGCCGGACTCGGAGTTGAACGCCGTGCCGAGGGTGAAGTACACGGTCGGCGGGTCGGACCGGCCGACCGGACCCACCGGTGGGCGGATCGGGAAGGCCGTGGCCGGCAGGGGGAACGCCGGGTCGCGGAAGCTCGGCGGGAACGGCGACAGCAGCAGGTGGCGGTGCAGCATCGCCAGCTCCGGGTCGGGCGGCAGGCCCAGCCCGGCCCGCAGCTCCGCGACCGGCTCGCTCACCACCGCCGGCCGGACGAACGCGCCCGACGCGATGACCTGCACGTTCACGTAGGGCAGTCCGAGCTTCTCGGCCGCGAGCACGCTCCCGAAGTCCACTTCCTCGCACCCGACCACATCGGGCCGCCACCGCTGGAACAGCTCCAGGTACAGCGGCACCCGCCGCGCCGCACCCCGCCGCACGAACCCGTCCCGCAACTCCTCGTCGTCCCGCTGCCGGTCGGGCGCGAGCAACGGACCGACCCGCGACGGCTCGGCCCGACCCTCACCGACCGGGATCGCGGTGAACCCGGCGGCCCGCACCGCCGCGCACCGGTCCGGACCGGCGGCGACGGCCACGGTGTGCCCGGCGGCGGCGACGGCCGAGGCGAACGGCACCAGGGGCTGGAAGTGCCCCAACCCGCCGATGAAGGTGAACAACACGCGCATCGAGCCAGCCTATAGATCCACCGCGCCCACACCGCGCGGAATTCCCGGCCCGCGCCACCGCGCTGCCCGCGCACCGCTGCCCGTCACCCGCGTCGTCACCGGCCCGCACCCGACCGCCGCCCCGCCGTTGTCCTAGCATCCGCGCCGTGGACAAAATCCGGGCCGGCTGCTGGTCGGTGCTCGCGCTCGTCGTCGCGCAAACGCTCTCCACCCTGCTGTCCGGCGACCTGGCCGAACTCGTGGTCGTCGGCGTGGTCCTCAACGCCGCCGCCGCGTTCTCGACCTACCTGGTCCTGCGCCGCCCCGACCGCAACCGCTGGCCCCTGGTCGCCTGGTCGGCCGGGTTCTTCGGCTGGCACGTGACCGGCCTGCTCACCCTGGCCGGTGTGGCGACGACCGGGCTGGACGCGGTGTTCACGCTCGGCGGCGACCCGCGGCTCTCGATCCTCTACCAGGCCGTCCTGACGACCTCGGCGGCCTTCTCGGTGCACTTCCTGCTGCCCCGGCCGGCCAAGCGCTAGGCGTCACGCAGCCGCAGCGCCACACCGCCGGCCAGCAGCGCGCCGGCCGCCCACAGCCCGAGCACACCCAGGCCGGCCCACGGGCTGATGGGCAGGCGGTCGACGTTCGTGGTGGCCTGCACCGCCAGGCCCGCCGTCATCGGGCTGATCCGCTGCAACCGCCGGAACCAGTCCGGGTCGGACACCACGGCGGCGACGATCGGGAACAGGTACAGCAGCCCGAGCACCACCCCGATGGCCGCCGCCGCGTCACGCACGACGGTGGCCACGCCCAGGCTCAGCAGACCCACCAGCACCAGGTAGAGCACCGACCCGACGGCCGCGCGCACGTCCGCCGGCGACAGCGCCGAGACCTCCGACGAGACACCCCGCCCCACCGACACCGACACGAGCACCGCCGCCGCGCCCGCCACCAGCACCACCGCGCCGACCACGGCGCCCTTGGCCGCCAGCACGGCGGACCGGCGCGGCAGCGCGGCGAACGTCACCCGGATCATCCCCGTGCCGTACTCGCCGCTCACCGCGAGCACCGCCAGCACGGCGACCACGGCCTGGCCGAACGCGATCCCGGTCAGGCTGGTCTTCGTCGGGTCGCCGCACCCGGTGCCGGCGCACGCCGCCGACGCCGCGACACCCAGCGCCGAGGTCAGCAGCACCACGGCCGCCACCAGCCACGCCGTGCCCGCCACCGTGCGCAGCTTCGTCCACTCCACGTGCAGCGCGGCCTTCACGCGTCCCTCCGCCGCAGCACGTGCCACGCCACGCCCAGCGCGACCGCCGTGTACCCGCACAGCACCGCGAAACCACCCAACGGGCTCAACGGGAAGTAGCCGTCCGCGGGTGCGTAGCTCGCCGTGACCTGCTGGTACTCGGGCAGGCTCTGCTGGACGGCGAACGCGGCGGCCGGTGTGACCCGCAGCAGCCAGTCCGACGTCCCCGCGGGCAGCACGGACGCGATCGCCAGGATGTAGGGCAGCACGATCGCCACGATCACCACCGTCACCGCGCCCGCGCTGCGCCGCAGCACGGTGCCGACGGCCAGGCTGAGCACCGCCGCCACCGCGAGCAGCGCCGCCGTGCCGACGACCACCCGCAGCCCGGTCGCGGTCGGCACCGGGAACAGGAAGAACCCCTTGTCCACTTCCACCGCCCGGACCAGCGGCACCGCCACCAGGGCGGCGGCCAGCGCGGTGACGAACGTGGCCCCGCCGATCACCACCGACTTCGCCGCCAGCACCCGGCCTCGCCGCGGGTCGGCGCTGAGGCTCGTGCGGATCACTCCGCGCCGGTACTCCGACGTCATGAACGTCGCCGCCACCACGACGACCGCGATCAGCCCGGCGAACGCGCCCACCAGCCGGCCCTCGACCGTCTTGCCCAGCCCGCCCCGCCCGGCCACGACCGGCGCGATGTTGCCCGACCCGCTCACCGTGACGCCGTCGGCGGTCTCCTCGAACCCGACCCCCGGACCCGCGCCCTGACCACCCGGACCGCCCCGACCGCCCGGACCTCCGCCGACGGTGTCGCCCACCCACTCCCGGTCCGGCCACGACCCCTCCAGGTCGATCCGGTCGAACGAGGCCGTCGCCAGCGTCGGGTAGCTGGTGCCACTGGCGCCGGCGAACGACTCGGTGATCACCTCGTGGTGCGGCGAGGTCGCGAACAGCCCGGCCCGCACGGTCGACGGCAACCCGGGCAGGGTGACCGCGCCGACGAGGCGCCAGGTCGCGCCGTCGGACGACTCGTGACCGGTGACCGTGTCACCCGACCTGGTCAGGCGCAGCCACGTCGGCGTCGCGCGGGACGTGCCCGCGACGTCGCCGGTGAAGTTGTGCTGCAACCGCACGCCGTGACCGCCGGTCAGGGTCAGCGCGGCGTACGGCGACCCGGGGGTGGTGCTCGCCTTGACGATGATCCCGCCCTTGGTCCACGGCTGCGTGTCCTCGACCGGCGCCCGACCGTCCGAAGAGGACACGGCGGTCAGCGACGTCACGCGGGCGGTGATGCTGCCGTCGCCGGTCATCGCCTGGTGCGCGAACGAGAAGTCGTCGATCACCGGCTCGCCGTCCGGGCCCGTCGTGGGCTTGGCGCCCGCGCACGGCTCGCCGTCCGGGCCGCTGCACGAGAAGGTGCTCGCCGCCGCCGCGAACAACCCCATCAGCACGATCACCAGCGCGGCCGAGACCAGGCCGGCCACCCAGCCGCGCACGGTGCGCAGCTTCGTCCACTCGGCCCGCAGCGCCTGCCCGAACCCGTGCCGCGCGCTCATCGCGCGCCCTCGCCCGCGTGGAACTCGACCGCGTCCCTGGTCAGCTCCATGTACGCCTCTTCGAGGGACGCGCGGTGCGCCGACACCTCGGAGAACGGCACCGCGCCCTCACCCAGCACCGCGACCACCCGCTCCCCGGACAGCCCGGCGACGGTCAGCGCGTCCGCCCCGGTCACGGCGACCGTCGCGCCCGCCCGTGCCAGCACCGTCATCGCCTGCGTGCGCGCGTTGGTGCGCAACGTGACCCGCTCACCGGACGCGGCCTCGATCAGCTCGGCCACGCCGACGTCCGCGATCACCCTGCCCCGGCCCACGACCACCACGTGGTCGGCGGTGTCCTGCAACTCGCTCATCAGGTGGCTGGACACCAGCACCGCCCGGCCCTCGGCCGCCAGTGACCGCAGGAACCCGCGCATCCACCGGATGCCCTCGGGGTCCATGCCGTTGACCGGCTCGTCCAGCACGAGCACCGGCGGGTCGCCGAGCAGCGCCGCCGCGATGCCCAGCCGCTGCCGCATGCCCAGCGAGTAGCCGCCCGCCTTGCGCCGGATCGCCGAGGTCAGGCCGACCCGTTCGGCGACCTCGTCCACCCGTCGCGCGCCGAGGCCCTGCGAGTGGGCCAGCCACAGCAGGTGGTTGCGGCCGGTGCGGCTCGGTTGCAGCGCCGACGCGTCCAGCAGCGACCCGACCTGCCGCAACGGGTGCCGCAGGGTCCGGTACGGCCGGCCGCCGACCAGCGCGTGGCCCTCGTCGACCGAGTCCAGGCCCAGGACGACCCGCATGGTGGTGGACTTGCCCGCGCCGTTGGGGCCGACGAAGCCGGTGACCTTGCCCGGTGCGACGGTGAACGTCATCCCGTCCAGCGCCACGGTCGGCCCGTACCGCTTGCGCAGCCCGGTCACTTCGATGGTTGCTTCCACGCCGCGAAGGCTAGGAGCGCGGCCCCGGTCCGGTCGTCACGCGGGAGAGCTGTTCCCGCCTCGCCGGCACGGGGGAGGGCCGTCCCTCCTGAGAGGGATGCCGGTGTCACCACCTGCGGTGACGCGTCGGACCAGGTCGACGACGAGAATGGTCCGGGTGAGCGAAGAGGGGTGGGGCCGGCGGTCGGCCGACGGCCCGCACGTGCCGGTGGCCGCCGTGGTGGCGCTGGGTGCGGCCGCGGTGGGCGAGGCGGTGGCGCGGGCGGTGACCGGCGGCGCGGACCCGCGGCTCGTGCTGGTGCTCGGGGTGCTGGCGCTGGGGACCACCGCGCCGGCGGCGTTCCTGCGCCCGCTGCCCGCCGCGGTCGCGGTGTCGGTGGCGGGCGTGCTGTCGCTCGGGCTGTTCCACGGCCTCACGGTGGCGGGGCTCGGCGCGCAGCTGGTCGTGCTGCACCGGCTGGGCCGGGTGGGCGGCCAGGTCCCGGCGACCTGCCTGGCCGCGCCGTACCCGGTGCTGGCCCTCGTGCGCGACGCGGACGCGGTGACCGTCCTGGCGGCGTCGTCGGCACTGGCGGCGGCGTGGGTCGGGGTCGCCCAGTGGGCGCGCGGCGAGGCGCTGGTGCACCGGGCCGCCCGCCAAGCCGTGGCCGGGAGCCTGCTGGAGCACACCGCCCGGGGTGAACGGGCCCGGATCGCCCGCGAGCTGCACGACGTCGTGGCGCACCACATCTCGATGATCGCGGTGCAGGCGGAGACGGCCCGGCTGACCACGCCCGGCATGCCCGCCGCCGGCGCGCAGCGGCTGTCGGAGATCGGCGACACCGCGCGGGCCGGGCTGACCGAGATGCGGCGGCTGCTGGGCGTGCTGCGGGAGGACGTGCCGGCGGACGTCGCGGACCGGCACCCGCAGCCGGGGCTGCCGCAGCTCAACGACCTGATCGACGACGCGCGCGACACGTCCGGCGCGGGCGCGCGGCTCATCGTCTCCGGCACGCCCGCCGAGCTGGACCCCGGCGTGGAACTGGCCGCGTACCGGATCGTCCAGGAAGCCCTCACCAACGCGCGGCGGCACGCGCCCGGCGCGGCGGTCGACGTGGAGCTGCACTACACCGAGGAGGCGTTGCGGTTGCGCATCAGGGACAACGGGCCGGGCCCACGTGCCGCGTCACCGCCCGGCGGGCACGGGCTGACCGGGATGCGGGAACGGGCGGCGGCCGTCGGCGGCCGGTTGCGCACGGGCACGACCGCCGTGGGCGGGTTCCTCGTCGAGGCCAGCCTCCCGGCGGGGGCGGCCGGGTGAGCACCGTCCGGATCGTGGTCGCCGACGACCACCAGGTGATCCGCACCGGGTACGCCGCGCTGCTCGACACGCAGGCCGACTTCACCGTCGTCGGCACGGCGTCCGACGGCGGCGAGGCGGTGCGGGTCTGCCGGGAGCTGTCGCCCGACGTGGTGCTGATGGACGTGCGGATGCCGGGCGTGGACGGCATCGAAGCCACCCGCCGGCTCGCGGACGGGCCGAGGGTGCTGATCCTGACCACGTTCGACCTGGACGAGTACGTCTACGACGCGTTGCGCGCGGGCGCCAGCGGGTTCCTGCTCAAGGACGTGACGGCGGAGCGGCTGTTCGACGCGGTGCGGGTCGTCGCGGCCGGCGAGGCGCTGCTGGCGCCGACCGTCACCCGGCGCCTGATCGGCGAGTTCACCCGCCTGCGGCCGGAGCCCGTCACGCCCGCCTCCGCCGTGTCCACCCTCACGCCGCGGGAGACCCAGGTGCTGCGGCTGATCGCGGAGGGCCTGTCGAACACGGAGGTGGCGGCCCGGCTGGTGGTGACGGAGGAGACGGTGAAGACGCACGTGAGCCGGGTGCTGAACAAGCTCGGCCTGCGCGACCGCACCCAGGCGGTGGTCGCGGCCTACGAATCGGGCCTGGTCGTCCCGGGGGTTAGGCCGGGTCGAGCGGCAGGACGGCGGTGAAGCGGGCGCCGTCGTGGTCCGGCGCGTCGGACACGTCGAGCGTGCCGCGGTGGAGCCGGGCGATCCGGCGCGCGATGGGCAGGCCGAGGCCCGCGCCACCGGTCTCCCTGGTGCGGGCGTCGTCCAGGCGCGTGAAGCGCTCGAAGACGCGTTCGCGGTCCTCGGGCGGGATGCCGGGGCCGTCGTCCACCACGTCGAGCAGCGCGACCTGGTCCACCACCGCCAGCCGGACGGCGATCCGGGTGCCGGCGTGCCGCTCGGCGTTGTCCAGCAGGTTGCCGAGCAGCCGGGCCAGCAGGGCCCGGCTGCCGCGCACGTGGACGGGCCGGTCGGCCACTTCGGTCGTCACGGCGTGGCGGGAGCGGTGGCGGTCGGTTTCCGCGCGCACCAGCCCGGCCAGGTCGACCGGTTCGGTCGAGGCGGTGGCGGGCGCGTGGTCGAGCCGGGCGAGCGTCAGCAAATCGTCGGCCAGGTGTTGCAGGCGGAAGGTGTCCTGGAGGGCGCCGTCCACCACGGCCCGCCAACCGGTCAGGTCCGGGTGGGCGTGCGCGATCTCCAGCTCGGCCCGCAACGCCGCGATCGGGCTGCGCAGCTCGTGCGACGCGTCGGCGACGAAGCGCCGGTTCTCCTCCACGGCCGCCTGCAACCGGTCCAGCGTGGTGTTCACCGTGCCGGCCAGGCGGGCGATCTCGTTGCGCGTGCCCGGCACGGGCACCCGGCGGGACAGGTCGTGCCCGGTGATGTCGGCGACCTCCCGCCGGATGGCCTCGACCGGCCGCAGCACCCGGCCCGTGGCGAACCACACCACGAACGCGAACAGGCCGGTGAGCAGCAGCGCGCCGCCGACCAGGCCCAGCACCCGGCCGTTCAGCGTCGCCTGCGCCGCGACCAGGTCGTCCCGCCACCACTGGGACAGGCCCGCCGCGGGTCTGCTCGGGCTCGTCTCGCCGGTGTCGGTCAGCTGCCGGGCGTCGATGGCGAGCGGATCGGTGAACGGCCACAGCGACAGCTGCGGTATCTCCGCCGCGGAGCTGTACCGCGCCTCGTAGAACACGACCCGGTCGGTGTCCGCGAGGCCCGGGACGGAGTGGTCCCCGATCCGCTTCGAGGTGATCGCGATCTCGTGCTCGCCGACCGCGCACTCCTCGCCCAGCGACACCGTGCCGGAGGTCCGCCGGTTCGCCGCGCCCGAGGCGTCGGCGCTGAGCGAGCCGGACAGGCAGATGACGGTGATCTTGTTCGCCGCGGTGTCGAACCGCATCGCCTGGTCGCGCAGGAACACCGAGGCCACGGCGGCAATCCCGAGCAGCGGCAGCGCGATCACCACCGTCGCCACCACCGTCACGCCGAACCGCAACGACCGGAACCGGCTCACCGGTCGTCACCCCGCACGCAGTACCCGACACCCCGGACGGTGGTGATGCTGCGCCGTCCGAACGGCGCGTCGACCTTGCGCCGCAGGGTGGAGACGTAGACCTCGACCAGGTTCGGGTCCGGGTCGTGCGCCGAGTCCCACACGCCCTGGATGATCTCGGTCTTGGTGACCACCTGGTCGCGGTGGCGCACCAGGAACTCCAGCACCGCGAACTCCCTGGCGGTCAACGGGATCGGCACGCCGCGGCGGCGGCAGGCGCGCAGCGCCGGGTCCAGCTCGAGGTCGCCCGCGCGCAGCACGGTCGGCCGCGCCACCCCGCCGCGACGGACGAGCGCGCGCAGCCGGGCCACCAGGACGACGTAGGAGAACGGCTTGGTCAGGTAGTCGTCCGCACCGGTGTCGAGGCCCTCGGCCTCGTCGAGCTCGCCGTCCTTGGCCGTGAGCATGAGGATCGGCGTCCACACACCGGTCGCGCGCAGCCGCTCGCACACGCGGTAGCCGTTCAGGGACGGTAGCATCACGTCGAGCACGATCACCTCGTAGGCGTGCTCGGCGGCCCGCCACAGCCCGTCGCGGCCGTCGTGCTCCAGGTCGACCGCGAATCCTTCCGCGGTGAGGCCGCGGCTGAGCAGTTCGGCCAATCGCCGGTCGTCCTCGACCACCAGTACCCGCATGGCCGCAACTATGCCGTGACCCGCCCGGCGGCACCTGAAGTCCGCTTCAGGTTCCTTCAGGACGGTTTCAGGCGCCCTGTGCCATAGTCGGGCCACCGCATCCGGCCAGGAGCCACGAACCTGCCGGTCCCGCGAGAGTCGTACGTTCGCGTCGCGCGTGTCCTACGTTCCGGACGCGCGTGTCCTACGTTCGGAACAGGCGAGTTGAACGTTCAGGTCACCGTGGAGCGCGGCCCAGGGTGCTCTGGCGGGCGATCAGCTTGTGCTCGGCGCGCACCTCGACGCCCGGCAACGGCTCGGGGCTGCCGATGCGCGCGAGCAGCCGGTCCACCGCCGTGGTCGCTATGGTCACCTTGTCCGGCGAGATGGTGCTGATCGTCGGGTTGGAGTAACGGCCTTCCTCGATGTCGTCGTACCCGATGAGGGCGATGTCCTCGGGCACGCGCAGGCCGCGTTCCAGCACCTCGTGCAGCGCGCCGAGCGCGACCAGGTCGCTGTAGCAGAACACGGCGTCCGGCGGGTCGGCCCGGTCCAGCAGCAGCCGCATCGCGCCGGAGCCGTCGGCCCGGTTGAACCTCGGGGTGTGGATTATCAACGACTCGTCCACCGGCAACCCGGCCTCGGCGTGGGCCTGCCGGTAGCCGAGCGTGCGCAGCTGCGCCGCCTCCCCGGTCGGGTACGGCTGGTCGCCGATGGCCGCGATCCGCCGCCTGCCCAGGCCGATCAGGTGCGCGGTGGCTTCCCGTGACGCCGCCACGTCGTCGATGCCCACGTGGTCGAACGTGCCGTTGGACGTCCGCTCGCCCAGCACGACCAGCGGCAGCGCGGGGTCGCCGTCGTCCAGGTCCTCCTGCGCCAGCCCGAGCGGGCTGAAGATCATGCCGTCGAACAGCAGCGCCCGCGCCCCGCGCCGGATCAGCTCGCGCTCGTGCGCCGGGTCGCCGTCGGTCTGGTCGATCAGCACGTTGTACCCGCGCTCGCGAGCCCTCGGGATGATCGCCTGCAACAGCTCCGCGAAGTAGGGCGTGTCCAGGTACGGCACGACCACCGCGATCTGCCCGGACCGGCCGTTGGCCAGGTTGCGGGCCAGCACGTTGGGCCGGTAGCCCAGTTCGGCGATGGCACGCTCCACCTTCTCCCGGGTCCGCTCGGTGACCTTGGCGTAGCCGTTGACCACGTTCGAGACCGTCCGCGCGGACACACCCGCGAGCTCTGCTACGTCACGCAGCGTGGCGTCGCGCATCGTTCTCCTCCGTCGGACCGGCGCGGCGGCCTTACCGCTACAGCGCTGCAAAGGAGTGTGCACGCCGGTCCGCGCCGCGACAAGCCCCGACCCGCCGGTGATCCGCAGCGGGTTCAAGTCTCGTTTGGATTAACTTCAGGTGAGGTCTTGCAGCGCGGCAAAACGCCGTACATAGTGCTTTGCAGCGCAGCAAGACCCGGTGCCACGGCGGCGACCACGGTCGGTTCCCCCGAACCCGCCGGCCGTGGCGCGACACCCGGACCACGACCCCGAGGCACCAGACCGCGCCTCGCGGGGTCGCCGCACAGCTTGTACGTCTCGCTCACGCACCGTGATCGCGGTCGCGCATGCACTGACGCATGCCGCGACGGAAAGGCGCACTCATGCTCGGCACCACATGGTTGGCGAAACTCCGAGGGGGGCTCGCCGCCTGCGGCCTGCTCGCCGTGGCCGCGTGCGGCGGGGCCGGCGGCGACGACGGCGGACCCGTGACGGTGTCCGTCTGGGCGTGGTACCCGGAGTTCAAGGGGGTGGTCGAGGCCTTCAACGCCTCGCACCCGGACATCAAGGTCGAGTGGACCAACGTCGGCACCGGACCGGACCAGTACGCCAAGCTCAAGACCGCGTTCACCGCCGGCAAGGGCGCGCCGGACGTGGCGATGGTGGAGTTCCAGCAGATCCCCACGTTCATCATCCTCGACGCCCTGGTCGACATGGGTGAGCACGGCGCCAACGACGACAAGGACCTCTACGCCGAGTGGGCGTGGAAGCAGGCCACCGACGGCGAGAAGGTCTACGCGATCCCGGTCGACGGCGGCCCGATGGCGCTGATGTACCGCAAGGACCTCTTCGACCAGCACGGCATCAAGGTGCCGACCACCTGGGCCGAGTACGGCGAGGCCGCCGCGAAGATCAAGACCGTGGACCCGGACGGGCACGTCGCCAGCTTCGGCAGCGACGGCGGCTGGATCAACGGCCTGATGTGGCAGGCGGGCTGCCGGCCCTACGGCTACTCGCAGGCCACCGCCAAGGACCAGGTGAAGATCAACCTCACCGCGCCGGAGTGCCGGAAGGTCTTCGACTTCTACGGCGACCTGGTCGACAGGGGCCTGATGGCCAAGGACCCGTTCTTCACCGCCGACGCCACCGCCGCGCTGGACTCGGGCAAGTACTGGACCTGGGCCGCGGCCGGCTGGACCCCCGGCTACGTCGCGGGCTCGCTGAAGAACACGGCGGGCAAGTGGGCGGTCGCCCCGATGCCGCAGTGGACCGCGGGCGCCGACGAGCAGGGCGACTGGGGCGGCTCCACGTTCACCGTGACCAAGCAGGCCAAGAACCCGAAGGCGGCCACCACCGTGGCGCGCGAGCTGTTCGGCAAGTCCAAGGCCGCCTGGGACATCGGGTTGAACAAGGCGTTCCTCTACCCGCTGGTCAAGGACGTGGCGGCGGACCCGGCGTTCACCGGCAAGGCCTACGAGTTCTTCAACGGCCAGAAGGTGAACGAGATCTTCGTGCCGGTGTCGGAGAAGCTCGGCGAGTTCCAGTACACGCCGTTCCAGGACTTCGTGTTCGGCGAGCTGAACGACCGCAGCGCCGAGGCCATGTCGGGCAGCAGGCCGTGGAGCACGGTGCTGGAGGAGACGCAGAAGAACGTCGTCGCCTACGCCGAGCAGCAGGGCTTCAAGGTCAGCGAGTAGCGCTCCGGCGGCCCGTCGCGGCGAGCTCGACGCCGCGACGGGCCCTGGCCAAGTCAGGAGGTTCACCGTGACGCGGTCCACGTCGATCGCGGCGCCCGAGGCCGACGACCCGCCGCTCGCGCCGGTCGAGTCCCGCGCGCGGCGCCGGTCGCGCCGGGTCACCGCGCACCCGGTGGCCGGGATGCTGTTCGTCCTGCCGTTCTTCCTCGTCGTCGTCGCGTTCCTGGTGGTGCCGCTGGGCTACGCGTTCTGGCTCAGCCTGTCCAGCCGGAGCCTCGCGCTCGGCACGCGGTTCAGCGGCATCGACAACTACGTGCGCGCGTTCACCGACCCGCTGCTGCTCGACGGCCTGCTGCGGGTCGTCCTCTTCGGACTCGTGCAGATCCCGGTCATGCTCGGCATCGCGCTGGCGGGCGCGCTCGTGCTGGACGCCGTGACCACGAAGTTCGCCCTGGCGTTCCGGCTCATCGCGTTCATGCCCTACGCGGTGCCCGCCGTCGTCGGCGCGCTCATGTGGGGTTTCCTCTACAGCCGCACGTTCGGCCCGTTCGCCGACCTGCCGACGCTGGTCGGCGGCGACCCGATCGACTTCTTCAGCACCTCGCTGCTGCTGGTGTCGCTGGGCAACATCGTGACGTGGGCGTGGACCGGCTACAACATGATCATCCTGTACTCGGCGCTGCAGGGCGTGCCGCGCGAGATGTACGAGGCCGCGGTGATCGACGGCGCCACGCCGGTGCAGGTCGCGCTGCGGGTCAAGGTGCCCGCGATCAAGCAGGCCATCACGCTGGCCGCGATCTTCACCGTCATCGGCACCATGCAGTTCTTCACCGAACCGCAGATCATGGCCCGGTTCGCGCCCCAGATCTCGGCCGGCTACACGCCGAACCTCTACGCCTACAACCAGGCGTTCGCCTACTCGGACTTCCACTACTCCGCCGCGCTGTCCTTCGCGCTCGGCTTCCTGGTGTTCGTCGTGGCCTACGCGTTCGTGATCGTCAACAACCGCAGGCGGGGGAAGCGCGCATGACCCTCGGCAAAACCGACAACCGGCCCAGGCTGAACACCCGGCTCCCGCACCTGCTGATGGGCGTCGGCATCCTGTACTTCCTCGTCCCGCTGCTCTGGGTGCTCGTCGCGGCCACCAAGAGCCAGCCCGACCTGCTCGACAGCCCCGCGCTGTGGTTCGCCGAGGTCAACCTGTTCGAGAACATCGGGCTGCTGTTCCGCGAGGACGACGGCGCCTACGGCAAGTGGCTGGTCAACACCGCGCTGTACTCCGGTCTGAGCGCGGTGGGCGCGACGGTCCTCGCGGCGGCGGCGGGCTACGGCCTGGCCCGGTTCCAGTTCCCGGGCAAGAGGCTGTTCGAGACCGCCCTGCTGGGCATGATCATGGTGCCGGCCACCGCGCTGGTGCTGCCGACGTACCTGATCCTCTCCGAGGTGGAGCTCGTCGACACGATGTGGGCGGTCATCCTGCCGTCGCTGCTCAGCCCGTTCGGCGCATACCTCATCCGGGTGTACGTGGACGAGAGCGTGCCGGTGGAGCTGATCGACGCCGCCCGCATCGACCGGGCGGGCGAGCTGCGCATCTTCTGGCAGATCGCGGTGCCGATGATGCGGCCCGCCCTCGTCACCGTGTTCCTGTTCACCCTCGTCGCGACCTGGAACAACTACTTCCTGCCGCTGGTGATGCTCAGCGACAGCGACCTGTACCCCCTTACCGTGGGTCTGACCACCTGGTTCAACACCGCCCAGCAGGAGGCAGGCACCCGGATGCTGTTCAACCTCGTGGTGACCGGCTCACTGCTGGCCATCGTCCCGCTCATCGTCGCCTTCGTCCTGCTGCAGCGCTTCTGGCGCAGCGGCGCGGCGGCAGGCGCCCTGAAGTAGGAGCACCGTGCTCAACGCCTCTCTTGCCCTCAACCCCGACTACGTCATCGCGCCCGTGCGACGCCGGCTCTTCGGGTCGTTCGTCGAGCACATGGGCCGGTGCGTCTACACCGGCATCTACGAACCCGGCCACCCGACCGCCGACGAGGACGGTTTCCGGGGCGACGTGCTGGAGCTGACCCGTGAGATGGGGGTCGAGCTGGTCCGCTACCCCGGCGGCAACTTCGTCTCCGGCTACCGCTGGGAGGACGGCGTCGGACCCGTCTCGCAGCGGCCCGTGCGCCGCGAGCTGGCTTGGCACAGCCTGGAGACCAACGAGGTCGGCGTCGACGAGTTCGTCCGCTGGGCGCGCAAGGCCGACGTCGAGGTCATGTACGCGGTCAACCTCGGCACGCGCGGCGTCGCCGAGGCGCTCGACGTGCACGAGTACATGAACCACGAAGGCGGCACGCACCTGTCCGACCTGCGCCGCGAGCACGGCTCCGAGAAGCCGCACGGCGTGAAGCTGTGGTGCCTGGGCAACGAGCTGGACGGCCCGTGGCAGCTCGGCCACAAGACCGCGCACGAGTACGGCCGGCTGGCCGCCGAGACGGCCCGCGCGCTGCGGCAGGCCGAGCCGGACCTGGAGCTGGTGGCGTGCGGCAGCTCCAGCTCGTCCATGCCGACGTTCGGCGAGTGGGAGTCCACCGTGCTGGAGCTGGCGTACGACGAGGTGGACCACATCTCGCTGCACGCCTACTACGAGGTGCTCGACGGCGACGTGGACAGCTTCCTGGCCTCCGCCGCCGACATGGACCACTTCATCGACAGCGTGGTGGCCACCGCGGACGCGGTCGGCGCGCGGCTCAAGAGCAAGAAGAAGATCACGCTCTCGTTCGACGAGTGGAACGTCTGGTACATGAAGCGGTTCCAGGCCGAGCCGCGCACGGAGTGGGAGGTCGCGCCGCGGGTCATCGAGGACCAGTACGACGTCACCGACGCCGTGGTCGTCGGCAACCTGCTGATCTCGCTGCTGCGCCACAGCGACCGGGTGGCGGTGGCGTGCCAGGCGCAGCTGGTGAACGTGATCGCGCCAATCCGCAGCGAGCCGGGCGGCCCGGCGTGGCGGCAGACGACGTTCCACCCGTTCGCGCTGACGTCGCGGCTGGCGCGGGGCCAGGTGCTGCGGGTGGAGACGTCGTCGCCGACGTACTCGACCCAGCGCTTCGGTGACGTCCCGGTGGTCGACTCGGTCGCCACGCACGACGAGGAGACCGGTGACACGGTGGTGTTCGTGGTCAACCGGCACCGGTCGGAGCCGGTCGACCTGACGGTGGCGCTGGCCGCGTTCGGCGACGTCGAGGTGGCCGAGGCGTGGACCGTGCACGACCCGGACGGTTCGGCCACCAACACCGAGGACGACCCGGACCGCGTCGTGCCGCGGCCGCAGACCGCCACCATCGCCGACGGCGACCTGCGCGTCGTCCTGCCGCCCGTCTCCTGGACCGCCCTGCGCCTGACCCCCACCACCTGACCCCGAGAGTCCAACGCCCACGCCGCGAGAGTCCAACGTCCGGAGGGGGTGAATTCAACGCTCAGCGCACGGGGCCGAGCGCTGAGCGTTGAATTCGGGGTCCGCGAACGTTGGACTCTCGGGCCCTGGACGTTGGACTCACGAGCCGTGGGGGTTGGACTCTCGGGGGTCAGGGGGTGACGTAGGCGGAGAGGTGTTCGCCGGTCAGGGTGGCGCGCTCGGCGACCAGGTCGGCGGGCGTGCCCTCGAAGACGATCCGGCCGCCGTCGTGGCCCGCGCCGGGACCGAGGTCGATGATCCAGTCGGCGTGCGCCATGACCGCCTGGTGGTGCTCGATGACGATGACCGACTTGCCCGAGTCGACCAGCCGGTCCAGCAGGCCGAGCAGCTGCCGGACGTCGGCCAGGTGCAGGCCGGTGGTCGGCTCGTCGAGGACGTAGACCTCGCCCTTCTCGGCCATCTGCGCGGCCAGCTTCAGCCGCTGCCGCTCACCGCCGGACAACGTGGTCAGCGGCTGCCCCAGCGACAGGTAGCCGAGGCCGACGTCCACCAGCCGGTCGAGGACCTTGTGCGCGGCCGGCACCCGCGCGTCACCCGTCCCGAAGAACGCCTCCGCCTCGACCGCGGACATCGCGAGCACCTCGGCGATGTTCCGCCCGCCCAGCTCGTACTCCAGCACGGACGCCTGGAACCGCTTGCCCTCGCAGTCCTCGCACGTGGTCTCGACGGTCGCCATCACGCCCAGCTCGGTGTAGATGACGCCCGCGCCGTTGCACGTGGGGCAGGCGCCCTCGGAGTTGGAGCTGAACAACGCCGGCTTCACGCCGTTGGCCTTGGCGAACGCCTTGCGGATCGGTTCGAGCAGGCCGGTGTACGTGGCCGGGTTGCTGCGCCGCGAGCCGCGGATCGCGCCCTGGTCGATCACCACCACGCCGTCGCGGCCGGCCACCGAGCCGTGCACCAGCGAGCTCTTGCCGGACCCGGCCACGCCGGTGAGCACGCAGAGCACGCCGAGCGGGATGTCGACGTCCACGTCACGCAGGTTGTGGGTGTCGGCGCCACGCACCTCCAGCGCGCCGGACGGCGTCCGCACCGACGCCTTCAACGACGCCCGGTCGTCCAGGTGCCGCCCGGTGAGGGTGTCACTGGCGCGCAGCCCTTCGACGGTCCCCTCGAACACCACCTCGCCGCCGCCGGTGCCCGCCTTGGGACCGAGGTCGACCACGTGGTCGGCGATCGCGATCACCTCGGGTTTGTGCTCGACCACCAGCACGGTGTTGCCCTTGTCCCGCAACCGGAGCAGCAGCTCGTTCATCCGCTCGATGTCGTGCGGGTGCAGCCCGATGGTGGGTTCGTCGAAGACGTAGGTGACGTCGGTGAGCGACGAGCCGAGGTGGCGGATCATCTTGGTGCGCTGCGCCTCGCCGCCGGACAGCGTGCCGGAGGGCCGGTCGAGCGAGAGGTAGCCGAGCCCGATGTCCACGAACGAGTCGAGCGCCCGCCGCAGCGTCACGAGCAGCGGCGCCACCGACGGCTCGTCGAGGTCGCGCACCCACTGGGCCAGGTCGCTGATCTGCATCTCGCACAGGTCGGCGATGTTCTTGCCCTTGATCTTGGACGCGAGGGCTTCCTCGGCCAGCCGCGTGCCGCCGCACTCGGGACAGGTCGTGAACGTCACCGCCCGCTCCACGAACGCGCGGATGTGCGGCTGCATCGCGTCGACGTCCTTGGACAGGTACGACTTCTGGATCTGCGGGATCAGCCCCGAGTAGGTCAGGTTGACCCCGTCGACCTTGATCTTGGTCGGTTCTTTGTGGAGGAGGTCGTGCAGTTCCTTCTTGGTGTACTTGCGGATCGGCTTGTCCGGGTCGAAGAAGCCGCAACCGCGGTAGATGCGGCCGTACCAGCCGTCCATGCTGTAGCCGGGGATGGTGAGCGCGCCCTCGTTGAGCGACTTGCTGTCGTCGTAGAGCGCGGTCAGGTCGAAGTCGTTGACCGAGCCCATGCCCTCGCAGCGCGGGCACATGCCGCCGAGCCGGTTGAACGTCGCCTTCTCGGCCTTGGTCCTGCCGCCGCGCTCGACCGTGATCGCGCCGCTGGCCTTGACCGACGGCACGTTGAACGCGTAGGCGTTGGGCGGGCCGATGTGCGGCGTGCCGAGCCTGCTGAACAGGATGCGCAGCATGGCGTTGGCGTCGGTGACGGTGCCGACCGTCGAGCGCGGGTTCGCGCCCAGCCGCTCCTGGTCGACGATGATCGCCGTCGTCAGCCCGTCGAGCACGTCGACCTCGGGCCGCGCCAGCGTGGGCATGAAGCCCTGCACGAACGCGCTGTAGGTCTCGTTGATCATCCGCTGCGACTCGGCGGCGATGGTGCCGAACACCAGCGAGCTCTTGCCCGAGCCGGACACGCCGGTGAACACCGTCAGCCGGCGTTTCGGGATCTCGACGCTGATGTCCTTGAGGTTGTTCACGCGCGCGCCCTGCACGCGGATCAGGTCGTGGCGGTCGGCGAGGTGCGGCTCGGGCGACCGCCCGTCCGTCCTGGTGGCCTTGCTCATCGTGTCTCCATCTGGTTGTGCCGGGCGCGTTCGGGGTGCCGCGGCCCCGCTCCCGCGGACGTGGGAGCGGGGCGGCTCACGGCGGGGTGCGGCGCGGCTCAGCGCAGCTGCTGGATGCGGATCAGGTTGCCCGCCGGGTCGCGGAACGCGCAGTCGCGCACGCCGTAGGGGTGCTCGGTCGGTTCCTGGACGACTTCGGCCCCACCGGCCTGGAGCTCGTCGAACGTGCCGTCGAGGTCCTTGGTGGCGAGGTTGATCGCGGCGTAGGTGCCCTTGGCCATCATCTCGGTGATGGTGCGGCGCTCCTCGTCGGTGACGCCGGGGTCGGCGGCCGGCGGGTGCAGCACGATCGAGGTGCCGGGTTGGCCGGCGGGGCCGACCGTGATCCAGCGCATGCCCTCGTAGCCGACGTCGTTGCGCACCTCGAAGCCGAGGGTGTCGCGGTAGAAGGCGAGCGCGGCGTCCGGGTCGTCCTGCGGGAGGAAGGTCTGGTGAATGCTGATGTCCATGGCGGTCACGCTAGGTCGGGGCCCGGAGCGGACGCTTCTCGATTCCTGACCGGTCTGGTGACCTGCTTGGCCACGCACGCCGGCATGCCGCCCGTCGCGCCGGTGGCCTCCCGCCGGTACTCGCTGGGCGGCACGCCGACCAGCTCGGTGAACCGGGTGCTGAACGTGCCCAGCGACGAGCAGCCGACCGCGAAGCAGACCTCGGTGACGCTGAGGTCGCCCCGCCGCAGCAACGCCATCGCGCGTTCGATGCGCCGCGTCATCAGGTACGAGTACGGCGACTCGCCGTAGGCGCGCCGGAACTGGCGGCTGAGGTGCCCGGCGGACATGTTCACGCCGCGCGCGAGCGCCTCGACGTCCAGCGGCTGCGCGTACTCGCGGTCCATCCGGTCGCGGACGCGGCGCAACCTGGCCAGGTCGCGCAGGTGCTGCGTCGCGGCGGAGGTGCTGGTCACGTGCGCGATCGTGCCACATGACGGCACGTGGAGCAGGCCGGAACCCGGTGTCGCGACGGGCTGGGCCGTGGCAGGCCGGCCGGTGTGGTCCACCCGGTGCCCGCCGACGACCCGCACCGCACCCGGATCACCGAGCGCGACCTGGCCGCGGTGTGCGCCGACTAAGCCGCGCTCGGTCAGCGGCGGCTCATCTGCACGAACACGGTCAGCGTGCTGGAGCCGATGCTCCGGCGCGCCACGGGCGCGGGCGAGGTCCGCTCCACGTGCGTGCTGCTGACCGCCGAGGAGGCGACGATCCGCGAACGCCTCGCCCGCCGCGAGATCGGCTCACAGCTCGCGCACGAGGTGGTGCGCGCCGCCGGCTGGTGAGGTCACGGCAGTGAGGCGGGCAGGCCGAACAGCGGGAAGTGCTCCGCGCCGACGAACGACGTGACGTCCCTGATGAGGTCGCCGCGCAGCGTCAGCACGTTGACCGCCCACGCCAGGTAGGCGCCCGCGTCGTCGTCCCACAGGTAGCAGGCGACGGCGGGCTGGGCGTTGGCGCTGGTCACCCGGTGCCGCCAGGGCGGGCAGCCGCCCACCGGCACCCGCGCGACGAAGTCGGCGACCGCCTCGATGCCGCGGTACCAGTGCGGCAGCGGCGGCATCGACCAGGTGACGTCCTCGGTCAGCAACGCGACCATGGCGTCGGCGTCGCCGCGTTCCAGCGCGCCGGCGTAGTCGGCCACGACCTGCCGCAGCCGGGCGTCGTCGATCAGCCGCAACGCCTGCTGCCGGCCGTGCTCGGGCGACTTCTCGGCGATCACCCGGCGGGCCCTGGCCAGGGCGGAGTTCACGGACGTGGCCGAGGTGCCCATCATCGCGGCGATCTCGGCCGCGGCGAACCCGAGCACCTCGAACAGCAGCAACGCCGCCCGCTGGTTGCCCGGCAAGTGCTGCAACGCGGCGACGAAGGCCAGCTCGACGGCCTCGCGCTGCGCGTAGCGCCCGGCCGGCCCGCTGTCGCGCAGGCCCGCGTCCGGGTACGGCCCGAGCCAGGCCACGTCGGTCAAGGGCACGTCGTCGAGCACCGTGCGGTCGGCGGCCGGCCCGAGGTCCACCGGCAGCGCGCGCCGGCCACGGCTCTCGACGGTGTCCAGGCACGTGCGGGTGGCCACTTTGTACAGCCACGAGCGCAGCGAGCCGCGCCCTTCGAAGCCCGCCAGCCCGCGCCACGCGCGCAGCAGCGCGTCCTGGAGCGCATCATCGGCGTCGTGGGTGGAACCGAGCATGCGGTAGCAGTGGGCGTGCAGCTCCCGGCGCAGCGGCTCGACGAGGCGCGTGAACGCCGCACCGTCGCCCGCGCGCGCCCGCGTCAGGTCGGCGTCTTCGGCGCCCTCGGCGGAACTCGTCGCAAGAACTTCGTCCACGAGCGACGATTCTGCCCCAGGCGGGGAGTCACTACCGGCGTACGAGCACTCCACCGCCAGTTCCAGGAGGATCCGCGATGACCGAGACCGCCACCACCGCCACCCTGCGGGTGCCCGACGCGCTGCTGCACTACGAGGTGCGCGGCCGGGGACCGCTGGTGGTGCTCGCCGCCGCGCCGATGGACGCCAGGTCGTTCGAACCGCTGGCCGACCTGCTCGCCGCGGACCACACCGTGCTCACCACGGACCCGCGCGGCATCTACCGCAGCCAGGTGGACGACCCGGACGCCGACGCCACGCCGGAACTGCGCGCCGACGACCTGGCCCGGCTCATCCGGCACCTCGACGTCGGCCCGGCGGCGGCCGTGCTCGGCTCCAGCGGCGGCGCGGTGAGCGTGCTGGCGCTGGCGCAGGCGCACCCCGGGCTGGCGCGCACCGTGATCGCCCACGAGCCGCCGCTGGACCAGCTCGTGGCGGACCGCGAGGACCTGCTCCGGCGGACCGACGAGATGGTCGCGACCTACCTGTCCGGTGACCCGCTCGGGGCGTGGCGTCAGTTCATGGCCATCGCGGACATCGCCATGCCCGACGAGGTGGTCGAGCAGATGTTCGGCGGTGAGCGCTCGGCGCAGGACCTCGCCGACGAGCGGTTCCAGTACGAGCACATGCTCCGGCCGACCGTGCGGTGGGTACCCGACCTCGACGCGCTGCGGTCGGCGTCGACCCGGATCGTGGTCGGCATCGGCGAGGACTCGGGCGGCGAGCTGTGCGAGCGCACGTCGGAGGCGTTGGCCCGCGGTCTCGGTGTCGAGCCGACCAGGTTCCCCGGTGGTCACGTCGGCTTCGCCGAGGACCCGCGGCGGTTCGCGGTCCGGCTGCGGGAGGTGCTGGGGGAGGGCTGAGCCGGGTTCGCGGGCCTGAGCTCCGGCGCCGGCCGGTCCCCGTCTCGGTCGAGGCGGGGACCGGCCGGCCGGTCCGGCGGCGGGAACGAGGAGCTTGTGCCGGGGTCAGGCGGGCACGCGGGAACGGGAGGTGAGGACGGACAGGGCGGCCACCGCCAGCCCGGCCAGGCTCAACGCCACCCCGACCCACGCGGTGGACGTGTAGCCCCAGCCCGCGTTGATGGCCAGGCCGCCCAGCCACGCGCCCGCGCCGTTGGCGATGTTCAACGCCGAGTGGTTCGACGACGACGCCAACGACGGCGCGTCCGGTGAGGCGTCCATCAGCCGCACCTGCAACGCCGACGCCAGGACTTGCGACACGAGCCCGATGAGGAACACGGTCGTGAACGCCATCACCGGCGAGGTCGCGGTCAGCGCGAACACCACGAGCACGCCCGTCACCGCGATCAGCGACCCGAACACCGTGCCCATGACGGAGCGGTCCACGAACCGGCCGCCGACCGTGGCGCCGATCGTCATGCCGAGCCCGAACACCGCGAGCACCCACGGCACGGCGGAGGCGGACAGGGCGGTGACCTCGGTGGTGATGGGGGAGATGTAGGAGTAGACGGCGAACATGCCGCCGAACCCGATCATGCCGGTGAGCAGCGCGAACCACACCTGGGGCCGGCGGAACGCGCTCAGCTCGGCGGCCATGCCGGCGTCCCTCGGCGCGGGCACCCGGGGCAGCCACCTGGCCACCGCCACCGCCGTCGCGACCGCGATCACGGCCACCGCGAGGTACGCGACCCGCCACCCGATCTGCTGACCGGCGGCGGTGGCGACCGGCACGCCGACCAGGTTGGCCACGGTCAGGCCGATCATGATCCGGGCGACCGCCGTGCCACGCCGCTCCGGTGGCACGAGGGTGGTCGCGACCACGGCCGCGATGCCGAAGTACGCGCCGTGCGGCAACCCGGCCACGAACCGCGCGGTCATCAGCAGGGCGGTGTTGGGCGCGATGGCGGACAGGCCGTTGCCCAGCGCCAGGGCGAGGGTCAGCCCGATCAGCAGGCCCTTGCGGGGCAGCTTCGCGGCCAGTCCGGCGATGAGCGGCGCGCCGACCACCACGCCGAGCGCGTACAGGCTGATCGCGTGCCCGGCGGTGGGGATGGAGATGTCGAACGTGGCCGCCATCTGCGGCAGCAGGCCCATGGTGGCGAACTCGGTGGTCCCGATGGCGAACCCGCCCAGCGCCAGCGCGACCATGGCGGCCCCGCCGCCGTTGCCGCGACGGGTGGCAGTGGACCCGGCGGTCGCCGTCATGCATCGCTCCTGTCAGCTGTCCCGAGTCGACAGTGACCGCGCGACGTAGAGTGCTTAGCCAGCGAAACTATTTTAGCCGGTTCGCTCCGGACCGGCCGCACGCGCACCGCGTGCCACTGCTCACAGGTCACCGCCGACGGGCGCGGAATCCGCTGGTGAGGCCCGCGTGTTCCCCGCTCACACGACCGGGATCGGCCCGGGTCGGCTCCCGGCCTGGGGCCCCACGTCCAGCGCGGTGCCGTAGAGGCGGGTCGCGGCGATCGTGATGGTCAGGCGGCGGTCCGGGGCGAGGTCCGGGCCGTCCGCCGCCTCCACCAGCTCCGCGTCGCCTTCCACCACCGCGAACGACCACACGTCCGGCCCGCTCACGTGCAGCGAGACCTTCGGGTCGGCGCGGATCTGGCGGGCTTTCAGGCGGTCGGCGGTGGTCGACACCCGGATCACCCGCTCGTCGGCGTCCCACTGGTAGAGCACGGTGGACAGGTGGGGGTGGCCGCTGCGCTTCACGGTCGCCAGCACGCCGAAGCGCTGCCCGCCGAGCAGGTCCACCAGCTCGTCGTCGGTCAGGGTGCGGGGCGCGGGGCCGGCGTCGACGGTCATGTCGATCTCCTCGGGGAAGTCAGGCGGAACGCTTGCGCAGGACGATCAGGGCGACCGCGAAGGCGGCGACGAGCAACGCGGCGGCGACGGTGAAGGCCACGTGGTACCCGGCGGTCAGCGCGACCGGCTCGGCGACGCCCGCCGCCAGCTCCGCCCCGGTCCGCGCGGCGGCCAGCGTGGACAGCACGGCCACCCCCACCGCCATGCCGACCTGCTGCGTGGTGGTGAACAGGCCGGACGCCAAGCCCGCGTCGTCCGGCTTCGCGTCGGACATGCCCAGCGACGCCAGCGCGGGCAGCACCAGCCCGCCGCCGGAGATCAGCAGCATCACGGGCAGCAGGTCGGTGGCGTAGTCGGCGTCCACCGGGACCGCGGTCAGCTCGACCATCGCGCCCGCCAGCAGCGCCAGCCCGACCAGCAGCACGGCGCGCTCACCGAACCGCGTGGTCAACCGGGCCGAGGCGAACAGCGACACACCGCCGATCGCGACCGCCGCCGGCAGCATCGCCAATCCGGTGGCGAGCGCGCTGTAGGCCAGCACCTTCTGCATGAACAGCGCCACGATGATCTGGAACGCGAACATCGCCGACAACGTGAGCAGCTGCACCAGGTTCGCGCCGACCACGGTGCGCGAACGCAGGATCCGCAGCGGCATCAACGGCGTGCGCGCACGGGCCTGCCGCACGGTGAACGCGGCCAGCAACGCGACCGACACGGCCCCGAGGCCGAGTGTGTGCGCCGCCGTCCAGCCGTGCTGCTCGACCTTCACCACGGTGTAGAGGCCGAGCACCAGGCCGCTCGTGACCAGCGCCGCGCCGAGCACGTCGGCGCCGGCGGACAGGCCCGTGCCCCGGTCGGCCGGCAGCACCCGGATCGCGAGCAGCACGGTGGCCACGCCGATCGGCAGGTTGATGAAGAAGATCCAGTGCCAGCTCAACGCGTCGGTCAGCACACCGCCCAGCACCTGCCCGATGGACGCGCCCGCCGCGCCGGTGAAGCTGAACACGCCGATGGCCTTGGCGCGTTCCGCCGGGTCGGTGAACAGGGTGACCAGGATGCCGAGCACGACCGCCGACGTCATCGCGCTGCCCGCGCCCTGGAGGAACCGGGCCGCGATGAGCAGCCCCGGCGTGCCGGCCGCGCCCGCCAGCAGCGACGCGGCGGTGAAGACGGCGGTGCCGGCCAGGAACATCGCCTTGCGGCCGACCAGGTCGCCGAGCCGGCCGGCGAGCAGCAGCAGGCCGCCGAACGCGATCAGGTAGGCGTTGACGGTCCAGCTCAGGCCGGCGGGGGAGAAGCCGAGGTCGTGCTGGATGGCGGGCATCGCCACGGTGACGATGCTGCCGTCGAGGACGGTCATCAGCGTCGCGGCGGACAGCACGACCAGCGCGGACCAGCGGTTGGGTCGGGGGCGGTCGTGCGGTGCGCCGAGCGGCTGGTCGAGCGAGGACGACATGGTTCTCTCCTGTTCCGGCGGTGACAGGAGGAACCGTAGCGGATAGTTTTGTTGCGGACAATCTAGCTCGGACTCACCTGGTGCTCTCGCGGGCGCGGCGGGCCGTCTGCGGTGCCGGGATCGGGGTCGACAGATGGCCGCCGACCAGCAGGTTCAGCGCGGCCAGCAGGGCTTCGCGATCTTTGCCGGGCAGCGACTCCAAGGCGGCCCGGTGCACCCCGTCCACGACCGCCTGGCTCCGCGCGGCCAGCTCGGCGCCCTTCTCGGTGACGGCGATGATCCGGGCCCGCCGGTCGGTGGTGGACGGCCGGCGCTCGGCGAGCCCGGCCTTCTCCAGCGCGTCCACCGTGACCACCATCGTGGTCTTGTCCATGTCGCCGAGCTCGGCCAGCTGGATCTGCGTGCGCTCCTCCTGCAAGGCGTGCACGAGGACGCAGTGCATCCGCGCGGTCAGCCCGATCTCGGCCAGCGCCGCCGCGATCCGGGTGCGCAGCACGTGGCTGGTGTGGTCCAGGAGGAACGACAGGTCGGATTCGGTGCGGGCCGGGGCCATGGCGGACATGGCCCCAGTCTAACTAGTCGGACAGCACCGGATTATCCGCAAGAAACCTGTTTCAGAGTACCGGGTGGGCGTTGCGCAGCAGCTCCTGGAACTGCGCCGAGTGCCAGCGACCGGCCGGTGGCGCGTCCGGCCACGCGTCGGTCGGGTCCGGCGTGGCGTCCGGGCGACCGGTGTAGGTGGGGTCGCACTCCCGGTTGAAGGGCTCGTCGGCGATCGGCAGCGGGATGCTCGCGCCGTCCGACTCGCCCGGCGGCTTCATCCACACGTACGCGTCCACGTTCGGCCGCGGCGCGGCGACCGGGCGTTCACCCAGGCCCGTGCCGGTCTGGTTGCACCAGTTGTAGATCCGGGTCCTGCGGTCGATCCGGCTGGTGTCGACGTAGGTGTCCACGTTCGTCTCGTAACCCGGCTTGGTCGGCCGGTCGGGGCCGCCCCAGCCGTTGCGGGAGGTGTCGACCAGCACGCCGACGCGCGGGTCGAAGCCCGCCGCCACCGCCTCGGCCCGGAAGGCGTCCGCGAACGACAGCTCGTCGATGAACGGGTTCCAGTCGATCCACCTGCTCTGCTGGATGTGCTGGCCGCTGATCGTCGTCTTGACGATGAACTCCTCCCGCAGCGCGGAGTAGTTGGCGGTGTTGGCGATGAAGCCGTGCACGGCGCCGAGCCGGCTGCCGCCCGAGGTCGCCGCCTTCACCAGCAGCGCCAGCGTGGGCAGGCGGTTGTCGTCCCAACCGATGTGGCCGTGGTGGCTGATGTCGAGGTAGTTGTAGACGTTCCGGATCGCGCCGAGCTTCGCCAGCGCGTACCCGATGCCCTCGGTGTACGCGCCGGACGACTTGACGTACTCGCAGCTGAGGGTGGCGTCGTTGCGCGGCAGGACGTGGGTGACGAGGAACGGCAACGAGTCGGGCTCCACGACCGTGACGATCCGCAGCCGCGCGTACGCCGGGTCGGCCAGGATCGCGGCGATCGGGTCGACGAACTCCTGCTTGTAGCGCGGCAGCTCGTTCCAGGCCAGCTCGCCGCCGGTGGCCAGTCGGCCGCAGTCGCGGCCCGGCAGGTCCCACAGCACGAGCTGGACCAGGTCGGCGTTCTGCCGCAGCGCTTCGTCCAGGTGGGCGCGCAGGCCCATCTTCCCGTCGGCGCCCCGGATGGACGCGATGCTGCCGAGCCACACGCCGGTCGGCCGGCCGGACACGGCCGTGCCGCCCGGTTCGGCGGCGGCGCGCGCGGACCACTCGGGGTTGACGTAGGGGTGGGCGCCGACGTACGGGTTGTCCAGGCGGGGCGACCAGCGCGGCGCGGTGCTCGCGCCGGCCGGGGTGGTGACGGTGAGGCCGGCGGCGATCGCGACCGCCGTCAGCGCGTGGCCGACGCGGATGAGGGATCTCATGTACTGCTACCTCCGGTGATCACGACGAGGTGAGGGAGGCGGTGTGCTGCCACCGTACCGCGCGGGCACGACGCCCGACCGTGATCACGGAGGGCGGGTCAGAGGTCGTCCACGCCGATCAGCCCGTCCTGGATCGCCCGCGCCACCAGCGCGGCCTTCGTCGGCGCCTCCCGGCCGATCAGCGCGTACTTGACCCGGATCCGCTCCAGGTGCGAGTTCACCGTGCTCAGCGAGATCCCCAGCCGCTGCGCCACGAACTCCTTGGACTCCGACTGGAACCACTCGACCAGCACCTCGACCTCGCGCGCCGACAACGCGGGCCGGTGGTCGGACCGGTCGCCAGCCAACGCGCCCGCCAGCGACGGCGGCGTGTACGACCGCCCCTCCGCCGCCGCCCGGGTCGCCTGCACGAGGTGCTCCGCGCCCTCCGCCTTGGTCAGGTAGCACAACGCGCCCAGCTCCAGGCACTGCAACGCGATGTCGTCGTCGGCGCGCATCGAGTACACGACCACCCGCCGGCCCGCCTCGACCAGCCGGCGCAGGTCGCCGAGCACCGGCGTCGGTCCGCCCAGGTGCAGGTCGAGGATCACCACGTCGGCGTCCGCGCCCTCGCCGAGCCACGCCGAGCGCACGTCCTCGCCGCTCGCGGCAACCCGGATCGGTGGCGTGCCGCAGGACAGCCAGTAGGCGACGCCCGCCCGCACCGCGGGGTGGTCGTCCACCACCACCGCGCTCAGCTCGTCCGCCATCTGGCCTCCATTCGCGTGTGCCGACCGTACGTCCCGCTTTCGACCTCCACCGGACCGGTCGCGGTTCCCACCTCGACGCCCGCGTCGGCGATCACCGCCACCCGCACCTCGCCCTCGGTGCGCAGCAAGCTCACCCGGGCCCGCTCCCGCGCCGCCGACAACGCCTCCGCCAGCGGCCCGGTCAGCGCGCGCCGCACGTCGGTCGGCACCGGCACCGGCGCTCCGCTGACCGCGAGCGACACCTCCACCCCGCGCCGTTCGGCGACGTGCACGCACGCCGTGACCTCGTGCACCAGGGGGTCGGGCACGTCGTCGTTCTCGGCGAACAACCGCCGCAGCTGCGTGGCCGCGAGCGCGCACCGCCGCCGGGTGTCCTCGGCGCGGGGGTCGAGCACGCCGTCGGCGAGGTCCGCGAGCAGCGGCAGGGTGGCGCCGAGCTGCCCGGCGAACCCGGCGCGCAGGTCGTGCTCCCACTGCTCGGCCAACGCGGCCCGGGTCGCCGCGCGCTCCCGTTCGGCGGCGACCTCGGCGGCTTGGCGCGCGCTGCGCAGCAGGATGCGGGACATCGCCACGACACCGAGCTGGAGGCTGGTCACGCTGAGCATGACCACGCCCGCGTTGCCGATCTCGGCCCGGTCGGGCGTGCCGCTGAGCAGCCACTGGGCGACGTTGAGCACGAGGAGGGCGGCCAGCGAGGTGAGCAGCGCGGGCACCCGGTCCAGCAGCAACAGCAGCAGGTGCCACCCGACCAGCCCGTACGCCCAGTCCGCCGGGCCGAAGTGGGCGTTCGGCGGCAACGCCACGGTCGCCACCCCGGAGACGACCACCACCGCCACCACACCACCCGCCACCACCGGCGCAGGCAACGGCTTGCGCCTCACCACCCACACCGCGCACAGCAGCGTGACCAGCGCGGGGACGGCGAACGCGACCCGCTCGGCCGGCCCGTGCGCGTGGGCGAGGAAGGGCGCGAGGCCGAGGCTCGGCTGCACCACGGCGGTGAGGACGAGCAGGACCAGCCGCAGGCTGGCGAACACGTGCGCCTCGGCCTCGCGGCTCTCGTCCCCGGCCGGCTCCGCCCAGCGGTGCCGTCGCGGGTGGGTGTTCCGGTGCGTCGGTCCGAGGTCGTCGGGGCGGGGCGGGACGAGGTCCTCAGCCACGGGGCCACGCCAGCCGCACGGTCGTCCGGCCCGGCCGGGAGGTCACCTCGGCGGTGCCGCCGACCGCCGCCATCCGCTCCACCACCGACCCCCGGATGCCCCGCCGGTGGTCCGACACCGCCCCGACGTCGAACCCCCGCCCCGAGTCCGCCACCCGCACCTCGACACCACCGCCGATCGCCCTCACGTGCACCTCGGCCGCCCCCGTGCCCGCGTGCCGCTCCACGTTCGCCAACGCCTCCCGCACCGCCCGCACCAGCGCCAACGCCACCGAAGCCGGCACGAGCGCGCTCTCCCACCGCGCGTCGACGGCCAACGGGCTGTGCTCCACCACCGCCCGCAACGACGACCCGACGTCCACCGCGCTGTCCCTCGGCACACCCGACGTGCCGGTCAGCAGGTCGAGGTCCCGCCGCGCGTACCCGGCGACCTCGGCCCGGTCGGCTTCCCGCCCGTCGACCGCCACCACCAGGAACGTCGCCGACGCCGTGTCGTGCAGCAACGCCAGGTACTCGCGCTCACGCCCGCGCCGCTCCAGCGCCACCGCCTCGGCCCGCTCCATCGCGGCCCGCCTCGTCCGCAGCTCGTCCACCCGCCGTGACGACCGGCGCACCAGCCGGAACGCCGCCAGCGCCACCGCGCACTCCACGACCACCCGCAGCACCGCCGCGCCGTCGAACCCGGCCGCGGTGACGTACACCGCCAGCAGCGCGGCCGTCGTCGGCACGGTGACCTTCGGCGACCACTGCCACTGCGCCGTGATCGCGGTGGTGGTGAGCACGTTGAACGTCCACTGGCCCGTGCCGCCGAGCTCGTCGTGCGCCGCGCACAGCGCCACCACCCGCACGACCGCGAGCACGAACGACAGCCGTGGCGACCCGAAGTCCGCGACCGCGCCGATCAGCACCAGGCCGAGCAGCCCCAGCCCGAGCGGCAGGGCCTCGGTCGGCACCGACAGCACGCCGAACACGCTGATCAGGCTGACGCCGACACCGCGGACCGGTCCGGCGAACCGCGCGATGGCGGTCAGGAGCTCCGTCTCGACCTGACCCGGCATGCCGCGACCCTAGCCGCACCGTCCCCGGTGGACGCCGGGTGACGGGCCGGCCAACGGGAGAGAGCGCTCCCATGGCAACGGCGGACGGAACGCGCGCCGGGCCTTTCCGCACCGCCCGGCGGGTTGGGTAGACCCGAGGGCGAGGACGAGGGCGAGGACAGGGCAGGGCGGCTGGGAGGCGGGGGACGTCGTGCGGGACGCGGTGAGGGTGTTCACGGCCGGGTTGGTGGTCGTCCTGGTGTCAGGACTGACACCAGGGGTGGGCTCGACGGCGGGGTCGGCGGGGTCGGCGGGGTCGGCGAGGTCACCGGCTCGCCCACGGCCGACGTCCGCGACGAGGTCTGCGCCGCGGACTTCTCCCACGCCGACAAGTCGGCCACGCCGGGCCGGTACGCGGTGGCACTGGCCTCCGGCGCGTCGGCCGACCTGAGCGTGACCACCCGGGCGGGCGTCGGCGACTTCACCTTCCCGCGCGACCGGCCCGCCGCCCTGCTGTTCCGGGTCTCGAACTCGCTCAACGGCAGCGAGGACGCCGAGGTCACCATCGACCCGGACACCCGCACCGTGTCGGGGTCGGTGCTGACGGGCGCGTTCTGCGGCCGGCGGGCCAACGGCGGCGCGAACAACAAGAAGACCTACTAGGCCACTGCCGGGGCGGCGCGGCGGAGACGGTGGAGGACGCCACGGCCGACTTCGCGTTGGCCGACTGGGCGCGGCGGCTCGGGCGTGACGACGTGCGCGACGTCCTGCTGCCCCGGGCGGGCTGGTGGCGCAACACCTTCAACCCGGCGGCGGGGGACGGCGGCCGCCAGCAGGCGCGGCGGGCCGACGGCACGTGGGTGTCGCCGCTCAGCCCGTCGTCGGACCTCGGGTTCGCCCAGGGCACGAGCGCGACCTGCACGTGGATGGTGCACCACGACGTGACCAACGAGCCCGACATTCACGTCCCGTGGCTCTACAACGCGTTGGGACAGCCGTGGAAGACGCAGAAACCGTGCGCGCCACGGCGTCCCTGGTGCACCGGACAGGGCCGGGCGGACTGCCCGGCAACGACGACCTCGGCACGATGTCGGCGTGGTACGTGTTCGCGGCGCTCGGCGTGTACCCGCGCACGGCGCGGCTTTGAACGGCCGCTCGCACGCCGAGTCGTGGCTGTCGGCGGACTTCGTCGAACGGGGTGGTCACCTCGTCGTGGACGTCTTCACCACCCCCGACCCCACGTGGGGCTAACCGGCGTGTCCTACGTTCCGAACGCGCGTGTCCTACGTTCCGGTTGGTCGAGTTGAGCGTTCAGGGTGGCGAGAGTCCAACGGTGAGGGTGCGAGAGTCCAACGTTGGTGAGGGGTGAGTTCAACGTTGGGCGGATGTGGGTTCGATGTTGGGGGTGGCTGCGGGTCGGTGGTGGGGTTCGGCTCGATTTGACATGGGGCCCTTACGGGCGCTCCAGGCAGGCCAAAGCCGGCAGGCCGGGCGGGGTAAAGCGTCCCGCCGGGCCTGCCGGCTCCGTCCAGCCTAAAGCACCCGAACCCATGTCAAATCGGGCCTCGGTGGGGATGTGGCGGGTCCGATGGGGTGGGTTGGTTGGGGAAAATCGGTGGAGTGGTGTTGAGGTTCGTGGTTAACGTGCGGGAGAACGAGTCGTCTGGTTGAAGGGCCCGCCGTTGTACACCCTGTGAGACCTCCCAAGAGCTGATCTGACGCGCGTCGCCCCTGTGCGCCTGCGCTTCTTCGCTGCGGACTTCTCACAGAACCGGTGTAGTGCTGTGCTCAAAAACTGGCTGGTCGTGCCCACCCGTCTGCCGCTCGTGCGCCGCCGTTGTCACGTGTGCGCGTCCGAACGCTTCCGGACGAGTGGCAAGTTCCGGGTCAACGCCAACCACAAGGTCATCGACGCCTGGCTCCTCCTGCTCTGCACCGGGTGCGGTGACACGGTGAAGCTCACGGTCCTGGATCGGGTCAACGTGCGTTCCGTGCGGCCTGACTTCTTGGACCGGTTGCACGTCAACGACCGCGGCCTGGTCGCCGGGTTGCTCCAGGACCCGGTGCTGCAACACCGCAACCGCGTCACCCTCGACTGGGACGGCGCGTGGCGGCTCGACACCGGTGGTCCGGTCGACCTGGCGCACGAGGTGATCGACGTCTCGGTCCGGTTCGCGGCACGGGTTCCCGTCCGGCCGGTGCGCCTGATCGCCGACGGCTGCGGTGTGGCGCGGGGTGAGGTGGAGCGGTGGCTCGTGGAGGGGAAGCTGGTGTCGGCGGTCCGGTTGGGCGGGAAGCTCTCCGGCGACTTCACCTTCACCCTCAAGCGCTGAACGTGGACGGGCCTGACCCGCTCAGGCCCGTCTACCACTTTCGTCGGGGGTGACGCCGGTCCGTGGCCTGATGTCCGCGCAGCGGTGTGGTTCCTAGGTTTGCGGCATGAAGGCAATGCCGATCTTGATCGCGGTCGCCGCCACGGCGCTCCTGACACCCGCTGCGCACGCCGCGCCGCCGTCCATCGACGACTACCTGGCCGAAGTGATGGGCGAAACCGGCGTGCCCGGCCTGTCGGTGGTGGTGACCCGAGGCGACCGCGTGGTGCACGCCGCCGGGTACGGCGAGGACTCGCAGGGCGCGCCCGTCACGGAGGACACGCCGATGCGGATCGCGTCGGTCAGCAAGTCGTTCACCGCGATGGCGGTGATGACGCTGGTGGAGGACGGCCGGATCGCGTTGGACGAGCCTGTGGCCGACCAGTTGCCCGGCTTCACGATGGCCGATCCCCGGTTCGCCGACGTCACCGTCCGGCACCTGCTCAACCAGACCTCGGGCTTCTCCGACACGACGATCGACGTCACCGAGCTGGAGACCTCGACCGTCCTCGCCGACCACACCGCCAAGCTGGCCGCCGGGTCCCTGGCCGCCGACCCGGGCACCCGCTACGAGTACTGCAACGTGAACTACGACCTGGCCGCACGGCTGGTCGAGGTGGCGAGCGGCCGGCCGTTCGGGGACTACCTGAAGGAGCACGTGTTCGGGCCGTTGGGCATGTCGCGCAGCACGGTGGGTGCGGACGTCCCGCCTGCCGACGGCTACAACTCGGTGTTCGGCGCCTGGCTGAGCAGGCCCGAGCTGCCCGGCTTCCTGGCTTCCAGCGGCTCGGGCGGGGTCGTCACGACAGCCGCCGACATGGGCCGGTGGCTGATCAGCCAGACCGGCAACGGCACGCCGCTCGTCTCGCCCGAGAGCCTGCGCGTCATGCACACCTCGTCCACTGTGGACTACTACGCGATGGGCTGGATCCCCCACCGCGGACCGGACGGCGTCGAACAGCTCATCCACCCCGGCAACCTGTTCACCTACTCGGCCGTGCAGGCGATCGTGCCCGCCACCGGTCACGGGTTCGCGGTGCTGGCCAACAGCGCGTCGCTGTACGACGAGACCTACGACGTCCTTAACGGGCTCATCGCGTTGAGCCAGGGCCGCGACCCGGAACGACCCGGCGGCGGCCGGCAGTCGGTCGAGCTGGTGCTCGGCTTGATCGCGTTGGCGGCCACCGGCCTGGGCGTGCTCGGTGTGCGGCGGTCGGGCCGCTGGGCACGACGCCGTGCGGGCACACTGGCGTGGCGGGTGGCGTCGAGGTTCCTGCCGCTGCTCGTGCCCGCGGCACTGCTCGCGGCCTACCCGGACCTGATCACGATCCTGATGGGCGGCCGCACGGTCACGTGGGCGCAGCTGACCTACTTCCCCCTGCCGTTGACGATCACCGTGGTGGTGGCGGCCCTGGCCGGGGTGGCGACGGCGACCGCCCGGCTGCTCCGCCTCCGCGCGACGGCCCACGCGGGATGACGCTCGGTAGGGTCCGCACCATGCGGAACGGCGTGGTCCTCGCGGCGCTCGCGGTCACGGGGCTGGTCAACGGGCTGGACACGGACGTGCTGCCGGTGTGGCGGCAGTTGCTCTACCCGGTGCTGGCCGTGCTGGTCTACCTGCAGGCCCGGCACCGGCCGGTGCGCCGCGGCGAGCTGGTCGTCGGCGCGGTGGCGGCGGCCGGGCTGCTGATCGCCGCGGTGCGCGTCTGGGAAGGCGTCGGCGCGCTGGGGAGCCTGGGCCTGTTCGTGGTGCTGCCGTGGCTCGCCGGCCGGTTCCGGCGGCAGCAGGCCGAGCTGATCGAGGCGGGACGGGAGCGGATCGCGCAGCTGGAACGGGCGCAGGAACTGGTCGCCGACCGGGCCCGGCTGCGCGAGCGGGCCAGGATCGCGGCCGACATGCACGACTCCCTCGGCCACGAGCTGACGTTGATCGCGCTGCGCGCCGGCGCCCTGGAGCTGACCGCCGACACCGAACCCGTCCGCCAGGCCGCGACCGGGCTGCGCGAGTCGGCCGTGACCGCCACCGACCGCCTGCGCCGCACCGTCGGCGTGCTGCGGGAAGGCGCGCCCACGGTCGAACCGCCCGACGAGACCGTGACGGCACTGGTGGAACGGGCCGCCGAGGCCGGGTTGCCGGTGGTCCTGACCCGGACCGGCGACACCACCCCCCTGCCGCCCCTGCTGGACCGCGCCGTGCACCGGGTGGTGCAGGAAGCGCTGACCAACGCCGCCCGGCACGCCCCCGGCGCACCCGTCACCGTGGAGCTGGACATCACCGGCGAAGTGCTGCTCACCGTGGCCAACCCGGCCCACCGGACGCCCTCGGGCGACGGCAGCGGCTTGGCGGGCCTGGCCGAGCGGGTCCGGTTGCTCGGGGGCACGCTGCGGTCGGGCGTCGCCGACGGCCGCTTCACGGTGACCGCCCGACTGCCGCTGGAGGGTGAAGCGTGATCCGCGTGCTGCTCGCCGACGACGAGGCGATGGTCCGCGCCGGCGTGCGGGCCATCCTCGACACCGACCCCGGCATCGAGGTGGTCGCCGAGGCCGTCGACGGGCGCGAGGCGGTCGAGCTGGCGCGAGCGCACCAGCCGGACGTGGTGCTGCTGGACATCCGGATGCCCCGCCTGGACGGCCTGTCGGCCGCCGCGGAACTGCGCCACGCCATGCCGGACGTCGCGGTGGTCATGCTGACGACGTTCGACGAGGACGAGTACGTCGCGCGGGCGCTGGGCGAAGGAGCCGACGGCTTCCTGCTCAAGGCCTCCGACCCGAGGGAACTCCTCATCGGCGTGCACGCGGTCGCGGAAGGCGCGGCCTACCTGTCACCCAGGATCGCCCGACGCGTGGTCGCCGACCTGCGCGGCGGACGCCTCACCCGCCACGACCACGCCCGCAAACGGGTCGCCGTCCTGACCGGACGCGAGCGCGAAGTGCTGGCACTCGTCGGGGAAGGACTGTCCAACCAGGACATCGCACGCCGCCTGACCGTCACCGAGGGCACGGTGAAGGCGCACGTCAGCGCGATCCTGCACCGCCTCGACGTGACCAACCGGGTCCAGGCCGCGATCCTCGCCTACGAAGCCGGGCTCACCACCGCCAGGTAGCCGTGCAGGGCGGCGGCGGCCTCGACCATCGCCCGCGCCCGCCGCCCCAGCTCCGCCTCCCGGGCGGTGATCGCGGCCCGCAACGCGTCCGCGCCGCCCGAACTGCGGAACTCGTCCATGATCGGCTTGATCGCCGGCAGCGGGTACCGGCTCTGCCGCAGCGTCGCCACCAGCCGCGCGTCCCGGACGTCCGTCGGACCGAACCGCCGGTGCCCGTCGCGGTCCCGCCCCGGCAGCAGCAGACCCGCCGCCTCCCACACCCGCAACGCCGACGGCCGCACCCCCAGCCGCGCGGCCAGCTCACCCACCCGCAACCCGCTCCGCGGCACCGCGTCCGGCGGATGCCCGGCCACCGCCTCCAGCGCCTCGGCCGTCGCCCGCAACGCCAGCCGCTGCCCGTGCGCCGCCGCGTGCTCCTCGTCCACCCTGGCCAACGCCGCATCCGGCGCCCCGGCGTGGACCGAGCGCATGACGGCCTTGGCGGCCTCCCACCCGTACCCGCGCCCCAACGCCCGGTACGTCGTCACGGCCTGCCGGTGCCGCTCGTCGAACACCCGGTACCCCGCCGGCGAGCGCTCGGCCGGCGGCAGCACCCCGGCGTCGAGGTAGTTGCGCACCTGCTGGGCCGAGATGCCCGCGGCACGGGCCAGATCCACCGGGCGGAGCCCCACCGGCAAGCACCCCACACGCACTCGGGTTCAACGGGAATTTGAAGGTTGCCGGCCACCTTGCTGGAGCAAGTCGCCGAAACCTTAAACATGGTACTTCAACGATACGGTTCAAGTCATGAGAACCAACGACAACCAGCGGAAACCGTCGGTTGTGCACGTGCGCGGCCTGCGCATGCGGTACGGCTCCACCGACGTGCTCAAGGGCGTCGACCTGACCGTCGCACCGGGCGAGGTGGTGGCGCTGCTCGGGCCCAACGGCGCGGGCAAGACCACCACCATCGAGGTCCTGGAAGGCTTCCGCAAGCGGTCCGCCGGCGACGTCGAAGTGCTCGGCGTCGACCCCGACCACGGCGACGAGACGTGGCGAGCCAGGCTGGGCGTGGTCCTGCAGTCGTGGCGCGACCACGGCCGGTGGCGGGTGCGGGAACTGCTGTCCTACCTGAGCCTGTGCTACGAGCCGTACCGCGCGCGGGCGTTCGACCTCGACGAGCTGATCGGGTCGGTCGGCCTCACCGACCACGCCGGGAAGAGGATCGGCTCCCTGTCCGGCGGGCAGCGGCGGCGGCTGGACGTCGCCGTCGGCCTCATCGGACAACCCGACCTGCTGTTCCTGGACGAACCGACGGTCGGCTTCGACCCCGAGGCCCGGCGCGAGTTCCACGAACTGGTGCGCGGCCTGACCGGCACCACCATCCTGCTCACCACCCACGACCTCGCCGAAGCGGAGAAGCTCGCCGACCGCATCGTGATCCTCGTCGCCGGACGGGTCGTCGCCGACGGCACGGCAGCGGAACTGGCCGCCCGGATCGCCGGCGAAGCCGAGGTGCGCTACCGGCTGGGCGGTGAACGGCACGTGCTGTCCGTGGCCGACTCCACCGGCTACGTGCGGAACCTGTTCGCCGAGCACGGCACCGCGGTCGACGACCTCGAGGTGCGGCGCGCGAGCCTGGAAGACGTGTACCTGGCGCTGGTGCGCGAGTCCGAGCTGGTGACCGCGTGAACGCCCGGGTGGTGGCCGTGCGCGCCGGCGTGCGGCGCGGACGCATCGAGTTCGGCCAGACCATGGGCAACGCGGGCGAGCTGATGGGCTGGCTGTGGCTGCCGGTGGTCGCGCTGGTCGTGATGTACGCGTTCGGCGACGGCTCCACACCCGGCGTGGACTTCCCGGTGGGCGCCCAGGCGGTGCCCGGCATCCTCGCGATGAGCACCGTGTTCTCCGGCCTGATGGGGCTCGCGATGACCCTCACCATGGACCGCGAGGACGGCACGTTGCTGCGGGCGAAGGCCACACCGAACGGCGTGCTCGCGTACGTCATCGGCAAGGTGCTGGCCAAGGCGGCGATGACGGTCGCCGTGCTCGTGCTCGTCCTGGTGCCCGCGATGTTCCTGTTCGACGGCCTCGAACCCGGCCGCGCGTCGACCTGGGCCACCCTGGCGTGGGTGCTGGTCCTCGGCCTGCTCGCGGTCCTGCCGATCGGGGCGATCGTGGGCGCGCTGTTCGGCGACACCCAGAGCCTCGGCTTCGTCACCCTGCTGGTCATGGCCCTGGTCGTGGTGTCGGGCGTGTTCTACCCGATCACCGCCCTGCCGGAGTGGGTCCAGTGGGTCGGCCAGGCGTTCCCGCTCTACTGGCTGGGGCTCGGCCTGCGGTCCGCCCTGCTGCCGGACGCGGTCGCGGCGGCCGAGATCGGCGGCTCCTGGCGCCACCTGGAGACCGTGATCGCCCTCGGCGCGTGGGCGGTGGTGGGCCTGGCCCTCGCGTCCGTCGCCCTGCGCCGGATGGCCCGGCGCGAGTCGGGCGCCTCCGTCGCGGCCCGCCGGGACAAGGTGGCCCAACGGCTCGGCTGACCGCTCAGCCGAACAGCCCCGGCAGCTCACCGCGCTGCGACGCCTGGAGCACCCGACCGATCCGCGAGCCCGGCGCGTCCGGCGCGAGCACCCGCACCAGCCCCGTCTGGTCCGCGGGCTGCTCGACCGTCGCGCCGGGCAGCACCCCCGCCCAGGGCGCGGCCTCCAGGTTCGTCCGCACCACGTCCTTGAGCGCGTTGGGGTTCTCGTCGGGCACGCACACGACCTCGGTCCCCTCACCCGCCGGGGTCGTGCGCACCCCCGCCGCCACCGGCAACCCGCTCTTCGGCTTGCTGATCAACGCGGCGGACACGTCACCGAGGCAGCGCGCCAACTCGCCGATCATGGGGTCGTCGGCCAACGACTTCCCACCCGGCGGCTCGGTGACCCACTTCAGCGACTCACCGGCGGGTGAGCGGACCACCGAGCCCGCCTCCACCCGCACCTGCTGGAACCCGGTCACGATCCCGGCCCGCGTCAACGGCCCGTCCGGGTCCAGCTCGTCGTCCTCGCCGGTCGTCCACACGCCAGAGCCACCACGCCGTCCGCCCAACCCCTCGAGCTTGGCCTCCACCGCCGGCACGTCGACGTCCATCCGCAGCACCGCGACCCACCTCGGCGGCTGCCCCACCCGCAGCGCCGTGGTGGCCTGGGCCGGGTCGAACCCGACCAGGTCGGGCAGCACGCGGCTGTGGCCTGCCAGGTCGGAGTACCCGTAGCCCTGCAGGCCGCGGAAGCGCTCGGCGTCCTTGGCGAGCAGCGCCCGCACGGCCGCCACGTCCCCGTACTCGACCAGGACGGACGACTCGGCGGTGGCCCGCACGTCCGCCAGCGCGCCCAGCAGCCCGGTCCGGGGCGGGGCCGGTGGCGTCTCGGCCTCGGCGGCGCACCCGGCACCGGCCAGCAGGACGGCGACCAGCGCCGCGCTCGCACGCTTGTTCACCGACCGAATGCTAGGTCCGAACCTCCCTCGACACTCCCGTTTCACCGAAGACGACGCGCGAACCGCCTACGCCCGCCCGCGGACCGCGCCTGTCTGCCCGTGAACCGCGCCTGTCTGCCCGTGAACCGCGCCTGTCTGCCCGTGAACCGCGCCTGCCTACTCGCGAACCGCGCCTGTCTGCCCGCGAACCGCGCCTGCCTACTCGCGGACCGTGCCTGCCCTCCCGTGAACCGCGCCTGCCCTCCCGCGGACCGTGCCTGCCCGCCGATGGTCGCCGCCGGGCCGGCCGTTTTATCCGGCTAACACGAGTAATGCGGTTCAGGTTGCTTCCGGTTGCACTCTTCGCCTGGTCGAGTGACCCTCCGCCGGGAGGGTCACGTGGTCGGCGGGATCTCCACCGCGATCTCCTCGCCCAGCCGCGCCCCGCCCGCCAGGTCCAGCTCGTCCCCGCTCCAGAACCGGCCCGGGTCGTACCAGTTCGCCCGGCGCCCGCCCGGCAGCAGCCCCATCTCCTCGTAGGTCACCGCCACCACCTCGGCGCAGTACGCGGTCTCCAGCGTGGCGTCCGAGGACTTGCGCAGGTTCGGCAGCCGTCCGCGCAACCACCGACTGGCCAACCGCGCCGTGGACGGGAACGGCGTGCCGTTGAGCCGGGCCACGGTCTTCAGCACCGCGTCGTCCTCCTCCCGCGTCGTCGGCCGGTCGAGCTGCCGCAGCCACGCCCGCTGCCCGTACTTGCGCGCCCACACCAGCACCGCGTCACGCAGGTCGTGCAGCTGCACCCCCCGGTGGTGCGTGCCGGTCCACACGTCCGGCAGGGAGCGGCCCATCTCGGCGTGCCACATCAACGGCGGCAGGTCTTCGACGGCCACGGTCATGCCGACGTGGTTGACCGGGCTGTTCGTGGTCACCCGGATCGCCCGGTCGGCCGCGGAGCTGCCGCGGAACAGCCACACGTCACCGGTGCGGGTGAGCTCGACCGCCTCGTCCAGACCGATCTTCGTTCCAGCCATCCCGGTAGCCTAGGCAGATGCGCTGGTGGAAGCTTCTCGGCCTGGCCGGTGTCGCGGGTGTCGCGGCGACCGGGGTGGTGATCGCCCGCGCGGAGCGCAAGCGCCGCGCCTACACGCCCGACGAGGTCCGCGCCCGGCTGCACGCCCGGGTCGAGCAGGCGGGAGGCGAGCCGGGAACGTCGAGGTGAGCCGAAGCGCCGACCGTCGACGGGTTGACCGGGACCGGTCCCCGGGGCTGGGGTGACCACCATGCGATCCCTGCTCGGGGCCCTGCTGTGCGTGCTCGCCGTCGCGCCGCAGGCCAACGCCCACACCCGCCCGGTCGAGAACCTGGACGCGGCCACCATCCCGCAGCTGGTCCGCCGGATGGACGCGGGCACCCTCACCGCCGTCGACCTCGCCCGCGCCTACCTGCGGCGCATCGAGACCGTCGACCGGAAGGTGCGCTCGGTCGTCGCGGTGAACCCCGAAGCGCTCGCCCAGGCCGCCGAGAGCGACCGGCGACGGCGCCACGGCAAGGCCCGTGGCCCCATGGACGGCATCCCGGTGCTGCTCAAGGACAACATCGACACCAGGGCCATGGGCGCCACCGCCGGTTCCCGCGCGCTGCGCGTGCCGCCGCGTGACGACGCCGAGCTGGTGCGCCGCCTGCGTGCCGCGGGCGCGGTGGTCCTGGGCAAGACGAACCTGTCGGAGTGGGCGAACTTCCGCTCCACCTCCTCCACGTCCGGGTGGTCCGCGGTCGGCGGGCAGACGAACAACCCGCACGTCCTGGACCGCAACCCGTGCGGCTCGTCGTCCGGTTCGGGCGCGGCGGTGGCGGCGTCGTTGGCGCAGGTCGCGGTGGGCACGGAGACCGACGGCTCGATCGTGTGCCCGGCCGGGCAGAACGGGGTGGTCGGCCTCAAACCCACCCTCGGCCGGGTCAGCGGCGACGGCATCGTGCCCATCTCGTCGTGGCAGGACACGGCCGGTCCGATGGCGCGGCACGTGGTGGACGCCGCGATCCTGCTGTCCGCGTTGGAGGGCGCGGGCGTCGACTACGCGGCGGACCTCGGGTCGGCGACGGTGGCCGGCAAGCGGGTCGGCGTGTGGCGCCTGGCCGGTCGCGACGCCGAGGCCGACCGGGTCGTGGCCGACGCGGTGGACGTGCTGCGGCGGTCCGGCGCGGAGGTGGTCGAGGTCGACCTGCCGTACCAGCGGCAGGTCGAGGCCGCCGAGTTCCCGGCGCTGGTCACGGAGTTCAAGCACGACCTGGAGCGGTACCTGAAGACGCGGCCGGGCGCGCCGCGCACGGTGGCCGGGCTGATCGCGTTCAACGAGGCCGACCCGGTGGAGCTGTCGAAGTTCGGGCAGGAGATCTTCGTCGAGGCGGCGCAGGCCCCGCCGGTGACCGATCCGGTGTACGTCGAGCAGCGCCGGACCGCGACCTCGCTCGCCCGCCGGTCGATCGACGAGGTGCTCGCCGCGCACCGCCTGGACGTGATCATGGCGCCGACGAACGGGCCGGCGTGGCGGACCGGGTACGGCGACGGCGACGCGTTCGAGCTGGGGTCGTCGACGCCGGCGGCCGTGTCCGGCTACCCGAACGCGACCGTGCCGGCCGGGTTCGCCGGACCGCTGCCGATCGGGGTGTCGTTCATGGCGGGTCACGGGGCGGACGCGACCGTGCTGCGGTTCGCCGCCGCGTTCGAACAGGCGGCGCACGCGCGTCGGGCGCCGGGGTACCTGGCCTCGTCGACCCCCTGATCGAGCTACTTCCCTGGCGTGACAAGCCTTCGTGATGCGGTTCGCCGTCCGCGGTGCGATGTTGGGTGCATGCGCGTGGCGGTGTTGGGAACGGGTCTGATGGGCGCCGGGATGGCGCGGAGCCTGCTGCGGTCCAAGGTGGACGTCGCGGTGTGGAACCGGAGCCTGGTCAAGGCTCGGCCGCTGGCCGACGAGGGCGCGGTGGTCGCCGACGACCCGAAGAGCGCGGTCGTCGGCGCGGACGTCGTGCTCACGATGCTGTTCGACGCCGACGCGACCGCCGGCGTGATGGCCGAGGCGTTGCCGTCGGTCGAGCGCGGCGCGGTGTGGGTGCAGTGCGGCACGGTCGGCTTGGCCGGTGTCGACCACCTGGCGGAGCTGGCCGCGGCGTACGGCGTGCCGTTCGTGGACGCGCCCGTCCTGGGCACGCGCACGCCCGCCGAGCAGGGGAAGCTGACCGTGCTGGCGGCCGGGCCGGTGGAGGTGCGGGAGTTCCTCGCGCCGGTGTTCGACGCCGTCGCGCTGCGGACGGTGTGGGCGGGTGAGCGGCCCGGCGACGGGCAGCGGCTCAAGTTGGCGGCCAACTCGTGGGTGCTGTCGATCACCGCCGCGACCGCGCAGGCCGTGGCGTTGACGCGGGGGTTGGGGCTGGACCCCGACGCGTTCCTGGAAGTGATCGCCGGCGGTCCGGTGGACAGCACGTACGCGCAGGTCAAGGGCCGGGCGATGATCGACGGCGAGTTCTCGGCGTCGTTCGGGGTGGACGGCGCGGTCAAGGACGGCGAGCTGATCGTGGCGGCGATGGCGGCGGCGGGCACGGACGATCGGCTGATGCGGGTGGTGAACGAGCACTACCGGGTGGCGGCGGGGAAGGTGGGCGACGGGGCGGACATGGCGTCGGTGATCGCGGCGTTCGGCTCCTGAGCAGGCCGGTCGGGCCCGCCTGCTGAACAACCCGGCTGAGGAGGTCGGCGGGTGGTGGTGGGCCTGTCCGAAGTCGGCAGGTGAGGGTTACCGTCGAACCGGGTACCAGTGCGGGACAGGTGCCGGTCGGCGGTGGAGGTGGCAGGGTGGGGTCCGGTGGGTTGATCGCCGCCGCCGCGCTGGTCGGCGTGGTCGCCGCGGGGGCGGGCGGGCTCGCCGCGCCCGGCGACCCCGACGAGGTGTGGCGCGACACCGGGCTCCGGGTCGTCGACCGGGCGACCCGGGCCGACGACGAGTGCGCGTCCCACTCGTTCGGGCAGGTGCAGGAGCTGCTGAAGTCCGTGCCCTGCGTGGCGCTCGACCGGATGCTGCTCACCGTCACCGACGACAAGGGCGGGACGGCGGTCGTGTTCGTCGCCTGGATCGAGTTCGACGACCGGGACAAGGCAGGCGAGTTCAAACGGCTGGAGGACGTCCACGGCACCGGTGATCTGGTCCCGCTGTCGGGGTCCTTGTTGCGGATCGAAGACGTCCCGTTCACCGCGCTCAACTACGACTCCACCGTGGTCGACGGCGTCACGGTCGTGATCGCCGAGGCGGAGAACGTGGCCGGCGGCTTCACCGCCGAGTACCTGGACGACATCGCGGCCGTCGCGGTCCTCACACCCCGCCCCTGACCCGTTCCCCGTCCGTCGACACCCCGAACAGGGGATACTCCGCACGCGCGCCCCCGGCCCCCCGGGATCCGGACGGTGCGCCGGTGATCGGCAGAATGGGCGGGGGATGGAGGCGCGAGTGATCCGGTGGGGCGTGCTGGTCGGCATGGTGGTGGCCCTGGTCGCCGCTCTCGCCGCCGCACCCGCCGAGCAGGGCGCGACGATCCGGCCGGAGGCCGAGTGCGCGGACCTGGTGGGCGACTTCGAGATCCCCGGCACGCGCGCGCACGTGACGCAGGCGGAACCGGTGGCGCGGGGTCACGAGGCCGCCCACTGCGCCGTGCTCGGCTACGTCGAGCCGGAGGTCCGGTTCCAGCTGAAGCTGCCGACCACGACCTACACCGGCCGCTACCTCCAGTACGGCTGCGGCGGGTTCTGCGGCGAGCTCGTGCCGCCCTCGTTCCCCGACTGCGGCCCGGACATCGGCGGCGTCGCGGTCGCCTCCACCGACGACGGGCACGTCGGCCGCGGCGCGGTCCGGTCGGCCGACGGCAGGCCCGCCGCCGCGAACCAGGCCGCCCGCGACGACTTCGCGTTCCGCGCGCCGCACGTGGTGTCGATGGCCGCCAAGCGGGTCATCGAGGACTTCTACGGCGACCCGCCCGCGTTCTCCTACTTCGCCGGCTGCTCCAACGGCGGCCGGGAGGGGCTGCTGCTGGCCCAGCGCTACCCGCACGACTTCGACGGCGTCATCGCCGGCGCGCCCGCCAACTACCAGAGCCCGCTCGTGCTCTACCAGGCGTGGCTGGCCCGCACGAACACCGGCGCGGACGGCCTGCCGGTGCTCACCGCGGACCTGCTGCCCCTGCTGCACGACGCCGTGATGCGGCACTGCGACCGCGTCGACGGCCTGGTGGACGGCCAGATCGACGACCCCCGCCGCTGCGACTACGACCCCGCGCCGCTGGGGTGCGCCGGTGGCGGCGGCAAGTGCCTCACGTCCCGGCAGCTGGCCGTGGTGCGCGAGCTGTACGCGGGCCCGAGGGACGCCGACGGCAGGCGGCTCTACCCGGCCGGGCAGGAACGCGGCTCCGAGTTGGCGTGGGAGGACTGGATCACGCCGACCACCGACGCGCGCGCCGCCACGTTCTCCGCCCTGCTCGCGGACAACTTCCTCCAGCACATGGGCTTCCCGGTCGGCTCGCCCGCCTCGTCGCTGGCCGACATCGAGTTCACCGCCGAGCAGTTCGCCCTGCTCAACGTCGAGGGTGTGCGCGGCAACGCGATGAGCCTCGACCTGGACGAGTTCCGCGACGCGGGCGGCAAGCTGATCCTCTGGCACGGCTGGAGCGACCAGGGCGTCCCGCCGCGCGCCCTGCTCGACTACTACGAACGGCTGGCCCGGCGTGACGGCGACCTCCGGTCCTGGGCCAGGGTGTTCATGGTCCCCGGCCTGTACCACTGCGGCGGCGGCGGCACGCTGACCTCGTTCGACCCGGTCCGCGAGCTGCTGGCCTGGGTGGAGCGGGGGGTCGCGCCGGACCGGGTCGTCGCCACGGGCCGCGCCGGTGACGCGGTGCGCACCCGGCCGGTGTTCCCGTACCCGCTGACCGCCCGCTACGACGGCACCGGCAGCATCGACGACGCGGCGAACTTCGTGGCCGCCCCACCGGCGGAACCGACCCGTGACGCGGTCGACTGGGTGGGCTCCTACCTGCACGAAAAGCCTGGTCCGGTCGCTCCCTGACGACGCCCGCGGCCGAACAATCCGGACGTCCGTGTTTTGAAACCGCACGATCGGGCTATCCCGAACCGCGCCGGGATGCCGGCGCAGGGTCGGGGAACAGCGGGGCGGGGACGGTGGTGCGCGATGGACTGGGAACTCGATGACGACAGCGCGGTGCGCGCGTTGCTGGGTTACGTCTCGGCGGTGACGCGGGCGCTCGGCCTCAGCGGCGAGTGCTCGTACGTGCAGGCCGACGGGACCCGTCTCAACGCCTACCTCGCGCTCGACGGCCACCTGCCCGGTTTCGCCGACCGGGACGTGGCGCTGCTGTGGGACGAGGCCCGCGGCTGGGCGGTCGCGGTGGAGGCCGACAGCGCCGAGCCGCCGTTCGTGCTGGCCAGGCTGCGCGGCCCGATCCGGCCCGACCCCGCCGCCGTCGCCCGTTGGGTCGACGGGCTCGGCCTCGTCATCGGCGACACCGAGCTGCTGGCCGCGAGCTGAGCCGCGGGGAGCCGGCCTGCGGCTAGGGCCGCACCGGGTCGCCGAGGGCGGCCTGCGCCTCGTCGAGGAGCGCCCGAACGCCCTGGAAGAAGCCGTTGGCGCGGTGCAGCGCCGTGTGGAACTGCTCGGCTTTCTCCTCCGACGCGCTGGTGAAGACCAGCATCTCGGTCAGCTCCAGCCGCCGGTTCACCGACGCGACCGCGGTGCGCCACCGGTGCAGCAGGTCGATCAGGTCGGCGTCGCGGTGAGGGCTGAGCGCCCCCGAGGACAGCGCCGAGTCCACCGCCGACTGCACCAGCCTCGGGTACACCCGCCGGCCGCGGGAGGCGGACGCGCTGAACGCCTCGCCGTCCAGCGTCTCCCGGTTGCGCGCCATCTCCAGCCGGATCGACCCGATCGCCTGGTTGCGCTGCTCGCGCTGCGCCGCCCACCGCTCGGCGAAGATGCCGGTGATGCCCGCGAGCAGCGCGAACGAGTTCACCGCGGGCTCCCACCGGTCGCCGGGCGGCGACACGACGAACCAGGTGACGCCCAGCGCCATCGCCACCGCGAGCGCGCCGAAGGTGAGCGCCGTGATCGCGATCCGGGTCATCGGCGGTCAGTTCCCCCAGATGACGTCGGCCACGTCGTCGTCCGCCCTCGGCGCGGGCACCGGCTCACCGGGCGCGAGCAGCAGCAGGTCCATGCCGAAGCCCTGCGACGAGCGCGGCACGCCGAAGTCGGAGTGCGTGCCGGTGACCTTGCGCATCCCGGCCTCGCGCACGATGCCGTCCAACGCCTTGCGCGCGTACTTGCGGGTCAGGTAGAGCCGGATGGTGTCCCGGTCGGGGAACGGCACCCGGTTGCGGTCGGGCAGCATCATCATGATGTCGCCGCCGGTCTGGTTCTGGTAGACGACCTTCACCTTCAACGCCCGGTCGCCCTCGACCGCGCCGCGGAACTGCACCGCGTCCACGTTGATCGTCAGGTCGGTGTTGTGCAGCAGCGCGCTGGTCACGAACTCGCGGTAGGCGCGGCTGCGGGCGTACTCCTCGACCGCGTCCTGCGCCAGGTCGTCGTTCACCGCCTCGGTGGTGGCGACCTCCAGCAGGAACAGGTCCTGCGGCCGGGCCAGCGCGGTGAGGTTCGCGAGCAGCTCGTCGTCCTGGTCGAAGTTCGCCAGCGTGTTGCCCAGCAGCGAGTACAGCACCGGTTCGTCGCCGACCAGCCGGTGGATCAGCTCGCGCAGCTCGGCCAGGTTGTCGGGGATGGAGAAGTCGAGCTGCACCGGCACCACCCGGTGCCCGCGCAGGCCGACGCGGTGCGTGGCCTCCTGCGTGCCGAGCCGCAGCATCTCCGAGCTCATGTCGACCGGCACGTAGAGCAGGCCCGGGTTGCGCTCCAGCAGGTGCTCCAGGACCAGTCGGTCCTTGTGGCCGGTGCCGACGCCGAAGCTGACGTGGTGGAACCCCTCGCCGACCCGGCCGCGCACCCGGCCCCAGCGGCGGGTGAACGAGTCCAGGCTCTGCTTCATCACCAGGTAGAAGGGGTCCGCGCAGGCGTGTGCCCAGGCGATCGTCGGCCCGATGCCCCAGTAGGCGTAGCCGGAGGTGATCTGCTTGCCGTCGCCGCTGGTCGACGGCTTGTTGAGCAGGTCGCTGGTCAGGGCGGCCAGCTTGTCGCGCTGGTCCTCGCCGACGAGCACCAGCGACCAGGCGAAGTCCGACTCGTCGATGGCCCTGGCCAGGTCGCCGACCAACCGCCCGTCGCTCGCCGTCACTCGGCCTCCTCCGCTGTGGTCCGCACCTCGGAGCCTACCGATCACCACCGACGGTCACGCGACTTTTCGCCGCGGCGGCCTCGGCGCGCCGCCGGCCGGGAGCCTCGCCGTCACCCTTCTTCCTGCGGGACAACGGAAACGGGGCCGCGGGCGGTTGCCCACGGCCCCGTTGGGGGACAGCTGCCGCGCCTCACCGGCCCACCGGCTGGAGGACGCGGCCCGACGCGGTCAGGTGTTCCCAGGTCCGGCCTCGCTGGCTGGGCGGCGCTTCGCCGTCCGCCAGGCACGTCGGGTACACCAGGCCGTAGGGGGTGGGTTGGTGGAAGAGGTCTCCGCTGCGGATGTCGATCAGGTCCCGTGACTGCGCCATCACGACCTCCTGTCGCGAAGGGGAGAGGTGCCCATAGTCCTGCTCCTCGTCGAACCGGCTGGGGAGCTTCGGATACCCGTTGAGCTGCGCTGATATGCCCGATTCGTTGCGACGTAAGGGTGAAGTGGCCGGTGGCGCTCAGTGCCCGCGGCGCTTGTGGTGCGCGACTTCCTGCTCGGCGTCGTCGGCGGGCGGGAGGCCCCGGTCGACGTGGTCGGCGTGGAAGAGCGCTTGCGCCAGGAGGGACTTCACGTGGTCGTTGGCGGCGGAGTAGTAGACGAACGTGCCTTCGCGGCGGCCCTTCACCAGACCCGCGAGGCGCAGCTTGGCCAGGTGCTGGCTCACCGCGGTCGGCGCGGCGCCCGCCAGCTCGGCGAGGCAGGCCACCGACGACTCGCCCTGCAACAACGCCCACAGCACCTTGATCCGGGTCGGGTCGGCCAGCAGGCGGAACGACTCGGCGGCCAGGTGGACCTGCTCGTCGTTGGGCATGTCGAAGTCCGACAACGCGGTGTGCATGACGGTCAGCCTACTTGCTTGCGTATCTGCGTGACTGCGCAGGTATGGTGACAGGGTCGCACTCGGAGGTCGACCAAAGGTGGAACGGTGACCGGCAGAACGCAGGGACATGGCCACGGACACGGGCACGGGCACGGCCACCGCTCGGCGGACCGCGTGGACACCGCCCTGGAGAGCAGCAGGCGCGGGATGCGGGCGCTGGTCGTCTCGTTCGTCGCGCTGCTCGCCACCGCGGTCGTCCAAGCGGTGCTGGTGCTGGTCACCGGCTCGGTCGCGCTCCTGGGCGACACCGTCCACAACGTCGCCGACGCCCTCACCTCGGTCCCGCTGGCCATCGCGTTCGTGCTGGGCCGCCGGGCCGCGTCCCGCCGCTTCACCTACGGCCTGGGTCGCGCGGAAGACCTGGCCGGCGTCGTGATCGTGCTGGTGATCGCCGCCTCGGCGGTCTACGCGGGGTACGAGTCGGTGCGCGGCCTGCTCGACCCGCAGCCGGTGCGGCACCTGTGGGTCGTCGCGGCGGCCGGCGTGGTCGGGTTCCTCGGCAACGAGCTGGTCGCCCGCTACCGCATGCGGGTCGGCCGGGACATCGGCTCGGCGGCGCTGGTGGCCGACGGCCTGCACGCCCGCACCGACGGCTTCACCTCGCTGGCCGTCGTGCTGGGCGGCGTCGGCGTGGCCCTCGGCTTCCCCGCCGCCGACCCGCTCGTCGGCCTCGGCATGACGGTGGCCATCCTGTTCGTCCTGCGCGACGCGGCCGGCGAGGTCTTCGGCCGGCTGCTCGACGCGGTCGACCCGGCGTCGGTGGAGCTGGCCGAGCGAGCCGCCGCGCAGGTCGAGGGCGTGGTGCGGGCCGACCGGGTCCGCATGCGCTGGACGGGCCACGTGCTGCGGGCGGAGCTGGCGATCGGGGTCGACGCTGGGCTGAGCGTCGAGCAGGGCCACCGCATCGCGCACGAGGTCGAGCACCACCTCAAGCGCGCCGTCCCGCGCCTGACGGCCGTCACCGTGCACACCGAGCCCGCCACACGTGTCGCCGGCGGCTGAGGCGGGGACCTTCCGGTGAACTCAGCACTGTCCTGTGGATCGGCGGCGCGCAGTGGTCGGGCAAGTCGACCGTCGCCTGGCTCCTGTCGCGCCGATTCGGGCTGACCGCCTACCACTACGACTTCCACGACGCCCGGGGCCACTACGACCGCGCCCTGGCGCGGGCCGGCCGCTACCCGCACCGGCACGCGTGGCCGACCCTCCAGGCGCACGACCCCGACACGACGTGGGTGCGGCCGTCACCGGGGGAGATGGCCGAGCACACCAAGCACGGCCACGTCGAGCGCTTCGGGATGGTGCTCGACGACCTGCGCGCCCTGTCCAGCGGCCGTCCGCTCGTCGCCGAGGGGTGGGGTCTGCGGCCGGAACTCGTCGCGCCGCTGCTCGCCGACCCGCGCCAGGCCGTGTTCCTGGTGCCGACCGAGGCGTTCCGGCAGCGGCAGCTGCGGGAACTGCCCCGGGGCCGCGACGATCTCCGTCGCGGTGAGCGACCCGGAACGCGCTCAGGCCAACCGCCTCGAACGCGACCGACTGCTCGCCGAGGACGTGGTCGACCGGGCGCGGGAACACGGCCTGCGGGTGATCGAGGTCGACGGCCGGCTCAGCGTGGGCGGCCTGACCACGGTCGTGGCCGACCACTTCAGCCCCTGGCTCGACTGAGCCCGACATCCCGTGGACCCCGTCGTCCGTGCGACGGGGTCCACGACCCGCGCGAGGTGCCCGCCGAGACCGCGGCGGCCCGCCGATGAGCCGCCTCGCCGGCGGGGCCGAGGTGTCCCGGCGCTGTTCCGACCACCCGGCCGCCCGGGGCTGATCGGCCCGCTGTCCTCTGTGGACCGTCCCGGACCGCCGGTGGGGCCGTGCTCTCCCGGCGGGCGGCGTGCGGACAGCCGAAGGTTCGCGTGAAACAGCCGATCGGACGTTGTCGGCACGTTACGCGGGCCCTACGGTCGGATGACGCCCGATCGACGGCAACCCCTTCTTGGAGGCCTGCGGTGTCGCGGAAACAGGTTGGCGCCGTCGTCGGCGCGCTCTTGCTCACCGGCTCCACCTTCTTCGCGGTCCCCGTCACGGCGAACGCCGTCGACGACCGGCCGACCGCCGTGGTGTCGCTCGGCGACAGCGCGATGTCCGGCGAGGGCGCCGGCTCCTACGAGCCGGGCACCGCGGGTGAGAACGGCAACTGGTGCCACCGCTCCACCCAGTCCATGGTCCACCGCACCCAGCTCGCCGACCGCACGATCAACCTGGCGTGCTCCGGCGCGGACTCGGCGAACGTGTCGCTGGCCGACACCGTGCACTACACCGAGGGCTCGCAGGCGCGGCGGCTGATCGACATCGCCCGCCAGTACCGCGTCACCACGGTCGTGGTGCAGGTCGGCGCGAACGACGACGTGCGGTTCGCCGACACCATGGTCGACTGCGTGGCCGCGTGGGCGAACCCGTTCGGCTCCAGCTGCCGCTCCACGCTGGAGCGCGAGTGGTCCGGCCGGCTGGCCGCGATGGCGCCCAAGGTGGAGAACGCCCTGCGCGACGTCCGGTCCGCGATGACCCAGGCCGGGTACGCCACCTCCGCCTACAACCTGGTCCTCACCTCCTACGCCTCGCCGGTGACCGAGAAGATGGACCGCTACCTGCACGGCCCGCAGGGCTGCCCGCTGCGCCTCGCCGACGCGGGCTACGGCCGCACGACCGCCGTGCCGCAGCTGTCGGAGGCGCTGCGCGGCGTGGCGACCCGGTCCGGCGTGAAGTTCCTCGACTTCTCCCGCGCCACGGAGAACCGCGAGGCGTGCAGCAAGGGCGAGAGCCCTGCGGGCGAGTGGCAGCGCAGGCTCACCGTCGACCCGTACGCGCTGGTGACCGGCGGCCTGGACGCGATCGGCCTGCACCTGGCGCAGCAGTCGTTCCACCCGAACGCCGCCGGCCACGAGCAGCTCGGCCGCTGCATCACCGAGTTCGTCAACGGCGGCGCCGGCTCGGCCCGCTGCCTCGCCGGCGCGGACGGCAACCTGCACGCCGTCGCATAAGACACCTGAGCACCGCGAACCGCTCCCACCCCGACCGGGGTGGGAGCGGTTTCGCGTTGGCGCGCAACCTCGATGATCCCGCCGGCGTCCTATGGGTGAATCGGCGAAACCGGATAGGGGAAATCGCTTTGGGGGGACCGGTGTCCACATCTGCCTTCGTCCGCGTGTGCGGGCTGGCCGCGGCGGTGCTCGCCGCGACCTCGTGCACGTCGACCGGAGCCGAGCCGGTCGACCCGGGGCTCGCGCCGCGCGGCACCGTGCAGACCACGGCCACGCCGACCAGGCAGGACCTGACCAACAAGGTCAGCCTCACCGGCAAGGTCACCATGAATCCGCTCTTCGGGATCGTGGCGCCGGTCGCGGGCCAGCTGCGCTACTGGACGGTGGCGGAACCGACCGCCACCCCGACCAGGCCGACCCGCATCGCGACCGTCTGGACCGACGGCCAACCCACCAACGTCGACGTGCCCGCCGGCTCCACGTTCGGCGGACGCCTGGTCGACGACCGCGCCACGGTCACCGCGGGCATGCCGATCGCGTCGGCGAAGCACGCGGGCTACGGCATCGTCGCCGAGGTCGACGGCGAGCAGGCCTACCGGATCTCCGACGCCGCGCAGGGCACCGTGCAGGCGCAGATCAAGAACGGCCCCGGCCCGTTCCCGTGCACCCTGCTCGGCACGATCGCGGCCCTGCCCGCCGGCACCGTGCCCGCGCCGCCGCCCGCGCAGCCCGACACCGACGACCGCGACGCCCCCGGCGCCGACACCCCCGCGCCGCCTCCCCGGCAGCAGGAGCCGGACACCTCCTCCGAGCCGACCGGGCTGCGCCTGGTGTGCACCGCGCCCGCCGACGTCAAGATGGTCAACGGCGCCTCCGCCACCCTCGAACTGGTCACCGCGTCCGCGCAGAACGCGCTGGTCGTGCCGGTCGAGGCGGTCGCGGGCGGCCAGGGCAAGGGCAAGGTCGACGTGGTCGGCGCCGACGGCGCCAAGGTGACCACGGACGTCGAGCTCGGCCTCACCGACGGCAAGGTCGTGGAGATCAAGTCGGGCCTCACGGGCGAGGAGACGCTCGCCGTGCCCGGACCGAACCTGCCGCCGGGCGACCCCGCGGGCCAGGTCGAGCCGGGAGCGGGGCGCAGGTGACCACGCCACCCCCGTTCGTCCCGCCGCCACCGCCGCCCGCCGCGGCGCCCCCGCTGATCCACCTCACCGGCCTGACCAAGACCCTCAAGGGCCAGGACGAGCCGCGCGCCATCCTCGCGGGCGTCGACCTCACCGTGCACGCGGGCGACAGCGTCGCCATCCTCGGCCGCTCCGGCTCCGGCAAGAGCACGCTGCTCAGCCTCATCGGCCTGTTCGACCGGCCCGACGGCGGCCGGTACCTGTTGGGGGACCGGGACATCACGAAGATCCCCGAACGCAAGGCCGCCGCGCTGCGCAGCGCCGAGTTCGGGTTCGTGTTCCAGCGCTTCTTCCTGCTCAAGCACCTCACCGCGGCGCAGAACGTGGCCATGGCGCTGGTCAACGGCCAGGGCTGGCTGCCGCGGCGCAAGCGCAAGGCCAAGGTGCTGGCGGCGCTGGACCGCGTCGGCATCGGCCACCTGGCCAAGCACAAGCCGCCCCGGCTGTCCGGCGGCGAGCAGCAACGCGTCGCCATCGCCCGCGCCCTGGTGCGCGAGCCGCGCATCCTGCTGGCCGACGAGCCGACCGGCGCGCTGGACACCGAGACCGGCAACCTCGTCGTGGAAGTCCTGCGCCAGGCCACCGACGTGGGCTGCGGGCTCGTGCTCGTCACCCACGACCACGACCACGCGGCGAAGATGGGGCGGGTGCTGCACCTGTCCGACGGCCTGCTGCGCCCGGCCGGACAGCCGGTGGTCGCGTGATCGGGCTGTCGGGCAGGCTCCGGGCGTCGCTGATCATCGGCGGCCAGGGCATCCGGGCCCGCAAGCTGCGCACGTTCCTGTCCATGGTCAGCCTGTTCCTCGGCGTGCTGGCCGTGGTCGTCGTGCAGGCGGGCGCGGAGATCGCGAACCGGGCCATGCTCGCCGACGTCGAGCTGTACGAGGGCAAGGACGGCACCCGGCAGGTGTACCTGTCGCCGGAGGGGCAGACCGTGCCGGTGGCGTTGGAGGTGCTCGAAGGCCGCACCGACGCGGTCGCCATGACCACCGCGCGGGCGATCATCGGCGAACCCGGCGTGAAGCCGATCAACGAGGGCGGCGGCCCGATCGACCAGCCCGGTGGGCCGCGGATGACGTGCGACGAGAGCGGCTGCCGCCCGATCGACGACGGCGACGCCCTGCCCCGAGGGCAGGCGATCGAGCTGCAACTCGTCGGTCTGACCGGCGACATCCGCCAGTTCCGGCCGTTCCGCGCGTCCCAGGGCCAGTGGCTCGACTTCGGCGGCGCGCCGTCGCTGGCGCCCAGGCTCGTGCTCAACCAGGAAGCGGCGAAGGCCTTCAGCCGCTACCAGGTGCCGGCCGAGATGAGGGTCGACGGCGCGACCGCCCACCCCACGCCCCGGTTCGTCGGCGTGATCGACGACGGCGGCTACCAGCCGACCGCCTACGTGCGGGCCGACGAGCTGCTGAACTGGCTGCCCGCGACCAGCATGAGCGACAGCCGGTCCGGCCCCGGGCTGCAGGTGCTGATGGCGCCGTCGGCGGTCGAGGTGGAGCACGTCCTGCGGGCCAGGCTCGTCGCGGCGGGCACACCCGAGGACAGCATCCGCGTGACCACGGTGGAGACGCTGAAGCGGATGTCCACCGAGCTGGCGCTGATGCGGTGGATCTTCCTCGGCATGGCGGCGCTGGTGCTGCTGATCGGCGTGGCCGGCATCCTGAACGTCGGCCTGGCCACCGTCGGCGAGCGCATCGAGGAGTTCGCGCTGCGCCGGGCCGTCGGCACACCCCGCTTGCTGCTGGCGGGCATCGTGCTGGCGGAGACGCTGCTGACCGGTCTGCTCACGGCGGCGTTGGCGATCGGCACGGGCGTGCTGGGGCTGAAACTGGCGCTGATCGTGTTCGGCTCCCAGTTCCCCACCCTGGAAGGCACCGCGTTCCCGTGGCAGGCCGGCGTGGCCGGTGTGATCGCGGGCCTGGTCGCCGGCGTCCTCGGCGGCCTGGTCCCCGCCCTGCGCGCCGCGCGAATCCCGATCTCCACCGTCATGCGCGCCTAGCGCGGCGCTTCGGGAACTCGAATCGGTGCCAGGCCTGGTGAATTCAGCGGACTGCGTGCGTGCCGAGTCGAACTTCGACCAGTAGTGTCGAACCGGGATGGGCCGGAACACGTGGCGGCGCGAGGGCGTGAACGCTGAGCGGTGACCGCTCGAAACGGGGGCCACTGATGGTCCGTGCGGACGACGATGATCGCCGAGGGCTGCTCGTACTGGTCGACGCGTTGGCCCGGATCCCGAGCCTGGCCGATCGTGCCGGTCGCAACCTCGTCATCCGCATGATGTCCGCGGAATTGCGGGAAACGCTGATGGTCGAGGAGCACCAGGCCGCGATCGGGCACCTGTTCAACCTCGCCGAAGCCTGCCTGTCGAGCCCTGAACGCTTGGCCGCGCTCATTCGTGTTGTGAGTCGTTTCGAACCCGACTCGGGCGCGATGGCCGAGCTGCGCCGCGTCGTCGCCGGACTGACGCCGTTGGACCTCTTCCCGACCCACGAACGAGCAAGGCTGTTCACGTTGCCGGCCGGCGTCGTCGTGCCCGACATCGCGGACATCTACCGCGTCGTGGCCGGTCCGACCGCGCCGAGCCTGTACGGGCCGACCACGTACACCGAGGTGTTCCGGGTCCTGGAGACGCTGAACGCGGGCGCGGACGGCGTGCCGCGGCCGCTGGTGTTCGTCGAGCACATCGCGGCGCGCGTGCGCACCGAGCTGGCGATCGAGCTGCACCGGTGGACCGAGTCGCAGGCGGTGTCGATGGGTCTGCTCCCGGAGCTGACCGCGGTCCGGGACAGCCTGCGACCGGAACGGGCGCAGCCGCCCACCAAGCCCGGCTCGCCGGCCTACCTCGTGCTGCACCTGGACCGGTACGCCCCAACCGGTGATCGGTACCGGCTGTCGTACTGGTGGCAACGCGGCGGACCGACCCTGTGGCCGCCCACGCACGGCGAGGATGCGGTGGGCACCTTGGACGAGGTGCGGGAACAGGTCGCGTCGCTGCTCGAGAAGGAGGTCCACGGCGATGGGCACGAGGAAACGCCGGACGAGCTGAACGGCGGGGACGCGCCGGAAGAGGCCGAGGAAGCCGAGCCCGAGGACACCGCTCGTCCGCAGGACCCTGCCCAGGACGTGGAGACCTCGACGAATCGTCTGCCGCGGACCCAGGGCGGGACGACGGACGGCGCTCGGGCGAAGCGGTCGCTGTCCAGGCCCCTGCGGATGGGGTTCGTCGTCGACATCGTCGGCTACAGCGGGCGCACCTGGCGGCTGCGTGACGTCGCCCAGCGCCGGGTGTCCGAACTGGCGGACGCCGTGGTCGATCACCTGGGCCTCGACGCCGCCGCCGTCGACCTGCAGGGGACCGGCGACGGGGTGCCGGCGTTCCTGCCGGCGGAGTCGGACGTGTCCCGGGTCCTCTCCCGACTCCTGCCGACCTGGCGGGACTTGTTGCGCGAGGACAACGCGCTTTACACCGATCGACTGCGGCTGCGCATGGCCGTGACGTTGGGGCCGGTCGCGCCGGGGCCGCTCGGCTTCGCCGGTGATTCCGCGACGACGCTGGGCCGGTTGGTCGACAGCGAGGTCCTGAGGACCGAGGCGACCGCGAGTGCGGAGGTCGACTTGGTGGTGCTGGTGTCCGACACGTTGCACTCGCTCGTGGTCGACCCGTCCGACACCGCGTTCACCCGCCACCCGGTGGAGGTGAAGGGTTATCGCGCCGACGCGTGGCTCTGGGTCGGGCGACCGCCCACCGGCTGACGACGATCTGCCTGTGGTCCGCCGCGAAGCTCGCCCGGCGTGGCCGCAGGGGTCAGGGTGCGGCGGTCCAGGGGCGCAGGCCCAGTTCGCCCGTGCTGCCGAGGTCGATGGTGAGGGCGGTGCCGTCCCCTTCCCGGGTCGGGGTGAACACCTGTGGCGGTCCGCCGGTGGTGAGGGCGAGTTCCAGGTGTTCGCCCACCACCGGCGGAGTGGAGGTGTCCGTGTAGGTGTTGCGCCACAGCAACCCGGTCACCGCCGACTCGCCGGGGCGCACCGTCACCGGCAGGGGGGCGGTGTCGAACGCTTCGACCGCGGAGATCCCGGACGACCCGCGGCCGACCGCGACCGGCAGCGGCGCGTGGTCGGCGTCCAGGACCGTGACGGACGGGTAGCCCTCCAGCTCCAACGCTTCCGTGCCGCAGTTCGTCAGCTCCAGCGTCAGCACCCGCAGGCCCGAGGCCGCGTCCTCACCCGCCACCGCGTACTCCACGCCGGTCGGGCAGGCGTCGGCGGACGGGGACGGGGTCGGGGGAGCCGGCGGGGCGGCGGTGCACGCGGACACGGCGAACAACAGCAGGAAAAGAAATCGGGGCACGCCGCCGATCGTCGCACAATGCGGCCGGTTGCCCGACCGCGCATTCACGGGATAAGCTCGCACCCGTGACTGCCGGGTCGGCCTTGAGCCACGAGCGAGAGAGTCACCCGGCCAAGGTTTGACCGCCGGGTGGGCCAGAGGCCCGCCGCACGCCGGGGTCCCCCGGGTTTCCGCGCACGTGGTTCCACGGAGCAGCGACGCACCCGGTTCCTCCTCGCACCAGCACATCCAGCGCATCGGCGCGTCCCTGCCCGCGGGCACGCACGCCGCCGCACGCGTGGAAGTGCTGCACACCTCATCGCGCGGGACGGCTGTGCCCGCGCGCCTCCACAGAACCTTCACCGAAAACCACGGCGCAATTCACCCGTGGTGATCCGGTCATGCCCAAAAATCAGGAGACGAACCGCAGATGGATTTCAACCAGCAGGTGATCGACGAGTTCCGCGCCAACGCGGGCCGCGTCGGCGGACCCTTCGAAGGAGGCAGGCTCATCCTGCTGACCACCACCGGCGCGCGGACCGGCGCACGCCGCACGAACCCCGTCGGCTACCTGCCGGACGGCGACCGGATCGTCGTCATCGCGTCCGCCGGCGGCTCGCCGCGCCACCCCGACTGGTTCCACAACCTGGTGGCGAACCCCGTGGTGCAGGTCGAGGACGGCGTCTTCACCTACGACGCCAAGGCCACCGTCCTGGCCGGCCCGGAACGCGACGAGCTGTGGGCGCGGGCGGTCGAGACCGACCCGGGTTGGGCCGACTACCAGGCCAAGACGTCCCGACAGCTCCCCGTGGTGGCGTTGACGCAGGTCGCCGGCGGCCCGCCGAACGCGTCGAGCTGGGGCGCGGCGCTCAAGCTCGTGCACGGCGCGTTCCGCCGGGAGCTCGCCACCATCCGCCGCGAGGTCGCCGCGTCGAAGCCGACGCTGGGCGCGCAGCTCAAGGTCAACTGCCTGACCGCGTGCCAGGGCCTGAGCTTCCACCACACGTCGGAGGACAGCGGCATGTTCCCGATGCTGCGGGACCGGTTCCCGGAGCTCGCGCCGACCCTCGACCGGCTGGCCGAGGAGCACGGCGCCATCGCCGCGTTGCTGGCGCGGCTGCGGGAGACCCTCGACCGCGGCGACGTGGCGACCCTGCGCGCGGACGTCGACCAGCTGATCGGCGAGCTGGAAGCCCACCTGGCCTACGAGGAGGAGCAGTTGATCCCCTTCCTCGACGTCTGACCGGGTTTCCCCGACTTCGTGGCTCGTCACGAGCCATGACCGGGCTTCACCGAGGTGGGCGGTCCACGTCGGGTTGAATGCCCGTGTTTCCCATCCACCGAGCAAGGAGATGTCCGTGGGTAGAGCAAGGGGCTTGGGGGCCCTGTTCGCCTCGCTGGTCGTCGCGGCGACCGTGGTGAGCGCGACGGGAGGAGCCACCGCCGCGCCGTCGGCACGTGCCGCGCTGGACCCGGCGGTGGTCGCGGAGTCCGTGCGGTACCTCGTCGACAACTACGGCGTCAGCGAACGGGAGGCGCTGCGCCGGCTCGACCTCCAGCAGGAGTCGGTGCGCCTGGACGGCGTGCTGCGCCGGGAGAACCCGGCCGAGTACGGCGGCATGTGGCTCGACCAGACCTCCGGTGAGCTGGTGGTCGCCATGACCGACCCGGCCGCCGCGAGCCGGCGCCTGGCCGAGTCGCCGGACCGGGCGCGCGTCCGGACCCGGGTCGTGCGGCACTCGTTGGCCGACCTGACCGACGCCAAGGACCGGCTCGCCGCGAAGGTGGGCGCCGGGGCCGACGCGGTGTACCTGCCCGCGGTCGACGAGCGTGCCAACGAGGTCGTCCTGTGGGAGCGCGCGTGGGTCGCGCGGGAGAAGGCCGCCGTCGGGGCCGCGGTCGCCCGTGAAGGTGACGTGGCACGACGGGCCGTGGCCGACGAGTCCGGCGTGACCGTGCGGACCAGGGTGCTGCCCAAGCCGAACCCGCTGGCGGCCACGTACCCCGACCAGGGCGTCTGCCACCCGCTCGCGTGCCAGAACCACGGGCCGATGCGCGGTGGTCTGCGGCTGGACATGAAGCGGGACAACGGCACGTGGGGCGGCTGCACGGCCGGCTTCAACCTGCGCTCCACCGGAGGCGGGCACCCCGGCAAGGCGTGGGTGCTGACCGCGGGGCACTGCATGGCGACCAAGACCAACAACACGCCGACGCAGCACAACGGCGTGCCCGTGCTCCAGCAGCACGGCATCGAGCGCAACGCCTACCCGTACGACTACGCGGCCCTGCTGTACGTCGACACCCCGACCCGCGAGACGTGGCTGGAGAACCACACGGGCCGCAACCGGGTCCTGAAGTACTGCCGCAACGGCGGCACGGACAGCAACTCCGACACGCCGTGCGGCGAGCAGGCCACGTCCGCTGACGAGCACATCACCGGCACCCACGCGTTGGCCCAGGTCAAGGCGGGCTGGGTGGTGTGCGCCACCGGTTCCGGCTCCAACGCGGCCGACGACCCAGGCGCGATCGACAGCGGAGCCGGGAAGGGCTACCTCGTGGGCACCCGCTGCGGCCGGGTCCTGTCCACCGACGTCGGCATCAACACCGACCTCTGCGCCCGCCCGGGTGACAGCGGCGGACCGCTGTTCAGCCAGGTCGACCACACCGCGCTGGGCATCCTGGAAGGCAACCAGCAGTCCCGCACGGGCGCCTGCGCCTCCGGCGAGCTGAACAACTACGTGCCGATCGACACCATCCTGACCGACATCCAGACGCGCTACGCGAGCCTGCGGTCGACCTTCGCGGTGATCACCACCCCGAACGGCTGACCACCGGACCCGGCCCGTCTTCCCCGGCGCGGGGGAGACGGGCCGGGCGCGCCGCACACCTCATCCGGTCGCCGCGGGCGAGCAACCCGAGCTAGGCGCGGGTGCGGCCCACGTAGACGTCGCGGGCCCGGTAGCGGGTGTCGGTGGTCGGGCCGGAGGTGCCGGACGAGCCCTCCACCCGGAGGTTGATGACGATCCACATCGGTGTGCCGACGAAGCCTCGTACTCCGGGATGTCGCTCCCCGGCGGCCACGAGTTGACGCCCGTGAGCCAGAACGCGGGCCACGTGCCGCGTGCGGACGGGGCCTGGAAGTCGCCGCGCACCTCCCAGTTCGGGAACCGGTCGTCGACCAGCACCTGCTGCCGGGCGTGCACCGCGCCGGAGTGGTGGCGGATCGGCAGGTGCGGGTCGGCCGAGCTGTTGCCCTCGTCCCAGGTGATCCGGGTCGCCTCGACGACCAGCGTGCTGAAGCTCGCGAACGAACCGTCTATGACGGTGTCCCAGGCGGCAGCCCCGCCCGACGCCGGACGCGCGGAGGCCGGAGGTGCCGAGGGCGGCCAGGCCGGCGCCGCCGGCCACCAGGAGATCACGTCGACCCAGGGTCGCGGAAAGTCCTTTCCTCGACGGTCAACGGTTGCGTGCAGGAGAGGTCGCGGAAACCGTGTCCGTTGTGGACGGTCAGGGCCTGGCTGGTCGATCGCACACCGGAGGGTGGAGCGGCTCAGTAGTGGCGGATGCCGTTCGACAGGGTCCGGGCCCACGGCGCGTCGACGTCGTCCGCGCGCGTCGCCACCACCAGGTGGCACAGCATGCCCGTGGCGAAGAACTGCTGCACCTGCTCCTCGCTGCCGCCCGACACCCCGCGCACGTACTCGACCGTCCGCGCGACCCCGCGCTGGAAGACCTCGCGCACGGACGGCTCGGAGATCGCCGCGCACTGGGCGTGCATCTGGACCAGCAGGAGCGTGCTCTCCTCGGAGATCAGGTGCGCGTAAGCGTCGCCCATCGCGGACAGGACGTCCTCGGGCGTGCTCCCCTTGGCCTCGGCGACCCCGTCCGCGAACCGTTCCCGGACCCGCGCGAAGCTGTGCTCCACCACGGCCAGGAACAGGGCCTCCTTGTCGGGGAACAACCGGTAGACGTAGGCCTGGGAGATGCCGGCCGACTTCGCGACCTCGCCGGTGGTGGTGCCGTAGTAGCCGCGGGCGGCGAACGCGCCGATGGCGGTGCGCAGGACCGTCTCGCGACGCTCCTCGGCGGTCGACAGTCGACGTTCGCTCGCTGCGGCTGGCACGAGTGTAATCAACCACTCACACCTGTCGGAAGTCAAGTCGGTCCCGGTGTCGGCGCACGTTAAGGTCGCCTCCATGTCCCGTGGTGTGTTAGTGCTGGTCTTCCTGCTGGCCGCGTGCACGTCGTCACCCCCGTTCGCCGCGTCGCCGAGCACCGATCAGCCCACTGCCACGTCACCGACGACCACCACGACGACGACCGCCGCCGTCACCACCACCGTCACCACCACGACGACCCGGTTCACGCCCCCGCCCGCCGGCAACCCGGACGGCGGCGTGCCGGTGCCGCCCGAGGCCGCGGCCGCGGACACGTCCCGCCCCACCCGGGTGATCGGCGACGGCACACCGGCCGGGTGCACGTCCCAGGCCGTGGTCGCGGCGGTGGCGGCCGGCGGGGTCATCACCTTCGAGTGCGGTCCGGAGCCGGTCACCATCACCATGACCGTGACCGCGCAGGTCCGCAACGACGCCGCACCCGAAGTCGTGCTGGACGGCGGGGGACTGGTCACGCTCAGCGGCGCGGGACAGCGGCGGATCCTCTACCAGAACACGTGCGACGAGGCGTTGGGCATCACGACGTCCCACTGCCAGGACCAGGACCACCCCCGGCTGACCATCCAGAACCTCACGCTCGCGGACGGCAACGCGGCCGGCGCGGCGGAGGGCGGTGGCGCGGTGTTCGTGCGCGGCGGTCGGGTGAAGGTGGTGAACTCGACGTTCCTGCGCAACCGGTGCGGCGCGACCGGGCCGGACCTCGGCGGCGCGGGGCTGCGCGTGCTCAGCCAGTCGGCGGGCCGGCCGGTGTTCGTGGTCGGCAGCACGTTCGAGGGCGGCACGTGCGCCAACGGCGGCGCGTTGAGCAGCATCGGCGTGTCCTGGGTCGTGCTGAACAGCCTGCTGCGCAACAACTCCGCCACCGGCGACGGCGCGAACCCGGCCCGCCCCGGCACCCCGGGCGGTGGCAGCGGCGGCGCGGTCTACGCGGACGGCAACGCGTTCACCGTCCGCATCGCCGGCAGCGTCTTGGAGGACAACAAGGCCAACGAGGGCGGCGGCGCGGTCTTCTTCGTCAGCAACGACCGCTCCGGCACGCTGGCGGTCGAGTCCTCCACGCTGCGCCGCAACCCGAGCGCCGGCTTCGAGACGCCGGGCTACCGGGGCATCTTCTTCCTCGGCGCGGCCGAGCCGACCGTCACCGGCTCCACCATCCGGTAGCGCGGCAGAACCACGCCTTACCACGGGCCACACCGCAAGAAGTCCCGTCGATCGACGGATTGTGAGCAGGCCGTCCGCCGCGCACGATGAGTCGCCGGCAGAGGGGCCGGCTGGATAGTTCCCTGCGATCTCGACGTCCGGCCACCCTGCGAGCACGACCCCGGCCGGGCGCGGGAAGGATCAACCGTGCGCGACACCTTGAGAAGGACGCTCGCCCTCGCTGTGGGCGTCGTCGCCGCCCTGGCCGCCTTCGGGGGCCAGGCGCTCGCCGCTCCACCGCAACCGGACACCGGCACACCCACGCCCATGGTCGTCGGCGGCACCCAGGCCGCCAAGGGCGAGTTCCCCTGGATGGTCCGCCTGTCCATGGGTTGCGGCGGTTCGATGCTGACCGACCAGCTGGTGCTGACGGCGGCGCACTGCGTCAGCCGCACCGGCAACAACACCTCCATCACCGCCACCTACGGCGTGGCGGACCTGCAGGACACGACCCGCGTCACCCGCACGTCCACCTACGTGCACCGCTCGGCCACCTACGACACGGCCACCGGCGGCGACTGGGCGATCATCAAGCTGGCCAGTCCCATCACCGGCGCGGCGCTGCTGCCCATCGCCACCACCGCCACCTACAACACCGGCGTGTTCACCGTGGCCGGCTGGGGCGCCACGCGGGAGGGCGGCGGCCAGTCCCGCTACCTGCTCAAGGCGAACGTCGACTACATCGACGACACCACGTGCAAGAACTCCGACCCGTACTACGCGGACCTGATCCCGGCCGCCGAGCTGTGCGCGGGCAAGCTCGCGGGCGGCGTCGACACCTGCCAGGGCGACTCGGGCGGCCCCATGTTCCGCCGCGACAACAACGGCGCGTGGGTGCAGGTCGGCATCGTCAGCCACGGCAACGGGTGCGCGCGGGCGGAGAACCCGGGCGTCTACACCGAGGTGAGCACGTTCGCGGCGGCCATCAACCAGGCGGCGGCCAACCTCGGCGGCACGCAGCCCCCCGGCAAGGTCTTCGAGAACCTCGACAACGTCACCATCCCCGACGCGGGCGCGGCGGTCTACAGCAACGTTACCGTGAGCGGCATCGCGGGCAACGCGCCGTCCACCCTCAAGGTCGGCGTGGACATCAAGCACAGCTACAGCGGCGACCTGGTGATCGACCTGGTCGCGCCGGACGGCTCCACCTACCGGGTGAAGAGCTCCAGCAGCTCCAGCACGCCCGACGTGGTCGCCACCTACACCGTGAACGCCTCGTCCGAGGTCGCCAACGGCACGTGGCGGCTCAAGGTCCAGGACGTCTACAGCGCGGACACCGGCTACGTGGACGCCTGGCGGCTCACCTTCTGATCGACCGCCGCACGACCCCGGCAGGCGGCCCCGCCCGGAGCACCCGGGCGGGGCCGCTCGTCGAGGTCCGCACAGCGGAAGAAGCACCCGGGCGGTCGGCGCTGTCACAGTCGCCGGATGACGCATGCGGTGGTGTTGGGCGCGAGCATGGGCGGGCTGCTGGCAGCGCGCGCGTTGGTCGGCTCCTACGACCGGATCACGGTGGTCGACCGCGACCCGCTCCCGGAGGACGGCGGGCACCGGCGCGGTGTGCCGCAGGCCAAGCACTTCCACACGATCCTGTTGCGCGGCGAGCAGGCGCTCGACGGGATGTTCCCCGGCCTGACCGACGAGCTGGTCGCCGCGGGAGCGCTGCGCGTCGGGTTCAACGTCGACGCGCGGTTCGTCCTCGCGGGCCATCCCATGGTGCGCGCGGACACCGGCGCGTCCGACATCCAGACGACCCGGCCCATGCTGGAGGGCGCGGTCCGGGCGAAGGTCGCGCAGCACCCCGGCGTGCGGCTCCTGCCGGAGCACGACGTGGTCGGCCCGGTGTTCGAGAACGGGCGGGTGGTCGGCGTGAAGGTCGCCCGGGACGGCGCGGAGGAGGTGCTGGCCGCCGACCTGGTGATCGACGCGATGGGCCGGTCGGGTCGGGCACGGGCCTGGTTGGCGTCCCTGGGCCTGCCGACGCCCGCCGAGGACCGGATCGAGGTCGACATGATGTACGCGAGCCGGCTGGTGCGCCCGCCCGTGCCGTTCCCGGACAAGCTGGTGCTCGTCGGCCCGGTGCCCGGCCGGCCGACCGGGTTCGCGTTCGCCGCGCAGGAGCACGGCCAGTGGATGGTCACCCAGGTCGGCATGGCGGGCGACCACCCGCCCACCGACGAGGCGGGTTTCCTGGCGTTCCTCGAGCGGTCCGCGCCGCCGGACGTGCTGGACGCCGTCGCCGCTTCGGCACCGCTGACCGGGATCCGCACGCACCGGTTCCCGGCCAGCCTGCGCCGCCGGTACGAGCGGCTGCGGCAGTTCCCGCCCGGCCTACTGGTCTTCGGTGACGCGATGTGCAGCTTCAACCCGATCTACGGCCAGGGCATGACCGTCGCGGCGATGGAGTCCGAGGCGCTGCGTAAGTGCCTGCGGGACGGCGAGGCGGACCTGGCGGGCCGGTTCTTCCGCGCCGCGGCCAAGATCATCGACCCGGTGTGGCAGCTCAACGCGCTCGGCGACCTGGCGCTGCCGGAGATCACCGGCCACCGGTCGCTGTCCACCAAGGCGCTGAACCGGTACGTCGCCCGGCTGCAACGCGTCGCCACGCACGACCCGGTGGCCGCCACCGCGTTCATCCGCACCATCGGGCTGCTCCAGCCGCCGTCGTCGATCCTGCGCCCGGACGTGCTGGCGCGCGTCGTGGTCGGGGGTGTGCGCCGGAGCTGAGCCGGCCGGTCCGCCGGCCCGGCTACCTTGGGCACATGCTGCTGCCGTTCGCGATGTTCGCGGTGAGCGCGGTCTACGTGATCGCGGGTGTGCTCAGCCGCCGTGCGCAGCCGCGCAACCGGATCGGGCTGCTGTTCGTGCTCGTCGGGGTCGGCTGGCTGCTCGACTACCTCGTCGGCGACGGTTCGATGCTGCTGATGCTGGCCGCCAAGGGGTGGCCCTCGCTGCTCGGGCACGCGCTGGTCGCGTTCCCGACGGGCAGGCTGCGCACGCTGCCGCGCCGGCTGGTCGTCGGCGCCGGGTACGCGGAGAGCGTGGTGCTGACCGTGGCCGCGGAGTATCAGCGCCGGCCGTGGGCCGCCGAAATCGTCGAGTCCGAGACGATGATGACCGGTGTCGTCGGCATCTCCATGCTGGTGCTGCAACTGCACCGCTGGCGGTGCAGCAGCATCGCGCAGCGGCGGACCCTGACCGCGATGCTCGGCGCGACCGCGGTCGCGATCCTCGCGTTCGTGGTGTGGGAGCCGGTGGAACGCGCCGGCCTCGAACCGCCGTACGTGGTGCTGACGCTGGCGCTGAGCGGCATCCCGTTCGCCTACCTGGCCGGGCTGCTGCGCCGCCGGATGGACCGCGGCGAGGTGGCCGACCTGGTGGTGCGGCTCAGCGGCGACAACCGGCGCGACGGCGTGCAGGAGGCGCTGGCCGCCACCCTGCACGACCCCGGCCTGCGCGTGGCGTACTGGGTGGCCGAGCAGGAGCGGTACGTGGACGTGGACGGGCGGCCGGTCGCGCCGGACTCCGCGCACACCAGGGTGGACCGGGCCGGCGCGCCGGTCGCCGTGCTGCTGCACGACCCGGTGCTGGACCTGGAGCTCGTGGACGCCGCGTGCGCCGCCGTCGGCCTGGCGCTGGAGAACGAGCGGCTCACCGCCGAGCTGCGGGCCAAGGTCCGGCAGCTGGCCGAGTCGCGAGCGAAGGTGCTGCGGGCGGTCGAGGACGGGCGCCGGCGGCTGGAGCGCGACCTGCACGACGGCGTCCAGCAGCGGCTGCTGTCGGCGGCGATGACGTTGGGGCTGGCCGAGACCGTGCCGCCGGAGCGCGCCAGGGCGCTCGCCGCGGAGGCCAAGCAGGCGGTGCTGGCGACCATCGACGACGTGCGCGCGGTGTGCCACGGCATCCACCCGCCGGTGCTGACCGAACGCGGCCTGCACGGCGCGGTGCGCGAGCTGACCGCGCTGGCCGACCCGCGGGTCGACCTGACCCTGGACCTGCCGGACACCGTGCCGCCGCTGGTGGAGACGACCGCGTACTACGTCGTCGCCGAGGCGTTGGCGAACATCGCCAAGCACGCCGAGGCGTCCCGGACCAAGGTCGTGATCAGCGGCGGGGGCGGGCGGCTGGTGGTGGAGGTCGACGACGACGGGCGCGGGGGAGCGGACCCGGTGCTCGGCTCGGGGCTGCGCGGCTTGAGTGAACGGGTGGAAGCGAACGGGGGCACGATGCGGGTGGTCAGCGCGGAGGCGACGGGCACGAGCCTGCGGGTGGTGCTGCCGTGCGGGTCGTGATCGCGGAGGACTCGACGTTGCTGCGCGAGGGGTTGGCGCGGCTGCTCGCCGAGGCCGGGTTCGACGTGGTGGCGGCGGTGGAGGACGCGCCGACGCTGGTGGCGGCGGTGGACGGGCACCGGCCGGACGTGGCCGTCGTGGACATCCGGATGCCGCCGACGCACACCGACGAAGGCCTGCGGGCGGCGGTGGCGCTGCGCCGCCGCTACCCCGGGACGGGCGTGCTCGTGCTGTCGCAGTACGTCCGGGTGAGCTACGCGGCCGAGCTGCTGGACGCGGGCGCGGACGGCGTCGGCTACCTGCTCAAGGACCGGGTGTCGGACCTGGCCGAGTTCGCCGCCGCGATCCGGCGGGTGGGCGCGGGCGGCTCGGCGTTCGACCCGGACGTGGTGAGCCGGCTGCTGGTGCGGCGGCGCGACGACAGCGACGACCGGCTCACCGACCGGGAACGGGCCGTGCTCGCGCTGATGGCGGAAGGGCGCACCAACCAGGCCATCGCGCAGCGGCTGTTCATCGCGGAGCGGACCGTGGAGAAGCACTGCACCGGCATCTTCACCAAGCTGGAGCTGACCGCGAGCCCGCACGACCACCGCCGCGTGCTCGCCGTCCTGCGCTACCTCAACGCCTGAAAGGTGCGGTTAGCCGCACCACGCGGTGGGGGTGGCACGATTCCGGGGAGACCCCCGGCGCGAGCAGGCTCGTCCCATGACACCGGGGCGCGAAGCAGAAGTTGACGAACCGGCGGGGAGCCTCACCACGAGCAGGCGTCCCCGCGCCGACTACCGCACGGACCTGGTCACGGTGCTGCTCGGCACCTGGTTCTCGATCGGGTTGTTCCTCGACGCGTGGGCGCACTCCAACGTGCCCGAGCTCGAGTCGTTCTTCACGCCGTGGCACGCGGTGTTCTACTCGGGGTTCGCGGCGACCGGCGCGTGGATCCTCTGGGTGCTGTGGCGCAACCACCAGCAGGGCCTGCGCGGCCTGGACGCGGTGCCGGTCGGCTACGGCCCGGCGGTGGTGGCGCTGCCGCTGTTCGCCGCGGCGGGTGTCGGCGACTACCTGTGGCACACGTTCATCGGCATCGAGCAGGGCATCGACATCCTGTTCAGCCCGACCCACCTGGTGCTGATCACGTCGATGGTGCTGATCCTGACCGCGCCGCTGCGCACGCTGTGGAGCGACCGGGGCGTGGTGAGCCCGTCCCTGAAGCGGTTCCTGCCCGCCGGGCTGGCGCTGTCCTTCACCACCTCGCTGGTGCTGCTGTTCGCCGGGTACGCCGACGCGACCGTGTTCACCGGCGAGCAGGTGATCAGGGCGTTCAGCTTCGAGAAGGGCGCCAACGGCATCGGCCGGGCCGCCGAGCTGGCCGCCTCGGTCGTGGTCACCAACCTGATCATGATCGTGCCGCTGCTGCTGGCCGTGCGCCGGTTCCGGCTGCCGTTCGGCGCGGCGACCCTGCTCGCGTTCGTGGTGATGCTGCTCAGCACCGCGGTGGCCGACTACGAGAACATCAGCACCGCCATCGGGTTCATCGTCTCCGGCGTCCTCATCGACGTGCTGGTGCTGAAGCTGCGCCCGTCGGAGGACCGGGTCAAGGAGTACCGGATCTTCGCCGGTGCGGCCTCCTTCGCCACGTGGGCGGTGTTCTTCGCGACGGCGATCATCGACCAGGGCACGACGCCCAGCGTCACCGAGATGTGGACCGGCGCGCCGGTCATGGCCGCGCTGCACGCCGTGCTGATGGCGGTGGTGCTCGTGCCGACCGCCCGCCGGTGAGGGCGCTGCTGGCGGCGCTCGTCCTGCTGACCGTCACCGCCGGCCCGGCTCACGCGCACGCGGGCGGCCTCACACCGCAGGACCACCTGAGCCGGGTCACCGGCATCGCACCGCCGCTGCCCGGCGTCACGGCGGCGATGGTCAACCACGGCTCGCAGCTCGAAGTCCGCAACGGGGGCGACGTCCCGGTCACCGTCGGCGGCGGCGACCGGGCGGCCGACCACGTGATCGGGCCCGGCGAGACCTACCGCTTCCGCGACGAGCGCACCACCGCGTCGCAGTGGGAAGTGCCGCTCGACCGGTCGGTGATCGAGGGCCGGGTGGACGTCACACCGGGGCCGAACCCGTTGTGGTGGCTGCTGATCACGGTCGCGCTCGCCGCGGGCGGCTACCTCCTGGGCCGCAGGCGGGCGCTGCTCGCCGCGGGCGTCGTCGTGGTGACGGCCGCGCACGCGTGGCACGCGGTCGGCTCGGCGCTCGCCGTAACGGGCGGGTCGTTCGTGCCGCTGCTGCTCGGCGCGAGCGGCGTCGGCCTGGTCGCGTGGCCGCTGAGCGCGGTCGCCGCGGTGGCGGCGGTGCGGCGCAGGCCCGCGACGGCGTTCGTGGCGGCCGTCGTGGGCGCGATGCTGGTGGTGGCGGGGATACCGGACTTCGACAGCTTCCGGTTCTCCCAGCTGCCGTTCGCCGGTCCGGCCGACCTGGACCGGTTGCTCGTGGCACTCACCCTGGGCGGCGGGCTCGGCCTCGCCGCCGGCGGGTTCGACTACCTGAGAAGGACTGGCCCGACCACATGAAGACCGTTCACGCCCTGGTGCTCGCGCTGCTCGTGCTGGCCGGCTGCTCGTCCGGGCCCGAAGCCGCACCGCCCGCCGCCGACCCGCTGGTGCTCGCCCTGTCGGTCGACCAGGCCTCGCCGCAGACGGTGGAAGCGGTGCGCGGGCAGGCCGTCGAGCTGACCGTCACCAGCGAGGAGCCGGTGGACGTGCACGTGCACGGCGTCGACGTGCTGGCCAGGGCGGAGCGGGGGAAACCCGCCGTGCTGGCGTTCACCCCGGCGCGGACCGGCACGTTCGACGTGGAGGCGCACCCCGACACGCTGCTCGTGCGACTGGTCGTGCGGTGACGGTCCTCGCCCACGGGGTCGGCGCCCGGCACGACCTGCCGCTCCCCCTCGACCTGGTGCTGCAAGGCGCGGCGGTCGCGCTGCTGGCCTCGTTCCTGGCCCTGGGCCTGCTGTGGACGAAGCCCCGGTTCGACGCCGCCGAGCCGCGCCCCGACCGCGACCGGTGGCCGGTGCGGCTGCTGGTCGCGGCCGGGTTGGCGCTCGTGCCCGCGCCGGCGTGGCCGCACCTGGTGTTCGTGCTGCTGTGGGTGGGCGTGCCGGTGCTGTCGGTGCTGTTCGGCCCGGTGTGGCGGGCGGTCAACCCGCTGCGCCTGGCCGCCCGCGTCACGCTCGGCCGCGCGTACCCCGAACGGCTCGGCCACTGGCCCGCCGCGCTCGGCCTGCTCGCGTTCACCTGGGTGGAGCTGGTGTCACCGGCCGCGCTGCCGTGGTTCCTGGTGGTCCACGCGGTGGTGAACGCGGCCGGCGGCGTGGTGTTCGGCGGCACGTGGTTCGAGCGGGCCGACGGGTTCGAGGTGTTCTCGACGCTGGTGGGCCGGCTGTCGCCGCTGCGCGGCAACCCGTTCCGCGCGCTCGTCGCCACGCCCGTGCGGCCCGGCCTGGTCGCGGTGGTGGCGGTGCTGCTCGGCTCGACCGCGTTCGACAGCATCGGCTCCACCCCCGCCTGGGAACGCCTGTCCGTGCCGGACTCGGCGGGGCTGGCGGCGACCGTGGCGCTGGTCGCGGGCAGCTACCTGTGGGCCTGCCGCCCGTTCGGCGGGCAGCTCGCCCACTCGATGGCGCCGATCGTCGCCGGGTACGTGGTGGCGCACTACTTCTCGCTGCTGGCCGTGGAGGGGCAGCGGGCCGTCGCACTGCTGTTCGGGGTCGGCGGCTTCACCCCCGACGACACGCTCGCGGCGCCGGCCTTGGTGGCGTCGGTGCAGCTCGGGGCGGTGCTCGCCGGGCACCTGCTGGCCGTGGTGGCCGCGCACGACCGCGCGTTGCGGCTGCTGCCGCCCGCCCGGCACCTGACCGGCCAGGCGCCGTTGTTGGCGCTCATGGTCGCCTACACCTCGGGTGGCTTGGCACTGCTGTTCGCCGGCTGAGCGGAGATTTCCCGTCCCGCGACTGACAGTCGCGATCCAAACAACTCGATCGGGCTAGCCAATTAACTCGATGAGCTGGATTTCGCCGCATTTTCGCGGCTTCCGACTGGCGACGCTGGTGGTAAGGGGTGACCGTGTCACCTGACAGCTTGGGGTTTGCCGGCACTCGGATGAACGCACTTCTCACCGGATCGGGTCGATCACTAGCTTTCTGATGAGTGAATCGGCGGATCTGTGGAATTCATCCCGAGTGACGAAAGGGTGTCGATGAGCATTTACCTCACAGGTCTGCTGTGGGTCGGCGGCGCCGCCGTCGTGGCCGCCGGCATGGCGTACCTCATCCGCAAGTACGGCGAGCTGGAAGGTCGCTCGGCGAACAACGAGTCCGCGGGTCAGGTCTTCACGATCGTGGGCGGCCTGCACGCGGTCCTGGTGGCGTTCGTGCTCATCGCCCTGTTCGACGCCGTCACGCAGGCCGGTGACGCCTCCTACCGCGAGGCGGACGGCCTGGTGGCCGCCACCTGGGCGAGCGACTCGCTGTCCCCGGAGATCGGCGCGAAGGTGCGCGACCTGTCCCGCGACTACGCCGTCACGGTGATCGACGACGAGTGGCCGGGCATGACGGCGGGCACCTCGTTCGAGTCGGCGGGCTGGTCGCAGCTCGACGAGCTGCGCCGGGTCGTGGCCGAGGCGCCGACCACCGACGAGTGGCAGGTCGACCGCAAGGTCGAGGCCGCGAACCAGCTCTGGCAGGTGTACCAGGCCAGGCAGGAGCGGCTGGACGCGGCCGGCGGCGGGGTCAGCTCGGTGGTCTGGTTCGTGCTGATCGCGGGCAGCGTGCTCGCCGTGTGCCTGCCGCTGCTGTTCGGCGGGGCGCGCATCCGCACGCACGTGCTCATCGTGGCGACCCTGGCCGCGACCATCACGCTGCTGCTGTACGCCACCTACCAGCTGCAGAACCCGTTCGGCGGTGGCGCCGGGGTCAGTCCCGCGGCGTTCGAGGCCGCCGTGGAGCGATTCGGATGATCGAGGCGTTCGCGCAGGTCGTGTGCACCGTCATCCAGGTGGAGGCCGGGGCCCACGGCCCGTCGACCGTCTTCCAGGTGCGGCTGCCGTCCGGTGAGACGACCTCGTTGAACGCGCTCGACGTGCGGTTGAACGCCATCGGCTTCTCGGCCGAGCAGAACCTCGTGTACGGGTTGGACGACCGGGGCCGGCTCGTCGCCCTCGACCGCGCCGGTCGGGTGGTCGGCGAGCCGACGTCCCCGTCACCCCTGCTGCGGCACGCGACCGCGGGCGTGGTGGTGGACGAGCAACTGGTCGTGCGGGCCGGTCCGTGGCTGCGCTCGATCGACATCGACCCGGGCAGCCCCACCTTCGGCCGCGTCGTGCACGACGCGTGGCTGTGGCCGTGGGAGGGGGTGACGGTCGACGACTTCGACGTCAACCCGGACGACGGCCTGCTCTACGGCGTCGCCACGCACGAGCACGGCCACGGCGTGGTGGTCACCATCGACCCGCGCACCGGCAGGACGGAGGCCGTCCCCGGCGCGGGCCGGCTGCCCGGCGGCAGCGGCTACGGCGCGGTGACCCTGGCCCCGGACGGCGCGCTCTACGCCACGAACAACAGCAAAGGCGGCCGGAGCACGCTGTGGCGGGTGGCGCTGGACGGCTCGGGCGTGGTCACGGAGATCTCGTCCAGGACGGCCCTGCACACCATCGACTCCTCGGGCTGCCTGACCACCCTCCCCATCCCCACGACCACCACGACCCCGCCCACGACGACCACGACGACACCGCCCACCACCACGACGACCACACCGCCTACTACTACGACGACGACCACGCCGCCCACGACGAAGACGACGACCACCATCCCGCAGACGACGACCACCATCCCGCAGACCACCACCACGACCACGACCACGACGACCACGACCCCGCCGCCGACCACCACCATCGCCCGGACGACGACCACCACGGTCCCTCCCGAGCCTGCGGCGCCCCCGAACATCCCGCCGCCACCGCCGGAGAACCCACCACCGCCGGAGAACCCGCCGCCGGAGAACCCGCCACCCCCGCAGCCGCCGCCTCCGCCGCCCCCACCACCGGCCGACATCGAGGTGCCGGACCGGCGGGTGGAGACGTTGGCGCCGACCAACAACGTCCTGCGCGACCAACGGCGCTGGGGCCTGGTGGCGATCATCCTGATCCTGGCCGCGGGCGCGCTCGCCCGCCAGGCCGCGAGCAGGCGGCGGTAGGTCAGACGGCCAGCATCCGGCGCACCTCCTCGTCGTGCAGCTCCCGAGCCGCGCCCGCGTGCACGACCTCGCCCGCGTCCAGCACCACGAAGCTGTCGGCCAGCCGCAACGCGAAGTCCAGGTACTGCTCCACCAGCAGCACGGTCACGCCCGCCTCCCGGTGCAGCCGTTCGATCGCCGCCTCGATCTCGTCGATCACGGACGGCTGGACGCCCTCCGTCGGCTCGTCGAGCAGCAGCAGCCGGGGCCGGGTGATCAACGCCCGCGCGATCGCCAGCTGCTGCCGCTGACCGCCGGACAGGAAACCGGCCGGGCGCTTGAGCAACTCCCGCAGCGCCGGGAACACGTCCAGCGCCTCGTCCACCGCAGCCGGGTCGCGGTGCCCGGTGGCCTCCAACGTCACCCGCAGGTTCTCCCAGGCGGTCAGCTGCGGGAACGAGACGTGGCCCTGCGGCACGTACGCCATGCCCGCGCGCACCCGCAGGTGCGTCGGCAGCCGGGTGATGTCCTGCCCGTCGAACGTGATCCGGCCGGCCGTGGGCGTGAGCGTGCCCATCACGGTCTTGAGCAACGTCGTCTTGCCGACCCCGTTGCGCCCCATCACGCACACCAGCGACCCCGCAGGCACCTCCAGCCCCACGCCGAACAGCACCCGCGCCCGCCCGTAGGCGGCGTCCACCTCGGACACCGACAGCATCACGTCACCGCCTTCCCCTTGGCCCGACCCAGGTACACCTCGCGCACCCGGGGGTCCTCCTGCACCTCGGTGACGGAGCCCTCGCGCAGCACGTGGCCCTGGTGCAGCACGGTGACCTTGCGCGCGTACTTGCGCAGGAACTCCATGTCGTGCTCCACCACGACCACCGTGTGCGTCGACGCGATCCGGTGCAGCAGCTCGCCGGTGCGCTCCCGCTCCGACCGGCTCATGCCCGCCACCGGCTCGTCCAGCAGCAGGAGCTTCGGCCGCTGCACCAGCAGCATTCCGATCTCCAGCCACTGCCGCTGCCCGTGCGAGAGCACACCGGCGGGCTTGTCGGCCAACGCGGTCAGCTCCGCCGTCTCCAACGCCGAGGCCACCGCGTCGGACACCCCGCGCCGCCGGCGCAGCAACGACCGCAGCGGCAACCGGAAGCTGTCCGCGAGGTCGAGGTTCTCCACCACGGTCAGCTCCTCGAACACGGTGGCGGTCTGGAACGTGCGGCCGACACCCATCCGCACGATCCGGTGCTCCCGCCGGCCCACCAGCTCCTGGCCGCCGAACCGCACGCTGCCCGCCGCCGGTCTGGTCAGCCCGGTGACCACGTCGATCAACGTCGTCTTGCCCGCGCCGTTCGGCCCGATCAGGAACCGCAGCTCGCCCTCCTCGACGGTGAGGTCCAGCCCGTCGATCGCCGCGAAACCGTCGAACACCACGCGCAGGCCGCGCACCTCCAGCAACGCCGTCACGCCGCCACCTCCACCGGGGTCGGAGCGGTCCTCCCGCGGGAGGACCAGCGGTGTCGCAGCGAGTCGACGACACCGGCCAGGCCCTTGGGCGCGAACACCAGCACGAGCACGAACAGCCCGCCCTGCAGGTACAGCCAGCCCTCGGCGAAGTCCTCGCTGAACAGCGTCTTGGCGTAGTTGACCGCGATGGCCCCGGCGATGGCGCCCGCCAGCACGAACCGGCCGCCGACCGCGACACCGACCAGCAGCTCCAGCGACGGCACGATGCCGAGCAGGGCGGGGGAGATGATCCCGACCACCGGCACGAACAACGCGCCCGCCAGCCCCGCCATCACCGCCGAGACGGTGAACGTGACCGTCTTGACCACGGCCGGGTCGTAGCCGAGGAAGCGCACCCGGTCCTCGCCGTCGCGCACGGCCACCAGCAGCCGCCCGAACCGGCTGCGCACCAGCAGCTTCGCCACCAGGAACATCGCGCCCAGCAGGAGCGCCGTGATCGCGTACACCGCGCGCTGCCCGTTCGGGTCGGTGAGGTCCAGCCCGAAGAACCGGCTGAAGTTCGTCATCCCGTTCGTGCCGCCGGTCAGCCCCTGCTGCCCGATCAGCAGGATCACGAACGCCGCCGCCAACGCCTGGGACAGGATCGCGAAGTACGCGCCGCGCACCCGCTGCCGGAACACCAGCAGCCCCAGCAGGAACGCGACCAGACCCGGCACGAGCACCACCGCCGCCAGCGCGAACACCGGGTTGCCGAACGGCTTCCACAGCGCGGGCAGCTCCTCGACCCCGCTCCACACCATGAAGTCCGGCAACCCGCCCGGCCCGGCTTCCTCCAGCTTCAGGTACATGGCCATGGCGTAGCCGCCCAGGCCGAAGAACACGCCCTGCCCGAGCGTCAGCATCCCGCCCCGGCCCCAGGCCAGCGCGATGCCGACCGCGACGATCGCGAAGCACAGGTACTTCGCCAGCAGCCCGAGCCGGAACGGCGAGAGCGCCAACGGCGCCAACGCCAGCAGCACCACGCACGCCACGAGGGAGATCCGACCCCACGTCATACCAACGCCCTCCCCTTCAGCACGAACATGCCCTGCGGCCGGACCTGGAGGAACGCGATGATCGCCACGAACACCAGCACCTTGGCCAGGCTCGCGTCCGTCCAGAACTCCAGGTAGCTGTTGAGGAACCCGAGGGCGAGCGCCGCCAGCACCGCGCCGCGCAGCTGACCGAGCCCACCCGCGACCACGACCAGGAACGCGTCCACGATGTAGAAGGTGCCCAGGCTCGGGCCGACCGGGCCGACGAGCGTCAGCGCGACGCCCGCCACCCCGGCCAGCCCCGAGCCGAGCAGGAACGTGAACCGGTCGACCCGCCCGGTGGCGATGCCGCTGTAGGCGGCCAGCTCCCGGTCCTGCACCACCGCCCGCATCCGGCGCCCGGCGGGCAGCCTGGTCAGGTACAGCCACACCCCGACCACGCACACCACGGCGAGCACGATGATGAACACCCGGTTGTAGGGCAGCCGCACGCCGAGCACGTCGATGCCGCCCACCAGCCAGCCCGGCGCGGTCACCTGCACGTTCGGCGCGCCGAAGACGTCTCGCGCGAGCTGTTGCAGCACCAGGCTCACGCCCCAGGTCAGCAACAGCGTGTCGAGCGGCCGGCCGTAGAACCGCCGGACCAGCGACCACTCCAGCAGCAGCCCCATCACCCCGGCCACGGCGAACGCGACCGGCAGCGCGACGAGGAACGACTGGCTGGTCAAGCCCTGCAACAGGTACGCGGTGTACGCGCCCGCCATGATGAACTCGCCGTGCGCCATGTTGATCACGCCCATCTGGCCGAACGTGAACGTCAGCCCGAGCGCGATGAGCAGCAGCACCGCGGCGATGCTCAGCCCGATGGGCAGCTGGTTCGCCAATGCCCCCATGTGTCCCCTCGCCTCCCGTCCGTGCCGGTCGCCGGCTCAGCCCAGGCCGCCGGCCCAGTCGTAGCCCTTCAGGTACGGGTCCGGCTCGATCGGGCCGGGGGAGGACCAGACCTCCTTGATCTGCCCGTCCGCCTGCACCAGGCCGATCCGCGCGGTCTTGGCGACGTGCTGGTTGTCGCCGTCGATGGTGGTGGTGCCCTCGGGCGCCTCGATCGTGATGCCGCCCGCGGCCTTCCTCACCGCCTCGACCTCCGTCGTGCCCGCCTTCTTCACCGCCTCCGCCCACAGGTACACCGCGTTGTAGCCGGCTTCCATCGGGTCGGACGTCACCTTGTCCGCGCCGTACTTCGCCTTGAACGCCTTGACGAACGCGTCGTTCGCGGGCGTGGTGGTGGTCTGGTAGTAGTTCCACGCCACCAGGTGCCCGGCCACGTTCTCCGGCCCGATGCCCTTGACCTCTTCCTCCGCGACGCTCACCGACACCACCGGCGTGGTCTGCGGCGTGATGCCGGAACCGCGCAGCTGCTTGAAGAACGCCACGTTGCTGTCGCCGTTGAGGGTGTTGAACACCGCGTCCGGCCCGGCGTCGGCGATCTTGTTGACCAGGGTGCTGTACTCGGTGTGGCCCAGCGGCGTGTACTCCTCGCCCAGCACCTCGATGCCCTTGGCGGCGGCGTACGCCTTGATGATCTTGTTGGCGGTGCGCGGGAAGACGTAGTCGCTGCCCACCAGGAACATCTTCTTCTTGCCCTGCGAAGCCAGGTAGTCCAGCGCGGGCACGATCTGCTGGTTCGTCGTCGCGCCGGTGTAGAAGATGTACGGCGAGCTCTCCAGCCCCTCGTACTGCACCGGGTACCACAGCAGCGCCTTGTTGCGCTCGAACACGGGCAGCATCGCCTTGCGGCTGGCGGAGGTCCAGCCGCCGAACACCGTCGCCACCCGGTCCTGCGAGATCAGCTTCTGCGCCTTCTCGGCGAACGTGGGCCAGTCCGACGCGCCGTCCTCCGTGACCGGCACGACCTTCTTGCCCAGCACACCGCCCTTGGCGTTGATCTCCTCGACGGCCAGCAGCTCCGCGTCGCGCACGGTCACCTCGCTGATGGCCATCGTCCCGCTCAACGAGTGCAGGAGGCCGACCTTGATCTCGTCACCGGCGGCCCCCGCGCCGCCGCCGGGCTCGTCGACGCAGGCCGTCGCGAGGAGGGCGGGCAGCAGGAGGACGAGCAGTCCGCGGCTGAGGGTTCTGGAACGCACCGGCGGCTCCTTTCGGGCAGGTGGAACCGAGAAGGTATGAACCGCGTGTTGCGTGCCGGGCGCGCGAGGTTACGTTCGCGTGGCCAGATGCGCACGGTATGCACTTGTGACCTACCGGGCTCACCATCCGCTGTCGCCGTGTCATCCGTTCGGCCGCCACCATCGTCCGAAGGTGCGACGGGACCGGGCACCTTCGGACGACGACCGCGGACCGCCCCTCGTCCTACGTTCGGACGGCGAGCAGTTCGGGGAGGAGGGTCATGGGCGGGCGAATCGTGGCGCTGGACGTGCTGCGCGGTGTGGCGATCCTGGGGACGTTCGGGACCAACGTGTGGGCCTTCACGCACCCGCGGGGCGTGACGGGGTTCCTGGCCGACTTCGGCTCGGGAGCGGGCGACACCGCGACGGCGTTGCTCCAGATGGTCAGCAACGGGAAGTTCCTGGGCCTGCTGTCGATCATGTTCGGCATCGGTCTGGCGATCCAGCACCGCTCGGCCGTGCGGCGGGGGCGGCGCTGGCCCGGCTGGTACCTGTGGCGCTCGGCGCTGCTGCTGGTCGAGGGCCTGCTGCACTACGTGCTGGTCTTCGAGTTCGACGTGCTGATGTTCTACGCGGTGGTGTCCGTGCTGGTCGCCTACCTGGTGGGGCGCGGCGGCCGGGTCCAGGTCGGCTGGATGGTCGCGATGGGCGCGCTGAACGCGGCGGTCGTCGGGCTGGTCACGGCAGCGCTGCTGAGCGGCGCCACGACCGTCGGCGACCCGGGGTTCGCGGTGGCCGCGGACAGCTGGTGGGGCGGCGTGCAGGCGCGGGTCGAGCACTTCGCGGTCTTCCGGGCCGAGGGTTTCCTGGTGCTGCCGTTGAGCGCCCTGCTGTTCCTGGCGGGCGCGCGGCTGTTCGCGGCGGGCGCGTTGGAGGACTCCGCGCGCGGCGCCGGAATCCGCCGGCGGCTGGTGGCGTGGGGCCTCGGGGTCGGCGTGCCGGCGAACGTCGCCACCACGCTGGCCGGCGCGGACTGGTTCGCCGTCGACCGGTACGTGTGCGCGCCGCTGGTCGCGTTCGGGCTGCTCGGCGGGATCGCGTCGCTGGTGCACCGGATGCGGGCCGAGGCGGGGCCGGTGCGTCGGGGCCTCACCGCGGTCGGCCGGTCGGCGTTGAGCTGCTACGTCGGGCAGAACGTGCTCGCGTCCGCGCTCTGCTACGACTGGGGCCTCGGCCTGGCCCGCCGCTGGGGACACCTCGGCCCGTGGTTCACCGGGGCCGTGTGGCTGCTGGTCGCCGCCCTGCTGCTGGGTGGCGCGTCGTGGTGGATGGGGCGGTTCGAGCGGGGACCGGTGGAGACGGTGTGGGACTGGGCTTACCGGGCGCCGCAACGACGGTCGGCCCCGGTGTAGCCGGCTTGGGCGATCGGTAGCCGGCACCGCTGAAACGCTGTTATCGTCCGGTCGAGCGACTTGGGGGTGCCGTGGTTTCCCAGCAGTGGCCGGTGGTGCGGGACGTGCTGTCCGACGTGACGGGGCGGTTCGCGGATCTCGTCGCCGCGTCGGACCCGGACGCGCTCGCCACCCCCGACTGGACGGTGGCCGACACGGCGGCGCACGTCGTCGCCATCGCCTCGATCTACACCACGTTGCTGGTGCCGGGCGGCGCCGAGCTGACCGACCCGGCGCTGGCCGCGCGCATCCCCACCGTCACGGTGGACACCGTCGCCGACCTGAACGACCTGGCGCTGCGGCGGTTCACCGAGCGCGACCCCGCCGCCCTGGCCGCGATGCTGCGGTCGATGGTGTCCACGATCCTGGACCGGACGGCGGGGACCGACCCGGAGCGGACGGTGCCGTGGCTGGGCGCGTCCAAGGTGCCGGTCGCGGGCGTGCTGGCCCACCTCGTCAACGAACTGCTGATCCACGGCTGGGACATCGCGCGCGGCGTCGGCACGCCGTGGTCCGTCCCGCCGGGCGAGGCCGCGCTGTTCTTCGAGCTGTTCCTGGTCGGCATGATGCGCAACGACGTGGGCAGCGTGCTCGACGGCCAACCGCCCGGCGACCGCCGGATCGCCGTCGCCTTCCGGTCCCCCCACACGACCCCGGTGACGATCGTCCTGCACCGGGGCCGGGTCTCGGTCGGCGCGCCGGGCGAACCGGTCGACGTGCGCCTGACCTTCGACCCGGCCGTGCTGAACCTGGTCCTGTTCGGCCGCGTCAGCCGCGCTCGCGCCGTCCTGACGGGCAAACTGCGCATCACCGGCCGTCGCCCGTGGCTGCTGCCCGCGTTCCTGCGCACGGTGCGCCTACCGACGAACTCCGTGCCGCTGTCGGCCGACTAGCGCCTCGCGACGTCGGGCCTACCCCTCTTCTCGCTACGCGGACCACTCGCGTGAGCGACACCCCTCGGCTGGAAGCGGACCGCCCCGCCGAGGACGAGGGCCTCGACGGGGCGGTCCGGTCACGGGTCACGGGTCACGGGTCACGGGTCACGGGGTCACGGGATCACGGGTAGTTGACCACGTAACGCTGCTGCGTGGCCATGTTCGCCGCGCCGCCGATGCCGTTCACGACGTTGTCGATCGTGCCGACACCGCCGAGCGAGACCGTCACCAGGTCGTGCAGCCGCACGCCGGACCTGTTGGGCACCTCGAAGCCGTTGGCCGTGCGGATGCTCGGGTCGGCCTGGTTGAACGAGTACACGCCCATGCCCCACGCCTCGTGGGTCGTGACGCTGTCGGCGACCTTGTAGCCGGCCCAGCCGAGCTGCGAGCCGTTCATCCACGCGGCCTGGTTCGGCGGGTCGTACGGCAGCTCGTTCTGGTAGAAGTACGTGCGGCCGCCGTTGCCGTTCCACACCGTGTTGTACTGCTGGTAGTGCTCGACGAACAACCCGTACGCCGTCACGTTGTCACCGTTGACGACGACGCCGTTGCGGCCGGTGTTGGCGGTCCAGCCCGTGGGACCCGTGCCGTGGTCGGCGCGCCACACCCACGTGTGGTCGATGATCACGTTGTCGGAGTTGACCTCCAGCGACACCGTCGCCTTGCCCGCCTGGGGACCGCCGACGCGCAGGTACACGTCGTGCATCGAGGTCGGGTTGGCGGCGTGCGAGGCCGACGAGCTCGTCGGGCCCAGCTGCAGCAGCACGGGCGAGTTCTGCACACCGGCGTCGATCAGGAAGCCGGCCAGCTTGACGCCGTCCACATCGGACACGGCCATCGCGGCCTTGCCGGTGTCGGGGGACAGGGTCGCCAGACCCAGGCCCAGCACCACCGTGTTCGGCCGGGTCACGTTGATCGTGTCGGTCAGGTGGTGCACGCCGGGCGTCAGCAGCAGGTGCTTGCCCTGCGCCAGCGCCGCGTTCGTCGTCGCCACCGGGGTGCCGGGCTTGACGATGAAGAAGTCGGCCAGCGAGATCGACTGGCCGGCCGGGGTGCCCGACTCCCAGCTCGTGCCGCGGGCGTTCTGCCGCAGCGCCGGGACGAACACCTTGTACTCGCCGTTCTCGAAGTACAGGAACGGCTTCTCGCGCACGACCGGGCTGGTGTCGACAGTGGTGTGCGACGGGTTCGGGAAGTGCTGCGCGGGCGCGCCCTGCGTGCCGACGAACACCATGTTCCACACCGAGCCGCTCCAGCCGCCCGCGAGGTTGCTGTTGCGGGTCAGGAACTGCTGCTGCGAACCGGACACCGCGACACCGTCGATCTTGCTGTCCACGATCAGACCGCCGGACGCCCAGCCGTCGCCGCCGTTCCACAGGTGGATCTGGCCGCTGAGGTGCATCCGCCGGTAGGACGCGGCCTGCGACACGGCCCACCGCTCGATCTGCCCGGCAGGCAGGTTGACGTTCAGGTTCTCGGCCTGGCGCCAGAAGTTCTGCGTCGCGTTGCCGAGGTTGTTCGGGTTGTCGCCCTGCTGGAGCCAGTCGGCCTCGACGCGCACGTGGCCGTTGAGGCGCACGTCGTCCGGCCGCAGGCCGAGGCCCGCGACCTGGGTGTAGAAGCGGAGGTTGACGTCCGCGTCGTACACGCCCGGCTTGTACAGCACGGCGTAGCGCTCGCTGCCGAACTGGTTGGTCTTCATCTGGGTGGCGATCTGGTCCAACCGCGTCTGCATGGCGGCGCGGTCGTAACCGGGGCCGTAGACGAGCACGTTCGGGCCGAAGTCCGGGTTGCGCGGGTCGGTCGGCGGCACGACGGGCCCGCCGGTGGTCTCGGTGTTGACGGCGAGCTCCCACAACGAGTAGCCGTAGCCGGTGGCGCGAGCCGTGCCGTAGACCCGCACGTAACGGCCGGTGCCCGCGACGGTCAGGTTCTGCACGCCACCGGTGCTGGTGGTGGTGGAGTAGACGGTGTTCCAAGTGGACGCGTTGTCCGACAGCTGCACCTGGAACGCCCGGCCGTACGCGGCCTCCCAGGTCAGCGTCACCCGGCACACCTGCTGCGAGGAGCCGAGGTCCACCTGGACCCACTGCGGGTCGGTGAACGCGCTGGACCAGCGGGTGCCGGTGTTGCCGTCGACCGCGGCGGCGGCAGGGGTGCCGCCGTTCTCGACGGAGGACGCGGTGGCCGGGCGGTTCAGCGCGGCGTTGGTCGTGCCGCACTCGGCGGCCTGCGCGGACTGGGTGATCACGGGGCTGAGCACCGCGGCGAGGCCGAGTGCCAGCGCGGCGGTCAGGACCCGTGACAGGGAACGGGGAGAACTCATTGTCCTACCTGACGAGGTAAGGGCCGCGAGAAGGCCCGGAGCTGTGCCTCCGTGGCACCGGAGGCGCTGAGAGAGCGCTCTCTCGGAGCGTAACGCCGATGTTGCGAAGACGTCAACGACGGTTCAGGCGGAGTCCCGCACCACGAGAGCCGGTTCGAAGATGACGGACCTGGGGCGCAGTCCCGGTTCCTCGACGTGGTCCAGCAGCAACCGGGACATCCCGGCCGCCATGTCCTCCACCGGCTGCCGCACCGTGGTCAACCGCGGACGGCAGGCCAGCGCCGGGCTGCTGTCGTCGAAACCCACCAGCGCGACCTCCTCCGGCACGAGCCGGCGGTGCTTGTGCAGCACCATCAACGCGCCCTGCGCCATCAGGTCGTTGGCCGCGAACACGCCGTCGATGCCGGGGTGCTCGGCCAGCAGCCGTTCCATCGCGGCCTCGCCGCTGCCCGAGGTGAACCCGCCCTCGGCGATCGGGACGTACGGGAAACCGTGCCGCGCCATGGCATCGCGGAACCCGGTCAGCCGGTCCTGGGACGCGGGCACGTCCAACGGGCCGGCGATCGTCGCGACCTGCGTGCAGCCGCGACCCACCAGGTGGTCGGCGGCGAGCTTCGCGCCGGCCTGGTGGTCGAGGTCGACGTAGCTGATCGGCACCGGCCGGGCCGGGCGCGCGAACAGCACGGCCGGCAGCTCGGCTTCGACCAGGCGGGCGGGCAGCGGGTCCTCGGCGTGGGTCGAGACGAGCAGCGCCCCGTCCGCGCTGCCCTGGCGGAGGAACGACAGGACGTCCTCACGGGCCGCTTCCGTGTCGGCCACCATGAGCACGGGGTGCACGCCACGCGTGCGCAGGAAGCCCAGCACGCCGCTGGCCACACGCCCGAAGAACGGGTCGGAGAACACGCGGGCGGCGAACGCGTCCTCGTCACCCGGTTCGCCCGCGCCGGAGACCACCAAGGCGATCGTCCCCGCGCGCTTCGTGACCAGGGAACGGGCGGCCCGGTTGGGCGCGTAGCCCGTCTGGTCGATGGCGGCGCGGACGACCTCCTGGATCTTGCGGTCGACGTTGCGGGTGCCGTTGATGACGCGGGAGACGGTGGCGCGGGACACGCCGGCGACCCGCGCCACGTCTTCCAACGTCGGCGGGGTCGTCGGCGATCTGCTCATGCGCCTCATTCTGCCACGTCCCGGAGAGCGCTCTCCTCGCGCGTGTCCTACCTTCCGAACGCGCGTGTCCTACGTTCGGAACGTCCGTGTCCTACGTTCCGGTTGGTCGAGTTGAGCGTTCAGGGTGGCGAGAGTCCAACGGTGAGGACGCGAGAGTCCAACGGTGAGGGTGCGAGAGTCCAACGTTGGTGAGGGGTGAGTTCAACGTTCGGTGGTTGGTGGTGGGGTTCGGCTCGATTTGACATGGGGCCCTTACGGGCGCTCCAGGCAGGCCAAAGCCGGGCAGGCCTGGCGGGAAGAGCGTCCGCCAAACCTGTCCGGCTTCGACCAGCCTAAAGCACCCGAACCCATGTCAAATCGGGCCTCGGTGGGGATGTGGCGGGTCCGATGGGGGTGGGAGTCAGGGGTGGTGTTGGAGGGTGAGGGGTGTGGTGGCGGAGGAGGGGCCGACCAGGAGGGTGAAGTGGCCTGGTTCGGTGGTCCAGCCGGTGGTGGTCCAGTGTTGGTAGGCGCGTTCGGGGATGTCGATGTCGACCTCGACGGTTTCGCCGGGGGCGGCGGCGGTGGTGGTCCAGGCGGCTAGCCAGCGGTCGGGGCGGTCGATCGTGCTGGTCGGCCGCGTCACGTAGACCTGCACGACCTCGCGGCCCGGGCGGTTGCCCGTGTTGCGGAGGCGGACGCGGACGCCGGACTCGGTGGCGGTGACGGTTTCGTAGGCCCACGTGGTGTAGCCGAGGCCGTGGCCGAACCAGTAGGCCGGGGCGGTCCCGGCACGGTGCCAGGCGCGGTAGCCCACGTGGAGGCCCTCGTCGTAACGGAGGACGCCGTGGTCCGGTTGGACGTTCGACACCGGCACGTCCTGCTGCGCGGCGGGCCAGGTCGTCGGTAGCCGGCCGCCCGGTTCGCGGACGCCGAGCAGCACGTCGGCGAGACCGTGGCCGGCTTCCTGGCCCGGGAACCAGGTCAGCAGCACGGCGGCCACCTCGTCGCGCCACGGCAGCTCGACCGGGCCGCCGGAGTTGACGACGACCACCGTCCGGTCGTTCACCGCGCGGACCGCGCGCACCAGCTCGTCCTGGCGTCCCGGCAGGGCCAGTGACGTGCGGTCGAAGCCCTCGCTCTCGATCTCGTCCGTGGTGCCGACGACGACCACGGCGACGTCGCTGGTGCGGGCCAGGCCGACGGCGCGGGCCAGTTCGTCGGCGTCGCTCAGGCGTGGCGGGTCGGCCGCCAGGACGGTCGCGGTGCCGGTGTTCTCACGCAGCTCACGGCGGGCGACGAGGTCGACCGCGGTGCCCGCTTCGAGGTGCGCGGTGGCCTGCCGGTACGGCGGGGTCAGGTGGATGACGGCCGGGTCGTCGGTGTCGAGCGGGACGTCTTCGTCCACCAGGCGGGTGCCGTCCAGGTCGACGGTGAGGCGGCCGAAGCCGGCGACGGAGATCGTCCACTCGCCGGTCACGTCCACGTCGAGCTTGGCGTGGACCTCGATGGTGCGGGCGCCGTCGACCAGCGGCACCTCCAGGACGCGGCCGAGGAAGCGGTGCTCGGCGGACAGCTCCGCGCCGTCGGCGTCGAGGAGGCGGACCAGCACGCCGGGCTCGCCGTGGTGCGGGTGCCGGGCGTTGGCGGTGGTCAGGGGCGCGGGGCGGTCCTGGAGGCGGACGCCGGCGGTGTGCACGACCTCGGCGACCTCTTCGAGGCCGTCCACGAACGACACGACCGACTCGGGGTAGACGCCCGCGCTGCCGCCGCCCTGGATGCGGGCGGTGGCGGCGTTGGGGCCGAGGACGGCGATCTTCACGCCGGGCGCCAACGGGAGGACGCCGTCGTTGCGCAGCAGCACGGTGCCGGCGGCCACGGCTTCGCGCAGCAGGTCCAAGGGGGCGTCGACCTGGGGTTTTCGGGAGGTGCCGCCGTTGAGGGCGCCGACCCTGGAGGCCAGGCGGAGCAGTCGTTCGACCTTCAGGTCCAGCGCGCTCTCCGGCACCTCGCCGTTCTCGACGGCGGCGGCCAGGTCGTTCCACGGGCTCTCGGGGCCGGGCATGGCGAGGTCCTGGGCGGCGCGCGCGGACGGCGCGGTGGACCGGATCGCGCCCCAGTCGGAGACGACCAGGCCGTCGAAGACCCAGGAGCCCTTCAACGGCTCGTCGAGCAGCGGGCTCTCCGACATGGTGACGCCGTTGACGCCGTTGTAGGCCGACATGACGACCCACACGCCGGCTTCGACGGCGGCCTCGAACGGGACCAGGTACACCTCGTGCAGGGTGCGTTCGTCGACGTCGGCGTCCAGCGTCATGCGTTCGGTCTCGGAGTCGTTGGCCACGTAGTGCTTGGCGGTGGCGGCCACCCCGCCGCTCTGCACGCCGGTGATGTAGGCGGCGCCGATGCGCGCGGTGAGCAGCGGGTCTTCGGAGTAGCACTCGAAGTGCCGGCCGGCGAACGGCGAGCGGTGCAGGTTGAGGGTGGGCGCGAGCAGCACGTCGACGCCCTTGCGCCGCGCCTCGGCCGCCAGCAGCACGCCCAGCCGGCGCACCAGGTCGACGTCCCAGGTGGCGGCCAGCGCGGTGGGAGAGGGCAGGGCCAGCGACGTGCTGCGCTCGTCCCACCCCTGGCCGCGCACGCCGATCGGCCCGTCCGACACCACGACGGACCGCAGGCCGATGTCCGGTTCGTCGTGCGTCCGCCACCCCGCGGCGCCGGTCAGCAGCCGGACCTTGCGCGTCACGTCCAACTTGTCGACCAGCAGACCCAGATCCGGCTCGTCCACACCCAACCCCTTGCCTCGGAGAGCGCTCTCCCAGCTAGCGTCAGGCCACACGGGTCGCCGTGTCAACCACCTGAGTGTTCAACTCGGGTGTTCCGAACGTAGGACACGGGTGTTCTGAACGTAGGACTCGCGGGGGGTGGGGGTAGGACTCTCGAGGGTCAGAAGGCGCGGGTGCGGCGGTCGGGCAGGCCGAAGTCGACCGCCAGGTCGGGCGCGGCCGGCTTGCGCGGGTCGGCGGCGCGGTCCAGGAGGGCGGCGACGGGCAGGGTGGCGGCGCCCACGGCGACGGCGTCCGGGCCCAGCCTGCCCAGTTCGATCGAGATCTGCTCGTACGGGTGGCGCAGGGCGTGGGCGCGGGTGGCGGCGACGATCCGGTCCAGCTGGTGGGAGCCGAGGGCCAGGCCCGCCCACCCGCCGAGCACGATGCGCTCGGGGTTGAACAGGTTCACCAGGTTCGCGATGCCCGCGCCCAGGTAGCCGGCGGTCTCGTCGAGCACGCGGGCCGCGGTCTTCGAGCGGGACGCGGCGTCGATCAGGGCCGCCACGGTCGACTGCTCGTCGCCGTCCGGCAGCTCGCGCCCGCGCGCCTTGCGGTACCGGTCGAGGATGCCCTCGGCCCCCACGTAGGCCTCCAGGCAGCCCAGAGCCCCGCACCGGCACGGCCGGCCGCCGTAGACGATGGTCGTGTGCCCCCACTCGCCGGCCGAGCTGGTGGCGCCCCGGTACACCCCGCCGTCGGTGACGACGGCCGCGCCGACGCCGGAGCCGATGAGGGCTATGACGACGTGCTTGGCGCCCTGTCCCGCGCCGAACCACATCTCGGCCTGCCCCTGCGTCTTCGCCCCGTTCTCCACGTACAGCGGCCAGGCGGACTCCGACGCGGCGGCGACCAGCTCCTCGAGCCGCACGCCGTCCCAGCCGATGGTGGGCGCGTGCACGACCGCCGTGGGGCCCTGCTCCACCGTGCCCGGAACACCGATCCCGACCCCGAGCACGGTCGACGCCGGCACGCCCGCCGCGGCGACCACGTCCCGGACCGACGACGCGATCAACGACGCGACGGCCGCGGGCGAGGACGGCGACAGGGCGTGGTCGAGGGCGGCCACCTGGGTCAGCGCCAGGTCGAACAGCTCGACCTTGATCCCGGTCTCGCCGACGTCGACCCCGACGACGTGCGCGAACGCGGGGTTGACGCGCAGCAGCACGCGCGGCCGGCCACCGTCCGAGTCCACCGAGCCGGCTTCGACCACGAGCCCGTCGTCGACCAGCTCGCCGGTCACGTTGGACACCGTCGCCGCCGACAGCCCGGACAGCCGGGACAGCTCGAACCTGCTCAGAGGCCCGTCGAAGAACAGCGTCGACAGGAGGGTCGAGCGGTTCTGCCGACGCAGGTCGCGGACGGTGGTGCGCTTCGGTGCCACGCCACGGACCTTAGTTTGCGACTTAAAATTAGTCTAAGTTTGTAACCTGTTCGTGATTGACGTGACTTGGCTCACCGGGGTTGAGTCTGCAACGACACGAGGACGCCCCCCGGCGTCCCAGCCGCGATGGCACCCGCGGCCCGCACTCCCGAGCGCTCGCCCTTCCCCCGCCCGACAAGGAGAACCCATGCGACTCAGGCGAACGTCCGCCCTCGCCGTCGCGGCAGCACTGCTGTTCTCGGCAGCCTGTTCGACCTCGAACCCCGGCGCGAACAGCACGAACGAAGGCGTGCTGAACGTCGGCATGCCGAACGGTCCGCAGACCGAGAACAACAACCCGTTCCTGAACACGTCCGCGGCCAGCTCGCTCGGCTACCGCCGGCTGCTCTTCGAGCCGCTGGCCATGGTCAACGAGACCAAGCCGGCGGACAAGGCCAAGCCGTGGCTGGCGACGGAGTGGGAGTGGTCGGACAACTTCCACAAGTTGAGCCTGACCATCCGCGACGGCGCGACGTGGTCGGACGGCAAGCCGCTGACCGCCGAGGACGTGGCGTTCACCTTCGAGCTGCTGAAGAAGAACCCCGGCCTGAACGTCGACTCCGTGCCCTACGACACGATCACCGCGTCGGGCAGCAAGGTCGAGGTCGGCTTCCCGAGGTCGCAGTTCGTCAACCAGAAGAAGATCCTCGAGCAGCTGATCGTGCCCAAGCACATCTGGTCGACGATCGAGAACCCGAGCACGGACACGCTCAAGAACCCCGTCGGCAGCGGCCCGTACACGCTCAAGACGTTCACGCCGCAGACCGTCACGCTGACCGTGCGCGACTCGTACTGGCAGGAACTGCCGAAGGTCAAGGAGGTCCGCTACACCTCCTACAGCGACAACAACGCGCAGACCACCGCGCTGGCCACCGGCGCGGCCGAGTGGAGCTTCGTGTTCATCCCGAACTACGAGGCCGTCTACACCTCGAAGGACCCGGAGCACTACAAGCTCTACTTCCCGCCGGTGCTCGGCATCCACGGCCTGTGGTTCAACACCAAGGTCGCGCCGTGGGACAACGCCGCGCTGCGCCGCGCGGTCAACATGGTGATCAACCGCGACGACATCTTCACCCAGGGCGAGGCCGGGTACTTCTACCCGAAGGTCGACAACATCACCGGCATCCCGACGCCCGCCGGCGACTCCTACATCGCGCCGGAGTTCAAGAGCAAGATCGTCAACGTCGACGTCGACGGCGCGAAGAAGGAACTGGCCGCGGCCGGCTTCACGTTCCAGGGCGAGAAGCTGGTGGACCCGACGGGCAAGCCCGTCACGCTGAAGATGACCGTGCCGTCCGGCTGGTCGGACTACGTGACGAACCTCGAGATCATCAAGGACAACGTGTCCAAGATCGGCATCGAGGCGACCGTCGACCTGCCGAACGCCGACGCGTGGAGCAAGGCGCTGGACACCGGTGACTTCCAGGCCGCGCTGCACTGGACCAACAACGGTCCGACGCCGTACGACATCTACGAGAACATCATGAACGGCGCGCTGTACAAGCCGATCGGCGAGGGCGGCATCAACGGCAACTACGGCCGTTACGAGAACCCCGAGGCGACCGCGCTGCTCAACGAGTACGCCAACGCCGCCGACGACGCGGCGCGCACCGCGGCGCTGCACAAGATCCAGCAGATCCACGTGCGCGACATGCCGGTCGCCATCACCTCCGCGGCCAACGCGGGCGGCCAGTACAGCACGAAGAACTGGGTGGGCTGGCCCGACGAGTCCAACCAGTACGCGCCGCTGCAGCCCACGCTGGAGAACGCGCTCGACGTCGTCCTGCACCTGAAGCCGGCCGCATGACGACGAGCACTCCACCGTCGGCCTCCGGGACCACTGAAGTGGTCCTGGAGGCCGACGGCCTGACCAAGCACTTCCCGGTCCGCAAGCGCGGGCGAGAGCTGCTGTCCCGGACCGCGCGCTCGGTGCGCGCGGTCGAGGACGTGACGCTCAGGCTGCACCGCGGCCGGGTCACCGCGCTGGTCGGCGAGTCCGGTTCGGGCAAGTCGACGGTGGCCCGCCTGCTGGCGCAGCTCTACCCCCAGACCGCCGGCTCGATCCGGCTGCGCGGCGAGCCGGTCGACGCCAAGGGCGGCAGGCGCTTCCGGGCGTACAGCAAGCGCGTCCAGATGATCTTCCAGGACCCGTTCGCCTCGCTGAACCCCGTGCACACCGTGCGCTACCACCTCACCCGCGCGCTGAAGATCCACGGCAACGCGGGCAAGACGCCGCAGGAGCTGGAGGAGGCGCTGGCCCACCTGCTCACCCGCGTGCAGCTCACCCCGCCCGAGCGGTACGTGGACAAGTTCCCGCACGAGCTGTCCGGCGGCCAGCGCCAGCGCGTGGCCATCGCGCGCGCCCTCGGCGCCGACCCCGAGGTGCTGCTGGCCGACGAGCCCGTGTCGATGCTGGACGTCTCCATCCGGCTCGGCGTGCTGAACCTGTTGCGCGACCTCAAGGAACGCCTGCACCTCGCGATCCTCTACATCACCCACGACATCGCGTCGGCCCGCTACTTCGCCGACGAGACGTTCGTGATGTACGCCGGGCGGGTGGTCGAGGGCGGCGACAGCGAGACCGTCACCCAACGGCCCGCGCACCCGTACACCCAACTCCTGATCGACTCCGCGCCGGACCCCGACCGGCCCGCCGCTCAGGAGAAGGACGGCGGCACGGGCGAGCCGCCGTCGCTGATCAACCCGCCGACGGGCTGCCGGTTCAACCCGCGGTGCCCGTACGCGATGGAGGTCTGCGCGCGGAAGGTGCCGCCGCGGTTCGCCATCGGCGACGGCGACGGGCACTTCGCGGCGTGCTGGCTCTACGACGCCGGCCTGTCGGACGCGGACAAGGTGAAGCTGCGCCCGGTCGAGGGGGTGTCGTGAGCTACCTCCTCAAGCGGATCGCGTTCTACCTGTTCACCGCGTGGGCCGCGATCACCATCAACTTCTTCATCCCGCGCGTCATCCCCGGCGACCCGGTGCAGGCGCTGATCACCCGGTCGCGCGGCCAGATGACCAGCGAGGCCGTGCAGTCGCTGTACGTGCTGTTCGGGCTCGACAAGGACGCGAGCCTGGTCGAGCAGTACTTCACCTACCTGGGCCAGCTGCTCAGCGGCGACCTCGGCCTGTCGTTCACCTACTTCCCGTCACCGGTGTCGCAGGTGCTCGGCGACGGCCTGCCGTGGACGCTGGGCCTGGTCGGCATCACCACCGTCCTGGGGTTCCTCATCGGCACGGCCCTGGGCACGGGCATCGGCTGGCGGCGCGGCTCGTGGGCCGACGCGCTCATCCCGGTGACCACGTTCGTGTCGTCCATCCCGTACTTCTGGCTCGGCCTGATCGCCATCGCGCTGCTGACCGGCCCGGACAGCTTCTTCCCGGCCTCCGGCGCCTACGACAACGGCCTGGTGCCCAACCCGGACCTGCAGTTCATCGGCAGCGTGCTGCGGCACGGCATCCTGCCCGCCTTCACCATCCTGATCTCGTCCATGGCGGGCTGGATCCTGTCCATGCGCAACATGATGGTGACGGTGGCCTCCGAGGACTACGTGACCGTCGCGCACGCCAAGGGCCTGTCCGACCGGCGCGTGATGGTGTCCTACGCGGCGCGCAACGCGCTGCTGCCCAACGTCTCCGGTTTCGCGCTGTCGCTCGGCTTCATCGTCGGCGGCACGCTGCTGGTGGAGATCGTGTTCTCCTACCCGGGTCTCGGCTTGCAGCTGTTCCAGGCCGTCGGCGCCAAGGACTACCCGCTCATGCAGGGGATCTTCCTGATCATCACGCTGTCCGTGCTGCTGGCGAACTTCCTCGCCGACGTGGCCTACCTCGCGCTCGACCCGCGCACCCGACGGGAGGGCTGAGCCGTGACCGTGGTACCCACCACCGGGACCGCCACCCCGGTCGCGGCGCCGGTGAAGCGCCGCAGGCTGCGGTTCGTGGCCAACCCCAAGGCCACCGTCGGCCTGGTCATCCTGGGCTTCTTCGCCCTGGTCGCGGTCATCGGGCCGTGGATCGCGCCGTACGACCCGTCGGGGCGCAGCAACGACCTGCTCCAAGGGCCGTCGGCCGCGCACTGGTTCGGCACCACCCACCTCGGCCAGGACATCTTCAGCCAGGTCCTGGTCGGCACGCGCAGCGTCATGGTCGTCGGGTTCGTCGCGGGCATCGTGGCCACGATCCTGTCGATCCTGGTCGGCGTCACGTCCGGCTACCTGGCCGGCGCGGGCAGCGAGGTGCTCTCCGCGCTGTCGAACGTGTTCCTGGTGCTCCCGGCGCTGCCGCTGATGATCATCATCACGTCGACCCTGCCGGAGACCGGCACGCTCACCATCGCCCTGGTCATCGGCCTCACGTCGTGGGCCTGGGGCGCCCGGGTGCTGCGCGCGCAAACGCTGTCGTTGCGCGGGCGCGACTACGTGGAGGCCGCGCGGGCGACCGGCGAGAAGTCGTCGCGGATCATCCTGTTCGAGATCCTGCCGAACCTCACCGCGGTCATCGCCTCCGGCTTCGTCGGCACGGTCATCTTCGCGGTGACCCTGGAGATCACGCTGGCGTTCATCGGCATCGGCGCGGGCGGCGACTGGAACTGGGGCACGGTCCTGTACTGGGCGCAGAGCCAGCAGGCCCTCGCGCAGGGCGCGTGGTGGTGGTTCGTCCCCGCGGGCCTGGCCATCGCGCTGCTGGGCACCGCGCTGTCGCTGGTGAACTTCGGCATCGACGAGTTCGTCAGCCCGCGGCTGCGCGGCGGCGGCAAGACCAACGTCAAGACCGCCGACGGCCACACGGTCCGGATGCGCGTCGGCTTCACGCCCGTGCTCGCGACGAAGGCCCGGTCCGAGGGAAGGGAGACGCCGTGACCGACGCGGTGCTGGAGATCCGCGGCCTGAACGTGGACTACGGGCTCGGCGACGAGGCCGTGCACGCCATCCGCGACGTGGACCTCACGCTGCACCGGGGCGAAGTCCTCGGCCTCGCGGGCGAGAGCGGCAGCGGCAAGTCCACCCTGGCCTACGGCCTCACCAGGCTCCTCCCGCCGCCGGGCGTGATCACCAGCGGCGAGGTGCGGTACCACCCCGACGGCGGCGACCCGGTGGACGTGCTCCGGATGACCCACCCGGAGCTGCGCAGGTTCCGGTGGGCGGAGACGGCGATCGTCTTCCAGGGCGCGATGAACTCGCTCAACCCGGTGCACCGGATCTCCACCCAGCTCACCGACGTGATCAAGGCGCACGACCCGCGCGGCAGCAGCGCGTCCCGGCTGGCCCGGGCGCGCGAGCTGCTGCACCTGGTCGGCATCTCCGCCGACCGGCTGGACAGCTACCCGCACCAGCTCTCCGGCGGCATGCGGCAGCGCGTGATGATCGGCATGGCGCTGGCGCTGGAGCCGAAGGTCGTCATCATGGACGAGCCGACCACCGCGCTGGACGTGGTGGTGCAGCGGCAGATCCTGCGCCAGCTCGTCGAGCTGCGCGAGCGCCTCGGGTTCTCGGTCGTCTTCATCACCCACGACCTGTCGCTGCTGGTCGAGTTCTCCGACCGGATCGCGATCATGTACGGCGGCCGGATCGTGGAGGAGGCGGCCTCGGCCGACCTCTACCGGGACCCGCTGCACCCCTACAGCCACGGCCTGCTCAACTCGTTCCCCGCCCTGCGCGGGCCGAAGCGCGAGCTGACCGGCATCCCCGGCTCACCGCCCGACCTGCGCGCCATGCCCGCGGGCTGCGCGTTCCACCCACGTTGTCCGCACGCAATGGAGCGTTGCGGTGTGGAGGTCCCGGTGCTGGGCGTTCCCCCCGAGAAGAACCACACGACCCACGAGGGGCCCGCCGACCGCACCGTGGCCTGCTGGCTGCACCCCGTTCACGACCACGGGCTGTGATCCCGTTCACGACAACGGGTTCCGACCTCCAGAGGAGTTTCCCCAAGTGGAGAGTTCAACCGACACCACGGCGTCGACCGTCGGGCTCGACCCCGCGATCGACACCCTGCCCGCCTCGTTCCGCTGGGGCGTGGCGACTTCCGCGTACCAGATCGAGGGAGCTCATGAGGAGGACGGTCGCGGACCGTCCATCTGGGACACCTACTGCCGCACGCCCGGCATGGTGCACAACGGCGACAACGGCGACGTCGCGTGCGACCACTACCACCGGATGCCCGAGGACGTCGCGCTGATCGGCTCCCTCGGCGTGGACACCTACCGGTTCTCCGTCGCCTGGCCGCGCGTGCAGCCGGGCGGCAAGGGCCCGGTCAACGCGCCCGGCATGGCGTTCTACGACCGGCTGGTGGACGAGCTGCTGGCCAAGGGCATCGACCCGTGGGTCACGCTCTACCACTGGGACCTGCCGCAGGAGCTGGAGGACGCGGGCGGCTGGCCGGTCCGCGACACCGCCTACCGGTTCGCCGACTACTCGATGCTCGTGTTCGACGCGCTGTCGGACCGGGTGCGCAACTGGACCACGCTCAACGAGCCGTGGTGCTCGGCGATGCTCGGCTACTACGAGGGCCGCCAGGCGCCCGGCAGGCAGGACTTCGGCGCCGCCATCCACGCCGTGCACCACCTGCTGCTCGGCCACGGCCTGGCCACGCAGCGGATGCGCGAGGCGGCCGGGGAGCCCATGGAGTTCGGCATCACGCTGAACATGAGCCACGCCAGCCCCGCCACCGACAGCGCGGCCGACCACGACGCGGCCCGCCGGGCGGACGGCCTGTCCCGCCGGATCTACCTCGACCCGCTGGTGCGCGGCGAGTACCCGGCCGACGTGGTGGCGGACCTGTCCGCGCGCGGGGTGGAGATCCCCGTGGAGCCGGGCGACCTGGAGATCATCAAGCAGCCGATCGACGTGCTGGGCGTGAACTACTACTCCAGCTCCAAGTTCTCCGGCGTGGACGAGGCGGGCAACACCGAGGACGCCGACGGCGTGCCGGTCTGCCGGGAGGTCCGCTACGGCCGCCCGGTCACCGCGATGGACTGGGAGATCGTCCCCGAGGGCTTCACCAACCTGCTGGTGCAGATCGGCGAGGACTACCCCGGCGTGCCGATGGTCATCACGGAGAACGGTGCGGCGTTCGACGACGAGGCCGACGAGTCCGGGTTCGTGCGGGACGACGACCGCACCGCGTACCTGGACTCGCACATCGCGGCCGTGGCCAAGGCGCGGACGGCGGGCGCGGACGTGCGCGGCTACTTCGCGTGGTCCCTGATGGACAACTTCGAGTGGTCCTACGGCTACGACAAGCGGTTCGGCCTGGTGCACGTGGACTACGACACCCAGGTCCGCACCCTGAAGAGCAGCGCGCTGTGGTACCGGGACACGATTCGCCGCGTCCGCGGCAGCTGATCGGGCGGCTGGGGGGCGTGCGGCGGGACTCCCGCGGCACGCCCTTCAGCCGCGCACCGTCACCGGAGTGGCCGCACCCGGTGGCGCGACGGCCGAAGGGCCGGGGGACGTGAGCCCTCCGGCCCTTCGGTCTTGCCCGTCTGCGTCTGTCTGTGCGTCTGTCTGTACATCGGTGCCGGTGCCGGTGCCGGTGCCGGTGCCGGTGTGCGGCTTGTCGGCTGAGGGGGAGGGGAGCGTGCCCGCTTCGAGCCCGTGGCGTTGCCGGCGGGTGTCGGCGCACGAGCCGACGGCGGAAGGGCCGGGGGACGTGCTCCCGCCGGCCCTCCGCCCTTCCCCGTCAGCGCCGGTAGACGCCGAGCTCGTAGAGCGAGTAACCCCACCCGGTGCCGCGCTGCGTGGCGTGCAGCCGCACGTACCGGCCGGTCGCGGTGACGTCGATCGAGTCGACGCCCCCGTTGCCGGTCGTCGTGCCGTACACCGAGCGCCAGGTCGTGCCGTCGTCGGACACCTGGATCTCGTACGCCCGGCCGTACGCGCCCTCCCACACCAGCTGCACGTGCTGGAACGTGGTCACCGCGCCCAGGTCGACCCGCAGCCACTGCGGGTCGGACCAGTCGGTGGCCCAGCGGGTGCCCGCGTTGCCGTCCACCGCGTTCGATGGCGGGAACGGCGCGCCGTCGCCCACCTGCTGGTAGGACGAGGCCGTGGCCGCCTTGCCCCGGGCCACGTTCACGCCCGCCGGCTGCGGCGCGACGACCCGCACCGACTTCGTCTCGATGCCGATGTTGCCCCGGCCGTCCTCGGCCATCACGTACACCTTCCACACCCCGAGCCGGTCGGGCGCGGTGACGGTGAGCCGGTTGCCGTCGACCTGCACGGGCGTGAAGCCCAGGCCGCCGCTGTTGTCGATGTACTTGCTGTTGAACGCCGCCGACCAGGCGATCGCGTCGCCGTTCGGGTCGCTCGCGGCCACGTCGATGGTCAGCTGCGCGCCCGCCGCGACGCTGGTGGGCAGGTTCATCGCGCTGATCACCGGCGGGGTGTTGGCGGGCGTCGCGCCGCCGAACGCCCGCTGCACCGCGTAGAACGAGAGCCGCTTCTTGCCCGCCGGGGTCAGGTTGAACCACACCGCGCCGAAGTCGTACTCCGTGCCGTAGTGGAACAGCGTGCCACCGAACGACACGCCGGTGTGGCCGGTGATGCACTCCCACGCCCGCGTGTAGCCGTCCCGCTTCTGCACGTCCGTCGGCTCGCTCGGCACGCCGTTGACGTCGTTGGGCACCTCCCACTCGCCGGCCGGACCGGCCTCGGTGAGGATGTAGGGCTTGGTGTGGCCGCCGTTGACCCAGTCCTGCCGGACCTGGCACACGTTGCCGTAGGAGTTCACCGAGTACAGGTCGAGGTCGGGCGCGTGCGCCTTGAGGTAGGTCCAGGCGCCGGTCCACGCGTCGGTGTTGGTGACCGGGTGGTTGGTGTCGATGGCGTGGATGGCGCGCGCGGCCTCGTTGACGTACTTGGCGTACGCGACGCGCTGGTTCTCCAGCTCGGCGCCGGAGTAGCAGTTCTGCAGGCCGAGGATGGACTCGTTGCCGACGTTCCACATGAGCACGCCGGGGTGGTCCTTGTAGGTGGTGACCCACTGCTTGATCGTGGTCATCATGTCGTTCTTGTAGGTGGCGTCGGTGACGTAGTTGACGCAGCCGCCCGAGCCGGGGCCGCCGCCCGGTTGCAACCAGAACCCGGCCATCACCTTGATGCCGTTGGCCGCCGAGGCGTCCAGCAGCGGCTTGGTGGTGGCGTCGGTGCCCCAGGTGCGCAACGTGTTGACGCCCATGGACTTCAGCTCCGGCATGTACCGGGCCGCGTCCGCCGCCGGCGGGCCCCAGGTGAGGCCCTTCACCGTCCACGGCCGGCCGTCCACCATGAGCTGCCAGTTGCCCTGGGAGCCGGTGACGTGCACGCCCGTGCCGGGCGGGGGAGTGTCGCCCTGGGTGCCGTAGACGCGGAACTCCCACAGCGAGTAGCCGTAGCCGTTGGCGCGCTGGGTGCCGTGCACGCGGACGTACCGGCCGGAGCCGGTGACGGTGAATCCCTGCTTGCCGCCGGTGCCGGCGGTCGTGGTGTGGACCGGGGTCCAGGTGGCGCCGTCGTCGGAGACCTGGACCTGGAACGAGGTCGCGTACGCGGCCTCCCAGTCCAGCTCGACGCGGCTGAGGGCCGAGGTGGCGCCGAGGTCCACCCGCAGCCACTGCGGGTCGCTCCACGCGCTGGCCCACCGGGTGCCGGCGTTGCCGTCCACGGCCGCCGACGCGGGCGTGCCCGCGCCTTCGGTCGAGGACGCCGTGGCCGGCTTGCCCTGGGAGAGCAGCACGGGTGCGGCGTTCGCGGTGCCGGGGACGACTGCGAGTCCCACGAGCAGCGCGGACCCCAGCAGCGTGGCGAGCACTCTGCTGGCGGATCGGAGGCGGTACATGGCGTCTCCTGCCGGGATTGTCGGATCGAGGTGCGGGAGAGCGCTCTCTCAACCCGGCTCGAAGTGTTACGAACCGACTACGGATCTGTCAATGACCGCCCTCTTGACACCTCGGTCACGGGCGGGCAACCTCATTTGGGAGAGCGCTCTCCCAGCCACGTTCCCCACGTCGGCAGGAGGACAAAGGTGTCCCGAAAACTCCGCGCGCTGGCCGCGACCGCTGCGGTCGGCCTACTGACGAGCGTCCTGGCGGTCGTCACCCAACCGGCCCAGGCCGATGAGCTGGTCACGCACCACGAGTTCCAGGCCAACTGCTCGGTCACGGTGCACCGGCCGGACGACCCGATCGTCTTCCCCGGGTTGCCCGGCGCGTCGCACATGCACACGTTCCTGGGCAACAACTCCACCAACGCGAGCAGCACCAACGCGTCGCTGAAGACCGGGCAGACCAACTGCAAGACCCCGGACGACAAGTCGGCGTACTGGTTCCCGTCGCTCTACAACGGCGACCAGTTGATCGTGCCCGACTTCCCGCAGGTCATCTACTACAAGTCCGGCATCCTGAAGTACCAGGAGGTCCGGTCGTTCCCGGCCGGGATCCGGTTCGTGGTGGGCAGCCCCACCGCGACGCAGGACCAGTTCCGCACCGCGCCCGGCGCGGTCGAGGGCTGGGAGTGCGGCAACAGCTCCCACAACTGGGACTTCCCGTCCTACTGCCCGCCGGGCACCCAGCTCAACGTCCGCTACCAGGCGCCGAGCTGCTGGAACGGGCGCGACCTCGACTCGGCGGACCACAAGTCGCACATGGCGTACCCGGACCGGGCGACCCTGGTGTGCCCGTCCACGCACCCGGTGCCCGTGCCGATGCTGGAGTTCAAGATCGCGTTCCCGGTGTCGGGCGACATGTCGCGCGTGCGGCTGGCCAGCGGGCGCGGCTACACCTGGCACTACGACTTCATGAACGCGTGGGACGCGCCCACGTTGCAGGCGCTGGTCAGCCACTGCGTCAACGGCGGCCTGCAGTGCGACCCGCGCGGGTACGACCAGTACAAGCCGCAACGGGGCGCCGCCCTCGGGCCTGACTACCGGCTGCCGCGGTGACGACGATCCCGTCCACCCCGGGGCGCCTTCGGGTGCTCTGGGGTGCCGCGCTGCTGATCCTGGCCGCGTGCGCGCCGGCTCCGACCCCGGCGCCACCGGCGGAGGCGTCCCCGTTCAACGCCACCGACACCGCGTGGATCCAGCTGATGATCCCGATGAACGAGCAGCTGCTGCCCGCGCTCGCCCTCGCGCCACCCGGGCTCGCGCCCCTCGCGGCGGAGCTGAAGGTGTCGCACGAGGAGGAACTGGTCCAGCTCAAGCGGTTGCGCGCGCGGGCCGGGCTGTCGGACGAGAACCCGCACGCCGGGCACCAGATGCCCGGCCTGGTGTCGGAGGTGGACCTGGCGGGCCTGCGCCTGGACCCGACCGGCCTGCCCGCGAAGCTGCGCGAGCACCTGGATCAGTCGGCGCTGCTGGCCCGCGGCGAGCAGGACAGCGGCGCGGACCCGGAGACCCGTGACCTGGCGGCGTCGATCGGCGCGGCCCGCGCCGAGCAGACCTCGCGACTGGGGGCGGTGTCGCCTTAGGACTCACCCCGAGGAGAGGAGCCCGACGAGGTGGTCGACCGCCGCCGGCAGGTCGGCCGGTCCGTCGACCGCGATCCCCGCCCCTCCCAGCTCGCGCAGCGGCTTGATGTCGATGTCGTAGCGGTCGCCCACGCCCCACGCGTGGCGGGCGTCGACGCCGAACCGCTCCAGCACCACGCGGAACGCGCCGGGGTCGGGCTTCGGCCTGCCTCCCACGTCGTCCGCGCTCACCACGGCGGTGAAGCCGCGCGCGCCGACCCCGATCCGGTCGAGGATCGCCTCCGCCGCGCCGGTGGTGTTGTTGGTGAGCAACGCGATGGGCACCACCGCGCGCAGCCGCGCCAGCTCGCGCACCACCCGCTCGTCGGGCCGGACGCCGTCCGCGATCGACAGGTGCGCGTCGCGGTACTCGCGCCACTGGTCCACGCCGACGCCGTGGGCGAGGACGAACGCGGTGGCCGAGGTGCGCGACCAGTCGGTGCGCATCAGCTCGCGCAGCTCCGCCACCTCGCGCGCGGCGCGGTCGGGCGGCTCACCCCGCAACTCCACGAACATCGCGCCGATCACGTCCAGCACCAGCCCGGTGTACAGCTCGCGCGGGTAGAGCGTCCCGTCCAGGTCGAAGACGACCAGACGCGGCGCCGACCCGTTGTCCACCACCTCGAGCACCGGCCGAGCCTAGCCGGCCGCACCGCCGGCGAGCGGGCGAACCGGCGCTCGGCCGCCCGGCGCAACGGGTTCGACGGTCGCGCCGGGTCCACGACCCGGGTCGGGCGACACCGCGGGACGTTCGGCAACACCGGAGAAACGGGTCGCCTCCCGGCGTGCCGCGCTCGGGCGTACTTTCGGAATCATGAGTGCTGCGGAACGCGGACGCGTGCGGGTGGAGACCGGGACCAAGCGGGTCCGGGCCTACCTGGCGGGCGAACTGGTCGTGGACACCACACGACCGGTGTTGGTGTGGGAGAAGCCGTACTACCCCACGTACTACTTCCCGGCGGAGGACGTCCGGGCCGACCTGGCGCCCACGGGCGAGGTGAAGCGCTCGCCCAGCCGGGGCAACGGCGAGCTGCTCGACGTGAAGACCGGCTCGGCGTCGGCGGCGGGCGCGGGGCTGCGGTACCCGGACTCGCCGCTGGAGGCGCTGCGCGACCTGGTCCGGCTGGACTGGGACGCGATGGACGAGTGGTTCGAGGAGGACGAGCCGGTCTACGTCCACCCGCGCGACCCGTACACCAGGGTCGACGCGCTGCCCAGCAGCAGGCACATCCGGGTGGAGGTCGGCGGCGTCGAGGTCGCGAACTCGCACCGGCCGGTGATCCTGTTCGAGACCGGGCTGCCCGCCCGCTACTACCTGCCGATGACCGACGTCCGCCTGGACCTGCTGCGGCCGACGGACCTGCGGACCAGCTGCCCGTACAAGGGGACCGCCGAGTACTGGTCGGTGGTGGTCGGCGAGCAGACGCACGAGAACGTCGTCTGGGGCTACCGCAACCCGCTGCCGGAGAGCAGGCAGGTCACGGGCCTGGTCGCGTTCTACAACGAGAAGGTCGACACCTACGTCGACGGCGTGCTGGAGGAGCGGCCCCGCACCCACTTCGCCTGACGCCGGCGCGATCCTCCCGGTGCGCCGCCCGGACGGCGGATGGTAGTGCCTGATCAAGACGGGAACGCTAGCGCCCATGGACGTCTTCCCCTCCACCCCGAGGGCACACCGGAACCCCGTGGTCGTCGCTCGGAAGATGGCTCTGCTCAAAGCGCCCCACCTGGCGAAGTTGACGGAGTTCGCGCAGCGCATCGCCACCGAGCGCAAGGCCGACGTGCCGCTGTTCGACCCGGCGAGCGGCGGCGTGAACGCCAAGGTCCTGCTGCTGCTGGAGTCGCCCGGGTCCGCGTCGTCGGGCTCGGGCCTCAACTCGCCGGACAACGACGACCCGACCGCCGCCAACGTGTTCGCCGCGATGGCCGAGGCGGGCCTGTCCCGGCGGGTGAGCCTGAGCTGGAACGTGGTGCCCTGGTACCTCGCCAACCGCGAGCCGTCGCCCGCCGACCTGCGGGCGGCGGTGCCGTACCTGGTGGAGCTGCTGCGGATGCTGACCGCGCTCAAGGCGGTCGTCGTGCTGGGCAGGCCCGCCGGCACCGGCTGGACGCTGTCCGGCCGCGGCCACAAGCTGAAGGTGTTCAACGCGCCCCACCCGTCGCCGCTGTCCATCAACCGGGACCGGGCGGGCCGGTGGCCGCAGCTCGTCGCCGCCTGCCGGCAGGCGGCCGAGGCGGCCGACTGAGCGCCGGCGCCCCGCCCTCGCGGCCCGGCGAGGCCGACCCCCGGGCCGCGGTCCGTCATGCGGACCGCGCCCGCCCTTCCTAGCCTTGGCACATGGCACACCTGTCGGTACGACGACCCCTGGCCGGACTGGCGGTGTTCGCCGCCGCCGTCGCCGCGACCGCCGTCATCGGCTCCCTGGCGGCGGTCTCCTCCTCGGCGGAGTACGAGGCGCTGCGCACGCCGTCGTGGGCGCCGCCGTCCTGGCTGTTCGGCCCGGTGTGGACGGCGCTGTACGTGATGATCGCGCTGTCCGGCTGGCTGTTCTGGAAGCGGCACGGCGCGAGCCGGGAACTCGTCCTGTTCGCCGTCCAACTGGTCCTCAACGCCGCCTGGACGCCGTTGTTCTTCGCCGCCGGGCGCTACGGCCTGGCGCTGGCCGACATCATCGCGCTGCTCGTCTCGATCGTCGCGCTGATCGTCGTGTTCGGCCGCAAGCACCGGCTCGCCGCGGTGCTGCTCGTGCCGTACCTGGCCTGGGTGGGCTTCGCGACCGCGTTGAACGCGAGCATCCTCAGCCTGAACTGACCGCCCGGCCGATCAGGTAGGCCGCCGGGTCGTCGAACGCCACCAGGTGCCGGCGCCGGCCGGACGGCACCAGGTGCAGCGGCTCGACGTGACACCGGCACGGTCAGGTGCTCGGGGTCCACGGTGACCCCGTCGGCTCCCGGCACCACCGGCGACGTCGCCGCGCCCAGCGCGCCCACCCGCCGCCGCAGCCGGGCCGGCAGCACCTGCTCCAGCTTCAACGCCTCCACCGGACGCCCGACGGGTGGGACAGGTCCCGTCCTACTTCCCGAACAGCTCCCGCAGCTCCGCGGGCGCGACTTCTTCGAGCTGCGCGTACGTGCACGACTCGGGGGCGCGGTCCGGGCGGAAGCGGACCAGCCTGCTCGTGTGCCGGAACCGCCGTGCCTGGAGGTGCTCGTAGCGCACCTCGGCGACCAGTTCCGGCCGCAGCGGCTCCCAGGTCAGCGTCTTGGTCGGGTTCCACCGGCTCTGCGCGCCCGGCGTGGCCGCGTCGATCGAGGCCCACTCCGCCCACGGGTGCCCGACCAGCGCGTCCCGCCGGTAGGGCGCCAACTCCTCCACCAGCTCGCGGCGGCGCGCGGCGGTGAAGCTGCTGGCCACGCCGACGTGGTGCAGCGCCCCGGCGTCGTCGAACAGCCCGAGCAGCAGCGAGCCGACCCCGACCCCGTCCTTGTGCGGCCGGTACCCGGCCACCACGCAGTCGGCCGTCCGCTCGTGCTTGACCTTCCACATCACCCGCTTGTCCTGCTCGTAGGCCAGGTCGGTCCGCTTGGCCACCACCCCGTCGAACCCCGCGCCCTCGAACCGGGTGAACCAGTCCTCGGCCTGGTCGGGGTCGTCCGTCGCGGGCGTCAGGTACACCCCCGGCACGTCGGCCAGCACGCCTTCGAGCAGCCGCCGGCGTTCGCCGAACGGCGTGCCGGTCAGGTCCCGGTCGCCCAGCGCGAGCAGGTCGAACGCGACGAACCCGGCGGGCGTGTCGACGGCCAGCTTGCGCACCCGCGACGCGGCCGGGTGCAGCCGCAGTTGCAGCAGGTCGAAGCTCAATCCCTCGGGCGTGACGATGACGATCTCGCCGTCCACCACGCACCGCGGCGGCAACCCCGCCGACAGCGCCTCGACCACCTCGGGGAAGTACCTGGTCAACGGCCGGTCGTTGCGTGAGCCGAGCTCCAGCTCGTCGCCGTCGCGGAACACCACGCACCGGAACCCGTCCCACTTCGGCTCGAAGACGAGCCCGGGCTCGCGCGGCACCGCGTGCACGGCCTTGGCGAGCATCGGCCGCACCGGCGGCATCACGGGGAGGTCCACGGGCCGAGCGTAATTCGAAGGAGTGGACTTCACCGTGGAGCGGCATCGAGGGCGGAAGTTGTCCGCAATGCCTCATAGGGTGGTCTCATCACCGCAACGGAAGGCAGAACCACCATGAGCACCACCGCGACCCTCTCGACCGAACTCACCGACCTGCGGTCGAGCCTGACCAGGCACCGCGAGTTCCTCCGCGTCACGGTGCGCGGGATGAGCGACGAGCAGGCGCGGCAGACGCCCACGGCGAGCGAGCTCTCCCTCGGTGGCCTCATCAAGCACGTCCGCACCGTGGAAGAGGCGTGGATGCGCTTCGCGGTCGGCGGCGCGGAGCTGATGGAGAGCGTCCAGTCGGACTGGGTGAACGGCTTCCGGATGCTCGAGCACGAGACGCTGGCCGGGCTGCTCGCGGACTACGAGGAGACGGCGGCGAAGACCGAGCGGCTGCTGGAGGAGCTGGACCTGGACACCGCCCACCCGCTGCCCGTCGCGCCGTGGTTCGAGCAGGGCGCCACGTGGACCGTCCGCCGCGTGGTGCTGCACCTGATCGCCGAGACGTCGCAGCACGCCGGCCACGCGGACATCATCCGCGAGACCATCGACGGCCAGAAGACGATGGGCTGACCGGCCCCCGGTCGGTCGGTGGTCGGTTGACGGGCCGACCCCGGGCCGGCCGGTCAGCGGCGGCAGAGCCGGCGGACCAGGTCGGCGTGCGAGGGGTAGCGCGGCGCGAGGGTGTCGGCCTCGCCGAAGGTGACCACGTCGTCGGTGTAGGGCGGCACCACGACCGTGCCGGCCAACGACCACTCGCCGGCCGGCTCACTGGCCTGCCACACCCCGGCGGGCACCACCACCTGCGGTCGCTGGCCCGCAGCGAGGTCCGGCCCCAGCACGGGCGTGGTCACCGCGCCGTCCGGGTGCAGCAGCAGCATCCGCAGCGGCGCGCCGCGGTGGTAGGCGTAGACCTCCAGGTGGTCGAGCTTGTGCACGCCGGAGAACTCGCCCTCCCGCAGCAGGTAGTAGATCGCGGAGGCCTCGGGCGACCGCCAGGACTGCCCGAACCACCCGCCTTCCACCGGCAGCTCGACCAGGCCCAGCGCCGCGATGACGTCCTCGGCGTTCACGTCAGCTCCGCCTCCACCGATCCGTGCACCACGACCATCCCCTTGCCGAGCCGCTTCGCCGTGTACATCGCCGCGTCCGCCGAGCCGAGCAGGTCGTCGGCGCTCAACGACGGGTCGAACCCCTCGCGGTGCGAGATGCCGATCGACGCGCGGATCACGTGCGTGCCGTTCGCCGTGCGGTGCGGCTCGTCCAGCGCGTCGAGCACCCGCCGCCCGATCTCCTCCGGCGGCTGCGGGTAGCCGTCGACCGGCACGCCGAACTCGTCGCCGCCCAGCCGCGCCACCACGTCCTGCGACCGCACGCACGCCTGCAACCGCGACGCCACGATCCGCAGCACCGCGTCGCCCTCGGCGTGCCCGAAGTTGTCGTTGACGTCCTTGAACCCGTCCACGTCGATGAACAGCACCACCACCGGCGACGTCCCGGCCAGCGCCGCGTCCAGCCGTTCCCGGAACAGCGCGCGGTTCGGCACGCCGGTCAACGGGTCGTGGTAGGCCTGGTGCCGCAGCCGTTCCCGGCTGTCCCGCAGCTGCTCCAGCAGCTTCACGTTGTCGATCAGGGTCAGCAGCTGCCGCGCGATCACCAGCAGCACCACGCCGAGCCCGACGTAGATCTCCAGCGGGTTGAGCCGCACGCCGGTCGCCGTGCCGACCACGATGAACAGGCCCGTGACCAGCATCGGCAGGTACGGCACCAGCAGGTGCAGCAGCTCGCCCGCGCGCAGCCGGGCCGCGCCGACCCGTTCCCGCGCGGCGTTGCCCGGCGCGATCGAGCTGAGGAAGAACAACGCCGGGCACACCATGAACCCGATGTCGGCGGCCGTCGGGATGGCGGTCGCGCCCTTGCTCACCAGGTACGCGAACACCCAGCCCGACCCGGACTGCGCCAGGCCCGCCAGCGCGATGAACAGCACCGGCAGCTGCCGCACCGACCGGTGCGTCCACGAGGACACCAGCAGCACGACCAGCATCACCAGGTACGCCGCCGGGTGCGCCACCACGGTCGCGAAACCGGGGCCGGAGGTGGCCCAGGCGCGGACCATCGACTCCAGCAGCGACACCCACGTGAGCACGAACAGCGAGCCGACCACGATCAGCCCGTCCAGCGCGACGACCAGCCTGCTGCGGTGGCCCGGCAGCTTGCCCGACCCGCCGTGGGCCAGCACCAGGATCGCGCACAGCGTCAGCCCCGGCACGAGCATGAACCCGATCGGCGCCAGCGTGGACGAGGGCAGCGCCACCCCGAGGATCACCTGGCCCCAGATCCACACGGCCAGCCCGACGGCCAGGCTCGCCATGGCCGCGACCATCCACAGCCGCCAGCGCCGCGCCACGCCCTGCCGCACCCGCGCGGCCCGCCAGTACGACACCATCGCGGCGGACGCGGCGAGCAGCTGGGTGAGCTTGTCGATCGCGACGGACGTCGGCCGGTCGAACACCCCGGAGACGACGAGGCAGACGAGGCCGAAGACCAGGGCGCAGACGGCACCGGAGACGACGCCGAACCGCCTCAGGGTCATGGCACCCCGCTCATGCCGCCACTGGAGTCGATCAGTTGACCGAGCCACTGTAATGACCCCGTGACGCTGTGTCGATCTGGGGGTGCCTCTTCGTCACCGTCCGCGTGCTCACCGAGCCGGGCGGTGCGCCTGTCGGCGGACCGGGCTGTGCGCGTGTCACCGGGCCGGTGGTCGTGATCACCCTCTAAGGTTTCGAACTGGTGTTCGTCGGCGTTGACCGGCGGTTGAGCGGCTGAGAGGACCAGCGTGCGCGTGTTCGGAGTCGACCCCGGCCTGACCCGGTGCGGGTTCGGGGTGGTCGACGGCGGTCCGGGCCGGACGGTGCGGCCGATCGCGGTGGACGTGGTGCGCACGCCGGCGGACGAGGACCTGGCGCTGCGGCTGCTCCAGCTCTCCGACGCGGTCGAGCGCTGGCTCGACCGCTACGAGCCGCAGGTGGTGGCCATCGAGCGGGTGTTCAGCCAGCACAACGTGCGCACCGCGATGGGCACCGCGCAGGCGGGCGGCGTGGTGGCGCTGTCGGCGGCCCGCCGCGGCCTGCCGGTCGTGTTCCACACGCCGAGCGAGGTCAAGGCCGCCGTCACCGGCTCCGGCCGGGCGGACAAGGCCCAGGTCACCGCCATGGTCACCAAGCTGCTCGGGCTGAAGACCGCGCCGAAGCCCGCCGACGCCGCCGACGCGCTCGCGCTGGCCATCTGCCACCTGTGGCGCGCACCCATGCGGTCACGCCTGGAGGAGGCGCAGGCGAGGGCGGCTGAGATCGCCCGGACGCACCGCGCGAGACTGGCGCAGGCGGGTGCGAAGGCACCGGCCACGCCGACGGCCACCCGGCCGACGGCGCGGGCCAAGGCCGCGGCGGCCACGCCGACCGGGGCCGCGTCGACCAAGGCCGTCTCGACCAAGGCCGTCTCGACCAAGGCCGTCTCGACCAAGGCCGTCTCGACCAAGGCCGTCTCGACCAGGACGGTCTCGACCAGGGCCGCGTCGACCGGAGCCACGTCGGCCAGGGCCGTCTCGGGCGAGGCCGTCTCGACCGAAGCCGTCCCGGCCGAGGCCGCGGCGGCGGAGGTCGCCTCGACCGACGTCGCGTCGGCCGAGGCCGCGAACACCGGAGGGAAGACCCAGTGATCTCGTCACTGCGCGGGCAGGTGCTGTCCATCGGGCTCGACCACGTCGTCGTCGAGGTCGGCGGCATCGGCTACGCCGTGCAGGCCACCCCCGCCACGCTGGCCACGCTGCGCCGCGGCGAAGAGACCCAGCTGGCCACGGCGCTCGTGGTGCGCGAGGACTCGCTGACCCTGTTCGGCTTCGCCGACACCGACGCCCGCGAGCTGTTCGGCCTGCTCCAGACCGTGTCCGGGATCGGGCCGCGGCTGGCGTTGGCGACGCTGGCCGTGCTGGAGCCGGACAAGCTGCGCGCCGCCCTCGCCGAGGGCAACATCACCGTGCTCACCCAGGTGCCCGGCATCGGCCGCAAGGGCGCCGAGCGCCTGATCATCGAGCTGCGCGACAAGGTCGGCCAACTCGCCGCCGCCCCGACCGCCGCCGGCGACACCGGCCAGGTCGTCCGGACCCAGGTCACCGAGGCGCTGCTCGGCCTCGGCTTCCCGGCCAAGCAGGCCGAGCAGGCCGTGGACGCCGTGCTGGCCGCCGACGGCGCGCTGGGCACGTCCGAGGTCCTCCGCCGCTCCCTGGCCACCCTGGGCCGCAAGCGATGAACTTCGACGAGGACGACACCCTCAACCCGCTGCCCGACCCGACCGAGCGGGACCTCGAGACCACGCTGCGGCCGAAGGACCTGCACGAGTTCGTCGGCCAGCCGAAGGTCCGCGAACAGCTCGAACTCGTCCTGCAGGGCGCGATGCAACGCGGCTCGCCCCCCGACCACGTGCTGCTGTCCGGGCCTCCCGGGCTGGGCAAGACCAGCCTCGCCATGATCATCGCCGCCGAGCTGGGCGCGTCGCTGCGCATCACCTCCGGCCCCGCCCTCGAACGCGCGGGCGACCTGGCCGCGATGCTGTCGAACCTGGTCGAGGGCGACGTGCTGTTCATCGACGAGATCCACCGGATGGCCCGGCCCGCCGAGGAGATGCTGTACCTGGCGATGGAGGACTTCCGGGTCGACGTGGTCGTCGGCAAGGGGCCGGGCGCGACCAGCATCCCGCTCGACATCGCCCCGTTCACGCTGGTCGGCGCCACCACCCGGTCCGGCGCGCTGACCGGGCCGCTGCGCGACCGGTTCGGCTTCACCGGGCACATGGAGTTCTACAGCCCCGAGGAGCTGGAACTGATCATCCGCCGGTCCGCCGGCATCCTCGGCGTCGACCTGCGCGAGGACGGCGGCCGGGAGATCGCGGGCCGGTCGCGCGGCACGCCCCGCATCGCGAACCGCCTGCTCCGGCGGGTTCGGGACTACGCAGAGGTGCGCGCGGACGGCGCGGTGACCCTGGAGGTCGCCCGTGACGCCCTGAAGGTCTACGACGTGGACGAGCTGGGCCTGGACCGGTTGGACCGGGCGGTCCTGGACGCGTTGGTCCGTTCGTTCGGCGGCGGACCCGTCGGCGTCTCCACGCTGGCCGTCGCGGTGGGTGAGGAACCCACCACGGTCGAGGAGGTCTGCGAGCCGTACCTGGTCCGGGCGGGCATGCTGGCGCGCACGCCGCGTGGCCGGGTCGCCACCGCGACGGCCTGGTTGCACCTCGGCCTGCAACCGCCGCCCCGGGCGCCGGGGGAGGCGACCCGATCCCTGTTCGACGACGCCACCGACTGATCGGGATGACTCACCTGGCACAATCGGCGGAGGCATCCCAGAAATTCGGACGTACCGGGCGCTGATCGCACCCGCCCCGTCCGGTTGATCGGAGAATGATGGACCTGTCCTCCTTGATGTTCCCGCTGCTGCTCGTGCTGCTCGCGGTGCCGCTGTTCCTCAGCGCCCGCAAGCAGAAGCGGGCCGTCGCCGAACAGCAGGCGCTGCTGAACTCGCTGGAGCCGGGTGACCGGGTCATGACCACCTCCGGGCTGTACGCGACGGTGGCCGGCGTGAACGACGACGACAACACGATCGAGCTCGAGATCGCCGACGGTGTCATCACCACTTGGCTGCGTCAGGCCATCCGCGAGAAGGTTGTCGTGGACACCGAGTCCGACGCGGTCGTGGACGACGTCGAGGACGTCGACGTCGTGGACGAGACCCCGGACGTCGAACGCGCACAGCAGGAGAGCAAGAAGTAACCAGGAGTAACCAGTGGAGGCCTCGCCTGGAGCCGGCAACTGTCAACGTGCCGACTCCAGGCAGTGACGCGCAGCTCACACCATCAGGGGTACGCTGCGGCCTCGCTGACCTTGTCAACTATCAGGAGACGGACGGACCGTGGCACCTCCGGCCGGGCAAATCCGCCCCGCGAAGTACCTGGGCGCATTTGTCCTCATCGTGGTCGCGCTGTACTCCCTGGTGTTCTTCACCGGGAACGGCAAGGCGACCCCCAAGCTCGGCATCGACCTGCAGGGTGGCACCCGTGTCACGCTGACCGCCCGGGCTCCTGATGGGAAAACGCCCTCGGAGGAGTCCCTCAACCAGGCACGTACCCTCATCGAGACCCGGGTAAACGGTCTCGGTGTGGCCGGCCCCGAGGTCATCCGGGACGGCACCAACCTGGTGATCACGGTCCCCGGCTCCGACAGCGAGGGCGCCAAGCGCCTCGGCCAGACGGCGAAGCTCAACTTCCGCAAGGTCATCGGCTCGCCGGTGCCCAACGCGCCGGAGCCCGCGCCGTCCGACAGCGCGACGCCGTCCGCGTCGGGCTCGGCCGTGCCGACCACGACCGGTTCGGCCGCGCCGACCGAGTCCGCCGGCTCCGCCGCGCCGACCACGACCGCCCAGGGCCGCCCCGCCCCGGCGTTCGAGGCCCAGCCGGAGACGACGACCCCGCCGGCCGCGACCACGACGCCCGCCGCGGACCCGAACGCGCCGGTGGACCCGAACGCGCCCGCCGGTGAGCAGCCGCCCGCCGAGTCGCAGGTCGACTGCCGCGCGGTGTTCCAGGGCCAGTACTCCGACGACCCGACCAAGGCGATCGAGGAGTCCCGCACCTGCCGGCAGGACCCGCAGCTGACCACGCTGGACGCGCAGACCGTGTCGCAGGCGCTCGGCGCGTTCACCTGCCCCGCGGTCGACCCGCTGATCGGCAACGACGACCCGGCGCTGCCGCTGCTGACCTGCGACCAGGACCGCACCGAGAAGTACGTGCTGGCCCCGGTCACCCCGCCGACCGACGGCAGCGTCAAGGACGACGACTTCAGCCTGTACTCGCGGCTGAGCGGCGAGGACATCGACAACGCGGTGTCCGGCACCGACCCGCAGGGCGCGGGCTTCGTGGTCGACCTGACCTTCAAGGGCGAGGGCGGCGACAAGTGGGGCAAGTTCACCTCGGCGAACGTCTCGCAGCAGGTCGCCGTCGTGCTCGACACCCAGGTCGTGTCCGCGCCGAACATCAACGAGCCCATCCTCGGCGGTTCGACGCAGATCAGCGGCAAGTTCACCCAGGCCGAGGCGAACAGCCTCGCCAACGTGCTCAAGTACGGCTCGCTGCCGCTGTCGTTCGAGGCCTCCGAGGCTGAGACCGTGTCCGCGACGCTGGGCCTCGCCTCGCTGAAGGCCGGCCTGATCGCGGGCGGCATCGGCCTCGCGCTGGTGTTCGTGTACTGCCTGTTCTACTACCGCCTGCTCGGCGTGCTGACGATCCTGTCGCTCGTCCTGTCCGGTGTGATCGTCTACGCGGTGCTGGTGCTGCTCGGCCGCTGGATCGGGTTCACCCTCGACCTCGCGGGCATCGCCGGTTTCATCGTGTCGATCGGTATCACCGCGGACTCGTTCGTCGTGTTCTTCGAACGGTTGAAGGACGAGATGCGCGAGGGCCGGTCGTTCCGGTCCGCGGTGCCGCGCGCCTGGGTCCGCTCGCGGCGCACGATCCTGTCCGCGGACATGGTCAGCTTCCTCGCCGCGGCCATCCTGTACGTGCTCGCCGTCGGCCAGGTGAAGGGCTTCGCGTTCACCCTCGGCATGTCGACCGTGCTGGACCTGGTCGTGGTCTTCCTGGTCACCCACCCGCTGGTCAGCATGATCTCGAAGTCGAAGCGCCTGTCCAACCCGAAGCTCTCGGGCCTCGGCGGCGCCGTCCAGGCCTCGGTCGACGACCGCGCGCTGTCGGGTGCGAAGAGCACCGCTGTGAAGGAGGTCTGACGTGGCCGAGACGAAGAAGCGCAACGTTTTCCAGCGGCTCTACGTCGGCAACGGCGCGTTCGACATCGTCGGCAAGCGCAAGCGCTGGTACCTGGTGTTCGGCCTGATCCTGCTGATCTGCATCGGGTCGATCGTGTTCCGGGGCTTCAACCTGGGCATCGACTTCACCGGCGGCACGCGCATCCAGATGCCCGCGATCAGCTCCTCCGGGACGATCGGCGTCGAAGAGGCCAAGGAGTCGTTCGAGAAGGCCATCGGCAAGGAGCCGGCCGCCACGCAGACCGTCGGCACCGGTGACGCGGCGACCATCCAGATCCGGTCGGAGACGCTGAACGCCGACGAGGTCCTGAAGCTCAAGACCACGCTGAACGACGACCTCCAGCCCAACGGCGGCGTCGACGCCATCAGCGACAGCGCCGTGTCCGCCTCGTGGGGCGGTGAGATCACCAGCCAGGCGCTGATCGCGCTCATCGTGTTCTTCATCGCGGTGATGATCTTCCTGGCGCTGTACTTCGAGCTGTCGATGGCGATCGCCGCGCTCGTCGCGGTGCTGCACGACGTGCTGATCACGGCCGGGGTGTACTCCATCGTCGGCTTCGAGGTCTCGCCGGCGACGGTGATCGGCCTGCTCACCATCCTCGGTTTCTCGCTGTACGACACGGTGGTGGTGTTCGACAAGGTCCGGGAGAACACCCGCGGCCTGCTCGGCCTCACCCGCCGCACCTACGGCGAGGCCGCGAACCTGGCGGTCAACCAGACCCTGATGCGCTCGATCAACACGTCGTTGATCGCGGTGCTGCCGGTGCTGGGCCTGCTGGCGATCGGCGTCGGCCTACTTGGCGTCGGCACCCTGAAGGACCTGGCGCTGGTGCAGCTCACCGGCATCATCATCGGCGCGCTGTCGTCCATCTACATCGCGACCCCGGTCGCGGTGGACCTGAAGATGCGCGATGCCCGGTACAAGGCGCAGGCCGCCCGGGTGCAGGCGCGTCGGGACAACCTGGCCCGCAAGGCCGCCACCGGCGAGGCGACCGCCGAGGTGCTCAGCGGTGGCGACATCGTCGAGTCGACCGACGACGAGTCGTTGCAGGCCGAGCTGCGCAAGGAGAAGGCCATGGCGGCCGCGGCGGGCGTGCCCGCGCGCACCGGCAAGTCGACCGACACGCGTCGCCGCCCGACGGGCAAGAAGCACCGTTGAAGCTCGACCGCGCCCTAGGGCTGCTGCGTGAGGTCCCGGACTTCCCCCTGCCGGGGGTCGTCTTCCGGGACCTCACGCCGGTCCTCGCCGACCCGGACGCGCTGCGCGCCGTGGTCGACGCCCTGCAGGACAAGATCCACCCCGACACCCAGGTAGTGGCCGCGATCGAGTCGCGGGGATTCCTGCTGGGCGCCGCTCTGGGGTACGGCTGGCACTACGGCGTCGTGCCGTTGCGGAAGCCGGGCAAGCTGCCCGCGGTGGCCCACCGGGTGACCTACGACCTGGAGTACGGCACGGCCACGCTGGAACTGCCGGCGGAGGCCGTCGTGCCCGGTCAGCACGTGGTCGTGGTGGACGACGTGCTGGCGACCGGCGGCACGGCCGCCGCGGCGTGCGAGCTGGTCGAACGGGCCGGCGGTGTCGTGACGGGCGTGTCGGTGGTGCTGGAGATCCCGGGCCTGGGCGGCCGTGAGCGGCTGGTCGGTCACGAGGTCAACGCCCTGCTGACGGTGTGATCGCCGGTCCTACCGGGCAGTGGAGGCAGAGCAAAGCCTGCGGCAAGCAGCAGGGTGAACTCTGTGTGCACGGCGACTACGCACAGTGGTCGAGTGACCGCCGTGGCGGCAGCAACTACACGTGCCGGCGCAGGTTCGGCCGACACGTCAAACCCGTCGCGGAATGGGCCGGCCTCACGCTGGCGGACGTCCGCGGACCTGGTCGGGGCGTCGAAGGACACGGTCAACCGCTGTCCGGCGACCACCTGCCGCGTTACCCGGAGGAAGCCGGGCAGCTCGGTTTCCCCAGGAGAGGTTCGCGGCGTTCTTGACGGCCCTTGTGAACGACCAGCCGTCGGGTTGAGCCTGGTGGAACCGATTGGTCCAGGTGAATCACAGGTGCTGCTCACCGTGTGAACTGCACCGCTCATCGGCTCGCCGCCGGAGTGAGGCCGCCAACGGAGTTATCCTCGGTTCCTAGACCCGAGGAGCGTGGTTGAGCCAGGACACCGAACCCGCCCAGACGTCGCAGCCCGTGCCCGCACGGCCGCCGTCGGCGACGAGGCGCGTGCGCGCGCGGCTGGCACGTCGGATCACCGCCCAGCGCGCCGCGCCGGTCAAACAGGTCCTCGAACCGCTGGCGGCCGTCCACCGCGACCTGCACCCCAAGGCCGACTTGGCGCTGCTCCAGCACGCCTACGACGTGGCGGAGGAGAAGCACCGCCCCCAGCGGCGCAAGTCCGGCGACCCCTACATCACGCACCCGCTCGCCGTGGCGACGATCCTGGCCGAGCTGGGCATGGACACGACCACCCTGGTCGCCGCCCTCCTGCACGACACGGTGGAGGACACCGACTACTCGCTCGACCAGCTGCGGGTCGACTTCGGCACCGAGGTCTCGCTGCTCGTGGACGGCGTCACCAAGCTCGACAAGGTCAAGCTCGGCGCGGCGGCCGAGGCGGAGACCATCCGCAAGATGGTCATCGCCATGGCCAAGGACCCGCGAGTGCTGGTCATCAAGCTCGCCGACCGGCTGCACAACATGCGCACCATGCGGTTCCTCCCGCCGGAGAAGCAGGCCCGCAAGGCGCGCGAGACGCTGGAGGTGCTGGCCCCGCTGGCGCACCGCCTCGGCATGGCCACGGTCAAGTGGGAGCTCGAGGACCTGGCGTTCGCGATCCTCCAGCCCAAGAAGTACGACGAGATCGTGCGCCTGGTGGCCAACCGCGCGCCGTCCCGGGACACGTACCTGGGCGGTGTCATCACGGAGCTGTCCCAGCAGCTGGAGGGCGCCCGGATCACCGCCAAGGTCGAGGGCAGGCCCAAGCACTACTACTCGATCCACCAGAAGATGATCGTGCGCGGTCGGGACTTCGACGACATCCACGACCTGGTGGGCGTGCGCATCCAGGTGGACGAGGTCCGCGACTGCTACGCGGCGATGGGCGTCGTGCACGCGCTGTGGCAGCCGATGCCGGGCCGGTTCAAGGACTACATCGCGCAGCCCCGCTTCGGGGTCTACCAGTCGTTGCACACGACGGTCATCGGACCGGACGGCAAGCCGCTGGAAGTGCAGATCCGGACCTACGACATGCACCGGACCGCCGAGTACGGCATCGCGGCGCACTGGCGGTACAAGGAGACCCGGGGCACGCACACCGGCAAGGGCGTCGAGGTCGACGAGATGGCGTGGATGCGCCAGCTGCTCGACTGGCAGCGCGAGGCCGCCGACCCGGGCGAGTTCCTGGAGTCGCTGCGGTTCGACCTGGCCGCCCGGGAGATCTTCGTCTTCACGCCGAAGGGCGACGTGGTGACGTTGCCGACCGGGTCCACGCCGGTCGACTTCGCGTACGCCGTGCACACCGAGGTGGGGCACCGGTGCATCGGCGCCAGGGTCAACGGTCGGCTCGTCGCGCTCGAGCGCAAGCTCGAGAACGGCGAGGTCATCGAGATCTTCACCTCGAAGGCGGAGGGCGCGGGCCCGTCGCGCGACTGGCTGTCGTTCGCGGCCTCGCCCAGGGCCAAGGCCAAGATCAAGCAGTGGTTCGCGAAGGAGCGCAAGGAAGAGGCCATCGAGGTCGGCAAGGACGCCATCGCGAAGGAGGTCCGACGCGTCGGGCTGCCGTTGCAGAGGCTCGTCTCGGCCGATTCGATGGGCGCGCTGTCGAAAGAACTGCACTACCCCGACGTGTCGGCGCTGTACGCGGCCGTGGGGGAGGGGCACACCTCCGCGCGGCACGTCGTGCAGCGGCTGGTCGCGCAGCTCGGCGGCGTCGAGCACGCCGAGGACGAGCTGGCGGAGCGGTCCACGCCGTCCACCGTGGCGCGGCGCCGGGTCACCGGCGACGCGGGTGTCATCGTCAAGGACGCGGCCGACGTGTGGGTCAAGCTGGCGCGCTGCTGCACGCCCGTGCCCGGTGACGACATCCTCGGCTTCGTGACCCGCGGTGGCGGGGTGTCGGTGCACCGGACCGACTGCACCAACGCGGACGAGCTGCTGAGGACCCCCGAACGGCTGCTGGACGTCGAGTGGGCGCCGTCGTCGTCCTCGGTGTTCCTGGTGGCGATCCAGGTGGAGGCCCTGGACCGGCACCGGCTGCTGTCGGACGTGACGAAGGTGCTGGCCGACGAGAAGGTGAACATCCTGTCGGCTTCGGTGACGACGTCGCGGGACCGGGTCGCGGTGTCGCGGTTCTCGTTCGAGATGGGCGACCCGAAGCACCTCGGCCACGTGCTGAAGGCCGTGCGGAGCGTGGAGGGCGTGTACGACGTGTACCGGGTGACGTCGGCGTCGTGATCGGCTGACAGCGCCGGCTCCAGGGCCGCTGTCGACGTCGGTGTCGACAGCGCGCTGCTGCCGTGCTGCTCGGACTGGGGGACTGGGGGGACTGGGGGTCGATGGGAGCCAAGTCCGGGGCAGGGTCGAGGGCCGAGTCTGAGGCTGGGGCCAAGGCCGGGGCGTCGATGAAGGTCGACCAGGTGGCGCTGCTGGCCGCCGCGCTCGCCGCCGTGCTGAGCACCTCGTCCGCCGAAGGCGCGTGGGAGCCCTTCGAGTGCGTCGTCGGCGGCGTCCTGCTGTTGATCGTCTTCGCCTTCCACGACTTCACCGTCGCCCGGCGGAACCGGCGTGCGAGGGCGGCCGTGTCGGGCGTCTTGGCGCTCCTGTGGTGCCTCGCCCTGGCCTGGCCGGTGCAGGAGTTCGTGGCCCGCGACGAGTCGCACGTGCCGGGACTGCTCACCGGGCTCTGGGTAGTGCTGTTCGGGGCGCACGCCGCTTACTTGAGCTGGGGCGTCGGCTTCCGGAAGGCTCGGGGTTGAAGGTCGGAAAGTCCTAGCGGGGGTTTGAAGATGAAGGTCGGGAAGTCCTAGCCGGGGTTTGAAGATGAAGGTCGGGAAGTCCTAGCCGGGGTTTGAAGATGAAGGTCGGGAAGTCCTGACCGGGGTTTCGAAGAAAAGATCGGAAGAGTCCTCGCCGGACGGGCAGATCAGCAGGATGACCGGGTTCGTGGTGATGCGCCGGGTCCGTCGTGGGTCGGGGTTCGTGTCATCCCACCGACCTCCCTACGGGCTACCACACGTATCAAGGGGGCGGCATCGGTCAATGCCGCGGGTAGTGCTGGACAAGCCCCCTTGACACGCGCGGTAGGGCGGAGCCAGGTCGGCGGGATGACACGAAGCCCTTCCTTTGGGGAAAGGAGATGGGGTCGGCGGGGTTTGTCGGGTGTGACCCGTTCGGTTGCTGACGGCGGGCCGAGTGGTCACGACGATGGCGCTGTGGGGCTCTTCGGGCTGGTCTTGGGCGTGCTCGGGTACGGCTTGGTCGTGGCGGTCGCGTTGGGGCCGTTGCTGTGGGTGTGGTGCCGGGAGCGGTGGCGGCGGGTGCGGGCGCGGCGGCGGCCGCTCGTGCTGCCGGACGGGTTGCCGGTCGACTACGCCGTCGCGGTGATGGCGGCCGGGGTTCAGCGGACGTGGGCCGTGGCCGTGGCCAGGCTGCACGCGCGTGGGGCGATCACCTTGGCCGAGGGCGAGGGCTCCGTCGAGATCACGCCGGTGCCGGGAGCGCAGGCGCGGGACGACTTCGAGTCCCGGGTCATCGGGAGGCCTCGGGACACCGGTGACCTGGACCGGCTGGTGCGGGCGCTGGTGGACTCGGATCTGCTCCGCCGTCGCGATCTCTACACGGGGTTCCGGTGGGCTCCGCGGGCGATGGTGGCTGCCATCGCCGTCACGGTGGGCTCGGCCGCCGTGCTCATCGCCTTCACACCCTTCCTGGCCACTGCCTTCGGGGCGTTGTTCCCGGTGATCTTCACGGCCGGGCGGCCCTACGGCCTCAAGGACCTGGTCCGGAGGCGGCACCGGTCGGATCGCTACGAGACCACTGCTCTCGGCCGGGAGCGTGCACGTGCCCTCGCCGAGGGCGGTGGTGCGGGTGCGGCGGTCGCGTTGCACGACTTGTTCGCCGGTTATCCGGACCGCCAGGTGGCCGGGTTGTTCCGGCCGTCGCCCACCCCGACGAGGCCACCCAGGGGTGAGCCGGACAACATGGGCGGGATCGGGATGGGGATGTGAGGGTCAGGGCTGGTCGAGGGTGGAGACGAAGCGGGAGATGGCGTCCGGGTTCAGCTTCTGCGCCAGGCGGCCGGTCGGGGCCATGGAGCCCAGTCGGTAGAGGGGGCGGTCGGCGGCGGCGAGGCCTCGGGCTTCGGCGCGGAGCTGGGCGACCAGCAGTTCGGAGAAGACGAGGCCCGGGGCGTCGCCCCGGCCGGCCAGGACGTCGGCCAGGTTGCGCAGCGGGAGGATGCCCTGCTCACGGCCGCCGGTGCCGGCGTAGATGGCCAGGGCGAGGTTGATCGCCTTGCCGCCGCCGCGGACGAAGAGGCCCACGGTGCGGGCGCCCCGGACGTCGGTCACCAGCAGGTCCAGCTGGTCGGCGGTGTGCAGGTCCACCGAACGGGTGCCGAAGGCCCGGACGGAGAGGACGTGGCCTTCCAGCCACACCCTGCGGCGGGCCTCCGACCAGGCCAGTAGCAGGAGGGGGACGGCGAAGACCGCCGCCGTGACCAGGCCGGCCGTCCGGCCCGCGAGCAGCCCCAGCAACCCGCCGAACGCGGCGGCGACGATCAGCGCGCCGATGGCCACCGTGCGTGCGCGCTTGCGCACCGCTTTGGGGTCGAGCAGGTCAAGGGCAATCCGCTCGCTCACCGGCCCAACGCCTCCAGTACCGAGGTCACCACGTCCGCCAGCGGCACCTCGCGCTGGTCGCCCGACGACAGCTCCTTCACCTGCACGACGCCGGCCTCGATGTCGCGTTCGCCCAGCACCAGCGCGAAGCGCGCACCGGAGCGGTCGGCGCCCTTCATCGCGCCCTTGAGGCCCTTGCCACCGTAAGCCAGGTCGAACCGGACGCCGGCGGCGCGCAGCGGCGCGGACAACGCGACCAGCCGCGACTTCGCCGCCTCGCCCAACGGCACGCCGTAGACGTCGCAGCGGGTCACGTCACCCGGGGAGACGCCCTCGGCCTGGCACGCGAGCAGCGCCCGGTCCACGCCGAGGCCGAAACCGACGCCGGACAGCGGCTGCCCGCCGAGCTGCTCCATCAGGCCGTCGTAACGCCCGCCGCCGCCGATGCCGGACTGCGCGCCCAGCCCGTCGTGCACGAACTCGAACGTCGTCTTCGTGTAGTAGTCCAGCCCGCGCACCATCCGCGGGTTCTCCACGAACTTCACGCCCAGGTCGTTCAGGTAGCCCTTGACCAGCTCGTAGTGGGCCAGCGACTCGGCGGACAGGTTGTCCACCATCAGGGGCGCGTCGGCGACGAGCGCGCGCACCTCCGGCCGCTTGTCGTCCAGCACGCGCAGCGGGTTCAGCTCGGCACGCCGGCGCGTCTCCTCGTCCAGGGGCAGCTTCGCCAGGAACTCCTGGAGCTTCTCCCGGTACTGCGGGCGGCACGTCGAGTCGCCCAGCGACGTCAGCTCCAACCGGAAACCGGTCAACCCGAGCGCCCGGAACCCGGCGTCGGCCACGGCGATGACCTCGGCGTCCAAGGCCGGGTCGTCGACGCCCACGGCTTCGATGCCGACCTGGTGGAACTGCCGGTAGCGGCCCGCCTGGGGCTGCTCGGCGCGGAAGAACTGCCCCGCGTACGCGAGCTTCACGGGCAGTTGGCCGCGGTCCAGGCCGTGTTCGATGACGGCCCGCATGACGCCCGCGGTGCCTTCGGGCCGCAGCGTGATGGACCGCCCGCCCCGGTCGGTGAACGTGTACATCTCCTTGCTGACCACGTCGGTCGACTCGCCGACGCCCCGCGCGAACAACGCGGTGTCCTCGAAGACGGGCAGCTCGATGTAGCCGTAGCCGGCGCGGCGGGCCGACTCCACCAGCGTGTCGCGCACCGCCAGGAACGACGCCGAGGTGGGCGGGAAGTAGTCGGGAACGCCCTTGGGGGCGGCGAAGGGGGTCGTCACTGTTCTCTACAGTCCTCGGTGCGGTGCGTCCGGCGCGCCCGGTGAGCCCAGCTCCAGCAGGAACGGGTTGCTCACGCGCTCGCGACCGATGGTCGTCGTCGGTCCGTGGCCGGGCAGCACCACCGTGTCGTCGGCCAACGTCAGCACCTTCGTGCGCAGTGACGTCAGCATCTCGCGGTGGTCGCCGCCCGGCAGGTCGGTGCGTCCGATGGAGCCGGCGAAGAGGGTGTCGCCGGACAGCACGAGCCGTCCGCCCTCTTCGGTGCCGGCGCGGAACATCACCGACCCGCCGGTATGGCCGGGTGTGTGGTCGACGGTCAGCCGGAGACCGGCCAGGTCCAGCTCGGCCCCGTCGGCCAGCTCGCGCACCTCGCGCGGCTCCCGCATCTCCAGCTTGCCGCCGAAGAAGGCCGCCCGTGACTGCGCGCTCATGCCCTTGAGCGGGTCGGACAGCATCTCGCGGTCGTCGGGGTGGATCCACGCCGGGACGTCGTTGCCGTCGCAGACGGGCGCGACGGAGAACGTGTGGTCGAAGTGCCCGTGCGTCAGCAGCACCGCGACCGGCGAGAGCCGGTGCTCGCGCAACGCCTCGGTGACCGGCTCGACCGCGTCCTGGCCGGGGTCGACCACCACGCACGGCCCGCCCGCGCCCGTGGCCAGCACGAAGCAGTTGGCCTGGAGAGCACCGGTCGGGAACCCGATCACCAGCACGGGATCACCTCTCGACGGCAACGGATCGACAACGGATCGCTGTGGACCACGTCAAGCAGCCTATCCGGCATACACCAGTCACATACGTGCCCCCTAGACTGCTGACCGATCGTCGCCGTCGACGCAGAGATCAGGGAGGTTGCAGGTGCCGACCAACGTGCAGCGCCGCGAGCAGGCCAAGCGGAAGCTGGAACGCCAGCTCGTCCGCAGGGCGGAGCGCGCGAAGCGGCGCCGGGTGATCGCAGTCGTCGCGACGGCGGTCATCGTCGTCGTGATCGCGGGCGGTGTTTACTTCCTCGCCACGACCGACTTCAGCAGCACCGGCGACGATGCCGCCGCCGGCTCGACCACCCCGGCACCGATCGAGATCCCGACCGAGGTGAAGGCGCTCCCGACGCGCCCGACGCCCATCGCGGACCCGGCCACGTGCGAGTACCGCGCGTCGACGGAGCCCGCCTCCAAGGAGGGCACCAAGGCCCCCGAGGCGAGTGCCTCCGCGACCGGCACCGCCACCGCCACCATCAAGGCCAACATCGGCGAGCTGAAGCTGACCCTGGACCGCGCCCTCGCGCCGTGCGCCGTCAACAGCTTCGTCAGCCTGGTCAAGCAGGGCTACTACGACGGCAGCACGTGCCACCGCATCGGCACCGAAGGCCTCCAGATGCTGCAGTGCGGTGACCCGACGGGCACCGGCACCGGCGGCCCCGGCTACACGTTCGACAACGAGACCTGGCCGGAACTGACCTACGGCCGCGGCTACCTGGCCATGGCGAACGCCGGTCTCGACCAGGCGACGCAGAAGGGCACGAACGGCAGCCAGTTCTTCATCGTCTACGGCGATGCCCAGCTGTCGCCCGACTACACCGTCTTCGGCAGCATCGACGAGGCGGGTCTGAAGCTGATCGACGACGTGGCCCGCGCGGGCCACGACGGCTCGTTCGACCCGAGCCCGGGCGGCGGCAAGCCGAACAAGGAAGTCAAGTTCGAGTCGGTCGCGGTCGCCTGACCCACCCGCACGAACACGCAGGGGCCCGCTACTCGGGAGAGGAGTAGCGGGCCCCTGCGTCTTCCCCGTCGGCCCGGACGAGAACCGCGCAGGCCGACATCCCGGATGATCCCACCAGCCTCTTACGTATCGCTGACGCCACCACCCCGCCGATCACCCACTGGCCCGCTCTTCCCCAAAGGAAGGGCTTCGTGTCATCCGGCCGACCTGGCTCCGCCCTACCGCGCGTGTCAAGGGGGCCGGTTCACCTCTGCCCACGGCATTCACCGATGCCGCCCCCTTGATACGTGTGGTAGCCCGTAGGGAGGTCGGTGGGATGACACGAACCCCGACCCACAACGGACCCGGCGCATCACCACGAACCCGGTCATCCTGCTGATCTGCCCGTCCGGCGAGGACTCTTCCGATCTTTCCTCCACCCCGGAGTCACCATGACCACCATCGAGTACCCCGGAATCCGAACCGAGGTCCTGACCGCCGTCGAACCGCCGGCCGAACTGGGCGAGTTGTTCTCCGCGCCGATCGACGACCTGGGCGGCCCTTGACGTTTCGGTCCTGACGTCCGGCTCAATCGTCCGGCAGACCCCACGTGCCCTTCGGCGGGGCGGGGGACTGGGTCGCCGTCGCGTCCGTGGTGGCCGGCGCGCCGCCGATGAACCGGATCAGCGAATCGTCGTGCTCCACCCGCCCGGGGAACGGGTCGCCGGCCGTCAGCCGGGTCAGCGCCGCCACCGGCAGTTCGACGTGCGACCCGACCAGCACGAAGTTGCCGAACCGCCGCCCCTTGAACACGGCCGGTTCGGCCAGCACGCACACGTGCGGGAACACCGCCCGGACCGTCGCGGCCTGGGCCCTGGCGAACGCCAGCTTCCCGCCGTCACCGATGTTGGCCGCGTAGACACCCCCGCCCCGCAGCGCCCGCGACGCCAACGCCACGAACTCCACCGACGTCAGGTGCGCCGGTGTCCGCGACCCGGCGAACACGTCCGTCACCACCAGGTCGAACGCCGCCTCGGGCGCCTTCTCCAGCACCGCCCGCGCGTCGCCGTTGCGGATCCGCAGCCGCCAGTTCCGGTCCAGCGGCAGCACACCGCGCACCAGGTCGACCAGCGCCGCGTCGATCTCCACCACCTGCTGGCTGGACCGCGGTCGGGTCACCGCGATGTACCGGGGCAAGGTGAGCGCGCCGCCGCCCAGGTGCAACGCCCGGATCGGCTCGCTGCCCGGCGCGACGAGATCGGCCACGTGACCCAGCCGGCGCAGGTACTCGAACTCCAGGTGTCCCGGGTCGTCCAGGTCGACGTGGGACTGGGGCGTGCCGTTGAGGCGGAGCATCCACGCCCTCGGCACGTCGGGGTCCGGGATCAGTTCCGCGATGCCCGAGTCGACCTCCCGGCTGATGGTCTCGTCGGCTTTCCGGATCCGTCCCACCCGGTGATTATCCCGGTGACGACCGCGTGCGCCGCTCCCGGTCCTCCAGCACGGTTCGCGGCAGGGCGGTACGGTACCCATCCGTGCAGCTCGCCGCAGACGTACTCACCGCGCTCGTCGCGGCCATCCACCTCTACATCGTCGTGCTGGAGATGTTCCTCTGGAACACCCCGCGCGGCCGTGCCGCGTTCGGCACCACGCCCGAGTTCGCCGCCGAGTCGAAGGTGCTGGCCGCCAACCAGGGCCTGTACAACGGCTTCCTGGCGGCCGGGCTGATCTTCGCGCTGATCGCGCGCGGCACGACCGGGTTCGCGTTCGCGGTGTTCTTCCTGATCTGCGTGATCATCGCGGGCCTGTACGGGGCGGCGACGGTCAGCCGTCGGATCCTCCTCGTGCAGTCCGTGCCCGCCGCGATCGCGTTGTTGCTGGTCCTGCTGGCGAGGTAGCCGGGCGACGCCACGGTCCCTTCGCCGGGTCGTAGCCGGTGCGCAGGTCGCCTCGCACGTGCTTGCGCCACAGCGGATCAGCGACAGCCCGCTCGCGCACCGGCTCAACCAAGTCCTCCGACCCGCCCGACCCGCCCGACCCGGGCTCACCCACCGGTTCACGACCGGCCACCCACGCCGCCAACGCGGTCGTGATCGGCACCGCCGCCACGAGCCCGATGCTGCCCACCAGGGTCCGCACGACCTCCTGCGCCACCTCCTGCGCGGTCAGGATCTCGCCCAGGGCCCGCCCCGACAGCATGAACGCCAGCAGCAACGGCAGCGCCGCGCCCGCGTAGGCCATGACCAGCGTGTTCACCACGGACGACAGGTGGTCGCGGCCGATCCGCGACCCCGCCGCGTACAGCTCCCGGAACCCCAGCGCCGGGTTGGCCCGCCGCAGCTCCCACACCGAGCTGGTCTGCGTCACGGTCACGTCGTCCAGCACGCCGAGCGCGCCGATGATCGTGCCCGCCAGCAGCAGCCCGCGCGTGTCGATGCCGTGGCCGAGCAGCGACACCAGGTTCGCCGTCTCCTGGTCCAGCCCGGTCAGCTTGGCGAAGGCCGAGAACAGGGCGCCCAGCACGCCGATCAACGCGAGGCTGACCAACGTGCCCAGCACCGCCGTGGACGTCCGCGCGGACAGCCCGTGCGTCAGGTACAGCACCACGAACATGATCAGCCCCGCGCCGACCACGGCCACGGCGAGCGGGCTCTCCCCGGCCAGGATGGCGGGCAGCACGAACAGCACCAGCACCACGAAGCTCAACGCCAGCGCGCCCAGCGCCGCCAGGCCCTGCCAGCGGCCCAGCAGCAGCACAGCCGCCGCGAACAGCACGCCCAGCAGCAGCAACGGCGCTCCGCGCTGGAAGTCGGCCAGCTGGTAGGACGTGCTGTCGTTCGGGTCGCCCCCGCCGAAGGAGAGCACCACGGCGTCGCCGACGGTGAACGTCGGCGTGCCCGGCTGGTCCGGCACCGGGACCCGGACCTCCCGGCCCGCCGCCACGCCGTCGCTCATCTTCACGGTCACCAGCACGCACCCGGTGCCGCCGACCTCGCCCGCGTCCGGGCCGCACCCGCCCTTCGCCACGGCCGTCACGTCGCCGCGCACGGGCACCTGCGCGAGCCCCGCCTCCGCGCCCGTGCGCTGCTCGTGCCCGAACGGGTACAGCAGCAGCGCGCCGACCACGGTCGCGAGCACGAGCGGCAGCAGCAGGACCAGCAGCAGCTTGCGCACGGGTCGGGAAGCCGGCTCGACGGGGCCGTGCCCGTGGCCGTGTCCATGGGCGGCGATGAGGTCCTTGGCGCGCACGCGCACATACTGCCCGCACACCCCAGTCGTCCGCATGTCGGACAGTTCGGTGCGAATTTCGGGGCGAACCCTTCAACCGGGACCTCGTGGGTGCCACGCTCGCCGCGTGACCACGAACTGGACACCCATCCACGGCCGGTCCTTCGAGCCGGTCCCGTACCGACCGGCCAGGATGCCGGTCGACGAGTCCCTGCGCACGGCCGCCGACCTGCGTGCCCGCATGAGGGACCGCCGCACGGTGCGCATGTTCTCCTCCGACCCGGTTCCCGACCAGGTGGTGCGCGACGCCATCGAGGTCGCCTCCACCGCGCCCAGCGGCGCCCACCAGCAACCCTGGACGTTCGTGCTCGTCAAGGACCCCGCGGTGCGTCGCCGCATCCGCGAGGCCGCCGAGCACGAGGAACGCGTCTCCTACGGGGGCAGGCTCGGCGACGAGTGGCTGGACGCGCTGCGCCCGCTCGGCACCGACGACGTCAAGCCGCACCTGACCGACGCGCCGGAGCTGGTCGTCGTGTTCCAGCAGCGGTACTACCTGGAGCCCGGCGGGGGCCGGCGCAAGCACTACTACGTGGACGAGTCGGTCGGCATCGCGGTCGGGATGCTGCTGACCGCCCTGCACCTGTCCGGGCTCGCCGCGCTGACCCACACGCCGTCGCCGATGAAGTTCCTCGGCGACGTGCTGGGCCGCCCGCGCAACGAGAAGGCGTTCGCGGTGATCCCGATCGGCTACCCGGCCGACGACTGCGTGGTGCCGAACCTGGTCCGCAAGTCCCTGGACCAAGTCCTCACCACCATCTGAGCGGAATCCCGCGCCACCCCACCTCGCCCACCGCCCACCTCGCCCACCGCCTCACGTCACCGGCGTCAGAGGATCAGCGAACCGGAAGTGCGCCGCCACCGCTTCCTCGCACGCCGCCAGCGCCTGCCGCAGCCGCTGCTCCGGCGACCCCGTCACCAGCCGCCACGGCACGCCCCTCCCCGCCAACCCGACCCGGAACAGGTCCGTCATCCACGGCCGCAGGTGCTCACCGTCCCGCCACCCGTCCTGCTCGAACGGCACGCCGACGTGATCGGTCAGCAGGTACAGGGCGGGCCGGTGGGCGTCCGGCGCGATGTCCGTGCGCGGCGCGCCGAGGTACCGGTGGCCCCACACGGTCGCCGCCCACGAGTCGTTGTCGCACACCAGGATCGGCCCGTCGACCGCCGCGTCGGCCAGCTCCTGCTGCCTGCGCGCCACGTCCTGGAAGTCGCCGACCGTCCACACCAGACCGTCGATGCCCGCGCCGGGGTCGAACGCCCGTGCGGCGGCCAGCTTCAGCTCGGTGTGCTCCCGCCCGTACTCGGGCACCCACGGTGCGCCCAACGCCTCCGCCAACTGCCGCGACAGCGTCGTCGTGCCCGTGCTCTCGGCCCCTACCACCACGATCCGCGCGCACAGCCCGACCTGGGTGGCCCGCCCGAGCCGGCCCCACTGCCCGCGCGGATCGGCCCGCACCGCCGTCCCCGACACGGGAACGGCGCCGCGGTCGAGGTCCACCAGCACGTGCCGGGCGCCCAGCCGCTTGGCCATCTCGTCGCCGTAGCGCTCGCTGGAGAACACCGCGTCGACCGCCGCGGACGCCGGGTCGCCGTCCAGGATGGCCCGCCGCGCGAGCACCGCCCGCGCCACGCCCATGTGCAGTTCCCACACCGCGTCGCTGTGGAAGTCCATCTCGTGGTCGTCCACGTCGCCGAGCACGACGAGACCGGGCGTGCCCGCGTGCTCGGCGCGCAGCCACGACACGCGGTCGGCGACCGGAATGGACTCCGCGCCCGATGCCAACACGGTCACGGTCGTGCGTCGGCTCCGCGCGGCGGCCGTGCGGATGAGATGGTGGTGGCCGGCGTGCGGGGGGTAGAACTTGCCGAGCACCAGCGCGTGGTCGAAGTCGGTCACGCGGGCACCGACTCGTCCTGGCGCAACGCCTTCGTCCAGTTGTGCAGGCCGAGCACGCACAGAGCCATGAAGCCGACGTAGAGGATCGCGGTCAGCCACAGGTCTTTGTAGGCGTACAAAGGAACGTAGATCACGTCCGCGGCGATCCACAGCCACCAGCACTCGACCTTCTTGCGGGTCTGGCCCCACGTGGCCAGCAGGGAGAGCACGGTGGTCACGGAGTCCGCCCACGGCACGGTCGAGTTGCTGACCGAGGTGAGCACCCACACCAGCAGCAGGGTGCCCGCCACGCCGGCCGCGAGCAGCCACCACCACTGCTCGCGCGTGGTCCGGCTGACCGGCAGCGGGGTGTGCTCGACGCCGCCGCGCAGCCAGGCCCACCAGCCGTACAGCGCGAGCACCACGTAGACGACCTGGAGGCCGGAGTCCGCGTAGAGGCCGCTGGTCGCGAACAACACGAGGAAGGCGAGGTTGTTGAGGATGCCGATCGGCCAGTTGAGCGCGTTCTGCCGGGCCACCAGCCAGACGCAGAGCGCGCCGGTCACGAAACCGGCCACCTCGCCCCAGCTCGTGGGGGCGCCGGCGAAGGTGAACGCGGCGTTGTTGAAGGGCCACAGGATGACGTCCAGCACAGACACGGGCACTCCGATTGACCGTTGTTCGAACACGTGTTCGAATGTGGACATGCGATGGGACGGGCAGAAGGACGGGGCGGACCGGCAGCAGGCTCTGCCGGGGTTGCCGGGGCTGGTGCGCAGCGTACGAACTCCCGACTTCGCCGACGTCGTGTTCCACGAGGTGAACGCCAAGTCCGTGCTCAACAAAGTGCCTGGCGGCGGTCTCCCGTTCGGCTGGACGGTCAATCCTTACCGAGGGTGCACGCACGGTTGCACGTACTGCCTGACGGGTGACACGCCGGTGCTGCTGGCGAACGGCCGCACCAAGCCCATCGCCGACCTGGCCGTCGGCGAGGAGGTGTTCGGCACGTCGCAGGGCCGGTTCGCGGTGACCCGCGTGCAGGCGCACTGGAAGACCTCCAAGCCCGCCTACCGGGTCACGTTGAGCGACGGCACGCAGGTCGTGGCGGGCGGCGACCACCGGTTCCTCACCGACGAGGGCTGGAAGCACGTCACACCCGGCCGGTGTGACGACTTCGAGGAGCGGCCGTTCCTGGTCAAGGGTTCCCGGCTGGTCGGGACGGGCCGGTTCGCCACGCCGCCCGCGCAGGGCGGGGAGTACCGCGTGGGCTACCTGTGGGGCGCGGTGCGCGGCGGCCTGCCCAGCGACCCGGACGTGCTGCGCCGCGTGCGCGACTTCGCCGGCGGCGGGGTGCCGCGCGAGAGCGAGCTGGTGGACCGACCGGTCGAGCCGGGGGAGGAGTGGTCGAAGGGCTTCCTGGCGGGCCTGTTCGACGGGCGGGGCAGCTCCAGCGGCGGCGAGCTGGTGATGTCCAGTTCGGACAGCGCGGTGTTCGAGGCGGCGGTGCTGGCGCTGATGCGGCTGCGCGTGCCGCACGTGGTCGAGGTGCGCGGGGTGCGGATCACCGGCGGGCTGGCCGAGCGGTTGCGGTTCCTGCACCTGGTCGGCCCGGCGGTCCCGCGCGGCAACGCCGTGGAGGGCGTGGCGGTGCCCGCGACGCCCGACCTGGCGGTGGTGTCGGTGGAGTCGCTGGGCGTGACGCGGACGTTGTACGACATCACCACCGGCACCGGCGACTTCGTGGCCAACGGCCTGGTCAGCCACAACTGCTTCGCCCGCAACACGCACACCTACCTCGACCTCGACGCCGGGCACGACTTCGACACCCAGGTCGTGGTGAAGGTCAACGCGGTCGCGGTGCTCGAAGGCCAGTTGCGGTCCAAGCGGTGGCGGCGCGAGCACGTGGCGATGGGCACGAACACCGACCCGTACCAGCGGGCCGAGGGCCGGTACGCGTTGATGCCGGGCATCATCCGGGCGCTGGCCGACTCCGGCACGCCGTTCTCGATCCTCACCAAGGGGACGGTGCTGTCGCGGGACATCCCGCTGTTGGCGCGGGCGGCGACCTCGGTGCCGGTGGGCATCGGGGTGTCGTTGGCGTTGCTGGACCGCGAGCTGCAGTCCGGGTTGGAACCGGGCACGCCCAGCCCGCAGGCGAGGCTGGAGCTGGTGCGCCGCGTCCGGGACGCCGGGTTGCCGTGCGGGGTGTTCGTCGCGCCCGTGCTGCCCCGGCTGACCGACTCGGTGGAGCAGCTGGACGAGCTGCTGGCCTCGATCGCCGAGGCGGGCGCCACGGGCGTGACGGTCCTGCCGCTGCACCTGCGGCCGGGCGCGCGCGAGTGGTTCGCCCGGTGGCTGGCGCGCGAGCGGCCGGACCTGGTCGACGTCTACCGGCGGCTGTACGCGCGCGGGTCCTATGTGGACGTCCGGTACCGGCGGTGGCTGGCGGAGCGCCTCCAGCCGTTGCTGCGGCGGCACGGCCTGGACGCGCGCGGCGGCCGCGACGCGGTCGGCGTGCCGGGCGACGACGAGGGCGTGTGGCCCGAAGGCAGCCTGCCCGCCTCGACCCCGACCGCCCCGGTCGTGCAGGAGCAGCTGACCCTCCTCTAGAGCTACGCTCGCCGCATGAAGGTGATCGTGTTCGGCGCCACCGGCATGGTGGGGCAGGGCGTGCTGCGCGAGTGCCTGCTCGACCCGGACGTGACGGCCGTGCTCGCGGTGGGCCGCGGCGGCACCGGCGTGTCCGACCCGAAGCTGACCGAGCTGGCCCACCGGGACTTCACCGACTTCACCGGGGTGGCCGACCGGCTCACCGGTTACGACGCGTGCTTCTACTGCCTGGGCGTGTCGTCCGTCGGCAGGCCGCCGGGCGAGTACGAGCACATCACCTACGACTACACGCTGGCCGCCGCCCGCGCGCTCGCCGAGGTGAACCCGGGGTCGACGTTCGTCTACGTCTCCGGCGCGGGCACCGACCCGCACGGCCGCGCCAGGTGGGCGAGGGTCAAGGGCCGCACCGAGGACGACGTGATCGCCCTGCCGCTGCAGGGGTACGCGTTCCGGCCCGGCTTCATCCAGCCGCTGCACGGCGTCAAGTCGAAGGTCCGCTGGTACCGGGGCCTGTACGCGGTGGCGCGGCGGCTGTACCCGGTGCTGTCCCGACTGCTGCCCGGGCACACCACGACCACCGAGCAGCTCGGTCGGGCGATGCTGGCGGTGGCGAAGCGCGGCGCGCCCGTCCGACGCCTGGGCAGCGTCGGGATCAACGCCCTCTGACCGCCTGCGGGAACCGCAGCACGCGGTCCGGGTCGTAGCGGCGGGCGACGGCGCGCAGCCGGGGCAGGTTGTGCCGGTAGGCCGTCTCCGCCCAGTCCTCCTGCTCCGGGTCCAGGTAGTTGATGTAGGTGCCGGCGCCGATCAGGCCCGCCAGCTCCGCCTGCGCGTCGTCCACCTCCCGGGTGACCTGCTCGGGCGGCAGGTCGCCGACGGTGCCGAAGACCTCGACGGACGTCGGCGCGCCGCGGTGGGGGTAGGCCGTGTCGGTGGGGCCGAGCCGGTCGATCGCGCCACCGAGCGCGCCCACGATGAGCAGCGCGCTGTCCTTGTCCCGCACCGTGCCGGCCACGGCCGCCGGGTCGTCCCACAGGCCGTCCGCGATGCGTGAGGACGCGCGGAAGGCGTTGCGGGGCGGGTGGCCCTGGGTCATGATCGCCGTCGCGGTCGGGTAGTCGACCTCGGCGTGCTCGAGCGGCGCGTCCAGGCCCAGGCGGGCCAGTTCCGCGAGCAGCGGTCCTCCTGGTCCGGTCGAGCAGCCGGTGAGGTCGACCGACCCGTCGGGCAGGACCACGCAGGTGCTGGACACGTGGTCGGGCGCGCCGGCGCTCCACGGCTGCCACGCGCCGAGCACGTCGGCCGCCGACCCGGCCGGGAACCGCAGCCGGAACACGGTGAGCACCTCCGGCGCGGGCGCGGTGGCGAACTCGAAGGACGTGACCACGCCGAAGTTGCCGCCACCGCCTCCGCACAACGCCCAGAACAGGTCGGGTTCGCGGTCCGCCGAGGCGGTGACCCGGCGGCTGTCGACGGTGACCACGCGGGCGGCCCGCAGCCAGTCGCACGTGAGGCCGTACGCGCGGTCCACCCAGCCGAGGCCGCCGCCCAGGGTGAGGCCGGCGATGCCGACCGACGGGCAGTTGCCCAGCGGCAGGCACCGGCCGGCCGCCGCCAGCGCCGCGTAGACGTCGCCGAGGCGTGCGCCCGCGCCGATCACGGCGGTGCCGTCGGACCGCACCTCGACGCCGTTCATCGGCCCGAGGTCGACCACCAGGCCGTCGTGCGGGGTCGAGTAGGCGGCGTAGCTGTGCCCGCCGCCGCGCGCCGCCACCCGGACCCCGCCGCGCCGGGCCTCCTCCAGGCACCGCTGCACGTCCTCCACGCGCACGCAGCGGGCGATCGCGGCCGGCCTGTGGTGGTCGAACAGCGAGTTGAACGGCAGCCGCGCGGCGTCGTAGCCGCCGTCGCCGGGGAGCAGCAGCTCGCCGGCCAGGTGGGCGCGCAACCGCGCCCACCTCCCGGGCCCGGCTGCCGCCGCCGGTGCGCCGCCCGCGGCCACCGCGCCGCCCGCGGCCACCGCCGCGCCCGTCCACCGCAACACGTCCCGCCGCGACACCGCCACTGCGACCTCCTCGTCGGCCCTCGTCGGCCCGCACCCATCGAACAAGGCGGCCGATCACCGCGGCACCGCTGTTCGGACCGCTGCCGGCACCGCCGCGGGGGAACCGCCGCAGGGGAGCCGCCGAGGACGAGCCGCCGGGGTCGGACCGTCGAGGGCCGGCCGAACGCCGGCTACGCGGCCTTGAGGGTGCCGCCGTCGATGACGTAGTCCGCCCCGGTGATCCAGGACGCCTCGTCGGACACCAGGAACGCCACCAGGTTGGCGATGTCCTCCGGCGTGCCGGTGCGACCCATCGGGATGCCGCCGATCAGCTCGACCAACGCGGCGCGGGCGGCGTCGTGGTCGCCGCTCGCGCTCGCGGCGAGGTCGCCGATCACCGCGGCCACCGCCGAGGTCTCGGTCATGCCGGGGGAGACCCGGTTCACCCGCACGCCCCGGGCGGCCACCTGCTCGGCCAGTCCCTTGCTGTAGTTCGACAGCGCCGCCTTGGCGGCCGAGTAGTGCAGCAGCGGGCCGACGGGCACGTGCGCGGAGGACGACGAGATGTGGATGATCACGCCCGAGCCGCGCTCGACCATCCCCGGCAGGATCGCGCGGTCGAGCCGGACCGCGCCGAGCAGGTTCGTCTCCAGGACCTCCTGCCACGCCTTGTCGTCGATGTCGCCGTAGCCGCCGGGCTTCGCCTGACCGCCGCCGGCGTTGTCCACCAGGATGTCCACCCCGCCGAGCTGCCTGACCGCCTCGTCGGCCAGTCGCGGCGCGGAGTCCGGGTCGGCCGCGTCCGCGGTGGTGAAGAGCACCCCTGCCGGCAGTTCCGCGTCGCCGGCCGAACGGGCCGTGGTCAGCACGACCGCGCCCTCGGCGGCCAGTTTCCGCACGATCCCCGCACCGATGCCCCGCGTGCCGCCGGTGACGAGCGCACGCCGTCCGGCCAGCCTGCCCAAGTTATTTACCATGAGGTACACAATTGGGGTTTTGTACCGAACGGTCAAGAACGTGTGGCGGCCCTCACCAGGCCCGATCGAGTACCGTGCGGACAAGGGCTGGAGCGAGGTGATGGGTCGATGGCCGGCGGTCGTCCGCGTGAGTTCGACGTCGACGAGGCACTGGACCAGGCCGTGCGCGTCTTCTGGCGGCGCGGCTACGAGGGCGCGGCCCTGTCGGACCTGACCGAGGCGATGGGCATCAACCGCCCCAGCCTGTACGCGGCCTTCGGCAACAAGGAATCGCTGTTCCGCAAGGCGTTGCAGCACTACACCGACCGCAAGGCGGTCCACGTGCGGGACGCGCTCGACCGGCCGACCGCCCGGGCCGCCGCCGAGCGCATGTTGCGCGGGGCGGTCGAGGTGTCGACCACGCCCGGCTGTCCCGCCGGTTGCCTGAGCCTGCAAGGCGGTCTCGCCATGGGCGCGGACGCCGAGGCGACCCGCGAGCGGCTCGCCGACTGGCGGCGCGACGGCGAGGCCGGGCTCCGGGACCGCTTCGCGCGGGCCCAGGCCGAGGGCGACCTCCCCGCCGGGGCGGACGCGGCGGACCTGGCGAAGTTCGTGGTGCTGGTCGCGCAGGGGATCTCGGTGCAGGCGGCGGACGGCGTCGACGCCGAGCGGCTGCACCGGATGGTCGACCTCGCCCTGGCCGCCTGGCCCGCCTGACCTGCGCCGCCACTCCCGTGAACGCCTCTCGGCGGTTGAGCGCGGTCGTCGCCGTACAGCGTACGGTACAATGTACGACATGAGTGCTGTGCCGGGTAGTGGAGCGGGGTTCGTGCCGACCGACGAAGACGTGGCGGGCGTGCTCGCGTGGTTCGAGAAGTGGGACGCCCTGGCCGAGGCCAAGGACGTCGAGGCGATGGCCGACATGGCGCTGTTCCCGGTCAACGCGGTGACCGACGGGTCGGCGCAGTCGTGGGACCGGGCGCGGTTCCTCGCCGACATGGGGGCCACGCTCGGCGACGGCGACGTGCGGATGGAGTCGGTCCGGACCCCGGTGTTCGTCACCGCGGACCTGGTGTTCGTGATCACCGACGCGACCATCACCGCCGGTGAGTTCTCCCAGGTCGTGCGGTACGGCGACCTGCTGGTGAAGACCGGCGGCACGTGGCTGTTCCAGACCATGGTCCAGGGCGGCTGGTAGTCGGGAGGGGAGTGCCCACGCCGCGCCCGCCCCGGACCGGTCCGGGGCGGGCGCGTTCGTCGCCCAACTAACAATCAGTCTTGACTGTTTGTTAGTTGGGGCGCGACACTCGGCCGCATGTCCACCGAAACCGGGCAGCGGGACACCAGGCGCCAGGCCGACCGCAGCCGCGAGACCCGGCGCAAGCTCATGGAGGCCACGGTCGAGTGCCTGGTCGAGCGCGGCTGGGCGGGCACGACGACGACCGAGGTGGCCGAACGCGCCGGCGTGTCCCGCGGCGCCCAGCTGCACCACTTCCGCACCCGCGGCGAGCTGGTCGCCGCCGCGGTCGAGCACCTCGGCGCGGAGAGCGTCCTCGACCTGAAGGAGCGCGCGAGCCGGGTCAACGGCAGCACGGTCGCCGTGGTCGAGCTGATCGCCGACTTCTACGCCAGCGACCTGTTCACCGCCGCGCTGGAGCTGTGGGTCGCCGCGCGCACCGACCCCGACCTCAAGACCGTGGTGGTGCCGCTGGAGGTCCGCCTCGGCCGCGAGACGCACCGCCTCGCCGTCGAGCTGCTGGGCGCCGACGAGGCCAAGCCGGGCGTCCGGGAGACGGTGCAGCTCACCCTGGACCTGGTGCGCGGCCTCGCGCTGGCCAACCAGCTCACCGACGACGGCAAGCGGCGCAGCCGCATCGTCCGGCACTGGGCGCGGGTGCTGGAGGAACTCCTCGAAGGGCAGGCACCGTGATCACCGAACTCCTGGACGACCTGCGGGCCGAGAGCCGGGTGCTGGACGACCTGGTCGCGCCGCTCGACGACTGGACCGTCCCGACGCCCGCCGAGGGGTGGACGATCGCCAACCAGATCAGCCACCTGCGCTGGACCGACCGGGTGGCCGCGCTCGCCGCCCGCGACCCGGGGGCCTTCGCCGAGGCGTTGAGGGGCGCCAGTCCGGACGCGGTGGACGAGGGCGCGCGGGAGCCGGTCACGCTGGCGCAGTGGCTGGCGGGCCGCGTCGAGCTGGCCGAAGCCCTCGCGGCGCTGCCGCCGGGCGTCAAGATGCCGTGGTTCGGTCCGCCGATGAGCGCGACGTCCATGGCCACCGCCCGGCTGATGGAGACGTGGGCGCACGGCCAGGACGTGGCCGACGCGCTCGGCGTCACCCGCGAGCCCACCCACCGCCTCAGGCACGTCGCGCACATCGCGGTCCGCACGTTCGGCTGGTCGTTCGTGGTCAACGGGCTGACCGCGCCGCGGGTCCCGGTCCGGGTGGAGCTGGTCGCGCCGGACGGCGAGGCGTGGACGTGGGGCCCGGAGGACGCCCAGGACCGGATCACCGGTCCCGCCCTGGACTTCTGCCTGCTCGCCACCCAGCGGCGGCACCGCGACGACCTGGACGTCACCGTGGTCGGCGAGGCCGCGGGCGCCTGGGCGCCGATCGCGCAGGCGTTCGCCGGCGCTCCCGGCACGGGCCGTGCTCCCCGGCGGCGGCCGTGATCCGCATCGGCAACGCCTCGGGCTTCTACGGCGACCGGTTCTCCGCCGTCCGCGAGATGCTGACCGGCGGCGAACTCGACGTCCTCACCGGCGACTACCTGGCCGAGCTCACCATGCTCATCCTGGGCCGCGACCGCGTGAAGGACGCCCACCTCGGCTACGCCCGCACGTTCCTGCGCCAGCTGGAGGAGAACCTGGCCGACGCGCTGGCCCGGGGCGTCAAGATCGTCTCCAACGCGGGCGGGCTGAACCCGGAGGGGCTGGCCGAGGCGATCGACCGGCTCGGGCTCGGCGCGAAGGTCGCCCACGTGACCGGCGACGACGTGCGCGAGCGGTTCCCGGAGGCGTTGACCGCCAACGCCTACCTCGGCGCGTGGGGCATCGCCGAGTGCCTGGCCGCCGGGGCGGACGTCGTGGTCACCGGCCGGGTCACCGACGCGTCGCTGGTCGTCGGGCCGGCCGCCGCGCACTTCGGCTGGGGTCGGGAGGACTTCGACGCGCTGGCGGGCGCGACGGTCGCCGGCCACGTGCTGGAGTGCGGCACGCAGGCCACCGGCGGCAACTACTCGTTCTTCACCTCGATCGACGCGGCCAGGCCCGGTTTCCCGATCGCGGAGGTCGAGGCGGACGGCTCGTCGCTCATCACCAAGCACGACGGCACGGGCGGCGCGGTCACCGTCGACACCGTCACCGCGCAGCTGCTCTACGAGATCGGCGCGCCCGCCTACCTCGGACCGGACGTGGTCAGCCACTTCGACACGATCCGGCTCGACCCGCACGAGCGGGGCGTGCGGATCTCGGGGGTGAGGGGCTCCGCGCCGCCGGACACGCTCAAGGTCTGCCTCAACGCCCTGGGCGGGTTCCGCAACTCCACCACGTTCGTGCTGACCGGGCTGGACGTCGAGGCCAAGGCGGACCTGGTCCGGCGCCAGCTGGAGTCGGCGATCGGGCCCGCGGACCTGACGTGGACGCTGGCCCGGACCGATCACGCCGACGCGGCCACCGAGGAGACGGCGAGCGCGCTGCTGCACGTGACCGTCAAGACGGCGGACCCGAAGCGGGCCAAGGCGTTCTCGCGGGCGGGGATCGAGCTGGCGCTGGCGTCGTACCCCGGGTTCCACGTCACCGCGCCGCCCGGCGACGGCACGCCGTTCGGCGTCTACCGGGCCGCGTACGTGCCGCGGTCGTCGGTGCCGCACCGGGCCGTGCTGCCGGACGGGAAGGTGGTCGAGGTATGAGCGTTTCCCCGAAGAAGGTTTCCCCGAAGAGAATTCCACTGGGTCTGGTCGCCGGAGCGCGCTCGGGGGACAAGGGCGGTGACGCCAACCTCGGCGTGTGGGTCCGCACGGACGCGCAGTACGAGTGGCTGCGGGCGGAACTCACCGTCGAACGGCTGAAGGAGCTGCTGCCGGAGGCGGGCGAGGTCGACCGGCACGAGCTGCCGAACCTGCGCGCGCTGAACTTCGTGCTGCACGGCCTGCTCGGTGACGGCGTGGCGTCGTCCACCCGCTTCGACCCGCAGGCCAAGGGGTTGGGCGAGTGGCTGCGCTCCCGGCACGTGGAGATCCCGGAGGCGCTGCTGTGACGACCACGTCGGAGTTGTTCGACACGCCCGAGCGGCGTGACCTGCGCGCGGTGGTGCGGAAGTTCACCGAGCGGGAGGTCGTGCCGCACCTGTCCGACTGGGAGCGCGCCGGCGAGCTGCCCCGGTCGCTGCACCGCGCGGCGGCGGAGATCGGGTTGCTCGGCCTCGGGTTCCCCGAGGCCGTCGGCGGCGCGGGCGACCTGCTGGACACCGTCGTGGCCACCGAGGAGCTGATCCAGGCCGGCGGGTCGTCCGGGCTGGTCGCGGGGCTGCTCACGCACGGCATCGCGGTGCCGCACATCGTGGACTCCGGCGACGCGTCGTTGATCGACCGGTTCGTGCGGCCGACGTTGGCGGGCGAGCTGATCGGGGCGCTCGCCATCACCGAACCGGGTGGTGGTTCGGACGTGGCGGCCCTGCGCACCACGGCCCGTCGCGACGGTGACCACTACGTGGTGAACGGGACGAAGGCGTTCATCACCTCGGGTGGCCGGGCGGACTTCGTGACGACGGCCGTGCGCACCGGCGGGCCGGGCTACCAGGGCATCAGCCTGCTGGTGGTCGAGAAGGGCACGCCGGGGTTCGCGGTGGACCGGCGGCTGGAGAAGATGGGCTGGCACTGCTCCGACACCGCCGAGCTGTCCTTCGTGGACGCCCGGGTGCCGGTGGCGAACCTGGTCGGCGTCGAGCACGCCGGGTTCGCGCTGGTCATGCGGCAGTTCCAGGTGGAGCGGATCTCGCTGGCCGTGCAGGCCTACGCCACCGCCCAGCGGTGTCTCGACCTGGCGTTGACCCACGCGCGGCGGCGCGAGACGTTCGGCAAGCCGCTCATCGCGCGGCAGGTGGTCCGGCACCGGCTGGTGGAGATGGCGCAGCGCGTCGACCTCGTCCGCGCGTACACGCGGGAGGTGGCGGTGAAGGTGCTGGCCGGCGAGGAGGTCGTGGCGCAGGTGTGCTTCGCGAAGAACGCGGCCGTGGAGGCGTGCTCGTTCGTCGTGGACGCGGCGGTGCAGCTGCACGGCGGCGCGGGCTACCTCCGCGGGGTCGAGGTCGAGCGGCACTACCGGGACGCGCGGATCCTCGGCATCGGGGGCGGCGCGACCGAGGTGATGACGGAGCTGGCGGCACGGCGATTGGGGTACACGGCATGAGTGTGTTGCGCACGGCGGTGGACCGCCGGTCGCCGGGGTACGCCGAGAACCGGGAGGCGTTGCTGGCCCGGATCGCCGAGCTGGACGTCGAGCAGGCCAAGGCGTTGGCGGGCGGCGGGCCGAAGTACACCGAGCGGCACCACCGGCGCGGCAAGCTGCTGGCCCGCGAGCGGATCGAGCTGCTGGTGGACCCGGACAGCCCGTTCCTGGAGCTGTCGCCGCTGGCCGCGTGGGGCACCGACTACCCCGTGGGCGCGAGCGTGGTCACCGGGATCGGGGTGGTCGAGGGCGTCGAGTGCGTCATCGTGGCCAACGACCCGACCGTGCGGGGCGGCGCGAGCAACCCGTGGACGTTGCGCAAGACGTTCCGGGCCAACGACATCGCCCTGCAGAACCGGCTGCCGCTGATCGGGCTGGTCGAGTCCGGCGGCGCGGACCTGCCGAGCCAGAGCGAGATCTTCATCCCGGGCGGTCGGGCGTTCCGGGACCTGACCCGGCTGTCGGCGGCGGGCATCCCGACGATCAGCGCGGTGTTCGGCAACGCGACCGCCGGCGGGGCGTACGTGCCGGGCATGTCGGACTACGTGGTGATGATCAAGGACCGCTCGAAGGTGTTCCTCGGCGGGCCGCCGCTGGTGAAGATGGCCACGGGCGAGGAGTCCGACGACGAGTCGCTCGGCGGCGCGCGGATGCACGGCACGACGTCCGGGCTGGCCGACTTCGTGGCCGAGGACGAGGTGGACGCGCTCCGGCTGACCCGCCGCGTGGTGGCCCGGCTCAACTGGCGCAAGCGCGGTCCCGCGCCGAAGGCCGTCGAGCCGCCGCGGCACGACGAGGAGGACCTGCTCGGGCTGGTGCCGGCGGACCTGCGCGTCCCGTTCGACCCGCGCGAGGTGATCGCCCGGATCGTGGACGGGTCGCGGTTCGACGAGTTCAAGCCCGACTACGGCGGCAGCCTCGTGACGGGGTGGGCCGACCTGCACGGGTACCCGATCGGGGTGCTGGCCAACGCGCGCGGCGTGCTGTTCAGCGAAGAGGCGCAGAAGGCCGCGCAGTTCATCCAGCTGGCGAACGCGAGCGACACGCCGCTGCTGTTCCTGCAGAACACGACCGGGTACATGGTCGGCGCGCGGTACGAGCAGGGCGGGATCATCAAGCACGGCGCGATGATGATCAACGCCGTGTCGAACAGCCGCGTGCCCCACCTGACCGTGGTGATGGGCGCGTCGTACGGCGCGGGCAACTACGGCATGTGCGGTCGGGCCTACGACCCGAGGTTCCTGTTCACCTGGCCGAACGCCAAGTCGGCCGTGATGGGCCCGAAGCAGCTGGCCGGGGTGCTGTCGATCGTGGCCCGCCAGGCGGCCGCCGCGAAGGGCCAGGACTACCGCGAGGAGCACGACGCGGCCATGCGCGAGATGGTCGAGGGCCAGATCGAGCAGCAGTCCCTGGCCGCCTTCCTGTCCGGCCGCCTCTACGACGACGGCGTGATCGACCCCCGCGACACCCGCACCGTGCTGGGCCTGTGCCTGTCGGCCATCCACAGCGGACCGGTCGAGGGCGCGGACCGCTACGGCGTCTTCCGGATGTGAGGGACACGATGATCCGCAAGCTGTTGATCGCCAACCGGGGCGAGATCGCCCGCCGGGTGATCCGCACGTGCCGCGAGGTCGGCATCTCGCCGGTCGCCGTGTTCTCCGACCCCGACGAGCGCTCGCCGCACGTCCGGGAGGCGGACGCGGCGGTCCGGCTGCCCGGCGCGGCCCCGGCCGACACCTACCTGCGCGCCGACCTGCTGGTGGCCGCCGCGCTCGCGGCCGGCGCGGACGCGGTGCACCCCGGGTACGGGTTCCTGTCCGAGAACGCCTCCTTCGCCCGCGCCGTCGTCGCCGCCGGGCTGACGTGGGTCGGGCCCGACCCCGAGGTCATCGACGCGATGGGGTCGAAGGTCGCGGCGAAGAAGAGGCTGGCGGCGGCGGGCGTGCCGGTGCTGCCCGAGCTCGACCCCGGGTCGGCCGACGAGTTCCCCCTGCTCGTCAAGGCCTCCGCCGGCGGAGGCGGGCGCGGGATGCGCGTGGTGCGGTCCGCGTCCGAGCTGGCGGAGCAGGTGGCCGCCGCCCGCCGCGAGGCCGAGTCGGCGTTCGGCGACGGCACCGTCTTCTGCGAACCCCTGCTGGAGCACGCGCGGCACGTCGAGGTGCAGATCCTCGCCGACGCGCACGGCACGGTGTGGGCGCTGGGCGAGCGGGAGTGCTCCATCCAGCGCCGCCACCAGAAGATCATCGAGGAGACGCCGAGCCCGGCCGTGACACCGCAGGCCCGCGAGCGGCTGTTCGCCGCCGCCACCAGCGCCGCCGAGGCCATCGGGTACGTCGGCGCGGGCACGGTGGAGTTCCTCTTCACCGACGACGGCTCGTTCCACTTCCTGGAGGTCAACACCCGCCTGCAGGTGGAGCACCCGGTCACCGAGGAGGTGTTCGGCGTCGACCTGGTCGCCTGGCAGCTCGCCGTCGCCGAAGGCGCCCGCCTGCCCGCCGAACCGCCCGCCCCGAACGGCCACGCCGTCGAAGCCCGCCTCTACGCGGAGGACCCCGCGCACGACTGGCGGCCCGCGAGCGGCACCCTGCACCGGTTCGCCGTGCCGGGCGGCGTGCGCGTGGACAGCGGCGTGGAGGACGGCAGCGAGGTCGGCGTGCACTACGACCCCATGCTGGCCAAGGTGATCGCCTGGGCGCCGACCCGGCACGCGGCGGTCCGCAAGCTGGCCGCCGCCCTCGACCGCGCCGAGCTGCACGGCCTGGTCACCAACCGCGACCTGCTGGTCCGCACGCTGCGGCACCCGGCGTTCGGCGCGGGCGACACGCACACCGGGTTCCTCGACGAGCACGGCCTCACCGCCGCCGGACCGGTCGACGTCCGACCCGCCGCGCTCGCCGCCGCCCTCGCGCTCGCCGAACGGCGGCGCACCAGCCTCCCGCCGGGCTGGCGCAACCTCGCGTCCCAGCCGCAGCGAGCAGTGTTCGCGCACGGCGACGACCAGGTCGAGGTCGACTACCGGCACACCCGCGAGGGCGTGCGGACGAGCCTGGACCTGGCGGTCGTCGCCGCTTCGCCGGACGCGGTGACGTTCGAGCGCGACGGCGTGCGCACGACGTACCCCGTGGCGGTGTACGGCGACCGGGTCGAGGTGGGTCCGGTGTCGCTCGAGCTGCGGCCCCGGTTCCCGGAGCCGCGGGCCACCCTCGCCGAGGGCGCGACCGTCGCGCCGATGCCCGGCACGGTGGTGCGGGTCGCCGTCGAGCCGGGGCAACGGGTCGAGGCCGGCGCGGAGCTGCTGGTGCTGGAAGCGATGAAGATGGAGCACCGCGTGCTCGCCACCACCGGCGGCGCGGTCGCGGAAGTGCTCGTGCAGGCGGGGCAACAGGTCGACGCGGGCGACGTGCTCGCGGTGGTGGCCGAAGAGCCGCGCGAGGGGTCGACCGGGAGGACGGGCGGGTCATGACGATCAACTTCACCGAGAGCGAGGAGCGGCAGGCGTTGCGCAGGGCCGTCGCCGACCTCGCCGGCAAGTACGGCCACGAGTACTTCACCGCCAAGGCCAAGGCGGGGGAGAAGACCGACGAGCTGTGGGCCGAGGCGGGAGAGCTGGGCTACCTCGGCGTGGCCGTGCCCGAGGAGTACGGCGGCGGTGGCGGCGGGATCGGCGACCTGGCCGCGGTGTGCGAGGAGCTGGCCAGGGCGGGCTGCCCGCTGCTGCTGACGGTCGTCTCGCCCGCCATCTGCGCCACGATCATCTCCCGCTTCGGCACCGCCGAGCAGAAGCGGCGGTGGCTGCCCGGGTTCGCCGACGGCACCACCAAGATGGCCTTCGCCATCACCGAGTCCGACGCGGGCTCCAACTCGCACAAGCTCGCCACCGCCGTCCACCGCGACGGCGACGAGTGGGTCCTCGGCGGCGGCAAGTCCTACATCTCCGGCGTCGACGAGGTCGAGGCGGTCATGGTCGTCGCCCGGCACGTCGACGCCACCGGCCAGCGGCTGCTCCCCTCCTTGATGATCGTGCCGACGACCGCGCCCGGCTTCACCTACCAGCACATCCCGATGGAGGTGCTCTCGCCCGAGAAGCAGTTCACCTGCTTCTTCGACGACGTGCGCCTGCCGGCGGACGCGCTGGTCGGCTCCGAGGACGCGGGGTTGGCCCAGCTGTTCGCCGGGCTGAACCCGGAGCGGATCATGGCGGCGTCCTTCGCCACCGGCATGGCCCGCCGCGCACTCGACCAGGCGAGCGAGTACGCCCGCACCAGGACGGTCTGGGACACGCCGATCGGCGCGCACCAGGGCATCGCGCACCCGTTGGCGCAGTGCGCGATCCAGGTCGAGCTGGCGAGGCTGATGACCCAGAAGGCCGCGGCTCTCTACGACGCTGGGGAGGACCGGGCTGCTGGTGAGGCGGCCAACATGGCCAAGTACGCGGCGGGGGAGGCGGTGGCGGGTGCGGTGGACCAGGCCATCCAGGTCCACGGCGGCAACGGGCTGTCGTCCGAGTACGGACTCGGCGCCATGCTGGCCGCGTCCCGGTTGTCCCGCATCGCCCCGGTCAGCCGGGAGATGATCCTCAACTTCGTGGCGCAGCACACGCTGAGGTTGCCGCGCTCCTACTGAGTCAGGTCCATTCCCAGCGCAGGCCGACCACGCCGGGACCGAAGTCCAGCGCGACCGCGTACGCGTAGCCCCAGGTGTCCACCGGGGTCTCGCGCACGTCGGTCGGTCCTTCACCGGTCAAACCGGTCGTGAACTGCTCACAACGCGCGGGTCGGCACCGTGAGTCGTACCGGACCTCCAGGACGTACTCGCGCACGGGGTGGCGGAACCGCCGCGAGTGCGTGTTGTCGAACGTGGGGTGGTGCGGCGCCACGTGGATCAGCTCGTACTCGACGGCCGTCCGCTCGCCCCGGCGCAGCGGGCGGTCGAGCAGCAGTTCGGCGACCATCAGGCCGTTGCGCGGGTCGGCGGAAACCCGCCCGAGTCTGCACGAGCGCAGCGTGCCGATGACCGGCAGCGGGTCGCCGGGCAGCCGGGTGTCGTAGCCGAGCAGGACCCGGTCGACGCCCGAGCGCTCGGCGCGCAGCACCTGGCGCGACCGCACCCGGCGCGTGCTGCCGTCCATCGCGAGCTCCACCTGGTCGCGCAGGCTGAGCCGGGTGAGGTCCTGGTCGGTGCTGGTGTCGACGTCGGCCAGCAGTTCCGCGATGGTCGCGTAGTCGCTCTCGCCGACCCACCCCTCGGGGCCGGACACGCGGGTGCGCGGTCGGGCCTTGCCGCGTGGCCGCGGTGGTCCGAGCAGGGAGCTCAACCCGCCCGCGCCGACGTCCAGGATCTCCTCCAGGTGGCTGACGGCGGTGAGCGAGTCCGGTCGTTCCGGCCGCCTGCGGCCGGACTGCCAGTAGCTCAGCGCGGCGATGCTGACCGCCACGCCGCGCGCCCGCAGCTTGTGCTGGATGCGTTCCAGGCTGAGCCCTTTGGCGCGGATCGCCGCACGCAATGCGTCCGCGAAGGGGTCGGCCCCCGCTTCGATCCGTCGGGGATCGCGCGTCCGCGATTCCGGTCCGACGACTGGCGTAGGCATCTTCGCTCCGTTCTCCCAAGGACAAGGCGAGCGACGTTATCGTGCGAAATCGCCGGCGCGGTACAGCCGATCGGGTTTCCCGCCCCGAATTTGACCGAAACGGACCGTAAATCCGGTTGGCTGTGGAATGTTTGAATTCTCATTAACAGCTGGTGGGAGCGGGGGTGTGAAGGCGTCCGCTACCGCGATCGCCGCACCGCGCTCGGGCATCCGGTCGCTTCCCGGTACCCGACCCGGCCCATAACCTCGAGTACGTGGGGTGACGCATGGCACACCCCGCGTGATCGCGGTCTCCGACCCCTGGCCCGACCGGGTGTCGGCGACCGCTCGCGACCAGGACGGAAACGCCTATGCCCAAGCTCACGTTGACCGTCGGGACAATACTCGCGGCCCGGTGTCGCCGCTGGTGGTGGACCTCGCGCCGATCGCCGGGGTGGTGACCCGCGCCGCCCCGGCCGCGGATCGCCGGCCCAACCGATGCGCGGTCATCCCGAAGAACTTCTCCGCAGTGGGCCCGGAGACGCTCGCCTCTCGTTTCAGCGGACCCTTCGGCCGTATTTTCTCCACAGCGTTGAATCGCTTCTCAATCACGTTGTCCGAGTTCGCCGCGCGCGCTTCTCCGCCGTAGTGCGGTCCCGTCCCGGCGATCTCGCGCCGACGATCCCGGCCGGTGGTTCCCCGAACCGACCCGCCTCGCGGACGGGCCTCCGCCGCGCCGGGTTCGGCACACTGGCAGCCCCGCGCGTGATCCGCGCCGGGGATCCCTTACCCCGCAAAGGAAAGCCGTATGCGAAAGCTCTTACCGGGCGTCGCCGTGGCCGCGCTGACCCTCACCCTGCTCCCCGCGCCCTCGTACGCCGAGGGCGCCGTCCTGCACGCGGACTCGGCCACCGCCGTGCCGGGCAGCTACATCGTCAAGCTCGCGGACCTCGCCGCGGCCGGCGCCGTGACGAGCCGCCTCGCCGGGCGGGTGACCCGCGAGTACGCCGCGTTCGGCGGCTTCGCCGCGACGCTCACCCCGGAGCAGGCCCGCCGGCTCGCCGCCGACCCGGCGGTGGCCTACGTCGAGCAGGACCAGGTCGTGCGGGCGCACACCACCCAGACCGGCGCGCCGTGGGGCCTGGACCGCGTCGACCAGGCCGTCCTGCCGCTGGACACCACCTACAGCTACGCCACCACCGGCGCCGGCGTCACCGCCTACGTGATCGACACCGGCATCCGGGTCACGCACGTCGAGTTCGGCGGCCGGGCCGTGCACGGCTACGACGCGGTGGACAACGACCCCGTCGCCCAGGACGACAACGGCCACGGCACGCACGTCGCGGGCATCATCGCCGGCCGCACGCACGGCGTGGCGAAGGGCGCGCGGGTGGCGGGCGTGCGCGTGCTCGACGGCCAGGGCAGCGGCACGGTCGCCGGCGTCATCGCGGGCGTGGACTGGGTGCGGCTGAACGCGAGCCGGCCCGCCGTGGCGAACTTCAGCCTCGGCGGCGGCGCGTCCACCGCGCTGGACGACGCGGTGCGCCGGCTGATCGCCTCGGGCATCACCGCGTCGGTCACCGCGGGCGGCGGCAACACCGGTGTCGGCAGCACCTCGCCCGCCCGGGTCGCCGAGGCGATCACGTCGGGCGCCCACGCGCAGACCGACGCCAGGGCCTCGTTCTCGAACTACGGCGCGGGCGTGGACCTGTACGCGGCCGGCGTCGGCATCACGTCGGCGTGGCACACCGGCGACACCGCCACGAACACGCTCAGCGGCACCTCCATGGCGACCGGGTTCGTCACCGGCGTCGCCGCCCGGTACCTCCAGTCCGCTCCCGCCGCGCCACCCGCCCTGGTGCACACCGAGCTGACCGGCCCGCAACCGCAACCGTGGGGCGGCCGGATCCTGCACTGGTCGCCCACCCGGTGACGGCCCGCCCGCGCAGCACCCGACCACCCGTGAAGTGACCGCCCGCCCTCCTCACCCTGCGAAGGAACCCGCCATGCGAACACTGCTGTCCGGCCTGGGCGTCGCCGCCCTCGCCGCCGTCACCCTCACCGCGCCCGCCCAAGCGGAAGGCGCCGTCCTGCACGCCGGCTCGGCCACCGCCGTGCCCGGCAGCTACATCGTCAAGCTCGCGGACACGGCCGCCGCCGGCGCGGTCGCCGCCCGGCTCGACGGCCGGGTCTCCCGCGAGTTCCCGTCGCTGCACGGCTTCGCCGCGACGTTGACCGCGAAGCAGGCCCGCCGGCTCGCCGCCGACCCGGCGGTGGCCTACGTCGAGCAGGACCAGGTCGTGCGGGCGCACAACACCCAGCCCAACGCGCCGTTCGGCCTCGACCGGATCGACCAGCGCGCGCTGCCCGTCGACGGCGGCTACAGCTACACCTCGACCGGGCTGCGCACCCGCGCGTACGTGATCGACACGGGCATCCGGACCACGCACGCCGAGTTCTCGGGCCGCACGTGCCCGGGCTACGACGTGATCGACAACGACACCGTGCCGCAGGACGACAACGGCCACGGCACGGCCGTCGCGTCCCTCATCGCGGGCAGCGTGAACGGCGTCGCGAAGCAGGCGGCGGTGTGCGGCGTCCGGGTGCTCAACGGCTCCGGCAGCGGCACGACCGCGGGCGTGCTGGCGGGCATCGACTGGGTGGCGCGCAACCACGTCAAGCCCGCCTCGGCCAACCTCAGCCTGGGCGGCGGCGCGTCCACCGCGCTGGACGACGCGGTGCGCCGGCTGATCGCCGCGGGCGTCACGGCGTCGGTCACGGCGGGCGGCAGCAACGCCGACGCGGCCAACTTCTCGCCCGCCCGCGTGCGGGAGGCGCTCACCTCCGGCGCGACCACCAGGACCGACACCCGCGCCACGTTCTCCAACTACGGCTCGGTGGTCGACGTCTACGCGCCCGGCGTGAGCGTCACCGTGGCGTGGAACTCCGGCGACACCGCCACGAACACGCTCAGCGGCACGTCGCTGTCCACCGCGTACGTCACCGGCGTGACGCTGCGCTTCCTCCAGCTCAACCCGACCGCCACCCCCGCGCAGGTGCACTCGGCGGTCGTCTCCGAGGCGACGCCGCTGTCGTGGGGCCGACTGCTGTACTGGTCGCCCGTCCGGTGACCTACTGGTCGGCGAGGTGAGCCGACGGGGTCGACGGGGCGAGCTCGTGGCGCATCACGAGCTCGCCGCCGTCCACCTCGCCGGTGTCGGTGAAGCCGAACGCCGCGTACAGGCCGCGGGCCACCGCGTTGCCGGGCACGACGCTCAGCACCAGCTCGGTGCGGCCCTCGGCGCGCGCCACGTCGGCGATCGCGGCCAGGCCCTTGCGGCCCAGCCCGCGGCCCTGCGCGCGTCGGTCGACCATGAACCGGACGATGTGCAGCACCTCGGGCCGGTCGCGCTCCAGGAGGGTGAAGCCGACGAGCTCCGCTGCGCCGTACAGCGCAAGGGGTTGCAGCTTCGGGCGGTAGATCCAGGCGTCCGCGATCGACTTGAGGTTCGTCGCGACGAACGCCCGCTGCTCCTCGTGGACCTCCAGGCCGATGACGGCCCGGTAGTTGTCCTCGGTGACCGGTTCCAAACGCATGTCCGGACGGTAGCGCCGCGCTCACCCGACCGCGCCCGGATTATGGGAAAACGCAGGTCAGGCGGTTTATTGACGGTGACCGCTCAACTGGCAAATGTTCACACTTCCGAGTTAACGCGTCGGTTGCCTACGGTGATGACTGTCAGCGAGGGCAAGGTGGCCCAACGTCACCCCCGAGCCCTGCACAGCTCCTCGGGGTGAGTTGGGGTCACCGTTCAAGAACGGAATCCCGCATGCGACAGTCACGACAGGTCCGGGTCCTGGCCGGGGTCGGGGTCACGGCGCTCGCCGTCACCGCGTCCTCCCTGTTGGCCGCCCCGGCGCAGGCCGCCGAGGGCGAGATCCGCGCCGCCGACGCGGCGAACAAGGTCCAGAACCACTTCGTCGTCAAGCTCAAGGACGGCGCCTCCGCGTCCCCGCAGAGCCTGGCGAACCAGTACGGCGGCCAGGTCGACACCGTGTACCGCACCGTGTTGAACGGCTTCGCCGTCTCGCTGCCGGAGAAGGCGGCCAAGCGGCTCGCGGCCAACCCGGCCGTCGAGTACGTCGAGCAGGACCAGGTCTTCACCACGCAGGCGACGCAGACCAACCCGCCGTCGTGGGGCCTGGACCGCATCGACCAGCGCAACCTGCCGCTGAACTCGTCCTACAGCTACACCTCGACCGGCACGGGCGTGAACGTCTACGTCATCGACACCGGCGTCCGCATCTCCCACAGCACGTTCGGCGGCCGGGCCCGCAACGGCTACGACGCGGTCGACAACGACAGCGTCGCCCAGGACGGCAACGGCCACGGCACGCACGTCGCCGGCACCATCGCGGGCAGCCAGTACGGCGTCGCCAAGGGCGCGACGATCTACGGCGTGCGCGTGCTGAACAACGCCGGCAGCGGCACCCTCGCCGACGTGATCGAGGGCATCGACTGGGTGACCAACAACCACGTCAAGCCGGCCGTCGCGAACATGAGCCTCGGCGGCGGCGTCTCCACCACGATCGACTCGGCCGTCAGCCGCTCGATCTCGGCGGGCGTCACCTACGCCATCGCGGCGGGCAACAGCAACGCCAACGCGTCCAGCTTCTCGCCGGCCCGCGTCGCCGCCGCCATCACGGTGGGCGCGACCACCAACACCGACGCCCGCGCCAGCTACTCGAACTACGGCTCGGTGCTGGACATCTTCGCGCCCGGCACGTCGATCACCTCGGCGTGGAACACCAGCGACTCGGCCACCAACACCATCAGCGGCACCTCGATGGCGACGCCGCACGTCGCCGGCGCGGCGGCCCGCTACCTGCAGAACAACCGGTCGGCCACCCCGGCCCAGGTGGCCAGCTACCTGACCGGTCAGGCCACCCCGAGCGTGGTGGGCAGCCCGGGCACCGGTTCCCCGAACCGCCTGCTCTACCTGGCGCCCACCGCCTGATCACCTCTTCACCGATCACCACGACCGGGGCCGTCCCTCCTGCGGGGGGCGGCCCCGGCCGCGTCCGTCACGCGTAGATCGACAGCGCGAGCGAGACCACCCAGCAGGCCCCGATCACCTGGAGCACGTGGTCGCGCAGGGCGATGCGCTCGGGCTCGCCCGCGCCGCCGTCGTCCACGTCGACCGCGTACCGCAGCACCGCCACCACGAACGGCACGATCGACAGCATCGCCCAGCCGGCGTCGTAGTCGGCGCGCTCCCGCATCTCGAACGCCCACAGCGCGTAGGCCAGGATCATGATCGCGGCGGCGGTGGCCCACACGAACCGCAGGTAGCTGGCCGAGTAGCGGCGCAGCGACGCGCGGATCTCCGCGCCCGTCCGCTCGAACAGCACGATCTCGGCGTACCTCTTGCCCGCCACCATGAACAGCGAGCCGAACGCCGTCACCAGCAGGAACCACTGCGACAACGGGATGCCGGCCGCGATGCCGCCCGCGATGGCGCGCAGCAGGAACCCCGACGCGACGATGCACAGGTCGATCACCGGCTGGTGCTTCCACCCGAGGCAGTAGCCCAGTTGCGCGGCGCAGTAGACGCCGATCACCACGACCAGCGGCGGGCCGGAGCACAGGGCGACACCGACGGCCGCGGCGAACAGCGCCGCCGCCGTGACGCACGCCGTGCGCGCCGAGACCGCGCCGGCCGCGATCGGGCGGTGCCGCTTGGTCGGGTGCGCGCGGTCGGCGTCCACGTCGATCGCGTCGTTGACGAGGTACACCGCGGAAGCCGCGAGGCAGAACGCGACCAGGGCCAGCCCGGTGTCCAGCAGCACGGCCCGCTCACCCAGCCGGTTCGCCGCGAACGGCGCGGCCAGCACGAGGAAGTTCTTCACCCACTGGTGCGGCCGGGCCGCGTGGAGCAGCCCGACGGCCGCGCCGGCGGGTCGGGTGGCGGTGGCGCCGCTCATCCGGCCGCACCGCCGTCGAGCCGGCGGCGGACGAGCCCGCCGAGCACCGCGCCCAACGCCGCGCCCGCCACCACGTCGGTGGGGTAGTGCACGCCGAGCACCAACCGGGACACCAGCATGGGCGGCACGAGCACCGGTTCCAGCCGCCGGCCGGTGAGCCCGGAGAACAGCACCGCGGCGGCGGCGGTCGACACGGCGTGCGCGGACGGGAAGCTCAGCCGGCTGGGCGTCCCGACCAGCACGGCGACCGACTCGTGGTCCGGCCGCCGCCGCCGGACCACCCGCTTGACCGCGACGGCGACCGCGTGCGACCCGGCGACCCCGGCGGTCGCCACCAACCAGTCCCGCCGCCGCCCCCGATCCACCGCCGCGCCCGCGAGCCCCAGCGCCAACCACCCGGCGCCGTGCTCGCCGAACCACGACAGCCCTCGCGCCGACGCCACCACCAGCCGGTGGCCGAGCGCGCTCTGCACCTGGCTCAGGACGGTGATCTCGGCAGACATGGCGGTTCTCCTGCGGTCGGTGGCGCGACGTGCGGGCGGACGTGGTGCGGGCGGACGTGGTGCGGACGGGTGCCGGTGGTGCGGTGCGGCCGGTCGTGCCGGTGGCGGTGGCGGGTCGGCGGGACGGTTCGCCGGCCGGGTCATCGGCCGAGTCGTTGACCGGGGCGGAGGGTCGGGCCGCACCGGCTCCGCGGCGCGTCCAGCCCGGCACGGGTGGCGGCGGCCAGCTCGGTCCGGACGTAGTCGCGCAGCTCGGCCAGCCGCGCCCCGTCCGCGACCGCGTCCCGGCGCACCCAGTCCTGCGCGGTCCGGCCCGCCGAGAGCACGTAGTAGTCCGCCGCCATCCTCGGGTCGTCCGCGATGCCGGTGGTCTGCGACCACCCCTCGTGCGAGTGGATGAACGTCGGCTTGACCCGGTCGAACACGTAGTCCCGCAGCCCGGCCACGTCGCGGGCGCCCCACAGGTCCGCCAGCCTCGGCTCGGCCAGCCCGGCGAGGTCGACCAGGGCGAGCCGGGACGTCAGCGCGGCGCCGCCGACGTCCGGCAGCAGCAGGCTGCCGCGCTCGACCCCGAGGATGTCCGCCAGGCCGTTGAAGCCGCGCCCGTACATCTCGACCACCAGGCACATCGGCACGGTCGGCGCGGCGCGGAACTCCCGGGCGGCGGCGGTGAAGCGGGCCGCCGACGGCAGCAGCGCGACGGCGAGGAGCACCGACAGCACCGCGCGCCGCCGCGCGGTGCCCCGTCCCAGCACCCGCGCCACGGCGAAGACCGCGACCAGCGCGCCCAGCACCCACACCGGCGTGGCGAACCGCAGCTCGCCCATCCAGTCGTGCGCCAGCACCGCGAACGCCACCGACGACAACCCCAGCGGCACCAGCAGCGCGACCAGCGCCGAACCCAGCCGGGAACCCCGCGCCAGCGCCATCCCCGCGCAGGCCGCCACCACCAGCACGGCCAACGCCCCCGCGTACTGCACCAGCTCGCCCACCCGGGTGAACTGCGCGAGGTCGGGCGGGTCCTGGCTCTTCGCCGCCGCGGGCAGCGCCAGCCACCGGCCGAACTCCACCCGCCGCCACAGCACGTAAGCGCCGAACGGCACCAGGAACGCCGCCGTGGACAACGCCACCGACCGCGCCGCCGCCGCGAGCCCCGCCCGGCGCGCCGTCAGCAGCACCAGCAACGGGTACGCCCCGGCGTAGACCAGCCCGTCCGGCCGGGTCAGCGCGGCCACCGCGACCAGCGCCCCGACCAGGACGGCGACCCGCCCGGACAGCAGCCGGTCGTCCAGCACCGCCCCGGACAGCACCACCGCCAGCCAGCACGTCACCAGCGCGTACAGCGGGTTCTCCAACCCGGAGAACACCCAGATGACGAACGAGGGCACCGCCGCCAGCACCGCGCCGAACGCCACCGTCACCAGCCCCGGCCGGCGGAACACCCGGCGCGCGGCGGTGTGGCAGGCCAGCAGCACGCCCGCGCAGCACAGCACCGCGAGCGCCTTCGGGAACAGCACGTAGTCCGGCACGCCGAAGATCGAGCCGCGGTCGAACAGCCCCACCAGCCGGCCCAGCGCCAGCAACGCCAACCAGGCCGGGTTCGAGTACGCCTCCGCCGGTTCGGCGCCCGGTTGCAGCACCGCGCCCGCGCCGTCGGTGATCGTGCGCGCGTACGCGAAGGTGATCGCCGCGTCGTCCACCAGCCAGTTGCCGTACAGCGCGCCGTGCGCCGCGATCAGCGCCGTGCCGCCGGCCACCGGGGCGACCCACCGCCCGCGGCGCGCCCGACCCGCCGGCGGGACGTCGGCGGCGCGCTGCTCCGGAACGGTCGTCGCGGTCATGCCGGCAACCTCCGGAACACGGCGCGGGGCAGGTGCCGCAGCGCCGACATCACCAGGCGCAGCGGCGCGGGCGCCCACACCAGCTCGCGCCGGTCGCGGACCGCGTGCACGACCACCTCGGCCACCTGCTCGGCGGTGCTCGACAACGGCGCCGGCCGCAGCCCCTCGGTCATCCGGGTGCGCACGAACCCCGGCCGCACCACCGTGACGGTGACGCCGTGCGGGCGCAGCGCCTCGCCCAGCCCCAGGTAGAACGCGTCCATCCCGGCCTTGGTCGACCCGTAGACGAAGTTCGACCGCCGCACCCGCTCGCCCGCCACCGAGGACAGCGCCACGATCACGCCGTGCCCCTGCTCGCGCAGCCGTTCGGCGAGCCCGACGCCGACCGACACCGCGCCGGTGTAGTTGACCTCCGCCAGCTCGACCGCCGCCGTCGGGTCCTGCCAGGCGCGCTCGGCGTCGCCCAGCACCCCGAACGCCACCAGCGCCACGTCGATGCCGCCGTCGGCGAAGGCCTTGTCCAGCGCGGCGGGGTGCCCGGCGACGTCACGCGCGTCGAAGTCCACCGCCGTCACCGGCACGCCCGCCGCCGCCAGCTCGGCCACCGCCGCGTCCCGGCGGGGCGAGGGCCGGGCGGCCAGGACCACGCGCGGCTTGCGGGCGGCGGTGTAGCGCCGGACCACCGCCAGCGCGATCTCGGACGTGCCGCCCAGCACCAGCAGGGCCTGCGGATTGCCCACCGCGTCGATCACAGCTCCAACCTCCTGGACATGTCGGACGCGAAAACGCCGTCCGGGTCGACCGAAGCGCGCACCGCGCGCCACTCCGCGAATCGGGGGTAGCCGCGCCGGACGGCCTCGGCCGTGGTCCGCGACTCCTTGGCCAGGTAGTGCCGCCCGCCCGCGTCGAGCACCAGCTCGTCCAGCTCGTCGCACAGCTCGCCGAGGCCCGGCCGGACCGGCAGGTCCACGCACAGCGTCCAGCCCGGCGCGGGGAACGACAGCGGCGCGCGGTTGCCCGGCCCGAACCGCTTGAGCACGTTCAACGCCGACACGTGCCCGGACGAGGCGATCCGCCGCACCGCCCGCCGGATCACGTCGACCGCGGCGAACGGCACCGCGAACTGGTACTGGATGAACCCGCGCGGGCCGTAGCCCCGGTTCCACTCGCCGACCACGTCGAGCGGGTGCAGGAACTCCGTGATGTTCTGCACCTGCCCGTGCCGGGTCGGCGACCTGCGGTACCAGAGCTCGCTGAACGCCCGGCCGGTCGCCCGGTTGAGCAGCCCGGACGGCAGCACGTCCGGCACGGTGAACAGCCGCGGCGCGTCGAACGCCAGCGGGTCGCGCCGCAGCTTGGCGGGCAGGTCGTCGAGCCGGGCGTGGTTCGCCCTGGTCAGCACGCCCCGGCCCAGCCGCGACCCGGTGGCGGTGGCGTCGAACCACGACACCGACTCGGCGTACCGGTCGTCGTCGGCGGACTGGCGGGCCAGCAGGTCGTCGAGGTCGCCCGCGCGTTCGGTGTCCACCACGAAGTAGGAGGTCTCCACCGGGACGACGCGCAGCGTCGCGCGCAGCACCACGCCGGTCAGGCCCATGCCGCCGACGGTCGCCCAGAACAACGCCGAGCCGTCGCCGTCGGGGGTGAGCGTGCGGACCGAGCCGTCCGCGGTGAGCAGGTCGAGCGACCGCACGTGGTCGCCGAAGCTGCCCACGACGTGGTGGCCCTTGCCGTGCACGTCGGCGGCGATCGCGCCGCCCACCGTGACCTGGCGCGTCCCGGGCAGCACCGGTGGCCACAGCCCGAGCGGCAGCAGCGCCCGCACCAGGGCGTCCAGCGAAACGCCCGCCTCGACGTCGACGAGGCCGTCGTCCACCTCGACCCGGCGAATGCGGTCGAACCGGGTCATGTCCAGCACGACGCCGCCCGCGTTCTGCGCCGGGTCGCCGTAGCTGCGGCCGAGGCCGCGGGCGATCACGCCGCGCTCGCGCGATTGTTCCAGCACGTTCGCGAGGGTCTCGACATCGCGCGGTGAAACGACCCGGGCGACCGTCGGCGAGGTCCGGCCCCAGCCGGAGAGCCTGGTTAGCATCGGCGCGGGGAAACGGACATCGCTATTCCATCCAAGAAAGGTGACAACGGTGGCGCGAAACGGCGGCGTGACCCGGCAGGCGGTCACGTTCGGGCTGGTGGGCGGGTGTTGCATGGTGATCGACTACGGCGTGTACAGCGCTCTGCTCGCAGTCGACACCCCGGTGCACGCCGCCAAGGCGGCCAGTTTCGCGCTCGGCACGACGGCGGCGTTCTTCCTCAATCGGCGGTTCACGTTCGGTGTTCCGGCGGCAGGCGCCCGACAGGTCGCGGCCTTCGCCCTGCTGTACCTCACCACGTTCGTCGCCAACGTATTGGTCAACGCGCTCGCCCTGCACCTTTTGCCACCCTTTCGAGTGGAGTACGCGGTGGCGTGGCTGATGGCCCAGGGCGTGGCGACGGCCGTCAACTTCGCGGTGCTGCGCGGGGTGGTGTTCCGCGTCGGGAAACCTGGTGGCGTCGACCGGCGGGTCGTTGGCTAGCCTTGAGGGCCAGCCGTCGGTCGAGTCGACCGCAGCAGCGGCCCACCCAGCAGAAGCAAACCCTGAGGAGAGCAGTTCCCGTGATGCGCACGCACGAGGCCGGGAAGCTCCGCGCCGAGCACGCCGGGCAGTCCGTCACCCTGACCGGGTGGGTGGCACGCAGGCGCGATCACGGCGGCGTGATCTTCATCGACCTCCGGGACGCCTCCGGCGTGGCCCAGGTCGTCTTCCGCGAGGGCGAGATGGCCGAGCGCGCGCACAAGCTGCGCTCGGAGTACGTGGTCAAGGTCGTCGGCGAGGTGACCCGCCGCCCCGAGGGCAGCGAGAACCCGGAGCTGCCCACCGGCGACATCGAGGTCTACGCCGCCGAGCTGCTGGTGCTCAACGAGGCCGCGCCGCTGCCGTTCCAGCTGGACGAGCACCTGGAGGTCGGCGAGGAGGCGCGCCTGCGGCACCGCTACCTCGACCTGCGCCGCAGCGGCCCGGCCAAGGCCATGCGGCTGCGCAGCGAGGCCAACCGGATCGCCCGCGAGGTGCTGCACGCCGAGGACTTCGTCGAGGTCGAGACCCCGACCCTGACCCGCTCCACCCCCGAGGGCGCGCGCGACTTCCTGGTGCCCGCCCGCCTGCGCCCCGGCTCCTGGTACGCGCTGCCGCAGTCGCCGCAGCTGTTCAAGCAGCTGCTGATGGTCGGCGGCCTGGAGCGGTACTACCAGATCGCGCGCTGCTACCGCGACGAGGACTTCCGCGCCGACCGGCAGCCGGAGTTCACCCAGCTCGACATCGAGATGAGCTTCGTCGAGCAGGACGACGTGATCGCGCTCGGCGAGAAGATCGTCTCCGCGCTGTGGAAGGACCTGGCCGACCACGAGATCGCCCGGCCGTTCCGCCGCATCTCCTACGCCGAGGCGATGGCCAAGTACGGCACGGACAAGCCGGACCTGCGCTTCGACCTCGAGCTGACCGAGCTGACCGAGTACTTCAAGGACACCCCGTTCCGGGTGTTCCAGGCCGCCTACGTCGGCGCGGTCGTCATGCCCGGCGGCGCGTCGCAGCCCCGCCGCACGCTCGACGCCTGGCAGGAGTGGGCCAAGCAGCGCGGCGCCCGCGGCCTGGCGTACGTGCTGGTCAACGAGGACGGCACGCTCGGCGGCCCGGTCGCCAAGAACCTCTCCGACGCGGAGCGCGACGGCCTGGCCAAGGCCGTCGGCGCGAACCCGGGCGACTGCGTGTTCTTCGGCGCGGGAGACCCGGACGGCGCGCGCGCCCTGCTCGGCGCGGCCCGCGTGGAGATCGCGAACCGGGTCGGCCTGATCGACGAGAACGCCTGGTCGTTCGTCTGGGTCGTGGACTTCCCGATGTTCGAGGCCGTCGACAAGATCGGCGACGACGTGGCGGTGGGCAGCGGCAAGTGGACCGCGCTGCACCACGCGTTCACCTCGCCGACGCCGGAGTGGGTCGACCGGTTCGAGTCCGACCCGGGCAACGCCCTGGCCTACGCCTACGACATCGTCTGCAACGGCAACGAGATCGGCGGCGGGTCGATCCGTATCCACCGCGCGGACGTGCAGCAGCGCGCGTTCCAGGTCATGGGCATCACGCCCGAGGAGGCGCAGGAGAAGTTCGGCTTCCTGCTCGACGCCTTCTCCTACGGCGCGCCGCCGCACGGCGGCATCGCGTTCGGCTGGGACCGGATCGCCATGCTGCTCGGCGGGTACGACTCGATCCGCGAGGTCATCGCGTTCCCGAAGAGCGGCGGCGGCTACGACCCGCTGACCGCCGCGCCCGCGCCGATCACCGCGCAGCAGCGCAAGGAGGCGGGCGTCGACTTCAAGCCCGCGCCGGCGGAGAAGACCGCCCAGGAGAAGACCGCCCAGGAGAAGCCCGGCTCGGAGCAGGCAGCTCAGCCGAAGGCCGCGCAGTAGCGCCGTGCTGCACCTGCGGGTCATCTGCCCGGCCGAACGCACCGACGCGGTCCTGGACCTGCTGAAGCGGGACACCGGCGTCACGCACGTCGTGCTCCTGCGCGGCGCGGCCGTCGACCCGGCGGGCGACGTGGTGGAAGCCGACCTCGCCCGGGAGGCCACCGACGAGGTGGTGGCCTCCCTGTGCGAGCTGGGCGTCGACCGGGACGGCGGCGTCACGCTCGAGCAGGTCGACACCGCCCTGTCCGACGCGGCCGACCGCGCCGAGGCGGCGGCGCCCGGTGACGGCGCGGACGCCGTGGTGTGGGAGGAGCTGCTGGCCCGCACGGGCGAGGAGTCCCGCCTCAACGTGACGTTCCTGGCGTTCCTGACCATCGCGTGCCTGCTCACCGCGGTCGCCGTGGTCACCGACTCGCCGGTGACGCTGGTCGGCGCGATGGTGGTCGGCCCGGAGTTCGGGCCGCTGGCCGCGATCGCCGTGGGCCTGGTGCTGCGGCGCTGGGACCTGGTGCGGCGGGCGGCCCTCGCGCTGGCGGTCGGGTTCCCGGCCGCGATGCTGGTCACCGCGGTCGGCGCGTGGCTCGGTTCGCGCACCGGCCTGTTCGACCGGGACCTCGTGCTGGCCGGGCACGAGCTCGACTTCGTCTTCGAGGTCGGGCCGTTCTCGTTGATCGTGGCGCTGCTCGCGGGCGCGGCCGGGATGCTGTCGATGACGTCGGCGAAGTCCGCCGCGCTCGTCGGGGTGTTCATTTCGGTCACCACGGTGCCCGCCGCCGGCTACGCCGCGGTGGCCGGTGTTCTCGGCCAGTGGGACATATGTCTCCAGTCGATTGCACAGCTCGCCGTGAACCTCGGCGGCGTCGTGGCGGCGGCGGCGCTGGTCCTGGCGTTGCGCAACCGCCGCGCGCGGGTCCGCGACCTGGGACGACCGCTCGCCGGCGGTTGACCGCGCGCGGATTTCCACAAAAGGTGGAGGCGCGGGACCGTGAGCACTACCGTCACGGTGCCCGGACGGGTTCTGTCAGGCCGGTCGCCACCCGGAGTAGGGTCGGAGGGGATGAGCGTGGAGATCACCGCCGGCCCGCAGGACATCGACGACGCTGCACCCTCCGAGCTTGACGACGCGGTGGCAGCGGCCGAGTCGGTGTTGAGCAAGAGGTTCGGCGCACCGGTTCGGCTGGCCGACCCCGAGGACCTCGGGGGTGCCGGCCGGTCCGTGGTCGCGCGCGTCCGGGTGGCCCACACCCCGTTCTCGCTGCCGCGCACGCTGGTGGTCAAGCGCTACCCGTCGCCGGTGGCCGACCGCGACCCGTTCGCGCACGAGGTGGTGAGCCACAAGCTGCTCACCGCGCTGCCGTCCGAGGAGCGCCTCACCCCCGAGCTGGTCGCGCAGGACAACACCAAGCGGCTGGTCGTGCTCGAAGACCTGGGCAAGGCGCCGCGGCTGGCGGAGAAGCTGCTCGGCTCCGACGCGCGGGCCGCCGAACGCGGGCTGCTGTCGTGGGCGCACGCCATGGGGCGGCTGCACGCGACGACCGCCGGCCGGGACGCGGACTTCGACGCGTTGATGCGCCGCCAGGGCTCCCAGTGCTGCGCCGACCCGATCGTGGTGGACGTGCACACGGCGTTGGGGGGCCTGCCCGAGCTGCTCTTCGACGAGCTGGAGGTCGACACGCCCGACTCCGTGCGCACGTTCGCGGAGCAGGCGGTGCGGGGGTTCGTCACGTCCCGCCGGCGTGCGTTCAGCCCGTCCACGTCGTGCCCGGACAACCACCTGGTGACCAGCAAGGGCGTCCGGTTCCTCGACTTCGAGGGCGGGTGCGTGCGCGACATCGTGTTCGACGCGGCGTGCCTGCGGGTGCCGTTCCCGTCGTGCTGGTGCGCCTACGGGCTGCCCGCCGGCATGTCGGAGGCGATGGTCGCGGCGTGGCGGGCCGAGGTGTCGTCGGTGTGGCCGGACCTGGACGACGACGCGGTGTTCCTGCCCCGGCTGCTGGAGGCGCAGCTGCTGTGGGTGTGGCTCGGCACGTGGCGCGGGCTGCCCGGCCTGGACTCGTCGCTGCCGTCGGGGCACCGGCCGCTGGACTCGCCGCCGCGCGTGGTCGTGCTGACCGCGCGGTGGGTGCGGCTGCGGCAGGACGCGCTGGCGGCGGGCGCGACGCACATCGCCGCGCACGCCGACGACGTCATCGCGGCGCTGGTGTCGCGGTACGGCGCGCGGGCCGCGGAACTGCCGCTGTACCCGGCATTCCGATAGCGTTGGGCCGGTGGTCCCCGGCCCGTCACGTGGCCGCGCGATCGTTGCGGTGTGGCCAAGACGGTGCGCAGCCTGGTGGTCCTGGGTGACTCGACGACGGTGGGCGTGGGCGATCCCGTGCCCGGCGGGTGGCGTGGCGTCGGCCCGCTGCTCGCGGCGGCGCTCCCGGGGGCGCGCTACCTGAACGCCTCCGTCACGGGTGCGCGGGTGGCGTCGGTGCGGCACGAGCAGCTGCCGAAGGTCCTGCCCGCGCGGCCCGACGCGGCCGTGCTGCTGGTCGGGATGAACGACGTGCTGCGGTCCGACTTCGACGGCCGGCGGCTGCACGAGGACCTGGACGCGATCGTGGGCGCGCTGGTCTCGGCGGGCGCCGTCGTCGTCACGGTGCGGTTCCACGACCACAGCCGGGTGTTCCGGCTGCCGGGCGCGTTGCGGCGGGCGTTGCGGGCGCGGATCGCCGAGCTGAACGGGATCGTCGACGCGGTGGTGCGGCGGCACGGGATCGAGTGCGTCGACCTGGACCTGGTGGAGGGCGCCTACTCGCCGCGGACGTGGGCGGTGGACCGGCTGCACCCGTCGGAGGCGGGGCACCGCCTGCTCGCGGCGGCGTTCGCGGCGCGGTTGGCGCGAGCCGGGTGCGAGGTGCCGGGCCGGGTGTCGCCGGTCTGCACGGGCGGACTCGAGGTGACGCCGTGGCACCACGTGGGGTGGCTGGTGGTGAAAGGGCTCCCGTGGCTGTGGCGACGTGGCCGCGACCTGGTGCCGTACGCGGCCACGATCGTGTACCGCTCGTGGGCCGGTCACCCGGAGCCCGCCCGGTACGTCGCGACGGAGGCGGTGGCCGGGCCGGCCACCGCCCCGTCCGGGTGGGGTCAGCCGAGCTCGTAGACGGTCGACCCGCCGACCGTGGTGGCCTCGTAGTTCGCCGCGACCCACTCGCCGATCTCGTCGCCGCCGCCCATGCCGCCGCCGGCGACGAAGTAGCCGATCCGGCCGTCCGCCACGTACTGCCGGAACTCGTCCAGCGTCGGCGCGGGGTCGCCGCCGCTCCAGCCGCCGATGCCGATCACGGCCTTGCCCGAGGCCAGCGACAGGCCCGCCGCGCCCTGCGCGCTCATCGTCGCCGCCGCCCACGTGCCGGTGGTGGCCTTCAGCAGGTCGACCAGCTCGGCGGACGGCTCGCCCATCGGCCCGCCGCCCACGCCGCCGTCGCCGGAGTAGGACGGGGGACCGGACATCGGGATCGACCCGGCGTGCGGCGTGGCGGCGGTGGCCACGCCGAAGGCCGCGGTGGCGAGGACCGAGGTGGCCAGCGCGAGCACGGCGACCCGGCGCACGCCCATCACGACCGCCGTGGCCACCAGCACGGTCAGCGCCGCCACCACCCAGCGCAGCGCGGGCAGCCACTCGCCGAAGCGCTGGAGCAGCGCGAAGCCCCAGAACCCGGCGGCGGCGACCACCGCCGCCAACGCCACGCGCGCCGGCAGGTGCTCCCGGCCGCGCCACAGCTCCCGGCCGGCGATGGCGACGAGCGCGGCGACGCCCGGCGCGACGGCGACGGTGTAGTACGGGTGCGTGATGCCGCTCATGAAGCTGAACACGATCCCGTTGCCCAGCACCCACAGGCCCCACAGCACCAGGGCCGCGCGCGTGCGGTCGGTGCGCGGCAGCCGGCGGGTGAACCACAGCCCCGCCACCAGCCCGACGAGGGCGGCCGGGAGCAGCCAGGAGATCTCCGCGCCCATGCTCGCGCCGAACAGCCGGCCGATGCCGGTCTCGCCGCCGAAGCCGAGGTTGCCGTTGCCGCCGCCCAGGACGACCCCGCCGCCACCGCCGCCCCGGCCGCCGAAGATCCGGCCGAGCCCGTTGTAGCCCATGGCCAGCTCCCACAGCGAGTCGTTGTCCGACCCGCCGATGTACGGGCGGGACTCGCGCGGCCACAGCTCGACCAGCGCGATGAACCACCCGGCGGACACGACCGCGGCGAGGCCCGCGCCCAGCAGGTGCAGGAACCGCTTGAGCAGGGTGGTCGGCGCGGCGAGGAGGTAGGCGGCGGTGAACGCGGGCAGCACCAGCAGCGCCTGCCCCATCTTGGCCAGGAACGCGAACCCGATCGCGACGCCCGCCAGCGCGAGCCACCGGCCGGACCCCCGCTCCACCGCGCGCACGGTGCAGTACGCGGCGGCGACCACCAGCAGCACCAGCAACGCGTCCGGCAGGTTGAACCGGAACATCAGCACGGCCACCGGCGTCACCGCGAGCGCCGCGCCCGCGATCAGCCCGGCCACCGCGCCGGACGTGCGCTTCACCGCGGCGTGCAGCAGCCACACGGCCAGCACGCCCTCGATGGCCTGCGGCGCCAGCACGGTCCAGCTGGAGAACCCGAAGACGCGGGCGAACAGCCCGCTCACCCACAGCGCGGCCGGCGGCTTGTCGACCGTGATCACGCCGCCGGCGTCCAGGCCGCCGAACAGCCACGCGGTCCAGCTCTGCGCGCCGGCCTGGGTCGCGGCGGCGTAGTAGCCGTTGCCCCAGCCGGACGCGGTGATGTTCCACAGGTACAGCACCGCCGTGCCGGCCAGCAGCACGACCAGCGCGGGCGTGGTCCAGTTCCGGCCCGACGGCGGCGACTCCGCGGTGGGTGCGGGCGCCGTCAGGGTTGTGGTGGTCATGGAAGGGTTCCCTGGGGTCGACGGTGTGGTCATGAAGTGGCCTGCGCGGTGCGGCGCGGCCGGAAGACCCAGTTGCGCAGCAGCAGGAAGCGCAGCACGGTGGCGAGGAGGTTGGCCCCGACGACCGCGACCAGCTCGGCCGGGCCGCCCGGTTCGGCGAACAGGTGCAGCAGGGCGAGCGAGCCGCTGGTCAGCGCGAGGCCGAGGCCGAACACGATCAGCCCTTCGAACTGGTGGCGGCCCGCGCCGCGCCGGCCGCGCACGCCGAACGTGAACCGGCGGTTGGCCGCGGTGTTGGCGACGGCGGTGACCAGCAGCGCCACCAGGTTCGCGCCCTGCGCGCCGAGCCCGCCGCGCAGCGACACGAACAGCAGCAGGTAGGCCAGCGTGCTGATCACGCCGACCGCGGCGAACCGGACCAGCTGCTTGAGCAACCCGGCGGGCACGCCCGGCGTCTCCGGCTCCAACGGCTCCCTCTCCAGTTGCGCGCGCAGGTCGGCGATGGGGATCCGCCCGCTCACCAGGCCGCGGGCCACCCGGGCGACGCCCTTCAGGTCGGCCACGGCGGTCGACACGAGGTCCACCCGGCTGTCCGGGTCGTCGACCCAGTCCACCGGCACCTCGTGGATGCGCGCGCCGGCCCGTTCGGCGAGCACCAGCAGCTCGGTGTCGAAGAACCACCCGGTGTCCTCGACGTGCGGCAGCAGGCGGCGGGCGACGTCGGCCCGGATCGCCTTGAACCCGCACTGCGCGTCGGTGAACCGGGTGGCGAGCGCGCCCCGCAGGATCAGGTTGTAGCAGCGGGAAATGAGCTCGCGCTTCGGCCCGCGCACCACCCGAGCGCCGCGCGCCAGCCGGCTGCCGATCGCCAGGTCGGAGTGCCCGGAGGTCAACGACGCCACCAGCGGCGCGAGGGCGGCCAGGTCGGTGGACAGGTCGACGTCCATGTACGCCAGCACGGCGGCGTCCGACGCGGTCCAGACCGCTTTCAACGCCCGGCCGCGGCCCTTCTCCGCCAGGTGCACCGCGGCGACCCCGGGCAGTTCGAGGGCCAGCTCGTCGGCGACCGCACGCGTGCCGTCCGTGCTCGCGTTGTTCGCGATGGTGATGCGGAACGGGTAGGGGAACGTCCGCGTGAGGTCGGCGTGCAGCTCGCGCACGCACGGCGCCAGGTCTCGTTCTTCGTTGTGCACCGGCACCACCACGTCGAGCACGGTGGTCGTCGTGAGCGTGGTCATGGGCCCACCCTCGGGCGCTCGGCTGGGCGGCTCGTGTGTCATCGCTGTGCGCCGGCTGTGAGGTCGTAGACGTCGACGCCGTCCACGGTCGTCGCGGTGAACGTCTCCGCCACCCAGTCGGCGATCCGCTCGGCCGCGTCGCTGCCCGTCTCCGCGGGCATCATGGCGCCGCCGAGGAAGTAGTGGATCCGTCCACTCCGGACCAGCTCCTGGAACTCCTCGAGGGTGGGCGCGGGATCGGTGCCGTTGAACCCGCCGACGGCCATCACCGGCGCGCCGCTGCCGAGCTGGTAGCCCGCCGCGTTGTTGGAGCCGACGGCCGCCGCCGCCCACGTGCGGCCCTCGCTGTCGCGCAGCAACGCCACCAGCTCGTCGCCCGGCGTCGGCGCGCTGAGCAGACCGCCCATCCCGCCGCCGCCCCGGACGTTGCCCGTCGCACCGCCCGGCCCGACGAGGACCAGCCCGCCCGACCGGTTCGCCGGGGCGGGACCGGCGCTGGGGATCGCGCCGGAGTGCGGGGTCGCGGCCGTGGCCACCGAGTAGGCGCCCGGCCCGAGCAGCGCGGCGACGACGGCGACCGGCACAACCGCGGCGGCGGGCGCGGCGGCGGCCAGGAACAGCCCCACCGCGCCGACCAGGCCGAGGACCAGCACGACCGCGGCCAGCGGTGCGGACCAGTCGAGCAGCAGCAGGTAGCACTGCAACGCGGTGACGGCCAGCGCCCCGGACAACGCCGCCGCCGCGACGGGTTCCCGCCGCCTGCGCCACAGCGCGACCGCGCCGATCCCGGTCACCGCGCCGATCGCCGGGGCCAGCGCGACCGTGTAGTAGGCGTGGATGATGCCGTTCATGAAGCTGAACACCGCGGCGGTGACCGCCAGCCAGCCACCCCACAGCGCGAGCCCGATCCGCTCGGTCGCGCGCCCGGCCCACCAGCCGGCGGCCAGCAGCACCAGCGAGGTCGGCAGCAGCCAGGCGATCTGACCGCCCATCTCGGCGCCGAGCAGCCTGGCCCACCCGCTCGACCCCCGGCCGCCGCCGCCGACGCTGCCGATCTCCTCGCCGGTCAACCGGCCGAGACCGTTGTAGCCCAACGCCAGCTCCAGCACGCTGTCGCCCTGCGAGCCGCCCACGTAGGGCCGTGACCCGGCGGGCGTCAGCTCCACCGCCAGCACCCACCAGCCGCCGGCGACGACCACCGCGCCCAGCGCCGCGGCCAGGTGCCGGACCTTGCGCCACCACGTGGCCGGCGCGAACGCCAGGTACACCGACCCGAACGCCGGCAGCACCAGGAACGCCTGGAGCATCTTCGCCAGGAACGCGAACCCGACCGCCGCGCCGGCCAGGGCCAGCCAGCGCGCCGACGCCTCCTCGGTGGCGCGGACCGTGCCGTAGGCCCCTGCCACGAGCAGCAGCACCATCAACGCGTCGGGGTTGTTGAACCGGAACATCAACACCGCCACCGGTGTCAGCGCCAGCACCGCGCCCGCGATCAGGCCGGCCGCCTCACCGGCCGCGCGGCGCACCGCCGCGTGCAGCAGCCACACGGAGGCCACGCCCATCAACGCCTGCGGCGCCAGGATGCTCCAGGCGTTGACGCCGAACAGCCGGGCCGACAACCCCATGACCCAGGTCGCGGCGGGCGCCTTGTCGACGGTGATCGCGCCGGCCGGGTCGGTCGCGCCGAAGAACCACGCGTGCCAGCTCTCGGCGCCGGCCTGGGCGGCGGCGGAGTAGTAGGCGTTGGCCCAACCGGAGTCGCCCAACCGCCACAGGTACAGCACCGCCGTCCCGGCCGACAACAGCAACAGGGGGAGTCGCGCTCGCATGGGGTCGAGCCTGTCGGCGGACCCTGGGCGGTCCTTGTGCGCCGCCTGTGAGCCCGCTGTGCGCGATCAGCGCGGCAGGTGGACGGTGAACGTGGTCCGGCCCGGCCTGCTGGCCAACCGCACGGAACCGTGGTGCGAGGCCACGACCGCGGCCACGATCGACAGGCCCAGCCCGGTGCTCCCGGCGGCCCGCGACCGCGACGTGTCGCCCCGGCTGAACCGCTCGAACACCTCGTCCTGCGACCCGGCGGGGATGCCCGGCCCGTCGTCGCTCACCGCCACCCGCACCCCGCCCTCCACAGTGGACAGCGACGTGGTGACCGTCGTGCCCGGCGGCGTGTGCGTGCGCGCGTTGGACAGCAGGTTCGCCAGCACCTGGTGCAGCTTGTGCGCGTCACCGGGCACCTGGACGGCGTCCGGCGGCAGCTCCAGCCGCCACTCGTGGTCGGGCCCGGCGATCCGGGCGTCGCTGACCGTGTCGATGACCAGCCGCGACAGGTCCACCCGGTCACGGGCCAGCGGGCGTCCCGCGTCCAGCCGCGCCAACAACAACAGGTCCTCGACCAGCGACGTCATCCGCACCGCCTCCGACTCCACCCGCCGCATCGCGTGCGCGACCTGGGGCGGCACCTCCTCGGACGAGCGGCGGGTCAGCTCGGCGTACCCGCGGATCGCGGTCAGGGGCGTGCGCAGCTCGTGGCTCGCGTCGGCGACGAACTGCCGGACCCGGGTCTCGCTGGCGTGCCGGGCGGCCAGCGCGCCGCCGACGTGGCCGATCATCCGGTTCAGCGCGAGGCCGACCTGGCCCACCTCGGTGTCCGGGTCGGCGTACTCGTCGGGCACCCGTTCGGCCAGCGCCACCTCGCCCTGGTGCAGCGGCAGCTCGGCGACCCGGCTCGCGGTCGCGGCCACCCGCTCCAGCGGGCGCAGCGTGCGGCGCACGATCAGCGCCCCGGCCAGGCTCACGGCGACCAGCCCGGCCAGCGCCACGCCGCCGACGGTCCACGCCATCCGCGACACCGTGCTGTCGACGTCGGCCATCGGCAGCCCGGTGATCACCACCACGCCGATCGGCGTGGTGGTCGCGACGATCCGGTGGTCGCCCAGCTCGTCGCCCAGCCACACGGTGCGCGGCCTGCCGTCCGCGGGCACGGCCTCGGCCCGCCGCGCCACGTCGGTCGACAGCCTGGTGCGGTCACCGCTGTCCCGGGTGATCCGCTCGGCGTCGACGCCGCCGTCGGGGTGCTTGATCAGCACCAGCGTGCCCGGCCCGAACCCCGGCCCGTCCAGCGGGTTGGCGGCCCGGCCGGGCACCGGCGGCGGCGGGACGTCCCGCCGCACCTTGACCGACGCCTCCGCCAGCTGGTCGTCCAACCGGGCGATCATGGTGTCGCGCAGCGCGAGCCCGGTCGCCACGCCGATGATCGCGCACACGACCGCCAGCAGGACCACCTGGGCCGCCACCAGCTTGGTCCGCAGCGGCCAGCTCCTGGTCCGCGACGCGTGCTCAGGGGGAGGGCTTGAGGACATAGCCCGCGCCCCGCATCGTGTGGATCATGGGCGGCCGGCCCGCGTCGATCTTCTTGCGCAGGTAGGAGATGTACAGCTCGACGATGTTGGCCTGCCCGCCGAAGTCGTAGCTCCACACCCGGTCCAGGATCTGCGCCTTCGACAGCACCCGCCTGGGGTTGCGCATCAGGTACCGCAGCAGCTCGAACTCGGTCGCGGTGAGGTCGATCGCGGCGCCGCCGCGACGCACCTCGCGCGTCTCCTCGTCCAGCACCAGGTCGCCCACCACGAGCTCGGTGCCCGCGCTCGCCTCCGTGACGCCGGTGCGGCGCAGCAGTCCGCGCAGCCGCAGCACGACCTCCTCCAGGCTGAACGGCTTGGTCACGTAGTCGTCGCCGCCCGCGGTGAGCCCGGCGATCCGGTCCTCCACCGCGTCCTTCGCGGTGAGGAACAGCACCGGCAGGCCGGGCAGGTCCGCGCGCAGCCGGCGCAGCACCTCCAGCCCGTCGAAGTCGGGCAGCATCACGTCCAGCACCACCACGTCGGGTCGGAAGTCGCGGGCGGTCCGCACGGCGGACGTGCCGTCCAGCGCGGTGCGGACCTCCCAGCGCTCCATCCGCAACGCCATGGACATCAGCTCGGCCAGGGTGGACTCGTCGTCCACGACGAGGACCCGCACCGGACTCCCGTCCGGGCGGCGGAGCTCGGGGGACGTCCTCGAAGCGGGCACTGGGCGCATGCTCCCGATCCTGGGCCCGGCGCTTGAGCCGGACCTGTGCCGATCCTGTGTACCACCTGTGGAACCACGAGACCGGCCGTGACGCACGCGCGGACGACGACGCCGCCGGTCGTGGCGCACGCACAGGCGGCGCCCAACGGCCGCACAGCCGGTTCACAGGCTCGCCCGAGACCGTGGCCGCCATGACTACCGAAACCGAGCAGCAACCGACGTGGGGCGAGGAGCCGCCGCCGCGGGCCGCCGCTGCGGGAACCGGCTGGAGCGGCCGCAAGACCCTCGCCGCGGTCGCGGTCGCCGTGGGCATCGCGGCCGTCGGCGGTGGGGTCATCTACGCCGCGAGCAACTCCGACGCCGCCCGGGGCATGGGCGGACCCGGCGGCTACGGCCGCGGGCCCGGCGGCGGCCTGGTGATGATGGGCGGCCCGTTCGGCGACACCCAGCACGGCGAGTTCCAGAACGGCGAGGTCACCGAGGTCGGCGACACCTCCATCACGGTCAAGAGCGGCGACGGGTTCAGCGAGACCTACTCGGTCGACGGCGACACGCAGGTCAACGGCGGTCAGGGCGACCTGGACGACATCGAGCGGGGCGACGTCGTGACCGTCATCGCCACCGAGTCCGCCGACGGCGAGGCCACCGCGGACAGCATCATGAAAGGCGACGTGATGCGCGGTGGACCGAGGCAGGGCAACGGCCAGCCGCCCGTGAAGCAGGACCGGCAGGGCGGCCCGACCGACCAGCAGGGAACCCCGCCGACCCGGTAGAACTACCGGTATGACCCGACTGGCGCTCTCGGCACTGCTGGCACTGTTGGTCCTGTTCGGGGTGTCGCCCCAGGCTCAGGCGCACACCGAGCTGGTGTCGAGCGACCCGGCGAGCGGCGCGTCGCTGCCGCAGCGGCCCACGCTGCTGACGCTGACGTTCACCGAGCCGGTGCCCGCCGAGAGCGCCCAGGTCACCGTGCTGGCCGCCGACGGCAGCGCGTGGCCGACGGGTGAGGTCACCGCCGACGGCGCGACGCTGACCGTGCCCCTGCTGGAATCCGGGTCACCGGCCGGGCAGCACACCGTGAGGTGGACCGTCGAGTCGCTGGACGGCGACTTCGTCGACGGCACGTTCGCCTTCACCGTGACCGCGCCGCCGGTGGAGCCGCAGCCACCGGCCGCGACCACACCCGCCGCGCCACCCGCCGTGACGTCGGGGGACGCCGCGCCGACCACCTCACCGCCCGCCGCCACCGGCTCGGTGGCCACGCTCGACGCGCCGGCCACCCGGACGTCGTCCCCGGTCGCCACCCCCGGCGGTGGTGACGAAGGCGGCGTGCCGCTGTGGGTGTGGATCGCGGTCGCGGCGGTGGTGGCGGTGATCGGCATCGCGGTCGGCGTCGGCCTGAGCCGGCGCGCGAAGCGCGACGCCGAACCGGCCGAGTAGTCAACGGTCAATGACTACGGTCGGCCCATGACCGGATCTCCTCTGCACCGCCGCGTCCTGCTCGCGGGCGGCGCCGCGGCCGTGCTCGCCGCCGCCGGGTTCCGCACGGCGGCCCACGCCGCGCCGGACGACCGGACCGGCGGGCGGCGCTTCACCCTCACCGTCCTGGGCACCACGGACCTGCACGGCAACGTCTTCAACTGGGACTACTTCGCCGACCGCGAGTACGACGACCCCGGGCACGACGACGTGGGCCTGGCCAAGCTGTCCACCCTGGTCAAGGCCGTCCGGGAGGAGCGCGGCGCGCACCGCACCCTGCTCGTGGACGCGGGGGACACCATCCAGGGCACCCCGCTGGCCTACTACTACGCCAAGGTCGAGCCCATCGGCCGCCGCCGGGTGCACCCGATGGCCGCCGCGATGAACGAGCTCGGCTACGACGCCGCCGCGCTGGGCAACCACGAGTTCAACTACGGCATCCCCCTGCTGCGGGCGTTCGAGAAGCAGCTGGACTTCCCGCTGCTCGCCGCGAACGCGATCGACGCGGCCACCGGCCGCCCCGCGTTCCGCCCGTACGTGGTCAAGACGGTGTGGCGCACCGGCTCGGCGCCGCTGCGGGTGGGCATCCTCGGCCTGACCAACCCCGGCATCGCGATCTGGGACAAGGCGCACGTGGACGGGAAGATGACCTTCCCCGGCGTGCTGGAGCAGGCCCGCGAGTGGGTGCCGAAGGTGCGCGCGGCGGGCGCGGACGTCGTGGTGGTCGCCGCGCACTCCGGCGCCGACCTGTCCTCGTCGTTGGGCGACCTGCTGCCCTTCCCGGAGAACTGCTCCGCGCTGGTCGCCGAGGAGGTGCCGGGCATCGACGCGATCCTGGTCGGCCACGCGCACACCGAGATCGCGCAGCGGCACGTCACCAACAAGGCCACCGGCAAGCAGGTGCTGCTGACCGAGCCGCTGTTCTGGGGCAAGCGGCTGAGCCTGATGGAGTTCGACCTGGCGTGGACGCCGGGGCGGGGCTGGCGCGCCGAGGCGTCCCGCTCTCAGGTGCTCGACAGCAACACCGTGCCCGAGGACCCGGTCATCGTGCGCCGGCTGCGCGCCGACCACGACAAGGTCGTCGCCTACGTCAACTCGAAGATCGGCACGTGCCGGTCGGCGATGTCCGCCGCGACCGCCCGGTACGAGGACACCGCCGCGCTCGACTTCGTCAACCTCGTGCAGGGCGCGGCGCTGAAGGCGACGCTGACCGAGGCGTTGCCGGTGCTGTCGCTGGCCTCGCCGTTCAACAAGGCGGCGGCGATCCCGGCGGGCGACGTGTCGGTGCGCGACGTGGCCGGTCTCTACGTCTTCGACAACACCCTGTTCGGCGTGCGGCTCACCGGCGCGCAGTTGAAGGACTACCTGGAGCGGTCCGCGGGGTACTTCAAGGCCGTGACGACACCGGGACCGCACCAGCCGGACGCGCTGACCAACGCGGGCGGCACGCCGGACTACCTCTACGACGTGGCGGCCGGCCTGGACGCGCCGCTGACCTACGACATCGACCTGGCGCGGCCGGTCGGGCAGCGGATCACCGGGCTGGCCTACGACGGCGTCGCGGTGACGCCGGAGCAGGCGTTCGCGGTGGCGGTGAACAACTACCGGCAGTCCGGCGGCGGCAACTTCCCGCACATCGCGACCGCGCCGGTGCTGCACAACCAGCAGCTGGAGATCCGGCAGCTGATCATCGACCGGGTCCGCGAGCGCGGCGAGATCGACCCGGCCGCGTTCCACCGGGTCGACTGGCGGCTGGTCGTCGACGGCGCGCCGGTGGTCGTCGGCGGATGAGCAGCGAGCCGACGACGCCACCCGGCCTGCCGGACGTCCTGGGGCCGGGGTTGGACGTGCTGTTCTGCGGCATCAACCCCGGCCTGATGTCGGCCGCCAAGGGGCAGCACTTCGCCCGGCCGGGCAACCGGTTCTGGCCCGCGCTGCACCTGTCCGGGTTCACGCCGCGCCTGCTGACGCCCGCCGAGCAGGACGAGCTGCCGCGCTACGGGCTGGGCATCACGAACCTGGTCGCGCGGCCGACGGCGCGGGCCGACGAGCTGACGGCCGAGGAGCTGCGGGCGGGCGGCGCGCGGCTGACGTCGGTGGCGCGGCGGCACCGGCCGAAGGTGGTGGCGGTCGTCGGCGTGACGGCGTACCGGGCTGCGTTCGGGCGCAAGGCGGCGGCGATCGGCCCGCAGGACGAGACGATCGCGTCGTCGCGGCTGTGGGTGCTGCCGAACCCCAGCGGGCTCAACGCGCACTACCAGCTGCCCGCCCTGGCCGAGGTCTTCGGCCGGTTGCGGCTAGAGGTTGCGCAGGCCGACTAGCACCCGTTCCAGCAGCGTGAAGTCCGCGCCGCCGGCCGCGACGGCGTTGTCGTGCACGGCGACCACGCCCATCGAGATGAGGTCGCCGAGCAGCACCCGCGCCACGCCCAGCGGCACGGCCAGCAGCGCCGACACCTCCGCCACCGACCGGGGGTTCGCGCACATCTCCACGATCGACCGCTGCTCGGCGGTGGTGTCGCGCATGGCGATCGCGATGCCGTCCTCCTCCAGCGAGACCAGCGTCTCCATCCTCAGGTCGTAGCCGGGCGCCGTGCGGCCGCCCGTCCACGCGTAGGGGCGGACCAGGGGACCGGAGAACTCCTCGACGGCCGGCTCCGGCTCGGGTTCGCGCTGCCGGACGACCGGCATGGGCGGCGGGTCGAAGTAGAGGTCGCGGTCGAACGGCGCGGTCTCGGCCGACGGGTCGTCGGGTGGTTCCTCCAGGCTGCGCCGGAGCGCCGCCGAGCCGAAGCGGGCGCCCGTGGCGCCGACCTCGCCCCTTAGCGACCTCCGCCGCCGGGGCGGCTTGGGCTGTTCCGTAGGCTCTTCGTCGAGACTGCGCCGCAGCGAGGGGGAGCCGAACCGGGCGCCGGTCGTGCCGACGTCCCCGCGCAGGGACCGGCGGCGTCTGCGCTCGCCGCCGGTCGGCTCCGGGTCAGAGCTGCCTGTGCTCACATCCCGGGAACCGTAGACCGAACCACGTTCGGATGATGTCGGGCGTGTTTCGAGTCCGTGCAATCCTCGTTAACCACCGCACATGCGCGGCTCCAGGGGCCTGGAGGATGATGGGGCGATGCGCATCCGCGAGGTCGAGATCTCCGACGACATGATCAGGTTGGGTCAGTTCCTCAAGCTGGCCGGCTTGGCGGACAACGGCGCGCACGCCCGTGACCTGGTCGAATCCGAGGAGGTCTCGGTGAACGGCCGGCTGGAGACCCGGCGCGGCGCCCAGCTGCACGACGGCGACGTGATCGCCGTGGGCGAGGAGAAGGCCCGCTTGGTCACCGGTCGCTAGCACCGGGGGTCCCGCGTCGGCCCCCGGCCGGCGGTAATTCGGTTGATCCGCTCGCGTGCGGGGATTGCACTGTGGCCCGGCGTCGCGCGTCGTGGCGCCGGTACCCGGGAGGCAGCGCCGCGATGGAGATCCGTTCCACGACCGACGACGACCGCGACGTCTTCGTCGACACGCTCCACGCCGCGTTCGCGCGCTTCCCGGAGACCCCGGTCGACGGCGGCGGGCTCTGGTGGTCGGCGATCGAGATGGACCGCGGCGTGCTCGCGTCGACGGAGGACGGGCGACCCGTCGGCACCGCGACCGCGTACTCGTTCGAGCTCACCCTGCCCGGTCCGGTCGTCGTGCCCGCCGCCGGTGTGTCCGCCGTCGGCGTGCTGCCGTCGCACCGGCGGCGCGGCGTGCTCAGCGCGATGATGCGGTTCCAGCTCGCGGAGCTGCGCGGGCGGGGCGAGTTCCTCTCCGTGCTGCTGGCCAGCGAGGCCCCGATCTACGGCCGGTTCGGCTACGGGCCGGCGACCTACACGCACCGGCTGACCGTCCAGCGCCACCAGGCCGTTCTCGCGGAGCCCCGGGCGGGCCGCGTCGCCGCGCCCGGCTCGGTCGAGGTGCTGCGGCGCGCCGAGTGCGGTGACGTCCTGGCGGAGGTCTACGACCGGTACCGCCGCGCGCAGCCGGGCGCGCTGTCGCGGCCCCCGCGCTGGTGGGCGTTGCGCGCGGGCCAGCCGCCGATCTCCCCGGCGCCGCGCTACGTCGCGGTCCACCGTGACGCCGACGGCGCGCCGGACGGGTACGCCAGCTACTCGTTGGGCGAGCCCGACACCTTGGTCGTCGACGAGACCATCGCCACCGACGACGCCGTCGCCGCGGCCCTGGCCCGGTTCGTGCTGGAGCACGACCTGGTCGACCGGGTCGTGTTCCGGCACTGCCCGCCCGAGCACCCGCTGCGCTGGCAGCTCGCGGACTTCCGCGCCGGCGAGGTCGGCCACGACACCGACTGGCTCTACGTGCGCCTGCTGGACGTGCCCCGCGCCCTGTCCGCGCGCGGCTGGTCCGCCGACGGCGACCTCGTCCTCGACGTGGACGACCCGTTCCTCGGCGACCGCGACCGCTACCTGCTGACCGTCCGGGAGGGCAGGGCGGGGTGCGTGCCGACGGACCGCGAACCGGACCTGTCGCTGGACGTGCGCGACCTGGGCTCGATCTACCTCGGCGGCACCGCGCCGAGCAAGCTCGTGCGAGCGGGCCACATCCGGGCCCACCACCCGGCCGCCGCCACCCTGGCCGACACCCTCTTCCGCGCCGAGCGCCCACCGCACTGCCTGCACTGGTTCTGATCCCCGGGGGCACGTGGCGTGCGTCACAGCCGGGCCGGCACCGCGGGTGACGCGGAGCCGCCACGCCCACCCGCCGTGGACGGCTCCCGGCGGCCCGGCGGTCACCAGCCGACGACCGCCGGACCATTGCGGGCCTGAAAAGTGGCCGCGGTCACTCCCGATCGGCCGGTCCGCGGAAATACCGGGCAGTTCCTCGCCCGAAGCGGTCGATCCGTTGCGCCGAATAGCTGCTGCCGCACTGTGAAAGGGTGACTCCAGTCCGCCGCGGTGCGGTCTCGCCGGGTGGTGCCGAGTCGTTGTCGGAACCCATTCCGGGCTCGGGTACGAGCTTCGTCGAAACCCCCTGTAACGGAAGCCGTCCCAAATTCGATGGACGTGTCCGCGTGCCCACGCGGGCGGTCACCGGCCACTGTGGACTTCGGTATCCCGGTGCTTCGGCAAGCCTTTCCCGGTGCCCGTCGTGGTAACTGGAAGTCACCCGACGACCCGTCTGGGTGCGCGCCGACTGCCGCACCGAGGAATGAAGCCCGACGGAAGTTCACTGTGTGTGTAACGCGCGCCGCCGGCTCGACGAATCACCGTTTGGCGAGGCGAGAAATCGCCGGCCGGCACATTTGCCGTACACCACGCGGGTCCGTCGGGGATGCCCTGCGAACGTGCACGTCCGAACCGGCCCAACCCGGGGAGAGCCACGATGAGCGAGCAGGTCCAGCCCACGCGACACAGACCGGTCGCGGGGGTCGGCACCACCCAGCGCACCACCGAGCCCGCCGCTCGGCGCACTGCCCAACGCGCCACGAGCCCGACCGTCGGCAGCTGGGAGCCCGCCTACCGCTACGGCGTCATCGCCGCCGACATCCTCTGCACCGTCCTGGTCGTCGTGCTCGCGGGCTTCGTGCTGTCCGCCCGCCACGCCTCGGTCGGACCGCTGTCGTTGTTAGGGCTGGAAGCGGTCACCATCGCGGTGATCGTCGGATCGCTGTTCCTCGGCCGGGTCTGGAACCCCATGGTGCTCGGCCAGGGCGCGGAGGAGTTCCGCCGACTCGGCCGAGGGCTGCTCGCCTCCGTCGTCGTGCTGGGCCTCGGCGCGCTCGCGGCCGAGCTGCCCGGCGCCCGGCTGTGGGTGTTCGTGGTCGGTCCGGCCGTCGCGCTGGTCGCCTTCCCGGCCCGCTACCTGCTGCGCCGCCCGCTGCACCGCGCCCGCGGCGAGGGCCGCTGCCTGCTGCCGGTGCTCGCCGCGGGCAACATCGACACCGTCGCCGACCTGATCGGCCGCACCCGCCGCGCGCCCCACCTCGGCTGGCGCGTGGACGCCGTGTGCACGGTCGACGGCCGAGCGGAGATCGGCCTGGAGCTCGACGGCGTGCCGGTCGTCGGCCGGTTCGGTGACCTCGGCGAGCAGGTCCGCCGCGGCGGCTACCGGGTCGTCGCGGTCACCGCCGACGCCTACTGGACGCCGCGCCGGCTCCAGCAACTCGCCTGGGACCTGGAGGGCACCGGCACCGAGATGGTCGTCGCACCCGCCCTGATGGACTTCGCCGGACCCCGGCTGCACGTCACCGGCGTGCTCGGGATGCCGCTGCTGCGGGTGAGCGAACCGAAGTTCACCGGCTTCCGCCGCGTGGTCAAGACGGCCGTGGACAAGGTCGGCGCGCTGCTGCTGGTCGCGCTGCTGAGCCCGGTGCTGCTGGCCGTCGCGGTGGCGATCATGATCGACACCAGGGGACCGGTGCTCTACCGGCAGCGCCGGGTCGGCAAGGACGGCGTGCCGTTCACCATCCTGAAGTTCCGCACCATGGTCACCGACGCCGAAGCGCTGCGCGCCAAGCTCCTCGCGGTGAACGAGGGCGCGGGCGTGCTGTTCAAGATGCGCCGCGACCCCCGCGTCACCGCCGTCGGCCGGTTCCTGCGGCGCTACTCGATCGACGAGCTGCCGCAGCTGTTCAACGTCCTCACCGGTCCCATGTCGCTGGTCGGCCCCCGGCCCCCGCTGCCGGAGGAGAGCGCGAAGTACGGTCCCGACATGCGCCGCAGGCTGCTGGTGAAGCCGGGTCTGACCGGGCTGTGGCAGGTCTCCGGGCGCAGCGACCTGTCGTGGGAGGAGTCGGTGCGGCTCGACCTCCGGTACGTGGAGGAGTGGTCGCTCGCCCTGGACGCGCTGATCCTGTGGAAGACCATCCGCGCCGTGTTCGGCGGCCAAGGCGCCTACTGATGACGACCGCCGTCGCCAACCGTCCAGCGGAGGCGGCGGCGAGCGGTGAGAGCGGGACGGACCGGCCGATCGGCATCGTGGTCGTCGACGCCGGCAACTGAGGGTGGACCCGGTGCGCGACGCGCAGGCCGCCCCCGGGCTGCGGCCTGTGCCACCTGTGCGACCTGGACGTGGAGATGGCCCGGCGGTCGACGCGGTCGCGCGAGCTGAGCGCGACCGCCGGCCTGGTCCGGCTGTCCACACCGGACGCGATCGTGCGCCGGCGGTACGAGCCGGCGGCCCGCGACGCGGTGCCGGCTGCCAGGCTCGGCGCGCGCGATGACCTCGCCGGACCGCCCCACCGCGCCACCTGATCGCGCCGGGCGTCACGCATCGTGCTCATCCGAGTGCCGATCACGTTGTGCTGTAACGCGAAGTGCGGTTCCCGCGACCTTCGGAGCAACAGGCCTCCGCTGATCGACGTAGTGCGCACCGGATCACTCGCAGTCACGGCCGCTTTGCCCCCGAGAGGTGACTCACCCATGACCGCCGGCCAGACGCGGAACAGGTCCGCGCTATCGGTACTACTGCTGCGCCTGGTGGTCGTGACCGCCCTCGTGGCGTCCACGATCGCGGTCGTCGGTCTGCTGCGCGCGCCCGAGGCGGCCGCCGCGCCGTGCGACGCGCCGGTGGTCAACAAGGTCGCCTGCGAGAACACCAAGCTGGGCACGCCCGACTGGCAGGTGTCGTACCGGGACGACGGCATCCTCGGCTACACCACCGACATCAGCGTCAACCCCGGTGGCCGGGTCGACTTCAAGATGCTCACCAGCGCGTCGTCCTACTACATCGACATCTACCGGCTCGGCTACTACGGCGGCGTCGGCGCCCGCTTCCAGGAGCGGATCTCCCGCAACGGCGCGCAGAACCAGGACCCGTGCCTGCGCGCCACCGACGGCAGCGCGTTGATCGACTGCGGCAACTGGCAGGTGTCGCTGAGCTGGGACGTGCCGACCACCGCGGTCTCGGGCATCTACTACGCGCGCACGCACCGCAACGACAACGGCGCGGAGAACGAGATCGTGTTCGTCGTCCGCGACGACACCAGCACCTCGAAGATCCTGTTCCAGACCTCCGACTCGACCTGGGTGGCCTACAACCGCTACGGCGGCAACAGCCTGTACTTCGGCGACGGCCCCGGCCAGGGCGGGCAGGCGTACAAGGTCAGCTACAACCGCCCGTACACCGGCGGCGACGGCGACGACAACTTCATCTTCAACGCCGAGTACCCGATGCTGCGCTTCCTGGAGGCCAACGGGTACGACCTCAGCTACACCACGGACGCCGACTCGGCCCGGCGCGGCCACCTGATCAGGAACCACCAGGTGTTCATGGCCGTCGGCCACGACGAGTACTGGTCCAACGAGCAGCGCGCCAACGTGGAGGCGGCCCGGAACGCGGGCGTGCACCTGGCGTTCCTGACCGGCAACGAGATCTTCTGGAAGCACCGGTGGGAGAAGAGCATCGACTCCTCCGCCACCGACTGGCGCACCATCGCCTGCTACAAGGAGACCAAGGGCACGCAGAACGACAACCTGCCCGACTGGACCGGCACGTGGCGCGACCCGCGCTACCCCGACCAGGACGGCGGTCGCCCGGAGAACGCGCTGCTCGGCAACCTCTTCACGGTCAACGGCCGCCGGGAGGACGCGCTCAAGGTGCCGGCCGCGTACGGCAAGATGCGGCTGTGGCGGCACACCTCGCTCAAGGACCTGGCCGCCGACACCACCTACACCTTCCAGCCCGGCACGCTCGGCTACGAGTGGAACTCGGTGGAGGACAACGCCTCCCAGCCGCCGGGCGTGGCGCAGCTCTCCCGCACCACGGTGAACATGCCCGAGGGCCCGTACGTGCTGCAGAACCACGGCGACCTCTACACCCCGGACACCAAGACCCACGCCATCACCTACTACAAGCACCCGAGCGGGTCGCTGGTGTTCGGCGCGGGCACCGTCCAGTGGGCGTGGGGCGTGGACGACGAGCACGCGTTCCTCACCAACACGCCGACCTCCGACGTGCGGATGAAGCAGGCCACGGTCAACTTCCTGGCCGACATGGGCGTGCAGGCGACCACCTTGCAGGCCGGGCTGACGCAGGCGACGAAGAGCACCGACACCCAGGCGCCGACGGTGGCGTTCACCAGCGTGCCGGCCATCTCCGCGGTGGGCGCGGCATACACGTTCGCCGGCACGGTGACCGACGGCGGAGGCGGCCAGGTCGGCGGCGTCGAGGTGTCCACCGACGGCGGCACGCGCTGGCACCCGGCCGTCTGGCAGGCCGGCAAGACGGCGTGGAGCTACACCTACACCCCGAGCGCGTCCGGTCCGGCGAGCCTGCGGGTGCGGGCCGTGGACGACTCGGCGAACCTGTCCACGCCCGTGGCGTCCACGCCGGGGGTGAACCCGCGCACCTGCCCGTGCGGCCTGTGGACCAACGCCGACACGCCCGACGTGGCCGACAGCGGTGACGCGTCGCCGCTGGAGCTGGGTGTGAAGTGGCGTGCGGGCAGCGACGGCTACGTGCGCGGCGTGCGGTTCTACAAGGGGCCGGGCAACACCGGCACGCACACCGGCACGTTGTGGGACCGCAACGGCACCCCGATCGCCACGGGCACGTTCACCAACGAGACCGCGAGCGGCTGGCAGACGCTGGTCTTCGCGATGCCCGTGCCGGTGACCGCGGGCACCACGTACGTCGTGTCGTACTTCGCGCCCAACGGCCACTACTCCTACGACCTGGAGTACTTCCTCCAGCAGAACCGCTACCTCGAACCGGTCACCGGCCTGAAGAACGGCGAGGACGGCCCGAACGGCCTGTTCCGGTTCGGCGGCCCCGGCTTCCCGACCCAGTCCCACTGGGGCAGCAACTACTGGGTGGACGTGGTGTGGGCGCCGGACCCCGGCCCCGACCAGCGCGCGCCGCTGCTCGCGTCCACCACGCCGGTCGGCGGCGAGGGCACGGTCTCGCTCAACCCCGTCGTCTCCGCCACCTACGACGAAGCGGTCCTGCCCGGCTCCGCCCAGTTCACCGTGACCGGGCCGAGCGGCGCGGTGTCCGGCTCGCTGGCGCTGTCCAACGGCAACAAGACCGTCACCTTCACCGCGGGCCAGGCGCTCGCCCCGAACACCGGCTACGCGGTGGCGGTGCGCGTGTCGGACGCGGCGGGCAACCAGGCGACGCAGTCGACGTGGTCGTTCACCACCGGCGCGGTCCGACCCGCGACGTGCCCGTGCACGGTCTGGGACGACTTCGCCCGGCCGGCCGAGTACTCCTCGACCGACAGCGCGCCGATCGAGGTCGGCACCAAGGTCCGCTTCAACGGCAAGGGCGAGGTGCTCGGCGTCCGCTTCTTCAAGGGAACCGGCAACACCGGCACGCACACCGGCTCGCTGTGGTCCTCCACCGGCCTGCTCCTGGCCACCGGGACGTTCGGCAACGAGAGCGCGAGCGGCTGGCAGAAGCTGACGTTCGCCTCGCCGGTGATCGTGCAGGCGAACACCACCTACATCGTGTCCTACCACGCGCCCAACGGGCGTTACGCGGTCAGCGGCGGCTACTTCAGCGGCAAGGGCGCGAGCTACGCGGGCCTGCGGGCGCTCGCCGACGGCGTCGACGGGCACAACGGCGTCTACCGCTACGGCACCGGCGGTTTCGCGCCGACGGCGTCGTACAACGCGACGAACTACTGGGTCGACGTCGTCTTCCGCAACGGCCTCAACGGCGACACCACGCCGCCGGCGCTGACGAACCGCTCGCCGGGCGTGAACGCCACGAACGTCGTCGCCACCGCCCCGGTGACCTCGACGTTCAGCGAGCCCGTCGACCCGGCCAGCGCCCAGATCTGGCTGACCGACCCGCGTGGCACGCAGCTGACCGGTTCGGTGTCGCTGTCCGGCGACCAGCGCACGGTCACCTGGACGCCGACGGGCAAGCTCATGCCGAACACCCGCTACACCGCCAGCGCGTTGATCGCCGACGCCAACGGCAACCCGATGCCGGACCCGGTGACGTGGTCGTTCACCACCGACGCGACCGTCATCTGCCCGTGCTCGCTGTTCAGCGCGGCGACCCTGCCCTCGATCACCTCCAGCGACGACGGCGGCCCGTACGAGCTGGGTGTCCGGTTCACCCCCACCTCGGGCGGCCGGATCACCGCGGTGAAGTTCTACAAGGGGGAGGGCAACACCGGCACGCACACCGGCACGCTGTGGTCGCCGAGCGGCCGGCAGCTGGCCACCGGCACGTTCACCGGTGAGAGCGCGGCCGGCTGGCAGACGTTGACCTTCGCCACGCCGGTGTTCGTCACGGCGGGCCAGACGTACACCGCGTCCTACAGCACGACCACCGGCCACTACGCCGTCGACGTGGGGTACTTCGACGGCTACGCGGTGACCAGCGGTCCGCTGAGCGCGCCGTCTGGCCTGGACGGCGGCAACGGCGTCTACCGCGCCGGCGCGGGCCACCCGACGAACTCCTACGCGGGCGGCAACTACTGGGTCGACGTCGTCTTCCTGCCCAACGAGGACAACGCGCCGCCGGTGGTCAACGGGCGCACGCCGCTCGACGGCGCCGGCGAGGTGTCCCGCACCTCGCTGCTGACCACGACGTTCGACGAGCCGGTGGACCTCACCTCCGCCCAGTTCACGCTCGCCGACGCCGGCGGCGCGAAGATCGCGGGCACGTTGTCGCTGTCGGCGAACCAGCAGCAGGTGACCTGGACGCCGGCGGCGGCGCTGGGCGGCGGCATGACCTACACCGCGAGCCTGCGGATCGCCGACGTCTACGGCAACCTGATGGCCGCGCCGACGACGTGGTCGTTCACCACGACCACGTCCGGGAACTGCCCGTGCTCGCTGTTCAGCGCGGCGACCGTGCCCACCGTGGCGGAGGCCGACGACACCGGCTCCTACGAGCTGGGCGTCCGGTTCGTGCCGTCGGTGACCGGCTCCGTCACCGGGGTGCGGTTCTACAAGGGCGCGGGCAACACCGGCACGCACACCGGCACGGTGTGGGACGCGGCGGGCAACCCGCTGGCCACCGGCACGTTCTCGAACGAGACGGCCGGCGGCTGGCAGACGCTCACGTTCGCCACCCCGGTGACGGTCATCGCGGGCACGAGCTACGTGGCGTCCTACACCGCGCCGAACGGCCGGTACTCCGTGGACGCCGGGTACTTCGTGGGCAAGGCCGTGACCAGCCCGCCGCTGAGCGCGCCCGCCACGGCCGAAGGCGCCCGCAACGGCGTCTACCGCGCCGGCGCCGGCTTCCCGGAGTCGTCCTACGCGGGCAGCAACTACTGGGTCGACGTCGTCTTCACCACCGGCTGACCCCGGGTGGGGCGGACGGGCCTCCCCCGTCCGCCCCACCCCGCGAGAGTCCTACCCCCACCCCGCGCGTGTCCTACGTTCAGAACGACCGTGTCCTACGTTCAGGACACCTGAGTTGAACGCTCAGAACACGCGGGCACGGGTTTCGCCCCTCCTCGGGCCGCCCGGACGCCCTCCACCAGGCGGCCCAACGGTTCCTCGCGTCGACGGCTGACCGGCGCGGTCACGCGTCCTGGGTCGCGGGCTCCGCCGGAGCGCGCCGCCGTTGCTCCGCGGCCACCCGCAGCAACGCCCCCGACGCGCCGAGCATGGTGAACACCAGCCCGGTCGCCACGCCGAAGCCCAGCAGGTCGAACGTGACCGACGCGATCCCGCCCGAGATCACGGCCGCCACCAGGGCGCTCGCCAGGCTCCGCAGCTGCTCGTCCCGGCTGATCATCCGGACGCGGATCGCCGCGAACGCCGCCGCCAGGAACATCCCGATCAGCGCGAACAGCCCCAGGTAGCCGTTCTCGATCATCGTCAGCAGGAACTGGTTGTCCAGGATCGTGTACTTCGTCGGCAGGTACGTGCCGAACCCGCGCCCCAGCAACGGGTTCAGGTCGATCTGCTCCCACGCCGCCTCGTAGTCCGCCGTGCGGGCCTTCACGCTCGGGTCGTCCTCGATGTTGGAGAACATCCCCCGCAACGTCCCGAACAGCCCCGGCACCACCAGCGTCGCGCCCAGGAAGCACCCGCCGCCCACCACCGCCGTGGCGATCTTGCGCGGCCGCGGCAAGGCGATGATCATGATCACCGCGCCGACCGCCATGCACAGCAGCGCCGTCCGCGACAACGACAGCAGCGCGCCCAGGCCCACCAGCGCCAGGCACGCGAACCAGCGCACGTGCGGCGTGCCGTCGTCCCGGGCCTTGAACACGTAGTGCACGCCCAGCGGCACGGCCATCGCGCACACCAGGCCGAACTCGATCGGGTGGTTCGTGGTGCCCGTCGGCCGCCGGAAGATCGACCGGGCCTCCATCGCCGAGTACCCGTTGTCCTGCACGCGCAGCCCCGGCAGCGACACGTACGACGCCAGGTCCACACCGAGCCCGAACTGCACCAGCCCCACGAACGCGATCACCGCCGCGCACGCCAGCAGCAGCTTGAGCACCCGGTCCAGCCGTTCCTTGGTGCGCACGGCGTCGCACACGAACACCGCGACCGCGATCATCGACGTGATCCGGATGATGCTGCTGTCGGCCACGGTCAGCTCGTCGGTCGGCAGCCAGCGCCGGGTGGCCACGCCGTAGGTCGCGAGCTGCGACGCCAGGTACAGCGCCACGGCCGTGCGCACGAGGTTGCGCCCCTTGCCCATGCCGACGTTGTCGACCATCTGCCCGGACACCCAGAACACGCCCAGCAGCAACGCCACCACCAACGCGGGCGGCAGCGTCATCGGCACGAACGACAGCACCAGCCGGGCCGGGATGATCAGCAGCGCCAGCAGGAACAGGCTCACGAGCGTGGCGCCGTCGGCCCGCCGCCGCCCGGGCTGGTCCGGCAGGAACCGCTCGGCCACGGTCAGGGTTTGTCGTCGTTGGTCGGCCACGCCGGAGCTCCCGGGTTGCCGGGGTTGCGCGGACCCGGCGCGGCGATCTTCACCGTCTGCTCGCTGGCCGTCGGCTGCGGGCGGCGGCCCGGCGGGCCGGGTGGCCGGCGCGGCGCGCCGTTGGGCGGCGGCACCGGCTGCTTCGCCACGGGAGGAGGCGCCTGCGCGGACTGGGAGGTCTGGGCCGGCTGAGACGGCTGGGCGGGCTGGGGCGCTTTGCGGGCGGCGGGCGCGGGCGGCGCGGACGGGGCGTCGTCGTCCTCCGCGGCCTTGCCCTCACGCGCCTCACGGCGGCGACGCAGGTGGTTGAGCACGCTGTCGCCGCCGAACGTGGCCGCCGTGGTCAGCAGCATCAGCAGCACGAACGCCGCGCCCGCGTACCGGACCTTGCCGCCGATCTGCGCCTCGGCCTCGGTCGGGTTGACGATCACCTGCGAGGTGATGAACGTCGTCGCCGGCGCCTTCAACGAGGTCTGCTGCTTGTCCAGCTCCTTCGTCGCGAACTCCATCACCGTGGTGACCAGGCGCTCGGCCGACTCGGGCGTGCTGCCGTCGGCGGTCACGAACAGGAACGGGCCGCTCATCCCGCCACCGGCCGCGGTGAAGTTCTCCGTCGAGTCCTTGCCGAGGCCGAGCGACTCCTTGCGGGTCTTCGGGTCGGCCAGGATCTGCGCGAGGATCTGCGCGGTGGTCGTCAGGCTGCCGTCGAACGCCAGCAGCGGGTTGACCTGGACCGCGTCCTCGGGGGAGATCTTCTCCTTGAACGTGCCACCGGCCGCCGGCGATGTGAGCACCATTACGCCGGAGGACTGGTAGCGCGTCGGGATGGACAGGAACACACCGGCGGCCACGGCGACAGCCGTGATCGCCGCCGGCAGGGCGATGTACCACCGCCTGCGCAGCGTTCGCACGGCGCCCCAGAAGTCCATCCGCTCCCCGATCCACGTTTACCCCGCGTAGGTGCGCGCAAGGTGTTGTTACCCTGAAATCGGCCGACTCGCGCCCAGTCGTTACAGGTGGTGATGGACTTGGCCTTCCGGCGCGTGGTGTTCGCCGTCGCGGCCATCGTACTGGTCATCGGAGCCGGGGCGGTTTACGTGACATCCGTCGTGCGCGACACCCCGCCCGTGCCGGTGGCGGCGGTCGACGGCGACCTGATGTTCGTGGACCTCGCCGACGGGCGCGGCCGGGTCGAGCAGGCGCGCCTGGCCGATCCCGCCGCCCGCAGCGCGACGCCGTTGACGTGCCGGCGGGTCTACCGGGCCGGTGGCACGACGGTGTGCCTGGAGCTGGCCGGGCCGGGCCCGACGTACGCGGCCGAGGTGACGCGCGACGGCGCCGTGGTGCGGACCGTGCCCCTGCCCGGGGTGCCGAGCCGGGCGAAGGTGTCGGCGTCTGGCCAGGTGGTCACCTGGACGTCGTTCGTGACCGGCGACTCCTACGCGGTGCCCGGCGGGTTCTCCACCCGGACCGGGTACCTGGACCTGCGCTCCGGCGAGGTGGTGGAGTCGCTGGAGGGTTTCGCCGCCGTGATCGAGGATCGGCCGCACGGCGCGCAGGACGTGAACTACTGGGGCCTGACGGTCGCCGCCGACGACCGGACGTTCTACGCGACCCTGGCCTCGGGCGGGTACACCTGGCTGGTCAAGGGCGACCTGGTGGAACGTCGCCTGGAGTCGCTGCGGCGTGACGCGGAGTGCCCGTCCCTGTCGCCGGACGGCACGAAGGTCGCCTACAAGAAGCGGATCGGCCGGCTGGGCCCGTGGGAGCTGGCCGTGCTGGACCTGGAGACCGGCGAGGAGCGCAGGCTGCCGGGCACCGCCGGGGTCGACGACCAGGCCACCTGGCTGGACGACGAGCGGATCGCGTTCGCCGCCGTGCCGAAGGACGCCAAGCTCGCGTCGATCCACGTGGTGCCCGCCGACGGCTCGGCCGCCGCCGTGCTCGTGATCGGCGAGGCCACCTCCCCGTCGCCGAGCTGATCTTCGGCTAACGCCTTTCCGGAGTGCCGCGATCCCCCTGTGTCACAGGGGATTCGCGGCTTTCGGAGGCTGAAGTTGTTATTCCTGGCGGAGAATGAATACCACGCCGCAAGAATCGTGTTACCCGCGAAGGGGAACGCGCAGGTCGATCTTCGAAGACGCGCCGCCCGCACCACTCCGGTAGACCACCCGGCCGCACCACCCCACCCCCGCACGCCGCGCGCCCACCGCCCCGCCGACACCGCACCTCGCCGGTGACCGCGCCACCTCCGACCCCACGGGTGACACCGGTCACGTCCCCGCCGCCGGTCACCTCCCCGACCACGACCGCGCCGATCACGACCGAACCCCCGGCCGTCTCCCCGGCGCGATTGCCGTCCCTCACCGGGTTGCGCTTCCTCGCCGCGTTCGTCGTCTTCGGCTTCCACCTGCACGCCGGCGGCCTGTTCGCGGGCACCGGGGCCGAAGGGGTGGTGGGGGCGGTGTTCGGGCAGGGCGCGACCGGTGTCGGGTTCTTCTTCCTCCTGTCCGGTTTCGTGCTCACCTGGTCGGCGCGGGCGGGGACGCCGGCGGGCGTCGGCCTGCGGCGGCGGGCGGCCAGGGTCCTGCCCAACCACCTGGTGACCTGGGTCGTCGTGTTCGCCGGCCTCGCCTGGCTGGGCGGCGCGTCCCTGCTCGGCGGCGTGCTGGGGCTGGTCCTGCTGCAAGCCTGGGTGCCGGTCCAGCCGATCTACTTCGGGGTCAACACGCCGGCGTGGTCGCTGTCGTGCGAAGCGGCGTTCTACACGGCGTTCGCCTGGCTCCTGGCCCGCGTGGACCGCGTGCCGCGGACGAGGCTCTGGGCGCTCGCGATCGGCCTCATGGCCGCGGTGGTCCTGGTCCCGGTGGTCGCGCTGCCCCTGCCGGCGGACCTGGAGTACTGGTTCGTCTACGTCTTCCCGGTCACCCGGGCGCTGGAGTTCGTGCTGGGCATGGCGCTGGCGCGGATCGTGCGCGCGGGCCTCTGGATCAGGTTGCCGCTGTGGCGGGCGGGCGCGCTTGCCGTCGCCGGCTACGCGGTCTCCGGCTACCTGCCCGGCGCGTTCGGCTACGTCGCGGGCACGGTGGTCCCCCTGGCGCTGCTCATCCCGGCCGCCGCGACCGCCGACCTCACCGGCTCGTGGTCACCGTGGCGCGGTCGCACGGCGGTGCTCCTCGGCGAGGTCTCGTTCGCCTTCTACCTGGTGCACCAGGTGGTGATGCGGCTGGCGGAGGCGTTCGGCCCGCACGCCGTCGGCCTGGGCGCGGCGACCGGGATGGCGGTCGCCCTCCTGGCCTGCTCGCTGGTCCTGGCGTGGCTGCTGCACCGGCTCGTCGAACGGCCGGCGCAGCGACGCCTGCTCAGAGCGACAGCTCCCGCCTGAGCACCTTCTCCAACTCGTGCCCGGCCGCGTCCCAGGACCGGCCGGACACGCTGGCGGACGCGGCCCGCGCCACCGCGGCGAAGTCGGGCGTCGTGACCACCTCGGACAGCGCGCGGGCCAGGTCGTGCGGTGTCGCGGGCGCGTACCGGACGTGGTCGTTGTCCAGCACGACCCGGTTGTGCGCGGCCTCGTTGACGACCGGAAGGCACCCCGCGGCCAGCATCTCGTGCGGCACCAGCGAGACGTTCGTCATCGACAGCGTGAGGCCCGCGTAGCACCGGTTGTAGATCTCGTTGAGCCGATCCGGGGTGACGAGCCCGTGGTCGACGTGCCGGGGGCCCAACGACCCGATCTTCTCGCCGTACGTGTGGATCACGACGTCCGGGTGCCGCTCGGCGAAGACCTCCAACGCCAGCAACCCGATCTCGATCGCCCGCCGGGGCGCCAGCCGACGCGCGTAGAACACGACGCCGTCGCGCTGCGCGCCCTCCTCCAGGCGGTAGCGGTCCACGTCGCAGCCGAAGTCGAAGGAGTCGGCCCGCATACCCGTCTCGGCCCGCAGCTTCTCGGCCAGGAACCGGCCGGCGGTGAAGCCGTGCAACCCCATCCGGTAGGTGTTCTCGGCCAGCGCCGACAGCCCGCCGACCGGGAAGAACCACGGTTCGTAGTCCTGCACGAGGTAGAACCGCTTGCCCGCGCACGGGTCGTTGAACACCGGGTAGGCCGTCATCCACGCGGTGGCGAACACGGCGTGCGCGTCGGCCATCCCGTCCGCCACGTCGTGCACCGACCCGCGGAAACCCGGGAACGCCGACCTGATCACCGGCTCGTGGTCCGCCGCACGGCTGCCGTACACGTCGTACAGGTACAGCCGGCACGTGTGCCCCAGCGACTCCAGGTGCTCGATCAGCCGGAACATCGTGGTGTGCCCGCCCGAGCCGGGTGAGGGGGGAGTGCTGACCCAGTTGACCGTCAGCCGCCCGTCCGCCGGCACTGCCGGCACGACCACCGGCCGCCGCACGCCGACGTCCGCCGCGCGCACGTCCTCCCAGCGCACCGGGAACACCTCGGCGTCCGCGCCGAGCCTGCGGGCGGCCCGGCCGAGCGCACGGGCCCCGACCTGACGCACACCCTGTTCACGCACGATCCGCGTGACCTGGTGCGCCCGTCGCCGCAACTGCTGGACGACCCTCACGCGCCACTCCTCCGCAACAGACCCAGCACCTCGTGGCGCAGGGGGAACACCACGGCCGCGTACGCCAGGGACGCCAGCGCGCCACCGACCAGCAGCCGCCACAGGGCGCCGTCGACCAGCCACTGCACGCCCGTCGTCACCACGACCATCGCCAGCCCGCCCGCCACCGGCCGCGCGACCGCCGCGCCCAGGGCGCGCGCCCGCAGCCCGTAGGGGCGGAACGCGACCAGGTACGCGGGCACGATCACCAGGAGCACGACCACGCTCTGCGCCAGCGCCACGCCCCGGATGCCGTCCAGGTGCGCGCCCAGCGCCAGCAGCGGCACGAGCGCGGCCAGCCACAGCAGGTGGATGACCAGGATCGCGCGCGACCGCCCGGCGCTGGCCAGGTAGTCGTACCCCAGCTCCAGCGCCACCCGCAGCGCGCCCAGCAGCACCAGCAGCGCCAACGCCTGCGCGGCCGGCGCCCACCGCTCGCCGTACACGGTGCGCACGAGCGGGTCGGCCAACGCCGCCAGCAGCACGCACGCGGGCACCGTCACCAGCGCGAGCAGCCGCAACGCCCGCGAGAACGTCCGCGCGAACAGCTCAGGGTCGTCTCTGACCTGCGAGAACGCCGCCAGTGACACGCTGCGCACCGGTTGCGAGAACGCGCCGACCGGCCAGTTCGCCAGGTTGAACGCGAGCAGGTAGAACCCCAGCGGCACCGTGCCCAGCACGCTGCCGACGATGATGTAGTCGACGTTGAGCACGCCGAACACCAGCAGGCTCGCGCCCGCCAGCGGCAGCCCGAACGCCAGCAGCCCGCGGGCCTGGACCCGGTCGAACCCCGGCCGGTAGCGCTTCGGCGTGTAGGCGAACATCACCACCGCGGCGACGAGGTTCGTCGCGATCCGCGACCACGCCAGGCTCCACGCGCCGAAGCCCATCACGGCCAGCACGACCACCACGGCCGTGCCGACGACGAACGCCGACGTGTCCGCGACGAACTTGTGGTCCTGCCGGAACTCGCGCTGCAGCAACGCGCCCGGCACCGCCGAGGCCCCCGCGATCACCAGCGACAGCGACATGAGCTGGATCACACCGGTCGCCTGGGGTGTGTCCATCGCCCCGGCGAACCACGGCGCGCCGAGCACGCACACCAGCGCCAGCAGCGCGCCGGACGCGATGGACAGCGTCGTCACCGTGGGCGCGAGCTCCTCGACCGGCCGGTCGGTGCGCACCAGGGCGACGCTCACGCCCATCTCGCTGACGCTCATCACGATGTTGAGCACCACCAGCGCGACCGCGAACACGCCGAACTGCTCGGGCGCGATGAGCCTGGCCAGCAGGACGCCCACGCCCACCTGGCTGAACCGCTGCACCAGGCTGTTGATCGCGCTCCACCTGATCGCCGAACCGACCTTGCGCCGCAGCTCGGGGCGCTCGGCCTCGGTCGGCTCCGCCTCGGTGGTCACTGGCCGCGCCACTTCCGGACCTGCCCGCCCACGACGCCCGCGCCGCGCTTGACCAGGTGGCTGCCGACGAACAGCTGCGTGCGGCTGCACACCTTCGGCCCCAACAGCCGCCGCCGCCGCAGCGCCCGGTACTCGGGCAGGCGCGCGACGTCGGGGTGGACCCGCCGGGCGAACGCCTCCAGCTCGTCCACCGGCACCTCGTCCAGCTTGTCGCGGTCGTAGGCGCGCACGGCCCGCCACAACGCGTCCTTGGCGATGGACCGGTCGGCCAGCGACCGCAGCCGCGCCGGCAGCCCGGGGTGCTCGGCGAAGAACCGCTCGAACACCGCCTGCCGCTGCTCCAGGTCGGTGAACAGGGAGGAGAACCGGGTGCGCATCATGCTCTGCTGGTGCACCCGGTAGTACGCGGCGGGCTCGCCGCGCACGTAGCCGATGTCGGACACCGCGGCGATGCGCAGCCACATCTCCAGGTCGCCCGCGTGCGGCAGGTCCGGCCGGTAGCCGCCGACCTCCTGCTGCACGGACGTGCGCACCACGGCCTCGGGGGAGGACAGCACGTTCTGCCCGGTGCGGCAGCGCGCCTCGATCCAGTCCACGCCGGACCAGACCGTGCGGCCGGCCGGGGCGGCGACCACGGACGGCAGCTCCGCGTGGTCGGTGTAATTCACGACACGTCCGTACACCATGCCGACGTTCGGGTGCGCCTCGAAGACCTCGGCGGCACGGGCCAGCGCGCCCGGCGCCAGCAGGTCGTCGGCGGACAGCAGCACGGTGTAGTCGGCCTTGGCCCACTCCAGCAGGCCCTCGTTGTAGGTCGCGATGTGCCCCTGGTTGACCTCGTGCCTGCGGCCCTCGACCCGGGGGTCCCGCGTCAGCTCGGCCACGACCTCGGGCGTCTCGTCGCTCGACGTGTCGTCGATGATCAGCACGCGCACGTCGACACCGGGTTGGTCGAGCACGCTCGTCACGCAGGCACGCAGGAACCGGGCGTAGTTGTAGCACGGGATGACGACGTCGACCGTTGGCCGTGCCGGGGGCTCTGTCACGCCCTACTCATCGTGTTCGACCGCGGATCGTTAACGGCGCGGCCCCGATCCCGATGTAGGAGGACATAGGGGAAGGGGTTCCATGGACCACGTCGTGCTGACGCGTTTCAACCTGCCGTCCGTCGGCGCGGAGAGCGTCGTGCGGGCGCGCGAGGGGTGGTTGACCGAACGCGTCGGGTTGTTCGAGCGGTACTGCCTGCCCTCGGTGGCGGCGCAGACGTCCTCGGACTTCCGGTGGCTCATCTACTTCGACCCGGAGAGCCCGCGGTGGCTCAAGGACCGCATCGAGGCGCACGGCGACGCCTACACGCCGGTGTTCCGCACGCAGGTCAGCCGCGACGAGCTGATCGAGGACATCTCGGCGCTCTTCCCGGTCAAGGGCGACGAGCTGATCACCACCAACCTCGACAACGACGACGGGCTCGCCGCGGACTTCGTCGCCCGGCTCCAAGCCGAGCGCCCCACCGGCCGCCGCACCGCCCTCTACCTGGCGAACGGGCTGGTCAAGAGCCCGACCGGGCTGTTCGCGCACCACGACCGCGACAACGCGTTCGCGTCGATGCGGGAGAGCTGGGACGCGCCGGTGACGTGCTGGGCCGACTGGCACAACCGGCTGCACCGGCACGCCGAGGTGGTGTCCCTGGGCGGACCGCCCGGCTGGCTCCAGGTCGTGCACGGCGGGAACGTGAGCAATCGCACGCGGGGCAGGCTGGTCGCGCCCGCACCGTACCGGCCGCTGTTCGGCGACGCGCTGGACGACGTGCCGGAGCCCGCCGGCGGCGTGCTGGCCCGCGACCGGTTCGTCGGCCACCCGCTGCGGTCGGCGCGCGACGGGGCCAGGTACCTGGCCAAGACCACGGCGCTGCGGCTGCTCGGCCCGGGTGGCTTCGAGAAGGCGAAGCAGGCGCTGGCCGCGCGGACGCCGAGGTGACGTTGACGCGCGTGGTGCTGGTAGCGGTCCTCGCGCTGAGCGCTTGCACGGCCGATGCGCGACGGCCTGCCGGGCCGACACCCGCGCCCGTGCCCGCCAGTCCGTCGGTCGACTACTACCGCAAGTGGGTCAACGGACCCAACCCGACCGGCGACCCGGCCGTGTTCCCGATCAACGTCTGGATGCAGGACCCGTCCGGCGTCGAGAACGGCGAGAAGCTCGGCCGGGCGTTCCCGGCGATCGGCGTCGACTTCGGCATCGGGCTGTGGGAGGACGAGTGGTGGTACCTCCGCCAGGAAGGGCTCCACGAGACCGACTGGCGCGTGTACGTGGACGGCACGCGCGTCGACGCGGTCCTGGCGGACACCGCGCACGCCCGCAACTACGTCGGCTACCTGATCGCGGACGAACCGGACATGACCAAGGTCTACGGCGACGTGTTCCACCCCGACATGCAGCCGTCGGCGATCGTGGGGGCGGCCGACGCGGTGCGCGCCAAGGACCCGTCCCGGCCGACGTACCTCAACTTCAGCCCGTGGATGGGCACGCCGACCGGTGAGGTCGGCTACGGCCACATCGAGGAGTCCTACGAAGAGGACATGCGGACCTACTGCTCGGCCGCGGACATCGCTTCGGCCGACTACTACGGCTGGACGCACCCCGACCGCAACCACACCGTCGGCGCGTACAGCTACGGGCAGGTCATCGACACCATGCGCAAGTGGTGCGGCCCGGACAAACCGCTCTACGGGTTCGTCGAGACCGGGCACCCGCACGACCGCGGCGAGACCATCGACCCCGACCAGCTGGAGTCGGCGGTGTGGAACACGGTCCTGCACGGCGCCACCGGCATCAACTACTTCGCGCACAGCTTCCACACCGACGGGACCGGCGAGTACTCCAGCATCCTGACCCGACCCGCGATCACCGCCCGCGTCGCCGCGGTGAACGCGAGGCTGAAGTCGTTGGCCCCGGTGCTCAACGCGCCGAACCTGCCGGGGGTGACCGCGTCGAGCGACAACGGCATCCCGGTCTCCGTGCTCTACAAGGATCTGGGCATGCACAAGCAGGTCGGCGACGCGCGCTGGGTCTTGGCCCAGACCGACGGCACCAAGGACCACCCCCGCAGCCGCGCCGCCCGCGTCACGCTGACCGTGCCGATGTCGTCGGGCACGGCCACCGTGGTGGACGAGGACCGGACCGTGCCGATCGTCGACGGCCGGATCGTGGACGACTTCGGTCCGTACCAAGTCCACGTGTACCGGTTCTGACGGGCTAACGGCGCAGACCCGGCCGGCGATTGGGGCAGTGCGTGACCCGAACCCCACGGAGGCCGATCGTGCTGCTCAGGAAGATCCGCAAGACGCCGGCGGTGTGCGGCGCGGTCGCGTTGGGCGCGGCGTTGCTGCTCGCGCCACCCGGGACGGCCGCCGCGGACACCGTGCGGGTGCTCGGCTACGTCGCCAACAACGGCGGCGGGGTGTCGGTGCTGGACACCGCCACGAACGCGGTCACCACCACGCTCATCGACTCCACGGGCGACTCGCCCTACGGCGTCGGTGTCGCGTTCGACGGCACGCGCGCCTACGTGACGAACGTCCGCGACGACACGCTCACGGTCATCGACACGCCGACCAACACCGTGGGCGCGTCCGTGCCGGTCGGCGACGGACCCGCCGGCGTCGTGGTGTCGCCGTCCGGTGGGCACGTGTACGTGTCGAACTACCTGGCGGGCACGGTGTCCGTCGTGGACGCGGCCACGCTGGCCACCACCGAGACGATCCCGGTCGGCCCGAACGCCGACGGCATCGCGATCACGCCGAACGGCAAGCGGCTCTACGTCGCCCACGACGTCGCCGGGCCGGGCACGGTCTCCGTGGTGGACACCGCGACGAACACCGAGATCGCCGAGATCCCGACCGGCCACACCCCGACCGCCGTGGCGGTGACCCCCGACGGCGCGAAGCTGGTCGTGGTCAACAAGCTGTCCAACAACGTGTCCGTGGTCGACACCGCGTCCAACGCGGTGATCGGCACGATCCCGGTCAGCTTCATCCCGCACGGCGTGGCGATCTCCCCGGACGGCACGCGCGCCTACGTGACCAACAGCGAGGGGCACAGCCTGTCGGTGGTCGACATCGGCGCGCTCGCGCCGGTCGCCCAGATCCCGGTGGGCAGCAGGCCGATCAGCGTCTCCCTCACCCCCGACGGCGCCAGGGCCTACGTGACGAACTTCGTCAGCGGCACGGTGTCGATCGTCGACACCGCCACCTTGTCCGTCGTCGCCTCCGTCCCCGTCGGCGTCGACCCGGTGGGCATCGCGATCCACGCCGTCCCGCCGGCCGCGACCAAGCTGACCGCCGGTCACGGCCAACTGCAACTGCGCCTGCTCGGCTTCACCGCGCGCGGCCTGGACGCCACCCTCACCGAGTCCCACACCGGCAAACCCGTCGCGGGCAAGCAGATCACGTTCCGGACGGTCAAGGGCCACCCGCTCTGCACCGCCACCACGAACGCCTACGGCAAGGCGCGGTGCGACGCCAACGTCCCCCTGCTGGTGGGCCTGGCCACCCTGCTCCAGGGCTACACGGCGAGCCACGCGGGGGACCTGACCCACGGCCGGTCCGCCGCCCACGGCTCGATCGCCCTCACCCTGCTCTGAGCACGACGGGAAAGGCAGGTCGAACGGGGTGATCCGGCCGGGCGGCGAAACCCGGCCGGATCACCCGGCCCGGCGTTCCGCGTTGAGCCGCCACGCCACCACCACGGCGACGAGGAGCGAGCCGATGGCCGCGTAAACGGCGGTGCCGAAGGCGGCGAACTGGAGCAGGAAGCCGAAACCCACGGACGACACCAGGCGCGCCACCGCCTGTCCCGTCTGGACCACCGCCAAGCCCGACGCGCGCAACGACTCCGGCACGACGGCGCTCACCCGGGCGGACAGGACGCCGTCCGTCGCGGCGTAGAAGAGCCCGTGCAGCGACAAGGCCACACCGACCCCGACGTAGCCGGTACCGGCGGCGAGCAGCAGCACGTACACGCCCAGCAGCAGCACGTGCCCGCCCAGGAACACCGGCCACCGCCCGATCCGGTCCGCCAGCCGCCCCACCGGCGCGGCGGCCACCAGGAACACCAACGCCGTGCCCAACGGCAGCAGCGGCAACAGGTGCAGCGGCGCACCGGTGGCCTTCTGCACCAGGATGAACACGAACGCGTCCGACAGCGTGGCCAGACCCAGCACCGCCGACCCGACCGCCAGCCGCCGGTAGCCCCGCTCCCGCAGCAACGCCACCCCCGCCCGCACCGACGGGCGCGGGCCGGCCGTCGCGGGGCGCGGGTTCTCCCGCACGAACGCCACCAGCACGATCAGCCCGACCACGGCGAAGCACGCGCTGACCACGAACACCGGACCCGCCACCGTGCCGACCCAGTACATCAGCAGGAACGTCATCAGCGGCCCGAGCAGCGCGCCCACCGTGTCCATGCCGCGGTGCAACCCGAACGCCGCGCCCAACCGGTCCGGCGGCGTGGCCAGGGAGATCAGCGCGTCGCGCGGCGCGGTGCGCAGGCCCTTGCCCGCGCGGTCCGCCGCCATGGTCGCGCCGATCCCGAACGCCGACGCGCCCACGAGCGGGAAGATGAGCTTCGTCACCGCCGACAGCCCGTAACCGACCGCGGCGACGGCCTTGTGCCGGTGCGTGCGGTCCGAGAGGTGGCCGCCGACGAGCCTCAGCACCGCCGTCGCGCCGGTGTACAGACCGTCCAGCACGCCGAACTGCGCATAGCCCATGTTGAGCGTGAACAGCAGGTAGACCGGCATGAACGCGGTGACCATCTCGGCCGAGACGTCGGTCAGCAGGCTCACCGCGCCCAACGCGACCACGGTGCCGGGGACCCTGCCCTTGACCCGCTCGCTGGGCCGGACGGACGCAACGTACATGCTCCCGTTATCGGTCACGTGCGGTAGCCGTTACCGGTGTCCGGCCACGTCGTAACGGGGACCGCCCGGAACCCGATGACGCGGGTATGCCGGACATAGCGCAGCCCCGCGTCCGCGTGGGCGCCGTCGACGTGTGGTCCGTCCGAGAGTCCGGTGTCGCCGATCACGTGGCCGAGGCCTGGCGACGGGCCGAGGGCGGCTCGATCGTCACGGCCAACGTGGACATCGTGCGCGCCGCGACCCGCCGTCCCGAACTCGCGGCGCTGATCGCCGAGTCGGAGCTCGTCGTCGCCGACGGGATGCCGGTCGTGTGGGCGGGCAGGCTCGCGGGCGTCCCGGTGCCCGAGCGGGTGACCGGGTCGTCCCTGGTGTTCACCCTCGCCGGAACCGCCGCCCGCGAAGGCCGTTCCCTGTACCTGCTGGGCGGTGAGCCGGGCGTGCCGGAGAAGGCCGCCGAGGCGCTGTGCGCCCGCTACCCGGGGCTGCGCGTCGTGGGCACGGACTCGCCGCCGTTCGGGTTCGAGACCTCCGCCGACACCACCGCCGAGACCGTGGCGAAGGTGGTGGGGGCCGCACCGGACCTCGTGTTCGTGGGCCTCGGCTTCCCCAAGCAGGAACGCCTGATCCGGCTGCTGCGCGCGGACCTGCCGGCGTCGTGGTTCCTCGGCTGCGGCGCGGGCATCCCGATGGCCGCGGGCGAGTTCAAGCGCGCCTCGGGTGTGGTGCAGAAGCTGGGCGCGGAGTGGCTGCACCGCCTCGCGCTCGAACCGCGCCGCCTGGCCAAGCGCTACCTGCGCGACGACCTGCCGTTCGCGTTCCGCCTGCTCGGGGGCGCGCTGCGCACCCGGTTCCGCCGCCCGACCCCCGCCGGCCACCAGCCCGCGGACGCGGTCGGCGCCCAGACGACCGCCGACCGCGTCGGCACCCGGACCGGGGAGTAGAAGTGCCGCTTGCCGTCGTCGTCGTGACCTACCACAGCGCGGAGGTCGTCGAAGACTGCCTGGAGTCCGTCGCCGTCGCGTTGCGGTCCATCCCGGACAGCCGGGTCGTGGTGGTGGACAACGCCTCCACCGACGACACCCTGGCGATCGTGGCGCGGGTCGCGCCGCACGCCCAGGTCGTCGCCCGCGCGTCCAACGACGGCTTCGCGGCGGGCGTCAACGCCGGGTTCGCCGCCGCGCCGGACTGCGACGTGCTGGTGCTCAACCCGGACGTGCGGCTGCACCGCGACGCCGTCACGCTGCTGCGCGCCGCGCTCGCGCTGCCCGGCACCGGCATCGCGGTGCCCCGGCTGGCCGGTCCGGACGGCGCGCCGCAGCTGTCGTTGCGCCGCGCGCCGAACCCGGTGCGCGCGCTCGGCGAGGCGATCCTCGGCGGCACGCGGGCCGGCCGTTCCGAGGCGCTCGGCGAGCTGGTGGTCGACCCCCTCCGGTACGAGACGGCCGGCGTCGCGGACTGGGCGACCGGCGCGGCGTGGCTGATCTCCCGCGAGGCCCGCGAGGCGATCGGTGTGCTGGAGGAGCGGTACTTCCTGTACTCGGAGGAGACCGAGTACATGTTGCGCGCGGGCAAGCGCGGTTACGCCATCCGCTACGAACCGCGGGCGCGTGCCGTGCACCTGGGCGGCGAGCAGTCGACGTCGCCGGTGCTGTGGTCGATGGCCACCACGAACCGGGTCCGGATGGTCCGCGAGCGCCACGGCAGGCCCGCCGCGTTCGCGATGTGGTGGGCCGTGCTGCTGAACGAGCTGCTGCGGGCGCCGCGCGGCGCCAAGCACCGCACGGCCGTGCGGGACCTGCTGCGCTGGCGGCGGTGGCCGGTCCGACCGGGCGCGGGCGGCTCCGAGCCCGGCTGGGTGTGCTTCTCCGCGCAGGACTGGTGGTACCACAACCGGGCGCACTCGGACTTCCAGCTGATGCGGTCGATGGCCGCGCACCGCCGGGTGCTCGTGGTCAACAGCATCGGCATGCGGATGCCGACCCGCGGCAACAGCACGCACGTGGCCCGGCGCATCCTGCGCAAGCTGCGCAGCGTGGCCAAGTTCGTGCGCCGGCCGATGCCGGACTTCTACGTGATGTCCCCGCTGCCGCTGCCGTTCTACGGCTCGCCGTTCCTGCGCGAGGTCAACGCCGTCCTGGTCCGCGCCCAGGTGCGGCTGGTCGCCCTCGCGCTGGGCCTGCGCACGCCGGTGATCATGGTGACGATCCCGACCGCCTGGGACGTGGTCGCCCCGATGCGCCGGCGCAGCCTGGTGTTCAACCGCTCGGACCGGCACTCGGACTTCCCCGAGGCCGACCGCGCGTCGATCGAGGCGCTGGAGAACCAGCTCCTGGCCAACGCCGACCACGTCGTCTACGTCAGCCACGCGCTGATGGAGGAGGAGCTGCCGCGCACCGGCTCCCGCGCCCACTTCCTCGACCACGGCGTGGACGTCGACCACTTCACCGCGCGGCCGGAGGCCGAGTGGCCGGACGACGTCCGCGCGCTCCCCGGCCCGCGCATCGGCTTCTTCGGCGCGCTGGACGACTTCGTGGTCGACTTCGACCTGCTGGAACGCGTCGCCGTCGAGCTGCCGCAGGCGTCCCTGGTGCTGATCGGCGACGCCACCCACCCGATGGAGCGCTTCGACAAGCACCCCAACGTGCACTGGCTGGGCTTCCGGCCCTACTCCGCCATCCCGGCCTACGGCTCGGCGTTCGACGTGGCGATCATGCCGTGGCAGGACAACGACTGGATCAAGCGGTCCAACCCGATCAAGCTGAAGGAGTACCTGGCGCTGGGCCTCCCGGTGGTCAGCACCGACTTCGCCGAGCTGGCGGGCTACACCGACCGGGTCCGCGCCGCCCGCTCGCACGCCGAGTTCGTCGACGCCCTCCGCGCCACCCTGGCCGCCGGCCCCCTCCTGCCCCCGCGCACCCTCCGCGCCTCCGTCGAACCCCACTCCTGGCAGGCCCGCACCCGCACCCTGCTGGCCCTGACCACCCCGTGAGTCGTACCTCCACCTCGCGCGTGTCCTACCTCCAGAACACGCGTGTCCTACGTTCGGAACACGTGAGTCCTACGTTCGGAACACCCGAGTTGAACGCTCGGCGCACCCCGGCGGGGTGCTGAGGCACCCTCGACTACGCGACCCGGCGCGAGGTTGCGTCACTGTGTGTTGCGCCGCGAACCGGCCCGTCTTGCCCAGGAAGGGTGGCCGGCGCATCTAGTGTGGGTGTCGTGGAGCCACTGCCCCCGAACGCCCCGTCGCGGATCGGCGACTACACGCTGCTCGCCGCCCTCGGCCGCGGTGCGATGGGGTCGGTCTACCTGGCGCGGTCACGCGGCGGGCGGCCGATCGCGGTCAAGGTCTCGCGCGCCGAGCTGGCCGACAACCCGGAGTTCCGCGAGCGCTTCCGCCGCGAGGTCGAGATGGCCCGCGCGGTCGGCGGTTTCTGGACCGCGACCGTGGTGGACGCCGACCCCGACGCCGACCGGCCGTGGATGGCCACCGAGTACATCCCCGGCCCGAGCCTCCAGCAGGCCGTCCAGGACCACGGCCCGCTGCCCGAACGCGCGGTGCGCCGCCTCGCCGGCGGCCTGGCCGAGGCGCTGGTCGCGATCCACGGCGCGGGCCTGGTGCACCGCGACCTCAAGCCGTCCAACGTGCTGCTGGCCGACGACGGCCCCCGGGTGATCGACTTCGGCATCGCCCGCGCCCTGGAGCACTCCGCGCTCACCGAAGCGGGCATCGTGTTCGGCACCCCCGGCTACCTGTCACCCGAGCAGGTCATCGGCCAGAAGATCACCACCCAGAGCGACGTGTTCGCGCTCGGCTCGGTGCTGGTCTACGCCGCGACCGGCGGCGGGCCGTTCGGCGAGGGCGCCACCTCCGCGCTGGTCTACCGCGTGGTCCACCAGGAGCCGGACCTGTCCCGCGTGCCGCCGGGCCTGGTGCCGCTGATCGTGCCGTGCCTGGTCCGCGAGCCGGTGAACCGCCCGACGCCCGCACGGCTGCTGGAGGCGATCGGCCCGCCGTCCGCCGAACCGTCCTGGCTGCCCGCGCGGGTCCGCACCATGGTCGAGCAACGGCACACCGAGCTGGGCAAGCTGCCCGCCAAGCCGCCCACCCGGGTGATGGTGGAGGAACCGCCGCCCAAACCGCCGACGTCGGCCACCCCCGCGCCGGTGCGGCAGGCGCCGACCCGCGTCGAGCCCGAGCGCAAGGAGGTCCGCCCCACCGGCGTCCGCTTCAAGACCTCCCGCGCCGTCGGCCTGAGCTGGGCCGGCGCGCACGTGCTCGCCTCCCTGGTGACCCTCTCCATCGCCGACCCCGCCAACGGCGCGCCTCCCGCCGTGCGACTGGCCTCGGCCATCGCGTTCGTGGCGTTCGCGCTGGCCGGCACCCGCCTCCTGATCGGGGCGGCGCGCGCGCCGCTCACCCTCGACGTCGGCCCGGACGGCATCACGCTGTCCAACGGCGAGGAGTCCCACCGCCTCCCGTGGTACGCCATCGCCCGCGTCAAGGTGGACGCGCACCACGCCCGCCCGTGGCTCATGGTCTGGCTGGTCGCCGCCGCCAAGACGCCGGACACGCTGGGACGCGGCAGCTTCACCAAGCACAAGGGCGGCCTGCGCGTCTACCCGATCTCGCACGAGCGCTACCGCAAGCGCCGCGACCGCGACGTGGTCGAGCTGCGCTCCGCCCTGGCCTGGTACGGCTCCGCCGCCTACGACCCCCGGTAGGCCGCGCCGGCCGGTCAACGACCGCTGAACGTCGCCTTGCCGGGGCCGTCGGTCAGGAACGACCGCACCGCGCCCCGCAGGTCCTCGCTGTCGAACAGCCCGGCCGCGATCGTGGTGACGTGCTCGTCCGCCTCGGCCACGCCGCCGCGCTCGAAGTGCGCCAGCACCCGCTTGGTCGCCGCGTGCGCCAGCGTGGGCCCGGCCGCCAGCGCCGCGGTGAACTCCAGCGCCGCGTCGTCGAAGCCCTCGTCCGGCAGCACCCGGTTGACCACGCCCCACCGCTCCAGCGTGGCCGCGTCGTAGCGCTCGCCGGTCATCACCAGCTCCTTGGCCCGACCGACGCCCGCCCGCGCGGCCAGCCGCTGCGTGCCGCCCATGGTCGGGGTCAGCCCGACGACCTTCTCCACCAACCCGAACGTCGCCCGCCGCGCGGCCAGCACGAGGTCGCACGCCACCGCGACCTCGAACGCCCACGTCAGGCACAGCCCGTGCGCGGCGAACACGGTCGGGAACAGCAGCGCGGCCACCCGTTCGGGCAGTTCCAGCATCCGGTCGAGCAGGGCCTTGGCGCGCGCGGAGGTCTCCTGCGCGGCGAACAGGGCCACGTCGACGCCGCCGCTGACGACCTTGCCCTCGAAGCGGACCAGCAGCGCCCGCGCGGGGCGCCGCTCCAGGTCCTCGACCGCCGCCTCCAGCAGGTCGTGCAGCTCGGCGGTGAAGAGGTTCAGCGGGGGAGCGTCGACGGTGAGCACGGCGAGCCCCACGGCGTCCCGCTCCAGCCGAACCTGTTGCGCTGCCACGGGCGTGGATTTTACACGCGTCCGGAATGGGGAAAACCAGGTGTCCGAATGGCCCAGTGCGGGTGAAAATCTGTCAATGAGTTCCTGGACCGTTCAGCCCGAACCGGTTGACAGCCCGACCGCCGTGGCGGTGATCCGCACCTACCTGGCCGAGATCATCGGGCGCTACTACGGCCGGCCCGCCACGCCCGCGGAGGTCGACCGGGCGATCGCCGACGACCCGACCGACGACCTGGTCCGGTTCTTCGTCGGCCGCCGCGCCGGGGCGGTGCGAGGATGCGTCGGGTTCCGCCTGGTAGACCGCGAAACGGCGGAGATGAAGCGGATGTTCGTCGATCCGACGGCTAGGGGCACCGGCGGCGGCGCGGCGCTGCTCGCGGCGGTCGAGGAAGCGGCCGTCTCATTTGGTGCCGCGGCCATTCGCCTCGACACCCGTACTGACCTGGTCGAAGCGCGGGCGTTGTACGCGCGGCACGGCTACCGTGAGGTGTCGGCGTTCAACGACGACCGCTATGCGGAGCACTGGTTCGAAAAGCGGCTATAGGGGCCATCGGGTTCCCATATCACTGTTGTGATGTGTCTCACTTGACAGTGAATAAACGCCCCAGTTGAGTATGTGGCGAAAGTCGGCCGCGGAATGAAATGGGGATCAGTCCAGTGGCTTTCGCCGTTGAGTTGACATTTCGTGATGCGCGCCAGGTGCGGAGATCCATTCATCTCGCACACCGGGAATATTGGCGTCCGCTCGCCGAGCAGGGTGTGCTCGTCGGAACCGGCCCTTGGGCCGACGGTTCCGGCGTGCTGCTCATCGTGCAGGTGCCCGACGACGCCGCGGCCCGGGACCTGGTGCGCGGTGACCCGTACGTGCGATCGCAGTCGATCGCAGAGGTGCGCATACGCCAGTGGCACGTGCTGCTGGGTGTGCCGGAAGGTGAGCGCGTGCCGGGCATCGTCCGGCCGCGCGATGGGCAGAGCGCCGAGGCGCGCTCGCGCGAGCCGTTGACGCCGCACGAGCACCGGATCGCGCTGATGATGTTGGAGGGGATGACGAACCGGCAGATCGCCGAGCACTTCTCGGTGTCGACCCGGGCCGTCGAACTCCACATCACCCGCATCTACCGCAAGCTCGACATCGGCAGGCGGGCGCAGCTCGCCGCGGCGATGCCGTGGGGCCAGCGCTCGTACCTCTAGGCGCACGTACCGGTCATGGACGCAGGGCCGTGAGGATCGACGGGAGACCCCCGGAGGTCCTCACGGCGCTCACCGCGCTCAGGCCAGCAGCTCCGCCCGCGACGCCACGCCGAGCTTGCGCAGCACCCGTGCCACGTGCTGCTCCACCGTGCGCGGCGACAGGAACAGCACGTCGGCGATCTCGCGGTTCGTGCGCCCCTGGGCCAGGAGCCGCGCCACGTCCTGCTCGCGCGGCGACAACGCGTTGCCGTACCCGCGCCTGCCGCGCCGCGACGGTGTCGCCACGCCCGCGCCGCGCACCAGGTGCCGGCACCGCGCCGCGTCACGGCTCGCGCCCAGGGAGTCGAACCGCGCCGCCACCTCGCCCAGCGCGACCACCGCGTCGTCGTCACCGCGCTCCAACGCCGCCAGCGCGATCCGCTCCGACAGCACCGCCGAGTAGTACCGCAGCCCCAGCTCGTCGGCGGCCCGGCGGGCGTCCTCCAGCAGCCACGGCTCGTCCGGCGGCGCCAGCAACGCCCGGCACGCCTTCAACGCCACGTGCGCCAGCGGCGCGTCCCGGTCGACCAGTCCCGCGTCCAGCTCCTCCACCAGCTTGACCGCGTCCTCCAGCCGCCCGGCGGCGCGGTAGGCGTCCACCGCGGCCGGCGCCAGCTCGCCGAGCCACGCCCACACGCCCTTGCGCCGGGCCAGCTCCAGCCCCCGGTCCGCCTCGGCGCACGCCCGCGCCAGGTCGCCGCGGTCCGACCACATCCTGGTCAGCGCGGCGAAACCGCCCAGCGCCACCGGCGTGATCGAGTTCTCCACCGACCGCACGCCGCTGTCCGCCAGGTGCCGCTCGGCCGCCTCCCAGTCGCCGCGCGCCACCGCCAGGCACCCCAGCACCAGGTTGATCTCCCCGGCGACCGGCAGCAGCTCCCGGTACTCCTCCAGCAGCCGCGTGGCCCGGTCCTGGAGCGTGCCCCAGTCGCCGCGGTACCAGTCGAGGTGGACGCGGGTGGACTGGCCGGTGCCCTCGGTGAACGGCACGCCCGCGCCGACGGTCAGCCGCAGGCCGCGGTCGAGGAAGTCCCGCGCCAGGTCGAAGTGCCCGATCAGGGCGAACGCGTCGGCCAGGTTGCAGTGCGCCCGCGCCAGGTGCCGCCGCACCGCCACGTCCGCCGCCGTGTCGGGCAACCGGTCCAGCCGCGACATCACGGCGTGGTCGCCGGTGCACATCCGCGAGCCGAGCTGGTTCGCCAGCAGCGCGAACCGCACCTCGTCGTCCTCGCACGAGTCGATGAACGCCTCCACCTCGCGCATCCAGCGCAGGTGCTCGGCCAACGGCGTGGCGCCGACGAACGGCTGGGCGAGCACGGCCCGCGCGCCCATCGCCAGGTCGGGGCGCGCGGCCAGCTCCCCGATGGCGCGCTCGAAGACGACGCGGCCGTGCTTCGGCCCGTCGAACTGGCGGATCAGCAGGAAGCCGAGGTTCAGCCGCACCTCGCCGCGCGCGGCCGTGGACAGCCGGTGGTCGTCGAGGAGCCGTTCCAGCGTGGCCCGCGGGTCGCGCTGGTCGAGACCGCCCCGGGCGACCTGGCCGAGCTTGACGGCGAGCCGGTCCACGTCGGCGGGCGTGAGCGACGCCTCGTCCAGCAGCCGCTGGTAGAGGTGGGTGGCGGTGGCCGGGTCGCCCACCTCAAGCGCCCGGTCCGCGGCGGCCTCGCCGTGCCGCAGCCAGTCGGGCAGGAGCCCGGCGCGGCGGCTGTGCTCGGCCAGCTGCATGAACGGGCGCGGCGTGGCGTGGTCGAGGGCGCGCAGCGCGCGCAGGTGCAGGCGTTGGCGTTCGGGACCGGTGAGCGTGTCGTAGACGGCCTGCTGGGCGAGGGCGTGGCGGAAGCCGTAGCGGACGTCCGTCTCGTGCAGCACGCCGCTGTGCAGGGCGTGGGTGAGCGCGGCGCCGGCCCGGTCGGGCGCCACGGCGCCGACCTCGGCGAGGAGCTGCTCGGTGGCGGGCACGCCCAGCACGGCGGCGGCCTCGGCGATGCGCCGGCCCGTGACCGGCAACCGGGCCAGGCGTTCGGCCATCGCGTCGCGCAGCAGCGCCGGCACCTCGACCGCGTCCAGCAGGCGCCAGTCCGGGTCGCGCAACGCCCGCAGCATCTCCTCGACCACGAACGGGATGCCGGCCGTGCGCTCGCGCAGCCGGGCGGCGAACTCGGCGGGCACGGCGTCCACGTCGAGGATCGCGGCGGCGAGGTCGTGCACCTGGCCGACGTCCAGCGGGCCCAGCTCCACCAGCGCGGACGCCACCCCGGCGGGCGGGCGGTAGGCGCTGCCCAGCGGCATCCCGCCGGGCGCGTCCTCACGCCGGTAGGTGACCAGGGTGGTCAGGTTCGGCGGTGGGTCGGCCATCAGGAACCGCAGCAGGTGACGGCACCCGTCGTCGGCCCAGTGCAGGTCCTCGACCACCAGCAGGACGGGTCCCAGGGCGGCGAGCAGCTCGCGCACCGCGCGGAACAGGTGGTGGCGCTCGTGCCGGGGGTCGTCGGGGCGTTCGGGCGGCTGGGGCAGGTGGCCGGTCAGCTCCGGCAGCAGGGGTCTCAGCACCCCGGTCACCGGGCTCAGCGACACCCGGCTCAGGTACCCGCCCACGGTGCGCAACGCGTCGAGCACCGCCCCGTACGGGAACGGCTCGCGCAGCGGCTGGCAGCACCCGGTCAGCACGCGCAGCGGCCGCAACTCCGGCCGGCCGAGCAGCTCCCGCACCAGCCTGCTCTTGCCGACACCGGCCTCGCCCGCCACCAGCACCACGGACGGCTGGGACGTGACGGCGTCCACCAGCGCGGCCAGCTCTTCGCCCCGGCCCACCAGGACGGGTGAAGTGGTTCGCGGTGGCGTCATGCGCACTCCAGGCACTCGCCGAGGAGATCGACCGGACCCCTGTATTAGAACCCGAATCGCTCGGTGAGAGCACCCCCTCGCGCTCCGGTGAGGTTAGGGGGCTGTTCGGGTGGCATATGTGGCGATCGGGTGCGGAATCGATGCGGAAAAGCTCACCGACCGTGCGGTATGTCACATGATTAGGCGAACCGGGTGATGTCTGTCAATACTCCTTACCCGTCGGTAACCTGAGTGGTCGGGAGTTCCGTTGGTGCGCAACCTCGTCGTCGGATCCACCGTGCTCGCGGTGCTGGCCGCCGGCTGCGGCGCGGCGGAACGACCACCGGTCAAGGCAGGCCCCGGCGTCACCGACGACACCATCTCGCTCGGCGTGCTCACCGACATGACGGGACCGTTCTCGGCCACGTCGCTCATCCGGATCAAGGGCTACGAGCTGTTCCTGGGCGAGCTGAACGAGCGCGGCGGCATCTGCGGGCGCGAGGTCGAGCTCAAGCAGGCCGACCACGGCTACGACGTCGACCGGGCGTTGCAGGCGTACTTCGAGCTGGAGCCGCAGGTGCTCGGGTTCATCGACGTCACCGGCACGCCGATGACCGAGGCCATCGAGCCGGACCTGATGCAGACCCGCGCCATCGCCGCGCCCGCGTCGTGGTCGGCGAGCCTGCTCGGCAACCCGCACATGGTCATCGTCGGCACGACCTACGACCTCGACGTGATCAACGGGCTGGACCACGTCAAGCGCTCGGGCCTGATCGGCGCCGGGGACACCATCGGGCACATCCACGTCGACAGCGACTACGGGCTCAACGCGCTGGAGGGCAGCGCGTTCGCCGCCGGGCAGTGGGGCATGGAGCTGATCGCGAAGAGCGTCTCGGAGACCGCGGACGTCGCCGCGCAGGTCGGCGAGCTGCGCGCGGCGGGGGCGAAGGCGGTGTTCCTGAGCACGTCGCCGCAGCAGACCGCGACCGCCGTCGCCACCGCCGAACGGCTCGGCTGGGACGTGCCGTTCCTGGTGAACGCGGTGGGCTACGACCCGTCGATCCTGCAGACGCCCGCGGCGGCGGCCGTGGTCGAACGGGTGCAGGTGGTGTCGCCGATCGCGCCGTTCGCCACCGACCTGCCGGGGCCGCGCGCCGTGGCGGAGGCGTTCACGCGCAAGTTCCCGGACCTGGAGCCGACCGGGTCGGTGGACCACGGGTACGTCATCGGGATGGCGTTCGCGGCGATCCTGGAGAAGGCGTGCGGCGAGCGCGACCTGACGCGTGACGGGGTGCTGCGGGCGTTCCAGGACACCAACGAGGTGGACACCCGGAGCCTGACCGGGCAGCTGCGGTTCTCCCTGGTGGGGCGGCCGTCGGCGACGCAGTCCTACATCGCGCGCCCCGACCCGGCGACACCCGGCGGGCTGGCCGTCGTCGCCGACCTGTTCGAGTCGGACCTGGTGAAGCTCAAGGGCACGCGCGCGAAGTAGCCCTGGCGGGTAGTTTCCGCCGGTCCGCGCGGGGAATCCGAGGCGCATGATCGAGGTGCGCATGGTGGTGCCCACGTCCGTGGAGCAGGTGTTCGCGGTGCTGGCCGACGGCTGGTCCTACGCGGGGTGGGTGGTGGGCGCCGCGCACATCCGCGAGGTGGACGCGGGGTGGCCGGGCACCGGCACGCGCATCCACCACAGCGTCGGCGCGTGGCCGGTGGCGGTGCAGGACGTGACCACGGTCCTGGACGTCGACCCGCCCCGGATGCTGGAGCTGGAGGCCCGCCTGTGGCCGTTGGGCGCGGCCCGCATCCGCTTCGACCTGAAGGCCACTTCGGACGGCTGCGAGGTCACCATGCTCGAAGAGGCGATCAAGGGCCCGCTCTCCCTGCTGCCCGCCCCGGCCCAGTCGCTCTTCCTCGTCCCCCGCAACCGCGAGACCCTGACCCGCCTCTCCGCCCAATCCACCCGCAAACCCACCTGACCCCGCGAGAGTCCAACGTCCACGCCGCGTGAGTCGTACCTTCACGGCGCGAGAGTCCAACGTCCACGGCGCGAGAGTCCTACGTTCAGGACACCTGAATTCAACGCTCACGCAGCGCGGCGGCACCGAGCCCGAGCGCTGAGTGTTGAACTCGGGGTCCGTGAACGTTGGACTCTCGCGCTCTGAGCGTTGGACTCTCGCGGGTTAGTAGAGGTGGTGGTGGAGGGTGCGGAGGAAGAGGTGGTAGAAGTCGCCGGCCAGGGCGTTGCGGGCCAGGGCGGCACGGGCGGCGTTGGCGCCGGCGGCTCCGTGGACGCCGCCGCCGGGGTGCGCCGAGGCGGACGTCAGGTACAGGCGGTCGACGGGGGTGTCGGCACGGCCCAGGCCCGGCACGGGCCGGAACACCAGCTGCTGGTGGATCGCCGCCGTGCCCGAGTTGATCGAACCGCCGACCAGGCTGGGGTTGCGGCCCTCCAGGTCGGACGGCCCGTGCACCACGCGCGCCCGGATCAGGTCGCGGAAGCCCGGCGCGTGCTCCTCGACCAGCTGCTCGACCCGGTCGGCACGCCGCCGCAACCGGTCGGCGGACCACCGCTCACCCCGCGGCACGTGCGTGTAGGCCCAAGCGGTCTCCGTGCCCGCCGGTGACCGGGTGGGGTCCGTCGTCGTCATCTGCCCCATGATCACGAACGGGGTCCGCGGCACCCGCCCGCACGCGATCTCCGCGTTGAACATGGCCAGCCCGTTGAAGTCCCCTCCCAAGTGGACGGTCCCGGCGCCTCGCGCCCCTTCCGCCGTCCACGGCACCGGCCCGTCCAGCGCCCAGTCCACCTTGATCGTCGCGTCGTCCCACTCGAACGCGCCCAGGTCCGACACCAGCCGCGACGGCAGGTGCTCCGCCCCCACCAACCCGAGGTACAGCGTCGGCGCGGGAACGTCCGCCAGCACCGCCTTGCGCGCCCGCACGTATCCGCCTTCGGCGTCACGCACCCCGAGCGCACGGCCGCCGGCCACCACGACCCGGTCCACCGCCCGACCGCACTCCACGACACCGCCCAGCCGCCGCACGAGCGCGCCCGTCAACGCGCCGGCCCCGCCTTCCGGCACCGGGTACCCGACGTCCTGCGCCAACATCGACAGCAGCCACCCGAACGCGGCGCCGCCCGCCTGGTCCGGTCCCAGGTCGGTGTGCATCGCGTTGCCCGCCATCAGCAGCGGCGCGCCCTCGCCGGAGAACCGCTCGTCCCCGAACGCCCGCACCGACTGCAGGAACGACCGCGCGAACCGCAACGTCCCGCCCGCGCCCAGCGCCCCCGCCAACCCGGCGCCGGCCCGCACGGGCGGGAACGGCCGCATCAGCGCCTCGACCAGTTCCGACCGGACCCGCTGCCACAACGCGTACTCGGCCCGCCAGGCGTCGCCGTCGCCCGCCGCGAACGCGTCGACCGACGCGGCCGTCCGGTCGACGTCCTGCGACAGCACCGCGGCCCGGTCGTCCGGCAGCACGTGCGCCAGCACTTCGGGTGCCCGCCGCCACCGCAACCCGTGCCGTTCCAGGCCCAGCCCGGAGATCACCGGTGACGCCGCGCCCAGCGGGTAGAACGCGCTGAACAGGTCGTGCCGGAACCCCGGCTCGGTCAACTCCGCGGTCCGCACCGCACCGCCTGGCTCGTCGGCGGCTTCCAGCACCAGCACGTCCCACCCGGCATCGGCCAACAGGTTGGCCGCCACCAGCCCGTTCGGGCCGGAACCGATGACCACCGCGTCCACGACATCGCTCAACGCACGTCTCCCTGGCTCTGCTGCACCGGACGACCGAACCCCAACCCCCGCCACCGCCCCACCCGACGCGGCGCGAGGGGACCCCACGTGCCGCGTCCTTCCGCGACCGCCGCGACCGCCGCCGCCAACGCCTCGCGCGGCTCGTGCCCGGGCGCCCACCCCAGCGCCCGCATCCGTGAACTGTCCACAAGGGACGCCTGGTCCGCCACCCGCAGCCACCCCGGGTGCACGGGTTGCAGGCCCAGCCGCCACGTCGACCACGCCACCGCCCGCACCAACGCCAACGGCACCGGCACCAGGAACCCGCCGAACACCGCGGCCAGCTCGCGCACGCCCAGCGGGGGGTCGGCGGCGACGTTGAACGCGCCCACCGCGCGACGCGCCAGCACCACCCGGATCGCCCGCGCCACGTCTTCCGCGTGCACGACCTGCGCCCGCAACCCCCGCCACAACGGCACCGGCAGCCACCGCCGGCCCAGCACCCGGCCCGGCAGCAACGGGCTCAGCACCCACCGGCCGAGCTCACCGCCCGCGTCCGGCTGCACGATCGCGCACGGCCGCAGCACCGCCACCCCGTCCCGGCCGGCGACCATGCGCTCCAGCTCGGCCTTCTGCGCGCTGTACGCGCTGCCGGGCACCCCACCGCACGGCCACGACTCGTCGACCGGTCCCGCGCCGGGTGTGTACGCCGCCACCGAGGACAGCACCACCACGTGCGGCACCGCGGCGCGCTCGGCCGCGCGCAGCACGTGCGCGGTGCCGGTGATGTTGGTGCGCCGCATGGCGGGCTCACCCGACGTGGGCTGCACCGCCCACGCCAGGTGCACCACCGCGTCCGCACCGGCGAAGGCCCTGCTCAACACGGCTTCGGCGGCCGGCGCGCCCACGTCGCAGCTCACCCACCCGGGTGATCCGACGGGTATCCGCCGCGCGATGCCGACCACCTGGTCGCCCGCGGCGGCGAGCACCCGGCGCAGGGCCGTCCCCACGTTGCCGCTGGCACCCGTGACGACGACCCTCATGGCCGCCGGGTACCCCTACTTCGCGCCGCCAAGCCCCGCGCGCCGCAGCGCCTCGGCCATCGCGCCGTTCGCCGGCGGCCGCTCCTGCTGGCGCGGCTTGCCGCCACCGCGCTGACCACCGCCGTTGCGCTGCCCGCCGCGCTGGCCGTCACCGCCGCGCCGGTCGTCGCGCTGCTCGCGCGGCGGCTTGCGGCCCGGCTCGTCCTCCAGCCGCAGCGTCAACCCGATCCGCTTGCGCGGGATGTCGACCTCCAGCACCTTCACCCGCACCACGTCGCCGGACTTGACGACGTCACGCGGGTCCTTGACGTAGGTGTTGGACAGCGCCGAGATGTGCACCAGGCCGTCCTGGTGCACGCCGACGTCCACGAACGCGCCGAACGCGGCCACGTTCGTCACCACGCCCTCCAGCACCATGCCGGGCTTGAGGTCGGCGATCTTCTCCACGCCTTCGGCGAACGTCGCCGTCTTGAACGCGGGTCGCGGGTCGCGGCCCGGCTTCTCCAGCTCGCGCAGGATGTCGGTGACGGTCGGCAGGCCGAACGTGTCGTCCACGAACTCCTGGGGGCGCAGCGACTTCAGCACCGCCGTGTTGCCGATCAGCTGCTCGCCGCCCACGCGCTCCTGCATCCGCCGCACCACCGGGTACGCCTCGGGGTGCACGGAGGAGGCGTCGAGCGGGTCGTCGCCGTTCGGGATGCGCAGGAAGCCCGCGCACTGCTCGAACGCCTTCGGTCCCAGCCGCGCCACGTCCTTCAACGCGCGCCGCGAGCGGAACGGGCCGTTGCTGTCGCGGTGCTGCACGATGTTCTCGGCCAGCCCGGCGGTGATGCCGGAGACGCGGGTCAGCAGCGGCGCGGAGGCGGTGTTCAGGTCGACGCCGACCGCGTTCACGCAGTCCTCGACCACCGCGTCCAACGACTTCGACAGCTTCGTCTCGGACAGGTCGTGCTGGTACTGGCCGACGCCGATCGACTTCGGGTCGATCTTCACCAGCTCGGCCAGCGGGTCCTGCAACCGCCGCGCGATGGACACCGCGCCGCGCAGCGACACGTCCATGCCCGGCAGCTCGGCCGACGCGAACGCCGACGCCGAGTACACCGACGCGCCCGCCTCCGACACCACGGCCTTGGTCAGCTTCAGCTCCGGGTGCCGCTTGAGCAGTTCGACGGCCAGCTTGTCGGTCTCGCGCGACGCGGTGCCGTTGCCGATGGAGATCAGCTCGACGTCGTGCTTGCGCGCCAGCACGGCCAGCTTGGCGATCGACTCGTCCCAGCGGTTCGCGGGCACGTGCGGGTAGATCACGTCCGTGTCGACGACCTTGCCGGTCGCGTCGACCACGGCCACCTTGACGCCGGTGCGGAAACCGGGGTCCAGGCCCATCGTGGCGCGGGTGCCGGCGGGCGCGGCCAGCAGCAGGTCGCGCAGGTTCGAGGCGAACACCTTCACGGCCTCGTCCTCGGCGAAGGCCCGCAGCCGCGACCGCAGGTCGATGCCGAGGTGCACGAGGATGCGGGTGCGCCACGCCCAGCGCACGGTGTCGCCGAGCCAGCGGTCGGCCGGGCGGCCCCGGTCGTCCACGCCGAACCGGGACGCGATGCGCGCTTCGTAGCCGGTGGGCTCGTCCTCGTCGGCCGGGTCGAACTGGAGGTCCAGCACCTCTTCCTTCTCGCCGCGCAGCAGCGCGAGGATGCGGTGCGAGGGGAGCTTGCCGAACGGCTCGGAGAAGTCGAAGTAGTCGGCGAACTTCGCCCCGTCCTCCTCCTTGCCCTCCCGGACCTTCGACGCGAGCCGCCCCTGGGTCCACATGCGCTCGCGCAGCTCGCCGATGAGGTCGCCGTCCTCGCCGAACCGCTCGACCAGGATCGCCCGCGCGCCCAGCAGCGCGGCGGCGACGTCGGCGACCTCCTCGGTCACGAACGCCTTCGCCACCTCCTGCGGGTCCTGCGTCGGGTCGTCCAGCAGGCCTTCGGCGAGCGGTTCGAGGCCTTGCTCGCGCGCGATCTGCGCCTTGGTCCGCCGCTTCGGCTTGTAGGGCAGGTAGAGGTCTTCGAGGCGGGCCTTGGAGTCGGCGGCCAGGATCGAGGCCTCCAGCGCCTCGTCCAGCTTGCCCTGCGACCGGACGGACTCGAGCACAGCCGCCCGGCGTTCCTCCAGCTCCCTCAGGTAGCCCAGCCGTTCCTCCAGCGTGCGGAGCTGGGTGTCGTCGAGCGCGCCGGTCGCTTCCTTGCGGTAGCGGGCGATGAAGGGGACGGTGGAACCACCGTCGAGCAGGTCGACGGCGGCGCTGACCTGCCCGGCCCGCACCCCGAGCTCCTCGGCGATCCTCTGGTGAATGGCTGTGGTCACAGCGAGCCATTGTGCCCTGCCCGCCGGGCCACGTTCGGGCACCCCGACCCGGGCGTCCGTCCCGGTGTGGCCCGCCGATCGGTCGTGCGGCCGGCGGCCGGACCGGACCGGCCTCGATCAGCGGCGGGGCGCTTCCCCGGGGTTTTTCCGAGTGCGCCGCCGATGAGCGAAATACGTTTCGCGCGAGTCTTCTGTCGGCCGCCCGGCGCAATATTGCGGATTACCGCGTGGTGCGGAAATGATCACCGCTGCCCGAACGGCGGGCCGCGCCGATCGGCCATCCGAGTAAATGATGAAGGCAAATCTCCACAGGGAGGTGTGCGTCCGCAAGACTTGCGTCCTCAGGTCTGGTGAGTGGCGGCGAATCGGGTGAGCATCTGCGGTGGCTGGTGACGACACGGGCGCTACGGCGAACTCCGTCCCCGGTGAGGCGGGGTGGGTCCTGCAGGCCCGGGACATCCGCGAGGTGCACCTGCACCCCGGCGACGCCTCGACCGGGTCATCGTGGCGTCGCCCGATCGGCGATTGGCACCCCTATGCCCTCCAAGTGCACAAAGCGCTCTCCGTTCCGTCCCCGGACGTGCCGCTGCCGCTGTTGCCCGCTTATGTCCGCCGCAACCACGACGACGCGCTCGACGCCGAACTGCGCGACCTCACCGCGAACACCATGGTCGTCCTGGTCGGCGGGTCGTCGACCGGCAAGACGCGCGCGTTCTACGAGGCGATCGGCCGGCACCCGGTCCTGCGCCACTGGGGACTCGTCCACCCGCGCACGGGCGAGGAGCTCTACGGCCTGCTCCGGGGCGACCGGTTGGAGCCGTACACCATCCTGTGGCTGAACGAGGTCCACAACTACCTCTCGGGGCCGAGCGGCCAGACCGTGGCGGCCGAGCTGCACGCCCAGCTGACGAACCAGGACGCCGTGCGCCCCTTCATCGTCGTGGCCACCTTGTGGCCGGAGTTCTGGGCCACGCTCACCTCGGAACCGGTGTCCGTGCACGACCCCCACCTGCGGGCCAGGTCGCTGCTGGAGGGCGCGGTGCGGATCGACGTCGCCGAGCGGTTCAGCGACGACTCCATCGCGCGCCTGCTCGACGAGCCGTCGACCGACCCGAGGCTGCTCGTGGCCGCCCGGACCGCGGGACTGCGCGGAGCGGTGATCCAGACCCTGGTCGGCGGTCCGTCGCTGGTGCGGCGGTTCGAGACGCCCGACACCGCGGTGGACCGGTACGCGGCGGCGGTGGTGTCGGTCGCGCTCGACGCCCGCCAGCTCGGCCACCGCGCGCCGTTCCCCCGCGCGCTGCTGGCCGCCGCGAGCGGCGCCTACCTGTCCGAGGAGGACCGGGTGGGCGCGCCGGCCGACTGGTTCGAGCAGGGACTCCGGCGGGCGTCGCGCGACCGGACCCACGGCATCTCGCTGCTGCTGCCCGTGCGGGCGGCGGACGACCAGCCCGGCGAGGCCGACAGCTACGACATCCACGACTACCTCGAACAGCACGGCTGGCAGTCGCGCCGCTTCCGGAGCACGTCGGCGACGCTGTGGGCGGCGCTGCTGGAGCACACCCGGTCCGCGGACGACCTGGCGGCGATCGGCGCGAGCGCGTTCAACCGCCTCGACTACCGGTACGCCGAGGCGTTCCTGCTGTCCTCCGTCAAGCAGGGCTACGACCAGGCCAGGTGGACGTTGGTCGACCTGCTCGACGCGCAGGGACGTCTTGAGGAGGAAGTCCACGTGCTCCTCGGGCTCGCCGCGCGCGACGCCCAGGCCCACCGGCGCCTGATCGACCTGCTGGTCGAGCACCACGCCATCGACGACGTCAGGGTCTTCGTCGACCGGGGTGACTACTACGCGGTGGAGAAGCTGGCCGACCTGCTGGTCGAGCTGGGCGAGGTCGACGAGTTGACGGCGCTGCTGGGCCAGTCGGGCGAGGGGATCGTCCGGTTGAAGCTCGCCCAGCTGCTGGAGCGGCAGGACCGGGCCGACGAGGCGCTGCGCGTGCTCGCGCCGGGTGACGCGGCCGCGCACCTGCTCATGGTGGCGATCATGGCCCGGCACGGCCTGGTGCAGGAGTTGGAGCACTTCGAGCACGTCGACACCCGGTGCCTGCTCGGCGACCTGTGCGCGCGGCACGCGCAGGCGCAGTTGATCGACCTGCTCGCGCGGCGCGGGGAGGCCGGTCGCGCGCGCTCGTTCGCGTCGCAGGGCGCGGTGGCCGATCAGCGGTACCAGGCGCTGCTGCTCTGGCAGCACGACTACCCCGAGCACGCGGAAGCGGTGCTGCAACCCCTCAGCGACGCGGGCGACGTGCGCTCGACGCGGTACCGCATCGACTTGCTGCCCCGCCCCGCGCAGCCGTCCGCGTCGGTCCAGGCCACGGAGAGCTACAACCCGCCCGCGGCCCGCGACCGGCTGGCGAACTTCCTCGCCGAGCACGAGATGGTCGACGAACTGCGCGAGCTGGCCGACGGCGGTCACGAGTACGGGAGGTGGCGGCTGCTCAACCTGCTGGCCGAGCAGGGCGACACGAGGGAGCTGGCCGAGCTCGCCGACACCGGGCACGTGAACGCGTGCCGCCGCCTCGCCGAGATCCTGGCCCGCCAGGGACGGGTGGCGGAGCTGAGGGCCCGCGTCGCGCGCGGCGACGTGGCCGCCAGGGACGAGCTGGTGTGGCTCTCGGCCGCGAAGAAGCGCAAGGGGTCGGACCAGGCGGCCGAGCTGCTGCGCCGAGGGCTCGAACCCGACGGCGCCCTCGGCCGCCCGACCTGGTGAAGCGCCCGACCCCGGCCCGGGTCGTCACACCAGCGTGGTGAGGACGGCGACGTCCGACTCGTCCTGCGGCAGGTACTTCACCCGCACCACCATGCCCCGCTGCACCTGCGGGATCGACACCGGCGGCAGCTTCTTGTCCTGCGTCACGTCGAACACGCTGCCGTCCGGGCGGGTCACGCGCAGGCTCAGGCGCAGCTCCGTGCGGCCGTCCGGCGTCTGCCCGGTCGGCACCATGTCCAGCACGACGGCACGGGCGTCCACGCCCTGCTCGGTGATGCGCAACTGCTGCGGTGTCAGGTGACCCTTGGCCACCTGCACGCGGTCGAGCGCGGCTTGCAGCTCGTGCGGCGGCGCGTCGGTGGCGAGCGCCGCGCGCCCGTCGGGCAGGTAGCGGACCGGCAGGATCGCGCCCACCTGCACCAGGGACAGGTCGGTGAGGTCGACGACCTGCCGCGCGGTCGCGGCAAACGTGCGGCCGTCCGCGGTGTCGACCCGCAACCGGATGTCCAGCTGCGGCTGGTCGTTGACGCTCAGGCCGGTCCGCGCCACGCCGACGACCGTGCCCATGCCGATCGGCGCGCCGCGCAACGCCTTGGGCACGCCGCCGGTCAGGGCCGCGAGGCCGCCGCCGAGGAGCCGGTCCGCGGGCAACAGCGTCGGCACCGCGGACAGCAGGATGATCGGGCCGACCAGCCAGCCGTTGAGCCAGGCGAACACGTCGTCACCCGCCAGCCCTGCGGCGACCCAGGCCGCGGTGAGGCCGAGTCCGACGGTGAGCCCGGACCAGGTGAGCACCTTCATGGTCGTTGTCCTTTCCGAGTCAGCGGTGGGAACCGAAGAAGTCCGACAGGCCCACCTCGAGCGACACGACCCGGCCGTCGCCCCGGGCCGCGGCGAACACCTCGCCCGCGGTCAGCGCCGTGATGCCGTCGGGGCCGACGAGCGCGCGGTCGACCCGGGAGTCGACCGCCAACGTGGCGGTGACCTGCCCGGTGGCCAGGGAGACCAGGCTCAGCGCGACGCCCGCGTCGTTCACCGAGCGCTGGTGCTCGACCAGCACGTGCCCGGTGGCGGCGGCGACCGCGGTCACGCCGTCGACCACCAGCCGGGCGCCTTGGAACGTGGTCGCGCCCACCGGGACCTCCCGCCCGTCGACCGTGACGCGGACCAGCACGCTGCCCGGCACGGCCCCCGGGGCCTGCCGCAGCGCGACCCGCTCGGCCCCGGCGTCCAACGCGGCTTCGACGCCGGTCGCCGCGGTCGGCGCGCCCGGTCCGCGCTGCACGGACAGCCGGCCGGACCACGTCGCGGCGGTCTGCGCGTCCACCGGGGTGGCCACCACCTCGTCCAGCCCGATCGCCAACACCCCTCCGGTGGCGGTCATGGCCATCAAGCGGCTGTTCTCCCGGTCGTACGCGTAGGCGGTCCGCGCCGTGGCGTACGCGTCGCCCAACCCCTGGACCCCCGCGCCCTCGGCGACGACCGACCCGTCCGCCAACCCGACGACGACCAGTCCCGAATCGGTGGCCAGGTAGGCGTAGCGCCGCCCGGCCGCCAGCACCGACGCCTCCCAGACCAGCCGGTCGGACAGCTGCCTGTCCCACAGCACCTCGCCGGTCGCCGGGTCGGTGGCCGCCAGCCGCACCTGGAACAGGTCCTGCGTCATCATCTGGAACAGGCCGCGCACGCCGTGCCGCGCGTACGGCGCCAGCACCACGTCCCGCCCGTCGATCTCGGCGAACGCGAAACCGGCCTGCATCTCGACCTCCGGCTCCGGGGAGACCGCGTAGGACCCGCCGAAGAGCAGCAGCGCGACCAGCGCCGGCGGCACCAGGAACAGCGGCAGCGCCCGGCGACGCCGACGCGATGGCGTCTCGTAGGGCATCACCGGCGAGTACTGCTGCGGTGTCTGGTACATCGGTTCCCCCGTTCGGCCGTGGTGCGGGTAGCGTCGACCGGACACCTCGCCTACCGGTCCCAGGAACGGGCTGCGCGAGTCCGCCACCAGCGGTGATCCGGTTCGACTAGGCTCGGTCCGGTGAGCACCGTCCGAGTCGCGACGCTTCCGCGCGGTGCGCTGGTCGCCCGGGCGTGGGCCGGCCTCGGCGACGCGGTCGCGCCGCTGAGCAACGCGGCGGGCCGCCCGCTGACCCGCACGGTGAAGCTGATCCTCGACCCGCTCGTGCTGCGCCCGGTGCTCCACCCGGAGTTCGCGGCGGGCGCGATCGCCGCCGAGCACGCCGACGCCCTGACCTCCCGGATCGCCGAGGCCGGCCCGGTGCTGGCCGCGACCGCGAGCTGGTTCGCTGTGCTGAAGAAGGAACGCCGCCGCCGCTGGATCACCGACGGCAACCCGCAGGACCTCTACTTCCAGCGCTGCTTCGAGCTGGCCACCGCGCACGGCGAACCCGGGCCGGACGCCGCCGACGTGGCCGCGGCCGTGCTGGCGGAGGTCCACGAGCAGGACGGGCCGACCGTCGCCGCGCTGCGCGACCACGTGACCGACCCGGACCACGCGGCCGAGCTGAACCGCCTGCTCGACACCGCCTGGTCCGCCGCCCGCCCATCCGGTGCGCCGCCGGTCTCCGCCGCAGTGTCGGCGGCGACCTCCTCGTTCCTGGCCACCTGCGCCGTCACGCCCGACCGGGACCTGTTCGACGCGCTCGTCACGGGCTCGGCGGGCAGCGCGGCCGCGGCGGACCTCGACCGGCCGGGGGTGGCGCTGGCACACGGGCTGACCTCGCGTGAGCGGCCCGTGCGACCCGAGCTGGGGCGCGGCGCGTCGAAGGCGAACCTGCCCAAGCCGTTCGACCGGTCGATCGTGGAACGCCTGTTCGCGCCGCTGACCAACGCGTTCCAGCGGGCCGGGCTGGCGGACGTGCCGACGTTGGCGCGGCGCGAGATCGCCCGGTCGGCCGGGCCGTGGCAGCTCGCCGAGGAGCGCAGCCGGCTCGTCGTGGTGCTGGGGCGGGACGCGTCCGCCGACCTCGTGGGCCCGCCGACGGGTGGTCCGGGCTCGGCGGCGGCCCGGCTGCGGTCGAGGTGGGAGCGCGAGGCGTACGTGCACCGCGTGCTGCGGATGCCGTCGGCCGTGCCCGCGGAACTCCGCGCGGACGTGCGCGGTGTGCGGGAGGCGTACCTGCGGCGGTTGTGGGTGCGCGTGCACGGCCGGGAACTGCGGCACGAGACCGTGACGTCCGACCAGGTGTGGGACGTGCTCGACGGCGTGCTGCGCTCGGTGATCCTGGACCAGCGCGACCGGTTGCGCTCGGTGCTGGAGCGGGAGGCGGTGGCGTGAGGGTGACGCGGGGTTCCGATCTGGTCGTCGGTGACTGGCCCACGTCGCCCGAGGTCGTGGCGCTGCTCGAAGGCTCGGGCGCCTCGCTCGCGTGGGACGTCCTGGCCGACGACGCCGTGCCCGCCGCGCGCGTGCACGACCCCGAGCGCGCGTCCGAGTGGCTGTGGGAGGTCTACGGCGACGCGGCCGAGGCGATCCTCGCTGGCGCGGCCGAGGTGGCGGTGCCCGAGGTCGGCGACTGGCGGGTCCGGGACGCCTGCCGCCGGGCGGCGCAGCTGGACTGGGCGCGCGCGTGGTGGCCCGCGTCGGTCACCGCCGGCGTGCCCGCGTTGGACCCCGCCGTGCTGCACGCGGAACGCGCGGTCGCCCTGTCCGCTGTGGAGCACCTGCTGGACGACCCGGAGGCGGTCGAGCGGGCGTTGGGCCCGGTCGTGCCGCTCGCCGTGCCGACGTCCGACCCGGAGCTGGCCGCGTTGGCCGAGCGGGTCGCCGAGCTGGCCGAGGACTACGGCGTGGAGCCGCGGCCGGCCGAAGCGCCGAGCAGGGCCGCGTTCGCGCTGGCCGCCGGAGGCGCGGACGGCGCGGCCGGTGTCACGGCCCTGTCCGGTTCGTCCTCTGTGGACTGGGCGTTGGTGCCGCACGGCGCGGTCGACGCCGCCGCGCCGGCTCGGTGGGCCGTCGTGCGGCGGCAGGGGAGCACGGTGCTGGAGGTGTCGGTGGTGCCCGGACCCACGCCGGGGACCCGTTTGGCGGCACGGTTCGGCGACGTCGAGGTGGCGGTGGACGGGGTCGACGCGGCGGGGTGGCTCACCGGCGCCGCGCCCGTGTCGGCGGCGGTGTTGCTGCTGCCGCCGGACCGGCGCGTGCTGACCGTCTACGCGCCGGACTTCGCCGAACCGACCGCGCCCGACCCGGGCGCTCCGGCGCGCCGTGCCGCGATCATCGCCTACGCCCGGTCCCGGCTCGGCTCACCGACCGCGACCACGACCGAACGGACCGCCCGGTGACCGACCCGGCTGACCTGACCGACCCGGCTGACTTGACCGACCCGTCGGACCTGAACGACGAAGGCGTGCGGCTGGCCGGCGCCGGTGACCTGGTGGGCGCGCGCTCGGTGTTGGAGGCGGCGCTCGCCACGTCGCCACCGGAGGACCGCGCGCAGGTCATGGTGAACCTGGCGCACGTGGTGAACGCGCTCGACGAGCGGGAACGTGCCGTGGACCTGCTGACCGAGGCCATCGCGTCGGGGGAGGGGGCCGTCAGGCTGACGGCCGTCGCGTCGCGCGCGGACCTGCTGCCGTGGCTCGGCCGGTGGGACGAGGCGTGGCGGGACGTCGAGGAGGCGCTCGTCGGCGTCGACCCGGCGCAGCAGGTGGTGCTGCGCAACACCCGGGTGGGGCTGCTGATGATGGCCGGTCACCTCGCGGAGGCCGAGGCGGAGGCCGTCGAGGCGGTCGAGCTGGCCGGGCGGCACGCGCCCGAGTACCTGGCGAACCTCTACGCGAACCTGGCGCTCCTCGCCGACGAAGCGGGGGACGAGGGCCGTGCGGCGGCGTACCGGGTGCTGTCGGACAACCCGGGCAGGCAACCGCTCGGACCCCGGTGGCAGCGGTTCGTGGAGCTGAACACCGAGGGCGCGGTCCTGCTGTCGTCGGGCGACCGGGACGCCGCCAGGACCGCCTTCGCAGCCGCGTACCGCGAAACCCTCGAAGTGCCGCTGCGCGAACCACCCGCGCCCGCCGACGCCTCCGCGCCCGCCGACGCCTCCGGGACCGGCCCGGCCGCGGTGGACGACGTCGAAGCCCTGGTCTGCCGAGCCGGGGTCGCGGGCAACCTGGCCGGGGTCGCCGACCACCCCGAGGAAGCCGTCCGCTGGAGCACCGAAGCCGTCGAGGCGGCCCGGACGGCGCTCACGATCGTCGGTGACGCCTACGGCTCGGCCACGGTCCTGGTGAACGCCCTGCTCTCCCGCGCCGCGGCCCGCCTCACGCAGACGCACCTGCCCGAAGCGCTGACCGACCTCGACGAAGCCCTCGACCTGGTGACCTGGGCCGAGGACGCCGACTCGTTCGAAGCCACCGTCCGCGCCTCCCGAGCCCGCGTCCTCGCCGTCGGCGGGTGGTTCGCCGAAGCGGCCGACGAAGCGCGGGCCGCGCTGGACCTCGCCTACACCGCCGCCCCCGCCATGGCCGCGTCCGTCCACGCCACCCTGGCCGAGATCGCGAGCGCCACCGGCGACCTCCCCGGCGCCACCGAACACCTCGCCCTGGCCCGCGACCTCAGCGCCGCCACCGGTGACGTCGCCGGCGTCGCCACCGCCCTGCTCAGCTCCGCCCGGCTGGCCTACCTCGCCGCGGACCTCGACCGGGCGGACGCGTGGTACGACGAGGCGGAAGCACTCCTCGCCGACGACCCCCGCCGGTTGGCCGCGTGCCTGCACGGTCGGGCGGCCGTCGCGGTCCTGCGCGGCGAGCCCCGGGCGGCCCTGGCGTTGACGGACCGGGCACTGGCCCTCGTGGAGACGCCGACCCCGCTGGAGTCGTTGGCGTGGCACCAAGTGCGCGGCTCGGCGTTCGAAGCGGCCCGGGACTTCGCCGAGGCCGAGTCCTGCTACGCCGAAGCGGAGGCGCGGTGCGAGGCGGCCGGCCTGTGGCACGTCGCGCTGGGCATGGCGTGGTGGCGCGCGGACGCGTTGATCCGCCGGGCCGCCGACGCCACCGGGGAGGAGCGGCAGCGGCTCGCCCACCGGGCGCTGGACCTCGCCCTGCCCGCCGCGCTGGCCGCGGAAGCGGTCCGGCAGCGGTTCCCGCACGGGCCCCTGCGCGAGCAGTGGGTGGCCCTGGCCTCCGCGCCCGCCACCCGGTCGGCGTTCCTGGCCATCCGGGCGCTCGGCGACTCCGCGTTGGCGGCGGAGTACGTCGACCACGTGGCCGGCGCGGTGTCCCTGCACGCGGACGGCGTCACCGCGCCGGTGCAACGCGGCGACCTGGTCGGACTGCCCCCGCCCCCCACCACCGGGGCGCACCTGCCCTACGCGGCCTCCGGGTTCGCCACGGGCGCGGACCCCGCTTTCCCCTCCGCCGGTTTCGAACTGCCGCCGAGGGTCCGGCTCGACCCGGCCGTGCCGACCGCCCTGGACGCCTGGATCGACGTGACCGAGCAGCGCTACGGGTTCGCGGTGCGGTCGGGGCGGGCGGTGGCGTCGTGGTGACCGTGCAGCTCAAGCTCGTGGACGCGGGTGACCTGTACGTGTCGTGGCGGTGGGAGCACGAACCGGCCGAACCCCGCGTCATCGCCGTGCCGCGCGACCTCGTGCAGGGCACGTTGGACGAGTGGGCCGCGGCGGTGCCGTCGCCGCTGCCGGGCGAGGCCGCCGACCACGCCCTGCGGCGCGCGCTCACGGACGGCCCGCTCGTCGACCACGCCCGCGAGCTCGACCTGGCGACGAGGATGGCGCGCGCGCTGATCCCGCACCGGCTGGCGGCCGAGCTGAACTCCTGGCTGACCCGGGGCATCCGGCCGCACCTGCGCGTCCAGCCATCCCCCTCGACCGCCCTGGTGCCGTGGGAAGCGCTGAGGGTCGACGAAGGCCGACGCGCGGTGCACGACACCACCGTCTCCGTGCTCCCACCGGCGACCGTCGGCAACGCGGTGGGCCGTCGGGTGCGCGACTTCGACCCGCGGGGACCGGTCGTCAGCGTGCTGGACCCGGTCGTGCCCGGGTTCCCCGACGCGTCCGGTCTCGGTTCGGTGCTCGGCCGCCCGACCCCGGAGCTGGCAGCGCTCGCGCCCGGTGGCGTGCGCCGCGACGACATCGACCGCGACCACCTCGAACGGGCGCTGGCCACCGCCTCGCGCTTCCTCTACGTCGGGCACGTGACCACCGGCGGCCACGGCCTGGATGCCCGCCTGCACCTGTCGTGCACGGCGGACACCACGGGCCGGGCCGCACCGCTCGGCGCGCACCGCCCCCTGGCCGCCGCCGACCTCGTGCTGGGCCACCGCCCCGGCCCGGTGCGCCCGTGGCGGATACCGGCCCGGGTCGCCCTGGTGGCCTGCGAGAGCGGCGGCGACGTCCGCTTCGCCGAACCGTCCGGCCTGGTCACGGCCATGGTGCACGGCGGCGCGGAGCACGTGACCGCGACCAGGTGGACGTTGCCGACCGACGAAGGGCTGCGCCGCCTGGTGCCCGGGTTCCCGGCGACCCCCGTCCTCGGGCCGACCGTGATCGCCGTCGACGCCGCCCACCGCGCACCCGACCCGGTGACCGCGCTCAACGACTGGCAACGCGCCGCCGCCACCCGGTGGGAGGAGACGGGCGATCCCACCTGCTCGCCGCTCGTGTGGGCCGCGTTCACCACCACCTGGGCGCCACCTCGCGGCCGACTTCGGGAACGGTAGGGCGTCGACCGCGTCATAACGTCGTCAACGGGGTTCCCGGAACGCGACGAGGGGTGGGACTTGTGGTCGAGTCGAGGGACGAAGCGCTGCACGCGCGGGTCCGGGAGCTGGAAGGCCGCGTCGAGCAGCTGGCCGGCCTGCTGGGCGAGCTGACCGAGGACGTGGAGCGGCACGCGCGGCCGGCCGAGCCGGCCGAACGCGCGGAGAGCGCACTCCGGTCGCCGGCGGGGTGGGCGGCCGCGGCGGGGATCGGCGAACCGCGCTTCCCGGCCGCCCTGGACACCGTCTACCAGGCCAGGACCTTCGGGTACGTGTCCGTGTACTTCGTCACCGGCCGGACCGCGCGGGTCCGGTTGCTGGTGGGGCCGCAGAGCCCGCCCACCACCGTCGTCGGCCACGTCGCCGATGGTCACCTGGGCGGCGTCGTGCGTCCCGGCGAGTTCTGGATGGCCGCCACCCACAAGCCGGGGCTGAGAACCGGTTTCGAGTGCGTCTTCACGCCCCTGTTCTGAGGTTGCACCCGGTACCGGGGTACAGGCTTACCTTGGCGTCATGAGCACAGATCGACCCCGGGCCGCGTGGGCGCCGGCCGCGTGCGCGCTGCCGACCGCGCAACGCCCGCTGCGGGAAGCGGAGTTCGACCGCCTGTTCACCACCGGCGACGTGCGGCGCCCGGACCCGACCCACCTGCGCGTCACCCTCGACCCGACGCCGGAGGTGGCGGCGCGGGCGGCGGCGCTGGCCGTGCGCGAGACCGGGTGCTGCTCGTTCTTCACGTTCGCCGTCGTGGCCTCGGCCGGGCAGGTGCGGCTGGACGTCACCGTCACCGGCGAGCACGTCGACGTGCTCGACGCCTTGCAGGAGCGGGCGGGTGAGCGGGCGTGACCGCGTTCAGCAGCGGCCGGCTCGCCGAGGCGGCCGGGGTGAACCACCAGACGTTGCGCTACTACGAGCGCCGGGGCCTGCTGTCCGAGCCGGACCGGACGCCGGGCGGCCACCGCCTCTACCCGCCGGAAGCGCTCACCGTGCTGCGGATGATCAAGGCGGCGCAGCGGCTCGGTTCACCCTGGACGAGATCTCCGACCTGCTCGACGCGCGCCGCCGGGGGCTCGGCGCGCGCCGTGAGCCGGGGTTGCGGGACCGGGTCGTGACCAAGCTCGCCGAGGTGGAGGCCAGGATCGCCGACCTCGGCGTCATCCGCGACACCCTGCGCAGCGCGCTCGACTTCGGCTGTGACGACCTGCTCACGTGCGCCCACGCGCCGTCCTGCCCGATCCCGTTCGCGGCTGCGGCCGAGGACGCCGGCTGCGGGTCGTGCTGATCTACTTTGCGCGGTTGTGCCGCACCGAGCCGGTGCTCGAAGGAGGGTGTTTGAGCGCCTGGAGGTGTGGGGAGAGCCGGCTCGGAGAGTGAGCGGGCCCGCGGTCGCCGGTCACGAACCGGTGGGAGAACCGCGACAACTGATGAACCCGCGCCCGCGGAGCGACGTGGCGGCCCGACAACGTGTCTGATGGGAAGGATGAGTTTCCGACGCAGACCGCCGCAGATCACCGCAGAGGGGGACGACGTGGTGAACGTCCAGACGCACCACCGCGAGGTCGTGCCCAGCTGTCCCTTTCGTCACGACGAGGCCTTGGAGCCCGACCCCTTCCTGACCCGGATGCGGACCGACTCGCCCGTCGCCAAGGTCCGACTGCCCTACGGCGAGGGCGACGCGTGGCTCGTGACGCGCCACGACGACGTCCGCACGGTCACCTCCGACCGCCGGTTCAGCCGGGCCGCGCTGATCGGCCGGGACTTCCCGCGCATCACCCCCGCGCCCATCGCGCAGCGCGAGGCGATCAACCTGATGGACCCGCCCGCCCTCAACCGGGTCCGCAGGCTGGTCGCCAAAGCGTTGTCCACGCCCCAGGTCGAGGCGCTGCGACCGTGGGCGCGGCGGACCGTGGACGCCCTGCTCGACACCATGGTCGAGCACGGCCCGCCGGCGGACGTGGTCGAGCACCTGGCGGCCCGGCTGCCCCTGATGACGATCTGCGAGCTGCTGGACATCCCCGAACCCGACCGGCCCGCGCTGCGGCGGTGGGCGGCGGCCATGATGTCGATGCGCCCCGCCGACCGGGTCACCGCCGCCGGCACCAAGACCGCGATGCGCGCCTACTTCGACCGGCTCACCGCCGCCCGCCGCCGCGACCCCGGCGACGACCTGGTCAGCGCCCTCGCCACCGCCCGCGTGAACGGCGACGTGCTGACCGACGCGGAGCTGTCCGTGCTGGCCATGCTGCTGGTCGTCACCGGCCACGACACCACCACCTACGAGATCTGCGACATCACGTACACGCTGCTCACCCACCCCGGTCACCTGGCGCGGCTGCGGTCGTGGCCGGAGTCGCTGCCCCGGGCCATCGAGGAGCTGCTGCGGTTCATCCCGTTCCGCCAGGGCGTCGGCATCCCGCGCGTCGCGCTGGAGGACGTCGAGGTGGGCGGCGTGACGATCAGGGCGGGTGAGGCGGTCCACGTGTCGTACCTGGCCGCGAACCGCGACGGGTTCGCCTACGACCGGCCCGACGAGATCGACTTCGACCGCGACGACCCGGTGCCGCACCTGACGTTCGGCCACGGCAGCCACCACTGCCTCGGCTCCCACCTGGCCCGGATGGTCCTCCAAGTGGCCATCGGCGGGCTGCTGGCCCGGTTCCCGACCCTGCGGTTGGCCGTGCCGGCGCGGGACGTGCGGTGGAGCACCGCCTCGATCTGGCGGTACCCGCTGACGCTGCCCGTCGCCTGGTGAGGGGCGGCGACGTGGCCACGCTGTGCCGGCCCGCCATCGCGGTGCCGGAGCACCTCATCACCCGGGAGCAGACCCTGGCGCTGGCCAAGGTCCTGCACCACGACCACCCGCAGCTGGACCTCGCGCTGCGGCTCATCGACAACACCGGCGTCCAGACCAGGCACATCCTCCAGCCGATCGGGGACACCCTCGAACACCCCGGCTTCGCCGTGCGCAACGCCCTCTACGAGAAGGAGGCCAAGTCCAGGGTGCCGGACGTGGTGCGCCGGGCGCTGGACCACGCCGACCTCACGGCCGCCGACATCGACCTCATCGTGTACGTCTCGTGCACCGGCTTCATGATGCCGTCGATGACCGCCTGGCTGATCAACGCGATGGGGTTCCGGTCCTCGACCAGGCAGCTCCCGATCGCGCAGCTGGGCTGCGCCGCCGGCGGCGCGGCGATCAACCGCGCGCACGACTTCTGCACCGCCTACCCCCGGTCGAACGTGCTGATCGTGGCGTGCGAGTTCTGCTCGCTGCTGTACCAGCCGACCGACCTCGGCATCGGCAACCTGCTGTCCAACGGCCTGTTCGGCGACGCGCTGGCCGCCGCCGTGGTGCGGGGCGAGGGCGGCGAGGGCGTGCGGATCGAGCGCAACAGCTCGCGCCTGGTGCCCGACACCGAGAGCTGGATCGCCTACGAAGTCCGGGAGACCGGGTTCCACTTCCTGCTCGACAAGCGGGTGCCGGGCACGATGTCCGTGCTCGCGCCCGCCATGCGGGACGTGGCCGAGCCGCACGGCTGGGACATCGCCGACCTCGACTTCTACATCGTGCACGCGGGCGGGCCGCGCATCCTCGACGACCTCGGCAAGTACCTGCGGCTGCCGCCGGAGACGTTCCGGTACAGCCGCACGACGCTCACCGAACGCGGCAACGTGGCCAGCGTCGTCATCTTCGACGCCCTGGAACGGCTCTTCGCCGACGGCGGGGCCGGGCACGGCGCACGCGGCGTCATCGCCGGTTTCGGCCCCGGCATCACCGCGGAGATCGCGCTGGGCACCTGGACCGCGTCCCGCGTGGCCGCGGTGACGTGACCGCGTGCGGGAGGTGGCCGAGGCGTGCGCCTCGGCCGGCGCGCCCGTCCTCCTAGAGGGTGGCGAGGACCTGGTCGGCCAGCTCCTCCGGGGTGTGCCGGTCGGCCCGGAGGACCAGCGCGTCCGCGGGCAGGGCGGCCCGTGCGGCGACGCAGCGGTCGACGTTGCCCAGCCGGAACTCGCGGATCCGCGCGTCGGCCTCCTCGTTGTACGGGTCCATCACCTGGGCCTCGATGCGCCGGCGCAGCTCGTCGGCCGGCACGTCCAGGAAGACGTGCCGCAGCGGGACGTCCGCGGCGGCGAGGAGCTTGAAGACCTCCTCCCGGTAGGTCGTCTCGACCAGCGTCATGGGCGTGATCAGGTGCCGCCCGTACTCGCGGTGCAGGGTGATCGCGAACTCGGCGGTCAGCTTGCGCCAGGCCGGGAGGTCCTGGAAGTCGCCGGTCTCCGCCGGGGGAGCCGACACCCGGAGCAGGAACCCGATGTGCTCCGGGTCGAACGACAGCGCGTCCGGGAGGCGGCGGCGCAACTCCTCGGCCAGGGTCGTCTTGCCCGCGCCGAAGGCACCGTTGATCCACACGATCATGTTCACCACATTAGGCGAGGGCCCCGGTCCCGACCGTCACCCGTCCGGGACATACTGACCGGTATGACGACACTCGACCACTGGGGCGGTACGAGCCGGCACGTCGACCTGGACGGCGCTCCGGTGCACTACGTCGACTTCGGCGGCGACGGACCGCCGATGGTGCTCGTGCACGGCCTGGGCGGCTCGCACCTGAACTGGTGCCTGCTCGCGCCCCACCTGGTCGACCGCTACCGGGTGCTGGCCGTCGACCTCGCCGGGTTCGGGCTCACCCACCCCGAGGGGCGCGCCACGACCGTGCCCGCCAACGCGCGGCTGCTGGAGCGGTTCCTGGCCGAGGTGGTCGGCGAGCCGGCGGTGCTCGTCGGCAACTCGATGGGCGGGATGGTCGCCATCCTGCACGCCGCCCGCCGTCCCGCGTCGGTGACCGCGCTGGCGCTGCTGGACCCGGCCGTGCCGCTGGCGCTGGGCGCGCGGCTGGACCCGCAGGTGGCGGCGGCGTTCGCGATGTACGCCGTGCCCGGCGTGGGGCAGTGGTTCCTGGCGAAGTCGCGGGCCGGGGTGTCGACGCGGCGGCAGGTCAAGCGGGTGCTGAACCTGGTGTGCGCGAACGCGAAGTCGGTGCCGGAGGAGATGGTCCTGGCCTCGATGTCGCTGCTGGAGCAGCGCGCCGAGATCCCGGGCCTGGACGAGGCGTTCCTGACGGCGGCCCGGTCGGTCGTGTGGACCGGGGCCACCCGGCGGCGGTACTACGCGGCGATGAGCAAGGTGCGCGTGCCGGTGTACCTGATGGCGGGCGACAAGGACCGGCTGGTGCCCGTGGCGTCGGCCCGGGAAGCGGCGCGCCGCAACCCGTCGTGGCGCTTCGACGTGCTGGAGGGCGTCGGCCACGTGCCGCAGCTGGAGGTGCCCGAGCTGGTGGCGACGCGGATCAAGGAGTGGCTCGCCGCCGGGAGCCTCACCGGCTGAGGAACTTCGCCCAGGCGTCACGCGGGAACGACAGCACCGGCCCGGTGGGGTTCTTGGAGTCGCGGACGTCGATCGCGTCGGGCACGAACCGCACCTCGACGCACGACGGGTTGTCCGCACTGCGACTCGACTTGAACCAGCCACTGCGGTCGGTGCGGTCCCTCACTCAAGCTCCCTGCGGATCTGCTCGATCAGACCAAGCGATTCGGTCCGGCCGAGGGCGTAACCCATGGCCTGGTCGTGAGCCAGATTGTACTCGCGCATCCGCATCGGTTGATCAATCAGATCCGTGGACGTGATCGTCTCCTGCCACACCAGCTCGGGCAGCCGGCTGCTGGCGAAGCCGAAGATGTAGAAGTTCGAGCCGCCGAGGGCGTTGTAGTAGTCGGCGGAGAACGGCACGATCCGCACGTCGAGCGTGTCCGGCAGCCGCTCGATCCTGTCCACCAGGTGCCGCAGCTGCCCGGCCATCACCTCGCGCCCGCCGACCTGCTGCCGCAGCGCGGACTCGGCGATGAGCGCGGTGAACCGGAGCGGGTCGTCCTTGTCGTCGAGGCGTTCCTGGCGCTTCATGCGCACCTCGACCCGGCGGTTCGCCTCGGCGAGCCGGATGCTGGGCCCGCCTCCGTGCATGACCGCCAGGGCGTAGTCCTTGGTCTGGAGCAGTCCGCTGATCAGGCCCGCGTTGTAGGCGCGGATGCCCTCGGCCCCGTGTTCGAAGCCGAAGTAGCGCAGCATGTCCGAGCTGAACATGGCGGAGTAGGGGCTCCACCAGGCGCGCTTGCCCGCCGCCTCCCGGAGTGCTTGCAGCTCCTCGATCTCCGCTTCGTCGAACTCGAGCACGGTGGCGAGCTCGGCCAGCTTGCTCGCGTTGATCTTCAGCTTCCCGTTCTCGATGCCCGAGATGTACGACTGGCTCGTGTCGATGGCCTTGCCGGCCGACACGGCGGTGACGTCCATGAGCTCGCGGCGCTCGCGCAGGCGGAGACCCAGCTCCCAGCCGGCTACAGACGGTGACATGGCCATGATTTATCACCCGATCGGGTTGTGCCACTTGCTAATATTACCAAGCCTCGGCACGATCTTAACAGAGGGCGGAGACGGGAGAAGGCATGGGTCGGGCTCAAGTTCACCTGTGGGCGCAGGTGCCGGGTGATGTGTGGATCAACTACGAGGTGGAGCCGGGAGGGGGCGCGGTGGTGTTCAAGATCGGTCAGGACGTGGAGCTGTACATCGAACCCAAAGCCCTGACCAGGATCAGCGAGGTGGCGGCGGAGGCGGTCGAGTCGGCGGGCGCGGCGGCGGCCGATCGTCTCAGTTCGCGGTCGTCGTGACCAGTTCGTCGAAGCCCGCGCGGATGCCGTCGGCGAGCACCTGGACGTCCGGCACGCCGTCGAAGTCCGCGTTGATGCCGAAGGTGATCTGGTCGAGGTAGGAGAAGATGCCCACGCTGACGCGCATGGTGCTGGCGATCGGCACGTACGGGTAGATCTCGGACAGCCGCCTGCCCAGCATGAACAACGGGATGCGGGGACCGGGGACGTTCGTCGTGACCGTCTGCAACAGCTGCTGCGGGAAGCGCATGGCGGTGCGCGAACCGAGGGCCAGCAGGGTGGGCGCGGCGAAGTTCGACAGGTTCGTGAGCACATCCGCGCCGGCCGCCTGGCGGCTGCCCTTGAGGTCGTCCATCTGCTCCCGGATCGACGCCAGTCGTGCCAGCGGATCCGGCTCACTGACAGGGAGGTTCACCAACACGGCACTGACCCGGTTGTTCAGCACGCCGCGCTCGGCGGACGACCGCATCGACACCGGCACCATGCTGCGCACCACCTGACCGTCGGCCAGGTCGTCGCGCTTGGCGAGCAGGTCGCGGAAACCGCGCGTCACCGCCGCGAGGATGACGTCGTTCACCGTGCCACCGGTGACCCGGCGGACGGCCTTGATCTCGGCGAGGTCCGCCCGGGCCCACACCCAGCGCCGGTGCGGTCCGATCGGCCCGTTCAAGGTCTTCGGGGTGCCGGCGGCGAGTCGACGGGCGGTCGTCGGCAGGCTGCCCAGCACGGCCCGGCCGAAGTCCAGCACCTCCGAGCCGCTGCGCAACCGCTTGGCCAGCGCCGGGAACTTGGCCAGGTGCGTGACCGGCGTCAGCACCGCGTCGCGCACGCCGTCCACGACCAGGTCCAAGGTCGACGGGTTGTCGGAGGGCTGCCACCGCACCGGCTCGGGGAGCGGCGCGTCCTCCCGCCAGTCCAGCAGCACCTGCATGAGGTCGCTGCCCGCGATGCCGTCGATCAGGCAGTGGTGGACCTTCGAGATGATCGCCCACCGGCCGCCTTCCAAGCCCTCGACCAGCCAGACCTCCCACAACGGCTTGGCCAGGTCCAGGCGTTGCGCGAAGAGCCGGCCGGCGAGGTTGCGGAGCTGGTCGTCCGCGCCCGGCGACGGCACCGCGGTGTGCCGGACGTGGTAGAGGATCTGGAAGTGCTCGTCGTCCACCCACATCGGTCGGCCGACGTGCAGCGGCAGTGCCTTCACCCGCTGCCGGTAGCGGGGCACCGTGCCCAGCTTCGCCGCGAACAACCGCACCACGTCGCCGTACGACGGCGCCGGACCTTCGAAGACCAAGACCGACCCGACGTGCATGGGCACGTTCTCGTCCTCGATGAAGAAGAAACCCGCGTCCATGGCGCTCATCCGGTCCATCGCCCGACCGTAGGCCCGTGGCGACCCGCTGGTCCAGGCAGGTGGCGCGCAGAAATCGAGACTTGCCGGTACTGGCGCAATCAACCGCCACGAAACATCATGGTCACCTGGGGTTCGCGCTCGACGCGGAGCGGGGAGGGGCCATGTCAGCACTGCCGCACGTCCCACCGGACCACCCTGACCTGCACGAAGAGCCAGCCGCCGGGCCCGATCCGGCGCCGGGCCTGCTCTGGTACCTCACCGAACCGACCCGCACCGCCGTCGGCATCGGCCAGTTCGCGGCCACCCGCTCCTTGCTGAAAGCCGCGCCCAGCGGCGACGGCCACACCGTCCTGGTGCTGCCGGGCCTGGGCGCGACCGACGCCTCGACCGCGACGCTGCGCAAGTTCCTCACCGGCCTGGGCTACGACGTGCACGGCTGGGGCCTCGGCCTGAACATCGGCCCGTCGGTCGGGGTCGTGCGCGGGATGCGCGACCTGCTGCGGGAACTGGCCGTGAACGGCAAGGTCAGCATCGTGGGCTGGTCGCTGGGCGGCATCTTCGCCCGCGAACTGGCCCGCGACCACCCCGGCACGGTCCGCCAGGTCATCACCCTGGGCAGCCCCTACGCCATGACCGACCTGAGCCAGACCAGGGTCAACCCCGTCTACCGGCTCCTGGCCAGGCTCTACGTCGCCGGCGCCGACATGCCGCCACCCGAGCACACCCGCCCGCCCTTCCCGGTGCCGTCCACGTCGGTCTACTCGAAGTCCGACGGCATCGTCGCCTGGCAGACCTGCATCTCCGCCCCCAGAGCCCGCCAGGAGAACGTCGCCGTCACCTCCAGCCACCTGGGCTACGGCTACAACGCCACCGTCCTCTGGCTGATCGCCGACCGCCTGTCCCAACGCCCCACCCGCTGGCGCCGCTTCACCCCACCGCCGGGCATGTCCCGGATGTTCCCGGAGCAGTAACCGGACCACCCGGCACCACCAGGACCGCCATCGGATCACTGCTGGGATGGCTGCCGGGATCGCTGCCGCCGCAGGACATCCCCGGCGCGACCACGCCCGCCCGATCCGTCGGACCGCGACATTCCTCTGTGGACCGGAGCGACGCTCCGGCGTTCGTCGATTCGGGTGAACCGGGCGGTTTGTCAACCACCTGACCACATCGTTCAGCACGTGGGCGTCCTTGTTCGCGCGCCGGCGGGGTGGCTACGTTTCCGCCCATCCCCAGGCGGCGGCCCCATCGCAGTGGCCCCCAGCGGCCCTCCGCGCCGCAGCGCCCTCCCCTCCCCGGAAGGACTCCGCCATGAGCGTGTCCGCGCGACCACGCCCGCGTGCCCTCGACTCGCCGGCGCCGAAGGTCGTCGCCGCCCGCCACCCGTGGCGGTGGGTGGGGATCGCGGTCGTGCTGGTCCTGCTGGCCCAGTTCGTCCACGGCCTGGCGACCAACCCCGGGTGGGACTGGGCCACGTTCGCCCGCTTCATCACCGCCCGATCCGTCCTGGACGCGGTCGTGGTCACCCTGGAGCTGACGCTCTACGGCACCGTCATCGGGTTCGCCCTGGGCATGGTGCTGGCCCTGATGCGGTTGTCGCGCAGCCGTTTCCTGGAAGCGGTGAGCTGGACCTACGTCTGGGCCTTCCGCTCGATCCCGCTGATCGTGCAACTGCTGTTCTGGTTCAACATCTCCTACCTCTACGAGGAGCTGAACTTCGGCATCCCGTTCGGTCCGACGTTCTTCGGCTTCCCGACCAAGGACCTGATCAGCCCGATGGGCGCGGCCGTGCTGGGGCTCGCGCTGCACCAGGCGGCGTACGCGGCGGAGATCGTGCGCTCCGGGGTCATCTCGGTGGACCACGGCCAGCTCGAAGCCGCCGCCGCGCTCGGCATCCCCCGGTCGCGCCAGCTGCGCCGGATCGTGCTGCCGCAGGCCATGCGCTCGATCCTGCCGAACGCCACCAACGAGGTGATCAGCCTCTTCAAGGGCACGTCCGTCGTCTCCGTGGTGGCCATCGGCGAGCTGTTCTACCAGGTCCAGGTGATCTACGGCCGCAACGCGCGGGTGGTCGCGCTGCTCATGGTCGCCACCGCGTGGTACATCGCGCTGACCACCCTGCTGTCGATCGTCCAGCACTACGTCGAGAAGCACTACGCCAAGGGCGCGACCAGGAACGAGGACGGGTGGAGATGGGCGAGGTGATGGTGGACGTCCGCGGCGTCCACAAGAGTTTCGGGGACAACGAGGTGCTGCGCGGCGTCGACCTCCGGGTCGGCGCGGGCGAGGTGGTGGTCGTGCTGGGGCCGTCCGGCTCGGGCAAGTCCACGCTGCTGCGCACGATCAACCACCTGGAGAAGGCCGACCGCGGCCTGGTCGGCATCGACGGCGACCTGATCGGCTACCGCCGTCGCGGCGACAAGCTGTACGAGCTGCGGGAGCGCGACGTGCTCCGGCAACGCGCCCACGTCGGTTTCGTGTTCCAGAACTTCAACCTGTTCCCGCACCTCACGGTGCTGGAGAACATCGTGGAGGCGCCGGTGGCGACGCGCCGGAAGCCCCTGGTCGAAGCCCGTGCGCAGGCCCGTCGGCTCCTGGACCGCGTCGGCCTGGCCGACAAGGAGTCCGCCTACCCGCGGCACCTGTCCGGCGGCCAGCAGCAGCGCGTCGCGATCGCCCGCGCCCTGGCGCTGGAACCGAAGGTGCTGCTGTTCGACGAGCCGACCTCCGCGCTGGACCCGGAGCTGGTCGGCGAGGTGCTCGACGTGATCCGGGACCTGGCCCGCAGCGGCACCACCATGATCGTCGTCACGCACGAGATCGGGTTCGCCCGCGACGTGGCCGACACGGTGGTCTTCATGGACGCCGGCGTCGTGGTCGAACAGGGACCGCCGGCGCAGGTCCTGGACGAGCCACAACACCCGCGCACCCGCGCGTTCCTGTCCAAAGTGCTCTGACCACACCCGGGAGTCCCGTTGTCCTTCCTGAAGATAGCCGCTGCCGTCACCGCCGCCGTCTCGCTGGTCGCCTGCGGCGCCGCCGGCGGGACGACCGAGGAGCAGGTGGTCGCCGGCGGCAAGACCGTGAACCTGGGCCCGGACCAGCAGCGCGTGACGGCCGACAAGGTGGACGCCATCGCGGCGAAGGTCCCCGAGGAGATCCGCCGGAGCGGCGTGCTCGTCATCGGCGGGTCGGTCAGCACCGCGCCGCCGCTGCGCTTCTTCGCCACCGACGACAAGACGCCCATCGGGGTCGAGACCGACCTCGCGGTGCTGATCGCGGGCGTGCTCGGGTTGCAGCCGCGGTTGGAGAGCACGTCCTGGGAGAACCTGTTCATCAGCCTGGACAGCGGCGCCTACCCGCTGGGCCTGTCCAACATCACCGTCACCGAGGAGCGCAAGGAGAAGTACGACTTCGCCACCTACCGGCTCGACACCCTGGCGTTCGAGGCGAAGAAGGGCGGGACGTGGCGCGTGGCCGGGCCCGAGGACGTGGCGGGCAAGGTCATCGCGGTCCAGTCCGGCACGAACCAGGAGAAGATCCTGGTCGACTGGAGCAGGGCCAACCAGGCGAAGGGCCTGCCCGCCACGGACGTCAAGTACTTCCAGAACCCGGCGGACTACTACCTGGCGCTGGAGTCCGGCCGGATCGAGGCCTTCCTGGGCCCTAACCCGACTTCGGCCTACCACGTCACCACGTCCGGCAAGACCGAGGTGATCGGCACCTTCTCGGGTGGCGGCTCGATCGTGGGCAAGATCGCCGCCACCACCAAGAAGGGCAGCGGCCTGGTGGAGCCGGTCGCCGAGGCCGTCGACCACCTGATCGCGACCGGCCGGTACGCCGAGGTGCTCGACCGGTGGGGCCTGGGTGACGAGGCCGTGGAGAAGAGCGAGATCAACCCGCCCGGGCTGCCCAGGACGGGCTGAGCCCGCACGGCGGTGGACATCGAGGGCCGCCGACGACGCCCGCGTGCCCGGCTCCCGAGCCGGCCGCTCGTCGTCGGCGGCCTCGTCGGCAACCCCTCGCCCGGCTCCCGCGCCGGATCGAGGCGTGGCACCCGGCCCCCGTGCGGCAGGACCGCCGTCCGCAGGTTCAGGCCACCGACTCGCCCGCACGCCCGGCCGCCGCGGCGAGGAAGTGCAGGACCTCCCGCGCGACCTCGTCGTTCTGCCGGAAGTTCGGCGCGTCGGTGCCGGGCCGGGCGAACGCCGCGTACGCCTTGCGGGTCGTGTAGGGACCGACCGCGAAACGCCGCGCGTGCGGCGTGCCGGTGGCGTCGACGACCCGGCTGTCGGACGGGTCGACCAGCACGAGGCCGTCGACGTCGGTCACGTCACCGGCCGCGGCCATCGACCTCAGCAACGGGTCGGCGGTGTGCGCCAAGGTGTGCACGGGCAGCCGCGCCTCGATCAGCCCGGTCGCCCGCACGACGTGCGAGGGCACGCTCGGACTCCCGGCCACGAACACCCCGTCCTCCGCGCGGACCCACACGTCCGCGCCCAGGAACCGCACCACCCCCGCGCGGGACAGCGCCACCAGCTCCTCCAACCGGTCCGGCGGCGGCCCGCTCGCGATCGAGCTGAAGAACCCGTGCCACCACCCGTCCTCGCCGCGCAGCCGTCCGGTCGCGGACAGCGCCGCGAACTGGCCGTACACGCCCAGCAGCGCCAGGAACGCGCCCAGGTCCGCGCTGAACGCCCGATCCGAGCGCCGCGCGACGTCCGCCGTGACGTGGGCGCGCAGGAACTCCTGGAAGGCGTCCGACGAGGGGAACCGCACGCCGTCGAGAGGGCGGTCCAGCCGGTCGAGGTCGAGGCGATCCGCCTCCGCCGGCACGCTGTCGCGCACCAGCGCCCGCATCTCGTCGCTGTCCCAGTCCAGCTCGGCGAACCGCGCCGAGAACGCCTCCCACGGCTCGCGCACCCGCGACGGGTGCCCGGTGAACAGCTCGCGGTAGTGCCCGTACGCGATCTCCTTGGCCATCAGCGGCCACACGTCCCGGCGGAAGTCGAGCCCACCGGGACGTGCCGGCAGCCGCGACGCGACGAAGAACCTCGGCGGCCCCGGCGGTTCCCCGCGCAGCCGGTAGCCGGTCTTGGAGTGGTACGGCGCGCCGCGGCGCGAGCCGACGTGCAGGCGGGGTTCACGGCCGGACGGGACGTACCGCAGCACCCCGTCGTCCCGCACGAACCGGCCGCCGCGCCCCTCGCCCAGCAGCACCGCGAGGTCGACGAACGCCAACCCCATGCCCCGCACCACGACGTCCGCGCCGGCCGGCACCACCGAGAGGTCCGCGTCGGCCGTGTAGCCCGGCGGCAGGTAGGTGAGCCCGTGGGCGGCGGCGTGGTCGGCGAGCTCCCGGTGCTCGGGCGCGACCACGGTGTCCAGGTGCCCCAGCACGAGCACGACCACGTCGGCCACCAGCGGCTCGGCGCGGTCCGCGAGCCACACCCGCTGCCGCACCTGCGCCGACCCGGTGATCCGCACGACCTTCGTCGCGTGCGTCGTCACCGAACTGCCGTCGGGCAACGACGACACCGCACGCTCGTGGAACCACTTCAGGTACGCGCTCTGCACCCGCCTGCTCGGGAACGACGTGGGCCCCATCGCCGCAAGCTCCGCCCGGACCTCCGGCGCCAGCGCCACGCCGGACAGGCACGACGCCGCCCAGTGCGCGAGCGACGGCCCCGGCCGGATCGGACCCGCGCACGTCACCGACGAGTCGGTGAACACCGTGACGTCCTCGGCCATGGAGTTCATCCGCAGCAACGGCGACTGCTCGTGCCGCCACACCCGGCCCGCGCCGGCCGGGAACGGGTCGACCAGGTGCACCTCCAGCGGCCCGTCGAACAGCCCGGAAGCGTTTGCGCCCAAGCGCTCCAGGATTCCGGACGCCCGAGGTCCGGCCCCCACCAGGACGACGGCGCTCATCGCGCGCCACGCCCGTAGTAGCGCTCGACGTAGTGCTGACCGACGCCGAGCAGGCTCGTGACGACGACGTACCAGACGGTGGCGACGAGCAGCAGCGGGATGATCAGGTAGTTGCGGTTGTAGATCAGCTGGACGGAGTACAGCAGGTCCTGCACGGCCAGCACGCTCACGATCGACGTGCCCTTCAACGTGCCGATGAGCAGGTTGCCCGCCGCCGGCACGATCGACCGCATCGCCTGCGGCGGCACGATCCGGCGCAGCACCCGCCACCGCCGCAGCCCCAGTGCCGCCGCCGCTTCGGCCTGGCCCGCGTCCACGGACAGGATGCCGCCGCGCACGATCTCGGCGGCGTAGGCGGCCTCGTGCAGCACCAAGCCGATGATCACCGACGTCATGGGGCCGATCACCGGCGTGGCGCCGGACAACGCCGGGTACAGGGCGCCGAAGTTGAACCAGAACAGCAGCTGCACCAGCAGCGGCACCGAGCGGAACAACCAGACGTAGCCCCAGCTCACGCCGGCCAGCACCGGGTTGCCGGACAACCGCATGACGGCCAGCACCCCGCCGATGACGAAACCGAGCACCACCGTCACCGCGGTCAGCCACAACGTCAGCCACAGCCCGCGCAGCACGGCGTCGGTGGCGAAGTAGCGGAGCACCACGTGCCACTGGAACCGCTCGTTGGTCGCCGCCGACCACACCACGACACCGACCGCGGCGACCACGAGCGCGGCGGAGGCCCGGCGCCAGGGACGGCGGAGGGGGACGATCGAGGCGGTCTCGTCGGACCGCGGTGGCGAGAAGAGGGCGGACGCGCTCATCGGTGGCTCCAGAGCAGAGGGAACACGACGGTCGGTGCCGCGTCCCTCAACGCCGCGCGGTGATCGTAAGCGCGCGTCGGCGAGGCCGGTCAAGGCATTCCGGTATCTGGACGCGGTCGGACGTCCGTTGACGACGACCCGTGCCGCTGTTGCACTGGGGCCGTGGACAACCCGCGGCTCGTCACCCGCGACCACATCGACTTCGGTCGGGTGTGGTCGGCCTCCTGTCGGGGCTGACGCCCGCGTTCCACCCCTCCCGTCGACCCCGCGCCGTCTCCCTCAACGCCGCGGGCGCGTCGACGTCTTCTCCCACCTGACGGAAGGTACTGACGTGCCTGTTGAGTTCCTGGGGATCGGCGGCACCAACGACGGTTCCGAGACGCACCCGCGCAGCGGCCCCGCGTTCGACAAGGACTACACGCTGCGGTTGGCCCGAGCCCACGAAGACCACGGCTGGGACCGGGTCCTGTTCGCCTACGGCTCCGGCTCGCCCGAACCGGCGCAAGCCGCCGCGTACGTCGCCACCAAGCTCGACAAGCTGCAGATCCTCCTGGCGCACCGACCGAACGTGTCCTACCCGACGTTCGCCGCGAAGACGTTCGCCACGCTGGACCGGATCAGCGACGGCAGGCTCACCGTGCACTTCATCACCGGCGGCACGGACCACGAGCAGCAGCGCGAAGGCGACTACCTGACCAAGGACGAGCGCTACTCGCGCACCGAGGAGTACATCCGGATCGTCAAGAAGGCCTGGACGTCACGGGAGCCGTTCGACCACGAGGGCGAGCACTACAGGTTCGCCGACTTCGTGAGCGACGTGTTCCCGGTGCAGCGACCCCGGCCGCGGGTGTCGTTCGGCGGGTCGTCGCCCGCCGCCTACCGGGCCGGCGGCGCGGAAGCCGACATCTTCTGCCTGTGGGGCGAACCGCTGGCCGACACGGCCGCGCAGATCGACGCCGTGCGCCGAGCCGCGCGGGACGCGGGCCGGACCGACCTGCCGCGCATCCAGGTCGCGTTCCGCCCGATCCTCGGCGCGACCGAGGAACTGGCCTGGGAGAAGGCGCACCGGACGGTGGACGCGATCAAGGCGCGCACCGGGGGAGTGAACCCGCTGACCCGCAGGCACTCGTTGAAGAACCCCGAGAACACGGGCTCCCAGCGGCTGCTGGAGATCGCCGGGCGCGGAGAGCGCTTCGACCGCGCCCTGTGGACGCCGACCGCCGCCGCGACCGGAGGGGCGGGCAACTCCAACGCGCTCGTCGGCACCCCCGAGACCGTGGCCCAGGCGTTGCTCGACTACTACGACCTCGGTGTGGACATCCTGTCCGCGCGCGGCTACGACATGGTGAACGACACGATCGACTTCGGCCGGCACGTGATCCCGATCGTGCGCGAGGAAGTCGCCAAGCGCGACCGGGAGCGCGCCGCCGCCGTGCCGGAGCCGCGTGAGATCGCGGTGGACGGATGACCGCGTGACCGACACCCCCGTCGCCCGCCGGGTCCGCTGGGAGGACCCGGCCACCGGGCCGTTGAAAGAGGAGCTGACGCACGAGTACGTGACCCGGTACGGCGACGGTGCGCGGGCCGAGCTGACCCGGTACGACCCGGCCGTCTTCACGCCGCCGCACGGCACGCTGGTGCTGCTGTTCGAGGACGGCGAGGCGGTGGCGGGCGGGGCGTTCATGCGGCACGACGAGCGCACCGCCGAGCTGAAGCGCATCTGGACCCACTCACGCCACCGCCGACGCGGCCTGGCCCGGCGCGTCCTCGTCGAGCTGGAGCGCGACGCCGTCGCCCTGGGCTACTCGCGCCTCTACCTGACCACCGGCCCCCGGCAGCCGGAGGCCCGCGCGCTGTACCTGGCCACCGGGTACGCGCCGCTGTTCGACCTGACCGCCGACCCGCTGACGATCGGCCACCTGCCGTTCGAGAAGGACTTGGGTGCCCCATGCGCACACGTTGCCTGCTGATGCTCACCGCCGTGCTCGCGCTCGTGGTCTCCGGGTGCGCCCTGCCCGCGGACGCCGTCGACCCGCCCGCGCCCGGCGTGCGGCCGACCGCGGACGTGCTGTCGACGGTGGTGCGGGACGAGTCGACCGCCGCGCTGCTGCCACCCGCCGTGCGCGCGGCGGGAGTGGTGCGGTTCGGGTCGTCGGTGGGCGGACAGCCGCCGTCGTCCTACTACGCGGAGGACAACAAGACGGTGCTCGGCCTGGACGCCGACATGTCCGAAGCGGTCGCGAGGACCCTGGGGGTGCGCGTCGAGCGGGAGGTCGCGAGCTTCGAGACCATCCTGCCGTCGTTGGCCGGCGGGAAGTACGACGTCGGCACCGGCAACTTCGGCGTGACCGAGGCGCGGAAGAAGACGATCGACTTCGTCACCTACGTCAACGACGGGCAGGGCTTCGCGGTGCGTGCCGACGACGACCGCGTGACCCGGGTGGACGGCCTGGTCTCGTTGTGCGGCTTGAAGATCGGCACCGGTGCGGGCACGACGTTCGAGGCGACGTTGGAGCGGGAGAAGCACGTGTGCGGTGAGGCGGGGAAGCCGGACTACGAAGTGCTGAGCTTCGCCGAGGACGCGGCGATCTTCCTGGGGTTGCAGCAGCGCCACATCGACGTGGTCATGAGCACGATCAACGGTTTGCGGCACGCGGCGGCCCACCAGCCGAACCTGGAGTTCCTCGGCGAGTTCAAGCGCCTGGACGTCGGCTTCGCGCTGCCCAAGGGCTCACCGCTCGCACCCGCGCTCCAAGCGGCGGTCAACAAGCTCATCGCAGACGGCGCGTACGCGCGAATCCTCGACAAGTGGGGCGCCGGGGACTCGGCGATCCCGGAGTCGTCGATCAGCCCGCCGGAGCACGGCTGAGGTGGGCGCGGGAGCGGACCGGGGCACTTCGACCACCCCGGTCCGCCCTGCGGTGTCCCGAAGCCCGCCGCCGCCTCCCGCGCACCTCACCGTGAACGATCACTCGAATCACCCCTTGTGCCGGTCACCGCTTCACCCCAGGGTTCGGCGCGGCCCGTTGGCTCCGACGGGCAACCCTGACGGAGGTGGAGCATGTCCCCTGCCCGCAAGATCGCCGCGTCCCTGTTCGCGGCGGCCACGCTCTCGGCGGTCCTCACGACACCCGCGCACGCGGCGACCGACGCCGAGCTCGCGTTCCACTGGGCGCCGGTGCACTACCAGGACACCGACTCGTCCGACTACGACGCCGACTACCTGTCCACCGTGGACTTCGACGGCGAGTGGAACACGCTGAACAACTGGGAGGCGCAGGACGACTCGGTGGCGCGCCTCACCGGTGCCGCCTACTACTCGGTGGTGGAGACGTCCACGCACTGGTTCCTCGTCTACAGCTTCTACCACCCGCGCGACTGGGAGGACTTCGCCGATCCGTTCGAGCAGTTCACCCACGAGAATGACATGGAGGGCCTGCTGGCGACCGTGCGCAAGGACGGCACGGCGTTCGGCAAGCTCGAAGCCGTGATCACGGTGGCGCACAGCGACTTCTACTCGTACGTGCCCGCCGACAGCACGTTCACGTCCGGCCGGGAGAGCGTCGACGGCACGGTGCGGCTGTCCGGCACCCGGCCGACCACGCGCCAGGAGGCGAAGGGCCACGGCCTGTACGCGTGGAACGGCGCCGAGTTCCCGGGCGGTGACGGCGTGGTGTACGTGCCGAGCGCGATCGGCGAGGTGCCGTCGGGCGGCAACGACCGCTCGGTCGGGTACCGGCTGGTGGACGCGTTCGCGGCGGGCGGGTTGTGGGCGCAGCGCAACAGCTCCGCGACGTTCGCGAGCTGGGGCACGTTCCGGGGTGACAACGGCAAGGACAACGCCGCGAACAGCGCCTGGGGCTGGGACGACGGCAACGACGGCAGCGACCTCCAGCGCGGCCTGCTGGCCACCGACCCGGCCTACGTCGTCTCCGTCTACTTCGCCAACCGGGGCTCCTTCTCCCTCACCTACCTCCGCAACCCCTACCGCTAACCCCCGTGAGTCGTACCTCCACACCTCGAGAGTCCTACCTTCACGTCTCGAGAGTCCAACCTTCGGAGCACCTGAATTCAACGCTCACGCATCGGCCGTTCGTCGTGAGCGTTGAATTCAGGGTCGCTGAACGTTGGACTCTCGCGCGCTGAAGGTACGACTCTCGCGGTTTAAGGTTGGTGGGTGACGATGACGGTCAGGGTGGCCCGGGTGGCCACGGAGGTGCTGGCGCCCTGGGTGTTGGTGCTGGGGTTGCCGCTGCTGGTGGCGTGGAGCGCGACGAGGAGCGTGGCGGAGGGTCTGCTGTGGGGCGCGATCGTCGGGGTGACCGGGTCGGTGGTGCCGATGGCGGTCATCGTGCGGGGCGCGCGCCAGGGCAAGTGGGACGGGCACCACGTCACGAACCGCGAGGGACGGCTGGTGCCGATGCTCGTGTGCGTGGCGTCCCTCGGGATCGGCATCGCGGCGCTGGTGTTCGGCGGCGCGCCGAAGGCCATGGTCGCGCTGGCGCTGGCGATGTTCCTCAGCCTGCTGGCCTGCCTGACGGTGACGTTCGCCCTCCCGGTGAACGGCGGGCGCGGCTGGAAGGTCTCCTTCCACGCGGCGGTCGCGGCCGGCGCGGTGGCTATCCTCGCGATCACCTACGGCCCCTGGGTGCTGCTGGCCGCGCCGCTGGTGGCGCTGGTGGCCTGGTCACGCGTCGTGCTCGGCGATCACACGAAGGCGCAGGTCACGGTCGGCACGGTGATGGGCGCGCTGGTCGGCGGCGCGGCGTTCTGGCTGCTCACGGGGATGTGAGCGCGGTTACGCCCGGTCACGACCGGTGAGGATCTACCCTCCGGTGATGACGCTGAGGCTCGACACCGCAGGCCCGGTGGCCACGTTGACCATCGACCGCCCGGCCAAGCGCAACGCCATGAGCTACGCCATGTGGTCGGCGCTGCCCGGTCTGCTGGCCGAGGTCCGGCGCGACGACGACGTGCGCGTGCTCGTCGTCCGCGGCGGCGAGCACTTCTCGGCCGGCGCGGACATCAGCGAGTTCTCCACCCTCCGCCACGGCGCGGACGGCGCGGCGAGGTACAGCGAGGCCGTGCACCGCGGCGAACGCGCCATCGCCACCCTCGGCAAGCCGACCGTGGCCGCCGTCACGGGTTTCTGCGTCGGCGGCGGCTGCGAGATCGCCCTGGCCTGCGACCTGCGCGTGGCGGCGGCCGACGCCCGGTTCGGCATCACGCCCGCGAAGCTCGGCATCGTCTACAACTTCACGTCCACCAAGCGCCTGGTCGACGCGGTCGGCCCGGCGTGGGCCAAGCAGATCCTGTTCACCGGCGAGATCATCGACGCGGCGACCGCGCTGCGCATCGGCCTGGTCAACGAGGTCCACCCGCCCGACGCCCTGGAGGCCCGGGTCGAGGAGCTGACCGGGACCATCGCGGCCCGCGCCCGGGTCAGCGTCCGCGGCGCGAAGCAGATCGTCGACCGGATCACCGACGGGCAGCACGACGAGGACGACGCGGTGCGGGCGCTGTACGACGAAGCCGTGCACAGCGTGGACTACGCGGAGGGTGTGGCGGCGTTCCTGGAGAAGCGGACGCCGAGGTTCTGAACCGCGGCACGCGGGTATCTCGACCGCATGGACGAACACCCGCACCACTCGATCGAAGGCGACCCGAACGACCCGGACCAGCACATCAACCCTGATCCGCCGCGTTCGCCGGGTACGCCGGAGCCGCCCGACCTCGACGTGGACCCGGAGCAGTTCCTCGACGAGGGCGAGCGGCGCGGGAAAGAGGACGAGCCGCCGTCCTGACGACGACGGGGAGTGCCCTCCGCGAGCGGAGGGCACTCCCCGCACGATCACCCGATCGGTCAGTCGCCGTCGTTCTTGTTCGTGTCGCCGGGCCACTCGCCGGTGAGCCGGTCGTAGCCGGTCGCGCCGCCCCGGTCGATCGCGGCCTTCACCACGCCGAAGATCGCGCCCTGGATGGACGCGGCCAAGAGGACCTCGCCCCAGCCGCGGTCCTTCTGGGTGGGGGTCGGCGCCTCCTTGGTGCCGGTCATCAGCTTCCAGACCTGGCCGAACAACGCGCTGGCGGCCAGACCGCCGAGCACGCCGAACAGCATGCCGAGCGGCCGGTACAGGAGCTTGTTCACGTTCACCGCCCCCTCCGCAGGAGCTTCCACAGCACCAGCACCACCGCCGCGACACCGGCCGCGACCGCCGCCGGGTGCTTGCGCGCCTGCCGCACGCCCTGCTCGACGCGCTCCTGCACGGGCGGCGGCAGCGACTCGACGGCCTGCGCGGCCTTCGTGCCGACCTGCTCCGCGACCACACCGGCCTTGAGGCTGACCTGATCGGCGACCTCGCTCGCCTTGTGGCTCACCTGCCCGGCGACCTCGCTGGCCTTGTGGCCGACCTGCCCGGCGACCTCGCTGGCCTTGTGGCCGACCTGGGTCGCCGCGGCGCCCGCCTTCTCGCCGATCACGGCGGCCTTCTCGCCGACGGCCGCACCGGCCGCGTTGGCCGCCGCGCCCGCCTTGCCGACCTGCTCGCCCGCCTTGTCGGTGGCCTGGCTCGCCTTGGCGCCGGCCTTGCCCGCCGCGGCGGACACCGCCGCGTTGGCCCGGGTAGCGGTCTCCTTCACCTGTTCCACTCCTTCATGCGCCTTGTCCTTCACCCGTCCGGGCACGTCGGTCTTGTGCACCAGTGCTTCCACGGTGTCGCCGAGCTCGCGCCGGGTCTTCTCGACGTCGGCGCGCAGCTCGTCCGGGTCGGTGGGGCCGTCCTTGCCGCTCATCGGTGTGCCCTCTCGCTCACGGTGGCGATGTCCTGCTTGATGCTCGCCACGGCCTCTTCCGGCACGGGAGGCGTGCCACGTCGGATCTGCTTGCGGCCGACCAGCGCGAGCACGCCCGCGACCGCGAACACGGCCACCGCGACGACGAACGCCGCGATCCACGCCGGCATGGCGGTGGCCAGCAGCAGCACCAGCCCCGCGAGCACCGTCATCAGGCCGAACCAGGCCAGGACGCCCGCGCCGCCGAGCAGCCCGGCGCCCGTGCCGACGCGCTTGCCCTTCGTGCGCATCTCGGCCACGGCCAACCGGATCTCGTCCCGGGCCAGCCTGCTCACCTGGTCGGACAGCCTGTTCACCAGTTCCGCGGTGGACGGTTCCCGTTCGGCGACACGCTTGGCGGCACGCTCGGTAACCCGATCGGTGCCTGTGTCAGCCGCGCGGGTGGCGGCGACGTGACTCATGGCCGTCTCCTCTCTCCACTCGCCCACCGACTACCCGAAAACGCGGTGGTGTACGCACCGTGTTCGGGGGAAACCCGTCGCCCATGGCGCACGCACCGGAGACACCCGCCCAATTGCCGAAGCGCTCCTGGTGGGCTGTGCTGAAGCGGACGATCAAGGAGTTCAACGACGACAACCTCACCGACTGGGCCGCCGCTCTCACCTACTACGCGGTGCTGTCCCTGTTCCCCGGCCTGCTGCTGCTGACCGCGCTGCTGGGGCTGCTCGGCCCGGACGCGACCAAGTCCCTTGTGGACAGCCTGGACGCGCTGGGTCCCGGCGAGGCGAAGGACACCATCGCGGGGGCGATCGAGAACCTCCAGAAGTCACAGGCCAGCGGCCTGCTCGCGATCGTCGGCCTGGTGACCGCGCTCTGGTCGGCCTCCGGCTACGTGGGCGCGTTCATGCGCGCCGCGAACTCGATCTACGACGTCGAGGAGGGCAGGCCGTTCTGGAAGGTCATCCCGCTGCGGCTGGGCCTGACCATCGGGGTGGTGCTGCTGCTGGCGGCCACGGCGCTGGGCGTGACGCTCACCGGCGGCGTGGCCGAGTGGCTGGGCGAGGCGCTCGGGCTCGGCTCGACCTTCGTCACGGTGTGGGGCATCGCGAAGTGGCCGGTGTTGTTCCTGCTCGCGAGCCTGGCGATCGGCCTGCTGTTCTGGGCCTCGCCGAACGTGCGGCAGCCCAGCTTCCTGTGGATCACCCCGGGCGGCCTGCTGACCGTGGTCGTGTGGGTCGCCGCGTCGCTCGGCTTCGCGTTCTACGCGGCGAACTTCGGCTCCTACAACAAGACCTACGGCTCGCTGGCCGGTGTGATCATCTTCCTGGTCTGGCTGTGGATCTCGAACCTGGCCCTGCTGCTCGGCGCCGAGCTGGACGCGGAGCTGGAGCGGGGCAGGCGGATGGAGGCCGGGCAGCCCGAGGAGCGGGACCCGGTGGCCCCGCCCCGCGACACGGCCGCGCTGTCCTGACCCCTGCCTGACCCTCGGCCCTGCCTGACCCCCGGCCCGGCTGGACCCCGGCCCGGCCTGATCCCCGCCTGGCCTGATCCGACCTGGCTGTTCTCGATCCGGCCTGTTCTCGGGGGAGTCCGCTGGAGCAAGCCCTGACCCGCGGGATCAGGACCCGGCCGGTGGGCTCAGGCCTGCGGCTCCGCCGAGACCTGCTTGCGGACTTCCTCCATGTCGACCTTGCGGGCCTGGTCGATGAGGTCCTCGAGCGCCGACTCCGGCAGCGCGCCCGGCTGCGCGTAGAGCACGACGCCGTCGCGCACGATCATGAGGGTCGGGATCGACCGGATCTGGAACGCCGCGGCGAGCTGCTGCTGCGCCTCGGTGTCGACCTTGCCGAACACGATGTCGGTGTGCTTCTGGGCGGACTTCTCGTAGGTCGGGGCGAACTGGACGCACGGCCCGCACCAGCCCGCCCAGAAATCGACCAGGACCATCTCGGAGCCGCCGACAACCTCGTCGAAGTTCTCCGCGGTCAGCTCCACGGTGGCCATAGGTCCTCCTTGCTGTGGACACAGGGGTCGCCCCCCTCGTACCCGGACCAACGAAGGCCGACCCGCCACAATTCCCTTCAACGAGCAGTGGACGCCTTCAACAGAACGTTGTAGCTTTCGGTTCACCCGAATGCAGGAGGTGTCCCGTGCGCAGGAACCCCACGAGGATCGGCACAGCCCTCGCCCTGTCCCTGTTCGCGCTGGTCGCGTGCGGTTCGCCCGCCGAGGACCCGGCGGCCGGGCCCGCCGGGGACCTGCCGGCGTCCTCGTCGATCGTGGAGTCGGTGAAGAAGGACGACGCCCTGGCCGCGACCCTGCCGGCCGCGATCGCCCGAGCGGGCAAGCTGCGCGTCGGCTCGAACATCCAGAACCCGCCGAACAACTTCTACGCCGCCGACGGCAAGACCCCGGTCGGCTCGGAGGTCGACCTGGCCAAGGCGCTCGGCGCCAAGCTCGGGTTGACCGTCGAGCACCAGGACATGGCGTTCGGCTCGCTCATCACGAGCCTCCAGGCGGGCCGCATCGACGTGACCATGGCCGCGATGAACGACACCCCGGAGCGGCAGCAGGCGATCGACTTCGTCGACTACTTCACCTCCGGCATCACGATCATGGTGCGGAAGGGCAACCCGGAGGGCATCAAGAGCCCCGACGACCTGTGCGGCAAGTCGGTCGCGGTCAACCTCGGCTCCAGCCAGGAGACCTACGCCAAGGAGTTCCAGTGCCTGTCCGGCAACCCCATCGCGGTGACCGCCACCGACAGCGACACGCAGAACCAGAACCAGCTGCGCACCGGCCGCGTCGCCGCCATCCTCAACGACCTGCCCACCGCCGTGTACGTGGCCAAGACCGCCGGTGACGGGGAGTTCTTCGAGGTCGTGGACCTGGCCCCGATCAACGGCGGCCCGTACGGCATCGGCGTCGACAAGAGCACCCCCGAGCTGACGACCGCGTTGAGCAAGGCGTTGCAGGCGCTGATCGACGACGGCACCTACGGCAAGATCCTCGACGCCTGGGACGTCCGGCAGGGCGCGGTCACGAAGGCGACCGTCAATGGCGAGTGACGACGTGAAGGCAGTCGACGACCTGGTCGTCGTCCCCCTGCGGCACTGGGGGCGGTGGGTCGTCGGCGCGGTGATCCTGGCGCTGCTCGGCGCGCTCGGCTGGGCGCTGGCCGACGCGAAGATCGACTACGCCGCCGTGCCGGGGTTCTTCACCCACGACATCATGCTGCGCGGCCTGGCCAACACGGTCGTGCTGGCGCTGGCCGCGCAGGCGGGCGCGATCGTGCTCGGCGTGGTGATCGCGCTGCTGCGCCGGTCGGCGAACCCGGTCGCCCGCTGGTTCGCCGCCGGCTACGTGTGGCTGTTCCGCGGCCTGCCGGTGCTGCTGCAGATCCTGCTGTGGTTCAACCTGGCGCTGGTGTTCGAGAACATCTCCATCCCGGGCCTGTTCGAGGAGAAGACCAACGTCCTGGTGACCGCGTTCGTGGCGGCCCTGCTCGGGCTGGGCCTCAACGAGAGCGCCTACATGGCGGAGATCGTCCGGGCCGGGCTGAACAGCGTGGACCACGGCCAGGTCGAGGCGGCCAAGGCGATCGGCATGACGCCCGCGACCACGCTGCGGCGGGTCGTGCTGCCGCAGGCCATGCGGGTGATCATCCCGCCGACCGGCAACAACTTCATCAACATGCTCAAGGGCACGTCCATGGCGTCGGTCATCGGCTTCCTGGAGCTGATCCACGCCGCCAACAACATCGCCTCGCGCAACCTCCAGATCATGGAGACGCTGCTGGCCGCCGCCGCGTGGTACATGGTCGTGGTCAGCGTGGCGAGCGTCGGGCAGCACTTCCTGGAGCGCTACTACGGCAAGGGGGTGGCCCGGTGAGCCTCGTGCGGGCGGTGGGCGTGCGCAAGTCGTTCGGGCACACCGAGGTGTTGCGCGGAGTGGATCTCATCGTGGACGCGGGCCAGGTCGTGTGCCTGCTCGGGCCTTCCGGCGCGGGCAAGTCGACGTTCCTGCGCTGCGTGAACCACCTGGAGACCATCGACGCGGGCCGGATCTGGGTCGACGGCGAACCGGTCGGGTTCACCTCGCGCGGCGGGAAGCTGCACGAGCTGCGCGAGCGGGAGGTGGCGCGGCAGCGGCGCGGTGTCGGCATGGTGTTCCAGCGGTTCAACCTGTTCCCGCACCGCACGGCGGTGGAGAACGTGGCCGAGGGGCCGGTGCACGTGCTGCGGACGGCCCGGAAGGAGGCCGTGGCGCGGGCGCGGGCGTTGCTGGACCGGGTCGGGCTGGCGGACAAGGCCGACGCCTACCCGCACCAGCTGTCCGGCGGCCAGCAGCAGCGGGTGGCGATCGCGCGGGCGCTGGCCATGCGGCCGAAGCTCATGCTGTTCGACGAGCCGACCTCGGCGCTGGACCCGGAGCTGGTCGGCGAGGTGCTGGAGGTGATGGCGGACCTCGCCCGCGACGGCATGACCATGATCGTGGTCACGCACGAGATCGGGTTCGCCCGGCAGGTGGCCGACTCGGTGGTGTTCATGGTGGACGGCGCGGTGGTCGAGACCGGGCCGCCGGGCCAGGTGCTGGACAATCCGCGACAGCAACGCACGCAGCAGTTCCTCGCGAAGGTGCTCTAGGTGGTCATGCGCATCCCGTCGTCCTACCTCGTCCAGTTCCACGAGCCGGAGGGGTACCTGGACTTCGCCCGCTTCGGGCCGCCGTCGTTCGCCGTGGTGGACGCCTCCACGCGGCTGGTGGAGGCGGCGGTGTCGGCCGGGCCGTCCACGGTGGACGACCTGATGCGGCAGGAGCTGCGCGCGAAGGCGGCGGTGGCCCGGCTGTGCCGCGGCGACACCGACCACGTGACGCTGCTGCCGAACACCAGCACCGGGCTGTTCCAGGCGGCGCTGGCGGTGACCGGCGAGGTGCTGGTGTCGGCGGGGGAGTTCCCGGCGAACACCTACCCGTGGGCGCGGTCGCCGTCCGTCGACGTGTCGTGGCTGCCTCCCGGCCCGGTGACGCCCGACGCGGTGCGGGCGGCGTTGACGCCGGGCACGGTGGCGGTCGCGGTGAGCGCGGTGGACTTCCGCACCGGCTACCGGGCGGACCTGGCGGCGTTGCGCGAGGTGGCCGGCGACCGGCTGCTGGTGGTGGACGGCATCCAGGGCTTCGGGGTGGTCGACGAGCCGTGGGAAGTGGCCGACGTGCTGGTGGTCGGCGGGCAGAAGTGGCTGCGGGCGGGGTGGTCGACCGGGTTCATGACGTTGTCGGACCGGGCGCTGAGCAGGCTCGACCCGGTGTTGTCGGGGTGGACCGGAGCCGAGGACCCCGGTCTGTTCGACAACGGCATCCACCCGGTGGGCGAGGGGGCGGCGGGCTGGTCGATCACCAACCTGAGCCCGATCGCGTCGGGCGCGTTGGCGGCGGGGCTGGAGCTGGTCGAGGTGGCCGGCGTCGGGGCCATCCACGCGCGGATCGTTGAACGATCCGACGAACTGGTCGAGGTGATCCGCGCGGCCGGCGGCGAGGTCGTCTCCGCGCTGGACCGCCGCGCGGGCATCCTCGCGTTCACGCTGCCCGACCACCCGCCGTCGGTGGTCGGGGCGGCGCTGGCGGACGCGGGGGTGGCGGCGACCGTGCGGCCGGAGCACGTCCGCCTGTCGCCGCACGCCTCCACGACGTCGGACACCGTGGCCCGCTTCGCCGCCGCGGTGAAGGAGCTGCGCAAGCCGGCCGCCACGCCCGCGCCGGCCCCGCCGGTGACCTCCGAGGTGCTCACCGCCCTGATCCCGACGGTGAACAGCCTGGCCGCCGCGCTGGGACCGGGCACCGAGGTCGTGCTGCACGACCTCGGCGCCCTGCCCAACTCGATCATCGCCATCGCGGGCGACCTCACCGGCCGCAAGGTCGGCGGCCCGATGACCGACCTGCTGCTCGGCCTGGTCCGCCGCGGCACCACCCACGACCTGGCCGGTTACGAGACCTACGCGCCGGACGGGCGGGTGATCCACTCCTCCACCGTGTTCCTGCGCGACGCCGAGGGCGTGGCCGTCGGCTGCCTGTGCGTGAACAGCGATCCCGGACCCGACCGCCGCCGGGAGACCCCGGAGCCCGCCGGGTCGGCGGTCGAGGCGTTCCCCGGCGACGTCGACACGCTCCAGCGCCTCCTGGTCGAACGCGCGGTGTCCGCCGTCGGCGTGCCCGTGGACCTGATGAAGAAGTCCCACAAGTCCCAGGTGGTGCGGGTCCTGGACGAGGCCGGCCTGTTCCTCATCCGCGACTCCGTGGACCACCTGGCGGGCGTGCTCGGCGTGACCCGGTACACGATCTACAACTACCTCAACGAGATCAGGGGCTGATCGTCTCCGTGCACGGCCGCGTGAGCGGCGTCACGGGCGGCGTCGGCCTCGTCGTCGGTGAGGGTCCTGGTCGGGTGCCGCAGGACCAGGCGCAGCAGCACGTTCTCCTGGTCCGGTCGCGCGCCGAGCCGGGCGACGACCACCACCGGGTGATCGCCGGGTGCCTGGACACCCGGCCGGTACGGGGTGAGGTCCTGCACCTGGGCGGCCACCCACGGGTCGTCGGAGGACAGGAGCCGGATGGCCGGGACGGCTTGCGCGGCATCGGCAGCCGGTCCGGCCCGAGGCCGAGGGCCAGGCGGAACATGCGGTTCTCGCCGGTGCGGCGCGCGCACCGGGCGGCGCGGGCGATGGCGCCGGGCGGCTGGATCGGCGCGTCGTGTTTTCCGCGATGGCCCGCGCGTGGCGCATGATGCACGCATGTTGTCGAGCAAGGGCGAGGACTTCCGCGCGTTCTGGACCGAGCGCCACCTGTGCACGCTGACCACGATCCGACCGGACGGCACGCCGCACGTCGTGCCGGTCGGCGTCACGCTGGACGTGGAGACGGCCACCGCCAGGGTGATCACCTCGGGCGATTCGCACAAGGTGCGGCAGATCCTGGCGGCGGGCAGCGCTCCCGCGGCCGTGTGCCAAGTGGACGGACGTCGGTGGTCGACGCTGGAGGGCCGCGCGGTCGTGCGCCAGGAGCCCGAGGTGGTCGAGGACGCCGAGCGGCGCTACGCCGCCCGCTACCGCACGCCCCGGCCCAACCCGCGGCGCGTGGTGATCGAGATCGCCGTCACCCGCGTGCTGGGGACGGTGTGAGCGTCACGGTCATCGGCATCGGCGCCGACGGCTGGGAGGGCCTGCCGCCCGCGTCGAGGCACGAGATCGAGTCGTGCGAGGTGCTGATGGGCAGCACCCGGCAGCTCGACCTGGTCCCCGCGGCCGGCCCGGACCGCCCGGTCGAACGGGTGGCGTGGCCCTCGCCGCTGGTGCCCGCGCTGCCCGGGCTGCTGGAGCGGCACGAGGGCCGGCGGGTCGCCGTGCTGGCCAGCGGCGACCCGATGTGCCACGGCATCGGCTCCACCCTGGTGCGGTTGCTGGGCGCGGCCCGGGTCCGCGTCGTGCCGCACCCGTCGTCGGTGTCGTTGGCGTGCGCGCGGCTGGGGTGGGCCCTGAACGACGTGGAGGTGGTGAGCCTGGTCGGCAAGCCCGCCGCGCTCGTCGTGCCCCACCTGCACCCGGGACGGCGCGTGCTCGTGCTCGGCGGTGACCCGCGCGAGGTCGCCGCCCTGGCGCCGGACGCGCGGCTGACCGTGCTGGAGCAGCTGGGCGGACCGGGGGAGCGGGTGCACCACTCGCTCGACGACGCCGACCCGCTGCACGTGCTCGCGGTCGAGTGCGGCGCGGACGGCGCGTCGTTGACGCCCGGCCGGCCGGACGAGGAGTTCGAGCACGACGGGCAGCTGACCAAGCGCGAGGTGCGGGCGGTGACGTTGGCGCTGCTCGCGCCGCGCCCCGGCGAGCTGCTGTGGGACGTCGGCGCGGGTGCGGGCAGCATCGCGGTGGAGTGGTGCCGGACCCACCCGAGCTGCCGGGCCGTCGCGGTGGAGCGGAACCCCGAGCGCGCCGCGCGGATCGGCCGCAACGCGACGGCGCTGGGCGTGCCGGGGATCGAGGTCGTCGTCGGCTCCTCGCCGGACGTGCTCGACCTGGAGGCGCCCGACGCGGTGTTCATCGGCGGCGGCCTGACCGCCGAAGGCGTGGTGGAGCGCTGCTGGGACGCGGTGAAACCCAGCGGGCGGCTCGTGGCCAACGCCGTGACGCTGGAGTCGGAGGCCGTGCTGACCCGGTGGCACGGCAGGCTGGGCGGCGACCTGACCAGGATCGAGGTGAGCCGGGCGACCGCCATCGGCGGCTTCACCGGCTGGCGCCCGCAGATGCCCGTGACCACGTGGGCAGTGACGAAGGAGAACGCGTGACCGTCCACTTCATCGGCGCCGGTCCCGGCGCGGCCGACCTGCTGACCCTGCGGGCGGCGCGGCTGCTCGCCGAGTCGCCCGTCTGCCTCTACGCGGGCGCGCTGGTGCCGGTCGAGGTCCTGGCGCACTGCCCGCCCGGCGCGCGCCTGGTCGACACCGCGGACCTGGACCTCGACGAGATCACGGCCGAGCTGGCCGCCGCGCACGCCGCCGGTCACGACGTGGCCCGCCTGCACTCCGGCGACCCGTCGGTGTTCAGCGCGGTGGCCGAGCAGATGCGCCGGCTGGACGCCCTGGGCATCGCCTACGACGTGACGCCGGGCGTGCCCGCCTTCGCCGCCGCCGCCGCGTCGCTGAACCGCGAGCTGACCGTGCCGGGCGTCGGGCAGACGGTGATCCTGACCCGCACGGCGGCCCGCGCCACGCCCATGCCGCCGGGGGAGGACCTCCAGACGCTGGGCCGGCCCGGCGCCACGATGGTGCTGCACCTGGCCGTGCAGCGCATCCTGGAGGTGGTGGCCGACCTGCTGCCGAACTACGGTGCGGACTGCCCGGTCGCCGTGGTGGCGCGCGCGAGCCGGGACGACGAGGTGGTCCTGCGCGGCACCCTCGCCGACATCGCCGACCAGGTGCGGGCGGCGGGCGTGAAGCGGACGGCCGTCATCGTCGTGGGCCGGGTGCTGACCGCCGAGGGCTTCCCGGACAGCCACCTCTACTCGACCGCCCGCAGCCGGTCGTGACGGCGTCACGCCCGGCCGACGACGGCGCCCGCGCGGTCGATCACGATCACGTCCACGGCCACCGGCGCGCCGCGCAGCACGTCCTCCGCCGCGGCCTTGGCGCGGGCCGCCACCAGGTCGCCCAGCGGCACGCCCGCCGCCTGGCACACCCGCAGCGCGCCGAGCGCCGTGTTGGCGCCGGTGATGGCCGCCGCCAGGTCCGGGTCGCCCGCCAGGGACGCCAGGAAGCCCAGGTCGACCTGGGAACGCCCGGAGTGCAGGTCGAGGTGCCCGTCCGCGAGCTTGGACAGCTTCCCGATCCCGCCCGCGACCGTCAGCCGGGGCACGGGGTGGCGGCGCAGGTACTTCAGCACCGCGCCGGCGAAGTCGCCCATGTCCAGCAGCGCGTCCTCCGGCAGCCCGTGCACCGCCGCCGCGACCTTCTCCGACGTGCTGCCGGTGCACCCGGCCACGTGCTCGTAGCCCTGCGCCCGCGCCACGTCGATCCCGCGCCGGATGCTGTCGATCCACGCCGAGCACGAGTACGGCACCACGATCCCCGTCGTGCCCAGGATCGACAGCCCGCCCAGGATCCCCAGCCGCGGGTTCCACGTCTTGCGCGCCAGCTCCGCGCCGTGCTCGACCGAGATCGACACGACCACGTCCCCGCTGCCGCCGTGCTCCGCCGCGACCCGCGCGACGTGCTCGCGCATCATCTGCCTCGGCACGGGGTTGATCGCCGGCTCGCCGACCGCCAGCGGCAGGCCGGGCTTGGTCACCGTGCCCACCCCCGGGCCGGCCTCGAACACCACCCCGCTGCCCGGCGCGCCGTGCCGGACCGCGGACCCGACCAGCGCCAGGTGCGTGACGTCCGGGTCGTCGCCCGCGTCCTTCACGATCGCGGCGAACGCCCGGTCGGCGCCCGACTCGTCCCGGGCGAGCTCCTCGCGGGCCAGCGCGAAGGACGGCGTCTGGCCCTTCGGCAGCACGATTTCGACCGGGTCGGGGAACTCACCGGTGAGCAACGCGGTGTAGGCCGCCGTGGTGGCGGCGGTGGCGCAGGCGCCGGTGGTCCAGCCGAAGCGCAGGTTCGTGCTCACGACGACAGGATGCAACAGCCGTGAAGACCGTGCTGGTGCTGGGTGGCACGGGTGAGGCGCGGGCGCTCGCCGCCGCGCTCGCCGGCGTGCGGGTCATCTCGTCGCTGGCCGGGCGGGTGGCCGACCCGAAGCTGCCCGACGGCGAGGTCCGCGTCGGCGGCTTCGGCGGTGTCGAAGGGCTCGTGGCCTACCTGCGGGCCGAACGCGTGGACGCCGTGGTCGACGCCACCCACCCGTTCGCCGACCGCATCACCGCCAACGCCCTCGCCGCCACCACCGCCACCGGGACGCCGTTCCTCGTCCTGCGCCGACCCGGGTGGCCGCCCGAGGACGGCTGGGAGTACGTGGACAGCGTCGCCGAGGCCGCCGCGCTCGTCGCCGGCCGCCGGGCGTTCATCACCACCGGGCGGCAGGAGCTGGGCGCGTTCACCGGCGGTGTCGCGCGCACCGTCGACCCGCCCGACCCGCCGAACCCGCGCCTGCGCCTCGTGCTGGACCGCGGGCCGTACACAGTGGACGGCGAGCTCGCGCTGATGCGCGAGCACCGGGTCGAGGTCCTGGTCACCAAGGACAGCGGCGGACCGATGACGGCGGCCAAGCTGACCGCCGCCCGTCACCTCGGCATCCCGGTCGTCGTCGTGCGCCGGCCACCGCCACCGGACGCGCCGATGGTGGAGACCGTGGCCGAGGCCGTCGACCGGCTCACCCGGGGTAGCGGCGTGGCGTGAACACCGTGCCGCGCGAGCTGACCCGGGTCTGCGAGGAACCGACCAGCAGCAGGCACCGCATGTCCACGGTGGACGCGTCCAGGTCGGCCAGCCGCACCACCCGCACGGACTCCTCCGGTCCGCCGACGTCACGGCCCACGACCACCGGCGTGTCGGCGGAGCGGTGCCGCAACAGCACGTCCCGCGCCTTGTCCACCTGCCACGTGCGGCTGCGCGAGGCCGGGTTGTAGATCGCCAGCACCAGGTCCGCCCGCGCCGCCGCCTCCAGCCGCCCCTCGATCACGTCCCACGGCTTGAGCCGGTCGGACAGCGACACCACGCAGTAGTCGTGCCCCAGCGGCGCGCCGACCCGGCTCGCCACCGCGTGCGCCGCGGTCAACCCCGGCAGCACCGTCACCGGCACGTCCGCGAACTGGTCCTCGGTCGCCACCTCCAGCACCGCGCTGGCCATCGCGAACACGCCCGGGTCGCCCGAGGACACCACGGCCACCCGCCGCCCGCGCTTGGCCAGGTCCAGCGCGAAGGCCGCCCGCTCGGCCTCCACCTTGTTGTCCGACGCGTGCCGCCGCTGCCGGGGGTTCGCCGGCACCCGGTCCAGGTAGGTCACGTACCCGACCAGGTCGTCGGCCTCCGCCAACGCCCGCCGCGCCTGCGGCGTCAACCACTCGGGCCCGGCCGGACCGAGCCCGACCACCACGACCCGGCCCTCGTCCGCCGAGCGCCGGGCGGGCTCGCTCGGCAGCAGCGCCAACGAGAAGTACGGCACGCCCTCGGCGTCCACTTCGGACAGCGGGGCGGTGCGCTGCGCGCCGGTCGTCGCCCGCTCCACGTACCAGGCCCCGTCCAGCCGGCCCGCCCGCGCCAACGCCTCCCGCACCCGCGGGAACGTCCGCCCCAGCTTCATGATCGCCACCGGGTCGCCGCCGGCCAGGTGCTCCACCAGCGCGTCCGCCGACAACGTGCCGGGCAGCACGGTCAGCACCTCGTCCCGCTCCACCAGCGGCCGCCCGATCACCGCCGCGCCCGCGCTCACCGACGTCACGCCGGGCACGACCTCGGCCTCGTACCGGTGCGCCAACCGCTTGTGCAGGTGCATGTAGGAGCCGTAGAAGAACGGGTCGCCCGCCGCCAGCACCACGACCGTGCGCCCGGCGTCCAGGTGCGCGGCCAACCGCTGCGCGCACTCCTCGTAGAACGCGTCGATCTCGCCCTGGTAGTCGTCGGAGTCCTCGGTCGTGACGGGGTAGACCAGCTGCTCCTCGACCTGGCCGTCCCGCAGGTACGGCGCGGCGATCCGACGTGCCACGCTCCGACCGTGCCGCGCGCTGTGGAAGACGACCACGTCCGCCTCGCCGATCAGCCGCGCCGCCTTCACGGTCACCAGCTCCGGGTCGCCCGGACCCACCCCGACCCCGTACAGCTTGCCCGTCATTCGTCCTCGCTCGCGATCGCGTTGAGCGCCGCCGCGGTCATGGCGCTGCCGCCCCGCCGCCCGCGCACGACCAGGTACTCCACCCCGAGGTCGTTGGCCGCCAGCGCGTCCTTCGACTCGGCCGCGCCGATGAACCCCACCGGCACGCCCAGCACGGCGGCGGGCCGGGGCGCGCCCGCCGCGATCATGTCCAGCAGGTGGAACAACGCGGTCGGCGCGTTGCCGATGGCGACCACCGCGCCGGCCAGCTTGTCGCCCCACAGCTCCAACGCCGCCGCGCTGCGGGTGGTGCCCAGCTCGGCCGCCAGCTCCGGCACGCGGGGGTCGCCCAACGCGCACACGACCTCGTTGTCCGCGGGCAGCCGACGCCGCGTCACGCCCGCCGCGACCATCTGCGCGTCGCACAGGATCGGCGCGCCGGCCAGCAGCGCCGCCCGCGCGTCGCGCACCGCGTGCGGCGAGAAGTCGACGTCCGACACCAGGTCGACCATCCCGCAGGCGTGGATCATGCGCACCACCACCCGCGCCACGTCCGACGGGAACCGCGCCAGGTCTGCCTCGGCGCGGATGGTGGCGAAGGAACGGCGGTAGATCTCCGCGCCGTCCTTGACGTAGCTGGTCACCTGATCTCCTCGTACCCGTCGCCGGTCGCGACGAACTCCACCACGTCGCCGGCGGGCCGTCCGCACCGGCGCGCGCAGCCCGACCAGTGCGCCCGGCCGGGCGTGGTCCGGGCGCCGATCCAGCGGGCCGCGTCGGCGCGCACGTCGGCCAGCGACTTGGCGCACCCCGGACGGCCGGTGCACGCGCTGACCCCGTGCCACGGCGAGTCCGGCGAGGTGAACAGGCCGGTCGTGTCGCTCCCGGCCGGCAGCACCAGGCTCCGCCACGGCGTGAGCCGGACCGGCACGCCGGCCAGGAGCCGCGCGTCCCACCGCCCGAACGGCACGCCCGCCACGACGGCGGAACCGTGCTCGCCGGGTGCGACGGGCGTCACACCCGGCTCGATCCGGGCGTCACCCGGAACGCCCAGCGCCGCCGTGATCTTCCGCACACCGCCGTCCACTTCGGACAGCCGCCACGCGTCGCCGCGGAGCTGCCCGAACAGCCGCGCGGCGGTCACCACGGCCCCGACGGGATCGGTCACGCGCAGCCCTGAATCGTGCCCTGCCAGGAACAACGCGTCGCCGACCAGCCCGATGTCACCCGACAGGCCGCTGACCGCGCCACCCACCGTGACCAGGAAACGCCCGGGCAGGGACGCCAGCTCCGGCGCCGCGAGCAGCGCGGCGTCGATCTCGTCGACCAGCGCCTGGTTGTCGTCCAACGGGGCGGCCACGATGTTCCGCATCCGCTCGTGGCTCACCGAGGGCAGCAGGCCGACGTCGCGCAACCGCGCGCCCAGCTCGTGCTCCGCCCCCGGCGCCAAGCCCCTGATCTGCAAGTTCGCCCGTGAGGTCAACTCGAGGAACCCGTCGCCGAGGTCCACCGCGGCGGCGCGCAGCGCGTCGACCCGCACGGCGTCCAACGTCCCGCCGGGCACCCGCACGCGCGCCAACCCGCCGTCGGCGGCCTGGTGCACGTCGACGGCGCCGGGGCAGGCGTCCGGGTGAGTTCGATCCGTGGGCATGGACTGGATGCTAACTGCCGTTAGGGTGACCTCCGAACGGCGAAGCAGCAGGAGGAAGCCGGTGTGAATCCGGCGCGGTCCCGCCACTGTGACCGGGCAGCCCCCGGGAGTCAGGAACTCCGCTCGCCGTACCCACGACCGGGGCGAGGACCCCCGAGGGATGGAGCCCGCACGTGATCCTGCTGTTGTCGACCTCCGACACGGACCTGCTGTCCGCCCGCGCCGGCGGCGCCGACTACCGCCTGGCCAACCCCGCCCGCACCGCCGTGGACGACCTGCCGGCCCTGGTGGCGGGCGTCGACCTGGTGGTCGTGCGCATCCTCGGCGGCCGCCGGATGTGGGAGGAGGGGCTGGACTGGCTGCTCGCCTCCGGCCTGCCGGTCGTCGTGCTGGGCGGTGAGCAGAACCCCGACGCGCCGCTGATGGAGCTGTCGACCGTGCCCGGCGGCGTCTGCGCCGAGGCGCACGCCTACCTGGCGCACGGCGGCGCGGCGAACCTCACCCAGCTGCACCGGTTCCTCTCCGACACGGTGCTGCTCACCGGCCACGGCTTCGCGCCGCCCGAGCCGACGCCCACCTGGGGCGTGCTGGAGCGGCAGGACGAGGTCGAGGGGCCGACCATCGCCGTGCTCTACTACCGCGCCCACCACGTGGCCGGCAACACGGCGTTCGTGCACGCCCTGTGCGACGCGATCGTGGCCAAGGGCGGCCGTCCGCTGCCGGTCTTCTGCGCCTCCCTCCGCACCGCCGAGCCGGCGCTGCTGGCCGAGCTGGGCGCCGCGGACGCCCTGGTCGTCACGGTGCTCGCGGCCGGCGGCAGCAAGCCCGCCGCCGCGTCCGCCGGCGGTGACGACGACGCCTGGGACGTGGGCGCGCTGGCCGCCCTCGACGTGCCGGTCCTCCAAGCCCTGTGCCTGACCAGCAGCCGTGCCGCCTGGGACGAGAACGACGACGGGCTGTCCCCCTTGGACACCGCCACCCAGGTCGCGATCCCGGAGTTCGACGGCCGGATCATCACGGTGCCGTTCTCGTTCAAGGAGGTCGACGACGACGGCCTCACGGTCTACGTCGCCGACGACGAGCGCGCGGCGCGGGTCGCGGGCATCGCGGTGCGCCACGGCAGGCTGCGCCACATCCCACCGGCCGAACGGCGCATCGCGGTGATGCTGTCGGCCTACCCGACCAAGCACTCCCGCATCGGCAACGCGGTCGGCCTGGACACCCCCGCCAGCGTCGTGCGGCTGCTCACCGCGATGCGGGAGCAGGGCTACGACATCGGCGACGAGCTGCCCGGGGTGGCCGACCTCGACGGCGACGCGCTGATCCACGCCCTCATCGCGGCCGGCGGCCAGGACGCCGACTGGCTCACCGAGGAGCAGTTGCGCGGCAACCCCGTCCGGCTGCCGGCGGCCCGGTACCGGCAGTGGTACGCCACCCTCCCGGAGGACACGCGCCAGGGGATGGAGCGGCACTGGGGCGAGGCGCCCGGCGAGCTGTTCGTCGACCGGTCGCGGGACCCCGACGGCGAGATCGTCCTGGCCGCCCTGCGCTCCGGCAACGTCGTGGTCATGGTCCAGCCGCCGCGCGGCTTCGGCGAGAACCCCATCGCCATCTACCACGACCCGGACCTGCCGCCGAGCCACCACTACCTCGCCGCCTACCGCTGGCTGTCCGACGAGTTCGGCGCCGACGCCGTGGTGCACGTGGGCAAGCACGGCAACCTGGAGTGGCTGCCCGGCAAGACCGTCGGCATGTCGGCCGGGTGCGGCCCGGACGCGGCCCTGGGCGACCTCCCGCTGATCTACCCGTTCCTGGTCAACGACCCCGGCGAGGGCACCCAGGCCAAGCGCCGGGCGCACGCCACCCTGGTCGACCACCTCGTGCCGCCGATGGCCAGGGCCGACAGCTACGGCGACATCGCCCGGCTGGAGCAGCTGCTGGACGAGCACGGCAACATCGCCGCGATGGACCCGGCGAAGCTGCCGGCGATCCGGGCCCAGATCTGGACCCTGATCCAGGCCGCCAAGCTCGACCACGACCTCGGCCTGTCCGACCGGCCGGCCGACGACGGGTTCGACGAGCTGATCCTGCACGTCGACGGCTGGCTGTGCGAGGTCAAGGACGTCCAGATCCGCGACGGCCTGCACGTCCTGGGCCAGGCGCCCACCGGCGCGACCAGGGTCAACCTGGTGCTGTCGATCCTGCAGGCCAAGCAGATGTGGGCGGGCGAGGTCGCGGCCCTGCCCGGCCTGCGCGAGGCGCTGGGCCTGGCCGAGTCCGGCAACGACCGGACCGCCACCGACCGGGTCGAGGAGCAGGCCCGCGCGCTCGTCCAGGCGATGGAGGACGCCGGGTGGGAGGTGGCCGCGGCCCGCGGCCTCACCGACGACGAGGACGTGGCGCGCATCCTGGAGTTCGCCGCGCTGGAGGTCGTGCCCCGGCTGGCCCGCACCACGGACGAGCTGACGAACGTGCTGCACGCCCTGGACGGCGGCTACGTGCCGGCCGGTCCGAGCGGCTCGCCGCTGCGCGGCCTGGTGAACGTGCTGCCGACCGGCCGCAACTTCTACTCGGTCGACCCCAAGGCGGTGCCGTCCCGGCTGGCCTGGGAGACCGGCCAGGCGATGGCCGAGTCGCTGCTGGAGCGCTACCGCGCGGACACGGGGGAGTGGCCGCCGTCGGTCGGCCTGTCGGTCTGGGGCACGAGCGCGATGCGCACCGCCGGTGACGACGTCGCCGAGGTGCTGGCGCTGCTGGGCGTCCGGCCCGAATGGGACGAGCAGTCCCGTCGGGTGACCGGTCTGGAAGCGATCCCGCTCGCCGAGTTGAACCGGCCGCGAATCGACGTCACGGTCCGGATCAGCGGCTTCTTCCGCGACGCATTCCCGCACGTTGTGGCACTGATCGACGACGCTGTGCGACTGGTCGCGAACTTGGCCGAGTCGGCGTCGGACAACTACGTCCGGGCGCACGCCCAAGCCGATCTGGCGCAGCACGACGACCCGCGTCGGGCGACAATGCGGATCTTCGGCAGCAAACCGGGTGCGTACGGCGCCGGCCTGCTCCCGCTCATCGACAGCCGCAACTGGCGCGACGACGCCGACTTGGCCGAGGTGTACGCGGTGTGGGGCGGCTACGCCTACGGCCGCGAACTCGACGGAGTCGAAGCGCGACCGGCCATGGAGAGCGCCTACAAGCGCATCGCGGTGGCGGCGAAGAACATCGACACGCGTGAGCACGACATCGCCGATTCCGACGACTACTTCCAATATCACGGTGGCATGATCGCGACCGTGCGCGCGCTCACCGGCAAAGCGCCCGCGGCTTATGTCGGCGACAGCACGCGGCCCGATGCCGTGCGCACCAGAACGCTCAACGAGGAGACGAACCGGATCTTCCGCGCCCGCGTGGTCAACCCGAGGTGGTTGGCCGCGATGCGCGAGCACGGTTACAAGGGCGCGTTCGAACTCGCGGCCACCGTCGACTACCTGTTCGGCTACGACGCCACCACCGGCGTGGTCGCCGACTGGATGTACGAGCAGCTCGTGGCGAGCTACGTGCTGGACCCGGTGAACCGGGAGTTCCTGGCCCGGTCCAACCCCTGGGCGCTGCACGGCATCTCCGAACGGCTCCTGGAGGCGGCCGAACGGGGTATGTGGGAGCACCCGGAGCCGGAGACGCTGGAAGCGCTGCGAAAGGCGTACCTGGAAACCGAGGGTGATCTCGAGGACGGCCGCTGAGCCGGCGGGCCGCCGGGGCGCGCCCTATAACGCCGCGAAAACGATTCGATCATGAGGGGTACCCCTATATTCGGACGCCCCCGCGCGCGTGACGAAACACTTCGGTGGATCATTGGTCCTGAATGGACGTCTCAGCTCGCGGTGAGCCCCGTCCGGAGGTGACTCGGCCGGCCGGTGACGCCACCCGGTCGGCCGACTCGCGCTACCCGTCCGGACGACTCCGCGCGCCACTGTCCGCGACTCGCGGTGGGGTGGTGGCCGACGTGTGCGCACTTCCGGTGCAGACTGGTGGCGGGTGAGTGGGTGCGCGACTCGTGAATCTTTTCGGGCTGTTCGCCGCGGAGATGAACCGAGCGTGTCCGACCGGTCTACGAACAGTGCCTGATCGGACTACTGGGCACACCGCTAGCAGAATCGGTCCAGCAAGGCAAATGACCCAACGTCGGTAACAGCGCGGACACGGGAGCTTGACACAACTCCGTGGTGCGAACCACACTCCCCCAAAACCTGGGAGCGCTCCCAGAACGTTCACCGCCGATCAACTGAGGAGTTCTCGTGCGCTACCGTCGAGCAGGCTTGGCCAAAGTCCTGGCCTGCACCGCAGTGCTTGCCGCAGTCGCCACGGCCTGTGGCTCGGGAGGGTCCGGCACGTCGCCTGATGGCAAGGTCGAGCTGACCATCGCGACCTTCAACGAGTTCGGCTACGAGGAGCTCCTCAAGGAGTACGAGGCCGCGAACCCGAACGTCAAGGTCACGCAGCGCAAGACCGGCCAGGGCGCGCCGCACCACCAGAACCTGTTCACCAAGCTGGGCGCGGGCTCCGGTCTCGCCGACGTCGAAGCCGTCGAAGAGGGCTTCCTCAGCCAGGTCATGGCCAAGTCCGGCCAGTTCGAGGACCTGAAGGAGATCGGCCCGAAGGACGTCCGCGAGGACCGCTGGCTGCAGTGGAAGGTCGACGCGGTCACGACCAAGGACAACAAGCTCATCGGCTACGGCACCGACATCGGCCCGCTGGCCATGTGCTACCGCAAGGACCTCCTCGAGGCCGCGAAGCTGCCGTCCGACCCCGAGGGCGTGAAGGCCCTGTTCGCGACCTGGGACTCGTACTTCTCCGCCGGTGACGCCTACGTCAAGGCGACCGGCAAGCCGTGGTTCGACTCGGCCGCGCAGATCTTCAACCCGATGCACAACCAGGCGGGCACCGGCTACTTCGACCGCGACGACAAGCTCGTGATCGAGACCAACGACGACAAGAAGATCTGGGACCAGGTCACCGCGGCGGTCGCGGGCGGCCAGTCGGCCAAGCTCGCCGCGTGGAGCCCCGAGTGGGAGACCGGCTTCAAGGAGTCGGCGTTCGCCACCAAGACCTGCCCGTCCTGGATGCTGGGTGTCATCGAGGGCAACGCCGGTCCCGACCACAAGGGCAAGTGGGCCGTCACCGCGGCGTTCCCCGGCGGCGGCGGCAACTGGGGCGGCTCGTACCTGACCGTCCCGAAGCAGGGCAAGAACAAGGCCGAGGCCGCCAAGCTGGCCGCGTGGCTGACCGCGCCGGAGCAGCAGATCAAGGCGTTCAAGGCCAAGGGCACCTTCCCGAGCCAGACCAACGCGCTGATCTCCCCGGAGCTGCTCAACCAGACCAGCGAGTACTTCGGCGGCGAGAAGGTCGGCCTGCTGTTCGCCGAGCAGGCCAACAAGGTCGCGGCGGCCCAGTACAAGGGCCCGCAGGACGGTGAGATCCAGGACAACGTGGTCTCCCCGGCGCTGACCTCGGTCGAGCAGGGCACGTCGCCCGACGAGGCGTGGTCGAAGGTCATCGAGGGAGCCAAGAAGGCTGCCAAGTAATGACGACCGAGCTTTCGGTCGCGCGCGGGCGGGGCGCCGAGCCCCGCCCGCCGCGGCGCGACGACAACGATGACATCGGTCCGGCCAAGCTGAGCTGGCGTTACCGGCTGACCCGCCTGGACGTGAAGTTCTCGCCGTACATCTACATCGCCCCGTTCTTCGTCCTGTTCGCGGTGGTGGGCCTCTTCCCGCTGCTCTACACGGCCTACATCTCCCTGTTCGACTGGGAGCTCGGCGCGGACGAGCAGGAGTTCCTCGGGCTGGGCAACTACACCGAGCTGTTGGCCGACTCGCAGTTCTGGAACGCGATGGTCAACACGTTGAGCATCTTCGCGATCTCGACGATCCCCCAGATCATCATCGCGGTGCTGCTGGCCGCGCTGCTCAACACCGCCCTGCGCGGTCGCACCGGCTGGCGGATGGGCGTGCTGCTGCCCTACGTGGCCAGCCTCGTCGCCCTCACCATCATCTTCGGCGACCTGTTCGGCGTGCAGTACGGCACCGTGAACAACATCGTCGAGTGGTTCGGCTTCGACCGCATCGACTGGCAGGCCGACCGCTGGTGGAGCCACGTCGCCATCGCCACCATGGTCAACTGGCGCTGGACGGGCTACAACGCCCTGATCGTGCTGGCCGCCATGCAGGCCATCCCGCGCGACGTCTACGAGGCGGCCTGGGTCGACGGCGCGAGCAAGGTGCGCCAGTTCCTCAGCATCACGCTGCCGATGCTGCGCCCGACGCTGATCTTCGTGATCGTCACGTCGACCATCGGCGGCCTCCAGATCTTCACCGAGCCGTTGCTGTTCTCGCCCTCGGCGGGCGCCAACGGCGGTGCGACCCACCAGTACCAGACGGTGGTGCTCTACATGTACCAATCCGGCTTCCAGAGCCTCGACCTCGGCTACGCCTCGGCGATGGCCTGGGTCCTGTTCATCGTCGTCATCGCGATCGCGGGGATCAACTTCCTGCTCACCCGCAGGCTCGCGTCCAGTGGGGAGGCGTGATGGCCACCATCACCGATCGCCCGTCCGCCACCGGGACCAGGGGCGCCAAGCCGAAGCGCTCGAAGGCGGTGTCGCTCTCCGAGCGGCGCCCCGGCTTCGTCGTCTACGGCATCCTGATCGCGTTCATCCTCGGCTCGGCGTTCCCGTTCTACTGGTCGTTCCTCGTGGCCAGCCACGACGACGCGAAGTTCACCGCGGACGCGCCCCTGCTGCCCGGCGGCAACTTCTTCCACAACGCGGGCCGCGTGCTCGACACGATCCCGTTCTGGAAGGCGCTGGGCAACAGCGTCCTCGTCTCCGGCACGGTCACCGTGTCGGTCGTGGTGCTCTCGACCCTGGCCGGCTTCGCGTTCGCCAAGCTGCGCTTCAAGGGCCGCGGACCCCTGATGGTGTTCGTGGTCGCCACCCTCGCCGTGCCGACGCAGCTGGGCATCATCCCGCTGTACATGGCGATGGCGGAGTACGGCTGGTCCGGCACCCTCGGCGCGGTCATCATCCCCAACCTGGTGACCGCGTTCGGCGTGTTCTGGATGCGCCAGTACATCGCCGACGCCGTGCCGGACGAGCTGATCGAGGCGGCCCGCATGGACGGCTGCAGCATGATCCGCACGTTCTGGCACGTGTGCCTGCCCGCGGTGCGCCCGGCCGCCGCCATGCTGGGCATCTTCACGTTCATGACGTCGTGGAACGACTTCCTCTGGCCGCTGATCGTGCTCAACGCGGACAACCCGACGATGCAGGTCGCCCTGGAGAAGTTGCAGAGCGGCTACTACGTCGACAACTCGCTAGTGCTCGCCGGGACCACGCTGGCCACGGTCCCGATTCTGATCGTCTTCCTCGTACTCGGTCGGCAGATCGTCGCCGGGATCATGCAGGGTGCTGTGAAGGGGTAGCTGTGGAGTCGATTTCCTTTCCCGAGGGATTCGTGTGGGGCGCCGCGACCGCGGCGTTCCAGATCGAAGGCGCGACCACCGCGGACGGTCGCACCGCGTCCATCTGGGACACGTTCTGCCAGCTTCCGGGCGCGGTGGTGGGCGGTGACACGGGTGACCCCGCCGCCGACCACTACTACCGCGTGGACGAGGACGTCCAGCTGATGGTCGACCTCGGGCTGCACGCCTACCGGTTCTCCACCGCGTGGCCGCGCATCCGCCCGGACGCCGGCCCGGTCAACCAGCCCGGCCTGGACTTCTACTCGCGGCTGGTCGACAAGCTGCTCGAAGCCGGCATCACCCCGTGGCTGACCCTCTACCACTGGGACCTCCCGCAGACGCTGGAGGACGCCGGCGGTTGGGCCAACCGCGACACCGCGTACCGCTTCGCGGAGTACGCGGAGTCCGTCGTCGGCGCGCTCGGCGACCGGGTGGACAACTGGACCACGCTCAACGAGCCGTGGTGCTCGTCGCTGCTCAGCTACGCCGCCGGCGTGCACGCGCCCGGCCGCCAGGAGCCGGAGGCCGCCGTCGCGGCCGTGCACCACCTGCTGCTGGCGCACGGCCTGGCCACCTCGGCCATCCGGGAGCAGGCGCCGAACGCCAAGATCGGCATCACGCTCAACATGTACCCGATCATCCCGGCGGACCCGGACAACCCGGCCGACCTCGACGCCGCCCGCCGGCTCGACGGCCTGCAGAACCGGATCTTCCTGGACCCGCTGTTCAAGGGCGAGTACCCGGCGGACATCGTGGAGGACCTGGAGCCTTACGGCTTCTCGAAGCACATCCGCGAGAACGACCTGGAGATCATCTCCGCGCCGCTGGACCAGCTGGGCGTCAACTACTACGCCGAGCACTTCGTCAGCAGCACGCCCGAGCCCGAAGCGCCGGTCCAGACCAACGGCCGTCGCCCGACCGGGTCGCCGTGGGTGGGCGCGGAGCACGTGTCGTTCCCCAGCCGCGGCCTGCCGCGCACCGACATGGACTGGGAGGTGCAGCCGGACGGCCTGTTCAAGGTCCTCATGCGGGTGCACCAGGACTACCCCAGCATCCCGCTCTACGTGACCGAGAACGGCGCGGCCTACGTCGACTCCATCAGCGACGACGGGTCGATCAACGACCCCGAGCGCCTCGGTTACATCGAGTCGCACCTCAGGGCCGCGCACGCGGCCATCGAGGCGGGTGTCGACCTGCGCGGTTACTTCGCGTGGTCGCTCATGGACAACTTCGAATGGGCCGAGGGCTACGCCAAGCGGTTCGGGATCGTGCATGTCGACTACGAGACCCAGGTGCGGACGCCTAAGATGAGTGCCATGTGGTACTCGCAGGTTGCCCGTGGCAACGTTCTCGCGGCGACGGTCGCTCCGTGACAGATGCCGTTGACCCGCCCAAGGCGCGACGACCCAACACCCGGCTCGAGGAGGTCGCTCGGGCAGCCGGGGTGTCGAAGTCGACCGTCTCCCGGGTGATCAACGGCGAGCCGTACGTCAGCTCCAGGGCGCGTGAAGCCGTCCACCAGGCCATCGGGAAGCTCGGGTACAGCCCGAACCAGGCGGCCCGGACGCTCGCGGGCAGCCGGGCGAACTGCATCGCCATGGTCGTCTCCGAGCAGGGCAGCCGGGTCCTGAACGACCCGTTCTTCGCCGGTGTGCTCCGCGGTGTGCACGCCGAACTCGCGGGCAAGCGGGTCCAGCTCGTCCTCATGATGAGCAAGGAGGGCGACGAGCAGGACCTGGTGAACTACCTGTGCGGTGGCCACGTGGACGGCGTGCTGGTGATCAGCCTGCACGGCCAGGACCCGCTGCCCCGCACGCTCGCCGACGCGGGCCTGCCGACCGTGGTCTGCGGCAGGCCCCTCGGCGCCGGCGGAGTGCCCTATGTGGACTCGGACAACTTCAACGGCGCCATGGAAGCGGCTCGCTACCTGGTCGCGCGGGGTCACAAGCGCATCGGCACCATCGCCGGCCCCCGGGACATGGCCGTGGGCATGGACCGGCTCTCGGGCTGGAAGCGCGGGCTCAGCCAGGCCAGGGTCGAGACCGGTCTGGTCGCCTACGGCGACTTCACGCCGGAAAGCGGCGCCGCGGCCATGGCCGACCTGCTCGAACAGGCCCCGGACCTGGACGCGGTGTTCGTCGGCGCGGACATCATGGCGCTCGGCGCGTTGCAGACCCTGCACGCGCACGGCAAGCGGGTGCCGCAGGACGTCGCCGTGGTCGGGTTCGACGACCTGATGATCGCGTCGACCGCCGTGCCGCCGCTGACCACGGTCCGCCAGGACGTGGAGCAGTTGGGGCGCACGATGACGTGGCGGCTCATGGCGGAGCTGGCCGGCGAGGAGAACCTCCCGCCGTTCCTGCTCCTCCCGACCGCGATGGTCACCCGTTCGAGCGCCTGAGCACGACCTCGAAGCACTCTCCGCGGCCCGGACCGGCTGGTCCGGGCCGCGGCATTTCGAAGCGATTCGATGTCCGGATCGACGCGTTCGACGCGCCCGGGACGCTCTGAAACCACAGTTCACTCGGATGGCGTAGCTCCGACTCTTGCCGTCAGTCGATCAACCTGGCTACCGTCCAATCCTGCCCTCTCTGGGAGCGCTCCCAGAACGGACGGACCGGTCGGCGCCCGTGCGGCCGGGCGCTCGACCTCCAGACCCCTGACTCCCCGAAGCCAGGGGGGAGGCGGATCCCTCTCGCCCACCGCCTCCTCCCACCCCCGCGCAAAGGAGCGCAGCACGATGGCCCGACGCACCCCGCTCACGCGGCTCCTGGCGTTGACCACCGCCGTCGTGGCCGCGCTCGGCGTGGTGCTGGTGACGGCGGCGGCGAGTCCCGCGACGCCGACCGCCGCCGCCGTGCCCGAGCAGCCGCACACCTGGCGCAACGTGGAGATCCAGGGCGGTGGGTTCGTGCCCGGCATCGTGTTCAGCCCGGCCGAGAAGGACCTGATCTACGCCCGCACCGACATCGGCGGCGCGTACCGGTGGGACCAGGCCACCGGCCGGTGGATCCCGCTGCTGGACTGGGTCGGCTGGGACGAGTGGGGCTACAACGGCGTCGCGAGCATCGCGCCCGACCCCGAGAACGCCGACAAGGTCTACGCCGCCGTCGGCATGTACACCAACAGCTGGGACCCCCACAACGGCGCGATCCTGCGCTCCGCCGACCGGGGCGCCACCTGGCAGCGCACGGAGCTGCCGTTCAAGCTCGGCGGCAACATGCCGGGCCGCGGCATGGGCGAGCGGCTGTCCGTCGACCCCAACGACGGCCGGGTGCTGTACTTCGGCGCGCCGAGCGGCAAGGGCCTGTGGCGCAGCACCGACAGCGGCGCCACGTGGTCGCAGGTGACGAGCTTCCCCAACCCCGGCAACTACGTGGCCGACCCGAACGACGCCAACGGCTACGCCAACGACATCCAGGGCGTGGTCTGGGTGACCTACGACCCGAGGTCGTCGACGGCGGGCAGCGCGACCAGGACCATCTACGTCGGCGTGGCCGACAAGGAGAACACGGTCTACCGCAGCACGGACGCGGGCGCGACGTGGACCCGGCTGGCGGGCCAGCCGACCGGCTACATCGCGCACCAGGGCGAGCTGGACACCAAGGGCGGGTTCCTGTACCTCGCCACCAGCGACACCGGCGGCCCGTACGACGGCGGCAAGGGCGACGTGTGGAAGTACGACACCGCCACCGGCGCCTGGACGCGGATCAGCCCCGTCCCCTCCACCAGCGCGGACGACTACTTCGGCTACAGCGGCCTGACCATCGACCGGCAGGACCCGGACACGCTGATGGTCGCCACCCAGATCTCCTGGTGGCCGGACATCATCATCTTCCGCAGCACCGACGGCGGCGCGACGTGGACGCGGGCGTGGGACTTCACCAGCTACCCGGACCGCAGCTTCCGCTACACCATGGACATCCGGACGTCGCCGTGGCTGAGCTGGGGCGCGAACCCGCAGCCGCCGGAGGTCACGCCCAAGCTGGGCTGGATGGTGGAGTCGCTGGAGATCGACCCGTTCGACTCCAACCGGATGATGTACGGCACCGGCGCCACCGTCTACGGGACCACGGACCTGCTCAAGTGGGACAGCGGCGGCCAGATCACGATCAAGCCGACCGCGGCGGGCCTGGAGGAGACCGCGGTGCTCGACCTGATCAGCCCGCCCGCGGGCGTGCCGCTGTTCAGCGGCCTCGGTGACATCGGCGGGTTCCGGCACGCGAGCCTGACCACCGTGCCGTCGATGATGTACGAGCAGCCGAACTTCACCTCCACCACCAGCCTCGACTTCGCCGAGCTGAACCCGCAGGTCATGGTGCGCTCCGGCAACGTCGACGGCGCCGCCCACGTCGCGTTCTCCACCAACGGCGGCACCTGGTTCGCGGGCAGCGAGCCCGGCGGCGTCACCGGCGGGGGCACGGTCGCGGCGGCGGCGGACGGCTCCCGGTTCGTGTGGAGCCCGGCGGGCGCGGCGGTGCACCACTCGGTGGGCTTCGGCCACACCTGGACGCCGTCCACCGGCATCCCGGCGGGCGCCGTGGTGGAGTCCGACCGCGTCAACCCGAACAAGTTCTACGGCCTGGCCAACGACACCGTCTACGTCAGCACGGACGGCGGCGCGACGTTCACCGCCGGCGCGACCGCCGACGTGGGCAAGCTGCACGCCGTGCCCGGCAACGAGGGCCACCTGTGGCTGGTCGGCGACGGCGGCCTGTTCCGCTCGACCGACGGCGGCAAGACGGTCACCGCGGTCGCCGGCGTGACGTCGGGCGTCAACATCGGCTTCGGCAAGGCCGCGTTCGACAAGCGCTACCCGTCGCTGTACGCGGTGCTGACCGTCGACGGCAAGACCGGCGTCTACCGGTCCGACGACGAGGCCGCGAGCTGGGTCCGCATCAACGACGACCGGCACCAGTACGGGAACATGGGCGAGGCGATCACCGGCGACCCGCGCGTCTACGGCCGCGTCTACCTGGGCACGAACGGCCGGGGCATCCTGGTGGCCGAGCCGAGCGGCGGCACCAGCAGCAGCAACACGCACCCCACGGACTCGTCGTCGAGCACCACGACGACGACCACCACGACCACCACCACTGTGACGACCGTGACCGACCAGCCGCCACCCGGCTGCTCGGTGAAGTACCAGGTCGCCAGCCAGTGGGGAGGAGGCTTCACCGGATCGGTGAAGATCACCAACCGGGACTCCAGGGCCATCACGGGCTGGAACCTGGGCTGGACGTTCGCGAACGGCCAGCAGATCACCAACAGTTGGAACGGCAAGGCGTCGCAGAGCGGCGCCGCCGTGACGGTGACCAACGAGGGCTGGAACGGGACCATCGGAGCGGGTGGCTCGGTGGACTTCGGATTCCAGGCGAGCTGGCAGGGCAGCAACGTCGCACCCACCGGCTTCACGCTGAACGGTAGGTCCTGTTTCTCGGGCTGAGCACTGAGGACGACTAGCGCAGCCCTCGTTTGGCCTGGCGGCGCAGCTGCATTATCCGGGCTGCGCCGACCAGGGCCACCAAGATCGCCCCGGCGATCGCCGCGAACAACAGCGCCACGCCCAGCGGCAGCGTGCCCGCCGCGCCCAGGAAGTGGATCGTGGCGTCGGCGAGGTTCTGCAGGATGAACACCAGCAGCACGATCAGCACCACGATCGAGGCCAGCACGGCGACCCACGTGCCGCTGATCCTGGTCGGCCTCAGCTTCACCCGCGGCTCGGCCGGCCGTTCCGGCCCGCCGACGACCGAGGGCTCCACGGCGCCCGGTCCGCGCGGGTCCACCAGGGGCGGACCGTCGGGGATCGGGCCGGTCGGCAGCGCCGCGGTGCGGTCGTCGTCGCGGGGGGTGGTCACGCGGTGATTATCGGCCCGCCCGCGCCGGGCCGCCAATCAACCGCACGGGCGGTCGTAGTCCAGCACGCCGACCGCGCCCACGTACTGCTGCCACTCCTCGCGGGTGATGTGGGCGGTGACCTCGGCGCACATCTCGGCCACCGCCGTGTCGTAGTCGAACTCCCAGGACCGCGTCGTGCCGTTCGACTTCGACGTCACCACGTCGGTCGCCGTGTCGCCGAACCCCACCGCGTAGACGCCCTCGGTGAGCCCGTTGACCCGGCCGCGGCCCACCGCCTGCCGCGGGTCCGACACGTCCCACAGCGCCACCACGTCCTGCGTGCCGACCGTGGCGAGCGCGTCACCGGTCCGGTCGAAGCCCATCGCCTGCACCGCGCCCCGGTGCGCCCGGCCGGACCACAGCTCCGCGGGATCGGCCGGCGCGCTCACGTCGTACAGCCGGACGTCGCCCTTCGCCGTGCCGAGCGCGAGCGTGCGGTGGTCGTGCGACAGGGCGACCGAGGTGATGTCCCGCCCGGTGTCCAGCTTCACGAGCGGCTCCGGGGCCTTGAGGTCGGACAGGTCCCACAACCGGACCACGCCCATGACGTCGAAGGTGACGAGGATCCGGCCGTCCGGGCTGTGGACGACGCCGACCACCCGGTGCGGCTGGTCGGTCAGCCGGGCCGCCTCGACCGGCTTGGCCGGGTCCGACCAGTCCCACACCACGACCCCGGACAGCTCCGACACGGTGACCAGCGTGCGGGCGCGGGCCGGGTCGAACGCGATCCGGTCGACCGGGAAGTCGAAGGTGTGCGCCACCTCCGGGGTCAGGTCGGTGACGTCCCAGACCTTCCCCCGCCCGTCGACGGCCGTCGTGGCGAACGCCTGACCGGCGCCGTTCACGGCGATGGAGGTCACCGTCTCGTCGGCGGGCCCGAGCACGCGGCGCAGCGGGTCCTGCTCGCGGTCCGGGTCCGACAGCGCCTGGGCGGAGGCGAACGCGGCGCGGGTGGCCGTGTCCAGCTCGTCCGTCGCGTGCGCGGTCAGCACGCCGTTGCGCGTCTCGTCGTTCGGGTTGAGGTCGTGGGCGACGATGGCGAGCTGGTCCGCCAGCCGCGCGTCGCTGCTGCGCAGGCTCTGCGACTGGTTGGCCACGTACCAGGCGGCCGACGACCGCCAGCCCGCCGCGGCCTCCTTCTGCGCGGTGATCGCGATCACCACGGCGGTGCCGGCGAGCAGGAGCAGCACCGCCAGCAGCGCCACGAGCTGGCGCAGCCTGCGGGTGCGCCGGTGGGCGAGCAGCCGTTCCCGGTCGCGGGACTGGAGGCTCTCGGCCAGGAAGTCGCGTTCCTGCGCGCTGGTGCGCACGCCGTCGCGCTGCGTCCACTCGACCGCGGTGTCCAGCCGCGTGCCCCGGTACAGCGCGTCCGGGTCGCGGCCCAGCGACTCCCAGGTGGCCGCGGCCTCGGTGAGCCTGCGCATGGTGCGCAGCCCTTCCCGGTCCTCGGCGAGCCAGCCGCGCAGCCGCGGCCAGGAGCGGATCAGCGCCTCGTGCGCGATCTCCACGCTGTCGCGGTCCAGGGTGAGCAGCCGGGCGTGGGCGAGCCGGTCGAGCACCACGTCGACGTCCACGTCGTCGTCCAGCTCGGCGCGCGGCAGCCGGCGCTTGGTGTCCTCGGTGCCGTCGCCGAGCGCGGTGAGCCGCAGGAACACCTGCCGCGCCAAGGCGCGCTGCTGCCGTTCCAGGGAGGTGTAGGTGCGTTCGGCGGTCTGCGCGATGGCGTGCTGGACGCCGCCCGCGGCCTCGTAGCCGGCCAGCGTCAAGGTGGTGCCGCGCCGTCGCCGCCACGTCTCCAGCAGCGCGTGCGACATCAGCGGCAGCACGCCCGCCTGGCCGGTGGCGTCCGCGATGAGCCGCGACACCAGCGCCGTCTCCACCGTGCAGGACGCCTTCACGGCGGGCTGCATGATCACTTGGCGCAGCTCCTCGGCGCCCATCGGCCCGAGCAGCAGCTGGCCGTCGGCCAGCGCCTCCACCAGCGCCGGGTGCTGCGCGCAGTGACCGTAGAAGTCGGCCCGCACGCCGACCACGACCTTGCACCGCGCGGTCAGCAGGGCGTCGACGTAGGAGGCGCGCTGCTCGACGTCCGCCCACAGCGTGAAGACCTCCTCGAACTGGTCCACGATGAGCAGGTCGGCGTCCAGGTCGGGATCGGCGGTCTCGCTCGGCGCGGTGACCACGACCCGGCCGGTCACCCGCGGCACCAGGCCGGCGCGCAGCAGGGACGACTTGCCCGCGCCCGACGCGCCGAACACCGCGACGAAGCGGCGGTGCGCGAGTCGCTGCTCCAGGTCGTCCAGCACGTGGTCGCGCCCGAAGAACCACTCGGCGTCCTCGGTGCCGTAGGCCGCCAGGCCCGCGTACGGCGGGTGGCCCTCGTCGAGGTCCGGGTCGGCGGGCAGCACCTCGGCGGCGACCTGCCGCCACCGGTCCTCCCACTCGGCCACGTCGCCCTCGCAGGCGCGCACGTAGGCCAGCGTCACCGCGAGGGTGGGCAGCCTGCGCCCGCCCGCCGCGTCGGACAACGTCGTCGCCGAGTAGTGGGCGCGCGCGCCGAGCTGCCGGTAGCTGTGCCCGCCCGCCTTGTCCCGCAACGACCTCAGGTCGGCGGCGAACTTGAGCAACGGGCTGTCACCGACGTCCAACGGGCGTTCTCCGCGCGGCAACCGGTCCACCCCCCTGGCATCTGTCGGCGGCACGTCCGCAGTGGCAAACGTGCCGTCCAGGCTGTCAGACGCGGCCCCGCCGTGCGCCCACTTCGGGCGACTGCATTCGGGTGACAGCGTGCCGCGTGGACACAACGTAGTGGCACCGATACCGGCGGTGCGCGCACCGGAGTGCGCCGGTGATCGGCAAGGTGTGCGGGGCGGGGACGGTGACCAGGGGGCACCGTCCCCGCCGCTGGGTTCGACGGGTGCCCCGGCTGATCGCGCTGAACGGCCCGCCCGGGTGCGGCAGGTCGACCATCGCGCGCCGCTACGCGGTCGACCACCCGCCCGCGTTGGCGTTGGACGTCGACCGGGTGCGCGACCTGATCGCCGGCGACCTCGGCGAGGCCGGCCGGTTGGCGCGCGACATCGCCGTCGCCGCCGCCCGCGTGCACCTGACGTCCGGACACGACGTGGTCGTGCCGGCGGCCGAGGTGGGCGCGGCGCACCACGAGGTCGTCCTGAACGACACCAAGGCCAACGCGATCCGCCGCTTCACCGAGCGCGGCACCGTGCGGGCCACCCCGGCCGAGCTGTCGGCCGTGCACGACACCCCGCAAACGATCATCGCCACCCGTGCGCCCGTGGCCATCCCCTCCGTCGAGGGTGACCCGGACCACACCTACCGGGCGCGAGAGTCCAACGTTCGGGACAGGTGAGTTGAACGCTCGCGGCAGGTGAGGTCAACGCTCAGGACAGGGCGGTGGTCACGTAGGGGTCGGGGTCGGCGAGGATCGCGCGCACGGCGGTGGTCGCGGCGCCCCGCATGGCGGCCTCCGCGCCCAACGACGAGGCGACCACCCGCACGGGCGACCACTCGCCGCTGACCACCCGCCGGTCCAGCTCCGCGTGCAACGGCTCCTGCAGCCACGGCTCCAGGCGGGCGTACGTGCCGCCCAGCACCACCGTGGGCAGGTCCAGCAGGTTCACCGCCCCGGCCAGCGCCACGCCGAGCCACCGCGCCGCCGAACGCACCGCCGTCGTGGCCGTCCGCTCACCCGCGGCCAGTTTGACCAGCAGCTCGTCCACCCCCGACACGCCGGCCGCGCGCACGATCTCGTCCTGCCCGGCCAGCCGCTCCAGGCACCCGCGCGACCCGCACGCGCACCGCGGCCCACGCGGGTCGACGGACAGGTGCCCGATCTCGCCGCCGAACCCGGACACGCCCTCGAACAGAGCCCCGCCGACGACGATGCCCGCGCCGATGCCGATCTCACCGGAGACGTGCAGGAAGTCCGCCGCCACGTCCCCGTGCCACAGCTCGGCCAGCGCGGCCAGGTTCGCCTCGTTGCCCACCAGCACCGGCACGTCCAGCTCGACCCGGCGGGTCACCTCGCCCCGGACGTCCACCTCGCGCCAGCCCAGGTTCGGCGCGACCCGCAACGTCCCGCCGGCCACCTCGACCAGGCCCGGAACGGCCACGCCCACCCCGCCGATCGGCACGTCCTGCTTCGCCGCCGTGCGCACCGCCGTCGCCACCTTGGCCAGCACGCGGGCGGGGGAGGAGGCACGATTGTCGCTGGGCCGCACCCACCGCGCCCGCACCCGGCCGGTGAGGTCGACCAGGCACGTGGCCAGGTAGTCGACCCCGATCTCCACCCCGAGCCCGTGCGGCCCGGTGGGCGACAGGTGCAGCGCCGTGCCGCGCCGCCCGGGACCGGACCTGGCCTGCGCCTCGCCCTCGGCCACGAGCCCGGCGCCGATCATCCGGTCGACCAGGCTCGACACGGTGGCCTTGGTCAGCCCGGTGTGGGCGGCCACGGCCGCGCGCGACGAGCCGGGCGCCTCGGCGATGGCGTCGAGCACGAGGGCGGAGTTGTGCCGGCGCACGGTGTGCTGGCTCGCGGGCTGCGGTCTGGACACCACTGGATACTAGCGGCCGAGTGCGATAAGTTCAGGCATCAAACTTATTGGAGGTGCCCTCGTGGACAACTTCAGCTTCGGCCTGTGGACGGTCGGCTGGCAGGGACGCGACCCGTTCGGCGACGCGACCCGCCCCGTGCTGGACGCCCCGTTGGCGGTGCGCAAGCTCTCGGAGCTCGGTGCGTGGGGCATCACGTTCCACGACGACGACCTGTTCCCCTTCGGCGCCGACGCGGCCGAGGTGGGCAAGCGGGTCGCCGCGTTCCGCTCGGCGCTGGACGAGACCGGCATGGTCGTGCCCATGGTGACCACCAACCTGTTCACCCACCCGGTGTTCAAGGACGGTGGCTTCACCAGCAACGACCGGTCGATCCGCCGCTTCGCCCTGCGGAAGGTGCTGCGGAACCTGGAACTGGCGGCCGAGCTCGGCGCCCAGACCATCGTGATGTGGGGCGGCCGGGAAGGCTCCGAGGTCGACGCGGGCAAGCCCGTGTCCGCCGCCCTCGACCGCTACCGCGAGGCCGTCGACACGGTCGCGCAGTACTCGGTCGACCAGGGCTACGGCTTCCGCTTCGCGCTGGAGCCCAAGCCGAACGAGCCCCGCGGAGACATCCTGCTGCCGACGATCGGCCACGCGCTGGCGTTCATCTCGACGCTGGAGCACCACGAGCTGGTGGGCGTGAACCCCGAGGTCGGCCACGAGCAGATGGCGGGCCTCAACTTCGTGCACGGCATCGGCCAGGCGCTGTGGCAGGGCAAGCTCTTCCACATCGACCTCAACGGCCAGAAGGGCCCGCGCTACGACCAGGACTTCGTGTTCGGCCAGGGCGACCTGCTGTCCGCGTTCTTCCTGGTCGACCTGCTGGAGAACGGCGGCTACGACGGGCCCCGGCACTTCGACTACAAGCCGTTGCGCACCGAGGACCTCGACGGCGTGTGGGAGAGCGCGGCGGCCAACATGCGCACCTACAAGCTGCTGCGCGAGCGGTCGGCGGCGTTCCGCGCCGACCCCGAGGTGCAGGAGGCGCTGAAGTACAGCGGCGTGTACGAGCTGGCCGAGCCGACCCTGAACGAGGGCGAGTCGATCGCGGACTTCCTCAAGGGCGAGGACTTCGACCCGGAGACGGCCGCCGAGCGCGGCTTCGGGTTCGTGCGCCTGGCGCAGCTGGCGACCGAGCACCTGCTGGGCGCGCGCTGATGGCGCTCGTCGCGGGCGTCGACTCGTCCACCCAGTCCTGCAAGGTTGTGGTCCGCGACGCGGACACCGGCGCCCTTGTTCGACAAGGGCGCGCGACGCACCCGACGGGCACCGAGGTGCATCCCTCCGCGTGGTGGGACGCGCTGCAGACCGCCATCGCGGACGCGGGCGGCCTGGACGACGTGGCCGCCGTGTCGGTGGCCGCGCAGCAGCACGGCATGGTCACGCTCGACGAGGCCGGCGAGGTGGTCCGGCCGGCGCTGCTGTGGAACGACACCCGTTCCGCGCAGGCGGCGGCCGACCTCACCACCGAGCTGGGCGGCCCGGACGCGTGGGCGAAGGCGATCGGCAGCGTGCCGGTCGCCTCGCTCACCGTGACCAAGCTGCGGTGGCTGGCGGTCGACGAGCCGGAGTCGGCCGCCCGCACCGCGGCGGTCTGCCTCCCGCACGACTGGCTGACGTGGAAGCTGTCCGGCGGCACGTCCCTCGACGCGCTGACCACCGACCGCAGCGACGCCAGCGGCACGGGCTACTGGTCGCCGTCCACCGGGGACTACCGCCCGGACCTGCTCGAACTGGCCCTCGGCAAGGTCGTCGCGCTGCCGCGCGTGGTCGGCCCGGCGGACCTGGTCGGCGGCCGGTTCGGCGCGGGCGCGGGCGACAACGCGGCGGCGGCCCTCGGCGTGCAGGCGCAGCCGGGTGACGTCGTGGTGTCCATCGGCACGTCCGGCACGGCGTTCGCGCGCTGGCCGGACCCCGTCGCCGACGGCACCGGCATCGTCAACGGCTTCGCCGACGCGGAGGGCGGCCACCTGCCGCTCGTGTGCACCCTGAACGCCTCACGGGTGCTCACGTCGACGTCGGCCGTGCTCGGCGTCGACCTGGCGGACCTGTCGGACCTGGCCCTCACCGCGCCGGCGGGCGCGGACGGCCTCGTCTTCGTGCCGTACCTGGAGGGGGAGCGGACGCCGAACAAGCCCGACTCCACCGGCGCGCTGCACGGCCTGAGGCTGGACACCATGACCCCGGCGCACCTGGCGCGCGCCGCGGTCGAGGGCCTGCTGTGCAGCCTGGCGGACGCGATCGACGCGCTGCGGGCGCTCGGCATGCCGGTCACCCGCGTGCTGCTGATCGGCGGCGGGGCCCGGATGCCCGCCGTCCGGCAGCTCGCGCCGGCGATCTTCGGCTGCCCGGTCCTGGTGCCGGAGCCGAGCGAGTACGTGGCCGACGGCGCCGCCAGGCAGGCGGCGTGGGCGGTCGGCGGCGCGGACACCCCGCCCCACTGGTCGGAGCTGGCCTCGACGTCCGTCGAAGCCGACCCGACCCCGTGGGTCCGGGACCGCTACGCCTCGGCGCGCGACCTGACGGTCAACCGCTGACGCGAATCCGAAAGGGGGCGCCTCCGGCCGCGGGGGCACCCCCTTTCACCGCGGCGCGTCGCCGAGCACTTCCCCGACGACCCGCCGCGACCGCTCGTCGCCGTCCGCGAGCGTGATCAGGGCCTTCCACAACGCCCACCCGCGCGCACGCGCCCACGTCGCGTCGTCCGCCGCGACCGCCTCGCGGAACGCCCGCCTGCTCTCGCCCGAGAACATCGTGTAGGCGATCACCAGGTCGCAGGCCGGGTCCCCGACCCCGGACGTGCCGAAGTCGATCACCGCGGCCAGTGTCCCGCCGTCGACCAGCAGGTTCCCGTGCGCGATGTCGCCGTGGAACCACACCGGCGGCCCGGACCGCTCCGGCGCGCTCACCGCGTCCTCCCACACCGCCGCCGCCCGTGCGGTGTCGACGCGGCCCGCCAACGCGGCCAGCGCCCGCCGCGTCCCGTCGTCGTAGTGGCCCGGCGACGCGCCCCGGTAGAAGCTGTGCGCGCCGGCCTCCGGCCCGTCCGTCGCGTCGGCCCGCTGCAATGCACGGATGAACCCGGCGACCGACTCGGCGAACCCCACCAGGTCCTCGACGCGGTCCGGCGACGCGGTGCGCCCGTCCAGCCAGCGCCGGACCGACCAGGGGAACGGGTAGCCCTCGCCCGGCACCCCCAGGGCCAGCGGCACGGGCACCGGGACCGGCAACGACGGCGCGAGGACCGGCAGCCACCGGTGCTCCTTGCGGACCGCCGGCGCGTACCCCTCGGCGGTCGGCAGGCGCACCGTCATGTCGTCGCCCAGCCGGTAGGTGCGGTTGTCCCACCCGTCGACCTCGACCGGGGTCACGGGCAGCCCCGCCCACTGCGGGAACTGGGCCGCGACCAGCCGTGCCACCAGCCCGGCGTCGATGCCGGCACGTCCGTCGGGGATGCCGGCACGTCCGCCGGGGGAGTCGACCATGTCCCGAGCCTGTCCACCACCGGCGGTCGCGGCAACGCATTTTCACCGCCGCCGGGGGTATTCCGGCGGTTGGCCGACTCGGATGCGGAGGTGCCCCTATGAGGGCCGTGGTGCTCAACTGCACGTTGAAGAAGTCGCCGGACCCGTCCAACACCCAGCTGCTGGCCGACGTCGTCGTCGAAGCGCTCGAACGGCGGGACGTCGAGGTGCGGACGTTCCGGGTGGTGGACCACGCCGTGCCGCCGGGTGTCGTCACCGACCTCGGCGAGGGCGACGAGTGGCCGACGCTGCACGACGCGCTGCTGGACGCGGAGATCCTGGTCGTCGCCACGCCCACGTGGGTCGGCCACCCGTCGTCCATCGCGCAGCGGGTGATCGAGCGGATGGACGCGATGATCTCCGAGCAGGACGACGAGGGCCGTCCGGTCGCGTACAACCGGGTGGCGGGCGTCGTGGTGACCGGCAACGAGGACGGCGCGCACCACGTGATCAGCGAGGTGTGCGGCGCGCTCGGGGACATCGGCTACACCGTCCCGGGCCAGGCGTGGACCTACTGGAACATGGGCCCCGGCCCGGGACCGGACTACCCGGACACCGACCACGGCCACGACTGGTCCAAGAGCACCGGCGAGGCGATGGCCGCCAACCTGCACGCGGTCGCCACGGCGCTGGCCAGGACCCCGATCCCGCCCCCGCCGTCGTCGAGCTGATCCTCAGCGCGTGCGGTCGAGGTACACGCAGGACAGCAGGGCCAGCGCCAACATCAGCGCGAGGGCGGAGTCGTCCGGGCGAGGTGGCCGGTGGCCGCGCACGACCTCGGACGCCATCCGGTGCACTTCTTCGCCCCGGAACAGCACGTGCGGCGGGATCACGTCCCGCTCGCGCAGCGCGTGCAAGCCGCCCAGCGGGTCGGGGTGGTGCGTCTCGCGCGCACCGACCGCCTCGACCAGCGACCTGACCAGCCCCAGGGTGGCCGCGTGCGCCCCGGTCGAGTGGGCGGTGCAGGCCGCCTCGTAGATCGAGACCAGCTCAGGCGGGGCGGCCGCGGTCAACGGGTCGAACGGTGGCACGCCGCCCGACTGCAGGTACACCGAGCCGTGGTGCACCTCGATGTTCGTGTTGCCGTACCGGGTGACTTGGCCGGTGGGCAGGCCGAGTTCCGAGCCCAACTCCTCCGCGCGGTCGTCGAGCCCGAGGCGTTCGGCGTCGATTACCTCGTACAGCCTGCGGAAGCGGTCGACGTCGCCTTCCAGCGCGATCACGATGTCCTCGACGACCGGCCACTTGGCGATCCGGCCGGACACCAGGACGCCGTGGATCGTCGACGCGGCGCGCTTGGACGAGTCGGCCAGCTCGCGCATGGCCGGCCTGCCGCGGCGGACGTACAGCTCGCGCAGTTCGTCCAGGAGCCGCTTCTCCGACTCCTTCTGGTCGGTCATCGGCCGCAGTTCGGTCATCGCACTCTCCCGTGTTGCCAGTTCGGCACACGCCAGCGTACCGTCGTTCGCATCATTCGCGAATGTTCGCGAATATTCGGCGGGGAGGTGTCGTGGTCGACTGGCGACTGATCGCGTTAGTGGTGGTCTTCCTGGGGTTCGCCTGGTTCGCCCGCAAGAGGGAGGACTGGGTGCAGCCGATCCTGGTGGGTGTTGCCATGGCAACGCTGTTCGGCGGCCTGCTGTTCCTCGGCATCCCCTTGATCAAGTAGAGCCGCTCGGACAGGGTGGAGCCGCTCAGAGGTGGGACAGGGCGAAGGCGCTCAGGAAACCGGCCACGGTCACGACGCCCACCAGCAGGTGGGCGTCGTCGAACGCCTCGGGGATCATCGTGTCGGCGATCATCGACAGGATCGCCCCGCCGGCGAACGCGGTGATCCCGGCGAGCCACTGGGGCGGCGCGCCGGCCAGCAACCCGTAGCCCGCCATCGCCGCCAGGCCGCTCACCACGGCGATCCCGGTCCACAGGCCGAACACGTAGCGCGGCGACCGGCCGGCCCCGCGCATGCCCGCCGCCGACGACAGCCCCTCCGGCACGTTGCTGACGAACACCGCCGCCACGGTCACCGCGCTCACCCCGCCGCCGGCGAGCAGGCTCGCGCCGATCACCACCGACTCCGGGATGCCGTCCAGCAGCGCGCCGACCGCGATGGCCGTGCCCGACCCGCCCTGCTCCGACTCCGAGGGCTGCAACCCGCCCGACCGCTTGCGGTGGCGCGCGCCGCGCTTGGCCAGCGCCACGTTCGCCGCCGTGTAGACCAGTGCCCCGATCGCCGCGCCGGACGCCGTGGGCAGCAGGCCGCCCAGCTCGTGCGCCTCGGCGATCAGGTCGAACGCCACCGCCGACATCAGCACGCCGCTGCCGAAGCCCATCACCCCGGCGACCACGCCGCGCGGCACCCGCGCCAGGTAGCCCACCAGCGCGCCGAGCAGCAGCGCGGACCCGGCCAGCAACCCCCAACCCGCCGCCTGCAGCACCCGGCCTCCCCGTGTCACACCGCGTCGAGCGGGTACCCGACCGCCATGAGGATCGTCGTCACCGGCGCCACCGGCAACCTGGGCACCGCCCTGCTGCGCCGCATCGCCGACGAACCGGACATCACCGCCCACGGCGTCTCCCGCCGCCCGCCCGAGCCCGGACCACCGTACGACGCGGTCACCTGGACCCCGGTCGACCTCAGCCGCGACGGCGCGGAGGAGCCGCTCACCGAGGCCTTCCGCGACGCCGACGCCGTCGTGCACCTCGCCTGGCGCATCCAGCCGGGCCACGACGAACGGGCCCTCTACCAGGCCAACGTCGCCGGCAGCGAGCGCGTGTTCGCCGCCGCGGCGAAGGCGGGCGTCCCGCACCTCGTCCACATGTCGTCCGTCGGCGCCTACTCGCCGGCCTCGAAGGACCGGACCGTGGACGAGACCTGGCCGACCGACGGTCTCGTGAACTCCTACTACAGCCGGCACAAGGCCGCCGTCGAGCACCTGCTCGACCAGGTGGAACGCGAACACCCCCGGCTCGTCGTCACCCGGGTCCGCCCCGGCCTGGTCCTCCAGCCGGCCGCCGCCGCCGAGATCAAGCGGTACTTCCTCGGCCCCCTGGTGCCGCACGCCCTGTTCCGCCCCGACGTCCTCGCCAAGCTGCCCGTGCTGCCCCTGCCGCGCACGATGGTGTTGCAGTTCGTGCACGCCGACGACGTGGCCGACGCCCTGGTGAAGATCCTCGCCACCAGGGCCGAGGGCGCGTTCAACCTCGTCACCGACCCGGTCGTGACGCCGCAGGTGCTCGCCGAGGTCATGGGCACGCGGCACGTGGTGATCCCGCCCGCGGTGCTGCGCAACGCCGCCCGGATCAGCTGGCACCTGCGCCTGCAACCGACCTCGCACGGCTGGGTCGACCTGGCCCTCACCGCGCCGCTGCTGGACGCGACCAAGGCGTTCACCCGGCTGGGCTGGGCGCCCCGGCACAACGCCCGCGACACCCTCAGGCAGCTCCTCGACGGCATCGGCCGCGAGCAAGGCCTTCAGCCCAGCCCCCCGCTGAAGCCCTGATCCGCAAGCCCTCCGCCCCTGCTCAGTAGCCCTCGAACAGGTTCGTCCACCCCATCACCTGGGCCACGACGAAGGCCAGCGCCAGCAGCGTCACGATCAGCACGGCCACCAGCGTGACGATCGGGGCGCGCCGGGACGGCATGGGTTGCGGGTGGGACAGGCCGGACGTCTGGCCGGAGTCGGGCGGCGTCTCGCCGGGGGAGACGCCGCCACCGGGTTCCAGACCGGGCGTGCGGTCCGGGTCGGGGTCGGGCGGTGTGGCAGTCATGCCGGATGGACTACCCCGTGCGGGCGGCACTACCCGCAGCCGTGTGAACACCCAGCCGTACGGGTAGTCAGCAGGCATGAGCGGTGTCCAAAACGAGTTGCTGCGCACCTTGACCAAAGTCGCCAAAGCCCTGCGCTCGCACGACATCCCGTTCGCCTTGGCGGGCGGGTGCGCGGTGTACGCCAGAGGCGGTCCCGCGACGGAGCACGACGTGGACATCCTGGTGCGGGAAGAGGACGCCCGCGCGGCGGTGAGCGCGCTCGTCGAAGCGGGCATGAGGGCCGCGACGCCACCCGAGGACTGGTTGCTGAAGGTCTACGACGGCGATTCGCTGGTGGACCTGCTGTTCCGGCCCAACGAGGTGCCGGTGACCGACGCGACGCTGTCGCGGGCAGAGGAGCTGCAGGTCGGGTCCGTGGTGCTGCCGGTCATGCCGGCCACCGAGGTGCTGATCGGCAAGCTGCTCGTCCTCGACGGCCACCGCTGCGACTTCAGCGAGCTGCTGCCGTTCGCCCGCGCGCTGCGCGAGCAGATCGACTGGGAACGCGTCCGCGAAGCCACGAAGCACTCCCCGTACGCCGAGGCGTTCCTCGTGCTGGTCGAACGCCTCGACCTCCTGCACTCACCGATGACCAGGAGCGCCTGATGACCGCAGAGCAATATCTCTCCGCCCGGCTGCGCCAAGCGCTGGCCGAGGACCCGCGCACCACGGAGCTGGGCGTGCGGGTGACCGTGCGCGGCGACCACGTGCTGCTGTCCGGTGACGTGGCGAGCCCGGAGCGGCGCGCCGAGCTCGAAGCCGTGATCCACGACGTGGCGCCGGAGCTGACCGTGCTCGACGACGTGAAGGTGGTGCCGTCCGACGCGCCGGTCGGCCGAGAGGAGATTCGATGATCCGCATCGCCGCGGTGGGTGACGTGCACCTGGGCGAGGACGCGCGCGGCCGCCTGCGGCCCGCGCTGGACGAGCTCGGCGACTGCGCCGACGTGCTGCTGCTGGCCGGCGACCTGACCCGGCACGGCACGGTGTCCGAGGCGCGGGTGGTGGCCGACGAGTTCGGCGGGCTGCCCGTGCCCGTGGTCGCGGTGCTCGGCAACCACGACCACCACGACGACAAGCCGCACGAGGTGACCGCCGTGCTGCGGGACGCGGGCATCACCGTGCTGGAGGGCGAGACGACCACCATCGGCGTGGACGGCCACACGCTGGGCGTCGCCGGGGTGAAGGGCTTCGGCGGCGGGTTCGCGGGCAAGTGCGGCAGCGCGTTCGGCGAGCCGGAGATGAAGGCGTTCATCCGGCACACCACCGAGATCGCCGACTCGCTCCGCGTCGCCCTCGACAGCCTCGACACGGACGTGAAGGTGGCGTTGACGCACTACTCGCCGGTGCCGGACACGTTGCGGGGCGAGCCGCCGGAGATCTACCCGTTCCTCGGCTCCTACCTGCTCGGCGAGGCGATCGACGCCGGCGGCACGCAGCTGGCCGTGCACGGGCACGCGCACTTCGGCAACGAGCACGGCATGACGCCCGGCGGCGTGCGGGTGCGCAACGTCGCGCAGCCGGTGATCCGGTCGGCTTACACGGTCTACTGCGTGGAACCCGCCGTGGTGGAGGTGTAGCCGCGTGGAGGAGGAACCGAGGGCGGGCGGCCCGTCCGTGGTGTGGGCGGGCCCGCCGGACGCGCCGGCGGTGGTCGTCCTCGACCCGGCGGGGGTCGGCAGGCACGGCGACCTGCCGGGCACGTGGCGCCCGTTGACGGAGCACCTGCAGGTCATGTGGTGCCGACTGCCCGCGGCGGACGAGCCGTGGCAGGAGGTGGACGAGGTGCTGTCCGAGTTCGCCGACCGCGCGGTGCCGGTGCACCTGGTGGCGGGCGCGGCGGCCGGTTCCGGCGTCGGGGAGCTGATCCACCGCCACCAGGACCTGATCACCTCCGCCCAGACCTTCGCCGCCCCCGTGCCGCTCGGGCACCCGGAGGTGGTGCTGGAGGTCCTGCGGGAGCTGCTGGCCCAGGACGTCGAGCCGCAGGCCCCCGGTGAGGGCGAACCGGCCGTCGACGGCCCTCCCGACCCCGGGTCGCTGCTCGGTGACGCGGCCTCGGCGCTGCGCCGGTCGGTGGGGCAGCTGTTCGACCGGCTGAAGGACGGCTAGCGAGGAGACACCGCACGCACATCGAGGCCCGCAGGCGGTTGCGCCTGCGGGCCTCGGCGCACGTGCCGCTCGTCGGCGGCCGCCGGCGACTGCCCCCAGGGCTTCGCCCGGCCTCAAACACCGGTGCGGATCGGAGTGCCGCCCACCGAACCGGGCCGTCTCGCCGGCCTCTCGCCGAGCCGCAGCCCCACCACGCCGACCCGTTCGCGCCCGACCCGCCCCCGAACGCGCGGGAGCCCCGCCGGACCAGGTCCGGCGGGGCTCCCACTGGTGGTCAACCGTCGTCGACCGGCGGGCGGGGGCGGGGGATCGGGGGGTTCGACCCGCTCCGGTCCCCCGGCACCCGACCCGCCTGCGCGCTCATCGCAGCGGATCGCCCGGGCGTCCGGCGTCCGGCAGGTCGTGGCGCGTCTCGCCGGCCTGCGGCGGGCGGCTCACGTCACCCCGCCACGCGCCGGTCTCCGCGCCGCGTCCCTCGATGAACTCCTTGAACCGGTCCAGGTCGCCGGACACGCGGTGCCCGACCACGCCCATCGCCGCACCGGCCTTCTCGGTGAGCGTCTGCGGGTCGAACTCCATCTGCACGTGCACGCGGGTGTGCCGGTCGTCGATCCGGTGGAACGTCACCACGCCACCCTGGGGCGGGCCGTCGACCGTGTGCCAGGCGACGCGCTCGTCCGGGTGCTGCTCGGTGATCTCGGCGTCGAACTCGCGCGTCACACCACCGATCTTGGTGACCCAGTGCGTCCGGGTCGGGGTGATCTGCGTGATGCGCTCGACGCCCTCCATGAACTGCGGGAACGACTCGAACTGCGTCCACTGGTTGTACGCGGTCGTGACCGGGACCTCGACGTCCACGGACTTCTCGATCGTCGTCACTGCAACAACCTCTCCTCGGGAATCGAGTTCGACACCCGGTTACCCGTCCGAGCGGTTCCACACACATCCGTTCCACCACTGAGTGACGGTGAGTAGCGCCTCCGCCGAGAAGCGTTTGCTTCCACTCGCACCGGCTAACTCTCCTCTGTGGACCAGTACCCCGACGCGGTTCTCTTCGACCGCGACGGCACGCTCATCAGCGACGTGCCCTACAACGGCGACCCGGAGCGGGTGCGACCGATGCCCGGAGCGGGCGACGTCCTGCGGGCGCTGCGGGAGCGCGGAGTGCGCACGGGAGTCGTCAGCAACCAGTCCGGCATCGGCCGCGGCCTGCTCACCCGCGCCCAGGTGGACGCGGTGAACGCCAAGGTCGAGGACCTGCTCGGGCGGTTCGGCACGTGGCAGGTCTGCCCGCACCACCCGGACGACGGCTGCGAGTGCCGCAAACCCGCGCCCACCATGATCCTCCGCGCCTGCGCCGCCCTCGGCGCGCGCCCGGAGCGCACCTACTTCATCGGTGACATCGAGGCCGACGTCGAAGCCGCCCTCGCCGCCGGCGCGACCCCGATCCTCGTGCCCACACCCGTCACCCTGCCCGACGAGGTCGACCGGGCGCCCCTCACCGCGCCCGACCTGCGATCCGCGCTGGCGATGGTCCTATGAGGACGCTGGTGGCCCGGCTCGACAACGACGGCGACGTCCTGCTCGCCGGCCCGGCCGTGCGCGCCGCCGCCCAAGCGGGCGAAGTCGTGCTGCTGTGCGGGCACTCCGGCGCGCAGGCAGCCGAACTGCTGCCCGGCGTGCACCGCGTCGTGCGGTGGGACTGTCCCTGGATCACCTACCCGCCGCCGGACGTCCGCACCCCGGACATCGAGGGGATCGTCGCGCTGCTCAAGGGAATCCGCGCCGACGTCGCGCTGGTCCTCACCTCCTTCCACCAGAGCCCGCTGCCACTCGCCCTGCTCCTCAAGCTCGCCGGCGTGCCGAAGGTCGTGGCCCGCTCCACCGACTACCCGGGCTCGCTCCTCGACGTCCGGCTGCGCGACGACCCCGAGCTGCCGGAAGCCGAACGGGCGCTGGAAGTCGCCCGCGCCGCCGGTTTCGACCTCCCGCCCGGCGACGACGGCCGGCTCGCCGTCACCACACCGCCGGAGCCGGCCGAACTCGGCCCGTACGTCGTCCTGCACCCGGGAGCCTCCGTGCCCGCCCGCGCCTGGTCGCCCGACCGGTGCGCCGAGGCCGTCACCGCGCTCACCGAGGCCGGGCACCGCGTCCTGGTCACCGGCGGCCCGAACGAGACCGCGCTGACCAGGCACGTGGCCGGCACGCGCGGCGTGGACCTCGGCGGCCGGACGACGTTCGCCGAACTGGCCGGGCTGCTGGCCCGCGCGGACGCCGTCGTGGTCGGCAACACCGGGCCCGCGCACCTCGCCGCCGCGGTCGGCACGCCGGTCGTGTCCTTGTTCTCACCCGTCGTGCCCGCCCACCGGTGGGCGCCGCACGGGCCGCACGTGCTGCTCGGCGACCAGGACGCACCGTGCCGCGACTCGCGCGCACGGGTCTGCCCGGTGCCCGGACACCCGTGCCTTGACCGGGTGACGGCCGACCGGGTCGTCACCGCCGTCGCCGACCTCGTGGGGGTGCGGACGTGAAGATCCTGCTGTGGCACGTGCACGGCTCGTGGACGAACGCGTTCGTCCGGGGCGGTCACGAGTACCTGATCCCCGGGCCGCCCCACGGCATCGGCCTGTCCGGGCGCGACTGGCCGGCCGCCCGCGAGGTGGACGTGTCCGAAGTGGACGCCGACCTCGCGGTGCTGCAACGGCCGGTCGAGGTCGGCCTGGTGCCCACCGGCGTCCCGGTCGTGTACCTGGAGCACAACACGCCCCGGTTCCCGAACCAGGTCCACCCGCTCAAGGACTGGCCGGGCACCATCGTCCACGTCACCCACTTCAACGACCTGATGTGGGACTGCGGCACCGCGCGCACGGTCGTCATCGAGCACGGCGTGGTCGACCCCGGCCTCCTCTACACCGGTGAGCTGCCCCGCGCCGCCGTCGTGGTCAACGACCCGGTGCGCCGGGGCCGGGCGGTCGGCACGGACCTGCTGCCCCGGTTCGCCGAGGCGGCGCCGCTGGACGTCTACGGCATGAAGACCCACAAGCTGGGCGCGATGGGTCGCGGTGACCACGACCTGGGGTCGCTGCACCGCGAACTGGCCCTGCGGCGGCTCTACCTGCACCCGGTGCGGTGGACGTCGCTGGGGCTGTCGCTGATCGAGGCGATGCACCTGGGGATGCCCGTGGTGGCGCTGGCGTGCACCGAGGCGGTGCGCGCGGTGCCGCCGGAGGCGGGCGTGGTGTCCACCGACGTGGACGAGCTGGTGCGGGCCGTGGCCGAGCTGGTCGCGGACCCCGCCCTGGCCAGGCAGAAGGGGAAGCAGGCCAGGGAGTTCGCCCTGGCCAGGTACGGACTCGACGCCTTCCTGCGGAGTTGGGACCGGTTGCTGACAGGAGTGAGCGGATGAGGATCGCGATGGTGTCCGAGCACGCCGGCCCGCTGGCCGCCCTGGGCGGTGTCGACGCGGGCGGGCAGAACGTGCACGTCGCCGCGCTGTCGGAGGCGCTGTCGGCACTGGGGCACGACGTGGTGGTGCACACCCGCCGCGACGACCCGGGCCTGCCCGAGCGCGTGCGCACCGAGCAGGGCTACGACGTCGTGCACGTGCCCGCCGGTCCCGCCCACCCGGTGCCGAAGGACGAGCTGCTGCCGCACATGGGGGACTTCGCCCGCTTCCTGGAGCAGCAGTGGCAGGAGGAACGACCGGACGTCGTGCACGCGCACTTCTGGATGTCCGGCCTGGCCTCGGTGCTCGCCGCGCGCAAGGTCGGCGTGCCCGTCGTGCAGACCTACCACGCCCTGGGCACGGTGAAGCGCCGCCACCAGGGCGCGGACGACACCAGCCCGCCCCAGCGGATCGGCATCGAGCGGATGATCGGGCGCGAGGCCGACCGGATCGCCGCGACGTGCGCCGACGAGGTGGTCGAGCTGATGCGCATGGGCGTGCGGCGGTCCCGGATCTCCGTCGTGCCGTGCGGGGTGGACCCGACGCGCTTCCGGCCCGAGGGCCCCACGCTGCGCCGCCGCCTCCCGCACCGCGTCGTCTCCGTCGGCAGGCTGGTGCCGCGCAAGGGCTTCCAGGACCTGATCACCGCGTTGCGGTCGCTGCCGGACACCGAGCTGGTCATCGCGGGCGGCCCGGTGGACGTGGAGTCCGACCCGGAGGCGCGGCGGCTGGCCGCGCACGCGGAACGGCTCGGCGTGCGGAACCGGCTGTGCCTGGCCGGCCAGGTGTCGCGGGACGCCATGCCCGCCTTGCTGCGCTCGGCCGACGCGGTGGCGTGCGTGCCCTGGTACGAGCCGTTCGGCATCGTGCCGCTGGAGGCCATGGCGTGCGGGGTGCCGGTGGTGGCGAGCGCCGTCGGCGGCCTGATCGACACCGTGGTGGACGGCGTGACCGGCGTGCTCGTGCCGCCGCGCGACCCGTCCGCGCTGGCCCGCGCGCTGCACTCGCTGCTCGCCGACCAGGCCCGGCGGGAGGCGTGCGGGCTCGCGGGCCTGGACCGGGTCGGCGTGCGCTACACGTGGAGCCGGATCGCCGAGGACACCGAACGCGTCTACGCGCGGGTCACGGCGGGTCGGCCGGTGGCCGTGGGAGGCGCGCGATGAGCGTCGAGACCCACCTGACCGGGCTGGCCCAGTCGCTGACCGGGCTGCGCGCCCAGGCGCCGCGGCTGACCCGCTGGGGCGGTGTGCTGGCCCGCAGGCTCAGCGACGGCGGCCGGCTGCTGGCGGCGGGCAACGGCGGGTCGGCCGCCGAAGCGCAGCACCTGACCGCCGAGCTCGTCGGCCGGTTCCGCGACGACCGGCGGCCCTTCTCGGCGATCGCGCTGTGCGCGGAGTCGTCCAGCGTCACCGCGATCGGCAACGACTACGGCTACGACCAGGTGTTCGCCCGGCAGGTCACCGCCCACGCCCGGCCGCAGGACGTGGTCGTGCTGCTGTCGACCAGCGGGTGCAGCCCCAACCTGATCGAGGCGGCGAAAGCGGCCAGGCAGGCGGGCGCGCACGTGTGGGCGATGACCGGCCCCGCCCCGAACCCGCTGGCGGAGGCGGTGGACGAGGTGCTGGCACTGCCCGGGGACCCGGCGAACGTGCAGGAAGCCCAGCTGGTCGCGGTCCACGCCCTGTGCGCGGCGTTCGAGGCCGCCCTGCCCTCCTCGGCACGGAGGGTCTCGTGAAACTGGTCGTCGTCGGTGACTCGCTGCTCGACGTGGACGTCCTGGGCACCGCCGAACGCCTGTGCCCGGACGCCCCCGCGCCCGTCCTGGACGTCGAGGAAGAACGCGCCCGGCCCGGCGGCGCGGGACTGGCCGCCGCCCTGGCCGCCGCCGACGGCGTGGACGTCACGCTCGTCACCGCCGTCGCCGACGACGAGGACGGCAGGCGGCTGCGGGACGAGCTGGCCGGGGTGCGGTCCGTGCTGGGGCCCTCGCCGACGCCCACCCCGGTCAAGACCAGGCTGCGCTGCGGCGACCAGTCGATCGCCCGGCTCGACCGGGGCGGCGGTCCCGGCGCGCCCCACGCCACCGACGACATGCTCGACGCCGTCCTCGAAGCGGACTGCGTGCTCGTCTCCGACTACGGCCGCGGGCTGGTGCGCGACGAACGGCTCCGCGGCGTGCTCGCCCGGCGCCCGGTGGTCTGGGACCCGCACCCGCGCGGCCCCGCCCCGGTGCCCGGCGCCCGCCTGGTCACGCCGAACGCGGCCGAGGCCAAGGCGTTCAGCGGCCACGCCGACCCCATGGACGCCCTCGAAGCCCTGCGCGCGCAGTGGCGGGCGCGGGCCGTCGTGGTCACGCTCGGCGCCGGCGGCGCGTTGCTGCACGGTGGCGGCACCCCTGTCGCCGTCCCCGCGCCGCGCGTGCCCGTGGTCGACCCGTGCGGCGCGGGCGACCGGTTCGCGGCGACGGTCGCGGTCCGCCTCATGCGCGGCGCCGCGATGGACGACGCGGTCGCGGACGCCGTGACGTCCGCCGCCGAGTTCCTGCGCCGCGGCGGCGCGTCCGGCTACCGGCCGGACGACCGGCTGTCCTCGGTGGACGTGGTCCGGGCCCGCGGCGGCACGATCGTCGCCACCGGCGGCTGCTTCGACCTGCTGCACGCCGGTCACGTCCGCACCCTGCGCGCCGCCCGGTCGCTCGGCGACTGCCTGGTGGTGTGCCTGAACTCCGACGCGTCCGTGCGCCGGCTCAAGGGCCCGGACCGGCCCGTGACGAAGGAGCAGGACCGCGTCGAGGTGCTGCGCGCGTTGGGCTGCGTGGACGACGTGGTGGTGTTCGAGGACGACACGCCGGAGCGCGTGCTGGCCGCCCTGCGCCCGGACGTGTGGGTCAAGGGCGGCGACTACACCGTCGAATCGCTACCGGAAGCGGACCTGGTGAGGGGCTGGGGCGGGCGGACCGTCGTCGTGCCCTACCACCGGGGCCGTTCGACCACCGAGATGCTGTCGAGGAGGGGCTGATGCTCGGTCAGGTGCTGGTGACCGGAGGCGCGTCCGGCTTGGGCGCGGCCGTGGTGCGCGCGGTGCACGAGATGGGCGGGCGACCGCTGGTGCTCGACAAGGCCGCCCCGTCGGCCCCGGAGGTGGCGGACTTCGAGTCCGTCGACCTGTCCGACACCAGGGCGGCGGAACGCGCGGTGAAGGCGATCGCCGAGCGCAACGGCGGCCTGCGGGCCGTCGTCACGGCGGCGGGCACGGACGCGTGCGGCCGGCTGGACGAGGTGTCCGGCGCGGACTGGGACCGGGTGGTGATGGTCAACCTGCTGGGCACCGCGGCGGTGGTGCGGGCGGCGTTGCCCGTGCTGGCCGGCGGTCGGGTGGTGACCATCGCGTCCACCCTCGGCATCAAGGCGGTCAGCGACGCCACCGCGTACTGCGCCTCGAAGTTCGGCGTGGTCGGTTTCACCAGGGCCCTGGCCGCCGAGACGGCCGGGCGGGTCGGTGTCACGCTGGTGATCCCCGGCGGCATGCGCACCCACTTCTTCGACGACCGGGCCGAGCAGTACCGGCCGCCGGACGACAGCAAGCTCAACCCGCCCGAGCGGGTCGCGGACGCGATCGTGTTCGCGTTGCGCCAGCCCGAGGGCTGCGAGGTCCGCGAACTCGTCGTCGCGCACGCCGAGGAGGGCTCGTGGCCGTAGCCGCCCGGCTGGACACGGCCGGGCGTCCGCCGAGGTGCTGCCGCCGACGGTGGCCAAGGGCGTGATCGTGCGCCGCCCCGGCGGTGGTGGCGGTGGCCGAGGAGGTGCGTGCGGGTGACCGGGCGCGGCGTCGCGCTGCTGCTCGACCCGGTGGCGAGCTGACGGACCTGCTGAAAGCGTTGCGGGGCAGAGCCAATCGGGCCTACCCGCACCCGCGTCAGGACGAGCTGCGCCGCCGGTTCGACGAGCGCGCGTGGCTGCCGGCGGGCACCACGTTCGTCGTGTTCACCCCGTACTTCCACCGCGACCCCGACGGGTTGCCACACGCCGCGCTGCCCGTGACGCTGGATCACTTCGGGCCGCGTTTCGTCACACGTAGTAATGATTGAACTGCCTGGTCATGGGGTACGTGGTGGCGGTGAGTCAGGCTGAGGAGTCACACCAACGGAGGTTGGCCCGCAACCTCAACGAGTTGTTGCAGGAGCTGCGCGTGGCGCAGGCCGGCGTGCAGATCCTGTTCGGCTTCCTGCTGTCGATCGCCTTCACCGAGCGGTACGCGTCGGCCGACGGCTACATCCGCGCCACCCACCTGATCACCATCCTGTTCGCCGCGTGCGCCGTCGCGCTGCTCACCGCGCCCGCGGCCTGGCACCGGCTGCTGTTCCGGCGGGGCAGGCGGGAAGACGTGATCGAGGTGGCGAACCGCTTCGCGATCATCGGCTTGGCGAACCTCGCGGTCGCCATGGTGGGCACGATCCTGCTGCTCGCCGAGGTCGTCATCGGCGGCTGGGTGGCCGTCGTGGTCGGCGCGTTCGCGGCCGTGCTGTTCGGCACGCTGTGGTTCGCGTGGCCGTGGCGCGAGCGGAGCCGGGACACCATCAGGAACGACGACGTGCCCGACGAGGACCGCGTCGAGTAGGCGGACCGGTCAGCCCGTCTCGTCCGTGCTGTGGTGCGGCGTGCCGACGGGCTTGGACTCCGGCGATCCCCGCTGTCGCAGGTAGACGCTCAGCACCACCATGGAGCCGATGGCCAGGAACTCCGACTGCCAGTTCTGCAGCGAGCGGTTCCAGAAGTCGGCCGACAGCACGTAGTCCCACCACGACACCGGGTCCTGGAAGGTGTTGAGCTGGTCGTTGTTGTACGAGCTGCGCCCGGCGACGGACTGGGCCAGCCACGAGCCGACGAACAGGCCGAGCATCACCAGGCCGAGCGAGTTCGAGTACAGCGCCGTGCGCCAGCCGCCCGCCTTCGCCCACGGCGGCGACTGCTCCTTCGCGTGCGCGCCGACCAGCTGGTCCTCGTCGGACTCCGCGCCCATCCGGTCGGCGGGCTTCGACTCGGGCGACCCGCGCTGCATCAACCACACCGTGGCGAAGATGAACAGGAAGAACTGGAGGTACTCGGACTGCCAGTTCTCGGCGACGTCCACCGCGAAGTCCGACGAGGTGACGTACTGCCAGAAGCCGATCGGGTCGCCGCCGTCGGTGAGCCGGTGGGCGTTCAGGTCGGCGTTGCCGGAGAACGCCTGGCCCACCAGCGCGCCGAGGAACAGCAGGCCGAACACCAGCCCCAAGCCGTTGTCCCGCAGGAACCTCTTCACGCTCCCACCAGCCCGATGACGCTGAAGTACACCAGCAGTGCCAGCACGCCCACCAGGTAGACGTAGAACATCCCGCGCTGCGTCACGGCCCACCCACCTCGCAGTGGTAGGGCCGCTCGCCCCGCGACTCGCAGCCGGCGCCGGACACCCGCCACCCCGACGCCAGCTCCCGCAGGAACAGCACGCCGCCGGACGTGCGGACCTGCGCCGCGTCACCCCAGACCTCGACCGTCCGCACCGCGCCGGTGGGCACGTCGAGCGACGAGCACTCCACGTCCTCGCGCGCCCGTTCGGTCAGCAGCCCGCAGGCGCGGTCGGTGTCGCCCGCCGAGACCGCCGCCGTGAACTCCTCCGCCGTGCGCCGGACCAGGTCGTCCGATCCCGTGCCGCACCCGCCTGCGACCAGGGCCACCGGCAACGCCACGGCGGGCAACCACCGAAAGCGGATCATGGCTGGACGATAGACCTTCAGGGGCGCAGCAGCACCTTGACGGCGCTGTCCTGCTTGCGCTGGAAGATCTCGTAGGCGTGCGGTGCCTGGTCGAGCGGCAGGTGGTGGGTGGCGAAGGAGTCGACGCCGAGCGGGTCGTCGTCGGTGAGCAGCGGCAGGATCTCCGGCACCCAGCGCCACACGTTGGCCTGGCCCATGCGCAGCTGCACCTGCTTGTCGAACAGGGTCAGCATCGGCATCGGGTCCGCCATCCCGCCGTACACACCGGACACCGAGATGGTGCCGCCGCGCCGCACGATGTCGATGGCCAGTCGCAGCGCGTGCAGCCGGTCCACGCCCGCCGTCCGCATGAACGGGGCCGCGATGGCGTCCGGCAGCAGGCCGACGGCCTGGTGGGCGAGCTTCGCGACCGGGGCGCCGTGCGCCTCCATGCCCACGGCGTCGATCACGGCCTCCGGGCCGCGCCCGCCGGTGAGCTCCCGGATGTGGTCGACCAGGTGGTTGTCGCGCACGTTCAGCACGGTCACGCCGTGCCCGCGCGCCCGCGCCATGCGCTCCGGCACGAGGTCGACGCCGATGACCGTCTCGACGCCGCGGTGCTGCGCGATCCGGGTCGCCATGTCGCCGATCGGGCCGAGCCCGAGCACGACCAGGCTGTCCCGCGTGCCCGCGTACTCCACCGCCTGCCACGCCGTGGGCAGCACGTCGGACAGGTAGACGAACCGGTCGTCCGGCGGGCCGTCCGGCACCTTGATCGGCAGCGTGTTGCCGAACGGCACCCGCAGGTACTCGGCCTGCCCGCCGGGCACCTGCCCGTACAGCTTGGTGTAGCCGAACAGCGCCGCGCCCGACCCCTGCTCGCGCACCTGGGTCGTCTCGCACTGCGACTGCAGGCCGCGGTCGCACATGAAGCACGAGCCGCAGGAGATGTTGAACGGCACCACGACCCGGTCGCCCGGGGCGACCGCGGTGACCTCCGCGCCGACCTCCTCGACCACGCCCATCGGCTCGTGCCCGAGGATGTCGCCCTCGTCGATGAACGGGCCCATCACCTCGTACAGGTGCAGGTCGGAACCGCACAGGCCGGTGGACGTGATGCGGACGATGACGTCGGTCGGCTCCTTCAGGATCGGATCCGGCACGGTGTCCACGCGCACGTCCCGCTTGCCGTGCCAGGTGACGGCCTTCATCGGTGCTCCTCCCGCTTGCCGCCGAGCTCGGACTGCCGGGTCGCCCGGCGAGGTCGACTGCCCGGAGCGTTCCCGGCACGGCGTGTGGCAAACCCGGCCGGGGGTACCCCGCGGCCCATGAGCGCACCACTTCCCCAGGAGCGGGCGGGCGCGCCGCTGCGCGCGGTCGTGACCGGGTCCGACTCCGGCATCGGCAGGGCCGTCGCGGTGGCGTTGGCGGGTGGCGGCGTGGACGTCGGCATCACGTTCCACACCGACGCCGACGGCGCGGAGGCCACCGCTCGCGAGGTCCGGGAGCAGGGCGTCCGAGCGGCCGTGCGGCAGCTCGACCTGACCGACCTGCCCGCCGCCGCGACCGCGGTCGACGACCTCGCCGCCGAACTGGGCGGCCTCGACGTGCTGGTCAACTGCGCCGGCACGGGCACCGCGCAGAAGGCCCTGGACATGGACTTCGACACCTGGCGGGGCGTGCTGTCGGTGGACCTCGACGGCGCGTTCCTGTGCGCGCAGCGCGCCGCGAGGCACATGATCGAAGCTGGTCGGGGCGGTCGGATCATCAACATCACGTCGGTCCACGAGCACCAGCCGAGGGTGGGCGCGGCGCCGTACTGCGCGGCCAAGGCGGGGCTCGGCGCGTTGACGAAGGTGTTGGCGCTGGAGCTGGCCGAGCACGCGATCACGGTGAACTCGGTCGCGCCCGGTGAGATCTCCACGCCGATGACGGGCCAGCAGGACGTGGACCCGCGCACCCAGCCGCGACCGGGCGTGCCGTTGGGACGTCCGGGTCACGCGGGCGAGGTGGCCGCCGTCGTCGCCTTCCTGGCCACGCCGGCGGCGGGCTACGTGACCGGCGCGTCGTTCGTCGTGGACGGCGGCATGACGCTCATGGGCCCGCAGGCGAGCCAGCTCCTGCCCGACCGCTCGTGGCTCGACCTCTGAGGCCGCCAGGAGCCGACCAGCGCCGCCGCAATGGCGGCCACCGCCACCGGGCCCGCCGGGGCGCAGCGGGTTGCCGGGGCGGTGATCCCGTGTGCCGGTACTACGACCGGGCCTTGGCGGTCTTGCGGTTGTTCGCCTTGCCGATCGCCTCCACGAGCTGCTGCTTGGTCATGCTCGACCGGCCGGGCACGTCCAGCCTCTTGGCCAGGTCGTAGAGGTGCTGCTTGCTGGCGTTGGCGTCCACGCCGCCCGCCGTCCGGCCCTGCTTCGGCGTGCTGCGCGCGGCCTGCGCGTCGGACGGCCCCTTCTGCGCCTTGGGCTCCCAGTGGTCGCCCACCTTCTCGAATGAGTGCTTCAACGCGGCGAACGCGGTCCGGTGCGAGCGCTGGCCTTCGCCGTAGGTCTGCACGGCCGAGTCGTGCGCCTTGATCCAGGTCCGCTGCGCCTTCTTGGGCGAGCGGGCGACGGTGCTCGGCAACTCCTCACGTCCGGGCATGACTGTCCTCCTCGGGGCTCCGCCTCGGGTTTCACCTCGGGCACGGGGGTACCCGAAGCCCATGACGGACATGCGTGTCGACGCACTCGACGTCCACAGCCCGGTCGACGGTCAGCTGATCGGCTGGCTGCCCACCGCCACGGACGAGGACGTGGCCGGCTCGGTGCTCACCGCGCGTGAGGCGCAACCCGGCTGGGCGGCGACGCCCGCCGCCGAACGGGGAACCGCGCTGAAAGCCGCCGCCCGGGCGATCCGCGAGCACGCGGCCGAACTGGCGGACGTCCTGCACGCCGAGACCGGCCGCCCGGCCACGTCCGCGCTGGACGGTGTGCTGGCCGGTGTGTCCACGTTGGAGCAGTACGCCGAGCTGGGCCCGGTCCACCGCGGCCGGTCGCTCCAAGGCTCGCCCGACGCGGCGGACTTCATGGTCCCCGGGCCGCGCGGGGTGGTGGTCGCGCTGACGCCGTGGAACGACCCGGTCGCCGTCTCCTGCGGCCTGGTCGGCGCGGCCCTGGTCACCGGCAACGCCGTGGTGCACAAGCCGAGCGAGCGCTGCCCCCACACGGGGGTGTTGCTCGCGCAGCTCATGGTCGACCACTTCCCGCCGGGCGTGCTCCAGAGCCTCACCGGCGACGCCTCGGTGGGCGCGGCGCTGGCCGCCTCACCGCACGTGGACGTCGTCGCGCACGTCGGCGGCACGGCGACCGGCCGCTCGATCGCCGCCGCGTGCGCCCGGACCGGCGCGAAGGCGCTGCTGGAGAACGGCGGCAACGACCCGCTGCTGGTCGACGCCGACGTGGACCCGGTGTGGGCGGCCGAGCAGGCGGCGATCGGCGCGTTCACCAACGCGGGCCAGCTGTGCACGTCCGTGGAGCGGATCTTCGTGCACCAGGCCGTGGCCGAGGAGTTCCTGGCCGCGCTGTGCGAGCAGGCCCGCCGCTGGAACGCCGACCCGCAGCCCTTGGTGGACCTCCGGATGCGGGAGCACGTGCACGCCCACGTCGCCGAGGCCGTGGCGGACGGCGCGCACCCGCTGGTGGGCGGCGAGGTGCCGGACCGCGAAGGCGCGTACTACCCGGCCACGGTGCTCGACCGCTGCACGCCGGACATGCGCGTGATGCGGGAGGAGACGTTCGGGCCGGTCGCACCCGTGCGCGTGGTGGCATCGTTCGAGGACGGCCTGGCCGAGGCGTGCGTGGACGAGCACGGCCTGGCCGCGACCGTGCTCACCGGGTCGATGGCGAACGCCCAGCACGCGTGGCGCGCGTTGCCCGTCGGCACGGTGAAGGTCAACGCGGTGTTCGGCGGGGCGCCCGGCGGCGCCGCCCAGCCGCGCCGGCTGTCCGGCACCGGGTTCGGCTACGGGCCCGAGCTGCTGGACGAGCTGACGACGGTCAAGGTCGTGCACCTCGGCCAGGCTCAGATCCACCCCTCGTCCCAGGCCAGCCGGGCGGCTTCGTAGCGGGTGGTGACGCCGAGCTTCGTCATCGCCGACGACAGGTAGTTGCGCACCGTGCCCGCGGCCAGGTGCGCTTCGGCGGCGATCGAGGCCACCGTGCCGCCTTGGAGCGCGTACCGCAGCACGTCCAGCTCCCGGACGGTCAACGGGCACGCGCCCTCGGTCAACGCGGCGGCGGCGATCTCGGAGTCCACGTAACGCCGGCCCGCGTGCACGTCCCGCAGGATCGAGGCGAGCTGCGCGGCCGGCGTCGTCTTGGGCACGAACCCGCGCACCCCCGCGCTCAACGCCCGCCGCAGCACACCCGGCCGCGCGTGCCGGGTCACGATCACCACCGCCACGCCGTCGAGCCCGCGCACCGCCTCGGCCGCCAGCACGCCGTCGCGCCGGGGCATCTCCAGGTCGAACACGGCGATGTCGGGCCGGTGGGCCCGCACCGCCGCGACCGCCGCGTCACCGTCGCTGGCCTGCGCGACCACCTCGACGTCGTCCTCCAGCTCCAGCAACGCCGCCAGCGCGCCCCGGATCAGGTCCTCGTCGTCGGCCAGCACCACGCGGATCACCGGCCCACCCCTGCCTTCCCGACCAGCTCGAACCCCTCCGGCCCGGCCGGGCCGCCCTCGACCCGCCCGCCCACCGCGGCGAACCGCTCGCGCAGCCCGGCCAGCCCCGCGCCGTCCTCGCCCACGTCGTCGGCGCCCGCGAAGTCGGCCGGCACCCCGTCGTTGCGCAGCCGCACGCACACCTGGCCGTCGACCACCTCGATCAGCACGGCGCAGCGCCGCGCCCGGCTGTGCCGCAGCACGTTCGTCGTGCCCTCCCTCACCAGCGCCCCGAACAGGGGCTGCAACGGCGGCGGCACGCCCGCCGCGTCACCCTCGACCGTCGTCTCGATGCCCGCCGCCCGCAGCACGCCCACCGCGTTGGAGATCTCGGTGCCCAGGCTCGCCCGCCGGTAGCCCTGCACGACCTCGCGGGTCTCCTTCAACGCGGTGCGCGCCAGCTCGGCCACCTCGCCCGCGTGCTGCCTGGCCAGCTCGTCGTCCCGGCCGATCAGCCGCTGCGCCAGCTCGCCCTTCAACGCGATCGCCTGGAGGTGGTGCCCCTGGATGTCGTGCAGGTCGGCGGCGAAGCGCAACCGCTCCTCGGCCACGGCCAGCGCCTCGGCGGTCCTTCGGGCCTGGTCCTGCCTCAGCGCCATGTCCCAGATCCACAGCTGGGCCAGGTCGGCGAACACCAGCGCGATGACCATGAACCCGGCCAGGAGCATCGCCGCGCGGGCCTCGTCGCCGCCGAACAGCCCGCCGACCGCGACGGAGAGCACCGCCATCAGGGCCACCGCCGGCCAGCGGCTGCGCGAGGGCAGGATCGCGCCGACGTGCGCGACCACCAGGGCGGGCAGGGTGGCCCAGACGGGCAGGAACCCGTCCGCGCCGCTCGTCACCGCCCACGCCGCCAACGCCACCGCGAACGTCGCCGCGTGCTCCCACGCCGGGCCGTCGCCACGTCCGAGCCCGAGCATGGCCCGCTGCATGTACCGGGCGTGCTGGGCGATCACCACGGCCACGGCCACCGCCAGCAGCGCCGACTTCAGCACGCCGTAGTCCTGGGCGAACAGGTCGAGCACCGTGCCGAGGCCGACCACCACGCCGCCGGCCACCACGGTCCACCACGTGTAGCGGCGGAGCCTGTTCAGGGGAGTCACACCGACGAATCTACGAGCCGGGTCGCACACCTGTCTGCTGACATCTGTCACAGGGACCGGTGCGCGACGGCACTGGGTGCGGCGCCCGCCCGCGACCACGATGGCGGTCATGGGAGAAACGGTGATCGACGTGGCGGACCTCAGGTGCCGCTACGGTGACTTCGAAGCCGTGCGCGGGGTCGACTTCGAGGTGCGGCGGGGGGAGCTGTTCGCGCTGCTGGGCACGAACGGCGCGGGCAAGACCACGACCATGGAGACCGTGGAGGGGCTGCGCGCCCCGTTCGGCGGCACCGTGCGGGTGCTGGGGCTCGACCCGTTCCGGGACCGGGCGGCGTTGCGCTCGCGCACCGGGATCATGGTGCAGGACAGCGGTTTCCCGGCCGACCTGACCGCGCGCGAGATGGTGGCGCTGTGGAGCGTCACGAGCGGCCGGCGCGCCACCGAGGACGTGCTGGAGCGGCTGGACCTGGCGCACCGGCGCGACGTGCGGATCAAGCAGCTCTCCGGCGGCGAGCGGCGGCGGCTGGACCTCGCGCTGGCCGTGCTCGGCCGGCCGGAGCTGCTGTTCCTGGACGAGCCGACGACCGGGCTGGACCCCGAGTCGCGGCAGCGGACGTGGGAGGTGGTGCGCGGGCTGCTGGCCGAGGGCACGACCGTGGTGCTGACCACGCACTACCTGGAGGAAGCCGAGTCGCTCGCGCACCGGCTCGCGATCATGCACGAGGGCCTGGTGGCGGTGTCCGGCGCGCTGGTGGACGTGCTGGCCGCCCAGCCCGCGCGGATCGAGTTCGACCTGCCGGACCGGCTCGACGTGAGCGCGTTGCCGATGCTGTCCGGCGACGTGGTGCACCGGCCGACCGGCCGGGTCGAGGTGCGCACCGGCGAGCTGCAGGACGACATGGCGGAGCTGTTGGCGTGGGCGCGGCGGGAAGGCCTGCGGTTGGGTCGGATCCGGGCGCACCACGCGTCGCTGGAAGACGTGTTCCACAGCGCCCGGACGGGCGAGGAGGTAGTGGCCGCATGATCGCCGCACTGGGCGTGGCCGAGCTGAAGCTCCTGCTGCGCAACCGCACCGCCGCCGCGTTGGCCGTGCTGATGCCGATGGCCGCCGGCCTGTACTTCGCGCTGGCGATGGACGGCGAGCAGACCGGGTGGACGATGGTCGTCACGCTCCAACTGCTGTTCTCGTTCGGGTTCACCGTCTACGTCACGGTGACGACCGCGTTGACCGCCCGCCGGCAGGACCTCTACCTCAAGCGGCTGCGGACGGGCGCGGCGTCGGACGTGGTCGTGCTGACCGGCATCCTGCTGCCCGTGGTCCTGCTGGGCCTCGCGCAGGCGGTCGTGCTGCTGGGCATCAGCGTGGCCGCGGGCGCGCCCATGCCCGCCCGGCCCGAGCTGCTGGCGTTGGCGCTGGTCGGCGGCGTGGCGCTGGGCTGCGCGGCGGGCGTGTTCACCAGCGGGGTGACCGGCACGGCGGAACTGGCCCAGATCACCACCGCGCCGTTCTTCTTCGCCCTGGTCGTCGGCGGCCTGTTCGGCTCGAGCGGCCACGTGGACCTGGTGGTGTTCCTCGTGCCGGGCACGGGCCTGGGTTCGCTGGTCGGCGCCGCGTGGGGCGGCCCGACCGACCAGGTCGGCCCGGCCGCCCTGTCCGTGGTGCTGTGGACGGTCGCCGCCACCGCCCTGGCCGTCCGCTACTTCCGCTGGGACCCGCGCGGGTAGGCGGGGGAGAAGTCGGCGCTCCGGATCCAGGGCGTCACGGTGTGGTGGCCGTCGGGCACGACGTCAGAGTCGATGTGGGTCGGGACCGGTCCTGCCCGGTCGGGCCGGGGTCGGCCGGCCCAGCGAGACCAGGTGGAACCCGGCCTCAACCACCTTCTCGACCGGCAGCAGGTTGCGGGTGTCCACGATGACCGGGCGGGCCATCGCGGCGGCCAGGTTCGGCCAGTCCAGCTCGGCGAACTCCGGCCACTCGGTCAGCACCACCAGGCCGTCCGCGTTCGCGGCCACCGCCTCGGCCGAGGCCAGCACCCGCACCGGGCCGCAGTCCCGCGCGACGCACGGGTCGTAGCCGGTCAGCCACGCCCCCTCCGCCGCCAGCAGCGAGGCCACCGCCAGGGCGGGCGAGTCGCGCAGGTCGTCGGTGCCCGCCTTGAACGTGAGCCCGAGCAGCCCGAGCCGCACGCCGGCCAGCTGACCGCCCACCGCTTCGCGCACCATGGCGACCACGCGGTGCGCCTGGTGGCCGTTGGTGCCGATGGTCGCGCGCAGCAACGGGAAGTCGACCCGCGCGTCCTCCGCCGTGGACAGCAGCGCCCTGGTGTCCTTCGGGAAGCACGAACCACCCCACCCGGGTCCCGGGTCCAGGAACGACGACCCGATCCGGTCGTCCAGCCGCATGCCCTCGGTCACGTCGCCGATGTCCGCGCCGACCCGCTCGCACAGCTCGGCCAGGCTGTTGACGTAGGACAGCTTCATGGCGAGGAAGCAGTTGCTGGCGTACTTCACCAGCTCCGCGCTCGCGCTGCCGGTGACCAGCGCCGGCGCGCCGGTGCCCGCGTACAGCGCGACCACCCGCCGGGCCGCCCCTTCCTCCTCCGAGCCGACCACGACCCGTTGGGGCCGCAGGAAGTCGTCGACCGCGTGGCCCTCGCGCAGGAACTCCGGGTTGGACACCACCCGCACGTCCGGCCGGCCCACCAGGTCCGCCACCCGCTCGGTCGTGCCGGCGGGCACGGTCGACTTGATCACCAGGACGCAGCCGGGCCGAACCGCCTCCCGCGCCTCGCGCAGCACCGCGTGCACCGCGGTGAGGTCGGCCGCGCCGTCCACACCGGTCGGTGTCGGCACGCACAGGAACACGAAGTCTGCCTCGGCCAGGGCCTCGGCGTTGCCGAGCACGAACCGCAGCCGACCGGCCCGCGAACCCTCCGCGACCAGGTCCGCGAGGCCCGGCTCGTACGCGCCGATCTCGGCCCGGCCGAGCGCCGCCACCCTCGCCTCGTCCACGTCGGCGCACACGACGGTGTGCCCGAGCCGGGCGAAGCAGGCCGCGGTCGTCAGCCCGACATAGCCCGCGCCGATGACGCCGATCCTGGCCACGGTCCACCTCCCAGCAGCGATCGCGCGGCGTCGAGCACCTCGTCCGGGGTGATCCGGATCAGCCCCGGGTCGGGCCGGTCGGCGAACGTGTCGCCGGTCGTGCCGTGCCACAGCACGTGGTGCGGCCCGGACCTCGGCCCCCACTCGGCTGGGGGCACCGGGCCGAACAGCACCACGGACGGCGTGCCGTAGGCGGTGGCGACGTGCGCCACGCCGGTGTCGCCGCAGACGACGAGCCGCGCGCCGCCCACCAGGTCGAGCAACCCGGCCAGGTCGCCCGTCCGCGTCCGCCCCGGCGCGACCTCGCGCACCAGCGCCTCCTCGGCGGGGCTGCCGGTCACCACCACGTCCGGGCCCAACGCCCGCGCCACCGCCGCGAACCGGTCGGCGGGCCAGCGGCGGGCGCCGTGGCTCGCGCCGGGGTGCACGACGATCGCGTCGTGGCGGGGCACCGGCGGCAGGCGCAGCTCGACCGGGTCGCAGGCGATGCCGAACTGGCCCAGCAGCCGGCACCACCGCAGCACCTCGTGCTGGTGCCGGGGCCAGGGCACGTGCACGCCGTGCGTGATCAGCCGGGCGGGGTGGGTGGCGCGCAGCAGCTCGGTGCTCCGCGGCCCGCGTCCGTGCAGGTTGACCGCCAGGTCCGGCGACTCGTAGTCGATGGGCACGAGCCCTTCGGTGGGCACCAGGCGGTCGACCGCGTCGATCCGGTCCACCGCGTCGGCCAACCAGCCCGGCGCGGCCAGGGTGATCTCGGCTCCGGGGTGGGCTCGGCGCAAGCCGCGCAGCGCCGGGACCGCGGTCAGCAGGTCGCCGAGGCCGAGTGCGCGCAGGACGAGGACTCTCACGGCCGCCACCTCCCGGTCCCCGGTGCGGGCTCGGCCGTACGTGCCACCGCCCGTGGCTCGCTCCGCGATCGCAGCCGGTCCAGTGCGTCGGCCACCAGCACGACCCGGCGGCGCGGGCCTCCCACCGCGGGCACGGACCGGTGGCGCAGCTCGCCGCGCAACCGGTGCCAGCACGCCGCCGGCGGGATCGCGACGCTGGTCACCACCATCTTCGCCACCTCGTCCCGGGTCCGGGGTCCGGGCGCGATCCGACGCGCGGCGAACCACCCGGTCAACCCGGCCCACGTGCCGCCGAACGCCACCGCGGCCTTCCGCCACCCGACCAGCCCGCAGAGGACCGCGACCGCCCCGGCCGCCGCGGTCGCCACGTGCCAGGGCAGCCGGCCGGGCGCGCCACCGATCCGGGCACGCCACTCGGGCCCCAGCAACCGCCGCACCAACGCGTCGTCGGCGTTGCCGCGCTGCTGCTTCAGGCTGGCGAAGAACCCCGCCTCCCGCACCGGGTGCGTGGTCACCCGGTCGCCGTTCACGATCCGGTACCCGCGCGCCTGCACGCGCAACGCCAGCTCGGCGTCCTCCCGGTACGCGCGCGGGAACCGCTCGTCGAAGCCGCCGGCGTGCGCCAGCGCGGCCCGCCGGTAAGCCATGTCCGCGGTGATCCACCGCGCGTCGGCCAGCCCCGCCGTGCCGCGCTCCCAGTCGGTCGGCGCGCGGTCCGGGGGCAGCGGCACGACGATCCGCGCCTGCGACGCCCCCACGTCCAACCCCAGCCGCGCCAGGTCCTCGGCCAGCCGCAGCTTCCAGTCACGCGGCGGCACCACGTCGTCGTCCAGGAACGCGACCCACTCGCAGCACGCGGCCCGCCAGCCGGCGTTGCGCGCGGCGGCCGGGCCGCGACCACCGGTGCGCAGCACGCGCGCCGAGTGCGTCGCCGGCAGCGGTCCGGGCTCGGGCCGGTCGTCCACCACGATGATCTCGCGCGGCGGCGGGCCGACGCCGTGCTCCACCGCGTCCAGCACGACGCGCAGGCTGTCCCGGCCGACGGTGGGGATCACCACCGCGTAGTCGACGCTCATGACCGCCGCACCACGAACCGGCCGATCGCCAGCAGGTCGACCGGCGCCGAACCGAAGCACTCCAGCGCGTCACGCGGGTCGTCCACCATCGGCCGCCCGGCCGTGTTCAGGCTCGTGTTCACCACGACGGGCACGCCCGTGCGCCGGTCGAACTCGCGGATCACCCGGGCCATCAGCGGCTCGGTCGCCGGGTCGACGGTCTGCACGCGCGCGGTGCCGTCCACGTGCACGACCGCTGGGATCCGGTCACGCCACTCGGGCCGCACGTCGTGCACGAACAGCATGTAAGGGCTCGGCAGCGGTCCCCGGTCGAACAGGTCGGCCGCGCGGTCGGCCGACACCATCGGCGCGATCGGCCGGAACTGCTCGCGCCCCTTCACGTTGTTGAGCCGTTCCAGGTTCTCCGCCTTGCCGGGGTGCGCGAGCAGCGACCGGCGGCCCAACGCCCGCGGCCCGTACTCGCTGCGACCCTGGAACCAGGCCACCACCCGGTCGTCGGCCAACGCCTCGGCCACCGCGACGGCCACGTCGTCCGGCTCTTCGTAGGAGACCTTCGCGGCGCGCAGGCAGTCCTCGATCTCCGCGTCGGTCCACGACCGGCCCAGGTCCGCGCCGGTGAGCGCGGCGGCCGGCTCACCGGCGTCCGCCGCCACCTGCAACGCCGCGCCCAGCGCGGTGCCCGCGTCACCGGCGGCCGGCTGCACCCACACCTCGTCGAACGGCCCCTCGGCGAAGATCCGCGTGTTCGCCACGCAGTTGAGCGCCACACCGCCCGCCATGGTCAGCCGCTTCTGCCCGGTCCGCTCGTGCAGCCACCGGACCAGGTCCAGCAGCACCTCCTCGACGCGCACCTGCACGCTGGCCGCCAGCTCGGCGTGCTCGCGGGTCACCTCGCCGTCCGGGTCGCGGCGCTTGGCCAGCGTCGCCCAGTCCAGCGGCGTGATGCGGAACCCGCCGTCCTCGGTCGCGCGGACGTGCTCGCGCAGCAGGTCCAGGTGCTTGGGCTCGGCGTAGGAGGCCAGCGCCATCACCTTGTACTCGTCGCTGGAGCGCAGGAAACCGAGGTGCTCGGTCAGGTCCTCGTAGAACAGGCCCAGCGAGTGCGGCAGGTGCTGCGCGGCCAGCGTCTCCAGCCGGTGGCCGCGGTAGCTGCCGGCCAGGTGCGAGCGGCACTCGCCGCGGCCGTCGTTGACCAGCACGGCGCAGTCGCCGTCGAACGGCGCGGCCAGGCCCGCCGAGGCGGCGTGCGCCACGTGGTGCGGCACGAACCGCACGATCGCCGGGTCCAGCCCGGGCAGCGCGGTGGCCAGGAAGTAGGGTGCGCGGCGGGCGTACTCGGTGCGCAGGTCCTCCCACGGCACGTCGCTCGGCTCGACCAGGTCCGGGTCGTAGGAGTAGGCGACCGCGTCGAGGTCGGCCGGGGTCAGCCCGGCGTGCTCGAGGCACCAGCGGGCGGCCTGCTCGGGCTGTTCCCACGCGGAGAACGGCACCGGCCGCTTGCCGTGCTTGCGCCGGGAGAAGCGTTCCTCCTCGGCGGCGGCCACCACCTCGCCGTCCACCACGAGGGCGGCGGCGGGGTCGTGGAAGACCGCGTTGATTCCGAGCACCCGCACGGCTTTCCCCTCTCGCTCAACTCCTGTGTGGACCGACTCCCGCACGGACCTCGTGGAATGGGCCCGTCGCGGACCGCTGTCGGACGACTACCCGACGAGTTGCCGGTCAAACGAGCGCCGCAGCCCCTCGTCCAGCCCGATCTCCGGCTGCCAGCACAGCACCCGCCGGGCCAGCGAGATGTCCGGTCGGCGGCGGCGCGGGTCGTCGGTCATCGCGTCGACGTGCTCGATCGTGGAGGTGCTGCCGACCAGCTCGACGACCTTGCGGGCCACCTCCAGCACGGTGACCTCCTCGGGGTTGCCGAGGTTCACCGGACCGGGGTGGTCGCACTCCGCCATCGACAGCAGTCCGCGCACCAGGTCGTCCACGTGGCACAGCGACCGGGTCTGCGCGCCGTCGCCGTGCACGGTCAGCGGCTCGCCGGCGCGGGCCTGCCGCACGAACGTCGGGATCATCCGGCCGTCGTCGGGGCGCATCCGCGCGCCGTAGGTGTTGAAGATGCGCACGATGCCCGTGTCCACGCCGTACTCGCCGCGGAACGCGCTGGTCATGGCTTCGCCGAAGCGCTTGGCCTCGTCGTAGACGCTGCGCGGGCCGACCGGGTTGACGTTGCCCCAGTACGTCTCGCGCTGAGGGTGCTCCAACGGGTCGCCGTACACCTCGCTGGTGGAGGCGATGACGATCCGCGCGTTCTTGCGCCGCGCCAGCTCCAGCGCGTGCAGCGTGCCGAAACCGCCCGTCTTGAGCGTCTCGACGGGCATGCGCAGGTAGTCGACCGGCGACGCCGGGCAGGCCAGGTGCATCACCAGGTCCACGTGGCCGAGCAGGTCGAGCGGCTTGGTCACGTCCTCGACCACCACGCCCAGCCTGGGGTCGTGGGGCAGGTTGTCCGGCGACCCGGTGCGGAAGTCGTCGACGCACACCACCCGCGTGCCGCGCTTGAGCAGCGCTTCGCACACGTGCGACCCGAGGAAGCCGGCCCCGCCCGTCACCACCGCTCGTTCGAATCCCATGAGCTGGGCCTACCCGTGGAGCCGGCGAGTAACCACTACTCGCCCGAGGAGCACTCGCCGGTGTCCGGGACGGCGGTGGCGACCGGCCGCAGCCGCCGCGTCACCGGCCGACCGGCGTCTCCCGCTCCACGACGACCTCGCCGGCGTGGTCGACCCGGTAGCCGACGCCGCGCACGGTCGTGATGACGGACGCCGCCTCGCCCAGCTTGTGCCGCAGCCGCCGCACGTGCACGTCCACCGTCCGGGTGTCCCCGATGCCCTTCGTGCGCCACACGCTCGCCATCAGCGCGGTCCGCCGGTGCACCCGGTGCGGGTTCGCGCACAGGTGGTGCAGCAGGTCGAACTCCAGCCTGGTCAGCTCCACCGGCACGCCGCGGCGCAGCACGCGCCGCGAGTCGGCGATGATCCGCAGCTCCGGCTCGACCCGCGCGACCGGCGGGTCGAGCACCACGTCCGCCTCGGACAGGTCGAGCGCCGAGCGCAGCGCCTCGGCCAGCCGTCCCGCCGCGTCCGCGACCCTCGGGCCGGTCGCGGAGACGCGGACGACCACCCTCACCTCGACCTCCGCCACCTCGGGCAATGCCGTCACGGTGGTGATCGGACCAGTGGGGCGGGACGCCGGTCAACGCGTTCCAGCACGTGGGAGGCGTTGACAACGGGCATGATGAGGCCCATGAGGACCATCACCCTGAACAACGGCGTCACCATGCCGCAGCTCGGTTTCGGCGTCTTCCAGGTGTCCACTGAGGACACCCGGGGCGCGGTGACCGAGGCGTTGCGGGTCGGCTACCGCAGCATCGACACGGCCGCCGCCTACCGCAACGAGGAGCAGGTGGGGCGGGCCATCGCCGACTCGCCCGTGCCGCGTGACGAGATCTTCGTGACCACCAAGCTGTGGAACTCCGACCAGGGCTACGACGAGGCGCTGCGCGCGTTCGACGCGAGCGCCGAGCGGCTCGGCCTGGACCGGGTCGACCTGTACCTCGTGCACTGGCCCGCGCCCGAGCAGGACCGGTACGTCGACACCTGGCGCGCGCTGGGCAAGCTGCACGCCGACGGCCGGGTGCGGGCGATCGGCGTGTCCAACTTCCAGCCCGCGCACCTGGCGCGGATCGTGGACGCGACCGGCGCGGTGCCCGCGGTGAACCAGGTCGAGCTGCACCCCCGGCTCCAGCAGGCCGAGCTGCGGGCCGTGCACGCCCGGCTGGGCATCGCGACCGAGGCGTGGAGCCCGCTGGCGCAGGGCGCGCTGCTCGCCGACCCGGTCATCACCGGGATCGCGGAGAAGCACGGTCGCACGCCCGCGCAGGTCGTGCTGCGCTGGCACGTGCAGCTGGACAACGTGGTCATCCCCAAGTCGGTGACGCCGAGCCGGATCGCGGAGAACTTCGCCCTGTTCGACTTCGAGCTCGACGCCGAGGACATGGGTCGCATCCGGGAGTTGGACCGGGGCGAGCGCACCGGCCCCGACCCCGACACCTTCGGCTGACCGGCCGGACAGCGGACGATCCCACCACCGCACGTCCGGCCGGTGCGACGACCTAGACGCTCACCGGGCCGCCGGTGCGCCAGTACACGCCGGCGTCCCGGCTGAGCAGCCCTTCGTCCACGAGGTACCGGCGCACGGTCACGTGGTCGACCTCACCGCCGTCGCACCACCTCTTCAGCACGTCCACGACGTCCCGCTCGGGGTACCGTCTACCCGGCTCGAACGCGGTGCTCACCTGTTCGAGCACCGCCCGCCTGCGCCCGCGCTGCGCGGGGAGCTTCACCAGCCGCCCATCCCGCACGAACGGGTCCTCCTGGGCCCGGTTCGCCTGGTCGACCCGGGTGGCCTCCTTGAACAGCTCCTCGCGCAACCGCAAGCCCGACCCGTCGGTCACGACGAGGCCCGCCGACCGCAGCCGGCGCAACGAGTTCTCGACCCGCCGGGCGTCCAACCCGGTCGCCTCGGCGATGTCCGCCGCGGTGCGGGCGCCGAGGACCAGCGCGGCGGCCACGCGCAACCGCTCGGGTTCGGCCAGCAGTCCGATCAGTGCATCAGGGTTCACGCTTCGAGCTAACCGAAGCCGGCGGGCTGGTGCACGCCCATTTCGGGCGGACCTTAATAGCCGTGCGCACTGATCACCTCTTCCCCCTGGCGTCGGTGGAGCCGGTTTTCGGCATGCCGACCGAGAACGCCCGCAAGTTCCAGCAGGTGGCCGCCGAGCAGGACCTCGTCATCGACGTGCGGGCGACGAACCCGCACGCGGTGGCGTGGCTGCGCGAGGGCGCGCTGCCCAAACCCGAGGCGGTGAAGGCCAAGACCATCGACGACCTGGACGTCCGGCTCGGCGCGGCCCGGCGCCACCGCGGCCTCGTCGGCTACTTCCGGCCCGAGTTGCCCCACGTCGACCTCCACGACCGGCTGCTGCGCCGGTACGACCAGCGGCGCGTCGAGTACGAGGCGTTGCGCGACAAGATGGACCGGTTCGAGCGGCGCGGGGAGTACGTGGTGCGTGACGGCGTGGTGCACGGCTTCGACCGGCGCGGCGGGCTGCGACCCCTGACCGGGGACCACGACGTGTTCGACATCCGCGCTTCCGGCGGCGCGGACCTGAGCCGGCACCGCTACGACCGGGCGGTGGCGACCATGATGTCGATGGACATGGCCGTCACCCACGGCGCGCACATGTACTGGCGGCCGACCACCAAGTCCGACCTCGCCATGTTCGAGTCGATCGCCCTCAGCGGGGACGCCAAGCTGCGCTTCCACCCGGACGGCACCATGACCGCGGGCGACTACCGCCGCTTGAACGCCGGGATCAGCGCGATCACCACGCCCGCCAGGGCGGCCCGGCCGTACGCCAGCGTCTCCCACGTGGGCAGGCCGAAGGCGCCGGTCTCGTCGGCGTCGCTGATGAACAGGTGACCGTAGAGCAGCAGGAGGAGGACGCCGTAGCACCGCGCGTGCCCGTGCCGCCACGCGAGCACGACACCGGCCAGGCCGGTGCACACGTACAGGGTGTGACCGGAGCCCTCGCCCATGGGGAGGAACGGGATGGAGGCCATGACGACCTGGAGCAGGCCGACCACGAGTGCGAGCAGCTGCGCCCGGCTGAAGGAGCGCTCGTCGGCCTGGGGCCGCAGCCCCGCCCTCTTCCCCGTTCGCCGTTCACGCACGGCCGCCTCGTTCCGCATGACCTGGGGTTACCCGGGTCCATTCGGCTCATCCTCGGTCCCCGCGGCTTCCCCCTATGGGTCATATCGCCCATCACGGTCCGGCATTACGGCTGACCGGCGGGTCGCCGGTCGGGGGTCCGGGGCGCCACCAGCGGCGGGGCGCTCGGCGGCGCGGTCTAGCGCGGCAGCCGGTCGATCTCCGCCTTCGCCTCCGCGGTCGCCTGATCGGGTGGTCGCTCGCCGGTGAGCACCCGGGTGGCCATGGCGGAGAGGGCGCGGGAGACCTCCGGGTACCGCGCGCCGTGCGCGGTGCGGGTCCGCGCCGACCGCAACTGCTCGGTGAAGCCCGCCACGCTCGGGTCCCACTGCCAGGCCAGGGCGTCCACGGTGTCCGCGCGGTTGGGCAGCGCGCCGAGGCCGCCGCCGAACTCGGTGACGTTGTCCGGCTGCTCGGCCAGCCAGGTCAGCACGTCCCACGCCCGGTCGACCCGGCCGTTGCGGCCGATCACCCACGTCTCGCCGCCGAGCGGGCCCGCGCCACCCGCCGCGCCCTGCGGCAGCGGCGCGGACGTCCAGTCCAGCCCCGCCTGGTTGAGCTCCGGCACCGCGGCCGGACCGGTGATCGCCATCGCGCACCGGCCCTCGGCGAACCGCTGCCGCGCGTCGGCGTCGGTCCAGCCCAGCACGTCCGCCGGTGTGCTGCGGTCGGTGTTCACCAGGCCGTCCAGGTGCGCGAGGGCGTCGAGGGACGCCTGGTCGCCGAGCCGGTCGACGTCGCCACCCGCCTGCCACAGCACCGGCAGGAACGTGACGGTCAGGTCGTCGCCCTTCCCGCCGAAGCACAGGCCGGACCGGTCGGCCGTGGTCAGGGCCTTCGCGGCGGTCCGCAGCCCGTCCCACGTCGTCGGCGGCTGCGTGAGGCCGGCCGCGGCGAAGTGGTCGCGGTTGTAGACCAGCGCGGTGGTGGTGCTGCGCAGCGGCACGCCGTGGACGCGGCCGTGGTGGGTGACGCTCTCCCGCACCGCCGGGAGGAACCCGTCCGCGAGGTCCCACCGCTCGAAGCGGTCCGTGAGGTCGGCCAGGGCGTTGCCCTCGGCCAGCCGGGGCAGGTCGGTGGAGTCGACCGCGGCGATGTCGGGGAACACGCCGGACGCCGTCGCTTCGGCGAGCTTGGCCCGGAACTCGGGGTGGGGCAGGGAGGTGCGCTCGATCCGCACGTCCGGGTGTTCCTGCCGGTAACGGGCGAGGAGGCTGTCCACGGCCTGGTTCGCCATGGGGGAGTGGTTGAGGTAGTCCCACCAGGTCAGTGTCACCTGGTCGGGGGTCTCGGTCTGCTCTGCGTTGCACGCGCCGGCGGCGAACAGGATCGCTGCCAGGAGCAGCGCTCGTCCACGCATTCCGCTCCACCCTTCGGGGTAGGCGACCTTTACGGGCTGCGCTCGTCCTACTCCGCTGCGCGACGTGGTGTCAAGATCGGAGGTGGTTCAGACCTTCGGCCGGGCGCGCGGTCGGGGCCGGTCGGGCGCCGGGGTGGCGGACTCGGGAGCGGTGGTCGCGACCTCCTGCTCGCCCGGTTGCTCCGGCACGGCGGGCTCGCCCGGCCCGGTGGGCTCGCCGGGCGCGGGGATCAGGTCGGCGAGGTAGGTCGCCGCCAACTCGTCGTAGATCGGTGTTGAGCTCACGTTTGCGCATCCTGTCCGGCCGCGGCCCCCAGCGCTGCACTTCTCACTCCTGTGGGTTACGCATTGACCGGTGGGAGCCGCACTCCTGCGGAGATCGTCCGCGCTGGTCACCGCGCCCGCCGCAGGAGTGCGGGCGCCCCGCCGGCCGGTCGTGGCGGCCCCGTGGCGACGGGGATCGCGCAGCCGCCATCGGAATCCTTGATTGAACCCCGGTAACAGGGGTACCCGTGCCTGCGATGAGGCCTTAGGCGGCCACCGCCCCCCCGTTGGCCGCCTGACAAGTCCCGGCCGGGCTCCCCTCCCCCCAAGAGTCCGGCCGGGCACCTCATCCCCGATCTCGTTGCACCGGCGCGGTTTCCGTTCCGGGTTCCCCCGGAACGGCTGTGAACGGCTCCCGGACCGACGGCGACCGCCGGGCGGGCGCGCGGTGCGGCGGCTGGCGCAGCTCGGGCGGTTCGGGCGCGTCCGGAGTGGACATCGTGACCGACGTGCCCGGCTCGACCACGATCGGCTCGCCGTGGTGGTGGGCGCGCAACACCTCGCCCGCGACGATCCGGTAGGTGACCGAGCCCTCCTCGACCTCCACCGCCAACCGGGTCCCGCGCCACGCCATCCGGAACGCCATCCTGGTCAGCCCCGGCGGCAGGCGCGGCGCGAACGACAGCTCGCCGTCGTGGTCGCGCATCCCGCCGAACCCGGCCACCAGGGCGATCCACGCACCCGCCAACGACGCCATGTGCAGTCCGTTGTGGACGTTGCGGTGCAGGTCGTGCAGGTCGGTGAACGCCGCCTCCGCCAGGTAGTCGTAGGCCAGCCGCGACGCGCCGACCTCGGCCGCCAGCACCGCCTGCGTGGCGGCCGACAGCGACGAGTCGCGCACCGTCCGCGACTCGTAGTAGGCGAAGTTGCGGGCCTTCTGCCCGGCGGTGAACGCGTCGCCGCGCACGTGCATGGCCAGCACCAGGTCGGCCTGTTTGACCACCTGCTTGCGGTACAGGTCGAAGTAGGGCCGGTTGAGCAGCAACGGGTACTCGTCGGGGTCGGTGCCCTCGAAGTCCCACTCGGCGTGCGAGGTGAACCCGTCGCTCTGCTGGTGCACGTCGAGCAGCTCGTCGAACGGGATCCGCATCCCGTCGGCGGCCTTGCGCCAGCCCCGCACCTCCTCGGGGGTGACCTCGAGCCGTTCTGCCACGTCCGGGCACCGCTCGCAGGCGTCCGCCGCGCCGCGCAGGTTCTTCTGCGCGATGAGGTTGGTGTAGACGTTGTTGTCCACCACGGCCGAGTACTCGTCCGGCCCGGTCACGCCGTCGATGCGGAACCCGCCGTGCTGGTCGTGGTGGCCCAGCGAGGTCCACAGCCGGGCGGTCTCGACCAGGATCTCGGCGCCGCACTCGCGCTCGAACGCCCGGTCGCCGGTCGCGTTGACGTACTGCGCCACGGCGTGCGCGACGTCGCCGTTGACGTGGAACGCGGCCGTGCTCGCCGGCCAGTACGCCGAGCACTCCGCGCCGCTGATCGACCGCCACGGGAACGCCGCGCCGCCCTGGCCGAGCACCCGGGCCCGCTCGCGCGCCTTGCCCAACGTCGAGTGCCGCCACCGCAACGCGTCCCGCGCGGCCTCCGGCACGGTGTAGGCCAGCACGGGCAGCACGAACATCTCGGTGTCCCAGAACGCGTGCCCGTCGTACCCCGGCCCGGTCAGGCCCTTGCCGGGGATCGCCCGGCTCTCGCCGCGCACCGCCGCCTGCATGATGTGGAACAACGCGAACCGCAGCGCCTGCTGCAGCTCGTCGTCCCCGTGCAGCTCGATGTCCGCGGCCTCCCAGAAGTCGTCCAGGAACCGCCGCTGCTCGGCCAGCAGCCCTTCCCACCCGGTCTGCCGCGCGCCCGCCAGCGCCGCCTCGACCTGCGCGCGCAGCGCCGGCACCGACCGTTGCGCGGACCAGCCGTAACCCAGGTACTTCACCAGCCGCAGCCGCCCGCCCGCCGGCACGTCCACGGCCGCGGTGAAGCGGGCCAGGTCGCCCTCGGCGCGGATCTCCGTGCGCACGCCGTCGTCGACGTGGAGCTCGTGGTCCATCGCGGCGGCCATCCGCAGCCCGGAGTTGCGCGCGTGGTGCGCCAGCACGGCCCGGTAGTCCTCGGCGTGCGCGAAGTCCGCGACCAGCGGCTCGTTCAGCGCGGCGGCCACCCTGGGGTCGTCGCCCTCGTTCTCGACCGGCTCGTTGGCCAGCAGGTCGGACTGCACCACCAGCTGCAGGTCCTCGGTCGGCACGACCTCGTAGTGGATCGCCGCGACGGCCCGCTGCGTGAGCGACACCAGCCGTTCGGTGCGCACGGTCACCCGGCGGCCGGTCGGCGACTCCCACTCCGTGCAGCGGCGCAGCGTCCCGGTGCGGAAGTCCAGCTCCCGCTGGTGCGCGTGCGCCCGGCCGTAGCGCATGTCCAGCGGCTCGTCCTCGACCAGCAGCCGGATCACCTTGCCGTCGGTGACGTTGACGACGGTCTCGCCGGCCTCGGGGTAGCCGTAGCCGGACTCGCCGTAGGGCAGCGCGTGCTCCTCGTAGAAGCCGTTGAGGTAGGTGCCCGGCAGCCCGCGCGGCTCGCCCTCGTCCAGCGTGCCGCGCATGCCGATGTGCCCGTTGGACAGCGCGAACACCGACTCGGTCCGGCGGAGCTGGTCCACCGCGAGGCCGTCCCAGCGCACCATCCAGGGGTGGATCTCCCAACCGGTCACAGCAGCTCCGCCAAGTCCTCGACGACCACGTCCGCGCCGTGCGCCCGCAACGCCTCCCGCTGCCCGGTCCGGTCGACGCCCACCACGTGCCCGAAGCCGCCCGCGCGCCCGGCCGCCACGCCCGCCAGCGCGTCCTCGAACACGGCCGCGTGCTCCGGGCTCACGCCGAGCAGCCGCGCGCCCGCCAGGAACGAGTCCGGCGCGGGCTTGCCCTTGAGCCCGTCGCGGCCGATGACCACGCCGTCCACCAGGACCTGCACGAACGGGCTCAGGCCGGCCGCGTCGAGGACCTTGCGGGCGTTGGCCGAGGACGTCACCACGCCGATGCTCAGCCCTCGGGCCTGCACGGCGCGCAGGTACGGCGCCGTGCCCGGGTAGGGGGTCACGCCTTCGTGTCGGATGATCGCCTCCAGCAGGTCGTTCTTGCGGTTGCCCACGCCGTGCACGGTGTCGGCGTCGGGAGGGTCGTCCGGCTCGCCCTCGGGCAGCGTGATGCCGCGCGACGTCAGGAACTCCCGCACGCCGTCGTAGCGGGGCCGGCCGTCCACGTGCTCCAGGTAGTCCGCCTCGGTGAACGGCGGCTCGCCGCGCGGGCGCAGGAACTCGTCGAAGGTGCGCCGCCACGCGCGGCGGTGCACCACGGCCGTGCTCGTCAGCACGCCGTCGAGGTCGAAGAGGCAGGCGGTGATCGCGTCGGGCAGTCCCAGGGCCATGGTCGTTGTCTACCCCTTCTCGCTGCGGGGTACCCGCTGGCGGAACGGATACCGGCGGAGGGATCGAGCCATGGGCAAGCCACGCGTGCTGGTCGTCGGGACGGGCTTCGCGGGCTACCACTGCCTGCGCACGCTGGAACGCGTGCTCCCGGCCGACGCCGCCGAGCTGGTGGCGGTGAACCCCACGGACTACATGCTCTACGTGCCGTTGCTGCCGGAGGTGGCGGGCGGCTCGCTCGACCCGCGCCGGGTGGCCGTGCCGCTGCGGCCCAAGCTGCCGCGCACGCGCTTGGTGCAGGCGCACGTCACCGGGATCGACCTGGCCGCGCGCACGTGCACGGCGGTCGACGTCGAGGGGCGTGAGCAGGTGCTGGAGTGGGACCGGCTCGTGCTGACGGCGGGCTCGGTGACCCGGCTGCTGTCCATCCCGGGCGTGGCCGAGCACGCGTTCGGCTTCAAGTCGGTCGCCGAGGCGGTGTTCCTGCGCGACCACGTGCTGCGGCAGGTGGAGCTGGCCGAGCAGGCGAGCGACCCGGCCGAACGGGCGGCGCGGGCGACGTTCGTCGTGGTCGGCGCCGGGTACACGGGCACAGAACTGGTGGCGCAGGGCATGCAGCTGACCCGATCGGCGTTGCGCGGGCGCAGCGGTCTGTCGGAGTCCGAGGTGAAGTGGGTGCTGGTGGACATGGCCCCGCGCGTGCTGCCCGGCCTGGACGAGCGGCTGTCCGGGCCCGCCGCGCGGGTGCTGCGGTCGCGCGGCGTGGACCTGCGGCTGGGCACCAGCGTCGAGGAGGTCACCGCGGAGTGCGCGAAGCTGACCGACGGCAGCCGGATCCCGACGCGCACGCTGGTGTGGTGCGTGGGCGTGCAACCGGACCCGCTGGTGAAGTCGATCGCGCTGTCGACGGTGAAGGGCCGGGTGGTGGTCGACCCGACGTTGGCCGTGCCGACGCACCCGCACGTGTTCGCGGCCGGCGACGTGGCGGCCGTGCCGGACGTGTTCAACGACGGCAAGCCGACGCCGATGACCGCGCAGCACGCGCAGCGCCAGGGCAAGCTCGCCGGGCGCAACGTCGCGGCCTCGCTCGGCCACGGCCCGGTGGGCACCTACCGGCACCGCGACCTGGGGTTCGTGGTCGACCTGGCGGGCGCGCAGGCGGTGGCCAACCCGCTGCACATCCCGCTGACCGGCCTGCCCGCGAAGGCCGTGGCGCGCGGCTACCACCTGCTGGCGATGCCGGGCAACCGGCTGCGGGTGGCCGTCGACTGGCTCACCGACCTCCTCGCGCGCCGGCAGGTGGTGCAGTTCGGGCTGGTCCCCGAGGCGGGCGTGCGGCTGGGGGACGTCGAGAAAGCCGCCGTCGCCGACCGGGGCTGAGGCTCAGGCCGGCTTGAGCGGGTCGTGGCCGAGGGACATCAACCGGTGCCGCCAGTGCGCCTCGCCCGCCGTCGGCTCCAGGTCGTCGCGCCGCTGCGCCCGCACCCGCTCCACGACCTCGCGCATCACCTTGACGTCCTCGGTGGTCAGGTCCGTGCGCCGCTTGCGCAGGACCCGCAGCACCTCCTGGCCGGTCGGCGTGCCCGTTTCGTCTGTGCCCGTTTCGTCTGTGCCCGCTTGGTCTGGCACGGTCTCGCTGTCCTCGTCGGCCGAGCGGGTGCGCAGCCAGTCCTCCAGCTCGTGCGAGGTCATGTTCACCACGCGGTGGAAGTCGTCCCACAAGGTGCCGGTCATGAAGAAGGGGGTTGCCGCCGCGCCGAGGGGTGAAACGCGGGGCCGCGGGCGCCGCGATCTTTGCGCGATCCGAACATCCGCCGCACGTGCTCCACACCGTGACCGGTGATCGTGGTCGTCATGAAGACAGGGATTCGCCTCGCCGTCGTCGCGACCGCCGCGTTCGGGCTCTGCTCGTCCGGGGTCGCCGTCGCGCAGGACACCAGCTACGCGCCCATGACGATCAGCCCCGACCAGGTGAAGCAGCTGTGCGAGAAGCGGGCTCCGCGCATCGAGGAGCGCGTCACCCGGCTCACCACCCGCATCAACGCCGGACCGGAGGTGCCCGGGTCGACGGCGTGGCTGCGGGCCCAGGCGCAGCAGGCGCGCGACGCGGGCCGGACCGCCCGTGCCGAGCGGCTGGAGCAGCGGCTGCAGCGTCGCGAGGGCCAGCTGACCAAGCTCGGCGACGCCCAGCGCCGCGTCGACAAGTTCCAGGCCGACCACTGCGGCGTCAAGTGAGGGCCGCGGTGGCGGCCGTCGTGCTGCTCTTCGCGGTGGTCGGGTGCCGCGCCGAGGGCGCGCCGCCGGCGGACCCCGGTTTCGACGGCATCGAGACGACGTTGGACGGCGTCGAAGCCGAGGTCGCCGAGCCGTAGCGCGTCAGCCGACGTCGGGGGTGTACTGCGCCTTCGCCACCGCGACCGCCTCGGCCAGCTCGTCGGCCGAGGCGGTGCCCGACTCGGCGACCGCCGCCGCCCACGCGTCGATGGACCCGGCGTTGAACCGCCGGGTTTCCGGCGCGTCGGCGGCGGCGACCGGGTCGAAGTCGTCGTGCACCTCGCCCGCGAGGTAGAGGCCGAGGCCGAGGAACCCGCCGTCCCAGCCGGGGCCGACGTAGAGCGCGCCCGCGCCGCTGCCCGCCATCGCCTTGGGCACGGTGTGCTCCAGCTCGACCGTGGTCCGCTCGTCGCCGTCCTCGGTCAGGCGCAGTTCCACGATGCTGGTGTCGGCGCCCCACGTCAGCCGCAGCAGCTTCGGCGGCGAGCAGGTGAGGACGCTGCCGCTCGCGTTGTGCTCCACCTGGAAGGTCCCGCCCTCCCGCAGGTCGCCGCTGACCGGCAGGAACCAGCGCTTGAGCCGGTCGGGGTCGGTCACCGCGTCCCACACGTCGGCCGCCGCCGCGTCGTACGTGCGCCGCAGCAGCACGCCGACGGTCTTGTCCGAGCCCTCGTGCACCCCGCGGTGGATGGCCTTGAGCTGGTCGGCGATGTCGATCACTGTTGTTCCTCCTTGAGTCGCCTCTCGCGCTTGCCGCGCGCGAGTTCGGTGGCCAGCGCGTCGAGGTGCCCGCTCCAGAACCGGCGGAACCGGTCGAGCCACTCGTCCACCTCGCGCAGGCCTTGGTCGTCCACCGCGTAGAGGCGCCGGGTGCCCTCGGCGCGGACGCGGGCGAAGCCGTTCTCGCGCAGCACCCGCAGGTGCTGGGAGACGGCCGGCTGCGAGATGCCGAACTCCCGGCGGACCACCTCCGTGACCGCGCCGGAGGTCTGCTCGCCGTCGGCGAGCAGCTCCAAGATGCGGCGACGGACCGGGTCGCCGAGGACGTCGAACGCGTGCACGACCAGCATCTTTCAGCCTGGACTTATATAAGTCAAATCTAAGGCTCAGGAATTGTCGGTGGTCGGTGGCACTATATCGAACGGATGTTCGGTACGCGTTCGAAGGGAGCCATGAGATGCGAGTTCGACTAGATCCCCGTCAGTGGCCCGGCCGTGTCATCCCCGAGACCGACGCCGAGATCGACACGGCGGTCGAGGCGCTCTGCCTGCGCGCGACCTGGCCCGATGCCCACCGCGCCGCCGTGCGCCGGGTCGTCGAGCCGTGGTTCGCCGAGGGGTGGAGCGTCGATGCCCTGCTGGCGGCGGTCGACCGCAGGCCTGACGGCACCAGGCAGGGCAGCCCGAGGAACCGCGACCAGGTAGCGCACGACTTCCTCCGTGCGCGGCTGCGGTCGTGGTGGCAGGGGGGCGCGCGGCGTGCGCGCCCCCCGGTGGCGGGCATGACGCTGGGCGCCTGGTGGCGCATCAACCGGCGCAACGCCCGCCTGACCGAGCCGCGCGCGCGGCGGCCGTTGAGCGCGGCGGGCAGCTTGGCGCGCGAGCAGTCGCGGGAGCGGGTGCGGGCGCGGCTGAAGGACCCGGTGGAGCGGTCGCGCGAGCTGGCGCGGCGGCGGCAGGAGGTGCTGGACGGTCTGCTGGTGCCGGGGCAGCGGGTCCCGACGTTCGACGACGCCCGCACGCTGCTGGCCGACGTGCGGCTGCCCGCCCACCCGGTGTGCAGCCGGTGCGGGTGCAGGCAGGGGGTGCTGCCGAACGCCGCCTGACACGTCCTTAGTCTGTGGTTCCCGACACGGTGAATTCGGCCGACGGGTCGTGTGCTTTCGGGTCGAGCTGGTGGTGTGGCGTCGTGACTTCGGGTGGCAACGCCCGTGACGCCGACCTGCGGACCGAGGGTGTGCGCGGCCCGTCGCGACGCGTCCGGTCGACGTCCCTGTTCCGCAAGCTGTGGCCGTAGGAGTTGGCAGTGTCCTGGTTGTTCACCATCGTCCTGTGCGTGGCGGCGTTCCTGGCGGGCGCGGCCGTCGTCTGGCTGCGCCTCAACCCCACCATCCGGGACCTGCGCGCCCGCCTGGCCGAGCCGGCCGCCGTCGAGCCGACCGCCACCCCTGAGCCGACCAACTCCGAGCCGATCACCCCTGAGCCGATCACCGCTGCCGCCGTCGTGATCCCGGCCGCCGCCGAGCCCACTCCGGAACCCGCCGAGGTCGTTCAGGTCGCTGCGCCCGCGGCGGAGCCCGCGACCGCTCCGGAGCCGAAGGCCGCCCAGGAGCCCGAGCCCGGGATCGCGGCGGAAGTCGAAGCGCCCGCAGAGGAAGTCGTCGCGACCGAAAAGCCCGTCGCGACCGAGGAGCCCGTCGCGACCGAGGAGCCCGTCGTGATCGAGGAGCCCGTCGTGATCGAGCAGCCCGTCGTGATCGAAGAAGCCGTCGTGGTCGAGCAGCCTGCCGAAGCCGCCCCTGCCGCCGAGATCGAGACCCCCGCCCCCGCCCCCGCCCCCGCCGTCGAGGTCGAGGTCGAGGAAGTCGCCCCCGCCGCAGCAGTCGCCGAGCCGGTCGAGGAAGTCTCGCCCGTCGTCGCGGTTGCGGAGCCGGTCGAGGAAGTCGCGCCCGTCGCCGTGCCTGCGCCCGTTGCCCTGCCCGTCGCCGAGGTCGAGGCACCCGCGCCCGCCGTCGAAGCCGCACCCGAGGTCGTGCCCGCGCCCCTCGCCGGCCCCGTGGTGGTGGCGGGTGAGTCGGTGACGCTGGAGGTCAAGGCGAACTCCAAGTCGATGATCTTCCACACCCCGGACTCGCCGTACTACAAGCGCATGAAGGGCGACGTCACCTTCGGCTCGGTCGCCGAGGCCGAGCGCGCCGGCTACACCCAGTGGACCCCGAAGCCGAAGGTCGCCTCGCCCGCTCGGTGAGGTCGGCCATCCGGACCGACCGCGTGGCGCGACCAGGCGAATAGGGTCACCCCGCTCGGGTATCCACCGAGCGGGGTGACCTCATGCCAACGCGAGACCGGGGGCGGGGAGCCGGCGTCGTCGCCGCGCTCGCGCTCCACCGCACGGACGTCGACGGCGCGGCGGTGGTGCGCCCGACCGGCCGGCTCGACCTGACCACCTACCGCGAGTTGCGCGACGGGCTGCTCAAGTGCGCCGTGGACGAACCCACCGCCGTGATCGTGCGGCTGGACGACGGTTTCGAGTGCGCCACCCCCGCGTTCATGTCGGTCTTCGCCACGGTGGGGCTGCGCGTGTCGGAGTGGCCGGGTGTGCCGGTGATGCTGGTCGGCGAGTCGCCCTGCCACCGCCGCGCGCTCGCGGTCGGCGCCCTGGGCGTGGTGCTGCGGTTCACCGCGCTGACCGCCGCCCTGGCCGCCGTCGAACGACCGCCCGAACGCACGCGTGACGAGACGCAGCTGCCCGACTCGCTGCTCAGCGGCCTGCTGGCGAGGCACTTCGTGCGCGAGACGTGCCAACGCCGGCACGTCACCCACCTGGTTCACGACGCGGTCACGGTCGCCACCGAGCTGGTCGAGAACGCCGTCCGCCACGCCCGCTCGGCGCCGGTGCTGCGCCTGGAGCTGCGGGGCCGCCGGCTGACCGTCGCGGTCCGCGACGAGAGCCTCGACCCTCCCCGGGAGCCGAAGGCCGAGCCGCTGCGGCCGGGCGGCTGGGGCCTCACGATCGTGTCGTCGCTGAGCCGCACGTGGGGCTGCTACCCGTGGCCGCACGGCGGCAAGGTCGTCTGGGCCGTCCTCGACGGCTGACCGCCGGGCCCGTCAGCCTGCCTCGCTCACCGCCGTGACGATGGTGAAGTGGTCGGTGAGGTCCGTCAGCTCCAACGGGTGCAGCACGGCCTTCGTCGTCGCCACCAACCGCAGCGCAACCCCGGCCTCGTCGCACGCCGCCCGCAGCGCGATCAGCAGGTTGATGCCGGTCGACCCGAGGAACGTCACGCCGGAGAGGTCGAGCACGAGCACCCGGCTCGCGTCGCCGAGCCGGTCGCGGACGTACTGCTCCACCTCGGGCACCGTCGCCATGTCCAGTTCGCCGGCCACCGCGACGACCACCACGCCGGTGGACACCTCGCGCGCCGTGAGCGCGACGGCATCGGTGAAATCGTCCATGTCCACCCCTGGGTGTGGTCGGCAGGTGCGGCTGCCTGCTCAACCGCGTCCAGCCTAGGCCCAGGAGAACTGTGAGCGCCCGTCAGGACCGGTGCAACTCGTCCACCGGCCGTGACCTGCCCGATCCCGGCCGCGCGCCCGGCCGGGCAGGCGCTAGCCGACCACGCGCCGGATGACGTCCACCGGTCCGATGGACTCGATGTCCTGCACCTTCACCGGCACGCCCTCGGTGGACGCGTGCACGGCGCGGATGCCGTCGATCGCCATGGCCACGTGCGTCTGGCCGGAGTAGTAGATGATCAGGTCGCCGGCCTTGACGTCGTTGCGCGACACCTGCCGGCCGATGGTGGCCTGGCTGTAGGTGGTGCGCGGGATCGCGATGCCCGCCGACCGGTACGCCGCCTGCATGAGGCTGGAGCAGTCCCAGGTGTTCGGGCCGTTCGAGCCGTACACGTAGTCCTTGCCGCGCTGGGCGAGCGCGAACGCCAGCGCCTCGCCGGCCTTGCCCGCCGGGACGGGGATGGCGCTCATGTCGCCCGCGTTGTTCAGCGCGGCCCGCTCCGCCGAGCTCAACGAGCGGTAGGCCTCGCGGGCTTCGGTGATCTGCCCGTCGAGCGCGGCCTTGCGCTGGTCGATGTCCGCGATGGCCTGGTTCGCGGCGTCGGCGGCCTCGGTCGCGCGGCGGGCGGCGTCGTTGGCCAGGTCGACGGCGTCGCTGAGCCCTTGCAGGGCTTCCGCGTTGTCGCCCGCCAGCACGCCGAGGGCGGACATGCGGTTGAGGAAGTCCTGCCGCGAGTCGCTGACGAGCAACGCGGACAGCTCGTTGAACCGCGCCCCCTCGAAGGAGGCCTCGGTGAGCAGGTCGACCTGGCCGCGCAGCGCTTCCTGCGCCTGCTGGGCCGTGGTGATGTCGCGGTTGGCCTGGTCGAGCGAGCCCTGGGCGTTGGACAGCGTCTCCTGCGCGCGCAGGTGCTCTTCGTTCAGCGCCTCGGCCTGGTGGGAGAGGTCGTTGTACTTCTGCAACGCCGCCGAGGCGTCGGACGGCGTCTCGGGGTCGGCCGCGGCGTGGGGGAGGGGCAGGGCGGCGCCGAGCAGCGCGGAGACGGCCGTGGCCGTCAGGGCTGCGCGGGCGGTGCGCTGAGCGGATTTCGACGCCACGGTTCGCGCAATCCTCCTTGAGCCGGCTGGGTCCCCGAACGGGTTACACCCGCCCAGGGTCTCGGACAGGTTACGGAACCGCTTGGCGCTCGTCCATAAGGGGTCTGCTTCCGCCGCGTTCTTGGTCGGGTCGCGTCCGTCAACTGGCGCGGGCGACGACGGCGGAGTGGGTGAACTCGCCCGCGCGCACGCCCCGCATGAACATCTCCCACTCGCCGCGCGTGTAGCGCAGCGCGGCGCCGTCCTCGCGCGCACGCAGGATCGCGCCGCCGCGCGGCTCCGGCAGGACCGCCAACGCGCCGTCCTCCTCGACCGAGCCCGACAGCAACCGGCGCAGGAAGTCGTCCCACGCGGGCGCGGCCAGGGTGAGCACCGGTCCGCTGCCCTGGTCCTTGGTGTCCCGCACCTGGACCACGTCGCCGTCGAACCTGACCTCGACGCAGTCACCCGACGCCGTGCTGAAGCTGCTCTTGAACCAGCCACGCGCCGTGGCCGAGGGGCTGTAGGGCATCAGAACCGCTCCATCTCGTGGTAGACCGCGTCGATGAACTCACGCGAGTCGCGGTCGCCGAGCGCTCGGTCGAACGTCTCCGCGAAGCTCGCCGTCGACTCGAGTATCACTTGGCGCTTGTCGATGATGACACCGCTGATCGCGGTCTCCTGGTACATCAGGTCGCCGAGCCTGTTGGAGCCAAAGGAAAGGATCTTCAACGCCGCCCCGAGCAGCGGGTGCGCCCCCGCCGCGAACGGGATGACCCGGACCCGGACGTGACCGCCCTTGCGGTCGAGGACGTCGAGCAGGTGGGCCAGTTGCCCGCGCATCACGCGGGCATCGCCGACGAGCTGCCGCAACGCCGCTTCGCCCAGCACGACGTCGAGCCGCACCGGGTGCTCGCCGTCCAGCCGGCCCTGCCGCGCCAGCCGCGTCTCCAGCCTCGGGCCGACGTCGACCGGCCGGATGTACGGCGTGCCGGCCCGCACCACCGCCCGCGCGTAGTCGGCGGTCTGCAGGAGCCCGGGGATGATGTCCGGCGCGTACTCGCAGACCTTCGCGGCCCCCGCCTCCAGGCCCAGCAGCCGCAGGAAGTCGTCCGAGTAGAGGCGGGCGTAGTCGTGCCACCACTCCCGCCGCTCGGTCTGCTCCCGCAGCGCCTCGAGGCCGGCGCGCTCGTCCTCGGCCAGCTCGTACGCGTCGGCCAGGTCGCCGAGCTTCGCCGCCGTGAGCCGGCGCTTGCCGGACTCGATCGCGGAGAGGTTCGTGCCGCCGATGCCCGTGGACTTGCCGACCGCCGCCGCCGTGAGCCCGAGCCGGTCCCGGTGGTCCCGGAGCCTCAGCCCGAGCTCCCACGCCTGCACGGTGCTGGAGATCGGGGCGTCGTCGCCCATGTCCACGTCCCGTCGGATCTGGTGGCCCGGAGCGATGCAGAGGGTAGCGACACCGCACCCGTCCGATGAGTCGACATCGGGATAATTATCAATATAGCTTCGGATCACGCACGAGAAGTGTCCCGCAGCCGAGGTGATGACCTGATGGACCACAAGCCGACGCTGCGTGGCCGCCTGCTCGGCCTCGAACTGCGCCGGGTCCGCGAGGCGGCCGGCCTGACCGTGGCCGAGCTCGCCTCACGGACCAGGCAGTCCCCGCAACGGATCCAGCGCCTGGAGGACGGCGTCGCCGCCTCGCCGAGCCCGGACCCGACCATGTGGTGCGCCTGGGGCGCCGAGGCGACCAGCGTGATCAACGTGCTGTGCCGCACCGCCGAGCGGATCGACGTCTACGCGCCGCTGGGCCTCCACCCGTCCCTCGACCAGCTCGACGCCGACCGCTGCACGGCCTACGTGCTGGAGGGCTGCGCCGTGGACCGCGCCGACGTCACGGTCCGCGTCATCCCGCGCGGGACCGAGCACTGCCCCGGCGCCGAGCACCCGTTGACCAGGTTCGTCCTCGCGGACGGCCCGGCCGTCGTCTTCTACGCCTACGTGCACCGCGCGATGTTCACCGAGGACCCGAGCCACCTCGGGCCGGCGCACCGGTTCTTCCAGTACCTAGCCGAGCTGACGCGCGGCTAGCGCGAGCCCGGTCAGGTCCGTGCGCCCGCCGGGGTGGCCCACCGCGCGGCCGGCGGCGGCCGTGGCCAGCCGGCCCGCGTCCGCGGGGTCGTCACCGCGCACCAGCGCCACGGTCAGCGCGGCCACGAACGCGTCACCGCCGCCGGTCGTGTCCACGACCTCCTCCTCGGTCAGCGGGATCACCACCGAGCCCTCGGCCCACGTCAGCACGTTGGCCTCGCCCGGCACCTCCAGCGCCACCACCGACGGCCCGCGCGCCAGCAGCTCCCGCCCCGCCCGCACGGCCGCGTCCGCCCCGGTGATCGACCGCCCCGTCACCAACTCCGCCTCGTGGTGGTCGGCCCGCACCACGTCCGCCGCGGCCAGCAGCTCGGCCGCGCGCCCGGCCGGCGCGCCGTCCAGCACGACCAGCCCGGTCGCCGCGCGGACCGCCGCCAGCGCCGCCTCGGCCGGCTGCTGGAGCTGCACGACCACCGCGTCCGCGCCGGCCAACGTCGACGCCGCCGCCCGCACGTCGTCCACCGTCACCAAGGTCGGCTCGGGCACGTCCTCCAGGTACCGGTACGCGCCATCGCACACGAGGTCCACCATCAGGGCGGTCCGCACGCCCGCCCGGCACACCACGGCGGACGTCGCTACGCCGTCCGCGTCGAGCCGCTCGACCAGTAGGCGGCCCTCCCGGTCGTCTCCCACGACGCCGACCAGCGCGGCCGTTGCGCCGAGCTGCCTCGTGCCCCGGGCGATGTTCGCGCCCTTCCCGCCGAGCATTTCCCGGCGTTCCAGGACCCCCGCGCGGGCACCCGGTCCGGGCACCTCGGGCACCACCAAGACCAGGTCACGGGCTATCTGACCGACCACCGCGATGCGCATGGTCGAGCGGTACCCGGTGGCCACCAGTTGAAACGGGCCGTTGACGTGGCGTCACCGGTAATGCGATCGTGATTCTGGGAGCGCTCCCAGTCCTGTGGTTCACAGATCACCGTCGATCTGAAGGAGAAGGTCCTTGCGACTCAAGCGCTTTGGGGCGTTGGCACTCGCCGCGCTCGGTATCGTCGGTGTGACCAGCGTCGTCGTCCAGAGCGGCGTGGCGTTGGCACACGGGTCGATGACGTACCCCGCAAGCCGCACCTACGCCTGCTACGAAGACGGCAGGGCGGGCAGCGGCGGCGGTGACCTGAACCCGACGAACCCGGCGTGCGTCGCCGCGGTGCAGATCGGCGGGAAGCAGCCGCTGTGGGACTGGTACGGCAACCTGATCAGCCTGGCCGGCGGCAAGCACCGCGAGATCATCGCCGACGGCGACCTGTGCGGCCCCACGACCAAGTACGACGCCTACAACCTGGCCCGCGCCGACTGGCCGGTCACCACGTTGCAGGCCGGCGCGCGGATCAACTTCAAGTACAACGCGTGGGCGCCGCACCCCGGCACCTGGGACCAGTACGTCACCAAGGACGGCTTCGACGTCACGCAGCCGCTGAAGTGGTCGGACCTGGAGCCGGCGCCGTTCGACAGCATCACCAACCCGGTCGCGGTCGGCGGCGAGTACTCCTGGAACGGCACCCTGCCGAACAAGAGCGGCCGCCACATCATCTACTCGATCTGGCAGCGCAACGACAGCCCCGAGGCGTTCTACAGCTGCTCGGACGTGGTCTTCAGCGGCGGCAACAGCGGCGGTGACACCCAGGCGCCGACGGCCCCGGGCACGCCCACCGCGACCGCCACCGCGAACTCCGTGTCGTTGAGCTGGTCCGCGGCGTCGGACAACACCGGCGTGAGCGGCTACCAGGTCTACCGCGAGGCGGGCGCCACCGACGTGGCGGTCGCGACGACCTCGGGCACCACGGCCACCGTCACCGGCCTCACCGCCGACACCGCGTACCAGTTCTACGTGGTGGCGCGGGACGCGGCGGGCAACACCTCGCCCCCGTCGACCGCGGTGTCGGTGCGGACCGGCACGGGCGGCGGCACGACGCCGGGCGCCTGCGCGGTGACCTACAACGTGCCCAGCTCGTGGTCCGGCGGCTTCACCGCCAACGTGTCGGTGAAGAACACGGGCACCAGCGCGGTCAACGCGTGGCAGCTGGTCTGGGACGTCCCGGCGGGTCAGGGGATCGGCCAGGCGTGGTCGGCCGAGGTCGCCGTCGCGGCGGGCAAGGCCACCGCGAAGGGCGCCACCTGGAACCAGAACATCCAGCCGGGCCAGACGGTGAGCTTCGGGTTCAACGGCACGTCGCAGGGGACACCCGCGAACCCGTCGTCGTTCGCCCTCAACGGCGCTTCCTGCGCCGCGGCCTGATGTTGGGTCGGTGCGCGGCCCTGGTCGCGCTCCTGGTGGGGTCGGTCGCCTGTTCTTCGGCGGCGACCGACTCCACCGGCCTGGGCTCCAACGCCCTCGGCCCGCCGCTGGGCACGCCCGCCGCGGTCGGGGAGTGGGTGCGGGAGAAGACCGGGCAGTGCGACGACGTGGTGCCTCGCACGATGGAGGAGTTCGCCGAGTTCGTCGGCCCGCTGCGGGCGAAGCTCTACGCGCCGTACGTGGCGGAGTGGGCGACGTGCGAGGCGGGGCCCTACGAGCGGCTCGGGCTGGTCGTGTTCCAGCGCGAGAAGCTGCCGGACTTCCAGCGCTCCTGGCAGGGGGCGCTGGCCGGCGGCGAGGTGTCGGACAACCCGGACTTCGGGTTCGGCAACGGCTTCGCGCTGAGCGGCACGCTCGGCCTGGAGCTGCTGGGACTGCACGAACTGCGTTGCACACCGGTGGAGCCCGGTGCGGACGTGGGCCACACCCTGCCCGCGGAGGCGGAGGGGTGCACCTACGTCCAGAAACCGGGCCACCACCACTAGAGGCGGCTCGTCAGCGTGGCGCGGCGGTGCTCTGACGCACCACCAGCGTGGTGGCAAGCTCGATTCGGCGGTGTTCGGGCTCTTCACCACGTGCCAACGTGATGGCGAGACGGGTGCCCGCCGCGGCCATGTCCTGCAGCGGCTGCCGGACCGTGGTCAGCGGCGGGCCCACCCATTGCGCGACCGGGAGGTCGTCGAAACCGATGACGCTGAGGTCCTCCGGGATCCGCAGGCCGGCCGCGCGCGCCGCCTCGTAGACGCCGAGGGCCTGCAGGTCCGACCCGGCGAAGACCGCGGTGGGCGGGTCCGGCAGGTCGAGCAGCGGCGCGAACTGGGCCCGACCGGACTCGACGTGGAAGTCGCCGTAGCGGACCAGGTCCGGGTCGTAGGCCAGGCCCGCGGTCTCCAGCGCGGCGCGGTAGCCGTCCACGCGGGCGCGGCTGCACAGGACCCGTTCCGGGCCGCCGATCATGGCGATGCGGCGGTGGCCCAGCTCGATGAGGTGGCGGGTGGCGGTCAGGCCGCCGTTCCAGTTGGTGGCTCCTATGGAGGGCGTCTCCAGCTGGGGTTCCCCGATCGGGTCGACCACGACGACCGGGATGTCCCGCGCGCGCAGCTTCGCCAGCTGCGAGGACGTGAGGTCGGAGAAGACGGAGATCACGGCCAGGGGCTTGCGGGCGATGACGCCTTCGAGCCAGCCGTGGCCGGGGGTGAGCCTGCCCTGCGACTCCGACAGCACCAGCGCCAGGCCCTGCTCGGAGGCGACCTGCTCGGCGCCCCGGATGATCTCCAGCGCCCAGGCGCTCTCCAGCTCGTGGAACATCAGTTCCACCAGGTTGGACCGCCGCGACCGCTCGTCCGCCCGCCTCTGGTAGCCGTGCCGCCGGATGATCGCCTCGACCCGCTCGCGGGTGTGCGGCGCGACGTCGGCGCGACCGTTCATCACCTTCGAAACAGTCGGAACCGAGACCCCGGCCTCGGCCGCGATGGCGGCAATGGTGATCTTGCCCGAGGCTGTGCCATCCGAGGGTGACGGGTCGGCTTTGGTCGGCATGGGGGCAGTCTACGGCAGCCCCGCCCAGTTCTGGCCGCTAGACGCGGGGGAGCGGTGGTGGGTCGTTCGTCACTTGGCGTGTCCGTAACGCGTTCGAAACGCTCGACATTGTGATCGAAACTGTCGAATGTCCGATTGCTCCCACTCGGCCGCACCACCGAGGCTACCGCAACGCGGTCACCGATCCGGCTCGGAACCGGACCGCCACCGACCTCGTCCGCGCCCGTGCCGAGCGTTCAACTCACCCGTTCCGAACGTAGGACACACCCGTTCCGAACGTAGGACACGCGCGAGAGTCGTACGTTCACGCCGCGCGTGTCCTACGTTCCGGACAGGCGAGTTGAGCGCTCGGACGGCCGTGGTGGGGGTGGGAGGCTCGGGCCCGCCGGGAGAGGTGTGCGGGCCCGAGCCCCGGTCGGGTCAGCTCCGGCGGCGTGCGCCGCCGAACGAGAGGTCCTCGCGCAGGGCCCGATCAGCGGGCTTCGCGGCGAAGTTCTCGTCGAGGATGCCGGCCGCACCCTCACCCTCGAACCACCCGGGCACCCAGGAGTACTTGTCCGTGTACCCCCAGACCGTGAACGACAGGCAGCGCGGCGTCAGCAGGCACGCCCGCAGCAGCGAGCGGTAGACGTTCGCCTGGGCCTGCGACTTCACCGGGTCGGACGGCAGCGCCACCCGCACGTCGGCTTCCGTCACCGCGGTGTGCAACCCCAGGGCGTCGAACCGCCGCAGGTTCTCCGGCAGCGTCGTCGGCGCGTGCCGCACCGAGCAGTGGGCCTGCACGCCGACGCCGTGGATCGGCACGTCCTGTCGCACGAGTTCGCGCACGAGGTCGTACACGCCGTCGCTCTTGGCGTTGACGTCCTCGACGTCGTAGTCGTTGTAGAACAGCAGCGCGTCCGGGTCGGCTTCGTGCGCCCACCGGAACGCGTCCGCGAGGTAGCCGGGACCGAGCGCCCGCAGCCAGACGGTGTCGCGCAGCGTCCCGTCGTCCTCGAACGCCTCGTTCACCACGTCCCACTGCCAGACCCGGCCCTTGAACCGCCGCACGGTGGTCTGGACGTGGGTCTTCAGCACGTCGCCCAGCTCGTCGGGCGGCACGTCGGCCAGCCACGCCGGGTTCTGGTTGTGCCAGACCAGCGTGTGGCCGCGCACGCGCTGCCCGTTGGCCTGGGCGAACGCGAAGAACGCGTCGGTCGGGCCCCACTCGTACCGGCCGCGGGTCGGTTCCAGCTCGGCCCACTTCATGGCGTTCTCGGCCGTGACGGTGTCGAACTGCTCCGCCACCCACGCCCGGTACGCGGGGTCCTCGGCCAACGCCGTCAGGTCGACGGCCGTGCCGAGCGCGAGGCCGTGCGGCGCCGCGAGCCGCCGGAGCGGGGGTTCCGCCGCCGTCACGGGTGCGACGGCGGCGGAACCGGTGACCGGAACGGTCGGGTCGTCGGGCATGAGCGTCCCTCCGGTCCGGACGTGCTACTTGCCGAAACCGGCGGTGAGGCCGCTGAGCAGGAACCGCCGGCCGATCAGGTACACCGCGAAGATCGGCAGCACGGACAGCGTCACCGCGGCGAGCAGCGCGGGCACGTTCGTGCCGAACTGCCCCTGGAAGTCCCACAGCCCGAGGGTGAGCACCCGGGACGACTCCGACTGGGTGAGCACCAGCGGGAAGAGGAACCCGTTCCACGCGTTGAGCGCCGTGTAGACGACGACCGTCATGATCGCCGGCCGCGCCAGCGGCAGGACCAGCGACACCAGCACCCGCATCGGGCCGGCGCCGTCGATCGCCTGCGCCTCGTACAGCTCGCGCGGCACGTCGCGCAGGCTGTTGACCAGCACCAGCATCGCCACCGGCAGCGCGAACGCCGCCGTCGGCAGGATGATCGCGGTCAACGTGTCGTACAGCTGCATCCGCGTGATCATCAGGTACACCGGGATGATCGTGGCCTGCGCGGGGATCGCCAAGCCCATCAGGAGCAGGGTGAACCCGCGCTGCACGAACGGGCTGGTGTTGCGCACCACCGCGTACGCGGCGGGCACCGTCACCAGCACCACGATCGCCACCGTCGCGACGGTCACGATCACGTTGTTCAGCAGGTACTGGCCGAAGCCGCCGGTCAGCACGGTGACGTAGTTGTCCAGCGACAACGCGTCCGGCATCGCCCACACGCTCTTGCCGAGGTACTCGGCGCGGGAGCGCAGCGACACCGTGACCAGGTAGAGCAGCGGCCCGACGACGATCGCCAGCCACACCAGGGCGAAGATCCCGGCGGGCCAGTTGGGACGAGACTTCACGACCCCTCCTGCTGGCTGGTCATCTGGCGGAACCCGCTCCAGCGCATGACTGCCAGCGACAGCGCGGTGCCGAGGACGACCAGCACGACCGCGATCGCGCTCGCGTAGCCCATCTCGAACCCGCTGAAGCCGGTGATGTACATGTGCAGCGGCAGGATGCGGGTCGCGGTGCCCGGTCCGCCGTTGGTCAGGATCAGCACGGTGTCGAACGTGGTCAGCGAGCCGACCAGCATCAGCACCGACGACGTGACGATGGTGTACCGCAGCTGCGGCAGCGTGATGTGCCGGAACTTGCTCACCCGTGACGCGCCGTCGATGGTCGCCGCCTCGTACAGCGAGGGCGGCACCGCCCGCGCCGCGCCTTGGTAGAGCAGGGTGTGGAACGGGATGAACTGCCACGAGATGACGAGCACCACCGTGTAGAGCGCGATGTCGGGGTCGCCCAGGAACAGCGGTCCGCCGACGAACGCGCCGAAGTTCGGCTCGAGCAGCGCCTGCCACAACAACGCGATGGCGGCCGTGGACAGCAGCAGCGGGAGGAAGAAGATCGAGCTGAGCACCGCCCGGGACCGCTGCTTGCCGGCCGCCCAGACCCCGATCAGCAACGCGATCGGGGTCTGGACGAGCCACGACACGACCATCAGCACCAGGGTCCGCCACACCGAGGCACGCGCCTCGCTGTCTTCGAGCAGCCGGGACCAGTTCTCGCCCCCGTTGAGCGCCGGCGTGCCCAGACCGTCCCAAGCGGTGAAGCTCAGGTAGATCACGAGCAGCATGGGCAACACGGCGAACAGGGCGAAGAATCCGAACGCCGGCACGGCATACCAGGCCGAAGGCCGCTGGGACGACATCAGCGCGCGGCCACCGCGTCGACGAACTGCTGCGGCGAGACCTTGCCCAGGAAGAACTCCTGGAGCTGGGTCAGCATGAAGGTGGCGTCGTCGGCCGGGAGGTCCTGGTCCCAGGACAGCTGGAAGTTCTTCGAGTCCAGCACCAGGTCGTAGATGAACGACGCGTACTCCGGGTTCGGCGACTTCTTCAGCTTCTCCTCGGCGCCCACCACCGGCGGGACGTCACCGGCCTCGATCAGCGCCTCGACGTAGGAGTCCTTGTGCAGCTCGGTGGTGACGAACTTCTTGGCCGCGTCCAGGCTCTTCGAGTCCTGGGTCGCCGAGTAGAAGTTGCTCACGTTGCCGACGAGGTTGCCCGCGTCGCCCTTGCCGCCGGGGACCGACGGGAACGCCACCCAGCCCAGGTCGCCGTTCTTCACGAAGTCCGGGCTCTGGTCGAGCTGGTTGGTGTACTCCCACGAGCCCATGAGGTGCATGGCGGCCTTGCCCTGCGCCAGGATGGTCGACGCGCCACCGGCGTCGTAGCCGACGGAGGCGAAGCTGCTGCCGAACGCGCCGCGGTCGATCAGGTCCTTGAGCTTGGTCATGGACTCGACCACGGCCGGGTCCTTCCAGCCCTCGGGGCCCTTGTCCCGGATGTTCTTGAACACCTCGGGGCCGGCGACGCGGTCGAGCACGTACTCGGCCCACATCAGCTCGGTCCACGCCTGCGTGCCGGCGAGGGCGATCGGGGTGATGCCCTTCGCCTTGAAGGTGTCGACGGCCGTGAGCAGCTCGTCCCACGTGGTCGGCGGCTTCGCGCCGGCCTCGCTGAAGACCTTCTTGTTGAAGAACAGCAGCACCGGCTGCATGCCGCGCATCGGCACGCCGTAGTACTTGTCGCCGAGCTTGGCGCCGTTCAGGACGCTCGGGATGAACGCGTCCTTGACGGCCTTGTTCTCCTCGAGCACGGAGGTGAGGTCGGCCACCTTGCCGGCGTCGACGTACTCCTTGAGGTTGCCACCGCCCCAGTTGAAGAACAGGTCGGGGGCCTGCGGGGAGCCGATGGCCACCCGGAGCCGCTGCTTGTACGGGTCGTTGCCGAACGTCTCCAGCGAGGCGTTGCCGCCACCCGCCTTGAACGAGTCGATCGACTTGTTCTCGATCTTGTTGAGGACCGGGTCCTCGAGCGCCCAGATCTTGAGGGCGCCGCTGGTGGTCTCGCCCGGACCGGACGTGCCACACGCGGACACCACTGCTGTCACGGCGACGAGCCCCATCGCGATGAGGGGACGCACCCATGAACGGCGGGACATGCGACCGCCACCCTTCTGCCACGCTGCGGATTTGTTCGTGGCATCGAAACATTTCGAAACATCCACGACTTGCGCAGACCTTAGGCCCGTGTCCAACCGGTGTCAAGCGTCACCATTCGGCGCGTCCAGGTGACGTTTCTGCACGTCAAGAGGTCACTCTTGTGTTTCGATCGAGTTTCGATACTATCGGGCCATGCGTCGAGCCACGTTGGCCACGATTGCTGCAGCAGCGGGGGTGTCTCTCCCGACGGTGTCCAAAGTCCTCAACGGGAAGGACGACGTCGGCGCAGAGACCCGGGCCCGCGTGCGGCAGCTCCTGGCCGAGTATGACTACGTGCCGGTCGGGTCCCGCAGGGCCTCCGGTCACCTGCTGGTGGACCTCGTGTTCACCGCCCTGGACAGCCCCTGGGCGGTGGAGATCATCCGTGGCGTCGTCGACACCGGGCTGCACGTCGTGGTGTCGTCCACCGACAAACCCCGTCAGCACACGTCGTGGGCGGCGTCGCTGGTCGAGGCCAGGCGCGCGGGAGCGCTCCTGGTCACCTCCCAGCTGACCGCCGCCGACCGCCGGGTGCTGGCCAACTCCCGCATCCCCGTCGTGGTCATCGACCCGGTCGACCTGCCGCAGCCGAACGTGCCCAGCGTCGGCGCCACCAACTGGGCGGGCGGCCTGGCCGCCACCGAGCACCTCCTGCGCCTCGGCCACCGCCGGGTCGGCGTCATCGGCGGACCGGCCGGTATGCTGTGCAGCCGCGCGCGGGTCGACGGCTACCGCGCCGCGCTGGACCGCGCGGGCATCGCGTTCAACCCCGAGCTGGTCAAGCACGGGGACTTCAAGCACGAGGGCGGGTTCCGCCGCGCGGCCGAGCTGCTGGCGCTGCCGGACCGGCCGACGGCGATCTTCGCCGGCAACGACGAGCAGGCTTTAGGCGTGATCGAGGCGGCCCGCGTCGTCGGGCTGTCCGTGCCGCACGACCTGAGCGTGGTCGGCTTCGACGACCTGCCGGTCGCGGTGTGGTCCTCGCCCGCCCTCACCACCGTGCGCCAGCCACTCACCGAGATGGGCCGCCACGCGGGCCGCATGCTCGCCGACCTGATCGCGGGTCGCCCCGTGGAGACCGAACGGGTGGAACTGGCCACCGAACTCGTCGTCCGATCGTCAACGAAGGAGCCGCCGTGCTGAACCCCTGGGCCGATCCCGGAAGGCCGACCGGTGAGCGGGTCGCCGCCCTGCTGGCCGAGCTGACCCTGGAGGAGAAGCTGGCCCAGCTGGTGGGCGTGTGGGTGGGCATCTCCGAGGGTGAGGAGGTCGCCCCCGCGCAGCACGAGTTCGCCGAGCCGCTGCCGCCGTGGGACGAGCTGACCAAGCCCGGCCTCGGGCAGCTGACCCGCGTGTTCGGCACCGGGCCGATCGACCCGCTGGTGGCCGCGAAGGTGCTGGCCGAGACCCAGCGCAAGCTGGTCGCGAACACCCGGTTCGGCATCCCGGCCATGGCTCACGAGGAGTGCCTGTCCGGTTTCACCGCGTGGCAGGCCACCGTTTTCCCGACCCCGCTCGCGTGGGGCGCGTCCTTCGACCCGGAGACGGTCGAGCGGATGGCACGCGAGGTGGGCCTCGTGATGCGCGACGTCGGCGTCCACCAGGGATTGGCGCCGGTGCTCGACGTGTCGCGCGACCCGCGCTGGGGACGCACCGAGGAGACCATCGGCGAGGACCCGTACCTCGTCGGTCTCCTCGGTGCCGCCTACACCAAGGGCCTGGAGTCCAGCGGGATCGTGGCCACGCTCAAGCACTTCGCGGGCTACTCCGCCTCGCGCGGCGGGCGCAACCACGCGCCCGTCCACATGGGCCCGCGCGAGTTCGCCGACGTGGTGCTGCCGCCGTTCGAGATGGCCCTGCGCCTGGGTGGCGCCCGCTCGGTGATGAACTCCTACGCCGAGGTCGACGGCGTGCCCGCGGCCTCCGACCCGACCCTGCTCCACGACCTGCTGCGGGAGCAGTGGGGCTTCACCGGCGTGGTCGTCGCGGACTACTTCGCGGTGTCCTTCCTGGAGACCGCGCACGGCGTCGCCGGCTCGCCCGGTGAAGCCGCCTCGCTGGCCCTGGCCGCCGGCATCGACGTCGAGCTGCCCAGCGTGCGCTGCTTCGGCGAACCGCTGGCCGAGCTGGTGCGGTCCGGGCAGGTCGACGAGGCGCTGGTGGACCGCGCGGTGGTCCGCGTGCTCACCCAGAAGTGCGAGCTCGGCCTGCTCGACGAGGGCTGGCAGCCGGAGTCGCCCGCGGTGCTGCGCGGCGAGCCGGTCGACCTCGACCCGCCCGCGCTGCGCGACCTGGCCCGCACGATGGCCGAGCGCTCCGTGGTGCTGCTGGACAACGCCTCGGACGTGCTGCCGCTGGCCGACACCGGCAAGGTCGCCGTGGTCGGCCCGTGCGCGGACGACCTGCTGGCGCTGATGGGCTGCTACGCGTTCCCGAACCACGTGGGCGTGCAGCACCCGGACGTGCCGCTCGGCGTCGACATGGACACGATGGTCCAGGCCGTGCTGAAGGAGTTCCCGGGCGCCGAGGTGTCCACCGCCAAGGGCTGCGAGGTCGACGGCCTCGACCGGTCGGGCATCGAGGACGCCGTCGCCGTGGCGCGCGAGGCCGACGTGGTGCTCGCCGTGCTGGGCGACCGGGCCGGGCTGTTCGGCCGCGGCACCTCCGGCGAGGGCTGCGACGCCGAGGACCTGAACCTGCCCGGCGTGCAGGGCGAGCTGCTGGACCGGCTGCTGGAGCTGGACGTGCCGGTCGTGCTGGTGCTGCTCACCGGCCGCCCGTACGCGCTGGGGCGCTACACCGGGCCCGGCGCCGACGCGGCCGGCACCCGGCCCGCCGCGATCGTCCAGGCCTTCTTCCCCGGCGAGGAGGGCGCGGGCGCGGTCGCCGGCGTGCTCAGCGGGCGGGTCAACCCGTCCGGCAGGCTGCCCGTGCAGGTGCCGCGCGGCTCCGGCGGCCAGCCGACCACCTACCTGCACCCGCCGCTCGGCGGTCCGGGCGGGGTCAGCTCGGTCGACCCGTCGCCCGCCTTCCCGTTCGGGCACGGCCTGTCGTACACGACGTTCGAGCTGTCCGACTTCACCGGCGGCGCGGAGTTCCCGGCCGACGGCGAGGTCGAGGTGTCGTGCCTGGTGCGCAACACCGGTGACCGGTCCGGCGCCGAGGTCGTCCAGCTCTACCTGCACGACCCGGTCGCGAGCGTGACCCGCCCGGTGCGCCAGCTCGTCGGGTTCGCCCGGGTCGAGCTGGACGCGGGCGCCGCCACCGAGGTGACGTTCCGGCTGCACGCCGACCGCACCTCGTTCACCGGCCGCGACGGCAAGCGGGTCGTCGAGACCGGCCAGGTCGTGCTGCAGGTCGGCCGATCGAGCGAGGACATCCGCTGGGAGCACCCGGTCCAGGTGACCGGCGAGCCGCGCGTGGTCGGGCACGACCGCGTGCTCGTGACCCCGGTGACCACCACGTCACGATGAGGTGACCATGAGGTCAGTGCCCTTGCTGGCGCCGCCGGCGCTCCTCGCGCCCGCGGCGCCGGCGGCGGCGAGCCCCACCCCGAACGGCCCGAGCCGGGTCGAGGGCTACGTCGTCGACCGACCCGGACCGGGACGCTTCCCGCCGGCGTCCCGGGGCAGGGCCGCCGCCATCGTGGTCAGCGACGCCGACCACCCGGGCGTCGTGCGGGTCGTCGGCGACCTGCCCGACGACGTCGAGCGCGTCACCGGCGTGCGGCCGGAACTCGCCACCCTCGACGGGACGTCCGGCCGGACCGCCGTACCGCGCGGCGACGTGGTCATCGTCGGCACGGTCGGCCGGAGCCCGTTGATCGACGGCCTGGTGGAGCGCGGCACGCTCGACGTGTCGACCATCGCGGGCCGGTGGGAGACCTCGCTCCAGCAGGTCGTGCACGACCCGGTGCCGGGCGTGCGGCGCGCGTTCGTCATCGCGGGCAGCGACCAGCGCGGCACGATCTTCGGCGCGTACGACGTCTCGCGCGAGATCGGCGTGTCACCTCGGCACTGGTGGGCCGACGTCCCCCCGGCCCACCGCGCCGAGCTGCACGTGCTGCCGGGCCGGCACGGCCAGGGCACGCCCGCGGTGAAGTACCGCGGGTTCTCCGTCGACGACGAGAACCCGGCGCTGGGCCGCTGGGCGCCGCGCCACTTCGGCAACGGCCACGCGCCGGGTTCCCCCGCGCTCGCGGGCGGCAAGTGGCACGGCTTCCAGACCCAGCCGAAGATCGGCTGCGGCGACGTGGCCCGGTACGGGCCGACCGCGTCCTGGCAGCAGCCCGAGCGCGACGGCGAAGCGCTGCCGGACGCGGTGTTCCCCGCCGTCGAACGCGTCGACCTGCCGCAGGCGGCCGAGATGGGCGTGGCCGTGGACGGGCCGGACCAGTGGTGGCCGGCGGCCGGCGGGTCGCCGGCGCTGCCCGCGTTCAGCCCGCACCAGTCCCAGCCGGGCCGGTACGTCGACGTGTTCAACCGGGGCACGATCCCGTTCGACTACCGGGCCACGCCCGGCGCCGCCTGGCTGCACGTCGACCGGCCGCACGGCACGGTCGACGACCAGGTCCGGCTCGACGTGCGGGTGGACTGGTCGCGCGCGCCGAAGGGCCGGACCACCGTCCCGATCGAGATCACCGGCGCGGGCGTGCCGGTGACCGTGCACGCGGTGGTCGAGCACGACCTGGTGGCACCGCGGGGATTCGTGGAGGCCAACGGGTACGTGTCGATCGAGGCCGCCAACGCGACCCGGGTCGTGGCCGGCGACGGCGTGCGGTGGCGGCGGATACCCGACCTCGGCCGCACGGGCGACGCGATGGAGCCGTTCCCGGTGACCGCGCCGAGCCGTGAGCCGCTGACCCGGACCGGGCCGCGGCTGGAGCACGACCTGACCGTGCGGTCCGACGGGCCGGTGACGGTGTGGGCGCACCTGTCGCCGCGCAACCCCGTGCTGCCGGGCCCGGGCCTGCGGTACGCGGTGTCGTTCGACGACCAGCCGCCGCAGGTCGTGGACATCACCGCCGCCACCGGCGCGGACGACACCACCACGAACCGCCAGCGGGAGCGCAACACCTCCGACAACGTCAACCGAACCGCCACCGGGCACCGGCTGGACGCGGGCGCGCACACGCTCGAGTTCTGGGTGGTCGACCCCACCGTGGTGGTCCAGAAGCTGGTCGTGGACTCAGGGGGCCTCAGGTCGAGCTACCTGGGACCCCCGGAGAGCCGTGGAGTCCACTGACCGGGCTGGGGCGTGAGGGGGACTATGGCGGTGGCCCCCCTCACGCCCCGCCTTCTCACAGGTGCGCGCGCAGGTGGCGCAGCTTGCGCTCGTCGTGCACCCGCGGCGTGGTGTGGCCGCTGAACGGGAACACCGCCATCTCCTTCGGCGCGGTGATCTCGTTGTAGGCCGCGTACACCGTGGACGGCGGGCACACCTCGTCCATCAGGCCGACGCTCAGCAGCGACGTCGCGGTGATCCGCTTGGCCAGCAGCGCGCCGTCCACGTACCGCAGCGTGTCGCGGGCGGCCGGGATCAGGTCGACGTGGTGCGCCAGGAACTTCGCGATCTCCGCGTACGGCTCGGCGTCGGTCAGGGTGATGGCCCGCTGGAAGTCGCACAGGAACGGCACGTCCGCGTGGCACACCTTCACCGCCTCGCCGTTGAGCGCGGCGGCGGCCAGCGCCAGCCCGCCGCCCTGGCTGCCGCCGGACACCGCGATCCGCGTCTCGTCCACCCCGTCCAGGGAAGCGGCCACCTCCACGGCGCGGGCCGCGTCCACCATCAGGCGCGTGACGTAGTAGGTCTCGGGGCTGGCGATGCCGCGCGTCATCACGCCGGGGTGCTCCGGGCCCGCCAGGCCGGAGTCCGGGGTGGCGCCGAGCGTCCACCGCCCGCCCTGGCCCCGCGTGTCCATCACGAACACCGCGTAGCCGACGGACGGCAGCAGCGCGTGCTCCGACGGCAGCCCGCGCCCGCCGCCGTAACCGATGTAGCAGACCACGGTCGGCAGCGACTCGACGCCGGAGCCTGCGGGGCGGATGTACCAGCCGCGCACCCGGTCGCCGCCGTACCCGGAGAACTCCACGTCCCAGACGGAGAGCGGACCGTAGGCGTCGGCCGCGTACGGGGTGAGGACCGGCGGCAGGGAGGCGGCGTGCGCCTCGTCCAACCGGGCCTTCCACCACAGGTCGAGGTTGTCCGGTTCGGCGGTGTCGGTCCGGTAGAGCGCCAACTCCCGCTCGGAGAGGTCGAACCAGGGCACGGCGGTCCCCTTTCACATCATCCGTTAAGCGCTTAATTACCCTACCGGGCCAGGCCGCCCGGACCGCGGCTAGACTCGATGATCACGACCGAGGAGGCGCGGGTGGCAGGTGGCAAGCGTCCGACCATCTCGGACATCGCCAAGGCCGCGGGCGTGTCCACCGGCGCGGTGTCCTACGCGCTCAACAACCGGCCCGGTGTCTCGGAGCCGACGCGCCGCCGGATCATGGACATCGCCGACCGCCTCGGCTGGGTGCCCAGCAGCGCGGCGCGGTCGTTGAGCGACGGTCGGGCGAACGCGATCGGGCTGGTGGTCGACCGGCCCGCGCGGGTGATCGGCGTCGAGCCGTACTTCATGCAGCTGATCTCCGGCATCCAGGGCGCGCTGGCCGGCGGGCCGACGTCCCTGCTGCTGCAGGTGACGGACAACTCCGCCGCCGAGCTGGCGGCGTACCGGCGGTGGTGGGGCGAGCGGCGGGTGGACGGCGTGCTGCTGGTCGACCTGGTCCAGAACGACCCCCGGGTCGAGCTGGTGCGGGAGCTGCGGCTGCCCGCGGTCGTGCTCGGCGAGCCCGTCGTGCCGGACCTGCCGTGCGTGTGGACCGACGACGAGCTGGCCGTGGAAGAGGTGCTGGAGTACCTGGTCGCGCTCGGGCACCGCCGCATCGTCCGGGTCGCCGGGCCCACCAAGTTCGTGCACACCCAGACCCGTTCCCGCGCGTTCACCGCGGCCGCCGCGCGCCTCGGCCTGCCCGACGCCCGCGTGGTGCACGCCGACTACTCCGACGAGGCCGCCGCCCGCGTGACCCGGCGCGTGCTGACGAGCGGGACCGCGCCCACCGCCCTGGTGTTCGACAACGACGTGATGGCCGTGTCCGCGCTGGGCGTCGCCCACGAGCTGGGCCTGACCGTCCCCGACCAGCTGTCCCTCGTCGCGTGGGACGACTCCGCGCTGTGCCGCCTGGTCCGGCCGGCGCTGTCCGCGGTGCGCCGGCCGATCGCCGAGCGCGGCGCCGCCGCCGTGCGCCTGCTGCTGGACGTGATCAACGGCGCCCCGGCGGAGCAGGTGAAGACCTCCGACCCCGAGCTGGTCCCCCGCTCCAGCACCGCCCACCCCCCACTCCCGTAATCGCGAGAGTCGTCCCTCCACCCCGCGCGTGTCCTACGTCCAGAACGCGTGTGTCCTACGTCCAGAACGCGTGTGTCCTACGTCCAGAACGCGTGTGTCCTACGTTCGGAACGCGTGTGTCCTACGTTCGCGGCAGGCGTGTCCCGCGTTCCGGTCGATCTTGCCGTCGTGCGGCGAAACCCCAGGTCGCGTGTTCTGAGCGTTGAACTCGGGTGTTCCGAACGTAGGACACGCACGCTCTCAACGTAGGACACGCGCGTTCTGGAGGTAGGACACGCGAGGGGTGGAGGGACGACTCTCGGGTGGTGGGGGTGGCGGGGTGGGGCGGTGGTGTAGGAGACTTGCGCAAGACGTTCTGGGAGCGGTCCCAGAAGGTCGGCTCGTGGTGCCGCCGCACGGGTGTCGGCAGGGGGTTCGGCACTGAAGCGGGACGTTGACACTTAAGCGGTTAATTGCTTTGGTGTTGGGGCCTGCCGCAGGCAGGCGCGCTGCCCTGCGCTCGCTACGTCAACGTCGACAACTACGCGAGGTACATCCATGCGCAAGAGATTCGCCTTGGTGGGCGCGGCCGTCGCCACCTTGGTCCTGTCACTGCTGACGGTGGCACCGGCACACGCCGCGGCCGGCTTCACCGTCGCCAACGGCCGTCTCCTCGACGCCAACGGCAACGACTTCGTGATGCGTGGCGTGAACCACGCGCACACCTGGTACGCCGACCGCACGACCCAGGCGCTCAAGGACATCAAGGCCACCGGCGCCAACACGGTCCGCGTGGTGCTGAGCTCCGGCGACCGGTGGACCCTCAACACCGCCTCCGACGTCGCGAACGTCATCAGCCAGTGCAAGGCCAACAAGCTCATCTGCGTGCTGGAGGTGCACGACACCACCGGCTACCAGGAGCAGAGCGGCGCCGTGACGCTGGCCCGCGCCGTGGAGTACTGGAAGAGCGTGCAGAGCGCCCTGGCCGGCCAGGAGAAGTACGTCATCCTGAACATCGGCAACGAGCCGTGGGGCAACACCGGCTACACCGGCTGGACCCAGGCCACCAAGGACGCCATCACGTCCCTGCGCGCCGCGGGCTTCCAGCACACGATCATGGTGGACGCGCCGAACTGGGGCCAGGACTGGGCCTTCACGATGCGCGACAACGCCGCCTCGGTGTTCGCCGCCGACCCGCAGCGCAACACGGTGTTCTCCATCCACATGTACGGCGTGTTCGACACGGCCGCGGAGATCGACGACTACCTGAACCGGTTCGTCACGGCGAAGCTGCCGATCGTGGTCGGCGAGTTCGGCAACGACCACTCCGACGGCAACCCGGACGAGGACACGATCTTCGCCACCACGCAGTCGCTCAAGCTGGGCTACCTGGCGTGGTCCTGGTCGGGCAACGGCGGCGGCGTCGAGTACCTCGACATGGTCACCGGCTTCAACGCCGCCCAGCTCACGACCTGGGGTCAGCGCGCGATCAACGGCGCCAACGGCATCAAGGCCACCTCGCGCGAGGCCAGCGTCTACGGCGGTGGCGGCGACCCGACGGACACCACCCCGCCCTCCACGCCGGGCACCCCGTCCGCGTCGGGCGTCACGTCCACCGGCGCCACGCTGTCCTGGACCGCGTCCACCGACAACGTCGGTGTCAGCGGCTACGACGTGGTCCGCGTCAACGGCACCACGGAGACCGCGGCGGCCAGCACCGCGACCACCACGGCGACCGTCTCCGGCTTGACCGCGAGCACCACCTACACGTTCGCCGTGTACGCGCGGGACGCGGCGGGCAACCGCTCCACCCGTTCGAGCACGGTCAACGTCACCACTCAGGCCGGTGGCGGCGGCCCCGCGTCGTGCGCGGTCACCTACAAGCTCGCGGGCCAGTGGCAGGGCGGCTTCCAGGGCGACGTGAAGATCGCCAACACCGGCACGGCCGCGGTGAACGGCTGGACGCTGCGCTGGACGTGGGCCAACGGCCAGACGGTCAGCCAGTCCTGGGGCGCCACCACGACCCAGTCCGGCGCCACGCTGAGCGCGACCAACGTGTCCTACACCGGCTCCATCCCGGTGAACGGCTCGGTCAGCTTCGGCTTCATCGGGTCGTGGAACGGCGCCAACTCGGCGCCCACCGCGTTCACGCTCAACGGCGCCGCCTGCACGACGGCCTAGGAGGGCACGATGTCGAGAAGAGCCGCTGTCGCGGCGTTGTTGGCGGCGTTGGCCACGCTCGTGGGCCTTCTGGTGGCCGCGCCCGGTCAGGCGGTCGAGGCCGCCGCGCCGACGCGGATCATGGCCCTGGGCGACTCGATCACCGGGTCGCCGGGCTGCTGGCGGGCCCTGATGGACCGGGACCTGCGCGCGGCCGGGCACACGAACATCGACTTCGTGGGCACGTTGCCCGGTGACGGCTGCGGGTTCGCCTACGACAGCCAGAACGAGGGGCACGGCGGCGCGCTGGTGACCGCGGTGGCCGACCAGAACCAGCTCGTCGGGTGGCTGGCCGCCACCAACCCGAACGTGGTGCTCATGCACTTCGGGACCAACGACGTGTGGAGCAACCGGTCGACCGCGACCATCCTGGCCGCCTACGGCAAGCTGGTCGACCAGATGCGCGCCAACAACGCGAGCATGAAGGTGATCGTCGCCAAGATCATCCCGATGGCGGCGAGCGCGTGCGCGGAGTGCCCCCAGCGGGTGGTGGACCTGAACGCGGCGATCCCGGGCTGGGCGGCGGGCAAGTCCACCGCGCAGTCGCCGGTCACCGTGGTCGACCAGTGGGCCGGGTTCGCCACCGCCAGTGACACCTACGACGGCGTTCACCCGAACGCGTCCGGTGATCGCAAGATCGCGGACAAGTGGATCCCGGCCGTGGTGTCCGCGCTCAACGGCACCACGCCCACGTCCACCACAACATCCACTACTACAACGACGACGACCACGACGACGACCACCACGACTTCCGTCCCCGGAGGCGCGTGCGACGTCGAGATCAAGGTCGTCAACCAGTGGCAGGGCGGTTTCCAGGCGGACATCGCCATCCGCAACGGCGGCGGCACGGCGAGCCGCGGCTGGAAGGTCGGGTTCTCGTTCCGCGCCGGGATGTCCCTCGCCCAGGGCTGGAACGGCTCCTTCACCCAGAGCGGCACGTCGGTGACGGTGGCCAACACCTCCTGGAACGGCGCCATCCCGCCGGCCGGGACGGTCAAGGTCGGGTTCACCGGCAACGGTGACGCGACCGGGTGGACGCCGACGCCCACCTGCGCGCTGTCCTGACCGGACCTCGCGGTTGTGCCCGGCGCCGGGCACAACCGCGAGCCCGCCGCGCCACCCGCCGGTACCCTCGACCGGGGGTGGTGCGTCGTGACCGAGCGCAAACCGGCCGGTGTCGGCTTCGAGACGTGGATCGAGCGGCAGATCCGCGAGGCGCAGGACCGCGGCGAGTTCGAGGACCTGCCGGGCGCGGGCAAGCCGTTGCCGGGGCTGCACGAGCCGCACGACGAGCTGTGGTGGGTGAAGGAGAAGCTGCGCCGCGAGGAGGGCACCGCGCTGCCGCCGACCCTGCTGCTGCGCAAGGAGGCCGCCGCCGCGCGGGAGGCCGCCGGTCGGGCGCGCACCGAGGCCGAGGTGCGGTCGATCCTGGCCGACGTCAACGCCAGGATCGTCGAGGCGATCCGCAAGCCGATGTCGGGTCCGCCGCTGAACCTGATGCCGTACGACGTCGAGCACGTGGTGCGGCAGTGGCGCGCCGACCGGGACGGGCGCGCCGACCGGGGCTGACCCGGTCCCTGCTCAGCCGATCCCGGCCGCGTCGAGCAGCGCCGTCGCGGTGGTGACGCCGAGACCGGCCAGCGGCTCGGCCCGCACGACGGCGCGGGCCGCCGCGCCGTCGAACACCACCGTGAGCTGCGCGGCCAGCGTGTCCGGGTCCGGCGCGCCCGCCGCCCGCGCCTCGGCGGCGAAGAAGTCCGTCATGGCCTGCTTGTGCCGGCGGGCCACGGCGTTGGCGGGGTGCGTGGCGTCCTTGAGCTCGGTCGCCGTGGCGACCATCGGACAGCCCCGGTAGGTCGGTTGCCCGGTCAGCCCGTCCTGCGCGCGGAACACGTGCAGGATCCGCTCGCGCGGCGTGCCGCCGTCCGGGGGCAGCAGCGCGGCGTCGTAGCCGGGCGCGCGCCGGTCGAGGCTGGCCGCGATCAGCTCGTCCTTGCTGTCGAACAGCAGGTACATCGACCGCTTGGAGACGCCGGCCGCCTTGCACAGCGCGTCGACGCCGACGCCGACGCCTTCCCGGTAGAACAGCTCGCCCGCCGCGTCCAGCAACCGGTCTCGTGGGGTGGTGGTCACACCCTCAGGCTACCGCCGGGGTTGCCGTGTGGAAACCGATCGGTCTACAGTCGGTGGAAACCGATCGGTTTTCATCTTGGGAGGGATCAGCATGACCACGATCAACGGGGCGACCGCACTGGTCACCGGCGGCAACCGGGGCATCGGCAAGGCCCTGGTCGAGGCCCTGTACGCGCGGGGCGCCCGGAAGGTCTACGCCACCGCCCGCGACCCGCGCGCCGTCACGCACCCGGACGCCGTCCCGGTCGCGCTGGAGGTCACCGACCCCGACTCGGTCGCCGCCGCCGCGGCCCTGGCCGACGACGTGACCATCGTGATCAACAACGCGGGCGGGCTGGTGAAGGCGTCCTTCCTGGACTCGCCGCTGGAGGACGTCCGCCGCGAGTTCGAGACCAACTTCTACGGCCCGCTGCACGTGGCCCGCGCGTTCGTGCCGGTCATCGAGCGCAACGGCGGCGGCCACCTGCTCAACGTCGCCTCGGTGCTGTCCTGGGCGGCGATCAGCGGCTCGTACAGCGCGTCGAAGGCCGCCCTGTGGTCGCAGACCAACTCCCTGCGCCTGGACCTGCTCCCGCGCGGCATCCGGGTCACCGGGCTGCACGTCGGCTACGTCGACACCGACATGACCGCCGGCCTCGACGCGCCCAAGAGCGCTCCCCGCGATGTCGCCGAGGCGGCGCTGGACGGCATCGAGACCGACGCCTTCGAGGTGCTGGCCGACGAGCTGACCCGCCAGGTGAAGGCCTCCCTGGCGCAGGACGTGGCCGTGCAGTACCCGGCGCTCGTCGGCGCGGGGAGGTAGGCCACGCGTCGTTCATTCCACTGTGGATGGACTGCGCGGCAGCCAATCCTGTTGGCGTGGAATGGCGATCGAGTCGACGGCGACGGTCGTGACGCGGGCGATGGCAGGACCTCGGCGCGTCCCGGCACGCACCGGGGTCGAGGACGTCCAGCGCTTGGCGGCCGAGACCGAACGCCTGCGCGGCGTGGACGTGCTTCGACACCGAGACGGACCTGTGCGGGTTGAGCGGCGTGGTGCTGACCGGGCCGGCCCGAACGGTCGACCCGTCGCGCACCGCGGCCGCGATCGGCTCGCTCACCGCCGCCGTGTCCGGCTACCCGGAGGGCATGACGCGCAGCCGCGCGTTCAGCCTGATGGCGTTGGCCGCGAACCACCTGCTCGACGGCGACTTCGACCACGCGGCCGACGTGGGCGCGCGGGCCCCCGCCTTGGCGGGCACGATCCGCTCGACCCGCGTCGCCGACCGGTTGCGCCCGCTGCGCCGCCTGGCCGGCCGCCACCCGGGCAACGTGCACGCCCGCGCCCCCTCCGCCGGCATCGCCGCCTTCACCCCACCGAACTGACGCCGGTTCTTCCTTCCCCGGCACCGGTTCCGCCATCCACACCGCCCTCGACCCCACCCGGGTCGGGGGCGGTTCGCGTCCGGGCGGGCCCCGCGGTGGGCCGGTCGCGCGATCGAATTCGACTCGAATTCGACCCGATGTCGAATCCTGTGGTCGAACAGCGATCGAACGGCGATCGAACGAAGTTACGTCGTTGACGTGCGGCGGACATTTTCGCAATACTCTGTTCGCACATCTGGAACGTGTTCACATTTATGAACAAATTCGCCGGGGAAGGCCCCTCGCCATGCGGATACTCAGTACAGCGCTCGTGCTTTCCTGCGCCCTTGGCGTGATCGCGGCGGCACCCGCGCACGCAGGCCTTGACCTGGGGAGACAGGTTCTCCAACCCGGTGACGGCTGGGCATCGAGCGGCACCGGGACCACCGGTGGATCAGCCGCCACCACCGAGCACGTCGTGCGCACGGCGGCAGAGCTGCGGGCCGCCCTGGCGGCGCCCGCGCCCCGCCTCGTCAAAGTGCGCGGCGTGATCGACGTCAGGGCTGACTGCGCAACCTATGCCACGGACGGCTACACGCTCACCGGCTACTTGGCCGCATACGACCCCGCCGTTTGGGGCAGGGAGAACGAGCCGAGCGGTCCGCTGGAAGACGCCCGCGCCGCGTCCGCCCGCCGCCAGGCGGAGGCCATCGCCTTCACCGTCGGCTCCGACACCACCATCGTCGGCGACGGCAAGGGCGCGGGCATCACCGGCGCGAACCTCCGCATCCACGGCGCCAGCAACGTGATCGTCCGCAACCTCACGTTCCGCGACACCCGCGACTGCTTCCCGCAGTGGGACCCGACCGACGGCGCCACCGGCAACTGGAACTCCGACTACGACGCGGTGTCCCTCCAGCGCGCCACGAACGTGTGGGTCGACCACAACACGTTCACCGACCAGCCGTTCCCGGACAGCGCGGGCCCGAGCTACTTCGGCCGCCCCTACCAGCAGCACGACGGCTCGCTCGACATGACCAGCGGCACCGACCTGGTCACCGCGTCGTACAACCTGTTCACCGACCACGGCAAGACGATGCTCATCGGCTCGTCGAACACCTCGACCACCGACCCCGGCAAGCTGCGGGTGTCCGTGCACCACAACGTGTTCCGCAACGTCGAGGAGCGACTGCCGCGCGTCCGGTTCGGCCAGGTGCACGTCTACAACAACCTGTACGAGCCCGGACCGACGTTCGTCTACGCCTGGGGCGTCGGCGTGCAGTCGAAGCTGTACGTGGAGAACAACTACGTCAAGCTCGGCAACGGCGGCGCGGTCGAGGACCTGATCTACAACTGGGGCGGCACGGCCATCACCGAGGTCGGCACGCTCGTCGACGGGCAACCGGTCGACGTGCTCGACGCGTTCAACGCGGCCAACCCGACCGCGCAGCTCGCGGGCGACGCCGGCTGGACCCCCGAGTTCACCCGCGGCCTGGAGCCCACCTCCCGGGTGAAGAACCTCAAGGCGGGCGCGCAGCAGCGCGACCGCTACCACGTGGCCAAGGGCACGGACTTCGACACCGTGCAGGCCGCGATCGACGCCGCCCCGCCCGGCACCACCATCACCATCGGCAAGGGCGTGTACCGCGAGGTCGTCCGGGTGCCCGCGACCAAACCCGACCTGACCCTCAAGGGCTCCACCGGCACCGCCCGCGACGTCGTCATCGACTACGACAACGCCAACGGCACCAAGAAGCCCGACGGCACCACCTACGGCACCACCGGCTCCGCGACCGCGACGATCGAAGCCGACGGCTTCACCGCGCGCGACCTGACCTTCAGCAACTCGTTCGACCGGGCCGCGCACCCCGAGATCACCGGCACGCAGGCCGTCGCGGTCAAGGCGACCGGCGACCGGCAGTACTACGACCGCGTCCGCTTCCTCGGCCACCAGGACACCCTGTACGCCGACACGCGCGCCGCGGGCACGAAGGCCCGCCAGTACTACCGGGGCGGCGAGATCGTCGGTGACGTCGACTTCGTCTTCGGCCGCGCCACCGCCGTGTTCGACCAGGTCACCATCCGGGCCCTGAACCGGGGCGACGACCACCCCGGCGGAGCGCCGGCGGGCTACATCACGGCCGCCAGCACCCGCCGCGACAACCCGCACGGCTTCCTGATCATGAACTCCACGGTCCTGAGCGACGCCCCGGCGGGCACCTACTACCTGGGCAGGCCGTGGCACCCCGGCGGCGACCCGGACGCCATCGCCTCGGTCGTCATCCGCGACACCAAGCTGCCCGCCGCGGTGAAGACCGCGCCGTGGACCGACATGTCCGGCTTCTCCTGGCGCGACGCCCGGTTCGCCGAGTTCCGCAACTCCGGCCCCGGCGCCGCACCCGGCGCCGACCGGCCGCAGCTCACCCACGACCAAGCCTCGCAGCACACCCTGCGCGCGTACCTCGGCGACTGGAACCCCGCATGAGAACACGCACGTGGGCGCCCTACGCCCTGATCGCACCGACGCTGGTGCTGATGGCGATCTTCCTGGTCTACCCGATCGGGAGCGTCGTCTACTACAGCCTCCAGCGGTACAACGTCACGCAGCCGTGGAAGAACGGCTTCGCGGGGCTGGACAACTTCAAGCAGATGCTGTTCGACGACCCGCTGTTCTGGCAGAGCCTGGCGTTCAGCGCCAAGTGGGTGTTCGTCGAAGTCGGGCTGCAACTGCTGCTGGGCCTCGTGCTGGCCCTGATCGTCAACGAGACGTTCATCGGCCGGGGCATGGCACGGGCACTGGTGTTCTCACCGTGGGCGGTGTCCGGCGTGCTCACCACGGGCATCTGGATCCTGCTGCTCAACCCGTCCACCGGCATCTTCCAGGAGCTGTCGAACCTCGGCATCGGCTCGCCCGGCACCTCGGTGCTCGGCAACCCCGACACCGTGTTCGACGCCCTGGTGGTGACCGAGCTGTGGCGCGGCGTGCCGTTCTTCGCGATCCTGCTGCTCGCCGACCTCCAGAGCATCCCCAAGGACCTCTACGAGGCGGCGTCCGTCGACGGCGCGAGCCGGTGGCGGCGCTTCACCAGCGTCACCCTGCCGCACCTCAAGGACGCGATCATCCTGTCGACGCTGCTGCGCGCGGTGTGGGAGTTCAACAACGTCGACCTCATCTACACCCTCACCGGCGGCGGTCCCGCGAACCAGACCACCACGCTGCCGCTGTACGTCGCCAGGCAGGCCGTCGACTCGCACAACTTCGGGTACGGCTCGGCGCTCACCGTCGCCGGGTTCCTCATCCTGTTGTTCTTCTCCATCGCGTACCTGCGGGTGTCGAAGTTCGGGAGCCGAGCATGACCGAGACCCTGGGCAAGACCGGCACCCTGGTGCGGGAGGTCGCCGGCACCACGCACGCGCCCCCACCCCCCGGGCGACGCCGCCGCCGGGCCGTGGCCGAGGAACCGGGCAAGCCGTGGATGATCCGCGTGCCGCTGTTCCTGTACCTGCTGTTCACGCTCATCCCGTTCTACTGGATGCTCGTGTTCGCGGTCCGGCCGTCCGGCTCCACGCAGCTCGTGCCCTGGCCGATCTCGTTCGAGCACTTCGACACCGTGTGGAACGACATCGGGTTCGGCATCTTCTTCTACAACAGCGTGGTCATGGGCCTCGGCGTGCTCGTGTTCGTGACCATCCTGTCGGTGATGGGCGGCTACGCCCTCGCGCGGTTCAAGTTCCGCGGCCAGCGGGTGTTCCTGCTGGCGATGCTGTGCAGCCAGTTCATCCCCGGCGCCATGATGCTCATCCCGCTGTTCGTGATCTTCAAGGGCATCGGGCTGCTCAACAGCATCACCGGCCTGGTCATCGCGGAGGTGGCCTTCCAGCTGCCGCTGTCGCTGATCCTGATGAGCGGGTTCATCCGCAACATCTCCGTGGAGCTCGAAGAAGCCGCCATGGTCGACGGCTGCTCGCGCCTGCGCGCCTTCTTCGCCGTCGTCCTCCCACAGCTCAAGCCCGCCCTGGTGGCAGTCGGGTCGTTCGCGTTCATCGGCGCCTGGAACCAGTTCCTGTTCGCGCTGATGTTCGCGACGCGGCAGGACAAGTTCACCCTGCCGGTCGGCCTGAGCTACACGCTGGGTGAGTTCAACACCGATTTCGGAGCACTCGCCGCCGGCGGCGTGGTCGCGGCCGTGCCGGTAGTCCTCGTTTTCGCCGTCGTGCAGCGGTTCCTGGTGCAGGGGCTCAGCGCCGGGGCTGTCAAGGGATAGGGAGCATCATGAGAAAACTGCTGGTCGCCGTGGCCGCCGCCGCCCTGGCGCTGTCCGCCTGCTCGTCCGAGGGAGGTGGGGGGACCGACGGCAACGTCACCATCACGTTCTGGGACAACAACGGCGGGCCCGCCCGCGAGCCGATCTACAAGGAGCTGATCTCGCGCTTCGAGTCGGCCAACCCGAACATCAAGGTCGAGTACGTCGGCATCCCCAGCGCGTCGGTGCAGCAGAAGTACGACACCGCCATCGCCGGCGGCGAGACGCCCGACGTCGGCGGCGTCACCACCTCGTACCTCGCGCACCTGGTCGGCCAGGAAGCGCTGGCCCCCCTCGACGACCGCATCAACAGCGGCCCGCTGAAGGACAAGCTGCTCCCGTCCCTCGTCGAGACCGTCCGCCAGACCGCGCCCGACGGCAAGCTCTACATCGTGCCGTCCTCGGCCAACATGGACATCATCTGGTACCGCACCGACTGGTTCAAGGACGCGGGCCTGGAAGCCCCGAAGACCTGGGACGAGTTCATCACCACCGCCGAGAAGCTCACCGACACGGGCGCCAACAAGTACGGCTACACCATCCGCGGCGGCGCCGGCTCCGTGTTCCAGCTGATCACCGAGGCCTACGCCTACTCCGGCGTGGACAACTTCTTCAAGGACGGCAAGAGCACCCTCAACGACCCGGCCAACGCCGAGCTCGTCGACAAGGTCGCCGACCTCTACAAGAAGGCCACCCCCGAGGCCGACGTCAACAACAGCTTCACCCAGATGATCGCCCAGTTCACCGGCGGCTCGGTCGCGATGATGCACCACAACCTCGGCTCCTACAGCGACGTCACCAAGGCCCTCGGCGACAAGGTCGCCGCCATGCCGCTGCCGGTCGGCCCGAGCGGCAAGCGCACCGTCGTGCCCAACCCGACCGACGGCTTCGCGGTGTTCAAGAACAGCGAGAACCAGGACGCGGCCTGGAAGTTCGCCGAGTTCCTCACCTCCGCCGAGTCCAACAGCTACTGGAACGAGAAGGTCGGCCAGATCCCCGCGAACACCGACGTGCGCAGCGCCGCCTGGATCGACACCGCCGCCCACGTGAAGATGGCGCTCGGCGTCCTGGAAGACCCGGCCACCATCCTCGTGCCCGCGCCCGTCTACCTGCCCCAGTACTCGTCCATCACCAAGACCGAGAGCGAGCCCCAGTACCAGAAGGTGCTCCTCGGCGAGCTGACCGGCCAGCAGTTCCTGGACGACATGGCCAAGAAGCTCACCGAGGCGGAGAAGGAGTGGGAGGAGCGCAAATGATCGAGCGCGTCGAGGTGTCGGTGTTCACGACCACCGCGTGGACCGCGGTGGACCCGCACGGGCACCGGCACCCGAGCGCCGAGCACGAGATCCGCGAGGCGCTGCTCGAGATCACCGACTCCGACGGCGTCGTCGGACGCGTCCAGGTGCACCCCGACCAGCTGCGGCCCGCCGTGCTCGACTCGATCGTGAAACCCGTGCTCCTCGGCGCGGACCCGTGGGACCGGGAAGGGCTGTGGCGCAAGATGGCGCGCAAGCAGCGCGGCTCCCACGGCCGGTTCACCGACCGGGCACTCGGCTACGTCGACACCGCGTTGTGGGACCTGGTGGGCAAGAAGGTCGGGCAGCCGGTGTGGAAGCTGCTCGGCGGCGCCCGGTCCCGCGTCCCGGCCTACGCCAGCACCATGTGCGGCGACGAGGTCCCCGGCGGGCTGAGCACGCCCGGCGACTACGCGGCGTTCGCGAAGCAGCTGGTCGAGCGCGGCTACCGGGCGATCAAGCTGCACACGTGGATGCCGCCGGTGCCCGGCGCGCCCAGCGTGCGCGCCGACATCGCGGCCTGCGAAGCGGTGCGCGACGCCGTCGGGCCCGACGTCGAGCTGATGCTCGACGCCAACCACTGGTACTCGCGCACCGAGGCGCTGGAACTGGGCCGGGCCCTGGAGCGGCTGGGCTTCTACTGGTTCGAGGAGCCGATGGAAGAAGCGTCCATCAGCTCCTACCGGTGGCTGGCCGAGCAGCTGTCCATCCCGGTGATCGGCCCGGAGGTCGCGTGGGGCAAGCACCTGACCCGAGCCGAGTGGATCACCTCCGGCGCCTGCGACATCCTCCGCGCCGGCCCGACCGACGTCGGCGGCATCTCGCCGACGGTGAAAGCCCTGCACCTGGCCGAGGCGTTCAACGTCGACTGCGAGATCCACGGCGACGGCTCGGCGAGCCTGGCCGTGCTCGGCGGCACCGACAACGGCCGCTGGTACGAACGCGGCCTGCTGCACCCGCTGCACGACTTCGACCGCGTGCCGCCGCACCGGCTCGCGATGGCCGACCCGCTCGACGCGGACGGGCACGTCACCCTGACCTCCTCTCCCGGTCTCGGTGACGAGTTCGACGTCGAGCACATCCGCCAGCACACCGTGGAGAGGTGGTGAGTCCGGTGTAGTCCTTCGGTCGCCGCCACGTGGAAATCCCGCCGCCGGTTCCCTTTTCATCCACAGTCGTATGGAGGAAACCGCATGTCCCGCAAGATCTCCCGTGCGCTGCTCGCGGCCACGGCACTGGCCGCTACCGCGGTCATGGCGCCCGCGGCCGACGCCGCGTCGTTCAACCTCGAGGGCTGGGGTACGCAGTGCGGTGGCACCACCGGTGGTTCCGGTGGTGGCACGGTGACGGTGAGCGACGCCACGTCGTTCATCAACGCGGCCAAGTCCACGACCACGCAAACCATCAAGGTCTCGGGCACCATCACGTTGTCCAGCATGACCAAGATCGCGTCGAACAAGACGGTCATCGGGGTCGGCTCCGGCGCCACCATCGCCGGGCACGGCCTGAACGTCGCCAGCGCGTCCAACGTCATCATCCGGAACCTGAACTTCAGGGACTGGGCCGACGACGCGATCAACGTCCAGTACTCGACCAGGGTCTGGATCGACCACAACAGCCTGCGCAACGGCTATGACGGCGCGATCGACATCAAGCGCGCTTCCGACTGCGTGACCGTGTCGTGGAACAAGGTCAGCTCCCACGACAAGACGATGCTGCTGGGTCACAGCGACGACAACGGCGGCGAGGACCGCGGCAAGCTGCGCGTCAGCTACCACCACAACTGGTTCGACGGCACCAACCAGCGCCACCCCCGGGTCCGCTTCGGCAACCCCGTGCACGTCTACAACAACTACTACGGCGGCGTGACGTCGTACGGTGTCGCTTCCACGCAGGAAGCGGGCGTGCTCGTGGAGTGCAACTACTTCGAGAACACGCGCGACCCGTTCCACCGCGGCGAGGGCGACTCCGACCCCGCCAACCTGGTGGCGCGCAACAACCACATGGTCAACTCGGGATCGGGTGACCAGGGTGGCAGCGTCAAGTCGATCCCGTACTCCTACGCGCTCGACTCGTGCTCCGGCGTGAAGTCGGTCGTGCAGAGCGGTGCGGGCGTGGGCAAGGTCGGCTGAGCGTTCGGCTCACCACCCTGCCGTCCGGCGGCCCCTGGCAACCTCTCCCAGCCAGGGGCCGCCCCCGTGCGCACAGTGCGTCTTCTGCCGCGGGCCTCTGAGCTGCGGTTATGATGGGCACTCGATCACCCGGTCGAGCGAATCGCGCGTGAATGGAACCCAATCCGGAAACTTCTGCCGCACCATTGACGTTGCCGGGATAGTAAGGAGGCGGCACCCCCGGAGCGGCGTACGGGCAGGGGACGTCGGTCGGCCCGAGGGCAGGGTGCGCTGGACGTCGAGGGCAGTCGGAGCCAGGCGGGCGGTGGCTGGGGCCGGGGGCGCGCGGGAGCCAGGGGCGCGAGCGCGCGGTAGGCGGCGCGTTGCCGGCGGTGCGCGTCGAGGGTGCGTGTTGAGAGTGCGTGAGGGTGCGTTGTCGGCGGTGCGCGGTGGGCCCCCAGGGGCGAGCGCGCGGTAGGACGCGGCGATGCCCGCGCCTGCGACGACGCCCGCGCCTACGACGTTGCCCGCGCCTGCGGCGTTGCGCGAGCCTGTAGGGCAGGCGCGTCAGCGGTTGCGGGCCGGAGGTGAGGGCCGAGCCGCCGTACGCGGGAACCCGGAGAAGGCGGCGGAAAGCGCGGAAGCGCCGCCCTGGGGGACAGGGCGGCGCTTCGCGGTCGAGCGGGACTACGGGTTGATGGTGATGGTGAACGTCGAGGTCCGGTTGCGGATGTTCTCGGCGTTGTTGCTCAGCCGGAGGTTGTTGAAGGTCACCGAGCCGACCGCGGGCCCTTGGCCGGCTTCCGGCAGCTCGTTGGCCCACACCCCGATGCCCGACTTGTGCTCGAACTGGTCACCGCTCAGCCTGGCGCCGGAGATCGAGATGTTGGTCAGCACCGTGTCCTGGATCGGGTTCTCGGGCGCCGACCCGTTGTACTTCGTCTGGAACATGATGCCGGCGTAGGTCGGGTCGATGATGTCGACGTCGTCGACCCGGATGCCCCGGAACGGCTTCGACGCCGAGAACATCCAGATCCCCGGGAACGTCTGCCCGTTCCAGAAGTGCCCGCCGGTGCGCACCAGCGTGATCCCGCTGAACGTGGTCGGCTCGGGGCCGAAGCCGTTCATCGGGTACCCGAAGTCCAGCGAGCTGATCGTGACGCCCGAGTAGGTCAACGTGTCGGCGATGTAGATGTTGCGGAACGTGTTGAGGAAACCGCCGTAGACCGCCAACCCCGCCGCGCGCCAGGTCGTCAACGACGACAGGTTCTCGTAGACGTTGTTCTTCTCGTCCGCCCCGCCCGCGTCGATCGCGGAGAACAGGGCGAAGCTGTCGTCACCGGTCGAGCGGGCTTCGATGTTGGCCACCCGGTTGTCCGTGCTGCCGTTGGTCATGTTGATGCCGTCGGCGAACATGTTCCGGATCCGGGAGTCCTTGATGGTCATGAAGTCGGTGTTCGCGCCCCAGTAGAGGCACACCATGTGCTCGGCCCAGATGTTCTCGATGGTGATGTTCGAGACGTTCGCGAAGTCGAACACCTTGCCCGGCCCGTCGATGCGGGACGTGTAGTTGCCGAAGAACGCGAACCCGCTGAACGTGGACCCGTTCACCGACTGCTCGGCCCGGAAGCCCGCGTCGGTGTTCTCCTGCGTGGTCGGCACGACGAACTTCGTGAACCACGGTCCCGCGCCGATCACCCGCACCGGCTTGCCGTACACCTGGAACTTCTGCGCCGTGGTGTACGTGCCGGCCGGCAGGTACACGCCGAGCAGGGTGCCGCTGGTGTCCATGCGGAACCGGTCCAGGGCGTTCTGCACGTCCTGGTGGCCGAACCCGGTCGGCGTGATGTACCGGGCCGGGTCGGGGTTGGCCCGCGCCACCGCGTTCTCGAAGTCGACGAAGTCGATGGCGTAGTTGGTGGTGTTCGTCGCGTCCTTCTGCAGCTTGATCTTCGTGCCGGCGGGGAACGTGCTGTTGAGCATCACGTTCGCCTCGTCGTAGATGTGCCGGGGCCCGCCGGCGCCGGGGGAGTTGCCCGGCGACGCTTCGTTGCCGTAGAGCCAGATGTGCCGCGAGGTGAGGGTGATCGCCTTGTGGAAGGACCCGTTGACGTACACGTTCAGCGAGGCGTCGATGCCGCCGCCGCCCGCCGAGTCCGGGATGGAGAAGCGGGTGACGAGGGTGTTGGTCGACCCGGTGGTGGTGAACTCGACCGACGAGCCGGTGCTGTTGAGCGTCACCGCGCGCCGACCGGACGCCTCACCGGCCAGGTCGCCGATGGTGCGGTTCGGGCCGATCTTCTGCGCGCCGCCCGCGGTGACGGCGTCCTCGGCTTCGACGTGCTCCCAAGGCACGTTCGCGCCGCGCCCCACGAACAGCGACTGGGTGGTCAGGTTGTTCGCCTGCCGGGCCGCGATCTCGTTGGCGTCCACCGCGACCTCGGTGCGCAACGTGTACTTGCCGTTGGCCGCCGCCCAGGAGCCGAGCGTGATCGCCGGCGCCGACTGGCCCGGCTGGAGCGCGCCGGTGTGGCTGCCGGTGAACGTGCGCACGGTCGCGCCCGTGGTGGCGTTGACGAGGGTGAGGGTGACGCCGTGCGCGCCGCTCGCCGTGGCGATCGAACCTTCGTTGCGCAGCACGACGCTGAAGGTGGTGCTCTGGCCGTTGGCCGGGTTGTTCGGCGACCAGCTCAGCGCGCCGACCAGGTCGGAGCTGGGCACGGGCGTGACGACGAGGGCGCTCGGGTGCAGGCGGGCGTTGTTGGCCTCGTTCTGCTCGACGACCTTCTTCGTCTCGTCGACCTTCGCGGTGTACTGGTAGGAGCCGGAGCCGCGCGGGCCGATGTTCGCGGTGACGGTCGCCGACGCGCCCGCCGCGAGGGCGCCGACCTGGGCGGTGCCCACGGCGGTGTCGCCGAGGAAGAACGTCACGTCGGTCGCGCCGGACGCCGCCGTGCCCGCGTTGCGCACGGTCGCGGACAGCGTGATCGCGGTCGTCTCGACCGGACTGGCGGGCGTGAACGACGTCGCGCTCACCGTCAGGTCCGGGTTGGGCGCGGCCACGCCGAACACCTGGAACTCGGCGACCTGGCCGCCGGGCGCGCCGGTGTTGGACGTGATGCGCAGCTGCACGTCCGCGACCCGCGCGGCCAGCGGGATGGTGACCGTGTTGCCGGACGCCGGGTTGAACGCGTAGTCGCGCGCGGCCACCAGGCTCGTGAAGCCGGAGGCGCTCTGCTCACGGCCCAGCACCTGGATGTTCTGCGTGCGGGCGCCCCACGCCGACGACGGGTTGAGCTTGAGCACGACCGAGCTGAGGTCGGCGTTCGAGCCGAGCTGGGTGGTCAGCGTGTTCGGGTAGGTCGCGCCTTCCCAGTACGTGTTCACGTCGTCGTCGTTGGCGTTCGTGGCGACGAAGGTGAACGTGTGGGAGGAGGACGTGATCGGCCTGCCCTTGGCCAGGTTCGTGCCGGAGTTCGGCGAACCGGGCCGGGTCACGGAGCCGCTGGGCGGTGACTGGTTGCCCGCCGCGTCCTTGGCGATCACGTGGTAGGTGACGGCGACGCCGTCCGGCTGGGAGTCGGTGTAGGTCAGCGCGGTGCCCGGCAGGCTGGTGCGCAGCGCGCCGTTGGCGTAGACGTCGTAGCCGGTCACACCGGTGTTGTCGGTGGCGGCGGACCAGGTCAGCCGGATCTGCCCGGACTGCGGCGAGGTGTAGGCGAGGTTCGTCGGCGCGGTCGGCGCCTGCGTGTCGCCGGTGCTCGGGCCGTGCACCTCGAACTCCGAGATCTGGCCGGCGGGCCACGCGGAGTTGCCGGTGATCAGCAGCCGCACGAACCGCGTGGTGGTCGCGGTGAACTGGATCGTCACCGTGTTGTTCGCGGTCGGGTTGAACGAGTGCTGCGCCGACGGCACGAGGTCGCCGAAGTTCTGGCCGTCGGTGCTGTGCTGCACGGCCAACGTCTGCGTGCGGGCGCCCCACCCCGACGTCGGCAGCTTGAGCACGACCCGGTCGACCTTGACCGCCGCGCCCAGGTCGGCCCGCAGCCACTGCGGGAACGCGTTGTTGGCGCTCTCCCAGTAGGTGGCCTGGTTGCCGTCACCGGCGTTGGACGCCTGGTAGACGTCGTTGGTGGTGCTCGCGCTGTACGTGGCGGCGAGCTGGGCGGCGACGTCGGCGGCCTGGCGGACGTCGATGTCCCGGACCGGCGCGCCGTCCACGCGCACGTAGCGCACCAGCGTGGGGTCGAAGTCGAACGCCTGGTCCTCGCCGTGGCGCGGCGCGGACGGCACCAGGACGGCGAACCCCTTGCCGTCGAGGCTGGTCTGGACGGAGAACGTGGCGTCGTCGTCCGGCAACGACAGCCGGACCTGGTCGATGCGGGTCGGTCTGCCGAGGTCGAGCACCCCGGCCGTCGGCGCGGCCTGAGCGGCAGGGGGGCTCAGGGTGAACGCGGTGAGGGTCAGGGCGACCAGTGAGGAGAGGAGGCGTGATCGGGCGCGAGTCGTCGTTGACATCGTCGTGCTGGCCCTTCTCGTTAGGGCAATTCCGGGGCTCTTGTCAGAAAGTTCCGCACACTTGTCGATTTCTTGCGTAACCGGATCGCAGCGTTGCAGAGCCCCGGCGGGAAAGTCAACGGTCAGACGCCCGAGTAGGCCATCCGCACCAACCCGGCGCCGCGCCATGACACCGACATCGCGAAGCCGTCGCCCGGTGCCGGGTGGCCTTCGGTCGCGGTCGGTCGGGTGTCGGGTTCGGCAGGGCGTCGGAAGCCAGCAGGGTGTCGGGAGTCGGCTGGATGTGGCGAGCGGTCGGCCGCGGCGCGATCGGGCCGTTCCCCTTCCGCTCGACCACCCCGGGAGCGGGCACCGCCGCGTTCGTCGGCGTCGGTCGCAGGTCGCCGGCACCCCGTTCCGGGCCGTTGCGGGGATCTAGACTGGTGATCACCTGGGGAGGTGGCGGTGAGCGACCCGAAAGCGGTGTTCGCGCAGGCGCTGGCGCGGTTGCGGGAACGGCTGCCCGACCTGTCCGACGAGGCGCTGGCGCGGCGCGCGAGCGCGGTCGTGCTGCCGTCCGGTCGACGGGTCGCGGTGAACGCCCGGCGCTTGGGCGAGTGGGTCGGCGGCCAGTCCGTGCCCCGCGACTTCGACGGCGTGCTGGCGGTCGCCCTCGCGACCGGCGGCGTGCCGAAGCTCAACGACCTGCGCGAGCTGTGGCGTGCCGCGCACCAGGACCGCCGCGCCACCCCGAAGTCGGGCCGCGTGGTCGTGGGCCGTCCGCCCAGCGACGCGGCGGCGTTGCGCGACCGCGCCGAGCTGGCCGACGCGATCGACGCCGCGTCGCGGGAGCGGGACGTCCGCCAGGTCCTCCTGACCGGCCCCGGCGGCGTCGGCAAGTCGCAGCTGGCGACCGCCGCGTTCCACCGCGCCCGCGCCGACGTGCTCGTCTGGGTCGGCGCCCGGACCAGGCAGTCCGTGCTCACCGGTTACGCGCGCGCCTGGCGCGCGCTGAAGTCCGCCGCCGGCACCGACGACGAGGCGCAGGCCGACCTGTTCCTCGCCTGGCTGCGGTCCACCAACACGTCGTGGCTGGTGGTGCTCGACGACGTGGACGACCCGGCGGAACTGGCCGGGCTGTGGCCCACCGGCGACGCGGGCCGCAGCCTGGTCACCACGCAGCGCCGCGACGCGTCGCTCCTCCGCCCCGACTCGCGGGTGATCGGCGTCGGCATGTTCGACCCGGAGGAGGCCACCGCCTACCTCTCCGCCCGCCTCGCCGTCGACCCGCGGCACGACCCGGACCAGCTGGCCGTCCTCGCCGACGCCCTCGGCTGCTTCCCCCTCGCGCTCTCGCAGGCCGCCGCGTTCCTCATCGACAGCGGCACCGACGTGCCCGCCTACCTGGACCTGCTGGCCGACCGGCGGCACCGCGTCGCCGACCTGTTCCCCCCGACCTCGCCCGCCGACGAGCACCACGACACCGTCGCGGGCTCCGTCCGGCTGGCGGTGGAACGGGCGGAGTCCCTGGCCGCCGGCGCGGTCGACCTGCTCGGCCTGGTCTCGGTCCTCGCGCCGGACGGCATCCCCGAAGCCGTGCTGCTCGACGGCGGCCGGGGCCTGCCCGCGCTGCGCGCGTTGCACCGGCTCAACCTCGTCACCCACCAAGACCGCCGGATCGAGGCGCACGCCCTCGTCCAGCGCACCGCGCGCGACCTGGTCGGTGACCTGGCGCCGGTCGCCGTGACGGCGGCCGACGCGATCGAACGCGCGTGGTCCACCGCCGACCCCGACACCGCCGCCGCGCTGTTCCGCAACGCCGAGGTCCTGCGCTCCGTCGCGGGGGAGCACCTGTGGGGCGGCGGCATGCACCCCGTCCTGCGCCGGCTCGGCCGGCACCTCGCCGAGATCGGCAGGCCCGCCGCGGCGCGCGACGTCGCGGCCGACCTCCTGGCGCACGCCGCCGACCCGCGTGACGTCGTGACCCTGCGCACCCAGGTGGCGAAGGCGATCGGCGACCTGGGCGACCCGGCGACCGCCCTGGCGCACTTCGCCGAGATCCGTGCCACCGCCGAGCGCGACCTCGGCCCCACCGACGAGGACGCCCTGTGGGCCCGCTTCCACCAGGCCACCTACCGCCTGGAGACGGGCCTCATCGAGACCGCGCTGGCCGAGCTGACGTCCCTGGTCGAGTCCTGCGACCTGCCCGCCGCCCACCCGCTCGTGGTGGCCGCCGAGGACGACCGCGCGCTGTGCCTGGGGCTGTCGGGCGACCTCGTCGGCGCGCGTGACGCGTCGGACGCGCTCGTCACCGTGCTGCGGGAGGAGCTCGGCCCGAGGCACAAGCAGACGTTGCGCGTGATGCTCGGCCTGGGCCGGTGGATCGGCGAGACCGGCGACGCCCGGCTCGCCGTGGCCACCTACCAGGAAGCCGTCGACGGCCTGGAGGCGGTGGCCGGGCGCGCCCACCACGACACGTTCATCGCCCGGCACAACCTCGCCTACTGGCGGGCCGTGGCGGGCGACCTGCCGCGGGCGATCACCGAGTTCGACCTCGCCGCCGCCGACGCCGAACGCGCCCTGGGCGAAGGCCACCCGACCACCCTCACCTACCGGTCGAACCTGGTGTTCTGGCAGGGGATGGCCGGCGACCCCGGCGCGCTGGACCACCTGACCGCCCTGCGCGCCGCGGTGGAGCGGGTCTTCGGCCCCGACCACCCCCGGGCGCTGCGCATCCGCCAACAACGAGCCCACCTCCTGCACCGCGCCGGACGCCGCGACGAGGCGGTCGCCGAGCTGCGCGCCGTGCTGGCGGAGATGTCCGAGGTCCAGGGCGAGAACCACCCGCGCACCAGGGAAGCGGCCGACCTGCTGGCGGGTTGGGAAACACCCTGATCGCCCCGCCGCGAGGCCGCACCCCCGGCACCGCCACCACCCCCGGCGCCGCCGCCACCAGGCCGGACAACGCGAAGACCCGCCGCCCGGACCGACCGGGCGACGGGTCTCGACATCGGAGCCGACGAACCTAGGTGCGCCGCACGATGATCCGCTGCAACGCGATGAACGCCAGCAGCAGCGCGCCGATCACGATCTTCGTCCACCAGGACGACAGCGTGCCCTCGAACGAGATCAGCGTCTGGATGGTGCCCAGCACCAGCACGCCCACGACCGACCCGATCACGAACCCGACCCCGCCGGACAGCAGGCTGCCGCCGACGACGACCGCCGCGATCGCGTCCAGCTCCATGCCCACCGCGTGCAGGCTGTAGCCGGAGAGCATGTAGAGGCTGAACAGCAACCCGCCCAGCGCCGAGCAGAACCCGCTGATCACGTAGACGCCGATCTTCACCCGGGCGGTCGCCAGGCCCATCAGCCGGGCGGACGACTCACTGCCGCCCACCGCGTACACCGTGCGCCCGAACCGCGTCAGGTGCAGCACGTACAGCGCCGCGAGCACCGCCACCAGCGCGATCACCACGCCGTAGGTGATGGTCACCCCGCCCGGCAGCTCGATCGACCCCGTGGCCATCGCGCGGAACGTCGGGTCCTTGATCGACACCGACTCGACGCTGATCACGAAGCACAGCCCGCGCGCCAGGAACATGCCCGCCAACGTCACGATGAACGGCTGCACGCCGAACCGGTGGATCACCCAGCCCATCGCCAGCCCCAGCCCGGAACCGGCCGCGAGCACCGTGAGCACGACCAGCCACACCGGCCACCCGGCCTGCAACGACGACGCCGCGATCATCGTGGACAACGCCACCACCGACCCGACCGACAGGTCGATGCCGCCGGTGAGGATCACGAACGTCATCCCGACCGCGAGCACGATCAGGAACGCGTTGTCGATGAACAGGTTCGCCAGCACCTGCCCGGACGCGAACCCCTCGTACCGCACCGAACCGACGCCGAACGTCGCCACGAACACCACGAACGTCGCGATCACCGGCAGGAACCGCTTGGGCACGCTCACGCGCCCACGGGACCGACCCGGCGCGCCCGGCGCGACGACCTCCGGCTCCACGACCACTGTCTGCTGCTTCACGCGGGCACCCCTTGCTTCCCACGAACCCCACGAACCCGAATCCGGACCTGCGCCTGCAACAGGCACACCGCGATCACCACGATCGCCTTGAAGACCAGCGTGATCTCCGGCGCGATGCCGATCGTGTAGACCGTCGTGGTCAACGTCTGGATGATCAACGCGCCGAGCAGCGTGCCGGTCAACGAGTACCGGCCGCCCGCCAGCGACGTGCCGCCGATGACGACGGCCAGGATCGCGTCCATCTCGATCCACAGGCCGGCGTTGTTGGCGTCCGCCGCGCTCACGTTCGAGCTGATCATCAACCCGGCCACGGCCGCGCACAGCGCCGCGAACACGTACACCGTCCAGATGATCGTGCGCGCCCGCACGCCGGCCAGCCGCGACGCCGACGGGTTGACCCCGACCGACTCGATCAGCATCCCCAGCGCCGTGCGCCGCGTCACCAGCGCGACCAGGCCCAGCACCGCCAGGCTGATCAGGATCGCGATCGGCAGCACCACGAACCCCGCGCCCACCTCCCGGAAGGTCGGCGAGTCCACCGTGACGATCTGCCCCTCGGTGATCAGCATCGCGATGCCGCGCCCGGCCGTCATCAGCACCAGGGTGGCGATGATCGGCTGGATGCCCAGCACCGACACCAGGAACCCGTTCCACAGGCCCAGCACGCCGCACAGCACGAGCGCCAGGCCCATGCCGATCCACGCGTCACCGCCCGAGGCGATGTAGGTGCAGGTCACCGCGCCGGCGATGGCCGCGACCGCGCCCACCGACAGGTCGATGCCCCGGGTCGCGATCACCAGCGTCATGCCCAGCGCGATCAGCAGCGTCGGCGCGCCGTTGCGCAGGATGTCGATCAGGCTGCCGTAGAGGTGGCCGTCCTGCAGCCGCAGCGAGAAGAACGACGGCGTCACCACCACGTTCAGCACCAGCAGCGCGACCAGCGCGAGCACCGGCCACAGCAGTCGGTTCTTCACGACACCACCGCCTTCCGCACGTCCTTGTCCACGCCGTGGTCGCCGCCGCCCGCGATGAGCGCCATCACGTCGTCCACGCCCACGTCGCCGTCCAGCTCGGCCACCTTGTGCCGGTCGCGCATCACCACGACGCGGTCGGACACGCGCACCACCTCCTCCAGCTCGGCGGAGATGAACAGCACGGCCATGCCCTCCGCGGCCAGGTCCGCGACGACCTTCTGGATCTGCGCCTTCGCGCCGACGTCGATGCCGCGCGTCGGCTCGTCCAGGATCAGCAGCTTCGGCTCGGTCACCAGCCAGCGGGCCAGCAGCACCTTCTGCTGGTTGCCGCCCGACAGGTTGCCGACCGCGCGGTCGGGGTCGGCGGGCCGGATGTCCAGCAGCTCGATGTACTTCGCGACCAGCTCGTCGGCCATCTTGCGCGGTACGGGCCTGGCCCAGCCGCGCGCGGCCTGCATCGCCAGGATCAGGTTGTCCCGCACGCTCAGGTCGGCCACGATGCCCTCGGCCTTGCGGTCCTCCGACGAGAACGCGATGCCGACCTCGATCGCCGCCCTCGGCCCGGTCAGCCGCAGCGGCTTGCCGTTCACCAGCACCTGGCCCGAGTCGGCCTTGTCGGCGCCGAACAGCAGCCGCGCCACCTCGGTGCGGCCCGAGCCGAGCAGCCCGGCCAGCCCGACCACCTCGCCCGACCTGACCTCCAGGTCGAACGGCGCGACGGAGCCCTTGCGCCCCACGCCCTCCGCGACCAGGAACGCCTGGCCCGGCTTGCCGGAGCGGCGCTCGATCTCCTCCAGCACGCCCATCTCGCGGCCCAGCATCGCGGACACCAGGTCGATCCGGCTCAGCGACGCGGTCATGTGCTCGCCGACCAGGCGGCCGTTGCGCAGCACCGTCATCCGGTCGGAGATCTCGTAGACCTGCTCCAGGAAGTGGGTCACGAACAGCACCGCGACGCCCTCGTCGCGCAGCACCCGGATGATCCGGAACAGCTCCGCGACCTCGTCGGAGTCCAGGCTCGACGTCGGCTCGTCCAGCACGAGCACCCGCGCGTCCACCGCGACGGCCCGCGCGATGGCGACGAGCTGCTGCACGGCGATCGGGTGGCTCTCCAGCACCGAGCCCGGGTCGATGTGCAGCCCGATGCGCGCGAGCAGCTCGGCGGCGCGGGCGCGCATCGCCCGGCCGTCGATGCGGCCGAACTTGCGCGGCTCACGCCCGAGCAGGATGTTCTCCGCCACGGTGAGGTTCCCGCACAGGTTGACCTCTTGGTACACGGTGCTGATCCCGGCGGCCTGCGCCTGCGCGGGACCGTGGAACGAGACGGACTGGCCCGCGTAGTGGATCTCGCCCGCCGCGAGCGGGTGCACGCCCGTCAGCGCCTTGATGAGCGTCGACTTGCCCGCTCCGTTCTCGCCCATCAGCGCGTGGACCTCGCCGGGGAACAGCCGGAAATCCACCTCTTGCAGGGCTTTCACTCCGGGGAACTCCACCGAGATGCCCCGCATGTCGACGACCGGCTCGGTCACCGGACAACTCCCCTCACGCGACCCTCACCACAAGAACCTCACGACAAGACCCTCACACGAAAACGACGGGAGCGGCCCCCGCCACCACACCCGGAGGGTGGCGGGGGCCGCGGCTCGGGATCAGTACTTGCGGTTGGGGAGCTCGGTCTTCGCCTGCTCGACGGTGAACGTGCCCTCCTCGGTCACGACCCGCGGCGGCACCTCCTCGCCCGCGACGACCTTCTTCGCCAGCTCCATCAGCTGCTTGCCGAGCAGCGGGTTGCACTCGACGATGAAGTTGATCTCACCGGCGGCCAGCGCGGTCATGCCGTCCTTCACCGCGTCCACGGTGATGATCTTGATGTCCTTGCCGGGCACCTTGCCCGCGGCCTTGATCGCCTCGATGGCGCCCAGGCCCATGTCGTCGTTGTGCGCGTAGACCACGTCGATCTGCGGCACCGACTTCAGGAACGCCTCCATGACCTGCTTGCCGCCCGACCGCGTGAAGTCACCGGTCTGCGTGGCCACGATCTTCAGGTCGGTGCCCGCGATGGCGTCCTCGAAGCCCTTCTTGCGGTCGATCGCCGGCGCCGCGCCCGTGGTGCCCTGGAGCTCGACGACGTTCTTCGCGCCCGCCGCGTTGGTCTTCAGCCACTCGCCGGCCTTCTTGCCCTCTTCCACGAAGTCGGAGCCGAGGAACGTCTTGTACAGCGACGTGTCGTCGGAGTCGACCGCGCGGTCGGTCAGGATCACCGGGATGTTCGCGCGCTTGGCCTCGAGCAGCACGGCGTCCCAGCCGGTCTCCACCACCGGGCTGAAGGCGATGACGTCCACCTTCTGCTGGATGTAGGACCGGATCGCCTTGATCTGGTTCTCCTGCTTCTGCTGCGCGTCGGAGAACTTGAGGTCGATCCCGGCGGCCGCGGCCTCTTCCTGGACCGACTTGGTGTTCGCGGTGCGCCAGCCGCTCTCGGCGCCCACCTGGGCGAAGCCCATGGTGATCTTGCCGTCGTCGTTGCCCTTGGGGGCGCCCGTCGACCCCGCGTCCCCGGACCCACCGGATCCGCACGCGGTCAACGCGGCCAACAGGACCGCGGCGGCGGCGGTCGTGATCTTCTTCAACACTGGTCTTCCTCCGTGTGAACCCGAGACACTGACGGGAACGGCGAACCGCGTGACGGTGGTCACCTGGGGCACAAGAGTGAACGCTCACAATCGGCCAGTCAACCCCCCGGAAACGTCAACTTTGCATCCTTGACACGTTTGTTAGGCCGGTCGTATGTTAGCGCTCACTTTTGTGACTCAACACACCTCGACTCCCGGATGCCCTGTTCATCCGCGGCTTCGCGCCGCGCGCAAGACGAGAGCGACGCCCTCACATGGTCACCCTTCGTCATCGTCCACGCACCCTGGTCGCGACTCTCGTCGCGGCGGTGGCCGCGGCGGCTCTGAGCGCCCCGCCGGCATCCGCCGCCGACGGGCTCGTGCTGCACTACCCCCTCACCGAAACCGACGGGGACGTCGTGGCCGACACCTCGGGCGGAGGTCGCAACGCAACCGTTATCGGCGACGCCACCCCGGGCGGTCCTGAAGGCCTTCAGCTGGGCGGCGTGGACGGCCACGTGAAATTGCCCGACGACGTGCTGAGGGGCTTGGCCGAAGTCAGCGTCTCGGTCCAGGTGCGCATCGCGCCCGACCAGGCGACGCCCTATTTCGTGTACGGCCTCGGTAACTCCTCGGGCACCGCCGGTAACGGCTACCTGTTCACCACCGGGAACGCCTACCGCTCGTCGATCGCCACCGGGAACTGGTCGACGGAGCAGACCGCGACGGCCGGCCGCGATCTCGCCAGGGGTGTTTGGAAAACGCTTACTTACACGCTCGGCGGCGGCACCGCCGTGCTGTACGAGGACGGTGCCGAGGTCGCCCGCAAGACCGGCGTCACGATCACCCCGGCGATGATCGGCGGCGGCACGACGACCGCCAACTACATCGGCCGCTCCCTCTACAGCGGCGACCGCCGCCTCAAAGGCGCGGTCCGCGACTTCCGCCTCTACGACCGCGCCCTCACCGCGGCCGAGGCGCACGACCTCGGCTTCATCGCCGACGACGAGAAGGGCCGCCGCGACCTGGCCGCGATCGACCTCGGCGACACCTCCGCCGTCACCGCGAACCTGACCCTGCCGACCACCGGCCCCTACGGCTCCGCCATCACCTGGCGCTCCGGCGACCCGGCGGTCGTGTCCGCCGACGGCGTCGTCACCCGGCCCGCGCCCGGCCGCCCGGCCGCGACCGTGACGCTCACCGCGACCGCGTCCGGGCAGACCCGCGACTTCCGGGTCACCGTGCGCCCGGAGCTGACCGACGACGAGAAGGTCGCCGAGGCCGATGCCGCGCTGGTGGTGTGGGACGAGGACGACATCAGGGGCAACATCACCCTGCCCACGACCGGCCTGCACGGCACTGCGGTCACCTGGAAGAGCAACAAGCCCGGGACCATCACGCCCACCGGCGAGGTCACCCGGCCCGCGTTCGGCGACAAGCCGGTGAAGGTGCAGCTCACCGCCGAGATCCGGGCGGGCCGGGAGACGACCCGCAAGAAGTTCAAGGTCACCGTCACGCCCCTGCCGCGGCGGCAGGACTACGAGGGCTACCTGTTCGGCTACTTCACCGGCGAGGGCTCGGCCACCGGCGAGCAGGTCCACTTCGCCGCCAGCCGGGGCAACGACGCGCTCAAGTGGGACGAGCTGAACAAGGGCAACCCCGTGCTGACGTCGTCGCTGGGCGACAAGGGCGTGCGCGACCCGTTCATCATCCGGTCGCCGGAGGGCGACAAGTTCTACCTCATCGCCACCGACCTGAAGATGCACGGCAACGGCAACTGGGACCTCGCGCAGCGCAAGGGCAGCCGGTACGTCGAGGTGTGGGAGTCGACCGACCTCGTCGACTGGGGCCGGCAGCGCCACGTGCCGCTCTCGCCGGAGACGGCGGGCAACACGTGGGCGCCCGAGGCGTACTACGACGAGTCGATCGGCGCCTACGTCGTGTTCTGGGCCTCGAAGCTCTACGCCGAGGACGACCCGGGGCACACCGGCAACACCTACAACAAGATGCTGTACGCGACCACGCGCGACTTCCGCACGTTCAGCGAGCCGCAGGTGTGGGTCGACCCGGGCTACTCCGTCATCGACTCGACCGTGATCAAGCACGGCGACGAGTACTACCGGTTCACCAAGGACGAGCGGAACAACACGTCCACCACGCCGTGCAGCAAGTTCGTCCTGGCCGAGAAGTCGGCGCAGCTGCGCGACACGTCCTACGACTTCGTGGGCGACTGCATCGGCAAGGGCGCGATCAACCAGGGCGAGGGCCCGACGGTGTTCAAGTCCAACACCGAGGACCGCTGGTACCTGTTCATCGACGAGTTCGGCGGCCGCGGCTACGTGCCGTTCGAGACCACCGACCTCGCCACCGGGCGGTGGACCCCCGCCACCGGCTACGAGCTGCCCGGCAGGCCCCGGCACGGCACCGTGCTGCCGGTCACGAAGGCCGAGCTCGACCGCGTCCGCGCCGCCTTCCCCTGACGCCGCCACGACCCCGACCCGCCGCCACGACCCCTGACCCCGCACAGGAGCATGGAGCACGCATGTCCCGCGTCGTGATGGCCGCGGCTCTGACCGCGAGCCTGCTCGTCGCCGTGCCCGCCTCGGGCACGGCCGCCGACACCGACTACACCCTCGCCATCGATCCCACCGCCAAGGGCGCGACGATCGACGACACGATGTACGGCGTCTTCTTCGAGGACATCAACCGCGCCGCCGACGGCGGCCTGCACGCCGAGCTGGTGCAGAACAGGTCGTTCGAGTACAGCACCGCCGACAACGCCGCCTACACGCCGCTGACGGGGTGGGCGCCGACCGGCGGCACGCTCGACGTGGTGGACGACGGCGCCCGGATGAACGAGCGCAACCGCAACTACCTGCGCCTCGGCCTGCCCGCCGGCGTGATCAACTCGGGCTACAACTCGGGCCTCGCGGTGGAGAAGGGCAAGCGCTACGACTTCTCCGCCTGGGCCCGCTCGGACCAGCCCGCCGGCACGCCGGTGCACGTCGGCCTGACCGACCCGGCGGGCAAGGACCTCGCGCCGCCGGTGGAGGTCCGGGTCAAGGGCGACGGCTGGACCAAGTACACCGGCACGTTCGCCGCGCGCGAGTCGTCCACCACCGGTCGGCTGCTGCTCGACGCGGGAGGGACGGGCACGCTCCGGCTGGACATGGTCTCCCTGTTCCCGCAGGACACCTTCAAGGGCCACGGCCTGCGCAAGGACCTGGCGGAGAAGATCGCGGCGCTGGACCCGGGCTTCGTCCGCTTCCCCGGCGGGTGCCTGGTCAACACCGGCAGCCACCGCGGCTACGAGGCGCCGGACTTCGAGCGCCGCCGCTCCTTCCAGTGGAAGGACACCATCGGGCCGGTCGAGCAGCGCGCCACCAACTGGAACTTCTGGGGCTACAACCAGTCCTACGGTTTGGGCTACTACGAGTACTTCCAGTTCTCCGAGGACGTCGGCGCGATGCCGCTGCCCGTGGTGCCCGCCCTGGTCACCGGCTGCGGCCAGAACCGCGCCACCGACGACCCCGAGCTGTTGCGGCGGCACATCCAGGACACCCTGGACCTGATCGAGTTCGCGAACGGCCCCGCCGACTCCACCTGGGGTCGCAAGCGGGCCGAGATGGGCCACCCGGAGCCCTTCGGGCTCACCCACGTGGCCGTCGGCAACGAGGAGAACCTGGCCGACGAGTTCTTCAGCCGGTTCACCCGGTTCCGCGCCGCCATCGAGGCGAGGTACCCGGACATCACGGTCGTCGGCAACTCCGGGCCCGACGACACCGGCGCCAACTTCGACCGGCTGTGGCAGCTCAACCGCGACGCGGGCGTCGACCTGGTGGACGAGCACTACTACAACAGCCCCAGCTGGTTCCTGGAGAACAACGACCGCTACGACAGCTACGACCGCAACGGCCCCAAGGTGTTCCTGGGCGAGTACGCCTCGCAGGACAACCGGTACTCCAACGCCCTCGCCGAGGCCGCGTTCATGACCGGCCTGGAGCGCAACGCCGACGTGGTCAAGCTCGCCTCCTACGCGCCGCTGCTGTCGAACGAGGACTACGTGCAGTGGCGGCCGGACATGATCTGGTTCAACAACCACGCGTCGTGGGGCTCGACCTCCTACGAGGTGCAGAAGCTGTTCATGACCAACGTCGGCGACCACGTGGTCAAGAGCACGGCGTCCGGCACGCCGTGGAGCCCCGAGCCGATCACCGGCGCCATCGGCCTCTCCTCCTGGGCCACCTCGGTGGCCTACGACGACGTGAAGGTCACCTCGGCGGACGGTCGTGAGCTGTTCGCCGACGACTTCTCCGTCGACGGCGGCTCCTGGACGGGCAACGGCGCCGGCAACTGGGGCGTGGTGGACGGGCGGTTCGTGCAGTCCGACACCGCGGCGACCAACCCCCTGATGACGGCGGGCGACCCGACGTGGAGCGACTTCACGTTCAGCGTGAAGGCCACCAAGCTGTCCGGCAGCGAGGGCTTCCTGATCCCGTTCGCGGTCAACGGCACGGGCAACCCGTTCTGGTGGAACCTCGGCGGCTGGAACAACACCCGCTCCGCGGTGGACGGCGGCAACTCCTCGCGCGTGTTCCACGCCGACGACACCAGGATCGAGACCGGTCGGACCTACGACCTGCGCGTCGAGGTGCGCGACCGGACCGTGCGGCTCTTCGTCGACGGGCGGCTGTGGGCCTCGTTCACCGACGAGGCGAACAAGAACCCGGAGCCGTTCCGCCAGGTGGTCACCCGCGACGAGGCGACCGGCGAGCTGATCGTCAAGGTCGTCAACGCGCAGTCGAACGCCGCCCGCACGAAGATCGACCTGGGCAGGGGCGCCTGGGTGGTGCCGACCGCGAGGGCCACCGTGCTGGAGGGCCTGCCCGACGACGTGAACACCGAGTTCACCCAGCCGGTCAAGGCCAGGCAGACGCAGGTGCGGGTGTCGAGCTCGTTCACCCACACGTTCCCGCCGAACTCGGTCACGTTCCTGCGCATCAAGGACCGCCGTCGATGACCACGCCCAGCACCTCCGCGATTGGAGCTCCCGTGTCCCTGGACCGCAGAAGCCTGTTCCGCGCCGGCGGCGCGCTGGCCGTGGCGGGCGGCCTGACCGCCTCCGCGTCGGCCGTCTCCGCGCAGGGGGAGCCCGAGGCCGCGGCCGCCGCCCCCGGCGGGCTGCCCACCCGCAACCCCCTGGTCGAGCAGCGCGCCGACCCGTTCATCACCCGGCCGGTGAACGGCATGTACTACCTCACCGGCTCGGTCCCCGAGTACGACCGGGTGGTGATCCGGGGCGCCGCCACCCTCGACGGGCTCGCGGACGCCCGCGAGCGCACCATCTGGCGGCGGCCGTCGTCCGGGAAGATGGGCGGCTACATCTGGGCGCCGGAGCTGCACCGCATCGACGGCAAGTGGTACGTCTACTTCGCCGCGGGCGACTCCGACGACCCGTTCCGCATCCGCACCTACGTGCTGGAGTCGGCCAAGGACGACCCGCGCGAGGGAGGCTGGGAGCTGAAGGGGCAGGTGGTCACCGCGTGGGAGACCTTCACCCTCGACGCGACCACGTTCTCCCACCGCGGCAAGCGGTACTTCCTGTGGGCGCAGCACGAACCGGGCATCGACACCAACACCAACCTCTACATCGCCGAGATGGCCTCGCCGCTCGCGCTGAAGACGACGCCGGTGCGCATCGCCACGCCCACGCTGGACTGGGAGGTGCAGGGCTTCCGGGTCAACGAGGGCGCGGCGGTGCTCATCCGCAACGGCCGGGTCTTCGTCACCTTCTCCGCCAGCGCCACCGACGCCCGCTACTGCATGGGGCTGCTCACCGCGGACGAGAACGCCAACCTGCTCGACGCGCGGTCGTGGACCAAGACGCCGACGCCGGTCTTCACCACCAACGACGCCACCCGGCAGTACGGCCCGGGGCACAACTCGTTCACCACGGTCGGGGACCGGGACGTGCTGGTCTACCACGCCCGCGACTACCGGGCGATCACCGGCGACCCGCTGTTCGACCCGAACCGGCACACCCGCGTGCAGGAGCTGCGCTGGAACGCCGACGGCACGCCCAGCTTCGGCGTGCCGGTCGGGAAGGGCGGGCCGGTGGTGCGGCTGTCGCCCGCCGACGCGCCGGCCCTGTTCGTGCGGCACTTCGAGTACAAGCTCCGGGTGGACGGCAACGTGCGCGACCTGGCCGACTCGCAGTTCCGGTTCGTGCCCGGCTTCCTCGGCGCGGGCACGGTGGCGGTGCAGTCGGTCAACTTCCCGGACCGCTACGCGCGGGTCGACGGCGGCGTGGTCCGGGTCGACCCGTTCGAGGACACCGACGCCTACGGCCGGGCCGCGTCGTTCGTGCGGGCGCCGGGCCTGACCGACCGTGACGGGGTGTCGTTGCGACTGGCGGCCGACCAGGACGCCTACCTCGCGCACGACACCGGGCGGTTGGCGGTGTCCAAGCCGGGCGGTGACCGACGCGCCCGGGAACGTGCGACATTCAGGGTGTCCTGACGCGTCCTGCGCAGGTGGGAGCGGTCCTTGGTGGACAATGTCCGGGAGTGCCTTCGCGGTCGACCGGGCGTGTTATCGCTAACATCGAGTTCGAAGGCTTGCATGTCGACAGGGGAGATGGGGCGCTAGTGGAGCACAGGACCTCGCGCGATCCCGCGATGACGGATGTCGCCCGACTCGCCGGGGTCTCGCACCAGACGGTGTCGAGGGTGCTGAACGGGCACCCCAACGTCCGGGAGCAGACCCGGCTGCGGGTGCGCGCGGCCATCGCGGAACTGGGCTACCGGCCCAACAAAGCGGCCCGCGCGCTGGTGACCGGCCGGTCGCAGCTGATCGGGGTGGTGGCGCAGAACTCGACGCTCTACGGCCCCGCGTCGCTGCTGGCCGCGTTCGAGGCGGCGGCGGCCGAGGCGGGGTTCGCGGTGAGCGTGGGCCGGGTCAACGTGCTCGACCGCAACTCCATCTCCGACGCCGTGGAACGCCACCGCGACCAGCGGGTCGCCGGGATAGTGGTCATCGCGCCGACCGCGTCGGCCAACGACGCCGTCGGCGACGTGTCCGCCGGCATCCCGCTGGTCACGGTGGACGGCGACCCGGAGCGCTCCACGCCGCTGGTCACGGTCGACCAGGCGGCGGGCGCGTTCGCGGCGACCACCCACCTGCTGGAGGCGGGCCACCGCACGGTGTGGCACGTCTCGGGGCCGTCGGACTGGTTCGACAGCCTCGGCCGCATAAGGGGTTGGCGGTCGGCGCTGGAGACGGCGGGCCTGGAGGTGCCGCCGGTCGTGCCGGCGGACTGGAGCGCGGCCTCGGGCTACCGGGCGGGCCAGATGCTCGCCCGGATGCCGGAGGTGACCGCGATCTTCGCGGCGAACGACCACCTGGCGCTCGGCATCCTGCGGGCCATGAGCGAACGCGGTCGCCGGGTGCCGCACGACGTGAGCATCGTCGGGTTCGACGACGTGCCGGAGGCGGCCTACTTCATCCCGCCGCTGACGACCATCCGGCCGGACTTCCACGCCGTCGCCAAGGAGACGCTGGAGCTGCTGCTGGCGCAGGTGGCCGACGGGGAGGTGGGCGCGCCGCAGCGCAACGTCCCGCCGGCCCTGGTGAAGCGGGACAGCGTCGCGCCGCCCGTGCAGTGACCCCGGGGCGGCGGCACAACGTCGTGCCGCCCTCGCGGTGGGGCCGGGGTCGCGCCGGCCTCGCGTGACCCGGACGGGCGTGCGGCCGGCCGCGCGCACACCGCCCGTCGCGGGGGGTCCGGTCGGCGCGGTGCCGTCGAGCACCGGGCCGTGTGCGGCACGGGTCCTGGGCAGCTGCGCCCCGGGCGCGGTGAGGCGAGGCGGGGTGTCGCAGAGCACGGTGTCGTGGGGCACAGCGGTGCCGGTCGTGGGGCGGGCCGGCGGGCCGGATACGGTTCCGCGACCCTCGCGGTGGGTCGGGCCGGGCGTCGTCCGGCGCGACCGGGGCCGGTCCCGCAACTTTTTCGTCCGGTCTTCCGCGCATCTGCGGGTCCGCGCCAGGCCCGAACCCGCCTAGGCTGGGGTGCGACGGCAGCAGCGCCGCACCCCGCTGAACACCGGGTTTTGTGCACGCTCACCAAACCGTTAAGACCACGTTGCGGGCAGGTCTTGACGTCACGAATGTTAGCGATAACACTGCCCATCATGGCGAGCGATCCATTGGTGGTGGGTGTCGACTTCGGCACGTTGTCCGGCCGCGCGGTGGTCGTGCGGGTGCGCGACGGCCTCGAACTCGGCACCGCGGTGCACGACTACCGGCACGGCGTGCTGGACCGCGCCCTGCCCGACGGGCGCCCGTTGCCCCCCGACTGGGCGTTGCAGGTGCCCCAGGACTACGTGGACGTGCTGCGGCACGCGGTGCCCGCGGCCATCGTCGACGCCGGGGTCGACCCGGCCGACGTGATCGGCATCGGCACGGACTTCACCGCGTGCACGATGGTCCCGGTCAAGGCCGACGGCACGCCGCTCAACGAGCTGCCCGAGTTCGCCGGCAACCCGCACGCGTACGTGAAGCTGTGGAAGCACCACGCGGCCCAGCCGCAGGCGGACCGGATCAACCACCTGGCCGCGCAGCGCGGCGAGGGCTGGCTGCCGCGCTACGGCGGCCTGATCTCCTCGGAGTGGGAGTTCGCCAAGGGCCTGCAGCTGCTCGAAGAGGCCCCCGAGGTCTACGCGGCGATGGACCACTGGGTCGAGGCCGCCGACTGGATCGTCTGGCAGCTCGCCGGCACCTACGTGCGCAACGCGTGCACGGCCGGTTACAAGGGCATCTACCAGGACGGCTACCCGTCCGCGGACTTCCTGTCCGCGCTCAACCCCGACTTCGCGACGTTCGTCTCCGACAAGCTGGAGCACCAGCTCGGCCAGCTCGGCGACCGGGCGGGCGGGCTCACCGAGCAGGCCGCCGAGTGGACCGGCCTCAAGCCCGGCATCGCGGTGGCCGTCGGCAACGTCGACGCGCACGTGACCGCGCCCGCCGCGCGGGCCGTCGAACCCGGCCAGATGGTCGCGATCATGGGCACCTCCACGTGCCACGTGATGAACGCCGACGTGCTGGCCGACGTGCCGGGCATGTGCGGCGTGGTGGACGGCGGGATCGTGCCCGGCCTGTGGGGCTACGAGTCCGGGCAGAGCGGCGTGGGCGACATCTTCGCCTGGTTCGTCGAGCACGGCGTGCCGGGGGAGTACCACGAGCAGGCGCGGGCGCGCGGCATCTCGGTGCACGAGCTGCTGACCGAGCTGGCCGCGCAGCAGCGCATCGGCGAGCACGGCCTGATCGCGCTGGACTGGCACAGCGGCAACCGCTCGGTGCTGGTGGACCACGAGCTGTCGGGCGTCATCGTCGGGCAGACGCTGGCCACCCGCGCCGAGGACACCTATCGGGCGCTGCTGGAGGCCACCGCCTACGGCACGCGCGTGATCGTGGACTCCTACACCGACGCGGGCATCCCGGTGACCGAGCTGGTCATCGCGGGCGGCCTGCTGCGCAACCCGCTGCTGATGCAGATCTACGCCGACGTGACGAACCTGCCGCTGTCGGTGATCGGCTCCGAGCAGGGGCCCGCGCTGGGCTCGGCGATGCACGCGGCCGTCGCGGCGAAGGCCTACGACGACATCCACGCCGCGGCCAAGGCGATGGGCTCGATCAAGCGCGGCGCGTACCTGCCGATCCCGGACAACGTCGAGGCCTACGAGCGGATGTTCGTGGAGTACCAGGAGCTGCACGACTACTTCGGCCGCGGCGCGAACGAGGTCATGCACCGGCTCAAGGCCCGGCGGCTGGCCACGAAGACGGACACGGCGAAGGGCGAGGTGGGAGCGTGACGGCGTCCGCCATCTCCGAGCTGCGCCGCACGGTCGCCGACCTGCACCGCGAGCTGACCCGCTACGAGCTGGTGATCTGGACCGCGGGCAACGTCTCGGCCCGCGTGCCCGGCCAGGACCTGATGGTCATCAAGCCGTCCGGCGTGTCCTACGACGAGCTGACCCCCGAGGCCATGGTCGTCACCGACCTGCACGGCAACCTGGTGGAGGGCGACCACTCGCCGTCGTCGGACACCGCCGCGCACGCCTACGTGTACCGGCACATGCCCGAGGTCGGGGGAGTGGTGCACACGCACTCCCCGTACGCCACGGCGTGGGCGGCGCGCGGCGAGCCGATCCCGTGCGTGCTCACGATGATCGCCGACGAGTTCGGCGGCGACGTCCCGGTGGGCCCGTTCGCGCTGATCGGCGACGACTCGATCGGCCGCGGCATCGTGGAGACGCTGAGCGGGAGCCGGTCGCCGGCCGTGCTGATGCGCAACCACGGCCCGTTCACCATCGGCAAGGACGCGCGTGCGGCGGTGAAGGCCGCGGTGATGGTGGAGGACGTGGCCCGCACCGTCCACTTCGCACACCAGCTCGGCACGCCGAAGCCGATCGAGCAGCACCACATCGACAGCCTGTACGCCCGTTACCAGAACGTCTACGGGCAATGAGCCCACGAGGGGAGCCCCGCATGTCGCGTGCTGGGAAGCCGCAGGTCTGGTTCCTGACCGGGAGCCAGCACCTCTACGGCCCGGAAACGCTCGAGCAGGTCGCCCAGCAGTCGCAGCAGATCCAGCGGATGCTCACCGAGTCGGGCCGGATCGCCGCGGAGGTGGTGTGGCAGCCGGTGCTGACCGACACCGCCGCCATCCGCGACGTCATGCTCGCGGCGAACGCCGACCCGTCGTGCATCGGCGTGATCGCGTGGATGCACACCTTCTCGCCGGCGAAGATGTGGATCACCGGGCTGGACGCGCTGCGCAAGCCGCTGCTGCACCTGCACACGCAGCTCAACGAAGCCCTGCCGTGGTCGACCATCGACATGGACTTCATGAACCTCAACCAGGCCGCGCACGGCGACCGCGAGTTCGGGTTCATCCAGACCAGGCTCGGCGTGCCGCGCAAGACCGTGGCGGGCCACGCCAGCGACCCGGTGCTGGCCACCCGGATCGACGGCTGGGTGCGCGCCGCCACCGGCTACAGCCACCTGAACGGGATGAAGCTGGCCCGGTTCGGCGACAACATGCGCGGCGTCGCGGTGACCGAGGGCGACAAGGTGGAGGCCGAGCTGCGCTTCGGCGTCTCGGTGAACACCTACGGCGTGAACGACCTCGTCGAGCTGGTGGACGCGGTCGGCGAGGAGGAGATCGACCTCCTGGTCGCCGAGTACGCCGACACCTACCGGCTCGCGCCCGAGCTGCACAAGGGCGCCGAGCGGCACGACTCGCTGCGCTACGGCGCCCGCATCGAGGCCGGCCTGCGCCGCTTCCTCACCGAAGGCGGCTTCGGCGCGTTCACCACGAACTTCGAGGACCTGGGCGGGCTGCGGCAGCTGCCGGGCCTGGCCGTGCAGCGGCTGATGGCCGACGGCTACGGCTTCGGCGGCGAGGGCGACTGGAAGACCTCCGCCCTGCTGGCCGCGGTGAAGGCGATGGGCGCGGGCACGGGCCGCGGCACGTCCTTCATGGAGGACTACACCTACCACTTCGGGCCGGGCGAGCCGAAGATCCTCGGCGCGCACATGCTGGAGGTCTGCCCGACCATCGCGGCCGACCAGCCGTCGTGCGAGGTGCACGCGCTCGGCATCGGCGGCCGGGAGGACCCGGTGCGCCTGGTGTTCGACGCGGCCGCGGGTCCCGCCGTCGTGGTCGGCCTGGCCGACCTGGGCGAGCGGTTCCGGTTGGTGGCCAACGAGGTCGAGGTCGTGCCGCCGGACGAGCCGCTGCCGAACCTGCCGGTGGCGCGCGCGGTGTGGAAGCCCGCGCCGTCGCTGTCCACGTCGGCCGAGTCGTGGCTGACCGCGGGCGGACCGCACCACACCGTGATGACGCAGGCCGTGGGCTCGGATACGCTGCGCGACTTCGCGACCATGGTGAACACCGAACTGGTGGTCATCGACCAGGACACGACGACCGCGTCGTTCGGCGACCGCCTGCGCTGGAACCAGGCGTACTTCCGACTCGCGCAGGGAATGCGCTAGCCGGTCCCGGCGCCGGGCGGCCCCGAGCCGGCCGGCGCCGGGCCAAGCACCACATCTAGGGAGAGAGAGAAACAATGAGGTTTCCGCGGATCGCCGCCATCACCGCGGCCGGCCTGATGCTCGCCGCCTGCGGGTCGGCGGAGAAGTCCGTCGACCAGCAGACCGGGTCCACGGAGGGCGCGCTCGTCGGCGTGACCATGCCGACCCGCTCGTCGGAGCGCTGGATCCACGACGGCGACAACATCAAGAAGGCGTTGGAGGAGAAGGGCTACAAGGTCGACCTCCAGTACGCCGAGAACGACATCCCGACGCAGGCCAACCAGATCGAGAACCAGATCACCAAGGGCGCGAAGCTGCTCATCGTGGCCTCGATCGACGGCACCGCGATCACGTCGCAGCTGCAGCAGGCGCAGGACGCCAACATCCCGGTCATCGCCTACGACCGGCTGCTGCGCAACACCGACAGCGTCGACTACTACGCCACCTTCGACAACTTCAAGGTCGGCGTGCAGCAGGCGACGTCGCTGCTGACCGGCCTGAAGGTGCTCAACGCCGACGGCACCCCGGGCACCGCGACCGGCCCGCTGAACGTGGAGCTGTTCGCCGGTTCGCCGGACGACAACAACGCCACGTTCTTCTTCAACGGCGCGATGTCGGTGCTCCAGCCGCACATCGACAAGGGCACGCTGGTGGTCAAGAGCGGCCAGACCGACTTCAAGACGGTCGCCATCCTGCGCTGGGACCCGGCCACGGCCCAGAAGCGCATGGAGGACCTGCTGACCTCGTCCTACGGCGGCGCGCAGGTGCACGGCGTGCTGTCGCCGTACGACGGCCTGTCCATCGGCATCCTGTCCGCGCTCAAGAGCAGCGGCTACGGCACCGGCGGCAACCCGTACCCGATCGTCACCGGCCAGGACGCCGAGGTCGCGTCGGTGAAGTCGATCATCGGCGGCGAGCAGTACTCGACCATCTACAAGGACACCCGCGAGCTCGCGGCGACCACCGTGAAGATGGCCGACGCCGTGCTCAAGGGCGGCAAGCCCGAGGTCAACAACGAGAAGGACTACGACAACGGCAAGAAGGTCGTGCCGTCGTACCTGCTCGAGTCGGTGATCGTGGACAAGGGCAACTACCAGAAGGTGCTCGTCGACAGCGGCTACTACACCGCGGATCAGCTGAAGTAGGTTTGCACACCATGTCCGACGAAATCCTGGTGATGCGCGGCATCACCAAGCGGTTCGCCGGGGTCACCGCGCTGCACGACGTCACGCTCGGCGTGCGGCGCGGTGAGATCCACGCGATCTGCGGTGAGAACGGCGCGGGCAAGTCCACGCTGATGAAGGTGCTCTCCGGCGTGCACCCGCACGGCTCGTACGAGGGCGAGATCGTCTTCGAGGGCGAACCCTGCTCGTTCGGCGGCGTCCGCGACAGCGAGCGGCGCGGCATCGTGATCATCCACCAGGAACTGGCGCTGTGCGGTCAGCTGTCCGTCGCGGAGAACCTGTTCCTCGGCAACGAGCGGGCCAAGCGCGGCTTCATCGACTGGAACCGCACCAACCACGCGGCGGGCGCCCTGCTCGCCCGCGTGGGCCTGCGGGAGAACCCGACGACGCCCGTCCACGACCTCGGCGTCGGCAAGCAGCAGCTGGTCGAGATCGCCAAGGCCCTGGCCAAGGACGTGAAGCTGCTGATCCTGGACGAGCCGACCGCGGCGTTGAACGACGACGACTCCGCGCACCTGCTCGACCTGCTCGACGGGCTGCGCGACGAGGGCATCACCTCGGTGATCATCTCGCACAAGCTCAACGAGGTGACCAGGATCGCCGACAGCATCACGATCCTGCGCGACGGCCGCACGATCGAGACGCTGCCCGCGAAGGACGTGAGCGAGGACCGGATCATCTCCGGCATGGTCGGCCGCGACCTGGAGAACCGCTTCCCGCCGCGCACGCCCGAGATCGGCGAGGAGGTGCTGCGCATCGAGGACTGGACCGTGCACAGCCCGTCCCAGCCCGACCGGGTCGTGGTGGACAGCGCCACGCTGTCGTTGCGCCGCGGCGAGATCGTCGGTCTCGCCGGCCTCATGGGCGCGGGCCGCACCGAGCTCGCGATGAGCGTGTTCGGGCGGTCCTACGGCGTCGGCGTCTCCGGCCGGGTGGTCAAGGACGGCCGCGAGATCGACACGCGCACCGTCCGCAAGGCCATCGACCACGGCCTCGCCTACGTCAGCGAGGACCGCAAGCGCTACGGGCTCAACCTGATCCAGGACGTCAAGCTCAACGTGTCCGCGGCCGGGTTGCACAAGCTGGCGCCGCGCGGCTGGGTGAACGAGAACGAGGAGCACTCGGTCGCGGAGAAGTACCGGCGCTCGATGAACATCAAGGCGCCCGGCGTGGGCACCACGACGTCGTCGCTGTCGGGCGGCAACCAGCAGAAGGTCGTGCTGGCGAAGTGGATGTTCACCGACCCGGACGTGCTCATCCTCGACGAGCCGACCCGCGGCATCGACGTCGGCGCGAAGTACGAGATCTACTCGATCATCAACGACCTGGCCGACCAGGGCCGCGCGGTGCTGGTCATCTCCTCCGAGCTGCCGGAGCTGCTCGGCCTGTGCGACCGGGTCTACACCCTGTCCGAGGGCCGCATCACCGGCGAGTTCGACCGGGCGGAAGCCACCCAGGAACGCTTGATGCACCACATGACCCAGGGACAGACCTCATGACCACCAAGACCGCGACCACGCCGGCGGCGCAGCAGGCCGGCGCGCCGCAGCGCAGGTTCACGTTCAACCTGCGGCAGTCGGGCATCTACATCGCGTTCGCGTTGATCGTGGTGCTCTTCACGGTGCTGACGGACGGCGCCCTGCTCACACCGCAGAACATCTCCAACATCATCGTGCAGAACTCGTACGTGCTGATCCTGGCCATCGGCATGATCCTGGTGATCATCGGCGGGCACATCGACCTGTCGGTGGGCTCGGTGGTCGCGCTGACCGGCGCGATCTGCGCGGTGCTGACCGTGCAGATGGGCCTGCCGTGGCCGCTGGCGGTGCTGATCACGCTGCTCGCGGGCGCGGTGATCGGCGCGGCCCAGGGCTACTGGGTGGCGTTCTTCGGCATCCCGGCGTTCATCGTGACGCTGGGCGGCATGCTCGTGTTCCGCGCGCTCACCCTGACCGTGCTGGGCAACCAGGGCATCGGCCCGTTCCCGGACCAGATCCGCACCCTGGCCAACGGCTTCACCGAGGGCTACCTCGGCAACGTCGGCCTCGGCCCGCTGGGCGGCGCCGACCTGGTCAGCCTGCTCGTCGGGGTCGCGGTGGTGGTCGGGTTCGCGTTCAACCAGTGGCGCAACCGCAAGGCCCGGCTGAGCTACGGGCAGGTCGTCGACCCGTTCCCGATCTTCGTGGCGAAGATCGCGCTCGCGGCGGCCGTGGTGCTGGCCGTGGTGGTGCAGCTGGCCCGGTTCCGCAACCTGCCGTGGGTGCTGGTGCTGCTCGCGGTGCTGGCGCTGGGCTACTCGGTGATGGCGAACAAGTCGGTCTTCGGCCGGCACATCTACGCCATCGGCGGCAACCTCCAGGCCGCGACGCTGTCCGGCGTGAAGGTCAAGCAGGTCACGTTCTGGGTGTTCGTGAACATGGGCGTGCTGTCCGCGCTGGCGGGCGTGATCTTCGCCGGCCGGCTCAACCAGGCCGGCCCGACCGCAGGCAACGCGTTCGAGCTGGACGCGATCGCGGCGGCGTTCATCGGCGGCGCGGCGGTGCAGGGCGGCGTGGGCCGGGTGGTCGGCGCGATCACCGGCGGCCTGATCATGGGCGTGATCAACAACGGCATGTCGTTGATCGGCGCGCCCAGCGAGCGGGTGATGCTGGTCAAGGGCCTGGTGCTGCTGGCCGCCGTCGCCTACGACGTGTGGACCAAGCGGCGCGGTCGCGCCTGACCGGAGCCGTGGTCCGCACGACCACTCTGTCGGTAGATTACAAGTTAATGTGCTAGCGCGACAATTTCCGACATGACGTTCCGTGTCGTGTCGGTCCTGTCCACCGTGCTCGCCCTCGGCTTCACCGCGGCTCCTCCGGCGGTGGCCGAGGGCGCACGCGTCGACTACCGCGAATGGCGCTCCGCGCAGCTCGTCCAGGGCGAGCACGAAGGGACCGCGCCCGTGCCCGGCGGCCTCGCGATCCACCGGCCGATCGGCGTGCGGGACGGTTACGACTACGCGCGGTGGACGTCGCCGCGCCGGGTCACCGGCCTCGCCGCGACCCAGGCCGTCGCCTCCTGGAACGCCGACACCCCGCCCGGCACGTGGCTCCAGGTGGAGTTGCGCGGCGACGACACCCCCTGGTACGTCATGGCCCGCTGGGCGCTCGGCGACCAGGACGTCGAGCGGACCACGGTCCCCGGCCAGGACGACGAGCACGGGTCGGTGGACGTGGACACCTTCGTGGCCAAGCGGCCCCTGCGCGCCTACCGGCTGCGCGTCACCCTCTACCGCCTCGCCGGCACCCGGACGTCACCGCTGCTGCGGATGGCCGGCGCGATGGCCTCCGCCGTCCCGGACCGCTTCACCGTGCCCACGAGCGCGCCGGGCGTCGCGCGGGGCGTCGAACTGCCCGTGCCGCGCTACTCGCAGAACGTCCACGAAGGCCACTACCCGGAGTACGACGGCGGCGGCGAGGCGTGGTGCAGCCCCACGTCCACCGAGATGGTCGTGGAGTACTACGGGCGCGGCCCGAGCGCCGAGGACCTGTCCTGGTTGGACCCCGACCACGTCGACCGGACCGTGGACCACGCCGCGCGGCACACCTACGACCACGACTACCGCGGCGCGGGCAACTGGCCGTTCAACACGGCGTACGCGGCGAGCTTCGGCCTGCGGGGCCACGTCACGCGCCTGGGGTCGCTGTCCGAAGTGGAGCAGCTCGTCGCGCGGGGCGTGCCCGTGATCACCTCGCAGTCGTTCCGGGCGGACGAGCTGGCCGGCGCCGGGTACGGGACGGCCGGTCACATCATGGTCGTGGTCGGCTTCACCGAGGACGGCGACGTGATCGCCAACGACCCCGCGTCGTCGTCGGACGAGGCGGTGCGCCGCGTCTACGACCGCGCGCAGTTCGAGAACGTCTGGCTGCGCACGAAGCGCTACCGCGCGGACGGCTCCGTGGCCGGCGGCTCGGGCGGCATCGCCTACGTCATCACCCGCTAGTCCGATCGGTGTTCGGCGCCCGCCCGACCCCAAGCAGGGCCTTGACGGGCATTCCGATGTCCGATTCACTACCGGATAGTCCTGGGAACGCTCCCAGTGCGGAAGCCCGGTGGTGGCCCGTCACGTCCCTCGGCGGGCCGCCACCACTCCCACCCGATGCCGTCGACCGCCCGGATCTCCGCCGCCACCGCAGGAAAGCGCTTACCAACCTCAGGAGATCGTCCTATGAAAGCACTACTCGCCGTGTCAGCGTTGACCGCGGCGCTCCTCCAGGTCACCGCGCCGGAGGCGCAGGCCGCCTGCGGCGACGGCTCGTACCAGGCCGAGGTGACCGGCTCCGGCAGCAGCTTCACCGCCCGCCGGGGCAGCAGCACGGTCTACACCGGCAGCAGCCTGCGCGCCGCGCTCCAGGCGGCCAACGACAGCCTCACCGCGAACCGCACGTCCAAGGAGCGGATCGTCGTCCGGGCGTCCGGCTCCATCCCCGCGGGCGAGCGGTACTCGATGCGCAGCTACACCACCATCGACCTGTGCGGCACCATCGACGTCACCGGTTCCGGCTCGGGCGACTACGCGCCGGTCTACGCGCGCGGCGTCCGGGACATCGAGGTGCAGAACCTCACCGTCACCGGCACCCCGGTGTACGGCATCTTCATGCGCAACGTCACCAACGTGGTCATCGGCACCGTGAACATGCGCCTGTCCAGGGGGCTGGGCGTGCGCATCGACAACCGCGGCGACACCAGCCAGTGGAGCCGCAACATCCGCCTCGACTACGCCTACGTGCAGGGCGCCAGCTCGCACGCCGTGGAGACCTACGGGGTCGACGGCCTGACCATCGGCACGGTGGTGGCGCGCAGCGTCGGCGAGTCCGGCCTGCTGCTCAACCAGACGATCAACGCCACGGTGGGCACGGTCGACGCCGAGAACGCGGGCGCCGACACCGGCTACGCCGCGTTCCGCACCGCCAACCGCAACGGCCGGATCGGCAGCAGCTACCCGATCAACGTCCGGGTCGGGCAGGTCATCGCCCGCGGCGGCGGGCGCGGCATCTTCTGCGTGTCGGAGAGCGGCGGCCTCCAGGTCGACCGGCTCACCATCAGCAACACCGGCAACAACGCGATCCTGATCGAGAACTGCTACAACGTGAACCTGGCCGCCCAGAGCGGCAGCGTCAGCGGCGGCGGCGAGATCCGGCTGGCGGCGCGCAGCGAGTTCCCGGTGACGCGCGACATCACCATCCAGAACCTGACCGTCACCAACTCGGCGATCACCGAGAACCCGTGCGGCACCAACACCACGTTCCGCAACAACACGCTGGTCAACAGCAGGCAGTCCATCTGCTAGTCCGGCGACGGCGCCCCGGCTCGCGGTCTCACCTGGAGCCCCGGGCCGGGGCCCCGGACCCGGACCATGGTCCGGCCCCCGACCCGGACCATGGTCCGGCCCCCGACCCCCGACCGGGCCGGCGGTCGGCCCTGACCCGGCCGACCTCCCCGCCCGCGGCCCGGCGGCGGTCCGGATCACTGCCCGGTCCGCGATCAGGCCGGCGATCCGGTCGTGCCTGGTCCGGGTATGTTCGGCCGGTGACTCCGGGAACCGACCCACGCACCGCCCCGTCCTGGCCGGACCTGCCCGAAGTCGCCCGTGACGTGCTGCTGGAGGTCCTCGTCCACGGCGCGATGCCCCGGGCCGAGCTCGCCACCCGCCTGCACCTGTCCCGGCCCACCCTCACCCGGGTGACCCGCACGCTCGTGCTCCACGGACTGCTCGTCGAGGGCGGGACGCAACTGCGCTCGTCCACCGGCAGGCCCTCGGAGATCCTCCACGTGCGCGGCGACTCCCACCACTTCCTCGGCGTGAAGCTGACCGCCGACCGGCTGTTCGCGGCCGTGACGGACCTGACGGCGACGGTGACCGCGACCACCGACCAGCCGCTGCGCTCGAACGACCCGGCGGACGTCATCGCCCAGATCGCCAAAGTCGCGGCGGGCTTCCCGGGGCTGACGGCCATCGGCGTGACGCTGGGCGGCATCGTGTCCGGCGGGGTGGTGGTCGAGGCGGAGTTCCTGCGGTGGGTGGACGTGCCGCTGCGGGACGCCCTGGTCGAGGCGACCGCCGTGCCGGTCGTCGTGGACAACGACGTGCAGGCGCTCACGTCGGCCGAGCACTGGTTCGGCGCGGGCGCGGGGCTCGACTCGATGGTCCTCATCACGGTGGGCGCGGGCGTCGGCTGCGGCGTGGTCGTCGACGGCAAGCTGGTGCGGGGCTCGCACGGCCTCACGCCCCGGATCGCGCACATCCTGGTCGACCCGAGCGGCCCGCAGTGCGGGTACGGCCACCGCGGCTGCGCGTCGAGCTACCTCATGACGCACGTGATGCTGCGGCAGCTGGACGGCGACCCGACGTACGGGGAAGCGGTCGAGCGGGCGCTGGCGGGTGACCCGGTCGCCAAGGAGGTCTTCGACAACGCGGGCTACGCGCTGGGCGTGCTGATCGGCACCGTCGCGAACTTCCTGGACCCGCGGAAGGTCCTGCTGACGGGTGACGGGCTCCCGCTCCACGAGGTGTCGGAGCAGCGCGTGGCGGACGGGATCGCGGCGAGCTTCGAGGCCGACCCGGCGCTGATCGACCTGGACGTGCGGCCCTTCGACTTCAGCGAGTGGGCGCGTTCGGGCGCCGCCCTGGCCATCCGCGCCACCCTCACCGAATCCCGCTGACCCGCGCGTGTCCCACGCCGGGAACACCCGTGTCCTACGTCCGGAACACCCGAGTTGAACGCTCAGGTCCGTCCCACCGCGACTGGGAACGGTCCCAGGCGTGGTGAACGGCCGTTCCCGCCGGCACGGCGGTCCTCGTCGGACGGTCGGCATTCCGCCGTCGCGCGGCGAAGAAGTTGCGGTCCGGTCACGCAGCCGTCCCACTCCTTGACACAGCGCTGTGGCCCGCGACACAGTACCGCCGATTTTGAGCGGTCGAACGGGTGGCAAAGTGTTCAGGCGGGTGCGCTGCGTGACCGCCGCGACGCGGGCACGAGACGCGAGCGATCGGCACCGACCAGCTCGAACGGCACCGACCAGCTCGAACCGGGGGAGGGGGAGCAGGCCATGGCGCGTCCCGGCGCTCCGGTGACGACCCGCCAGGTGGCGCCGCACGCCGAGGACCCGCGCCGGACCGGGTCCACCGCGCTCGACCGTTCTCGGTACCCGCCGACCTCGGAAGTGGCAGACTCCGGCCGCCATGTGCTCCTCCTCACCGACAGGGCCGGCACGACCGGCACGACCGGCATGACGGGAACCGCCGACATCGACGTCCGCACCGCCCTCGACCTGCCCGCGGGCCGGCTCGTGCCCGCGGCGGCCGGCGCCGCCGGAGCGGGCGGCACGGCGATGCGAGACCTGCTGGACTCCGAAGTCCCGCCGGACGTGGTGATCGCGTGAGCGACCCGCTTGCGGTAGGTGTGCACCGTGAAGTGCGCCGCCAGGGGCTCCGGCCGGCGACGGACGTCGCGGTGACGGGTCTCGACGACGCACCGCCAGCCTCCGTTGTGGACGGTGGTGCCCACCCGGTGCGGCAATCCGCGGAGAGGTCCGCCCGCATCGCGGTGGACCTCTCGGAGCGCACCGACAGCACGACAACCAGCACTGGCCACAGCACCACCACCAGTGCGAACAGCGATCGGGGCGTGCTACCGCGCGGCGAGGTCATCGACCGCGTCAGTGCCCCGATCCGCTCGACAGGGCAAGACTTGAACGAATGGGAGTCTCGGTAATGGGCGTTCGGACAACGGCGGTGCGGGCAACCGCGGCGCTGGGTGTGGCAGTCCTCCTCGCGTCGTGCAGCAGCGGAGGGGACCAGGGCGGCGGGCAGCCCGGCGGTGCGCTCGAAGGCCGGGGCGAGGTCACCTTCGCCACCGGCAAGGACACCTCCGGCAACATGCAGAAGCTCGTCGACGAGTGGAACGCCGCGCACGCGAACGAGCAGGTCCGGATCATCGAGCTGCCCGAGTCCGCGGACGCCCAGCGCCAGCAGATGGTGCAGAACGCGCAGGTCAAGTCCGACGCGTACACGATCCTCAACCTCGACGTGGTGTGGACGGCCGAGTTCGCGGCCAACCGCTGGGTCGTCGAGCTGCCCGCCGCCGAGTTCCAGCTGGACAAGTTCCTCCAGCCCGCGGTGAAGACCGCGCAGTACCGCGACAAGCTCTACGCCGCGCCGATGTACTCCGACGGCGGCCTGCTGTACTACCGCAAGGACCTGCTCGACGCGGTGGGCCAGAAGCCGCCGAAGACGTGGGCCGAGCTGACCACCGCCTGCCAGGCGGTCAAGGCGGCGCAGCCCGCGATCGGCTGCTACGCCGGGCAGTTCGAGAAGTACGAGGGCCTGACGGTCAACTTCGACGAGGCCGTGCACTCCGCGGGCGGTGACGTGGTCGACGCCGACGGCAAGGCCGCGGTCGACTCGCCCGAGGCGAAGGCCGGTCTGGACGCCCTGGTCACCGGGTTCCAGCAGGGCGTCATCCCGGAGAAGGCCATCACCTACAAGGAGGAGGAGGGCCGCCGCGCGTTCCAGGCGGGCGAGCTCCTGTTCCACCGCCAGTGGCCCTACCAGTGGGCGCTGGCCGCCAAGACCGACGGCTCCTCGCAGGTCGCCGGCAAGTTCGACGTCGCGCCCCTGCCCGGCCTCAACGGCCCGGGCAGCTCCACCCTGGGCGGCCACAACTTCGCCATCTCCGCGTTCGGCAAGAACAAGGCGACCGCGCTGGACTTCATCAAGTTCTTCACCAGCGAGGCCTCGCAGCGCTCCAACCTGGTGGCCACCTCGCAGGCGCCGACCCTGGCGAGCCTGTACGAGGACGCCGAGCTGGTGAAGCAGTTCCCGTACCTGCCGACGCTGAAGGAGTCGATCCTGTCGGCGAAGCCGCGCCCGCAGGCCGTCCGCTACGGCGACGTCACCCAGGCCATCCAGGAGTCCGCCTACGCCGCGTTGACCGGTGCGAAGACCAGCGACGTGGCGCTGAAGGAGCTGCAGACCAAGTTGCAGGAGCTGCTTAAGTGACGGCGGTCGCTCGCCGCGCCCGGGGTGCGACCTCGGGCGCGGGGCGACTCGCCGCGGCGCTGTTGTCACCCACCTTCGTCGTGCTCGGCCTGGTGGTCGGGTACCCGCTGGTGGCGGCGCTGCGCGAGTCGGTGTTCCAAGAGGGGACGGACCTCGACGAGAGCGGGTTCGTCGTCGAGGGCGCGCGGTTCGTCGGCCTCGACAACTACGCCGCGATCTTCGCCGGCGAGTCCGCCACCCGGTTCTGGAACGCGTTCGGCAACACCACGGTGTTCACCGTCATCACGGTGGCGCTGGAGGTGCTGCTCGGCGTCGGGATGGCGCTGGTGATGCACCACGCGATCCGCTGGCGCGGTGTCGTGCGGGCCAGCATCCTGGTGCCGTGGGCGGTGCCCACCGCGGTCTCGGCGCTGCTGTGGCGCTGGATCTTCCAGGCCGACGGCGTGGCGAACGCGGTGATCGGCCGGCAGATCCTGTGGACCACCGAAGGCTGGCAGGCGAAGTTCGCGGTCATCCTCGCGGACGTGTGGAAGACCGCGCCGTTCGTCGGCCTGCTGGTCCTCGCCGGGCTCCAGATCATCCCGAACGACGTCTACGAGGCGGCACGCGTCGACGGCGCGTCACCGTGGCGGCAGTTCTGGCGGATCACGCTCCCGCTGGTGAAGCCCGCGCTGCTGGTGGCCGTGCTGTTCCGGGTGCTGGACGCGCTGCGGATGTTCGACCTGCCGTTCGTGCTCATCGGCAGCCGCAAGGAGTCGGTGGAGACGCTGTCCATGGTGGCCTTCGACGAGGCGTCGAGCCTCCGGTTCGGACCCGCCGCCGCGTACGCGACGATATTGTTCGCCTACGTGGCCGTCACCGCGCTCGTGTTCGTGCGGTTGCTCGGCGCGGACGTCATCGGAGCCGCTCGGGAAAGGTCGCGCAAATGACCGCCACCCGGGGCAACGCCTCCACGCCGCGCAAGGTGCTGACGTTCGCCGGGCTCGGGCTGATCCTGCTCTACTGCCTGGCCCCGTTCTACTGGATGGCGGTGTCGGCGTTCCGCCGCCCGTCCGACCAGTTCGAGCTGACGGCGCTGCCCGCGCCGTTCTCGCTCGACAACCTGACCGCGGTGTTCTCGCCCGCCGTCGGGTTCGGCCGGTCGCTGCTCAACAGCCTGGTCGTCGCGGGGGTCACCACGATCCTCACGCTGGTCATCGGCGTGTCGGCGGCGTACGCGCTGGCCCGGTTGAACTTCCGGTTCAAGAACGCGGTCGCGGCGCTGATCATCGCCACCTCGATGTTCCCCGGCATCTCCCTGCTGGTGCCGCTGCTGGCGCTGTTCACCGACATCGGCTGGATCAACACCTACCAGTCGATGATCGTGCCGAGCCTGTCGTTCGCGCTGCCGCTGGCGGTGTGGAACCTGACCGCGTTCTTCCGGCAGATGCCGGAGGAGCTCGAACAGGCGGCCATGATCGACGGCTGCACGCGTGGCCAGGCGTTCCGCAAGGTCATCCTGCCGCTGGCCGCGCCGGGCATCTTCACCACCGCGATCATCACGTTCATCGCGGCGTGGAACGAGTTCATCATCGCTTTGTCGATGGTCAACGACAGCACCATGCAGACTGCTACCGTCGCGATCTCCCGGTTCACCGGGGCGTACGGTTTCGACCAGCCGTTCGGCACGCAGATGGCCGCCGGCGTGATCGTGACCGTGCCGCTGGTCGTGGTGGTGCTGCTGTTCCAGCGGAGGATCATCGCAGGCTTGACCGCAGGTGGCGTCAAGTAGCCGCCGCGCGGTGTCACCGGCCGGTCGCCACGTGTTGGGAGAGCCGTGGCGACCGGCCAATCAACGTCCCGGCCGGGTCAGGGCAGGCGCCACTGCTGCGCGCCGGTGCCGTTGCAGCCGTGGATCTGCAGCTGGGTGCCGTTCGCGGTGGTGCTGTTCGGCACGTCCAGGCACTTCCCGGACGGCGAGTTCACCAGCGTCGACCCCTTGGGCCACCACTGCTGGGCGGCGGTCCCGTTGCACGTCCACAGCTGCACCTTCGTGCCGTCGGCCCGCGCGCTGCCGCTGACGTCCAGGCACCGCCCGAGCGCCCGCACCGTGCCGTCCGACGCCAGCGTCCACTGCTGCGCGGCGGAGGAGTTGCAGTCCCACAGCCGCACGGGCGCGCCGTCGGTCGGGCCCGCCGGCTCGCCGTCCGCGCACTTGCCGGCCAGGCCGACCACCGCGCCGGAGCGCGCCGGGTTGGGGCCCACGTCGAACGACGGCGGCGCGTCGGCCGGGGCGCTGCCCCACGTCGAGGCCGTCGCGCCCAGGGTGAAGTCGAGCGTGCCGCCCGACGCGACGAACGACGCGGGCACCCACGGCTTGGTGGACGCCGTGCCGTCGACCCGCAGCGACTGGACGTACTTCACGCTGTCCGAGGCGTTCGGGGCGGTGATGGTGAGGGTGGCGCCGTTGCCGCGCTTGATGGTCGTGGTCGGGAACTGCGGGCTGGCCAGCACCAGCTCGGCCCGTCCCGGAGCCTGCGGGTACAGGCCCAACGCCGCCCACACCGCCCACGACGACATCTCGCCCAGGTCGTCGTTGCCCACCAGGCCCTCGGGCGTCGGCGGGAAGATCGACGTCAACGCGCGCCGCACCACGTCCTGCGTCTTGTGCGGGGCGCCCGCGTACGCGTAGGCCCAGGGCGTGTTGAGCGTCGGCTCGTTGCCCAGGTAGGCGTACGGCTTCTTCGGCCCGGCGTTCAGCTCGGTGAAGAACGTGTCCAGCCGGGACGTGACCGCGGCGTTGCCGCCCATCGCGTCGAACAGCCCGCGGTGGTTGTACGGCACCATCCACGTGTACTGCGCGGCGTTGCCCTCGACGTACTCGTTCTCCTGCGTCGGGCTGAACCCCGGCCACGTCAGGTCGGTGTTGCGCGGTTGCAGGTACTTGCTGCCCGAGTTGAACAGGCTGCGCCAGTTCTGCGCGCGCCGCAGGAAGCTCTCGGCGGTGCCCGCGTCGTTCAGCCGGGCCGCGAACTGGGAGATGGCGAAGTCCGCGCTGGTGTACTCCAACGTGGTCGCGGCCGAGCCCCACACGTCGCCCAGGCCCGTCGGCACGTACCCGTAGTCGTTGAGCTGCAACCACCCCGGGCGCTGGCGGATGTCGTTCACCCCCGCCACCATGCGGCGCAACGCGTCCGCGGTGTCGAAGTCCGTGCCGCCGAACGCGTGCGCGGTCGACACGATGATCGCCATCGGGTCGCCGTTCATCACGCCCGTGCCGCCGTTGGCGACCGTCCAGCGGTCGAAGTACCCGCCCTGGGCGGCCTGGTTCACCGCGGACTGCGCGATGTCGGCGGCCTCCCTCGGCCCCAGCAACGCGACCAGCGCGATCTGGGACCGGTAGACGTCCCAGCCGGAGAAGTTCGCGTACTGGGTCCTCGCGGTCGTGTGCGTCACCCGGTCGAAGCCCGTGTACTGCCCGTTGACGTCGCTGAACACGTTGGGGTGCAGCAGGGAGTGGTACAGCGAGGTGTAGAGCGTGCGGAGCTGGGTCGACGTGCCGCCGGTGACGTCGATCCGGCCGAGCCAGCCGTTCCACGCGGCGCGGGCGGCGGTCCGGACCTCGTCGAACGACCGCGTGCCCGTCTCGGCGGACAGGTTGGCCTTGGCGTTGTCCAGGCTCACGAACGAGATGCCGACCCGGGCGGTGACCGTCGTCGCGTTGAACGACACGAACGCCGACGCGGCGAACGGCCGCACGTCCTGGGTGGTGGCGGACGGCGCGGGCACGTGCTGCGTCCCGGCGGTCTTGGGCGAGCCCGGGACGCTGCCCGTGCTGCTGCCCTCGACCTCGCGGCCGTCCGGCGTCACCTCGCCGTCGGCGATGGTGGCGGTGGAGGCGAACGGCTGGTCGAAGGTGACGTGGAAGTGCAGTCGGTACCGGTTGCCCGCGCCGCAGAACCCGCCGCTGTCGGTGTAGCCGGAGAGGCTGTCGGTCCCCACGGTGACGGAGCCGCTCGCCGCGTTGAACGCACGCGCCGCGTCGACGGTGAGCGAGGCCCGCTGCCCGGCCGGGTAGGTGAAGCGCGCCACGCCGGACCGCTGGTTCGCGGTCAGCTCGGTGCGGATGCCGTTGTCGAAGCGGACCGAGTAGTAGCCGGGTGAGGACTGCTCGTTGGCGTGGGTGAACGTCGAGTAGGACGCGGGTGTCGTGCCGAGGGACGGCATGAACGGCACGTTGCCGAAGTCGCTGCACCCCGGGCCCGACAGGTGGGTGAGGCTGAAGCCGCGGATGCGGTTGTCGTCGTAGTGGTAGCCGCCGTGCTGGTGGGTCACCGTGTCGGGGCTCCACTGGAGCATGCCGAACGGCGCGACGGCGCCGGGGAAGGTGTTGCCCGCGCCGCCGCCGTGCCCGAAGTCGGGACCGCCGGGTTTGGTGCCGACGAACGGGTTGACGTGCTGGGCGGGATCGGTGATGGCGAGCGCCGTGCCGGTCTGGACCGGGACGGCGAGCGCGGCGAGGGTGAGTGCGGCGAGGGCCGCGGTGCGGAGACGCATTGGAACCTCCGGCAGGGGTAGGAGGTCTGACAACGTTGTCAGGATTCGATTCTCCCATCACAGGTCCAGACCAGGAACCCGCTGCGCGGGGTAACGCCGCTGGGCCGGTGGTGTCCACCGGACAGGGCGGTCGAATGCGAAAGTCTCTATAGCTTCAGTGTAGACAAAAAAGATTCAGGTTCGCGGGATGCGGCGGTCGGCCGGTAACCGCAGGCCAGGAGGTGCCGGGGTGCCGGTCGGCCACACCCCGGTCGACGACTCCGGGTCGACGCCCGAGAGGTCGACCACGCCGCCGGCGAACCGCGCTTCCGCCAACGACACCGTGCCCCCGACGAACCGCGCGTCGACGAACGACACCCTGCCCCCGGTCAACCGGGCGTCCTTGAAAGACACCGCACCCCCGGCGAACCGGGCGCGGTCGAAGGAGATGGCACCGCCGGCGACCGTGGCCCGGTCGAACGACAGGCCGCCGGTGATGGTGGCCTCGGCGAAGGTGACCCGGCCTGGTTCGGCGAAGGTCGCCCCGGCGAGGTCGCCGCCGTCGAAGACCGCGCCGGTGAAGTCGAAGTCGTGGCCGCGCCAACTGCGCGGGTCGTCGTCGGCCAGGTGCAGGTTGTCGCGGATGAGCCGGATGACGGTGAGCCGCACCTGGCGCTCCTGACCGGGGTCGTGCGGCCCGGGGTCGGCCGCGGTGCCGTACGGCTGCCGCAGGTAGGCGCAGAGCACGTCGATGCAGCCCTGGCGCGCTTCGGGCGCGTCGTTGGCCAGCGCGGCGAACGCGTACACACCCGCGACGCGGACCGAGGCGTCGGCCGCGCCCAGCAGCTCGGCGGCCTTGGTGTAGCGGTCGAGCACCACCTTGGTGTCCTCGCGGTGGGAGTCGGCCTCGGTGAGGCGTTGCCTGCGGTAGGCGACGGTCAACGCCACGACCGCGCCGACGCCCCCGACCACGGTCAGCACCACCTTCACCGCGTCGAGCCGCTCCTGGACGCCCCACGTCGGCGCGAGGGGCGCGCCGGGCGCCTGAGGACGGTCGGTCGGCTGCCCGAGCACGTCCCACAGCACCACCCCCACGCCTGCCGCGACCGCCGCGGCCAACCCCAGCAGCAGTGCCACGTGCACGAGCAGCGGCATCGCGGGCGTGCGCGGCCGGCGTCCGAGCACCACCGCCGAGGGGCGCCGCCGTCCTCCGACCGACAACGCGCCGGCCACCAGGACGAGGACCACCACCGGCCAGTGCCGGCCCGCCCAGCGCCCGGCCGCCACCGCCGCCTGCCACCACCACGGGGGCGCGAGGCTCGCCACCGCGGCGAGCAGGGCCACCGCTGCCAGTGCTCGCCGCACGCGCCGCCCGCGCGGGAAACCGAGGACGGCACGGCTCACTTGCTGCGGCTGCTCGCTCATGCCGCCATGGTGGCGGAACGAGCCGGGCGGTTCGTCGGTTTCCGCCCATCCGGCCGAGGTCGGGGTCGGGGTCGGGGTTCAGTGCAGCTCGGCCGCCGCCGCGCGGAACACGGCGTCGGCGACCCGGGCCAGCGGCGGGGAGTCGAGCTTCCACTGCTGCCAGTGCAGCAGCACGTCCACGGGCCGGTCGGGGGCCAGGTGCACGAGCCCGCGGTGCGCGGCGATCTGGTGCTCGGTCAACAGGGCCCACCCCGCGCCCGCGACCACGGCGTCCTCGAACACGTGGCCGTCGGGCAGGTGGTGCCGGTGCGCGGAGGCGTCGTGGCCGGACAGCTCGCGGCAGAAGCGGTCCTGCAGGTCGTCCTTCTCGTCGAACACGATCACCGGCGCGTCGTGCAGCGGCTGCCCGTCGGCCAGCCGGCGCCGGACGAACCGCTTGGCCGCGACGGCGTGGTAGCGGATGTTCCCGAGTGGCCGGACGACGCAGCCCTGCACCGGCCGGGGCGAGGAGGTGACCGCGCCCACGACGAGGCCTTGGCGCAGCAGGTCGGCGGTGTGGTCCTGGTCGTCGCGCCGCACGGCGAGCACCAGGCCGTCGTCGGTGGCGAGTTCCCGGACCACGCGGCGGAACCAGGTGCCGAGCGAGTCGGCGTTGACCGCGACCGGGATCGGCGTCGGGTCCTCGACCAGGCCGAGCGCGTCGCGGGCGTCGCGGTCGAGCAACGCCTGCTGCCTGCCGTACCGGGCGATCACCGCCCCGGAGTCGGTCAGCCGGGCCGGTTTGGAGCGGACCAGCAGCACGCGGCCGGTGCGCTGCTCCAGCAGCTTGATCCGCTGGCTCACGGCCGACGGTGTGACGTGCAGCGCCTTGGCGGCGGCGTCGAAGGTGCCTTCGTCGACGACGGCCAGCAGGGTCCGCACGCACTCCGGATCGAGCATCACGAACGCTGATGATACTGAAGAAAAGATAGCTGGCCTTATCGGCCGCCGGTTCCTAACGTCGGGGAGGTGACGTACGCGCTGCTCGCCGGTCTCGGCACCGGGCTGTCCCTCATCGTCGTGATAGGCGCGCAGAACGCCTTGGTGCTGCGGCAAGGCGTGCTGCGCCGGCAGGTGCCCGCGATCGTGGCGATCTGCGCGGGCTCGGACGCGCTGCTCATCGCGCTCGGTGTCGGCGGCGTCGGCGCGGTGCTCACCGCGTGGCCGTCGGCGTTGGCGGTGGCGCGGTGGGTCGGCGCGGTGTTCCTGGTCGGCTACGGCGTGCTGGCGGCGCGGCGGGTGCTGCGGCCGTCGTCGCCGGAACCGGACGGCGCGGGGGCAGCGGGCGCGGCGGTGATCGTCACCTGCCTGGCGTTGACGTGGCTCAACCCGCACGTCTACCTGGACACCGTGCTGCTGCTGGGCACGGCGTCCACCGGGTTCGGCGGCGACCGGTGGTGGTTCGCGGCCGGCGCGATCACGGGCAGCGTGCTGTGGTTCAGCGCGCTCGGGTTCGGCGCGCGTTGGCTGTCCGGCGCGTTCGCCCGTCCCCTGGCGTGGCGCGTCCTGGACGCGTCGGTCGCCGTCGTGGTCACGGCGACCGGCATCTCCCTGGTCCTCTAGAACCGGGTGGTGACCCAGGCCCGTTCCCGGACCTCCTTCACCGCGACGTCGACGGAGCTGTAGGAGGCCGGGTCGACCCGGCGGTAGCCGTGCCGCACCACGCCCTGGTGGATCACCTCCGACACGACGAGCACCGCGTGGTCCACCAGCCGTTCCCGCACCGGCGCGCTGTCGACCAGCCGGCACGTCGTGTTGAGGTCGGTGCCGACCCAGCCGTGCGGGTCGCGGTGGACTTCGCCCGCGTGCAGGCCGACCCGGACCCGGATGCGCAGGTCCGGCGCGACCGCCTGGTTGTGCTGCCGCAGCGCCGCCACGAGCCGGGGGACGACCGGGTCGAGGAGGTCCAGTTTGGACACCGCCGCCGGGATCAGGACCATCATCCCGTCGCCGCGGTCCTGCACGGCCAGGTCGGACCACCGGATCCCGGCGGCGCGGAACCCGGTGCGCACGGCGTGGGTGAGCACGTGCCGCGCCTCGATCTGCGCGGGGTCGTGCCACCGCCCGAAACCCGCGATGTCGACCACGAGGATGGACCGGTGCTCCGGGCCGGGCGGGCGCCGCGCGGGCCACAGCCGCCGCCACGCCCACGACACCACGGCCGGGGCGATGCTCATGGCCGCGCCGACTTCGTCGCCCGCGCGTCGAGCAGCGCGCGCCGCAGCCGCAACGACCGGCTGACCAACCCGATCGCGTGCGGGATCCGCCGGTGGCGCGGCAGATCCGCGAGCTCGGCGCGGAACTCCTCGCCGTACCGGGCCCGGTGGTGCGCCGGCAACACCGCGACGGCCGTCTCGATCAGCCGGTTCGCCGGACCGGCCTCGGCGGAGGTCCGCTCGACCTCCTCCAGCCCGACCCGGATCGACCGCGCGCGGTCCAGCAGCGGGCCGAAGCTGGTGGTGCCGCGGAAGTTCACCTCGACCGCCGACTCCAGCGCCCGCACCCGCTCGCAGACCTCGACCAGGCGCGCGTCGACCACGCGGCTCCGCTCGATCGCCCGGCGCAGCTCCAGCGCCAGGTCGTGGGCGAGCTTGCGGTCGAGGATGCGGTCGAGCTTGCCGTCCAGCGCGGCCTCCAGCTCACGCGCGAGCGCGCTGACGTGCGCGAGCCGCCGCCGCCTGGTCACGTGCCACCCGCCGCGTGCGGTCGCAGCAGGCCCAGCCGGGAGACCGGGGTCCTGGCCCGCGCCAGGGCCGACCGCACGTGGGCGACGCTGTCCGGGTCGAGCAGGTAGTACCGGCGCCGGGGCCGGCCCTGCTCGCTCGGGTCGACGTCCTCCCACCGGCTGGTGACCCACCCGCACTGCTCCAGGCGGGCCAGGATGGGGTGGACCGTGCCGCTCGGCAGCCCGGCGACCTGGCAGATCTCCAGCCCGTACCGCGCCACCGCGGGGTCCTCCAGCAGGACGCCCAGCACGAGCTGCGCGGGAAGCGTCATCCGCGGCCCTCGTCGTGAACTGACCATGGTCGAACTCTACCTAGGTCCAGCTCCACGTCCGGGTGAAGCGAGGGCCCCGATCGGGCATTACTCGCGGCCGGCGAAGAACGTCCTGATGTCCCCGACCAGCAGTTCGGGCACCTCCATCGCGGCGAAGTGCCCGCCCCGCGCGAACTCGCTCCAGTGCTCGACCCGGTACGCCCGCTCCGCCAACGGCCGCACCGGCAGCACGATGTCGTGCGCGAACACGGCCACGCCCAACGGCGCGGCGCAGTCGTTGGCCACGATCCCGGTCTCCCTGGCCAGCCGGGCCGACGAGCCCGCGGTCCCGGTGAGCCAGTACAGCGTCACGTTCGTCAGCACCCGGTCGACGTCGATCCCCGAGGCCGGGTCGGCCCACTCGGCGAACTTCTCCGCGATCCACGCCAGCTGCCCGACCGGCGAGTCCGTCAAGGCGTAGGAGACGGTCTGCGGTCGCGTCGCGTGCAACACCTGGTACCCGGGCCGGTCGCGCATCACGGCCTTGATCCGGTCGAGCCGCCGACCGTCCTCCTCGGACAGCTCGACGCCTTCGACGGGTGGTGTGGGCAGGTAGTTCACGTGCACCGCCACCACGTTCCCGGGCGCGGCCGCGGCCATCGCCCGCGCGATCCCGGATCCCCAGTCGCCGCCCTGCGTGCCGTACCGCCGGTAGCCGAGCCTGCTCATCACCTCGGTGAACGCCCTCGCCACGCGGTGGATGTCCCAGCCGCGCGAGGTGGTGGGCCCGGACAGCCCGAAGCCGGGGATGGAGGGGATGACGAGGTGGAAGTCCCGCGACAGCGGCCCGATGACGTCCGAGAACTCCCAGACCGAGCCCGGCCAGCCGTGGACCAGCACGAGCGGCAGCGCGTCCTCGGCGGCCGAGCGGACGTGCAGGAAGTGCACGCGCTGGCCGTCGACCTCGGTGGTGAACTGCGGCAGCGCGTTCAGCTCGGCCTCGTGCCGCCGCCAGTCGTAGCCGTTCAGCCAGCGGTCCGCCAGCGCGCGGACCTCGCTCAGCGGGAACCCGTAGTCGGACCCGGCCTCCGGCAGCTCCTCGGGCCACCGGGTCCGCGCCAACCGGTCGGTCAGGTCGTCCAGCTCGGCCTGCGGCACGTCGAGGGTGAAAGGCGTGATCATGCGACACTCCGTTGGTCTCACCAATGTTGGTGAGACCAACGGTACACGGCGGACGTTGGCGACGCCAACGATCAGTCGACCGCGTCGCGCGTCACCAGGTGCTGTTGACCCACCCGGTGCCCAGGTACACCTGGTCGAACCCGTTGCCGTCGTTGTCGTCGGTGTGGACGACGGTGATCTGTCCCCACGCGTCCACGCCGACCGCGGGCTCGTCCTGCCTGCCCGTCGCCGTCGACACCGTCACCTGGCGCGGCAGCCTGCCCGCGACCGTGCCGTCCGGGTTGAGGCCCTGCGTCACCACGTCCTGCGCCTCGACCGAGGACACCACGACGTTCACCTGGTCGTCGATGCCGATCTGCGGGTCGGTCCCCGCCAGCACCGCGTCCGCGGCCGTCCGGGCGGCGCCACCGGCCGCGAAGGAGCGCACGCCCACCTGCGCCGTGCCGGTGTGGTCGGTCTCCCAGGCCACCGCGTGGTCGCCGTTGAAGTTCGCCGCCACGACCGGTCGTCGCTGCTGACCGTCACCGGCGGCGTTGGCGGTCCCCTGGGCGAGCTTCACGCCACCCGACGGGGTGAGGATCTTGCGGCCGACGTTGAAGAAGCCGTTGCCGTCGCCGTCCTCGTCCCACACCACGATCGCGTTGCCCGCCGCGCCCATGGCCACGTCCGGCCGCTGGTGGGCGCCGCCGGTCGCGTGCACCTGGGCCTCGTAGGTCTTCGACGTCACGGAGGCGAACCCGGCGACGCGGACCGTCGGGTCGGCGGCGGTCTGCACGTCCTCCCAGGCCACGGCGAACCCCGCGCCGTCGGGGTCGGCGGCCACGGCCGGGTCCAGCTGCTGCCCGCCGGTGTCGGCGTTGGCCCTGGCCGACCCGGTCACGGCGCCGCTGGTGTTCAGCTCCCGCACCTGGATGTTGTAGTAGCCGTTGCCCTCGCCGTCATCGGCCCACACGACGACCGCGACGCCGTTGTCGTGCACCGCCACGTCCGGCTGGACGTGCCGCCAGTCGCCCGTGCCGCCGGTGGACAGCTTCTTCTCGTACCGGGACACGCCGTCCTTGAACAGGCGGATCCACACGTCGCTGTGCACGGGGTCGGTGGGCGCGACGTCGTCGCGGTCGTCCTCCCACACCACGGCGGTCCAGCCGTTGCGCACCGCGGCCACGGCGGCGTTGTCCTGGTCGCCCGTGGCGGTGCTGTTCGCGGCGGTCCAGGTGACCGCCGCCGACGCGGTTCCGGCGCCCACCAGCATGAGCGCCACGATCATGGTCATCAGCTTCTTCACGGCGCCTGCAATCCGGGGTTGCCCGCCTGGACGACGTAGCTCTGCAAGGTCCGGACCGGGTAGTCACGCGTGGTGACGCGGTCCAGGAAGCGGAAGTCGACGTCCATCCGGGTCGGTGTGGTGACGGTGCGGACGTAGCCGCGCAGGTTCTTGTAGAACTTCACGTGCGGGTTGAGGCCGGACACGCCGTTGTCCGCGGCGTTGCCGTCGCCGCCGGAGGTCACCGACGTGGTCACCAGCTCGGTGCCGACGACCCGGTCCTGCGCGGCGTAGTCGTTCATCAGGTCGGCGGCCCACGACCGGTGCACGTCACCGGTCAGCACGACGGTGTTGCGCAGGCCCGCCGCGTCCCACCCGCGCTGCAACCGGCCGCGGTTGGCGCTGTAGCCGTCCCACGAGTCCATGGACTTCGCGCCGTCGGCCGAGGCCAGCTTCTGCGCGAAGAACACCTGCTGGCCGAGGAAGTCCCAGGTGCCCAGCTTCTGCCGCATCCCGTCGAGCAGCCACGCCTCCTGCGTGCCGCCGAGCAGCGTGCGTGCCGGGTCGTCGGCCTCCGGGCAGACCTTCGTGCCGTCGCCGCACGCCTGGTCGTCGCGGTGCTGGCGGGTGTCGAGCATGTGGAACGTGGCCAGGCTGCCCCAGCGGACCCGCCGGTAGAGCTGCATGTTCTCCGCGACCGGCGCCTGCGCCGCGCGCAGCGGCATGTGCTCGTAGTACGCCTTGTACGCCGCCGCGCGCCGCGCCTTGAAGTCACCGGCGGGCGACGTGTTGGCGCGCACCAGTCCCGCGTAGTTGTTCTCGACTTCGTGGTCGTCCCACACGACCAGCCACGGCGCGGCGGCGTGCGCGGCCTGGAGGTCGACGTCCGCCTTGTACTGCGCGTGGCGGACCCGGTAGTCGGCCAGGCCCGCGATCTCCACGCCGGGCGCGAACTTGCGCACCTTCGTGGTGGTCGCCGCGCCCTCGTAGATGTAGTCGCCCAGGTGCAGGATCAGGTCCGGGTTCTCCTCGGCCATCCGCCGGTACGCGGTGAAGTAGCCCTCCTCGTAGTGCGCGCAGGAGGCGAACAGCATGGTCAGCGACGGGCTGGTGCCGACCGCGGGCGCGGTGACGCCGCGGCCGACGGGGGAGATGTGCCCGGCGGCGCGGAAGCGGTAGAAGTACTCGCGGCCGGGCTGCAGGCCGGACACCTCGACGTGCACGCTGTGCGCCCACGACTGCGTCGCGGTCGCCGTGCCGCTGCGGACGGGCTGGGTGAACCGCTGGTCGGCCGCGACCTGCCACTCGACCGCGACCGAGGCGCTGCCCATGCCGCCGAGGCCGTCGGCGGCGAGCGGGTCGGGCGCGAGGCGCGTCCAGATCACGAAGCCGTCCGCGACGGGCTCACCGGAGGCGACGCCCAGCGTGAACGGGTAGGAGACGGCGTTCGCGGCGGTGGGGGCGAGGACCGTCACGCCGGCGCTCGCGATGCCGCCGGCGATGAGCGTTCGTCGGGTCAGTGGGGACACAGCTCTCCTTCGGTGCAGGGCCGGGAAGAACGCGTTCCGGTACTGCGTACACGCCGGAGGTGATCAGTGGCCATCCCCGACGTGTACGTCCGGTGGACCGGCCGAAGCCCCGTGAGGAGGGCGCGCCGGAGCCGGCGGACGACACCGCAGGTGAAGAGATGTCCGACCAGCTGGTGTATCGGTTATCGAAAAACCTGGCAGACGGGGTCGCACCCGGCCGATCGACGATTCCCGTGACGCGGGCGGCGCCCGCCGCTCACCGCGCCGGGACGTGACCCGCTCGACGCGCCCCGGCCGCCGCCACCGCGGTCCAGCACTCCGGCTCCCCGAACCCGCGCCCGGCGAACGCCGCCCGCACCGCCGCCGCGCACGCCTCCACGTCCGCCTCCGCCACCAGCGCGATCACGCAGCCGCCGAACCCGCCGCCGGTCATCCGGGCGCCCGCCGCGCCCGCCGCCAGCAACGCCTCCACCGCGACGTCCAGCTCCGGCACGGTCACCTCGTAGTCCTCGCGCAACGACACGTGCGACTCGGTCAGCGCCGGCCCGATCTCCCGCACCCGGCCGGCGCGCAGCAGGTCCGCCACCCGCGCCACCCGCTCGTTCTCCGTCACCACGTGCCGCACCCGCCGCGCGAGCCGGTCCGGCAGGTCCTGCTCGGCCCCGGTCAGGTCCCGCAGCGCGGGCACGCCCAGCAGCTCCGCCGCGCGGTGGCAGTCCCGCCGCCGCGCCGCGTACTCCCCGTCCACCAGCCGGTGCGGCGCCTTCGTGTCCACGACCAGCAGCGCGAGCCCGGCCGGCGCGAGGTCGAACGGGATGTGCTCGGTCTCCATCGAGCGCGTGTCGAGCAGCAACGCGTGCCGCTCCCGCGCCAACAACGACGCCGACTGGTCCATGATCCCGCACGGCACGCCGACGAACTCGTTCTCCGCCCGCTGCGCGATCCGGGCGAGCTCGCGGCGGTCCAGCCCGACGCCCGACAGCTCGGTCACCGCCAACGCGGTCGCGCTCTCCAACGCCGCCGACGACGACAACCCCGCCCCCAACGGCACCCGGCCGTCCACGAGCAACCCGAACCCGCCGATCGGGTGACCCTCCTCGCGCAACGCCCACACCACGCCCGCCACGTAGGCCGCCCACCCGGTGACCGCGCCCGGCACGAGGTCGGCCACCCGGACCTCGGCCACGCCGTGCGCCTGGCGCGAGGACAGCCGCAGCACCCCGTCGTCCCGCCGGGCCGCGGTGACCCGCACGACGTGCGGCAGCGCGATCGGCAGCACGAACCCGTCGTTGTAGTCGGTGTGCTCGCCGATCAGGTTGATCCGCCCCGGCGCCTCGAAGACCCCGTCCCGCGTCACGCGCCACCCCCCGTGCTCTCCCTGACCTCGAGCGAGAACGGCGTGCGCACGTGCTCCGGCGCCCGTCCCGGGTCGTCGACGCGCCGCCGCAGCAGGTCGACCGCGGCTCGGGCGATCGCGGCCTTGTCCGGCGCGACCGTGGTCAGCGTCGGCAGGCTGTACGTGCCCTCCTCGGTGTTGTCGAACCCGACCACCGCCAGGTCGTCGGGCACCCGCACACCCCGCTCGGCCGCGGCCCGCACCGCCCCCACGGCCAGCAGGTCGTTGAAGCAGAACACCGCGTCCGGCGGCTCGTCGGCGGCGAGCAGGCGGGCCATCGCCTCCGCGCCGTCGCGGCGGTGGTAGTTCAACGCGGTCGCGACCAGGTCGTCGCGCACGCGCAGACCGGCCTCGGCGTGGGCCTTGCGGTAGCCCTCCAGGCGTTGCGCCGCCGTGCCGCGGTGGGGGTGCGCGCCGATGGCCGCGATCCGGGTCCGGCCGAGGCCGACCAGGTGCGCCACGGCCACCCGCGCCGCCTCCACGTTGTCGATGCCGACGTGGTCGATCGGCAGGTCCACCGAGTGCTCGCCGAGCATCACCACCGGGATGCCGGGCGCCAGCTCGCCGAAGTCGCGCGCCTCCAGCGACTCCGGGCTGACGATCGCGCCGTCGATCATGTGCGAGCCGAGCGAGGCCAGCGTGTCCCGCTCGCCCTCGCGGGTGCCGAGGGTCTGCTCGATCAGCACGTTCCACTCGTGCTGCTGCGCCGCGCCGAGCACCAGCCCGGCCAGCTCCGCGAAGTACGGCACGACCAGTTCGGGCAGCACGAGGGCCACGAAACCGGTCCGGCCGCGGCGCAGGTTGCGCGCGCCCAGGTTGGGCCGGTAGCCGGTGGCGGCGAGCGCCTCCTCGACCCGGCGGCGGTTCTCCGGCTTCACGAACGCGTAGCCGTTGACCACGTTCGACACCGTCTTCACCGACACGCCGGCCAGCGCCGCGACGTCCTTGAGCGTGGCCAATCGGTGCCTCCGGTGCGGGTGCGGGTCGTGGGTCGGTGTCGATTCTCGGTAACGACCGGGATCCTAGCCGGCCGGTCAGGAGCTTTACAACGTTGTATCAACGAGGTAGGAACGGCAAGTGACCCAGGTCACGAGCACTCGCGTCACGAGCACCCACGTCACCAGCACCCTGCCGACCGTGGAGCCACCCATGCGCAAGCTGTTGTCCGGCCTGACCGGACTGCTGGTCCTCAGCACCCTCCTCGTCGCCCTGCCCGCCACCGCCGGCGCGGCGGTCTGGCAGCCCAAACCGGCGCCGCTCACCACCCCGTGGACGGGACAGGTGTCGCCCACCAACGCGCTGCCCGAGTACCCGCGCCCGCAGCTGGTCCGGTCCGACTGGCTCACCCTCAACGGCGTGTGGGAGTTCGCCGGCGCGCCCGACCTGTCCTCACCGCCCTTCGGCCGCACCCTCGCCGAGGCCGTCCTGGTGCCCTACCCGATCGAGTCCGCCCTGTCGGGCATCACACGGCACGAGGACCACATGTACTACCGCCGCACCTTCACCACCCCGACCGGGTGGAGCGGCCGCCGGGTGAAGCTGAACTTCGGCGCGGTCACCTGGGAGACCCGCGTCTGGGTCAACGGCGTCGGCGTCGGCGCCCACACCGGCGGGTTCGACGCGTTCTCGTTCGACATCACCTCCGCGCTGCGCGCGGGCGCGAACGAGGTCGTCGTCGGCGTGCGATCCACAGTGGACGGCAACCTCCACCCCATCGGCAAGCAGCGCCGCAACCCCGGCGGCATCTTCTACACCGCGGCGTCCGGCATCTGGCAGACGGTGTGGCTCGAACCGGTCGCGGCCGACCACATCACCCGCCTGGACACCACACCGGACGTGCCGGCGGGCGTGCTCGACCTCGTCGTGCAGGGCACGGCCGGCCAGTCGGTGCGCGCCGAGGCGCTGTCCGGCGGGCAGGTCGTCGGCACGGCCGTCGGCGCGGTCGGCTCCCACCTGCGCGTGCCGGTGCCCAACGCGAGGCTGTGGTCGCCGGACGACCCGTACCTCTACGACCTGCGCGTCACCCTGGGCGGCGACGTCGTCACCGGCTACTTCGGCATGAGGTCGCTGGGCAAGGCGATGGTCGGCGGCGTGATGCGACCGCTGCTCAACGGCAAGTTCGTGTTCCAGCTCGGCACCCTCGACCAGGGCTACTGGCCCGACGGCATCTACACCGCGCCCACCGACGCCGCGCTGCGCTTCGACCTGGAACGGCAGAAGGCGCTCGGCTTCAACATGGTGCGCAAGCACATCAAGGTCGAACCGGCGCGGTGGTTCTACCACGCCGACCGGCTCGGGCTGATGGTGTGGCAGGACATGCCCGCGCTCGACGCGGTCGACGAGGCGCCCGGCGGGCACGCCAACTTCGAGTCCGAGCTGCGGCGCATCCTCGACCAGCTCAAGGGCATCACGTCGATCGTGCAGTGGGTGCCGTTCAACGAGGGGTGGGGCGAGTACGACGCCGGCCGGATCGTCGACCTGGTCCGGTCCGTCGACAACACCCGGCTGATCAACCACAACTCGGGCTCGAACTGCTGCGTCTCCGACCCCGACCCGGGCAACGGCGACATCATCGACGACCACGCCTACCAGATGTCCGCCGCCACCCGGCCACCCGACGCCACCCGGGTCGCGGTGCTGGGCGAGTACGGCGGACTGGGGCGGCGGGTCGCCGGCCACGAGTGGCAACCGGGCGCCGGCTTCGCCTACGGCGACCTGTACCCGGACGAGGCGTCGCTGACCGGGCGGTACGTGGAGATCACCAAGGAAGTCGGCCGGTTCGTGCACACGCGCGGGCTGTCGGCCTCGGTGTACACCGAGCCGTACGACGTGGAGAACGAGGTCAACGGCTTCTACACCTACGACCGCCAGGTGCTGAAGATGTCCGAGGCGCGGGTGCGGGAGGTCAACCGGCGGGTGCTCGCCCTGGCCGACGGCACCGAGGTCGGACGTGGCGAGGTGATCTCCCTGCGGGTGACCACGCCCGGCTACACCGACCGGCACCTGCGGCACCGGGACGGACTGGCGCGCACCGACGTCATCGCCGACGACCTGGGCCGGTTGGACGCCACGTTCTGGGCCCGGCCCGGGTTGGCGGACGCGGCGTGCCTGTCGTTCGAGTCGCGCAACTTCCCCGGGCGGTACCTGCGGCACTCCGCGTCACGGGTGCGGTCGGACGCCCACGACGGGACAGCCGGGTTCTCCTCCGCCGCCACGTTCTGCGCGCGCGCCGGAGCCGGCGGGACCGTCCTGGAGTCGCGCAACCTGCCCGGCCAGTTCATCCGGCACTACCAGGAGGGCGTCTACCTGGCGCGCCCCGGCGGGACGAACCCGTGGGACAGCGCCACGAGCTTCGCGGCGGACACCACCTGGGCGGCGGTCGTGCCGCTCTGGCGCAGCGGCGCGGACCTGCCGCTGGACCAGGCGCGGTCGTTCCGGGTGACCACCGCCGGCTTCACGGACCGCTACCTGCGGCACCGGGACGGCCTGGCGCGCACCGACGTGGTCGACGCCGCCAGTCCGGCGTTGGCGAAGGGCGACGCGACGTTCGTCGTGCGGCGCGGCCTGTCGGACCCGTCGTGCTACTCGTTCGAGTCGAGGAACGTGCCGGGCCAGTACCTGCGGCACGCGGCGTTCCGGGTCCGGTTGGGCGCGTCGGACGGCAGCGACCTGTTCCGGCGGGACGCCACGTTCTGCGCCCAGCCCGCGGCCGGCGGCGTGCGGTTGGCGTCGGTGAACGAGTTGGGCGCGAGCGTTCGGCACTACGCGGAGGAGGTGTGGGTGGCGGTGAACGGCGGCGCCCACGCGTACGACAACCCCGTGTCGTACGACGCGGACGTGAGCTGGGCCGTCACCGCGCCCTGGGCGCCCTAGTCCTTTGTGGACCCGCACGGTGGTGCTGCTACCGTGCGGGCCCATGAAACGGTTCGCCGTGCTCGGCACGGTGCTGCTGTGCGTCGTCGCGCCGATCGCCATGGTGTACGGGCTGATGGCGTTCACCCCGACGGGTAGTTGCGACTACCCGGTGTCGGGTGTTTGCTCGTACGGGCGGGTGCCGATGATCGTCGCGGCCGGCGGCACCGCGTTGGTGTGGGCGGGTTCGGCGGTGCTGACGTGGGCGGGCACCCGCGGCCGGCCCCGGGTGTACGTGCCCTACGCGGCGATCGCGGTGATCGCGGCGCTGCTGGTCGTGGCCGGGCGGCTGGCCGGGTAGTCCGACCACCACGATCGGGTGAATCTCACCAACCCGATCAAAGATAACGGCGTTTCTGGAACCCTGAAACGTCGGTTGAACAAAGAGGCCGCCCTCAACCACCGAAGCCTGCGCCCCGACCGGCAGCCCGGGATCGGATCGAAGCGCGAGGCACCGGCGCCGGGCATCGGAAAGCGACGTACTGCCGCCGGGCATCGGAGAGCGACGTACTGCCGCCGGGCGACGACCCACGGGCAGCCTCCGGGGTCTCCGGCATCGGCACGCCCAGGGCCCCCGGTGCCCTGGCCCGGGACTCCCGGCAGCCTCGCCCGTCGCCCGTCGCCCGTCGCCCGTCGCCCCTTGCTCCTCGCCGCGGGGAACTGCCTCGGCCGAGGCGCGCGTCTGCCGGTGGCCGGCGGTCGCGCGAACCGCCGGATCGGCCGGCGCCGCACCTCGCCACCCTCGGGTGGCGGCCTGCGTGGTCGCACGCAGGCCGCCGTCGACACCCGCGACCGGGCCCGCGCGAGCGGGCTAGACCGGGATCATGCCCATGAACAGCAGCAGGTTCGGCGATCCCGTGCCGGGGTTGGTGACCACGCCGGGGGTGGCGTTGGCCCGCAGCGCCTCGGCCACGGCCACCGCCGAGTCGCCCGGGAACCGGTGCCGCCACAGCGCCGCCACGCCCGCCGCGTGCGCGGACGCCGTGGAGCCGCTGATGGTCGAGTACGCGGTGTCCGAGGTGCCCCACGCCGAGGTGATGTTCACGCCCGGCGCCCACACGTCGATGCACGTGCCGTAGTTGGAGAAGCTCGCCTTCGCGTCGTTGGCGTCCGTCGCGCCGACCGTGGTGGCCAACGGCGTGCTGCCGGGCGAGTAGGCGCACGCGTTGGCGTTGGAGCCGCCCGACACCACCGAGTAGTGCACGTTCGCGTTGATCGACCTGGTGATGGCGTCGTTGAACGCCTGGTTCGCCGTGCCGCCGAGCGTCATCAGCGCGACCGCCGGCCGGCCGCTCGCCGCCGCGTCCTGCGTCGCCCAGTCGATGCCCGCGATGATCTGCGAGTACGTGCCGGAGCCCTGGCAGTTCAACACCCGCACGGACACCAGGGTCACGTCCTTCGCCACGCCGGTGGTCCGGCCGCCGACCGTGCCCGCCATGTGCGTGCCGTGGCCGTTGCAGTCGTTGCCGGGCGGGGTGACGCCGCCGACCGTGTCGAGCCCCGGCACGGCCCGGCCGGCGAACTCCTGGTGCGTGTACCGGATGCCGGTGCCGAAGACGTACGCCCGCACGGTCGACGCGGTGTTCGGGTGGAAGTACTTGTGGTCCAGCGGCAAGGAGCGCTGGTCGATCCGGTCCAGGCCCCAGGACGGCGGGTCCGGTTGGACCACCAGGTCCTGCGCGGTGACGTCCGGCGCGGCCGGGTCGCGGGCGTCGAGCCGGACGCGCGCGTCCTGCGCGATGTAGGCGACGCGGGGGTCGGCGGCGAGCCGGTCGACCTCCGCGGCGGTCGCGCGCACCGCGAAGCCGGGCAGGGCCGTCCGGTAGGTGAACGTGACGTTGGCCGCCGCGGACCGGGCGGCGGCCAGGTCCTCGTGCCGCTTCAGCACCACGATGTAGCCGCCCGCCACGGCGTGCGCGCGGTCGGCGTGCAGCACGGGAGCGGGACCGGCGTGCGGTGCGGGGGCGGCGTGCGCGGTCGGGGCGACGAGGCCGGCCAACAGCGCGCCCGCCACGGTGACGTGTCTGATCTTCACAGCTCCTCCAACAGGCAGGGTTTCGTCGGGGAACGTGCTCGTCCTTGAACCACAGCACGTGCACCGGGGCGGCGACAGGTCCGATCAGAGTTCAAAGATCAGTCATCCGATGGTCAACTTTCCGCCTTCTCGGGGATGCAGACTGCATTCGGTGGTCAGGTGTTGGGCTGAATGGGTGAACGCGACGGGGTTGAGCTAACACCGGATCGGGTGACGTCGACAGCAAGGCCACCGGCGCGCACACACAGGGGGTTGCGCTCATGGTCAAGAAGAAGAACGGTCTGCAGGCGTCGCTGAGGCGGTTCGTGCGCACCAAGGGCGCCGACTACCTGCGCGACCCGAACGTGTCCTCGATCGGCATCGGCTACAAGGTGGCAGACGGCAAGCCGACGGACCGGATCGCCATCCAGTTCACCGTCCGGCAGAAGGTCGCCGAGCCCGAGGCGTTGCGCGCGCTCGGCACCGCGCCGCTGCCCGAGGTGATCGAGGTCGACGGCGTGCCCGTGCCCACCGACGTGCTGCAACGCGACTACCGGGTCGACTTCCACGTGGTGGGGGAGGCGGTCGGCGACGTGCGCAAGACGCGCGTCGACCCGGTGGCGCCGGGCGTGAGCCTGGGGCACGTCCGCGTCTCCGCGGGCACCTTCGGCTGCGTCGTCTACGACCGGGTCGACGGCACCCCGTACGTGCTGAGCAACTGGCACGTGCTGCACGGCCCGAACGGCGCGCTGGGCGAGGACGTGGTGCAGCCCGGCGTGCACGACGACAACCGCACCGACCGCAACCGGCTGGGCCGGCTCGTCCGGTCGCACCTCGGCGCGGCGGGGGATTGCGCCGTCGCCACCATCGAGGACCGGCGGTTCGAGGCGGAGGTCCTCGACCTCGGCGTGGCCGTGGAGCGGCTCGGCGAGCCGGAGCTGGGCGACAAGGTCGTCAAGAGCGGCCGGACGACCGGCGTGACGCACGGCGTGGTCCGGCGCGTCGACACCCTCGTCAAGATCGACTACGGGCCGGGTGTGGGTCAGCGGCAGATCGGCTGCTTCGAGATCGGGCCCGACCCGGCGCGGCCCGCCGCCGACGGCGAGATCAGCATGGGCGGCGACTCCGGCTCCGCGTGGCTGTTCAAGGCGGCCAACGGCCGGACCGGCAAGACCATGGCGGGCCTGCACTTCGCGGGCGAGTCGGGCGACAGCCCGGACGAGCACGCGCTGGCGTGCCTGCCCGGCTCGGTGTTCGAGAAGCTGGGCATCACGCTCACGCCGCCGCGGCGGGTCGAGGCGGCCGCGCTGGTCGGGTTCGACGAGAACTTCCTCGGCACGCCGGTGGGCGTGCCGGAGCTCGGCGAGGCGGCGCGGGCCGACGCGGTCGAGCTGGACGGGTCGGTGGTGGTCGACTACACGCACTTCTCGTTGGCGCAGAGCAAGTCGCGGCGGTTCGCGTTCTGGGTGGCGTGGAACATCGACGGCGGCGACCTGAAGTCGATCAACCGCACCGGCATCCCGTTCGTGCTCGACCCGCGGCTGCCGGCGGAGTTCCAGGTGGGCGACGAGCTGTACCGGGGCAACCGGCTCGACCGCGGCCACCTGGCCCGGCGCGCCGACCTGCTGTGGGGGCCGAAGGCGGTGGCGCAGAAGGCGAACGTGGACTCGTTCTTCTTCACCAACATCACGCCCCAGATGGACGACTTCAACCAGAGCATGCGGCAGGGGCTGTGGGGCCGGCTCGAGGACGCGGTGATGTCCGACGTGGACGTCGACGACCTCCGCGTGAGCGTCTACGGCGGCCCGGTGTTCCGCCCCGACGACCGCGTGTTCCGGGGCGTGGCGCTGCCGCGCGAGTACTGGAAGGTCATCGCCTTCACCTCGGCGGGCACGCTGAAGGCGCGGGCGTTCGTGCTGACCCAGAACCTGAACCAGCTGGAGTCGCTGGACCTGGACGAGTTCCGGGTGTTCCAGGTGCGGTTGGGCGAGGTCGAACAGCGCTGCGGCTTCACGTTCCCGACGGCGTTGACGGCCGCGGACACCCTCGTCGTGCCGGAGTCCCTGGACGAGCGCGCACCGCTGGAGGCGTTGAGCGACATCGTGTGGTGAGGCGCGGCGTGCGGTGGGGCCGCCCGGTCAGCTCGCCTTCAGCGTCCGCCGGGCGTAGGAGCGGGCGGCGCGGGCGCGGTCGCCGCAGCGGGTGGAGCACCAGTGGCGGCGGCCGTGGCGCAGCAGGTAGCGGTTGCACGGGGTCGAACCGCAGCGGGTGAGGCGGTCGGCGTCGGGTGAGGTGAGGAGGTCGGCGGCGTTGGCGGCGAGCGTCGCGAGCGCGCGGTCCAGGACCTCGTTGGTGGGGCACGGGGTGGCGCGGTAGGGGCCGGTCCGCTCGTCCCACCGCAGCAGGGCGGCCGTCGGCGCCTTGCTCAGCGCGTCGTTGACGGCGGACAGCGCCGCCGGCAGGGCGGGCACCCCGGCGACCCGGGCGGCGAACAGCGACCTGAGGTTCTCGCGCAACGAGCGCAGCTGCGACGCGCACATCTCCCGCACCCCGGCGTCGGCGGGCGCGAGACCGCGGTCGAAGAGCCACTGGTTCGTGCCGCCGGGGGTGCCGAGGAAGTCGGTGAACTGCCCGCCGGGCAGCGCGACGGCGCTGTTGACGAAGTCGACGGCCAGGTAGTCCTCCGCGCCGGGGGCGGGTGGCAGCACGGCGTCGTCGACCGGGGCGTCCCTCATGGGTCTCATGGTACGAGTTGTGTTCTTCCGTGAGAAGCGGCTACCGTCCCTCACGGATAGCCCCTTGATCATCCGTGAGGTTCTGATGACCGGCACCACCAGCGATCGGCTCGCCGTCCGCGTCTTCGGCGGCCCGACCGCCCTGTTCGAGCACGGCGGGCTGCGCTTCCTGACCGACCCCACGTTCGACGAGCCCGGCGACTACCCCGTGCCGCGCGGCACGCTGACCAAGACCGCGCCCTCCGCCGCCACGCCCGCGGACCTGGGCCGGGTCGACGTCGTCCTGCTCTCCCACGACGAGCACCCGGACAACCTCGACCGGGCCGGTCGGGCGCTGCTCGCCGACGTCCCGCTGACCCTCACCACGCCCGGCGGCGGGCAGCGGCTGGGGGGCGGGGCCAAGGGGCTCGCCGACTGGGAGTCGGTCGAGCTGGACCGCCCCGACGGCGGCACGGTCACGGTGACCGGGGTGCCCGCCGTCCACGGTCCGTCGGCCCGCGCCGAGGTCGAGCCGCTCACCGGCCAGGTCGTCGGCTTCGTGCTGACCGGGGAGGGCCTGCCCACGGTCTACGTCAGCGGCGACAACGCCTCGCTCGACGCGGTCCGGCAGGTCGCCGACCGCTTCGGCCCGGTGGACACGGCCATCCTGTTCGCCGGCGCGCCCCGGTTCCCGGTCCTCTTCGACGGCGCGGTGATCGTCCTCGACAGCGCGCAGGCCGCCGAGGCCGCCGGCATCCTCGGCGCGCGCCAGGTGGTGCCCGTCCACTACGACAGCTGGGCCCACTTCACCGAGGGCCGTGACGACCTGGTGGCCGCGTTCGCCGCCGCCGGCCTGGCCGACCGCCTGGACCTGGGCGACCGGGGCTGACCGGCATGCGCCGGTCGACCGTCCCGCGCCGGGCGGTCGACCGGCGGTGGTGCTCAGCCCCGCGGCGCGGCGGCCTGCTCGTCGTCGGCGCGCCGCCGGGAGCGCAGGCTGGTGACCGTGACGACGGCGAGCACGCCGATGATCACCACCAGCGAGACGGGGGTGGGGATCTCCGGCACGCCCGGCCAGATGCCGTGCGCCCAGTGCAGCACCAGCTTCGCCCCGATGAACGCCAGGATGATCGCCAGCCCGTGGTTGAGGTGGACGAGCTTGGCCAGGGCGGAGTGCAGCACGAAGTACAGGGCGCGCAGGCCGAGCAGGGCGAACGCGTTCGTGGCGAACACCAGGTAGGGGTCGTCGGTGATGCCGTAGACCGCGGGCACCGAGTCGACGGCGAACACCACGTCGGTGGCGAAGACCGCGACCACCACGAGCGCCAGCGGCGTGAGCGCGCGCCGTCCGTGCTCGCGCACGGTCAGCCGGGTGCCGCGGTAGTCGTCGGTCACCGGCATGAGCCGCCGCAGCAGCCGCACGGACCGCATCCGGGAGACGTCGCGCTCGGCGGCGGGTCCGCTGACCGCGTCGTGCAGCAGCTTCACCGCCGAGGCGAACAGGACCAGCCCGAACACCAGGAACGCCCACGTGCCGGCCGACAGCATCGCCGCGCCGGCCGCGATGAACACGCCCCGCAGCACCAGCGCCCCGACGATGCCGTAGAGCAGCACGCGCTGCTGAACGGCGGTGGGGACCGCGAAGGCCGCGAGCAGCAGCATGAACACGAACAGGTTGTCCACCGACAGCGACTTCTCGACCACGAAGCCGGTCATGAACTCCAGGGCGCGGTCGCTGCCGGCGAAGCTCCACAGCCAGAGCCCGAACGCCACCGGCAGCGTGAGGTAGAACACCGACCACCCCGCCGCTTCCCGCATCGACACGTCGTGCGGACGGCGGGTGACCACGAAGTCGGCGACCAGCAGCGCGACCAGGACGGCGATGCTGACCAACCACAGGCCGGGCGACCCGACAGAGTCGTCGGGGCTCGCCGAAGCGAGGACGTGCACGGGCATCGAGGCTCCTCGAACGTTGCGGTTCGAGGTCTCCTTCACCCTGACGGGCGGCCCGCCGGGGACACCTCTCGGGATGTCCGTACTGACCGGTCGAGCGCTTGGGAAGTACTCCCCTCGGCGCCCAGTATCGGGCACGACGACCGAAGAGTAAAGAGATGGTCAAATGGTGGACGGGTCGCCACCGTGGTGGGCGGCGGGCGGCCCTCGGCGGACGAGGGGCCGCCGTCCCCGAAGACGGCGGCCCACCTGGTCACCGCCCCTGGCCGGGGTAGGGGAGCAGGGCCATCTCGCGGGCGTTCTCGATCGCCGTGGCGACCTGGCGCTGCTGCCGCGGGGTGAGGCCGGTGACCCGGCGGGAGCGGATCTTGCCGCGGTCGGAGACGAACTTCCGCAGCAGGGCCGCGTCCTTCCAGTCCACCTCGGCGACGCCCTCCCCGGCCAGTGGGTTCACCCGGCGCTTCGGCGCGCGTTCGCCCCGGGGCGCCCGGCTCACCAGCTCGCCTTGCCGACGCCGGGCAGCTCGCCCCGGTGCGCCATCTCGCGCAGCCGGATGCGCGACAGGCCGAACGCGCGGTGGAACGCCCGGGGGCGGCCGTCCACGGCGTCCCGGTTGCGCAGCCGCGTGGGGCTGGCGTCGCGGGGCAGCTTCCGCAGTGCCCGCTGCGCCTCGCCGCGCCGCTCGGGATCGGTGCGGATGACCTCCTTCAGCTCCGCGCGGCGCTCGGCGTGCCGGGCGACCACTTCCCGCCGCTGCCGGTCCTTGGCGATCTCGGACTTCTTGGCCATCAGCGCTCCTCGCGGAAGTCGACGTGGCGGCGCACGACGGGGTCGAACTTGCGCAGCACCATGCGGTCGGGGTCGTTGCGGCGGTTCTTGCGGGTGACGTAGGTGTAGCCGGTGCCCGCGGTGGACCGGAGCTTGATGACCGGCCGCACGTCGGTGGACTTCGCCATCAGACCTCCTCCCCCCGCGCGCGCAGCTCCGCGACGACCGACTCGATGCCGCGCCGGTCGACGGTCTTGATCGCCTTGGTGGACAGGATGAGCACGACGTGCCGGTTCTCCGAGGGCAGCCAGTAGCGGCGGCGCTGGGTGTTGGGCAGCCAGCGCCGCGACGTGCGCCGGTTCGAGTGCGAGACCTGGTTGCCGAAGCCCGGCTTGCGGCCGGTCAGCCGGCAGTGGCGCGAGGACACACGACCTCCTGAATTGAAATGACAATCGTTTCCAGTTACGGTACCCCACATGGGAACCGAGGTGGTACTGGTGGCCGGGCTCGCGCACCACGACGTCGCCGACGAGGTCTGGCGCGCGTCACCGGGGTCGGCGCTGGTCCGCCACGACCTGAGCGACCTGGCCGAGGGCGTGGTGCGCCGCTGGGTCGACGGCCGGCTGACCGTGCTGGAACTGGCGCACGGGTGCGTCTCGTGCACGCTGCGCCTGGACCTGCTGCCGCTGCTCGAACGCCTGGGCGGCCGAGTGGTCGTGCACCTGGACCCGGCGCTGGAGCCGGAGGCCGTCTGCTTCGCCCTGAGCGGGCTCGACGTCCGGGTCGAGGCCGTCATCACGGTGGTCGACCGGACCACGTGGCTGACCGACGCCACCGGCGAGGTCACGCTGGCCGAACGCGGCCTGGCCGCGGCCGCGACCGACGAGCGGACCGTGGCGCAGGTCGTGGTGGGGCAGGCGGAGTTCGCCGACGCGCTGGTGATGACGGGCGTCGGCGGCGGCGAGGCGCTGGACGCCGTGCTCGACCGCCTGTCGCCGCTCGCGCCGCGCCACGACCTGGGCACGCTGGACGTGCCCGCCCTGCTCGCCGCGATCCCGCCCGACGCGCGCCGGGGACGCGTCGACGACGGCTTCGGGCCGCTGCTGCGCGGCCGGCCGCCGCTGGACCCGGCGCCCGGCGCGTCCGTCGTCCACTTCACGGCCCGGCGCCCGTTTCACCCGATGCGGTTGCACCAGGCCCTCGACGTGCTGCTCGACGGCGTGGTGCGGACCCGCGGCCGGTTCTGGGTGGCGAGCCGACCGGACGTCGCGCTGTGGCTGGAATCCGCCGGGGGCGCCCTGAACGTCGGCACGCTCGGCCCGTGGTTGGCGGCCGTGGACGACTGGTCCGAAGTGGACGCCGAGCGCCGGGCGTCGGCGGCGGCCCGCTGGGACGCGGAGCACGGCGACCGGTCGCAGGAGCTGGTGGTGATCACCGCCTCCGCCGCGCCGGACGAGATCGCGCAGGCGCTGCGCGAGGCGCTGGTGACCGACGAGGAGTCGGCGTTGGTCGACGAGCTGGAGTTCGTCGACCCGTTCGCCGAGTGGCACGACCAGATGGAGGAGCTGTGAAGCAGGGCATCCACCCCGACTACCACCCGGTGGTCTTCCAGGACCAGTCGACGGGCAAGGCGTTCCTCACCCGGTCGACGGCCACGTCGAGCCGCACGATCGACTGGGAGGACGGCCGCACCTACCCGTTGATCACCGTGGACATCACCGCGGACTCGCACCCGTTCTGGACCGGCAACCAGCGGGTCGTGGACACCGCGGGCCGCGTGGAGAAGTTCAACCGCCGCTACGGCAGGAGGAGCCGCTGACATGGCCGTCCCCAAGCGCAGGACCTCGCGCGGCAACACCCGCCACCGCCGGGCGCGGTGGAAGGCCTCGGCGCCCGACCTCGTCCCCGTGACCACCTTGGACGGTCGCGAGGTGACGGTGCCGCGCCGACTGGTGGCCGCGTACCGGCGAGGCCTGCTGTGACCACCGGGTGGGGTGACGCCGAGGTGCGGTGACACCGACTCCGGGTGACGATGGCCGAAGCGCACCCGGAGCACGGACGAGGACTCGGCCATGGGCTTGTCAGCAGTGCCGGCCACGGACCACCGGCCACCGACCACCGGCCGGCGCGCGTTGATGCTCGGCCTGGCCACGATCGGGTTCGCGCTGAACTTCTGGGCCTGGGCGCTGCTGAGCCCGCTGGGACCGCGGTTCAAGGACGACCTGGGGCTGAGCGCGTTCCAGCAGGCGCTGCTCGTCGCGGTCCCCGTGGTGGTCGGGTCGGTCGGGCGGATACCGGTGGGCGCGCTCACCGACCGGTTCGGCGGCCGGGTGATGTTCCCGCTGGTCTCGGCGGTGACGATCGTGCCGGTGCTGTTCCTCGGGCTGGTCGGGCACACGTCGCTGGCCGCGCTGCTGGTCGGCGGGTTCTTCCTGGGCGTGGGCGGCACGGCGTTCGCGGTCGGCGTGCCGTTCGTCAACCTCTGGTTCCCGCCCGAGCGGCGCGGCCTGGCGATCGGGATCTTCGGCGCGGGCATGGGCGGCACCGCGATCAGCGCCCTGACCACGGTGAAGCTGGTCGAGCGGTGGGGCGTGGCGACCCCGTTCGCGGTGACGGCGGTGGCGCTGGCGCTCTACGCGGTGGTCGCCGCCGTGCTGCTGCGCGACGCGCCGGGGCGGACGGCGCCGACCGGGTCGGTGACCGCCCGGATGGCCGCCACCGCGCGGCTGCCGCTCACCTGGCAGGCCTCGGCGCTGTACGCGGTGGCGTTCGGCGGGTTCGTCGCGTTCTCCGTGTACCTGCCCGCCTACCTGGGCACCGCCTACGGCCTGGCGCAGGCCGACGCGGCCAACCGGATGGCCGGGTTCGTGCTGCTCGCGGTCGTGATGCGGCCGGTGGGCGGTTGGCTGTCGGACCGGTGGGACCCCGCCCGGGTCCTCGTCGCCTGCCTGGCGGTGGTGACGGTGGGCGCGGTCGTGCAGGCGTTCACGCCGGCGCTGATGCCGCTGGGCACCCTCGCGTTCCTGGCCATGGCCGCCGCGCTCGGCGGGGGCAGCGGCGCGGTGTTCGCGCTGGTCGCCCTGCTCGCGCCGGCGGACAAGGTCGGCGCGGTCACCGGCGTGGTCGGCGCGGCCGGCGGGCTCGGCGGGTTCGTGCCGCCGCTGGTGATGGGCGCCCTCTACGGCGCGCTGTCCTCGTACGCGCTCGGGCTCGCCGCGCTCGCCGTCGTCGCCCTGGCCTCGCTGCTGTTCACCGCGACCGCGGTGCGCCGTGCCGTGCGGGCGGTCACCCCCGAGGGAAGGCGTGCGCCATGAGCACCGGGACCGGACCACCGCCGGGGAACGCCGGGCTGGACGGAGGGCTGGCCGAGGCGCTGGTGCGCACCCGCCGCTTCTTCACCCGCGCCGACATCTCCCCGGACCTGCGGACCTTGCACAAGATCGGCGGGCGGCAGGCGGACGACTTCTACCGGGACCGGTGGAGCCACGACAAGGTGGTGCGTTCCACCCACGGGGTGAACTGCACCGGGTCGTGCTCGTGGAAGGTCTACGTCAAGGACGGGATCATCACCTGGGAGGCGCAGCAGACCGACTACCCGTCCGCGGGCCCCGACCGCCCGGAGTACGAGCCGCGCGGCTGCCCGCGCGGGGCCGCGTTCTCCTGGTACACCTACTCGCCGACCCGCGTGCGGTACCCGTACGTGCGGGGCGTGCTGCTGGAGATGTACCGCGAGGCCAAGGCGCGCACCGGCGATCCCGTGCTGGCCTGGGCCGACGTCGTGGAGGACCCCGAACGCGCCCGGCGGTACAAGGCCGCGCGCGGCAAGGGCGGCCTGGTGCGCGCGTCGTGGGACGAGGCGACCGAGATGATCGCCGCCGCGCACGTGCACACGATCAAGGCCCACGGGCCGGACCGGGTCGCCGGCTTCTCCCCGATCCCCGCCATGTCGATGGTGTCGCACGCCTCGGGCGCCCGGTTCGTGTCGCTGATCGGCGGCGCGATGCTGTCGTTCTACGACTGGTACGCCGACCTGCCGGTGGCCTCGCCGCAGGTGTTCGGCGACCAGACCGACGTGCCCGAGTCCGGTGACTGGTGGGACGCCGGCTACCTGGTCATGTGGGGCTCGAACCTGCCGGTCACCCGCACGCCCGACGCGCACTGGATGGCCGAGGCCCGCTACCGGGGGCAGAAGGTCGTCGCGGTGTCGCCGGACTACGCCGACAACGTGAAGTTCGCCGACGAGTGGCTCGCGGCGCAGCCCGGCACGGACGGCGCCTTGGCGATGGCGATGGGCCACGTGATCCTGCGCGAGTTCTTCGTGGACCGCCAAGCGCCCTACTTCACCGACTACGTCAAGCGCTACACCGACCTGCCGTTCCTGGTCCGGCTCGACGAGCACGGCGACGTGCGCCGGCCCGGCAAGTTCCTCACCGCCGCCGACCTGCCCGACCCGCCCGAGCAGGCCGGTCGGGAGCACGCGGCGTTCAAGACCGTCCTGCTCGACTCCGCCACCGGCGAGCCGGTCGTGCCGGGCGGCTCCCTCGGGTTCCGCTTCGGCGAGCAGGGCGCGGGCCGCTGGAACCTGGACCTGGGCGACGTCGACCCGCTGCTGTCGGTCGGGCCGGGGGAGTCGGTCGTGGTGGAGCTGCCGCGCTTCGACGCCCCGGACGGCTCGGTGGCGGTGCTGCGGCGCGGGGTGCCGGTGCGCCGGGTCGGCGGGCACCTGGTCACGACGGTGTTCGACCTGCTGCTGGCCCAGTACGGCGTGCACCGCGAAGGGCTGCCCGGCGAGTGGCCCGCGGGCTACGACGACGCCGGGCAGCCGTGCACGCCCGCCTGGCAGGAGGCCATCACCGGCGTGCCCGCGCAGGCCGCCGCCCGGATCGGCCGCGAGTTCGCCGCCAACGCGGAGGAGACCCGCGGCCGGTCGATGATCATCATGGGCGCGGGGACCAACCACTGGTTCCACTCCGACACGATCTACCGCGCGTTCCTCGCCCTGACCACGCTCACCGGCTGCCAGGGCGTCAACGGCGGCGGGTGGGCGCACTACGTCGGGCAGGAGAAGTGCCGCCCGATCACCGGCTGGTCGCAGCTGGCGTTCGGGCTGGACTGGTCGCGCCCGCCGCGGCAGATGATCCAGACCGCCTACTGGTACCTGCACACCGACCAGTTCCGCTACGACCGCTTCGGCGCGGACACCCTCGCCGCCGCCACCGCGGGCGGACAGCTGGCCGGCAAGACCACCGCGGACGTGATCGCCCAGTCCGCGCGGATGGGGTGGATGCCGTCCTACCCGACGTTCGACCGCAACCCGCTGGACCTGGCCGACGAGGCGCAGCGCGCCGGCGTGCCCGCCGCCGAGCACGTGGTGTCGGAGCTGAAGGCCGGGCGGCTGCGGTTCGCCTGCGAGGACCCGGACGCGCCGGAGAACTTCCCGCGCGTGCTGAGCATCTGGCGGGCCAACCTGCTCGGCTCCTCCGGCAAGGGCAACGAGTACTTCCTCAAGCACCTGCTGGGCGCGGACCACTCGCTGCGCGCCGAGCAGACCCCGCCGGAGCACCGGCCGAAGGACGTGGTCTGGCGCGACGAGGCGCCGGTCGGCAAGCTGGACCTGCTGCTGTCGCTGGACTTCCGGATGACCAGCACCACCCTCTTCTCCGACGTCGTGCTGCCCGCCGCGACCTGGTACGAGAAGCACGACCTCAACACCACCGACATGCACCCGTTCGTGCACTCGTTCAACCCGGCCATCGCGCCGCCGTGGCAGACCCGGACCGACTGGGGCGCGTTCCAGACCATCGCGCGGGCCTTCAGCGCGCTGGCGGAGAAGCACCTGGGCGTGCGCGAGGACGTCGTGGCCACGCCGCTGATGCACGACACCCCCGACGAGCTGGCCACCCCGCACGGCGTGGTGCGCGACTGGAAGGCCGGCGAGTGCGAACCGATCCCGGGCGTCACCATGCCGAGGCTCGCGGTGGTGGAGCGCGACTACACCGCCGTCGCGGCGAAGATGGGCGCGCTGGGTCCGCTGGCCGACTCGCTCGGCGCGACCACCAAGGGCGTCACCTTCCGGGTCGAGCGGGAGGTGGAGCACCTGCGGCACCAGAACGGCGCCGTGCGGGGCGGTCCCGCGGACGGCCGGCCGTCGCTGGTGCGCGACGTGCACGCGTGCGAGGCGATCCTCGCCCTGTCCGGCACCACCAACGGCCACCTCGCCACCCAGGGCTTCCACACGCTCGAACAGCGCACCGGGACGCCGCTGGCCGACCTCGCCGCCGAGCACGAGGGCAAGCGGATCACCTTCGCCGACACGCAGGCCGCGCCGGTGCCGGTGATCACCTCGCCCGAGTGGTCCGGCTCGGAGACCGGCGGGCGCCGCTACTCGCCGTTCACCATCAACGTCGAGCGCCTCAAGCCCTGGCACACCCTCACCGGCCGCCAGCACTTCTACCTCGACCACGACTGGATGGCCGAGCTGGGCGAGCAGCTGCCGGTGTTCCGCCCGCCGCTGGACATGCACGCGCTGTTCGGCGAGCCCCGCGTGGGCGAGCAGGGCGAGCTGGGCATCACCGTCCGCTACCTGACGCCGCACTCCAAGTGGTCCATCCACTCCGAGTACCAGGACAACCTGTTCATGCTCAGCCTGTCGCGCGGCGGGCAGACCATCTGGCTGTCCCAGGAGGACGCGGCGAAGATCGGCGTGGCCGACAACGACTGGATCGAGGCCGTCAACCGCAACGGCGTCGTCGTCGCGCGGGCGGTCGTGTCGCACCGGATGCCCGAGGGCACCGCCTACATGCACCACGCCCAGGACCGGCTGATCGACGTGCCCCGGGCCGAGGCGTCCGGCAAGCGCGGCGGCATCCACAACTCGCTGACCAGGCTGCTGGTCAAGCCGTCGCACCTGATCGGCGGCTACGCCCAGCTGTCGTTCGCGTTCAACTACCTCGGCCCGACCGGGAACCAGCGCGACGAGGTGACCGTGATCCGCCGTCGTGCCCAGGAGGTGCGGTACTGATGCGCGTGATGGCCCAACTGGCGATGGTGATGAACCTGGACAAGTGCATCGGCTGCCACACCTGCTCGGTCACCTGCAAACAGGCCTGGACCAACCGCTCCGGCGTCGAGTACGTGTGGTTCAACAACGTCGAGACCCGGCCCGGGCAGGGCTACCCGCGCCGCTACGAGGACCAGGAGCGCTGGCGCGGCGGCTGGGCGCTGACCAGGCGCGGGCGGTTGAAGCTCAAGGGCGGCGGCCGGCTGCGCAAGCTGCTCACGATCTTCAGCAACCCGAAGATGCCCGGCCTCGACGACTACTACGAGCCGTGGACCTACGACTACGACACCCTCACCAACGCGCCGGCGCAGGAGCACACCCCCGTCGCCCGGCCCCGGTCGTTGATCAGCGGCGAACCGACCGGGATCACCTGGTCGGCGAACTGGGACGACGACCTCGGCGGCTCGCCCGACCACGGCGACCAGGACCCGATGCTCAAGGGCATCGCGGACAAGGTGAAGTTCGAGTTCGAGCGGACGTTCATGTTCTACCTGCCGCGCATCTGCGAGCACTGCCTCAACCCCTCGTGCGCCGCGTCGTGCCCGTCCGGCGCGATCTACAAGCGCACCGAGGACGGCATCGTGCTGGTCGACCAGGACCGCTGCCGCGGCTGGCGGATGTGCGTGTCGGGCTGCCCGTACAAGAAGGTCTACTTCAACCACCGCACCGGCAAGGCGGAGAAGTGCACGTTCTGCTTCCCCCGCGTCGAGGTCGGCATCCCCACCGTCTGCGCGGAGACGTGCGTGGGACGCCTGCGGTACATCGGGCTGGTCCTCTACGACGCCGACCGGGTGCTCGAAGCCGCCTCGACACCGGACGAGAAGGACCTGTACGAGGCGCAGCGACGGGTGTTCCTCGACCCGAACGACCCGGTGGTGGTCCGCGAGGCCGAACGCGCCGGCATCCAGCGCGACTGGATCGAGGCCGCCCAGCGCTCGCCGATCCACGCGCTGATCACCACCTTCAAGGTGGCGCTGCCCCTGCACCCGGAGTACCGCACCATGCCGATGGTCTGGTACATCCCGCCGCTGTCGCCGGTGGTCGACGTCGTCCGCGACACGGGCCACGACGCCGAGGACCACGGCAACCTGTTCGCCGCCGTCGAGGCGCTGCGCATCCCGGTCGAGTACCTGGCGAACCTGTTCACCGCCGGCGACGTCGGGCCGGTGGACGCCGTGCTGCGCCGGCTCGCCGCGATGCGCAGCTACATGCGCGACATCAACCTCGGCCGTGAACCGCAGGAGGCCATCGCGGCGAAGGTCGGCATGACCGGCGAGCAGGTCTACGACATGTACCGGCTGCTGGCGCTCGCCAAGTACGACGAGCGCTACGTCATCCCGCCCGCGCACGCCGAGCAGGCGCACGGGTTGGAGGAACTGGCCGCCGAGTGCAGCCTCGACTACGAGGGCGGACCCGGCATGGGCGGTTCCGGCCCGTTCGGCGAGGGCTCGGGCGGCACGTCGCCGATCGCGGTGGAGAACTTCCGGATGCTGCGCGACCGGCAGACGACCGACAGCCTCGCCGCGCCGGTCGACAAGGGCAGCCGGGTCAACCTGCTGAACTGGGACGGCAAGGGCCGCCCGGACGGCCTGTTCCCGCCGGCGGAGCGGCCCGGCGGGGGAGACCCGGCCGGCGAGGTGGAGCCGAAGCCGTGACCCCCACCGACGCGCAGCGCGCCACCGCGTGGCAGGTCCAGTCGTTGCTGCTGGGCTACCCCGACGAGCCGTGGTTCGCCCGGCTGCCGTTGCTGCGCGCCGCGACCGGCACGGTGCCCGCGCCGCTCGCCGTGCCGCTGGACGCGTTCCTGGACCACGTGGCGGCCACCTCGCCGACCGACCTCGCGGCCGACTACGTGGCGACCTTCGACCACCGCAAGCGGTTCAGCCCTTACCTGACCTACTTCGCCTACGGCGACACGCGCAAGAGGGGCATGGCGCTGCTGCGGTTCAAGCACGCCTACCGGGCCGCCGGCCTCGAACTGGACGACGGCGAGCTGCCCGACCACCTGGCCGTGGTGCTGGAGTTCGCCGCCACCGGCGACCCGGCGACCGGCCTGCGGCTGCTGGGCGAGCACCGCGCCGGGCTGGAGCTGATCCGCCTCGGGCTGCGGGAGGCCGGCTCGCCGTGGGCGCACGTCCTGGAGTCGGTGTCGGCGACCCTGCCGCCCCTGGGCCGCCACGAGCACGAGGCGATCGCCCGGCTGATCGCCGAGGGACCGCCGGAGGAAGAGGTCGGCCTGGCCCCGTTCGCCCCACCCGAGCACATGCCGCAACCGCGGGGAGGGCCGCGATGACCGCCCTGTCCGGGTTCGGGCCGCTGCCGCACGGGGGCTCGTGGTGACCGCGCCGCCGAGCACGCTCGACATCATGCTGTGGGTCGTCGTGCCGTACGTGGCGATCGCGGTGTTCGTGGTGGGCCACGTGTGGCGTTACCGCTACGACAAGTTCGGCTGGACCACGCGGTCCTCCCAGCTCTACGAGAGCAGGCTGCTGCGCCTGGGCAGCCCGCTGTTCCACTTCGGCATCCTGCTCGTCGCGCTCGGCCACGTCGGCGGCCTGCTGGTGCCGAAGTCGTGGACCGAGGCGATCGGCATCAGCGAGACCGCCTACCACGCGGTCGCGGTCGGGCTCGGGGTGCTGGCCGGGGCCTGCACGCTCGTGGGCGCGGCGATCCTGGTCTACCGGCGCCGCACCGTCGGCCCGGTGTTCTCCGCCACCACGCGCAACGACAAGGTGATGTACGTGCTGCTGGTCGGCGCCATCGTGCTGGGTCTCGGCACGACGGTCCTCGGCAACCTCACCGACCACCCCCACGACTACCGCGAGTCGGTCTCGCCGTGGTTCCGGTCGATCTTCTACCTCCGGCCGGAGCCGGAGCTGATGGCCGCCGCGCCGCTCGGGTTCCGGCTGCACGCGCTGGCGGCCTGGGCGCTGTTCGCGTTCTGGCCGTTCAGCCGGCTCGTGCACGTGTTCTCGATGCCGTTGGGCTACCTCACCCGCCCCTACATCGTCTACCGCAGCCGGGACGAGCAGCCGGGCAACCGGCCGCCCCGCCGCGGGTGGTAGGTCACAGCCGGGCGGCGCCGAGCTTCCAGTAGCCGCTGAACACCACGGAGCGGCGGTCCACGCCGCGCTCCTTCACCAGGTGCCGGCGGACGCCGGTGGCCAGGGTCGACTCGCCGCACACCCACGCGTAGTCCGGCGCGGGGGACGACAGCCCGGTCACCGCGCGGAGCAGGTGCGAGCCGGGGGCGTCGGCGCCGCGGTGCAGCCACGTGACGGGCGCGTCGACGGGCACGTGATAGCCCTCGTCGGGGACCTCGGCGAAGATCCGGGCGTCCGCGGGCACGCCCGACTCCAGGATCGCGCACAGCGCGGGCAGCGCGGTCTCGTCGGCGGCCAGCAGCACCGCGCCGGTCGACGGGGCGCGGTAGCCGGAGTTGCCCGCGCGGAAGCCCACCGACCGGCCCACCTCCGCCCGGGTGGCCCAGCGGGTGCCCGGACCCGCGTCGCCGTGCAGCACGAAGTCCACGTCGACCTCGGCCAGCTCGGGCCGGTGCGCGCGGACCGTGTACCAGCGCAGGTCCGGCCGGTCCTCGGCGGGCAGGGCGCGGATCGCGGTGCGGACGTTGACGCGGTCCGGGCTCGGCATCGTCAACGGCCGGTCGGCCGGCGGCATCAGCAGGCCGAAGCACTCGTCCGGGCCGGTCACGCGGTACTCGGCGAACTCCGGCGCCCGGAACGTCACCCGGCGCAGGTGCGGCGCGACGTCGGCGACCGCCGTGACCGTCATGGCGAACTGGTCGAACACGTCGCGCTGGTTGGGCGTCGCGGTGACCAGGCCGGCCGCCTTGGTGAGCACCTTGAGCTGCAACTGGTCCAACGTCGAGTACCGGGGCATGCAGGTTAGGCTAACCTAAATGTCCCGGCAGGCGAAGGCCCCCGTCAGTCGAAGACGACGACGCTGCGCAGCACGTCACCCGAGCGCATGGCGGTGAACGCCTGCTCCACCTCGGTCACACCGATGCGTTCGGTGACGAAGTGGTCCAAGGGGAGGCGGCCCTGCAGGTGCAGGTCGATCAGCGGCGCGAAGTCGCGCGACGGGAGGCAGTCGCCGTACCAGCTCGTGCGGTAGGTGCCGTTGCGCAGGAACGTGTCCAGCAGCGGCATCTCCAGGCGCATCCCGGAGTCCGGCCGGGCCACCAGCACGAACGTGCCGCCGAGGGCCCGCGCGTAGAACGCCTGCCGCCATGTCTCGGGCGTGCCGGCGGCGTCGATCACCACGTCCGCGCCGAGGTCGTCGGTCAGGGCGCGGATGGCGGCCACCACGTCCGGCGTCTGGCGGGCGTCGACCACGTCCGTCGCGCCCAGCGCGCGGGCGTGGCACAGCTTCCGCTCGTCGAGGTCCACCGCGATGATCGTGGTGGCGCCGGCGAGCTTCGCGCCCGCGACGGCCGCGCAGCCGACACCGCCCACGCCGATCACGGCGACCGTGTCGCCGGTGGTGACGCCGCCGGTGTTCATCGCCGCGCCCAGGCCGGACATGACCCCGCACCCCAGGAGGGCGGCGACGGCCGGGTCCGCCTTGGGCGAGACCGGGGTGCACTGGCCGGCGTGCACGAGCGTCAGCTCGGTGAACGCGCCGATGCCCAGCGCCGGTCGCAGCGGCGTGCCGTCGACGAGGGTCATCCTCGTCGACGCGGTGTGGTCGTCCACGCAGGCCTCGGGCCTGCCCCGGCGGCACGCGCGGCAGCGCCCGCAGACCGCCCGCCAGTTCAGCACCACGAAGTCGCCGGGCTCCACGTGGTGGACGCCGGGCCCGACCTGCTCGACGACGCCGGACGCCTCGTGGCCCAGCAGGTACGGGTAGGCGTCGCCGATCACGCCGTCGCGGTAGTGCAGGTCGGTGTGGCAGACGCCGGAGGCCAGGACGCGGACGGTCGCCTCGCCGGGGCCGGGATCGGGGACGACGATGTCGTGGCTGCGGACCGGCTCGCCCTTGCCGGTGGCGACCACTGCCTTGACGATCCTCGACATCTCCCGAGCCTCCACGTCGACCGGCCGCGTACGGCGAACAGGATAGGCGGTGCCGATGCGTGCGCCCGGCGCAGCGGGCGTGCCGTCGGTCGGGGTCATCGGGATTCCCTATGGATCCGCGTCAGGTCACCGCCCGACACCCGCCGGCGCTGGTCTGTTCGGCGCAACGCGCGATAGGTGAAGAGGTGTTTTCGCTGCACACGGCACGTGGCAGCATGAACGGGCCCGGCGGACGGCTACCGCGCGGCGGATCTGGAGAACAATGAGCACCGTGCCGAAAGTCGCGTCCGGCATCACCGCGTTCGCGGTGTTCGCGACCACCGTCAGCTTCGTCATCTCCATGGCGGGCTCGTCGATGAAGTCCACCGTCCAGGTGTTGTTCCTGCCGATCGCGGACGACTTCGACGTCAGCCGCGGCACGCTCGCGGTCGGCACGACGCTGTTCGCCGTGGTGACGGCGCTCGCGTCGTCGGCGGTGGGCCACCTGGCCGACCGGATCGGCGCGGTGCCCGTGCTGGCGATCGGCGCGGGCATCACCGGCGTGGTGCTGGTGGTCTGCGCGCTGGCGAAGGACATCTGGGTGTTCGTCCCGACCTACGGCGTGCTCGGCGCGGTCGGCTGCACGATGCTGTCGTTCGTGCCGCTGGGCGTGCTGGCCGACCAGCTGTTCCAGGGCCGCAACGCCGGTTTCCTGTACGCGGTGCTGACCAACGGCGCGGCGGTCGGGTTCATGGTGCTGGTGCCGCTGTGGACGTTCCTGGGCACGGTCACGTCGTGGCAGCAGATCCTGCTGGGCGTCGGCGTGGTGTTCCTGGTCGTGATGCTGCCGCTGTCGTTGCTGCTGGTGCGCTACTCGAACCGCAACGCCACGCCGACCACGCCCGCCGAGCACGGCTTCTGGGCCGGCATCCGGATGGCGTTGGCGGACAAGCGGGTGCGCGGCCTCATCCTGCCGTTCTTCGCGTGCGGCACCACGATGGCGTTCATCGACGTGCACCTGTTCCCGCACATGCACGACCACGGGGTCGCGCCGGTGACCAGCTCGGTGGCGTTCGTGCTGCTGGGTGGCCTGGAGATCGTCGGCTCGCTGGTGGCGGGCCGGTTGTGCGACAAGGGGCTGATCCGGGCCACGCTGATCGGCGGCTACGCGCTGCGCGCCGCGTCGATGATGATCGCGCCGTTCTTCGCCGCCGAGTTCACCGTGCTGGTGTTCGGCGCGCTGTTCGGCGCCAGCTACCTGGTCACGGTCGTCGCCACCACGATGTGGATCGCGAAGATCCTGCCGCGCGGGCGCAAGGGCACGGCGATCGGTGTGCTGTGGGCGCTGCACATGGTCGCCGTCGCGGTGGGCAGCCAGCTCGGCGCCGTCCTGGCCGACGCGGCGGGCAGCTACCTGCCGGTCATCCTGGTCAGCGTCGCGCTCACGCTCGGCGCGATCGTCCTGGTGGCGTTGCAGCCCGACCCGAACGCCGTCGACGCCGGGGAACCCGTCGCGGCCTGAGCCCGCCGGACCGCCGTCGGGGCCGCGCGTCCGGTCGAGCGGTCAGCCGATGCCGCGGTGCCGGGCGCGAGCCCGTTGCCCAGCGGCCACTCGCACAGCACGGCCTTGCCGGCGAGGCCGATGATCCCCACTCCGATCGGCGTCCCGGACCGGGCGCGCGGGATGAGGGGCGACGGTGATGTGCTCGTGGTTCGCAGCCTGTTCTCGGGGTGGGTGGCGTCGACGTCACGTGACGAGGTCGGTTCGGCGGGTGCGGCGGGGCCTGCTCGACGCGGTGTGGTGGCCGTGCCCCGAGCGGTGGCGTCGCCGCCGTACGCCCCGCCCTGGACGCCGCCGTGCGCCGGCACCTCACCGACGAGCTCTCCGCGCGGGAGATCGCGACGCCGGCCTCCCTGCTCCGCCGCCTGTAGCCCGCCGGACGCGACACCGCCCCCGCCCTGGGACCAGGACGGGGGCGGTGCGGTCGCACGGGGTCAGGCCTGGCGGGTGATGTCCATGTACCAGTTGGTCTCCCACGTCTGCCCGTCGTCGGCCGACATGGCCTGCTCCCACCGCGCCGAGTCACCGGTGATGCGGTGCCACAGGAAGCGGATGAGCACGGGCGTGCCGTCCTGCACCTCGTCGCCGTGGAACGTGCCGACGCCATCGGCGAAGGAGCCGAACAGCGGAGGGAAGAACACCCCCGAGTCGCTGCTCGCCCAGTTCAACGACCAGCGGCCGGTGGCGGCGTCGAACAGCCGCACGGTCAGGCCGGACGTGCCGTCGGGGAACGTGATCTCGTCCACGTTCCCCGCGCCGCCGAAGATCGGCCGCACGTCCGAGGTGGAGGTGAACTCCTCCCAGTCGTCGCTGCCCGCCAACCGCCGGCGCAGCCTGCGGTTGTGGATCGACCAGCGGCCGGTGAGGAAGTCGAAGTCACCCACCGTCCCGCACCTCCGCGCGGTCCCGGGTGGCCACGTACCCGGCGACCGCCGCCGCCAGCCCGAACACCGCCAGCACCGGCCACGCGCCGTGACCCAGCTGGAGGAACAGGAAACCGCCGAGGACCGGGCCGACGGCCGCGCCCAGCCCGTAGACGAACTGGAAGCTGCCGATGTAGCGGCCCTTGAGGTGCGCGGGACCGGCCATGCCGGGGTAGGCGAACACCACGGGGCCGCCGATGATCTCGCCGAGCGTCCAGATCAGCGTGCCCGCGACGATCACCGCCGGGCCCAGCGGCAGCGCGTACACCGCGACACCGATGCCGACCAGCGCGTAGGCGACGCCGACGACCAGCTTGGGCCGCATGTGCTGCGTCTTCTTGGTGACCACCAGCTCGAACAGGATGACCGCGCCGCCGTTCAGCGCGACCGCCAGCGTGTACCAGAAGATCGGCACGCCGGACGCCTGGACGTCCAGCGGCAGCGTCGACAGGTACTGCACGTAGACCACGGCGTTGAAGAACGTCGCCGCCAGGTACACCAGGTAGCGGCGGTCGCGCAGCACGTCGGTGTAGCTGCCGGCGGGCGCCTCGGCGGCGGCCGCGCCCTTCTCGCCCGTCTTCGCGGGCAGCACGCGGAACGCCACCAGGGCGTACGCCGCCGCGACCACCGCCTCGCCCCAGAACAGCAGCGTGTAGTCGTCACCGCCGAGCTGGTAGAGGCCGAAACCGATCAGCGGCGCGGCGGTCGTGCCCAGGTTCAGGCCGAACCGGTACATGGCGAACACCATGACCTGCCGGTCGTCGGGCGTGAGCTCGGAGAGCAGGGTGGCCGACGCGGGCCGGTAGATCTGGGAGACCGCGCCGAGCAGGGCCACCGCCGCGACGAGCAGGGCGTAGTCGGGCAGGTAGAGCAGCGCGGCGGTGAGCAGCGCCGCGCCGCCCATGCTGAGCACGGTGGAGTTGCGCGCGCCCAGCCGGTCGGCCAGCGCGCCGCCGACGAGCACGCCGATGACGTTGCCGACGCCGTAGACGCCCAGGGCCGTGGCCGCCTGGCCGGCCGAGTAGCCCTGGGAGGTCAGGAACAGCACCAGGAAGATGTTGAGGAACCCACCGACCTTGTTGACGAAGACGCCGGCCAGCACGGCCTTCACCGCCGGCGGCGACTCGACGAACGTCTGCCAGATGCCCTGGTCGGTGCTTTTCGCGGTGGTCATCAGGCGCTCTTCACATCCAGCGCGGCCTCGGCCGCGTCGAGTCGGGTGGCGACCTCGTCACGCGAGTCACCGGTGGCGATGGCGAAAGCGATGCGGCCCCAGACCGTGCCCTTGGGCGGCGGCGAGACGACGGCGCCCGGCTGCGCGACCGTGACGACGCGGTCGATGCCCTCGGGCAGCCGGGCCGGGTCGAACGCCAGGGAGCCGAGCGTGGTGTCCTCTTCCTCGACGTAGAAGAAGCGGATGCCCGCGACGCGGTCGTGCGCGTGCGCGACGTCCACCCCGCGGCCGGTGGCCGCGCCGGCCGCGACCAGACCCGGGTCCACGCCCGTGGCCAGCAGGCCCAGGTAGGGGATCATGTCACCGCCCAGGCGGCCGTTGACCTCGATGACCTTGGGGCCCTCGTCGGTCAGCATGTACTCGGCGTGGGTGATGCCGTCGGTGAAGCCCAGCGCCTTGTGCGTGCGCTGCGCCACGTCGAGCAGCACGTCGTCGGTCAGCAGCGGGTCGGAGGCGTCCACGAAGTGGCCGACCTCCTCGGCGTACGGGTGGTAGCCGACCACCTTGCGGCCGACGAACAGCGGCGTCACGACACCGTCGCGCACCACCGAGTCGACGCTGATCTCCTCGCCCGACACGAACTCCTCGACCAGGATCGGCTGGTCGGTGTCGAACACCACCGGCTCCGGACCCTGCGCCGCCTCGGTGAACGCGAAGTTGGCGCGCACCTCGCGCTCGTCGTGCACCTTGATCACGCCGAGGCTCGCGCCGAGGCCGCGCGGCTTGAGGATCGCCGGGTACCCGACCTCCCGCGCCGCCGCGACCGCGTCGTCCACCGTCTTGACGGGGATCGACCGGGGCTGCGGCACGCCCGACGCCTTCAGCGCCGCCCGCGTGCCGCCCTTGTCGCGCAGGCGCCAGATCACGTCCGGGTCGCCGTTGCGCAGGCCCAGCGCCCGCGCCACGAACGCCGTGGCGTGGATGCGCACCTCGTCCCAGCACAGCACGCCGGAGAACGGCGTCCCGGCGTGGATCTCGGCCGCCGCCGCCGCCATCGCCGGCCCGTCGGTGGTCGAGGGCAGCACGGTCCAGCCGGACACGTACTCCTTCTCCCACTCGGGCTCGGCGGTCAGGAACAGGTGCACCCGGTACTCCGCGCTGATCGAGCGCAGCAGGTACTCGCGGTACAACCGCATTCCGGTCGCGACCACGAGCAGCAGGGGCCGCTGGTCGGTCTTGCTCATCGGGGCTCCACTCTCGATAGGACTTGCACACCGCCGAACGCCTTCTCGCGCTCGCGTTCCTCGTCGGTCACGGCGATCCGCCGTGCCGCGTACCGCAACGTCGGCGGCGCCATCAGCGACGTCACGACCGACACCAGCACCACGACCGTGTAAGCCTCGGTCGACAGCACCTCCAGCCGCAGCCCCACCAGCGCCACGATCACGCCGATGACACCACGCGCGTTGAGCCCCGCGCCGAGCGCGAGACCCTCCCAGTGGGTGAGCCGGGCCAGCCGGGCGCCCGCGTAGGCGCCCGCGAACTTGCCGACCACGGCCAGCAGCAGCACGGCCAGCGCCGTGCCGAGCACCGCCGGGTGCCGCAGGGCCGTGAGGTCCATCCGCAGCCCCGCCGTCGCGAAGAACAGCGGCGCCAGGACACCCATCACGAACGTCCGCAGCACGGTCAGCGGCAGTCGGGCGACACCGCCGACCGACGAGATGACCAAGCCGCACACGAACGCCCCCAGCACCGGCTCGAGGTCCAAGGCGTGCGTGCCGGCGGCGGACGCTATCACCAGCAACACGACCACCGCCACGGTCACCCCTGGATCACCGGAGCGCTCCGCGAGCCGCAACGCCCCGCGAGCCGCGGGCCGCAACGCGACCAGCGCGAGGACGAGGACCAGCGCCAGCGCGCCCAGCGACCACGCCACGTGCCCGGCGGTCAGCCCGGAGGCGGCCATCCCGGACACCACGGCCAGCAGCGACCAGCCGACCACGTCGTCCACGGCGGCGGCGGTCACGGTGAGCTGCCCGATGTCGCGGTGCAGCAGGTTCATCTCCAGCAGCACCTTGGCGATCACCGGGATGGCGCTCACGCACACCGCCACGCCCAGGAACAGGGCGAAGACCGGCCGGTCCGCCGCCGGGCCGAGCATGGCGGCGGGTAAGAGGAACCCGGCGCCGACGCCGAGCGCCAGCGGCAGGAGCAGCCCTCCCGCGCCGACCCAGGTGGCGGCCCGGCGCTGCCGGCGCGCCAGGCCGAGGTCGAGGTGCATGCCGGTGAACCCCACCAGCAGCAGCACCCCGAACTGGCCGACGGCGTCGAGCAGGTGCAGTTGCGCGGGGTCGTCGAACACCGGGGCGAACGTGCCGAGCAGGGACGGCCCGAGCACGACGCCGGAGGCCAGCTCGCCGACGACGGCGGGCATCCCGAGCCGGACGGCGAGCCGCCCGAGCACGAGGGCCACGCCCAGGAGCACGGCGACCTGGAGCAGGAACATGAGCAACGGGTGCGCCCCGAGCGTGCTCGGCGGCGCGGCGGACAGGACCACGGGTGGACCCCCTGTTGAGCGGTGGAGAGGCGGCGCGGGACCGGTGCGGCCCCGCGCCGCGGGGGATCAGTCGCGGTAGTACCAGTTCTCCGGGTTGATCATCCCGTAGGGGTTGATCGGCCCGAACCCGCCGAGGGTGTTGGCGACCTCGAACAGCCGGATCGGGAAGTTCGGCGTGAAGATGACCGGCACCTCGTTGGCGATGTAGTCCTGGTACTCGTAGAGCACGTCCAGGTCGTCGCTGGTGACGGTGCGCTCGATCAGCTCGTCGGCCTTCGGGTCGGTGTAGAAGCCGAAGTTGCCGCCCGCCTTGGTGGAGAACAGGATCTCGCCGGTCGGGTGGTGGTAGGCCCAGCCGCCGTTCCAGCAGCACATCTCCCACGTGCACGGGGTGGTGGCGGTCGGCTCGCACGGGCCGTCCTCGGCCACGAGGATCGAGCCGTACACCTCTTCGAGCCGCAGCTCGATGCCCGCCTCCGCGGCGGCGTCGCGGAAGTTCTCCATCACCCGGGTCAGCGCCGGGCGGCCCTCGACGTAGCGCAGCAGGATCGACAGCTTCGTGCCCGCCGGGATGCCCGCGCCCGCCTCGCCCGGACCCGTTCCCGGCCGCACGCACACCGCGGGCGTGACGCTGGTGTCCCAGCCGTTCGCCTCCAGCAGCGCCTTGGCGTTCCCGGGGGAGAACGGCAGCGGCCACGCGCCCTCGCGCTGGCGCGGCGAGACGTAGTCGGTCTTCGGGTACATCGGCACCGGGCCGTTCTGCCGGTACGCGTAGCCCTGGTAGATGTCGCGCACCGCGGTGTCCTGGTCCAGGGAGGACTGCAGGGCCTGGCGGATGTAGGTCTGCGCGAACATCTTGCCGACCACGGTCGGGTTGTTGAAGTTCAGCGAGATGTACCGGATGCAGAACGCCGACTGCGGGAACATCGTGTACTCGGTCAGCGGGTTCGGCCCGCCGACCACCGGGTCGATCGCCGGCTCCGTGGCGAAGCTCAGCGGCAGGTAGCCGACCTGGATGCCGTTCTCGGCGTCCGGGCCCGCCTTCAGCATCTCGTACTGCTCCTCGTCGGAGAACGTCGGCACCTGGCGGAACTCGTCCAGGTACGGCTTGTTCGGGCCCGAGTAGTGCTCGTTGGGCACGAACGTGACCACGCCCTCCAGCGTGTAGCTCTTGAGCCGCCACGGGCCGCTCACGATGCTCCAGATGGGGCTGTCGGCCCACTTGGTGCGGTGGGCGTTGCCCTCGTCGACGATGTTGCCCTGCTGCGCCATCAGGTACTCGTAGACCGCCTCGACGTCGGCGAGGTCGCCGGAGGCGTTCGCCGGGCCCGCGTCGGTCCGGTCCCACGCCCTGGGCAGCGGCGTGATCGTGCTGAGCTGGTTGTAGAGCACCCAGTGCTTGGAGTAGACCTTGTCGAAGGTGAAGAACACCTCGTCGTCGGCCACCTTGCCGTAGTCGGTCAGGTTGTCCGGGAAGTAGCCCGGGACGTACTCGCCGTACCGGGCGCCCTTGACCTTCATCAGGTTCACCCAGAACAGCACGTTCTCGGCGGACAGGGTCTCGCCGTTGGACCACTTCCAGGGCTTGACCTTGACCCGCACGGTCAGGCCGTCCTCGCTCCACACCGGCTCCTCGCCGATGCTCTGCGCGTAGTCGACGTTCGGGGTGCCGTCGCTGCCGAAGTAGTACAGCGTCCGGTACATCAGCGCCTGGAACTCCAGGATGTTGCGGGTGCCCATGCGCTCGGCCGGCGTGAACGGGAAGATCACGGCGGGCGGGAAGCCCGGCGCGCACGCCCACGTGACGACGCCGCCCTTGCGCGGCGTGGCGTCCGTGCCGGCGGTGATGGTGCTCGCGGAAGTCATGGCTGCTCGTCGGCCTCTCGGGTCAGTTCGTGGTCTGAGCGGGGATTTCCTCGATGGTCGAGACGCCGGACGCGGCGTGCTCGCCGAAGCGCTCCCACACCTCGTCGAGGCGGATGCGCCCGTCGTCGAGCACCTTCGGCGTGCTGCGGCAGTGCCCGGAGATGACCTGGCCGTCGTCGAGCACCATGCAGTAGGCGAAGTCGAGCGCGCCGTCGGGCCGCGCGGTGCCGGTCAGGGCGCCGCGGCGCGCCTTGCCGCCGAGGAACTCGCCCCAGAGCAGGTCACCGTCCTGGTGGTACACGGCGACCCGGCTCTCCTCGGGGCCGCCACCGGTGACCGGGTGGAACCTCTTGCCGTCATAGTTGATCATCGAGCTGGCTCCCCACGCAGTTCGAGCGTGCAGCACTTCGCGCTGCCGCCGGATTTGAGAAGTTCGGACAGGTCGACACCGATGGGCGTGAAGCCCCGGTCGGCGAGCTGGTCCGCCAGGTTCGTGGCCTCCTGCGCCAGCAGGACGTGCTTGCCGTCGCTGACCGCGTTGAGGCCGAACACCTCGGCGTCGTGGTCGCCGGCGATCACGGCGTCGGGGTACAGGGAGCGCAGCACGCCCCTGCTCCACGTCGAGAACGCCTCGGGGTAGTACATGATCAGGTCGTCGTCCAGGACCGCCAACGCCGTGTCCAGGTGGTAGAACCGCGGGTCCACCAGGTCCAGCGTCACGACCTCGCGCCGGAAGAACCGGGCCGCCTCCACGTGCGAGCGCTCGTCGGTGCGGAAACCCGTGCCCGCCAGGATCCGGTCGCCCACCAGCAGGTAGTCGCCCTCGCCCTCGTTCACCCAGAACGCCTCGTGCGTGCGGAAGCCGTTCTCGCGGAACCACTCCAGGTACGCGGGACCCTCCGCTTCGCGCTGCCGGAACCGGAACCTCGCCGACAGCACCCGCCCGTCCACGACGGTCGCCCCGTTCGCGGCGAACACCATGTCCGGCAGCCCCGGCTCGGGGTCGATCAGCTCGACGTCGTGGCCGAGGTCCAGGTACAGCGACCGCAGCCGGCTCCACTGGAGCAGGGCGATGGACGCGTCGGTCGGCTTCTCGGGGTTCATCCACGGGTTGATGGAGTAGGAGACGTCGAAGTGCTCCGGCGGGCACATCAGGTACCTGCGGCGGCGCGCGGTGCGTTGGGCGGGGTCGGACACGGCGGTGGAGTCCTCTCTGGCCGGGGCGCCACCGGTCCGCCACATGTGACGCGGAGGGCCCGGCGACGCCTGCGGTGTGGAGCTACTGGAAATCGACCTCGATCTTCGCCGCGTAGTCGTTCATCAGGGCGAACGCGTCGGCCTCCGACGTGCCGGTGGCGCCGAGGAAGCCGATGATCGTGTTGCCGTCCGGCGGGCGCTTGACCACGTCGCCGGGTCGTGCGGTGATCTTCAGCAGGAACACGCGGTCCGAGCCGGACACCTCCTCGGGCACGCGCACCTCCCGCACCACGCCGGCGTCGGAGATCAGGCACATCGCGGCGATGTGCGTGCCGGTGGGCTGGAAGTGGCGCACGCTCGGCCGCCGCCCCGCGCCGATGTCCACCACGGCCGCGATCGGGTCGTGCTCGGCGGTGATGCGGGCGATCATGTCCAGCCCGCCGCCGCCGACCCGGGCCGCGATCTCCAGCAGGTAGGGCTTGCCGCCGTGGAAGCGGACCTCGGCGTGCATCACGCTGTGGGTGAGGCCCTGCGCCAGCGCGCCCGCCGTGACGACCTCGTGCACGGCCTTCAGGTCGTCCGGGCTCATCGACGTCGGCGCGTGGTGCACGTCGTCGTCGAACGTCCCGCCCTCGGCGGTGATGCGGTCCACCACCGACCCGAGGTACACCTCGCCGTCCCACGCGACGGCCTCCATCAGGTACTCCTTGCCGTCCAGGAAGGACTCGACCAGCAGCCCGTTGGGGCCCAGGTCGATCCCGTCCGCCTCGGAGTTGGCCCAGAAGAGGTCCTGGATGCCCTGCGCGGCCTGCTCGTAGTGCTCGGTCAGCTCGGCCTCGTCGTCGCAGCGGAACACGAAGTGGCTGCCCGCGCCCAGGGTCGGCTTGACGATCACCGGGTAGCCGAACTCGCCCGCCGCCGACTTGGCCTCCGCCAGCGACGTGACGAACCGGAAACCGGGGATCGGCGCGCCGGCCTTCTCGTGCGCCTGCCGCATCAGGTACTTGTTGCGGCTGTTCAGCGCCGCCTCGACGCCGATGCCGGGCAGTCCCAGCGCCTCCGCGATCGCCGCGACCGCCACGACGGCCGCCTCGGAGAACGTGATCACGCCGTCGAACGCCTCGGTGGCGTGCCACTGCTTGGCGGTGGCGATCATGTCGTCGATGTTCTTCGACCCGACCAGGCGGTAGTGGTCGGCGGGCCAGAAGTCCTCGGTGCCCTCGCCGTTGAGCACGTACAGGTCCACGCCCAGGTCCTGCACCTGCCGGTAGCGCGAGTGGTAGTACTCCAGGTACTGGCGGGTCTCGATGGTCAGCAGCTTCACGGTGCGCACTCCTCCTAGCTCACGCCGTCGAGGGCCACGTGCTGGCCGGCGTGCGCGTGCGTGCCGGGCAGCGACGGGAACCGGAACGGCCGGATCTCGGCCGGCATGTCGTCGCTGATGGACAGGTCGACGCCCTGCGCGGACACGTCCGCCGCCACGTCGACCAGGATCGGCGCGGCGCACGCGAGCAGCGTGCGCGCCTCCAGCAGCAGGTCGCCCGGCTGCGTCGGCGCCGCGCCGTTGCGGCGGTGGTCCACCGCGTCGGCCAGCGACCGCAGCCGCCCGAGCTGCGTCACGATCGTCTCCGCGGCCCGGCCCATGCTGAACCCGGGCAGGTCGTAGCACAGCCGGAACCGCTTGAGCACGGTCGCCGCGCGCCAGCGCCCGGCCTCCGTGGTCACCAGCGGACGGGTGCCGTCCACCCCGACCATCGCCAGCGCGATGGCCTCCGCCAGGTCGTTCCACGGCGTGATCAGCCGGCGCGTGGTCGTCGTGTGCAGCGACTCGCGGGTGAAGTTCGCCCGCTGGAACTCCGGGCCGGTCAGCGCCAGGTAGAACCGCACCAGGTCGCGCGGCACCTCCGCCAGCAGGTCCGCGCTCCAGATCAGGTGGTTGCGGCTGGTGGAGAACTTCTCGCCGTCCAGGTCGTAGAACTCGTTGCAGACGTTGGACTCCGGCGTCGTGTACTTGTCGCCGTGCGCGAGCAGCATCACCAGGTCGACCAGGCCCCAGTGGTAGACGTTGTCGAAGCCGTGGAAGTACACGAGCTCCGCGTCGTGGTCGGCGCGCCAGAGCTCGTCGACCTCCGCCGTGGGGCGGCCCAGCTGCGTCGCCGTCCACCACGTGGCGTACATCGAGGCGGGCATCGCCTCGACCCACGGGTAGACGATCTGGCCCGGGGTCTCCGGGAACGGCGCGGCGATGCCCCACGTGCCGGGGATCGTCACCGGGATGTCCGGCAGCGGCTTGGACAGCAGCTCGCCGATCAGCTGCCGGGCGTGCGGGCGCCAGCGCGGCGTGCGCGCCGCGTAGTAGGACGTGAGCCGCTCGCGGTAGTCCTCCATCGGCAGCACGAGGATCTCGCACTCCCGGTACACCACGGTGTCGCTCGGGTCGATGGTGTACTTCGGGTCGAGCAGCTCGTCGAAGTTGTTCGGGTGGCCGCAGTTCTCGCACGCGCCGCCGCAGCTGGAGGCCAGGCAGGACGGACAGGTGCCGGTGACGAGGCCGTCGTAGAGGAACGCGCCGGCGTTGCGCGCGTACGGCAGCTGCACCTTGCGCAGGTGGAACCGGCCGGCGGCGTGCAGCTCCTTGAGGAAGTCCAGCACCGTCGCCCGGTACCGGTCGTCGATGGGCGGCAGGCCCGGCATCAGCGTGCCCATCGCGTCGAGCGAGCGCTCGATCTTCGCCATCGACGTCCGGACCAGCTCGTCGGGCGCCAGGCCGCGCCGGTGCGCGGTGGACACCACGTAGCTCTGGCTGTCGTCGGTGCACGTCGTGTAGAGCACCTGGCGACCGGTGGCGCGCAGGTAGCGCGCGTACACGTCGCCGCCCAGGTAAGGGCCCGACATGTGACCGACGTGCAGGTCGCCGTTCGACGTGGGTGTCGCGGCGACGACGATCGCCGGTCGGGAACGGGTCGTCACGAGGCGGCTCCCTCGTGGCGGGCGGCGAACTTCCCGGCCAGCTCGGCGTCCCACCAGATCGCGTAGAACTGGAAGTCCTCGGCGCCCTTGTTGACGACCTGGTGCTTCTCGTGCGGCGTGAAGTGCACGACGTCACCGGCCTTGAACGGGGTGGCGCCCGCCTGCGTGATGATCTCGGCCTCGCCGGTCATGGCGACCCAGATCTCGTACTCGTGGTGGCCGTGGGCGCCCGACTCGGCGCCGGGGCGCACCACGCACCACGAGCCCTCGAACGGCGCGTTGACCAGGTCCCACGGCATCAGGCGCTGGGCGTCCAGGCCGTTGTCGAGCTTGAGGTTGTCCCGGTCCAGTGGGCGGATTTCCATCATGGTGACGACTCCTCTCGGGTCAAGCGGGTTGGGGTGCCTCGGCGAACAGCTCGGTGACGCGTTGCGACACCACCGGCACGGTGTCCTCGGGGCCCTGGGCGAGGTCGGCGACGATCTCCGCCGCGCGGATCGCCAGCACGCTGATCAGCGAGTCGGCGATGCCGTGCGTGGCCTCGTTCACGCCCTGCAGGTACACGCGGGCGGACACCGCCTCGGGCAGCTGGAGGCGGTAGCCGCGGGTGACGGCGAAGTCCTCCTGGCCGACCTCGGCGGCCATCGCGCGGACCAGCGTCGGCATCCGCTTGTCGAAGCCGGTGCCGAGCATCACCCGGTCGCACCGCAGCTCGCTGCGCTCACCCGTGCGGCGGTCCAGCAGGGTCAGCACGACCTCGTCGTCCACCAGCGCGGAGTCGACGATCTCCGCCATGGTGATCATCGACAGCCGCTGCGTGCCGGTGAGCTTCTCCAGGTACATCGTGTTGTAGAGGTTGTCCAGCATCGAGGGCGACAGGCCCGCGTAGTTGGTGCGGTGCATCTCGCGCAGCAGCTGCGACCGCGCCTCCGGCTGCGCCTCGTTGAACTTGTCCACGAAGGACGGGTAGAACAGCTCGTTGGTGAACTTGCTGCTCTCGTAGCCGTTCAGGCCGATCGAGCGCATCACCATGGTGACCTCGGCGCGCGGGAAGGTCGAGTGCGCCGACCACAGCATCTCCGCCGCGCTCTGCGCGCCGCCGACCACGACGATGCGGTGCTCGCCCTGCGGGTCCAGCTCGCCGATCCGGGGCACGAACTCGGTGCTGTGCACCACCCGCTCCCGCGGCAGCGCCGCGAACTCGGTCGGCAGGTGCGGGTCGCGGCCCACGCCGATGACCAGCGTCGCGCACGACACCGTGCCGCCGTCGGCGAACCGCACCAGCCAGCGGTCCACGGAGCCCGCCTCGCCGCGCTGCGGCTCCACGGCCACCGCGCGCCTGCCGTGCTGCAACCGCACCTTGGTCAGCGACTGCGCCACCCACGCCAGGTAGCCCGAGATCTCCAGGCGGTAGGGCGTGAAGGTGCCGAGGTTGATGAACTCGTCCAGCCGGCCCGTCGAGTGCAGGTAGTTGACGAACGAGTACGGGCTGGTCGGGTTCCGCAGCGTCACCAGGTCCTTGAGGAAGGACACCTGGCTGCGCGACCAGGGCAGCAGCATCCCGCGCTGCCACACGATGTCGTCGTGCTGCTCGGTGACGAGGGTCCGTTGGGCGAGGTCGGGGGACAGCTCCTCCAGCGCGACGGCGAGGGCCAGGTTCGCGGGGCCCGCTCCGATCGCGAGCAGTTCTACATCCTGGTGGTCCAACTCAGTCTCCAAGCCTTGTCGGGCGGCGCCGCGGCGGCGGTGCCGGCGTGCGGGACGTGCGGACGGGGCGCGGGTGCGCGGCCCGGTCCGCGTCGCCGGGGACGTCGTGCGGCCCCGGCGTCGGGAAGGTGGGTCAGGAGGTGGGGCGCACCAGCGCCACGACGTCGTCGACGGTCCGGGCGGCGTGGAACGCGCGCAGGTCCAGCGTGACGTCCAACCGGTTCTCCAGCTGGGCCAGGGCGTCCAGCGAGCTGATGCTGTCCCACTCGTGCCGGGCCAGCACCGGCTCGCCGCGCAGCACGTCGACGCTCACGTCGAGCGCGCCGGCCAGGATCTCCAGCACGGACTGCTCCACCGTGATCTCGGTCATCGGGCTACCTCGTTCCCTTCCAGCAGGTTGATCCACGCGGGCGTGCCGGGCAGCCCGGTGTCGGAGTCCAGGGCCAGCGCGTACGCGCCGTCGCCCTCGCCGGTGAACCCGGCGTCGGTCCAGAAGCCCTTGGCCAGGCCGTTCTTCTTCGACGGCACGTACCGCCCGCGCAGCGCGGTGGCGCCGGCGGCGTGCGCCCGGCGGGCGAGCCAGGCGGCGATCGCCAGCTCCACGCCGCGCCCCAGCACCCGGCAGCTGAGCACGAGGTTGTCGACGTGCCACTCGGCGCCGGAGCGGTCGACCCACGCCGCGCCGATGACGCCCTCGTCGCCGAACCGGTCGGCCACCGCGAAGGTGACGACCAGGTGGTCCGGGTCCGCGATGCGCCGGCCGGTCTCGGCCTCGTCGAACCGCAGGCCCGTCAGGTTGAACTGGTTGGTGCGGGCGGCCAGCTGCGCGACACGCGCCACGGCGAAGCCGTCCGCCTCCTCGACGACCAACCGCACCTGCAACGCGTGCAGGTAGTCCTCCGAGGAGCCGAAGCCGCCCGCGAAGTCGTTGCGCAGCGTCCGGCTGCGGTACAGCTCCGGCCGCGCCAGGTCGGTCTCGGTCAGCTCCGCGACGTCGAACCAGCCCTGCGCCAGCAGCGTCCGCACGATGTGCGCGGGGTCGCCGTCGGCGGCCAGCACCACGACCTCGGGCAGCTCCTCCTCGACGTGGCCGCGTTCGAACGGCGAGTCGTCCAGGAACACGAACGACCCGATGCCCAGCCCCAGCGCGGACGCCGCCTCGCGCAGGTTGCCCGCCTTCGGCGACCAGTTCACGGCCTTCGCGGAGAACGCCTCCGGCCGCAGCAGCACCTCCGGGTGCGCGGTCAGCGCCTCGTCCACCAGGTCGGCGTCGTTCTTGCTGGCCAGCACCAGCACCACGCCCTGGTCGCGCAGCCGGCTCGCGGTGCGCTGCACCTCCTGGTAGGCGTTGCCCGGGTAGAGGCCGCCGAGCTGCACGCCCTCCGCGCCGACCTCGCCGAGCACACCGCCCCACAGCGTGTTGTCCAGGTCCAGCGCCAGCACCTTGCGCGACAGGCCGGCGCGGACCTGGGCGAACCGCCGCACCTCCCGCGCCAGCAGGTACAGCGCGCCGTCGGTGTAGGGCAGGTCGCCGTAGCGGTGCAGCCGGTCGTCACGCGCCGCGTGCGGCGAGTCCGCCAGCACCGACACGAGGTCGGTCACGGCCACCTGGCGGTGCTGCGCGGCGAGGTCCAGCAGGCCCTCGTTGAGCTTCGCCCACGCCTTGGACAGCGCGGCCCGCGCCCGCCAGCTGATCACCGAGTCGCGCACCTGGGCGGGCAGCGGCACGGTGTGCAGCAGCACCGTCGCGGTGCAGCGCTCGACGGCGGAGAGCACCAGGCCCCGCAGGTCCGCCAGCCGGGCTTCGAGGTGCCCGGCGAGGCCGTCGACGTCCGTCGCGGCCCAGTCGTGCGGCAGGAAGGCGGTCTCGTCCAGCAGCAGGGTGATCACGTCGACGCCGTCGAACGGGTCGGTGGCCAGCGTCAGCTCGAACATCCCGTACGGGCCGGGCGCCAGCTCCGGCAGGACGCCCGCCGACACCAGGCTCGCCCGCAGGATCTGCTCGTAGGACCCGATCGTGCAGGTCGCGAGCACGGCCACGCGCAGCGGCCGCAGTCCCTCGACATCCTCCAGGCGGGCCAACAGCTTGCCCGCCTTGCGCAGCACCATCGGGTCGGTCACCAGCGCCAGCCGCGTGAGGTCCGCGGGTGACGGCGCGCGACCCTCGGCGACGGCCGCGCGCAACGACTCCAGCAAGTCCGGCCGGTCGCTCATCAGATCCGCACCAACGTGCAGTACCAGCGCATGCCGATGGAGATCCCGCACAGGGCCACGACGTCGCCGGACTTCACGTCGCCGCGCTCGATGTGCTCGCCGAGGCAGAACAGCTGGTCGGCCGCGCCCATGTGGCCATGGCTGAGCGACAGCTCGGCGTTGGTGTGCTCGACCGTGACGCCGAACGGCTCCGCGACCTCCTCGATCGTGTCGGTGGAGTCGTTGATGTAGATGACGTGCTTGAGGTCGTCGCGGGTCAGGTCCGCGCGGCGCAGCGCGTTGTCGATGGTGTCGGTGATGCGCTGGTTCAGCGTCGCGACGAACTCGCGCAGCTTCGCCGGGTCCTTGTCGAAGTGCGCCTGGATGCGGGCGTGCCCGGGAGGCGCGTCCTTGGCCGTCCAGCCGTCGAACGGGAGCGGGTTGGCCGCGCCGCCGACCTCCGTGCGGAAGAAGTCCGACAGGTCCGGGTCCACGAACTGGTCCGTGGCCAGCCACTTGACGCCCTCGTGGCCGCGCTTGAGGACGGCGGCCACCGCGCCGTCGCTGTGCACGGCGTTGTTGACGTTCATCCGGTTGCGGTGGAACTCGCTGACCCGGTTGACCGCGATGAACAGCACCGTCCGCAGCTCCGGCTGGAGCGCGAGCTGACCGGCGACGTAGCCGAGGCCCGTGACGCCGCACGCGCAGCCCTCGGTGAGCAGCATCGTCTGGGTCGTGCCCTCGACCTTGAGCCGGCGCGCGACGGCGGCCGACGTGTCCCAGTGGTGGTAGTCCGGCACCTCGGAGGCGGCCACCACGACGAGGTCGACGTCGTTGGGGGCGAGGCCGAGGCGGTCCAGCGCGTCCTGCCCGGCGAGCGCGGCCAGGTCGGTCGCGGTCACGCCGTCCGGTGCCCGGTGGAACGTGTGGTAGCCCCAGCGGACGACGCGTTCGGGGTCGCCCACGTAGTCACCGGCCGTCTGCGCGACGTCCTGGTCCTCGCCGGTGGCGTACCCGAAGCCCGCGACTCCGAAATCCACGAGCTGGCTGGCCATGAGCACTCCTGTCCTGTGACTGCTTTTCGGCACGATGAAGGCCCGCCCGGCGCAATTCGCGCCAGGCCGGGAAAAAGTTGTGAGAGAAGTGGTGGAATGTGCGTCGCAGACGTCACCCCTGACGTCTGCGACGTCCTGACGTGCGTGGATGGTGCGGTGAAAGCAATCCTGGTGCGACGAGCCCAGTCAGTCGGATTGCGCGGTGAGTGGCTCACCGTCTCCGTTAATTATTTACCGCCGGCGCGCCGGAAGCAATATTCAGAGACCGCTTTTCGGCGGTGTGCTGATCGGGTTTCCCGATGGCTGCGATAGGCCGCGGCGCGCGGTGGCGTACTGCACGAGTTCCACGAGCACGCCGGCGGGCTTGGGCGCGTACAGGTACTGCACCGCCATGCCCTCCCGCGCCCCCCGGCACGGTTCCGCGTCCACGAGCGCGAAACCGTTGGCGCGCAGGCGGGACGCCTCGGCGCCGAGGTCGTCCACTTCGAACGCGAGGTGGTAGAGCCCCGGTCCGCGCGCGAGCCGCCCGGCCACCGCCGAGTCCTCCCGCACCGGCGCGACCACCTCCACGGCCGGGGCCGCGAGGTCCGCGCCCACCTGCCAGAAGTCGCACGAGACGCCGTAGTCGCCCGCGACCCCGCTGTCCGCTTTGGACAGTCCGAGCACGGCGAGCAGCGCGCCCACCCCCTCGGCGTCCGCGGTGAGCAGGCCGACGTGGTCGATGCCGAGGATCACGACGCCACCAGCTCCGCCGCCGCGCGCCGGCTCGCCGCCAGCACGGTCTTCGCCGCGCCGCCGCTGCCGCCGGTGAACGTGGACACCCCGCCGCCCGCGTCGACCAGGCGCAGCCCGCCCGGTGAGCGGTAGCAGTCGAACGACGCCACCACGCGGTCCGCGACGACCTCGCCGCCCGCGACGCCGAACCGTCGTCGGGCCGTGTCGAGCACCCGCGCGGCCAGGTCGTGGTCGGGCGTCACCCCGTCGGGGTCGACGTCCCAGCGGTCGCACCCCATGCCCAGCAGGAAGGCGCCGTCGCGGTCCGGCCGCCCGTACAGGCCGGTCCGGTCGTCCACGAACGACGCCGCGCACGGGATCGGCAACCGGTAGAGGCCGTACTGGATCTGCTTGGCCCGCAACGGCTCGCCGCCGACCAGCCGGGGCGTCCACGCGCCGGCCGCGACGACCACCGCGTCGAACGCCGTCACGCCGGCGGAGGTCCGAACCGCCGGTCCCGGCAGCACTTCGGCAACCCGCTCGGTCCGGACGTCGCCGCCGTGCCCGGCGAGCCACCGCAGCGCGTGCTCGCGGAACCGGTCGGGGGAGAAGTGCCCGGCGTGCCGCTCCACGACGCCGGCCGCGTCGGCGGGCAGGTCCCGGAACCCGAAGCGCCGCGCCAGCTCGGCGCCGTCCACGACGGACGCCGAACCCGGCAGCACCGCCTCGACGGCGGCCACGGACGGCGTGACGTCGTCCGCCGTCACGTACACCGACCCGGTCTCCCGGTACCCGGCCCAGTCGCGGACCAGGTCGTCGGCCCGCAGCTCGGCCAGCGACTCGGCGGCGTCGCGCGCCGCACCCCCGTCCACCTCGAACCCGCGCACCAGCCCGCCGGACGCGCCCGAGGCGTCGGCGGCGCCCGGCGCGTAGACCGTCACGTCCGCGCCGGCCGTCCGCAGCCGCCAGGCCAGTGCGGCGCCCGCGACGCCGCCGCCGACCACCGCGGCTCTCACCCGCGCCTCGCGTGCACGGCGCGGCGCAGGTCGTCGGTCAGGTCCGCGCCCCGTCGGCGCAGCGGCAGCGGCAGGTCGTCGCGCCCGAACAGCTCCTCGGCCGCCTCGATCGTGGCCTGCTCGGTGGCGTAGCGCGGGTAGAGCCACAGCACGAGCGTGTCCAGCACCTTGTCCTCGCGCAGCCGCGCGACGTCCACGATCTCGGCGAAGAACCTGGTCACGTACGGCGCGGTCAGCTCCCGCTGCTCCGGCTGCCAGAACCCCTCGGCGGTGGACCACAGCCGGTAGCTCGACAGCTCGGCGTCGGTGGTGATCGCGGCCCACGCGGCCGCCTTGGCCTCGGCCGTCGGGATCGCCGCCCGCGCCTTCACCGCGAACTGCTCCGTGTGCGTGCTCGGGTCCGCCGCGTACGCCTCGTCGATCTCCGCCTCGGTGAACGCGCCCAGCACCGCGAGCCGGTAGCGCACCCGCCAGGCGAGGTCGGCGTCCAGCTCCAGCCCGGCCGGCAGCGGCACGCCGTCCAGCCAGCCGCGCAGCTCCGAGGTGTCGGAGGTGAACTCCACCAGGCCCCGCGCCAGCGCCAGGCCGAGCTCGTCGTGCGGCGCGACGCGGGACAGCCGGTCGCGCGCCGCGTCCGCCACGGCCTTGAGCAGGCCCGGTCGCAGCTCGGGGTCCAGCAGCCGGTCGGCCACGTCGACGCGGGCCTGTTCGAGCACCTCGATCACGATCGACAGCTCGGTCTCGTAGCCGAGCATCCGCGTCACCAGGTCCAGGTGGTCGGTCGCCGGGACGGCGCCGTCCACCACGCCCTGCAGCAGCTGCGCCCACACCATCGCCCGGTCGATCGGCGCGAGCGACGGCAGCACCTCGGGCAGCGCCTGGCGCGACGCGTCGTCGTAGCGGATCTTCGCGTAGGTCAGGTCGTTCTCGTTGAGCAGCAGGAACTTCGGGACCCCGCGGCCCACCAGCTCGGGCAGCTCGGTGCGCGCCCCGTCCACGGTCACCCGGACCGTCTCGTGGGTGTCGCCGTACAGGCCGATGTCGATGGTGTGCGGCCGCAGCGTCGGGTGCGAGTCCGGCGCGGTCTGCGTCACGGCGAACGACGTGATCACGCCGTCCTCGGCGGTGAGCTCCGGGGCCAGCGTGGTGACGTTGGCGGTGCCGAGCCAGCGGTCCGCCCAGTCGGTCATGTCCCGGCCGACGGCCTCGCCGATCGCCGCGTTGAAGTCCGCGAACGTCGCCGCGCCGTACGCGTGCCGGGCGAAGAAGATCCGCAGCGCCTCGCGCATCGCGTCGTCGCCGATGTGGTGCGCGAGCTGCCGCAGCGCCGACGAGCCCTTGAAGTACGAGATCCGGTCCAGGTCCAGCAGCGCCGACATGGCGTCCGCGCCGTCGATCCACACCGGGTGGGTCGAGGGCCGCTGGTCGGCCGTGTACGCCTGGCCCTTGCGGCGGGCGGAGAACGTCGTCAGCGGGCCGGTGAACTCGGTGACCTCGCTGGGCACCCGGTGCGCCAGGTAGTCGGCGAACGCCTGGCCCAGCCACAGGTCGTCCCACCACTTGTTGGTCACCAGGCCCGCCCACCACATCAGCGACAGGCCGTGCGCGATGACCACCGCGCGGGTCTCGTGCTCGCTGCGCGGCGCAGGGGTGCGGAACAGGTACAGCTCCTTGAGCAGCACGCAGCCGGGGTGGTCCAGCGACAGGTAGCTGAACTCGGGTGCGAAGACCTGGTCGAACCGGCCGAACGGGTAGCGCACGCCGAACAGGCGGTGGAACTCGTCGAGGCACTGGGCCGTGACGTCGAAGACCTCCTGGATGTCGGCCTCCAGCGCCTCGGCCACCGACGCCCGGCAGTGCACGCCGAGCGGCACGCCGTCGTGCACGGTCTCGAACGAGGCGTACGGCCCGGCGACGACCGTGGTCAGGTACGTGGCCTGCGCCACGTCCTGCACGACCCGCCAGCGCCCGGCCGACACCTTCGTGGCCGCACCCGTGCCCAGGACCGTCCACTCGTCGGGGACGGTGAGGTCGAACGTGAACGGCGCCTTCAGGTCGGGCTGGTCGAAGCAGGCGAAGATGCGCGGAGCGTGGTCGAGGAACACCGCTCCGTACACGTACACCTGCTCGTCGGCCGGGTCGACGTAGCGGTGCAGGCCCTTCGACTCCCGCGAGTAGGCCATGTCCGCGACGACGACCAGCTCGTTGGCGGCGGCCAGCCCGGTCAGCGGCAACCGGCCGTCGACCAGCGCGGACACGTCCAGCTCGCGGTCGTTGAGCCGGGCGCCCAGCAGCGCCTCCGGCTTGACGTCCACGAAGGTCGACCCGCCCTCCCCGGCGGTGAACGAGATTTTCGTCGTCGACCGAAATACTTTCCCATCGCCGGTCAGATCCAGGTCCACGTGATACGAGTCGATCTCCAACAAAGCGCCCCGGGCGGCTGCTTCGGAACGAGTCAAACTGGCCATGCGGCGACCCCTCCTGCTTGATAGGGAGGATCGTAAACACGAGTTGTGCGTCGTCAACGGCCCAATTCGGTTCCCTTATAGGCCCTACCCAGGAAACGCTGATGACCCGCTCGGGCAGCTTCCCGGAGGCGCCGTTTCGCCCGTCCGGCGGTGTCGGCCCGGCTATCGCCCCAGGTAATCACGCGCGACGCGCTTCGGCACGCACATTCGCCAGGCGTCTACCACCAACTCGGTCAACTCCGCCTCGTCCAGTTGAGACAAGGTGGCCCGAACCCAGTTGTACCGCTCGTCCGAAGGGACCGGCGGGTGGAATTTGTCGGGGTCCGAGGCAATCAGCGCCGCCCGCTCCTCCTTGGGGAACGCGAATCCCATGGTCAGCTCATCCGGTGACAGGGCGAGGTACACGATGCGTCCGATGCGGTATTTGACCCGGTCGCGGACCAGCGCCTCCTCCGTGCGGGGGAGGGCTCGGGCGATCCGGCGCACGTCCTCGGCCGTGACGCCCCGGCGCGGCGCCGTCCAGCCGCGGGTGCAGGCCAGGTAGCAGTACTCGTCGATGACCTTCGCCAGCGAGCGGCCCGGTCGCCCGAGGTCGTCGAGCAGCTCGGGCTCGGGCACGCCCGCCTCGGCCAGCAGGTCGACCGCCCAGCCCCGGGTGAGCAGCAGGTGCGCCCGGTACGCCGCGCCGTCGCGACCGCCGTGCAGCCGGTCGGCGATCATGTTGTCCCACGGCGGCAGGCTGTTGGGCCGCAACGCGAACAGCAGCTTCGACGCCGCCGTCGGCCCCAGCGTCCGGGTGCCGCGCGGGGTGGCCGCCGCCGTGCTCGCCGACAGCGCGGCGAAGCCGTCGGCCAGTCGCGCCACCTGCTCGTCGGCCAGGTCGGCGAGCCACGTCCCGGCGCCGGGCAGGGCGTCCCGCCACGTCGCCCACCAGGCCGCCAGGCTCTCGTCCAGCACGCGCGGCTCACCGGGGCGGGGCGTGCGGATGCGGCAGCCCCACGCGTTGAGCCACACGTGCGCGGCTTCCCGGTGCGCGGCGACGCCCAGGTCGAACTCCGGCGCGGTGGCCGCCGTCAGGACGGCCCAGGACTTCTCCGGGGTGGTGAAGCCGCCGAACTCGGACACGGCGGCGCGCAGGGTGGTCAGATCCGGTTTCACGACGCGGCACCCTAGTCGGCCCCTTGCGCGCCGGCGTGCTCGTCGGTAGAAACGTCGGCGAGCCCGGCGTTCGGCCCGCCCCAGCTGCGCGCACCCCAAAACCCACTACGGCGTACCGCCGCGTCCTTGGAGTGCCACCCATGACCGAGCCCTGGTTGCTGGAGATCCGCGTGTTCAAGCTCAAGCCCGGCACCCGAGCCGAGTTCGACCGCATCAGCCGGGACGGCACCATCCCGCTCATGCGCCGCATCGGCATCACGGTGCTCTCGTTCGGACCGTCCCCTTTGGACGAGGACGAGTGGCAGCTGGTGCGCGCGTTCCCCGGCCTGGACGAGCGCGTCCGGCTCGCCGGCTCGCTGTACGAGCACCCCGAGTGGGCCGAGTACGGCGACCCGGTCGGCGAGATGATGGCCGACTACAGCACGGCGCTGCTGCCCGTGCCGGAGAGCACGGTCAAGCTCCTGTCCGAGCCCGGCGCGTTCGCCTAGCGCCGTGAGGCGCCCGGCGCAGCGGTGGAACCCGCCGGTCACGGCACTAGGATTCCGCCGGTGACCAGGAACCTGTCGCACCTCGCGGCCATCGCCAACGTCGACGCCGACTACCGCCACTACCCCAAGGACGTCATCGCGCTCCCCGACCACGACCTCGCCCTGCCCGACGCGCACCTGAAGTGGTACGAGGTGCGCGAGCCGCAGGACGTGGTGGACCCGGGGCTGCGCGAGGAGGGCAAGGCGTTCCTGCGCGAGGAGGCGGCCTCCGGCGAGCTGGACATCTCCGGCGACCTCGGCTTCGTCGTCCACCACCTGTGCCGGGGCGACTTCTACTTCCTCATCGTCTGCACCTGGCGGCGCGAGAACGAGATGTGGGAGACCGTCTACATCCGGGACGTCAAGCAGCACGACAGCTACCGCCGTTTGGAGCAGGGCAAGCACCGCGAGGTGCTCTGCGTGTGGGAGATGGGCGCGGTGCTGCACGAGCAGCAGGCGTGGATCCGCTACCTCTACTCCGACCGGGACGAGCAGGCCAAGATCGCCTACCTGGACGACCGGTTCACCGGCACCGTGTGACGAGCCCGGGGTCGCCGCCCGTCGCGGCGACCCCGGACCTCCCCGTCACGGCACGACTTCGCCCACCGGGTCCTGGCGCCGCTTCCGGTTCCACCGCAGGAACAGCAGCGCCGTCGCCGTCACGACCAGCGGCCACAGCATGTACACCGCCGTGGCGACCGTCAGCCCCACCACGCCGAGGAACGCCACCAGCGCGGCGTACCACGCGGGCGACCGCGTGGGCAGCAGCTTCAACGCCGCCGCCGTGCCCAGCAGGTACACCGCCACGAACTGGCCGGTGGTCAGCAGGACCAGCAGCTTCGCGCCCGTGCCCGTGCCGATGGCCACCGCCAGCGACAGGAAGCACAGCGCCACCACGACCACCAGGCTGCGGCGGGGCACCTCGCCCGCGACCGTGCCACCGGACAGGTTGCGCGGGAACGCGCCGTCCCGCGCCAGCGCCGCGCTCAGCTTCGACGCGCTGGCCATGTAGGCGTTGATCGACCCGATGGTCAGCAGCACCGCCGCGACGGCCGCCACCACCTTCACGTCACCGCCGACCGTGCGCGCGATCAGCTGACCCAGCGGCGCCTCCGACTCGGCGGCCGCCGGGCCGAGCACCGCGATGATCGCGAACGCCACCGACAGGTACAGCAGGCCCACGATCGCGACGGCGATGCCCGTGGCGCGCGGCAGGTCGCGCGCCGGGTGCCGGAACTCCTGCGCCAGGTGCGTGATCGCCTCCCACCCGGCGAAGCTCCACACCAGCAGGCCCGCGGCCGGCGCGATGGCGAGCCAGCCGTGAGGGGCGAACGGGGTCAGGTTGCCCATGTCGACGTGCGGCACGGCCAGCAGCACCGAGCCGAGCACCAGGAACACCAGGAGCGCGGCCAGCACGAACTGCACCGCGCCCGACGCGCGCAGGCCGATCCAGTTCGTCACGGCCATGCTGGTCAGCAGCGCCAGCGCGGTCACCACGACCGTCCACTGCCCGCCGCCGACGGCCTGCTCGACGTACGCGCCGGCGAACAGGGCCGCCGCGGTCGTGCCCGGCGGCACGGCGAAGTAGAAGCACCAGCCCACCACGGCGGACAGGCGTTCGCCGAACGCCAGCCGCGCGTAGGTGGAGACGCCGCCCGCGTCCGGGTGCCGGGCGCCCAGTGCCGCGAACGTCGCCGCCAGCGGGGCCGACAGCACCACGAGCGCCAGCCACGCCAGCAGCGACGCCGGACCCGCCATCTCCGCCGCCAGCGCGGGCAGCGCGATCACACCCGTGCCCAGCACCGCGCCGACGTACATGGCGGTGCCCTGGCCGACGGTCAGCCGACCGCCCTTCGCGCCGGTCATGCGACCGCGGCGCGGGCGAGCGCGATCGACGGCCCCAGGGCGTCGAGGTACGGCCGCTGCACGTTGAACGACGTGAACCCGAACCGGGCGTGGGACGCCGCGACCTGCGCCGCGATCTCGTCCGACGAGCCGATCAGCATGTACGGCGAGTCGAGCACCACCTCCGCCGTCAGCTCCCAGTCCGCCGCGATCCGCGCGGCCGCCGCCTCCCGGTCGTCGGTCAGCTCGACCACCTGGACGAACGCGTTGAGCGTGACGTCGCGCCCCGCCGCCGCGTCCCGCACGAACGCCACGCGCTCCTCGGTCTCGTCCGAGCCGATGACGCGGAAGTTCCCCGTCGGCTTGCCCTTGATGTGCTTGATGCCGCCCACGCTGACCACGTCGGCGCGTTCGGCGGCCAAGCGCAGCATCCGGTCACCGGTGCCGCCGATCAGCACCGGCGGGTGCTCCACGTCGGCTTCCGCGTCCAGCAGCTTCCGCAGGTCGTCCAGCAGCGAGCCGACGTGCTCGACCCGCGCGTCCATCGGCGTCCACGGGATGCCGGCCAGGTCGAACTCCTGCTTGATGATCCCCGCGCCGATCCCGAGCTGCAGCCGTCCCCCGCTCATCCGCTGCACGGTCTGCACCTCCCTGGACAGCAGCGACGAGTTCCAGAAGGCCCCGTTGAGCACGTAGGTGCCGACCTGGAGGGTGGGCGAGACCTGGGCGGCGAGGTTCAGCACCGAGAACGGCGACGTCCGGTTCGGCCCGAGGTGGTCGACGGCCAGCACGGAGTCGAACCCGTAGCCCTCGGCCGCCCGGCACGACTCGACGAGCGCGTCGTGCGTGGCCGGTGTAGCCAGCGTGATCCCGAACGATAAGTGGTTCACGGCGTCCCCCGCAGTTCGTTGTCGGCGAAAATACGCAAACAGTTCCGCGCGCGACGACGCAGGTCAACTCCTCCCGAAACCTGGGCGGTATGGGTCGATAGCGATCCCCGATGCGTCACGCGAACGGCCGCGCCTGAACGGTGCAGCCCGCCCCGGTCGCCCCCGAGCGCTACTCGACGGTCACGCTCTTGGCCAGGTTGCGCGGCCGGTCCACGTCGCGGCCCAGCGCGCGCGCGAGGTGGTAGGCGAACAGCTGCAACGGCACCGACAGCGTGATCGGGGCCAGCGCGTCGTGCGCCTTCGGCACCCGGATGACGTCCGTGGCCAGGCCGGGCGGCAGCTCGGCGTCGGTGACCGCGATGACCGGCCCGCCGCGTGCCTTGATCTCCTCGATCGTGGCGGTGTTCTTGGCCAGCAGCTCGTCGTCCGGCACCAGCACCACGGTCGGCATCTCCGGGTTGATCAGCGCCAGCGGCCCGTGCTTCAGCTCGGAGGCCTGGTAGGCCTCGGCGTGCACGTACGAGATCTCCTTCAGCTTCTGCGCGCCCTCCCGCGCGGCAGGCCAGCCGCGCACCCGGCCGACGAAGAACATGTGCCGCGCGTCGGCGTACTTCCGCGCGACGGCCGCGACGTCGTCCTCGGCGGCCAGCACCTGCGCGATCTGGTGCGGCAGCTGCGCCAACCCGGCCACGAGCCGCCTGCCCTCGGTGATGGACAGGTCGCGCACCCGGCCCAGGTCCAGCGCCAGCATCGCCAGCGCCACGGCCATCGTGGTGAACGACTTCGTCGCCGCCACGGACACCTCCGGGCCCGCGTGCAGGAAGACACCGTGGCCGCACTCGCGGGCGATCGTGCTGCCCACCGCGTTGACCACGCCGATGACGTGCCCGCCCTTGCGCTTGAGCTCCTGCACGGCCGCGAGTGTGTCCAGCGTCTCACCCGACTGGCTGATCGCGACGTACAGCGTGTCCGGGTCGACCACGGGGTTGCGGTAGCGGAACTCGGACGCCGGCTCGGCGTCGGCCGGGATGCGGGCCAGCTCCTCGACCAGCTGCGCGCCCAGCTGACCCGCGTAGTACGCCGAGCCGCAGCCGAGCAGCTTGACCCGGCGGATGCGCTGGTAGTCCTGCGGGGTGAGGCCGACGCCGTCCAGCCGCGCCGAGGAGAACCGGTGGTCCAGCCGCCCGCGCAGGCAGCGGTCCACCGCGTCGGGCTGCTCCCGCATCTCCTTGTACATGAAGTCGGGGTGCTCGCCCAGCTCGTACTCGGCGCTCGCGACGTCGATCGAGGTGGGGGAGCGGGTGGTGCTGGTGGCGCGGGCGTCCATGGTGGACGTGCGGTAGCCGTCGGCGGTGACCACGGCGATCTCGTCGTCGTCCAGGTAGATCACCTGCCGGGTGAAGCGGACCAGCGCGGTGACGTCGGAGGCGACCAGCATCTCCTGCTCGCCGACGCCGAGCACGACCGGGCTGCCCCGGCGCGCGGCGACCAGCTCACCCGGCCGGTCGGCGTCCGTCACGATCACCCCGTAGGTGCCCTCGACCTGCGCCAACGCCTCGCGCACGGCGCCTTCCAAGGTGCTCGCGGCGCTGCGGGCGACCAGGTGGGCGAGGACCTCGCTGTCGGTGTCGGAGGCCAGCGCCACGCCGTCGGCCGCCAGCTGCGCGCGCAGCCGGTCGGAGTTCTCGAACACGCCGTTGTGGACGATGGCGACCCGTCCGGCGGCGTCCGCGTGCGGGTGGGCGTTGCGGTCGGTGGGCTCCCCGTGGGTGGCCCACCTGGTGTGCGCGATGCCCGTGCGGCCGGCCGTGCCCTCCGGAACGGCCTTGCGCAGCTCCCCGACGCGCCCGGCGGTCTTGACGACCCGCAACTCGTCCCCGTCCACGACCGCGATGCCGGCCGAGTCGTAGCCCCGGTACTCCAGCCGGTGCAGACCCTCCAGCAGCACGGGCACGGCGTCCCTCGGACCCACGTACCCGACGATTCCGCACATACCCGGTGCTCTCCCTCTTCGTCGGTCTAGCCGTAGACGATCCGGCGCAGCTGCCGTTCGGACAGCGGCGGCGCGGCCACGGGCCGCACGTCCAGCTCCTCCCGCAACAACACCCAGATCCGGGCGTTGCCGACCCCGGCGCGCCTCAACTCGGCGTGCCGGCGCACCACGTACTCCTCCGCCGTCTCGACGAAGTAGCCCATGACATCCGACACGACCCGCCGCGCGAGCCCGCCGGGCAACCCCGTCGTCCTGACCACGTGCCGGAGCAACTCCTCCGGCACCTCGTCCTCCACGGCCTCCAGCATGACCACAGCCAACCACCGACCCAAATACCGTGCCCGATTTCGGGCACGCCCCCACCCGCAGCCTCGGTGGTCACCTTGCGTGATCGAGTTGTACCCACCGTCATCCCGGCGGGGTGGACGTGTCGGGCGGGCGACCACTCGAATCGCGTCGACCGGACCTGCGGCGTACTGCGGAACTCGGCCCGGTCGAACTGCCGTCGAGGCGCTCGCCTCACCCGCGTCGTCACGCGACGGCGGTACTTCGTCGCGACGTGCACTCCGATCAAGCCCGGAGGTGTTCACCGGACTTGGTACACCTCAGGCTTGAGAATCGTTCGCGTCGCCGTCTGTCGACCATCGAGCAACCTCTGCAGCACCTCGACGGCGCTCTCGGTGAGGCGGTGGGGATCCTGGACCACCGTGGCCCGCAGCGGACTCGCGGCGGTCGCGATGAGGTGTCGGGCCTCGGGGATCCCGTCGACACCGATGACCGTGGTCTCCCCGGTAAGAGGTGATTCCGTCGCGCGCAGTGCGTCGACCGCCCCCAGCGCCATCTCGTCGTTGGTGCAGAACACGGCGTCCAGACGGGGCGACCGCACGGCTTGCGACCGGATGTGGGCCTGGACGGCGTCGTAGGCGCGGGAACGGCTGAAGGCGCAGGTGTCGTCAAGGCTGATCGACACGTTGCCCAAACCGGTTCGCAGCACGTCCGCACAAAACTCCTGACGATCGGAGTGCTCACGGCTGGCGACGATCAACACGTGCGGCCGTCGCACCCCGCGTCGCCGCAGGTGGTCCACCAGCCAACGGCCCGCCTCCGCCCCGAGGTCGGAGCTGGCGTAGCCGACGAACGCGGTGTTCGCGGGATACTCGCTCTCGTCGTCGAACGGGTCGACATCGGTGAACACCACCGGCAGCGCCAGCTCGGCGCAGAACTCCACCAGCAGCGAGCGCATCCGATGCAGCTCGGTCGGGACGACGACACCACCCAAGTAGCTGCCCCTGGTGGTGAGCACCCTCCGCAGGTCGTGACCCTGCGATGCAGCGTCGTAGTCCCGGTCGGGCACCTTCAACACCAGGTTGATGCCCTTGCGGTCCAGCGCCCGGTGCAGGCGTTGCACGAACTCGGCGATCCAGTACTTCTGACTGAAAGCCGAGGTCACCAGGAATACTTGACGCGTGCTCGGCTTCCGCGCCATCCGGCGCAGCAGAAGCGGAACGGCTAAGAGCGACACCACTGCGGGAATCGTCCACGCGGGCACCGGCTTCAGCAGCAGACCACTGCGGATGACGATAGTGACGCCGACGGCGACGACCACACCGCATACGACCACCAGCGTGGTGATCCCCACCGATGCCGATCGAATCACCGATACCCGGTGGTGGACGTGCTGCTCGAACGTGACCACCGCGTCCCGACCCGCCTGGACCACAGCACCGGAGGACGAGGCCCGACCCCGCTGCCGGACAGCACGACCACGACGATCCGCCGTCCCGGGAGAATCCCGTCGCGCTGCGGCGTCCGATCCGTCACCATCGTCAGCCCGGGAACCTCTCCCCATGACGGTCCCCTCCGGCGCCTCGACGCCATCACGTGCAAATCCAAGGCATAGCCGAATCCGACCGAGGTGATCACGCACTTCTGCGGACAAGGTGTTTCCGCGTTCGGCCACACCTGAGATCGGGGAGGGCACGGCCTGACGTAACCGGGAACAGAGGGAGGACACCCGTGACCGCCGGGCGGCAGAGTCGCACGGCCGGTCGAGCTGCGACGTCCAGATCACTGGTAGGGAGGAGTTGGCGCAGGACGGCGTAGAGGGCAGGCCGAGACCGTCCTCGAGTCCGCGAGTCGCGGCGCGTTTTCCGGTCGAACCGCCTCTCGTCCAGGAGGATTGATCGAGCCTGGAGAGGCTCCGTCGCTGGTTCGATCGAGGTAACGACGTTCCGTCGGAGGGCATCGCTACGACCAGCGCGGTCGACAGCACGTCCGGACGTGCTCGGACGGTGAGCCAAGCAGGCGCCACCGGGAGCCTGAGGGTCGGCCCGGACACGTCGTTGCTGCGCGAGATCACCGAGGCGAACCTGTCGACGCTGTCCAGCCACTCACGGCTGCCCGGCCCGGTGACCCCGTGGGGGAGCGGAACGGGTTCGTCGAATCCGGCGACACCGCGTGATCGCTGTGCTTGACTTGACCGTTCACCGGGGCGAACGGCCGTTGGCACACCGCACTTGTGCGGGTGTTGGAGGAGGTGGCGTTGATCCGCGAGGGTTTCGGTGCTTACCTCCGGCGCACCGAGGGCAAGTTCACGCTGATCGCGGCTTGTGCCGCGGCGTTCGCGCTGGCGCTCGGCCTGGTCGGGATGACCGTGGTGGGCGACCGGCAGGCGCTGCTCGACGACGCGGTCGACCGGAGAGGAGCGCTGACGTCCGCCGCGCTCGACATCTACCGTACGTTCGCCGACGCCGACGCCACGTCGCTCGACGCGGTCCTGGTCGACCAGCAGCGCTCACCCGGGCTCCAGCAGAAGTTCCGCGAGGACGTCTTCGACGCGGTGGACGCGTTGCGCGAGGCCGCGTCACGGGACGCCGGGGGCAGTTCGGCCGATCGGGTGCGGCGGCTGACGGATCTCGTGCCCCAGTACGTGCAGCTGGTCGAGACCGGGTGGAGTGCCAGCCGCAACAACCACTCCGTCGGCACGAACTACCTCGCCCAGGCCTCGTTCCTGGTGCGCGGCACCATCCTGAAGGACGCCGACGAGCTGCACGACGAGCAGATCAGGGCACTCACCGAAGCCCAGGAGGCCGCCTCCTCCCACGCCTGGTCCACCTATCTGTTGGGCGTGGTCGTGCTGGTGGTCCTCGGCATGGCGCACCGGTTCACGGCCCGGCGCACCCGGCGCAGGGTCAACGTCGGCCTGCTGGCCGCGGCCGGGCTCACGCTGGTCGCCCTGGTCTGGCTGCCGACGGCGCTGCTCGTCGCCTCGGGCAGCGCGGAGGACAGCATCGTGCAACGGGAGAAGGTCGTGGCACCACTGGCGGAGGCTCGCAACGTCGGCAGGTCCGCCGACAGCAACGAGGCACGCATGTTGATCTACCCCACCCTGGGTGACGTCGAAGCGCTGCGGAACGACCTGGCCAGGATCGGCGCACTCATCGGCGACGTCACACCGGTCACCGAACCGGGCCCGGAGCGGGACCGGGTCGAGCAGGCCGCGGCGGCGCTGGCATCGTGGGTCGACGCCGACGCCCGGGTGATGGACACCTCGAATCCGTTGACCTACCCCCAGACGGTCGCGATCGTGACACCGCCGACGGGTGGCGGGAAGACCCACGCCGAGCAGGTCGACGAGCACCTCACGGCTGCGATCTCCGCCTACACCAGGAGTTCCGCCGAGGCCACGGCGTCCGCGCGGGCGGCGCTCGACGGCCTCGCGGTCGGTTTCGCCCTGCTGATGGTCGCTGCGGCGGCCGCGGCGGTGGCCGGGCTGTGGCCCCGGATCGCGGAGTACTACCGGTGAGGGCGCGTGCGGTGACGGCCGCTCTCGCCCTGCTGCTGGCGGGGTGCTCGGCCCCGACCGGCGCGCCGCAGGAGGAACGTGCCGCGCCGCTCGTGCTGCCCTACGGCTACGCCGATCCGGGATCGGAGGCCACGCCCATCGAGGCGTGCGAGACGGCGGAGGGTCGGCTGGAGTTCGACCCGCGCCGCACCCTCAACCCGGCCGCCCTGGGGCGTGACGCCGCGGGTGCGCCCGTGGGGCCGACGCTGGACGAGATCCGCCGTGACGGGCTGGTGGTCGGCGTCAGCCAGACCACGCCGCTGCTCAGCCGGCGCAACCAGGTGACGGGGGAGATGGAGGGCTACGAGCTCGACATCATCCACCGGATCGCGACCGAGTTGTTCGGCCCGGGGTTCGCCCCCGGTGACCCGCGCCTGCGGCTGGTGACGATGCCGACCGGCAGCAGGCTGCTGGCGCTGAGGACGGGCAAGAACGACGCGGCGCGCAAGGCCGACCCGAAGCTCGCCGAGGTGCCGGAGGTCCACATGGTCCTCGCCGACGTGACGCTGACCTGCGGTCGGGTCTACACCCACGACGTCATGTACTCCGCCCCCTACCTGACGACGAACGCGGGCCTGTTGACCCGCACGGGCGCCGAGCGGCGGTCGTCGCTGGCCGACCTGTCCGGGCGGAAGGTGTGCGCGGCGTCGGCCACGACGAGCATCGCCGACCTGCTCGCGCTGAGGCCGAGCACCGGGATCCTGCCCGTGTCGGTGCCGGACTCCAGCGAGTGCCTGATGCTGCTGCAACGCGGCCTCGTCGACGCCATCTACACCGACTTCCCGATCCTGCAGGGACTCCAGCTCCAGGATCCCGGCACGACTTTGGTCGACCTGCGCGGCCAGGGCGGTGGGCAGGCGGGCGTCGCGATGAGCAAGGACCACCCGGACCTGATCCGGTTCGTGAACGGCGTGCTGGAGCGGATGCGCGCCGACGGCAGCCTGGCGGCCTCGCGCGACAGGTGGTTCGTCGACGAGGTGCGGGCGGCCGGGCTGGACGTGCCCGGACCGCCGCTCGACCTGCCACCCGTCACCTACGCCGACTGAGCCGTCACGGCTCCTCGATGACCTCCTCCTCGACCGGCAGGCCGTCGCGACGCCACCGGAGCTTGACCTCGAACTGGCCCTGGACGCCGGTGCGGGCGATCACCGCGCCCGCTTCGGCGTCCAGCTTGAGCCCGAACTTCAGCTCGACCTCGTCGGGCGCGCGGGTCATCGACGCGAACTGGGCGAGGGCCGCCGCTGCGGCGTCCCGGACACCGGCGACCGCCTGCTCGAACGTGGCGCGGGCCTCTTGGAGCACCCGCGCCGAGGACCGGCCCGCCGGGGAGACGCCCGGCCGCTCGTCCACCTCGACGAGGACCGTGCCGCCGTCGGCCAGCGCGAACCGCAGGAGCTTCGAGTGCGGGTGTTCCGTCGTCACAGGGTGTTCTCCTCGGTGTTCTCGATCGTCAGGTGGTCATCGCCGTGCGGCAGTCGCCGCAGAACCGGGCGGTCGCGGGCCAGCTCTTCCCGCAGTTCGGGCACGTCCTCTCGGGCGCGGCCTTCGTGGCGCCCCCCGTCGTGCCTCCGGTCGTCGCCCTCGCGGCGGGCGAGGGTGAGGCCGCCGGCGGCATTTCGGGGCTCATGCTGGACATGACCGAGCTCATGCCCACGGACAGCAGGTCGACGGCGGCGAGGTCGTCCTTCAGCCGCACCACGCCGTCGGCCGGTTCACCGACGACGTCGACCAACCGCAGCAGTCGCTGCAACACCTTGTCGTTGTCCAACGCGGTGGCGAGGGCGACCGCACGGCCCCACTCGGCCGCCGCGGTCGCGAGGTCTCCCGCGTCGTGGGCGTCGCACCCGCGCAGCACGGCTTGCCCCAGCTCGGCCTGGTCGGTGTAGTGGGCGACCTTCGGGTCCATGATGCTGGACTTCTTCATGTCGTCGGTCCACCGCACCAGGACGACCGCGGGTGGGCACGCGCGTTCGAACTCCGTCGCACCCGCCCGTCGTACCTCCAGGTCGACCCGGCCCACCCGGATGTCGGTGTCCGGTTCCGCGTCCGACGAGTCGACCTTGAGCCGGAGGTGGAACTCGCGGCTCTCCGCGCCCCACGACCCGGTGCCGAACGCGGTGGTGCGCGCGTCGACCTCGTCGCCGACGAGTCCGGCCTCGGTGGGGAACGTCTGCCGCAGGAAGTCCACCTCCGAGCGGGTCGTGGTCTTCACGACCACCCGGACCTCCGGGACGACCTTCCCCATCGCGGTCCTGGTCATGGCCTCGAAGTCGGCGACGAGGTCGGCGGGCTGCCGGACGGCGTCGGCCGTGCCGTGCAGCGCCGCCGCGATGCGCAGCAGCTCGCGCTTCTCCCAGTCCGCGCCGATGCCGCGGGCGTCGCAGGTGAACACCCGCGCGCACGCGGGCAGCTCGACGTCGAGCCTGACGTCGGCCTCGCTGTTCTGCCCGTCGGTGAGCATGATGACGTGGCGCACGGCGGTCGGGTGGTCGGAGAGCAGGCCGCGGGCCAGCCCGAGCCACTCGCCCATGTTCGTGCCGCCGCCGGCCTGCAACTGGCTCACCGCCTTCTTCGCCGCGCGTCGGGTCGCGGGCGTCGCGGCGACCAGGCGCGGCCCGGTCGGGTAGACCACGCGGGCGACGTGCGTGCCCTCGATCACCGCGAACAGCGCACCGTCGCGAAGGGCGTCGATCGCGGCCTTCGTCGCCCGTTGCGCCGCCGCGATCTTCGTCGGCGGGTACGCCATCGAGCCGGAGCAGTCGATGGCGATCACCTCGGCCACCTCGGCCGTGACATCGGCGCCCGGCACGCCCTGGGCGGTCACGGTGAGGATGGCGTGCATCTCGTCGTCCTCGGTGGACAGGTAGCGGTTCTGGCTGACCGCCAGGCTGAATCCGGGCGCGTTGTCGTCCATGTCGTCGTCCCCGTGGCTCATCGGAAGGTCACCGGCCGGTACGTGTTGGCGAGGTCGACCAGGTCGGAGCGCTCGGCTTGGGAGTCGGCCTGCCTGGCGAGCGCGCGGTACGACCGCTCCAGGCGCTGCCGCAGCGCGTCTTCGTGGCGCCGGAGCACCTCGTCGCCCGCCATCGCCGCAGCGAGCTCGGCCTCCTGCACCACCGCCTCCAACCGGACGCGGGACTGCCCGGTGGTCGCGCCGCCGTCGAGGTAGAGCCGGGACAACCGGTCGTTGGCGGCGGCCAGTTCCGCGGCGTGCGGGCGGTCGAGCTGCCCGGAGCGGGCGAGCGCGCCGCTGAGGACGCGCACGGCCGCGATGCGGGCGGCGTCGTAGTGCCGGGACACCGGCGGCGTCTCGTCGAGCAGGGTGACCGCGCCCGCCCGGTCGCCCTGCGCCAGCCGGACCCGGGCGAGGCCGAACACGGCGCTCACCACGGACCGGTCGCGTCGCCACACCGAGCCGTAGCGGGCCTCGGCCTTGGCGAACGCCCCGCTGTGCTCGTCGCAGTAGGCCAGCGCGAGCTTCGGCGCGTCCTCGCCGGGCAGTTCGGCGTAGCCGGCGTCGAACGCCGACCTGGCTTCCTCGACGTCGCCCTCGGCCAGCGCGATGAGGCCTTCGTGCCACCGCAGCCGCCAGTCGCGGTCGTCACCGAGCAGGTTCCCCGCCTGGCTCAGGCTCTCGACGGCCGCGTCCACGTCACCTGCGGCGAGTGCCGCGCGGCACCGGACGAACGCCGTCTCGGGTGTCCGCAGGCCCGCCGTGTCGAGCCGGTCCAGCAGGCGGCGCGGGTCTTCGGCGTCGGCGGCGGCCAGGACGTCGGCCGCCGGGTCGTCGGCGGTGGCGCGCGGCACGGGCAGGCCGATCGCCACGACGGCGGGAGCCGGGCGGCCGAGGTCGAGCGGCAGGTCCTCGGGCAGCTCGCCGATCCACCGGCTCAACGGCGGGACGACCCCGAGGCCGTCGTCGAGGAGCGTGGCGGTGTGCACGAACCGGGTCGACGGCTCCGGTCGCGGCTGCCCGTCGCGCAGCGAGGCGATCTCGCGCAGCACTCCGCGCAGTTGGTCGGCCATGTCGGCGGACGAGGCGAACCGGTGGTCCGGGTCCTTGTGCAAGGCCTTGGTGTAGACGCGGCGGAACGATTCGAGCCCCACCTCGATGCGCCGGCGCTCGGCGGCGCTGTACTGGCCGGCGCGGTGGTCCGCGGTCTCCAGGTAGAGCCTGCGCAGCGTCTCGCCGACGGTGTGCAGGTCGGACTGGACGGTGAGGCCGCGCTCCGCGATCTCGGCGTCGGACACCTGGTAGGGGCGGGTGCCCACGACCTTGCCGGACCGGTCGCCGACCCGCCGCACGGCGCCGAGGTCGATGAGCTTGACCCGGTTGCCGCGCTCGCCGTGCCTGCCCGAGCGGATGATCACGTTGTCCGGTTTGAGGTCGCAGTAGAGCAGGCCGCGTTCGTGCAGGTAGTCGAACGCGGCGAGGACCTGCAGGCCCGCGGCGATGACGTGCTCGGTGCGCAGCGGCTCGCCCAACGGCAGCGTGCCGAGGCGGGACTGCTCGGCGACCTCGTTGAGCACCAGGCCGTCCACGTACTCCATGACGATGTAGGCGCGTGGCGTGCCGGTGTGGGTGTCGGGGTGGCTGACGAAGTTGAAGATGCGGACGATGTTCGGGTGGTCGATCGTGGTCAGCGCCTGGCGCTCGGCGGTGGCCAGGTCCTCGTCCGCGACATCGATCAGTCCTTTGAGGACCACCGGGTTGTCGTCCAGGTGCGTGTCCTTGGCCAGGTAGATCCACCCGAGCCCGCCGCGGGCGAAGCAGCCGACCACGAGGTACTGGTCGGCGACCAGGTCACCGGGCGCGAGGCTGGGCAGGAACGAGAACGCCGTGCCGCACGCCAGGCAGAACCCGGCGCCCTGAGCGGGCAGGGCCTTCGGGTCGGGGCAGTCGGGGTTGCCGCAGCGCCGGGCCCGGACCGGGACCTGCGGATCGGTGAGGATGCGGCTGGTCGGATCGGGGAAGTCGAAGACGGGCAGCGAAGCCGGGTCGTCGCTGCGCGACCGGCGGCTGCCCGTGCTGCTCGACGAGGACGAGGGCCGCGTCTCGGCCGGGCGCCCGCAGGTGTCGCAGTAGTCGGTCTCGTCGATCGAACCGTCGCAGTCCACCCTCGTGCAGGCCGTCATCCCGGTTCCCCCTTCGCCAACGCCCGGCGCACCAAGTCCTGGTACTCCTTCACCGCCTCGCGGACGGCGTCACCGTCGACCGGGTCGGCCGCCAGCAGCGCGTGGGCCCTGCGGTAGGCCGTGGCGGAGCCGATGTCCTCCGCCAGGCCGCCGTCGCCCGCTTTCGCCTTCCACCCTTCGAGTTGGCCGCGCAGGTCGGACATCGCTTCTGCGACTTGCCGCGCGTCGGCGCGACCGCTTTCGACCCGGGTGATCGCGCGGTCGAACCGGGGCAGCCGTTCGGCGACGAGCGTCCAGTCCGCGGCGGCGGCACGGCGCAGGCCGCTGAGCGCGATGCGCAGCCTGCTCGCATCGGTGTCCGGGCTGTCGGCCAGCAGCACCGCGATGCGTTCGGCGAACCCGTCGAGTCGCCCGGTGACCGCGGCTCTGGCCAGGGCCCGTGCGGCGTCGATGCCCGCGGAGTCGTCCTGGTCGAAGCTGAAGACGAGGCGTGCGCCGTGCCGCACCATCGGCTCGAACACCTCGTCGAGCAGCGCCTGGGGTTCGTCGGTCTGGTCGACGCCGTCCACCACGACGGTCATCGGCGGAGTGCCCGCCTGCACGCGTCGGGTGCTGGAGCCGTCGGCGGCGAGCCCGGCCCGGTCGACGATGCGCCGGGAGACCTCTTCGACGGTGAGCCCTTCCACGTCCAGGGCGAGGTCCGGATCGGGGGAGTCGCCGACGCTGGACAGCGCGACGGCGTGCCGCAGGTCGGTCCGCTCACCACCGACGACGATCAACACCGCGGCGCCGTCCTCCCGGCGGGAGAGCCAGGCCATGATCTCGCGGACGCGTTCGGCCAGGTGCGTGCTGTCGGCGGGAGCGGGGAACCTGTCCGGGTCGACGCCGCGGTCGCCGACCGCCCACTGGGAGACGAGCGGGAGGTGGGCCTCGATGGTGGCGACGGGCATCATCCACGCCAGGCCGGCGTCGTCGTCGGTGTACTCGCTGACCACGATGCCGAGCACGTCGCCGGTGGCGTCGTCGGCGACGCCGGAGCCGCTGAACCCGGCGCGGACCCGCTGCTCGCCGGGGGAGCGGCGGTTCATCTGGAGCCACTCGGACCCGGCCCAGGCGGCGAGCGTCATGCGTGCCCAGACCCCGATGTCGAGCCCTTGGCCGTGCGGGTAGCCGAGGGTGTGGACGGGCCGGTCCCAGGTGAGCGCGGCCCGGCGGAGCGTGGCGCCGAGCCCGGCCGGCTGCCTGGTCGCGAGCTTCAGGACCGCCACGTCACCGCGGTCGTCCCCGTCCGGCGGAACGTGGGCGACGATGCGGGCATCGCTGGTGGGCGCGCCGGGCAGGCCCACCAGGTCGACGGCGAGCACTTCGGCGGCCAGCGCGACGTGCGCGCAGGTGAGCACGTGCTCCCGGTCCACCAAGACCCCGGCGCCCAGCACCTCGCCACCACTGCGGTCGCGCACCCTGACCCGCCACCGTTCGGCCCCGTGGGCGAAGGGCCCGGTGTCCCCCTCACCAGCGATCACTCACGCACGATAGAACAGCGGGTGCGGGTGAGGATCACTTTGACGAACCACGCCCCGTTCGGCCTAGACGTGCCTCGACATCACCGGGCCCGCACGTCGGGTCGGGCCGCGTGGGGACGCTCCGCCGTGCTCTGCCGCAGACTTCTTCCCGCTGGAGGTCGAGCCGGTCCACCGCCCGTTGACACCTCTGCGCGGCGGGTCCTAATGTTCGACAGATTACGGATCTGTCTAATAGTGGATCGTTGCGTCGGAGGCGGTGGCGTGTGGGCAAGCCGTGGGACGGGGTCGTTCCCGAGGAGGACGTCGCCGCGTTCGGGCGGGAATTCGACCGGCAGGAGAGGCCGATCACCGCTGGGGCGCGGCCCGCTGTCGTGGTGGTCGACATGACTCGCGCGTTCGTGGACTCGGCTTACCCGACGGGGTGGAGCCCCACCGGGCAGCCTGCCGCGGAGGCCACCGCTCGGCTGCTGGCCGTGGCACGGGGTTCGGGGGTGCCGGTGTTCTTCACCAAGGCCTTCGCGACGCCCGACCACGTCCGGCGGCCCGTGGAGGTCGGCCGGTGGAAGCTCAACCGCGCGCCCGAGCCGTTGCCCGAGGGCACGCCGCCCGGTGACGTGATCGACGAACGGCTGGCCCCGCTGCCCGACGAGGTCGTGATCGACAAGGGCACGAAGCCCAGCGGGTTCTACGGCACACCGCTCGCGTCCTACTTGGTGCACGCCGGGTGCGACACGGTGATCGTCACCGGCATGACCACGAGCGGCTGCGTGCGGGCGACCGTCGTCGACGCCTTCCAGCACAACTTCCACGTGGTCGTGCCGTTCGAGTGCACCGCCGACCGCAGCCAGATCTCACACAAGATCAACTTATTCGACATCCACATGAAGTACGCCGACGTGATCAGCCTGGACGAGACCGTCGAGTACATCCGGAAGCTCACCGCGGCGGAGGACCACTGATGGACCTGGGCTTGAAGGACCGGGCGTTCCTGGTGACCGGCGGATCGCGCGGCATCGGCCTGGCCACCACGAGGCTCCTGCTGGAGGAGGGCGCGTCGGTGCTGGTCGCCGCGCGCACGCAGGCGTCGCTGGACCGGGCCCGCCAGTCGCTGGACGACCACCCGCACGTGGGGTTCGCGGCGTGCGACCTGAGTGCGCCGGAGGGTGGCGCGATCGCCGTCGCGGCGGCCGTGGAGCGGTTCGGCACGCTCGACGGCGTGGTCAACAACGCGGCGGCGTTCTCCCCGGAGAAGGGGCACCCGGACCGCGCGGCGTGGCTGTCGCTGTTCGAGCTGAAGTTGCTCGGTTACGAGTCGGTCGTCCAGGCGGCGCTGCCGCACGTGCGCGACGGCGGGGCGTTCGTCAACATCTCCGGCGTGGCCGCGCTGCGCTACTGGGCGGGCGCGCCGCACGTGAGCGTCGTGAACGCGGCCGTGCAGACGCTGTCGGCGCACTACGCGGCGGAACTCGCGGACCGCCGCATCCGGGTCAACACCGTTGTTCCCGGTGCGACCGCCACCGACCGCTACGAGGCGCGCGTCGCGAAGATCAGTGAACGCGACGGCCTCACCCCGGAGCAGGCGAGGGCCCGGATGGACGGCGCGATCCCCCTGGGTCGCGCGGTGGACCCCACCGAGATCGCGGCGGCCATCGTGTTCCTGCTGTCCGACCACTCCGCCAGCACCACCGGGGCCACGATCGTGGTGGACGGCGGCACCGTGGCCGTCCCGGACGCGCCGGGCGCCCTGGAGAGCACGCCCAAGCGGGACTGACCCGCGCCCCCGACCACCGCTCGCCGGTGGTCGGGGGCGCGGCTGCGGTCAGCGTGCGGTCCGCCAGAGTGCGGCCAGGTCGGCCAGGCCGGTCGGAGCGCGGAGCGCGGCGGACGCCCGGGCCAGGGCGTCGCCGGTGTCGCCGAGCATGTCGGCGCAGTGCGCGCGGAGGTCCGCCGGTCGCCATGCGCTGGTGTCGCCGTCGCCGGTCAACGTCAGGTCCGCGCCGTCGGCCAGGGTCACCGTCACGGTCGCGCCCAGGTCCGGCAGTGCCGGGTCGGCGACCACCTCCACCGCCTCCGGTGTCACCGCCGGGTGGAACGCGCGCAGCGCCGCCCGCGCGATGCCCTCCACGCTCGAGATCGAGTCCACCGCCGCGTCACGCCCGTAGTCCACCGCGAAGGGCGCGACGCGCACCGTCACCCGCCGCGCCGCGGGCAGCGCCGGGTGGCTGCGGAACGCCTCGAAGATCGACTGCCCGTACATCGCCACCGGGTACCGCTTGAACGTCACGTCGTGGATCGCCGCCCGGGCGGACGTGCCCGCGGGCCGGCCGGTGCCGAACAGCGAGTACATCCCGGACGGTCCGGCCAGCGCGCCGTCGCCCCCGCGCAGGCCCGCTCCCGCGGCGATGGCCGCGGACACACCGGCCTGCACGGCCAGCGCGGGTTGCAGGCGCCAGCCGTCGCCGCCGGTCGCCACCACGCCCAGCGGGCCGCCGACCGTCCCCGTGGCCAGGGCCAGCGCGGCTACCGCGTCGTCCTCCGACATCTCCGTGACGAGCGCGTACGTCGCGGCGGCGGCCAGCGGCGCGACCACCGACGTGACGCGCCAGCCGCGGCGCGACACGTCGGGCAGCAACGCCTCGGCCAGGCGGCACGCGCACTCGTAGCCGCCGATGACGGCGCGCAGCAGGCGTTCACCGGAGACGACGCCGTCCCGTTCGACCACGGCCAGCGCGACGGGCACCACGGCCAGCCCGGGGTGGGCGGCCACGCGGTAGGAGTCGTCGGTCAGCCGCGCGTGCATGAGGTAGGCGTTGGCGGTGACCGCGCCGGTGAGGTCGGTGTGCCGGTCCACACCGCCGATGCGGCACGGACCGGGGGCGGCGGCCAGCGCCTCCGCCGCCGCCCGGTGCGCGGGCACGCGCGCCGACAGCACGATCTCCGACAGCGCCACCGCGAGGCAGCCCGCCGCGCGGTCCACCGCGGCCGGGTCGGCGGTGGCCGCCTGGCGGTGGACGGTGCGCCACAGGGCGTCGAGGTGCTCAGCCACGGTCGACACCGTTCAGCCGTTGGAACATGGTGACGATGCGGGTGCAGTCCTGGTCGCCGTAGCCCTCGGTGACGGCGAGCCGCCACGTGTCCGCCACAGCCCGCGCCAGCGGCGTGGTCAGGCCCAGCTCGTCGGCCAGCGAGGTGAACAGGGCGACGTCCTTGAGCGCCGCGCGCGCCGGGTGCCCGAAGTCGTACCGGCCGGTGAGGACCTCGTCGGGGAACTTCTCGGCGGTGGAGGAGTTGCGGCCGGAGGAGACGTCGAGCACCCGGATCGCCAGGTCCAGCGGTATGCCCGCGCGGCTGGTCAGCGTGGTGGCCTCGGCGGTCGCGGCCAGTGCGCCCAGCGAGAGCACGTTGTTGGCGAGCTTCACCACTTGCGCCTGGCCGGGGTGCTCGCCGACGACCGTGACGTGCGAGCCGATCACCTCGAACAGCGGGTGGCACGCCGCCACCGCGTCGGGGTCGCCGGAGACGATGACCGACAGCGAGCCGCGCGCGGCGCCCGCCCCTCCGCCGCTGACCGGGGCGTCCACGAAGGACAGGCCCACGTCCTCCAGCGCCGTCGCGATGTCACGCGTGGTGTCGACGCCCGCGGTGGACGTGTTGACGACGTAGCGGAGCTTCCGGTTCGCGACGGGCGCGGTCAGCTGCTCGCCGACTTCCTCCAGCGCCGCCGGGGTGGGCAGGCTGAGCAGCGCCACGTCCGCGTGCCCGGCGACTTCCTCGACGGTGGCGTGCACGCGCGCCAACGGGTCGTCCCGGAACGGTCGCACCGCTTCGGGGTCGGGGTCGAGCAGGTGGACCGGCCACCCCCGCGCCGTGAACCGCCGCGCCATGGGGCCCGCCATGCGACCCACGCCGATGAACGCGATGTCCCGCACTGTCACCACTCCCACCAAGGAGGTCGGTTGACCGGCAACTGTACGACTTTTACCACAACTGTCAAAGTTGAACCGAGCAGATGCCGTCCGGCGCCCTGATGATGATCGGTGGCTGATGTTAATGTTCAACAATGACTGCTGGTCATTGCGGGGACGGGGGGACGGACCGTGGCTGATCGCGAGAGCGCCCGGTCCCGGGTCATCGGGCAGAAGGTGCTGCGACCCAGGGAGCAGGTCGAGGAGCGCATCCGGAGCACGATCCTGTCCGGCGAGCTCAAGTCCGGCGACATCCTGCCGCCCGAGGTGGAACTGGCGCGCCAGTTCGACGTCAGCCGCACGACGCTGCGCGAGGCCCTGCGGTCGCTGACCACCCAGGGGCTGATCTACAAGATCCCCGGCTCGCGCGGCGGCAACTTCGTCCAGTCGGTGGACCACCGCTCGCTCGGCTCGGTCGTCATCGACTCGGTGCACAACCTGCTCAAGCTGGGCAGCATCGAGTTCGCCGAGGTCGCGGAGGTGCGGCAGCACTTGGAGGTCCCGGCGGTGAGGCTGGCCGCGGCCAACCGCAGCGCCGAAGACCTGGAGCTGCTGCGGGACATCGTCCGGCGGCAGAAGCGGGCCTCGGTGGACGACCCCGAGGTGCCCAAGCTGGACGAGCAGTTCCACTCGCTGATCGCGCAGGCCTCGGGCAACCGGGTGCTGCACTCGTTCGTCGCGGCCCTGCACCACGAGACCGAGCCGGTGCACTACCTCGACCTGTCCCCGGAGGTCGGCCGCGCCACGGTCCGGCAGCACAAGGCGATCGTCGACGCCATCGCCGACCGGGACCCCGACGCCGCCGAGGCCGCGATCATCGAGCACCTGACCTACCTGCGCAAGCACATCGCGGTGCACGTCAGCCGGTAGTCCGAGGCCGCTCCGCAGTGCGGGGCGGCCTTTCTCGTAGTTGGTAAAAGTTGGACCTTGTACACCTCTGTTCAATGACCTACCGTTCACGACCAGGTAAGCGTGTGTGGCCGGTCCGCAGGAGGTCAGCGCATGGGACGTCAAGCCTCATCCCCCCGCAACGTGGCGTTCGCGAGCTTCATCGGCACCACCATCGAGTTCTTCGACTTCGGCATCTTCAGCACGGCCTCCGCGCTGATCTTCAACAAGCTGTTCTTCCCCTCCCTCGACCCGCTGATCGGCACGCTGGCCGCGTTCGCGTCCTTCGGCGTGGCGTTCCTGGTCCGACCGCTCGGCGCGGCGGTCTTCGGCCACTTCGGGGATCGATTGGGACGCAAGAGGATGCTCGCGCTGAGCCTGGTCATCATGGGCGTGGGCACGACCATGGTCGGGCTGCTGCCGACCTACGCCATGATCGGGATCTGGGCGCCGGTCCTGCTGGTCTTCTCCCGCGTGCTGCAGGGCATCGCGGTCAGCGGTGAGTGGAGCGGCGCGGTGCTCATGGCCGTGGAGCACGCCCCGGCGCGCAAACGGGCCTTCTACGCGAGCTGGCCGCAGCGCGGCGTGCCCGCCGGGCTGGTGCTGTCCACGGCGTCGTTCTACCTGGTCGAGCAGTTGCCCCGGGACGCCATGATGAGCTGGGGCTGGCGCGTGCCGTTCCTGGCCAGCGCGGTGCTCGTGGTGGTCGGCCTGTACATCCGGCTCAAGATCGCGGAGTCGCCCGCGTTCCGGGCCGTGCAGGAGCGCGACGAGGTGTCGCGCTACCCGGCGGGCGAGGTGTTCCGCAAGGCGGGCGGCTCGCTGGCGATCGCGGTGTTCTCCATGGCCGCCAACAGCATCATGTTCTACTCGGCGGCGGTGTTCGCGCTGAGCTACGGCGTGACGCAGGCCGGCGCGTCGCGGGGCACGATGCTGCTCGCGGTCGCGATCGGCGCGTTCCTGCAGATCTTCACCATCCCGATCGTCGCCGGCCTCGCCGACCGGTACGGCAGGCGGCCGGTGCTGCTGGCCGGCTCGCTGCTGACCGTGCTGGTGGCGTTCCCGTTCTTCTGGCTGGTCGACTCCGGCGAGCCGGTGGCGATCATCATCGCGATGGTGCTGGCGCTGTCGGTGGTGCACGCGCTGACCGGCTCGCCCATGGCGGTCTTCCTGCCCGAGCTGTTCGAGACCCGTCTGCGCTACAGCGGTTCAGCGATCGGCTACCACGTCGGCGCCATGGTGATGAGCGGCCCGACGCCGTTCGTGGCCGCCGCGCTGTTCGCCTGGGCCGGCGCGTCGTGGCCGCTCGCGCTCTACATCATCCTGGGCGGCGTGATCACGGCCGTGGCCGTGTGGATCGCCCGCGAGTCGTACGAGGACGAGATCGTGAAGGCGGACACCCCCGCGGCGGACTCCGGTGCCCACGGGCCGGCGACCGTCGCCTGACATGGAGGACCACGTGGACGACCGCGACGCGGCGAGCGGACCGCTGGCGGGCCTGAAGGTCGTCGACCTGACCACCTCCTACGCGGGACCCACGGCCGCCATGTACCTGGCGGACCTGGGGGCGGACGTGGTCAAGGTCGAGCGCCCCGGCGGGGGCGACGACACGCGGACGTGGGGCCCTCCCTTCGTGGGCTCCGCGTCCGCGTGGTTCGCCTCGGCCAACCGCAACAAGCGCTCGGTCGTGGTGAACCTCCGCGACCCGGACGGCATCGCGACGCTGCGCACCCTGATCGGGCGGGCGGACGTCTTCATCGAGAACTTCACCCCCGGCAAGCTCGAAGTGCTCGGCATCGACCACGAGAGCCTGCGCGCCGAGTTCCCCCACCTGATCTACTGCGCGATGTCCGGGTTCGGCCAGGACGGACCCGACCGCAACCTGCCCGGCTACGACCTGGCCGCCCAGGCGCGGTCGGGTCTGATGTCGGTGACCGGCGCCAAGGGCGGGTCGCCGCAACGGGTGTCCACCGCGCTGTCCGATGTGGTCACGGGCATGTGCGCGGCACTGGCCGTGGCCGCGGCGGTGGTGCGGCAGCGCGGGACCGGGCAGGGCGACCTGATCGACGTGTCGCTGCTGGACTCCGCACTGGCCGTGATGGCGCCCCGGATCGCCGGATTCCTGGCGGGCGAGCCGGAACCCGCGCCCAGTGGCGGCACCGACTCGGTGCTCGCGGTGTACCAGGCGTTCCCCACCGCGGACCGGGACCTCGTGGTGGCCGTGGGCAACGACGCGATGTGGCGGCGGTTCTGCGTGGCGGTCGGGCTGCCCGGCCTGGCCGAGCGCCCCGAACTGGCGGACAACCCGGGCCGCCGCGACCACCGCGCCGAGCTGGTCGAGGCGGTGTCGGCGAAGCTGCGCGAGCGGCCCGCCGCGCACTGGCGGCGCGTGCTGGGCGACGCGGGCATCCCGTGCTCGCTGGTGCAGTCGCTGTCCGAGGTGGTGAGCGATCCTCAGGTGCTGGCCCGGGGGAGCCTGCTGGAGGTGCCCGGCGCGGACGCCTGGGTGGTGCGTGGACCGTTCCGGCTCGCCTCGATACCGCATCCGCGCAACGCCCGGTTCCCGGACCTGGGCGCGCACACGGTGGAAGTGCTGGCGGAGAACGGGTTCAGCCCGGACGAGATCGGGTGGCTGATCGAGCGGCAGGCCGTCGAGGACGGTCGTGCGGAGGGACGGCGACCATGAGCGTGGTGGTGGAACGGGACGGTGCTGTCGCCGTCGTGCGCATCGACCGGCCCGAGCGGCACAACGCCCTCAACGCCGACGTGCTGCGCCGGCTCCACGCGGTGATGACCGACCTGCCGGGCAAGGCCCGCGCGATCGTGCTGACCGGGTCGGGTCGCCGCGCGTTCAGCGCCGGCGCCGACCTGGACGAGCTGGTCGGTCTGAGCGCCGCCGACGCCGAACCGGTGCTCCGCGCCGGGCAGGCGGTGCTGCGCGGCATCGAACGCTCGCCCGCGCCGGTGATCGCCGCGGTCAACGGCCTGGCCCTGGGCGGCGGGTTCGAGCTCGTGCTGGCGTGCTCGTTCGCGGTGGCCTCGACGGAGGCGGCGTTCGCGCTGCCCGAGCCGGGCTTGGGCCTGATCCCCGGCTACGGCGGCACACAACGGCTGGCCCGGGTCACCGGACCGGCCGCGGCGCGGCACGTGATGCTGACCGGGCACCGCTTGGACGCGCTGCGCGCCTATGAGCTGGGCGTGGTCGTGCTGCCGCCGGTGCACCCCGACGCCCTGCGCTCGCTGGCCGTGGCGCAGGCGCGCAAGGTCGCCGGGATGGGGCCGCGGGCGGTACGCGCGATCGTGGACGCCGTGGACGTCGGCCTGGACAGCCCGCTGGACGACGCGCTGGCGCTGGAGACCCGGCTGGCCGCGGACGCTGTGGGCGGCAGCGAGTCGGACGAGGGCGTGCGTGCCTTCAAGGAGAAGCGGCGGCCGTGCTTCGAGGCGGTCACCCCATGACGCCCGAGGCCCACCTCGCGCTGCACCGGTCGCTGGACGAGTCGGCGGCCGACGCGCTGCTCACCGAGCGCGAGCTGGACGTGCGGCGGCAGGTCCGCGAGGTCGTCGCGCACGAGGTCGTGCCCCGTGCCGAGCACGAGCACGAGTTCGTGCACGACGGCTACCAGGCCCTGGCCCGTGCCGGGCTGGCCGGGCTGACCTTCCCCGAGGAGCTGGGCGGCACGGCGGACTCCACGGTCGCCTACGCCGTGGCGATCGAGGAGATCACCGCGGGCTGCGCGTCGACCAGCTTGGTCTACATGACCCAGGCGCACACCGCGACCCCGATCACCGCGGCGGGCACGAAAGCCCTGGCACGCGAGCACGTCCCCGGCCTGCTGTCCGGCGAGCGGTACGGGTCGCTGGCGGTCACCGAGCCGGACGCGGGCAGCGACGCCGCGGCCCTGCGCACCACCGCCACGCCGCACGGGGACGGGTTCCGGCTCACGGGGTCCAAGACGTTCATCACCACCGGCGACAAGGCCGACGTGCTGGTCTGCTTCGCCACCGCGGACCGGGCACTGGGTCGCCGGGGTGTGACGGCGTTCGTGGTGGACGGCGCGACACCCGGCCTGTCCCGGGGCGCCCCGTTCGCCAAGCTCGGCATGCACGGCTCCACCACCGCCGAGGTCTTCCTCGACGGCGTGGAGGTCCCCGGCGACCACGTGCTGGGCGAGGTAGGCGGCGGGTGGCGGGTGCTCTTGGACTCCGTGGTCAAGTCCCGGATCAGCGCTGCCGCCCAGGGGGTCGGCCTGGCCCGCGCGGCCTACGCGCGCACCCTGTGCGCCCTGGGTCGCCACCCCTCGCCGGAGGCGGCGTTCGCCCTGGCCGGGCTGCGCGGCCGGATCCTGCAGGGACGGTTGCTGCTGCACGCCGTCGCACGGCAGGTCGACGTCGCCGCCGAACCGCCGACCGGCCAGATCGCGATCATGAAGCAGTCGTGCACCGACCTCGGGTGGTACGCCGCCCGCGAGGCGGTGCGCATCCTCGGGCCGTACGGCGACCTGGTCGGACCCGGTGTCGAGCGCTGCCTGCGCGACGCCGCCGTGACGAGGATCTACGACGGCACCAACGAGATCCAACGGATGCTGATCGCCCGCGACACTGCGCGGGCGAGGGAAGAGCGGTGATGGAGCAGTCGCTGAACGGGAAGGTCGCCCTCGTCACCGGTGCGGGCCGCGGACTGGGCCGGGCGATGGCCGGCGCGCTCGCCGCGGCGGGCGCGAGGGTCGCCGTGGCCGCGCGAACCTGCGCCGAGCTGGACGGGTTCGTCGCCGAGCAGGCCGAGTCGGGCCGCGAGGCGCTGGCCGTGCCGACCGACATCACCGACGCGGACGCGGTGGACCACATGGTGGACTCGACCGTGGCCCGCTTCGGGAAGCTCGACATCCTGGTCAACAACTCCGGGATCGTCGTCACCACCCCGTTGCTGGAGCTGGAACCCGACGAGTGGGACCTGATCATGGCGACGAACCTGCGCGGCACCTACCTGGCCACCCGTGCCGCCGGGCGGCACATGGTGCCACAGCGGTCCGGGAAGGTCATCAACATCGCCTCCAACCACGCGCTGATCGGGGTCGCCGAGTTCGCGGCCTACTCGGCGTCCAAGGCGGGTGTCATCTCGCTGACCAAGACGATGGCCGTGGAGTGGGCCCGTTACGGCATCAGCGTCAACGCGCTCGCGCCCGGCTACTTCGCCACCCCGCTCAACGCCGAGCTGCGCGCCGACGAGGAGTTGATGGCCCACGTGCTGCGGGTGATCCCGACGCGCCGGTTCGGCGAACCGCACGAGCTGGCGCCGTGGCTGCTGTTGCTGGCGGGGGAGGCGTCGGACTTCATGACGGGCGAGACGATCGTGATCGACGGCGGACAGGTGGCGCGATGACGACCGTGGCCGTGCTGGGCGCGGGCACCATGGGGTCGGGCATCGCGACCGTCACCGCGCGGGCCGGGCACCGCACCGTGCTGCACGACGTGGACGAGGCCAACATGGAGCGGGGCTTGGACAACGTCCGGGGCTTCCTCGCGCGCGGCGCGGAGCTCGGCAAGCTCACCGACGAGCAGGCACGGGCCGCGGCCGATCGGGTGGAGGGCACGACCTCGCTGCGCGACTTGGCGCGCGCGGACGTGGTGATCGAGGCGATCTACGAGGACCTGGCGGCCAAGCAGGCGCTGTTCGCCGAGCTGGACGGTGTCGTGGGCGACCGGACCCTGTTCCACACCAACACCTCCACCCTGTCGGTCACCGCCATCGCGGCCGGCTCGCGCCACCCGGAGCGGGTTGTCGGCACCCACTACTGCAACCCCGCGCCGCTGATGAAGCTGGTGGAGGTCGCCGACGGCCGGTACACCGGCGGCTGGGCGCACGAGGCCACCCGGGGCTTCCTGGAGGGCCTGGGCAAGACCACCGTGGTCACCAAGGACCGGCCCGGGTTCATCGTCAACCGGTTCCTCATCCCGTGGGAGAACCGGTGCATCGACGCCCTGGAGTCCGGGTTGGGCAGCAAGGAGTCCATCGACACCGCCGTGACCGGCGCGCTGGGGCACCCGATGGGGCCGTTCCGGCTGCTGGACGTGGTCGGGCTGGACATCCACCAGCAGGTCGCGACCCGGCTGTACGAGCAGCTGCGCGACCCGAGGTTCTTCCCGCCGCCGATGGTGGCCCGGATGGTCGCGGCGGGCGATCTGGGCCGCAAGACCGGGCGCGGCTTCTACACCTACGACGACAACCGGCTGTTCGGCGCGTGAACGGGAGGACGCATGACCGACAGGGTGGCGGTGCTGGGGCTGGGAGTGATGGGCGCGGGCATCGCCCACGTCGTGGCCGCGTCCGGCAGGGACGTGGTCGCGCTGGAGATCGACGCCGACCGCGTCGTCGAGGGGTCGGCGCGGCTGCGGGCGTTCCTGGACGGCGGGGTGGCGCGCGGCAAGACCACGGCCGAGGAGCGAGACGCCGTGCTGGCACGGGTGCGGCCGGTCGTCGACGTGGCGGAGCTGGCCGGGGTGGCGCTGGTGATCGAGGCGGTGACCGAACGAGCGGACGTCAAGGGAGAGCTGCTCGGCCGGGTAGCCGCCGTGGTCCCCGACGACGCGCTGATCGCGACCAACACCTCGGCGCTGGCGGTGACCGACCTGGCGGCGTCCGTGCCGCACCCGGAGCGGTTCGGGGGCCTGCACTTCTTCAACCCCGCGCCGCTGATGAAGGTGGTCGAGGTGGTGCCGGGACTGCGCACCGCGCCGGAGACCGTGACCGCGCTGGTGGAGTTCGCGACCGGGTTGGGCAAGGACGCCGTGGTGGTCGGGGACAGGCCGGGGTTCCTGGTCAACCACCTGCTCATCCCGTACCTCAACGACGTCGTGGCCGAGTACGACCGGGACCTCGCTGACGCCGCCGACCTGGACACGGCGATGCGGCTGGGCCTGGGCTACCGCCTCGGGCCGCTGGAACTGCTCGACCTGATCGGCTTGGACGTGCACGAGCACGCCGCGCGCCGCGCGTACGAGGCGACGCACGACCCGGCCTTCGCACCGCCGCCGCTGCTGACCCGCATGGTCGCGGCGGGGTACTTGGGCGCCAAGAGCGGGCGGGGTTTCCGCACTGGAGGGGAGAACGCGGGATGACCGACTACACCGACATCTCGGTCATGACCGACGGGCCGGTACTGACCATCACCCTGGAGCGCCCGGACGCGGGCAACAAGCTGCGGACGAGGACGTGCCTCGAGCTGTCCGACGCGCTGGGACGGTTCCGGCTCGACCCGGCGCTGCGCGCGGCCGTGCTGACCGGGGCGGGGGACAAGTTCTTCTGCATCGGCGGCGAGCACGACGAGACCACCTCGTTCGACCAGTCGCAGGTACTGCCGATCATCGACGTCTACCAGGCGATCGACACCGTCGCGAAGCCGGTGGTGGCGGCGGTGAACGGGTTCGCGGTGGGCGGCGGGAACGTGCTGCACACCGTGTGCGACCTGACCATCGCCGCCGAGCACGCGGTGTTCCGCCAGGTCGGTCCGCTGGTGGGCAGCTTCGACGCCGGGTACGGCACCTGGTACCTGGAGGACACCGTGGGCCGCAAGCGCGCCAAGGAGATGTGGTACCTCAACCGCAAGTACACCGCCGCGCAGGCGCTGGCCATGGGCCTGGTCAACGAGGTCGTGCCGGCCGACGAGCTGTCGGCGCGGGCCGCCGAGGTGGCGCGCGAGATGACCACGCGCAGCCCGATGGCGCTGGGCGCGTTGAAGGCGGCGTTCTCCGCCCGGCACAACGGGGTGTCCGGTCAGGCGCGGCTGGCGCACGACCAGTACCTCACCGTCTACCTGGCCACCAAGGAGGCGCACGAGGTGAACGAGTCGTTCGCGCAGCGCCGCGCACCGGAGCCGCAGAGGTTCTGGACGTGACCCGGCCCCTGCTGACCGACGAGGAGTCCGACGTCGCCGGTCTGGTCACCGCCGTGGTGGCCGGGCGGCGGCCGAGTGACGAGCGGCCGGACGAGGTGGCGGAGATGCGGCGCCGGCTGGACGACGCCGGGTTGTGGGCGGTCGACGGCCCGGACGACCTGGCGGCCGTCGTGCTGGCCCGGCTGGGCCGGGACTGGCCCGCGCTCGCGTGGGCGTCGGCGCAGGCGCGCGTGGCGGCGGACGTGCTGGGCGAGGACGTCCGGCACGGGGAGACCCCGGTCGCCGTGGTGGACGCCGACTCGCCCACCGTGCGGCTCACCGAGGCGAACGGCATGGTGGCGGGGGTGGTCGACCGCGTGGACGCCGCGGGCGAGCGCCCGCACGTGGTGGTGCTCGGCCACCGCTCGGCGCGGGTGATCCCGCCGACCGCGCTGCGCTTCAGCCGGCTGCGGCGCACCGGCCTGGACGGGGCGCTCACCTCGTCCGCCGAGCTCGTCGCGCCCACCGCGGTCGTGGAGATCACCGACGTGGACACCGACGCGGCCCGCGTCCGGCTCAGGTTGGGCGGCGCGGCCGTCGCCGCCGGGCTCGCCGACGCCGCGACCGGGGCGGCCCTGGCCTACAGCGCCCAGCGCGTCCAGTTCGGCGGACCTCTGATCGCGCTGCCGACCGTGCGCGACGGCCTGTTCGGCGCGGCCCGCGTCGCGCTCACCGCGTGGCGGCAGGTGTTCCGGGCCGCGACGCCCTGGCAGGCGGCGGCCGTGCTCGACCAGGCGTGCGAGCACGCCCTCGACGCGTGCGCGCACGCCGTGCAAGCCCACGGCGGCTACGGCTACCTCGTCGAGTACGGCGTGGAACGCCTGCTGCGGGACGCGGTGTCACTGCGCGCCGCCTGTGACGTGTCCACCGCGCGCCGCACGGGCGCGGCGTCGCTCACCGGTTGGGAGGCTTCATGACGGGGCTGCTGCTGCGCGGCCAGCACACGCCGGTGACCGCTGCGGACGCCGAAGCGTTCCGCGCCGCCGGGTGGTGGCCGGGCACGCCGATCCGCGCCCTGCTGTCCGACGCGGCGGCGCGGCACCCCGACCGCGTCGCGCTGGTCGGCCACAGGCCGGGGCGGGAGCCCGTGCGCCAGACCTACCGGGCGTTCGACCGCGCCGCGACCCGGGTGGCGTCCGCGCTGCACGCCCTGGGCGTCGGCGAGGGTGACGTGGTGGCGCTGATGCTGCCCAACTCGGTGGAGTACGGCGCGCTGGTGTTCGGCATCAGCGAGGTCGGCGCGGTCTACACCGGCATCCCGGTGTCCTACGGCGAGCGCCAGGTCGTCCCGATCCTGCGCCGCTCGCGGGCGGTGGCGCTGATCATCCCGCGCCGCTGGCGCACCACCGACCACCTCGCCCTGGTGCGCGGCCTGCGCGCGGACCTGCCGTCGTTGCGACACGTGGTCGTCGTCGGCGACGACTTCGAGGCGGGGCCCGGGGAGCACCTCTGGGACGACTTCGTGGACGTGCCGCTCGCCGCGTTCCCGCCGCGCGAGCCGGGCGAGCTGTGCTACTTCGGCTTCACCTCCGGCACGACCGGCGAGCCCAAGGGCGCGATGCACACCCACGACACGCTGCTGTACGCGGTGAAGGGCCTCGCCGACCACCTGGGGCCCGGCACGTTCGGTGACCCGATGGTGCAGTTGGTCGCCTCACCCGCCGGGCACCACTCGGGGTTCGTGTGGGGCATCCTGTTCACCGCCTACCTCGCCGGGACGGGCGTGCACGTCGACCACTGGGACCCCGGGTGGTGCGCGGAGGTGGTGCGCGCGGAGGGCATCACGGCGTTCTTCGGCGCGCCGACGTTCCTGCAGGACATGTTGCGCACCGACCTCGCCGACGACCCCGACTGCCCGTTCCGGTGCCTCGTGGTCGCCGGGTCCCCGGTGCCGCGCACGTTGCCGGCCAAAGCCGGGCGGGCCCTCGGCGCGTACATCGCGCCCGCGTGGGGCATGACCGAGTGCAGCATCATGACCTCCGCGACCCCGCTGGAGGACGACGACGTCCAGCGCACCGACGGGTCGGTGTTCCCCGGCTCGCAGGTGCGCGTCGTGGACGACGAGGGCAGGGCCGTGCCGCCGGGCGTGACGGGGGAGCTGCTGATGCGCGGCCCCGGCGTGATCGTCGGCTACTACGACCGGCCGGACGCCACCGACGAGTCTTTCCTGCCCGGCCTGTGGTTCCGCACGGGCGACACGGCGAGCCTCGACGAGCACGGCCGGCTGTCGCTGCGGGGGCGTACCAAGGACGTCATCATCCGCGGCGGCGAGAACATCCCCGTCACGGAGGTCGAGTCGCTGCTGTTCGACCACCCGGACGTGCTCGACGCCGCCGTGGTCGGCTACTCCGACGAGCGGCTCGGCGAACGGGCGTGCGCGGTGCTCGTCGCCCGGCCCGGAGCGGTGCTGGAGCTGCCCGCGCTGTGCGACTACCTGCTGGCGGGCGGGCTGTCCAAGCACTACCTGCCGGAGCGCCTGGTCCTGCTGCCCGAGTTGCCGACCACGCAGAGCGGGAAGATCCAGAAGTACCGGCTGCGCGAACTCGTCGCGGGGGAGGGGGCATGAGCCTCGACGGGGTGCGCGTGCTGGACCTGTCCACCCTGCTCCCCGGTCCGATGGCCACGCTGCTGCTCGCCGACGCGGGCGCGGACGTGGTCAAGGTCGAACGCCCGGGTCGCGGTGACGAGATGCGGTCCTACCAGCCGAAGCTGGGAGGGGCGAGCGCGAACTACGCGATCCTCAACCGCGGCAAGCGGGCCTTCGCGGCCGATCTGAAGGACCCGGCCGACCGCGACCGGGTGCTCGCCCTGGCCACCTCCGCCGACGTCGTGGTGGAGCAGTTCCGCCCCGGCGTGGTGGACCGGCTGGGCTTGGGCTACGAGGCGGTGCGCTCGCGCAACCCGGGTGTCGTCTACTGCTCCATCACCGGCTACGGCCAGACCGGGGCGCACGCCACGCGCGCCGGGCACGACCTCAACTACCTGGCGGGCATGGGGCTGCTGGATGTGGTGGTCGACGCCACGGGCGCGCCGCCGCTGCCGCCGACGGTGATCGCCGACCTCGCGGGCGGCACCTACCCGGCGGTGGTGAACATCCTGCTGGCCCTGCGGCGCAGGGACGCCACGGGCGTCGGCGCGCACCTCGACATCTCGATGTCCCGCAACCTGCAGACCATGATCTACGGCTACTTCGCCACCCACCAGGCGGGCGGTGGGTGGCCCGTGCCCGGCGCGGACCTGCTCACCGGCGGCAGCCCGCGCTACCGGATCTACCCGACCGCCGACGGCAGGCACGTGGCCGTGGCGTCGTTGGAGGAGAAGTTCTGGCGCCTGCTGGCGGAGCTGATCGGCCTGCCCGCCGAGTACCTGGACGACGCCGGGCAGGAGGCGGCGGTGGCCGAGGCCGTCGCCGAGCGGATCGCGGCCCACCCGGCGGCGCACTGGCGGTCGGTGTTCGACGGCGAGGACGTCTGCGCCACCGTCGTGGGCACCTTCCCCGAGGCGGTCGCGGCGGGCCTGGTCACCCCGGACGGCCCGGACCGCCTGGTCGGTGACGGGTTCGACGTCGGCGCGTTGCCCAGCCCGGTCGACCCCGTCCTGCGCCCCGCCCCGGCCGCGATCGGCTACCCGGCTCTGGAACCCCTGCCGGTGGGGGACGTGTGGCTGAGCTGACCTGGGTCGCCGGGTTCCGCACCGGTGTGGTGAGCCCGTTCGAGCCGTTCCAGCTCGCACCGTCCCGGGCTTTCGCCGACGAGACGCTGCGCCAGGTGCTGCACCTGGCAGGCGGCGGCGCGGCGGTGCGGGTCACGCTGACCAACCAGTACGGCAGGCGTCCCCTGCGGCTCGGCGGCGCGCGGATCGCCGTGCGCACGCGGGGCAGCGGCATCGACCCGGCGACCGACCGGGCGCTGGTGTTCCCGGAGACCGTCGTGCCACCGGGCGAGACCACCACCAGCGACCCGGTCGACCTGGCCGTCACGGCGGGCACCGACCTGGTGCTCAGCCTGTACCTGCCCCGCGACACCGGCCCGGTCACCTACTCCCACCAACCCGCCCAGACCGCGTACGTGACCTCCGGCGACCGGTGCGCCGAACCGCGCTTCGAGGCCGCGGGAGAACTGGGGTCGCGCTACCTCGTCGCCGGCGTGGACGTCCTGGCCCCCGCGGGGACCCCGGTGTCGGTCGCTTTCGGCGACTCGTGGTTCGAGGGCCGCGGGACGACCCCGAACACCAACAGCCGCCTGCCCGACCTGCTCACCGCGCGCCTGACCCGCGGCTGGTTCGTCAACCAGGGCATCGGCACCAACCGCCTGCTCACGGACGTGATCGGGGACCACGCCCTGGCCCGCTTCGACCGCGACGTGCTGGCCGTGCCCGGCGCGCGGCACGTCCTCCTCCACCTCGGCCTCAACGACCTCGGCGTGCCGGGCCGGTTCGGGACCGGCGCACCGCCGTCCGCCGACGACCTGGTGGCCGGGTTCACCGAACTGGCCCGGCGGGGGCGTGCCGCCGGCCTGACCGTCGTCGCGGCGACCCTGGGCCCGTACGCCGGCACCACCTACCCGGGCTACGACACACCGCGGGGCCAGGCGATCCGACGTGAGGCGAACGCCTGGCTGCGCACGGAGTTCGGCCCGCACGCCGACTTCGACGCCGTGGCCGACCCCGCCGACCCGAGCCGCCTGCGCCCCGAGTACGACAGCGGCGACCACATCCACCTGAACGACACCGGCACCCGAGCGCTGGCCGAGTCGATCGATCTGACCCCGTTCACGCGGTGACGGCCGGCCGGCCGCGCGCACTTCGACCGGGTCACCGCGGTCACCGGAGTTGATCTACGCGCCCTGCGTGGTGCGTTGCCGCGTCGAGTCGGACCCGGCGGGATGCCCGGACGATCTCGTGCGGTGGTCGCCGCGGTCGTTCCGAGTCGCGGGACGGAGTGACCGAGCTGGTCGGGCGGCCCGGTGAGGACCGGGCCGCCACGAGGTCATACGCGTTCGCTGAGCTTCGTCGCGGGGAAGCCGTGGGCCCGGGCCGCGATGGTCACCACGAGCACCGGCGCCAGGAGGACCAGCACGCTCCACGGGAACGCGCGGGGGCCGAGTTGGGTCAGCATGATGCCACCCACGACGCCGCCGCCGGCCATGGCGGCGTTCCACAGGGTCACCAGCATCGCCTGCGCGGTGTCGGAGGCTTCGCCGCCCGCGACGCCCACGGCGGTCTGGAGCAGGGTCGGCACACCGCCCCAGCCGAGGCCCCACAGCGTCACGGCGACGTAGACCAGCACGGCGCTGTCCGCCACCACGGCGAGCCCTCCGGCTGCCACGGCGACCAGGATGGTGCTGGCGATGGTGAGCAGTCGCAGCTTGCGCTCGATGGTGGCGCCGACGATCCAGATGCTGAGCATCGAGGCGATGCCGAGGACGAGCAGCACGACGTCGATGGACTCGCCCATGCCGATCTCGTCGAGGAACGTGGCGACGTAGGTGTAGAGGATCGTGTGCGCGAGCACGAACACCAGCGTGACGAACAGGACCGGTGCGACACCCGGGACCGCCAAGGTCCGCAGCAGCGGTGGCCGACTGCCCCGTTCGGCCTGACCGGGCTGGTCGGGCACGAGGGCGGCGATCCAGCCGAGCAGGAGCACGGCCACGGCGGTCATCAGCCAGAACGCCAGGCGCCAGCCGAGCAGCCCGCCGAGGAAGGTGCCCGCCGGGATGCCGAGGGACAGCGCGGCCGGAATGCCCGCCATGACGATGGCGATGGCCTTTCCCTGCAGGTGCGGGGGTGCCATGCGCCGCGCGTAACCGGCCAGCAGGGCCCACACGACGCCCGCCGCGACGCCGGCCACGAACCGGGCGCCCAAGGTGAGGGGGAAGTTCGCCGAGACGGCCGTGACCGTGTTGGCGACCGCGAAGCCGGCCACGCCGAACAGCAGGAGGCGTTTGCGCCGCCACGTGGCCGTGGCGATCGACAGCGGGATCGCGGACACCGCCGTGCCGATGGCGTAGATGGTGACCAACTGGCCCGTGGCCGACTCGCTGACGCGCAGTCCGGCACTCATCGGGATGAGCACGCCCGCGGGGAGGGCCTCGGTCAGCACCGTGATGAACGCGGCGGTGGTCAGCGCCAACAACGCCGCGAGGGGTAACGCGCGCCCCCCGGTCGCCTCCGGGGGAACCCGAGTGCTCTGGTTTGGCATGGTCTTTACTCGAACCTTCCCACTGATGTGATGGTCAAACCGCTGCCGCGAGCCGGCCCTTCGGCGACAGGGTCGAACGCGCTCGGCTCCCCGGCGAGCACGCCACCGGCGCACCCGCTCCGCCCGACCTGTCGATCAGCACCGGCACGAGCGACGACGGCCGCGTCGGGCAGTCGGTGGCGGTCGCCGGGCGGAACCACCGTGTGCGAGGACCAGTCGGTTCCGGATCCCGCACCGGCCTGCCCGCCGGTATCCGTTGGCAGCCGCGACGTGCCAATGGTAGGGGCGGACGTCTCCGCCGCCGCCGGCGGCCCGGCGAGGCGGCGGAGACCTGGAGCGGTGTCAGACCGTGGCCGAGCGCTTGGCGAACTCCACCCGGTTGTCCAGCCGCACGCCGTGGCTGGTGAACTCGATGTCCACGACGTCGCCGTCGGCGATCCGGAACCCGGCGTGGAAGCTGGCGCTGTCCGCACCGAGCATCAGGTAGTTCACCAGGCCCGGCCGGCGCACCGCCGGGTAGGTGGACAGCAGGTTCTCCGCCATGTCACCGGTGGTGTAGTACAGCGCGTCCAGCCCGCAGTCGAACGATCCCTCCCACGCCACCTCGCCGTCGCGGTTGATGGTGGTGCGGCCGTTGACGGCCGTGGGGGGTTCACCCAGGTGCAGCCACGGCGAGATGGACGTGTCGCAGAGCTTGCAGTAGGGGTTGTACGCGGGGTTGTAGCGGTGCAGGCCGATGTCGCACAGGTCGTTGCCGAACGTGTAGCCGGCGTAGTGCGGCGTGCCGTCCTCGTCGTTGGCGTACACCAGGACGACCTCGGGCTCCTCGATCAGCGCCTTCGGTTCCGCGGGCACGACCAGCGGTTCACCCGGCAGCTTCAGCCACGAACCGAAACCCTTGAAGAACCACTTCGGTGGGTCCACGTCGCCCTCGCTCGGGCGCGGACCGTCCATCTTGGACGCGTGGGTCTGCATGAAACCGCTCACCAGCGCGTTGTTGGTCGACGTGGGCAGCAGCGGCGGCAGGAACTTCAGGTCCGCGTCGGCGACGGTGACCGACGCGGTGCGTGAGCGGATCGCGTCGGGCAGCGCCGCGGGGTCGCGCACCTCGCTCAGGGTGGCCGCGAGCTGGCCGTCCTCGACGCGGTGCAGCACGCTCGCCTTGCCCGGCTCGGGCCGCTCGAAGCCGACGAACCGCCGGCCCTGGTACTCGGTCTCGAAGAGGATTGACATGGGGTGGGGCCTCCTGTGGCCGTGGACAGCGATCAGTGGTCGGTCAGGACGTCGCCCGGCCGGTCAGGTCGGTCAGGATGGAGCCGATGTGCTCCACGCACGCCTTGATCCACGGCAGCTCGACCGGGTCGTCGGCGGTCAGCGCGGCGGTGCGCTGCCGGTCGGTGTCGCCGTAGAGGTGGCTGGTGGACACGCGCACGCCGAGCTTGCGGTCCGGCTCGCCGAACTCGCTCGCCGCCAGCACACCCACGTGGTGCTTCTCCAGCAGCAGCGCGGCGAGCCCGCGGCCGCCGGACACCCCGTGCACGCGTTCCAGGTGCTCCCGCAACGGTTCGAAGTCCGGGTACAGGTAGCAGGTGGCGTGCACCGGGTGCAGGGACGCGCCCGCGGCGGTGAAGCGCGCCGCCAGCGCACGCGCCACCTTCTCGTGCAACGCGCGCGCGGCGGCGACCCAGGACACCAGTTCCGGCGGCTCGTCGAACGCGTAGGCCGCGACGGCCTGCACGGGCGCGGGCGGGCTGGACCAGATGTGCGAGGCGATGGTGCGCAGCCGCTGGTGCAGATCGGCGTCGGGCAGCCGTGCCACCCCGGTGCGCCACCCGCCCAGGGCCAGGCTCTTGGTGAGCCCGGTGGTGACCACCGTGCGCTCGGGCGCGTACTCGGCGGGTGAGCTGGCGGGCGCCGTCGCGTCGAACACCAGGTCCGTGTAGATCTGGTCGGACACGATCACCAGGTCCAGCTCGGACGCCACCTCGGCGAACCGCCGCACGATGTCCGGTGCGGCGACCGTCCCGGTGGGGTTGTCCGGGATGGTCACCACGACGGCCTTCACCTCGCGCCCGCGGGCGCGCGCCGCGCTCACCGCGCCATGCAGCAGGTCGGGGTCGGGCACCCCGCCGTGACCCGGCACGATCGGCACGGGCAGGGGCTCGCGGCCGATCAACCGCACGTGCGCGCTGTAGCTGACCCAGCTCGGCACCGGCACGACCACGTCGCCGTCGACCGCCATGAGCGCCGCGAACAGCAGTGCCTTGCTGCCCGGCCCGGCGATCACCAGGTCGGGGTCCGCGTCCAGTCCGCGTCGCGCCCAGTAGCCCGCGGCGGCCGTGCGCAGCCCGGGGCTGCCCGCGACCGGCCCGTAGGCGTTCTGGTCCGCCGCGGCGGACAGCCGGTCCTTCAGCGAGGCGTGCACCGGCAACCCGATCTCGCCGCTGGCCAGCGAGAGAACCCGTTGACCGTTGCGCCGCTTGCGTTCCAGGACCTCCTCCGCGGCGAGCGTCGCGGACATGATCACGGCTTCGGACACGATCGGCCCTTCCTCTCTCCCGGGTTCTTCGGGCCGGTCGTGCGATCCGGGTTGTTCCGAGAACGTCGGATTGTCGTTACGAGTAGCGCTCGCGCAGCACGACCTTGCGGATCTTCCCGGTGAGGGTGCGCGGGATGACCGCCACGTGCTCGACGCGTTCGGGGAGGAACGCTTCGTCCACCGCGGACTGGCGGAGGTAGGTGCGCACGGACTCCAGGTCGAGGCCGTCGCAGTCGGTCACCCCCAACACCGCGCACACCAGGTCGTCGTCCGGGCCGGGCAGCCCCACCAGGGCGGCCTCCAACACCTGCGGGTGCCCTTCCAGCAACGCCTCGATGTCCACCATCGGCACGACGCGGCCCCGCTTGAAGATGGCATCCCTGGCCCGGCCGACGATGCGGATGCCGCCCCGGCCGTCACCGCGCGCCAGGTCGCCGGTGTCGAACCAGCCGTCGACGTCGAACCCGCTCGCGAACACGTCCTCCCGCTTGTAGTAGCCGAGGCTCTGGGCCGCGCCGCGCACCCACAGCTTGCCGATGTCGCCGTCACCGGCCACGGCGGTGGGGTCGATGCGCACCTCGAGGCCCTCGATGGCACGGCCGTGGCTGTAGCCCGCGATGTCGTGTGGATCCTTGGCTCGGGTGATCGTGACGGGCCCGAACTCCGACATGCCCCACAGCGAGTACGTGCGGGCGCCCATCACGTCGCGCAGGGCGTCCACGAGCTGCGGCAGCACGGGCGCCGAGCCCACGACGGCCTGCCGCAGCGTCCGCACGTCCTTGGGGTCGGCGAGCTGCGACTCGACCACGTCCGCGTGGGTCGGCGGCGGCCCGTACAGCAGCGTCGCGCCGTGGCCCTCGATGATCTCGGTGAGGGCCGCGTTGTCCTTCACGTCCTGGAAGACGGTCTTGCCGCCGACGTGGACGCCGGTCAGCACGCCCTGCACGAAACCCGAGTAGTGCACCAGCGGCGTGGACACGCACGCCACCAGGTCCTCGTCCAAGCCGAACGTCTCGACGTAGCCCTGGACCGCGCCGTACAGCGAGTTCTGGCTGTGCAGCACGCCCTTGGACTCACCGGTGGTGCCGGAGGTGAACAGCACCACGAACGGCTCGTCCGCGGTCAGCGCCAAGCCGTCGAAGTTGTGCTTGGCCTCCCAGGGCACGGTCACGAAGTGGTCGTGGAAGTCCGCGGCGTCCACCGCGGACCGCCCGGCCACCAGGACGTGCTCCAGGTTCGGCAGCTCCGCCCGCAGGCCCACGGCGATCTCCGCGGCCTGCTCGCCGTCCCACTCGGGGATGGTGACCAGCACGCGCGCCTCGGTCAGCTCCAGCCGGTGCCGCAGCTCGTCGGGCGGGCAGACCGGGGCGATCGGGCAGATCACGGCGCCCACGCGCATGCACGCGAACATCAGCGCCACCATCTCCCAGCGGTTGGGCAGCTGCACCGCCACGAAGTCGCCGCGCCGGACCCCCAGCTCCAGCAACCCGCCCGCGAACCGGTCGGCGACACCGGCCAACTCCTTGAAGTCCAACGTCTCCGACCGGGACTCCGCCAGTCTGCGGCCCACGATCGCGGTCTTGTGAGGCCGTTCCCGGACCTGCCGCCACAGGTCGTCGAAGAACGTCTCGTCCCGGTGCCAGCCGCGCAGTCGGTACTGCTCGGCGAGGTCGTCCGGTCGTCGGTTCAGTGCGGGCGTCACCGTGATACCTCCCTAGTTCACGGGAACGGTCCGGGGCGGCGGCCGGTCGGGCGCCGCCCCGGACCACCGATCAGAACTTGGCGTCGCGAGGGATCGGCTGGTCGCGGCGCGCGGCGATCAGCTCGCGCAGCGGTTCGGCCGAACTGCCGTTCGCGATCTCCAGCAGGTCGAGCGTGTTCTTGCGGACGCGCTGCGCGATCCAGTCGAACACCCAGTCCTTCCGGGCCTCGCCGGGCAGCGTGAACGGCACCGTGCCGGTCAGCGCGAGACCGGCGGACGCCGCGCCGCCGACGTTCGCGATGACGTCCGGGATCAGCAGCGTGCCCGCGGCCGCGGCCTTGAGCCGCGCCTCGGGGCTGGTGGCGAGGTTGCCACCCTCGACCACGAAGGCCGCCTTGAGCCGGTGCACGTTCGTCGAGTTGATGGCGTCCTTCTGCGCGGCCAGGATGATCAGGTCGGCGTCGACGTCCAGCCACGCGTCCGCCTCGGGCGTGACCTTCACCGACTGCGGCAGCCGCGAGCGGTCCACCCGGCCCTGCGGGTCGGTGATGGCGATCAGGTCGTCCACCGGCAGCTCGTCGGCGCTGATGGTGCCGAGGATGTCGACCACGGCGACGATCCGGTGACCGCGCTGCTCCAGGAACTTCGCCACCGCGCGACCCACCGCGCCGAAGCCCTGCACGATCACGCGCGCCGGCTCGTCGCGGTGCGACGCTTCCAGCGCGGCGGCGGCGGCTTGGCCCACGTTGTGGCCGGTGGCGTCCACCAACGGTTCGTAGTAGGTCTTCCAGTCGTAGGGCATGTCGACGCCGCGCGGGCGCTTGCGCGGGTCGTAGCCCGCCGCCTCGTAGAAGATGGCTCGTTCCCTGGCTCCCACGCCCATGTCGGCGCCCAGGTGGATACCACCGTGCAGCAGCGGGGCGATGGTGCGGCCGTAGGTCTTGAGGACCTCTTCCTTGCCCGCCTCGGGCGCCACGATGCCCGCCTTCGCGCCGCCGACGGGAAGGCCGACCAGCGTCAGCTTGTCCGTCATGGCCCGGGCCAGGCCGCGCACCTCGGTCTCGGTGACCGTCTCGGTGAGCCGCGTGCCGCCCATCGCCCAGCCGCCGACGAGCGAATCGACCACGACCCAGCCCTTGAGGCCGCCGTTGTCGCCGTTGAGGTGCACTACGAACGCGGGCTCGGTCGTGCTCTCGATGCCCGGCTTTTCTTCCAGGACAGTCATGGTGTGTCGTTCCCCAGGGTGGTGGAGGCGGTCAGTTGAAGAGCTGGACGAAACCTCGGAGGATGTTGCGCCCGTCGTTGCGGAACTCCAGGTGCGCCTGAGAGCCGTAGATGCGGCCGTCGTCGGAGCGGAGGAACTCCACCGGTGCGTCGTCGGACCAGCCGATGGTGGTGAACCCCGCCGGTGCGGCCTGCACGTACAGGGTGTGCCGCTGGAACACCCGCACGGTCGGCTTCACCTCGGCGAACACCGGCTCGGTCTGGTCCACCTGCGCCTCGTGCGTGCCCGCCCGCGACTTGCCGGGCTTGAGCTCCGCACCCGCGGCCGTGGCGATGATCTGCATCCCGCCGCAGATGCCCCACACCGGGACCGACGTGCTGAAGACCAGGTCGATCAGCGGTTTGTAGTACTCGGAGTCGTAGGCGCGCACCTTCGTCCCGCTGAGCACGAGGCCTTGGTAGCGGCCGTCGAGCGCGGACGGGACCTCGGTGGCCTTGGTGACGTCGCTGTCGACGCCCAGGGCGTGGAACGTCTTCTGCACGGCGTCGATGGACAGGCTGCCGTTGTCCACGACGAGAACGCGGGGTGAGCTCATGCCTGTTCCCCCTCTCCGGACTCGGTGATCACAGTGCCGGTGCGTTCGGCGAGCAGGTCGGACAGCGGGGCGCTGCCGATGATCACGCGGCGCACGCCGTGCTCCAACGCCTCGTCGGCGGCGCGCAGCTTCTTGCGCATCCCGCCGGTCGCGCCCTTGTCCCGGAAGCGCACCGCGTCCTGCCGGCTGATCCGCGGCACCGGCTTGTCGTCGATCAGCAGGAACGGCACGTCGGTGACGAGCACGAGCGCGGACGCCCCCGCGCCCCGGGCCACGGCCGCCGCCGCCCGGTCGCCGTCGACGTTGACCTCGCGCCCCCGGGGGTCGCGCGCCAGGGGGGTCACGACGAGCACGCCCGGTCGGTCGCCCGCGGGCACGGACAGCGGCGCGGGGTCCACCCGCACGATCGGACCGACCAGGTTGTCCAGCTCGACGAGTTCCTTGCCGCGCCAGTACCAGCGCTCACCGGGGCCGGCGAGCAGCGCGCCGTCGCTGCCCAGCACGCGCGCCACGTCGACGTCGCGCTTGTCCAGCAGGGTGGTGATCCGGCCGGTGATGTCGTCGCTGACGGTGTGGATGTCGGCGATGACCTCCGGCGTGGTCCACCGGCTCTGGTTGCCGTAGCGGTCGCGCAGGATCGCGTCCGGCTGCGTGTAGCGGGGGTTGAGCTGCTTCAACGGCTTGGACCAGCCGTGGACGAGCGCGATGCGGCTGGTCCGCGCGTGCCGCGCCAGGTCGTCCCACCACTGGTCGGTCAGCTGGTCGACGCTGCTGCCGCCGAGCTTCACCACGGTGTCGATGGCGGTCATGAGGGCATCACCGGCTGCATGGTCAGGCCCGTGTCCTCGGGCAGCTCGTAACGCTTGTTGATCACTTGCAACGCCTGGCCCGCCGCGCCCTTCACCAGGTTGTCCAGCGCGGCCAGCACGACGATCCGGTCGCCGTCGGCGTCGTGCACGGCCGTGACGTCGCAGTAGTTGGACCCGTGCGTCGCCTGCGGGTCGGGCACCGGGATCAGCGTCTCGTCGGGGCGGCGCACGCGGACGAACTTGTGCCCCTTGTAGAACCGCAGGTAGGCGCGGGACAACGTGCGGTGGTCCACCTCGTCCTCGGTCAGCACGTAGCACGTCACCAGCAGGCCGCGGACGATCGCGACGCCGTGCGCGGACATCGACACGGACCGGATCGTGCCGGGCTTGCGCCGTGACAGGAAGTCGGCCACCTCCGCGCCGTGCCGGTGCCCGCCGGGCGCGTACGGCGCGATGGCCCCCGCCCGGTACGGGTGCAGGTCCGCGGTGCGCAGGTGCACGCCGCCGCCGCTGGAACCGGACTTGCCGTCCACGATGACCCGGTCGAGGTTCAGGCCGAGGGAGAGCACCAGCGGTGCGAGGCCGAGCGTGATCGCCGTGGCGTAGCAGCCGGGCAGCGAGATCAGGGAAGCGCCCACCAGCTCGTCGCCGATCAGCTCGGGCACGCCGTACACGGCCCGGTCCACCAGCTCCGGTGACCGCTTCACCTTCGGGTACCACTTGTCGTGCAGCTCGGCGGACCGGATGCGGAACGCGCCGCTGAGGTCCACCACCGCCTGCACGCGGTCCACGAGCTGCTCGGCCAGCTCCGCCGACACCGGGGCGGGTGTGGACAGCAGCACCACGTCGCAGCGCCGCGCGATGGCGTCCACGTCCACCGCCTCGATCACCAGCCCGAGGTCCTGCCGCAGCCCCGGGTGCAGCTCCGACGGGCGCCTGCCCGCGCTCGAGCTGCCACCGAGGTAGGTCAGGGTCAGGTCCGGGTGCCCCAGGATGAGTCGGATCAGCTCGCCACCGGCGAGACCGGACGCGCCGATCACGCCGACCCGGATCGTCTGGTCGGTCATCCCAGTCGCTCCCGCACGTACTTCGAGATCGCCGCCGCCACGTCGATGTCCGACGCGGTCGCGACAGCCCGGAAGCCGGGTGCGTGGTTGACCTCGTTGACCAGGAAGCCGTTCCCGGTGCGGAACAGGTCCACGCCGTAGATGCCCTCGCCCAGGCAGTCGACCACCTGGCCCAGGAGGTCCACCAGGGCCGGCTCGGCGGCCAGCGCGCGGTGCGTGGAGCCGATGGCCGCGTTGTTGCGCCAGTCCGTGCCGTTGGACTCGAACTCGGCGATCGCGACCGGCTCGCGGCCGACGACCAGGCAGCGCACGGACCGGCTGCCGAGGTAGGGCTCGACCAGGCACGCCTGCTCGAACGCGTGGCCGAGGTCCTCGACGTAGTCGTAGACCGACTGGGCCGTGTCGGCGTCGCGCAGCAGCGTCACCCGCTTGCCCATGCCGCCGAAGACCGGCTTGAGCACGAGGGGGAACGGCAGTTCCGTGACCGCCTTCTCGAAGTCCTTGCGGGACACCACGAGCCGGAAGTCCGGCACCGGCACCCCGGCCTCGCGCAGCAGCGCCCGCAGGATCAGCTTGTTCTCGCAGGCGTGGATGGCCTCCGGCGAGTTGAGGGTGAGGATCTTCGCCGACTTCGCGAGCGTCGCGAGCAGGCCGCCGCGGGTGTAGCTGCGGCTGCGGATGAGGACGGCGTCGTAGCTGCTCAACGCAGCCGCGTCGGGGTCGCCCAGGCACAACGCCTCGTCATTGGCCCACTCGATCTCCAAACCGGTGCCCGATCCCGCCGAGAGGAGCCTGCGTTCCTCCCAGCTGATGCGGTCCGCCACGATGGCAACTCTGCCGCCCATTTTCTGCACCCCTTCCGGTGGCTCGCTCACAGCGGTTCACGGCTCATGGCTCACTGGCCCCAGTCGCGGAGTTGGACTTCGATCATCTGCAGCGAGAGCCGGCCATCCCGGATGTCGTCGACGCGGAGCGTCAGCAAGCATTCCGGGCAGGACAACGTTTCGCCGGCCACGAGCGGCGGTGTGGTCAGATCGGTTTCGCACTCGGGGCACACGCCGGTGAGGAGCTGGGACATCGCCTTGTTCTCCTGTGCTGTTTCCGTGGACGATTTCACTTGAGCCGGAATTCGGCGGCGTGCTCGCGGATGGCATCCCGGTCGAGCGGCGGGGCGCCTTCCTCCTCCTGTCGGGTGATGAGCCACTTGGTGAACGCCGCGGTGTCGTCCACCTCGATGTCCGAGCCCAGCAGCGCCCATTCGACCAGTGCCGGGGTGAGCCGCGTGCGCACGCGCAGACCGCGTTCGTTGCCCACTTCTTCGGGGGCGATCGTTTCGTACGCGGAGGGGTGCATGAGCTGGCCGGCCAATTCGTACGCGAACGCGTGCGGCGTCGTCGGGCCCGACATGAAGCCCTGGTCCAGGCCGGTCGTCCGGGTGTCCAGCACGCTCGCGGTGAGCTCGGTCAGGTGCGACAAGTCGTAGCGCTTGTCGTCGTAGACGACCCGCAGCGACGTGAGGATCTCGGCCAGGGGTGCGTTGCCGCCCCGCTCGCCCACACCGGCGACCGTCGCCGAGATCCACGCCGCGCCCGCCTCGTAGGCGGCCAGGGAGTTGGCGACGGCCATGCCGAGCATGTTGTGGGAGTGGATCTCGATCTCCGCGCCGTCGATCTCCGCCAGCGGCTTGATCTTGTCGTACATCTGCCAGGGGGACAGGTAGGCCACGGTCTCGGCCAGCCGGAACCGGTCGCCGCCCGCCGCGAACCCCGCCGCCACGTAGGTGTTGAGCCGCTGCTGCTCGGCGCGGGCCGCGTCCTCGCCGCTGAAGGTGACGTGCATGTCGCGTTCCTTGCACTGCTCGATGGCCTGCTTGAGCAGGTTGAGCAGGTACTTCAGGCTCGGCGACCGGAGTTTGAGCGCGGCGTGTTCGGTCGAGGTCGGGATGGACAGCATCAACGACCTCACACCCAGCCGCTCGGCCTCGTCCAACGCCTTCGCGACCTGGGCGCGGTCGCGCACCATGAGCAGGCTCATGCTGCGGTCCACGCCGATCTCCTCGTGCACGGCGAGGATGTGCGGGGCGTCGTGCGAGTTCGGGCCGGAGATCATCCCGACCTCGACCTTCTCGATGCCGACGGTGACCAGCAGTCGCGCGATGCGCGCCGACTCCTCGGGTTGGAACTCCACGGCGGCCATGTGCGCGGAGTCCCGCAGCGTGGCGTCGGAGATCAGCGGCAGCGGCCGGGTCGGGCCCCGGACGCCACCGGCGTCAGGCCGCAGGCCCGCGCCGGTCTCGGACATGGTCACGGTTGATCACCCCTTTTTCTTCTGTTGATTGACGACTGCGGATTCCCGATTAATCCTGGAAAGATGTGCCGGGTGTCGGTGAGGCAGCTTGAAAGCTATGCGCCGAACTCGTGGAACAAGCTTCTTAGGTCGCCAACGGGGCGTCAAGTGCGGGCACGTCAGAGAAATGTCAAAATTTGTCATGAGTCTGTCAGGGGTGTTAGTGGGGGTAGCGGCGATGCGGGCGAACTGCTAATTCCTTGAACCGCGGCGCGCAGCGGGGACGAGGTGATCGCGGAGGTCGGTGCGAATAGCCGAATACGGCAGGCCGAAGCCCACTGCGGAATCGCGAAGAGTCACCCGGAGAGATTCCAACCGAACTGTCATCGATACCTCGCGCGCGCCGGTGGCGCCGCCTCCCGGTTCTCGGCCGCGCGCGCCGCGACCGTCCATTTCGACAGGAAGGTGATGAAACGTGGCACGGATACCCGCTCCCCGGCTCGGGATCATCGTCCCACCGGAAAACCCGACCGCCGAGCCCGAGTTCGGCCGGTTGATCGGTTCGGACGTCAACCTGTACACGTCCCGCTTCCCGGTCACGCCGGGCCTCGGGCTCCTGGAAATGCTCAGGACCTACAACGAGGTGCTTCCCGAAGTCCTCGGCGGGTTCGGCGCCTTGGCGCTGGACGCGGCGATCGTGTCGTGCAGCGCGTCGCACTACCTGCTGGAGCCCGAGGGGGACCGGGCCTTCTGCGCGGAACTGGGTGAGCGCCTCGGGTATCCGGTGACGTCGTCCACCCAGGCGATCCTGCGGGCGTGCGAGGCGCTGGGCGTGGACCGGCTGGTGCTCGTGTCGCCCTACGAGCCGTGGCTCACCGACGTGTCGCGGGAGTTCTGGCTCAAGGCGGGCCTGGCCGTGGACCGGGTCGTGCTCGTGCCTGCGGGCGAGCGCTACGACCCCTACCGGGTGACCACCGAACAGCTGCTGGAGAAGCTGGGCCGCGAGGAGTTGCCCGACGACACGGCGGTGCTGTGCACGGGAACCGGCATGTTCACCCTGGACGCCCTGGCGCACCTGGCGCGGGGGACCGGGCGCGCGCTGCTGTCGTCCAACCTCGCCAGTGCGTGGTGGGTGCTGCGCGAGGTCGGACTGCCCGCGACGCACCCACTGCTGACCCGGCTGGGACCGCAGGAGCCGGTGGCGGCCTGAACGAGCACGGGCGGGGCCCACTCGTCGTGGACCCCGCCGGTCGCGGTCCGCCTCACCCGGCCGCGATGGCGTTCGGGCAGTCGTGGCCCATCCGGTAGCCGACGCCGCGGACGGTCAAGATCCACGTGCTGGCACCGAGCTTGCCGCGCAGGCTGCTGACGTGCGTGTCGATCGTCCGGCTCGAATCGGTCCACGTGTTGTCCCAGATCGTCGCCATCAGCTCCTTGCGCGACACGACCGTTTGCGGGTTGGTCGCGAGGAGGCACAGGAGGTCGAACTCCTTGGCCGTGACGTTGATCTTCTCGCCGCGCAGCAGGACCTCTCTGGACCGCCGGTCTATCTGCAGCGGGCACAGCGAGATGGTGTCGGACGCGCGGGTCGGGCGGTACGCCCGCCGCATCACGGCCTCTATCCGCGCCATGATCTCGCGTGAGCCGCACGTCTTGGTGACGCAGTCGTCCGATCCCGCCTGGAGCGCGAGGACCCGGTCGAGTTCGGTGTCCCGGCCCGCGATGGCGATGATGGGAACGTCGCTGACCGCTCTGATGGACCGGCAGACCTCCAGCCCGTCGATGTCGGGCAGTTCGAGGCTGAGCAGCACCAGATCTGCTTTCGGGTACGTTTCCAGCGCTTCCGAACCTGTGCTGACCTGGTCGGCGTCGTAACCACCCTGACGGCGAAGGCCGCGGATCATCGATTCGGCCACAGCATCGCGCTCTTCTACCACAAGTACATGTACCATAATCCCTCGCCGGAATAGCGTCGCGACGTGCATGTTCGGGGAATCGAAGTGGATCACCACTTCGTCAGCCGGATGTGATGCGCGTACCCGGACTCACGAATGCCCACACCACCGGTGGGTGGATCACCGCAGCGCGACGGGCACCCCAGTCCCGCGCCTGGTCCGACCGGCGTTCGGAAACCAATCGCCGTGCGACGTATCGACCGTGGAACACGAGCGTGCGGTGCACTACGACGAATCGTGCGACGCACCGTCGAGGAACCGCTTGCACGGGCCGGGTCCGGACGCGCCGCACCGGGACCGGCCCGGCGTGCGGGCGGTAAGCGGGGCGACGCCGGGATCGGCCTGCGGCGGATGGGAAACGACCTGCTGAAACGTCCGACGGGTGTGCGCCGGTCGAGCGTCGGCCGTCCGCGCCCGGACGGCGTGCCGCTGACATCGTCGACCCCGCCGCGATTCGACGAGGACATCAGACAGCGCCTTTCCTGCGGTGGCCGGCACGGGTACCGGGCGATTCGTCGCCCCACGGTGCGCCGAGAAGATACTGGGGTGCGCTCGGCCCGGCCGGCATACCGGAAGAGCCACTTCGGGAACGCCCCCTATCGACGGCCGCCGCGCGGGCACGTCGTGGATTCCCCCGGCCTCATCCCCGCAGGACCGGGTGTCGGGTCGCTCGGAAAGCGGATACCCGATCGAACCGCCCGACGGGTCTACCGTCGCCCCCGGTGCTCGGGTGACGGTGTCGGACCAGGCGCCGGACAATTGCAACGACGTGCGCATGTAGACCCCCAGGTCTTACATCGGCGCGGCCGGCTGGTTCTCGGCCCACTGCGGGCGTGGCTGGTGCCCGGAAAAGCTCGTTCACCCCCGGGTGAGACGCTAATATGCGCCGGTTACATCACGGTAACAGTCTACCTGTGTTATCTATCAATTATGATCGCCCGGATGGACTATCCTCCGCAGGCGGGCGCACCAGGAGGTCCGACGAGGCGGAGGGCGACCTTCACGGCTTCCTCTCCGACGGTATCCGGACGCATTCGTACCGGAAGTCGAAGCATGCTCGTACAGTGGCCGGAACGCGCCCTCGTCCCGCTGAGCGGCATCCGCAGCGCCGGCTGCCGCGTGCTCGGCGCCCCGATGATCTCGGCAGAGCCGTCTCCCGGATGAATTCGACGACCCCTCGCGGTACCGGTCTTTTCCGCCGTCTTCACCCGGGTCGCACCGCCGCCTGACATTGCCTGACACGGTGTGGCCGAGGCGCAGGTCCGGCCCGCGTACTGCTTGACAAAGCTCTGACATAGTCCTGACATTGGCCACCTTGACTCCCGCAGGGTCACCGCCGACACTATTCGTCATCGTCCTCGGGGGGCGTCACATGGTGTTCGAGGATGCGTACCCGCAGCTTCGGAAACAATACCAAGAACAGGTGGAAGCAGGGCCACGTGAATGCGTGGAAGCCTCGACGACAACCATGAACGAACAGGCGCGCGCACCACCGCGCCGAGCGCTGATCCGCGCGCCGGAATTCGCCGGTCGCGTCGGTCGTGCCCGCGCGTCGCGCCGGTGGTGATTCCGCCGGCCAGCCGTCGGGTCACGCGGATCGGCGGTGCCCGCGCGTCGCCGGCCGGCGGTCGTGCGCGTCCCGGTGTCCGCGAAGGCGCCGGTACGGCTTTATGAGGATGTGAGGGGTCTCATGAGTGTTGACAGATTGGGTGGGGAGTCCACGGCCACCGCGACCGGCGTCGTACCCGCCACCGGAAGAACCGTGCCGCAGGGCCGGAACGCGCGACTCCCGTCGCTCACCGGCCTGCGTTTCGTCGCCGCGCTCGCGGTGTTCCTGTTCCACGTCTCGCTGCCGTTCCCGAACATCACCCTGTTCGCCGACCAGGACCTCGTCGCGGACGTCTACCGCGTGTTCGCCCCGGCGGGCGGGCTGGGTGTGACGTTCTTCTTCGTGCTCAGCGGCTTCATCCTCACCTGGTCGGCCCGCGGTGGCGACACCACGCCGCGGTTCTGGCGCCGCCGCGCGGCCAAGGTCGTCCCGCCTTACCTGGTGACGCTGGTCATCGCCTGGGCCGTCCTGGCACCGGAGACGGAACTGTGGAAGGCCGTCGTCAACATCTTCATGCTCCAGTCCTGGGTGCCCGACGTCTCCACCTTCTGGGCGCTGAACAGCCCCGGCTGGTCGCTGTCCGTGGAGGCGTTTTTCTACCTGATGTTCCCGGTGCTGTACGTGGTCGCCCGGAAGGTGCCGGGCGCGCAGCTCAAGTACTGGATCGGGGGCACGTTCGCCTCGATCGTGCTGACCTGCGCCGTGACCTACGCCGTGATCCCGGCCGGTGACGAGGTCGTCGGGAACGAGCCGACGCAGTCGCTCGACCAGTTCTGGTTCGCCTACATCCTCCCGGCGGCGCGGCTGTTCGACTTCGCGCTCGGCATCTTCGTGGCGCGGGCGGTGCTCCTGGGCCGCTGGCGCAACGTGGGCGTCCCGGTGGCGTCGGCGTTGCTGCTCGCCGGGTACCTGCTGTCCTACGCCGTGCCGGTGCTGTACTCGCTGCGGGCGACGATGGTGTTCCCGGCCGCCATGCTCATCGCGGCCGGTGCGATCGCGGACCGGGACGGCCGGGCCACCTGGTTCCGCAACCGGCCGATGCAGTTCCTCGGCAAGATCTCGTACAGCTTCTACCTCGCGCACTGGCTGGTGCTGCTGTACTTCCGCTCCCTGTTCGCCGACACGTACTTCGCCCCCGGTTGGGCGGTGCTGCTCATCGCCGCGTTCCTGGTGACCTCAGTGCTGGCGGCTTGGGTGCTCTACGCCGTGGTCGAGCGCCCGCTGACCCGGTTGTGGTCCGAATCGCGCCGCGAGCCCGCGCGGTCGGGAGGCTAGGACGCCTCGCCGAGACGGCCGGACTGGCGCGTGGACGCCTCCACCATGGAGTCCAGGAGACCGGGGAACAGCTTGGCCAGGTCGTCCTGGCGCAGCCAGCTCACCTTTGCCGTGCCCTTGTAGGCCTGCCGGATCACGCCGCTCTCGCGCAGCACCCGGAAGTGGTAGGTCGCCGTCGACGCCGAGACCGGCACGTCGAAGGCGGAGCAGGACATGCCGCCGTCGGTCGTCGCCAGATCGCGCACCATGCGCATCCGGATCGGGTCCGCCAGCGCGTGCAGGACGCTCTCGAGGCGGATCTCCTCCAGTGACGGGTGGGGGAGGTCTCGGCTGCTCGTCACGGTCGCCACGGCGGTTCGCCCTCACTCCTCGCTCGGGTCGGCTGGTCCGGGTGCGCCAGCACGAAGCCCATGTTACGCGAGCTCTCGTAATTCGACATTCCTCGTATTACGATGCCTCTCGTATGAGAGTCAGGTCACCTTCGTCCGAACGGAGTCAGCCCCGCCAGCTCCGAGGCCCGTCGAGCGTCAACAGAGAGGTAAGGCATGTCGACCGAAACCCCTCCCGTCCCGGTGGCCGGCGAGGCCCCGTTCCTCAACGTCGTCGACCCGGACTTCCGGTTCGACTCACCCGAGGTCGCCCAGGCCCAGGAGCGGCACTGGTACGCCGACACCCCGCTGGGCGCGCGCCTCGTGCTGCGCTACGCCGAAGCCCAGGAGCTGGTCCGCGACGCGCGGATGACGCACAACGGCAAGGGCTTCATGGAGCAGAACGGCATCGCCGAGGACACCTTCACCTACGACTGGTTCGTGCCCGCGATGGTCAACCACGACGGCGCGGAGCACCGCCGGTTGCGGAGCCTGGTGAACAAGGCGTTCACCCCGCGCATGATCGAGGGCCTCCGCCCGCTGATCAAGCAGCGCGCCGAGCACCTGGCGGACGAGCTCGCCGAGGCCGGGGAGGTCGAGTTCATCGAGGCCTTCGCCGACCAGGTGCCGCTGGCCGTGATGACCGACCTGCTGGGCGTGCCCGCCGCGGACTTCCCGACGTTCCGGCAGTGGAGCTCCGACATCGGCCTGGTGTTCAGCCTCGCCGCGGGCGGAGACATCCCGGCGAAGGTCGAAGCGGCGGTCAAGGGGCTGTACGGCTACGTCGACCAGCTGATGGCCGACAAGGAGGCCAACCCGACCGACGACCTGATCTCGGCGCTGGTCTCGGTGCGGAAGGCCGAGCAGACCGCGACCAAGGCGGAGCTGCGCAACCTCGTGGTGACGATGGTGTTCGCCGCGCACGACACCACCCGGCTCCAACTCGGCAACGCGGTGCACACCTTCTCCCAGCACCAGGACCAGTGGAAGCTGCTCGGCGAGAACCCGGAGCTGACCGCGCAGGCCGTCGAGGAGGTCATGCGCTGGGTGCCGTCGTCCAACGCCGTCTACCGGTTCACCCCGGACGACTACGAGTTCAAGGGCGAGACGCTGCCCGGCGGGTTCCTGTTCATGATCGGCGTGCAGGCCGCCCACCGCGACCCGAGGGCGTTCCCGGGCGGCGACGTGTTCGACATCCGGGTGCCGCGCCAGAACGCCGTGCTCCAGTTCGGCGGCGGCCCGCACTACTGCCTGGGCGCGCCGCTGGCCCGCCTCGAACTGGCCGAGGCGCTGCCCGCGCTGGCGCGCCGCCTGCCTCCGCCGAACGTGGCGGGCGAGGTGACGTGGCGCCCGGCGATGGGCATCACCGGCCCGAACGAGCTGCCGCTGCGCTTCGGCTGAGGCCCCCGGCCACTGGAGGGCCGGCCGGATCCCGCGCCCCGGCCGGCCCTCCAGTGCTGTTCGCGCGCCGTTCCGGAGCTGTGCGCCCGCCTCGCGGTCCTGGTCGGACTGTCGGCGCGTCGCCGCCGGTCGGCGAACCCTCCCGTGCTCGCCACGGTGGATCGATCTCTGTCCCGCAACGGAAGGAAGCATCTTGGGTGACCCCGGTTTCCTGGTTCTGGTGGGTACCGATTACGCCGGGAAGTCAGCGGTGATGCGTGAGCTGGCCCGGCACGAGCCAGGCTGGCGGCTGGTGTCCGTGGACGACCAGTTCCTCGCGCCCGAGCACGACGCGCTGCGCGGGTTGAAGTCGGTCCTGTTCGACGAAACGCTGCCCGGCCTGGGCAAACACCACTCCGCCGACGTGGTGGCGAGCCTGCTGCAGACGGCCGTGGTGCACCTGCGGGACCAGTTGCCCACCGGCGGGTCGGGGGACCCGGTCGTCGTGGACTCCTACTACTACAAGATCCTCGCCAAGTGCCGCCTGATCGACGCGGACCCGGCGGTGTTCGGCTGGTGGCGCGGGTTCCCGCAGCCGAGCCGGGCGCTCTTCCTCGACGTCGACCCGATGACGGCCTGGGAGCGCAGTTCCCGGGGCGCGGCGGCGAACCAGCTCGAGTTCCACGGCGAGCACGTCGACCGCGACGCGTTCGCGCTGTTCCAGACCGACCTGCGGGCCCTCCTCGAAGAGGAATCGGGGCACCTGCCGGTCGAGCACCTGCCCGAGTCGGACCTCGACGCGACCGTGGCGCGGGTCCGGGAGGCGGTGCGGCGTGAGTTCGCCTGAACGGGGCTGGAGCGCCGCGCACGTGGGTGACTACCGGAAACGGGTCTTCCACGAGCGTGACGTGCTGACCCGCGCCCTGGGCGAGGCGCGGGCGTGGCAGCAGCGGGTGCTGCACGACCTGCTGGACTTCAACGCCGGCACGGCGTTCGGCCGCGAGCACGGCTTCGGCCGCATCCGCACGCTCGACGAGTACCGCCGCGCCGTACCCGTGCACGGGTACGACGGGCTGGAGCCGTGGATCGAGCGGATGGCCGCCGGCGAGCGCAACGTCCTCACCGCGGACGACCCCGTCGTGTACTTCACCAGCAGCGGCAGCACCGGGGCGCACAAGAAGGTGCCGGTGACGCCGAGGTTCATGCGCACGAGCTTCTTCCCGTTCTTCTACGCGGCCTGGGCGTCGATGGTCGAGCACCACCCCGATGTCGTGGGCGCGGACGCGGTGCTCAACCTCAAGCAGGACCCGCTGCCGGTGCCGAAGCTGACCGGGGACGGCCGCCCGCACCTGGGCGCGAGCCAGGTGGACTTCGGCGCGGCGTTCGGCGAGCCGCTGTCGGCCGAACCCGGGACGTCCGCGCGGTGGGCGGCGCTGCCGGTGGAGGTCGCGGCGGACGACCACCTGGAGAAGGCGTACCTGCGCCTGCGGCTGGCGGTCGAGGCTGACCTGCGGTGCGTGATCGGGATCAACCCGGCGGCGGTCGCGGCACTGCCCTACCAGCTCACGCTGTGGTGGGAGCGCATCGTGCGCGAGATCCGCGACGGCACGGTGGGCGGCCGGGCGGTCGCCGACCCCGATCCGGCCCGCGCGGCCGAGCTGGAGGCCCTGGCCCGGCGTTTCTCGCCGGTCCGCCCGGCCCACGTGTGGCCCAACCTGCGCGTGGTGTTCTGCTGGACGGGCGGCGTCGCGTCCCTGTACCTCCCGCGCCTGCGGGAGGACTACGGCATCGGTGTGGACGTGCTGCCGGCACCTGTGGCCGCGTCCGAAGGCCCGACCGCCGTGACGCTGGACCGCCACCCCCGCGCCGGCAGCCTCGTCGTCACGGCTTCGGTGTACGAGTTCGTGCCCGCGGACCTGCCCATCGGCGCCGGCGCCGAGACCCTGCAGGCGCACGAGCTGGAGCCGGGTGGGGAGTACCAGGTCGTCTACAGCCACGTCGGCGGTATGTACCGGTACGCGGGCGGCGACGTGGTCCGGGTGGTGGACCGACTCGGCGGCGTCGCGCGGGTCGAGTACGCGGGCCGGGCCACACCCAGCGACGCGGTGGGGGAGCGGCTGCGCGAGTCGCACGTGGTGGGCGCGTTGTCCACGGCCCTGGCCGAATCCGGCCTGGAGGTGCGCAACGCGTCGTGCCGGGTCGCCGGCGCCACCCGGCGCTACGAGTTCGCGCTCGCCCCGTACACGCCGTGGAGCGGGGACGAGACCACTCGGATCGGTGAACGCCTGGACGCCGCGTTGCGCGCCCGGTCCGCCGGCTACGACTCCGCCCGGGTGCAGGGCCGACTGGCCGGACCGGAGCTCACGCTCCTGGACGCCGACGCGTTCCAGCGGGACTGGCACAGGCGGGTGGCCGAAGGCACCCGGCCCGCACAGGTCAAGGACAAGCTGTTCCGCCAGGACCAAGCCGACTGGGAACGGCTGGTCGGCGCGCGCGAGGGGGAGGACTGACACCACATGACCACCGACACCGGCAGCCTGCTGGACTCCGTGGAGCGGACCGCGCTGCTGACCGCCGCGCTCCGCGCCGCCGAGACGCGTCGACCCGACCGGCTGTACGAGGACCCGTTCGCGGAGGTGCTCGCGGGTGCGGTCGGACCGGGCCTGCTGGCCGAGCTGCGGGCGACGACGTTCCCGGTCGACGCCGCGCGCACGCTGCCCAGCACGCCCGACTACAACGCCATCCGCACCCGGTTCTTCGACGACCTGCTGTCCGAGGCCGCCCGCACGCCCGAGGGGCGGCAGGTGGTGATCGCACCGGCGGGAATGGACACGCGGCCGTTCCGACTGGACTGGCCGGCAGGGGTGCGGGTGTTCGAGATCGACCGCCCGCCCGTGGTGGCGCTCAAGGAAGCCGTCCTGCGCGACATCGGCGCGACACCGCACGTGGACCGCACCACGGTCGCGGTGGACCTGCGCGACGACTGGGAGGACGAGCTGGCCGCGGCCGGCTACGACCCCGCGGCGCCGTCCACGTGGCTGCTGGAGGGGCTGCTGTACTACCTCCCCGAGGACGACGTGCACCACGTGCTGGAGCGGGTGCGCGGGGTGACCGCGCCGGGCAGCGTGATCGCCGCCGACCTGGTCAACGCCGCCGCGCTGACCCTGCCGAGCATGCGGGGCCTGCTGGACCTGTTCGCGGGCTGGGGCTGCCCGTGGCTGTTCGGCTCCGACGAGCCGGAGTCGCTGTTCGCGCGGCACGGCGTGGACGCCGTCGCCCACCAGCCGGGCGAGCCCGGGGCGGACTTCGGCCGCTGGCCCGACCCGGTGCCACCGCGCGACGTGGCGGACGTGCGCCGCGTGTTCTTCGTCCGCGGCGTGCGGAAGTAGCCGGTGGACGTCGTCATCGCGGGCGCCGGGCCGGCGGGCCTGGCGTCGGCCCTGGCGTTGTCGGGCGCCGGGCACCCCGTCCTCGTGCTGGATCGCGACCCGGCCCCGCCGCCGGGTCCACCCGCCGCGGCGGGGACGGCGTGGGACCGGCCGTTGTCACCGCAGACCCGCCAGGCGCACACGCTCACCTCCGCGGCGGTCGCGACGATGCGCGCCCATGCCCCGGCCCTGTTGCGGGCGCTGCTCGACGCGGGCGCGTCGCTGCTGGACCTCACGCGCGCGGCGCCGGGGATCGAGGATCCGGAGCTGGTGGCGCTGGCGTGCCGCCGGTCCACGTTCGACGTGGTGCTGCACCGGTACGCCGCCGAACGCGTCGACCTGCGTTACGGGACGACGGTGTCCGGCCTGCTGACCTACGGCGGGCGGGTCGCGGGCGTGCGGCTGGAATCGGGGGCGGTGGTGCCCGCGGATGTCGTCGTGGACGCCACGGGCCGGCGGGCGCTGGGTCGCCGCTGGCTTCGCGAGCTGGGGTACGAGCTGCCCGTCGACGCCACCGAGCCGACCGCGACCAGCGCCTTCGTCCGGTACTACCGGCGTTCGGGGCCGCCGGGCCCGCTGAACCGGGGCAACGCGGCGGGCGTGCTCGCCGACCACTACGCCGGGGTCCTCCACCCGGGCGACAACGGGACGTTCTCCGTCGCGTTCGGCGTGCTGCCCGGTGACGAGGTCGCGCGCGGCTTGCTGGCACCGGAGGCGATCGACGCGCTGGCCCGAGCGACACCGTGGATCCGCGAGTGGATGCACGACGCGGAGCCGTTGACCGGTGTGCGGGCGATGACGTGCCCGCCCAACGCGTTCCACGCCCTCGCGCGCCGCGGTTCGCCGCTGGCGGGGCTGGTGCCGGTGGGTGATGCCGCCTGTGTGACGGACCCGATCCTCGGCCGGGGCGTGTCCCTGGCGTTGGCGCACGGCTTCCGCCTGCCCGAGGCGGTGCACTCGACGACCGCGCAGGTGGCGTTGGCGGAAGAGCTGCACGGCGGGTGGTTCCGCCAGGCGTGCCTGGAGAGCGCGGACCGGGTCGCGCGGTGGGAGGCCGCCGGCGCGCCGGTGGACCGCGCGCCGACACCGGTGCGGCTGGCCGGTGCGGTGGCCGGTCGTGACGTCGGGGTGTGGCACACCCTGACCCGCGTGCTGATGGGCCTGACACCGCCGGAGGCGTTGACCGAACCGCGGTTCGGTCAACGGCTGCGCGACCTGCTCTCCGAAGGACCACCCGCGTCCACTCCCGGCCTGCCGAGCCGGGACGAGCTGGTCGCCCTGGTCGCGCCTTGAGGGAGGGCGCGTGCCGAAGTCCGAGCCGCGGTACCGGACCGGCGAGGGCCGCCGGGCCGCGGGGAGCACCGCCGTCGAAGGGGAGTGAGGAACGCGTGACCACGCTGGAAGTGGCCCGGACCACCGCTGACCGCGCTCCGGCCGGCCGCCGCAGGGTGTTGCTGGCGCCGGTCACCATCACACCGACCAAGCCGTTGACCCCGAGTCACCTCAAGGGGTTGTTCTGGACGGACGTCGTGCAGCGCGCCACCGAGCCGCTCGCGGACGTCACGCACCGCAGCAGCCACACCGTGTTCGATCCGTGCGAGCAGACCGCGGGGTTCTGGGAGTACCTGGACCGCACGGTCGGCGATGTGGACTACTCGTGCCTGTCGGAGGACGAGATCGGCAGGCTGTACGTGCGGTACCGAACCAACGGCGAACGCGCGCCGTTCTCGGCCTGCCTGCCCTACCTGGACGCCATCGAACGCCACGGCTGGGTGCACCCGGCCAGCACGCGGCTGCTGGAGCTGCGGGCGGACCAGTACCGCAGGCTGGGGTTGCGCGACCCGGGCGGCCTGACCGAGCACCAACCGCCCGCGCTGACCCTGGACGAGGCGATCGACCGCCTCCACGAGGCGGACCTGTGCCTGGACCTGCGCCCCAACGGCGGCCCGGTGTTCGTCGACGCCACGCGTGACGGCCTCCCGCTGCGGCAGATCGTCGCCGCGGACGGCCGCCCGAACTACCTCGCCTGCGCACTGCGGGACCTGCTCCCGCTGGTCACCGAGCACGACGAGACCGTGTTGCTCTACGACCGCGGCCTGGAGCCGGACTACCTGCTGCTGCAGCGGGTCCTGGCGCGGACCGGCGGGCGGCCGGTGCACCGCGTGCCGCTGGGCCGGGTCCCGGTCGACGGCACCATCGCCTCCGCCCGCCACGGCGGTTGGCAGGGCACCAGCGCGCGAGACCTGCTGGAGCGGTTCGCCCCGCGCCACGACCCGGCCGCGCTCAAGCTCGGCATGAGGCTGTACTTCGTCGGCGTCCTGGGGCCCGGAGACCACGACTCGTTCCGCGTGGACCTGCTGGACCGCAACCTCACCCGGGCCCGGAAGTTGCTCGACACCGCCGAGGACGTCGGCTGGGACCGCGTCCTGGACCTGCTGTCCGGTCTGCGCGGCGTGAGGGGCGAGACCCGCGAGCACGTGGACGCCTACCGCCTGACGACAGGACTGCTCGGCCGGCACGGCCCCCCGCCGTCGCGGGAACTGCTCGAGGCGGTGTTCGCGTGACCGTCACCCAGGCCCTGCTGCACGACCACGTGGTGCGGCGGATCGCCCGCGCCCGCCCCGACCTCGCAGCCTGGCGCGACCTGTCCACCGTGGACGGCTTGAGCGCGGTGGAGGCGGAGATCGCCGCCGTCAGCGACACCGCCGTGGTCGCGGTCGTCGGCGGGTTCGACCTCGTCGAATGGGTGCGCGGCACGGTGGCGTTCGCGGCCTCCCTGTCCGATGTGGACGCCTGGCGCCGGTCGTTCACCAAGACGCTGTTCCTGGCCGGGAACCCGGCGCGCCTGACCGACCGGTTCGCCTTCAAGCACGTGGCGGGCCGGCTCGCGTGGACCGACCTCGCGCCGGCCGACGCCCACCTGCCGCTGCGGCAGCTCCTGCGGGCGTTCGTCGGCGAGCGCGAGCTCGACGTCCCCGGCGACGTGGTGATCGACCTGCCGGGACCGCCCGGACGTCGCCGGGTGCTGCACGTGGCGGGCGCGATGCCCGTGGCGAGGGCGATGGTGCACCTCAACCACCTGCTGGTGGAAGCGGTGTTCGACGGTGTGCTCGCACCCGGGGACCGGCTGACGGTGCGACGGGTGCCGCGGCTGATCGGGGTGACCGGCCCGTTCGACGCCCTGCGCGTGGGCGTCGATCCGGCCTCGCCCGGCAGGCTGCACGCCCTGATGGCGCTGACCGAGGAGGTGAGTGGTGCCTGACCTGAGGTTCGGCTACCACGGTTCGCTGGAGTTGCCGCACGCCGCCGTGCGCGCGGATGGGTACGACCCGGGGCGGGTCGAGTTCGTCGAGTACGACGTGGGCGACCCGTTCACGCCGTTGCGGCGCGGGCGGGTGGACGTGATGGTGTCCAAGTTCGACCACCGCGAACCGGACCTGGTCTACAGCGAGCCGATCGGGCTGGACCCGCGGGCGGTGGTGGTCGCGCTCGACCACCCGCTGGCGGGGCGCGAGTCGGTGTCGGTGGAGGAGGTCGCGGCGTTCCCGTGCTTCGACCGGCCGGGGTTCATGCCCGCCGAGGTGTGGGACCAGCTCGTGCCGCCGGTGACGCCCGGCGGGCGGCCGATCACCCGCGGGCACCCGTTCACGGCGGTGCCGGCGCTGATGCGGACCGTGGCCTCGGGGGCGGCGGTGCACCTGACCGTGCAGTCCATCGCGCACGTCGCACCGCCGACCGTCACGCTCGTGCCGGTGCGCGACCTGCGGCCGGCCGTGATCAACCTCGTGTGGCTGCCGACCGCGCCGCAGCGCGTGCGGCGCCTGGTCCGGGCGGCCGAAGGCTTGGTGGCGTCGTGACCGTCGTGCTGCTGCACGCCCTGGCGGCCGACGCTCGCATGTGGGCCGGGACGTTGACCGGGCACCCCGTGCTCACGCCCGACCTGTACCGGCTGGGCACGGGTGAACCGTCCCTGGACACCGTCGTGGACGGTCTGGCGCGGCTGCTCGACGACCGCGGCGAGGATCGCGCGGTGCTCGTGGGTTGCTCGTTCGGCGGGTACGCGGCGATGGCGTTCCTCCGCCGCCACCCCGACCGCGTGCGCGGGTTGGGTCTGATCGGCACCCGGGCGGCCGCGGACACCGACGAGGAGCGGGCGCGGCGGCTGGGGTTCGCCGAGCGCGTCACCGATCCGGCGCTCGGGCCCGCGCTCGTCGACGCGACCGCGCCGCTGTTGCTCGGCGCCGGCACCCGGCGCCGCCGACCGGACCTGCGGGGGCGCGTCGACGAGATGGTGCGCTCCATCGCACCTGCGGACGTGGCGTGGGCGCAACGGGCCATCGCGGCGCGGACCGCCTCGTTCGACGTGCTCGCCGCGTACACCGGCCCGGCGGTGGTGCTCGCGGGTGCGGAGGACGCGCTCGTGCCTCTGGACGACGCCCGCGCGATGGCCGCGACCCTGCCGCGCGGTGCGCTGGAGGTCGTGCCGGACGCGGGCCACCTGCTGCCGCTGGAAGCCCCCGAGGTCGTGGACAAGGCCCTGGCGTCGCTGCTGGACCAACGGGAGGACTCATGACCGCCGCCGATCACGCCCAGTGGGGGTTCCCCACCTCGACCGGATTGGCGTTCACCCGCGCGGACATCGTCGACGCGCACTTCGACGCGTGCCTGCCGACCTACCTGGAACTGGTGCGCGCGGCGGGTTTCCGGCCCGGTCAGCACGTGCTGGACGCGGGCAGCGGCGGTGGTCGGTTCCTGCCCCACCTGGCCGGGCTGGTCGGTCCGGGCGGTCGACTGACCGCGCTGGACCTCGCCGCGGAGAACGTGGCGCTGATCCGCGAGCGGTGGCCGACGCTGGCCGACGCGTGGCAGGGCGACCTGCTGGCGCTCCCGTTCCCGGACGACGAGTTCGACGCGGCGTGGTGCGCGAACACCGTGCAGTACCTGGATGACGAGCAGTTGCGCACCGCGTTGGCGGAGCTGCGCCGGGTCGTGAAACCCGGCGGCCTCGTGGCGGTGAAGGACCTGGACGCGTCGGCGATCACGGTCCACCCGGGACCGCGGTTCCTGGTCACCGACTTCTTCCGCCGCGCCGCGCTCCACTCGGGATACGCGCACAACCTGTTGCGCACCAGGGACCTGCACCTGTTCCTGAAGGAGGCCGGATTCTCCGACGTGTGGCAACAGACGCGCATCTCCGAGCACTTCGCGCCGTTCACCGCGGCGGAGCGGGAGTTCTACACGCGGTCCTGCGCGAGCCTCGCCGCGCAGGCGGGCGACGACCCGCACTGGACGCCGTTCCTGGACGTCGGGGACCGGCGCAACCCGTTGAACGCGCCCGACGCCTACATCGCGGAAGGGGCCGTGCTCGCCGTGGGCAGGGTCCCGCGGTAGCCATCACCGCGGACGAGCACAAGCGCGAGGACCGCGACCCTGGGACGTCGCGGCCCTCGCTTCCCCTGTGGAGATCCCCGGATGGGGTGGTCTGCTACGTCAGCCGACGGCGGGCTGCGCGTCCGCGTCGGTGTCGGTCTCGGCCGCCTTGGGCGCGGCGGCCGCCGGCTGCTTCTTGATCGCCAGCGCGAGGAAACCGCCGACGATCAGCAGACCCGCGGCGATGAGGCCCGCCAGCCGGGTGCCGACGACCAGGTCCGCCTTGTTGGCGTCCGCGTAGTTGCCGACGAACGCGGAGTTCGCGATCGCGACCAGGACGGCCAAGCCGACCGCGCCACCGATCTGCTGCGACGTCGACGCCATCGCGCCCGCCACGCCCTGCTCCTCCGGGGCCACGCCGGAACCGGCCGACGCGAACACGGAGACGAACACGAGGCCACCGCCGATGCCCCACAGCACGGAACCCGGCAGCAGCGCGTAGAACGAACCGTCCACGCTCATCACCACGGCCGTGAGGCCGATGCCCAGACCGTTGATGATCATACCGGTGAACAGCGTGACGCGCATGCCGTACTTGCCCATGAACGTCGGGGCCAGCTTGCCCGAACCGATCATCGACAGCAGCGTCAGCGGCAGGAAGGCGAGGCCCGCCTGCATCGCCGAGTAGCCCAGGACCGGCTGGAGGTACGTGGTGAACACGTAGTAGCCGCCCGCCAGGGCGGTCTGGAACACCAGCAGCACGGACATCGAGATCACCAGCGGCCGGTTCTTGAACAGGCGCAGCGGCATCAGCGGGTCGCGGCTCTTGGCCTCGGTGAGGAAGAACGCCGCCAGCAGGACGACCGCGATGATCAGCGCGGCCAGCGGGATGGTCGTGCCCCAACCCAGGTCCGGACCGGTGACCAGGGCGGTGACCAGGGCGGTGACACCGACCGTGGCGAGCAGCGCGCCCGGGATGTCGAAGCTGTGACCCGACGCCGGGCCGTCCGGGCGCAGGACCTTCGGGGCGGGGATCAGGATGATCAGCGCAAGCGGGACGTTGATGAGGAAGACCCAGCGCCAGGAGGCCAAGTCGGTCAGCACACCGCCGAGCAGCGCGCCCGCCGCGAGGCCGAGCGAACCGGTCATGCCCCACATCGCGAACGCCTTGTTGCGCTCGGCGCCCTCCTTGAAGGAGGTGGCGATCAGGGCCAGGACCGCCGGGAAGAGCAGTGCGCCGCCGATGCCCTGGATCAGGCGGGCCGCGATCAGCAGCGCCTGGTTGGGCGCGAAACCGCCCAGCACCGAGGCGATGGCGTACAGGGACAGGCCGATCATCAGCAGCCGCCGGGCACCGATGCGGTCGACCGCGCGACCGCCGAACAGGAGCAGACCGCCGAACGACACCGCGTACGCCGAGACGACCCACTGCAAGTACTGCTCGGAGAAACCGAGGGCCGTACCGATGTCCGGCAACGCGACGTACACGATGTTGTAGTCGACGGTGATGATGAACTGGGAGAACGCGAGCAGGAACATCGCGAAGCCGGCCTTCTTGGCCGGTGCAGCTGCTGTCGTCATGAGACCCCTCCTGAGGTCTGGCTTTCCGTGAGGCTTCCGAAACGCTGGTGCTGGTGCTGGTGCCGGCTGGTGGAACGGCGCTACGACCACCACGTCCCGTTCCAGGCGCTCACGAGCACCGACCTTTCCCGTACGACGCCCGGGCAGGGCACTGCGTCGATGGCGCTGAGGAGTGGGCTCCGATCGTCGGCGTGTCCGTCGCCGTTAATACGACAGCTCTCATCATACGAGAGTTGTCAAAGTACGAGATTTGACGTACCTCAACGGTGCATCCCAGCGCGCCGCGCGAGCGCGGTCAACCGGTTCTGACCTGTGGGAACGCCAAGTGCGACGGACGTGGGCCACTGGCTCGCCGGACCGGGAGGTCACGCCTGCCGGGGGGACGGCGGAACCGGTGCGTTCCGGTGTCGGGAGGCGCTCCGACGGGGGTCCTGGAACGCGGCGACCCGGCGGAGCTCGCCCCGCCGGGTCGGTGGGCACGTCGAGGCGTGCGGTGCCGGTGACCGTCGACTGTGGACCGGCGGGCGGGGGTGGCGTCCGCGCCGGTGATGTGGATCTTCGTTGAGCCCCTGGCACTCAGGGGAGTTGCCGGGTCTCACCCGGTGGGAGCTGCGACAGGCCGCCGCTCGTGCCGCTTCCGGCCCGGTCGCGGATCGACCGGACCCTCGCTTCAGCGAGCCGGCAGCTCCGACGCCGGCCCGACCGCCTGGCCCGGCAGGTCGTCCAGTTCGTCGATCACCGCCTGGTCGTGGCGCCTGCGGGAGGCTCGGATGGCGTCGAGGTGCTCGCCCGCCCACTCGTCCAGCACGCGGATGGGGCCGAGCAGCGTTCGGCCCAGGTCGGTGAGCGCGTACTCCACCTTCTGCGGGACCGTCGGGTAGGCCGTGCGGCTGACCAGCCCGTCGCGCACCAGTGCGCGCAGGGTGAAGGTCAGCATCCGCTGGCTGATGGTGTCGATGGCCCGGTTGAGCTCGCTGAAGCGGTGCGGCCGTTCGCTCAGCAGCATGACGACCAGCACGCTCCACTTGTCGCCGACGCGGTCGAGCACCTCTCGGACGGGGCACTCCTGGTCCTTGACGCAAACCGGCCCGCGAACAGCGGTGTGCCCTACTGACATCAATGTGCCTCCTGTCCGTCATGTCGATCGTGTCGCAAGATGGGGTCGCTAACAAGAAGTAACTAGGAGAGGGTCGATGACCGCGCCAACTGGAGTGGAAACCACAGCAGACTACGACGCGGGTGCGGAACCACCGCCGGTCGGCACAACGGCCGAGGCATCCGCCGAGCACGCGCAGCCCCATCGCCTGGTGATGCTGGGCAGCGAGTCCGGCTCGTGCTGCTCGGTGGGCGGGGGGTGCCTGTGAGCGGCAACCAGTCCCTGCGCCTCGACGTCTGGTCCGACTTCGCCTGCCCGTGGTGCTACATCGGCAAGCGGAGGCTGGAAGGGGCGTTGGCGCGGTTCGAGCACGCTGACGACGTCGAGGTCGTGTGGCGCAGCTTCGAGCTCAACGCCCGCATCCCGAAGGGCACCCGCCAGCCCGACCACGAGTACCTGGCCGAGAAGCTCACCGGGACCGTCGAGCGGGCCAAGGCGTTGACCCGCAACGTCACCAAGGTCGCGGCCGGTGACGGGTTGGCCTTCGACTACGACAACACGCTCTCGGTCAACACGTTCGACGCGCACCGGTTCGCCCACCTGGCCATGGCGCACGGGATCGGGGACGAGATGCACGAGCGGCTGTTCAGCGCTCGGCTGGTCACCGGGGAGGCGATCAACGACCCCGAAGTGCTGACCCGCATCGCGGTGGAGGTCGGCGTGCCGGAAGCCGACGCCCAGCGGGTGGCGACCAGCGACGCCCACGCGGAGGACGTCAGGCGGGACGAGGCCGAGGCCTCGCGGATCGGTGCGACCGGTGTGCCGTTCGTCGTCTTCGACGGTCGGTACGCGGTCTCCGGCGCCCAGCCGGTGGAGACCTTCCTGTCCACGCTCCACAAGGCTTATGAACCGCACACGTCCACGGGTGTGAGGTAACGGGCGAATCGCCCGCACCGACCCGTGCCGCCCGGGTGCGGCGCCTGGCTGCCACGAGCGCCGGGTGCCGCACCCGGGCAGAGGTCGTTCCACCCATGCGGGCGGGCGCGGCGCGGAGGGCTGATCGGTGCGCGATCCGCGTCCACGGGCAGCCCTCGCGTCCCGGCCCGCCGACAGGAGGGCTGAGCCGGAGGCGGGCGACCGCGTCCCGGCGGGCTTCCTCGGCCGGGCGGGGTGTCTCGGGCCGTCGGTAGCCCGGCCGGTCGATTGACGGCGGTCCGCACCACCCCCAGGCTGGGTGGAAGCGCTCTCACGTTCGCGGTCGCGGCCGGGACCACGCAGGAGGCAGGTGCATGCGACGACGGCTCGCCCTCGCCCTGGCGGTGCTCACCGCCGTCGGGCTGCTCACCTCCCCGGCCGCGGCGGTCGCGAGCAAGAAGGGCGTGAGCGTCAACAACCACCCGGGCGTGACCGCCGCTCTCGCCGACGTGCGGGCCGGTTGGTACTACACGTGGGCGTCCGACACCCGGGGCGTCACCACCCCCGCCGGGATCGAGTTCGTGCCGATGATCTGGGGCGCGGGCGCGGTGAACGACACCGACCTCAACCGTGCCAGGTCACTCGGCTCGACCCTGCTGGGGTTCAACGAGCCGGACATGGCCGGGCAGGCGAACCTGACGGTCGAGCAGGCGCTGTCGCTGTGGCCGCGGTTGCAGGCCACCGGGATGCGGCTCGGCGCGCCCGCCGTCGCGTTCGGCGGCGACCGGGCGGGCGGCTGGCTGGACCGGTTCATGAGCGGCGCCGCCGCCCGCGGGTACCGGGTCGACTTCATCCCGCTGCACTGGTACGGCAGCGACTTCTCGACCGCGGCCACCGGGCACCTGCAGAGCTACGTGCAAGCGGTGCACGACCGCTACCGCAAGCCGATCTGGGTCACCGAGTACGGCCTGATCGACTTCACCGGCCCGCAGCCCCGGTACCCGGACCAGGCCCGGCAGTCGGACTTCGCGCAGCGCTCCGGCGCGATGCTCAACGGCTTGTCGTTCGTGGAGCGGTTCGCGTGGTTCTCGCTGTCGACCCGCACCACGCCCACCGGTCTGTACGACGGGACCACGCCGAACGCGACCGGCGTGGCCTACCGGTCCGTCACCTGAGCCTTCCTGGAGGAGCCGATGCGCGGGGTCCTGGCCGCGGTGATCGCCGTGATCGCCGCGCTGGCCGCCGTCACGCCCGTCTCGGCGGCGGCCGACCACACGGTCACCCTGGTCAACCGGTCCGGACGCACCATCTGGGTCGGCAGCACGGTGAACGCCGACGGCTCCCGCGCCCTGACCGGTCTGCCGGTGTTGCGGAACGGCCAGTCGGCGACGGTCACCATCCCGGAGTCGGGTTCGCCGAACCACTGGCGCGGCACGTTCTTCGCCCGCCAGGACTGCACCGGCACGCCAGGCAGCACGTTCCACTGCCAGGTCGGTGACTGCGGCCCGCTCGCGGACCGCTGCACCACCGGTGAGCGGCCGGTCGGCCTGGCGGAGTTCAACTTCGACCGCGGTGACTGGCTCGCGCCCTGGTACGACGTCAGCTACGTCAACGCGTTCTCGCTGCCGATCACCATCGAGGCCCGCGACGGCGTCACCCCGCCGGGCTCCGCCGAGTGCACCGCGGTCGGCTGCCCGGAGGACCTGCTGCCGCACTGCCCGCCGGAGAACCTGACCCGATGGGCCGACGGCAGGCCGATGCTGTGCACCAACCCGGACCGCGACGCCCGCACCGCCTACAGCGACGCCCTGTCGTCCCGCTGCCCGAAGGCCTACGCCTGGTCGCGCCACGACACCGAGCCGGGCAACCAGGTCGTCCGCCAGTGCCGCCAGTGCACCGGCTTCACGGTCACCTTCCACCCGGTCGCCTGAACCCGCACCGGTCACACCTCCCACCGGTCCCACGGGTGCCGGATCCGAGAGGGGGAACAGGCCGCCCGGACGCCGGATCGTCGGCAGAGCCGGGGTGATGGCGCCGGGGACGGCCCATGCGCAGGGGCGCGCGACCCACTACGCCACCCACACGCTCGCCTGGAACCCGAACCCCTCGATGGCGGTGTCGTGCATGCCCGCGCGGTCCACCGCCATCGCCGCCGGCACCCGCAGGACGGCTACTACCTGATGGTCAGCTCCCCGGACCCGGACGACCCCTTCCCGCCGACCGCGCTGATCGGGGGAGGGCAGGTCAGTGCGAGTCACGGCTGACCTGCGATCCGCTGGAGCCGAGGAGGAAGTCGAGGTCGGCGCCGGTGTCGGCCTGGAGCACGTGGTCGACGTAGAGGCGTTCCCATCCTCGACGGGGATTGGCGTACCCGGCGGTCGTGGCGTCGTTCGGGGTGCGGGCGGCCCACTCCTCGTCGGGCACCTCGACGTCGATGCGGCGCGCCTCGACGTCGAGGTTGATCACGTCGCCGGTGCGGACGAGGGCGAGTGGCCCGCCGGCGGCGGCCTCGGGTGCGACGTGCAGGACGACGGTGCCGTAGGCGGTGCCGGACATGCGGCCGTCGCAGACGCGGACCATGTCGCGCACACCTCGTTCGAGCAGCTTCTTGGGCAGCGGCATGTTGGCGACCTCGGGCATGCCGGGGTAGCCCTTGGGTCCGCAGCCCCGCAGCACGAGGACGGAGTCGGCGTCGACGTCCAGGTCCGGGTCGTCGACGCGGGCGTGGAAGTCCTCGACGGAGTCGAAGACGACGGCCCGGCCGCGGTGCTTGAGCAGGTGGGGAGAGGCGGCGGCGGGTTTGATCAGCGCTCCTCGTGGGGCGAGGTTGCCGCGCAGCACGGCGATGCCCCCGTGGTCGAGCAGCGGCGACGTGCGGGTGCGGATGACTTCCGGGTCCCAGATCGGCGCGTCGTCCAGGTAGTCCACGAGCGGCCTGCCCGTCACGGTCCGCGCGTCGGGGTCGAGCAGGTCGCGGACCTCGCGCAACACGGCGAGCAGGCCGCCGGCGCGGTGGAAGTCGTCCATGAGGAACCGGCCGGCGGGCTGGAGGTCGACCAGCACGGGCACTCCCGAGCCGATGCGGTCGAAGTCGTCCAGCGTCAGGTCGACGCCGAGGCGGCCGGCGATGGCCAGCAGGTGGACCACCGCGTTGGTGGAGCCGCCGATGGCGGCGAGGGTGACGATGGCGTTGTGGAACGACGCCTTGGTGAGGAACGTGCCGGGGCGGCGGTCGGCGGTGACCAGCTCCACGGCCAGCCCACCGGTGCGGTGGGCGGCCTCGAGCAGGCGGCTGTCCGGGGCGGGGGTGCCCGCGACGCCGGGGACGACGGTGCCCAGGGCTTCGGCGACCAGCGCCATGGTGGAGGCGGTGCCCATGGTGTTGCAGTGGCCCCGGCTGCGGATCATCGCCGACTCCGACCGGATGAACTGCTCGTTGGACAGCGAGCCTGCCCGGACTTCTTCCGACAGCCGCCACACGTCGGTGCCGCACCCGAGGGGCACGCCGCGGAAGGTGCCGGTGAGCATCGGGCCGCCGGGCACCACCACGGCGGGCAGGTCGACCGACGCGGCGGCCATGAGCAGGGACGGGATGGTCTTGTCGCAGCCGCCGAGCAGCACGACGCCGTCGACGGGGTTGGCGCGCAGCACCTCCTCCGTGGCCATCGCGGCCATGTTGCGCCACAGCATCGCGGTGGGGCGGACCTGCGTCTCGCCCAGCGACACCACGGGCAGCTCCAGGGGGATGCCGCCCGCCTCGTAGATGCCGTTCTTCACCGACTGCGCGACCTCGGTGAGGTGCGCGTTGCACGGCGTGAGGTCGGAGGCGGTGTTGGCGATGGCGATCTGGGGGCGGTCGAACGCGTCCGCGGGCCCGCCCCGCCGCATCCAGGCGCGGTGGATGTAGGCGTTGCGGTGATCTCCCGCGTACCACTGGGCGCTGCGGAGCGTCACGTGCGACCACCTTCCGGCTGACGACACGATGATCTGACTCGTGGAACACGATGAACGGTAATCACATGTCGGTGGAAGCGACAGCGCCCTTGGTCGGGCGACGCGGCCCGTGCACCACCGCGCCCCGGTCAGGGCGTTGCCCGGCGGAGCGGAAGTCGTGACCGGGGTCTTGTTTGGCAGGAACTCGCCACATTTCGGTCCCGCGCCGACCTCCGCTCCGGTTCGGCTCAGCCGTAAGGTTGTCCAGCCTTCCGCTGTCCCGCCGCGGGTGCGTCCGCCGAGTCGAGAGGACCGACCGTGCGCAGATCACGCATCGCCGACCTGGCCATCGCCGGAGGGGCCGTGGCGATCCTCGTGGTGACGGCGATCATCGTGTTCCAGCAGGATGCCCTGCCGGCGCACCAGGGCCACCCGGCGGCTGCCGCGGCGAGCGCGGCGGCGGGTGCGGGACGGTCGGACTCGTCCGAGGGGTACCGGCTCGTGCCGGTCGAGGTGCCCGACCGGCACGGCGAGGACCTGCCGGTCGCGTTCCGGATCATCGGCCCCGACCAGCGGCCCGCCACCGGGTTCCAGCTCAACATGACCAAGCAGCTGCACTTCTTCGTCGTTCGGGACGACCTCAGCGTGTACCGGCACGTGCACCCCGAGCCGGACGGCGACACCTGGCGCACGGCGGTCTCACTGCCCGGCGACGGCCACTTCCGCATGTACGCCGAGTTCATCCCGCCCAGCACGGCCCGCCACCCCGAGCCGGTCGTGCTCGGCGTGCCGTTCGAGGTCCCCGGCGACGCGACGAAGGCGGCGCTGCCCTCGCCGAGCACGGAGACCACCACCGACTCCGGCTACCGGGTCGTGGTGCAGGGCGGTCTCACCCTGCCGCGCGGCGCCCCGGCGAAGATCCGGCTGGCCGTCAGCGAGCCGGGCGGCGCCCCGGTGGAGTCGCTGGAACCGCATCTCGGCGCCTACGGGCACATCACCGCGTTCCACACCGAGCAGCTGTCCACCACCCACCTGCACCCGGTGGAGATGGTGGGCATCCCGGTCCTGCGCGGAACCCTGACGTTCGACGTGTGGTTCGGCGAGGCCGGCGACCACCGGCTGTTCCTGGAGTTCCGGCACGGCGGGCAGCTGCACACCGCCGCGCTCACGTTCACCGTCGCCTAGAGGACCTCGTCGAGCTTCCCGGTCGCGACGTCGAACACGAAGCCGCGGATCGAGTCCTTCACCGGGACGTACGGGCTGTTCCTGATCCGCGCGACGGACTGGCGCACGTCGGTGTCGAGGTCGGTGAACGACTCGGCGGCCCAGGACGGCTTCACGCCGACCTCGTCCTGGATGGCCTTCTTGAACTCGTCGTCGGTGAACGTCAGCATCCCGCAGTCGGTGTGGTGGATCAGGATGATCTCGACCGTGCCGAGCAGCCGCTGGCTGATGGCGAGCGAGCGGATCTCGTCCTCGGTGACGACGCCACCCGCGTTGCGGATCACGTGCGCCTCGCCCTCGTTGAGGCCGAGCACCCGGTAGACGTCGATCCGCGCGTCCATGCACGCCAGGACGGCGACGTGCTTGGCGGGCGGGAGGGGGAGCGGGCCGCTGAACTGCTCGGCGTAAGCGGCGTTGTTGGCCAGGAGTTCGTCCGTGACGGACATGGCTGCGCATCCTGTCTGGAGTGGGTCCGCTCCGCGGGCAACCGGAGCGGTCGACGCGCGGGGAGGCCGTGGCCGGCGGTGCTCGCCGGGCACGGCCTACGGACAGCCCTCGTCGAACAGGCGTCCGCGCCTGCTCGGCCAGAAGGCCTCGAGTTCCTGCTGCTGCACGGGTGCGAGTCAACCGACGCGTGCGGACCTGCGCAACAGCGCCCACCAGGTGAAACGGGAGGTCCGGTCACATCCGCGCTGACCGCCGCGCTGGGGTCACAGGTCGAGGACCAGGCGCGGGCCGTGCGACCGTGACACGCAGATCATCATCACGTCGCAGGCGGCTTGCTCCCCGGCGTCCAGCACGGAGTCCCGGTGGTCCGGAACTCCTTCGAGCACGCCCGTCTCGCACGTGCCGCACGTCCCCTCCCGGCACGAGGACAGCACCGCGATCCCGGCCCGCTCCACCACGTCCAGCACCGACTCGCCCGCCGGCACGACCAGCGTCCGGCCCGACCTCGCCAGGTCGACCTCGAACGACGCGCGCCCGCCGTCGACGGCCTTGGGCGTGAAGCGCTCGACGTGCGGCCGAACGGGCGAGCGCTGCTCCACCGCGGCGAGCAGCGGTTCGGGTCCGCAGCAGTAGACCTCGGCGTCCCCCACCAGGAACGCGTCCAGGTCCAGCAACCCGGTCTCGTCCTGGGGTCGCACGTCCACCCGGTCGCCGTAGAGGTCGCGCAGCTCCCCGGCGAACGCCATGGACGACCGCGTCCGCCCCCCGTACAGCAACCGCCAGGACGCGCCACGAGCGGTGGCCGCCGCGAGCATGGGCACGATCGGCGTGATGCCGATGCCGCCCGCGACGAACAGGTAGCGTTCCGCCGCCACCAGCGGGAAGTGGTTGCGCGGTCCGCGAAGGCGGACCGTCGCGCCCTCGGCGAGCACCGAGTGCACGTGCCGCGACCCGCCGCGGCCGGCGGGCTCGTGCAGCACCGCCACCTGCAACGCCGAGCGGTCGGCCGGGTCACCGCACAGCGAGTACTGGCGCACGAGGTCCGGCGCGAGCACGAGGTCCACGTGCGCGCCCGGTGCCCAGGCGGGCAGCGGTTCGCCCCGGCCGTGGCGCAGGGTCAACCGCACGACGCCGTCGGCGACGACCTCCTTGCGCTGCACCAGCACGTCGAGCTCCGGCCCGGTCATCGCTCAGCCACGGGCGCCGACCGGTGCCCGGTCGACCTCCGGCGACGACCCGGCGGCCGGCGGTTCGTGGCCCGCCGGATGGGCCAGCAGCCAGTCCCACAGCCGCACGGGGTCTTCGGAGTCCCGCTCGGCTCCGCAGTGGCACACGCCGACCAGCAGGTCGGCGCCCGGCATCCAGTGGACGCGGTAGACGGTGTCACCGCGCAACATGGCGACCCGGTCGCTCATGCCCCGGCCGCCGTCGTTCCCACCCCGGCCGCCGTCGCGCGGTCGCCGGCCGCCATGCGCTTGAGGATGCGCCGCGCCGCCAGCCCGCCGGTGTCGATGTTGATGGACAGCTCCTGGTAGCCCGCGGGCTCGGCCTGGATCACCCGCTCCAGGAGGTCCAGCGCGGTGACGTCCTGGAGCACCACCGTGCGGTTGCTCTCCCGCAGGAAGTCCGACACCTCCTGGTCGTCCACCGCGAAGTCCCTGGCCACGGCCCAGAAGTCGTGCGTGCTGTGCTCGGTCTCCGGGGTGATGGCGTAGACGACCTCGACGTGGAAGGCGTGCGGGTCCGAGCCGTCGGCCTCGGGCAGCACGCCGACCGGCGCGACCCGGCTGTGCAGCAGGTACAGGCACGGCGGGTGGTACTCGATGTCCTGCCAGCGGGTGATCCGGCCTTCGATCCCGGTGGACTTCGCGTAGAACGGCGGGCACGCGGCGTCGGCCATGTGCCGGCTGACGTAGATGATCCCGTCGTCCTCGTCCACCTCGGTGGTGGTCGGCGTGTCGGCCACCTCGGGCGTGCCGATGTACCCGCCGTGCAGGTACGTCTCGTGCGACAGGTCCATCAGGTTGTCCACCAGCAGCTCGTACCGCGCCGCCAAGGGCTCCATCCCGCACACCGTCGCGTAGCCGGGGTCGACGAGCCAGGGGGCGCGGGGGATCGGCGTCCGGTCGGCCCGGTCGCGCTCGCCGATCCACACCCAGACGAACGAGTCCTGCTCCACCACCGGGTAGGACGCCACCCGGGCGGTGCGCGGCACCCGGGCCTGCCCCGGCACGGACACGCAGGCGCCGGCCCGGTCGTAGGTGAAGCCGTGGTAGCCGCAGACGATCGTGTCGCCCTCCAGCCTGCTCTCCGACAGCGGGTAGCGCCGGTGCACGCACCGGTCGGCCAGCGCCACGACCTCGCCCGCCTCGCTGCGGTAGAACACCAGCGGCTCGCCCAGGATCGTCCGGGCGAACAGGTCGCGGCCGATCTCGTGGCCGTAAGCCGCCACGTACCACTGGTCACGCGCGAACGTCATGGCTTCGCACCCTCCCCGCTCCGAGCCGACCCCCTGAAGTTAGGCTCAAAGCTGTCGGCCGTCAAGAATCTGCCGAACGTCATGGGTGCGGCGGTGGTCGGAGAGGGAGCGCCACCCCGGCGGTCAGAGCAGTCGCGACACGGCGAACGACGTCTGCCCGCCGAGGACGCCGACGGCCTGCCGGGTGTTCTCGAGCGGCGCCACGCAGCCGGTGAGCGGCTCGACGGTGCTCTGGCCGATCCGGCACCCCACCGCCGTCGCCTTGATCGAGACGAAGTCCGCGATCTGCGCGCCGAACAGGACGGGCCGGCCGAGGATCCGGATGTCGCCCACCGCGTAGCCGGCGTCGGCGGGCACCTCGAACACCGCCCGGACCGGGTGCTCGGCGTCGCCCCGGACGCAGGTCCAGAAGGTCTTCGGGTCGGCGCCGTCCGGGGTCGCCCAGCCGGCCACGGACAGGTCGTCGAAGTACAGCCCGACGGGGTTCTTCAGCGCGAGGTCCGCCTTGAGGCGCGCCACGGAGTTCACCACCCCGCCGATGTGCGGGTCGCTGTTGCGCTGCGGCGCGCCGTACTCGCCGCAGGCGATCAGCTCCTGCTCGTCGGTGAGCAGCTTCCCGTCGACGCGGCGCACGATGCTGGCGGCGGCGCACAGCTCGATCTCGGCGCCCAGCGTGTTCGAGGCCTGGACCAGGTGCATGGCCCCGTTGACGGTGTCGTCGTTCCACCGGTTGCGCCTGATGTAGGCGCCGGAGCCGTCGAAGAGGTCCGCCTCCCGCACCCGCTCGTCGACGTGCTCCCGGTACAGCGCCAGCACGGTCTCGGGGCCGGTCCGGGCGAGCACCTCCCAGTACTCCGGCCCCTCGCAGGTGAAGGTGACCCTGGTGATCTTGCCGTCGCCGTCGCGGACGACGCTCCACTCGCAGTACTCGTCCTGGACGTCGCGGGACCGGTCGGCGGCCGTCCAGCGCTGCCGGTCGGAGGTGGCGCGCACCTTCACCTGGCGGGGGAACGCGGTCCAGGTGACGTCCTGGAACACCGCGTCGTCGGCGGTCGCCGTCTTGGCGAGGTTGTAGTACTGGGCCCGGGGGCTGTCGTTCGTGCGGTCGGTGTTGCCCTCGATCGACCGGTCGGTCGTGTCGGAGATGAACGCGTGCCAGGCCGCGCGGCCCTCCGCGTCGAGGTCGATCAGGTTGCCGGGCGGGTCGAAAGCGCGCAGCGGTGGCATGGTCGGCTCCTTCGCGGTGGCGTCACGTCTTCGGCCGGACCGAGCCGTCCGGCGCCATGTCGAGCAGCGGTGCGTCGTCGGGGATGGCGGTCCGCGGCACGGTGAGGGTGAACTCCGCGAGCTTCGAGCGCCGGAACTCCCGGCAGCGGGACTCGGCCAGGCGGACGTAGTCGTCGGTTCCCTCCGGGGTGCCCAGGCGGGCGGTGACGGCCGTCAGGTAGTCGCCGATCCGCTCGGCGAAGCGGTCCGGCCAGTCCGGCGTCGCCCAGTTCGCCGCGAACTCGGCTTCGGGCGAGGTCTCGTCGCCCGCCGCCGCCACGATCGCCGCCGCCAGCCGGTCGGCCAGCCCGGCGCCCACCGCCACCGGCGTGGTCGGGCAGTGCGCGAGCAGCCGCGCCCGTCGCCCGCTGAAGACCGGGTTCTGGAAGTCGACCATCAGCGCGCACGCGACGAACCGGGCGTCCAGGACGCCGGTCTGGATCATCCGGTCGACCACGTGCAGGTCCTCGAACGCAGGTTCGGGCACCGCGAACGCGAAGAACGTGTCACCCGGCCGCGAGAAGTCCCCGTCGGTCAGCCGGTGGCCGTAGTGCGCGAGGCGGTCCAGGTAGAGCGGCGCCGACATGGCCGGTATGCCGAAGTCCGCCGGTATCCCGAGGACGTCCAGCAGGGCCTCGTTGTGCAGCCAGAAACCCAGCGGCGGCTCGAAGGTCGGCCGGTCGCCGAGGCTGCTGTACTCGGTGGTGCTGCTCGCGAGGTTGACCGTGGTGGTGGTGAAGAGCTGGCGCAGCAACCAGTCCGGGTGCTCGATCGTGCCCGACGCGGTGGCCTCGTCGAGCCGGGCGGTGGTCCACCGGTCGACGCAGGCCCGGATCGTCGGCTCCAGGACCTCCGCGTTGGTGAGGAACGCGAACAGCGGGCTCGTCCGGACCGGGTCGTCGGCCGCGAGGTGGATCGCGGCGCTCATCGAGTGCCAGTGCAGCCACGGCTGCTTCAGCTCCTTCATCACCACGCTGCCGTTGACGTGGCTGTCGAAGCACGCCCGCCCGCGCGACTCGGGCCGCAGCGCGGTGTAGGAGTCGCCGGACCACACCCAGGCCTCGTCGACCCGCGTGTAGAAGTTGAACCGGCGTGCCCGGTAGTCCCACGCCGCCACCTGGAGGAACGCGGCCACGGTGGAGTCCGTGGCGCTCGTGCTGATCATCAGGTCCGCGTCCGGGCCGCGCCCGCGCACGACGGCGAAGCGGAAGTCCTTCACCAGCCCCGGCGCGGCGTCGAGCTGCCCGGCCTCGCTGACCAGGTACGACCTGGTCTCCGGCACGACACCGGCCCGGTCGAGCCCGGCCATGACCTCCGCGACGGTCACCGGGAACCGCTCTCGGTGGAAGAAGGTCGTCGCCATCGGGTCGCCGAGCGCGTCACGCTCCGACGTGGACATCTCCCTCGGCCCGCCGCCGTCCCCGACGTCGACGAACCGGTAGAGGGTGGCGGGCCGCAGCGCGGTGCGCGCCCTGACGTCGAGGGCCTCGACGTCCCCCCGCCACTGCGTGGCCCGACGGCGCTGTCTGAACCGCGGCATCGCACTCCTCAGCCGGACGTGGCCGCCTCGCGAGCTGCCCGGTCTCCCCGCCGGTTCAGGCTGCGCCGGGCCTTGCCGTGATCACAAGGAATACCCCCTCGACAACTCGAAAGAGTGAATGCCGACGTCGTGCCCCGGCGGGGTCGGGGGGGTCGGTCCGGTTGGACGACGGTGATGACGACCTCGGCCCGGGCGTGCTCCAGCTCGAGGTACCGGACGGCGGCCGGCGCCTCGGCCAACGGGTAGGTCCGGTCGATCACCGGGACCACCGCGCCCGACTCGGCCAACCCGGGCCGGCGCCGGTTTGTCCACCTCTTCCGGTCGTAACCGGTCGGACGAGCCGTAGCGGTCCTGGACGATCGCCTTCATCGGGGCCTCCGTGGCGTGCGGGGTGGGTGGCCGTCCCGCCGGGAGCGTCGGCACTGGCGGGAGCGTCGGCACTGGCGGCGACGGTGGAGCAACGCGCGCCGTGTGGACATCAGGGACGATCCTGAAGGGGCACAAGGATTTCGCCGCGCGCACGGCAGAAACGCGGCCGTCGGGGGTTTGCCCGCTGGACATCACCCGGCCGTGGACGTGGCGGGCGGTCGCGCGGTGGCGGTTTTATCGTCGGGCCGGGAGGTCCACGTGGTCGAACGGGTCGAGGTGGGCCGCGGTGCGAGGCGCGCCGTGGTCGCGGTGATCATGCTCGGGATGCTGCTCGCCGCGCTCGACCAGACGATCGTGGCGACCGCGCTGCCGACCATCGTCAGCGACCTCGGCGGCGGCGGGCACCTGTCCTGGGTGGTCACGTCCTACCTGCTGGCCGAGACCATCATGACCGCCCTGATCGGCAAGTTCGGCGACCTGTTCGGCCGCAAGCGGGCGTTCCTGCTCAGCGTCGCGCTGTTCCTGGCCGGCTCGTTCCTGTGCGGCTGGGCCGACTCGATGACGTGGCTCATCCTGGCCCGCGCGGTGCAGGGGCTCGGCGCCGGTGGGCTGATGGTGACCTCGGCCGCCGTCATCGCGGACGTCGTGCCGCTGTCCGAGCGCGGCAAGTACCAGGGGTTCATCGGCGCGGTGTTCGGCGTGGCCACGGTGGTCGGCCCGCTGCTCGGCGGCCTGTTCGTGGACCACCTGAGCTGGCGCTGGGCGTTCTACGTCAACCTGCCCCTGGGCGTGGTGGTGCTGGCCGTCGGCGCGTTCGCGCTGCCCGGCGTGCGCGGCGCGGGCCGCCCGCGGATCGACTACCTGGGCATCCTGCTCATCGCCCTGGCCTCGACCGGCCTCACCCTGGTCACCAGCTGGGGCGGCGTCGAGTACCCGTGGGCGTCACCGACGATCGTCCTGATGGCGGTCGGGTCGCTGATCGCGCTCGGCCTGTTCGTGGTCGTGGAGAACCGCGCCGCCGAGCCGATGCTGCCCATGCGCCTGTTCCGCAGCCGCGTGTTCACCGTGTGCACGGTGCTGAGCTTCGTGGTCGGGTTCGCCATGCTCGGCGGCGTCACGTTCCTGCCCACCTACCTGCAGTACGTGCACGGCGCGTCGGCCACCCAGTCGGGCCTGGAGATGCTGCCGCTGGTGGTCGGCCTGCTCATCGCCTCCGTCACGACCGGCAACGTGATCAGCAAGACCGGCCGCTACCGGGTGTTCCCCGTGGTCGGCAGCCTGCTCATGATCGGCGGGCTGTTCCTGCTGTCCCGGTTGGACCCGCAGACCTCGTTCTGGCAGGCGTCGACGTACATGCTCGTGCTCGGCCTGGGTGTCGGCATGTGCATGCCGGTGGCGATGGTGGTCGTGCAGAGCACCACCGACTACGAGGACCTGGGCGTGGCCACGTCCGGCGTGAGCTTCCTGCGCACGTTGGGCAGTTCGTTCGGGGTGGCGGTGTTCGGGACGGTGTACGCGAGCAACCTGCCGGCCAACCTCGCCGCCGCCATCCCCCCGGGCGTCGACCCGGCCGCGGCGGCCAACGTGCAGGCCCTGCACGCCCTGCCGGACGAGCTGAAGGCCCCGATCATCGCCGCCTACGCGGACACCCTGCACCTGGTGTTCCTGTCCGCCGCGCCGGTCGCCGCCGTCGCGTTCCTGGTCGCGCTGTTCCTGAAGGAAGTGCCTCTGCGCGACACCGCCCGCGCCGCCGCGACCGGGGTGGGCGACAACTTCGCCGCGCCCCACACGTCCGACTCGGAGGACGAGCTGGAGAAGCTGGTCGCCCTCATCGTCAGCCGCGAGCGCCGCGACCCCACACCGGACGTGCTGCGCGAGTCTGGCGTCCCGCTCACCCACGCGCAGGCGTGGCTGGTGGTGAAGGTGTTCCGGCAGAGCGTCGAGCACGGCGACGCCACCCTCGACCGGCTGGCCGAGGCCACCCACGTCCCCGCCGGCGTCTTCGAACCGGTGGCGCGCCAACTCCAGACCAGGGGCTACGTCACGGAAACCGGCGGGCACTACCTCTTCACCCCCCAGGGCACCCGGGTCTTCGCCGACCTGATCACCGCCTGGCGCCGCTGGCTGCTCGTCAAGCTCACCGACTGGCACTGCGACACCCCCACCTTCACCGCCGCCGTCGACCGCGTCGCCACCGAACTGACCACCAGCAGCCGCTCCCTCCCCACCACCCACCCCACCGCCGTCGTCTGACCGCATTTTGCGGACAACCCACTCTTGCTTTGTGTAACAGTGAACGGCTGGGAGTCAGGGTTCCGTCAGGTCGGCGAGTGCCCGCGTGCGCTCCGGCCGTGGACCGAGGGGGCTGTCACATGGCCGTGGACCAAGGGGTGAGCACCGCTCAGTTGCGATTACAAGGCGAGATCGTCGCCTTGTTGGAGCGCTGCGAGAGCCTGCGTTCCGAGCGGGGGCGGACAATGCTGGTGAGCCTTCTCTCCGACGTGCTCGGTGAGCAGGTGTCGTTGGAAGGTTCCGAGGTCCACCTCCAACTCCTGGGGCTCGTCCGGTGGTGCTGCCGTCACGCGGGAGGGCTGCGGGGACTGGTCGACTGCCTGCGGTTGTTGGACCCGAACGCGCCCGAGGTCGGCCGGCTCGTCGAGTTGGGGGACGAGTGGGCCGCGTTCCGGGCCTTGCCGACCGGGGACTGGGACCGGTTGGCGAAGGCGCTGCGGTCGGTGCGGTTGACCGAGGACCCGTTCGAAGAGCGGCGCGAGCTGCGTCGCCTGGCCGACGTGGCCACCGACGGGCACTGCGACGACCTGCCCGCGCGGTGCCGTTCCGTGTGGTCGCTGTTCCTGCACCTCGCCGACCACAACGCCGCTCCGGGCGCCCTGCTGCCCGCCATGGTGCTGGTGGACTGCCTCGCCGGACGCATCGAGGACAGCGCCTTGGCCGCCGAGCTGCGCCGCTACAACTGGAGGTTGGCCGAGAAGTTCGAAGTGACCGATCTGGTCGAACAGGCCCGCTGGCGCAACGAAACCACGACCGAGGGCGATGACACCGACGTGGTGCACCTCGTCTTCGAAGTCGACCCGGACCCGGTCGACCAGGCCAAGGTGGTGCTCTCGCACTGGTTGAGCTGGAAGGGCTCCGGCTGGCACGGCCGCCGCCGCGGTGACGCCGCGATCCGGCGGGACGACCTCGAAGCGGAGGTCGACCGCGTCATCGCCGAACTGGAGGCCGAGTTGGGCATCACTCCGGACGCCGAGCGGGTGAGCGCCATCGTGGTCGAGTTCGCCCTGCCCTGGGAGATGATCAACACCGCGGTCGAGTTCTGGCCCAAGGCCTCTCCCGCCGACGTGAGCGTGCCGCTGGCGGTGGACCACCCCGTGCTGGTCCGGAGTTTGGAGCGGACGCGGGCGCAGCGGTACTGGCTGGTGTGGAAGCAGCGCTGGGGCGCCATCTCGGCGGAGGCGGCGCGCCCGTACTGGAGCCGGACCAACGGCGGGTGGGACCTGACCGGCATGGCGGTGGACCTGAACGACACCTCGATCGTGTCACTCGTGCTCAGCGAACCTCCGGGCGACCGTCGCGGTCGGGCGTGGCACGAGGCCGCGATGGCGTTCCGGGCCGGGATCCCGATCATCATCTGGGACCGCGAGGATTGTTCGACGAGTCACTTCCACGAGGCCGTGACCCGGTTGTTCGCCTCGGGCGAGGTCCGTCGGTTGCCGGATCGGTTGGCCCAGTTGCGCCGTGAAGCGCTGCTCACAAATGAGTCAGATGGTCCGCACGCGGGCCGGAGTCTTGCCGTATTGTGGGACGACGCGGAGCGTGTACCGGAACCCCTGACCTCTGGTTGGGGTTCGCAGGGAGGTATCTGATGCCCAGTCGGCGTGCACCCGATACCAGACGCCCAGTGGTTGCTTATTCACCTGATAGGCGTAGATCTCGGTTCACTCGAAATGATGAGAGAGTAGTCGATTTCTCTACCTCCGTCCGATTATCGATCTTCTTCGGAATCGATCCACTTCGTCATCGCGCACCGATGTCGCGCTCGGGCGCTAAGGTGGTGAACCAGTCGTGGTCCGCTGATTCCAGGGCACTCCGGCATGAATCGGCTCACCGATCCGAACCGGGGTGTCGTGCCCGCACCGGAGGGATGTGACGGTGCGCGTCGACTCCGAGGACTTCGTCGCAGGTGTGGCCGCGGGTCCGGATGACCACGAGTGGACGGCGGACGCGCTGCGGGACGTGCTCGCGCCCCTCGCCGGCCAGTCCCGTGACCTCGTGGTCGCCGTCGACGACGGTCCGGCGATGTCGGTCTGGGCGTCGACGGTGGAGTCCTTCACCCGTGCGCTCGTCGAGTCCGGTGTCTTCGGCGACGTCACCGTCTGCGCCCTCGGTGTCGACGGCAGCGGCCGGGCGGTGCTGCGCGGCTCCGGCGGGGGGAGCCCGCCGGACCTCACCGGTTCGGGGCGGCGCTTGCTGCTGGCCCTGACCGACTTGGTCGACCCGGCGTGGCGGTCGGGCGGGGCGTGGACGTCGATGCGCGGGCTGGGCGCCGCGCACTCGGTGGCCGTTCTCAGCCCGCTGTCGTGGTGGGCGGCCTGTCGCACCGGCCTCGACCTGCACCGACTGCGCCTGAAGGTGTCCGAACCGGGCGCGCCGAACCACTTCTACGAATGGGAGCCGCAGGTCGACGTGCCGGGGTTGTACGACGACCTCGGCGACGTGGTGCCCGTCCCGTTCGTGGAGCTGGCCCCGGCGGGCCTGGGCGAATGGGCCGCCCTCGCCGCGGCGGCCGGGTGGGCGAACCTGGGCGCGGCCCTCGTGCCGGTCCAGCCGGACCCGCCGGCGCGGGTGGCGCGCCAGCACTCGGGTGACGTGGGTTTCAGCGCCGCCGAACTCGTCGCGGCGTATCGCACGACCGCCTCGAAAGTGGTGTTCGACCTGGCCGTGCACTGGGCCGTCGCACCGCTGGAGCTGCCCCTCCTCCTCCGCATCCTCGAACTGCTGCACCCGGAAGCCGGACGTGCGGCCCTGTCGGAATTCCTGGGCGGACCACTGGTGGCGATCGCGTCCCACGGGTCCGACAACGAGGGAAATCGAGCATTGTTCAGGTTTGTCCGGGAGGGTATTCGGGGGGAGCTGCTCGCGCACGGACGTCGTATCGACACCGAGCGGGTTCGCAAAGTGGTCCGCCATTACCTGGAAGAGCGTCGACCGGCACCGGCGGGCTTCGAATGGCCGTTGGACGAGGAGCCGGTATCGGTCGCTTCGCCCATTGTCGCGCCACTGCACGTCGCGGAAGCCGAGCGGGCGGTGCTGAAGGCCTGGTCAGGGCTTCACCTGCGAAATTCCACGCCGGAGGAGGACCCCGGAGTCGAGCTGTCGCCGGCGGTCGGGAATGATGAGGCGAGCGGGAATATACACGCTGATGAACGTGACCGAACACGTGTTCGCGAGGGCACGGTCGATGTCGAGCGAAATGCAGGAGGAGTAGAGGTGACTGCCGTCGAGCAGGAAGAAAGGAGAAGGACTCTCGCATCGCCCGTCTTCGGCGGAGTACCGCCGAGGAACGTCAACTTCACCGGGCGGGCGGACCTCCTCCAGGAGCTCGAACGGCGTCTGGTCCGGGGCGGCACCGCGGCGGTGCTCCCCGAAACGCTGCACGGCATGGGCGGTGTGGGCAAGTCCCACCTCGCCATCGAGTACGCCTACCGCAACCGCACGACCTTCGACCTGATCTGGTGGGTGCCCGCGGAGCGGTCGGTCAAGATCGTCAACTCCTTGGTGGAGCTGGGGCAGCGACTGGAGCTCGTGGTCGGCTCCGAGGCCAACGTGGCGGTCCAGCAGGTGCTCGACGCGCTGCGCAGCGGCAACCACCCCAGGATCCCGACCAACTGGCTGTTGATCTTCGACAACGCCGACAGCCCGGACGCCGTGCAGCAGTACCTGCCGACCGGCGGCACCGGGCGGATCCTGGTCACCTCGCGCAACTCGCAGTGGTTGAGCGTCGCCCGCCCGCTGGAGGTCAACGTCTTCCAGCGCGCCGAGAGCGTGCAGTTGTTGCGGCGGCGCGATCCGGACCTCGGCGAGGAGGACGCCGACCGCCTGGCCCAGGCGCTGGGCGACCTGCCGTTGGCGATCGCGCAAGCGGCGGCGTGGCGCGTGGAGACGGGCATGCCCGCCGCCGAGTACCTGGAACTGCTCGCCGAGAAGCAGTTGGAGCTGCTGAACGTCACCACCACCCTCGACTACCCCGAGTCGGTGGCGGCGATGTGGGACCTGTCGCTCAGCGAGCTCAAGCGCAAGAATCCCTCGGCGCTGCGGCTGCTGCAGGTGTGCGCCTTCCTGGCGCCGGAACCGATCAACCGCAAGATGTTCACCTACAGCCGCAACATCACCGAAGTGCCGGCCGAGCTGTCCCGGGTCCTGCGCGACAGCCTGCGGCTCAACGAGGCCATCCGCGACATCAACCGCTTCGCCCTGGTGCGCGTCGACCATCGCACCAACTCCATCGAACTGCACCGACTGGTCCAGTCCGTGCTGATCAGCCAGATGAGCGAGGACGAACGCGCGACCATGCGGCACGCCGCCCACCAGATGCTGGGCGAGAACGACCCGGAGGGCCCGGCGGAACCGGACAACTGGCCGATCTACGTGGACCTGAGCGCGCACATGGCCGCGTCCAACGCCTACGAGAGCGACGCCGAGTCGGTCCGGACGTTGCTGTACAACCAAGTCCAGTTCCTCTACCGGTGGGGCGAGCACAAGCGCAGCGCCGAACTGTCCGAGCAGATCTACCACAACTGGGTGGACCGGCTGGGAGAGGACCACCCGGAAACCCTGAGGATGGGCCGCTGGTACGGGTTCATGCTGTGGGTGCAGGGCCGGTACGCCGAAGCGACCCCGCTGAACACGGACCTGCTCGATCGGCACCGCCGGACCTTCGGGGAGGAGCACGAGGAGACGATCCTGGCGGTCAGCCAGGTCGCGGCGGACAAGCGGGCGGAGGGTGACTTCGTCGGCGGGTTGGAGCTGTCGAAGCGCAACTACGACATCTGCGTCCGCTACCTCGGGGACGAGGACCCGACGACCCTGGCCGTCGCGCACAGCCTCGGCGTGAACCTCCGCCTCGTCGGCGACTTCACCTCCGCGGTCAAGCTCGACGCCGACACCTGGGACCGCAGGGTCCAGATCTTCGGCCAGGAGCATGAAACGCCGCTCCTCACCCAGGTGGGCCTCACGCTCGACAAGCGGGAACTCGGCAACTACCGGGAAGCCGCCGCCGAGCACGAAGAGGTCGTGCGCATGTACGAACGGCTCAGCGAGGGGCGACCGCTCAACCCGGCCTGGCTGCGCGCCGTGCGCCACCTCGCCGTGATGCGCCGCAAGGCGGGCGACCACGAGGGTGCGATGATCGCGGCGGACACGGCGTTCGAGGGCTTGCGGCGACGGTACAACCTCGACCACGCCGAGACACTCGCCGCCGCGCTGGCCCGGTCCATCGAGTTCCGCCACCTGGGCCGCCACGAGGCGGCCGCGCAACTCGGGCAGGACACGCTGACCCGCTACGCCAGGACGCTGGGGCCCGATCACCCCCACACGCTCTCCGCCGCCGTCAACGTGGCGATCCTGCGCCGCTTGAAGGGCGACCACGAAGGCGCGCGCGAACTGGACCAGGCGACGCTGGCGGGCTTCCGCGCCAGGCTGGGCGACGAGCACCCCTCCACGTTGATCACCCGGATCAACCTGGCCAGCGACCTGCACGCGTCGGGCGACGCGCAAGGCGCCCACGACGCCGACGCCGACGTGCTCGACCGGGCGACCGTGGCCCTCGGCGCCGATCACCCCACCACCCTGGCGTGCCAGGCGAACCTCGCGCAGGACCTCCGTTCGCTGGGACGTGTCGACGAGGCGGACGCGATGCACCGGCGCGCGGTGACCGTGCTGCGGGACCGGCTCGGGAGCCTCCACCCCGCGGTGTCGGAGCTGAGCGACCCGCACGCGCGGGCGAACTGCGACATCGACCCGATGCCGCTCTAGCCCTCCGCTCCCAGCCACGCGGCGAGGCGCTCCACGTCGGGCGCCTCGCCGGTCGCGGCGAGGTCGTCCCGCAAGGCGCGGACGACGTGGGGGCGTTCGAGGAGGACCCGTGACGCCGGGCCGGGAGTCAGCTCTCGCACCACGAGGCCGAAGCCGGACCAGGCGCCGGGTCGGTTCGAGCCATCGGCGAGTTCCGCCGAGTACAGCGCGTGCGCCCGCCGGTGGTCACCCGCGACCAGGGCGAAGTCCGCCTCGGTCAGGTCCTCGGAGATCTTGCGGACGTGGCCGGTGGAATCCGACCGCATCGCGTCGAACTCCACCCGGTCGGTGAGCAGGACCCGGGCGAGGATCGCCTTGGCGTCCATCCGGGGCGGATCGTCGTCGGCGACCACGATCCCCCGCGGACCGGCGGTCGGCGCGGGCTTTCCAGCCGACCAACGCGCAGCGCACTCCCGCACGTGCGACCGGACCGGGCGGAGGTGGGTGGCACGCCATGCCGTGCGGTGGTCCGCGGCGAACCTCTCGGCGGCCGAGAGCAGGTCGGCCGGCACGGTGGCGTCCGCCAGCGCCGCCAGTCGGTCCGCGAGGCGGGCTGCGAACCCCCGTCCCCGTTCGGTGAGCGACGGGTGCCGGCGCAGCGCGCCGAGGGCCTCGGTCACCTGTGCCCGGACGAGGGCGAACTCGAAGTGGGCCAGGGCTGCGTCCGTTCCGCTCGCGCGCTCCCGCTGCCGGTGCCAGAACTCGGCGACAGCCAGAAAGGCGTTCACCCCTTGGAAAAGCCCCGCCACCGGACGGGCGTCGTCACGCCACGGCGCGTAACAGGTGGCGGTCGGGTCCACGTGGGTGAGGGGAACCAGGTGGCCGATCGCGTTCAGCTTGCTGTGCTGGTACTCGTGCACCATGGTCACGGCCAGCTGCACGGCGTCGTGCGGTTCGGAGATGATCGCGGCGCCGTAGCCGTCGCCGACCGACCCGCTGTGCGGTCGGAAGCGGTAGGCCGCCGGGCGCGGCGTGATCACCGACAGCCCGGCGGACAGTTCCCGCGCGCGGTGCGGGTGGTCGCGCTCCAAGATCGCCCACGTGTCGGCGAAGAGCGCGTTCCACCGGGCCGCCGAGGATTCCGACAATGGTTCGGGCCGTTCCGGGACAGCCAATCCCCGGTACGGTCCGGTGTCGTCGAGGTGGATGCGCGGCGCGGTGGAGCCGACGTTGCCCTCAAGAATGCGGATCGGTTGCCATTCGACCGGGTGAGCGGCGCCTACGCCGGTTTTAACCGTTAACCCCGACGCATCCGAGACCAAGGTGCCATGACTCCATCCGGTCGTCTCGGGCACTCGGGCGACGCCCCGGCCGGGAAGTACCGCGATGCCATCCCGCAAAGGAATAGTCATCGTGAAGCGCAATTCTGCGGACAACCCCGCCGCCGCGGCCAACAAGTGCAGCTGGCCGACGTGGAACCACGCCGGCGCGGTGTCGGAGACCTTGTTCCGGAGCCGGCGCAACACGTGTGCCGACCAGACCCCGATCTGCGGGCGCGACAGCAGCTCCGCCACCTCCTCCGGGCGGGTGCGCTCGGCGGCGACCAGCAGGTCCCACGCCTCGTCCACCGGGGCCAGCGGGTTGCCGGGAGCCGGGTGGTCACGAGCGTGGCTCAGCACCAACCGCAGGGCGAGCAGACGTCTCGTCCGTTCGACTCGGTGCAGCAGCGCGACGGCGTCGCCATCAGGTCGTGCGGACGCCAAGGCGTCCAACTGGGCCAGGGACATCTCGTGGTTGGACAGCGATATCCCGTGCTTGGAGTTCCAGCCTGCCACCTCGTGGTCGCCCCTCGTCATGGGTGCGGAGCCCGCCGATCAGGATTCGTGGCCGCCGACACTGATGATGGCGTGGTCCACCTGTGCGAGGAAACGGTCCGCCGACGCCGCCAGGATCTCGTCGTCGAATGCGACCAACACGTCGAGAGGAACGTTCGTCAAGTCGACCAGACCGGAGTCGATCCGAAATGCCGATTCATCCACTAGCGGGCCTCCCGAGTCGGCCACCAGGTTGCGGGGCCCCTGCGCGGTGGGGTTCACCTTACGACGGCATGACTCAGTGTAATGTCAAGGAAACACAGTGAAGAGGTGCGTATGGTGGTATTCGCCGCCGCAGGGGACAACTAAACGCCACTGATCCGTTCGGCCAACAGGGTGTCCAGTTCGGCCATCTCGGTGGAACCGGCGGCGTAGAAGCGGATCGCTTCGAGCAGTGCTGTGAGGCCACCCGGGTAGTGGGCGCACGTCCGGACGATGCTGACCGTGTCCGGCCGGTTCGCGCTGTGGCGGCTGATGGCGGCGGCGAACTTCACCTCGCGCAACACCAGGTCACGTCCCTCGCGGGTGTCGAAGCCGGGGGTGCGGAGCAGGACGTCGACGATCGGTCCCAGTTCGGCGAGGGTCAGCGGCGGCTGGTCGGCGACCGTGCGGATCGGGGTGGTGGCGTGCCCGGCGGTCGGCTTGCCGTCCACCAGGCGGACCCAGACGCGGGCGTCGGCTTCTTTCACCTTGGCCTGCGCCGCGGTGTAGTCGCCGGGTCTGGCGGCCGGGTCGTGGCGGACCACGGAGCGGTAGAACGGGTCGGAGACGACGAGCACCAGGGTGCCGGTCGAGGCCTTGAGGGCCTGCTTGGCGGCCGGCGCGTCGAGGATCCGGTAGGTGAAGATCATCTCTTCGCTGGTCTTGCCGTGCTCGTCGAAGTGGACCTCGCCGGCGTGCACGGCCATCCTCATGCGCAGCCGCGCGCCGTGGGCGTGGATCTCGTTGTGCCTGCGCAGGGCGGCGACGACCCGCTCCGGCAACCGCTCGACCAGCACCGACTTGTGCACGTCGGCGGGCAGCAGCACCAGCAGGCTGTCGCCCGCGTCGTCCACCGCCTTGTCGTCCCACGGCAGGTCGCAGTCGGCGAACGCGGCCATCAGCACCTGGCGCACGCCGTCGCGCACGGCGGTGCGCTGGGGTGACGACCTGGTCGGGTCGCCGTAGGACTCGACGTCCACGACGACGAACGACCGGTGCACCGCAGCCGACACCATGTGACCTCCCCACGCATGTTGTAGCCCAGTGGAGGGGTGTGAGGGCAGCGGCGCCACTCGAAATGACCAACCCTCCGGTTGCGGGGTGCCCCGGTTCGGGTATGGAGGCGGGTGTGGACGGGTACGGGTGGACGATCGCGCTGGTCGCGGTGTTGGTGTTGCTGAACGCGGTGTTCGCGGGCAGCGAGATGGCCTTGATCAGCCTGCGCGAGGGTCAGCTGCGGGCGTTGGAGCGCGACGACCGGGCGTCCGCGAAGACGCTCGTGCGGCTGGCGCGCGACCCGAACCGGTTCCTGGCCACCATCCAGATCGGCATCACGCTGGCCGGGTTCCTGGCCTCGGCGACGGCGGCGGTGTCGTTGGCCGAGCCGCTGGTGCCGGCGCTGTCGTTCCTCGGCAACGCGGCGAACGCGGTGGCGATCGCGCTGGTCACGGTCGTGCTGACGTTCCTGACGCTGGTGTTCGGCGAGCTGGCGCCCAAGCGGTTGGCGATGCAGTACGCGCTGCGCTGGGCGCTGCTGGTGGCACGGCCGCTGCACGTGCTGTCGACCGCCTCGCGGCCCGCGGTGTGGGCGTTGAGCGCGTCGACGAACGTGGTGGTCCGGCTGTTCGGCGGCAAACCGGACGCGGAGTCCGAGCAGATGTCGTCCGAGGAGCTGCGCGAGCTGGTCTCCGCCCAACGTGGCCTGAACGCCGAGCAGCGCATGATCATCACCGGCGCGTTGGAGATCAGCGAGCGGCGGCTGCGCGAGGTGCTGGTGCCGCGCCGGTCGGTGGTGACGCTGGCCGCCGAGATGGACGTGCCGTCCGCCCGCGCCGAGCTGGCCGCCTCCGGCCACTCCCGGGCGCCGGTCGCGCGTGGCGGGCACCTGGACGACGTGGTGGGCGTCGTGCACCTGCGTGACCTGCTCGAAGACGACGCCGTGCTCGTCGACGTGGCCCGCCCGCCGGTGGTGTTCCCCGACTCGGTGCGGGTGTCCGACGCGCTGCGCCGGTTCAAGGCCGAACGCGAGCAGCTCGGCCTGGTCGTGGACGAGCACGGCGCGGTCGACGGCATCATCACGCTCGAGGACCTGCTGGAGGAGGTCGTCGGCGAGATCCTGGACGAGACCGACCGCGACGTGATGGCCGTCCGCAACGGCCCGGACGGCTCCCTCGTGCTGCCCGGCACGTTCCCCGTGCACGACCTGGTCGACCTGGGCGTGGAGCTGGTCGACCCGCCGGAGGGCGACTACGCCACCATCGCGGGCCTGGTGCTGGTGGTGCTCGGCCGCATCCCCGAGGGCCCGGGTGACCGGATCACGCTGCCCGGCTGGTCCGTCGAGGTGGTGAAGGTCGAGCACCACGCCATCACGTCGGTGCGCCTGCGGAAGCGCTGACTACCGGCCCGCCGCCGCGACCCAGGCCTCCAGGCCGGCCGCGTCGTGGGGCAGGGCGGAGGACAGCACCCGGTGGCCCGAGCCGGTCACCACGACGTTCTCCTCCAGCCGCACGCCGATGCCGCGCAGCTCCGGCGGCACGGTCTCGTCGTTCGGGTGGAAGTACAGGCCCGGTTCGACGGCCAGCGCCATGCCGGCCTCCAGCGTGCCCTCGTGGTAGGCGGCGGAGCTGGAGTTGGCGCAGTCGTGCACGTCCAGCCCGAGGAAGTGGCCGACGCCGCACGTGATGTAGCGGCGGTGGTGCTGGCCGTCCGGGTCGAGCGACTCCTCGACCGACACGGGCAGCAGGCCCCAGTCGTGCAGGCCCTCGGCGAGCACCCGCATGGCCTCCTGGTGGAAGTCCCGGTACGCCGCGCCCGGTCGCACGACCGCCAACGCGGCCGCGGACGCGCGTTCGACCAGTTCGTGCACCTGCCGCTGCGCGGGGCTGTAGGTGCCCGAGACCGGCAACGTCCGGGTGATGTCGGCGGTGTAGAGGGTGTCCAGCTCGACGCCCGCGTCCAGCAGCAGCACGGCATCCTCGGGCACGGGGCCGTCGTTGCGCACCCAGTGCAGCACCGGCGCGTGCGGTCCGGCGGCCACGATCGAGGCGTAGCCCGGGCCGTTGCCGGCGGTGCGGGCGCGCCGGTCGAACGTGCCCTGCAGCCACCGCTCGCCACCGCCCTTGACGGCGGCCTGCAGCTCGGCGGCGACGTCGGCGAACCCGAGGACCGTGGCGTCCACGGCGGCCTGGAGCTGGTCGACCTCCCAGTCGTCCTTGATCCGGCGCAGCTCGGCGAGCACGGTGCGCAGCTCGGCGGTGTGGTCGGCGCCCGCCAGGGCGTCCAGCAGCGGGTCGACGCCGGCTGTCGCGTGCACGGCGGGCAGCCTGCCGCGCAGCGCCGACGGCAGCTCGTGCAGGGGGCGGCAGCGCAGCCCGAGGGCCTCGCCCCACTCGGCGAGGCCGGGCACCGGGCCGACCCACAGCTCGCCGTCGCGGGCGTTGGCGAAGAAGTCCGGCTCGTCCGGGCCGGCGGGCGGGCGCAGGAACAGCTCCGCGTCGTGGCCACCGGCGACGGGGTGCATCACCAGCACGGCGCCCTCCGCGGCGCAGCCCGTCAGCCAGGAGAAGTCGCTGTCGGGCCGGAAGCCGTAGTCGGTGTCGTTGGACCGCACGGGCGACCAGCCGGCGGCCACCGCGACGCGCGCGCCGGGCAGCGCGGCGCTGAGCCGGTCGCGGTGCGCGGCGGCGGCCCGGGCGGCTCCGGGCGTGACGCGGGCGGCGCGGTCGGCCGGACCCCAGCCGTGCTGGACGAACTCGCGGAACCCGGAGGCGTCGACGAGCTTGCTGGGGTCGCGGCGGGCGGGTTTGGTCACCGTGGGCAGCCTTTCGGGTCGTGGCCGTGAGCACGCCCGGGCGCGATCGGCGACCGGACGTCACCGAGGATGGTCTCACCAGCCCGCGGATCGCCCAACCGGGTGCCTCCGGTGCCGAAACGGCCTACCGCGCCGGCCCGATCAGGTAGGCAACACCGCAGGGCTGCCTACGGCGGGGGAGAAGCATGGGTCCCGAGGACGTCGTCGAACTGCGGGTGCACGGTGTGTCCGGCACGCCACCGGAAGCGATGCTCGGCGACCCGTTCCCGACCCCGGTGGCCGGTGACGACGTCGCCCGGTTCCTGCGGGCGGGCAAGCCGGTGCGGGCGCTGTCCAACGGGCGGCCGCGGACCGTGGAGGCGTTCCACTGGGGCCGGTTCACCTCGGGTGGCGCGAGCCGGGCCTTGTGGCTGGTGCTGATCCCGTTCGCGATCCTGAACCTGGCCCGGTACGCGCTGCTGGGCGCGAGCCGGTTCGCCGAGGCGGTGCTGCGGCTGCTCGGCCTGGTGCTGACCGGCATGCTGGTCGCGGCCACCGCCTACGCGTCGCTGGAGCTGCTGGTGCGGCAGTGCGCGGGCACGGCGACGTGCCGGGCGGAGCGCCTGGGGTTCTTCGACGGCTGGCCGTTCGGGGCGATGCTGCTGGTCGGCCTGGTCCCGCCGGGGTTGGTGATCACCGTGCTGTGGTGGTTCGGCCGGCAGACGTTCCTGTACGAGCCGAAGGGCACGCACCACGTGTGGGAGACCCGCACGGGCAGCCTGGGCGACTACGCGTTCTGGCACACGTCGCCGCGCACTCCCGTGTTGCGCGACGCGCACGTGGCGGCGGCGTGCGCGGTGGTGGGTGTGCTGTACGCGGGCGCGTTGCGGACCGAGCAGCCGGACCGGCCGGCCGACGCGCTGTCGTGGGCGGTGGTCGGGCTGGGCGCGGTGGTGCTGGGGTGGGCCGTCGGGTGCGTGGTGATGTCGCCCGACCGGCGGGAGGTGAACTCCCGGGCGCTCAAGTGGGCGTCGGTGGTGTACCTGCTGCTCGCGGTGGGTGCGGCGACGGCGTCGCTGTGGCGGGTGCCGGTCGAGGCGTCCGGGTCGGTGACGCCGCTGGCCGGGTTCGAGGTGGTCACGAACACCCTGTCGGCGTCGGCGATGCTGCTGCTGGTCGTGCTGCTGGGGGCGTGCGTGCGGCTGCGGCGCTCCGCGCGCGGCGTGGAGCTGATGGTGGCGGACAAGCGGTTCCGGCCCTTGTGGCACGGCTACGCGGCGGTCGTGATCGCGGCCGTGGCCACCACGTTGGCGGTCGGGTTCAGCGGCGGGTTGGCGTACCGGGTGGTGGACTGGGTCGGCGACCCGGTGCCCGACGCCGGGCGGCCGGGGCTGGTGCTGAGCACGAGCTACCTGGTGGGCGCGGGGCTGTGGGGCGTGCTGGCGATCGCGTTCCCGCTGCTGGTGGCGCCGGTCGTGGCGGCCATGGTGCGGCAGGTGTCGAGCGCGCTGGTGTTCGCGGCCGGTTCGGTGGCCGCGGCGGCGGCGGTGGCCCTGCGGTGGACGCCGGCGCCGGGCTGGGCGTTCTGGGCGGCGGTGGTCCTCGCCGGTCTCCTGTACGCGATCGGCACGGTGTCCTGCACGCGGCACGCGATCGGCGTGGCGGTCCGCGAGGGCGTGGTGGCGGACTACCCGGGCCGCCCGGACCGGCCGGGTGTCGGCAAGGTGGCCCTCACCCAGCGGTTGGCGTCGGCGAAGTACCGCTACCACTGGCTGCTCGGCGCGGTCGCGCTGCTGGGCGGTGTGCTGGTGGCGGCCGGCGGCGGTCTCGCGCTGGCCCGGCTGGCGCACCCGGGCCGGCGGGACGCGCCGCCGCCGGGACTGGCCGACTGGCTGTCGACCGTCCCGGCGCGGGAGCTGGGCGCGTTGGGCAGCCTGGTGGTGTCCGGTGTCGTGCTGGTCTTGTTGTTGTTGGGCGTGCGGACCTGGCAGAACCCCCGGATGCGCACGGTGGTCGGCATCGTGTGGGACCTGGTGGCGTTCTGGCCGAGGCTGGCGCACCCGATCTGCCCGCCTCCCTACGGCGGTCGCGCCACGATCGAGCTGACGTCCCGGGCGGTCCGGCTGGCCGGGCACCACGGCGTGGGCGCGGTCGTGCTGTCGGGGCACAGCCAGGGCAGCGTGGTGTGCGTCGCGGCGTTGTCGTTGCTGCGCCGGGAGAGTGAGCGGCCCGACCCGGCCGACGGCGAGCGGTACATCAGGCAGGCGGACGCGGTCGCCGCGCTGCGCCGGGTCGGCCTGGTCACCTACGGCTCGCAGTTGCAGTGGGCGTACTCGCGGCTGTTCCCGCACTACCTCGGCCACGCCGAGCTCGCCCGCCTGCACGACGACCTCGGCGACCGGTGGTGGAACGTGCACCGGCTCACCGACCCGTTGGGCGGGCCGGTGCAGGTGTGGCCGGAGACGGCGGAGGAGCGGCTGTCCGCCGACCCGAAGCTGTGGGGCGTGCGCTGCGGCAACGACGTGCGGCTGCGCGACCCGGAGTTCCTCGACCCCGACCCGGACGTGGTCGCCTCGCCGTTGCGCGGGCACAGCGACTACTACGACGACCCGGTGTTCGACGAGGTGGTGGCCAGGGTGGCGGACGCCGTCGCGCGACCGCGCACCTCCGTGGTGATCGGCGACCTGTCGCTGTCGGGCGGGTCCTGAGCCTCAGGCCTGGAGCACGGACCGCGTGACGCGTTCGGCGATCGCGGCCACCAGCGTGCGCGGGCGGCGCGGGACGAGGTGGGCGTTGAGCGCGTTGCGCAGGCCGGGCGCGACGTAGGCGCGGTCGCGGTCCAGGCCGTCGAGGCCCGCGCGCACGACGGTCTCGGCGCTCATCAGCCGGCCGCCGAGCGCGGCGCGCGGGGTGACCCGCTCGAAGAAGCTGGTCCCGGTCGGGCCGGGGCACAGGGCGAGCACCTTGATGCCCCGGTCCCGGTACTCCCGGCGCAGCGCGAGGCTGAAGTCGAGCACGAACGCCTTGCCCGCGCTGTAGGTCGCGAAGTACGGCGACGGCTGGAACCCGGCCGTGGAGCCGACGTTGACCACGGCGCCGGAGCCCGCTTCGAGCATGCCCGGCACGAGCGCGCGGGTGAGCGCGACCAGCGAGACGACGTTGACCATCAGCTGCTCCCGGTCGTGGCCGTCGGGGATCTCCTCGAACCGGCCGGCGGTGCCGAAGCCCGCGTTGTTCACCAGCGTGTGGACGGGGCCGCGCAGCCGGGCCGCGATCGAGTCGGCCGCGTCCGGCGCCGACAGGTTCTGCACGACCACGTCGACCTCGACGCCGTGCTCGTGGCGGAGGCGGTCGGCGACGGCGTCGAGGCGGTCGGCCGAGCGGGCGACGAGGACCAGGTCGTGGCCGCGCCGGGCGAGTTGGGTGGCGAACTCGGCGCCGAGCCCGGCGGACGCGCCGGTGACCAGGGCGGTGGGGTTCATGTCAGCTCCAGAGGCCTCGGGATTATGTGAGACATCTTAGGCACAGTTGTAACTCTAACCGCAACACTCATGTTCCAGTTATCGCGGTAGCTGTACCATCGATGTGCACGAAGGGAGACAGTCTTGGGAACGACGCGGCCGTTGCGCGCCGACGCCGAACGCAGCGTGCGGACGATCCTCGAAGCCGCCGAGCGCGTGCTGTCGGCGAACCCCGGCGCGTCCATGGAGCAGATCGCCGAGGCCGCGGGGGTCGCGCGCACCACCGTGCACCGGCGGTTCGCCAACCGGCAGGCGCTGGTGGAGGCGATGACCGCCGACGTGGTGCGGCAGTTGGACGAGGTGATGGACGCGGGCCGGCCGGAGACCTCGCCGCCGCTGGTCGCGCTGCACGAGATCACCGCGAACGTGCTGCGGGTCAAGGTCGGCTGGCCGTTCGCGATGGGCGTCGTCTTCACCGACGTCGACTCGCCCGCCGCCGAGGGCAGGCGCCGGGTCGACGACCGCTGCCTGGCGCTGCTGCGCCGGGCGTGCGAGGAAGGGCTGCTCGACGCCTCCACCGACCTCGACTGGACGCGCCGCGTCTTCTACGCGTTGATCGGTGAGGCGGTGCACGGGCCGGACAGCGGCCTCGGGCCCGACGCGTTGGCCCGCCGGGTGGTCGACACCCTCCTGCACGGCGCGGGGCCGCGGTGACCGGGCCGGTGGTCGTCCGCCGGGCCACCGCCGAGGACGTCCCCGCCATCGTGGCCATGCTCGCCGACGACGAGCTGGGCGCGCGGCGGGAGTCGCCCGGCGACCTGGGGCCCTACCTGCGCGCGTTCGAGGCGATCGACGCGGCCGACCACGAGCTGCTGGCGGTGGCCGAACGGGACGGAGCGGTCGTGGGCACGCTCCAGCTCACGGTGCTGCGCGGGCTGTCGCGCGGCGGCGCGTCGAGGGCGCAGATCGAGGCGGTGCGGGTGGCGTCCTCGACGCGCGGGCAGGGGTTGGGGGAGCGGCTGGTGCGGTGGGCGGTCGAGGAGGCGCGGGCGCGCGGTTGCGCGATCGTCCAGTTCACGTCGGACAAGAGCCGGGTGGACGCGCACCGCTTCTACCGCCGCCTCGGCTTCGCCCAGTCCCACGAGGGCTTCAAGCTGGAGCTGTCGTGACGGGGGGTAGGTTGCGGCGGTAACTCCGCTCGACCGGGAAGTTCCGATGATCCAAGTCCTCGCGACCGCGTTGACGGTCCTGGCGCTCGTCGCGGCCCTGTGGTCGCTGGTGCTGGTCGTCACCGACCGGCCCATCACGCTCGCCACCACACCCACCCTCGGCCTCGCCGGGGTCGTCGTGCTGCTCGAAGCCGGGCTGCTCGTGCAGGCGGTGGCGGCCACGGTCACCGTGCTCGGCTCCGACCGCGGCGGCCTGGACACGGCCACGTTCTTCGGCTACCTGGTCGCGGTGGCGGCGGTGCTGCCGGTCGGCGCGTTCTGGGCGCTCGGCGACCGGTCGCGGTGGGGCGCCGGGGTGCTGGCGGTGGCGTGCCTGAGCGTGCCGGTGATGATCCTGCGGCTCGACCAGCTCTGGGCGCACCGTGGCTGACCGGGACCAGCCGGGCGGGCCGGCCCGGCCCGACCGACCGGCCACGCTCGAGGAGACCACCCGGTCCGGTCCCGGGCGGATGCTCATCGCGGTGTACGGGATCTTCGCCGTCGCCGCGACCGCCCGCTCCGCGGTGCAGCTCGCCACCCGGTTCGAGCAGGCGCCGCTGGCGTACGCGCTGTCGGCGTTCGCGGCGGTGGTGTACGTCGTCGCCACCGCCGCGCTGGCCGGCGTCGTGTCCCGGCGGGTCGCCTACCTCGCGTGCGGTGTCGAGCTGGCCGGTGTGGTCGTGGTCGGCGCGGCGAGCCTGCTGTTCGCCGGCGCGTTCCCGGACGCCACGGTGTGGTCGGGCTTCGGCGGCGGCTACGGGTTCGTCCCGCTCGTGCTGCCGGTGCTCGGCCTGCTCTGGCTGCGCCACACCGGCCGCGCTCAGCTCGACCGCACCACGACGTCCACCCAGTAGTTCGTGGCGTTGAACGAGGAGCCGGGGAAGCTGCCCGCCGGGCCGTAGGTGTACAGCCCGTTGCCGCCGCTGCTCGCGCTCGACGGCGCGGTCAACGACCCGCGCACGCGGTCGGCGCCGAAGAAGGCCGCGGTCGCCGAGTAGCGCGTGGTCGTGTGGTAGGACGCGATGTAGGTGGTGCCGGCGGTGAGCGGCACCGGGGCGCCGAACGTGGCCTCCTGCCAGCCGCTCGCGGTCTCGCCGGTGAACGTGGTCGACGCGAGCAGCACACCGCCCGCGGTCCACAGGTGGGCCGTGTGCGCGCCGGTGTTCTGCGGCCCCTTGTAGAACCGGATCCCGACGGCGGCCGCGTCCGACGCCGCCGTGCGGAACTTCGCGCCCAGCTGCACCGGGCCCACGTCGGCCACCGTGACGGTCTGCGGCACGTCGCTGACGTCGAACAACGTCCGCAGCACCGGTGCGGGCGCGTCCACCACGACGTCCACCCAGTAGTTCGTGGCGTTGTAGGTCGCGTTGGGGAAGGCCGGTGACGGGCCGTAGACGAACACGCCGTTCCCGGACGCGCCGTCGGCGGGTGCGACGAGCGCGTCACGGGTGTGCGAGGTGGTGAAGAAGCCCGCGGTGGCGGAGTAGTTGCCGGTCGCGGTGTGGTAGGACGCGACGTAGGTGGTGTTCGTGGTCAGGTCGACCGGTGTCGTGAAGGTGGCCTCCTGCCAGCCGCTCGCGGTCTCGCCGGCGAACGTGGCCGAGGCGAGCAGCGTGCCGTTCGCGTCCCACAGGCGGCCGACGTGCGTGCCGGTGTTCTGCGTCGCCTTGTAGAACCGGATGCCCTTGGCCTTGGCGCCGGTGGTCGTGCAGCGGAACCGCACGCCGAGGTTGACGGCGTTGGCGTCGCCGGAGCTCGCGACCGCGGGCGCGTCGGTCGGCTTGAACAGCGTCTGCCGGACGGCGGTGGCCAGCACGGACACCGACACGGTCGCCGACACCGGCGCGTTGTGGCCGTTGGTGATCGTGTAGCGGAACGTCGCGAGCCCCGAGAAGCCCGCGCTGGGCGTGAACGTCACCGACTGCGCGGCCGCGGACCACGTCACCGTGCCGTTGACGGGGTTGTCCGCCCCGGTGACCGACAGCGGGTAGCCGTTGGGGTCGGAGTCGTTGGCCAGCAGCGCCGCGGCCGGGATCACCAGCGCGACGCCCTGGTTCGTGGCGAACCCGCCGTCGTTGCCCGCGACCGGCGGCAGGTCGCCCGCGCCGCCCGCGCGGGCGAAGACGACGTCGACCCAGTAGTTGGTGCTGCGGAACGTGCCGCCGGGGAACGTGCCGGACGCGCCGTAGGCGTACACGCCGTTGTCGCCGGCGGGCGCCGTCAACGCGCCGGTGGAGCGCGCGGTCCGGAAGTGGTTCGGGTCGGCGGAGTAGAAGCCGGTGCCGTGGTAGGACGCGACGTAGGTGGCGCCGGGGGAGAGCGGGACGGGCGCGGCGAAGTTCGCCTGCTGCCAGCCGCTCGCGGTCTCGCCGGTGAACGCCGCCGTGGCGAGCAGCGTGCCGTCGGCGCTCCACAGGTGCGCCGTGTGCGCGCCGGTCATGTGCAGGTTCTTGTAGAACCGGACGGCGGTCGCGCTGCCGGGGGTGTTGGTCGAGAAGCGCACGCCCAGCTCCAGCGCGGCGCTCTCGGCGGACCGCAGCGAGGACGGCACGTCGGTCGGGTCGAACAGCCGGACCGACGCCGAGGGCGTCACCGTCACCGCCACGCTCGCGGCCGGCGACTGGGTGTTGAGGCTGTCGTCCACCGCCCGGACCCGGATCGTCCGCTGCCCGGGCTGCCGGGGCCACCAGTCGAACGTCCAGTTCGCCGTGCCCTGCGCCGCCCGCCAGGACGTGCCGCCGTCGGTGGAGACCTCCACGGCCGCGACGACACCGCCGACGTCGGTCGCCGTGCCGCTGACCACGACCTTCTGCTGCTGCACGAGCGTGGCGCCGTTCGCGGGCGACGTGACGACCGCGGTCGGCGGCGTGGTGTCGGTCGAGGCGCTCGCCGCGACCAGGTCGCCCTGCAACGTCGTCGGCTGCACGGTCATGTCGGCGAACAGGTTCACCATCGCCTGCTGGACGTCGCGGTCCACGACGACGGCGGGGTAGGTGCCGTTGCTGGTCTCGTCGTGCTGGGCGTCGAGCCCGAAGGCCCAGAAGACGGTGCCCGCGCCGAACACGACGGCCCCGCTGGGCGCCCGGTAGAGCGTGAGGTGGTGGGTGGCGGGCGCGGGCGCGGTCGTGCGGCCGTGGTCGACCAGGTAGGCGTGCACGTCCAGCGAGGTCGAGGACAGGCGGATGAGGCCGGGCGGGCGGAACCGGTCGTTGGGCGACTCGTCCCACTCGTAGCCCAGCAGCCCGGCCGCCAGCTCGGCCGTGCCGCCGGGCGGGGTCAGGGCGACGTCGGTGTTGCGCCAGAACCTCGGCCGCGACATCGCGTGCGGCACCCGGATGACGTCGTAGCGGTACGAGTCGACCTGGAACACCGTGCCGGTCAGGGAGTGCTCCGGCCGCCCGCCGTCGGCCGGCGGTGACAAGGAGGGGTCGCGCCAGGTGCCGGTCCACGCCGGGGCGGGGTCGATCTTCTCGCCGGCCCAGGTCTCCTTGTAGCACACCAGGGTGCGGTCGGGCGTGCCGTTGAGGTCGGGCTCCCAGCGGGTCTTCCAGTAGACCTCGTTGCCGCTGGCGAAGACCAGGTGCACGCCCGCGTCCCGGGCCGCTTCGACGTGCGCGCGCTGGTCGCCCGACCAGTACTCGTCGTGCCCGGTGGACAGGAACACCGTGAAGGCGGTCAGCGGCACGGCGCCGGGACCGGTGTCGACGCCGCTGAAGTAGGCGACGTCGTAGCCGTTGCGCTCCAGCCAGCGGATCGCCGCGTACTCGGCGCTGAGCAGGTAGTCCTGCGGCGCGGCGGCGGCGCCGACCCGGTCGCGGGTGCGGATCGGGCGGTTGTAGCTGACCTTGTACGCGCGCCCGTCCGGGGCGGCGGTGGCGTTGCCGCCGTACAGGTTCGCCCCGCCCCAGCCGTTGTAGGCGTGCCAGGTGGTGTCGGAGGTCTGGAAGCCGATGTCGTGCCGGGTGCCGTCGGCCCGCACGACGAACGGGATGTGGGACGCGCCGGCGACGCCGTCCTGCCGGACGAGCTTGGCCAGGTACACGCCGGACACCGCGTCGGCCGGGACCGCCCACGACGCGCTCACGCTCCAGTTGCCCGCGTCGTACAGGCCGATGGTCGGGTCACCGCCGGGCGCGGGCTGGGGCGAAGGGGTGTTGCGCTGGACGGTCGCGACCTTCCGCGCGCCGAGACCCCCGTAGTACCCGAGCCGGTAGACGTCGACCCGGTAGTTCGACGACGCGGTGTCGATCTTGAAGTCGACCGTCGTGCCGCGGTTGACGCTCATGCGGGTGGCGAAGCCCTCGATGGTCTCCGACGCGGGTCCGCCCAGATCCCACTCGCTCGGGGGGTTGCCCGGTTTCTGATTCTCCAGAGCGATCGCGTTCACCGGCATGGGTCACCTCGTGAGAGTGATGGCAGTCACACGTCTGATACCTGTGACATCACTCTGTAGAGAAGGCTGTTACGACCAGTCACGAACAATCGCCTGAATGGAGTAGTGAAGCCGAAGTTCCGGTCGTGATAAAGATCACCGGGCCGCGGTGATCTTGCGGTGGCCGGCGTCCGCGCAGGTCAGAGGCCTCACCGGAGGCGTGCGGTCACCCCATGGCTGAGCCGGTTCTCAGGTGCCGTGTGCCAGCGTTCGGACACCCGCCCGCGGCACCCGCGCAGTCGCCTGCCGGCACGTCCGCCCACCAAGGAGATTCCCACGATGTCCGTGCTGGCTCGGCTGAGCCTGGCCAACCGAAGTCTCGTCGGGCTGCTCAGCCTGCTCGTGATCGGTTTCGGTGTGTTCACGCTGCCCTCGATCAAGCAGCAGCTCTTCCCGTCCATCGAGCTGCCCGCCGCGGTGGTCATCGCGCCCTTCCCGGGCGCGTCGCCCGACCTGGTGGACAGCCAGGTGGCCGAGCCCATCCAGTCGGCCGTGCGCGGCGTCGACGGCGTCGAGCAGGTGTTCACCCGCTCCGCCGAGAGCTCCGCGACGGTCCAGGTGATGTTCACCTACGGCACCGACATCGACGCCGCCGTGGCCAAGATGCAGCAGGCGGTGAACCGGCTCCAGCCGCGCCTGCCGCAGGGCGTGGAGCCGACCGTCGCCCAGGGCAGCACCGACGACATCCCGGTGATCGCGCTCGCCGCGACCTCCGGTGACGACGACATCGCCGCCGCGGCCCGGCTGCGCGCCGAGGTCGTGCCCGGCCTGGAGGCGATCCCCGGCGTGCGGGAGGCCACCGTCAGCGGTGAGCGCGACCGCCAGGTCGGCGTCACCGTCGACTACGCCCGCCTCGGCGCGGCCCGGGTCGACCCCCAGGCGCTGACCGCCGCCCTGACCACGGCCGGCGCGGTCGTGCCCGCCGGCACCGTGCCGGACGCGGACAAGACGCTGACCGTGCAGGTCGGCAGCCCCGTCGGCACCGTCGAGGACCTGCGCAACCTGCTGCTGGCCTCGCCCGCCGGCCCGGTGAGGCTCGGCGACGTGGCCCGGGTCGAGTCCGCGCCCGAGGCGGCGACCGTGCTCACCCGCACCAACGGCGAGGCGACGTTGGGCGTCAGCGTCACCATGACCGCCGACGGCAACGCGGTCGAGATCTCCCGGCAGGTCCGCGACCGGCTCGCCGAGTGGGGCGAGGCGGCCGGCTCCACGCTCACCGTCGCGTTCGACCAGGGCCCGCAGGTGGAGAAGGCGATCAGCGGCCTGACCACCGAGGGCCTGCTCGGCCTGCTCTTCGCCGTGGTCGTCATCCTGCTGTTCCTGCTGTCGGTGCGGTCCACGCTGGTGACGGCGGTGTCGATCCCGCTGTCCGTGGTGGTCGCGCTGATCGCGCTCTACACCGGCGACCTGTCGCTGAACCTGCTCACCCTCGGCGCGCTCACCATCGCGGTCGGCCGGGTGGTGGACGACTCGATCGTGGTGCTGGAGAACATCAAGCGGCACCTCGGCTACGGCGAGGAGAAGCAACGCGCCGTGCTCGACGGCGTGCGCGAGGTGGCGGGCGCGGTGACCGCGTCCACGCTGACCACGGTCGCGGTGTTCCTGCCGATCGCGTTCGTCGGCGGCATCGCGGGCGAGCTGTTCGGACCGTTCTCCATCACGGTCACGGTGGCGCTGCTCGCGTCGCTGCTGGTGTCGTTGACGATCGTGCCGGTGCTGGCGTTCTGGTTCCTCAAGCGCCCGGACGTGCCGACCGACCCGGAGGAAGCGGCGCGGGCGCGCGAGGCGGCGCTGGAGAAGGAGAAGCGCAGCCCGTTGCAGCGCGCCTACGTGCCCGTGCTGCGGTTCGCCACCACCCGCCGCTGGGTGACGTTGCTGATCGCCGTGCTCATCTTCGGCGGCACGCTCGGCCTGGCCGGCTCGTTGCAGACCAACTTCATCGACAACGCGGGCGGCACCGCCCTGCAGGGCACCCAGGAGCTGCCGCCGGGCACCAGCCTCACCGCCCGGGACGAGGCGGCGCGCAAGCTCGAAGCCGTGCTGGCGCAGACCGACGAGGTGGAGACCTACCAGGTCACCGTCGGCACGGACAACAGCCTGGCCGCGTTCGGCTTCGGCGGTGACGGCGACACCAGCGTGCGCGCCACCGTGCGCGAGGGCACGGACCTGGAGGCGTTGCAGGACCGGCTGACCGAGCAGCTGGGGAACACGCCCGGCGCGGGCGAGGTGGCGTTCGGCGCGGCGGCGTCCGGTTTCGGCTCGGACACCATCGACGTGCTCGTCACCGCGCCCGACGAGCAGTCGCTGCGGGACGCGGCCGACCGCGTCCAGCAGGCCGTGTCCGGGACGCCCGGCGTCGGCGAGGTCACCAACGACCTGTCGGTGAGCGCGCCGCGCGTGCAGGTGACCGTGGACCAGGCCGCCGCGGCGGCCCGGGGGCTCAGCGGCCAGGCCATCGGCCAGTTCGCGGCGCAGGCGTTGCGCGGCGTGCCGGTCGCCCAGCTGCCGATCGACGGCCGGTCGCAGCAGATCCTGCTGCGCACGGGCACCGCGCCGACCGACGTGGACGCGTTGCGCGCGCTGCCGCTGCCGGGCGGCGTCACGCTCGGCCAGGTCGCCGAGGTGGCCGTGGTGGACGGCCCGGTGCAGGTGCGGCGCACCGACGGCGCGCGCAGCGCCACCGTGTCGGCCAAGGCCACCGGGTCCGACCTGGGTGCGGTGACGGCCGACCTGACGTCCCGCCTGGCCGCGGTGGACCTGCCCGCGGGCGCCTCGCACAGCATCGGCGGCGTCAGCGCCGACCAGGCCGAGACGTTCGCCGACCTGGGGCTGGCGATGCTCGCGGCCATCGCGATCGTGTTCCTGATCATGGTGGCGACGTTCCGCAGCCTGGTGCAGCCGCTGATCCTGCTGGTGTCGATCCCGTTCGCGGCGACCGGCGCCATCGGCCTGCTGCTGCTCACCGGCACCCCGCTCGGCCTGCCCGCGCTGATCGGCATGCTGATGCTCGTCGGGATCGTGGTGACCAACGCGATCGTGCTGATCGACCTGGTCAACCAGTACCGGCGGGACGGGATGCCGGTGCGCGAGGCGGTGGTCGAGGGCGGCCGGCGGCGGTTGCGGCCGATCCTGATGACCGCCGCGGCCACGATCTTCGCGCTGCTGCCGATGGCGTTGGGCATCACCGGCGAGGGCGCGTTCATCGGCAAGCCGCTGGCGATCGTGGTGATCGGCGGCCTGGTCAGCTCCACGCTGCTCACCCTGGTGCTCGTGCCGACGCTGTACTCGATGGTCGAGGGCCGCAAGGAGCGCCGCCGGGCGCGCAAGGCCGAACGCCCCGCCGAGGACCGCGAGGCGGTCACCGTCTGACGTTCGGCGGCCCGCTCGTCTCGTTCGCCGGTCCGTCCGTCGAAAGCCCCGTTGCCCGACTCGGGCGGCGGGGCTTTCGACCACGACGGCCACGCGAAGGCGGTGACCCCGAGGTCCGGCAGGTCGCACGTCGACATCCCGCGTGCCACCCTGGCCGCGTTGCTCCGGGACGTCCGGCTCGACCTGGTCGGGTTCCCCGACCCGCCGACCCGGTCACTTCCCGGCTGCTCCGTAGCGCAGGCCGTCGATGAGCAGCGCGACCATCCGTCGCGTGTGGCCCTCGTCCTCCCGGGCGGGCAGGGCCAGGTTGGCCGTGGCGCGCAGCAGGTCGTACGGGTCGACGTCGGCCCGCACCTCGCCGGCCCGCGCCGCGCGGTCGAGCAGGGCGCCCAGGACGGGCACGAAGCGCTGCTGGAAGTAGGCGGGCAGGCTGCTGTAGGCCGGGTCGCCGGAGTGCAGGGCGGCGCTGAGCCCGTGCTTGGTGCCGATGAAACCGGTGAAGCGCCACAACCACGCGGTCAGCGCTTCGAGCGGTGCGTGCTCGGCGGCCAGGGCGGGCGCGGCGTCGGCGCAGGCGTCCACCTCGTGGCGGAACACGGCGGCGATGAGGTCCGAGCGTTGCGGGAAGTGGCGGTAGAGGGTGCCCGCGCCCACCCCGGCCTTGGCGGTGATCTGCCGCACGGGCGCGTCCACGCCCGAGGTGGCGAAGACCTCCGCGGCGGCGCTGAGCAGGGCGTCGGTGTTGCGCCGCGCGTCGGCGCGCACGGGTTTGCCCGACCGCTCCCCGGTCACGCCGATGTCGACTCGCTCGCTCACGACCACCCCGCCCGACTAAGCGGAACGTTGTTCCGTATAGTCGAAGTTGAACGTTGTTCCGTTTGTGTCAGCGTAGCGCTGCGCCGGGCACCTGCCAACGCACGAGGAGACCCATGAAGTACCGCACGCTGGGCCGGACCGGCATCAAGGTCAGCCCCTACGCCCTGGGCGCGATGATGTTCGGCGCCGCGGGCAACCCCGACCACGACGACTCGGTCCGGATGATCCACAAGGCGCTGGACGCGGGCGTCAACTTCGTCGACACCGCCGACATCTACTCGCACGGCGAGTCCGAGGAGATCGTCGGCAAGGCCCTCGAAGGCCGCCGGGACGACGTCGTGCTGGCCACCAAGGCGCACCTGCCGATGGGCGAGGACCCGAACCACCAGGGCAACTCGCGGCGCTGGCTGGTCCGCGCCCTCGACGACTCCCTGCGCCGCCTGCGGACCGACCACGTCGACCTCTACCAGGTCCACCGGCCCGCGCCGGACACCGACGTGGAGGAGACGCTGTCGGTCCTCACCGACCTCATGCGCGCCGGGAAGGTCCGGGCCATCGGCTCCTCCACCTTCCCCGCCTCGGAGATCGTCGAGGCGCAGTGGGTCGCCGAACGGCGCGGCCTGGCCCGGTTCCGCACCGAGCAGCCGCCGTACTCCATCCTCGACCGCCGCATCGAGAACGAGGTGCTGCCCGTCTGCGAGCGCTACGGCATGGGCACGCTCGTCTGGAGCCCGCTGGCCCAGGGCCTGCTCACCGGCCGCTTCCGCCAGGGCGCGGGCGCCGAGAGCAGGCGGGCCCGCTTCACGCACATGACCGACGAACGCCGCCACGAGGCGGTCGAGCGGCTCGTCCCCGTCGCCGAGGACGCCGGCCTGTCCCTGACCCACCTGGCCATGGCCTTCGCGATCGCCCACCCGGGCGTCACGTCCGCGATCATCGGCCCGCGCACCGAGGAGCAGCTGGACGACCTGCTCGCCGGCGCGGACGTCGTGCTGGACGACGCCGTCCTCGACCGGATCGACGCCGTCGTCCCGCCGGGCACGGGCGTGGGCGGCCTGGACATGGACTACCGCACACCGGCCGTGCAGCAGCCCCGCCTGCGCCGCCGCCTGCTCGAAGAACGCGCCGCCGCCTGAGCCGCCGCTCGACCGGAAGAATTCGACGCGGCTGATTCCGAATTGATTGCGGGATGGTGCCGCCCTCTTCGCCGCGGAAGAGGGCGGCACCATTCTTCAGTTCCGGGACCGTCGATCAGCGGATGCTCGGGTCAGGCTTCGTACCAGTCCACGCAGAGTTGGGCGACGTAACCGGTGCGTCCGTCCCACTGCACCTGGATCCACCAGCTGCTCGTGCCGCCGCACGCGGTGTAGCTGCTGCCCGAGGTGGCTTCGCACGACGCCGCGGCGCGCTGCCCGGGCTGGATGATGCCGAGTCGGGTTGAGCCGGCGTTCGTGCGCAAGCGGACGTTCACGCCGCTCACGCCCGCTTTGGGTGTGACGTAACAGGCGGGCACCGCCGACCGGTCCACCGACTGGCCGGTCGGCGTCGGTGCGGCCGACGAGGCCGCGGACGCGGACGACGGCACCAGGGCCATCATGACGAAAACGATCAGGGCGCCCAGCGAAGCGACCAAAGAATTCTTTTTCACAGTTCCCCCTTCGGGATCCTTTCACGGTCCCGAAGGTGACGATAGCCATGCCCGCCGAGTTTTCGCAGTCCCTCGTCAGTGTGATTGCGTCGACCCGCTGACGAGGGCCTGCGTGATCAATTGTCGCGCATTCGCGACACCGGATCGATCAGGCGCCCGGCTCGTAGGCGAGGTTCGGCCGGAGCCAGCGCTCGACCTCCTCGACCGGCATCCCGCGCCGCCGCGCGTAGTCGACCACCTGGTCGCGCCCGATCCGGCCCACGGTGAAGTAGCGGGCCTCCGGGTGCGCGAAGATCACACCGCTCACCGCCGCCGCCGGCGTCATGGCGAACGAGTCCGTCAACGCCAGGCCGACCCGCTCGGCCTCCAGCATCGCGAACAGGTCCGCCTTCTCGCTGTGGTCCGGGCTGGCCGGGTACCCGAACGCGGGCCGGATGCCCCGGAACCGCTCGGCGTGCAGGTCGGCCAGCTCCGGCTCGGCGTCCGGCTCGAACCAGTCCCGCCGCGCCCGGAGGTGGACGTGCTCCGCGAACGCCTCCGCCAGCCGGTCCGCCAACGCCTTCACCATGATCGACTTGTAGTCGTCCTGCTCCCGCTCGTACCGCGCGGACAGCTCCTCGGCGCCGTGGATCGCCACCGCGAACCCGCCCAGGTGGTCGCCCGCCGGCGCGATGTAGTCGGCCAGGCTCCGGTTGGGCCTGCTCGCCGGCTTCCGCGTCTGCTGCCGCAGCATCGGCAGCCGCCGCCCGTCCACCACGATGTCGTCGCCCTCGGCGTGCGCCGGCCAGAAGCCGTACACGCCCTTCGCCCGCAACGAGCCGTCCGCGACGATCTGGTCGAGCATCGCGTTCGCGTCGTCGAACAGCTCCTGCGCGGCCGGGTTGGTCTCCAGGATCTTCGGGAACTTGCCCTTCAGCTCCCAGGCCAGGAAGAAGAACGTCCAGTCGACCATCTCGCGCAGCTCGGCCACCGACGGCTCCACGACCCGCAGCCCGGTGAACGCGGGCGTCGGCAGGTCCTCGAACGACACCACCTCGGCGTTCGCCCGCGCCTGCTCCACCGCCAGCAACGGCGTGCTCTGCCGGTTCTCGTGCTCCTCGCGCAACCGCTGCTGCTCGACCCGCGTCGCCGCGGCCAGCTCCTCGGCGCGCTCGTCGTCCAGCAGCGCCGACACCACGCCCGCCACCCGTGACGCGTCCAGCACGTGCACGGTGGTCTGGTCGTACACGGGCGCGATCCGCACCGCCGTGTGCTGCCGCGACGTCGTCGCGCCGCCGATCAGCAGCGGCAGCTTCATCCCGCGCCGCTGCATCTCCGCCGCCACCGACACCATCTCGTCCAACGACGGCGTGATCAGCCCGGACAGGCCGATCGCGTCCGCGCCCTCGGCGATCGCGGTGTCCAGGATCTTCGCCGCCGGCACCATCACGCCCAGGTCGACCACGTCGTAGTTGTTGCAGCCGAGCACCACGCCGACGATGTTCTTGCCGATGTCGTGCACGTCGCCCTTCACCGTGGCCAGCACGACCTTGCCGTTGCCGCGGGTGGAGCCGGAGGCTTCCTTCTCCGCGTCCATGTACGGCTCCAGGTGCGCGACCGCGCGCTTCATCACCCGCGCGCTCTTCACCACCTGCGGCAGGAACATCTTGCCCGCGCCGAACAGGTCGCCGACGACCTTCATGCCGTCCATCAGCGGACCCTCGATCACGTCCAGCGGACGTGCCGCCACCAGCCGCGCCTCTTCGGTGTCCTCGATGATGAAGTCGACGATGCCGTGCACCAGCGCGTGCTCGAGCCGCTTGGCCACCGGACCCTCGCGCCACGCCAGGTCGACCACGCGCTTCGTGCCCGAGCCCGCCACCGTCTCGGCGAAGGACACCAGCCGGTCCGTCGCGTCCGGGCGGCGGTCGAACAGCACGTCCTCGACCAGCTCCAGCAGGTCCTTCGGGATGTCCTCGTAGACCGCGAGCTGGCCCGCGTTGACGATGCCCATGTCCAGGCCCGCGCGCACACCGTGGTACAGGAACGACGAGTGCATCGCCTCCCGCACGGTGTCGTTGCCGCGGAAGGAGAACGACAGGTTCGAGATGCCGCCGCTGATCCGCACGCCCGGACAGCGCTGCTTGATCAGCGGGATCGCGTCCAGGAACGCCTTGGCGTACCCGTTGTGCTCGGCGATGCCCGTCGCGACGGCCAGCACGTTCGGGTCGAAGATGATGTCCTCGGCCGGGAAGTCCGCCTTCTGCGTCAACAGGTCGTAGGCGCGACCGCAGATCTCGACCTTGCGCTCCGCGGTGTCGGCCTGGCCCAGCTCGTCGAACGCCATCACCACCACGCCCGCGCCGAAGTCGCGGATGCGGCGGGCCTGGGCCAGGAACGACTCCTCGCCCTCCTTGAGGCTGATCGAGTTGACCACGCCCTTGCCCTGCACGCACTTCAGCCCGGCTTCCAGCACGCTCCACCGCGAGCTGTCGACCATGATCGGCACGCGGGCGATCTCCGGCTCGGTGGCGATCAGGTTGAGGAACGTGGTCATCGCCCGCTCGCTGTCGAGCAGGTCGGCGTCCATGTTCACGTCCAGCAGGTTCGCGCCGCCGCGCACCTGCTCCAGCGCGACGTCCACCGCCGCCTGGTAGTCGTCGCCCTCGATCAGCCGGCGGAACTTCGCCGACCCGGTCACGTTGGTGCGCTCGCCGATCATCACGAACCCGGTGTCCGCGCCGATCTCGAACGGCTCCAGGCCGCTGAACCTGGTCCGGTCCGCGACCCGCGCCACCGGCCGCGGCGGCAGGTCCTTGACCGCCGCCGCGATCCGCCCGATGTGCTCGGGCGTCGTGCCGCAGCAGCCGCCGACGATGTTGACCACGCCCTCCTCGGCGAAGCCGTGCAGCAGCGCGGCGGTCTCCTCCGGGGTCTGGTCGTAGCCGCCGAACGCGTTGGGCAGCCCCGCGTTGGGGTGGCTCGCGGTGTAGGTGCCGGCGATCCGGGACATCTCGGTGACGTGCGGTCGCATCTCGGCCGCGCCCAGCGAGCAGTTCACGCCCACGACCAGCGGCTCGGCGTGCGCGACGGAGTTCCAGAACGCCTCGACCGTCTGCCCGGACAGCGTCCGCCCGCTCAGGTCCACGATGGTGACCGAGATCCACAGCGGCAGGTGGGGCGCGACCTCGCGGGCCGCGGCGACGGCGGCCTTCGCGTTGAGCGTGTCGAAGATCGTCTCGATGAGCAGCAGGTCGACGCCGCCCTCGGCGAGCGCGCCGATCTGCTCCGCGTAGGCGTCCTTGACCTGGTCGAACGACACCGTCCGGTACGCCGGGTCCTCGACCCGCGGCGACAGGGACAGGGTGACGTTGAGCGGGCCGACGGAGCCGGCCACGAACCGGCCGCCCGCCTCGTCGGCGGCCTGGCGGGCGAGCTGCGCGCCGCGCACGTTCATCTCGCGGACCAGCTTCTCCAGGCCGTAGTCGGCCTGCGCGATGCTGGTCGCGGTGAACGTGTTGGTGGTGGTGATGTCCGCGCCCGCGGCCAGGTAGCGGCGGTGCACGTCGAGGACGACGTCCGGGCGGGTCAGGTTCAGCAGGTCCGGGTCGCCGGTGACGTCGTGCGCGTGGTCGCCGAGCAGGTCGCCGCGGTAGTCGGCCGGGGTGAGCCCGGCGGCTTGGAGCATCGTGCCCCAGGCGCCGTCCAGCACCGCGACGCGCTGGTCCAGCAGCTCTCGCAGGGCGTTTTCCGACACGCGGCCTCCCAGGTTGGGAGGCGCCCTTCGGATCGTCGAGCCCCGGCCGAGCGTGGCGGGCTCGTCACCCGTTGCAGCGCCTCTCGATCGGGTGTCCGATCCTAGCGAACCACGCGATCGTGGGCGGAACCGCCCAAGGGGTGAGAACCCGATCACCGGAGCTTCAGCGCGTGATGACGACCTCCAGCGTGCGCGGCCCGTGCACGCCCTCGACCCGTTCCAGCTCGATGTCGCTGGTCGCGGACGGCCCGCTGATCCACGTCTGGGTGAGCACCCCGGCGAGCGCCGCGACCGCGTCCGGGACGCCCGCCACCACCTGGTCGGCCCGCACGACCACCAAGTGGTAGTCCGGCACGAGGGTGAGGAGCCGGGGACCTTGGTCGGCCGCGTCGTGGTCGAGCACGATCGTGCCGGTCTCCGCGACCGCCACGTGACAGGCCGTGACCACCGCGTCGGCCGCTTCGACGACCTCGCGAAGCACCGCCCACGCATCGCCACCGCCGACGCGACGCACCTCGCGCACGTCGCCGATCGGGGGATGCGCCCCGGCCTGATCCCTGCCGGCGGGAAGCGCTTCGCGAGCGTCCCCGCCAAGGGGAACCCTTGATGTGATTCTACCGGCGGGGTCCGACAATTCCGGCCCCTCGGCGGTCGGTCCGGTCGGTCCGGCCGGACCGACCGGTCCGGTCGGACCCTGGGCCTCCCGCCCGGTCGCGTCCCCGGCCACCCACCCCGCCGTCCACCCGGGCGGGACGCCGGGGGCGGTCACGACGTGGTGGGCGCGGCGGTCCCGCAGGGCCCCGGCGACGGCCGACGCCACCTCGTCGGCGGCCACCACGCGGACCAGGGCGTGGTAGTCGCGCAGGCGTTCGGCGAAGAGCTCCAGATCACCGGGACCTCGGGTGCCCGCCGCCCGGTACTCGCGGGGCACGGGAGCCACCTCGCGCGGCCCCTTCGCCCGCCGCACCCTCGCCAAGACCTCGTCACGGGCACTCATCGGGACCCCCACCAGTCGCGGAACGTCTCCTTCGGCGGTTCGGGCAGGTCACGGGCCGTCGACCAGCCCGGCAGCGGCACGTGACGGCTCGCCACCCGGCCGAACCTGCCCAACCCCAGCAGCCGGCGCCACCGCCGCGCGTCCGACATCGCCCACGCCAACGCCCGCATCGCCGTCGACTCCGGTGTGGTCCGCTTCGCCGACACCACCCGCTCCCGCAGGTGCACCAGCATCGACGGGATGTCGATCGCCACCGGGCACACGTCGTAGCAGACCCCGCACAGCGACGACGCGAACGGCAGCGTCGGGTTCCGGTCCACCCCGGTGAGCTGCGGCGACAGCACCGCGCCGATCGGACCCGGGTACGTGGAGCCGTACGCGTGCCCGCCGGTCCGCTCGTACACCGGGCACGAGTTCAGGCACGCCGAACAGCGGATGCAGCGCAGCGCCGCCCGCCCGTCCGGGTCCGCGAGGGTGGCCGTGCGGCCGTTGTCCACCAGCACCACGTGGCTGGTCTGCCCCTCGGTCGGCCCCGTCCACACCGACGTGTACGGGTTCATCCGCTCACCGGTCGACGACCGGGGCAGCAGTTGCAGGAACACCTCCAGGTCCCGCCACGACGGCACCAGCTTCTCGATGCCCACCACGCTGATCAGGGTGCGCGGCAGCGTCAGGCACATCCGGCCGTTGCCCTCGGACTCGACCACCACCAGCGACCCGGTCTCGGCCACGGCGAAGTTCGCCCCCGAGATGGCCACGTCCACCGTCATGAACTTCTGCCGCAGGTGCTTGCGCGCCGCCTCGGCCAGCGCCCTCGGGTCGTCGGTCAGCCCCGGGTCCACGCCCGGCATCCCACGCCGGAACACCTCCCGGATCTCCGCCCGGTTGCGGTGGATCGCGGGCACCAGGATGTGGCTCGACCTGTCGTCGCCCAACTGGACGATCAGCTCGGCCAGGTCGGTCTCCACCGCGTGCACGCCGATCCCCGCCAAGGCCTCGTTCACCCCGATCTCGACCGTGGCCATCGACTTGACCTTGATCACCTCGCGCGTGCCGGTCGCCCGCACCAGGTCGCAGACGATCCGGTTGGCCTCCTCGGCGTCACGCGCCCAGTGCACCCGGGTGCCCCGGCTCGTCAACGCCTCCTCGAACCGCACCAGGTGCTCGTCCAGGTCGGCCAGCACCTCGTCCTTGATCGCCGCGCCCGCCGCGCGCAGCTGCGCCCAGTCCGGCAGCTCGCCGACGACGTTCGCCCGCTTGGCCCGGATCGTGGACGTGGCCTTGGCGAGGTTGCGGCGCAGCTGGGCGTTGCCGAGGGCCTCCCGCGCCGCCTTCGGGAACGGCTCGCCGGTCAGGTTCCCGCCACCGGCGGGCATCCCCAGGAACGTCGTCATCGCGTCTGCTCCAGGATCTGGGCCAGGTGCAGCGGCCGGACGCCGCTGCGCAGCCTGCTCAACCCGCCGCCGATGTGCATCAGGCACGACGAGTCGCCCGCCGTGACCACACCGGCCTTCGTGCTCAGCACCGCGCTCATCTTGTCGCCGAGCATGGCGGTGGACGTGTCGGCGTTCTTCAGCGCGAACGTGCCGCCGAACCCGCAGCACGTCTCGGCCGACGGCAGCTCGACCAGGTCGATGCCCTCGACCGCCCGGAGCAGCCGCAACGGCCGGTCCCGCACGTCCAGCACGCGCAACGAGTGGCAGGTGGGGTGGTAGGTGACCCGGTGCGGGAAGTACGCGCCCACGTCGGTGACCCCCAGGACGTCCACCAGGAACTCCGACAGCTCGTACGTGCGCTCGGCGGTGCCCGCGGCGGCCTCGGCCAGCGTCGCGTCACCGTGCGCGCGGGCGACGTCGGCGTGCTGGTGGCGCACCGACCCCGCGCACGACCCGGAGGGCGCGACGATCACGTCGGCGCCCTCGAACGCCTCCACGTGGTTGCGGATCACCGGCATCGCCTGACCGGCGTAGCCGGTGTTGATGTGCATCTGACCGCAGCAGGTCTGGGCGGACGGGACGACCACCTCGTGGCCGAGCCGTTCCAGCAGCCGGACGGTGGCCTTGCCGACGTCCGGGAACAGGCCGTCGACCAGGCACGTGACGAACAGCGCGACTCTCACCGCGCCGACTCTAGACTCCGTGGTCTGACCACACCAGGCTGTGGTCAGACCACACGACGGAGGTGTTCCGCTTGTCCGGGTACGGCACGGTGCTCAGGCACGTCGAGTCGGAGCTGACCGCGGGCCGGCTCGGCGTGGGGCAGCAGCTGCCCGCCGAGCGCAAGCTGGCCGAGGACCTCGGCGTCAGCCGCGCCACCGTCCGCGAGGCGATCCGGGTGCTGCAGGCGATGGGCGTGGTGCGCAGCGGCGTCGGCTCGGGCCCCGACGCGGGCACCACCGTCATCGCCGACCCGGCGGGCGGGCTCGGCGCGGCCCTGCGCCTGCACCTGGCCACGCGCCGGCTGCCGATGGCCGACCTCGTCGGCACCAGGGTCATGATCGAGAGCCACGCCGTGCGCGCGGCGGCCGCCGGTCCCGACCACCCCGACCTGGCCCGCGCCGCCGACCTGCTGACCCGCATGGACGCGCCCGACCTCGACGCGGACACCTTCCACCAGCTCGACGCCGACTTCCACGTCGCCCTCACCGCCGCCGCGGGCAACGCCGTCAACACCGCGATCATGGCGGCGCTGCGCGACGCGATCCACCGGACCGTGCTGGACGCCGTGCAGGCGTTGCCGGACTGGTCGCGCACCGCCGTCCGGCTGCGCCGCGAGCACCGGTCGATCCTGCGCGCCGTCCGAGCTGGCAACGGCGAACTGGCCGCCACCAGGGTCACCCGCCACGTCGAAGGCTTCCACCGCGAATGGGTCCGGCACTCGACCCGGGGCAGCTGATCCGGCGACGCCCGTCCGGCCATGGTGGAGCGCCGTGCCGGCCCACGTCGCCGTCCCGTGCTTCCTGACGGGCCCGGTGAATTCCGCTACGCGTGCCCTGGGCGCACCCCTTACCGTGACGGCGTGTTCCCCGACTTCCACCGCGCGCCCAACATCGCCGACCACCCCGACCTGTACGAGCGGGAGAACGAGGCGATCGACCCCACGGGTCTGCTGTGGCGGGCACTGCGCGACCAAGCCGACTGGGCCGGTCGCACGGTGCTGGACCTGGGCTGCGGCACCGGGTTCTGGCTGCCCCGGTACGCGGTCGACGCGGCCGCGGTGATCGGCGTGGAACCCGATCCGGATTTGGTGGTCAGGGCCGGGGAGCGGGGCGACGCGCGGCACGGCTCGGCCGAGCACATCCCGTTGCCCGATGCGAGCGTGGACGTCGTGCACGCCCGGTTCGCCTACTTCTTCCCACCCGACGGCGAGCCCGGTCTCGCCGAGGTGCGGCGCGTGCTGCGGCCCGGCGGCGCGCTGGTCGTGATCGACAACGACTGGCGGCACGGCGAGTTCGCCGACCTGCTCGCCGCCTCACCGTGGGCGTCCGCGCAGGGGACGGCGGAGACGACCGACGCGTGGTGGCGGGCGCGGGGCGCTTCCCGGACCGAGGTGATGTCGGCGTGGCGGTGCCGTGACGCGGCGGAACTGGAAGCCGTGCTGCGCATCGAGTTCCCCGGCGACGTCGTGGACGCGTGGGTCCGCGCCGACCCCGGTCGGCGGGAGCTGACCTACGGCTACGTCCTGTTCACCACCACCACCTGACCACTCACCCCACCGCCCACGCCCGCAACGCGCGTAGCCGGGCACTCGCAAAGTCCGTCCGCTGTTCGTCCAGTGCCCGGTCGAGCACCGCGAGCACTTCGTCCCGATGTCCACACTGGACCAGACGTGACGCCGCCAGCACACCCTGGTCCACGGCCTCGCCGTGGTAGCGGACCACGTGCGACCACAACGTCACCGCGGGACGCAGCAACCCTTCCGAGGCCAGCGCATCCGCCACCACCACCCGGTGACTCGCCGGGAGAGCCAGTGCCAGCGCCTTGGCCACGATCTCGTCGGCGCAGTCGATGCCGGCGGCTCTCATCCAGTCCCGGATGATGTAGTCGAGCCAGTAACCGCTGCGCATGGTCGCCGCTACCGCGCGCTCGGCCGAAGCGGCGGCTTCTTCTTTGCGCCCGCTGTCGACGAGCGCCTTGATGATCTTGTGTTTCTGGTACCCGTCGCAGTCGAGGAGCCTTTCCATCGCTGCGGTCAACAGGCCGTCGGCGAGCTCGAACCTCCGATTGCCGACCAGGTCCGCCGCCACATCGGCGAGCAGGTCGGGTTCGGTCACGGTGTCGAGCAGGCCCCTGATCAGCTCGCCGACGTGCTCACCGTGTTCACCGCCACTGAGCACTTTGATCGCTACGGCTCGGTGCTCGGGACTGTGTGAACGGGCCGAAGCGGAGATAGCCGCCGCTGTGTCCGGATCGTCCGGGTCGAACAACGCGAGAACAGCTCTCTCGAAGTCCCACCTGTCCGCGGTGAGGTCGGTCAACGCGGACCGGGCGAACCGGCGTGCGGCCTCCGAGTCCTTCGTGTCCGAGAGCGCGGAAGCGACCTGCGTCAGGTGGTGGACGCTCAACCGCGGTTGCCCCTCCACGACCCGCAGGAGTTCAGGCACGGCGTTGCAGTGCACGTAGACCTGGACGGCCTTGTAGAACTCGTAGGGATCCACGTGCCGTTCCGACAGCACCCGGCGGGCCACCTCGACGGCCGCGTCGTGCTGCAGCGCTTCCTGGAGCGCCTGCGCCGCCGCGGTCAGGTACTTGACCGGCTTCGCCGCCGCGGCGGTCAGCACGATGGGCACCCCGTCGGAGTCGGCCGCTGACAGGACCGCCCCGACGGCGTCGCGGAACTCGTCGACGGTCGGGGTGCTCACGGCGAAAGCCCGGTCGGCAGCCCACAACGCCTCGTCACGGCACTTGGCCCTGGCGGCGAGCTTCGCGAGGGCGCCCCAACCGACGGGGCCGGCGCCGGACAGGTCCGCGGCCGCCGGACCGACCGACTGCAGGGGCAGTGCCCGGTCACCCGCCACCACCGGATCGGCTCGCAGCCCGCGGACCAGCCTGCGGACCAGAGACCCGGCGGCCTCCGTCGTCCCGGTGTCCAGCATGATCGAGACGATCGCGACCACCTGCACGTGGTCCGGTTCAGCGGCCAGCCGGACGAGGAGGCGTTCCGCGCGATCGGCGCCTTCCGGGACGAGGTCCTTCAACGCCACGACGCCGCGCTTGATCCCGGCGGGACTGGCCTGGTCCGCGAACTCCTCCAGCCACCGGGCCGCGGACTCCGGGTCTTCGAGCTTGCCGAGCACGACGGCGGACTCGACGCGCACGGCTTCGGCGAGTTCCGCACGGTCCCGCAGGGCGCTCAGCCGGGTCATCACCCCTGGGGGCACTGCCTCCGGGGGAAGGGAGACGAGCACCTCGCCCGCTTCTTCGACGTCGCCCCACGGGTCGGGCAGGACGCCGTTGGCCAGGATCAGCTCCACGACGCGGTCCACGACAGCGGCGGTCAGCGTCTCGTCGACCGCCACGCCCTCCGCGAGCAGTCGGCCGGCCAGCAGCACCTCGGGCTTCGCGCCCGCGAGCAGCACGGACAGCACGCGGCCGAGATCGCGCTCGTCACGTCCCCACAGCACGAAGGTGAACAAGGCCAAGACCCGGTTGTTCCCGGACAGGCCGCGTTCGATCCACTCGTCCAGGTCCGGGAAGTCCGCCGGGATCTCACCGGCCCGCCGGCGCGCGGCCAGGAACTCGGCGAACGAGTGGTGCCGGAAGCGCAGGTCGTCGTCGGCGTGGACGAAGACGCCGGTCCCGGCCAGCAGTGCGCGCAGGTCGTCCTGCCACTCGTCCGGCAGGGCCGGGTGGTTCTCCCGCACCCACGTGCACGCGGCCTCGAACAGCGGCGATCCGGTGTCCAGCCGGTGGGTCGCGAGGTGCTCCACGATCTCGGTCCGGCGCTGGTGCATCCACTCGACCAGCGCCTGCCGGTCCGGGTCGTCGCGCACCGAGCGGCGCAGTTCGGCGATCGTGTTGCGCCTGCTCGCGCCGTCGTCCAGCAGGTACTCCATGAACCGCCCGTACAGGTCGACCCGGTTGTTGGGCAGCGGGCGGTCCGGTTCGAGGGTCTTCGCGATGGCGGCGATCGTGGCCAGCAGCGGGTTGCGCACCAGTTCGCGCAACCGGCCGTCGCGCACCTGCCGGACGAACGCCTCCGCCGAGCTCATCGCGGTGATCGGGGTCTGCGCCCGGAACCACGCCCGCGCGAACTCCTCCAGCTCGACCCGGCCGAACGGCTGGATGGCGTAGCTGTCGACGCCCGCCTGCTCCAAGGGCTTGAGCTCGTCACCGGGCAGCGGGCGGGTGGTGATCACCAGCCGGTGGTCCGACCCGCGCCGCACCTGGTGCGCGATCGCGTCGATGACCTGCGCCCTGGTGTCCGGTTCGATGATCTCGTCCAGGCCGTCGACGAACACCAGCCACCGCGCGCCCAGGGCGCGGCGGGCGAGCAACGCGGCCGGTGGGCGTTCGCCGAGCAGCCGCCCCAACGCGTCCTCCGTGCCCGCGGCCAGGAGGTCTGCCCACGCCTTGTGCTGGGCCAACGCCCGTGCGGGCACCCGCAGCGGCAGGACCGGTTCGGTGAGGGGCGGCGGGCCGTCGCTGCCGCTGAGCCAGAACTCCGAGACCTGCTGCACGTACAGGTAGCCGACGGTGGACTTGCCGCTGCCCGGCTCCCCGGTGATCATCAGGTGCCCGTTGCGGTCGAGCGCGCCGGCGATGGTCAGGGTGCGTTCGGTCGACTCGGCGGAGGGCTTGCGCTCGGGCTCGGGGGAGCGGTCGAGGACCTGCGGGCGCATGGTCTGCTGCACGTAGACCTGGGTCAGCTCCGGCTGCTTCACGCCGAGCAGCTTGTAGGGCAGCGACTCCGTCGCCCGGCGTTGCGCCTCCAGCAGGTCCCGCAACGCCGGGGTCAGCGCCGGGCGGTCCGACCAGGAGGTCAACGGCGGTGCCTCGCCCGGCGGCGCGGCCTCGAACCGGACGGTCAGGTGGTCGATGCTGCCCGTCTGCACGACCGGACCGGTGAAGTGCCCGCCGGTGATCTCGTTGTGCCGTTCCGCCATGCCTGATTTCTACGCGGGAACACGGGCCCGGTGACCGCACATCTCGGAAGATCCTCTCGGCGGAGTGCTGCGGGCCGCGCTTGACCGTGCCCTCGGGGCAGGCGTTGGACGGGGCGGCACGACCGCACCGAGGGGGAGTTCACTTGGCGGAGGTCGACCTGCGGTACGCGGCGGACATGCCGGCCCGGCTGCACGCGCTGAACCCCGCGCCGCTGGGAGAGGAGCGCGCGCCGACCGAGCGGATCGTGGGCTGCTGCCGGGCGGCGGTGGCGGCTGGCCGACCCGCGGTTCCTGGCCGGTCGACCTGATGGACGTGTCGAGGGACCGGTGCAAGTGCCCGAGGTGGACGTGCGGGCCGCCTTCGCCACCGACGCCTACCGCGTGACGCCGGTGATCACGTCGTTCGACCAGGTGGCTCGGTCGCCGGTGGAGGTCGTGCTGCGCTAAGCCGCCGTGTTGCGCGACGCGGCTCTGCGGGCGGCATCGCGGACGGCTGTGCGGGTGGACGGCCCGAGCCGGTTCATCACGGTGAGGTAGGAGGTGGGGAAGAGGCGGGCGAGCAGGTCCGGCACGACGGCCGTCCACGCGATCAGCACCCGGCCCTCCCGCTTCGCCACCCCGCCCAGGATCCGCTCGGCGGCCTTGTCCGCGGGGTACGTCAACAGCTTGGCGAAGCTCGCCTTGCCCTGCGCCGCCTCGACCTCGCCGACCCCCGACGCCACCCGCGCGGTCTCCGCGATCCTGGTGCGGATGCCTCCCGGGTGGACGCAGGTCACGCCCACGCCCCGGTCGACCAGCTCGTGGCGCAACGACTCGCTGAACCCGCGCAGCGCGAACTTGCTGGCCGAGTAGGCCGTCTGGCCGGGCGGCCCGATGAGCCCGAACAGGCTCGACACGTTCACGATGTGGCTGCCCGGCGCGGCCAGCAGGGTCGGCAGGAACAACCGGGTCAACGCCACCGGCGCCCGGAAGTTGACGTCCATCACCCAGTCGAACTCCTCGGCGCTCACCTGGTCGAACGTCCCGCCCAGCGCCACGCCCGCGTTGTTCGCCAACAGGGTGATCCCGGGGTTCTCGGCCACCACCCGCGCCACGAGCCCTTCCAGCCCGGCGACCTCGGCCAGGTCCGCGACGTACGTGCGCACCCGCGCGCCCCGCACCCTCCCCGCCACCGCCGCGAGCCGCTCGGCGTCGCGGTCGATCAGCACCAGCCCGCAACCGCGCCGCGCCAGCCCGTACGCCAACTGCTCCCCGATGCCGCTGGCCGCTCCCGTCACCACCGCCGTGCCACCTGCGAACCGGAAACGCGAGAGCTGCTGGGACATGCTGCCTCCTCGACCACGCTCACCGACGACGCTCACCGACGCTCATCCCGGACCCCGCCATCAATCCTCGCCGGTCCGGCTCGACACCAGTACCAGTCTGGCCCGATGCCAGTCTGGCTCGGACGCGTGCCCGCTGTGCCTGCGGTGTCCGCTGGGCGGCGAGGCCGAGGGCCTGGGGGGCGAGGCCGGGGAGGGTGAGCGGTGGTGGGTGGCGTGGGGGGGGTGGTTGGTCGGGGGCCTCATTTCTTCAACCGACGTTTGACGGTGAAGAAAACGGCGTTTTGGTTGATCGGTCGGTTCAGATTCACCCGTCCGTGAACGATCGACCTTCGGCCCGCCTCAGGTTACCCCAGGTAGGAGAGGTGGGCCGGCCATCCGACACACTGGGGGACATGACCACACCCGAGCACCTCGACGTCGTGATCGTGGGCGCCGGACTGTCCGGTGTCGGCGCGGCCTACCGGCTCCGCACCGAGTGCCCCGGCAAGTCCGTCGCGATCCTCGAAGCCCGCGACGCGATGGGCGGGACGTGGGACCTCTTCCGGTACCCGGGCATCCGGTCCGACTCGGACATGTTCACCCTCGGCTACCCCTTCAGGCCCTGGCGGGAGGCGAAGTCGATCGCGGACGGCCCGTCGATCCTCGCCTACATCCGGGACACCGCCGCGCAGTTCGGCATCGACCGGCTCGTGCGCTACCGGACCAAGGTGGTGGCCGCCGACTTCTCCACCGAGACCGCCCGCTGGACGCTGACGCTCCACCGCCGCGACGAGCGGGGTGACGTCGAGACCAGGGTGGTCACCTGCGACTTCCTCTACTCCTGCGCCGGCTACTACGACTACGACCAGGGCCACGACCCGGTGTTCCCCGGCATCGGGTCGTTCCGCGGCGAGGTGGTGCGACCGCAGTTCTGGCCCGACGACCTCGACTACGCGGGCAAGCGGGTGGTCGTGATCGGCAGCGGGGCGACGGCGGTGACGGTGGTGCCGTCCATGGCGGAGACCGCCGCGCACGTCACGATGCTCCAACGCTCGCCGACGTGGATGGGTGTGGTGCCGGGTCGCGACAAGTTCGCCGACAAGGTCCGCGAGCTGCTGCCCGCCAACGCCGCGCACCGGGTGATCCGCACCAAGAACATCCTGTTCAGCCTGGCCTTCTACCAGTTCTGCCGCCGCTGGCCGAAGGCCGCGCGCAAGGTGCTGACCAAGCTGTCCACCAAGGTGCTCGACGACGAGGCCGCGATCCGCGAGCACTTCACCCCCACCTACGACCCGTGGGACCAGCGGCTCTGCGCGGTCCCGGACGCGGACCTGTTCCGGGCCGTCAAGCGCGGCCGGGTGTCGGTCGTCACCGACCACGTGGACACGTTCACGCCCGACGGGGTGCGGCTCAGGTCCGGCCGGGAGCTGCCCGCCGACGTCGTCGTCACGGCCACCGGCCTGCGGCTGCTCGCGTTCGGCGGCATCACGCCGAGCGTGGACGGGCGCCGGGTGGAGCTGTCCGAGCAGTTCATCTGGCGCGGCGCGATGATCACCGGCCTGCCGAACTTCGCGGTCTGCGTCGGCTACACGAACGCCTCGTGGACGTTGCGCGCCGACCTGACCTCACGCCTGGTCTGCCGGGTGGTCGCCCACATGGACCGGCACGGTTACGCGTCCGTCGTACCCACGCCGGACCGCCCGCTGGCCCGCCGGCCGCTGCTGGACCTGGCCTCCGGCTACATCCAGCGCGCCGTCGACGCGTTCCCGCGCCAGGGTGACCGGGGTCCGTGGCGGGTCCGGCAGAACTACGTGCTCGACGCGGTGTCCACGTTGCGCGGCGACCTGGGCCGCCAGCTCGTCGGCACGCCGAGGGTGCTGCCCGCGTCTCACGGCCGGTAGCGCAGGCCGTCCATCACGAGGTCCAGCATGCCGTCCGCCGGGCCGACGTCGGGCACCGTGTGGGCGATGCCGGCGATGGTGGCGATCACGTCCAGCGGCGCGACGTCGGGGCGGTCGACGGCATCGAGCAGCGTGCCCATCGCCTCGGTCAGCCGGTCCCTGCTCTGCGCGTACGGGTCGCCGCCGGACGCGATCACCGCGCGCAACGCGTCGCCCATGCCCTGCTTGGTGGCCATGTACTCGACGAACCGGTCCATCCACGCCCTGGTCGCCTCGTGCGGCGGCAGCGTGCGCAGCAGGTCGGGCACGGCGTCGCAGAGCTTGGCCAGCTCGGTGCGGTAGACCGCTTCCACCAGCGCCTCGCGGGTGGGGAAGTGGCGGTAGAGCGTGCCGATGCCGACGCCCGCGCGCTTGGCGATCGAGTCCAGCGTGGCGTCCGCGCCCTCGTCGGTGAACGCGGCCAGCGCCGTCTCGATCAACCGGTCGCGGTTGCGCTGGGCGTCCGCGCGCAGCGGGCGGGACACGGTGCCTCCATACGGGTGTGACGCGGCTCTCGATGCTAAACGGAGGAACCTCCGGTTAACGTGGAACGTAACGGAGGGACCTCCGCTTCAGTGTACGACAGCACGACAGGGGAACGGACATGACCGAGCACATCACCACGCCGTTCGGCGCGGAGTCCACCGCGGCGCAGGTCGTGGCGGGCATCGACCTGACCGGCAAGCGCGCGGTGGTCACCGGCGGCGCGTCCGGCATCGGCGTCGAGACCGCCCGGGCGTTGGCGTCGGCGGGCGCCGAGGTCACGCTGGCGGTCCGCGACACCGGGGCCGGGCGACGGGTGGCCGACGAGATCGGCGGCGACGTCCGGGTCGCCCGGCTCGACCTGGCGGACCAGGCGTCCGTGGCGGCGTTCGTGGCCGGCTGGGACGGCCCGCTGCACATCCTGGTGAACAACGCGGGCGTGATGGCCGCGCCGGAGACCCGCACGCCGGAGGGCTGGGAACTCCAGTTCGCCACCAACCACCTCGGCCACTTCGCGCTGACCAAGGGCCTGCACCGGTTCCTGGCCCTGGAGGGCGTGCGGGTGGTGTCCGTCAGCTCCAGCGCGCACCTCATGTCGCCGGTCGTCTTCGAGGACATCCACTACACCGACCGCCCCTACGACCCGTGGACGGCGTACGGGCAGTCGAAGACCGCGAACGTGCTCTTCGCCGTGGAGGCGACCAAGCGCTGGGCCGCCGACGGCATCACGGTGAACGCCCTGATGCCCGGTGGGATCGACACCAACCTGCAGCGCCACGTCGACGACGGGCAGTTGCGGGCGATGAGGGAGCGGGCCGCCGCGGACGGGTACCGGCTGAAGACTCCGCAGCAGGGCGCGGCCACGTCGGTGCTGCTGGCGACGTCACCGCTGCTGGAGGGCGTGGGCGGCCGGTACTTCGAGGACTGCGGCGAGGCGCTGCCGAGCCGGGGCGAGACCCTGATCCGCGGTGTCGCGGCCTACGCGCTGGACCCGGAGGCGGCCACCCGCCTGTGGGAGGTCACCGAGGAGACCCTGGCCCGCTGAGCCGGGCGAGCACCAGGTCGACCGCGGGCCGGTAGGCGCGGACCTGGTCCGCCGGCCGGTCCCCGCCGGCCAGGTCTCGGGTGACGATCCGGTAGATCAGCGCCCGCAGCACCACCTGGTGCCACGCCGGCAGGTGCGACCACCGGTCGAGCAGCGCCGGTGGTGCGCCGTACCAGCACAGGCAGTCCGCCACCACGACCGCCGCCGCCCACGACGCGGGCCGCCAGTACGGCGGCCAGTCGATCACCGCGGGCGGCAGGTCGGGGGCGAACAGCACGTTGCCCGCCAGGTCTCCGTGCACCACCTGGGCCGGCAGGTCCACCGGGCGCCGTGCCGCGACGAGCGGTTCCAGGAGTCCGAGCGCCGCCGGGCCGACGTCCACCGGCGACTCCTCCCACGCGACCCGGTCGCCGACCGACCACGGGTCGTCGCGGAGGTCGAGGTACGCGGGTCGGGGCACGTCGCGCACGGCGGCGTGGAACGCGATCCCGGCCCGCAGCACGTCGTCCGCGCGGCCGGTGTCCGGCTCGCCCGGCACGAACCGGCATGCCTCCCACCCGTCGACCACCCAGTCGCCGGACGCGGACCGCACGGGAGGCGCGACCCGGAACCCGGCCGACGGCGGCAGCGCGGCGAGCACGTCGGACCGCCACCGCGTCTCGGGCTCGAAGTCCACCGGCTTGAGGACCACCCCGCCGGCGCGCCACGTCCCGCCCCGGCCACCGGGCAGCGCGACGGGCTCCGCCGTGACGCCGAACGCGGACAGCACCGTGCGCGGAGGTCGTGGCACGCCGGGATCGTAGGCAGCCGGGCCCGGTGGTGGCGCGCCCTTTTCGGCAGGGCAGACGGCGGGGCGGGCAGCCGCCCTGCCGGGTGGTCACGTCAGCTTGACGCCGGTGATCTCCGCGCACGCGTCGAGCAGCCGGTCCTGGACGTCCACGTCGTACGCGGCGGGGTTGGCGCGCAGGTCCTCGCGCCACTTGAAGTAGCGGCCGGTGACGGTGGCGGCGGGCTCGTCGCTCGTCGCGAGCCACACCTGGGTGTCCGCGCCCGTCGGCAGGTCGTCGGTGGCGTTCGGGCCGCCCAGCTTGGTCCTGATCCAGCCCGGGTCGACCGCGTTGCTGAGCACGTCCGGCCACCGGCGGGCCACCGCGAACGCCAGCGCCACGTCCAGCAGCTTGGAGTCCGAGTAGGCCTGCATGCCGTCCCACGGGCCGCGCTCGTGCTGGAGGTCGTCGAGGTCCGCCACGCCCTGCGCCTCCAGCCCGGACGTCAGGTAGACCAGCCGCCGCGGCCGGGGCATCAGGGCCGTGAGCAGGTAGGGCGCCAGCACGTTGACCTGGAACAGCAGCTCCAGGCCGTCCTCGGTGACGGTCCGCTCGGGCAGCCGGCCGCCGAGCCCCGCGTTGTGGACCACCACGTCGAAGGGCTCGGCGGCCGCCGCCAGCTCCCTGGTCCGGGCCAGCGAGGCGAGGTCGCCGACCAGCACGCCGGCCGCGCCGGGCACGGCGGCCAGCGCCTGCCCGGCCCGCGCCTCGTCGCGCGCGTGCAGCACCACCCGGTGCCCCTGCGCCACCAGCGTCGCCGCCGTCTCCCGGCCGATACCGTCCGCCGACCCCGTCACCCACACGCTCACCATGCGCCGGAGCCTACCGTGGGAGCGCTCCCAGTCCGGGTTCGGCCGAGCGCCGCGGTGGTCAGCCGACGACCTGCCACCGGGCCAGCTGCGCGGCCGGCCAGCCCGTGTTCCCGCTGAACCGCAGCCGCAGGTGGCGGGCGCTGAACCCGCTGGGCAGGGTGACCGTCACCGAGTTGCCCGCGGCCGGGTCGAACACGTACCCGGTCGCACCGAGCACCGAGCTGAACGTGGAGCCGTCCACGCCCGCCTCCACCGCGATGGTCTGCGTGCGGCGGCCCCACGCCGGGTTCGGCGGCAGGCTCAGCACCATCCGGCGCGGCGCGGCCACCGCGCCCAGGTCGACCCCGATCCACTGCGGGAACGCGCCGTTCGCGCTCTCCCAGTAGGTGTTCGGGTCGGCGTCCACCGCGAGCCGGCTGTCGTAGTGCTGGGTCTGGCTGCTCTGGGTGGTCGGCCGACCCGCCGCCAGGTCGCGCTCGACCGGTGGCGTGTCGGACAGCACCGGCTTCGTCGGGCGGATCGCCGTCAACGCGATCTGGCCCTTGAGCATCCGGCCACCGTCGCCGGTCAGGCGCAGGTAGTAGTCCGAGGAGCAGCGCGTGCCGTCCTCGTCCAGCGCCAGGAAACCGGAGCCGACGGGGATCCCGGCCTGCGTCTCCGGCGTCTTGGCGATCTGGTTGGCCTCGTTGTACTCGTCGAACATCGAGATGTAGATGCCCTGCACGCCGAGGCGGCACATGTTGTAGAACTGCCGCCACATGAAGTCGCCGTGCGCCCGGTGCCGCCGGGACAGGTCGCCGGGCAGCACGCACGGCTGGTAGTCGATGCCGAGCCGGGCGCACTCGGCCACGTCCGGCGAGTTGACGTTCGCGTGGAAGTTGTCCGCGTCGGCGACGCTGCCGATCCGGCCGACCATCCACGGCGAGATCATGTGGAAGCTGCGGTAGACCTGGGCGAAACCGGGCCGCGAGTCCTCGATCTCGCGCCGCCAGTGCGTCGGCACGCCGCCGATCAGGTACACGCCCTGGCCCTTGAACCAGTCGATCACGTCCTGGCACTGCTGCGGGGTGAACGGGCGGCCCGGGTCGTTGAAGCCGAAGCCCCAGACGCACACGACCGGCTTGCCGTTCTGCCGCGCGTACATCGGTGACGAGGTGTACGCGCGCATCTTCTCCGTCCAGTCGGCCTTGATCTCCGACTGCATGTTCGTCCAGTTCGTGACGTCGTACATGACGTAGAACTTCACGCCGTGCGCCTCGGCGGCCCGCCGGACGTGGGCGGTGACGGCGTCGCGGATCGGGCCCTCGCCGCCGGTCGGGTTGAACCGCTGGAGGGCCGCGGTGTCGCAGCCGTACTCGCGCATCCAGCGGAAGTGCACGTCCACGGTCTGGTAGTCGTAGTTGGAGAAGACCGTCGCCGGTTGGCCGTTGCCCAGGGAGCCGAACGCCGTCGGGTACTTGGCGGTGTAGTCGGTCATGTCCGGCCACGACATGAGGGCGTGGTTGGTCGGCGACGGCGGCTGGCCCCAGTTGTCGCTCCAGTGCCACCAGCCGTTGACGGGGGAGTTGTCGCCGCGGGCCGCGAACCAGCCCTGGTAGCCGACGGTGATCTTGCCGACCACGTCGCCCGGTGGGCTGGCCGCGACCGCCGGGGTCGACGTGGTGGAGGCGAGGGCGGAGGCGGCCAGGGCCGATCCGATGAACGTCCTGCGTGACAGGGGCACCGCACGCTCCTTCGTTGGAGGGACGGCATCAGCATGCAAGAAGTGAGCAGCATCACGCAATAATCTGACAAACCGGGATTTGTGGGCCGGACCGGGACTACGGCAGCCCGGCCAGCAGCGCGGCGGCCTCCCGCGGTCGGACCAGGAAGCCCAGGTGGCTGGTGTCGAGGCTGCGCACGTCGAACGGGTTGTCCGGGAGCAGCGCGTCGGCCTCGCGGATGAACCGGTCCTGCAGCCCGACCGGGATGGAACGGTCGCCGGTCACGCGGACGTAGGTGTGCGGCAGTCGCGCCCACGCGTCCGGGTCGACGCGGTCGTCGCCACCGTCCAGGCTCTCGTCCGGCTCCAAGGTGTTCAGCGCGGCCAGGAACTCCGCGTCCGTGCCGTCGGCGAACATCGCGGTCTTCAGCTTGGCCAGCAGCGCCGGGTCGGCGGTGCGCCAGTTCATCCGGAGCACGCCCAGCTCGGCCGGGTTGCCCGCGAGCAGTCCCGCGCCGAGGTCGTTGAGCGCGCTCGACGCGTACTCGGGCTCCTGCATGTACCCGCCGACGCCCAGGTCGACGCAGCACCACGCGGTCACGTACACGACCCGGTGCAGCAGCTCCGGCACCGCGTTCGCCACCCCGGTCAGGGTCATCCCGCCCCGGCTGTGCCCGACGAGGACCACCGGGCCGTGCTCGCCGGCCCTCCGCACGACGTCGATCACGTGCGCGACGTCGTCGGCGTGGGTCGCGCCCTTGAGCCCGGCCGGCGCGGTCGCCAGCGCGGCGGGGTCCTGCGGCGCTTGGTAGGAGGTGGCGAACGTGGCGTCGAAGCCGTGTCCGGGCAGGTCGACGGCGAGCGCGCGCCGGCCGAGCAGGGTCAGTTCGCGGAGCAGGGGCGAGAAGTGGAACGAGTTGCTGTTGGAGCCGGGCACGAAGACGTAGATCGCGTTCATGCAGTGATCCTCACATTCGGCCGTGACCGGGCCAGCAGCACACCGGCGACCACCACCACACCGCCCACCAGCGTGTTCCACCCCACGTGCTCGCCGAGCAGCACCGCGCCGATCGCCGTCGACCACAGCGGCGTGACGTAGGTGACGGTCGAGGCGACCGCCGGTCCGGCCGCTCTGATGACGTCCAGGTTCAGCACGTAGGCCAGCCCGGTGCCCGCCGCGCCGAGCACGAGCAGCGCCACCGCCGCCGACGTCCCCGGCCACGACGGCGTGCCGCCCAGGACCGGCGCGACCACCGCCAGTTGCAGCGTCGCGCAGGTGATCTGCACGGCCGACAACGCGCTCGCGCTGTGGTCGCCGCCGGAGAAGAACCGGCGGGTGTAGGCGAACCCCGCGCCGTAGCACGCGGTCGCGGCCAGGCAGGCGAGGCTGCCCCCGAGCACGTCGCCCGCCAGCCCGCGCCACGCGCCCAGCACCACGAGCACGCCCGTGAAGCCGACCAGCAGCCCGACCACCCGGGCCCGCGTCATCCGCTCGCTCGGCACGACCAGCAGCACGAACACCAGCGTGGTCAACGGCGTGGTGGCGTTGAAGACACCCGCCAGCACCGAGCTGACCTGCGTCTCGCCGTGCGCCAGCAGCGTGAACGGCACCGCGTTGAGCAGCAGCGCGACCACCGCCGCGTGACCCCACGTGCGCCGGTCCAGCGGCACGGCCGCACCCCGCGCCAGGCAGATCCCCCACAGGGTGAGCGCGCCGAACAGGCAGCGCGCCAACGCCACCCACACCGGGGCCACGCCGGCGTCCACCGCCACCTTGATCAACGCGAAGCTGCCGCCCCAGATCGCGGACAGCAGCACGAACTTCCCGGACGTCTGCACCGGGCGAGGATCGCCGCACCTGCGAGGATGAGTCCAACAAGTGACGCACCCCTACCCATGAGAGTTGTTCATGGCCCTGAACCTCGCGCAGCTCCGCGCGTTCCTCGCCGTGGTGGACGAGGGCGGCTTCGGCACGGCCGCCGACGCGCTGGGCCTCACGCAGTCCGCGGTGTCGCACGCGGTGGCCGCGCTCGAACGCACCCTCGGCCACCCGGTGCTCCTGCGGCGCGGCAAGCCGCGACCGACGGCGTTCGGCGCGCAGGTCGTGGCGCACGCCCGCGCCGCGGTGGCCGCGTCGGTGGCGATCACGGACCTCGCCGCGCGGCACGGCGGCGCGGCCAGGGGCACGATCAAGCTGGCCGCCCCGCCGACCGTGTGCCAGGGTCTGCTGCCGCAGCTGATGTCCCACTGGGAGTCGGAGTTCCCGCACGTGCGGGTGCGGGTGTTCGAGGGCGAGGACGACGAGGTCGCCGAGTGGCTGGCCAACGGCACGGTGGAGATGGCGGTGGCGGTCGACCCGCCGCCCGGCGCGGGCGTGCTGGTGGGCGAGGACGCGTTCCACGCCCTGCTGCGCACCGACCACCCGTTGGCCGGGGTGGGCGAGGTCGACGTGGCGGACCTGGCCGACGACCCGTTCCTGCTGTCGTGCGGCGGGTGCGAGCGGCACGTGCGGCAGGTGCACGCGGGCCTGCCGTTCGACCCGCTGCACCGGGTGCGCGAGCTGGGCACGCTGCTGGCGATGGTGCGGGCCGGCGTCGGCATCTCGATCGTGCCGGGCCTGGTGGCGTCGATGCTCGTGCCGGGGTTGGCGCTGGTGCCGCTGCGGCCGAGGGTGGTGCGCCGGCTGGTGGTGGGCGGGCCGCCGGGCCGGGAGTGGCACCCGGCCGTCACCGCGCTGGTCGACGCCGCGCGGGAGCGTGATCACCGCCGAGTCGACCCCCGCGGAGTTTGATCTCTCTTGGGCGGGCAACTCCACGGCCATGACGAGAGGCACGCGAGCGGCGCTGGTGCTCGGCCTGGGGATCGGCGGGTTCGTGGACGGCATCGTCGTGCACCAACTGCTGGGCTGGCATCACATGCTGTCCGGTTGGCACCCCGACGACCCGCACCTCAACACCCGGGCCGACGGGCTGTTCCACCTGCTGTGCCTGGTGCTCGTGGTGGTCGGCGTGGCCATGCTCAACCGCGCGGGCACGCTGCCGCGCCGGGTGCTGTGGGGCGGTGCGCTGGCCGGGTGGGGTGTGTTCAACCTCGTGGAAGGCGTGGTCGACCACCTGGTCCTGGGCGTGCACCACGTGCGCGGCGGCCCGCACGAGCTCGCCTACGACCTCGGGTTCCTCGCGCTGGGCGCGGTGCTGGTCGTGGTGGGCCTGCTCGTCGCGCGGGAGCGGGTGGGCCGGTGAGCGGCGTGCGGAAGCGACTGCGCCGGGCCGCCGAGGACGTGTTCGGGTGGGCGGAGCTGCGCGACGAGCAGATCGACGCCATGGAGCAGGTGCTGGCCGGGCGGGACGTGTTCGTGGTGCTGCCCACCGGCGCGGGCAAGTCGGCGATCTACCAGGTGCCCGGTGTGCTGCTGGACGGCCTGGTCGTCGTGGTGTCGCCGCTGATCGCGTTGCAGCGCGACCAGGTGACGGCGTTGCGCGCCGCGGGCGCGCCGACCGCCGCCCTGGTGAACTCCGCGCAGTCCGATGCGGACAACGACGCGACGTGGGCGGCCGTGGGGCGCGGCGAGGTGCGGTACCTGTTCGTCTCGCCCGAGCAGCTGGCCAAGCCCGACGTGCTGGACCGGGTCGGCCGGCCCGCGTTGGTCGTCGTGGACGAAGCGCACTGCGTGTCCGCGTGGGGCCACGACTTCCGGCCCGACTACCTGCGGCTCGGGTCGGCGGTGGAGCGGCTCGGCCGGCCGCCCGTGCTCGCGCTCACCGCCACGGCGGGCACGACCGTGCGCGAGGACGTGATCGCCCACCTGGGGTTGCGCGACCCGGTCGTCGTGGCGGTCGGGTTCGACCGGCCCAACCTGTCGCTGGAGGTGCGCGCGTTCGTCGAGGACGACGGCAAGCGGCGAGCGGTGCTCGACTGGGTGCGGGAGGCGCCGAAACCCGGGCTGGTCTACGTGGCCACGCGCAAGGACGCCCGCCGGTACGCGGAGGAGCTGGCCGCCAAGGGGGTGGGGGCCGAGCCGTTCCACGCCGGGATGAAGGCCGCCGAGCGGGAACGCGTGCAGGACGCGTTCATGCGCGGCCGGGTGGACGTGGTGGTGGCCACCTCGGCGTTCGGCATGGGCATCGACAAACCGGACGTGCGGTTCGTCGCGCACGCGTCCGCACCCGGCTCGCTGGACGCCTACTACCAGGAGATCGGCCGGGCGGGGCGCGACGGCGAACCGGCCGAGGCGGTGCTGTTCTACCGGTCGCAGGACCTGGGGTTGCAGCGGTTCCTGCGGTCGCGGCACGTCGACCGGGACGCCTTGGCCGACCTGGCGGCGTGCGTGCGCGACCACCCCGGGCTGAGGATCACCGAGCTGGCGCGGGAGAGCGGGCGGTCCCGCCACCGGGTCACCTCCGGGGTGAACCTGCTGGAGCGGGTGGGCGCGGTGAAGGCCGCCAAGTCCCGGTTCCGGCTGGTGGGCGAGCCGGGGCGGGCGGCCGACCTGGCGGTGGAGGAGGCGGACCGGCTGCAACGCCTGGACCGGTCGCGGATCGAGGTGCTGCGGGCGTTCGCGGAGACCCGGGCGTGCAGGCGGCAGCACCTGCTGGGGTACTTCGGCGAGGTGCTGGAGCGGGCGTGCGGCAACTGCGACACGTGCGCGCGGGGCGAGGCGGGCACCGGTGTGTCGGCGAACCCCGAGTACCCGGCCCAGTCGCGCGTGCACCACCGAGAGTGGGGTGCCGGCACGGTGGTGCAGAGCGAGACCGACCGGCTGACCGTGCTGTTCGAGCAGGTCGGGTACAAGACGCTGTCGCTGGAGGCGGTGCACGCCGCCGACGTGCTCGGTCGACACCCCGTGGACTGATCAGTCCACAGTGGACAACCGGTTCGCCGGCGCCGGCCGTCACGGCCGCCTTCGGGACCGTGCTCGCGCCCACCGCGACCGCGGTCACCTACACCGGCGAGCTGACCGACGAGGGGCCGCTCAACCGGCTGCGCGAGCGGTTGCTGTGGAACTTCCCGGACGCCACCTCGGCAGGGATCGGCGGCACGGCCCAGTTCCAGGGCAGCGTGCTGGTGGGCAACCCGGCGAGCACGACGACGGTGACCGTGCCCGGCCTGGCCGGCCGCTTCTTCACCACCACCCCGACCACCACCACGCCGACCGCCGCGGCACGCCCCGGTGACGACCACGACTCCCTGGCGGGCACCGGCGTGGACGTCGTCCGGCCCGCGCTGGTCGGCGGCCTGCTGCTGGTCGCGGGCGCGACGGCGCTGACCCTGGTCGCGCGCAGGCGGCGCGGCTGACGCCCCGGACCGGCGCACGACCGGCCCGGGGCGCCGGGCGCTACCCGCGGGTGATCTTGTAAGCGCGGATCACGGTGTGCTCGAACGTGTTGCCGTCGCTGTCGGCGCCGGACGCCCTCAGCGAGACGTACCCGGCCGCGTCGGGGTGCCGCACCAGGGCGGCCCCGCCCGCGACCGGCGCCCGCCGCCAGCTCTTGCCGTCGTCGAACGACACGTCGACCCGGACCTGGCCCACCTCGCCGTTGTCCGCGCCGTCCTGCTGCTCCACGACGAGCGGCACGCTCAGCAGCCGGCCGGCGGGCGCGCTGCCGTCCGCGTCGAGCTCCGGGTTGAACCGCACCACCGACAGGGGCAGCCGCCGGCCCTGGCCGTCGGGCAGCGTCGCCATCCGGAACGTCCACGCGCCGCTGACCCTGGTGGTCAGCTCGTGCGCCGCCGGGTCGCGGACGACGTCGTGCTCCACCCGGTAGCGGCCCTCGCCCTCCGGCACGGTGAACTCGCCCCACTGGTCGCGGATCTGGCCGACCAGCCGCCCGTCCCGGTACACCGAGGTGCGGGCCGACTCGTGGCTGCCCCGGCCGAGGTTGCCGTCGCGGTCGTTGATCAGCGGGATCTGGGCGGTGACCCGGTCCTCGTGCACGCCGAGGTAGGTGGCCGAGTAGCCGGACAGGCCGGGGCCGAGCACCGGGCGCCCGAACCGCTCCGCGTGCTGCTCGCCCAGCCGGTAGGTGCGGTTGAACGAGGAGTAGTCGGCCTCGGTCCGGTACTGGGGCGAGAGCCGCTGGAAGCCCCAGCTCCAGGTGAGCCGGTCGGGCGTGACCAGGTCGACCACCGCGCCGCCCGCGGGCACCGGCAGGCCCACGGACCAGCCGCCCGAGCCGTCCGGCGGGCTGGCGTTGCCGCTGTGCAGGTACTGCCGGTCGGCCGGGCCGGGCGCGAACGTGGTCCGCACCTCGGCCAGTTCGGCCCTGGTCGGGGCGCGGGTGTAACCGGTGGGCACCGCGCCCTGCGCCATCCAGCGGAACCGGTAGTGCGTCGGCGTGCCGTCGACCGGCGGGCTCTGGAACTGGGCGCCGATCGAGACGGTCAGCTCGTCGTCGGTCAGGGTCGGGCCGACGTGGCCGAGCGTCATGTCGCCGAAACCGCCGATGAACGCCGTGTTGAGCACGACGCGCCTGCCGTTGAGGAGCCGGGAGACGTTGATGTCGCCGATCATCGGCACCGCGGCGGGGTCGGGCGCGGTGACCTGCACCGGCCGGGCCACGCGGGCGTCGAAGGTGTAGCGGGTGTGGTCGGCGTCCACGGTCAGGACCGGCTGGGCGAGCACCGCGGTCTTGGGCCACGCGCGGATGACCGCGCGCGCCATGTACCGGCCCTTGGGGACGCGCGCGGTAGCGGTGCCGTCGGGGCCGTACAGGTTCTCGTAGACGTCGTTGTCCATGCCGACGAGCGCGGTCGAGTTGTCCAGCGCCGGGTTGCCGTCGGCGTCGATGTTCTCGATCGCGATGTCGTAGCTCTCGACCTCGCGGGCGAGGCTGACCGGGACCCGCGTCGGTCCGCCGACCAGCGCGCCGGCGAAGACGCCGTCGACCGCGCCGACCCTGGTGTCCGCGGTGACGGCCACCGCGGTCGTGCCGCCCGCGGGCACGGTCACCTTCGACGGGGTCACGGTGAGCAGGCCGGCTGGCGCGGCGGCGCCGTGGGGGCCCCGCAGCTCGGCGGTGAGGTCGAACGTGACCGGCTCGGCGCCGCTGTTGCGGTAGGTGACGGTCTTGGTGACCGGCGTGTCGTCGTGGTGCGGCCACAGCTGCTCTTCGAAGGTGACGCTCACCGGTGTGGCGCCGACGTTCGCGGTGATCGCGCGCGTCAGGTCCACCCGGCCGGTGCCCTGGTCGAACACGGACAGCCCGGGGTTCGGCTTGGCGGAGGCCATCAGGACGGCCTTGAGCTGCGCGCCGGTCCAGTCGGGGTGCCGCTGGGCGAGCAGGGCGGCCGCGCCCGCGACGTGCGGCGTGGCCATCGAGGTGCCGGACAGGGAGGTGTGCCGCCTGCCGACGGGCGTGCCGAGGGTGCCCTCGGCGGCCTTGGCGGCGACGATGTTCAGGCCGGGCGCGGTGATGTCGGGCTTCACCGCGTCGTCGCCGTTGCGCGGGCCGCGGCTGGAGAAGTGGGCGAGGTCGTCGTCGTGCCGGACCGCGCCCACGGTGAGCGCGGCGTCGGCGCTGCCCGGCGAGTCGATCGACCTGGACCGCCCGCCGTTGCCCGCCGCGACGACGAACAGGGTGCCGGTCTTCTCGGTCAGCTCGTTGACCGCGGCTTCGAGGGGGTCGATGCCGGGCGAGTCGTAGCCGCCGAGGCTGAGGTTGACGATGTCCGCGCCCTCGTCGACGGCCCACCGCACACCGGCCAGGATCGCCGACTCGGGGCAGCCGTTGGCGCCGCAGACCTTGCCGTCGAGGATCCGCGCGTCGGGCGCGACGCCCCGGTAGGTCCGGTCGCCGCTCGCGATGGTGGCGGCGACGTGCGTGCCGTGCCCGGTGACGTCGGTGGTGTCGGGGTCGTCGGTGAAGTTGCGCTCGGCGACCTCCTTGCCCTTGAGGTCGGGGTGCGCGCCGTCGACGCCGCCGTCGAGCACGGCGACCCGGACGCCCTTGCCGGTCAGGCCGGCCTGCCACGCGGTGGGCGCGCCGATCTGGGCGGTGGAGCGGTCGAGGGACGGGCGGAGCACCCCGTCGAGCCACACCTTGGTCACGCCGGGGTCGGCGAGCAGGTCGCGGAACACCGCGCCGGCGTCGGCCTTGGGCGCCCGGGTGGCCAGGGCGCCGGGCAGCGCGCGGGCGGAGCGCAGGCCGGTGGTCGGCGTGCCGGTGACGATGAGCGGCACGTCGTCGCTGCGGGCGTCGTCGTAGCCGGCCTCGATCAGGCCCGTCACGTCGAACAGCCGCGGGTCGAGCTTGCCGGTGGCGACGCCCTTGAGCGCGTCCTCGGGCACGACGGTCAGCCGACCGTCGCGGTGGGTCGAGTGGAAGGTGATCCTGTCGCGGCCGGGACCGGGCCGGAGCGACCCGACGGCCTCGCCGGTCACCACGACCCGGTCGCCGGTGACGAGCGTGACGGTCCGCGGCTGGACGCCGGTCCCCGCGGCCGGGCCGGCGGCTCTCGCGGGGGCCGCCGGCTCCGCGCCGGCCACCCCCGTGACCGGTGCGGCGACGAGCCCCACCGCCAGGACGGCGGCTCCCAGTGCTCTACCGCGCTTTCGTGGTCTGGACACACGTACCTCCCGGATTCGGCGCGCGCGATGGATCGCGCGGTCCGGGGGCGTCGCAGACCCGCGGTGGCGGTGGACCGGAAGGTGACGATGCCCCCAACGCCTCGACGCTAGCCACCCGTCACGGTGCGGTCAGCGTCTTTTGGAAGGGTGTTCCGCCACCCGAATGCACCATCGGCGGACTGTGCGCGTTCACCCGGGAAGGCCGCCGGACCCCACCCGCGCGGTGGACGCGGCGGCGTCCGGGGCCCACGGGCACGGCGGCCGGCGTGACGTCCAGCAGTGACGCGGGAGCGGGTCGCGGGTCAGGTCGAACGTGACCCGTCCTCGCCGACGACCGCGGCGCGGGCGGGCGCGGTGGCCGCCCGCGTCTCCTTTGGCGTGCGGAGGGAGAAGGGAGGTGTCGCCGCGGCGCCGCCCGGCGAACCGCGTGAGGGAGCCGACGCCCTCGACGGGCGCGTTGCACTCGCGCGCGATCTTCGTGGCGCACCACCGGACTTCCGCGCTAGCCCACCTCCGCGTTCACCGGCATGCCGGTGACGGGCCGGCCGATGGCCGACGCGATCGCCGCCGCGGCCGGTGGGTAGGCCAGCTCGCCCAGGCCGCCGACGGGCGCGTCCGACCGCACGAGCACCACGTCGATGTCCGGCGCCTGGTCGATGCGCGCCCACGCGTAGTCGCGGAACGAGGACTGCACGACCCTCCCGTCCCGCACGGTGATCTGCGCGCCCGACACCGTGGACAGCGCGTCCATCACGCCGCCCTCGACCTGCGCGCGCACCCCGGACGGGTGCAGCACCGGACCCACGTCGACGGCCGCGGTGACGCGGCGGACCCGGCCTTCGGAGGCGTCCGCGACGATCGCGATCACCGAGCCGTAGTCGTCGTGGCACGCCACGCCCCGGGTGGAGCCCGGCCGGACCGCCCCCGCCCGCGCCGCCGCCGCGTCCAGCGCCCGCCGCAGCCGCGAGTCGGCGGGCAGCAGCCGCCGCCGCAGGTCCACCTGGTCGAGCCCGGCGCGGTGGCCGAGCTCGCTGAGGAAGTTCTCCTCGGCGTACTGGAAGTGCCCGGCGTACACCGCCCGCCAGAAGCCGGTGCGCAGCGGCGCGGCCCGCAGCGCCACGTCCACCCGGCCCGGCACGGCGTACGGGAAGTGGTCGCCGGCGGCCTTGACGACGGCGGGGTTGTCGAAGAACGGGAAGACGGTCAACGGCCAGGTCGCGACGCCGTGCGCCCGCCACGTCGGCACGCCGGACGCGTCGACCGCGGCGGACAGCCGGTGCACCGACATCGGCCGGTACGAGTCGTGCCGCATGTCGTCATCACGGGTCCACAGCACGCTCACCGGCGCGCCCGCGACCCGTGAGCAGGCGACGGCCTCCAGCACCGGGTCGGACTCGATCCGCCGGCCGAACGCGCCGCCGGCCAACGTCGCCTCGACCCGCACGTCCGCTTCGGCCAGCCCGAGCTGGCCGGCCAGTGCCCGTCGCAGCGAACCCGGGTCCTGGGTGGGCGCCCACACGGTGAGGCCGGTGGCGGTGAGGTGCGCCGTGGCGTTCATCGGCTCCATCGGCGCGTGCGCCAGCAGCGGCAGCTTGTAGGTGGCCTCGAACACCACCGGCCCCGGCGCGGTCGGCACGGCGGGCAGCGCGGCCTCCAGGTCCGCGAGCCACTGCCTGCTGTCCGCGGTCGGCGTGCCGCCGCGCCACGTCACGCGCAACGCCTCACGTCCGCGCAGCGCCTCCGGCACCGACCGGGCGATCACCGCCACCCCGCCCTGGCCGGACGTCGCCGGGTCCAGCGTCGTCACCGCGACCACGCCGGGCACCGCCCTCGCCGCGCGGTCGTCCACCGCGTCGACCAGCGCGCCGATCCACTGCGGACGGAGGACGACGGCGACCAGCGCGCCCGGCGGGCGGGTGTCGATGCCGTACCGGGCCTTGCCGGTCACGACCGCCTTCGCGTCCACCCCGCCGGCCCTGGTGCGGCCGAGCAGGCGCCACCGCTCCGGCGGGGTCAGCGTCACCGGCACGGTCGCCGGGTCCACTGCCGCCGCCTCCCGCGCCAGGTCCCCGTACCGCAGCACGCGCCGCCCGTGGCGGACCGCGCCGTCCCGCGCGGAGCACTCGTCGACGGGCACACCCCACCGGCGCGCGGCGGCCGCGACGAGCAGGCACCGGGCGGTCGCGGCGGCGCGGCGCATCGGCTCGTGGAGCCGGCGTGCGGAGGAGGAGCTGCCGACGCCCTGCGAGCCGAACCGGGCCGGGTCGCCGTGCGCCTGCTCCAGCCGGACGTCGTCCAGGCCGACCGCCAGCTCCTCGGCGACCAGCAGCGCCACCATGGTGCGCACGCCCTGCCCGGAGTCGGGCGTGGGCACGGTCGCGGTGATCCGGCCGCGCTCGTCCACCCGGACGAAGACGTTGGGCGCGAACTCCTCGGCGGCCTCGGCCGCGCCGGGCAGCGCGATGGGCGCGGACACGACCAGCACGCCACCGAGGAACGCGCGTCGGCTGATGCTCACCGCTCACCCCGCTTCAGCTCCGCGGCACGCCGGACGGCCGCCCGCACCCGCGTGTAGGTGCCGCAGCGGCACACGTTGTCGCGCAGGGCGGCGTCGATCTCGGCGTCGTCGGGGTCGGGGTTGGCGGCCAGCAGCGCGACCGTCGACATGATCTGACCCGCCTGGCAGTAGCCGCACTGCGGGACGCCCAGCTCCAGCCAGGCCCGCTGCACCGGGTGGTCCCCGTCCTCCGACAGGCCCTCGATGGTGGTGACGCGCTTGCCGCGCACCTCCTCGACCGGTGTGACGCACGGCCGTGCCGCCTGACCGTCCACAAGGGACGTGCAGGCCCCGCACGCGCCGACCCCGCAGCCGTACTTGGGACCGAGCAGGCCCAGTTGTTCCCGCAACGCCCACAGCAGCGGCGTCTGCGCGGGCAGGTCCACCTCGCGCCGCTCGCCGTTGACGTGCAACCGGTATCGCCCCACCGCGGACCCCTCACGTTCGGCTGCCCTCATCGTGCTGGCGCGTGGACCAGCCGGCAATCATTCGTCCAGTCGCTGGGCGGCGGTCCGGGTACGGCCGTCAGGCGGTTGCGCGCGGGACTCGGCGGCAGGGCGCGCACGCGCTTCGGCCGCCGGCGCGGTGCGGCGGGCCGGGGTCGGCCGAGTCGGGCTATGAAACGTTTCACTCCTGTGCGAGAGTCGTGGTCCGCCGCCGTCCCGTCAACCGATCCCCGAGGTCTTCGATGAGGAAGGCACCACTCGCGGCGGCCGTCGTGCTCGCCGCGTCCCTGGTCCAGCCCGGCGTCGCGGACGCCGCGCCGGGCGTCACCCTGTTGCCCGACACGCTGCTCGACCAGTCGGCCCTCTACTTCGTGTCCTACGACGGCCTGGTCAACAACAACGCGTTCCAGGACGCCCTGATCACCTACAACGGCCACCAGTACGCGGCCTGGTACACGGCCGGCCGCAACGCCGTGATCGCCCGGCGGGCGTTGGGCGGCAGCTGGGAGAAGGCGGTGCTGCCGCACCGGCTGAGCGCCGACGACTCGCACAACGTGATCTCGCTGGGCATCTCGCCGCAGGACGGCACCCTGCACGTCGCGATGGACACCCACGACACGCGGCTGCACTACTCGAAGTCCGTGGCGGGGCTGGTGTCGCAGCCCGGATCGCACCCCTGGTCGCCGTCGGTGTTCGGGACCGTGCAGCGGACCCTGGGCGGCGTCGAGCTCGGCGCCATGACCTACCCGCAGTTCGTGGTCACGCCGGAGGGCGCGCTGCAGTTCAGCTTCCGCACCGGCAGGTCGGGCAACGGCGTGAACGAGCTGGCCGAGTACACCGGCGGCGCGTGGCGGAAGCTGGGCGGGTGGTCGTCGGCCACCGGCAGCTACACCGGGCCCAACGGGGTCGTGTCCACGACCCGCAACATGTACCTGCACGGCCTGACCTACAACCGGCGCGGCCGGCTGCACGCGGCGTTCACCTGGCGCGAGGGCAACTCGGGCGTGCTGTGCAACCCCGGCGGGCTGACCAACCACGACACCGGGTACGTCTACAGCGACGACCGCGGCCGGACGTGGCGCAACGCGGCGGGCGCGGTCGTCGGGACCACCGGCGGCACACGCGTGTCGGTCGGCTCGCCGGGACTGGTCGCGGACCCGCTCGACCCGAACCACGGCCTGATGAACCAGGAGGGCCAGGGCGCGGACTCGACGGGCACGCCCCACGTGGTGATCAGCTACGTGCCGGGCCGGTTCACCCAGTGCGTCTCGAACTACGCGCAGCAGCGCACCCGGTACGGCCGGACGTTCCACGTCGTGCGCGGCTCGAACGGCGCGTGGACCAAGCGGGAGGTGCCCGTGGCGCCGGGCAGCACCCAGCGGACGAAGCTCGTCTTCGACCGCGCCGACAACGCCTACCTGGTGATGCCGCGCGGCCGGATCGTGTCGGCGAGCAAGGCCAGTGGGTGGACCGACTGGGCGTTGGTGTTCGACCAGCCGTCGATGAACGCGTTCGGCGAGGTCAACGTCGACACGTCGAGGCTGGCCGCGGACGGCGTGCTGTCGGTCCAGTACCAGCAGCGCTCCAGCGGCACCACGCCGTCGCCGATCCGGGTGGCCGACTTCCGCCTGGGCTGAGCGGCGTCCTCGGGCACGGCGGCGCCGTCGGCGGCCGCCGTGCCCGAGGGCCGTGTCGAGAGGCCGGGCTCAGTACCCGACGTAGCCGGTGCCGGCGTTGATGCCGACGAGACCGGGGTGGTTGCCGAAGCCGCCGTAGCGCGCGTAGGTGTAGCGGACGCCCGCGATGATGTTGTCGACCGGCGCGTAGATGTCGTCGTACCCGGCCAGCTTGTACGTCTGGAACGTCGGGTCGATGCACTGCATCAGGCCCTTGGAGGGTGTGCCGCGGGCGGCGTTGGAGTCCCAGGTGTTGACGGCGTTGGGGTTGCCGTTGGACTCCTTGATGATGATCGTGTAGATCTCGTCGACGCTGCTCTCGTCGATCGCGGTGCCGTTGGCGGCCAGGACGCCGATCGCCTCGCGGATCCACCCCTCGACCTGGCGCTGCTTCGGCGGCTTGCGGGCCTCCTCGGCGTCGCGCGCCTCCTGCGCCGCCTTCTCCTCGGCCGCCTTGCGCGCCGCGTAGCCGTCCTGCGCGATGCCGCTGGCCTGGTTGAACGTGTGCAGCGCGGTCAGCTGCTCCTGGCGGATGATCCGGGCGGTCTCCGAGCCGAGGTCGACGGCGTGCACCGTGTCGACCTTGCCGGTGCGCACCGTCTCGTCCGGCACACCGCCGAGGTCCGCGCCACCGGCCACCGGGCTGAACGTCCCGGTCATCGCGTGGGCCGCGGCCCCGGCGCCGGAGACGATGCCGACGGCGACCGCGACACCGGCGATGCGGCGCGGGAGGACCCGCTCGGCCTCTGCCCGGTGCGCGCCCTTGTAACCGGGCGGCGGCGGGGGTACCTGGAACGTGGTCTGCCCACGTTTGTTCTTGTGACGGACGTGCCGAGCCAAGGGTGCAGCCTCCTGCGGTCGGGGAACTCCGTCACCGGACCTGGCGGGGGATCCAGGCGGACGTGGGCCGTGTCGGGGGATGTCGGGCCCGTGTCCCTTCGGTGATGGAACCGTGATCTGCGGCCGAGAACGTAACCGTTCGTGTTTTGCGGAGGCAAGGCATGGACGTTAATGGGTGACACTCGTCACGTTTTCCGGGAGCAACCACGACCGACTGTTGCAGAGAGTGCCACTAACGGGTGAGGACGGTAACGGTGGTGGATCAAGGTGGACCTGAACGGCCTAGACGCGCGTCCTCACCGCCGCACCGCCGGTGCCCGCCGGGGCTCGAAAGAGGGTGACGGCGGACGGTGACGTCCGTTCCCGCGCTCGCCGCAAGAGTGCGGTGACGTGCGGCGACAGTGCCGGAACCGCCCGAACCGGACTGTCCGGACGGCTAAGGTCGGAAGTCCTGCGTCACGCCGGAGAGGGCGGGACGAGGCTGGTCCGCGAGGAGTCCGGTGGCCGAACACGGTGCTGGGGAACGATTATCGTCGGTCGACGTCGTGGACGAGCTGGTGAAGCTCTTGCAGGACCTCACCGAACGACCGCGGTTCGGGGAGCTGCCCGGCCGCCGGGCGGGCGCGCGGGTGAGCGGCGACCGGGGCATCCCGCTGGTCTGCCTGGTGCGCGGCAAGCCCGCCGACGGCCTGCTCCCGGCGCTGCAGGCCCACCTGCGCGGCGCGCACCCCGGCCGGGTGCCGCACGCCTACCACCGCTTCCCCGACGCGACCCCCGGTGTCGAACCGGCCGAGACCAGCACGCTCGAAGCGGTCGGCTCGGTGCTGGTGCGCGTCGCCCGTGACCTGGCGCACGGCGCGAACGACCGCTACGGGCGGCACGAGTTCCGCCGCTTCGAGCTCGTCTACTGGCTGATGAACCAGCGCCTGGACGGCGCCGACCCCGAGTCGGCCGTGACCCTGCTGACCCGGCTGCGGGAACGGGACCTGGGCCGCCGCAGCGGCGACGACCTCAAGGACGTGCTGGACGACGCCGCCGGGACCGCGCCGTGGTGGGTGCGGCTGGTGGTGCGGCTCGTGCCGTCCTTCCTGTTCCGGGCGAAGCTGCGCGGGCTCGTGCCGGGCAGCGAGTACCGGTGGCTGCTGCGCCAGCCCTACCTCGCGCCGCACGACCCGGGCACGTTCATCGGCTTCGCCGAGCGGCTGACCTCCGCGCTGGTGCCGGGCCAGAGCGCCGAGCCGCGCGAGGACACCGGCCAACTGGCCAAGCTGCTGGTCAACGCGTTCCTGGAGGACGTGCGCCGCGCCTACCGCCGGTCGTGGTGGCGGATCAGGTCGGCCCGCCGCACCGTGTACCCGGTCGTGCTGCTGGACGGCATCCGCCGCGACAACGGCGGCTACGCCGTGCTGAAGATCATCAACGACGTGCGCAACGACACCGGCGCGTTCGACCCGCTGGTGATCATCAGCGGCAGCGCCAAGGTCCCGCCGGACGCGGAGACCACCGCCGAGCGCGAACCGGCTCCGGTGAGCCAGGCGAGCCACGCCTACGAGACGTGGGCGCGCAAGCTGGCCACCGACAGCCGGGGGCGCCGGCCCACCGCGTGGTTCCTGCCGTTGCAGGTGCCCGACGTGCGCGTCGTGCGCGGCGAGGTGCCGCCCACGGCCACGCTGTCCGTGCGGCAGGCCCCGGTCTGGTCGCGCACGTCGGTGCTCGTGATCGTGGTGCTGCTGCTGGTCGCGTCGGTGGCCGCGGTCGGCTACCGGCACGTGCGCGACGTCGTCGCGGCGAACGAGTCGTGGCGCTACGAGCACTGCGGGCTGGACCGCGACAACCTCGACGCGCACACCCTCAAGCGGATCGGCGACGACTGCGTCGGCGTCACCACGGGGCAGGTGCCGCTGTTCGGCCAGGCCGACAGCGAGGACCTCACGCGCTTCAACCGCGTCCAGGACCTGATCGTCCGGCAGAACCGGCTGGTGCTGGAAGCGCACGCGCGCGACCCCGGCCGCCCCTACGCGACCGTCGTGTACGTGTCGGCGATGGGCACGGCCCGTGACGCGCTGGCCAGCAACACCGCCCGGCTCGTCGGGGTCGCGGCCAGGCAGGCGCGGCAGCTCGACCGGACGGACTCCGACGAGCCGCTGGTCCGGATCCTGCTCGGCAACGCCGGGTCGGCCATGCAGCACGGCGACGCGGTCGCCGGCACGCTCCGGTCGATGCTGGAGAAGGACAAGAGCATCATCGGCGTGCTCGGCATGGCGTTGAGCAGCACGCCGACCAGGAACACGATCACCGTGCTCGGCGAGGTCGGCCTGCCGGTGGTCGCCGCGACCCTGTCGGACGACGCGATGCCCACCGCGTCGCGGATGTACTTCCAGATCTCGCCGACCAACGACCGCCAGGCGCAGGTCGCGGCGCGGCACGTGCGCGCGGCCTACCCCGACAAGCGGGGCGTGGTGATCGTGCACTCCAGCGACGAGGCGGACTCCTACGCGGCCAACCTGCGCCTGGACGTGGCGGCGCGGTTCGACGAGCAGGGCCTGCGGGTGCGCGAGGAGCCCTACCAGCCGTCGTCGGCGGGGCAGGGCTCCGACGCCAGGCGGCTCGGCCAGTCGCTGTGCGAGGTCGGCGACGACGAGGTGGTGTTCTTCGCCGGCCGGCCCGCGGACTTCGGCAAGCTGATGGACGGGGTGAGCGCCGGGTGCAAGGGCGACCCGCCGGCGCTGCTCGCGGGTGACGACATCGCCCGCTACGCCGCCGACGACACGTTGCGCGGGCAGCACCCGGAGATCCCGTTCGAGTACGTGTCGTTCGCGATCGGGGCCAAGGGCTGCGCGGCGGCGACGGAGATGAACCAGGCGTTGCGGGTGCTCGTGCCGGAGGAGTGCGAAGGTGGCGCGAACCCGTCGCTGGACGGGCACGCCGCGCTGACCTACGACGCCCTGTACCTGTTCGTGCACGCCATGATCCAGCTCGGGGACATCCCCGTCTCACCCGGCCACATCTGGAAGGAGATGAGCGACGTGGGCGGCCCGCTGGCGCTGTCCGGCGAGAGCGGCGTGATCGACTTCAGCGGCGGCCAGGTGCCGATCGACAAGTTCCTGGCCGTGCTGCGGGTCGCCGACGGCAGACCGCCCACCGTGCTGGCGTCGTGCGGCGAGTACCCGAACCGCAGCGACGTCGACCTGCGCCGCGCGGCGTGGTGCCCCACCACGCCGCGCTGAGGCGTCACGCGTGGTGGGCGCGGGCGGCGCGGAGGCCGTCGGCGAGCCAGGCGCCCGGATCGGGCCGGCCGGTGTCGCGGCCGGCCGGCACGAAGGCCGGCGGCAGGATCTCCGGCGGCCGGGCGATCGGCTCGCCCGGCCCGTCGAACAGCCGCTCGGCGTGGGCGCGGACGACACCGGCGACGGGCTCGTCGTCGAAGAAGAACGGCCGACGTGGTCTGCTTCGACCATGCCGGCCGACCGGACGACGTGCCGTTCTTCCTGCGGTGCGTGGCCAGGTCCGCCTCCACCCGGCGCGGGTTCGTCTTCGACGACCGGCCCACCGCGGCCACCTTCACCCCCGACTGGCGGTACGGCGTGAGCGCGGGCCCGGTCACCAGGACGGGCGTCGGCCGCTACACCGCGGACTTCCCCGGTTCGGCGGGCAGGCGCGGGCCGCTCGCCGACCTGGTGTGCACGACACCGGACGACACCGGCGGACACCGCGTCCACCGCCGCATCCACCGTCGCCCACAACCTGCTGGACGACCCGCGCAAACCGGTCGGGACCACCTCGTCGCCGAGGACTCGCCGACCTCGGGTGGGCCGGTGATCACCGCGAGGTGGGCGTCCGGCGACACCCCGATGACGCTGGAGCGGCTGTCCGCCGGCAGGTACCGGGCGCACTTCGCCGACGGCCGCATCAACAGCACCGTCCACGGTCAGGGAAACCACTGCGGCGTCATGTTCCTCGACGACTACAGCCGCGCACGTCGACCCGGACCTACTGACGCGCCGCGCGGTCACCGGCCTCGGGTGAGCCAGTCGCCCCGGTGCGGAGCTTCCGCGCCGATCGTCGTGTCCTCGCCGTGGCCGGTGTGCACGACCGTCCGCTCCGGCAGGGTCAGCAGCCGCCGCGAGATCGAGTCGACGATCAGGTCGAAGTCGGAGTACGACCGCCCGGTCGCGCCCGGACCGCCGTGGAACAGCGTGTCGCCGGTGAACACCGCGCCCAGGGCGGGCACGTGGAAGCAGCACGCGCCGGGCGCGTGGCCGGGCGTGTGCAGCACGTGCAGCGCGATGTCCGCCACCTCCACCACCTGCCCGTCCGCGAGTTCGCCGTCCGGCGCCACGTCCGGGTGCGTCAGGTCCCACAGGACGCGGTCGGCGGGGTGTAGCAGCACGGGCGCGCCGGTCGCGCGGGCCAGGTCCGGCGCGACGCGGACGTGGTCGTCGTGGGCGTGCGTGGCGAGGATCGCCTTCACCTCCCGGCCGCCGACGACGCGGAGGATCGCGTCCACGTCGTGCGGCGCGTCGATCACCACGCACTCGGTGTCGTCGCCGACGACCCAGACGTTGTTGTCCACGGCGAACGTCTGGTCGTCGAGGCTGAACGTGCCGCGCGTGACGGCGTGGTCGACGCGGGCCATCAGAAGACCACCACCGAGCGCAGCACGTCGCCGTGGTGCATCTTCGCGAACGCCTCCTCGACCTGGTCGAGCGCGATGGTCTCGCTGACGAACGCGTCGAGGTCCAGCCGGCCCTGCCGGTGCAGGTCGACCAGGTACGGGAAGTCGCGGGAGGGCAGGCAGTCGCCGTACCAGGACGACTTCAGCGCGCCGCCCCGGGAGAAGAAGTCGATCAGCGGGAGGTCGATGCGCATGTCCGGGGTCGGCACGCCGACCAGCACGACGGTGCCGGCCAGGTCGCGGGCGTAGAACGCCTGCTGCCACGTCTCGGGCCGGCCGACCGCGTCGATCACCACGTCCGCCCCGAACCCGCCGGTCAGCTCCTTGACGCGCGCCACCACGTCCTCCGACCCGGCGTCCACGGTGTGGGTGGCGCCGAGGCCGCCCGCCCACTCCAGCTTCCGGGGGTCGAGGTCGACGGCGATGATCGTGGTCGCCCCGGCGAGCGCGGCGCCCGCCACCGCCGCCGCGCCGACCCCGCCGCAGCCGATGACGGCGACGCTGTCACCCCGGCCGACGCCGCCGGTGTTGACCGCCGCGCCGAACCCGGCCATCACGCCGCAGCCGAGCAGCCCGGCCACGGCGGGCGACTCGCGCGGGTCGACCTTGGTGCACTGCCCGGCGTGCACGAGGGTCTTCTCGGCGAACGCGCCGATGCCGAGCGCGGGCGACAGCGGCGTGCCGTCGGCCAACGTCATCGGCTGCGCCGCGTTGTGGGTGTCGAAGCAGTACCAGGGCCTTCCCTTCAGGCACGCGCGGCACGCGCCGCACACCGCGCGCCAGTTCAGCACCACGAAATCGCCGGGCGCGACACCGGTGACGCCGTCGCCGACCTGCTCCACGACCCCGGCGGCCTCGTGGCCGAGCAGGAACGGGAACTCGTCGTTGATGCCGCCTTCCCGGTAGTGCAGGTCGGTGTGGCACACGCCGCAGGCCTGCACCCGCACCACCGCCTCACCCGGTCCCGGGTCGGGCACCACGATGTCGGTCACCTCGACCGGGGCGCCCTTGCCCCGGGCCACCACGCCACGAACCGTCTGAGTCACTGATGACCTTTCTCGTCGTCGTGCCCGAGCGGGTCGCTCGCGCGCGTCGTCGCGGCCGTCTCCACCGCACGGGCTCGTCGAACGCCACCCTCGCAAGCCGGGCCCCCACCCGCAACCGCTGCCGCGGTCGGCTGTTCGAGGCGTTCGCGGTCCTGGCTGGTCAGCGCTCCACGGCCAGCCGGACACCCAGCCCGATGAACACGCCGCCGGTCACGACGTCGATCCGGCGTCGGGCGGCGTGCCTGCGGCGCAGCCAACCGCCGATGCGACCGGCCAGCACGCCGACCGCGCCGTCCACCAGGAACTCCAGCGCGATCAGGATCGCGCCGAGGACGGCGAACTGGAGCCACACCCGCCCCAGGTCGGGGTCGATGAACTGCGGCAGGAACGCGATCGTGAAGGTGACCATCTTCGGGTTCAGCAGGTTGGTCGCCATGCCGGTGAGGTAGGCCCGGCGGCCGGAGATGCCGCCCGCCGCCGGCTCGGCCGCCACGACGCGCCCGCGGTGGCGGATGGCCTGCACGCCCAGGTAGACGAGGTAGGCCGCGCCGACCGTGCGGACCACGGTGAACGCCACCGGCACCGCGGCGAACAGCGCCGCCAGCCCCGCGGCGGCGACGACGACGTGGACGGCCTCGCTCGTCGCGACGCCGGCCGTGGCCAGCAGCCCGGCGCGCGGGCCGCCGCGCATCCCGCAGCCGAGGACGAACAACATGTCCGGGCCGGGTGTGATCATCGCGACGACGGTGGTCACCGTGAACAGGACGAGCAGGTGCTGGTCGATGGGCATGCCCGCATGCAACACCCGCCGAGTGCGCCACGCCCGTCAATTTCCCGGGCGACGGGACCGGTGGCGCCGGACGTCCGGAGTGGACGCCCGGGATTGTCGGACCCCTTCGGCACCATCACGTGTCGAGGGTCGGTGTCGGTGGCGAGCAGGCGCGGCGTGGTTGGCGAAGGCGCATCCCGGCGCGTCGGTGGTGGACGTGACGACGTGGCGGACCTGCGCACCCGCTCTCCCCCACCGCCCTGATCGCCGCCCACCCGACCAACCGCCGGCCGTCCTGACGGCTGCGCGCTTGGCGAAGCTCCGGCGGTCGCCGGTGGCCGCGCCCTCGGCGGGCGACCGGCGAGTGCATCGCTGCGCGCCTTGGCGGACACCGGCCGCGCCGATGATCGCGGACTTCCTGGGTGTGCGGCGGGTGTCGGTCGTCGCGCTGTGGCGCACACCGGCCGTGCCGGCGCTTGCGGGCTTCGCGGACCGCGGCCGGCCGCGTGCCTGGTGGACTGCCGGTGGGTTCGTGGCGGTGGTGGCGCACCAGGGCGGTCCGGTGGCCGTAAATTGGTGCCATGAGCAGCGCGACGGGCAGCGGTCAGCAGCCGCGGGTGGTTTCCGGCAGGCAGTCCGAGCTGCTGGGCCTGCTCCGCGACGAGGGTGCGATGTCCCGGGTCGCGCTCGGCGAGCGGCTGGAGTTGCCGCGGGCCAAGTTGACCGCCGAGCTGGGCAGGCTGGTGGACGTCGGCCTGGTCCAGGTCGGGGGACCGGCGGCGAGCCGGGGCGGGCGGCGGTCGACGCTCGTCCACCTGGCCGACGACCTGCGCGTGCTCGGCGTGGACGTGGGCGCCACCTCGGTCCGGGTGGCGGTCACGGACGGCCGGTGCGAGGTGCTGGAGAGCCGCAGCGAGGAGTGCGACGTGCGCGGCGGGCCGGCGCCGGTGCTGAGCCGCGTCGCCGAACTGGCCGATGTCGTCTACGCCAAGGCGTCGGGCCGGCTCATCGGCGCGGGCATCGGCCTGCCCGGCCCGGTGAGCTTCCGCGACGGCATGCCGGTCGCACCGCCGATCATGCCCGGCTGGGACCGCTACCCCGTGCGCGACGAGCTGGCGGGCCGGTGGGGCTGCCCGGTGACGGTCGACAACGACGTGAACGCCATGGCGCTGGGCGAACGCCACGCGGGCGTGGCCCGGTCGCTGGAAGACCTGATCTTCGTCAAGGTCGGCACCGGCATCGGCTGCGGGATCGTCCTCGGCGGGAAGGTGTACCGGGGCGTCGCCGGGACCGCGGGCGACATCGGGCACATCAGGCTGGACGACTTCGGCCCGGCCTGCGCGTGCGGCGAGGTCGGCTGCCTGGAGGCCTACTTCGGCGGTTCGGCGCTGGCCCGTGACGCCACCACCCTGGCCCGCAGCGGTCGTTCCGTCGCCCTGTCCACCACCCTGCACGACAAGGGCCTGCTCACCGCCGAGGACGTCGGCACCGCCGCCGCGGCCGGTGACTTCGCCGCGGCCAACCTGGTGCGCGAGGGCGGCAGGCGGCTCGGGCACGTGGTCGCGTCCCTGGTCAGCTTCCTGAACCCGGGCATGGTCGTCATCGGCGGCGGCGTCTCCCGGCTGGGGCACTCCCTGCTCGCCGAGGTGCGCAGCGCCGTCTACCGCCGCTCCCTGCCCCTGGCCACCGGCAACCTGCCCATCGTGCTCTCGGAGCTGGGCGACCTGGCAGGTGTGACGGGCGCGGCCTGGTCCGCCACCGACCGCGCCTTCTCCCCGGCCGGATAACCACCCGAGCCCCGAGCCGCCCCGGCCGCCGCCGGACCACCCGCCGGCACCGCGACTCTCCCCACCGCGCCACCCGCTGCGATCCGCGCCCCGGGTACCGCGCGCCTCCCGGGCATCGTGCCTGTCCCGAGCCCGCGTCCCGCCGCGCCCACGCCCGAGCGCCCGCTGCCCCAGCTCGGCCGTTCCGGAGCCGCAATCGCGAGCTTCCGTCAAAACCGACCCTACTTTTGCAACGAATCGACAAAAGTGCGGCCAAGTTCTTGTCAGACCGCGCGATCAAATGTCAGGATCTGCCGCAACCCACCCCCGAACGTGAACTGGACCACCCCGTTCGATCGCCTCCCTCAACGAAGTCGGAGCCACGATGCAGGCGCAGGTCGAAGGCAGGCGCGAGGCCGTCGTCGAAGGCGTGTCGACAGCCGGCCGGGCGCCGGACCAGGACAGCGACCCGAAGACGCACGGCTCACGAGAAGGGGTTTCGGCATGACCCTGCTCCGGATGGCCGGCATCGGCAAGACGTTCCCCGGCGTGCGCGCCCTGGACCAGGTGGACCTGGAAGTCGCCGAGGGCGAGGTGCACTGCCTGCTCGGCCAGAACGGCGCGGGCAAGTCCACCCTGATCAAGGTGCTGGCCGGCGCGCACCAGCCCGACGACGGCGAGATCTCCTGGCGCGGCGCGAGGACCACCCTGCCGTCGCCGGTCGCCGCGCTGCGGCTGGGCATCGCCACCATGTACCAGGAGCTGGACCTGGTGTCGGACATCTCGGTGGCGGAGAACGTGTTCCTCGGCCACGAGCCCGCCAGGTTCGGCTTCACCCGCCGCCGGGCGGCCCGCGACCTCACCAGGACGTTGATGACCCGCCTCGGCCACCCCGAGATCGGCCCCGACCGCGAGGTGGGCCTGCTGTCCGCGGCCGGTCAGCAGCTGGTGTCGATGGCACGCGCGCTGGCGCACGACGCCCGGCTGATCGTGATGGACGAGCCGACCGCCGCCCTGGCCGCCGACGAGGTGGACAACCTGTTCCGCATCGTCGGCGAGCTGACCAAGGACGGGGTCGCCGTCCTCTACATCTCCCACCGCCTCGAAGAGATCCGCCGCATCGGCAGCCGCGTCACCGTCCTGAAGGACGGCCGCACGGTCGCCGCGAACCTCCCCGCCGACACCCCGACCGCCGACCTGGTCGACCTGATGTCCGGCCGCAAGGTCGAGACGGTGTTCCCGCACCGCGAGGCGTCCACCGCGGACACCACGCGCGAGGTGCTCACGGTCACCGGCCTGAGCCGCGAGGGCGAGTTCCGCGACGTCGGCTTCCACGTCCGCGCGGGTGAGATCCTGGGCATCGCGGGCCTGGTCGGCGCGGGCCGCAGCGAGATCCTCGAGACCGTGTTCGGCGCGCGGAAACCCGACGCCGGGCACATCTCGGTCGACGGGAAACCGGTGCGGCCGGGCAGCGTGGTCGCCGCGGTGAAGGCGGGCATCGGCCTGGCGCCCGAGGAGCGCAAGGCCCAGGCCCTGCTGCTGGACCTGCCGGTCGCGCACAACGTGACGCTGTCCAGCCTCCCCGCCTACAGCCGCGCCGGTTTCCTGGACCGGGCCCGCGAGCTGAAGGACTCCAAGACCACCCTCGAACGGCTCGAGCTGCGTCCCGCCGACCCGCGCCGGCTGGTCGCCGAGTTCTCCGGCGGCAACCAGCAGAAGGCCGTGGTGGCCCGGTGGCTGGTCCGGGGCTGCAAGGTGCTGCTCCTGGACGAGCCGACGCGCGGCGTGGACGTCGGCGCGCGCGCCGAGCTGTACCGGGTGATCCACGAGCTGGCCGCGGCCGGCGTGGCCGTCGTGCTGGTGTCCAGCGAGGTCGCCGAGGTGCTCGGCCTCGCCGACCGGGTGCTGGTGCTGCGCGACGGCGAGGTGATCGCGGACCGGCGCGCCGACGAGCTCACCGAATCCGCCGTGTTGGACATGGTGATGGCGGGCAGCGCCGTCACCGAAGCCGCCGTCACCCCAGATGACGCGCCTGAGGAGACCCCGTGACCGAGGCAAGGGTCCTCGACCCGAAATCCGCCGCACCCCAGGAGCCGCCCCAGCAGCGGCGCAACCTCGACCTGAGGCTCACCGGGCTGCTCGGCGTGCTGGTGGTGCTGTGCGTCGTCGGCTACGCCACCCGGCCCGACAGCTTCCTCACCGAGGCCAACATCTCCACCATGCTGCGGCTCGCCGCGGCGATCGGCGTGGTCAGCGTCGGCATGACGTTCGTGATCATCAGCGGCGGCATCGACCTGTCCGTCGGCTCGATCGTGGCGTTGTCCGGCGTGTGGATGACCACCGTCGCCACCCAGTCCTACGGGCCCGTGGTGATGGTGCTGTGCGCCCTGCTGGTCGGCCTCGGCTGCGGCCTGGTCAACGGGGTGCTGATCTCCTACGGCAAGATCGTGCCGTTCATCGCGACCCTCGCCATGTACGCGTCGGCGAAGGGCCTGGCCGAACGGCTCTCCGGCCGCCGCACGCAGGTCGTCACCGAGACCGGGTTCTCCACCTTCTTCCGGGGCGACATCCTCGGCGTCCCGGTGCTGATCTGGATGCTGGCCGCGGTGTTCGCGGTCGGCTGGGTGCTGCTCAACCGCACCACGTTCGGCCGCCGCACGTTCGCCGTCGGCGGCAACGCCGAAGCCGCCCGCCTGGCCGGCATCGACGTCCGCAGGCACACCGCGCTCGTCTACGGCATCGCCGGCCTGTGCTGCGGCATCGCCGCGCTCATGGTCGTCGCCCGCACCACGTCCGGCGCGTCCACCAACGGCATGTTCTACGAGCTGGACGCGATCGCCGCGGTCGTCATCGGCGGCACCCTGCTCAGCGGCGGCCGAGGCTCGCTGATCGGCACGCTGATCGGCGTCCTCATCTTCACCGTGGTGGGCAACATCTTCACCCAGAACAACCTCGACACCGACATCCAGAACATCGCCAAGGGCGTGATCATCATCGCCGCGGTGCTCCTGCAGCGCACCACGGCCCGCCGCCGCGGCACACGCGCCACCTGACGCGCACGGCACACCCACCACCCCCACACCCGACCCGACACACCGCCCGGGAGTCAGCCATGCCCTCACTCGACCGCCGCCGCTTCCTCTGGGGAACCACCGCCGTCGGCACCGCCGCCCTGCTGGCCGGGTGCACGTCCAACGAGTCCGCCAACACCGCGCCGAACGCCGTCGCGGGCGGCTCGGGCCAGAACACCCAGCCGGGCAAGCAGGTCACCATCGGCTTCTCCGCACCCGCCGCCGACCACGGCTGGATGGCCGCGATGACGAAGAACGCCAAGGCGCAGGCCGACGAGTTCTCCGACGTCACGTTCAAGGCCACCGAGGGCACCAACGACGTCAACCAGCAGATCGGCCAGGTCGAGACGCTGATCAACGACAAGGTCGACGTGCTGGTCGTGCTGCCGTTCGACGGCAAGGCCCTCACCGAGGTCGGCCGCCAGGCCATGGACGCGGGCATCCCGGTGATCAACCTGGACCGGGTCTTCGACACCCCGCTCGCCTACCGGCTGTGGATCGGCGGCGACAACTACCGCATGGGCGTCAACGCGGGGGAGTACATCGCCTCGCAGCTGAAGGCCAAGAACATCACGAACCCGATCATCGGCGAGGTCGCCGGCATCGACTCGCTGCCGCTGACCCAGGAGCGCAGCAAGGGCTTCAGCGACGCCCTGGCGAAGGCGGGCTTCGCCGTCGGCCCGCGCGTCTCGGCGTCGTTCACGTCCGAGTCCGGTGAGCAGCAGACGGCCAACCTGCTCCAGTCGGCGCCCAAGCTGGACGCGCTGTGGAACCACGACGACGACCAGGGCATCGGTGTCATGGCCGCGATCGACAGCGCCGGCCGCAAGGAGTTCGTCATGGTCGGCGGCGCGGGCTCGCGCAACATGATGGACCTGATCAAGGCCGACAGCGGCGTGGTCAAGGCGACCGTCCTCTACAGCCCGTCGATGGCGTCCTCGGCGATCGCGCTGGCCAGGCTGCTCGGCCAGACCAAGGGCATCGGCGACATGGCCGAGCACGACATCCCCGCGTCCATCACCACCTACTCGGCCGTGGTGACCAAGGAGAACGTCGACCAGTACCTCGACGTCGGCTTCGACTCCTGACCGGGTCGGCGGACCGACGCCGTCACTGGATCGACACTGCTGCGAAAGGCTGCTGATGACGGAAGAGATCGGCGTGGGCATGGTCGGCCACGCGTTCATGGGCGCGGTGCACTCGCACGCCTGGCGCAGCGTCCACCGGTTCTTCGACGTGCCCCTGACGCCTCGCCTGGCCGTCCTCGGCGGGCGTGACCCGGTGCGCACCAAGGACGCGGCGACCAAGTACGGCTGGGCGGCCGTCGAGACCGACTGGCGCGCGCTCGTCGCCCGGGACGACGTCGGCCTCGTCGACATCTGCACCCCCGGCGACACGCACGCCGAGATCGCGCTCGCCGCGCTCGCCGCCGGCAAGCACGTGCTGTGCGAGAAGCCGCTGGCCAACACGGTCGCGGAAGCCGAGGCGATGGCCGCCGCCGCGGAGGAGGCCGCCGGGCGCGGTGTGCGGTCGATGGTCGCGTTCAACTACCGGCGGGTGCCCGCGATCGCGCTGGCCCGCAAGCTGGTGGAGGAAGGCCGCATCGGCGAGGTCCGGCACGTGCGCGCGGTGTACCTGCAGGACTGGCTGTCGGACCCCTCGTCGCCGATGACGTGGCGGATGCGCAAGGAGAAGGCCGGGTCGGGCGCGCTGGGCGACCTCGGCGCGCACATCGTGGACGCCGCGCAGTTCGTCACCGGCGACCTGATCACCGGTGTCAGCGCCACCACGGAGACCTTCGTCCGCTCCCGGCCCGACGGCGACGGGTTCGCCGACGTGACGGTGGACGACGCGGCCGTGTTCCTGGCCCGCTTCTCGTCCGGCGCGCTGGGCACGTTCGAGGCGACCCGGTACGCGTTGGGTCGCAAGAACTCGATGCGGCTGGAGGTCAACGGCACGCGCGGCAGCCTGGCGTTCGACTTCGAGTCGATGAACGAGCTGTCGGTGTTCTCGGCCGACGACGGCTCGGCGGCCGGGTTCCGGCGGATCCTGGTGACCGAGGCCGACCACCCGTACGTGGGCGCGTGGTGGCCGCCGGGTCACCTGCTCGGCTACGAGCACACGTTCACGCACGAGGCCGCGGACTTCCTGACCGCCATCGGCGGTGGCGTCGACCCGGCGCCGAGCTTCACCGACGGCCTGCGCGTGCAGCGGGTGCTGGCGGCGGTGGAGGAGAGTGCCGGGCAGCAGTCGACGTGGACGATGATCGGAGACCCCCGATGAGCCGACCGGTCACCTTGTTCACCGGCCAGTGGGCCGACCTGCCGTTCGAGGAGGTGTGCCGGCTCGCGTCCGGCTGGGGCTACGACGGGCTGGAGATCGCCTGCGGGGGCGACCACTTCGAGGTGGACAAGGCGCTCGCGGACGACGACTACGTGCCGGCGAAGCGCGCGATGCTGGCGCGGTACGGGTTGGACGTGTTCACGATCTCCAACCACCTGGTCGGGCAGGCGGTGTGCGACGACCCGATCGACTTCCGGCACAAGGCGATCCTGCCGTCCCGCATCTGGGGCGACGGCGAGCCGGAAGGCGTGCGGCAGCGCGCGGCCGCCGAGATGGCGGACACCGCGCGTGCGGCGGCCCGGTTGGGCGTGGGCACGGTGGTCGGGTTCACCGGCTCGTCGATCTGGAAGTACGTGGCGATGTTCCCGCCCGTGCCGCAGGCCGTGATCGACGAGGGGTACGCCGACTTCGCGCGGCGGTGGAACCCGATCCTGGACGTGTTCGACGAGGTGGGGGTGCGGTTCGCGCACGAGGTGCACCCGTCGGAGATCGCGTACGACTACTGGACGACGCGGAAGGCCCTGGACGCGGTGGGCAACCGGCCCGCGTTCGGGCTGAACTGGGACCCGTCGCACTTCGTCTGGCAGGACCTGGACCCGGTCGGGTTCATCCTCGACTTCGCCGACCGGATCTACCACGTGGACTGCAAGGACACGAAGAAGCGCTTCGACGGGCGCAACGGGCGGCTCGGGTCGCACCTGGCGTGGGCCGACCCGCGGCGCGGGTGGGACTTCGTGTCGACCGGCCACGGCGACGTGCCGTGGGAGGAGTCGTTCCGCGCGTTGAACGCGATCGGGTACCGCGGGCCGATCTCGGTGGAGTGGGAAGACGCCGGGATGGACCGGCTGCGCGGGGCGGAGGAGGCGGTCGGGTTCATCCGGCGGCACCTGTTCGACCCGCCGGCCGCGTCCTTCGACGCCGCGTTCAGCACGGGCGAGTGACCAGGCCGGCGCCCACCTGCGCCGGTGGGCGCCGGCCACTGCCCACCGCCCGGTTCACCAGGTGATCGGCAGCGAGCGGAGGCCGTAGATCGGGGCGTCGAACTTGAACTCGACGTCCTCGAACGGCACGGCGGGGCGCAGGGTCGGCAGGTGCGTCACCAGCGCCCGCAGGGCCACGCGCATCTCCAGGCGCGCCAACAGCTGCCCGACGCACTGGTGCACCCCGCTGCCGAACGCGAGGTGCGCCCGCGCGTCCCGGCGCAGGTCGAGGCGGTCCGGGTCGGGGAACGCGGCCGGGTCGCGGTTGGCGGCGAACAGGGAGGCGATCACGCCCTCGCCCGCCGCGAGCACCGTCCCGCCGACGGTCGCCTCACCCGCCACCGCCCGCACCACCCCGTGGTGCACGGGGCTCAAGAACCTCAGCAGCTCCTCCACCGCGTTGTCGACCAGGTCGGGTGCCGCGACCAGCGCCTCCCACGCCGCCGGTTCCCGTTGCAGCGCCAGCACGGACAGCGCGATCGAGTTCGCCGTCGTCTCGTGCCCGCCGACGAGCAGCAGCACGGCCATCCCGACCGCCTCCTCGTCGGTCAGCCCCGGCTCCCGCACCAGGCGGCTGATCAGGTCGTCGCGGGGGTCGAGGCGGCGGGCGCGGATCAGGTCGGCCAGGTAGGCGTGCAGCTCGTCCAACGCCGCCCGCACCCGCTCGGCGGACAGCGACCGGTCCAGGTGGGCGCGGCTCCGGGTGGAGAAGAACTCCTGGTCCGCCACCGGGACGCCGAGCAGCAGGCAGATCACGTCCGACGGCACGGGCAGCGCGAACGCGCTCACCAGGTCCGCCGGCCGAGGCCCCGACCGCAGCGCGGCCAAGCGTTCGTCCGTGATGCGTTGCACTTCGATGCGCAACGCCTCCATCCGACGCACGGTGAACTCGCCGGTCACCATCCGGCGGTAGCGCGTGTGCTCGGGCGGATCGGTGACGAGGAAGCTCCCCGGCGCGGCCTTGCGGTCCACCACCGGCCGCAGCTGGGGGAAGCCGGGCGTGCTCGGGTCCGACGAGAACCGGTCGTGATCCCGCAGCACCGCCCGCACGTCGTCGTACCGCGTCACCAGGTGCGCCTGCTGACCGTGCCGCAACGACACCGGGCACACCGGCGCGTCCACCCGCAACGACGCGAACTCCGCCGGAGGGTCGAACCCGGGACGACGTGCGATCGGGTAGTCCATGGTGATCGACCTTATCGCCGCGACCCGCCACCAACAGGCCCCCGGAAGACGCACACTGCACCCGTGGACCCGGTGACAGCGCACGCCTGGGCGGCCCTCGGCGGCCGACCCGACCTGACGGTCGACTACACCTCGGCGGGCGACGTGCTCAGCGCCCGACTGCCCGTCCGCGACCTGGCACGCGCCACCGTGGGGGTGTGCGCCCTCGCCGCGGCCGAGCTGAAAGCCGCGCGCGACCACACCCCGATCCCGCCGGTGACGGTGCACGAGGCCGCCGTCGCCACGGCGTTCACCAGCGAGCGCCACCTCCGCGTCGACGGCCGCCCGGGCGGCGGCTTCGCGCCGCTGTCCGGGTTCTGGCGCACCGCCGACGGCTGGGTCCGCACCCACGCCAACTACCCCCACCACAAGGAACGCCTGCTCGGAGCCCTGGGCGTGGCCGACGACCGCGCCGTCCTGGCCGATGAGCTGGCCACCCGCCGAGCCGTCGAGGTCCAGGAGACCGTCTACGCGGCGGGCGGCCTGGCGGTCGCGGTCGCCACCGGACCCGACCCCACCCGGCGTCCCCTGGTCGACGCCCGCCCCACGCCCGCCGCGAAACGCGTCCTCCCGCCGGCCGCGCGCGCCGCCGACGGCGTCCGGGTCCTCGACCTCACCAGGGTCATCGCGGGCCCGGTCGCCACCCGCACCCTCGCGTTCCTCGGCGCGGACGTCCTCCGCGTCGACCCGCCCCACCTGCCCGAGGACCCCGACATCCACGCCGACACCGGCATGGGCAAGCGCTCCACCCTGCTCGACCTGGCCACCCGGCACGGCCGGCGCGCGTTCGACGACCTCCTCGACCACGCCGACGTCGTCGTCACCGGCTACCGGCCGGGTGCGCTCGACCGCCACGGCGTGAGCCCGGAAGCACTGCACGCGCGCCGCCCCGACCTGGTGATCGCCCGGCTGACGGCCTGGGGCCACACCGGAGGCTGGGCGGGCCGGCGCGGGTTCGACAGCCTGGTCCAAGCCGCCACCGGCATCGCCGCCGCCGAGAGCGCCGACGGCCTGGGCCGCGCCGACGGGCTGGGCGGCACCCCCGGCGTGCTGCCCGCCCAAGCCCTCGACCACGGCACCGGCTACCTGCTCGCCGCCGCCGTCCTCCGGGCCCTCACCGAACCGCTGGGCCGGCGCCTGGACCTGTCGCTCGCCGCCACCGCGTCCTGGCTCCTGCACGACGTCGAACCCTCACCCGCGCGCGGCGCCTACGACCCCGACCCCTGGCTGGTCGAGACCCCGTCGTCCTACGGCGCCCTCCGCCACGCCCGCCCGCCGCTCGTCGACGGCGGGACGTGGGACCACCCGCCGACCGCCTGGGGCGCCGACGAACCCCGCTGGCGGTGAGAGCCGACCGGCGAAGTCCACAAAGGACCGCGCCGTCGAGTCCGCGGAACACGCCCTCCGACGGTTCGGTGGCGCGCGGCTCACCTGCGTGACCGACCCGCGTGGTGAAGGGACAAACGACCACTGGAAGTGTTACGACTGAAACGCACGTTCGAGTGGTAGCCCGATCGGGTACCCCGTCGCCGGACGTGCGCGCGACGTTGGGAGCACGGGTGGTGGACCGCACTATCGCAGGCCGGTATCGGCTGACCGAGCGGATCGGCACGGGCGGGATGGGGGTGGTGTGGCGGGCCGAGGACCAGCGGCTGCGCCGCATCGTCGCGGTCAAGGAACTGCTGTCCCGCACCGGGTTCGACCAGGAGTCGATCGACCGCGCGGTCCGGGAGGGGCGCATCGCGGCCCGCCTGTCGCACCCCAACGTGATCGCCCTGTACGACGTGGTCGAGTACGACGGCCACCCGTGGCTGATCATGGAGTACCTGCCGTCGCGCAGCCTGGCCACGGTGATGAGCGAACGCGGCACGCTGCCGGCCGAGGAGGTGGCCCGGCTCGGCGTGCAGCTGGCGGACGGGCTGGCCGCCGCCCACCGGGCGGGTGTCACGCACCGCGACGTGAAGCCGGGCAACGTGCTGGTCACCGAGTTCGGCACGGTCAAGGTCACCGACTTCGGCACCTCGCGCGCGACCGACGAGGCGACCGTCACCGCGTCCGGGCTGCTCGTCGGCACGCCCGCCTACCTGGCCCCGGAGGTGGCGCGCGGCGGGAAGGGCGAGTTCCCGGCCGACGTGTTCGCGCTGGGCGCGACGCTGTACGCGGCACTGGAGGGCACGCCGCCGTTCGGCGTGGACGGCAACACCATCGCCCTGCTGCACCGGGTCGCCGACGGCCGGTTCCCGCCGCCGCGCAACGCCGGTCCGCTGACGCCGGTGCTGATGCGCCTGCTCGACACGGACCCGGAGACCCGGCCGAGCATGCCCGAGGCCGCCGACATGCTGCGCGACGTGCGGTTCGACGGCCCGACGCCGCCGCCTGCGCCGCCGTCCCCGACGCCGACCGCGATCCTGGCCTCACCCCTCGACCCGGTGCCCACGCCCGAGCCGACGCCCGTCGAGCCGGCGCCCGAGCCCCAGCCCGCCCAGGTCAAGCCGGTTCCGGTGCAGCCCGCCCCGGTCCAGCCCACCCCGGCCCGTTCCGCCCCGGCCCGGCCCGCGCCGCCGCAACCGAACCCGTCCCCACCGGACCCGCCTCAGCCCGCACCGGCCCGGTCCGCGCCGCCGGACGAGGAGAAGCGAGGCGACCGCAAGGCGCTCATCGCCCTCGCCGTCGTGGCCCTGATCGCCATCGCCGTCGTGACGTACCTGGTCACCCGGGACGGGGACGGCTCATCGGCGGCGGGGACGGACCCGACCAGCCAGACCACCGCCGAGGCGACCACCGGCGCGCCCGCCGAGACCCGACCCGACCAGACCACCGAGGAAGAGCAGCCGACCACGACCACCACGCCGCCGCCCGGACCGACGACCACCGACACCACCCAGCCGCCCGTCGAGATCGGCCCGGACCAGGCGCTGAGCCAGTACTACGGCCTGCTGCCGAACGACCTGGAGACCGCCTACGGCCGCCTCACCGACGGGTTCAAGGCCGCCAGGTCGCCGAGCTTCGGCGCCTACCAGGGCTTCTGGGGGCAGATGAGCGCGGTGTCCGTCAGCAACGTGCAGGCCGTCGGCCCGCAGCAGGTGACGGCGACCGTGTCGTACACGTTCAAGTCCGGCCAGACCCAGACCGAGCAGCACCTCTACACGCTGGTCAAGGTCAACGGGCAGTGGGCGATCGACGGTCAGCAGGCCGCCTAGCGGACTCCGGCGGCGTCGCGGCCGGTCACCCGAACCGGCCGCGCCACACGTCGATCACCAGCACCGGCCGCATCCCCACCGACTCGTAGAGGCCGAGCGCGGGCGTCGGGTTGTTCGAGTCGACGTGCAGGACCGTGCCCACGCGACCGTCGCGCGCGTCCAGGTGGAAGGCGTGCCCCAGCAGGTGCTTCGCCACCCCGCGACCCCGCGCCCCGGCCCGCACGCCCAGGTGGCCGACGTAGCCGCGGTTCTCGTCGGCGAACTGGTCGGTGCGCTCCAGGAACCCGGCCGGTCGTCCGTCCAGCTCCGCCAGCCACAGCCCCGACCAGTCGAAGACCGACTTGCGGTCCTGCCCCTCGTGCCACTCCCCGTAGGTCTTCGGCACGAACCCGAAGTGCCCGGCGAACGACGCGTTCCACACCTCGTGCGCGGCCCGCCGGACCTGCGGGTCCACGGCCTGCCGCAGCACCAGCCCCGGCACGGGCGCGGGCGGCGGCACGTCGCCGACGTGGTCGACCCGCATCCGGTGGAACGTGGTCGCGACCTCGAACCCCAGCGCGGCCACCCGCTCCCGCAGCGCCACGTCGTCCCGGTAGACGCCGTGGTCGACGGTCACCGCGTCGTGCCCGCCGGCCCGCCCGAGCTCACGGGCACGGCGCAGCACCCTGGTGAACAGCCAGTCCACCAGCACCGGGTCCCGGGACACCACTTCGACGTCCACCTGGTCGCTGCCGCCCTTGCCGTTCGCGGTCGCGTACCCGACCGGCGCGCCCGCCGCGTCGAGCACCAGCCACGCGTCGCGGGCCAGGTCGAAGCCGGGCCGGGCCAGCTCGTCCCGCATCTCGTCGAGCGTGTAGTCGGCGAACCCGACGACCGCCGTGGTGCAGGCGTGCACCAGGCCGAGGATCGGCTCGGCGTCGTCCGCGCGCGGCGGCCGGACGGTGTGACCGGCGGGAAGGGCGTCCATGGCGGACATGGTGCGCGGCGCTTCCGGGCCCTGTCGATCGGGTTTGCGCCGGGTTAGGGTCTCCGGATGGTCGAAGGCGCCCGTCGGGTGTTGGTCCTGCTCATCGTGATCGCCGGGGTGGGTGTGACGGCGGTGCTGGGGTTCCGGCCGCCCTCGCCCGTGGCGGACGCGCCGCCGGCGGAGTTCGCCGCCGGGCGCGCCGAGCGGCACCTGGCAGCCATCGCCCAGCGGCCGCACCCGATCGGTTCGGCGGACAACGGGCGAGTCCGCGACTACATCGTCGACACCGCCCGCGGCCTCGGCGCGGACGTCACGGTGGAGTCCGACGACGTCGTGCGGCCGTGGCGCGGGGTCCGGGTGGCCACCACGCACAACGTCGTCGCGCGCGTGCCCGGCGCGGAGCCCTCGGTGAGCGGCGGCAAGGCGTTGCTGCTGGTCGCGCACTACGACTCGGTGCCCACCGGTCCGGGCGCGGCCGACGACGGCGCGGCGGTCGCCGCGATGCTGGAGACGCTGCGCGCGTTGACCACCGGCGGGGTGCGCAACGACGTGGTGTTCCTGTTCACCGACGGCGAGGAGGCCGGCGCGCTCGGCGCGGACGCGTACGTGCGGCGCCACGGGGTCGACGGCGTCGGCGCGGTGCTGAACTGGGAGGCGCGGGGCAGCGGCGGGCCGGTGTGGATGTTCCAGACGGGTGCGGACAACGCGCCGCTCGTGTCGGCGTTCGGGCAGGCGAGCAGCAGGCCGATCGCGAACTCGTTCGCCTACGAGGTCTACCGGCGGATGCCGAACTACAGTGACTTCACCATCTTCCAGGACGCGGGCGCGCGGGGGTTGAACAGCGCGTTCATCGAGCACGTGCACGACTACCACTCGCCTTACGACGACCTGTCGCGACTGGACCGGGGGAGCCTCCAGCACCACGGCGAGACGATGGTGGGGCTGGTGCGGGCACTGGGCGACCGGGACCTGCGGGCCGGTGGCGGTGGCGGTGACGCGGTGTACTTCGACCTGTTCTCCCGGGTGCTGGTGCACTACCCGACGTGGCTCGCGGTGGCGTTGGCCGCGGTGACGGTGGTCGCGCTGGCGTCGGCGCTGGTCGCGGGTGTCCGGAGTGGCCGGCTGCGGTGGCCCGGTGTGCTCGGGGTGGCCGGCGTGGCGGTCGGCGCGGTGGTCGTGGCGGGCGCGGTGTCGTTCGGGGCGTGGGCGCTGGTGGCGGCGGTGCGGCCGGGCTTGGGGTTCCTGGCGTTGTCGGAGCCGCACGAGCGGGGCTGGTTCGTCGCCGGGTTCTGCGTGCTCGGGTCGGCGGTGCTGGTCGCGGCGGCGCGGGTGGCGCGGCGGTGGTCGCCGGCCGAGGTCGTCGCCGGGGTGCTGGTGGTGACGGCCGTGCTGCTGGCCGCCACGACGGTGGCCGTGCCGGGCGCCGGGTTCCTGTTCCAGTGGACGCTGCTGCTCGGCCTGCCCGCGTTGTGGACGACCCGGCTGGCCTTCGTCGCGCCGCTGGTGGCGGCGGCGATCTTCCCGCCGCTGGTCGGCACGATGATGGTGGCGTTGGGCATGCCGTTGAGCGCGGTCGCGGTGGTGTTCGCGGCACTGGCCGGTGTGCTGCTGCTGCCGCTGCTGCCCTCGGGCTCGTGGTGGCCGGCGCTCGGCGTGACCGCGGTGGCCGTGGTGCTGATCGCGGTGGGGACCGCGCGGTTCGGCTTCGCGCCGGACGAGCCGCGCCCCGACTCGCTCGTCTACCTCCAGGACACGGGCGGCGCGAGCTGGCTCTCCGCCGACCCGGCGCCCGACGAGTGGACCTCGCGGGTGCTGGGGGAGAACCCGGAACGGGTGACGCTGCCGTACCCGGCGCTGGACAAGCCGATGATGCGCGCCGCCGCGCCCGACCTGCGCCTGCCCGCGCCCGGCGTGACCGCGGTGGCCGCCACCGACGGCCCGGTGCGGACGGTGACGTTCCGCGTCACGCCGAACACGCGGGCGTGGCGGACCCACGTGACGCTGTCCGACCCCGGCCGGCGGTCGTGCCGCCTCGGCTCCACCGACCTGCCCGGCTCGGTGCTGGACCTCTACGGCCCGTCCAGTCGCGAGATCACCTGCGAGCTGGACCCCGGCACGCCGCTGGAGGTGGCCGTGGCCGACCAGTGGGCCGGCCTGCCCACCGAGGCGACCGCCCTGATCGGCCCCCGCCCCCCGGACACCATGCCGGTCCAGTCGGGCAGCCGCGCCTTCGACGCCGCCGTGGTCCGCGCCGAGTTCCGCCTCTGACCACTCGACCACCCGGCCCGTTCGGCTGCGGCGTCACCGGTACGAAGACCTCACCGACACCGAGGGGCTGAACAGCCCACCTCCAGGAAGCGCACGCCCGGTGGCTGCGTCGTCACGCGCGACGAGCCGCCCGACCCCGCGCGACGGCTCACCAGTCGTGGAGGGTGCCGTCCGCCAGGCGGTTGACCGGCAGGTAGGCGGCGCGGTAGGGGAAGCGGGCGGCGGCGTCCACATCCAACTCCACGCCCAGCCCCGGCGCGTCGGACGGGTGCAGCAGGCCGTCGGTGAACGTGTAGGACGTGCGGAACACCTCCAGCGTTTCCGCCGAGTGCGGCATGTACTCCTGGATGCCGAAGTTGTGCACGGCCAGGTCCAGGTGCAGCGCGGCGGCCATGCCGACCGGGGAGATGTCGGTCGGCCCGTGCATCCCCGACTTGACCCCGTACACCGCGGCGAAGTCCAGCACCTTCTTCAACGCCGTCACCCCGCCCGTGTGGGTGACCGCCGACCGGACGTAGTCGATCAACCGCTCGCTCAGCAACGTCGTGTAGTCGTGCACCGAGTTGAACACCTCGCCGATCGCCAGCGGCGTGGTGGTGTGCTGCCGGATCAGCCGCAACGCCGCCTGGTCCTCGCCGGGCGTCGCGTCCTCCAACCAGAACAGGTCGTACGGCTCCAACGCCTTGCCCAACCGGGCCGCCTCGATCGGGGTCATCCGGTGGTGGCCGTCGTGCAGCAGCGGCAGCTCCGGGCCGAACTCCGACCGCACCGCCTCGAACACCGACGGCACGTGCCGCAGGTAGGCCCGCGTGTCCCAGCTCTCCTCCACCGGCGACGCGGTGGGCCTCGCCGGCTCGTAGTCGTACCGGTCGCCGCCGCCGGCCGCCGACGCCGCCACCCCGTACACCGTCGCCAGCCCGGGGATGCCGGTCTGCACCCGGATCGCCCGGAACCCCAGCTCCAGGTGCAGCCGGATCGAGTCGAACAGCTCCGGCAGGTCGCGCCCCGACGCGTGCCCGTAGGCCAGCGCGCCGACCCGGCACGCCCCGCCGAGCAGCTGGTAGAGCGGCATGCCCGCCGCACGCGCCTTGATGTCCCACAAGGCCGTGTCGACAGCCGCGATCGCGGCCATCGTCACCGGACCGCGCCGCCAGTAGGCGCCCCGGTACAGGTACTGCCAGGTGTCCTCGATGGCCGACGCGTCCCGCCCGACCAGCAGCGGCACGACGTGCTCCCGCAGGTACGCCTCCACCGCCAGCTCGCGCCCGTTCAGCGTGGCGTCGCCCAGCCCGGTGATCCCGTCCTCGGTGGTGACCCTGAGCGTGACGAAGTTCCGCCCCGGACAGGTCACCACGACCTCCACCGCCGCGATCTTCACGACTGCACCTCCCGCACTTCCGCCACGACGACGCCGTACGCGGCCAGCTCCACGGCGGCCATCGGCGCGCCGTCCAACGTCACCAACCGCCCGTCGAGCACCGGTCGCACCACGACGGGCGAGGCGTGCTGGCTGACGAACCACGCGAACACCCGCCCGTCGACCGAGTGCTCCATGAGCCCCGTCATCACCAGCGGGTCGTCCACCCGGACGGCGGGCGGCACGCCCGCGAACGCGGCCAGCGCCGCGTACAGCCGCCACGTCGGCTCCGGGTTCACCCGCGGCGTCATCGCGGCCATGTGCTCCAACGGGTACGTGCACAGCACCACCCACCCGTCGCCGACCCGGTGCCGCAGCAGCGCGGGCCGCCCGTGCCCGTCCACCGCCAGCACCTCCGCGCCGTCCGGCGCCACCGGCAGGAACGCGCGCGACTCGGCCGTGCCGCCGACCCGGAACACCAGCTCCTCGCCCGCGCCGATGCCGCCGAAGTCCCGCTGGAACACCATCCGCAGCGAGTCGTCCTCGATCGGGTCGACCAGCCCGTACCGCAGCTGCTTCACCACGCCGAACGTCTCGTCCAGCTTGGGCCACCACGGCCCGCGCTGCGTCCGGTGCTCGCCCACGAAGTACGAGGCGTACACCACCGCGCCCGCGGCGGCGCGCTCCACCAACGTCCGCCACGTCGGCGCGGTGAGCTGCTTGACCGACGGCACGAGGTACAACGCGCAGTCTTCCGGCACGCCGTCCAGCTCGCGCACCACCCCCACCGGCAGGTCCGCCTCCCGTGCCGCGATGTACGCCTGCCGCGAGTTGTCCGCCACGCCGGTCGCGTCCTCGGGCTGCGTGAACGGGTACCGCGCTTCCAGGAACGACGACACCAGCAACGCGATCGAGGTGTCCGGCCGTCGCAGCCGCGCGAAGTCCGTGCGCCGCAGCACTTCGGTGAACGCGTGCACCTCCCGCAGCTGCGCCTTCGGCCGTCCCTCGGAGTCCGTCAGCCCGAAGTGCATCTCGAACGGGTGGTGCCGGTACGGCTCCTGGTCGGCCAGGTGGTCTTAGTCGGTGTTGTTCCACGGTATCCAGCCGGTCGCGCCCGCCAGCAACGTCGTGTGCAGCACCTGCCGGTAGTAGTGGGCGGCGTTCTCCTCCGACGCGTAGTCGGACGTCACGCCGAACTCCTCCAGCACCACCGGTTTGCCGCCGATGTCGAGCAGCTCGCAGACGAACGCCGCGCCGAGGTGCAGCCGCAGCTGGTCGTCGTCCATCCGGTACACGTGCGGCCCGTGGAAGTCGATCAGCGGCGCCAGGTCGCGCACCCGGAAACCGTTGTCCAGCCCGGTGACCTCCACGCCCCACGCGCCGTCGCCGACCGACACCGGCTGGGTCGCGCCCGCCGCGCGGATCTCGCCGATCAACGCCGCCGCCCACGCCGTCACCGCGTCCGCGTCCAGCGTGCCGATGCCCCGCGACCGCCAGTCGGCGTAGATCGGGATCTCGTTGCTCAGCAGCCACCCCGCCACCGCCGGGTGGTCGTGCCACCGCTCGGTCAGCTCGCGGACGTACCAGCGCTGCCGGTCCAGGAACGACTCGTCGGTGAAGACGTCCCGGCCGTCCCGCCACGCCGGGTCCCAGTTCTGGCCCGACATGTGCCCGACGACGAAGGTCGGGATCGTCCGCATCCCCAACGCGCGGTGCCGGTCGAGGAAGTCGTCGTACCGGGCCAGCAGCTCGCCGTCCAGCGAGTCCTCGGCCGGCATGAAGTCCGGCCAGTAGCAGAAGCTGCGGGTCAGGCCGATCCCGTGCTCGCGCATCACGCGCAGCTCCTCGTCCACCACGGACGGGTCGTAGTCGCGCCACATCAACGGGCCGCCGGTCCGCGACCAGTAGTTGACCCCGACCCAGACGTCGGGGCCGGCGAGCTTGGCGGAGTTGCGCTGCATGGCCACAGGTATATCGTTTAACCTGACGTATGTCGAGGCACTGCGATCAGTCGGTGTAACGTTCACCGGGTGGCCAGCCGCAAGCCGACGATCGCCGACGTCGCCGCTCTCGCCGGCGTGTCGGTGGCGGCCGTGTCGAAGGTCGTCAACGGCAAGGCGGGCATCTCCGCGCCGACCCGCGACCGCGTCCTGACCGCCGCGAGCAAGCTCCGGTGGACGCCGTCCGCCGCCGCCGTGGCCCTGCGCTCGGCGAAGACGCGCGCCATCGGCATGGTCGCCCGGCGCTCGCCGGACCTGCTCAGCGCCGACCCGCACTTCACCCTGCTGATCTCCGGCATCGAGGGCGAGCTGTCCCCGCTCGGGTACGGCCTGCTGCTGCACATCGTCGGCGAGGAGCCGAGCGCGGAGGAGGTCGCCTACCGCAGGCTGGCCGACGAACGGCGGGTCGACGGCGTCGTGCTCACCGAGAGCCGGGTCGGCGACACCCGGTTCGAGCTGCTGCGGACCCTGGACGTGCGCACCGTGCTCATCGGCACGCCGTGGCGCGCCGACCCGGTGCCGTCCGTGCAGGCGACGGGGCCGGCCCGCGGGGTCCGCGCGGCCGTCGAGCACCTCGTCGCGCACGGGCACCGGCGCATCGCCTACGTGTCCGGCCCCGAGGACCGGGTCCACACCCTCCACCGGCGCCGCGTGTTCGAGGACGCGCTGGCCGCGCACGACCTCGCTCCCAGCCACTCGGTCGTGTCCGACTTCACCGCCGCCGGCGCGGTTGACGCCATCGGGAAGCTCCTCGCGGAGCACCGCCGCCCCACCGCCGTGCTGTTCGCCAACGACTCGATGGCGGTGGCCGGGATGAGCGCCGCCCGCCGGCTGGGCGTCGACGTGCCCGGCGAGCTGTCCGTGGTCGGCCACGACGACCTGCCGCTCGGCGAGCTGGTCTACCCCCAGCTCACCACCGTGCGCCAGGACCTGATCGGTCTGGGCCGTGCGGCGGCACGCGTGCTGCTCGCGTCCCTGGGCGAGGTCGAGGACGCGTCGGTCGACGTCCGGCCGCCGGAGCTGGTTGTCCGCGAGTCCACCGGACCGGCGCCCGACCGCACGTAAGGTGGAGGCCATGCGAACCCGGCCGACGTTGAGCTGGACGCCGACCGGCGCGCCGTTGCCGCGCACGACCAGCCTGGACGAGGTCGTGCGGGTGGTCGCGGACGGCCGGGTGCTGGTGCTCAGCGGCGCGGGGCTGTCGACCGAGTCCGGCATCCCCGACTACCGGGGCGCGGCGGGCAGCCTGCGCAAGCACACCCCGATGACCTACGACGAGTTCGTCGGCAGCGCGGAGGGCAGGCGCCGGTACTGGGCGCGCAGCCACCTCGGCTGGCGGACCATCGCCCGCGCCGCGCCCAACACCGGCCACCACGCCGTGGCCGAGCTGCACGCCCGCGGCCACCTGTCCGGTGTCATCACGCAGAACGTCGACGGCCTGCACCAGGCGGCCGGCACGCCCGACGTGGTCGAGCTGCACGGCAGCCTCGACCGCGTGGTCTGCCTGGACTGCCGCGCGGTCAGCGCCCGGGAGGACCTCGACCGCCGGTTCCGCGCCGCCAACCCCGCCTTCGAGGCCACCGCCACCCGGATCAACCCGGACGGCGACGTGGACCTCGCCGAGCACGAGGTGCGGTCGTTCCGGCTGGTCGGGTGCGCCGGCTGCGGGAGCGGCGTGCTGAAGCCGGACGTGGTGTTCTTCGGCGAGAACGTGCCGCGCCCGCGCGTCGAGCGGTGCTACCGCCTGGTGGACGAGGCCGACGCGCTGCTCGTGCTCGGCTCGTCGCTGACCGTCATGTCCGGCCTGCGGTTCGTGCGGCACGCCGCCACCGCCAGCAAGCCCGTCCTCATCGTCAACAAGGGCGAGACCAGGGGCGACGTCCACGCGACCGTGCGCGTCGACCGCCCCTTGGGGCAAGCCCTGACCGAGCTGCTCGCCCGGCTGTAGCGCTCCGTTCCCGAGCCGGGGCCCGACGTCACCCGACGGGGTGAGCAGTGTCCGTCGGCCGAGTGCCGGCACACGGCCCGGGTACGCCTCCGGGCATGACGAGCGAAACCGTCGACGTGCCGGCACGGACGCCGGTGGCCCCGGACGGGACGCTGGGAGCCGCCCCGCTGCACCCCGGCCTGAGCGACCCCGCCTACCTCCGGCGCCGTGACGCGATCGTGGCGCGGGCCGAGGGCCACGAGGTGGGCGAGCCCTCGCCGCCGGTCACCTACACCGAGCGCGAGCACGAGACCTGGCGGCAGGTGCACACCGCGCTGGCCGCGGTCCAGGAGGACGCGGTGTGCCGGGCGGTGCTGCGCGCCCGGGACATCGCGCCCATCCCCGCCGACCACGTGCCGCAGCACGCCGAGGTCGGCGACCGCCTGCACGAGCTGACCGGGTTCCGGTTCACCCTCGCCGGCGGGATCGTGCCGGACGAGCGGTTCCTCGGCGCCATGGCGCGCGGGTACTTCCACGCCGTGCAGTACGTGCGGCACCCGGCGATGCCGCTCTACACGCCCGAGCCCGACGTCCTGCACGACGTGCACGGCCACGGCACGCACCTGTCCTCGCCGTGGTTCGCCGACCTCTACCGGCTGGTCGGCGCGGCGGCGGCCCGGGTGTCCGGCGCGGCCGCCCTGGACCTGATCAGCCGCGTGTACTGGTTCACCCTGGAGTACGGCGTCGCGGTCGAGCGGGGCCGGGTCAAGGCGTACGGTGCGGCGCTGCTGTCCTCCTACGGCGAGCTGGGGCGGCTGCACCGCGCCGAGATCCGGCCGTGGGCCGTGCCGCGGGTCGTGACCACCCCTTACACCGCCGCCGGGTACCAGCCGGTGCTGTACGCGATGCCCTCGCTGGAGCACGCCGCCGACGCCCTGCACGACTTCCTGGACGAGTTCGACGAGGACACCCCCGCCCGCCTCGGCCTGCCCGCGCCGGCCGAGGACGAGCACGGCGCCGTCGCCTGACGTGGCTCGTCGTGCTCGTCGTGGCGGGCCGCCGGCCGTCCTCAGCCGCGCTTCAAGCGGAGCACGACGTCGGTGCGCGTGCCGTGCACCTGCTCCGGGCTGATGATCTCCCGCTCGACCGACTCGTCCACCTCCACCACCCACTCCGGGCCGAGGCGCAGCGCGCCCAGCACGTCGGCGTTGGTCGGGAACCGGTACTCCACCGGCGGGTTGTCCGCCAGCCACGTCGGCCAGCCGGCGTGGCCCACGACCAGCAGCCGCCCACCGGGCGCGACGGCCTCCGCGGCCCGCGCCAGGATGCCCTCCCGCTCGCCCTCCACCGCCACCGACGAGTGCAGGAACTGCGCCGAGACCAGGTCGAACACCCCGGTCGGGAACGAGCGCGCCAGGTCGTGCCGCTGCCAGTCGACGCGCGAGGCCAGCCCCACCTCGGTGGCCCGCGCCGCGCCCCTGGCCAGGGCCACGGCGGACACGTCGACGGCGGTCACCCGCCAGCCCTGCTCGGCGAGCCACAACGCGTCACCGCCCTCGCCGCAGCCCAGGTCCAGCGCGGTGCCCGGGTCCAGGTGGGCGGCCTCGCGCACCAGCAGCTCGTTGGCCTTGCCGGTCCACACCTGGTCGCGGTCGCGGTAGAACGTCTCCCAGTACTCCTCAGTTGCGTCCATGCCCCGATAGTGCGGACCACCCCGGTCGGCCGGCAAACAAAGTTGCCGATCCGGCAACTCGCGCGCCGGTCCACTCCCGCGTGCGCGCTGTGCGGCGACTGGCCGGGCCGTGGCCGCGCCACCGGAGTCGGCCGTCGAGGCGGACACCTCCAGCGACGAGCGCCGGCCGCTGCCGGCGGTGTACGCGAGCACCGTGGCGAACTACGGCCGTGCCGTGGCGTCACCTGCTGCGGTGGTTCCTGTCCCGGTGGTCCCTGCGCGGTGGTCCGTTCCACGCGGAAACCGTTGTGTAGTCAGAGGGTTAACTCGATCGTGTAGTCGCCTATCGCTCGAACGAGTCGAGGTCTTTCGGGTTCTACGCTCCCCTTCCGATATCGGGATCACACCGACCGCTTCCGCGCGCCGGCTGTCCCCACGGGCCGATATCTCGATGGGAAGGGTCGCGTGACTGGCTACCTCGAACTCGCCGCGTCCGCGGTGCTGTACGCGCTGGGCGTCGTCGCCCAGGCGGTCGCCTCCCGGCGCGCCGACGACGACGTCGGCGGGCTCGGGCTGCTCGCCAGGCTCGCCCGCGACCGGCTCTACCTGCTCGGCTTCGCGGGCCAGGTGGGCGGCTTCGCGCTGGCGTTCCTGGCCCGCGCCCAGCTGCCGCTCTACCTCGTCCAGGCCGGCTCGTCGTGCGCCGTCGGCCTCGCCACCCTGTTCGGCATCGCGGTGCTCGGCTGGCGGGTCCGCGTGGTCGAGGTCGTGGTGCTGGTCGTGATGGCGGCCGGGCTGGTCCTGCTCGTCGCGGCGGCCACCCCGTCGGCCGCGCACGACGTGCCGCAGGGCCCCGGCATCGTCCTGTTCGGACTGCCCCTGGTCGCGCTCGCCCTGGCGCAGCGCCGGATCGGCGGCGTGGTGCCGCTGGCCGCGGCCGCCGGGGTGGCGTTCGCGGTGGTCGCCATGACCAGCCGCACGCTGGCCGACGAGCCCTTCCCGACCCTCCCGCTGTACCCGCTGGCGTGGCTGATGGTCGTCGCCGCGCTCGTCGGCCAGTCCTACCTGGCGCTGGCCCTGCGCCGCGGCTCGGCCACCTCGACCGTCGCCACCATGGACGCCACCACCGTCGTGCTCACCTCGGTCATCGGCATCGCCGCGCTCGGCGACGCGATCACGCCCGGCCGCGAGTGGTGGGTGGCGCTGGGCGTCGCGCTCGTCGTGTCCGGCGTGCTCCTGCTCGGCTACGCCGACCGCTTCGCCAAGGCACCGGCGGAGGTGGCCGGGTGAACACCGCCAGCGTCTCCCTCGACCTCGACAACCTCTGGGCCTACCTCAAGACCCACGGCGACCCCGAGTGGGAAAGCCGTCCCAGCTTCCTGCCCACCGCCGTGCCGCGGCTGCTCGAGGTCTTCGGCGCGCACGGCCTCACCACGACCGTCTTCGTCGTCGGCGCGGACGCCGAGCGCGACGACGGCGCGCGGGCCGTCGCCGACATCACCGCCGCCGGGCACGAGGTCGGCAACCACTCCTACGGCCACGAACCCTGGCTGCACCGCTACACCCGCGACCGGCTCGAAGCCGAGCTCGCCCGCACCGAGGCGGCCATCGTCGCGGCGGGCGCGCCGCGGCCGACCGGGTTCCGCGGCCCCGGCTACAGCGTCACCCGCGACCTGCTGGAGCTGCTCGCCGAGCGCGGCTACCGCTACGACGCCAGCACCCTGCCCACCTGGATCGGCCCGCTCGCCCGCGCCTACCACAACCGCACCGCGCCGACCGGCGGCGAACGCGACCTGTTCGGCGGCTTCTCCCGCGTCCGCGCGCCGAACCGCGCCTACCGCTGGCGGGTCGGCTCGGGCCTGGTCGAGCTGCCGGTCACCACGATGCCGCTGCTGCGCGTCCCGATCCACGGCTCCTACCTGCTGCAACTGCACCAGCTCTCGCCGCGGGTGGCTCGTGCGTACTTCACCGCAGCGTTGCGGTTGTGCCGGGCGCGGGGTGTTCAGCCGTCGTTGTTGCTGCACCCCACGGACGTGCTCGGCGCGGCCGAAGCGCCCGGCATGGAGTTCTTCCCCGGCATGGCGGTGCCCGGCGCGCGGAAGGTCGAGTTCCTCGGGTGGGTGCTGGGCGCGCTGCGCGAGCACCACTTCGAGGTGATCGGCACCGGCGCGCACGTCGACCGGCTCGACGCGGGACTGCGCGAGCACGACACCGGGCTGCTGGCGCGGTGCGGCGGGTGACCCGGCGGACGGCGTCGCGAACGACCGGCCGGGCGACGGGCCGTGGCACGGGGGCGGCGTCGGGCCGGATGGTGTCGGGGTGACGGACCGGGTCGCTTCGGGGCGGCCGGGTGTGCCGTGGCGGTCGGGTGCGTCGGGCGCGTCGGGCCGGCCGGTGGGGTGGGTGGCGGGTCCGGCGGGGGTCGAGGGGTGGTTGGCGGGGCTGGTGCGGGTCCTGGCGTGTGCGACGGTGTTCGCCGCGCCGTTGGAGGGCTACCTCCTCCAGGTGCACGGCCACCTGGCCAAAGCGCCGTCCGCGCTGCTCGTGCTCGCCTGGGCCGTGCTGAGGGCGCGGCAACGCCGCGCGCCCGAACCGCACCCGGCGCACGTGGTCCTCGTGGCGCTCGCCGTCGTGCTCCTGGCGTCCTGGGCGGTGCACGCGGGCGGTCCGTTCGCGACCGGGTACGCCGTGCGCTGGCTGCCGTTCCTGCTGATCACGGTGGTGCTGATCGACGTCGTCTCCCGGGAGGCGCCGCTGCGCGCGGTGCTGGTCGCGACCGTGGCCGGAGCGGTGGTCGCGGCGGTCGGCGCGTTGGCGGGCCTGGTCGCCGAGGGGCAGACGCGGGCCGCCGGGCCGTTGGAGGACCCGAACGACCTGGCCTACTTCCTGGTCGCCGCCCTGCCGCTGGTGGTGGCGCTGCGCCACCGCGTGCCGACCGCCGTGGCGGCCGTCGTGCTGGCCGCGGGCGCGGCGGCGACGTTCTCCCGGGGCGGCGCGCTCGCCCTCACCGCCGCCGTGGCGTGGCTGCTCGCCCGCCGCGCGGTGCCGCTCAGGGCGTTGGCGGGCGGTGTGGCGGCGCTGGCCGTGCTCGGGGTGGCCGCGGTCCTGTTCGCCGGACCGGAGCTGGACCGGGCGGTGCGGGAGAAGACCCACGTCGCCGGGACCAACGTGGACACCCGCGAACTGCGCTGGCAGGCCGCCGCGCGCATGGTCGCCGAGCACCCCGTGCTCGGCGTGGGGCCGGGCGGGTTCCGCGAGGGCTACCCCGCCGCGTCGAACAACGCCGAGATCGACGAGCAGACCCCGGTGGCGCACAACATGTACCTGGAGGTCGCCGCCGAACTCGGCGTGCCCGGCTTCGCGCTGTTCGCCGCGCTCCTCGTGCTCACCGCGGCCACCGGCGAACGCGTGCGCCGCACCACCGACGACCCGCTGCCGATCGTCGCCGTCCAGGCGTCCCTGATCGCGGTCGTGGTCGCCTCCACCTTCCTGTCCCAGCAGTACTACCTGCCGTTGTGGTCGCTGGTCGCGGTCGTGGCCGCGGCCGACCTGCGTCTGAGGAGAGCGAGCGACGTTGCGTGTGCTCCACGTGATCAGTGAGATGGGTACCGGCGGCGCCGAAGCGCTCGTCGCCGGGATGGCCAGGTCGGGCGAGCAGTTCGGCTGGCACTCGGCCGTGGCCAGCGGCGGCGGGCACCGGGCCGAGGCGTTGCGCGCGTGCGGCGTGCCGACGTTCACCGTGCCCGTGGCGCGGCGCCGCGCGACCGGCGTGCTGCGCGCGACCACGGCCACCAAGGCCGCGATCCGCAGCTTCCGGCCGGAGGTGGTGCTGGCGCACAACGTCTCGGCCAGCGTCGTCGCGCGCCTCGCCGTGCTGCCGGGCAGGCTGCCGCTGCTGACCGTGTTCCACGGCGTCGCGGAGACCGACTACACCGGCGCGGCCCGCATCCTCAAGCGCACCTCGCGCACGGTCGTCGCGGTCGCCGACGCCACGGCCGACCGGCTGCGCGCGGCCGGCGTGCCCGACCCCGTGGTGATCCCGAACGCGGTGTTCCCGCAACCCGAACGGGTCGACCGGAACGCGGTCCGCGCGGTGCACGGCGTCGCACCGGACGCGCCGGTCGCGCTGTGCCCGGCCCGGCTGGAACCGCAGAAGCGGCACGACGTGCTGCTGGAGGCGTGGGCGGAGGTGGACGGCGGCGCGGTGCTGTGGCTGGCGGGCGACGGCAGCCTCCGGGACGTGCTGCGCGTGCGCGCCGCCGAACTGGGCATCGCGGACCGGGTGCGGTTCCTCGGCAACCGCTGCGACGTGCCCGACCTGCTGGCCGCCGCCGACGTCACCGTGCTCACCAGCGACTGGGAGGGCATGCCGGTCGCGGTGCTGGAGTCGCTGGCCGCCGGACGCCCCGTGGTGGCGACCGACGTGGACGGCGTGCGGCAGGCGCTGGCCGGCGGCGGGGGAGTGGTGGTGCCGCGCCGCGACCCCGGCGCGACGGCCAAGGCGCTGCGGTCGCTGCTGTTCGACCCCCGGGCCCGGGAGGAACTGGCCGAGGCGGGCCGCGCGTCCGTGCGGCGCGAGCACGACCCGCGGCTGCTGATGCGGTCCTACGACGAACTGCTGCGCACCGCGATCGGAAGGTCATGATGGAGCTGAACGTGCCGCGGGTGCCGGGTGCGCTGAAGGAGCTGCGCGTCCCGGGCGTCCTGAAGCGCCCGCTGGCGCTCAGCCTCGGGATCGCGCTGCTCGTCGCGACCGCCGTGGTGGTCGCCGTCGAGGTGGCGGGCAAGGAGTACGAGAGCCGCGTCGGCGTGCTCGCCGTGCCGGCCGTCGGCGACCCCGACCAGCCGCCCGAGGCGAGCTTCGGCGAGGTCGTCGCCCTGTCGCTGCCCGCCCTGGTCGAGGTGTCGCGCAGCCCGTCCGTGCTGCGGGTCCCGGCCGAGGAACTGGGCACCACGATCGACGACCTGGCCCGCCGGGTGTCCGTGGAGCTGGTGCCCGCCTCCGGCCTGGCCCGGCTGTCGGTGCGTGCCGAGACCGCCGACCGGGCCGCGCAGGCCGCGACCCGGATCGCGCGGACCGTGGTGGACGCCGACCTGTTCGCGCCCTCCGCCCGGCTGCGCCTGCTGGACCGGCCCGAGACCACGCAGGTCGCGCCCGACCGGCCACTCGCCTACGGCCTGGCGCTGATCGCGGGCGTCCTGGCGGGTCTGGCCGCGCACGCCGTCGGCCACCTGCGCCGGACCCGGCCCCGCGACCAGGTGCGCGCCGCGCTCAACGCCGGCGGCGTGCGCCGGCCGGTGGCCGTGCTGCCCGACGACGACCCCGGGCTGGCGCAACGGCTCGCGTTGCTGTGCGAGGCGTCGGCCCGGCCCGCGCGGGTCGTGGCGGTGGTGCCGGAACTGGCCGACCGCGCCGAAGCCCTGGCCGCGGAGCTGCCGGAGAAGACCGGTGAACCGGCCGACGGTGACGCGGTGATCGCGGTCGTCCCCCACGGGGGCCCGCAGGAAGAGCTGGCGACCGTGGTCGGCGCGCTGCCCGCCACGGCGACCCTGGTGGCGGTGGTGACGTGCTGAAGACCGCGGCGGTGAAGGACAAGGTGCGGGTGCTCACCGCGCTGGTCGTGCTGATCGGCGCGGTGGCGTCGTGGCGCGCGTTGCGGCCGTCGTGGCAGGCGCCGCTCCCGACGTGGGACACCCTGGCCGAGGAGCGGATGCAGGACTTCCGGGACGCGCTGTACTTCCCGATCCGGGAGTTCCTGGCGGGCGGCAACCCCTACCACCCGGCGACCATGCTGGACCACTGGCCGGTGCGGCAGAGCTTCAACCTCTACCAGCCCTACCACCTGCTGCTGCACGCCCCGTTCGCGCTGCCGGGGTACCGGGTCGGCGCGGTCGCGTTCGCGCTGGCGTCGCTGGTGCTGCTGGTCGCGCTGGCGGTGCTGGCGGCCGGCCGGTTGCGCCCGCACGTGCCGATGGCGCTGGGCACCGCGGTGATCGCGACCCTGCTCCTGCTCAGCCAGGTCGGCAAGGCGCAGCTGTACGTCGGCCAGGTGAACCCGCTGATCGCGGTCGGCGCGGCGGGCGCGTTGCTGGCCCGGCGCGACGCGCCCCGGTGGGCGGCGGTCGCGTTGGCGCTGGCGTGGCTCAAGCCCCAGTTCGGCCTGCCGCTGGCGGTGCTGCTGTTCGTGCGCGGATCACGGCGGGTGGCGTTGACCGGGACGGCGGTCGCGGCGGTCGCCGGCCTGGTCGTGGTGGTGCCGCTGGTGGCTCGCGGCGGTGGCGTCGGGCCGTTCCTGGACGTGATCGCGGCGAACCTGGCCCACGCGAGCCAGACCGCGTACGGCGCGGTCGACTCGATGACGGCGCAGCGGATCGACCTCGCGGCGGTGCTCTACCGGGTCACGGGCGGGCTGCCGGGCGGCGCGGAACCGTTCGCGCTGGTGGCCGTGCTGGTGGTGACGGCGGTGCTGGTGCGGCGGCTGGACCGGATGGGCCAGCCCGCGGCGGCGGACCTGCTCACGTGCCTCGCGGTGGTGGCGGCGGTGGTGCACCAGCCGGGTGACGTGCTGATCGCCGTGCCGTCGTTGGTGGCGGTGGGCGTCGTGTGGTGGCAGGGCCGGTGTGAACGGGACTGGCGGCTCGGGATGTCGGTGGTGCTGCTGCTGGTTCCGTTCGCGCACCTGCACTTCGTGAGCGTGGCGATCCGGGAGGTCACGGGGGCGCGGGTGGACGTGACGGTCGACGGGGTGGCTGTGGTGGTGGCGTGGGTGTCGGCGGCGGTGTTCGCGGCGACGCGCCGGTGTTCGGCCGTGGGCACGGTTCGAGCGTGACGCCGGGGCCGGGGCCGGAGACTGGGACTGGGGCGGGGTCGGGGTCGGGTTCTCAGGCGGGTTCTGGTTCTGGGGTGAGGGTCGGGGCCGGTGTGGGCGCGGGAGCGCGGTGGTTGTTCCTGGTCAACCTGATCAGCAAGGGCAGCCAGATGGCCGTCACGCTGGTGCTGGCCGCGTTCCTCACCGAAGAAGGGCTGGGGCTGGTCGCGCTGGCCGTCGCACTGGTCAACATCGGCCAGGTCGTGCAGTCGATGGGCGTCTACGACGTGGTCAGCCGCACCGACCGCGACCCGCGCCAGGTGGCGGGCACGTTGCTCGTGCTCAGCGCGGGCACGGGGGTGGTGCTGGCGTCGGCGCTGGCGCTCGCGGCCGACGGGATCGCGCACGCGTTGGACGCGCCGTCGGTCGCGCCGCTGCTGCGGCCGGCGGCGGCGAGCCTGCCGTTCTCGGCGGTGGCCGGGGTGCAGATGGGGCTGCTGCACCGGAACCTGGACTTCCGCCGTCGGCTGCTGCCCGACGCGGGCGGCGCGGTGCTCGGCGCGGCGGTCACGGTCGTGCTGGCGGTGACCGGCGCCGGGCCGTACTCGCTGGTCGTCGGGTTGCTGTGCACGGCGGTGGCGCAGCCCCTGCTCGGTGTGGTGGTCGGCGTGCGGGTGCGGCCGGTGTGGGACGCGGGCGCGGCGGGCGAGGCGCTGCGCTGGATCGCGGTCGTCGGACCGGGCGCGGTGGTGGCCGTGCTGCTGATCAACCTGGACTACCTGGCGATCGCACGGGCGCACGGGCCGGAAGCGGTCGGCGTGTACTCGTTGGCGTACCGGATCGCCTGGGTGCCGTACATCCTGGTCGCGGTGGTGCTGGGCGGGGTGGTGCTGCCCCTGTGCGCCAAGCTGATCCGCGAGGGCGTCGGACTGTCCCGGGTGGTCGGGCGGTTCACCACGGCGGTGCTGGTGCTCACCGGCGGCCTGTACGCGGTGACGGCGGCGTTGGCCGACCGGGTGGTGGTGTTCGGGGCGCGCTGGGCGGAGGCCGCCCTGCCGCTGGCCCTGCTGTGCCTGTACGGCTTGGGGATCAGCCTGCTGCACCTGTGGTACCAGGTGCTCAAAGCCGCCGGCCACGCCCGACGCTACCTGGCCCTGGAAGTGAGCCACCTCGTGCTGCTGGTCGGCGGGCTGCTGGCGTTCGCCCGACAGGGGGTGGTGGCCGTCGCGCTGGTGCAGGTCGCGGCGGCGTGGCTGGTGGTCCCGTGCACGTGGTGGTCGTTGGCGCGGCGGGGGATAGGCCCGCCGCCGGCCTCGCTGGTGCGCGGCATCGGCGGGGTCGCCGCGGCGGCCGCGTGCTGCGCGGCGGTGGCGTCCGGGATCGGTGACGTGTTCGGACCACCCGGATCGGTGGTGGCCGCAGTGGGCGAAGGGGTCGTGTTGGCGGTGGTGTGCGTCGTGGTCGTGCTGGTGGCGAACCCGGAGGTGGTGCGTCGGTGAGGGTCGTGCACGTGAGCCAGCCCGTGACGGCGGGGGTGGCGGCGGTGGTGCTGGAACTGGCCCGCGCGCAACGGGACCTCGGGTGGTCGGTGACCGTGGTGTCCCCGTCCGGACCACTCGCCGAACGGGCCCGTGCGCTGGGAGTGGAGGTGCGGGAGTGGCAGGCCCGTCGGCAGCCGGGGATCACGACGGTGGGTGAGGCGGTGCGGCTGCGGCGGGTGCTGCGCGGGCTCGACCCGGATGTCGTGCACCTGCACAGCTCCAAGGCCGGTCTGGTGGGACGGCTGGTGGTGCGCGGACGTCGACCGACGATGTTCCAACCGCACATGTGGTCGTTCCAGAGCACCGGCGGGGTGGTGGCGCGGGCGGCGAAGGTGTGGGAACGGGCCGGGGCGCGGTGGACGCACCAGCTGGTGTGCGTGAGCGACGACGAGCTGGCCGCCGGACGCGCGATCGGGGTGCGAGGGGCGGCGGAGGTCGTGTGCAACGGAGTGGACGTCGAGCGGTTCCGGCCGGCGGACCGGGTGGCGGCACGGCGTCGGTTGGGGCTGCCGGACGTGCCGACAGCGGTGTGCGTGGGGAGGTTGGTGACGTACAAGGGGCAGGACCAGCTGCTCGCGGCGTGGCCGGCGGTGCGGGCGCAGGTGCCGGGCGCGCGGCTGGTGCTCGTCGGGGACGGTCCGATGGGGGAGAGGTGGCGTGCCGCGTGCGACGACGAGTCCGTGTGGTGGTGGGGGCACGACGACGCGGTCGCTGACTTCTACGCGGCGGCGGACGTGGTGGTGATGCCGTCGAGAGCGGAAGGAATGGCGTTGGTGCCGTTGGAGGCGATGGCGTGCGGCCGGTCCGTGGTGGCGTTCGACGTGAGCGGGGTGCGGCAGAGCGTCGGCGAGGCGGGGGCGGTGCTGGCCGCCGGTGACGTGGAGGGGTTGGCGGAAGCGGTGGCGGTGCGGCTGGCCGACCCCTCGGCGGCGGATCTGGAAGGTGCGCACGGTCGGAGGCGGGTGGAGTTGCTGTTCGATCGGCGGCAGGTGGCGGATCAGGTGGCGACGTTGGTGGACAAGTTGATGGTGGGGGCACGGTGAGGGTCAGGGTGATCGGTGGTCGGGTCCGGCTCGATGTGACATGGGGCCCTTACGGGCGCTCCAGGCTGGTCGAAGCCATGTCGGATCGGGCCTCGGTGCGTTGTGGATCGGTGGGTGGAAGGTGAGCGGGCGGTTGAGGGTGGCGTACTTGTTGACGCAGGACAGCGGGGGGCCGGTGGACGTCACGGTCCGGTTGGCGCGGGCGTTGGCGGAGTCCGGTGAGGCGGAGGTCCGGGTGTTCGGGCCCGTGCCTCGGCGTGGGGCGGAAGCGTTGGGCGGGCACCACGAGGTGGTCGAGGTGGGGGACAAGGCAGATGTCCGGGCCGGGCGGCGGGCGCGGGCGGTGGTGAGGGAGTGGCGGCCGGACGTGGTGCACGCGCAGGATCGGCGGGCCGGGTTGGTCGGTGCGGGGTTGCGGTTCCGGCACAAGGTGGTCCAGACGTACCACGGTGTGCCGGATGACGTGGGTGAGCAGTGGTTCCGCGGTGTGCGGGGGGCGGAAGGGCCTTCCGCCTACACGCGGACCGTGTTGGCGGCGGATGCCGTGGTGGCGCGGGCGGTGCACCGGACGGTGGTGCCGGCGCAGGCGATGGGACGGTTCCTGAGCGGGCGGTTGAAGGTGCCGGCGGCGAGGTTGGCGCACATCGACAACTGCGTCGAGCCCGCGCACGTGCAACCGCCGGTGGGGGTGGTGCGGCGGTTGGTGTTCGTCGGGTTGCTGGTGCGGCGCAAGGGGTTGGCCACGTTGTTGACGGCGTTGGCGTTGCCCGGGGTGATGCCGGTGGACGCCACGTTGACCGTGGTGGGCGACGGGCCGGAGCGGGCGAAGGCCGAGGAGTTGGCGCGCGCGTTGGGCGGCAGGGTGGAATTCCTGGGGTTCCGGGCCGATGTGCCCGACCTGCTGCGGCACCACGACGCGCTCGTGCTGCCGTCCGCGTTGGAGCAGCAGCCGTTGGTGGTGGCGGAGGCGATGGCGGCGGGCAAGCCGGTGGTGGCGACCGACACCGGCGGGGTGGCCGACATGCTCGGGCCCGGCGCGGCACTCGCGGCGCCGGGGGACGTCGACGGGTTGGCTGCCCGGCTGCGCGCGTTGTTCGAGGAACCCCACCCGGATCGGATCGGAGCGGAACTCGCCGAGCGGGCTCGGGACCGGTTCGCGCCGGACGTGTGCGCGCGACGCCACCTCGACCTCTACCGCCGGATGCTGGGTGGAGAGGGCGACGGGGTCGGCGGGGTCGGCGGGTGAGTCGGTGGGGCGGTTACGTGGTTGGGGTGGTGGGGGTGGTCGGTTCGGAGGTGGTTGGTGGGGTGGTTGGTTCGGTGGTCACCGGTTCGGTGGTGGGGGTGGTTGGTTCGGTGGTGACGGGGGCGGTGGTGGTCGGGGTGGTGCTGGGGGTGGTCGGGGTGGTCGTCGTGGCGGTGGCGACGGTGGGGGTGACGAGGACGATGGCGTCGCCCGCGGCGATCTCGACGGTGGCCGGGGCGGCGGCGCCGCCGTCCAGGTTGACCAGGCCCGGTGGCGGGGTGATCCTCGCGGCTTTGCCGGTGGGGTTCACCGCGACGTAGCCGCCGGTGAAGCGGCGGTCCCACACGCCGGAGGGGAGGCGGTTCGCCGTTTCCACGGCCTCACCCAGGTTCGACTCCTGGTAGCGGGACCAGTCGGGGTTGCGGTAGTCCTTGGTGGTGGCGCCCGACCAGCACGTGTGCGGGCTGGCCAGCAGGGCGGCGGTGGCGTAGCCGACGCGTTCCTCGCGGGCCCCCTTGGTGTGGGTGATCAGCAGGAGCCACGTCTCGCCCAGCGCGGCCTGCGAGCGGAGCTCCTTCCACTCGTTGCCCTTGAACGTGAGCAGTTCGCCGGTGCCGGTGTCGCGCAGGCCGAAGTTCTCCTCCATCGCGCCGTCGTAGCGCGAGTGCGCCGTCCACCGTCCCGCGGTCAGGTGGGACTCGGACACGTTCGGGATCAGCATCTTCCCGGCCTTGTGCAGGGCGTCCCCGGCCGTGGTGAGGAACGTGTCCATGCCCTCGCGGATCACCCGGTCGGACTCGGCCGCGTCCTCGGTGCCCTTCAGCACGGCCGACGAGTAGTACTTCAAGGAGCTGAAGTCGTTGTCGGCCAGCACGCCGTCCCAGCCCTCGCGCACCACCTCGGCGGTGACGGCGTCGCTCCACGCCTTCTGGTAAGCCGGGTCCCACACGGTCATCTGCCAGTGCTTCGGGTAGGAGTTCCACTCGATCCGGTGGTTCTTGGTGTCCACCGCGAACCAGTGCGGGTTCTCCCGCTCGGCCTTGAAGTAGCCGATCCCGGTCGGCAGGAACGGCGCGTCCACGTCGCCGACGACCGCCCCGGGGTAGTTGCGGGCGCTGGAGAAGTCCTTGTAGACCAGCACCTTCACCTTCGGGTTGAGCTGCTTGAGCCGGCGCAGCGACTTCGTCTCGGTGGCGTTGAGCACCACCAGGCCGTAGTGCTGCGCGGCGAACGTGATGTCACGGGTGCTCGGCGGCTCGCCGATGCCGTACCACCAGCCGCACGGCGCGAGCGGCTTCGGCAGGGGGCCGAGCGGGAAGTGCGGCGGGTTGCCGGCGGCGGCGCCCACCGTGCACGCCGCGCTCGGCACCAGCAGCGCGGCGGCGCACAGCAGACCGAGGACCCGGCGGGGTCGTCGTCGGTTCAGCGGTTCCTTCGGCACAACAGCTCACCCACCGTCTGCAACAGGATTTTCACGTCCAGCCACAACGACCAGTTGGCTATGTAGTAGTTGTCGTATCGGGACCTGTCGACAATCGAGGTGTCACCCCGTAGGCCGTGCACCTGCGCGAGTCCGGTCAGCCCCGTGGGAACCCGGTGCCGGGCCCAGTATAGCTCGTGGATGGCCGAGAACTCCCGAACGAAACCGGGGCGTTCCGGGCGTGGTCCGACGATGGACATGTCGCCCTTGAGGATGTTCCACAACTGGGGGAGTTCGTCCAGCGACGTGCTGCGCAAAAATCGTCCCACTGGTCCGACCCGGCGATCCCCGACCACCGACCAGGTGACTTGGGAATCGTCTTCGCCGTTCATTCTCACGCTGCGCAGCTTGTAGAGCACGAATGGCTGATCGTCCATTCCGACCCGGACCTGGCGGAAGACGACCGGCCGGCCGCTCTCCAGCAGCACGGCCAGCGCGCACAGCCCGATCACGGGGGACAGCACGACCAGCGCCACGGCGGCCAGCAGCACGTCCATGGCCCGCTTGACCCACCAGCTCGGCCTGCTGGTGGGGGCGGTGCCCAGCCGCATCAGGGGGTAGCTGCGCAGCCGTTCGATGTCGGGCCCGTCCTGGTACAGCTCGAACATCCGGGGCACGACCAGGGTGGTGCAGCCGAGCCGGTGCGCGGTGATGGCCGAGTCGACCACCGACGACTCGCGGGCGTGGGAGAACGCCAGCACGACCGTGCCGACCCCCAGCCGGGTGATCGCGTCGGCCAGGTCCTCGTCCACCAGGCCGACCGGCAGGGCGGCGCGGTCCAGGGCGGGCTCCGGGTCGACGAAGCCGACCGGGCGCAGGCCGAACTCCGGGTGCGCCAGCATCGCGCCGACCAGGTCGACCCCGACCTTCCCGGCGCCGACCACGATCGTCCGGTCGCAGCGGTCGAACCTCCGCCGGCACCAGCGGCCGAAGGCGAACACGACGAGCCGCGCCGGTTCGCTCAGCGCGGCGAACGCCAGCACCGCCCACTGCGTGGCGAGGGTGGTCCCCGGCGGCGCGCCGCCGACCAGGCCGGCCAGCGTGACCAGGGCGAACGCCACGGCCGTCGCGGCGAGCGAGCGCGGCAGGTCGTGGAACCAGGACAGCCACAGCCGCCGCCGGTACAGCCGGCACGCGGCCCGCACGCCGAGCAGCGCCGCCGCCACCACCGCGGTCCACCGCGCGCCCGGCGAGTACCGGGCCGCCACGGCGGCCACCGCGGTCAGGTCCACCGCGACCAGCAGCACCGCCACCGCGTTCACCCGCCGCAGCAGGTCCGACCCCGACGCCTCGCGCGGTCGCTGGTGCCGCCACCTGGACACCGGGGTCGGGGTGACCGCCGAGCCGACCCCGTTCACCGCTGACCGCCCTTGCCAGGGACCGAGCGCGTCCCGCCCACGCCACACCACATACGGACGACGTCCTTCCCACCATGAACCCGATTTATCTGGTCACCCGTTCGAGATCATCCGAACGGGACTCTCTGCTCACTCGGTGTATATCAAGCGTGATTCATCGGCTCTCGTTCACTCTGTCGGTGATGCCTATTCTCCTTTGTGGGTGACGGTCCGGCTCGGACCCTGCGGTAATTCATCCAGACGTGCGACGGAAAGCCACCGGGGCGGTCGAATCCCGTGGCGGTCCGGAGGCGAATAATTCTGGACCGTCAGCCGCCATCCAGTGAAATGGGGCCCATTGAGCGTCGATGAAGGAGACGTGCGCACCGCGTCGGAAGAGGCCGGACCGGTCCTTTCCGACGGCCCGCGCACCCACGCCCGCGCCCACGTCGTGCTGCCCGCCTACAACGAGGCGGCGTCGCTGCCGCCGCTGCTGACCCGGCTCGCCGAGGCCGCCCTCGCCGGGAAGCTCACCGCCTGGGTCGTGGACGACGGCTCGTCCGACGGCACCGCCGACGTCGTCGCCGACGGCTGGCCGGGCCTGGACGTCCGGCTGGTCAGCCACCCGGTCAACCTCGGCCTCGGCCAGGCCGTCCAGTCGGGGCTGCGCGCCGTGCTGGCCGAGGCCGGCGACGAGGACGTCGTCGTCGTGATGGACGCCGACGACACCCACGACCCGGCCCTGATCCACCGCATGGAGCAGGAGATCTCGGCGGGCGCGGACGTGGTGATCTGCTCCAGGTTCGTCGACGGCGGCGACGACGCGACCGCGCCCCCGCTGCGCCGGCTGCTCTCGCGCGGCGCGGCGGTGCTCTTCCGCCGCGTGCTGCGGGTGGACGGCGTCCGCGACTGCACCAGCGGCTTCCGCGCCTACCGGGTCAGCCTGCTGGCCCGCGCCGAGCGGCACTGGGGCGAGCGGCTGATCGAGGAACGCGGGTTCGCGTGCATGGTCGAGCTGCTGCTCAAGCTGCGGCACTGCCGGCCGGTCGTCACCGAGGTGCCGCTGGCCCTGCGCTACGACCGCAAGCACGGCCCGAGCAAGATCCGGCTCGTCCGCACCATCGGGCAGTACCTGAAGCTGCTGGTCCGCGACCGGCTCACGCCCGCGCCGTACCGGGCGCTGTGATGCGGCCGGCGGACGGCGGGCACGTGGTGGTGGTCGGCGGCGGCATCTGCGGCCTCGCCGCCGCGCACCGGCTGGTGCGGACCGGCGCGCGGGTGACGTTGCTGGAGGGCAGCGACCAGCTCGGCGGCCTCGGCACGTTCTTCGCGTGGCGCGACCGCTGGGTGGAGCGCTTCTACCACTGCGTGATGCCGACCGACGACCACCTGCTCGACCTGCTCGACGAGCTGGGGCTGCGCGACTCGGTCACGTGGCGGCCCACCCGGATGGGCATGGTCGTGGACGGCCGCGCGTTCCCGTTCAACACGGCCCGGGACCTGCTCGGGTTCACCCCGCTGGGCGTGCTCGACCGGCTGAGGTTCGGCGCGGTCTCGGTGCTGCTGCGGCGGTTGGGCCGGGGCAAGGACCTCGACGGCACGCGCACCGAGGACTGGCTGCGCGGCCTGTACGGCGACCGGGTGTGGGAGCTGCTGCTCGCGCCCCTGTTCGGCGCGAAGTTCGGCGCGCGGTTCGGCGACGTGCCCGCGCTGTACCTGTGGCAGCGCCTGGGGCGCGAGGGGGCCGTGTCGGTGCGCGGGTACCCCGAGGGCGGTTACCGGGCCGTCATCGACGCGCTCAGGGCGTCGATCGAGGCCGGCGGCGGCGTGGTGCGGCTGGGCGCGCCGGTGCGGCGGATGGGCGTGACCGACGGGCGGGTGCGGATCGTCCTGGACGGCGGCGAGTCGGTGACGGCGGACCACGTGGTGTCGACGCTGCCCCTGCCGTCGCTGCGGCAGCTCGCCGACGAGGACCTGGCCGCGCGGCTGCCGGACGTGCGGCTGCCGTACCAGGGCGTGGTGAACGCGCTGTTCTTCCTGCGCCGGCCGCTGTCGGGGCACTACTGGACGCCGGTGGTGCGGTCCGGCACCGAGTTCGACGGCCTGATCCAGATGACCCCGCTGGCGGGCGTGGAGCGGTACGACGGGCGGCACCTCGTCTACGCGATGCGGTACACCGACCGGGAGTCCGCGTTGTTCCAGGAGGACGACGCGGCGATCGCGGCGCGGTGGACGTCGCAGCTGCTGGCGCTGCACCCCTCGGTGTGCCGCGAGGACGTGGAGGACGTGCGGGTGTTCAAGGCCCCGTTCGTGGAACCGGTGTACCCGCTCGGCTACCTGGCGCAGCGGCCCCCGGTGGTGGTCGCCGGCACCCCGCTGCTGCTGGCGACCACCGCGCACGTCTACCCGGACGTCACGAGCTGGAACTCGAGTGCGGGACTGGCGCGACGGGTCGCCGAGAAGCTGGCGGGGGCACCACAACCCGTTCCGGGCTGAGCTGCCGGGCGTGCACCGGTTCGCCGCCGACCAGTCGCCGGAGCGCGGCGGCGATCCGGGCCGACGGCGAGCCGGTGCCGTAGGGCGACGGGATGTGCTCCAGGCGTTCCCGGTGGCCCGCCACGTCGTCCAGCCACCGCAGCACCTCCGCGCGCACCCGCGGTCCCGGCGGCACCAGGGTGCCGAACGTGCCCTCGATCTCGGGGCGCTCCGTGCTGCGGCGCACCACGACCACCGGCCGCTTGAGGACGCTGACCTCCTCCTGGATGCCGCCGGAGTCGGACACGACCACCGCGGCGCACCGGGCCAGCGCCAGGAACGCCGGGTAGGCCTGCGGCTCGACCACCTTCAGCGGGCGCAGCAGCGCGGTCAGGCCGAACGCCTCGACCCGCTTGGCCGTGCGCGGGTGCAGGGGCAGCACCACCGGCAGCGGCAGGCGGTTCAGCTCGCGCAGGATCGCCTCCAGGCTGACCGGGTCGTCCACGTTCTCCGGCCGGTGCACGGTGGCCAGCACGTAGCCGTCGCGCTCGAGCTCGTGCGCGGCCAGGACGACGGCCTCCTCGTCCCGGCCGGGCAGCGCCGTCACGAGGGCCTCGACCACGGTGTTGCCGGTGACCGCGATGCGCTCCTCGGGGACGCGCTCGGCCACCAGGTTGGCGTGGTTGAGCGGGGTCGGCGCGCAGCACAGGTCGGCGAGGTGGTCGATGGCGACCCGGTTGTGCTCCTCGGGCATCGCCCGGTCGAAGCTGCGCAGCCCCGCTTCGACGTGCACCAGCGGCACGTCGTTGGCGTTGGCGGCCAACGCGCCGGCGAGCGCGGACGTCGTGTCGCCCTGCACGATCACCGCCCTGGTCGGGTGCCGCGCCAGCAGCTCGTCCACGGCCGCGACGGCCGCGCCGAGCTGGCCGCCGCGCGTGCCGCCGCCGACGGACAGCTCGTGGAACCGCCCCGGGCGGCCGATGTCCTGCCGGATCCGGTGGTACATCGCGGTGTCGTAGTGCTGTCCGGTGTAGACGACGGTGGCGCTGGCGCCCATCACGCGGATCAGCGGCGCGAGCTTGATCAGCTCCGGCCTGGTGCCGCACACCATCGTGACGGTGCCGGGGACTCCCTGGTCGATCGGACCCACCTCCAGTCGCGGACGACGCGCGCCCGGGGCGCGATCGCGGTGAAGGTTAGAGTCCCCGTGGTCGATTTCCCTTGTGCCTCAGTCGATCGAGTGAACTTGACCGTGGCTGGGCCCGAGTTGTCGGTGCGGCTCAGTAGGTTGGTGAGTGGATCATTCTGGAGTGGACGGGTAGTTCGATGATGCGAAGACACCTGGCGTTGATCACCACGGCGGTGCTCGTGGCGGCGGGCGTGGGGCCGTCGCACGCGCAGGGGGCCGATCAGGTGCTGCTCCCGGACCTGCGGCAGGCCCCGGTGGGGTGCGGCGGCGGGTTCTCCGGCAACCCGTCGTGGTGCGTCGACTGGGACGTGTGCCCGGTCGCCGACCCGGCCGCGCCGAACGGCGAGTGCGTGCAAGTGGGCCCGATCGGGGCAGTCCGGCTGCGGTTCACCACATCGGCGGACAACGTCGGCGACGGGCCGTTGCTGATCCACGGCAGCCGGGCGGACGCCGGGCAGCGGGAGATGACCGCGCGGCAGGCGTTCCAGTCCGCTGTGGACGGTTCGATCCCGATGGCCTACGACCAGGCGCAGCACCCCGTGCCCGCCACCCTGTACTACGAGCCGGCGGCGACGCACGAGCACTGGCACCTGCTCGGCTTCGAGCACTTCCAGCTCCGCACACCTTCGGGTGACACGGTGGTCACCGACCGGAAGACCGGCTTCTGCCTCGGCGACCGGTACGAGACCCGCGACCGGCTGCCGAACCGCCCGACCGCGGACGACAGCCCGCAGAGCCGGTTGGCGGCGGCGTTGCAGGTGAACCGGTGCGGCCACCACTCGCCGGGGGCATTGAGCGTGGTGCAGGGGATCTCGGTCGGCCACGGCGACGACTACCTGCACACCGTCGACTTCCAGTGGTTGGACATCACCGCGGTGCCGTCCGGTGTGTACGACGTGGTGAACGTCGTCAACGGCGACCGCACCCTGGTCGAGAAGTCCTACGCGAACAACGCCTCGGCCATGGCCGTGTCGATCCGCTGGCCGGGCAACGCCACCGCGCCACCGGCCACCATCACCATCCCGCCGCAGGTGCGGCTGCTGCGGAACTGCCCGGGCGCCGAGCGGTGCGCCGCGCTGCGCCGGTGACGGTCAGGCCGGTCGGTGAGCGGTCCGCCCGTGCCCGCCGCGCGCTGTGACGCGGGCGGTCCGGAGGCCGATCCACGGTGACACGGCCCGGAGCCCCGCGTGGTTCCGGGCGTGGCTCCGGGAGAGGACCAGGGTGGCACTGTTCGGCAACAAGGAGAGCGCGGAGGTCGCCGCGCTCCAGCAGCAGCCGGCCTCGGCGCACGCGACGATCGCCGAGCTGAGCGGGTGGGTGGGCCACCTGCGCGACGCTCGCCGAGTCCCGGCGGCGGCTCGTGGCCGAGGCCGGCGCCTGGCGGGCGCAGCTGGTCGAGACCCGTGAGCTCGCCCTGCTGCAGGAGGTCGGGGTCTGCGAGTACGAGCACCCGTTGGACGACGCGCTGGCCTGCCAGGTCGACTGGGCGGTGAACGGGTCGCTCAAGGAGGGGCAGAAGCCGGGCCGCGACATCACCATCGGCAAGCTCGGCGCGCTGATGCGCATCGTCATCTCGCCGGACTACCACCGGCAGCGGCTGCACGAGATCGACCTGACCGCCGACTCCCTGGTCAAGGCCAAGGCCGAGGCCGAGCGCGACGCGGCTGGAGGCGAAGGGCGACGCCGAGGGGCCGGCGCGGGCGCGGGAGCAACTCGCGGCGGTCGACGACCCGATCACGGGGGTGGAGCGCCGCGCGGCGAACGTGCGGGCGGGCTACGTCTACGTGATCTCCAACGTCGGCACGCTCGGACCGGACGTGGTCAAGATCGGTCTTCGCCGTCTACATGACGAAACCGACGAAACGGGCCGTGCCCGCGATGGCCGTCCGCGTGCACAACCTCGCCGACGCGCAGGCCGTGGCCCAGGCCGCGCAGTCCGCGTCCGCCGCGCCGCGCCTGGACGTCCTCTGACGGGGGCCGGCGGTTTGACCACCTCGCCGGGCGGGAATTCGGCAGACGTCCGGATAGGCGACCGAAGGGTGGGGCCATGTCGTTGGCCACCGAGGACCGCGTGCTCGAAGGTCGCTACCAGCTGACGGGCAAGCTCGGCGTGGGCGGCACGGCCGAGGTCCACCGGGGGTGGGACCTGCTGCTGCGGCGGTTCGTCGCGGTCAAGGTGTTCCACGGCGACGAGGTGGACGGGCGCCGGTTCGACAACGAGGTCCGCACGCTGGCCGGGCTGTCGCACCCCGGGCTGCTGTCGGTCTACGACGTCGGCTCGTGCGACGGGACGTCGTACGTGGTCATGCAGCTGGTCGAGGGCACGACGTTGCGCGACCGGCTGTTCGACGGCACGTTCACGCCCGTGCAGGCGCGCGCTCTCGGCCACCAGGTCGCCGACACCCTCGCCCACGTGCACGAGCAGCGCGTCGTGCACCGGGACGTGAAGCCGTCGAACGTCCTGCTCGACGGCTCCGACACCGCCTACCTGGCCGACTTCGGCCTGGCCCACCCGCTCGGCTCGACCCGCGTCACCAAGACCAGGGAGGTCGTCGGCACCGCCGCCTACCTGGCGCCGGAGCAGGTGCGCGGCGAGGAGGTCGGTCCGCCCGCCGACGTCTACTCCCTCGGCCTGCTGCTGCTGGAGTGCCTGACCGGCTACCGGGAGTACCCGGGCAACCGGGTGGACGCCGCGATCGCCCGCTTGCACCGCCCGCCCAGGGTGCCGCAGGAGGTGCCCGCCGGCCTGGGCCGGCTGATCGCGCTCATGACGTCGCAGTCCCCGAGCCGCCGCCCCTCGGCCGCCCGGGTCGCCGACGAGCTGCGCCCCGCGCCGGCCGCGCTGCCGCGCGACCGGCTCCTGTGCGGTGTCCGCACCCCCAGCAGGCCCGCCGCCTGAGGCCCGCCTCTCAGAGCGTGGCCAGGAACCGCTCGACCGCGTCGGTGAACTCCGCCGGCCGTTCGAGGTTGGGCAGGTGGCCCGCGCCGGGGATCACCGCGAGCGTCGAGCCGGGGATGGCCGCGTGCATCCGCTCGGCCACGGCGACCGGCGTGTACTCGTCCTCCTCGCCGACGACCACGAGCGCCGGCACGGCGACGCGGGACAGCGAATCCAGGTAGTCGGGCCGTTCCGCACGTCCGCGCCACCCCGCCGCCGCGCCCTCCGGCGACGTGCCGCGCATCATCCCCAGCACGTGCTCGGCGACGGCGGGCAGCGCGACGACGTTGGCCGGCGAGATCATCTTGTCCAGCACCTCGTCGGCGTACGGGCCCATGCCCTCGCGCAGCACCCGCGCCGCCAGGTCGTTGCGCAGGTCGCGGCCCGCCGCCGTGTCCGCCTCCGGGAACGTGTCCGCCAGCACGAGCGCGCGGACGCGCGCCGGGTGCGACCGGTGCAGCTCCATCGCGATCTGGCCGCCCATCGACAGCCCGCACAGCACCACCCGGTCCAGGCCGAGGCGGTCGAGCAGCCCGATCAGGTCGTCGGCGAACACGCCCAGCGGCGTCTTGCCGGGCACGACCGTCGACTCGCCGTACCCGCGCAGGTCGGGGGCGACGACCCGGTGCCGGTCGCGGAGCCGTTCGACCTGGGGCCGCCACATCGAGCGGTTGAACGGGTGGCCGTGCACGAGCAGCACCGGGACGCCGTCGCCCTCGTCGTCGTAAGCGATGTCGATGTCGTTGACCCGCATGTTCCCCCCAGCGCCGGTTGACGTCAGGAGCCTAGGAACGCGACCCTGCTCGGTGCAATGAAAACAATGCTCTCGGTGCAATGCGGGGTGCTCGCGTGGCGGACTACCGCCTGATCGCCGACCGGCTCGCGGCCGAGGTCGCGGCCGGCCGGCTCAAGCCCGGTGACCGGCTGCCGCCGCAACGCGCGTTCGCCCGCCGCCACCGCATCGCCGGGTCCACGGCGGCCCGCGTCTACGGCGAGCTGATCCGCCGCGGGCTCGCGGTCGGCGAGGTCGGGCGCGGCACGTTCGTGCGGGCCGCGCGCCCGCCGGTCGATCCCGCGCCGGCCGAACCGGGCGGGGCGCGGGTCGACCTGGCGCTGAACTTCTGCGTGCTGCCCGACCAGCCCGCCCTGCTGGCGCCCGGCCTCGACCGGCTCGTCCGGCACGGGCTCGCCGACGCGCTCACGCCCGTCGGCGTCCGCGGCACGCCGGAGGCACGCGCCGCCGTCGCGCGCACGCTGGCACGGGGAGGGTGGACGCCGGACGAGAGCCGGGTGTTGTTCACCGGCAACGGCAAGCAGGCCGTCGCGGCCGCGGTGGCGGCCCTGGTGCCGGTCGGCGGCCGGCTCGGGGTGGAGACCGTGACCTACCCGGTGGTGAAGGCGATCGCGGCCAGGCTGGGCGTCACGCTCGTGCCGCTGCCGGTGGACGACGCGGGCGTGCTGCCGCGGGCGATCCGGGCGGCCGACGTGCGCGCGGTCTACCTCCAGCCGATCCTGCACAACCCGCTCGGCGCCACCATGCCCGACCAGCGCCGCGCCGAACTCGTCGACACCGTGCGGGAGTTGGACGTCCAGGTGGTCGAGGACGCCGTCTACGCCTTCCTCGGCCCCGACCTGCCGCCGCTCGCGCCCGAGCGCACGACCGTGGTGGACAGCCTCTCCAAACGCCTCGCGCCCGGCCTCACGGTCGGGTTCGCCGTCCCGCCCGCGCACCTGGTCGACCGGGTCGCCGCCGCCGCGCGCTCCGGCGGCTGGACCGCGGGCCGCTTCGCGCTCGCCGCCGCGACCGAGTGGCTCACCGACGGCACGGTGGACGCCGTGGTGGAGCGCAAGCGCGTCGTCGCGCTCGAACGGCAACGTCTCGTGCGCGACCGCCTGGCGGGCTTCGACATCGGCGCCGACCCCGGCTCCTACCACTGCTGGTGGCGGCTGCCGGACCGGTGGCGGGCCGACACGTTCGTGGCCGCCGCGGCACGGCGGGGCATCGCCGTCACGCCCGCCGCCGCGTTCGCGGTCGTGCCCGGTCACGCGCCGAACGCCGTCCGGCTCGCCCTCGCCTCCACCTCGACCCCTGTGCTGACCGCGGCGCTGGACGTGCTCGCCGCCCTCGCCGAAGGCGGTCCGGAGGACGAGCAGGTCGACTAGGGTTCGCGCATGACCAGGCTCTCTTGGCTGCTCGACGCCGATCCGGCGCTGCGCTGGCAGGTCGAGCGCGACCTCGCCCACGAACCGCCCGAGGTCTGGGAGGCGACCCGGGCCAGGATCGCGACCGAGGGCTTCGGCGCGCGCCTGCTCGCGCTCCAGGACCCGGACGGGCAGTGGGCGGGCGGCGCGTTCTTCCCGGCCGGCTTCGACTTCCACGGCCCGGAGGCGGCCGAGGGCGCCGGGCAGCCCTGGACCGCGACGACGTGGACGCTGGACTCGTTGCGGGAGTGGGGGATGGACCCCGCGGTCCTGCGCGAGCGCCGCACGGTCGAGCTGCTCGACCGCAACTGCCGCTGGGAGTACGACGACCTGCCGTACTGGGGCGGTGAGGTCGACTGCTGCATCAACGCGTGGACCGTCCAGAACGGCCTGTGGCTCGGCGCGGACGTGACCGGCATCGTGGACTGGTTCGTCGAGCACCGCCTGCCCGACGGCGGCTGGAACTGCCAGTGGGTCGAGGGCTCGACGCGGTCGTCGTTCCACTCGACCCTCAACTCCCTCAAGGGACTGCTCTCCTACGACGCCGCGACCGGCGGCACGGACGCGACCCGGGCCGCCCGCCGGGCCGGGGAGGAGTACCTGCTGGCACGGGGACTGTTCCGCCGGCTGTCCACGGGCGAGCCGGTGGCGCCGTGGGTGAACCGCTTCTCCTACCCGTTCCGCTGGTTCTACTCCGTGCTCAACGCGGCCGAGCACTTCCGCCGGGCCTCCCTGCTCGACGGCACGCCGCCGGACCCGCGCATGGCCGACGCGATCGAGCTGATCCGCGCCGAGCGGCAACCCGACGGCACGTGGCTCCAGGCCCGCCGGCACCCGGGACGCGTCTGGTTCGAGGTCGACGTGCCGCCGGGGGAGCCGTCGAAGTGGCTGACCCTGTACGGGACGCGCGTGCTCGACTGGTGGGACGCCGCCGCCCGGTCGGCGCGCTAGCCGCCCGGCCGCCGCCCGGTCAGGACCGCGCCAGCCACGCCAGCACGCCGCCCCGCGACCAGCAGCGGCCGACCGCCTCGGCGTGCAGGGTGGACCCGTCGAGCACGACCAGGCCGATGGTGCTGTGCCCGGAGGCGCGGCGGTCGCCGAGCGTCGGCACCGACGGCGCGACCCCGACCCCTTCCACCGACACCCACGCCACCGGTCGGCCCGCCGCGGCGTCGTCGAGGCGGTGCAGGAAGCGCAACCGGCCCTCCAGCGGGAAGCTCGACAACGCCCACGTCGTGAGGACGACCGGCAGGGCGTCCGACGGCACCCGGGCGACCGCGTCGGGCAGCACGTCGACGGCGTCACCCCGCAGCAGCAGCGGGGGGTCCGCCCCGGCCAGCGCGACCTCCGCCTCCAGCTTCGCCCCGCGCTCCGGTCGGTCGGGCGGCACGCAGGCGCGCAGCCAGCGGACGTCGTCCGGGTCGGTCACGTCGAGCGGGTCCGGGTCGACGCCGACCTTGGCGACGACCTCGGGCAGCGCCCGCGTCGGCACGGGCCGGTCGCCCACGACCGACGCCGTCAGCCGCACCGGGGAGGCGGGGTCGCCGAGCGACTGCCCGTTGCCGTAGGCGATGCCGACGCGGTCGACCGTGAGGTCGAGGCCTGCCGAGCAGCCCACGTCGACCAGCCCGACCGCGTTCGCGCCCGCCCGGCGGGCCACCTCGGCGACGGCCGGGTACAGCACGGCGCCGTGCCCGGTCTCGTCGGCGCGGAGCCGCCGGCGCGCGACGAGGTCGACGACCGGGTCGGTCAGGCGCACCAGCGCGTCGACGGCCGCGCCGGCGGCGGCGTCGCCGTCCCCGGTGGCGTAGGCACGGGCGAGTGCCGGGGCACGTCCGGCGAGGGCGAGGTCGTGCAGCGCGGCGAGGACCAAGGAGGGGTGCCGCTTGCGCGCGGGGGCGGAGCCGATGGCGCGCAGCGCCTCGGCGGACTCGCTGAGGGCGATGGCGACGCGCTCGTGCAGCGGCGACGTCCCGGCGGCGGCCTCGCCGAATCGTCGGTACACCTCGGCGAGCGTGCGGGCCTCGGCCACGGGCGGCGTGCCTCCTGCGGTCGACCCGGCATCACGGCGATCCTAGTGGCCGGCCGGTGCCGGCGCGCCCGCGATGCGGCGATCAAGGGCTTGGTGATGGGCGACCTCAGGTTCGGGCACACGTGGACGATCGCGCGCTGGGTCGAGGGCGAACCGGCCGACCGCGCGCCGATCACCGGCGCCGACGCGCCGACCAACCCGACGCGCGGCATTCCCCTGGCCGGGGTGGGGGACTGGTTCGAGCTGATCGCCGACCACCCGGGCGCCGACCGCGCGCGGGAGGTGTGGGAGCGGGCCGTGGCGGCTCCCGCCTGGTCGGGCCCGCCGCTCTGGCTGCACGGCGACCCGCACCCGGCGAACGTGGTCGTCCGGGACGGGACGCTCGCCGGGGTGGTCGACTTCGGCGAGCTGTGCTGCGCCCCCTGGGCCTGATCGGGATCGGGCGGAACGGGCGGCTCGGCCTGGCCGGGGGCAAACCGACCTGGGAACCGGCGGGTCACGCCGCGCTGGACCGGGTCCTGGCGGAGAGCTGACCGCGACCACCCCGGCCCCCGCGCGGCACGTCAGGCGAAGGCCACCAGGTACGTCGCCAGCACCGCGAGCAGGTAGACCGGGTAGCCGACGCGCGAGGCGCGGGCCAGTCGCCGTTCCGCGTCGTCCCGCCGCACCGACGCCAACCGCTTGCGCAGCATGGCGACCAGCACGCACCCGACGGCCAGCAGGATGAACGCGTAGTAGCCCCACTCCAGCGCCACCGTGTAGCTGACCGACGGCAGCTGCGACGTCACGTTGGTCAGCAGCACGGCGGTGCTGAGGATCGCCGTGACACCCATCGACACGGGCGCGGCGCCGTCGGCGGCCTTGAAGAACAGCGACAGGTACGTGACGCAGATCAGCAGCAGCAACGGCAGCAGGTTCTTCAGCAGGAACGGCAGCGTGTCGCGGACGATCTCCACCTCGCCCGTGTACTGGCTGTAGTAGATGCCCTCGGCGACACCCGCCGCGGAGCCGTCGCCGAGGGCGTCGCTGCTGCCGACGGTCCGCTGGAAGAACCGGGCCGACGTGGCCAGCCAGTTCGGGATCGCGTTGATCGTGGCCTCCGCGTCCGCGCCGCTGCGCAGGTGGTGCTCGGCCGGCTGGTCCAGCACCTCCTTGTCGGTCACGTACACGACCTCGTCGGCGGTCCGCGTCCGGTTCTGCAGCACGACCTCCAGGTGCTGGTGGTCGAACGGGAAGCTGCGGAACTCGAAGCCGTTCTTGAACCGGTCGGCCACCCGGTACAGCCGGTAGGTGCCGTTCTCGTCGGTGACGTCGCGCAGCGGCTCGCCCAGCTCCAGGTCCGGCTCGACCGCGTTGACGAACTGCACGTCCGCCGCCGTGTGTGGGCCGGTGTACTTCAGCCACAGGAAGAAGTCCACGAAGTACGTGCCGTCGCGGGTGTCCAGGTCCCGCACCTCGTTGAGGTTGATGCCGGTGGCCACGACCTGGCGGCGGGTCAGGTACCGGTCGCCGACCGGGATCACCGTGCCGTCGGCCACGGCGGCGCCCAACGCCTGCGGCGACGGCGGCTCGTACACCGTCAGCTGCACGGGCGCGGACACCAGCCGCGTGCCGTCGCTGGTCACGAACGACACCGGCATCTGCGCCGAGCCGTTGGCGGTGAAGTACAGCGGTCCGAGCAGCGCCGGGAACGCGTTCTTCTTGTCCTTCAACGCGGCGAGGCCGTCGCGCAGCCGCCCGCGGTCCTCGGCGATGGTCGTCTCGTCGAGGCCGATGCGGCCGGTGGTGACGACGTGCAGGCCGACGTTGAGCGCTTCCCGCGCGGTGGCGGCGTGCCAGCGCGGTCGTTCGCCGTAGCGCCGCCGGTAGTCCTCGGCCCAGGCGAGCGCGGGACCGGACAGCGAGTCGTGCGCCATCGGGGTGGCCAGGTGCAGGTCGCGCGTGGCGCCGCCCAGGGCGTCGTGGAACGACGTGGTGCCCAGGGAGGCGGTGCCCAGGATCGGCGCGGTCACGCCCGCCTCCCGCAGGCCCTTGACCAGCGGGACGCCGTTGCGGTCCTCGGTGGCGAGCAGGACCGGCGTGCCGGGGGGCAGGGCCTTGATCCGGTCGATCGCCGGCCGGGGGTCGTCGGTGACGGCCACGGTGGCGACGACCTCGCCGAACTGCCGGTAGGACGCCGTGAACGCGGCCTGCGCGGACCGGCCCGAGGCGTGGTCGTCGTGGATGACCGCGACCTCGCGGGCGCCGAGCACCCGGGCGGCGTAGACGGCGAGGAAGTCGCCCTGGGTGCGGTCGCCGAACATGCTGCGGAAGTACCAGTCGCTGCTGTCGGTGACGCTCGACCCGCTGGCCGACGGCGTGACGGCGGGGATGCCGGCCGCGCGGTAGATCGGGGCGGCGGCGAGCGACGTGACCGTGACGCCGTGTCCGATGACGTACAGCGCCCGGTCCTCGCGGACGATCTCCTCGGCGATCCGCTCCGCCCGCTCGGGCTGGTCGGCGTCGTCGTAGACGAGCAGTTCCACCGGGTGCCCGTCGACGCCGCCGGCGGCGTTGACGTCCTCCAGGCCCATCCGCACGCCGCGCTCGACGTGGGCGGCGGCGGCCGGGTCGCGCCCGGTCAGGCCCACCACCAGGGCGACGTGCACGGGGGTGTCGGCGGCCTGGCCGACCGCGGTCCACACGCCCGCGTCGGTCACCGCCACCAGCACCACGACGCCCGCCGCGAGCAGCCCTTTCAGCTTCGTGCGGCGTTTCGGCGCGTGGTCGACGGGGTCCGGGCGCGGCGGCTCGACCACGTCGCGGGCCTCGGGCGGCGCTTGCGGTTCGACGCCGCGCAGCGCGCGCCGGGCCCGGTCGGTGGCCGGGTCGGCCTTGATCACGTACGCCCGGTCCAGGCAGAACAGGCGCTCGGCGTCGTCGGCGACGAGTTCGGCGAGCCAGCGCCAGGCGGGTTCGTACTCCGCGTCCTCGGCCAGCGCCACGCCGAGCAGCCCGCGCGCCGCGGCGGGGTCCGCGGCGCGCAGGGCGATGGCCTGGTGGGTGAGCGTGACGGGGGTGTCGGGCTTGGCCGGCGTTTCGGGCACGGGCGGAGGCTAGGTTCACCACCCGGTCCCCGATGGAGGATCCCCTGACCGTGGCACGTCCACCAGATCGGGTGTTCTGCGTGGTCGTTCGGTGGCATCGGTCATTCGGTCGGGCGGCCGTCCTCGTCCACGATGTGCATGGCCGCGTCCTCGGGGCCGCGGAGGTAGTCGGACCCGGCCTCGGCCGCGATGGACGTCTGCTCCTCGTCGACGAAGTCGCCGTCGTCGTCGGGCGCGGTGTACTGCGGGCCCGCGGTTTCCGGGTCGTGCAGCGGTTCGCGGCCCGCCCCCTCGCCCCATCGCGGTTCCATTGCCTCCTGCTGCTCGGACATCGGTCCTCCGTGGGCTCGCACTCGGTCGTCGGCCATGGTCGGGCTCCTCCCGTGCCGGTCAGGGGGCACACCGACGGGTTACCCGGGTACGCCGGTCGGACACTGTTCCGTTTGCGCGTGCGCGAGCAGGTGAACCCGGAGGTCATGACGAGGACCGGCACGATGGCGGTGTCGGTCGACGCCTGGGGCGTCGACCTGGCCGCTGACCTCGGCGTTCCCCCCGATCCGGCCGGTGTGGTGGTGTTCGCGCACGGATCGGGCAGTTCGCGGCGCAGCGGGCGCAACCAGGCCGTGGCGGAGTCGTTGCGGCGGGACGGCTACGCGACCCTGCTGCTCGACCTGCTGACCGAGCGCGAGGAGCGGGAGGACCGGGTCACCGGGCGGCTGCGGTTCGACATCGGGCTGCTGGCGGAGCGGGTGGCGGCGTCGGTGGAGTGGACGTCGAGGGCGCCGGCGACGCGGGGGTTGCCGATCGGCCTGTTCGGCGCGAGCACGGGCGCGGCGGCGGCGCTGGTGGCGGCGGCCGGGACGTACCTGGTGCGGGCCGTGGTGTCCCGGGGTGGCCGGCCGGACCTGGCGGGGCGCGCGCTGTCGCGGGTGCGCGCGCCGACGTTGCTGGTGGTCGGTGGCGACGACGAGGAAGTGCTGGAGCTGAACCGCGCGGCGGCCGAGGAGTTGGCGGTGCTGTGGCGGCTCGAGGTGGTCGAGGGCGCGACGCACCTGTTCGTCGAGCCGGGCGCGCTGGACCAGGTCGCCCACCTGGCGGGATCGTGGTTCCGGGACTTCCTCTGACCTCTGGCGGTGCGGGGGTGGACGCGGCGCGACCGCGGTGTCCGCGCCGCGTCCAGCCGGTGGCGCGGTCCTAGCCGCGGCGCCACTTCTGGTTCGCCGTGCCGCCGCACTCCCACAGCTGCAGGACCGCGTCGTTGGCCGGGTTCCAGTCGGCGATGTCCAGGCACTTGCCCGCCTGCGGGTTGACCAGGTCTCCCGCGGCGGTCAGGACGAACTGCTGGGCGGGGTTGCCGCTGCACCTCGCGATCTGGACGGCGGCGCCGTTCGCGGTCGAACCCCAGGCCACGTCCACGCACATGTCGTTCTGCGTGCGCAACGTGCCGCCGGTCGCCTCCCACCGCTGGTCGGTGCCGCCGGTGCAGTCCCGCACGACCAGGCGCCGGCCGTCGGTGAAGTCCCGGTTCGGCACGTTGACGCACTTGCCGTGCCACGCGCTGACGATGCTGCCCGCGGACACCGGCGGAGGAGTGCCGCCGCCGCCGGTGAACGGGGTCAGGGTGATGCCCGCCGAACGCGGGTCGCCGTCGTGCACCAACGACTCCTGCGCCTGCACGTCGTCGAACGCGAAGCCGTAGGCCTTGCCGTCCACCATGTTCCGGTGCACCAGCCGCGAGTAGTGGTTGGTGATCGCACCCTGGTAGAAGTCGGCGGGACCGCCGCCGGGCTGGGTGTCGACCGTGCCGAGCGTGGAGCGGTGCAGCGCGGCGCACAGGGTCCGCGCGATCGGACCGACGACCTGGTCGTTGGGCGCGTGCAGCGCGCCGTCGCAACCCCACACGTCCGACGTGGACGGTTTGGCGAACGACGCCACCTGACGACCCGACGGGTCGGTGAAGGTCATGGTGGCGCCCGAGGTGCGGCCGGAGTAGCGGATGTCCGGCCGGTCGCCGAACGGGACCACGGTCAACGTCTTGGTGGTGTAGGCGTTCCACGCCTGCGTGATGGAGGGGTCGAGGTAGTCGCGGGCGAACAGGCCCGCGTCGGCGGCCTTGCCCGGCGCGAGCACGCGCACCACGGTGCCGTCGGGGCGGGTGCGGATCGAACCGGCCCAGCCCGCTTGGCCGCGCAGGCCGTCGATCACGTTGTCCCGGCCGTTCGCGACGAGTTCGCCGGTCTTCTTCGTCACGCCGCTCGCACCGGTCACGCTCACCGCGTGCGGCACGGCGAACATGTCCACCTGGGAGCTGTTGAGCCACAGGCCCGCGTCGTTGTAGGTGAACTCGCTCCAGTCGAACAGGATGTCCCGGTTCGGGTCGCTCGGCGACCACGGCGCGGGCTGCACCAGGCCGTCCGGGGTCAGGAAGAACTTCAGCTTCTCGCCGAACGACAGGTAGACGCGGCCGGAGATGAACCGCGGCACGCGCACGGTGACGCTGCCGCCGTTCGCCGGGCCCGCGATCGACACGTCCGGCGCGGGCGAGGGCGGGTTGGCGCCGGCCGGCCACGGGGTGAACGTGCCGGACTGGTCGACGTGCCCGAGCCGGCCGCCGGGGCGGATGTCGGTGCCGAGGACGTACAGGTGGACGGCTTCGGACCGGCCGCTGTGGTTGGTGATCGTGAGCGGCAGCAGGTCCGGTCCGACGGCCGCGGCCGGTGTGGCGGCGGCCAGTGACGCCGATGTGACGAGCGCGGCGAACGCGCTCAACCACCTCGTCGGGGTGCGCATGGTGACTCCTCGGTGCAGGGGGTGGTCCCGACCTCCGGGCCGGTTCCAGGGCGGCCGGGCGGTCGACGCCGACGCGGACAGGGTCCGTGAGAGCGCTTCCATAGCGTTGTGCGATGGTCGGACCACTGTCAAGACCGGAACGTGACCCGGATTACTGGAGTCCGATGTGGATCGGCGGTCAGAGTGGGGGCATGACTTACGACGTCGACTCCGTCCGCGCCCGCTTCCCCTCCCTCGCCACCGGCACCGCCCACTTCGACGGCCCGGGCGGCTCGCAGGTGCCCGCCGCCGTCGCGGACGCCATGCGGGACGCGATGACCTCGTCCCTGGCCAACCGGGGCGCGGTGACCGACGCCGAGCGCGCGGCCGACACGATCGTGCTGGACGCCCGGCGCGCGGTGGCCGACCTGCTCGGCGCGCCGCCGGAGGGCGTCGTGTTCGGGCGCAGCATGACGCAGCTGACCTACGACTTCGCCCGCACCCTGGCCCGCACCTGGCGGCCCGGCGACGAGGTGGTGGTGACCAGGCTCGACCACGACGCGAACGTGCGGCCGTGGGTGCAGGCCGCCGAGGCGGTGGGCGCGGTGGTGCGGTGGGTCGGGTTCGACCCGGCGACCGGTGAGCTGGACGACGTCGCCGGGGCGCTGTCGGAGCGGACCCGGCTGGTGGCCGTCACGGCGGCGTCGAACCTGATCGGCACGCGTCCCCCGCTGGCGCGGATCGCCACCGCGGCGCACCAGCGCGGCGCGCTGTTCTACGTGGACGGCGTGCACCTCACCGCGCACGACGCGGTGGACGTGGCGGCGTTGGGGGCGGACTTCTTCGCGTGCTCGCCGTACAAGTTCTTCGGCCCGCACTGCGGAGTGGTGGCGGGGCGGCCGGAGGTGCTGGCGGACCTGCGGCCGGACAAGCTGCTGCCGTCGTCGGACGCCGTGCCGGAGCGGTTCGAGCTGGGCACGTTGCCGTACGAGGTGCTGGCGGGCTGCACGGCCGCAGTGGACTTCATCGCCGACCTGGTCCCGTCCGGCGGCACCCGGCGGGACCGCGTCGTGGCGTCGTTGGCGGCGGTGGGCGAGCACGAGGACCGGTTGCGGGAGAGGGTCGAGGCGGGGCTGGCGGAGCTGCCCGGGGTGACGGTGTGGTCGCGGGCCCGGCTGCGCACGCCGACGGTGCTGGCGACGTTCGCCGACCACGCGGCGGCGGACGCGTACCGGCACCTGGCCGGGTTGGGCGTGAACGCGCCGGCGGGCTCGTTCTACGCGATCGAGGCGTCCCGCCGGCTGGGGCTCGGCGACACCGGCGGGCTGCGGGTCGGGCTGGCGCCGTACTCGACCGACGCCGAGGTGGACCGGCTGCTCGACGGGTTGGGCTCGTTCCTGCGTTCGGCCTAGCCGCGGCCCTCGACGTGCCGGGCCGACCGGCGTGATGCCTGCGGCGCGGGTGAGCAGGGCCCGCCGGCCGGTCGGGACTCCGTGCCCCGACCGGTCTGCGCCGGCCGTGACGGCACCCGAGGTCCTGGCGTGTCAGCGGTGGCGCGGGCCGAACGTCATCCGCATCCGGCGGACGGCGACGCTGACCAGGGGCCGGTGGGGGAGCAGCCACGCCAGCGGGCCCGCCGGGTCGACGCGCCAGCGGGCCCGGACCGGGGCCACGCGGCCGGTGGCGCGCAGGGGTGTGCGGGCCACGCCGTCGCCGAACGCCTGCCACGTCGACGTCGCCGCCGGCACCGGCACGTCGAACCGGGGCGCCCGCGCCCGCACCGAGGCGATGGGGCCGTGCCCGTCGCGGGCGGACGCGGCGAGGTCGCCGCCCCACTCGAACTCGGCCAGGTCCTTCGGGATGCCCCACAGCTCCCGGCCGCCCGCCCGGGACGACGGGCTGTCCACCCAGATGCGCGTGATCGACACCCCGAACCGCCACCCCCGCCGCACCAGCACGGCGGCCAGCACCTCGTGGTACGCCATGCCGGGCGGCCGGTAGTCCACGAACGCCGTGCCGACCGCGGCCCGCCCGAACACCGTCACCGGCCGCACCGGCAGCGGTGGCAGCGCCGCCGCCCGGACCAGCCACACCGACACGCACGCGCGGCCGTGCAGCACCCACGGTTCCGGCGGATAGCTCATCGATCACCCCTCGCGGTCAGGCGCAACGCGCCGGGAGCGGCCCGCGGCACGACCGGGTGCCGCGGCGCGACCGCCGGACGTGCGCCGCGCCCGGCTCCGGTTCACCATTGTTGGACCACAACGACCTCGCCCGCTCAGCGAGCGCGGTGATGGTCAACGCCGGGTTCACGCCGAGGTTCGCCGGGATCGCGGAACCGTCGACCACGTGCACCCGGTGGTACGGGTCGACGACCCCGGTGGCCGGCGAGTCGCCGATCACGCACCCGCCGATCAGGTGGCCGGTCAGCGGCACGTCCGCCAGATCCGGCCACGCCCCGCGCGCGACGCCGCCGACCCGCGCCGCGACCCGCCGCGCCACCTCGTGCCCGAGCGGTATCCACGTCGGGTTCGGCACGCGGTCGCCGGCGACCGGGTGCGGGTGGAGCTGGACGACGCGGCGCTGCCCGCCGGGATGGCCCGGTTCCTGGCCGAGCGCGACCTGGCCGCGATCCACACGGTCATCGGTGAGCTGGCGCCGGGTGGGGTGTCCGTGCGGGAGGTGGCCTTCCGGTTCCCGAGCCCGCCGGTCCTTGCCGGTTCGAGGACGTGTTCGGGGTGCGGCCGGTGTTCGGCTCGTCGCGCTGCCCGCCTGGGCTACGCGGAGGCGGCGGCCTTCATCCACGCCTTCCGCCGCCGGCACGGCACCACACCGGGCGACCACGGCCGACGCCGGCGAGCGGGCTGATCGGGGCCGGGTGCGCCGGTCCCGTCGGCGGCGTGCTCGACCCGGCGGTCAGCGGCTGACGGGGGCGGTCGACTCGCGCCGCACCAGGCGGACAGCCGTGGTCACCGCAGCCGTCGCGAGCTCGCCGGTCTCCACCGAGTCCAGCAGCATCCGCACCGCCGTGATCGCCTTCCCCGCGATGTCCTGCGCGACCGTGGTCAACTTGGGCGTCACGTACTCGCACAGGTCGAGGTTGTCGAACCCCACCACCGACACGTCGTCGGGCACGGAAGCGCCGTCGAACAGCAGCCCCTCGACCACGCCGATCGCCAGGATGTCGGCCGTGGCGAACACCGCGGTCGTCTCCGGGTGGTCCACCAGCAGCCGCCGCCCCAGCGCGAGCCCCTCGGCGTGCGTGGTCGCGCCGACGGTGGCCACCAGCCGGTCGTCCCACTCCACGCCGACGTCGGCGAACGCCTGCCGGAAGCCCTCGAACCGCTGGTGCACCACGCCCACCGACGAGAACGACGGCCCGGCGAACACGACGCTGCGGTGACCCAGGTCGAGCAGGTGGCGCGCGGCGAGCCGGGCGCCGGTGAAGTCGTCCGACCGCGCGCCCGCGGTGAGCGGGTTCGCCGAGTAGCTGTCGATCGCCAGCACCCGGACCGCGCCGACCGCGTCGGCGGTGAGCCGGTCGACCTCCTCGTCCAGGAAACCGAGCAGGATCGCGCCGTCCAGGCTCCACGACCGCAGCGCCTCGGTCACCTCGTCGAAATCCGTGATGCCCCGCAGCAGCAGGTGGTAGCCGCCCTTGCGCAGCTCGCGCTCGATCTGGTCGACCACGGCCACGTTGTGCGGGCCGATCATCAGGCCGTCCTCGCCCGCCGCGGGCATCAGCAGCCCGATCAGCCGGGACGACCGCGCGGCCAGGCTGCGCGCCGACGCCCTCGGCACGTACCCCAGCTCGGCGGCGATGCGCCGGACCCGGTCGATCGTCTCCGGTGAGACCCGCGCCCGGTTGTCGTTGACGACGTTCGACACGGTCATGATGCTCACGCCCGCCGCGTCCGCGATGTCGCGCAGCGTGACCCGCCGTCCTGGTGTCGGCACGCGACCAGCGTACGGGAACTGATCTTCGACGACGACGCGCAGATGACAGCGGTCCGGGCCGCGTCCACCACCGTCGCGGGGCCTCGGCGGCCGGTGTGCTCGGCGGCGGCGGACGCCGAGGCGACCACGACCATCGGGCAGGCGGTGGTGACGGGCCTCGGGCACGGCACGGTCGGGTACTGTGCCGCGCCAGTAGCCGACAGCGTGGCGTTCCGACGAAGGCAGGCGCAGCGTGGTCACCGCCATCGAGGAGCACGCGCCCGCCGAGGCGCGAAGACCGTCCGCGTTCCGCACCGACATCCAGTCCCTGCGCGCCGTCGCGGTGCTCGCGGTGGTGCTCAACCACCTCTGGCCGACCGCCCTCACCGGCGGTTACGTCGGCGTCGACGTCTTCTTCGTCATCTCCGGCTTCCTGATCAGCTCCCACCTCGACCGCGAGATCACCGCCACCGGCCGCGTCCGCCTCGGCCGCTTCTACGCCCGCCGCGTCCGCCGGCTGCTGCCCGCCGCGTTGCTGGTGCTCGGCGTCAGCGTCGCCGCCGCCTACTTCCTGCTGCCGTACCCCCGGTGGGAGGCGACCGCGACCGAAGCGTTCGCCGGCGCCCTGTACTGGGAGAACTGGCTGCTCGCGGCGAAGTCGGTCGACTACTCGGCGGTCAACGCGACGGCCGGCCCGGTGCGGCACTACTGGTCGCTGTCGGTGGAAGAGCAGTTCTACCTGGTCTGGCCGGTGCTCCTGGTGGCGCTGTTCAAGATCCGGCGGCGACGGGCGCAGGTCGTCGGCATCGCGGCGGTCGGCGTGGCGTCGTTGGCGTTCAGCGTCCACTACACGCAGGTCGAGCCGAACCAGGCGTACTTCGTCACGCAGGGTCGCGTCTGGGAGTTCGCGCTGGGCGCCCTCGTCGCCCTGACCGGCGTCCGCGTGTCGAAGCGGCTCGGCGGGATCGCGTCGGCGGTCGGCTTCGCGCTGATCCTCGGGTCGGCGTTCCTCTACGACCACGCCACCCCGTTCCCCGGGTACCTCGCGCTGGCGCCGACGATCGGCACGGCCCTCGTCATCGCGGCCGGCCAACGCCCGGGACGGCAGTGGCACACGGCAATCACGGCGTCGTCACCGGTGCAGTTCCTGGGCGGCATCAGCTACTCGCTGTACCTGTGGCACTGGCCGCTCGTCGTGGTCGCGCCGTTCGTGCTCGCCGGCGCGGTGGACGCGGGCCGGATGACCACGCCGCTGCTGCTCGCCGTGCTCGCGACGGCACTCGTGCTCGCGCACTGCTCCAAGGTGCTGGTGGAGGACCGGGGTGTCGCCGCACGCCTCGGGACCGCGCCGACGTTCGCCGCGATGGCCGTCGGCCTGCTCGTCGTGTCCGCCGCCGCGGCCGGGCTGGGCGCGGCCTACGCGCGGGACGCGGCGCGAGCCGAGCGGAAGGCCGAGGAGTTCCGCACCGGGTCGTGCGTCGGCGGGCAGGCGATGATCCCGGCCAACAGGTGCCCGGACCCGTTGGGACCGGCCGAGGTCGTGCACCTCGGACCCGCCGACGCCTACTTCAAGCCCTCACCCGGCTGCGTCGTCGTGAAAGGCCTCGTCGACGTCTCGAAGTGCGACTACAGCAGAGGAGCGACGTCCGCGCGGGTGGTCTGGCTCGTCGGCGACTCGCACGCCCAGCAGTGGCAGCCACCCGTGACGGACCTGGCGCGCGAGCACGGCTGGGTGCTCAAGCACGCCTACCTGGGCGGGTGCCCGCCGGCCGACGTGGACTTCGTCGGCTACGGCGGCGCCGCCACCGAAGAAGGCAGGCGCGACTGCGCCGACTGGTCCGCGCGGGTGACCGACGTGATCGCGGCCGACTCGCCGTCGCTGGTGCTGACCTCCTTCCACGCGCGCCGGGAGTTCGTGGACGACGGCAGCGGCCGTACGCAGACCGAGCAGTACCGCGACGGGCTCGAACCGCGGTGGCGGCGCTGGACCGACGCGGGCGCACGCGTGGTCGTGCTGGGCGACCCGCCGCTGAACGGCGACGTGCGCGACCCCCAGTGCGTGGCGCTCAACCCCCGCACCCCCGCGGTGTGCGCGGTGGACCGCGCCACCGCGCAACCCCCGGACCCGCTGGCGGAAGTCGCCCGCACCAGCGGCAACACCGGCGTGTCCCTGATCGACTTCACCGACTACCTGTGCGACGAGCGCCAGTGCCACGGCGTCGTCGGCGGCCTCGCCGTGTACTACGACGCCGACCACCTCAACGCCGCGTTCAGCCGCAGCCTCGCACCGGTGCTGGCGGAGGAGCTGAACCGGGGGTAGTCACCGGCCGAGCCCCCGGCGGGCACGCGCCGGAGGCGGCGGGCTGTCCTCGACGTGGAGACCGGTGTACGCGGCGAGCCAGCCCGTGGCGCGGTAGTCGCCGCGCCGGGTGAACACGGCCACCCCCGTCTCGGTCGGGTCGTCGTCCTCTGCCGGCGGATAGGCGACCGACGCGGTCGTCGTGGGCGCGGTCCAGGCCCGGCCACGCCAGGCGACCGCGACCACGCCCGCGCCACCCGTGACGGTGGCGTGGTCGGCGTGCGCGACGAGGGCGTGGTTGGTGGCGCGCTCGCGCAGCAGCGCGGTGTAGCCGGCGTGGTCGAGCACGCACCCCGCCGGCGAACGCCCCGGCGGCCAGTCCGGCGCGCGCACACCCCGGGCGACCGCCGAGCGCCACAAACCCGGCACCACGTCCCGCAGGTGGGCGCGGGTGGCCATCTCCTCGCACATCCACAGCAGCCTGCCCGCCCCGCGGCCCGGCGCGAGGCCCCGCCAGCGGACCCGGTGGTCGAGATCGGCGGCCACCACCGCGATCCACGGGTGCACGGTGCCCAGCACCCCCTGCGCGGCCAGCCACGCCAGGAACCTCGGCGCCTGCTCGTACACCGGGTGCAGGGTGGCCAGCGGGATGCCGCCCGCCACGCGCCGCCTCGGCGAGTCGAACAGGTGCGGCGACCGCGCCGCCAGCAGCAGCGCCGCCCACGCCAGGTCACCCGGCGCGGTCGTCGTCTGCGAACCCAGCCCCTTCACCGACGTGGTGTTGGTGATCTGCGACGTCTTGCCACCCGCCTTGATCACCGTCGCCACGGCCGGCCGCACCGGCTCCGGCACCGGGATGCCCGCCAGGTCGCGGACCGCCACCGACAGCACCAGGCTGAGCGCGTTCTCCGCCTCGTCCGCGTCGTGCGGCACCGGCAGCAGGCCGAGCGTGCGGCGCAACCGGTGGCCGGTGTGGGTCGACACCATCATCCGCGCGGTGAGCCGGCCCAGCTCGGTGATGTCGAGCCGGTCACCGGCCATCGTCAGGTGACCCTCGTCCACCAGGAACGCCACGGCCTCCTGCACGGGTTCCAGGTCGTCGTCACCCTGCGCGTGCGCCAGCGTCTCCACCCACCACGCCTGCGCGTCGTCCATCGTGCCGATCCGGCCCTGGAGCACCTCGGCCAGCACGTGGTCGGGCAGCGAGTCGCGGATCCGCGAGTACACCGAGTAGCCCGCCACCAGCCTCGTCTGCCAGTCGGCGCGCTGCGTCTCGTCGACGACGAGGTACGACCAGCCCTCCGTCTCGCCCGCGCCGATCCGCCCGGCCCGGCCGAACATCTGCAGCACCGTGGACGTGTCGATCGGTTCACCGCCGATCGACACGTCACGCACGACCACCGCCCGCGCGGGCAGGTTCACCCCGGCCGCGACGGTGGACGTGGCGACCAGGACGTCCGCCTCACGGGCGCGGAACGCCCGCTCGGCGGCGTGCTTGTGCTCGTAGTCGGCGTAGTGCAGGCGGACACCGACCTCCGCGCACACCTTGGTCAGGCCGTCCACGTCATCGGCGGCGACGGCGTGCACGGGCGCGCCCCGGTCGGCGGCGACCGCCATCGCGGTCGAGCGGACGTTGCGCTTGGAACCGCAGAACACCAGCACGCTGCCGCCCTCCGCGGTGTGCCGCCGGGTCAGGTCGAGCACCACCTGTTCACGCAGCCGGTTGTTCGCCGTGAAGCCGGAGGCGGCCGGGATCGTCGGCAGCTGCCAGGTCACCTTGGACGGCCGCCACGTCGTGGCCACGAGGTCCGCTTCCAGCCACTCGGCGACCTCGGCGGCGTTGGACACCGTCGCCGAGAGCCCGACGATGCGGACCGGCGAGTCGATGCCGCGGACCCGCGCCAGCAGCGCCTCCAGCAACGCGCCGCGGTTCGGGCTGCCCAGCAGGTGGATCTCGTCCACGACCAGGCAGCCGACCTCGCCGAGAGCCGCTTGCAGGGACGACGCGCGGCAGATCGCCTCGAACTTCTCGGTCGTGGCGACCCAGAGGTCCGCCGCCTTGACCGCCTCGACGTCGACCGCGTACTCACCGGAGAGGCGTTCGACGCGGAGGCCCTCGTCGCGCCACGCCTCGAGCTCGCGGTCCAGCTCGTCGGTGAGCGAGCGCTGGGGCACGAGCCAGGCGGCCTTGCGGCCCTCGTGCAGGATCGCCTTCAGCACGGCCAGCATCCCCATCGCGGTCTTGCCGGCGCCCGTCGGCGCGGTGATCAGCAGGTGGGAGTCGCCGTCCACCAGGTGCGGCGCGGCTTGGGCCTGGGCGGGGTTGAGCACCGGGAACGGCAGGAACCGCGCCCAGTCGGCGGGGACGTGCCGGACGACCGGGACGGGGTCGGGCACGGCGGCGGGGGACGGTTCGTGCAGGTCCCACACCATCTCGAAGGCCAACCGGGCGGCTCGGGCGCCCTCGCCGGCCACCGCCTCGCACCGCTCCGGCACCACGCCGCCCACGTCGGACAGCCAGGCGGTGGCGGCGGTCGCGGACACCTCTTCCTGCTCCAGCCAGTGGCGGACGGCTCTGAACGGCACACCGGCTGCTCCGAGCCGTGCCTTCAGCGGCTCGAATTCGGATGAATCGGGCAAAAGGACCCGAGCGTCCACGTCGGTCGGTACCACGGGCACGTCGAAGTCGGGGTCGACCACCTTGCGCCACCACACGGGCCGTGACTCCAACGCCGCCAACGCCGGCGGCAGCACGGGCACCGCCGCCGACCGCACCGCCGGCGCCACCTCGGAACCACTGAGGATGGACCGGATCCGAGCCGCCATCGCCACGGTCGACACCCGCCGCCCGACCCGGACCCGCCCCGCCACCCCGCCATCCGCCGCGCCCCCACCACCCTCGACCCCACCGCCACCCTCGACCGCACCACCAACCGCCGCGCCCTGCTCCGCACCCTCAACCGCCGGCCCGTCGCCCTCGCGCCCACCCCCACCGTCACCCTGCACCCCCACCCGCCGCCGCCCGGAACCCGCCGCTCCGGACCGCCGCGCCTCCTCTTCCCGCGCCCCACCCCCGACTCCCGCCTGCCCCGACCCCGACTCCGCCCCCTCAGGCCCCGCACCCGCCCGCCGCGAGCGAACCTCCCGCACCCCCGCACCCGATCCCGCCCGCCGCGCACCCGTCTCCGGCGTCCCAGACCCCGGCGAACCCGTCCCCGGCGACTTGGACCCCCGCGAACCCGTCCCCGGTGCTCCAGCGCCCGTCCCGCGCCGCCGCGACCCCGACTCAGCCTGCCCCGACCCAGCCTGCCCCGACCCGGCCGCCGATCGCCCCGAATCCGTCTCCCACGGCAGGTCCGGCCCGGTCCCGAACTCGTCGATCCCCTCACCCGGCGCGGTCGCGTGATCGGGTGGCGTCGGCGGTTTCCGGGACGGTTCCCGGGGTTCGGGCGGCGCGTTCCGGGGCCGGTCGACGGCCGGTGGGCGGACGGCGCGCGAGCTGCGCGCCAGGGCTTCCAGCTGGGCGTCCTCCGCGAGGCGGCGGGACACGGCGTCCGGGCGCAGGTCGCCGAGCACCGAGCGCTGCGCGAGCTTCAACTCCCGCAGCGTGAACGACGCGGGGCACGCGGGGCACGCGACGGCGGCTTGCAGCTGCTGCCGGCCGCGATCCGGGTGGGCGCGGTACAGGCCGTGCAGCTCGCCCTCGCACTTCGGGCACCGGCGGTCGACGGGCAGCGGTGACAGCTGCCAGCCCGGCTCGGCGTACCGGGCGATGGCGGGCTCCGGGCGGACGCCCCACCTGGCTTCCACGACCCCGGCGACCGACGTGTCCACCACCGGCGACCCGTGCTCCACTCGTCGCCTCCCGTCCCGGCCGCGGTCGTGTCGGCGGCTCGGCGGCGGCCGACACGTGATGCTATGCCGAGCCGTGTCCGGGCGGCGGTGGTGGGGAGGGTTCGGGGTGGTCGGCGCTCGGTCTGATCAACCGACGTACGGGAACAGTGTTTCCGTACCCTTTTCGGGCCATGATCACCCGATCGTGTGCAGGACCGGGATGTGCTGTTCTTCCTCCGTCAGTGAGCCGTGGTGACCGATGAAGGTACCGAGTCCCGGCTCCGCCGTCGAGCGCACCACCGCCAGCGACCCCTTGGCCGCCACCACCAGGTCGCCGATCCGCGGCAGCACGTGGTCGTCCACCCTGGGCCCGAACCAGCCCGCCGCCACGGCCTCCGCGCGCGACGCGATCCACGCCCGCCCACCCAACCGCGACACCCACCGGTCCCGCACGGGCTCCGCCTCCGACGTGTAGACGTGCCGCACCCGCGCCTCGCCGCCGAGCGCCCGCACACCCTCCCGCAGCACGTCGTCGGTGTCGAAGTCGACCCGGTCGTCGGCCACCACCATCCCGTGGTCGGCCGTCACGACCAGCGACCCGCCCGCCGGCAACCCGTCCGCCACCGCCGCCGCCAACCGGTCGACGAACCGCAACTGCCACCGCCACGCCTCGCTGCCCGGCCCGTACACGTGCCCGAGCGCGTCCAGGTCGGCGTGGTAGGCGTAGCAGAGCACCCGGTCGGCGGACCGCATCGCCTCCGCCACCCGCGCCACCAGGTCGCCGAACCCGAGCACGCCCTGGAACCGCCCACCCCGCAGCACGGCCCGCGTCAGCCCGCTGCCCTTCTGGTCGCGCGGCAGCACGAGCCGCACCGCCACCCCGGCGTCGGTCGCCGCCTCGAACACCGTCCGCCTCGGCTGCACCTCCTCCGGCACGAGCACGTCCCGCAGGTCGACGTGCGCGGACGCCCCGTGCCGCGACCACCGCAACGCGTTCACCATCTCGCCGCCCTCGGCGAACGAGTAGCCGACCAGCCCGTGCTCACCGGTCGGCACGCCGGTGCCCAACGCGGCCAGGCTGGTCGCCGTGGTCGACGGGAACCCGGCCGTGATCGGCGGACCCGCCAACGACGCCAGGAACGGCGCGTCCTCCTCGTGCTCCCGCAACAACCGCCACCCGAGACCGTCCACGAGCAGCACGCACACCCGCGACGGGCCGGCGAGGCCGAGCACGTCCACCATCCCCGGCACGTCGAGCCCGGCGAGCAGCGACGGCACGACGTCGGCGAGCGATCCGGCCCCGTACCGGGGCACCAGCGGGTCCATGGCGCCCGACCCTAGCCCTGCTTGGACGATGGACCCATGACCACCGAACGCATCGGTCCACCCCCGCGCGCCGACGAACGCGAAACGCTGCGCGCGTTCCTCGACTACCACCGCGCCACCCTGGCGATGAAGTGCGACGGCCTGTCCACCGAGGACCTGCGCCGCCGTTCCATGCCGCCGTCCACGCTCACCCTGCTCGGCCTGGTCCGGCACATGGCCGAGGTCGAGCGGACCTGGTTCCGGCGCGTGATCGGCCAGGAGGACGTCCCGCTGGTCTGGTCGGCCGACGGCGACTTCCAGGTCGCCTACGACGCGTCCACCGCGACCAGGTCCGAGGCGTTCGAGGCGTGGCGGGCGGAGGTCGGGCACTCCCGCCGCATCGAGCGCGAAGCCGAGTCGCTCGACGTCACCGGCTACCACGAGCGCTGGGGCGAGGAGGTGTCGCTGCGCCTGGTCATGCTCCACCTGATCCACGAGTACGCCCGGCACAACGGCCACGCCGACTTCCTCCGCGAAGGCATCGACGGCACGGTGGGCGCCTGAGACGACTGATCGGCTGATCGGCTGATCGGTCAACGGTCACGCGTCGGCCGCAGCACGAAGCGGCCGACGAGTTCCACCGTCGCCGCCGCCACCGCGCCCACCGCCAGACCCGTCAGCAGCCGCTGCGGCGTCACCTCCAGCAGGAACACGTCCGTCGCCAGCACCGGCACGGTCAGGATCACCGCCGCCACCACCGCCAAACCGGCCAGCAGCGCCACCTTCCACCCCGTCAACGGCCGCGCGAGCAGCGACAACGTCCACAGCGACGCCACCAGCACCACCACCGTCGCCACCGTCTGCCCGGCCACCCGGCCGCCGCCCTGGTCGAGTGAGCGGATCGCCAGGTCGCCGCCGAACGCGGCCAGCCCGATCACCACGCCGGTCGGCACGGCCAGCCGCAGCACGCGCCCCAGGAACCCCGGCACGTAACGCCGCCGGTTCGGGCCGAGGGCGAGCACGAAACCCGGGACGCCGATGGTCAACGTCGAGATCATGGTGAGCTGGATGGGGGCCAACGGGTAGGCGATCCCGCTGACCAGCACGACCAGCGCCAACACCAGCGAGTACACGTTCTTCACCAGGAACAGGTTCGCCGCGCGCTCGATGTTGGCGATCACCCGCCGGCCCTCCGCGACGACGTCCGGCAGGTGCGCGAACCGGCTGTCCAGCAGCACCAGCTGCGCGACCGCCCTGGTCGCGGCGGCCCCGTTGCCCATCGCCACGCCGATGTCGGCGTCCTTCAACGCCATCGCGTCGTTGACGCCGTCACCGGTCATCGCGACCACGTGCCCGCGCCGCTGCAACGCGCCCACCACGGCCCGCTTCTGCTGCGGCGTGACCCTCCCGAACACGGCGGACCTCTCCAGCACGTCGGCGAGCGCGTCCGGGTCGTCGGGCAACGTGCGCGCGTCCACCGCCTCGCCCGCGTCCGCGATGCCGGGCACGCCGACGGACACCGCGACCGCGCCGACCGTGCGCGGGTTGTCGCCGGAGATCACCCGCAGCGTGACGCCCTGCTCGGCGAAGAACCGCACCGCGTCGGCGGCGTCGTCGCGGATGCGCTCGGCGAGCACGACCAGCGCGCGGGCGTGCAGGTCGGCGGGCAGCGACGTCTCCCGCGCGGAGGATCGGGCGGAGGCGAGCAGCAGCACGCGCTTGCCCCGCGCGGCGAAGCCGGCGGCGCGTTCGGCCAGCGGATCACCTTCGGGGAACACCATCTCCGGTGCGCCGAGCACCCACGTGCCGTGGCCCTCCGCGTCCACGGAGGACCACTTCCGGGTCGACGAGAACGGCACGCCGCCCGTGCGCCGCCAGGTGGTGGAGGTGAACGTGCCGGCCAACGCGGCGGAGGTCGCGTTCGCGTCGGGGGCCGTCGCCAGCAGCGCCAGCGCCTGCCGCGCGTCGTCCTCCGGGCCGTCCGCCACCAGCTGGTCGAAGACGATGTCGCCGTGCGTGAGGGTGCCCGTCTTGTCCAGGCAGACGACGTCGACCCGGGCCAGCACCTCCACCGCGGGCAGTTCCTGCACCAGCGTCTGCTTCCGGGCCAGGGCCACGGCCGCGACCATGAACGCCAGGCTGGTGAGCAGCACCAGGCCTTCGGGGACCATGCCGACCAGCGCCGCGACCGCGCCGGTCATCGCCTCCTGCCAGTCGTCGGTGTCCGGGCTGCGCAGCTGGCTCCACAGCAGCAGCGGGCCGACCACCAGCATCATCAGGGAGATCCACCGCAGCAGCTTGTTGGTGCCCGCGACCAGTTCCGACCGGACCGAGGTGAACCTCCGGGCGTCGGCGGTGAGCCGGGTCGCGTAGGCGTCCGCGCCGACCGCCGTGGCCCGGAACCGGCCCGACCCGGCCACGACGACCGACCCGGACCGCACGTCGTCGCCGACGGCCTTGTGCACCGGGTCGGACTCGCCGGTGAGCAGCGACTCGTCCACCTCCAGGCCGTCGGCGTCGGTGACCGCGCCGTCCGCCACGACCTGGTCACCGGTGCGCAGGTCGACCAGGTCGTCGGCCACCACGTCGCCGACCTCGATCTCGGACGTCACACCGTCGCGCGTCACCCGGGCGTGTGGCGCGTTGAGCACGGCGAGGCGGTCGAGGGTGCGCTTGGCCCGCAGCTCCTGGATCACGCCGATCGCCGTGTTGGCCACCACGACCAGCCCGAACAGGCCGTTCTGCCACCGCCCGGTGGCCAGGATGACCAGGAACAACGCGGTCAGCAGCCCGTTGAACGGGGTGATGACGTTCGCGCGGGCGATCTGCCCGGCGCTGCGGCTGGTGCGGGAGCGGACGGCGTTGGTCCGCCCGTCCGCCACCCGCTCCGCGACCTCCGCCGAGGTCAACCCCGCCTGCCGCCCGCCGGCGCCCCCGGCCATCCCGCCCTCCCCACCCCGACCACCCCCATCCTCACCCGCCGCCTCCCGTCCCGCAGCCGCCCGCACCCGTCCGTGCACGCGCCGGACCTGCCACCCGTCGCGTCGGCGACGGCGCTCGAGTTTCGGACCCCCGTGATCGGAGCTAGCGTCGGGACCATGCCGTCGACCGAGCGGACCGCGGACGACCTCGACCTGCTGGACGCCTACTGGCGTGCGGCCAACTACCTCTCGGTCGGGCAGATCTACCTGCTCGACAACCCGCTGCTGCGCGAACCGCTCCTCCCCGGGCACGTCAAGCCCCGCCTGCTCGGGCACTGGGGCACGACACCCGGCCTCAACCTCCTCTACGCGCACATGAACCGCGCCATCCGGCAGCGCGACCTGAACGCCCTGTACGTCACCGGCCCCGGCCACGGCGGGCCCGGCCTGGTCGCCAACGCCTACCTGGAAGGCACCTACAGCGAGGTCTACTCGGGCATCGGGGAGGACCTGGCCGGCCTGCGCGCGTTGTTCCGCCAGTTCTCCTTCCCCGGCGGCATCCCCAGCCACGTCGCGCCGGAGACCCCCGGCTCGATCCACGAAGGCGGCGAGCTCGGGTACGCCCTGCTGCACGCCTACGGCGCGGTGTTCGACAACCCCGACCTGCTGGCGCTGTGCGTGGTCGGCGACGGTGAGGCGGAGACCGGGCCCCTGGCCGCCAGTTGGCACTCGAACAAGTTCCTCGACCCCACCCGGGACGGCGTGGTGCTGCCCGTGCTGCACCTCAACGGCTACAAGATCGCCAATCCGACGGTGCTGTCGCGCATCCCGGACGACGAGCTGGCCTCCCTGCTGCGCGGCTACGGCCACACGCCGCACTTCGTCGTCGGCGACGAGCCCAAGGCGGTGCACGAGCAGCTCGCGGCCACCCTGGACCGGGCGCTGGACGAGATCGCCGAGATGAAGGGGTCGACCCGGCGCCCGCCGTGGCCGGTGATCGTCCTGCGCACGCCGAAGGGCTGGACCGGCCCGCGCGAGGTGGACGGCAAGCGGGTCGAGGGCACGTTCCACGCGCACCAGGTCCCGCTCCCCGCGACCCGCACCGACGCCGGGCACCGCGCGCAGCTGGAGGAGTGGCTGCGCGGCTACCGGCCCGAGGAGCTGTTCGACGACGACGGCAGGCTCGTGCCCGAGCTGCGCGCCCTCGCGCCCACCGGCGACCGGCGGATGAGCGCCAACCCGCACACCAACGGCGGCCGGGTGCTGCGCGAGCTGAAGATGCCCGACTTCCGCGAGCACGCGGTCACCGTGGCGCGGCCCGCCGTCGAGAGCAGCGAGGCCACCAAGGTGCTCGGCGCGTTCCTGCGGGACGTGGTGCGCGGCAACCCGGACAACTTCCTCGTCATGGGCCCCGACGAGGTGGCGTCCAACCGGCTGTCCGCCTTGTTCGAGGTGACGGGCCGCAAGTGGCAGGCGGACACCGTGCCCGGCGACGAGCACCTCGCGCCGGACGGCCGGGTGCTGGAGGTGCTGTCGGAGCACCTGTGCCAGGGCTGGTTGGAGGGCTACCTGCTCACCGGCAGGCACGGCCTGTTCACCAGCTACGAGGCGTTCATCCACATCGTCGACTCGATGCTCAACCAGCACGCCAAGTGGCTCAAGACGACGCGGGCGATCCCGTGGCGCGCGCCGCTGGCGTCGTTGAACTACCTGCTGTCCTCGCACGTCTGGCGGCAGGACCACAACGGGTTCAGCCACCAGGACCCCGGTTTCCTCGACCACGTGGTGAACAAGAAAGCCGAGATCGTCCGCGTCTACCTGCCGCCGGACACCAACACGCTGCTGTCGGTGGCCGACCACTGCCTGCGCAGCAAGCACTACGTGAACGTGATCGTGGCGGGCAAGCAACCGGCGCTGACGTACCTGGACATGCCGGACGCGATCGCGCACTGCACGCGCGGGCTCGGCATCTGGGACTGGGCGGGCACCACCGAGGGCGAGCCGGACGTGGTGCTGGCGTGCGCGGGCGACATCCCGACGCTGGAGACCCTGGCCGCCGCCAAGCTGCTGCGCGAGCACCTGCCCGACCTGAAGGTGCGCGTGGTCAACGTCGTGGACCTCATGCGCCTGCAACCGGACACCGAGCACCCGCACGGCCTGCCCGACCGCGACTTCGACGCGCTGTTCACCGAGGACAAGCCGGTGATCTTCGCGTTCCACGGCTACCCGTGGCTCATCCACCGCCTCACCTACCGGCGCGCGAACCACCTCAACCTGCACGTGCGCGGGTACAAGGAGGAAGGCACCACGACCACGCCGTTCGACATGGTGATGCTCAACGACCTCGACCGGTTCCACCTGGTCATGGACGTGATCGACCGGGTGCCGTCGCTGGGCGGCGCGGCGGCGTCGTTGCGCCAGCGGATGGCGGACGCCCGGCTCGCCGCACTCCAGCACACCCGCGAGTACGGCGAGGACGACCCGGCGATCGCCGGGTGGACGTGGGCCTGACGTGCGCGTCCTGGTGGTCAACGCGGGCTCGTCCAGCCTGAAGCTGCGGCTGCTGGCGGCCGACGACGAGGTGGAGCGCAGCGCCGACGTCGAGCCGGACCCGCGGCGGCTCGGCGAGGTGCTGGAGGACTGGCCCGCGCCGGACGCCGTCGGGCACCGCGTGGTGCACGGCGGCACCCGGTTCACCGAACCCGTCGTGCTGGACGACCTGGTGCGGCAGGCGTTGGTCGACCTGACCTCGCTGGCGCCGCTGCACCAGCCGAAGTCGCTGGCGGGCCTGGACGCGGTGCACCGGCTGCTGCCGGACGTGCCCGCGGTCGCGTGCTTCGACACCGCGTTCCACACCACGATCCCCGCCGCGGCGGCCACGTACGCCGTGCCCCGGGAGTGGCGGGACCGGTACGCGATCCGCCGGTACGGCTTCCACGGCCTGTCCCACGCCTACTGCGCGCGCCGGGTGGCCGAACTCGCGTCGCCCGGCCTCCGGGTCGTCACCTGCCACCTGGGTGCGGGCGCGTCCCTGGCGGCGATCGCCGACGGCCGCAGCGTCGACACCACCATGGGTTTCACCCCGTTGGAGGGCCTGGTGATGGCGACCAGGTCCGGCACGGTCGACCCCGGCCTGGTGCTGTGGCTGGAGGAGCACGAGGAGCTGACGCCGCACGAGGTCGCGACCACGTTGGAGCGGGAGTCGGGGCTCACCGCGCTGGCCGGCACCGGCGACCTGCGCGAGATCGACGCGGCGGCGGCCGACGGCGACCCGGACGCCGTGCTGGCGCTGGACGTCTACACGCACCGGCTGGTCGGCGGCATCGCCTCGATGACCGCCGCGCTCGGCGGGCTGGACGTCCTCGCGTTCACCGGCGGTGTCGGCGAGAAGTCGGCCACCGTGCGCCGCCGTGCCGCCGAACGGTTGGGGTTCCTCGGCGTCACGGTGGACCCGGAGCGCAACGAGCACGTCGACGGCGACACCGACATCACCGGGCCGGACGCGAAAGCCCGGACCTTCGTCGTCACCGCGCGCGAAGACCTGGAGATCGCGCACGGCACCCGGAGCGCGCTCGGCCGCTGACCGCACGGGCAACACGGCCACCGACAGGTCCAAGGTGCTCGCTTCCTCGCCCCGGTCGTCGAGACCGCGCAGCACGGCGATGGCCTCCCGGAAGTGCTCGACCGCCCGCGCCTGGTCGCCGGTGCGGTGGGCGATGTGGCCCAAGCCGGTGCGGCTCGACCAGCTCGGCCTTGCTCGTGCCACAGGCCGGAACTGCACCCGCCCGCCGTCCGGGGTGTCGGACGGGTGAGGGGATCGGTGGCGTCGTCGACGGCCTGCCCGATCACGGCGGCGCCTGCCATGATGGGTGCCGAGCCCGGGAGGCCGCCGTGTCCGATCCGCGCGACGACATCGAAGTGAAGATCCCCGACGTGACGGCCGTGCCGCTGCGGGACCTCGCCGCCATCCCCGTCGAGGCGCTGTCCGAAGCGCTGCGGCCGTTGCTCAGGCGGTCCCTGGTGGGCGCGGAGGTCCAGGAGCAGGCCGACGACGACTGGCCGCCGGAGGAGTCGTCGCCCCGGCGGTGAGCTCGGCCAGGTGCTGCCGGGTGCGCTCCGCGACCGGCGCGGCGCTCGCCGCGGGCAGCGCCTCGAAGATGGCGAGCGCCTCGGTCCAGCACCGGGTCGCCTCGTCGTCGCGGCCGAGCACGCGGTAGGTGATGCCCAGCTCCTTCAGCACGCTGCGAGGCGCCGGCGCGACCCTGCCCGGCGAGTCGACGCGGTACGTGGTGCTGCGCTTCGCCTGTGAGACCTGGGAGACCACGTCCTACCGCGTGCACGTCGGCATGTCCGGTGCGCCGGAGTGCCCGAACGGCCACGGCCCGACGGAGGCGGAGCGGTGACGCTCGCCGGACTGGCCAAGCCGGCGACCGAGGGGTTCTCGCCGCGCTTTGTCGTGGTGGGCTACCTGCCGTCGTTCGCGGCGGCGGTGTTCCTGCTCCTGCTGGTCTGGGCGGGCGCGCCCGGTCCGCTGACGTGGTCGCACGCCTGGGAGACCGCCGCCGCGCTCGGCGTGGGCGAGGCCGTCGTCCTCGCGGTGGCGCTGACGTTGCTCGCCGTGGCGCTGATGCCGTTGCAGCTGACGGTGGCTCGCCCCGCTGGACCGGCTGCTGCGGGCGGTGCAGCGGTGGCGGCGGGGCAGGCTCGCGCGCCGGGCCGAGCTGCCCGGCGACGTCGAACCCACGCCCGCGCAGGTCCTCGCCGCCGGCCTCGCGGGCACGCGGCTCGAACGGCACTACCCCGCCGTGGCGCACGTGCGCGCGACGACGCTGGGCAACGTGCCGGCCGCCGCCGAACAGCGGGCGGGCGCGAACTACGGCTGGGACGCGGTCGTCGCGTGGCCCCGCCTGTATCCCGTGCTCACCGACCAGGTGCGGGCCGTGGTGGACGCCCGGCGCGACAGCCTCGACAGCACCACCCGGCTCGCGCTGACGGGCCTGCTCACCGCCGTCGCGTCCGCCGGCCTGCCGGCCCGCAGCGGCTGGTGGTGCCTGCTCGCCCTGGTTCCGCTCGGTGTCGGCGCGCTCTCCTGCACCGGCGCGGTGCGGGCCGCCATCGCCTACGGCGAGTCGATCACCGTGGCGTTCGACCCGGGCCGCTTCGCGCTGCCGACCGCCCTGCGCCTGCCGCTGCCGTCGACCAGGTCCGAGGACACCACTTGGCCGAGGGTTTGTGCCTGCAATGGCGACAAGGCGTCCCGCTGCCCGTCGACTACGTCCACGGCGACGAGGCCTAGCGCGGCCTTTCCGCCGATAGCTCACCCAGGTCATCATTTCGGGCAACGCGAATTGCTCCGCGTACCGCCCGGTGGTTCGGGGCGGTACGCGGAGCCGGGGACGCCATTCGTTTGTGACTCAGGTGTCCGAGGGCGATGTCCTCGCCGTCAACGATTTGTGAGGAGAACTCAGAGCAGGTCGACCAGGACCTTGGAGACGTCGATGTCGTCGATGATGTCGGCGTCGTTCAGGGCGTTCACCAGCGCGCTCTTGAAGATCAGGTTGTCCTCGACGTTCACGTCGTCGATGACGTCCTTGATGGTGACCTCGACCGCGTCCAGCTCGGCGCCGTTGAGCACCTTGATGGTGTTGCCGCTGAGGACGTCACCGATGGTGATCACCGAGTCGGGCAGGTCGATCGGCACCTGCACGGTGGTGTTGATCGTGCACACGATCACGTTGACCAGGCCGGTCGGGTCGGAGTTGATGCACGACGCGTCGGGAACGGTGGTGGCCTGGGCGGCCGCGCCGCCGCCGAACACCATCGCGCCGGTCATGGCGGCCAGCGCGACACCCGAGGCAAGACGCTTCAACACGAGTTCTCCTTGGTGGGGAATCCTTCTCGATTTCGCCGGGATCGGCGACCACACAAATAAAGCAGAAGACACCCACTCCGCGCATCCCCGTGAAAGGGGCATCGGACGATCAGGCGGCCGTGAATTGCTCCGATCGCCGACCGCCATCCTGCGTTATCATCGGGAACGAATGCGTATCGCTTCACCGATCGTGAGCGGCATTGCGCTGAGCGGGTGGCGGGGACCGCCGGTGAAGCAGAGGGCTCCTGATGTTCGCGCCGGGTGACCCGGTCCGCCGGGGGTGCCGCCGGGTGCGCCGCACGCGAAGTGCTCCGCCAGGGTGGCGGAACGCGCTTAAACATGCCGTTGCGGCGAAATCGCGCCGAGTCCGAGCTTTGGGATCACAGTGTTCTGCGTCACGCAGGCACCCGGTGCGGCAATGGTCGACGGGTCGTTACCCCGATCGGCCGCGAGGTCCCGGCGTCAGAACACGATCCCGCACCGGCTGACCGCCACGTCGAACGCCTGCGGGGGGGGGGGGGGGGGGAACACCTGAGCGTCGCCCTGCTCGGAGGTCGGGTTCGGCACGCACGTCGCACTCGCCCGCGCGCGGGCCGGACAGGTCGATGCCCGTGACGTGCGCGACCCGCGGCGCCACCAGCCGACTGATCCGGCCGTTGCCGCAGCCGACGTCGAGCACCCGTCCACGGCGCCGTAGCGGTCGTGGTCGCGGGCTATCGTCGCGGCCATGACGGTGGTCCGCTCGCTGGTGTTGTTCCTGCTGGCCGCGTTCGCCGAGATCGGCGGCGCGTGGCTGGTGTGGCAGGGCGTGCGCGAGCACCGCGGCCTGCTCTGGATCGGCGCGGGCGTGGCGGCGCTCGGCCTGTACGGGTTCGTGGCCACGTGGCAGCCCGACGCGCACTTCGGCCGGATCCTCGCCGCGTACGGCGGGGTGTTCGTGGCCGGGTCGCTGGCCTGGGGCGTGGTGGTGGACAAGTTCCGGCCCGACCGGTGGGACTACGTCGGCGCGGGGATCTGCCTGGTCGGCGTGGCCGTGATCATGTACGCGCCGCGCCCGTGATCGTCCCGGAGGCGCTGACGGCGTCCTACCACCGCACCGACTGGGGCCGGGCGTGGCTCGCCGCGCTGCCCGACCGGATCGCCGAGCACCTCGACCGGTGGGGGCTGCGGCCGGACGGCCCGGTCGGCAGCGGCATGGCGTCGCTCGTGCTGCCGGTCGTGCGCGCGGACGGCACCCCGGCCGTGCTCAAGCTCCAACCCGTCACCGAGGACAACGCCGCCGCGCCGGTCGGGCTGCGCACGTGGGACGGCGACGGCGTGGTCCGGCTGCTCGCCGACGAGCCGGGCGCCATGCTGCTGGAACGGCTGGACGCGAGCCGCCCGCTGTCCTCGGTAGCCGACGACGCGGTCGCGCTGCGGATCCTCGCCGACCTGCTGGCACGCCTGGTCGCCGTCCCCGCGCCGCCGGGCGTGCGGCGGCTGGCCGACATCGCCCGCGCCCTGCTCGACCAGGCGCCGGTCGCGGCGCCCGCGCTGCGCTCGGCGGCCGACCGGGACCTGCTGCGCACGTGCGCGTCCGCCGTGGCCGAGGTGGTGGGCGAGGCGGGCGACCGGCTGCTGCACTGGGACCTGCACTACGACAACGTGCTGGCGGGCGACCGCGAGCCGTGGCTGGCGATCGACCCGGAGCCGCTGGCCGGCGACCCCGGCTTCGACCTGCTGCCGCCCTGGACAACCGCTGGGACGCCGTGGTCGCCACCGGCGACGTGGCACGGGCCGTGACGCGCCGCTTCGACCTGCTCACCGACGTGCTGGGCCTCGACCGGGACCGCGCCACCGCGTGGACGCTGAGCCGCGTGCTGCAGAACGCGCTGTGGGACGTGGCAGACGGCGAGACCGCGCTGAACCCGGTCCAGGTCGCCATCGCCACCGCCCTGCTCGACCGGTCCTGATCAGGCCGGTGGCGGGTTGCCGCGCGGGCGCAGCCGGCCCGTCGGCAGCGGCGGGGCGGGCAGCCGGTCGCCCGGGTAGCCCTCGACCCGGCCGAAGCGCTCCGATCCCGCCTGCCACTGGTCGCGGAAGCGGGCGATCTCCTCGTGGCTGCGGCCGACGAAGTTCCACCACATCACCAGGTCCTCGCCCAGCGGCTCGCCGCCGAGCAGGACGACCCGGGCCGGGGTGTCGGCGACGTTGGCCAGGTGCAGCACCTCCGGGCCCGGACCGACGTAGCCGAGCGCGCCGCCCGCCAACGCCGTGCCGCCGAGCTCCACCGCGCCCACGTCGACCAGCACGCCGTGCTCGAACGCCGCGTCCACGTCGAGCGCCAGCCGTGCGCCGGGCTCCAGCACGAGTTCCGCGCCCAGCAACGGCGTGAACGTGCGCACCGGCGACGTCCGGCCCGCGACCGTGCCCAGGAACACCCTGGCGGACGCGCCGGTCAACGCCACCGTCTCGGGCGCGTAGTGCTGGAAGTCGCGGGGCGCGTCGCGGTGGGCGTCGGGCAGCGCGATCCACAGCTGCACGCCGTGCAGCACGGACGTCCCCGGCGTCGACACCTCGGAGTGGCAGATGCCGTGCCCGGCCGTCATCAGGTTCAGCTCGCCCGGCCGCACCACCGCGTGCACGCCGAGGCTGTCGCGGTGCTCGATCTCGCCGCTGAACAGCCAGCTCGCGGTCTGCAACCCGGTGTGCGGGTGCGGCGCGACGTCCATCCCGCCGCTGACCGACACGTCGTCCGGCCCGTAGTGGTCGGCGAAGCACCACGCGCCGATCATCGACCGCGACCGCTGCGGCAACGTGCGCCGCACGGTCATTGCCCGCGGCCCGCCCAGCGGCACGTCGCGGGGGCCGAGGACCTCGACCGCCGCGACGCCGGACGCGCTCTCGCAGATCAGCTCGGACGGGTCGGTCTCCACGTTGCTCATCGCGACCCCGTTCGGACGGCCATGCGGCCATCCTAGAGCCGCTGGTACTCCTCCCACGTCCGCTTCGGGCTCACCGCGGGCCCGTCGTCCGCGCCCCGGTCGGCCAGCCCGTTGAAGCCGAGGTAGTAGTCGCCTGCCTGGTTGCGCGCGCCGGTGGACAGGTCCGGGTCGGCCAGTGCGATCGCGTGGATGTGGTAGTCGAAGCCCTGCGCGGGCGTGCGGACCCACGCCGCGAACCCGACCTGGCGCAACACGCGGGCCACGGTGGTGCGCGTCGTCGCGGTCATGCCCGACACCGAGATGTCCAGCGCGCCGCCGCCGTCGTGGGTGCCCGCCGAGCCCGGCACGCCGCCCGGGTTGTAGGAGCCCTGGGTGATGCCGAGCGAGCGGCCGAGCAGCCGTTCCGCCTCGACCAGCATGGCCTTCGTGCGGGTGTTCATCACCGCGCTGTGGTAGGTCACCCGGCTGCCCGCCGACACCACGCGGGTCACCGTGTAGGTCGTCTCGCCGAGCAGCCGCAACGACGTCGGTCCGGGCATCCCGGACGCGTCGAGCCCGGTGTAGCCGAGCGAGCGCTGGTAGGCCGCGTAGGCGTCGATCGTCCGGGTGCCGAAGTGCCCGTCCACGTACGTCGAGGCCAGGTGCCCCTCCGCGGCGAGCGCCCGTTCCACCAGCCGCACGCTGTCGCCGCTGCCCGGCGTGATCGCCGAGTCGGCCCGGCGCGGGTCGATCTGCGCGGCCTTGAGCACGGCCTCCATGTCGACCACGGGCAGCGCGACGGCCTGCGGCGCGGCGGCGGCGGGAGCCGCCAGGCCGACCAGCCCGATCAGCGCACCGACCACCGCGACTCTGACGTTGACCACGTCCACCTCCGGTCGACCTCCGACGAAGCGCAGCAAGTCAAGCGCGAGTCGGCGGTTCTTGGCAAGACACCCCCGTAGTTGGTTGGAACCTGACGAGACGTGGTCGTGCTCGTTCGACGGGTGACCGTGGAGTAGAGTCCCACTGGTTGGGGCACGAGCTGTCGGCACTCGGTCGGCGCGGTCCCCGACCCAGTCCGGCCGCATCCCAGGGCCGGGGACGGGAGCACCGGCTTGTCGCCGGACCATCCGTTCACATCATCTACCCCTACGGCCCGCAGGCACGCCGGTCCGATCCACCACGCTCCCTCGACGCGTGGCGCGGCCCTGCCGGCAGGGGAGGCGGGCTCGTCATGACGCAGACCAGACCTGGTCGATCACAGGGTGCCGCGGTCGGCTTCGCCGACGCGAGGGCCGCGGCCGACAGGGCCGAAACCGTCCAGCGCAACCAGGCCGCCCGGACCGTCGCCGACAACTCGGTCGACGCGAACGACTGCCGCGAGCTGCTGCTGATGCTCGGCCTGCCCGACCCGCCCGAGGACGGCGCCCCCGTGCGCACGCGCAACGAGCGGGCGCAGGACCAGCGTGCGGCCGAGCACCGCGTGCCCGACTACCCGTACCAGGACGCGGCCGTCGCGTCCTACCAGGCAGGAGCACGCGAATGACGCAGGGCCGGATCAAGTGGTTCAGCGGGGCCAAGGGCTTCGGTTTCATCACGCCCGAGGGCGGCGGCTCCGACCTGTTCCTGCACTACTCGGAGATCCAGGACTACGACCACCGCGGTCTCGCCGAGAACCAGGCGGTCCGGTACGAGGTCGGCGAGGGCGCCAAGGGCCCGCACGCCGTCTCCGTCCAACTGGTCTGAGACCCGGCCTCGCGCCCACCTGACTCTTCCGGGTGAGTTGTCGGTCCTCGCGCATCAACGGCCGACGACGGCGGTAGCCCTTCTTGTGGAGTGTCCACGAGGGACACCCTGAGGAGGTTCGAGCGCAGATGGGCATTGGCGACAAGTTCGAAGACTTGAAGGGCAAGGCCAAGGACGCTCTCGGCCAGCACGGCGACAAGGCCGACGAGGGTCTCGACAAGGCCGGCCAGTTCGTCGACGAACGCACCGGAGGCGAGCACTCCGAGCACATCCGGAAGGGGACGGACAAGGCCAAGGAAGGCCTGGACCGTTTCCGCGAAGGCCAGTAGTGGCCCGAAGACGGACGAGGGCCGCCCTCTCGACGAGGGCGGCCCTTTCTCGTGCGCTGACAACCGCGCGAGCTCGCGACTCCCACCCTGGGGCCTCCGGCCGCGCGGGCGCCGAATAAGTGCCGTACCCCTACGGACCACTGCCCTGGTTGTTCCCACCCGGGTGTCACCCCACAGTGGGACAGGGCCGCCTCACCCCTGCCGGGGCGGCTGGAGGGGGAACCACGGTGACACGACGCGTCACGGGCCGTGCTCCTGCGCAACCACCGCCGGCACGCTCATCGTGACCCGCCGCGGCGTCAGCGCGCCACGAGCTGCCTGACCCCGCCGCAGCGCCCCGGCCGGTCCCTGCCCGGTCGGGGCGTGTGTCAGCCGTCCAGCTCGGCCCACACGACCTTGCCGTCGGCGGTCGGCTCCGTGCCCCACGACCGGCTCAGGGCGGCCACGATGATCAGCCCGCGCCCCCGTGCCGAGTCGACCTGCACGGGTCTCGGCTGGGGCGGGGCGGACGACTCGTCGGCCACCTCGATCCGCAGCCCGGAGTCGGTCCGCGACACGGTCAGCCCCACCGGGCCCGTCGCGTGGTCCACCGCGTTGGACACCAGTTCCGTGACCACCAGGGCGGCGTCGTCGGCGGCGTCGTCCGACAGTCCCCAGGCCACCGCCGCGTCACCCACCACCTGGCGGGCTTGCGCCGATGCGCCCGCTGAGGCGGGCAGCGTCACGGCCACCGGCGCCGCTGGCTCGTTGCGCACATCCGCTCCCCGTTGATCGGCCGTCACCGCATGGTCGCACATCCACCCGTCGCGGCACCGGGCGGTCGCGCCGACCGGCTCTTCGGCCGCGTTCGACGGCACGCGGGTGATCGGCGCGTCGTGATGCGGTATCGGCACGGGACCTGTCCGGTGGCTAGGCTCGTGCACCATGGAGTTGCAGGTGCGCAGTGAGGTGCGGGGCGGCTGGACGGTCGTCTCGGTGTCGGGGGAACTGGACGCGGACACGGTCCCCGTGCTGTCCGACCGCCTCGAGGAGAGCACAGGCAACGTCGTGGTGGACCTGAGCGAGGTGCCGTTCATGGACACGACGGGCTTGTCCCTGATGCTCGACTGGCACCGCAGACTGGACGGCGCGGGCGGCGAGTTCCGGATGGCGTCGATGCAGGCCTCCGTGCACAAGCTGTTCCGCCTGACCGAGTTGACCGAGGTCATGCACATCCACGAGACCGTCGAGTCGGCCACGACGACCACGTGATCCCGGAGACGTTCCGCGACCCGCCGATCCCGCGCGACCGGACCTGGCTGGCGAACCTCCCCGCCGCCATCGAGCACCACCTGGACACCTGGGACCTGCGCCCCGACGGCGACACCCGGCACGGCTCGCACGCCCTGGTCATCCCGGTGACCCGCGCGGGCGTCCCCCTCGTGCTGCGCGTGAACGCGCCGAGCGAGGACGTGACGGCGCACGTCGAGGCGCTGCGCTTCTGGCGGGGGAGGGGCACCGTGCAGCTGGTCGACGCCGACCCGACCGCCGGCGTCATGCTCCTGGAACGCCTGGACCTGCACCACAGCGCCGCGGACCTGCCGTCCGAGGAGGCCATGGCGGTGCTGGGCGCGATGGCCCGCCGTCTCGCCGTGCCGGCCCCGCCGACCGCCCGTTCGACGGCCGACCTGGCCCTCGCCCGCGCCGACAGCCTGGAACCGGACTGGCTGCGCCGATCCCGCCCCTTCGACCGCGCGTTCCTGCGCGCGGGGCAGGAGGCCGTGGCGACCCTGGTGACGACCGACTCGACCCTCGCCGTCAACGGCGACCTGCACTCGGCCCAGGTCCTGGCCGCGACGCGCGAGCCCTGGCTGACCGTCGACCCGATCCTGCTGCGCGGCGACATCGCCTACGACCTGGCGAGGGTCCTCTGGACCAGGCTGGACGACATGCCGGACGACACCGCGATCGCCGAACACCTGCACATCGCCACCGCTGCCGCCGACCTCGACCCCGACCACGCCCGGAACTGGACCATCTTCCGCGCCGTCGACTACTGGCTGTGGGGCCTGGCCGCCGGCCTGACCGAAGACCCCCTCCGCTGCCACCGCCTGCTCACCGCCCTGACCTGACCCCACTCACCCCCACCCTCACCCCGCCCCCACGCCCGCCCCGCCCCTCACCCCCACCCCTAACCCCGCCCCCAACGGACCCGCCACATCCCCACCAGGCCCGATTTGACATGGGTTCGGGTGCTTTAGGCTGGTCGAAGCCGGACAGGCTTGGCGGACGCTCTTCCCGCCAGGCCTGCCCGGCTTTGGCCTGCCTGGAGCGCCCGTAAGGGCCCCATGTCAAATCGAGCCGCCCGCACCACCACACCAACGTCCTGAACGTTCAACTCACCTATCCTGAACGTAGGACTCTCGCGTCCCGAACGTAGGACTCTCGCGTCCTGAACGTAGGACACACCCATCCCGAACGTAGGACACGCGCGTTCTGGACGTTGGACTCTCGCGGTGTGGACGTTGGACTCTCGGGTCAGTCCTGTTCCAGGCCCAGGTAGAAGGCGATCAGGCGCAGCAGGTGCTCCGTGTCCACCGGCTTGGTCACGTAGTCCGTGGCCCCCGAGGCGAGCGACTTCTCCCGGTCACCCTTCATGGCCTTGGCCGTCACCGCGATCACCGGCAGGTCCTGGTACCGCGACATCGCCCGGATCGCGGCCATGGTGGCGTTGCCGTCCAGCTCCGGCATCATGATGTCCATCAGCACCAGCGTCACGTCGTCGTACTGCTCCAGCGCCCGCACACCGGTGATCCCGTTGTCCGCGTAGATCACCTGCAGCCCGTGCAGCTCCAGCACGCTCGTCAACGCGAACACGTTGCGCAGGTCGTCGTCGACGATCAGCACCTTCTCGCCGTGGAACCGCATCGGCGCGGGCGGCAGCTGCGACGGCGCGACGAGCGACTGCGTGGCGTGGTCGGCGGGCGTCAGCAGCTCCGGCACGACCTCCGGCTCCACCTCGACCGCCGGCACCATGCCCTGTTCCGCCAACGGCAGGTACAGGGTGAACGTCGACCCGATGCCCGGTTCGGACCGGACGTCCAGCCGACCGTCGAGCAGCGCCGCCAGCTCCCGGCTGATCGACAGGCCCAGCCCGGTGCCGCCGTACTTCCGCGACGTCGTGCCGTCCGCCTGCTGGAACGCCTCGAAGATCACCGACAGCTTGTCCGACGGGATGCCGATGCCGGTGTCCTGCACGTCGAACGCGATCGAGCCCTCGACGACCCGGATCCGCAGCTTGATCTCACCGTCGTGGGTGAACTTCACCGCGTTCGACAGCAGGTTCCGCAGGATCTGCTGCAACCGGTGCTCGTCGGTGTGCAGGGTGGACGGCACGTCCGGCGCCACCACGACCTCGAACGCCAACCCCTTCTCCGCGGCCAGCGGCGAGGTGAGCGCCTCGACGTACCCGACGACGTCGGTCACGTGCACCGGGTCCGTCTGCACCTGCATGTGCCCGGCCTCGACCTTGGTGAGGTCCAGGATGTCGTCGATCAGCTGCAGCAGGTCCGTGCCGGAGGAGTGGATGGTCTTGGCGAACTCCACCTGCTTCGGGTTCAGGTTGCCGTCCAGGTTGTCCGCCAGCAGCTTCGCCAGGATCAGCAGGCTGTTCAGCGGGGTGCGCAGCTCGTGGGACATGTTCGCCATGAACTCGGACTTGTACTTCGACGCCGACGACAGCTGCCGCGCCCGCGCCTCCAGCTCGACCGACCCGGCCCGCAGCTCCTCGGTCAGCCGCTGCGACTCGACCAGCAGGCTGTCGGTCCGGGCGTTCGCGAGCATCGTGTTCAGGTTGACGCCGATGTTCTCCTTGAGCTGGTCCAACAGGTCCAGGTGCACTTCGGTGAACTCGCCGAACGACCCCAGCTCGATCACGCCGAGCGTCTCGCCCTGGAACACGATCGGCAGGATCACCAGGTTCGCCGGTGGCGCCGACCCGAGCCCGGAGCCGATCTCGACGTACCCGGGCGGCACGTCGGTGACCAGCACGGTCTTCTTCTCCACCGCGACCTGCCCGATCAACGACTCGCCGCGCGTGAACCGGGTGGGCCGGCCGCCGCGCGGCAAGTACCCGTAGGCCGCGGTGAGGTCCAGGGCGTTGGACTCGGGGTCGGCGAGGAAGAACGCGCCGTGCTGCGCCGACACCAGCGGTGTCAGCTCGCTGATCACCAGCGACGCCATGGCGTTGAGGTCCCGGTGTCCCTGCATCTGGCCGGACAGCCTGGCCAGGTTCGTCTTCAGCCAGTCCTGCTCCTGGTTGGCGCGGGTGGAGGCCCTCAGGTTGCCGATCATCCGGTTGATGTTGTCCTTGAGGTCGGCGACCTCGCCGGAGGCGTCGACGGTGATCTGCCGGGTCAGGTCGCCCGCGGTCACCGCGGTCGCCACCACCGCGATCGCGCGGACCTGCCGGGTCAGGTTCCCGGCCAGCTCGTTGACGTTCTCGGTGAGCCGCTTCCAGGTGCCCGAGACGCCTTCCACCTCGGCCTGACCGCCGAGCTTGCCCTCGGTGCCGACTTCCCGGGCCACGCGCGTGACCTCCTGGGCGAACGAGGAGAGCTGGTCGACCATCGTGTTGATGGTGGTCTTCAGCTCCAGGATCTCGCCGCGCGCGTCGACGTCGATCTTCTTCGACAGGTCGCCCAACGCCACCGCGGTCGTGACCTGGGCGATGTTGCGGACCTGCGAGGTCAGGTTGTTCGCCATGAAGTTGACGTTCTCGGTGAGGTCCTTCCAGGTGCCCGCCACGTTCGGCACGCGGGCCTGGCCGCCGAGGATGCCCTCGGTGCCGACCTCGCGCGACACGCGGGTGACCTCGTCGGCGAACGCGCGCAGCGTGTCCACCATGCCGTTGATGGTGTCCGCCAGCGCCGCGACCTCGCCCTTGGCCTCGACCGCGATCTTCTTGGACAGGTCGCCGCCCGCGACCGCCGTCGCCACCGCCGCGATGGACCTGACCTGCGTGGACAGGTTGTCGGCCATGACGTTGACGTTGTCCGTGAGGTCTTTCCACGTGCCGGCGACCCCGGGCACCCGGGCTTGGCCGCCGAGCCGGCCGTCGGTGCCGACCTCGCGTGCCACGCGCGTGACTTCGTCGGCGAAGGAGGACAGCTGGTCCACCATCGTGTTGATGGTCGACTTCAGCTCCAGGATCTCGCCGCGCGCGTCGACGGTGATCTTCTGGGACAGGTCGCCGCCGGCCACCGCCGTCGTGACCTGGGCGATCGACCGGACCTGCGCCGTCAGGTTGTTGGCCATGAAGTTGACCGAGTCGGTCAGGTCCCGCCAGGTGCCGGCGACCCCGGGCACCTGGGCCTGGCCGCCGAGCCGGCCGTCGGTGCCGACTTCGCGTGCCACGCGCGTGACTTCGTCGGCGAAGGAGGACAGCTGGTCCACCATCGTGTTGATGGTGTCCTTCAGCTCCAGGATCTCGCCGCGCGCGTTCACCGTGATCTTCTGCGACAGGTCGCCGCGCGCCACCGCCGTCGCGACCTGGGCGATGTTGCGGACCTGGGAGGTCAGGTTGCCGGCCATGAAGTTGACCGAGTCGGTCAGGTCCCGCCAGGTCCCGGCGACCCCGGGCACCTGGGCTTGGCCGCCGAGCCGCCCGTCGCTGCCGACCTCCCGGGCCACGCGCGTGACCTCGGCGGCGAAGGAGGACAGCTGGTCGACCATCGTGTTGATCGTCGTCTTGAGCTGGAGGATCTCGCCGCGCGCGTCCACGTCGATCTTCTGGGACAGGTCGCCCTGCGCGACCGCCGTCGTCACCTGGGCGATGTTGCGGACCTGGGAGGTCAGGTTGCCGGCCATGAAGTTGACCGAGTCGGTCAGGTCCCGCCAGGTGCCCGCGACCCCCGGCACCTGGGCCTGGCCGCCGAGCCGGCCGTCGGTGCCGACCTCGCGCGCCACGCGCGTGACCTCGTCCGCGAACGAGGAGAGCTGGTCGACCATGGTGTTGATGGTCGACTTCAGCTCCAGGATCTCGCCGCGCGCGTCGACGGTGATCTTCTGCGACAGGTCGCCCTGCGCCACCGCCGTGGCCACCTGGGCGATGTTGCGGACCTGCGACGTCAGGTTGTTCGCCATGAAGTTCACGTTGTCGGTGAGGTCGCGCCAGGTGCCCGCGACGCCTGTCACCTGGGCTTGGCCGCCGAGCCGGCCGTCGGTGCCGACCTCGCGCGCCACGCGCGTGACTTCGTCCGCGAAGGAGGACAGCTGGTCCACCATCGTGTTGACGGTGTCCTTCAGCTCCAGCATCTCGCCCGCCACCGTCACGGTGATCTTCTGCGACAGGTCGCCCTGCGCCACCGCCGTCGCCACCTGGGCGATGTCGCGGACCTGCTTGGTCAGGTTGTCGGACATGAAGTTGACGGAGTCGGTCAGGTCCTTCCACGTGCCGGCCACCCCCGGCACGACCGCCGTGCCGCCCAACCGGCCGTCGGTGCCGATCTCGCGCGCCACCCGCGTGACCTCGCCGGCGAACGTCCGCAGCGTGGCCGTCATCGAGTTGAAGCTCTCGACCAGCGCGGCGACCTCGCCGCGCGCGTCCACCACGATCTCCTGCGACAGGTCGCCCTCGGCGACCGCGGCGAGCACGCGGCTCAGCTCGGCGGTCGGCTTGGTCAGGTCGTCGACCAGGCCGTTCACCGAGTCGGCCGCCGTCGCCCAGCCGCCGGTCGAGGTGCTCGGGGCCAGCCGTTCGCCCAGCCTGCCCTCCTGGCCCACGGACTGGCGCACCCGCACCAGCTCGCCCACCAACCACTGGTTGCGCTCCGCGATCTCGTTGAAGACCGTCGCCAGTTCCGCTGTCACCCCGTCGCGGTGTTCGACCCTCTTGGGGACCACGAGACGACGGCGGAAGTTGCCGTCCTTCATCTCCCGCATCGCGGTCAGCAGTCGGGACAGGGTCACGTCCGTGTCGTCCTGGGCGGTCGTCACACGAGCCTCCGATGTCAGCGGAACTGCGCCAAGCCTGCCACTGTTGGTGGCAACTTGTCCGATAGGTTGGGTCGACCCGACACACAGGAGCCGTGATGGCCCAGGGCTACCGGCAAGGCGCCGACACGGGCCTCGACCTCGACGCGTGGCGTCGCGTGGTCGACGGCTTCCACGAGGCCGTCGTCGTGCTGGACCCGGAAGGTGTCGTCCGGCTGGCCAACCCTCTCGCATCCGTGCTGTTCCCGCAGGCCCGAACGGGTTCGGCCTTGCCCGACGACGCCTTCGGGCCGTCCGGTGACGGCGTCGACGGCGCCCGTCGCGGCCGGCGGCAGGAGCTGGGCGACGGCTGGGTCGCCCTCTACCGCAGCGCCGACGACTTCCTGGACGACGCGACACGCCGGTTGTCGTCGCTCACGGAACGCGCGGCCACCGTGCGCGCCGTGGTCGAGCTGGCGCCCGCCGAGCACACGGTCGTGGTGCTGCCCGGCCTGCGGGGCCGGCTCGAGTGGTGGCGGCGCACGCCCGCCGGTGACGTGGCCGTGGCCCGCACCACCCGCCAGGTCGCCGGCACCGCGCCCGGCCTCACCGCCGTGCTGGAACGGCTGGTCGACCACGCCGAGCTGACCGAGCTGGGCGAGGGCCCGTGGAACGCGTCCGGGGTCGGCGTGGCCGTGCCGCTGACCGAGGGCGGCGCGCTGATCTGCTTCGGCGGCACGTGGCACGTCGAGCTGCTCAAGCGGTTCGCGGCGCGGGCCGCCGCGGCGGTCGAGGCGAGCACCCTGTTCAGCGACCAGCAGCGCACCGTGGAGGTGCTGCGGGCGGACCTGCTGCCCACGCCCCTGCCCGACGTCCTGGGCGCCCGCCTGGCCGGTGTGTTCGAGCCGGCGCACCGGCGGGCGCTGGTCGGCGGCGACTTCTACGACGTCCACCCGCGTGAGGACGGCAGCGCGGCCTTCGTGCTCGGCGACGTGGCGGGCAACGGGCTGGAGGCCGCCGTGCACAGCGGGCGGGTCCGGCAGAGCCTGCACACCCTGCTCGTGGTCGAGCAGCGGCCCGCGCAGCTGCTGTACCTGCTCAACGCCGCTCTGCGCGCGGCGGGCAGCCGGCTGTTCACCACCCTCGTCGTCGGCACGATGATGCCAGTCCAGGCCGGTGGCCTGCGGTTGACCCTGGCGGCCGGCGGCCACCCGGCGCCGCTCGTGCTGCGGGCCGACGGGCGGGTGGACGAGGTGCCCGTGCACGGCGGGATCGTCGGCGTGCTGCCGGAGGTGCGGTTCAACCAGACGACCGTCGTCCTCGCGCCGGGGGAGACGTTGCTGCTCTACAGCGACGGGTTGACCGAGGCGCGCAAGTACGACGACCGGCAGGAGCTGTTCGGCGACGCGCGGCTGAAGGCGGCGCTGGCGGACTGCGCCGGGCTGTCGGCCGACGCGGTGTCCGACCACCTGCGGCGCGTCGTGTTCGACTGGCTCGGGGAGGCGGAGCACGACGACCTGACCCTCCTGGTGCTGCAAGCGGCCCCCTGAACACGGCTCGTCGTTCACTGGGATCGGGTGGTGTGGAGCCACCTCTGGACGCGGTCGCGCACGCCCACCGCCGGTTGGTCGAGGTGATCGCCGACCTGACCGACGCGCAGGTCGCGGAACCGTCGCTGCTGCCCGGCTGGACGCGCGGGCACGTGCCGGCCCACCTCGCCGACGCCGCCCGCGCCCGAGGCCGGGTGGTCGAGCACTGGTCGCGCGGCGAGCGGGTCGCGCTGTGGGAGCCCGGCGAGCGGGACGCGATCATCGAGGCCACCGCGTCGCTCGACGCGGCCGGGCACCGGGCCGCCACCGCCGAGATGTCCGGACGGCTGGAACGGGCGTGGGCGGGCGTCGCGGACTGGTCGGCGCCGGTCGACCCGGACGAGGACGACCCGGTCCCGCCGGTGTTCACCCGCTGGCGCGAGGTGTGGATCCACCTGCTGGACTTGGACCTCGGCGTCCGCCCGGCGGAGTGGAGCGCGGAGTTCGCCGTGCACACCGTCGGCGTGCTGCGGCCGAGGCTGCCCGCCGGCGTGTCGTTGCGGGCCACGGACGTGGCGAGGACGTGGGGCGCGGGCACGGAGGTGGCCGGCGGGGTGCGCGACCTCGCCGCCTGGCCGGCCGGTCGGCGGCCCGACGAGCCGCCGACCTCCGCCGCGCCGCTGCCGGAGCTGGGCCCGTGGCCGTCGTACCCGGCGCGGCGCCAGGACTTGCCAAACTGACCCGGCGCTCACCGCCCCGGACCCCCGACCTCACCGCGTCGAGCGGCACGACCAGCTCGCACGGACTCGGCACCGAAGCACCGGCACATCTTCTCGTGGACACCGGGACGTCAAGGGGGCTCGGCTTCCGGTGAGTGGAAGATCCCGTTGACCGGGTTCCGCGGCGCTCCCTAGCGTTCGGCCACGTTCGCCGCACGGCACCGCCGGTTCCGGCCACCCACGACCGGAGGTCCGATTGGCCACCATCGCACCCCTCGCGGAGGCCGTCGCGCACGTCGTGCGCGACGGCGACACCGTGGCGTTCGAGGGGTTCACGCACCTGATCCCGTTCGCCGCCGGGCACGAGGTGATCCGGCAGGGCAGGCGTGAGCTGACCCTGGTCCGGATGACGCCCGACGTGCTGTACGACCAGCTCATCGGCGCGGGTTGCGCGCGCAAGCTGGTGTTCTCGTGGGGTGGCAACCCCGGTGTCGGCTCGTTGCACCGGTTCCGCGACGCCGTGCAGAACGGCTGGCCGCGCCCGCTGGAGCTGGAGGAGCACAGCCACGCGGGCATGGCCAACCGGTACGTGGCCGCCGCGTCCGGGCTGCCGTTCGCCGTGCTGCGCGGCTACACCGGCACCGACCTGCCCGGCCGGACCGCCAACATCGCCTCGGTGACCTGCCCGTTCACCGGCGAGGTGCTGACCGCCGTCGCCGCGCTGGAGCTGGACGCCGCCGTCGTGCACGCCCAACGCGCCGACCGGCACGGCAACGTGCAGCTGTGGGGCATCACGGGCGTGCAGAAGGAGGCGGTGCTCGCCGCGACCCGCTCGCTGGTCACCGTCGAGGAGGTCGTGGACGAGCTGGAGCCGCGGCCGGGCGCGGTGGTGCTGCCGTCGTGGGTGGTGGACTACGTCGCCGAGGCGCCGGGCGGGGCGCACCCGTCCTACGCGCATGACTACTCGGTGCGGGACAACGACTTCTACGTGGCGTGGGACGAGATCAGCCGGGACCGGGAGAAGTTCGCGCGGTGGTTGGGGAGCGTGGCGTGAACCACGGGGACTACAGCTCGGACGAGATGATGACGGTCGCGGCGGCACGGGCGTTGCGCGACGGCGCGGTGTGCTTCGTCGGCATCGGGTTGCCCAGCACCGCGGCGAACCTCGCCCGCCGCACGCACGCGCGGAACCTCGTCCTGGTCTACGAGTCCGGCACGATCGGCGCGAAACCGGACCGGCTGCCGCTGTCGATCGGCGACGGCGTGCTGGCCGACACGGCGGTCAGCGTGGTCGGCGTGCCGGAGATCTTCAACTACTGGCTGCAACCCGGCCGGATCGACGTCGGCTTCCTCGGCGCGGCCCAGCTCGACCGGTTCGGCAACATCAACACGACGGTGATCGGCGGCGACTACCGCAACCCCGGCGTGCGGCTGCCCGGCGCGGGCGGCGCGCCGGAGATCGCCGCGTCGTGCCGCGAGGTCGTGGTGGTGGTGCGGCAGACCGAGCGGGCGTTCGTGGAACGGGTCGACTTCGTCACCTCGTTCGGCTTCGGGTCCGGGGCGGGTGAGCGGGAGCGGCTGGGCCTGACCGGCGCCGGGCCGCAGCTGGTGATCACCGACCTCGGTGTGCTGCGGCCCGACCCGGTGACCCGCGAGCTGGTGCTGACCGAGCTGCACCCCGGCGTCGACGTGGCGACCGCGCACGAGCGCACCGGGTGGGACCTGCGGGTCGCCGCCGACCTGGGCCGGGGCGAGCCGCCGACGGACCACGAACTCGCCGTGCTCCGCGAACTCACCCGCTGACCTGCCGACCCCCGCTGACCTGCCGACCCCCGCTGACCTGCCGACCCTGCCGATCTGCCGGCTCGCCGGCCGATCCCCCCTCGGCGCGAAGAACAGGAGAACCCGGTGCCGACCCACCAGCCGCACACCTACCGGCCGGACGCGCCGTCACACCCGCCCGCGTCCTTCCCCGAGTACCGGTCCAACGTGCTGCGCGCGCCGCACCGGCCGTTCCAGCTGCTGCCGCAGCGGCTGGGCGAGATCACCGGGCCGCTGCTCGGCGAGGACCGCGTCGGACCGCACGACCACGACCTCACCCTCGGCCACGACGGCGAGCCGCAGGGCCAGCGCATCATCGTCGCCGGCCGGGTGCTCGACGGCGACGGCCGGCCGGTCGCGGGCACCCTGCTGGAGGTGTGGCAGGCCAACGCGGGCGGCCGGTACCGGCACGACGCCGACCGCCACCCCGCGCCGCTCGACCCGAACTTCACCGGCGTCGGCCGGGTCGTGACCGACGCCGAGGGCCGCTACTCGTTCACCACGATCCAGCCCGGCGCGTACCCGTGGCGCAACCACGACAACGCCTGGCGGCCCGCGCACATCCACTTCTCGCTGTTCGGCACCGCGTTCACCCAGCGGCTGATCACCCAGATGTACTTCCCGGGCGACCCGCTGCTCACCCAGGACCCGATCTTCAACTCGGTCCGCGACCCGAAGGCCCGCGCGGCGATGGTGGCCCGCTTCGACCTGGGCACCACCGTGCCCGAGTGGGCGCTCGGCTACCAGTGGGACATCGTGCTGCGCGGCAAGAACCCCACCCCGCTGGAAGAGGAGGACGACGATGAGTGAGCTGCAGACGACCCCGTCGCAGACGGTCGGCCCGTTCTTCTCGTTCGGCCTGGTGTGGGCCGACGGCCCGTTCGTGGTCCCCGAGGGCACGCCGGGCGCGTTCCGGATCGGCGGCACGGTGTACGACGGCGCGGGCGCGCCGGTGCCGGACGCGGTGGTCGAGACCTGGCAGGCCGACCCGGACGGCCGGTTCGACCACCCCGACGACCCGCGCGGCGCGGTGCGGTGGAAGGATTTCCGCGGCTTCGGCCGCAGTGCCACGGACCCCGCGGGGCGGTACTCGCTGCTGACCGTCAAACCGGGCCCGCTGCCCGTGACCGGCGGCGGTGCGGCGGCGGACGGCCGGCAGGCACCCCACCTCGACGTGTCGGTGTTCTGCCGGGGCATGCTGGTGCGACTGGTCACGCGGATCTACTTCCCCGACGAGGAGGCCAACGCCGACGACCCGGTGCTCACCTCGATCGACCCGGCCAGGCGGGCCACGCTCATCGCCGAGAGCGAGCCACCTGGCTACCGCTTCGACATCCACCTGCAAGGGGAGCATGAAACCGTCTTCTTCGACCTCTGAGCACGGCGGCCGGTCGTCCGGGCCGCGAGAACCGGGCACGCGCTCGCTGTGGGGCACGTTGTTCACCGACCCGGACGTGGACGACGAGACGTGCGACCGCGCGTGGCTGCGCGCGATGCTGGACTTCGAACGCGCGCTGGCGATCGTGCAGGCCCGGGCCGGCATCGTGACCGAGGAGGCCGCCCGGATGGTGGTCACGGCCATCGACGTCGGCCACTACGACCCGGTCGTCCTCGGCGAGGGCGCCCTCACGTCCGGCACGCCGGTCGTGCCGCTGGTCCGGGCGATCGGCGCGCACGTCACCGCGGAGGGCCGCGCGGCCGTGCACAACGGCGCCACCAGCCAGGACGTGCTCGACACGGCGTTGTCGCTGGTCGCCTTCCGCGCCCTCGGGCCGATCCTGGACGGGCTGCGCGGCGTGGCCGCCGAGTGCGAACGGCTCGCGCGGCGGCACCGGGACACGCTGATCGCCGGCCGCACGCTGACCCAGCACGCGCTGCCCACCACGTTCGGGCTCAAGTGCGCGGGCTGGCTGGTCGCGGTGGACGAGGCCGAGGCGGCGCTGACCCGGGTCCGCACGCGGCGGCTGGCCGTGCAGTTCGGCGGCGCCGCGGGCACCCAGGCCGCGGTGCGCTCGGGCGTCGACCTGACCGGGCAGCTGGCCGACCAGCTCGGCCTGGTCGCGCCGCTGATCCCCTGGCACACCAACCGGACCAGGGTGGCGGAGCTGGCGGGCGCGCTCGGCGAGGCGTCCGGGGTGCTGGCCAAGATCGCGCAGGACGTGGTGCTGCTCGCGCAGACCGAGGTCGCCGAGGTGGCCGAGGCCGACGGCGGCACGTCGTCGGCGATGCCGCACAAGCACAACCCGGTCCGCGCGGTGCTCGTCACCGCGTGCGCCCGCCGCGTGCCGGGCCTGGTCGCGACCGTGCTGTCCTCGATGGCGCAGGAGCACGAACGCGCGGCCGGCGCGTGGCACAGCGAGTGGCAGACCGTCACCGAGCTGCTGCGGCTGGTCGGCGGCGCGGTGCGCGGCACCCGTGAGCTGCTGTCGCGGCTGCGCGTCGACCCGGAGCGGATGCGCCGCAACCTCGACCTGACCGGCGGGCTGCTGATGGCCGAGAACGTGGCCGTGCGGCTGGCCGACCGGATCGGCCGGTCCGAGGCGCAGGAACTGGTCGCCGAGGTGTGCCGCACCGCGGTGGCGGCCGGGCGGTCGTTGCGCGACGCGCTGCTCGCCGACCTGCGGATCGGCTTGTCGGAGAAGGAGATAGACGACGCGCTCGACCCGGCCGGGTACACCGGCAGCGCGGGCGAGTTCACCGACCGCGCCCTCGCGGCGCACCGGGGGAGGAACCGGCCGTGAAGCCGCACTACGAGCTGAGCGGGCCGCCGGACGCGCCGGTCCTCGTCCTGGGCAACTCGCTCGGCACCACGACCGCGTTGTGGGACCGGCAGCTGCCCGTGCTGCACCGGCGGTTCCGGGTGCTGCGCTACGACCACCGCGGTCACGGCGGTTCCGGGGCGGAACCCGGCCCGTACCGGATCGACGACCTCGCCGACGACGTGCTGGAGCTGCTGGACGCGCTGGGGCTGGCCCGCGTGTCGTACTGCGGCGTCTCGATGGGCGCCATGGTCGGCATGTGGCTGGCCGGGCACGCGCCGGAGCGGATCGAGCGGCTGGTGCTGTGCTGCACGGCGGCCGGGTTCCCGAGCGCGCGGATGTGGCTGGACCGGGCGGCGGCCGTGCGGTCGGCCGGCACCGGCGCCGTCGCGTCGGCCGCGGCGGCCCGCTGGTTCACCCCGGCGTTCCGCGCCCGGTCGCCCGAGGTGGCGGCCGCGTTCGAAGCCGGTCTGTCCGAAGTGGACGACGAGGGCTACGCGGGGTGCTGCGAGGCGTTGGCGGTGATGGACCTGCGGTCCGTGCTGCCGGTGATCGAGGCGCCGACGGCGGTCATCGCGGGCACCGCCGACGAGGCCACGCCGCCGGCGTGCGGGCGCTTCATCGCCGACTCGGTGCCGGGCGCGTCGTTCCACCTCGTGCCGGGGGCGCACCTGGCGAACGTGGAGGCCGCCGACGAGGTGTCGGCGATCCTGGAGGCGCACCTGTGAGCCACGACGAGGGCATGCGCGTGCGGCGGGAGGTGCTCGGCGACGAGCACGTGGACCGGGCGGTCGCGGACACCGACGCGTTCACCGCCGACTTCCAGGACTTCATCACCCGCTACGCGTGGGGCGAGGTGTGGACCCGGCCGGGTCTGGACCGCCGGGTGCGGTCGTGCGTCACGCTGGCGATGCTCGCCGTCCTGGGGCAGGAGCACGAGCTGGCGATGCACGTGCGCGCGGCGGTGCGCAACGGCGTGACGGCGGAGGAGATCAAGGAAGTCCTGCTGCAGGTGGGCGTCTACGCGGGCCTGCCCGCCGCGAACCGCGCCTTCGCCGTGGCCCGGCCGATCCTGGCCGACCTGCCGGCGGAGCCCTGACGCGTCAGCGCGTCAGCGCGCCACCGCGGCCACCGCGCCGACGACGGCGCGCAGCAGCAAGGTCGCGCCCATCACCGGGCCGACCAGCCGGCTGCTCGGCAGCCCGTCGCCGCGCAGGCGGGGGAGCAGGGAGCACAGCAGGGCCAGTTGGGCGAAGCCCACGACGGCCACCGCCCAGTCCTCCAGCAGCACGGCGAGCGGCGGGAAGTGCGCGGCCACGACGGCTGCCACCCACCACGCCGTCCAGCGGGACGCGCGGCGTCTCGCGAGGACCAGGCCGCCGACGCCGGCGGCGACGACCTCGACCGCGACGAGCAGGCCGAACCAGCCGTACCTGCCCTCCAGCGCGGTCGGCTCGCCCCGGTTCAGGCCGGTGAGCGCGCCGAAGCCCAAGGCGATCACGACACCGAGGCCGGACCTCGGGCCGAGCCACCCGCGCCACGCCCTCGGCGGGTCCTCCTGCGCCCAGCCGAACCACACGAAGGCCACGAGGCCGAACCACGCGGTGGTGAAGTGCTGGTCGCGCAGGAACCCGGTCGTCATCGCCGGGGCGCTACCGCTCCATCGGTGACCGATGGAACGCTGTCGCCGAACCGCACGCCGACGGCGCCGGCCCCCGGTCGAGGGCGGCGCCGTCGGCGGCTCGGGGTCAGGTGCCGCGAGCCTCGGACTTGACCTGCTGCCCGGCCTCGCGGGCGTGCTGGCCGACCTCCTGGGCCGAGCCCTTGGCCTGCTCCACGGTCGTCTGCGTGGCTTCCTGCGCGACCTGCTTGACCTGGTCGGCGGCCTCGCCGACCACCGTGCTCGCGTCGTCCTTCAACTTCTGGGCGGACTCCGTGAGCGCCTCCTTCACCGGCTCCAGGGCGCTGCCCGCGCGTTCGCCGAGCTGCCGGACGGCGTCCTGCTCGGCCCGCGTCGCCGGGATCAGCGTGGCGACCAGCGCGCCCGCGCCGAACGCGATCAACCCCGCCGCGAGCGGGTTGCCGCGCGCCTGCTGCCGTGCCTGGTGGGGCGCCTGCTGCACGGCGTGCGCCGCCTCCTGCGCCTTCTCGCCGACGGCGGTCGCGGCTTGCTGCGCCTTGTCGCCGACGGTGGAGGCGGCGTCGTGCGCGCGCTCGCCGACCGCGTTCGCCATGCCCGCCGTGCGGTCCTGCACCGTCGTCGCGGTCTCCGGAACCGTGCCCATCACTCGCTCCTTCAACGTGCTCATCCGGTGCCGGACCCGGTCGGCCCGGCGATGCGCGATGTTGCGCGGCCTGGCGTGGTCGACGATCCGGTTCGCGTCCGCCACCAGCTCGGCGCGGGTCCGGTCGATGTCGTGCCTTATTTGGTCGGGTGACGGGCCCATTCCGCGTCCTCCTTCAGGGTTTCGATGGTGCGCTCCGGCTTGGGGTTCACCTTGCGCAGTCGGGCGCGGCCGGTGGAGTACAGGGCGAACCCGCCGATGCCCCACAGCACGGCGACGACGAGCGTCGCCCAGCCCAGGCCCATGAAGCTGCCCAGGCCGAACGCCAGCGCGAAGCTGAGCAGGACCGCGGTCATGTAGCCGGCGAACCCGGCCGCGCCGAGCATCCCGGCCGCCTTGCCCGCCTTGGTGGCCTCCTGCCGGATCTCGGCCTTGGCGAGCTCGAGCTCCTGGCGCATCAGCCGGGACAGGTCCTCGGCCAGGTCACCGACGAGCTGGCCCAGCGTGGGCTCCTCCTCGTCGGCCGGCGGCACGGCTCCTCGTGGCGGCACGGCTCCGAGCGGCGGTGTCGCCCCGGTCGGTGGGACGGCGCGGGGGTGCGGCGCGGCGCCGGTCGGTGGCACGGCCCCGGTCGCGGGCACCGTCCCGGCGAGCGGCACCGGCTCCGTGACGGGCACGCCCCCGCTCGGCACGCGGTTCACCGGCACGTGGCTCCCCGGGCCCTGGCCGTCGGGTACGCGGTCACCCGTCATCCGGGTCTCAGCGCTGGACATACGGCGATCCCTCCGGCTGGTAGGGGGCGCGCGGGGACGGCGCGTGGTGGTCGGCCGGCACCTGCGGCGCGGGCATCCCGTACTCGGGCGGCACCGGCGACGGCGAGGAAGGCGTCGAGGCCGGCAGCGGGGCCGCGGTCGGCGTGCTCACCGGCGTGGTCGGCACGTGGTCGGTGTACCCGTGCTGGGGCTGTACCTGCCGGTCGTCGTTGCCGGCGTTCATGCTCTTCGCGGCGCGGGCGACCAGGAAACCGGCCACCGCCGCGCCGATCAGGAACGTGCCCGGCTTGCGCCGCGCGAAGTCCTGCGCGGAGTCGAGCAGCCCGCGCGCACCCCGTTCGTCGAGGTAGCGCGCCGCCTGCCGGCCGGCGTCGGAGACCTGGCGCAACGCGCCCGCGGTCAGCGAGTCGGGGCCGGAGCCGTCGGCCATCGTGCCCAGCTCGTCGGCGATCCGGTCGATCTGCCGCGACACCCGCCGCGCCTGCTCCTCGGCCTCGGTCGCGACCCGTTCCCGCATGTCGTGCACCACGTGCTTGGCCTGGCCCGTCGCCTCGTGGGCCACCTGCCCGACCTGGTCACGCGCGGTCGAACGCACCTCTCCGGCGGCCTGCCTGGCGTGCTGAGCCACGGCCGCGCCCTCCTGCCCGGCGGTCTCGCGGACCGCGCCCACCTGGTTCTCGTCCACGACTGACTCCTCAAGGTCGGCGTGCTCTCGCCTACCCACCTACCCCCGTGGCGGAGGGCTAACCACCTTCGCCACCACAATTGTCCCGGTGCGCGGCGCCGCTCACGCGCGGGCGCGAAATGATGGGAAAATATGCGACGACCCCGCGGCCGGGGTGCGGCCACGGGGTCGTCACGGGTAGTGGGTGGTCAGCCGGTCAACTGGTCAGAACGAGAAAACGGCGCCGGTCTCCTGCTCCATCACGCACCGGTTCGCGAATTCCTCCACGTACTGCACGGGCGTGCCGCGCCACGAGCCGAACGCGACCACGGTCACCGGTCGGTAGTCGAAGGTGCACACCTGCGGTTCGGTGCCGGCCAACTGCGTGAAATCACCGTCGGCGGCCTCGATCTCACCGCACGCCGCTTGCGCGGCCCGGTGCTCTCCGGCAGCCGGATCGCAGGTCAGGCGGGTGCTGTCGACTCCGGTCTCCTCCTGGTAGACCGCCAGCACGAGGTCCGTCTCCGAGGGCGCGGCGGACGCCGTGCCGGTGGCGATCAGCGGAGCGGCCAGCAGGCCGGACGCGAACAGGGAAGCCATGAGGGTTCGTGTTCGTCGCATGGCACCGGGGTGACCCGATCGAGTGGCGGGTATTCGCTCGAATTCCCATCTCACCGGGATGTCGTAATCTGTGAATTAACATTTCCAATTCGTCGGGAATAGCTCACCAAGTGGGTCGGGCGCTCATCCCGCCGTCCACTACCAGGTCATTTCCGGTGAGCCAGGACGCCATCGGCGAGGCGAGGAAAACGCAGGCGTCGCCAACGTCCTCGGGTCGACCGAGCCGACCGAGCGGCGCGGCCCCGGTCCACCGGGCGACCCCCTCGGGCCAGTCCTCGGCGAGCCCGGGGCGGTCGACGAGGCCGGGGGAGACGGTGTTGACGCGGATGCCGCGCGGCCCGTACTCCAGCGCCGCCGACCGCGCGTGCATGATCAGGGCGGCCTTGGACGCGCTGTAGTGCGCGTGCCCGACGGCGGGGTGCGTGCCCTCGATCGAGGCGATGTGGGTGACCGACCCGCCCGCCGGCAGCACCTCCGCGGCGGCCTGCGTGCAGGAGAAGGCACTGGTGAGGTTCAGGTCCACCACCGCGCGCCACTGCGCGGCCGTCATGCCCGCGAGTTCCTGCACCGGCTGCACGCCCGCGTTGTTCACCACGGCGTCCAACCCGCCGCCCCACTCGGCCGCCGCGCGCACCAGCCGCCGGCACTCGTCCTCGTGGGCCAGGTCGGCGCGCATCCCGACCGCCCGCCCACCGGCCGCCGCGATATCCTCGACGAGCGCCGTCACGTCACTGCGCCTGCTGTGCGCCACCACCGCCGCCCCGGCCCGCGCGAACCGCAACGCGATCCCGCGCCCGACGAGCCCGCCGGCCCCGGTGACGAGCGCGACCTTGCCCGCGAGAAGTCCTGTCACGGGCGCGGAGAGTAGCGCTCGACGCCGCGACCGGCGATCCGGTCCGCCACCGGGTGCGTGGCGACGTCCTCCGCTCAGACCGGGATCAGCGGGGTGTGCGGTCCGTCGGGCAGCTCCACGCGGATCTCGTCGCCGGGACGGATCTCGCCGCCCGTCAGGACGATCGACATGATGCCGGCCTTGCGCACCACGTCGCCGTGCTCGTCGCGACCGACGACCTGCTCGAGCAGGCCGTCCTGGAAGGCTTCGATCTGCGGGCACGGGTTGCGCAGGCCGGTCACCTCGACGACGGCGTGCGGGCCCAGGCGCAGTCGGGTTCCGGTCGGCAGCGAGAGCAGGTCCACGCCCCGCGTGGTCACGTTCTCGCCCAGTTGGCCCGGTGCGACCCGGAACCCGGACGAGGCCAGCTCGTCGTGCAGCTCGGCGTGCATCAGGTGGACCTGGCGGAGGTTCGGCTGGGTGGGGTCGCGCTTCACCCGTGAGCGGTGCTTCACGGTGACGCCCTGGTGCGCGTCGCCCTCGACACCGAGCCCGGCGAGCAGGGTGATCGACTCCCCGGTGGGCTTGGTGAAGGTGTGCTCCGCGCTCCGGCTGACGGCCGTGATCGTCCCCATGCGACCGACCCTACCGGGGTAAGAGTTCCGGGCGCTGCGGCGATATGCCTGGTGAAGGATCTTTTCTGGGGATGACGGTGACGATCATGGACGACGAGTTGAACTTCCGGGCACGGGCGTTGTTGCGGGCGGTCGCGGCGGGTCGCGCCGAGGTGACGCGCAGCTGCGAGCCCGACCTGAAGGTCGACGGGCTGCTGTGCAGCGACCAGGGCGCGGCGCGGGAGCCGGCGCACGCCGGGCTGCTGCGCCCGGCCCGGCGTGACGGGTCCGGGCCGTGGGTCCCGGCCGAGCTGACGGCCGCGGGCCGCGCGGTGCTCGCCTGACCGCGGCGGGCCGCGACGACCGCACCGGACCGGTGGACCCGAATGGGGCGCGCCTGACCGGTGTGTCCGGGTCGTCCCCCGGACACCCACTCTTGACGCTGCGTGCACGTCGCGGTTGACTGCGTGTCCGTAACCGGTTTCGGTACCGGTTACGGGGTCACCGTTGACCGTAGTCCGAGGAGTGCACCGTGCGAGTCACGATCGCCGAAGTCGCCCAACGCGCCCAGGTCAGCAAGGCGACCGTGTCCCGCGTCCTCAACGGCAAACCGGACGTCGACGCGGCGACGGCGGCCCGGGTGCGCCAGGTGATCGCGGACGTCGGGTACGTGCCCAGCGCACGCGCGGTCGGGTTGGCGCGCGGGCGGGCGCGGACGGTCGGCATGCTGGTGCCGTCGTTGACCTGGCCGTGGACCGGCGAAGTGGTGCAGGGCGCGGTGGACGAGCTGGAGGCCGAGGGGTACGGGCTGCTGCTCTACACGGTCAACCGCGGCGCGGAGTCGCTGGCGCAGTTCGCCAGCCACGTGTCCGCGAAGGCGTTCGACGGGCTGCTGGTGATCGAGCCGCCGGACACGCTGAGCTACATCGAGACCCTGCACGACCAGGGGCTGCCCGTGGTGATGATCGACGACCGGGGCAGCCGTCCCGGGTTCCCGTCGGTGTGCACGACGAACCGCGAGGGCGCGCAGGCGGCGGCGCAGCACCTGATGGCGGCCGGCCGCACGGGGTTCGCCGTGGTGACCGGGCCGTCGAACTTCGGCTGCGTGCGGGAACGGCTGGACGGGTTCCTGGACGCGCTCGGGGACGCGGGCGTGCACGTGGACCCGAGGCTGGTCGTCGAGGGCGACTTCGGCACCGACCGCGGCGCGGTGGCGACCGAGAAGCTGATGGCCACCGGGTTGCGCTTCGACGCCGTCTTCGCGCAGAACGACCTGTCCGCGCTGGGCGCGATGAGGGCGTTGGCCGCCGCCGGCCGGAAGGTGCCCGACGACGTCGCGGTGGTCGGCTTCGACGACATACCGATCGCCGCCCACGCCGAGCTGACGACCGTGCGCCAGCCGATGAGGGAGATGGGCGAGGCCGCCGCGCGCCTGCTGCTGTCCCGGCTCGAGGGCGCGGCGCCGACGCGGGAACCGGTCGTGCTGCCCACGACCTTCGTCGCCCGCCGTTCGGGCTGATCGCTCACCCGTTATCAGGAACGCTATCGCCGTGCGTTAGCCCGGATGTCGGTGCCGAGCGCTCCCTATTGGTCCGTCTGGACGGGTGCACGCTCATGTGGCGGTTGGTTGACTCGAAGCCGTGTACCAGGCTCGTCACCGACCGTGACGAGCTGTGCATCGTCGCAGAACCCTGGGGGAAGTGTTCATGGCACCGCAATCGGAGTTATCGCATCCTGCCCCGCTCATCCCGGCCCAACCCGACCACCGCGTCCACGTGCGCTTCGACGGCGACGTGCCGGTGGGCGGCGAGGGGCCGGAGCCGGCGGGGACCACCCACCTGGCGGCCGTCACCGTCGACTTCACCACGTGCGCGGACGGGCCGGATCGGCGCAGACAGGTCTGCGCCGACGTGCTGGACCGCTGCACGGGCCACCTGGTCACGCCGGGCTGCGTGACCGCGCTGGTCTCCGGCACGTCGACCCGCACCGTCCGCGCCGAGCAGGACCGGCTGGTGCGCCGGCTGGAGAAGCTGGTCGCGAACCTGCCGATCGGGGTCTCCCGGGTCGGCCGGGGGACCGAGCGGGACGAGCTGGTGGCCGAGGCCCGCCGGGCGGCGACCTACGCGAGCCTCGCCCTGGCCGCCAGCCCGACCAGCGTGGACGCGCACCCGCTGGAGGAGGCGATGCTCGCCAACGGCGAGCTGACCTCCACGATGACGGCGCTGCTCGACCCGCTGGCCGACCACCAGGACTTCATCCACACGCTGTACCTGTACCTGGCGTTCGACCGGGACCGGCAGCGGGTGGCGCGGCACCTGACCGTGCACCCGCGCACGGTGGACTACCGGCTGCGCCGCATCGCCGCGCTGACCGGCCTGCACCCGCAGACGGTCTCCGGCGCGGGCAAGCTCCTCGCCGCGCTCATCAGCCGCACGCACCGCAGGCTCGCGCCGCAGCGCTGAGGCGGCGCCGAAACCCGCTCTTTTGTCCTCGATGACAATTGTGCCAAGTGACAAACGTCGTCTCTGGAATCGCGCGAGGGGCCTTGATACGGTTGCCCCGCTAGCCGGCGCGAATCACGGATCATGTTCGGTGCAGCACACTGGGGGATCGGTGGGTAGTACTGCTCGTATTCGACTGTCGCCTTACCAACGAGACATCTGGGTGGCGGGGGCACAATTTCCGGAGCTGGACCAGTACACCGTCTTCATTTATGACCGGTACCGCGGTGACGTGGACGAGGACCGGCTGGTCCAGGCCATGGCCGAGGCCGCGCGGCGGACGGACGCATTTCGGCTTCGCTTTTCCGAAGAGGACGGCGAACCGTACCAGTGGCTCGCCGGCGACGCAGAATTCACGGTTCGCCGGGTGCGGTTGAATCGGGAGTCCGAAGTCGGGCGATGGCTCGGCGATGAATTTTCAACTACTTACGACCTGACCGGTGACCGGCTGGTCGATCTCGTCCTGCTGAACGCGGGCGGGAGCGTCTACGCATATGTCCGGACGCACCACGTCATCTGCGACGCGTGGGGCCTGCAACTGTTCTTGGCGCGGGTCCGCGCGGAGTACCTGGGCACCGCGACCGAGACGCCGTCGTTCACCGAGCTGACCGCCGCGGACACCTACGAGGGTTCCGCGCGGCACGAGGAGGACCGGGCGTTCTTCGAGCAGGCCACGGCGGGCGTCGAGCCCGTGCTGTTCACGCGGCGCAGCCCGCGCGGACGCAGGCGCACCCGGCGGTACTCGTTCCCGCTGGAGCGGGCGCTGGTCGACGCCGTCCGCGACCGGGGCGAGTCGCCGTTCGTGGTGTTCTCCACCGCCGTCGCGCTGTACCTGGCGAAGGTGCACCAGGTCGACGAGGTGGTGCTCGGCGTGCCGGTGCTCAACCGCTCGGGCGCCCTGGCCAAGCAGACCGTCGGCCAGTTCGCGAACACGCTGCCGCTGCGCGTGGACACCCGCGCCGAGCTGACCGGGACCGAGGTGCTGTCCCGCGTGCGGCAGGACACCCGGGCCCTGTTGAAGCACCAACGGCTGCCGCTGGGCGATTTGGCGGCAGGCGGGCCGCTGTTCGACACCACCGTGGCCTACCTGGGCAAGCCGCCGGCCACGCCGATGCCGGGCGTCTCCTACGAGACGGTGGCGCGGACGCACGCCCACGACCAGGACGCGCTGGCGATCTGGGTCTCGGAGTTCGACCGCGCCGAGGACCCGCGGGTCGACCTGGAGTGCGCGACCGACGTGTTCGACGCGGACTTCCCGATCGAGGCCGCCGCACGGCACATCCAGGCCTTCTTCCGGGCGCTGGCCACGTCGAGCGGGCAGCCGGTCGGCGAGCTGGACCCGTTGTCGGAGCAGGAGCGGCACGACCTCGTCCACGCGCACAACGCCACCGACGCGCCGTTCCCGGACGACACGACCCTGCCCGAGCTGTTCGCCCGCCAGGTGGAGCTGACACCGGACCGCGTGGCGCTGGTCGGGCCGGACGGCGTCACCGTGACCTACGCCGGGCTGGCCGCGCGGGTGAACGCGGTCGCCGCCGCGCTGCGGGCCCGGGGCGTGACCCGGGACGACCCGGTGGCCGTGCTGGTCGAACGCGGACCGCACCTGCTGCCCGCCGTGCTCGGCGCGCAGCTCGCGGGCGGCGCGTACGTGCCGGTCGACCCCGCCTACCCCGCCGAGCGGGTCCGCCTGCTGCTGGAGGACAGCGGCGCGAAGGTCGCCCTCCTCGGCGACGTCGAGGTGGACCCCGCCGCGCTGGGCTCGGTCGGCGCGGCGCTGCGGGTGGCCGACCTGCCGCGGGCCGAACCGGTCGCGCCGCTCGCGTCCCCGACGGACCTGGCCTACGTCATCTACACGTCCGGCTCCACCGGCCGCCCCAAGGGCGTGATGGTCGAGCACCGCTCGGTGGTGAACCGGCTGTGGTGGATGCAGCGCCGGTACCCGATCGGCGAGCACGACGTGCTGCTGCAGAAGACGCCGGTGTCGTTCGACGTGTCCGTGTGGGAGCTGTTCTGGTGGGGCTTCACCGGCGCCCGCCTGTCGCTGCTGCCTCCCGGCGCCGAGAAGGACCCGCGGGAGGTGCTGCGCGCGGTCGAGCGCGACGGCGTCACCGTGGTCCACTTCGTGCCGTCGATGTTCGCGCCGTTGCTGGAGCTGCTGGAGGAGGACCCGGACGCCCGGCGCGCCGCGTCCTCGTTGCGGCTGGTGTTCTGCAGCGGCGAAGCGCTGCCGCCGGCGCAGGTCGCCCGGTTCAACCGGGTGTTCGGCGACGGCGCGCGGCTGGTCAACCTCTACGGGCCGACCGAGGCCACGGTCGACGTCTCGGCGTACGACTGCCCGCCCGGCACGCCGACCCGCGTCCCGATCGGCTCGCCCATCGACAACATCCGGCTGCACGTGCTGGACCGCGCGGGCCGGCCGCAGCCGGCGGGCGCGCCCGGCGAGCTGCACATCGGCGGCGTCGGCGTGGCGCGCGGCTACCTGAACCAGCCCGCGCTCACCGCCGAGCGCTTCGTGCACGACCACCTCGCCGGCGAGGGCCGGCTCTACCGCACCGGTGACCGGGCGCGGCGGCTGGCCGACGGCACGCTGGAGTACCTGGGCCGGGTGGACGACCAGGTCAAGATCCGGGGCAACCGGGTCGAGCCGGGCGAGGTGCGCGACCACGTGGCCGCGCTGCCCGGCGTGCGCGACGCCGCGGTGGTCGTCCGGCACTCCGACGCCCTCGGCGCGCACCTGGTCGCCTACTGCGTGGCGGACGACGAGCTGGACCCCGCCGCGCTGCGGGCCGGCATGGCGCGGGCGGTGCCCGAGCACCTGATCCCCGCCTTCTTCGTGCGGATCGACGCGATCCCGCTGTCGCCCAACGGGAAGCTGGACCGCAAGCGGCTGCCGGAGGTCGTCGGCGCGCCGCGTGGCGGCAAGCCGCGCACCCCGGTCGAGGCGGAGCTGGCCGAGGTGTGGGCCGACGTGCTCGGCGTGCCCGAGGTCGGCATCCACGACAACTACTTCGCGCTGGGCGGCGACTCGATCGTCATGCTGCGCCTGCGGGCCCGCGCCGGGCGCCGCGGCCTGCGGTTCGAACCGGCCGACCTGCTGCGCCACCCGACCGTCGCCGGCCTGGCCGGCCGACTGTCGGCCACCGTGGCGCCCGAGTCGCGGCTCGCGCCGTTCGAGCTGGTGTCCGAAGTGGACCGGCCGAGGCTCGCCGGGCTCGCCGACGCGTTCCCGGTCAACCGGCTCAGCCTGGGGCTGCTGTTCCACTCCGGCAGGCACCCGGACTCCTCGGTGTACCACGACGTGTTCCGCTACCGGTTCGACGTGGCGTGGGACGAGCGGGCGCTGCGCCGCGCGTTCGACGCCGTCCTCGCCCGGCACCCCGCGCTGCGGTCGTCGTTCGACCTGGCGGGCTCCTCCGAGCCGCTGCAACGGGTGCACGAGCACGTGACCGGCGGGCTGGAGGTCGTCGACCTGCGCGGGCGCGCCGACGCGGAAGCGGTGATCGGCAAGCACGTCGAGCAGCGCCGGTTCCACCGCTACGAGCTGGACCGGGCGCCGCTGCACCTGTTCACCGCGTTCGTCCGGGACGACGCGCTGGACCTCGTCCTCAGCTTCCACCACGCGATCCTCGACGGCTGGAGCGTGGCCAACGTCATCGTCGAGCTGATGACGCTCTACCGGGGCGACCCCGCGCCGCCCGCCGCGCCGTCACCGGCCTGGCAGGCGAAGGAGGAGCGCCGCGCGCTGGCGTCGGCGGAGACGGCCCGCTACTGGGCGGACCTGCTCGACGGCGCGGCGATGACCTCGCTGGACGGGTTCCGCGCGCACGAGCCCGTCGAGGAGCCGCGGTTCGCGTCGCACCGCGTCGACCTGCCCGCGGACCTGCTCGACCGGCTCCGGGCGCGGGCCGCCGAGCACTCGTTGCCGGTGAAGTCGCTGCTCCTGGCCGCGCACTGCCTGACCCTGCACCTGTTCTCCCGCGCCGGCACGGTGGTCACGGGCGTGGTCGCGCACGGCAGGCCCGACCTGCCCGAGGCCGACCGGATGGTGGGCCTGTTCCTCAACACCGTCCCGGTCCGCACCGACATCGCCGGCCGCACGCGGCTGGACGTGGCCCGCGAGCTGTTCCGCCAGGAGCGGGACGGGCACGAGCACCGGCGCTACCCGCTCAGCGCGATCCAGCAGGCGCACGGCGGCGTGCTCCAGACCGCGTTCAACTACGTCGACCTGCACGTGCTGGAACCGCTGCGGGAGCTGACCGGCCTGCGGGTGTGGGAGGAGACGAACTTCCCGCTGTTCGTCAACGTCATCGCCGACCCGGTCGGCGACGGCACGTTCCTGCGGGTCGACACCGACGGCCGCGCGATCACCCGCGACCAGGCGGCGCTGATCGCCGACACCTACGTCGGCGTGCTGCGCGAGCTGGTGGCCGACCCGCACGGCGCGGTCGACTTCTCGTTCCTCGCGCCGCGCCAGGACGTCGTGCCGCACCCCGAGCCCCTGGTCGACGTGGTGACCCGGTTCGCGCGGCAGGCCGAGGCCACGCCGGACGCGCTCGCGGTCACGTTCGGGGACGACACCGCGTGGACCTACCGGGAGCTGGAGCGGGTGTCCCGGTCGGTCGCGACCCGGCTGCTCGGCGGCGGCGCGGAACCCGGCGCGACCATCGGGGTGGCCCTCGACCGGTCGCCGGAGATGATCGCGGTGATCTGGGGCGTGCTGCGGGCCGGCCTGGTCTGCGTGCCGCTGGACGTCAGCTACCCGGCGCACCGGCTCGCGCTCATCCTGGACACGGCCCGGCCGCACCGGGTCGTCGCGCACCCCGCGCACGCGCACGTGGCGCAGGACGACGGGATCGTCATCCCGGTCGACGAGGTCGTCGCCGACACCGCGGACCACGTCGAGCTGCCCACCCCGGACCTGGACGACCTGGCGCTGCTGCTGTTCACCTCCGGGTCGACCGGCCGGCCCAAAGGCGTCGAGCTGACCCACCGGATGTGGGCCGGGTACACCCAGTGGCAGCTGCGGGTGCCCAGCGGCGAACCGGGCCTGCGCACGCTGCAGTTCGCGCCGCTGAGCTTCGACATGTCGTTCCAGGAGATCTTCTCGACCCACTGCGGTGGCGGCGAGCTGCGGCTGGTGACCGACGAGACGCGGCTCGACCCGATCGCGCTGCTGCGGGTGCTGGACCGGCACGGGGTGCAGCGCGTGCTGCTGCCCGCGGTGGCGTTCCAGCGGCTCGCGGAGGCGTCCAACGCGGTGGGCGTGCGACCGGGGGCGTTGCGCGTGGTCGTGTCCTCCGGCGAGCAGATGCGGATCACCGAGGAGGTCCGCGCGTTCGCCGCCGCGGTGCCCGGCCTGATGCTGGAGAACCAGTACGGGCCGACCGAGACCCACCAGGTCACCTACCACACGCTCACCGGCGACCCGGCCCGCTTCCCCGACCTGCCGCCCATCGGCCGGCCCCTGGACGGCGTCGAGGCGCAGGTGCTCGACGCCGACCTCAAGCCGGTGCCGGTCGGCGTGACCGGCGAGCTGTTCCTGGGCGGCGACTGCCTGGCCCGCGGCTACCACCGCGCGCCGGACCTCACCCGCGAGCGGTTCCTGCCGCACCCGTGGCGCGCGGGCGCCCGGCTCTACCGCACCGGCGACCTCGCCCGGCTGCTGCCCGACGGCAGCGTGATCTGGCTCGGCCGGGCCGACACCCAGGTGAAGGTCCGCGGCTTCCGCATCGAGACCGCCGAGGTGGAGCTGGCGGTCATGCGCCAGGCCGAGCGGCACACCGGCCTGCGCGGCGCGGCGGTGGTGGCCCGCAGGCGGCCCGACGGCGACGCGTTCCTGGCCGCGTTCCTCATCGGCGACGCCGACGGCGTGGACCTGGCGGACCTGGCCGGCTCGTTGCGGGCCGAGCTGCCGGAGTACATGGTGCCGTCGTACTTCGGGTGGCTGGACGCCTTCCCGCTGACACCCAGCGGCAAGCGCGACGACTCGGCCCTGCGCGAGATCCCGCTGACCCGCGACGACTCCGCCGAACGGGTGGCGCCGCGCGACGAGTACGAGCGCAACCTCGCCGAGGTCTTCACCGAGCTGCTCGACCTGTCCGAGGTCGGCGTGGACGACGACTTCTTCGCCAACGGCGGCACGTCGCTGACCGCGATGCGGCTCGTCGTCACGATCGAGAAGCGCTACGGCGTCGGCGTCCCGCTGGCCGCGCTGATCGAGACGCCGACCGTGGCGGGGCTGGCCGAGCGGCTGCGGGTGAAGTCGGCGGTGGCGGAGTTCGACCCGCTGGTGCCGATCCGCCGCGACGGCGACCGGCCGCCGCTGTTCCTCGTGCACCCGCTGGGCGGGCACGTGCTGTGCTACCTGCCCATCGCCCGCCACCTGCCGCCGGACCAGCCCGTCTACGCGTTGCAGGCGGCGGGCAGCGACCAGGGCAGCACGCCCGCCCGGTCCATCGAGGAGATGGCCGCCGCCTACCTCGCCGCGATCCGGCGCGTGCGCCCGGAAGGGCCGTACGTGCTCGGCGGCTGGTCGTTCGGCGGGTTCGTCGCCTACGAGATCGCGCGCGTGCTGCGGGAGGAAGACCCGGACGCGGTGTCGGAGCTGGTGCTGCTCGACTCGATCACCATGCGCCGCGACCACGACGTGACGGTCGGCGACGACGCGCTGATGGAGTTCTTCTACTGGGAGCTCGTGTGGTTCGAGCGCAGCCTGGACGCGGTCGAGCAGCTGCCCGCGGACTTCACCGAGGACGAGAAGCTCGACCGCGTCCTCGACCGCGCGATGAGCACCGGGGTGCTGCCCTGGGGCACGTCGCGGGCCACCGTGAAGCGGCTGTACGAGCTGTTCCGGGCCAACTGGCGGGCGTTGATCGACTACCGGCCGCCGGTGACCGACCTGGACGTGACGCTGCTGCGCGCGGACGGCCCGCTGCCCGACTCGCTCAAGCCGATGCACCGGGCCGCGGGCACCCTGCACGCCGAGCCGGACAACGGCTGGCGGCACTGGACCACCGGCCGGCTCGACGTCGTCGACGTCTCCGGAGACCACCTGGTGCTGATGGAGGAGCCGCACGTCGCGGGCGTCGCCGACGCCATCACCACGCTGCTGAGCCCGAACCGGGCCGAGGGGACCGCACCGTGAGCAAGCACAAGAAGATCGTCATCGTCGGCGCGGGCATGGGCGGTCTCACCGCCGCCGCCGCGCTCGGCCGGGCCGGCTTCGAGGTCGAGGTGTACGAGCGGGCCCGGGAGCTGCGCCCGGTCGGCTCGGCGCTGTCGCTGATGAGCAACGCGCTCACCGCGCTGGCCGCGGTCGGCGTCACGCCCGAGTTCACCGGCCGGTCGCTGGTGTTCGAGTCGCTGCGCTTCCTGACCAAGCGGGGCAAGCCGATCCGGACCATCCACTTCGGCGACCTCGCCCGCCGGATCGGGCAGCCGAACCTGGCCATCCACCGGGCGAGCCTCCAGCAGGCGCTGCTGGAGCAGGCCTCGGACGCCAAGATCGAGCTGGGCGCCGCCGCCACCGGCTACACCCGCGACGGCGACGGCGTGGTGGTCGCCTTCGAGGACGGCCGGGAGGTGCGCGCCGACGTGCTGATCGGCGCGGACGGCTTCAACTCCGCCATCCGCCGCGAGATCGCCGGTCCCGAGCGCCCGCTGGACTACGACTACGTCGTGTGGCGTGCCACGCCCGCGTTCCGCCACCCCAAGGTCACGCACGCCTACGCCGCCCACTACTGGGGCCGCGGCCAGCGGTTCGGCCTGGTCGACATCGGCGGCGGCGACGTCTACTGGTGGGGCACCAAGAACATGCCCGCCGAGCAGGCGGCGGACTGGCGGGGCGGCAAGGCGGGCGTGCAGCAGCTCTACGCCGGGTGGGCCGACGAGGTGCAGCAGGTCATCGCCGCCACCCCGGAGGAGGGCATCACCAGCCTGCCCGCCCAGGACCGGCCGTTCCTGGAGCGGTGGGGCGACGGGCCGGTGACCCTGCTCGGCGACGCGGCCCACCCGATGCTGACCAGCCTCGGCCAGGGCGCCGCCATCGCCATCGAGGACGGCGCGGTGCTCGCGCACTGCCTCAAGACCATCGACGACCCGCAGACCGCGTTGCGCGCCTACGAGGACCGGCGCCGCGACCGCGCGCGGGGCATGGTGCTGGCCTCCCGCGGGCTCAGCCGCACCGAGCAGCTCCAGAACCCGTTGCAGACCTTCGCCCGCGGCCTGTACTTCCGGTTCGTCCCCGAGCGGACGCTCGACCGGGAGAACGAGCAGGCCCTGATCTTCCCCGGAGTGCAGTGATGGCCACGCCGATCCGCCCGCTGTCGCCGGTGGAGCGCTGGTACTGGATGTGCGACCAGCTCTCCACGCTCAACGTCGTCTCCCGCACCAGGGTGCGCGGCGAGCTGCCCGCCGACGTCCTGCGCCGCGGCCTGGACGCCGTGCAGGCCCGGCACCCGTTCCTGCGGCTGGCGATCACCGACGACGACGGCCTCGACCCGCACTGGGTCCCGACCGACCGCTCCATCCCGCTGCGCCGGGTGCGGCGCGAGCACGACGACCAGTGGGTGCGCGAGATCAACGAGCGCGAGCTGCCCGACCGCGTCGACCCGGCGGTCGGCCCGCTCGCCCGCGCCGTGGTGATCAGCGGCGACGACGACGTGCACGACCTGCTGGTCGTCGTGCCGCACATCATCGCCGACGGCACCACGGTGATCACGCTGGCGCAGCAGTGGCTGGAACTGGCCGCCGCCGACCGGCCGGTGGAGTCGTCGCGCGAGCTGCCGCCGCCCGACGAGCTGCGACCCGCCCGCCACACCGGCGAGGAGGGCGCGGCGCGGCTGGCCGAGCAGACCGCCCGGGACGAGGAGCTGATGGCCCGCACCCGGCCCGGCCGGGTCGAGCCGACCACCCGCGTGCCGCTGGAGGGCCGGCGGTCCCGGCTGGTGCACCGGGAGCTGACCGGCGAGCAGCTCGACGCCGTGGCCCGCGCGGCCCGGGAGCACGGCACCACCGTCCACGGCGCCGTCACCGCTGCCCTGGTGCGCGCCGCCGCCGCCGACGCGGGGGACGCGCACGACCACTTCGCGGTCGGCTCGCCGATCGACTTCCGGGGCGAGCTGGAACCGCCCGTGCGCCCGGACGAGGTCGGCACCTACGTGGCCACCGTGCCGTCCGTGGTCGACCCGGCGCTGCCGTTCTGGGACCTCGCCCGCGCGATCACCGAGGACCTCGCCGCGCGCAAGGCGAAGGGCGACCACTTCAACCTGGTCACGATGGTGGTGGGCGCGTGCCCGCCGTCGGTGGCGCAGGCGCGGCCGTTCATGGAGTTCATGGAGGCCGAGGGCCCGATCAACCTGTGCTCGTCCAACATCGGCCGGTACGCCTTCCCCGATCGGATCGGCCCGTGGCGGGTGTCCGACGCCCAGTTCCTCACCGGCATCTCGGTCAACGGCTACTTCGTGGCCACCGTCAACTCCAGCCACGGCCGGCTGTTCTGGAACTTCACCCACATCGCGGACGCCGTGCCGGACGAGCGCGCGCGCCGGCTGGCGGACGACTCGCTGAGCACCTTGCTGTCGGAGATCACCCAGAGTTCGCCCGCGGGCGCGTGAGGAGTAGATGGTGTTCACCGCCAAGGCACTGCCGCCGACCGGCAGGACCGTGCTGATCACCGGCGCGTCGACCGGCCTCGGCCGGGAAGCCGCGCTGCACCTGGCCGAGCGGGGCTTCCGGGTCCTGGCCGCGGTGCGCAAGACCGAGGACGGCGACCGGCTCGTGGCCGACTGCCCGTCCGGCCGGGCCGAGCACGTCGTGCTCGACGTGACCGACCAGGCGTCCATCACCGCCGCGGCCGACGAGGTGGCCGAGAAGGTCGGCGACCGCGGCCTGTGGGGCCTGGTGAACAACGCGGGCATCTGCATCTCCGCGCCGCTGGAGGTCGTGTCGACCGACCTGCTGCGCCGGCAGCTCGAGGTCAACGTGGTCGGCCAGCTCGCGGTGACCCAGGCGTTCCTGCCGCTGCTGCGCGCCGCCCGCGGCCGGCTGGTCAACGTGACCTCCGGGCTCGGCACCGTCGCGATCCCGTACCTGGGGCCGTACTCGGCGGCGCAGTTCGCCAAGGAGGGCATGAGCGACGCGCTGCGCCGCGAGCTGGCCCCGCTGGGCGTGGCGGTGTCCGTGGTCTGCCCCGGCTCCATCTGGACCCCGATCTGGGCCAAGATCGCCCAGGACGGCCACGACGCGCTGGCCGGCGCGCCCGCCGCGGTCGCCGACCTCTACCGGGCGACGTTCCTGCGGTTCCTGCAGTTCAACGAGCAGACCGCGAAGGACAGCAAGACCCGGCCCGCCGAGGTCGCCGTCGCCATCCGGGCCGCGCTCACCTCGGTGAAGCCGAAGACCCGCTACCGGGTCGGCGCCGACGTCCGGCGCGGCACGGTGCTGGCGAGGGTGCTGCCCGACCGCGCCGTCGACTCGATGTTCAGCAAGATCGTCACCCCGCTCCCGACCGACCAGGAGGCGCACCGTGTCGGGTCCTGAACTCCGGCTCGGCGAAGAGCTGATCTCGCCGCTGCACCCGCTCTACGACGGCCTCCAGGTCGACGGCGCGCCCCGGCCCGCCCACCTCGCGCCCGACCACCCGGTGTGGGTCGTCACCCGGTACGCCGACGCCAAGAAGGTGCTCTCGCACCCCGGCGTGCGGCGGGACGCGAAGCAGGCGGCCGAGCTGTACGCCGAGCGCACGGGGGAGCAGCGGGCGGCCATCGGCGCCTCCCTCACCGCCCATATGCTCAACGCCGACCCGCCCGACCACACCCGGCTGCGCGCCCTGGTCGGCCGCGCGTTCACCAGCCGCCGGGTCGAGCTGCTGCGCCCGCACATCGAGCGGCTGACCGACGAGCTGCTGGACGCGATGGCCGCGCGCGAGCAGGCCGACCTGATGGGCGACTTCGCCGTCCCGCTGACCATCGGCGTGATCTGCGAGCTGCTCGGCGTGCCGCCGGCCGAACGCGACCACGTGCGCTCGGCGTGGGAGCGGCAGGCCGAGCTGCTGTCGCCGGAGGCCGCCGAGGCGTTGGCCGAGGAGCAGGCGGACTACCTGCGCGGCCTGCTGGAGGCCAAGCGCCGCGACCCGGCCGACGACGTGTTCAGCGCGCTCGTGCAGGCGGCGGACGAGGACGGCGGGTTGTCGCCGACCGAGCTCGTGGCCATGTCGCACCTGCTGCTCATGGCCGGGTTCGAGACGACCATGAACATGATCGGCAACGCGGTCGTCACGCTCCTCGTGCACCCCGAGCAGGCCGCGGCGCTGCGCGCGAACCCCGACCTGCTGCCCAACGCGCTGGAGGAGCTGGTCCGCTACGACAGCGCGGTCCGCGCGTCGATGCTCCGGTTCACCGTCGAGGACGTCGACCTCGGCGACGTCACCATCCCGGCGGGGGAGTACGTGCTGGTCTCGAACCTCACCGCCAACCACGACCCCGAGCGGTTCGACGACCCGGACCGGCTCGACCTCACCCGCAAGGCCGACGGGCACCTCGGCTACGGCCACGGCGTGCACTACTGCGTCGGCGCGCCGCTGGCCCGGCTCGAAGCCAGGGTCGCGATCGGCAAGCTCCTCGACCGCTTCCCGGACCTGCGCCTGGCCGTGCCGCACGGCGAGCTGGTCTGGCTGCCGATCACGTTCCTGCGCGCGCTGATCAGCGTGCCCGTCACCCCACAGCCCGTGCTCACCGGAAGGACGTCCGCATGAACGCCCAGGAGATCCTGACCCGCAGCCTGGAGTTGCTGGAGAACGGCGACGCCCGCGGCTGGTGCGACCTGTTCCACCCCGAAGGCGTGCTGGAGTTCCCCTACGCCCCGCCCGGCTGGCCCAACCGCTTCGAGGGCCGCGAGGCCATCTGGCAGCACATGCAGAAGTTCCCCGAGCACCTGACGGTGAAGTTCACCGAGGTGACCTTCTACCCGACCGCCGACGAGGACCTGGCCATCGGCGAGTTCCACGGCGACGGCACGGCCACCCAGTCCGGCGGCACGCTCTCCCAGGACTACATCTCCGTCCTGCGCACCGACGGCGAGCACATCACGCTGTACCGGGACTTCTGGAACCCGGTCAAGCACATGGAAGCGCTCGGCGGGGCCGAGGCCGCCGCCGCGATCGTGCAGGGCTGAGCCGTGGCACGGGCCGCGGTGCTCGCCGGGCTCGGCACCCACGTGCCGCCCGACGTGCTGACCAACGACATGCTCGCCGAGGTGCTCGACACCTCCGACACCTGGATCCGCACCCGCACCGGCATCCGGCAGCGGCACATCGCGGACGAGCGGACCACCACCGGCGACCTGGCGGTGGCGGCCGGTGAACGCGCCCTGGCCTCGGCGGGCGTGACGCGGGTCGACCTGGTGGTGGTCGCCACCACCACCCCGGACCGGCAGTGCCCGGCCACCGCGCCCACCGTGGCGTCGCGCCTGGGCATGTCCGGCACGCCCGCGTTCGACGTGTCGGCCGCCTGCACCGGGTTCGTCTACGGCCTGGCCACCAGCGCGTCCATGATCAACGCAGGGCTGTTCGACAGCGCGCTGTTCATCGGCGCGGACACGTTCAGCGAGACCCTGGACCCGGCGGACCGGGCCACCAGGGCGCTCATCGGCGACGGCGCGGGCGCGGTCGTGCTGCGCGCCGGCGAGTCGGACGAGGACGGCGCGCTGCTCGCGTTCGACCTCGGCAGCGACGGCGAGCACGTCGGGCTGCTCGAGGTGCCCGCCGTCGGCCGGGCCGAACGGGCGGCGGGCACGACGCGCGGCTACTTCCACATGGAGGGCAAGCCGGTGTTCACCAAGGCGGTCACCGCGATGACCGACTCGGTGCACCGGGTGCTGGACCAGGTCGGCTGGACGACCGCGGACGTGGACCGGCTGGTGCCGCACCAGGCCAACGCCCGCATCCTGGCCGCCGTCGCCGACCAGCTCGACCTGCCCGCCGAGCGCGTGGTCAGCAACATCGCCGACGTCGGCAACACCGTCGCCGCGTCGATCCCGCTGGCGCTCGGGCACGGGATGCGCCACCAAGGCTTGAGATCGGGGCACAACGTCGTGCTCACGGGGTTCGGCGCGGGACTGACCTGGGGGTCGGTCGCGGTGCGCTGGCCCAAGATCACCGACATCGGCAGCTAGGGGGAACCAGTCATGCGTTCTGCGGTCGAAGACCGGCTCGTCGTGCTGATCAGCGAGATCAGCGAGGTGCCCGCCGAGGACATCACGGCGGACACCCCGCTGGAGGACCTGGGGTTCGACTCGCTGGTCCTGGTGGAGCTCGCGATGAAGCTCCGCAAGGAGTTCGGGGTCGTCGCCTCGGACGAGGAGCTGGACGAGGTGGAGACCGTCGGCGGGCTGCTCCGGTTCGCCACCAGGGCCCGGTCCGCGTAGGTCATGGACCTGCGTCAGGAAGTGCGCGCGTTCGCCCGGACGCACCTGCTCGACGGGCCCGCCGACCTCGCGACCCGCACGGCGGCCTGGCACGCCGCCGGGCTGGCGAACTGGTGGCTGCCCGTCGAGCACGGCGGCCGCGGCCTGTCCCTGCGCGACGGCGTCGACGTGGTCGACGAGCTGGCCTACGCCGACGCCGGGTTCGCCTTCTCGTCCCTGGTGGGCGTGATCGGCTCCACGCTGGTGTCGCTCTACGGCGACGACCGGCTGCGCGCCGACGTGCTCGGCGACCTCGGCCGGGAGGGCGGCTTCTTCGCCACCGCCGTCACCGAGCGGGACGTGGGCAGCGAGCTCGACCGGTTGCGGACCACGGCCGTGCCCAAGGGCGACACCGTGGTCGTCACCGGCGAGAAGCTGTTCTCCACCAACGCCGACAGCGCCCGCTACCTGCTCGTGGTGGCGCGGCACGAGGCCGGCGCCGACGACCACCCGCACGTGGCCGTCGTCGTGCCGCGCGACGCGGACGGGGTGGTGGTGTCCGAGCCGTGGCGCACCACCGGCCTGACCGGCTCGCCGGTGCACCGGGTCACGCTGGCCGACTGCGCCGTGCCCGCGGGCAACGTGCTCGACGGGCACGGCCTGCGGCTGCTGGAGGTGGGGCTCAACGCCAGCCGCGTGCTCATCGCGGCCACCGCCGTCGGCATGGCCAGGCGCGTCCGCGACCTGTGCCTCGACTTCGCCGCCGGCAGGCGGCTGCGCGACGGCGTGCTCGGCAAGCACCCGCTGTTCGCCGACAAGATGGCCCAGGTCGAGATCGAGATCGAGACGATGCGCAGCCAGTGCCGCACCGCGGCGGACGACTTCGACGCCGTGCGGGCGGACCCCGACGCGGCGCGGCGGTTCGCCCGGCGCGGCGCGCTGAAGTCCGCGCTGGTCGCCAAGGTGTTCTGCGGCCAGGCCGGCTGGCGGGTGGCGGGCACCGGCTCCGAGGTGTTCGGCGGCCTCGGCTACACCGACGAGGTCCCGATCGGCGCGCTGGTGCGCGACCTGCGCCACGTCTCGCTGGTCGAAGGCGGCGAGGACGTGCTGCGCGACGTCGTGTACCGGCGGTTCACCGCGCCACGCGTCAGGCGCGCGTGATCGTTCCGCCCACACCGGAGGAGTCTGCGCTTCAGATGTCGGACCTGTTCGAAGAACACATCGGCCAGCACCAGGCGCTGGCGGTCGAGCACCAGCCGGAGTCCGCCTTCTACGCGCGCCCGGCGGGCCCGGCGACCATCATGACCCTGGCCAACTTCCCCGACGACGTCCTGCCGCTGCTGCAGATGGAGAGCCTGGCCACCGTCGAGGCCATGCCCTACCTGGGCTGCGACACGCTGGTCGAGCTCGGCTGCTACGACGGGCGCGCGCTGGAGGTCGCAAGGCACCTCGGCGCGCGCTACCTGGGCGTCGACCTCGACGCGCGGGCGGTCGCCACGCTCGCCGCGCGCATCGAGCGAGAGGGACTGGGCGAACGGGCGCGCACGCTGGTGGACGACCTGTTCAACCACCACCGGTGGGACCGGGACCTGGTGGGCGAGCGGCCGCTGTACATGCTGCCGTTCAACCTGCTGGGCAACTTCCGCCACCCGCTGCGGCTGCTGCGGTCCCTGGCGGGCGCGTCCGGCGCGGCGGTCATCTCGGTGTTCGGCGAGAGCCTGGAGGCCACGAAGGTCCGGCACGCCTACTACACGAGGTGCGGCGTGCGCGGTCTGGAGTTCGAGCTGACCGGCGACGGCGGCGTGCTGTTCACCGGCGCCGACGGCTTCTACTCCAGGTCGTTCAGCGAACCCCGGTTCCGGGCGCTGCTGCGCGAGTGCGGGCTGACCGTCGTGCGCGTGCGGGGCAACTCGCTCGGTTACGCGGCGACCGTGCTGCTCGGCGACGCGCCGTCCGAGACCCGCCGGCGGTAGGTTCGCCACTAGCGAACTGCGGGCCGTCGAGTTGATTGCGTTGCGACGATCAGGCTACGTTCCGTAGTCGAACGGCATTCTTCACAGAGGAACATGGGGGAACGGTGGACCTCGCGGCAGCGATCCTGGCCCGCTCGAACACGCAAACTCCGATGGCGCACGACCCGCTGTACGAGCAGCTGCTGCGGTCGCGGATCGTGCTGCTCGGCTCCGAGGTGAACGACGAGGTCGCCAACCGGCTGACCATGCAGTTACTGGTGCTCGCGGCCGAGGACGACGAGGCCGACATCCAGATGTACATCAACTCGCCGGGCGGTTCGGTCACGGCGGGCATGGCCATCTACGACACGATGAACCACATCAAGCCCGACGTGTCCACGATCGGCCTCGGTTTCGTGGCCTCGATGGGCCAGTTCCTGCTCTCCTCGGGCGCGCGCGGCAAGCGCTTCGTGCTGCCCAGCACGCGGGTGCTGATGCACCAGCCGTCCGCGGGCATCGGCGGCACGGCGACCGACATCGAGATCCAGGCGACGATCTTCACCCAGATGAAGAAGCGGATGGCCCGGATCACCGCCGAGCAGACCGGTCAGACGGTCGAGACCATCGAGCGGGACGCGGACCGCGACAAGTGGTTCACCGCCGAGGAGGCCTTGGAGTACGGCTTCATCGACCGGATCATCACCAACATCTGACGCGTCGCCGGCCCGCGCCGGCGTCGCCGCACCGCTGAACCTCTTCGGGAGTCCGTACCGATGCCGTTAGCCGTCTACGTCCTCGGCCTGGGCATCTTCGCCCTGACCACCAGCGAGTACATGGTGTCGGGGCTGATGCCCGCGCTGTCCGCCGAGTTCGAGGTGTCGTTCGCGGCCGTCGGCTACCTCGTGACCGTCTACGCGGGCGCGATGGCGGTCGGCGGCCCGCTGCTGACCGTGGCGCTGCTGAAGATGTCGCGCAAGACCGCGCTGCTCGGCCTCGTCGCGGTCTTCGTGGTGGGCCAGGTGCTCGGCGCGGTGGCGCAGGGTTACGGGACGATGGTGGTGGCCCGCCTGGTCACCGCGGTCGCGGCGGCGGCGTTCTTCGGCGTGGCGCTGACCGCGTGCGCCGAACTGGTCGGCGGCGAGAAGTTCGCGCGGGCGTCGTCGCTGGTGCTCGGCGGGCTGATGTTCGGCACCGTCCTCGGCCTGCCGGCGGCGACGCTGATCGGCGAGCGGTTCGGCTGGCGGGTCAGCTTCCTGGTCGTGGCGGGCGTCGCGCTGGCGGTCGGACTGCTGCTGGTCAAGGCGCTGCCCGCGATGCCGGCCCCGCCGCCGATGCCGATGGCGGGGCAGCTCGCGATCTTCCGCAGCGGCAAGCTGTGGGCGATCTACGCGACGAGCCTGCTGCTGATCGGCGCCACGTTCGCGGGCTTCACCTACTTCGTGCCGATCCTGACCGAGGTCAGCGGGTTCTCCGCGGGCGTCGTCCCGGTGCTGCTCGTGGTCTACGGCGTGGCGACGATCGTGGGCAACAACGTGGTCGGCAGGCTGGCCGACCGGTTCACCATCCAGGTGCTCGTGGTCGGCCTGGTCGTGGCCGTGGCGGCGATGGCGCTCTTCGCGCTGTTCGCCCAGTCGGCCGTGGTCGCGGTCCTCGCGCTGGTGGTGATCGGCCTGACCGGTGTGTCGATGAACCCGGCCCTGGTGACCCGCGGCGCGCGGGTGGGCCAGAACAACATGCTGGTCAACTCCGTGCACACGGCCTGCATCATGCTCGGCGTGATGGTCGGCTCGTGGATCGGCGGCCTCGGCCTGAACTGGGGCACGGGGCTGCGCGGTCCGCTGTGGATCGGCGCGGCCCTCGGCGTGCTCGGCCTGCTGACCCTGGTGCCGGACGCGCTGGCCCTGCGCCGGCGGCCCGCCCCGGTCGCCGACCAGGCCTGATCCCGGTCCTCGACCGCGCCGGTGGTCCGCGGACCACCGGCGCTTCCCGTCGGCCAGAACACGTTTCGGCTTAGCGACCGGTCGTCTTGGGTACCACCACCGTGATCGTCGGGGGACGAAACCACGTTGGGAGCCGACATGCCTTGGGTCGAAAGACATCGCCGCCGCCTGCCGCACAGCTGGTTCCGCACCACGTCGGTGGACCGGCACTACCGCAGGTCGCCCGCCACCATCCCGACCGTGATCGCGGTGGTCCTCGCGATCGTCCTGCTGATCGTGCTGTTCTGACCCGGTGTCCGACGACGACGCAGAACCGTTGCCACAGCGGCACTTCCGCGCGGCGAGTGGTGGGGACGTGCCCGCACGTCCCCACCGCGGGCGGTGTCGGACCGTCTTGGTCCACCAGCCGCGGCCCGTGTGCACGGCTCCGTCGCGGTAGCCGCAGGCGCCCTTGCCGGTGCCGGCGGGCCTGGTCGGTCGGGCGCCGGCGGCCGGCCGGCGGATAACGTGCCGTTCGGCGCGACTCAGGCCCGGGTGCCCGACCAGGCGGCCCACAGCTCCGCGTACCGCCCGCCGGCGGCCAGCAGCTCCTCGTGCGGGCCGTTCTCCACCACCCGTCCTGCTTCCATCACGACCACGCGGTCCGCCGTCACGGCCTGGGTGAGCCGGTGCGCCACCAGCAGGCCGGTCCGCCCGTCCAGTGCCCGCGCCGCCGCTTCCTCCAACTCCCGCGCACCCGCGCTGCCCGCGTCCGCGGTCGCCTCGTCCAGGATCGCCACCGGCGGATCGGCCAGGACGAGCCGGGCCAGCGCCAGCTGCTGCGCCTGCGTCACGGTCAACCGGTGCCCGCCCTCGCCGACCACGGTCTCCAGGCCCGACGGCAGCGCGGAGGCCCAGCCGAGCGCCCCGACCCGCGCCAACGCCGCCGAGAGCTCGTCGTCGGTGGCTTCCGGGCGGGCCAGCCTCAGGTCGTCGGCCAGCGGGCCGGCGAAGACGTGCACCTCCTGCGTGATCAGCGCGACCGACCGGACCGCCGACCCCAGCTCCACCCCGCCGATGGCGATGCACCCGGCGGTCGGCTCGTGCACGCCCGCGATGAGCTTCGCCAGCGTCGTCTTGCCCGCGCCGGAGGCGCCGACCAGCGCGACCCGCTCACCGGCGGCCAGCTCCAGGTCGACGTCCCGCAGCACCGGGTGGCCGTCCACGTAGGAGTAGGACACCCCGGCCAGCTTGATCGTGGTGTCCGCCGGCCGCACCCGGCCCTCCAGCACGGGCATCGGCTCGTCGGTCACGCCCACCAGCCGGGACAGCGACGCGGTGGCCGCCTGCGCGTCGTCGGCCAGCGCCAAGGCGGCGTTGACCGGGTTGAACAGGCTGTGGAAGTACAGGGCCGCCGCGGTCGCCGTGCCCACGGACACCGAACCCGCGCCCACCAACCAGAACCCGGTGACCAGCACGCCGGCCAGCCCGATGAACTCCGCCGCGTTCAGCCGGCCGTAGAACCGGGTCAGCAGCCGGATGCCGCGCAACGCCAGGTCGACCGCCTCCCGCGACCGCGACCGCACCCTCGCCACGTGCGACGAGGCCAACCCGAACGTCCGGACCGTCGCCGCGCCGCCGATGGAGTCCAGCAACTGCTGCTGCTGGACGCCCACGGCCACCCGCTGCGCCGCGTACAGCTCCACCGCCCGCCCGCCGTACCACCGCACGGTGTGCACGTGGATCGGCATCGCCAGCAGCACGGGGATCAGGAACCGCCAGTCCAGCACCGCGATGCCGACCACGGTCAACGAGATGGTCAACGCCGACCGCGCCATCACCGGCAGCGCGTTGCGCACCGCGTCGGCGATCACCTGCACGTCCCGCGTCACCCGCGAGGTCAGGTCGCCCGAGCCGGCCGCCTCCACCCGCCCCAGCGGCAGGTGCAGCGCCCGTTCCACGAACTTCTCGCGCAGGTCGGCGAGCATCCCCTCGCCCAGCCGCGCCACCAACGACGTGCCGAACGCCGTCGACACGCCCTGGACGGCGGCGACCAGCACCAGCACCACCACCGGCCACGTGATCGCGGAGGAGCCCGCGCCGACCAGGTCCACGATCCGGCCCAGCACCGGCGCGGTGAGCAGGCCGACCGCCGTGCCCGCCAGCAGCACCAGCAGCGCCGCCCACGCCGACGCGCGGCGCGGTCGGACCAGCTCGCCGACCACCGCCCAGGTCCGGGCGCCGGAAGCGGTCGCCAGCAACTCGCGCATCAGCTCAACACCACCAGTCGGTAGTCCTCGTCCGCCACCAGGTCCGCGTGCGCGCCGGACGAGACGACGACACCGGAAGCCAGGAACACCACGCGGTCCGCCGCGGCCAGCAGCGCCGGGCTCGTCGCCACCACGACCGTCGTCAGCCCCGCCCTCATCCGCTTGATCCCGGCGGCCAGCGACACCTCCGTCACCGCGTCCACGGCGGTCGTCGGGTCGTGCACCACCAGCACCGGGGGCGCGGCGGCCAGGGCGCGGGCCAGCGCCACCCGCTGCCGCTGCCCGCCCGACAGCGACCGGCCGCGCGCCGAGATCACCGTGTCCAGCCCGTCGGGCAGCGCCCGCGCCACGTCGTCGACCCGGGCCGCGTCCATCGCCTCGTCGACCCGGGGACCGCCCGCGGCGACGTTGTCCCGCACCGAGCCCTCGAACAGGTCCGCGTCGTGCGCCGCGACCAGCACCGCCGCCCGCAGCGCCGAACCCTCCACAGTGGACAGCGGCAGCCCGTCCAGGGTCACCGTGCCGCCCGCCGGGTCCACCTCGCGCGCCAGCACGGCCAGCAGCGACACCGCGTCCGCCGGGTCGCGCGCCACCACGCCGAGCAGCTCGCCGGGCGACACCGTCAACGACGCGCCGCGCAACGACCCCGACACGACGTCGGCCAGCTCCACCCGCCCGGCGGCGGTGGGCGGCAGCTGCGCCGTACCGGGTGGCACGTCCGGTGGGGCGGCCAGCACCTCGGCCACCCGCGCGGCCGACGCCCGGCCCTGCGCCAGCAGCCCGTTGACCCACGAGAAGATCGACAGCGGCCACAGCAGGAACTGCGCCAACCCGACCGCGGCCACCAGCTCGCCGACGGTGATCGTCCCGGACGCGGCCAGGTGCCCGCCCACCAGCGCCACGATCGCCAGGAACACGCCGGTCACCGCCAGCATGGAGCCGTCCAGCCAGGCCCGTGACCCGGCCGCGCGGATCGCGGCGGCCATGGACGACCGGCTGGTCGACCGGTACCGCCGCGCCGCCGTCGCCTCCGCGCCGATGCCCTTCAGCGCCCGCAGCCCGGCGACCAGGTCGGCCGCCACGCCCGACGCCAGCGCGGCCCGGTCCTGCTCGGCGTCGCTGCGCCGTTCGAGTGGTTTGCCGAGCACGTGCGCCAGGCCGAGCAGGACCGGCGCGGCCACCAGCACCAGCAGCCCGAGCACCCACGACACCCGCAGCAACGCCACCGCGCCCACCAGGACGCCGACCACCGCGGAGAACGCGATGGGCAGCGCCAGGTTCACCTGCCCGACGCGCTGCGCGTCGCTGGTCGCGATGTTCGCCAGCTCGCCGGACAGCCTGCCGCGGGCCGCGCCGCCGTCCGCGGACAGCACCCGGGCGGCCAAGGTCGACCGCACCTCGTGCGCGGCCTGGTGCGACGCCTTCTCCCCGCTGCGCAAGGAGAAGCGGAAGCTCAGCGACAGCGCCACGAACACCGCCGCGAGCACGCCGATCCAGAGGACCAGGCGCCCGCTCGCACCGGTGCGCACCGCCTCGTCGATCACCACGCCGATGAGCAGGGGCACGGCGGCCTCGCCGGCCTGGTGCGCCGCGCCGAGCGCCGAGGCGACGGTCACCGACTTCCACTGCCCGGTCACGGCCCCTTTGAGGACCTCGGTCCTGTGGACGGTTTTCACCCCGGTGTCCGCCTTCCGCTGAAGTGCGAGGTGAGGCTACCCTAATCACGAAAGAGGCCTGGATCACTCCCGCGAGGGATCAACTTAGGTTAGGGTAACCAAAGTTCGATCACCCCGTTTCGCACCGATGGGACAGCCATGCCACAGCCACCAGTCTTCGACGTCCTCGGCGTCGGCTTCGGGCCGTCCAACCTGGCCCTGGCGATCGCCGTCGCCGAGCACAACGCCGACGCGCGCGCCGAAGACGTGGTGACCGCCCACTTCCTGGAACGGCAGCCGCGGTTCGGCTGGCACCGCGGGATGCTGATCGACGACGCCACCATGCAGGTGTCGTTCCTCAAGGACCTGGTGACGCTGCGGAACCCGCACAGCACCTTCACCTTCCTGAGCTACCTGCACAGCAAGGGCAGGCTGGTCGACTTCATCAACCACAAGAACCTGTTCCCGCTGCGCGTCGAGTTCCACGACTACTTCGAGTGGGCCGCCGGCCGCGTCGACGACCTGGTGTCCTACGACCACGACGTGGTGGACGTGCGGCCGGTGACCGAGGACGGCGTGATCACGCACCTCGACGTCGTCTCGCGCACCTCGACCGGCGAGGTGGAGGTGCGCCGCGCCCGCAACCTGGTGCTGGCCACCGGTCTGCGCCCGGCGTTGCCCGAGGGCGTCCGGCCGTCCGCGCGGGTCTGGCACAACCGGGACTTCCTGCACCGCGTCGAGTCGCTGACCGACCCGCGCCGGCTCGTCGTCGTCGGCGCCGGGCAGAGCGGCGCCGAGGTCACCGCGTTCCTGCACGAGCGGTTCCCGACCGCCGAGGTGTGCGCGGTGTTCGCCCGCTACGGCTACAGCCCGGCCGACGACAGCTCGTTCGCGAACCGGATCTTCGACCCCGCCGCCGTGGACGACTACTTCGCCGCGCCCGAGCAGGTCAAGCGCAAGCTGATGGACTACCACGGCAACACCAACTACGCGGTGGTCGACAACGAGCTGATCGCCGAGCTGTACCGGCGGGTGTACCGGGAGAAGGTGCTGGGCGCGCAGCGGCTGCGGCTGCTCAACCTCTCCCGCGTGGCCGAGCTGGACGACCGCGAGGACGGCGTGGCGGTGACCGTCGAGTCGCTGGGCACCGGCGCGCGCGAGGTGCTCGACGCCGACGCGATCGTCTACGCCACCGGCTACCGCGAGGCCGACCCGACCGGGCTGCTGGGCGACCTGGCCGGGCGCTGCGCCCGGGACGCGCACGGCAGGCTCGGCGTCGGCCGCGACTACCGCCTCGACACCGACGACGACCTGCTGGCCGGCCTCTACCTCCAGGGCGGCACCGAGCACACGCACGGCATCTCGTCGTCGTTGCTGTCCAACACGTCCGTGAGGGTGGGGGAGATCCTCCGGTCCGTGCTCGGCCGCCGCGCCCCGGCCGCGCCCGCGCGGCCCGAGTACGCGATCAGCGTCTCACGGGTGAGCTGACACGCTCCGCAGTTCGTCAGGTCAAGCAAACCAAGCTGGTACAGCGGCGCGCCGCCGCGCCTCCGAAAGGGAAACCCTGTGATGTCCACGAAGTTCAAGCTGGTCGCGGCCGTGTCGGTCGCGGCGCTGGCGCTGGCCGCCTGCGGGGGCGGCGGCGACGCCGGCCCCGGCGCGACGAGCCAGGGCAACGCCGCCGCCACCGGCGCGTTCCCGGTCTCCGTCGAGCACAAATACGGCACCACCGAGATCAAGACCGAGCCGAAGAAGGTCGTCACGCTCGGCCTGTCCGACCAGGAGCCGGTGCTGGCCCTGGGCGTCAAGCCGGTCGGCGTCGTGGACTGGTTCAAGGAGCGGCCCTACGGCAACTGGCCGTGGACCGGGGAACTCTGGGGCGACACGCAGCCGGAGATCGTCGGCGAGCGCGACGAGTACAACCTGGAGAAGGTCGCCGCCCTCAAGCCCGACCTGATCCTCGCGGTCTACTCCGGCATGAAGCAGGAGCAGTACGACACGCTGTCCAAGATCGCGCCCGTGGTCGCGCAGCCCAAGGCGTTCCCGGACTACGCCGCGCCCTGGCAGGACCAGACCCTGCACATCGGCAAGGCGCTGGGCAAGGAGAAGGAAGCGCAGGCCCTGATCGACGGCGTGGCGAAGCGGTTCGCCGACGCCAAGGCCGCGCACCCCGAGTGGGCCGGCAAGACCATGGTGGTGGCCGACAGCTTCAAGCCCGGCCAGTACTCCGCGTTCGCGCCGACCGACCCGAAGGCCATCTTCATGAAGGAGCTGGGCTTCACCCTCGTGGACGAGATCGGCGAGCTCGCCGGGCAGCTCAACGTGGCCGAGTTCAGCGAGGAGCGGTTCGACCTGCTCGACGCCGACCGCCTGGTGTGGCTCATGTTCGACCAGAGCGCGTGGGAGCGGGTCAAGTCCGTGCCCGCCTACCAGCGGCTCGGGGTCGTCAGCGAGAAGCGCGACCTGTTCCTCACCTACATGGACCCGCCGATCGGCGCGGCCATGTCGTTCAACACGGTGCTGAGCGTGCCCTACGGCATCGAGCAGGTCGTGCCGCTGCTCGAAGCGATCAAGAACTAGTCGGCGGTCCACCGCGGGTGGGGGTGCCGACGGCAGCCCCACCCGCGGTGTGTGTGCGGGGAAGTCGGGAAGGAACGGGAAGGTTGACCATGGCGCTGCCCTTGACCGGTGCTCAGACCGGTGTCTGGTTGGCACAGCAGCTGGAGCCCGACAACCCCGTCTACAACGTGGCGTGGTACCTGGAGCTGCGCGGACCGGTCGACCACGACCGGCTGGAGGCGGCCGTCCGGCAGACCGTCGGCGAGACCGGCGCGCTGCACGTCCGGTTCACCGAGGACGGCCAGGTCCCGACGCCGCCGACCACCGACGTCACGCTCCGCTCGTTCGACGCGCTCGCCGACGCGCGGGCCTGGATGGACGACGACATGGCGCGGCTGACCGACCTCTCGACCGGCCCGCTGTTCCACCACGCGCTGCTGCGCATCGCCGACGACCACGTGCTCTGGTACCAGCGCTACCACCACCTCGTGGTCGACGCCTACGGCTGCGTGCTGATCACCCGCCGGGCCGGTGAGCTGTACGAGGGCGCCACCGAGCCGCGGCCGAAGCCCGTGCGGGCCCTCGTCGACGCCGACCTCGCCTACCGCGACTCGCCCGCCCGGGAGGCCGACCGGGCGTTCTGGCACGCGAAGATGGCCGACCACCCCGAACCGGTGCGGCTCGTGCCGCGGGCCGCCGGGCAGGTCCGCGAGGTCATCCGCCGCACCGTCGAGCTGCCGAACCCGTTGACCTCGCGGCAGGCCATCGCCGCCGTCGCCGCCTACACCCACCGGGTGACCGGCGCGTCGGACCTGGTGCTGGCCATGCCGGTGACCGGCCGGCGCGACCAGGTCAGCCGGGTCACGCCCGGCATGGCGTCCACCGTGCTGCCGCTGCGCGTCACCGTACGGCCGGACAGCACCATCACCGGCCTGATCGCCGACGTCGACCGCGAGATCCGCGAGGTCGTCCCGCGCAGCGCCTACCGCGGCGAGGACCTGGCCCGCGAGCTCGGCCTGCGCGACGGCATCCCCGAGCTGGTCGGGCCGACGGTCAACTACCTGGGCTTCGGCCGGGAGATGGGCTTCGCCGACCTCGACCCCGCGTTCCACATGCTGTCGCTGGGCCCGGTCAACGACCTCACCACGTCCTTCCTGCGACGCGCCGACGGCCGGCTCGTCGTCACGTTCGAGGCGAACGCCGCCGTGTGCACGCCCGCGGAACTGGCCGACCACCAACGCCGCTTCCTGCGCGTCCTCGACGCCGACCCCGACCAGCCCGTGGCGCTGATCGACCTGGTCGACGACGCGGAACGCGCCCGCCTGCTGGACTTCGGCACGTCACCGCGCGAGGTGGACGAGGTGACGTGGCCCGGCGCCGTCGAACGCCAGGTCGCGCTGCGCCCCGACGCCGTCGCGGTCGTGTGCGAGGACGTGTCGCTGACCTACGCCGAGCTGAACGTCGCCGCGAACCGGCTGGCCCGCGCGCTCGTCGCCTCCGGGGTGCGGCCCGAGGACGTGGTGGGCGTGGCCCTGCCCCGGTCGGCCGACCTGGTCGTCACGCTGCTCGCGGTGATGAAGGCCGGCGCGGCCTACCTGCCGCTGGACCTCGACCACCCCCGTGACCGCGTCGACCACATGGTCGCCGACGCGGGCGCCAAGGTGGTCATCACGCCGGAGACCCGGTTCGAGCTGCCCGACGACGGCTCCGACCTGGGTCTGGACATCGCGCTCGACCAGGCCGCGTACGTGATCTACACGTCCGGCTCGACCGGTCGGCCCAAGGGCGTCGTCGTGACGCACGAGGGCATCGGCAGCCTCATCGCCACCGCGCTGGACCGGATCGGCATCACCCCGGACAGCCGGGTCGTGCAGTTCGCGTCCGTCGGCTTCGACGTGGCCGTGTGGGACCTGTGCATGTCGCTCGGTGTCGGCGGGCGCGCGGTCGTCGTGCCGTCGCACCGCCGGGTCGCGGGCGAGGCGCTGACCTCCTACATCGCCGAGCACCGCGCCACCCACATGATCCTGCCGCCGTCGCTGGTCGCCGCGCTGCCGCCGGAGTGCGAGCTGCCCGCCGGCGCGGTGCTGGTCGTGGGCACGGAGACCGTGCCGACCGAGCTGATCGCCCGGTGGTCGCGGCGGCTGCGGGTCGTGGCCGCGTACGGCCTCACCGAGGCCACGGTGAACTCGACGCTGTGGGCCGCCCGGCCGGACTGGACCGGTCCGGTGCCGATCGGCGTGCCGGACCCCAACACCCGCTGCTACGTGCTCGACTCGGCGTTGCGGCCGGTGCCGGTGGGCGTCGAGGGCGAGCTGTACGTCGGCGGGCGCGGGCTCGCGCGGGGCTACCGGGGACAGCCGGCGCTGACCGCGTCCCGGTTCGTGGCCGACCCGTTCGCCGGGCCGGGCGCCCGCATGTACCGGACGGGCGACCGGGCCCGGTGGCGCGCCGACGGCGCCCTCGACTTCCTGGGCCGGTCCGACGGCCAGGTGAAGATCCGGGGGTTCCGGATCGAGCCGGGCGAGGTCGAGAGCGTGCTCATGGCGCACCCGCGGATCGCGCAGGCCGCCGTGCTGGTGCGGGAGGACCACCGGCGGGTGAAGCGGCTCGTCGCGTACGTGGTCGGCACGGTCGCGCCGGTGGACGCGCGGGAGCACGTCGCCTCGGCGCTGCCGGAGTACATGGTGCCGTCCGCGGTGGTGCCGCTGCCCGGTCCGCTGCCGCTGACCCCGAACGGCAAGCTGGACCGCGCGGCCCTGCCGGAGCCGGACTGGGCCGCGCTCGCCGGTGACGCGCCGGCCACGAACCCGGTCGAGCAGACGCTGGTGGACCTCGTCGAGGCGGTGCTCGGGTTGACGCCCGGCATCCACGACAACTTCTTCGAGCTGGGCGGCGACAGCATCGTCACGATGCAGCTGGTGTCGCGGGCGCGTGCCGCGGGCCTGGAGTTCACGCCGCGCGAGGTGTTCGAGCACCGGACCGTGGCGGGGTTGGCGCGGGTGGCGCGCGAGGTGAGCGGCCGCGACGCCTCCCTCGACGCCTCCCTCGACGGGTTCCCGTCGGACGTGCTGCCGGCGTCGCCGTTGCAGGAAGGCTTCTTCTTCCACGCGCAGTACGACACCGACGACTCGTACGTGGTGCAGGAAGTGCTGGACCTGGCCGTCGGCCGGGACGCCGTGCAGGGCCTGCTGGACCGGCACCCGCTGCTGCGCGCGGGTTTCCGCCAAACCGACCGCGGGCGCGTGGAGCAGGTGATCGCCGAGGCGTCGACGCTGCCGTGGCGCGAGTACCCGGCCACCGACGACGTCGAGGCCGTGCTGGCGGCGGAACGCGCCGACCCCTTCGACCTGTCCCGCCCGCCGTTGATGCGCGCGGCCCGGCACGGCGACCGGCTGGTGCTGACCCTGCACCACATCCTGCTGGACGGGTGGTCGGTCGGGCTGCTGCGGCGCGAGCTGGTCGGTGGCCGGGTCGAGCCGGTCGACCACCGGCGCTACTTCGCGTGGCTGGCGAGCCGTGACCGTGCCGCGGCGCACGAGGCCTGGCGCGCCGCCCTGTCCGATGTGGACGAGCCGACCCGGATCGCCGGGTTGTCCACACCCTCCTCCACGAGGCCGGGAATCGTCGGCCCCGGCCGGCAAAATAACAACAGGGGTCCCCTGGGAGGGGACGCCCGCGAAGCGCTGCCATTGGCCGAGGTGTCGCCGAGGCACGGGCAGCACCGGGTCCGGTTCCCCGCCGAGCTCAGCGCGGCGCTCGCCGGTGAGGCGAGGAGACGGGGCCTGACGCTCAGCACGGTCCTGCACGGGGCCTGGGGCCTGCTCCTCGGCGGCCTCACCGGGCGCGCGGACGTCGTCTACGGCACCACCGTGGCGGGCCGGCCGGCGGAGGTGGCGGGCATCGAGCACGCCGTCGGGCTGTTCATCAACACCGTCCCCGTCCGCCAGCGCTGGCGGGGGGACGACAGCCTCGCCACCACCTTCCAGCACCTGCAGAGCGAGCAGGCGCGGCTGCTGGAGCACCAGCACCTCGGCCTCGCCGAGATCCAGCGCGTCACCGGGCACGGCGAGCTGTTCGACACCCTCGTCGTGGTCGAGAACTTCCCGGACGTGGTCGACGACGTCGAGATCCGCGACCAGGTGCACTACCCGCTGGCCCTGATCGCGCTGCCCGGCGAACGCCTCGAACTGCGCCTCAAGCACCGCCTCCCGGACGCCGAGGTGGCCGCCCTCGCCCAACGGCTGGTCCGCCTGCTGACCGCGTTCGCCACCACGCCCGACCGGGCGGTGGCGAGCCTCGACCTCGTCTCCGACACCGAGACCGAGTGGCTGGCCCGGCTCAACGCGACCACCGCCGACGTGCCGGAGGGCACGCTGGTCAGCCGGATCGCCGCCCAGACCGCCCGCACCCCCGACGCCGTCGCGGTCGTCTGCGACGACGTCACCCTCACCTACGCCGAACTGGACCGGCGCGCCACCTCGCTGGCCCGCACGCTCCTGGGCCACCGCGTCGTCGGTGTCGCCGTGCCGAGGTCCGCCGAACTGCTGGTGGCGCTGCTGGCCGTGCTCAAGTCCGGTGCCGCCTACCTGCCCCTCGACCTCGACTACCCGGCCGAGCGCGTCGAGTTCATGCTCGCCGACTCCGGCGCCACCGCCGTCGTCCGGCCCGAGGACTGCGCCGACACCGACACCCCGCCGGCCGACCTCCCCGCGCCCCACCCGGACCAGCCCGCCTACCTGATCTACACCTCCGGCTCGACCGGGCGGCCCAAGGGCGTCGTCGTCACGCACCGCGCGATCGTCAACCGGCTGGCGTGGATGCAGCACGAGTACGGCCTCACCGCCGACGACCGCGTGCTGCAGAAGACGCCGTCCAGCTTCGACGTCTCGGTGTGGGAGTTCTTCTGGGCGCTGTGCGAGGGCGCGGCCGTCGTGCTCGCCAAGCCGGACGGCCACCGCGACCCCGCCTACCTCGCCGACCTGATCCGCCGCGAGCGCGTCACCACGCTGCACTTCGTGCCGTCCATGCTGGCCGCGTTCCTCGGCGTCCCCGAGGTGCACGAGGACAGGTCGTGGTCGGCGAGCCTGCGCCGCGCGTTCAGCAGCGGCGAGGCGTTGACCGGCGACGTGGCCGGCCGGTGGCTCGAGCTGACCGCCGTGCCGCTGCACAACCTGTACGGCCCCACCGAGGCCGCCGTCGACGTCACCTACTTCGAGTACGACGCCGCGCCGCACCCGTCCGTGCCGATCGGCCGCCCGGTCTGGAACACGCGGCTGCACGTGCTCGACCCGTTCCTGCGGCCCTTGCCGGTGAACGTGCCCGGCGAGCTGTACCTGGCGGGCGTCCAGCTCGCCCTCGGCTACCACGGCCGCTTCGCGCTCACCGCCGAGCGGTTCGTGGCCGACCCGTTCGGCGCGCCCGGCGAACGCATGTACCGCACGGGCGACCTGGTGGTGCGCCGCCCGGACGGCGTGCTCGTCTACCTCGGTCGCACCGACCGGCAGGTCAAGGTGCGCGGCAACCGGATCGAGCCGGGCGAGGTCGAGTCGGCGCTCGCCGGGCAGCCCGGTGTGCGCCGGGCCGCGGTCATCGTCCGCGGCGACCAGCTCCTCGGCTACGTGACGCCGGCCGACGTCGACCTCGACGCGGTGCGCGCCGGTGTCGCCGCCGCCCTGCCCGCCGCGATGGTCCCGCACGCGGTCGTGGCGCTGCCCGACTTCCCGCTCACCCCCAGCGGCAAGCTCGACCAGGCCGCGCTGCCCTCGCCGACCCCCGTGAGGACCGGACGACGCGCGCCCGGGACCGACCGGGAACGCCTGCTGTGCGAGGTGTTCGCCGACGTGCTCGGCCTGGCCGACCTCGGGGTCGACGACGACTTCTTCGTGCTCGGCGGCGACAGCATCACGTCCATCGCGGTGTCCAGCCGGGCGCGCGGGCTCGGCATCGGGATCAGCCCCCGCGACGTGTTCGAGCACCGCACGGTCGCCGCGCTGGCCGCCGTCGAGACGACCGCGGACACCGCGGCCGACGCGCCGCTGCTCGTGCTCACCGACGAACAGCGCGCCGCCCTGCCCGAGGCGGAGGACGTGTGGCCGCTCTCGCCGTTGCAGGAAGGCCTGTACTTCCACTCCAGCTACGACACCGGCGCGCTCGACGTCTACCTCTCCCAGGAGACGATGGACTTCGCGGGCCGGCTCGACGTCGACCGGCTGCGCCGCGCGGGCGCCGCGCTGCTGGCCCGCAACCCGAGCCTGCGCGCCGGGTTCACCAGCGACGGCGTGCCCGCGCCGGTGCAGTTCATCGCGCCCGGCCCGGAGATCCCGCTGCGCGTGGTCGACGCCGACGACGCCGAGGTGCCGGAGCTGCTGGCCGCCGACCGGCGCGAGCGGTTCGACCTGGCCGCGCCGCCCCTGTGCCGGTTCCTGGTGCTGCGGCTGCCCGACGGCCGCGACCGGCTCGTCATCACCCACCACCTGATCCTCTGGGACGGCTGGTCGGCGTGGCTGTTCCTGGAGCAGCTGCTGGAGCTGTACCGCGACCTCGACGCCCAGCTCCCGCCGCCCGGCACCTACCGCGACTACCTGGCGTGGCTGGCCCGGCAGGACCACGACGCGGCGCTGCGGGCGTGGCGCACCGCGTTGTCCGGCCTGCGCGAACCGACCCTCGTCGCGCCCGTCGACCGGTCGCGCGAACCGGTCATCCCGGCCGAGTTCCACCAGGAGCTGGACGAGGAGCTGACCGACCGCGTCCGCGCGCAGGCCCGGCGGCACGGCCTGACCGCGAACGCCGTGTTCAACGCCGCGTGGGCGATGGTGCTGGCGAGCCAGGTCGGCCGGGACGACGTGGTGTTCGGCACCGCCGTCGCGGGCCGCCCGGTCGAGGTCGACGGCGTCGAGCACGTCATCGGCATGTTCCTCAACACCATCCCCACCCGCATCGCGCTCGACCCCCGCGAGACCGTGCTGGAGCTGCTGCGGCGCGTGCAGGCCGAGCGGACCGCGCTCATGTCCTACGAGCACGTCGGCCTCGGCGAGATCCAGCAGGAGGCCGGGCACCGGCAGCTGTTCGACACGCTGTTCGTGCTGCGCACCGGCGACGGCGCCGACCGCCAGGACGAGTTCGCGTCCCGGCACGGCGTGCTCGACGTGTCCAACGTGGACGGCACGCACTTCCCGCTGACGCTCATCATCACGCCCGGCGCGCGCACCCGCGTCACGCTCGCGTCCCGACCGGACGTCTTCGCCGCCGACACCGCCGAAGCGCTGCTCACCCGGTACACCACCGTGCTGCGCCGCCTGGTGGACGCGCCGGACGCGCTGATCGGCGCCCTCGACGTGCTGCCCGACCACGAGCGGCGCGCGCTGGAGGCCGAGTGGGACGCCGGCGCCAACCCCGTGGTCCCCGAGACCGTCGCCGACCTGCTCGCCGCGCAGTCGCGCCGCACGCCGGACGCCACCGCGCTCGTGTTCGGCGACCAGCGGCTGACCTACGCGCAGTTGCAGGACCGGATCGACACCCTGGCCCGGCTGCTGATCAGCCTCGGCGCGGGGCCGGAACGCGTGGTCGCGCTCGCGCTGCCGCGCACCACCGAGATGGTGGTGGCGTTGTTCGCGGTGCTCCGCACCGGCGCCGCCTACCTGCCGCTGGACCTCGACCACCCGGCCGACCGGCTGCTGCTGATGATCGAGGACACCAAGCCGCTGTGCGTGCTCTCGACCACCGCGGTCGGGCTGGTGCCGGACGCGGTGTGCGTGGACGACCTGCCCGACGGGCCGGACCACGTCGAGTGGCCGGTGTTCTCGCCGGACCACCCGGCGTACGTGATCTACACGTCCGGCTCGACCGGCCGGCCGAAGGGCGTCGTCACGCCCTACCGGGGCCTGACGAACATGCAGCTCAACCACCAGCAGGCGATCTTCGCGCCCGCCATCGCGGCCGCCGGCGGCCGTCGGCTGCGCATCGCGCACACCGTGTCGTTCGCGTTCGACATGTCGTGGGAAGAGCTGCTGTGGCTGGTCGAGGGCCACGAGGTGCACGTGTGCGACGAGGAGCTGCGCCGGGACGCGGCGGCCCTGGTGGCGTACTGCGACGAGCACCTCGTCGACGTGGTCAACGTGACCCCGACCTACGCCCAGCTGCTCATCGAGGAGGGCCTGCTGGAAGGCCACGTGCCCGCGCTGGTGCTGCTCGGCGGCGAGGCCGTGCCCGAGTCGGTGTGGCAGCGGCTGCGCGAGACACCCGGCACGTACGGCTACAACCTGTACGGGCCGACCGAGTACACGATCAACACGCTGGGCGCGTCCACGGAGGACAGCGAGACGGCGACCGTCGGCAAGGCGATCTGGAACACCCGGGCGTACGTGCTGGACGCCCGCCTGCGGCCGGCGCCGCCCGGCTCGCCCGGCGAGCTCTACGTCGCGGGAGTCGGCCTGGCCCGCGGCTACCACGACCGGTTCGGGCTCACCGCCGAGCGGTTCGTCGCCGACCCGTACGGCCCGCCCGGCACCCGCATGTACCGCACCGGCGACCTGGTGCGGGCGCGTGCCGACGGCAACCTCGACTTCCTCGGCCGCACCGACGACCAGGTCAAGATCCGCGGCTACCGGGTCGAGCTGGGCGAGGTCGAGTCCGCCCTGGCCGGCCGGCCGGGGGTGACGCACGCGGCGGTCGTCGTGGACGCCGGGCCGGGCGGGGTGAAGCGGCTGGTCGGGTACGTGGTGTCGTCGGTCGACCCGGCGGTGCTGCGGGAGGGCCTGAAGAACAGCCTGCCCGACTACATGGTGCCGGCCGCGATCATGCCCGTGGACGCGCTGCCCCTCACCGTGAACGGCAAGCTCGACGTGCGGGCGCTGCCCAAGCCGGTGATCTCCGGCGCGGCGTCGTCCCGGGCCGCCGCGACCCGCGAGGAGGAAGTGCTGTGCGGGCTGTTCGCCGACGTGCTCGGCGTGCCCGCGGTGGGCGTGGACGACGACTTCTTCGACCTCGGCGGCCACTCGCTGCTCGCCACCCGGTTGATCAGCCGGGCCCGGTCGGCGCTGGGCGTGGACCTGGCGATCCGCGACCTGTTCGACGCGCCCACGGTCGCCGAACTGGCCCTGCGCGCCGGCGGCGGGTCGGCAAGGCCGCCGCTGGTGCCGGTGCAGCGGCCGGCCGAGCTGCCGCTGTCGTCGGCGCAGCAGCGGTTGTGGCTGATCCAGCAGATGGAGGGCACGTCCGCCGCCTACAACTTCCCGCTGGTGTTCACCCTGGACGGCCCGCTGGACGTGGCCGCGTTCACCGCCGCCGTCGGCGACGTGGTCGACCGGCACGAGGCGTTGCGGACGGTGTTCGGCGAGCACGAGGGCACGCCGTTCCAGCGGGTGCTGCACGACGTCACGCCCGTGGTGGTCGTGCGTCCGGCCGACGAGCACGAGGTGCCGGACATCGTGCGGGCCGAGGTCGAGCGGCCGTTCAACCTGCGCGCCGAGCTGCCGTTGCGGGTGACGATCGCGGCGTTGGCCCCCGAGCGGCACCTGATCGTCATCCTGCTGCACCACATCACCACCGACGAGTGGTCCGACCGGCCGTTCCTGCGCGACCTCGCGACCGCGTACCGGGCGCGGCGGGCCGGTGCGGCGCCGGGGTGGGAGCCGCTGCCCGTGCAGTACGCGGACTACACCGTGTGGCAGCGCGACGTGCTGGACGTCGTCGGCGACGAGCAGTCGGACTTCTGGGCGCGGGCGTTGGCCGGCGCGCCGGAAGAGCTGGAGCTGCCCGTCGACCGCCCCCGCCCGGGACGGCCGACGTTCCGCGGCTCCGACGTGGAAGTCGTGTTCGAGCCCGCGTCGGCCGACGCGCTGCGGGCGTTCGCGCAGACGTCCGGCGCGTCGATGTTCATGGTGTTGCAGGCCGCCGTCGCCGCCCTGCTCGGCCGGTTGGGCGCGGGCGACGACATCCCGCTGGGCGCGCCGATCGCGGGCCGCACCGACGAGGCGCTGGACGACCTGGTCGGCTTCTTCGTCAACACGCTCGTGCTGCGGGCCGACCTGTCCGGCGACCCGGGCTTCGCCGAGCTGGTCGCGCGGGTGAAGGAGACGTCGCTGGCCGCGTTCTCGCACCAGGACGTGCCGTTCGAGGCCGTGGTCGACCGGCTCAACCCGACCCGGTCGGCGGCGCGCAACCCGCTGTTCCAGGTGATGGTCGGCTACCACAGCCGGGGCGGCGACGACGGGTCGTTCGACGGCCTGCCGGTGACGTGGGTGGGCCACGAGACCACGACCGCGAAGTTCGACCTGGTGTTCAGCTTCACCGAGGTCGTCGACGGTCCGGTGGTGTGCCGGCTGGAGTACGCGACGGACCTGTTCGACCGGGAGACCGTCGAACGGCTCGGCGCGCGGCTGACCACGCTGGTCGACGCCGTGCTGGCCGCGCCGTCCGCGCCGGTGAGCGCGGTGGACCTGCTCGCGCCCGACGAGCGGCGGCGCGTGGTGGACGAGTTCAACCGCACCGCGCGGGCGGTGCCGGAGGAGACGTTCACGACCATGTTCGCCCGGTGCGTCGCCGCGCGACCGGACGCGGTCGCCGTGGTCGACCGCAACCGCTCGGTCGACTACGCCTGGCTGGACGACCGGTCCGACCGGATCGCCCGGCTGCTCGCGGCCCGCGGTGTCGGCCACGAGTCGGTGGTGGGCATCGCGGTGCCCAAGTCGGCGGACATGGTCGCCGCGGTCGTCGCCACGCTGAAGCTCGGCGCGGCCTACCTGCCGCTGGACCTCTCGCACCCGGCCGACCGGGTCGCGTACATGATCCAGGACTCCGGCGCGACGCTCGTCGTCACCACGCGGGCCGCTCCCGTGCCGGACGTCGCCGAGACCCTGCTCCTCGACTCCGACGCGGTGCGCGCCGAGCTGTCCGCCGAGTCGGACGCCCCGCCCGCGACCGGGCCCCGGTCGTTGGACTCGGCGATGTACGTGATCTACACGTCCGGCTCGACCGGCCGGCCCAAGGGTGTCGTGGTGCCGCACGAGGGCATCGCCAGCCTCGCCGCGACCGCCGTCGACCGGATGGGGCTCACCGAGGAGAGCCGGGTGCTCCAGTTCGCGTCCGTGGGCTTCGACGTGGCCGTGTTCGAGCTGACCATGGCGCTGTGCGTGGGCGGGCGGCTGGTGTTCGCGCCGGACGAGGCGCGCGTCGCCGGCCCGGAGCTGACCGACTTCCTGCGCGACCGGCGGATCACCCACATGATCCTGCCGCCGTCGCTGGTGTCGGCGCTGCCCGCCGACTGCGAGCTGCCCGAGGGCTCCACCGTCCTGGTCGGCACCGAGACCGTGCCACCGGACGTGATCGGGCGCTGGGCCGGCCGGCTCACCCTGCTCGCCGCCTACGGCCTCACCGAGGCCACCGTCAACTCCACCCTGTGGAGAGCCGTGCCGGGGTGGGACTCGGCCGTGCCGATCGGCGTCCCCGACCCCAACACCACCGTGTACGTGCTGGACGACCGGCTGCGGCCGGTGCCGCCCGGTGTCGTCGGCGAGCTGTACGTGTCCGGCCGGGGCCTGGCCCGCGGGTACACCGGGCAGTCCGCGCTGACCGCGTCCCGGTTCGTCGCCTCGCCGTTCGGCCCGCCCGGGGCCCGCATGTACCGCACGGGCGACCGCGCGCGCTGGCGCGCGGACGGCAACCTCGACTTCCTCGGCCGCGTCGACACCCAGGTCAAGATCCGGGGCTTCCGGATCGAGCTCGGCGAGGTCGAAGCCGCCCTGACCCGGCACCCGGCCGTGACGCAGGCGGCCGTGGTCGCCGACCGCACGGGCGACGTGACCAGGCTCGTCGGGTACGTGGTCGGCTCGACCGAGGACGACCTGCGCGCCCTCGTCGCCGAACGGCTGCCCGAGTACATGGTCCCGGCGACAGTGGTCTTCCTGGACGGGCCGCTGCCGCTGACCCCGAACGGCAAGCTCGACCGACGGGCCCTGCCGCGACCCGACTGGTCCGCGCTGACCGGCGACGACCGGCCGGTGACACCGGAGCAGAAGGCGATCGCGGAGCTGTTCGCCGAACTGCTCGGCGTGTCGCCCGGCATCCACGACAACTTCTTCGCCCTCGGCGGCCACTCGATGGCGTCCATGCGGCTGGTCGGCAAGATCCGGTCGGTGTTCGGGGTCGACATCGCGTTGCGCGACGTGTTCGACTCGCCCACCGTCGCCGGGCTGGCCGGGCGGCTGACCGGCGCCACGTCGGCCCGGCCGCCGCTGCGCCGCTTCGACCGGCCGCTGGACCTGCCGCTGGCGCCCGTGCAGCGGGGACCGGTCGTCTGGGACCACGCGCTGGCGTTGCGGGCCACGACGCCGTTCGACGTGCCCGCCCTGGTCGAGGCGTACGCCGACGTCGTCGGTCGGCACGAGCCGCTGCGCACCGTGCTCGACGGCGGCGTGCAACGAGCCGTGCCGGTGCCGCCGCTGGAGGTCGAGCCGGTGGGGGCGCTGGACGAGGCACTGCCCGCGTTCGCCGCCGAGCCCCCGGCGCCCGGCCACCCGCCCGTGCGCGCCCGGCTGGCCGTGGACGCGTCCGGCGCGCAGGCGCTGCTGCTGACCATGAGCTACCTCGCCGTGGACGAGTGGTCGGTCGTGCCGCTGTTCCGCGACCTCCAGCACGCCTACGCGGCCCGCCGGCGCGGAGACGCTCCGCAGTGGACCGAACTGCCGGTGACCTACGCCGACTACGCGTTGTGGTCGGTGGAAGTGGTGGAGTCGGTGGGGGAGCGGCAGCACGCGTTCTGGCGGGACGCGCTGCGCGACCTGCCCGACCTGGCGCTGCCCTACGCCGGCGAGCGGCGGCCCGGCCGCCACCCCGCCGCCGTGGTCCCGTTCGAGCTGCCCGCGTCGCTGCACGCGGCGATCGACCGACTGGCCACCCGGACCGGCACCAGCGTGTTCATGGTCGTGCAAGCCGCGGTGGCGGCGGCGCTGACCCCGTACGGCACCGACCTGCCGATCGGCACGATGGTCGCCGGGCGGACCGAGGAGGCGCTGGCCGACCTGGTCGGCTGCTTCTTCAACCGGGTCGTGCTGCGCACCGACACCGCCGGGCAGCCCAGCTACACCGAGCTGCTGGCCCGCGTCCGCGCCACCGACCTGGCCGCGTTCGACCACGCGGACGTGCCGGTGCCGGCCGAGCCGCAGGTCATGATCGTGCACCACGAGAAGGCGGTCCTGTCGACCCTGGAAGGCGGCACGGGCACGCTCGAAGCCGTCCCGACCGGCACGACACCCGCCGAGCTGACCGTCAGCTTCTACGAACCGCGGGACGACGGCCCGGTGCCGTGCTACCTCGTCTACGCGACCGACCTGTTCACCGCGGCCACCGCCCACCAGCTGGCCGACGCGGTGCTGCGCCACCTGCACCGCGCGACAACCGACCCCGACCGGAGGATCCAGCCGTGACCAACCCGTTCGAAGACCCCGAAGGCCGCTTCCACGTCCTGGTCAACGACGAGGGCCAGCACTCCCTGTGGCCGTCGTTCGCCGACATCCCCGCCGGCTGGACCAGCCGCTTCGGCCCCGACACCCGTGACGCCTGCGTCGCCTACGTGGAGGAGCACTGGACCGACCTGCGCCCCCTGTCGCTGCGTTGAGCCCGCGCTGCCCGAACGCTCAGGACCCCCGGGTTCCCCGTCCGGGATCTCCGGGGTCCCGCTTCGGTCGCAGCCGCACCACGCCGTGGTCGAGGTCGACCGCGTGCGGTGGTGCGGCTTGGGTGTCTTCTTCACGCATCACGGCCACGGAGTCGCGGTGGTCGAGTTCCATCCGCTTGGAGCCGTAGAACATCGCGGTGATCTCGTTGACGGTCGTCGTGGCCAGCGGTGTGCCTCTGCGCTTGCGGTGGCGCTGGCGCAGCAGCTCGTAGACCGCCACCCCGACGACCGACAACGTCCCGCCGGGGATGCTCCACGCCAACACCGTCTCCACCGCGTCCACACCTCCCGAACGGGCCGGGGAGCGGTGCGGTTCCCGGACCCCGCGGGGTGGCACGGAGCCACCCCGCGGGGCGCCGGCACGCGGGTCAGTACACGTAGCACTCCGTGCTGCTGCCCGTGAAGCCCGCCGCACGCACGTCGGCCGGGGCGAACGAGCCGGCGAACCGGCGCTCGACCTCGGCGCGCTCGGCGGCGTTCGGCAGGTCGTTGCGGCACGACACCGGCGCGCTGGAGCCGGACATCAGGTCGGCGCACAGGCCGGTCCGCCGGTCCGGCAGGCCGAGGATGTGCCCGATCTCGTGGGTCGAGATCCGCGGCCGGTAGTAGCCCTGCTGCACGGCCTGCCGTCCCATGTAGACGGTGCCGTTGCCGAGCGACGACACGTACGCCCGGGGCCAGCCGTCGTCCGCCAGGATGCGGATGTTGACGCCCGAGGTGCTGGTCCGGCGGGCCAGCTTGACGTTGGACACCGAGTTGTTCCAGTTCGTCGCGGCGCGATCCCAGTCCGCGACGAACTCCTGGGCCTGGCTCACGTCGTAGTACAGGGTGCGCGCCAGGACCCGGGGTTCCGCCGACGCGCTCGGCGCGGCCACCGCGACCAGCGGCAGCAGCAGGCCCAGCACGCCGGCGAGGACGCCGACGGCCTTTCGTACGAGCATTGTGGTCTCCTTGGGGTACAGGGAAAGGGAGCCGTGTGACAGGGGAGGCTCCCGACACCCAACGAACCAGCCGTAGCCGTTCGTCACCAGCCCCATACGTAGGGTTGTGCGGCTGTGATCGGGTCCGCCGGCCGTGTGAAGCTGCGGCCATGACAGCCGAGACGACCGTTTCCCGGTGGCGTGACCAGGCGCTCGCGCCCCTCCTGCTCGCCTACCACCTGCGGACCGAGGCCGAGAAGGGCGTCGCCGTGTCCGCGGTCGGTGACCTGCCGCCGCGCTACCGGGCCGAGGTGCTCGACCCGCGGGCCGCGTTCGCCGCCGACGCCGTGTGGGTGGCCGAGACCGGCGGGACCGCGGTGGGCTGCGTGGTGGCGTCCGCGTCGGACGACGGCTCGCTGGAGGTCAAGCGGCTGTGGGTGGACCCGGCCGGTCGGGGCAGGGGCACGGCGAAAGCGCTGGTCGGGGCGGTGCTCGGGCACGCCGCCGACACCGGTGCGGCCTCGGTTCGGTTGTCCGTGTGGCAGTGGCGGCAGGACGCCGTCGGCCTCTACGAACGCCTCGGCTTCGTCCGGGTGGACTCCTGGGACGACCGGCCGGGGCTGGTGTGCATGACCCGTCCGACAACGAATAGTTGACGCTGACTAGTCGGTCCTGGATAGTCAGAGTTGACTAGGAGGTGGCGGTGGTGTCCAAGCGGAAGGTCGGCAACCTGCTCGGGTTGGCGGTGCTCGGCTATCTCGTCCGCGAGCCCCTGCACCCCTACGAGCTGAGCCGGCTCATGAGGGCGCACGGCGACGACCGCAGCATCAAGTTCACCCACGGCTCGCTCTACATGGTGTTCGGGCAGCTCCAGAAGGCCGGCTTCATCGTGGAGCACGAGACGTCCCGGGAGGGGCAGCGGCCGGAGCGCACGGTCTACGCGTTGACCGACGCCGGTCGCGCCGAGCTGAAGGACTGGATGCGGGAGCTGGTCGCCGAACCGGTGCACGAGCACCCGCGGTTCGTCGCGGCCCTGTCCATGATCGCGGCCCTGCACCCGGACGAGGTCGTCGCGCTCCTGCGCGACCGGCTCGACGGGCTGCGCCGGCAGGTGGACGAGGCCGAGGCGATCCTGGCCGGCGCCGACGCGCACCCGCTGTTCCTGGTCGAGGAGGAGTACCGCGTCGCGCTGCTGAACGCCGAGGTGGCGTTCGTCCGGCACTTCCTGGCGCGCATCGACGACTGGCGCCCGCTGTGGGCGGGTTTCCACGAGGGGGAACGATGAGGGCGACCGTGATCGGGGGAGGCATCGGCGGGCCCGTCGCCGCGATGGCCCTGCGCAAGGCGGGGATCGGGGCGACCGTGCACGAGCGGTACGACCGCACGGCCGACGGCTCGGGCGGCGCGCTGAGCATCGCGCCCAACGGGTTGCAGGCCTTGGCGGTGGTGGGGCTGGCCGACGCGGTGCGCGCGATCGGCACGCCGATGACCGCGATGGAGCTGCAGAGCTGGACGGGCCGGACGCTCGGCCGGTTCGGCAGCGAACCGCCACAGCTGCTGGTGTGGCGCTACGACCTGTACCGCCTGCTGCGGGAGGAGGCGGCCCGGCGGGGGATCGCCGTCGAGCACGGCAGGGAACTCGTCGCCGCCGAGGACCGCGGCACGCACGTCACGGCGCGGTTCGCCGACGGTTCCGCGGTGGACTCCGACCTGCTGGTCGGCGCGGACGGCATCCGGTCGACCGTGCGGCGGATCATCGACCCGGGCGCGCCGGGCCCGCGCTACGCCGGTCTGCTCGGCTTCGGCGCGCGGCTGGCGCGCACCGGTGAGGCGTCCTCCGGCGGCGCGATGCGGCTCGTGTCGGGCAAGCGCGCGTTCTTCGGCTACCAGGTCGACGACGACGGCTCGGGCGGCTGGTTCGCCAACCTGCCCCGCAAGACCCCGCTGACCACGGCGCAAGCGCGGGCCACGAGCCCGCGGGAGTGGCTGGACGTGCTGGCCGAGGCCTTCGCCGCCGACCGCACGCCCGCCGCGGCCATGGTCGCCGCCACCGACCCGGCCGACCTCGTCGTGACGGGCGCGTTGGAGGACGTGCCCAGCGTGCCGAGGTGGAGCCGCGGTCGGCTGGTCCTGGTCGGCGACGCCGCGCACGCTACGTCGCCCAGCTCGGGCCAGGGCGCCTCGCTGGCGTTCGAGAGCGCCGTGCAGCTGGCCCGCTGCCTGCGGGACCTGCCGCACGACGAGGCGTTCCGGGCCTACGAGGCGCTGCGGCGGGACCGGGTGGAGCGGATCATCGCCCAGGCCGCGCGGACGAACCGCGACAAGGCCGCCGGTCCCGTCGGCCGCCTGCTGCGGGACGCCCTGATGCCGCTGGCGTTCAAGTTCGTCGACCCGGCGAAGTTCACCTGGCAGTTCGACCACCGCATCGAGTGGGACGACACCCTCGGCCACGCCTGACCGCCGTCGTCTCGCGGAGCACCGCCCAGGCGTCCGCCACCGGGCCGACGTGCCCGAGCTCGTCGGGGTCGACCACCGTGCGGATCGTCCGCACCCGCCCGTCGAGGACGTCCAGCGCCCGGGTGTCGACGACCTCGCCGTCCCGGTCGCGGAACACCGCCCCCGGCTCGCCGTTCACCCGCCGGGGCTCCACCACGCCGCCGATCCGGGCGAACGGCGGCACGAGCGCGACCAGCACCCGGGCCACCTCCTCCGCGCCGACGAAGTCCGCGGCCCACCGAGGTCCCCTGCCGCCGGCGTCACCGACCAGGTGCACGTCGGCGGCGAGCAGTTCGCGCACCCCGTCCACGTCCACGTCCCCGTCGCGGAAGGCGGCGAAGAACCGCCCCGCGAGCTCGTCGCGCCCACGCCGGTCGGCGTCGAACCGCGGCAGGCCGTCGTCCACGTGCCGGCGCGCCCGCACGGCGAGCTGCCGGCACGCCGCCTCCGACCGGTCCACGGCCGTCGCGACCTCGGGGAAGCCGAACCCGAACACCTCCCGCAGCACGAAGACGGCGCGTTCGAGCGGGGACAGCCGCTCCAGCAGGAGCAGCGCCGCCACCGACAGCGAGTCGGCCGGCTCCGCCGACCGCTCCGGGTCCTGGTAGGGATCGGTGAGCAGCGGCTCCGGGAACCACGGCCCGACGTACTCCTCGCGCCGGACGCGGGCCGAGCGCAGCACGTCGATCGAGATCCGGGTGACCACGGCGGGCAGGAACGCCTGGGTCGACACCTGCCGGGTCGGGGACGCGTCGTGGCGCAGCCAGGTCTCCTGGACGGCGTCCTCGGCCTCGACCACGCTGCCCAGGATCCGGTAGGCGATCGAGAACAGCAGCGGTCGCAGCTCCTCGAACTCCTCGGCGCGGGTCACCGGGCCACCGGGCCGTCGGCGCCGCAGAACCCGGCGGTGGGCCCGTCCGCGCCGAGCGTGGCCGGCCGCACCACGACCGCCGCCCAGCGCCGCGGCGGCCTCCTCGCCGCGCCGCCGGTCGCGGGCGCCGAGCAGGACGGTGGAGCCCAACGCCGCGAGCCGCCCGGCGACCCCGCGGCCGATCCCCTTGTTCGCCCCGGTGACCAGCGCGACCTTGTGCCCGTCCATGACCTGCTCCTGTGCTCGGTGGACCCCGTCTTCGACACCCGAGACGAGACAGCCCAGGTCCCTGTGACATCCGGTCGGGGGAGAGACGGGACGCGAGCAGGACCCCACGCGTTCCCGACGCCCGGTGAACGGGTGGGGGACTGCGCCGATCGCGGTATTCCGCGATAGCGCGTCTCGGCGGAAACCCCGATCGCCAGGGTCCGGTTGCACCGGGCGAAGGGGGAACGCGAGGGTCCGTCGGCCGCACCGGGTCGGTCGTGCTGCTGGGCCGTCCGCCCGCCGGCGCCCTGGTCTCCGCCGAGTCCCGCCCTCGTCGAGGTGCCGTCCACCGCCGGGCCCCGGTAGCGTTCGGCATGGCCTTCACCGATGAGGAGATCGCGTACCTGAGGTCGCAGCCGCTCGGCCGGTTGGCGACCCTCGGCGCGGGCGGGCAGCCCGACGTCGTGCCGGTGGCCGTCGAGTTCGACGGAACGTTCCTGTGGGTCGGCGGTGGTGCGACGGTGCGCGCCACCCGGAAGTTCCGCAACGTCGCCGCCGGGAACCACAAGGTGGCGCTGGTGGTCGACGACCTGGTGTCACTCGAACCGTTCGTCGCCCGCGGCGTTCGCGTGTACGGCCACGCCGAGCAGCCCTTCGAGCGGGTCGGCCTGGTCGGCCCCGGCACCTACCTGCGCATCACGCCCACCGTGTCGTGGAGCTGGAACCTCGCGGGCGAGCCGGTCGGCGGCGCCTGGTACCCGTCGGACAGGACGGTGCACTAGGAGAACAGGCTCAGCAGCAGGTCGAGGCGGGCCCGGCGGTGGGTCGGGCGCAGGCGGTGGCCGTGGTCGAGGGTGGCTTGGCCGTGCAGGGCGCTCCAGAACACCTCGATCCTGGTCTCCACGTCGTCGCCGGCCAGGGGTTCGACGACGGCCACGAACTCGCCGAACGCGGCCCGCAGCTCGGGCGGGGTGTCGCCGGAGCCGAACGACAGGTCGACCTCCCGCACGAACATGGCTTCGTACAACGCGGGCCGTTCGGCGGCGAAGTCCAGGTAGGCGACCGCCAGCGCGCGCAGCGCCTGCCGGGGTGAGCGGTGGGCCGTGCGGGCGGCGCGCATGCGTTCGGTGATGTCGACGAAGCCCTGCACGGCCACGGCGCGCACGATCGCGTCCTTGCCCTTGAAGTGGCTGTAGAGCACCGGCTGGCTGTACTCGACGCGCTCGGCCAAGCGGCGGGTGGTGACCGCGTCCCACCCCTCCGCCTCGGCCAGCTCCCTGGCCGCGTCGACGATCAGCCGGTGCCGCTCGGCGCGTTCGCGCTCACGGCGCTCCTGGATGGACACGCTCCCGATGCTAGCAGCGCTAGACATTCGAGCGCACTTGTAGCTAGTGTCGCTCTTGTCCCTAGCACTGCTAGCACCTGGAGTCGGGTCATGACCCACCAGCGGATCAACACGGTCCTCGCCGCGCTCGTCGTCCTCGCCGGGTTCTCCTTCGGCCTCAACTTCCTGCTCGACGGGCCGGGCGCGGCAGCGGGGTTCGGCATCGACCCGTGGCCGGAGGGCAACGGGTACTTCGTGGTCAAGGGCGTGCGCGACCTCGCCTACGGGCTGACCGCGCTCATCCTGTTGCTGCTGCGGCACCGCCGCGCCCTCGGCTGGGTGGTGCTCGCCGACGCGATCATCCCGATCGGCGACTGCGTCGCCGTGATGACCGACGGCGGCACGGTGGGCTACGCGCTGGCCGTGCACGGCTCCGCGGCCGTGCTGGTGCTCGTCACGGCGGCGTCGCTGCTGTGGGAGACCCGGAAGACCTCGGGGTCGGCCACCCTCAAGCCGCGGACCCCGGCGACCCTGACGCGGTGAGCAGGAACGCGGGGGACCACCAGTAGTCGTGCAGCCGGGTGACCCGGACCTCGGTGAACCCGGCCCGCCCGACCTGCTCCGCCCACCGCGCCGCGGGCTGCTCCCAGGTGGCCCGGGTCGCCCCCGGCACCAGCTGACCGGTCAGCACCGGCATCAGGAACCCCTGCGCCACCAGGTCCCGGTCGGCCTCGTACTCGGTCAGCCCGCGCTCGTAGGCCTCGGCCAGGAACCGGCGGTGCTCCGGGCTCGCGTGCGGCAGGTCCGGCACGTCGAACTCGACCACGGCGAGCACGCCGACGTGCCCCACCAGGTCGGCCAGCACGCGGTCGCGCACCTCGTGCGGCAGGGTGTGCAGGGCGAACGTCGACTGGGCCACGTCGAACACGGCGTCCGCGGGCAGCTCCGCCGCGAACGGCTCCACCCTGGTGTTCCGGGCGTCGACGTCGTGGCCCGCCAACGCCCGCACCGCCTCGTCGAGCAACGCGGTGGAGGGCTCGACGAGCGTCACCGCGGCCGGCGCGCGGGTCGAGGCCATGACGGGCCGCAGCGCACGCCCGTCGCCGCAGCCGATGTCCAGCAGGCTCGCCGGCCGCGCCTCGGCGCACACCCGCCCCAACGCCTCGGTGACGGCCCCGTACAGCCCCACGTTGCCGCCGCCGTCGATGAACGCCTCGAACGCCGCGGGCCGGTCGTACAGCGAGCCGTCCCGCGCCGCCGCCAGGTGCTCGGCCAGCGCCGCCGCCAACGGGGTGCCCCCGCCCCGGAGCGCCTCCCTCGCGCCGCCGATGTCGCCGTCCGCCAACGCCCGCAACGCCTCGTCGATGTGGTTCGTCACGCCACGAGCATGCCAAACGACGACGGCGGAACCGGGCGTTGGCCGGACGTTGGCCTGTCGTTGGCGTGCCGGTGTCCACTGCACCTGAACGAATCCGAGCAGGGGGAGCGATTTCCGTGGTAACGCGAGGGCACGGCGGCGACGCGGCCGGGGAGGGCCGGCGATGACCGACCAGTGGACCGGAGCCGGGATCTTCGAGAGCTATTCGAGCTTCGTCAAGACGATCGAGGGCGACGCGCAGAGCGAGACCGAACGCGTCCTGGACATCACGTTCGGCGCGATCGACGTGGTCGCCTCGACGGTGGCGCTGGTCGTCGACCCGATCGGCACGCTGCTGGCGGCCGGCATCGGGTGGCTGATCGAGCACGTCAGCTTCCTGCGCGAGCCGCTGGACATGCTGATGGGCGACCGCGACGCCATCCAGGCGCACATCGAGCTGGTCAAGGCCGACGCCAAGCAGATCCGCGACCAGGCCGAGCTGCACAAGACCGCGATGGCCCAGTTCACCGGCTGGGAGGGCAAGGCGGCCGAGGCGTTCAAGCAGAGCATGGACCGGCTCGGCGGCGAGCTGGACTCGCTGGCCGAGGTCGTGGACGGCACGGCGCGCGTCACCGCGGTGACCGGCACGCTGATCATCATCCTGCGCGACATCGTGCGCGACCTGATCGCCGGCCTGCTCGCGCAGCTCGTCAAGGGCGCGCTGATCGCGGCGGCCGCCGCGGTGTTCACCCTGGGCGCGTCCATCGTCGGGTTCATCGGCTACGCGGTCGGCGCGGCCACCGCGCTGGCGGTGCAGATCGGCGCCCGGATCGCCAAGCTGATCGCCGCGCTGGGCAGGCAGGCCGCGCGGCTGGGCAAGCTCGGCGGTTCGATGGGCTCGATCGGGCAGGGCTTCTCGCGGTTCGGCGACGCGGGCGGCATCGTGCACGAGGGCGTGAAGGCCGGCGGCGGGTACGGCGACTTCTACGGCGACGGCAAGAACGGCGTGCCGCCGCGGACCGACCAGCCCAAGGCGGCCGTCTGATGGCGCGCCACGGAGGCGGCAGCTCCTCCTCGGGCGACTCCTCGCCGCCGCCCGGCAGCCCGGACAGCACCACCAGCACGACCAGCAACCCGTTCAGCGACAGGCACGAGATCAGCCCGCCGCCCTCGCCGAACCCGTTCTCCGACTTCTACGCGGTCAGCGACAACGGCAGCGCGATGAGCCTGGACAACCTGGACTGGCAGGCGCAGAACCTGGACAACCTGGGCGACGGCCTCGCCACGACGAGCACGAACCTCGGCTCGCACCAGGCGACGGCGGAGGCGTACGGCGCGTTCGGCAGCATGATCGCGTCACCGCTGAACACGACGATCAGCCAGGGCGCGGACACCACGAAGGCCGCCGCCGACGCCGCCGCGAACGCCGCGCAGAAGGTCCGCGACTCGGCCGAGACGATGCGCACGACCGACAGCGCCATCACCGACGACCTGAACAGCATCGGGCAGGACAACGACGTCTACCAGGGACCGCCCGGCTCGTCGGGTGGTCGCCCCGAAGGCGGCGACCACCGCCCCGGCGACACCGACGGCCGGCCCACCGACGGCCAGGGCGACACCGTGCCGCCGCCGCCCGACGTGCCCGGTGACGGCCCGATGTCGCCGCCGCCGAACGCCACGCCGATGCCGAACCCCGACCCCAGGCCGATCGGCGACCGCATCGGCGACATCCGGCAGCAGCTCGGCGTGAACAACGACGTCGGCGCGGTCGTCGTGCCCACGGGCAACCGGCCGGACGGCCGCCCGTACACCCTGGACACGCCGGTCATGGACCTGCCGCCGGAGAACCGCCACGGCCTCACCCCCGAGCAGCAGGGGATGACCCTCGGCGAGATGATGGGCTACCCGCCGGACCTCATGGCCGACCCGGACTTCGCGGGCACCCCGGCCAAGGACGCCCTCGACATGCAGGGCGGCGGCGCCTACAACGGCGACAGCAACCTCCTCATGCTCGACGACCAGCACAACGACAACGCGACGTTGATGCACGAGGTCGGGCACGCCCGGCAGAACGAGCACGGCTTCAACAACCACAACGCGCAGAACACGTTGCTGGAGTACCAGAACGTGCTGATCAACGAGAACGCCCACCACGACGCGAACGGCAACCCGCCGCGGCTGTCCTACCAGCCGCCGTCGGGCCAGCCGCAGACCGACTGGAACGGCCTGCGCGACTACATCCAGGGCAACACGGTCACCGTGGGCGGGCAGCAGCTCACCATGAACCCCGCCCAGCGGGACCAGAGCCTGGTCCTGTTCAACCAGATCGAGCAGCTCACCGGGCCCGGCGGCCCGTACGCGGGCAACGGCGCCCAGGTGCGCGACAACCTGATCAAGGAGTTCTTCGCCAAGGAGAAGCAGCTCCAGGGGTAGCGCGCCCCCCGCCCCCGGCTACCCGCGCCCGGGGGCGGGGCTGCGCATCACGATCAGGTCGCCGTGCCCGCCGTAGCCCAGCACGGGCTCGGCGTACTGCGTGCCGTCGAACGTGATCAGCCACCACTCGCGGCCGACCGGCAGCAGCACCGGGTGCGGGATGTTCGTGCCGTACGGCGCGTCGAGCGTGCCCAGCTTGCGCATCGCCAGGTCGTACACCGGGTACTCGCGGGCGTCGCCGTCGCTGGCGAACAGGTACCACTCGCGGCCGACCCGCTGGATGATCGTCCCCTCGGTCTGGTCCACGGTGCGGTCCGCGCCGACGAGCCGCGTGGCGGTGTAGTCCGCGCCGGGTGCCGCGACGGCCAGCGCCGGGTGGAACACGAACGCCGGCTGCTGCGCCTCGCTCTCCACGAACGCCAGGTGCCAGCGGTCGCCCACGCGGGTCAGGGCCGGGTCCCACGAGCTGACGGAGGTCGGCAGCGGCAGCCGCTCGGTGCGCAGGACGTGCACGCCGCGCAGCACGTTCGCGGTGGTCGTGGTGTGCCGCACGTGCACGCCCTGGAACGCGAAGTCGCCCCACGAGCTCATCAGCAGGATGAACCGGCCGGTGCGGTCGTCGTGCACGATCTGCCCGGCGTGGTCGCCCAGCACCACGCCGTCGCGCTCGAAGAACAGGATCGCGACCTGCTCCAGCTTCGACGGGTCGGCCAGGTCGATCGTCCACACCGCCCAGTGCGCCTGCTGGAAGAAGCCGAGCCCGGCGTTGGTCATGGTCAGGTACAGCTTGCCGTCGCGGATGAACGGCCTGCCGTCGGCGTGCTGCACCACGTGCGGGTCGCGGACGCCGGCCTGGCCGAAGTAGCCCGCGCGCACCCGGCCCAACCGCACGTCGCCGCCGCGCCCGCCGTAGACGTAGTCGAGGCCGCCCAGCACTGCGGGCACCCGCAGGTCGACCAGCGCGCGCACGCCGTCCCGCTCGGTCAGCACCGGCTGCCAGCCGGTGCCCGTGCCGGTGGTGTCGACCAGGACGGTGACCGCGTTCTCGTTGACCACGACGGCGAACCGGAACGCGCCGGCCACGCGCACGTCGGCGGTCTTCACCACGGTCGTGGCGCCACCGGCGGTCACCTCGATCGAGGCCTTGCCGGTGGTCGTGTCGAGCGTGCCGAGCACGGAGGTGGCGCCGCCGGCCAGGCCCGCGACCACCACGCCCTGCGCGCGCTGCACCTCCACCAGCACCGAACCGAACGGGGCGCGGGGCCGCACGCCGGTGCTGACCAGCGTGTCCGAGGTGGCGGGCGGTCGGGCGATGGCGCTGTCGTACTGCACGAACCGCGGTGCGACCAGGTCGAACGGGCGGTGCTTGTGCGTCACCGCGAAGTGCAGGTCGAACGGAGTCGTGGCGGGCTGACCCATCGCCGGCACGTTACCGAACAGGGCGGAGAGCGCCCCGACCGCACCCGCCGCCCCGGCGTGGCGCAGCAGCGTGCGCCGATCCATGTCCCGTGCCGCCATCGGACCTCCTCGGACTCCTGCCGGTACTTGTCAACCATGTGTTACAGGCAGACGTGACCAAGTGTCCAGAGGTGGTTCGGGCACCCGGCGCCGCGCGGGCCGGTGCGTCAGGACGCGGCCGGGCGATCCTCGGGCCGGAGCTTGGCGATCAGCTCGCCCCGGCCGCGCACGTCGACCTTGCCGAACACCGACTTCAGGTGGTCCCGCACGGTGTGCGCGGAGATGGCGAGCCGGGCCACCATGTCCTAAGTGGACCGTCCGGCGATCACTTCGCGGCACACCTCGCGCTCGCGGGCGGTGAGGCCGCAGGCGGCGAGCAGCAGGCCGAGCAGCTCGCCGCCGGACGCCCGTTCGACGGTCACCACCGTCTCGCGGTCGTCCTCGGCGATCAACCGACTGGCGTGCAGGAGGACCCAGCCGCCGGACGCGTCGCGCACGCGTGGCCGGAACGTGCCGGTCGGCGCCGCCCGCGCCCCGGCCACCACGGCGCGCAGCATCACCGCGAACCGGCCGGGCGCGCGCCGCGACCCTCGTCGCGGCGGCCGGCGCGGGCGCGACGGAGGCGATGAACGCGGCCTCCCGGTCGGTGAACTCGCCGCGCCGCACCAGACCGGCCGCGCCCCAGCACGTGCCGTCCACCCGGAACACCGCGCGCAGCTCGCGGCCGAGGCCGAGCGGTCGCCGCACCTCGTCGAGCCGGCTGCTGCGGGCGAGGCCGCGGCGCGGCACGTCCGACAGCCGCGCCACCGCCTCCGGGCGGCGCGCCGGCTCGGCGACCGCGTGCGGCTCGGCGCCGCCGTACTCGCAGGCCGCCGGCAGCGGCTCGTGCTCGGCCGGGGCGCCGGTCGGCCCGCTGGTCATGGAGCTGATCACGGCGGTGTCCGGGTCGAGCGACGCCCAGCAGGTCAGGTCGGTCGGCACGACCCGCTCGACCACGTCGATCGCGGCCCGGTGCAGCTCGGCGACCCCGAGGCCCGCCGACACCAGTGCGGCGATCTCGCGAGCGGTCGCGGACCGCTCCTACCGGCGGACCATGAAAACGCACCTGAGCACCGCAGGCGAGGGCTTCGAGCTGAACTCGCCGGACGCGAGGATCACCGTCAAGGTGGACGCCGCGCACACGCTCACCGTGCACTCGCCGTCAGTGCAGTTCCTGGCGTTCTCCCTCACCGACGCGATGGGCCGGTTCTTCCGCGACGTCGACCGGGCGGTGCCCGCCGACACGCCGCCGGCCGAGGCCGCGCCGGTGCTGCGGGAGGTCGTCGGGAGGCACGGGATCACGATGGGGGAGTGGTCGTCGTGAACGCCGTCGCCCAGGCCGCCGCGGGGGTGGCGGCGGGGATCCACCTGCTGGTGTTCGTGTGGGAGACGCTGCTGTTCCGGCGGCCCGGTGTGCACTGGGGCGTGTTCGAGGTGCCCGCCGACTGCACACGGGCGACGAACCGGTCGGCCGTGCGCTCGTGCTCTGCACGTGCGGCTTCACGGTGCCGGCCGGCATCGGTCTCGCCGTGTCGGACCGGCTCGCGTCGAGCCGGCCGAAGGGCGCGGGCGTCGTCGGGGCGATCGCCCAGCTCACGCCGCCGCTGGTCGCGGTCGTCGCGCTCCTCCTCGCGTGACCACCGCCCGGGACGGCACAGCGGCGGGTTCTCCAGGTCGGCGCACGGCTCGTCGCCCGCGTTCCGGATGACGTCCTCGCCCACCTCGTTGGTCGGGTCCTCGTCCACGTCGCGAGGCCAACCGGGCGATCGACTCGGCCCCGGTGTCGGTTAGCCTTACCTAAAATTCGGGGAGGTGCGGGTGTCGCGCGACGCGGTGCGAGGGGTCGGCCTGCTGGTGTCGATCGGCGTGCTCGGCCTGATCGTGCTGCTCAGCCTGTGGATCGGCACCAAGAGCATCCCCTTCGCCGACACCTTCGCCCTGCTCCTCGCCGACGACGGCACCGGCGACGCGGCCATCGTGCGCGACGTCCGCGTGCCCCGGGCGGTGCTCGGCCTGCTGGTCGGCGCGGCGCTCGGCCTGTCCGGCGCGGTGATGCAGGCGCTGACCCGCAACCCGCTCGCCGATCCCGGCCTGCTCGGCGTGAACATGGGCGCGGCGGCGGCGATCGTGTCCGCCATCGCGTTCTTCGGCATCACCAGCCCCACCGGGTACGTGTGGTTCGCCCTGCTCGGCGCGGCGGGCACGGCGACCGTCGTCTACGTCCTCGGGGCGGCGGGGCGGGGCGCGGCCACCCCGGATCGGCTGGTGCTCAGCGGCGCGGCGCTCACCGCGGTGCTCTACGCCTACGTCTCGGCGATCCTGCTGTTGTTCACGCACACGTTCGACTCGTTCCGGTTCTGGAACGTCGGCTCGCTCGCCGGCCGGGACTTCGAGCTGGTCGGCCAGGTCTCGCCGTTCGTGCTGCCCGGCATCCTCATCGCGTTCCTGCTGGCCCGGAACCTCAACGTGCTGGCGCTCGGCGACCACACCGGCAAGGCGCTCGGCGCGAACGTCAACCGCACCCGCGCGTTCGGCGTCCTGTCCGTCACGCTCATGGCGGGCGCCGCGACCGCCGCCGCCGGGCCGATCGCGTTCGTCGGCCTGACCGTGCCGCACGTGGCCCGCATGATCGGCGGCAGCGACCAGCGCTGGGTGCTGGCGTACTCGGCGGTGCTCTCGCCGATCCTGCTGCTCGGCTCGGACGTCGTCGGCCGGGTGGTCATCGCCCCGCAGGAGATGGAGGTCGGCATCATCACCGCGTTCATCGGCGCGCCGGTGTTCATCGCGCTGTGCCGCCGCCGGAAGTTGGCGACGCTGTGAGGACCGTCCGCACCCCCGCCGTCTCGCTGCGGATCAGCGAACGGGCGCTGCTCGTCAGCTCGGCCATCGCCGTGCTGACCGCGGTCGCCGCCGTCGCGACCATGGTCACCGGCGACTTCCCGCTGACCGTGGGCGAGGTGCTGGCCACGGTCGCCGGGCAGGGCGACGGCTACGCCGACTTCGTCGTCTTCACGCTGCGCCTGCCACGGCTGATCACCGGCCTGCTGGTCGGCGCGGCGCTCGCGCTCAGCGGCGCGATCCTCCAGTCCCTGTCCCGCAACCCGCTGGCCAGCCCCGACATCATCGGCTTCACCCAGGGCGCGGCCACCGGCGCGATCGCGGTGCTCGTGCTGGCGCAGGGCAGCATGGCGGCCACCGCGCTCGGCGCGACCGCCGCGGGCCTGCTCACCTCCACCGCCGTGTACCTGCTGGCCCTCAAGCAGGGCGTGCAGGGCTTCCGGCTGGTGCTCATCGGCATCGGCGTGAGCGCCATGATGCTCGCGGTCAACTCCTACCTGATCACGCGGGCCACGCTGGAGAGCGCGCTGGCCGCGCAGACGTGGCTGGTCGGCGGCCTGAACAACCGGGGCTGGGACCAGGCCCAGGTGGTCGCGGTCGTGCTGGCCGTGCTGCTGCCGTGCGCGCTGGCGCTGGGACGGCGGCTGGCGCTGCTGGAGATGGGCGACAGCGCCGCCACCGGCCTCGGCGTGAACGCCGAGCGCACCCGGCTGGCGCTGCTCGCGGTGAGCGTCGGCCTGGCCGCCGTCGCCACCGCCGCCGCCGGGCCGATCAGCTTCGTGGCCCTGGCCGCGCCGCAGGTCGCCCGCCGGCTCACCGGCGCGTCCGGGCCCGGCCTGGCCGCGTCGGCGCTCACCGGCGGCCTGCTGCTGGTCGTCGGCGACTTCGCGGTGCAACGGCTGTTCCCGACGACCCAGCTGCCGGTCGGCATCGCCACCGGCGCCATCGGCGGGCTCTACCTGGTGTGGCTGCTGGCCCACGAGTGGCGGAAGGGGAGCACGACGTGACCGTGCCGAAGACGGGGCCGACCACCGGGCGACTGCGCGGTGCGGAGCTGACGCTGTCCTACGACGAGCGCGTCGTGGTGTCCGGGTTGGACGTCGAGATCCCGGACGGCTCGTTCACCGTCATCGTGGGCCCCAACGCGTGCGGCAAGTCCACCGTGCTCAAGGCGTTGGCGCGGATGCTCAAACCCCGCGCCGGGGCCGTGTACCTCGACGGCCGGGCGATCTCCGCCTACCGCTCCAAGGAGGTCGCGCGCCGGCTGGGCCTGCTGCCGCAGACCTCCATCGCGCCCGGCGGCATCACCGTCGGCGAGCTCGTGGCCCGGGGCCGGTACCCGCACCAGCGGCTGCTGCGGCAGTGGTCCGCCGAGGACGAGGAGGTCACCGCGGGCGCGATGCGGATGACCGGCGTGCACGACCTGGCCGACCGCCTGGTGGACGAGCTGTCCGGCGGGCAGCGGCAACGCGTGTGGCTGGCCATGGTGCTCGCGCAGCAGACGTCGATCCTGCTGCTGGACGAGCCGACCACGTTCCTCGACATCGCGCACCAGGTCGAGGTGCTCGACCTGTGCGCCGACCTGCACGAGGACGGCAACCACACGCTCGTCGCCGTGCTGCACGACCTGAACCAGGCGTGCCGCTACGCCACCCACCTGATCGCGATGAAGCCCGGTGTCGGCGTGGTGGCGCAGGGCGAGCCCGCCGCCGTCGTGACCGCCGAGCTGGTGGAGGACGTGTTCGGCCTGCCGTGCCGGGTGATCGAGGACCCGGAGACCGGCACGCCCCTGGTCGTGCCGCTGCGGCGGCAGCGCGTCACCGCGTAACGCGTCACGTCACGGCGGTCACGTCACCGCGCGGTGGTCACTGCGGCAGGCGGTAGGCGCCGGCGGCGATGTCGGCGAGCAGCGTCGGGCCGGTCGGCGTCCAGCCCAGCAGGTCCCGGGTGCGGGCGCTGGACGCGGTGATGTCCATGCCGGCGAAGTGCCCGATCCAGCCGAAGTGCGCCTCGGCGTCCTCCCGCGGGACCGACACCGTGTCCAGGCCCAGGTAGTCGCCGATGGCGGCGGCGATGTCACGGGTCGGCAGGCCCTCCTCGGCCACGGCGTGCACCCGCGACCCCGCCGGCGCCCGGTCCAGCGCGAGCCGGACCAGCCGTGCCGCGTCGGAGCGGTGCACGGCGGGCCAGCGGTTCGAGCCGTCGCCGAGGTACCCGACCGCGCCCCGGTGCTTCGCGACCTTCGCCAGGACCGAGACGAAGCCGGGGTCGCCCGCGCCGTGCACGGACGCGGCGAAGCGCAGCGCCACCGGCCGGACACCGCGGTCGGCGTAGGACAGGGCCAGGTTCTCGCTGCCGCCGCGCGGCGAGTCGGCGCCGTGGTGCGGCGACGGGTCGTCCTCCGTCAGCGGCCGGTCCGCGATGTCCGAGGCCACGCCGGAGGCGAGCAGGAACGGCTTGCCGCTGCCCTCGACGGCGTCGAGCATCCGGCGCACGGCGGAGTGCTCGCTGCGGCCGGCGCCGGCGTAGTCGGTGAAGTCGTGCTTGAAGGCGAGGTGGACGACGGCGTCGGCGGCCACCGCCCCGGCGGCCAGGCTGTCGACGTCGTCCAGGCTGCCGCGGTGCGCGGTCGCGCCCTTGGCCTCCAAGGCGGCAGCCGCCTCGGCGGTGCGGGCGAGGCCGACCACCTCGTGGTCGTGGGCGAGCAGTTCGTCGGTGACGGCCGAGCCGATCCAGCCGGAGGCACCGGTGACGAAGACGCGCATGGCGTTCCTTCCGCTATGTCAGTGACTGACATCGACCGTAGCACGCCATGTCAGCGACTGTCATCACTACACTCGCGGTCATGAGCCGCTGGGAGCCGGACGCCCGCGGGCGGATGATCCGCGCCGCGATGGACCTCTTCGCCGAGCGCGGCTTCGAGCAGACCACCGCCGGGGACATCGCCGAACGCGCCGGCGTGACCGAGCGGACGTTCTTCCGCCACTTCGCCGACAAGCGCGAGGTGCTCTTCGACGGGGCCCAGGTGATGGAGCAGGTGGCGTCGACCGCGATCCTCGGCGCGCCGCCCACCGCCGAACCCCTCGACGCCGCGTTGGCCGGCGTGGTCGCGGCGGGCGCGCTGCTGGAGGACCGGCGCGAGCACGCCGTGCGGCGCAACCGCTTGATCGAGGCCAACCCGGGCCTGCGGGAACGCGAGCTGCTCAAACTCGCGGCGCTGGCCGGCGCGACCGCCGGGACGTTGCGCGAGCGGGGCGTCGCCGACCAGGTCGCCGACCTCGCCGCGCACAGCGCCGTGACGGTGTTCCAGGTCGCCGTCACCCGCTGGGTGGCCGAGGACGAGCCGCCTCCCCTCGCCGACTGCATCGCGGACAGCGCGGCGGTGCTGCGCGCCCTGTGAGGGGCCGACAGCCGCACCAAAGGCATCGCGCGCAGCCCGATCGCCGGGGTCCGCGAGTGGCGGACCCCGGCGATCGGCGGGTCGTGCGGGTCAGGCCCGCGGGAGGGTGAAGATCAGGCCCTTGCTCATCTTCGACCGGATGCCCTGCACGTCCACCGTGACGACCTTCGCCCGGTGCTGCGTGTCCGGGGTCAGCCCGGTCAGCGTGACCTGGTTCTCGGTGACGAAGCCGGTGTGCCCGCCGTCACCGTCCAGGTACACGTCGTAGCCCCCGATCTTGTTCCACCAGGGGTAGCCCTGCCAGGTCAGCGTCACCGACGTCGGGGTCGTCGAGACCACCGTCAGCCCGTCCGGGCGCGGTGGCCGCTCCGCGATCAGGCCCTGCACCAGCACGGTGCCCAGCAGGTCGTTCTGCGCCGGGTCGTGCGTGCAGGAGGCGGTGATCGTGCCGAGAGGCGTGCCGTCCGCGCGCTTGGGGCGCAGGGTCAGCGCCAGGTCGTCCACGCGCACGTCGTAGCCGCCGGGAACGCTCAGCACCTGGGCCGGGAAGGCGCCCGCGGCCCGCACCGCGGTCCCCTGGGTGGTCTGCAACCACTTGGGCGCGAAGGTGAACGCGGCCTCGGTGGTCCGCGTCCCGTCCGGGCCGACGATCCTCGCGCCGAGCCTCGCGGTGCTGTCACCGTCCAGGCGCACCCCCTCGGCGAGGGTCAGGACCGGGCGCAGCTCGCGCATGTCCAGGTCCACGTCGATGTAGAAGTACTGGTTGCCGGGTGCGCTGTTCGAGCCGGCGCCATCGTTCGGCAGGCCGCCGACGACCCACACGGTCATCTGGGCGCCCGGACCGGCGGAGGTCGTGCAGGTGTACTCCACGCGCACCGCGCTCGTGTCCGCCGACGCCGGGCTCGCGGCCCCCGTCAGCGCCCCGGCGGCCGCCAGGGCCGAGACCAGGGACAAGGCGGTGATGCGAAAGGGGGTCCATTTTTTGCGCAACTTCCACGTCCTCTCCGTGTTCACCCGCCCACGGACAGCGTCCCGCAGATCAACCCCTATGCGGGGTCGACCATCCAGACGAAGTTGGGCATGCCCGACCGGCGACCCACCCCGGTCACGACCACGGCCTCGCCGCCCGAGACCGGCGGCTACCCCCGGTATCCGGCTCGCCGGTCGTCCGCGCGCAACCGGTCGAGCTCGGCGCGCTCCAGCCGGGCCGTGACGACCCGCGGCCCCGCGCCCGCCGCGACCACCCGCCGCCCGTCCGGGTGCCACACCCCGCTGCCGCCGCACGAACGCCACCCCGGACCGGCGCCGGCCAGGTTCGCCACCAGCGCGTACATCCGGTGGTCCATCGCGCGGGCCGCCGGGTGCACGTCGAGCCGCCCTTCCTGGCCCTCGGTGTACAGCGCCGACACCGCGTACACGTCCGCGCCGCGCCGGGCGGCTCGCAGCGCGTGCTCGGGGGCCGCCGCGTCGTAGCAGACGGCCAGCGCCACCCGCCAACCCCGGACGTCCACCGGCGGCGCGGGCTCGTCCGGCTCGAACAGTTCCCGCTCGGCCCGGCTCGGGTACTGCTTGCCGACCACGTCGACCGAACCGTCCGGGGACAACGCCACCGACGCCAGCAACCGGCGACCGTCCGGCCCCAGCCACGCCGCGCCGACCACCGCCGTGACCCCGTGCGCCCGGCTCGCCTCGCGGACCACGTCCAGCCGCGGGTCGTCGGCCGTCACCCAGCACGCCTGCTCGGCGAGCCGGTCCAGGTCGTAGCCGGTCAGCGACAGCAGCGGGAACAGCACCAGGTCCGCGTCACCGGCCTCGGAGACCACGTCGGCCGCGCGGCGCGCGTTCTCCGCGACGTCACCGGGCACGGGCGCGTGCTGCGCGACGGCGACCACCAACTCGTCGTATTCCACGTCGCCGATCATTTCACGCGATCGGGGGGTGCGAGGCAGGTCCCGTGAAATGCGTCGGGGAATGTGCTAGACATAAAGGTTGATGTCGCCGGAAATGGCGGAGGAAAGACAATCCCAGTATATCACAGGGGGCAAGCGTGACCATCGGGGAATTGGCCGCCGAACAACAGCGGATCACCTTCCTGCACGATCGGCTGGCGCGGGAGCAGGCCGCCGCGCGAGCGGAGCTGGACGCCGCGCTCCAGGACGGCGACGAGCAGCGCTGGCACCGCGAAGTGGCCGTTCGCACACTGTCTGCGCAGGTCAGCCGCCTGAGCGTGGCAGCGGAGAACCTGTGCTTCGGCCGCATCGACACCACCGACGACCGCGTCTACGTCGGCCGGGTCGGCTTGTTCGACACCGAGCGCGACTACGAGCCGCTGCTGACCGACTGGCGCGCGCCGGCCGCCCGCCCGTTCTACACCGCGACCGCGGCGAACCCGGAAGGGGTGACCCGCCGCCGCCATTTCCGGACCAGGGGCAGCCGCTTGGAGGGCTTCCACGACGACGAGCTCCAGCTCACCTCGAAAGCGCTGATCGACGCGTTGAACGCGCCCCGCTCCGCCACCATGCGCGACATCGTGGCCACCATCCAGGCCGAGCAGGACGAGGTGATCCGCCTGCCGCACCGGGGCGTGCTGGTGATCGAGGGCGGTCCGGGCACCGGCAAGACGGCCGTGGCGCTGCACCGCGTGGCCTACCTGCTCTACGCGCAACGCGAACGGCTCTCCCGCCAAGGCGTGCTGGTCGTCGGCCCGAACGCGGGCTTCCTGCGGTACATCGGCGAGGTCCTGCCGTCCCTGGGCGAGACCGACGTCGTGTTCGCCACGCCGGGCGAGCTGTTCCCCGGCGTCCGGACCGACCTCGAGGACACCCCGGAGCTCCAGGCCCTCAAGGGCGGTCTCTCGGCCGTCGACCTGCTGGTCGAGGCCGTCGCCGACCGGCAGGAGCTGCCCGTCGAGCCCGTCCCGGTCGAACTGGAGGACGTCACCGTCCCGCTGACCGCCGCGATCGCCGGACAGGCCCGGGAACGGGCCCGCGCCGCCGGGCTCAGGCACAACGAGGCCCAACCCGTGTTCCACCGGGCCCTGGTGGACGCCCTGGTCGCGCCCGCGCTCGACCTCATCGGCGAGGACTGGCCGGAACTCGCGGCCGACGTGCGGCGCGAGCTCGCCGGCCACCCCGACGTGCGGCGGGCCGTCACCGGGCTGTGGCCGGTCCTCACGCCCCGGCAACTGCTCGCCGACCTCTACGCGGGCCGCTGCTCCGCCCTCGGACACCCCGAGCTGCGCCGCGCCGACCCGCACGCGTGGACGGTCTCCGACGTGCCGCTGCTGGACGAGGCCGCCGAGCTGCTCGGCTCCGACGGCGAGGCCGAGCGCCGCGCCGCGGCGGAACGCAGGCGCGCCGTCGAGTACGCGCAGGGCGTGCTGCACGTCATCGACACCGACCAGGCGATGCACGAGGACGAGCTGCGGGCCGTGGACCTGGTCGACGCCGAGTGGCTGGCCGACCGCCACACGGCCGCGGACCACCGGGTCCTGGCCGAGCGCGCCGCCGCCGACCGCGAGTGGACCTACGGCCACATCGTGGTCGACGAGGCGCAGGAACTGTCCGAAATGGACTGGCGGGTGCTGGCCAGGCGCGGGCCGAACCGGTCCATGACCATCGTCGGCGACCTGGCCCAGCGGCAGGCCGAAGCGGGCGCCCGCGACTGGCGGAAGGTGCTGGACCCGCTCGCCCGCGGCCGCTGGCAGCACCGCAGGCTCACGGTCAACTACCGCACACCCGCCGAGATCATGGCCTACGCCGCCGGCGCGCTGGCCGAGGTCGACCCCGACGCCGTCGCGCCGACGTCCGTGCGGCACGGTGAACCACCCCTGGAGGTCACCGGCGCGGACCCGTGGTCGTTCCGCCCGGCCACCGGCACGTTCGCGGTGATCAGCCCGGCCGGCCCGCTCACCCCGCGCGCGGCCAAGGGCCTGGAGTTCGACACGGTCGTCGTGGTCGACCCGGAGCGCATGACACCGGCCGAGCGGTACGTCGCCCTGACCCGCGCCACCCGCCGCCTGGTCGTGGTGCGCACCTGACGGCCCGCCGGGGACGTGCCCGCGTCCCCGGCGGACCTCCGGGAGTCAGGCGTCCGCGGTCGCCGGTTCGGCCGTCGGCGCGGCGGTCGTGGGCACGTCGCGCAGCACGGTCACCGCGAGCACGGCGGCGCCCGCGACCAGGACCGCCGCCACCACCGCCGCCACGTCGAGCCCGCTGGTGAACGCCGCCCGCGCCGACTCCACCAGCGCCCGCGCCGCCGCCTCCGGCAACCCGGCGGCGGCGGACAGCGCGCCCGACAACGAGTCCGCGGCCTCGGCGGGCACACCGGACGGCATCCGTCCAGCGCGGCCCTCAGCTGGGACGCCCTGGTCTGCAACGCGCCGGCGGGGTTCGCGGGCAACCGGTCGCCCCACAGGCGGTCGATCAGCCGGTCGGCGGGCACCACGCGGCCCGCGTCGAGCGCCAACTGGGCCGGCAGCGCCCGGACCTTCACCTCGGGGACGCGCACGGGACGGGCGTTGGTCGAACGACGGCACCGCGACCACTACGCGCGCCTGGCCGCGACCGCCGACCCGTTCCTGCGCGGCCCGGAGCAGCGGCGGTGGCTGCGCCGGCTCGACGACGAAGCGGCCAACCTGCGCGCCGCGATCGACCGCGCGGCCCGGGACGGCGAGGCGTTGCCGCTGGTCGACTCGCTGGCCTGGTACTGGGTGCTGCGCGGCAGGCTCGGCGAGGGCCGGCGGGCGTTCACCGCGGCGCTCGCCGGTGGCGGCCCGGAGGACCTGACGGGCGCGGTCCAGGCCTGGCACACCGCGTTCAACCTGCTCACGGGCGTGACGTCGGGCCTCGTGCCGCCGCCCGGGACCCGCCCCGCCGACCGGGGTGCCGCGGCACGCCGGGCCAGGGCCGAGTGGTTCCTCGGGTTCGTCGGTGCGGGGATCGGCGAGCGGGGCGTGGGCGAGGACCTGGTCCGGTCGGCGCCGGCGGTGTTCCAGGCCCAGGACGACCGGTGGGGCACGGCCGCCGCGCTCGGCACCCTCGCGCGCTACGAGCGGATGCGCAGCGACCTGGAAGCCCTGGCGCGGCACGGCGAGCGCAGCATGGCCCTGTTCACCGAGGTGGGTGACCGGTGGGGGCTGCTGCACGCGACGTCAGGGCTCGGCGCGCACGCGGAGATCGTCGGCGACTACGAGCGTGCCGCGGCCCTGCACCGCGAGGGCCTGCGGATCGCCGAGGAGCTGGGCCTGAGCACCGACGTGGTGGACGAGCTGTCCGCGCTGGGCCGCATCGCGCTGCTGACCGGCGACCACGAGCAAGCCGACGAGCTGCACGACTGCGCCCGCTCGCGGGCCGCCGCGCAGGGCTACACGACCGGCGAGGAGTTCGCCGAGCTGGGCCTGGCGCTGAGCCTGCGCCGCCAGGACCGGCTCGACGAGGCCGAGGCGCTGCTGCGCAAGTGGCTGGTCTTCGACCGGCGGCTCGAGTCGGACATCGCGATCGCCCTCGTCGTCGCCGAGCTGGGCTTCATCGCCGAACGGCGCGGCGACGCCGAAACCGCCCGCGCCCTGCACCTGGAGGGCCTGGCCGCGGCACGCGAGTCGACCGACCCGCGTGCCGTGGCCCTGGCGCTGGAAGGACTGGCCGGCGCGGAGGCCCTGGCCGGCGACCACCGCCGAGCGGCCCGCCTGCTGGGCGCCGCCGCGGCCCTGAGGGAAGGAGCGGGCGCCCCTCTCCCGCCCGGCGAGCGCGGCGACGTGGCCCGGATCACCACGGCCACCCGCGCCGCCCTAGGTCCCGCGCCCTTCACCTCGGCGTTCACCGAAGGCCGTGCTCACGGCGCGGCACCGGACCTGCCGGTCCCCTGACTCCCCGGTCGCGCCCTCACCCCGTGGGCGGGGTCTCGTTGGGCGCGGGCCGGTTGGGCGGTGGCGGCTCCGGGGTGGGCGGGATCGGCGGCTCCGTGCCGGGTGACGGCTCCCGAGGCGGCTGCGGCATCGGGGGCGGCACGGGGACGGGGCGCGGGTCGGGCGGTTGTGGCTGGACCATGGCAACCTCCTTCGCACCCGGACTACCCACTCCGCGAGAGTCCTACATCCAAAACGCGAGAGTCCTACCGTCAAACCTCGCGTGTCCTACGTTCAGAACACCCGTGTCCTGCGTTCGGAACACCCGAATTCAACGCTCAGCACACCCGACGGGCCTGTTCCACCCGAAACGACGACGATTCCGGGCACGGGATCACGGGTTCGGTGAACCGCCGTTCACGAGGCCTCGCGCGGACGAGTCCGGTCGACGGGGTCGACCGACCCGCGCGAGGTCGACGCTCAGGACGCGCGGCCCGCCGCCCGGGCCGACGACGGGTCCAGGTTCGGCAGCACCTCCCGGCCGAACAGGCGGATCGTGTCGAGCACGGCCTGGTGGGGGAGACCCCCTATGTCCACCATCACCAGCTGCGCGTCCAGCCCCAGCAGCCCGGTCAGCCGGTTCAGCCGCTCGGTCACCTCCGCCGGGTCGCCGCACACCGCCGCGCCCTCCATCAGCAGGTCGACGTCCACGTCGCCGTCACCGCGCCACGGGTCGGCGAACTCCGCGTACGCCGCCAGGTGGGGCCGCCACGTGGCCCGCGCCTCCGCCGCCGTCGGCGCGACGAACACGTGGCTCGGCAACGCCACCCGCCCGCCCCCGCCCATCGCCGCCCGGTAGCGCTCCACCACCGGCCGGTGCGTGCTCGGGTCCCGCAACGTGCTCGGCAGCATCAGCGGCAGCCCCAGCTCCACCGCCAGGTCCGCCGACACCGCCGACCCGCTGCCGATCCACACCAGCGGCCGTGGCTGCTGCACCGGCCGCGGCGTCGTCGTGACGTCCACCAGCGGACTGCGGTACTTGCCCTCCCACGTGACGTGCTTCTCCTCCAGCAGCCGCAGCAGCAGCCGCAGGTTCTCGTCGAACCGCGCCCGCAGGTCGTCCTGCACCCCGAACGCCGCGTCGGTGCGCTGCGACACACCCCGCGCCACGATCAGCTCCGCCCGGCCCCGTGACAGCACGTCCAGCGTGGCCAGGTTCTCCGCCACCCGCACCGGGTCGTGGTGCGCCAGCAGCGTCACCCCGGTGGACAGCCGCAACGTCGACGTGCGGTCGGCGATCGTGGCCAGCAGCAGCTCCGGCGCCGACACGATGTACCGGGTGAAGTGGTGCTCGCCGATGGCCACCCCGGTGAAGCCGGCTTCCTCCGCCACGACGGCCTGCTCGACCATCGCCCGCAGCCGGTCGCACTCGGTCACGGCCCGACCGGTGTACGGGTTGGGCAGGTGGTCGCCCAGGATCAGCAGGTACACGTCCATCAGACAATCTTGCACGCCGCGACTACCGTGGCACCGGCCGAACCAGAGCGTGGAGGAGCACCCGTGACCGCAGTGTCCGTGTCCGACAACCCCGAGCGGTCCCGCTACGAGGTCCGCCTGGACGGCGAGCTGGGCGGCTTCGCCGAGTACACCTCGGCGGACGGCGTCGTCACGTTCACCCACACCGAGGTCGCCGTCGAGGGCAAGGGCCTGGGCAGCCGGCTGGTCCGGCACGCGTTGGAGGACGTGCGCGCGAAGGGCCTGGCCGTCGTGCCCGAGTGCCCGTTCGTGCGCGGCTACCTGGAGAAGCACCCCGAGCTCGGGACCGGATGACGGCGCCCGCGCGCGCCGGTCAGTCGAATAGGCGCGCCTGATCACCAGCGCATACCTGGTCGAGGTTGCTCCTCCGTGTGAATCATCACAAATGGGGGTAACAACACGGCCAAGTAGGCGGCTTTTGGTCAACAGTGGTAGCTGATCGTGTCAACATTACTGATCGTGGCCTCACTCGTGCTCGATCCCCGCCATGATGGTGATGTCGTCGACGGCAGACGCGGTCGACGGGGACGAGGACCGATCACGAGACCGATGAGGTGGGCCTGGCTGTGACCGCTGAGGTGAGCGGAAGTGGCGCGCGCACGGACGGACCCACCCGCAGGGTGGGCACGTGGTCGGAGGTCATCCGGCAGGTTCCCCCGAGGTTGTTGCGGCTCGGCGCGCTCGGCGGGCTGCTGATCGCGCTCGGCGGCGTCGGCGCGGGCGCGGTGCTCCGCCGGGACCCGCTGCTGACCGGCACGATCCTCAACGCGGTGCGGTACGGCCACGGCCGCGACCTGGCCACCGCCGTGGTGTTCGTCGGCGTGGGCCTGCTGGTCTACTCGTGGGTCCGGTTGGGGCGGATGGTGCGCGCCGCCCAGGTCGACGGCCGCGGCGTGGTGCTGGCCGCCGCCGCGTGGACCGCACCGCTGCTCATCGGCCCGTCGCTGTACAGCCGGGACGTCTACAGCTACCTCGCGCAGGGCGCGGTCGCGCTGCACGGGTTCGACCCCTACACCACCGGCGCGTCCGTGCTGCCCCTGTCGCTGGGCGGCAACGTGGCGTCGCTGTGGCAGAACACGCCGTCGCCGTACGGGCCGCTGTTCCTCCTGGTCGCCAAGTGCGTGGTGGCGATCACCGGGGACAACGTCATCATCGGCGCGGTCCTCATGCGGCTCGCCGTGTTCAGCGGCCTGGCGATGCTGGCCTGGGCGATGCCCGGACTGGTCCGGCACCTCGGCGGGCGCACGTCGGTGGCGCTGTGGCTGACCGTGGCGAACCCGTTCGTGATCGCCGTCGGCATCGGCGGCGCGCACAACGACATCCTGATGGTCGGCCTGATGGCGGTCGGCGTGCTGATGGTGCTGGACGGCAAGCACGTGCGCGGCATCGCGGTGATCGCCCTGGCGACCGCGGTCAAGGCCACCGCCGTGCTGGTGATCCCGTTCCTCGTCTGGGTGTGGGTGGCGCGGATGTCCGGCCCGGCCCGCCAGCGGTTCTTCCAGGCGTGCGCGGTGGGCGGCATCACGTTCGCCGGCGTCTTCGCGCTGTCCACGATCATCGCCGGGGTCGACCTCGGCTGGGTCAACGTGCTGCAGAGCCAGACGCCGCTGCTGACCTGGATGTCGCTGCCCTGCGCCGTCGCCGAGCTGCTCTACTACTCGGTCGGCCGGCACGTCCCGGGCGCGACCTACGAGGGTTTCCTCGGGTTCTTCCGGTCCGTCGGCGTGTACGTGCTCGCCGCCGTGCTGGTCCGCCAGTGGTGGCTGGCCAGGGCGGGCGGTGTGGACGCCGTGCGGCGGGCCGCGATCGCCCTGCTCGCCGCTTCCGTGCTGGCCCCGTCCGTCCTCCCGTGGTACTTCACGTGGGTCTTGGCGCTCGCCGCCGCGTTCGCCTGGAAGGACCGGTGGCTCGCGGGCGCCGCGGGCTTCTCGGTCTGGATGGTCCTCGTCACGCTTCCCGACGGCACCATCGTCGCCCGCTGGCACTACGGTTCGGCGAACCCCGTCGTGTGGTGGTCCTACCTGGCCGTCACCGTCCTGATCGGCGTGTGGGTCGGCCGGTCGCTGCTGGGCCGCCGGCCCGTGTGGTCGCTGCTGGGCGAGCTGCGGGCGCGGTCGGGCGAGGCGGACCAGCCGAAGCGGCTCGTCGAGCCTGCGCCCCGGGTCGTCGAGCAGGCGCCGCCCGTCGTGCGGCAGGCGCCGACCGACGTCGAGGACGACGACGTGACGGGCGAGCCGGACGCGGCCGGGACGCAGCGCGGGAGCACGGGTGGTTGATCGGGTTGAACAGCGGGTGCTGAGGTTCGCCCCGCTGGTGTTGTGCTTGTCGCTGGGCTGGTACTTCTGGCGCCTCGGCGTGCCGAGCGGCTGGGGCATGATCGACCTCAAGGTCTACTGGAGCCTCGCGCCGAACCTGCTCACCGACCAGCTCTACACGATCGACATGCCGTTCACGGCGGACTTCCCGCTGCCGTTCACCTACCCGCCGTTCGCGGCCGCGGTGTTCCTCCCGCTGTCCTGGCTGCCGTGGGTGGCCGCGCGGATCGTGTGGCAGGTGCTGTCCCTGGTCTGCCTCTGGTGGCTGGTCCGCACCGCGTTGTCGCTGGTCGCCGCCAGGTCGGGGCAGCGGTTCGACGCCACCTGGTCGCGCCGCGCGCTGCTGTGGACGGCGCTCGCGCTGTGGTGCGAGCCGGTGCGCAAGACGCTCGACTTCGGGCAGATCAACCTGGTGCTGATCGCCGGCACGTTCGCCGCCATGGTCGCGACCCGGCACCTGGTGGCGGGTTTCGGCGTCGGAGTCGCGGCCGGGCTGAAGCTCACCCCGGCGATCTCGGGCCTGTACTTCCTGGTCACGCGCCGGTTCAAGGCGGCGCTGTGGACGGCGGTCGGCTTCGCGGTCACCGTGGCCATCGGCTTCGCCGCCTCCGCGGCGGACTCGTGGCGGTACTGGTTCGAGCTGCTCGGCGCGGCCGACCGGGTCGGCCCGGTGGGGTCCGCGATCAACCAGTCGTTGCGGGGCGCGTTGTCGCGGACCCTCGGCCACGACGTCGAGATGACGTGGCCGTGGCTGCTCGCGGTGGCGGTGTCGGCCGTGCTGACCGGGTTCGCGCTGCGCGCCGCGGTGAAGGCCCGCGACACGCTCGCCACCGTGGTCGCCGTGCAGCTGTTCGGGTTGCTGCTCTCGCCGATCTCGTGGAGCCACCACTGGGTGTGGGTGATCCCCCTGGTGCTGTGGGCGTTCTACGGCGCCCGCCGCTCGTGGCCCGTGCTGGCGGTCGCGGCGGCGTGGGTCGTGGTGACCGGCGCGGACCTGATCACCTTCCTGATCGACCAGCAGCCGACCATCTGGGAGATCCCCCGGCCGTGGCCGTTGGCCGCGCTCGGGTGGTGCTACCCGCTGCTCGGGCTGCTCACCCTCGCGGTGATCCCGTCGGGGCTGCGCGGCGACACCCGCGAGCCCGCCGGCGCCACGCCGCCCCCTGCCACGTCGAAGGTCGAGCCCAGTGTCGGTTGAACCGCCCCCGTCCGCCGCGCGCGTGCTCGTGAAGGCCGAGCGGTGGCTGTCGGCCGCGGCGCCCGTGCTGCTGCTGGCGTCGATCGTGGGCCGCGGCTGGACCATCGTCACCGGGTTCGGCAACGAGACGATCGACCTGTACGTGTACTGGGCGCTGGCGCCGCACGTGCTCTCCGGCGACCTCTACGACGTCACGTCGCCGAACTCGCCGCCCGACTTCCCGCTGCCGTTCACCTACCCGCCGTTCGGCGCGCTGGTGTTCCTGCCGATGACGTGGCTGCCGTGGGTCGTCGCGCAGTGGGTGCTGCGGCTGCTGTCCGGGCTGTGCCTGTACTGGATGGTGCGCGTCGCCCTGCGCCTGGTGGCGGGGGAGGGCTGGACGGCGGACGCGGCGACGTGGCGGCGTCGGGCGCTGCTGTGGACCGCCGTGCTGCTGTGGCTGCAGCCGGTGGTGCACACGTTCGACTTCGGGCAGGTCAACCTGCTGCTGGCGGCGGTGGTGCTGGGCGCGATGACGGCCCGGGACTCCCGGCTCGCGGGCGCCGGCATCGGCCTGGCGGCGGGCGTGAAGCTCGTGCCCGCCATCTCCGGGCTGTACTTCCTGGTCACGCGCAGGTTCGCGGCGGCGTTGTGGTCGATCGCGGCGTTCGCGGCGAGCGTCGGCCTCGGTTTCCTGGTGGACCCGGCGCAGGCCAGGCACTACTGGTTCGAGCTGCTCGGCGCGGCCGACCGGGTCGGCCCGATCGGCACCGCGCACAACCAGTCGTTGCGGGGCGCGTTGTCGCGGACCCTCGGCTACGACGTCGAGATGACGTGGCCGTGGGTGCTCGCGGTGGTGGTGTCGGCCGTGCTCGCCGGGTTCGCCCTGCGCGCCGCCGTGCGGGCGGGCGACGTGCTGATCGGCGTGCTGGTCGTGCAGGTCCTCGGCCTGCTGCTCTCGCCGATCTCGTGGGACCACCACTGGGTGTGGATCGCGCCGCTGCTGATCTGGCTGGTGCACACCAAGGTCGCGCCGTGGGCCCGGGTCGTGCTGCTGGTGCTGTGGTGCCCGGTGATGTTCTGGGACGTGATCGCCTTCCAGCTCGACCGGCAGCCCACCATCTGGACCATCCCGCGGCCCGGCTACCTGTCCGCGATCGGCTGGGCCTACCCGGCGTTGGCGCTGCTCACGCTGGCCGTGATCCCGTTCGTGGTGAAGGCGGTCGCGCGGCGTGAGCCGACGAACGCGGCACTGGCGGACCAAGCCGAGGTTACCGGCAAGTAGGATCCGGGGATGGAGTGGACCGAACCCGGAGTCTTCGAGGTCGCGCCCGGTGTCCACCGGATCCCGCTGCCCCTGCCCAACGACGGGCTGCACACCGTCAACGTGTACGCGGTCGACGACGGCGACGGCCTCGTCCTGATCGACTCAGGCTGGGCCCTCGACGCGGGCGAGACGGCGCTGGAGTCGGCGCTGGGCGCGCTCGGGCGCGGGTTCGAGGACGTCCGGCGCTTCCTGGTCACGCACGTCCACCGCGACCACTACACGATGGCCGTGGCCCTGCGCCGCCGGTTCGGCACGAAGATCGCGCTCGGCGCGGGGGAGCAGCCGTCCCTGGCCAAGGTCATCGGCCGGCGCCGGGACGGTGTCCGCGACCTGGCCCGGTGGGGCGCGCCGCACCTGGCCGAGCGGTGGGAGGCGGTGGTGGCGTCGGTCGGCGAAGCCGAGCTGCGCGACTACGAGGAGCCCGACGAGTGGCTCCGCGAGGGCGACCTGGCCCTGGAGAAGCGGGTGCTGCGCGTCCTGCCGACGCCCGGACACACCCGCGGGCACGTGGTGTTCGTCGACGTCGAGTCGTCGCTGCTGTTCGCGGGCGACCACGTGCTGCCGCACATCACGCCGTCGATCGGCTTCGAACCCGCCCGGCCCGCGCTGCCCCTGGGCGACTACCTCGACTCGCTGCGCCTGGTCCGCGACTTCCCGGACCTGCGGCTGCTGCCCGCTCACGGCCCCGTCACCGAGTCGAGCCACGCCCGAGTGGAGGAACTGCTCGTCCACCACGAAGACCGGCTCACGGCCACGCTGGACGCCGTGCGGGCGGGCACCGGCACCGCCTTCGAGACCGCGCGCGCGCTCGGCTGGACCAGGCGCGGTCGGAAGTTCGCCGAGTTGGACCTGTTCAACCAGGTGCTGGCCACCGGCGAGACGGCCGCGCACCTCGACGTGCTGGTCCATCGCGGGCTGCTGACCGCCGCCGAGGACGAGGGCGTGGTGCGGTACGCGACGGGCTGACGCGCCGGTCTAGCGGGGCAGTTTCACCACGGTCACGAAGAAGTCGTCGATCTGCCGCACGACCTCGATGAACCGGTCGAAGTCGACCGGCTTGGTGACGTAGGCGTTGGCGTGCAGGTTGTAGCTGCGCAGGATGTCCTCCTCCGCCTCCGACGTGGTCAGCACCACCACCGGGATGGGCCGCAGCGTCTCGTCCGCCTTGATGTCGGCCAGCACCTCGCGGCCGTCCATCTTCGGCAGGTTCAGGTCGAGCAGGATCAGCCCCGGTCGCGGCGCGTCCTCGTAGCGGCCCTCGCGGCGCAGGAACTCCATCGCCTCGACGCCGTCGCGGACCACGTGCAGCTGGTTGCGGATCTTGTGGTGCTCGAACGCCTCCTGCGTCATCAGCGCGTCGCCGGGGTCGTCCTCCACCAGCAGGACGTCGATCACGTTCAGCGGGTTGCTCATTGCTCGTCGTCCTCTACTGCCGGCAGCGTGAACTTGAAAGTGGTCCCGGTGGCGCCCTCGCCGGTGTCCAGCCAGATGGTGCCGCCGTGGTACTCCACGATCTTCCGGCACATCGCCAGCCCGATCCCGGTGCCGGGGTAGTCGTCCTTGTGGTGCAGGCGCTGGAAGATCACGAAGATCCGTTCAGCGTACTCGGGATCGATGCCGATGCCGTGGTCGCTCACCGTGAACGTCCAGAATCCGCCCGTTCGCTCCACGTCCACGCGCACGTGCGGGGGGTCGTCGCCGTGGAACTTCACCGCGTTGCTGATCAGGTTGCCGAACACCCCGCCGAGCAGCGACGCCTCGCCGCGCACCGTCGGCAGGTCCGCCACCTCGACCGTCGCGCCGGTCCGCTCGATGGCCTCGGAGTAGTTGTCCAGCACCTGGGCGACCAGCTCGTCGCAGTCCACCAGGGTCTGCTCGCGGGTGAGCCTGCCGACCCGGGAGAACGCCAGCAGGTCGTTGATCAGCACCTGCATCCGCTTCGCCCCGTCCACCGCGAACCTCAGGTACTGCTCGCCGCGCTCGTCGAGCTGACCCGAGTAGCGCCGCTCCAGCAGCTGGCAGAAGCTCGCGACCTTGCGCAGCGGCTCCTGGAGGTCGTGCGAGGCGACGTAGGCGAACTGCTCCAGCTCCGAGTTCGACCGGCGCAGCTCCTCCAGGTCGGACAGGATGCGCACCCGCATGGCCTCGACGTCCTGGCCCAGCATCACCGTCTCGCGGGGCCCGCCCGCCTCGACCGCGTGCGCGTAGTCGCCCGACGACACCTGCCGCACGTCCGCCGCGAGCCCCGTCAACGGCGCGATGACGATCCGGTACAGCATCACCGCCACCCCGGCGATGATCAGCACCAGCAGCACGCCGAGCCCGATCACCAGCCAGAACGCCTGGGTCGCGACGCTCATCACGTTCGCCCGGCCCACCGCGGACGCTTCCTCGACCTTGGTCTTCAACCCCGCCATCGCCGCGCGCGCCCGGTCGAACAGCGCCTTGCCGCGCTCGGCGTCGGCCAGGGTGGTCTGCGGGTTGCCCGACACGTACACCAGGTCGATCAGCGGGTCGGCGTAGCTCTCCCGCCAGTCGGCCGCCACCCGCTCGACCTCTTCCAGCTCGCGGACCAGCTCCGGCCGCGCGGTCAGCAGCGACCGGGCGGACGCCGCGGCGTCCAACTCGGCCTGCTGCCCGTCGGTGTAGGGGGCGAGGAAGTTCCGGTTGGCGGTGAGCACGTACCCGCGCAGACCGGTCTCCTGGTTGGCCAGCGCGGTCTGCATCTCCAGGACCTCGCGGCTCGCCGGGTCGATCCGGTCCAGCAGCTCGATGCGGGCGTCGGTCAGGCCGGCCAACGCGACCAGGAGGCTGCCGATGGCGCCCGCGCAGACCACGATCAGGACCGAGACGGCGGCGATGAGGAGCTTGCTCGCGGGCCAGCGGTTGCGGTAGTCCATCAGGCGCGGTCCGAGATCAGCAGCACTGCCATGTCGTCGTCCAGCTCCCCGCCGTTGAGTTCCTTGACCCGGCTGATGAGGTCGTCCAGCAGCGTCGCCGGCGTGCGCGCCCAGTCCGGCCGCTCCCCGGTGATCTCGCCGATCAGGTCGATCAGCCGCTCCGACCCCAACCGCTCGCTGTCGCCGTGCACCCGGCCCTCGACCAGGCCGTCGGTGTAGAGCAGCATCGCCCAGCCCGGCGGCAGCGGCACGTCCAAGCCGCTCCACGTGCTGTCCGGCAGCACGCCGAGCGGCAGCCCGGCCCGGTCGCGGGGCAGCTCCACCACCCGGTCGCCGACCAGCAGCATCGGCTCCGGGTGCCCGGCCAGGTAGACCCGCGCCCACCGGCGGTCCGGCGAGATCGTCACCATGCACGCCGTGGTGAACAGGCCGGGCTGGTGGCGTTCGTGCTCCAGGATCTCGTGCAACGTGCGCAGCACCCGCGACGGCTCCTGGTCGGCCAGCACCAGCGCCCGCCAGGCGATGCGCAGGAACACGCCGATCGCGGCCTCGTCCGGGCCGTGCCCGCAGACGTCGCCGATCAGCACCTGGAGCGTGCCGTCGGCGGTGCGCACCACGTCGTAGAAGTCGCCGCCGAGCAGCATCCGGCTGCCGCCGGGGCGGTAGCGGACCTGCCAGCCGATGTCGTCGCCGTGCATGATCGGCGACGGCAGCAGGCCGCGTTCCAGGCGGGTCTTCTCGGCCGCGAGCAGCTTCTCGTCGCGCAGTTGGCGCTGGGTCTCCTCGACCCGCTTGCGGCCGACCGCGTAGCGGATGCTCCGGGCCAGGCCGACGCCGTCCACCTGGCCCTTGACCAGGTAGTCCTCCGCGCCCTGGGCGACGGCCCTGGTGCCCTGGTGCTCGTCGTTGAGGCCGGTGAGCACGATGATCGCCACCGGCGCCGGGTCGGCGAGCAGCCTGGTCAGGCCGTCGAGGCCGGTCGTGTCCGGCAGGCCGAGGTCGAGCAGCACGCAGTCCGCCTTGGCCAGCAGGCCCTCGGCTTCCCGCAGCGTCCGCGCCCGGTGCAGGGCGACGTCCGCCTCCACCTCGTCCAACAGGGCTTCGACCAGCACGGCGTCGCCCTCGTCGTCTTCGACGAGGAGCACGTTGATCCGGTTCACCGCGGTCCGCGGTGCGGGGAGCCCTGCCACGGGGGAGGAGATTAGTCGAACTCGATCAGACCCGGGCGACGGCGGTGCGGTGGGGCGCGGTGAGGGCGTCCGCGGCCATGACCGAAGATCCTGCCGTGACGTTCTCCCAGATGGTGGCGCTGACGACCCGCTTGCCCCGACGGGGCCGCGGTTTCTGGTACTCCGTGGCGATCGACCTGCTGTGGCCGCTGGTGGTGCTGTTCGTGCGGATGAGGATGGCGGGCCGGACGAACATCCCGCGCGAGGGCGCGGTGCTGCTGGCGTCCAACCACCTGTCCTTCGCCGACCCGGTGACGCTGACCGCGTTCGCGCTGGCGTCCGGCCGGGTGCCCCGGTACCTGGCCAAGGCGAGCCTGTGGAAGGCGCCGGTGCTCGGGTGGGTGATGTCGTCGGGGCGGCACATCCCGGTCGACCGCGACAGCGTGCGGGCCGGTCGGGCGCTGGACAGCGCGCGCACGTCGCTGGACGAGGGGCAGTGCGTGATCGTCTACCCCGAGGGGACCTTCACCAACGACCCCGACGGTTGGCCCATGCGCGGCAAGAACGGCGTCGCGCGGCTGGCGCTGGCCTCCCGCACGCCGGTCGTGCCGGTGGCGCAGTGGGGCACCCGGGAGCTGCTGCCGCCGGGGAAGTTCGTGCCGCGGCCGTGGCGCGAGGTGTCCGTGGTGGCGGGCGCGGAGGTCGACCTGTCCGACCTGTACGGGCTGGAGCCGACCAAGGCCGTGCTGGACGAGGCGACCGCGCGGATCATGGACGCGGTGACCGCGCTGCTCAGCGGCGTGCGCGAACTGCCCCGGCCCGCGGGCGGCTGAGGGTCAGCGGCTCTTCCCGGCCTTGCCCGAGCGCTCCCGCTCCCACCGCAGGTACTGGCCCGTGACGGTGGACACGCTGGTGAGCAGCCACACGGCGACGCCCGCGTCGTCGGTCACGCCGATCAGCGGCAGCAGCTCGGGCAGCAGGTCGATCGGGGAGACGAGGTAGAGCACGGCGAAACCCCACGTGGCCATCGTGCTGGTCGGCAGGCCGTAGGCCTTGCGCTCGCGCAGCAGCCGGGGCAGGGCCTTCGCCCGGTCGAACACGGTGCCGACCGGGCGCGGCTCGCCGTTGCGCTCCCACCGCCGCCGCCTGCGCACCACCCACAGCACACCGGCCGCCACGCCGAGCACCACCAGGGCGGAGCCGGCGACGACGGGTGGCAGGCCGACCAACTCGTCGTCACGCCACAGCAGTGTGCTCAGCCCGAGCAGGGTGAGGACCACGCTGAGGAAGATCACACGTCCATGGTAGTGGCGGCGAGGCCGCCACGCGGGCGGGGCGGGCGCCGGATCACGGCGCGGAAACTTCCGGATCAACCGGCTCACGGCGCGGGCGGGCCGGTCAATACGATGGCCCGGTGAGCGATTCCCCCCGGTTACCGGCGCGATCCGTCGTCGTGGTGCTGTTCGTCGTCGCCGCTTGTGCCGTCCTCGCGGCCGGCGGGTTGACCGCCGCGGTCCTCGCCGACGCGTCGCCCCGCGAGGCCGCGCCGGTGGCGGCGGGGAGGCCCTCGCCCACCGCCCGCGCGGACACCACCCGCCCCGTCGGGCCGCCGTTGTGCCTGATCGGCTCGTGGCGCACGGTGCAGGAGCAGGTGATGGTCAAGTTCTACAACAACGAGGACCCGCTGCCGTTCGTCACCTCCGGCCGGGCGTACGAGTTCCGACCGGACGGCACCGGGACCGAGCGGATGGACGACGTGGTGTTCCAGGGCACGTTCCAGGGCAACGAGCTGCGGCTGGTCGGCAACGGGATCATCGAGTTCACCTGGAGCGCGACGGAGGGGACCATCACCTACGGCGCCCAGACCAAGGCCGAGTTCACCTGGGCCTACTACGACCAGCGCGGCCTGGTGGAGACCCAGACGATCCCCTCGGAACAGGCGCGGCACGAGGTGGACGACTACGCCTGCCAGGGCGCCCAGCTCGTGGAGAGCAACTCCCGCGGCTACCGCTCGGTGTGGGCTCGGACCACCGGGTTCGGGGTGTACGGCTGATGCGCGCGTTGCTCGTCGCGGCGGCGTTGCTGGCGCTCGCCGCCGCACCCGCTCCGATCGCCTCCGCCGCCGGGCAGCCGTCGAGCCCGGAGGAGCTGGCCGCCGCCATCGCCCGGCCCGCGATCGTGTTCATCACCGTGGAGTGGCACGGCTGGGTGCGGGACAAGCGCACCGGCGAGGTGTTCGGCGGCGCCGACGGCTACGTCGTGAAGGCGACGTGCAGCGGCGTGGTGATCCGGCCGGACGGGCACGTGGCCACCGCCAGCCACTGCGTCCACACCGGACCGCAGGGCGGCGCGGGCGCGTTGTTCGACGCGGCGATCGAGGACCTCGCGGCGGTGGGCCGGGTGGTGGACCGGGCCGCGGCCAAGGCGCAGCTGGCCGAGCACGCCGTCGCCGAGGGCGCGGACCCGGACCGACCGGTCGACCGCGCGATCCAGGTCGAGCGGATGGAGGCCACCGGCGACGGCCCGATCCGGGACGTCGCGCCCGCCACCGTGGTCGACCTCGTCGCACCGACCGAAGGCGACGTGGCGGTGCTGAAGGTGCCGCGCGAGCACCTGCCGTCGTTGGCGATCAGGGCCGACCAGACGCCGGTCGGCACGCCGATCCTGGCCATCGGCTACCCCGGATCGGCGGGCGCGGCGGTCGACCCGAGCCTGGAGCCGAGCAACAAGAACGGCCAGGTGTCGGCCCGTCGGACGCAGAACGACCGGCCGTTCTACGAGTTCAGCGCCGCCGCCACGCAGGGGATGAGCGGTGGGCCGGTGGTCGACATGGACGGCCGGATCGTCGGTCTGGTCAGCCAGGGCTCGCCGGGGGAGACGCAGTCGTTCAACTTCGCCGCCGCGTCGTCGACGTTGTCGGACGTGTTGGCGGGCAAGGACGTGTCGGCCGAGCCGGGCCCGCACGACCGCGACTACCGGACCGCGCTGGACCGCTACTTCGCGGACGACTTCGACGGCGCGGTGGAGGGGTTCGACGACGTGCTGGCCGCGTCGCCCGGACACCTGCAGGCGACCGAGTACCGGCGGCTCGCGGTCGACCGGGGCGGGTCGGCCGGCGGGGGCTCGTCGCTGCTGATCGGGTTGGCGGTGCTCTGCGGCGGTGTCGCGGTGGCCACGGCGACGGCGGGCACGGCGATCGCGCTGACCCGGCGGCGTCGGCTGTCCCCCGCCGTGCCGCCGCCCGGTCCCGTGCCGCCGCCGGTGGTGTCCGATGTGGACACCCCACCGTTCGGCATCCCGGTCCGGGTCGTGCCGGCGACCGTCGAGGTGGTGCGACCCGACGACGACGAGGACGGGCCGACCACGCCGGGGTCCACGTCCTGAGCGTTGAACTCAGGTGCTCTGGACGTAGGACTCACGCGCCGTGAGCGTTGGACTCTCGCGCCGTGAGCGTTGGACTCTCGCGCCGTGAGCGTTGGACTCTCGCGGTCAGCCGTGCAGGTCGCGGTAGGTGGCGGCGGCGCCGGGGTGCAGCGGCAGGCCCGCGGTGCCGATCAGGCTGCGCACGTCGAGGAACTGGGTGCCCAGCGCCTGCCGGGGCACCAGGGCGGCGGCGCGGGAGATCAGCGTGCGGGTGACCGCGGCGGCCGCCCCGTCCGGCAGCGACGCCCGGCACACCAGCAGGTTCGCCACCCCGATCGTGGGCACCTCGCGGGTCGCGCCGTACACCTCGATCGGCACCGGCACCTGCTCGTACACCGACCCGTGCGCCGCGCGCAGCTGCGGCACCAGCTCGGCCAGCGGCAGCAGGCGGATGCCGGGCAGCCCGTCCAGCGCCGGCGTCGGCACGCCACCCGACCACAGCAGCGCGTCGACCCGCCCGGCCGCCAACGCCTCCGCCGCGTCGCCGAGCTTGCGGTGCTCCACCCGCACCGAGTCGCCCAGCCCGAGCGCGGCGAGCATCCGCTCACCGGACAGCGACGCGCCGGAGCCCTCCGCGCCCAGCGACACGGTCCGCCCGGCCAGGTCGGCGGGCGTCCGCGCCGGATCGTCCTCCCGCACGACCAGCTGGAGGTAGTTCTCGTACACCCGGCCGAGGGCGCGCAGCTCCAGCCCCGGGTCGGCGACGAGCGCGGAGTCGGCCAGCGCGAGCGCGACCTGGGCCCCGCCCGACGCCAGCAACGCGAGGTTCGCCAGGCTGCCCTCGGTCTCCAGCGCCCGGCCGCGCACGTCCACCAGCTGCTCCGCGAGCAGGGTGGCGAAGTCGAAGTACATGCCCCCGCGCTCGCCGGCGGCGATGGCCAGCTCACCCGACGGCGCGCCGGTCGCGCACCCGGCGGCCAGCAGCCCGAGCAGGAACACCCGCCGGTTCACAGCGCCGGCTCCAGCGGCAGCGCGACCCGGGCGGTGAACCCGTCGGCCGACGACAGGTCCAGCACCCCCTGCCGCGCCCTGACCAGCTGGTCCGCGATCGCCAGGCCGAGCCCCGTGCCCGGCTGCCCGGACCGCCCGCGCCAGAACCTCGACGTGGCCAACGCCAGCTCCTCCTCGTCCAGCCCGGGGCCGTCGTCGTGCACCTCCACCCAGCCGACGCCGGCCGCGCGGTCCGCGCCGAGCGACACCCGCACCGCGCCTCCGTACTTCACCGCGTTGTCCAGCAGCACGTCCAGCACCTGCGCGAGGTCGGACTCCGGGCAGCGCACCAGCACCGCCAACGCGGGTGTCGCGGGCAGCGGCACCTGCCAGAACCCGGCCCGGTCCACGGCCACCGCGCCGACGTCGGCCAGCTCCGGCTCGCGCCCGCCCGCCGCGACCTCGGTGGCCGCGCTCTCCGCCGAGGCCAGCGCCAGCAGCCCGTCCAGCAGCGACTCCAGCCGTTCGATCTCGGCCACCCCCGCCGTGTAGGCGCGCACCCCCTCCGGCTTGACCTGGCCGCTCAACGTGTCCATCCGCAGCCGCAACGCCGCCATCGGGTTGCGCAGCTGGTGCGAGGCGTCCGCGATCAGCCGTCGCTGCTGGTCGGCGGCCTCGGTGACGGCGTCGGACATCCGGTTGAACGACTCCGACAGCTCGCGCACCTCCGGGGGCCCGCTGCCGCTGGCCACGTGCGCCCGCCGTTCGCCGGCGGCCACCGCCCGCACGCCGTTCGCCAGCTCCGCGAGCGGCTTGAGCAGCCAGCGGGTGACGGCCAGCACCAGCAGGATCGAGATGACGGCCGCCGCGAGTGCGCCACCGAGGACCAGCAGCCACCGCCCGGCCACGTCCCCCGCCGCGCGGTCCACCGACGCGCGCAGCACCACCGCCCCGGCCACCCTGGTGCCGGTGCCGACCGGCCGGGCGAACACCACGTGCCCCGACGACCACGGCGTCAGCGTCGGCACGGCCGAGGCGGGCTGGTTGCGCAGCGCCGCGTCCAGCACCCGCGCCAGGGCGGGGTCGTCCGAGGTCAGACCGGCCTGGGCGACCGGCTGCCGGCGCGCGTCGACCACCACCACCGGGTCGCCGTACAGCTCGACGTACGCGGCGACCTCGTCCTCCAGCGCGGCCTCGTCGCCGGTGGTCTCGGCCTGCTGGGCGAGCGCGGCGAACCGGTCCAGGTCACCGGTGCGCGTGAGCACGAACCGCTGGGTGCGCTCGGTGGCCGTCGACGACAGCAGCGGCACGGCGAACGCGGCCACGGCGGCGGCCGAGAACAGCAGGAGCACCAGCAGCAGGCGGCGGCGCATTCACGTCCCCGTCCGGTCGTCGGCGCCGCCGGGGCCCAGCCGGTAGCCGAACCCGCGGATGGTGGTCAGCAGGCCGGGGCGTCCCAGCTTCGCCCGCAGGCCCGCCAGGTGCACGTCCAGCGACCGCGACACGGCCAGGTAGGCGTCGCCCCAGACCTCGTCCATGAGCTGCTGGCGGCTGACCGCCGTGCCCGCGCGGCCGGCCAACGCGGCCAGCACGTCGAACTCCTTGGTGGTCAACAAGACCTCCACGTCGGCCACCACCACCCGCCGGCCCTCCAGGTCGATCTCCACGTCGCCGATCCGCACCGTCCGGTCCTTCGGCCCGGTGAGCGCCGCGCTGCGCCGCGCGACCGCGTCCATCCGGGCGAGCAACTCTCCGAGGCGGACCGGTTTCACCAGGTAGTCGTCGGCGCCGAGCCGCAGACCACGCACTATGGACCGCTCGTCGCCCCGGGCTGTGAGAACCAGCACCGGCACCGGCGACACCTTGCGGATCTTGCGCAGCACCTCCAACCCGTCCGTGTCGGGCAGCCCGAGGTCGAGCAGCAGCAGGTCGAAGTGGCGGTGTACCAGCAGCGCGTCCGAGCCGCGCGCCACCCGGCTCGGGCGGTGGTCGTTGGCCTCGAGCGCCTCGACCAAGGCGTCCGCGACCCCGTCGTCGTCCTCGACGAGCAGCACGCGCACCCGTCCACCCCCTTTTGGTTGGGGCGATTATCGCGTTTAAGGTGTAAAAAAGTGCCTGTGAGCATCGACGAGCACGTACCGGCTGCCCTGCTGGACGAGGCCAGCGAGGCGTTGGAGGAGCTGGCCGGCGTGCTGACCGACGGCCAGAGCCTGGGGGACGCGCTCCAGCAGCTGGCCGAATCGGCGTCGCGGGTCATCCCGGACGCGGAGAACGTCTCCGTGACCCTGATCGGCATGGACGGCGCGTCCACGGCGGCCTGGACCGACGAGAAGGTCGTCGCGATCGACCACGACCAGTACGCGGCGGGCAACGGGCCGTGCCTGGAGGCGGCCAGGACCCAGCGGCCGGTGCGGGCCACCGCGGCGGGCGGGCGGGTGATGTGGCCGGAGTTCGCCGCCGCGGCCGAGCGCGCGGGCGTGCGGGCGTACCTGTCCGCGCCGATCGCGGTGGAGGACGACGTGCTCGGCTCACTGAACCTCTACAGCTCGGAGGACCGGGCGTTCGACCCGTTCGACGAGGCGTTGTTGCGGCTGTTCGTCACCGCCGCGATCACGTCGATCACCGGCTTCCGCCGCTACGAGCGGTCCCGCAGGCTGGTCGAGCACCTCCAGCGCGCGCTGGAGTCGCGCGGCGAGATCGACCAGGCCAAGGGCGTGCTGATGGCCGCGCACGGCGTCGACGAGCGGGAGGCGTTCGCCCGGCTGGTGACCGAGTCGCAGCAGCACAACATCAAGCTGCGCGAGGTGGCCCGCAACCTGCTCGCCTCGGTGCGGAGACCCTGATTGTCATGCCCCTGACAAAAGACGTATCAGAATTTTGGTTTTCGGCACAGGCGTGAATTGCCCGGTTCCGGTGCTCTCGAATTCGGTTAGAATGGCCGGCGGAAAGTCGCTCTCCCCCATTCCGGTTCGAGGAGGAGCATGCGCGGGAACCGTGTCGCCGCGGCGGGGTTGGTCGTCGTGGTCTCCGTCGCGCTCACCGCGTGCACCGACGGCCCGTCGTCGACGATGAGGACGTTCGACACGCCGCAGGCGCTGGCCGAGGCGAACCGGGTGGCCGCCGAGCGCGAGGGGTCGGTCACCGTCGACGTCGACCTCGCGGCCGGCGGCAAGGGCAGTTGCGGGGTGCGCACCGGCGACTTCGCCGCGTCCTGCCGGATCTCCGTCGCCGGCGCCGAGGAGGTCTCGTACGTGATGGTGCCCGACGGCATCTTCGTGCGGATACCGCAGGCCCGGGCGTCGCAGCCGGACAGGTCGTGGCTCAGGATCGACCCGGACGACCCGACCAACGCGCTGGCGCGCGCCATGGCGGACGTCGCCGTGCGCGTCCGCGACACCGCCGACATCCGCAAGGCGCTGCCCGAGGGCGCGCGGATCGTGGAGAGGACCGAGGAGTCGGTGTCCGGCAGGCAGACCGTCCGCTACACCGCGCACGTGGCGGTGGACGGGCGGGCGTCGGTGCTCGAGCTGTGGGTGGACGACCAGGACCGGCCGGTGAAGACGGAGGTGAGCACGCCGGTCGAGGGCGGTGAGCCGGTGCTGGGGGTCGCGAGCTACCGCGACTGGGGGAAGCCGGTCGAGATCGCCGTGCCCACGCCGGACCAGCTCGTCGAACTGCCCGGTTGACCCCGCTGCGGACCGGCCCCCTCCGGGAGTTCCCGGAGGGGGCCGATGTCGTTGGCGGGCAACGGTGTCGTCAGGTGCGCCGGCGGGTGTGGCGCAGGCGCAGGAGCACGCCGGCCCCCAGGGCCAGGAGCGCGCCGCCGAGGACCAGCGGACCGGTGATCGAGGTGCCGGTGTAGGCGAGCCCCGTCTTGTCCGGGTGCGACACCGGGACCACGGTCTGCGACGTGGTCGTCGTGGTGCTGCTGCTGGTGGTGGCCGACGTCGTGGTGCTGGTCGCGGCGCTCGTGGTGGTGGACGTCGGAGCCGTTGTGGTGGTGGACCTCGTGGTGGTGCTGGTGGTCGGCTGAGCAGTGGTCGTGCTCGTCGTCGTGGTGGTGGTCGGCCGAGTGGTGGTCGTCGTCGTGGTGGTCGTTGTGGTGCTGGTGGTCGTCGGACTCGTCGTGGTCGTCGTGGTGGGATCGGTCGTAGTGGAATCGGTGGTCGTGGTCGTCGTGGTGGTGGGTTCCGTGGTTGTGGTCGTGGAGTCGGTGGTGGTGGTCGTCGGCTCCGTGGTGGTGGTCGTGGTGGTCGTTGTCGTGGGTTCGGTCGTCGTCGTGGTGCCCTCGGGCCGCACCGTGAACTCGTGCAGACGAGTCGACTGGCCCGGCTTGAGCGTGCACGGCGAGGTGAACGTGCCCAACCCCGTCTCCGAACCGTCGGCGGTGCGCGGGGTCAGGGTGGTCACGAAGTCGCCGACGTCGATGGTCGTGGCGCCCGCGAAGGGGAAGCTCAGCGACGGCGTGGTGCCCGTGGCGACCGTGTCGAACGCCCCGGACTCCGGGACCGCGGTCTTGGCCACGGTCAGGTCGGGCACGATGTCGAGCACCAGCCCCGCGTTGTCGAGCACGGTCTGCGCCGACGCGGTGCCTTCCACGCTCACCGCGCCGACGAGCCGCAGGCCCTGCGTCGCCAGCTCCGGCACGGTGGCGGTGGCGGTCACCCGAGCCTCGGGGACGGGTTCGCCGACCACCGCGGTGTCCGGGAGGTCCTCGACCACGATCTCGACGCTCATGTCCTGCGCGCCGATCAACGGGAACGGGCAGTTGTAGACCAGGGTGAGCCTCGCCGTCGCCGCGCTGCCGACGCCCGCGCCCCACAGGGCCGATCCGCCGACCACCACCGCGGCGACGCCCAGCGCCGCCACCCGGTGCCGCACTCTCATGTCAGGTCCTCTCCTGCGGGAACGTCGGGGCGGGCCGGCGACGTCGCCGGCCCGCCCGCGGTCGGATCACTGCCCGGTGCCGTCGACGACGGTCAGGCGGCCGACACGGTGAAGGTGTGGAGCAGGGTGTTCTGGTTCGCCTTGAGCGTGCAGGGCGAGGTGAACGTGCCGAGGCCGGTCAAGCTGCCGTCGGCCCGGCGCGGCGTCAACGTGGTGCTGAAGGCGCCGACCCGGACCGTGGTGGTGCCCGCCCTGGTGAAGGTGACCGGCGCCGTGCCGCCCGTGGCGATGGTGTTGAACGAGCCGGACGCCGGGATGTTCGTCTTGGCCACCACGAGGTTGGCCACGACGTCCTGCACCGCGCCCGCGTTGTCCACCGCGGTGCTCGCCACCGCGGTGCCTTCGACGGTCGTCGCGCCGACCAGCCTGAGTCCCAGGGTGGCGCTCGACGGCACGGTGGCGACGGCGGTCACCCTCGTGGCCGGGACGGGCTGGCCGACCACCGCGGAGTCGGCCAGGTCGGCCACGGTGATGCGGACCGTCATCTCCTGCGTGCCGATCAACGGGAACGGGCAGCTGTACGCCAGGGTCAGGCTCTTGGTGGCGGCCATGCCGGTGCCCGCGCCGGCGAACGCCACCGATCCGATGACGGCGGTGGCGACCGCGAGTGCGCCGATGACCGTCCGGCCAGTGAGTTTCAGCATGTGCGTCTCCTCGTCGAGAGCAGTGCGAAAACGGGGTGTTCGGAGTGCGGCGGAAGCTACTCGTCAGTAAAGTAGCTTTGTCGACCGAGTTGGGCAAGTATTTCGCTCACGTTTTCCGGGGATGTCAGACGGGCGACAAAAGGGCTGGAAAAGTTTGTCACGCACGTGACAAATCAATGGCCGGCGCTTGTGCGGCCCAGGCCGGGAAAGTAGTTTCGAAGAATGATCGGAGCCGGGCGGTGAGGGTCGCGGTGGTGCTGGCCGCGGTCGCCGCGCTGCTGGGCGCGGCGCTCACCCCGACGTGGGTCGTGCGCCACGCCGAGGTGCGCGCCCCGGTGCTGACGGCCGGCATCAAGGTCGTCTACCGGGTCGAAGGGGTCAGCCGGATCCACAAGCTCCAGTCCGAGCTCGCCATCGGCCCCGGCATCCTCGAAGCCGAGATCGACCTCGTCAGCGGCACCATCACCGGCGACCTGTCGCTGCCGCCGAGCTTCGGCTACTTCGTCGTGTTCGGCTTCGTGCCCACCACCGCGCGCGCCGACCTGGTCCCGGTCGTCGAGGTCACCGGGACGATCGTGGACGGCTACGTCCGCGCGAGCACCAGGCTCGTCGTCGAGCTCGCCGACGTCGCCGTCGACCGGCAGCCGTTGGACGTCGGCGGGACGTGCGAGACCGTCGAACCCGCGTCGATCGACCTGGAGGGTCCGTTCGAGCTGGCGAAGATGCGGATGACGGGCGTCTACGCGATTCCGCCTTTCGGTGGCTGCCAGGGCCGCGAGCGGCTGGACCCGCTGCTGACCGGGCTGATCTCCGGACCGGGCAACGGGCTCGACCTCACGCTGACCTTGCTCCCGGAGGCCCCGTGAACCCCGGCGGCCCCGCCGGGCCGAGCCGCCGCGGTTGCCCGGCCGCGTCGCCCAGCAGCCGCAGCGCCCGCAGCGCGATGCCCATGTCGAACAACGCGTCCGGGTCGTGCAGCTTCGCCCCGAACAGCTCTTCCAGCTGCCGCAACCGGTAGCGGACCGTCTGCGGGTGCACGGCGAGGCTCGACGCGACCTCCGGCGCGCTGCCGCGCGTCTCCACCCACGCGGTCATCGTCTCCCGCATCCGCTGCTGCTGCTTCGGCGTGAGCCCTTCCAGCGGCGCGAGCGCCCGCTTCACCAGCTCGCGCACCAGCTCCTCGTCGCCGAGCAGCAGCAACGTCGACAGGTGCTCGGTGGTGTCCACCATCGGCCGGTCCGCGATCACGCCCGACTGGATCAGCGTGATGGTGCGGCGCGCCCAGCGCAGCGACTGCCGGGCCGACGTCAGCGGCACGACCGGGCCGACCGCCGCGCGCCACCCGCCCAGCTTCTGCTCCAGCGCGACCAGCTGCCGTTCGGGGTCGGTGAGCAGCAGGCACGGCTCGCTGCCCTCCAGGTCCATCAGGATGTCCTCGTGCAGCACCGGTATCGGCAGCTGGTGCTGGTCGGTGCGCCGTTCCAGGGCCACCACCAGCACCTTGTCGGGCAACGGCCAGTGCGCGGCCTCGGCCAGCTCGGTGAGCGCGTTCGGGTGGTAGCCCGGTTCGCCCAGGAGCAGCTCCAGCAGCCGCTTGCGCCGCCGCTGCACCGCGCCCGCGTGCCGGGCCTGCGCCTCGGCGTAGCCCTCCATCGACCGCAACGACAGCTCGTCGATGTAGGCGAAGATCGCCTCGGCGATCAGGCACATGGTGGCCAGCGGCACGCGTTCGGTCTGCCCGAACTCGGAGATCCGCCGCCACGCGACCCGCGCCCCGATCCGGTACGCGGTCTGCAGCAGGTCCAGGCTGCGCCCGGCGCTGACCTCGAGCTTGCCGAGCAGCCGGAACAGCTTGGCCCGGTCCTCCCGCTGCGCGGTCGGGTCGACCATCCGGTCGATGAACTGGTGGATCGCCTGTTCCACTCCCTCGACCACCACCTGGCCGAACATCCCCTCCAACTTCTGTGAATATTCGGAGATCTGGTTCTGGATTTCCCGGACCATGTCCACGGCCACGTCGCCGGCCCGCGCGCGGAACTTCGGCGCGAGGTCGGCGGGCAGTTGCTCCCACAGGTCCGCGTTCCCGATGAGCGGTAACTCGGAGGCTCGGAGTTCTCCGGTTCTGTTCATGCTGTTCGCCCACCACCAAACGGTCGGGTGTGATTCCGAACACTGTATTTTTGATCAAGAAAAGTTGTCAACCAGGGCGCACTGCCCTGACAAAGTCGCCGGTGTTGTCACGCGCCGCGTGACAAGAACGGCGTCGGTGGGCGCGACACCTCGGCCCGGCCGGCGGGGGCTGCGCCTCGGCCGCGCCCGGCCCGGTGATCCGGCGGTCCGCCCCGCCGCGGGCGCACCCCCGGCACGGGTGCGGCGCGGCCGGAGCCGTGCGGCCGACCCGGTCGTCCGGCTCGCGTCGAGCCGCCGCGACACCGGTCCGGGCGCCCGTTCGGACGCCGGGTCCCGGGCGGGCGCCTCGACCGGTGCCCGCGGCACCCGATCGGGCCGGCGCGGCTGGACCGTCCCGGCGCGGCGGGTCACCCGAACGCAGTGCGCCGACTGTGCCAAGCGTGCACCCCCGATCGTCGACCACGCCGATCATTGTTAGCCGCACCGCGGGCCGGGGCGCCAGGCTCCGATCGGGTCTGTGCAGCCGGGTGAGTGTTTCGCGCACCAACTTTGTCACGTGCCTGACAAAGGTTTCCGGTGCTTGTGCGGTGGACCGCCCGTTAGTAACGTACTCGTCGGTAACGTCATTTCGGTTTATTCGCACCGCACTTTCGGAGAATACCCGTGGCATTACGCCGTCGCCTGTCGGGGCTGCTGTTCGCCGCCCTGCTCGTCGCGCTGTGCGGCTTGTCCGTCGCGGCGTACCAGAAGGTGTTCACGCCCCGGGTCACCGTGCTGCTGCGCACCGACCACGTCGGCAACCAGCTCCAGGCCGAGTCGGACGTGAAGCTGCTCGGCGTGCTGGTCGGCGAGGTGCGGGCGATCCGCTCGCGCGGCGACGGCGCCGAGGTGGAGCTCGGCCTGCACCCCGGCCAGGTCGACCGCATCCCGGCCAACGTCTCCGCCCGGCTGCTGCCGAAGACGCTGTTCGGCGAGCGGTTCGTCAGCCTGGAGCTGCCGGAAGACCCGGCGGGCGCGCTCGGCGACGGCGCCGTGATCGAGCAGGACCGCACGTCCGGCGCGGTCGAGCTGGAACGGGTGCTCGCCGACCTGCTGCCCACGTTGCAGGCCGTGCGGCCGGACAAGCTCTCCTCCGCGCTGACGTCGATGGCGCAGGCGCTCGACGGGCGCGGTGCGACGCTGGGGCAGGCGATCGTGCGGCTCGACGCCTACCTGCGCGAGCTGAACCCGCAACTGCCCGTCCTCAAGGAGGACATCAGCGAGTTCGCCGACGTCACCGGCGTGTACGCCGACGCGGGACCGGACCTGCTCCGGGCGCTGAGCGACGCCACCGCGGTCAGCCGCACCATCGCCGAGCAGCGCGCCGACCTCGACGCCGTGTACTCCAGCCTCACCACCGCGTCCGCGGACCTGACCGGGTTCCTGCGCGCCAACGGCGAGACGGTGGTGGCGCTCGCGGACCGGTCGCGGCCGACGTTCGAGCTGCTCGCCACCTACTCGCCCGAGTTCGGCTGCGTGCTGAGCGCGGTCAACGCCATCCGGCCCCGGATGGACCAGGTGCTCGGCAAGGGCACGGACCAGCCGGGCGTGCACGTCGAGTTCACCGTCGTACCGCCGGCCGAGAAGTACGTGCCCGGCCGGGACGACCCGGTGCACCGGGGCGGCGGCCCGCACTGCCCGTCCGGCCCGGCCACCGCCGTCGCGCCGGACCGGGTGCCCGAGTGGGCGGGTCTCCTGACCGGCGGCCGAGAAGGAGGGCACCGATGAGGGACGTCGCCGCGCCGCTGACCAAGTTCCTGGTGTTCGTCCTGGTCACGGTCGCCGCCACCGGGTTCCTCGCGGCGACCGTCGCGGGCAGCCGGGTCGGTTCGACGGCCGTCTACCAGGCGCGGTTCACCGACGTCACGGCGTTGGCCGAGGGCGACGACGTGCGCATGTCCGGGGTGAAGGTGGGCCAGGTCGAGTCGATGGAGCTGGTCGACGACGAGCTGGTGGACGTCGCGTTCTCGGTCGCCGACGGCCGGTCGCTGTCCGCCGACGTCACCGCCGCCATCAAGTACCGCAACCTGGTCGGCCAGCGGTACGTCGCGCTGGAGCAGCCCGCGGGCCGGCTGGGGGAGAAGCTGCCGCCCGGCGGTCTCATCCCGGTCGAGCGGACCACCCCGGCGCTGGACCTGACCACCTTGTTCAACGGGTTCAAGCCGCTGTTCCAGGCGCTGAACCCGGAGGACGTGAACAAGCTGTCGCACGAGATCGTCCAGGTGCTGCAGGGCGAGGGCGGCACGGTGGAGAGCCTGCTCGCGCACACCGCGTCGCTCACCACCGCGCTGGCCGCCAAGGACGACGTCATCGGCAAGGTCGTGACGAACCTGAACGCCGTGCTGGAGACGGTGAACTCGCGGGACGACCGGTTCGGCGAGCTGCTGACCTCGATGCGGCAGCTCGTGTCCGGGTTCGCCGCCGACCGGGAGCCGATCGGCAACGCGATCACCGGCCTGGCCGCGTTGAGCGACAGCACGGCGTCGTTGCTGGAGCAGGGCCGCCAACCGCTCAAGGACGACATCGCCGCGCTCGGGCTGCTCGCGGGCAACCTCGGCGACGCGCCCGAGCTGGAGCCGTTCATCCGGAACCTGCCGGTGAAGTTCGAGGCGATCGGCCGCACCGCGTCCTACGGCTCCTGGCTCAACTTCTACCTGTGCTTCGCCTCCTCGCAGGCGCCGCCCGCGCCCGGCGGACCGCCGGTCGGCATCCCCGTCACCGAATCGAGGTGCCACCGATGACGCCCAGAAGGCGGCAACGCCGACCGGTGCTGCTGGGAGCCGTCGGCCTCCTGGTCATCGCGCTCACCGCCCTGCTCACCTTCTTCCTCGAAGACCTGCCGTTCTTCGGCGGCGGCGCCGAGCACACCGCAGAGTTCACCGAGGCGGCCGGCCTGCGCGTGGACGACGAGGTCCGCGTCGCGGGCATGAAGGTCGGCTCGGTGACCGACGTCGAGCTGCACGACGGCCGGGTGCGGGTGACGTTCCGGGTCGCCGGCGTCGAGCTGGGCGACCGCAGCCGGGCCGAGATCCGGATCAAGACCCTGCTCGGGCAGAAGTACCTGGCGCTGGACTCCGAGGGCCGCGACCCGCTCACCGACACCATCCCGGTCGAGCGCACCACCTCCCCGTACGACGTGGTCGAGGCGTTCAGCGGGCTGTCGACCACGGTCGGCGGGATCGACACCGGCCGGTTGGCGCAGAGCTTCCAGGTCCTCTCGGACACCTTCCGCGACTCCCCCGAGCACGTGAAGCAGGCGTTGGAAGGGCTGTCGGCGCTGTCGAAGACCATCTCCTCGCGCGACGAGCAGCTCGCGTCGCTGATCGAGGGCGCGAGCAAGGTCAGCGGGGCGCTGGCGGAGCGCAACACCGACTTCGCCGCCCTCATCACCGACGGCACGCTGCTGCTGGAGGAGATCGGCCGCCGCCGGGACGCGATCGCGGCGCTGCTCGACGGGACGCGGGCGCTGTCCCGGCAGCTCTCCGGTCTCGTCGCGGACAACGCCGAGCAGCTGCGGCCCGCGCTGGAGCAGCTGGAACGGGTCACCGACGTGCTTCGGAACAACCAGGACGCGCTGGAGCGCGGGCTCGCGCTGGCCGGGCCGTACTACCGGGTGCTGAACAACGCCCTCGGCAACGGCGAGTGGGTGGACACCTACCTGTGCGGGCTCGTGGTCGAGCCCGGCGCGCGACGCGACTGCCCGACGGGAGGCCGCTGATGTTCGTGCGCACCCGTGGCCGCCGCCGGCTGGTGGTGGCGTTGGCACAGGCATTCGCGCTGGTCCTCGTGGCGACAGCGGTGGTGTGGTGGGTCTTCCTGCGGCCGTCGCCCACCCGGGTCGTCGCCTACTTCACCGCCGCCGTCGGCGTGTACGAGGGCTCGGACGTGCGGGTGCTCGGGGTGAAGGTCGGCCGGGTGGCCGGCGTGCTGCCCGAGGGCGGGTCGGTGCGGGTGGACCTCGAACTCGACCACGACGTGGAGGTGCCCGCGGACGCCCGCGCCGTGGTCGTGTCACCGAACATCGTGGCCGACCGGTACGTGCAGCTCACCCCCGTCTACACCGGGGGTGACAAGATCGCGCCCGGCGCCGTGATCACCAGCGCGCGCACGGCCGGGACGGTCGAGCTGGACGAGCTGTACTCCAGCCTGGACGCGTTGCTGACCGCGCTCGGCCCGACCGGGGCCAACCGGGAGGGCGCGTTGTCCGACCTGCTGAGCACCGGCGCGGAGAACCTCGACGGGACCGGCGCGGCCCTGGGCGAGTCGATCCGGCAGCTCGCGGACGCGGCGAAGACGTTGGCCGGGTCGAAGGACGACCTGTTCGGCACCGTGGACGACCTCCAGACCTTCACGGCGATGCTCGCGGCGAACGACGAGCAGGTGGGGCGCCTGGCCGACCAGCTGGCCGACGTGTCCGGGTTCTTCGCCGCCGAGCGGGACGACCTGGGCGCGGCGTTGGGTGAGCTGGCCACGGCGCTGGAGCAGGTGCGCGGTTTCGTGCACGACAACCGCGACCGGGTGAAGTCCGGTGTGGAGGACCTGGCCGTGCTGACCGGAACCCTGGTGCGCCAGCAGGAGTCGTTGACCGAGGTGCTGGAGGTCGCGCCGGTGGCGTTGCACAACGTGGTCGACGCCTACGACCCGGCGACCGGGACGCTCAACGCGCGGGCCAACCTCGACGAGTTCGTGACCGACCTGCTGAGCGTGCCCGGCGGCGCGCGGTGAGGCGGCTCGCGGCGGTGGCGCTGGTGCTGGTGCTGACCGGGTGCTCCGCGATGCCGAGCGCGTACGACCTGCCGCTGCCCGGCGGCGCGGACCTCGGCGACCGGCCGTACCGGGTGACCGTCGAGTTCGACGACGTGCTCGACCTCGTGCCGCACGCCGGCGTGAAGGTGGACGACGTGGCGGTGGGCAAGGTCGAGGACATCGGGTTGTCCGAGGACGGCTCCACGGCGTTGGTGCGGGTCGCGGTGCGCGGTGACGTGCTGCTGCCGTCGAACGCGCTGGCCCGGCTGCGGCAGTCGAGCCTGCTGGGGGAGAAGTACGTGGAGCTGGCCGTGCCGGCCGAGCGGGCGGGTACGCCGCTGGTGGACGGCGCGGTGATCCCGGTGACGCGGACCAACCGCAACCCCGAGGTGGAGGAGGTGTTCGGCGCGTTGTCGATGCTGCTCAACGGCGGCGGCATCGCGCAGATCCGGGACATCTCGCGCGAGCTGAGCGCCGCGCTGTCCGGCAACGAGGCCGCGGTGAGATCGCTCTTGTCCACTGTGGACACGTTCGTGGGCGCGCTGGACTCGCACAAGGGCGAGATCACGCGCGCCCTCGACGGGCTGGACGAGCTCGCGTCGTCCCTGGAGTCGCGCAAGGGGGACATCGGCGTGGTGCTGGACGGGCTGGAGCCGGGTCTGCGGGTGCTGCACGACCAGCGCGGGCAGCTCGTCGGGCTGCTGGACGCGTTGCGCGAGCTGTCCGGCGTCGCGGTCGACACGGTGAACCGCAGCCGCGAGGACCTGGTCGCCGACCTGCGGGCGTTGGAGCCGACGCTGCGGCGGCTCGCCGAGTCGGGGCAGAACCTGCCGCAGTCGCTGGAGATGCTGCTGACGTTCCCGTTCACCGACGCCGTGCTGGACGGCATCAAGGGCGACTACCTCAACACCTACCTGACCCTGGGACCCGGAGCGCGTTGATGATCACTCGGCGGATCAGGGTGCAGGTCGCGTTGTTCGCGGTCATCGCGCTGCTCGGCGTCACGTACGTGAGCGCGGAGTACGTGGGGCTCGTGGTGGTGGACGACGGGTACGCGGTCCGGCTGGAGCTGGCCCGCACCGGGGGCCTGTTCACCGGCGGCGAGGTGACGTACCGGGGTGTGCCGGTGGGGCGGGTCGGGCCGATCCGGCTGGGCGACGGGCAGGTCGAGGTGGAGCTGCGGATCGCGGCGGGCGCCCCGCCGATCCCGGTGGACCTGGAGGCCGTGGTCGCGAACCGCTCCGCGGTCGGCGAGCAGTACGTCGACCTCCGGCCCCGCGGGAGCGGCGGGCCGTACCTGGGCGACGGCTCGGTGATCGCGCGGTCGCGGACCAGGCTGCCGCTGCCGGTGGAGCAGGTCCTGACCAGCCTGGACGACCTGGCGCGCTCGGTGCCGGTCGACTCGCTGCGGACCGTGGTGGACGAGCTGGACCAGGCGTTGCGCGGCACCGGGCCGGACCTCCAGGTGCTGCTGGACGCGACCACGGAGTTCATCGGGACCGCGAGCGCGCACCTGCCGCAGACCACGCGGTTGCTGAACGACTCCGTCGCCGTGCTGCGGACGCAGCTGGACCACTCGGCGGCGATCAACTCCTTCGCCGACAGCGCGCTGCTGGTGGCGTCGCGGCTGCGCGAGTCGGACGGCGACCTGCGGCGGCTGATCGGGGCCGTGCCGGGCGCGTCGACCGAGGTGAGCGCCCTGCTGCGGGAGTCGGGGCCGAATCTGGGCGTCGTCCTGGCCAACCTGCTGACCACGGCGGACGTGCTCGTCACCCGGCAGGGCGCGCTGGAGGAGGTCCTGGTGACGGCGCCGGACGCGGTCTCGGTGGGCGCTTCGACCATCGCCTCCGGCCAGGCGCGGTTCGGGCTGGCCCTGACGTTCTTCGAACCGCCGCCGTGCGAGGCGGGCTACGAGTCCACCCCGCGCAGGAGCGGTCTGGACACGACCGCCGGCCCGTTCAACACCTCCGCCGCCTGCACCCTGCCGCGCGGCTCGGCCACCGGCGTCCGGGGCTCGCAGAACGCCCCGCGCTAGGCGGGGTCACCGTCCTCGTCCGCGGGATCGGGGCCGATCGCGACGACAACTTCACGCGGGATGGTGAACCCGACCACCTCCGAGTCGCTGAGAACCGCCGACAGCGCCGGCTCGACGTCCCGCGCGACGACGTCGCGGCTCTGCAACATGCGGGTGATGCGCTCGACCGGGCTCGTGAAGCTCTGCCGCGTCTGCTCGTCGATGGTGTCGCTGCTGTAGATGGACTTCACGTTGATGAACCCGCCTTGGCGGGCCGCTCTGCGGATGGCCTCGGCCTGCGGCCGTTCCTCGAAGTCGAGGTGGCGGAGCAGCTCGGCCACCCCTTCGACCGACCAGAGCGAGGTCTCCTGGCTCTCGCTCACCCGGGCGACGTCGTTCACCGATTCGGTGCGCACCGAGACCTCCAACGCGGACGCCCGCCTGAGCAGGTCGACCGGGCGCATCATGTAGAGCCGCTTGCCGGACGCGGCGGCGAACTCCTCCACCAGCTCGACCCGCGGACCGAGGAAGTCCGACCGGTAGCGCCACCACCAGTCCTCCTTCTCGTCGCCGGTCACGAAGAGCAGGTCGGTGTCGCGCCGCGCCGCCTCCTGCGTCGCCTGCGCCCACACCAGGTAGTCGCCCGCCGAGCCCTCGGGGAGGGCCGAGTCGTCCTTGCCCGCGTCGAGGTAGCCGGGCGGCTCCTTGGCGGCGGCACGTCGTCTGCCCTCCTGGACGAACGCCTTCCACTGGCTGTGGTCCGGTTGCGCGCCGACCTTGCCACGCAACAACGCCTCCAACTGGTCGAGCACCGGCTCGCGTCCCGGCACGCCCGGCGAGTCGGGCGACGGCGGGGTGTGCGACCCGATGGCCACCACCAGTTCCTGGTGCAGCGCGGCGACCTTGCCCCTGAGGTCGTCGCGGACCGCGTCGGCCAAAGCCGTGGTCTTCGCCCACTGGTGCAGCGCGTCGTCAGCGGCCCGCTGCTGCTTGGCCAGCGCCGTGAGCACCTGGTCGGTCGCCGCCGCACGGCCGGCCAGGACCGTCAGCCGGTTGCGCCAGAACTCGCGCATGACCTGGTGCGGCACCCACAGCCGGTCGCCCACCCCGCGCAGCAGGCCGAGCAGGTCGTCACGCGTGGACTCGGTGTACCGGTAGAGGTTGAGCAGCACGTTCGCGTCGACCACGACCAGCGCGGAGCGGAGGGCCTCCGCCACCTCGTCCTCGGCCGGACGGCGATACCCCGGGAAGGCGTCGTAGATACCTGAGCTGCCGTCTGCCTGCTCGACCATGTCCGGTAGATCGTCGGGCGGGCGGCCGGTGTTTCAGGCGGGGCGGACGTAGAACCAAGCGCCGTCCTCGCGGACGAAGCGGCTGTTCTCGTGCAGCACGTCCCGCTGCCCCTGCCGGCGGTAGTGGGCGCGGAACTCGACCGTGCCGGTCGTCTGGAACGGGGTGCCGCCGGTGTGCGAGAGGATCTCCAGGTGCGTCCAGCGCTGCTCCGGGTCGAGGTCCAGCGCTGCCGGGCGGGTGCCGGGGTGCCAGGTGGCCAGCAGGTAGTCCTCGTCGCCCACCGCGAAGGCGCTGTAGCGGGAGCGCATGAGGGCCTCGGCGGTCGGCGCCTTGCGCCGCCCCTGGTGCAGCGGCCCGCAGCACTCGGCGTACGGCTCACCCCGCCCGCACGGGCAGCGGTCGCCCACTCCGGCGCTCATTCCGGTCGGTCGCACGCGGTGCGGCCGGAGCGGTCGTAGCGCACCCACGCCAGCGCGTTCTCCGCCTCGCGGTCACCGGCCGCCGCCTCCGCCGACAGCGACGCGTGCACCTGGTACCGCAGGTCGGCGGGCACGGCCGGATTGGTCAGCAGGTTCGCGCGGATCACCGGGCTCGGGTCGTCGGCGAGCGCCGCCAACGCCCCGGCGGGCGCGGACGGGTCGGTCGACAGCGCCTCGCGCACGGCCGCGGACATCGGTTCGGTCACGCGCACCAGGATATAAGGAGAGCGGCTCCCCTCCCGTTGACTGCCAGTCGGGGAGGGGAGCCGCATCGAGGGCTGGTGCTACGGCGTCAGCCGCACGCCACACCGTTCAAAGTGGGAGAAGTGAACGGTGGGGTACCGCCGCTGAAGCTCGCGTTGTACCCGATGGTCGCGGTACCACCGGTCGCGAGTCCGCCGTTCCAGGCCGCGTTGCCGACGCGGACGATGTCGCCGCCGTCGGACCACGTCCCGTTCCAGCCCTGGGAAACGGTCACACCGGGCGCGGAGAACGTCAGGGTCCAGCCGGTGAGGGCCGCGCCCCGGTTCTCGATGACGATCTCGCCGGTGTAACCGCCCGACCACTGGCTCACCACGCGGTGCGTCACCCTGCATCCGTCCCCTGGAGGCGGAGTGGTGGTCGTGGTGGAAGTGGTCGTGGAAGTAGTGGTGGTGGTGGTTGTCGTCGTAGTGGTCGACGTCGTGGTGCTCGTGGACGTCGGACCGGCTGCGATGGCCAGGTCGTAGGCGCGCTGCGGCACGAACTGGCCGGCCTGCGCGATGCAGCCGTCGGCCTCGCCGGGCAGCTTGACCCAGAGGAACGCGGCGATCTTGGAGTCGCCGGTGTTGGTGGTGCTGGGCGTGCCGATCGCGCGTCCGGCCGGGTCGCACCACTCGGTGCCCAGCGGGCCGTTGCCGTTGCGACTGGTGTCGATCACGGCGGTGAGCCTGCCGTCGCCGAGGGCGTTGAGGATGTTCTTCGTGTAGGCGACCTCGTCGGACGTGCTGCGGTAGTTCGACACGTTCGAGGCGATGCCGTCGGCGCTGTTGGAGATGTCCGCGGCGCGGAGCCTGTTGGCGGCCTCGGACGGGCTCAGCCACGCCGAGTTGCCGATGTCGTAGTACACCTTGGCCTGCCCGGAGCCGGACTTGAGCTTCTTGCCCGCGTAGGCCATCGACGCCCTGGTCTGGTTCTGCTGGTCGGCGCTCTGGCAGTTGCTCATGATGGGCAGCACGTCGGGTTCGAGCACGATCGTCGCCGGCCGACCCGCCAAGCCCGCCGCGACCTCGTCCACCCACGCCCGGTAGGCGTCGTGGGAGGGCGCGCCGCCGCCGCTGGCCCCGCCGCAGTCGCGGTTGGGGATGTTGTAGACGACCAGGATCGGGATCTTCCCCGCCGACGCCGCCGCGCCCACGTAGGAGCTGACCTCCGACCGCACCGTCGAGGTGTTGGTGGTGGTGTACCACCGCGCCGCCGGCACCGAGGCGATCCGGTCCCGGATCACCGCCGCCCGCGAGTCGTTGGGGTTCTGCGCGACCCACCTCGCGGACGAGGTGTTCGGGTCGACGTAGAACGCCGAGTCGGCCGCTTGCGCGGTCGTCGCGCCGCCGCCGAGGACCAGGGCGACGGCACTGGCGACCAGCGCGCCGGAGAGCGTGCCCGCCGCGGCCAGCCTCGCCTTGTGGCGCGGTCGGCGGATGTCGGTGCCGGATTCGTGGGCGTCGAGTGCTCGCATCGGAAGGTCCTCGCAGCGTCGGTGCTGAACGGGGGCTGACTCGCCTGGGAGCGCTCCCAGGTGGCAGGACTGTAGCCAGTCGGAAACGGTGAAGAAAAGAGGGCGTGCTCGACAGGTGACCTCCTTGGTTTCTCACGTTCCGTGAGGAAAACGCCGGATGAACAGTGCCTGAGGCAGGCTGACCGCCGGTGAACGAGGTGTTGACCACTGAGCGTGAAAAATTCTTGAGATGATTACCCTGATCGGGTGACTGAGATGCACGTCACGCCGAGTCGAAGTTGATGTCCGGAATTCGTCGAATTGCTCTGGCCGGCGGCGCTCGCGCTAGGCCGGAAAGCCGAGCACTGGTGCGAAAAGCCGGACATTCCTACTCTGGGAACGCTCCCAGTCCTCTCTCGGACCCCGTTCCCGACCCGGAGGCAACGCAATGACGCGCACTCCCTCCCGACCTGTCGCGGTGGCCGCGACGACGGCCCTGCTGGCGGCCGTCGCCCTCGCCGCCACCGTGCTGGTGCCCCACCTGCGACCGGTCGCCACCGCGCAGGTCGCGGCCCGGGCCGACCCGCGGGTCGAGCAGCTGCTCGCCCGCATGTCGTTGGACGACAAGGTCGGCCAGATGACCCAGGTCGACCGCGGCGCGCTCAAGTCCACCGCGGACCTGGCCACCTACCGGATCGGCTCGCTGCTGTCCGGCGGCGGTTCCGCGCCGACCCCGAACACCGCCCAGTCGTGGGCCGACATGTACGACAACTTCCAGCGCACGGCCCTGTCGACGCCGCTGGGCATCCCGCTGATCTACGGCGTGGACGCGGTGCACGGCCACAACAACGTGCGCGGCGCGACGATCTTCCCGCACAACATCGGCCTGGGCGCGACGCGGGACCCGGCGCTGGTCGAGCGCATCGGCGAGGTCACCGCGAAGGAGGTCGCGGGCACCGGCATCGACTGGAACTTCGCGCCCTGCCTGTGCGTGGCGCGCGACGACCGGTGGGGGCGCACCTACGAGTCGTTCGGCGAGGTGCCGGAGATCCCCACCGCGATGACCACCTACATCGACGGCCTCCAGGGCGCGACCCTCGGCGGCACGCCCGAGTCGGTGCTCGCCACCGCGAAGCACTACATCGGCGACGGCGGCACCGAGGGCGGCGACGACCAGGGCGACGCGCGGATCGGCGAGCAGGAGCTGCGCTCGGTGCACCTGCCGCCGTTCAAGGCCGCCGTGGACCGGGGCGTCGGCTCGGTGATGATCTCCTACAGCAGCTGGAACGGCGTGAAGGCCCACGGCCACCGCTACCTGATCACCGACCTGCTCAAGACCGAGCTGGGCTTCACCGGGTTCGTGGTCTCGGACTGGGCGGGCATCGACCAGCTCGACGGCGCGGCCGGGTTCACCGGCGCCGAGGTCGCCGCCGCGGTCAACGCGGGCATCGACATGGTCATGGTGCCGACGGACTACCCGCGGTTCACCGGCCTGCTCAAGGCCGAGGTGCAGGCCGGCCGCGTGAGCACGGCCCGGATCGACGACGCCAACCGCCGCATCCTGACCAAGAAGTTCGAGCTCGGCCTGTTCGAGCGACCCCTCACCGACCGCTCGCTGACCTCGACGGTCGGCTCGGCCGCGCACCGCGACCTGGCCCGCCAGGCGGTGCGGCAGTCGCAGGTGCTGCTGCGCAACGACGGCGTGCTGCCGCTGGCCAAGTCCGGCCGGTACTTCGTGGCGGGCAAGTCGGCCGACGACATTGGCAACCAGAGCGGCGGCTGGACGATCTCCTGGCAGGGCGGCAGCGGCAACACCACGCCGGGCACCACGATCCTGCAGGGCATCCGGGACCTGGTCGGCTCCGGCGCGACGGTCACCCACGACCGGTACGGCGCGGGGGTCGACGGCTCGTACACCGCGGCCATCGCGGTGGTGGGGGAGACCCCGTACGCCGAGGGGCAGGGCGACCGGCCCTACGGCCTCGGCCTCGACCGCGAGGACCTGGAGACGATCAACCGGCTCCGGTCGACGGGCGTCCCGGTGGTCGTCGTGCTCGTGTCCGGGCGTCCGCTGGACGTCGCGAACCAGGTCGGCGACTGGGACGCGCTGCTCGCCTCCTGGCTGCCCGGCACCGAGGGCCGCGGCGTGGCCGACGTGCTGTTCGGCGACTACAACCCCACCGGCAAGCTGCCCGTGACCTGGATGGGCAGCGGCTCCCAGCAGCCGATCAACGCCGGTGACGGCAAGGCCGCCCTCTACCCGCTCGGGCACGGCCTGAGCTACCGCCCGACCACCACCAGCACCACCCCGACCAGCACTTCCACCACCACCACCACCACCTCGACGACGACGACCACGAGCACGACCACCACGACGACCTCCGCGCCGCCGCCCGGCGGCTGCGTGGCCACGGCCCGGGTGACCAGCTCCTGGCAGGGCGGGTTCCAGGCCGAGGTGACCGTCGCCAACCCCGGCACGACCAGGCTGAACGGCTGGACCGTCACCTGGACGAGGGCCGGCGACCAGACGATCAACTCGCTGTGGAACGGCAGGCTGACCCAGACCGGCACGGCGGTGTCCGTGGACGACGTCGGCTGGAACGGCACGCTCGCGCCGGGCGCTTCGGGGTCCTTCGGGTACACCGCGAGCGGTTCGGCGGCCACGCCCGAGCTGACCTGCCGGGCGAGGTAGCGCCGCCTCGTGATCACGTTCTGGGAGCGCTCCCCCACACTGGGTCATTCAGCCCAGCGCGAGCCAACGTTCGGCCCAGGGGGTGGGGGGCCGCAAGCCGAATTTGTCAAGGCTTTGTGGCTGAACCCTCTTTTCACGGTGTTTCGTTGCCGTTACAGTCCCGGACTGGGAGCGCTCCCAGAAACCTCCACCGCCCTGCCCCTCGGAGGCACCGCATGCGACGACGCATGTCCGGTGCGCTGGCCGGCACGCTCGCCGTGCTGGTCAGCGCCTTGACGCTGACCCCGTTCCAGCCGTCCGCGACGGCCGCGCCCGCGTTCAACTACGGCGAGGCCCTGCAGAAGTCGATCTGGTTCTACGACGCCCAGAGGTCCGGTGACCTGCCCGCGGACAACCGGGTGAACTGGCGCGGCGACTCGGCGCTGCGCGACGGCAGCGACGTCGGGCTCGACCTCTCGGGCGGCTTCTACGACGCGGGCGACCACGTCAAGTTCGGCCTGCCGTTCGCGGCCACGATGTCGATGCTGGCGTGGGGCGCGGTGGAGAACCGCGACGCCTACGAGAGCTCGGGCCAGCTGCGGCACCTGATGGCGAACCTCAAGTGGGGCACGGACTGGATCATCAAGGCCCACCCGTCGCCCAACGTGGTGTACGGGCAGGTCGGCAAGGGCGACGACGACCACAAGTGGTGGGGCGCGGCCGAGGTCATGCAGATGGCCCGCCCGTCGTACAAAGTGGACGCGTCCTGCCCCGGCTCGGACCTCGCGGGCGAGTACGCCGCGGCGATGGCGTCGGCCTCGATGGTGTTCAAGGCGACCGACCCGACCTACTCGGCGACGCTGCTGACCCACGCCAAGCAGCTCTACAGCTTCGCCGACACCTACCGCGGCAAGTACAGCGCCTGCATCACCGACTCGGCGAACTTCTACAACTCCTGGAGCGGCTACCAGGACGAGCTCGTGTGGGGCGCGATCTGGCTGTACCGCGCCACCGGCGACGCGAGCTACCTGGCGAAGGCCAAGGCGGAGTACCCGAAGCTGTCCACGGAGCCGCAGACCACCACGCGGTCCTACCGGTGGACCATCGCGTGGGACGACAAGTCCTACGGCGCGTACGTGCTGCTGGCCAAGCTCACCGGCGAGGCCGAGTACGTCGCCGACGCCAACCGGTGGCTGGACTACTGGACCACCGGCTACAACGGCAACCGGGTGCGCTACTCGCCGGGCGGCCAGGCGCACCTCGACACCTGGGGCTCGCTGCGGTACGCGGCCAACACCGCGTTCGTCGCGCTGGTCTACGGCGACTGGCTGCGCGAGCGCGACGCCGCCCGGGCCACCGCCTACCACGACTTCGGCGCGCGGCAGATCAACTACGCGCTGGGCGACAACCCGCGCAACGCCAGCTACGTCGTCGGCTTCGGCTCCACCCCGCCGCGCAACCCGCACCACCGCACCGCGCACGGCGCGTGGGCCGACACCATGCAGGATCCCGTGACCAGCAGGCACGTCCTGTACGGCGCGCTGGTCGGCGGCCCCGGCACGAACAACGACGCGTACAAGGACGACCGCACCGACTTCGTCGCCAACGAGGTCGCGCTGGACTACAACGCCGGCTTCACCGGCGCGCTGGCCCGGCTCTACAAGGAGTACGGCGGCACGCCGCTGGCGAACTTCCCGGTCGCCGAGGCCGCGGACGGCCCCGAGCTGACCGTGCAGGCCTCGGTCAACCAGAGCGCGGCCGGCTTCACCGAGATCAAGGCGTTCGTCCTCAACAAGACCGCGTGGCCCGCCCGGATGTTCAACGGCTCGCTGCGCTACTACTTCACCCTCGACGGCGCCACCACGCCGGACCAGGTCACCGTCACCACCAACTACAACCAGTGCGGCACCCCCAGCGGCCCCAAGCAGCACAGCGGGTCGGTGTACTACGTCGACGTGCCGTGCCCCGGCGTGTACCCCGGCGGGCAGTCCGCGCACAAGCACGAGGTCCAGTTCCGCATCACCAGCGCGGGCACCTGGGACCCGTCCAACGACTGGTCGTTCGAGGGACTCGGCACGGGCAACACGGTCGCGCTGACCGACCGCCTGGTGCTGGTCCAGGACGGCCAGGTGCAGTGGGGCAAGGAACCCGGTGCGGCGGTGGTCGACCGCGAGGCGCCCACCGTCCCGACCGGGCTGCGCGCGTCCAACGTCGGCGCCACCAGCGCGACGCTGACCTGGACCGCGTCCACCGACAACGTCGGGGTGACCGGCTACGACGTGCTCCGGGCGGATGGCACGACCGTAGGTGCCCCGGCCACCCCGACGTTCCAGCTCTCCGGCCTCGCCCCGGCGACCACCCACGCGTTCACCGTGCGGGCCAGGGACGCCGCGGGCAACCGGTCCGCCGCCAGCGCGGTGATCACCGTGGTCACCTCGGACACCACCGGCGACCGCGAGTCGCCGACCGTCCCGGGTGGACTGTCCGCCTCCTCGGTCACGAGCACCGGCGCGACGCTCACGTGGACCGCCTCCACCGACAACGAAGCCGTGGCGGGCTACGAGGTCCTCCGCCCGGACGGGACGGTCGCCGCCACCACCGCGGGGCTGAGCCACCAGCTGACCGGCCTCACCGCGGACACCGCCTACACCTTCACCGTCCGCGCCAAGGACACCTCCGGCAACGTCTCCTCGCCCAGCACCGCGGTGGCGTTCCGGACCACGCCGGGCGGCGCGACCGGCCCGGTCGCCGTGCAGCAGCGCGGCAACGGCTCGGCGAGCGCCAACCAGATCGGCGCGACGCTGGCCGTGGTCAACCGCGGCACGACGGCGGTCGACCGGTCCGCGGTCACCCTCCGGTACTGGTTCACCGGTGACAGCGCCAACGCCAACTACCAGGTCTTCTGCGACTGGGCGGTGGTCGGTTGCGCGAACGTGCGCGCCACCGTCGTGAAGCTGCCCGCCGCGCGTCCGGGCGCCGACTCCTACCTCCAGGTGTCGTTCGCCGCGGGCACGCTCGCCGCGGGCGCGAGCACCGGCGACATCCAGTTGCGGATCGCCAAGTCCGACTGGTCGACCTTCAACCAGGCCGACGACCACAGCTACCGGGTCAGCGCGACCCTCACCGACTTCGACCGGGTGACCGCCTACACCGGCGGAACCCTCGCCTGGGGCACGGAGCCCTAGCACCCAGACTCGGCACGGGACGTTCTGCGCGCCCAGGCGTCCCGTGCCGACTCCACTCTCCGCCACGCCGCTTTCAAGCTCGCGGGTCAATGGCTGATCCGTGCAGGAGGAGGACGCATGAGGTACCGCACCAGAGCGGGACGGTTGCGCACCGGTCCGCTCGCGCTGATAGCCGCGGCGGCAACTGCCGCGGGTGTTATGCCGTTCGTCGCGCCGGTGGCGAACGCGGCCGTCGCATGTACGGTCAACTACCAGGTCACCAACCAGTGGCAGGGTGGCTTCGGCGCCAACGTGTCCGTCCGCAACGAGGGCGACCCGGTGAACAACTGGCGCCTCACGTGGACCTTCCCGGATGGGCAGCGCGTTCAGCAGGGCTGGAGCGGCACGTTCTCGCAGAGCGGCGCCGCGGTCACCGTGGCGGCGCCCGGCTGGGCGCCGAACCTCGGCACGGGCGCCACCGTGACCCCGGGCTTCAACGGCTCGTGGACCGGTCAGAACCGGCCGCCCACGGACTTCGCCCTCAACGGCACGCGCTGCACCGGCCCGAACGTCAACGCCAACCCGACGGTGTCGCTGACGTCGCCGACGACCGCGCAGTCGTTCCAGGTCGGCCAGGCGGTCCCGCTGGCGGCCACCGCGGCCGACACCGACGGCACCGTCGCCAAGGTCGAGTTCCTGGCCGACGGCGTGGTCGTCGCCACCGACACGAGCGCCCCGTACACGGGCTCGTGGACCGGCGCGACCGTGGGCGAGCACGCGATCGTGGCCCGCGCCACCGACGACAAGGGCGGCATCGGCAACTCCAGCATCGCCAGCATCCGCGTCATCGCGGGTCAAGCGGTGCAGGTCAGCCCGCAGTCGCTGAGCGTGCGGCAGGGCAACACCGGCACCTTCGGCGTCTCCCTGGCCACCGCGCCCACCTCGTCGGTGACGGTCACCGTCGCGCGTTCGGCCGGCAGCACCGACCTGACCGCCGGCCCGACCTCGCTGACGTTCACCACGGCGAACTGGGCGACCAAGCAGAACGTCACGGTCACCTCGGCGGCCAACGGCGGCGACCTGGCCACGGCCACGTTCACCGCCAGCGCCACCGGCGCCACCGCGGCCTCGGTCGAGGTCAAGGAGATCTCCGGGTCCGCCTCGAACTTCGAGCAGGCCTTCCTCGACCAGTACGCCAAGATCAACGACCCGGCGAGCGGCTACTTCCGCACCTTCTCCGACGGGCTGAAGGTGCCGTACCACTCGATCGAGACGCTGATGGTCGAGGCGCCGGACCACGGTCACCAGACCACGTCCGAGGCGTTCAGCTACTACCTGTGGCTGGAAGCCAGCTACGGCAAGATCGTGGGTGACTGGGCTCCGTTCAAGAAGGCCTGGGCCTCGATGGAGAAGTACATCATCCCGGCCAAGGCGGACCAGCCGACCAACGACAAGTACGACGCCTCCAAGCCGGCGACGTACGCGCCGGAGCACCCGCGGATGGACCAGTACCCGTCGGTGCTGGACTCCAACGTGCCGGTCGGTCGCGACCCGATCGCCGCCGAGCTGAAGTCGGCCTACGGCAACAGCGACATCTACGGCATGCACTGGCTGCTCGACGTCGACAACACCTACGGCTTCGGCCGGTGCGGCGACGAGTCGGACGCGCTGCCCGCCTACATCAACACCTACCAGCGCGGCTCGTCGGAGTCGGTGTGGGAGACCATCCCGCAGCCGTCCTGCGACACCTTCGCGCACGGTGGCCCCAACGGCTTCCTCGACCTGTTCACCAAGGACGCCAGCTACGCCAAGCAGTGGAAGTACACCAACGCCCCGGACGCCGACGCGCGTGCGGTGCAGGTGGCCATGCTGGCGCAGGAGTGGGCGACCGAGCAGGGCAAGGGCAGCGAGATCGCGTCCGAGCTGGAGAAGGCCGCCAAGATGGGCGACTACCTCCGCTACGCCATGTTCGACAAGTACTTCAAGAAGATCGGCAACTGCGCCAGCACCAGCTGCCCGGCCGGCACCGGCAAGGACAGCGCGCACTACCTGATGTCCTGGTACTACGCGTGGGGCGGCGCGACCGACACGTCCGCGGGTTGGGCGTGGCGCATCGGTGACGGCGCGTCGCACCAGGGTTACCAGAACCCGCTCGCGGCCTACGCGTTGGCGAACGTGCCCGCGCTGAAGCCGAAGTCGGCCACCGGCCAGCAGGACTGGGCCACGTCGATGACCCGCCAGCTGGAGATGCTGCAGTGGCTCCAGTCGTCCGACGGCGCCATCGCCGGTGGTGTCACCAACAGCTGGGAGGGTTCCTACAGCGCGCCGCCTTCGGGCACGCCGACCTTCTACGGCATGTACTACGACCCGCACCCGGTGTGGCGCGACCCGCCGTCGAACCGCTGGTTCGGCTTCCAGGCGTGGCAGATGGAGCGCACCGCCGCCCTGTACGAGAAGACGGGCAACGCGGCGGCCAAGAAGATCCTCGACAAGTGGGTCCCCTGGGCCATCGCCAACACCACCGTCGGCACCGGCGGCGCGTTCCAGATCCCGAACGACCTGGAGTGGACCGGCGCTCCGGACACCTGGAACGCCACCAACCCCGGCGCCAACTCGAACCTGCGCGTCACGGTGCAGAACCACAGCCAGGACGTCGGCATCGCCGCGTCCTACGCCAAGACGCTCCTCAACTACGCGGCCAAGTCGGGCAACGCCCAGGCGAAGACCGTCGGTGAGGGCCTCTTGACGGCGCTGCTGGCGCACCAGGACGCCAAGGGCATCACGGTGCCGGAGGAGCGCAAGGACTACAACCGCTTCGACGACGTCTACAACACGTCGACGCGTGAGGGTCCGTACGTCCCGTCCGGCTGGTCTGGCGACATGCCCAACGGCGACCAGATCAAGCCCGGTGCGTCCTTCTTGGACATGCGTTCGATGTTCAAGCAGGACCCGGAATGGCCCAAGGTCCAGGCTTACCTGGACGGCGGCCCCGCGCCGACCTTCACCTACCACCGGTTCTGGGCGCAAGCTGAGATCGCCACGGCGTTCCAGCTGCACGTGGAGCTGTTCGGGTAGACCTACGAAGGTCGCCGGCACCCCCCTCACGACGTGGTGAGGGGGGTGTTCGGCGTGTCTCGAAAGCGTCCGATGTGTCTTGACGCGTCTCGACGGTCGAACGCGTTCGACGCGGACGGCGCCGGTGTAACAACCGTGGAACTTCGGTGTTGACTCCGGTGAGAGAGCTGTGCCACATTTCTGGCACCCCGCCCCGCTGACCCAGGTCGGCGTTGTTGTCGCAGCGATCGAAACGATTCGATTCAGTGAGCTGCAGCTTCGAACAATTCGACGACCGCGAGAGGTGTGCCGTGGACCCGCTGCCATTCCGCGATCCGGGTCTGCCGGTCGAGGACAGGGTGACCGACCTGCTCGGCCGGCTGACCGACGAGGAGAAGGTGGCGCTGCTGCACCAGCACCAGCCCGCCGTGCCGAGACTGGGGCTGGCGGCGTTCCACACCGGCATGGAGGTGCTGCACGGCGTCGCGTGGGCCGGGCCCGCCACGGTGTTCCCGCAAGCCGTGGGGCTGGCTTCGTCGTGGGACCCCGAACTGGTGCGGCGGGTGGGCGAGGCGACCGGGGTGGAGGCGCGGGGCCTGCACCACCGCGACCCGGTCGCGCACGGGCTGAACGTGTGGGCGCCGGTGGTGAACCCGTTGCGCGACCCGCGTTGGGGCCGCAACGAGGAGGGCTACTCCGAGGACCCGACCCTGACCGCCGCGATGGGCACGGCGTACGCGACCGGCCTGCGCGGCGACCACCCGCGCTACCTGCGCACGGCGCCGACCCTGAAGCACTTCCTGGGCTACAACAACGAGAACGACCGCTGCGTCACGTCGTCCGACCTGCGGCCCCGGGTGCTGCACGAGTACGAGCTGCCGTGCTTCCGGGGACCGGTCGAGGCGGGCGCGGCGGTGGCGGTGATGCCGTCGTACAACCTGGTCAACGGCTGTCCCGCACACCTGAGCCCGTTGATCGAGCAGGAGCTGCGGACGTGGGCGCCGGACGGTGTCGCGGTCGTCAGCGACGCGTACGCGCCGTCGAACGTGGCCGGGTTGCAGGCGCACCTGCCGACCCAGGCGGAGGGGCACGCGGCGCTGCTGAACGCGGGCCTGGACAGCTTCACCGACCAGGACGCCGACCCGACGCTGACGATCGAGAGCGTCACCGCGGCGATCGAGGACGGCCTGGTGGAGCGGGCCGTGGTGGAGCGGGCCGTCGGCCGGGTGCTGGCGCTGCGGTTCCGGCTCGGCGAGTTCGACCCCGTGCCCGCGGACCCGGGGCACCCGGCGGACGTCGACCCCTACCGGGCGATCACCTCCGACGTGATCGGCACGCACGGCGCGTTGGCGTTGGAGGCCGCGCGGCAGGCGGTCGTGCTGCTGCGCAACGAGTCCGCGCTGCCGCTGCCGCGCGGCGCGAAGCTCGCCGTGATCGGCACGCACGCCGACACGGTGTTCGAGGACTGGTACAGCGGCACGCTGCCGTACCAGGTGACCGTCCGAAGAGGACTGGAGGAGTTCGCCTCCTCCGTCGTCCACGCCGAGGGCGTCGACCGGATCGCGCTGCGCGCGGCGGACGGCCGCCACCTCGGGGTGCGCGGCGGCGTGGTGGGGCTGGGCGAGCGGGCGCTGTTCGACCGCTTCGACTGGGGCGAGGGCGTGTGGACGCTGCGCGACGTGGGCTCGCGCCGCTACCTGGGCGTGGCCGAGGACGGCACGCTGGTCGCCACCGCCGCGATGCCCGGCGGCTGGGACGTGCGCGAGCTGTTCGAACCGCGGCTGACCGACGGGGGTGTGGTGCTGCGCAACAAGGTCCAGGGCACCGACACCGGTCCCTTCGAGATCGAACGCGTGGTGGACGGGATCGCGGCCGCCGCCGAGGCCGCGGCGCGGGCCGACACCGCCGTGCTGGTGCTCGGCAACGACCCGCACGTCAACGGCCGCGAGACCGAGGACCGCACCACGTTGCGCCTGCCGTCGCTGGACCTGGTGCGCGCGGTGCGGGAGGCCAACCCGAACACGGTGCTGGTGCTCGTGAGCGGCTACCCGTACGCGCTGGACGGCGAGGAGGAGCACCTGCCCGCCGTCGTGTGGACCGCGCACGGCGGGCAGGAGCAGGGCCGGGCGGTCGCGGAGGCGTTGTTCGGCGCGTTCTCCCCGTCGGGCAGGCTCACCCAGACCTGGTACCGGTCCGACGACGACCTGCCGGACATCTTCGACTACGACATCATCCGCGCGGGCAGCACGTACCTGTACTTCACCGGCGAGCCGCTGTTCCCGTTCGGCCACGGCCTGTCCTACACCACGTTCGAGTACTCCGACCTGACGTGGGCGGACGGCGTGGTCGCGGTCTCGGTCACGAACACCGGCGACGTGGCGGGCGCGGAGGTCGTGCAGCTGTACTCCGCGGCGCTCGACTCGCGGGTGCGCCAGCCGGTGCGCAAGCTCCAGTCGTTCCACCGGGTCCACCTCGCGCCGGGCGGGACCGCGGTGGTGCGGCTGCGGGCCGACCAGCTGTGGCACTGGGACGTCACCACGGGCCGGCGGGTGGTCGAGGCCGGTCGGTACGAGCTCCTCGTCGGGGCGTCCTCCCGCGACGTCCGGGCCCGGCTGGTGGCCGACGTGCCGGGGGAGACCATCGCGCCGCGCACGGGCGCGTTGCCCGCCTTGACCTTCGACGACTGCGACGGGGTGAGACTGGTGGACGACGAGGTGGTGTTCACCCGCGAGGGCGCGTGGATCTCCTTCCGGGACGTGGCGCCCGGGTCGCGGTCGGCCCCACCGGACACCCGGCTCTCGGTGGAGGGCACGTCGCTGGTGCTCACCGCCGCCGCGGCCGGCGTGCGCGTGCGGGAGGTGCGCTGACATGGTCACCATCGCCGACGTCGCGCGGCACGCCGGGGTCGCGCCCAGCACCGTGTCCTACGTGCTCACCGGTCGCCGCTCGATCTCCACGGCCACCAAGGCGCGGGTCGAGGCGAGCGTGCGGGAGCTGGGCTACCACCCGCACGCGGGCGCCAGGTCGCTGGCCAGCAACCGCGCGAACGTGCTCGCGCTCGTGCTGCCGATGCGCGAGGGCATGCACATGCCGGTGCTGATGCAGTTCGTCGTCGCGGTCGCCAACGCGGCCCGCCGGCACGACCACGACGTGCTGCTGGTGACCGCCGACCAGGGCGCGGCGGGCCTGCGCCGGGTGGCGGGCAGCGCCCAGGTCGACGGGCTGCTCGTGATGGACGTCGAGATGCACGACGAGCGCGTGCCCGTGCTGCGCGAACTGGACCGGCCGTCGGTGCTGATCGGCTTCCCGGCCGACGCGGCCGGGCTGACCTGCGTGGACCTGGACTTCGCCGAGGCGGGTTCGCGGTGCGTGGACCACCTGGCCGATCTCGGGCACACCTACGTCGCGCTGGTCGGCGCGCCGCGGGCGGTCTACCAGCGCGACACCGGGTTCGCGCACCGGACCATGGCCGGGTTCAGCGCGGCGGCGATGCGGCGCGGCGTCTCCTCGACCACGCTGCCCACGGAGACCGACCACGAGTCGGTGCGGGTGGCGATCACCGGCCTGCTGGAACGCCACCCCGGGGTGACGGGCCTGGTGGTGCACAACGAGGCCGCGTTGCCGTCGGTGGTCGAGGTGCTGCGGTCGCTGGGCCGCAAGGTGCCCGACGACGTCGCCGTGATCGCGATCTGCCCGGACGACCAGGCCGAGCGCCTCATGCCGCCGCTCACCTCGGTGGCCGTGCCCGCCGAGCAGCTGGGCCACCACGCGGTGGCGCTGCTGATGGCCAAGCTCGACCGGACCCCGACCCCGCCGCTGACGTTGCTGCCGCCCCGGCTGACCGAACGGGCCAGCACGACCCGCTGACCACGGCCGCCGCCGCTACCCTCCGGTGGATGGACGACAACCACGTCGTGGTCATCACCACCACCGACAGCGAGGACGCGGCCGGCACCTTGGCGAAGGCGGTCGTCGAGGCGCGGCTGGCGGCGTGCGTGCAGATCAGCGGCCCGGTCCGCAGCGTCTACCGGTGGGACGGCGAGGTCGCCGACGACCGCGAGTGGCAGCTCTGGATCAAGACCGCCTACGACCGGGTGGACGAGCTGACCGAGTTCATCAGGGCGCGGCACACCTACGACGTGCCCGAGGTGCTGGCCCTGCCGGTGCTCGGCGGCAACCCCGACTACCTGGCGTGGGTCACCGAGCAGACCCGCCCCTGACCCCGAGAGTCCTACCTTCACGTCCCGAGAGTCCTACGTTCAGCCCCCGAGAGTCCTACGTTCACGCCCTCTGAGTTCAACGCTCACCACCCGTGCCGCCTGACGTGAGCGTTGAACTCGGGGTGCGTGGACGTAGGACTCTCGCGGCGTGGACGTTGGACTCTCGCGGGGTCAGAGGCCCAGGCGCCGCCGGAGCAGGGTGGCCGTGTGCACGGGTTCGGCGTCCGAGCCGTGCCGGACCTGCGTGCGGCAGCTGAAGCCGTCCGCGACGACCGCGGTGTCCGCGTCGGCGGCCCGCACGGCGGGGAACAGGGTCTGCTCGCCCACCGCCATCGACACGTCGTAGTGCCCGCGCTCGAAGCCGAAGTTGCCCGCCAGCCCGCAGCACCCCGCCAGCACCGACGCGCTCACCCCGGCCTTGGCCAGCAGCTCCCGGTCCGCGTCCAGCCCCAGCTCGGCGTACTGGTGGCAGTGCGGCTGCACGACCGCCCGCGCGGCGCCCGCCACCGGCTCCAGCAGCGGCGACACGTGCTCGGCGAACGTGCGCACCGACTCGGCCAGCCGCACCACGTCCGGGTCGTCGCCCGCCACCTCCACCGCGTCGGACCGCAGGAACGCCGTGCAGCTCGGCTCCAGCCCCACCACCGGCACGCCGTCCCGCGTCCACGGCCGCAGCACCCGGGCCGTCCGGCGCACCACCCGCCGCGCCACGTCCAGCTGCCCGGTGGAGAACCACGTCAGCCCGCAGCACACCGCGCCGCGCGGCACCTCGACGGCCTGCCCCGCGTGGCCGAGCACCGCCGCCGCGTCGAACCCGACCCCCGGCTCGAAGTGGTTGGTGAACGTGTCCGGGAACAGCAGCACCCGGTCACCGCCGCCGCCACGGCCGGCGAACCGCGACTGGAACGAGCGCACCGGCGTCGGCAGCGGCCGTTCCGGCGCCACGCCGCCGAACCGGCCGAGCCGCGCGGTGAGCCCGTTCACCAGCCGCAGCCGCAGCCACAGCGGCAGCCAGCCCATCGAGTAGTGCGCCGCCGGCCGCACCCGTCCCCGGTAGTGGTGGTGCAGGAACTCCGCCTTGTAGGTGGCCATGTCCACGTCCACCGGGCAGTCCCGCTTGCACCCCTTGCAGCCCAGGCACAGGTCCAGCGCGTCGCGGACCTCCTCCGACCGCCACCCGCCGCGCACCACCTGCCCGCCGAGCATCTCGAACAGCAACCGGGCCCGGCCGCGGGTGGAGTGCTTCTCCTCCTTCGTCACCCGGTAGCTCGGGCACATCACCCCGCCGGAGGTGTTCAGGCACTTGCCGACGCCGACGCACCGCCGCGTCGCCGCCGCCAGGTCGCCGCCGTCGGCGCGCAGCGCGAGCTTCGCCCTGGTCGGGATCACCGGGGGAGCCACCAGCACGCGCAGGTCGTCGTCCAGCTTCGCGGGCGCGACGATCCGGCCCGGGTTCATCCGGTTGCCCGGGTCGAACGCCGCCTTGAACCGCGCGAACGCCTCGATCGCGGCCGGCGGGTACATCCGGGGCAGCAGCTCCGACCGCGCCTGCCCGTCGCCGTGCTCGCCGGACAGCGACCCGCCGTGCGCCACCACCAGGTCCGCGGCGTCCTGCAGGAACGACCGGTGCCCGCGCCGGAAGTCGAAGTCGATCCGCACGTGCAGGCAGCCCTCGCCGTAGTGCCCGTAGGTGACGCCGCGCCTGCCGTGCCCGGCCAGCAGCGCGTCGAACTCCCGCAGGTAGGCGCCCAGCCGCTCGGGCGGCACGGCCGCGTCCTCCCACCCCGACCACGCCTCGCCGCCGTCGGCCATCCGCGTCGCCAGCCCCGCGCCGTCCTCCCGCACCCGCCACAACGCGCGCTGCCGCGCCGGATCGGTCACCACCACCGAGTGCGGGGCGAGCGCGGCGGCCAGGTGCGCGACCGAGTCCTCCGCCGCCTCGACGAACAGCCAGCTCTCACCGCGCGGCAGCAGCCGCCGCGACTCGCCCGCCGCCCGCGCCAGCTCGGCGTTCAGGCCCTCGATCGTGAGCACGTCCAGCTCCCGCAGCTGCGGCGCCAGGTCGGCGGCGTCGTACGGGCCGTCGAAGCCGAGCACGGCCAGCACCCGGCGCGGCGGCGCCTGCACCAGCCGCACGGTCGCGCCGAGCACGGTCGCGCACGTGCCCTCCGAGCCGACCAGCGCCCTGGTCAGGTCGGGCAGCGCGTCCAGCCGGTAGCCGGACACCCGCCGGTCCAGCGCCGGGAACCACGCCGGGTCCACCTCCGGCAGGTCCAGCGGCGGGGGAGTGCGCGTGTCGAACCGCCGGCCGTCGGCCAGCAGCACGTCCAGCGCGCGCACGTTGTCGCTGGTCTTGCCCCAGGCCACCGAGTGGGCGCCGCACGCGTCGTTGCCGATCATGCCGCCGAGCGTGCAGCGGGACCGGGTGGACGGGTCGGGCCCGAACACCAGCCCGTGCGGCCGGGCCGCGTCGTTGAGGCGGTCCAGCACCACCCCGGGCTGGACCACCGCGACTTGCTCGACCGGGTCCACCGAGATCACCCGGTCGAGGTACCGGGAGAAGTCGATCACCAGCCCGGCTCCCGCCGAGTTGCCCGCGACCGACGTGCCCGCGCCCCGGTTGGTGACGGGCACGCCGTGCTCGACCGCCACCGCGACGGCCGCCACCACCCCGTCCACCGACCGGGGCCGCACCACGGCCGCCGGCACGTGGCGGTAGTTGGACGCGTCGACGGAGTACAGCGCGCGGTCGCCGGGGGCGGCGAGCACGTCGCCCTCCACCGCGGCCCTGAGGTGCTCGACGAAACCGGTCACCGCCCGATTGTGATCCACCCCCGGCCAATGATGGCGTACTTGGGGGTAGGGGATAGCCTCGCCCGCATCAACCAGCAGCGATGGGAGCAAGCGTGTCGAGGTCCGTTCTGGTCACCGGCGGCAACCGGGGCATCGGTCTGGCGATCGCGCGGGCGTTCGCCGCGCAGGGCGACAAGGTCGCCGTGACGCACCGGGGGTCCGGGGCGCCCGAGGGCCTGCTCGGCGTCAAGTGCGACGTGACCGGTTCCGCCGAGGTCGACGCGGCGTTCGCCGAGGTCGAGGCCGCGCACGGGCCCGTCGAGGTGCTCGTGGCCAACGCCGGCATCACCGACGACACCCTGCTGCTGCGGATGACCGACGACCAGTTCACCCGCGTCCTCGACGCCAACCTGACCGGCGCGTTCCGGGTCGCCCAGCGCGCGTCCAAGGGCATGCTGCGCAAGCGCTACGGCCGCATCGTGTTCATCTCGTCCGTCGTCGGCCTCATGGGCGGCGCGGGCCAGGTCAACTACGCGGCCAGCAAGGCGGGCCTGGTCGGCGTCGCCCGGTCGATCGCCCGCGAGCTCGGCACCCGCAACATCACCGCGAACGTCGTCGCGCCCGGCTTCATCACCACGGACATGACCGACGCGCTGCCGGAGGACCGCAAGAAGCAGATCCTCGCGCAGGTGCCGTCGGGCCGGTACGGCACGACCGACGAGATCGCCGCCGCCGTCACCTTCCTGGCCTCCGACGCCGCCGCCTACATCACCGGCGCGGTGCTGCCGGTCGACGGCGGCCTCGGCATGGGCCACTGAACCGCCGGACCACCATGCCGCCGGACCACTGGGCGAGCACCACTACCAAGCACAACATCTCGGAGGACGGGTTTCAGTGACGGGACTGCTCGAAGGCAAGCGGCTGCTGATCACCGGCGTGATCACGGACGCGTCGATCGCCTTCCACGTGGCCAAGGTCGCCCAGGAGCAGGGCGCCCAGGTCGTGCTCACCGGCTTCGGCCGGATGAGCCTCGTGGAGCGGATCGCCAAGCGCCTGCCGCAGGCCGCGCCGGTGGTCGAGCTCGACGTGCAGAACCAGGAGCACCTGGACACGTTGGCGGACCGGCTGCGCGAGCACGTGGACGGCCTGGACGGCGTGGTGCACGCGATCGGCTACGCCCCGCCGTCGTGCCTGGGCGCGCCGTTCATGGACGCGCCGTGGGAGGACGTGGCCACGGCCATGCACGTCTCGGCGTACTCGTACAAGTCGCTGGTGACCGCCACCCTGCCGCTGCTGGGCCGCGGCGCGTCGGTGGTCGGCCTCGACTTCGACGCCCGCCAGGTGTGGCCCGCCTACAACTGGATGGGCCCGACGAAGGCGGCGTTCGAGTCGATCAACCGCTACCTGGCCCGCGAGCTCGGCCCCCAGGGCATCCGGATCAACCTCGTCTCGGCGGGCCCCGTGCGCACGATGGCCGCCAAGTCGATCCCGGGCTTCCCCGCCCTGGAGGCCATGTGGGGCGAGAAGGCGCCGCTGGGCTGGAACGTGGACGACCCGGCGCCGGTCGCCAAGTCGGTGTGCGGCCTGCTGTCCGACTGGTTCCCCGCCACCACCGGCTCCATGGTGTTCGTCGACGGCGGCGTGCACTTCCTGGGCCTGTAGAGCCGCGCCGCGGTAGCCGGCCGCGCCGACGTGACCGGGTCCGGGTGCTTCCAGGCCTGCTGGAGTGCCCGTGAGGGCCTCATGCCACATCGACGCGGTCGGTGGTCGCCCGGATCACCCCGACCCGGTTGTGCGGGCCGGGCGTGGCGGCGCGAGGATGTCCGGGTGAGTTACGACGCGCTGCTCTGGCTGTCCTTCGGCGGACCGGAAGGACCCGACGACGTCCGCCCCTTCCTCGAGAACGTGACCCGCGGCCGAGGCGTCCCGCCCGAGCGGCTGGACGAGGTCGAGCAGCACTACCAGCACTTCGGCGGCGTGTCGCCGATCAACGCGCTCAACCGCGCCGCCATCGAGGCCGTGCGCGGCCTGGTCGACCTGCCGATCTACTTCGGCAACCGCAACTGGCACCCGATGGTCGAGGACACCCTGGCCGAGATGAAGGCCGCGGGCGTCCGCCGCGCCCTCGTCTTCCCGACCAGCGCCTACGGCGGCTACTCCGCGTGCCGGCAGTACGACGAGGACGTCCTGCGCGCGCGTGCGGCGGTCGAGGACGCGCCCGAGCTGGTCAAGCTGCGCCAGTTCTTCGACCACCCGCTGTTCGTGGCGTCGTTCGCGGACGCCGTGCGCGCCGCCGCGGCGCGGCTGCCCGGCGACGACTACCGGGTGGTGTTCACCGCGCACTCGGTGCCGGTGTCGGCGGACAAGGCCGCCGGACCGCCCGAGGCCGGCGGCCACCTCTACTCCCGCCAGGTCGCCGAGGCGTCCCGGCTCGTCGCGGAGGCCGTCGGCGCGGCCGACCACGACGTGGTGTGGCAGTCGCGGTCCGGGCCGCCGCAGGTCCCGTGGCTGGAGCCGGACATCGTGGACCACCTCGACACCCTCTACGACAAGGGTGTGCGCAACGTGGTGGTGTGCCCGATCGGGTTCGTCAGCGATCACCTGGAAGTGGTGTGGGACCTCGACACCGAGGCCCGCGAGCGCGCCCAGGAGCTGGGCATGGGCTTCGCCCGCGCGGCCACCCCCAACGACGACCCCCGGTTCGCCGAGCTGGTCGCGGAACTCGTCGCCGAGCACGTGGCGGACGCCCCGCCGCGCAAGCTCTCCGACTTCCCGGCGCTGGGCTGCACGGTCGACGGCGCGTTCTGCGCCACCCGGTGCTGCGAGCCGGTGAAACGGCCGGGTGCGGGCCGGTGAGCGTGGACTTCAGCTGGTCGCCGCGGCCCGCCGACTGGCGTGACGCGCTGCGCACCTCCGTGCCGCTGTACCGGTGGGCGCCGTGGTTCGCCGCGGTGCTCGGCGTGCTGGGCGTCGTCGTGCTGGTGATGGGCATGACCTGGGCGGGCGTGTTCGGGCTCGCCCTCGCTGTGATCATCATCGCACTCGTCCCGGTGGGCACCGCGGTGAACTTCCACAACCACCCGCTGGCGGCCAAGGCGGTGACCGGCACGGCGGACGCCCACTCGTTGCGGATGTCCGTCGGCGAGGCCGCGCGCAGCGAGCTGAGCTGGGCCGAACTGCCCGGCTGGGTGGAGACGGCGCGCGGCTTCGTGCTGCGGACCGGCACCACCGCCGTGTACGCCGTGCCGCACCGCGCGTTCGCCGACGCCGAGGCGGTCGAGAAGTTCCGGTCCCTGCTGGTGGAACACGTCGGCCCGGCGGCCTGAGCCGGCTCAGCGCCCGCGTACCCTCGGCAGGCGTGTCTTGTGCGAGTGCGACGCTGGTGGTCTGGACGTCAGCCTGGCTGCATGGTGCGGCCGCGGCCGACGACGTCCTCGACGCCCTGGGGTTCTGGGCCGGGCTGCACGAAGTGGTGGCCGATGACGACGGCACCGCGACGGCGCTGGACCTGCCCGGTCCCGACGAGGCCCCGGTAGGCCCCGCGCTGCTGCTGGCGTCGGTGCGCCGCGCGTCCGCGACCACCGCCCGGCTGGTCATCCCCGTGCCCGGTGACGTCCGCGGGCTCGGCGCCAACGGACCGCTGGGCAAGTCGGCGTTGCGCGCCGGCGAGGCCGCCGTGCTGCCGGAGGTCGGCGTGGGGCTGGTGCCGAAGCTGGTGGCCGACGGGGTCGTGCGGTGGACGGTGTTCGACCTGCCCGGCGCGCCCGCAGGCGAGCACGTGCCGATCGGCGAGGCCGAGCACGGCCTGTCCTCGGCGATGCGCGAGGCGGCCACCGCGCTGGTGACGCTGGACGTGGCGCGGCACCGGCCGAACGTGCGGGCCGAGATCGCCGCGCTGGCCGCGGAGCACACGGCGCTGGAGTGGCCCGCCGGGATGCCGTCGCGGGCCCTGCGCGTGCTCCAGCGCGCCTCCGAGGTCGCCGCGATCCTCACCGTGGCGGCGTCCGACGCGCCGGGCGGAGCCGTGTCGGCGACCGCGACGAGGGCGCGGGACGAGGCGCTGCGGCCGTTGTCCGAGGCCGTGCGGCGGGCCCGGCTCGCGGCCGTGGACGAAGCCGTGCGAGTCCTTTCGGATCAGGGCGCCGGCCGCCATTAGGCGGCACGGGTCGTCGAATATTCGACAGCTATTCGGCGACCTTCGAAATAGCTGATTGTCCCGATGCGGGACGCCGAGTCGAATATTCGACTCCGAACGTGCGTCCGAACCGTGCCGAACCTGGGCTGAACAGGCGATCGGGACGACGACCATTCGCGCTCCGAATCGATTCCGGCTGAACGGGAACGACGGAAACCGGCACCGGCTGAACCGCTGTCGGTGCAGGTCAGAGGCCTTGGGGCAAGGTACGCGCCCGGGTATAGCGACGGATTATGTCCAGGTCAACCCCTCGTCAACACGAGGTGTCGTGCGTTACGGTACGTCTGGGAGCGCTCCCAGGCAGCTGTTTCGGTCTCGCGTCGAATCCCGATTCGGCGAAATCGCTGGGAGCGCTCCCAGATGGCGGGTTGCTCGCAAGGAGGCGATGCATGAGTCTGCGCACATTCGTACGCTCCCGGAAACTGACCGGGGCATTGGCGGTGACCTCGGTGGCGGCACTGTCCGTTGCCGGGGTGGTGGCTTCGACCGCCACCGCCAACGCCGCACCCGGTTGTCGGGTGGCGTACCAGATCACGAACCAGTGGCAAGGCGGATTCGGCGCCAACGTCACGGTCACCAACCTCGGTGACGCCATCTCCGGCGGCTGGACGCTGGAGTGGGACTTCGCCGCCGGCCAGACGGTCCAGCAGGGGTGGAGCGGCACGTTCTCCCAGTCCGGGAGCCGCGTGACGGTCCGCAACCCCTCTTGGGCAGGGAACCTCGGCACCGGCGCTTCGGTGACGCCCGGCTTCAACGGCTCGTGGAACGGGTCCAACCCGGTGCCCACGTCGTTCCGGCTGAACGGCACGGTCTGCACGGGGTCGGTCGACACGACGACGACCACGACCAGCACGACCACCAGCACCACGACCAGCACGACGACGAGCACGACGACCACCACCACGAGCAACAACCCGGGCGGTCCGAAGGTCGACAACCCGTACGTGGGCGCCGGCGTGTACGTCAACCCGCAGTGGTCGCGTCTGGCCGCCGCCGAGTCGGGCGGCTCGCGCATCGCGAACCAGCCCACCGCTGTGTGGCTCGACCGCATCAGCGCGATCGCCGGCAACAGCTCGCCGACCACCGGCAGCATGGGCTTGGCCGCCCACCTCGACGAGGCGGAGAAGCAGCGCGCGGCCCGTTCGGACGGTCAGCTGGTCTTCCAGTTCGTCGTCTACAACCTGCCCGGTCGCGACTGCGCCGCGCTGGCCTCCAACGGTGAGCTCGGCGCCACCGAGATCGGCCGCTACAAGACCGAGTACATCGACAAGATCGCGAGCATCGTCAGCGACTCGAAGTACTCGAAGCTGCGCATCGTCCCGATCATCGAGATCGACTCGCTGCCGAACCTCGTCACCAACGTGTCCCCGCGCGCCACGGCCGTGGCGAACTGCGACACGATGAAGGCGAACGGCAACTACGTCGAGGGCGTCTCGTACGCCGTCGGCAAGCTGGGTGCCATCTCGAACGTCTACAACTACCTCGACTCCGGCCACCACGGCTGGATCGGGTGGGGCGACACGGTTCCCGAGTACGACAACTTCTACGCCTCGGCGAAGATGATGGCCTCGATCCTGGGCAAGAACGGCGCCACCAAGGACAAGGTCCACGGCTTCGCCACCAACACGGCGAACTACTCCGCGCTGGAGGAGCCGTACTGGACGGTCGACGACCTGGTCGGCGGTCGCCCGGTGAAGGAGAACGCCAAGTGGGTCGACTGGAACGACTTCAACGGTGAGCTCGGCTTCGCCACGGCGATGCGCGCCGAGCTGGTCAAGCAGGGCTTCGACAGCAGCATCGGCATGCTGATCGACACCTCGCGCAACGGCTGGGGCGGCCCCAACCGGCCCACCGCCAAGTCGACCGCGACCACCGCGGACGCCTACGTGAACGAGTCCCGCATCGACCGCCGCTACCAGAAGGGCAACTGGTGCAACCAGTCCGGCGCCGGTCTGGGCGAGCGGCCGAAGGCCGCGCCGAAGACGGGTATCGACGCCTACGTCTGGATCAAGCCGCCGGGTGAGTCCGACGGTGCGGCCAGCGAGATCCCGAACGACGAGGGCAAGGGCTTCGACCGGATGTGCGACCCGACCTACGGCGGCAACATCCGCAACGGCAACAACCCCTCGGGTGCGCTTGCCAACGCGCCGCTCTCGGGCCACTGGTTCTCGGCCCAGTTCCAGGAGCTCATGCGCAACGCCTACCCGGCGCTGTGACCATCGGCTGACTGGCACCACAACTGAATAGTTCTGCACCACCCGCAGGCGGCGTCCACTCCGGACGCCGCCTGCGGGCGGTTATCCGGTTGTGCGGGCCCTTGCCGTGGCACGGTGGACGTCGACGAGATCACCGGGCGGTTGACCCGGCGGTTCGGCCCTTCGGTGGCCGAGTGGTGCGCGCGCGTGCCAAAGCGGGCGGCGGAGGTCGCGGCGCGCTGGGACCTCGTGGTGGGCGAGGTGATGCCGCCGGGCGCTTCGTCGGTCGTGGTGGCGTGCGCGCGGGGTGACGAGCGGTTCGCGCTGAAGCTGAGCCCCGAGCCGGTGTTCCTGGCCGAGCAGGCGGCCGTGCTGCGGCACTTCGCCCCTTCCGGTCGTGTGCCGGAGGTGGTGGCCGAGGAGGACGGCGCGGTGCTGCTGACAGCCGTCCTCCCGGGGACGCCGGTGGACGAGGCGCCGATCTCGCCGTCACCCGGGGAGTGGGCCGACCTGGTGACCGCGCTGCACACCGTGCCGCCCGGGGGAGGGCGTTGGCCGTCCCTGCGCGACCGGTGCGAGGAGGCCTTCGCCCGCATCGGCCGCCGCCTGACCGACCCGGCCGTGGCCGCCCACGTCCCGACCGGGATGTGGGCCCGCGCCCTCGACCGCTGCCGCGCGCTGCTCGACACCCAACCGCAGGTGCTGCTGCACGGCGACCTCCACCCGGGCAACGTGCTGGACGGCGGTCCGGGCAGGGGCCTGGTGGCGATCGACCCGAGGCCGTGCGTGGGCGACCCGTGCTTCGACGTCGTGGACTACGCCCTGACCGCCACGGGCCGCGGAACCATCACCACCCGCGCCACCACCATCGCCGCCGCGACCAACCTGAGCCCCACCCGCCTCCACGACTGGTGCCGCGCCCTGGCCCCGATGATCGCCATCTCCTACCTGGACGACGACCGGACCCGAACCGACCTGCTGTCCCTCGCCGACCACTGACGCGAACTCACCGGGCGAGCGGCACCGATCCGGTCCGGGCGACCGCAGACCCGAGCCGGCGCCGACCGGACCTCCACCCCGAACCGGCTCTGCGGCTCCACCCCCGCCGACCTGCCCCTGCCGACCTGGCCCGCTACCGCCCTGCTCGGCCGGACGTCTCCCGCCGCGTCCACCCACCGCCGTCGCTGCTCGCCCGGCACCGCTCGATCCCGCTCGATCCCGAGGTCCGCTCGACCGGACGAAGCACGCGGCCGCACTTCCCGCCCCGTCGGCCCGCCCCGTCGGCCCGCCCTCGCGGCGCGGCCTTCGCGGTCGGCGGTGACGGGCTGGTCGGGCCGTTGCCGCGCAGGAGTCCCCGCCCAGGGGACCCCTGGTTCTCATTCTTCCAGAGGGGTCCGACAATTCCGGTCCGGTCGGGGGCTTCCGGCGGGAAACCCGAGGTGGAGTCGGTCCACGTCGACCGACCGCCCATCAGTGCGTAACTTCGGTGGGGTGACCTCTGACCTCCCCACTACCGCAGGTGCCCTCCGCGAGGCCGGTTACGCGCCGCGCGGGGTCAAGGCCGAGATCCGGGAGAACCTCCTGGCCGCTCTCCGCGACGGCCGCGACCCCTGGCCCGGCATCGTCGGCTTCGACCGCACCGTCCTGCCGCAGCTGGAGCGGGCCCTCCTCGCGGGGCACGACGTGGTGCTCCTCGGTGAACGCGGGCAGGGCAAGACGCGGCTCCTGCGCACCATCGTCGGCCTGCTCGACGAGTGGACCCCGGTGATCGAGGGCGCCGAGCTGAACGAGCACCCGCTCGACCCGATCACCCCCGAGTCGAAGCGCCGCGCCCAGGAGCTCGGCGACGACCTGCCCGTCACCTGGAAGCACCGCGACGAGCGGTTCGCCGAGAAGCTCGCCACCCCCGACACGAGCGTCGGCGACCTGGTCGGCGACGTCGACCCGGTCAAGGTCGCCCAGGGCCGCAGCCTCGGCGACCCGGAGACCATCCACTACGGCCTGCTGCCCCGTTCCCACCGCGGCGTCATCGCCGTCAACGAGCTGCCCGACCTGGCCGAACGCATCCAGGTCGCCCTCCTGAACGTGATGGAGGAACGCGACATCCAGATCCGCGGCTACACGCTGCGGCTCCCGCTGGACGTCCTCCTCGTCGCCACCGCCAACCCCGAGGACTACACCAACCGGGGCCGGATCATCACGCCGCTGAAGGACCGCTTCGGCGCGGAGATCCGCACCCACTACCCGCTGGAGGTCGACGCCGAGGTCGAGCTGGTCCGCCAGGAGGCCCACCTGGTCGCCGAGGTCGGCGACCACCTGCTGGAGGTCATCGCCCGGTTCGTGCGGTACCTGCGCGAGTCGTCCTCGATCGACCAGCGCTCCGGCGTCTCGGCGCGGTTCGCGGTCGCTGCGGCGGAGACGGTGGCCGCCAGCGCCCTGCGCCGCAGCGCGCTGATCGGCGAGAACCCGCCCATCGCCCGCCCGATCGACCTGGAGTCGGTGACGGAGGTGCTGCGCGGCAAGCTGGAGTTCGAGGCCGGTGAGGAGGGCCGCGAGCAGGAGGTGCTGGTCCACCTGCTGCGCCGGGCGGTCGCGGACACGGCGAGGTCCACGTTCGCGGGCGTCGACCTGCGGCCGCTGGCCGAGCTGGTGTCCGACGGCCACCCGGTGGCCACCGGTGAACGCGTGCACCCCGGCGACCTGCTGGCCGCGCTGCCGGAGCTGCCCGTGCTGCACGACGTGGCGCAGCGGGTCGGCGCGGGCCCGAAGGACCCGGCGGGACGCATCGCGTCGGCGGTCGAGCTGGCCCTGGAATCGCTCTACCTCACCCGTCAGCTGGCCAAGGACAGCGACGACGACCGAACGGTGTACGGATGAGCAGCTACCGGTACGGCCGGTACGTCGACGGGCCCGACCCGCTCGCCCCGCCGACCGACCTGCGCGCGGCCATGGACGAGCTCGGCCGTGAAGTCATGGAAGGCGCGTCACCGGCCTCGGCGCTGCGCGAGCTGCTGCGCCGGGGCCTGCCCGGCACCCGCGGCCTGGACGACCTGACCGCGCGGCTGTGGCAGAAGCGCGCCGCCCTCACCCGCCGTCACCGCCTCGACGGCACGTTGCAGGAGGTCCAGCGGCTGCTGGAGGAAGCGCTGGCGGCCGAACGGGCCGCGTTGTTCCCCGACCCGGACGACGAGGCGCGGTTCCGCGAGGCGCAGCTGGACGCGTTGCCGCAGTCGACGGCGGCGGCCGTGAGCGAGCTGGCCGAGTACGACTGGCGCTCGCCGCAGGCCCGCGAGTCCTACGAGCAGATCCGCACCCTGCTCGGCCGGGAGCTCATGGACCAGCGGTTCCAGGGCATGAAGCAGGCCATGGAGAACGTCCGGCCCGAGGACGTGCAGCGCATCCAGTCGATGCTGGACGACCTCAACGCCCTGCTCGCCGCGCACGCCGCCGGCGAGGACACGGCCGAGTCGTTCGAGCGGTTCATGCGCGAGCACGGCGAGTTCTTCCCGGAGAACCCGGAGTCGGTGGACGAGCTGATCGACGCGCTGGCCGCCCGGTCCGCCGCCGCCCAGCGCATGATGAACTCGATGTCCGAGGAGCAGCGGCAGGAGCTGTCGGCGTTGTCGCAGCAGGCGTTCGGCGACTCGGGCGTCGGCTCGCAGCTGTCCCGGCTCGACGCCCTGCTGCAAGGGCTGCGGCCGGGTGAGGACTGGAACGGTTCGGCGCGGTTCCGCGGCGACAACCCGCTCGGGTTGGGCGAGGGCGCGCAGGCGATGGCGGACCTGGCCGAGCTGGACGCGCTGGCCGAGCAGCTCTCCCAGGGCTACCCCGGCGCGCGGCTGGAGGACATCGACCTGGAGGCGCTGGTCCGGCAGCTCGGCGGCGAGGCGGGCGTCGACGCGCGGCGGCTGGCCGAGCTGGAACGCGAGCTGCGGTCGCAGAACCTGCTGGAACGCGCGCCGGACGGCTCGCTGCGGTTGACGCCGAAGGCGTTGCGGCGGCTGGGCGAGACGGCGTTGCGCGGCGTGATCGACAGCGCCCGCGAACGGGGTCAGCGGGACAACTCGTCGGCCGGCGCGGCCGGTGAGCTGATCGGGTCGACCCGGCCGTGGCAGTTCGGCGACACCGAGCCGTGGAACGTGCCGCGGACCGTCACGAACGCCGTGCTGCGGTCGGCGGGCGGCCCGGTCGAGCTCGACGTGGTCGACGTCGAGGTGAGCGAGACCGAGCAGCGGTCCCGCGCGGTGGTCGCGTTGTGCGTGGACACGTCGTGGTCGATGGTGCAGGACGGCCGGTGGGTGCCGATGAAGCGCACCGCGCTGGCGTTGCACCACCTGGTGCGGACCCGGTTCCGGACCGACGCGCTGGAGCTGATCACGTTCGGCCGGCACGCCGAGACCGTCGACATCGGGCAGCTCACCGCGTTGGAAGGGGTGTGGGAGCAGGGCACGAACCTGCACCACGCGCTGCTGCTGGCCGGTCGGCACGTCCGCAAGCACCCCGACGCGCAGCCGGTGGTCCTGGTGGTCACCGACGGCGAGCCGACCGCGCACCTGGAGGCGACCGGCGACGCCGAGTTCCACTACCCGCCGCTGCCTCGCACCCTCGGCAAGACCCTGGTCGAGGTCGACGCCCTGGCGCGGCTCGGCGCGTCGATCACGGTGTTCCGGCTCGGCGACGACCCGAGGCTGACCAGGTTCGTCGACACGGTGGCGCGGCGCTCCGGCGGCCGGGTCGTCGCGCCCGACGAGGACGGCCTCGGCGCGGCCGTGGTGAGCGACTACCTGAGGGCGCGCAAGCGCCGCTGACGGCCGTCCGAACGATGCGCGGCGGTGCCGCGCACCACGCGATCGTGGTGCGCGGCACCGCCGCGGCCCGGGAACGGCTCAGTCGAACAGGGACAGGTCGACGGCGTCGGCCAGCGCCCGGTAGCCCGCGTCGTTGCCGTGCAGGTGGTCGCCGCAGTGCAGGTCGGCCCTGATCCGGCTGGGGCGGTCCGGGTCGCGCCACACGGCGTCGAAGTCGAGCACGCCGTCGAAGGCGCCGCTGGTGCGCACCCACTCGTTGACCGCCTGACGCGCGGCGTCACCCGCCGCGGTGTAGATCTCCGCGCCCTCGTAGGGCGCGATGGTGGTGGCGTGGACCTTCGCTCCGCGCCCGTGCGTGCGGGCGATCAACTGGCGGTAGCCCGCGATGACGTCGTCCGCCGTCACCGGCGCGCCGGGGAACATCCCCAGGAAACCGGCCAGGGGACCGTGCTCCTCGCGTGGGGCGAAGGAGACGCCGATGTCGTTGGCGCCGATGGAGAGCACCACGTGGCCGAGGCCGGGTGTCGCCAGCACGTCGCGGTCGAAGCGCGCCGCCACGGCGGCGCCGATGCCGTCGTGGAGCAGCCGGTTGCCGCTGATGCCCTGGTTGACGACGTAGCCGGTGGGGGCGAGGCGCCCGGCCAGCAGCTCCGGCCAGCTGTGGTGGGTGCCCGGGGTCGACCCGGCGCCGTCGGTGCGGGAGTCGCCGACCGCGACCACGGTCCTGGCCGGGGTGTCGGGCAGCAGGTCGACGGCGGAGAGCAACGCCCGCACCGGCAGCACCCGGGCGTTCGCCGGCAGGGCGGTCGCGGCCACGGCGTCGCCCGGGACCGTCCAGCCGGTGTCCAGCGCGGGGTCGTGGCAGGTGCAGGTCTCCACGCGCCCCGGCAGGTGGAGGCTGATGACCAGCTCGGCGAGGGCGGGCAGGCGCAGGTCGACCGGGTCGCTGAGGATCGGCGCGCCCGCCGGGACGGTGACGGCCGGCGCGCCGGAGAAGGTCAGCACGCGCTCGCTGCCCGGCCGCACCGCACCCGGCGCCGATGCCGCGAGGCCCACCCGCGCCGCGCCGATGGTGAACGGCGCGGTCCCGAACTCGTTGGTGAAGCGGACGCGCGCCCGCCGCCCGCCGCCGCTGAGGCGCACCACCTGGCGCAGCGTCACGTCGGCGAGCGGCGGGTGGTCGTCGAGCGAGCCGAGCCCGTCGTGGGCGGCCTGGGGCGACGCGCCCCAGCTCCGTACCCAGCCGTCGGCGTTGGTCGTGCCGGTCATCCGATGCCTCCGTGGTTCGTGGTCCTGGTGCCGCGAAGACTGGGGCGGGTCGCTCACACGGCGCGGACACGGCGCGAACACGGACGGCCGAGGCCGGACAGGGCGCTGACACGGCGGCGCTGATTTGAGGTCTCGCGGGTGGGCGGACGAGGATCGGGGCATGGACGGGGGCGCCGGGCTTCGGGTCACGCTGCTCGGCGCGTTCCGGGTGTCGCGCGGTGACGCCGTCCTGCCCGTCCCGGGCGCGCGGTTGCGCGGCCTGCTCGTCCGGCTGGCACTCGCCGGCGGTCGCGTGGTCGAGCCGGGTGTGCTGGTCGACGCGGTCTGGGCCGGGGCCCCGCCGTCCGGTCCCGGCCCCGCCCTCCAGACCCTCGTGTCCCGGCTGCGCGGCGCCCTCACGCCGACCGGCGCGCCCCGAGCCGCGGTCGTGCGGGTCGCGGGCGGCTACCGGTTGGCGGTGGACGCGGCCGGCGTGGACGCGCTGCGCTTCGAGCAGCTCACCGCCGCCGGTCGGGAGCGGCTGCGGGCGGGTGACCCGGAGGCCGCGCTCACCGCCCTCACCGGGGCCGTGGCGTTGTGGGGCGAGGACCCCGGCTCCGAACCCGCGCTCGTCGCCGAGGTCGCGCCCGCGGTCGCGACCCGGTTGGCCCGGGTGTCGGTCGAAGCGGTCGCCGACCTCGCCGACGCCGAGCTCTCGCTGGGGAGGACCGAGGCCGCCGCGGCCAGGCTGACCGGGCTGCTGGCCCTGCACCCGGTCCACGAGCGGGCGGCCGCGCTGCTGATGGACGCGCTCGCCGCCGCCGGGCGGCAAGCGGAGGCGCTGGCCGTCTACGACCGGGTGCGCCGGACGCTGGCCGACGTCCTCGGCGCCGACCCGGGCGCGGCCCTGCGGGAACGCCACCTGCGCCTGCTGCGCCCCGACCCGTCGCCGCGCGGCACGCCGGCCACGAGCCGGGCAGCCGACCCCGGCAGGCTTCCCCCGGCGGACCTCCCCGCGCCGCTGACCAGCTTCATCGGCCGTGACGACGAGCTCACCCTCATCGGCGCCCTGCTGGCCCGCGGCCGCCTGGTCACCGTCCTGGGGCCGGGTGGTGCCGGGAAGACCCGGCTCGCGCTGGAGGCCGCCCGCCGCCACCGCCGCGACTACCGCGACGGCGTCCGGCTCGTCGACCTCGCGGCCGTCACCGAACCGGTGGAGCTCGCCTCGGCCGTGCTCGCCGCGACCGGGTCGCGGGGCGGCCCGGTGCTCGACGCCCGCAAGCGGGCCGGAGAGGACGAGCTGGACGTCCTCGTCGGCGTGCTCGGCGACCGGGAGGGCCTGCTGCTGGTCGACAACTGCGAGCACCTGATCGACGCCGTGGCCCACCTGGTCGCGGCGCTGCTGCCCCGCTGCCCCCGGCTGCGCGTGCTCGCCACGAGTCGGGAACCCCTCGCGGTCGACGGCGAGTCACTCGTGCCGCTGGCCCCGCTCGCGCTGCCCGACCCGGCCGACGGGGTCGACCAGGCCCGGCAGGTGGCCTCGGTGCGCCTGTTCGCCGAACGTGCCGCGGCCGTGCGACCCGGGTTCGAGGTCGACGAGACCACGCTGCCCGACGTCCTGCGCGTGGTGCGCGGCCTGGACGGCCTGCCGCTGGCCCTCGAACTGGCCGCCGCCCGGTTGCGGACCCTGGCGCTGCCCGACCTGGCCGACGGGCTCTCCGACCGGTTCCGGCTGCTCACCACCGGTCACCGCACCGCGCCGGCCCGGCACCGCACCCTGCGCGCCGTCATCGCCTGGAGCTGGGAGCTGCTGGGCGAGCACGAGCGCACCGTCGCGGAACGGATCGCCACCCTGCCCGGCGGCGTCACGCCCGCCTCGGCGACCGCCGTCTGCGCCGGCACCGCCGTGCCCGCCGCCGACATCCCGGACCTGCTCGCCACCCTCGTCGACCGGTCGCTGCTGCGGCTCGCGCCCGGCTCCGGCCGCCACCGGATGCTCGACACCGTCCGCGAGTACGGCGTCGGCCGCCTGGCCGCCACCGGCGACCTCGGGCCGACCCGCGACCTGGCCGCCGCCCACTTCGCGAAGCTGGTCGCGGAGCAGGACCCGCGGCTGCGCGGGCCCGCCCAGCTCGAGGCCGCGGAGGTCGTCGGCGCCGAGTACGACAACACGCTCGCCGCCCTGCGCCACCTGTGCGCCACCCGCGACGCGGCCGGCGCGCTCCGCCTCGCGCTGGCCCTGACCTGGTACTGGCAGATGTCCGGCCGCCACGCCGACGCCACCCACTGGCTGGCCGAGGCACTGGCGACGCCCGGCGGCGGGCCGTCGCCCGAGCGCGACTGCGCCCGCGCCGTGCACCTGCTCACCTGGGCGGACGCGCGGTCCGGCATCACGGCCGGGGAAGCCGCGGCCGACCGGGCGCAGGCCCGCGAGCTGGCCGGCCGGGTGCTCGCGCACGAAGAGCTGCCCGGCCACCACCGGGTGTTCGGCGCGGCCCTGCTGTTCCTGCACGACCCCGCGGCCGCGGCCACGACGTTGCGGCGCCTCGCCGGGGGCGACGACCCGTGGCCGGCCGGGCTGGCCCACCTGTTCCAGGCCGAGATCGCCGAGAACGCGGGCGCGCTCGACCGGACGCGGGCGCACGTGGAAGCCGCCCTGGACCGCTTCCGGCAGGTGGGCGACCGGTGGAGCCAGGCCGCCGTGCTGCCGATGCGCGCCCACCTGCGCCGCTACGACGACCTCGACGGCGCGGCGGCCGACCTGGCCGAGGCCGGTGCGCTGGCGGACGGGTTCGGCTCGCCCAGCCCCGGCGACCAGCTCGACCGCGACCTGCGCCGGGTCGACCTGCACCTGCGGCGCGGCGACACCGACCGGGCGTTGGCCCTGCTCGGCCCGGCCCGGGAGCGGGCGTTCTCCTCGGAGCCGCTGGTGCTGGTCGACGCGCACGAAGCCGCGCTGCGGGTGCGGCTCGGCGACCTGGACCGGGCGGGTGAGCTGCTCGACCACGCCGAACGGGGGCTGCGCGGCGCCACCGCGTTCCACGCCCGGACGCTGGTCGGCGTCACGCGGGCCGCGCTCCGCCTGGCGCTCGGTGACCTGCCCGGCGCGGACCGGGCGCTGCGGGACGCGTACGCGGCCGCGCGGGCGACCGGGGAACTGCCGGCGCTGTCCCCGGTGGCGGTGCAGGCCGCCGCGCTCGCCGAGCTGTCCGGGCGGCGCCACGAGTCGGCCGTGCTGCTGGGGGTGGCGGCCCGGCTGCGCGGCGCGCACGACCTGACCGACCCGCGGGTCCGCGACCTGACCGGCCGGGGCCGGGCCGCGCTGGGCGGGGACGGGTTCGCCGCCGCGTACGCGGCGGGCTGGGAGCTGGACCCCGCGACGGCCGTGCGGCGGGCCGCGCCGGAAGACCTCGGGACCGCCCGCACGGACCACGAGCGGGCCACGTGAGCAGCGGGCTCAGTCGTCCTCGTCCTTGCCCTTGCTCTCCCGGTCGGTCGACGCGAGTGCCGTCTCCGTCGCCGCGTCCGGGGCGACCCGGTGCTGGCCCGGCCGGGTGAGCGAGAAGTGCGCCTCCTCGCGCATGCGCTCCACCATGTGCGGGTAGTGCAGCTCGAACGCGGGCCGCTCGGACCGGATGCGCGGCAGCTCGGTGAAGTTGTGCCGGGGCGGCGGGCACGTCGTCGCCCATTCGAGGGAATTGCCGAAGCCCCACGGGTCGTCGCGCCCGGCCGGGTCGCCGAACCGGTAGCTGCGCAGCACGTTCCACACGAACGGGAGCACGGACGCGCCCAGCAGGAATGCCCCGATCGTGGAGATGGTGTTCAGCAGGGTGAAGCCGTCGCTGTGCAGGTAGTCGGCGTAGCGGCGGGGCATGCCGATGTTGCCGAGCCAGTGCTGGATCAGGAACGTGCCGTGGAAGCCGAGGAACGTGGTCCAGAAGTGCAGCTTGCCCAGCGGCTCGTTCAGCATCCGCCCGGTCATCTTGGGGAACCAGAAGTACAGGCCCGCGTAGGTGGCGAACACGATCGTGCCGAACAGCACGTAGTGGAAGTGGGCCACCACGAAGTACGTGTCGGTGACGTGGAAGTCCAGCGGCGGCGAGGCCAGGATGATGCCCGTCAGCCCGCCGAGCAGGAACGTGGCGAGGAACCCGATGCTGAACAGCATCGGCGTCTCCATCGTGATCGACCCCTTCCACATGGTGCCGATCCAGTTGAAGAACTTGATGCCCGTCGGCACCGCGATCAGGAACGTCATCAGCGAGAAGAACGGCAGCAGCACCGCGCCGGTGGCGAACATGTGGTGCGCCCACACCGCCACCGACAGCGCCGCGATGGCGAACGTGGCGAAGACCAGTCCTTTGTAGCCGAACAGCGGTTTCCGGCTGAACACCGGGAAGATCTCCGACACGATGCCGAAGAACGGCAGCGCGACGATGTAGACCTCGGGGTGGCCGAAGAACCAGAACAGGTGCTGCCACAGGATCACGCCGCCGTTGGCGGGGTCGAACACGTGCGCGCCGAGGTGCCGGTCCGCGGCCAGGCCCATCAGCGCGGCGGTGAGGATCGGGAACGCCAGCAGGATCAGGATGCTGGTGACGAAGATGTTCCAGGTGAAGATCGGCATCCGGAACATGGTCATGCCGGGCGCGCGCAGGCAGCACACCGTGGTCACCATGTTCACGCCGCCGAGGATCGTGCCGAGGCCGGACACCGCCAGCCCCATGATCCACAGGTCGGGTCCGACGCCCGGCGCGTGCACCGCGCTGCTCAACGGCGTGTAGGCGGTCCAGCCGAAGTCCGCCGCGCCGCCCGGCGTGAGGAACCCGGCCATCACGGTCAGCCCGCCGAACAGGAACAGCCAGTAGGAGAACGCGTTGAGCCGCGGGAACGCCACGTCGGGCGCGCCGATCTGCAACGGCAGGATGTAGTTGGCGAAGCCGAACAGGATCGGCGTCGCGTACAGCAGCAGCATGATCGTGCCGTGCATGGTGAACAGCTGGTTGTACTGCTCGTTGGACAGGAACTGCAGCCCCGGCCGGGCCAGCTCGCCCCGGATGAGCAGCGCCATCACGCCGCCGACCATGAAGAACACGAACGACGTGCTCAGGTAGAGCAGCCCGATCTGCTTGGGGTCGGTGGTGCGGAGCAGCCCCAGCAGCACCGAGCCCTTCGACCGTCGCCGGGCCGCACCGGGGTGGGTGATCACGGGTTCCGGCTTGAGCGCGGTCATGCCGCCTCCCTCGTCCCGACGACGTGAGCCAGACCACATCGTCCCCCCGTCCGTCGCACGGGGCAAACGCTCAACCCCGCTCGGGGACCGTGACCTGCTGTTCCATCGCGCCTGACGCCCGTTCGAGGACGCGGGGCGACCCGACCGGGAACGGCGGCACCAGGGTCGGGGTTCTCCCCGCGGCCACCTCGGACAGCTTCTTCGACGCCGAGGGCGGGCACGCCCGGCGCGCCGATGGCGATGGCGAGGACCATCGCGACCACTTCCCAGGTCAGAGGGTACGCCCGGGTGGTGGGGAGTGGACGTTCGTCCACGATCCGATCGGCGAGTTAGGGTCGTTCACATGCAGACCTGGTCATCCACTCCTGTCCCGCGGGTAGCGGGGGAGCCGCGTCCCCTGCGGCTGTTCGACACCGCCACCGGCGAGGTGCGCCCGACCGCCCCCGGCGCCACCGCCAGGATGTACGTCTGCGGCATCACCCCGTACGACGCCACCCACCTGGGGCACGCGGCCACCTACCTGGCGTTCGACCTGGTCCACCGGGTGTGGCTGGACAACGGCCACGACGTGCACTACGTGCAGAACGTGACCGACATCGACGACCCGCTGCTGGAGCGGGCCGAGCGCGACCAGGACGACTGGGTGGTCCTGGGCATGCGGGAGACCGCGCTGTTCCGCGAGGACATGGTGGAGCTGCGGGTGCTGCCGCCGCGCGACTACGTGGGCGCGGTCGACGCGATCCCCGAGGTGGTCGAGGCCGTCGGGAAGCTGCTGGCCGGCGGCGCGGCGTACCGGGTCGACGACCCCGAGTACCCGGACGTGTACTTCGACCACACGGCGACCGGGCGGTTCGGCTACGAGTCGAACTACGACCTGGAGACGATGGGCAGGTTCTTCGCCGAGCGCGGCGGCGACCCGGACCGGGCGGGCAAGCGCCACCCGCTGGACGCGCTGCTGTGGCGCGCGGCCCGGGAGGGCGAGCCGTCGTGGCCGTCGGAGCTGGGCCCCGGCCGGCCCGGCTGGCACATCGAGTGCAGCGCCATCGCGCTGAACCGGCTCGGCACGTCGTTCGACGTGCAGGGCGGCGGGTCGGACCTGATCTTCCCGCACCACGAGTTCTCCGCCGCGCACGCCGAGGCGATGACCGGCGAGCACCCGTTCGCCCGGCACTACGTGCACGCGGGCATGATCGGGCTGGACGGCGAGAAGATGTCCAAGTCGCGCGGCAACCTGGTGTTCGTGTCCAAGCTGCGCGCGCAGAAGGTCGACCCGAACGCGGTGCGGCTGGCGTTGTTCGCGGGCCACTACCGCGCCGACCGGCCGTGGAGCGACGCCCTGCTCGCCGAGGCGGAGGCGAGGCTCGCGACGTGGCGGCTCGCCGCGGCGCGGTCGACGGGGCCGGGCGCGGACGCCACCGTGGCCCGTCTGCGCGACCACCTCGGCGACGACCTCGACACGCCCAGGGCGTTGGCGGCGATGGACGCGTGGGCGGCCGAGGCCCTGTCGACCGGCGGGTCGGACCAGGCGGGCCCGACGCTCTTCCGCACCGCGGCCGACTCGCTGCTGGGCGTGGAGCTCTAGCCCGCCCGGCGTCGTCGGCTCGACGGCGACGGGGCCGCCTCCGAGGAGGCGGCCCCGCCGGTCACGTCAGGCTCAGACGTCGAGCGTCCAGCTGTTGATGTAGCCCGTGTCCAGGGTGGCCTGGTCGCGGACGCGCAGCTTCCAGGTGCCCGCGGCGGCCTCGGAGGAGGCGTTCACGGTGAAGGTGCGGTTGATGTTGTCGGTGCCGCCGCCGCTGCGGTTGTGCAGGTTGTAGACCGAGCCGTCCGGCGCGACCAGGTCGACGACCAGGTCACCGATGTAGGTGTGCACGATGTTGACCTGCACGCTCGTGGTCGACGAGGCGTTCGTGGCGCAGGACAGCGAGATGGGGCTGTTCACGTCGGAGTTGTCGCCGATGGTCACGTCGGTGTTGTTGGTCACCGCGTCGCAGGACCCGCCGGTGGACGAGACCGTCCACGAGAACGTGGTGCTGCCGGTGCGCGCCGCCGCGTCGGTCGCGGTCACCGTGACCGTGGACGTGCCGGTGGCCGTCGGCGTGCCGCTGATCAGGCCCGAGGAGCTGATCGACAGGCCGGCGGGCAGGCCCGAGGCGGTGAACGTGTACGGCGCGGTGCCGCCACTGGCGGACAGCTGGAGGCTGACCGCCGTGCCGACGACGGTCGACTGGTTGCCCGGGTTGGTCACCGACGGGCCGCCGGGGGTGGCCGTGCCGGTGAACAGCAGCTTGTTCGGCGAGCCGGTGCCCGGGCTGGTGATCTTGTCGGCGGTGGCGGCGGCGACGATCGCCGAGTGCACCGCCGGCGGGGTCGCGGTCGGGTTGTCCGCCAGGTACAGCGCGGCGGCGCCCGCCACGTGCGGCGACGCCATCGACGTGCCGCTGATCGTGTTGGTGGAGGTGTCGTTGGTGTTCCAGGACGACGTGATGCCCTCGCCGGGCGCGAAGACGTCGGTGCAGGTGCCGTAGTTCGAGAACGACGCGCGCCCGTCGGTGCGGGTCGAGGCGTTCACGCTCAGCGCCTCGGCGACCCGCGCCGGGGAGTAGTTGCACGCGTTGGCGTTGGAGTTGCCCGACGCGACCGCGTAGGTGACGCCCGAGGCGATGGAGTTGCGCACCGCGGTGTCCAGGGCGGTGTCGACGCCGCCGCCGAGGGACATGTTCGCGACGGCCGGCTTGACGGCGTTCTGGGTGACCCAGTCGACGCCGTTCACCACGCCCGCCGTGGTGCCGGAACCGGCGCAGTTGAGCACCTTGACCGCGATCAGCTGCACGCCCTTGGCGACGCCGTGCGCGGTGCCGCCGACGGTGCCGGCGACGTGGGTGCCGTGGCCGTTGCAGTCGGTGTTGTTCGTGTCGACGGTGTTGGTGCCCCAGGTCGCCCGGCCGCCGAAGTCGGAGTGGGTCGTCCGGATGCCGGTGTCGATGATGTACGCCCGCACGTTGTTCGCGGTCGTGGCGTAGTTGTAGGCGCTGTCCAGCGGCAGGTTGCGCTGGTCGATGCGGTCGATGCCCCAGGACGGCGGGTTCGGTTGGGTCGCGTCCACCGAGATCGGCAGGTCGGCCTGCACGAACGCCACGCGCGGGTCGGCGGCGAGGCGACGGGCCTGCGCCGCGGACATGGAGGCGTGGAAGCCGTTGAGCGCGTGCCGCCAGGCCACGCGGACCTGGCCGCCGTACTTGTCGACCAGCGAGGACGCGGTCGAGGCGGACGCGGACCTCGGTGAGGCCGCTTCATTGAGGGCCACGATGTAGGAGCCGGGGACGGCGTCGGCGCGCTGCGCGCCGAGCACGTCGCCCTCGGCCGCCGCCACGCCGACGTTCGACAGGGCCAGCGCGGCGGCCGACACGGCGGCCAGGCCGAGCACGGCCAGTCTTCTGGTGGTACGGGCGTCTCCCATGGAGGGTTCTCCCTTTTTGGGCAGGGCTGCGCGGCCGTGCCGGGCGGGTGCGCCGGTCGGCCGTGCGATGCAGGGGATGGGACGTCCGCGCGAACGGGGTGTAGCGACCTGGTCACATGCATGGTCGGGAGAAAACCGACCGGCCAGTAGCGCCGTTAGTCGTAACTACGTCGAATCTGACGTTGACAGATGACGGTAGGTGCCCGGCTAGCTGCGCAAACACGCGTTGGCGTCGTTGGCGTCCTTGGCTGTTTTCGTAGCTGTTGCGTACCGGATCCGTACCGGACTGATCCACCTCGGGCCGGTACGACGGCTGGCACACTGACACGCGGAGGCCGCGCCCAGTAGCTGTGGGCGCGGCCTCCGGTTGTCAGCCGTCCAAACGGCCCGTCTTCACCGCGGCGAGGAACGCCGCCAGGACGCGGGGCGGGAACATCAACTCCGGGCCGTTGTCGCGCTGCTTCGAGTCCCGCACGCGGTCCAGCGAGCCGCACAACTCGACACAGTTGTCGTTCCCGGTGTAGCTACTCTTCCGCCAAGGGCGGCGTCGAGTTTGGTCCATCGCGTCTCCATTCGTGCCTATCCAATGCACTCGGCGATCAGCTCGGCGGTGTCTTCCGGGCTCATCGCCCGCTGGCGGATCTCTTCCGCAGCGTCCTGATAGTCCGCCACATGCACCTCGTTGTAGAGGAACGCGCTGGACCGGTGGTGCTCAAGGAGAACGACGGATGGGTCGCGATCAAATTCGTAGATCACGAACGGACCGAGCAGGCCAGAATGGAAGGCATTGCTTCGGGGCACGACCCGGAGCGTGACATTGTCCAGCTCTGCGACCTTCAGCAGGTGCCGGAGTTGGTGAGCGCGCACCGTAGGTGATCCGATGCACGACCGGATCGCGTCTTCGCCCACGATCGCGAGCATCTCGGGCGGCGAGTCCGCGCGGGTGAGGACTTCACGGCGACCCGCGCGAAGCGCCAGGGGAATGTGCAACTCCGCTGCCGGCCGATCGCCGAGAATGACGCGGGCGTAATCGCTCGTTTGCAGAAGTCCGGGCACGAGGTCCGGCGACCACTCGGTAATCCGCCGTGCCCGGCTCTCGTTGTCCATGATGCGGGCCTGCGCCTCGGTCACACCCGCGACGAGCCGGTCGCCGGCCGGAGCGTTCGCAGCCTCGGTCAGCGCCAGGATGCGCGCCACCTCGTCGTCGGCCACGACGAGGTGGTCGAGCAGCGCCCGGACGTCCTCCACCGTCGGCACCCGATGCCCGTTGCTCCACTGGCTCAGCGTGGTGTGGCTCTTGCCGACGTTGATCGCCAGCTGGCGCACGCTCAACGGCGACGCCTTGATCGCCGCGCGCAGTGCGGCGGCCAGCTCGGGAGCACGTGGAGTGGTCACGGACCATGACTCTACGCATCACCAGCCTGTGACCAAACGTCCCCCGATTGGGCCATTGCGGTGACTGGTCACGAACCAGCAGGCTGGTCACGAACCAACGTGACCAGAACGTGCATGGAGGCTACCAGTGCCCACACCGCTCTCTCCGTCAGCTGGTAGCAGCCCGGAGAACCCCATCACCGTGCAGTGCATGGACGCGATGGGCCGGCCGCGCACGACCGAGGTGTTCGTGCGGGACGGCCGCGTCGTGGTCGTTCAACCGAGCCCCGGGACGGCCGTCTACGACTGGCACGGTGCCGCCGAGATGGGCTCCGCCGTAGACCAGCTGCGCAAGCAGTTGCCCGGTGGCGCGCGATGAACGACTGGGTGTTGCCGGTGCTGGTCCTGGTTGCCGGGATGTCGGTCACCACGTGGGTTACATCGCCCAAGCGGCGAGCACGCCGGTTCGTTCGCCGGCTCGAACTCATCGGTCACGAGATCGGTGGCGTCGTGCCTCATCGCTCGGTTCACCAACTTCCGGCCACGGCACCCGTAGTCGTGCGCCGGACATGCGCGGGGCCCGGCGCGCGACCGGTGTACGCCGCGCCGCCCGCGCCCCCGGCCACTGCTGCCCCCAGCAGCGGTGGCCGGGTCCCGACCGCCGTGTCTGCCTGCATCCCCCCGACCAGGTGGGCGCGGCACGCGGTGGGCACGTCTCCCTCCCCCTCGAGCGTGCCCACCGCACCTACCCGGAAGGCGGTGACCTCGTGATCTTCGTGCTGATCATGCTGGCCGCCCTCGGGGTGCTCTTCTGCATCCCGTGGTTGCGCCGGTGGTGGCATCGCCGCGCTGTCCGCCGGCGGCCCGTGTCGCCGCCGCCTCCGCCGCCACGTCCTCTTGACGAGCTGATCGCCGAGCTGGTGCGGGGTGCATGGACGTCCGTCTACGTGCCGGACCGGGACAACCCCAGCGCGGTGGCCTGGTCGCGGTACGTCGGGCACACCGGCGACGTCGTGGACGTGATCCAGCTGCTCGACGTCGCGCCCGGTGGCGCCTTTGCCTACCGCGCCACGATCACGCTCGGCGACGACGTCCTCGACCCTCCCGGCCCGCTGGACTGGTACGTGTGGGACTGCGAGGCGTCCTGGGTGATCGAGCAGGCACTGGCCCTGCCGGAGCCCGGCCGGGACGGCGCGCCCAAGCTGGCGCTGCTCCGGCCACCGATCGCCGACGTGCTGCCTGGGCTGCTCGCCGACGCCCGGCGACACGTCATCCGGCCGCCGCAGCACCCCGGCCCGCCACGTCCGGGAGGCACGGCGTGAGCGACATCGGCGACATCAACACCGACCTGAGCCAGCTGGCGCACGACATCGGCGAAGCGCTCCAGTTGGCCGGTGCCGCCGGCCGGCAGGTCATGGACACCGAGCCGAGCGCCGCCACCGTCGCCGCGGAGAGCGTGCGTGCCGAGGCCCAGCAGTTGCCCGGCCTGATGGCCCAGGCGAGCGACCGCCTCGCCGAGGCCGTCCAGGCGCTGGGCGCCGCGCACACGATCGCGATCGTCATGGCGGCTTCCTGACGACCGCCTCGCCCCATTTCTCCCGTCACCGCAGCTCGACCGCGCCACCTCCCTGGGGGGAACCATGCCCATGATCACCGCAACGAGCTTCCCGACCCCTGACCTGGCGCGCCGCGACCCCGGCCAGGACCTGAGGGTGCAGGTCTTCGCCGAGCTCCAGGCGGACCGGGCCGAGAGCGTCCGCCTGGACCTGGCCCGCGACTGGCACCGCCTGACCCGGCTGCAGCGCGTCGAGCAGCTGCGCCGGACCTACGACGCGCTGATCGACTGGCGCTACCACCTGGCTGCCGCCGCGCCGGGCCGCCTCGGTGCCGGGATCCCGATGGTGGCCGAGCGGTTCCGGACCGCGATCACCCGCGACGAGCCGCGGATCGACCGCGTGGGCTACCTCGGCCGGCTGCGCCACGGCGCGACGTGGGACGAGCACAGCCGCACCTACGTCGGCGGGACGTCGACGCCCGCGCACGAGATCATGCTGCACTACGGCCGGGTCGCCCACGCCCGCATGGACGCCGCGCCCGTCGACGACGTGCTCGTCAACCGCATCGTGCTGCCGGACGGTCGTGAGGTCCTGGGCACCACGCTGGCGCGCGGGTTCCGGGCCACGGTGCTTGCCGCGGACCTGGTGCGCCGCGTCGCGGCCAGTGGCCGTGACGCCAGCCGGATGGAGACCGGCGGCGACGGGGTGTACCTGGTCACCGCCGGCCCGGACGTGCGCGCCACCCTGGAGACCGCCGCCCTGTACCTGCTGGCGGACGACGACGCACTCACCCCGGACGGCGCCCTGCCCGCCATCCAGGCCGCCCGGTACCTGCTCGTCCACGCACCCCGCACGTACAAGGGCAGCGACGCCGTGATCAGGGTGCTGCTGGTCGCGGTCGGCTCGATGCTGCTGCGCCGCCAGCTGGTGCTCGAGCACGACATGGACCTGCGCTGCCTGGTCGGCGACCAGGCCTCCGCCACCGCCATGCCCGCCGACACCCGTCTCGCGCCCGCCTGATCGGGCGCCACCGACTCCCCGGACCGCCATCGGTCCGGGTGGTGCGCGCCTGACGGGCGTCGACGCGCACCCGGCCGTGCCGCTCTCCACTCCCCCGGAGAGCGGCACGGATCCCCAACCCCACCACCGAAGGAGCTCCACGTTGACCGATCCGAGCTGGGCCGAGCGAGCACGTCTCTCCGGGCTCGTCATGCGGCCCGAGTCCCAGGGCCCCGACCGGCCCAAGCCCGCCCCGGCGGACGACACCGAGGACGACCAGGGCGACACGCCCACCACCTGACCAGTACCAGTCCAGCACGCCAACCGGAAGGAACCACCGTGAACAACACGATCATGCGCCACGGCCGTGACGACGACGACGCATTCGACGGCCGCCACGGCAGCGACGCCACCGACCCGGTCACGCAGCCGGCGGAGCCCAAGAAGTAGTCGCAACCACTCCATCCACACCGCCGCGCCCGTCCTGCACTCGCAGGGCGGGCGCAGTGCAGTAACACCCCGCTGGTCCTCGCAGACACCCGGTAAGGACCATGTGGGAGGACTTCATGACACGAGCGCTGATCGCCGTGATCGCCGCGGCGTGCGCCGCGCTGATCACGGCGTGCAGTTCCGGGCCGCAGCCGTCGGTCGCGGCGCCTTCGGACACGACCAGCTCGACGACCTCGGTCGCGGCGTCGTCGACGTCGACTTCGGCGGCTGATCCGAAGGGCTTGTTTCTCCGGGTGATGCGCGACCGAGGGCTGGTGAAGACGTCGATCGACGAGGCGCTGGTGCTGGCCGAGGGGGACCTGTACTGCCGAGGTCTGCGTGACGGCCTGAGTCGGCGGACGCTGCTGGACAACGCGGGCCTGCCCGGTTCTGCGGCGCGTGTACGTGCGGAGCTCGTCTTTCCCGATGCCGTCGTGGCGTTGTGCCCGGAGCAGTCGGCGCGAGCGACCCAGTAGCCGACACGACGAACAGCCCCCACGCACCACCCGAAGGTGGGCGCGGGGGCTGTTCGTGGTGATGGGCGGTCAGCCGGTCACGCGGTACGTGCCGTCCGGGCCGCGCGTGGCGGGAACCAGCGGGGTGACGCCGTCGGCGGCACGCGGTGCGGCGGACGGGGTCACCACGGGCTCGGCCCGGCGGCGCACGGCGACCGCGCTCCACAGCGGACCGGCGGCGGCCAGCAGCGCCACCAGCGCGGCGAGCAGGCCGTCCAGCGCGCCCGGCAGGTCCGGGCCGGCGAGCATGGCGACCGCGGGCACGGCCAGCACGGCGAGCACCACGGCGCGCACAGTGCCGACGGTGCGGGCGATCCGGGCCAGCGGGTGCCGGTCCGGGTTCAGGCTCATGTCGCGGTTGTCCACGGGTCAGCTTCCCTTCGGGGTCGTGCCGCCCGAGATCCGGGCGGCGAGCGCGTCGAGCAGGCGATCGGCCTGGTCGGTGTTGTCGTTGCCGAGGACGTCGCGCACGGCGTCCTCCATGGCCGCCCGGTCGGCGGCGCGCGCCTCCTCCAGGCGCTGCTCGAACTCGGCCCACTGCGCGTCCAACTTGGCGTCCAGCCGGGCCAGGACGTCCGTGTCGGACAGGTCGTCCTTCTGCTCGGCGACCACCGTGGCCAGCAACGCCTTCACCCCGCCGATCTCGGCGAGGAGGCTCTCCCGGACGAAACCCAAGTCCTGGTTCAACTTGACGTTACGCAGCGCTCCGGACACCAGCACCTGGTGCATGGTCGCCAACTGGGTGGCTTGCTCGCTGGTGAGCATGTCGTCGTCTCCTTGTCCGTCGACGCCGGGCCAGTAATCGGCCACGACGCTGAGGTCGTAGTGCCCCCCGGTCTCCCAGGGGCGGTCGGCGACTCCGTCGCCGTCGTGTGGGTGTGCGTACTGCTTCGCCACCGCGCCCGCGGGGATGGTCTGGCGGCCGTCGTAGTTCGCGACCCACCAGTGGGGCTCGGGCACGCCGGCCGCGCGGAACGCCTCGCGGCACGGCCGCCAGTCGTTGAGCTCGTTGACATAGATGGTCGGGTCGTAGCCGGCCGCCCGAGCACGGAGGACCCAGGGCACGGCGTTCGCCACGGGCCAGATGCACCCGCGCTCGACGTCGCCGACCATCGCGACCGCCGCGCCGACCGCCGAGATGGTTACGCGCACGGCGTTCGGGAACCGGTCCCAGTCCTTCTGGGACCAGGCGTATCGGCCGTCGACGTATCCGGCCACCATCGCGGCGTTCGCGGGAATCGCGCTCGCGTTCACCGAGTCGTACATGACGCGCATGTTCAGGCCTCCTGTGGTGTCGATTCGTTCGCGTCGAGCGCGAGCCGGCGCGCCTCGGCCGCGATGTCCTCGGCCTTCCACCGCGCGCGCCGTTCGCGGTCGACCTGCTCGACCAGGTCGTCGACGCGGGCGCGCATGTCGGCCATCTCGGCACGCAGCGCCTGCAGCTCGGCGGCGTGCGCCTCGCGCACCCGGGCGAGCTCGGCGGCGTGGCGCTCGTCGGCGGCGGCCAGGTCCTCGCGGTAGTCGCCGCGGTCGGTCGTCGCGTGCGACTGGAGCCGATGGACCAGCAGGATGAGGTAGCCGACCAGGGCGTACTGCGGGGCGGCCGTGATCAGGTCAGCGAGCAGTGCCGGGTCCACCGGCGCCCCCTCTCGATTCGATGGGGTGGTCAGCAGCCGAAGATCTTCATCGCCATCGCGGCGGCGACGATCATGTGGCTGTGGTCGAGCAGATGGATCCGGTCGATGTTGTAGAAGCGCGACCAGTCCTGGTCGCCGGCGGAGATCAGGTACTGCCGCAGGTCGACCAGCCCGGCGACCTCTGCAACGGCGGTGTTGCGGATGGCTGTGACGTACTGCGACCACGGGTAGGTGGCGGCAGGGACGTACGCGGTCCACTGCGCCACGAGCACGACCGCGGTTCCGGGCGAGGCGGTCTTGATGTCGTCGACCAGCTGGACCAGGTCGGCTTCGAACTGGGCCGGTGGCACCTGGGCCAGGTACTCGTTGGTGCCCAGCGAGACGATCACGAGGGCCGGGTTCTTGGCGTCGATGTCGGCAACCGCGCCGGTCGTGATCGGCCAGCGTCCGCCGGGCAGGAAGTCGGCGGCCTTGGCGGAGTTACGCGCGTAGTTGGTCGCGGTCGTGCCCCAGCCGGCTGCGGCCTGAGCGGTCAGCCTGCGCCACCACCCGTAGGTGGTCGGGTGGTAGGTGTTGTCGGGGCTCGCGTAGCCCTCGGTGAGGTAGCCGGTGCTGGAGGATCCGCCGATGACGGCCATGCTCGCCTTGGTGGTGCACCAGGTGGCGCCGGTGAGGGCCGCGGCCTGGTGCTCGCGGCCGGTCGGCCCGACGAGCAACGCGGTGACTGCGATGAGGGCGCCGATGAGGCTGGTCCAGCGGATGATCCGGCGGCGTAACGTCGACACCGGTCACCTCCTTGGGTGTGGTCCGGTGTGGACGGTGGTTGGGTCTACAGCGGGATGACGAAGAGCTGGCGGTTGGTCCAAGTTCCGGTGCCGGCGTCGACGCGGTACTTGGCGGTGAAGGTGTTGTTGCCCGGGGTGACCGGGAACATGTGGACGCCGCCCGCGCGGACGTTGGTGGTGGCGGTCGGGTTCTGCATCGTCAGCGCCCAGGTGTCGTCAGCCGCCTGGGTCGTGGCGCCGGAGATCCCGAACGACATGAAGCATCTGCCGTTCGCGGTGGTGTTCTGCGAGTGCGCGGTCCAGAAGACCAGCACGAACGCTCCGGTGGTGACGGTCACCGACGGGCCTGCCGTGGTGAGGTCGGTGTAGGCGGTCGACGCGGTGCTCTGCGCCGTGCCGATCAGGCCGCGCGTCGGCGCGCGTTCCGCGATGGCGTTCGCGCCGGTGGCGACGAAGATGGTGCCCGCGGTCGTCGCTTTGGCCGGCGCGGTCTCGTTGAGGTTGTCGCGCACGTAGGCGTTGAACTGTGAGGCCGTGAACGCGCTGTTCGCCACAGCGGTCATAGGCGCTGACCAGGCCATCGGTCCCCCTTCACAGTCCGAGCACGGTGATGCGCCGATACGCGAAGCTGCCTGTGCCGCCGCCCACCCAGTATTTGAGGGTGAAGGTGTTGGCACCCGGGGTCAGGCCGGTGAGGAGCGTGTGGACTCCCGACCGGTTCGGGTAGCTGCCCGCGGCCGAGGGCATCAGCTTGAGGGCGGTGGCGTCCGACGCCGCGCGGCTGCTGGCTCCGGTCACGACGAAGTCCGTCAGGGACACCTGCCCGCTGGTGTTGTTGGTCATCTCGCAGGACCACAGCACCAGCGCCGACGTACCCGTGGTCACGGTCACCGACGGGCCGACCGTGGTCAGGTCGGTAGCGGAGGTACTGGTGGTCGTCTGGGAGGTGTCGACGTTCGCCTCGGTGATCACGCGTTCGGTGACCGAGTTGGCACCGGAGGTGACCAGGAACCGGCCCGCGGCCGTCGCTTTGGCCGGCGCGGTTTCGTTGAGGTTGTCGCGGACGTGGAGGTTGAACTGCGCGGCGGAGAAGACGCTGTTCGCCACCGCCGTCATGGGCGCCGTCCAGGCCACCGTCACACCTCCTGGTCGACGTGCTCGGCGGTCTCCGCGCGCAGCTCGCCGGCGGTCTGGCCGTCGGGGAACCCGGTGACCGTCGCCTGCCAGTGGCCCGCCGGCGCCCAGTTCCGCGTGGCGGGCACCGGGCGGGCCGCGAGGGCGTCCGAGATCTCGTCGGCGTCCGCGGGCCACACGATCGGCGCGATCATCCGGCAGCCGTCGTGCCCGCCGCAGTGGAACGTCGCCTGCTTGGGCTCCAGCGCGATCGCGTTGGAGCAGTGCGGGCGGGGGCAGTCGGCTATCCACCTCCCGATGTTGCAGTAGGCGTACGCCATCGTGTTCGTCATCGTGGTACTCCTCAGGTTCCGAGCAGGCCCTGGTCGAAGCCCTGTCCGGTGGTGTCGAAACGGAAGACGCTCGTCGGGTCGTCCAGCGCCGTCGGCGCGAACCGGCCGTCGTTGAACCCGGCGGTGCCCGAGTCGAAACGGAAGGTCGTCGCGGGCAGGGTGCGGACCATCTCGCAGCCGAACACCGTCTCGTGCACGAGCCCGTTGTCGCGGACGCTGTGCGAGATGTGCTCGATGTAGAACGGGGCGTCCACCCCGGTCTGCGACTCGACTATGTGGATCCGGTCGGACAGGTCTCGGGTGAGCTGCTGCGTCAGCTGCGGGACCGAGGCGCTGAGGACCTTGATCCGGACGGTGGGCAGCCGGGTCGCCCGCTGACCGATGATCAACTGGGCGACGGCGAGCGCGTCGTGCACGTTGATGTGCGGCGCGGTACCTGTGTAGGTCCGGCGGCCGTGCCGGGCGATGCTGGTCGAGTCCTCCAGCGACACCTGGACCCGCGACACCTCGTCGACCACGTAGCCGCGCAGCCGCCCCCGCGTGAGGGTCACGGCCGACCCGCCCAGCGGCAGGGTGATCCGCAGCACGAACCGCTGCCCGCTGGTCCGGTCCAGCTCGAACCGCAGCGTCCCCGAGCCGACGATCACGAAGTCGGTGTCGACGTCGGGATTGGTGCCCTGCGTCGGCGTGATCACGTCGGTGAACAGGGCCGTGTTGCCGACCAGGGTGAACGTCATCGTCTCGCCCGGGCCGAGCTGGTAGCGGCTGTACATCTTCCAGATCACGTCCGGTGTGGCCCTGATCGTCCGCTCGACCACCTCGAACGCCACGTGGTTGACGATGTCCTTCCACCCCGAGTCGTACTGGAACGGCGAGTCGAAGACCGGTTCGACGAGTTCGTCGCCCTCGTCCCTGAACGTTGCCTGCGCCGTGGTGGACGCGGAGCGGGTGAGCCGGTGGTGACGGCCGCGGAAGACGAACTCGCCGGACGCGCCGATGTGGACGAAGGAGCCCGGCCCCTCGGCGGTGGTGATCCGGTCGAGTGCGGTGGACGCGTCGGTGCCCTCCTCCCACCACCATCGCAGCGTCGTCGCGCCGGTGTCGATGTCCCGGCCGCCGGTCCAGCCGACGGCGTCCAGGACGCGGTGCACCGCGTCACCGGTCTGGATGGACCGGTGCAGCGACGTCGACACGTCGACTTCCCGCAGGCGTCCCACGCCGTCGAGCGCGGTGAACGCGACCGACCAGTCGCCCGGGTCGGGCAGCACGGTGTAGTCGTCGATGTAGCCGCGGTACAGGGTGTAGGCCTTGGAGTCGTACGTGGCCTGGACGACGACCGCTCGGCCCGGCCCCAGCATGTCGGCCAGCGGTGAACCGGTGTGCTCGGGCGAGTAGTCCCTGGAGGTGTTGTCCAACTCGAAGGCCAGCTCGCCCGGCTTGACGGGGCTGAGGCTGCGGGCCTGGTCGCGGCCGTAGTCGAGTCCGATCGGGGTGCGATCCCACACGCGGCCGGTGACGTCCTCGCCGGGGCCGGTGATGCGCAGGTGGTCCACCCATGCCTGCTCGCCGCCGGCAGGGAGGCTGGCCGGCACGATCTGCAGCGCGTGGCTCGGCGCGCTCGCCGTGAACGTGTGGGTGATCTCGACCCACGCCCCGGTGGCCGCGGACGCCGGGCCGCTGGAGATCCCGGCGACCGTCCACTTCAGCGCGACACTGCCCACCGGCACGAACACCCACGCCGACAGGCTGTAGGCGGTGCCGGCCGACAACCCGGGCCAGATCCGCTGGATCAGCGGCGAGGTGCCGCCGGCGTCCCACGTGATCAGTGCCGACGTGCTGCCGTGGTAGGACCGGGAGGTCGACTGGGCCAGCGAGGGCGGCAGCGTCCCGCCGGCACTCCAGCCGTCCAGGCCGAACTCGAAGTCCCCGAGACCGAGGCCGCCGTCGCCGTCCCAGTCCACCAACACCTCGTAGTCGGGGGACAGCATGGGTCACCTCGGTTTCGGCAGTCGGTTCTTGCGGTTGAGGTTGTCGAGCGACCGGGTGAGCCACTCCTCCAGTTCGCGCTGGCTGCCCACCGGGCCCGTGAACGTCGGCGAGACGTCGTAGTAGTGGTTGTGGACCACGGACACGGGCGCAGCCGACGCCACGCGGGCCGGTCCAGGTCCGCCTCCGGCCGTCGCGACCCCGGTGGGCATCTCGAGTTCCTTCGTGCCGCCCTCGGAGTCGTTGATCGCCTCCAGCAGCGGCCCGAACTTCCGCGCCGCACGCCGGTTGACCACGAACTCCTTCGGCGTCAGCAATGCCGGGACGCTGTCCTGGTCCGGGCCGGCCCCGCCGACCCAACCGCCGTCGTTGTAGCCGGAGACGGCACCGGAGGACCGGTTCGACCCCGCGATGGGGACTCCGCTGCTGTCCACCTGCATCCGCATCACCACGGAGAAGAACTTGTCCCGCACGTTCGCGTTGTTGATCTGGTTGATCTTGGCGAGCGCGTCGAAGTTGTTCCCCGTGATGACGACTTCCTTGCCGTTGGGCAAGCGGTACACAGCCTGACCGGCTTCGTTGACGCGGGCCGTCACCCCGAGCGCGGCCAACGTGGTGGCGTCCAACGAGGACACCATCGCCATCAACGAAGCCGGCGCGGTGGTTCCCGCAGCCGCCGCCAGGCGCAGGATCTCGGTGGCCTGCGCCTGGGTTACCAGGCGTGCCCGTTCGGACTCCGACGCGCCCGCGTGCTCCGCGTTGGCCATCTCACCGGCCGCGGTGATCGCACCGAGCAGTGACTGCTCGTAGGCCAGAGTCGCCTCGCGGACCTCCAGGCTGTTCTCGGCGTGGCTCTTCGTCGCGTCGCTCAGGCCCTTCTGCGCCTGCTCCAGGTTCAGCAACGCGGCCCGGTAGTTCAGGCCGGCACCCGCCGCACCGAGCATGATGTTCTGCTGCTCGATGATGCGGTCGGTGTGCGTCTTGGTCGCCTCGGCCGCCGCCTCGGCTTTGCGCTTCTCGTCGTCGAGCGCGGCCCGCCACACCACGCCGGCAGCCGCGGCCTCGGGCGAGGCCTCGCCGTACTTCTCGACCGCCTCGTTGTACGTGACCTGTGCCAGCTCGGCGCCGGTCAGCGAGTTGCGGATCTCCTGGTACTGCCGGTTGGTCTCGCTGATCTTGAGGTTGTTCGCGTCGAGCTTGCTCTGCAGGGTTTCCGCTTCACCGGCGAATGCGCCCGCGGCCTCACCGGTGCTCTCGAACTGCTGGCGGATCGACGCCAGCTGCGACTGGTAGTCGCTGTTCTCGGTGTTGAGGCGGCGGATCTGCTGCCGAACCCGGTCTGCCTCGCTGCCGCCCTTGAGCAGACCTTCGGCCCAGGTGCGCCCGGTCGCGGTGATCTGCTCCATCTCCTGATTGGCCGCGTCGAGCATCAGGCCGAGGCCGACGGCGGCGACGCCGACGATCGGCAGGGCCGCCCCGACCTTCGACAGGACGTTGCCCATGCGCGACCCGGCGGTGGCGACGCGCTCACCGGCGCCGGCCGAGCCGGTCAGCTGCTCGGTCATGATCCCGGCGGACAGCGCGGTGCGCTCCATCCGGCCGCCGAGGTCGAGCTTGGTGAAGCCGTTGCCGGCGGCCGTGAGCAGCCGCCAGCCGCCGGCCGCCGCCAGGGTGACCCCGAGTCCGGTGCCGAGCGCGCCCTGGAAGGGCTCCAGCACGCCGAGCAACCCGGAGACCGCGGACATCCCGGTGCCCGCGGCGTCGGACAGGATGGGCAGCGCATGGTCCGCCAGGCCCAGCAGGGAGTCGCCGGCGCGTTCGACGACCTGCTCGACCCGTTCCATGTTCGGGGCGGCTGCGTCGGCCAGGTCGCCGACGAGCTCGCCGACGTCGCCCAGGACGTCCTCGGCGATACGGCCGAACCCGGTGATCACCCGTCCGGCCGACTCCGAGCTGTCGGAGACGTTCTCGGCGAAGTCCGACACACCGGAGCCGACGTCGCCGAGCAGGGACCGGTAGCCGCTCATCACCGGCTGGCTCGACCGGACGGCCTTGGCCAGACCGGGCATCGCGTTGCCGGCCAGCTCTCCCACACCGGTCGCGAGCTCGCGCACGCCGTGTGCCATCGCCGGATCGGCGAAGATGGACTTCAGCACGGGTCCGACGTCCCGGCCCCACGCCCGGCCGAGCTCGTTGGCCGCGACCACGAAGTCGTCGACCATGGGCTCGGCCATGGCCTGGACGTCGTCGGTCACGTTGTCGCGCAGGTTCGAGAACGACGTGCGAACCTGCTCGTTGCTGGACACCGCCGAGGCCGCCATGCCCGCGAACAGCAGCGGCACACCGCCGATCGCGGCGGCCGCGGCCAGGCCGCCGGCGTTCGACGCGGCCGCGACCCCTGCCATCGCCTTGATCGCGCTCGACCCGGCCCGGTCGACCCGGTCCCCGGCACGCTCGGCGGCGTCGCCGACCGACCGGAACGCGGGCGAGGCCTTGTCGATGCCGAGGATCGTGAAGATCAAGTCGCGGTTGGCCACGTCCGCGCACCTCCTTCCGGTGGGCGGTGCGCGGGGTGCGGCCGTCAGCCGGTCGTCGGCGCGGCCTCGCTCACGGGGTCCGCCTCGGCGGCCGTCGGCGGTTCGGGTACCGGGGTCGGGTCGTCGACCCAGCTGTACGCGAGGGTGTGCCACTGGAACCGCACGTCCTCGAACCGCAGCGCGGTCTCGCCGTTCGCCCGGCGCGCCGCCCACCACATGACCTTGACCGCGACCATGTCGCCCACGTCCAGGCCCGCGAGGATCTGCGCCCACGTGCGGCCCCGGGCGAGCTCTTGCAGGGCGATGGTGTCGTCGACCCACAGGGCGTGGACGTCGAGGTCCCAGGCGCGGCCGTCCTGGACGAACCGCAACCAGTGCAACTGTCTGTCCATAGTGGACCCTTCTATCCGTTGCCGAGATCGTGCAGGACGCGGATCACCACGGCGTGCGCCGCTGTTCGGATCCGCGGGCCGTGCCGCTTGCGCGGCTCGCTGAACCAACCGGCGGGCGTGACTGCCTGGCTGGTCCACCGCCCTCGGCCGAACGTGGGCTTGCGCCAGCGGCCGCGGTCCATGAGCCGTGGCAGCGCGCGCTGGTCGGGAGGCATCCGGGCCTGGGCCGCGCGGATGCGCACCGCCGCGCGGGTGGGACTGGTCGACGCGGTGGTGCCTGTCGCCCGTGCCACCGTCGCCCGCAGTCCGGCGCGTCCGTACGCCTTCGCCCTGGACCGGTCGGTGAGCTTCTTCCGGTTGCGCAACGCGTGCTCGACGCGGGCCTGCCGCGCCGAGCTGGTGGTGCGGATGCGCCGGTTGCCCTGCGGCCCGTCCTTCGCGCGGGCGACCTTGCGGCTGTAGTTGCTGCTCTTCCGGCCGCTACGTGTGCTCTTGGTCGACAGGCCTTGCACGAGTGCCTTCATCTCGCGCACTGCCGGATCGGCCGCCCGCTTCATGTCCGCGGTCATCTTCCGCGTCAGGTCACCGCGACCCGCGCGCTTGAGGTCGGCGGCGGCCTTGCGGAACGCGTCGGTGCCGTGTACCTCGAAGCCGGGCACGGCCGCACCTCCCGACCGGGGACGTCGACTAGGGGGTCTCGTCGGTGGTCTGGTACTCGACCTCGATCGACAGGGTGCCGTCGTCGATCACCTTGTACGGCAGGGGGTTCTGCAGCATCGTCGGGCCATCGACGTTGGGCGTGCCGTCGTCGAACCTCACGTTCGCGGTGATGCGGGTCTCGAAGCGCAGCGCGTCTTCGATGATGCCGCTCTGGAACAGCAGCACCAGCTCGGCCTCGTCGCCGTCGACGAACCGCTGGTAGGCGGTGAGGTCGTCGAACTCGGGTTCGAGGTTGCCGGTGATCTCGCGCAGCCCGGCTTCCTCCGGCTTCGCCCGCAGCGGCGAGCCCAGGAAGTACCGGTCGTCGGCGAGCGTGTTCACGCCCTGCATGGAGAACGACCTGACCGCCAGCGCCGAGCCGCCCACCGTCAGCGTGCCCTCGGTGAAGGGCACCGGATCGCCGTCGGCCGCGTCCACGAACGAGGCCAGCGCGGTGGCGGTGGTGGCGTCCCGCCCGATGACCGAGGCCGTGAACGTCACCAGCTCGTTGACCGCGGCCGACAGCGACCACTGCCGAAGCATGCAGCCGATGTAGGTGAACGGGCGCACCGTGGCGCCCTTGTCCGGCCGCCCCACCTGGATGGTCAGCCCCGGCGGCAACGTGCCCGGGGTGAACGTGTGCAGGAAGACGGTCGGCGCGTTGGGCTCGTCCGGCTGGCTCGTGACGACGCCACCGAGGGCGTTCTTCCACCACAGGCCCCACCCGGCGGTCATCAACTCCATCGTGACGTCACCGGCGACGGCACGGCGCCCGCTACGCCACCGACTCGACCGCTGGACCCGCACGCCCGGGCGGATGCCGCCGGACTCGATCCGACCGACCTCCAATTTCAGGCTCTCGGAGCGGAACTCGTAGCCGCGGTTCGGGGTCACGGCCGTGCCGTGCGTGACTTCGCTGCCCACCATGACCTGGGCGGACATGCCCGAGGGGATCGTCACGGCGTCACCTCCGCGGTGGTCTCGTCGTCGCCGGTGCGCTCGTCGCGGCCGGCCGTGGTCCGGACGTGGTCGGCCAGGCGCTCGGCGAGCACCGGCCTGGTGCCGTCCGTGGGGAGCCGACGCCCGGCCAGGGCCTCACGCAGCCGCGCCGCCGACCACGACCGGTAGTCCGGCACGTCGGTCCCGGCGGGAACGGCGGGGTCCGCCATGGTGGCCGTGTCGGGCGGGGCGTCGGGGTCGCTCCAGGTGTCCTGCTCGATCAGGCTCAGGCCGACCACGTCGGGGACTTCGATCGGTTCGCCGCGCAGGGCGATGAGCCCCACGGCGGCCACGTTCACGGCCCGGTAGGGGCCGTCGTAGACGACACGCACGTCCTCACTCCTATCTGTGTGGGTTCGCTCAGATCCGGGCCTGGCACACGACGTGGAACCCGACCTCGACCAGCGCGCCCTTGTCGGTCTGCATCGGGAGGTAGGACTCCTCGCCGCCGGTGCGGGCCCACAGCACCGAGCCGCCCAGCCGGGGATCGGCCCCGGGCGCGCCGAGCCGCAGCAGCTGCGCGACGCCGTCGTAGATGCCGAACGCCCGGTCCCGCTTGGCCTTGATGCCGGTGTCGCCGGACCGCGCCAGCGCGGTGCAGTAGATCGTGAACGCCTCGTCGGCGTCGGAGCCGCCGAGGTTGACCCAGTTCTGCGCGCCGACCGCGCCGGGCGAATCGTCGTCGGGGGTGTCGCCGATGTAGAGCACCAGCTGCTCGGTCGGCTCGACGACCGGCGGGCCGTCGACGACCTGCACACCGGCCAGCACGCCGCCGGTGGCGGTGGCGCCCTGGCACAGGGCGACCAGCGCGTCCAGCGCCGCGGGGATCCTGGAGGCGACCATCAGGCGAAACCCCCTACAGGCTTACCGAGCAGCTCGACCGCCCGGTTGGGGATGGCGTAGCCGATCAGCGCGGCCTCGTAGTCCTCGTCGCCGCCGCGGCTGGGCAGGGACGTCTGCCCGCGCTGGGTCTCCCACAGGTGGCCGAGGATGATCCGCCCGGCCGCGGTGACGTGCTCCGGGATCGCGGTGTTGTCACCGGCGACGTAGACCACCGTGTACTCGCCGGCCGCGAACGACGCACCGGACCGCAGGCGCAAGATGTCCGAGGACGTCCAGGTCAGGTCGGCGGGGTCGTAGCCGGTGCCGGTGTCCAGCAGCGGCTGCATGCTGGTGATCGACGCGATCGGCCCCCAGATCAGCGGGATGCCCTGCCGGCCACCGCGCGCGGTCTCGGTGCGGGTGCGCCGCACGAAGGCTCGCTGGGTGTGCCGCTCGACCACGAAGGTCGTCGCGCCCATCCAGTCGCGCAGCTCGCCGTCGTCCGTGGTCGAGAGCAAGTTGAGCTGCTTACGGGCGTCGGCCAGCGAGATCAGCCAGGCGCGGTCGGCGGGGCGGACGTCGAGAATGTCGGCGTCCGCGGTGGCGTTGGTGCCGGTGGCCACCCACCGCACCAGGTGCCGCCCCACGTCCTCGGTGAGGAACTCGGCGGTGTAGACGCCGGTGGACGCGTTGGTCACGTCCGGGGTGACGGTGGTGTCGTCGGGCAAGGTGATCGTGCACGTCACGTCCCCGCCCGGGGCGGCCAGGGCGCCTGCGGCGTCGCGCACCTCGAAGCGCAGGCGGGCGGTGTCGCCGAGGTCGTAGGTCACGTCTGCCCCCTACTCGTCGACGGCGGCCGGGGCCGGCCGGTAGGGCTCGTAGGTGTCCTCGTCCAGGAACACGCCGTGCTTGTCATGGGTGGTGCGCACGCCGGTGTGCACGTAGGGCTGCACCCCGACCGCCGCCAGGCGCACGCAGAACGACAGGTCCTCGCTGAACGTCCGCGGCTTGCCGTGGTCGCCGGTCGGGTGGGTGATCGGGTCGAACCAGGCGTCGCCGTAGCGCTCCCGCACGGCCGCGACCGCGACGCGGTGGATCAGCAGGCAGGCCGCGCCGGTGCCGCCGACCGGCACGAGCTGGTCGCGCGGGTAGTCCAGCATCGGCGCGAACCCGACCTCGTCGCCGAGGTCGCGGAATTCGAACAGGGTGGGCTGGATCCGGAACCGCTCGGCGCCGAACTCGCCGCGCCCGGAACGCTTGAGCGCGAAGCACAGCCCGCCGACCACCGGCCGCTCGGCGGGGTCGGCGGCGGCCACCAGGCGCTCGACGACATCGGGCCCGAACCCCATGTCGCTGTCCACCATGAACAGCCACTCCGCGTCGGTGGAGTCCAGGAACTCCCGGGCGACCTGGTTGCGGCTGCCGGGGATGCCACCGCTGCCGGTGACCGCGCGCAACTCCCGGCCACTCTCGCGCACGATCCGCTGCGGACCGACCAGGTCGGCCATCAGCAGATCCCGGTAGGACAGCCCGAACACGGCCGACCACGTGCCGGGGTCGAGGTAGCCGACCACCACCGACCCCGGCACGAACCCTGCGGACGTCACTGGCGGTTGCCCGACTGCTTGCGGGTGGCGCGACGCTCGCCGGGCGCGGCCGTCGCCTGCTCCACCGGCGCGAGGCTCACCGACTGCACGTTGGTCTCGGGTTCCGGGGCGTTCTGGTCCTCGAACAGCCACGGGAACGCGGTCACCAACGGGTCGTCGGCGGCGTAGCGGTCGCCGGGCCGCGGCACGACGAAGTTGCCGTGCTCGGGGTGGACCACGGCGGAGGGGTCCCTGCGCACCCGCACGAAGTTCGGGGCCGGCGGGTCCTGCGGTGGGTCCGCGGGTGGTGGCGTGGTCGGGTTGGGATCGGACACGGTGGTTCCTCCTCGACGGGGGATCTTGGCGGGGTCGTCGGGATGCGCCGGTGCCCGCCTACCCCGGGCGGGTCGACGGGCACCGGTGAGGTGAGGCGGGTCAGGCGCTGGTCTTGTCCTGCAGCAGCCGGAACGCGTTGTCCAGCACGCTGTCGGACCCGGTGCGCCAGTGGGCGAGCCAGCCCCGCTTGCCGTTGGGCAGGTTGTTGTCCACGTGGAACATGTTCGGGATGAACTCCACGGCCCACGAGCCGGGCTTGTCGACGATCAGGAAGTTCTTGAAGTCGCCGAAGATGAGCTCGTTGTCGCGGGCGGTGGTGGTCTGGGTGTCCGGGGCGTCGTCGTCCTCGTTCACCGGCCGGCCGTAGATCACCGGCGTCGGGGCCTCGCGCAGGTCCCCGGAGTAGGCGTTGGACACCTGCGTGCCCAGGGCCTTGATCGCCAGGTGGTACCTGGAGTTCATGTGCCACGTGGCGCGCCTGCGCCACCGCTGGGCCACACCGCGGTACACGGCGTCGAGGTCGACCACGCCGATCGCGGCGGCCGTGGTCGAGACGATCTCGACGTTGGTGTTGGCGTCCAGCGCGGTGAAGATCCCGGTGGGCTGACCGGTGCCGGTGCCGTTGTTGTACTTGTCGCCCTCCAGCACCTCCTTGGCGTCGGCGAACATCATCCGCACGTCCGACTCCAGGCCGGAGATGTCCTCGAACGCCTCGTAGGACGCCTGGACGAACGCCCGGGCCATGTGGACGGGGATGCCCTCGTCGTCGACGGCCGGGGTGTCGTCGGAGACCTCCGACAGCTCGGCGTCGAACGACGCGGTGACGCCCGCCGTGGTGACGCCGTTCCACCGGTTGCCGGTGGTCAGGGTGACCACGCGGGCAATCTGCCGCAGTGTGTTGTCCGACCCCTCGTTGGTCAGGATCAGGGTCGGATCCAGGTGGGTGGGCACGAGGTAGCCGCCGGCGGTGTTGGTGCCCACGGCCATCGCCGCGCGCTCCTCTTCGTTGAGCAGCATGCCCTCGCCGCGCATGAGCTTGAGCCACCCGGACTCGTAGGCCGGGGTCGACCGGGCGAGCAGCTGCCGCGCCCACCTGGTGTCCTTGGCGTGCCGCTTGATCAGCCGCTCCATCTGCCGCTGCTGGTCGGCCTCCAGGTCGCGGCCGTCGTTGGCGCGCAGCAGCCCGTCGACCAGCTGCTGACGCGAGGCGTTGCCCTCCAGCAGCGAGGCGAACGGGTCGGCGGTCGGGTTGAACCGCGCGCCGAACTGCTTGCGGGACTCGGCGACGCGGCGCGACCGCTCGGCGCGGTCCTCCACCTCGGCGGCAGCCACCTTCTGGCGCAGGTCGGTCTCCTCGGTGTCCAGCTCCGCCCACCGGGTGGTCTGGTCCTCGTCGAAGGCGGCCTCACCGGCGGCCTCGTGGATGCCTCGGCGCTCGGTCTCGATCGCTGCGAGCCGCGCGCGCATCTCCTCCAGCGTCATCTCGACGCCCCTTTCCTCAGGTACGGGTAGATGGCCTCACGCCGTTCGGCGTGGGTCGGTCCGCCCGAGTGGCGCTTGGCCGGCTCGTCGGCTCGTGGTGCGGCTCCCGCCGGTGCGGCAGTGCCCGTCGGGGCGGCTGCCGTGGCGTCGGGAGTGCGGGTGCTGCTCACGCGCGACCGCAGCTCGTCGACCCGCTGGGGGTCGCGGGCGCGCAGCCGCTCGTAGTACAGGTCGGTCATCGACGTCGACCGCAGTCCGGCGGTCGCGTCGGGGTTGGCGGGCCAGGTCACCGGACCGAACTCGAACAGCCGGATCTCGGTGATCGTGCGCTCGGGCAGGCCCTCGGGGTTGTGGTCGGAGCGGCCGGGCTCCTCGTTCCACTCCTCCTTGATCACCCGCATCCGGAACGACGAACCGTAGACGCCGGCCTCCAGGCCGGGCCGCAGGTCGCGGTTGTAGGAGGTGTCGAACAGCGGCACCACGCCGACCGGGCTGTCCGCGTCCTCGCGGAGGTCCTCCACGGGGCCCAGGACCTTGTTGCCGATCTGGTAGTCGTAGCCGTGGTCGTACAGGCACCGGATGTTCTTCCGGTTCTCCGCGATGGTCTTGGCGAACGCGCCGCGCTGGGTGCGCTCGAGGAACCGGCCCTCCCACCACGAGTTGACCTCGTACCAGGTGTCGAAGACGCTGAACCGGACCTCCATGGTCGGCATCACGTCGGCGGCCTGGCCCTCGTCGCCCTCGGCGCGTACCGCGCGGATGCTCGTCGGCACGGCCCGCACGATCTCCAGGCCGGGCACGGTGTTGATGCTCATGGTCTCCCGTCCTCGGGGTCGTCGGGCCCGCCGTCATCGCCGCCCGCGCCGGACGCACCGCCCACGGGGTTGGGCTCGTCGCCCCACGTGACCGGGGGCAGCTCCTCGTCGGCTCGGACGTCGTTGACCGTCTTCCACCGGTCGCCCAGCGCCAGGTGGTGAGCGCGGTAGCGCTCCAGAGTGGTGGACTGCAACACCGCGTCGCGGTCGATGCGCGCGTACTGCCCGTCCGGCAGCATCGACGTCAACACCCGGTCGGCGCGCCGCAGCCACTTGTTCAGCGCGTACACCAGCACGTGCGCGCTGCGCGACTCCACGTTGGTGTAGCGCATGCTGCCGCCGGTCTCGTAGCCCAGCAGCTCGGCGATACCCGGGCCGAAGATCCTGCAGCAGTCCGCGGCGCTGTAGCCCTGGGTCTGCAGGAACTGCGACTCCTCGGGCTTGAGCTGGATAGGGGCGTACTCCCAGCCCTTGCCCAGCACCAGCGGCTCGCGCGATCCGCGGATCACCGCGAGGAACCGGTCCTTGACCCGGCGCACGACGGTTTCGTCGGACAGGTCGGCTTCGCTGTTGGTCAGCAGCGCGCCGGGATGCGCCCCGTCGGTGAACCACTGCAGCCCGAACTGGGTCGCCACGAGGTTGAGGCCGATCGTGCGGGCGTGGCGCTGCACCGGCGACATGCCCAGCACCACGCCGGGCATCGGGTTGACCCGGAGGTGCCGGAAGGTCTCCAGGTCGACTGTCTTGCCGTCCACCGACCACTCGGGCACACCGTTGCCGCCCAACCAGCCCGTCACCGAGTCCGGGTAGTGCAGGGTGATCTGCGTCGGGTAGCCGCGGGACTGTTCCAGCACCGTGCCGAACGCGTTGCCGCGCAACAGCCACGACACCAGCAGCTGGTACATCCAGTCGGCCAGGCCGTGCCCGTCGCCGGCCGGGTCGAGCAGGTATCCAGGAGTCGGCAACGACCGCCGGGAGCCCTTCGAGCCGGTGTAGACGCCCACCGGCAGCTCCGAGGCCAGAGACGCCAGCAGGTCCACCGACGAGCCGATCGCCACGGCCTGCAGCGCCGACTCCGCCGAGCCCACGTGCACGGCCGCGTAGCCGGCTCCCAGACCGTCGTAGTCGGACACGTAGTGCCGCCACGGCCGAAGGGGCGCGTTCGCCCGCTCAGGACGACGTGACCGCGTCAGGTAGCTCACCGGGGTTCACCGCCCTTGCTTGCGCGCCGGTCGCGGTCCTCGCGCCAGTCGTCGACCACCCGGTCGCCCAGCAGCAGCAGGCCGGCGGTGATCAACCCCGCCGGCGGGAAGACCATCCCGGCGCCGATCGACAGCAGCAGCACGGCCGCCACCGCGATGCCGTGGCGGACCACGCCCCGCCAAGCGTGGCCCGCCACCACGGCCGCGCCGAGCAACGCCCGCACGGCCAGCTTGTGGACGGACGTCCGGAACCGCACCCAGCGAGAGGGCTTGGGCACCTGCGCTCCTCTCACCAGATGTTCGCCAAGGGGTCATAGGCCTGGACCACCAGGTGCACCCGCGCCCGATACGCCCACCGCGCCAATGTGACCGCTACCAGAGGGCTGATGTCGCCGGACGACTTCATCCGGCCCCACGCGTAGGCGTCGCCCAAGGGGCGGCTGACTGCGTTGGCGAGGGCCAGGTTGAGCGGCAACTGATCCAGGTGCCGGATCGTGCCCAGCACGACCTCGGACACCACCTCGAACTCGCCGTCGACCACCAGGGCAGCGCCGTCGTCGTGTCCGTCGTCGGCCTGGGCCTCGTCGTCGGGCGCGTCCTTGGGGGGCCGGCAGGCGTCGGTGAACGCGCCGCACGCCGCGGCGACGTCGGCCGCGGTGGGCACCGCCAGATCGCCCCACGCGGGCTTGTCGGGGTTCTTCGGCCGCGACAACCCGCTGGGCCTGTTCTCACGCTTCAGACGCTCGGCGTCTTCCTCCAGCTCCAGCAGCAGCGCGCCGCCCGGCCCCTTGGCGTCGATCGCGATCGCGATCGGGTTGTGCCTGTCCCGCAGCTGCTTGAGCCGCTCGGGCAGCCAGTTGACGCCCGCCTGGTGGTCGACGACCTCCACGTGCTCCAGGCCGTCCTCACGGACGCTGTAGACCGCGATGCAGGCGTACTGCCGGTCCGGGGTGATGTCCACCGCCAGGGCCACGTACCTGCCGCGCTTGGACTCCAGGTCGACCAGGCCGGGCCATTCCTGCGAGGGCACGTTCTTGTCGGGCTCGGGCTGCTCGACGGAGGTGACGTTGAGGAACGCGCGGTCGAAATCGGCCGGGGCCATCGACTCCAGCTCGGCCTGCACGGCTTCCTCGGTCTGGGTGTGGCCCAGCGCGGGCATCACCGCGCGCCACACCCGCCGGTCGGTGCGGTCGTACACGTCGGGCGGGGTCCAGTCGAACGCGCAGAACCGCGAGGCGAGGCGGAGATCCGACTCGATGATGTCGTGCGCCAGCTGGCGCTTGAAGTTCAGGAACTCGCTGTCCTCGTCACCGGCGGTGGAGACGATCCACAGCTGCGGCTGCGGCCGGGTGATCATCGCGGGGCCGAACGCGGCCTCCAGGCGGTTGTCGACCTGGGCGAACGCCTCGTCGATCATCGCCATGTCCAACACCGGGCCGTGACCGGACTTCTTGGTGTTGGCCGAGATGCCCCACCGGCTGCGGTTGTGGAACTTGATGTGCTCGCGCCCGTTGGCGGTCACGACCGCCTTGACGCGCTTCCACACCGCCGGCGCGGCCTTGAGCGCTTCGACGTGCTCCTCTTCCCACTTCTCGCGGGCGAGGTTGCGCGTCTGTGCGGTGTAGACGATGCCCTGCCGGGGCCAGGCGCACGCCCGCCACGCCATCAGCGCCTGCTGCAACGTGGTCTTGCCCGACTGCCTGGGCACCATCAGCAGCACGTGCCGGTAGACCAGCAGCCCCGTGTCCGGGTCGACCTCCAGCGCCACGTCGGCGACGTACCGCTGCCACGGCATGAACGGCGTGCCGAGCGCGGCGGCGTACTTGGCGACCTTGCCGCCGTAGGTCTTGCGGTCCTCGTTGCGCGGGGTTCCCCACCGGGGCACGCACTCCAGGCCGTAGAGCCGGCTCAGCTGCTCGCGCAGCTCCTCAGTCCGGCTCTCCGGCGTCGTCAAGATCGTCCTCCTCGGGAGGAGGCTCGGCACGGCCGGCCATGAGCGCCGCGGTGAGCTCGCGCAGCTCCTTGACCAGCTGCGGCAGCTTGTCGTGGCCGTTGTCGACAGCCTCGGCCACCACGAACAGCGCCGCCGCCAGCGTGCCCTCGAACTCGTCGAGCTCGCCCATGTCCTCGACGTCCTCGCGGGCCTGGGCCAGAACCTGCCCGCCACGCCGGCGCCGCTCGGCGCACTCGGTGCACGGCGGGGCGTCGTCGAAGCCGAACTTCTCGGCGTGCTCGCCGAGCAGGTCGCGCACCGGCGTGGACAGCGCCGCAGCGATCAGCACGAGCTCGTCGGCGGTGACCTCGCGGCGCCGCTGGCCGTCCTTGTCGCGCCGGCCGGTCTCGATGTAGCCGACGACCGCGGCCGACATCGACTGCGGCGCGCCGACGTCCCACAGCTCCGTCGCGAGCTCGTCGCGCGTGAGCCCGCGCTTCTTGCGGTGCTCCCGGATCGCAGCGGCTATCACATCGCTGATCACGGTGATCCGATCGCTCATCAAACCGCCTCCCACCAGCCCTTTTGTGGCTTCCCGGGGAGAAAAAAAGGGAGGGCTGGGAGAGGGGTCACCCGGCCGCAGCTCACCAAAAACCGCAGGTCAGAGCCTCGCGACCTGTTTTCGCAGGTCAGAGGGGGTCACCATGCCTGTGACCTGCGGAACTGATCAGGCCGCTCCGCAGTGGTCGACGGGACGGTCGGGACCAGCCCGGCCCGGGCGTACCACTGCCGGATGGCGTCGCCAGTCCCCTCAGGACGGTGGTCGACGCCAGCCCGGCGCAGGCACTCGACCATGCCGGGGTCGAGCAGCACCAGCTCGGCGCGCAGCCGGGCGGCCAGGCGCTCCCGCTCGTCGGGGTAGGGCAGGCAGCGCACCACGTACGCGGTGACATCCTCGGCCTCGGCGATCCGGTCCAGTTCGGCGCGCAGCCGCATCTCGGCGCGCTGCGTGATCCGGCGGCCGTGGTCGTGCCCGGCCCGGCTGCCCAGCGTGCGGGCGATCAGGTCGCGGTCGACGACCAGGCCGGGCCGCTGCACCGCCAGCGCTCTCGCCAAGGTGGTCTTGCCCGCGCACGGCGGGCCGGTGATCAGCACCACGTGCCGCACGCTCACCACTCCTGCGATCGTCGGAACGCCTGGGTCCTCCGGCCCGGCACGTCTGCACCGGCGCTGCTGTTGCAGGCGCGGTGCTCGGGCCGGGCGTTGGCCACCGACGCCACCCCGCCACGTGCCCGGGCACGCCGGTGTCCGGTGGTGTAGCTCATGCGGTGGTTGGGCGGCAGGGTCATGTCGATCTGCAGGCCGCACCTGCCGCACACCGGCGGCAGTCGCTTGGTCGCCGCGACGATCCGCCGCCACGGCCTGCCCTTGCGCCCCTGCCACTTCGCCACCGCGACCACCACCCCGGACGTGCGCGTGCCCCGCACCAACCAGGTGGTGCGGGGCACGGGCCGGGAGCCGATCCCCGGCTACTCGGCACGGGCAGCCATGAGGGGTGAGGTGTCCGATGAAGACAGTTCACCAAGTTGACCGGAGGTTACTTCACCGCTGGTCGGCGTGTCCAACGGCCCCCTCAGCCGCTCATAGGTGGCGGTGGCGGCGCGCACCGAGTACTCGGTGAGGCGGCCTCGGCTGGTGGTGCTGTGCCGGCGGGGCCACCCGTCGCGCTGCGCCCATCGCTGCAACGTGCCGACCGGGACGCCGCCGAGCATGATCGACAGGGCCTCGGCGTCGGTCACGGGCTCGCCCGGCGCGAGCTCCCCGATTCGGGCCTTGATCACCTGGTGGCCTCCTGTGCCTGCTGAAGGTCGACCCACCGGTAGGCGGGCCACAGCGTGCCGCACTGGGGGCAGCGCAGCGCGCGGTCGCCGGGCCGGGCGTGAAGCCGCTGCCCGCACTGGATCGGGGCGCCGGTGCGGGCGTCGTGGTCGACGAGAACCGGGCACACCCCGACCGGGATGCGGCCGCGGGTCTCCCCGGCGAGCTGCGCCAGGACCCGGCGCAGCTCGACCACCTCGAAGGCGAACTTCCCGACTGCGTCTTGCTTGCGGATCCAGCTCCACATGCGCACCAGCACCACGACCTCGCCGGCCAGCGTGGGCGCGCCGGTGCGAGCGGGTAGCCCGGTGGACTCGCGCACCCCGTCAGCCCAGTAGGCGAGGGTGGCGAGCACGCCAGCCTGGGCGAGCCGGTCAGCGCGGTCCAGGCGGGCCAGGTTCACCGGCGGTCCGGAGCGGTAGACCGTCGCCCCGCGGGGTCCGTCGCCGCCGCCGGTGCCGTACTCGGCTTCCTCGGCGACGACGGGGTGCAGTCGGACGACGTCGTCGAGCGCGTCGCGCACGTACGTCGCGCACGGGTCGCAGGTCCGGTAGCCCTCGGCTGCGACGTGCGTCTCGCGGATCAGGCAGGGTCCGCGGTCGGAGGTGCCTACCGGTGGTGGCCCGGTCACCGGCGACTCCGGCCGAACACGAGGGACCACAGCCGCGCCGAGACGTTCACGCACGCGTCCACCAGCAGCTCGTTGACGCTGGGCCGGTCGAGACGGGTGTCGGGCGTGGTGCTGGTGTAGATGACCTGGGGTTGCGGCCCGGTGGGCTGTTCGACGCGCAACGGGCCGGGGTGCACCTGCACGGCCGGGCGCTGGCCGTCGATCACCACCTGGCGCTCGGCGACGGTCCGCTGCTCGCACGCTCCGGAGCAGTACTTCGGGATGCGGCCGCGGTCCCGCTCCCGGGCGGGCAGTCGGCAGTGCGATGCCCAGCAGGTCTCGGGTGTCGGGTCGGTGTGGCTGACCATCGTCGTCGGCCGAGGCGGGTGCGTCACGTGCTGCTCCTGGTGGTGATCAGGGACTGGACGGCGATCCAGGTGTCGGTGCCGTGCGCCGCTGCGGCGCCCTGGGCGGCCCGCAGGATCAGGCAGGCGAGTCGGTCGGCGTCGGCCTCGCCGTCGACGGTCGCCGAGGCGGACAGGTAGCTGCCGTCGGGCCGGTGGATGGCGACGTTGACGTGGGTGGTGCCGTCGTCTCCGTCCCCGTCGTCATCGCGGTCGACCATGACCGGGATGTCGGGGAGCTCGTCGTGGATCTCGATCACCGGGTCCTCCTCGTGCGACGGCGGGTGCGGTTGCGGTAGGCGCGGCCGTCGATCGGCAGCGGGGCGGGGCGGGTGAACGCGGGATCGCCTCGGCGCCCGTCGCGGACGATCTTCTCGGCCCGGCCTGCAGCGCGTGCCGCGGCGTGCAGCTTCCAGTACGCGCGGTGGGCCAGCGTCGTTGCGACAAGGGCGTCGAGCGAGCGTTGCGCGCCGACTGCCGCGCGACGCAGGCCGCTGACGTCCGCGCGTATGACGAGGTGGAGGTTCTTGGGCTGGGCCATGGCGGGTGGCGGTCCTCTCGGGTCAGGTGCGGCGGGCGGGCAGGGTGCCCCGGACGCCGCGGTACCAGGCGGTCCGGGTGCCCTGTGGGCAGGTCTGGCGGTGCGGGGTGTGCACCTTCTTGCCGTCGGTGATGGCGGCGGCGAGCTGGCCGTGCTTGAGCGGGTGGCAGCGCGGGCCGCGGTCGTCGACGGAGAGCAGCAGGTGCCCGTCCGGTGAGGGCTCGGCGTCGATGGGCGTGCTCTCTCCTCGCGGGTTGGTGGCGTGGACGATCCGGCGGTGGCACCAGCCGCACGGCACGACGTAGGACGCGACGTCGCGGCGGGCCTGGTCGACGGGCAGCAGCCGGCGGCCGGGCGCGGGCGGTTCGGGCGCGGCGGGCAGGGCGGGGTGTGCGCCTGCCGGGAACGCGGCGTCGGCTTCCCGGATGCGGGCGACGCAGCCGGGTCCGCGCCGCTTCCGGCCGTGCGGGTGCGCGCATGGCTCGCCCACGTCGGCGCCGCAGCCGTCGGGGGCCTCGCAGTCGGTCCGGTCGATCTCGTGCCGCTCGCGGACGGGGCGGCGGTGGAGCCGGACGCAGTCCACGCCGACCGGTGCGCCGCAGCCGCCGTCGCTCGGGGCCGGGCAGGCGACGAGTCGGAGGTGCTCTTGTTCCTGCAGGAGTTCCCAGGTGCCTTGATTGGGGTTGCTGGTCACGGCGGGCCTTCCTCCTCCGGTGGTGGGTTGCTGGTTGCGGACTTGCGGTAGGTGGGTGGGTTGGCTGCGGAGCGGGGTGTGGTGGCAGGTCCGATGACGGGTCTTCTGCCTGCCGGGCCTACGTCGCCTGCGTGTGGAACCTGTGGTGAGCGGCTGCCCCCACCTGCCCTACCCCTCTGGGGAGGCAGGCCGTCTGTGGTCGTACCCGGCGATGCCCTGGAGGTCTGTTCCCGCTGGTGAGCCCGGTTTTCCACAGGGCTGTCCCCCGGTTGTGGATCACTGGTCGGGTCGGGATCGGATCGGTGATCGGAATCAGGTCCGATCAGATCCGGATCAGGTGATGGATCAGGTGATCCGGTGGTGATCCGGTCGGTGGTCTCGGCGGGTTCCGCGCCGGGTTGCGGCCACGGGGTGTGGCGTTCGATCGAGAACGGGTCGGTGCCCTTGGGCCAGCCCACGGGCGGGAACACGCCGGGGTTGGTGGGCACGTCGACGGGCGGGCCGTGCAGGGTGAGCCCGGCCGCAGCCGGGGTGCGCGCGTCCTTCTTCTTGCTGTTGCAGAACATGCACGCCACGACGAGGTTGTCGGCGCCCGCCGCGAGGGTGGGGTCGACGTGGTCGATCGTCAGCATCCGCGGGCTCTTGCGGTCGGCCCAGGGCACGACGGTGAGGCAGTAGCGGCAGGCGTTGCCGTCGCGCTGACGGATCAGCAGGATGAGGTCCTGGTCCTTGAGCTCGGTGCCCTTGGCGCGGTGGACGGTGTTCTCGGCCTTGCTGGGGTTGTGGTTGAGCCAGTCGTGGATCCAGTAGCCGCCCATCTCGGCGGTCCACTTCTTGTCGTGCAGGCACGAGCAGAGGTCCTCGTCGGGCACGTCCGGGTCGAACTTGTGCAGCAGGGGCGCGCGGCCGTTGGCCTTGATCGTGGTGACCGCGGTGAGTTCCTTCTCGGTGAACTCGCGGTCGACCACCCACTGCGGGAGCCACCCGTCGGTGCCCTGTTGGGCGGCGTAGAGCCAGCTGAACAGCACGCCCCATCCGCCGGTGCGGGAGGCCTGCGCGACCGCGCGCAGCTTGGGGTTGCCGTTGGCCTTGTCGTCGCCTTTCAGCCACGCCATCAGGTCACCGGCCCTGTAAGTGTGCGGTGGGGGTCGGTGTGGATCACCCTGCGGTCCTCCAGTCGTGCGTGGCGTTCGGGTGCAGCTGCAGCCGCTCGCGGATGCGGGCGGCGGTGTAGGTGGTCATGTGCAGTCGCTCGGCGATCTCGGTGTCGGTGAGCCCGCCGCGGACCAGCCCATCGACCAGCTGCGCGCGCTGGTCGGTGGGCAGGGCCTCGGCGGGTTCCCGGCCGGCGAGCACGAGTGCGACGAGACGGCGGAGTGCCATGTCGATCGTCCTTTCGCGACGGTTGCCGGTGGACAGGGCTGGGCGGCCGGTACCCGGGGGAAGCGGGCACCGGCCGCCTGAGGGGTGGGTCAGGGCCGTTCGAAGGGCGCCCTCGGGTCCGGTCGTGTGTGCAGCCGGCGCCCGCGCAGCGCCGACACGGCCATGCCGACGACGGCCAGGACCACGACGAGCGCGATGACCACGACACCGGCGACGGCCAGCTGCTCGACCTGCACGCCGCGGTTCACCGGGCCTCACCGCCGGAGACGGTGAGGCCGCGCAGCTCGGCGACGAGCTCGACGACCTGCGGACCGGTCAGGCCGGTCTCGGCGGCGTCGGCCAGGACCCGTTCGGCCAGGCGGTCCACGCCCTTCTGCACCCAGCCGGGCGCGCGCCGCGTCTTGAACGTCGCCGGGTCCGGATCCGTCGTGCCGGTGGACGTGCGGGCGGAGGGCGTCGGGGCGTCGTCGGGGTTCTGGGCAAGCCAGTTGTAGATGGTCGCTTCGCTCTTGCCGTAGCGCTCGGCGACTTCCCGGACCGTCCACCCGTCCGCGCGCAGGCACCGGATGGCGTGCGCCCGCTCGGCCGGGCTCATCGGCTTCTTGTGCACGTCGGTGGCCACGGTGATGGCCACGACCTCGTCGTCGGTCACCGACGCCTGCCACATGACCGGCACGGTGCGCAAGTTGGCCAACCGGCACGCCAGGTAGCGGCGGCGGCCGTCCACGATCTCGTGGACTTCGCCGCGCTGTTGCACCAGCAGCGGCTGCAGCAGTCCGAACTGGCCGATCGACTCGACCAGTTCGGTGAGGTCCCCCGGGTCTCGGTGCATGTTGGCGGGGTGCAGCCGCAGCCGGGTGATCGAGATACGGCCCGAGCGCAGCGGCTGGGTGTGGCCCAGCGCTGCGCGGGTGCGGGCGGTGTGGTTGCGGCTCATCCTTCGGCTCCCTCGTCCTCGAGGGGCTCGACGGCGGGCGGCCGGTCGATCGCCTCGACCCGCAGCGGCAGGGTTCGATCATCCACAGTGGACACCTCCGGCGAGTAGTACGGGTTCCACCGGGAGGCCGCGGGCGACCCGGTCGGCGACGTTGTGCAGCGGGTGCGTCTTGGTGCGCACCTCCGTGACCGTCACGCGCACACCGCGTGACCTGGCCGAGCGCAGAATCTTGAACGCGTCCAGCGGCACCCACTTCGGTGTGGACTGGAACGTCCGGAACTCGCCCGACAGGATCGCGACACCGGCCCGTCGGGCACCGTCGTTGTCGGACAGGACCTCCACCGCGTGGCCGGAGGGAAACAGGCGGGTGGCGTGCGCGATGGCCAGCAACTCCAGAGCGTTAGTGGAGGTGGTGTAGGGCCAGGTGCCGCCCAGCACCCACCCTGCGTCGGTGACCACACCCCAGCCGGACCGGCGGTCGAACGTCCGGATCGAGCCGTCGACCGCCACGACGTCGCCGCGACCGCGCATCGCCGCCGGCAGATCCAGGTGCGCGGCCGGGAGGCGCAGCAGCGCAACGTCCGGCCACAGCGCCACGGGCCGGCCCGGGCGCAGCCGGGTCCACGTCAGCGTGTCGTGCGGCCCGAGCGACTCGCGCACCCGCTGGCGGGCCTGGTCGATCGTGGCCTCGGCGCCCCGGTCGACGAGCCCGCACGGACACGCGTTGTGCCACACCGCGTGCCCGCTCACGGTCGCGGCCACCGTGGCGGTCACGTCGTGCCGACCCACCAGGTGTCGACACCACCGACGCAGGACCTCACGCACAGGCCATCACCGCCTGCGACACGGCCACCGTCAACGGCAGCCCCACGAACACCACGACCACGGCCAGCAGTTCGACAGCCTCCAGAACGGTCACCAGCCACTCGGGCAGGTCGACCGGGTCATCCACGGCGGTCACCCGCCTTTGCGGCCAGAACTTCCGGTTCGCACCAGCAGGCGAAGTCGTCGACACCGGTGCTGTGTGGTCGGGGGTCACCGAGGCTGCCCCGGTGGATCACCAACGGGCGCTGCCGCGCGGTAACGGTGTCCCAGAACACCAAGATCGCGTCCCGGTCGCTCACCGTGTCGGTGTGCAGCGGTGAACGGGAGGCGGCCCGGCCGTTGCGGGGACAGGGCGCGATGTGGGTGTGCACCACGCACGCCTGCACCGGGCCGTTGTCCCCGATCGTCTCGGAGATCACGCACTCAGCCACGGCGATCATCACCCTGCGAGCTGTTCGGGCGCAGCCGCTGCGTTGCGACGTCCAGCAGGTCTTCCAGCGACATACCGCTGTACGCGGGAGATTCCAGCCCCAGCATCAACCGCAGCCGGGTGCGCGCGGTGATCAGCCGAGTCTCTTGGCGCTCGATCACGCTGTGCGTCTCGTCCAACCGCAGCCGGTTCTGGTCGATCAGCGCGCGCTGGGCACCGATCGTTCGCGACGCGCGCCCGTAGGCGCGGTGCGCCTGGCGCACGATCCGGTCGCGAGCGGCCTGGCGGTCGTGCTCGGCGAGCTCGCGGCGCACCGTGTACAGCTCGCGCGCCAGGATCTCGATCGCCGACTGCCGCTCGCGCACGGTGGCGACGAGCGTGTCGACGTCCGCGCGCGCGTCGGCCAGCTCGCCACCGTAGTGCTCCTCCAAAGCCTGGTAGGAGATCAGCGCAACGCGGATCTCCTCCAGCAGCGCCTTGTGCGAGGCGAGCACCTGGTGCACAGCCAGGTCGTCGACCAGGCGGGCGGCCTGCACCGCGCTCGCGATCGGCTCGGGCAGCTCGGTCCCCACGCTGTCGATCACGGCGAGCAGCACGGCCTGCATGACGTGCCGCTGCCACGATCGGGTGTCGGTCCGGCCGCCGACCTCGCGGAACGTGAACGCCTCGCCGCACCCGCACGTGTCCGAGGGGAACAGCGTGTGCTTCGCCGACACGTCGACCATCAGGTCGAGCCGCGTCTGGGTGCGGCCGGCGGGCGGCGGCTCCTCAATGGCGAACTCGGTCGGGATCGTCATCGCTGGTTCACCACCCCGGTGATCTCGACCACGGTGGTGGTGACGACCTGCGTCGGCCGGTCGTCGGGCACGCAGCCCGTCACCGTCAACACGACGGCGACGAGAAGGAGCGCGGCGAACACGCCGATGGCTGCGCGCCGGATGGCACGCGGGTGGGTCTGGGGCATGAGCAGCCTCACGGTGGGAAGCGAACGGGCGTGCAGGGCGACGTGGACCAGGACCAGGTCCACGACGACGGACAGGGAGCCGACGACCAGACCGCCGGCGGCCGGGCCGTCGACGGCGGCCACGGCGGCACCGGCCAGCGCGACCAGCGCCATGACGACGCCGGTCCACACCACGAGGTGCAGCCACGCGGCCACGACCTCGGCGACGTCGACGGCCAGGCGCACGGCGGCGGTCACGCGATCACGACCAGCACGGCCGCGACCACGTACAGGCCGAGGTGGACGAGCACCATGCCGAGCAGGCCGGGGTGGTCGAAAGGGCGCCGCTGGAGCAGCCGGAACGGGCGGCGGAACGGGCGCGGCAGTCGCAGCTTGCGCCGCCGGGGCTTGGCGTGCGCGGCCATCACCCACCGGTCCCGGCAGGCTCGGCGCGGGTGTCGACCAGACCGCGCAACCGCTGCGCCTCGGCGACGACCTCGGCCAGCGACGCACCGAGCTGCATCCCGAGCGCCTGGGCGATCTGGTCGACGCCGGTGTGCAGCTGCTCGATCACGTCGCCGACTTCCGACCGCGTCCGCGCACGCCGTTCGGCCAGCGGCAGCCGGTCCGGGAGGTGGGGCAGCGACAGCTGCTCGCGCACGGCGCTCAGCGCCTGGTCGTACTCGTCCACCTCGTCGGCCAGCAGCTGCGCCGACGCGGTGAGCCGCTCCACGTCCTTGGCGAGCGGGGCGCCCAGGCCCTCGGTCGGCAGGTAGAGGTCCCACACCACCGACTGCGCCTCCGCCACGGGGTCGGCCGATGCCGGAGGCTCGGCGGCCTGGTCCGTCTCGTCCGCCTGCTCAGTGGCCTGGCCGGTTCCGTCCGCCGGCTCGGCCGGGGCGTCGACGGCGTCCTGCTCCTCGATGGCGGCGGGAACGGAGTCGACCTCGGCGTCATCTGCCGGTGCCGAGCTCGGCCCGCCGGTGACGGCCTGGTGCTCGACGTCGACGTCGTCCTCGGTGACGACGTCGTCGACGGCGGCCTGGTCCGGCCAGCCGGGACCGTCGTCGTGCGCGTGCAGCACCAGCTGCGCCTGGTCGGCGCGCGAGGTCATCGCCCGCGCGCCGATCTCCAGCAGCCGCCGCAGCAACGGCGGGGTGGCCGCCCGGGCGGCCACCTCCTTCATCACCGCGCCGATCTCCAGGTCGGAGCCGATCACCACCTGCAGCGCACCGGTGCCACCACCGGCCGAGGCCATCGCCGAGCGGGCGGAGGACTCGGCCGCGTCCAGGCGCTCGAGGAACACGCCGTGCCACTGCGGGGCCATCACGCACCACTCCGCACGGCCGCCTGCAACTCGTCGTCCAACCGGTTCGCCAACGTGGTGCTGGTGTTGCCCAGCGCGAGCAGCGACAGCTGCGTCGGCGACTCGGCCAGGAAGTACGTCGACGCGTCGAACGCGGCGTGCGCCTGGGCGCGGTACGCGCGCACCAGCTGCTGCTGGTGCACCACCTGCGCCGTCAGCCGGCGCGGCGACGCCGGCGGCCGGTGCAGCACCTGCACCTGACGCGCCGCGGACGCGACCTCGGCCAGCGCGGCACGCCGCGCCTGCACCCGGCTCACGACAAACTCCCGGACACCGGCACGTCGATGGCCAGGCCCTCGACCGCTACAGCGTCGGCGACCTCGGCGTGCACGTCGGCGTGTTGGTCGGCCAGGCCGACGACCACCGCCACCAAGCGGTCGACGTGGAGCACGGTCGCGCCGACCCCGCGGCAGGGGTGCCACGGAGCCGCCGCGCACGCCGGGCACTCCACCCGCCAGGGGTCCACCGTCGGTGCGCCCGGCGCCACCACCAGGTCCAGACCCGGCAGCCGCAAGCTCACCAGCAGCGCGTCGAAGGCCTCAGCGAGCGTCACCGGCATGGGGGCCTGGTCGTCGGCGAGGAACGCGCCGACGACTTCGGCCAGCGCGCGCCGGTGCTCGTCGGCCAAGTGCCCGCGCAGCAGCCGCCCGACGGGCGACGTCACGTCAGCTCGCACGGCGTGACGGCCGCGCTGGGTTTCCGAGGTGCTCGTCGACGCGGTCATCGCACACCGCCCCGCACCGACGCGGCCTTCTGGGCGTCCACCCAGGCCAGGACCTTGTCCTCGTCGTAGACGACGGAGCCCTCCAGCACGTAGCTCTCGGGCCCACGGTCCTCGTGTCGCCACCAGCGCAGGGTGGACTGGGGGATACCGGTGAGTTCGGAGACCTCGGGGGTCTTCAGCCGCCGTACTCTGGTGCGCTGGTCGGGTAGTTTCTTAGGGGGCATTGGAGTTCGCGTCTCCTTGTCGATGGGCCGTTCGTTCCGCTCCGGGTTGCAGCCGGGGTGTGGCGGGCGGCCCTGTTGTTTTCTGTGGTCAGGCTGCGGAGGTCGCAGAGAGCAGCAGGGCCTCGGTGGGCACGTTGAAGATGCGCGCGAGGACCCTCAGCAGCCCGGGACGAGGCGTGCAGAGACCACGCTCGATCTTCGAGAGCTGCGAGTCACCCACTCGGTATCCGTGCTGTTCACAGCGCTTGGCGAGGGCTCGCAGCGACATGCCGCCGGTCTCGCGCCGGGTGCGGAGCCCGTCGCCGTCGAAGCGGTAGGAAGGTCGGCCGTGTGCCATGGCAAGACCCTAAACAGGGCAGTCGCAGAAAGCAACAGAGCAACGCAGACCTGCGGTATAGACCGCAGACCGTAGTCTTGCGGTGGCGATCGGTGACGGATCTGCGTTAATCTGCGTTGACCTATCCGGGGAACGTGGGGGGCGTGGACGTGGCTGGCCGACGGATCAGTAGTGCGGCGCGACGGCGTCTCAATGACGTGATGGACGCCCAGAGGGTGTCGCTCGGCAGGACGTGGCGGGACGTCGCCGCTCGCGGCGGTATCTCCTACGAGACTCTCCGTGCCGCACGCAACGGCAGCGGCGACATCCCCGCGCTCACCCGGGCCGCCATGGATCGCGGCCTGGATTGGCCAGCCGGGACCGTTGACGCCATCCTCGACGGCCGCGTCGAGAAAGTCGCGCAAGCGGCTGTCGTCCGGGAGAGGCAGCTCGACGCCGCAGAGGAGCGCATCGTCACCGCCACCAATCAGCAGTTCGGGGAGATGCTGCTGGAGGTGATGGCCGTGCCGACCATGACCAAGCCTGCGATCGCGAGGTGGCTCGTCGACGCGCTGGACATGCGTGACCGCTACCGCGCCGAGCAGGGAGGTGGTATCGCTCGCGGAGCGTGACTGATCGGAGACAACTCAGAGTAGAGAACGGACGCGTACCGTAACCGATGTGCATTCGAGAGTGATATTTCTACTCTGAATCGGTATTCCTACTGGCGTGGATCCGCCTTTTTGCGCAAGATCCCAGCGTGCGATCGGGTGATCGCCACTGGGCATCTAGGGGACACCATGTTGAATCCAGGCATCTGGCGCGTAGTAACCCTCGTCTTGGTTATTCCGCTGGCTGTGATGGCTACTTCCGCCTACCTTTTCGCGCCGGAGTTGCGGGCCTGGCTGGTTGTGCTGCTGCTGATCTACACCACGCACGCTTCCGCCCTCGGATGGATGATCTCCGTAGCAGTCGAGCGGGTTGTCTCACACCTTCCGTCCGGTGCGTCTCTGGTTGACGTCACTCATCGCGGCCGGCTCGGTGCGGACCGCTAGATAAGGCTTACCTTAATTACCTTGCCCGGCAGGGTAAATCATCACTGAACCTTCATTGTCCTGTCCAAAACTGAAAGGAGAAAGACATGGTCAAGGACCTCTGGTATGCGGCGAGTGACGACGGCACGCTCCAGGCCACACCGCGTCACGGCCGCGGTTGCCGCTGGAAGGCTGGGGGCTTCGCGGCGGACATAGACGCCGTCCGCCGTGCCGACCTGGCTGCCCTCGCCGGAGCCGCCTGATGGCACCACAGGACCTGTGGCTGAAGAAGGACGGCACACGGTCGGCCAGATACGGCCGTGGCAAGCGGTGGCGGGTCGCCTACGAGGACCCCAACACCGGCGAGGTCAAGACGGAGGCGTTCACCCGCAAGTCCGACGCGGAGACGTTCGAGGCCGCCATCAAGACTGACATCGCGCGTGGCCTCTATATCGACCCCGAGGCCGGGAAGATCAAAGTTCGGGACTTCGCCGAGACCTGGCGACTCAACCAGCTCCACGCCCCGCTCACGGTACAACGCACCGAAACCGCGCTCCGGCTGCACGTGCTCCCTCTGCTAGGCCACCTGTCGATGGTGTCGGTTCGCAGCTCGACCATGAAGGCATGGGTCAAGGACCGTGCCACCGTGCTCGCCCCGAGCACCCTGCGGGTGATCTATCTCGGCATCGTCGCGCCAATGTTCGAGCAGGCCGTGCTCGATCGCGTGATCGGCGTGACACCGTGCCGCGGTATCCGACTGCCCGAGGTCGAGCAGAAGGATCTCGTCGTCCCCACCCTGGAGCAGGTGCACCGAGTGGCCCAGGCGCTGCCGCGCCGGTTCCGGCCGATCCCGCTGCTCGCTGCTGGCTGCGGCTGGAGGGGCGGCGAGATATTCGGGGCCGAGGTGGACGCGTTCAACCTGCTGCACAGGCGCGCGACCGTGCGTCAGCAGATCGTGAGGGCCAACGGCGGCCCGGCCTTCCTTGCGGCGCCGAAGACCCGGCAGAGCGTCCGCATGACGCCGCTGCCCGACGTCTTGGTCGATGCCATCGGCGACCACATCGGTCGGTACGAGCCCGCCGAGGTCAAGATCGTGGACAGGACGAACCCCCGAGTCCCCCTGACGCGCACCGCTCGGCTGATGTTCAGCACGGTGACGGGCCGGCCGCTCCACAGCTCGATCTGGGCCGACATCTGGCCGGACGCGGTGGACGAGGCGGGACTCCCAGAAGGCACCGGTCTGCACGCACTAAGGCACTACTTCGCCACCGCCTTGATCGCCAACGGTGCATCGGTGAAGACCGTGCAGAAGCTGTTGGGCCACTCCAAACCGTCGACCACCCTGGACGTGTACACGGCCTTCTGGCCGGAGCAGAAGGACTCGACACGGTCGCTGCTCAACGACGCGTTCGACGGTCGTAAGTCCGATGAGGACGGAGAGGATCCGGTGGCGGAGTCTCCGGGTGGTTCGTGATCTTGTACCGCGCCCGTACCGGCTGGCCGTGATCGACGCTCCGTCGCAGGTGAAAGCCCGAGGCACGGCCGGTTGTAGCACTTGCGCCGTTAGTCGTAACTACGTCGAATCGGTCCCGATCGGGACCGATCAGGACGGCTCGGTGGGCCGGTCGGGTGAACCCGACGCGCCCAGTCGCTCGTCCCGGTACGTCCGCCAGTGCCGGAGCATGTTCGGCAGCTCGGCGTGGAAGAACTCGAAGAACATCAGGGTCTCGGAGATCCGCCTGCCCGCGGGTGTGCCGGCGCCGAGCGCGCTGATGCCCTCCCGCAGCGGTCCGGTCATCCGGCGGAGCATCTCGTCGCGGCGGAACAGCGCCTCGTACCAGAGGTCGTCGAGCACGCGGTAGATGTCGCGGCGGGTGCCCGTCTCCCGCTCGCGGCTCACCAGGCCGACCTGGGTGAGGTAGCGGACCGCGCCGGAGATGGCGGCGGGGGAGACGCGCAGCAGGTCCGCCAGCTCGGCGGAGGTCATCTCGCCGGAGTCGGCGGCCAGCAGCGCGACGAACACCCGGGCGGGCATCCTCGCCATGCCCGACTCGGTGAACACCGAGGAGAAGCGCTCGATGAAGCGCAGCACGGCCTGATCGTCCCGCTCGTCCACCTGTGTCACCGCCGGATCATCCCTTCGAGGTCCGCTGAACGGGTGGCAGTTTATACGCTTCCTTAACTTCACGACTTTGTGAAATGACTGTAACTTTCCGCGCATGACTGCTGCGATATCCGTGTCGGGCCTGGTCAAGACGTTCGGCCCGACGCGTGCACTGGACGGTCTCGACCTGACCGTCCGCGAGGGGGAGGTGCACGGCTTCCTCGGCCCCAACGGGTCGGGCAAGTCGACCACCATCCGGGTCCTGCTGGGGTTGCTGCGCGCCGACGCGGGCTCCGCGTCGCTGCTGGGCGGCGACCCGTGGCGCGACACCGCCGAGCTGCACCGCAGGCTCGCCTACGTGCCCGGCGACGTGAGCCTGTGGCCGAACCTGACCGGCGGCGAGGTCATCGACCTGCTCGGCAGGCTGCGCGGCGGGCTGGACGAGAAGCGCCGCGCCGACCTGCTGGAGCGCTTCGAGCTGGACCCGCGCAAGAAGGGCCGCACCTACTCCAAGGGCAACCGGCAGAAGGTGGCCCTGGTCGCGGCGCTGGCCTCGGACGTGGAGCTGCTGATCCTGGACGAGCCGACCTCCGGGCTGGACCCGCTGATGGAGGCCGTGTTCCAGGAGGCGGTGCACGAGCTGCGCGGCGAGCGGACGGTGCTGCTGTCCAGCCACATCCTGGCCGAGGTCGAGGCGCTGTGCGACCGGGTGAGCATCATCCGCAACGGCCGCACGGTCGAGACCGGCACGTTGGCCGACCTGCGCCACCTCACCCGCACCAGCGTCTCCGCCGAGCTCGTCGGCGCGCCCGCCGGGCTGGCCGGGCTGCCCGGCGTGCACGACCTGGTGGTCGAGGGGAACCGGGTGCGGTTCGAGGTCGACACCGACCACCTGGACGCGGCGCTGCGCGCCCTGGTCGGCAGCGGCGTGCGCACGCTGACCAGCCAACCGCCCACGCTGGAGGAGCTGTTCCTGCGCCACTACGAGGACGAGCTGCCCGCCGGGCAGGCCGAGGGGGCGATGTCGTCGTGACCGGCCTCGGCTCGCTGGTGCGCCTGGCGCTGCGCCGCGACCGGCTGCTGCTGGCCGTCTGGATCGTCGGGCTCGTCGGCATCACGCTGTCCACCGCGTCGACCGTCGGCGAGCTGTACGGCTCGGTCGAGTCGCGGCAGCAGCTGGGCGCGACGGCGGGCGGCAACCCGGCGTTCCTGGCCATGCTCGGCCCGCTGTACGACGCGTCGAGCACCGGCGGCGTGCTGGCCTGGCGGTGGGGCGTGTTCGGCGGGCTGCTGGTCGGCCTGATGTGCGCGTTCCTCATCACCCGGCACACCAGGGCGGAGGAGGAGGCGGGCCGGTTGGAGCTGATCGGCTCGGCCGTCGTCTCCCGGCACGCGCCGCCGGCCGCCGCCGTGGTGGTCGCGCTGCTGGCGAGCACGGTGATCGGGCTGCTCGTCGCGCTCGGCCTGACCGGGCTCGGCGAGTCGGCGTCCGGGTCGTTCGCGCTCGGCCTCGCGCTCGCCTCCGTCGGCTGGGTGTTCACCGGTGTCGGCGCGGTCAGCGCGCAGCTGTCGGAGAGCGCCCGCACGGCCAACTCGATCTCCGGCGCGGTGCTCGGCGTCGCCTACCTGCTGCGCGCCGTCGGCGACGCGGCGGGCGACGAGGGCCCGACGTGGCTGACCTGGCTGTCGCCGCTGGGGTGGCTGGAGCGGACGCGGGCCTTCGCGGGCGACCGGTTCTGGGTGCTGGTGCTGCCGGTGGTGTCGTTCGCGGCGCTGATCGCGGTCGCGGCCGTGCTGGTGGCCAGGCGCGACCACGGCGGCGGCCTGCTGCCGACCCGGCTCGGCCCGGCCCGCGCGCCCGGCTCGCTGGGCAGCGCGTTCGGCCTGGCCTGGCGGTTGCAGCGGGGCACGCTGATCGGCTGGACGCTGAGCCTGTTCGCGCTCGGCGTCGTGTACGGGTCGGTCGCGCGGGGCGTCGAGCAGATGCTGGAGGCCAACCCCGCCCTGCAGAAGATCATCTCCCAGATGGGCGGGGCGGGCGCGATCGTGGACGTCTACCTGGCGTCGATCATCGGCATCATCGCCCTGTTCAGCGCGATCTACGTGGTGCAGTCGACGTTGCGGCTGCGCACCGAGGAGACCGCGTTCCGCGCCGAGCCGGTGCTGGCCACGCCGGTCAGCCGGTTCGCGTGGGTCGGCAGCCACGTGCTGTTCGCCACCGCCGGCACGGCCGTCGTGCTGGCCGCCGCCGGGTTGGGCGCGGGGCTGGTGCACGGCACGCGCGTCGGCGACGTCGGGGGCCAGGTCGTGCGGCTGGTCGGCGCCGCGTTGGCGCACGTCCCGGCGGTGTGGGTGGTCGCGGGCCTGGCGCTGGCGCTGTTCGCGCTGGTCCCGAAGCTGGCGTCGGCGAGCTGGGCGGTGATCGTGGTGTTCCTGGTGCTGGGCCAGCTCGGGCCGCTGCTCCAGCTCGACCAGTGGGCGATGGACCTGTCGCCGTTCACGCACATCCCCAAGGTGCCGGGCGCGGAGCTGACGGCGACCCCGTTGCTGTGGTTGACGCTGGTCGCGGTGACCCTGGGGGCGATCGGGTTCGCCGGGTTCCGCAGGCGGGACGTCGGCTGAGGATCTGAAGGCCTCTTTCGAAAGATTCCTTTCAGGTATACCGTCGGGGTCATGGACCTCCCAGGGCCCCGACGGGTCACCGATGTCGACGCGCTCAAGGCGCTGGCGCACCCGCTGCGCGTGTCGTTGCTCAACCACCTGCTGGCCGTCGGCCCCCGCACGGCGAGCGAGTGCGCCGAAGCGGTCGGGTCGACCGCGTCCAACTGCAGCTGGCACCTGCGCCAACTGGCGAAGTCCGGCCACGTCGAGCGGGTCGAGGCGGGCGACGGGCGCGAACGGCCGTGGCGGGCCACCTCGGTCGGCTACGACGTCGGCGCGTTCGACGACGACCCCGAAGTGCGCGCCCAGCAGGACGCGCTGATCGCGATCGGCCTCAACGAGGACAACCGGCTGGCGCAGCGGTTCCTCGACCGGCAGCACGAGCTGCCGCGCGAGTGGCTCGAAGCGTCCGCGATGCACGGCTACACGGTCACCGTGACCGCCGAAGAGCTCTCCGGGCTGCTCGGCATGATCGACGACATCCTGCGGCCGTACCTGGCGCCGGTGCGCCGGGACGCGCCCGAAGGCGCACAGCCCGCCCACGTCGGCATCCGGGCGTTCCCCCGGTGAGCGGTCGGGCGAACGGCCCGCTGGGCGTGCCCGCGTTCCGCCGGCTGTGGATCGCCGGGTTCGTCTCCGAGATCGGCGACTGGGTGGTGCTCGTCGCCCTGCCGGTCTACGTCTACCAGCGCACCGGGTCGGCGGCGGCGACCGCGACGACGTTCGTGGTCGCGCTGCTGCCGGGCCTGGCGCTGTCGCCGCTGGCCGGCGTGCTGGCCGACCGCTGGGACCGGCGGAAGCTGATGCTCCTGGTCAGCCTCGCGCAAGCGGTCACCCTGCTGCCGCTGCTCACCGGCGACCTCGTGCTGGTGAACGTGGTGACGGCCGTGCAGGCCGCGCTGGCGGCGCTGTTCGAACCCGCCAAGAACGCGTTGCTGCCGACGCTGGTGCCACGCGAGCAGGTGCCGGCGGCCAACGGGCTGGTGGCGCTGAACGCCAACCTGGCGCGACTGGTCGGCGCGTCCCTGGGCGGCCTGCTCCTCGGCTGCACCGGGCTGCCCGGCGTGGTGCTGGCGGACGTGGCGTCGTTCCTGCTCGCGGCGGCCCTGCTCGCGACGCTCGGCACCACCGACCCGGTGCGCGCCTCGGGCGGACCCGCGTGGCGGGCCTGGCTGGACGGCCTGCGCGAGATCCGCGGCCCGTTGCGGCCGATGGTCGCCGTGGTCGGGTTGATGGCCACCGGCCAAGGACTGTTCGTGGTGCTGTTCGTGGTGTTCGTGACCGAACGGCTCGGCGGCGGCGCGGCCGAGGTGGGGTTGCTGCGCGGCGTCCAGGCGGTCGGCGGGCTCCTCGGCGGCCTGCTGGTCGGCGCGCTGGCCCGCCGGCTCGAACCCGGCAGGCTCCTCGGCGCGTCACTGGTCGGTTTCGCCGCGGTCGCCGCGCTCGGCTGGAACGGTCCGCACGTGACCACCGCGCTGGTGTTCTACCTGGCCGCGTTCGTCGTGGTGGGCGTGCCGGGCGTGGTCGCGGGCGCCGGGATGATGTCGGTGCTCCAGCTGCACGCCCCCGACGAGGTGCGCGGCCGGGTGATGGCGACGTTCGTCAGCCTCTACGACGGCGGGCAGGCGCTCGGCATGGTGCTCGCCGGCGCCCTCACCCCCGTCCTCGGCCTGTCCGCGCTGCTCAACGCCCAGGCCGCGCTCTACCTGGCGGCCGGTGTGCTGGCGCTGGCCACCCTCGACACCCGGACCCCGGTCAGCCGTCCGGGAACGTGATGTCGAGCCGGGCCGGCCGCTCCGGGTCGCGCGAGGTCTCCAGCACCGGATCCGGCCGCGCGCGATGGTGGGCACCGCCACCGAGATCACCTCGCCGACCACCTCGGCCTCGCTCGCCGAGCCCGGCAGCCGGTGGGCCACCGCCCGAGGTGGCCCCGGTGCCGCTCGAACTCCGCCGCCAGGAACTCGCGCTCGTCCATCCGTCACATCCTTCCGCTTCCCGGTGTCAGGGACGTTGACCCGTGAAAGCGCGCCGACGTCAACGTGGCCGTGCGGGAGCGGGGCTGGAACAGCTGAGGCGCTCACCGCCGCGGTCGGCGGCCGAGCAGCAGCACGGGCGGCACGGCCAGCACCAGGCCGGCGGGCACGAGGAACGCGCTCACCGGGTCGAGGTGGTACAGCGGCACGAACGCCACCGGCGCCACCGCGCCACCCAGGAACCGCAGCGACTGCACCACCGACACCGCGCCGCCCCGGTTCGCGTCGCCCGAGGACAGCGCCAGCGCGTTCAGCCCGACGATCACCGCCTGGCTGAACGCGCCCGCCGCCGCCCACAGCGCCCCGACCGCCACCACCGACGGCAGCACGCCCACACCGACCAGCAGCACCCCGCCGACCGCCGCGCCGAACACCGCCCACCGCCGTGCGCCGAACCGGTCGATCGCCCACCCGGTCAGCCGCGCGGTGAAGATCCCGACCAGCCCGAACCCGGTCAGCACCAGCCCGCGCTGCCCCGCGCCGAACCCGAACGTGTCACCCAGCCGCAGGGCGACCAGGAACGACACCCCGCCCAGGCACCCCCAGGCCACGAACCCGACCGCGGCCAACCGCAACGTCCGGGCCCGCCACGCGCTGCGCAACCTCGGCCGCTCGCCCTCGCGCGGCAGGTCGGCGGGCAACCCGACCACCGCCAACGCGGCCGCCACCACCGCCGCGCCCACGAACGCCCACCGCCACGACGCCTCGGCCGCCAGCCCGCCCAGCAGCGGCGCCGACGTCTGCCCGGCAGCCTGCATGGACGCGAACACGCCCAGCGCCCGCCCCAACCGGGCCTTCGGCGTCACCGCCGCGATCGCCGCCAGCAGCAGGGGAGTGGTGAACGCGTTCGCCGCCCCCTGCACGGCCCGCCCGCCCATCAGCACCGGGAACGACCACGACACCGCGCACAACGCGGACGCCAGGACGTAGACGGCGTAGGCGACCCGAACGGTCCGCCGCGCGCCCCACCGCTCACCCAACGTGCCGGAGACCAGCATGAGCAGCGCGAACGGCACCAGGTACCCGGTCAGCGTGGCCGCCGCCGTGCCGGCCGGGACACCGAAGTCCCCGCCCACCTCGGGCAGCACGGACGCCGTCATCGCGCCACCGAAGGGCCCCAGGAACCCACCCGCGTACAACGCCGCCACCCGGACCCGGGACCGGGACTTGTCCACAGGAGCCGACTTCACCGGCGACATCGCCGGCCCTGCGTGGCAGGGTAAAAGCAGGGGCCCCCTGGGCGAGTACCTCTGCGAAGCCGCGCGGTCCGGCCGAGCCGGGTGGCTGTCCCGCCGAGCCGGGTCGCTGTGGGGCCGAACCTGGTCGTGGTGGGGCCGCGCCGGGCGGCGGTCCGGTCGAGCCCGGTCGCGGTCCGGTCGAGTCGCGTGGCTGTGCGGCTGAGTCGGGTGGCTGTCCCGCCGAGCCGGGTGGCTGTGCGGCTGAGTCGGGTGGCTGTCCCGCCGAGCCGGGTGGCTGTGCGGTCGAGTCGGGTCGCGGTGGGGCCGAGCCGGGTGGCGGCCAGGTCGAGTCGGATCCTGGTCCGGCCGAGTCGGGTCGTGGTCCGGCGAAGCCGCGTGGTCCGGCCAGGCCCGGTCGTGGTGCGGCCGGGCCCGGTCACATCCCGGTCGGCCCGCGTCCGGGGCCCCGGCCACGCCGCCGCAGGTACCGCTCGAACTCGGCGGCGATCGCGTCGCCGCTCGCCTCGGTGATCTGGATCTCCGCGTCCCCGCGCTCCTCCAACGCCCGCACGTAGTTGCGCACGTCCTCGTCCTCGTCGGCCATCTCGCTGACCGTGCGCTCCCACTCCTCGGCCTGCTCGGGCAGCGCGCCGAGCGGCACCTCGACGTCCAGCACCTCCTCGACCCGGTGCAGCAGCGCGAGCGTCGCCTTCGGCGAGGGCGGCTGGGAGACGTAGTGCGGCACGGCCGCCCAGAACGACATCGCGGGCACGCCCGCCTGCACGCACAAGTCCTGGAACACGCCGACGATCCCGGTCGGCCCCTCGTACCGGGACCGCTCCAGCCCGTACTTCGCCGCCGCCGCCTCGTCGTACGCCGTGCCCGTCACGGGCACCGGCCGGGTGTGCGGGGTGTCCATCAGCAGCGCACCCAGCGTGACGACGGTGGTCACGCCGAGGTCCTCGATGTGGCCGAGCAGCTCGGCGGCGAACTTCCGCCACCGCATGTTCGGCTCGATGCCGTGCACGAGCACCACGTCGGTGGACGACCCGGGCGGCCGGCAGACGGACAGGCGCGTCGTCGGGAATTCAACCCGTCGGGTGACGCCGTCCACCATGCGGACCGTGGGTCGCGTCACCTGGAAGTCGTAGTAGTCGTCCGGATCGATCTCCACCAGCGGCGTCGCGTCCCACGTGAGTTGCAGGTGTTCGATCGCCGTGCTGGCGGCGTCGCCAGCGTCGTTCCACCCCTCGAACGCCGCCACCATGATCGGGTTGGTGAGCGGTTTGCTGGGGTCGAAGGGGGTCTGGGCGGCCTCGTCCGGATCGGTCACGCGGCCAGACTACGACCACTGCCGCACACCCGACGCCGTAGGCTTGGCGCATGTCGGTTCGTGTCACGCCGCCTCTCGCGGGCGCGCCCGCCGACCGCGTCCCCGTCGCGGGCCGCGCGACGAACGCCATCACGCGACCCGCCGCGCCGATCCCGGGTGATCGCGCAGGTCAAGGGGGTCGCACCAAGATCCTCGCCGGCACGGGGGCCGGCGGCGCGCGCCGGGTGGTCGGGCCCGCTCCGGGGCGGGCGCGGCCGCCGTGGGGACCGACACCTTCGGGGCCGATCGCGCGGACCTGGTCACGTTCGGCGGCCCGGGGAAGATCGTCGGACCGTCACGTCGGGGTGCCGAACCCCCACGTGAGGCCTCTGAGGAGCACGGCCGCGGCGCGGTCACCGGTCCGGCCGGAGCAGGTCCAGCCGACCACCCTCGATCACACTCCGTGCGCAACACTGCGGGATACTTACGTCGAACAGGTGAATGGCGGGTTCGTGGCGCACCACCCGGAAGCGAAGTACTTCAACGAAGGACGTACATGACGGTCGAGGCTGTGCTGTGGGACATGGACGGCACGCTGCTGGACTCCGAGAAGCTGTGGGACATCCCGCTCCACGAGTTCGTCGAGAAGCTGGGCGGCACGTTGTCGCTCGCGACCAGGCAGGCGATGGTCGGGTCGAGCGTGCCCCGGACGATGTCGATGCTGTTCGCGGAAGTGGGCGTCGAGCACCCCTCCGAGGAGGAGGTCGCCGACGGCGCGGCCTGGATCATGCGGCGCACCGAGGAGGTGTTCCGCGCCGGCCTGCCGTGGCGGCCGGGCGCGCGCGAGGCGTTGCGCGCGGTCCGCGACTCGGGTGTGCCGATGGCCCTGGTGACGTCGACCGAGCGGCAGCTGACCGAGGTGGCGCTGGACACCATCGGGCGTGACCTGTTCGACGCCACGGTGTGCGGCGACGAGGTCGAGCGCCGCAACAAGCCGCTGCCCGACCCGTACCTGCGGGCCGCCCGGCTGCTCGGCGTCGACCCGACCCGGTGCGTCGCGATCGAGGACTCGCCCACCGGCGTCGCCTCCGCCGTGGCCGCCGGCTGCACCGTCCTGGTCGTGCCGTGCGACGTGCCGGTGGAGCAGGGCGAACGCCGCGTGTTCCGCGAGTCCCTGGTGGGCGTGGACCTCACGACGCTCGCCCCGCTGCTACAGCGCTGACACCCGCTTCGCCCGCCGCGTGGCCGGGTCCACGAGCAGGCCGAACACGACGCCGAGACCGAGCCACAGCGTGGCCGTCTCGGCGAGCGACGCGAGCCGGAACTCCCACAGCACGCCGCCCGGCAGGTCGGACGGCACCGCGTCCGGCGTCGCCGGGAACGCGACGAGCAGCACCACCACCGCCGCCACCACGGCCGACGCCACGGCGGTGGCCCGCACCGGCGCGCCGAGGTGGCCCAACCGGGAGGCCAGGTGGCTCGCGCCGACCGCCACCAGCAGCCCGGCCGCGATCAGCCCCAGGTAGAGCACCGTGCGGTACTCCACCGTGGCCGGGTCGCCCACCGCGGGCGGGTTCGCCGGGTACTTCACCGCCGGCAGCAACGCCGCCGCGCCGAACGCCGCCGCCGACAGCGCCACCGCCCGGACGAACGGTGCCTTCGACGTGAACCAGCGCCGCGACCCCGCGTAGGCGGTGGCGAACAGCGCGCCGACGGCCAGACCCACCACCACCGCGGCGAGCACACCGCCGACCACCTGCGTGCCGCGGCTGAACAGCTCGCCGTGCCCGTGACCCGCGTCGGGCGCGTCGGGCCGCGCCTGCTCGACGGCCAGCGCCGCCCGGATCGGCGCCTCGACCACCAGCACGCCGACCAGGCCCGCGAGCAACCCGGCCACCGCGCCCGCGCCGACACCGCGCAGCAGCAGGCCTTTGTACGTGTTCGTCGACATGGCGGCCGCGCCTAGTGGCACGGGACGCCGAGCGCGTGGCGCCCGTCGTGGAAGAACTCGTGCACGGTCTCGGCGGCGTGGCCGAGCGCGATGCCGTTCTCCTGAAGGACCAGCCAGGTCACGGTCAACGCGACCAGGGCGACGGCGTAGGCCCACTTGGGGATGGGAGTGGGAAGGGGGTGCGCGGGGCTCGTCATGACGGCCTCCTCCATACCTCGTGGAAGGTCAACAACAACTCGTGCCGCAGCCGGTCTCCTGACTCCCGGATCGACGCCGTCCCCGCGTCTTCCCAGCCGCCTCACGCGGCCAGTGACGTTCTCGGCGGGTTGGCTCCCCGGTCACAGTGGCGAGGACCGCGCCGGATTCACACCGGCTTCCCGTCCACTGCGGCGCTGCGACCGTAGAGGCGGATCGCGGGCCGGCACAACCGACCAGACGAGTTGTCGTGCTCCTCCCGCCTCAGCGCGGCGACAGCGGGCAGTCCCCGCACGTGCCGCCGCCGTCGAGCCGGTAGTACAGGCAGCAGCTGCGCCGCCGGAACGCGATCTCGCCGGGGAACGGGATGAACTCGCCGGTGCCCTGGAGCGGCGGGTCGGCGAACAGCTCGTCCGCCAACGCGACGCAGTCGACGCCGCTGCGGCTGATCGTGCGCAGCGCGCCCGCCGCGGACGACCCGGCGTTGCCCCAGAGCAGGCCGCGGGCCACCGACGTGGCCGCGTGCACCGCCTCCACCACCGGCTCCAGCGACTCGGCGACGCCGACGCCGGCGACCGGGTCCTTGAGCCGGACCTGGAGCCCTTCCGGGGTGTAGCGCCACCACAGGTTGCCGGGTCGGATGTCGGGCACCGCCCCGCCGACCGCGCGCGCCGCGACGACCGGGCTCAGCAGCCGCGCGGTGTAGCCGAGGAAGAACAGCGACCCGGCGACCCGCCGTTCCCGGGTGCGGTAGCGGGCGGAGATCAGGTCGAGGGTGTCGGGCAGGGCGGTGCCGTGCGACAGGGCCGCGCCGTCGTGCCAGGTGTCGTCGGGCCGGCCGACGTCCAGGGCGAAGAACGGGCTGAGGCCGCGGATCTGCCGCAGGGTGGCCAGGACACGGGCGAACTCGGACACGTGGCCTAGTCTGCCGCCGTGGACGCACTGGGGTTGGGACTGGCCCTCGGCTTGGCCGCGAGCATCAGCCCCGGCCCGCTGTTGGTGCTGGTGGTGACGTCGGCGCTGAGGTCGGGCTGGAGGGCGGGCAGCCTGACCGCCTGCGCGCCACTGCTCTCGGACGCCGTCGTGGTCGCCGTGACCCTGCTCCTGCTGGACCGCCTGCCCGGACGCGCGCTGGGCGTGCTCGGCGTCGTCGGCGCGGTGTTCGTGGTGTGGACCGGCGTGCAGACCGTCCGGGACGCGCGATCCGCCTCCCTGACCGACCGCCCCCCGACTCCGGGGGACCGCGCGTCGCGGCAGACCCCGGAACCCCTGGCCTCACCGGCGACACCGGCAGACCAGGCTTCGCCGGCGCCGCCGGAAGACCACGCTTCACCGCCGCTGGAAGACCACGCTTCGCAGGGGTCGCCGCCCAGGGGATCCCTGAATTCGATTCTACCGCCGGGGTCCGACAATTCCGGCTCCGCGGAGGTCGCGGTCCTGCGGCGGGCGGTGGTGGTGAACCTGCTCAGCCCCCACCCGTGGATCGCGTGGGCGACGGCGCTCGGTCCCCTCACCGTCACCACCTGGCGCGCGTCGGCGGGCGCGGGGGTGGGGTTGCTGGTCGGGTTCTACCTCACCCTGGTCGGCGGCAAGGTGGTGATCGCGCTGCTCGTCGCCCGCGGCCGTCGCCGGCTGAACGACACCGGCTACCGGAGGGCCCTCACCGCCGCCGGCGCGCTGCTGGTGCTCGCGGGCGTGGCGATGGGCGTCGAGTTCGCCACCCTGTGGTCGAGCTGACGCGGTAATCGAGCTGACGCGACCCCGGTCCCGCGACTATGCATGTCGGCGTGCACCCGACCGACGCGACGTTCCTCGACCACCTCGCCGACCGGCTGGCGGCCCTGCCCGCCGTGCACGCGGTCACCCTCGGCGGGTCGCGCGCCCAAGGCACCCACACCCCGGACAGCGACTGGGACCTCGCCGTCTACTACCGGGGCGGCTTCGACCCCGCCGACCTGCGCGCGATCGGCTGGCAGGGCGAGGTCTCGGAGGTCGGCGCGTGGGGCGGCGGCGTGTTCAACGGCGGCGCCTGGCTCACCGTCGACGGCCGGCGCGTCGACGTCCACTACCGCGACCTCGCCGTGGTCGAGCACGAGCTCGCCGAGGCCGAACGGGGCCGCTTCCACTGGGAGCCGCTGATGTTCCACCTCGCCGGCATCCCGAGCTACCTGGTCGTCGGCGAACTCGCGCTCAACCGGGTGCTGCGCGGCGCCCTGCCCCGCCCGACCTACCCGGAGGCGCTGCGCGCGGCGGCGCCGCCGGTGTGGCGCGGGAAAGCGGCCCTGACCCTCGACTACGCCCTGTCCGCGCACGCGCCCAGCGGACGGCTGGCCGAAGTCGCGGCCACGCTGGTCACCGCCGCCCTGCAGACCGGGCACGCGGTCCTCGCGGCCCGCGGCCAGTGGACGACGAACGAGAAGCGGCTCCTGCGGGACGCGGGACTGCGCGGTGTCGACGCGATCGTGGCGGGACTGCGGCCGGAGCCCGAGGCGTTGACCCGGTCGATCACGCGGGCGCGGGAGCTGTTCCGGACCGCCACCTGACCTACACCAGGTAGAACGTCATCAGGTCGCCGCGCACCGGCGGGAACAGGGCCCGCATCAGCTCGGCGTCCGGGCCCGGGTACACGTCCGGGAACCGCTCGGTCAGGCCCTCGATCCCGTGCGGCCCGAACAGCAGCGACGCCAGCAGGTCCGGCGCCACGCCCGCGCCACCGGCCGCGCCCGGCGCCTGCATCCGCCCGCCCTGCACCACCGGGCCGACCTCGCCCGCCCCGAACGGCAGCCGCACGTGCGACCGGTAGAACGAGACGACCGCCTCGCCTTCCCGATCGGCGAACCCGGCCGCCGCCAACCGCCGCCCGAACACCGGCCGCAGGCGCTCCAGCACCGCGACCGGGTCGCCGATCCGCACGTAGTACGAGTTCGCCTCCCTCGCCGCGGGCCCGAGGAACGGCTCCAGCGCCGCACCCGCCACCGACCCGGGCCGCTCGGTCACCTCGGCGGCCCCGGTCAGCGCGAGCAGCGCGTGCGCCGCCGCCTCGTCCACGGCCGCCACCTCGCCCAGCCGACCGCCTTCCTCCGGCGGGGTGGTGCGACCCGTGGCGACCGGCACGCCGTCGCGCTCCACCAGCCACTGCGTGCTGCCGTCCCGCGCCACCAACCACCGCCACAAGGCGGGGGAGTGCGGCATCCGCAGCTCGGCCCGCGCCTGTTCGGCGTCCTGGAGCCGGGCCATCGCCGGGATGTCCGGGACACCCGCCTCGCGCAACGCGTGCCCGCCGCCGTCGGGACGGCTCGTCACCGGCCGGGTGGGCCGGATCGGGATCGCGTAGGTGTAGCCGAACAGGCGGTAGAAGTACGGGACGCCGATCATCACGTTCACCAGCTGACCCCGCGCGGCGGACCGCTCGTGCGCCCAGCCCATCAGCGCGCGCACCAGCCCGCGGCCCTCGTAGTCGCGGTGCGTGGCGACCAGCTCGACCTGGCCCGCCGGGAGCCGCACCCCGTCGAGCACCAGCGTCTCGTCCAGCAGGGTCGCGGTCGAGACGACCTTGTCGCCGTCCACGACGACCGCGCACGCCTCCCAGCCCGTGTCCGGGTCCTCCACCACCAGGCGGTGGTCGACGGCGTCCGCCGGCTCGCCCCGGTCGGCCAGCAGCGCGCCGATCTGGTCGAGGTCGTCCGGGCGCGCGGTCCGCAGCACCAGCCCATCGGTCATCAGGGCAGTGTGTTGGGGGTGTCGGACGTCGCGCCACCGTTTTTCGGTGGCGACACCAGCCCTGCCCGCGCAGAATCCGCGCCATGCCCTGGCTCCCCGCTGACTTCGCCCACCCGACCCGCGTCCCGCTCGACGCCGAGCACCACCTGAGGCCCATCCGCGAGTCCGATGTGGACGTCGACTACCCCGCCGTGATGGGCTCGCGGCAGCGGCTCTGGTCGCTCTACGGCGAGAAGTGGGGCTGGCCGCCCGCCCACATGACCCACGAGCAGGACCGCGTCGACCTCGCCCGGCACGAACGGGAGCAGGACGCGCACGAGTCGTTCAACTACGCGCTCTTCGACGCCGACGAGACCGAGCTGCGCGGGTGCGTCTACATCGACCCCGTCGACGACGAGGAGGGCGTCGACGCGCGGATCTCGTGGTGGGTCGTGGACGACCGCGTGGGCACCGACCTGGAACGCGCGCTGGACGCGTTCGTGCCGAGGTGGATCGCCGAGGTGTGGCCCTTCGCCGGCCCGCACTACGGCATCTAGGGTTCGCCCGGTGACCCCCTTGGCCAAGTGGACCATCGTCTCGATCTGCCTCACCGTGCTGGCCGTGCTCGTGCCGTGGGCGACCTACGGCGACATCGACGTCGAGCTGTCCCGCTTGCCGCTGTGGTGGGCCTACCTCGGCGCGGCGGTCGCGGCGCACGCGTCGGCGAAGGTCGCCTGGCCGGTCTCGGCGGGGTTCGCGGTGGTCGCGGTGGCGGCGGCGGTGGTCGTCGCGACCGGCTACGACGAGGCGTCCCACGTCTTCGGGCACGTCGTGCCGGTGGTCGGGCCGCGTCCCGGACCGGGTGTGGTGTTCGCGGTGGCGTCGGCGGTGGCCCAGGTGGCGGGTCTGCGGGCCCGGGTCCGCGCCGCGCGGCCGGTCACCGCCTGACCTGGGTGCCTGCGGCCGTTCGGGGGATGGGAGGATCAGCTCCCGTGAAGACCTTCGACGAGCTGTTCGCCGAGCTGAGCGAACGCGCACGCACCCGCCCTGAGGGCTCCGCCACCGCCGCGGCTCTGGAGGCCGGGGTGCATGCGCAGGGCAAGAAGGTGCTGGAGGAGGCCGGCGAGGTCTGGATCGCCGCGGAGCACGAGTCCGACGAGCGCCTGGCCGAAGAGGTCTCGCAGCTGCTGTACCGGGTGCAGGTGCTGATGCTCGGCCGCGGTCTCACCCTCGAAGACGTCTACCGGCACCTGTGATCCTGGAAGTCGCCGCGCTCGACGTCCGCCCCGGCCTGGAGGCGGACTTCGAGCGGGCCTTCGACCAGGCGCGGGAGGTCATCGCCCGGTCGCCCGGGTTCGTCTCGCTCGACCTGCGGCGGTCGGTCGAGCACCCGTCCCGGTACCTGCTGCTGGTGGGGTGGGAACGGCTGGAGGACCACACGGTCGGTTTCCGGCAGGGCCCGCTGTACCCGCGCTGGAAAGCGCTGCTGCACCACTTCTACGACCCGTTCCCGACCGTCGAGCACTACCGCGTGCCCTGACGGCGCAGCAGCCCGACGACCTGGTCGTCGGTGGTCTGGTCGAAGTGGCCGTAGAACCGGCCGACCGCCCGGAAATCCGTCCGCGGGTGCGGGCAGACCACCAGGTCGGCGTCCGCGCGCAGGGCCCGCACCCCCTCCGCCGAGCCCACCGGCACCGCGAGCACCAAGCGCCGCGGGTCCTGCCCCCGGGCTTCGCGCAACGCGGCCCGGGCCGTCACGCCGGTGGCGAGGCCGTCGTCCACCACCAGCACGTCACGGCCTTCGAGCCGCACCGGACCGGCGCGGTACAGCTCCAGCCGCCGCCGGGCCTCCCGCCGCTCGGCCTCGCACGTCTCGGCCAGGTCCTCGCGGGTGAGGCCCAGCACGCGCAGCGCCTCGTCGTCGTAGATCGGCTCGCCGGCCGCGGTGACCGCCCCGACGCCGTACTCGGGGTGGCCGGGCGCGCCGATCTTGCGCGCGACGGCCACGTCCAGCTCACCGCCCAACGCCGAGGCGACCTCGAACGCCACCGGCACCCCGCCGCGCGCCAACCCGAGCACCAGGGGATCGGTCCACGACTCGCCGGCCAGCGCCCGGGCGAGCACCCGGCCGGCGTCGGAGCGGTCCGCGAACCTCACCACCCCATGGTGCCCGCGTCACGTGCCCGGTGCGACCGTCAGCGCTCCCGCACGAACAGCGACTGCGCGCTGCGCCCCACGGGCCCGCGCTCGTCGTGCAGGACGCTGCTCGCCACACCGACCCCCGACGATCCGATCACCGTGCGCGCGTCCAGGGCGAACCACTCGCCGACCGGTTCGCGGTGCAGGTGCACGGTCAGGTCGGTGTTGATGGCGTACCACGTGCGCAGGTCCAGCCGGCTGGACACGCCGCTCGCCGAGTCGGCCGCGGTGAACAGGCGTTGCGCCGGGGTCGGCTCCTCGCCGGCCACCACGCGCACCAGCGGACGCGCCCACACCACCGCGTCACCGGGCGTGAAGACGCCGCCGCTGACCGAGCGCCACTCCATCGCGGCCAGGTAGCCGCTCCGCCAGTGCTCCGGCAGGTCCATCGGCTCGCACTCGGCCGGCGGGACCGGCGGCGCGCCCGCGTCGGACGCCACCGCCGCCGTGTCGCCCGCCACGATCCGCCACGCGCTCGCCCGCAGCGCCGGACGGCCCTCGTGGGCCAGCTCCGCCGACAGCAGCTCCACCGAACGCCCGGGCCGCACCACCGACGCGGTCACCGTCAGCTCCGCCACCGGCACCGGGCCGAGCACCTCGAACACCACCCGCGACAGCACCGCCTCCGGTCGCGGCGCGCACCGCTGCAACGCCCGCACCAGCAGCGCCGACGGCGGCCCCAGGTGCTGGCTGTCGTCGCTCCACGGACCGGTGGTGTGCCCGGTGGAGGCGAACCGGTCGTCGTCCAGTGGTTCGTAGAACGCGTCCATCAGCAGAACCCCATCGGCGTCGGATCACCCGGGTGCGCGGCCCTCGCCCGTCAGTCGGCCCGGTCCAGCGCGGTCTCCGACCCGGCGTCCGGCTCCGGCCAACCCGGGTACGGCGGCGGCGTGCCGTCGAACGCCGGGCACAGCGCCTTGTGGTCGCAGTAGTCGCACAGCCTGCCCGGGTTCGGCCGGAAGTCGCCGGTCTTCGCCGCGCGCAGGATGGCGTCCCAGATCGCCTCCAGCGTGCGCTCGAACCGGGTCAGCTCCGCCTCGTCGGGCTGGTAGGCCAACGCCTGCCGGTCGGCCAGGTACATCAGCCGCAGCTGACGCGGCACCACGCCGCGCAGCCGCCACAGCACCAACGCGTAGAACTTCATCTGGAACAACGCCTTGGCCTCGCCGACCTCGCGCGGCGCGGCGCCCGTCTTGTAGTCGACCACCCGGATCTCGCCGGTGGGCGCCACGTCCACCCGGTCGACGTACCCGCGCAGCAGCACGCCCGAGGGCAGCTCCCACTCCACCAGCAGCTCACGGGCGTCGGCGTCGAACCGGCGCGGGTCCTCCAGCCCGAAGTAGCCGTCCAGCAGCTCCTCCGCCGACGCCAGCCACCGCTCCTGCTCGGGGTCGCCCTCGGCGAACAGCTCGGCGAACTCCGGCCGCTCGGCCCGCACCCGGTCCCACGCCGGACCGACCAGCGCCCGCGCGGTCTCCGGCAGCCGTTCGTCGGCGGGCAGGCCGAACAGGTCCTCCAGCACCGCGTGCACCACCGTGCCGCGCACCTGCGCCCTGGTCGGCTTCTCGGGCAGCCGGTCGACGGCGCGGAAGCGGTAGAGCAGCGGGCACTGCTTGAAGTCGCCCGCTCGCGAGGGCGACAGCGCTGGCCTGCGAACAGGGCGCTCGGTGATCGTCGGCACTGCCATGGCCCAGAACCATAGGCCAACCCCCCGACAAGATCGGGTCCGAACCGCGCGGGAGCTACCCGGCGGCGTGCGCGAGGCCCGGCAGGTCGATCTTGGTCGTGATGTCCTTGCCGGCCTTCACCATCAGGCCCACGCCCCTGCGCTCCAGCGCGGTCGGGTGCGTCTCGCCCCGGAAGTCGACCGCCGCGCCACCTCCGCGCGGGGCGGGCGCGATCTCCACCACGGCCGGTTCGGCGCGGTCCTCGCCGAGGTGGTGCGCGAGCGCGGCGACCGGTACCCGCGGTGGCGGGCGCGGTGGCGCAGGTTTGATCCAACACAGTCCTGATACACCCGGCCGCCTAGGCTCTGCCCGTGGCGACGACGGGTGGTTGGCGACGGCAGGTCGGCCGGGACGGCGGGCTGCCGCTGTTCCGCGTGGCCGGCATACCGGTGCTGCTCGCGCCCTCGTGGTGGCTGGGCTCGGCGGCCATCGTGGTGCTCTACGCGCCGCTGGTCGGCCGCATCGCGCCCGGCACGGGCGGCCTCGCCGGCGTGCTCCTCGCCGCCACCTTCGCGGTCTTCCTCGGGCTGTCCGTGCTGGCGCACGAGCTCGGCCACAGCCTGGTCGCGCTACGCCTGGGCCTGCCCGTGCGCCGGCTGCGCCTGTTCCTGCTCGGCGGCGTGTCCGAGGTGATGCGCACCCCGACCCGCCCCGGCCACGAGGGCGCCATCGCCGCCGCCGGCCCGATCGTCTCGATCGTCCTGGCGGGCGCGTTCGCGGTGGCCGCCTCCACCATCCCGCAGCCCGACGCGGCCTGGCTGCTGATCGCCCAGACCGCGTTCGCCAACGCCGCCGTCGCGGTGTTCAACCTGCTGCCCGGCCTGCCGCTGGACGGCGGCCGGATCCTGCGCGCGGGCGTGTGGGCCGTCACGGGCCGCCGTGCGACGGGCACCAAGGCCGCCGTGGTCGGCGGCGGCGTGGTGGCCGCGCTGCTCGTCGTCTGGGCGGTCTGGGGCGTGCTCGACGGCGCCGAGGACCGCTGGCTGCGCTTCGGCGTGTGCCTGCTGACCGCGTGGTTCGTGCTGGCCGGCGCGCGCGGCGAGTTCACCGCCGAACGCCGCAGCACCTGGCCCGACGGCCTCACGCTGGGCGAACTCGTCCGGCCCGTGCTCCAGCTGCCCGCCGAGAGCCCGGTGTCGGGCGCGCTCACCGCGTCCGCCGGCCGGGGCGTGGTCCTGGTCCGCGCCGACGGCGTGGCCGCCGGCCTGCTCGACCGCGAGCTGGCCCGCCGGCTGGCCAGCACCTCGCCGCACGCGCCCGCCGAGCAGGCCGCCGTGCCGATCCGGCCGGAGACCGTGCTGCTGGAGAACGAGACCGGCGCCGAGGTGGTCGACCGCGTGCACGGCACCGCCGCCTGGGAGTACCTGGTCGTCGACCTCGAAGGCCGGCCCGCGGGCGTGCTGCGCCGCGAAGACCTCAAGGCCGCGCTGCACCGCCGCTGACCTGGCCGTCCCCGCCCTGGCCGCCGGTCACCCCGGCCTCCTGCGCCAGGATCGCCGCCTGCACCCGCGACCGCAGGCCCAGCTTCGTCAGCACCCGCGACACGTGCGTCTTCACCGTCGTCTCGCCGATGTGCAGCTTTCGCCCGATCTGGTGATTCGTCAGCCCTTCGCCGAGGCAGCGCAGCACCTCCACCTCGCGGTCGGTCAACGCGTCCAACCCGGCCGGGCGCACCCGCGGCGCGGCCGAGGCGAACTCCCGCATCACCCGCCGCGTCACGCTCGGCGCCAGCACCCCGTCACCGGCCGCGACCTGCCGCACCGCGTCCACCAGCGCGGCCGCCTCCACCGACTTGAGCAGGAACCCCGCGGCGCCCGCCCGCAGCGCGCCGCGCACGTACTCGTCCAGGTCGAACGTCGTCAGCACCAGCACGTCGCACACGCCGCCGAGCTGCCTGGTCGCCTCGATGCCGTCCACCCCGGGCATCCGGATGTCCATCAGCACCACGTCCGGCGCCAACCGCTTGGCCAGCCGCACCGCGGTCGCGCCGTCCGCCGCCTCGCCGACCACCTCCACGTCGTCCGCGTCGTCGAGGATCATCACCAGCCCGGCCCGGATCGCCGCGTGGTCGTCGGCCACCACCACCCGGATCACAGCGGGAACTCCGCCCGCACGACCCACTCGGCCCCGTCGAGACCCGCGGAGAACACCCCGCCGACCAGGTGGGCGCGTTCCGCCATGCTCACCAACCCCGTTCCCGTCCCCGTGCCGCGCGGACCGTCCACCACGTCGTTGCGCACGACCACCACCAACCGCATGACCTGCCGTTCCAGCGCCACCGACGTGCGCGCGCCCGGCGCGTGCTTCACCGCGTTGGTCAACGCCTCCTGCACGATCCGGTACGCCGCGACGTCCACCCCCACCGGCAGCTCGCCCGGGTCCGCGCCGCGCAGCTCCACGTCCAGCCCGGCCGCGGCGGCCGACTCGACCAGCCTGCCCGCGTCGGCCAGCCGCACCGCCACCGGCTCGTCCACCGGCTCGTCGGCCCGCAGCACGTCGATCATCGTCCGCATCTCGGCCAACGCCCGCACGCTGTTCTCCCGGACCGACTTCAACACCGCCCGCGCGGTCTCCGGGTCACCCGAGCGCAGCGACAGCACGGCCTCGGACTGGATCGCGATCGCCGACATGTGCCCGGCCACCACGTCGTGCAGGTCGCGGGCCATCCGGTTGCGCTCGGCGTTCACCGCGGCCCGCCGGTCCAGCTCGGCGATGCGGGCGACCTGCTCGGCGCTCTCCCGGTGCCGCCGCACGTTCGTCGCCCACCACACCGGCACCACGAGCAGCGAGAACACCTGCAACCCCGTGTAGAACGACAGCCGCCAGTCGCCGATCGCCGCGACCGCCGCCGTGACGCCGACCGTCGCCGCCGCCACCAGGCCCACGAGCACCTGCCGCAGCCCGCGCGACCCGTCCAGGGTCGCCACGAACAGCACGTCGATGCCGACCATCAGCACGGGCATGCTCAGACCGAGGTGGAAGTCCGCCGCCGCGGCCACCCCGACCACGCCCAACGCCGCCACCGGCGCCCGGTGGCGCAACAGCTGGCCGGCGCACGCCACCGCGAGCACCGCCACCCGCACACCCATCGGCGTGTGCCCGTCCCGGTCGCCCGTCACCTTGTCCAGGCCGAGCCCGTAGGCCAGCAGCCCCACCGCGAAGAACGCCCCCACGATCAGCGCGTCGCGGCGGTTCGGGCGGAGCTGCACCCCGTCATCACAGCACAGGGCCGGGCCCGTGGCGTCCTACGAACTGATGACCCGGGGTCGGTCGGCCCGCCGACGCGCCCGAGATCCGCGGGCGGCAGCATTGAGGACGTGGTTGAACCGTTGGTCGTCCTCATCGTGGCGTGCGAGATCGGGTTCTGGGTGGTGCTGGGCGCCGGGCTGCTGGCCCGGTACGTGCTGCGGATGCGCAGACTGGGCGCGGTCCTGCTCGCCTGCACACCCCTGGTGGACGTGGTGCTGCTCGTCGCGACCGTGTTCGACCTGCGGTCCGGGGGCGAGGCGTCGAGCGTGCACGGGCTCGCCGCGATCTACCTGGGGGTCAGCGTGGCGTTCGGGCACAGCCTGATGCGGTGGGCCGACCAGCGCGTCGCCCACCGCTTCGCCGGGGGTCCGCCGCCGGTGAAGCCGCCGAAGCACGGCCTGGCGAAGGTGCGCCACGAGTGGCGCGAGTGGGGCAAGTTCGCGGTGGCGTGGGCGATCGCCTGCTCGGTGATGCTGCTGCTGATGTACGTCGTGGGCACGCCGGAGCGCACGCAGGCCCTGTGGGGGCAGATGGGCAGCATCACGCTCGTCGGCGTGATCTGGCTGCTGGGCTGGCCCGTGTACCACACGGTCACCGAGCTGGTGAAGGGCCGGCGCGCGGAGGAGGTGGCCGAGAAGGGCGAGTGAACGCGGGGCCGTGCGCCGGTAGGCCGCTACGGGCCGTGTCCGGTCCCCGTGCGACCATCGTGCGCCGTTGACACGTGTCAAGCAGGAGGTTCGCCGCGGTGAGCACCGCCAGTGGTCCGTTCCAGCCGGGTGACCGGGTGCAGTTGACCGACCCGAAGGGACGGCACTACACGATCGTGCTCGAACCGGGCAAGGAGTACCACACGCACCGCGGCGCGCTGTCGCACGACAAGCTGATCGGGCAGCCCGAGGGGTCCGTGGTCGTCTCGGTGGGCGGCACGTCGTTCCTGGCGCTGCGCCCGCTGCTGTCGGACTACGTGCTGTCCATGCCGCGCGGCGCCCAGGTGATCTACCCCAAGGACGCCGCCCAGATCGTCATGTACGGCGACGTGTTCCCCGGCGCGCGGGTGCTGGAGGCGGGCGCCGGGTCGGGCGCGCTGACCTGCTCGTTGCTGCGCGCGGTCGGCGAGAAGGGCAGCGTGACGTCGTACGAGGTCCGCCAGGACCACGCCGACCACGCCATCCGCAACGTCGAGCAGTTCTTCGGCGAGCGGCCGGGCAACTGGTCGCTGACCGTGGCCGACGTGAACGAGCACGAGGGCGAGGTCGACCGGGTCGTCCTGGACATGCTCGCGCCGTGGGACGTGCTGCCCGCCGTGTCGCGCAGCCTCATCCCGGGCGGCGTGCTGGTGGTGTACGTGGCGACCACGACGCAGCTGTCGAAGGTCACCGAGGCGATCCGGGAGCAGCAGCACTGGACCGAGCCGCACGCGTGGGAGACGCTCGTGCGGCCGTGGCACGTGGTGGGCCTGGCCGTGCGGCCGGAGCACCGGATGATCGGGCACACCGCGTTCCTGCTGACCACCCGCAGGCTCGCCGACGGCGTCACCCCGCCCCGGCCGCAGCGCCGCCCGTCGAAGGGCTGACCGGGCCCCGACCAGCGAGAACGGCCCCGCACTCGACTGAGCGCGGGGCCGTTCTCGCTGGTCGGGAGCGCGTTACTCGCAGGCCACCCAGCCGTCGTCGGTCTTCTTGAAGTCGATCTTGGTCTCTTGGTCCTTCATCATCGTCTTCATGTCCTCCGGCACGTTCTCGTACTTGATGAGGACGTTGGCCACCGCCGCGGTGTCGGACTTCTCCTCGACGTCCTTGACGGTGAGGGTGATCTTGACGTTCTTCGCCGCGTCGATCGACTTCTTGGCCTCTTCGCGCATCTCCTCGGGCAGGCCCTCCAGCTGCTTCTCGATCTCCGCGCCGAGGGTCGCCGGGTCGTAGAGCTTCTTCATGTCGTCGACCTCGTCCTGCTTGTCGGCGCAGGTCAGGGCACGGACCTTGTCGAAGTCCTTCGCCGTGACGGCCGCGGCGAACGAGTCGGCGGCGTCCTTGGGGCTGCCGTTGCCGCCACCGCCCATCGTCATGATCAGCACGACCACGACGGCGATCACGGCCACCGCGCCGACGCCGCCCAGGATCCAGGGAAGGGGGCTCTTCTTCGGCGGCGTGCCGTAGGGGCCGCCGAAACCACCCGGTTGGCCGTAACCGGGCTGGTTGAACTGGCCGGGCGGGCCGTACGGCGGCTGGCCGGGACCCGGCTGACCTTGCTGCGGGTAGCCACCGGGTGGCGGACCGTAACCCGGTTGCTGCCCACCCTGTGGGAACCCCTGGCCGGGCGGCGGGTACCCGCCGGGCTGCTGGCCGTATCCCGGCTGCTGGCCGAATTGGCCTGGTTGCTGGCCGAACTGACCCGGCTGCTGACCATGGGGACCCGGCTGCTGCGGCGGGACGGACATCACGTTCTCCTAGAACTTTCCGCTGGTGGCAGTGGACACTGCCCGGACCACTCACGTGGGACTGGTACTGGACGCACGGTAGCGGGTGGGAGGTCCCGGCTGACACCGGTATGGAGCAGTGATCCGGCCGAGCGGGCGGTTTGTGTGATCACACGACGCCCGGGAACCCGCTGGGTGGCGGCTTTTGTCGGTGATCGCCGGTACCGTTGTCGTACGAACACGGGAGGAGGGTGCCGACATGCAGCACGGTCATCCCGGCAGCCAGCCCGATGAGGGCGGCGAGCTGAACAAGGGCAATAACTCTGGTGAGCTGACAGCGCAGATCAGGTTCCTGGAGGACGAGATCGCGTTGCTGCGCCGCAAGTTGACGGAATCCCCACGACACGTCCGCCTGTTGGAGCAGCGGTTGGCGGAGGCGACGGAGCGCGTCAGCCAACTGACCGAGCGCAACACGAAGCTCATCGACACCCTTCGAGAAGCGCGGAGCCAGCTGCTCGCGCTGCGTGAGGAAGTGGACCGCCTCGCGCAGCCGCCCAGCGGTTACGGCGTGTTCCTGGCCAGGTTCGACGACGGCACGGTGGACGTGTTCACCTCCGGCCGCCGCATGCGGGTCTCCGTATCGCCCGCGGTCGAGACCCCGTCGCTGGTCCTCGGCCAGTCGGTGCGCCTGAACGAGGCGTTGACCGTGGTCGAGGGCGGCGACTTCGAGCGCACCGGCGAGGTCTGCACGCTCCGCGAGGTGCTGGCGTCGGAGACCGCCGACAGCTCGATCGGCCGCGCCCTGGTCGTCGGCCACGCCGACGAGGAGCGGGTCGTCTGGCTCGCCCAGCCGCTGATGGACTCGCCGCTGAAGGCCGGCGACTCCCTGCTGGTCGACTCGAAGGCGGGCTTCGCCTACGAGCGCGTGCCGAAGGCCGAGGTCGAAGACCTGGTGCTGGAGGAGGTGCCCGACGTCCGGTACGAGGACATCGGTGGCCTCTACCGGCAGATCGAGCAGATCCGCGACGCCGTGGAGCTGCCGTTCCTGCACGCCGACCTGTTCCGCGAGTACAAGCTGCGCCCGCCCAAGGGCGTGCTGCTGTACGGCCCTCCCGGCTGCGGCAAGACGCTCATCGCGAAAGCGGTGGCGAACTCCCTGGCCAAGCAGGTCCACGCCGCCAGGGGCGAGGACCACCGCGAAGCCAAGAGCTACTTCCTCAACATCAAGGGCCCCGAGCTGCTCAACAAGTTCGTGGGCGAGACCGAGCGGCACATCCGGCTGATCTTCCAGCGCGCCCGGGAGAAGGCCTCCGAGGGCACGCCGGTGATCGTGTTCTTCGACGAGATGGACTCGATCTTCCGCACCCGCGGCAGCGGCGTGTCGTCCGACGTCGAGACCACGATCGTGCCCCAGCTCCTCAGCGAGATCGACGGCGTCGAGGGCCTGGAGAACGTGATCGTGATCGGCGCGTCCAACCGCGAGGACATGATCGACCCGGCGATCCTGCGGCCGGGCCGGCTCGACGTCAAGATCAAGATCGAGCGTCCGGACGCCGAAGGCGCCAAGGACATCTTCAACAAGTACCTCACGCCCGACCTGCCGATCCACGCCGACGACCTGGCCGAGTTCGGCGGCGACCCGGTGGCCTGCATCGACGGCATGGTGCAGCACACGGTCGAGCGGATGTACGAGGAGTCCGAGGAGAACCGCTTCCTCGAGGTCACCTACGCCAACGGTGACAAGGAGGTCCTGTACTTCCGGGACTTCAACTCGGGCGCGATGATCCAGAACATCGTCGACCGCGCCAAGAAGGCGGCCATCAAGAGCCTGCTGGACACCAAGCAGCCGGGCTTGTCGGTGCGCCACCTGCTGGACGCGATCGTGGACGAGTTCGCCGAGAACGAGGACCTGCCCAACACGACCAACCCGGACGACTGGGCCAGGATCTCGGGCAAGAAGGGCGAGCGGATCGTGTACATCCGCACGCTGGTGACCGGCAAGAACCAGGAGTCGGGTCGCGCCATCGACACGGCCACGAACACCGGTCAGTACCTGTAGGACCGCACTGCCATCCGTCAACCCGTCTGGACACCCCGCCCGGCCACCGCGCCGGGCGGGGTGTCCGCGTTCCGGGGCGTGAACGCGCCGGCGACCCGACCCCACGTCCCACCGCCCTCCCCGTCACTCGATCGGGTTGTTCGGTGGCCCGCTCCCTTGAACCCTCGGACAGCGGCCCGTCATGAAGCGGCACGTCAGGTCGCCTCTCGGGCGGCGACCAGCCGTCCCTGAGCAGCCCGCAGCCACAGGACCGGGGTGCGGGCGAGCAACCTTCGTGGTGGACACCGCACGACTCCGGCGGTGCTGCCGCGGCGGGCCGCGGTCGGGTGGCGGCCGTCAGGACCGGGCGGTGACCAGGCCGGACTCGTAGGCGGCGATGACGAGTTGTGCCCGGTCGCGGGCCCGGAGCTTGTGCAGCAGGCGGCCGATGTGGGTCTTCACCGTGCCGGCCGACAGGTACAGCTCGTCCATGATCTCGGCGTTGGAGAACCCGCGGGCGACCAGCAGCAACACCTCCTGCTCCCGTTCGGTGATGCCGTCGAGGCGGACCTCGCGGGGCGCGGGCGTGCGGGAGAACTCGGCGACCAGGCGACGGGTCACCGAGGGCGACAGCAAAGCGTCGCCGGCGGCCACCACGCGGATCGCGGTCAGCAGGTCGGCCGGGGGCGTGTCCTTGAGCAGGAACCCGCTCGCGCCGGCCCGCAACGCCGAGTACACGTACTCGTCCAGGTCGAACGTGGTCAGGATCAGCACCCGGGCCGCGCTGAACGAGCTGATCTCGCGGGTGGCCGCGATCCCGTCCACGCCCGGCATCCGGACGTCCATCAACACCACGTCCGGCGCCGTCGACCGCACCACCGACACCGCCTCGGCACCGTCACCGGCCTCGCCGACGACCCGCAGGTCGTCGGCGGAGTCCACGAGGACCCGGAAGCTGCCGCGCAGCAGCGCCTGGTCGTCCACGACCACCACGTCGGTCATGACAGCGGCACCTCGGCGCGCACCGCGAACCCGCCACCGGCCAGCGGACCGGCCGAGAACGTCCCGTCGTAGACCGCCACCCGTTCCCTCATCCCGATCAACCCGTGCCCCCCGCCGCCACCGGCCAACACCCGTTCACCCGGTCCGTCGTCGACCACGCGGACCTCGACCGCATCGTCCCCGACGACGATCGACACCTCGCAGGCGGCCGGCGCCGCGTGCTTGACCACGTTGGTGACCGACTCCTGCACGATCCGGTACACCGTCAGGCCCAGCCCTTCGGGCAGCGTGCCGGACACCGACAGCGACACGGTCACCCCGGCCAGCGACGCCCGCGTCACCAGGTCGGGCAAGTCGGCCAGGCCGGGCATCGGCGCCAGTTCGGCCTCCGCGTCCTCCGACCGCAGCACGCCCAGCAGCCGCCGCATCTCGACCAGGGTGCCGCGCGAGGTTCTCTCGATGACCTGGAGCGCCTCCTGGGCCTGCTCGGGTCGCGACGGCGCCACGTGCGCGGCGACCCCGGCCTTGACCGTGATCAGGCTCAGGCTGTGCGCGACCACGTCGTGCAGCTCGCGGGCGATGCGCATGCGCTCCTCGGCGACCGCCCTGGACGACGCCTCGGCGGCCTGGCGCGCCTCGTAGGACCGGCGGACCCGGGTGGTGCGCCCCAACGCCCACGCGGCGCACACCACCAGGGCGAGGAACACCGACAGCCCGGCGGACTCCGGCCACTCCTCGCCGATGAGCACCGCCGCCCACGCCGAGGTCAGCGTGGCGGCCAGCGCGCCCACGGCCACCCGCGACGAGCAGGCCGAAGCCACCGTGTACATCGCGAACGCGGTGGCGCTGTAGGGCTCCAGCGTGATGTGGGTGACGGTGGCGACGTTCTGCGCCATGAGCACGACGCCGAGCGTGAGCAGGGGCCGCTTGCGGCGCAGCGCCAACGGCGCCCCGACCAGCATCGCCAGCGGGTAGCCCAGCCACGGCGGCACGTCGCTCATCCGGGCGAAATCCAGGTACACCATGACGAGGACCACGGCCGTGGCCGCGTCCAGCCCGTACAGGTAGGCGGTGGGCAGCATCCGCAGGACTCGCGATGTCACGGACGGCACGGTAATCGGCGCGGGAGGCCGCCGGCGTCGGACCACGGTCCGACCTCGAATCGCAGACCTCGGTCCGATCCGCCCGCCACCCCACCCCCGGCAAGCTCCTCCCCATGATCGAAGTAAGGCAGCTGACCAAGCGCTACCGCGCCACCCGGGCCGTGGACGGCCTCTCGTTCGAGGTGAAACCGGGCTACGTCGCCGGGTTCCTCGGCCCCAACGGCGCGGGCAAGTCCACCACCATGCGGGCCATCCTCGGCCTGGACCGGCCGACCAGCGGCGAGGCGCTCGTCGAGGGCCGCCGTTACGCCGGGATCCGCCGGCCCATGCACCACGTCGGCGCGCTGCTCGACGCGGGCGCGGTGCACGGCGGCCGGTCCGCCTACGACCACCTCCGCGTGCTGGCCCGCAGCAACGGCATCAAGGACAGCCGGGTCGTCGCGACCCTGGAGCAGGTCGGCCTGGCGGGGGTGGCGAAGAGACGCGTGGGCTCGCTGTCGCTCGGCATGAAGCAACGCCTCGGGGTGGCGGCGGCCCTGCTCGGCGACCCCGGCGTGCTGCTGTTCGACGAGCCGGTGAACGGCCTCGACCCGGAGGGCATCCGGTGGATCCGGCACCTGATGCGGGGCCTGGCCCGCGAGGGCCGCACCGTGCTCGTGTCCAGCCACCTGATGAGCGAGATGGCCCTGACCGCCGACCGGGTGATCGTGATCGGACGGGGCAGGCTGATCCTGGAGGCGTCCATGCAGGACCTCCAGGAGAAGTTCAAGAAGGACGTGCTGGTGCGCACCCCCACGCCGGAGGCGTTGGTGGCCGCCCTGACCGCCGCCGGCGCGAGCACCCGGTCCGAGGAGGGCGCGCTGCTCGTGCAAGGGCTGCAGGCGCCGGACATCGCCGACCTCGCCGCGCGGCGAGGCATCCCGATCCACGAGCTGACCCCGCGCAGCGCGTCCTTGGAGGACGCCTACCTCGAACTGACCGAGGACAGCGTCGAGTACCGCACGAAGGAGACGGCCCGATGACCGACGTGCTGAACTCGGAGTGGCTGAAGCTCCGCTCGGTCCGCTCGACCACCTACGTCCTGCTCGCCATCGTCTTGTGCCTGCTGGTCGGCGCGCTGGTGTCGTACCTGATGACGGCCGACTGGGACACCTCGCCACCGGACCTGCAGCGGAAGTTCGGCGCCGCCGACCCGGGCGTGATGGTGGTCCCGTTCGCCCAGTTCTGCCTCGGCGTGCTGGGCGCCCTGACGATCACCTCGGAGTACGGCAGCGGCATGATCCGCACCGCTCTCGTCTCCGTGCCGCAGCGCAAGGCCTACCTGCTGGCCAAGACGGCCGTGGTGGCCGGCGCGTCGCTGGTGGTCGGCCTGACGACCGTCCTCGTCGCCTACCAGACCGGCGAGCTGATCACCGGCGACCGCCCCGAACCGATCTCGGCGTACAGCTCGTTCACCGACGCCCTGCCGACCCTGCTGGCGAACACCGCGTCGCTGGTCCTGCTCGCCCTGCTCGGCCTGGGCCTGGGCTTCCTGCTGCGTTCCACGGCGGGCGCCCTGGTGTCCCTCTGCGCCCTGCTCTTCGTCCTGCCGTCCCTGACCCTGATCCTGCCGTCGCCCTGGAACGAACGCGTGTACTCCGTGATGCTGCCGAACCTGGCGCCCCAGCTGTCCGCCGACTACCCGGACGCACCACTGTCCCCACCAGCCGCCGGCCTGGTCATGCTCGCCTACCTGGTCCTCGCCCTGGTCCCCGGCACCATCACCCTCCTCCGCCGCGACGCCTAGGAGCTGTTTGAGGTTCGGATCTACTTAGGGCCCGGTGGTCTGCTGGTTGGGGCTGGTAGAACACGGGTGTGGCGCGTTTCGATCTGACCGATGCCGAGTGGGCGTTGATCGAGCCGCACGTGCCGGTGGCGGCCACGGGGTCGTCGCCGCGGCGGGTGCGGGAGCAGTTCAACGGGATCCTGTGGCGGTTCCGCACCGGGTCGGGGTGGCGTGACGTCCCGGAACGGTACGGGCCCTGGTCCACCGTCTACTCCCGGTTCAACGCCTGGGCCAAGGCGGGAGTGTTCCAGGCGCTGATGGACGCGTTGATCGCCGAGGCCGCCTCCCGCGGGCAGGTCGGGTTGGAACTGGTGAGCGTGGACTCCACCATCGTGCGGGCACACCACGAATCGGCCGGACTCGCGGTCGCCGGGGAGACCCTCGACGCGCTGGAACAGGCGTTGACCGAGGAAAAAGGGGCTCCGTTGCCCACACAACAGAGCGTGCTGCGGGTGGTGCGCCGCCGTCCGCGCCTGACAAGGCCGACGCGGGCACGTCTGCCGGTCGGGACCGTGCCGCCCGCAGGCGGCGTCGGAAGGCGCGGGCTGAGGCGGCCGGGCTCGGCCGGTCCCGAGACGGGCTGAGCAGCAAATCCACGCCGCGGTCGACGCCGCCGGGCTGCCGTTGTCGTTCGTGCTCACACCCGGCCAGGCCAGGGACAGCCCGCAATTTCCGGGTTGTGCTGGACGGGGTGCGGGTTCCCGGCCCGACCGGTCGGCCCCGCACCCGTCCGGGAGCGGTGGCCGCGGACAAGGCGTACTCCTCCAAGGCCGGGCTCCTAGCGCGTGACTCCCACTCGGTGCCGCTTGACCAGGCCGACGCAGCACTCGACGACGTGGCGCTGCTTGTAGATCTCCCGTCGAACCCCGGCGGCCGCCCACCCGCGAAACCTTGGCCTTGCGTCGGTGGGCGGCCCTAGTCACGGGGTTGGCGATGGTGGCCTTGATCCCAGCGGTGTCGCAGGTAGGCGCGGTTGGCCTTGGAGCTGTAGGCCTTGTCCGCCAGGACCCGGTCCGGTCGGGTTCGGGCCCGGCCGGGGCCGACGCGCGGCACCGAGATCTGCTCGATCACCGGCGTGAACTGCGGGCTGTCACCCCGCTGACCGGCGGTGAGCAGCAGCGACAATGGCCGCCGCCGTTGTTCACAGGCCAGGTGCAGCTTGCTGGTCCAGCCGCCCCGCGACCGCCCCAACCCGTGGTCGTCCGGTTCCGTGTCGCCGTCAGGTGTGTCGGGTGGTTCGACCTGGAGATCCCCCTTTTCCGCGCACCGGCGGCGTGCTGGTGCGCCCGCATGACCGTGGAGTCCACCGACACGTCCCACACGATCGACCCGGCGGCATCGGCGCGGGCCTGCAACGCGGTCAGGACCTGCCGCCAGACCCCGGCCCGCTGCCAGCGGCGGAACAACCCGTAGACGGTCTGCCAGGGGCCGTACTCGGGCGGGACGTCGCGCCACGGGGCGCCGACCCGCACCCGCCACCGGATGCCGTCGATCAACTGCCGCTTGCTCCACTTCGGCGGACGGCCCGGCTTGACGCCGACGGGCAGCAACGGTTGCAGCACCGTCCACTGCGCGTCGGTCAGATCGGCCCGCCGGCGAGCAGGTCGGTTCGTGGTCGCGGAACGTGCGGCGCAGGTCCCGATCGCGTACCCGGTGCCGCCCGGCGGGAAGGGCTTGGACGTCACGGTCCACCGGAAGCCAGGCCAGGCGTCCGGGAGCGCCACGTCCGGCGAACGGCGGCTTGGGAGGCAGGCCGTTACGGTGTCGGGCGTGCCCGATTTCGCCCTCGGCCTGGCCGCGCTCGGCCGCCCCGCCTACATCAACCTCGGTCGTGAGCACGCGTTGCCCGACGACCGGGACGTGGACGCCATGCGAGCCCACTGCCACGCCGTCCTGGACGCCGCCTACGCGGAAGGGGTGCGGCGGGTCGACGCGGCCCGCTCGTACGGCCGCGCGGAGGAGTTCCTGGCCCAGTGGCTGGCCGCACGGGGCCACCAGGACGTGCAGGTGTCGAGCAAGTGGGGTTACACCTACGTCGCCGACTGGCGGCGGGACGCGGACACCCACGAGGTGAAGGAGCACTCCGCCGAGCGGTTCACCCGGCAGTGGCGGGAGACCGAGGAGCTGCTCGGCGCGCACGTCGGCCTCTACCAGGTGCACTCGCTGACGTCCGACAGCCCGCTCTTCGGCGACCCCGACCTGCTCCTCGCCCTCGGTGGCCTGCGCGATTCGGGCGTCCGCCTCGGTTTCTCCACCTCGGGTCCGCGCCAGGGCGAGACGGTCCGCCGCGCGTTGGAGCTCGCCGTCGAGGGCCGCCGGCTGTTCGACAGCGTCCAATCGACCTGGAACGTCCTGGAGACCTCGGTGGGGCCGGCGCTGGCGTTCGCCCGGGAGTCCGGCGCGGAGGTGTTCGTCAAGGAGGGCCTGGCCAACGGCAGGCTCGCGGTCGACCCGCCACCACCGGTGCGCGACCTGGCCGCCGAGCACGGCGTCGGCCCGGACGCCATCGCGTTGGCCGCCGTGCGCGCGCAGCCGTGGGCCGACGTGGTGCTCTCGGGCGCGGCGAGCCCGGAGCAGCTGCGCGCCAACCTGGAGGCGCGGGACGTCGACCTGGCGCCGGACGTGCTCGCGGGCTGTGCCGAGCCCGCCGAGCGGTACTGGGCTACTCGGGGGTCGCTGGCTTGGGGATGAGCCTGACGCTGCCCGAGTCGAGGTCCACCGGCCCGCGCGGCGGCGCGCCCGACTCCTCGTCCTCGCCGAGCGTCAACGCCACCTGGCGCTGGTGCAGCTCGATGTGCTTGCTGCCGTTGAACAGGGTGGTGAACTCCTCCATCGCGGTCGCGGACACGACCGGGTGACCTCGGCGCCGGCGGACGGCCCGCCACAGCCGCTCGCCGGCGGCGAGGACGAGCAGCAGCAGGGCGAGGCCGGGGATCGACATCGCGAACATCATGCCCATGTGAACCACTCCCGGATCAGTGCCCGACCGTCCGGCACGACCGGCCACCCGGGGTCTTCGACCAACGCCCGCACCTCGTCCGCCGCCATCCAGCCGCCCCACGCCACTTCTTCCGGCTGGTGGACGAACGGACCGTCGCTGCGCACGTCGTAAACGTGCGCGACGTAGCGAATGGTTCCGTCCACGAACGTCGTCCTGAACCGGAACGCCGGCGTCGCCGAGATCCCCAGCTCCTCGGCCAACTCCCGCGCCGCGCACTCGTCCGGCGTCTCACCCGCCGCGACGACGCCGCCGCACGTCGGGTCGTGCAGCCCGGGGTAGACGTCCTTGGTGTCGGTGCGCCGGTGCACGTACAACCTGGTGCCGTCGAGAGAGCGCACGACGATCACCGCGCACACGTGCCACAGGCCTTCCGCGCGCATCCGGGCGCGGGTCGCCGTGCCGATGGGGGTGCCGTCCGGGTCCACCACTACTACGTGCTCCACGCCTGGATCCTCCCCTGGTAGTACCGGGCCGTGCTACCCCGGGCCGACGCCCGCCGACGCCCCCGGTTCCTAACGTCGTGGCGTTCGCGTCACGAGGAGGAGTTGTGCCCACATCCCTGCGGCTCGCGGTCGCCGAGTTCCGCAACCGGCCCGGTCGCGCCGCGCTGCCCGGCGTCGCCCTGGTGGTCGGCGTCGCCTGCCTGCTGGCGGCCCTGATGCTCAGCGACGCGATGGTCCGCGCCACGAACGAGGGCGCGCCCGCCGTGCCCGCAGGCGTCGACCTCGTCGTCCGCCCACCACTTTTCGGCACGACCGCGGTTCTCGATCAGGCGACCGCCGATCGGGTGGCGCAGGTCGCCGGGGTGACGGTGGCGCAACCGATCCGCGAGGTCCGGGCGGACCTGCTGCTCGACGGCGGCCGGGCGGGCGACCGGCGCGCCACCGCCGACATCGAGCCGGACCGCGCCGACCTGCACCGCGTGCCGATCCTGGAGGGCCGCTCGCCCGGCTCGGACGGCGAGATCGCGATCGACCGGGTCACCGCCTACGAGCACGGCCTCAAGCCCGGCGCCTCGGTGCGGGTGGCCGACGCGGCGGGCAGGCCGCTGGACGTGGTCGTCCGGGGCATCACCAAGCGCGGCTCGCTCGGCGAGGAGCCGATGATCGTGGTCGGCGAGGGCCTGGCCGCGAAGCTCGGCGGCACGCCCCGCGTCGAGGCGATCTACGTGCTCGGCGGCGACCGCGCCGCCGTGGCCCGGGCCGCCGGCGAAGGCCTGCCGGTGGACACCAGGGCGGAGATCGCCGCCGAGCCGCCCGACAACGACCTGGCGGCCGTGCTGCTGCCGTTCAGCATCCTGGCGCTGGCCACCTCCGTCTTCGTCGCCTCCGCCACCTACCGCGCCGTCTACGCGCAACGCCAGCGGCACACCGCGCTGCTGCGCTGCCTCGGCGCGCACCGGGGCCCGCTGGTCTGGGCGAGCCTGTTCGAAGCGCTGCTCACCGGCGCGGTCGCGGGCGTGGTCGGCGCGGTGCTCGGCGGGTCGGTGGCGTGGCTGCTGGCCAGGCTGTTCGACGGCACCGGCCTGTCCTCGCTGCTCGGCGCGGTGGAGCTGAGCCCGCCGCTGCTGCCCACGGTCGGCCAGCTGGTGATCGGCGTCGTCACGGCGGCCACGCTCAGCGCGTTCGCCGCGGTCCGGCCCGCGCTGGCCGCCGCCCGCATCTCGCCGCTCGCGGCACTGCGGACGTCCGAAGGCCAGACGCCCGACCAGGCCGTGGTGCGCCGCCGGCGGATCTTCGGCATCGTGCTCGTGGCCGCCGCGGCCCTCATGGGCGGGTTGGGCGTGCTCGCCCAGGGCTCGCTGGCGGCGATCTTCCTGGTCCTGTTCTCCGGCATCACCGCCGTGTTCGGCCTGTTCGGCGTGCTCGGGCCGGTGGTCGTGCCCGCGCTGGGCCGGATCTTCGGCACGGTCGCGAGCCGCTTCGGCGGCGCGCAGTGGAAGCTGGCGGCGGCCGAGGTGCGGCGGGTGCCGCAGCGGTCGGCGTCGGTGGCGATGCCGCTGCTCCTGGCCGCCGCCATGGTCACGTTCTTCGCCGTCACGGTGGGGTCGGCGCAGCGCATGGAGGACGAGTTCGGCAACGAGCCGCGGCCGGACGCGGTGGTGGCGGACTCCGGCGGGCGCGCGCTCGCCGGAGGTGTCGGCGCGGCGGCCAACCGGCCGGAAGCGGCGCTGACGGTCGTGCTGCACGGCGTCGAGGCCGAGCAGCGGGACGCGGAGGGGCACACGTTCCCGACCCAGGTCGTCGGGGCCGCCCCCGAACCCCTGCGCGACTGGCTGGAAGGCCACCACGTCGCCGCCGACGACTTCGCGCCCGGCACCGTACTGCTCGAGGAGTGGTACGCCGAGCGGTTCGGCGCGCAGGTCGGCAGGCCGTTCACGGTCGAAGGGCTGCCCGGCGGGCCGCGCACCGCCACGGTCGTGGGCACGTTCACCGGATCGGTGCTGGACGACGCCGACGTGGTGCTGGCCGAACCGGACCTGGCGCCCGCCTCGAAGGTGCTGGTGGCGTTCGACCCGGGCGCGGACCCCGCCGCCTACGAGGCCGGCGTGCGGGCGGCGCTGGCCGGCTCACCCACCGTTCTGGTGAAGACGAAGGCCGAGACGACCGCGCAGAACCAGCGCTACCTCGACCTGGGGATCGTGATGCTGATGGTGCTGCTCGGGCTGTCCGTCGCGGTCGCCGTGACCGGTATCGGCACCGCGTTGACGATCTCCGTGCAGGAGCGCCGCAAGGAGCTCGCGCTCCGGCGCGCCCTCGGCGTGACCAAGGGCGGCCTGCAGGGTGGCGTGGTGGCCGAAGCGGTGCTGTTGTCGCTGGTGGGGGTGCTGGGCGGGGGTCTGTTCGGGCTCGTCTACGCGGAGCTGACGCTGGCCGCCGTCGGCGTGTTCGCGTGGCCCGCGGCGGCGGTGCTGCCGCTGCTGGTCGGCGGCGCGGGCGTGGTGGTCCTGGCGGTGCTCGCGGCGTTCGGGCCGGCCCGGGGCGCGTCCCGGATCAGGCCCGCCGCGGGACTCGCGGCCGGCTGAAACGTGACCTGGGCACGGGCGGTGTGCCGGTGGAACGTCGTAGTCTGCGTACATGCGGCGGATCATGGGAACCGAAGTCGAGTACGGCATCTCGGTGCCGGGTGACGCGACGGCGAACCCGGTGCTCACCTCGACACAGGTCGTGCTGGCCTACGCGGCGGCCGCCGACATACCGCGGGCGCGCCGGGCGCGCTGGGACTACGAGGTCGAATCGCCGCTGCGCGACGCGCGCGGCTTCGACCTCGGCGCGCCCGGCGGCCACCCGGGCGACAGCGATGTCGAGGACCTGGGCGCGGCCAACGTCATCCTCACCAACGGTGCGCGCCTCTACGTCGACCACGCGCACCCGGAGTACTCCGCGCCCGAGGTCACCAACGCGCGCGACGCGGTGATCTGGGACAAGGCGGGGGAGCGGGTGATGGAGGAGGCCGCGATGCGCGCGGCCACCGTCCCCGGCCAGCCACGGCTGCAGCTCTACAAGAACAACGTGGACGGCAAGGGCGCCAGCTACGGCACCCACGAGAACTACCTGATGCAGCGCAGCACGCCGTTCACCGCGGTGATCGCCGGGCTCACCCCGTTCTTCGCGTCCCGCCAGGTCGTGGTCGGCTCCGGCCGCGTCGGCCTCGGCGCGGCGGGCGAGGAGGCCGGCTACCAGCTGTCCCAGCGCTCCGACTACATCGAGGTCGAGGTCGGCCTCGAGACCACGCTCAAGCGCGGCATCATCAACACCCGCGACGAGCCGCACGCCGACGCGGACAAGTACCGGCGGCTGCACGTCATCATCGGCGACGCGAACCTCGCCGAGTACTCCACCTACATCAAGTGCGGCTCCACGTCGCTCGTGCTCGACATGATCGAGGCCGGTCGTCGGTTCGACGACCTGCGGTTGCAGGAGCCGGTCCGGGCGGTGCACCAGATCAGCCACGACCCCACCCTGAAGGTGAAGGTCGAGCTGGCGAACGGGCGCAAGTTCACCGGGTTGGACCTGCAGTTCGCCTACTACGAGCGGGCCTCCGAGTTCGTCGAGCAGGAGGGCCACGGCGACCGGGACGTGCTGCGGGTGTGGGGCGAGGTGCTCGACGCGCTGGCCCGCGACCCGCAGGAGTGCGCCGACCGCCTCGACTGGGTGGCGAAACTGCGGTTGCTCGAAGGATATCGCTCCAGGGACGGCCTGGCCTGGGGCTCGCCCCGGCTGTCGCTGGTCGACCTGCAGTACTCCGACGTGCGGCTCGACAAGGGCCTGTACAACCGGCTGGTGGCCCGCGGCTCGATGAAACGCCTGGTCAGCGAGGAAGAGGTGCGTGCCGCGATCCTCGCGCCCCCGGAGGACACCCGCGCCTACTTCCGCGGTCGCTGCCTGGAGCGCTACCCCACGTCGGTGGCCGCCGCCTCGTGGGATTCGGTGATCTTCGACCTCGGTCGTGAATCACTCGTCCGGATCCCCACCCTGGAACCCCTGCGCGGTACGAAAGCGCACGTCGGAGCCCTGCTGGAGGCCTCGGAAACAGCCGAGCAACTGGTGGAGGCGCTCACCCGGGGCTGATCAACAGACCCGAGTGGCAGGCGCACGGTGTCGTACCTGGTGGGTAGTGTTTAACTCGCAGGACCCGAGGACCGGGAGGTCGACATGGCCCAGGAACAGGTTCAGCGCCAAGGCGGCGGTGACGGCGACGAGAACGGCGACGGCGCGGCCGGCGCCGGCCAGGAGCGCCGGGAGAAGCTCGGCGAGGACGTCGACGCCATCCTCGACGAGATCGACGACGTGCTCGAGGAGAACGCCGAGGACTTCGTCCGCGCGTACGTGCAAAAGGGCGGCGAGTAAGAAGCCGCCGGCGGGACAGGAGAGAAACGCACACATGGACCACAGCCCGACCGGGCACTACCCGGCCGCGTCGTTGCCCCCGGCCTACCTCAGGCCGGGGTCGTCGTCGTTCACCGATTTCCTCCGCGCCCAGGCCCCCGAGCTGCTGCCGTCGAGCCGTCCGCTGCCCGAGGGCAGCGTGGTGCAGGCCCCGCACGGCACGACCATCGTCGCCCTCACGTTCAAGGGCGGCGTGGTGATCGCGGGCGACCGGCGCGCCACGATGGGCAACGTGATCGCCCAGCGCGACATGAAGAAGGTGTTCATCACCGACGACCACTCGGCGGTGGGCATCGCCGGCACGGCGGGCATCGCGGTGGAGATCGTCCGGCTCTACGCGGTCGAGCTCCGGCACTACGAGAAGATCGAGGGCGTCTCGCTGTCGCTGGACGGCAAGGCGAACCGGCTCTCCGCGATGATCAAGGGCAACCTCGACGCCGCGCTCGCCGGCCTCGCCGTCGTGCCGCTGTTCGCGGGTTTCGACACCGACGCGCCCGACCCGGACCGCGCGGGCCGCATCATCTCCTACGACGTGACCGGCGGCCGGTACGAGGAGTCGCAGGGCTACCAGGCCGTCGGCTCCGGCTCGCTGTTCGCGAAGTCGGCGATGAAGAAGCTCTACGACCCCGACGCGGACGCCGAGGGCGCCGCCCGGACGGCGATCGAGGCGTTGTACGACGCGGCGGACGACGACTCGGGCACCGGCGGTCCGGACGTGATCCGCAAGATCTACCCGGTCGTGGTGACGATCACCGCCGACGGCGCGGTCCACCTGCCCGACGCGGACACCGCCACGCTGGCCGAGTCCGTCGTCGAGGGCCGTCGGGCCAGGCCGGCGGGCTGAGCGCCGTGTCGACCCCCCACCCCACCCGCATCCGCCGAGCCCGGGAGCCGCAGCAGTGACGATGCCGTTGTACGCCTCACCCGAGCAGATCCTCCGCGATCGCGCGGAGTACGCCCGGAAGGGCATCGCCCGAGGCCGGAGCGTCGTCGTGCTCCGGTACGCCGACGGCGTGCTGTTCGTGGCGGAGAACCCGTCCGCGACCCTGCACAAGGTGTCCGAGATCTACGACCGCATCGCGTTCGCCGCGGTCGGCCGCTACAGCGAGTTCGAGAACCTGCGCCAGGCGGGCATCCGGTTCGCCGACATCCGCGGGTACCAGAACGACCCGCGCGACGTGACGGGCCGCTCGCTGGCGAACGTGTACGCGCAGACCCTCGGCTCGATCTTCGCCGAGCAGATCAAGCCGCTCGAGGTGGAGATCTGCGTGGCCGAGGTCGGCGTCGAGCCCGAGCAGGACACGCTGTACCGGCTGACCTACGACGGGTCGATCGTGGAGGAGCCGCAGTACGTCGTGATGGGCGGCCAGGCCGAGGCGACGGGCACCGCGCTCAAGGACGCCTACACCGAGGCCCAGCCGCTGGCCGACGCCGTGCGCACCGCGGTGAAGGCCCTCAGCGCCGGCAGCACCACCACCGGCAACGGCAAGCCCGACCTCCTCGACCGCGGCAAGCTGGAGGTCGCGGTCCTGGAACGCGCCCGGCCGCGTCGCGCGTTCCGCCGCATCACGGGCGCCGCGCTGGCGGCCCTGCTGCCCGGCGACGACCCGGCGCCCGCGGCCGAGGCGGAGGAACCGCCCGCCAAGGGCGGCAAGAAGAAGGCCGTGACGGACGTGAACCTCCCGCCGAACGACGACAAGGCGTAGGTCCCGCCCGAGACCGCGAAGGCCCCCGGCACACCGCCGGGGGCCTTCGCCGCGTCACAGGAGAATCTTGACCGGCTGATCGCGTCCCTCGGGATCGCACAGCACCGCCTGGTTGCCCGCGCGCAGTTCCGAGTCGACGAACTCGTAGATCAGCAGCGCCCGGTTGACCAGGTCGACCTTCTTGAGCCCGGTCCGGTCCTGCGGCTTGCCCAACGCCTCGACCGCCTCCGCGATCAGCGCCACGTTCACCCGATCCGCCACGGCGGGCCGCTCGGTCGACGACATGACTCCACCCTTCCCCGCCTCCGGATGAAGAACCCGCGGCAGACCGAGGGGGTCGCCGCCGATCGGGGGTCACGTGGGAAGAAGGTGCACCGGATGAGCGAAGTGAGACCGGACCCGGGACCTGCCGGGTCCGACCTGGCCGCGGGGTGGGGCACTCGACGGGTGAGTGCCCCCTTCGCGTCACGTCACGCGCGGGCCAGGGGTGACGGCAGTTCGGTGAAGTCCTTGGTGCGGTCCAGGCCGGTGAGGACGGCGAGCAGGTCGTCCGCCGGCGCGACGAGCTTGCGGGCGTCCAGGTCCAGCCAGCCGCCCGTGGTCACGATGGTGGCGGCGGTCCGGCCGTCGGCTTTGACGATCTTGTTGTGCAGGCGGAACCGCGCGCCGTCCGACGCGAGGCCGGCCAGCCGCAGTTCCACCACCACGGTGTCGAGCAGGCGCAGCTCGGCCCGGTACCGGATGTCGTCGCCGTGGGAGATCGGGCCGATCCGCCGGGCGGCGAACTCGGTGACCGGGAAACCCGCCGACGCGAAGTACCGCATCCGGTTGTCCTCGGCCGCGTCCAGGTACGCGGTGGTGCGCATGTGGCCGTTCTGGTCGACGTCCGGCCAGCGCACGTGAGTGGTGGTGGTGAAGGGCATGGGTCGAGTATGCGCAACCCGCCCACGCCACCCGCCCGGGCTACGCGGTCGCCTCGGCCAGCAACCGGCCCGTGCGCTCGCGCACCGACGGCGTGTCCAGCCCGCGCACCACCACGGTGGTCCGCCGCCGCAGCACGTCGTCCACCTCGGTCGCCCACTCGTACCGCTGCGCGTGCGCCACCTGCGCCCAGATGTCCGGTCCGTCCGGGTGAACCCGGTCCAGCAACGACGGGTCGTCCAGCGCGAGCGCCAGCACCTCGTGGCTCACCGTGCCGTAGTGCGTGGCCAGGTGCCGGAGCACGTCGTCCGGCACCGACGGCAGCTCACGCCCCAGCTGCGCGCTCACCCGATCGGGCAGGGCCGCGCCCGGCAACGCCGCCGGCACGCCGTCGAACGCGTGCGTCAGGTCCCGGCCCAGGGCCTCGCCGACCCGGGCCAGCACCGACGCGCCGATGCGCCGGAACGTGGTCCACTTGCCGCCCGCCACGCTGATCATCCCGCCGCGCCCGCGGGTGATCACGGTCTCGCGCTTGGCGTGGCTGGTGTCGCCGGACCCGCCGGGCAGCACGCGCAGCCCGGCGAACGTGTACGCCAGCCGGGAGCGGTCCAGCGCCGAGCCGACGATGCCGACCGACGCCTCGCCGAGGATCTGGTCGACGTCGGCCGGCGAGCACCGCACGTCGGCCGGGTCGCCCTCGTAGGGCTCGTCGGTCGTGCCGAGCAGCAGTTGGCCCTCCCACGGGATCGCGAACGACACCCGCACGTCGTCCACCGGGATGGTCATCGCCGCGCGCCACGGAGTGTCCGTCTTCAGCACCAGGTGCGAGCCCTTGGACAGCCGGATGCTCGGCGGGGCCGCCGGGTCCTCCAGCCGCCGCACCGCGTCCAGCCACGGCCCGGTCGCGTTGACCACCACCGACGCGTCCAGCCCGATCGCACCGCCGTCCACCTTGTCGCGCAGCTCCACCCCGGTCACCCGGTCGCCGCGCTTGCGCAGCCCCACCACCTCGACGTGGTTGAGCAGCACCGCGCCGGCCTCGGCCGCGGCACGCGCCGCCGTGATGGCCACGCGCGAGTCGTTCATCTGGTGGTCGTGGTACAGGGCCGCGCCGCGCAGACCCGACGTGCGCAGGTGGGGCACGTACTCTACGGCCCGCTTCGCCGACAGCACCTTGCCGACGCCGTCGCCGAACCCGGACAGCGCCGAGTACAGCACCACGCCCGCGCCGAGCACCGACCGCGAGTGCGGCCCGCCCCGGTACACCGGCACCAGGAACGGCAGCGGTCGCACCAGGTGCGGCGCCAGGTGGTCGCCCAGCGCGCGCCGTTCCGCGTGGTTCTCGCGCACCATCGGCACCGCGGCCGGACCCATCGCCAGGTACCGCAGGCCGCCGTGCACGAGCTTGGACGACGCGCTGGACGTGGCGCCCGCGAAGTCGCCCGCCTCCAGCAGCGCCACCCGCAGGCCCGACCGCGCCGCCGCCCACGTGGTGGCGATGCCCAGCGCGCCGCCGCCGATCACGACCAGGTCGAAGGCGCCGTGTCCCAGCGCCTCGCGCGCCCTGGCCCGTTGCTCACTCATCGTTGTCGTCCTCGTCGATCCAGCCGACGGTCCGCTCGACCGCCTTCTTCCACTTGCGGTAGCCCTTGTCACGCGTCTTCGCGTCCATGGTCGGCAGCCACTCGGCCGCCTTGTGCCAGTTCTCGCGCAGGGTCTCGGTGTCCGACCAGTAGCCGACCGCCAGGCCCGCCGCGTAGGCCGCGCCCAGGCACGTGGTCTCGGCGACGATCGGCCGCACCACGGGCACGTCCAGCACGTCGGACAGGAAGCCCATGAGCAGGTTGTTGGCGGTCATGCCGCCGTCGACCTTCAACGCGACCAGGTCGACGCCGGAGTCGGCGTTCATCGCGTCCACGACCTCGCGGGTCTGCCACGCGGTCGCCTCCAGCACCGCTCGGGCGATGTGGCCCTTGTCGATGTAGCCGGTCAGGCCCGCGATGACGCCGCGCGCGTCGGACCGCCAGTGCGGCGCGAACAGGCCGGAGAACGCGGGTACGAAGTACGCGCCGCCGTTGTCCCGCACCGACCGGGCCAGCGTCTCGATCTCGGGGGCGCTGGAGATCAGCCCCATCTTGTCGCGGAACCACTGCACCAGCGCGCCGGTGACGGCGATCGCGCCTTCCAGCGCGTACGCGGCCGGCTGGTCCCCGATCTTGTAGGCGACCGTGGTGAGCAGGCCGTTCTCCGAGACCACCGGCTTGTCGCCGGTGTTGACCAGCAGGAAGCTGCCGGTGCCGTAGGTGCACTTGCCCTCGCCGGGCGAGTAGCAGGTCTGGCCGAACAGCGCCGCCTGCTGGTCGCCGAGCGCGGACGCCACGGGGACGCCTGCCAGCGTGCCGGTCGCGGTGCCGTAGACCTCGGCGGAGGAGCGGATCTCCGGGAGCATCGCCCGGGGCACGCCGATCGCGTCGACCAGCTCGTCGTCCCAGTCCAGCGTCTCCAGGTTCATCAGCATGGTGCGGCCGGCGTTGGTGACGTCGGTGACGTGGCGGCCGGTGAGCTTCCAGATCAGCCAGGTGTCCATGGTGCCGAACAGCACCTCGCCGCGTTCGCCGCGCTCACGCAGGCCGTCGACGTGGTCGAGCAGCCAGCGGACCTTGGGTCCGGAGAAGTAGGTGGCCAGCGGCAGGCCGCACTTGTCCCGGAACCGGTTCTGGTCGCCCAGCTCCTTGACCAGCTGGTCGGTGCGGGTGTCCTGCCAGACGATGGCGTTGTGCACGGGCCTGCCGGTGGCCTTGTCCCACACCAGCGTGGTCTCGCGCTGGTTGGTGATGCCGACGGCGGCCAGGTCGTGCACGGTCAGCGACGCCTTCTGCAGGGCGCCGTGCACGACGTCGAGCACGTTGGCCCAGATCTCCTCGGCGTCGTGCTCGACCCACCCGGGCTTGGGGAAGATCTGCCGGTGCTCCTTCTGCGCCACGGAGACGATCGCGCCGCCGTGGTCGAAGACGATGCAGCGCGAGGAGGTCGTGCCCTGGTCGATGGCTGCCACGAAAGAACGAGCGGGGTAGGTGCTCACGGGACGCTCCTCAGTAGACGGCGATGTCGACGAGCCCGGCCAATGCTCCGCCGATCAGGGGACCGACGACGGGGATCCAGGCGTACCCCCAGTCCGATCCACCCTTTCCGGGGATCGGCAGGACGGCGTGCGCGAGGCGCGGGCCGAGGTCGCGCGCGGGGTTGATGGCGTAGCCGGTGGGCCCGCCGAGGGACATGCCGATGCCGACGACCAGCAGGGCGACGATCAGCACGCCGGTGCCGGAGGTCTCCAGGCCCTTGGTCTGGCCGGTCGCCAGGATGACGAACACCAGCACGAACGTGGCGATGACCTCGGTGGCCAGGTTCTGCGCGCGGTGGCGGACCTCGGGTCCGGTGGCGAAGACGCCGAGCACGTCGCCGGTGTTGGCGCGGAACTGGCCGAGGTAGGCGAGGTAGCACAGGACGGCGCCGGTGAACGCGCCGAGGAACTGGCCGGCCAGGTAGAGCGGGACGGTGGCCCAGTCGCCGTTGTGGATGGCCAGGCCGACGGTGACGGCGGGGTTGAGGTGCGCGCCGGACAGCGGCGCGACCGCGTAGGCGCCGGCGAGCACCGCGAAGCCCCAGCCGAACGTGATCACCGCCCAGCCGGCGCCGTGGGACTTCGACTTCGCCAACACCACGCCCGCGACCACGCCGTTGCCGAGCAGCAACAGCAGTGCGGTGCCGAGGAACTCACCGATGAAGATCGACTGGTTGGTCATCCACGCGCCCTCTCTGGCCTGAATGCCGTTCGACAATGTCGTACGGTGCGCGTGAATCCTGTGCCGACGCTCACAAGATGTCAACCCTTCCGGAACGCCCGCGTCACCAGGGGATGGCGCCGAGCTCGCGCGAGATGGACCGCGCGGCCTCCCGCACGTACGACACGAGGTCCGTGCGCGGCTGCTTGGCCTCGTCGCACAGCCGCTCGACGGGCCCGGAGATCCCGACCGCGCCCACGGTCACCAGCCGCCGGTCCCGGATGGGCGCGGCCAGCGACACCTCGCCCTCCACCAGCTCCTCGACCTCGGCCGCCCAGCCGCGCTGCCTGACCTGCTCCAACGCGTCGCCGAGCCGGTCGAGTCCGGTGATGGTGGCGGCGGTGTAGGCCTTGAGGGGCTCGTCGTCGGCGAGACCGAGGCCGACCGGGTCGTCGGCGAGCAGGACCTTGCCCAACGCGCTGGCGTGCGCGGGCAGCAGCGCGCCGACCTCGAGCACCTGGCGCGAGTTGTCCGGCCGGAACACGTGGTGCACGACCAGGACCTGGTTCTCGTGCAGGGTGCCGATGCGGACGCTCTCCATGCTGCGCGAGGCCAGCGAGTCCGACCAGTTCAGCGCGCGGGTGCGCAGCTCGTTGCCGTCGAGGTAGCTGCTGCCGATGTGGAACAGCGCCGCGCCGAGCTGGTACTTGCCCGTGTCCGGCGACTGCTCGACGAACCCGACCAGCTGCAGCGTCCGGAGGATGCCGTGCACGGTCGGTTTGGGCAGCTCCAGGGCCCGGGCCAGCTCCGCCACCCCCATCTGCCGCGCGCCGCTGGCCAGCAGCCGCAACACCGCGGCTGCCCGTTCGATGGACTGGATGGGTCCGGGCACGCGCTCACTTTACCGCGTCGCCGTTCGACCATGTCGAACCCGTGCGCTCGCGTGGCGGTCAGCGGCGTTCCGGGGCCAGGCCGAGCAGCCGGCGGCCCTCGGGTGGCATGTCGACGCCGTCCGCGATCCGCTCGATCGTGTCCAGCGTGGGCAGCCGCCGCCCCCGCATGTACTCGCTGATCCGTCCCTGCGCGATCCCGGTGACGCCGGCCAGGTCGTTCTGGCTGCACCCGGCGTGCCGCCTGATCAACGCCAGCAGGCCCGCGATGTCCCGCGCCCGCAGCGCGGCCACGACGTCGGGGCGCGACCACAGGCTCTCCGGCACGCGCGACACCCACCCCGCTCTTCGTTCCATGCGAATTCCCCCCACTGGGGAATCGCCCCGGGCGGAGGGGGGCGTTACGCGCGGGCACCGGGCCATCACACGGTGATATCTCACCTTGTGCTGCCGAACCCGCGCCCCGCCCTGCGACCGTTCCAGGTCCGCAACCTAGGGGGAACCGGGATGAAGTACCTGACCAAGCTGCTCGCCGTGGCGGGCCTGCTGCTCACCGCCCTGGTCGTCGCGCCGTCGAGCGCCTCGGCCGCGTCCGCCGCGCCCGCCGCGCCGGTCGCGTCGGTCGGCGCGCTGACCGCGAACGGGCCCGTCTACAACCAGCACGACTGGCGCTGTCTGGACTCGGACGTCTCGTCGTCGACCCACAACGGCACCAAGGTGCAGATCTGGGACTGCAACGGCTGGACCAACCAGCAGTGGACCTACTACTCCGACAACACCATCCGCAGCACGCACGACGGCCGCTGCCTGGACGCGGACGTCTCGTCGACCACGCACAACGGCACCAAGGTGCAGGTCTGGGACTGCAACGGGTGGGCCAACCAGAAGTGGACGATCTACACCAACGGGCAGGTCGTGAGCCGGCACGACGGGCGGTGCCTCGACCTGGACGTCTCGTCGACCACGCACAACGGCAGCAAGGTGCAGCTGTGGGACTGCAACGGCTGGCTCAACCAGGCCTGGTACAAGCCCTGACACCGCTGTTCCCGTGACCACGGGGTCGCCCCGCCGCCGCGCGGGGCGACCCCGCCGGTGCGCCCCGGGCGGGCCGTCACAGCTCCAGCGACCAGGTCTGCGCCTCCACGTCGCACCCGAACAGGCGTTCCGGCGTGCTCCGGTCGACCCGGAAACCGGCCTTCTCGTAGAGGTGCCGCGACGCCGCCAGCCCCGCCACGGTCCACAGCTCCATCCGCTCGTACCCGGCGCGGCGCGCGAAGCGGAGGCACTCCTCGACCAGCCGCGCGCCGATGCCCAGGCCCCGCGCGGCCGGTTCGACGAGGAGCAGGCGGAGCTTGGCGGTGCGGTCGTCGACCCTCGTGCAGAAGATCGAGCCGACCGGTTCGCCGTCGACCTCGGCGATCCACGCCGCCTCGCGGTCGGGACGGTGGCGCTCCCCGTACTCGCCCGCGACCCGCGCCACCAGGGCCTCGAAGGTCTGGTCGAAGCCGCACTCCTCCGCGTACCGGACGCCGTGCCGGTTGACCACCCACCCGAGGTCGCCGGGGCGCAGCGGGCGCAGCAGGTACGCCCGGGGCGTGCCGGTGAGCAGGCGTTCGATCTTCCGCATCGCCGCCGCCAGCTCCGCCCGGTCCGCCGTCGGCACCCGGTCCAGCAGCGCGCCGATCCCGGCGTCGGACCGGGCGTCCAGGTCGGCGAACACCGACTCGCCGCGCGGGGTCAGGGCGACGACGTGGCGGCGCGCGTCGCGTTCCGAGGCCGTGCGGGTGACGAGGCCGTCCCGGTCGAAGGAGGTCAGGATGCGGCTGAGGTAGCCGGCGTCCAGGGCCAGCGCGGCGCGGAGGTCGGCGGCCTCCCGCGCGCCCGAGGCCAGCTCGAACAGCACCCGGACCTCGGTCAGCGAGTACGGCGAGGCCAGGTAGCCGCGGTCGAGCACGCCGATCACGCCGGTGTAGAAGCGGTTGAACGCGCGGACGTCCGCGACCGTCATCGTTGACTCCCCCAACAGTACCGTTGACGGAGTCAACCTTATCCGTGCGGTCGGTAGATGCCCAGGGCCGCCGGCCGCGACCGGAACTCGAAGGTCGACCCGGTGGGGCCGACCTCGCCGTCCGTCGCGATCGCCACCGCGCCGTCGAGCAGCCGCACGTCCAGCCAGCGCGTCTCCAGGTGCACGTAGGTCCGGCTGCGGTGCAGGGAGCCGAGCAGCGCGCCGAGGAAGAACCGCGCCCGGGAGAACCGGGTGTCGGCGCGGATGTACCGGACGTCCATCAGGCCCGCGTCCAGGGCGGGCCGCATGGTCGGCGCGAAGCCCTTCGGCCGGTACGGGCCGTTGCCGACGAACAGCATCCACACCAGCCGCCGCTCGCCGTTCAGCTCCACCCGCATCGGCCGCGACGTGCGCAGCACCCGGGCCAGCGCGATGGCCGCCGCCGGCCACTTGCCCCACTTGTCCTGGAGCTTCTCCCTCACCCGCACCATGTCGGGGTAGCCGCCGAGGCTCGCGGTGTTGACGAACCAGCGCGGGGCGGCGCCGTCGACGGCCACCGCCGCGAGGTCCACCAGCACGCCGTCACCGTCCGCGACCGCCCGCGCGGCGTCGTCCAGCCCCTGGACGCCCACGTCGCGCGCGAAGTGGTTCAACGTCCCGGCCGGCACGAGGACCAGCGGCAGCCGGTGCGCCGCCGCCAGCGCGGCGACCGCGGCCACCGACCCGTCACCGCCCGCCACCCCCAGTGCCTGCGGAGCGTGATCGGCGATCACCGTGTCGAGATCCTCGATTCCCACGATCGTGGCTTTGGGCCATTCGTGGGCGATCTGGTCCGTCGGATCGTCCGCGCCCATGCCCGCGCTCGGGTTCACCACGACCACGAGACCCTCGCCGTCGACCAGCGCCGCCAACGACCGGTGTTCGCGCGCCGACGCGGGCTCGGTGCGCCCCAACGGCCACCAACGCCTGGTCAGCAGGGCCGCGCCGACCCCGATCGCGGCGCCCGCGGCCACGTCGGACGGCCAGTGCACGCCCGTGTGCACCCGCGAGTACGCCACCGCCGCCGCGACCGGCGCGACCGCCACCGCCAGCGCGGGCGACTCCATCGCCACCGCCGTGGTGAACGCCGCCGCCGACGCCGCGTGCCCGGACGGGAACGACGACGACGTGGGACGCCTGGTCAGCCGTCTGGGCGCCGAGAGCAGGTCGGCGGCGGGCCGGCGGCGCGGGAACAGGCGCTTCGCGACCAGGCTCGCGGAGAAGCTCGCGCCACCGAGCGCGGCCACCCCGCGCAGCCCCGCCCGCCGCGTCACCCCTTTGCGCAGGGCCAGCACACCCGCCACCACGAGCCACAACACGCTGTGGTTGGCGGCGCGGGACAACTTCTTCATGCCCACGTCGAACGGAGAGGCACGCAGACCCCCGGTTCGGGTCATCAGGGCAAGGTCCAGGCGGTTCACTCGTCGGAGCACGACGAGAACGTTATCCGCGAAATCGGCGCGACGCCCGATTGGATCACTGAGGAAAGCGCCGAATGCGCCTACTGTTGAGGGATGCAGCGGCGGATCTTCGGCATTGAGACTGAGTTCGGGGTGACCTGCACCTTCCACGGGCAGCGCAGGCTGTCCCCGGATGAGGTCGCGCGTTATCTGTTCCGCCGGGTCGTCTCGTGGGGACGCTCGTCGAACGTCTTCCTGCGCAACGGCTCTCGGCTCTACCTGGACGTGGGCTCGCACCCCGAGTACGCCACGGCGGAATGCGACGACCTCGCCCAGCTCGTCACGCATGACAAGGCTGGTGAGCGGATCCTCGAAGACCTGCTCGTCGACGCCGAGCGCAGGCTCGCCGACGAGGGCATCGGGGGAGACATCTTCCTGTTCAAGAACAACACCGACTCCGCGGGCAACTCCTACGGTTGCCACGAGAACTACCTGGTCGCGCGGGCGGGGGAGTTCTCCCGCATCGCCGACGTCCTGCTGCCGTTCCTGGTGACCAGGCAGCTCATCTGCGGCGCGGGCAAGGTGCTCCAGACGCCGCGCGGAGCGGTCTACTGCCTGTCGCAGCGGGCCGAGCACATCTGGGAGGGCGTGTCCAGCGCCACCACCCGCTCCCGGCCGATCATCAACACCCGCGACGAGCCGCACGCCGACGCCGAGCGCTACCGCAGGCTCCACGTGATCGTCGGCGACTCGAACATGTCCGAGGTGACCACGCTGCTCAAGGTGGGCAGCGCCAACCTGGTGCTCGAGATGATCGAGCAGGGCGTCCAGTTCCGCGACTTCAGCCTGGACAACCCGATCCGCGCCATCCGCGAGATCAGCCACGACCTGACCGGCAGGCGCACCGTGCGGCTGGCGGGCGGCAAGGAGGCCTCGGCGCTGGACATCCAGCGCGAGTACTACGAGCGCGCGGTGGAGCACGTGGCCAAGCGCGCGCCGGACCCCATGGCCGAACGGGTGCTGGAGCTGTGGGGCCGCACGTTGGACGCGGTCGCGTCGGAGGACCTGTCCAAGATCGACCGCGAGATCGACTGGGCCATCAAGTACCGGCTGATGGAGCGCTACCAGGCCAAGCACGACATGGACCTGTCCAACCCGCGCATCGCCCAGCTCGACCTCGCCTACCACGACATCCGGCGCGGTCGGGGCATCTTCGACCTGCTCCAGCGCAAGGACCAGGTGGAGCGGGTGACCGACGACGGCGAGATCGAGGCCGCCAAGGACACCCCGCCGCAGACCACGCGGGCCAAGCTGCGCGGCGACTTCATCGCCGCCGCGCAGGCCGCGGGCCGCGACTTCACCGTCGACTGGGTGCACCTCAAGCTCAACGACCAGGCGCAGCGCACCGTGCTGTGCAAGGACCCGTTCCGCGCGGTGGACGAGCGCGTGGAGCGGCTGATCTCGTCTCTCTAGCGGTATGCCGGCCGGGGGATCTTCGTGAGGCTCACACCTCATGAAGATCCTCCTCCTGGCGGCGGCCACGGCGGCGTCGCTGCTGGCCGTGCCCCCGGCCCAGGCGCACGACGCGACCTGGCAGCCGCGCCCCACCGGTGTCGACGTGAAGCTGCGGGCGGTGTCCGCGGTGAACGCGCACGTCGCCTGGACCAGCGCCGGCAACTCCGTGCTGCGCACCGTCGACGGCGGCCGGTCGTGGCGGTCCGTCGCCCCCGCGGACACGGCCGACCTGGACTTCCGGGACGTCGAGGCGTTCGACGCCTGGCACGCGGTCGTGCTGGCCATCGGCCAGGGCGAGGCCTCCCGCGTCTACCGCACCGCCGACGGCGGCCGGACCTGGTCGTTGAGCTTCAAGAACGACGACCCGGCCGAGTTCTACGACTGCATGGCTTTCTTCGACCGGTTCCGCGGGCTCGCGGTGAGCGACACGGTGGACGGCCGGTTCCGGATGGTCTCCACCTCCGACGGCGGCCGGTCGTGGCAGCGCGTGCCGCAGGAGAACTTCCCGCCCGCGGTCGTCGGGGAGTTCGCCTTCGCCGCGAGCGGCCAGTGCGTGAGCACCGCCGGGCCCCGTGACGCGTGGATGGCCGTCAGCGGCGGCCCGATCGCCCGCGTCCTGCACTCCGGCGACGGCGGCAGGCACTGGACGGTGTCGGACACGCCGTTGCCGAGTTCGGCGACCACCGGCGCCATGGCGGTGGCGTTCCGGTCGCCCCGGCAGGGCGTCGTCGTGGGCGGCGACTACAAGAACCCGACGTCGCGGATCGCCGGCCTCGCGTGGAGCGGTGACGGCGGCGCGACGTGGACCGGGCCCGCCCAGCCGCCGTTCGGCTACCGGCCGGGCGCGGCCTGGTGGGGCGACTCGGTGGTCGTGGTGGGTCCGACCGGCAGCGACCTGAGCCGGGACGGCGGCCGGACCTGGAGGTCCCTCGACACCGGCAGCTTCGAGACCGTCGACTGCGCCGGCGCGGTGTGCTGGGCGGCGGGCGAGCACGGTCGCGTGGGGCTGCTGAGCAGGCGTTAAAGCGGGAACGACGGGGACGGCGACCCCGGGCCACGCGGCCCGGGGTCTCTCTCGGCCCCATTGACAAAATAGATTTTTACGTACAACATGATTTTCGCGATGAGAGACGTCCTGTACCTGGAGCAGATCGAGCAGGCCGAGGCACTGCTCAAGCCGCAGCGCATCGAGGTGCTGCGGCAACTGGCCGAGCCGCACTCGTGCACCGAGGTGGCCGCGGCGCTCGGCCAGACCCCGCAGCGGGTCTACTACCACGTGAAACGCCTGGTCGAGGCCGGTCTCGTGACGCAGGTGACCGAGCGCCGCGTGCGCGGCGTCAACGAAGGCGTGTACCAGGCCGGCGCCCGCTCGTACTGGCTGTCACCGGGACTGGTCGGCCGCCTCGGGCTGCGCCGCGCGCAGGACGAGCTGAGCCTGGGACACCTGCTGGACCTCGTGGAACAGGTCCAGGCGGACATCGCGGGCCTGGACCGGACCCGGCCCGAGCTGCCGTCGCTCGGCGTGTCGGGCGAGATCCGGGTGCGCCCCGAGCAGCGGCAGCGGTTCTTCGACGACCTGAAGACGACTTTGCAGGACCTGTTCGCCCGCTACGGCGGCGCGGAAGGCGACGCCTTCCGGCTGGCCGTGGCGTGCTACCCGACCGAGGAGCAGACCGATGAGTGAGACCGTGGTCCTTCGCGCCCGCACCACCGCGCCCGTCGACCGGGTGCGCCGCGCCCTGACCGACGCCGGCGAGCTGGGCACGTGGCTGGCCGAGCACGCGACCGTGCGACTGCCCGACCGGTTCGAGTTCTGGGGCCGCCACACCCCCGAGGGCGACGCGCCGCGCCAGACGCTGCGGCACGTGGACGACGACTCGCTGCGGTTCGACTGGGCGATCGGCGGCGAGGACACCACCGTCGAGATCGGCTGGGCCGACGAAGGCGGCGACACCGTGGTCACCGTGTCGCAGAGCCACTTCCCGGGCTGGGGCGCGGCCGTCGCGGAGACCAGCGTGCTCGGCTACCTCTACACCTACTGGTGCCTGTCGCTGGCCAACCTGGTCGACCACGTCGAAGGCCGCCCGCTGACGCCGAAGGTGGACTTCGCCACGACCGAGATGCGCGGCGAGGTGCTGATCGGCGCGCCGGTCGCCGCGGTGGCCCACTCGCTGGTCGACGCCGAGGAGTACTCCCGGTGGTTCGGCGCGAAGATCGACATCGAGGCGTGGGAGGGCGGCCGGGTCGCCATGGGCGGCCTGGAGCTGAACCCGCAGCCCGCGAAGGTCGTCGACTTCGAGCCCGGCAAGCGGATGGGCGTCGACTGGGGCGGCATGGTGTCGACCTGGGAGCTGGCCGAGTCCGACGGCGGCACGCGGCTCACGTTCGTGCAGAGCGGCTTCGACACCGGTCAACCGCCGTACGGCGCCTGGGCGGGCTGGCTGTCGGGCGTGGCGGAGCTGCGCCGCTTCCACGAGCTGGCCGTCTGGCGCCCGATCTGGCTCCGGCCCGACGTGCCCGGCCTGCCCGAGGGCATGCTCACCGAGGGCTGAGGCGGATCAGCTTCAGCTCGACGGCGGTCCGCACGGCCGCCGTCCGGGTCTCCACGCCCAGCTTGTCGAAGATCCGCACCAGGTGCGTCTTCACCGTCGCCTCGCTGATGAACAGGGCCTTGGCGATCTCGCGGTTCGACAGGCCGCGGCCGAGGTGGTCGAGGATCTGCACCTCGCGCCTGGTCACCGACGGGGTGGCCGCGGGCCGGAGCAGGCGGCGGGCGATGTCGGGGGACAGCACCGTGCGGCCCGTCGACGCCTGCCGCACCGCGGCGGCCAGCTCCTCCGGCGGGCAGTCCTTGAGCAGGTAGCCGGTCGCACCCGCCTCGACCGCCCGCACCACGTCCGCGTCCGAGTCGTACGTGGTCAGCACCACCACCTGCGGCGGGTCGGGCAGCGCGCGCACGCGCCGGGTGGCCTCCACGCCGTCGACGCCCGCGCCGAGCTGGAGGTCCATCAGCACCACGTCCACACCCCCGCGCGCGACCAGGCGGACCGCCTCCTCGCCCGTGGCGGCCTCGCCGACCACCACGAAGTCACGGGCCAGCAGACCGGCCAGGCCGAACCGGACCACCGGGTGGTCGTCCACCACCAGCACCCGCAACGGCCCGGTCACGGCGTCGGCACCCGCACGGCCAGCACCGTGCCCTCGCCCGGCGCGCTCTCCACCGCCACCGTGCCGCCCAGCTCGGCGACCCGGTCGCGGATCGCGTCCAACCCGTAGCCGCGACCCGGCTCCGGGCGGACCGCGGCCGGGTCGAACCCGCGGCCGTCGTCGCACACGTCGAGCGTCACCGCGTCACCCAGGTACGTCAGCGTGATGACCGCGGCGGTGGCCCCGGCGTGCTCGCGGACGTTGGCCAGCGCGCCCTGCGCCACCCGCAGCAACGCCACCTCCACCGGCACCGGCAGCGGGTACGGCTCACCCTCCACCTCGACCCGGTCGCCCAGGGCGCGCAACGCGTCGGTCAACGTGCGGCCGCGCAACGGCGAGAGGTCGCGGACGAACCGGCGCGCCTCGGCCAGGTTCTCCTTGGCCACCTCGCGGGCGCGGTCGGCGTCCCCGAGCTCGAGCAGCAGCCCGATGCTGGACAGCCCCTGCGCGAGCGTGTCGTGGATCTCCCGGGCCAACCGCTGCCGCTCCCGCAGGACACCGGCCTGCTCCAGCAGGCGACGGCGGTCGAAGAACACGGCGGCGGTGATCACCGCGACCCCGACCGGCCCCAGCACCAGGCTCGGCTCGACCACCTCGGCCAGCCGCACCTGCGCCAGCACCGCGGCGGCGGTCAGCACGGCGGCCAGCGGCACCGCCACGCGCGGGCGCAACTGCCGCAGGCACTGGAAGAACAGCGGGATCGCGCACCAGCCGAAGCTCGGCGCCAACCACACCACCACCAGCCACAACGCCAGCACCGCGGGCAGCGCCCCGGTCCACCGCACCCCGAACGGGTAGGCCGCGCCCAGCACGACCGCGGTGACCAGCACGACGGGCACGACGCCGTGGTACGCGACGTACCGCGCCGCCGACGCCGTCAGCAACGCGTAGAAGCCCGCGTGCATCGCCCGGTGCAGCCACACGACGCCGACCTTAGGCCAGGTTCCGGCCCACCGGGTCAACCGATGGGTTGACGCCGGTGTCGACCGGAACCACCAGGTCGCGACGGTGCGGCCCGGCCAGGCTGGAGCACGACGGGAACCGGACGAGGAGGGTGTGGCGATGCGCAAGACCACGATCGCGGTGCTGGTGGCGTTGTCCGTGGCGGGCGCCGGCGGGTACGCGGTGGCCGACCAGCAGCACGGGCGCAGCGGCGTCGCGGTGCGGACCGCGACGACCATCACCGTCGACGCGGCCGTCGAGGCGGCCCAGGCGGCGCTGGACGCGGCCGAGAAGGAAGGACAGCGCGTCACGGTCGCCGTCGTCGACCGGGCCGGTGACGTGGTCGTGCTGCTGCACGGCGACGGCGCCGGACCGCAGAGCGAGGAGTCGGCGCGCCGCAAGGCGTTCACGTCGGTGTCGTTCAACGCGCCGACGTCGGTGCTGGCGGGCCGCGTCACCGGCGCCGGCGCGACCCTGCGCGACATCCCCGGCACGCTGTTCCTCGCCGGTGGCGTGCCCGTGGTGGCGGACGGCGCGCCGGTCGCCGGCATCGGCGTCGGCGGCGCGCCCAGCGGCGACCTGGACGAGCGCTTCGCCCGCGCCGGCCTCACCGCGATCGGCGGCTGACCCGACCCGGCGCTCTGACCTGCGTCGACGGGGCGTCTTCCGGGTGGACCACGGCCCGGGAGACGCCCCGAAGGGCGTCGGCGCGCGGCCCGGCAATCGGCTGAACGGACCATTCACCCGCCTTCCTGGCGGGGATGGCGTCACCGGGTGTTCGTCCGGGGTTAGGGTTCCGGTGTGGCCATCGCACGTGCCGAACGGCTCGTCAACCTGGTGCTGTGCCTGCTGTCGACCCGGCAGTACCTGACCGCCGAGCGCATCCGCGCCATCGTCCCCGGCTATGCCGACGCCGCGACGGACGAGGCGTTCTTCCGCATGTTCGAACGCGACAAGACCGAGCTGCGCGACCTCGGCGTGCCGCTGGAGACCGGCCGCAGCACGGGCTTCGACGCGATCGACGGGTACCGCATCGCCCGCCGGGACTACGAGCTCGGCGACATCGACCTGGAACCGGACGAGGCCGCCGCCGTGGCGCTCGCCGCCCGGCTGTGGGACTCGCCGCAGTTCACCGGCGCCGCGCACGGCGCCCTCATCAAGCTCCGCGCCGCGGGCGTCGACGTCGACCAGGACGTCCACGTGCCGGTCGAGCCGAAGGTCCGCACCAGCGAACCCGCGTTCCCGCCGCTGCTCGCGGCCGTGCAGGAAGGCCGCGTGGTCGAGTTCGACTACCGCCGCCCGGCGCCGGTCGAGGTGCGCGCCCGCACCGTCGAGCCGTGGGGCGTGGTCGCCTGGCGCGGCCGGTGGTACCTCGTCGGGCACGACCGCGACCGCGACGCCCCCCGCTGCTTCCGGCTCTCCCGCATCGTCGGCGACGTCCGCGCGGTCGGCAAGGCCGGCGCGGTGGGCCGGCCCGACCAGTTCGACCTGCTGTCGTTCGTGGTCCGCAACCAGCCCGCCGCCGACCAGCCACCCGCCACCGCCACGCTCTGGGTCGCCCGCGGCCGGGCGCAGGGCGTGCGCCGGCGCGCGAAGGTCGTCGGCTCCCGGGACTTCGACGGCGAGCCCGGCGACGTGCTGGAGATCGAGCTGAGGTTCCCCGACTCGGCCGCCGGGTGGATCGCGGGCTTCGGCCCCGACGTGGTGGTGCTGGAACCGGCAGTGCTGGCCAGGACCGTGCGGGAGAAGCTGCTCGGCGCGCTGCGCGGCGCGGGGGTGCGCGCGTGAACGCCGCCACCGACCGGCTGCCCCGGCTGCTCGCCCTCGTGCCCTACCTGCTGGCCCGCCCCGGCATCCCGATCGACGAGGTCGCCGCCGACTTCGACGTCACGCCCAAGCAGATCCGCAAGGACCTCGAACTGCTGTGGATGTGCGGCCTGCCCGGCTACGGCCCCGGCGACCTGATCGACCTGTCGTTCGAGGGCGAGACGGTCACCGTCACCTTCGACGCGGGCATGAGCCGCCCGCTGCGCCTGACCGCCGCCGAGGCGACGTCGCTGCTGGTGGCGCTGCGCGCGCTGGTCGAGACGCCCGGCGTGGCCGACCAGGACGCCGTGCAGCGCGCGGTGGCGAAGATCGAGGCCGCGGTCGGCCAGGCGCAGCCCGCCGGCGTGGCCGTGGGCCTGGCCCTGCGGGAAGCGCCGGAGACGGCACGCGTGCGGGACGCGGTGTCCGACGGCGTGCGCCGCGGTCGGGCCCTGCACCTGCGCTACTACACGCCGTCACGCGACGAGATCACCGCGCGCGTCGTGGACCCGATGCGGATGCTGCTCGTGGAAGGCCGCGGCTACCTGGAAGCCTGGTGCCGCGCGGCGGACGGCGTCCGCCTGTTCCGCCTCGACCGGATCGACGCCGTGGACGTGCTCGACGAGCCCGCCGCCCCGCCGCCGCACGCCACGCCCACCGACACGTCGGAGGGGTTGTTCCAACCGGACCCGTCGCAGCGCACGGCCGTGCTGGTGCTCGAACCGGACGCCCGCTGGGTGGCCGAGTACTACCCGACCGACGGCCTCGTCGAGCTGCCCGAAGGCCGCGCCAGTGTGCTCATGCGGTACGCCGACACCGCCTGGATGGTGCGGCTGCTGCTCGGCTTGGGCGGTGAAGCGCACGTGGAGCAGCCACCCGACCTGGTGGCCGAGGTCACCCGGCAGGCGGAGGCGGCGTTGCGCCGGGCGGATCACCTCCCGGCAACCTAGGGCAAGTACGGTGGTGCCGTGCCGTACTTGCCGAGCCTGGTGCTGATCGCCCTCGGGGTGGTCGTGCTGGTCCTGACCGCGGTCCGAGTCATCCGATCCTTGCGTCGCTTCCGCGCGGCAAGCACTCTGGTGGGTGACAGGGTCGGCGATGGCGTCGGTCTGCTGCGAGCGCGCTCCGCCGCGCTCGGGGTGGCCCTCGCCGAACGGCGTCCGGATCACGCCCGCGAGGGCAAGCCCCGCGTACCATCGGTGGACCGGGGGAGACAGGAGGACAACCGTGCCTAACCTCGGACCAACCGAGCTGATCATCATCGCCGTGGTGATCATCCTGCTCTTCGGCGCGAAGAAGCTGCCCGACATGGCGCGCTCGATCGGCCGCTCGGCGAAGATCCTCAAGGCCGAGACCAAGGGCCTGCGCAGCGAGGACGACCCCCAGCAGCAGCAGCAGAGCGCCACGACGGCGCAGCAGGTCCCCGCGCCGCAGCAGCTGCCCGCCGCCCAGCCGCAGGTGGCCCCGCAGCCGGTCGCGCCGCCCCAGGTCGCCCAGCCCGTCGTGGCGCAGCCCGTGCAGCCGCAGGTGGCGCAGCCCATCGAGCAGACCGCGCAGAACCTGCAGAACAAGCAGAACACCAACTAACACCGCGTCAACGAGAGCCTAAGGACGGTCCGCACGGTGGGGGCAAGTCCGGTCCGGTGGTGGGCCCAGCGCCGGGAGCGCCGCAAGATCACGAGTCGCCGGGCCAACCCGGACGGCACCATGTCGTTGAAGCACCACCTCTACGACCTGCGGCACCGCCTCGGCCTGGCGCTGCTGTTCATCGCCTGCGGTGCGGTCTTCGGCTTCATCTGGTGGAGCTGGCAGCCCTTCGGCCTGCCCAGCCTCGGCCAGATCGTCATCGACCCGTACTGCGGCATCCCGGAGACCCAGCGGCTCACCCAGGAGGGCAAGGGCTGCCAGCTGCTGCAGACCAAGCCGTTCGAAGTCTTCATGATCCGGCTGAAGGTCGGCGCCGGCGCGGGCATGGCGGTGACCGCGCCGCTGTGGCTGTTCCAGCTGTGGCGGTTCATCTCGCCGGGCCTCTACGCCAAGGAGCGGCGCTTCGCCGTCGTCTTCGTGGCGTGCGCGTCCGTGCTGTTCATCGCGGGCGCCACGCTGGCGTTCTACGTCGTGCCGCAGGGCCTGGCGGTGCTGGTCGGCTTCGGTGACGACCGGTTCATCACCGCCCTCACCGCCGGCGAGTACGTCAGCTTCGTCATGACGCTGCTGCTCATCTTCGGCGTCAGCTTCGAGCTGCCGCTGATCGTGGTGATGCTCAACCAGGTCGGCGTGGTCAGCTACGAGAAGCTGAACAAGTGGCGGCGCGGCATCATCTTCGGCCTGTTCATCTTCGCCGCCATCGCCACCCCGGGCACCGACCCGATCTCCATGGTCGCGCTGGCCGTGGCGCTCGTGCTGCTGTTCGAGGTGGCCATCCAGCTCGCCCGGGTGCACGACCGGCGGGTCGAGCGCCGGCGCAAGGCCGAGGGCCTGGACGACGTCCCGGACGACGAGGCCGCGCCGTTCGACTACACGCCGTCGGAGGTCGAACCGCCGTCACCCGAACCGGTGCCCACGCCGGAACCGGTGCCGACCCCGGAACCGGCGCCGGAGCCGCCCGGCCGGGTGCGCTACGACGACGTGACCTGAGCGAGATCACCCGATCCGGTGAAGTCTTTGTAGGCTTCGGCACCATGTCGACGTCAACGCGGGCGGCCCTGCTGGTGTGCCCCGCCTCGGGCAAGGGCAGGGCCGCGCGCATGGCCGGCACCGTCGCGGAACGGCTGCGCGGCGCGGTCGACCGGCTCGACCTGCACGTGGCGCCCACCGCCGAGGGCACCACCGAAGCCGCCCGGCGCGCGGTCGCCGACGGCGTGGACGTGCTCGTCGTCCTCGGCGGCGACGGCGGCGCGCACCTGGCCCTCCAGGCGTGCGCCGAGTCCTCGACCGCACTGGCCGTGGTGCCCGCCGGCACCGGCAACGACCTGGCCACCGCGCTGGGCACCGCCTCGGTGGACGACGTGGTGGCCGGTTTGCGCGAAGGCCGCCGCGCCCGGTTCGACCTCGGGCGCGTGGAGCACGGCCCCTGGTTCGCGACCGTGCTGTGCGCGGGCTTCGACTCGGCGGTCAACGAACGCGCGAACGCGATGCACTGGCCCGCCGGGCCCCGCCGCTACGACCTGGCGATCCTGGCCGAACTGGCGGCGCTGCGACCCCAACCGCTGGTCGTCGAGACCGAGGACGACGTGCTGGAGCTGGACGCGCTGCTGGTCGCGGTCGGCAACACGACCAGCTACGGCGGCGGCATCCCGGTGTGCCCGGACGCCTCCGCGACCGACGGCCTGTTCGACCTGACCGTGGTGCGGGCCGCGCCCCGCCGCACCCTGCTGCGGATGCTGCCCACGCTGCGCACCGGCCGGCACGTGGAGCACCCCGCCGTGCGCACGCTCCGGGCCCGTTCCGCCCGGCTGTCCGGGCCGACGTGGGTGGCCTACGCCGACGGCGAGCGGCTCAGCCGCGTGCCGTTGACGACCACGTGCGTCCCGGGGGCGCTCACCGTCGTCACCGGCGACGGCCGAGCGCGCGTCACCGGTGCCGGCTGAGCACGTCGCGCTTGCGCCAGGACGCGTGCGGCTCGGCCCTGCCCCGGTCGAACAGCCAGCCGGCGACGGCCAGCACCCCGTCCGCAGCGTCCAGCGGGGTGTCGTGCGCCGACTCGACGGTCTCGATCTCGTGCCGGCCGCAGTCCCGGATCGCGTCGCAGCGCACCGAGATCTCGCCGTCCACCTGCCACGGCGGAGGCGGCCGGACCACGTTGCGGTGCGGATCGCGCGGCAGCGAGACGTGCACGTGGAAGGACACCTCCTCGAGCTCGGCGAGGGCCGACAGCCCCGCGTAGGGCGCGCCGGGCAGGTGGTCGAACACCAGCCCCGCGCCCGGTCTGCCGAGCAGGCCCGCCAACCGCCCGATCCGCGCCTCGGCCAGCCTCAGCACGGCGAGCACCGGGCCGACCTCGACCAGGTCGGGGAACACCCACCTGAGATCGCCCTCCGACAACGGGATCGCTTCCACGTCTGTCGAGTCTGCCGCACGCTTAGCCCCTATGGTCCCTATAGCTTCAGTGTTGACTAAAAGAGCGGGTCCGGCACGCATCCCGCCGACGATCCGGGGTCCGCTGCGGATCTGAAGCGATTTTGTCGGTCCCGTGTGACAGCCTGGACAGGTGTCAAGCACTCCGCGGTCTCCAGCCGACTCGTACGCGGACTTCCGCCGCCGCTCGTCCCGACCCAAGCTGGCCGACTTCCTGGGGGTCATCTCGTTCGAACTCGACCCGTTCCAGGAACGCGCCTGCGAAGCGTTGGAGGACGGGCACGGCGTGCTGGTCTGCGCCCCGACCGGCGCCGGCAAGACGGTCGTCGGCGAGTTCGCCGTGCACCTGGCCCTCTCCGAGGGCCGCAAGTGCTTCTACACGACGCCGATCAAGGCCCTGTCGAACCAGAAGTACGCCGACCTGGTCGCCCGCTACGGCGCCGCGAAAGTCGGCCTGCTCACCGGCGACACCTCCGTCAACGGCGACGCGCCGATCGTCGTGATGACCACCGAGGTCCTGCGCAACATGCTCTACGCGGGCTCCTCCACGCTGAACACCCTCGCGTACGTCGTCATGGACGAGATCCACTACCTGGCCGACCGGTTCCGCGGCCCGGTGTGGGAGGAAGTGATCCTGCACCTGCCCGAGTCCGTGCGGCTCGTCGGCCTGTCCGCCACCGTCAGCAACGCCGAGGAGTTCGGCGAGTGGCTGGTCGAGGTGCGCGGCGACACGACCGTCGTGGTCGACGAGCACCGGCCCGTGCCGCTGTGGCAGCACATGATGGCCGGCGGCCGGATGATGGACCTGTTCGCCGGCGAAGGCCCCGACGGGCACAACCGCATCAACCCCCAACTGCTGCGGCACACCGAGGACCTGTCCCGCTTCCACGTGCCGTGGAGCCGCAACCGCAACAACAAGGACCGGGGCCGGCCGCCGCGCGGCTCCGGGTTCAAACCGCCCTCCCGCGTCGACATCGTGCAACGCCTCGACGGCGCGGGCCTGCTGCCCGCCATCGACTTCGTCTTCAGCCGCGCCGGCTGCGACGCGGCCGTCCTGCAGTGCGTGCGCTCCGGGCTGCGGCTCACCTCGGTCGACGAGGTCGAGCGGATCCGCGCTGTCATCGAGGAGAAGACCAAGGACCTGCCCCAGGGCGACCTGATGGTGCTCGGCTACTGGGAGTGGCGCGAAGCCCTGGAACGCGGCATCGCCAGCCACCACGCCGGCCTGCTGCCCGCGTTCAAGGAAACCGTCGAGGAGCTGTTCGTCAACGGCCTGGTGAAGGTCGTGTTCGCCACCGAGACGCTCGCGCTGGGCATCAACATGCCCGCCCGCACCGTCGTGCTGGAAAAACTGGTCAAGTACAACGGCGAAGCGCACGTCGACCTCACCCCCGGCGAGTACACCCAGCTCACCGGACGCGCGGGCCGGCGCGGCATCGACGTCGAAGGCCACGCCGTGGTGGTGTGGCAGCCCGGCGTCGACCCGAAAGCCGTCGGCGGCCTGGCCTCCACCCGCACCTACCCGCTGCGGTCCTCGTTCCGGCCCGGCTACAACATGGCCGTCAACCTGGTCAACCAGCTGGGCGCGGCAGCGGCCCGGGACATCCTCGAGCAGTCGTTCGCCCAGTTCCAGGCCGACCGGTCGGTCGTCGGACTGGCCCGCCGCATCGAGCGCAACCGCGAAGCCCTCGACGGCTACGCCGAAGCGATGACCTGCCACCTCGGCGACTTCACCGAGTACGCGTCACTGCGCCGCCGGGTCGCCGAGCGGGAGAAGGCGTTGGCGCGGCAGAACACCTCCGCCAAGCGGGCCGAGGCGGCGCAGTCCCTGGAACGGCTGCGCAAGGGCGACGTGATCGCCGTGCCGTCCGGGCGCCGCTCCGGGCTGGCCGTCGTCATCGACCCCGGCCTCGAACCGCTCGGCGAGGCGCGCCCGTTCGTCGTGACCGAGGACCGGTGGGCGGGCCGGCTGTCGTCCGCGGACTTCCCCCTGCCCGTGGAAGTGCTCGGCAAGATGCGGCTGCCGAAGCAGGTCGACACCCGCTCGCCCAAGTCACGGCGCGACCTCGCGGCATCGTTGCGCGCCACCGGGATCGTCGCCCCGGCCATGCGGAAACGCCGCTCCACGGCGGACGACGACGCGGAACTGGCCACGCTGCGGCGGGCGTTGCGCGCGCACCCGTGCCACGGCTGCGAGAAGCGCGAGGAGCACGCCCGCTGGGGCGAGCGGTACCACCGGCTGCTGGCCGAGACCGAGCAGGTCGAGCGCAAGGTCGCGGCCACCACCCACTCGCTGGCGCGCGAGTTCGACCGGATCCGGGGCCTGCTGCGCGAACGCGGCTACCTGCACGTCGAGGAGAACGGGCCCGGCGAGGAAGTCACCGCCCACGGCAAACGACTGACCAGGCTCTACAGCGAGTCCGACCTCCTGGCCGCGGAATGCCTGCGGCACGGCGTGTGGCGCGACCTCGACCCGGCGGAACTCGCCGCCGTCGTGTCGGCGCTCGTGTACGAGGCCCGCCGGGACGGACCGCTCGAAGCCAGGCTGCCACCGGGCAAGGTGGCGGACGCCCTCACCGCGACCGCGCGGCTGTGGGCCGAGCTGGAGGACGACGAGCGCAGGCACCGCCTCGACCGGACCCGCCAGCCCGACCCGGGCTTCGCGTGGGCCGTGTACCGGTGGGCGCGCGGCGAGTCGCTGGAGAAGGTGCTGTCCGCGGCGGAGGAGAACGGCTCCGAGCTGGGCGCGGGCGACTTCGTGCGGTGGTGCCGGCAGGTGATCGACTTCCTGGACCAGATCCGGGACGTCGTCGGCGGCGGTGATCCGGTGGGCGCCGCCGCGCGGAAGGCGGTGGACGCGTTGCGCCGCGGAGTGGTGGCGATGGCCACCGTTTGACAAAGCTTTGCGGGGCGGGTGGGTACTGTCAGCACACCTGTGGTTTGATCGCGCCCGCAAGCCTTGAACAGCTTGTCCAGTTCGTTTTCAGACCGACCTTGTCCAGACCGACCGTCGGAGGCCGAGCATGACCAGTCCGTACGGACCGTCCGGAGGGAACGACCCGCAGCCGCAGTGGGGCCAGCAGCAACAGCCCTACGGTGGTGGGTACCCGGGCACGCCGTCGGGTGGTTTCCCCGCTCAGCAGCCCAATCCCTACGGGCAGCCGGACCCCTCGCAGCAGCAACAGCAGCAGTGGGGGCAGCAGCCGGGTCAGCAGCCGTACACGCAGCAGTACCCCGCCGGGTACGACCCGAACAACCCGCAGTCGAACCCGTACGGGCAGCCGCAGCAGGGCCAGTACGGCCAGCAGCCGGGCCAGTTCGGCCAGCCGGGACAGCCCGGCCAGTTCGGCCAGCAGCCGGGCCAGTACGGGCAGCCGGGGCAGTACGGCCAGCCGCCCGCGCCGAAGAAGTCCAGCGCCGTGCTCTGGGTCGTGGTCGCACTGGTCGTGCTGGTCGTCGCGGCCGTCGGCATCACCGGATTCGTCGCGCCGGGGTTCTTCAACACCAAGGTCTTCGACCAGGCGGCCGTGCAGAACGGCGTCGTCGGCGTGCTGAAGGACGACTACAAGATCTCCGACGTCGAGGGCGCGACCTGCCCCGCCGAGCAGGAGGTCAAGCCGAACACGACCTTCGAGTGCAAGGTGAAGGTCGGCGGCAAGGACAAGACGGTCAAGATCACCGTGAAGACCGAGGACGGCGAGTACGAGGTCGGCCAGCCCGCCGGCTGACCTCCCGGTCCACCCCGAGGCCACCCCCGCCGTCCACGCGGGGGTGGCCTCGTGCTTTCCCTCACCCTCCGGTGGGACGTGCATTCTCGGGCGATGGAACTCGTTAGCGATGCGAGCGACCTCTGAGGCACCATGCCGGGGTGACCGACCACGACATCCGCGTGCTGGACGACTCCCAGTACCGGACCGCCCACACCCTGTTCCGCGGCACGCTGCACCACACGGCGGCACCCGACGACCAGTGGGCGTTCGCCCGGGAGTCCTACGACGAGGGTCGCGCGTTCGGCGCGTTCGCCGACGGGGAGATGATCGGCACGCTCCAGTCGTTCCCGTCGCGACTGGCCGTGCCGGGCGGCGCCGTGCTGCCGCACGCGGCCGTGAGCCGGGTCGGGGTGCGGGCGGACTGGACGCGCCGCGGCGTGCTGAGTGCCATGCAACGAGCGCAACTGCGGGCACTGCGGTCGGCCGGCGACGTGATCGCCACCCTGCGCGCCTCCGAGACCGCCATCTACGGCCGGTACGGCTACGGCGTCGCCACCAGGTACCGGGCCCTGCGCATCGACCGGCTCAAAGCCGCGCCGCGCACCCGCCCCGTCGGCCGGGTGCGGCTCGTCGAGGGCGAGGCGGGGGAGCGGATCGCGCGCGGCCTGTTCGACGAGCTGTCACCGGGACGCGCGGGCACCATCGCCCGGTGGCCCGCCTGGTGGAGCCTGAACGTCCGGCGCGTGGCGGCCGAGGAGAACGTCAAGATCGCCGTCCGATCCGCCGCGTCCGGCACGTCCGGCACGTCCGGCGCGTCCGCCGCGTCCGGCGAGGACGACGGCTACGTGGCGTTCAAGGTCGTGCCCGGCTCGCACGACCCGAACGAGGGCAAACCGACCACGCTGATGGTCCTGGACTTGTGGGCGCGCGACGCCGAGGCGTGGGCCGACCTGTGGCTGTTCGTGCTCGGCATCGACCTGGTGGCGGAGATCTCCGCGTTCGGCAGGCCGCTGGACGAGCCCGTGCAGTGGCTCCTGGGCGACCGGCGCGCGTGCCGGATCGTCGACGAGGCCGACGAGACGTGGCTGCGCCTGCTCGACGTCCCCGCCGCCCTGGCCGCCCGCACCTACCGCCAGGCCGAGCCGGTCGTCCTCGGCGTGCGTGACGCGTACCTGCCGGAGAACGCGGGCTCGTACCGCGTCACGGCGGACGGCGTGACCCGGGTCGACGACGCGCCCGAGCTGGTGCTGGACGTGGACGTGCTCGCCTCCGCCTACCTGGGCGACGTGTCGTTCACCAGCCTGGCCGCCGCCCGCCGCCTGGACGCCCCGACCCCCACCGCCCCCGCCCGCGCCGACGCGCTGTTCGCGGTCTCCACCCCACCCTGGAGCGGCACCTACTTCTAGCTCACCGGCCACCGCCGACCCGCGTGCCACCTGCGACTTCGAAGCCGTCCCGCGGCATGTCCCCGTCTGCCTGTCGCTGGTGACCGCCGGCTGATGGGCGGCTATGCGGCTATGCGGCTAGCGGCGTTCCAGGGCGGACAGCAGCCTGGGCAGGGAGCTGCCCAGGCCCCAACGCCGGGTCAGCTCGGCGACGCGGTCCGGGTCGACGGGAGCGGGTGGCACGGCGTCCGGGCGGTCCATGACGATCTTCGCGTCGGTTGCCACGTTGACCACGGTCGGTGCGACGGCGAGGTAGTCCTGCGCGTTGAGCAGGGCGGTGCGGGCGCGGGTGGTCAGCTTGCGGTCGCGGCCGTCGTGCACGGCGTCCAGGACGGCTTGCAGCGAGCCGAACTCGCTGATCAGCTTCGCGGCCGTCTTCTCGCCGATGCCGGCGACACCGGGCAGGCCGTCGGACGGGTCGCCGCGCAGCACGGCCATCCCGGCGTACGCGCGTCCGGCGTCCTCCACGGGCAGCGCGTACTTGGCGGCCAGCTCCTCCGGTCCGAGCAGCTCGGCCTTGGCCCAGCCGCGGCCGAGGTACAGGACTCGCACCGGGGTCGGCTCCTCGCGCACGACCTGGAACAGGTCGCGGTCGCCGGTGATCACTTCGACCGGGTCGGTGGTCTCGCGGGCGGCGAGGGTGCCGATGACGTCGTCGGCCTCGTAGCCGTCGGCCTCGGCGGTCGCGATGCCCACCGCGTCCAGCACGTCGAGGATGATGGGCACCTGCGGGGTGAGGGTGTCGGGCACTTCCTCCTCGCCGTCGGCGGCTCCCTCGGCGACGCGGTGCGCCTTGTAGGACGGCAGGGCGGCGACGCGGAACTCCGGGCGCCAGTCGGCGTCCAGGCAGGCGACCAGGCGGCTCGCCTTACGCTCGGTGATGACCTTCGCGATCGTGTCGACGAACCCGCGCACCGCGTTGACCGGTGTGCCGTCCGGTGCGGTCATCGACTCGGGCAGCGCGTAGAACGCCCGGAAGTACAGGCTGGCGGCGTCCATCAGGACCAGCGGGTTGCTCACCCGGGACAGCTTGCCAGAGTCCTCCGACATCGCGGACCGGTCTGCCCGGTCCTGTGGACAACTCCGGGCAACTGTTCCGGAGGGGCCGGTTCAGGTGCGGCTGATGAGGGGAGGGAAGGAGGGAGGGAGGAATGGGTAGGAGGGGGAAGGGAGGGGGTGTGGAGTGTGGGAGGGGAGTGCGGGGGTAGGGGAGTGCGGGGGTGGTGAGTGGGGTTGGTGGGCATGGGGGTGGTTGCGGCGGGCCTCGTTGTTTCAACCGACGTTTCACCGAGTTGGAAACGGCGTTATTTTTGGTTGGATTTCCGATGATCACCCGGTCGTGGTTGAGGGGCACGGGAAATGGCAGGTGAGGTGGGGTGCTGACCCGAACGAGGGATGGGGAGATCGGCGCGGTGGCTTGTGGCGTGGGACGGGGGCGACACCACTAGGCTGCCCTGCATGTCGACCCAAGTTGGGCCCGTCGACGTGGACGCCCTGCGCGCGCGCCTCGACCGGGCTACCGCTGCCGCTTCCATCGCGGGCGTTGACGCGTTGCTCATCGCGCCCGGTTCGGACCTGCGCTACCTCCTCGGCGCGGGCGGCACGTCGTTCGAGCGGTTGACCTGCTTGGTGGTGCCGGTCGGCGGGGCGCCGGTGCTGGTGGTGCCGAAGTTGGAGCACCCCGGCTACGCCGCCGTCCCCACCGACGAGCTCGGGGTCGAGGTCGTCACCTGGGTCGACGGCGAAGACCCGTACGCCCTGGTCAAGAAGGCGCTGAAGGGGAACCGGACCGCGGTCTCCGACATGATGCCCGCGCTGCACACGGTGCGGTTGCGGGATGTCGTCGGGGGAGAGCAGGTGTTGGCCGGGCCGGTGCTGCGGGAGCTGCGGATGCGCAAGGACGCGGCCGAGGTGGCCGCGTTGCGCGAGGCGGGCGCGGCGATCGACCGGGTGCACGCGCGGATGGCGGAGTGGCTGCGCCCCGGTCGCACGGAGGCCGAGGTGGGGGCCGACATCGCCGCCGCGATCGTCGCCGAGGGCCACGTGCTGGCCGAGTTCGTCATCGTCGGCTCGGGCCCGAACGGCGCGTCACCGCACCATGACCTGTCCGACCGCGTGATCGAGGCGGGTGACGTGGTGGTGGTCGACATCGGCGGCCCCGTGGCGGAGGGCTACCACTCCGACTCCACCCGCGACTACGTGCTCGGCGAGCCGCGTGACGCGGACGTGTGGGAGACCTACGCGGTCCTGCAGGCCGCGCAGCGGGCCGCGGTCGACGCGGTGCGGCCCGGCGTGACCTGCGCGGCGGTGGACGCCGCCGCGCGCGACATCATCGCCGACGCGGGTTTCGGCGAGTACTTCGTGCACCGCACGGGCCACGGCATCGGGCTGGACGTGCACGAGGACCCGTACATCGTCGGCGGCAACGACCTGCCGATCGAGCCGGGCATGGCGTTCAGCGTCGAACCCGGCATCTACCTGCCCGGGCGGTGGGGCGCGCGGATCGAGGACATCGTGATCGCCACCGCCGACGGCGTGGAGAGCGTCAACAACCGACCGCACGAGCTGGTGGTGTTGCCCACGTGACGAACCTGGAGCCGATCGACCGGGCGATCCTGCGCGAACTGGCCGCGGACGGCCGGTGCAGCTTCACCGACCTCGCGGAACGGGTCGGGCTGAGCGTGTCCGCCGTGCACCAGCGGGTGCGGCGGCTGGAGCAGCGGGGCGTGGTGCGCGGCTACGCGGCGCGACTGGACGGTGACGAGGTCGGCCTGCCGCTGACCGCGTTCATCTCGCTGACCCCGATCGACCCGGCGGCTCCGGACGACTACCCGAAACGGCTGGAGCACCTGCCGCAGATCGAGGCGTGCTACTCCGTCGCGGGTGACGCGTCGTACGTGCTGCGGGTGCGGGTCGCGTCGCCGACGGCCTTGGAGGAGCTGCTGAGGCAGATCCGCGAGGTCGCGAACGTGTCCACCCGCACGACGGTCGTGCTGTCCACGCCGTACGAGGACCGGCCGCCCGCGGTCTGACCGGGAACGCGTCGCACCGGCCGCTCAGACGGGGTCGGCGGGGATCGCGTCGTAGACGGCCTGGACGCGGGCGAGCGCTTCGGCGTCCACGGTGAACTCGACGTCGTCGATGCGCGACACCGCGACCACGCCGATCGAGTTGGCCAGGAACGCGCCCCGGTACCGGCCCACGTCGGCGAGCCGCACCGGCTCGCGCCGCGACGGCAGCTCCCGTTCCAGCAGCTGCATGGTGACGCCGTGCAGCCAGTCCGCCCGGGGCCACACCACGCCGTCGCCGTCGAAGAACGCGATGTTCGCGATCGAGCCCTCCACCACCACGCCGTCGCCGGTGAGCAGCGCGTCGTCGTAGCCGGCCCGGACGGCGCGGCGGGCGTGGTGCCGTTGCCCGAAACCGCCGAGGTGCTTCACGTGCGGCAACGGGCGCGTGTAGTCGACGGCCATCAGGCGTCGCGGCGTCGCCGGGGACGTGACCGGCGGGCGCACCACGACCATCACCGACGGTGAGTCGAGGCCGGACACGACGACCCGCACGGCCGCGTCACGCACGTCGTCGGCCAGCGCGTGCGAGATCAGGTCGCGGACCCGGTCGCCGGGCAACGGCGCGTCGTACAGCTCCCGGTTGGCCTGGTCGAGCCGGCGCAGGTGCAGGTGCAGGCCCTTCACCCGGCGGTCGCGGACCTGCATGGCGGTGAAGTGCCCGTAGTTGGCCAGCAGACCGGGCACGACCTGGTCGGCGGTCGGCGGTCGGCCCTCGATCTCGATCCTCGGCAGCACGGGCACGACCGTAGCGTGGCGGGAATCGAGGGTCGCCGGTCGTTGCCGCCGTCCCGGGGGCCGGAGAGGGTGGGCGGTGTGGAACGCGAGGTGCTGGTGGTCGGGTACGACGGTGCGGCGCTGACCGACATCGGCGGCCCGGCGGACGTGTTCGACGGCGCGAACCGGGCGCTGGCGGCCGACCGGGCGAACGGCGGCTACCGGGTGCGGTTGGCGGGGGTCGGCGGCGGGTTCGAGGTGACCGGCGGGTTGCGGATGGCGGCCGAGGACCTGCGGGAGGTGTCCGGAGGGGTGGACACGGTCCTCGTGGTCGGCGGTTTCACGTTCGCCGACGCGGCCCGCGACGCCGAGCTGCTGCACCACCTGCGGCGGGTCGCGGGTGGCGCGCGGCGGGTGGCGAGCGTGTGCACGGGCGCGTTCGTGCTCGCGGCGGCCGGGCTGCTGGACGGCGCGCGGGCGACGACGCACTGGGCGTTCTGCGACCGGCTCGCCGCCGAGCACCCGTCGGTGGACGTGGTGCCGGACGCGATCTACGTGCGGGACGGGCGGCTGGCCACGTCGGCCGGTGTCACCGCGGGCATCGACCTCGCGCTGGCGCTGGTGGAGCGCGACCACGACGCGGCCCTGGCCCGGCTGGTCGCCCGGTGGATGGTGGTGTTCCTGCAACGCCCCGGCGGCCAGTCCCAGTTCAGCGTCCGGTCGCGGGTGCCGCCGGTGCGGGAGCCGGGGCTGCGGGCGGTGCTCGACGCGATCACCGACGACCCGGCGGCCGGGTGGACGGTCGAGGGGATGGCCCGCCGCGCCGCGATGAGCCCCCGGCACTTCGCCCGGGTGTTCCCGCGCCGGGTCGGCGTGTCGCCCGCCCGGTACGTCGAGCGGGTCCGGGTGGAGGCGGCCGCCGGGTTGTTGGAGTCCGGCGACGAGGGGTTGGACGTCGTCGCCAGGCGCACGGGTTTCGGCTCGGCGGAGACGCTGCGCCGGGCCTTCCTGCGGGTGCTCGGCGTGACGCCGGGCGGTTACCGCGACAGGTTCCGCACCACCGGTGCGGCCTGAGGCAGCGAGACCGAGGAACGAGGGGTGTCGACGTGGACGTGGCTTTCGTGCTCTACCCGAGGATGACCGCGCTGGACCTGGTGGGGCCGTACGAGGTGCTCGGCCACCAACCGGAGGTGACCTCGCACTTCGTCGCCGCCTCACGCGAGCCGGTGACCACCGACGCCGGGTTGGTGGTCGTGCCGACGGCCACGTTCGCCGAGCTGGACCGCGCCGACGTGATCGTGGTGCCCGGTGGCGGCGGCTGGGCGGAGGTGCTGGAGGAGGGGGTGGTCGCGGCGTGGCTGCGCGTGGCGCACCCGACCGCGACCTGGACCGCGTCGGTGTGCAGCGGGTCGACGCTGCTCGCGCAGGCCGATGTCCTCGACGGCCGCCCGGCGACCACGCACTGGGCGTTGCGCGACGAGCTGGCCGCCCGGGGCGCGGTGGTCGCCACCGACCGGGTGGTGGTCGACGGGTCCGTCGTCACCGGCGCCGGGGTGTCCGCCGGGATCGACCTGGCGCTCACCCTCGTCGGGTTGATCTGGGGCGACGAGCGGGCCCGGTTCACCCAGCTGCTCATCGAGTACGACCCCGAGCCGCCCTACCGGGCCGGTTCCCCCGAGTCGGCGCCCGCCGAACTCGTCGCCCTCGCCCGCGGCGTGTTCGCGGGGCGCTGACCGGGTCACCGCGGCCGGCACGGCGGGCCGCCCGCCGTGCCGGCGCAGGACCCGCAGCGGCAACCCGGCCAACGCCGGCACCGAGCCCTCCCCGAACAGCTCGCCGTCCAGGTCGAGGGTGCCACCGAGCACGATCACCAGCGCGTCGCGCCACTCGTCGGGGTCGTACGGGGCGGCGCCCGCCACGGTCACCAGCCGGACGTCGAAGCTCACAGCGCCGCGGGGAGGCCGAAGAGCGGGAACCGGTCCGACGGGAACGTGGTGATCTCCGCGATCACGCCGTCCTCGATCCGCAGCACGTCCAGCGCCACGGGCCGGAAGTGCTCCTCGCCGGGCTTGCGGGCGTAGTTGGCGAGGGCGGGCTGGCGGTTGGCCCACGTCTGGACCACCTTCCACTCGCCGAACGCCCGCGGGCCCACCATCACCGACGCGCAGATGTCCATCACGGCGTCCCGGCCGAGGTGCCACTCGGGCTGCGGCGGCATCGTCCAGGTGACGTCCTCGCGCAACGCCGCGGCCATCAGGTCCAGGTCGCAGCGCTCGGTGGCCTCGACGAACCGGCGGATCACCGCCTTCTCCTGCGGGTTCGGCCCGCCCGTCCAGTCGGCACGCCGTTGCGGCAGGTGCTTGCGCATGGTGACGCGGGCGCGTTGCAGCGCGCTGTTCACCGCGGTCACCGTGTCCTCCAGCAGCGCCGCCGTCTCGCTCGCCGGCCAGCCCAGCACGTCCCGCAGCACCAGCACCGCCCGCTGCTTGGCGGGCAGGTGCTGCACCGCGGCCAGGAACGCCAGCTCGATCGTCTCCCGCGCCACCACCTCCACGTGCGGCTCGGCGTCCAGCAGGGCGTCCGGGAACGGCTGCAACCACGGCACGTCGGCCACCGGCACCTCCTCGGTGACGCCCTGCGCGGGCCTGCGGTTGATCACGTCGAAGCACGCGTTCGTGGCGATCCGGTAGAGCCAGGCGCGGAACGACGACCGGCCCTCGAACGTGTCGCGGGCGCGCCACGCCTTGAGGAACGTCTCCTGCACGAGGTCCTCGGCCTCGTCGAACGAGCCGAGCAGCCGGTAGCAGTGCACCCGAAGCTCGTGGCGGTACCGCTCGGCCTCTCGCGTGAAGTCGACCGTCATCTGCTCAACCCCGCTCATGGTCACCCTCCGGGCTTGTACGGTGGCGTGCCGGTCGCACGCCGCACAAGTTGTGACTCGGCGGGCCCGGGAAACTCATCGGTCGCCGTGGGATCGGGGGGAGCAGGTGGTCGGGGGCACGGGGTTCCGCGCGGTGTTCGCGGTGCCGGAGTTCCGGGTGTTGTGGTCGGCCGCGGTGCTCTCGACCGTGGGCGACCAGCTGGCCCGGGTGGCGTTGTCGGTGCTGGTGTTCCAGCGCACCGGGTCCGCGGCGTGGACCGCGTCGACCTACGCGCTGACCATGCTGCCCGCGCTGGTGTCGGGGGTGCTGCTGACCGGGCTGGCCGACCGGTACCCGCGGCGGACCGTGATGGTGGTCGCCGACGTGGTGCGGGCCGTGCTGCTGGCCGTGATGGCGGTGCCGGGCGTGCCGTTGCCGCTGGTGGCGGCGCTGCTGGTGCTGTCGCAGCTGGCCGAGCCGCCGTTCGCGGCCGCGCAGGGCGCGCTGCTGCCGTCCGTGCTGGGGGAGAAGTACGAGGCGGGGCAGTCCGTGCACCTGATCACCCACCAGGCGGGGCTGCTGCTGGGGTTCGTCGGCGGCGGGCTGGTGGTGGCGTGGCTGGGCACGTCCGGCGCGCTGCTCGCCGACGGGGTGACGTTCGCGCTGTCGGCGCTGCTGCTGCGGTTCGGCCTGCGGCACCGCCCGGCGCCGGCGTTCGTGCCGGCCGCGCGGGCCCGGATCCGGGCGGGCGCCGCGCTGGTGTGGCGGGACCGCCGGCTGCGGCTGCTGGTCGGCCTCGGGTGGCTGGCGCTGTTCACCGTGGTGCCGGAAGGGCTGGCCGCGCCGTTCTCGGCGGAGGTCGGCGCGGGCGCGGCGGGTGTCGGCCTGCTGCTGGCCGCCGACCCGGCCGGGATGGTGCTGGGCACGGTGCTGCTGCGCTTCCTGCCCGCGTCGACGCGGGTGCGGCTGCTCGGGCTGCTCGCGGTGGCCACCGCGTTGCCGCTGGTCGGGTACCTGTTCGCGCCGGACCTCGTCGGCGCGGTGGCGTTGCTGGCGGTGAGCGGGGTGTTCAGCGCGTACCAGGTGACGGCGGGCGCGACGTTCGTGCGCCTGGTGCCGGACGGGCAGCGCGGCCAGGCGTTGGGCTTCGCCCGCAGCGGCCTGGTCGCCGCGCAGGGCGTCGGCGTGGCCGCGGGCGGCCTGCTGGCGTCCGCGACGGGCTCGGCGGGCGCCGCGATCGCCGTGGCGGGCGTCGCGGGCACCGTCCTGGCCCTCACCGCCACCGCCGCGTGGTCCCGCGTGGCGCCGGCCGCGGTCGCCTGACGGTCAGGGCCGGGGGACGTCGCCCGGCCACGGCAGCGCCGGCGTGTGGCGGCCCGCCAGGGTGGTCAGGAACGAGCCGGTGTGCGCCGTGGTCGGGTGGTCGGGGCCGCGGACGTCCCTGAGCAGCGTCCGCGTGCGGCGCAGCGTGCGCGACGCCCACCGCAGCCGGGTGGCGTCGTCCCGCGCCAGGGCGAGCCGGCCGACGGCGTAGGCGTGCAGCTGCCGGGCGAGCAGGGCGTCGGGGTGGCGGCGCCCCAGGTGCCGTGCCCGGCCGGCGGCCAGCAGGTGGAACTCCTCCGCCGCCTCGTCCCACCGGCCCTGCCAGGCCAGCGTCTTGCCCAGGCTCTCCCGCGTGTCGAGGGTGTCGGGGTGGTCGGCGCCGATCAGCGCGGCGCGGTCGGCCAGCACCGCGCGGTAGCCGCGCTCGGCCTCCGGCCAGCGGCCCTGCATGCCCACGCTCCAGCACAACATGCAGCGGGTGTGCAGGATGTCGATGTCGTCGTGGTCCAGGCCCGGCCGGGCGCGGCGCCGGTCCCGGACCGCACGCAGCTCGCGCTCCGCGTGCGCCCAGTCACCCCGCCGCCCGGTGGTCCACGCGAGGTCGTGGCGGGTGTGCAGGGTGTCGGGCCGGTCGGCGCCGCCGGGCAGCGCGCCCTGCGCCGCCAGCACCTCGCCCAGGACCCGCTCCGCCTCGGCGAACTCGCCCAGCTCCCGCAGCGCCCACCCCCGCACGTGCCGCAGCCGCAGGTAGGCCGGGTCCGCGTGGCAGCCCAGGTCGCGGGCGACGGCCATGGCCCGCACCACGAGGTCCTCGGCCCGCCGCTCGGCGCGGCTCCACAGGTACGCGGTCGCGCACGTGGTCACGCAGTCGAGCAGCCGCACCCGGTCCCCGTGGTCGAGGAGCGGGCCGACCTGCGCGAGCAGGTGGTGCACGTGCGGGGTGAGCAGGTGGAACCTCGGCCAGTGCGCCGCGGTGCCGACCCGCAGCGCGTCGACCGCCGCGCCGATCGCGGCGACCGCGACCCGGCGGGTCCGCGCGGGCCGGGGGTCACCGGGCGCGAGGGCGTTCATCACCGCGCCGGTGACCTCGGCGATGAACGGGTGCACCCGGACCGCCGGGACGTCGCCGCCGTCCTCGGGGCGTTGCGCCAGGCCGACCGAGGCCAGGCCGCGCAGCCCCGTGAAGATCGTCTCCAGGTCGCCGGCCGGTGACGGCTCGAGGTCCAGCCGGCGGGTGAGCAGCCGCCGTCCCGGCGCCTCCGGGTCCACCGCCGTGAGCAGCTCCTCCGGCACCGGCGCGCCGGGCGCGTAGCAGGCCAGCAGCCACAGCAGCTCCCTGGCGTGAGGCAGGCCGCTCGCGGCCAGGGCGTCCAGCGACAGCTCCCACGTCTGGCCGACCAGGTCGCGGCGGCCCCGGTTCGAGGACAGGTCGAAGACGCCCGCCACGCCGTCGACGTCGACCGCGTGGCGGTACCGGTCGAACGTCGGCCAGGCCACGAAGTCGCCGCCCAGGTACAGCCCCGCCATCCGCAGGGCCAGCGGCAGCCCGCCGAGCCGGTCGGCGAGGGCGTTCGCCGCCCGCTCGTCACCCGCGCGCGGCGCGAGGTCCAGCAGCACGCGGGCGCTCGCCGCCCGGTCCAGCGGGCCGATCGGGGTCGCCTCCACGTGCCCCGGCCAGCTCGACCGGTCGTGCCGGCGCGACGTCACCAGCACCAGCCCGGTCGCGGACTCGCGGACCCAGCCGGTGCCGTCGGGCGGGCCGAGCAGCTCCGGCACGTCCGCGTTGTCGACGACGAGCAGCCAGCCCGGCTCGATCCGCTCGAGCCGCCGCCAGACCAGGTCGGCGACGTCGCCGAGGCCCGCGACCCGGTGCGCCCGGATCGCCTCCTGGTGGGCGACGCCGAGACCGAGGTCGCGGGCCAGGCCGACCAGCCCGCCCGACAGGTGCTCCTCGGTGACCGCGCTGATCCACCAGACCCGCCGCCCGTGCTCCCGCTGCGCCCGCCGGGCGACGATCCCCGCGACCGTCGACTTGCCCATGCCGCCCGCCCCGACCAGCAGGCGCGGACCGCCGGGCCGCGGGTCGAGCACCCGGTCGAGCAGGTCGGCCACGACCGCCTCCCGCCCGTGCGCGACCGGCGGGCCGGGTTCGGTCGGCACCGCGGTCGAGATCCCGGTGACGACCCAGTCGTCCCCGGGCCGGGTGGCCGGCCCGTGCACGTGCACCTCGCCGATGGTCCCCGCCTGCACCGCCGCCCCGGTCACCGCGCCGGACAGCGAGTTGGCGGTCGTCGCGACCTCGCCGGGTAACCCGGGTCCGTCCTCCATCGCGCCCCCTTCGCCGTGGCCACCGGGATCATGATGCCGTGCTGTGGCGCAATCGGTCGTTCCTCCTGGTGTGGGCCGGGCAGTCCGTGTCCCTCGTCGGGTCCCAGGTGACGGTGGTCGCCGTGCCGCTGGTGGCGGCGTGGACGTTGGGCGCGGGCGCCTGGGAGATCGGGGTGGTGACCGCGTGCGGGCGGTTGCCGTACCTGGTGTTCGGGCTGCCCGCCGGGGTGTGGGTCGACCGGTTGCCGCGGCGGGTGGTGGCCGGGGTGTGCGCGGTGGGGCAGGCGGTGAGCCTGGGCGTCGTGCCGGTCGCGGCGGGGCTGGGGCTGCTGTCGGTGGGGTTGCTGGCCGCGGTGGCGGCGGTGGCGGGGGTGTTCGCCGTGTTCGGCGACATCGCCGGGCTGGCGCTGGTGCCGATGGTGGTGCCCGCCGGGCAGCTGACGCGCGCCCAGGGCGTCGTGGAGGTGGGGCAGGCGACGGCGCAGGTGGCCGGGCCCGCGGTGGGCGGCTGGCTGGTCGGCGCGGTCACCGCGGCGGGCGCGCTGGTGGTCGACTCGCTCAGCTTCCTGGTCGCGGCGGTGGCGTTGGCGTGGGTCCGGGTCGTCGAACGGCCGCAGCCCGGCGCCGGCATGTGGGCCGGCGTGCGGGCGGTGTTCGGCCACCAGGGGTTGCGGCGGGTCACGCTGTGCACCGCGACGCAGGTCTTCTGGTTCAACGCCTTCACCGTCGTGGTGCTGCTGCACCTGGTGTCGGCGCTGGGCCTGTCGGCGGCCCAGGCTGGGCTGACGCTGTCCGCCGGCGCCGTCGGCGGGCTGCTCGGCGCGCTCGTCGCGGCCCGGGTGGGCGAGCGGTGGGGCAGGCGGCGGACGATGGTCGCCGCGATCCTCGTCACCGGCGCGGGGCAGGCGGCGGTCGCGGCGGACCAGCTGGTGATCGGCGCGGTGGCGGTGATGTGGTTCGCGCTCCAGGTCTACAACGTGCACCAGGTGCCGGTGCGCTACGAGGCGACGCCCGCCGCCCTGCACGGCCGCGTCAACGCGACCATCCGCACCGCGGTCTGGGGCACCGCGCCCGCCGGCGCGCTGGTGGGCGGGCTGCTCGGCGACGCCGTCGGGCCGCGGGCGACGCTCGTGCTCAGCGGCCTGGGCGTCGCGACGGCGTGCCTGTGGCTGGTCCGGGCGCGCGTCGGGTGAGCGCGCCGGCCGCGGGAGTCGGGTGCTCGCCGCGGCCCGCGTGGTGTCGTTCACCGGGGTGGGAACCCGTCTTCACCAGATCTTGTCGCGCATGGCGGCGCACCTCCCCTCGACGTGGCACTCGGCGGGAACACCGGCAGCAGGGGGATCACCAGATCTTGTCGCGCACGACCACACCTCGCCTCCGTCTCGACACGGCCTCCGACCGGCGGTGTCACCAGATCTTGTCGCGCACCGCGATCACCTCCAGTGGGTCGCGTCACCCCGGTAGCGGCTGACATCGCCACAGGTCACCATTACTGTGACCCTCCGTCCGGACGCCATGACGGTCCGGGGTAGACAGTCGTGAGGAACCATGGGCAGAGCGCGTTCGACGTCGTCGGGCGGTCGACGCTGGTCACTATGGTCCCTGCCGGGGCAGGCCCTGGTGTACGTGCTGTCGGTGGATCTCCTCGCCGTTCTCGCGCTCGCCGCGGCCACCGCGTGGCCCGTGCCCGCCGGCTCGTGGACCACGTTCGCCGTCCTCGCCGGCTGCGCCGCGCTGCACCTGCACTGCTCGCGCTGGATCGAGCGCATCCGCCGCGACCACAGCCACCTGCCGCACGTCGACCTGTGCAGCATCTGGATCCTGGCCGGCGCCCTGGTGCTGCCGCCCTCGCTCGCCGTCGCGCTCGTCGTGCTGATGTACGCGCACCGCTGGTGGGTCGTCGGCCGCTGGGACGCCTCACGCCCACCGCACCGCAACGTGTTCACCACGTCGATGATGGTGCTGGCCACGCTCGCCGCGAGCGGCGTGGCGGGCCTCACCGGACTGCGCGGGCACCTCCTCGCCGGCCGGCCCGGCGGCGCGCTGGACCTCGTCGGCCTGGTCGGCGCGGGCGCGGCGCAGTGGCTGGTCAACACCGCCCTGGTGGCCGCGGTCATCCTGCTGACCGTGCGGCCCCGCTCGGTGAAGGACGCCATCGGCAGCGGCGCGGACAACCTGCTCGAAGCGGGCCAGCTCGCGATGGGCGGCTTCGTCGCCCTCGCCGTGGCGTGGTGGCCCGGGTTCGCGCTGCCGATGGTCGTCGCGGCCGTCGCCCTGCACCGCACCGTGCTGATCCACCAGCTGGAGCTGGCCGCCCGCACCGACACCAAGACCGGCCTGCTCAACGCCGAGGCCTGGCACCTGCAGGCGACGCTGGAACTGCAGCGCACCCGGCAGCAGCCGCCCGGCTCGCGCGTCGGCCTGTTCATGATCGACGTCGACCACTTCAAGGACATCAACGACACGCACGGCCACCAGACCGGCGACCTCGTGCTGCGGCGCATCGCGGCGGCGTTGGAGAGCGCGGTGCGGCGGGGCGACGCGGTGGGCCGCTTCGGCGGCGAGGAGTTCGCCGTGCTGCTGCCCGGCGTGGACCACGAGGAAGCGACCGCGGTCGCCGACCGGGTGCGCTCCGAGGTCCACCGGGTGCGCGTGGACGTCGGCGACGGCGGCGTGGTGGCGGGGCTCACGGTCAGCATCGGCATCGCGGTGTGGCCGGAGGTCGCCGAGGACACCGTCTCCGGGCTGCTCGCGGCGGCGGACTCGGCGCTGTACGAGGCGAAGCGGCTGGGCCGCGACCAGGCGCAGTCGGCGGGCAGCCGCCGTCGCGCCCGGTGGACGCCCGCGGCCCGGTCCGAACGTCCCGGGGTGTAACAACCGCGACTACCCGGCGGATCTGCTGCAGGTCGGGCCTCCGGTGGCGTAGTTTCTGCCCGCCACCTCCGAACACGGTGGACACCCTCCTCGCCTGCAAGGGTCGTGAGCCAGTGGACCTCGGTGCCCCGCACGGCATCCGCTTCCGCTTCGAAGCGGGGCTGCTGCGTGCCGTCCTGCTCGACGCGCACCGCAAACCGCCCGTCGACGCGGGCGAGGAGCTGACCGCCGAGGCCGGCGCCCGCGACCTGCTGGTCGAGGAGACCCGGGACGGGCACGTGCGCGCGGTGCTGAGGCAGCGGTTCGACCTGCCCGCGCCCGCGCGGTGGCGGCTCGTCGTGGACGCGCCCGCCACCGAGACCCCCGACGGCGTGTCGTTCGCCCTGCCGGACTCGGTGACGCTGCTGGTGTCCGGCTCGGCGCCGTGCGAGGTCGTGCCCGGCGGCGTGGGCGTGCGGCTGCCCGCCGGCGAGTCCACCCTGGACGTCACGGTGATCAGCGAGCCCGTGTTCGAGGTCGGCGACACGGTCGTGGTGTGCCGCCCGGACCAGCTGCGGGAGGCCGCGGTCGTGGTGTCGTGCCTGCCCGCGGACCGCGTCACGCCCGTCGTCGCGCTGAGACCCGGCGACCCCTCGTCGTACCGGCACGACCGGCTGGTGGCGCACCTGCTCGGCACGACGGGCGTGCGCCGCGCGGTGTTCCTCGCCGAACCGGACGAGCCGCTGTTCGGCGACCTGCCCGAACACCTGCACCTGCCGTGCGAGGACCCCGTCGGGCTGACCGCCAAGGCGTGGGAGCTGCTGCGTGGCGGCGAGCCCGCGCGCACGCTCGACGTGGCGCCGGACGCCGACTTCGTCGCCGCCCTGTTCACCGCCCTGCGCGCGGGCGCGGCGCTGCGCGTGGACGAGGACGCGCCGCCGGTGCCGTTCGCCGAGCACAACCCCGACCGCGGCGACGAGGCCGTGCTGGTCGAGCGCACCGGCGAGGCGGACGGCCTGATGGCCGCCGTCTACGCGCACCACCGGGGCGCCCGGCTGGTCGTCGTCCCGGAGCCGGACCTGGCCGTGGTGGGCGCGGTGGTGGCCGAGGAGCAGGAGCGGGTCACCGCGGCGGCGGGCGCGATCGGCGACGCGGTCAAGGGCATCGGGTTCGTCGAGGCGCTGTGGCGGTACCTGTCCAGCGGCGGGCACGACCCGTACGCGGCGGTCGAGGCCGCGGTCACCGCGCAGGTGCCCGCCGAGGCGGTCGCGGAGGTGGGCGACCGGCGGCTGACCGCGTTCACCTCCGGCCTGCCCTACTCGTTCGTGCACACCGAGGACGTGAACTGGGCGCGCAAGCCGGTCGGGCACGTGGTGGCCGACCCGGCGCTGGTCGTGCTCACCGAGCTGCACCGCGCGGGCGTGGCGCGCGAGCCCGGCGCGTTCAGCCTGGTGTTCGACCCCGGCGCGTTCCAGGAGCACCCCGAGACGACCGCGTCGCCGGGCCACCACACCCACCCGATCGTGCTGTCCGAGCGGGACGCCTCGCCGGACGCGCTGCGCGACCTGGTCGTGGACCTGCCCGTCGAGCTGGTGTTCTTCAACTGCCACGACGCCGACGGCGCGATCGTGCTGGGCGGGCACGCGCTGCCCGACGACGACCTGCCGGTGACGCTGCGGCACCGGCCGATCGTGTTCAACAACTCGTGCCGGTCGTGGACGCGGCTGGGTCGGGAGTTCGTCCGGGCCGGCGCGCGCGGCTACATCGGCACCCTGTGGACCATCCCGCCGAACCTGGCCGCCGGGTTCGCCCGCACCGTCGTGCGGCGGCTCACCGCCGAGGAGACGCCCGCCGCGCGGGCCATCGTCGACACCGGCACGCCGGGCGGCCTCGAGCGGTCCTACCTCTACGTCGGCACGGTCAACGGCCGGCTGGACGAGTGGCGCGACCGGTCCACCACCGACGCCGAGGCCGCGCTGACCGGGTGCGAGCTGCTGGCCGCCGCCGTCCGCGACCACTCGGACCCCCTGTCGCCCGTGCTGCGCCGGGAGCTGTCCGCGCTGCGCGAGGTCGCCGACACGGGCGAGGCGACCGGCACCGCGGCCTACGCCGACGTGCTGCTGGCCGAGCTGGGGCTGGAGGACGACGACGAGCGGGCCGGCGTCCTGGTCGAGCGGGTCGACGCGCTGCTGGCCGGGCTCGACCTGCCCGAGGACGAGCTGGAAGCCCTCTGGGCCACCAGGTTCGAGCTGACCGGCGCCCGCGCCGAGCGGCGTGGGGAATACGGGGCCGCGCTCGCGGACTTCGAACGGTGTGTGGGCTTGGGCGACGCGTGCCGCGACCGGGCGGACGTCCTGCTGCGGATGGCGAGGCTGCTGATGCGCGAAGGCAGAACCGACGAAGCCGGACAGGCGGCGCGGCTGGCGTACGAGGAGCACCGGGCGCGGGGTGACGGGCCCGGGCAGCTGGAGTCGATCGCCGTGCTCGACGGCCTCGGCGACACCGACCCCGCGACCTCCGTCCGGTACGCCGTCGAGGGCCACGACCTGGCCGAGGAGCTGGGCGACCGCGCCCGGCAGGCCGAGTTCAAGCTCGCCGAGTGCGACCGCCGCCGTGAGCGGGGCGAGCTCGCCGAGGCGATCGAGGCCGGGTCGCGGGCCGTGGAGCTGTTCCGCGACCTGGGCGACGACCGGCGGGAGCTGGCCGCGTTGCGCCGGCTCGGCGCGTGCCACCGCGACCGGGGCGACCTGGAGACCGCGCAGCACTACGCCGCCGTGGGCCTGGCCCGGGCCGAGCAGGTGGGCGCGGCGGCCGAGGTGGCGTCGTTCCACGACGACCTGGGCGGGGTGCTGAGCGCGCGCGGCGAGCACGGCGCGGCGCTGGGGCACTACCGGCACGCCGTGGAGAAGCTGGTCGCGACCGGCGCGTGGGAGCGCGGCGCGGAGCTGCTGCCGCACCTGGCCGTCGGCGCGGTCCGGGCGGGCGACCCGGAGGCGCTGTGGACCGCGGCCCTGAGCGGCGGCCTGATCTGCGAGGTCGCGCCGCGCGAGGTGTGGGCGTCGGTCGTGCCGCTGGTGGTCGACTCGATCAAGCGGGCGATCGAGACCGGTCCGCTGGAGCTGACCGAGCGCGGCATGACCGACTTCGCCAGCGCGGTGACCGCGGGCAGGCGGGAGGACATGCCGTTCCAGGTCGGGCTGCTCGCGGACGTCGTGGTCGTGCTGCTGGCGTGGCTGATGGACCGCGCCGACCACGGCATCGTCGCCTTCGCCCGCGAGCTGGACCGCAGCAGCGGCGGCGTGTTCGACCTCGTCGGCTACGTGGCCGTGCCGTACGCCGACCGCGCCCGCAACCCCGGGGCGGGCCGGTCGCGGCTTACCAGTGGCGGCCCGCGCTGAGGTCGTCCAGCTCGGGGCGCGACAGGTGCAGCACCTGGAAGCGGACCCCGACGTCGGGCGCGGTGCTCCACAGGCTGAAGTGCACCAGCTCCCAGTTCCGGGGGTCGATCGCCAACGCGGTCGAGTGCAGCGCGGGGTCGCCTCGGAGTCCCGCGAGGTCGTCGAGAGCCCGGTCGACCGCCTCGGCCGGGTCGGCGTCGGCGGCCAGGCGCCACGTGCGCTTGGTGGCGGCGGTGGCGTGGTCGGCGGCTCCGCGTTCGAAGGCGAGACCCGCCCAGTGCTGCACGGTCGGGCGACCGAAGTCGGCGCTCAGGCCGCGGAACCCCGGCCCCCACAGGAAGCTGTTCATGCCCTCCGCGGTGCGCCACAGGTAGAACGGCGCGTACTGGTTGACCGGCGAGCCGTCGACACCGCGTTCCCGCGCGCAGTAGGCCTTGAGCCCCAGGCCGGGGAACGCGTCCAGCGCGGAGCCCCTGGTGGCGACGCGGGTGCGGATGACGTCCATGTCGTAGTCGGCGGGCAGGGTGATCTCGTAGTGCATCGCTTGCATGGTCAGGTCCCCCGGTAGGTGGCGGCGGTGCGCGGGTAGAGCTCGCGGTAGGCCGCGAGGTGTCCCCAGGGCGTGGTGACGGAGTCCGCCCGGAGCAGGCCGTGGACCAGCGCCCGGGCGAACACCCGCCGGGCCGCGTCGAGCACTTCGGCGGGGTCGGCGTCGCGGGTCCCGGTCGAGGCGGCGAAGACCGTGTCGCCGTCGGTCAGGCCGTGCGCCGGGCGGACGGCGGTCGCGAGGCCGTCCTGGGCGGCGTTGGCGAGGGCGAACAGGTGCGGCAGGCGGGCGTTCGTGGCGACCACGCCGATGACCGTGTTGAACGGCTGGGCGTGCGCCTCGCGCCGGGCCGCGCGCAGGTCGTCGCCCTGGTAGGCCGGGAACTCGCCGGGCAGGCCGAGGTGCGCGGCGAACGGCAGGCCCGCGTCGGGGTCGACCGACGGGCCGACCGCGTTGAGCACGGCCACCGCGCCGACGACGACGCCGCCGGGCAGCGTGGCGCTCGCCGTGCCCAAGCCGCCTTTCACCGTCGCGTTGAGCGCGCCCGTGCCCGCGCCCACGTTGCCCTGGGCGAACCCGGCGCCCGCGGCCCGCACGGCCTCCGCGCCTTCGGCCGGCCCGGGACGGGCGTGGAAGTCACCGCCGCGGCCGAGGTCGAACAACGCGGCGGCGGGCACGAACGACCCCAGCTCCCGCGCCGCCCCGTCGGCCGCCGCGAGCCCGTACGCGCTACCGCCCGTCAGCACGACGCCACGCACCTCCCGGCCGCCGTGGCGCGGGTCGAGCGCGGCCGTGTCCCGGGTCGCCGGCGCACCGCCGCGGACGTCCACAGTGGAGAGCGCGCCGGGCGGGAACAGCACGGCCGTCGTGCCGGTCAACGCCCCGCCGCCGATCCGCGTGGCGTGCCCGACCAGCACGCCCGGCACGTCGGTGATCGCGTTCCGCACGCCGCCGATGCTACTTGCCCGCCGGTCGTGGACGGGGCGGCCGTCACGCCTCGGCGGTGAGCAGGCGGGCGCCGATCTCGCGGACGACGGAGGCCAGCAGGTCCACGTCCTCGTCCGTGGTCCGCCAGTTGACGATGGCGGGACGCAGGGCGACCCTGCCCCGGTACACGGTGGTGCCCGCGTAGACCCGGCCGTCCTCGAGCAGCTCCTCGCCCAACCGGCGGTTGAGGTCGTCGAGGGCTTCCTCCGGCACGCCCGGCGGGCGGTAGCGGAAGCAGACGACGAACACGGTGATCGGGGCCAGCAGCTCGAGGTCCGGGGACTCCTCGACGCGCCGCCCCAGGCGCAGCGCCAGGTCCTGGTGCCGCTCGACCATGGCGCGGTGGCCGTCCCGGCCGTAGGCGCGCAGGGTGGCCCAGATCGGGAAGGCACGCGCCCGGCGCGACGATTCCGGGCCCAGGCTGTTGTAGTTGACCCGCACCTCGTCCTGCTCCGGCAGGTACGGGCTGTTCCAGCCGCCGAACGCGCGGCCCAGCAGCGACCGGTCCCGCACGAACGCCATGCCGCTCTCGTACGGCACGTTGAGCCACTTGTGGCCGTCCGCGGCCACCGAGTCGGCCCGCTCCACCCCGCGCACCAGCCCCGCCGTGCGCGGGGACACCGCGGCGAACAGGCCGAACGCGCCGTCCACGTGCAGCCACGCCCCGTGCCGCTCGGCCAGGTCCGCCATCTCGTCGAGCGGGTCGAAGTCGCCGCCGTTGACCTCGCCCGCGTTGCCGATCAGCACCGCCGGCCCCGACGACGCCAGCTCGCGGTCCAGCGCGTCCACGTCGAGCCGGCCCGCGTCGTCACGGGTGAGCGTCCGCACCGAGTCCCGGCCCAACCCCAGCAGCTGCAACGCCTTGCGGCTGCTGGGGTGCACGTATCCGCTGGAGAAGACCGGCAGCCGCGGTAGACCGACCAGGCCGTCCGCGGTCACGTCCACCCCGTGCCGCCGGGCCCACCAGTACCGCGCGCACGTCAACCCGGTCAGGTTCGCGAACGTCGCGCTCGGCGTGAGCACCCCGCCGTAGGACGCGGGCAGCCCGAACAGCTCCTTCAACCACCGCAGCACCACCGTCTCCGCGTGCGCGGCCAACGGCGAGGCCACCCACAGCCCGCCGGCCTGGTCCAGCAGCGACGTCACCCAGTCCGCCGCCTGCGCCGCCGGCGTCGCGCCGCCGACCACGAGGTGGAAGAACCGGGGACCGGACGAGTGCGTGGCGGCCCGCGTGCCGATCCGCAGCAGGTCCGCGACGGCCGCGATGGTGCCGTCACCGGCCTCGGGCAGCGGCCCGTCGAGGTCGTCGACCAGGTGCGCGTGCGTGGCGTCGCGCACCGGCAGGTGCGGCAGCGCGTCGAGGTACGTCCCGGCGGCCCGCGCCACCATCCCCAGCGCCTCGGCGGCGTCCTCTCGAGCGTTCAGCGGATCACCCATCATGGCAGGGTAGGCGCTGATGACACGACGTGGACAGTTCCGCGGCCTGGCCGTCGACACCGAAGTGGACGCGTTCCCGGGCGTGCGGTACGCGGAGCCGCCGTTCGGGCCGCGCCGGTGTGGCGGCCGGGCGACGAGGACGTGCCGACCCTCGACGTCTGGGCGCCGTCCACTTCGGACGGGCCGTGGCCCGTGCTGTTCTCCGTGCACGGCGGGGCCTGCACGTTCGGGTCCTCGGCCCGGCCCGACTACGACGGCGCCGCGTTGGCCGGGCCGGGCTGGCCGTGGTGACCTGCGACTACCGGCTCGGGTTCGCGGGCTGCTTCGGGCACGTCGACGGGCAGCCGGACAACCGGGGCCCGCTCGACCGACCGGCCGTGCTGCGGTGGGTGCGGGAGCACATCGGGGTGTTCGGGGGAGACCCGGGCGCCATCACCGCGGCCGGGCAGTCGGCGGGCGCCGGGTCATCGCGCACAGCGTGCCCGACCGGGTCTACCCGCCGGGGTTCGCCCGCCGGGTCGCGGAGTGGGTCGACACCCGCACGCCGGAGTCGACGGTCGCGTCGGCCGACGCCCTGGCCGCCGCGCGGCGCACGGGGCCGTCGAGCTACGACCCGGTGCTGTTCGGGCCGGTCGCCGACGCGCTGCCCGCGCTGCCCGCCCGGACCGACGCCCTGCTGTTCCACACGGACGTCGAGTACGCGCTGTTCGACGCCGTGGGCCTGGGTCGACTTCCGCACGACCGGCGACCCCGGCTGGACCGGTGTCCGGCACCGGGGCGACGAGGTCGGGGCCCGGCGCGAACCGCAGCGCGGCGTCGACCACCCCGTGCGGCCTCCCGCCTGACCGCCTCGCCGGCGGCCGGTGGTCCGTCCTGCGAACCGCGCGGTTCGCAGGACGGACCGGCGGACCGGGGCCGGGGGTCAGCGCGGGTCGTCGCGCTCCCGCCGCACGGTCACCTTGCGGCCCTTGATGGTCGCGCCCCGCAACGACGCGATGACCTGCTGCGCCGCCGAGTCCGGCACCTCCACCAGCGAGAACCGGTCGGCGATCTCGATCGCGCCGATGTCGCGGCCGTTGAGCCGCGCCTCGCCCGCGATCGCGCCGACCAGGTCCTGAGGCCGGATGCCCGAGCTGCGGCCCGCGCCGACGAACAGCCGGGTCATGCCCGCGGACGGGCGGCGCGGGCGGCGCGGCTCACGGCGCTCGCCGCCGCCCTCGCGTCCCCGGCGCTCGCCGGCCGGCCCGGACCTCGGCACGTACTCCGGGATCTCCTCCTCGTCCGCCGCCGCGCCGGTGGCCTCGTGCGCGAGCTTGACCGCCGCCAGCGCCACCTCCATGACGTCGAACTCGTCGGTCAGCGTCTCCACCACGACCCGGAAGCTCTCCAGGTCGTCCTCCAGCAGGCTCTCGTGCAGCGCGGCGCGGGTCAGCTCCAGCTTGCGCGCCCGCAGGTCCGCGATCGTCGGGACCTTCTCCATGTGGATGCGCTGCTTGGTGACGCGCTCGATGGTCTTGAGCATGCCGTGCTCGCGCGGCTCGGCCAGGGTGATCGCCACGCCCTCGCGGCCCGCGCGCCCGATCCGGCCGATGCGGTGCACGTAGGACTCCGGCGCGGACGGCACGTTGTAGTTCACGACGTGCGTCAGCTGCTCGATGTCCAGGCCGCGGGCCGCCACGTCGGTGGCCACCAGCAGGTCCGCCGTGCCGTTGCGCAGCCGCGTCATCACGCGGTCGCGCTGCTCCTGGCTGATGCCGCCGTGCAGCGACTCGGCCCGGTAGCCGCGCCCGTTCAGCGTCTCGGTGAGCTGGTCGACCTCGTCGCGCGTGCGGCAGAACACGATCGCCGCGGTCGGCGCCTCGACGTCCAGCACCCGGCCCAGCGCGGCCGGCTTGTGGGCGCGGGGCACGACGTACGCGCTCTGCCGCACCCGCGGCGCCTCGCCCGGCTCGGCCTGCTCGCGGCCGATGGTGATGCGCACCGGGTCGGACAGGTGCGTGCGGGCCAGGCGGTCGATGCGGCCGGGCATGGTCGCGGAGAACAGCACGGTCTGCCGGTCCGCCGGCGTCTCGGCCAGGATCGTGTCCAGGTCCTCGGCGAAGCCCATGTCGAGCATCTCGTCGGCCTCGTCGAGCACGACGACTTCCAGGTGCTCCAGCTTCAGCGTGCCCCGGCTGAGGTGGTCGACCGCGCGGCCCGGCGTGGCCACCACGACGTCCACGCCCTGCTCCAGCACCCGCAGCTGCCGCCCGATGGGCTGGCCGCCGTAGATCGGCAGCACCCGCGCGCCCAGCTCCCGGCCGTACCGGTGCACCGCTTCGGAGACCTGCACCGCCAGTTCCCGCGTCGGCACCAGCACGAGCGCGAACGGGGCGCGCCGGTCGCGCTCGCCGCCCGCCATGCGCTCCAGCACGGGCAACGCGAACGCGGCCGTCTTGCCGGTGCCGGTGGCGGCCTGGCCGAGCAGGTCGCGGCCGGCGCTCAGCGGCGGGATGGCTTCACGTTGGATGGGGGTGGGCTCCTCGTAGCCGAGGCCGGACAGCGCCCGGAGCAGTTCGGGGCGCAACCCGAGGTCGGCGAAGCTGGTCCGGTCGTCGGGCTCGTCGTTCATGCCCTCAAGTCTCGCTGATCGCCCCTGAACCGCTCGGTGAGGGGGGTCGCGTGCGGCGGCCGGTCCGGGATTCCGCAGTCACCGCGAATCACGTCCCGCCGGTCCCGATCCGGTTCCGGCCGCGCCGCGTGGCGGTCGTGGAGTTCGCGGCGAACGCATCGCCGTCAAGGGTCGAACGCACCACGCGGGTATCGGCGACCCGCTCCGCGCGATTGCCGGGAATTGGCGGTCGACGACCGGTCGCGGGATGCCGGACCGAAGTGACGGGAATGCGGGAATCGCCTCGAGCGCGGACGCGGAAGAATGTCGGCCACGTCGCCGGACGAGGCACGGCGGCCGCTCGGGGGAACACCGGTGCGACCGACCGTCACGGCCGGCTCCGGGGGTTTGCCCGAAGGCAACACTCCGGCCGTCCGCTATACCTCTCCTATACTTGGCGATCCACTTCCCCTTCATGGTCAACTCACCGGTAACGTGCCGCGGGATCGATACCGAGCGTGAGTGTCAACCCTGGGGAAGTGGTGCGCGTGGTGGTGGACGACTTGGACGGGCACACCGGGCACGACGTCCGGCCGGTCTCGTTCGGCCTCGACGGCGTGTGGTTCGAGATCCGCCTCGGCGCCGCGAACGCGGCCGCGCTGCGTGCCGTCCTCGACCGGTTCGTGCGTGCCGCCCGGCGGGTGCCCGGCGCCGCGCCGGCACCGCCACGCAGCACCGATGTCCACCTGGCGCAGGTCGTCCGGCAGTGGGCGCGCGCGCACGGCTACCGGATCTCCGACCGCGGCCGGCTGTCCGAGATCGTGCTCGAGGCCTACGAGCGCGCCCACCCCGGCCATCGGCACGCGGACAGGTCACGCCGAACTCCTTGATCACCCGAAGTGCCTAGACGGTGGTGACGCGCTGTCACCGGGACCGCCGTCGGGCCCAAGTTCGGCGAGCGCGGTACCAGCAGCCGGAGTCCGGCGCTGCCCCGATCGGCGGCATACCGCGGCGGCCCGTTCCAGGTGGTTCAAATGATATTTCCCCCCATCGTGACGGGCTGGGCACCATGTCAAACGCTTTAGTCGGGAGATTTCGGGGTTCGGCTGCCGGCTACCGCGCGCTCTGCGTCGTCTAGAGACTGGGGGTCGTGACCATGCAGGTGCAGATTCTCGGTGCTGTCGCCCTCGCACGTGAGGATCGTCGGATGGGTGTCGCCGCTCGTCAGGTGCGCACCCTGCTCGCGCTGCTGGCGCTTTCACCGGGTGCCCCCGTTCCGTTCGACCAGCTGGTCGAGGAATTGTGGGCGGGTAAACAGATGGGAAACGCCCGCAACGCGCTGCAGGCGAATGTGGTGCGGCTGCGCAAACTGCTGGAGCAGTTCGCCGACGTGCCGGGCGACTGCCTGGTCCGCACGGTGAGCAGCGGCTACGTGCTCGACCTGCCGGCCGCGGCGGTCGACGCGCACCTGTTCCGCGAACTGGCCGACCTCGGCTCCGCCCTCGTCCTGCAACGCCCCGACGAGGCGATCGACCTGCTGGAACGCGCGTTGCGGCTGTGGCACGGACCGGCGCTGTTCGACGTGAGCGACGGCCTGCGGTTCCGCATCGAGGCCGCCCGGCTCGACGAGCGCAGGCTCAGCGCCCGCGAGGACCTCATCGCCGCCAAGCTCGCCAACGGCGAGGACCGCGGCGTCGTGTCCGAGCTCAAGCAGCTCGCGGCCGAGTACCCGGAGCGGGAGCGGTTCAGCGAGCAGCTGATGGTCGCGCTGTACCGCAACGGCAGGCAGACGGAGGCGCTGGACGTCTTCCACCACACGCGCAGGCGCCTGGCGAGCGAGCTCGGGTTGGAGCCCGGCCGCGCGATGCGACGGCTCTACCAGGCGATCCTCGTCCACGACCAGGTACTGCTGTAGGAGGCGAAGTGCTGGAGTTCCGGGTCTTGGGGCCGGTCGAGGTGCACCACGACGGGCAGGAGGTGCCGCTGGACGGGTCGAAACCGCGCACCGTCCTCACCGCGTTGCTGCTCGCCGACAACGGCGCCGTCTCCGACACCCAGATGAGCGATTTCCTGTGGGGTGACCACCCGCCCGCCACGTTCAACGCGCAGATCTACACCTACGTCTCGCGATTGCGCAAAACGCTGCGGCGCGAGGTCGGCATCACCCGCCGTTCCCGCGGTTACGAATTGCGGCTCGCCGAGTGCGCGTTCGACCTGCGGGAGTTCGAGGAGCAGGCGGCACGGGGCCAGTCCGCGCTCGCCGCCGGCCACTACGAGGACGCGGCCCGGCTGCTGCGCTCGGCGTTGCGGCTGTGGCGCGGCCCCGCGCTGACGGGGGTGTCGGAGCACCTGGCCGACGCCGAGGCGCCGCGGCTGGAGGAGGCGCGGATCGCCGCGCTGGCGAGCCGCATCGAGGCCGACCTCGCGCTGGGCAGGCACGGCCAGCTGCTGCCCGAGCTGACCAGGCTCGTGCACCAGCACCCGTTGCAGGAGCGGTTCCGCGCCCAGCTCATGACCACGTTCTACCGCTGCGACCGGCAGGCCGACGCGCTCGTGCTCTACGAGGAGGGCCGCCGGATGCTCGCCGACGAGCTGGGCATCGACCCCGGCTCGCTGCTGCGCGAGGTGCACCTGGCGATCCTCACCGCGGACCCCGTGCTGGCCTCCCCGCGCCGGGTGGCGGTCTAGCGCGACGCGGGGCCGTATAGCCCGCCGCATAGGCCGGATATAGCCCCGAAAAGCATTCTGGGAACCGGTAGGCAGAAACCCGTGTTCCCGGAGGTGCCCAGTGACCAGTTCGGTGCGGATCGACGCGGACGGCCAGGCGAAGATCAAGGAGATCGTGTCGGAAATCCTCGAGATCGACGCCGGGGAGATGACCGGCACGAGCCTTTTCAAGGAGGACCACGACGCCGACTCGCTCGGCGCCATCGAGATCCTGTCCGCGTTGGAGCGCACGTTCGGCGTGGAGATCGACCAGGCCGAGCTGACCCGGATGGTCAACCTCGAGGGCGTCATCGCGGTCGTCGCCGAGGCGCAGGCCGCCAAGTAGCCACCCCACCCGTCGAGCGGTCCGGCAGCGGACCTGGAGGACACGATGCACGACGGAGGGCGGCAGCCGCGCCGGGTGGTGATCACGGGTCTTGGCGTGGTCACCAGCATCGGCATCGGCGTCACCGAGTTCCTGGCCGGCCTGCGCGAGGGCCGCAGCGGGATCACGCCCATCACCTCGTTCGACACCACCGGCTTCAGCCACGCCAACGGCGCCGAGGTCACCGACTTCGACCCGGCCGCGTGGCTGGAGCGGGTGGACCCCGACGAGCTCGGCCGCGCCGGGCAGTTCTCCGCCGCCGCCGCGCGGATGGCCGTCGGCGACGCGGGCCTGACCGTGCGGGAGCTGCGCGGCAAGCGGGCCCTGGTGTCCGTCGGCACGACCGACGCCGAGTCGCGCGACCTGGACAACCTCGTCGCGCAGCAGATCGAGCACGGCCCCGAGTCGTGGAACCCGGTCGTCGCGCGCCGCTCCACCGCGGGCCGGTTGTCGTCCAGCATCGTGCGCGAGCTGGCCCTGACCGACGTGGAGGCGGTGACCATCCCGACCGCGTGCGCGGCGGGCAACTACGCCATCGGCAACGGCTTCGACGCCATCCGCGAGGGCGAGGTGGACGTCGCGCTGGTCGGCGGCGCGGACGCGGTGTGCCGCAAGACGTTCACCGGCTTCTACCGGCTGGGCACGATCGCGCCGCAGGTGTGCGCGCCGTTCGACAAGGACCGCAAGGGCATCCTCACCGGCGAGGGCGGCGGCATCCTCGTGCTGGAGTCGCTGGAGTCCGCGCTGGCCCGCGGCGCCCGGATCTACGCCGAGGTGCTGGGCTACGGCCTCAACTGCGACGCCAACCACCCCGTCGCCCCGGACCGGGACAGCCTGGCCCGGTGCATCGAGCTGGCGCACCGCAACGCGGGCGTCAAGCCCGAGGACGTCGACTTCATCTCCGCGCACGGCACCGGCACCAAGGCCAACGACGTCACCGAGTCCGGCGCGATCCGGCAGGTGTTCGACGCGCCGCCGCCCACCGTGTCGATCAAGTCGATGCTCGGCCACTCGATGGGCGCGGCCTCGGCGCTGGCGTCGGCGGCGTGCGCCCTGGCCATCACGGAGGGCTTCATCCCGCCCACCATCAACCACACCGAGACCGACCCCGAGGTGGGCCTGGACTGCGTGCCGAACCAGGCGCGGCCGGCCACGCTGAACGTGGTGCAGAACAACGCGCTGGCGTTCGCGGGCAACAACTCGGTGCTGATCCTGGGCCGGTACCGGGACGCGGTGTGATGGTCGCCGGCCGGCGGGCCAGGACGCTGTTCCTGCACGGCCTGGCGGGCAAGGCGGCGGTGTGGGACGCGCTCGACCTGCCGGTCGCCGCGGACAAGCCGGAGCTGCCGTGGCACGGCATGGCCGACCCGGCGTGGAGCCACCTGCCGGACCCCGGCCGGATCGTGGTCGACGTGGTCACGCCGGGGCACGACGTCGTGGTGGCCCACTCGCTCGGCGCGAACCTGCTGCTGGAGTGCTACGCCGACGGCCGCGTGCCGCCGCGACCCACGGTGCTGCTGTGCCCGTTCTACCGGCCCGCGCCGGCCGACTTCGACTGGCCCGCGATCTCCTACTACCTCAACGAGTTCCACCGCACGTTCACCGAGGCGCTGCGCGTCGGCGAGACCGCCCGCTTCCCCGAGGCCAAGCGCGAGTGGCTGGCCAGGGCGCTGCGCGACCAGGTCGGCCCGTACGGCTGGACGCGGTGGTTCGAGACCTACCTGCGCACCCCGTTCCTGGACCTGTCCCGGGTGGACGCGCCGGTGCTCGTGGTGAGCGGCGTGGACGACGTCGCCGCCCGCCCCGACGACGGCCGCGCCCTGGCCAAGGGCCTGCCCCGCGCCCGGTTCGAACTGCTGGACGGGTGCGGCCACTTCCCGATGATCGAACAGCCCGACCGCCTCGCGGCCCTGGTCCGCGACTTCCTCGACGAACACTGGAGCTGACGTGACCACCACGACCGTCTCGCTGCGGCCCCGCTACGAGGGCTCGAACATCTGCACCTGGATCGGGTTCAAGCACGTCAACTACATGGTCGAGGAAGCGGTGCTCGACCACCTGCGGCAGAGCGGGTTCCCGGCGGGCGCGCTCTACGAGCGGTTCGGGCTGTGCACGGACATCACCGACCTGGACACCAAGATCCTCACCGCGTTCCACATCGACGACCTCGCGGAGGCGACGGTCGAGCGGGTGGCGGGCGACGGTCCGCTCAAGCTCCTCGTGGAGCTCACCGTGCCGCGCGACGGCAAGGCGGTGAAGGCGGTGAAGTCCAAGGTGTCGGTGTCGTTCCGGCTCGACCCGCACGGGTTCGACGCCGAGCCCGCGCCGGCTGGGCTGCGACCGCACGTGGTCGAGGCGATCGGCGCGCCCGACGCCGCCGTGGCCGCCAAGGTCGGGGCCCCGCAGCCGGTCACGGTCGGCGACGCGGACCCGTTGGACCTGCTCACGGCCGGCAAGAACGCCTTCGCCTGGGCCTGGCGGATCCCCTACTTCTACTGCCACTTCACCGAGCGCGTGCAGATGTCGGGCTACCTCCGCCAGATGGAGGAGATCCTCGACCTGTTCGTCGAGGACCGCGGCGCGTCGATCAAGACGCTGCTCGACGAGCAGAACTGGATCCCGGTCGTGCCGCACTCGCGGATCACGTTCCTCGGCGAGGCGACCATGGAGGAGACGCTGTACACGGTGTTCACCGTGGAAGAGGTCTTCAAGCGGTTCACCTTCACCGCCCGGATGGACTGCTACGTGCTGCGCGACGGCGAGCTGGTGCCGACCGCGACCGGCCGCATCACCCACGGCTGGGCCGTGATCGAGAACCGCAAGGACTGGAGCCTCGTCGACTTCGACGACCGCCTCATCGGCGCCATCACCGGCAAGGCCGGCTCGCTCAGCGGGCGCGGTGCGTCGTGACGGCTCCCCCGGTGGACGCGCTGGTCATCTCGGCGTGGTCGGCCGTGTCGCCGTTCGGGATGGGCTCGGCGGCGTTCGCGGACGGCGTGCGGGCGGGCGTCCCGGCGCTCGCCCCCGCGCCCGGCGGCCCGTTCGAGCGGGCGGCGCTCGTGCCGGACTTCAGCGCGGCCGGCGCGCTGGGCAAGAAGGGCACCCGCACCATGGACCGGGTCACCGCGCTGGCCGTCAGCACGGTCGGCCGGCTGCTGCAGGAGTGCGGTCCGGCGCTGCTGGAGCAGCCCGAACGCGTGGGCGTCGTGCTGGGCACGGGCTCCGGCAGCGTCCAGTCCATCATGGACTTCACGCGGGACGGCCTCACCGGCGACAAGCCCTACCACGTCGACCCGGCGTTGTTCCCCAACACGGTGATGAACCGCGCGGCCGGGCAGAGCGCCATCTGGCACAAGATCAAAGGGCCGAACACCACCATCGCGGGCGGCGCGCTGACCGGGCTGCTCGCGTTGAGCTACGCGGCCCGGCTGCTGCGCGGCGGGCACGCGGACCGGGTGCTGGTCGGCGCGGCCGAGGAGTACTCCGAGCAGCGCGCGTGGCTGGAGTGGCGCGGCAGCGAGGGCGCGGCCGGCCCGCTCGGCGAGGGCGGCGCGGTGTTCCTGCTGGAACGCGAGTCGACCCGGGAGGGGCGGCCGGTGCTGGCCCGCGTCGCGAGCACCCGGTTCCGGGGCTTCTTCGAGCCCGGCGGCGCGGCGGAGGCGCTGCGCGAGTGCGTGCGCGCCGCGGTGGCCGAGGCGGCGGTCGACCCGGCGGACGTGGTGCTCGTGTCCACCGACGGGGCCGAGGAGCAGGCCGTGGTCGAGGCGTTGGGCCGCACGCCCCAGTGGCTGCGGTGCGTGCCCCTGGTCGGCGACACGTCGGCGGCGGTGGCGAGCTTCCAGCTCGCGGCGGCGGTTGCGTCGGGCCGGTCGGGCGCCGCGCTGGTGACCGGCGTCGAACCCGACGGCACGGTCGGCTGCGTCGTGCTGGACCTGCCGTGAGGACCGTGCGCGTCGACCCGGCGGACCCCGTGTTCGCCGGGCACTACCCGGGCTTCCCGATCCTGCCGGGGCTGTTCGTGCTCGACCACGTGCGGGCGGCGCTGCCCGGGCACCGGGTGATCGCGCTGGATCGGGCGAAGTTCCTGCGGCCGGTGTTCCCCGGCGACACGCTCACCGTCTCGACCGAGCTGACGGCCGAGGAGGACCACGTGCGGTGCGCGGCGAAGGTGTCCACCGGCGCGGGCGCGGTGGCCGAGTTCAAGCTGCGGCTGGTGGCGTCGTGACCGGCCTCGCCGGGATCCGGCGGATCATCCCGCACCGGCACCCCGTGCTGCTCGTGGACCGGGTGTCCGAAGTGGACCCGGGCAGCAGCATCGTGACGCTGAAGGCGGTCAGCGGCCGTGAGCCGTGCTACGCCGGGGCCGACGTCGACGACGCGTACCCGTTGGGGCTGCTGATGGAGTCGTGGGCGCAGTCCGCGGTGCTGCTGACCCGCTGGGACCAGCCGAACCCGGACGTGCGGGCGGACAAGGTCGAGCTGATCAGCGGCATCCGCGACGTCGTCGTGCACGGCGACGTGCTGCCCGGCGACGTGGTGGAGCACCACGTCCGGCTCGTCCGGCAGGTGGCCGACGCGGCGATCCTCGCCGGCCACAGCCTGGTCGACGGGCGCAAGGTGCTGGAGATCGGCTCGTTCACGATGGCACGGCGCAGGGCGGAGGAACTGGCATGAGGCGCGTGGCGCTGGTGACCGGCGGGTCGCGGGGCATCGGGCACCAGGTGGTGACCCGGCTCGCCCGCGACGGGTTCGACGTGGCGTTCTGCTACCAGTCGAACCGCGACGCCGCCGAGGTGGTGGAGAAGGAAGCCGCCGCCGCGGGCGCGGCCGTGTACACCGCGCAGGTGGACGTGGCCGAGAAAGCCGAGGTGGACCGGTTCGTCAAGGACGCCGAACGCGCGCTGGGACCGGTGCACGCGGTGGTGTCGTGCGCGGGGATCGTGCGCGACAACCCGCTGGTGCTGCTGAAGGAAGACGACTGGCAGCGGGTGCTGCGGGTCAACCTCGACGGCACGTACCACCTGGCGAAGGCCGCGGTGTTCGCGATGATGAAGCGCAAAGCGGGCTCGGTGGTGACGCTGTCGTCGGTGGCGGGCGTGCACGGCAACGCGACGCAGACCAACTACTCGGCGTCCAAGGCGGGGATCATCGGGTTCAGCAAGGCGCTGGCCAAGGAGGTCGGCAAGTACGGCATCCGGGTCAACGCGGTGGCGCCCGGGTTCATCGAGACCGACATGGTGGCCGACCTGGGCGAGGACTTCGCGGCCCGGATGGCGGCGCGGATCCCGCTCGGGCGGTTCGGCCGGCCGGAAGAGGTGGCCGACCTGGTGTCGTTCCTGGTGTCGGACCAGGCGTCCTACGTCACCGGCCAGGTGTTCGGCGTCGACGGCGGGCTGGTGATCTGAGGTGGCGCGGCAACCCCGGTTCTACTTCTCGCTGCGCAGCCCGTACTCGTGGCTGGCCTACCACGACCTGCTGCGGTCCTACCCGGACGTGGCGGGGGCGGTCGAGTGGGCGCCGTTCTGGGAGCCCGACGAGCGCAACGAGCGCGCGTTGGCCGAGCGCGGCGAGCAGTTCCCGTACGCGGCGATGTCCCGCGCGAAGCACCTGTACATCCTGCAGGACGTGGCCAGGTTGGCCGCGGCGCGCGGGTTGGCGGTGAAGTGGCCGGTGGACCGCGAGCCGGTGTGGGAGGTCCCGCACCTGGGCTACCTGGTGGCGTTGCGCGCGGGACTGGGGCAGGAGTACATCGCGGCGGCGTACCGGGCGCGGTGGGAGCAGGGGCGTGACATCTGCTCGCGGGAGACGGTCGCCTCGATCGCCGCGGAGCTGGGGTTGGACCCCGACGAGGTGTCCGGCGCGAGCGAAGACCCGCAGCTGCGGGCGCGCGGGGTCGAGCTGCTCGTGCAGGTGTGCGAGGACGGCGCGTTCGGCGTGCCGTTCTTCGTGCACCGGTTCACCCGGTTCTGGGGCGTCGACCGGCTGCCGGACTTCGTCGCCCACGTGCGGTCGAAGCTCGCGCCCGCGGCGGCGTTGCCCGCGTCGTCCGGCGCGGTCGGTCTGGGGCGTTCGTCCGACGAGGGGCACGCGGGCGGCTGCGGCTGACCCGGGGGCGGTGGGCGGTGCGCTGAGCGTTGAACTCGGGTGTCCTGAACGTAGGACTCTCGTGACGTGAGGGTAGGACTCTCGCGACGGGAAGGTAGGACACGCGGGTTCTGGGTGTAGGACACGCGGTGAAGCGGTTAAGGTGGCGAGGGTGAAGCCGCTGCGCTGGGGTGTCCTCGGGGCCACCGCCCACATCGCGAGCCGCGTGCTGCCCGCGATCCACCGGACGGCGGGCAACGCGGTGGTCGCCGTGGCGAGCCGGGCCGGGAGGCGCGCGAAGGCGGAAGAGGTGGCGCGGCCGTTCGGGGCACGCGTGCACGACGGGTACGACGAGCTGCTGGCCGACCCGGACGTCGAGGCCGTGTACATCGCGCTGCCCAACACCCAGCACGTCCCGTGGACGTTGCGCGCGCTCGACGCGGGCAAGCACGTGCTGGTGGAGAAGCCGATGGCGCTGTCCGAAGAGGACTGCGTGCGCGTCGAGCGGGCCGCCGCCGACCTCGTGGTGATGGAGGCGTACATGTACCGCTTCCACCCGCAGCAGCGGCGTGCGGCCGACCTGCTGGCCTCGGGCGAGATCGGCGAGCTGCGGGTGGTGCGGTCGGCGTTCGCGTACCCGACCGCGGTCGAGGGGAACATCCGGTTCGACCCGGCGCTGGGCGGCGGCGCGACCTGGGACGTCGGCTGCTACGCGTTCGACGTGCCGCTGTGGGCGTTCGACGCCGAGCCGCGCGCGGCGCGGGCCCGGTTCCACTCGCGGGAGGTCGACCTGAGCGCGGTGGCTACGCTCGACTTCGGCGACGGCCGGTGGGCCGTGCTGGACTACAGCCTCGAGTACGGCCCGCGGGCGACCTACGAGTTCCAGGGCACGCGCGGCTCGATCTCCGTGCGCAACGCGTGGACCCGACCCGACGAGGAAGGGCTGATCACGGTCGTCACGCTGGACGGCGTGCGCGACGAGGCGGTGCCCGCGGCCGACGCCTACGAGCACCAGGCCGCCGCGTTCGCCGAGGCGGTCCGGGAGCGGGTCACGCCGCTGGTGACGCCCGCGCACTCGGCGCGCACCGCCCGGGTGGGCCAGGCGCTCGCGCGGTCGGCCGCTACCGGCGCCGAAGTGGACCTCCGGCGCCGGCCGTGACCCGTCAGGCCGGCGCCGCCGCGGCCTCCACCGGCGGGGTGCGCAGCACGTACGCGGTGGACAGCACGGTCGACAGCAGCGTCAGTCCCGCCGCCGAGCCCACCACGACCAGGTAGATCCCGATCGGGCCCCGCGGCCAGAACGTGCCGTTCAACGCGATGGCGAACGGGACCAGCGTCACCAGCGACACGATCGCGCCCAGGATGATCCCGCCCAGCGAGATCACCACCGACTCGACGCCGACCATCCGCAGGATCTGCCCGTGCGTGGCGCCGATCAGCCGTTGCAGCGCGAACTCGCGCCGCCGCTCACCGGTCGCGATCACCAGGGTGTTCACCAGCGAGATCACCGTGTACGCCAGGATCATGCCGACCAGCAGGTAGTTCACCCACGCGCCGGTCTGCTCGCCGCCGCCGCCCGCCGCGAGCGCCTCCTCGCGGCCGGCGACCTCCAGGTCCGGGTGACGCCCGGTCAACGGCGCCAACGCCGACTCCGGGCCCTTCACCAGGACCTGCGTGGCCCGGCCGCCCGTGGTGTGCGCGGCGACCAGTCCGGCGGGCAGCAACGCCGCGTCGAACGAGCCCGTGTGCACGGCCACGACCTCCAGGTCGACGACCGCCCCGTCACCCAGCTTCATCCTGATCGGGTCGCCGACGGCGGCTCCCAGGTCCTCCGCCCAGCCGGTCGGCAGCGCGACCGAGTCGCCGCGCAGGTCGTCCAGCGACCCGGCGGTGACGTCCACGTCCATGGTCCGCGTGACCCCGCTCGGCGTCACCCCGAGCACGGTGATCTCGTCGTCGCCGTCCTCGTGGTCGGGGAAGTACGCCTCGCTGTCGACCACCGCCGACGCCGCCTCGACACCCGGCAGGGCGCGCACCTCGTCGACCACTTCCAGCGGCACCCCGCCGGCGGGACCGGTGACCACGGCGTCCGCGCGCAGGCTCTCCGCGAACGCGTCGGTGGCGGCACTCGCCTGGGTGGTCTGCAGGTAGAGCAACGCGGTGGCCAAACCGGTGGCGAGCATGACGGGCGTGATGGCGCTCGCCACGCGCACCCGCCGCGCGCCGGTGTTCAGCACGGCGAGATAGCCGGACAGGCCGGACAGGGCGCGCACCGGCCAACGCAGGACCGCGATCAGCACCCTCGCGGCGGCGGGGGAGAGCAGCGCGATGCCCGCCGCCCACAGCATCGCCGTGGGCCCGGCCGTGCTCGCCGCCACCGGCCCGGACATGACCACCGCGGTGATGACGCTCAACGCCGTGCCGCCGCCCAGGCACAGCAGCGCGAACACCAGCCGGGGCACGCTGAACCAGCGCGTCTGCAGTCCCGCGGCCATCAACGCCTCGGTCGGCCGGGTCACCGCCGCGCCCCGACCGGCGACGAACGCCGCGACCAGGGCGCTGAGCAGCGAGATGCCGACACCGGCCACCACGGGCACCCAGCCCTGCCGGTACGCCATGGCCTGCGGCGCGACGCCCGCGCCCGACAGCCGCGTCAACAGCCACGCGCCGAGGCGCCCGCTCAACGGCCAGCCCAGCGCGGTCGCGAGCACCGCCACGAACGCCGTCTCCCCGAGCACCAGCCCGCGCAGCTGGCCCGGCGTGGTGCCGATCGCCCGCAGCAGCGCCATCTCGCGGTGCCGCTGCTGCACGGACAGGCCGAGCGTGCCCGCCACGACGAACAACGCGACCATGATCGCCAACCCGCCGAAGACCGCCGACAGGGTGATGATCGCCTCGCCGCCGCCCCCGGTGTCGGAGAACTCGGCGAGCCCGCGCTCGTCGCCCGCGAGCACGGCCACGTCCCGACCGGACACCGCGGCCGTCAGGCCCGCGCGCACGCCGTCCGCCGTCGCGCCCGGTTCGAGCAGCACGCCGATCAGGTCGACCTTGCCGGGTTTCGCGTACAGCCGCCGTGCCTCGTCGTCGGCGAAGAACACGACCTCGGCCTCGACCGGCGCCCCGGCGACGCCGACCACCCGGTAGTCGACGTCCCGCGAGTCGATCCGCAGCGCGACCGTGCCGCCGGGGCCGATGCCGGAGTTCGCGCCCACCACGACCTCGCCCGGCCCCCGCGGCGCGCGGCCCTGCTCCACCGCGTACGGCGCGAGGCGTGCGCCGGACCACGTGTGGCCGGTCGCCTCCGCGCCGCCGGGCAGGAGCACCGGGAACGCCACGTCGGGCACGACCTCGGCGACACCGGCGACGGCCGCGGCCTTGGCGGCCAGCGCGGCGTCGACCGGGGCGCGCTCCAGGTTCGCCGGGTCGCCGGCGACGACCAGCGGTGCCGCCGCGAGCCGTTGCGGCGGCACGTCGTCGCGGATGCCGGTCTCCATCAGGCCGCCGCACGCCATCACGATCGCCGCGCCCATGAACAGCGCGATGAACGACGCGGTGAACCCGCCGATGCGGTAGCGCAGGGTGCGCAACGCGAGGCGCAACATCAGCGCACCCCGTCGGCCAGGTCGCCGGTGGGCGCGTCGGCCCAGGCGCCCAGCTGGGTCATGCGCTCGCTGACGGCGTGCGCGGTCGGCGACTCCAGCTCGCCCGCGATCCGGCCGTCGGCGAGGAAGACGACGCGGTCGGCGTGCGCGGCGGCCACCGGGTCGTGCGTCACGATCACCACGGTCTGGCCGACGTCGCGCACGGCCTGGCGCAGCAGGGCGAGGACTTCGAGCGCGGTGCGGGTGTCGAGCGCGCCGGTCGGCTCGTCGCCGAAGATCACCGCGGGTTCGGTGACGAGCGCGCGGGCGATGGCCACCCGCTGCTGCTGGCCGCCGGACAGCTCGGCGGGGCGATGCTTGCGGCGGTCGGAGAGCCCGACGCGGGCGATGACGTCGTCCACCTGGGCGCGCTTCGGGCGGCGGCCGGCCAGGCGCAGCGGCAGCTGGACGTTCTCCACCACGGTGAGCGCGGGCAGCAGGTTGAACGACTGGAAGACGAAGCCGACGCGTTCGCGGCGTAACCGGGTCAGCTCGCGCTCGCTCAGGCCGGTGATCTCCCGACCGTCGAGCAGCACGGAGCCGGAGGTGGGTCTGTCCAGGCCCGCGGCGCAGTGCAGCGCGGTGCTCTTGCCGGATCCGGACGGGCCCATCACCGCGGTGAAGGTGCCGCGCGCGATGCCGAGCGTGACTCCGTCAAGGGCCACTACGCCGTTCCGCTCATTGCCGTAAACCTTGCGGACGGAATGCAGTCGGACGACGTCATCCACGCCTTGAATCGGAGATAGATTCACGTTCTTGCTCCCCATGTGGGACCTATCGGTGTGTGCACGCGCCGCAGACCATACGGACGGGATCAAGCCGGTGGCACTGGTGCTGTCCCCCGAACCGCCGGTCGGGGCCGCCGGTGGAGCACGTCTCCGCATCGCTGCGGGGACCACGCGCAACCGACCTTTGAGTAGGTACGTGCCGGAGATCGTAGACACTGTTTCCATAATTTCTGTTGAGGACTCAACGAATAGTCGACGGTCACCTGAACTCCTCCTCACGCGTTCACCCGTGGGGTACGTTGGAACGGCCGCCCGGCACGAACGAGGTGGGTGCGGGAAATCCCCGAACCCACCGGAGTTAGTGGACCCCGAGTAACGACGCGAAGGGGTTGGATGCATGCACCTGGAGATACGTCATGCCAGGGTGGTCACCACCCTTGCCGAGGCCGGCAGCATCTCGAAGGCCGCGGCGAAGCTGTCCCTGCCCCAACCGAGCCTCACCGCCCAATTGAGACGGATCGAGAAGGCGGTCGGCGGCGACCTGTTCGTGCGGTCGGCCTTCGGGATCACTCCCACACCCCTGGGAGAGCGATTGATCCCGATGCTGGCGGACCTGGCCACCCGGGCCGACGCGGTGGTGGCGGAGGCGTCCTCGCTGTCCTCCGGAATTCTCCGCATCGGCAACGCCGAATGGACACCGGTGACGCTGCGGCGCGCGCTGCAGTCGTCACTGCCCTCGGTCGAGGTGCAGACGGTGACGCTGGACCCGGCGCTCGGCGTGGACGCGGTCAGCCGCGGCGAGCTCACCGCGGCGCTCGTGCCCAGCCCGGAGGCGGTGGACGGGGTGCGGGACCTCGATCCCACACTGGCCAAGGAGATCATCGTGCGCGAGCCGATCTGGCTCGCGCTGCCGCGCGACCACGCGCTCGCGCGCAGGACTACGGTGAGCCGAAGGCACATGCTGTCGCTGAGCTGGGTGCACCACGTGCCCGGCCACTGGTTCCACGTCGTCGAGGAGCACCTCTTCCGCAGGCTCGACCACCCCACGCCGGAGGTCATGCACTACGCGGGCGGGCACGCCGAGGCGATGAGCTGGGTGCGGGACGCGGGCGCGGCGGCGTTGGCCACGCCGACCGGGTCCACGGCGGACGTGAGCCTGGTGGCGATGACCGAGCCGTTGCGCAGCAGGCTGCTGCTCGTGTGGCGGCCCGGCTCGATCCACCCGAACACGCTCCGGCAGCTGATCGACGCGCTGCGCCGGTACTACTGCGAGTACGCCCGGTCGATCCCGCGCTACTGGAACTGGATGACCGAGCGGCCGACCGACTTCCCGGAGCTGGCCGCGTTCCTGCCGCGGCCGACCCGGTGGTGGCCGCGCGACTCGGCCGGTGACCAGCAGCCGGACCAGGCCTCCCGCACGGCCGCCACCTGAGCAGTCCACTGGGGATGAAGGGCCACCTCGACCCCGGTCGAGGTGGCCTTCGCCATCCCGAGAGTCCAACGTTCAGGGCTCGAGAGTCCAACGTTCGCGAGACCTGAATTCAACGCTCGGACACCCGTGCCCGACGTCGAGTGTTGAACTCAGGGCCGCTGAACGTTGGACTCTCGCGACGAGAACGTTGGACTCTCGCGACGTGGACGTTGGACTCTCGGCGGTCAGTCGGGTGTCAGCACGGTGTCAGTGGGCCTTGCGAACCTTGATCCGGCAACGGACCAGGGCGAGGAGGACGCACATGACGGCGTTGGTGGCGGTCTCGAGTCACCTGCCGGAGACGGTGGCCGTCGCGGACCTGCAGGAGTCGCTCGGGCTCGACGAGCAGCAGGTGCGCCGGTTCACCCGGCTCTACGGCCTCGACCGGATCTGCAAGTCCGACCTGTCCGAGGCGCAGCTGCTGATCGCGGCCGCGGAGAAGCTCGACGGGCTGCGCGGCCAGGAGGACCGGGTCCGCTACCTCATCCGCGCCAAGGGCATGCGCACCACCGCGCCCTACCCGATCAGCCCGGTGCACGAGGTCCGCGAGGCGTTGAACCTGCGGCACGCGACGACCCTCTCCGTCGCCGACCACGGCTGCGCCACCGGCCTGCTCGCCATGGACGTGGCCGGCACGCTGCTCGCCGCCGACGGCGACCCCGACGCGCTGGCGCTGATCCTGGCCGGCGACAAGACGTTCACGCCGTTCACCCAGTGGGTCCGCGACACGTCGATCATGGGCGAGGGCATGGCCGCGATCCTGGTGGCCGCCGACGGCGACCGCGACCACGTGCGCGGCTACGCCAGCCGCATCCACGGCCGCGACGACGGCGTGATCGACCTGACCCCCGAGATCGCCAAGGACGCCCGCCGCATCTACCAGGACGCGCTGGCCGAGGTCGTCGGCGCGGCCACCGGCGAGGCGGGCATCGGCGTCGCCGACATCGACCTCGTGCTGCCCCACAACGTCAACCGCGTGTCGTGGACGGTCGCGGCGAAGAACCTCGGCCTGCCCAACGACCGGTTCTTCCTGGACAACCTCGGCGCCACCGGCCACTGCTTCTGCGCCGACCCGTTCATCAACTACCAGACGGTGACCGAGCTCGGCCTGCTCAAGCCCGGCGACAAGTACCTGATGACGGCCGCCGGCCTCGGTCAGACGTTCGCCGCGATGGTCCTGGAGCACTGAGATGTCCCGGAGCGCAGACATGGACGAACCGGACTTCACCCGCAGGCTCAAGACGGCGCTGCTCGGCACGCCGGACGCCTCGCTCGCGTTCCTCGGCAACTTCGAGGTCGAACAGCGGTGGGCGCTCGGCGAGCACACGCTGCCCCGGCTGTCGGCCGAGAGCGGCGCGGCCGTGGTCAACCACATGGACGAGTTCGCGCTGCTGCTGGCCGGCGGCGACGACCACGTCGTGCTCAAGGCCACCCCCGACCCCGACTACCTGGCCTACCTCGCCGGGCTGGGCATCGACCTGCCGACCGTGCACGTGGTGGCGGACTCCGACCCGCGCCGCACGGTCACCGCCGACGCCCTCGCCGACCCCGCGACGGTCGAGACGGTGGCGGGACTGGCCCGGCAGGGCGTCCGGCTGACCGCGCACGGCGTGTCCGACCTGGAAGAACGTCTCGCCGAACGCACCGGCATGGCCCTGGCCGCGCCGGACGCCACGACGTGCAAAGCGGTCAACAGCAAGGTCTACAGCCGACGCGCGGCCGACGAGCTGGGGTTGCGGCAGCCCGCCGGGTGGGCCTGCGAGAGCGTGGACGAGCTGCGCGAGGCGTTCGAGCGGGCACGCGCGCTGGTCGCGGACGGCCGCAAGGTCGTGGTGAAGGAGGCGCTGGGCGTCTCCGGCAAGGGCATCGCGGTGCTGGAGAGCGACCGCCGGATGGACCGCCTGCTCGGCATGGTCGCCAAGCAGGTCGAGAAGTCCGGCCGGCCGCGGCTCGCGTTCGTGGTGGAGGAGTGGGTCGCCAAGCGCGCCGACCTCAACTACCAGTTCACCGTGGCCCGCGACGGCGACGTGCGGTTCGACTTCGTCAAGGAGCTGCACACCGAAGGTGGCGTCCACAAAGGACACCGGATGCCCGCCAGGCTGTCCGGCGCCCAGGTCGGCGAACTCGCCGAGACCTCGCTCCGGCTGGGCAAGAAGCTCGCCGCGGACGGCTACTTCGGCGTGGTCGGCGTGGACGCCATGGTCGACCCCGACGACGGCCTCTACCCGGTCGTGGAGATCAACGCGCGCAACAACATGTCCACCTACCAGGCACGCGTGCAGGAGCGGTTCGTCGGACCCGGGCAGGTCGCCCTGGCCCGGCACTACCCCGTGCGGCTGCACCGCAGGCTGCCGTTCGCCGAGGTGCGCGACCTGCTGCGCGGCCTGCTGCTCGACGGGGCCGGCGGCACCGGCCTGCTGGTCAACAACTTCGCCACGGTCAACGCGGGCCACCGCGCCGACGCGGCGTTCGACGGACGGCTCTACGGCCTGCTCGTCGCGTCGTCGGACGACGAGCTGCGCCGCGTGGACGACGACATCACCGCCCGATTGGAGACGCGACCGTGAGCGCCGAGTTCGAGGTCCAGGGCATCGGGATCACCGAGATCGCCGAGCGGTACGGCACACCGCTGTACCTGTACGACGGCGACGAGCTGGAGTCGCGGGTGGACGGGCTCAAGGAGCTGCTGCACCCGCGGCTGGAGTTCTTCTTCTCCCTCAAGTCGAACCCCAACATCGGCGTGCTGTCCGTCCTGCACGCCCGGGGCGCGCGGGCCGAGGTGTCGTCGATGGCCGAGCTGGTCACCGCGCGCCGCGCCGGCGTCGACCCCGCCGACATCATCTTCCTCGGGCCGGGCAAGAGCGCCGACGAGCTGGCCGCCTGCCTGGACGAGGGCGTCTACGCGATCGTGTGCGAGTCGTTCGGCGAGCTGGCGCTGATCGACGAGTTCGCCGCGCTGCGCGGGATGCGCGCGCCGGTCGCGCTGCGGGTCAACCCCAGCTTCTCGGTCAAGGGCTCCGGCCTGACCATGGGCGGCAAGCCGCGCCAGTTCGGCATCGACGAGTCGCAGCTGTTCGCGTCCGACGACCTCGTGGCACGGCACCCGAACGTGCGGTTCATGGGCGTGCAGGTCTACATGGGCACCCGGATCCTGTCCGAGGAGGCCGTCGCCGAGAACACCGAGCGGATCTTCGAGCTGGCCGACCGGCTGGCCGGGCACCTCGGCATCCCGCTGGAGCTGGTCGACATCGGCGGCGGCCTCGGCGTGGCCTACTTCGACGGCGAGCGCGACCTCGACCTCGCGCTGCTCGCCGCGCGCGTCAACCCGGTCATCGACGGGTTCGCCGACCGGCACCCCGGCACCCGGCTGGTGATGGAGCTCGGCCGCTACCTCACCGCCACGTCCGGCACGTACGTGGTGCGCGTGCGGTACGTCAAGGAGTCCATGGGGGAGCGGTTCGCGGTCGCCGACGGCGGCACGAACCACCACATGGCGGCGGTGGGCGTCGGGTCGTTCGTCAAGCGCAACTTCCCCATGCGGGTGCTCAACCGGGTCGACGAGCCCGCCACCGAGAGCTGGCACGTCACCGGACCGCTGTGCACGCCCAACGACACCCTCGGCAAGAAGGTCCAGCTGCCGCCAGTCCGGCCCGGCGACCTCGTCGGCGTGCTGCGCTCCGGCGCCTACGGCCCGACCGCCTCGCCCGTGCTGTTCCTCAGCCACGGCTACCCGGCGGAAGTGCTCGTCCACGACGGGCGCGCGCACCTGGTGCGCACCCGCGACGACACCGAGGACCTGCTGCGCCACCAACACCTCCCCGACCGCGCCGCCGCCACGGCTCTCACCGAAGGAACCGCATCATGAGCGAATCCACCACCGTCGCCCCCCGCGAGCGGATCGTCGGCGCCATCACCGCCGTGCTGGCCCAGGTGCTGGACTACGACCTGCCGGAGCTGACCGAGCAGTCCCGGCTGTTCGACGAGCTCGGCCTCGACTCGACCGGCGTCTTCGAGCTGCTGATGCAGCTGGAGGAGGCGCTGGAGGTCGAGTTCGACACCGACAACCTGGAGATGGCGCACTTCGAGACGGTCCGCTCGCTGGCCGACTTCGTCGCCGCGGAAATGGACCGCTAGCCGTGTACCGGACCACCGCGCCGACGCTGTCCCGGCCGGCGGGCGCGCGGACGCTGGGCCTGGCGCGGGTCGTGCGGACCCGCGTCGCCCCCGACCGCTCGCTGGCCGACGAGTTCTCGTTGCGCCACTTCACCGACCTGACCTCCGGTTACGGCGTCGCGCTGCGACCCGAGGCGCTCGCCTCGCCGGGCACCACGTTCACCGCGCTGACCCGGTCGCTGCACGCGGGCCTGGAGCCGTTGGGGCCGGTGGAGCTGGCGATCGTGGCCCACGCCACGCCGGACCTGGACTGCCGGATGGCCGCGGCGACGTACCTGGCCGAGGCGGTGCCCGGCGCGCCGTTGTCGTTCTCGGTGTCGGACGTCGGCCGGTGCGCGCCGTTCGCGGCGTTGCGGATCGCGGCCGACTACGCGGCCCGGCACGGGTTCTCGCGTGCGCTGGTGGTGATCGCGGACCAGGCCACGTTGCCCTACGAGCTGGGTGACGACACCGGCGACCGGCCGGTCGGCGACGCCGGGGTGGCGTTGCTGCTGGAGCCGGGTGGCGCGCCGTTGTCGACGGTGCACACACCCGGGGTGTCGGTCGCGGACCTGCCGGACGCCGTCGCGGCCGGGATGGCGTCGCTGGTGGGTCCGGGCGTGCCGGTGGCCGTGGTCGCCGGCGCCGGGGTGGACCCGGAGCTGGTGCGGCACGGCGGGACGGTGCGGTCCGCGCCGGCCGGGTACCCGTGCACGGCGCTGTGGGAGGGCTTGGCGGACTCGCTGGGACGGGTGGTGCTCGTGGAGCACGACGTGGCGACCGGCGACCTGGGCATGGCCGCGGTGGGGGTGACCCGGTGACGACGTCGGTGCGGTTGGGCGCGGCCGTGCTGTCGAGGTGCCACTCGGCGGCGCGGGAGGAAGGGCTGGCGCCCGCGTTGACGGTGCTGGGTTCGCTCGTGGCGCCGGGGCTGCTGCCGTGCGGGCCGGGTGGGCACGCGGTCGTGCCGCAGGAGGTCGCGGCGTCGGCGGACCGGGTGTGGGTGGACGGTGTCGTGGTGGACCGGCCTGGACTGGACGAGTCCACTGTGGATACGATCGACCTGCCCGGCGGGGCGGTCGTGCTGCTGCGGGTGCTGGGTACACGATCGGGTGAAGATGGTCCGAGAATGTACGGAAACGGTGTTCCCGTACCTCGGTTGAGAGCAGCGGACCCCGAGACCGACCCCGCCACGTCCGACCAGCGCGCCGCCTGGGCCCTGGGCCTGGTGTGGCTGCGGCTGGGGCTGTCGGAGGCGCTGCGCGAGACGTGCATGCGCTACCTGAACGGGAGGCGGACCGGCAGCACCACCCTGCTGCAGCAGCAGATGGTGAAGTCGACCGTGGCCGACGGGCTGATCGAGCACCTGGAGGTGCGGGCGGTCCTGACGGGCGTGGACGCGGGCGAGCTGCCCGGCGTGATCCTGGCCCACCTGCACGCGAGGATCACCGCGGCCGACCGGTGGCTGGTGAACCTGCTCGGCGCGAGCGGGTACCTGGTCGGCGGCCCGGGGCAGGTGGCGCACCTGTCGGAGCTGCTGGCGGAGGCCTACGTGCCCGGCCCGCCCCCGGACCCCGCCGCGGGCCCCACCGCGGGTCCCGCCGCGGACCCGACCTCGGGCCCCGCCGCGGATTCCGCGTCGGGCACGCCCGGGACGCACGTGGGCGTCGAGTCGTGAGCGCGTTGGACGCGCGGCTCGTCGCGTTGCGCGACCAGGTGCGCGAGTGGGGGGCGGACTTCCGCCGGTTGGGGCTCGCGGTGGACCGCGACCCGGAGCTCATCCGCGACCACTTCGACCTCCCCGCGGTCCGGTACCTGTCGACCATGGGCATCCCGCCGGAGTACGGCAACGTCCCCATCCCCATCGCGGGCAACCGGTTCTACGGCACGCTGGCCCTCGAACGGGCGATCATCATGGAGGAGCTGGCCTGCGCCGACGTCGGCATGCTGGTCGCCTCGCCCGGCCCGCTGCTGGCCGGCGTGCTGGTCGACCTGCTCGCCGACGACGGGCAGAAGGAGTGGTTCTACGGCCGGATGCTCGCCGAGCCGCTGTGGACGTTCTTCGCGCTCACCGAACCCGACCGCGGGTCCGACGCGGGCGGGCTGACCACGACGTTGACCCCGGTCGACGGCGGCGCGGTGCTCGCCGGCGAGAAGCGGTACGTCGGCAACGCCTGCCGGGCGCAGCTCGGGGTGGTGTTCGCGCGCGTCGGCTCCGGCCCGCTCGGCATCAACGCGGTCCTGGTGGAGACCCCGGCGCCGGGGTTCTCGGCGACCGCGCTGGAGACCATCGGCCTGCGCGGCGCGCGGATCAGCGCGATCACGCTGGACGACGTGCACGTGCCGGCGTCCCGCTTCGTCGGACGGCACCTCTCGCCGTCGCGGCGCGGCATGTGGGCGTTCGTGCAGACGTTCAACCTGCTCCGGCCGGGCGTGGCGGCGATCGCGCTCGGCATCGCGCGGGCGGCGCACGAGTACGTCGCGGAGAACCGCTCGACGTTGCGCCGCGACGAGCGCGACCGGCTCGACGAGCTGGGCCGCCGGATCACGGCGGCACGCGCGCTCGTGCACCTGGCCGCCCGCGCGGTCGACGCCCGGACCTCGGACGGCTACCTGGCGTCGGCCGCCAAGGCCCGCGCGTCGCAGCTGGCGCTCGACGCCACCCGCGCGGCCTGCGAGTTCTTCGGCGTCGGCGCCCGCTTCGACCACCCGCAGCTGGACAAGCTGGTCCGCGACGCGCGCGGCCTGGAGTTCATCGAGGGCACGTCGAACATGCAGAAGCTGAACCTGTTCCAGGGCCTGTTCACCGGGAAGCTGGACCGGGACGACCCGTTCCGGGTGGGCGTCGGCTCACCGCGCTGAACCCCGCGCCACCCCCGCGGCCGACCGCCGCCGCACCCCGAGTACCCCGACCGGCGCCGACCGGTCGGGGTACTCGGCGTGGTGCCCGCGGTGGGCGCGCACCGCCCACGGGTGCGCCCGGAACTCCTCGGGCCGGCTCGTGAGCCGAGCCCTCGCCCACGCCGTGCCGTCGGACCGGGCGCGAAGCGGCGCCCGGACGGCGACGAGCCCACCGGGTCGGGGACCGGTGGGCTCGTCGTTTCCCGGGGGAGGGAGGTCCTACTTGCCGTGCAGCTGCTTGAGGTACTCGTAGGTGCTGGGCAGCGTGGTCAGCAGTTCCTTCTGCGTCTGCTTGATCTGCGCGAACACCGGCTCGGCCGAGTCCAGCACGTCCTGCCGGGCGGCCAGCGCGGGCAGCGAGTGGTCGGGCAGGTAGTCGAGCCCGGCGAAGATGCAGTAGTAGTTGGAGTTGTTCCAGAAGTTGCGGAACTCCGCGTCGAAGTTCGCGTAGTAGGTCGACTCGTCGGTGATCGGCATGTTCACCGCCAGGCCCGCCTTGTACATGCGGACCTTCTCCTGGAAGTCGTCCGCCAGCCGCAGCTCCTTGCAGGCCTGCCAGAACGCGGTGTCGTTGCGCGGCGCGAAGCTGAAGTGGCCCTGCACGAAGTCCCGGGAGTCGTCGAACATCGTCTCGATCTCCGCGTTGAAGCGGTCTTGCAGGACCGAGTCGAAGTTCTTGTCCGGGAAGTACTTCGCCAGCTGGTACAGCGCCGCGTAGACGAAGTAGATGCCGGTCGACTCCAGCGGCTCCAGGAAGCAGGAGGCGAGGCCGATCGAGACGACGTTCTTCACCCACGCGCGGCGGTTGCGGCCGACCCGGAACTTGATCTGGTTCAGGTTCGCCGTCTCGGGATCGAGGCCCCACATGGTGCAGAACTCCAGGGTCGCGTCGTCGCGCGACTGGAAGCGGCTGGAGAAGACGTAGCCCGTGCCGAACCGGCCCAGCATCGGGATCTTCCACGCCCACCCGCTCGACATGGCGATCGAGGACGTGTACGGCTCGACGCCGTTGGCCGCGTCGTCGTGCGGCACCTGCGTCGCGACCGCGCTGTCGTTGAGCAGGTGGTCGCTCATGTCCAGGAACGGCTCCTTCATGGCCTGGTTGATGAGCAGGCCGCGGAAGCCGGAGCAGTCGATGAACAGGTCACCCTCGATGGTGAGCCCGCCCTCGGTCTTGAGCGCCGAGATGTTGCCGCGCTGGTCGATGACCGCTTCGGTCATCAGGTCCTGGATGTGGATCGCGCCCTGGTTGGTGGTGGCCCACTTGCGCAGGAACGGCGAGATCAGGTTGGTGTCGAAGTGCCACGCGTAGTTGGTCCACTTCGTGCCGTCCATGAACCGCGGCGACAGCTTCGCGTCCATGATCGGGGGCTCGCGGTAGCAGGCGTAGTCGAACGGCTCGTCGGTCTGGCCGCCGAGCTTCTTGTGCGCCCAGTAGTGCGACAGCGGGTGGTTCTCGTGGTTGGGCAGCAGGCCGAACAGGTGGTAGTAGTGGTCGGTCCCGTCCCCGTACGGCCGGGGGTTCGCCTCGCCGCGGCCCGGGGTGCGCCAGTTGGTGAACTTGATGCCCATCTTGTAGCTGGCGTTGCACTCGCGCATCCAGTCCTCTTCGGCGATGCCGAGGAACTCGAAGAACGTCTTGTGCAGGTTGGGCACGGTCGCCTCGCCCACACCGATCTTGGGGATCGAGGGCGCCTCCAGCACGGTGATGGTCACACCGGGGCCGAGCGCCTTGCCGAGGTACGCCGCGGCCATCCAGCCCGCGGTGCCGCCACCGAGCACCACGACCTTCTTGATCCTACGATCTTCCATCGAGGTTTGTCCTCCCGTCATGATCACGACAAAGGCCGCGGAACCGACGTCCGTCGCGGTGCTGCCGGTGTTCGAAGGGCGAGTGCCCGGAAATCCGTGTCCGGACCCACCCTGAACCCGAATGGCTATGAATTTTCTATACGCACCGCCGTCAGTGGCGTGTCAGCGGCTTGTCAGCCGTGTTCGCGAGTATGTGGTCGGGACCGCTGCCCGGCCGGGTCGGCGCAGCTCATCAGAGCTGGACGAGAAAGGGACGGTAACGTGGCACCTGCCTTCGCGGTGATTTCCGGCGCTCAGGTGAACGAGGTATTGCGAGGGCGCGAGAAGCACGTTCTCGAACTCATCGAGGCCGCCTACCGGTGGCACGGTGAAGGTGCCACGATCAATCCTCCGTCTTATTTCCTGCGGTTCCCCGAAGACCCTTCGTCGCGGATCATCGCGCTGCCCGCGTCCATCGGCGGCGACATCGGCGTGCACGGGGTGAAGTGGATCTCCAGCTTCCCCGCGAACGTCGCCGCCAGCCTGCCGCGCGCGTCCGCGGTGCTGATCCTCAACGACCGCGAGACCGGCTACCCGATCGCCTGCCTGGAGAGCTCCATCGTCAGCGCGGTGCGCACCGCCGCGTCCGCCGCGCTGGCCGCCGACTGGCTCAGCCGAGGCCGCGGCCCCGGCCGCCCCGCCCGGGTCGGGTTCGTCGGCACCGGCCTGATCGCCCGCTACATCCACACCTACCTGACCGCGACCGGGTGGAGCTTCGACGAGGTCGGCGTGCACGACCTGAGCGCCGACTCCGCGACCGGCTTCCGCGAGTACGCCCTGGACGCGGGCGACGGCGCGGTGCGGGTCCACGACAGCGCGGAGAGCCTGATCCGGTCGAGCGACCTGGTCGTGTTCGCCACCGTCGCGGGCACGCCGCACGTCACCGACCCGACGTGGTTCGACCACAACCCGCTGGTGCTGCACGTGTCGCTGCGCGACCTGTCGCCCGAGGTGATCCTCGCGTCCGCCAACGTGGTGGACGACGTGGAGCACTGCCTGAAGGCGAACACCTCGCCGCACCTGGCCGAGCAGCTCACCGGCAACCGGGCGTTCCTGTCCGGCACGTTGCACGACGTCATGACCGGCGCGGTGACGCCACCGGCGGACCGGCCGCTGGTGTTCTCCCCGTTCGGCCTCGGCGTGCTGGACCTGGCGGTCGGCAAGCACGTCTACGACGAGGTGTCGCGGGCGGGCGAGCTGGCCGTGGTCCCGGACTTCTTCCACGACCTCGACCGCTACGGCAAGCGCTGAGCCGCCTGACCGTGCACCTCGCCTAGGAGTCGGCGCATGCCAGTGATATCGACGCCCCAGGAGTTCAACGTGGACGACCTCTACGTGGACCTCCGGCGGCTCTCGGGCCACCCGCTGTACCTCAAGTGCGAAGGGTTCAACTTCGCCGGGTCCATCAAGCTCAAGGCCGCCAACGAGATGGTGTCCGCCGCCGTGCGCGCGGGCACCCTGCGCGAGGGCGCCACGCTGGTGGAGAGTTCGTCGGGCAACCTCGGGGTGGCGCTGGCGCTGGTGGCGGCGAGCCGCGGCTACCGGTTCCTGTGCGTCACCGACGCGCGCTGCAACCTCGCCACCAGACAGCTGATGGAGGCGTTGGGCGCGCGGGTGCACGTCATCACCGAGCCCGACCCCCAGGACGGCTACCTCGGCGCCCGCATCCGCTACGTCAAGCAGGTGTGCGAGGACGAGGGGTACGTGTGGCTCAACCAGTACGCCAACCCGGCGAACTGGATGGCGCACTACCAGAGCACCGGCCCGGAGATCCTCAAGAGCTTCCCCGAGGTCGACGTGGTGTTCATCGGCGCGGGCAGCACCGGCACCCTCATGGGCTGCGCGCGGTACTTCAAGGAGACCAAGCCGTCGGTGCGGGTCGTCGCGGTGGACTCGGTCGGCTCGGTCACCTTCGGCACGCCCGCGCAGCCGCGGCTGCTGCCGGGTCTGGGCACCAGCGTCCGCCCGCCGCTGCTGGACGAGTCCTTCGTGGACGAGGTGCTGCACGTGGCGGAGCGGGACACGGTGCGCGCCTGCCGGACGTTGCTGCGGCACGGGTTCCTGTTCGGCGGCTCGACCGGCACGGTGCTGTCCGGCGCGGCCGACTGGCTCACCCGCAACCGGCCCGACGGCGACGTGACCGCGGTGGCGATCGCGCCGGACCTCGGCGACCGCTACCTGGACACCGTCTACCGGGACCAGTGGATCAGCGACAGCTACGACGCGGAACTGCTCGCCGAGGACGCGATGCTTGCGAGGAGACTGCCATGACCCGACGGCTGCCCCTGTCCGCCGGCCAGGTCGACATCTGGTTCGACGAGAAGCTCTCCGGCGGGACCTCGTCCTACAACACGGCGGGCTACCTGGACATCCGGGGACCGCTGGACCTGGAGGTGTTCCGCGCGGCCGTGGCGCGGCTGGTGTTCGAGTCGGAGTGCATGCGCGCCCGGTTCACCGAGGTCGACGGCGAGCCCGGCCAGGTGGTCGAGCCGCTGCCGGACCCCGGTCTGCGGGTACTGGACCTGCGCGCCGAGGCCGACCCGGAACGGGCCGGCCGCGACTGGGTGCGGGCCGACCTGGACGTGCCGTTCGGCCTCGGCGACTTCCCGCTGTTCCGGCTGGCGCTGCTGCGCGTCGGCGACGAGCGGGCGTTCTTCTACATGTGCATCCACCACTTCCTGTGCGACGGCTACACGCAGGTGGTGTTCTGGCGCCGGCTCGGCGAGCTGTACGAGGCGCTGCTGGCGGGCGCGCCGGTCGGCGACGGCCAGCTGCCGCCGCTGGCGGAGCTGATCGAGGCGGAGGCGGCCTACGGCGGGTCCGGGCAGGCGGAGCGGGACCGGCGGTTCTGGGAGCGCCGGTTCACCGACGCGCCCGAGCTGGTCAGCCTGTCGCACCGGGACGGCGCCCGCACGCCCGGGTTCGTGCGCCGCAGCGCCGTGGTGCCCGAGGCGACCGCCCGGCTGGTCCGCGAGGTCGCCGCCGAGGCCAAGGTGACGTGGCCGACCGTGGTGACCGCCGCGATGGCGGCCTACACGCAGCGGATGACCGGCGTCCGCGACGTGCTGCTGACGTTGCCGGTGACGGCCCGGGTGGGCGCCCGGATGCGCGCCATCCCCGGCATGGTGGCCAACACCGTGCCGCTGCGGCTCGCCGTGGGCCCGGAGACCACGCGCGCCGGGCTGCTGGCCGACACCTCGCGCGAGGTCACCAGGGTGCTGCGCCACCAGCGGCACCGGGTCAGCCGCATCCGCGGCGCGATGGGCCTGCGCAGCGACGACCGCAGGCCGTTCGGGCCGCTGGTCAACATCCTGCCGCAGGAGACCGAGCTGAAGCTCGGGCCGTGCGTGATGACGGTCAACAACCTGTCCACCGGGCTGGTGGACGACTTCGAGGCCACGGTCGTGGAGGCGCCGGGCGGCGGCCTCGAGCTGCACCTGAGCGGCAACGCGGGTCTGTACGAGGAAGAGGAGATGCTCGGCCACGTCACCCGCTTCGCCGCCTACCTGGAGCGGTTCGCGCGCGTCGCGCCGGACTCCGCGCTGAGCCGGGTGGACTTCGCGGGCGCCGGCGCGGTCGTCGGCCCGGTGCGCGAGGACGAGCACCTCGGCGTGGTCGAGCGCGTGCGCGCGGTCGCCGAGGCGCGGCCCGACGCGGTCGCCGTGGTGGACGGGTCCGGACCGGTGACCTACGGCGAGCTCGTCGCGCGCGCCGAGGCCCTGTCGCACGAGCTGGACGCCGGCCTGACCGCCGTGCTCGCCGAGCCCGGCGCCGGCTTCGTCACGGCGGTGCTGGCCGCCCTCGGCGCGGGCGGCGCCTACGTGCCGCTGGACGTGCGCGCACCGGTCGCCCGGATCGCGGGACTGCTGGCCGACAGCGGCGCCACGCGCCTGGTGGTCGACCGGGCGCACCGCGCCCTCGCGGCCGACCTCGCCGGCAGCGCCCGGGTGGTCGTGCTGGACGACGCCGAGGCCGACGAGCTGTCGCCGCTGTCCGGCGCGGCGCACGACCTGGCGTACGTGATCTTCACGTCCGGGTCGACGGGCCGGCCCAAGGGCGCGATGGTGCACCGGGGCGGTCTCGTCAACCACCTCCTGGCCAAGGTCGAGGACCTCGGGCTCACGGCGGCCGACACCGTCGTGCAGAACGCGCCGGTCACCTTCGACGTGTCCGTCTGGCAGATGCTCGCGCCGCTGGTCGTGGGCGGCCGGGTGCGCGTCGTGGGCGCGGCCGAGGCCGCCGACCCCGACACCCTGTTCGGCCTCACCGCGGCCGAGGGCGTGACCGTGCTGGAGGTCGTGCCGTCGCTGCTGCGCGCCGCGCTCGACGCGTGGGACGCCGCCGGGGTCGCCGCGCCGCTGCCCGGCCTGCGGTACCTGGTGGTCACGGGCGAGGTGCTGCCCGCCGACCTGTGCGCCCGCTGGTTCGACCGCTACCCCGGGTTGCCGCTGGTCAACGCCTACGGGCCCACCGAGTGCTCGGACGACGTGACGCACGCGGTGATCACCGGACCGGTCGGCGGCGCCCGCGCGCCGATCGGCCGCGCGGTGCGCAACACCAGGCTCTACGTGCTGGGCGACGACCTGCGCCCGATGCCGCGGGGCGTGCCCGGCGAGCTGTACGTGGCCGGCGCCGGGGTCGGCGACGGCTACCTCGGCGACCCGGCGCGCACCGCGGTCGCGTTCACCCCGGACCCGTTCGGCGGACCGGGCGACCGCATGTACCGCACGGGCGACCGCGTGGTGCTGCGCGCCGACGGCGACCTGGAGTTCCTGGAGCGGCGGGACTTCCAGGTCAAGATCCGCGGGCACCGCATCGAGCTGGGCGAGGTCGAGGCCGCGGTCCGCGCGGTCCCGGGCGTGGTGGACGCGGCGGTCGCCGCCGTCACCGACCCGGCCGGGCACAAGCGGCTCGTCGGCTACGTCGTGGGCGAGGCCGCGGCGGTCCGCGAGCAGGTGGCGGCGCTGCTGCCCGAGTACATGGTCCCGTCCACCTTCGTGGTGCTGGACGCGATGCCGTTGACCCCGCACGGCAAGGTGGACCGCAAGGCGCTGCCGGCGTTGGACTTCGGCACGCCCGCCACGACGCGCGCGGCCCGCACCCCGCAGGAGGAGATCCTCTGCCGCGTGCTCGCCGAGGTGCTCGGCGTGGCCTCGGTCGGCGTCGACGACAGCTTCTTCGCCCTCGGCGGCGACAGCATCAGCTCCATCCAGGTCGTCAGCCGCGCCCGCGCGGCCGGTCTGGTCGTCACCTCGGCGGACGTGTTCCAGCTGCGGACACCGGCCGCCATCGCGGCGGTCGCCGAACCCGTCTCCGCCGTCGCGGTGGTCGCCGACGACGGGGTGGGCGAGGTCGAGCTGCCCCCGATCGCCCACCAACTGCGCGAGACGCCCACCGCGCTGACCCGCGACTACAGCCAGCACGTCGCGGTGTCCGTGCCCGCCGGGCTGGACGTCGACCGGCTCACCGCGGCCGTGCAGGTGCTGCTCGACCACCACGACGCGCTGCGGCTGCGGCTGGCCGAGCCGGTCGAAGGGCTGTGGGCGCTGGAGGTCCAGCCGCGCGGCGCGGTCCGGGCCGCCGACGTGGTCGACGCCGGCGGCACGCTCGACTCGGCGCGCGAACGCCTGGCTCCCGAGGACGGCGTGGTCGTCCAGTTCGTCCTCGACGACGGCGAGCTGCTGGTGGTGGCCCACCACCTGGCCGTGGACGGCGTGTCCTGGCGGATCCTGCTGCCCGACCTGCGCGCGGCCGTCGAAGGACGGGCGCTGCCGCCGGTCGGCACCTCCTACCGCCGCTGGACGCGGCTGCTGTCGGAGCAGGCGCGCACCGCCGCCCGCACCGCCGAGCTGCCGCTGTGGACCGGGCAGTCGCGCGGCGGCGACCCGCTGCTGGGCGCACGCCCGCTGGACCCCGCCGTGGACGTCGAGCGCACCGCCGGCCACCACCGGTTCGAGGTGCCCGACGCGGCGGCGCTGACCACCACCGTGCCCGCCGCGTTCCACGCCGAGGCCAACGAGGTGCTGCTGGCGGCCCTCGCGGTGGCGGTGGCCCGGCGGCGCGGCCTGGGCTCGGTGCTGGTCGAGCTGGAGGGCCACGGCCGCGAGCAGACCGCCGAGGACGTGGACCTGGCGCGCACGGTCGGCTGGTTCTCCAGCGTGTTCCCCGTGCGCCTCGACGTCGGCGACACCTCGGACGTGCCGGGCGTGGTGAAGCGGGTCAAGGAAGCGCTGCGCGCGCTGCCCGACCACGGCCTCGGCTTCGGGCTGCTGCGCCACCTCAACCCGCAGACGCAGGGCGCGCTGGCCCGCTACGCCCCGCCGCAGATCGGCTTCAACTACCTCGGGCGCTTCGGCGTGGACCGGGGGGAGTGGTCGCTGCGCGGCGACGTCGGCCTGCACGCGCACCGCGACGTGCCTCTGCGGTACGCGCTGGAGGTCGCCGCCGTCACCGAGGACCGGCCGGACGGCCCGGTGCTCGTGTCCGACTGGCGGTACGCGGGCGCGCTGCTGTCCGAAGAGGACGTCCGGGGCCTCGCCGAGACCTTCACCGAGGTGCTCGCCGCGCTCGTGGCGCACGCCGAGCGGCACGCGGACCGGGCCGGTGGCCGCACGCCGTCGGACTTCCCGCTGGTGTCGCTGACCCAGTGGGAGGTCGAGGACGTCGAGCGGTCGGTCGGCCCGCTGGACGACGTGCTGCCGCTGTCGCCGTCACAGCGGGGCCTGCTGTTCCAGGCCGACTACGACCGCGACGGCGTGGACGCCTACACGTTGCAGGTGACCGTGGACGTGGCCGGCCCGCTCGACCCGGCCCGGCTGCGCGCCGCCGCGCGGGCGCTGGTGGCGCGGCACCCCCTGCTGCGCGCCGCCTTCCACCACCGCGAGTCCGGTGACGCCGTCCTGGTCGTGCCCTCGGCGGTCGAGCCGTCGTGGGACGAGGTCGACCTGACCGGGATGGACCCGGCGGACCGGGACCGGGAGCTCGCCCGGCTCACCGACGCCGACTGGCTGCGCCGCTTCGACCTGACGGCCCCGCCGCTGGTGCGGTTCACCGCGGTGCGGCTGACCGGCGAGGCGTCGCGCGTGACCTGGACCGTGCACCACTCGCTGGTGGACGGCTGGTCCAACCCGATCTTCGCCCGGGAGCTGTTCACCCTCTACGCCGGCGGGGCCGACGCGTCGGCGCTGCCCCCGGTCACGCCGCACGCCCACTACCTGCGGTGGCTGGCCGACCGGGACGTCGAGGCGGCGCGCGGCGCGTGGCGCGCGGCGCTGGCCGGGCTGACCGAGGCGACCCGGCTGGCGCCGGTCGACCCGGACCGCACGCCCGCCGTGCCCGACGAGCTGCTGGTGGACGTGCCCGAGCCGCTGACGGCCCGGTTGACCGACTGGGCGCGGGCCAACGACCTCACCCTCAGCACGGTCGTGCAGGGCTGCTGGGCGGTGCTGCTCGGCGCCCTGACCGGGAGCCGGGACGTGGTGTTCGGCGCGGTGCGGTCCGGCCGGCCCGCCGAGCTGCCCGGCGTGGAGACGATGATCGGCCCGTTCCTGGGCACGCTGCCGGTGCGGGTGGCGCTCGACCCGGCGCAGGCGCTCGCGCGGCTGCTGGCGGACCTGGGCGCCGCGCAGGTCGACCTGGAGCCGCACCAGCACCTCGGGCTGGCCGAGGTGCAGCAGCTGGCCGGGATCGGCGAGCTGTTCGACACGGTGGTCAGCTACCACAACTACCCGATGGCCGACGCCCGCGAGCTGGGCGGCCTCGTGCCGGACCTGGAGGTGCTCGGCGGCGAGGCGCGCGTCGTGGCCGAGTACCCGTTCGCGCTGGGCGTGTACCCCGGCGAGCGGATGCGGCTGCACGCCCAGTACCGGGGACGGCTGTTCGCCCGGGACGACGTGCGGGTGCTGGTCGAGCGGTTCGTGCGGCTGCTGGAGACCGTGGTCGACGCGCCGGACACCCCGGTGGGCCGGGTCGACGTGCTGGCGGCGGGGGAGCGGGAGCTGCTGCTGGGCGAGTGGAGCGGGCGGATCGCGCCGATCCCGGACGTGACCGCGCCCCGGATGTTCGCCGACCGGGTCGCGCAGGCGCCGGACGCGCTCGCCGCCGTGTTCCGCGACGAGGAGCTGACCTACGCCGGGCTGGACGCCCGCGCGAACCGGCTGGCCCGGCTGCTGGCGGCCCGGGGCGCGGGTCCCGAGCGGGTGGTCGCGTTCGCCCTGCCGCGTTCGCTGGAGGCCGCGGTGGTGGTGCTGGCCGTGCTGAAGGCGGGCGCGGCATTCCTGCCGATCGACGCGAAGCTGCCCCCGGACCGGATCGCCTACATGGTGGGCGACGCCCGGCCGATCACCGTGGTGTCCACCGCGGACACGAGCGCGAACCTGGCCGGCCTGGACGTGCCGCTGGTGCTCCTGGACGACCCGGCGGTGCTCGCCGAGCTGGAGGGCCTGCCCGCCACCGCGCCGGACCCGGCGCTGCGCCAGGGGCACCCGGCCTACGTGATCTACACGTCCGGGTCCACCGGGCGGCCCAAGGGCGTCGTGGTCGACCACGCCGGGCTCGTCGCCATGGTCGAGAGCCTGATCGCGAAGTTCGACGTCACGCCCGACACGCGGGTGCTCCAGTTCGCCTCCTACAGCTTCGACGCGACCGTGTGGGAGTGGGGCCTGGCCCTGCTGGGCGGCGGCACGCTGGTAGTCGCCGACGACGACGCCCGCGCGCCGGGGCAACCGCTGCTGGACCTGCTCCGGACCCGGCGGGTCAACCTCGCCGCGCTGCCGCCGGTGGTCGCGGGCGGGCTGCCCGAGGACGCCCGCCTGCCCGACGACCTGGTGATGGTCGTCGCCGGCGAGGCGTGCCCGCCCGAGGTGGTGGCGCGCTGGGCGCCGAGGCACCGGATGTTCAACGGGTACGGGCCGACCGAGGCGGTGCTCGCCTCGACCGTGGGCGGCCCCCTGACCGGGGAGGGCAGGCCGCCCATCGGCACGCCGACCGCGGCGCACCGGGTGTACGTGCTCGACCCGCTGCTGCGACCGGCGCCGGTCGGCGTGACCGGCGAGCTGTACGTCGGCGGCGGGCTCGCCCGCGGCTACCTCGACCGGCCCGGCCTGACCTCCGAGCGGTTCGTCGCCGACCCGTTCGGCGCGCCGGGCGGGTTCGCGTACCGCACCGGCGACCTGGTCCGGTGGCGCGCCGACGGCCAGCTCGACTACGTCGGCCGCGCGGACGACCAGGTGCAGCTGCGCGGCTTCCGCGTCGAGCTCGGCGAGATCGAGTCGGCGCTGGTGTCGCACCCCGCCGTCGCCCAGGCCGTGGTCGTGCTCCGCGAGGACGACGGCGACCGCAGGCTGGTCGGCTACCTGGTGCCGGACGCGTCCGCGGCCGGGCGGCCCGGCACGGTGCCCGAGGGCGTGCGGGAGCTGCTGGTCGAGTCGCTGCCCGAGTACATGGTGCCGGCGGCGCTGGTCGCGCTCGACGAGCTGCCGCTGACCCCGCAGGGCAAGCTGGACCGCAAGGCGCTGCCCGCACCGGGGGCCGGCGCGCCCGCCGGCGGGCGGGGCCGCGCGCCGCGCACCCCGGTCGAGGACATCCTGAGCGGGCTGTTCGCCGACGTGCTCGGCCTGCCCCGGGTCGGGGTCGACGAGGACTTCTTCGAGCTGGGCGGGCACTCCCTGCTGGCCACGCGGGTCATCAGCCGGGCCCGGTCCGCGCTGGGCGTGGAGCTGCCCATCCGGGCGTTGTTCGAGGCGCGCACCGTGGCGGCGCTGGCCGAGCAGGTCCGCGGGGCGCGGGGCGCCCGACCGGCCCTGGCGCCGGTGCCGCGCGGCGCGGAGGCGCCCCTGTCGTTCGCGCAGCGGCGGCTGTGGTTCCTCAACCGCCTGGAGGAGAACGCCACCGGCACCTACAACGTGCCGCTGGCGATGCGGTTGACCGGCGCGCTGAGGGTCGACGCGATGCGCGCCGCCCTGCGCGACGTGGTGGCCAGGCACGAGGTGCTGCGCTCGGTGTTCCCGGACGTGGACGGCAAGCCGCACCAGCGGGTCGCCGACCTGCCGCCGGGGCACCCGGCGCTGGAGGTGGTCGACCTCGCCGAGGCCGACCTGGACCGCGTGCTCACCGCCGAGACCGACCGCGGGTTCGACCTGGCGGCCGAGCCCGCGCTGCGCGCCGGGCTGTTCCGGCTCGGCCCGGACGAGCACGTGCTGCTCGTCGTGTTCCACCACATCGCGTTCGACGGCTGGTCGATCGCGCCGTTCGCCCGCGACCTGACCGACGCCTACCGGGCCCGGTGCGCGGGCGCGGCGCCGGACCTGGCGCCGTTGCCGGTGCAGTACGCGGACTACGCGCTGTGGCAGCGGGAGCTGCTCGGCGCCGAGGACGACCCGGGCAGCCTGCTCGCCACGCAGCTCGCGTACTGGACGGAGGCGCTCGCCGACCTGCCCGAGGAACTGGACCTGCCCACCGACTTCCCGCGCCCGGCGGTGAGCACCCACGACGGCGGCGAGGTCGAGTTCCTGGTCGACGGCCGGCTGTACGCGGACCTGGTGGCGCTGGCGCGCGAGGCGGGCGCGAGCGTGTTCATGGTGTTCCAGGCGGCGGTGTCGGCCCTGCTGACCAAGCTCGGCGCGGGCACCGACATCCCCCTCGGCACCCCGGTGGCGGGTCGCGCCGACGAGGCGCTCGACGAGCTGGTCGGGTTCTTCGTCAACACCGTGGTGCTGCGCACCGACACCGGCGGCGACCCGACGTTCCGGGAGCTGCTGCACCGGGTGCGGGAGGCGAACCTCGGCGCCTACGCGCACCAGGACCTGCCGTTCGAGCACCTGGTGGAGAGGCTGAACCCGGTGCGGTCGTTGGCCCGCCAGCCGCTGTTCCAGGTCATGCTGGTGCTGCAGAACGACGGTGACGGCCCGGCCGTGCTGCCCGGCCTGAACGCCCGCGTGCAGCCGGTGGCCGCGCCGCGCGCCAAGTTCGACCTCACCTTCCAGCTGGACGAGCTGCTCACCGACGGCGTGCCCTCGGGCATCCGGGGCGCGCTGGAGTACACGACCGACCTGTTCGCCCGGCCCACGGTCGAGCGGATCGCGCAGCGGCTGACGCGGCTGCTGCGCGCGGCGGCGGCCGACCCGGGCGCGCGGCTGAGCCGGATCGACGTGCTGGAGCCGGCGGAGCGCGACCGGGTGCTGGGCGCGGGCGCCGGACCGCGCCGCCCGGACGCGTACCGGGGCGTGGCGGAGCGGGTGCGCGAGGTCGCGGCCCGCACCCCCGACGCCGTGGCCGTCGTGGACGACGACGGCGAGGTGACCTACTCGACGCTGGTCCGCCGCGCCGCCGCCGTGTCCCGCGAGCTGACCGGCGGGCTGGCCGCGGTGCTGGCCGCGCCGGGCGCGCGGTACGTCTCGGCCGTGCTCGGCGCGCTCGGCTCTGGCGGCGCCTACCTGCCGCTGGACGTGCAGGCACCGGTGGCCCGCACGGCCGCGCTGCTGGCCGACAGCGGCGCGCGGGTGCTGCTCACCGACGCCGCGCACCGGGGCCTGGCCGAGCAGGTGGCCGGCGCCGCGCGGGTGGTGGTGCTGGACGACGCGGAGGACGGCACGTCGCCGCCGCTGTCGGGCGCGGCGGACGACCTCGCGTACGTGATCTTCACGTCCGGGTCGACGGGCAAGCCGAAGGGCGCGATGGTGCACCGGGCCGGCATGGTCAACCACCTGCTCGCCAAGGTGGACGACCTGCGGCTGTCCGACCAGGACGCGCTGGTGCACAACGCGCCGGTGACGTTCGACATCTCGGTGTGGCAGATGCTGGCGCCGCTGGTGGTCGGCGGCCGGGTGCGGGTCGTCGGCCGCGAGGTCGCCGCGGACCCGGAGGCGTTGTTCGGCGTCACGGCCGCCGACCGCGTCTCGGTGCTCGAGGTGGTCCCGTCGCTGCTGCGCGCCGCGCTGGACGTGTGGGACACCACGGGCTCGGCGCCGGAGCTGCCGTCGCTGCGCCGGCTGGTCGTCACCGGCGAGGCGCTGCCCGCCGACCTGTGCGAGCGGTGGTTCGCGCGGTTCCCGACCATCCCGCTGGTCAACGCCTACGGGCCCACCGAGTGCTCCGACGACGTGACGCACGCGGTGATCACCGGACCGGTGCCGGGCGCGCGCGTGCCCATCGGCAAACCGGTCCGCAACACCGCGCTGTACGTGCTGGGCGACGACCTGCGGCCCCTGCCCGTCGGCGTGCCGGGCGAGCTGTACGTCGGCGGCCTCGGCGTCGGGCGCGGCTACCTCGGCGACCCCGCGCGCACGGCGGTGACGTTCCTGCCCGACCCGTTCGCCGCGGAGACCGGGCTCGGCGCGGGCGCGCGGATGTACCGCACGGGCGACCGCGTGGTGCTGCGCGCCGACGGCGACCTGGAGTTCCTGGAGCGGCGCGACCACCAGGTCAAGATCCGCGGGCACCGCATCGAGCTGGGCGAGGTCGAGGCCGCGACCCGGGCGTTGTCCGCCGTGCGCGACGCGGCGGTGGTCGTCAGCGGCGACGCCAAGGGCCACCGGCGGCTCGTCGGCTACGTCGTGCTGGACGACGACACCGCGGACGGCGACACCGCGTTGCTGCGCAAGGAGCTGGGCGAGGCGCTGCCCGACTACATGGTGCCCGCCGCGCTGGTCGTGCTCGACGCCCTGCCGCTGACCCCCAACGGCAAGGTGGACCGCAAGGCCCTGCCGGCGGCGGACTTCGCGCACCTGCCCGCCGGGCGGGCGCCGCGCACCCCGAGCGAGGAGCTGCTGGCCGGGATCGTCGCCGACGTGCTCGGCGTGCCGTCGGTCGGCGTGGACGACAACTTCTTCGCGGTCGGCGGCGACAGCATCAGCTCCATCCAGGTCGTCACCCGGGCCCGGAAGGCGGGGCTGCCGATCGCCGTCGCGGACGTGTTCGTCCACCAGACCGTCGCCGACCTGGCGGGCGCGGCGGACGACCGGGCGCCGTCCCGGGCCGCGGCGATCTCCAGCGTGTTCGACGAGTTCGCGGAGCTGGAGGAGACCACGCCGTTCGACACGGTGCTGCGGATGAAGCCGGGCTCCGGGCCCGCGCTGTTCTGCCTGCACAGCGGCGTCGGCTTCGCCCTGCCCTACATCGGCCTGGCGCCGCACGTCGGCCCGGACACGCCGCTGATCGGCCTCCAGTCGCCGAGCATCACCGAGCTGGCCGAGCTGCCGATGTCGCTGGGGCAGCTGGCCTCGGACTACATCGACCTGATCAGGTCGATCCAGCCGACGGGTCCGTACCACCTGCTGGGCTGGTCGTTCGGCGGCATCCTCGCCCACGAGGTGGCCGCGCGGCTGGAAGCCGACGGCGAGCGGGTCGGCGTGCTGGCCAACCTCGACGCCTACCCGCCGAGCAGGCACGACCCGCACGGCGACGAGCAGGCGATGCTGGGCTGGGTGGTGGAGCTGGTCGGGCACGACCGGTCGGAGTTCGCGGGCCGCGACATCACCTCCCGGGACGTGGTCGAGGCGCTGCGCCGCGACGGCAGCCCGCTGGCCGGCCTCGGCGACGAGCGGGTGCTGGCGATGATCGAGGTGATGAAGGTCCACTCGCGGTTCTCCGAGCGGTACCGGCCGTCCCGCTACGACGGCGAGGTGCTGCTGTTCGCGGCCTCCGGCGAGCTGGCCGAGGACGAGCTGGCCGAGCGGATCGACCTGTGGACGCCGCACGTCGGCGCACTGCGCGTGCAGCACCTGCCCGGCGGGCACGACCACATGATGGACCCGGGCCACCTGGCCCGGATCGGCGCGGCGGTGGCGGCCGGGATGGCCCGCTCGAACGGGAATGGGGAATCGTGAACGCACTGGTCGACGTCAAACCCGGGCTCGGGGCGACCCTGGTCGAAGTCCTCGCCGTGACCGGCCGGAGGCTGCGGCACCTGCGCCGGGCGCCCGGCCGGTTCATCGGGGTCACGCTCAACCCGCTGGTGTCCATGCTGGTGCTGGGCTACCTGTTCCAGCAGTCGATCTCCATCCCCGGCGGCGGCAGCTACCAGGAGTACCTGTTCGCGGGCGCGGCCATCCAGGTCGGCCTCGCCGGCGTGGGCCCGACCGCCATCGCGGTCGCGACGGACCTCAAGGGCGGGCTGATCGACCGGTTCCGGTCGCTGCCGATCTCGCGCTCGTCCGTCCTCATCGGACACACGATCGCGGACCTCGTGGTCGCCGTCCTGGGCCTGGCCGTCGTCACCGGCGTCGGCCTGGTGCTGGGGTGGCGCCCGCACACCGACCTCCTGTCCACGCTCGCCGCGTTCGGCGTGCTGGTCGTGTTCTGCTACGTGGTGACGTGGGTCGGCGTGCTGCTGGGCATGTCGTCCAAGAGCCTGGAGACCATCGACTCGATCGCGCCGCTGGTCGTGGTCGTGTTCCCGTTCCTGTCCAACGCGTTCCTGTCCGAGCAGAACCTGCCCGCGTGGCTCGCGCCGGTCGCGGCCTGGAACCCGATCAGCGCGGTGGCCACGGCCTGCCGGCAGCTGTGGGGCAACCCGGTCACCACCGGCGGCGGTTTCCCGACCGACCACCCCGAGGTGGTCGTCGTGGTGACCCTCGGCCTGCTGTTCCTGCTGACCTCGGTCGTCAGCCTGCGCCGCTACGCGAGCACCGCCAACTGAGGAGGACCCGGACATGACCGCCCACCTGGCCGACGTCGACCTGGCCGACCTGGACCTGGCCGACCCGCAGACGTTCCTGGACGTGGACCTGCACTCGATGTGGCGGCGGCTGCGCGAGGAGGACCCCGTGCACTGGAACCCGCCGGGTGACGGCACGCCGGGCTTCTGGGTGCTGTCGCGCCACGCCGACATCGTCGCGGTCTACAAGGACAACAAGAGGTTCACCTCCGAGCACGGCAACGTGCTGGCGACCTTGTTGCGCGGCACGGACTCGGCGTCGGGCAAGATGCTCGCGGTCACCGACGGCCCCCGGCACCGCGACGTGCGCAACCTGATGATCAAGTCGTTCTCGCCGCGGGTGCTGGAGAAGGTCGCCGACCGGGTGCGCCAGCGCACCCGCGCGTTGGTGGGCGGCCTGGTCGGGCCGGCGTTCGACTTCGCGACCGACGTGGCCGACCACATCCCGATCAACACCATCGGCGACCTGATGGACGTGCCCGTCGCCGACCGGGCGAAGCTCGTGGACTGGAACAACCGGACGTTGAGCCGCTACAGCTCCGAGGACGCGGAGATGGAGGAGTGGCTGGCCCGCAACGAGATCCTGCTCTACTTCTCGGGCCTGGCCGAGGAACGCCGGCGCAGCCCCGGCGACGACGTGGTCAGCGCCCTGGCCAACGGGCTGGTGGACGGCGCGCCGCTGAGCGAGGACGAGATCGTCTTCAACTGCTACAGCCTCATCCTCGGCGCGGACGAGTCCAGCCGCATGTCCTCGATCGGCGGTCTCCTGGCGCTGCACCAGCACCCGGAGCAGTGGCGGGCGCTCAAGGACGGCGCGGTCGACCTGGGCACCGCCACCGAGGAGGTGCTGCGCTGGACCACGCCCGCCATGCACTTCGGCCGCCGCGCCGTCGTGGACGTGGAGCTGGGCGGGCGGCTCATCAGGGCGGGCGACGTGGTGACGCTGTGGAACAGCTCGGCGAACTTCGACGAGGAGGTGTTCGCCGACCCGATGTCGTTCGACCTGTCCCGCACGCCGAACAAGCACATCGCGTTCGGCCACGGGCCGCACTTCTGCCTGGGCGCCTACCTCGGTCGCGCCCACGTGCGGTCGGTGCTGGAAGCGGTGCGGGACCTGGTGGACGGGATCGAGCTCGCCGGCGAGCCGCGCCGGCTGTTCTCCAACTTCGTCCACGGCTACTCCAGCCTGCCGGTGACGTTGCGCTGACCACCGCCGCCCGACCACCCCGACCCGGACGTCGCCCCCGCGGCAGGCGTCCGGGCCGGGGTTCCCGCGCGCCCGCGGCGCCGGACCGGCCAGGGGTGGGGACAGCCCTACCCGTGGCCGGTGGGCACCACCAGTGCCGGTCCGGTCACGCAGCGGAAGGATCACAAGCACAGTGCCACAACGGAGGAGTTGAGGGTCGTGGGCAGCTCGCCGGTGACCGTGTCAATCGCCAAGTGGAGCGCCACCCACCCGTGGCGCGCGATCATCGGGTGGCTCGCCTTCGTCGCGGTGTGCGTCGCCGCGGGCGCCATCGTGGGCGTCCGCGACGCCTCCAGCGAGGACTACCGGGTCGGCGAGGCGGGTCGCGCCGAGACCGTGGCGGCCGACAGCGGGCTGCTGGACCCGATCGTGGAACGGGTGCTCGTCACCTCGCCGTCCGGGCCGCTCGACCAGGCCGCCGCCGACGCCGCGGCCCGCGAGGTCGCCGACCGGATGCGGGCCCTGGCCGAGGTGTCCTCGGTCGGCGCGCCGACCCGCTCCCCGAACGGTGACGCCGTCCTGGTCGAGGTGACCATGAAGGCCACCGACCGCACGGCGATGGAGCAGGTGGCGGCGCTGCTGGACCAGACGGCCGCGGTGCGCGACGCCCACCCGGAGCTGGTGGTCGAGCAGACCGGCGGCGTGTCGATCGACGTCGGCATCGACGAGCAGCTGGCGCAGGACCTGGCGTTCGCGGAGAAGCTGACGCTGCCGGTGACCCTGCTGATCCTGCTGGTCGTGTTCGGCGCGCTGGTCGCGGCCGGCGTGCCCGTGCTGCTGGGGTTGTCGTCCGTGGTGACGGCGATGGCGCTGTCGGCGGTGGCCTCGCACGTGTTCCCCGACGCGGGCGCGACGAAGAACGTGATCCTGCTGCTGGGCATGGCCGTCGGCGTGGACTACTCCCTGTTCTACCTCAAGCGGGAACGGGAGGAACGCGCGCGCGGCGGTGGCCGGGTCGACCACGTGACCGCGGTGGAGCTGGCGGCGGCGACGTCCGGCCGGGCGATCGTGGTGTCCGGTCTCGCCGTCATGGTCTCGATGGCCGGTCTCTACCTCGTCGGCGACGTGGTGTTCTCGTCGCTGGCCACCGGCTCGATCATCGTGGTGGCGGTGGCGGTCGTCAGCTCGCTCACCGTGCTGCCCGCGCTGCTGGCCAAGTTCGGCCGGTGGGTCGACCGGCCGCGCGTGCCGCTGCTGTGGCGGCTCACCCGGCGCGGTGACGGCCGGGTGTGGCGCCGGGCGCTGGAGCCGTCGATGGCGCGGCCGGGGCGGACCCTGCTGGTCACCACCGGCGCGCTGCTGCTGCTCGCGCTGCCCGCGTTGGGCATGGAGCTGGGGTTGCCGGGCAACGACACGCTGCCCGAGGAAGTCGCGGAGATCCGCACCCACGACCGGATGGTGGCGTCGTTCCCCGGCGAGGGCGCGCGGCACGTGGTGGTGGTGCGGGCCGACCCGGCGCGGGCGGCGGAGGTGGCGTCGGCGGTGGACGGGCTGGTGGCCCGGACGCAGGGCGACCCGCTGTTCGCGCCCGGCGCCGCCCGGCGGGTGTCGGCCGACGGCCGGGTGACCGTGCTGGAGCTGCCGATCCCGTTCTCGCCGGAGTCGCCGCGGGCCGCGGAGTCGTTGGCGGAGCTGCGCGGCGAGCTGGTGCCCGCGGCGGTGGGCGGGTTCGAGCACGCGGTGTCCGGCGACGTGGCGCGCAACGTGGACACGGTGGCGCACCAGGCCGACAAGCTGCTGCGCGTGGTGCTGTTCGTGCTGCTGCTGACGTTCGTGATGATCGTGGTCGCGTTCCGGTCCGTGGTGATGGCGCTGCTGACGATCGCGCTCAACCTGCTCGCGACCGCGGCCACGTTCGGCGTGCTGGTGCTGGTGTTCCAGCTCGGCTGGGCCGAGGACCTGCTGGACTTCACCTCCGGCGGGTTCATCGTCTCGCGGGTGCCGCTGTTCCTGTTCGTGATCCTGTTCGGGCTGTCGATGGACTACCACGTGTTCGTGCTGAGCCGGGTGCGCGAGGTGGCGCGGACCGGCGTCCCGTCGTGGCAGGCGGTGCGCGAGGGCATCGCGGGCTCCGCCGGGGTGGTGACCAGCGCGGCGGTGGTCATGGTGTCGGTGTTCGTCAGCTTCGTGTTCACCGGCCTGCTGGAGATGAAGCAGCTGGGCCTGGGGCTGGCGGTGGCCGTGGTGCTGGACGCGTTCGTGATCCGGCTGCTGGTGCTGCCGTCGGCGATGCGCCTGCTGGGCCGGGCCGGCTGGTGGCCGTCGAAGCTGTCGCGCCGGCCGGTCCACCCGACCGTCGAGTCGCAGTCGCAGTCGCAGTCGCCCGAGGAGGCGCACCTGCCGAGGTGACGAGGTGACCGGGGGATGACCTCCCGGGTCGTGACGCCGCCCGAGCGCGCGCCACGACCCGGGAGGTTCCGCTGCGTCGGCCCGGACGTGCCGCGCGGGACCGGTCAGGTATCCGTCAGTGCGCGGTCAGCGGTGGTGACCAGGATCGGGAGCACCCGAGGCCGACGCCGGCGACGCGGACGGAGTACTGACGTGGTGAACCCCTTTGACGACGAGGACGGCACGTTCCTGGTGCTGGTGAACGACGAGGGCCGGCACAGCCTGTGGCCGACCTTCGCGGACGTGCCCGCGGGCTGGACCGTCGCGCTCGACGCCGGCCCCCGCGCCGCCGCGCTGTCCTATGTGGAGCGCAACTGGACCGACATGCGGCCCGCGAGCCTGCGCGAGGCGGGCTGACGTGGACGCCGCGATTCGCGTTGAGGGACTGAAGAAGACCTACAAGGGCACCGAAGCCCTCCGAGGGGTCGACCTGACCGTCAAACCGGGATCGGTGCTGGGCCTGCTCGGTCCCAACGGCGCCGGCAAGACGACCGCCGTGCGGGTCATGACGACGTTGCTCGCACCGGACAGCGGGCTGGTCGAGGTCGCCGGCTACGACGTGACGCGCCAACCGGGGCAGGTCCGCCGGCGGATCGGCCTGGCCGGGCAGTACGCCGCGGTCGACGAGCTGCTCACCGGCCGGGAGAACCTGGTCCTCGTCGGCAAGCTCCTGCACCTGGGCGGCCGGGGCGCCCGGGCGCGCGCCGCCGAGCTGCTGGAGCGCTTCGACCTCGTCGGGGCGGCCGACCGGCCCGTCGGCACCTACTCCGGCGGCATGCGCCGCCGCCTCGACCTGGCGGGCTGCCTGGTCGGCCGGCCGCGGGTGCTGTTCCTCGACGAGCCGACCACCGGGCTCGACCCGGCCAGCAGGCAGTCGCTGTGGAACACGGTGCGCGGCCTGGTCGCCGACGGCATGACCGTGCTGCTGACCACCCAGTACCTGGAGGAGGCCGACTACCTGGCCGACCAGATCGTGGTCATCGCCGCCGGCCAGGTGATCGCCGACGGCACCCCGGACGAGCTCAAGCGCAAGGTCGGCCAGGAGTGGCTGGAGGTGGCCGTGGCGCTGCCGGACCGGGTGGCCGACGCGGTGGCGGTGCTCGCGCCGCTGGCCGTGGACGAGCCGGGCGCCGACCCCGCCCGGGGCCTGGTGAAGCTGCAACTGCGCGACGGCATGGACGGCATCGCGGCCGCCGCCGTCGCCCTGCGGGACGCGGGGGTGGACGTCGCGGACTTCGCGCTGCGCCGCCCGACCCTCGACGACGTGTTCTTCAACCTCGTCGGCCACCAGCCCCAGGGCTGACCCGCCGGCCACCGGCGGCCGGGCAGCCGACCCGCCCACACCCACGCACGCCCCCGGCGCCGACGTTCGCGGCCCGACAGCGAGAGGCGCCGTCCACCGATAGGGAAGGGAACCCGCCGTGACCATGCGCATCCGCAACTTCGCGGGCAGCCGCGCGCTGTCGATGACCAGACACCACGTCCCCCGGTCACCGGGGGCGCGACCGTGACCGAGGTCCTGTTGCGGGTGGGGCACGTGGCAGCCGTGCTGGCGGTAGTGCTGGTCGCGGCGTACTCGGGTCGGGTCGCGGCGCGCGCCGCGCGCCAGCCCGAGGTCGTCGGCGAGATCCTGGCGGGCATCCTGGTGGTGCCCGCGGTCCTCGCGGTCGGCGGGACGCCGACCCTCGCCGCGGTGCTGCCCACCGACGTGGTCGGCCCGCTGAAGGTGATCGGCCAGATCGGCCTGGTGCTGTTCCTGGTCGGCGTGGCGCACGAGCTGCGGCACGGCGGCTCCGGCCTCGGCGCCCGCGCGGTCGGCTGGGTGACCGCGGGCTCGTTCGTGCCCGCCCTGCTCACCGGCCTGGTGATGGCCGCGTGGGTGGTCTGGTTGGCCGACCCGGACCTGCGCGGCGACGCGCCGGTGCCCGCGCTGGTGCTGATGATCGCGGTCGCGTTGAGCGTGACCGCCGTGCCCGTGCTGGCCCGCGTGCTGGAGGACCGCGGCATGGTCGACAGCCCGGCGGGCAAGCTCGCCATGGCCGCCGCCGTGGTCACCGACTCGGCGGCCTGGGTGCTGCTCGTGGTGGCCGTCGGCATCTCCGGCGGTCTCGTGGTGTCCCTGGTCCTGGTCGCCCTCGGTGTCGCGGTGACCGTCGTCGGGCGCGTCCTGCTGCGCTCCCGGGTGCCCGTGTCGGCGGCCGGGCGCTTCCCCCGCGCCACCGGCGCCGGCATCGCCGGGGTGGCGCTGCTGGTGGCGTTCCAGTTCGAGCACTGGGGCCTGACCGCCGTGTTCGGCTCGTTCGTGGTCGGCCTCGCGATCCCCGGCGGCGTGTGGGCCGGGGCCGTGCGGGCCGTCACGTCGACCGGCCGGCTGCTGGTGCCGGTGTTCTTCGTGGTGGCGGGCATGGGCGTGGCGAACGCGCCGCGCGGCTCGGTGCCGTGGACCGCGATCGCCGTCGCCATCGCGCTGGCCGTCGTCGGCAAGGTCGGCGGCGGTTACCTGGGCGGGCGGTTGGCCGGTCAGGACCGTCGCACGGCGATGACGGTCGGCGTGCTGGTGAACACCCGCGGCCTGACCGAGATCGTCGTGCTGCAAGCCGGGTACAGCGCCGGGCTGCTGTCCGTGCAGCTGTTCCTGGCCCTCGTGGTGATGGCGTTGGCGACCACCGGCATGACCGGTCCGCTGCTCTCGATCATCGAACGCACCCGCGCTCCGAAGCCCGTGCCGGTACCCGAGTTGCCCGGGAGCAGGTCATGACCCAGTCGCTGCCCGCGATCGAGATCGCGGAGTTCCGCACCCTGATGTCGCACTTCCCGACCGGTGTCGCGGTCGTCACCACGACCGGCGAGGACGACTCGCCGCGCGGCATGACCGTCTCCTCGGTGTGCAGCGTGACGTTGTCGCCGCCGACGCTGCTGGTCTGCCTGCGCAACGGCAGCCCGACCCTGGACGCGGTGGTGGCCCGCGGCGCGTTCGCGGTGAACTTCCTGCACGGCGACGCCAAACCCGTCGCGGAGCTGTTCGCCTCCGGCGCGCCGGACCGCTTCGACCTGGTCCCGTGGCTCGTGCCGCCGAGCGGGGGCGGGCCGCACCTGGTGCGGGACGCGCACGCGGTGGTCGACTGCCGGGTCAGCCGGACCGAGACCGTCGGCGACCACACGGTGGTGTTCGGCGAGGCGTTCCAGGTCGCGCAGGAGCACGGCCACCTGCCGCTGCTCTACGGCATGCGCGAGTACCGGGTGTGGCGGGCCGAGCAGGGGTAGGGCCAGCCCTACCGGCAGTTGGAGAACCATGATCGCCCCGGCGGCCCCTGTCGCCGGGGCGATCGCGCACTAGCCTCGGGAACGTGGCCCGGTTCTCGCCAGTGATCACCAGGTACGCGCCGGAGAGCTTCGACCTGTGGCCGGTGTCCGGCGGCGACGGCGGCTGGCTGCACCTGGACGGGACGGTGGGGCAGGACGAGGTCGGCTCGGTGCTCTGCACGCTGTACCTGCACAGCGGCGGCCGGGACGCCCGGACCGCGGCGGCGGCGGTGCACGAGCTGATCGGCTTCGACACCTTGTGCGGGCTCGGCGGGCTGCTGCTCGACGGCGGCGACGGGGTGCGCGTCGAACCCGTCGGCACCGACCTGTTCGAGTGGCGCACGTGGCTGCACGCGCTGCACCGCGCGCCCGTCGACCTCGGCCGCCCGCCCGCGCCGTGGGTCGAGCACGTCGGCGTGGACGTGGTCCGCGTGTGGGTGGCCGAAGGGCGCGACGTGCCGCACGTGGACCTGCCCAGGACCGCGCTGCCCGCGATGCTGCGCGCCGCGCAGCGCGACCTGGCCGACTTCCTCGTCCCGTTGCGCAGCTGGGCCGGCGTCCACTCGCCCCACCAGGTGGAGCTGCTGGTGGCGAGCGTGGACGCCGGCCTGCAGATCACCGAGCCGCTGCCGCTGTAGCCGGGTCAGCGCACGCAGTCGACGGGCGGCGGCGTCCGGCCGGGCTTCTCGGTCTCCGTGGCGGGCAGCGGGACGGAGTGGCCGCCGGTGGGCGCGCCGGTGGCGCCGTCGGCGAAGAACCCGGCCATGAACGCCCGCACCGCCGCCGGGTCGACCCGGCGGGCCTGGCCCCCGTCGGTGTCGACCTCGTCGCCGAGCGGGATGATCGCGGTCCGCACGGCGGGGGTGAGCCGCCCGGCGAGTTCGAGCACGTCCAGCCCGGGGTCGACGCGCACGCCGGTCGCCGTCACCCGCGCCAGCCGGGCGATCTCCGCGGGCCCGGCCTCGGCCAGCTCGCCCGCCAGCGACCGCAGGAACGCCAGCTGCCGCACGATCCGGTCGAGGTCGCCGTTGGCGAGCCCTTCACGCTGCCGCAGGAACGCCGGCGCCTGGGCGCCCGAGATCGACTGCGGCCCGGCGGGCAGGTCGACGCCGGAGAGCTCGTCGCGGACCGGGCGCCTGAGGCAGACGGGCACACCGCCGACCGCGTCGGACAGCGCGCCGAACGCCGCCACGTCGACCACCGCGTAGTGGTCGACCGCCACACCGGTCAGCGCCTCGACGGTCCGGACGAGCGACTGCGCGCCCGCCAGGTCGCCGTCACGCCCGTCGGCCCGCGCCGCCGCGTGGGCCCGCGCGTAGGCCGAGCTCAGCCTCCCCCGGCCCACCCCGGGGATGTCGACCAGGACGTCGCGGGGCAGCGCCGCCGCGCTCACCGAGCCGTCCGCGCCGACCCTCGCCAGCATTGCGGAGTCGGTGTTCGCCGACCCGTCCAGGCCGACCAGCAGCACGGTCCGCGCGGTCGTGGTCACCGGTGGCGCGGCCGGGTCGGTGGCCGGCGGCGCCGCGCCGCGGTCCACGGTCAGCGGCACGACCACCGCGACGACCGCGGCGGCGACGGTCAGCCCGGCCGCGGCGAACAGCGCGAAGGGCCGCCGCCGGGTCCGCCCGCCGCGCAGGGTGGCCAGCACGGTCCGGTGGTCGACGGCCTGGCCCGCCTCGGCCGCGATCGCGTCGCGGATGAGGGCTTCCTGCCGGGTGTCGGTCATCGCAGCACCTCCGACGGCGCGTTCTCGTTGACCCGCAGCGTGTGCAGCGCGCGGGAGATGTGGCTGCGGACGGTTCCCTCCGCGCAGCCCAGGATTCCGGCGATCTCGGCGTCGCTGCTGTCCTCGTAGTAGCGCAGCACGAGCGCGGCCCGCTGCTTGCGCGGCAGCACGGCGATCCGGGCGCGCATCGCGTCCCGTTCGGCGTGGCGCACGGCCGGGTCGGCCACGGCGGGCGCCAGGTCGTCGAGCACGACGTGGGTGGCGGACACGTCCCGGGCCGCCCGGCGGCGACGCCACGACAGGTACTCGTTGGTCACCATCCGCTTGACGTACAGGTGGGGCACGTCGACCGCGCCGATCCGCGCCCACTTCTGCCGCGCGCGCAGCAGCACGTCCTGGACGATGTCCTGGGCGAGGTGCTTGTCGCACGTCAACGCCGTGGCGTACCGCAGTAGTCGATCAAGCCGCTCGGTGACGAACTGGTCGTAGTCGGCCGGCACGTCGCTCCCTTCCGCCGCTCCCTGGTTTCCGTCGCGGACGGGAAACCCCTCGGAGGACGTCCCACGTTGCACCACCCGGGTGTGACCTGCGCCACCGCGCCGGGTGGGGTGGGCTACTGCCCGGCCCGGCCGGCCACCGGGCGCGGAGGCGCGGGCTCCCCGCTCACGACCGCCGGCCGGCGGTGGCGTGCAGGTCGGTCAGGGACGCGGCGGCGGCGAGACCGAGGATCGGGTCCGGCCGGTCGGACAGCAGGCTCGCGTACAGCGGGCGGTAGTGCGCGACCTTGCGCGGCGTGCGGCCGTCACCGCCGTGCTCGGCCAGCAGCTCGCCGCCGCGGAACGCGAACCCGGTCATCGCCGTGTGATCCAGCCACACCTCCACGTCACCGCAGGTGAAGGCGGTGGACTTGCTGCTCGCGCCGGTGCGCCAACTCGTGTGCAACCGGGCCTCGCCCACCGCGCCGCGCGACCGGAACGACGCCACCGCCCAGCAGCTCGTGCGCTCGTCCCGCAGCGACGTCACCTCGTCGACCCGCACGAGGCGGGCCAGGACGGTGAGCTGGTTGATGCCCGAGTCCGTCCACGCCGAGAGGTAGGACGTGAACGCCTGCTCGCCCTTGAGCACGTACGGGTCGTTGAACGCCGACGTGACGGCGGTGACCGGCCCCCACTCCGGGTGGGCGGCCACCAGGTCGGCCGCCCACCGCACCTCCGGCGAGAACGCGAAGTGGTGCGCGGTGAACAGCCGGCCGTGCGAGCCGGCCACGCCGCGCAGCCGGTCCACCGACGCCGGGTCCGGCGCCAGCGGTTTCTCCACCAGCACCCGCGCGTCGGAGCCGGTCAACACGGCCGCGGCGAGGTCGGCGTGCGAGTCGGCCGGCGTGGCGACCACCACCAGGTGCGGTCGGTGCGCCGCCAGCGCGTCGTCGAGGTCCCGGTGGTGCGCGGGGGTCGCGCCCCGGAACATCGGCGGCTCGGCGCGCGGGTCGACGGTGAACACGAGGTCCACCTCGGACCGCTCGGCGAGCACCTCCAGGTGCGTCCGGGCGATGGCGCCGACCCCGACCAGCCCGACCCGCGTCCGCCCGTCGACCCGTCGCACTCCGCCAGCGTCCACACCGGGCAGTATCCCTCCACCCCGGACGGCGGCCACCGGGCGGGGCCGCCCTCTTTCTGGATCGTGACGACCAGGACACATCGCGTGGCTCGACGACACCGCGACGAGGTAGTTTCGGCGTCGTCCGCCGCGCACCAGCCACGGGGAGCACATGCGATTCCTCTTCCGCCCACCCGCCAGCGAGGCCGGTGGGCTGCTCACCCTGCCGTGGGCCCAGCCGTTGGAGGAGTGGGACGAGAAGCTGCTGCTGACCGTCCCGCAGCGGGGCATCTCGCGGCACGTCGTGCGGTTCGTCGCCAGCGAGGGCCGCGTGTACGCGCTCAAGGAGATCGCCGAGTCGCTGGCCCGCCACGAGTACGCCGTGCTCGGCGACCTGGAGGGCGAGGGCATGCCCTCCGTGGCGGTGCTCGGGCTGTGCGTCGACCGCCCGGACGACCAGCAGGCCATCCTGGTCACCCGCTACCTCGACCACTCGATGTCCTACCGCTACCTGTTCTCCAGCCCGCGCGGCGAGCACTCGGCCGAGCGCCTGGTGGACGTGCTGGTCGAGCTGCTGGTGCGGCTGCACCTGTCCGGCACGTTCTGGGGCGACTGCTCGCTGTCGAACACGCTGTTCCGGCTCGACGCGGGCAACCTGGCCGCCTACCTGGTGGACGCCGAGACCGTCGAGCGGCACCCGCAGCTCTCCGCCGGTCAGCGCACCTACGACGTGGACCTGGCCCGCGAGCGCATCGGCGGTGAGCTGATGGACCTCGAAGCAGGCGGCCTGCTGCCCTCCGACATCGACCCGATCGAGATCGCCGACAGCGTGCCCCGCCGCTACGCCGCGCTGTGGGACGAGGTGACCCGCGAGGAGTTCTTCCAGCTCGACGAGCAGCGCTACCGGGTCGCCGAGCGCCTGCGCCGGCTCAACGACCTCGGCTTCGACGTGGACGAGGTCGAGCTGGTCACCTCGGACAGCGGCGCGCGGCTGCGGGTGGACATCCGGGTCGCCGAGATCGGCCAGAGCCGCCGCGAGCTGTTCAAGCTCACCGGCCTGGAGGTGCAGGAGGGCCAGGCCAGGCGCCTGCTCAACGACCTGCGCTCGTTCCGCGCCTACCTGGAGCAGCGCGACGGCGCGCCCGTGCCCGAGACCACCGCCGGTCACCTGTGGCGCAACGAGGTCTACGACCCGGTGGTCGCCGCCGTGCCGCCCGACCTGCTCGGCGTGCTGGCGCCGGCGGAGCTGTTCCACGAGGTGCTGGTGCACCGCTGGTTCCTGTCCGAGAACGCGGGCCGCGACGTGGGCACCACCGCCGCGCTGCGCTCCTACCTCGCCACCGTGCTGCCCGGGCAGGAGGCGTCGGACCGCGACAGCGCCCTCGGGGACGACGACTTCGGATGACCGGCCGTCTACATTGGCCGGCATGATCTTCGGGATCGCGGCGCTCGTGCCCGCCCTGTTCTTCGTGGTCGGCGTCGTCCGGGACCGGCGGCGCCTCGGCAACGCCGTGTGGCTCGGCGTGACGCTGGTGCTCCTGCTGCTGTGGCTGGTGTTCCGGGCCTCGGCGACGGGCGGGTGGGCCGCCGTCGCCGTCGGCTACGCGTTCGTGGCCCTGCTGCTGGGGCTGGGTTTCGTGCTGCCGAGCGCGTTGGTCGCCAACGGCGTGCTGATGCTGCGCCGCGAAGGTCTCGGCCTGGCGAACCTGCTCTCGTTGCTCGCCGGGCTCGCCATCTTCGGCCTGGTGGTCGCGTTCGGGTTCGCCACCGCGCACACCGGGCCGGTGGTCGACGCGGTGATCGGGTCGCTGCTGATCGTCTCGGCCTACGTCGCGTTCCTGTTCGTCAGCCTGCTGCTGTACTCGATCGTGTACGGCAGCGTGGGTCGCCGCACGGGGTTCGACGCGATCGTCGTGCTCGGCGCGGGCCTGATCGGCGACCGGGTGCCGCCGCTGCTGGCCGCCCGGCTGGACCGCGGCCTGCACCTGTACCGCCGGGAGGTGGCCGCGGGCCGCACGCCGCTGCTCGTCGTCTCCGGCGGGCAGGGCCCGGGTGAGGTGGTGTCCGAGGCGGCGGCGATGCGCGAGTACCTGCTGCGCCGGGACGTGCCGGACGGGCTGATCGTCCTGGAGGACCGCGCGACGACGACCGAGCAGAACCTGGAGTACAGCGCGAAGCTCCTCGCCGACCGGGAGTGGACCGGCCGCGCGGTCGCGGTGACCAACAACTTCCACGTCTTCCGCGCCGCCGTGCTGGCCCGGCGGCTGCGGCTGCGCATGCAGATCATCGGCGCGCCGACGGCGTGGTACTTCCTGCCCAGCGCGTTCCTGCGGGAGTTCGCCGCCCTGCTGGCGCAGAACCCGGTCGTGCACACCGTCACGTGCGGCCTGCTGGTCGGCCTGCACCTGCTGCTGACCCTGTCCTGACCCGAGCGGGGCCGGGCCGCCGGAGGTGGCGGCCGGCCGGCCGGGGAGGTTCGCGCCGGGGTGCGTGCGGGGTCGTCAGCGGAGGTGGTCGGCGAACCAGGAGACGATCAGCCCGATGGTGGCGGCGAGCCCTTCCCGGGCCCACTCGTGCCCGACACCGGGGTGCAGCACGAGCCGCGTCGGTTTGCCCAGCTCACGCAGCCTGCCGTACATCCGCTCGGACTCCGCCGGGTCGACGTTGGCGTCGTTCTCGCCGTGCATCAGCAGCACCGGCGCGGTGAGCCGGTGCGCGTTGCCGAGCGGGCTGCGCTCGGTGAGGACGGCCACGTCCGCCGGGTCGTCGGGATCGCCGATCCAGTCCACCGCCCGCTTGCGCCAGGTCGGCGGGAACCCCTCGATGTCGCTGAGCAGGTCCGACGGCCCGCACTCGCTCACCCCCGCCCGCCACAGGTGCGGCAACCTGGTCAGGCACGACAGCGCGGCGAACCCGCCGTACGACGCGCCGTGCACCCCCAGCCGCGTCGGGTCCGCCCACGGCACGTCGTCCAGCAGCCGCGCCGACGCCTCCAGGTCGGCCAGGTCCCCGCCGCCCCAGTCGCGGTAGATCAGCCGCTGGTAGCGCAGCCCGTAGCCGGACGAGCCGCGGAAGTTCGGCGCCAGCACGCCGATGCCCCGCGCCAGCAGCGACTGCACCAGCGGGTCGAACACCGGCTTCGCCTGGTACTCGGGTCCACCGTGGACGCTCACCACCACCGGCGTCGCCCGGTCCGCGCCCGCCGACGGCGGCCGGTACAGCAGGCACGGCACGGTTTCGCCGTCGGCGCTGGTCGCGTGGACGAGCGTCGGCGGCACGACCGCGTCCGGCAACCGCGCGCCGCAGTCGGTGAGCTGCCGGGCCTCGCCGCGCGGCAGGTCCGCCAGGAACAGGTCGGTCGCGCCGTCCGGCCGGCCGAGCTGCACCAGCAGCTCCCCGGACGCGGTGAACCGCGGCGCGAAGCCGTCGAGGCCGAACTCGGTGACCGCGACACCGCGCGGCAGCCCGGCGACGTCGGCGGGCGGGCCGCCGACGTCCGCCCACCGCAGCCAGGTGTACCCGTCCTCGTTGAGGCCCCACGCCAGCCGCGTGCCGTCCGGTGAGAGGGCGCCGCCCTCCACGTCGGACTCGGGGGTGTCGAGCCAGGTCAGCTCACCGTCCAGGGACAGCGTGGCGAGACCGAGGAAGTCCCGGCCCTGGGTGGTGCACAGGTAGACGCCGGACGAGTCGGGCAGCCACGCGAACGGGTGGTACTTCGCCGGGCCGTCGTGCGGGGTGAGCAGCCGGACCTCGCCGGTGGCGAGGTCGCACGCGAACAGGTCCTGCTCGGTGTTCTGGTGCAGCCGCAGCACGAGCAGCAGCCGCGCGTCGGGGGAGAAGCCGATCGGCAGGTAGCGGTCGTCGCCGGGCAGCACGATCCGCTCGTCGCCGGTGCGCAGGTCGCGCACCAGCACGTCGAACACCTCGCGGTCGCGGGCGTTGGACGCGTAGGCGAGCAGCGCGCCGTCCGGGCTGTAGGGCCGCCCGTTGCTGCCGTGCGGCGTGCCGATCTCGCACCGCACCCCGTCCTCGGCGACCAGCCACCGCACCTCGCCCGTCCCGGGGTCGATCTCGGCCAGCCGGTGGTCCTCGCCGCCGTCCGGGTCGGTCAGCACCAGCAGCCGCGTCCCGTCGGGCCGCCAGACGCACCGGCGGACCGACCCGGCCACCTCCACGTGACGAGGGGGCCCGTCCAGGGTCGACACCCACGGCTGCGGCCGGCCGGAGGCGTCGCTGATGTACACCAGGCCCCGGCCGTCCGGGCTGGGCTCCGCGCCGGTCAGCCACTCGAAGTCGGTCCAGCCCGCCGTCCCGTCGAGCGCCTCGTCCACCTGCCGCGCCGGTCCGTCCACGCCGCCCCCAAGTGATTTCAGATTGTGCAATCGATGTCAGTGAATCAAATCACCGGCGGGGGCGGCAAGACGGGGGTGGGCTAGCCTCTGCGGCGTGCCGGCCCCGTCTGACCACCCCGCCCGCGACGCCACGGTCGAGGAGCTCAAGGCGCTCGCACACCCGTTGCGCTGGCGCATCCTGCGGTTGTGCTGGGACCGGGCGTTGACGAACAAGGAGCTGGCGGACCGGCTCGGCGTCGCCCCGGCGACCGTGCTGCGGCACGTGCGGGCACTGGTGAAGCAGGACTTCCTGACCGCCGACCCGGTGCGCAGCGGCGCGCGCGGCGCGCTGGAACGGCCGTACCGGTCGACCGGCCGCACGTGGCGGCTCGGGTTGGTCGACGTCGAGGGCGAGGGCCTGGTCCAGCGGGTGGACCTGGCGATGCTCGCCGCGCACCGGGCCGAGGTGCTCGAAGCCGGGCCGGACGCCTACCGCGACACCGCGCGGGGCGTGCTGCGCCTCGGCGCGCGGTCGCAGGCGGAGCTCAACGCCCGGATGATCGCCCTGATCACCGAGTTCGTGGAGCGCGACGAGGCCGACGGCGAGCCGTTGAGCTACTTGTGGTCGCTGGTGGCGCGGTCGCAACCGTGAGCACCGGGTGCCCGATCGGGCGATGGGGGTCCCCTTTCGAGTGACCACACTGGACTGCGCGGGGTGGCTTCGTCGGCCTTGGTCGCAGTCCACCGGGGGCATCGGTGGGCTTTCACGTCATTCTGGGGGGGAAGGGCAGGGTGCAGTGGTGGGACTGCGGCCCGTGGAACCGGCAGTGGTGGGAGAACCGGGCCGGCTGAGCCGGGCGGGCTGAGCCCGAGTCGGTCAGGTTCGGCCGGGTCAGCTTCGGCCGGGTCGGGTTCGGCTGGGTCGGGAGCGGTGCCGTGCCCGCCTCTCCGGGGGCGGGCACGGTGCGGGCGGGCGGGTGTTCTGCCCGAGCAGCACGCCGGACAGCACGAGCACCAGCCCCAGCGCCTGGTGCGCGCCCAGCGACTCACCCGCCGACAGCAGGCCGAGCACGACCCCGGTGACCGGGTTGAGCAGGCCGATCAGCCCCACCGTCCCGGCGTCCAGGTGCCTGAGGCCGCTGAACCAGGCGACGAACGCGACCGCGGTGGCGACCACCGACACGAACGCGAAACCGGGCAGGGTGGCGCCGGTGAGCGGCGGGGGAGCGCCCTCGACCGCGAGCGCCGGTCCGACGAGCACCGCGCCACCCGCGACGAGCTGCCACGACGTCACCGACAGCACGTCCGTGCCCGCGCCCCAGCGCTTGGTGAGGATGTGCCCGAACGCGGACATCGCCATCGCGGCGACCGACACGAGGACCCCGAGCGGGTCGACGGCGTCCACGCCCGAGGCGAGCATGAGCACCACGCCCGCGACGCCCGTGAGCGCGCCGAGGACCGTCCGACCGCGGGGTCGCTCACCGAGCAGGGGCCACGCCAGGGCGATCATCGCGACCGGCGACGTCGCCATGATCGTCGAGGCCAGGCTGGTCGGCAGCAGTTGCGCGGCGAGGTAGACGAGGGTGAAGAACACGCCCATGTTCACCGTGCCGAGCACGAGCGACCGCCACCACCACGCGCCGCGCGGACGTCTGCGGCACAGGAGGAGCAGCAGCACGCCGGCGGGGAGCGCGCGCAGCACCGCGCCCCACAGCGGGTGGTCGGCGGGCAGGAAGTGGCGGGTGACGTAGTACGTCGAGCCCCACGCGACCGGGGCGATCGCGGTGACCAGGCCCCACCGGATAGTTTCCACGGAAGACACTATAGCTTCCACGGAAGCGATAGTGTGGTGGCATGGAACTCGACCGCGTGGCCCGGATCCAGGCCGAATGGGCTCGGGAACGGCCGGACCTCGACGTCACGCCCCAGGGCGTCATCGGCAGGCTGCACCGCCTCGCGGCCGTGCTGACCGAGCAGCTCGCCGTCGTGTACCGGCGGCACGGGCTGGGTGAGGGCGAGTTCGACGTGCTGGCCGCGTTGCGCCGGGCGGGCGCCCCGTACGAGCGCGCACCGGGCGAACTGGCCCAGCACACGATGGTGACCACGGGCGCGATCACCAAGCGCATCGACCGGCTGGAACGGGACGGCCTGGTGACCCGCAGGCCGGGGCAGGACGACGCCAGGCGGCGCGTGGTCGCGCTCACCGAGGCGGGCAAGCAGGTGATCGACCAGGCGTTCACCGAGCACATGGCCAACGAGCGGCGGCTGCTCGACGCCCTCGACGCCGACGACGCCGGGCGGTTGGAGCAGATCCTCACCACGTGGCTGGCCCGGTTCGAACCACCCCGCTGACACGCGCTGACCTGCCGGCGTGGTGAGCGTCGTTTGCCCGCACGCGCGTCGGGTAGTCGGACGGCAACCGAAGTGGGTTTCCGCGAGGCGACAGGAGTCGACATGTCCAGACCCGGAACAGCGACGACACGCACACCGGTCCAACTGGCGGCGACGGTGGTGGGCGCGGTGTTCCTCGTGGTCGGGATCGCCGGGTTCATCCCCGGCATCACCACCGACTACGACACGATGCAGTTCGCGGGCCACGAGTCGCACGCCAAGCTGCTCGGCGTGTTCGCCGTGTCCATCCTGCACAACATCGTGCACCTGGCGTTCGGCGTCCTCGGCCTGGTGATGGCCCGGACGATGCGCAACGCGTTCCTGTACCTCGTCGCGGGTGGCGTCGTCTACCTGCTGCTGTGGTTGTACGGGCTGATCGTCGACCACGACAGCTCGGCCAACTTCGTGCCGCTGAACACCGCCGACAACTGGCTGCACCTGCTGCTCGGCATCGGCATGATCGCGCTCGGCTTCGCGCTGGGTCGGACGGCTCGGCCGAACCGGGTCGCCGGGAACGGGTGAGCCCGGACGAGTGAGGCAGGACGGGTGGAGTCGGGAGGCGACGGCGGTGGGGTCGGAGTCGGAGTTCGGACCCGGACCCGGGTCCGGGTCCGGGGACACACCGACTCGGGGCCTCCGCCCGCGCCGGCGTACCTGCCGCCGTCCGACCCCGACCGGCCGAGGCCCCGGTGGCGATCACCTACCGGGGCCGAGGCCCATCCGGTTGCGCGCGTACGGCACGCCGGACGACCTGACCGACCGCCCGCGTGCTTATCGGCCGTGACGCTCACCGACGCTCGTCGACCCGGTGTGACACCCGGATCGACGAGCGTGGCCGCGTGGGCGACGAGAGGTCGGGGTCAGCCGTCGCTGATCGACGCTTCCAAGGTCTCCGGGCGGCCCGTGGCCTGGCGGTACACGTGGACCGTCTCGATGGCGATCCTGGTCGTGCTGAACCTCGCCTCGACGCGGTCGGTGGCGGCGATCCCGTAGGCGTCGCGGCGGGCGTCGTCGGACAGCAGCGGGCGCAGCGCGCGGGCCAGCACCCGCGGGTCGTTCGGCGGCACGAGCAGGCCGGTGACACCGTCCACGACCGTGTCCGTCGAACCGCCGACACTCGCGGCCACCACCGGCACGCCGCACGCCATCGCCTCGAGCGGGGTGACGGCGGCGCAGCCCGACCCGGCGCAGACCACCACGTCGGCGGACCGCAGCAGCGCGGGCATCGCCACCTGCGGCACGCGGCCGACCAACCGGACCCGGTCACCGACGCCCGACGACCGCGCGTGCTCGCGCAACCTGCGCACCTCCTCGGCCCGCCCGCCCACGACCACCAACTCGGTGTCCCACACCGATCGCAACGCCGTGATCACGTCCTCGGCGCCACCCGAAGGCGACACCAGCCGGTGCGGCAACGGCCGGTTCAGCCGAGGACCGTCCGGCTTGAACCGCTCCACGTCCACCCCCGGCGGCACCACGGCCACCCGCGCCCGCGGCACACCCATGTGCACCAGCTGCGTCTTCTCCTCCGTGCACTGGGCCACGATCCGGCTCGCCTCACGCCCGATCAGCCGCTCGGTGGACAGCCGGGCCTCCGGCACGCCCTCGTCACCCGCCTGCTGCGCCATCACGCCCAGCGAGTGGAACGTCTGCACCACCGGCACGTCCAGACCGTTGGCGGCCAACACCGACGCCACCCCCGACGTCCAGTAGTGGGCGTGCACGACGTCCGGCGGGTCGGCCCGCCACTGCGACCGCAGGAACCGGGTGAACTCGTCCAGGTGAGGCAGCAGTTCGTCCGGGTGAACCGGACTCGGCGGCCCGGCGGCGACGTGCACCACGTCGTAACCGAACCGGGTGCGCACCACATCGGGTGAGCGAGGGGAGTCACGTCGGGTGTGCACCACGACGTCGTGCCCGGCCGCGACCAACGCCGCCGAAAGATCGGCGACCTGAACGTCCTGACCACCCTCTTCGGCGTCTCCGAGAACGGGCAGCGGGTTCGCATGCGCCGAGACGACCGCGATCCTCATGGGGGGTTCCTCCAGCCGGCGAAATGGCTCGCGCGAGACCAAGGCTGTCGTCTCAACCCGGTTCGCACGCTACAAGCAATGCCCGACTCCTGCCACTCAGCGAGACCGCGTCCGGGCGCCAGGCGGTTTGTCCGGCGGTTCGCTCGTGGTCCGTCCGTGGTTCATCCGGTGGATTGTCCGGCGGTGTGGTCGGCTTGGTGGGTTGACGGCCCGGATGGCGGGTACCGCACAGGGCGACCGACCGAGGAGGGTCCATGGCCACCGGTGAGACCGGATTCGACGACGTCAGCTACGACCTGATCTCCGTGCAGTACCACGCGCTCAAGGCGGGCCACGACTACGGCCAGTACGTGCGGGACGCGGAGAACGCGGGCAAGCACGAGATCGCCGCCTTCTTCCGCCGCGTGATGGAAGAGGACTCCGCGCGCGCCAAGCAGTGCCACGAGTTCTTGAAGGAGTTGACCGGGAGCGCCGACGCGGGCCCGGCGATGACGTGAACCGACTCGACCGGCCGGTCATCCGCGCAGTCGTGCCGTGCGGGTAGTCACGCCGTGCGGGTAGTCGTGCTGTCCGACACCCACGGGCCCCGGCGGTGGAAGTCGTGCCCTCCGCAAGTGGCGGAACACCTGCGCCACGCGGATGTCATCCTGCACGCGGGGGACGTCTGCGTGGCGTCCGTGCTGGACGAGCTGGCCCAGTACGCGCCGGTGACCGCCGTGCGCGGCAACAACGACGGGCCCGACGTGGCCGAGTGGGGCGCGCCCGAGACGGTCGAACTGGACCTCGCCGGCCTGCGCGTGGCGATGATCCACGACAGCGGCCAGGCGGTCGGACGCGCGGCCCGCATGCGCCGCCGGTTCCCGGAGGCCGACCTGGTGGTGTTCGGCCACTCCCACATCCCGGTGGACGTCACCGGCGAAGGCGCGGGCGGTGTGCGCGTGTTCAACCCGGGCTCACCCACCGACCGCCGCCGGCAGCCGCACGGGACGGTCGGGTTGCTCGACGTCGTGGAGGGCGAGCTGGTGTCGGCGCGGATCGTGCCGGTGACGTGAGGTGAGGGGTTGGGGTTCGATTTGACATGAGGCCCTTACGGGCACCCCAGCCTATGGGTCCGAGCCCGGGTAAAATCGGGCCCGGCGGGTTGGTTCGGGTCCGATGGGGTGGATTCTTGAGGTTTCGCTCACTCGACTGGGCGAAGAATGCAACCGAAGACAACCTGAATCGCATTTCTCACGTTAGCCGGGAAAAACGGCGGCCGGCGGCGACCACGGGTGGGCAGGCCCTCCGATTCGAGGGCCGGAAGGGCGAGGAGAGGGCAGGGGCATCGGGGAGAGGTCAGCGGAGGGTGATCAGGTAGCGGCGCAGGGGGCCGAGGTCGGTGGACTGGACGCCGTCGAAGGTGCCGCCGTTGCGCTCGATCGTCTTCACGGACGCGGTGTTGTGGTCTTCGCAGACCAGCAGCACCTCGGTCAGGCCGAGCGAGCCGGCCTCGACCAGCATGCGGCCCAAGGCCCAGGTGGCCAGACCCCGCCCCCGAGCGGACGGGCGGATGCCGTAGCCGATGTGGCCGAAGACCCGCACGTGGTCGGCGGGACCGAGCCGCAGCGCGATGCCACCGAGCACGCGGTCGCCCTCGACGATCCAGCGGCACACCGAGCCGGGCACGTCGGTGAGGCGCGCCACCCAGGCGGCGAAGCCCGGGGGTGAGTCGACCTCGTCGGACGGGTGCAGGCCGAAGCCGTCCTCGTGGACGCCCGGGCCCCAGTCGTCCCGGGCCGCCAACCAGGCGTGGTGGAGGCGGGTGGTGGGCGCGATCAGGGCCGGTTCGGCGCGGGGATGGTCGGTCAAGACCCGGTCCGGGCGATGAGCATTCCGCCGGGCACCTCGTCGTCCGGGCCCAGGAGGACCTGCGCCTCGATGGTGAAGCCCGCGTCCCGCAGCCAGCCGGCCACCCGCTCGACCGGACGCCGGTGGACGTGCAGCGACATCGGGTGGCCGCCGTAGCCCTCGGTCTTGAGGCGGACGCGGTCGCCCACGTGGAAGCCCAGCATGACGACGCCGCCCGGCCGGAGCACGCGCCGGAAGTGGGCGAGGACGGCCGGCACCTCGTGGTCCGGGACGTGGATGATCGAGTAGAACGCCAGCACCCCGCCGACCGAGTCGTCGGCCAGGGCGAGGTCGGTCATGGAGCCGATGTGGAACCGCAGGTCGGGGTGCTGCCGGCCGGCGAGTTCGACCATCCGGGGTGAGAGGTCGACGCCGAACGCGTCCAGGCCCAGCCCGTGGAGGTGGGACGTGATGAGGCCCGGTCCGCAGCCGATGTCGGCGACGGGGCCGCCGACGTCGCGGGCGGCCTCGGCGAACAGGGCCAGGACGCCGCGCAGGAGCGGGGACTCGGCCAGCGCCTCGCGCGTGAAGTCGAGGTAGCTGTCGGCCACCGCGTCGTAGGAAGCCCTGGTGTCGGTCAGCCAGTCGTCTGCGCTCACGGTGGTGAAGGTAACGCCACCCGACTCCTCGGCCACCGGGGCGACCGGAAGTGGTGGGAGGAGAGGATGGGGGAGGCGGGGTGACGTTCGGCTTCGGGAGTGGCGGCGGTGGGTGTCTCGTGAGCGGTCGGGTCGGGTTGGGGACCATCGTCCGCGAGTGGGGGCGGATCGGGTGCGTCGGGTTCGGTGGGCCGCCCGCGCACATCGCGTTGTTGCGCGACCTGTGCGTGACGCGGCGGGGGTGGCTGTCGGACCGCGAGTTCGAGGACGGCGTCGCGGTCACGAACCTGTTGCCCGGGCCCGCTTCCACGCAGCTCGCGATCCTGTGCGCGTGGCGGTTGCGCGGTGCGGTCGGGGCGGTGGTCGGCGGGGTGTGCTTCATCGTGCCGGGCCTGCTGGTGATCCTGGCGTTGGCGGTGCTGTTCCTGGCCGACGACGCGCCCGCGTGGGTGACGGGCGCGGCGGCGGGGGCGGGTGCGGCGGTGCCCGCGGTGGCGTTGCACGCGGCGTGGGGGTTGATCCCCGGCAGTTTCCGCGGGGTCGGCGCGGCGCGGGTGGCGCGGGCGCGGTGGGGGTTGTACCTGCTGCTGGGGGCGGTGGCGGCGGCGGTGACCGGGCCGTGGCTGGTGCTCGTGCTCGTCGCCGCCGGGCTGGTGGAGGTCGCGGTGCGCGCGCCCGGTCGGGCGGCGAACTGGCCGGTGGTGCTGGCCCTGCCCGCGGCGGGCGGCGGGTTGGGCGCGGTGGCGTGGGTGGCGGCGAAGGTCGGCGCGCTGTCGTACGGCGGCGGTTTCGTGATCATCCCGTTGATGCGGCAGGACGCCGTTCACACCTACGGGTGGATGACGGACGCGCAGTTCCTCAACGCGGTGGCGCTCGGGCAGATCACGCCGGGACCGGTCGTGCAGACGGTCGCGGTCGTCGGGTACGCCGCCGCCGGGCTCGGCGGCGGGCTGCTGGCCGCGTTCGTGGCGTTCGCGCCGTCGTTCGTGATGGTCATCGCGGGCGGGCCGAGGTTGTCGCGCCTGCGGGAGGACGGCCGGGCGCAGGCGTTCCTCACCGGCGCGGGCGCCGCGGCCATCGGGGCGATCGCGGGCTCCGCGGTGCCGCTGGCCTGGTCGCTGCACGAGCCGTGGCAGTTCGTCCTGCTCGGCCTCGCCGCGCTGTGGCTGCTGGCGCTGCGCCGGGGCGTGGTGAGCGCGCTGGTCGCCGCGGGCGTCGTCGGCGCCCTGGTCCCGCTGCTCTGAGCGGGCCCGGGGCGCCGACGCCCCGACCTCAGTCCATCGCCGCGCGCAACGACGCGGGCCGCATGTCGGTCCACACCTGGTCGACGTGCGCCGAGCACTCGTCCTTGGTGCCCTTCGTGCCCTCGAACCGCCACCCGGCGGGCACGTCGTGGTGGGCGGGCCACAACGAGTACTGGCCCTCGTCGTTCACCAGGACCTGGTACGTGATGTCGTCCCTCATGCCTTGTTCTCCTCTTGTGCTTTCGCATACCCGCGCAACGTCGGGCTGACTGTGACGAAAATCGTGATGGACAAGATGCCCGCCGCGCACACCACGACGGCGGTGCGGGCCGACAGCGCTTCGGTCAGCACGCCGCCGACCAGGGGGCCGGCCGCGCCCGCGCCGCCCACGACGACACCCATCACCCCGCTGAGCCGTCCGCGCAGCTCGTCGGGGGTGAGCAGCAGCTGGTGGGTGCTGATGGTGGTGTTGGCGGTCGGCGCGAGGAAGCTCATCAGGGCGAACAGCACCCCGACCAGGTAGGCCGACTCGACCAGCAGCGCGCACGGCACCAGCAGGGTCAGCACCCAGAACACCGAGGCGATCGACCGGTGCGGGCCGAGCGCGCGGTGCAGCCACGGCGCGGCCAACGCCCCGAGCACGCCGCCGACGCCGAGCATCGCCGCCATCACGCCGATCTCGCCGAACGACGCGCCCCGGCCCTCGACCAGCACGATGACGACCACGTAGAACGCGGTGAAGAACAGGTTCAGCACCACCGCGCACAGCGCCGTCACCCGGATCTCCCGCCGGCTCCACACCCACCGCAGGCCCTCGCCGATCGACCGCAGCAGGGGCGGGTGCGCCTCGACCGGCGCGGTCGGCGGCACCCGCAGGAACAGCAGCGCCACGAACGCCACCACGTGCGTGACCAGGTCCACCAGGAACGGCAGCCACCGCGCCACGGCGATCAGCAGGCCACCCAGCGCCGTCCCCGCCATCTGCCCCAACGAGGACCGCGCGCTGTTCATCGCCACGGCCGTCGCCAGCTGCGACTCGGGCACGAGCCGGGGCAGGCACGCGTCCTCGGCGGGCTCGAACAACGCCCGGCACACGCCGAGCACCGCGGCGACCGCCATGACGTGCGGGATGGTGACCGCGTCGGCCCACACCGCGACCACGAGCCCGCCCAGGGCGACCACCTGGACGGCCTCGCAGCACAGCATGATCCGCCTGCGGTCCCACCGGTCGACCAGCGCGCCGGCCGGCAGGCCGACGAGGAGCTGCGCGGTGGCGTCCACGGTGAGGACCAGCCCGGACAGCACCGGCGACCCGGTCAGCGCCAGCACGAGCAGCGGCAGGGCCAGCATCGAGGCGCTGAACCCCACCTCGGCCAGCGCCTGGCCGCCCCACAGCAGCGTGTAGTTCCGGTTGCGTGCCAGCGACGTCGTCACAGCGCACCCCGGCAGTCCGCGGCGATCGCCCGCAGCGCGGCGGCGAAGTCGGCGGCCACCGCGCCGATCTCCTCGGCCGAGTGCGTCGACGGGTAGTGGTAGAAGGCGAAGCCCAGCGTCTTCCCGGCCTCGCCGACCACGTCGAGCACGTGGTCGCCGCCGTCGGCCGGGTCGTGGTCCGCGCCGACGGACGGCCGCACCGCCCGGTACAGGCCGGTCGACTCGGCCGAGCCGCCGTCGAACTGGCCGAGGTAGTTGAACGACACCGCGGGCCGCCCGCCGTCGGGCACCCGGCCGTGCTGCCGCAGCGGCCCGTACCCGAACCCGTTGCCCGGCACGGCCCGCAGCTGCCGCCGCACCGCCTTCACCCGGTCGCGCCAGCCGCCGTCCGGCACCTCCAACGTCACCGGGAACACCGTGGTGAACCAGCCGACGGTCCGCGAGAGGTCCACGTCGAGCACGTCCTCGCGGCCGTGGCCCTCCAGGTCGACCGCGACCCGCGACGACCCCGTCCACCGGGACAGCGCCCACGCCAGCGCGGCCAGCAGCACGTCGTTGATCCGGGTCCGGTAGGCGACCGGCGCGCCGCGCAGCAACGCGTCCGTGTCCTCCTCGGACAGCTCCACGGTCACCGACTCGGCCGTCCCGGACGGCGGGGGGAACGACGGGAAGGTCTGGTCCCAGTGCTCCACCTCGTCGTCCAGCGCGCCGCCGAGCACGTGGGACTCCAGCCGCCGCGACCACTCCTGGTAGGAGGTGGTCTTGGCGCCCAGGTCCTCGCCCCGGTACGCGGTCTCCAGGTCGTCGAGCAGGATCCGCCACGACACCCCGTCGACCACCAGGTGGTGGCCGACCAGCAACAGCAGCGGCTGCTCACCCTGGAACAGCACCGCCCGCACCAGCGGCCCGGTCGCCAGGTCGAACGACGAGTGGACCTCGTCCGCGACCCGCTCCAGCTCCGCCGCTCCGTCCACGACGGTCAGCACGTCGACGTCGTCCACGTCGTCGTTGTGCTGCCGCCACACCCCGTCGACGGACGTGAACCGCAGCCGCAACGCGTCGTGGTGCGCCACGAGCACGCCCAGCGCCCGCCGCAACGCCGCGACGTCGACCGCCGGGTCCAGCTCCACCAGGTGCGACTGGTTGAAGTGGTGCGGGTTGTGCCGCCCCGAGGTGAGGAACCAGTGCTGGATCGGCGTCAGCGGCACCTCGCCCACCACCGGCGCCCGGTCGGCGGACGACGACACCTCCACCGTGACGTGCGGGGCGAGCGAGGCGGGGGTCTGGTGCACGAACAGGTCGCGGGTGGCGAAGCGGAACCCGGCCTGCCGCGCCCGCGCCACCACCTGCATGCTCAGGATCGAGTCGCCGCCCAGCGCGAAGAAGTTGTCCTGCGCGCCCACCCTGGGCACACCGAGCACGTCGGCCCAGACGGCGGCCAGCGCCTCCTCCACCGGCCCGGACGGCGCGACGTACTCGGCGCCGGCGAGGGCGCCGAAGTCCGGCTCGGGCAGCTTCGCCCGGTCCACCTTGCCGTTGGGGCTGATCGGCAGGGCGTCCACCGGCGTGAACACCGACGGCACCAGGTAGTCCGGCAGCGACTCGCCCAGGAACTCCCGGACCTTCTCCACCCAGGACGACCGCGCGACCTCGCCCACGACGTAGGCGACGAGCCGCTTGTGGCCCCGCGCGTCCGCCCTGGCCACGACGACCGCCTCACGCACGTCCGGGTGCCGCAGCAGGGCCGTCTCGATCTCGCCGAGCTCGATGCGGAACCCGCGGATCTTCACCTGCTCGTCGGCCCGGCCGACGAACTCCAGCTGTCCGGACGCCCGGTCGCCGGGGGTGGCGGTCCACCGCACCACGTCGCCCGTGCGGTACATGCGCGACCCGGGCGGCCCGTACGGGTTCGCCAGGAACCGCTGCGCGGTCAGCCCCGGCCGGTCCAGGTACCCGCGCGCCAGCCCGACGCCGGACACGTACAGCTCGCCGGCGACGCCCACCGGCACGGGCCGCAGCTCGCCGTCGAGCACGTGCGCGGTCGTGCCGGGGATCGGCCGGCCGATCGGCGGCACGCCGCCGGGTTCCAGCGGCTCGCTCCACGACGTGACCACGGTCGACTCGGTCGGCCCGTAGGCGTTGATCATCCGGCGGCCGGGCGCCCAGCGGCGCACCAGGTCCGCCGAGCACGCGTCGCCGCCCACGACCAGCGTGCGGAACGTCGGCAGCGCCACGTCCGGCACGGTGGCCAGCGCGACCGGCGGGATCAGCGCGTGCGTCACGCCGAACCCGTTCACCACCTCGACGAGCTGGTCGCCCAGCAGCGGCCCCGGCGGCGGCACGACCAGCGCCGCGCCGGCGGGCAGGGCCATGCACAGCTCCAGCACGGACGCGTCGAAGCTGGGCGAGGAGAACTCCAGCACCCGGTCGCCGGGCCGCACGTCGAAGTGCGCGATCTCGGCCGCCGCGAACGTGGCCAGGCCGGCGTGCGACACCACCACGCCCTTCGGCCGCCCGGTCGACCCGGACGTGTAGATCACGTACGCCGGGTGCTCCGGCCGCACCGCCACGGCGGGGTCCGCGTCGGGCTGGTCGGACACGTCGACCGGCCCGTCCAGCACCACCAGCGGCCGGGCGTCGTCGAGCATGAACGCGATCCGCTCGGCCGGGTACTCCGGGTCGACGGGCAGGAACGCGGCGCCCGCCTTGAGCACCGCCAGCTCCGCCACCAGCAGGTCGACCGACCGGGGCAGCCGCAGCGCGACGATCCGCTCCGGTCCCGCGCCCAGCCCGATCAGGTGGTGCGCCAACCGGTTCGCGCGGGCGTTCAGCCCGGCGTAGGTCACGTCCGCCGCGCCGGTCAGCGCCAACGCGTCCGGTGTGCGCGCGACCTGCGCCTCGACCAGCTCCACGAAGCCGGGGCCGTCGACCGCCGGACCGCTGGAACCCCACGCCGCCAGCAGCTCCCGCTCGGAGTCGGGCAGCACCGGCAACGCCCACAGCGGGCGGTCGGGGTCGGCCGCGATGCCGGACAGCAGCACGCCCAGGTGGTCGACCAGCCGCTCGACCGTGCCCGCGTCGAACAGGTCGGTGTTGTACTCGACCGATCCGTGCAGCCCGCCGTCGGGGTCCTCGGTGAACTCGATCGTCACGTCGAAGTTGCTGCTCACCGTGGGCTGCTCGACGTCCTCCGCGTCGAGCCCGGGGAAGCCCGCCGCCTGGGGCGCGTTCTGCAGCGCCACCACGGCCTGGAACAGCGGCGTGCGGCTGGTGTCGCGGTCGGGGCGCACCGCGTCCACCACCCGTTCGAACGGCACGTCCTGGTGCGCGAACGCGTCCAGCACGGTCGCCCGGGTGCGGGCCAGGAACTCGGGGAACGTCGCCGACGGCTCGACCCGCGCCCGCAGGGTCACCGTGTTGACGAAGAACCCGACCAGGTCCTGCGTCTCGGGCCGGTCGCGGCCGGAGGCCACGGTGCCGAGCGCGAAGTCGTCCTGCCCGGTCCACCGGTGCAACAGCACCTCGCAGGCCGCGACCAGCGCCATGAACAGCGTGCCGTCCACGGCCCGTGCCAGCTCGCGCAACCGTTCCGCGACCGGCGCCGGCACCGCGAACCCGGTCTGCGCGCCCGCCGTCGTCTGCACGGGTGGCCGGGGCCGGTCCGTCGGCAGCTCCAGCGCGGGCACGTCGGCCAGCTGTTCGCGCCAGTAGTCCAGCTGCGCGTCCAGCGGCTGCTGCCGCTGCCAGGCGGCGAAGTCGCCGTACCGGACGGGCAGCGGCGCGAGCTCCTCGCCGCCGTACAGCGCGGCCAGGTCGGACATCAGCACCCCGCCGGACCAGCCGTCGGTGACGATGTGGTGCATCGTGAGCGCGAGCACGTGGTCGTCGGGTCCTCGGCGCACCAGCACGGGCCGGAACAGCGGCCCCTCGGCGAGGTCGAACGGCTCCGGCGCGGGCAGCTCGTCCACCACCGGCAGCGTCACGTCGACCGGCCGCACGGAGGTGACGGGCAGCCCGTCCACCGCCGGGAACGTGGTCCGCAGCGACTCGTGCCGCTCGACCAGCGCCCGCAACGCCCGCTCCAGCCTCGGCACGTCCAGCGCGCCGCGCAACCGCACGGCCAGCGGTGTCACGTACTCGGTGCCGCCGGGCTGGAACTGGTCCAGGAACCACAGCCGCTGCTGCGCGAACGACAGCGGCGCGTCGCCCTCGACGCGGGGGATCGCCCCGTCGGCCGAGACGGACCCGGACAGGCGGGCGGCGAGCGCGGCCACGGTCGGGTGGTCGAACAGGTCGCGCGGCGACACGTCGAACGACGACCGCAGCCGCGACACCACCCGGATGCTGGAGATCGAGTCGCCGCCGAGGGTGAAGAAGTTGTCCTCCGCGCCGACCTCGGCCAGGCCGAGCACGTCCGCCCAGACCTCCGCGACCAGGCGTTCGGCCTCGGTGCGCGGCGCGACGAACCCGCCCGCCGCCGACGCCTCCCGCTCCGGCGCGGGCAGCGCGGCCCGGTCCAGCTTGCCGTTGGCGTTGAGCGGCAACCGCTCCAGCGCCACGTACGCGGCGGGCACCATGTAGTCCGGCAGCGACCGCTCGGCGTGCTCGCGCAGCCCGGTGGCCTCGGCCGTGCCGGCGGGCACGTGGTAGGCGACCAGCCGGTCCTCGCGCACGATCACCGCGACCTGGGCCACGGCGTCGTGCGCGGCCAGCACCGCCTCGATCTCGCCCAGCTCGATCCGGAAGCCGCGGATCTTCACCTGCTGGTCCGCGCGCCCGAAGTACTCCAGCCGGCCGTCCACCCACCGGGCCAGGTCGCCGGTGCGGTACATCCGGCTCCCCGGCGCGCCGAACGGGTCGGCCGGGAACCGCTGGGCGGTCAGGCCCGGCCGGTGGAGGTAGCCGCGGGCCACTCCCGGCCCGGCCACGAACATCTCGCCGACCACGCCGGGCGCGACGGGTTGCAGCTCGTCGTCGAGCACGTAGACGCGCAGGTCGGGGATGGGGACGCCGATCGAGCCGTCCGCGGGCGTCCACGTGACGTGGACGGTGGTCTCGGTGATGCCGTACATGTTGATCAACTCGCCGGAGCCGCGCCACGCCGACAGCTTGCGCATGTCCAGCGCCTCGCCGCCGAAGATCACGTACCGGACGTCGAGGTCGGGCGCTTCCTCCAGCAGCTGGTAGAACGCCGAGGGCGTCTGGTTGAGCACGGTCACGCCTTCGTCGGCGACCAGGCGGGCGAAGTCGCGCGGTGACCGCGAGACCTCGTAGGGGACGACGACGAGTCGTCCGCCGTGCAGCAGCGGTCCCCACAGCTCCCACACCGAGAAGTCGAAGGCGTAGCTGTGGAACAGCGTCCACACGTCGTCGGGTCCGAAGCCGAACCAGTGGTCGGTCCCGGAGAACAGCCGCACCACGTTCGAGTGCGGGATCACCACGCCCTTCGGCCGCCCGGTCGACCCGGACGTGTAGATCACGTACGCGGCGTTCTCGGGCCGCAGCGGCACATCGGGCGCGTCGGTCGGCAGCCCGGACAGGTCGGGCAGCCCGTCCAGGGTCACCGTCGGCCGGGCGTCCTCGATCATGTGCGCGATCCGGTCGGCCGGGTACGAGGCGTCCAGCGGCAGGTAGGCCGCGCCCGCCTTCAGCACGCCCAGCACCGCGACCACCAGGTCGGGCGAACGGGGGAAGCGCAGCGCCACCACCGTCTCCGGGCCGGCTCCGGCCGCGACGAGGTGGTGCGCCAGGCGGTTCGCGCGCTCGTCCAGCTCCCGGTAGGTGAGGCTCGCGCCCTCGCACGTCACCGCGACGGCGTCCGGCGTGCGCGCGGCCCGTGCGGCGAACAGCGACGGGATGGTGTCCTCGACCACCGCGCCGGACGACGTGCCGTTCCACGACACCAGCACCCGGTCCCGCTCGTCGTCGGACAGCCACGGCAGCTCGAACACCCGCCGCCGGGGGTCCGCGCCGATCGCGTCCAGCAGCCGGGCCAGCCGCTCGCCCAGCAGACCGATCGTGGCGGCGTCGAACAGCCGCGGGTCGTAGGTCAGCTCCACGTGCAGCGAGTCGTCCACGTACGCCCGCACGGTGAGCGGGAACGACGTGGTGTCCAGGCTGTCCACCTCGCCGATGCCCGGCGCGCCGTCCGGCGAGTCCTTCTCGACCGGGTAGTTCTCGAACGCCAGCAGGCTGTCGAACAGGCGCGTGCCGGAGTCCGAGCTGATCTTGGCGAAACCCTGCACCTGCGCCAGCGACACGTGCTCGTGCTGCCGGGACTCGGTCTGCGAGTCCTGCAACCGGCGCAGCCAGGTCACCACCTCGACGTCGGACTCCACCGTCACCCTCGTGGGCACGGTGTTGATGAACATGCCGATGATCGACTCGACACCGGGCAGCTCCGCCGGCCGACCGGACACCGTGCTGCCGAACACCACGTCCCGCTGACCCGAGGTGCGGGACAGCAGCACCGCCCACGCGCCCTGGACCAGGGTGTTCACCGTCAGGCCGTGCGTGCGGGCGACCGCGTCGAGCCGGTCGGCGGGCAGGTCGAGCACGACCTGCGCGGACGACTCGGCGCGGTGCGCCTCGGTCGGCGGCCGGTCGAACGGCAGCGGGGTGGGCGTCTCGAACCCGGCCAGCACACCCCGCCAGTACGACTCGACGGCCGACTGGTCGACCTCGGCGAGCCAGGCCAGGTAGTCGCGGAAGGGCCGCCGCGCGGGCGCCGCGCCGCCCGCGTACTCGTGGAGCACCTCGCCGAACACCTGCGCGGTGCTCCACCCGTCGAGCAGCAGGTGGTGCGAGGTCCACAACAGGTCCACCTCGGTGTCCGAGGCCCGGCCGACGACCAGCCGCATCAGCGGCGCGGTGGTCACGTCGACGCCGGCCGCCGCGTCGGCCGCGACCACCTCGTCGGTGACGTCGGCGTAGGTCACCGGCACGGTCACGCCGCGCCGCACCACCTGCACCGGCTCGTCCAGCCCCTCCCACACCACGTCGGTGCGGAGGATGGGCGTGCGGTCGACCACGCGTTGCCACGCCCGGGCGAAGCGCCGGGGGTCGTCCACACCGGACAGCCGCACCCGCAGCTGGTTCACGTAGGCCGTGCTGTCGTCCACGAGGCTGTGGAACACCATGCCCGCCTGCAACGGGGTGAGCGGGTAGACGTCCTCCACGTCCCGGTCGACGATCCGGTCCACCTGCTCGGCGGTGAGCTTCGCCAGCGGGAAGTCCGACGGCGTGCGGCCCCACGCGTCCGGCTTCGCGCAGAACGCGACGATCCCGCGCAGCGCGTCGAGCATCCGGTCGGCCAACGCGCGCACCGCGGCCTCGTCGTGCGCCTCGGTGGAGTACTCCCAGTCCAGCACCAGCTCGCCCGACGACACGGCGGCGCCGATGTCGAGCAGGTGCGGCCGGACGGCGTCGTCCGGCACCTCGCGGCCGTGGTCGACGTCGTCGATCTCGTCGTCGTACTGGCCCAGGTAGTTGAAGCACACGCGCGGCAGCGGGCCGGTCACGCCGCGGTCCCAGTACTTCAGGGCCTCGTAGCTCAGCCCCTTGTCCGGCACGGCGCGCAACTGCTCCTTGACCGACTTCAGCGCCGCGCCCCAGTCGACGGCGCCGCCGTCGTCCCCGGGCAGCTCCAGCGCGACCGGGAACTCGGCGGTGAACCAGCCGACCGTGCGGGACAGGTCCAGGCCGTCGAACAGCTCCTCCCGGCCGTGGCCCTCCAGCGCCACCAGCGCCCGCCCGGCGAACGCCGCGGTCAGCGCGGTGAGCAGGACGTCGTTGACCTGGGTGCGGTAGGCATCGGGCACGGCGTGCAGCAGCGCGTCGGTCTCGGCCTTGCCCAGCCGCACGGACACGCTGCGCGCGCTGCCCGCCGACGTCGGCGCCGGTTCCTCCGCGGGCACGTCCGCCCAGTGCGGCAGGGCGTGGTCGAACCGGCCCTCGCGCACGTGCCGGTCGAGCCGGTGCGCCCAGTCGGTGAACGCCGTGCTCTTCGGTCCGAGGTCGCGGCCGGCGAGCGCGGTGTCCAGGTCCTCCAGCACGATCCGCCACGACACCGCGTCGACCACCAGGTGGTGGGCGGTGACGAACAGCCTGCCGTCGTCGAACAGGACGGCGCGCAGCAGCGGGCCGTGGCGCAGGTCGAGGCTCGTGCGGGCCTGGTGCGCCTCGGCGGCCAGGTCGCCCGAGGCGAGGCGGAACACCTCGGCGGACTCCGCGTCCGCCACCTCCTGCCGCCACTCGCCGTCCACCCGGGTGAACCGCAGCCGCAGCGCGTCGTGGTGGGCGACCACGGCCCGCACGGCGTCGCGCACCGCGGCCGGCTCGGCGTCGCCGACCCGCACCACCACCGACATGGTGAAGTGCGCCAGCGGTCCCTGCTCGGCGAAGAACCAGCGCTGGATCGGGGTCAGCGGCGCCGGCCCGGTCACCGTCTCGTGGGTCGTCGCGGTGTCGTCGGTGACCGCGAGCGCGAGGTCGCCGACGGTCTGGCGGAGGAAGACGTCCTTGGACGTCAGCTTCAGCCCGGCCTGCCGCGCCCGGGACACGACCTGCATGCTCAGGATCGAGTCGCCGCCCAGGGCGAAGAAGTTGTCCCGCGCGCCGACCCGCTCCACACCGAGCACGTCGGCCCAGATGTCGGCGAGGGTGGCCGCGACGCCCGGCTCGGGCGCGACGTAGCCGGCGTCGGTGAACGTCGGAGCGGGCAGCGCCCGCCGGTCCACCTTGCCCGCCGGGGTCATCGGCAGCGCGTCCAGCGCCACGAACGCCGACGGCACCAGGTAGTCCGGCAGCCGCTGCTTGAGCCAGCCCGCCAGGTCGGCGGCCGTGCCCGCGGTGTAGGCGACGAGCCGCTGGTGACCGTTGTGCGCCCGCGCCACCACGGCCGCCTGCGTCACGTCCGGGTGGTGCAGGAGCGCCGCCTCGACCTCGCCCAGCTCGACCCGGAAACCGCGGATCTTCACCTGGTCGTCGTTGCGGCCCAGGTAGTCGAGGGCGGCTGTCCGCGTCCGGTCACCGGCTCCGCCGGCGGGAACCCACCGCACCTTGTCCCCGGTGCGGTACATGCGTGAGCCGGGCTCGCCGAACGGGTCGGCCAGGAACCGCTGGGCGGTCAGGCCCGGCCGGTCGTGGTAGCCGCGGGCCACCTGCGCGCCGCCGAGGTAGAGCTCGCCGGGCACACCGGCCGGGACGGGGCGCAGGTCCTCGTCGAGCACGTGGGCCACCAGGTTGAGCAGCGGGCGGCCGATCAGCGCGCGGTCCCCGGTGACGACGGTGGACACCGAGTCGACCGCCACCTCCGTCGGGCCGTAGTAGTTGTGCGCGGTGGTGCGGGACGCGGCCAGCGTCCGCCACAGCGACTCCGGCAGCGCCTCGCCGCCCAGCATCACGTGCCTGGGGGTGTGGTCGCCGTCGAGGAGCCCGAGCGGGAGGAGCTGCTGGACGTAGGACGGCGTCAGGTCCAGCAGGTCGACGCGGTGCTCGCGCACGTACTTGACGAGCACCTGCGGTTCGAGGCGGACGTCGTCGGTCAGCACGTGCAGCTCGTGGCCGCCCGCCATGAACAGCGGCCCCTCCCACGACGTGTCGAACGAGAACACGGCGGTCAGCGCGACCCGCATCGGGTCGTCGGCGAAGACCCGGTGGTGGTTGTGGATCAGGTTCGTCAGCTGCCGGTGCTCGACCACGACACCCTTGGGCACACCGGTCGAGCCGGACGTGTAGATCACGTACGCGGCCTGGTCCGGCCGCACGACGACGTCCGGCGGGGTGTCCGGGAAGCCCGACACGTCGGGCATCACGTCGAGCACGAACGCCGGCCGGGCGTCGCGGAGCAGGAAGTCCACCCGGTCGCGCGGCAGGTCGCGGTCGACCGGCAGGTACACCGCGCCCGCCTTGTGCACGGCCAGGATCGCCACCACCGAGTCGGCCGACCGCGGCAACGACACCGCGACCACCCGCTCCGGACCCGCGCCGGCGGCCAGCAGGTGGTGCGCGAGCCGGTTGGCCCGCGCGTCGACCTCGGCGAAGGTGAGGCGGGTGCCGCCGCACACCAGCGCGCCGGCGTCGGGCGTGCGCCGCGCCTGCTCCTCGAAGATCGCGGCGAACGTCGTCTCGGGGACGGCCAGCCGCGGCCCGTGCCCGTCCGGCTCGTCGCCGAGCAGCAGCGGCAGCTCGCCCACCGGGCGGTCCGGCGCGGCCGTGACGCCTTCCAGCAGCACCAGCAGGTGCCGCGCCATGCGGTCCACCGTGTCCGCGTCGAACAGGTCGGTGCTGTACTCCACCGCGCCGCGCAGCTCGCCGTCGACCTCGCCGAACTCGAACGTGAGGTCGCACGTCGAGGTCACCAGCGGGAGCTGGAGGTCCTCCACCCGCAGGCCGGGCAGCTCGGGCACGTCGGCGCCGAAGTTCTGCATCAGCACCATGACGTCGAACAAGGCGTTGCGGCTGGGGTCGCGGTCCGGCCGGACGGCGTCCACCACCCGCTCGAACGGCACGTCCTGGTGCGCGAAACCGTCCCGCACGGTGGTCCGCACGTCGGCCAGCAGCTCCGTGAACGACCGCCTCGTGTCCACCGCGGACCGCAGCACCACGGTGTTCACGAACAGGCCGATCACGTCGTCCAGCTCAGCCCGCCCGCGCCCGGACACCGCGGTGCCGACCGCGATGTCGTCCTGCCCGGTGTAGCGGGCCAGCAGCACCTTCGTGGCCGCGAGCAGCGCGGTGAACAGGGTGTCGCCGTGCTCGGCGGCCACCGCCTTCACGGCCTTCGCGAGCGGCGCGGGCACGGTGAACCCGTGCATCGCGCCCGTCGTGCCGCGTACCGCCGGCCGCGGCCGGTCCGTCGGCAGCTCCAGCGGCGGCACGCCGGCCAGCGCGCCGGCCCAGTAGTCGACCGCGGGCTCCGGCAGCCAGGCCGTGTAGTCCACGTACTGCACGGCGAGCGGCGGCAGCTCCTCGCCCGCGTACAGCGCGCCGAGGTCGTTGGCCAGCACACCGGTCGACCAGCCGTCGGTGACGATGTGGTGCAGCGTCAGCACCAGCACGTGCTCCTCGGCGGCGACGCGCACCAGCCGGGTCCGGAACAGCGGTCCCCCGCGCAGGTCGAACGGCGTGCCGACCTCGTCGAGCAGCACCGCCTCCCACGAGCCGTCCTCGACCGCGAGCGGCACCTCGAACGGTTCGTGCACGAGCTGCACGCCGTCGTCGAACGTGGTGCGCAGCGACTCGTGCCGGACCACCAGGCCGTCGAGGGCCCGCCGCAGCGCGGCCAGGTCCAGCGGCCCGCTCAGGCGCAGCGCGGTCGGCGTGACGTACTCCGTGCTGCCCGGCTCGAACTGGTCCAGGAACCACAGCCGCCGCTGGGCGGGCGACTGCGGGTGGGTGAGCGGAGGGTGGACGCCATCGCGCGGGATCACCGGGATGGCGTCCACCGCATCCTGGCCGGAACCCGCCCCGGTGCTGATGGCGGAGGCGAGGCCGGACACCGTGGGGTGGTCGAACACCGCGCGCGGCGACAGCTGCACGCCGAACGCGGCGCGCAACCGCGAGGTCACGCGGATGCTGAGGATCGAGTCGCCGCCGAGGCGGAAGAAGTCGTCGAGCGCGCCGACCCGCGTCACCCCGAGCACGTCGGCCATCACCTCGGCCACGACCCGCTCGGCGTCGGTGCGCGGCTCGACGAACTCGCCGGACAGGTCCGGTTCGGGCAGCGCCCGCCGGTCCAGCTTGCCGCTGGGCGACAACGGCAGCTCGTCCAGCACCACCACCGCCGACGGCACCAGGTAGTCGGGCAGCGCGCGGGCCAGCGCGTCACGCGCGTCGGTCTCCGGCGCGCCGGTCACGTACCCGATGAGCCGGTTGTCCCGGACCACCACGGCGGACTCCCGCACGCCGGGCACGTCCAGCAGCGCCGCCTCGACCTCGCCGGGCTCGATCCGGAAACCGCGGATCTTCACCTGGTCGTCGGCCCGGCCGAGGTACTCGAGCACGCCAGGCCGAGCCGGGTCGTCGACCGCCGACCACCGCACCCGGTCACCGGTGCGGTACATGCGCGCGCCCGCCGGGCCGAACGGGTCGGCGACGAACCGCTGGGCGGTCAGCCCGGGCCGGCCGAGGTAGCCGCGCGCCACCTGCGTGCCGCCGATGAACAGCTCGCCGGGCACACCGGGCGGCACCGGCCGCAGGTCGGCGTCCAGCACGTAAGCGGACAGGTTGGCCAGCGGCCGGCCGATCACCGGCCGCTCGCCGACGACCCGCGTCGCCACCGAGTCCACCGTCACCTCGGTGGGGCCGTAGTAGTTGAAGCCCTCCACCGGCGACTCGGCGATCTGCCGCCACAGCGGCGCGTCCACCGCCTCGCCGCCCAGCATGATCCGGCGCAGGCCGGACTCCAGCAGCCCGGCCTGCGCCAACTGCCGCGCGTAGGACGGGGTGAGGTCGACCGTGCCGATGCCGTGCTCGGTGACGTACCGGACCAGCGCGGGCGGGTCGAGCCGCAGCTCGTCGTCGATGACGTGCAGCTCGCTGCCCGCGGCCAGGAACAGCAGCCCTTCCCAGGACGTGTCGAAGGAGAACGTCGCGGTGACCGCGAACCGGGTCGGCTCGCGCATCAGGGCCGCGCTGTTGGCGTAGTACAGGTTCGCCAGCTGCCGGTGCTCGACCACGACGCCCTTGGGCGTGCCGGTCGACCCGGACGTGTAGATCAGGTAGGCGGCGTGCTCCGGGCGGGGCGCGACGGGCGGCGGCGTGTCCGGCAGCCCGGCCAGGTCCGGCCCGGCGAAGTCCGGCATCGCGTCCAGCACCGACGCCGGGTTCGCGTCGCGCAGCAGGAAGTCGATGCGCTCGGCGGGCAGCCCCGGGTCGACCGGCAGGTACACCGCGCCCGCCTTGAGCACCGCGAGCACGGCCACCACCAGGTCGGCCGAGCGCGGCAGCACGACCGCGACCACGCGCTCCGGACCCGCGCCGCGCGCGAGCAGGTGGTGCGCCAGCCGGTTCGCCCGGGCGTCCAGCTCGGCGAACGTGTGCGCGGTGCGCGCCCCCGTGCGGTCGTGGTGCACCAGCGCGGTCGCGTCCGGCGTGCGGCGGGCCTGCTCGGCGAACACCTCCGGGTACAGCTCCCGGGGTGTGTCCCGCCCGGTCCGGTTCCACTCGACCAGCACCCGGCGCCGTTCGGCCTCGGTCAGCCACGGCAGGTCGGCGATCCGCGCCGTCGGGTCGGCCGCGATGGCGCGGACCAGCTCGCGCAGCCACCCGGCCAGCCGTTCGGCGGTGGCGGTGTCGAACAGCTCGGGGTCGTAGGCCAGGTCCAGGTTCAGCCGGTCGGTCAGCGACGCGCTCAGCGTCAACGGCAGCGTGGCGTTGTCGACCGCGTCGATCTCCACCACGCGCGGCCCGTCGCCGTCCCGCTCGAACGGGTAGTTCTCGAACACCACCACGGAGTCGAACAGGGTGGTCCCGGTCCACGACTGGATCTCGGCCAGCGAGGTGTGCTCGAACCGCCGCGACTCGCTCTGCGCGGCCTGCAGCTCGCGCAGCCACGCGCCCACCTCGGCGGTGCCGTCCACGACCGCCCTGGTCGGCACGGTGTTGATCAGCATGCCGACCATGGACTCGACCCCGGCGAGCTCGGCCGGGCGGCCGGACACCGTGCTGCCGAACACCACGTCGGCCTCGCCGCAGGCACGGGCCAGCAGCAACGCCCACGCGCCCTGCACCACCGTGTTCGCCGTCAGGCCCGCGCGCTGCGCGGCGTCGTCCAGGTCCAGCGAGAACCGGACCGACGCGGACGCCTCCGAGCGGTGGGCCCGCGCGGGCGCGCGGTCGAACGGCAACGGCGTCGGGCCGTCCACATCGGACAGCACGGACCGCCAGTGCGCCTCGGCCTCGGCCCGGTCCTGCTCGGCCAGCCAGCGCAGGTAGTCCCGGAACGGCCGCCGCGCGGGCAACCGGGCGGGCGTGCCGGTGACGATCGCCCGGTACTGCTCCAGCACCTCGCCGAACACCTGCCCGGTGCTCCAGCCGTCCAGGATCACGTGGTGCGACGACCAGACCAGCTCGACCCGGTCCTCGTCCAGCGGCGTGACCGCGACCCGCAGCAGCGGCGCGACACCCAGGTCGAACGGGGCGTCCACCGGCCCGCCCGGCAGCTCCACGTGCCCGTGCACGACCTGCACCGGCTCGGCCACCCCGTCCCACACCACGCTCGACCGCAGCACGGGCGTGCGGTCCACGACCCGCTGCCACGCCTGGCGCAACGCCGCCGGGTCGCGCACGCCGTCGAGCACCAGCCGCATCCGGTCGACGTAGGTGCCGGGTTCGACCAGGCTGTGGAACACCATGCCCGCCTGCAACGGCGTGAGCGGGAGGATGTCCTCCACGTCCGGGCCGGCCAGCGCGTCGACCTGCTCCTGCGTGAGCCGGGCCAGCGGGAAGTCCGAGGGCGTGCGACCGCCGGCGCCGGGCTGGGCGCAGTGCGCCACGATCTCCCGCAGCGCCTGGAGGGTCCGCTCGGCCAGCCGCCGCACGGTCTCCTCGTCGTGCACGTGCTCGGAGTACTGCCAGCTCAGCTCCAGCTCGCCGCGCTCGACCAGGCCGGTCACCTCGAGCAGGTGGGTGCGCGGACCGTCGGCGGGCACGTCCTCGCCGACCGCGTCCCGCCTGGCCCGGTAGAAACCGCCGTCGGCCACGTCGAACCGGCCGTGGTAGTTGAACGAGACCTGGGGCAGCGCGCCGCCGCCCAGCGCCTCGAAGCTCAGGCCCCGGTGCGGCGCGGCGCGCAGCGACTCCTTGACCGACTTCAGCGTGCGGCCCCACTCGTCGCCCGGCTCCAGCACCACCGGGAACTGCGTGGTGAACCAGCCGACCGTGCGGTTGAGGTCCACGCCGGGCAGCAGCTCTTCGCGGCCGTGGCCCTCCAGCGTCACGCTCACCGCGTCCCGCCCGGTCCACTCGGCCAGCGTCCGGCCCAGCGCGCTGAGCAGCACGTCGTTGACCTGCGTCCGGTACACCGGCGGCACGGCGGTCAGCAGCGCCTCCGTGGTCGCCCGGTCCAGCCGCGCCGACACCACGCGCGTCGACCCGGCGGTGTTCGCGCCGTCCCGGTCGACCGGCAGCTGCTCGGGCGCGGGCAGCGAGTCCCAGTGCGCCCGCGCGTCGTCCAGCGCGCCGGACGCCACGTGCTCGGCCAGCCGGTGCGCCCACTGCGTGAACGACGTCCCGACGGGCTCCAGCGGCACACCCCGGTAGGCCTGCTCCAGGTCGCCGAGCAGGACCCGCCAGGACACGCCGTCCATCGCCAGGTGGTGCACGGTCAGCAGCAGCTTCGGCCGCGCGCCGGGGAAGAACACCGCGCGCAGCAGCGGTCCCGCGGCCAGGTCCAGGCCGCGTTGCGCCGCGCGTGCCACGGCCTCCACGTCCGCGTCGACCTCGACCCGGAACACGTCGACCTCGGTGTCCGCGACCTCCTGCGCCCACCGCCCGTCGACCTCGCGGAACCGCAGCCGCAGCGCGTCGTGGTGCCCGACGACGGACCGCACGGCGCCGCGCAACACCTCCGCGTCCACCGCCGGCTCCAGCTCGACCAGCAGCGACATGGTGAAGTGGGCGAGCGGCCCGTACTCGGCGAAGAACCACCGCTGGATCGGGGTGAGCGGCGCCGGCCCGGTGAACACCGGCTCCGGCGCGGTCCGCACGGCCTCCCGCACGACCAGCGCCAGCTCGGCCACCGTCTGGTGCCGGAACACGTCCCGCGAGGTCAGGTGCAGCCCGGCCCGCCGCGCCCGCGACACCAGCTGGATGGACAGGATCGAGTCGCCGCCCACCGCGAAGAAGTTGTCCTCGACGCCGATCCGCTCCGCGCCGAGCACCTCGGCCCAGATCCGGGCCAGCTCGGCCTCCGCGGGGGTGCGCGGCGCCACGAACTCGCCGCCCGCCACCGCCTGCGGCGCGGGCAGCGCGGCCCGGTCCAGCTTGCCGTTGGGCGTCAGCGGCAGCCGGTCGAGCTCCACGAACGCCGACGGGACCTGGTAGTCCGGCAACGAGTCGCGCAGGTGCGCGCGCAGGTCGACCGACCCGGTGGTGACGACGTAGGCGACGAGCCGGGTGTGCCCGCCGTCCTCGCGGGCGACGACGACCGCCTCGGTGACGTCCGGGTGGGTGGAGATGGCGGCTTCCACCTCGCCGGGCTCCACCCGGAACCCGCGGATCTTGACCTGGTCGTCGGTGCGGCCCAGGAACTCCAGGACGTACGACGGCGCCCGATCGTCGGCTCCGCCGACGGCAGTCCGATCGTCGGCTCCGCCGACGGCAGTCCGATCGTCGGCTCCGCCGACGGCAGTCCGATCGTCGGCTCCGCCGACGGCAGTCCGATCGTCGGCTCCGCCGACGGGAGTCCACCGCACCCGGTCGCCCGTCCGGTACATGCGTGAGCCGGGCCCGCCGAACGGGTCGGCCAGGAACCGCTGCGCGGTCAACCCCGGCCGGTCCAGGTAGCCGCGGGCCACCTGGGCGCCCGCGATGAACAACTCGCCCGGCACGCCCACCGGCGCCGGCCGCAGGTCGTCGTCCAGCACGTACGCGGTCACGTTGCCCAGCGGCGTGCCGATGACCGGCCGGTCGCCGGTGACGCGGCACGACACGGCGTCCACCGTGGTCTCGGTGGGGCCGTAGAAGTTGTGCGCCCGCAGCCCGGTGGCCACCAGGTCGCGCCACAGCGCCGTGCCCAGCGCCTCGCCGCCGAGCACCAGCACCTTCGGCCCGTCCTCGGCGGTCAGCAGGCCGTCGGCCAGGAGCTGCCGGACGTAGGACGGCGGCAGGTCCAGCAGGTCGATCCGGTGCTCGCGGGCGTACCCGATCAACGCGGTGGCGTCGAGCCGCACGTCGTCGGTGAGCACGTGCAGCTCGTGGCCGTCGGCCATGAGCAGCACGCCCTCCCACGACGTGTCGAACGAGAACACCGCGCTGAGCGCGACGCGCATCCGGTCGCCGGCGAACGTCTCGCGGTGGTTGTGCAGCAGGTTCACCAGGTGCCGGTGCTCGACCACGACGCCCTTGGGCCGGCCGGTCGAACCGGACGTGTAGATGACGTACGCGGCGTTGTCGGGCCGCACCGGCACGTCAGGCGGGGTCGCCGGCAGGCCGGCGGTGTCGAGCGGCGCGTCGATCACCCGCACCGCGCCGGAGTCCTCCAGCAGGTACGCGTACCGCGCCTCGGGCAGGCCGGGGTCGACGGGCAGGTACACCGCGCCCGCCTTGAGGATGCCCAGGACCGCGACCACCCAGTCCAGGCCGCGCGGCAGGGCCAGCGCGACGATCTGCTCGGGCTCGACGCCGTCGGCGAGCAGGCGGCGGGCGAGCCGGTTGGCGCGGGCGTCCAGCTCGGCGAAGGTGAGGGAGTCGCCGTCGCACACCAGGGCGGTGGCGTCCGGGGTGCGGCGGGCCTGCGCCTCGAACAACGCCGGGAACGTCACGTCCGGGACGGCCAGCGCCGGTCCGCGGCCGGCCGGCTCGTCGCCGAGCAGCATCGACAGCTCGGCCATCGGCCGGTACGGGTCGGTGGTGATCGCGCCCAGCAGGGCGAGCAGGTGCCGGGCCATCCGGTCGACCGTGCCGGCGTCGAACAGGTCGGTGCTGTACTCGACCGCGCCGTGCAGCCCCTCGGGCGTCTCGGTGAACTCGAAGGTCAGGTCGAAGTTCGACCACGCGCGGCTGAGCGGGTGCTCCTCGACGCGCAGGCCCGGTAACGAGGGCAGGGCGCGGCCCGCGTTCTGCAGCACCACCATCACGTCGAACAGCGGCGTGCGGCTGGGGTCGCGGGACGCGCCCACCGCCTCCACCACCCGGTCGAACGGCACGTCGTCGTGGCCGAACGCGTCCAGCGCCGTCCGGTTCGCCTCGCCCAGGAACTCGGCGAACGACCGTGAGCTGTCCACGGTGGACCGCAGCACGACGGTGCCGACCAGGAAGCCGACCAGGTCGGCCAGCTCCGGCCGGTTGCGCCCGGTGGTGACCGTGCCGACCGCGATGTCGTCCTGGCCGGTGTAGCGGGCCAGCAGCAGCTGGCAGGCCGCCATCACGGCGGTGAACAGCGTGGTCTCGTGCACGCGGGCCAGCTCCGCCAGGTCGCCGGCCAGCCGGGCGGGCACGGTGAACTCGTGCGTCGCGCCCGCCGGCGTGCGCTCCGCCGGCCGCGGCCGGTCGGTCGGCAGGTCCAGCGGCACGACACCGGCCAGCCGGTCGACCCAGAACCCGGTGTCCACCGGCCGGCCGCGCTGCCAGACGGCGTAGTCGGCGTACTGCAACCGGGGCTCGGGCAGGGCTTCGCCCCGGTACAGCGCGCCCAGCTCGTCGCCCAGCACGCCGAGCGACCAGCCGTCCACGACGATGTGGTGCGAGGCCAGCAGCAGCACGTGCGCGCCGTCGGCCCCGGTGCGCAGCGCCGCCCGGAACAGCGGGCCGCGCCGCAGGTCGAACGGCTCGTCCAGCACCTCGCCCAGGTCGTCCACGGCGAGCAGGTCGACCTCGACGTCGTCGTGCACCACCTGCACCGGGTGCCCGTCGACCTGGTCGAACGTGGTGCGCAGCGACTCGTGCCGGCGCACCAGCCCGCGCACGGCGTCGGCCATCCTCTCCCGGTCGAGCCGACCGGTGAGCCGCAGCGCGACCGCGCTGGTGTACTCGGTGCTCCCGGGCTGGAACTGGGCCAGGAACCACAGGCGCTGCTGGCCCGCCGACAGCGGCAGCGGCTCGTCGCGCGGCGCGGGCGGGATCACGTCGACCACGGGCGCGGCCCGGCCGGCGAGCCGGGCGCGGAGCTTCTCGCGGAGGTGTTCGGGCAGCGCGGAGATGCGGTCGTTCTTGGACGCGGTCATGACGGGTCACGCCTCCGTGTCGGCAGCGAGGGCTTCGAGATCGGCGAGCACCAGTTCCTCGACCAGATCGGCCAGGGCGGACACGGTGCGGGAGGTGAGGATGTCGCGCGGGGACAGGTCGATGCCGAACGCCGCCTTGGTCCTGGAGGTGATGTGCAGGCTGCGGATGGAGTCGCCGCCCAGGGTGAAGAAGCTGTCCTCGACCCCGACCCGGCCGACGCCGAGCACGTCCGCCCAGATGGCGGCGATCGCGTCCTCGGTCTCGGTCCGGGGCGCGACGTACTCCCCGGACGTGACCGCGTCGCGCTCGGGCGCGGGGAGCGCGACGCGGTCGAGCTTGCCGTTCACGGTCAACGGCAGGCTTTCCAGTGCGACGAACGCGGCGGGCACCATGTGGTCGGGCAGGACCTCGGCCGTGTGGTCGCGCAGCTCCGACGCCGTAGTCGGCTTGTCCGGCACGTAGTACGCGACCAAGCGTTGTTCGTTCGCCACTACAACGACCTGGGCGACGGCAGGATGCGCGGCGAGCACCGATTCCACCTCGCCGAGTTCGATCCGGAACCCGCGGATCTTCACCTGCTGGTCGGCGCGCCCCAGGTAGTGCAGCACGCCGTCCTCCCACCGGGCCAGGTCGCCGCTGCGGTACATGCGGGAACCGGGCGGGCCGAACGGGTTCGCGACGAACCGCGACGCGGTCAGCCCCGGCCGGCGCAGGTAGCCGCGGGCCAACCCGGGCCCGGCCACGTACATCTCGCCCGGCACGCGCGGCGGCACCGGGTTCAGGTCCTCGTCCAGCACGTAGATCCGCAGGTCCGGCATGGCCACGCCGATGCTGCCGTCGACCTCGGTGTAGGTGACGTGCACGGTGGTCTCGGTGATTCCGTACATGTTGATCAGCGCGCCGGGGCCGTCCCAGCCCTCCAGCTTGGCCGGCTCCAGCGCCTCGCCGGCGAAGATCACGCAGCGCAGGCTCAGCCCGGTCGGCTTCTCCGGGATCAGCTGGTAGAACGCCGACGGCGTCTGGCTCAGGATCGTCACGCCCTCGTCGGCCAGCAGCCGGGCGAAGTCGCGCGGCGAGCGCGACACCGCGTAGGGCACGACCACGAGCCGGCCGCCGTGCAGCAGCGCGGCCCACAGCTCGAACACCGAGACGTCGAAGGCGTAGCTGTGGAACATCGACACCACGTCGTCGGGGCCGAGCCGGAACCAGTGGTCGGTGGCCGAGAACAGCCGCACCACGTTGCCGTGCGGGATGACCACGCCCTTGGGCCGTCCGGTGGAACCGGAGGTGTAGATCACGTAGGCCGAGTGGTCGGGCCGCAGCGCCGGCGTCGGAGCCGTGGCCGGCTGACCGGCGAGGTCCGGGATCTCCGACAGCACGGCCACCGGCCGGGCGTCGTCGAGGGTGGCCGCGATCCGCTCGGCCGGGTACGCCGGGTCCAGCGGCAGGTAGGCCGCGCCCGACTTGAGCACCGCCAGCACCGCGACGACCTGGTCCAGCGACCGGGGCAGCCGCAGCGCGACGATCCGCTCGGGCCCGGCGCCCAGGCCGACCAGGTGGTGGGCCAGCCGGTTGGTCCGCTCGTCCAGCTCGCGGTAGGTCAGGTGCTCGCCCTCGCACGTCACCGCGACCGCGTCCGGCGTGCGGGCGGCCTGGGCGGCGAACAGCTCGGGGATCGTGGTGGTCGGCTCGTCGGCGACCGCGCCGTTCCAGTCGACCAGCACCTGGCGGACCTCGTCCTCGGACAACCAGGGCACGTCGGCCACCGGCCGGTCCGGGTCGGCGACGAGGCCGACCAGCAGCCTGCGCAGCCGGTCGCCGAGCCGCTCGACCCCCGCCCGCTCGAACATCGCGGGCTCGTAGCCCAGCAGCAGGCCGAGCCGCTCGGCCGGGTAGACGGTGGCGCTGAGCGGGAAGCTCGTCGTCTCGACCGCGGACAGCTCGCGCAACCCCATGTCCTCGGCCGGCTCGACCGGGTAGTTCTCGAACACCACGACGCTGTCGAAGAGGTTCGTGCCGCGCTCGACACCGCTCCACGACTGGATGTCGGCCAGCGGCACGTGCTCGAACCGCCGCGACTCGACCTGCGCGTCCTGCAACGCGCGCAGCCAGTCGGCCACCGGCTCGGCGCCGTCGACCCGGACCCGGACCGGCAGGGTGTTGATGAAGATGCCGGTGATCGCGTCCACGCCGGGCAGCTCCGCCGGCCGGCCGGAGACCGTCGCGCCGAAGCACACGTCCCGCTGTCCGCTGGAGCGGGCCAGCAGCAGCGCCCACGCGCCCTGCACGATCGCGCTGGGCGTGACGCGGTGCCGGCGGGCGAACTCGTAGAGCCGCGCGGACTCCTCGTCGGTCAGCTCGACGCGGAGGCGCTGCGACGACGTGCCGTGCTCGGCCGGGCGGTCGGCGGGCAGCGGCGTGGGCGAGTCGAACCCGGCCAGCACCCGCCGCCAGTGCTCCTGCGCCTGCGCCTCGTCCTGCTCGGCGGTCCAGGCGACGTAGTCGCGGAACGGCCGCCGCTGCGCCGGTTCGCCGAGCACGTCGGACAGCACGTGGAAGACGCTCCAGCCGTCGAGCAGCACGTGGTGGAACGTCCACAGCACCTGCACGCTCGTCGGCGACAGGCGGGCGATGGCGACCCGCATCAGCGGCGGCGCGGCCAGGTCGAGGCCCTCGGCCCGGTCCTCGGCCAGCAGGTCGCGCAGCCGCCGGGTGCGGGTCGCCTCGTCCAGCCCGCTCCAGTCCAGGAACGTGAACGGCACCCGCACGTGCTCGTGCACGACCTGCAACGGCTGCCGCACGCCCTCCCACAGCACGCTGCTGCGCAGCACCGGCGTCCGGTCGACCACCCGCTGCCAGGAGGCGGCGAACGCGGCCGGGTCGGTCACGCCGTCCACCACGAACGTGGTCTGCTGGAAGTACACGCCCTTGTCGCCGAGCCCGTGGAACACCATGCCCGCCTGCATCGGGGTGAGCGGGTAGGCGTCCTCGCCGGTGATCAGGTCCACCTCGGCCTGGGTCAGGCGCGCCAGCGGGAAGTCCGACGGCGTGCGGCCGCCCGCGCCCGGCTCGGCGCAGTGCGCCACGATGCCGCGCAGCGCGGCGGCGAACCCGTCGGCGAGGTGGGCGACGGTGTCCCGGTCGTGGGCGTTCTCGCTGTAGTGGAAGCGGAACTCCAGCCGGTCGCCGCGCACCTGGCCGACCACGTCGAGCAGGTGCGGGCGCGGCGCGCGCGGGTCGGCGAACAGCTCCAGGTCGCGCTGGTCGGCGTCGAACCGGCCCAGGTAGTTGAACGAGACCCGGGGGTCGCAGGCGGGCGCGGTGCGGGCCAGGTGGCGCAGCGCGCCGTAGCCGAGGCCGCGTCCGGGCACGGCCCGCAGCTGCTCCTTCACGGACTTGAGCGCCGTGCCCCAGTCGCTTCCGGGCGCACGGTCGTTCCCGGGCAGGTCGAGCGCGACGGGGAAGACGGTGGTGAACCAGCCGACCGTGCGGGACAGGTCGACGTCGGCGAACAGCTCCTCGCGGCCGTGGCCCTCCAGGTCGACCAGGACGCGCGGGCGGCCCGTCCAGTCGGCCAGCACCCGGCCCAGCGCGGTCAGCAGCACGTCGTTGACCTGGGTGCGGTACACGCCGGGCACGTCGCGCAGCAGCGCGTCGGTCTCCGCCGCGGTGAGCCGCACGGTGACCTCCCGCTGCGAGCCGACCGTGTTCGGGCCGGTCCGGTCGACCGGGATGGCGGTCGGCGTGGCGGCCACGGCCGTCCAGTGGGCCAGCTCGGCGTCGAAGCCGTGCGAGGCATGGTCGGCGAGCCGGGTCGCCCAGTCGCGGAACGACGTCGTCTTGCGCCCGATGCGGACGGCCTCGCCGGCGCGGGCCTGGCGGTAGGCGGTGGTCAGGTCTTCGACCAGCACGCGCCAGGACACGCCGTCGACCACGAGGTGGTGCGCGGTCAGCCGGACCGACGCGTCGTCGAGGACCTCGGCGCGCAGCAGCGGCCCGCGGGTGAGGTCGAAGTGGTCCACCGCCAGCGGGTCGGCGTGCGTGACGGGGCCGACCACCTGGCGGTCGCCCTCGAACCGGGTGCGCAGCGCGTCGTGGTGCTCGACCAGCGCGACCAGGGCGGTGCGGAGGGCGGGCACGTCGAGGTCGGGGTCGAGGTCCACCACCACGGACTGGTCGAAGTGCTCCGGCCGCACCGCGTGGCTGTCGAGGAACCAGCGCTGGATCGGGGTGAGCGGCGCGTCGCCGGTCACCACGCCCTGGTCGGCGGCGGGCGGCAGGTCGCGGGTCACGTGCGGCGCGATGGCCGCGATGGTCTGGTGCGCGAAGATGTCCCGCGAGGTGAGCACCAGGCCCGCGCGGCGGGCGCGGGTGACGACCTGGATGCCCAGGATCGAGTCGCCGCCCAGGGCGAAGAAGTTGTCCCGCACGCCGACCCGGGCCGCGCCGAGCACCTCGGCGAACACGTCGGCCAGCACGGCCTCGACGGGCGTGCGCGGCGCCACGTAGCGGACCTCCGCGCGGTCGTCCGGGGGTGTGGGCAGCGCGTCGCGGTCGAGGTGGTCGAGGCCGACGACCGTGGTGGGCACGGCGTGCGCGGGCAGCACCTGGCCGAGGAACCCCTGCAACGCCGGGGCGTTCACCGGGGGCGTCACGTAGGCGACGAGTCGGGTGCCGGCCACGACCACGGCGGCGTCGGTCACGTCGTGGTGGCGGCGGATCGCCCGCTCGACCTCGGCGAGGTCGACCCGGGAGCCCCGGATGCGGACCGCGTCGTCCGGCTGGAAGTCGAGGGTGACGAGGTCGCGCAGCGGGCGGTCGGGGTCGTCCACCACCAGGCGCAGCAGCGCTTCCAGGTCGTCGCCCAGCGCGTCGATCGTGGCCGCGTCGAACAGGTCGGTGTTGTACTCGACGGTCAGCGCGAGGTCGTCGCCGCGCGGCCAGAACTCCACCACCAGGTCGAACCGGGCCACGGGGCGCGGGAGGTCGTGCTCGGCCGCGGTCAGCTCGCCGAACGCGGGGCCGGGCAGCAGCGGCTGCTGGAGCGCGACGACGGCCTGCACGAGCGGCGTGCGGCCGGGGTCCGGGTCGGGGCGCACCGCCTCCACCACCCGGTCGAACGGCACGTCGTCGTGCGCGAAGGCCTCCAGCGCCGTGTCCCGCACCTGGTCGAGGAACGCGGTGAACGGCAGGTCGGGGTCCACCCAGGAGCGCAGCACCAGCGTGCGGACGAAGAACCCGACGGCGCGTTCGAGGTCGGCGTGGTCGCGGCCGGAGCTGACCGTGCCCACGGCGACGTCCCGCTGCCGGCTGCGGGCCGACAGCAGCAGCTGCACGGCGGCGGTGAGCGTCATGAACAGGGTGGCGTCGTGCGCGCGGCCGACGCCCGTCAGCCGCCGGACGAGGTCCGCCGGCAACGGGCGCCGCAGCACCGCGCCGGCCGTGGTGCGCAGCGGCGGGCGGGGGCGGTCGGTGGGCAGGTCGAGCGCCTCGACGCCGTCGAGCCGGTCGCGCCAGTAGGCCACGTCGCCCGCGGGCCTGGCCCGGTCCCAGGCGGTGAAGTCCGGGTACTGCACGGGCGGCTCGTCCGGCTGCCCGCCCGCGTACAGCTCGGCCAGCTCCCGCAACAGCACCTGCACCGACCAGCCGTCGGTGACGATGTGGTGCTGGACGAGGGCCAGCAGGTGCTCGTCCGGGCCGAGGGGGAGGAGCACGGCCCGGGTGAGGGGCCCCCGCCGCAGGTCGAACGGCTCGTCGAGGCCGAGGTCGGCCGAAGCGGGTCCACCCGTGCCCGGCGCGGCCTGGCCCGGTTCGGTCCAGCCCGGCTCGGTCGGGTCCGTCGTCGCGCCCGCCGGCGCGGGCAGCACGCGCAGCGGGATCGTGCCGTGTGACGCGACGACCTGCACCGGCTCGTCGCCCACCACGTCGAACGTCGTGCGCAGCGCGTCGTGGCGGCACGCCAGCGCGTCCAGCGCCCGGGCGAGGCGCGGCACGTCCAGCCGACCGGTCAGCCGGATGCCGACGGCGGTGTTCTGCTCGGCCGTGCCGTCCAGGGAGAACAAGCGGCGCTGGGCGGGGGAGAGGGGCAGCGGCCCGTCCCGCGGCACGCGCGGGATCGGCGTGCCGTCCTGGTCGGGCAGGGCCTCGGCGAGCGCGGCGACCGTGCGGTGGCTGAACATCGCCCGCACCGGCAGCCCGCCGAGCCGTGACAGCGCCCGCACCGCCAGGATCGAGTCGCCGCCGAGGGCGAAGAAGTCGTCGTGCGCGCCGACCCGGGGCGCGCCGAGGACGTCGGACCACACGTCGGCGACCCGGCGCTCGGCGTCGGTGCGCGGCTCGACGTGGTCGTCCGGGACGTCGCCGACGACCGGCTCGGGCAGCGCGTCGCGGTCCAGCTTCCCGTTGGGCGTGAGCGGGAACGCTTCCAGCGGCACGAAGGCGGAGGGCACGAGGTAGTCCGGCAGTCTGCTGACGAGGTGTTCCCGCAGCCCTTCCGCGGTGCCGACGACGTAGGCCACCAGCCGCTTCGGCTCGCCGCGCGCGATGACGACGGCGTGCTCCACGCCGGGCCGCTGCCGCAGCAGCGCCTCGATCTCGCCGGGCTCGACCCGGAAGCCGCGGATCTTCACCTGGTGGTCGGCGCGGCCGACGAACTCGAGCTGGCCGTCGGCGCGGGTGCGGACCACGTCGCCGGTGCGGTACATGCGGGCGCCGGGCCGGCCCAGGGGGTCGGCCAGGAACCGTTGCGCGGTCAGCCCCGGCCGGCCGAGGTAGCCCCGCGCCAGGCCGACGCCGGTCACGTACAGCTCGCCCTCGGTGGCGGGGCGCAGCTCGTCGTCCAGCACGCGGACCTCGGTGCCCGGGATGGGACGGCCGATGGGCGGCGTGCCGCCCGGCTCCAGCGGCTCGCTCCACGACGTGACCACGGTGGACTCGGTCGGCCCGTAGGCGTTGATCATGCGACGGCCGGGCGCCCACTTCGCCACCAGGTCGGGCGGGCAGGCGTCACCGCCGACGACCAGGGTGCGGAACGAGGGCAGCTCGACGTCGGGCACGGTGGCCAGCGCGACCGGCGGGATCAGCGCGTGCGTCACGCCGAACCCGGCGATCACCTCCGCGAGCTGGTCGCCGAGCAGCGGACCGGGCGGCGGCACCACGAGCGCCGCGCCCGCGGGCAGCGCCATGCACAGCTCCAGCACCGAGGCGTCGAAGCTGGGCGAGGAGAACTGGAGGACCCGGTCGCCCGGCCGCACGTCGAAGTGGCCGATCTCGGCGGCGGAGAACGCCGGCAGGCCCCGGTGCGGCACCACCACGCCCTTGGGACGACCGGTCGACCCGGACGTGTAGATCACGTAGGCCGGGTCCTCCGGCCGGATCGCCACGTCGGGCGCGGTGGCGGGCTGGTCGTCGAGCGGCGGCAGGTCGGAGAGCACGAGCAGCGGCTCGGCGTCGGAGACCATGAAGGCGATCCGGTCGGCCGGGTAGTCCGGGTCGATCGGCAGGTACGCGGCGCCGCTCTTCAGCACCGCGAGCCGCGCCACCACGTTGTCCACCGACCGCGGCATGGCGACCGCCACCACGCGCTCCCGCCGCGCCCCCTGGGCGACGAGCACGTGCGCGAGCCGGTTCGCGCGTTCTTCGAGTTCCCGGTAGCCGACCACACCGCCGGCCGATATGACCGCGGGTGCGTCCGGAGTGCGCAGCGCCTGCGCGGCGATCAATTCCGGCAGTGTGCGGGCGTGCGTCATCGCGAGAAGTGCCTTTCTGGTTCGGGGGCGCGGCTTACCCATTGCGCGTGAGGCTCAAACGTGTAATTCAAGACACTTTCGCGGCCTGCCTGCGCGCCAGTCGGCCGCCGATCTGGATCCAGCGGATGCCGCCGTCGCCCGGGTCGCGCAGGAAACGCCCGGTCTGGTTGGTGTCGCCGGTGTCGGAATCACGCATGGCGAACACCAGGCCGTCGAACAGGGACAGGTCCGCGAACGGCTCGCCGTCCACGGTCAGCGCCAGGCGCTCCCGGTCCACGGCCCGCACGGCGTATTCGACGTCCCCGTTGCGGAAGCGGCCGGTGCAGTCCGGCGGCGGGGCGATGCGGTGGTGCAGGCCGCTCATTCCGTCGTAATCGGCCACCGGCAGGCCCGCGTCGACCAATTCCGGCACGAGCTCGCGCCACAGGCCCCACCCGCTGCTGCCGTTGGTGGTCAGCGCGACCGAGGTGCCGTCGGCGGGGTTGATCCGCAGGTGGCAGGACGTGCCGTCGGCGGTGCCGTCGTGGCCGACCCAGCGGACGCCGTCGCGCTGGAAGAGCGCGAGGCCGAGGCCCCAGCCGTCGGCCATGCCGAACGGCTCGGCGTGCCGCACGGGCTCGCGCATGAGCGCGAGGTCCTCCGGGGACATGATGTGCGGCGCGGCGCCGCCGAGCATCCGGCCGAACGCCACCAGGTCCGCGGCGCTCACGGCCAGGGCGCCGGCGGGCGCGTCGACCGGCGTGAGCGACTGCGTCACCGGCACCACGCGGCCCGTGGCGGCGTTGACCGCGTGGCCGGCGACCACGTCGGCGTCGGGGCTCGTGATGAACCGGGCGCGCACCCCGAGCGGGCGCAGCAGGACCGCCTCCACCGCCTCCGACCAGGACATCCCGGTCGTCACCTCGATCAGGTGGCCGATCAGCGAGTAGCCGATGTTGGAGTAGGAGAAGCCCGCGCCGGGCTCGTGCAGGGGGTGCAGCTCGCGCAGCGCCTGCCGCACGTGGTGGCGCAGGGACGTGGTGCGCACGTCCTCCGGGTCCGACGGCAGGCCGCCGGTGTGGCTGAGCAGGTGGCGCAGCGTGAGCTCGCCCGCCGCCACCCCGGGCAGGTGGTCGGACAGCGGCGCGTCCAGCTCGAGGTCCCCGTCGGAGACCAGGGCCATGGCGACGGCCGCGGTGAACGTCTTCGTGATCGAGCCGATGGGCACGGCCGCGTCGGCGGCCAGGCCCACCTCGTGCGTCCACGTGCGTCCCTCGTGGTGCACGGCGAGCTGCGCCCCGGGCACGAGGTGCTCGCGGGTCAACGTCGCTAATCGGGTGGAGATCCGGTCGGTGTCCATGCGTGATCCTCTGAGAATGAGCCACAGTGTCAATGAGTAACCGGGCGCGGGGCCAACGTTGACGGTCGCCGGGAGTTCGTCGCGACCGCCGAACGGAGCATTCTCCTAAAAGTCATTCCCTATTTTGAGGGGAGCCTGACCACGCGTTGGAAGAAGTGCTTCCGCGATTCACTCGAACGGCCGGTTTGGACTGCGGGGTCTCGTAAATACGTGCAGTACGCGAGGGTTATTCGCAGTCGCGTGTCAACGTGTCCGGCGTGCCTCGGGCGGGGATTGCACGCGTCCGCAGGCTGTCCATCCAGGAAGCATGAAATATCTTCGTGCTCCGTTCAGACGGATTTTCGAAGATGTTTTGAGATGGCCGTAACCTTCTCCGTCTGACGTCGTTTGACGTTACTCGGGCGTAGTGCGCTCGGCGGTCGCCAAGTGATGTGCGACACGTCTTGATTAGGCCGCGACAACTCCACCCGCGTGAGTCCTACACCCACGACGCGTGAGTCCTACGTCCAGAGCGCGTGAGTCCTACGTCCAGGACGGGGGAGTCCTGCGTTCGGGACAGGTGAGTCCTACGTCCGGGCACCCCGAGTTGAACGCTCGGCGCCCGGTCAGTCGCGCTGGACCTCGTGGTGCAGCGACTGCATCCGGGCGTCCAGCTCCGCGGCGATGGCGGCGGTGGCGGTCAGCTCCTCGACGAACCCGGCGGGCACCTGGTCGTCGTACTTGTAGTACAGCTTGTGCTCCAGGGTGGCCCAGAAGTCCATCGCGATGGTCCGCAGCTGGACCTCGACCTTCACGTGCTCCACCCGGTCGGACAGGAACACCGGGATCCGCACGATCAGGTGCAGGCTGCGGTACCCGTTGGGCTTCGGCGCGGCGATGTAGTCCTTGGTCCGCAGGATCTCCACGTCGCTCTGCCGGGCCAGCATGTCGCGCACTCGGTACACATCGGACACGAAGGGGCACACCACCCGCACGCCCGCGACGTCGTCGAGGTGCTCGGCGGCCAGCGCCAGGTCCGTGGGCAGGCCCTTGCGCCGCAGCTTGTCGAGGATCGCGTCGGGCCGCTTCACGCGGTGCGTGACGTGCTCGATGGGGTCGTGCCGGTGGACGAGGTCGAACTCCTCGCTGAGGATCCGCAGCTTCGTCATGAGCTCGTCGACCGCGAACTTGTAGACCACGAGGGACCGCCGCAGCAGGTCATCCGCGACGCCGATGTCCATGATCCCCACGATACCGGCAGGCGGTGCGGCTACGATTCCGGCCGTGAACACCCACTGGCACGTGGTCCTCCCGCCGCCGTGCGCCTGACCGGGCGCACTCGCTGACGCACGCCTCCACGCCTGCCTGACCCGCCCCGGCCACGTCGACCCGGTCGAGATCCCGACCCCGGTCACGTCCCGCCCGGCCCGGTCACGCGGTGCGCCCGTTCGCGTCCTCTTCACCCTCGTCTCGCGAACGGAGACCTTCGTGTCGACCTCTGTCATGCCATCACGCGCTCGTTCCACCCGCGGACCGCTGCCGATCCTGGCCGCGTGCGTCCTGTGGGGCACCACCGGCACCGCGAGCTCGATGGCGCCCGCTTCCGCACCGACCGCGGCGGTGGGCGCGGCCGGGCTGGTGGCGGGTGGCTGCCTGTTGTTCCTGACCGCCGGCGGCACGCGTGCCGTGCTGCGGACCGCCGACTGGCGGTTGTTGCTGCTCGGCGCGGTGACCGTGGCGGGCTACGTGCTCGCGTTCTACCCGGCCGTCGCGCGCACGGGTGTGGCGGTGGGCACCACCGTGGCGCTGGCCGTCGCGCCGATCCTGCTCGGCCTGCGGTCGCGGCCGCTGCCCACGTCGGCGGCCGTGGCCGGCTGCACGGCGCTCGTGCTGGGCGGCGGCGACGCCCGCGTCGACCTGGTCGGCGTGGCGCTGGCGCTGGTCGCCGGCTTGTCCTACGCCGTGTACTCGGTGGTCTGCGCCCACCTCATCGGCTCGGGGCACCCGTCCCGGGCCGTGGTGGGCGTGGTGTTCGGCGGCGCGTCGGCCCTCACGCTGCCGGTGCTGTCGGTGGTGGGCGTGGGGTGGCTGGCGAGCCCGTCGGGGCTGGCGGTGACCGCGCACCTGGCGGTGTTCACCACGTTCGCCGCGTACCTGCTGTTCGCCCGTGGGCTCCGCCACACCGGCGCGGCGGCGGCGACCACGTTGACGCTCGCCGAGCCCGCGGTGGCGGCGGTGCTGGGCGTGGTCGTGCTGCACGAGCGGCTGCCGCTCGTGTCCTGGTGCGGGATGGGCGTGCTGGCGGCGGCGTTGGTGGCGCTCGCGCGGAAGTGAGCGGAGGGGCCGGCGTCCCCGGTGGGGCGCCGGCCCCGGGCGTCACTCGTGCGGGGTGAGCTGCCACTCCTGGCCGCCGTCGTCGCGGGGCAGCTGGATGTCGACCCGCGGCGGGTAGGTCCACGTGGGTGCCCGGTCGAGCCGCAACCGGTCGTCGCCCACGGCGGAGGTGATGAGGACGCGGTCGGGCGCCGAGCCGGCGCGGATGGTCCACGAGTAGGGGTACGGCGTGGCGACGACGGGCCGGTGCTGCCGCGGCACGCCCCCGCCGAGCCCCAGGTAGAGGCCGCTGTGCAGGTTCCTGATGATCTGGGTGGTCCGGCTGTCCCGGACGACCTCCCACTCCTGGTAGCCGGGCTGGCCGAACGCCGGCAGGAGGACGGTCGGCAACCCCTCCCCGGTCGAGAGGTGGGTCAGCAGGGAGTCCTCGTCGCCCTGGAAGGCGATGCCGTAGACCCCGTCCGGGACCACTGTGGTGGCCGAGGCCGGGGGCGCGACGGTCGAGCCCGCCACCACGCCGATCGCGGCGGCCACCACGGCCATCCGCTTCGCGGCGCGTCGGAGAATCATCATCAACGGTCCCTTTCCCGAGGTGCGCGCCTCGCGGTGGCGAGGGCACCTCAGGCATACCGCCATTCGGTCGCCGGAGCAGTAGATCGAACGGGGGTACTGCCTGCGCGGAGGTGGGAACCTGCGGTGACGGCCCGCTAATCGGGCCGGTGCGCCCCGCCGCCCAGGCCGTAGAGGATGCGCTGGATGACCTCGGGGTCCACGTCCGGCTCGTCGCCCAGCGCCTCGGCGGCGGGCGAGCGGCGGGGTTCGCGGCGGGGCAGCGGCACGGCCGAGGCGCTCATGCCCGACGGCAGGGCCAGCTCGCACCACGCCAGGTGGCCGCCCGCGGTGAGGTCGACCAGGCCCGCGCGGGAGCCGGCCAGCTCCGGCGGCAGCGCGACGCGGTTGCCCTCGACCTCGACCACCAGGCAGGCGCCCGTCAGCCGCAGGCGCACCAGCAGGAAGCCGGGCGCGCGCCGGTCGGCCACGTCGACCGCGGCGCCGACCAGTCGGCGGACCGTCTGCGCGGCCTCGTCCTGCATCGCGCGCAGCCGCCACTCGCCCAGCGAGAAGCGCACGAATAGGTCCGCCACGTTCACCGCGGTGGGCAGCGCGACGAGTCGAAGGTCGTCGACCTGTTCGGTCTGGGCGTTCACACCGATCCTCCTCGCCTGCGTCCGGCGCGTTGCTGCGCCAGATGGTGCCATGGGTGCGTCCGATGTCACCCACGCGGTCTACCGACCGTGAGCGGACTGTGTCCGCACCGAGTTCTACCGCTTCAGTGCCGACCGAAGCAAAACTCGGGTCCCACGATCTACTACGGGTGGAGACGGCTCGCGGTTCAGGCAGGTTGCGGCGGCACGGCAGAAGTTACCGAAATGCGCGGTGAAATGGAATGACGCTCGATTTCGCCCGGTCCAGCTACTCGCCCTACGCACGGTAGGTGGCGTGGCGAGGGCCGTTGAGCAGCGCGAAAGGGCCCGCCGAGGAGTCGGCGGGCCCTTTCGGAAGGCTGGCTCGTGCCTGTCCGGCGGCCGGTTCAGGCCTGCTTGACGGCCTCGATCTCGAGCAGGATCGTGATCTTGTCGCCGACGACCGCGCCCGCCGCGCCGCCGGTCACGCCGAACTCGCGGCGGTTGATCTCGGTGGAGGCGGAGAAGCCCGCGACCTTCGCGCCCTCGAACCCGTCGCCGAAGCCGTTGATCTCCAGCTCCAGGGACACGGTCTTGGTCACGCCGTGCAGGGACAGCTCGCCGTCGACGAGGAAGCCCTCGCCGTGGGCGCGCACGCCGGTGGAGGTGAAGGTCAGCTCGGGGAACTTCTCCACGTCCAGGAAGTCCTCGCCCTTGACGTGGGCGTCGCGCTGGCCGTTGCGCGTGTCGACCGAGGTGGCGTCGATCTTCGCGGTGACCGTGGACTCCAGCGGGTTCTCGGCCGTCACGATCGTGCCCTCGAACGTGCCGAAGTGGCCGCGGACCTTGGACACGCCCAGGTGGCGGACCACGAAGGAGATGTCCGAGTGCACCGGGTCGATCGCCCACGTGCCCGCGAGGTAGCCGGGGATCTGCACAGTCTGCGAGGTCATTGATGGTCCTTCTGGGTTGGTCTGGTTGAACTCTCAACAGAACATAGCGCATCCTGGTTGAAGGTTCAACAACGCCCGTATGATGGGAGACATGAGCGACGTGCGGTGGCTGAGCGCTGAAGAGCAGCAGGTGTGGCGTGCCTTCATGACCGCCGTGACCAAGTTCACCGGACACCTGGACCGGCAGTTGCAGCGCGACTCCGGGATGCCGATGGCGTACTACGAGATCCTCGTCGCGCTGTCCGAGGCCCCGGAGCGCTCGCTGCGGATGAGCGAGCTGGCGTCGGTGTGCCACTCGTCGCGGTCGAGGCTCTCCCACGCGGTGGCCCGGCTGGAGAAGGAGGGCTGGGTCGAGCGCCAGGCCTGCCCGTCGGACCGCCGCGGCTCCAACGCGGTGCTGACCGACGCCGGGTTCCGGGTGCTGGAGGCCGCGGCGGCCGGGCACGTGACGGCGGTGCGGGAGCACCTGTTCGACGTGTTGACGCCCGCGCAGCTGCAGTCGCTCGCGGAGATCAGCCGGGCCGTGGACGCGGGGTTGACGGTCGAGTGCGCGAAGGCGCGGCGGGAGGAGTTCGCCGACCTGTGAGACCGCCCCTCCGGAAGGCCGCGTGACAGGCCGGGCATCCCACGCGCGGGGGACGACCCGTCCGATGTGGACGCATCCGGCCGAACCGGGTGTGGGCCGAGCGGAGCAGGCTCGCCGGTTGCCCCGGAATTGTCATACCGGGCCGTTAGCATCCGGCCCGTGGGAGCGAAGCTGGGCAGGATCGCGCGTCGGGTCGTCGGCGCGGGCCGGCGCGAGTCGGCCAGTGTGAGCGCCGCCGCGCTGGGGCTGCTGCTGCTCGCCGGTGCCGCGCTGGGCGACGGCATCTCGCGCACCGCCGTCGAGGTCTCCGACGGCCTCACGTGGCTGAACGACGACCAGCGCGGCGAGGTCGTGCAGGTCAACCCGAGCTCCGGGAAACCCCAGACGCGGCTGCAGGTCAGCGGCGCGGACGCGCGGCTGGAGATCGCGCAGTCCGACGACAAGCTGATCGTGCTCGACCGCCGCACCGGCCAGATCACCGTGATCGACCTGGCCACGCTGCTGTCCTCCGGTCGCCGCCAGGCGCCCGCCGGCCCGTCGGCGAAGGTCCTCATCGTGCTCGACCGGGTGTTCGTGGTCGACCGCGCGGCCGGCTCCGTGCACAACGCGGACCCGGTGACGCTGGCCGACATCGGCTCGCCGTGGCTCGCGGGCCAACCGCTGGCCGACGTGGTCGCCGACGACGGCGGCGTGGTCTGGGCCGTCGACCACGGCGGCAACCTCCACTCGCTGGAGTGGTCCGACGAAGACCTGAAGTTCCTGGAGCGCACCAACAAGGCGGTGGCGGGCGCCGGACCGCGCACCGCGCTCGTGCCGCACGAGCGCGGCGTGACGCTGCTCGGGTTGGAGGGCGGCGTGGTGGTGCGCGACGGCACCGGCCGCGACCTCACCGCGAGCACCGCGTCGTTCACCGGCGAGGTGCTGGCCGCGCAGACGAGCCCGACGGGCCTGGTGCCGGCGTCGGTCCCGGACGCGTCGGTGGTCGTGCTGGTCAGCGGTGACGAGGTGGTCCGGGTGGACATGCGGCAGTTCGACTGCCCCAAACCCGGACGGCCGGCGGTGTTCCGCGACCGGGTCTACGTGCCGTGCCTGGGTTCGGGCAAGGTCGTGGTGCTGGACCGGGCGGGCCGGAAGGCCGCGGACGACGTGCGAACCGGCGGTGCGGGAGACCCGGCGCTGGTCTTCGACGACGACAAGCTGTTCATCAACACGCCGGGCGCGGACTCGGGCGTCATCGTGGACTCCGACGGGCGCACCCGGGACGTGGTGATCCGCAGCCCCGAGCTGCCGGTCATGGACCCGGAGCGCACGCCGATCCCGAGCGTGCCCAGTCCTCCGCCGCCGCGCCCGGACCCGCCGACGCGGGGCGACGGGCAGAACACGCAGGTCCGGGGCGTGGAGCCGACCACCGCGCCGGTGACCGTGACGACGACGCCGAGCGCCGGCGTGTCGGGCGCGGCGCCCGGGCGTCCGGCGGGCGTGACGGTGTCGCAGCGCGGCAACGACGGCGCCTCCGTGGTCGTGGCGGTGAGCTGGAGCGCGGCGCCGGACGGCGGCGAGCCGATCTCGGGGTACGCGGTGACGGGGACCGGCGCGTTCTCGGGCGGGTCCCGGGAGACGCGGGTGGCGGGCACGTCGGCCGAGCTGGTGCTGCCCTGTGCGGGCTCGACGTTCTGCGCGAGCGGGAAGCTGGACGTCTCGGTGGCCGCCTACAACCGGTTCGGCACGGGCGAGGCGGGCACCGCGTCGTGGACGATCCGGCCGGCGGCCGTGACCACCACCACCCAGCCGCCCGTGGTCACGACCACGACTGCCGCGCCACCGCCGCCGCCACCGACGACCGAGCCGCCCGTGGTCACCACGACGACCACACCGCCGCCACCGCCGCTGCCCACCCCGGGCGCCGCGGTGATCAGCACGGCCGGCGCGGGCTCCCACCTGTACGAGAGGAGGGTGACCACGGCGCCCCCGGCGGACTGGGCGAGCCACAGCGGGACGTGCGAGGTCGCCAACACGACCTTGAGCATCAGCGTGCCGATCGCGTGCGCCGGCGGCACCGTGACGATCGACGTGGACACCGGCTTCAACTCGCTGCTGGTGCGGGCGTACGGCCCGGCGGGTGTGGCGGAGTCGAAGGTGTACCCGGTGCGCGTGCGCGAGCCGATCGAGAACTGCGACGGCGGCAGGATCTGCCAGCCGCTGAGCGTGCCCGCGTCGGAGGAGGACAACCAGCTCGTCGGCGGCGGCATCGGGCTGCTGGCCACGGCGTGGCTGCTGACCCTGCGCAACCGGCGGATGCGGCGCGGCGGGTCGGAGTGACGAGGGGCGTGACGTGACGACTGCGGCGGTGCCGGCCATCGGCGAGGACGAGATCGCGGAGTTCCGCGCCCTGCACGCGCGGCTCGGTGACGCGGTCGGGTCCGCGGTGCGCGGCAAGCGGGACGTGGTCGACCTGGTGCTGGTCGCGCTGTTCGCCGGCGGGCACGTGCTGCTGGAAGACGTGCCGGGCACGGGCAAGACGACGTTGGCGCGCGCCGTGGCGGGCGCGCTGGGCGGCGTGTCGAGGCGGGTGCAGTTCACACCCGACCTGCTGCCGTCGGACGTCACCGGCACGTCCGTGTACGACCCGCAGACCGGCGAGGTGCGGTTCCGGCCGGGGCCGGTGTTCGCGAACATCGTGCTGGCCGACGAGATCAACCGCGCGGCGGCCAAGACGCAGTCGGCGCTGCTGGAGGTCATGGAGGAGCGGACGGTGACCGTGGACGGCGTCGCGCACGCCGTGCCCGCGCCGTTCCTGGTGGTGGCCACGCAGAACCCGATCGACCTGGACGGCACGTACCGGCTGCCCGAGGCGCAGCTGGACCGGTTCATGCTGCGCACGTCCATCGGCTACCCGTCGGTGGAGCACGAGATGGACGTGCTCCGGCCCGGGAGCGGCGCGGGACAGGTGGGCGCGGTGCCCACGGTGAGCAACCCGCGCGTCGTCGCCGAGCAGGGACGTCGGCTGGCGACGCTGCACGTGGCGGACCCGTTGTTGCGCTACATCAGCGACATCGGCGTCGCGTCGCGAGAGGACAGCCGGTTGCGGTTGGGCGCGAGCACCCGTGGGCTGCGTTCCCTGGTGCGGTGCGTGCAGGTGTACGCGGCGGCCCAGGGCAGGCACTTCGTGGTGCCGGGCGACGTGCAGGAGTTGGCCGTGCCGGTGTTGGCGCACCGGTTGGTGCTGACGCGCGAGGCGCAGTTGGCGGGCACGACGACCGGGGAGGTCCTGGCCGACGTCCTGGCGGGCGTGGCGGTGCCGCGACCGGCCGCGCGATGACCGGCGTGCGGCTCACCGCGCGGGGCTCGGGCGCGGTGCTGCTGGGCGTGCCGCTGGCGGGTCTCGGGTTGTGGTGGCGGTACCCGGGGGTGGCGGGGTTGGGGCTGGCCCTGGTGCTGCTCGTGGCGGTCGGCGTGGTGTCGGTGCTGTCGCGGGCGCAGGTCGCGCCGAAGCGGACCGTGCGGCCGCGGACCGTGCAGCGGTTGGGCGCCTGCACGGGAGTGGTGGAGCTGACGGGCACCAGCAGGCGTTTCCCGGTGGTGTTCGACGCGACCGACGAGGTGGCGGGCGAGGCGGTGCCGGTCGACATCCCGCTGCTGGCGCCGGGGCAGAACGTGAAGGTGGAGTACCCGATCCCGACGCACGCGCGCGGACTGCTGAAGGTCGGGCCGTTGACGTTGAGCCGTCGGGGTCTGGCGGGTCTCGCGCGCGCCCGGACCGTCGTGGGCGACGTGGTGGAGGTGCGGGTGGTGCCGCGCGTGCTGCCGGTGCGCGGTCTGCCCGGCGGGGTGCGGCGCGGGCACGTCGGCGCCGAGGAGCGGGTGGAGCGCGGCGGGACGGACCTGGTGGGGTTGCGCGAGTACGTGCCCGGTGACGACCTGCGGCGGCTGCACTGGGCGACGTCCGCGCGGACCGGGACGTTGATGATCCGGGAGGACGCCGACCCGGCCCGGCCGCACCTGGCGGTGGTGCTCGACGACCACGTGGACGGGTACGGCGAGACGAAGGACTTGGAGGACGCGGTGGAGGTGGCGGCGTCGCTGGTGACGGTGGCGATCGCCGAGGGCCACCCCGTGCGGTTGGTGTCGACGTCGGGCGCGGTGGACGTGGAGCTGCCGGCGGGGGCGGTCGACGCGGACGCGTCGGTGGTGCTGGCGGCGTTGGCGGATCTCCGAGCGGCCGACGGGGGCGGGGCGGTGCGCTCACTGCCGATCCGGGACCTGGACGTGGTGGCCGTGGTGTGCGGGGCGAGGGCCGACCTGTCCGCGTTGGCGCTGGAGGCGGGACGTGCCTCGGTGGGCGTCGTGCTGGTCGTGGATCCTGAGGTGACGCAGCCGATCTCGGCCGTGGGCCCGGTGCTGCTGCTGCGCCACGCCAAGGCCGAGGGCCTCCTGGACGCCTGGAACACGGCGGTGTCGCGATGACCGCCGGCGCTGCCGTAGATCACCCGATAGCGTCATGGCCGCCGGGGATGAATGGAAGCGCCGATTTTGTTGCCGGAAGTATGGAGGCGCGGCGCCCCGGCCCAGGGTGTGTCGCGGCGGTGGGCACGTGAACGCCCGCAGACCCGCCGACACCGCCCCCCGCACCACCCCAGCGAGCGCCACCCCGGGCACCGCACGAAGTGCCGCGGGAAGCACCGCAGCCGACGCGAGCACCACCCGGACAAGCACGCCGGCCGGCCCAGGCACCGAGCGCACGAGCACGAGGCCGGTGAGCACGAGGCCGGTGAGCACCGCCGTGAGCGCGGCCAGGGTGGGCTGGGCGGCCCTGGTGGTTGTCGTGGCGGCGTTGCACCTGGGGTCGGGGTGGCAGGGGTTCACCGCGTCGCTGGTGTTCGCGGGCGCGGCGGTGGTGGCGTTCGGGTGCCTGCCGTTGTTGCGGTGGCGGCGGGTGCCTTCGGGGCTCGTGGTGTTCTCGCTGGTGGCGTCGGCGCTCGTCGGCGGGTACTGGGTGGCCAGGGACACGGCGGCCGACTCCGCCGACCCGCTGCCCGTGCTGCTGGACCTGGTGCCGCGCCTGCTGACCGCCGCCCGCCCCGCGCCCGCGACGCCCGAGCTGCTGGCGCCGGGCGCGCTGCTGGTGTTCGGGGTGTCCCTGGTCGTGGTGCTGGCGGTGGCGGGGCGCGGGCGGTCGTTGGTGGCGCCGGTGGGTGGTGCGGCGGTGTTGTACACGTGCACGGCGTTGTTGACGGCGGGGCGGGCGGATCGGTTCGGGTTGGTGGCGGTCGGGTTGGTCGCGTTGGCGGCGGCCGGGTGGCTGGTGGTGGACCGGGTGGAGGCGGGCGGCCGGGGGCGGGTGTTGTCGGGGTTGCCGGCGGTGCCGGTGGCGGTGGTGGCGGCGCTCGCGGCGGTTTTGCCGTCCGGTGACGCGTTCGAGCCCCGGGAGTTGGTGGAGCCGCCGGTCGGCGATCTCGGGGTGGCGAGTCCGCTGCCGCAGTTGGCGTCGTGGGCGAACCTGGGCGACACCGAGCTGTTCCGGGTGCGCGGCCCGGAGCGGGCGGTGCGGTTGGTGGCGTTGTCGGACTACTCGGGCGCGGCGTGGCGGGCGGCGTCGCTGTATGGGCCGATCGGGGCCGTCGCGGAACCCGACCTGCCGCCCGGCGCGCGGGTGGACGAGGCCGAGGTGGAGATCACCGTCGGCGAGCTGGGCGGCCGGTGGTTGCCGACGGTCGGGCGGCCGACAGGGGTGACGTTGGCCGGCGCGATGGTCGACCCGGACTCGGGTTCGCTGGTGCTGCGCGAGGAGCTGACACCCGGGTTGTCGTACCGGGTGCGGGGTGTGGTGGACGTGCCCGACGACACGGACCTGCTGGACGCCGCGGTGCCGGCGAACGCGGGCCGGTACCTGGAGCTGCCGGGCCTGCCCTACTCGTTGGCCGAGTACGCGCGGCAGATCGTGCAGAACGCGCGGTCGCCCTACGAGCGGGCCGTGGCGATCGAGCAGGTGGTGAAGCAGGGCCGGACGCCGGACGCGCAGGCGCCGGTCGGATCGTCGTACGCGCGGCTGGAGCGGTTCCTGTTCGGCGGCGCCGGTGAACCGGGCGCGAACGCGGGCACGGCGGAGCAGTTCGCGTCGGCGTTCGCGGTGCTGGCGCGGGCGGTGGGGTTGCCGACCCGGGTGGTCGTCGGCTTCCAACCCGCCGACGGCGAGGAACGCGTGGTGCGCGGCAGCGACGCGACCGCCTGGCCGGAGGTGTACTTCGCCGGGTGGGGCTGGGTGCCGTTCGACCCCGTGTCGGGTGTGTCGTCGGGCGGTTCGAGCGCCGCGCAGAAGCGCGAGGTGCTCGACCGGTTGGCGTCGGTCACGGCCACCCCGACGAGCACGCCGCTGTCCGCGCCGCCGCCGTTGGTGACCCCGTCGAGCCCCGTCGCCGCGCAGGCGACGCCCGCCGGGTCGCAGCGGTGGATCGGGTACGCGGTGCTCGGCGGGGTGCCGGTGCTGATCCTGCTGGTGCTCGGGTCGGCGCGGCTGGCGCGGCGCGGGCGCCTGCGCGCCGGGGGCGCGACCGGCGCTTGGGCCTACGTGTTGGACGGGTTGCTGCTGGCGGGGCGGACACCGCCCGCCGACCGGACCGCGCCGGACATCGCGGCGGGCCTGGGGTCCGGGCCGGCGGTGGAGTTGGCGCGGCTGGCCGAGCACGCCGCCTTCGCCCCGAGGACGCCGGGGGAGATCCCGGAAGCCGACGAGCGCGGTGGGACCTCGGCGTGGTGGTTGGCGAAGCAGGTGCGCGGCGGGCTGCGGCGCGGGGTTCCCTGGTACCGCAGGGTGTTCTGGGCGATCGACCCGCGGCCCCTGTGGCGGCGATAGCCCGAGGCGTCGGCGCACGGCGTCAGCGCGAGGCGTGCGGTCGGCCGTGGTGCGCGGCGTCAGCCGTTGCGCACGGCGCACGTGCGGGCGGACGCGCCGCGTTGCGTGGCCGGGTCGTCCAGCCCGATCGCGAGCACCTGGAAGCAGTACTGCGGCGCCTTCGGCTCCAGGTCCTCCAGCACGTGCGACGTCGCACCGGCCGCCACCGTCACCAACGGCTTCGGCGCCGGACCCGTCATGTCGACCACGACGAACTGCGCGTTGCCCTCGCTCGGGTCCGTCCAGAACAGCTCGATCCGGTCGCCGTCGTCCTCCAGCCGCTTGAGCACCGGCGTGAACCGCGGATCACCACCCGGAGGCAGGCCGGCCGTCGCGGAGGTGGTCGTGACGGCCGTGGTGGTGGTCGTGGTCGTCGCCGTGGACGGCGGCGACGCGACCTGCTCCGACCGGCCGGGCAGGCTCAACGCCACCCCGACCGCCACGCCGACGAACACCGCGCTCGCCCCGGCGAGCTTCCACGACCGGCGTGGCCGCGACGGCGGCGGCTCCGGCAGCTCCACCAGCGGCGGCGCGGGCGGCGGCACGGGCGGACGGCGCTCGGTGTGGTGCCGGACGGTCAGGTCGGCCAGGTCCTCGGTCCACGTCTTCGCCGGCTCCGGCGCGGCGGCGATCGGTTCCGGCGCGCTGTCGAGCACCGGCTTCGGACCGAAGTCCGGCAGCTCGGTCGGGCCCTCCGGGTAGCGCTCCGGCGTCACGTGCCGCACCGCCGCGGTGTGCTCCGGGTCCACGGTGGACTGCGGCGACCACGTCGGCACCGACGCCAGCGCGGCGCGCAGCGCGGCGGCGTCGGGGAACCGCTCCTCCCGCGCCTTGCGCAGGCACCGCAGGATGATCGCCACCAGCTCGACCGGCACGTCCCGCCGCAGCAGCGACCTCGGCTGCGCCTCGCGCACCCGGCCGAGGTAGGCGAGCATGGTGTCCTCGCCGGGGTCGGCCGACGCGAACGGCGGTTGGCCGTCCAGCAGCGTGAACAGCGTCGAGCCCAGCGACCACAGGTCGTCGGCGGCGGCGGGCGGGCGGCCGTCCACCATCTGCGGCGCGGCGTGCCGGTAGCTCACCAGCTGCAACGACGCGGTGTGCGCCGCGTCCGCGCCGCGCGCGATGCCGAAGTCGGCCAGCACGTAGGAGGTGGGCAGCACCAGGATGTTCTGCGGCTTCACGTCGCGGTGCAGGATGCCCTGGTCGTGCGCGAACGACAGCGCGTCGGCGACCGCGATCCCGGCCGCGACCACCTCGTGCACGGGCAGCGGCCCGCGCTCCCGCAACCGGTCGTGCAGCGACCCGAGGTCGTGGTACTCCATCACGATGCACGGCCGGCCGCCGATCACGCCGGTGTCGAGCACGGTCACGATGTGCGGGTGCTGGCGGCCCAGCCGGACGGTGATCTCCAGCTCGCGGTGGAACCGGGTGACCGTGTCCTGGTCGGTCACGTCCAGCACCTTCACCGCGACGTCGCGGTCGAGCCCTTCCTGCGTGGCCCGGTACACGGTGCCCTCGCCGCCGTGCGCGACGAGCCGGAAGTCGCGGTAGCCCGGCAGCGCGACGGCCGGCGCCGCGCCGCTCGAACCGGGCGGGGGCGCCCAGGCCAGCAGGTCGTCGGCGGGGTCCACGGCGCGATCGTATCCGGCGGGCACGGCGCCGGAGGGCACTTGGCGGACGGGGGCGCCGCGGGTGCGCCGCACGGCTGTCGACGTGCGGCCGGCCGGTCGGCGTCGGATGGTGTCCCTGGTGGCCGACGTCGGCGGAGGGAAGCTGTGATGAGTGGCCCGATCGTGGTCGGAGTGGACGGATCGGCGTCGGCGCTGACGGCCGTCCGGTGGGCGGCGGAGGAAGCCGCCCGGCACCGGGCGCCGCTGGAACTCGTGCACGCCTACCTGCTGCCGAGGCGCGGCTACCCCGAGCTGGTGCTGACCGGGCACGAGGTGCGGGACGCGTTCGAGCGGCAGGGCAGGCAGTGGCTCGCGGACGCGGCGGACTCCGTGCGGGACCTCGTGCCCGAGGTGAGGACGTCGCTGGTGGTCGACCGGCCCGCCGCCGCGATGATCGCCGCGTCCCGGGGCGCCCGGCTCGTCGTGCTCGGCTCGCAGGGCCTCGGCGGGTTCTCCGGGCTGATCATCGGGTCGGTGGCGGTGTCGGTCGCCGCGCACGGCAAGAGCCCGGTGGCCATCGTGCGCGGCGCGTACCGGGACACGGGCCCGGTCGTGCTCGGGGTGGACGGCGAACCGGCGGGGGAGGAGGCGATCGCGTTCGCGTTCGCGGAGGCGTCGGTGCGCGGGACGACGCTCGTCGCGCTGCTCGCGTGGACGGCGCTGCTCGCCGAGACGCCGTACGCGGCGAGCCTGAGCGTCGACTGGGACGAGGTGGAGGACCATCAGCGGCAGCTGCTCGCGCAGCGCCTGGCGGGATGGCGGCAGGAGTACCCGGACGTCGTGGTCGAACGGCGGGTGGTGCGCGAACGCCCGGCGAAAGCCCTGCTCGACGCCGCCCGCGACGCGCGGCTCCTGGTCGTCGGCAGCCGTGGCCGCGGCGGCTTCGCCGGGATGCTCCTCGGCTCCACCAGCCAGGCGCTGGTCTACCACGCGCCGTGCCCCTTGGTCGTCGTTCGGGCGGACTGACCCACCACAGCCGCCGGCCGGGGTGATCTTCGGGCATGATCGGCACCCCGAGGTGATCGCCTCGGTCCGTACCGGCGACGCGGCGGGGGAGCGGAATGGTCGCAGTGCTCGGGGATCTGCGGGACAACCGGGACCTGGCGGTGCTGGCGGGCGGGTCCGGCGTGGCCGGTCTCGGCGCGCAGCTCACGCTGATCGGGTTCACCACCGAGCTGGCCGGGTCCGGCGCGTTCGCCGTGGCCGGGCTGTTCGTGGCCGTCGCGTTCGGCGCGGTGCTCGGCACGCCGCTCGCCGGGTGGGCCCTGGACCGGGTGCCCCATCGGCTGCTGCTCGTCGTCGCGGTGTTCGCGCAGGTGCTGCTGCCTGTCGGTCTGCTGTTCGGCTACCAGCGGCCGCCTGTGCTGTACGGCCTGGTGGCGTTGCTGGGCCTGTGCGGCGCGGTCGTGTGGACGTGCGCGTCCGCCCTGGTGCCGGTGGCCGTGGGCGAGGACGGCGCGGCACGCGGTCACGCGGTGTTGTCGTCGGCGCGGAACGCCGGGTCCGTGGCGGGCATCGTGCTCGGCGGGGTGATCGCGGCCGGGCCGGGCGTGCAGTGGGCCGTGATGCTCGACGCGGTGTGCGCGTTCACGCACCTCGCGCTGGTCGTGGTGTGGCTGCGGGCGGACCGGGACCCGAGGCGGGACGACGGCGGCGCGGCCGCGCCGGGCGGCCAGTGGAGCGGCTGGGTGCTGCTGCGCAGCGACCGGCTGCTGCTGGGCCGCGTCGTCGCGCAGGCCGTGGTCGGCGTGGCCGTGGCCATCGCGCTGGTCAACCAGGTGTTCCTGGTCCTGGGCCCGATCGGGGGCAACGAGTTCACCTACGGCGCCGTGCTGGCGTGCTGGAGCGCGGGCCTGCTGCTCGGCGCGAACCTGACCCGCCGCGTCACCACCACGCGGGGGCTGGTCGCGGCCTTCGCCGCCGCGAACCTGGTGCTGGCGCTGGCGCTGGCCGCGCCGGCCCGGCTGCCGCACCTCGTGGTCACGGCGGTCGCGTGGCTGGTCGCCGGCGCGTGCGGCTCGGTGCAGAACGCGACGCTGAACGGCTTGGTCGAGGCCAGGACCTCGGACGCGGTCCGGGGACGCGTGGCCGCCACCGCCGGCGCGGTCACCACCTGCTCGGGCGTGGTCGGCCTGCTGGTGGCGGGCGTGGTCGTCGGCGCCGCCGGCCCGCTGTCCGCGTTGACCGCGGCGTCGGGGTTCGCCCTGGTGGCGGCGCTCATGGCGGTGCTGGCGGTGCTCCGCCGCGACCACCTGCGCGCCTCCGTGGCGACACCGGACCCCGACCGCGCGCCGGACGGTCAGGGGACGCTGGTCGCGGGTTCGGGCCGGTGGACGCCTCGCGGCCGGTAGCGCAGGGCGTCGGCCGGCCCGAGGAGGTCGGCGAGCAGCCACACCACCGCCGGCCACATCTCGGTGTCCTGAAGGCCCGGCGCCGTGGCGGGGAGGCCCGCGGTCGTGGGGTGCGGCGCCCGGAAGCCGAAGCCCGCGCGGCGGACCGGCGGCGCAGCGCGTCGGTGAGCAGCCGGCGCGCGACCTCGGCGACCTCGTCGGCGCGGTGCCCGGTGTGGCGGGTCAGCCAGAGCGGGTGGGTGACGTCGAGGACGGTGCAGGCGTCCTGCTGCTCCGGGCGGAAGAAGCGGGCGTCGCGGACGTGCTCCAGGACCGTGTCCACGACGCGTTCCGGGTGCGGCAGGGGCAGATCGAACTGGGCGACGTGCCGCGTGAGGCCCGGTAGCAGCCGTTGACGAGCCGGCGCAGGCCGTCGCCGGGCGTGGCCGGGGCGCCGAGCCGCCGGTTCCAGTGCAGGGCGGTGCCGAGGGCGTCGACCCAGGCGCCCGCCGACCAGGCGTCCGAGCGGAAGGCCTGCCGGAACACCTCGGTGTCCGGGTCGTCGACGGTGTGGTTGAACGCGAGGATCGAGGTGCGCGCGCCGATCCGCACGGCGTCGCCCAACCGGATGTCGCCGCGCACCACGCGTACGGGTTGATCGATCAGTCGCGCCCCGCGCGCAGCGACCCGCTCAGGTAGGCGCCCGCGGCGACGTAGCCGCCGGGGCCGAGGCGCAGCACCTCGTTCTGAACGGAGGCCGGCCCGGAGAGAAAGCAGCGCTCGCCGATCTCGTAGCCGCGCCGCTCGGCGAGGCGCCGCTGGACGTCGAGCTGCCGTCGCCGCGCCGGTTCGTCGGCCTCGGGCGGGTCGGTCACGACCGGGCGCCGGAACGCACGACGGGGCGCACCGAGTCGCGCACCACGATGTGGGTGCCGAGCATGACCCGTTCGGGTGTTCCCGACTTGTCCCGTGCGCGTTGCAGGGCCATGCGCACCGCGGTGCGGCCCAGCTCCTCGTGCGGCACGTGGACGGTGGTGAGGCCGATGTCGGCCGCGGGCGGCAGGTCGTCGAAGCCCACCACGGAGATGTCGTCGGGGATGCGCAGGCCGTGCTCGAGCAACGCCTGGCGGGCGCCGGCGGCGATGAGGTCGTTGCCCGCGAACACGGCGGTGAAGTCGGCCGGCCCGGCGGCGAGCCGTTCGCTGATCATCCGGTAGCCCTCGTGCCGCTCCATGCTGCCCTCGACCTCCAACCCGGGGTCGTGGACCACGTGGTGGTCGGCCAGGGCCTTGCGGTAGCCGGCGACGCGGCTCTCCGGGGTGGTGTAGTTGTCGCGCCTGCCCAGGAACAGGATGCGCTGGTGGCCCGCCGACAGCAGGTGGCTGGTGATGGCGTAGGCGCCGCCGGTGTTGTCGTACTCCACGACCAGGGCGGGCACGTCCGGCCCGAGCGGCGGGCGTCCGCACAGGACCAGCTGGGAACCGGCGAGCGCCAGCGCGCGGGCGTACTCGGCCATCCGGGCGCGGTACGCCTCGTCCGCCACCACGTTGCCGACCAGGATCACGCACTCGGCGTGCTCCTCGCGCATGAGCTGGACCGTGGCCAGCTCCCGCTCCGGGTCGCTGCCGGTCGTGCCGACGATGCAGAGCTTGCCCTCGATCGCGGCCTGGGTCTGCACGCCCTGCGCGACGTGGGCGTAGTGCGGCGACACGACGGAGTTGACGATGATGGCGACGCTGCGGCTGCTCGCGCCCGCCAGCCCGCGCGCGTTGGCGTTGGCCACGTAGTCCAGCTCGCGCACCGCCCGCAGCACCCTGGTCCGCGTGGCCGGCGCGCCGGGGTAGGTGCCGGACAGGATCCGGGAGACGGTGGCGACGGACACCCCGGCGTGGGCGGCCACGTCACGGATCGTCGTCGGCCGGGGTCCACCGCTGTCGGACGCCGCTCGCCGAACCATCCCGCCTCCGTCCGCGCTGGTGCACGCCGCTGGTAAAACGCTTGCACGCGATGCTTCCGGCGGACTGTCCCGGTGTCAAATCACCATTGCGGTCGACGGCGGGCCGGAGCGGGGCCCGTTCGGACGCGTCCGACCCGTCTTTGCTGTAACCGCATACCTCCCATTGCCGGGTCTCTTGACAGAGGCTGCCGCCCGTGCTGGCATTACCGCTCTGTAAACGTTTTCATCACCTCATCGGAGTCCCCCGCCGGAGTGGAGCACCCATGGCGATGATCTCCCGACGCAACCTCATCCTCGGCGCGGCCGCGGTCGGCGCCGCCGCGCACACCGGTCACGGCGCCGCGCCGGCGCATGCCGCAGGCCCTCGACCGGCCGCGGCGAGCGGCGTCCTGGCCGACGGCGTCCCGCTCGGCTGGCTGGAAGGCGGCACGCCGCGGCGGCTGGCCGCCGGGTCCACCTGGGGCGTGCCGTGGCCGAAGGGCACGGTGCCCGAAGAGCAGGCGTTCGCCCTGCGCACGGCCGCGGGGCAGCAGGTGCCCGTGCAGACGTGGGCCACCGCGTACTGGCCGGACGGCTCGCTGAAGTGGACCGCGCACGCCATCGGCGAGGACGTGCCGCCGGCCGAGGAGTACGTGCTGACCGGCGGCACGCCCGCCGGGCCCGCGACGGCCGTGACGGTCGAGGACGGCCGCAACGAGGTCGAGGTGAGCACCGGCGTCATCCGGTGCGTGATCCCCAGGAAGGGCGACCAGCTGGTCCGCGCCCTGGTCCGGGGCGACCGCGAGATCGCCCGCAACGGCCGCCTGGTGTGCCTGCGGCAGGACGAGCCGGGCGGCGACGAGGGCGGCACGGCGAAGGCGGAGAAGTTCACCGGCCGCACGGAGAAGGTGACGGTCGAGCAGTCCGGCCCGGTCCGCGCCGTCGTCCGCGTCGACGGCGGCCACCGGCACGGCAACCGGACCTGGCTGCCGTTCACCGTGCGCCTGTACTTCTACGCCGGCAGCGACGGCGTCCGCGCGGTGCACAGCTTCGCGTACGACGGCGACGAGAAGGAGGACTTCGTCCGCGGCCTGGGCATCCGGTTCGACGTGCCGATGCGCGACGAGCCCCACGACCGGCACGTGCGCTTCGCCGGACCCGGTGACGGCGTGCTGTCCGAGGCGGTGCGCGGCGTCACCGGACTGCGCCGCGACCCCGGCGCGGAGGTCCGCCGGGCGCAGGTCGCCGGCCGGGCCACGCCACCGGTGTCCACCTGGGACACCAGGGTGGCTTCGCGGCTGCACCTCGTCCCCGCCTTCGGCGACTACTCGCTGCGCCAGCTCTCCGCCGACGGGTTCCAGGTCCGCAAGCGCACCAAGGCGGGCCACGGGTGGATCCCGGTCGACGCCGGCGGCCGGGCGGGCGGGCTCGGGTACGTCGGCGGCCCCGGCGGCGGCTTCGCGTTCGGCCTGCGGCACTTCTGGCAGCTGCACCCCACCCAGCTCGACGTGCGGGGCGCGGCCGGCGAGACGGCCGAGGTCACCGTGTGGCTGTGGTCGCCCGACGCCGAGCCGATGGACCTGCGCTTCTACCACGACGGCCTGGGCCAGGACACCTACCCCGAGCAGCTGGAGGGCCTGGAGATCACCTACGAGGACTACGAGCCGGGGTTCGGCACCCCCTACGGGATCGCGCGCACGACGGAGCTGGTGTTCTGGGCGTTGGCGTCGACGCCGCCCGCCGAGCGGATCGCCGAGCTGGCCGACGCGGTGCGCACCCCGCCGCTGGTCGTCGCACCGCCCGCGCACCTGCACGCCGCCGGCGTGTTCGGCGACTGGTCGCCGGTGGACCGCTCGACCCCGGCGAGGGCGCGCATCGAGGACCGGCTGGACCTCCTGTTCGCCCACCACAGCGCGCAGGTGGAGCAGCGGTCCTGGTACGGGTTCTGGGACTACGGCGACATCATGCACAGCTACGACCCCGACCGGCACGTGTGGCGCTACGACGTCGGCGGCTACGCGTGGGACAACTCGGAGCTGTCCACCGACCTGTGGCTCTGGTACCACTACCTGCGCACCGGCCGGGCCGAGGCGTTCCGCTTCGCCGAGGCGATGACCCGCCACACCGGCGAGGTCGACGTCTACCACCTCGGCAAGTGGCGCGACCTCGGCACGCGGCACGGGGTGCAGCACTGGGCCGACAGCGCGAAGCAGGCGCGCATCAGCAACGCCGGCTACCGGCGGTTCCTGTACTTCCTCACCGCCGACGAACGCGTCGGCGACCTGATGCGCGACCTCGTGGACGCCGACCGGACGTTCCTGGCCCTGGACCCCGTCCGCAAGATCCGCACCGGGCCGTACGAGCCCGACCCGCATGCCCTCGGCGTCAGCACCGGCACCGACTGGAGCGGGCTCGCGCTCGCCTGGCTGACCGAGTGGGAGCGCGGCGGCGACCCGGTCGCCCGCGAGAAGCTGCTCAACGGGATGCGCAGCATCGCCGCGATGCCCAACGGGTTCGCGCGCGGCAGCGGCCTGTACGACCTGGACGACGGCACGTTCACGCCGACGGAGCCCGCGGTGGGCGTCGGGTCGCTGGGCGCGGTGTTCGGCCTGGTCGAGCTGTGCAGCGAGCTGATCTCGCTCACCGGCGACGAGGCGTTCACCGGGGCGTGGTTGCAGTACTGCCGCCTCTACAACGGCACCGCCGCCGAGCAGCAGGCGGAGACGGGGCAGTCGTGGGGCAGCCTGAACCTGCGCCAGGCGCACTCCCGGCTCACCGCCTACGCCGCCGCCAAGCTCGGTGACACCAGGCTCGCCCAGCGGGCCTGGGCGGAGTTCGACACGGGCCACGCGGGCTACCCGAAGGGCCACGACTTCGGGTCGCGGCGGGTCGAGGGGCCGAAGGTGCTCAAGCCGGTGGACGAGGCCGACTTCAGCACCAACGCCTCCGCGCAGTACGCCCTGGCCGCCATCCAGTGCCTCGCCCTGGTGGGCGACCGCCTGCCGGCGTGACCGGAGCTCCGGTCCCACCCGGCGCTCCCGGGCGGGGCCGGAGCTCCGACGGCGTCACCGGTTCGCCGCGTGCTCCTCGGCCAGCTCCCCGGCGACCCGGTCGCCGCCCGCCTGCCGCCACTGGGTGACGACGTCCTTCCACGCGGACAAGGGCTTGCGGCCGAAGGCGACCGCGGCGATCCCCTCCCCGACGATCTGGCCGAGCTGGGCGCCCTTGCCCGCCTCGGTGGCCGACCGGAGCCCGGTGGCGGGGTTGCGCACGCTGCGCGGCAGGGTGGCCTTCTGCCACTCGTGCACGGCCTTGGCCGCGTCCGGGTACCCGGGCAGGTAGAGGACCGCCGGCGCGGCGCCGACGTACTTCGTCGGCAGCAGCGAGTTGTTCTCCTGGCCGTAGAGGTCGGTGGTCCTGATGCCGTCGGCGTCCTTGGTGAAGTGCTTGCCCTCCACGCCGTAGTTGGCCAGCTCGTGCTCCTCGGTGCCGAACGGCGCGCTGAGGTAGTCGACGATGCGCAGCAGCAGCTTGACGCGGGCCGGCTCGGCCTTCTTGAACGTGACGTGGCCGAAGACGCCCGGACCCTGCCACGGTGTGGCCTGCGGCCCGTAGGGGCGGCCGAGGTCGAGGGCGAACCGGCCGTCGATCTTCTTCATGGTCGCCAGGCTCACCGAGCCGAACCCGTCGTTCATGGTGGCGACCGTGCCGTTGTGGAAGTGGCTCTGCATGTCCGTGGAGCTGGTGGTGAGGCTGTCGGGGTAGTGCGCGCCCGACTCGACCAGCTCGCGCATGACCTCCAGCGCCTGCTCGAACTGGGGCGTGGCCAGGGTCGGCGCGAACGCGCCGCCGTCCGCGGACCACGTGTTGGGCGCGCCGAGCGAGCCCGCGTGGTAGGTGATGCCGCCCAGGCCGCCGAACAGCGTCTTGAACCAGCCGACGCCCCACTTGCGGTCGCCGGTGAGCTGCTTCATCGCGTCGAGGTGCTGCTCGGTCGTCCAGTCCAGGGGTATGCCCGCCGCGTCCAGGGCCGTGCGGTTGACGAACAGGCTGTTGGCCGGCATCGGGCGTTCCAGCGGGACGCCGTGCAGCTTGCCGCCGATGCGGCCCATGCCCTTCCAGGCGTAGGTGGGCAGGTTGGCCAGGTTGGGGTACTCCTTGACCGCGTCGCCGCCGACGAACTCCGACAGGTCGGCGCACCGGGCCTGGACGAACTCGGCGGCGTGCGGCAGCGCCAGGTTCGAGAACATGACCAGGTCCGGCAGGTCGCCGCTCGACGCCATCAGCGTGGCCATCTTCTGCCCGTACTCGGGGTCGGGCACCACGATGACCTTCAGGTTGACGCCGAGCGCCCGGTTGACCGCCTGCCAGTACTGGTTGTCGCCGACCGGTTTGGGCGGCGCGCCGTAGGACAGCACCATCACCGTCACGTCGGACCCGTCGCCCGGGGTGTCGCCCACCGACCGCACCAGCCGCTCGGGGTACTTCAGGTAGAGCGGCTGCACGCCGGAGTCGTCGCCGGGGGCGTCCGGGGTCGGGCCGGTGAACGGCACGTACGTCGGCCACGGGGCCAGGTCCTTGCCCGCGTTGGAGACGCCGCCACCCGAGGGGCCGCCGCCGCACGCCGTGAGGAAGGAGGGGACGGCGAGGCCGAGCGCGCCGACGCCCGCCAGCCGGAGCAGGGAACGGCGGTCGATGCGGTGGTCCATGACGAGGTTCCTCTCCCGGCCGGGAAGCCGAAAGGAGTGGTTGCGGTGGAGGGGGTCAGGCCTTCAAGGCACCGGTGACGACACCCTTGACGAAGTAGCGCTGCAGGAACGGGTACACGCACACGATGGGCAGCGTCGCCAGCATCACCACGGCCATCTGCACGGACTGCGGCGACGTGGCCGCCAGCTCGCCCGAGGACTCGGCGAGCGACGCCCCGCCGGTGACGTACTGCCGCAGCACGGTGCCGATCGGCCACTTGGCCTGGTCGTTGAAGTAGATGATCGCCTCGAAGAAGCGGTTCCAGTACGCGACCGCGTAGAACAGGCCGACCACGGCGATGACCGCCTTGGACAGCGGCAGCACGACCAGGCGCAGGATGCCCAGCTCGCCCGCGCCGTCGATGCGCGCGGCGTCGATCAGCTCCGCGGGGATCGACTGGAAGAAGCCGCGCATCACGACCAGGTTGAACACGTTGACCAGGAACGGCAGGACCAGCGCGGCGTAGGAGTCGAACAGCCCGGCGCCCCGCACCACCAGGAACAGCGGCACCATGCCCGGCGGGAACAGGAACGTGAACAGCACCAGCAGCAGCAGCGGTTTGCCGCCGTACACCGCGGGCCGGCTCAACGTGTAGGCCAGCCCGATCGTGCAGAACAGGCTCAGCGCCGTGCCGACGACCGTGACGCCCGCGCTGACCAGCAGCGCCCGGCTGATGATGCCGCCCTGGAGGATCTCGGCGTAGGAGTCGAACGAGAACTCGTCGGGCCAGAGCACCCAGCCGCCGTCGGCGATCACGTTCTGCGGCGAGGCCAGGCTGGTCGCCAGCACCGTCCACAACGGGAAGACCACCAGCGCGACCACCACGGTCAACGCCACGGCCTTGGCGACGCGCACCGCGGGGGTTGGCCGGCCCATCCAGGCCGGCGCGGTCGTCCTGCTCATGCCTTGTAGACCCCCTGTTCGCCCAGCCGGTGGGCCACCTTGTTCGCCGCGTAGACGAGCGCCACGCCGACCGCGCCCTTGAACAGCCCGACCGCCGCCGCGTAGCCGAAGTCGCCGTTCGCGAAGCCGGTGAAGTACACGAACGTCTCCAGCACCTCGCCCGCCTCCGGGCCGACCGACTGGCGCTGGAGGAAGAACTGCTCGAACCCGATCGAGAGGAACTCGCCCAGCCGCAGCACCAGCAGCAGCACGATCACCGGCCTGATCGCGGGCAGCGTCACGTGCCACACCCGGCGCCACCAGCCCGCGCCGTCCAGCGCCGCCGCCTCGTACTGCTGCTCGTCCACCTGCGACAGCGCGGCCAGGAAGATGATGGTGGCCCAGCCGCACTCCTTCCACACCAGCTGCGCGACCACCAGCGGCCCGTACGCGTCGGCGTTGCCGATGATCGACACCCCGCCCACACCCAGGTCCGACAGCCAGCCGTTCACCACGCCCGCGCCGCCCAGCACCTGCTGGAACAGCGCGACCACGATCACCCACGACAGGAAGTGCGGCAGGTACACCACGCTCTGCACGAAGCGCCGCAGCGTGTCGCCCACGACGCTGTCGAGCAGCAGCGCCAGCGCCAGCGGCGCGGGGAAGAAGAACACCAGCTGCAACGCGGCGATCAGCAGCGTGTTCTTCACCGCGTTCCAGAACAGCGGGTCCGAGGCCATGCGCTCGAAGTGCGCCAGGCCGACCCACTCGCTGCCCGGGACCCCCAGGAACGGCACGTAGTCCTGGAACGCCAGCACGTTGCCGAACAGCGCGCCGTAGTGGAAGAACAGGAAGTACGCCAGGCCCGGCGCGGCGACGAGCAGCAGCACCCGGTCGGCCCGGAGGCGGCGCAGGTGACCGGGGCGCGGCCGACCGCCCTCCGGTGGGGCGGGCGCCTTCCCGGTCGGGGGACTGGCGCCACCGGTGCCGCCGCGGACCCGCGTCATGCTCACGTCGAACGCCTCTCTCGCGGTGCCGAGCCGAAACAGAATGGTCACGAAGATAAAACGGTTACACAGGTTCGTCAACGCCTTGCGTGGCTGGTAGGACTGGGTGTATTCGCCTGTGCCACCACTCTGCTCCGGTCAGGTTGCGGGCATTGTGAGCGGAAGGGGTGATGCGTAGAGTGACCTGTGGATGCAAACGTTTACATGGATCGGCCGCTGCCCGACCCACTGATAGGAGCCCACTCCGTGCCACGGCGCCCTGTCGCGGTCTTCGCCCTCGCCCCCTGGGCGTTCGCCGACGTCTTCCCGCCCGACCTCGTCACCCGGTTGCGGCGGCTGGTCGACATCGACCCGACGACGACGTTCACCTCGTTCGACGGGCCGGCCGCCGCCGCGGCCCTGGCGGAGGCGGACGTCCTGGTCACCGGGTGGGGCTGCCCGCGCGTCGACGCCGGGGTGCTGGCCGCCGCGCCGGGGCTGCGCGCGGTCGTGCACGCCGCCGGCACGGTGAAGTCGTCCGTCGACCCCGTCGTGTTCGAACGCGGGGTGGTCGTCTCCTCGGCCGCCGAGGCCAACGCCGTCCCGGTGGCCGACTACACGATGGCCATGCTGGTGCTGGGCGCCAAGCGGGCGTTCGGTCGCGCCCGGCGGTACGCGACGGCCGCCGAGGGCGCGCCGCGGGACTGGCTGCCCGGCGACGGCACCGGGCTGCACGACTGCGCGGTCGGGGTCGTCGGCGCGTCCCGGATCGGGCGCCTCGTGCTGCGGCGGCTCCGGGCGTTCGACGTGGAGGTGCTGCTCCACGACCCGCACGTGACCCGCGCGGAGGCCACGCGCCTCGGCGCGGAGGCCGTGGGGATGGACGACCTCTGCCGCCGCAGCGACGTGGTCACGGTGCACGCGCCGGCCCTGCCCGAGACCCGGCACCTGCTCGACGGCCGCAGGCTGGACCTGCTGCCCGAGGGCGCGCTCGTGATCAACACCGCGCGCGGCTCGCTGATCGACACCGACGCGCTGACCAGGGTGTGCGCCACCGGCCGGATCTCGGCGATCCTGGACGTGACCGAGCCGGAGCCGCTGCCCGCCGGGCACCCGCTGTTCGCCCTGCCCAACGTGCTGATCACCCCGCACCTGGCCGGCGCGCAGGGCCGCGAGCTGCGGCGCATCGGCGAGTTCGCGGTCGCCGAGGTGGGCCGGTTCGTCAAGGGCGTGCCGCTGGTCGGGCGGGTGGCGGCCGAGCGGCTGCCGTACATCGCGTGACCGGCTCGTCCGACGAGAGGATGCACCGCGTGAACCCCTTGGCCGACCTGGCGGAAGACCGGCGGCTCAGCCCGCGCACCGGGTACACCCGCGCCCACTGGGAGGCCGCCGCCGACGCGTTGCTCGACGCGGCGTGGCGGTGGGCGAGCCCCGGCGGCGCCCGGCTGGACCTACCCGGTCCGGCGTCGGGCAGCGGCGTGCGCAGCGACGGCCTGGAGGGGTTCGCCCGGACCCTCCTCGCCGCGGGCTTCCGGGTCGCCGGCGCGGGCGGCGACGACCCGCACGGCCGGCTGGCCCGGTACGCCGACGGCCTCGACGCGGGCACCCGCACGCCCGGCGCGGACGACGCCGAGTCGTGGCCGGTGATCCGCGACCACCACGTGCGTGGCCAGCCGATGGTCGAGGCGGCGTCGGTCGCGCTCGCCCTGCGGGTGAGCCGGCCGTGGCTGTGGGACCGGCTGGACGACGCCGTCCGGGACCGGGTCGAAGCCTGGCTGCGGGACGCGCTGCACGCCCTGCCCGCGCCCAACAACTGGTACCTGTTCCCGTTCACCGTGGCCGGGTTCCTCGAAGCGGTCGGCCGGGGCGACGCCGACACCGCCCACGTCCGGCGGCGCGCCCTGGACCTGCTGGAGGCGTGGTACCGGGGCCAGGGCTGGTACTCCGACGGCGACGGTCGCGCCTTCGACCACTACAACGGCTGGGCGCTGCACCTGTACCCGGTGCTCGACGCGCACCTGGCGGGGACGGGCTCCCCGCACGGCGACCGGCTGCGCGAGCACCTCGCCGGGTTCTCGCTGCTGTTCGGCGGCGACGGCGCCCCGGTGCACCACGGCAGGTCGCTGACCTACCGGTTCGCCGCCGGCGCGGCCGTCGCCCTCGGCGCGGTCACCGGCCACACCCCGCTCGCGCCGGGGGTGTCCCGCCGGCTGCTCAGCGGCTGCCTGCGCCACTTCCTCGACCGGGGCGCGGTGGACGACCGCGGCCTGCTCGGCCTCGGCTGGCACGGCCCGCACGCCCCGACCGTGCAGCGCTACTCCGGGCCCGCCTCGCCGTACTGGGCGGCCAAGGCGTTCGTGTGCCTGCTCGCCGGGCCCGACGACCCGCTGTGGACCGAGGTGGAGCGGGACGCGCCCGTCGAGGAGCGCGACCACGTGCTCGGCCTGTCCGCGCCGGGCTTCCTCGTGCAGACCACGTCCGCCGACGGGATCGTCCGCCTGCACAACCACGGCAGCGACCACGTGCGCCCGACCCACGCGGAGACCGCCGAGGGCGACGACCCGCACTACGGCCGGTTCGCGTACTCGACCCGCACCGGTCCGACCCCCGCCGGCCACCCGGCCGACAACCACCTCGCCGTCGTGCACCGCGGGCTGCGCGGCGCCCGCCGCCGCATCCACCCGCTCGGCGCGGGCCACGGCGACGGCTGGGGCTGGGCCGCCTCGTGGCACCGGCCGGTGTTCCCCGGCGGCTCGCCGTTGCTGCCCGCGTTGCGCGTGGAGAGCGTCGTGGTCGCCCGAGGACCGCACGAACTGCGCGTGCACCGCGTGGTCGGCGCGCCGCCCGGGGCCGGTGTCGAGCTGACCGGCTGGGCCGCCGGGCCCGACCTGTCCTCGGTGCTGCGCCCCCTGCACGGCTGGGAGTCCGCCGACGACGTCGTCGCGCCGGGCGGCACCGCGTTCACCGCCTCGGCGCGGGTGCCGAGGCTGCTCGGGACCTCGGACGGCACCTCCGCGCACGTCGCGCTGGCCGTGCTCGCGGTCGACCCGGGGGACCTCGCCGACGTGGTGGCGGTCGTGGCCGCCGGGCCGGACGCCGTCGAGGCGCGCTGGTCGGACGGGACGGTGACCAGGGTGTCCTTCGCGCCGCTGGAGGTGGTGCACGGGTGACCGGGTGGCGGTTCGCGGTGAGCACGCTCGGCGCGCCCGGCGTGCCGCTCGCGGACAGCGCGCGGGTGGCGGCCGAGCACGGCTGTCACGGCCTGGAGGTCCGCGTGCACCCCGACGAGGAGGTCCACCTCGGGATGTCGCCCGTGCGGGCGGCGCGGGCACGTGACCGGATCGCCGACGCCGGCGTGGCGGTCGCCTGCCTCGCGGGCTACCCGAAGGTGTGCCGTCCGGGACCGGACGGGCCGGTGGTGGACGAGCTGCGCGCCCTGGTGGAGTTGGCGGCGTCGCTCGGTGCGCCGTCGGTGCGGGTGTTCCCCGGCGGCGAGCGCCCGGGTGAGGACGGGCGGGCGTCGCAACGCATCGCCGCCGTGCTGCCCGACCTGCGTTCCGCCGGCGTCCGGCTGCTGGTCGAGACGCACGACTCCCACCCGACCGGCGCGGCGGCGAGGCGGCTGGTCGCGCCGTTCGGCGACCCCGGTCGGGTGGCGGTGCTGTGGGACGCGGTGCACCCGTGGCGCGCGGGCGAGCCGCCGGAGCGCACGCGCGCGTCGCTGGGGGAGTACCTGGGGTACTTCCAGGTCAAGGACGTGGCCGCCGGCGACCCCACGCCGGTCGTGCCGGGTGCGGGCGACGTGCCGTTGGCGCGGTGCGGCCGGCTGTTGGCGGACTGGTCGGGATGGGTGTCGCTGGAGTGGGAACGCGCCTGGTACCCCGACCTCGCGCCGCTGCCGGCGCCGCTGCGCGCGGCGGCCGACTGGTACGCCCGGTGGCGGCCGTGACCCGCTTGCCGGGGGACGCGGTGGCGGGCAGCGAGGGCGACCGCGGGGTGTGGAAAGCGCTTTCCGCAGTGCCGGCGAGCGGGTGAACGACCCTTGACGAGGGGTGCGGCGGGCCGGAATACTCGCCGGAAAGCGCTTTCCGACCGAAGGGGTCCGGGTGGAAGAGGCCGTCGTCGCGATCCGGGAGCAAGTCGGGCTCGACCTGCCGGAGCGGTCGCGGTGAGCGCCTTGGCCGTGCGGCACGACATCGGGTCCGCGCTGACCCTGCGCGCCGGTGACGTCGACCTCGCGCGCTACGTCTACGTGCCCGACACGCCGGAGCTGGAGTCGCCCAAGCCGTACCTGCACCCGGTCCGCACGCGGGCGGGGCGGGTGGTGAGCCTGTTCCGGCCGCACGACCACGTGTGGCACAAGGGGATCGCCTGGTCGTTGCCGAACGTCGGCGACGAGAACTTCTGGGGCGGTCCGACCTACGTGCACGGGCGGTCCTACGTGCAGCTGGCCAACAACGGCGCCCAGCTGCACCGGCGCGTGGTCGACGTCGGCGTGGACGGGGAGACGGCCGGGTTCACCCACGAGTTGGACTGGATCACCCAGGCCGGGGCGACGGTGATCACCGAGCGGCGGACGATCGCCGCGTCCCTGCTGTCCGACGAGGCGTGGGCGTTGACGTTCGACACGACGATGACGAACACCTCGGGGCGGGACGTCGCGTTCGGCTCGCCGACCACGCGCGGCCGGGAGAACGCGGGGTACGGGGGCCTGTTCTGGCGCGGGCCGCGCTCCTTCACCGGCGGCGCGGTCGTGACGCCCGACGACGTCGGCGGTGACGAGCTGCGCGGCCGGCGGTCCGAGTGGATGGCCTTCGCGGGCCGCCACGACGGCGACGACGCGCGATCCCTGGTCCTGATGGTCGACCACGCGGCCAACCCGCACCACCCGCCGCGGTGGTTCACCCGGTCCGAGAACTTCGCGTGCCTGAACCCGGCCCCGTTCTTCAGCGAGGAGCTCGTCGTCGCGGACGGGGAGACCGTGCGGTTCCGCTACGGCGTCGGGGTGGCCGACGGCGGCGAGGAAGACGCCGCCGCCCTGGCGGATTCGGTGCGCCGTGTGTTGGGTGAGTCGGTGTGAGCACGTTTCCCGGCGGGACGTCGTTGTCGTTCCTCGACGTCTACGACGACGCGGCGCCCGACGGCGTGGTGGGTGGCAGCCCGCACCTGCACCTGGCGTCGACCGAGTGCTACGTGGTCGTCGGCGGTGAGGGCGAGCTGCACGCGATGACCCTCGACGGCTGCCGCGAGATCCCGCTCGCCGCCGGTTCGGTGGTGTGGTTCACCCCCGGCACGATCCACCGCGCCGTCAACCACGGCGGTCTGCGGGTGGTCGTGGTGATGGGCAACGCGGGGCTGCCCGAGGCGGGTGACGCGGTGATGACGTTCCCGCCCGAGGTCGTCGCCGACCCGGACCGCTACCGGGACGCGGCGACGTTGCCGGTCCGGGCGACGGAAGCCGAACGGGCCGTCGACGCCCGCCGACGCCGCGACCTGGCGGTGGAGGGCTTCGTCCGGCTCCGGGACGCCCTCCGCGGCGGTGACCCGGCTCCGCTGCGCCAGTTCCACGCGTCGGCGGCGGCGTTGGTCCGGAACCGGGCCGAGACCTGGGCGGACATCGTGCGCGCCGGGCCGCTCGGCCAGGCCGGGACCACTCTCGCGATCACCCAGGACCTGTCGCGGGGCGTGGCCGCGCACTTGGCGCGGGCGGCCGTGACGCGGGCACCGGAGCCGCGGCGGGTGTTCGGCATGTGCGGCCGGCTGCGCCCGGTCGACGTGGGCTTCCCCCTGACCGTCGCAGCGGACGAGGAGCACCTCTCGTGACCAGTCGCAGCTACACCTGCGCGATCGTCGGCACGGGCGCGATCGCCGGCGCCCACGCCGAGGCCATCGCGCAGCTCGCCGGCCGGGCCCGGCTCGTCGGCGCGGTCGACGTCGACGTCGACCGGGCCGCCGCGTTCGCCGCGTCCTGGGACGTGCCCGCCTACCCGACGCCGGCCGCGCTGCTCCAGGACGGGCGACCCGACCTGGTCCACGTGTGCACGCCACCGGGGACGCACCTGCCGCTCGCGCTGGAGTGCCTGGCGGCGGGCGCGGTGCCCGTGGTCGAGAAGCCGCCGGTGCTGTCGTTGGCCGGTGTCGACCGGTTGCGCGCCGCCGAGGAGGCGACCGGCGTGCCGATGGCCACCGTGTTCCAGCACCGGTTCGGGTCCGGCGCGGTGCGGCTGCGGCGGCTGGTGGCCGAGGGCGCGCTGGGCCGGCCGCTGGTGGCGTCGGCGAGCACGTTGTGGTTCCGCGACGACGACTACTTCGCCGTCCCGTGGCGGGGGAAGTGGGAGTTGGAGGGTGGCGGGCCGACGATGGGGCACGGCATCCACCAGTTCGACCTGCTGCTGTCGATCCTGGGCCCGTGGCGCAGCGTCACCGCGATCGCCGCCCGCCAGGCCCGGCCGACCGACACCGAGGACGTGTCCGCCGCTCTCGTGCGGTTCGAGTCCGGCGCGGTGGCGACCGTGGTCAACTCGCTGGTCTCACCGCGCCAGACCAGCCAGTTGCGCTTCGACTTCGAACGGGCCACCGTCGACCTGGAACACCTCTACGGCTACACGGACGCGCACTGGACGTTCACCGCCGCGCCCACGGCGCCCGACGTCGCCTCGGCGTGGGACAGCGGCCCGACCGACACGCCCAGCGGCCACACCGCCCAACTGGCCGCCGTGCTCGACGCCCTCGACACCGGCGGGACGCCACCCGTGTCGACCGCCGACACCAGGATGACCATGGAGTTCGTCGCCGCCGTCTACGCCTCGGCGTTCACCGGCGGCACGGTCGAGCAGGGCGAGATCACCGACGGCCACCCGTTCTACGACAGCATGGCGGGCACCGGCGCGCCCTGGCCGACCACGTCCTCCCGGTGACGGGCGGCGCGTGCCGCCGGTGACGGGCGCGGGGACGGCCCGCGCCCGTCGGATCAGCCGACCTTCGGGTGGATCTGCGTCTCCCGGCCGGTGACGGCGTCGATCGCGAAGACCCGTTCGACCCGGGGGTTGGTCTGGAGCGTCGGGAAGTCCGCCAGCTGCACCGGGTCGCCCTCGGCGCGGTTGGGACCGACGAGGACGTAGACGTCGCCGCTCGCGCTGCGCGCCGGGCTCGCCGCGACGTCGTCCGACAGCCCCCGCTCGGGCCCGGGTCGCCCGGCGGCGTCGGGAGCGGAACCCGGCTCGGGGCGGCTGTCCAGGTTCGTCATGAACTCGGCCAGGTCCATCAGGGAGTGCCGCCGGCCCTGAGCGTCGATGGTGTCGCCGGCCCAGAAGAAGGACCCTTCGCCCTTGGTGGCGAGGATGTCGCGGATGTTCTCCTGCCAGCGCTCACCTTCCTCCGCCGGGAGGTCGCGCAGGTCGAGGCAGGGCTTCCCGTCCACCGACGTGATGGGGAACCCGTGCTGGTCACGCTCACCGGGCCCACCATCCTCCCCGCCGCCGCCACCGTGCTCGCCGCGCTCGCGGTCGTCACGCTCGCCGTGCTGGTCGCGCTCGCCGTGCCGGCCGTGCTCGCCGGGCTCGCGGTCGTCACGCTCGCCGTGTCCGCCGCGCTCACGGTGCTCGCCGCCTTCTCGATCACGGCCGGGGCGCTCGTCGTCCGAGGCGTCGCGGTCACCACGACCACCCTGGTCGCCGGGCGTCTGCTCACCGGGCTGGTGATCACCACCGCTGCCGGTGCCGAGGTCGGGGATCCCTGGCTGCTTGAACAGGTCCTTGGGCACCTCGGGGATGGGTGGCATCGGCGGTGGGGTCGTGCCGCCTGCCGGGCTCGTCGCGCCGGGAGTGGTCGACGTGGGTGATCCGCCGCCGGTCGATCCACCACCAGGCGTACCGCCGCCGGCCGAGCCGCCGCCCGTGCCCGGGTCGGGGATGCCTGGCTGCTTGAACAGGTCTTTCGGCACCTCCGGGATGGGAGGGGTCGGTGGCGGGGTCGTGCCGCCTGCCGGGCTCGTCGCGCCGGGAGTGGTCGACGTGGGTGATCCGCCGCCGGTCGATCCGCCACCGGCTGCATCGCGGCCGGCCGGGCCGCCCGTGCCCAAGTCGGGGATTCCCGGTTGTTTGAACAGGTCTTTCGGCGCTTCGGGGATGGGTGGCATCGGCGGTGGGGTCGTGCCGCCTGCCGGGGTGGTCGCGCCGGGGGTGGTCGGTGTGGCTGATCCGCCGCCGGTCGATCCGCCGCCGGCCGTATCGCTGCCGGCCGGGCCGCCGCCCGTGCCCGGGTCGGGGATTCCCGGCTGCTTGAACAGGTCTTTCGGCACCTCCGGGATGGGAGGGGTCGGTGGCGGTGTGGTGTTGGCGGACGGGGTGGTGCCGCTGCTGGAGCCGTTGGGGACGGGAGGCGGGTCCGGGATCTCGGGGAAGTCGGGGATCGGTGCGGCGTGGGGTGCTGCGGCCTGCGGTGGGGTGGAGGGCTTCGTCGGGGATTCCGCGGTCGGTGCGTTCGGCATCGTGGCCGTAGGGGGCACCTGACCGGTGGGGATGCCGGCCGGCTGACCGGTCGGTGCGCCGCCGCCCTGGCCCGTGGGCGTGCCGGACTGGCCCGTCGGGGTTTCCGGGGCCGTGTAGTTCGAGGCTTGTGTGGTGCCGTCCGGGCCGGGGAGGTCGGTCGGCGGCGGGACTTGCGCGCCCGAGGGTGGGGCGGCGCTGCCCGCGCCGCCTCCGGCACCGCCCGGGATCTCCTGGGTCGGGGTGACCGGCGGGCCCTGGGGCGTCGGGGTGCCGCCGGGGCCGCCTGCCGGTGCGCCCTGCGGCCCGTCGGCGATCGTGGCGGGTTCGACCACGGCGAACTGCTCGCCGCTGGCCCGGTCGGCTTCCTGATGGGTCTGCGCGGTGGCCTTCAGGCCGTCGCCGACGAGCCCCAACGTCGAGGCGGCTCTACCGGTCAGCTCGACCGACCTGGTGTTGGAGGCGTTGAACGCCTCGACGGCGAAGGTGCCCGCGGTGCCGAAGGCGTTGCCCGCCAGGGCCTGGCCGGACAGCTTCGAGGAGACCTCTTCGTAGCCCGTGCGCAGCTCGCCGGCCTGCTGCTGGAGCGTGTCCATCGCGGCCGGGTCCATGGTGAAACCGGAGTCGCCGCCGGGAGGCGGTGGCGTGCTGATCGTGGTGGGTGTCAGGTCGGTGACCATGGCGTTGCCTCCGCGGAACGCAGGGAAGTGGAAGGACGGGGAGGTTCTCGGCCGGGGCGGCCCGGGGGACCGCCCGCGCCTACTCGGTCTCCTCGACCCTGCGGACCGTCGCGTGGTGGGTGGCGGTCACCGCACGCGCCTCCGCCTGCTCGGCGGCTCGGAAGTGGGTGACCGGCTCGGTGGCGCGAACGGCCCGCTCGTACTGGACGGGGGCCTCCAGGCGGGTCGCCTGCACCATCGGCTCGGCTTGGACGTGGGCCGCTCGCATCATCGGCTCGGCTTGGACGTGGGCCGCTCGCATCATCGGCTCGGCTTGGACGTGGGCCGCTCGCATCATCGGCTCGGCTTGGACGTGGGCCGCTCGCATCATCGGCTCGGCTTGGACGTGGGCCGCTCGCATCATCGGCTCGGCTTGGACGTGGGCCGCTCGCATCATCGGCTCGGCTTGGACGTGGGCCGCTCGCATCATCGGCTCGGCTTGGACGTGGGCCGCTCGCATCATCGGCTCGGCTTGGACGTGGGCCGCTCGCATCATCGGCTCGGCTTGGACGTGGGCCGCTCGCATCATCGGCTCGGCTTGGACGTGGGCCGCTCGCATCATCGGCTCGGCTTGGACGTGGGCCGCTCGCATCATCGGCTCGGCTTGGACGTGGGCCGCTCGCATCATCGGCTCGGCTTGGACGTGGGCCGTCCGCATCATCGGCTCCGCCTGCACGTGGGCCGTCCGCATCATCGGCTCGGCCTGGACGGCATGGCGCGCCTGGACCGGCTCCTCCGCCCGCGCGAAGTGGGTGGGTTCCTCGGGCAGGAGCCGACCGGTGAGCCGCTCGCCCGCCACCGCGTGCACGGGGCGCAGGGCCTCCGTCTCCTCGACCGCCATCGCCCGGGTCGCCTGCATGGGACGCAGCTGCTCCTGAGCGGTCTCGCCTTCGCGCAGCAGTCGCCGGGACGCGGTGTGCGCCGGGGTCGCCTCCGTACCGCCGCTCGAGGCGGCCTCGAACCGCTCCCACCCCCGGCCGACCTCGTCGGCGATCTCGTCGAGCTGCTTGACCCGGTCGACCTGGCGGGTCAGGGTCGCGTTCAGGTCGTCCATCTTCGCCGCGATGCTCGTGCCGAGCTGGGTCGCGCTGTCCACCACCGAGGCCAGGAACATGGCGATGGACGCGCCGAACGTGATCGGCGCGAAGACGTAAGCGCTGATCGCACCCGGCACCAGCGAGTGCGAGTACTGGCCGACGGTGTGCAGCAGCGCCTCCCGCAGCGCCCGCACCATCGCGCCGCTGTTCTCGACCACCACGCCCTTCGCCGCCATCGCGCCGGCCAGCGAGTCCAGCTCCCCGCCCAGGGCGTCCATGCTGGTCTGGTAGGCCTCCTGCGCCTTGCCCGTCCACCCCTGGGGCTTGGCCAGCGTGTCGCGCTGCGTCGACGCCAGCTCGCGCATCCGCTCCGCACCGGAACGGATCGCGTCCACGGTCGCCTGCACGCTCTGCGGGTCGCCTTGGAGCTGGTCGATCGGCTCGCGAAGGAAGGTCACGTAGTCGACCGCCCACCCGGCGACGCCTCGCAGGCTCGCGAACGGGTCCTCCGGGAACTGGCCACCGGTGGGCCTGCCCACCACGGAGTCCGGCTCGGCCGCCGCCTCCGCGCCGATCGCCTCGATCCGCTGGTCGACGTCGGCCCTGGCCGCGATCTTCCTCCGCACGGTGCGCATGGGGGCCAACGCGGCGGTTCCTGTTGCCATGAGCCGGACCTTCCTCGACAGCGCTGGGTTCGAGCCGGGACGGGTGCTCCGGGCTGGACGCCCGGCCCGGGCAGTCAAGTGATCGCCGCCAACGCCGCGCCAACGTTGTGCTAACGATCACCGCCGTGTCCGCCGGCAGCGGAACCGCTGCCGGCGGGGCCGGACCTGCGTCACGATGACCGCATGGCGGACATCCTCCCCTTCCACCAGAAGCGCACGCCGGACCGCGAACCGGAACCGCTGTGGCGCGACCTGCTCGGCCGGAGCCTGCGCGCGGCCAGGGAGGAACGGGGCAGCCGCCTCGTCGACGTCGCGGAGCGGGCCGGCATCTCCCCGCAGTACCTGTCGGAGATCGAACGCGGCCGCAAGGAGCCGTCCAGCGAGATGATCGCCGCTGTCGCCGGCGCGCTCGGCGTCGAGCTGGTCGACCTGCTCGCCGACATCGCGGGCGACGTCCGTCGCCGGCGCGGCACGGGCCCCGGGGTGGGCCGCCCCGCGGTCGGGCGGCGCCCGGCGGGACCCGTGCTCATGGCCGCCTGAGGCGCGGTCTCAGACCCGGTGCTCGAGGACGCGGTCCGCGAGCCCGTAGCGGATGGCGCCCACCGCGTCGAACACCCGGTCGCGGTCGGTGTCGTGCCGCAGTTCCGCGACCTCGCGCCCGGTGTGCAGGGAGAGGATCGACTCCAGCTGGGCCCGCACGCGCACCACCTCGTCGGCTTGGAGGATGAGGTCCGGGATGGTCCCGCGGCCCTGCGCCGCGGGTTGGTGCAGCACCACCCTGGTGTGGGGCAGCACGAACCGGTGCCCGGCCTCGCCCGCCGCCAGCAGCACCGCGCCGGTCGCCACCGCCTGGCCGACGCACGTCGTCGCCACCGGGGCCTTGATGTAGCGCATGGTGTCGTACAGCGCGAGCATCGCGGACGGGTCGCCGCCCTCGTTGTTGATGTACAGGTTGATCTCGCGGTCCGGGCTGTCCGCCTCCAGGTACAGCAACTGGGCGATCAGCGCGTTGGCCACACCGGAGTCGATCGCGGTGCCGAGGTAGACGATCCGCTCGGACAGCAGGTGCGAGTACACGTCCATGACGCGTTCGCCGCCCACGCCGCGGGTGATGACGTTGGGGATGGTGTAGGTGCTCACGCGCGGACCCCCGTCCGCGAACCCAGCCCCAGCTCGTGCGTGCGCACGGGCACGACCTGGTCGAGGCGCTCGACGACGTGGTCGATGAAGCCGTAGTCGAGCGCCTGCCCGGTGGTGAACCAGCGGTCGTGCAGGGAGTCGGTGAAGATCCGGTCGACCGGCTGGCCGGTGTCCTCCGCGATGAGCCCGAGCACCGTGTCCCGGGTGTGCCGCAGGTCGTCCGCCTGGACCTGCACCTCGACGGCGGACCCGCCGATCCCCGCCGAGCCCTGGTGCATCAGGATGCGGGCGTGGGGCAGGGCGTAGCGCTTGCCCGGTGTGCCCGCCGACAGCAGGAACTGTCCCGCGCTGCACGCCAGTCCCAGCGCGAGCGTGGCCACGTCGCACGGCACGAGCCGCATCACGTCGCGGATCGCGAGCATGGCCGGGACCGAACCGCCCGGCGAGTGGATCCACAGCGCGACGTCCTTCTCCGGGTCCTCGGCGGCGAGGGACAGCAGCTGCGTGGCCAGCACGGTCCCGTTGTCGTCGTCGAGGGGGCCGTCGAGCACCAGGACCCGTCGGCTGAAGAACCGGTCCCGCAGTCGGTGGTCGAACAGGGGCTGCCTGTCGTTGTCGCTCATGCCCCGACCATGCCGACGCGCCGGTGCGGTCGGTGGGTCGCGCTGCTGTGGGCAGATCAGCCCTCGGCAGTCGGCGGGCCGGCGCGAGGCGGGGTGACGGCCGGTGCGCCCTCGACAGCGGTGAGAGGCGCACCGGCTCGCGTCACCGCGCGGTCAGGGGCTGGTGCAGCTCAGGGTCGTGGCCCCCGGTGTGCCGTTGGCGACGAACCCGAAGGTGGTGGAGGCGTTGGCGCCCAGCGAGCCGTTCCACGAGGCGTTGCGGATCGCGGCCTGGCTGCCGGAGCCGACGGACACGCCGCTCCAGACCTGGGTGATGCTCTGGCCGGACGGCAGCGTCCACCGCACGGTCCAGCCGGAGATCGCCGAGGCGGCGGTCACCGTGACGTCGGCCTGGAAACCGCCCTGCCACGAGTTGACCGTGCGGTAGGAGGCGGTGCACGCCCCGGTCGGGGGTGCGGTCGTCGTCGTGGTCGACGTGCTGGTGGTCGTGGTCGTGCTGGTGGTCGTCGTGGTGGTGGTGCTGGTCGGCGGGGTGTCCGACGGCGCGACGGCCCGACCGGTGGACGTCGAGATCATGCCCGCGCACAGGTTGCGGCCGGCGAGGTTCGCGGCGATCTGGGGAATCGCGTTGATGGTGGTCTGGTAACCGTCGTGCATGAGGATGACGCCGCCGTTCTGCAGCGTGGAGGCGGCTTGGACGATCTGGGCGGTGCTCGCGTTGTTCCAGTCCTGCGAGTCGACGCTCCACAGCACCTCGGTGAGCCCGAATTGCGCCTGCACGGCCTTGAGGGTGCTGTTGGTCTCGCCGTAGGGCGGGCGGAACAGCTTGGGCGCGGCGCCGGTGGCCGATTGGATGACCTGCTGGGTCTGGGAGATCTCGGAGGTCATCTGCGACTGGCTGAGCTGGGTCATGTGGGGGTGCGACCAGCTGTGGTTCCCGATCCACATGCCGGCGTCGCGCTGGCTGCGGGCGAGGGCCTGGTTGGACTGGACGTTGTTGCCCTGGTTGAAGAACGTGGCCCGCAGCCCGGCCGACCGCAGCGCGTTGAGCAGCGCGGTGGTGGTGCCCGCCTTGGGGCCGTCGTCGTAGGTCAGGGCGACGTAGCCGCCGGAGCAGTCGGCGGCGGCGGCCGCGTTCGGCAGCACGACGGCCAACGCGCCGAGCAGCCCGACCGCACCGGCCAGCGCGGCGACGCGGCGCCGCACGCCACGAGTCACCGGCCTGCCGGCGTCGGTGGCAGCAGTTTCGGACATCACTTCCTCCAAGGGATCGGACCGGGAGCGACCGGGACGAGGCATCGCCGACCGAAAGTTGCGATACGTCAGGTGCGCTATTTCGGAAACTAGGGCCGGGGGATTGCCGGAGTCAAGCAGTGAACCTCACCTATAGAGACGCAAGTCCGCAGGTAGCTCCACAACCAGGGCTGATCTCGCGAGGTGCCGGAAGTTTCGAAACTCTCGGCGTTGAGTCGGGTGTCCGAGGATGGTGAAGGCCGGGCGGCCCGGCGGTGAGCGGCGACTCCGGACGGGAACCGGCAATGGCGCGGACGACCCGTTCGGTGCGGAGTGGAATTGTCCGTATATAGCAATCTGTGATGAATAGCACAGGTTGTTATGTCTTTTCCGGTCCGTTCGGGTGATTTGTTGACCTATTGAGGGTCACTCGAACGGGTGAAAGATGGTGTGGTCCCGCCGGGTAGGACGACTCCGCCCGGTTTCCAGGTCCGAAGGGCTGCACCACGTGGCTAGAAAAGGCATTGTCGCCCTCGCCGTCCCTGTCGTCCTCAGCGCGCTGATGACCGCCGGTGTCGCACCGGCCCGGTCGCAGGCGCCGTCGCAGAGCCCGATCGACATCACGCCGGCGTCGATCCGCGTCGACCCGCACCTGCCCCCACTTCAGATCTCCTACGGGCACCACGCCGCCGGCGACCTCCACTACGTCCGCAAGGACGCCGCCGCGACCGACGGCTGCGCCGTGCGCGACCACGAGGAGACCGAGGAGTTCGAGGTCGAGCCCGGCGCCGGCCACGTCACGCTCTCCGGCGTCCGGTACGACCTCGTGCAGTTCCACTTCCACACCCCGTCGGAGCACCGGTTCGGCGGCCACGCCGACCCGCTGGAGATGCACCTGGTGCACCGCAGCGCGGCGGGCGCGCTGCTGGTGGTCGGCGTGCCGCTGCGCGTCGGCGCGGCGTCCACCGTGGACAAGGTGCTGTCGCGCCTCGCGCCCGAGTGCGGCGAGGAGGTGCACCTGTCCGACATCGACCTGAACACCCTGCTGCCGGTGAACCGCGCCACGGCCCGCTACACCGGTTCGCTCACCACGGCGCCCTTCACCGAGGGCGTGCAGTGGTTCCTGATGGGGGAGAAGACGGTCACCCAGGCCACCGTCTCCCGCTTCCAGGGCTTGTTCCACGGGGGCAACGCCCGCCCCGTGCAGTCGTTGAACGGCCGCACCGTGCGGGTCGAGCTGCCGCACCTGTGACGGGTCCGGTGGCGGCGTCGACGACGCCGCCACCGGGCGCCTCAGTCCAGGGTGGTGTCGGCGTTGTCGCGCACGGCGACCGCGGCGGCGTTCTCCTGGTAGCTCTGCTCCGACACGAGGGTCACGCGCGCGGTGGACTGGAACACCGGGATGGTCGCCGCGCCGCAGGACGCCATCGTGGCCTTGATCTTGGCCACGGTCATCGCCAGCGCGTCGCCGAGGTCGCCGACGTACGGCACGTAGCCGTCGACACCCTCCTCGAAGTGCAGCTTGTCCTCGCCCTGGTCGTAGCGCTGCCAGTTGCGGGCCCGGCTGGAGCCCTCGCCCCAGTACTCCTTGAAGACCGAGCCGCCGATGCGCACCTTCTTGCCCGGCGACTGGTCGAACCGCGCGAAGTAGCGGCCCATCATCACGAAGTCCGCGCCCATCGCCAGGGCCAGTGCCATGTGGTAGTCGTGCAGCAGGCCGCCGTCGGAGCAGATCGGCACGTACTCGCCGGTGGCGCGCGCGTGGGCGTCCCGGGCCTCGGCCACGTCCATGACCGCACTGGCCTGGCCCCGACCGATGCCCTTCTGGTCGCGCGTGATGCAGATCGAGCCGCCGCCGATGCCCACCTTCACGAAGTCCGCGCCCGCGTCGGCCAGGAACCGGAACGCCTCGCCGTCCACGACGTTGCCCGCGCCGATCGGCACCTCCGGGAACTCGCGCTTGACCCACCGCAGCGCCTCGGCCTGCCAGTCGCTGTAGCCGTCCGACGAGTCCAGGCAGAGCACGTCCGCGCCGGCCGCGACCAGCGCGGGCACCCGGTCGCGGTAGTCGTGCGTGTTCACGCCCGCGCCGACCCGGAACCTCTTGGCCGCGTCGACCACCGCGCCGGGGAACTGCTTGTGGTCGGCGTAGTCCGACCGGAACACGAGGTGCTGCAGGTGCCCCGCGCCGTCCACGACGGGCAGGCAGTCGAGGCGGTCCTCCCACAGGAGCGTGTTGGCCTCGGAGAGGGTGATGCCCTCCTTGCCGCAGGTCAGGGTGTCCGCGGTGCGCATCCGGTCGGCCACCGGCAGGTCGAGGTCGTGCCGGTCGGAGTGGAAGTCGCGGGAGGTGACCAGGCCGACGAACCGGCCGTGCGGCGTGCCGTCCTCGGTCACGGCGGCGGTGTTGTGGCCGGTGGTCCTCATCAAGCCGACGAGGTGGCGCAGCGGGTCGGTCGGGCGGACCGTCGTGTCGCTGACCACGAACCCCGCCTTGAAGTTCTTCACGAACCGCACCGCGTCCGCCTGGTGCTCCACGGACTGGTTGTGGTGCAGGAAGCTCAGCCCGCCCGACCGGGCCAGGGCCACCGCCAACCGGGGCGAGCTGACCGCCTGCATGATCGCCGAGGTGAACGGCGCCGACAGCCGGATCGACGACGGCTCACCGACGGCGTGCCGCACGAGTGGCGTGCCGAGGTCGACCTTCGCGGGTGTGCACTCCGCCGTGGTCCGGTTGGGCAGCAACAAGAACTCGTTGAACGTCCGCGACACACCGGGCACGATCTCGACCACGGGCAGCATCTCCGAATCACCAGGCCGGGCATCCCCGGCTCCGCTTTGTGGGGCGCAGCCTCCCACACCGCGAGGGGCACGCCGGGTCGCGTGCGCGGGGGCCGCCGCCTATGCTCGACGGATCCCCGTCGCGCCGTACCCGCCGGTCGTGCCGCGTGCGCGACCACCGCGACCGGCCGTTCGAGCCGGCCCTCTTGTCCCCCGGACGGGGGACCACACCCCCACTATCGAGGATCAGGACACGTGACCTTGCCCTACGGGTCGGACGACGACCACGCCGCCGACCGCTTCGTCAACAACGCCCTGCGCAGCCGCGACGACGAGACCTGGCGGCTGCTGGCCTCCGACGCCTACGTCGAGCAGACCGACCGGGTGCTGCGGGCGATGCTCGACCGGATCGCGGCGACGCGCGTGCACCGCACCGCCGAGCGCGCCACCGCGCGGGCCCGGGCGCTCGACGGGGAGATCAGCCAGGCCGAGTACCAGCGCGACGCCGCCGAGGACGCCAACCGCGCCACGAAGACCGCCCACTTCGAGACGTTGGTGCGCGAGCACCACCGGCTGATCGCGGCGGCGGCCCGGCGGCTGCGCGGCGACGACGTCCGCGACGAGCTGACCGACCTCGTGCTCGCCCTGGGCGCCGCGGTCGACGCCCACCGGGCCGCGGTGCTCGCCGGCGGCGCCGAGCCGTCCGAGGCCGACCGGGCGCTGTGGGCGCGACTGGCCACGCTCGACGTGCCGGACACCTCCGACGGCGAGGGGCGCACGTCGGTGGAGGAACTGGTCCGGCGGCACTCGTCGCGGCAGGACGACTTCGGGCGCGTGCTGGCCGGGATCGTCCTGGACGTGGCGGGCGACGCGACGTCGGTGCCGCGCGCCGCGCTGCTGACCGCGTGGAAGCGGGAGGTCGCGCCGATGCTGGCCGCGGCGCAGAAGAACGAGTTCGCGGCCAAGGGCAAGGGCTCGCTGGTGACCGAGAAGCTCCGCAAGACCATGGGCCACCTGGAGCGCAAGGGCCTGGTCAAGCGCTCCGGCACGGCGGACGGGCAGCGGCTCGACGTGCTCGACCGGCCCGGCCTGGAGGCGCTGGCGGGCGGGGACGGGGGACCGTCGGCGTGACGGTCCCCCCGCCGCGTCGGGTCACGGCGTCCAGCGGATCTCCGGGTTGATGCGGCCGGACCAGTCGAAGGTCGCCATGTTGTCCCAGCCGTTGCCGCTGTTGGCGATGTCGGCGGGGTCCCAGCCGTTGCCGGGGACGGCGTACCAGGTCGGCTCCCAGTAGAAGACGCCGATGGCGCCCGCGTTGCGCGCGGTGTTCTGGACGTGGGCGAAGTTCTTCGCCTGGCCCGCCCACGTCAGCGGGTAGTCCGCGCAGCCGGAGGTGATGGAGTTGCCGGTGCCGTCGGCGTTCCCGGTGGTGAACGGGTAGGCGGTCTCCGCGAGCACGACGTCCTTGCCGTAGCGGGAGCGCACGTCGGTGATCACGTTGTAGAGGTTGCCCAGCGTGCCGTGCCACATGCAGTAGTACGACAGCGCGGTGATGTCCCAGGCCACGCCCTTGGCCCTGATGCCGTCGTAGAACCAGCGGGCGTGGTCGAGGCTGTCCGCGTTCGCCGTGTGGATCATGACCTTGGTGCCGCTGCTGCACGCCTTGGTGGCGTTGTAGCCGGCCTTCAGCAGCAGGCTGAGGTTGGTGAAGTCGTTGTTGACGACCTTGCCCTCGTTCCACAGCATGCCGACGTTGATCTCGTTGCCGATCTGCACGCTGTCCGGCGTGGTGCCCTGGGCCTTGAGGCTGGTGCACACGTCGTGGGTGTAGTTGTAGACGTCGGTCTGCAACTGGCCGATGCCGTGGCTCGACCAGGCGGCCGGCTTGTACTGCTTGCCGGGGTCGGCCCACGTGTCGGAGTAGTGGAAGTCGATCAGCAGCTTGAGCCCCTTGGCCTTCACCGTCCTGGCGTAGGCGAGGACCTTGGCCTTGTTGTTGTAGCCGCTGCGCGGGTTGTTCCAGACGCGCAGGCGGACGTAGTTGACGCCCGCGCCCTTGAGGATGTCGAGCGGATCCCGGGCGGCGCCGGACGCGTCGTAGTACTTCGCGCCGAGGTCGAGGGCGCGTTGCGCGGTCGAGACGTCGGCGCCGAGCATGCTCAGCGAACCGGCCGCGGAGACCGGCGGGGTGAGCGCGGCCAGCGGCAGCACGGCGGTCGCCAGGGCGAGGGCGGCCTTGACCGCCCGGGTGGGTCCGGACATCCGATCTCCTTTGATCGAGGGTGCGGAGCGGCGGCGATGGACTGTGCACGTGCACGACATGAAAGCGCAGATCGTGGCTCAGCTCAAGGTCTCAACGCCCCTGATTGACTGGGAACGTGCACAGTGGCGGCCCGCTCGTCCGGACGAGCGGGCCGCACCGGCTGCCTCAGCCGAGCCCGGTCACCTGGTAGTGGCTGATCAGGCGGTCCTTCACGACCACGCCGAGGTGGACCCGCAGCGCGGGCCGGTCGGTGAAGGAGAAGTCCACCTCCAGGTAGCCCAGCACCACGCCGTCGGCCAGCTCGCGGGTCTCGCGGACCCGGTACTCCGCGGTCAGCCCGAGCGGCTGGGAGGCGTAGTACGCGGCCACCGCCGCGCGGCCCACGCCGTAGGGGCGCAGCCCCTGGAAGACCGCGTCCTCGGCGAAGTTCGCGGCCACGCGGTCGGGTTCGTGCGCGTCCACGGCGTGCTTCCACCGGTCCAGGACGTCCCGCAGCACCTCGTCGGCGGTCATCGTCAGTGGCCCGCGTTCTGGCCGCCGTCGACGTGCAGGACCTCGCCGGTGACGAAGCCGGCCTGCTCCAGGAAGACGACCGCGTCCACGACCTCGTCGATCTCGCCGAGGCGGCCGATCGGGTGCAGCGCGGCGAGGAAGTCGTGCGTCTGCGGCGCGTGCATCGGCGTGCGGATGACGCCGAGCGCGACGGCGTTGACCCGGATCTTCCTGGTCGCGTACTCGGTCGCGAGCGACCTGGTGACGGCGGTCAGACCGCCCTTGGTCAGCGCGGCCAACGCCGACGGCACCCGGGACAGCGCGTGGTCGACCAGGCTGGTGGACATGGTCACCACGTGGCCGCCGTCGCCCCGGGCGAGCATCGCCGCGACCGCGCTGCGGGTGATGTCGAAGAAGCCGCGCAGGTTGGTGCCCGCGACCGTGGCGAAGTCCTCGTCGGTGTAGTCGGTGAACGGCTTGGCGACGAAGACGCCCGCGTTGTTCACCAGCGTGTCGACCCGGCCGAACCGCGCGAGGGCCTCTTCGACGACCCGCGTGCCGTCACCCGGCTGCGACAGGTCGGCGCGCACGGTCAGCACTTCGGGGTCGTCCGAAGCGTCGATCGAACGAGAGGTCGCCACGACGGCGTGGCCGAGCTTGCGGTAGGCCGGGACGAGGGCGGCGCCGATGCCCTGGGAGGCGCCCGTGATGATCGCGACCGGTTGGGTGGTGGTCATGTCCGATACCCGCTTTCGACGGATTCGCAGGAGCGGTGGGCTTGCTCCTCGATCGTGCGCGCGGGCGGGCCGACCTGCCACGACCCGTTTCCTCCCGGGTGGGAGGCTCAGCCTCCGAGAGCCCGGTGGGGGTCGTCCGCGGGCAGCCACGCGCCCGCCCGGCGCAGGCCGAGGTCGCCCACGTCGCGGGTGACGGCGTCGACGACGGCCAGCACGGAGGGGCGGACCTCGTCGTCGCGGCGGACGAGGGACCACGTCCACACCACCTCCGGGTCGACCACCGGGCGGCGGACCAGGTCCGGCGGCAGCGGGGTGGTCTGGCCCTTGGGCGAGTTCAGCACCGGGGTGGCGCACGCCCGCACGTGGTCGAAGAAGGCGGGCCCGGTGATCGCCCCGTTGTGGATGCGCACGACGCGGGCCCCGGTGTCGCCGGCGAACTCCTCGGCGAACTCGTTCCAGGACGACCACGACGTGACGTCGTCGTCCACGAGCACCGTGGTGTCCGCGGCCCGCACCGGACCGGTGTCCGCGCCGGTCGACACGGCGTAGAGCCGGTCCGCGCCGAGCAGTCGCGCCGTCAGCCCGTGGCGGGCGAGGTCGGCGGCACGCACCCAGCACACGGCCAGGTCGAGGCTGCCGTCGGCGACCCGGGCCGCCTGCGCGTGCGACGGCACGACCCAGGTGTCCACGTACAGCTGCGCGACCCCGGACGTGCGCGCGGTCAGGTCGGGTGGCAGCCAGTTGACGTAGCCGAGGCGCACCGGGTCGGCCCCGGACAGATGCCGCGCCCGGCGCCGCAGCTCGTCGGCCCGGTCGAGCAGCGCACGCGCGTCGGGCAGCAACGCGGCGCCGGCCGAGGTGAGGGCGACCGTGCGGCGGTCGCGGGCGAACAGCGGCACGCCCAGGTCGCGTTCGAGCGCCTTGATCTGCTGCGACAGCGACGGCCCGGCGATCAGCAACCGGGCCGCGGCCCGGCCGAAGTGCAGTTCCTCGGCGACCGCGACGAAGTACCGGAGCTGCCGTAGTTCCACGGGACCGCATCCTAGGACCCGGGTCGCCGCCGCACCGCCGAGCGGCTCGCGCCGGGTCGGCGGGTGGTGCCCACCGTCCGAAGTGCACCGTCCCGCCGAGCCGACCGCCCTGCGCCGACACCGGTGGCGTTCGCCGGGTGCCGTCCGGCCGGCGAGGACGTGGATGGCCGAGTCGATCCACGCCGCGGTCGAGGTGTCGACCGGGCGCACGGGTGCTCGACGTGTGCTGCGGCGCCGGGTAGTCGGCCATCCCGGCGAACGGCCTGCCCTACGACCGGGTGCAGTGCGCGTTCGGGGTCTTCTTCCTGCCGGACGTGGACGCGGCCGCGGCGCGCCTGGCGGGCCTGCTCCGGCCGGGCGGCACGTTCGCCGTGACCACGCGGCGGCAGGGCAGCGCGGACGACGTGGTGGGTCCGCTGGTCCAGGCGCTCACCGAGCGGGCCGGGCGGACGCCCGACCGGCCGGAGGTGGCGCGGCGGGCCGCCCAGGCGGACACCGACGGGAAGCTCTCCGGGTGGTTGAGCGGCCTCGGCGTGCTCGGGGTCGACGTGCGCCCGGTGGAGCGGGACGTCCCGCTCACCCCGGACTCGGCGTGGAAGTTCGCCATGGGCTCGGGCATCCGGTGACACCAGGTCGCGCCCGGGGCGTGTCCGCCGGGTTGACGAACGACCCGGGACGCCCTTGGATTCGATCATGTCGATGGGACCGACCGCCATGGGTGACCGGGTGCTCGCCAAGGTCGCCGTCCGGATCCTGCCGTTCCTGGCGCTGCTCTACTTCGTCAACTACCTGGACCGCGTCAACATCGGGTTCGCCGCCCCGAACGGGCTGAACGAGGAGCTCGGGCTCACCGCGACGGCGTTCGGGTTCGCGTCCGGCATCTTCTTCCTCGGCTACCTGCTGCTGGAGGTGCCGAGCAACCTCGCGCTGCACCGGTTCGGCGCGCGCCGCTGGCTGGCCCGGATCATGATCAGCTGGGGTGTGGTGGCCACCGCGATGGCCTTCGTGCCCAACGCGACCACCCTGGTGGTCCTGCGGTTCCTGCTCGGCGTCGCGGAGGCCGGGTTCTTCCCCGGCATCATCCTCTACCTGACGTACTGGTTCCCGGCCGCGCAGCGCGCGAAGGCGGTCGCGCTGTTCATGGTGGCGGTGCCCGTCTCCTCGGCGATCGGGTCCACCGTGTCCAGCCTGCTCATCACGCACGGCGACGGCGTGTTCGGGCTGTCCGGCTGGCGGTTCATGTTCCTGGTCGAGGGCGTGCCGGCGATCCTGCTCGCGTTCGTCACCTGGTTCTACCTGACCGACCGGCCGGAGCGGGCCGGCTGGCTGGCCGAGGACGAACGCCGCTGGCTCGCCGGCGAGCTGGAGGCCGAGCGCCGCGCGAAGGAGGCCGAGCACCACTGGCCGCTGCGCAAGGCGTTGCTGCACCCGCGGATCCTCGGCCTGGCGTTCGTCTACTTCGCCATCGCCTACGGCCTGTACGCGCTGGGGTTCTTCCTGCCGACCATCATCGCCGGGTTCGGCGAGCAGTTCGGGACGAAGCTGACCGTGCCGCAGGCCGGGCTGGTGACCGCCGTCCCGTACGTGGTCGCGGCGGCGGTCATGGTGTTCTGGGCGCGCCACGGCGACCGGGTGGAGGAGCGGAAGTGGCACGTGGCGCTGCCGATGCTGCTCGGCGGGTGCGCCATCCCCGTCGCGCTGCACCTCGGCAACCCGTACGCCGCGATGGTCGCCGTCACCGTGTGCGCGGTGGGCGTGTGCTGCGCGCTGCCGACGTTCTGGGCGCTGCCGTCGGACTTCCTGTCCGGCACGGCCGCGGCGGGCGGCATCGCGCTGATCAACTCGCTCGGCAACACCAGCGGGTTCGCCGCGCCCTACATCACCGGCTGGCTGCGCGACGTCACCGGCAGCCAGCGCGCCGGCCTGTGGCTGGTCGGCGCGTGCCTGGTCGGCGGAGCCCTGCTCGCCCTCGCGCTGGGCGGCAAACCGCGGTCCGGTGAGGCGTCGGTCCGGTAGCGCGGCCCGGCCGTCGGCTCCCAGGGGGAGAACCGGCCGCGTTGTACTCCGTGACCTGCCTCGATCAGCTCTCCGGACCCGGGAAGTGGTGGACGTGGCCGACCCGACCGGGCCGTACGAGACGAAGAGCGAGTACGCCTACGGCTACCTGCGCCGGCGGGTCCTCGACGGCGAGCCGGTGCCCGGATCGGGCATCAACCAGTTCACGGTGGCCAAGGCCGCCGGGATCGGCACGACACCGCTGCGGGAAGCGCTCAAGCGCCTGAAGGGCGAGGGCCTGGTCGAGCTGGACGCGCACCGCGACGCGCGGGTCACGCCGTTGCGGGCGGAGGAGGCGCGGGACCTGGTGGAGCTGCGGCGCGCGCTCGACCCGCTCGCCGTCGCGCTGGCGGCCGAACGGCGGACCGCCGCCGACGTCGAGGCGATCCGCGAGGCGGCGGAAGGGCTGCGCGCGCTGCCGGGCAACCCCGACCACGAGGACCTGCCGGCCCACCGGCGCTTCCACGCGGCCCTGTACCGCGCTTCGCGCAACGTGCTGCTGATCGGGACGCTGGACGGCCTGTGGGACAAGTCCGACCGCTACCGCCGGATGGCGCTGGAAGTCGACCGCGGCGGCGCGGCGCGGGCGGAGGAGGACCGCGAGCACGGCGCGCTGGTCGACCTGGTGGTCGCCGGTGACGCCGAGGGCGCGTCGGCCGTGATGCGCGGGCACGTCGACACGAGCCTCGGCGCGCAGGCCGCGTGGCGCTTGCGCGAGCAGGGCTGACGGTTCTCGCCGGGCCGGGGTTGCCGGCCCGAAACTGTTGCGGGACAAGCACGACGGGCACGTGAGGCCCTGCCGGTGACTTCGGTGTCGTGGTTCGGTGCGGGGTTGGCGGACCTATCCGGCGCGAGGACGATCGACGTGGCACCGCCGATCGTGTGGCGGGAGCGGCGCGCGTCGTCCCTCCCGCCACGGCTGAGGGGAGCACCATGCGAGGAGCGAGGAACGTCCGGCGCGTCGTGATCGGGACGGCGGCCGCGGCGTTGTTGTGCACCGGGGTGTCGACGGGGATCGCGCACGCCGCGTCGGGCAGACCGGTGGGGCTGGAGCTGGACTACACGTGCGCGGTCGCGTCCGGGCCGCAGCTGACCGTCGCGGCCGACGTCACGTTCGTGCTGCCGCGCGAGGGGATGGTGGGCGGCGACGTCCCGCACTTCGAGCCGGCGTTCATCGACGTGGACCTGGCGCTCGGCGGCGACCGGGCGGGGTTGGCCGCGCGCGGCGGGGTGCGGTTGGACGGCGACAGCACCGCGACGCTCGCCGCGAGCTTCGCCGGTCCCGTCACGCTGGAGAGCGAGGCCGTGCTGGCGTTCGCGCCGACGTGGGTCACCGCGTCGGGTGGCGGCCTGCCGCTGACCGCGGCGGGCGGGTTCCCGGGGCTGAGCGTCCAGCAGCCCGGCGACTACGCCATCCACCTCGGCGACCTGGAGCTGTCGCTGCGGCCGGAGCGGGCCGACGGCACGCCGCTGGGGACGATCACCGCCACGTGCGCGCCCGACCCCGCGCAGAGCACCCTGATCGGCACGCTGAAGTCCGAGCCGAGCATCGTCGAGCACCCGGTGCGGCCGTCCCGGCTCCAGGTGACCGCCGTGACGCCGACCAGCGCCTCGCTGTCCTGGCACGCGGTCCCGTGGTGGTTCGAGACCGCGGGCTACGAGGTCCACCTGGACGGGGTGAAGGTCGCGTTCGTCACCGAGAAGCAGGCCACGATCACCGGGCTGGCTCCCGACAGCCAGCACCGGGTCAAGATCGTGACCCGGGACCTGCACAACCTCTCGTCACCGCCCAGCCAGGGCCTGGTGTTCGCCACGCCACCCGTTCGCGGCTGACGGACCCGGGCGGCCGTCCGCCTGACCGCGGACCAGCACCACCGCGGTCAGGCGCCGGCTGGTCGGGTTCGTGCCGACGAACCCGCCAACGCCACGATCCCGTCGACCGTCCGGTCGTCCAAGAGGAGCCACACCGGTGCCGTGCGCGGAACCTGATGGCCCGCCGGGCCACTTGATCGACCCGCTGCCCGCGCGGGCGCACCGGCTGCACAACCCGCACAGCGCCTTGTACGCGCAGTGATCATGCGGTAGCGATGAGTGCATGGAAACCTACGTGCTGGACCCGACGGGCCGCGACATCCAGACCGAGGCGGCGGAGTTACGCGGTCGCGGACCGGCGACGCGGGTCGGCCTCCCGGGCGGGGTGGAGGCGTGGTGGGTCGGCGACCTCGGTTTGCTGCGCCGGCTGCTCGCCGACCCGCGCGTGTCCAAGGACGCCCGCCGGCACTGGCCCGCCATGGCGGACATCCCGCAGGACTGGCCGCTGTACCTCTGGGTCGCGGCGCGCAACATGTTCACCGCCTACGGCTCGGAGCACCGCAGGCTGCGGATGCTGATCTCCAAGGGGTTCACCGCCCGGCGCACCGAGGCGTTGCGCCCGCAGGTGGAGGAGATCGCGGCCGACCTGGTCGACCGGCTCGCCGCCGGACCGGACCTGGTCGACGTGCGCGCCGGGTTCGCCCACCCGCTGCCGATCGAGGTCATCAGCCGGTTGATGGGCGTGCCCGACGACGACCGCCCCGAGCTGCGGCGGATCGTGGACAGCCTCTTCGTCACCACGACGACGCCCGAGGAGGCGATCGCCAACCAGGGGCGGCTCTACGAGATCCTGCACGACCTGGTGGCCGCCAAGCGGGCCGTGCCCGGCGACGACCTGACCAGCGTCCTGATCGCCGCCCGGGACGAGGCCGACACCGGGTTGGCCGAGGAGGAACTGGTCGACACCCTCCTGCTGATGATCGCCGCCGGCCACGAGACCACCGTCAACCTGCTCGACCAGGCCATCACCGCGCTGCTCACCCACCCCGACCAGCTGCGCCTGGTCCGCGCGGGCGAGCGCCGCTGGGGCGACGTGATCGAGGAGACGCTGCGGTGGCAGGCCCCGGTGGCGAACCTGCCGCTGCGCTACGCCGTCGAGGACATCGAGCTGGCCGGCGTGACGATCCGCGAGGGCGAGGCCATCCTCGCGGGCTACGCCGCCGCCGGGCGCGACCCGGCGCACCACGGCGGCACCGCCGAGCGGTTCGACCTCACCCGCGCGGACAAGACGCACCTGTCGTTCGGCCACGGCGTGCACCACTGCCTGGGCGCGCCGCTGGCCCGCATCGAGGCCGAGGTGGCGCTGCCCGCGTTGTTCGACCGCTTCCCGGACATCGCGCCGGCCGTGCCCGTCGACGAGCTGGAACCCGTGCGCTCGTTCATCTCCAACGGCCACCGCACGCTGCCGGTCAGGCTGCGGTAGCGAGTCCCTGGTAGGCGGCGAGCACGAGACCGAGACCCCGGCTGTCACCCAGCGCGCCCTGCTCCAGCATCTGGTTCATCGCGTACGCCACCGTCAGCCGGGTGCTCAGGTCGACCACCACGACGGAACCGCCCCACCCGCCCCAGGAACACGTCCGCCCCTCGACCCGGTAGCCGAGGCCGTACCGGATCGGCACGTCCAGGTAGCGGTCCACGCCCCGGTACTGCTCCTCCAGCACCCGGCGGCACCCGGCCTCCGACAGCAGCCGTACGCCGCCGACCGCGCCACCGGACGCCAGCACCGACTGCACCAGGCCGACCGAGCGCGCGTTGCCGTGCCCGCCCGCCGACGGGATCTCGGCCCGGCGCCACGCGGCGGTGTTGGCGTCCTCCGCCACGATGGCGGGGTTGGGCGCCTCGCCGTCCAGGCCCGGCGCGGGGGTGTCGGCCGCGCCGGGCGGCGGGATCACCGGCGCGACCCGGTGGTCGTGCTCGGCGGGCAGGCCGATGTGGAAGTCGGCGCCGAGCGGCCCGGCCACCTCCTCGGCGAAGAACGCGCCCAGGCCGCGGCCGGTGACCCGGCGGACCACCTCGCCGATCAGGAAGCCCTGGGTCAACGGGTGGTAGCAGCCGACCGCCCCCGGCGCCCACCGGGCGGGCTGCGCGGCCAGCCGCGCCGTCGCGTCCTCCCAGTCGAACAGCTCGGGCACGGTGATCGGCTCGGCCCAGGTCGGCAGCCCGGCGGTGTAGCCGAGCACGTGCCGCAGCCGCACACCGCCCTTGCCCGCGGCGGCGAACTCCGGCCAGTACTCGGCGACCGGCGCGTCCAGGTCGATCACGCCCCGGTCGGCGAGCATCAACGCGCACAGCGCCACCATCGTCTTGGTGGTGGACCAGACGTTGACGATCGTGTCGCGTTCCCACGGCGTGGTGCGCGCCGCGTCGACGTGACCGCCCCAGAGGTCGACCACCGGCTGGCCGTCCACGTAGACGGCCACCGACGCGCCGACGTCGTCCGCGTCCAGCGACGCCTCGAACGTGTCGCGCACCCGGCCGAACCGGTCATCGCACGTGCCACGGATCTCCGCCACCGCCGGAACGTAACGCCACCCGCCGGTGCCCGGCGACCGTTTTGTTGCCCAACCGCGCGGTGATCCGCCCGAGCGGGACGACCGCGCTGCGCTGTTCGGCGCAACCTCCCGCCGGTGACGCGCAGCGCGTCACCGGCGCGCTTAGGGTCGGTCCATGAGCCACTCCGGCGATGCCTTCTCCCGCCGCAACTTCCTCGGCGCCTCGGCCGTCGCGTGGTTGCCGATCGGCGCGCTGCTCCCGGGCGAAGGCGCGGGCGACCCGCCACCCGCGTTCCCGGCGGGCGTCGACCTGTACCGGCAGTCCTACCGGAACTGGGCGGGCGAGATCCACACCGACGACCTGTGGACGTGCGCACCGCGAACCCCGGAAGACGTCGTGCTGCTCGCGAACTGGGCGCACGGCCAGGGCTTCACCTTGCGGCCGAGGGGTTTCCGGCACGGGTGGTCGCCGCTGACCGTCACCGCGGGCACCACCGGCGCGGACCGGGTCGTGCTCGTCGACACCACCCGGCACCTCACGGCCATGACGTCGCTGCCGGGTGCGGTGCGGACGCAGACCGGCGCGTCGATGGACGACCTGCTGGCGTTCCTGGAGGACGCGGGACTCGGCGTGACCAACACGCCCGCGCCGGGCGACCTGACCGTCGGCGGCGTGCTCGCGATCAACGGCCACGGCACGTCCGTCCCGGCCGTCGGCGAGACCCGGCCGCCGGGCCACACCTACGGCTCGCTCAGCAACCTGATCATCTCGTTGACCGCCGTCGTCTGGGACGGCGCCGCGTACCGGTTGCGCACGTTCCAGCGCGACGAGCCCGAGTGCGCCGCGTTGCTGACCCACGTGGGCCGCGCCTTCCTGACCGAGGTCACCCTCCGCGTGGGCGCGAACCAGAACCTGCGCTGCGTCAGCCGGGTCGACATCCCCGTGAGCGAGCTGTTCGCGCCGCCGGGCAGCGGCGCGACCCGCACGTTCGCGAGCTTCCTCGACCAGTCCGGGCGGGTCGAGGCGATCTGGTTCGCCTTCACCGACCGCCCGTGGCTCAAGACGTGGAGCGTCGCCCCGACCAAGCCGCTCACCTCGCGCCACGTCGTCACGCCGTACAACTACCTGTTCTCCGACAACGTGCCCAAGCCCGTCTCCGACCTCGCCGACCTGCTCATCACCGGCGCGTGGGCGCTCACCCCGACGTTCGGCCAGTTGCAGTACACCACCGCGGCCACCGGGCTGACCGCCACGCTCACTGCGGACCTGTGGGGCGCGTCGAAGAACCTGCTGCTCTACGTCAGGCCGACCACCCTGCGCGAGACCGCCAACGGGTACGCGGTGCTGACCAGCCGGGCCGAGGTGCAGCGCGTGGTGAGCGACTTCGCCGCGTTCTACCAGGACCTCCTGGCGTCCTACCAGAGCCGCGGCCTGTTCCCGGTCACCGGCCAGGTGGAGATCCGCGTCGGCGGCCTGGACGACCCGGCGCACGTGGGCGTGGCGGGCGCGCGGAAGCCGGCGCTGTCGGCGGTGCGGCCACGCGCGGACCACCCCGAGTGGGACGTCGCGGTGTGGTTCGACGTGCTGACGTTCCCGACCGCCCCCGGCGCGGCGGCGTTCTACCGGGAGCTGGAGCAGTTCTTCTTCACCCACTACACGGGCGCGTACGCGGCCACCCGCGCCGAGTGGTCCAAGGGCTGGGCCTACACGGACCAGGCGGCGTGGGCCGACCACACCGTCCTCACGTCCACCGTGCCGGACAGCTACCGGCAAGGCCCGGACCCGAGCTGGGACGCGGCGCTGGCCGCGCTCGACGCCCACGACCCGCACCGGGTGTTCAGCAACCCGTTCCTGGACGTGCTGCTGCCGTGACGTGATCGAGCGGCCCGCCGCCCGCCGCGAGCACCCTCACCGCAACCGACCGGACCGACGCCCTGATCGGGCCGGCAGGCTCAGCGCAGTTCCTTCAGCACGGCGGTCAGGCCGGGCCGGCGGAGCTGACCCGGACCGGTCCAGGCGTGGACCACGTCGGCGGCCTTGACGACGCGCGTCCGGTCGAGTCGGACCCAGTAGTCGTCGACCCAGGTCTTCACCTTGACGGCCCGCGCGTCGCCCGCCGGCGCGGTGTGGACGAGCGGGGCGACCATCACGGCGTCCGCGCCGTCGTGGGTCAGCTCGACCCGGAGGACGACGACCCGCTCGTGGTCGTGCTTCATGATCATTCCGACGTGCTTCGCGGCCATCCGGCGAGCCTCCGAGTGAAGGGGGAGCTCGCACCGTAGGCACTACGCGGCGTGGTCGGCGACATCCGAACGGACCAACTCGTCACCGTTCGGACGTCAGAGGAAGTGGTCGAGGGTCACCGGCAGGTCGCGGACGCGGACGCCGGTCGCGTGGTGCGCCGCGTTGACGATGGCGGCGGCGGTGCCGACGATGCCGATCTCACCGACGCCCTTGGTGCCCATGGGGTTCGTGTGCGGGTCGTGCTCCTCGACCCAATGCGCCTGCACGCGCGGCACGTCGGCGTTGGTGGCGATGTGGTACTCGGCGAAGTCGTGGTTGACCACGTGCCCGAACCGCTCGTCCGGCACGCCGTGCTCGTGCAGCGCCATGGACAGGCCCATGGTCATGCCGCCGACGAGCTGCGACCTGGCCAGGCGCGGGTTGACCACCCGGCCGACCGCGAACACGCCCAGCAGCCGGGGCACCCGCACCTCGCCGGTGTCGACGTGCACCCGCACCTCGGCGAACTGCGCCCCGAACGCGTGCATCGCGTACGCGTCGGCCGCGTCGTCCTCGGGCATCTCCGCGCCGGCCTCGGCGCCCTCGGCCGGGTGGTCGCCGAACTCCCGGCGGAACGCCTCGGCCGCCGCGACGACGGTCGAGCCCCACGACGTGATGCCGGACGAGCCGCCCGCCACCGACGCCCTGGGCGAGGCCGTGTCGCCGATCCGCAGCTCCACGTCGGCGAAGTCCACGCCCAGCGCGTCGGCCGCGACCTGCGCGAGCGACGTCCACGTGCCGGTGCCGATGTCGGCCGCGCCGATCCGGACCAGGTAGCGCCCCGGGCCCGTGCAGCGGATCGTGGCGGCCGAACCCGGCGTCCGGTTCACCGGGTAGGTCGACGCCGCCACCCCCGTGCCGACCAGCCAGCCCGACTCGACGAGGGCGCGCGGCGCCGGCGCGCGGTGCTCCCAGCCGAACCGGCGGGCGCCCTCGCGCAGGCACGCGACCAGGTTGCGGCTGGAGAACGGCTTGCCCGACTCCGGTTCCACGTCCGGCTCGTTGCGGACGCGGAACTCCACCGGGTCGACGCCGCACGCGTTCGCCAGCTCGTCCACCGCCACCTCGGGCCCGAACATGCCGGGGCACTCGCCGGGCGCGCGCATCCACGACGGCACCGGGACGTCCAGCGCGGCCACCCGGTGGGTGGTGCGGCGGTTCGGCGCGGCGTACATCGTGCGGCTGGGCACGGCGGTCTGCTCGGCGAACTCCTTGATCCGGGACGTCTGGGAGACGGCGTCGACCGCGATGGCGGCCAGCCGCCCGGCCGCGTCGCAGCCCAGCCTGACCCGCTGGACGGTGGGCGTGCGGTAGCCGACGAGGGAGAACATCTGCGGCCGGGTGAGCGCGAGCTTGACCGGCGTGCCCGGCACCGCCATCGCGGCCATCGCGGCGATCACCGAGTGGACGTGCGGCGTGCCCTTGGACCCGAAGCCGCCGCCGACGTGCGGCGCGATCACGTGCACCCGTCCCGGTTCGAGCCCGAAGACCTCCGCCGTCGACTCGCGCGTGGTGTGCACGCCCTGCGTGGAGTCGTACAGGACGAGGTCGCCGTCCAGCCACAGGGCGGTGGTGGTGTGCGGTTCCATCGGGTTGTTGACGTACCAGGCCGTGGTGTAGGTCTGGTCGAGGGTGAACGGCGAGCGGGCCAGGGCCGTCGCGACGTCGCCCCGCGCGGTGTCGGTCTCCGCGCCGCCGTTCACCTTCTCCGGCGCGTACAGGTCGTCGCGGTCGGCGCTCAGGCGCACGTCGTGCGGCTGCTCGTCGATCCGGACGCGGACGAGCGCGGCCGCCTCGCGGGCGATCTCCCGGGTCCGCGCGATCACCGCCGCGACGACCTGGCCGCGGAACGCCACCTCGTGCGACTGGAACGCCGCCAGCTCCCGGTCCTGCGCGGACGCCAGGCGCGGCGCGTTGTCCGGTGTCAGCACCGCCAGCACGCCGGCCAGCGCCTCGGCCGCGCCGACGTCCACGCCCGCCAGCACACCGCGAGCCGCCTCGGCCTGCACCAGGTGCAGGTGGGCGGGGTCCACCACGTGCTGGTCGCCCGCGTACCGCGCGGTGCCGGCGACCTTGGCCGGCCCGTCCACGCGCCGGGGCGACCGGCCGAGCACGCGGGGCCGCCGCGGGTCCGTCATCGTCGCCCCCGGCTCAGCTCGCGCAACGCGGACACCACGAGGTTGCGGGTCAGCGGGACCTTGAAACCGTTGCCCGGCAGCGGCGCCGCCCCCGCGAGCTCCGCGCCGGCCGCCCGCCGGAACACCTCCTCGTCGGCCGGTGAGCCGAGCAGCACGTCCTCGGCCCGCCGGGCCCGCCACGGCTTGTGCGCGACGCCGCCGAGCGCGATCCGCGCGTCGCGCACCACGCCGTCCTCGACCCGCAGCACGGCCGCGACGGACACCAGCGCGAACGCGAACGACGCCCGGTCGCGCACCTTCCGGTACGACGACCGCGTGCCCGGCGGCAACGGCGGCAGGTCCACCGACGTGATCAGGTCCGACGGCGCCAGCACGGTGTCGCGGTGCGGCTCGTCGCCGGGCAGCCGGTGCAGCTCGACCAGCGGGACGACCCGCCGCCCCGCCGTGCCGAGCACGCCCACCTGCGCGTCGAGCGCCGCCATCGCCACCGCCATGTCCGAGGGGTGCGTGGCCACGCAGTGCGCGGACGCGCCCAGGATGGCGTGGTGCCGCGTGTACCCGCCGATCGCCGAACACCCCGTGCCCGGTTCGCGCTTGCCGCACGGCGTGGTGAGGTCCTGGAAGTACGCGCACCGGGTGCGCTGGAGCAGGTTCCCGCCGGTCGTGGCCAGGTTCCGGATCTGCCCGGACGCGCCCGACAGCAGAGCGCGCGCCAGCACCGGGTAGTCCCGTCGCACCACGGGGTGCGCGGCCAGGTCGGCGTTGCGCACGGTCGCGCCGATCCGCAGCCCGCCGTCCGGCAGCTCGTCCACGGTGTCCAGCGGCAGCCGGCTGATGTCGACGAGGACGTCGGGCGCGGCGAGCCCGAGCTTCATGTGGTCGACCAGGTTGGTCCCGCCGGCGAGGAACGCGACACCCGCCCACCCGCTCGCGGCGGCGACGGCGCCCTCGGCGTCGGGCGCGCGCCGGTAGTCGAACGGCATCACCGCGCACCGTCCCTTACCGCGTCCACGATGGCGACGTACGCGCCGCAGCGGCACAGGTTGCCGCTCATCCGCTCGCGGATCTCGTCGTCGGTCAGCTCCACGGGCCCCACCAGGTCGTCCGTGACCACGCTCGGGTGCCCGGCGGCCACCTCGTCCAGCACCCCGATCGCCGAGCACACCTGCCCCGGCGTGCAGAAGCCGCACTGGAGGGCGTCCCGCTCGACGAACGCCTCCTGCACCGGGTGCGGCCGCCCACCCTCCGCGAGGCCTTCGGCCGTGGTGACCTCCGCCCCGTCGTGCGCCACCGCGAACGTCAGGCACGTGATCGCGCGCCGCCCGTCCAGCAGCACGGTGCACGCGCCGCACTGACCGTGGTCGCAGCCCTTCTTGGGCGCCTTCGCCCCGACACCGTCGCGCAACGCGTCGAGCAACGTGGTCCTGGTGTCCACGCGCAACCGCCTGCGCCGACCGTCCACGCGCAGTTCGACCTCACCGTCCACGGCCCGGCTCCTCCGACTCGGCGTCCCCTTGGGCTTCCCGGGTCCGGGGCCGCCAACCGGACATCCGCCGAACGGTTCAGGCCTCCGATGTGTGCCGAGCTTTTGGGCACGATTCGGACGTTCAAGCTGCGAGGGATGTCGACACTTCGGATGTCTTGTTATCTTCGTCGCCGAAGACCGAGGAGGATGCGGTGGCAGCCGAGGTGGACCAGCGGACGCTCGCGCTCTGGTACGACGAGCCCGCCACCGACTGGGAGACCGAGTCGCTGCCCATCGGCAACGGCGCGCTCGGCGGCGGCGTCTTCGGCGCCGTGGCCGAGGAGCGGATCCAGCTCAACGAGAAGACCCTGTGGACCGGTGGACCCGGCTCGGCGGAGGGCTACGACTTCGGCAACCGGCCCGGCCCGCGACCGGACGCGGTGCGCGAGGTCCAGGAGCTGGTCGAACGTGACCACCGGGTCGCGCCGGGGACCGTCGCGGCGGTCCTGGGCCGGCCGCGGCGCGGGTTCGGCGCGTACCAGCCGTTCGGCGAGCTCGTCCTGGCCCTCACCGACCCGCCCGCCGGGGTCACCGGGTACCGGCGTGACCTCGACCTGTCCCGCGCGGTCGCGTCGGTGTCCTACGAGGCCGACGGCGTGCGGCACACCCGGGAGTACTTCGCCAGCGCGGCCGACGGCGTGCTCGTGGCCCGGCTCCGCGCCGACCGGCCCGGCCGGATCGGGTTCACCGCCTCCATCACCGCGCCGGACAACCGGTCGCGGCGGTTCACCGCGGCCGGCGGCCGAGCCACCTTCACCGGCGCGCTGCACGACAACGGCCTGCGCTTCGAGTCGCAGCTCCAGCTGCTCAACGAGGGCGGCACGCGCACCGACAACGCCGACGGCTCGCTCACCGCGGCCGACGCCGACAGCGTGGTGCTGGTGTTCGCCGCCGGCACCGACTACGCCGGGCACTACCCGACGTACCGCGGCCCGGACCCGCACGACCGCGTCCAGCGGACCGTCGACGCCGCGTCGGCGAAGGGGTGGGACCGGCTCCTCGACGCCCACCTGCGCGACTACCGCGCGTTGTTCGACCGGGTGCGCCTGGACCTCGGCCGGGCGCCGCTCGACGTGCCGACCGACGAGCTGCTGCGCGGTTACGCCACCGCGCCCGCGCCGGCCCGGCGCGCGCTGGAAGCCCTCTACTTCCAGTACGGCCGCTACCTGCTGATCGCCTCGTCCCGGCCCGGCTCGCTGCCCGCGAACCTGCAAGGGGTGTGGAACGACTCGGTGGCGCCGCCGTGGAGCGGCGACTACCACGTGAACATCAACCTGCAGATGAACTACTGGCCGGCCGAGACGACGAACCTCGCCGAGACCACCGGACCGCTGTTCGACTTCGTGGACGGGCTGCGCGAACCGGGCGCGGTCACGGCCCGGCAGACCCACGGGGCCCGCGGCTGGGTCGTCCACAACGAGACCAACCCGTTCGGCTTCACCGGTGTGCACGACTGGCCCACCGCGTTCTGGTTCCCCGAAGCGGGCGCGTGGCTGGCGCGGCACCACCACGAGCACTACCTGTTCACCGGGGACCGCGGGTTCCTGCGCGAGCGCGCCTACCCGGTGCTGAAGGGGCTCGCGCGGTTCTGGCTCGACGCGCTGAGGGTGGACCCGCGCGACGGCAGGCTCGTCGTCACGCCGAGCTACTCGCCCGAGCACGGCGACTTCTCCGCGGGCGCGGCGATGTCGCAGCAGATCGTCCGGCAGCTGTTCGCCGACGTCGTCCGCGCCGCCGACGACGTGGGCGACACCGCGTTCGGGGCCGAGGTCCGCCGGGCGCTGGACCGCCTCGACCCCGGCACGCGCATCGGCTCGTGGGGCCAGCTGCGGGAGTGGAAGGAGGACTGGGACGACCCCGCCGACACCCACCGGCACGTGTCGCACCTGTTCGCGTTGTTCCCCGGCGACGGCATCAGCCCGTCGGGGACACCGGAACTCGCCGCCGCCGCGCGGACCTCGCTGACCGCGCGCGGCGACGGCGGCACCGGGTGGAGCAAGGCCTGGAAGATCAACTTCTGGGCGCGGCTCCACGACGGCGACCACGCGCACCGGATGCTGGCCGAGCAGCTGACCGGCAGCACCACCGCGAACCTCTGGGACACGCACCCGCCGTTCCAGGTCGACGGCAACTTCGGCGCGACGGCCGGCGTGGCGGAGATGTTGTTGCAGAGCCACGACGGCGTGGTGCACGTGCTGCCGGCGCTGCCGGGGGAGTGGCGCGACGGCTCCTGCACCGGCCTGCGGGCCCGCGGCGACGTCACGGTCGACGTGCGGTGGTCCGACGGTCGGGCGCGGGAGATCGCGCTGACCACCGGCCAGGACGGACCCGTCACCGCGCGCAGCAGTCTGTTCGGCGGCGGCGGCCGGCTCGTGGACGCCCGGACCGGCCAGGGGGTGCCGGCGCGGATCGACGGCGAGTCGCTCACCTTCACCGCTCGCGCCGGGCGCCGCTACGTGGCCACCGCCGGGTGAGTCGCCGCCGGATCGGTCGACCAGCCCGAGCAGCGACATGGCCGACGACGGCACGGCCGGCGCGCCAGGCGCCCGGCCCACCGGCTTCGCGCGGGTCCTCCCGCGGGGTGCGACCGGACGAGGCGGTCCCGTGCCCGACGGCCGGGCACGGGACCGCCTCGTCCGTTCACGTGGTCGTGCCGACGCCTCAGCCGATGCGGAAGCTCGGGTGGGGCGGCTGGTTGTAGGCGGTGTTCTGCCAGGCCACGGCGACCCGGTACTGCCGGTCCTGCATCAGCGACGGGCGCGAGATGCTCGTCGTGTCCGTGGTGGCGTAGATGCGCAGCTTCGTGTTGTCCGACGTGCGCCAGATGACCTCCTCGCGCCAGTCGCCGAGGATGTCGGCCGACAGCGCGGGGGTGGACTTGGTGCCGTTGTTGGACGCCACCCCGGACCCGGTCAGCAGCCGCGTGTCGCCGCTCGTGCCGTACTTGTCGATGTGGGTGCCGTCGAGCAGCTCGCGCTGCGCGTCGCCGTCCCACCAGATCACGAAGTTCGCCGACGACGGGATGCGGCCCACGCTGTTGCCCGAGGCGTTGAGCAGGTTCGACGGCGCGCCACCGCCGGTCGCCCAGAACTCCGCGCCCGCGTTGCCCGCGTAGATGTCCGCGGCCACACCGCGACCCGGGCCCTCCGCGCCGGTGTTGTTCGGCTTCGAGAAGATGATCGCGCCGGTCCGCGCGTCGTGCAGCTCGAACCCGGTGCCGCCGCTCTCGTGGATGTCGAACACCTCCAGCCCCGCCCGGCCGGGCACGAAGTCGCTCACGTGCAGCGCGTCGCCGTGCCCGAGCCGCGTGGTGTAGAGGCCGGCGCCGTTGTCGTCCACGGTCATCGCGCCGTAGATGATCTCGTCGCGGCCGTCCGCGTCGACGTCGGCGACGGACAGGTTGTGGTTGCCCTGGCCCGCCCACGCCGAGCCGTTGGTGGAGCTGTTGCTGTCGAACGTCCACCGCCGGGTCAGCTGGCCGTTGCGCCAGTCCCACGCGGAGATCACGGACCGGGTGTAGTAGCCGCGCGCCATGATGATGCTCGGCCGCGAGCCGTCCACGTACGCCGTGCCCGCGAGGAACCGGTCCACCCGGTTGCCGTAGGAGTCGCCCCACGAGGAGACCGTCCCGCGCGGCGGCACGTAGTCCGCGGTGGCGAGCACCGCGCCGTCGCTGCCCCGGAACACCGTCAGGAACTCCGGCCCGGCCAGGACGTACCCCGACGAGTTGCGGTGGTCGGCGCCGGAGTCGCCGATGACCTGGCCGGTGCCCGAACGGGTGCCGTCGGCGGTCTTCATGACCACCTCGGCCCGGCCGTCGCCGTCGTAGTCGAACACCTGGAACTGCGTGTAGTGCGCGCCGGCGCGGATGTTGCGGCCCAGGTCGACGCGCCACAGCCGGGTGCCGTCCAGCCGGTAGGCGTCGACGAAGACGTTGCCCGTGTAGCCGGACTGCGAGTTGTCCTTGGCGTTGGTCGGGTCCCACTTCAGCACGATCTCGTACTGGCCGTCGCCGTCGAGGTCGCCGACGCTCGCGTCGTTCGCGGTGTAGGTGTAGTTCTCGCCGGACGGCGTCCGCCCGCCCGCCGGGATCTGCAACGGCACGTCACGCGTGCTCGCCGCGATGCCGACGTCGTCCGTCGTCGCGGTGAACCGCAGCGACGGGTCGGCGGCCGCCGCGGAGACCTGCTCGACGCCGCCCACGACCGGCCGGACGACGTAGTCGGCGTTCGCCGGCGCGCCCTGGTCGACGTGGTTGGACGACCCCGAGATCGGGGCCGCGTTCACCTTCACGCCGTCGCGGTAGAGGTTGTAGGCGGTGCCCGGCGCGTCGCTCGCCAGCACCCGCCAACTGATGTAGTTCCCGGTGCCGGTGTGGACGCTGACGACACCCCGGTTCAGGCGTTCGCCCTGCTGGGTCCCCGCGCCCGGGGCCGATGTCGCGGCCGGGGCGGTCACCGCGGCCGACGTCGACACCGACGCCGCCACGAGGACGGCCGCGGCCAGTCCGCGACCGATGGTCTTTGCGCGCACGCTACCTCCACATGTGCGATAACTCCGTTGTTATGGCGTGGAAAGGACACGCGGTGACCGAACCGGTCGACCACGTGCGGCGGCGACGATCTCACGATCGGCCGCGACGCTGCGTAGCGGCCTGGATGGGGACCGTACACAGGCCACCGGGCTCGCGCAACGGTATGAAACGTATCAGCGCATTGGTGATCGGTTCGACTGCCGTGGCGCGTCCCAATTGAGGAATCCCTACCTTGACGCACCCTCACGACCTGGCTAGCTTGAGCGGCAGCGAATGAAACGGTTCACAGCCGCCGGTGGGCCTTGGGGATCATCGCGCCGAAGACCACGCCCGCCACCGTCAGCCCGGCGGCGACCGCGATGGCCGTGCGGAAGCCGTCGGTGAACGAGTCCGCCGTGGCGTAGGTGCCCGACGCGCTGAAAGCGGCGGACAGGGTGGCGATGCCGAACGCCGCGCCCAGCTGCCGCATGGTGCCGAACGCGCCGGACGCCTTGCCGATGTCGCCGGGCGCGCCGGTGCTGACCACCGCCTTGGTCACCGCCGGGATGGCCAGCGCGAAGCCGATGCCGCCCAACGTCATGGGGCCGACCAGCGACAGGTACGGGGCATCGCCGGTCGACACGAGCGCCAACCACGCCAAACCGACCGAGTACGACGTCAGACCGGCCACGACGAGCGGCCGTTCGCCGAGCCGGTCGGCGAGGGCGCCGGCGCGCGGCGCGATCAGGAACGGCGCCAACCCCCACGGCAGCAGGCGCAGGCCCGCCTCCAGCGGGTCGTGGCCGAGCGCGACCTGGAGGTACTGGGCGATGAAGAAGATCGCACCGGTCAGCGAGCCGTTGAGGAGGAAGATCACGGCGTTGCCCGCGGCGAACGCCCGCGACCGGAACAGGCGCACGGGCAGCATCGGCGTGGCCGCGCGCGTCTGCCGCAGCACGAAGAGGCCGGCGAAGACCACGCCGCCGACGAGCGCGCCGACGACCTCGGCGCTGCCCCAGCCCGCGGCCTCGGCGCGCACCAGCCCCCAGACCAGGCCGACCGCGGCCCCGCTGAACAGCAGCAGGCCGGGCGGGTCGGTCGCGGCGCCCGCGCCGAAGCTCTCCTTGACGCGGGCCAGCACCAGCGGCATCGCCACGAGGCCGATCGGCACGTTGAGCCAGAAGATCCACTCCCAGGTGAGGGCCTGGGTGAGCACCCCGCCGATGACCGGGCCGAGCAGCGCCGCCAAGCCCGTGACGCCGCCGTAGATGCCGAGCGCCCAGCCGCGGCGGTGCGGCGGGAACGTGGCGTTGAGCAGGCCGAGCGCGAGCGGCATGACGACGGCCGCGCCGACGCCTTGAACGGTCCGCGCGGCGATGAGCGCGCCGGCCGACGGCGCCACCGCGCACGCGGCCGAGGCCAGCGAGAACAGCGCCAGCCCGCCCGCGAACAGCCGCCGGCGGCCGAACCGGTCGCCCAGCGCCGCGCCGGTCATCAGCAGGACGGCGAAGCTCAGCGTGTAGGCGTTGACGGTCCACTCCAGGTCCGCCAGGGACGCGCCCAGGTCGCGCTGGATCGCGGTCAGGGCGGTGGCGACGGCCAGCAGGTCGAGCACCACCATGAAGGAGCCGACGGACGCGAGCACCAGCACCCACCGCTGCCCCGCGCTCACGGCCCGGTCCTCTGCCACTGACGGCTCCTGTCGGACGGCGCGGCACCCCGCCACCGAGCATGCCGCCCGACCACCCGGGACGTCTTCTTCCCCGGTGCCGTCATCGGCCCTACCCGGCCGTCCCGGTCCAGGTGACCGGCAGCTCGTGCACGCCGTAGATGTTCATGTCGGACTTGAGCCTCACCTCGTCGGCGGGGACGGCGAGCGCCAGCGTCGGGAAGCGGCGCAGCAGGCCGCCGAAACCGGCGCGCATCTCGATGCGGGCCAGCTGCTGCCCGAGGCACTGGTGGACGCCGTGGCCGAAGGACAGGTGGCCGCGCGCCTGGCGCCGGACGTCCAGCGCGCCGGCGTCCTCGAAGCGCAGCGGGTCGTGGTTGGCGGCCAGCAGCGACACGACCACGGTCGAGCCCTTGGTGATCGTCTCCCCGCCCAGCTCGACGTCCTCCGTCGCGTAGCGGTAGAAGATGTCGGCCACCGACAGGTAGCGCATCAGCTCCTCGACGGCGCCGGGCAGCAGCTCCGGGTCCTCGCGCAGGGCGGCCAGCTGCCCGGGGTGCTCCAGCAGCGCGAACGTGCCCAGCGACAGCATGTTGGCGGTGGTCTCGTGACCCGCCAGCAGCAGCAGGAACGCGATGCCGGTCAGCTCCTCGACGGAGAGGTCGTCGTGGCGGGCCAGGTCGGACAGCAGGTCCTCGGCGGGCTCGGCCCGCTTGCGCGTGACCAGCTCGGCGAGGAACGCGTTCATCGCGCCGAACGCGGCCATCTTCTCCTCCAGCGCGATGTCGCGCTCCAGGAACCTGGCCGAGTTGACCTGGAAGTCCTCCCGGTCCTCGTAGGGCACGCCGAGCAGCTCGCAGATCACCAGCGACGGCACCGGCAGCGCGAACGCCTTGACCAGGTCGACCGGTGGGGCGAGGCGCGCCAGCTCGTCCAGCTGCCGCTCCACGATGTCGGCGATGTGCTCTTCGAGCTGCTTCATGCGCTTCACGGTGAAAGCGCCGGTGAGCATCCGCCGCAGCCGGGTGTGGTCCGGCGGGTCCATGCTGATGAACAGGCCGGGCATCTGCGGCGACGGCTCGGTGGGCGCGGGCATGCCGGGCGTCTCGTACGGCACGTGGACGACGCCGAGGTCCTGGCGGGAGCTGAACCGGGTGTCGGCCATGAGCCGGCGGACCGCGTCGTAACCGGTGACGAGCCAACCCTCGTGACCGTCGGGGAACAGCATCGGGCTGACCGGGTGGGCCTCGCGCAGCTCGGTGATCCGGCTGGGCGGGTCGAAGGGGCCCGCGTCGCGCTCCATGGGCAGACCGTGCGGGACGGGAACCGTCCGACTCATCGGGGTGTCCTCTCGTGGTGGCTGTTGCGACCACGATCACCGAGCGGCCGGACACCGCGCTGACACCGGTCTGACACGGCCCTGACACCGCGACTAGGTGGTCGAGGCCCACTGCGAGAGGGCGACGAGGAACACCGCGAAGACCACGAGGACGGTCACGAAGCCGAGGGTGCCCGCCAGCACCAACCCGGTGCCGACCGAGTTCCACGGCGGCCGGAGGAACTTGACCGCGCACCCGAGCACGGTCGAGCCGACGGCGACCCCGATGAACGCGTACGCGTACTCGCCGCCGTGCCAGCCCGCGTCCGCGAAGTACTCCGCCCGGAACGCCGCCGGCACCGCGAGCTGCGCCGCGAACGGCACCAGGAAACCCGCGAACGCCACCGCGGGCCGTTTCCGCCGCTCGACCTCGATCACGCGCCCAGTCTCGCCGACCGCCCGGCGCCGCGCATGAGTACGACTACGCAGCCCGGCGGCCCGGAGCGAGGTGCTCCGGGCCGCCGGGGTGGCGAACGGTCAGGAGAGGGTGCCCGTGACCGACGTGCCGGACTTGGTGACGTAGTAGGTCACCGTGGCGCCGCTCCAGTAGTGGAACGTCAGCGTGACCCGCGAGCCGTCCGTGACCTCGGCGAAGAACTCGGGCTTCAACGTCGTGGTGCTCGCCGCGTAGTCGGGCGCGAACGCGACGTCGAACTCCTTGTACGAGGTCCAGTTGTGCGGGCCGGCGTTGCTGCCGTCCGCGTACTTGGCCTCCATCGTGGCCAGCTGGTCGCCGCGGAACTGGGTCGGGATGGCGAACGCGCTCGTCGTCCCGGTCGCGTTCTGCAGCACCGGCTTGTCGTAGGTGACCAGGTTGATCCGCCACGGCACGCCCGCCGAGAACCGGGCCGACAGCGTCGCGTTCGTGCCGTACGCCCGCGATCCGCTCAGCCGGGTGATCGCCGACGCCGTGATGGTCAACTGGTCGCCGCTCACCGTGTAGTCCGTGCCGCGCACCAGGTCGGTGCTGCCCTGGCGCAACCCGACGAACGACGTGCCGTTCAGGTTGAGCGTCAGCGTCTTGGCGGTGATCGCCGAGGACTTGGCGCTGAACACCTGGTCCGACGACGCCGTGCCGGACCGGGTCGTCCAGCTCGACTTGATCTGCGCGATCAGCTCCGGGTCGCTCCACTGGTACGACGTGCGGCCGAAGTGCTGGCCGTTGTCCCACAGCATGGTGGTGATCTTCTTCGTCCGGGCGTAGTGGCCCAGGAACTCGAAGAACTTCAGCTTCTCGCCCTGCTGGATGGTGCCCGTGTGCCGGTCGAAGCCCAGCAGGCCGTACTCGCCCAGGATGACCGGGATGCCGCGCGCCACGAACGCGTTGGCCACGCGGTCGAACGAGTCGGTCAGGTCCTTCTGCACGGCCGCGTCGAACTTCGTGCCGCCCGCGACGTTCACGCTGAACGGCCAGTAGCCGTAGAAGTGGAACGTGGCGATGAGGTTCGGGTCGTTCAGGGTGTTGAACGTGGCCACCAGCTCGTCGACCCGCGCCTGCTCCGACGACGTGTGCAGGGTCGGCAGGACCAGCAGGCGGGTCGCGTTGTTGCCGCCGGAGCCGCGCACGATCCGGTGGAACGACGTGTTCAGCTCGTTGAGCAGCTGCGCGTTCTGCGCGTCACCCGAGCTGTTGGCGAACTGCGGCTCGTTGACGCTCTCCAGCATCAGCTTCGGCGAGGCGTCCCGGAACGCGGTCGCGATCTGCGTCCACGCCGCGTTGTAGCGGGCCAGCACGTTCGTGCGGTCCGTCGGCATGGCGTTGATCCACTGCCACGAGTCGTGGTGGATGTTGATCATGACGTAGAAGCCGTCCGCCAACGCCCAGTTCACGACCTCCTTCACCCGCGCCAGGTACGTGGCCTCGATGGTGTAGCTCGGCGCTCCGCCCTGGTGCGCGCTCCACGTCACCGGGATGCGGATGCTCTTGAAGCCCTGCGCGCGGACGTTGTCCAGCAGCGCCTCGGTGATGCGCGGGTTGCCCCACGACGTCTCGTCGGCGCCCGTGGCGTCCAGCGAGTTGCCCAGGTTCCAGCCCGGCTGCATCTCCGCGACCCGCGCCATGGCGTCACCCGCCGGCGGGTTCGTGGTCGTGGTGGTGGTGGTGGTCGTCGTCGTGCTGGTGGTCGTCGTGGTGTCACCGGTGCAGGTGACGCCGTTGAGCGCGAACGACGACGGGTTCGTGTTCGTGCCCGTCCACGAGCCGTTGAAGCCGAACGACACCGAGCCGTTGGTCGGGATGGAGGCGTTGTAGCCGACGTTGGTCGCGGTGACCTGGCTGCCCGACGCCGTGACGGTGGCGCTCCACGCCTGGGTGACCGTCTGACCGGACGGGAACGCCCACGTCAGCCGCCACCCGTTGGTGATCGGGTCGCCCAGGTTGGTGATGCTGACGCTGCCGCTGAAGCCGCCCTGCCACTGGCTCGGCACCGAGTACACGACCCGGCAGCCCGCCGCCGCCTGGGCATCGGTCACCGCGACCACGCCCATGCCCGCGAGCAACGAGGCCATCCCGGTGGCCAGCAGGCCAACCCGCCAACGGATTTTTCTCAGCTTGTCTCGCATGTCGGCCATGACGCTCCTCGTGATCGCGTGCGGCAGCGGGAGGGGAGGGAACCGAACGCGCGCGAGCGGTGAGCCGCCGCAGTGGGATATCCGGATGCGCCGGTCGCCGCCCGGCGCACCCGCGCGCCACGACCGCGGGGACCGGGCGCGGCGGCGTGTTCCAGCGCTGCCTCGCCATGATGTTGGCGGTAACGGATGGGTGACGCAAGGGTTTCGACGTTAATCGACTCCGGACCGGTCGCCACCAATTCGCAATCGCCGCCGCGAGTCGACATCATTCGACTCCGCCACCGCCCGCCGTTCGACGAATCCGTCGAACGAATTCGACACGAACGCCCTCTCCCCACCACCCCCCGCGCCTCCATGATCATGAAGGCGACCTCACCGCCGACCACTCGCATCACATTCCTCCTCACGCTCCCCGATGACCAATCCGAACCGTCATCAACAGCCGAACCGGGAGGGTGGCACCCGGTCGGAAACACTATTCGCGCCGCAGTGCGAACAATCCCACCGGCGAACCCCGTCGGCTTCCACGGGACCACCTGCCGGCGCCAGTGCCGGTCACCCGTTGACCTGCGCGCCACCACCTCCGAGTTGCATGACGAAACCCCTGGAACACGTGAGTCCTGGTCACACATGTGAAGCGGGTCATGAATGTGAACAATAATGGTGTCAATTGGGCCGAGAAGCGGATCGACCCCGGTCGGTGGCGCTGATAGGAACCAGGCATGACGAGAACAGCGGTCGTGACCGGTGGTGGTACGGGTATCGGCAAGGCGGTCGCCGCCGACTTGGTCAAGCGGGGGTTGGACGTCGTGGTCACGGGTAGGCGCGAGGACGTGCTGACCGCCGCTGCCGCGGAGATCGGCGCGCGGGCGGTCGCCTTCGACGCCGCCGACCCCGACCGGGTGGACGAAGCGCTGGCCGTGCTGCCCGACCGGGTGGACGTCCTGGTGAACAACGCCGGCGGCAACATGGCCCGCCGCCGCGGGGCGCCCGAGGGCTTGGCGGACGTGCGCGACCTGTGGCTGGCGAACTTCGAGTCCAACGTGCTCAGCGCCGTCCTGGTGACCACCGCCCTGGAACCACGCCTGGCCGACGACGCCAGGGTGGTCACGATCGGCTCCATCGCGGCCCGCCGGGGCTCCGGCAGCTACGGCGCGGCCAAGGCGGCCATCGAAGCGTGGACCGCCGACCTGGCGTTCGCGCTGGGCGGGCGGGGGATCACGGTCAACGTCGTGTCGCCCGGCGTCACCGAGGAGACCGAGTTCTTCGGCGGCACCCTGTCCGAGGAGCGGCGCAAGAAACTGGTCGGCAACCCGGCCAACGGCCGCGCCGCCACACCGGCCGACATCGCCGCCGCGGTCACCTTCCTGACCTCCCCGGAAGCCGGCCACCTGACGGGCCAGGTCATCGGCGTCAACGGCGGCGCCAACCTCGGCCGCTAACCCCACCCCCCACTCCAATCCCCGCCCCCGCCCCCGTCCCCGCCCCCAACGGACCCGCCACATCTCCACCCAGGCCCGATTTGACATGGGTTCGGGTGCTTTAGGCTGGTCGAAGCCGGGCAGGCCTGGCGGACGCTCTTCCCGCCAGGCCTGCCCGGCTTTGGCCTGCCTGGAGCGCCCGTAAGGGCCCCATGTCAAATCGAGCCGCCCAGCACCCCCGCCTGCTTGACCCAACCATCCCCGCCCGCCTGACCTACCGTGTGTCCCCATGCGGGTCTGTGTGTTCTGCGGCTCGTCCAGCGGACGGGTCCGGCACGTCGAGGTGGCGCGGGAAGTCGGCCGCGCGCTGGCCGAACGGGGCGTCGAAGTCGTCTACGGCGGCGGTCGGGTGGGGACGATGGGTGCGCTGGCCGATGGGGCGCTGGAGGCGGGCGGCTCGGTCATCGGGGTGATCCCGCGCAGTCTGGTCGACTGGGAGGTGGCGCACGAGAACCTGACCGAGCTGCGCGTCGTGGCGTCCATGCACGAGCGCAAGGCGTTGATGGCGGAGCTGTCGGACGCCTTCGTGACCCTGCCCGGCGGCGCGGGCACGTTGGAGGAGCTGTTCGAGGTCTGGACGTGGGCCCAACTCGGCCTGCACGCGAAACCGGTCGCACTTCTGGACGTCGACGGGTACTTCACGCACCTCCTCAGGATGATCGACCACATGGTGGAGGAGGGGTTCCTCAAACCGCCCTACCGGGACATGCTGCTGGTGGATCACGACTTCGACCGGCTCCTCACGCGCTGCGCCGACTACCGGACGCCGGACTACACCTGGACCGACGAGGAACCCCTGTCGTAGCGCGAAACCCCTGCCGCAGCACGGGGAAATCGGTACGGTGAGGTCAACGCGAAGGGATTTCGCAGAGTTTCGCGCCATCCGGGGGGAGCGGGCGATGGACATCAACCACTGGCAACAACGTTTGGCGGAGCTGTGCGAGGCGCACAAGGTGCCCGGAGCTTCACTGGCGATCCTGGTCGACGGCGAGATCCACGAGTGCGCGACCGGTGTGCTGCACCGCGGCACGGGGGTCGAGGCGACCACGGACGCGCTGTTCCAGATCGGCTCGATCACCAAGCTCTACACCGCCACCTTGATCATGCAGCTGGTCGCCGAAGGCGCGCTCGACCTGGACGCGCCGGTGGTCACCGTGCTGCCGGAGTTCGCCGTGGCCGACCCCGTGGCCACCAAGACCGTGACGCCCCGCCACCTGCTGACGCACACCAGCGGCATCGACGGGGACTTCTTCCGCAACACCGGCCGCGGTGACGACTGCGTGGCCGCCTACGTGGCGGCGTGCGCGGACCTCGGCCAGAACCACCCGCCGGGCGTCACGATGTCCTACTGCAACAGCGGGTTCACCGTGCTCGGTCGGATCATCGAGGTGCTCACCGGCCAGGTCTGGGACGACGCCCTGCGTGAACGGCTGCTCGACCCGCTCGGCGCGCACGACACGATGACCCTGGCCGAGGACGTGCTGAGGTTCCGCTCGGCCTTGGGCCACCTCGGTGAACCCGGCGACGAGCCCGTGCCCGCGCCCGTGTGGGGGCTGGCGAGGTCCGCCGGACCGGCCGGGACGATCAACGCCACCGCCGCCGACGTCGTCCGCTTCGCCAAGCTGCACCTGGACGGCGGCCGCACCGCCGACGGCACGGTGATCCTGCCCGCCGAGCAGGTGGCCGCGATGCACCGGCCGCTGGTGCAGCTGCCCGCGAGCCAGGCGCACCGCATGTGCTGGGGGCTCGGGTGGATCGTCTACGACTGGCCCGGCGGCCCGGTGATCGGGCACGACGGCGCGACGGTCGGGCAGAAGGCGTTCCTGCGGGTCGTGCCCGGCGCGGGCTTGGCGGCCGCGCTGCTCACCAACGGCGGCGTGCCCGCCGAGGTGTCCCAGCGGCTGTTCACCGAGCTGCTGGCCGAGCACGCCGGCGTCGTGGTGCCGGACTTCGCGCCGCCCGCCGAACCGCCGGTGGTGGACGTCTCCCGGTACGTCGGCTCCTACGTGCGCGAGGGCTACGACGTGGAGGTGACCGAGCGGGACGGCGTGCTGAACCTGCGCGGCGAGAGCATCGGCGAGCTCGCCGAGATCAACGCGGTGACCAACGCGGTGCTCGTGCCGGTGGAGGAAGGCCTGTTCGCGGCACGGCGCAACAAGCACGAACCGTGGGTGCCGGTGGTGTTCTACACGCTGCCCGACGGCTCGCCGTACCTGCACTTCAGCATGAGGGCCGCCCCGAAGAGCTGAGGGTGCGGCCGCACGGTCGGGGACACGACCAGGGAACGGCCGACCGCTCGGGCGGCAGACCTCGCCGGCCGTCGCCCGGAGCCGTTGCCGGCCACGCGGCGGCCCGTCCCGGCCCGACGTCCAGTCCACAGCGGACAGTCGCACGGGCGGGCGGGCCGGCGCATCGCCTGTCCACGTGGAATGGCGTCGCTGGTCACCAGCGCGATCCGCTGCACACCGGTCGGCGGCGCGGTGTCCGCCGCGGCCGGGTTCGACCGCGGGTCAGCTGTCCTTGACGGTGATCCCGAGGGTGTGGGCGAACGCCGGCGCGAGGTCGATCGCCTGGGCGAAGGTGATCGTCGCGCCGCGCAGCGAGGCGACCCCGCTGCGGATGCCCAGTTCGGCGGCGTCGCGGAGGTCCACCTTCTTCAGCTCCACGTCGTCGAACCGGAGGTCTTCGAGCGTCGAGCCCGGGAACGTGACGTCGGTGAGCCGGGCTTCGGTGAAGTCGACGTCGCGCAGGACGCAGCCGACGAACGCGACGTCGCGCAGCACCGCGCCGCGCAGGTTCACCGAGACGAGCTTGCAGCCGAAGAACGTGACGCGGCTCAACCCGGCCTCGAACATCGCCACCCCGGCGAACGCGCTGTTCACGACTTCCGCGTCGAGCCACCCGGTCTCGGCCAGGTCGGTGCCGATGACCTGCACGCCGTGCAGCCACACGTCGTTGAACCGGGCGCGCCGCAGCGACCCGTCGGTGAAGCGGACGGTGGACAGCGCCGATTCGCTGAACCGCGCGTTGCCCGCCGCGAGGTCGGGGAACTCCTGGTCGGCGAGGTGGACGACGTTGTAGTCGCCGCCCGGCTCCAGCCGCCCGCCGTCGTGGTCCTCCAGGTAGGCGGCGAACGGCAGGTCCGCGAGCGCTCGGGGTTCCGACATGCGGGGATGGTAGCCGGCGGCCGACCGGCCCGCGCCCGCGTGGCGGTGCCCACACCAGCTACCGATAACGATAATCATGTTGTTAGGTTCACGGTGCTCTGTCACCGAACGCTGGGACGACCCGTGCGCCACCGCTCCTCCACCGCCCTCGCGGCGTGTGCCCTGCTGCTGACCGGGTGCTTCGCCCCTGGCGCGGAACCGTCCGACGGGCGGATCAAGCTCGCGATGCTGCAACCGCCGCGGTCGGGCCTGACGCCGTTCAGCGACGACGCGTTCAAGCTCTCGCGCTGGTCCACCGCGGAGACGCTGGTCACCCTCGACGCGGCCGGCGACGCCCGGCCCGGACTGGCCACCGGGTGGCGGCGGATCTCCCAGCACGCCTGGGAGTTCACCGTCCGCCCGGGCGTGACCTTCCACGACGGCACCGCGTTGACCTCGGCCGCCGTCGCCAACACCCTCACCCGCGCCACCACCGCCTCGCCCAAGCCGCGGATCCTCGACGGCGTCGAGCTGACCGCCGAGCCGGCGGGCGACGCCGTCGTCGTCACCACCGCCGCCCCCGACCCCCTGGTACCGCAACGGCTCTCGTCGCCGCAGTTGGCGATCCTCGCGGAGAGCGCCTACCGCGCGGACGGCGAGGTCGACCCGGTGGGCACGGGCACCGGACCGTTCCGGTTGGTCGCGGTGAACGGCACCACGACCGCCACGCTCGACCGCCACGACGGCTACTGGGGACCGAAGGCCGCCGCCGAGGGCATCGACGTGTCGTTCGTCCCCGACGGCACCGCCCGTGCCGCCGCGATCCGCAGCGGTGAGGCGCACATCGCGGAGGCCGTGCCGGTGTCGCAGGCGGCGCTGCTCGACCGGGCGACGATCACCGAGGTGCCGATGCCGCGCACCAACACCCTGTACCTGAACACGAAGACCGGACCGTTCCGGGACCAGGGGTTGCGCGCCGCCGCTCGGGAGGCGATCGACGCGGCCGAGATCGTCCGGGGCGTCTACGAGGGCCGCGCCGACGTCGCCCAAGGGCTGCTCGGGCCCGCCCTGCCGTGGGCCGCCGCCGGGCGCACCCCGCTCGCCGACCGCGCCGAGGCCACCGCGCCCGCCGGCGTCGCCATCACCCTGGCCACGTTCTCCGACCGCGCCGAGCTGCCCGAGGTCGCCTCGGTGCTGCAACAGCAGTTGCAGGACGCCGGGTTCACCGTCACGCAGGTCGTGCGCGAGTACGCGCACATCGAGGAGGACGCGCTGGCCGGGAAGTTCGACGCGTTCATCCTGTCCCGGGCGACGGTGCTGGACTCGGGCGACCCCGTCGCGTACGTGCAGTCGGACTTCACCTGCGCGGGCTCGTTCAACATCGCGCAGCTGTGCGACGGCGAGGTGGACGCGGCCGTGCGGACCGCCGCCGCCACCGAGGCGGGCGACCAGCGCCGGGCCGCGATCCTGGCGGCCGAGGCGGCGGTGCTGCGGACCGACGCGGCGATCCCGATGCTGCACGAGCGCGTGATCCAGGGCGACGCGACGTCGGTGGTCGACTCGGCCAAGGACCCGCGCGAGCGAACGCTGATCACCGCCTCGACCCGGCTGCGGTGACCGCCCCGGACGCCCGCCCCGCCCCGGACGCCCGCCCCGCCCCGGGCACCGGTCTCGGCCGCCTGGGTGAGCCGGGCTCTCCGGCCGGTCGGCGTCGCGCGTGGGCCTCTCGGATCGGTCGTCGGGCCGCCCAGGCCTCCCGCGTCGGTCGGCGCGGTGCGCTGGTGTCCCGCGTCGCCGGGCCGGCCGCGGTCGTCGCGGTGATCGGGTCGCTGCCGTGGCTGTCCGGGCGGGACCCGGCGCTGTCGGTGCTGCGCGCCCGGTCCGCCGAGCAGGAGCCGACGGCCGAGGCGCTGGCCGCGGTGCGCCGCGAGCTGGGCCTGGACGTCGGCCCGGTGGCGTTGTTCGGCGACTGGCTGGGCGGCGTGCTGCGCGGTGACCTCGGCCGGTCGTGGGTCGGGGGTGGCGAGGTGCTGCCCTCGGTGCTGTCGGCGTTGGGCGTGTCGTCGGCGTTGATGGGCGCGGCGCTGGTCGTGGCGTTGGCGCTGGCTGCCGCGCTGTCCGCGTCGACGTTCGCGCGCGGTGCGCGGGGGACGGCACGTGCGCGCACCGGCGCTCCGGCGGCCGTGCTCGCCGCCCTGCCCGAGTTCCTGCTGGCCACGGTGCTGCTGGTGGTGCTGTCGGTGTGGCTCGGCTGGTTGCCGCCCTACGGCTGGCAGGGGTCGCGGCACCTGGTGCTGCCCGCGTTGGCGCTGGGCCTCCCGGCGGGCGGCATCCTGGGACGGCTGGTGGACGACGCGCTGCCCGCCGTGTTCGAGGAGCGCTGGGTCGTGCTGTGGCGGTCCTGGGGGTGTTCCCCGCGGGTGGTCGGCCGGGCCGCGGCACGTCGTGCGCTGCCCGCCTTGCTGCCGCAGTTCGGGCTGGTCGCCGTGGGGTTGACCGGGGGAGCGGTCGCGGTGGAGGTGGTGTTCGCCGTGCCGGGCCTCGGCCGGACCGCGCTGGGCGCGGCGGAGGCCCAGGACCTGCCGCTGCTGCAAGGGGCAGTGCTCGCGCTGGTGCTGCTCGGGCTGGTGGGCGGCGTGCTCGTGGCCGGGGTCCGGCGGCGGATGCTCGGGCAGGCGTTGCGCGACGCCGCCCTGTCCGCCCCGCCGCCCGTGGCGGTCCCGGTCGGTCGGCCGCACCGCGTGGTGATCGCGGTCGGCGTGCTGGCCCCGGCGGTGGTGATCTGCTGGGGGCTGCTGCGGGAGCCGCTGCGGGTGGACCCGGCCGCCAGGCTCGCGTCCCCGGCCTGGGCACACCCGTTGGGCACGGACGCGCTGGGCCGTGACGTGCTGGCCAGGGTGGGGCACGGCGCGGCGGCCACGCTCGGCGTCACGGTCCTGGTGTGCCTGTGCTCGTTCGCGGTGGCGGTGGTCGTCGGCTTCCTGCCGGGCCTGGCCGAAGGCGCCGCGGAGACCGCCAACGCCGTGCCGCCCGTGATCGCGGGCATCCTGGTCGCGGCGGTCGTCGGACCGGGCACGGTCGGCGCGTCCCTCGCGGTCGGCCTGGTCTCCTGGCCGCCGCTGGCCGCCCACGCGGCGGCGCTGGTCCGGGAGAACCGCGCGGCCACGCACGTCACCGCGTTGCGGGCGCTGGGCGCCGGGCCGTCCTGGATCACGACCCGGCACGTCCTGCCCGCGGTCGCCGGTCCGGTGGCCCGGCACGCCGTGCTGCGCCTGCCCGGCATCGCGTTGGCCTTGGCGTCGCTGGGTTTCCTCGGCCTGGGCGCGCCGCCGCCGACGCCCGAGTGGGGGCTGATGCTGGCCGAGTCCCTGCCCTACCTGGAGCGCGCGCCGTGGGCGGCCCTCGCCCCGACCGCGATGCTGCTGCTCCTGGCCGTGGTGGCGGTCTCGCTGTCGACCCTGCCGAGGAAGCGGTGACGACGGGAGCCCGCCTGCGCGAGCGGTCCACTCAGGACTCCCCGTCATTCACCCGAAAGAGTGGCGAGAGGTGGGAATAGGCGACGGTGGGCCACGGGTTGGTGCCGGCATGACCGACTCAGGGTTCGACCCGCACGCGCTGCTCGCGAAGAGCCGGATCGGCGTGCTCGCGACCATCAAGGCCGACGGACGCCCCCAGCTCTCCCCGATCATGCCCTCCTACGACCAGGGCGCGGGCGTGATCCGGGTGTCGACCACGGACCGGACCGCCAAGGTCGCGAACCTGCGCCGCGACCCGCGGGTGGCGCTGGAGGTGACCAGTGAGGACGGCTGGGAGTGGGCCACGGTCGAGGGCACGGCCACGATCACCGGTCCCGGCGCGGACCCGCACGGGCCGGAGGTCGAGGCGCTGGTGGAGTACTACCGCCTCGCCGCGGGCGAGCACCCTGACTGGGCCGAGTACCGGTCGGTCATGGTGGCGGAGCGGCGGGTGCTCGTGACGATCGAGGTCGACCGGGTGTACGGCCAGAAGGTCAACTGACCGCGCCGCCCGTGCGGTTCACCGGAACCGCACGGGCGGGAGCGCCCGAGCCGGGCTACCAGCGCCCGAAGTGCACGGCGTCCTCGAACGGCCGGCGCTTGCGCGTCCGGGGTGACGCGCCCGCCGAGACGGTCTCCTCGGCGCCGTGCCCGATCGCGATCGCACCGACCGGCACGTGGTTCGCGGGCACGCCGAACCTCGCGCGCACCTCGTCGAAGTCGTCCTCGCCGATGCCGAAGTACACCGCGCCGAGCCCTTCGTCGACGACGGTCTGCAGGATCAGCAGCACGGCCATCCCGGTGTCGACGTACCAGAACGGCACCGGCCAGTGGTCCTCGGCGCGGTCGGTCCACCCCTTGTCCGGCTCGGCGTACCGGTCCAGGTAGGCGTCCTTCACCGCGAACGCGAGCACGATCACCGGCGCGGTCCTGACCGTGTCGGTGGCCCACAGCTGCCCGACCGACTCGTAGAACCCGGCCGTCTCCTCACCGCGCAGCACCAGGAACGCCTGACCTTGGGAGTACCCGGCCGACGGGCCGCGCAGCGCGTTGCGCATGATCCGCCGGACGCTCTCGTCCGGCACCGGCTCGTCGGTGAACTCCCGCACCATCCGCCTGCGCCGGACCACGTCCTGGAACTCCACGAGAACCCCGCCTCCTCGGTCGACCGACGACGGCTCAGCGCAACGTCGGCACGTCGCCGTTGCCCACCCGGACGACGTCGACGCCGCGCAGCCCGCTCCGCCACGAGGCAACCACATCGGCGAGCACGGCGGCGGACACCGGGCGCCGGCCCAGCCCGATGGCGTACCGGACCGCGTCCGCCGTCCGCTCGACCGGTCGCGGCCACGCGTGCGCGTCCGGCGTCCCGGCCACCTCCAACGCGGTCAGCAACGCCCGCACCCGGCCGCGCACCGGCCCGACCACCTCGTGCGGCACGGTGAGCAGCGCCCACGCGGCGTGCGTCCGGTGCGCGTCGGGCGGCGCGGTCAGCCCGGGAGCGCCGGCCGACACGATCTCCCAGGCCCGGTACAGCTCGGCCGTCAGCAGGTCCCGGAAACCCGGGCCGACCTGCTCGGTGCACGAGCGCACGGGCGCGGCCGGCGTCATGATGGTCACCGGCGCGCCGGTGCGGCCCGGCGCCGTCGTCACACCGATCGGGTCGCGCCAGTCCCACGCCGCCCACGTCCCGAAGAACCCGGCGAGCAGGTCCGGCCCGTCCCACTCGCGCACGGTCCGCGCCGCGAGCACCGACCAGCCCAGCCCCGGCACGCCGCCGAACGGCGCCGAGTCCAGGCCACGCGCCCGTGCCCACGCCTTGACCGCCCGCGCGAGCCGCGCGAAGTCCTCCTGCCGACCGGCGACCGCCGCCGTCACCGCCTCCGCGTCACCGACCGCGCTCACCGCCACCCCGTCGCCGGCGGCGACCGCGAGGTCCACCCCGAGCCCGTCCACGACCAGGCGGACACCGGGCGAGCGGGCGCCGACCACCGGCCGGACGACCGCGCCGGGCAGCGCGGAGGCCACCCGTCCGGCCACCGCCGCCGGCCGCGCCACCTCGGCGACGAGGTCCAGGTCGGCGTCGGGCAGCCCGCAGCCCATCCGCCGCGAACCGACGACGTGCACCACGTCCAGCACGGCCGACAGGGCGCGGGTGACGCGGTCGGCCACCGCGTCCAACGACGGTCCGGGCGCGGTGGCCGGTTCTTCGAACCACCGCACCTCGCCGGTGCCGAGCGCGATCGCCGCGCGGGGCAGCATGGGGCCGTCGCCCCGCCTCGACAGCAGGACCACCTCGTCCACCCGGTCCGACCGCGCGCCGATCGTCCGGGCCGCCTGCGCCGACCCGCCGACGGTGAGGTGCGGGGTGAAGTCGCCCCCGGTCCGGCAGGCGGGGAACGGCCGCCGCACCGCGTCGTGCAGCGCCGCCCACGGCGTGCGCCCGGCCGCGGCCGGGTCGAGCCGCACCACGCCCCGCCCGGACTGCGGCACGCCGTCCACCCGCACCGGGAACGGCGGCACGTCGGCGACCGCCTCGGCCAGCAGCGGCACGGCCCGGTCGAAGTCGGACTCCGGCACGAACCCGGACAGCAGCGTCACGTGCGGCGGCCGGTGGTCGGATCGGCGGTCGTGCTCCTGTCGCGCCCGCTCGACGTCCCCCCACGGCCCCGGCAGCCACACCACGGCGGTCCGCGGCGTCGGCGACGGGTCGAGCGCGCCGGCGGCCGGCCCGGCGGGCGTCAACCGGGCCAGCACCCCGTAGTGGTCGGAGGCGAACAGGCCGTCGACGGGCCGGTCGCCGACCAGCTCCGCGCCCGCGCACCACAACCCGCCGCGCAGGAACACCCGGTCCAGCCGCGACCGCCGGCCGGTCAGCGAGGACACCGCGGCCAGCGGGTTCACCACCGGGTCGAACGTCGGCGGCTCGTCGTCCCGCGCCTGCAGCCACGCGTCCCGCATCCCGAGCGCGGCGGCCGGCCGCCGGCTGCCGTCGTTGAAGTCGCCGACCAGCACCACGTCGCCCACCACCCCGGCGAACGCCTCCGCGACCCGCCCAAGCTGGGCGCGCCGCTTGGCCGACCCGTTCGCGGTGTGGTCGCTGGTCAGGTGGGTGGCCGCGACGACGAGCGGCCCGTCGCCGGTCTCGACCACGATCGCGCCGACGGCCTTGTGCGCGCCCAGCGGGAACCGGGCGGCCTCCAGGACGGGCAGCCTGCTCAGCACCAGCAGGCCGGTGCGGTCGACGTCCGGCCCGGTCGGGTCCACGTCGAGGGTGTAGCGGGCGCGCACCCACGGCTGGGCGAGGAGCGCGGCGAGCAGGTCGGGCTCGACCTCCTGCAACGCGATGACGTCCGCGTCGGCCACCGCCAGCTCGCCGAGCAGCAGGGGACGGCGGCGGGCGGTGTCGATGCGGTCGCTGTCGTAGCGGTCCCACAACACGTTCCAGGTGAGGACCGTGGTGGGTGGCCGCTGCTCCGGCGGCACGACCTCGCGGGGGGCCGAGGGGGTGCGGGTCGGTGTCCAGCCGTGCAGCGGGTCCCAGGCGTGGGGAGTGCTCGCGGTGAACACCGGCGCACGCAGGCGGCGTGGCGCGCGCACCCGTCCCGCGCCCGACTCGCCGACGCGGTCGAGCCCGGTGGCCCGGTCCCACACCACCTCGCCGTCCGCCTCGACGAACAGCACCCGGTGCCACGGCACCTCGCCGCCCGGGGTGAACGCGGGCAGCGCCACCCGCTCGGGCCGCGCCCCGCGCTGCTGCACGCCGAGCACGAACCGCGCCGGGTCGAACCGCGGGTCCCAGCGGACCTGGTGGTAGACCTCTTCGCTGGTGCGCATCACGGCTCCCCGGCGGTGTCCGCGTCGTCCACGGCGCCGCCCGCGCCGACGTACCAGGTCCGGTGGGCCTGCCACGGGTACGGCGGGCTGAACCGGTGGGCCTGCGCGTCGAGCACCGCGGCGGGCACGGCGTGCGCCCGCGACCCGTTGCGCCGGGCCACCTCCCGCTCGTCGACCAGCACCACCGCGTGCGTCACCATCGCATCGTGCCGCCGCGCGACCGCGTGCACCACCGCCCGTTGCGGCCCGGCCAGCGAGGTCGCGTCCCAGACCACGGTCCGGTGCGCGCGCAGGGCGGCGTCGAGCCGGTCGAGCCCCGCCCGCAGCACCCGGCCGTTGACCCGCTGGTCCGCCCGGTCGCCCGCCTCCTCGCGCAGGTCGTCCAACGACACGCGGGCGTCCGCCGCCACCCCGGCGGCGAACGTCGACTTGCCGCTGCCCGACAACCCGACCAGGTGCACCAACGACGGGAAGTCGCCGGACCGCCACCGCCACGTCGCGGCGACGGCCTCCGCCACGTCCAGCACCCGCCCGGCCCGGACGCTCGCGTCCCGCGCCTCGGCCCAGCACCGGTCGGCGGCCGGGCCCGGGTGCACGCCCAGCCCCGACCGCAGCCGGTCGAACGACCCGACGTCCTCGGCGTGCAGGGCCGACCAGGCCACGAGGTCGCGCGCGTCCGCGTCGGGCGCGACGGCGGCCGACACGGCGTGCAGCACGTCGAGGTCCACCGCCGTCGAGAAGCGCAGCAACCCGGCCCGCCGCGCGTCGTCCGGAAACGGCTCGTGCAGCAGCCGGTGCAGACCCACGAGGTCACCGACCCGCCGCGCCACCCCGACCCCGACCGGGCCCGCGAGCAGCGACATCACCCGGCCGCGCCGAAGCCGGTGCGCCGCCGCCGCCAGCACGCCGACCAGGCGGGCTTCCCCGGTCGACCGCGCCGCCACCGCCGCCGCGGGCTCCGCGTCACCCGCGATCCCGACCGCGTCGAGCAGCGCGGACACGTCGAACGGCGCGCCGGACCGCACGTCCCACAGCACGGAGCCGGGCCCGAGCCCGTTCTCCACCACCGGCGCCGCCATCCAGTGCGCGTCGGTCCGCACGTGGTGCGCGCGCACCCACTTCGCCACCCGCCGGCCGAAGTCGGCCCGCTCGAACCCGTCGACGGTCCGCACCACGAACCCCTCCTGCCGCGCCGTGTCCACCCGCAGCCGGCGCAGCGCCCGCTCGTCGAACACCCCGCGCCACAGCACCGGGGGCACGGGCACGCCCAGGTCGCGCAGGAACCGCGCGGTCCGGTCCCAGTCCAGGCAGCGGTCGCCGTCCCAGACGGAGAACCCGTAGAACCAGCTCTCCAGGTCCGCGTAGCCGATCGAGTGACGTGCGTAGACGTTCTCGCCGCAGATCCGCCACCCGCCGGGCACCCGCGCCCCGATCCGGCCCTGGAGCGCCTTGACCCACGACCGGGACGGGTGGTGCGCCGAGTCGAGCGACCGCGCGTGCACACCGTCGGCGTAGAGGGTGGTGTTCTCGCCGTCGAGCTTCTCGGTGACCACCACCTCACGGCCGCGCATCGCGTCCAGGTCGGCGACCCGCACGTCGTCCGCCGACGCGCCGGGCGACCACGGCAGGTGCGGCGTGCGCGGGTACGGCGTGCGCATGACCCCTCCCACCACTGGATTCGGGTGAACCATAGAGATCACCTGGCCGGGTCATCGACCGGTTTTCGGCGGTGTCCCGGTCGGCCGGGCGACTGGATACGATGACGATTCGACGAAGGTCGAAGAGAAAGGACGAACGTGGAGACGCTCGAGTTCCAGTCGGAGGCGCGTCAGCTCCTGCGGCTGATGATCCACTCGGTCTACTCGAACAAGGACACGTTCCTGCGGGAGTTGGTGTCCAACGCCTCCGACGCGCTGGACAAGCTCAGGCTGGAGACGTTCCGGGACAAGGACCTGGTCGCGGACACGTCGGACCTGCACGTCGCGATCGAGGTGGACCGGGAGGCGCGCACCCTCACGATCCGGGACAACGGCATCGGCATGACCCGCGAGGACGTGATCGGGCTCATCGGCACGATCGCCAAGTCCGGCACCGCCGAGTTCCTGCAGAAGCTGAAGGAGTCGAAGGACTCCGCCGCCTCGCAGGACCTCATCGGCCAGTTCGGCATCGGCTTCTACTCCTCGTTCATGGTCGCCGACAAGGTCACGCTCGTGACCAGGCACCCGCGCGCGGAGGGCGTCCGGTGGGAGTCCACCGGCGAGGGCACCTACACGATCGAGGACGTCGAGGACGCGCCGCAGGGCACCTCCGTCACCCTCCACCTCAAGCCGGCCGACCCCGAGGACCACCTCGCCGACTACACGTCGACGGCGAAGATCACCGAGGTCGTCAAGCGGTACGCCGACTTCATCACCTGGCCGATCAGGATGGCGAAGGAGGACGGCGCGGAGCCGGCCACGATCAACTCGCGCAAGGCGCTGTGGGCGCGGCCCGCGTCCGAGGTCACCGAGGACGAGTACGCCGAGTTCTACCGGCACGTCAGCCACGACTGGAACAAGCCGCTCGAGACGATCCGGATGCACGGCGAGGGCGTCTTCGAGTACCAGGCGCTGCTGTTCATCCCGTCCCAGGCGCCGCTGGACCTGTTCATGCGCGAGCGCAAGCGGGGCGTGCAGCTCTACGTCAAGCGCGTCTTCATCATGGACGACTGCGAAGAGCTGATGCCGGAGTACCTCCGGTTCGTCAAGGGTGTCGTGGACGCCCAGGACCTGACGCTCAACGTGTCGCGCGAGCTGCTGCAGCACGACCGCCAGATCCAGCAGGTGCGCCGCCGGCTGGTGAAGAAGGTGCTCTCGACCGTCAAGGGCATGATGGCCGACAAGCCCGAGTCGTACGAGACGTTCTGGCGGGAGTTCGGCGGCGCGGTCAAGGAAGGCCTGCTCGCCGACCCCGACAACCGCGACGCCATCCTCGACATCGCCTCGTTCGCCTCGACGGCCGACGCGGAGAAGCCGACCACGCTCGCGGGGTACGTCGAGCGGATGAAGGACGACCAGCGGCACATCTACTACATGACCGGCGACTCGCGGGCCACGGTGGAGAACTCGCCGCACCTGGAAGCGCTGCGGGCCAAGGGCTTCGAGGTGCTGATCCTCACCGACCCGATCGACGAGATGTGGGTCGACGCGGTGCCGGGGTACAAGGACATGACGTTCCAGTCGATCGCCAAGGGGCAGGTCGACCTGGAGACCGAGGAGGAGAAGGCCCAGGCGCAGGAGCGGCAGAAGGACTTCGCCGACTTCCTGGCCTGGCTGACGGGCACCCTGGCCGACCAGGTCAAGGAGGTGCGGCTGTCCTCGCGCCTCACCACGTCGGCCGCGTGCGTCGTCGGCGACGCGCACGACCTGACCCCGACGCTGGAGAAGATGTACCGGGCGATGGGGCAGGAGCTGCCGCCGGTCAAGCGGATCCTGGAGCTCAACCCCGACCACGCCCTGGTCGCCGGGCTGCGCCAGGCGTTCGCCGAGCGCGGCGGGGACGACGCGTCGCTCGCCGAGTCGGCCGAGCTGCTGCACGGCATGGCGCTGCTCGCCGAGGGCGGGGACCTGCCCGACCCGTCCCGCTTCGTCCGGCTGATGTCGGACCACCTGGAGCGGGCGCTCTGAGCCCGGTGTCCGGCGCGGTGGCTCCCACCACCGCGCCGGACACCGGTTGCCCTCGTCCGCACGACGCCGGCCGCCCGCGTCGTCTCCGCCGGACTGCCCGGCCGCCCGCGCGCGGCACGACCCGCACCGGTCGGGCGTGCACCCTTCCCGCCGCACCCCGACCGTGGTCGCCGCGCGCTCGCCGGTCGCTCCCGACACCTCGCCGACATCGCTCCCCGAAGTGGGCGACGACCGCCGAACTGATATTGGGCAGACTCTGGACCGCCGTCACGAAACTGCCGTATGTTCGCCGTCATGGAGCTGCGAGGGAAGGTCGCCGTGGTCACCGGCAGTGGCCGCGGCCTGGGCCGGGCGTACGCGGAAGCCCTGGCGCGGGCGGGGGCGGCGGTCGTGGTCAACGACGTGGACGCCGAGGCGGCGGGCGCGGTCGTGGAGGCGATCGCGGCCGAGGGGGGACGCGCGGTCGCCGTGGTCGCGCCCGTCGGACCGACCGGGACCGCCGACCGGCTCGTCGAGGCCGCCGTCGAGGAGTTCGGCGGGCTGGACGTCCTGGTCGCCAACGCGGGCATCCTGCGCGACCGGGTGCTGTGGAAGATGTCCGACGACGACTTCGACGCGGTGCTCGACGTGCACCTGCGCGGCACGTTCACCTGCGCCCGCGCGGCGGCGGTGCGGATGCGGGAGCAGGGCCGGGGCGGCAGCCTGGTGCTGATCTCCTCGCCCGCCGGCCAGCGCGGCAACTTCGGGCAGACCAACTACGCGGCGGCCAAGGCGGGCATCGTCGCCATGGCCCGCACCTGGGCGTTGGAGCTGGCCCGCGCGGACATCGCGGTCAACGCCGTGGTGCCGGTCGCCGCGACCGAGATGACCCGGACCATCCCGGCGTTCGCGCCCGTCATCGAGGAGGCCGAGCGCACCGGCGCGCCGTTCCCCGACTGGCTGCGCCGGGACGAGGGCCTCGGCACGGTGGAGGACGTCGCGTCGCTGATCGTCTACCTGGCCTCCGACGCGGCGCGGCACGTCACGGGGCAGGCCATCGGCATCGGCGGCGACCGGCTCGCCCTCTGGGCGCACCCCCGGGAGAAGGCGGTGGCGCTCGCCGACGGCGGGTGGACCGCGGACACCATCGCCGAGTCGTGGGCGACCGGTGTCGGCGTGGAACCGGAGACCTACGGCATCCCCGCGCCGACCCCGCCGGCGGCCTGACATGACCCTCGCCCTGGACGACCTGGTGGCCATCGACGTCCACACCCACGCGGAGGTGTCGAGGGACGGCCACCCGTCGTTGAGCCCCGAGCTGCTGGCCGCCTCCGCGAAGTACTTCGGCGCGCACGGCCACCGCCAACCCACAGTGGACGAGACCGCGGCGTACTACCGGGAGCGGCGGATGGCGGCGGTCGTCTTCACCGTCGACGCCGAGCACGCCACCGGCCACCCGCGCATCCCGAACGAGGAGGTCGCGGAGAACTGCGCCGAGCACCCCGACGTGCTCATCCCGTTCGCGAGCGTCGACCCCTGGAAGGGCCGCGCGGGGGCGCGCGAGGTGCGCAGGCTGGTCGAGCGGCACGGCGTGCGCGGCTTCAAGTTCCACCCCAGCCTCCAGGGCTTCGCGCCGAACGACCCGATGGCCTACCCGCTGTACGAGGCCATCGAGGAGCTCGGCGTGCCGGCGGTGTTCCACACCGGGCAGACCGGCATCGGCGCGGGCGTCCCCGGTGGCGGCGGCATCCGCCTGAAGTACTCCGACCCCATGCTCGTGGACGACGTCGCGGTGGACTTCCCGGAGCTGCGGATCGTCCTGGCGCACCCGTCGTTCCCGTGGCAGGACTCGGCGTTGGCGGTGGCCACGCACAAGCCGCACGTGCACATCGACCTGTCCGGGTGGTCGCCGAAGTACTTCCCGCCGCAGCTCGTCCGCTACGCCGACTCGCTGCTGCAGGACAAGGTGCTGTTCGGCTCGGACTACCCGGTGATCACCCCGGACCGCTGGCTGGCGGACTTCGAGGCGCTCGACCTCAAGCCCGCCGTCCGCCCCAAGATCCTCAAGAACAACGCGGCCAGGCTGCTCGGCCTCGACACGACAGACTCGGAGCGCACATGACCACCACCGTCACCGGACCGGCGGAGCTCCTCGCGCTGGCCGGGCACGACCTCGGGCACACCGGGTGGCGCGAGATCACCCAGGACCGGGTCGACACCTTCGCCGACGCCGCCGACGACCACCAGTGGATCCACGTCGACCCGGAGCGGGCGGCCGCGGGACCGTTCGGCGGCACCATCGCGCACGGCTACCTCACGCTGTCGCTGATCATCCCCATGTTCGGGGAGCTGCTGGCGGTCGAGGGCGTCCGGATGAGCGTCAACTACGGGCTGGACAAGGTGCGCTTCCCCAGCCCGGTGCGCGTCGGCGACAAGATCAGGCTCGCGGGCCGCGTCGTCTCGGTCGACGAGGTCGCGGGCGACGGCGTCCAGCTGGTGCTGGACTTCACCGTCGAGATCGACGGCTCGGAAAAACCGGCGTGCGTCGCGCGCGCCGTGTACCGGCACTACCCCTGAGGGGGCCACCATGTCGAACCAGCCGGACGCGCCCAACGTCCAACTCCGCCGCGCCGTCGCGTCGAGCTTCATCGGCAGCGTGATCGAGTACTACGACTTCCTGCTCTACGCCACCGCGTCCGCCGTGGTGTTCAACAAGGTCTTCTTCTCCTCCCTCGACCCGCTCGTGGCCGTCATCGCGAGCTTCGGCACGTTCGCCACCGGCTACCTGGCCCGCCCGCTCGGCGGCGTCCTGTTCGGACACTTCGGCGACCTGCTGGGCCGCAAGCGGATGCTCGTGCTGACCATGGCGTTGATGGGTGTGGCCAGCTTCCTCATCGGACTGCTGCCGACCTACGCCCAGGTGGGCTGGCTCGCGCCGGTCGGCCTCGTCGTCCTGCGCGTGGTGCAGGGCATCGCGGTCGGCGGCGAGTGGGGCGGCGCGGTGCTGATGTCCGCCGAGCACGCCACCCGCAGGCGCGGGCTGTGGGCCGGGTTCACCAACGCCGGCGCGCCGTGCGGGATGGTGCTGTCGACGCTGGCGCTGACGGCGACCGCCGCGCTGGTGGGCGAGCGGGCGTTCCTGGACTGGGGCTGGCGCATCCCGTTCCTGATCTCCGTGGTGCTGCTCGGCGTCGGGCTGTTCGTGCGGCACCGGGTCGAGGAGACCCCGGCGTTCCGGGCCGTGCGGGACGCGGGCGTCAAGCGCCGGGCCCCGGTGGTGGAGGTGTTGCGCGACCACCCGCGCGTGCTGCTGCTGGGCATCGGCGTGGGGCTGGCCGCGTTCGTCTCGCAGTCGACGTTGACGACGTTCGTCCTGGCGCACGGCGTGGCGGCCGGTCACGCGCGCCAGACCGTGCTCAACGCGCTCACGCTGTCCTCCGTCTGCGCCGTCGTGGGCATCCTCGGGTGGGCGGCCGCGTCGGACCGGTTCGGCAGGCGGCCGGTCGTGGTGGCGGGCGCGGTCGCGATGGGCGCGTACGCGTTCGTGCTGTTCCCCTTGGTGGACAGCGGTGACACGGTGTTGCTGACGGTCGCGCTGGTGCTGGGCCAGGGCGTGATCCACCCGATGATGTACGGGCCGCTCGCGGCCCTCTACAGCGAGCTGTTCAGCACCGAGAACCGCTACACGGGCGCGTCCCTCGGCTACCAGGTCGCCGGGCTGGGCGCGGGCGTCGCGCCGCTGCTGTTCGCCTCGATCCAGCGGGCCACCGGCGGGCAGGGGCTGACGCTCATCTCGTCGACCATCGCCGCGTTCTGCCTGCTCACCGTGGTGTGCGTGCTGGCGTTGAAGGAAACCGGCGCACGAGACCTCAGGGCGGCCGCCGTTTCCTGAGCTGTTGCCGAGCTGGTTGCCCCAGTCGTGACAGGAGGACCGAAGTGCGGAACTCGGGGCTCGGGAGTTGGCCGTACCGGCGGGCGCTGATGTCGCCGGACCGGGTGGCGATCGTCCACTCCGGACAGCTGACCTACGCGGAGCTGGCCGAGCGCGTCACGCGCCTCGCGCACCGGCTGCGCGAGGCCGGCGTGCGCCGGGGCGACCGGGTCGCGTACCTGGGCCCCAACCACCCGTCGTTCGTGGAGTCGATGTTCGCCGCGCACGTGCTCGGCGCGATCTTCGTGCCGGTGAACTCCCGCCTCACGGCCCCCGAGGTGGCGCACGTGCTGGCGGACTCGGCGCCGTCGGTGCTGGTGTGCGCGCCGCAGTGCGCGGAGGTCGCCCGTTCGGCCTTCACCGGTGTGGTCGTCGCGGTGGGTCCGAGCTACGAGCGGTGGTTGACCGAGGGCGCCGTCGCGCCGATCGACGAGGTGGTGGCGCCCGACGACGTGGCGCTCATCCTCTACACGTCCGGCACGACCGGCCGCCCGAAGGGCGCGATGCTCACGCACGCCAACCTGATCTGGAACACCTACAACCTGCTGGTGGGCGTGGACGTCACCAGCACCGAGCGCACCCTGGTGTCCGCGCCGCTGTTCCACGTCGCCGCGCTCGCGCAGACGTTGCTGCCCACGTTCATCAAGGGCGGCACGGCGGTGCTCACCTCGTCGTGGGACGTCGACCTGGTGTACGACCTCGTCGAGCGGGAACGGGTCACGCTGACGTTCGGCGTGGCCACGATGTACGCCGACCTGGCCGCGTCACCGCGCTGGGCCACGGCCGACCTGTCGTCGTTGCGGCACCTGCTGTGCGGCGGGGCGGCCGTGCCGGACTCGCTGATCCGCGCCTACCAGGAGCGGGGGCTGACGTTCTGCCAGGGCTACGGCCTGACCGAGACCGCGCCCGGCGCGACGTTCCTGGAAGCGGGGGAGAGCGTCCGCAAGGTCGGGTCGGCGGGGGTGCCGGTGTTCTTCGGCGAGGTCCGGGTCGTGCGCGACGACGGCGTGGACGCGGAGGCGGACGAGCCGGGGGAGGTGCTGGTGCGCGGCCCGAACGTGACGCCAGGCTACTGGCGCGACCCCGGCGCGACCGCCGCCGCGTTCGCCCCCGACGGCTGGTTCCGCACCGGCGACGTCGGGAAGTTCGACGACGAGGGCCACCTGCGCGTGGTGGACCGGCTGAAGGACATGTTCATCTCCGGCGGCGAGAACGTCTACCCGGCGGAGGTGGAGAACGCGCTGGTCGCCCACCCCGACGTGGTGGAGGCCGCGGTGATCGGCGTCCCGGACCCCAGGTGGGGCGAGGTCGGGCGGGCGTTCGTGCGGTGCGCCGGCGGTGGCGGGCCGTCCCGGGAGGAGCTGCGGGCGTTCCTGCTCACCAGGCTGGCCAAGTACAAGGTGCCGGTGCACGTCGACCTGGTGGACCGGCTGCCGCGAACCGGCTCGGGCAAGGTCCGCAAAGCCGCCCTGCGCCAACTGCCCCAACCCTGAGCCGCCGCGCGTGTCCTACCTCCAGAACAGGCGTGTCCTGCGTTCGGAACCCGGGTGTCCTACGTTCAGGACACCCGGGTTGAACCCTCAGGTCGACCGGACCGCGCGGTGCGCCAGGTCGTCCAGCCGCCGCCCGATCGCCTCGGCGGCGGCACGCAGGTCCGGCACGAGGCGGTGCAGGTCGGTGCGCACGGAGCGGACCACGATGCCCAGCGCGCCGGGCGGTTCCTGCCCGTCCGCCGGGATGGCGACGGCGACCGAGCACGAGCCGAGCGTCATCTCCTCGCTGGTCAGCGCAAACCCGCGAGCGGCCGTGGCCCGCAGCTCACGCGCCAGCCGAGCCCGCTCGGTGATCGTGTAACGGGTGCAGCGCAGCAGCGGGCGTTCGAGGTAGGCGCGCACGAACGCGGGGTCGGCGCGGGCCAGCAGGGCCTTGCCGACCCCGGTCGCGTGCAACGGCAGCCGCGCCCCGGTGCGGGAGACGATCGGCACCGAGCGGTGACCGGCGAGCTTCTCCACGTACAGCGCGTCGAACCCGTCGTGCACGGCGAGGTGGATGTTCTCGCGCGTCGCCTCGTACAGGTCCTGCATGAACGGCAGGGCGACCTCCCGCAGCCGACCGGCCACCGGCGCCAGCGTCGCCGCTTCCCACAGCCGCAGGCCGATGCCGTAGCTCCCGTCCGCGTCGCGTTGCAGCGCGCCCCACGACACCAGTTCGCGGACCAGCCGGTGCACCGTCGGCAACGGCAGGTCCGCGCGCCGCGCCAGCTCGGTCAGCCTGAGCCGCGGGTGCTCGGCGTCGAACACGCCCAGCAACGCCAGCGCCCGCCCGGCCATCGAGCGCCGGGGCGCGTCGCGGTCGACCGCCATGCAGCTTCTCCTTCGAACGCCGGACGTCGACCGTAACGTCGAGTCCGGTTCGGATTCACCGCCACTTTCACCCAGTGGAAGTCGATCCTGGCGAACGGCCGCACGCCGTCCTTGGCTTGACCCATGCGAACGAGAGTCGGAATCGTCGGCGCGGGTCCCGCCGGCCTGGTGCTGTCCCACTTGCTGGCCGAACGCGGCATCGACTCCGTGGTGGTCGAGACGCGCGGCCGTGCGGCGATCGAGCAGACGATCCGCGCCGGCGTGCTGGAGCAGGGCACGGTGGAGCTGCTGACCGCCATGGGCGTCGGCGCGCGTGCGCTGGCCGAGGGCGCCCGGCACGACGGGATCGAGCTGCGGTTCGGCGGCCGCGGTCACCGGGTCGACTTCAGCGGCCTCACCGGCCGGGCGGTCTGGCTGTACCCGCAGCACGAGGTGCTCAAGGACCTGATCGCGGCACGGCTCGCGGCGGGCGCCGACATCAGGTTCGAGGCGAGCGACGTGGCGCTGCGCGGCATCACGTCCGACGAGCCCGTCATCTCCTTCACCGACGCCGACGGCACGCCGGTCGAGCTGCGCTGCGACGTGATCGCGGGCTGCGACGGCTCGTCGGGCGTCAGCAGGCGGTCCATTCCCGACGGCGACCGCACCGACTACTTCCGCGCCTACCCGTTCGGCTGGTTCGGCATCCTGGCCGAGGCGCCACCGTCCTCGAAGGAGCTGGTCTACGCCCACTCCGACCGCGGGTTCGCGCTGATCAGCACGCGGACGCCCCAGGTGCAGCGGATGTACTTCCAGTGCGACCCCGACGAGCGCGCCGACGACTGGAGCGACGACCGGATCTGGGCGGAGCTGAACGCGCGGGTCGCGGGCGACGGGTTCAGCCTGGCGGAGGGCCGCATCTTCGACCGGGGCGTGATCCCGATGCGCAGCTACGTGTGCGAGCCGATGCGGCACGGCCGGCTGTTCCTGGCCGGGGACGCGGCGCACGTCGTGCCGCCCACCGGCGCGAAAGGACTGAACCTCGCCGTGGCGGACGTGGTGGTGCTCGCCCGCGCGTTGGAGGAGTACTTCGCCACCGGGTCCACCGGGTCGTTGGACGCCTACGGCCCGACCGCGGCCCGGCGGGTGTGGCGGGCGCAGCACTTCTCGTGGTGGATGACGTCGATGCTGCACACCGACCCGGCCGGCTCGCCGTTCGACGTCAAGCGGCAGCTCGGCGAGCTGGAGCTGATCACCTCCAGCACGGCCGCCGCGACGCACCTCGCCGAGGCGTACACGGGCTGGCCGCTGTAGCCACTCCCCGACAGGTGCCATCGGCGCAATGCGGCTGCCGGTGTTCGGACCAGGGTGCCGATAAAGTTGCGAATCTTCTTTCGAACAGTTTCGAAGGTTGCCGAATATGGCTTCGGCGGTCGGACCACTTCGGTCAGTATCGGTTCAGGTGGTCGGAACATGGTGTCTTAACAGGGGTTTCGACCTGTTCGGTCGGGTCGGAACACGTCGTTGTGGACGAGTTCGACCGGCCGTTGACCTGCCGAACTGTCTCTTGCGGGCCGATGTGGGCCCGTAAGGATGCCGCGTTTCGGTGCTTGCCAGACCTATCTGTTTCGGTTAATACTTCTAAAAGTTTCAGGCCGGTCACGGTCGGGTGCCGCCCCCGATGGTGTCCGCCTGCGCTGCGCACGCTCTGGAGGACCGTCTCAACGACCTGTCGTTGGCGTGGAGGAATCCCGTGGCACCGGGCCCTCCCTCGCCAAGTGTGCGGATCCGGACCACCCCGCCCCGGCGGTTCGGGTCGACCCGGCAACCACCCCCACCACCTGCCGAACCCGCAGGTGCTCTCAGAAGGTGCAAACATGAAGCTGACATCGAGGTCAGTGTTGCGAGCGGCACTCGTGTCGACGTTGGTGACCGCCACCACGGGCGCCGCGGTGCTCCTGGCGACGTCGGCCAACGCCGGGACCACCCTCGGCGCCTCCGCGGCCGAGTCGGGTCGCTACTTCGGCACGGCCGTCGCCGCGAACAGGCTCAGCGACTCGACGTACGTCGGGATCCTCAACCGTGAGTTCAACATGGTCACGGCTGAGAACGAGATGAAGATGGACGCCACGGAGCCGAACCAGAACCAGTTCAGCTACGGCAACGGCGACCGGATCGTCAACCACGCCCGTGCCCAGGGCATGCGGGTGCGCGGTCACGCGTTGGCGTGGCACTCGCAGCAGCCGGGCTGGATGCAGAACATGTCCGGTACCGCGCTGCGCAACGCGATGCTCAACCACGTCACCCAGGTCGCCACCTACTACCGGGGCAAGATCTACGCCTGGGACGTGGTGAACGAGGCGTTCGCCGACGGTTCCGGCGGCGGGCGTCGTGACTCGAACCTGCAGCGCACGGGCAACGACTGGATCGAGGCGGCGTTCCGCGCGGCGCGGGCGGCCGACCCGGGCGCGAAGCTCTGCTACAACGACTACAACACCGACGACTGGACGCACGCGAAGACCCAGGCCGTCTACCGGATGGTGCAGGACTTCAAGCAGCGCGGCGTGCCGATCGACTGCGTGGGCCTGCAGTCGCACTTCAACAGCCAGAGCCCGGTGCCGGGCAACTACCAGACCACGCTGTCGAGCTTCGCCGCCCTGGGCGTGGACGTGCAGATCACCGAGCTGGACATCGAGGGCTCCGGCTCCGCGCAGGCGGCCAACTTCGAGCGGGTCGTCAAGGCCTGCCTCGCGGTGACGCGCTGCACCGGCATCACCGTGTGGGGCATCCGGGACACCGACTCGTGGCGCGCCTCGGGCACCCCGCTGCTGTTCGACGGCTCGGGCAACAAGAAGGCCGCCTACACCTCCACGCTGAACGCCCTCAACAGCGGCGGTTCCACCGTGCCCACGTCGACGACCACGTCCACGACGGACCCGACCGACCCCACCACCACGACGACCACGATCCCCGGTAACGGCGGCTGCACCGCCTCGGTGTCGCTGAACTCGTGGAACGGCGGCTTCGTCGCCACGGTGAAGGTCACCGCCGGCTCGTCGGCGATCAACGGCTGGACGGTCACGACCGACCTGCCGTCCGGCGTGGCGGTCACCAACGCGTGGAGCGCCGAGCGCTCCGGCACCAGCGGCACCGTCCAGTGGCGCAACGTCAGCTACAACGGTCGCGTCGCGGCCGGGATGTCGACCGAGTTCGGCTTCCAGGGCACCGGTTCGGCCTCGGGCATCTCGCCGAGGTGCACGGCCGGCTGATCGCGCACGACTGAAGTCGCTCCGGTCGAAGCCCGGTGCGGGGGCCCGCGTCGTCCCCGCACCGGGCTTCGCGCGGTCGACCCTGCGCCGCCGCGCACGTCACGCCCTCGTCGTCGAGCCGGGGCGCGACTCCACCGCGACGATCGGCGCGGTCCTCGACCTGGTCCGTCCGCGAGGCGCGCCACGTGAGCGCCGCGCGTCGACGGGTCGAGGACCACCGGGCGGCGAAGGCCGCGGTGATGCGGGAGGTGCGCGACGGTCTGATCGCCCAGGCCCGCCGGACCGCCCGCGCCTCCGCCGTGCCGGCCACCGCGTCGCACGGCGTGGTCGCCGCGTCGGCCCGTGACTGCCGCCGGTGCGCCCAGGCCGGTTTCCGCTGATCGGACGCCGACCGGCCGACACGGAGCGTCACGGCGAAATGTCAGTGTGTGAGACAGGCTCTGTACGAGCGCGCGTGTGCCGGTGTACGTTCCCGGCGGGTCTGGGAGCGCTCCCAGACATCCTTCGAGATGAGGAGGGGCTCAGTGAAGCGCTCCACCGCACTGCTCGCGGCTTGCGCGGTGGCCCTCGGCTCAGCGGCGACGATGTTGCCGAACGCCGTGGCCGCCGCCCAGGGCTGCAAGGTCGACTACACCGTCACCAGCCAGTGGTCCGGCGGGTTCCAGGCCGGCGTCAAGGTCACCAACCTCGGCGACCCGGTCAGCGGCTGGTCGCTGACCGTCGCGTTCCCGAACAGCTCCCAGCGGGTCACCCAGGGCTGGAACGCCACCTGGACCCAGTCCGGGTCCACGGCCACCGCCACCAACGTCGACTGGAACCGGACGCTGTCCACCGGCGCGTCGACCGACCTGGGTTTCGTCGGCTCCTACTCGGGCAGCAACCCGACGCCCACGTCGTTCGCGCTCAACGGCGTCGCGTGCACCGGTTCGACCACGGGCACGTCCACCACGACGACGACCACCACCACGACGAACCCGCCGGTCGGCCGCAACCCGGTCGAGATCAACGGCCAGCTGCGGGTGTGCGGCGTCAACCTGTGCAACCAGTACAACCGCCCGGTGCAGCTGCGCGGCATGAGCACGCACGGCATCCAGTGGTTCGACAAGTGCTACAACAACAACTCGTTGGACGCGCTGGCGAACGACTGGAAGTCCGACCTGCTCCGCATCGCGATGTACGTGCAGGAACAGGGCTACGAGACCAACCCGTCCGGGTTCACCAACCGGGTGAACAGCCTGGTCGACATGGCCGAGGCGCGCGGCATGTACGCGATGATCGACTTCCACATCCTCACGCCGGGTGACCCGAACTACAACATCGACCGGGCCAAGACCTTCTTCGCCGCCGTCGCGCAGCGCAACGCGAGCAAGAAGAACGTGATCTACGAGATCGCGAACGAGCCGAACGGCGTGAGCTGGGCGTCGATCAAGAGCTACGCCGAGCAGGTCATCCCGGTGATCCGCGCCGCCGACCCGGACGCCGTCGTCATCGTCGGCACGCGCGCCTGGTCGTCGCTCGGCGTGTCGGAGGGCTCCAGCGAGACCGAGGTCGTCAACAACCCGGTCAACGCCACGAACATCATGTACGCGTTCCACTTCTACGCCGCGAGCCACAAGGACAACTACCGCGCGACCGTGAGCCGTGCCGCGCAGCGCCTGCCGCTGTTCGTGACGGAGTTCGGCACCGTCCTGGCCACCGGCGGCGGCACGTTCGACCGGGCGAGCACCACCGCCTGGCTGGACCTGCTGGACCAGCTCAAGATCGGTTACGCGAACTGGACGTACTCGGACGCGAACGAGAGCAGCGCCGCGTTCCGCCCGGGCACCTGCAACGGCGGTGACTACTCCGGCAGCGGTGTGCTCACCGACTCCGGCGCGTTGCTCAAGAGCCGGATCAGCACGCCGGACAACTTCCCGACCAGCTGAACCACGCTCTACCGAGGACGGGGCTCCGCGTTCGCGCGCGGGGCCCCGTCCTCGTGTCGTCGCCCGATCGGGTGACCGGCCGCTCAGTCCGCGGTCGCCGGGTCCGCGGCCTTCCGGTGGCGGTCGGTGTGGCCGAGGTCGCGGTCGGGGGCGATGCGGTCGCGCACCAGCTGCTTGAGGGCGGCCAGGTCGGGGAAGCCGTCCTGCGCCTTGCGGGACCACAGGGTCTCGCCGTCGAGCCGGACGTCGAACACGCCCCCCGTGCCCGGGATGAGAGCGACCTCGCCCAGTTCGGTGGTGAACGTGGTCAGCAGCTCCTGCGCCGTCCAGCCGGCGCGCAGCAACCAGCGGCACTGCGTGCAGTACTCGATCTCCAGGCGGGGCTCTTTCGCGGTCACCGGCCCAGTATCGCCAGTCGGTCGGCCCGCCGGCGACCTCGGTGGCGGCGGTCACGGCGGTGGGGGGAGGTCGTGAGGTGTGGGGCCGGTGCCAGCCCCCAGAGTTGACACCGGCCCCGCCCGGCGGGAGCGGACGTGGGTCCGCTGTCCACCGGACATCGCCGGCGGTGGCGGTAGCTCCCCCTGAGCACCGCCCCCGCCGGGGGCACCGTCACCCGATGCGGGCGGACTCGGGACCGGTCGGCCCGGTGATCCGGTCGAGTGGCACGGCGGAGGCTTCGACGATCCGCTCGAAGGACACCCCCGCCCGGTCGAAGACCCGTTCCAGCGCCTCGGCGTCGTCGGCGGCGAAGACGCCGAAGTAGCTGTCGTCACCCGGGACGGCGAGGCAGCACCGCAGGACGACGGGCGGTGCGCACAGGTCTGCGGCGGCGCGCACCGCGGCCATCGCGGCGGCGACCTCACGCGGGTTCGCCGCGTGCAGGTAGCACTCCGCCAGGAAGAGCCTGGTCGGCCGCTCCACTCCGACAACGGTCATGCGGGCACTCTCACCCCCGCGCCCCCGCCGGCGCATCGGGGAGCGACCCCACAGTTGCTACCCCTGGCGCAGGAAGTCCAGCCGGGCCAGCTCGCGACGCGTGCGCACACCGGCCTTGCGGTAGATGCGGGTCAGGTGCGCCTCGACCGTCTTCTCGGTCACGTACGCCGCCCCGGCGACCTCCCGGTTGCTCATCCCGGCCGCCACCAACCGCGCGATCCGCAGCTCCGTGGCGGTCAGCTCGTGCTCGTCACCGCGGCGCAGCCCGAGCGTGGCCAGCTCGGCGTCGACCTCCGCCACCCACGACGGCGCGCCCAGCCCGTCGAACACCTCCCGTGCCGCCAGGAGCGCCTCCCGCGCCGCGAGCTTCAACCGCCGCCGCCGCAGCACCCGGCCGCGCACCAGGTCCGTGCGGGCCCGCTCGAACGGCATCGGCAGCAGGTCCGCAGCCTCGGCCGCCGTCGCCAACGCCTCCTCCGCGGCCTGCGGGTCGCCCCACGCCATCCGCACGAGCGCCCGCGACCTGGCCGCGACCACCGTGATCCACGGACGTGGCGCCCGGTCGCGCCGCTCCTCCAGCTCGGCCAGCAGCCGCGTCGCCTCGGCGTGCTCACCCAGCTCGACCACCGCCTCGACCAGGTCGCCGTACAGGGTGCTGATCGGGAAGTCGGCCATGCCGACCTCCGCGCACAGCGCCACCGCCGCCGTCAGGTGCCCGCGCGCCGCGCCCGGGTCGCGCCGGGACAGCTCGACGAACCCCAGCACGGCACGCTGGTGCACCGCGACCCACGGGTCGTCGAGCTCCGTGGCCACCTCCAACCCGCGTGTCGCCGCCTCACGCGCCTGCTCCCACCGGCCGCGGTGCGCGTCCAGCAGAGCGCGGGTGTAGAGCGCGTAGGCGAACCACGGCCGCTGCCCGGACTGCTCCGCCGCCTCCACGGCCTCCGCCGCCCGCCGCCCGGCCCGCGCCCAGTCGCCGAGCCACACGTCCAGCTCGGCCAGGTGCACCAGCCCGTGCACGGCCACCGCCTCGTCCTCGCGCGCGACCTCCTCCCGGTGCGCCGCCTCGACCAGCGCGCGTCCCCGCACCGGGTCCAGGTACTTCGTCAGCACGCGCAGGGTGCTGCGGGCCATCCGCGCCTCACGGGTCTGGCCGGTCGCCGACACCAACGCCGCGCCGCGCTCGACGTCGTCGGCGAACAGCCCCACCCCGGCCAGCAGCCGGTAGTAGGCGCCGGTGATCAGGATGCACGCCACCAGGTCGCTCGGCGCGGCGTCCTCGTGGCCCGTGATCGCCTCCAACGCCTGCTCGGTGTTGCGGCACCGCAGCCGGGTGTCGTGCTGGCAGAACAACGACCGCCGCAGGTAGGCGGACGCCCGCAGCAGCGGGTCGTCGCCGACCTGCGCCAGCGCCTGGTCGGTCAACGCCGTCGCCCGCACCGGGCCGTCCTCGAAGAACACCACGACCGCCAGGTCGATCAGCACCGCCGCCCGCTCCGGACCCGCCGGGACGTCCTCCACGTCGAACGACTCGAGCAGCTTGCGGGCGCCCGACGCGTCACCGGCGTAGTACCGGCACACCACCGCCGAGGCCAGCAGGACGGCCCGTCGCCGGGGGTCGGCCGCGTGCGTCCCGGCCAGCTCCCACAACCGGGCCGCCGCGTCGGGCGCGTTGCGGGCCTGGGCGCTGCGGGCGGCCTCGTCCAACGCGTCGGCGACCGCGGGGTCCGGGCCGTCGGTGCTCAACGCGAGGTGCAGCGCGCGGGTCTCCGGGTCGTCGACGACCCCGGCGAGCCTGCGGTGGACCCGCCTGCGCCCGCTGCCCGACGCGGTGGCGAGCAACGTCGAGCTGAGCAGCGGGTGGGTGAACCGGACCGCGCCCGCCACGATCTCGATCACGCCGCGGTCCTCGGCGTCGACCAGCGCGTCCTCGGCCCGGCGCGGGTCGTCCGACGCCCGGCGCACCAGGTCGACGGTCGGGTGCGACAACGCCGCCGCGCACAGCAGCGCGTCCCGGCCGTGGTCGGTCAGCACGGCGAGCCGGTCGGCGAGCAGCTCCTCGATCGCGCGCGTGGTGGGCAGCGGCAGGCCGAACGCGCCGACCTCGCCGGGATCTGGCAGCGCGCGGGCGATCTCCAAGGCGTAGAACGGGTTGCCGCCGCTGGCCTGGCGCAGGCGGGTCAGCGTCGGCCGGGGCAGCGGCGTGCCCAGGTGCGCGCGGACCAGCCGGTGCAGCGCGCCGACGCTCAACCCGGCCAGCCGCAGGTGCGCCAGGTCGTCACGGGCGGCCAGGCCGAGCGGGACGTCGGGCGGGCGTGCCGACACGACCACCGCGACGTGCTCGTCGGCCAGCCGGCGCACCACGTACCCCAGGACGGCGGCGGTCGGCTCGTCCAGCCACTGCGCGTCGTCCACGGCCAGCACCACCGGCGCGGTCGCGGCCATCGCCCGCACGACGTTGAGCACGGCCACGTGCACCGCGCGCGGGTCGCCGGGCCCGTGCTCGGCGTCGCGGCGCAGCAGCGCGACGTCCAGCGCGGTGCGCTGCGGCCCGGGTAATCGGGCGATCAGCTCGTCGTCCACGCGGTCGACCAGGTCGATCAGGCCGCCGTAGGACAGCCGGGCCTCCGGTTCCGCGGGCCGGCAGGTCAGCACGGCGTACCCGCGCCGTTCGGCGTCCCGCAGCACGTGCTCCCACAACGCGGACTTGCCGATGCCCGCCTCGCCGGACACGACCAGGCAGGCCGAACCCGCCCGCGCCCGGTCGAGCACCTCGGCCGCCACCGCCGCCTCGGGCTCCCGCCCGACCAGCTCCCGCCACTGCCGCACGCGCGCGCCGCCTCCCCGCCGCGGGGAACGCAGCACGACTCCACTATCACCACGAGGTCCGGGCACGGGAAGCCCACCGCTACTGTTCGCGCCATGTACGTCAAGTTGTGCGGACTGCGCACACCGGCCGACGTCGCCGCCGCCGCGGACGCGGGGGCGGACGCGGTCGGTCTCGTGCTCAGCGCGAGCGTCCGGCAGGTCGATCCCGCGACCGCGCGGCGGCTGGTGCGCGAGGCGCCGCCGCACGTGCTGACCATCGGCGTGTTCAGGGGGGTGGCGGCGGCGGACGTGCGCCGGCTCGTCGAGGAGTCCGGTGTCGGGGCGGCGCAGCTGCACGGCGACTACCCGCGTGCCGCGTTCGACGAGCTGGCCGCGGCGGGGGTGCCGCTGGTCCGGGCGGTCACGTTGACGGCGGACACGGACGTGCGGGTCGGCGCCTACGGCGAGCGGATGCTCCTGCTGGACTCGCCCGAGGCGGGTTCCGGCCACCGGTGGGACCTGTCCGCGCTCGACGGCGCCCGGCCCGACGGACACTGGCTGCTCGCGGGCGGTCTCGGCGTGGACGACGTCGCCGAGGCCGTCGTCCGCGCCCGGCCGTGGGGTGTGGACGTGTCGAGCGGCATCGAGGCGAGCCGCGGGGTCAAGGACCACGGGCTCATGCGGGAGTTCGTCGCCGCCGCGCGCTCCGCCTGACGGCCGGCCGTGCGTGGGTCCGCGCGGTGCGCCGTCCGGGCCGGGAGTCGAGTGTGACGGCTGTCGGAAGGCCGACCAGTGCCCGGTATGTAGGGTCGGGCTGTGTCCGAGGAACGGCTGTCCGACGTGCTGGCCCGCCGGGTCGTGGTGGTGGACGGCGGGCTGTCGACCGCGCTCACGGCCGCCGGCCACGACCTGTCCGACTCGCTCTGGTCGGCCCGCCTGCTGCTCACCGACCCGGCCGCGATCACGGCCGCGCACCTGGCCTACTACCGGGCGGGCGCCGAGGTCGCGATCACGTCCGGCTACCAGGCCACGTTCGAGGGCTTCGCCCGCCGCGGGCTCACCGCGGCGGAGACGGCGGGCCTGCTGCGCGACAGCGTGGCGCTGGCCCGCCGCGCCGCGTCCGAAGTGGACGGGCCGCGGTGGGTGGCGGCGTCGGTGGGACCTTACGGCGCGATGCTCGCCGACGGCTCGGAGTACCGCGGCCGGTACGGCCTGGGACGGGGCGCGCTGGAGTCGTTCCACCGGCCCCGGATCGAGGTGCTGGCCGAGGCGGGGGCCGACGTGCTCGCGGTCGAGACGATCCCCGACGTGGAGGAGGCGGAGGCGGTGCTGCGGGTGGTCGCCGGGTCGGGCGTCCCGCTGTGGCTGTCCTACAGCGCGCGGGGCACGCGGACGTGCGCCGGCCAACCGTTGGCGGAGGCGTTCGAGGCGGTGCGCGGGGTGGCCGAGGTGGTCGCGGTCGGCGTCAACTGCTGCGACCCGGCCGACGTCGACGGGGCCGTGGCCACCGCCCGGGAGGTCACCGGCAAACCCGTCGTCGTGTACCCGAACAGCGGCGAGAGCTGGGACGCCACCACCCGGAGCTGGACCGGCGCACCGGCCTTCGACCTCGCGCGGGTGGCCGGCTGGGTGGCGGGCGGCGCCCGGCTGGTCGGCGGCTGTTGCCAGGTCGGCCCGGGCACGATCCGCGACCTGGCCGCCGTGCTGAGGGGCTGATCGGGCCGGCGGCCGGGCGGGTCAGCCGCGGCCGATGAAGGGCATCGTGGTGGCCATGACCGTCATGAACTGCACGTTGGCGTCCAGCGGCAGGCCGGCCATGTAGCGGACCGCGTCGGCGACGTGCGAGACGTCCATGGTCGGTTCGGCGGCGATCGAGTCGTCGGCTTGCCGGACCCCGGCGGACATCCGCTCCGTCAACGGGGTCGCGGCGTTGCCGATGTCGATCTGGCCGCAGGCGATGCGGTGGCGGCGGCCCTCCAGGGAGATCGACTTCGTCAGCCCGGTGATGGCGTGCTTGCTCGCGTTGTAGGCCACCGCGTCGGGGCGCGGGGTGTGGGCGGAGACCGAGCCGTTGTTGATGATCCGGCCGCCCTGCGGGTCCTGCTCGCGCATCACCCGGAACGCGGCGCAGGCGCACAGGAACGCGCCGGTCAGGTTCGTGTCGACCACCCTGGACCACTGCTCGACGGTGACGTCCTCCAGCGGCGTCGCGGGCACGTTCGTCCCGGCGTTGTTGACCAGCAGGTCGACCCGGCCCCACCGCTCGCGCACGGTGGCGAAGAGCGCGTCGACGGACGCCTCGACCGTGACGTCGGTCGGCACGACCAGGACGTGCCCGGCCGGCGCCCGGTCGGCGGTCCCGGTCAGCGCGTCCGCGCGCCGCCCGGCGAGCGCGACCCGGTGACCGGCGTCGAGCAGCGCGCGGGCGACCGCGCGCCCCACGCCCGAACCGGCGCCCGTCACCACGGAAACCGGGGCCATGGCGTTCTCCTCCCAGCCGACGTCGACGGTCGCGTCGACCACCTCTGTCTACCTGATCCGGTCCGCCCGGAAGGCCGAACCCCGGCACGAGGGCGGTCGGTCACGCGTCGGGCGGCGCTCGTCCCGGTACGGTGTCGACGTGGCGGCGGACGTCGGCAGGACCCCCAGGGCGGAGCAGGTCGGAGCTACGCGGCAGCAGATCCTCGCCACGGCGGAACGGCTGTTCGCGGAGCGGGGCCTGTACGCGGTGTCCAACCGGCAGATCAGCGCCGCCGCCGGGCAGGGGAACAACACCGCCGTCGGCTACCACTTCGGCGCCAAGGCCGACCTCGTGCGGGCGATCATGCTCCGGCACACCTCCCGCATCGAGTCGTCGCGGCGGGAGGCGGTGGCCGCCGTCGCCGGGTCGCGCGACGTCCGCGACTGGGTGGCCTGCCTGGTCCGCCCGGTGACCACCTACCTGGCCTCGTCGGGCGACCCGACCTGGTTCGCCCGGTTCAGCGCGCAGGTGATGACCGACCCCGCGTTCCGGGTGATCCTGGCCGAGGAGGCGCTGGCCGAGGACTCGTTGCGCCACGTGGTGGAGAACCTGGTCGGGCTCCTGCCCGACATGCCCGCGGACGTGCGCGAGGACCGCGCCGGCATGGTCCGGCACCTCATCGTGCACGTGTGCGCCGAGCGGGAACGGGCACTCGCGGAGGGGACCGAGACGCCGAGGTCCACTTGGGACGAGACGGCGAACGGCCTGATCGACGCGATCACCGGGCTGTGGACGGCGCCGCACACCGCCGACCCCGCGCAGGGACGGCCGGACGGGAGCCCGCGGGCTCCCGGTTCAGGCGAAGAACTCGGTGAAGTGGTCGATCACGGTCTGCGGTGACTCCTCGACCAGGTAGTGGCCCGAGTCGGGGACGACGACGACCCGCACGTCCGTCGCCTGGTTGGGCAGGGTCGCCCGCATCTGCGCGGCGAAGGCGCCGTCGGCGAGGTTGGACACCATGCCCAGGACCGGCGCCGTCACCCGGCCGTAGTCGGCGAGGTCGACCACGTCCTGCCCGAACGTGCCGTACCAGGCGTTGCCGCCCCGGATGTTGTCCGGGTCGTCGTAGTGGTGCGCGTACACCGCGCGGTCCAGCTCGCCGACGGCGTCGCGGTTCAGCAGGAAGTTGTCGAAGATCCAGTCGACGAGCAGCCGCGAGCGCCCCGCGAGGAGCCGTTCGGGCAGCCCGGCGACCTGGTTGAACGCGAACCACCAGGGGTGGTAGGGCTGTCCGGGCAGGGGCACCATGCGCAGCTCGTACACCGACTCGTCCGGGTGCAGGATGTCGAGCATGGCGATGCGGCCGGTGGCCTCGGGGTGGTTGGCGGCGAAGCTGAACGCGATCTGCGCGCCGATGTCGTGGCCCGCGATGTCGACCCGGTCGTAGCCCAGGGCCCGCACCAGGCCGCGGACCGCGGTGGCCATGCTCTTCTTGTCGTAGCCGCCGGCCGGTTTGGCGGAGGTGCCCATGCCCGGCAGGTCGGCCGCGATGACGCGGCGCCCGGCGGCGGCGAGCGCGGGCATGACCTTGCGGAACTCCCACCAGGTCTCCGGCCAGCCGGGCAGCAGGAGCAACGGCTTGCCGGTGCCGCCCGCGACGTAGTGCAGGCGCAGACCGTCCGCGGTGACGTGGTCGCTGCGGAACCCGCCACCCAACGACCGGGCCAGCTCGGCGTCGGTGGGAACGGCGGACCGCGTGGCGCCCGCGGAGGTCCTCGTCGAAGTCTTCAGGTCATCGTTCCTCGTCACGTCGCATTCCTCTTCCCGACGTCCGGGCACGCCGGCGGCCAACGCGTTCTGCGATTTCGCCGGGTATTCCAAGCGGCGTGGGCGAACGTCTCCATCGGGTGTGCGGTAATGGCCATCGTGTATTACGGAACCGGTCAGTGCTTCTTTCAGGTTGCCCTTCACCCGGAAAACGTGTCGTCCGGGCGTGGGTGTCTGTTAAAGGCGGCGCAGTGGGGTGTCGCGCCATTCAGTGGGCAGGCGGGCGCCCGGTGTTGCGTCGTCCGGGTGATGCGGATCGGCGTCGCATCGGAGCGAGACCACTTCTCGGGTGGGTTTGCGCTGGTCGCCGGGCAGAGGTGAGTGCAACTCATGAGTTGCGCATCTTGCGCACTGTGTGCAACCATCCGATTGCGGTCAGTGGCGACCGAAGGGTTCTCGCGGTGCGCGCCCGGCCCGGAGACGTGCCGATGTCGACCACGCCGGGTCCTGGAGAAGGGAACACCTCTTGACCGCCGAGATCACCACCTCGCCGGCCCGCTTCACCGGTCGCGAGCGGCTGGTCCTGCTGATCCTGCTCGGCGCCGGGTTCATGCTGTCCGTCGACTTCTCCATCCTCAACGTCGCGCTGCCCCAGGTGGGCGAGGGCGTCGGGTTGGACCTGTCGGCGCTGCCGTGGATCGCCTCCGCCTACGCCCTACCCGCCGCCGGTTTCACCCTGCTGTTCGGGCGGTTGGCCGACCTGTTCGGCAGGCGCCGGCTGCTCCTGGGCGGCATGGTGCTGCTGACCGGCGCGTCGCTGCTCGGCGGCTTCGCCACCAACCCCGGGATGCTGCTGAGCGCCCGCGCCCTCCAAGGGCTGTCCACCGCCATGACCATCCCGGCGGCGTTGTCCCTGCTGACCACGACGTTCGAGGAAGGCGCGCGGCGCGACCGCGTCCTGGGCCTCAACGGCGCGCTCCAGTCCGGTGGCTTCACCGTCGGCGCGCTCGTCGGCGGCGCCATGGTCAGCCTGCTGAGCTGGCGCGCCGCGTTCTTCATCAACGTCCCCGTCGCGGTGCTGATCCTGGTGGCGACGCCGATGCTGATCGGCGAGAGCAGGAAGCCGGAGCGGGTGAAGCCGGACGTGCCCGGCGCGGTCGCGGTGACCGGCGGTCTGCTGGCCGTGGTCTACGCGATCGTGGAGCGCAGCGTCGCCGCGGCGGTCGTCGGCGTCGTGCTGCTGGCCGCGTTCTGGGTGATCGAGCTGCGTGCCGCCGCGCCGCTGACGCCGGTGCGGATCCTCAGTCGCCCCACGGTGAAGTGGGGCAACTACGCCGGTCTCGTCATCCTCACCATGGAGACGGCGATGATCTTCCTGATGACGCTGTACCTGCAGCGCGTCCTGGGGCTCACCCCGCTGGTCACCGGTCTGGTCTTCGGCGTGCCGGGGCTGGCGGCGGTGTTCGCGGGGCCGGTCGCCGGGCGCTTCATCGGCCGGCACGGCTACCGGAAGGTGCTGGTCGCCGGCATGACCGTGCAGGCCCTCGCGACGGTGCCGCTGGTGTTCGTCGGCGCCGACCGCCTCGGCCTGGTCATCCTGCTGCCGGCGCTGTTCGTCGGCTTCTTCGGCCACGTGGCGGCCATCGTCGCCTACACCGTGACCGGCACGTCCGGCCTGCCGAACGAGGAGCAGGGCCTGGCCACCGGCCTCACCTCGATGACCCAGCAGGTCGCGATCACGATCGGCATCCCCGTCCTCAGCGCGGTCGCGGCCACCGGGGGCACCGAGCTGGCCGGCATCCACCTGGCCCTGGCGGTGAACGTCGTCTTCACGTTCACCGGCATCGTGCTCGTCTGGTTCGGACTGCGCCCGCGCGACGGGGCCGCGGTTCGGTAGCGGGCGCGGAGGGCATTCCCGAAAGGCCGCGGCGACGGTTCCCCGGCCGTTCTTCGGCATTTTCCGACACATTCCGGCAGGGTGCGCGGAAATTTCGTCCGATGGGCGCGGAGGCAATCCGCGAGTAGTTCCGGGCAGGCCTCGACCATAACGTGGAGCGCACGGGCCGATTCCGGTCGTCCACCCCACGTGAGGAGCAGCATGGACATCACGGGCAAGGCGGTCCTGGTGACCGGGGCCAACCGCGGCATCGGGAAGGCGTTGGTCGAGGAGGCGCTGCGGCGGGGCGCCGCGCGGGTCTACGCCGGCACCCGCCGACCCCTGTCGCACCCGGACGGGCGCGTCGTGCCGGTCACCTTGGACGTCACCGACGCCGCGCACATCCGGGCGGCCGTCGAGCGGGTCGACACCCTCGACGTCCTCGTCAACAACGCCGGCGTCCTGGAGTTCGACGACCTGGCGGACCGGGAGCTGCTCGACCGGATGCTCGCGGTCAACTTCTACGGCGTGCGCGACGTGACCATGGCGTTCCTGCCCAAGCTGGTGGAAGGCGGCGGCGCCGTCGCGAGCAACATCTCGGTGAACGGTTTCGTGGCGCTCCCGCTGAGCGCGTCGTACTCGATCTCGAAGGCGGCCGTGCTCGCGATGTCCCAGTCGCTGCGCGCCATCCTGGCGTCCCGGGGGGTGAACGTGCACTCGATCCTCACCGGCCCGGTGGACACGGACATGACCGCCGGGCTGGAGATCGCCGAGAAGGCGTCGCCGGAACTGGTGGCGCGCAACATCCTCGACGGGATCGAGGAAGGCGCCGAGGACATCTTCCCCGACCCGTTGTCGCAGGGCCTGGCCGACGACTGGCGCGCCGGCCTGCACAAGGCACTCGAACGGCAGTTCGCGGCGGTCTACGAGGCTGCGACACGGGGGTAGCGCTCAGGACGGGGACGTCAGCGGGCCGGGCCGGCGCTCGGCGCGCCGCAGGGCGACGGCGAGCGCGGCGAGGAAGACGATGCCGGCGACCACGGTCAGGCTGTTGAGGACGATGACGGTCGTCAGGGTGCCCGCCATCACCTCGCCCGCGGAGGTCTGGGTCGGCGCGCCCACCGCGATCACGAACGTCAGCACGCCCGAGGCGGCCAGCACCAGCCACGTCAGCGCCGCGCCCGCCACGTGCGCGGCGCTGCGCCGCCAGGCCCACCACAGCCAGACAGCGAGCCCGGGAGCCGCCCACACCCAGTGGAACGGCCAGGACACCGGCGACACCAGCAGGCCGGTGACGGCGCAGGTGAAGATGCCGACCGCCTCCAGGCCGCGCCGGCTCGCCCACGCGGCGACCGCCAGCCCGGCGACGCCGACCGGGACCGCCGACGCCAGCCAGAACCACTGCGTGCTCAGCACACCGGGCAGGTGCGCGAGCACACCGCGGATCGACTGGTTGAACGGCGCCGCGCCCGGCGTCATCATCCGCCCGATGTCGACGACGAGCCCGCCCGCCCAGCGCGCCGACGGCCCGGGCAGCACGAGGAAGCCGACGAGCACGGTGGCCGCGAACGTCGCCGAGGCCACCGCGGCGGCGCGGACGCGCCGGGTGAACAGCAGGTAGGCGATGAAGATGAGCGGCAGCAGCTTGATCCCGGCCGCGATCCCGATGGCGACGCCCTGGAAGCGCCCGGTCCGGCGGGTCAGGTCGGCCACGAGCAGCAGCAGGAGCAGGATGTTGATCTGGCCGACGGTGAAGTTCAGCATCACCGGCGCCAGGGGCAGCGCGGCGACCGCGGCCAGGAGGGCGACCTTCGCCCGCCGGTCCCGCGACCGGGGCGCCACCAGCCCGAGGGCCAGCCAGATCGCCGCTTCGAGCGCGAGCACGTTGACGAAGGTCCACCCGGCGAACGCGACGGGCACGCCGGCCAGGCCCAGGACGGAGAGCACCACCGCGCCGAACGGCGGGTAGGTGAAGGGGTACCCCTCCGCGGTCGCGACGTCGTAGGGCGAGATGCCGTGCAGCACCGCCGAGCCGGCGACGTGGTAGACCCGGAAGTCCGGTCCGATCAGCCACAGCGGGTGGGGCTGCGCGATGGCGGCGACGAGGACGGCCGTCACCGCCGCCGCGATGGCGAGCGCGGCCACCACGATCCCGGCCGAGAGGCGGTTCGTCGTCGCGGGGTGCTCCGGGACCTCGGTCCTGGTCATGGGCCAGTCCTCACGTTGCCGGGTCGACGGGCGCGCCACCGCGGACTCCGGGTGCCGCTCGACGTGCCGAGCGCGCGTGATTCCACCTCCGCGGAACCACTCCGTCCCTCTCTACTGGTTCCGGGTTCGCGCCGACTACCGCTGACCGGGCGACCGCGGCCGGTGACGCACCGGTGCCGGGGCGCGTTCGGCCGATCACGTTGCGTCGTGCGCCGATCGCCGGCAGTCTTATTAAGTCAGTTGATTGAATCAAGCTCGAGGAGGCGGTCGCGGTGGCGCTCGGAGACACCGACCACGTGCTGGACTACCCGATCCCCGGTCCGGCCGCGCTGGAGCCGCCCGCGGAGTGGGCCGAGCTGCGGCAGGGGTGCCCGGTCGCCCACGTCCGGCTGCCCAGCGGCGACGCGGCCCGGCTGCTGACCCGCTACGACGACGTCAAGCAGGTGCTGGCGGACCCCAGGTTCACCCGCAACCTCGACGCGCCGGACGCGGCCCGGATCGCGGCGAACGAGTCCGGCGGCGTGTTCAACAGCGGCCTGGGCAAGGCCATGCGCGAGGAGTACCACCAGCAGTGGCGGCGCATGGTCGGCAAGTGGTTCACCGCCAAGCGCATGACGGCGCTGCGGCCGGGCATCGAGGCGATGGCCGAGCGGCTGCTCGACGACATGGTGGCGGGCGGCGCGCCCGCCGACCTGAAGGCCGCGCTCGGCTTCCCGCTGCCGGTGTGGGTCATCTGCGACATGCTCGGCGTGCCCGGGAGCGACCGGGACAAGTTCGCCTACTGGTCGAACACCCTGCTCAGCCTCACCCGCTACGCGCAGGCCGAGATCGACGCCGCGCAGGCCGAGTTCGCCGCCTACATGAGCGCCCACATCGCCGCGACCAGGGCGGACCCGGGCGACGACCTGATCAGCGAGCTGATCACCGCCGCGGCGGGCGCCGGCCACGTCATGCCGGACGAGGCGCTGCTGGCCACCTCGCAGGGCCTGCTGGTGGCCGGGCACGAGACCACGGCCAACATGATCGGCAAGATGGTCGGGATGCTGCTGGCCGACCGGACGCGGTGGGAGGCGCTGCTGGCCGACCCGTCACTGGTGCGCACGGCGGTGGAAGAGGCGTTGCGCGCCGACGCCAACCCCGGGTTCGGCATCCCGCGCTACATCACCGAGGACGCCGAGATCGGCGGCAGCGTGATCCCGCGCGGCACGACCGTGGTGTGCAACCTGGCCGCGGCCAACCGGGACGAGGACGTCTTCGCCGACGCCGCCGAGCTGGACCTGGCGCGCACCCCGAACACGCACCTGGCGTTCGGCTCGGGCGCGCACGCGTGCCTGGGGCAGTCGTTGGCCCGCACCGAGCTGCAAGCCGTGCTGGACGTGCTGCTGCGCCGCCTGCCGACCCTGGAGCTGGCCGTGCCCGCGGCCGAGCTGGAGCGCGTCGACGGCCTGGTCGTCGGCGGTCTGCAGGAACTGCCCGTCCGCTGGTGACGGCGACGAGACCCGAGGAGAGCGACAGATGAAGGTCACCGTGGACGAGGACAAGTGCTGCGGGGCGGGCTCCTGCGTGCTGGCCGCGCCGGACGTGTTCGACCAGCGGGACGAGGACGGCGTGGTGGTGCTGCTCGACCCCGAACCCGCCGAGCACCTGCACGCCGCGGTCCGCGAGGCCGCCGAGGTGTGCCCGGCGGCGGCGATCCTGCTGGGCGAGCGGGCGTGACACCCGCTCCCGAGGTGTCCGACGTGCTCGTCGTCGGCGCCTCGGCCGCCGGCCTGGCCACCGCCGAGGCGTTGCGCCGCAAGGGCTACACCGGCGGGCTGACCCTGCTCGGCGACGAGGCGCACCCGCCGTACGACCGGCCCCCGCTGTCCAAGCACGTCCTGTCCGGCGCGTGGGAGCCCGAACGCGCCCGGCTGCGCGGCCAGGACGCGCTCGACGGGCTGGGCGCGAGGTTCGTGCTCGGCGACCCGGCCGTGTCGCTGGACCCGGCCGCGCGCGGCGTGCGCACGGCGTCGGGGACCGTGCTGCGGGCCGACGCGGTGGTCGTCGCGACCGGCGCGCGGCCCAGGACCCTGCCGGACCAGGAGGGACTGGGCGGTGTGCACGTGCTGCGCACCGTGGGTGACGCGGTCGCGTTGCGGGCCGACCTGCTCACCGCCGAACGGCTGGTGGTGGTGGGCGACGGCGTGCTCGGCGCGGAGGTCGCCGCCACGGCGCGCGGCCTCGGCCTGGACGTCACCCTCGCCGGGCCGCAGCCCGCGCCCCTGGCCGCCCGGCTGGGACCGCTCGTGTCCGGTCTGCTCGCCGACCTGCACGCCGGGCACGGTGTCCGGCTGCGCCTCGGCGCCGCCGTGCTCGGCCTGACCGGGCGGGACGGGCGCGTCACCGGCGTGCGGCTGGACACCGGCGACGTGCTGCCGGCCGACGTCGTCGTGGTCGCGCTGGGCGCGGTCCCGAACACCGACTGGCTGCTCGACAGCGGCCTGCTGCTCGACAACGGCGTGGTCTGCGACGCGAGGTGCCGTGCCGCAGCCGGCGTCTACGCGGTCGGCGACGTGGCGCGGTGGCACCACGAGCACCTGGGTTCGTCGCTGCGCCTGGAGAACCGGACCAACGCCACCGAGCAGGCCGGGGTGGTGGCCGACAACATCCTCGGCGCGGACCGCGCGTACACGCCCGTGCCGTACTTCTGGACCGACCAGTTCGACGCCAAGCTCCAGGTCTTCGGCCGGCTGCCCGTCGACGCGGAGGTGTCCGTCGTGGACGGTGACGTCACCGCGCGCCGGTTCGTCGCGCTCTACCGGCTCGCGGGCGAGCCGGTAGGCGTGCTCGGCTGGAACATGCCCAAGCAGGCCCGCCTGCTCCGGCAACGCCTGCTCGGTCAGGCGCCGACCCCCGGGAGGGCGAGGACGACGGCGTGACCCGAGGTCACTTGGACCAGGTGATGGGCGACTTGTCGTAGCCGTCGCCGTTGGCGTAGCCGGCGGCGGCGACCGCGGCGCCCTCGCGGGCTCCCTGGAGCACGCACGTCTCGTACTTCGCGCCCACGGTGGTGAAGTCCTTCTTCGCCGTCTCCGACTCGCACTGCTTCGTGTCGCCGCTGATGATGACGCCGGTGCCCTTGCCGTCCGCGCCGAGCGCCCGCAGGCTCAGCGAGCTGTAGGACAGGTCGGTGCCGCCGACGTTCTCCACGGTCACCCTGATGTAGAACGGCGTGATGCCCTTGGCCTTCTCGCCGAACGCGGCCAGGTCGGCGTTGGCGCCCTGGTCGATCGCGGTGACGGTGATGGCGATCGTGCCGTTCTTCTCGGTGCCGTACTTGAACGGGACCACCGCGCGGTCGCCGACCTTGAGCTCGGTGCCGGGCGCGGTGACGTCGCTCACGGGTGTGTCGTCGGCCGGGGCGGGCGCCTTGCTCTTCGACGTGGTGCTCGTGGTGCTCGTCGTGGTCTCGGTCGTCGCCTCGGTGGCGCCGGGCGAGGCGGTGCCCGTGGTGGCGTCGCCGCAGGCCGTCAGGAGCAGCGCGAGCGCGCCCACGGAAGCGATCAGCGTGCGGTTGACCTGCATGAACGACACTCCTCGAGCTGAACGGGGCCGGCGCGTGCGCGCGGGAAGGGCGCGGTCGAGGTCGCCCTGACCGCACGGCCGACCGTATCCGCACCCGGGTCAACGCACTGTGGTCCGTTCGTACCACAAGCCCCGACCGGTTTCCCCTGCACGGGCGCTGCCCGCCGCGGCGACCGCGGCGGGCAGAACGCCGGGCGCGCGGGTCAGGTCAGGTTCTTCCGCTCGAACGTGCCGAAGTGCCCGACGTCGAGGTTGCCCCTGAACGCGGGCAGCCCGGCCGGCAGCCGGCCCCGGTCGTCCATCGCGTTCTCGTGGGCGATGTCGGTCGATCCGCCGATGGAGGAGGCGATCGGCACGCGCAGCCGCTGCACCAGGTGGTTCCGCGAGTCGCCGAGCATGCCGCTGTTCCACAGCACGGTGGTGGTCGGGCACGGGTCGGCGGCCACCTCGTCGGCCTCGACGCCGCCGCACGACCGGCCCAGCACGGCGATCTTGGCGGTGTCGATCCGCGATCGCCCAGTCGACGGAGTCGGTGAGCATCTCCGAGTCGGTGGAGCCGCTGCCGCCGGGCCTGCCGTCGGCGATGACCAGGAAGCCGTGCGAGGCCCATTCGGTCGGGATGTTCTCCGCCGACCGGGCCGGTGGTCGTCGCGGTCGGCACTCCGGCCAGGGCGAGGACGGTGAGGATCGCACCGCGCAATCGCATGGCTTCTCCATCGGTGGCGCAGGTGGGTTCGGCGCGACGCTAGGCGGCACCGCGCGGGTGGTCGCACCCATCCGGCGCGGGGAACTCCAGCACCACCTGCGTCACCCGTTCCGGATGGGTGTCGAGCAGGTCGTAGGCCCACGCGGCGTCGGTGAACGGCACGACGTGCGACACCAGCGGCCGCAGCGACAGCCGGCCCCTGACGGCCAGGTCGATGACGGTGGTGTTGAGCCGCCGGCGGTCCCAGCGGTGCGCGAGACCGGGTGCGACGCCGGAGATCTGCGAGCACACCAGGTCGACCCGGTTGTGGTGGAACTCCTCGCCGAGGAACAGCCCCCGCGCCTCGCCCTGGTAGAAGCCGGCCGTGACGACGCGCGAGTTGTAGGCGACCGAGCGGACCGCCTCGTGCAGCGCCTGGGGGTTGCCGCTGACCTCCAGGGCGACGTCCGCGCCGCGACCGGAGGTCGCCGCGCGGACCTGCTCGGCGATCCGGCCTTCGCCGGCGTCCAGCGCCACGTCCGCGCCGAGGTCCCGGGCCAGCGCCAGGCGGTCGGGGAGGGTGTCGACCCCGATCACCCGCGCGCCGTTGCGCCGGGCGAGCTGGGCGACGATCTGCCCGACCACGCCGAGGCCGAACACCACGGCGGTCTCGCCGACGTGGAGGTCGGCGTCCAGCACGACGTTGAGCGCCACCGAGCCGATGTGGCTGAAGATCCCCAGCACCGGGTCGGCCGCCGGGTCGAGCACGCGTGCCGCCGCGTACTCCTCCTCCACCACGGTCGTCGAGCGGTGACCCCACGCGCCCCACACGACCTGGCCGGGCCGGACCGCGGTGACCTCGTCGCCGACCTCCACCACCTCGCCGACCTCCTCGTACCCCACCACCACCGGGTACGCGACCGCCGGCCGGCCCGGCACGAACAGCCGCGCGTCGGGGTCCCACGTCTTCACGACGTGCGCGTTGGTGCCGCGGTACTGGGTCAGCTCCGTGCCCGCCGAGATGCCCGAGTACCGCGTGCGCAGTCGGACGCCGGTCGCGTGCAGCGGCGGGTCGGGCTCTTCCGCGATCGAGACGCACCCCGGCGCGTCCAGCCGCACTACCGTTGCCATCCTTGCCCTTCCGGTTCACGCGCGAGGACGTCCAGCAGGAGCGCCGCCGTCCAGCTGAAGTGGTCCGAGCCGAGGCCCTCGCCGGTCACCGGGTGGAAGTACTCCCGGAACCCGGCGCCGGCGACCAGGCCGACCATGTCGGCCGCCAGCCGGGCGGCGTGCCCGGTCTCGCCGTGCGCCAGCAACGCCCGCCACAGCAGCCAGGTGGTGTTGAGCCACGTCGGTCCGCGCCAGTACCGGCGCGGGTCGGCGTCGGCGGCGGTCAGGTCGTAGCTGGGCACGCCGCGCACGCCCGGGGCCGCGAACGCCGGTCCGGTGAGGGTCGCCAGCAGCGCCGACCGGTGCCCGCCGGGCAGCAGCAGCGGGACCAGGCCGGAGACCGTGCGCTTGGCGAGGGGACGGCCGGTGCGCGCGTCGAGCGCCACGTAGCACCCCAGCACCGGGTCGAACAGCCGCGTGTGGATCTGGTGCGTCAACTCCCGCGCCCGCTCGACGTGCCTGCCCGGGTCGACGCCGATGCGGCGGGCGAGCGCCGCCAACGCGTGCTCCGACCAGGCGAGCACCGCGCAGAACAACGGGTCCACGGTGCAGAACGGCAGGCTGAGCAGGTCGTCGTCGGCGTAACCCCGGTCGCGGTAGGCGGCGACGATGCCCATGTAACGCGCGTAGTCGTCGTCCGTCGGCCGGTGCCCGGCGTCGGCGTGCCGCAGGTCGCGCCGCAGCACCGCGATGTCGTCGGCCAAACCCGGGTCGACCGCGCCGAGCGGTTCGTCCCACGACGGGCTGTTGTCCAGCCCCGACTCCCACGGGTGCACGATGCCGACCAGCCCGGACGCCACGCGTCGCCGGTCGAACAGGTAGTCGTGGGAGCGCGCGAGCCGCGGGTACAGGCGCCGGACGGCCGCGTCGGCGGCGGCGCCCGGGTGGCGTTCGACGACGGCGAGCAGCGCGGCGGCGTGCACCGGCGGCTGGACCAGGCCCGTGGTCGACACCCCCGCCGGCGGCCCGTGCCGCGGCAGCGGTCGCCAGAACGCCGGGCCCGGGAAGTAGGCGTCGGCCGGCACGGCGGGGTTGAACACGATCTGCGGCACCCGCCCGTCGCCCCACTGCGCGCCGTGCAACGCGGTCAGCTCCGCGAACGCCCGGCGCGGGCTCAGGTGCGCCTGGCCGACGGCGATGAACGCCGAGTCCCAGCTCCACTGGTGCGGGTACAGCGCGGTCGTCGGCACGGTGGCCGACCCGCGCCAGTTCCGCAGCAGGGTCGCGGCGGCCTCGCGCCGCAGGCCGGCGATGTCCGGCGCCCGCGGCTCCGGCGTCGTCCCGATGCTCACCGCCTCACCCGCCGGCCTGCCGCAGCACGCCGACCGCCGCCCCCAGGACGACCTCGGCCGGACCGGACAGGCGGCACGCGAGGCTCGTCCACCCCTCGTACCCGGCGGCGTCGAGCGCCGCGAACAGCGCCGGCCAGTCGACGTGGCCCGCGCCGGGTTCGAGCCCGGTGGAGTCGGCGAGCCCGACGTGCCCGAGCCACGGCCCGGCCGCCAGCAGCGCGCCGGCCGGGTCGGCCTCCTCGATGTTCATGTGGAACGTGCCGGCGGCCACCCGGACGGCGGGCGACCCCGCCGCCCGGCACAGCTGCGCGGCCTGGTCGAGCGTGTTGACGGGCCGGCCCTCGTAGCGGTTGACCGGTTGCAGGCAGAGCGACACGCCGTCCCGCCCGGCCTGCTCGGCGAGGCGGCGCAGACCGTCCGACCACGTGTCCCGGTCCGGAGTGGACGATCGTTGCCGCGGCACCCGGCGCAGGTCCGACAGCGGCACCACCACGGTCCGCGTGCCCAGCGCCGCGAGCGAGGACACCTGCCGCAGCCCGTCGCCGAGGTCGTCGCCGACCAGCGGCAGCGCGTCCAGGCACACCGAGGGCATCACCACACCGCGCCCGGCCGCGCGTTCGAGCACGCCGAGCCTCGCCGCGAACGCCTCGCCGTCGCGTGCGCGCAGCTCGATGCCGTCGAACCCCGCCGACTGCGCGAACTCCCACTTCTGCTCGATCGAGGCGCCCGGCAGCAGCTGCTCCTGGCAGGCGATCTTCCACTGCGGCATGGCGACATTAATCCCGCGATCAGTCAAAACGACAATGCGGCATCCCGATCCCCGCGCGGGTTTAGCCGCCGACAGCGCGTCAACCGCCTGGTACGGCCCCGAAGTCACGTCCGGATTGGCGGTTGTCACGGGACAAACCCGGGTGTTCAGTGACGCCACCGAACACCCGGCCCTGGCCCGTGAGAGGTCGCGGACCACCGGAAGGGAGCACCCGATGACCCGACGCGGACTGCGCGCGCTCGCCGCCGCGACGCCTCTCGCCCTCGTGCTGTCGGCCTGCGGCGGCGGTGACCCCGGTGGCGCGGCGGACGGCCCGCTGGTCTTCTGGACCATCGAGGACACCGCCGACCGGGTGCGCGCCCAGGAACGCCTGCTGGCGGCGTTCACCGAGCGGACCGGCATCGAGACCGAGGTGGTCGCGATCGCCGAGAACCAGCTCACCACCGTGCTGACCTCGGCCGCCGCGTCCGGCGAGCTGCCCGACGTCATCGGGTCGATCTCGCTGCCGATCATGAGCCAGTTGCGCACCGACGACCTGCTCGACACCGACGCGGCCAAGCAGGTCGTGGACGCCCTCGGCGTCGACACGTTCGCGGCGCAGTCGCTGGAGCTGACCCGCGAGGGCGACACGCAGCTCGTCGTGCCCAGCGACGGCTGGGCGCAACTCCTGTTCTACCGCAAGGACCTGTTCGCCCAGGCCGGGCTGGCGCCGCCGACCACCTACGACGCCATCCGGCAGGCCGCCGAACGGCTCGACCGGGACGACGTCGCGGGGATCACCGCGAGCACCACGCCCGCCGACGTGTTCACCCACCAGACGTTCGAGCACCTGGCCCTCGCCAACGGCTGCGACCTCGTCGACGACGACGGGCGGGTGGCGCTGGACAGCCCCGCGTGCGTCGGCGCGTTCCAGCTCTACACCGACCTCCTCACCCGCCACTCGGTGGCGGGCAACCAGGACGTCGACACCACGCGCGCCACGTACTTCGCGGGCAGGTCCGCCATGGTGATCTGGTCGTCGTACCTGCTCGACGAACTCGCGGGCCTGCGCGCCGACGCGCTGCCCACCTGCCCGCAGTGCCAGGCCGACCCGGCGTTCCTGGCGAAGAACACCGGCGTGGTGGCCGCCCTGAGCGGACCGGACGGCGGCGAGCCGACCACGTTCGGCGAGACCGCGTCGTTCGCGGTGCTCAAGGACGCCGCGACGGACGACGCCAAGAAACTCGTCGAACACCTGATGAGCGACGGCTACCGGGACTGGCTGGCCATCGCGCCGGAGGGCAAGGTGCCGGTCCGCGCGGGCACCGAGGACAACCCGCGCCAGTACGCCGAAGCGTGGCTCGGCCTCGACGTCGGCGTGGACACCAAAGCGCCGCTGTCGGAGTTCTACGACGCGGAGACGCTGCGGGTCGTGCAGGACAGCCCGCGCAGCTTCAGCCGGTGGGGCTTCCCCCAGGGCAAGGCGGAACTCGCCGGCGCCGTCGCCGGGCAGCTGGTCGTGCCCAAGGCGCTGGCCGGGGCACTGAACGGCGGCGGCGACGCGCCCGCCGCCGCCCGCGAGGCGACCGAGCGGGCCGCCGGCATCGCCCGGGAACTCGGCGAGTAGCGGGTCCGCGGTGGCGCGCACGCTGAAGCAGCACGACGCCCGCACCGGGCTGCTGCTGCTCACCCCGACGCTGGTGATCGTGCTCGCGGTCGTGCTCGTGCCGCTGGCGTGGTCGGTGCTCATCGCGTTCCAGCGCGTGCGGCTGATCGACATCGGCCGCACCGGGCTGCTCGAGAAGCTGACACCGGACAACTTCGCCCGCGTCCTCGCCTCGGACGTGCTGTGGCACAGCCTGCGCACCACGGTCGTCTACACGGCGGGCTCGGCGATCCTCGCCGTCGTGCTGGGCCTCGTCGCGGCGCTGGCGCTGCGCCGGCCGTTCCGGGGCCGGTCGCTCGTGCGCGCCGCGATGCTCATCCCGTACGTGGCCCCGGTCGTGGCGGTCACGTTCGTCTGGCGCGTGCTGCTCAACCCCGAGTTCGGCATCGTCAACAGCTGGGGCACGCGGCTGTTCGGGTGGGACGACCCGATCGCGTTCCTGTCGCAGGCACGCGGCGAGATCACCCTGTTCGGGCTCGACGTGCCGGTGCCCACCGCCCTGCTGACCGTGATCGCGTTCGAGGGCTGGCGGTACTTCCCGTTCGCGTTCCTGTTCCTGCTGGCCCGCTTGTCGGCCCTGCCCGGCGACCTGGAGGAGGCCGCGACCGTGGACGGCGCGACACCGACGCAGCGCTTCCGCCACATCGTGCTGCCGCAGCTCATGCCGGTGATCGCGGTGCTCGTGGTGCTGCGCACCATCTGGACGTTCAACGAGTTCGACGACATCTTCCTGCTCACCGGCGGCGCGGCCGGCACGGAGGTGGTGAGCGTCCGGGTGTACGAGCTGCTGACCGTGCAGCGCAACGTCGGGGCGGCGGCGGCCCAGTCCGTGCTGCTGGCGGCGGTGCTGGTGCTGCTGCTCGGCGCCTACCTGTGGCTGCTGCGGCGACGGGAGGCGACGAAGGCATGACGCGCGACCGGTTCGAACGGGCGGTGCTCGCCGTGCTGCGGCCGGTGGTCGTCGTGGGCTTCCTGATCGCCACGCTGCTGCCGTTCTACTACATGCTGATGCTGTCGCTGCGGCCGATCGAGGACCTGCTGCGGCGACCGGACTCGCTGCTGGTCGACCTGGGGCAGCTGACCCTGGCGACCTACGCCGACGTGCTGCGGCCCGTGGCGGAAGGCGGCCAGGGCTTCCTCGGCCTGCTGGGCAACAGCGCGGTCGTCGCCACGGCGTCGGTGCTCGTGGCGCTGGTGATCGCCATCCCCGGCGCGTACGCGGTGAGCAGGCTCGAGTTCTTCGGCAGGCGGCAGGTCAGCGCGCTGTTCCTGGCTGTGTACCTGTTCCCGGCCATCGTGCTGGCGATCCCGCTGTTCGTGCTGCTCACCCGGATGCAGCTGCGCGGCTCGGCGACCGGCCTGGTGCTCGTCTACATCGCGCAGACCGTGCCCGTCGCCATCTACATGCTCAAGAACTACTTCGAGACGATCCCGGCGAGCGTCGAGGAAGCGGGCCTCGTCGACGGCCTGAGCCGGGTCGGCGTCATCCGGCGGATCAGCCTGCCGCTGGCCATGCCCTCGGTCGTCGCGACCGGCGTCTTCGTGTTCATGATCGCCTGGAACGAGTTCCTGTTCGCCCTGCTCTTCCTGGTCGAACGACGCGACCGCTGGACCGTCTCCCTCGGCCTCGCGCAGCTGTCCGGCAGCGTCGAGATCCCCACCACCGTGCTCATGGCCGGCTCGGTCGTCATCACGGTGCCGGTGGTGCTGCTGTTCTTCCTGACCGAACGGCTACTCTCCCAAGGGCTGACCAGCGGCGCGGAGAAGGGCTGACCGCGGTGGTGGCAGCGGGTCCGACACCTCCGGCGGGGAAGGAATCCCGGGTGGCGCGCAGCGGGTTCACGGCGTCGCCGGGCGAGATCCTCGCGCTGGTCCGGTCCGGCCGGGTCCGGACGCGGCGGGACCTCCAGGAGCTCACCGGCCTGTCGCGCTCCACGGTCGCGCTGCGCCTCAGCCAGCTCATCTCCGCCGGGTACATCCGGGCCGTGGAACAGCGGCGCGGCACGGCGGGACGACCGGCCGAGGTGCTGTCGTTCGAGGAGAGCGACAAGCTGGTGCTCGCGGCCGACCTCGGCGCCACCCACGCGCGGTTCGCGCTGACCGACGCGGGCGGGCGGGTGCTGGGCGAGCGCACCGAGGACCTGCCGGTCGACCAGGACCCCGACGTCGTGCTGAAGATCGTCCTGCGGCGGTTGCGGGAGCTGCTGAAGAGCGCCGGGCGGGACCGCGCCCGGCTCGTCGGGGTGGGCGTGGGACTGCCCGCGCCCGTCGACTTCCGGACCGGACGACCGGTGCAGCCGCCGATCATGCCCGGCTGGCACGGCACCGCGGTGGCCAGGACGCTCTCCGACGCGCTGGGCTGCCCGGCGTTCGTCGACAACGACGCCAACCTCCTCGGCCTCGGCGAGGTCCGCGAGCGCTACCCCGACGTGGACAACCTGCTGTTCGTGAAGGTCGGGACCGGGATCGGCGCCGGGGTGATCCTCGGCGGCCGGCCCGAGCGCGGCTCGACCGGCCAGGGCGGCGACATCGGCCACATCCGGATCGCCCGGCCGGTCGACGGCGCCCGGTGCCGGTGCGGCGCGACCGGCTGCCTGGCCGCGCACGCGAGCGGCGCGGCCCTGGCGGCCCGGCTCCGCGAGCGGGGCATCGAGGCGCGCACCAGCCGTGACGTCGTGCGGCTCGTGCTGGAAGGCGACGCGGACGCCATCACGCTGGTCCGGGACGCCGGCCGGCTGCTGGGCGAGGTGCTGGCGACGGCCGTGGCGCTGCTCAACCCGACCGTGGTCGTCATCGGCGGCGACCTCGCGCTCACCCGCGAGCACCTGCTCGGCGGGGTGCGGGAGCGGCTGTACGAGCGGACCGTGTCGGCGTTGGCCAGCAGCGTGGCGGTGGTGGAGAGCCTGCTCGGAGATCGGGCCGGTGTCCACGGGGCGCGGCACATGGTGATCGACCAGGTGTTCTCGGCGGAGGCGGTCGACGCCCGGCTCGCGCCGGAGGCGGTGGGCGCGTCGGAGAGCTGATCGTGGACGGGCTCGTGCCGGTCCGGAACCATTCCGCGGAGGAGAGCGATGCCTGCTGTTACCCGAACCACGTGCGCCGGGCGGCCCGCCTGGTTGGTGCGGACGTCGTGCAGCGCGATGCTGGTGTCCGTCGCGGACGGCGGGGCGTTGGTGCTGGACCACTGGGGCGGTGACGGTGGTGCTCTGGACGGCGGCCTCAACGGCGACTCGTACTTGCCGCACACGCCGTGGAACCGGCCGTCGCAAGCCCACTTCCTCGACGGTGTCCCGTTGGCGTACTCGGTGCACGGCGACCGGGCGTTCAAGGAACCCGGGTTGGTGGTGGCGCGCCAGGACGGCTCGTCGGTGTCACGGCTCACGTTGAGCGAGGACCACGTCGAAGGCGACGTGCTGCGGCTCGTGTTCGAGGACCCGGGTTCGGGTCTCCTGGTGGAACACCGGTTCGCGGCGGCGGTCGAGCACGGCATCGTGGTGCGCGACGTCCGGGTCGAGAACCGGGGCGCGCAGCCGCTGCGGGTGGAGCGGATCGCCAGTGCCGTGCTCGGCCTGCCGCCCGCGCGCTACCAGTCGTGGGCCCTGACCGGCCGGTGGGGTGACGAGTACCAGCTCACCCGACGCGACCTGATGCCGGGCAAGGTGGTGCTCGACAGCCGGCGCGGGTTCACCAGCCACGAGGCCAACCCCTGGTTCGCGCTGACCGAGGCGGGGCAGGACGGGCCGGTCTGGTTCGGCGCGCTGGCGTGGAGCGGCAACTGGTCGATCGTGTTCGAGACCGAGCGCAACGACGCGCTGCACGTGGTCGCGGGGATCAACCCGTTCGACTCGGCCTGGCACCTCGAACCCGGCGAGAGCTTCCGCACCCCGCCGCTGGTCTGCGGGTACGCCGACGACGGCCTCGACGGCGCGGCCCGGCTGATGCACCGCTACCAGCGCGACCACGTGCTGCCCGCACGGCACCGCGGGACACCGCCGCCCGTGCACTACAACACGTGGCTGGCCACGTCGTTCGACGTGGAGGTGGGGCACCAGGTCGAGCTCGCCACGCGGGCGGCCGAGCTGGGCGTGGAGCTGTTCGTCGTCGACGACGGCTGGTTCGGCGCACGGCGGGACGACCACGCCGGACTCGGCGACTGGGTGGTCGACCCGGTGAAGTTCCCCGGCGGGCTGGGCGAACTGGTCGACGAGGTGCACCGGTTGGGCATGAAGTTCGGGATCTGGCTGGAACCGGAGATGGTCAACCCCGACAGCGACCTCCACCGCGCCCACCCCGACTGGGTGCTGCACCTGCCGGACCGCGAGACCACCCTGTCCCGCAACCAGCTCGTGCTCAACTTCGCTCGCGACGACGTGCGGGAAGGCGTGGTCGAGCAGGTGCGCGCGTTGTTGCGCGAGCACCGGATCGACTTCGTGAAGTGGGACCACAACCGGCCCTACACGGAGGTCGGCTGGCCGCAGGCGCCGGTCGAACGACGCCGTGAGGTGTGGGTGCGTCACGTCCGGGGCGTGTACGAGGTGATCGCACGGCTGCGCGCCGAGTTCCCCGACCTGATGATCGAGACGTGTGCGGGCGGTGGCGGGCGGGCCGACCTGGGCATCCTCGGGGTGGCCGACCTGGCGCAGGTCAGCGACAACACCGATCCCTCGGACCGGCTGCGCGTGCAGCACGGGTTCAGCCGCGCGTACGCGCCGAGGGCGATGGTCGGGTGGGTGGCCGACGCACCGGAGCCCACCACGGGCCGCACCAGCCCCCTGGAGTTCCGGTTCCACGTGGCGATGCAAGGAGTGCTGGGGATCTCCGGCGACATCCTGGCGTGGGGCGACGACGAACGGACCCGGGCGGCGGGGTTGATCGCGGAGTACAAGCGGGTGAGACCGACCATCCAGGACGGAGACCAGCACTGGCTCGTGCCGCCGTCGGACAGGGGGCCGTGCGCGGTGCAGTACGTGTCCCGTGACCGGGACGAGGTGGTGGTGTTCGTGTACCAGGTGCGCGGGGTGGTGGGGGAGGGACCGCGTCGACTCCGGTTGCGCGGGTTGGACGCCGGGCGGCGTTACCGGCGGTCGGGCGACGGCGCGGTCACGACCGGGGCGGCGTTGATGGCTGTGGGGTTGCCCTCGGCCTTCCCGCCGCCGGAGCCGCCGGGGCACACCGAGGACTGGCGCAGCCGGGTCGAGGTGTGGCGGGCGGTGGGGGAGGAGTCGGGCGCGGTCCGGCAGGAGGAGGTCTGATGAAGGTGGCGTTGGTGGGGACGGGTTACATCGCCGGGCGGCACGCGGCGGCGTTGACCGGGGCGGGGGTGGAGATCGTCGGCCACGTCGGCAGGTCAGGGGTCGACGAGGCGGCGGCCCGGTGGGGTGGTCGCGCGTATCGGGACACTGCCGGTCTGTTGGCGGAGGAGGAAGTGGACGCGGCGTGGATCTGCGTCCCTCCCGCTGCTCACGGCGAGATCGAGCGGGCGTTGGTCGAAGCCGGTGTGCCGTTCTACGTCGAGAAACCGATCGGCACGGACGTCGACGGGCCGCGCCGGATCGAAGCGGTGGTGCGCGAGAGCGGGCTGATCGTCGAGGCGGGCTACTACTGGCGGGGCATGGAAGTGATCCCCGAACTGCGGCGCATGCTCGTCGAGACGCCACCGCACCTGGTGCGCGCCGCCTGGCACGGTCTCGTGCCGCCGGTGCCGTGGTGGCGCGTCGAGGCGGACAGCGGCGGACAGGTCGTGGAACAGGCCACGCACCTGTTCGACCTGGCGCGGTTCCTGCTGGGCGAAGCAGAGGTACTGCACTCGGTGGGGCGGCGTTCGGCGCTCGTGGACCACCCGGGGTTGGACGTGGCGACGGTCAGCGCCGCGACCCTCGCGTTCGAGTCCGGAGTGGTGGGTGTGTTCACGGCGACGTGCGTACTGCACGGGACGGTGGACGCCGGCATCGAGTTCCACTGCGAGGGACGGAAGTTGACGCTGACGAACAAGGCGCTGCGGTGGGAAGACGCCGACGGCAGCCATGAGGTGCCGGTCGGGCGCGACCCGCTGGTCGTCGCGGATGAACGGTTCCTGAGCGCGGTGCGGGAGCGGGACCCGAGCCGGATCTTGTGCGACTACTCCGATGCGGTTCGTACGCAGGAGCTTTGCTGCAGGGTGCGGGAGATGGCTGGTTGAGGGTGAGGGGGTGGTGTGGGCGGCTCGATCTGACAGGGGTTCGGGCCTCGGTGGGGAGGTGCGGTAACGGTGGTGTCCGGTGCGCGATAGATGAATGCCGATATCGGCGAATCCGCATTTCTGCGGAATTCGTGTTCGGAAAGGGGAACCGCCATGTCCCGAGTCGCCTCCTTCTTCGCCGCGGTCCTGATCACCGTCGCGTCGGTCCCGCTCGTCGCCACCGGCACGGCCGGCGCTGCCGGGCTCGACCTCACGTGCACCCCGCCCAGCAGTGCGAGTCTGCTGTTCGACCCACCCGCGACCAACTCCCCGCAGAACATGACGCTCACGGTGTCCCGGCAGTACGGCCCCTGCGTCTCGGCCACCCACCCGGACATCACCTCGGGCCGGTCGACCGCCACTGGAGCGACCACGGGGGCCACCTGCCTGAGCCTGCTCGGCGCGAACGCGCTCACCATCACCATCACGTGGAACACCGGTCAGACGTCCGTCCTGTCCGGCAACAACGTGTCGAGCCTCAGTGGCGTCACGCTGACCGTCGTCACCACCGGCACGGTCACCTCGGGCGTGTTCGCGGGAGCGACGTTCGTGCACACCATCGTCTACCCCAGCACGAACATCCTGCTGTGCAACCTGGGCCTGGGCTCCCTGTCCGGTCTGTACGGCCAGGTGGTCCTGGAGATCATCACCCCGTGAGCCGGTGCGGGACGCTCACTCGATCGGGCGAAGGATGCAACCTGGGACAACCCGAACCGCATCTCTCACGTTAGCCGGATAAAACGGCCGGCGGCGGCGACCACGGGTGGAGCGGGGGGCGAACCGGGAGTCAGGAGGTCGGTGGCGGCGTCGCAGGGGGAGCGGGTTCGCCGAGGACGCCTGCGGTGAACCCCGTCGCGGTGGCCAGCTCGCGCAGGGTGTCGGCGTGCTCGTTGGGCAGCAGCACGAGCGGGTAGCAGTCGGACTCGATGTCGAGCACCGCGAGGGTCGTGCCGGTGGCCCGGAGCTCGCGGCCCGCTCGCTCCAGGAAGTCGTAGGCGGGCAGGTCCTCGGCGAGGCCCGCGAACCAGTCCCACGCCCGCGGGTCGGCGGGGCCGGAGCGCAGGGACCGGAGCTGCGCGACGATCTCGCCGGCCGCCTCCTTCCAGTCCACCTCGGCCAGCAGGTCGTGGTCGGTCAGCGCGTCGACCAGGGCGATCCACGCCAGCTCGGGCAGGGGTTCGTCGATGCCGCGGTCGTCGAGGCGGTCGGCGTGGGTTCGGAGGTAGGTGGCGGGGGCGTCGTGGGCGCTCGTGACGCGGTCGGCGACGTCCGGCGCGTCGGGGGCCAGCAGGGCGGCCAGGGCGACCAGCGCGTCCCGCACCGTTGACGACACGTCCGACCTCCTCGGTTCGTGGCCCGTGATCGTAGCAATGGCTTAACCGATTCACGTCGGCCGGTGACGAGGTGGACGTGGTCGAACGATGGGCTTTGGTCGCGGTGGCGGCGCTGGTCGTGCCGCTGCTCAGCACACCGGCGGCGTCGGCCGCGAACGGGTTCTACGTCGGCAGCGGGCGGTTGTACGACGCGAACGGCAGCGAGTTCGTGATGCGCGGGGTCCACCACGCGCACGCCTGGTACCCCGACCGGACGGCGCAGGCGCTCGAGGACGTCAAGGCGCTGGGCGCGAACAGCGTGCGCGTGGTGCTGAGCACGGGCGCGCGGTGGACTACTGGTCGGGCGTCAAGAGCGCGCTGGTCGGCCAGGAGAAGTACGTCATCATCAACGTCGGCAACGAGCCGTACGGCGACAACAACTACGGCAACTGGACCGATGACACCCGCAGCGCCATCTCGCGGCTGCGGTCCACCGGCTTCACGCACACGCCGATGGTGGACGCGCCGAACTGGGGCCAGGACTGGTCGAACACCATGCGCGCCAACGCGTCCGCGGTGGTCAACGCCGACTCCCAGCGCAACACCGTCTTCTCGATCCACGTGTACGGCGTGCACGACACCGCGGCCGAGGTGACGTCGTACCTCGACGCGTTCGTCAACGCCCGGCTGCCGATCGTGATCGGCGAGTTCGGCGACAACCACTCCGACGGCAACCCCGACGAGAACACGATCATGGCCACGGCCCAGTCGCAGCGCCTCGGCAACCTCGGCTGGTCGTGGAGCGGCAACGGCGGCGGTGTCGGGTACCTCGACCTGGTCACCGGTTTCAACCGCGCCGGCCTGACCGGTTGGGGCAACCGCATCTTCAACGGTGCGAACGGGATCAGGTCGACGTCCCGGCAGGCCACTGTCTACTGAGGACCGGTGAGGTGGTCGGGGGCGTGCCGGGCCCCAGACCACCTCAGGTGGTGAGGGCGGTCAACGTCATCCGTGCCGGGCCGGCGCCGGGGGTATTGCGGCACGCGAAGTCACCGGTGGCCTTCTGGTGCATCAGCCGCAGGCACGTGCCCAGCGCGCGCTGGCCGTAGTGGTTGGGGTGCATGCTCTCCTGGCGGTCGCCCTGCGACGTGTACCCGGTGACGGCCCACCGCACCCACTCGGCCGCCGGGCCGGGCAGGGGGTTGGCGGCGGAGTCGGCCCCCGTCGCCTGGCGGGAGTCCGTGGCGCACACCTCGCGGCCGTCGAACGAGTCCCGCAGGTCGAGGAACCGCGCGCCTCGGTTGGCGGCCACGCGCTTGAGCGTCTCGGCGATCGTGGGCACGAGATGCTCTCGCGCCCAGTCGGCGTCCGAGTCCCACACCGGGCAGCCGCCCACCGCCCACCGCGACCCGCTCTCGGGGATCCGGAAGCGGCCGGCGGCGGGCATCGGCGAGGGGTAGTCGGCGATGATGGCGCCGAACCCGAGGTCGTTGCCGCCGACGGACAGCACGACGAGGTCCACCCGGTAGTCGCGGACGACGGCGCGCAGCAGCTCGACCTGGTTCGGCTGGTTGCGCGCGGCGTCACCGGCGCGCACGTCGGACGTGGTCGCGCCGGAGCACGCCAGGTCGACCGCCGTGACGTCGGGGACGGCGGCGCTGACGATCTCGGCCGACGTCGAGCGGTGGCACGTGTTCGTGGTGGTGTGGGTGTCGCCGTAGACCTTCCGCGGGTCCGTGGCGCAGCCGTTCGCGTCGCACGCGGTGGCGAGGTCGGTGCCCCACTTGTCGCCGGAGTTCTCCAGCGCGTTGCCCCGCCGGCGACCGGCCTCGCCGGAGATGTAGCTGTCGCCGAGCGAGACGGCGGCGGCCGGCTCGGCGGTCTCGGCGGCGGCTTCGACGGCGGTGGCGAGGGCCGCGACGGCGGTGACGGCGGTGACGGCGACGGCGGCGGCGATGCGTCTGCGGACGGCGCGGGACATCGGCTTCAACCCCTCGGTGCGGTCAGGCCACGGTAGGAGCGGGGCCGCCGGAGGAGAACGGCGTGGAGGCGGGTGAACCCGATGGTGCGGCGGGATGAGCCTGGCCAGGTGAACGCGGTGCGCGGACGGTGATGCCGGGCGGCGCCTCGCTCACCCTGGTGGTGGTCGTGCCTGCGCTAGGCTGGGCGGCCGCCGGCGCTCGTCGACGACGCGAGGACAGGTGATGACGTGGGCCGGCAGTTCGCCGTGCTGATCCGCGGCCTCCCGGGTACGGGGAAGACGACGACGACGGCCTTGTTGAGGGACGCGTTGCCCCCATCGGTCCGGGTGTCGAACGATTCCGTCCGGTACATGGCGCACCCGCGCGACTTCACCGCGTTCACCCTCGAAGCGTCCGAGCTCGCGTGCCTCGACCTCGCCCTGTCCTACTGCGACAGCGGGTTCCTGCCGGTCGTGGACGGCGTGTTCGAGGACGTCGACTTCCTCGCCGGTCAGGCGGTGCGCTTCGACCGGCGCGGTCACCGGCTCGTCACGGTCTCGCTGGCCGCCGACCTCGAAGACCTGCTGCACCGCAACCGGCTCCGCGACCCGTTCCAGCGGATGGACGAGGACCGGGTCCGCCGACTGCACGCGGCGTTCCGGCCGGCCGGCGTGTCCCTGGACATCCGGGGGAAGCTGCCCGAGGAGGTCTGCGACGACGTGCTCGACGTCATCGGGCGGGAACGAACCGACGGGCCGCCGACCGGGGTCGGCGACCACGAGGTCGACGTGCTCTTCCTCCGCCACGGCGAGCGCGGGCGCCCGCACGGGGCGGACCCGGTCGAGGTGGGCCTGTCCGCGCGTGGCCGGGCCGAGGCCGGGGTGGCGGCCGCGGCGGTCCGCAGGTTCGCGCCGGACGTGGTGCTCAGCTCGGACTCCGCGCCGGACCGGGAGACCGTCCGACTCGCGACCGCGGGACTGGACGTGACCGCGGAGCGCGCCGAGGCGTTGCGGGACCGCGTTCCCCCCGGCGCGCCGGACGAGTCCCCCGAAGCGGCTCGCGACCGCGTGTGGTCGTTCTTCGACGGGCTGCCCGCCCGTTACGGCGGCAAGCGGGTGCTCGTCGTCGGCCACGCCGGGCCGCACTCGTGGCTGGTGGCACGGGCGCTGGGCGTCGACCGGCTGGGCGTGCGCCGGGTGCGGTGGGACACCGGGTGCTTCAGCCGGTTCACGCTGTCGGCCGGGCAGACCCGGCTCGAGGCGATGAACGTGCCACCCGACGCGGTGGTCCCCGGCCGGTGACCCGGTGCGGGGACGGTGTCGTCACGGTCGGTGGATGGTGAGGGTGGTCGGGCCCGTCACGCTCGCCACCCCGCCGGACAGGCACTGGACGACGTTCGGCGTCACCAGGGTGATCACCTGCTCCGCGCCGGCGGGCGCGAAGCCGCCGGAGGTGATCACGCCGGTGTTCGTCACCACGACCTGACCGGCCACGGCGCTGGAGGTGACGTTGTACTGGAACTCGCTGGGCGCCACCGTCCCGCCCCAGGTGAACGTGCGCAGCGCCGACCCGGAGTCGAACAGCACCAGGCAGGACGCGGTGAGGCTGAACGTCTCGGCGTACGTCCCGGTCACCGCGCCCGTGTTCGTGCACGTGGGGTAGACGCCGCTGACGGTGACCGTGACCGGCCGCGCGGTGAGGGTCAGCGGCGGGTCGAAGGTGGTGACCTCGGTGCCGACGCAGGTCTGCTCCAAGGCCAGGGCGTGCGCGGGCACGGTGGACGCGCCGGCGGCCAGCACGGCGACCAGGGCGCAGTGGACGAGTCGTGACAGTCTCATGGTCGGACCGTCGCCGCGGCCGCGCGGCCGTTAGCCGGTCCGGGCGCGCACCACCCGCTCGACCGGACCGCCCACCCGAATGGCCGTCGGTCGAACACACCATGTCGGTGCGCCGCCCCCGTCCCTACGTTCGGGTGATGGGCAACGACTGGATCGGCAGACGGGCACTGCTGCGCGGAACGGTGGCGGCCGGGGTCGTCACGGTGGTGGGCGCGAGCACGGCGGGCGCCGCCGTCCCGGGGTTCTACCACCCGTTCAGCGGCTACCGGATCACCGGCACCTGGCAGGAGCACCTCGACCGCGGCTCGCTGGGTGGCATCGACTTCGGCATGGCGGTCGGCACCCGGCTGCCCGCGGCGGGCGGCGGCGTGGTGACCAACATCCCGTACAACGGCACGGGCGGTCATACCGTCACCATCCAGCACGACAACGGCTACCGCACCCAGTACCTGCACCTGTCCCAGTTCCTGCTGGCCAACGGTACCCGGGTCGGCATGGGCGCGGTCGTCGGGCTGTCCGGCGGCGCGGCCGGCGCACCGGGGTCGGGCTCCTCCACCGGACCGCACCTGCACTGGCACATGATCAACCCGGGCGGCGCGCGCATCGACCCGCTGGTCTACCTCGGCAGCGGCGCCGGGCTGCCCAAGACGTCCACCGAGCAGGACGGCGTGCCCGGCCCGGTCATGTGGCGTCGGGCGCAGAACTGGCTGCGCCTGGAGCAGGGCTACACCGGGCCGATCGACGGCGTGCCGGGGGTGAACACGTACGCGGCGTTGCAGCGGGCGATGCGGGCGTACGGCTACGGGGGTCCGATCGACGGGGTGCCCGGCGCGAACACGTGGGCCGCGGTGCAGCGGTTGGCCGCGCGGTGGGGTTACACCGGGCCGATCGACGGCGTGATGGGGCCGAACTCGTGGCGCGGCTTCGCCCGCTTCCTGAACCAGGACAAGTACGACTGAACCGCCGTCACGTCACCGGAGGCGGTCGACGCCCCGCGCGGACCAGGGCCGCTGCGGGTGCGCTCACCGGGTGACGGGGACCCCGCCCGCCGGACGGGGTCCCCGGGCCGGTCAGGCGTTCGGGTCGAACGGGATGCCGCTCGGCTTCGCCTGCGCGAGGTTGTAGTTGAAGGCGCTGTCCTTGATGGCCAGGCTCGCGCTGCCGAAGTCCGCGTTCACCAGGACGTCGCGGATGCCGGCGGGGAAGCGGTCCCAGGAGACCAGGTCCGGGTACTGCCACGCGCCGTAGTGGTTCTCCGGCTGCTCGCTCGCGCTCGCCAGGCGGAAGCAGTGCGTGCTCAGGCCGTCCTTGTGGTAGACGATCTTGGGGTGCGTGCCCTCCCAGGCGACCTGGGACCGCGGGTAGGTCGAGTACTTGCCGTGCGCGGACGTGGAGACGTACTGGGCCTGGTCGCCGCTCACCCACACGACCACGTGCTCGATGTCGTGGCGGTGGCCGCAGCAGTCGATGCCCGGCACGGCCTGGTCCTTCTCGAAGTACAGGTCGTAGAGGTAGGCGCACCAGTTGTTGTTGCACTTGGCGCGCGAGTACGAGTTGGTGTTGTCCAGGTCGGACTGGTCGCGGCACTGCCCGTTGAGGGCGCCGGAGTTCTTCAGCCCGGTGGCGATCGCCCCGGACGGCGAGATCGCCGGCGTCGGGTAGCAGCCGTCGGTGTCGTAGTCGAACGCCGGCTGCCACTTGCCGTCGTCGGCGGCGTGGTTCGCGGGCAGGGCCTGCGGCGGCTCGGCCCAGGCGGCTCCGGGCAGGAGCACCGCGAGCAGAGACGCGCCCACCAGCGCGCGCAGCAGTCTCACGGCGTTGCGCCGGGTGCGGGAAGGGGTTCGGGACGGGTCGGTCAGCTGGGCGGTCACGACGACCATGCCCTCCATCCGGTGTCGAGTGGCACGACGGCGGAGCCGGCCGACGTGGCGGAGATCATCGGCCGGCACCGAGGTTCCCGGCAGGGGCGTGACGTCGTCAACCCGCCGATGGTCGCCCCGAGGCGAACAGGCGGCGAACATCGGCGGCCCGCGCCGCGGACCCGGTCCGCGTGGCGAGGAGCCGGACGTGCGCTGGCGGGGCCGACCCGCCGAAGCCGGCCGCCTGGTACGAGCGCCGCCGGGCGGGGTCCAGGCGGTTGTGCTCGGGGTCCTGTCACAGGTCCAGGCCGAGGAAGTGCCGGCCGCCGTCGCGGCGCGGCGTCGGCCACGCGTGGTAGAAGGTCTTCGCCGGGGCCGACATCGCGTCCCCGCAGGTCCGCAGTTCCGTCACGTCCTCGCCGGTCACCTCGGTGTCCCGGTCCGGCTGCGAGAGCGCGTCCACGTCCGGCTCGTGCGGCATCCGCCGGTCGTCCAGGGGCGTCGAGGAAGCGATGACGGCGCCCGCCCGCGGCAGCGGCAGGTCCGGGTCGGGATCGGCGACCAGTTCGCGCAGGCGGGCCAGGCTCGGCCGGCCCGGTGGCGTCGAGGTCGGGCCCGGCGCGCTCGACGAGCTGCCCCGACGACGCCGCTGTCCAGGCTGTCCTCGATCACCGCGCGCACCTGGTCCGGGCCGAACCGGGCGACCAAGCGGCCTTCGGGGTCGATGCCGTGCGGGACCACGGGCGGCGGCGCCTCTCCGCGCGGCGTGCCGTCCCGGTTCGCGCCCCCGTCCGGCGCGCCGGTGCTCACCCCGGCCAGGAGATCGTCCAACTCGTCCAGGGACGAGCGCTGCGGGGTCGTCCTCGCGGGTAACCCGCTGGGGCCTGGTCGGGTGGGGTGCATCGAGGTGTCCCTGAGGACGCGGGGCGGGTTGTCCGGAGGACCGTGAACCCGGCCGCCCGCGCACCCGGGCGGTCAGGCGTCCGGGTCGGGCGCCTGGTCGAGCAGGGGCAGGGTGAGCCGGAAGCGGGCGCCTTCGCCGAGGGCCGTGTCCAGCTCGACGTCGCCGTCGTGCGCGCGGGCGAGGGAGCGGGCGATGGCCAGGCCCAGCCCGGCGTTCGCGCCGCCCGCGCGGTGGCGCGAGCGGTCGGCGCGGTAGAAGCGGTCGAACACCCGGGTCGCCTGCTCGGCCGCCACACCGGGGCCCTCGTCGGCCACCTCCAGCACCGCGCGGCCGTCCGCCGTGCCGACGCCGATGCGGACGGCGGTGCCCGGCGGGGTGTGGGCGGCGGCGTTGCCGACCAGGTTGGCGACCACCTGGCGCAGCCGGTCCTCGTCACCGTGCACCGGGGCCGGCCCCGGTGGTCCGGCGGCGTCGGGGCCGGTGAGCTCGACCGACCGGGACGGGTCGAGGGCGCGCAGGTCGTGACGGGCGTCGTTGGCGAGGGTGCGCAGGTCCATCGGCGCCCGGTCGAGCTGGCCCTCGGGCGCCTCGTCGAGCCGGGCGAGCAGCAGCAGGTCCTCGGTGAGCGCGGTGAGCCGGGTGGCCTCGCGGTCGATGCGGCGCATCGCCTCGTCCACGTCGGCGCGCCCGGGCATCGCGCCCATCCGGTACAGCTCCGTCGAGCCCTTGATGCCGAACAGCGGCGTGCGCAGCTCGTGGCTGACGTCCGACAGGAACGCGCGCATCCGGGTCTGCGCCGCGGCCCGGTCGGCGAAGGCCTGTTCGAGCTGGCCGAGCATGGTGTTGAGCGAGGCGGCGAGGCGCCCGACCTCCGTGCCCGGCGCGGCCAGGAGGGGCACGCGCCGGGTCAGGTCGCCGTCGGCGATGGCGGCGGCGGTGTGCTCGATCCGGCGCAGCGGCCGCAGGCCGCGGCCGAGCGCGAACCAGCCGACCGCCGTCAGCAGCACCAGCAGCACGGCGCCGCCGGCGAGGCTGGTGGTCCGGAGCCGGGCGACGGTGGCGTCGGCCTCGGCGAGCGGCGCGGCGACGACCACCGTCCCGCCCCACCCGCTGGTCGGCCGGGCCACCGCGCGCCACCGCGTCGAGCCGGCCGCGGCCCGCAGGTCGACGGCGTCGCCACCGGTCGGGACGGTGCGCAGCGCCTCGGGCGGTGGCAGCGCCGTGCGGTCCAGCCTGCTGGTGCGCAGGCCGCCCGCCACCTCGCCGCGCGCGTCCAGGTACACCAGGTACGGCGCGCCGACCAGGTCCAGGGCGGGGTCGACGAGCTCGGGGTGGCGGGCGGTGTCCACCGCGCCGGGCGGCCCGGTGGTCGACACGCCGGAGACGATCGAGGCGAGCGAGCGCAGCTGCCCGTCGATCCGGGCGAGCTGGTAGCGCTCCAGCTGGTCGGAGACGACCGCGCCGACGAGGCCCAGCCCGGCCAGCAGCAGGCCCGCGGTGAGCAGCAGCAGTCTGGCCCGCAGCGAGAACCGGCCCAGCGCCCGCCTCACCCCGTGGGCTCCCGCATCACGTAGCCGACGCCGTGCACGGTGTGGATCAGCTTGGGGTCCTCGACGTCGACCTTGCGCCGCAGGTAGGAGATGTAGGTGTCGACGATGCCCGCGTCGCCGCCGAAGTCGTAGCGCCACACCCGGTCGAGGATCTGGGTCTTGGACACCACGCGCCCGGCGTTCTCCATCAGGTAGCGCAGGAGCCGGAACTCGGTGGGCGAGACGCGGACGGCCCGGCCCGACCGCGTCACCTGGTGCCCCTCCGCGTCCAGCGCGAGCGCGCCCACGGTCAGCACGCCGGCCTGGTGGCCCGAGGTGCGGCGCAGGATCGCCCGGATCCGGGCGATCAGCTCCTCCAGGTCGAACGGCTTGGTCACGTAGTCGTCCGCGCCGAGCGACAGCCCGGTGACCTTGTCGGCCTGGCCGTCCCGCGCGGTGAGGAACAGGACGGGCACCGGGCCCCGGCGGCCCTCCGCGCGCCGCTCGCGCAGCCGCCGGACCACCTCGAACCCGTCCACGTCCGGCAGCATCACGTCGAGCAGCACGAGGTCGGGCGGCTCCGCGACGGCCGCGGCGAGCGCCTCGGCGCCGGTCGCCGCGGACGTCACCCGGAACCCGGCGAACCTCAGCGTCGCGGACAGCAGTTCGCGCACGGTGGCCTCGTCGTCCACCACCAGCAGTGTCATCGCCCGTCCCGGTCCGTCCACGCCGGCCAGGATACGGACGCCACCCTGAGGAAACCGTCGACGAGCAGGCTGCCCGAGAAGCCCGCCGCCGCGCCGCCCGCCGCCCCGAGCGCCAGGGCGACCAGCGGGTCCGCCGCCACCCGCGCGGCCAGGAGGGGGAGCGAGAACCCGAACGCGCCGATGCCCAGGTCCACCGACACGCGCGACACCAACGCCGACGCGCACAGCACCGGCCCCACCACCGCCGCGAGCCACAGGGCGAGGCGCGCGGCGCGGTGCAGCGGCGTGCCGTCGCGACCGCGGGACCGTGCGGCCCCGACGCCGAGACCCAGCAGCCCGACGACCGCCACCCACGTCAGCGGCCCGCCGGGGGCCGGCGGCCCGACCGCGCCCAGGACGCACGACAGCGCGCCGTCCGAGGTCACCGTCCACGGCACGCCCAGGCCGAGCGACAACGCGCCCGACACCACCAGCGGCAGCACGAGCAGCACGGCGCCGGCCGCCGCGGGGCCGGCGGACACCCAGGCGACGACCAGGCACCCGACGGTGACCGCGATCGCCGCCCACCACCCGCCCCGCACGGCCGGCCGGCACCGCTCGGCCACCCGGAACCGCGCGACCAGCAGGCACACCCCGACGACCGCGAGCACCCAGCACACCGCGCCCGCCACCGCGGGCCAGACCGGCACCGCGAACCCGGCGCCGAGCGCGTCGACGGACCCGCCCCGGCCCAACGGCCCCACCGCCGGCACCCCGCAGACGGCCGCCCCGGACCCGCCTCCCGACGCACCGCGCGGCAACGCCACCGCACCCCGGGCCGACCACGCCACGGCGGCCAGCCCCACCGGGAACGCCGCGGCCGCCGCCGCGCCGCGGACGAGCAGACCGTCCCGGCGTCGCAGCAGCAGCCACCCCAGCACCACCGCGCCCGCCAGGGAAACCCCCGACGGCACCACCGCGACGCCACCCCGCACGGCGAACGGCAGGTCGCTCGCCGGGACCGCGCCGAACTCCGCCGACCCGCCCGCGGCCAGCGCGACCACGGCCGCCGTGAGGCCGCCGAACGCGCCGATCCGGTCGGCGTCGAGCAGGAGCAACCCGGCCGCCGCGACCGCCGCCATGGCGGCCAGGGCCGCGACCGCGGCCACCACGCCCCGGCCCACCTCCCCCGGCGTGCCCATCACACGTCACGCCGGCCGAAGACGACGAACGCGACGGCCAGCACGGCGGCGACGCCCAGGCACATCCCGCCCAGGTTCAGCCAGGGGTGCGGGTAGGCGGGGTCCGGGACCGTCGCGAGCACCGCCACGGCGCCCTTGCCCGGCCAGAAGTCGACCAGGCCCTGGAGCCACGACGGGAACAGCCCCGACAGCGCGGGCACCAGGAACACGATCCCCACCAGCGTGGCGAGCGCGCCCGCCGTGGCCCGCGTGATCGCGCCGAGACCGATCGCCAGCAGCGCGATCGCCGCGAGGTACAGCCCGCCTCCCGCCACGGCGGGGAGCACACCGGGATCACCGAGCCCCGCGTGCGGCACGCCCTGCCCGGCGAGCACCGCCTGACCGAGCAGGAAGGCGGTGACCATCAACGACTGGCCCGCCACCGCGGCGACGGCGGTCACCACCAGCACCTTGGCCGCCAGCAGCCGGCTCCGGCGCGGCGTGGCGGCCAGCGACGTCCGCACCAGACCGGTCGCGTACTCCGAGGTGACGACCAGGACGCCGAACACGCCGATGATCAGCTGCGCGACGACGTAGGTGGTCAGGCTGCGCTCGGTCGGGTCCCACGCGAGCCGTTGCGCGGCGGACGCGCCGCCGTGCTCCGCGCCGACCGCGCTCATCGAGAGGAACGCGATGCCGATCCCCACCGCGAACAGGCACGCCGGCGTGTACCAGGTGGAGCGCAGGCTGCGGAGCTTCACCCACTCCGCGCGCAGGGCGTGGCCGAACCCCACCCGGGTCGCGGGCCGGCTCACGCCGCCGCCCCCTGGTACTCGACGCTGTCCTTGGTCAGCTCCATGAAAGCGTCCTCCAGCGACGGCCGTTGCGGCGTCAGCTCGCTGAGCGCGATGCCGTGGTAGGCGGCGAGCCTGCCGATCTCCTCGCCCGTCAGGCCGGAGACGAGCAACGAGGACTCGACCCCGTCCCGCACGGTGGCGCCGGACGCGGTCAGCCGCAGCGCGAACGCGGCCGGCTCGGCCGTGCGGACCAGCACGGCGCCCTCGCCGCGGTCGCGCAGGAACTCGTCCACGCCGGTGTCGGCGATGAGCCGGCCGCGGCCGATGACGACCAGGTGGTCGGCGGTCTGCGCCATCTCGCTCATGAGGTGGCTGGAGACGAGCACCGCGCGCCCCTCGCGGGCCAGGGACCGCATGAAGTCCCGGATCCAGCGGATGCCCTCGGGGTCGAGGCCGTTCACCGGCTCGTCGAAGATCAGCACCCGCGGGTCGCCCAGCAGCGCCGCCGCGATGCCGAGCCGCTGCCTCATGCCGAGCGAGAACCCGCCCGCGCGCTTGCCCGCCACGCCTTCGAGTCCGGTCCGGGCGAGCACCTCGTCGACCCGCCGCCGGGGCAGGCCGTTGCTGACGGCGAGCGCCAGCAGGTGGTCGTGCGCCTTGCGGGCGCCGTGCACGGCGCCCGCGTCGAGCAGCGCGCCGACCTCCGCCAGCGGCACGGGCAGGTCGCGGTAGCGGCGTCCGCCGACCGTGGCGGAACCGCTCGTGGGGGCCGCCAGCCCCAGGATCACCTTCATGGTCGTGGACTTGCCCGCGCCGTTCGGCCCCAGGAACCCGGTCACCTGCCCGGCCTCGACGGTGAACGACAGGTCGTCCACCACGGTGTCGGGCCCGTACCGCTTGGTCAGGCCCCGCACTTCGATCATCGTCATGGGTTCGAGCCTGGCGCGCCGGTCCGGCCGATCCCCGAATGGTCCTGGGAGAACCCTGGGAACCCGACGCCCCGACCACTCGCCGCGCGCCGCCGGGCCGCGGCACTCACAGGGAACACCCAGGCCCGGGTCGCCGCCGGCCCGGACCGGGTGCCGGCCTACGCGAGCGCGAGCCGCGGGTTGTGGATGTCCATCCACACGCCGAAGTCGATGGCCCGCTCCATCCCCAGCCGGGTCGTGCGCTGCACGGCCTCGGCGTCCTGGCGGGTCGCGTCCTCCAACCACTTGCGGTTCACCAGCTCGAAGACGCCGTGGTCCTTGGTGGAGAGCAGGTCCTTGCACTGCGCCTGCAACTGCCGCACGTAGTACGGGTCCTGGGTCGACGGGTACGGGCTCTTCACGCGCCAGGCGACCGACTCCGGCAGCAGGTGCTTGACGGCGCCGCGCAGCAGGCTCTTCTCCCGGCCGTCGTAGTGCTTGAACGACCAGGGCGCGTTGTAGACGTACTCGACCAGCCGGTGGTCGCAGAACGGCACCCGCACCTCGAGCCCGACCGCCATGCTCAACCGGTCCTTGCGGTCGAGCAGGAACCGCAGGAACCGGGTCAGGTGCAGGTTGATCATGATCCGCATCCGGTACTCGTGGTCGTCCTCGTCGTCACCCCGCTTCACGTCGCCGACCGCGGCGTCGTACTGGTCGCGCCGGAACTCCTCCAGCTCCAGCCCGTCCAGCAACGGCTGGTTCAACCCGTGGCCGTCCTTGTCCAGCGGCCCGATGCTGAACGCGATCCACGGGAACGCCCGCGCCTTCTGCACGTCGGGGTTGTGCATGTGCCGGTACCCGCCGAAGATCTCGTCGGCCGACTCGCCGGACAGGGCCACGGTCGACCGCTTCCGGATCTCCTTGAACAGCAGGTACAGCGACAGGTCCATGTCCCCCAGGGTGATCGGCACGTCCCGCGCGGTCAGCACGGCCCGGCGGACCTCCGGATCGGCCAGCGTCTTCGGGTCGAGCACGAGGTCGGCGTGCTCGGAGCCGACGTGGTTCGCCAGGTCGTGCACGTACTGGGTGTCCGCGGTGTCGTGGAACTCGTTGGGCGTGAAGTGCTCGGCCTGGCCCGCGAAGTCGACCGCGAACGTCCGCACCCGCTCGTCGCCCATGTGGGCCGCGGCCAGCGCGGTGAGGGTGCTGGAGTCCAGGCCGCCGGACAGCAGGAGGCAGCGCGGCACGTCCGCGACGAGCTGCCGCCGCACGGTGTCGTCCAGCAGCTCGTGGACCCGGCCGACGGTGGTCTCCAGGTCGTCCTCGTGCGCGCGGGTCTCCAGCCGCCAGTAGGTGCGCTCGCGCACGCCGTCGACGTCGACCGTGACGACCGTGCCCGGCTCGACCTGGCGCATGCCCGCCCAGATCGCGTGGCCGGGTGTGAAGGCGAACGCGAGCGACTCCCGCAGCCCGTCGGTGTCGACCACCCGCTCGGCGATCGGGTTCGCCAGGATCGCCTTCGGCTCCGAACCGAACAGGATGCCGTCGGGCGTCCGGTAGTAGTAGAGCGGCTTGATGCCGAGCCGGTCGCGGATCATGACCAGCTTGCGGTCCCGCGCGTCCCAGATCGCGAACGCGTACATGCCGTTGAGCCGGTCGGCCAGCGCCGCGCCCCAGCGCAGGTACCCCCGCAGGACGACCTCGGTGTCGCTCGACGTCGTGAACCGCTCACCCAGCCCGGTCAGCTCGTCGCGCAGCTCGACGAAGTTGTAGGCCTCGCCGCTGTAGACCAGCGACACCTCGCCGTTCGGCGTGCGCGCCGACATCGGCTGGGCGCCACCGGGCAGGTCGATCACGGCCAGCCTCCGGTGGCCGAGGGCGGCGTGCCGGTCGACCCAAGTGCCGTGGGCGTCCGGGCCGCGGCAGGCCATCGTCCGGGTCATCGCCTCGAGCGTCTCGCCCTCCCTGGTGAGGTCGCGGTCGAATGAGACCCAGCCGGTGATTCCGCACATCCGTGTGCCTCCTGTGGTGTTCCGGAGAGATTCGGCGTTCCCGCCGCCCACCCGAGCGACCACGGCTGGTCGGACGACCGCTCCGCGGCGTCTCCAAGGGCGTCCCGGACGCGCCACCCCGCCCGTCACGACGACAGCGGCGGCACACCGGGGATGCTCGGGTGACCTGCCCGTGAACGGTCTTCCACTACCCCCGTCCGACCCCCTCGCACGAGCTGTTCCCAACATACATTTTTTACGGAATTCAAGCTCGTGCGTTCGACGGCAACCCGTAGGCGCGGTCGGAATTCGCGGTGGGATCGACTATTCTCGTGGTGCGCCCAGGTGCCGTCCCACAGGGGCCGGGAATCAGTTCAAAAGCTTTCGAAAAATATTAGAAACATTTCAGCGGCACGTTCGGCGCGCGCGAATGCCACCGGGCCGGCTCACCTCGGCGGCGCGGTGCTGTCGCGGACCACGAGGGTGGTGGCCAGCTCCACCCGGCTCTGCGCCGGCACCCGGCCGGCGGCCAGGGTCAGCACCAGCTCGGCGGCGGCGGCGCCCATCTCGACCATCGGCTGCCGCACCGTCGTCATCGGCGGCCCGCACCAGCGCACGGCCGGTATGTCGTCGAAGCCGACCACGCTGAGGTCCTCGGGGATGCGCAGGCCCGCCTGCCGGGCCGCCTCGTAGACGCCGAGCGCCTGGAGGTCGTTGCCGCACAGCACGGCGGTGGGCGGCTCGGGCAGCCGCAGCAGCTCCCGGGCGTGCTCGTAGCCCTCCTCGAAGGCGAACTGGCCGACGCGCACCAGCCGCTCGTCCAAGGGCCTGCCGTGCTCGGCCATCGCCGCGCGGATGCCGCCGAGCCTGGCCCGCGCGCACATCCGGTCGGCCGGGCCGGCGACGACCGCGATCCGCCGGTGGCCGAGGGAGAGCAGGTGCCGGGCCGCCGCGATGCCGCCGCTCCAGTTGGCCGCGCCGACCGACGGCACCGAGTGCTCCGGCTCGCCCGTCGGGTCCAGGGCCACCAGCGGGATGCCGCTCGTGGCCAGCAGACCGTGCTGCTCGCTGGTGAAGCCCAGGTGCACGACGACCACGCCGCACGGCTGGCGCGACAGCAGGTCGTGCGCCCACGACCGGCCGGTCGCGGACTGGCGCGCGGCGTCGGTGAAGCCGACGGCCAGCCGGTGCGCGCCCGCGACCCGCTCGACGCCGTGCATGACCCCGACCGCCAGGTAGCTCTGCATGCCGAAGAAGACGACCTCCACGTTCGGCGACCGCACGACCGCCTCCGGCCGCCGGTAGCCGTGCTCCCGCAGCGCCGTCTCCACCCGCCGCCGGGTCGTCGCCGCCACGCCCGGCCGCCCGTTGAGCACCTTCGACACCGTCGGCGCGGACACGCCGGCCAACCGGGCGACGGCCGCGACGGTCAGCTCGCCACGCCGCCGCCCGCGCGGTCGCACCTCCGCGAGCGCGTCCGGCCGCTCCGCGGCCCGCGGGTTGCGCACCGCGTCCACCTGGTCGAGCAGTCGGGTCCGGACCGCCTCCGCCTCCCGGTCGGCCGCGGGACCGGCGGGCACCGTCTCGGTCAGGTACCGCCGCTTGCCCGAGCCCGGGTCGACCCCGGCGTACACCCGCACCCGCAACGACCCGCTCGGCAGCCGTTCGACCTCGCCACGCGCCTGGCGCCGTGCACCGGGAGTTCCCATGGAGCCACGGTACCGCAGAATTAGCTCCACGACGACTCGGGTGATGGCTCCACGGAACGGACTTCTCCGCACACCGCGTTTAGCGACTTGTTAGAGCGCCCTGCCACGGTCGCGCTCACATCGGGACCAAGGGGAGAGGACGCACCATGCCCGGAACCACCATCAAGGCGATGACCGCGGTGTTCGTCGCCGCCGTCACCGCCGTGACCGCGGCGACGGCCACCGCCACCGCCGCGCCCGCCGAGGCGGTGACCACCGCGCGGACCGTCGAGGTGACCGCCACCTCGACGATCGGCGGTCAGATCACCAGGTCCGAGGTGCTCGCCAGGGCCGCGGACTGGTACGACCGCCGCCACGACGCCGACCTGACCTACGACCAGGGCGCGAAGGCCTGGGACGTCGGCCGCACCCGCCAGTACCGGCGCGACTGCTCGGGCTACGTCGGCATGGCGTGGCACCTGGGCTACGACCCGAACACCGACGGCCTGGACGAGTCCACCCTCACCGTGCCGATCTCGCGGGCCGAGCTGCGCCCCGGCGACCTGCTCAACGACCGGGTGAACGACGACGGCGGGCGCTACCCGTACCACGCGATCCTGTTCGGCGGCTGGGAGAACGCGGCGAAGACCACGTTCTGGTACTACAGCTTCGGCTCGACGCCGGTCGCCAAGGTCACCGGCGCGTCGTTCGGCCAGTCCTCGCTCTCGGGCCACCCGACGTCGCACTACCGGGCGCTGCGCTACCGCAAGATCGTGGACGACGGCGTCTCCGGGACCGCCTCCGTCTACGGCGTCCTGGCCGACGGGCGGCTCACCTACACCGCCGTCGACGCGGCCGACGGCACCCGCACGCACGGCGCGGTGACGTCCGGCGCGTCCCTGGGGTTCGTGCCGAAGGCGATGGCGACGGTGAACTTCAACACGATCCTGGTCACCTCGCCCGCTGGTCAGCTCTACCGCGTGGACGTGATCACGAACGACACGTCGCTGACGTTCGCCGCGCCGGTGCCGCTCGGTGGCGGCTGGACGCACGACCTGCTGGCCTACGACGGCCGCGGCAGCCTCTACGGCATCGCGGCGGGCGCACTGCGCCGCTACACCGTGGCCGCCACCAAGCCGGGTGCGGGTGACATCACCAGCGACGGCCTGATCGACACCGGGTTCACGCTCAAGACGCTGACCGCCACCGGCCAGGACTGGCTGCTCGGCACCACCAGCGGCGGCGAGCTGCTGTCCTACCGGATCCGCGGCGCGGGCGACTGGACGCGCTACGAGCTGAAGTCCTCGACGTGGCAGGTGTTCACCGACCTGGTCTCGCCCGGCGGCGGCGTCTACTTCGGCCACAACGCCGACGGCGGGCTCTACCACTACCTCGACGCCGACCCGTACGACGGCAGCGGCGCGGACCTGCGCGGGCTCGACGCCGTCGACGCGCAGGGCTGGTCGCAGGTGCTGCTGTCCGCCCAACCGGCCACCGTCGCCTGACCGAAGGAGCCAAGGACATGAGAGTGCACAGGGGGATCGTCGCGACCGTCGCGGTCGTGGCCGCGAGCATGGCGGTGACCGTGCCCGCCGAGGCCGCGGCCCCGTTGTTCCAGCTTCCGTTCCCGTGCGGCCAGACGTGGCGCGGCGACTCGGACGGCAGCAGCGCCCACGAGTCGTGGGAGATCGACTTCAACCGCGGCTCCGGCGCCGACGACCTCGGCGACCCGGTCGTCGCCGCGGCCGCCGGCACCGTGCGCACGGCGGCGCACCAGGGCTCGGCCAACGGTTACGGCAACCTGGTGAAGATCGAGCACGCCGGCGGGTACTTCACCTACTACGCCCACCTGAACACGATGGCCGTGCGGGAGGGCCAGAGCGTGGCGCGGGGCGCGACCATCGGCTCGGTCGGCGACACCAGCAAGCCCGGCAACGACATCAGCCCGCACCTGCACTACGAGGTGCGGCTCGGGTCGGGCTACCCGGACAACATCCAGCCCGCCTACTTCGACGGCGTGCGGTTCGGCTACCCGGACCAGGCGCTGACGTCCCGCAACTGCGGCGGCGGCGTGGCGGGCACGGCGTTCATCTACGGCACGACGTCCGACGGCCGCCTCACCTACACGACCGTGAACGCCGCCACGGGCGACCGGACGCACGGGGCGGTCGTGTCCGGCGCGTCGTTGGGCTTCGCGCCGAAGGCGATGGCGACGGTGAACTTCAACACGATCCTGGTCACCTCGCCCGCTGGTCAGCTCTACCGCGTCGACGTGATCACGAACAACACGTCGCTGACGTTCGCCGCGCCGGTGCCCCTGGGCGGCGGGTGGACGCACGACCTGCTGGCCTACGACGGGCGGGGGAGCCTGTACGGCATCGCCGACGGGGCGATGCGCCGCTACACGGTCTCGGGCGCCAAGCCGGGTGCGGGTGACATCACCAGCGACGGCCTGATCGACACCGGGTTCACGCTCAAGACGCTGACCGCCACCGGCCAGGACTGGCTGCTCGGCACCACCAGCGGCGGCGAGCTGCTGTCCTACCGGATCCGCGGCGCGGGCGACTGGACCAGGTACGAGCTGAGGTCGAGCACGTGGCAGGTCTTCGGCCACCTGCTGTCGGCCGGCGGTGGCGTCTACTTCGGACACAACGCCGAGGGCGGGCTCCTGCGCTACGCGGACGCGAACCCGTACGACGGCAGCGGCGCCGACCTGCGCGGCCCCGACACGGTGGACGCGCAGGGCTGGACGCAGGTGCTGCTGTCGGCCCAACCGGGCACGGTCGCCTGATCGCGGTCCCGGCCGCGGGTGTCGTGCCGCGGTCGGGGACGCCCGTCGCTACTGTGGGTCAGGTGCCACGAAACCGCCTGTACCGCGACGGCAGGCTCGCCGAGGAGGACTTCCCGGTCACCGACCTGCCCCGGCTGCTGCGCGACGAGGACGCCGTCGTCTGGCTCGACCTGTGCGGCCCGACCGAGGCGGACCTGGCGGTCGTCACGGCCGAGCTGGGCCTGCACGAGACGTCCGTGGAAGACGCCCTGGAGGTCCACGAGCGGCCCAAGCTGCACCAGTACGACACGTACCTGCTCGTGAACGCGTACGCGGTCACCTTGGACGAGGCGTCGGGCCGGTTGACGACGGCGGAGCTGTCGGCGTTCGTCACGCCCCGGGCGCTGATCACGGTCCGCAACGACGACCGGTTCGACATGAGCGCCCTGACCAGGCGGTGGGACGAGTCGTCGGAGCTGGCCGGGAGCGGGGTCGGGTTCCTGCTGCACGGGTTGCTGGACGTCGTCGTGGACAGCCACTTCGACGCCGTGCAGGCGCTGGACGACCACATCGAGGGCCTGGAGGACCTGGTGTTCGCCGAGCGGCCGAACGACCCCGACATGCAGCGGCGGGCGTTGGCGATGCGCAAGTCGCTGGTGACGCTGCGCCGGGTCGTGCTGCCGATGCGCGACGTGCTCGCCGCCCTGATGCGCCGCGACCACGCGGTGGTGGACCGCCGGATGACGCCGTACTACCAGGACGTCTACGACCACGTGCTGCGGGCGTCGGAGTGGACCGAGTCGTTGCGGGACATGGTCGCGACCATCCGGGACATCCAGCTCAACCTCCAGGGCAACCGGCTGAACCTGATCATGAAGAAGGTGACCGGCTGGGCCGCGATCATCGCCGTGCCGACCGCCGTGACCGGCTTCTACGGGCAGAACGTGCCGTACCCGGGCTTCAACGAGGTGTGGGGCTTCTGGGTGTCGACGGTCGCCATGCTGCTGCTGTCGGCCGGGCTGTACCGCCTGTTCAAGCGGCGTGACTGGATCTGACCGGCCGGCACGCGGGAGGATGGTCGGCGGAGGGGGTGCGCATGGCGGAGCAGGGTGACGAGCAGGCGCGGGGTGATGGACGGGCGCAGGGCGCCGGGCAGGCTGAGGGTGATCGTCAGCCGCCGGGTGTCGAGGCGCTGACGGACAAGATCAGGCAGCTCGTGCAGGAGGGCGACACCCGCCGGGTGGTCGTGCGCAACGGCAAGGGCGAGTCGGTGCTGGACATCCCGGTGACGGCCGGCGTGGTGGCCGCGGTGGCCGCGCCGGTGGTGACGGCGGTGGCGGCGCTCGCGGCTCTCGCGGGCCCGTGGACGGTGGGGGTGGAGCGCCCCGAGCCCACCGCCGGCGCCGAGGTCGACGTCACGGCCGGCGGTGACGGCGCGCCGCCCGTGAAGGGCTGAGGACGGGCTCGGGTCCACGACCGGGGAGGAGGGGTGGGTGGCCGGGAGCCGCCCACCCCTCCTCCGCGTCCCGGTCCGCGACGGCCGTCCCGCGGCGGGAAGTCGTCGGGTGCGTCCGATGTGGAGGTCCACAACGGACGTCGGCGGCGCGGGCCTGCGGGATGCCGTCCTTTTCGGCCGCCGCGCTTCGGAGGTGCGCAGGTCGGTGGCCGGTCGCACCCCGAAGGCCGTCTCGATCGGTGGGGGCGTCGGCCGCGGCACTCTGTGGACAACCTGTCGGTCGAGTTAACGTGAAGATCGTCCGGGCCGCCTCCGGTCGGGCCGCCTATACGACTTCTATATCTCCATGTTACGGCGGTACTTGGACGTGTCGGAAGTCCGAAGGTGTTCAACTGGTCCGTTCGACTCGATTTGACACCCCATCCGGGCCTCGCTAGCTTGCCGCGCCGGACAATGTGAAGAGCGTTCTGCTTCAGCGTTTTGAGACGGATTTGTCAGCGTGCTGCGCCAATCGGCTGATTGTGATCGACCGACCTCTTGGCCAAGGTGATCGGTGCTGATGAACGGGAACTACTCGTTGCCTGTTAGAAGCTGACGAGCCCGGTCGACGATCAGTCACCTCCACGATCTGCGCAGATCAGGGTGGTGTCGGCACACCCTCCAGTACTGGAGCGGCGTGCGCAGTACCCTGACGCGTGGTCCGCCGGCCGCGCGCGAACTTCCAACGAGGACAACGGCAGTGAATACGATCTCCTGTCCCAGGGGCCCGTTCACCGCCGTTCCCGAGCTATTCGGGAACGCGGTGCGCGGGGCGGACAAACGTGAGGCGGGCACTACCGGCGGTAACTCGGGTGGCGCGGTCGACACCGCGCCACCGGGCACCACGCCGAGTCGTGCGCAGCGGTTGCGCCCGTGGCACGTGTCGCCTCCGACGCGTGCGCCACGTGCGGCGCGGCCCTTCTCCTAGCGCCCCCGCGCGAATTCCGGCACCCCGCGGGCGATCGCGGGCGAAATGTGTCCGAAAGCCTCGGCTCACGTTCTGGTTCGTGAGCCGCCCACGCCTGTCCGGGCGGTATCGGCGACTGCGGTCTGCGCGCGATTTCTTCCCGCGCCGCCGGACCGGGTCCATTCCGCGTCAACGCCCCGGTGGGTGTCCGATGAACGAGGAACGAGGGCAGAGCCATGCTTGTGAACGAACACGGCGGGGAAACACCCCTGGCACACGTCGCCGAACGCTGCCACGCGCTCATCGGCGTGCTGCGCGAACGCGGGGTCGGCGACGGCGACCGGGTCGTGCTGTCGGCGCGCAACTCCGACGACTTCGTGGTGGTCCTGTTCGCGCTGATGGAGCTGGGCGTCTCGGTCGGCCTGGTCGACCCCGGCCTGCCGCCCGCGCAGTCCGCCGAGCACGTGGTCGACTCCGGCGCCCGCTGGTTCGTCACCGACGCCGACCAGGCCGACCCCGCGTTCGACCGCATCGCGGCCGGCCTGCTCGACCTGCACGGCCTGGTGAAGACCGCGCGCGACCTGCCGGTCACCGAGGCGCCCGAGCTGACCTTCGCCCAGTGGGGCCGGCGGCGTGACGCGCTCGTGGTCTGGAGCTCCGGCAGCTCCGGCAAGCCCAAGGGCGTCGTGCGCTCCGGCGCGTCCGTGCTGCGCAACGTCGAGCGCACCCAGGCGCGCATGGGCTACGTCGAGTCCGACGTGCTGCTGCCGCTGCTGCCGTTCACCCACCAGTACGGGCTGTCCATGCTGCTGCTCTGGTGGAACGCCCGCGCCACCCTCGTCATCGCGCCCAGCCGGCGCGTCGACCAGGCGTTGGACGTGATCGCGCGGCAGCGGGTGACGGTGGTGGACGCCGTGCCCGCCACCTACGACACGATGCTGCGCGTCGTGGCCCGCCGCGACACCCGCGACCTCGGCTCGGTGCGCATGTGGTGCGTCGGCGGCGAACCGCTGCGCGACGAGCTGCGCGCCCGCTTCGAGACCCGCTTCGACGCCACGCTCCTGGACGGCTACGGCAGCAGCGAGGCGGGCAACATCGCGCTGTCCTCGGTGCAGGACCCGACCTACTGCGGCACGCCGCTGGACGGCGTCGCGGTGGAGGTGCGCGACCCGCTGGGCAACCCCGTGCCGCCGGGCGAGATCGGCGAGGTCGTGGTCCGCACCCCGGACATCATGGTCGGCCTGCTCGAACCCGGCGGCCGGGTCCGCGAGGTCGAGCGCCAGGAGTTCCACACCCGCGACATCGGCTTCCTCACGCCCGCCGGCAGTCTCCGCGTGCTGGGCCGCAAGTCCGCCGTGCACCGCTTCGGCCACACGCTCTACCCCGACGCCATCGCCGAGAAGGCCGGCGCGTGCGGCGCGCCGGTGCGCGTGATCCCGGTCGAGGACGAGCAGCGCGGCACCCAGCTCGTGTTCGTGATCACCGACCCGGCCGAGCAGCCCGTGGCGCACTGGAAGCGCGCCGTGTCGCGGTTCGTCGCCGCGCACGAGCAGCCCAACCGCGTGGTCGTGCTCAAGGAGCTCCCGCTCAACGGCAACGGCAAGGTCGACCTCCAGGCGTTGCGCGACATCGCCGCCTCGACGGTGGCCCTCGAAGGCGTCAAGGGGGTGTTCCCCAGGGTCCACGGCGACGCGGACCCGTCGGCGATCCCGTTCCCCGACCGGCTGGCCCGGCTCACCGACCTCGCCCAGCTGCTGCGGGAACGCCGCACCGAAGTCATGTCCCTGCTCACGCAGGTGATGAGCTACAAGACCGCGTACGGCGAGATCGACGCCTCGATCGCCGCGCTGGAAGGCGCGGCGGCCGAGATCGCCCGGTACCGGCCGCCCGCGATCGGCCAGATCGGCGTGCTGATGCCGTCGAACATCCCGCTCTACAGCTACGTGCTGTACCTGGCGATCCCCAGCCTCTACAGCGAACGCGTCGTGTTCCGGCCGTCGCGGCGCATCGCCGACCAGCTGCTCAAGCTGCACGAGCTGCTGTCCGGCGTGCACCACCTGCCGATCGTCATGGACGACAGCGACCAGCGGGAGTTCCTGGAGGGCGAGGGCGCGCGCTCGGACGTGCTGGTGTTCACCGGCACGTTCAACAACGCCGAGAAGATCCGCGCCGGGCTGCGCCGCGACCAGCTGTTCCTTTACTTCGGCCAGGGCGTGAACCCGTTCGTGGTCGGCGCGGACGCCGACATCCCCAAGGCGGTGGACGGCCTGCTGCGGGTGCGGATGCTGAACTCCGGGCAGGACTGCTTCGGCCCGGACGTGGTGTTCGTGCACACCTCGATCAGCGCCCAGTTCTGCAACCTGCTGTGCCGCCGGGTGGACAACCTGCGCTACGGCCGGTTCGACGACCCGAACGCCGACTACAGCCACATGTTCTACCTCGACGCGTTCGACTCCTCGCTGGACTACCTGCGCGCCGGCCGGGAGCACCTCGCGGCGGGCGGCGAGGTCAACTTCGTCGACGACCACCTCAGCCCCACCGTGCTGATCCGGCCCGCCGACACGAAGATCACCCCGCCCGAGCTGTTCGCGCCGATCTTCAACGTGGTCCCGTTCACCTCGACGGACTGGCTGCACCAGATGCTCGACCACCAGTACTTCCAGGAGCGGGCCATGGCCGCCACGGTCTACGGCCGCCTGCCCGACACCGTCGAGCTGCTGCGCCGGCGGCACACGGTCAGCGTGGACGAGACGGTGATCGACATCGAGGACGGCAACGCGCCGTTCGGCGGCACCGGCATCCGCGCCAACTACGCCGCGCTGGGCCGCAAGCGCCACGCCGAGCCGCTGCTGATCTCGAAGGCCGTCGCGGACCACCTGGGCGCCGACCGCCTGGCCGCGTCCGACGCCACCGGCCGCACGGCCTGACCGCCGCCGAACAGATGGGTGTGATCGAGATGGAACCGCCGACCCCGGACGACGTGCCGGCCATCCACGTCGTGGGCGAGCACCGCCCGGGCCACCACGTCCGGGGCGCCTGGCACGCGGTGGCCCGGCTGCTCGCCGAAGCCGGGGTCGAGGTCGTGTTCGGCCTGCCCGACGACGACCTGGACGCGCTCGGCGCGCTGCACGCCGTCGGTGTCCGGCTGGTCGTGTGCCGCGACCAGCGCAACGCCGTGTTCATGGCCACGGGCTACGCGCTGCGGTCCGGCGCGCTCGGCGTCGCGCTCGTCGGCAAGGGCCCGGCGGTGACCAACACCGTGACGGGCCTGCTGGAAGCGGCGTCGTCCGGCGCGCCCGTGCTGCTGCTCTCCGGCGGCACGGCGGCCGAGCGGCGGGGCAGCGGCGCGTTCCAGGAGCTGGACCAGCAGGCCGTGGTCGCGCCCCTGGTGAAGTCGGCGACCCGGGTCGAGCACCCCGACCGGGTGGCGCCCGCCGTGCGCCGCGCGGTCCTGGTGGCCACGTCCGGCGCGACCGGGCCGGTGTACGTGGAGCTGCCCGACCACCTGCTGAAGGTGGACGTGCCGGTGCCGCCGCCCGCGCCGCCCGTCGAACGGCCGGCGTCGGTCCCGGCGCCCGGCGACTCGGCGGCGCTGGACGTGCTGCGCAACGCGCAGCGCCCGATCGTGCTCGTCGGCGGCGGGATGCGGCACCGCGGCGCGGGCGGCGCGGTGGAGCGGTTCGCCGAACGCGTCGGCGCGGCCCTGTCGTGCACGGCCAGCGGGCGCGGCGTGGTGGACGAGTCGTCGGTCCGGTTCATCGGCCTGGCCGGCCTGTACGCCTCGGACCGCGCCAAGGCGCTGTGGGACGACACCGACTGCGTGGTGGTGCTCGGCAGCAGGTTGGAGGAGACCGCGACCTACGGCTGGCCCGCCGCGCTCGGCACGACCGTGCCCGTGGTGCAGGTCAACGTCGACCCGGCGGGCGTGGCCACCCAGTACGCGGGGCCGGTCGTGCTCGGCGACGGCGCGGACGTGTGCGCGGCGTGGCTGGAGCAGGTCGTCGACAGCGCGCCGGTCGAGTGGTCCAAGCGCGTGGACGAGGCGCACCACGGGCTGCGCGCCGACCACCGCCGCGAGCTGGCCGACCTCGCCGCCAAGCCCGGCCTGCACGTGGTGGAGGTGCTGGCCGCGCTCGACGCGGAGCTGCCCGCCGACCGCGTCCTGGTGCAGGAGAACGGCTTGCAGGACATGTGGTCCTACAGCTTCCCCCGGTTCGAGTGCGCGCACGGCGCGGGCTCGGTCGTGCCGTCCGAGCAGACCAGCCTCGGGTTCGGCGCGGCGGCGGCGATCGGCGTGAAGGCCGCCTCCGGCGACCGGCCGGTGGTGGCGTTCGTCGGCGACGGCGCGTTCGGCCTGTTCGACGCCGACCTGCCGACGGCCGCGGCCCTCGGCTCGGGACTGCTGTACGTGGTGCTGCGCAACGGCGGCTACGGCTGGCTGCACTCCCAGCTCGGCCCGCACAACGAAGCCCTGGCGGGCACGGCGTTCGTGGACCGGGACGCCGTCACGGCCCGCGCGCCGCACCTGCGCGGCGTGCACCAGGTGACCGTCACCAAGGAGTCGTTGCGCGCCGACGTCGCCGACGCGTGGCGGCGCTCGCAGGACGGCGAAGTCGTCGTCCTCAACGTGCCCGCACGCCTGGAAGACGCGATGTTCGCCGACCACGAGCTCGGCGGCGCCTTCCCGGTCGCCGACTGACCCCCCACTGGAGCGAGGAGCAGCACATGGCTGAACGGCACGGCAGGCGGGTCGTCATCACCGGCTGGGGCATGGTGTCCCCGGTCGGCCTCACCGCCGACGAGACGTGGGACGCGCTGGTCGCCGGGCGCAGCGGCATCGGGAACGTGACCGTCATCGACGCCTCCGACCTGCCCACCGACCTGGCGGGCGAGGTCAAGGGCTTCGAGCCGAAGAAGTACCTGAACCACAAGCAGCTGCGCCGCATGGACCCGTACGCCCAGTACGCGTTCGCCGCCGCGTCCGAGGCCGTCGGCACGGCGAAGCTGGAGATCACCGAGGAGAACGCGCACCGCGTGGGCGCGCTCATCGGCAGCGGCTACGGGCCCATGCGGTCCCTCGGCGAGCACGTGCTGGCGCTCGACGCGAAGGGACCGCGCGGGGTCAGCCCGTTCGCGCCCATCACCGGCGCCATCGACAGCGCGGCGGGCGAGATCAGCCTCGCGTTCGGCGTCACCGGGCCGACCAGGGCGGTGAGCAGCGCGTGCGCGACCGGCACCGACGCCATCGGCGAGGCGGCCCGCTGGGTGCGCTACGGCGTGGTCGACGCGGTGATCGCGGGCGGCGCGGAGAACATCCTCACCCGCGTGGACATGGCGGGCAGCGGCAACGCCAAGGCGCTGTCCACCCGCACCGACGCGCCCGCCGAGGCGTGCCGGCCGTTCGACGAGGACCGCGACGGGTTCGTCATGGCCTCCGGCTCCGGGATCGTCGTGCTGGAGTCCGAAGAGCACGCGCTGGCGCGTGGCGCGACGATCCTCGCCGAGGTCGCCGGCTACGCCGCCACCTCCGACGCGCACCACTGGACCGCGCCGCACCCCGAGGGCCGGGGCGCGCGGGCCGCCATGCGCGGCGCGCTGGCCGACGCGGGCCTCACCCCCGAGGACATCGGCTACGTCAACGCGCACGGCACCAGCACCGTGTTCAACGACCAGTCCGAACTGGACTCCATCCGCGCGGTGTTCGGCGGGCACGCCGAGCGCATCCCGGTCAGCTCCACGAAGTCCATGACCGGCCACATGATCGGGGCGGCGGGCGCGGTGGAGGCGATCGTCGGCGCGATGGCCATCAACCGCGGGCTCGTGCCGCCGACGGTCAACTGCCACCGGCCGATCGACCGCGCGGTCAACTTCGTCGCCCACGAGGCGCAGGCGCACGACGTGGACGTGGTCATGAGCAACTCCTTCGGCTTCGGCGGCCACAACGCCGTGGTCGTGCTGCGCCGGTGGCGGGACTAGGCAATCCCGGGCCGGGATCACGGGACGAGGGCTAGGGAGGACCAGGGACATGAGCGAGGACAGGCGGCGGTGGCCGCTCTCCCCGGGGCAACTGGGGATCTGGTACGGCCAGCGGTTGAACCCCGACAACGTGTTCGTCATGTCGGAGTACCTGGAGATCCACGGCGCGGTGGACGTGGCGCTGTTCGAGGAGGCGTTGCGCCGCACCGTGCTGGAGGCCGAGACCGTCCAGGTCCGGTTCGCCGAGGACGCCGACGGCGTGTGGCAGTTCCTCGCCCCCGACCCGCACCTGCACTACTTCGACCACACCGACCGCGCCGACCCGGTGGGCGACGCGGTGGCGTGGATGGACGACGACCTGTACCGGCCGATGGACCTGGAACGGGGCCCGCTGTCGGTCGACGCCCTGTTCAAGGTCGACACCGACCGGTACCTGTACTACCAGCGCAACCACCACGTCATCGCCGACGGCGTGAGCGGGCGCATCTTCACCGACCGGCTCGCCACCGTCTACTCGGCGCTCGTCGCGGGCGAGGAGGTCCCGCCCGGCGCGTTCGCCACCCTCCAGCAGTACCTGGACGACGACGCCGCGTACCGCGCCTCGGACACCTACCGCCGCGACCAGGAGCACTGGCGGACCCGCCTCGCCGACCGGCCCGCGCCCGTCGGCCTCACCTCCGGCACCGCGCCCGCCAGCGCCCGCCCGGCCCGCGCCACCGCGCACGTCGACCCCGCGTTGATGGACCGGATGAAGGAGCTCACCCGGGCCAACGCGTCCACCTGGCCGATGGCGCTGACCGCCGCCACCGCCGTCTACCTGCACCTGGTCACGGGCGCGCGCACCACCCCCGTGGGCTTCCCCGTCATGGCGCGCAAGAGCAAGCTGCTGCGCGACACACCGGGCATGGTCAGCAACATCCTCGCGCTGTTCGTGGACCTCGGCCCGGAGTCCACGTTCGTCGACGTGCTGCGCCGCACCACCCTGGAAGCCCGCACCACGCTCAAGCACCAGCGGTACCGGCAGGAGGACGTGCTCCGCGACCTCGGCCTGGTGCGCGGCGCGGGCCAGCTCGCGAACGTCGTGGTCAACATCATGCCGTTCGACTACAACGTCACCTTCGGCGGACACCCCGTCACCGCGCACAACCTGTCCAACGGCGTCATCGACGACGTGGAGATCACCGCCTACGACCGGTCCGACGGCAACCCCGTGCGGATCGACCTGGACGGCAACGAGTTCCTCTACGCCGAGGACGAGGTGGCCGGGCACCTGGACCGGCTGCTGCGGCTGCTCGACCGGCTGCTGGCGCAGCCGGACGCGCCGCTGGCGACGTTCGACCTGCTCGACGCCGCCGAACGGGAGCAGGCGCTGGACGGGTGGAACCGCACCGACGCGCCGTTGGCCGACGCGGACGGCGTGGTGCGCCGGGTGCAGGACCACGCGCGCCGCACTCCTCACGCGGTGGCGGTGGTGGACGACGAGGGGCCGACCACCTACGCCGAGCTGGCCGGGCGCGCCGGTGCCCTGACCCGCCGGTTGTGGGACGCGGGCGTCGGGCGCGGTGACGTGGTCGCGCTGCCCACCGCGCCGGGCCGCGACTTCGTGGTGTCCGTGCTGGCGGTGTTCGGCGCGGGCGCGGCCTACGTGCCGGTGGACTCCGACGCGCCACTCGCCCGCGGCCGAGCGCTCCTGGCCGACAGCGGCGCACGGCTGGTCCTCGCCTCGCCCACCGTCGCCTCCTACGCCGCCGAGCTGGTCGCACCGGCGGCCGACCCCGACCAGGGCCAAGGCCTGTCCACTCCGGTCCCCGCTACCCCCACCTCGGCGCTCGGCCCGGAGAACCGCAGCGTTGCGGATCTTTCCGCAGTCGCCGTCCGCCGTGCCGGGCTGCTGGTGGTGCCCGACGAGATCGCGGACGAGTGGCCCGAGCCCGTCGGCGCGGGCGACGACCTGGCCTACGTGTTGTTCACCTCCGGGTCGACCGGCAAGCCGAAGGGCGCGATGGTCACCCACCGCGGCATGGTGAACCACCTGCTCGCCAAGGTCGAGGACTGCGCCCTGTCCGAAGTGGACACCGTGGTGCAGAACGCGCCGCTGACGTTCGACATCTCCATCTGGCAGATGCTCGCCCCGCTCGTCGCCGGCGGCACGGCCCGGGTCGTCGCCCGCGACCTCGCCGCCGACCCGCGCGCCCTGTTCGACCGGACCGACGCCGAACGCGTGGCCGTGCTGGAGGTCGTGCCGTCGCTGCTGCGCGCCGCGCTGGACCTGTGGGACGCCGACGGCGGGCGGCCCGCGCTGGCCGAGCTGCGCCTGCTCGTCGCCACGGGCGAGGCGCTGCCCGCCGACCTGTGCGCTCGCTGGCTCGACGCGTTCCCCGGCATCCCGCTGATGAACGCCTACGGCCCCACCGAGTGCGCCGACGACGTGACGCACGCGTTCATCACCTCGCACGACGACGTGGCCGACGGCGTGCCCATCGGCAGCGCGCTGCGCAACACCCGCCTGTACGTGCTGGACGACCGGCTGCGGCCGGTGCCCGTCGGCACGCCCGGCGAGCTGTACGTCGGCGGCGAGGGCGTCGGCCGGGGCTACCTCGGCGACCCGGGCCGCACCGGCGTGGTGTTCGTGCCCGACCCGTTCACCCCGCGCCCCGGCCGCCGCATGTACCGCACCGGCGACTACGTGGTGCGCCGCGCCGACGGGTCGTTGGTGTTCCTGGAGCGCCGCGACCACCAGGTGAAGGTGCGGGGCCACCGCATCGAGCTGGGTGAGGTCGAGGCCGTGCTCTCCGGCGGGGCCGACGCGGTCGCGGTCGTCGTGCGCGAGGACCGGCCCGGCGACAAGCGGCTCGTCGCGTACGTGACGCCCGCCGACGTGGACACGGCCGCGCTGCGGGCGACCGCCGAGGCCCGGCTGCCGGGGTACATGGTGCCGTCGGCGTTCGTCGGGCTGGCCGCGCTGCCGTTGACGCCCAACGGGAAGCTCGACCGGCACGCGCTGCCCGCGCCCGACACCGGCGCCACCGGCCGCGCGCCCCGGACGCCACTGGAGGAACTGCTGGTGGCCGTGTTCGCGGACGTGCTCGGTGTCGAGCGGGTCGGCGTCGACGAGGGGTTCTTCGACCTCGGCGGGCACTCGCTGCTCGCCACCCGGCTGATCAGCAAGGTCCGGGCCGCGCTCGGCGTGGAGCTGTCCCTGCGGTCGGTGTTCGACCACCCGACCCCGGCCGGGCTCGCGCTCGTCGTGGACGGCGCCGCGGTCGCCCGCTCCCGTCCCGTCGCCCGCCCGCGCCCGGACCTCGTGCCGCTGTCGTCCGCCCAACGCCGCCTGTGGTTCCTGCACGGCCTGGACGAGACCGGCGGCACCTACAACGTGCCGCTGCCGCTGCGCCTGACCGGACCGCTCGACCGCGCGGCGCTGCTGTCCGCCCTCGGTGACGTCGTGACGCGCCACGAGCCGCTGCGCACCCGCTACCCGGAGATCGGCGGCGAGCCCGTGCAGCAGGTGCTCGACGTGGCCGAGGCGCTGCGCCTGCTGCCGGAGCACGTGGAGACCGCGGCCGTCGCGGACCCGGCGCGGGAGATGACCGCCGCCACCGGGCACCGCTTCGACCTCGCGCACGGCCTGCCGTGGCGGCTCTGGCTGTTCGAGACGGCTCCCGACGAGCACGTGCTGCTGCTGGTCGTGCACCACATCGCCGCCGACGGCTGGTCGCTGGCGCCGTTGCTGCGCGACCTGGGCGCCGCCTACCGCGCCCGGCACGCGGGCGCCGCGCCGGAGTTCGCGCCGCTGCCCTTGCAGTACGCGGACTACGCGCTGTGGCAGCAGGACGCGCTCGGCGACGAGGACGACCCGGACGGCGCGTTCAGCCGCCAGGTGCGGTTCTGGCGCGACCGGCTCGCCGGCCTGCCCGAGGTGCTGGAGCTGCCCGCCGACCGGCCGCGACCGGACGTGCCGTCGCACCGGGGCGCCCGCGTCCCGCTGACCGTGGACGGCGAGGTGTACGGGCGGCTGGCCGAGATCGCGCGGGACACGCGCACAAGCGTGTTCATGGTGCTGCACGCGGCCGTGGCGGCGTTGTTGACGCGGTTGGGCGCGGGCACCGACATCCCGTTGGGGACGGCGGTGGCGGGTCGTTCCGACGAGGTGTTGGACGACCTGGTCGGGTTCTTCGTGAACACGTTGGTGCTGCGCACCGACACCTCCGGTGACCCGTCGTTCAAGGAGTTGTTGGAGCGGGTGCGGCAGACCGACCTGGCCGCGTTGGCGCACCAGGACGTGCCGTTCGAGCGGCTGGTGGAGGAGCTGAACCCGCGCCGCTCGCTGGCCCGGCACCCGCTGTTCCAAGTGATGCTCGTGCTCCAGAACACCCCGGACCCGGACGTCGGGCTGCCCGGCCTGGACGTCGCCGTGGCCGACCTGCGCACGGCCGTGGCCAAGTTCGACCTGTGGTTCGACCTGTACGAGACCCGGGACGACAGCGGCGCGGTGACCGGGGTCGCCGGGGCGCTGGAGTACGCGCTCGACCTGTTCGACGAGGCGACCGCGCGGCGCCTGGTGACCCGACTGGGCACGCTCCTCGCGGCCGTCGCCGCCGACCCCGCCACCTCGCTCGGGCGCCTCGACCTGCTCACCGCCGAGGAACGGCACGCCGAGCTGGTCACCTGGAACGACACCGCCCGCCACGTCGACGCCACGTCCCTGGCCGCCCTGTTCGAGGCGCGGGCCGCCGCCACGCCCGACGCGCTCGCCGTGGTGTCCGACACGGGCTCGTTCACCTACCGGCAGCTCGATGCCGAAGCCGACCGGTGGGCGCACCGGCTCGCCGCCGCCGGCGTCGACACCGAGACGCCGGTCGCGCTCCTGGTGGACCGGTCGCCCGCGCTGGTCGTCCTGGTCCTCGCGGTGCTCAAGGCCGGTGGCTACTACGTGCCGCTGCACGAGTCGTACCCGGTGGAGCGCCTGGACTTCGTGCTCGCCGACCTCGGCGCGCCCGTCCTGGTCACCGACCGGCCCGAGCTGCCGGCCGGGCTGACCGCGCCCGCGCACGTGGTGCGCACCGACGAGCAGCCGCCCGCCGCGGGCCCGCTGGGCCGGGCTACGCACCCCGACCAGCTCGCGTACGTCATGCACACGTCCGGCTCCACGGGCGTGCCCAAGGGCGTCGCCGTCACGCACGCGAACGTCGTGGAACTGGCCACCGACCGGCTGTTCACCACGCCCGCCCACGCCCGCGTGCTGCTGCACTCGTCGCACGCCTTCGACGCCGCCACCTACGAGCTGTGGGCGCCGCTGCTGTCCGGCGGCACGCTCGTCGTCGCGCCCCCCGGCGTGCTGGACATCGCCACGCTCGGCCGGGTCGTCGCCGAGCACCGCGTCACCGCCCTGTGGCTGACCGCCGGGCTGTTCCGGCTGGTCGCCGAGGAGGCGCCGACCTGCCTGGCGGGCGTGCGGGAGGTGTGGACCGGCGGCGACGTCGTGCCCGCCGGCGCGGTGGCCCGCGTCCGCGCGCACTGCCCGGACCTGACCGTGGTCGACGGCTACGGCCCGACCGAGACCACGACGTTCGCCACGCGCTTCGCGCTGCGGCCCGGCGACCCCGACCCGGAGGCCATGCCCATCGGCCTGCCGATGGACAACACGCGCGTGCACGTCCTCGACGCCGACCTCGGCCTCACGCCGCCCGGCGCGGTGGGTGAGCTGTACGTGGCGGGCACCGGTCTCGCGCGCGGCTACCTGGGCCGGGCGGGGCTGACCGCCGAGCGGTTCGTGCCCGACCCGTACGGGCCGCCCGGCGGGCGCATGTACCGCACCGGCGACCTCGTGCGCCGCCGGCCCGACGGCCGGTTGGCGTTCCACGGGCGGGCCGACGACCAGGTCAAGCTGCGGGGGTTCCGGATCGAGCCCGGCGAGGTCGAAGCCGTGCTGGCCCGGCACCCCGACGTGGCGCACGCCGTCGTCGCCGTGCGCGCCGACCACCGCGGTGAACGCCGCCTCGTGGCCTACGTGGTGCCCGGCGCGGGCGCGACCGCGGACCAGGCGGCGTTGCGCGCCCACGTCGCCGACGCGCTGCCCGCGTACATGGTGCCGTCGGTGGTGGTGGAGCTGGAGTCGTTGCCGCTCAACGGCAACGGCAAGGTCGACCGGCACGCCCTGCCCGCGCCCGCCACCGCCGCCACCGCGCCGTCCCGGGCGGCGCACGGCGTGGAGCAGGTGCTGTGCGGGCTGTTCGCCGACGTGCTCGGGGTGGCGTCGGTCGGCGTGGACGACGGGTTCTTCGACCTCGGCGGCCACTCGTTGCTCGCCATGCGGCTGATCAGCCGGGTGCGGGCGGTGCTGGGCGTGGAAGCCCCGATCCGGGCGGTGTTCGAGCACCCCACACCCGCCGGCCTGGCCCTCGCCCTGCACGACGCCGCGCCCGCCCGTGACCGGGTGACCCCGCGACCGCGGCCCGACGTGGTGCCGCTGTCCGCCGCCCAGCAGCGCCTGTGGTTCCTCGACCGGCTGGACGAGGCGGGCGGCATGTACTCCGTGCCGCTGGCCGTGCGGCTCACCGGCGCGTTGGACGACACCGCGCTGCTCACCGCCGTGACCGACGTGGTGGTGCGGCACGAGGTGCTGCGGACGGTGTTCCCCGAGGTCGACGGCGCGCCGCGGCAGGCGGTGCTGGACCCGGCGGCGGCCGCCGCGCTGCTCAGCGCCGCGACCAGGCGCGTCGACACCACCGAGGACGCGCTGACCGCCGAGCTGGCCGACGCGGTGCGGCACAAGTTCGCCCTGGCCGACGACCTGCCGGTGGCGGTCCGGCTGTACCGGCTCGCCGCCGACCACCACGTGCTGCTCCTGCTGCTGCACCACGTGGCCGCCGACGGCTGGTCGCTGGCGCCGTTGCTGCGCGACCTGGGCGTCGCCTACCGCGCCCGGCACGCGGGCGTCGCACCGGAGTTCGCGCCGCTGCCCGTGCAGTACGCGGACTACACGTTGTGGCAGCACGACGTGCTCGGCTCCGACGACGACGAGCGCAGCGCCCTGCGCGCTCAGCTCGACCACTGGCGCGCCCGGCTGGCCGGCCTGCCCGACGCGGTGGACCTGCCGACGGACCGGCCGCGGCCCGGCCGGCCGGAGAACGAAGGCGGCTCCGTGCCGCTGCGGCTGGACGCCTCCGTGCACGCCCGCGTGGCGCGCTTGGCCGCCGCGCACGGCGCGAGCCCGTTCATGGTGCTGCACGCCGCGCTGGCCGCGTTGCTGACCCGGTTGGGCGCGGGCGTCGACATCCCGGTCGGCACGCCGGTGGCCGGTCGGCGCGACGAGGCGTTGGACGACCTGGTCGGGTTCTTCGTCAACACGCTCGTGCTGCGGGTGGACACGTCGGGCGAGCCCGCGTTCGGCGAGCTGCTGGACCGGGTGCGCGACGCCGACCTGGCCGCGTTCGCGAACCAGGACGTGCCGTTCGACCGGCTGGTCGAGGAGCTGGCGCCACGCCGGTCGCTGGCCAGGCACCCGCTGTTCCAGGTGCTGCTGGTGCTGCAGAACAACGCCGACCCGGACCTGGACCTGCCGGGCGTGACGCCCGAGGTGGTGGACCTGCCCGCCGGGCCCGCCAAGTTCGACCTGTCGTTCACCCTGGCCGAGCGGCACTCCGACGGCGAGCCCGCGGGGCTGCACGGCGAGCTGGAGTACAGCCGGGACGTGTTCGACGAGGACACCGCGCTCCGGGTCGCGACCTGGTTCGCCCGGGTCCTGGACCAGGCCACGGCCGAGCCGTCGCGGCGCGTCGGCGAGCTGGACCTGCTCGCGCCCGGCGAGGCCGACCACCTGGCGCGTGGCGCGGCCGGACCGGTCGGCCCGGTGCCCGACCGAACCGCGTTCGCCGCGTTCGAGCGGTTCGCGGCGGCGCACGGCGACCGGCCGGCGCTGGTCGCCGGTGACGTCCGGCTCACCGCGGCCGAGGTGGAACGGCGGGCCAACCGGCTCGCGCACTCGTTGCTGCGCAAGGGCACGGCGGTCGGCGACGTGGTGGCCGTGGTGCTGCCGCGCTCGGTCGACACGGTCGTGGCGCTGCTGGCCGTGCTCAAGGCGGGCGCGGTCTACCTGCCGCTGGACCCGGACCACCCGGCGGAACGCCGGCGCGCCACCCTCGCCGACGCCCGCCCGGTCCTGGTCGTCGACGGCTCGGTCGCCGCCCACACCCTGCCGGACGTGCCGGACACCGCGCCCGCGGACGCCGACCGGACCCGGCCGTTGACGGCGCGTGACGCCGCCTACGTCATCTACACCTCCGGTTCCACCGGCCGGCCCAAGGGCGTCGTCGTGGAGCACGGCTCGTTGGCGAACCTGTTGCACCACCACGAAGAGCACGTGTTCACGCCCCTCACCCGCCGACTCGGCCGGGACCGGCTCCGGTCCGCGCTCACCGCGCCGGTCGCGTTCGACGCGTCGTGGGACCCGGTGCTGTGGCTGTTCGCCGGCCACGAGCTGCACGTCATCGGCGACGACGCCCGCCGTGACCCGGCCGCCCTGGTCGCCCACCTGCGCCGGGAGCGGATCGACGTCGTCGAGACCACGCCGTCCTACGTGGAGCACCTGGTCGCACACGGCTTGCTGGACGGCGACGAGCGGTTCCCGTCCGTCGTGCTGCTGGGCGGCGAGGCGGTGCCCGCGCACCTGTGGGAGGCCCTGCGCGGCACACCCGGGCTGGTGGCGCTCAACTTCTACGGGCCCACCGAGTCCACGGTGGACTCGATGATCGCCGACCTGGCCGACCACCCGACGCCGGTCATCGGCACGCCGGTGCTCAACAGCCGCGCGCACGTCCTCGACGCGTGGCTGCGGCCCGTGCCGGTCGGCGTGCCGGGCGAGCTGTACCTGTCCGGCCCGAACGTCGCCCGCGGCTACCTCGACCGGCCCGCGCTCACCGCGCACCGGTTCGTCGCGGACCCGTTCACCGGCGGCGGAGCGCGCATGTACCGCACCGGCGACCTCGCCCGCCGCCTGCCCGACGGGCACGTGGAGTTCCTCGGCCGGGTCGACAACCAGGTCAAGGTCCGCGGCTTCCGGGTCGAGCCCGGCGAGGTGGAGGCCGCGCTGCGCCGCCACGACGGCGTGGACGCGTGCGCCGTGCTGCTCCGCCCCGACCACGGCGGCACGCCCCGGCTCGTCGCCTACGTCACCGCGACACCCGGCGGGCAGCTGGACACCGCGGCCCTGAGGTCCGCGCTGCGCGCCGAGCTGCCCGACTACATGGTGCCCTCGGCGGTGGTGGTGCTGGACGCGCTGCCGTTGAGCCGCAACGGCAAGCTCGACCACGCCGAGCTGCCCGCGCCCGCCGCGCCGGAGCCTGCGCCGCGGACCGGCGGCACGCGCACCGCGCGGGAAGAGGCGCTGTGCGCGGTGTTCGCCGACGTGCTCGGCCTGCCCGACGTCGGCGTGGACGACAGCTTCTTCGACCTCGGCGGCGACAGCATCGGCTCCATCCAGCTCGTCAGCCGCGCGCGCCGGGCGGGCCTGGTGTTCACCCCGCGCGACGTGTTCGAGCGCAAGACCCCGGCCGAACTCGCCCTCGTGGCCGTGGAACCCGCCGACGCCCGCCTCGTGGCCGACCCGACCGGCAGCGGGCCCGCCGTCCTCACGCCGGTCGTGCGCTGGTTCCTCGACAGCGGCGGCACGCTCGACGGCTTCAACCAGGCCCAGCTCGTCGCCGTGCCGGCCGAACTGGGTCTGGACCGGCTGCTGGGCGCGCTCGACGCGCTGCTCGACCACCACGACGCCCTGCGCTCCCGCCTCGCCCGCGACGACGAGGGGGAGTGGGTCTACGAGATCGCCGACCCCGGCGCGGTGCGCGCGGCCGACGTCACCAGCCGCGTGGACGTGACCGGGCTGGACGACACCGCGCGGGCCGCCGCCGTCCGCGCCGAGGCCGACACCGCGTGGCGGGACCTCGACCCGGCACGCGGCCGGCTCGTGCGGGCGGTGTGGTTCGACGCGGGCCCGGCGCACCCCGGCGACCTGCTGCTGGTCGTGCACCACCTCGCGGTGGACGGCGTGTCGTGGCGCATCCTGCTGCCCGACCTCGCCCAGGCGTGGCACGCCCTCGCCGCGGGCCGCGACCCCGTGCTCGAACCGGTGTGGACGTCGTGGCGGCGCTGGTCGCACCTGCTGCACGACGCCGCGCACGACCCGGCGCGCGCCGACCAGCTCCCGTACTGGACCACCGTCCTGGACGGCCCGGACCCGCTGCTCGGCGCACGGCCCCTCGACCCGGCGCGCGACACCGTGGGCACCGCCCGCACCAGCGAAGTCGCCCTCACGGTCGAGGAGACCGCGCCGCTGCTCACGGAGGTGCCCGCCGCGTTCCACGCGGGCGTCGACGACGTGCTGCTGACCGCGCTCGCGCTGGCCGTGGGCCGGTGGCGGGAACGCCGGGGCCGGGGCGCGGAGACCTCCGTGCTGCTCCAGGTCGAGGGCCACGGCCGGGAGGACGTCGTGCCGGACGTGGAGCTGTCCCGCACGGTCGGCTGGTTCACCAGCGTGCACCCGGTGCGGCTGGACCCCGGCCGGGTCCCGTGGCCCGAGCTGCTGGCCGGCGGACCGGCCGCGGGCACGGCCCTCAAGCGGGTCAAGGAGCAGCTGCGCGAGCTGCCGGAGAAGGGCGTCGGCTACGGCCTGCTGCGCCACCTCAACGCCGACACGGCGGGCAAGCTCGCGGGCCTGGGCGCCCCTCAGGTGGCGTTCAACTACCTGGGCCGGGTCGACACCGCCGCGCCCGGCGGCGACCGGCTGTGGCTGCCCGCGCCCGGTTTCACCGCCCCGGTGGGCCACGACGACCTGCCGTTCGTGCACGCGATCGAGGTCACGGCCGTCACCGAGGACACCGCGGACGGCCCGCGCCTGGCCGCCACCCTCGCCTGGCCCGCGGACCTGCTCGCCGACACCGAGGCCGACGACCTCGGCGCGGCGTGGCGGCAGGCGCTGCGCGGGCTGGTCGAGCACGTCCGGGGCGCGGCGGCGGGCGGGCTCACCCCCTCCGACGTGGACCTGGTCCCGCTCAGCCAGGACGAGCTCGACCTGCTGGCGGACGACGAAGACGACGAAGACGACGAGAGCGAGGACTTGGACCGATGAGCAAGAAGTCCGCAGTCGAGGACGTCCTGCCGCTGTCGTCGTTGCAGGAGGGGTTCCTCTTCCACGCCCTCTACGACCGCGACGGCCTGGACGTCTACACCGTGCAGATGGCCACCGAGCTGACCGGCCCGGTGGACGTGCCCGCCCTCCGCGCCGCCGCCGACGCGCTGCTGCGCCGGCACGCGAACCTGCGCGTCGGGTTCCGCCACAAGGGCCTCGACCGGCCCGTGCAGGTGGTGCGCCGCGAGGTGCGCGCGCCGTGGCGCGAAGTCGACCTGACCGGCGTGGCCGACGCCGAGGCCGAGTACGCCGGGCTGGTCGACGAGGAACGCGCCCGCCGCTTCGACATGGCCCGCGCGCCGCTGCTGCGGTTCGTGCTCGTCGCGCTGCCCGGCCGGGTGCACCGGCTGCTGCTGACCATGCACCACATCCTGATGGACGGCTGGTCCACGCCGGTGTTCCTGGACGAGCTGTTCACCCTCTACGAGCACGCGGGCGACGACTCGTCCATGCCCCGCGTCACGCCCTACCGCGACTACCTGGGCTGGCTGAACCGCCAGGACGCGGCCGGCGCGCTGGCCGCCTACGACGACGTGCTGGCGGGCCTCGACGGGCCGACGCTCGTCGGCGCGGCGGCCGACAACGCCTCCGTGGTGCCCGAAGGCGTGCTGGTCGAACTGGACGACGAGCTGACCGACGCCCTCACCCGCACCTCGCGCGCCCGCGGCTGGACGATGAACACCCTCGCCCAGGGCGCGTGGGGCGTGGTGCTCGGCCGCTACCTCGGCCGCCGCGACGTGGTGTTCGGCGGCACGGTGTCCGGCCGGCCCGCCGAGCTGCCGGGCGTGGAGACGATGCTCGGCCTGTTCATCAACACGCTGCCGGTGCGCGTGTCGTGGACCGGCGGCCAGTCGCTGGGCGACCTGCTGGCCGCCGTGCAGGACCGGCAGGCCGGGCTGATCGCGCACCAGCACGTCGGCCTGGCCGACGTGCAGCGCCGCACCGGCCACGGCGAGCTGTTCGACACCACGATGGTGTTCGAGAACTACCCGGTCGACGTCGACACCGCGCCCGTGCTGGGCGGCGGCGTGCGGATCACCGACTTCCAGGCCCGCGACGCCACGCACTACCCGATCAGCCTCGTGGGCCTGCCCGGCGAGCGGCTGGCGTTCCGGCTGGACTTCCGGCCCGACGTGCTGGGCCGGGCGACCGTGGCGCGGATGGGGGAGTGGCTGCGGCTGGTGCTGCGCGCCATCGCCGCCGACCCCGACCGGCCGGTGGACGCCGTCGACCTGCTCGACGCGGACGAGCGGGACCGCATCCTGGTCGACTGGAACGACACCGACCACGCCGTGGAGCCGCTGCACCTGACCGCCCTGCTCGACCGGCAGGCCGCGGCCACGCCCGACGCGACCGCCGTCGTGCACGGGACCGACGTCCGCACCTACGCCGAGCTGCACGCCGACGCCAACCGCCTGGCCCGCCTGCTGGTCGAGCACGGCGCCGGCCCGGAAACCCTGGTGGCGGTGGCGCTCCCGCGCGGCACGAGCCTGGTGACGACGCTGCTCGCGGTGCTCAAGACCGGCGCGGGCTACCTGCCGCTCGACCCCGACCAGCCCGCCGAGCGGCTCGCCGACATGCTCGGCGAGACCCGGCCCGTGCGGCTGGTCACCGACGCCGTCCTCGCGCCCCGGCTCGCCGCGCTCCCCGTGCCGGCGCTGGTCCTGGACGAGCTGGAGCACGACACCCGGTCCGCCGAGCCGCTGACCGACGCCGACCGGCGCGCGCCGCTGCGGCTGGAGCACGCCGCGTACGTCATCTACACCTCAGGCTCCACCGGCCGCCCCAAGGGGACGCTGATCGAGCACCGCGCGGCGGTGAACTACCTCCAGTGGTCGGTCGACGCCTACCCGGCGGTGCGGTCCGGCGCGTTCCTGCACTCGCCCGTCACGTTCGACCTCACCGTCACCGGCCTGTACGCGCCGCTGATCTCCGGCGGCGCCGTGCACCTGGGCGACCTCGCCGACGACGGCATCGACCCGGCGAGCCCCACCGCGGCCGGTTTCGCGTACCTCAAGGGCACGCCCAGCCACCTGTCCGTGCTGGACGTCCTGCCGGACACCTACTCGCCGACCGCCGAGCTCGTCCTCGGCGGCGAGCCGCTGCCCGGCGCGCAGCTCGACGTGTGGCGCAAACGCCACCCGGGCGCACGCGTGGTCAACGAGTACGGCCCCACCGAGACCACCGTCGGCTGCACGTCGCTCGTGATCGAGCCGGACGACGAGATCCCGGCCGAGGTGCTGTCGCTGGGCCGGCCGCTGTGGAACACGCAGGCGTACGTGCTGGACGACGCGCTGCGCCCGGTGCCGCCCGGCGTGGTCGGCGAGCTGTACATCGCGGGCGCGAACCTGGCCCGCGGCTACGTCGCCCGACCCGGTCTGACCTCCGGCCGGTTCATCGCCAACCCCTACGGCCCGGCCGGGTCGCGCATGTACCGCACCGGCGACCTGGCCCGGTGGGGCGAGCACGGCGACCTGCTGTTCGCCGGCCGCGCCGACGACCAGGTCAAGATCCGCGGCTACCGGGTGGAGCTCGGCGAGATCGAGTCCGTGCTGTCGCGCCACCCCTCGACCGGCCCGGTCGGTGTGGTCGTGCGCGAGGACCAGCCCGGCGACCAGCGGCTGGTCGCCTACGTGGTGCCCGCCGAGGGCGGTGACTTCGACCCGGTCGCGCTGCACGCCCACGTCGCCGCCGCCGTGCCGGACTACATGGTGCCCTCGGCGTTCGTGCGGCTCGAGGCGTTGCCGCTGACCACGAACGGCAAGCTGGACCGCCGCGGCCTGCCCGCGCCGGACGTGGTCGGCGCCACCACCACGACCGGCCGCCCGCCGCGCAACTTCACCGAGGAAGTGCTGGTCGGCGTGTTCGCCACGGTCCTCAACCTGCCGTCGGTGGGCGTGGAGGACAGCTTCTTCGACCTGGGCGGCCACTCGCTGCTCGCCACCCGCCTGGTCAGCCGGGTCCGGTCGGTGCTGGACGTGGAGCTGTCCATCCGCTCGGTGTTCGAGGCGCCCACGCCCGCCGCGCTGGCCGTCCTCGCCGAACGCGCCCGGGGCACCCGCCACGACGTGGAGGTGGCGCCGCGCCCGGACGTGCTACCCCTGTCGCACGCCCAGCGCCGGCTCTGGTTCCTCGACCGCCTGGAGGAGGCGGCGGGCATGTACAACGTGCCGCTGCCGCTGCGCCTGACCGGGCGGTTGGACCGGGACGCGCTCACCGCGGCGTTCCGCGACGTCGTGGCCCGGCACGAGTCGCTGCGCACCACGTTCCCGGAGGTCGACGGCGAACCGCGCCAGCACGTGCTGCCCGCGCCCGTCCTGCCGGTCGCGCACGTCGAGGTGGACGAGGACGACCTGCCCGCGGCCATCGCCGACGCCCTGGGCCACCGGTTCGACCTGGCCGGCGAGATCCCCTGCCGGGTCTGGTTGTTCGAGCTGGCGCCCGACGAGCACGTCGTGCTGTTCCTGGTGCACCACATCGCGGGCGACGGCTGGTCGTTGACGCCGCTGCTGCGCGACCTCGGCGCGGCCTACCGCGCCCGGCTGGCCGGCTCGGCGCCGGACCTGCCTCCGTTGCCGCTGCAGTACGCGGACTACACGCTGTGGCAGCGCCGCGTGCTCGGCTCCGACGAGGACGAGGGCAGCGCGCTCGCCGCGCAGGTCGAGTTCTGGCGCACCCGGTTGGCCGGGCTGCCCGAGGTGCTGGAGCTGCCGACGGACCGGCCGCGGCCGGCGGTGGCCTCCTACCGGGGCGGCCGGGTGCCGTTCCGGCTGGACGTCGACACCCACACCAAGCTCGTCGCCCTCGCCCGGCAGACCCGCACGACCGTGTTCATGGTGCTCCAGGCCGCCGTGGCGGCGTTGTTGACGCGGTTGGGCGCGGGCACGGACATCCCGTTGGGGACGGCGGTGGCGGGTCGTTCCGACGAGGTGTTGGACGACCTGGTCGGGTTCTTCGTGAACACGTTGGTGCTGCGCACCGACACCTCCGGCGATCCGACGTTCAAGGAGTTGTTGGAGCGGGTGCGGCAGACCGACCTGGCCGCGTTGGCGCACCAGGACGTGCCGTTCGAGCGGCTGGTGGAGGTGCTCAACCCGCGCCGCTCGCTGGCCCGGCACCCGCTGTTCCAGGTGATGCTCGTGCTCCAGAACACGCCCGAGGCCGACCTCGACCTGCCGGACCTCGCCATCGACCTCGAAGAGGTGCCCGGCGGCGCGGCCAAGTTCGACCTGCTGCTCGACCTGCGCGAGACCCACGACCAGGCGGGACGGCCGGCCGGCGTGGAGGGCGACCTCGAGCACGCGCTGGACCTGTTCGACGCGCCGACGGCCCGGGTGCTCGCGCGGCGGCTCGTGCGGCTGCTGGAGACCGTCGTCGCCGACCCGGCGATCCGGCTCGGCGAGGTGGACGTCCTCGACCCCGCCGAACGCGACCGCGTGCTGCACACGTGGAACGACACCGCGCGGCCCGTGCCCGAGGTGTTCGTGGAGCAGCTCATCGCCCGGCAGGCGGGCCGCACGCCGGACGCGATCGCCGTCGTCGCCCCGGACGGCACCCTCACCTACGCCGAGCTGGACGCCCGCGCGGACCGGCTCGCCGCCCTGCTCGTGGCACGCGGCGTGCGGCCGGAGACGGTCGTCGCGGTGTCGTTGCCCCGCACGTCCGACGCCGTGGTCGCGCTGCTCGCGGTGCTGCGGGCGGGTGGCGCGTACGTGCCGCTGGACCCCGGGCACCCGGCCGAGCGGATCGCGTTCGTGCTCCAGGACACGCGCCCGGTGTGCGTGATCGCCGACGCCGGCGCCGCGGACCGGTTGGACGTGGCCGCCGACCGGCTCGTCCGGCTCGACGACCCGGCCGTCGCCGACCGCCTCACCCGGCCCGTCGCGCCGCCCACCCCCGCCGTGCACGGCGGGTCGCTCGCCTACGTCATCCACACCTCCGGCTCCACCGGCCGGCCCAAGGGCGTGGCCGTGACGCGGCGCGGCATGGCGAACCTCGTCGCCTGGGCCGCCGACCACTTCACCGCCGACGAGCTGTCCTCGGTGCTGCTGTCCACCTCGCTGAACTTCGACGTGTCCGTCTTCGAGCTGTTCACGCCGCTCACCGCGGGCGGCCGGGTCGAGGTCGTGGAGAACCTGACCACCCTCGTGGAGCGCGGCGGTTGGACCGGCGGCCTGGTCAGCGGCGTGCCGTCGGTGTTCGCCCAGGTCCTCGCGGCCGGGGTGGAGCTGGACGCGCGGGCCGTCGTGCTCGCCGGCGAAGGGCTGCCCGCGAGCGTCTACAACGACGTGCGCGCCGCCCTGCCCGCCGCCCGGATCGACAACATCTACGGCCCCACCGAGGCCACCGTCTACACCCTCCAGTGGGGTTCCACCACGCCCGGACCGCTCGACGGCCCCGCGCCGACCGGCCGTCCACTGTGGAACACCCGGGCGTACGTGCTCGACGCCGCCCTGCGGCCCGTGCCGCCCGGCACGCCCGGCGAGCTGTACCTGGCCGGGGAGAGCCTGGCCCGGGGCTACGTCGGGCGCGCCGCGCTGACCGCCGAGCGGTTCGTAGCCGACCCGTTCGGCCGGGGCGGGCGGCTCTACCGCACCGGCGACCTCGTGCGCTGGGGCGCGACCGGCCAGCTGGAGTACCTGGGCCGCTCCGACGACCAGGTGAAGCTGCGCGGCTTCCGCATCGAGCTCGGCGAGGTCGAGGCCGCGCTCGCCCGGCACGCCGACGTGGACCGCGCCGCCGTCGTGGTCCGCGAGGACCGGCCGGGGGACAAGCGGCTCGTCGGGTACGTCGTGCCCGGCCGGCCCCTCGACCCGGCCGCCGTGCTCGACACCGCGCGCGCGGCCCTGCCCGCGTACATGGTGCCCGCCGCGCTCGTCGTGCTCGACGCGTTCCCCCTCAACGCCAACGGCAAGCTCGACCGCCGCGCCCTGCCCGCGCCGGACGCCGCCGTGATCGGCGACGCCGCGCCGCGCACCCCGGCCGAAGAGGTGCTGTGCGCGGTGTTCGCCGACGTGCTCGGCCTGGACCGGGTCGGCGTGGACGACGGGTTCTTCGACCTGGGCGGCCACTCGCTGCTCGCCACCCGCCTGGTCAGCCAGGTGCGTGCGGCGATGGGCGTGGAACTGCCGCTGCGCGCGGTGTTCGAGGCGCCGACGCCCGCGCTGCTGGCCGCCCGCGCCACCGCCGCGGGAGCCGCCCGCCGGGGCGTCACCCGCGCCGACCGGCCCGAGGTGGTGCCGCTGTCGTTCGCCCAGCGCCGGCTGTGGTTCCTCGACCGGCTGGAGGACGCCAACGGGATGTACAACATCCCGATCGCGCTGCGGCTGTCCGGCGACCTGGACGTGACCGCGCTGCGCGCCGCGCTCGGCGACGTGCTGGCCCGCCACGAGTCGCTGCGCACCGTCTTCCCGGACGCCGACGGCACGCCGCGCCAGCTCGTGGTGCCCGCACCCGAGGCCGACGAGATGCTGACCCGGGCGTTCAGCGTGCGCACCACCGACGCGAGCGTGCTGCGGGAACGCCTGGACGACGCGGCGGCGTGCACCTTCGACCTGTCCCGCGAGCTGCCGCTCAAGGCGTGGCTGTTCGAGCTGTCGCCCTCGGAGCACGTGCTGCTGCTGGTGCTGCACCACATCGCGGGCGACGGCTGGTCCTTCACACCCCTGACCCGCGACCTCGGCCACGCCTACCGCGCACGCCTCGCCGGCCACGCCCCGCGGCTGCCGGAACTGCCCGTCCAGTACGCGGACTACGCGTTGTGGCAGGCCGACGTGCTCGGCGAGGACGGCGACCCCGACTCGGCGGGCACGGCGCAGCTGGAGTTCTGGCGGCGGCAGCTCGACGGCGTCCCCGACGCCCTGGAGCTGCCCGCCGACCGGCGGCGGCCCGCCGTCGCCTCCCACCGCGGCGGCCTCGTCCGGTGGCACGTCGACGCCGACCTGCACGCCGACCTGCTAGCCCTGGCCCGCCGGTCCGGCGCCAGCCTGTTCATGGTGCTCCAGGCGGCGATCTCGGCGATGCTGACCCGGTTGGGCGCGGGCGAGGACGTGGTCCTCGGCACGGCCGTCGCGGGCCGCACGGACGCCGCGCTGGAAGACCTGGTCGGCTTCTTCGTCAACACGCTCGTGCTGCGCACCGACACCTCCGGCGACCCGGCGTTCACCGAGCTGCTCGGCCGGGTCCGGCAGACCGACCTGGCCGCGTTCGCGCACCAGGACCTGCCGTTCGACCGGCTCGTGGACGCGCTCAACCCCGAGCGGTCCGTGGCGCGGCACCCGTTGTTCCAGGTGATGCTCGTGCTGCAGAACGCTCCGGAGCCCGACCTGGAGCTGCCCGGCCTGAGCCTGGACCTGGTGGACCTCGGCGAGGGCCCGGCGAAGTTCGACCTGTCGTTCGACCTGGGCGAGACCCACCGCGACGGCCTGCCCGCCGGCCTGGAGGGCACCATCCAGTTCGCCGCCGACCTGTTCGACCGCGCCACCGCCGAAGCCCTCGGCGCGCGCCTCACGCGCGTCCTGCGCGCCGTCGCCGCCGACGCCGCCACCCCGGTGAGCGCCCTGCCGGTGCTCGGCGAGGGCGAACGCGGCATCGTGCTGGACGTGTGGGGCCGCAACCCCTCCCACCGGGAGCGCGGCACGGTCGTCGGCCGCTTCCGCGCCCAGGTCGCCAAGGCGCCGGACGCGGTGGCCCTGGTCGACGGCGACCGGGAGCTGACCTACGCGGAGGTGGACGCCCGCGCCCGCGCGCTCGCCGTCCACCTGCTCGGGCACGGCGTGCGCGCCGAGACCCGGGTGGCCGTGCTCGCCCGGCGCACCGCCGAGCGGACCGTCGCCACCCTGGCCACGCTCTACGCGGGCGGCGCGTACGTGCCGCTGCACGACGGCAACCCCGTGGAGCGGCACAACCTGATCCTGGCCGACACCTCGGCCGCGGTCCTGCTCACCGACCGCGCCGACCTGCCCGCGGGCCTGGCCGCGCCGGCGCACGTCCTGGACCTCACGGCCGGGCTGCCGCCCGCGCACGACGCGGAGCTGCCGACGCCGCACCCGGACCAGCTGGCGTACGTCATCCACACGTCCGGCTCGACGGGCGTGCCGAAGGGCGCGGCCGTCACCCACGCCAACGTGGTGGAGCTGGCCACCGACTCGATCTTCACCACCGGCGCGCACCACCGCGTCCTCGTCCACTCCTCCTACGCCTTCGACGCGAGTACGTACGAGATGTGGGTGCCGCTGCTCAACGGCGGCACGTCGATCGTCGACTCGCCGGACGAGGTGGACCTCGCGGGCCTGGCCGCCGCGATCCGCCGGCACGACGTGACCGCCCTGTGGATCACCGCCGGCCTGTTCCGGCTCGTCGCGCAGGAGGCGCCGGAGACGTTCGCGCCCCTGCGGGAGGTGTGGACCGGCGGCGACGTGGTCTCCGAGCACGCCGTGGCCGCCGTGCGCCGGGCGTGCCCGGACCTGGTGCTGGTCAACGGCTACGGCCCCACCGAGACCACCACGTTCGCCTCGCGGCACGCGGTGCTGCCCGGCGACGTGGCCGCGAGCCCGCTGCCGATCGGCGCCCCCATGGCGGGCACCGCGCTGCGCGTGCTGGACCACCGGCTCCAGCCCGTGCCGCCGGGCGTGACGGGCGAGCTGTACGTGGCGGGCGGCAAGCTGGCCCGCGGCTACCTGGCCCGGCCGGGGCTCACCGCCGAGCGGTTCGTGCCCGACCCGCACGGCGCGCCCGGCGACCGCGCGTACCGCACCGGCGACCTGGCCCGCTGGTCCCGCGACGGCAGGCTGGAGTTCGTCGGCCGCACCGACGGCCAGGTGAAGCTGCGCGGCTTCCGGATCGAGCCGGGCGAGGTCGAGGCCGCGCTCACCGGGCGGGCGGGCGTCACCGGCGCGGCCGTCGTGGTCCGCGAGGACCGGCCCGGCGAACGCCGACTCGTCGCCTACCTCGTGGGCGACGACGTGGACGTGGCGCAGGCGCGGGCCGTCGCCGCCGCCGCGCTGCCGGACTACTCGGTGCCGTCGGCGTTCGTGGTGCTGCCGGAGCTGCCGCTGACCGTCAACGGCAAGGTCGACCGCCGCGCCCTGCCCGCGCCGCACCGGGAGGCCACGCCGGTCGCCGTGCCGCGCACGGCCGTGGAGGAGGCCCTGGCGGGTGTCTTCGCCGACGTGCTCGGCGTCGAGCGGGTCGGCGTGGACGACGGGTTCTTCGACCTGGGCGGCGACAGCATCATGTCGATCCAGCTCGTCAGCCGCGCCCGCACGGCCGGGTGGGTGTTCACCCCGCGCGACGTGTTCGAGCTGAAGACCGTCCGCCGCCTCGCCGACGCGGCCGCGCCGGTGGCCGAGCAGGACGACGACGTGGCTGACCGCGACGGCGTGGGCGAGGTGCCGCTGACGCCGATCGTGGAGTGGCTGCGCGCCGGCGGCGGCCCGGTCGACGGGTTCAACCAGTCGCACGTGGTCGCCACCCCCGCCGGGCTCACCGCCGGGCACCTGGTGGACGCGCTGGCCGCCGTGCTGGAGCACCACGACGCCCTGCGCACCCGGCTGCGCCGCGACGACGACGGCGGCTGGGCGCTGGAAGTCCTGCCGCACGGCGCGGTGCGGGCCGAGGAGCACGTGGCCCGCGTGGACGTCGCCGGCCTGACCGAGGGCGACCTGGCGGCCGTGGTCACCGAGCACACCGAGGCCGCCCGCCGCGCGCTGCGGCCCGACGACGCGGTGATGGTGCGCCTGGTGTGGTTCGACGCCGGGCCCGACGCGCCCGGCCGGCTGCTCGTCCTGGCGCACCACCTGGTCGTGGACGGCGTGTCGTGGCGCATCCTGCTGCCCGACCTCGCCACCGCCGCGACCGCCGCCCGGCTCGGCGTCCCGCCCGAGCTGCCGCCGGTACGCACGTCGTGGCGGCGCTGGGCCGCCCGCCTCGCCGAGGCGGCGACCGAACCGCGGTGGGCCGGTCAGCTGCCGCACTGGCTCGCCACCGCCGACACCGCCCAGCCCGCCCTCGCCGCCCGCCCGCTCGACCCGCGCCGCGACACCCTCGCCACGGCGCGCACTGCGGTGGTCGAGGTCGACCCGGACGTGACCACGGCGTTGCTGACCACCGCCCCCGCCGCGTTCCGCGTCAGCGTGGACGACGTGCTGCTCACCGGCTTCGGCCTGGCCGTGCGGGAGTGGCTGGCCCGGCGCGGCGAACGGCTGCCCGACGGGCTGCTGGTGGACCGCGAGGGCCACGGCAGGCACGAGGACGCCGTCGCGCCCGGCCTGGACCTGTCCCGCACGGTCGGCTGGTTCACCAACCTCTACCCGGTGCGGGTGGACGTGCCGCCGCTGCGGTGGGACGACGTGCTCGCGGCCGGCGAGCCCGTCGGCACGGCGCTCAAGCAGGTCAAGGAAGGGCTGCGCGCGGTGCCCGACCACGGCCTCGGCTACGGCCTGCTGCGCCACCTGAACCCGGACACCGCGGGCAAGCTCGCCGCCTGCCCGGCGCCGCAGATCGGGTTCAACTACCTGGGCCGCACGAGCGTCGGCGCGACCGGCCGCGACTGGACCCCGTTGACCGACGCCGGCGGCGCGGTCGGCGACGACGGCCTGCCGTTCGCCCACGTGCTGGAGGTCAACGCCTTCACCGAGGACGGCGCGGACGGGCCGCGCCTCGTCGCCGCCCTGTCGTGGCCCGCGGCCCTGCTCGACGAACCGGACGTGGCCGCGCTCGGCGGGCTGTGGCGCGACGCCCTGGCCGCGCTCGCCGCGCACGCCCGCGACCCGCGCGCCAGCGGCCTCACGCCCTCCGACGTGGCGCTGGTCCCCCTGTCGCAGAAGAACATCGACCACCTGGAGGCCATGATGAGGAAGGCAGGGCGATCATGAGTGGACCACGCCTGAGCGCCGCACCGCGCATCGAGGACATCCTCCCGCTGGCCCCGTTGCAGCAGGGCCTGCTGTTCCACGCCCTGCACGACACCGACGGCCTCGACTTCTACACCGTGCAGGTGGCCGTCGACCTCTACGGCGAGCTCGGCGTGGACGCGCTGCGCGACGCCGTGGAGGCGTTGGTGCGGCGGCACGCCGGCCTCCGGTCGGTGTTCGTCCACGAAGGGCTCGACCAGCCCGTGCAGGTCGTGCTCGACCACGTCGAGGTGCCGTGGGAGGTGGTGGACTGCTCGGCGATGTCCGTCGCCGAGGCGGAGGCCCGGTTCGAGGAGCGCTACGACGCCGACCGGCTGCGCCGCTTCGCGCTGCACGAGGACGTGCCGCTGCGGTGCGTGCTGTTCCGGATGCCGTTCAAGGACTTCCGGCTCGCCGTCACCGTGCACCACATCGTGGTCGACGGCTGGTCGCTGCCCGTGCTGCTGGACGAGCTGTTCGAGCTGTACGACCGGCACGGCGACGAGAGGGGCATGGCGCCCGTCGCCCCGTACCGCGAGTACCTGGCCTGGCTCGACGCACGCGACCACGAGGTGTCCCGCAAGGCGTGGGACGCGGTGCTGCACGACGTCGCCGGGCCCACGCTGGTCGGCGGCCCGGGACGGCCGGGCGAGCAGGCGCCGCCCGCGCAGCTGAGGGCGAAGCTCGGCGAGGAGCTGACCGGCCGGCTGGCCGAGCTGGCCCGTGAGCGCGGCTGGACGGTCAACACCGTCGTGCAGGCCGCGTGGGGCCTCACCCTCGGCCTGCACACCGGCCGCACCGACGTGGTGTTCGGCGGCACGGTGTCCGGCCGCCCACCGGAGCTGCCGGGCGTGGAGCGGATGATCGGCCTGTTCATCAACACGCTGCCGGTGCGGGTGCGCTGGTCGCCCGACGACACCGCCGCCGACCTGCTCGACGCGCTCCAGTCGCAGCAGACCGGCCTGCTGGAGCACCAGCACGTCAACCTCGCCGACCTGCAGGGCCGGGTCGGTCGCGGACCGCTGTTCGACACGACCCTGGTGTTCGAGAACTACCCGGCCGGCGACGAGGACAACACCGAGTTGGCCGGCGGCGCGTTCCTCATCGACGTGGAGGCCCGCGACGCCACGCACTACCCGGTGACGCTGATCGGCGTGCCCGGTCCGAACCTGGCGTTCCGGCTGGACCACCGGCCCGACCTGGTGGACGCCGCCACCGCCCGCCGGCTGGCGGACTGGCTGCTGAGCACCCTGACCGACCTGGTCGAGCACCCGGACCGGCCGCTGGGCGCGGGCACGCCGCTGACCGACGCCGACCGCGACCGCGTGCTGCACGCGTGGAACGACACCGCGACCCCCGTCGAGGACGTCACGCTCACCGACCTGCTTGACCGGCAGGCGGCCTCCTCTCCGCACGCCACCGCGATCCTCGACCAGGACCGCGTGCTGGACTACGGCGAGCTGCACGAGTCCGCCGACCGCCTGGCCCGCCGGCTCGTCGCCGCGGGCGCGGGGCCCGACGCGGTGGTGGCCGTGTCCCTGCCGCGCTCGGCCGGCCTGGTGGTGGCGCTGCTGGCGGTGCTGAAGTCCGGCGCGGCCTACCTGCCGCTGGACACCGACCTGCCCGCCCGGCGGCGTGCCGTGCTGCTGGCCGGGGCACGGCCGGTGTGCGTGCTGACGGACGACGCGGCGGCGTTCGACGGCCTGCCGGTGGTGGCGGTGCACGGCGACGACGCGCCGGACGTGACGGTCCGCCGGGCCTCGCCCGACGACCTGGCGTACGTCATCCACACCTCCGGCTCCACGGGCACCCCCAAGGGGGTCGGCGTGCCGCACCGGGGCATCGTGAACCGCCTGCTGTGGATGCAGGACCGCTACCGGCTCACCCCCGACGACCGCGTGCTGCTCAAGACGCCGTGCACGTTCGACGTGTCGGTGTGGGAGTTCTTCTGGCCGCTGATCACGGGCGCGGCCATCGTGGTGACCAAGCCGGACGGCCACCGCGACCCGGCCCACCTGGCGCGGGTGATCAACGACCACGGCGTCACCACCGCCCACTTCGTGCCGTCCATGTTGGACGCCTTCCTGGTGGACCCGGTGGCGTGCCCGACCTTGCGGCGGGTGGTGTGCAGCGGCGAAGCGCTCCTGCCCGCCACCCGGGACCGGTTCCTGGCCGCGTACTCCGCCGAGCTGCACAACCTCTACGGCCCCACCGAGGCGTCGGTCGACGTCACGTCGTGGCAGTGCGACGCCGGCGACCCGCGCGTGCCCATCGGCAGGCCCGTCTGGAACACCCGCGCGTACGTGCTGGACGCCCGCCTCGCGCCCGTGCCGCCCGGTGCGCCGGGTGAGCTGTACCTGGCGGGCGTGCAACTGGCGCGCGGCTACCTCGGCCGTCCCGGCGTCACCGCGACGCGGTTCGTCGCCGACCCGCACGGCCCGGCTGGTTCGCGGCTGTACCGCACCGGCGACCTGGCGCGCTGGGACGACGACGGCGCGCTCGTGTACCTGGGTCGCGCCGACGACCAGGTGAAGCTCAGGGGCGTCCGGGTCGAGCTGGGCGAGGTGGAGGCCGCCGTGGCGCGGTGCGCCGGGGTCGCGCACGCGGCCGTCGCGGTGCGCGAGGACGTGCCCGGCGACCAGCGGCTGGCCGCCTACTACGTGCCCGAGCCCGGCGCCTCGCCGGACCCGGACGCGGTGCGCGGGCACGTGGCCGCCGACCTGCCCGCGCACCTCGTGCCCGGCACGTTCACCGAGCTGGCTGAGCTGCCGCTCAACGCCAACGGCAAGCTCGACCGCCGGGCCCTGCCCGCGCCCCGGGGCGCCGCCGCCGCGGGACGCGCGCCGCGCACCCTCGTCGAGGACCTGCTGTGCCGCATGTTCGCGGAGGTGCTGCGGGTGGACTCGGTCGACCCGGACCGCGGGTTCTTCGCGGCCGGCGGCCACTCGCTGCTCGCCGTGACGCTGGCCGACCGGGTCCGGTCCCGCTTCGACGCGGACGTGACCGTGCGGACGTTGTTCGAGTCGCCCAGCCCGGCCGAACTGGCCCGCCGCCTCGACGGTGACCCGGCCGCGACCGGCGTGGACGCGCTGGGCGCGCTGCTGCCGCTGCGGGCGGGCGGTGACGCGCCGCCGCTGTTCTGCCTGCCCCCGGCGTCCGGGCTGAGCTGGTGCTACACCGGGCTGCTCGGCGCGCTCGACCCGGACGTGCCGCTCTACGGCCTCCAAGCCGACCTGACGGGGGCCGACCCCGGCACGATCGGCGACCAGGCCGCCCGGTTCGCGGACCACATCCGCTCGGTCGCGCCCCACGGCCCGTACCGGCTGCTGGGCTGGTCGATGGGCGGGCACCTGGCCCACGAGGTCGCCGTCCGCCTCCAGGAGGCCGGCGAGACCGTGGACCTGCTGGCCGTGCTCGACTCCTACCCCCGCGTCGGCACGACACCGCTGAGCACCGCGGAGGTCTTCGCCGACGCGTTCGCCGGCACCGGCCTGAGCCCCGAGGACCTCGCCACGCCCGAAGGCCACGCCCGCGCCGTCGCCGTGGTGCGCGCCGAGCTCGGCGGCTACGAGCAGACCACCGAGGACCTCGCCCGCGCCGTGCTCGACGCCTACCTCGCCAACGGCCGCGCCCTGTCCGCGCACACCCCGCGCCGCTTCGACGGCGACCTGCTGTTCTTCCGCGCCACCGACGCCGCCGACCACCCGGAACGCGACCCGGGCCGGTGGGCGCCGCACGTCACCGGCGCCATCCGCGTGCACGACGTGCCCGCACCCCACGAAGAGATGACTCGTCAAGACGTCCTTGACGAGGTCGCCGCGGCGGTCGACGCCGCCGTGGCGACGCCGCGACCCGAAGGAGACCCGCGATGAGCACCAACCCGTTCGAGGACGAGAACGGCACCTACTTCGTGCTGGTCAACGACGAGGGCCAGCACTCCCTCTGGCCGCACTTCATCCCCGTCCCCGACGGCTGGCGCGTGGTGTTCGGCGAGGCGGGCCGCCAGGAGTGCCTGGACCACGTCGAGGCGAACTGGACCGACATGCGCCCCAAGAGCCTCGTCGACGCCATGGGCGCCTGAGCAGACCCGTCTACGACAAGGAGGTGCGCATGGCGGCCACGACCACCGCCGACCGCTGGCTGCGCACGCGCACGCCCCGGCCGTCGGCCGCGACCACCCTCGTGTGCCTGCCGCACGCGGGCGGATCGGCGAGCTACTACCGCGACTGGGGCGCGCGGCTGCCCGCGTCGGTCGAGGTGCGCGTCGTGCAGTACCCCGGCCGGGAGGAACGCCTCGTCGACGAGCCGGTCGACGACATGGCGGCGATGGCCGACGTGCTCGCCGACGTCCTCGCGCCGCTGTCCGACCGGCCCGTCGTGCTGTTCGGCCACAGCATGGGCGCGGCCATCGGCTACGAGGTGACCCGGCGGTGCGAGCAGCGCGGCCACCCGCCCGCGCTGCTCGTGGCCTCCGGGTTCACCGCCCCGCACCGCCGCACGCCCCAAGACCTGCACACCCGGGACGACGACGCGCTCGTCGCCGAGATCAGCCGGGTGTCCGGCGCCGACGCCGCCGCGCTGGCGAGCCCCGACCTGCGCGAGCTGCTGCTGCCGATGATCCGCGCCGACTACCGGCTCATCGAGCGGTACGCGCCCACCGCGCCGGACCCCGTGGCCACGCCGCTCGTGGTCTACCGGGGCGACGCCGACCCGGACGTCGACGCCGCCGGCGGCGAGGCGTGGCGCGACCTCGCGGCGTCCGGCGAGCTGCGCGAGCACCGCGCGTTCGACGGCGGCCACTTCTACTTCCGGCACGACCCGACCGCCCTGCTCGGGGCGATCTCCGCGCACCTCGGGCGGGTCCGCCCGGTGACGACTCACTGAGGGTGAGGGAAATGTTGTTGGCCAACGAAGACACGCTGACCACCGCCACGCTGGACACCGTCGAGCACGAGTGGCTCGACCGGATCGCCCGCGACCTGCTCGACGTGGCGGGCGGGCGGCTCGACAGCCCCGAGTGGGTGGCCGCGGCGCGCCGGGCGTGGGAGGACGCGCCCGCGTCGCTGCGGCACGCGCTCAAGGAGTTCCGCCGCGACTCCGGCACGGGCGGCGCGCTGCTGCTGCGCAACCTGCCCGTGGACGAGGACAACCTGCCGCCCACGCCGAAGGCCGAGGGCTCCGTGGTGCGCGAGGCGACGGTGTCCGCCGCCGTGCTCGTGCTCGTGGCGCACGGCCTGGGCGACCCCGGCGCGTTCCGCGCGGAGAAGTCCGGCGCGCTGGTGCAGAACGTGGTGCCGGTGCCGGGCAAGGAGGAGGTGCAGGGCAACGTCGGGTCGGCGCACCTGACCTTCCACACCGAGAACGCGTTCCACCGTCACCGCCCCGACTTCGTGCTGCTGGGGTGCGTGCGCCCGGACCACGAGCGGATCGCCGAGCTGCGGCTGGTGTGCTCGCGCCAGGTGCTGCCGAAGCTGGGGGAGCAGGCCCGCGCGGCGCTGTCGTCGGCGGAGTTCGTCACCGCGCCGCCGCCCTCGTTCGGCGCGACGTCCGGCGAGGTGCCGCCGCGCGCCGTGCTGCACGGCGACCCGGACGACCCCGACCTGTGCGTGGACCAGGCGGCCACCGAGCCGGTCACCGACCGCGCGGTCGCGGCCCTGGCCGAGCTGGGCGAGCTGTTCGACAACTCGTTCAACGCGCTGCGGCTGACCGCGGGCGACCTGGCGATCGTCGACAACCGGGTCACCGTGCACGGCCGGTCGGCGTTCACCCCGCGCTACGACGGCGCGGACCGCTGGTTGCAGCGCACGTTCGTCTTCGCCGACCTGCGCCGCTCCCGGGGCCACCGCCCCGGCGACGGCTACGTGCTGGAGAGCTGAGCCGTGGACCTGCTCAAGGGCAAGACCCTGCTCGTGACGGGCGTGCTGACGCCGTCCTCCATCGCCTACCACGTGGCGCGCCTGGCGCAGGAGGAAGGCGCGAACGTCGTCCTCACCGCGTACGGCCGGGTGCGGCTGGTGGAACGGCTCGCGCAACGCCTCCCGTCGCCCGCGCCCGTGGTGGAGCTGGACGTCACCGACGCCGACCACCTCGCCTCCCTGCCGCAACGGCTGGCCGCGCACGCGGACCGCGTGGACGGCGTGCTGCACTCGGTGGCCTACGCGCCGGCCGAGGCGCTCGGCGGCAACTTCCTCACCGCGCGCTGGGACGACGTGGCGCCCGCGTTCCACGTCTCCGCGTACTCGTTGCAGGCGCTGGTGCGGGCCGTGCGCCCGATGCTCGGGCCGGGCAGTTCCGTGGTGGGCCTGGACTTCGACGCCTCGCACGCCTACGCGGAGTACGACTGGATGGGCGTGGCGAAGGCGGCGCTGGAGTCCTGCGCCCGGTACCTGGCGTCCTACCTGGGCCGTGACGGCATCCGGGTCAACCTCGTCGCCGCCGGGCCGCTGCGCACCACCGCGGCCGTCGCCATCGGGCCGGGCGGCGACGAGGCGGCCCGCCGCGAGGGGCAGCGGTGGCACGGCAAGTCGCCGCTGGGCTGGGACGACCAGGAGTTCACGCCCGTGGCCCGCGCGTGCGTGGCCCTGCTGTCGGACTGGTTCCCCGCGACGACCGGCGAGATCGTCCACGTCGACGGCGGCGCGCACGTGATCGGGGACCGGCCCGGCGTCCCCGTCGCGGCGCCGCCCCCGCCGGCGGGATCGTGATCACGGGCGATGGGGTTCGCGGTGCAGGCCCGAGGGGCCTCGGCCGGAGAGGTCCGGGCGCGGGAGGTCCTGGCGCAGGCGGCGGGGCAGGACCCGGTCGTGCTGTACCTGATCGTGGCGTGCGAGATCGCCTTCTGGGTCGTGCTGGCCTCGGGGCTGCTCGCCCGGTACCCGCTGCGCAAGCCCCGCCTCGGCGGGGCGCTGCTGCTGGGCGTGCCGGTGGTGGACGTGGTGCTGGTCGTGGCGTGCGCCGTCGACCTGCGCACGGGCGGCACGCCGGGCATGACGCACAGCCTGGCCGCGGCCTACCTGGGCGTCAGTCTGGCCTTCGGGCCGCACCTGGTGCGGCGGGCGGACGCGTGGTTCGCGCACCGCTTCGCCGGCGGCCCGCGACCGGCCCGACCGCCGCGCCGCGGCCGGGCCCGGCAGCGCCACGAGTGGGCGATGTGGCTGCGCTGCCTCGCGGCGCTGGCCGTCTCGTCCGCGTTGACCCTGGTGATGTTCCTGATCGGCGGGCCGAGCACGGTCGAGCTGTGGAACTTCGAGATCCAGCTCGCCGCGGTCACCGCGCTCTGGCTCGTCGGCGGCCCGCTGCGCCTGACGCTGTTCCCGCCCAAGACCCCGGTCGGGGCGGACGACCACACGGAGGAGGAACGGTGACCGCAGCCGTCGAGGCGCGAGGCGTCGTCAAGTCGTACAAGGCGCACCGCGCCCTCGACGGCGTGGACCTGACCGTGCCCACCGGGACGGTGCTGGGGCTGTTGGGCCCCAACGGCGCGGGCAAGACCACGATGGTGCGGGTGCTGACGACGTTGCTCAGGCCGGACGCGGGCGACGTCCGCGTCGCCGGCTACGACGTGCTCTCGCAGTCCGCCGACGTGCGGCGTTCCATCGGCCTGTCCGGGCAGTACGCGGCCGTGGACGAGAGCCTGACCGGGTACGAGAACCTGTACCTGGTCGGCAGGCTGTACGGCTTCAAGGCCACCGAGGCGCGGGCCCGCGCCCGCGAGCTGCTGGCGCTGTTCCGGTTGGAGCAGGCCGCGTCCCGCCTGCTGCGCACCTACTCCGGCGGCATGCGGCGGCGGCTCGACCTGGCCGGCGCGCTCGTCGCCCGGCCGCCGGTCGTCGTGCTGGACGAGCCGACCACCGGCCTGGACCCGCGTTCCCGCCTCGACACCTGGGAGATGGTGCGGCGGCTCGTGGACGACGGCGCGTCCGTGCTGCTCACGACCCAGTACCTGGAGGAGGCCGACCAGTTGGCCGACTCGATCGTGGTGATCGACCGGGGACGGGTGGTGGAGCGGGGCACCTCCGACGAGCTGAAGGCCCGCGTCGGCAGCGAACGGCTGGAGATCGTCGTGGCAGACTCCGCCGACCTGCCCGCGCTGACGGGCGTGCTCGCCGAGGTGGGCGCGGCCGAGCCCGTGGTGGACGAGCACCTGCGCCGGGCGCACGTGCTCGTGCACGTCGGCCCGAAGACGCTGATGGAGGCGTTGACGCGGCTGGACGCGCTGGACGTGCGGGTGCTCGACGTGTCGCTGCACCGGCCCAAGCTGGACGACGTGTTCCTGATGCTCACCGACCGCGCCGACGACGGGGAGGACTCGTGACCGCAGTGGCCAAGGTCGCCGTCGACGGCTGGATGATCGCCTGGCGCAACCTGCTGCACGTGCGGCGCAGCGTCGACTGGGCGTTCGCCGCGGTGGTGCAGCCGGTGATGTTCGTGCTGCTGTTCGGGTTCGTGTTCGGCGGCCTGCTCGGCGGCGCGGCGTACCGCGAGTACCTGCTGGCGGGCATCCTGGTGCAGACGTTGGCGTTCAACTCCGCGTTCACCGTCATCGGCCTGTCGACGGACCTGCGCAAGGGCTTCATCGACCGGCTGCGGTCGCTGCCGATGTCCGGCGTGTCGGTGATGGTCGGCCGGACGCTGTCGGACCTGGCGGTGAGCGTCGTGGCGATGCTCGTGACGTGCCTGTGCGGGCTGCTCATCGGTTGGCGGGTGCGCGGCAGCTTCCTGGACGCCGTGCTGGCGTTCCTGGTGCTGCTGGTGTTCGCGTTCGCCATGTCGTGGATCGGGGCGCTCATCGGGCTGGTCTCGCCGAGCCCGGAGGCGGCGCAGAGCGCCGGCCTGATCTGGCTGACCCCGCTGACGTTCGTGTCGTCCGGCTTCGTGCCGGAGGAGTCCATGCCGGGACCGCTGCGCGTGATCGCCGAGTGGAACCCGCTGACCGCGGTGATCAACGCGGTGCGCGGTCTGTTCGGCAACACCGTGCCCGGGCTGGACGTCGTGTCCGGCTCCTGGCCCGACGACCACGCGCTGGCCTACGCCTGGCTGTCGTCGCTGCTGATCGTGGCGGTGTTCGTGCCGCTGAGCATGCGCGCCTACCGCCGGGTCGCGGCTCGCTGAGCGCAGGAGAAGGCGGTAGGTGGGACGGGCGCCCGTCCCACCTACCGCGCGGCGGCCAGGGGAGGCCGCCGAGTCCCGGTCGACGTCACCGCCGCCGGGTGGCGACCATCGACCGGTACACCGCAGTGATGGCGAAGATCAGCACGCCGACCATCGCCACCGTGATCGCGACGTTGGCCACGTCGGACACCTTGCCGCCGATGAAGTACTGCTTGATCAGGTTGGACCCGACGATCAGGACGACGTACACCCACCACGGGGCCCACCGACCGTCGTTCACCTTGCCCTCAGCCACTTGTCCTCCTCGCCGGGCGTGGGCACACCCTCAGCACAGTTCCTTGATTTTCGCGGCGCCGTCGGCGATGTCCTCGGATTTGTCCGACAGCAACTGGCGGGCCGCGGCCAACACCTTGGCAGCCCGCGACGATTCGTCCATGTTCCCGGCGATGTCGTCGATTACCGAACCCAATGTCCTGGCCGCTTCGCTCTTCCCGTCGGGGTTCGCGGACATCCATCCGTTCGCCACGTGGCACAGCAGGGTCGTGCGGCCTTCATCGGTGTTGTCGCCGGTCGAATTCCCGTCGGCGACCGGGTCGCAAGCGCTCAGCGCGAAAGCCGACACCACCGCCAGTGCTACCGCCACGCTTTTCATGGTGACATCCGCTCCTCTCGGTGTGGTCGGCGGGCCGTGCGCCTGCCGTGACACCATCATCGCGAGGCGGACGGGTGCGCGGCATCGGCGGTCGGAGCGATCACGGGTCATCACTTCGGCCGATGCGAGCCGCGGTGGCGTGTGCTGTGATCGCGCGGTGCAGGCCGGAATAACTCGCGCCGTCTCCGGGCTCCGGAAGTTGCCGGAGTGGCAGCACGACGCCCTCATCGTGATCAGCTCGTTGCTGGTCGGCTCGGTGTTGTTCGCCACCGGCCTGTACCCGTTGTTCCGCCTCGACGACCAGATTCCGCCGTGGGTTCGGGTGCTGTTGTTCGGCGGTATCTGCGTGGTGGAGGCGTTCCGCCGGATCGCGCCGGGCACGGCCCTCGCGGTGGGCACGGCGTTCCTGTTCGTGGACTGCGTCATCGGGGTCAGCACGCCGACCCTCGTCGTGTACGCCGACCTGCTCTACGCGGCCACGCTCTACGGCCCGCGCCGGCTCAGCCGCGACATGGTGCCGATCGCCGTGCTGACCTCGATCAGCACGATCACCGCGACCGTGCTGCTGGTGCCCGGCTGGCGCGCCACGGTGCTGGCCGCGTTCGCCGTGCTGCCGTTCCTGCTGATCCCGGTGTGGTGGGCGACGAACGTGCGGCAGCACCAGCGGATGGCCGAGGTGGAGCGCGCGAACACCCGGCAGCTCGCCAAGATCGCCCAGCTGGACCGGACCGCCGCGGTCGCCGCCGAACGCGCGCACATGGCCCGTGACCTGCACGACGTCATCGCCGGGCACCTGTCCGCGATAGCCATCCAGGCCGAGGCCGCGCTGTCGTTGAAGGACGACGACCCGATGACGCGAGTGGTGCTCAAGTCCGTGCGGGAGAACAGCGTCAGCGCGTTGGACGAGATGCGTGCCATGATCAACCTGCTGCGCGCCGACGTCACCGACCCGGACGAGCCGACCGCCCCCGCGCGGCTGGCCCAGCTGTCCCGGCTCATCGAGTCGGCGCAGGCGGGCGGCATGCGGCTGGACGTCCGGGTGGAGTACGACGACACCGAGCCGCTGCCCGCCGCGGTCGACCTGACCGCGTACCGGATCGCCCAGGAGGCGCTGACCAACGCCATGAAGCACGCACCGCGCACGAACGTCGTCCTCGACCTGCGCCGCACCGACACCGAGATGGTGCTGGAAGTGGTCAACGAGCTGTGCGACGGCGGTGACGGGGGAGGCCTGGGCACCGGGCTGCTGAACATGCGGGAGCGCACGGCGGCGGTCGGCGGCTCGCTCACCGCCGGACCGGCCGACGGCGCCTGGAAGGTCCGCGCGGTGCTGCCGCTGCCCGGGGTGGAGCGGTGAGCATCAGGGTGCTGGTGGTGGACGACCACGCGGCCATCCGCGCGGGCCTCGTGCTGATCCTGGGCAACGCCGAGGGCATCGAGGTGGTCGGGGAGGCGGGTGACGGCGCGACGGCGATCAGCCAGGCGCGGGCGCTGCGGCCGGACGTGGTGCTGATGGACATCCGGATGCCCGGCCTGGACGGCATCGCCGCGACGAAGGCGCTGCACGGCGACAGCGTGGCCCAGGTGCTGGTGCTGACCACGTTCGACCTGGACGAGTACGTGTTCGCCGCGCTGCGCGCGGGCGCCGCGGGGTTCCTGCTGAAGTCGGTGGACGCGCCGCGGCTGGTGGAGGCGGTGCGGTTGGTCGCGGCGGGCGAGAACGTGCTCGGCCCGGAGATCACCCGCAAGCTGATCAAGGCCTACGCCGAGGCGCCGGTGAAGACCCAGCCGGTCCTCGACAGCCGCCTGGACCAGCTGACCGAGCGGGAGCTGGACGTGCTGCGCTGCCTGGGCCGCGGCCTGTCGAACGCCCAGATCGCGCACGAGCTGTTCATCAGCGGCGCGACGGCGAAGACCCACGTCTCCCGCATCCTGACGAAGCTGGACCTGCGCTCCCGCGTGCAGGCCGCCATCTACGCCCAGGAGAACGACCTGGTGTGAGGAAGGTCCGGCCGAGCGCGCGGTTCCCCCCGGGCTTCACCAGCCGAGCGCGCCGCCACCCGTGACCGGGATCGTCGCGCCGGTCACGTACGTCGAGCCCGCGACCCAGCGCACCACCTCGGCGATCTCCTCCGGCCGGGCCAGCCGGCCGAGCGGGACCTGGTCGATCAGGGCCTGCCGCTGCCGGTCCGTCAGCACCGCGACCATGTCGGTGTCCACCGGGCCCGGCGCGACGACGTTGACCCGCACGCCGCGCCGCCCGTACTCCAGCGCCACCGACCGCGCGAACCCCTCCAGCGCCGCCTTGGCCGCCGCGTAGTTCGCCTGACCGGGCGACCCGGCGCGGGCCGAGGCCGACGAGACCAGCACGATCGACCCCGCCCGCGCCTTCGCCATCGCGGGCAGCACCCGTTGCGCCACCCGGAACGCGCCGAGCTGCGTCACCTCGATGACCTCCCGGTAGTGCTCCTCGGGCATCCGCGCGACCAGCCCGTCGCGGGTCACGCCCGCGTTCAGCACGACCACCTCCGGCGCGCCCTGGTGCGCGGTGACCTCGGCGACGGCGTCGGCCACCCGGTCGGCGTCGGCCAGGTCCAGCTCCACCCCGAACACCCCGTCGACCGGCACGCCCGACCCGCGGTGCGTGCCCGCCACCCGGTCCCCGGCGCGCAGGAACTCCCGCGCCACCGCCTCGCCGATGCCCCGGTTCGCGCCCACGACCAGCACGGACCTGGTCACGACGCCAGCTCCACGACCGCCTCGCCGCGCGCGACCACGACGCCGTCGTCCCGCGTCGCCGTCACCTGGACCCGCGCGGTCCCGGCCGCCACGTCGACCGAGGCGACCTTCCCGCCGCACGTCACCCGCGCGCCCAGCGGCGTCGGCGCGGTGAACCGGGTCTTGAACGACCGCAGCGCGCCCGTCGCCGGCCACGACGTGACCAGGCGGCCCAGGTGCGCCATGACGAGCATCCCGTGCGTCACGATTCCGTCCAGCCCGCCTTGCCGCGCGGCGTCGTCGTCGAGGTGCACGGGATTGTCGTCGCCGGACGCGACTGCGAATTCCCGAAGCTTCTCCCGGGTGATCGCGGGCACCTCGGTCGCGGGTAACCGGTCACCGACCGCCGGCGCGTTCACGCGGCCTCCCCTTCCTCGATGACGAGCACCTGTCGCAAATCGGCCAGGTGTTCCCCGCCCCGGAGCACGGCCGTCTCCTGCACGATGAACTCCAGCCGTCCGCCCATCCGCCGGTAAACGTCGGCGACCACGCTCTCGAAGCGCAACTCCTCGCCGGCGTGCACGCTCCGGTGATAGGTGAACGACTGCTCGGCGTGCAGCACGCGCAACGGGTCGAGTCCCATCTCGAGCAACAACCCCTCGCCGCGGGCCTCGAGTTCCAACCCGAACAGCATCGTCGGCGGCAGCACCACCTCGGGATGGCCGGCGGCGCGCGCCGCGTCGACGTCGACGTGCACGGCGGCGTCCTCGCCGATGGCCCGCGCGAATGCGACGACCCGTTCCCGGGGCACTTCCAGCACAACGGGATCGAGTCGTTTTCCGACGAATTCCGGAGCGATCATCGGCGCACCGTACCGGTGCCCGCAGCCGCACCGCGAGAGCGCGCGCGAATAGCGCGACGGTTTACCGAAATCTATATTTCCGCGATATCCGGCGCGGTCCGGCGCGGCGAGGTCCGGTCGGGTCGGAGGCCGAGCCCCGGTGCGGGACGACCCGCGCCCGGGTCGTCCCGCACCGCCGGGCCGTCAGTGGCAGCAGTCGCCGTGCTCCGCCGCCGCCTGGACGGAGACCTTCTCGCCCTCGTCCTCGGCGGCCTCGGTCGACCACCACTCGACGGGCCTGGTGTCGGTGTAGGAGTCGTGCCACTTCCACCACGAGTACGCCGAGGTCTGGGGGTAGCCCTCGGGCGAGTCCTCCCAGTGCTCCTGCCTGCCGAGCGCGGTCATGTCGAGGTAGCTGAACGTGCTGCCCAACGCCTCGTCGCCGCGCTCGTTGATGAAGTAGGTGCGGAACACGCGGTCGCCCTCGCGGATGAACGCGTTCGTGCCGTGCCACTCGTCCACGCCGAAGTCCGCGTCGAAGTCGTCGAGGATGGTGACCCAGGGCATCCGCCAGCCCATCCGCGCCTTCAACCGCTCGATGTCGGCCAGCGGCGCGCGCGACGCCAGCGTCAGGGTGGTGTTGCGGGCGTTGAGGTGGGCGACGTGCCCGACCTGGTCGGCCGTCACGAACGAGCAGCCGGGGCAGGCGTGGTCCGGCCAGCCGTGCACGCCGGGCTCGAAGAACGCGCGGTAGACGATCAGCTGCCGCCGGCCCTCGAAGAGGTCGAGCAGGCTCCGCCGGCCGTGCGGGGTGTCGAACGAGTACTCCTTCTCCACCTCGAACCACGGCATCCGCCGACGTGCCGCGGCCATCGCGTCCCGTGCCCGGGTCAGCTCCTTCTCCTGCACCAGCAGTTCCTGGCGAGCGTCCTCCCACGCCGACGCGGAAACGATCGGAGGTGTCTTCATCGGTGGTGTCCACCTTCCAATTTCAGGGTGACGCGCACGGTCCCGCCCACCGCCGGGGTCGGCGGGCCGTGATCAGCCGCGGTGTCTTCGGGTGCATCCGGTGGGACCGCGGTGGGGACGCTGCGGTCGAGGTGGTCCTTCAGCGCGCTGAGCGGTCCGTCCCAGTCACGCGCCAGCGACGCCAGGTACTGCTGTGCCACCTGCATCGGCGCGGAGCGCAGGCGGAACCGCACCCGGCGCCGTTCGCCGGGTTCCGCCAGCACCAGGCCCACGTCGGTGAGCAGGGCGAGGTGCTTCGCGATCGCCTGCCGGGTGACGGGCAGGCGATCGGCGAGGTCCGTGGCCGTGGCCGGACCGCCCGCGGCCAGCGCCGCCAGGATGGCGCGCCGGGTCGGGTCCGCCAGGGCGGTGAAGACCTGCTCGGCCACCGCCTCGATGTCGGGTGGCATCGACGTCAAGCGGGTTCGAGGTGGTCGACCAGCTCCCCCAACTCGCTCGCCCAGCCCTGGTTGTGCGCGTCGTACGCCTTGCCGTGACCGTCCTCCGGCAGCTGCGCGAACCCGCTCTCCACGACCTTGAGCCGCGTGCCCGCGCCGATCTCCTCGAGGGTGAACTCGACGTACGTGCGGCGCGGGTCGTCGGCGGGCATGCCGAAGACCGGCCAGGTGAAGGCGAACACGGTCGGCTCCTCGACCCGTTCCACCCGCAGCTCGACCGTCGGGCCGCCGGACCAGGTCATCCGCGCGGCGCCGCCCGGGCGCAGGTCGATCGTCGCCTCATCGCCGAACCACTCGCCCAACCCCTCGGCCGTGGTGATCGCCGCCCACACCCTGGTCGGCGGTTGCGCGATCTCCACGACCCGTTCGATGCGATCAGGAAAACCCATGACGGCCCCTCGCGAGTAGCGAAACCTACGGTCGCGAGGTTATCGCAACCATTTGGTTGCGTCCACGTGGTCGAGCGGTCTCGATCGGGTGATGCGGCGGCTCGCCGGTCAGATCCCCACGGTGAGCGCGCCGACCAGGGACAGCCGGGAGACGCCGGTGGTGGCGCAGCTGAGCGGGTCGGGGTTCAGCGCGGTCAGCTGCATCTTCGCCGGCTCCGCGGCGAACGTGCCGGAGCTGATCGAGCCCAGCAGCACGATGACGATGTTCGCGCCGACCCGGCTGGACGTCCGGTTGTACGAGTACGCGCTCGGCGTCACGGCCGGATCGGTCCACGTGAAGACCCGCGTCCCGGCGCCTTGGTAGAACAGCGAGGTGCAGGTGTAGTCCGGCAGCGTGGCGGTCTCGGTGTAGGAGCCGGTGGCCGCGGCGCCGTTGGCGCAGTTGAAGAGCTGGCCGTTGACGGTGACGTCGACCGTCTTCGGCGTGTTGGTCACCGGTTCGCTGAAGGACACCACTTCGTTGACCAGGCAGAGCTGCCCGTCGGCCGCGTTCGCCGACGGGGTGACGCCGGACAGCGTCGCGGCGGCGGCCAGGCAGGCGGCGGCAGCGGCTTTGCTCGCGTTCATCCGGGACCTCCGGGTCTCGACGGCGGGAACACGGTGGTCATCGGCGGCTTCTCGCGTTCCGTTACCGGTCGGGCACCGCCCGTGCGGACGAGGGGGCGGGTCGGGTCGCGTGGACCCGGCCCGCGTCGCCCGTCGTCTCAGGCCACCCGGTGCAGCCAGCCGTCCACGTCCGGCACGCGGCCGTGCTGCAGGTCGACCAGGGCTCGGCGCAGGGCGCCGGTGACGGGGCCCATCTCCCCGTCGCCGACGGTGAAGTCGCCGTCCACGTCGCGCACCCGGCCGACCGGGGTGACGACCGCCGCCGTGCCGCACGCGAACACCTCGGTGATCTCGCCCGCCTCGCACCCGGCCCGCCACTGGTCGACCGACACCGGTCGCTCGGCGACCCGGTAGCCCAGGCGCGCGGCCATGCGCAGCAACGAGTCCCGGGTCACGCCCGGCAGCAGGGTGCCGGTGAGCGGCGTGGTGAACACCTCCGCGCCCGCGCCCGAGCCGCGCACGAAGAACAGGTTCATGCCGCCCATCTCCTCCACCCACCGGCGCTCGGCCTGGTCCAGCCACACCACCTGCTGGCACCCGGCCTCCTGCGCCTTGCGCTGCGCCACGAACGACGGCCCGTAGTTCGCCGCGCACTTCACGTCGCCCGTCCCGCCGGGCATGGCCCGCGCCTGGTCGCGCGACACCAGCACGGACACCGGCCGCACCACGTCGCCGAAGAAGCCGCCCGCGACGAAGGCCATCACCAGGAACAGGTACTCCTCCGACGGCCGCAGCATCAGGTTCGCGTCCGTGCCGAACATCAGCGGGCGCAGGTACAGGCTGTGGTCGGGGTGGTCGGACAGCTCGGCGTGGTCGGCGGCGACGAGCCGGTCCACGCCGTCGACGTAGAGCTGCTCGGGCAGCGACGGCATCGCGAGCCGCGCGGCCGACCGGTTGAAGCGGCGCGCGTTCTCCCACGGCCGGAACACCGCCACCGAGCCGTCCTGCTGGCGGAACGCCTTCATGCCCTCGAAGATCACCTGGCCGTAGTGCAGGCCGAGGGTGGCCGGGTGCAGCGACAGGTTGTCCATCGGCAGCAGGTCGCCGTCGTGCCAGCCGAGGTCGGGGGAGTACTTGAGGCTGTAGAGGTGCGGGGTGAACGCGGCGCCGTGGCCGGGGGACGCGGCGGCGGGCTTGTTCAGCAGCGAGGTCATGACGGGGCTCCGTTCGGTGGGGAGGATCAGACGAGGGGGGTGAAGAAGAACGTCTCGCGCTTGCTGAAGCGGCCGTCGTCGGCGAGGGTGAAGAAGTCGGCGTAGCGCAGGCTGGTCCGCGTGCCGTCGCGCAGCACGCCTTCGAACGACCCGCGCACGGCGACCTGGTCGCCTTCCAGCACCACGGACTCGACGCGGTGCTCGCCCTCCTTGATGACCCGCACGCTGGTGTAGAAGTGCGCCACGCCGTCGTGGCCGGCGACCGGCGGGTAGCCCGGGCGGTGGTAGGTGGTGTCCTCGGTGAACATGGCGACCAGCGCGGGCACGTCGCCGGTGTCGACGAACCGGTAGAAGTCGTGGACCAGGGCGGCTTCGCGGGTCAGGGCTGCGGTCATGGCGGTTCTCCTCACGAGTGGTTCTCCAGGTGGGCGGCGAGCACCGCGCCGACGGCGGCCAGCGGGCCGGGCCGGGTCAGGTCGCCGTGCCGGCAGCCGACGCGGTGCGCGTCGACGTCGCCGGTGATGTGCGCGCGCCAGTCGGCGGGCACGGGGGACAGGTCGGTCTTGTCGGCGGTGGCGGCGAAGAACAGCACGTCGCCGTCGAAGCGGGCGGTGGTGCCCTCGCCCATCAGGGTCAGGTTGTCGGCGAAGACCTCGGCGAGGTCGGCGAGCCGGGCGGGCACCACGTCGGCGAGCGGCCCGTCCGCGACGCGTGCCGCGAAGTCCGCCACCGACACCGGCGCGGGGTCGTCGGGGTAGCCGAGGGAGCGCAGCAACGCGGCCAGCACCCGCGGGTCGCGGGCGGAGTGCACGTCGCCGGTGGGCGCGGTGGGGTAGCCGTCCAGCAGCGCCAGGGTGGCCACCTGCTCGCCCTCCTCGCGCAGGGCGGCGGCCATCGCGTGCGCCACGCCCGCGCCGAACGACCAGCCGAGCAGGTGGTACGGCCCGGTGGGCTGCACGGCGCGCACCTGGTCGAGGTAGTCCTTGGCCATCCCGGCCAGGCTCGTGGGCCGGGCGTCGGGCTGCGACAACCCCCGGGCCTGCAGGGCGTACACGGGCCGGTCGGGCAGGTGCGGCAGCAGGCCCGCGTACACCCAGCCGACGCCGGCCGCCGGGTGCACGCAGAACAGCGGCGCGGCGGAGCCATCGGCGCGCAACGGGAGCAGCACGGGGGGTGGCGCGTCCTCGGCCGCGCCGTCGTGCAGCCGCCGTGCCATCGCGGCCACCGTGGGCGCCTCGAACACCGCCCGCACGCCCAGCCGCACGCCGAACTCCGCGCCGACGCGCGCCACGAGCCGGGTCGCCAGCAGGGAGTGCCCGCCCAGGTCGAAGAACCCGTCGTCCACGCCGACCGCGGGCACGCCGAGCACGTCGGCGAACAGCGCCGCCAGCGCCTCCTCGGCGGGTGAGGACGGCGCCCGACCGGTCGACCGGACGGCCGGCGCGGGCAGCGCCTCGCGGTCCAGCTTGCCGCTCGGGCCGACCGGGATGTCGTCGAGCACCACCACGGCCCACGGCACCATGTGCTCGGGCAGCCGCGCCGCGGCGTGCGACCGGAGCGCCGACTGCTCCGGCACGCGGTCGCCCGCGGCGACGACGTAGGCGACGAGCCGCAGGTCGCCGGGCGCGTGCTCGCGGGCCACGACGGCGGCGCGGGCCACGTCCGGGTGGTCCTGGAGCACGGCGGCGATCTCGTCCGGCTCGATCCGCAGGCCGCGGACCTTCACCTGGTCGTCGGCCCGCGACAGGTACTCCAGCACGCCCTCGCCGCACCACCGCACGACGTCGCCGGTCCGGTACACCCGCGCGCCCGGCGTGAACGGCGACGCGACGAACCGCTGCGCGGTCAGCCCCGGCCGCGCGTGGTAGCCGCGGGCCAGCTGCACGCCGGTCAGGTACAGCTCGCCGGGCACGCCCGGCGGCACGGGCCGCAGCCGGTCGTCCAGCACGTGCACGCCGGTGTTCCACACCGGGCGCCCGATCGGGATCGTCGCGGTGGTCTCGTCGCCGCGCACGGCGTGGGAGGTCACGTCCACCGCGGCTTCCGTCGGCCCGTACAGGTTGTGCAGGCCCGCGTCGGACACCGCGGCGAACCGGCGGGCCAGCGCGGTCGGCAGGGCCTCCCCGCTGCACACCACCCGGACCAGGTCGGCGCACCGCCCGCCGGACTCCTCCAGGTGCGCGACGAACGCGTCCAGCATCGACGGCACGAAGTGGGCCGTGGTGACGCCTTCCCGGCGGATCACGTCGGCCAGGTACGCGGGGTCGCGGTGCCCGTCCGGACGGGCCACGACGAGCGCCGCGCCCACCTGGAAGGGCCAGAAGAACTCCCACACCGACACGTCGAAGCTCGACGGCGTCTTCTGCAGCACCCGGTCGTCCGGGCCGAGGCGGTACTCGTCCTGCATCCACGACAGCCGGTTGACGATCGCGCGGTGCTCGACCACCACGCCCTTGGGACGCCCGGTGGAGCCGGAGGTGTAGATGACGTAGGCAGGGTCGCCGGGAAGCACCTCCGGCAGCGCGCCGGCCGGCCCGTCCTCCAGGCCCCGCAGGGTGTCCGCGTCGAGGACCAGCACGGGGTCGGCGTCGGCGAGCATGAACGCCACCCGCTCGGCCGGGTAGCCGGGGTCCACGGGCAGGTAGGCCGCGCCCGCCCGGTGCACGGCGTGCAGCGCGACGACCAGGTCCACCGACCGGGGCAGCAGCACGGCCACCACCCGGTCCCGGCCGGCGCCCGCGGCGTGCAGCGCCGCGGCGAGCCGGTCGATCCGGGCGTCCAGCCCGGCATAGGTCAGGCGCTCGCCGTCGGCGATCAGCGCGACGGCGTCGGGCGTGCGGCGGGCCTGCGCGGTGAACAGGGCGGGCAGCGTGGTGTCCGGCACGGACCGCTCGGTGTCGTTCCACGCCACCAGCACCCGGTCGCGCTCGTCGTCGCCGAGGAGGTCCACGTCGCCCAGCCGGACGTCCGGGTCCGCGGTCGCGGCGGCCAGGACGCGGACGAGCCGCTCGGCCAGGGAGCGGGCGGTGCCGGCGTCGAACAGGTCCTCCCGGTAGAGGAGGGCGCCGTCGACGCCGGCGGGCGAGCCGTCGCCCGCGCGGGTCTCGCGCAGGCCGAGGCTCAGGTCGAACGCCGTGGTGCCGGACGTGACGCCCACCGGCTCCGCGGTCAGGCCGGGCAGCGCGAGGTGCGCGTCACCGGTGTTCTGGAGGGTCAGCAGCACCTGGCACAGCGGGTGGCGGGTGAGCGAGCGGGGCGGGTTGAGCCGTTCCACCAGCCGTTCGAACGGCACGTCCTGGTGGTCGTAGGCGGCGAGGTCCACCTCGCGGACGCGGGCCAGCAGCTCGGTGAACGTGGGGTCGCCGGAGGTGTCGGTGCGCAGCACGAGCGTGTTGACGAAGAAGCCGACGAGGTCGTCGAGGGCTTCGTCGGTGCGGCCCGCGACCGGCGTGCCGATCGGGATGTCCACGCCCGCGCCGACCCGGGTCAGCAGCGTCGCCAGCGCGGCCTGGAACACCATGAACGGCGTGGTCCTGGTGCGGCGGGCCAGGTCGAGCACGGCGCGGTGCAGGTCGGCGTCCAGCGCCAGCGGCACCCGGCCGCCGGTCTGCGCGGACGTCGCGGGCCGCGGCCGGTCGGCGGGCAGCGCCAGCTCGTCGGGCACGCCGGCCAGCGCGTCGGCCCAGAACGCGATCCGGTGCGCGAACGGCCCGTCCGGGTCGTCCTCGTCGCCGAGCAGGTCGCGTTGCCACAGCGCGTAGTCCGCGTACTGGACGGGCAGCGGTGTCCACGCGGGGGCCCGGTCGTCGAGGCGGGCGGTGTAGGCGTCGGCCAGGTCGCGCAGCAGCGGTCCCATGGACCAGCCGTCGCCCGCGATGTGGTGCAGCACCAGCAGGAGCACGTGCTCGTCGTCGGCCAACCGGATCAGGGCGGTGCGCAGCGGCAGGTCCGCGGTCAGGTCGAACGGCGCCGAGACGAGCCGGCGCAGCACCGCGTCGAGGTCGCCGGGCGCGCGGTCGAGCAGCGTGAACGGCGCCGTGACGCCGTGGCGCACCTGCTGGTGGGGTGTGCCGCCGACCTCGGGGAACACGGTGCGCAGCGCCTCGTGCCGCGCCACCACGTCGGCCAGCGCGGCGCGCAGCGCGGGCACGTCCACCTCACCGCGCAGCCGCAACGAGACCGGCACCGCGTAGCTCGGGTTCTCCTCGTCCAGTCGGTTCACGAACCACAGGCGGCGTTGCGCGAACGACAACGGCACCAGGTCGGGCCGCGCGGCGGGGCGCAGGGCGGGCCGGGCGGCCGGACCGCGGTCCAGGCACGTGCCCAGCCCGGCGGGCGTGGGGTTGGCGAACAGCTCGGCCACGGTCAGCTCGGCGTCCAGCGCGGTGCGGACCCGGCTGACCAGGCGGGTGGCCAGCAACGAGTGCCCGCCCAGGTCGAAGAAGTCGTCGTCGGGCCCCACCGAGGGCACGCCCAGCAGCTCGGCGAACAGGCCGCACAGGATCTCCTCGCGCGGCGTGCGCGGTGCGCGGCGCCCGGTGACGAGCTCCGGGACGGGCAGGGCGCGGCGGTCGAGCTTGCCGTTGGGGGTCAGCGGGAGCGCGTCGAGCACGACCAGCGCGGTCGGCACCATGTGCTCCGGCAGCACGGTCGCGAGGTGCGCCCGCAGGGCGCCGGTGTCGAGCGCTCCGCGCGGCACGACGTACCCGGCCAGGGTCTTCAGGCCGGGCCGGTCCTCGCGGACCACGACCGCCGCGTGCGCCACCGCCGGGTGGGCCGCCAGCACGGACTCGACCTCGCCCAGCTCGATGCGGAACCCGCGCAGCTTCACCTGCTGGTCGGCCCGCCCGGCGAACTCCAACTCGCCCCGCGCGTTCCACCGCACCAGGTCGCCGGTCCGGTACATGCGCTCGCCCGGCTCGCCGAACGGGCACGCGGTGAACCGCTCGGCGGTCAGTCCGGGCCGGTCGTGGTAGCCGCGCGCCAGGCCCGCGCCCGCCAGGTACAGCTCGCCGACCACGCCGACGGGCGCCGGCCGCAGCCGGGCGTCCAGCACGAGCGCGCGGGTGTTCGCGACCGGGCGGCCGATGGGCGGCGGGACGTCGGCCCGCGCGTCCGGCGGCACGTCGGCGCCCGTGGCCACGACCGAGAACTCCGTCGGCCCGTACAGGTTGCGCAGCCGGAACGGGGTGTGCGCGGGTGGCCGGCGGCGCAGCGCGTCACCGCCGGTGAGCAGGGCGCGCAACGCGGTCGGCCGGTTCGCCAGGTCGTCCAGGACCAGTTCCAGGCGCGGCGTCGGCAGGAAGCACGTGGTGAGGCCGGTGTCGGCGATCCACGTCACGAGCGCGTCGTCGTCGGCCAGGACGTGCGCGTCGGGCAGGTGCACGGACGCGCCCGCCGTCAGCTGCGGCCAGATCTCCCAGACCGCCGCGTCGAAGCCCTGCGCGGCGACGTGCCCGGCCCGGTCGGCGGGCGTGATGCCGTACTCGCGGACGTGCGAGGTGCACAGGTCGGCGAACCCGTGGTGGTCGACGACGACGCCCTTGGGCCGGCCGGTGGAGCCGGACGTGTAGATCACGTAGGCGGCGTCCCTCGGGTGCACCGGCACGTCCACCGGCGTGTCCGGCGAGTCGCGCAGGTCTTCGAGGCACACGACCGGCGGCCCGGTCACGAGGTCGCGCAAGGCCCGCTCGGTCACCACCACGGGCGTCGCGGAGTCGGCGAGCATGTGCGCCAGGCGTTCGGCCGGGTAGTCGGGGTCCAGCGGCAGGTAGGCGGCGCCGACCCGCAGCACGCCCAGCAGCGCGGCGACACCGGCGGGCGAGCGGCGCAGGCAGACCCCGACGACCGAGCCGGGCCGCACGCCGAGCGCGAGCAGCCGGTTCGCCACCCGGTTCGCCGCGCCGTCCAGCCCGGCGAACGTCAGACCGCCCGCCGTCGAGCCGAGGGCGGTCGCGTCCGGTGTCTCCCGCACCCACCGGGCCACCAGCGCCGGCACGGACTCCCAGACGTCGACCGGCGCGGCGGTGTCGTTCCACTCGACGAGCACGCGGTCCCGCTCACCGGGCACGAGGACGTCGAGGTCGCTGAGCCGGGTCGCCGGGTCGGCGGAGGCGAGCAGGCGTTCCAGGCGCGTCACCAGCGACCGGGCGGTGTCCTCGTCGAACAGGTCGACCGCGTACTCCAGGTTCGCGGTCAGGCCGCCGTCGTGCTCGGCGAACGCCAGCACCAGGTCGAACTTGGCCGTGGGCGTCCAGGCGGGCACGGGCTCGACGGCCAGGCCGGGCAGGGACGACCCCTCGCCGTCCGCGTTGTTCTGCACCACCAGCGTCACCTGGAACAGCGGGTGCCGCGACAGCGACCGGGCCGGGTTCAGCTCCTCCACGACCCGCTCGAACGGCACGTCCTGGTGGTCGTAGGCGGCCAGGTCGGCGGCGCGCACCCGGGCCAGCAGCTCGCCGAACGCGGGGTCGCCGGAGGTGTCGGCGCGCAGCACGAGCGTGTTGACGAAGAATCCGACCGCGTCGTCCAGCGCCTCGTCGGTGCGGCCCGCGACGGGCGAGCCGATCGGGATGTCCGTGCCCGCGCCCAGCCGGGTCAGCAGCGCGGCCAAGGCGGCGTGCAGCACCATGAACGTCGTGCTGCCGGTCGCGTCGGCCAGCGCGCGCACCGCGTCCCGGGTGGCCGGCCCGAACTCGGCCGCCACCAGCCCGCCCCGCCCGGACGGAACCGCCGGTCGCGGCCGGTCCGCTGGCAGGTCCAGCTGTTCGGGCACGCCGGCGAGGGTGTCGCGCCAGAACGCGAGCTGGGTGGAGACGAGGCTGCCCGGGTCGTCCTCGGCCCCGAGCAGGTCCCGTTGCCACAGCGCGTAGTCCGCGTACTGCACGGGCAGCGGCGCCCAGTCGGGGGCGGCACCGCCGGCGCGGGCGGTGTACGCGGTGGTGAGGTCGCGCAGCAGCGGCGCCTTCGACCAGCCGTCGCTGGCGATGTGGTGCAGCACCAGCACGAGCACGTGCTCGACCGGGGAGACCACCAGCAGGTGGGCCCGCAGCGGCGGTTCGACGGCGAGGTCGAACGCGTGCGCCGACAGCCCCGCCACGGCCGCGTCCACGTCGTCGGTGGTCACGACCGCGAGTTCCGGGGCGGTGTCCAGCACCCGCTGCACCGGTTCGCCGTCCACCTGCGGGAACACCGTGCGCAGCGACTCGTGCCGGTCCACCACGTCCGCGAGGGCGGCGCGCAGCGCGGGCACGTCCAGCTCGCCGCGCAGCCGCAGCGCCCACGGCGAGTTGTAGGCCGCCGAGCCGAGCTGGTCCACCACCCACAGGCGTCGCTGCGCGTACGACAGCGGCAACGGGTCGGGCCGGTCGAGGGGCCGCAGGACGGGGCGGGCGGAGGTCGCAGCCGTGAGGCGGGACGCGAGGCCGCGCGGGGTCGGCGAGGCGAACAGGTCGCGGATGCCGAGTTCCGCGCCCAGGGCGGCGCGCACCCGGCCCACCAGCCGGGTGGCGAGCAGGGAGTGCCCGCCGAGCGCGAAGAAGTCGTCCTCCGCGCCCGCCGGCGCCGCCAGCCCCAGCACCACCGCGAACAGGCCGCACAGGATCTCCTCCTGCGGGGTGCGCGGCTCGCCGTCGCCCGCCGCGTGAGCGGGTGCGGGCAGGGCACGCCGGTCCAGCTTGCCGTTGGGCGTGCGCGGCAGCTCGTCCAGCACGACGACCGCCGACGGCACCAGGTGCTCCGGCAGGAGCCCGGCGACGTGCCCGCGCACCTCGGCGGGCGTCACGCCACCGACCACGTACGCCACCAGCCGGGGGTCGCCGGGCCGGTCCTCGCGCACCACCACCGCGCTCTGCCGCACGTCGGGGTGCCGGTCGACGGCCGCGCGGACCTCGGCCGGCTCCACCCGGAACCCGCGCAGCTTCACCTGGTCGTCGACCCGGCCCACGTACTCCAGCACGCCGTCGTGCCGCAGCCGCACCAGGTCGCCCGTGCGGTACATCCGCCGTCCCGGCCGGAACGGGTCCGCCACGAACCGCTCGGCGGTCGCGGCCGGCGCGCCCAGGTAGCCGTGCGCGAGACCCGCGCCCGCCAGGTGCAGCTCGCCGACACCGCCGGGCGGCACGAGCGCCAGGCGCCCGTCCAGCACGTAGCCGTGCTTGCCCGCCACCGGACGGCCGATCGGCACCGACCGCGCGGCCAGGTCGGCGGCGGTGATCTCGCGCGCGGTGCTGTAGCCCATGCTCTCGGCCGGGCCGTAGCCGTTGGTGAGCCGCACGTGCGGGTGGTCCGCCAGCGCCCTGGCCACGTGCGCGGGTGACGCGGGCTCGCCGCCGGTCATGGCCCGGCGCACGGTGGCGAACACCTCGGGGTGCTCGTCGAGCACGTGGTTGAACAGGCTGGCGGAGGCCTTGAACACGGTGACGCCGTGCTCGACCGTCAACCGGGCGATGTCGGCGGGGTCCGGCGGCCCGGCCGGGTGGAGCACGCACGTGCCGCCGTGCAGCAGCGCGCCCAGCAGCTCGGTGGCGAAGGCGTCCCACGAGACCGGCGCGGCCTGGAGCCACACCTGGTCGGCGTCGAACTCGGCGTAGTCCTGCCCGGTGAGCGTCGCGACCAGCGCGCGGTGGGGCGCGAGCACGCCCTTCGGCTCACCGGTCGAGCCGGAGGTGAACATGACGACGGCGGGCGCCTCGGGCGAGACCCGCACCTCGGGCGCGTGGTCCGGGCCGGGCGCGCAGGGGTCCACGAACCGGGCGTCGACCCCGTCGAGCGGCTCGCCGACGACCACGGTGGCGCCCGCCCGCCGCAGGGCCCCGCGCAGCCGGTCGGAGGGGAAGGCGGTGTCCAGCAACGTGTAGCCGCTGCCCGCCTTGAGCACCCCGAGCAGCGCGGCCACCAGCGCCGACCCGCGGTCGAGGTGCACGCCGACCACCACGCCGGCCGGCACCCGGTGGGCGATCCGGTTGGCCCACCGGTCCAGCTCGGCGTACGTGACGCGGCCGCCGTCGTGGACCAGCGCGGTCTTCTCCGGCGCCTCGGCGGCCCGTGCGGCGAACAGCTCGTGCACGGTCGCGTCGAGGTGCGCGTGGCCGGGTGCGGTCAGCGCGGCGCGCTCGTCGTCGTCCAGGATCGGCAGCGAGCCGATGGGGGTGTGCGGGTCGGCGGCGACGGCGGTCAGCAGCCGGACCAACCGCCGGCCGAACGCGGCGACGGTGGACCGGTCGAACAGGTCGACGGAGTAGTCCCAGTCGACCAGCAGGCCGTCGGTCCGCTCGCGGAACGCGATGGTCATGTCGAACTTCACCGCGCCGGTGCCCAGCGGCAGCGGTTCGAAGAACCCGTCGGCGTCGGCGGCGCCCTCGGTGCTGTGCACCAGCATCACCTGGAACAGCGGGTGGCGGGCCGGCGAGCGCGGCGGGTTCAGCTCCTCCACGACCCGCTCGAACGGCACGTCCTGGTGGGAGTACGCGGTCAGCACCGCGTCGCGGACCCTGGCCAGCAGCTCGGCGAACGTGGGGTCGCCCGAGGTGTCGGCGCGCAGGACGAGCGTGTTGACGAAGAACCCGACCAGGTCGTCGAGGGCTTCGTCGGACCGGCCCGCGACCGCCGTGCCGAGCGGCACGTCCGCGCCGCCGCCGTGCCGGGTGATCAACGCGGCCACCGCGGCCTGCGCCACCATGAACAGCGTCGCCCCGGTGTCGGCGGCGAGGTCGGCCAACGCCCGGTGCACCGGCGCGGGCACGGCCAGCGGCACCGAGTCGCCCCGGTGCCCGGCGGTGGCCGGACGCGCCCGGTCGGCGGGGAAGCCCACCTCGACCGGCAGGTCCGCCAACGTCCGAGCCCAGTGCCGCGCCTGCCGGGCGAACCGGCTGTCCGGGTCGTCGGGGTCGCCCAGCACGTCCTGCTGCCAGTAGGTGTAGTCGGCGTACTGCACCGGCAGCTCGGGGAACCGCGGCGCGCGTCCGGCGAGTCGGGCCGCGTAGGCGGTCGCCAGGTCGCGGGTGAGCGGCCCGGTCGACCCGCCGTCGCCCGCGATGTGGTGCAGCAGCACCAGCAGCACCGGGTCGGCGCCGGCCACCCGGAACAGGCGGGTGAGCACCGGCGGCGCGGCGGTCAGGTCGAACACGTGCCGTGCCGCGTCCTCCAGCGCCGAGGTCAGCTCGTCCGCCGCCACGACCGTCACCGGCAGGTCCACCGCCGACACCGGCCGGATGTCCTGGCACGGCCGGCCGTCGACCTCCGGGTACGCGGTGCGCAGCACCTCGTGCCGGGCCACGACGTCGCCCAGCGCGGCCCGCAGCGCCGCCACGTCCACGTCACCGCGCAGCCGCAGCGCGACCGGGATGTTGTAGGTGGCGCCGGGCTCGGCCCGGCTGAGGAACCACAGCCGCCGCTGGGTGAACGACAGGGGGATGCTCGGCGCGCTCACTTGACCTCCTCCGGGCGGACCCGGCGCCGCAGCGCGGGGCGGGCTTGTTCGGCGTGGCCCAGGCGCTCCGCGAGCGCGGCCACCGTGCGGTTCTCGAACACGGACTTGATGGACAGCTCGGCCCCGAAGGCCGTGCGCACCCGGCTGATCAGGCGGGTCACCAGCAGCGAGTGCCCGCCGAGGGCGAAGAAGTCGTCGTCCGCGCCCACCTCGCCGGTCAGCCCGAGGACCTCGGCGAACAACGCGCACAGGACCTCTTCGCGCGGGGTCGCCGGGGTGCGCCCGGCGGGCCGGTCGAGGTAGTCGGGCGGTGGCAGGGCGGCCCGGTCGAGCTTGCCGTTGGCGTTGCGCGGCAGCACGTCCATCCGCACGTACGCGCTGGGCCGCATGTGCTCGGGCAGGTGCTCTTCGGCGTGCGCCCGCAGCGACGCCGGGTCGGGCTCCGCGCCGGGCTCCGCCACCACGTACGCCACCAGCCGCCGGTCACCGGGCCGGTCCTCGCGGGCCACGACGGCCGCCTGCCGGACGCTCGGGTGGTGGGTCAGCGCGTTGGACACCTCGCCCGGCTCCACCCGGAACCCGCGGATCTTGATCTGGTCGTCGGCCCGGCCGAGGAAGTCCAGGACACCATCGGCACGCCACCTGACCAGGTCCCCGGTCCGGTACATGCGCTCGCCGGGGCTGCCGTGCGGGCAGGCGACGAACCGCTCGGCGGTCTGCGCCGCCGCGCCCAGGTAGCCCCGGGCCAGGCCGACGCCGGTCATGTAGAGCTCGCCGACCACGCCGGGCGGCAGCAGGTTCAGGTGCGCGTCGAGCACGTAGAAGCCCTTGTTGACGATCGGCCGCCCGACCGGGATCGACGGCAGGTCGGTGTCCTCCAGCCGCACCTGGTGGCACACCGTGAAGATCATGTTCTCCACCGGCGAGTAGCCGTTGACCAGCCGCACGCCGGGGTGGCGGTCCAGCAGCTTGCGCAGGTGCGCCACCGAGGCCGGCTCGCCGCCGGTCATGATCTGCCGCACCCCGGCCAACGCGGTCGGGTACTCGTCGAGCAGGTGGTTGAGCAGGCTCGCGGACAGGTGCACGGTGGTGATCGCGTGCCGGGCGACGAGCGCGTCGATCACCGCGGGCTCCGGCGTGGGCCCCGGCTGCAACACGCACGTGGCGCCCGCCAGCAGCGGCCCGAACAGCTCCAGCGCGAACGCGTCCCACGACACCGGCGAGCACTGCAACCACACGTGGTCGGGGGAGAAGTCCACGTACTCCTGGCTGAGCAGCGTGCCGACGAGCGCGCGGTGCGGCGCGACGACGCCCTTGGGCACACCGGTGGACCCCGAGGTGAACATGACGCACGCGACGTCCTCGGGCGACACCTGCACCCCCGGCGCCGTCACGGGGTGGCGCGCGACGCGTGCGGCCGTGCCGGGGTCGTCGACCGCGAGCGCGGGCACGTCCGGCAGCCGGTCGGCCAACGACGACGACGTCACCACCAGCGGGGTGCCGGCGCGCTCGACCAGCCCGGCCAGCCGCCGACGCGGGAACCGCAGGTCCAGCGCGGTGTAGCCGGCGCCCGCGGTGAGCACGCCCAGCACGGCCACGACGAGGTCCACGTCGCGGTCCAGCAGCACGCCGACGACCTGCCCGGCCCGCACCCCGCGGGCGATGAGCTCGTGGGCCAGCCGGTTCGCCCGGTCCACCAGCTCCCGGTAGGTCACCCGGACCTCGCCGTGGACCAGCGCCACCGCGTCGGGCGTCCGCCGCGCCTGCGCCGCGACCAGCTCGTGGGCGCAGCGGTCCACCGGCGCGTCGGCGTAGGTGTCGGTCCAGGCGGCCAGCAGCCCGCGCCGCTCCTGGCGGTCGAGCAGCTCAGGCCGGCTGATCCGGGTGTCCGGCTCGGCGATGACCGCGGCGAACATCCTGGTCAGGCGGGTGGCCAGGGCGGCGGCGGTGCTGCGGTCGAACAGGTCGGTGGCGAACTCCAGGCTGCCGGTGATGCCGGCGGGCGCGCCTGCGTCGTCGTGCTCCTCGCGCAGCCCCAGGGTGAGGTCGAACTTGGCGCTCGCCGTGTCCACGGGCCTGACCTCGGCGGTCAGCCCGGGCATCGCCACCCGGCCCGCCGCGGTGTTCTGCAGCACCAGCATCACCTGGAACAGCGGGTGCCGCGACAGCGACCGGGTCGGGTTCAGCTCCTCGACCAACCGCTCGAACGGCACGTCCTGGTGGTCGTAGGCGGCCAGGTCGGCGTCCCGGACGCGGGCCAGCAGCTCCCGGAACGTCGGGTCGCCCGAGGTGTCCGTGCGCAGCACGAGCGTGTTGACGAAGAACCCGACCAGCTCGTCGAGCGCCTCGTCCGCGCGGCCCGCGACCGGTGAGCCGGCCGGCACGTCGGTGCCCGCCCCGAGCCGGGTCAGCAGGGCCGCGAACCCGGCCTGGAGCACCATGAACGGCGTGGTGCCGGTGGTGCGGGCCAGGTCGAGCAGCGCCCGGTGCAGCTCGGCGTCCAGCTCGACCGGCACCGACTCGCCCCGGCCGGACGCGGTCGCCGGGCGGGCCCGGTCGGCGGGCAGCGGCAGCTCGTCGGGCACCCCGGCCAGCGCCTGCCGCCAGAACGCGAGCTGCCGGGCCAGCGGGCTCGTCGGGTCGTCCGGGTCGCCGAGCAGCTCGCGCTGCCACAGCGCGTAGTCGGCGTACTGCACGGGCAGCGGCGCCCAGTCGGGGGCGCGGCCGTCCAGCCGGGCCGTGTAGGCGTCGGTGAGGTCGCCGAGCAGCGGTCCCATCGACCAGCCGTCGCCCGCGATGTGGTGCAGCACCAGCAGCAGCACGTGGTCGTCCTCGGCGACCCGCAGCAACGACGCCCGCACGGGCAGCTCGGCGGTGAGGTCGAACGCCTCCCGCGCCGCCGCCGTGACCGCACCGTCCACTTCGGACTCGGCGAGGTCGAGCACGGGCAGCGGCAGCGCCACGTCCGCCGCCGGCCGCACCACCTGCTGCGGCACGCCGTCGATCGAGGGGAACACCGTCCGCAGCGACTCGTGCCGCCGCACCACGTCGGTCAACGCCGCGTGCAGCGCCCCGACGTCGAGCCCGCCGCGCAGCCGCACGGTGTGCGGCACGTTGTAGGACGCGCCCGCGCCCTCCAACTGGTCGATGAACCACAGCCGGGCCTGCGCGTAGGACAGGGGGACCTCGTCCGGTCGCGGCGCGGCGGTCAGTGCCAGGCGGTCGGCGACCCGGTCCAGCCGGCCGCACAGCCCGGCCGGCGTCGGCGCGTCGAACAGGTCGCGGATCGCGAGTTCCGCGTCGAGCGCGGCCCGGACGCGGCCGACGAGCTTCGCCGCCAGCAGCGAGTGCCCGCCGAGGGCGAAGAAGTCGTCGTCGACGCCCACCCGGTCGGCGGTCAGCCCGAGCACGTCGGCGAACAGGCCCACCATGATCGTCTCGCGGGGTGTGCGCGGCGCGCGTCGCCCGACGCCGGAGCCGGCCGCCGGCGCGGGCAGCGCGGCCCGGTCCAGCTTGCCGTTGGCGTTGAGCGGGATGCGGTCGAGCAGCACGTACGCGGAAGGCCGCAGGTGGTTCGGCAGCACGGCCGCCGCGTGGGCCGCCAGCGCGGCGTGGTCGGGCGCGGAACCGGCCTCGGGCACGACGTAGGCGACCAACCGCTTGTCACCGGGCCGGTCCTCCCGGACCACGACCGCGCTGCGCCGCACGCCGGGGTGCGCGTCCACGACCGCCTGCACCTCGCCGGGCTCGATCCGGAAACCGCGGATCTTGACCTGGTCGTCCGCGCGGCCGACGAACTCCAACCTGCCGTCGTGGCGCCACTTCACCAGGTCACCCGTGCGGTACATGCGGTGACCGGGCTCGAAGGGGCAGGCGACGAAGCGCTCGGCGGTCAGGCCCGGTTCGCCCGCGTAACCGTGCGCGGAACCGGCGCCCGTGACGTACAGCTCGCCGGCGACACCCGGCGGGACGAGGTCGAGGCGGTCGTCCAGCACGTAGGACCGCTTGTCGGCCACGGCGAGGCCGATCGGCACCGGGCCCTCGACGTCCTCCGGCCGCACGTCGTGGAAGCTCGTGTAGACCATGTGCTCGGCCGGTCCGTAGCCGTTGACGACCCGCACGCCGGGGTGCTCCCGCACCAGCCTGGCCAGGTGCGGCGCGGACGCGGCCTCACCGCCCGTCATCACCACCCGCAGCACGTCGAACACGGCCGGGTGCTCGTCGAGCATGTAGTTGAGCAGGCTCGCGGACAGGAACACCGTGGTCACGCCGTGCTCGGCGACCAGTTCGGCGATCCGCGCCGGCTCGGGCGCCTGCCCCGGCTGGAGCACCGACGTCGCGCCGGACAGCAGCGCGCCGAACATCTCCAGGACGAAGCCGTCCCACGGCAGCGGCGCGCTCTGCAACCAGACGTGCTCCGGGGAGCCGTCGAAGAAGTCCTGGCCGATCAGCGTGCGCACCACCGCGCGGTGCGGTGCGAGCACGCCCTTGGGCTTGCCGGTCGAGCCGGACGTGAAGATGACGCAGGCCGGCGCGGCGGGATCGACGTCGACCCCGGGCGCGTGGTCGGGTCGCCCGCTCACGTCCGCCGCGATGTCCAGCATCCGGTACGCGCCGTCCAGGCGGGTCAGGCCGGCCGCGTCCGTCACGACCGCGACCGCGTTCGCGGCCCGCAGGACCGCGGCCACCCGCCCGTCGGGGAAACCGGGGTCGAGCAGGGTGAACGCGGCGCCCGCCTTGAGCACCGCGAGCACGGTCACCACCAGCCCGGTGCTCCGGTCGAGCAGGACGCCCACGAGGTCGCCGGGGCGGACGCCGGAGTCGAGCAGGTGGTGGGCCATCCGGTTGGCCGCCGCGTCCAGCTCCCGGTAGGTCGTGCGGGCGCCGTCGAACACGACGGCGGTGGCGTCCGGCGTGGCGGTCGCGTGCCCGGCGACGACTTCGTGCGCCGTGCGGTGGTCCACGACCCGCGCCGGCGCGCCGGGCGAGCCCGCCGCGAGCACCGCCCGCTCGGCCGGGGTGAGCACGTCCAGCCGGCCGATCCGGACGCCCGGGTCGACGGCGACGGCCCGCAGCACGCCCACCAGCCGGTCCACCAGCGCGGTCGCGGTGCTCCGCTCGACCAGGTCGGCCGCGTACTCCAAGCCGCCCACCACGCCCGTCGGCGTGCCGCCGTCGTACTCCTCGCCGAGGCTGAGCGTGAGGTCGAACTTGGCCGCGCCCGTGTCGACCGGCGCGAGCTCCACCCGGAGGCCGGGCAGCTCCGGCCGTGCGCCCGCGTTGTTCTGCACCACGAACGCGACCTGGAACAGCGGGTGCGTGCCCGGCGTGCGCACCGGGTTCAGCTCCTCGACCAGCCGGTCGAACGGCACGTCCTGGTGGTCGTAGGCGGCGAGGTCCGTCTCGCGGACGCGGGCCAGCAGCTCGGTGAACGTGGGGTCGCCGGAGGTGTCGGTGCGCAGCACGAGGGTGTTGACGAAGAAGCCGACCAGGTCGTCCAGCGCCTCGTCCGCGCGGCCCGCGACCGGCGCGCCCAGCGGCACGTCCGTGCCCGCGCCCATCCTCGTCAGCACGGTCGCGAACGCGGCTTGGAGCACCATGAACAAGGTCGCGCCGTGCGCCCGCGCCACGTCCAGCAGCGCCCGGTGCAGGTCGGCGTCCAGCCGCACGTCCACCAGCCCGCCCGCGCCGCCCCCGGCCGTCCGGGGGTGGTCCAGCGGCAGCGGCACCCGGTGCGGCAGGTCGTCGAGCGCCTCCCGCCAGAACGCGAGCTGCGCGTCGCCCACCTCGTCGAGCAGGTCGCGTTGCCACAGCGTGTAGTCCGCGTACTGGACGGGCAGCGGCTCCCAGTCGGGCGTCTCGCCGGCCAGGCGGGCGGTGTAGGCGTCGGCCAGGTCGCGCAGCAGCGGTCCCATGGACCAGCCGTCGCCCGCGATGTGGTGCAGCACCAGCAGGAGCACGTGGTGGTCGGCCGCGACGCGGAGCAGCGAGGCCCGCACCGGCGGCTCGGCGGTGAGGTCGAACGCCTCCCGCGCCGCCCGCGCCACGGTCTCGTCCACATCGGACACCTGACGCACGGGGAGGTCCACGTCGCCCGCCGGCCGCACCACCTGGCGCGGTTCGCCGTCGACCGACGGGAACACGGTCCGCAACGCCTCGTGCCTGCCGACCAGGTCGGTCAGCGCGGCGCGCAACGCGGCCACGTCCAGCTCACCGCGCAACCGGACGGTGTGCGCGACGTTGTAGGCGGGGTTGGGGCCGCGCAACTGGTCCACGAACCACAGGCGCGCCTGCGCCGGGGACAGCGGCGTCCACTCCGGGCGGTCCACCGGCCGCAGCGGGGTGCGCGCGGCGCGGGCCGCGTCGAGGCGGTCGATCAGCGCGGCCGGGGTCGGCGCGTCGAACAGGTCGCGGATGCCCAACTCCGCGTCGAGCGCGCCGCGGACCCGGCCGACGAGCTTCGCCGCCAGCAGCGAGTGCCCGCCGAGGTCGAAGAACCCGTCGTCCAGACCGACTTCGGCGACGCCCAGCACCTCGGCGAACAACCCGACGAGGATCTCCTCGCGGGCGGTGCGCGGCCGGCGCGACGCGGGCGCGGCCAGGTCCGGCACGGGCAGCGCGGACCGGTCGAGCTTGCCGTTCGCGGTCAGCGGCAGGGCGTCCAGCGGCACGTAGGCGACGGGCCGCAGGTGTTCCGGCAGCAGCGCCGCCACGTGCGCCCGCACCTCGGCCACCGGGGTCGGCGCGACGACGTAGGCCACCAGCCGCTTGTCCCCGGGCCGGTCCTCGCGCACCACCACGGCCGCGTCGGCCACGCCGGGGTGCGCGGTGACGGCGGCCCGCACCTCGCCGGGCTCGACCCGGAACCCCCGGATCTTGACCTGGTCGTCGACCCGGCCCAGGTACTCCAGCGTCCCGTCGGGCAACCAGCGCGCCAGGTCGCCGGTCCGGTAGGCGCGCTCGCCCGCCCGGAACGGGTGGGCCACGAACCGCTCGGCGGTCAGGCCGGGCGCGCTCAGGTAACCGTGCGCCAGGCCGTCGCCCGACACGTACAGCTCGCCCGCCACCCCCGGCGGCACGGGCCGCAGCCGGTCGTCCAGCACGTGGGCCCGCTTGCCCGCGACCGGCCCGCCGATCGGGACGGACGCCGTGCCGGCGGCGGTGATGTCGTGGGTGGTGGTGAAGCCCATGCTCTCGGCCGGGCCGTAGCCGTTGACCAGGGCGACGCCCGGGAACTCGCGCAGCGCCCTCGCCACGTGCGCGGGCGACGCGGGCTCGCCGCCGGTCATGGCCCGGCGCACGGTGGCGAACACCTCGGGGTGCTCGTCGAGCACGTGGTCGAACAGGCTCGCCGAGGCGTCGAAGACGGTCACGCCGTGCTCGACCACCAGCGCCGCCACCACGGCCGGGTCCACGTCGCGGCCGGGCAGCAGCACGGACGTGCCGCCGTGCAGCAGCGGCCCGAGCAGCTGGGTGGCGAAGGCGTCCCACGAGACCGACGCGATCTGCAGCCACACCTCGCCCGGTCCGAACCCGGCGTAGTCCTGCCCGGTGAGCGTGGACACCAGCGCCCGGTGCGGCGCGACGACGCCCTTGGGCACGCCGGTGGAACCGGAGGTGAACATGACGCACGCGACGTCGTCCGGGGTCGTGGCCACGTCGGGCGGGGTGGCCGGGCGCGCCGCGATCACGGCCGCGTCCGCGTCGACCAGGACGGTCGGCGTGCCCGCGACGGTCCCCGACAGCCGGGAGTCGGTGACCACCAGCGGCGGCGCGGTGCGGGTCACCAGGTCGGCCAGGCGCGCGGCCGGGAACTTGGGGTCGAGCACGGTGTAGCCCGCGCCGGCGGTCAGGGCCGCCAGCACCGCGACCGCCAGCTCGTCGTCCCGCTCCAGCAGCACGCCCACCACGTCGCCGGGCCGCACGCCGGCCGCCACGAGGTGCTGCGCCAGCCGGTTCGCCCGCTCGACCAGGGCGCGGTAGGGCACGCGGCGGTCGCCGCTGATCAGGGCCACCGCGTCCGGGGTCGCCGCGGCCCGCGCGGCCACCAGGGCGTGGACGGTCGCGGGCGGCGCGGCCGGTCCTCCGTCGCTCCACCCCGCCAGCACGTCGTGCCGCTCGGCGGGGGTCAGCAGGTCGACGTCGCCGATCCGGCGGTGCGGGTCGGCCGCCAGGGCGCCCAGCAGGGACGTGAAGCGGGCCAGGAGGCGTTCGGCGGTGTCGGCGTCGAACAGGTCCGTCGCGTACTCCAGGTAGCCGCCGATGCCGTCCGCCGTCTCGGTCGCGGCGAGCGTCAGGTCGAACTTCGCGGCGGTGTTGGGCACCGGCTCCGGCACGCACGTCGCGCCCGCCAGGTCGACGGCGGCGTCGGCGTTGTTCTGCAGCACCACCATGACCTGGAACAGGGGGTGCCGGGCCGGGCTGCGGACCGGGTTCAGCTCCTCGACGAGGCGTTCGAACGGCACGTCCTGGTGGTCGTAGGCGGCGAGGTCCGCCTCGCGGACCCGCGCCAGGAGCTCCGCGAACGTGGGGTCGCCCGAGGTGTCGGTGCGCAGCACGAGCGTGTTGACGAAGAAGCCGACCAGGTCGTCCAGGGCTTCGTCGGCGCGACCGGCGACGGCGGCCCCGATCGGCAGGTCCGTGCCCGCGCCCATCCTGGTCAGCAGGGCGGCGAACGCGGCCTGGAGCACCATGAACAGGGTCACGCCGTGCGCGCGGGCCAGGTCGACCAGGTCCCGGTGCACCGCGCCGGGCACGCGCAGCGGCAGGGACCCGCCCCGGTGGCTCGGCACGGCCGGCCGGGGGCGGTCGGCGCGCAGGTCCAGCCCTTCGGGCAGGCCGGCCAGCGCCGACCGCCAGTGCGCGAGGTCGCGGGCCAGGCGGGACGTCGGGTCGTCGGCGTCGCCCAGCAGGTCCCGCTGCCACCGCGCGTAGTCCACGTAGGACACGGGCAGGGGAGCCCAGGCCGGCGCGGCGCCGCCGAGCCGGGCGGTGTAGGCGGTGGCGAGGTCGTCCAGCAGCGGGCGCAGCGACCAGCCGTCGCCGGCGATGTGGTGCAGCGTCACCAGCAGCACGTGGTCGCGCTCGCCGGTGCTCAGCAGGTGCGCCCGGATCGGCGGCCGGGTGGTGAGGTCGAACCGGTGGCCCGACTCGGCGCGGATCACCGTGTCCAGCCGGCCCGCCTCGACGTCGTGGACGGTGAGCACGGACGTGACGTCGTCCTCGGCCAGCACCCGCTGGTACGGCTCGCCGTCGACGGAGGGGTACACCGTCCGCAGCGGCTCGTGCCGGAGCACCACGTCCGTGACGGCCCGGTCCAGCGCGTCGGCGTCCACCGGCCCGGTGACCCGCGCGGCGAACTGCACGTTGTACGTCGTGCCGCCGTCGACCTGGTCCAGGAACCACAGGCGGGCCTGCGCCGGGGACAGCGGCGGGCGCTCGGGCCGGTCGCCGGCGACCAGCGCCGGCCGCGCCGCCGAGGCCCCGTCCAGGCGCACCGCCAGGTCGGCCACCACGGGCGCGGCGAACACGTCCCGCACGCCCAGCTCCACGCCGAACGCGGCCCGCACGCGACCCACCAGCTTCGCCGCCAGCAGCGAGTGGCCGCCGAGCGCGAAGAAGTCGTCCTCCGCGCCCACCCGGTCCTCGGGCACGCCGAGCACGTCGGCGAACAGACCGCGCAGGATCTCCTCACGCGCGCCGCGGGCGGCCCTGCGGGGCGCGGCCGCGTGCTCCGGCGCGGGCAGCGCGGCCCGGTCCAGCTTGCCGTTCGGCGTCAGCGGGAGGGCGTCCACCAGCACGTACGCGGCCGGCCTCAGGTGTTCGGGCAGCAGGTCGGCGACGTGCGCGCGCAGGACCGCCGGGTCCGGCGCGGAGCCCGGCTCGGCCACCACGTAGGCCACCAGCCGCTCGTCCCGCACCACGACCGCGCTCTGCCGCACCCCGGGGTGCCGTTCGACGGCGGTGCGGACCTCGGCGGGCTCGACCCGGAAGCCCCGGACCTTGACCTGGTCGTCGACCCGGCCGAGGAAGTGGAGGACCGCCGACCGGGTCTGATCGTCGGCTCCGCCGATGGCCTGCCACTTCACCAGGTCGCCCGTGCGGTACATGCGCCCGCCGGGCTCGAACGGGTCGGCGACGAACCGCTCGGCGGTCAGGCCGGGGGCGCCCAGGTAGCCGTGCGCGAGCCCGCCGGTCATGTACGCCTCGCCGGGCACGCCCACCGGCACCGGGGCGAGCCGGTGGTCCAGCACGTACACGCGCTTGCCCGCGATCGGCGCGCCGACCGGGATCGTGGCCAGGCCCGTGTCGGCGGCGGTGATCGCGCGGCACAGCGTGAAGATCATGTTCTCGACCGGCGAGTAGCCGTTGACCAGCCGCAGGTCCGGGCGCGCGGCCAGCAGCCGGCCGACGTGGGCCACCGACGCGGCCTCGCCGCCCGTCATCAGCTGCCGCACGCCGCGCAGGGCGTCGGGGTGCTCGTCGACGAGGTGGTTGAGCAGGCTCGCGGAGAAGTGCGCGGTGGTGACGGCGTGCTCGGTGAGCAGGCCGGCGATGACGGCCGGGTCGGTGACGTGGCCGGGTTGCAGCACGCACGCCGCGCCGTGCAGGAGCGGGCCGAACAGCTCCAGCGCGAACGCGTCCCACGAGACCGGCGAGCACTGCAACCACACGTCGTCGGCGGTGAACTCGACGTAGTCCTGACCGGTGAGCGTGCCCACGAGAGCGCGGTGCGTCGACAGGACGCCCTTCGGCTCGCCCGTGGAACCGGAGGTGAACATGACGCAGGCCAGGTCGTCCGGGTGGACGACGACGTCCGGCGCGGTGGAGGGAAGCGCGTCGAGGCCGGTGACGTCCACGGTCGTCACGCCCGGGAAGTCCGCTGTGGACACCACGTGGCGCAACCCGGCCCGGTCCGCCACGGCGGTGAGCCGGCCGGCCGGGAACCTCGGGTCCAGCACGGTGTACGCGGCGCCGGCCTTGAGCACCGCCAGCACCGCGGTGACCAGGGTCGCGTCCCGGTCCAGCAGCACACCGACCACGTCACCCGGCACGACACCGGCCTCGACCAGCCGGTGCGCGAGGCGGTTCGCCGCCGCATCCAGCTCGGCGTAGGTGACCGTGCCGCCCGCCACCAGGGCGACCGCGTCCGGCGTGCGCCGCGCCTGCTCGGCGAACACGACGTGCGCGGGCCGGTCGTCACCCCGCGCCGGCGCGCCGTTCCACGTCGACAGCAGGCGTTCCCGCTCGTCGGCGGCCAGCAGGTCGATCGCGGTGATCGGGGTGTCGGGCGCGGCGGCCACCGCGGTCAGCAGGCGGGTGAGCGCGGTGGCGAACCGCTCGGCCGTGGCGCGGTCGAACAGGTCGGTCGCGTACTTGAGCGCGCCGGTGAGGCCGTCGCCGGTCTCGGTGAGGTCGAGGGTGAGGTCGAACTTCGCCACGTCCAGGTCCACGACCCGGTGCTCGGCGCGCAGCCCGGCGAAGTCGACCGCCACCGGCGGCGTGTTCTGCAGGACCAGCATCACCTGGAACAGCGGGTGCCGGGAGAGCGAGCGGGCCGGGTTCAGCTCCTCCACCAGCCGGTCGAAGGGCACGTCCTGGTGGTCGTAGGCGGCGAGGTCCGCCTCGCGGACGCGGGCCAGCAGCTCGGTGAACGTGGGGTCGCCGGAGGTGTCGGTGCGCAGCACGAGCGTGTTGACGAAGAAGCCGACCAGCTCGTCCAGGGCTTCGTCCGACCGGCCCGCGACGGGCGTGCCGATCGCCAGGTCCGTGCCCGCGCCGAGGCGGGTGAGCAGAGCGGCCACGGCGGCGTGCAGCACCATGAACACGGTGCTGCCGGTCCGCCCGGCGAGCGCCTTCAACGCGGCGTGCGGCTCGGCGGCCAGCGCCAGGGGCACGGTGTCGCCGCGTGTGCCCCGGATCGCGGACCGGGGGCGGTCGGCGGGCGGGGTGGACTCCTCCGGCAGGCCGGCCAGGGCGGTGCGCCAGTGCTCGTGCCAGGAGTCCTGCTCCCACAGCGCGTAGTCCGCGTACTGCACGGGCAGCGCCGGCCACTCGGGCGTCGTGCCGTCCAGGCGGGCCCGGTAGGCGGCGGCCAGGTCCCGCAGCAGCGGCGCGGTCGACCAGCCGTCGCCCGCGATGTGGTGCAGCACCAGCAGGAGCACGTGGTCGTCGTCGGCCAGGCGCAGCAGGTGGGCCCGCAGCGGCGGTTCGACGGCGAGGTCGAACGGTTCGGCCGCCAACGCGCGGACCAGCTCGTCGGGGTCGGCGCACGCGCGCTCGGACCACGTCGGCGCGGCTTGGTCGAGGATCCGCTGCACCGGTGAGCCGTCGACGACCGGGAACACGGTGCGCAGCGACTCGTGCCGCGCCACCACGTCGCCGACGGCGGCACGCAGCGCGTGCGGGTCGAGCGGGCCGCGCAGCCGCACGGTCACCGGGATCGTGTAGGTCGCGCCGCCCTCGACCTGGTCGAGGAACCACAGCCGGGACTGCGCGAACGACAGCGGCAGCACCTCGGGCCGGGTGGCCGCGGTGACCGGCGGGCGGGCCGGCGCGGCCGACGGCAGTGCGGCGGCCAGCGCCCGGGGCGTGCGCGCGGCGAACACGTCGGCGACGCGCAGCTCCACGCCCAGCGCGGCGCGCACCCGGCTGACCAGGGTCGCGACCAGCAGCGAGTGGCCGCCGAGGTCGAGGAAGTCGTCCAGCGCGCCGACCGCGGGCAGCCCGAGCACGTCGGCGAACAGCCCGCAGAGGACTTCCTCGGGCACCGTGCGGGGCGCGTCGGCCGACGTCGTGACGCCGGGCGCGGGCAGCGCGGCCCGGTCCAGCTTGCCGGTCGCCGTGCGGGGCAACGCGTCGAGCAGGACCACGGCCGAGGGCACCAGGTGCTCGGGCAGGCGTCCGGCGACGTGGGCGCGCAGCTCGCGCGGTGTCGTGCCGCCGGCCACGACGTAGGCGACCAGGCGCTTGTCGCCGGGGTGGTCCTCCCGGACCACGACCGCCGCCTGCCGCACGGCCGGGTGACCGGTCAGCGCGGCCTGCACCTCGCCGGGCTCGACCCGGAAACCGCGGATCTTCACCTGGTCGTCGGCGCGGCCGAGGAAGTCGACGGCGCCGTCCTCGCGCAGGCGGCCGAGGTCACCCGTGCGGTACATCCGCCCGCCCGGCCGCGTCGGGTCCGCCACGAACCGCAGCGCGGTCAGCCCCGGCTGCTTCAGGTAGCCGTGCGCCAGGCCGCCGCTCATGTAGATCTCGCCGGTCTCGCCGGGCGCGACGGGGCGCAGGTCCGGGCCGAGCAGGACGGCGGTCTTGCCCGCCAACGGCCGGCCGACCGGGACGGTCGCGCGGCGCGCGTCGTCGCGGGTGACGTCGTGGCACAACGTGAAGATCATGTTCTCGACCGGCGAGTAGCCGTTCACCAGCCGCAGGTCCGGGCGCAGGTCCAGCAGGGCCGCCACGTGCCGGGTCGACGCGGCCTCGCCGCCGGTCATCAGCACCCGCAGACCCGCGAACACCGCGGGGTGCTCGTCGAGCAGGAAGTTCAGCAGGCTGGCCGAGAAGTGCGCGGTCGTCACGCCGTGCTCGGCCACGAGGTCGGCGATCAGGGCCGGGTCGGGGGTCTCGCCGTCCTGCAGCACGCACGTCGCGCCGTGCAGCAGGGGGCCGAACAGCTCCAGCGCGAACGCGTCCCACGAGACGGGGGAGCACTGGAGCCACACCTCGTCGGCGGTGAAGTCGGCGTAGTCCTGGCCGGTGAGGGTGCGGACCAGCGCCCGGTGCGGCGCCACGACGCCCTTGGGTTCGCCGGTCGAGCCGGAGGTGAACATGACGCACGCGACGTCGTCCGGGGAGGTGGCGACCTGCGGGGCGGTGGCGGGGAGCCCGGCGACCTCGGGCGCGGCGGGGTCCACGGCGGTGCGGTCGCCGACGCCGTCCGCGGTCACGACCACGTCGACGTCGGCCCGCTCGCACACCGCGATCAGCCGGGCGGCGGGGAAGCGGGGGTCCAGGACCGTGTAGGCCGCGCCCGCCTTCAGCACCGCGAACACCGCGACGACCAGCTCCACCCCGCGCGGCAGGCGCACGCCGACCACGTCGCCCGGTCGCACGCCCGAGCCGATCAGGTGGTGCGCCAGCCGGTTGGCGCGGGCGTCGAGCTCGCCGTAGGTCACCCGGTCCCGTCCGCTCACCAGCGCCGTGGCGTCGGGGGTCCGCCCGGCCTGGCGGGCGAACAGTGCGTGCACGGCCGGGAGGGCCGTGTCGATCGGGTGTGTCGTGGTCACCGCAAACCAGCTCCCCAGTCGTCGCGTGTCGTGGGCGGGTGTCGTCAGCCGCGCAGGGCGGCGAGGCTCGCCGGGCGCAGGTCGGTCCAGGTGGTCTCGATGTGCTCCAGGCAGGCGGCGCGGGTGTCCGGGCCGTGGGTGACGTCCCACCCGGCCGGGACCGCGATGTCGCCGGGCCACAGCGAGTGCTGGCCCTCGTCGTTGACCAGCACGAGGAACTCGCCGTCCTGGCGGTCGAAGGGGTTCGTCATCGGATGCTCCTTGTCGTTGCGGGACAACGGTTTCGCTGCAAGGGCAACGCTAGGGGCGGCGGGGTCGCGATTCCGGCAGTGCGGGCGGCAGATAGGCGGCAGCTCCCAGCCCGGAATCCCTGCCCCTGCTGCGGGCCGAGACCTGTGCCCCAGCCCGGTGCCCGTGCCCGTGGACGACGACGGGGCCGGCACGATCGGGAGGTTTCCCCGTCGTGCCGGCCCCGTCCCCGGTGCTCGTGCGCTACGCCTCCGACAAGCGGGGCGCCCGTCGGTCCCCGCACACCGCCTCCACCGCGGCCGCGAGGGTGAGCGCCTCGAACGTGTCGCGCGGCCCGAACACCGACATGCCGAACGGCAGGTGGTCGAGCAAGCCCGTCGGCACCGTCACGTTCGGCATGCCCGCCATCGCCGGGATCGTGGAGGTGTTGCGGGTCAGCGGGTCGCCCTCGGGCGAGAGCCGCCACGCCGGTTCGCTCGTCGGCGCGACGATGCCGGCCAGCGCGTGGTCCGCCAGCACCGCGGCGATGGCGTCACGCGCCCACCACCGCGCCTGCGCCCGTTTCGCGGACGCCCCGGCGAGCTGCTCCTCGGTGACCTCGGCGGCCCGCTCCAGCACGTCCTGGCCGAACAGGCTCAGCTCGACGGCGTCCTTCCGGTTGCCCTCCACCAGCTCGGCCAGCGAGGTCACCGGCCCGCCGCGCGCGGCCAGGTAGCCGTCCAGGCCGATCCGGAACTCCGCGAGCAGCGCGTCCATCCCGGCGATGAGCGGCGGCGCGTCCCAGGGCAGTTCGACCGGCACCACGACGACGCCCGCCGCGCGCAACCTCTCCGCCACGCGCGCCACTCCGGTCAGCACCGCGTCGTTCATCCGCCGCCCGTGCCACAGGCCGATCCGCAGGCCGCGCGCCGGGATGGGGCGCACCGCCGGACCGCCGGTCAACGCCGCCAGGCACGTGGCCGCGTCGACGACGCTCGGCGCGAGCACCCCCGCGGTGTCCTGCACCCGGGACACCGGCACGATCCCGCGCCCCGGCAGCAGCCCGAGGGCCGGTTTCACGCCGACGACCCCGTTGAGCGCGGCGGGCACGACGATCGACCCGTCGGTCTCCGTGCCGAGCGCGAGCGGGACCATGCCCGTCGCGACCGCCACCGCCGAGCCCGACGACGACCCTCCGGGGCTGTGGTCGAGGGCGTGCGGGTTGCGGGTCTGCCCGCCGACCGCCGACCAGCCCTCGACCCCGCCGGTGGAGCGGAAGTTGCCCCACTCCGACAGGTTCGTCTTGCCCACCACCACGGCGCCGGCGCGACGCAGGCGGATCACCACGTCGGCGTCCGCGCTCGGCGGCGTGCCGGCCAGCAGCCGCGACCCGGCGGTGCTCGCCAGGCCCGCCGTGTCGATGTTGTCCTTCACCAGCACCGGCACGCCCTCCAACGGGCGGGCCCGGCCGGCGGCGATCCGCGAGTCGCTCTCCGCGGCCTGCGCGCGGGCCGTCGGGTCGAGCGCCAGGACCGCCCGCACGAGCGGGTCGACGTCCGAGATCCGGTCGAGGCACGCCGACAGCAGGCCGTCCGCGGTCAGCTCGCGGCCCGTCAGGCGGGCGCGCAGGTCGGTCAGCGACGGCCACTCCGCCGCGGTCGTCTCAGTCAAGGCGGGCTCCCCTCAGGACGGGCGAGGACGCGTACACGCACACCGCCACGACGGCCGACAGCGCGTGCAGCGCCATCGTCGTGGGCAGGCCGAACAGGTCGATGGAGGCGCCGATGACGGCGTTGCCCAGCAGGGGCGCGCCGAACACGACCAGCGCCATGATCGACATGACCCGGCCGCGCACCGGCGCGGGCGTGCGGCGCTGGACCAGCGAGGTCAGCACGACCCCGGACAGCGCGGTGACCAGGCCGAGCACGCCGTAGCCGCCGAGCAGCGCCGGCAGGGTGCCCAGCACGCCCAACGCGCCCAGCACCACGGCCTGCGCGCACACGCCCAGCACCAGCACCGGCCCGGCGCGGCGGCCCACCGGGCGCACCAGGGTGAGCAGGAAGGCCAGCGTCGCGCCGACCGTGAACGCGGTGAGCAGCAAGCCCGCGCCCGCCACGCCCGCGCCGATCGAGTGGGCCAGCAGCACGAGCCCGATGTTCACCGGACCCGCCGCGGCCAGCTCCACCAAGCCGACCACCAGCACGAGGGTCCGCAGCGCCGGGTCGCCGGCGACGTGCCGCAGCCCTTCGGCGACCCGCGTGCGCACGGCTACGCGGTCGTGCCGGGTGACGGCGCCGTCCGGTCGGCTGCGGGCCACGGCCGCCGCGGACACCAGGAAGCCGGCGGCGTTCGCCGCCGCCACCGCCGCCACCCCGCCCAGACCCAGCAGCGCCGCGCCGACCGGCCCACCCGCGGCCTGCCCGGTGCGCAGCCCGATGAGGTAGAGCGCGTTGCCGCGCACCAGGTGCTCTTCCGGGAGCAGCAACGGCCGCAGCGCGCCCGACGCCGGGACGAAGAACGCGCCGAGCACGGTCAGGACCGCGGCCACGACGGCCAGCAGGGCGGCGGTCGGCTCGACCGCCAGCACCAGACCGGCGGCCACCACCATCACCGCGCAGCGCGCCAGGTCGGCCCACACCATCACCCGCACCGGCCCGTACCGGTCGGCGGCCACCCCGCCACCGAGCAGCGCGACCACGCGCGGCACGCCGGCCAGCGCGATCAGCAGTCCGGCGGTGGTCGCGCTGGAGACGCCGACGAGGGTCGTGGTGAGCGCCAGCACCCACGCCGCGTCGCCGAGCGAGGACAACCCGGTGGCGGACACGAAGGCCAGGTAGGCAGCCGAGAGCGGGCCGCGTCGGGTCCGCGCGGGAGCGGTCACCACGCCACCGCCGCGGCCGTGCGCCCCGCGTGGTCGGCCGGGTGGACGAGGCCGGTGGTCGGCGGCCCGCCGCGCCGGGCAGGGCCGCTGGGGGTCACCGGGTCACCGTCCCGGCTGGGGTGCGGGCCGGGACGGTCCAGCCCGTCGGCGACCACAGGTCGTCCGGCGTCAGCGCGCCGGCCCGGTACTTGCCCAGTGCGCTGATCAGCAGCCGCAGCTCCAGCGCCAGGCATTCCACCAGGCGGGTGAGCCCGGCCTCCGGGTCCTCGTCCACCGCGATCAACGCCGCCCGGCCCAGCCCCACCGCCCGCGCGCCGGCGGCCAGGCACTTCGCCGCCCGCAACCCCTCCCACACCCGCCCCGACGCCAGCAGGCATCCCGTCGGCCCGGCGATGCGCCGCAAGCACTCGGCCAACGGCAGCCCGACGCCCGCCAGGAACGACGTGGGCGCCCACCCGCTGCCGCCCTCCGCGCCGTCCACCGTCACCGCGTCCGCGCCCGCCTCCCACGCCACCGCCGCCGCGACCGCCACGTCACGTCCGGGTGGCAGCTTCACCCACACCCGGGCACGCGGGAAGTTGTTGCGCATCAACCGGATCTGCTGGCGCAGGATCTCCTCGGTGAACGTGCCGGGGCTCGCGCACCGCAGCACCCGACCCGACTCCGCGCCGAACACGGGCTCCACCGCGAACTGCTCCGACAACCGGTCGCCGTCCGCCGAGCTCACCACGGTCAGCCCGCCCAGCCCGGGTTTCGCGCCCTGTCCCACCTTCAGCTCGAACCCGAGCCGGCCGGAGTCCAGCAGCGGCCGCGCCGACGGGTCGCTGTAGACCAGGTTCCACACCTCGGCGTCCGCGTCCTCCGTGCTCTGCTGCACGACCACGCCGCCCACCCCGTCCGGCACGGCCTCCGCGTACGCCGAGATCCGCCCCAGCAGGGAGCGCCCGCCGCCACCGGCGAGCCGCCCGTACCCGTTGACGGGCACGACGTTCTCGCCGATCACCATCGGCACGCCCAGCGCGCCGGCCTGCGCACCGGCCGCCCGCCCCAGGTCCGCGCTCGCCACCTGGGTCGACCCGAACGCCGACAGGTACACCGGCAGCGGCGAGGTGAAGCCGCCGACCTCCGCGCCCAGGTCCACGTCGCCGTGCAGCGGCTCCCGGGCCAGGTCGATCAGCTTCTCCAACCGCTCGGGCACGAACACCGGCGGCACGAGCCGCGCCGCGTCCAGCTCGTCACCCGGAGGCCCGCCCGACGAGCCCGCGTCGGGCGCGCCGAACAGCGCCCGCCCGTAGTCCTCCAACGCCGGGAACGCCGCGCCCGCGCCGACCCGGGCCCGTTCCCGCACGGCCGCCTCGGGGAACGTCCCCGCCCGCAACCCGCTCACGGCGACACCACCCCGGGGACCTTCGGGTACGCGCTGGCCTGCCACACCGACTCCAGGCCCGCGATGTACCGGGTCAGCCGCTCCAGGCCGATGCCGAAGCCCGCGCTGCCGGGGATGCCCTCGCGCACCATCTTCAGGTACCAGCCGTACTTGGCGGGGTTCTCGCCGGTCTCCCGCATCCGCGCGATGATCGTGCCGTACTCGTGCTCGCGCTCGCTGCCGCTGCACAGCTCCCCGTACCCCTCCGGCGCGAGCAGGTCGAAGTTCAGCAGCCGTCCCGCCCGCGCCGGGTTCTCCTTGTCGTAGAACCCGCGCGAGCCCTTCGGGTAGTCGGTGAGGAAGAACGGCCTGCTGGACTTCGCCGACAGCACCGCCTCGCCCACCCAGTCGATCTCGGCGTCGGGGTTCTGGTCGTGCCCGAGGCCGTGCAGGTCGGCGACGGCGGCGGTGTGCGTGCGCCGTTCGAACGGCGTGCCCGACAGCAGGTCGGCGAACGCGTCGGGGTCGCGGCCGAGGACCTCCAGCTCCCCGGCCGACCGCTCCACGACGCGCCGCACGACGTGCGCGACCACCCCCTCGGCCACCGCCATCGCGTCGTCGCGGGACGCGCCGGCGATCTCCACGTCGATCTGGTGGAACTCGGCCAGGTGCCGGCTCGTCGAGCTGGTCTCCAACGGTTCCAGCCGCACGTTCGGCGCGATGCAGAAGATCCGGTCGAACGCCGTCAGCGACGCCTGCTTGTACAGGATCGCGCTGGTCATCAGCTTGTACCGGTGGCCGTAGTAGTCGACGTCGACCTGCTTCGCGCCGCGCGCGCCCGGGTCGGTGACCGGGCCGATGATCGGCGGCAGCAGCTCGGTGAAGCCCGCGCCGCCCAGGTGCTCCCTGGCCGCGTCCAGCACGGTGTGCTGCAACCGCAGGACCGCGCGGGTCACGGGTGAGGACAGGTGCTCGCGCGGGCTCCCGGGCAACGGGGTCGCCGGGCGCGGGGTCGCCGCGTCGGCGGCGCTCGTGGTGTCCATGTCGCTCTCGCTCCTTCGGTGGGTGGGGCAGGCGGTGCGGCCGGGCACGGTGATCAGCCGGAGCCGATCGGGTGTGCGCCGACCCGGTCCAGGGCCAGGTCGTCGAACGTCCGCTCGACGTGCGACAGCGAACGCAGCAGCTCGGTCGAGGTGATCTCGGCGGTCACCCCGGTCTCCACGACCCCGGTCAGCGGCAGCGAGCCGGTGCGCGACCAGCGCAGCCGCCCGGTCCGGTCGACCACGGCCCTGGTGCGCCCGGCGTTGTCCGGGTGCAGGCAGTACGGCACGTCGAGGTAGCCGCGCTCGACCGCGCGGACCAGCGCGACGCCGAGGTCCGGCGCCAGGTCCAGCACCGCCTCCACGATCGCGCGGGCCTCGGCGAGGACGCCGCTGTCGTCGAGCGCGACGGTGCCGGCCGGTCCGCCGCGCGGGGTCCGGGCCGCCGCGCGGCTCGCGGTGCGCAGCGCCGCCACGTTCTCCTCGACGGTCGGGATGCGGTGCGCCTCGGCCGTGGTCTTGACGATCAGGCGTTCCGCGCCGGTGCGCACGGCCAGCTCGGCGGCCTGTTCGAGCAACGCCGACGCGCCGCGCCGGGTGCGGGGGAAGACGCCCATGTAGGTGTAGAGCACGACGTGCCAGTCCACATCGGACAGGTGCTCGGCGGCGAGGGCGCGCAGCGCCAGCACCGCCTCGGCGTCCTGCCCCGGGTGGGTCTGCTGGGCGTAGCTCAACGACACGCTGTCCAGGCCGTGCTGGCGGAAGAACAGGCCCTCCAGCACGCTGATCGCCACCAGCAGCCCCGGCGGGCACAGCTGGCCCATCATGCAGCCGCCGAACGACTCCAGGTGCGGTCGGCCGCCCCGGTCCCGCAGCCCGGCCAGCAGCAGGCACGACTCGGCCCACGCGCGCACCGCCTCGGCCACCGGCACCCGGCTGTAGGGCAGGCAGTACGACAGGGGACCGCCCTCGGTGGCGTGCAGCCCGGCGTCGAGCAGCGCCACCACGATGTCCTGCGGTCGGGCCGAACCGTGCCGCACCTGTACCGGGAACCCGTCGCCGGCCAGGCCGCGCAGCACGTCCCGCGTGGTCGACGGCGGGTAGGCGACGATCGGGTAGCCGTTGAGGGCGTCGCCCGCGGCGAGCGCGGCGCGCACCGCGCCGTGGTCGCCGACCCGCGTGTAGCTGTCGAGCGTGATCGTGCCGACCGCCCGCACCCCGGCCGCGCGCACCGCCGCCAGCCCGGCGCGCATGCCCGCCGGGTCGCCGATGCCCATGCGCGGCTGGACGACCAGCTCGCCCGACGCGGCGGCCCGTGCCACGAACTCGCCGAACGAGCTCATGACCGCACTCCCACCGGCAACCGGTCGAGGAACGCCCGGAAGGCGGCGATGCTCCCGGCGTCCTCGAACACCGCGTCGTACCCGGCCGCGGTGAGGGTGGCTGCGCGGTCCCGGCCGCCCGGGCCGTCGATGCCGAGCTTGCCGCCGACGACCACGGGCGTCGCGCTCAGGCCGGGTTCGGCGCGCAGCTTGGCGATCACCCGCTTCGCCTCGTGGAAGCCGTGCCCGTTCACGCTGCTCACCACGACGAGGTCGGGTGAGCGGCGGGCGCACTCGGACACGAGCAGGTCGTCCGGGACGCACGCGCCGAGGTTCACCACGCGGTGGCCCAGTTCCTCGAGCACGAGCTGGAGGAACACGAGGTTCCAGGTGTGGGCGTCGGACGCGAGGCTCGTCACCACGATGTCGAGTCCGGCGTCGTTCTCCACCAGGTCCATGGCACTCCCTCGGTCGCAGGTTGGTCGTCGAGCCGACGCTAGGAGTCGCGTGACGCGTCGAGCGGCAGCCCGACCGGCAGCCGGGAGGCAGTTAGGGCGCGGGCCAGGGCCAGCACGCGGAACCGGTCGTCGCCCACCGGTCGCACCAGGCCGAGCAGCAGCAGGCGCCGGACGAGCCGCGCGCACGCCACCGGCGGGACGTCGGCCAACCGGGCGGCGTCGACCACCGACCAGTCGCCCGCCAGCGCCGCGATCACCGCGCCGTCCACGTCGGACAGCGCGTGGTCGAGGGAGTCGCGCAGCTCGGGCAGCCGGTCGGCGACCACGTCCAGCGGGTCGGCGCGCACGAGGTCGAGCAGCTCCTCCGGCCGGTGCACCACCAGCCACGACGCCGCCGCCTCCAGCGCGCCGGGCAGGCCGTCGAGCCGTTCGGCGACCTCGACCAGCGCCGGGTCGGTCTCGTCCGGCAGGCCCGCGAGCCGGTGCAGCAGGCGCGCGGCGTGCCCGGGGGTCAGCGGGGGGAGCGCGACGACGCGTTCACCGGGGATCGGGCGGGACCCGCGCGTCGTGCGCAGCAGCCGCAGCCGCCGGCAGTGGTGCACCAGCGCGAGCGCCCGGTCCGGGTCGGGCCACGCGGGGTCGTGCCCGTCGAGCACGAGCACCGCCTCCCGGTCGCCGATGAGGGTGGCCAGCGCCTCCCAGCCCTCGCCGTCCTCCGCCACGGCCAACGCCGAGTGAACCAGCAGCCGCAGCCGCGCCGCACCACCGCCGGGAGCCGGCGCGGTGGCCGCGTCCCACAGCACGCGGGCCGTGCCGGACCCGTGCAGCCGTCCCGCGACCTCCACGACCAGGCGCGTCTTGCCGACGCCGGGCAGCCCGGTGACCGCGACCAGCCGTGAGCCGCCCTCGCCGAGCAGCGCGAGCAGTGACGCGACCTCGGCGTCCCGGCCGACGAGCACGTCCAGCGCGGCGGGCGGCGGCACGGCCGCGAGGTCCGGCGCGAGGTCGATCTCCACGCCGCCGCGCGCCCTCATGGCCGCCGCCTCGAACGTGGTCAGCTCGCGTCCGCTGAGCCGCAACCCGTCGGCGATGAGCCGCACGGTGTCGCGGCGCGGCCGGCTCGCTCGTCCGGCCTCCAGGTCGCGGATCGCGCGGACGCTGACGGTGGACAGGTCGGCCAGTTGCCGCTGGGTGGCTCCGCGCTTCATCCGGTGTTTTTTGAGCAGTTCGCCGAATTGCCCGTACATGAAATTCCCGTCCATGCCTGCTCCGGTGGCGATGAGGTCGTGCCGCTGCGAGGGGCGGTGTGCCGGTGTACCCGCTTCGACCTGCGAAGAGAGCACTTCCGGCGGTTCTCCTCCCAGCATCGTCACGCCGGTATCGCGCCGTTATCGCGGCAGTGCCCGTGCCGCGAAACCGGGATTTCGCGGGGCGTTCGTCGCGTGATAATTCGGCAATGCCCCGCATTCCTAATGTCGGTTCCAGCAGCACGGCCCGGAACACGACCTCCAGGAAAAAGGGAGCAGGACAATGCGCATCGACCGCATCCTCGCCGCCACCGCAGTCACCGCCGCGATCCTCTTGGCCCCGGTGGTCGCCGCCACCGCCGCCCACGCCGCCACCACCCCGGCCGCCACCACCGCGACCGCCACCGACGACACGCCTTGGGGCCCCACCGGTGACGACACGCCCTGGGGGCCGACCACCGAGGACACGCCCTGGGGGCCGACGTCCGACGACACCCCCTGGGGCCCCACCGGTGACGACACGCCCTGGGGCCCGACGGGCGACGACACCCCGTGGGGTCCGACGGGTGACGACACGCCCTGGGGCCCGACGGGCGACGACACGCCCTGGGGTCCGACCGCGAGCTGACCTCAGCCGGTCCTGATCCGCTCCAGGACCTGTTGCGCGCGAAGCCTCGCCGCGCCCATGTTCCGCTCCGCGAACGTCGAGATCGCCCGGCCCAGCAGGCTCACCGCCGCGGCCCGGTCACCCCGCTCGGCCAGCACCACCGCCAGCTCGGCCCGCGTCTCCGCGGCGCCACCGTGGTCCATGGCCCGCTCCCGCACCTCCAGCGCCTCCCGCAACAGGCCCTCCGCGGCCTCCGGGTCCGCCAGCGCCAGCTTCACCACCGCCAGCTTGTGCAGCACCCGCGCCTCGCCGACGGTGTCACCGGACGCGCGCACCGCCGCCAGCAGCTCGGTCAACGCCTCCTCCGCCTCCCAGTGCCGCCCCTGCCGGACCATCAGGTCGCTCAACCGGTACCGGACCTGCACCTCCACCCGCTGGTTGCCGAACCGGCGGCAGATGTCCAGCGCCTCGTACAGCCGGTCGGCCGCCTGCTCCTGCTCGCCGTGCTCCAGGTCGATCTGCGCGACCTGCGTCAGCACCCACGCCTGCCCGACCGGGTCGCCCGAGGCCCGGAACCCCTCCAACGCGGCCAGGTACAGCGGCGCGGCGTTCTCCAGCTCGCCGAGCCGGTGGTGCGCCAGCGCCAGGTTGCGCCGCGCCAGCGCCACCCCGCGGTCGTCACCCAGCGACTCGAACGTGCGCAACGCCGGCTCCACCAGCTCGCGCGCCGCCCGGGCCCGCGACCAGGACAGCTGCAACGACGCCAGCGAGCACGACAGCGCCGCTTCGCCCCGGGTGTTGCCGGCGCGGCGGACGGCGGCCAGCGCCTGCTGGTGCGTGCGGTCCCAGTCGGCGAAGTAGCACCGCGCCTCGAACAACGTCACCAGGGTCACCGCCAGGTCCCACGACGCCTCGTGCAACCCCTCCTCGGCGCTCACCTCGACCGCCGAGCACAGGTTCGGGTGCTCGGTCTCCAGCCACAGCAACGGGTCGGCGAGCAACCGGTCCACATGGGACCGCGCGGGCAGCCAGCGCGGCGCGTCACCGTGCAGCGAGGTGAAGTCGCCGCCGTAGACGCGCGTGTGCGCCTCGCCCGCCAACGCCAACCAGCCGCCGACGACCCGGCGCAACGCCACCAACCGGGCCTCGTCGCCCTCGTTGAGCTCCAGCTGCTCCCGCGCGAACAGGCGGATCAGGTCGTGGAACTTGTACCGCGGGCTGCCGGTCGCGTCGACCGCCACGACCTCCAGCATCTGCGCGTCGACCAAGCCCTCCAGCAGGTCCGCGGCCTCGAACACGTCCACGTCCAGCAGCGCCGCCGCGACCCACGTGGGGAAGCTCAGCCCGTCGAGCGAGCCGAGCAGCCGCAACAACCGGCGCGCGTCGACCCGGAGGCCGTCGTAGGTGAGGGCGAGGCTGGCGCGCACCATCATCTCGCCGTGCGCCAGCTCGTCGAGCCGCCGGCGCTCGTCGGACAGCCGTTCCAGCATCCACGCCAGCGACCAGCCGGGCCGTGCGGCCAGCCGGGCGGCGACGATGCGCAGCGCCAACGGCAGCGAGCCGACCAGCCGGACCAGCGCCGTCGCGGCGGCCGGTTCCGCGTCCACCCGGTCGCGGCCGATGACCGTGGCGAGCATGTCCAGCGCCTCGTCGTGCCCGAGCACGTCGATCTCCAGCACGCGCACGCCCGGCAGGCCGGTGAGCCGCGTCCGGCTCGTCACGATCACCGAGCACGAGCTGCTGCCCGGTAACAGGGTCCGCACCTGGCGCTCGGTCGCCGCGTCGTCCAGCACGACCAGCATCCGCTTGCGCGCCACCAGCTGCCGGTACATCTCGGCGCGCTCGTCCTCGGCGTCGGGGATGGACGTGCCGGGGATGCCCATCGCGCGCAGGAACCGGCCGAGCACGTCGGCGGCGCTGGTCGGGTGCTCGCGGGTGCCGCCCAGGTCGCAGTAGAGCTGCCCGTCGGGGAAGTGGTCCTCCACCAGCAGGTGCGCGACGTGCACGGCGACCGCGCTCTTGCCGATGCCGGGTTTGCCGACCAGCGCCACCACGCGCGTCGCCCGACCGCCCTGCGCCAGCAGCTCCCGGGCCTGCGCGACCAGCTCGGCCCGGCCGGTGAACTCGCCGATGTCGGCGGGCAGCTGGAGCGGGACGACGGTCGCCGCCGGGGGAGGCGACGACGACCGCGCGGGCGGCTGCTGCTGCGGTTGGCCGGGGTCGGGGCGCACCGCCAGCGACGGGTCTCCCGCGAGGATCGCCGTCTCCAGCCGGCGCAGGTCCTCGCCGGGCTCCAGGCCGAGCTCGTCGACCAGCAGCTCCCGCGTCGTGCGGTAGGCCTCCAACGCCTCGGCCTGCCGCCCCGAGCGGTACAGCGCGAGCATCAGCTGACCGCGCAGCCGTTCCCGCAGCGGGTACTGCGCGACCAGGGCGCTGATCTCGCCGACGAGCTGGCGGTGGCGCCCCGCGTTCAGCTCGAGGTCGAACGTCGTCTCCAGCACCGCGAGCCGGTCCTCGTCCAGCTTCGCGGCCTTCGCCCGCAGCCTGCTGCCCGCCGTGCCGCCCAACGCCGGTCCGCGCCACAGCGCCAAGGCCTGGCGCAGCAGCGCCAGCCCGGCCTTGGGATCGCCCGACCGCACCAGCGACTCGCCCTCGGCGGTCAGCGCCGCGAACACCTGCACGTCCAGCTCGCCGTCCGCGACGCGCAGCAGGTAGCCGGGCGGGCGGGTGACGATCGCCTCACCGCGTCCGATCGACGCGAGGTTGGCCCGCAGCGCGGACACGCAGATCTGGATCTGCCGGCGCGCGGTGGCGGGCGGCGCCTCGTCCCACACGGCGTCGATGAGGTGGTCGATGCCGACGACCCGGTTGGCGTCGAGCAGCAACGCGCCGAGCACCATCTGCTGCCGTCCGGGTGGCACCCGGCTGACCCGGTCGGGTCCGGCCGCCACGTGCAGCGGTCCCAGGATCCGGTACACCGGGATGGGCGGCGACCCGACTGCTCCCAATTCCACGGGCTGCTCCCACTTGCATCGACCCCCGAACTGAAGATAACCGGTGGTCACCGTGGTCGCACACAGCCGGAAGCCGGGTTCGTGCCGGTCATTCGGCGCACGCCGATCGGCGTGCCGCGCCCCTCAGCGGGGAGCCGCGAAGAAGAACGACTTCTGCGACCGCAGCAGCCCGTGCTCCGTGAGCGTGAACAGGTCGACGAACTCCACCTCCCGCCCGGCGCCGGTCACCCGCCCGACCACGACCACCCGCCCCGGCGCGGCGATCACCTCCTCGACCACGTGCCGCCCACCGTCGACGGCGCGTTCTGCCTGGTAGGACTCGATTCCCGCCCTCCCGCGCACCACTCCTGCCACCGGCGAGCACAGCTCCGCCTCGTCGTCGAACAACGACCCGTACCCGTCCATGTCCCGCCGGTCGAGGTACTCGTAGCTGAGCCGGACGTGCTCGACCCCCACGGTCGTGACCACGTCGCCGACCCGCCCGACCACGTGCCGCCCGTTCGCCGACATGTCGCTGTCCCTCCGTAGACGTCCCTGCGCCGCCACCATCTCCCACGGTGATCAAAGATCGTTATCGCTGCGGTATCACGAACCCCCGTGCCTGGTCCGCGCCCCGCCGGGCGAAGCGCGGGTCTCCCGGGGTGGTTCGCGCCGGGGTGGGGCCGGGACGTCGGGACAGCCCCGGACCCGGGCGCGGCGGCGGGCCGGTCAGCCGGCGGCGGCCAGGGGCATCAGGTAGACCAGCGCGTCGTCCACGCCGTCCAGGCAGAGCACGTCGTGCGCCATGTCGTCGTAGAAGCCGCCGATCATCCCCAACGCCAGCCCCGACGACGCGGCGACCAGGGCGAGGTTCTGCGCCAGGTGACCGGCCTCGGTGAACGCCAACCGCAGCGCCCGCAGGCCGTAGGCCGCGCGGAGCGCGCCGACCCGGGCGTAGAGCGCCAGCACGGCCGGTGTCCCGGCCGGGTCCACCCGGCCCTCCCCGTCGCCGAACCACATGGAGCTCGCCCGCACGTCGGCCACCGGCGGCGCGGGCGCGACGTGGACCAGCGTCCGCCGCGCCTCGTCCACTTCGTACACACCCGGCTCCAGCCCGGTCACCCGCCACGCCAGCACCCGCAGCCGCGCGCTGTGCCGGGCACCCGCGCTCGGGTACGGCCTGCGCCCGTCCGGCAGGGCGCCCTGCGCCGTCCACAGCAGGGTCGCCAGCTGCCCGGCGTCGAGCGAGCCGGTCGGCTCGGCGCCGCGCGCGGTGCGCCGGGTCAGCAACGCGTCGGCCAGGCCGCCGGTCAGGGGCGCGGCCGCGGGCAGCGGCACGTCCGGCCACCACGGCCGCAGCGGCGAGCCGAGGCCGACCTTGAGCGGGCCCTGGTCCGGCACGCCGGCGTGGAACTTGCTGGCCGCCAGGTAGCGACGGTCGGCCGCGGCGGCCCCGTCCTCGTGGAACGGGGTCGGCCCGTCGGGCGCCTCGGCCGTCATCGCCACCAGCCGGCAGACCGTGCGCTCCTCCTCCGGGTCGAGGCCGAGCCGGTTGCACAGCATGTGCAGCTGCGAGGCCCAGGCGTACCGCGGCAGGTCCGCCGACCGCACCTGGTCGACCCAGTACGCCACCGCGCCCGTGGCGTGCGACTCGAGCCGGTCCCACCGGGCCGCCAGGTGCGCCGCGCGCGCCTCGTGCAGCTTCCGCGCGGCGACGTGGGAGCCGAGCGCCGGCGGCGTGACGGGCTCGCGCGCCTGCCGCCACCCCGTCGCCAGGGAACGCAGCCACGACGCCGCCTCCACCCGGTCCAGCCCCAGCGCGATCGTCGTGGCCATCACCAGCTCGACGCCCGCGGTGAACCTGGACCCGGCCGACCGCAGCACGGCCACCGCCACCTCGGTGCTGCGGCAGAACACGTCCTCGGCCACGGGCAACGCCGCCGGCCCGCCGTACCGCTCCACCTCCGGCTCGTACCGCGTCTCCCGGACGTCGCCGTGCGGCAGCCAGTCGGGTCCCGGCTCCGACACCGGGTGGCGGGCCTCGGCCACCAGCGCGCGCAACCGGTCGGCCAGGTCGACGGTCGCGTCGCGCACCCGGACGCGCAGGTGCGGCCCTTCCTCCCAGTACCGCACGTAGAACCAGTCGGCGATCCGTCCCGCCGCGCGGTGCCCGTCCAGCTCCGGCGCGAGGACGCCGGCGATGAACGCGTCGACGTCCTCGACCGCCCACCACAGCCGCACGTGCAGGCCGGTCCAGGTCATCGCGCCTCCAGCGGGGTGAGGTCGTAGGTGAAGCCGTTGCCGCGCGTGCGCCCGGCCAGCAGCAGGTAGAGCAGCGCGTGCGACGCGGGCGCGCCGACCGCGGCCTCCAGCGGACCGTCGTCGGTGCTGCGCGCCGGCCGGCAGAACGCCCCGCCGGCCGCCGCGGCCGTGCACACGTGCTGCGCCGTCGCACCGGCGGCGCGCAGCAGGGCGCGGTAGCCGTCCGGACCGTCGGACGCCACCGCGGCGGCCGGGTCGCCGGTCGTCACCAGCGCGAGGTTCATCGAGGCGACGTCGATCGTCCCGGGCGGGTGGCCGAACACCGGGCGCAAGCCGGCCACCGCCGGTCCGGGAGACACCAGCCGCAGCCCGCCGGTCACGTCGTACCAGCCGTCGGCGACGCCTTCGACGTTGCGCACCGCCAGCCGGTGCCGCAGGTCGTCGCGCACGGGCGACCCGGCCGGCGGGTCGTTGACGGCTTCGACCACGGCGTGCAGCACGCGGGCGGGCAGCGGCCGGGGATCGGCCGCGACGCCGCGCGGGCCCACCCCCGAACCGCGGACCGGAACCGGCGCGGGACCGGCCGCGGGCGTCCCGCCGAACGTCACGGTGACCGTCAGCCCCGAGACGCTCGCCGCGAGCCCGAGCCGGGCCGCGTGCTCGACCAACGCCGCCGCCACGTGCCCCACCTCCAGCTCCGTGAGCACGTCGCCGAACTCGCGGTAGCCGGGGGAGAGGCGGTCGCGCCGGCGGACCAGCCCGATCCGCGCCGGCCCGTCGACCACCGGCGTCCCGTCGCCGACCAGCGCCCGCCGCACCGGGTCGAGCGTCCACCGCCCGTCCAGCACCAGGTCGACGGTGGCCGCGGCCCGTGCCGAGGGGTACGCCCGGTGGTCGTTGTACTGGTTCCACGGCTCCCACCGCAGCGGTGTCGCCACGTCGGTCAGCAGCCGCGCCAACGCCGCGCCGAACCGTCCCCGCAGGGCCGTCAGCGGCACGCACGGCCCGTGCGGAGCCGCCGTGCGCGGCGACGTGCCGGGCTCGACCACCCGCCCCGGACCGTGGGTGTACGCGGCGAGCAGGGCGTCGGCGGTCACGGGAACGGGTGGGGCAGCGGGGCGCCGGCGAGGCGCAGCCTGGGCAGGCCGTGCGTGCGCCGGTTCAGCTCGCCGAACGTCATCGGCAGCGTGCCGGGCACGATCACCTTTGCCGAGTGCAGCCCGAGCCGGTCGCGCACCACGGGGTCGCTCTGGTCGACCGCGATCACCTCCAGGTCCAACGCCGCCCACTCGCGCACGTAGTGCTCCAGCAACGCGTCCAGGTCGTCCCGCGGCACGTCCGGCACCGCCAGGTCCACCTCCGGTCCGGGCGTCAGGAAGTCGTACCGCTCGACGGCCTCCGCCAACCCGTTCACGTTGACGTGGTCGTCCATGCTCCGGAGCAGCCGGGGGTCGCGCAGCATGTCCCGCAGCCGGTCCACGTCGTAGTCGCCGGGCTCGACCCGGTAGCGCTTCGCGCCCGCCTCCACGTCCATCGCCACCTCGGCCGCCGCCGACCGCATCGCCGAGTCCGGGTCGAGCCCGGCGCCCGCCGCGAAGAACGCGTGGGGCCACCGAGGCGACCTCGCCAGCGACAGCACGGACGGCACGCCCAGGTCGTTGGTGGCGTCGTAGAGCTCCAGCCGGTAGCCGAGCTGCTCCAACCGGTCCGCGAGGTGCGCGGTGACGTCGTCGCGCACCCGCAGGCTCGGCAACGGCGTCCGCTGGTACCAGGCCATCAGGAACGCGTCCCGCTCGGCGACCTCGAACAACCCGTACAGCACCGCTTCGGTGAGGCTGTTGCCGGTGCCGCAGCCGTTGGACGTCTCGTCCACGAACCGCGCGCCCGTGCCGCGACCCCAGTAGGCCACGTGCTCGGGCACGGCGACCGGCCGCCCGTGGGTGTACGACCAGCCGTGCACCCACCGGGTCCGCACGTCCGGGTGGTACGGCACGACGTGCGGCGACTCGTGGTCGGGCAGGCCGAGGCGGGTGGGGTCGAGCGCGCGTCCGCCCAGTTCGGCGTACGACGCCTCCAGGACCGTGGTGACGCGCCGGGGCCGCAGGCCCGCGTGCCGTTCCACCGCTTCGTACAACGCGACCCGCTCGGCCTCGGCGTAGTCGGCGGTGCGGCCGAACCCGGCCTGCCCGCCGCCCAGCTCCGCGCTCACCGCCGCCACGGTCAGGTCGCCGATGCGGTGCATCCCGCCGACGGGGCCGTGCCTGAGGTCGAACAGCTCCCGGCGCAGCGCGTCGCCCTCGGCGAGCGGGTTGGGCCCCCGCAACGTGCCGGGCACCGGTGGGACGGGTCGGCGCACCACCGCTTCCGGGGCGTCCTCGGGCAGGGGGCCGCACGTCGCACAGCCGCCGGACCGGGGCCGGACGCGGTGCTCGCCCACGGTCGCCAGGTCGGTCCGCAACGCCAGCACCTTGTCGCGGTGGGCCTCCGGATCGGCCAGCGCGCGCGCGACCAGCACGTCGATCAGCGGCCGCAGCGCCGAGGACGCCAGGCCGCCCACCTTCATCCGCCGATCGCCACGCGGCACGGACGCGCCGAGCGTGGCCAACCGCGCGTCTTCGGCGCAGCTCACGCACACGCCGTCCGACACCGGTCCGATCAGCACCAGCGCGCCGTCGAACCGCACCGGCAGCACCGGGCCGTCCGCGCCGACGCCGTCCAGGTCGCCGAGCGCGTAGTCGGTCAGCTCCACCACCCGCGCGGTCACCGGCCCGCCTCCGACACCGCGAACGCCACCAGGCCGGCGGCTTCCAGCACCGGACCGAGGGGCACCGGCTCGACGTCGCCCGCGAGCGCCCGCAGGTCCTCCTGGAAGGCCTCCTCGCCGTCACGCAGCCCGTACGGCCAGTGCCAGTCCCGGTTCGTCCAGGGCGCGGCGGCGCCGTCCGGCTCGGCGAACGGGGCCGCGCCGCACAGCACGACGGTCCCGGCGACCCCGGCCTGCGCCCGCCCGGCGGCGGCCATCGCGGCGAACGCGACGGCGTCCGCCGGCTCGGCCTCGACCGCCCAGGACAGCTCCTCGCCGTCCGCCCGCACCACGGCGCGGACCACGCGTGGACCGAGCCTGGTCACCTCGACCTCGGCGGGCAGGGCGAACCGGAGCGTGACGGCCTTCCACCAGCGCCGGGCGGTCGGGTCGGCGGCCCACTCGTCCTCGGCCACCGGTGTGCCCCCCAGGGGCCGCACGGCCGTGCGCAGCGCCAGGCCGAGCGCGTGCACCCGGTCCGCGCCGAGCGCCACGCCGTCCGGCGCGAGGGCACGTGCGGCGCGGAGCAGGGCGTCGAGCCGCGAGGCGTGCTCGGTGGCGCCGAAGCCGACCACGTCGCCGGAGGCGGCCAGCTTGACCGGCAGCTGCGGCAGCGCACCGGGCAGCGGCGCGGGCACCGGGCCCAACTCGCGGTCACCCAGCAGGTCCAGCACCGGGCCGCCCGGCTCCCGCGGCCGGACCTCGGACAGCCACGGGTGGTACTCGGCGTGCAGCGGGTCGACCCGCGCGACCAGGACGGCCTGGTGCGGCGGCCCGGTCGGCGGCACGTCGCTCCACATGTCCACCACCTCGGTGGACGGGTCCGGCAGACCGCCCAGCGCGCACACGAGCCGGTGCGCCGCGGCCGACGCGACCAGCGCGGCCAGCACCTCCGGCGGTGCGCCCGCCGCGCCGGCCAACCGCCGGGCCACCGCCGCCGCGTCGGCCGTCACGTCCGCGACCGCGCCCGGCGCGACCGCGAAACCGACGTCGGCGGCGCACCCGGCGGCCACGGCGTGGGTGTCGGCGGTCAGGAGCAGACCGGCGCCCGGCCGCACCGAGGAGACCTCGACCCCCGCCGCGACCAGCGCGCGGCGCGCGTGGGCGGCCAATGCCCCGTCGCCGGTCACGGCGACCGCGGCCGACCGGAGCCGCTGCCACGCTTCGACCGGTGACGGCGCGACGGCGGCCAGCCAGTTCGCGATGTCCTCGGGCGGGGCGTGCCCACCCCAGTGGGCCGGCACCTCCACCAGCATGTCGTGCTCGTGCAGCTGACCGATCAGCAGCTCCAACGCGCGCGCCACGGCCGGTGGCGCGTTCTCCGGCACCGCCAGCTGCGCCGGCGGCACGCCCTCGGCCAGCGGACCGGCCAGGCGCTCCCAGATCGTCCACAGGCCCTTGCCGCCGTCGAGGGAGAAGCTGGACCGCCACCCCCGCACGTGCAGGCCGGTCGCGGTCGGCGTCGCGTGCACGATCGGCCGCAGGCGCAGCAGGTTCCCGCTCATCGAGCCACCTTCGTCATCTGCGCGACGTGCTCGGACCAGCCGATCCCGGTGATCCGCTGGACCGCCCGCACGACCAGGCTCGCCGCCAGGTAGCGCTCCGCGGGCGTCACGTCGCACACGGCCAGCAGTTGGTAGAGCATGTTGGTCCCGAAGCGGTAGACGGTCACGGGCCGCTGGTAGTCGGGGTGGTCGAAGTCGACCTCCCGCAACCGGTCGTGGTAGTCGCTGATCCGGTCGGTGTGGTCGCGGTGCCAGCGCCGGATCGCCTCCTCCTCGCCCATCTCCAGGGCCCGCTCGCCGAGGTGCGCCGAGTACGCGGTGGGCAGCTCGCCCCGGTCGTGCACCTCTTCGACCAGCGCGCGCGTGCCGTCCGTCCACGCCACCCACGGCGTCGTGACCGAACCCTCGGCGACCTCGCGCACGGTCCGCACCACCTGCTCGGCGTTGCGCCGCCACACACCGTCGAACCGGTCGCGCAGCACGCCGTCGGGATCGCTGTGCAGCAGGAAGCTCTCCAGGTGCGACAGGAACGAGTGGTAGCCGTTGACCAGGCCCGCCGGGAACCGGCTCGCGTGCGCCGTCATCGCCACCATCGCCAGCCGCACGCGCGACTGGCTGGTGCCGTCGGCGGCCACGGCGTCGCGGATCGCGGGCACGCCGAGCCGCAGGCACCGGGCGCGCAGGTCGATCAGCACGTCGGAGAGCAGCAGCCGCCGCAACGCCGTGAGGTCCGTCGGCTCGACGAGCACGGTGTTGTCCGGGTGGATCGGCTCGTAGGGCGGCGGCACGAGCTCGGCTATCCCGTTCTGCCTGGCCCGGGCGAGCAGCACGGCGTCGTCCGAGTCCACAGTGGACGGGTGCTCGGCGAGGTGCGCGCGCAGCCGTGACGCGAGCTGTTCGGCGACCTCCTCCGGCCCGTGCAGCCGCACCCGCACGTGCGGGCCGTGCAACCAGTGCCGCTCCACGTGCCCGGTCGCGCCGGAGCGCTCCGCCTCGGCGAGCGCGGGCAGCACGGCATCGCGGAGCAACGGCGCCTTCACCGGGTTGTGGTAGTAGCAGACGACGTCGGTCACGAGGCCCTCCAGTACGTTTCCGCGATCAGTTCGACCACCCGGCCGCCGCCGGCGCCGGGCACGGGCAGCGCCTCGGTCAGCCGCACGCCGTCCGGGAACCGGGCCAGCAGGCGGGGCAGGCAGCGCAGGTGCAGCGGGTCGCCCAGGTCGGCGTACTGCGGTTTGCCCGCCGTGAGCGCGTGCCGGTAGGCGTCGGCCGACATCGGCGCCCGGTCCGGTCCGACGAACACGTGCTCCGGCAGGCCGTGCCGGGCGCGCAACCGGGCCGCGTCGAGCGCCGCCCGCTCCTCCGCGCCGATCGTCGGCGGCACGGCGAAGTCCCAGGAGCGGCGCGCCAGCACGACGTCCCCGTAGGTCAGGCGGCCCTGGGCGGTCACCCCGCCGTCGGTGGTGGCGGCGCGCAGCCGGTCGAGGTCCACCCAGCCGCAGGCGAGGTCGGAGTACAGCGGCACCTGCCGGTCCGGCAGCGCCAGCGGGATCAGGAAACCCAGGTACAGCACGTCGAGCGGGACACCGCGGTGGGTCAACCGGACCTCGTCGGTCGCCGGGTCGTGCCGCACGTCCAGCTCGTCCGCCGCCAGGTCCGCCCACCGGGGGTCCTCGCCGACCTCGCGCGCGCCGAGCAACGGGTGCAGGTTGGCGTTGAAGCCCTGCACCGGGCGGAACTGCACGGGGTTCGTGGTGTGGCGGCGCACCTGGCCGGTCACCGCGTCGCGCGCGCCGGGCAGCAGGTCGAGGAAGCGGCTGGTGAACTTGCCGAACCCGGCGTAGACCCGGTTGACCACGAGCCGGCCGTCGTGGGTCGGCTGGGCGAAGAAGCCGTACGAGCCCGTGCGGCGGGTCGCCCACGCGGGCAGCAGGTCGGCGGCGGAGGCCAGCACGTCGTCGGTGACCACCCCGTCGTGGACCTGCCCGGCCAGCTTGTCGCGGGTCTCGACGACGGCCCGCACGTCGGGGTCGTCCAGGCCGTCGACGTCCATCGACTCCTGCCACGCCTGCGACAGCGGCCCGGAGCAGTCGGCGAGGGTCGCCACGCCGCCCACGCCGAACCGCGCCACGAACCTGGTCCGGATCAGCCGGCGCAGCAGCACGTGCTGGTCGAACGCCACCAGCAGCGGGGTCAGCGCGGTCAGCGCGGGCGCGGCGCCGGGCGGCACGGGCACCGGCTCGGGCAGCACGACGTCCTCGACCACCGGCGTCACGCCGGTCAGGTCCGCGCCGACCCGCTCGCCGAGGTCGCGCCAGCCGGCGGACAGCTCCGCGAGCACGGCCGCGCGGCCCGGCGGGTCGGCGGTGCCGAACGCGGCGGTGGTCGTGGCCAGCGCGGTCAGCCGGCCGGCGGTGTCGCGGTCGGCCGGCGCCAGCCATGAGGCCAGCGCGCCCATCGCGTCCGGGTCCTGCGGGTGGATCGGGGAGACCGGCACGAGCAGCCCGAGGTCCAGGGTCTTCGCGACGAACCCGCGTGCCGTGCGGTCCGCGTCCGGGGTGGTCAGCTTCGCCGCCAGCGCCGCGGCGATCCGGTCCGGCGCCAGCCCTTCCGGGCCGGCTCGGCGGACGACCTCGACCACGAACCGCAACGGGCGGGTCGCCGCGACGTCGACCTCCTCCTCGCGGACCACCGCCGCCCGCCCGACGCCCTCGACGGGCACGTCCCGGCGGAACAGCAGGCGGCCGTCGCGCTCCCGCAGGGCGGGCGCGAGCCGGTGCGGCAGCCTGGGCCCCAGCGCGTCGACCACCCTCGTCACGAGCAGGCGGTGCACCGCCGGGTGCGACACCGGCTCCGCCGCCGGCCACGGCCCCTCGCCCCACACGCCCCAGCCGACGTGCGTGTACCAGGACAGGGGGCTGGTCTTGGACGTCGCGCGCAACGCGTACCGCAGCACGGTCGGCTCCGCCTTGCGCGCCTTGCGGTCGGGCTCGCCGCCGCCGCGCGCGGTGCGGTCCAGGCCGTGCAGCAGGTCCGGGCCGGTCAGCGCGCTGGCCCGGCGCAGCTCGTCGGACGCGCAGACCTCGGCGAGCCAGGCACGTGACGCGGCCAGGTCGTGCGGCCACGCCGCCAGCGTCGCGTCGACCGCCCGTGCCAGCTCCTCGTGCGCGGCGAGCCACTGCGCCAGGCGCGGCACCCGGGCCGGCAGGTCGCCGAGGTCCGCCGGGCGCGGGACGCGGCCGTTGTGCACGTCGCGGCGCAACGGCAGCACGACCGCGCGGTGGAACGCGGGGGAGTGGCCGTCGGCGCTGTCGTGCAGCGCGTCGGCGAGTTCCGGCGCCAGCGCGGCGATCCGGTCTTCGGCCGCGGCGACCGCGGCCAGGGCCGCCCGGAAGACCGACCCGGCCGGTCGGGGGTGCGGCAGCGCGGCCACCCGGACCAACGCGTACGGCGCGAGTTCGGTGGTGGTGCGGTCACTGGCCATCCGGTGCTCCCCGTGGTGTGGGCCGGGGGCGTCCGCGCGCGGACGCCCCCGGCTCCGGCTCGACTCAGCCCTGCGTCGGCAGCGTCGGCAGCTGGGGCTGCTGACAGCAGCAGCACGAGGTGCTGCTGCACGAGCACGCCGCCGCCGAGGCGCCGGTCTCCGGGAGCGCGACGGCGTCACGCATCGCGGTGACGGCCAGGTCGCCGAGGTCGAGTTCCGAGTCGTCGAAAGTCAGGTCCATCGGTCACGTCCTTCCTTCAGGGGCGCGGTGGCGCCGGTCGGCGCGCCGCGTCTGTGGTGCGGGCGACCCGCCCCGGATCGTGCCCGGCCCCACCGTGCCGACCGGACCGCCGCGCGCGTGGCGTTGCGGTACCCCGAATCGGGATCCGGCGAGGTCATCGGGCGCCTCTCCGCGGTGCGGGCGCCGAGCCGCACGCTTTCACCTGCCGGTATACGTCCGGTATGTGCTGCGGCGACCGATGGATCCGGCCGTGCGGCCCCCCGTCGCGCACCCGTGGCCCGACCTACCGTGTGCGGTGACCGATGGGGGTTGCGAAGTGGGGAGATCCGGGGTGTCGACCTGTTCGACGTCACGTGGGCAGTGGGAGATCGACATCAAGCTGTTGGCCGGGCCCGCGGTGTGCGGTCCGGGCAAGACCGGGGTCGTGCCGGGAGGGGTGAAGTCGCGGACGTTGTTGGCCGCGCTGGCGTTGGACGCGGGTTCGGCCGTGTCCACCGAACGCCTGATGGACTACTTGTGGGAACGGGAGCCGCCGCGCAGCGCGCACAAGAACCTCCAGCTGTACGCGTCACGGCTGCGCCGCTGCCTGGACGCCGCGAACGCGGGCTTCTCGCGCCTGCTGGTGCACGTCGGCCACGGCTACCGGCTCGACGTGCCACCCGGGGCGGTGGACGTGCTGAGCGCGGGTGGGCTGCTCCGCTGCGGCGTGGACCGCCTGCGGGAGGGCGACCCGCACAGCGCGGTCGCCTCGCTCACCGCCGCGCTGGCGGGGTGGCCGGTCGACGGGCTGGTCGGGCTGGTGCCGTCCGGCCCGGCCACGGCGGTGGCGGCGTTGTGGCGGGAGCGCCGGATCGCCGCCGTGGAGCACCTGGCGAGCGCCAAGGTCGAGCTCGGCGCGTGGGAGGAGGCGGCCGACATCCTCGCGCCGCACGCGTCCGCGCACCCGACCCGGGAGTCGTTGCAGGTGCTGCTGATGCGCGCGTTGGCCCACCTCGGCGACCGCGTGGGCGCGATCGACACCTACCGCCGGCTGTGGCGGGTGCTGGACGCGGACCTGGGCATCCGGCCCGGCCGTGAGGCGCGAGCGGTGTTCGAAGGGCTGCTGAGCAACGCCTAACGCCGCCGGTCGCCGTCGCGCTGACCCGTGATGGCGCCGGTGATCGTCTCCTTGATGGCGAGCGCGGCGCCGGACCGGGCCCACTCGCTGAAGCCGAACGGCCGCACGTCCAGCTCGATCAGGTCGGGGTCGTCCTCGTAGGTGTCCTCGATCCCGTCGTGCACCAGCGGGGCCGACGCCTCGTACAGCGGCAGGCCGTCGCCGGTGAGCAGCACCTTCTGCGGGTCGATGACGTTGGCGACGGTGCCGATGAGCACCCCGAGCGCGTAGCCGGCCTCGTCGAACACCTGCCGGGCCTGCGGGTCGCCGGCGCGGACCCGGTCCAGGGCCTCTTCGTAGCCCGGGTGGCCGGTCAGCCGCCGCAGCAGGACGTGCGTCATCAGGTAGCTGGAGATGCAGCCGCGCCGGCCGCAGCCGCACTGCGGGCCGTTGGCGTCGACGAGGGTGTGGCTGAAGTGGGGCGGCAGGCCGTGCGAGCCGGCCACGAGCGTGCCGCCCACGACCAGCCCGGTGCCGACGCCCGCGCCGACGGTGATCACCGCCAGCGACCGCAGCCCCGCGCCGGGGCCGAACCAGTGCTCGGCGGCGGTGAGCGCCTGCACGTCGTTGTCCACGGCGGTGGGCACGCGGGTCGCCCCGGTCACCGCCGCCTTGAGCGGGACGTCGGTCCAGCGCAGGAACTCGTCGCGGGCCACCACGCCGTCGAGCACGATCCCGCCCAGCGTGACGCCGATGCCGGTGATGCCCGGGAACCGGCGCGCGACGGCCGCGATCTGGGCGACGACCCCGTCCGGGTCGGTGCAGCGCAGCGGCTCCTCGGCCGTGGCGACGGGGGTGGCGGTCAGGTCGGTCACGGTGGCGAAGAGCCGTTCGGCGGTCAGCTTCACGCCGAGGAACCGGTGCGCCGCGCCGCGCACGTGCAGCATCTCCGACGGCCGGCCGGCCGAGGCGCGCGGTCTGGTGTCGCCCTCGACCAGCAGTCCCTGCGCCACCAACGACCTCGTCACCCTGGTCAGGGTCGGCCGGGACAGGCGCAGCCGGGCGGCGATCTCCGCCCGGGACAGCGGGCTGTGGATCAGCACCTCCAGCAGGACGTCGCGCGCGACCTCGGACAGCGTCGGCCAGGAGGAGGCGGTGAGGCGGGTGGCGGCTTCGGAGGTCACCGCTCGAAGATAGCGGCGATGTGGGATCGCTCCCAGACGTCGACCGATCGGACGATCACCCAGCGCGATGTCGCGCAAGTCGGATCTTGACGGCCTGACGGCGCTGACCGTAGCGTGGGCGCATAAGTTCCCCTCGGAAACTAATAGTGCGCCTTTCGGGTGTCACTGAGCGAGAGGTTTTCTGGGAGCGCTCCCAGAACTGTCGGAGCCGGTAGCTACGTCGACTCGATGAGGTGTCGAGGAGCCATGAGAAGCAGGATCGCCATGATCGGGGCCGCGCTGCTGGTCGTCGCGGGCTTCGGGCTGACGGTGTTGCCGCAGGCCCAGGCCGCGGTGGGCCTGCACGTCAGCGGCACGAGGATCGTCGAGGCCAACGGGCAGCCGTTCGTGATGCGCGGCGTCAACCACCCGCACGTCTGGTACCCGGGTCGGACCAACTCGTTCGCCGACGTCAAGGCGCTGGGCGCGAACACGGTCCGGGTCGTCCTGGGCACCGGCAAGCGGTGGGGGCCGTCCACGGACACCGCCGCCGTCGTCGACCTGTGCAAGCGCAACCGGATGATCTGCGTGCTGGAGGTGCACGACACCACCGGGTACGGCGAGGAAGCCGCGGCGGCGTCGTTGGACGAGGCGGCGAACTACTGGATCAGCCAGAAGAGCGTCCTGGTGGGCCAGGAGGACTACGTCGTCGTCAACATCGGCAACGAGCCGATCGGCAACACCGACGCCGCGCAGTGGACCGACGCCACCGCCGGCGCGATCAAGAAGCTGCGGGCCGACGGCTTCCGGCACCTGCTCATGGTGGACGCGCCGAACTGGGGCCAGGACTGGCAGCACGTGATGCGGGACAACGCCCAGGAGGTGCTCGACGCCGACACCGCGCGCAACACGGTGCTGTCCGTGCACATGTACTCGGTGTTCAACACCGCGTCGAGCATCACCGACTACCTCGACCGCTTCCAGGCCAACGGGTGGCCGCTGGTGATCGGCGAGTTCGGCTGGAGGTTCGCCGCCGGCGAGGTCGACCACGAGACGATCCTGAGCGAGTCGCAGAAGCGGGGCCTCGGTTACCTGGCCTGGTCGTGGAGCGGCAACTCCGATCCGATCCTGGACATGGCCCTCGAGTTCGACCCCGCCCGGCTCACCACCTGGGGTCAGCGCGTCTTCCACGGCGCCAACGGCATCAAGGCCACCGCCGAGGAAGCGTCGATCTTCGGCGGCACCCAGCCGACGAGCACGACCACCACCACGACCACTACGACGACGACCACGACCACACCCGGTGGCGGACTCGCCTGCACCGCCAGGTACACCGTCACCAACCAGTGGCCGGGCGGCTTCCAGGGCGAGGTCCGGGTCACCGCGGGCGCGTCGCCGATCAAGGGCTGGACCGTCACCTGGACGTTCGCCGACGGGCAGGCCGTCACCAACTCCTGGAACGCGGTGGTGACCAGCAGCGGGTCGACCGTGACCGCGCGCAACGCGAACTACAACGGCAACCTCGGCGCCGGGGCCGGCGCCTCGTTCGGGTTCACGGCCACGTCGGGCGGCGCGAACAACGCCCCGGCGGTGTCCTGCGCCGCGAGCTGACCGGCTCCACCGGTGCGCGGACGCCGCCGCGTCCGCGCACCGGTGGTCACTCGAACCGGATCGACTCCGCCCGCGGGTACTTGCGGCCGGGCGACGGCACCGGCGACCCGGTGAACGACACCGGTGTGCCGGTGGGCAGCATGGCCAAGCCCGTGGGCAGGTCGTCGCGGGAGGCGTACCACGAGCCGCCGCGGCTGTCGGTGATGAACCCGTGCGGCTGACCGGGCTTCCAGCCGGTCACGGTGCCACGACGGCGACCGCGAGGCGTACCGGCGGGGGAGGCCACCACCTCGGTGGAACGCACGAACGGACGGCTCAACGGGTAGCCGAGGCGGTCGGCGGGCGCGAACAGGTCGTCGAACGCGGGCGTCAGGGTCGCCGCCGCCCGCAGCGGTGCGGCCGTGCGCGGGGTCCAGGCGGGCTGGAGCTCCGGGGCCGACCGGTCGTCGACCACGGGCACCACCACGTTGATGCCGCGACCGGTCAGCCGGGTGGCGAGCGGGGTGAAGTCGGCGTCACCGGTGATCAGCACGACCCACTGCAACGGCACGCTGGTCGCGAGCTCCCACGCCTCGAGTGCGAAGTGGACGTCGACGCCCTTCTCCTTGCCGCCGTGCAGCGGCAGGTCGTGCCGGATGACCCCGGCGGCGGCCAGGGCCGCGTCGAACGACGCCGCGGGCGTCTCGATGCGCCCGCGCACGTAGTGCGCCTCGTGGACCACGCAGTCGTCGAGCGCGACACCCGTCCGGGTGTGCAGGTGCCAGCGCACGGCGTCGTGCAGGCCGCTCAGCGAGATCCGCGCCCGGCGCGGATGGGCGGTGGCGTAGAAGTCGCTCAGGTAGGCGAACCACGTCCCGTCGTAGAACACCCCGATGCGCACGATCTCCCCTGCCGGTTTGGTCCGTCACCCGAAGGGATACACCATGGCGATGACCACACCGGAACCCGACCCCGCCGCGGCGGACGAGCCGGACTTCGCCGACGAGCACTCCCGGCCGACCTTCGCCGACGAGCAAGCGGGGTCCGCCAACACCGCACCGGACGAGTCGACACCGGACGGCACGGCCGGCGCCGGCGGGATGGACCCGGACTAGGCGCCGCCACGCGCCGCCCGCGCCGGGCGGCCGGCCACCCCGGTCACCGGCCCGGCCGGCGCGTCGACCCGGTGGACGGTGCGGGCGGTGACCGCGCCCAGCTTGTCCGGGTTGGCCACGTTGTGGATGGCGGTGATGCGGCCGTCCTCCGCCAGGTCGAAGGTGACGGTCGCGATCACCCGCCCGCCGCCGCCGAACACGATCCCGGTGCCGCCGTTGAGCTCCACCACCTCGGCGGTCATGTCCGCGGGCAGCACTCCCTGGTACGGGCGGTCCGCGATGCCGGCGAACCAGGTCGCCACGCGGTCCCGGCCGACGACCGGGCGCATCGCCTGCCGCACCTTGCCGCCGCCGTCGGTCCACAACGTCACGTCGGGCGCCAGCAGGTTCATGAGGGTGTTGATGTCCCCGCCGGTCGCGGCGGCGAAGAACGTGTCCGCCACCTGCCGCTGCCGGGCCCGGTCGGCCTGGAAGCGGGGCCGCCGGGCCCGCACGTGCGCCCGCGCCCGGTGGGCCGCCTGCCGCACGGTGTCCTCCGACCGCTCGACCGCGGCGGCGATCTCGGCGTGGCTGAAGCCGAAGGCCTCCTTCAGCACGAACACCGCGCGCTCCAACGGGCTCAACGTCTCCAGCACCACCAGCAGGGCCATCGACACGGACTCCGCGGCGTCGGTGTCGCGGGCGTCGGTGAGGATCGGCTCGGGCAGCCACGGCCCGACGTAGGTCTCCCGCCGCCGGGCGGCCGACCGGAACCGGTCCATCGCCAGGTTCGACACGATCCGCACCAGGTACGCCTTGGGGTCGGCCACCTGCGAGCGGTCGGCCGCGGACCACTTGAGCCACGCGTCCTGCACCGCGTCCTCGGCGTCGGTGGCGGTGCCGAGGACGCGGTAGGCGACCGAGAACAGCAGGTTCCGGTGCTCGCGGAACGCCTGCTCCGCGGTCATCGGGTGTGCCGCCCGCCGCGCGGCCACACCGAACCGAGCGCGGGGAGGCGGACGATCCGGCCGAACGTCGGCCACGGGGCGCTGGTCACCGCCTCCTTGTACCAGACGGCGCGACGACCGCTCAGGAAGAACGGCCGCGGGCTGCCGTCCGGCTTGGTGAACTGCACCACCGCGTCGTCGCGGCCCAGGCTGATCGGCGTGTGGTAGTAGCCGAACCGGAACGGCTTGGGCCGCGCGCCCCGCACCTCGCGGGCGAGCGAGGCGGCGACGTGCCCGCCGGTCGGCATGCCGCTCTGGCAGGTGCCGTGCAGCGGCCCGAACCCCTGCCGGACCGCCGCCGCGTCGCCGATCGCGTAGACCTCGGGGTGCGACACCGACCGCAGCGCCGGGTCGGTGACGACGCGGCCCCGGTCGTCCACCTCGAAGCCGGCGACGGCCGCCAGCGGCGACACCCGCACCCCGCTCGTCCACAGCACGGCGTCGGCCGCGATGCCCTCGCCACCGGCCACCTCCACCGAGTCCGGCAGCACCTTGACGACCTCGACGCCGGCGCGGACCGCGACGCCGAGCCGGTCGAGCGCGGCGCGCAGGTAGGCCTTGGCCCTCGGACCCAGGTCGGCGCCCGGCTCCTGCCGGCCGGCCAGCACGACGTCCAGGTGGGGGTGCTGCCCGGCGATCTCGGCGGCGGCCTCGACCCCGGTCAGCCCGCTGCCGCACACGACGACGGTGCCCTTCAGGCCGGCCAGGCGCCGGGCCAGCACCTCGGCGTCGTGCGCGCTGTTCAGCGTGTGCGCGTGGTCCTCCACGCCGGGCACCGCGGCGGTGTCGGCGACCGCGCCCAGCGCGTAGACCAGGCGGTCGTACTCGAGCACCCGCTCGTCGTCCACGCGCACGGTCCGCGCCGCCGCGTCGACGCCGGTGACCCAGCCGGCCACGAACTCCACGCCCGTGCCCGCCAGCAGCTCCGGGATCCGCAGGTCGGCGACCTCCTCGCCCGACGCGACCTGGTGCAACCGCAGCCGCTCGGTGAACCGGTCGGTGGCGTTGACGACCGTGATGCGGACGTCGTCGCGGCCCTTGGTCCGGCCGGCCAGGCCGACCGCCGCCATCATGCCCGCGTAGCCGGCCCCGACGATCACGATCTTGTTCATGGCGCGCCCTCTTCCTCGTGCTTCCCGGACTGACGACCACCAGACGAGGCAGGCCGACCCGAACGTGAAGCGGGGTGGCGCAGGTCACGTCTCCGGGGCGGCCGGGGCGCGGTCGGCGGGCTCGGCGGCGAGGCGGCGGCGGTGGAAGCGGGCGATGGCGGCGATGCCGGTCAGCGACACGGCGGCGCTCGCGACCAAGGCGATCACGACGCCACGCCCGGCGCCCCGGTCTCGTCCAGCAGCACCACGCCGATCACCGCCGCGACGATCGGGTTGACCACCGTCCGGCCCGCCACCACGAGGTCCGCCGGACCGCTCGCGCACCCGAGCTGGATCAGCACCGCACCCGCCAGCGCGCACAGGACCGCGATCCCCGCCTGACCAGGGTAGGTCCGGTCCGGTGGCGCCGGGGGTGACGTGGAGGCACCCGAACGGCCGCCGATCGTGTGCCGACGTGCTGCTTCCGGTGACGCGGAGTCCACCGGCGGCGACCCGGGCACCACGGTCGACGGCACGTCCGGCACGTCCGGCGCGCCGCCGACACCGCCACGCCGCCGACACCGCCACGCCGCCGACACCGCCACGCCGGGACGACGCGGCGGTGTCCGACCTCGGCTCACGGGCTGACGCAGGTCATCTCGCTCGGCGGGTCGGCGTTCGGCCCGTTGGCCACGTAGCCGAACGTGGTCGACGCGCTGCTGCCCAGCGAGCCGTTGTACGGCGCGTTGCGCACCGACACGGCCCCGCTGGTCCCGGTGTTCACGCCGCCCCAGAGGTTGTTGACGGCGTGTCCCGACGGGAGGGTCAGGCGGACCGTCCACCCGTTGAGCGACGACGTGGAGGTGTTGGCCACCTTCACCTCCGCCTGGTAGCCGCCACCCCACGCCTTGACCACGCGGTAGGTCGCGGTGCACGCCCCGCCGACGGGCGGGCTCGTAGTCGTGGTGGTGGTCGTCGTAGTGGTCGTACTGCTGGTGGTCGTCGTGGTCGTGCCGGGGTCGTCGACGCTGCCGGGGACGGACAGCAGCGCGTTGTACCAGGCGGTGGCCATCTTCGAGTAGCCGCCGGCGTTGGGGTGCACGCCGTCGGCGAGGTCGGCGGTGGTCAGCGCGCGGTACATGTCGACCAGGTGCACCTTCTTGCCCGCGCCGGCCCTGCTCTGCACCAGCGGGGGGATCGTGGCGTTGAAGGCGCGGACGGTCGCGTCGCCGGAGGACAGGGGCACGATCGTCGCGACGAACAGCTCCGCGTTCGGCGCCAACGAGGTGATGCGGTCGACCAGGGTGGCGAGGCGTTGGGGCGCGCCGCCCGGGTCGCCGCCGTACATGTCGTTCGTGCCGATGTGCAGCAGGATGGTGCGCGGGGTGTAGGTGCGCAGCCAGTTGGTGATGTTGCTGTCGATCTGGGCGATGGTCCAGCCCGAGTGGCCTTCGTGGTTGCGGTCGCCGAGGCCGGCCGGGCCGTTGGTCATCGACCCGACGAAGTCGACCGTGCGGCCACCGGCGACGAGCTTCTGCCACAGGTCGACGCGGTAGCCGCCGGGGACGTTGAAGCCGTCGGTGATCGAGTCGCCGAGCGGCATGACCTTCACGCCGCTGTCGGCCTGTGCGGTGCCCACGGCGAGCACGGCGCCGGCCACGAGGGTGAGCGCGGCGGCCGCGCTCGCGAGCAGGTGCCTTCGTTTCATGGTCCGGACCTCCGGAGAAGGTGACGTCCAGGAGTGTCCGTCGGCGCAATTGCGTTGGCAAGGCAATCGAGACGCGGGCGCGACCGGTCGCCGTGCGTCGCGTGCGGCCGATCGCCGACGCGCTCCCGACCCGCCGCGCGCCCCGGCCGGCCTCCGGGCGACTGCGCCGATCGATTCGGTGAGCTGCACGATCGCCCGCCCGTCGACAGGCCCGCGAACGTTGCGGTGGACCGAGGACCGCGCGGTCGCGCGACCGGACGTGGTGAGCTGTTCGGGCTAGCCGGGCGCGGTCGGCCGGGTCGGGAATTCGACGTCTCGTTTCGGGACTTTCAGCTCAATGGCCGATGGCGCGGCCCGACTTGAGCCACCAGGGCGCGATCTGGCGCGGCCGCAGGGTGATGGCGTCGCAGATCAGCGTGACCACGTCGGTCCCCACCAGTCCGGTGTAGACGCTCGTGGTGGTGACGCCCCGGCCGCGCGCTTTCCGGGCCAGGCCGCGGAACCAGGTGTCGAACGCGGCCTTCGACGCGCGGTGGCCGCCCCAGCGGGCCGGCAGGGGCAGGCGGAGGTGCGCGGGGGAGACGTTGATCAGCTGGGCCGAGCCGTCGTCGCGCAGCGCGGGCAGCAGGCCGCGGATGAGCGTCGTCGGGCCGACGTAGTGCGTGTTGATCGGGTGCCGGGAGTTCCGCGCGGACGGCTGCTTCGGCGGTGTGCCGGCGGTGTGGATCACGATGTCGAGGCGGTCGTGCTCGTCGAGCAGCTGCTCGGCGAGCACGCGCATGGTGGCGGGCGCCGCCGGGTCGGCGCGGTAGACCCACACCTCGCCGGTCGACCGGTGCGCGGGGTGGGTGGCGACCAGGACCCGCGCGCCCGCACGGCTCAGGTGACGCGCGGCGGCGTCGGTGACGGCGCAGGACGTCCCGGTGAGCAGGATCGTCCGGCCGGCCACGGCGTGCCGGAGCCGGGTGTCGGTCATGCGTGGCCTTCCGTCGGTGACTCGACCGGGCCCGCGTCCGCGGGGACGGCGGCGAACGGGCAGGAGCGCCGGAAGCGGGTGGAGCGGCCGGTCACCGGCCCTGTCCGTCCGGTGTGGACGACCAGCCCCCGCCGCCGGTGCGGCAACCCGGGCCGAGGTCCGCCGGCGCCGTCGTGACCCGTCCGGTCACCGGCCCGGTCGGAGGTGCCGGCGACCACCGCCGCCTCGCTGCCCGCGAGTGCTCCGCGGTCGGCGGAGTGGTCCTCGCGATCGTCCGCACTGTGCACGCCCACCCTTCGCCACCGCCGGCCCGGTCCGCCCCCAGCCTTGTCGGCCGCCGCGCGGCCCCGCCAACGCAGACCGCCAGGTTCACCCGGACCGGTGTTCCGAAGGCGGTGGCATCCCGTGCCGGCGCACTATCCACACCGGACTGGCGGACCGGATGGGTGGCGCCGGGGCCTGCCGACCCGACCGGGCGACCACCGCCGGTGTGAGCGAGGTTTCCCGTGCGCGACCGGCCACGGCGTGCCACTGCCGACGCCGCCGGACCGGCCGAGGGGGTGTCAGCGGGGTTCGTCCCGCACCGAGTGGTAGCGGCCGTCGTGGTAGAGCAGGGGAGGGGTGGCGTCGCGCAGGTCGGTGGCGGTCACCCGGGCGAGCACCAGGTGGTGGTCGCCCACCGGGATGAGCGCCTCGACCTCGGCCCGCAGCCAGCCCGCCGTGTCGTCGAGCACCGGCTCGCCGCCCGCGAGGCGGCGCCACCCGGTCGGCGCGGCGAACCGGTCGAGGCCGCTCGTGGCGAAGCGCCGGGCGACGTCCTCCTGGTGCGCGCCCAGGAAGTTGACGACGACGCTCGTCGCCGTCCGCACGTGCGGCCAACTGGAGGACCCGGCCGAGACCCCGAAGGAGACCACCGGCGGTTCGGCGGACACCGACGTGAGCGACGTCGCGGTGAACCCGGCCGGACCGCGCTCGGCGTCGACCGTGACGACCACGACGCCCGCCGGGTGGCGGCGGAACACCCGCCGGAACTCCGGCACGTCCACCCCCGGCGCCTGGTCGGTCGAGGCGCTCACCGGCCGGCCCCGCGGGCGGGTGGCCCGTCCACCGGGCGCGCGGTGACCGGGGCGGGTGTCGCGGTCGTGCGCTCGCCTGCCGACCGGGGGCCGCCGTGGCGGCGCGTGCGGAGCGTGGATGCCTGGGACACACCCCGATGCTGGCACCCGACGTCGGCACGGCCAAGGAGGCTCACGATGTGGGAGGGCCTTCACCGGCGTCGCGGCGAAGTGCTGGCGGCGCCGCACCCCGGGCAACCCGCACGGGTGATTTGTCGGCGGATCCCGGATGGGCCGTGCTGCACTGGACCAGGTGTCCGCGAACCCGGTCGCGCACCACGACGACCCCCGACGCTGGAAGTGATCCCGTGACCGTGCCCAAGCCCGCGCCGTGCCTGGACGACCTCCGGGTCGAGGTGAGCGGTGTCGCGCCCCCGGTGGGGCCGGAAGAACTGACCCAGGGGTACGGGCTGACGGAGTTCGGCGCGGACTGCGAGTGCGGTTGCGGCGGGGGACTCGAAGCCCTCCTCTGACCGGCGGGCCGCCACCCCGCGCCGGTGCCGAGTCTGGAGGAACCGCATGGCTGAACCGGTCCGCGACTGGGTCGGCGCGCACGTCTTCCACCGCGGCGACCAGGACCTGCTCGTCACCGGGGCGATGGCGCCGGTGTGCGAGGACCTGACCCGGGCCGGCCGGGCCCGCGGCTGGTTCTTCCTCCGCTGCTGGGAGGGCGGGCCGCACGTGCGGCTGCGGGTGCTCGCCAAGGCGCCGGCGGAGGTCCGGTCGGCGGTGGCGCGGTCGTGCGCCCGGCACCTGGCCGACCACCCGTCGCCGCCCGGCGGCTGGTCACAGGGCGAGTACGAGGCCGTCGCCCGCCGCCGCGCCGAGGACGAGCACCTGACCGGGTGGGACCGGCGGCTGCGGGAGGTCGACACCGTGGAGTTCGTCGCCTACGAGCCGGACCACCGCGCCTACGGCGACGGCCGGGCGTTGCGCGCGGTGGAACGGCACTTCACCGACTCCAGCCGCGTCGCCGTCCACCTCCTCGCCGCGCCCCCGGACCGGCGGGCGGGCGCGGCGCTGGCCATGCTCACGCTCGCCCTCGCGGTGTGCGAGCCCGACCTGGACCGGGCCGCCGCCCGCTTCGCCGCAGTGCGCACCCGGCTGCCGTCGCCGTCGCGCCCGGACCGCCGTGACGACCTGCGCGAGCAGACCCGGCGGCTGTGGGCGCGCGCGTCGTCCGACCCCGCCGACCTCGCGCGCGCCGACGTCCTCGCCACGTGGTGGCGGTCGGTCCGCGCCCTGCACGCGACCCTGAGCGGTCTGCGGGCGCGGGGCGACTTCGCGCCGGTGCACGCGCTGTCGCCGTTCTCGGGCCTGGCGCGGGCGCTGCGCCCCGACGACCCGGTGGTCGCGCACGTGGTCCTGCGCTGCGCGCACCTGCTGTGCAACCGCCTCGGCCTCCCGGCGGCCACGGAGGCGCGACTGGGCGCCCTCACCGCCCGGACGCTGTCCGAGCTCCCCGAACACCACGACGAGGTGGCCCCGCTGTGACCGTCGAGACCGAACAAGCCCGCCGGGACACCCTCACCACCTGGCACAGCCTGCACGTGCACTACCACGACCCGGACCAGGACCGGCTCATCCTCGACGCGGTCCGCCCCGTCTTCCAGCACCTGCGCTCCCGGGTCGCCGGCCTCTACCTCGCCCGGCACTGGCGGCAGGGCCCTCACCTGCGCCTGTTCGCCAAGACGGACCCGGACACGTGGGCCCGGGTGGTCCGGCCGCGCATCGAGGCCGTGGTCGGCGAGTACCTGGCCCGGCACCCGTCCACGACGCAGCCCGACTTCGAGCACGACCTGGCCCAGCACCGCCTCCTGGCCCGCCGCGAGCAGGAGCGCGGGCCGCTGCTGCCGTGGTTCCCGGACAACTCCGTCCACGAGCAGCCCTACGACACCCGGCCGCACGTGATCCGCAGCCCGCAGACCGGCGAGCTGATGGCCTCGTTCGCCTCCGAGAGCACGAACCTGCTGTTCCGGATGCTCGACCGGGCCCGTGCGGGCGTCGACGCCAAGGAGCTGATGGCGTTGGAGCTGGTGCTGGCCACCGCGGTCGCCGCGGGCCCGCCCGGCACGTCGGGCTTCGCGTCCTACCGCTCCCACGCCGAGGGTTTCCTCTGCTCGTGCGCCGACCCGGACGCCGTCCGCGCGGCGTTCGACGCGCACTACGAGTCGCACCGCGGCGCCCTGATCTCCCGGACGCGGGCCGTGCTCGCCACCCTGGGCGGCGGCGCGAGCACCACCCCGTACGCCCGCCGGTGGGCCGCCCGGTGCGAGGACTACGGCCGCCGCGTCGGCCCGCTGATCGAGCGGGACCTGGTCTTCCCGCCGGCGCCCGCCGAGGCGCCGGCCGCACCACCCGCCGACCGGCCCGCCACCCGGCCGGCGGCCCCGCTGCACGCGCTGATGCTCGGCAGTCGCGCCTACCGGGAGGCCGTGCTCCGCCACCCGGACTTCCTCCGCTACCGGTTCCTGCTCACCTGCACCCACCTGCAGATCAGCCGGCTCGGCCTGACCCCGTTCCAGCGCTTCCGCACCTGCCACGCGGCGGCCAACGCGGTGGAGGAGATCCACGGCGTCTCCGCCGCGGACGCCATCCGGGCCTACGGGGACGGCCACCCGGACCCGGTGGCCTGACCGAGCCGGCCGCCGCCTCCGATCGCTCCCCGTCGCCTGCGTCCGTCCGCCGGTCGAAGAGTGCTCGTGTTCACTGGACCGGGGTGATCGCGGGCGTGCCCCCGCGCGGATCCCGCTGGATAGTGGAATGGGATGGTCCTACCGTGGGGTACAGGGTGTTCTGACCGAGCGTGACCGGTTTCGGTGGGTGGGCCGTCGGGGCGAGACGGCGCTGTGGGGACGTTCACGAGGGGGCCGGAATGGGGTATTCGGCAGATCGGTCGTGGTCTCGGGGGAGCAGGGACGCTCCGCTGTTCGAAGCCTTCCTGCCGTTGGGGCGGAGCGCGGTCGTGCCCGTCGAGCACGTCGACGCGGCCACGGGACAGCCGTGCGCGGCCGATCGCGCGTTGCGGCTGCTGGTGGTCGGGCGGGACTGGGTCGGCGCGATGCGTTGCGCCGAAGAGGCGTTGGAGGACGAGGCCTGTCGGAGCCGCGAGGTCTGCGTCGCGCGGGCGCTGTCGACGTTGATCTACGGCGGCGAGCTGGTCACCGCCGACGCGCACAGCCTGCTCAACGCCGACCGGCCGGAGGTCTCCGGCGTGGTGGCGCTGCTCCAGGCGCGCATCGCACGGCTGTTCGGCGACGTGGACCGCGCGCACGCGCTGCTGGGGCCGCTGATGTCGGCCGGCACGCCGCTCGAGACCCGCCTGGTCGCCGCCGGCTGGGCGGTGGAGCTGCTGGCGGAGTGCGGCGACGTGACCGCCGCCCGCGCGCTGGCCCGGGAGCACCGGCTCGACGAGGCGCTGGACGCCGGCGTCGCGTGCCGCCCGGTGCTGCTCGCCGCACGCGGCGCGATGGCGATGGCGGACGGCCGGCCGGGTTTCGCGGTGGCCCAGTACCTGGGGTGCGGTCGGGAGCTGATGGCGCGCGGCGTGGCCAACCCGGCGGTGACGCCGTGGCGCAGCGAGGCGGCGCTGGCGGCGTTCTCGGCCGGGCGGGACGAACTCGCCGTGGCCCTCGCGCGGCAGGAGTACGAGGCCGCCGTGCTGTGGGGCGAGTCCCGCACGGTCGGGCGGGCGTTGTGCGCCTTGGCCGTCGTGGACGCCGACGGCCAGGAGGTCGAGCGCCTCAGCGAGGCCGGGCAGCTGCTGGAGCTGGCGCAGGCGTGGCCCGAGCTGGCGCGGGCGCAGTACGAGCTGGGCATCCGGCTCGCCGCGCGCGGCGACGTGGTGGCCGCCCGGCAACGGCTGCACTGCTCGCACGCGCTGGCCCGGCAGACCGGAAACCCGCGCCGGGTGCAGCTGGCCGAGCGCGCGTTGGCCGCGGTCGCCGCGCCGCCGCGCAGGCCGGCGCTGACCCGCCAGCAGGCCCGGATCGCCGAGCTCGTGGTCGCAGGATACTCGAACAAAGAGATCGCGACGAAACTGTTCCTGGCGCTGCGCACGGTCGAGTTCCACCTTTCCAACACCTACGAAAAACTCGGGGTGACCGGCCGCGACGAGCTGCGCGCCGCACTGGAGCACGACGCCTGAGGCACTACCCCGACCGTCCTGTGTCCCATGAGGACACAAAGGGTGGTGACGTGGGTCACAAATTATTGGTCGGGACTTTGCGGGTCGACCGTAGTATCCGGTCGCCGCCCTTGTCGGTGTCGAAGGGGCCGTGCCAGCATCGATCTCGGATGAATGAGTTGTGTCCCCCCACCGACAATGTCGATAAGTGGTGGTCGGGGACCGGCTCCGCTCCTCACGAATGTGACGAAGGGTATCGCGAGCCATGGCCGAAGAACCCGATCTGGCGACCCAGGTGAAGGTGCTCGCCGCCCGCGTCGACGAGTTGGAGCAAGCGCGCGCGCTGCACGAGCTGCGCAACCGCCTGCCCCGGCTGATCAACGACGACGCGTGGGGGAGCGTCGGCGAGCTGTTCACCGAGGACGCGCACCTGGACTACGGCGACGTGGGCCGGGCCGACGGCCGCGCCGCCATCGCGGCGTACTTCGCGGGGCTGCCCGGTCGGATCGACGCGGACAACCCGGTCGCGTCCGGGGTGCTGGTCAAGCAGTTCGTGCACGGGCACGACGTGGAGATCGACGGCGACCGGGCGACCGGCGTGTGCTTCTTCGAGGAGAAGGTCGTCTTCGACCGGGAGACGTACCTGGTCGCGGGCAAGTTCACCGACTCGTACGCGCTGGTGGACGGCCGCTGGCTGTTCGACCGGATCACGCTCACGCCGTACTGGGTGATCCCGCACGACCGCGGCCACGGCCGCTGACCGCGTTCGCCCGACGGGAGGGTCCATGCTCCAGCAGAACACCACCAAGCGCATCGGCTACTGGCTGCTCCTGCTGCACCAGGCGTTCGACGCCGCGACCACCGCCGCGTTGCGGGACGTGGGGCTCAACCGGCGCCAGTGGCAGGTGCTGCACGCCGTCGCCATCGGCGTCGGCACGGTCCCGGAGCTCGACGAGGCGTTCGAGCCGTTCCTGGTCGCCGACCGCGAACGGTCCTACCGGCCGGTCGTCGAGGATTTCGCCGCCCGCGGCTGGGTCGAGCTGCGCGGTGACGCGGTCACCCCGACCGAGGCGGGCGTCGAGGCGCACGCGCGCGCCGAGGTGCTGGTCAACGCGCACGCCGACAAACAGTTGCGCGGCATCACGCAGGAGGAGTTCCTCGCGGCCAACGACGTGCTGCGGCGGATAGCCGAGAACATGCGCGACAACGGCTCGCGCTGACCGTCCGGTCGAATGCTCCGCAATTCTTTCGTGGGTGGCTGAATGCTGCCCGGGCACGGTCGTGGTTCGTAACGGGGATGGGGGTCCTGCCGTGCGGAAAGTGCTGATCGCCAATCGTGGCGAGATCGCGGTGCGCGTCGTCCGCGCATGCCGCGACGAAGGGTTGGAAAGCGTGGCGGTGTACGCCGACCCCGACCGGGACGCGCCGCACGTGCGCCTGGCCGACGAGGCGTTCGCGCTGGGCGGCGACACCCCGGCGACGAGCTACCTCGACGTCGACAAGGTGCTCGCCGCCGCCCGGGACTCCGGCGCGGACGCCCTGCACCCCGGGTACGGCTTCCTGTCGGAGAACGCGGGGTTCGCCCAGGCCGTCCTGGACGCCGGGTTGACCTGGATCGGGCCCCCGCCGGCCGCGATCCGCGCGCTCGGCGACAAGGTCGAGGCCCGGCGCATCGCCCGCGAGGTGGGCGCGCCGCTGGTCGCGGGGACACCGGCGCCGGTGGCCGGACCGGCGGACGTGCTCGCGTTCGCCGACGCGCACGGGCTGCCGATCGCGATCAAGGCGGCGTTCGGCGGCGGTGGCCGCGGCCTGAAGGTGGCCCGGACCCGCGAGGAGATCCCCGAGCTGTTCGAGTCGGCGGTGCGGGAGGCGACCGCCGCGTTCGGGCGCGGCGAGTGCTTCGTCGAGCGCTACCTGGACCGGCCGCGGCACGTGGAGACGCAGTGCCTGGCCGACCGGCACGGCACCGTCGTGGTCGTCTCCACCCGGGACTGCTCGGTGCAGCGCCGGCACCAGAAGCTGGTCGAGGAGGCGCCCGCGCCGTTCCTCACCGAGGCGCAGGACGCCGAGCTGCGCCGGGCGTCCAAGGCGATCCTGGCGCACGCCGGGTACGTCGGCGCGGGCACGTGCGAGTTCCTCCTCGCCCGGGACGGCACGCTGTCGTTCCTGGAGGTCAACACCCGGTTGCAGGTGGAGCACCCGGTGACCGAGGAGGTCGCGGGCGTCGACCTGGTGCGGGAGATGTTCCGGGTCGCGCGCGGCGAGCGGCTCGACGACGTGGACCCCGCGCCGCGCGGGCACTCCCTGGAGTTCCGCCTCAACAGCGAGGACCCGGGGCGGGGCTTCCTGCCCGCGCCGGGCGAGGTGACGCGCTTCGACCCGCCGTCCGGGCCGGGCGTGCGGCTGGACTCCGGCGTGGAGGCCGGCACGGTGGTGCGCCCCGCGTGGGACTCGCTGCTGGCCAAGCTGATCGTCACCGGGGCGACCCGCGAGCAGGCGCTGCGGCGGGCGGCCCGCGCGCTGGCCGAGTTCCGGGTCGACGGCGTGCCCACCACGCTGCCGTTCCACCGGGCGGTGGTGGACGACCCGGCGTTCGCGGGTGAGCCGTTCGCGGTGCACACCCGGTGGATCGAGACCGAGTTCGACAACCGGGTGCCGCCCTACGACGGCGAGCCGCACGACGGGCCCGCCGCCGCGCCGCGCGAGACGGTGGTGGTCGAGGTCGGCAGCCGCCGCCTGGAGGTCTCACTGCCGTCGTTGGCGCCCGTGGCGCGCGGTCCGGTCGCCACGGCGGTCCGCAAGCCGCGCGCGTCGGCCCGCAAGACCGCCGCGACGGGCGACGAACTGGTGTCGCCCATGCAGGGCACCGCCGTGAAGGTCGCCGTCGAGGAGGGCCAGCGGGTCGGCGAGGGCGACCTGGTCCTGGTCGTCGAGGCGATGAAGATGGAGCAGCCGCTGCTCGCCCACCGCGCCGGGGTCGTGCGCGGCCTCACCGCGAAACCGGGCGACGCGGTCGCCGCCGGCGCCGTCGTCTGCCGGGTCTCCGAATGAAGCCGTCCACCCCAGGGGAGGGGACTGTGTACGCATCGGTCGTGGTCGTGGGCGCGGGGCCCGCCGGGCTCATGCTGGCCGGCGAGCTGAGGTTGGCGGGCGTCGACGTGGTCGTGCTCGAACGGCTGCCCGAGCGCACCGGCGAGTCGCGCGGCATCGGGTTCACCATCCGCACGATGGAGGTGTTCGACCAGCGGGGCCTGCTGCCGCGGTTCGGCGGGATCGCGACCGGCACGTTCGGGCACTTCGGCGGCATCCCGCTGGACCTCGGCGTGCTCGGCGCGGCGCGGGAGTCGGCGAAGACGGTGCCGCAGCACCGCACCGAGGCCGTGCTGGAGAGCTGGGTGCGCCAGCTGGGCGCGGACGTCCGGCGCGGCGTCGAGCTGGTCGGGTTCGAGGAGGACGCCGACGGGGTCACCGTGCACGTGCGCGGCACCTCGGAGACGCTGCGGACCCGTTACCTCGTCGGGTGCGACGGCGGCCGCAGCACCGTGCGCAAGCTGGCCGGGTTCGACTTCCCCGGCACGGACGCGACGACCGAGCTGCTCATGGCCGACCTGCGCGGCATCGACATCGAGCCGCGCATGATCGGCGAGCAGGTGCCCGGCGGTATGGTGATGACCGCCCGCCTGCCCGACGGCACCACCCGCGTCATCGTCGGCGAGCGCGGCACACCGCCGCGCCGCCGCAGCGGACCGCCACCGTTCGCCGAGGTCGCGGAGGTGTGGAAACGGCTCACCGACACCGACATCTCGCACGCCGAGCCGGTGTGGGTGAGCGCGTTCGGCGACGCGGCCCGCCAGGTCACCGAGTACCGCCGGGGCCGCGTGCTGCTCGCGGGCGACGCCGCCCACGTGCACCTGCCGGCGGGCGGCCAGGGCATGAACACCGGCATCCAGGACGCGGTGAACCTGGGGTGGAAGCTCGCCGCCGTGGTCAACGGCACCGCCCCGCTGTCCCTGGTGGACACCTACCACGCCGAGCGGCACGAGGTCGGCCGCCAACTGCTGGTGAACACCCGCGCGCAGAGCATGTTCATCCTCGGCGGCGCGGAGGTCGCGCCGCTGCGCGAGGTGTTCACCGAACTGCTCCGCCACCCCGAGGTGGAACGCCACCTCGCGGCGCGGGTGAGCGGCCTGGACATCCGCTACGACGTCGGCGGCGGCGCGAACCCGTTGCTGGGCCTGCGGTTGCCCCACCTCGACCTGACCCGGGGCCACCACCGCACGAGCGGCGCGGAGCTGCTGCGCCGGGGCCGGGGCGTCCTGCTCGACCTCGCGGACAACGCCGTCCTGCGCCGACGGGCGGCTCCCTGGGCCGACCGGATCGACGTCGTCACCGCGACCGCGGCCGACGACCTGCCCGGCGGGACCACGGCGGTCCTCGTCCGGCCCGACGGCCACGTGGCCTGGGCCGCGCCGGGCAGCCACCACGACCTGCCGACGGCCCTGGACCGCTGGTTCGGGCCGGCCGGCTGACGCAGGAGGAGGGCCAATGCACAGCACCTTGATCGTGGCACGGATGGACCCGGGTTCCGCGGGAGACGTCGCGTCGCTGTTCCGCGAGTTCGACCGCAGCGACATGCCGGGCCGCATGGGCACCCGCCGTCGGCAGCTCTTCCACTACCGCGGCCTGTACTTCCACCTCCAGGACTTCGACGACGACAACGGCGGCGGGCGCATCGAGGACGCCAAGGACGACCCGCGCTTCGTCCGGATCAGCGAAGACCTGAAGCCGTTCATCGAGGCCTACGACCCGAAGACGTGGCGCTCGCCCGCGGACGCGATGGCGAGCCGGTTCTACCACTGGAGCACACCGTGACCAACCGTCGAGTGGTGATCACCGGGGTCGGCGTCACCGCCCCCGGCTCACCGGGCGTGAAGAACTTCTGGGACCTGCTGACCGCGGGCCGCACCGCCACCCGCCGCATCTCGTTCTTCGACCCGTCGCCGTTCCGCTCCCAGGTGGCGGCGGAGGTCGACTTCGACGCCGAGCTGCACGGCCTCGGGCCGCAGGAGATCCGGCGCATGGACCGGGCCGCGCAGTTCGCCGTCGTCACCGCCCGCCAGGCCGTGGAGGACAGCGGGCTCGAGTTCTCCTCGATCGACCCGGACCGGGTCGGCGTGACCATCGGCAGCGCGGTCGGCGCGACGATGGGCCTGGACCAGGAGTACCGGACGGTCAGCGACGGCGGCCGGCTGGAACTGGTCGACCACCGCTACGCCGTGCCGCACCTCTACAACTACCTGGCGCCCAGCTCGTTCGCGACCGAGGTCGCCTGGGCGGTCGGCGCGGAAGGGCCGAGCACGGTCGTCTCCACCGGCTGCACGTCGGGCCTGGACGCGATCGGCTACGCCACCGACGTCATCCGCGAGGGCTCGGCGGACGTGATGGTCGCGGGCGCCACCGACGCGCCGATCTCGCCGATCACGGTGGCCTGCTTCGACGCGATCAAGGCCACCACGCCGCGCAACGACGACCCCGAGCACGCCTCGCGGCCGTTCGACGCGAGCCGCAACGGGTTCGTGCTCGGCGAGGGCGCGGCGGTGTTCGTGCTGGAGGAGCTGGAAAGCGCCCGCGCCCGCGGCGCGACGGTGTACGCCGAGGTCGCCGGGTACGCGACCCGGTCCAACGCGTTCCACATGACCGGGCTCAAGCCGGACGGCCGGGAGATGGCCGAGGCCATCCGGGTCGCGCTGGCGCAGGCGCGGCTCAACCCGGAGGACATCGACTACGTCAACGCGCACGGCTCGGGCACCCGGCAGAACGACCGGCACGAGACGGCGGCGTTCAAGCGCAGCCTGGGCGAGCACGCCTACCGCGTGCCGGTCAGCTCGATCAAGTCCATGGTCGGCCACTCGCTCGGCGCGATCGGCTCGATCGAGGTCGCCGCCTCGGTGCTGGCCATGCAGCACGACGTGGTGCCGCCGACGGCGAACCTGCACCGCCCGGACCCGGAGTGCGACCTGGACTACGTGCCGCTGGTGGCCCGCGACTGGCGGACCGACGCGGTGCTGTCGGTGGGCAGCGGCTTCGGCGGCTTCCAGAGCGCCGTGGTGCTGGCCGACCCGGGGCGGGTGCGGCCGTGAGCGTCGTGGTGACGGGCCTCGGCGTGGCCGCGCCGACCGGGCTCGGCGTCGACGCCTACTGGGCCAACACCCTGGCCGGCGCCGGCGCGCTGGACCGGATCTCCCGGTTCGACCCGTCGGGCTACCCGGCCCGGCTGGCGGGCGAGATCCGCGACTTCGTCGCCGAGGACCACCTGCCGGGCAGGCTGCTGCCGCAGACCGACCGGATGACCAGGCTCGCGCTGGTGGCCGCCGACTGGGCGTTCGCCGACGCGCGGCTGGTGCCGTCCGCGCTGGCCGACTACGACATCGGCGTGATCACCGCCAGCCACTCCGGCGGGTTCGAGTTCGGCCAGAACGAGCTGCGGGCGTTGTGGAGCAAGGGCGGCCAGTACGTCAGCGCCTACCAGTCGTTCGCCTGGTTCTACGCGGTGAACAGCGGCCAGATCTCCATCCGCAACGGGCTGCGCGGCCCGAGCAGCGTGGTGGTGAGCGACCAGGCGGGCGGCCTGGACGCGGTGGCGCAGGCCCGCCGCCAGATCCGCAACGGCACGTCGGTGGTGCTGGCGGGCGCGGTCGACGCGTCGATCTGCCCGTGGGGCTGGGTCGCGCAGCTGACCAGCGGCCGGCTCAGCGAGCACGACGACCCGCGCCGCGCCTACCTGCCGTTCGACGACGACGCCGCGGGGCACGTGCCGGGCGAGGGCGGCGCGCTGCTGGTGCTGGAGGACCGGGAGCACGCCACCGCCCGCGGCGCGCACGTCTACGGCGAGGTCGCCGGCCACGCGTCCACGATGGACCCGGCGCCCGGCCGCGACCGCGCGCCGACGTTGCAGAAGGCGATCCACCGCGCGCTGGCGGACGCGGGCGCCGTGGCCGAGGAGATCGGCGTGGTGTTCGCCGACGCCGCCGCCGTGCCCGAGCTGGACCGGGCCGAGGCGGAGGCCATCACCAAGGTCTTCGGCCCGCGCGGCGTGCCGGTGACCGCGCCGAAGACCGGGACGGGCCGGCTGTACTCCGGGGCCGCGCCGCTGGACCTGGCCGCCGCGCTGCTCTCGCTGCGCGACGGCGTGATCCCGCCGACGGTCAACACCCGCCCGTCCGAGCGCTACGAGCTGGACCTGGTGACCGGCGCGCCGCGCCGCGCGGACCTGAGGGCCGCGCTGGTGATCGCCCGCGGGCACGGCGGGTTCAACTCCGCGGTGGTCGTCCGCGCGCCCGAACCGACCTGAGACTGCCGAGAGGAACCACCCATGTCCGTCGAGTTCACCATCGAAGACCTGAAGCGCATCCTCCGCGAGGGCGCCGGCGCCGACGAGGCCGTCGACCTCGACGGCGACATCGCCGGGAGCGACTTCGAGGAGCTGGGCTACGAGTCGCTGGCGCTGCTGGAGACCGGCAGCCGCATCGAACGCGAGTACGGCATCTCCCTCGACGAGGACGCGCTGGCCGACGCGCGCACACCCGGCGCGCTGGTCGACCTCGTCAACTCCCACCTCGCCGCCCGAGCGGTCTGAACCGGAAGGAAACCCATGACCGGGAACGGAAAGGTCGCGCTGGTCACCGGCGCGACGAGCGGCATCGGCCTGGCGACCGCGCGGCTGCTCGCCGAGCAGGGCCACCGGGTCTTCCTGTGCGCACGCGGCGAGGACGCGCTGCTGCGCACCGTCAAGGACCTCCAGGACGAGGGTCTCGACGTGGACGGCACGACCGGCGACGTGCGCGAGAAGGCCGACATCCGGCGCGTCGTGCAGGCCGCCGTGGACCGCTACGGCCCGATCGACGTGCTGGTGAACAACGCCGGCCGCAGCGGCGGCGGCGTGACCGCCGACATCGAGGACGACCTGTGGCTCGACGTCATCGCCACCAACCTCACCAGCGTCTTCCTGGTCACCCGCGAGGTGCTCACCACCGGCGGCATGCGCGGCAAGGACCGCGGCCGGATCATCAACATCGCCTCCACGGCGGGCAAGCAGGGCGTGGTGCTCGGCGCGCCGTACTCGGCGTCCAAGCACGGCGTCGTCGGGTTCACCAAGGCCCTGGGCAACGAGCTCGCGCCGACCGGCATCACGGTCAACGCAGTCTGCCCCGGCTACGTGGAAACGCCGATGGCGCAACGGGTCCGGCAGGGCTACGCGGCGGCGTACGGCACCACCGAGGAGGCGATCATGGAGAAGTTCACCGCCAAGATCCCGCTCGGCCGGTACTCCACGCCCGAGGAGGTGGCCGGCCTGGTCGGCTACCTGGCCTCCGACCCGGCCGGCTCGATCACCGCGCAGGCGCTGAACGTCTGCGGCGGCCTGGGCAACTTCTGAGCAGCACCCACCCCGGACGACACCAACCTGAGGGGACACCCATGACCGGCTTCCCGGTCCGCGAGGTCGAGCACGAGATCACCGTGCAGGCGCCGCCCGCGGACGTCTACCGCATGCTCGCCGAGGTGGAGAACTGGCCGAGGCTGTTCCCGCCCTCGGTGTACGTGGACTACGTGGAGCGCGACGGCCACCACGAGCGCATCCGGATCTGGGCCACGGCCAACGGCGAGCCGAAGAACTGGACCTCGCGCCGGGAGCTCGACCCGGACAACCTGCGCATCACGTTCGCGCAGGAGGTGTCGTCGCCGCCGGTGGCGGAGATGAGCGGCACCTGGGTCGTCGAGCCGCAGGGCGACCAGACCCGGTTGCGCCTGCTGCACAGCTACCGCGCGATCGACGACGACCCCGAGGGGCTGGCCTGGATCGACGAGGCGGTGGACCGCAACAGCAAGGCCGAGCTGCCGTCGTTGAAGGCCAACGTCGAGCTGGCCACCCGCACCGCCGAGCTGACCCTGTCCTTCGTGGACACCGTCACGGTCGACGGCGCGGCCAAGGACGTCTACGACTTCGTCAACGACGCCGGCCGGTGGACCGAGCGCCTGCCGCACGTGGCGTCGGTGGTGCTGACCGAGGACACGCCGGGCTTGCAGGTGCTGCGGATGGAGACGCTCACCAAGGACGGCTCCTCGCACACCACCGAGTCGGTCCGGGTCTGCTTCCCGCACCACAAGATCGCCTACAAGCAGACCACCCTGCCCGCGCTGATGACCCTGCACACCGGCTACTGGACGTTCGAGGAGGACGAGAACGGCGTCACCACGGCGTCCTCCCAGCACACCGTGGTGATCAACGCGGACAACATCGCCAAGGTGCTCGGACCGGACGCGGGCGTGGCCGAGGCGAGGGCGTTCGTCCGGGACGCGCTGGGCAACAACAGCCGGGCGACGCTCGGCCACGCCAAGGCCTACGCGGAACAGCGGCGCTGACGGGATGGACACCGACGTCGTCGTGGTGGGGGCGGGCCCGGTCGGCCTGCTGCTCGCGGGCGACCTGTGCGCGGGCGGCGCGCGGGTCACCGTGCTGGAGCGGCTGACCGAGCCCACCACCGAGTCCCGCGCCTCGACCCTGCACGCCCGCACCATGGACGTGCTGGCCGAGCGGGGCGTGCTGGAGGCGCTCGGCGGGCTGCCGCCGGGCGGCCCCGGCCACTTCGGCGGCCTGCGGCTCGACCTGACCGCGGCCGACCCGGGCCACCGCTTCGCCGGGCAGTGGAAGTGCCCGCAGGCCGCCCTGGAGAAGGTGCTGGGCGAGCGCGCGGCCCGGCTGGGCGCGCGGGTGCTGCGCGGCCGGGAGCTGACCGACCTCGTCGAACTCGACGACCACGTCGTCGCGGTGGCCGGTGGAGACCGGATCACCGCCGCCTACCTGGTCGGCTGCGACGGCGAGGAGAGCGCCGTGCGGGTGCTCGCCGGGTTCGACTTCCCCGGCCGGGACGCCACGCTGGAGATGCTGCGGGCCGACGTCGAGGGCGTCGACCTCCCGGACCGGCGGTTCGAACGGCACCCGAACGGCCTGGCCACCGCCCACCGCTGGCCCGACGGCAGCACCCGCGTCATGGTGCACGTGTTCGGCTCCACGCCCGTGCCGCGCACCGGCGCGCCGACGTTCGCCGAGGTGGTCGAGGCGTGGGCGGCGGTCACCGGCGAGGACATCGGCGGCGGGCGACCCAGGTGGCTCAACGCGTTCGGCAACACCCGCCGGCAGGCCGCGACCTACCGGCGGGGCCGGGTGCTGCTCGCGGGCGACGCCGCGCACCGGCAGATGCCGGTCGGCGGCCAGGCGCTCAACCTCGGCCTCCAGGACGCCGCCGAGCTCGGGCACCGGCTGTCGGCCCGGCTCGCGGGCGGCGACGACGGACCGCTGGAGCACTACGACGCCGTCCGGCACGCCGCGGGCGCCCGGACGCTGACCAACATCCAGGCGCAGGCGCTGCTGCTGCTCGGCGGCCCCGAGGTGGAGCCGCTGCGCGAGGTCTTCGGCGAGCTCATGCGCTTCGACGCCGTGCAGGCGCACCTCGCCGGGATGGTCAGCGGCCTGGGCACGCCGCACGCACCACAGGACACACCTCAGGAGGGGACCACGATGGGCAAGCTCGACGGCAAGACCGCGCTGGTCACCGGCGCCAGCCGGGGCATCGGACGGGCCACCGCGCAGCGGCTGGCCGAGGAGGGCGCGCTGGTCGCCGTCCACTACGCGAGCAACGACGAGGCCGCGGCCGAGACCGTCGCGCTCATCGAGAAGGACGGCGGGCGCGCGTTCGCGGTGCGGGCGGAGCTGGGCGTGCCCGGCGACGTGCACGAGCTGTTCCTCGGCCTGGAGCGGGGACTTCGCGAGCGCACGGGCGCCACGACGTTGGACATCGTGGTGAACAACGCGGCGGCGCAGACCGCGGCGGGGCTCGCGCCGGAGGACGTCACGCCGGAGGACTTCGACCGGCTGATGGCGGTCAACGCCAAGGCGCCGTTCTTCATCGTGCAGCGCGCGTCGTCGTCGTTGGCCGACGGCGGGCGGATCATCAACATCTCGTCCGGCGTCACGAGGGTCGCCAACCCGGAGCAGCTGGCGTACTCGATGAGCAAGGGCGCGCTCGAGCAGCTGTCGCTGCACATGGCCCGCCACCTCGCGGCGCGCCGCATCACGGTGAACACCGTGGCGCCGGGCATCACCGACAACGGCAGCCCCGTGTTCGACATCCCGGAGGCCGTCGAGGCGATGTCGCAGCTGTCGGCGTTCAAGCAGGTCGCGAAGGCGGACGACGTCGCGAACGTGGTGGCGTTCCTGGCCACGGAGGACGCGCGCTGGATCACCGGCGCGTTCATCGACGCCAGCGGCGGCACCCTGCTGGGTTGAGATCGGGGGAAGCATGACGACAGTCCGCGAACCGGGGACCCACGTCGACCGGATCGACGAGTTGGCCGCGGTGAAGGAGCTGGGCAGGGTCGGCGTCGACCCGCGTGCCACCGAACGGCAGCACGCGAAGGGCAAGCTGACCGCGCACGAGCGGATCGAGCTGTTGCTGGACAAGGGCAGCTTCACCGAGGTGGAGCCGCTGCGCAGGCACCGGGCCACCGGGTTCGGGCTGGAGGCCAAGCGCCCGCACGGCGACGGGGTGGTCGCCGGCTGGGGCGCGGTCGAGGGCAGGCGCGTGTTCGTCTACGCGCACGACTTCCGCGCGTTCGGCGGCGCGCTCGGCGAGGCCCACGCCCAGAAGATCCACAAGGTGATGGACCTGGCCATCGCGGCGGGCGCGCCGCTGGTGTCGTTGAACGACGGCGCGGGCGCCCGCATCCAGGAGGGGGTGTCCGCGCTCGCGGGCTACGGCGGCATCTTCCAGCGCAACGTGCGCGCGTCCGGGGTGATCCCGCAGATCAGCGTGATGCTCGGGCCGTGCGCCGGTGGGGCCGCGTACTCGCCCGCGTTGACCGACTTCGCGTTCATGGTGCGGGGCATCTCGCAGATGTTCATCACCGGGCCGGACGTGGTGCGCACGGTGACCGGCGAAGAGATATCCATGGAAGGGCTGGGCGGCGCGGAGGTGCACGGCGGCACGTCCGGGGTGGCGCACTTCGTCTACGACGACGAGGAGAGCTGCCTGGCCGACGTCCGGCTGCTGCTGTCCATGCTGCCCGCCAACAACCGCGAGCTGCCGCCCGTGGTGCGCGGTGACGACCCGGTGGACCGGCGTGGCGACGGGCTGCTCGACGTGGTGCCGGTGGACGGCGCGCGGTCCTACGACGTGCGGGACGTGATCGAGGAGATCGTCGACGACGGCCACCACTTCGAGGTGCACGCGCTGTGGGCGCCGAACCTCGTGTGCGCGTTCGCCCGGTTGGACGGGCAGCTGGTCGGGATCGTGGCCAGCCAACCGGCCGTGCTCGCCGGGGTGCTGGACATCCGGGCCAGCGAGAAGGGCGCGCGGTTCGTCCAGTTCTGCGACTCGTTCAACATCCCGTTGCTGACGCTGGTGGACGTGCCCGGTTTCCTGCCGGGGGTGGGCCAGGAGCACGACGGCATCATCCGGCGCGGGGCGAAGCTGCTGTACGCGTTCTGCAACGCGACCGTGCCCCGGGTGTCCGTGGTGCTGCGGAAGGCTTACGGCGGCGCGTACATCGTGATGGACTCGCGGTCGATCGGCGCGGACCTCGCCTACGCCTGGCCCACCAACGAGATCGCGGTGATGGGCGCGGACGCGGCGGCGGACGTCGTGTTCCGCCGGGAGATCGCCGCGTCCTCGGATCCCGCGCGCACCAGGCAGGAGATGATCGACCGGTACCGCGGCGAGCTGGCGCACCCGTTCTACGCGGCCGAGCGCGGCCTGGTGGACGACGTGATCGACCCGCGCCGAACGCGCGAAGTGCTGATCCGCGCTTTCGCGATGCTGGAGGCCAAAGACGCCGACCTGCCGCGCCGCAAGCACGGCAACCCGCCGCAATGACGGCCGCGGACCGGCGGTTCCCGGTGGTGGGTGCGATACGGCTCGCCGGGCCGGACACCGCTCGCCGACCAGCTGCCGTGCGCGAGCGCGAGCCCAACCCGGAGGTGGCGCGATGAGCGAGTCCGACCCGCTCCCCGCACTGCTGCTGCGCGTGGAGAAGGGCGATCCCGACCCGGTGGAGCTGGCGGCGTTGGCGGCCGTCCTGCGGTTGCGGGCGGCGGTCGTCGTCGTGTCGGAAGAGGTGCCACGGCGGTCGGCGCGGTGGCGCAGGCCCGAGCGCGTCGCGGGCTTCGCGGGCGCGCGCACCTGGCGGAACTGACCCAAGGAGACCCGGATGGACGTCGGCTTTCTCTTCGACCTGCGCAACCCCGCGCAGTGGGCACGGCCCTGGGCGGACCACTACGCGCGCAGCCTGGAGCTGTGCGAGGAGGCCGACCGGCTCGGCGCGAACGGCGTGTGGTTCACCGAGCACCACCTGTTCCCCGACGGCTACCTGCCCCAGCCGTTGACGTTCGCCGCCGCGGCCGCGGCACGCACCCACAACGTCCGCATCGGCACCGCCGTCACCCTGCCCGCGCTCCGCCACCCCGCGCACCTGGCGGAGGAGGCGGCCGTGGTGGACCTCGTCAGCGGCGGACGCCTGGAGCTCGGCATGGGCGCCGGCTACCGCGTGCCCGAGTTCGAGCTGGTCGGCGCGGAGCACAGCCGCCGGTTCGCCGAGACCGAACGCGTCATCCGCGAGGTCCAGCGGCTGTGGCGGGAGGGCGGCATCACCCCGCTGCCGGTGCAGGACCCGGTCCCGCTGTGGGGCGGCTTCTACGGCCCGCGCGGCGCGCGCATCGCCGGCCGGCTCGGCATCGGGCTGCTGCACATCTCGCCCGAGATGTTCCGGCACTACCGCGACGGGCTGGTCGAGGGCGGCCACGACCCGGCGTCGGCCCGGGTGTCCGACCTGCTGCCCGTGCTGCTCGCCGACGACCCGGACGCGGCCTGGGCCCGCGTGGCGCCGCACCTCGCGCACCAGATGAACACCTACCGGCAGCTGTCCGTCGAGGGCACGGGCGCGCCGGTGCCGCCACCGCTGGAGCCGGGGGAGTTCCGCGACCGCCGCGAGGACGGTCCGTGGGGCGCGCTGGAGATCATGACGCCCGCCGAGGCCGCCGCGCGCATCCTCGAACGCACCCGCGGCCTGCCGGTCGAGCACCTGATCTTCTGGGCCAGCGTCGGCGCGATGCCCGACGACCTGGTGGTCCGGCACCTGGAACTGGTCAGCCGCGAGCTGGCCCCGCTGCTGGACAAGGCGCCCGCCCGTGCGTGACGGCGTCGTGTGGGACCGCAAGGCGTGGGCGCTGCTGTTCGTCCTCTCGGGCAACATGCTGCTCGACGCCCTGGAGGTCGCCGTGGTGCTCCCGGCGCTGACTCCCCTCGGCGCCGGGTTCGCCACCACGACCTCGGACGCGCAGTGGGTGATGAGCGGCTTCGCGCTCGGGTTCGCGCTGCTGCTCGTCCCCGGTCCCCACCTCGCCGCCCGCATCGGCCGCAAGGAGCTCTACCTGGGCGCGATGCTGGTGTTCGCGGCGGCGTCCGTGGTCGCGGGCCTCACCGACTCGTTCGGCGTGCTCGTCGCGACCCGCGTGGTGAAGGGCCTCTGCGCCGCGCTCACCGCGCCCGCCGGGCTGGCGATCATCGTGGCGGTGTTCGACGGCCCGGCCCGGCGGCGCGCGGTCTCGGTCTACTCGCTGTTCGGCGCGGCCGGTTTCACCTCGGGCCTGCTGCTGTCCGGCGTGCTGAGCGCGCACGACTGGCACTGGACGTTCCTGTTCCCCGCGCCGGTCGCGCTGGTGCTGTTCGCCGCCGGCCTGCGGGTGATCCCCCGCGCGCCCGCCGAGCCGCCGCCGCCGCTCGACCGGGTCGTCCTGCGCGACGGCTCGCTGCTGCGCGCCGGGTTCGGCGCGGCCGTGCTGAACGGCACCTACATCGGGCTGATGCTGCTGGTCACCACGCAGCTCGCGCACCTCGCGCCGTGGCAGCTCGCGCTCGCCCTGCTGCCCGCCAGCCTGCCGCTCGTCCTCGCCGCGCCGCACGGCGCGCGGCTCGTGCGCCGGTTCGGCACGGCCCGGCTGATCGCGGCCGGCGCGCTGTGCTCGTCGGCGGGCAACGCCCTCTACCTCGCGCGGCCGGAACCCGAGCCGTACGCCACCGCCCTGCTGCCGGTGCTGCTGCTGGTCGAGGCCGGGTTCGTGCTGTCGTTCGTCGCGCTGAACCTCCAGGCCACCGCGACGGTCCCGGCCGACCGGCGCGCCGCCGCCGTGCCCGTCTACCAGACGTTCGTGCAGCTCGGCTCGACCGTGTCGCTGCCGTTGGTCGCGCTGCTGCTCACCACCGGCGGACCGCGGGCGGCGATGGCGCTGGTCACCGCCGCCGCGGCGGTCGGGGCCGCCGTCGCCCTCACCGGCCTCCGCTCGACCACCACCGGAAAGGTCCCGTCATGACCGGAGAACCGCTCACCCTCCTCGTCGTCGTGGGCAGCGTCCGCGACGGCCGGTTCGCGCCGACCGCCGCGCGGTGGTTCGCGACCGTCGCCCGCACCCACCCGGACTTCCGGGTCGAGCTGCTCGACCTGCTGAACTACCCGCTGCCGCTCGTGCTGCCGGAGCCGGGCAGGCGACCGGACCCCGGCACGGCGAAGGTGCGCGACGCGCTGGCGGCCAAGCTCGCCGCCGCCGACGCGTTCGTCGTGGTCACCCCCGAGTACAACCACGCGCCGCCCGCCGCGCTGAAGAACGCGATCGACTGGTTCAACGCCGAGTGGAACGCCAAGCCGGTCGGGTTCGTGTCCTACGGCGGCGCGGGCGCGGGCCTGCGCGCGGTCGAGCACCTCCGGCAGGTGTTCGCCGAACTGCACGCCACGACCGTCCGCGAGTCCGTGAGCTTCACCAACGTGTGGGACCTCTTCGCCGACGGCGCGCCGCGTGACGCGACCGGCAGCGAGGCGGCGGCGAAGGTGATGCTCGACCGGCTCGCCTGGTGGGGCTCGGCACTGCGCGCGGCGCGGGCCGCGCGCCCGTACTGAAGGGAGAGCACGTGACCACCGTGCACGACCGGCCGTTCCGCTTCGGCGTCGGCCTCTTCACGCCCGTCGAGCGAGCCGAGTGGGTGGCCAAGGCCAGGCTCGCCGAGGAGTTGGGCTACGACGTGGTGCACGTGTCCGACCACCTCGGGATGCCCGCGCCGCTGCCGACCCTGCTGCTCGCCGCCGAGGCCACCGAGCGCATCCGCGTCGGCACGCTCGTGCTGAACACGACGTTCTACGAGCCGGCGGTGCTCGCCCGCGACATCGGGACCATCGACCGCTACTCGGGGGGCCGCGTCGAGGTGGGTCTCGGCGCGGGCTACGAGCGCGGCCAGTTCGACGCGGCGGGGCTGCCCTGGGCCCCCGCCGCCGAACGGGTCGCGCACCTGGAGCGCACCGTCGACCGGCTCAAGGCGTCGGCGGGCCCGCCGGTCATGGTCGCCGGTCGCGGCGACCGGGTGCTGCGGCTGGCCGCCGAGCGCGCCGACGTCATCGCGTTCACCGGCACCAAGCGCGTCCGGGACGGTGAGGGGCTCAAACTGGGCACCGTCGAGGAGTTGACCGATCGCGTGGAATTCGTGCACGCGCACCTCGGTGATCGCGTGCACGACGTCGAACTCAACATTCCCGTGCACCGCGTATTGCTGCCGGGGGCCGAACACGTGATCGCCGACGTGTGGCAGAATGATCTAGAGCTCACGGTCGACCAGCTCGTCGAGTTGCCGTCAATGCTGATCGGCACACCCGAAGAATGCGTGGAGCAACTGCACGAGGCGCGCAAGCGATTCGGCATCTCCTACTTCAGCGTCCTCGAACCCGAGATGATGTCCTTCTCCCGGGTCATCGAGGCGATGCGTTGAGCAGCACCACACCACCACACCGGTCCAACGGTGAACGAGATCCAGGGAGCATGGTTTGAAGAGGACATTCGTGATCACGGGCGCCACCGACGGCATCGGCGCGGCCGTGGCGCGGGCGCTGGTTTCCCGCGGGGACCACGTCGTGGCGCTCGGCACGAACCCCCGCAAGGGCGAAGCGCTGGTCGGCGAGGCGGACCGCGCCCCCGGCTCCCTGGAGTTCGTCCAGGCCGACCTGAGCCTGGTGTCGACCAACCGGCGCGTCGTCGACCGGATCCTGGACGCCAACCCGGCCATCGACGGCCTGGTGCTGTGCGCGCGCTACTTCCGCACCTACCGGCGTGAGACGGCGGAGGGCTTCGAGGACAACTTCGCGCTGTTCTACCTGAGCAGGCTGCTGTTCAGCTACGGGTTGCGGCCCGCGCTGGAGAAGACCGAGCGGCCGGTGATCGTCAACGTGGCGGGCCCGGGGCACGACACCCCGATCGCGTGGGACGACCTGCAGAGCACCCGCCGCTACGACGGCGTGAACGCGATGTTCATGACCGGGCGGCTGGACGACCTGCTCGGGGTGACGTTCGCGGAACGGCACGGCGACGGGCCGGTGCGCTACGTCCTGTTCCACCCCGGCACCACGTCCACCGGGTTCGTCGGCGAGTTCGACCCGCCGACCGCGATGTACATCGAGCAGCAGAAGGCGATGGCGAAACCGGCCACCGAGGTCGTGCCGCCGATCGTGCGACTGCTGGACGACCCGCCGGCCGAGCCGCTCACCGCGTTCAACATGCACACCCGGATGAGCGTGCGCAGCGGGCTGTTCTCGCCCAAGGACGCGGCTCGACTGGCCGAGCTGACCGACGAACTGCTGGCACGCGTCGACGGATAACCGCAATACGGCCCCCGGACGGGTACACGAGACTCACTCGTCCGGGGGTCGTCGGCGAATGATGGTCACGAGGAGCATTCGTGGATTTGGGGCTGAGCGGCAAGCGGGCGTTGGTGACCGGGTCGAGTTCCGGCATCGGCGCGGCGGTGGCCGACGTGCTGGCCGCCGAAGGCGCGGACGTCGTGGTCCACGGCCGCGACCGCGACAAGCTGGAGGCCGTGGCGGACCGGGTGCGCGGCCGCGGCCGGCGGGTCGACCTGGCGCTGGGCGACCTGTCGAGCGACGCCGGCGCGGACGAGGTGGTCCGCGCCGCGGCCGAGGGCGGACCGGTCGACATCCTGGTCAACAACGCGGGCGGCACCGACCTGGTGCCGTGGTTCGACGCGGAGCCGGACCTGTGGGCCGCCGCCTACCAGGTGAACGTGGTGTCCGCGGTGCGGATGATCCGCGCGTTCGTGCCCGCCATGCGGGAACGCGGGTGGGGTCGCGTGGTCCAGGTGGGCGGCGGCCTGGCCACCCAGCCGATCGCGATGCAGCCGCAGTACTCGGCGGCGCTGGCCGCCCGGCACAACCTCGCGGTGTCGCTGGCCCGCGAGCTGAAGGGCACGGGCGTGACGTCGAACGTCGTGTCCCCCGGGCCGATCATGGTCGAGTACGTGCGCGACTGGCTCGCGCGGGTCGGCCCGGAGCGCGGCTGGGGCACGGAGCTGCCGGAGATCGAACGCCGCGCGGCGGCGGAGTGGGTGGCCAACGACGTCGGTCGGTACGGCACCCCCGAGGAGGTGGCCGCGGCCGTCGGCTACCTGGCGAGCCGGCAGGCGGACTACGTGACCGGCTCGGTGCTGCGCGTCGACGGCGGCTTCGTGGCGGCGGTGTCGTGACCCCCGCGGGACGAGCGGGGCGCAGGCCGATCAACCAACTGACAGGAGTCCGGTGATGGACGGCGCACAATTCGCGGCGGACGACGGCACCGCGCCCGTGCTGCCCGCCGCGGCCCGCGGTGACGCGCGCGAGCTGGTGTTCCACCTCGCCGCGGTGAAGTGGGCGATCGGCACGATCCGCGCGCTGGTCCAACTCGGCGTCCCGGACCTGCTGGCCGAGGGGCCGGGCACGGCGGCGGAACTGGCCGCGGTGGCGGGCGTGGACGCGTCGCGCCTGCGCCGGGTGCTCGGCGCGGCCGCGACGGCGGGCGTGCTGGCCGAGGACGGCGCGGGCCGGTTCTCGCTCACCCCCGCCTCCGCCGGCCTGCGCACCGGCGGGCCGGGTGGTTTCCGGGACGTGCTGCTGTTCCTCACCGACCCGATGATGTGGCGGCCCTACGAGGACGTGGCCCACGCGGTGCGGACCGGTGAACCGGCGTTCGACCACCTGTTCGGCGAGCCGTTCTACGAGCACCTGCGCGGTGATCCCGCCGCCTCGGACCTGTTCGACCGGGCGATGGTGCAGAACGACGGCCCCGAGACCTACGAGCTGTTCGACGACCTGCCCCGGCGCCTCCGGATCGCCGACGTCGGCGGCGGCCGCGGCAGCTTCCTGGCCGAGCTGCTGCGCCGCCACCCCGGCGTGACGGGCGCGGTGTGCGACCACCCGCTCGCGATCGCCGGCGCGGCCGACGAATTCGCCCGCTGCGGTGTGGCGGACCGGGCCGAGGCGATCGCGACCGATTTCTTCGAGAAGGTGCCCCGGGGTTTCGACGCTTATCTGATCAAGCGCTCGCTGCAGAATTGGGAAGACGTGGACGCGGCGCGCGTGCTGGCCAGGGTCAGGGACGCGATCGGCGACGATCGTGACGCTCGGTTGTGGATTGTGAACCACCTTCTCACCCGATCAGGTGTACCTGACCTCGGTAAGCTTTCGGATATCGAGATGATGACTATTCTGGGTGGCCGGGAACGGGGATGGGGGGACTGGACCCGTCTGGGGGCTGAAGCGGGTTTCGCGCCGGTCGGAGAACCGGGTGCCGGGCGTGTCACGTTGTTGACGTTCCGCCCGATCTGAGCGCACAGGCTTGAGCACGAGTCAGCCCGCAGCGTCGCGGACTGCGAATCCCACGGCCGGGGCGGGTAAGTGCCGTTCACCGCGCGGCGGTCACGGGTGGCGAGGCCACCGACCGACGGCGCCGCGGCGCGCTCGCACCCCCTGTGGAGAGGTTTCCCCTCGGTGGCGCCGCCGCACGCCGACGGGATCGCGGAGGCGAAACGACAACGCCGTGCCCGGCGCCGTGGCGTCCGGGCACGCCGATCTTTGGGGGTGTGTGTGGAGCACGACGTCGATCGGTCCGCCGGCACGGGTCGTCGCGTCCCGGCGGAGTGGCGGCTGCCCGACGGCCTCGGCCTCGACGGGCTGTCCCTGGAGCGGGTGCGGCGGACCAGGGCCGAGTTGGTGGAGCGCGGGCGGTGGGGTGAGGCCGACCAGGTGGTGCGGGAGGTGATCGACCTGCTCGCCGCCGGCCCGGCCGGGGTGCGCGGCCCCCAGCTGGGCGGCTTGGTGTACGTGCCGGGTGGTCCGTCGCCGGACGACTCGCAGTGCGCCAAGGGGGATGTGGCGGGTGTGCCGGAGGAGCAGCGGCTCGCCGCGCGGGCCGTGCAGCTGGCCAACCGGGGTGTGGACCGGGCCGGGGCGGTCGCCACCGCCAGGCAGCTGCTCGCGCTGCCCGGTGGCCGCGAGACGGGCGCGTTCTGGTGCGGGGTCCTGGTGCTGGCCCACGCCGACGAGCTGGACACCGCGATGGACCTCAGCGTCCGCGCGATGCGCAGCCCGGACGTGATCGACTTCGGCGAGGCGCGTGGCGTGGTGGCGCTGCTGGTGGCGCGGCTGATGTGGCTGGGCGGCGACCCCGGCGGGGCGGCGAAGGTGCTCGGCGGGTCGCTGCGGCGCGACGTCTGCCGGCAGATCCGCAGCGTGGCCGTGGCGTGGCTGGTGTCCGCGCTGGTCGACCTCGGCGAGCTGAGCCGCGCGCACGACCTGCTGCTGGAGCACGGGTTCAGCGGCACGCTGGCCGGCGTGCAGGACCGCGCGGAGCTGTTCATGGCGCGCGGCGCGCTGCGGTTCGCGCTCGGGCAGTACGACCGGGCGCTGGAGGACTTCCTGGACTGCGGTCGCGACCTGACCGCGTGGGGCGTGACGAACCCGGCCGTGGCGCCGTGGCGGTCGCGGGCGGCGGTGTGCGCGAACGCGGTCGGCCGCACCGACCTGGCCCAGGCGTTGGTGTCGAAGGAGATGGCGGCGGCCCGCCGCTGGGGCAGCCGGCGTTCGGTGGGCCTGGCCTCGCACGCCGCGGCGCTGGTCGCGGGCGGTGAACCGGCGTCCCTGCGCGAGGTGGTCGCGGTCCTGGACGGCACGGACGCGGTAGGCGACTCGCTGCACGCCCGCTACGACCTCGCGCTCGCGTTGGGCACGCGGGAGTTGCGCGGCGAAGCGCGCAAGGCGCTGGAAGCGGTGCGGGACACCGCCCGCCGCCGGGGGTACGCGATGTGGTCCGGGCGGGCGGAGGAGGTGCTGGCCAGGATGACCGCCCTGGACCGCGCCGGCGGCCTCACCCGGCAGGAGCGCAAGATCGGCGAGCTGGCCCGCACCGGGCGCAGCAACCGGCAGATCGCCGAGGAGCAGTACCTGACGGTCCGCACCGTCGAGTTCCACCTGTCCCGCGTCTACCGGAAGCTGGGCCTGACCGGCCGGCGCGACCTGAAGGCCATCCTCACCCCGCTGTCCTGAGCCGGCCGACCACCTGCTCTGACACCGACATTTCTCCGGTGGCGCCGGGGGAACAGTAGCGGGCGGTGCGGCGTGCTCCCGCCATGTGGGCGGCGTGGACAGCGCTTCCGTTGTGCCCCAATGCTCTTGGGCATGAACAGAGTTCTGGTCTTGGTGCTCGCAGTGGTCTTCGCGGTGGTGGGTGCGACCCCGGCGGTCGGGTCGCCCCACCGCCGGGCGGACGTGGTGGCCGAGTGGTTCGACGTGACGGCGGCGACGGTCGCCGCGGCCGGCGCGCCCACCCAGTCGACCAACAGCCGGACGTGGGCGATCGCCTGGCTCGCCGCCGCACGGGCCGCGCACGACCTCCCCGCCGCGCAACGCGACCGGGCCGACGCGGCGGTGGCGTCGGCGGCGCACACCGCCCTGGTGGCCCTGGCGCCCGCCCGCGAGGCAGAGCTGGACGCCGCGTTGCGCACGACGCTCTCCCGCCTCTCGCCCGGTGGGCAACGCGACCTCGGCGTGGCCGACGGCGTCAGGGAGGCGGGTGCCCTGCTCGCCGAACGCGAGGGCGACGGCCTCGACCCGGCCTCGGTCAACGCGCCGTTCGAGGTGCCCGCGCCGGCGCCGGGCGTCTGGCAGCCGACGCCGCCCTCGCTCACCCCGCCGCAGCAAGCGGGCAACCGCCGGGCCCGGCCGTTCCTGCTCGACCGCGCCGACCGGTTCCGCCTGGCGCCGCCACCCGCCCTCGGCTCGCCACGTGACCAGGCGGACTTGGCGGAGGTGCGCGCCTACGGGTCGGCGGACAGCGCCGCGCGCACGGCGGCGCAGACCGGGACCGCGCAGTTCTGGCTCCAGGGATCGTTGGTCGGCTACACCCAACCGCTGCGCGCGGCCCTCGACGCGACCGGCGGCTCGCCCGCCCGCCGGGCGGCGCTGATCGCGGCGTTCCACGTGATCCTGGTCGACACCCAGATCGCCACCTCGGACACGAAGTACGCCTACCTGCGCTGGCGACCGGTCACCGCCATCAGGGCGACCGCCGATCCACAGTGGACGCCGCTGCACGCCACGCCCGCGCACCCGGACTACCCGAGCGGCCACACCACCTACTCCGGCGCGGCCGAGGTGGTGCTGACCGCGTTCACCGGACCGTCCGCGCGGCGGCCGTTCACCACGACCAGCCCGACCGCGCCCGGCGTCACCCGGACCTACCGGCGGTGGGCCGAGCTCACGCAGGACAACGTGGACGCCCGGGTCTGGTCCGGCATCCACACGCGCACGGCGGACGAGGCGGGAGTCGTCCTCGGGCAGCGCGTCGCCCGGTTCGGCCTGAGCCGCTTCGACTCCCTCCTCGACTGACCCCGACCGCGGTGCCGCCCGGCTGGTGGTCGATATCGTCCACCAGCCGGGCGTCCCTTGACACCAACGGGATTCGCGGCCGGCCGCGCCGGAGCACGGCTGTCCACCATGTGGACGTGGCCGGAGGTGGCGGAACGGCGGCGTTGTCCCAGGAAACACGGCGATCCAGGTGGCGTAATGCGGTCGTTACCGAGCAAGCCGGGACGGGACCGCAGACTGTGCCGCATGAGCAGCCCCCGACCGGGTCCCACCGAGCGGCGCCTGCGTGCCGACCGGGCGCGACAGGCTGCCGACGTCATCCGCCAGCTCGTCGTGCAGCGCGCCTTCCCCGACGGCGTGCTGCCCGACGAGCGGTTCCTCGCGGCGGAGTTCTGCGCCTCGCGCAACGGCATCCGCGAGGCGTTGGACCTGCTGCGCGAGGAGGGGCTGATCGAACGCGTGCCGGGCGTCGGCACGGTGGTGGTCGCGCAGAAGTACGCCCACGGCCTGAACCAGCTGATGGGACTGGCCGAGACGTTGCACGAGCACGGCGAGGTCGGCAACGACGTGCGGACCGCGGGTCTCGTCCGACCGCCCGGCCCGGTGGCGCAGCGGCTGCGCCTCGCCGAGGGCGAGCAGGTCGTGTACGTGGAACGGCTGCGCAGGCTCAACGGGCTGCCGCTGTCGCTCGACCTGACCTACCTCCCGCGCGACGTCGGCGAACCGCTGTTGGCCGAGGACCTGGAGAACCAGGACATCTTCTCGCTCATCGAGCGCACCACCGGGCTGCGGCTGGGCGCGGCGGCCGTGACGCTGGAGGCGGTGAACGCCGACCTGCACTCGGCCGCCGTGCTGGAGGTGCCGCGCGGCTCCGCGCTGCTGGTCGTGGAACGGCTGAGCCACCTCGCCGACGGCCGCCCGGTGGACCTGGAGTTCATCCGGATGCGCGGCGACCGGCTGACCATGCGCGCCGAGCTGCGGCGCACGCCGTCGGGGGAGGCGCGGTGAACGTCGCACCCCGGTTCCGCCTGCACGTGGACCTGCGCCGCCAGGCCAGCGCCCTCTGTCGCTGACCTCCCCGCACCTCCACGCCGCGTCCACCCGGACGTGGCGCGGTTCCGCACGCCCCCACCACCAGGTGACGATCCCGGGAGAACTCCGTGGCCCTAGTGAACAACCGCGCCGACGTGCCGGTGACCATCGACCAGTCGCTGTGCATCGAGGGCTGCCGCCTGTGCGTGGACGTCTGCCCGCTCGACTCGCTCGCGATCAACCCCGAGACCGGCAAGGCGTTCATGCACGTGGACGAGTGCTGGTACTGCGGGCCGTGCGCGCTGCGCTGCCCCACGGGCGCGGTCGAGGTCAACATGCCCTACCTGTTGCGCTGAAGGGAACGACGATGCTCAAGCGAATCCTCGGCGCGGCACTGGTCGCCGTCGCGTCGACCTCGTGCGTGGCCGGCGCGGCCTCCGACGACGAGGTGACCGTCGTGGTCGGCTACCAGTCCAAGACCATCAACACCGTCACCGCGGGCACGCTGCTGCGCGAGCTGGGGCACTTCGAGCGGCGGCTGGTCGAGCTGGGCCGCCGCACCGGCAAGCGGTACGAGGTCACCTGGCAGGACTACGACACCGGCGCGCCGATCACCGCGCAGATGCTCGCCGGGAAGGTCGACATCGGCTCGATGGGCGACTACCCGATGCTCATCAACGGATCGCGCGCGCAGAAGCTGGGGGACGACGGCACGCGGATGGTGTCGGTCACCGGCTACAACGCCCGCGGCGCGTTGAACATGGTCGTGGTGTCGCCCGACTCCACCGCGACCACGCTCGCCGACCTCGCCGGCAAGAAGGTGTCGGCCAGCGTCGGCTCCGCCGGGCACGGCACGCTCGTCCGCGCGCTCGGCGGCACGCGGGTCACCGTCGAGAACCAGCAGCCGTCGGTCGGCGCGTCCGCCCTCCAGGCGGGCAACGTCCAGGCGCTGGCCCAGTTCGTCGCCTGGCCCGGGCAGCTGGTGTTCGCCAAGCAGGCCAAGCTGCTCTACGACGGTGCGGAGCTGAACCTGCCGACGTTGCACGGCGTCGTGGTGCGCAACCGGTTCGCCCGGGAACGGCCGGACGTCCTCGCGGAGTTCCTCCGCGCCCAGCAGGACGCGACCGCGCACCTGCACGCGAAGCCGCTCGACGCCGCGCACGTCGTGGCGAAGGCCACCGGCCTGCCCGTGGAGGTCGTGTACCTCTACAACGGACCGAACGGCATCTCGACGTTCGACCTGAGCCTCAAACCGGTGCTGCGCGACGCGTTGCGGCAGGACGTGCCCTTCCTGAAGTCCATCGGCAACATCGAGGAGCTGGACGTCGACCGGTTCATCGACGACGGCCCGCTCAAGGCCGCCGTGGGTGAAGGCACGGCGGACACCGTCAACCCGGCGCGGATCACCGGCCGTGACAGCGCGTGCCAGGTGGACGTCGCCGACCCCGCCACGGCGAGCGAGGTGTGGTTCGAGGGCGAGGAGGCGCCTCGTCCCGCCGCCGACCCGACGTGCCTGCTCAAGCTGGTCAACCAGGTGGGCAAGGCGGTCCGCGTGGCGTACGTGCCCGACGCCGTGACCGGGACCAGGTGGTTCGCCGACCACGCGTTCTGGGTGCGCGACGACGACGGCGCCCTCCGCCCGCACACGACCCGCGCGGGGGCGCGTGGCGACGTGCTGGACTTGACGCAGGCCCTCGCCGCGGCGGGCGCACCGTGACCGCGCGGTGGGTGGTGCGGATCGCGTCGTTGGCGTGCGGTCTGCTGCTGTGGCAGGTGTTGACGGCCACGGAGACGGTGGCGTGGCTGCGGTTCGACCGGCTGCCGACCGTGCTGGAGGTGGCGCGCCGGCTGGTGGAGGAAGCCGCCGCCGCCCAGTACTACACGGACCTCGGGGCCAGCCTGGCCCGCATCGCGGCGGGCTTCCTGCTGGCCGCCGCGCTCGGCGTCCCGCTCGGCATCGCGGTGGCCCGGTCGCGGGTCGTCGGCGACGTGCTCCAGCCGCTGCTGGAGGTGGTGCGGCCGATCCCGGCGATCGCGCTGGTGCCGATCGCGATCCTGCTGTTCCCCAGCGACGAGCAGGGCATCGTGTTCATCACCTGCACGGCGGCGTTCTTCCCGGTCCTGGTCAGCACCCGGCACGCGGTGCGCGCGCTGCCGACGATGTGGGAGGACGCGGTGCGCACCATGGGCGGCGGCCGGCGGCACGTGCTGCTCAAGGTGGTGCTGCCGGGCACGTTGCCGGGCGTGTTCGGCGGCCTGTCGGTGGGCATGGGCGTGGCGTGGATCTGCGTGATCTCCGCCGAGATGATCTCCGGCCGGTACGGCGTCGGCTACCGCACCTGGCAGGCCTACACGATCGTGGACTACCCCGGCGTCATCGTCGGCATGGTCACCATCGGCCTGCTCGGCTGGCTGACCTCCTCCGCCGTCGAGCTGACCGGCCGCCGGGTCACCCGGTGGCTGCCGAGGGAGGCGCGGGCATGAGCGTGCGGGTGGAAGGGCTGGCCGTGCGCTACGGCGCGGCCACCGTGCTCCGGTCGTTCGACCTGGACGTGCGGACGGGGGAGATCCTGGTGGTCGCGGGGCCGTCCGGCTGCGGCAAGTCGACGTTGCTGCGCGCCGTCGCGGGCCTGGCGCCGATCGCCGCCGGCCGGATCGTGGTCGACGGCCGGGAGGTGCGCGGCACGTCGAAGGACCGCGCGCTGGTGTTCCAGGACGACGGGCTGCTGCCGTGGCGCACGGCCCAGCGCAACGTCGAGCTCCCGCTGGCGCTGCAAGGCGTGCCGCGCGCCGAACGGCGTGCCCGCGCGTCGGCCTGGCTGGACCGGGTGGGGCTGGCCGGGTTCGGCCGGCACCTGCCCCGGGAGCTGTCCGGCGGGATGAGGCAGCGCGTGCAGCTGGCGCGGACGCTGGCCCAACGACCGAAGGTGGTGCTCATGGACGAGCCGTTCGCCGCGCTCGACGCGCAGACCAGGGCGGACATGCAGCGACTCGTGGTCGAGGTGCTGAGGGAGGCGGGCACGACCACCGTCTTCGTCACCCACGACGTGGACGAGGCCGTGCTGCTCGGCGACCGCGTGGTGGTGCTCGGCGCGGGCGAGGTCGACGTCCGGCGCGAGGCGATCCTGGCGGCGGTGATGGCGTGACGACACCGCTGGAGGTCCCCGACGTGTCCCGGCGCGTCCACCTGGAGTGCGACGTGCTGGTGATCGGCGGCGGCACGGCCGGCTCGATGGCCGCGATCACCGCCGCCGAGCACGGCCGCGACGTGCTGCTGCTGGAGAAGGCCCACGTCCGGCACTCGGGCGCGCTCGCGATGGGCATGGACGGGGTCAACAACGCCGTCATCCCCGGCAAGGCCAAGCCCGAGGACTACGTCGCCGAGATCACCAAGGCCAACGACGGCATCGTGGACCAGCGCACCGTCATGCAGACGGCGACCCGGGGCTTCGCCATGGTGCAGCGGCTGGAGCGCTACGGCGTGAAGTTCGAGAAGGACTCCTACGGCGACTACCACGTGCGCCAGGTCCACCGGTCCGGCAGCTACGTGCTGCCCATGCCGGAGGGCAAGGACGTCAAGAAGGTGCTGTACCGGGTGATGCGCGAGCGCCGGATGCGCGAGCGCATCCGGATCGAGAACCGGGTGATGCCGGTGCGCGTGCTGGTCTCCGGGGGCCGGGCGGTCGGCGCCGCCGGGTTCAACACCCGCACCGGCGAGTTCGTCACCGTCTCCGCCGGCTCGGTCATCCTCGCCACCGGCGCGTCCGGGCGGCTCGGCCTGCCCGCCAGCGGCTACCTCTACGGCACCTACGAGAACCCCACCAACGCGGGCGACGGCTACTCCATGGCCTACCACGCGGGGGCGGAGCTGTCCGGCATCGAGTGCTTCCAGGTCAACCCGCTGATCAAGGACTACAACGGGCCGGCGTGCGCGTACGTCGGCAACCCGTTCGGCGCCTACCAGGTCAACCGGCTGGGCGAGCGGTTCGTGGACTGCGACTACTGGTCCGGGCAGATGATGGCGGAGGTGGCCCGCGAGATCGCCTCCCCGCGCGGCCCGGTGTACCTGAAGGTGACCCATCTGCCCGAGGAGTCGATCGCCGCCCTCGAAGGGATCCTGCACACCACCGAACGGCCCACGCGCGGCACGTTCCACGCCGGGCGCGGGCACGACTACCGCACCCACGACATCGAGATGCACATCTCCGAGATCGGGTTGTGCGGCGGGCACTCGGGGTCCGGCGTGTGGGTCGACGAGAACGGCGCCACCACCGTGCCGGGCCTGTACGCGGCGGGCGACCTGGCGTGCGTGCCGCACAACTACATGATCGGCGCGTTCGTGTTCGGCGACCTCGCGGGCGCGCACGCGTCCCGGCACGGCGGCACGCCCGGACCGCTGCCCGAGGACCAGGTCGTCGCCGCGCACGAGCTGATCTACCGGCCGCTGCGCCACCCGGGCGGCCCGCCGCAGCCGCAGGTGGAGTACAAGCTGCGCCGGTTCGTCAACGACTACGTGGCGCCGCCGAAGACCGGGGCGAAGCTGCGGGTCGCGCTGGAGGCGTTCGCCCGGATGGAGGGCGAGATCGCCGCGATGGGCGCCACGACGCCGCACGAGCTGATGCGGTGCGCCGAGGTGACGTTCATCCGGGACTGCGCCGAGATGGCCGCGCAGGCGTCCCTGATGCGCACGGAGAGCCGGTGGGGCCTCTACCACGAGCGCCTGGACGTGCCGGAGCGAGACGACGACACCTGGTTCCACCACCTCAACCTGCGTCGGAACGACGCCGGGGAGATGGAGTTCGTCAAGCGGCCGGTCCACCCGTACCTCGTGCCGGTGGAGGGCGTCGAGCACCGGGTGGGGCAGGTGGAGCACCTCGGCTCGCTGTCGGTGCGGGCGGCGCGGGTCGCGGGCGTCCGGCAGGCGGGTGGCGCCGTCGGCTCGCCCCGGTTGCTGGACCTGGTGGCGTTGGCCGAGGAGCAGCCGGACCTGGCCGCGTTGGAGCCGTACCTGGGCGACGCGGACCCGGCGGTGCGGCGGGCCGCCGTCGCGACCATCACCGAGGTGGTGCCGCCCGGCTTCGAGTTCGCCCTCGTGCGCGCGATGGCCGACGACCGGGAGGAGGTCCGCTCGGCCGCCGCGGCGGGCCTGCGGGAACTGGTCGAGGTCGTGCCGCGCGGCGACGCCCTGCGGGACGCGTTGCTGGCCTCACCGGCGCGTTCGGTCGCGCTGGAGGTGTTGTGGGCGCTCAAGCTCGGCACCACCGAGGTGTACGCCGAGGCGTTGGCCGACCCGGACGCCCCGGTCCGCTCGGCGGCGATCCGGGGTCTCGTGTCGCTGCGCGAGCACGCGCTCGTCGCCACGGCCGCCACCGACCCGCGCCGGGAACTGCGCGTCCAGGTGGCCGAGGGGCTGGGCGTGGTGGGCGACCCGGCGTCGGCGGGCCCGCTCGGCGCGCTGGCGGGCGACCCCGATCCGCTGGTGCGCGCGGCGGCCCTGGAGGCGGTCGGGCGGATCGGCCGACCGGCGTCGCTGCGGGACGTCGTCGTCGCCGGCCTCGCCGATCCCGCCTGGCAGGTGCGGGTGGGCGCGGCGTGGGCGGTCGACGATGCGGACCTGCTCCTGCCGCTGCTGGACGACCCGAACCTCGACGTGCGCAAGGCGGCGGTCCGCGCGGTGACCCGGTGGGCGCGCCTGCCGGTGGTGGCCGAACGGCTGGCGGCGGCTTCGCACGACAGCGACGCCGACGTGCGGGCCTACGCCCGTCACGCGCTGGAGGAGGTGTCCGCCGCGCCGGGCGCTTGACGGGCGCGCCCGTCGTCCGGTCCGGACGACGGGGACGACGCGCCCCGACGACAGGCGGCGACCGGCCGGGCGCCGGTCGCCGCTCGTCGTGGCGCGGAAGTCAGAGCTTGCCCGCGCCGGAACCCGCCGTGACGGACGACTTCACCGTGCCGACGGCGTCGGCGGTGTAGCTGTACGGGATGGCGGCCACCGTGCCGTTGACCTCACAGGGGCCGGAGTCGGTCAGGGAGTTGTTCCGCGCCACCAGACGGCCGGGGTCGGAGTCCGCGTAACCGCTCGCGGACCAGCACGCCTGCCGCACGTTCTCGAAGACGTTGCCCTCCACCAGCAGACCGGCGTCCATGACGGAGGCGATGGCGTACGAGTCGGCGTTGTTGTCGACGTTGGTGTAGTAGTTGTTGAACACGTGGACCGTCTCGCCGAAGCGCACGCGAGGGCTGCGTTCGAAGGTGCGGTCGAACCAGTTGTGGTGGTAGGTGACCCGCAGGTGGCCGCGGTCCTCGCTGCCGTTGCCGTCGGAGTGGCCGACGAGCGAGGTCTTCCAGTGGTTGCGGATCACGTTCCACGACACGGTGATGTAGTCCGCGGCGTGCGTGATGTCCAGCATGCCGTCGTAGTGGTCGGGGCTGTCCTCGATGGTGCTGGACATGGTGTTGTGGTCGATCCAGATGTGCGTGGCGCTCTCGATCTGGATCGCGTCGCCGCCGACCTTGCCCCGGATGTTCATGTTCTGGATGATCACGTTGGCCGGGCTCATGTCCTCGATGTTGAGGGTGGTCCCGGAGATGCCGGAGCCGGAGCCGACGCCGCGGATGGTCTTGTCCGCGCCGATCTCCACGGTGCCCGAGCCGCTGAGCATGCCGTTGACCAGGATGGTCTTGGCGCCGGAGGACTGCGCCTGCGTGCGGAAGTCGGCGAACGTGCTCACGGTGACCGTGGAGCCGCCCGCGCCACCGGTGGTGCCACCGGCCTGCGCGGCCCAGCCGACGAGCCCGCCCGGCGGCTGCGGCTGCGGGTCCCCGCCACCGGCCTCGACGTCCAGGTAGTCGACGTTGGGCAGGCCGGCCGAGGTGGTCGGGTTCAGCCGGATCGTGTTGCTGCCCGCGGTCAGCGACACGCTGAACGTCCTGGTCACCCAGGTCGACCAGGCGCCGGTGCCCTCGAACGACGGCGACTGGACCGTCGACCCGTTCACCAGCAGGGCGGCGGAGCGGGCCGTGGACGTGCCGTTGGCGAACCGGACGCCCACCGTCGCGGTGCCCGCGGCCGCGGCGACCACGGTGAACTGGAGGTAGCCGCCGGTGGAGTTCGAGCCGTTGCAGAACCCGCTGCCGGAGTAGCCGGTCCAGTCGGTGTCGATGGCGCCGGAGCAGACCGCGGGCGTGCTCTCCGCCTCGTACCGCGTGGGCGCGGCCTGCGCGGTGGACGACGCCACCGCGACCAGCGCCCCGGCTAACAGGCCGACGCAGGCGATCATGGGTTTCACGCGCATAAGACGTCTCCGTGGCGTAGGGAATAGCCGATTCCGACGCAACGGAAGACACGGTGCCCCTGGTGCCTCATTGCGCCGCAGGACGGGAAATCGCTTTCCCGTCGGATGCTAGGAGGTCTGCAACGGCAGGTCAACGGGGTCGCCGGGAAAACACCGGCTGGTCACGTTTGTGAACAAAAATGGTCGGAGGCGGTCATGTCCGTGAACCGGCGGCGTGCTTTCGCGCGGCCGGCGCCCAGGTATGTGAATTCGGTCGGGACCGGCGACCGGTGTTTTACAGGGGTTGCGCCGGGCGCGCAGGCCTCGCGAGACTGCACGCTTCCGCTCACGGTTGGGGGACTCCATGCGGACGTTGCTCGTCACCGCGCTGGCCGCGAGCCTGCTGCTGGTCGCACCCGAGGCGGAGGCGGCGACGATCGCCTGGCAGCCCTGCCCGGACCAGCCCGCGGCCGACTGCGGCACGGTGTCCGTCCCCCTCGACTGGTCCCGCCCGCGCGGCCCGCGGGCGGACCTGGCCGTGTCACGGGTCCGCGCCACCGACCCCGCGCGCCGGATCGGCGTGGTGTTCGTGGACGCGGGCGGCCCCGGCGGGTCCGCCGCGGAGTTCGCCCGCGCCCCCTACCTGAGCGCCGAGGTGCGGGCCAGGTTCGACGTCGTCGGCTTCGACCAGCTCGGCACGAACAACAGCTCGGCGATCCGCTGCTCGTTCGACGTGACGCCGCCGAACCCCGGCGACGACCCGGCCGACGAGGCCGGGTTCGCGGCGCTGGCCGAGTACAACCGCGCCGTGCGCGACGACTGCCGCGCCGGGCACCCCGTGTTCGACCACGTCGACACCGCCCGTTCGGCGCGGGACCTGGACGCGGTGCGCAAGGCGCTGGGCGAGCGGCGGATCAGCTTCTACGGCATCTCCTACGGCACGCTGCTCGGCCAGCAGTACGCGGAGCTGTTCGGCCCGCGGGTGCGCTCGATGGTGCTCGACGGCGTGATCGACCACAGCGCCGAGCTGCCCCGGCTGCTGCTGGACCGGGCGCGGGCCGCGGAGGAGGCGTTCGGCGTGTTCGTCGCGTGGTGCGCGGAGAACACCACGTGCGCGCTGCACGGCCAAGACGTCCACGCGGCCTGGGAGCGGGCGCTGGACGAGGCCGACGCGATCGGCTGGGGCCGGGGCGAGCTGATCCACAGCGCGTTCATCGACATCCGCGGCGGCGAGTGGGAGAGCCTGGCGTCGCTCATCGCCGACGTCGGCGGGGTGCGGGCGTCGTTCGAGCCGAACTACGACTCCCTGCGCTACGCCGTGGTGTGCCAGGACTTCGCGCTGCGGTTCGCGGACTTCGCCGAGTACCGGGCGTCGCGCGACGCCGAACTGCGCGCGGCGCCCACGCTGCGCGGCTCGTTCCTCGGCCACCAGGAAGCCGCCACGTGCGTCGGCTTCACCGGGCGCCCGGCCAACCCGCCGCACCGCCTCGACGTCGACGAGGCGCCGCCGCTGCTCGTCCTGACCAGCCGCTACGACGTGGCCACGCCGTACCGGTGGGCGCAGACCGTGCACCGGCAGGCGAAGGGCTCGCACCTGGTCACGTTCGACGGCCCGGGGCACGGCGTCTACCACGCCAACGAGTGCACCCGCGCCGCCGCGGACTCCTACCTGCTCGGCGCCGCGCCCGGCCGCGACGCGACCTGCTGACCCGCCGGGCAGAACTCGGCGAACACCGCGCCGAGGGCGGCGTCCTGGGCCGGGGGCGACGTCAGGTTAGCGGTGACGACGACCGTGACCTGCCGCCGGGCGTCGGGGGAGTGCATCGTCCACGTGTGGTAGCCGGGCACCGAGCCGTTGAAGCCCCAGATCTCCGGCGCGGCGCAGCCCGGCGGCAGCGGGATCCGCATCAGGCCGAGCCCGAACTCCAGCCCCGCGATCCCGCTGGGCACCGTGCCGCGCATCTCGGCGGCCTGCGCCGCCGGCACGAGCCCGCCCGCGAGCAGGGCGCGGAAGAACCGGTTCAGGTCGTCGACCGTGGACACCAGGTTGCCCGAGCCCCAGAACCGGGACATCTCGTAGTCGGTGACGTCGGTCGGCGCGGCGTCGGGGCCGTGCAGCCACTCGTAGCCGCGTGCGGCCGGCCGGTCGACGCGGGGGTGGCGGTAGGGGAGGTAGCTGTCCCGCATCCCGGCCCGGTCCAGCACGCGCCGCTGCAACTCGGAGTGCAACGACCGGCCGGTGAGCTCCTCCACGAGCTTCCCGAGCACCGCGTAGTTGGTGTTGGAGTACTCCGCGCCCCGACCCGGCGGGAAGGACAGCGGCTTGCCCTCGGTGCCCTCGCGGATCGTCTCGTCCGGCGTCTGGTGCCGCCACCGCGTCGAGTCGATCTCCGCCGGGGTGTCCCACCGCTCGGTGAACGGGATGCCGCTGGTGTGCTGGAGCAGCTGGCGCACGGTGATCGGTTCGGCGTACGGCAGCAGCCCCGGCAGCCGGTCCTGGACCCGGTCCTCCAGCCGCACCCGTCCCTCGCCGACCAGTTGCAGCACGGCGGTGGCGACCACGGTCTTGGTGATGCTGCCCGCCCTGAACTGCCCGCGCGGCCGGGGCGCGCCGCGTTCGGCGAGGCTGCCGACTCCGCTGTGGCCGTACCACTGCCCGTCGGCGTCGAGGACACCGGCGAAAGCGCCGGGCGAGCCGACGGCCACCGCACCGTCCAGCGCCGCTCGGAGCCCGGCGCGCGACGACGGCACCGCCGCGGCCGACGTGACCGCCGCACCGGTGAACAAGACCGTGCCCGCGGCAAGGGCGACCGCTCGGCGCACCACACGATTCATGCGAGATCCCCCAGGATCCGTCAGCGTCGTGGAACCAACGCTGAGCACCCTAGGCAATTCCGCTTCCGCCGGTAACCGGTCGTCGCGCTATATCTTTTCCATATTCGGCGTCCGGCGCTTCCGCGTTTTCGCCGTTCCGGCGCTTCGGGCTACGCGTCGCCGCGCATGGACCGGCGGATCTCCTCGAGCTTGTCGAGCCCGGCCTGCCGACGTGCCTCGAACCGGTCCTCGACCGCCTTCGCCTCCGGGGTGGCCTCGGCGAGCTCCTCCGCGCCGATCCCGGTGGCGACCCGACCCTCGATCCGGTCGCGGACGTGCTCGAACGTGGGCACGCCGCCCTCGGTGTAGTCGGCGGGAGGCACCACGACCGGGGCCGCCTCGTGCTCCACGACCTCGGCGTCGATCACCGGTTCCCGTTCGCCGCTCATCGCCCCACTCCGTTCACTGTGCCGACCACGAGGCTACCTCGCGAGGAACGCCCGAGCCTCTTCCCGCCGGCCGCACCCGCGCCACCGGCAGAACCCTCCAGCCCGCGCCGGAGTGCTCGGGGCTGTTCGACTCCGTGCGTTCTTGTCCGGTTGTGTCAGTGACAGGCGTTTGGTCCAGACCATAGCCTGGGAGGTGCCGCCGCTGTCCGTCCCTGTCACGCAGAGGAGTTCCGCTCGTGAGGACAGCACGCACGATCACCGCCATAGCCGCCGCGGCCGTCGCGTCGGCCGCCCTGATCACCGCCCCCGCCGCCGTCGCCGGTCCGGTCACCGACTGGGACCGGATGCTCGCCCAGCAGCCGCTCGTGCGCACCGCCGACACGATCCAGGCCGAGGTGCGGCGAGGCGGGCACACCGGTTTCGCCGGACTGGTCCTGGAAGACGACCACGTGGCCCTGTGGTGGAAGGGCGACGTGCCGGCCGGCGTGCGCGCCGCCGCGGCCCGGGGCGAGGCGCCGGTGACCTTCGAGGCCGCCCGCCACTCCGACGCCGAACTGCGCGAGGCCGCGAAGGTCGTGCAGGCGCAGCGCGGACCCGGCGTGCACGCGATCAAGCTCCCCGCCGACGGCAGCGGCCTGGTGCTGGGGGTCACGTCCGAGTTCGCGACCCGCTCCGTGCGGGTCGACGTGCCGGTGCGGACCGTGGTGGAGGAGCCGCTGTCGCCGGTGTCCCGCCAGAACGACGCGCCGCCGTGGAAGGGCGGCGCGACGATCGTGCTGGGCAACGCCGCGTGCACGTCCGGGTTCTCCGTCCGCAACGGCGACAACGCCCGGTTCCTGCTCACGGCGGGCCACTGCGGCAACCCCGGTGCGCGCGTCACCGACCCCACCGGCGAGTACATCGGCACGGCCGGCGCCAAGCACGGCGACCACGACATCATGCTCATCCCCACCGGCAACGTGGTGAACCAGCAGTACGTCGGCGGCGGTGACAGCAACTCCACCGAGGTGGTCCGGGGTTGGGGCGACGTCTACACCGGCGAGTACCTGTGCCAGTCCGGTGTCACCAGCGCCCGGGTGACCGGCGCGCCCGTGTGCAACATCAAGGTCCTGTTCTTCTACGCCGACCGCGAGGACCTGGTGGAGGGCGAGCAGATGAACGGCCAGCCCGCCGCGCGCGCCGGTGACAGCGGCGGCCCCGTGTACGGCCCCTCGTCGGCGGGCGGCGTGATCGCCAAGGGCACCGTGACGAGGGCGGCGGGCGCGCGGATCGGCTTCCAGGACTTCCGCACCGCGAACCGCGACTTCGGCGTCTACATCCCGCTCTGACCGTCGACCGTCCACTGTCGACCCCGACCGCCGCCGGGGTCGCCGGTGGACGCCGTGACCGGGGCGTGCAACCGTCGGCCTCGCCTGACCCGGGCCCGTGAGGGGACTGGTATCCCGCTCCTGCCGCCTTCGAAGGCCCTCGGCCCTGGGCCACCGCGCCGGCGGTCCCGCTCCCCGGACGACTGCCTGTCGAGTGGCGGGTCTGCCCGCCGTGGCGGCGATGGACTGTCTGGCCGGACGCAGGTCGACTGGAACCGCAACTCCGAAATCTGGCGCAACGACATCATCAACGGCGACAAGATCACCACGACCCGCTCTCCGGGACGGATCGCGGCGGCGAAGGTGATGGAGGTCCTGGGCATCCGGAAGCCGGAGCACGTCAACCCCCTGCCGCTGTCGGTTGAAGACTGATCCAACGCTGTTGACCGAGGGCTGGTCCTGAGACACCTGTCGTCCGGGCACTGCTGGATGGTGTCCAGAAGACAGGTTGCGATCGGGTCCGGTCGCACTGCCTGCGGGTCGCCGATCGGCTTGCTTCGGCAAGGTGACCTCGAGGCCTTCCACTACTCTCGTGTGCGGGAGGTTGTGGTGGACGAGGGTTTTGACGCGTTGGTCGCGGAGGCGGCGGGGGTCGAGGTCGTCGGGTGGGACTTCTCCTGGCTGGACGGTCGGGCGACCGAGGAGCGTCCGCCCTGGGAGTACCAGAGGTCGATGGGCGAGCGGGTCGGGCGCGCGTCGATGAGCCTGGACATCCAGACCGGCGGCGGCGAGGTGGTGGCCGGGGTGCCGCAGCGGGCGGCCAAGGCGATGGTCGCGACGGAGTCCTGGCCGCCGAACCTCGCGCGGGCGCAGGAGAACTTGCGGGACAAGGGCGTCGTCGTGGTCGCCGACGAGGACCGGCCGCCGCTGCCGTTCGCGGACGGGACCTTCGACCTGGTCACCAGCCGCCACCCGGTGACGGTCCACTGGGCCGAGATCGCCCGCGTCCTGGCGGCCGGCGGCACCTACTTCTCGCAGCAGGTCGGTCCGGACAGCGGCCACGAGGTCTACGACTTCTTCCTCGGCCCGCAACCGGTGGGGCACAGCGACCGCGAGCCGGCACTGGCCAGGGCCGGAGCCGAAGCGGCCGGCCTGGAAGTGGTCGACCTGCGGAGCGCCGAGCTGAGGATGGAGTTCTTCGACGTCGGCGCGATGGTCTACTTCCTGCGCAAGGTCATCTGGTTCGTCCCCGACTTCACCGTCGAGAAGTACCGCGACCGCCTCGAAGCGCTGCACGAGCGGATCCAGGCCGACGGTCCGTTCGTCGCCCACTCCCGCCGCTTCCTGATCGAGGCCCGCAAACCCGGCTAGTCAGGTGCCGCCGCCCGAACGGCTCGGGGGTCAGCGCGACTCGATGCGCTCCTCCGCCGGGCGCGGCGCGAGGACGTTGGCGAAGCCGACGGCCAGCAGGCACAACGCCACCGGCACGAGGAACGCCACGTTCAGCGGGATCCAGTGGGCCAGACCGCCGATCAGCGCCGGGCCCGCGAGCAGACCCACGTAGCCGAGGCCGACGACCCGCGCCATCAACGCGCCGGACGACCGCTTGTCCAGGTTGCCCGCGGCCGAGAAGAGCTGCGGCACGCTGCCCGACAGCCCCAGGCCGAACAACGCCCAACCCGCGAACGCCAACCCCACCCACGGCGAGAACACCACGAGCAAGAGCCCGAACGCGGCCAGCGCCGACCCGTACCGCACGATCGCGACGGGCCCGACGAGCGCGGCGACCCGGTCGGTCGCGAACCGGCCCACGGTCATCGCCACCGCGAACGACCCGTAGGCGAACGCCGCCGTGCTGGTGGACGTGCCCAGGACGTCCTCGGCGTGCAGCGCGGCCCAGTCGTTGGCGACACCCTCGGCGAGCATCATGGCGAACGCGATGGCGCCCAGCAGCCACACCAGCTTGGTCGACGGCTTGGCGGCCGGCGCGTCCGACGCGGCCTCCTCCGGCTCGGGCCGGCCGTCCATCAGGAACCGGCTCGCCACCAGCGACACCACGATGGTGAACACGCCGCACGCGCTCAACGTCACCGCCGTGGGCACGTCGGCGCCCAACGTGACCGCGCCCACCAGGGCCGCGATCGCGCCGCCGATCGACCACATCGCGTGGAACGACGCCATGATCGGCCTCGGGTATGCGCGTTCCACGACCACGGCGTGCGAGTTCATCGCCACGTCGATCGTGCCGTTGCCGAAGCCGAAGCACAGCAGGGCCAGCCCCAACGTCCACCACGACGTGGCCAGGCCGGGGAAGAACAGGGCGATGCCGAGCAGCACCCCGGCCGCGGGCAGGAGCTTGCGCTGGCCGAACCGGTCGGCGAGCGGACCGGCCACCTGCATGCCGAGGAACGCCGCCGCGCCGAGCACGAGCAGCAGCCCGCCGAGGGCGCTGTGCGAGATGCCGGTCGCGCGTTCGACGTTCGGGATGTGCACCACCCACAGCCCGACGGCGAACCCGTTGATGGTGAAGTAGGTCCACGTCGCGACGCGTGCGGCGCGCGGCAGGGCGGTCGTCACAGGTTCTCCAGTCGTTCGGCTACGTGCACGAGCACCCCGCGCGCGGCCAGCTCGCGGCGCACCTCGGCGGGGGAGTCGGGATCGGTGACCAGCACGTCCGGCCGGTCGGCGGGGCAGACGTGGGCCAGCGCGGTGCGCTCGAACTTCGTGGCGTCGGCGAGCACGACCGTGCGACCGGACACGGCCATCGCCTGCTGCTTGACCTCGGCGTCGGCCAGGTTGTGCGCGGTGAGCCCGGCGTCCAGGTCGATCGCGCACGGGCTGAGCACGGCCACGTCGAACCGCAGGGCGCGCAGCGACGCCAACGCCAGCGGGCCGACCATCGCCAGCTCGCCGGGCCTCGGCTCGCCGCCGGGCAGCAGCAGCCGCACCTCGGGCGCGTCGAGCAGCTCGCGCACCGCGTGCAGGGACAGGGGCATCACGGTGACCGGGCGACCGCGCAGCAGCTTGGCCACCTCGACCGCCGTCGTGCCGCTGTCGAGCACGATCGTCTCGCCGTCCCGGATCAGCCCGACGGCCGCGGCGGCGATGGCGCGCTTCGCGCCGTTCGCGGTCGCCGTGCGCGCGGTGAACGGCGGTTCGACGCCCGCCGGGTTCAGCGGCACCGCCCCGCCGTGCACGCGGCGCAGCACACCGCCCGCCGCGAGCAGGTCCAGGTCACGGCGGATGGTCATCTCCGACGCGCCGGTGGCCGCCGCCAGGTCCGCCACGGCGACCTGCGCGCCGGAGCGGAGCCGTTCGATGATCACCCGGTGGCGGTCGGCGCTCTTCACGTGAGCAACGGTCGCAAATTATGTGCGTTCGAACAAGTGGTTTGTGCTTACGATCGCATCCGGTCGGTCGAGCGGGCCTCCGGCCGGTCGATCAGCACGTGACCGGGCTGGTGGGCGGGCCCGTGCGCGGCGCTTGGCCGAGGGCACCTTCACCTCCGCCGCCCGAGGTCGCCGGGCATCGCCGGCTCCGTCACCGCGCGGGCGAGTTCGTCGGCCGTCCCGGTCCGCCGCGGCGGCGGCGCGTCGACCGCCGCCGCGAGCGCGGACAGGTCGCCGACCTGCTGCTCGGTCAACCGGTGGGCCACGAAGCGGAAGTCGAGCCGCACCTCGACCCGCTTCGAGTGCTCCTCGACCAGCGCGCGGACCGCGGCGGCGTCCTTCCCGCACGCCTCGACGCCGTTGCGGGCCACCACGACGACGCGGTTGCTCTTGTCGCCCCGGAACGGGTAGTAGCGGTCGAAGTCGTCGATGGCGGCGAGGATGCCGCTGAGCAGCGTCGACCGGCCGCCCGGCTCGATCGAGCGGACCGCCTCGTCGATCCGCCCGCCCTGCCCTTCACCGACCGGGACGACCTCGGCCGTGTTGTCCGGCCGGTCGCACTCGCCGCCGAACCGGCGCAGGGCCAGCGCGTCGCCGTCGCCCGCGTTCCGGGCGGCCGAGCCGACCGCGTCCGCCACCTCGCGGAAGTCCGAGCCCGACGCGGAGGCGTCGACCAGGAACGTCACGCGGTGGTCCGGCGGCAGGTACGCGACGAGCCCCACCGTGACCAAGATCAGCAGGACGACGACTCCGATCAGCGTCAACCAGCGCTTCACCTCGCACCTCCTGTCCCCTGGCGCGCAGCGCGGTCCTCCGAGCCCACCGCGACGATCGTCCGGCGGACGGCACGACCGACCTCGGTGACAGGGCTCCGCTCATGTCGCGGATGTGCTGCGCCGGTTCGGTTGTACCGCGCGGCGGGAGCGCCTTGTGCGTCACATGACTCAGAAGCGGGATGTTCCGCGCGTCAGCCGGTGACGTCCAGCACCCCCATCATGCCCAGGTCCTCGTGGGAGGCGATGTGGCAGTGGTAGACCGCGCGGCCCGGTTCGCCGCGGAACGGGACGGCGATCTCGACCGTGCCGCCCGGCGGGACGTTCACGGTGTCGCGCCAGGCCCGCAGCGGCTCCGGGACGCCGTCGCGGGACAGGACCTGGAACGAGTAGCTGTGCAGGTGGAACGGGTGGTCGGTGGTGTGGTCGTTGACGACCTCCCAGACCTCCAGGGTGCCGAGGCGGGCCTGCAGGTCCACCCGGTGGTGGTCGAAGGTCCTGCCGTCCAGGGTGAAGTGGTCCGTCGCCGCGCCGCCGAACGCGATCCGCCGCCGGCGCGCGGCGTTCGCCTCGTCCAGCGCCTCCACGTCGCGCAACCGGGCGGGCAGCGCCACCGGGGCCAGGCCCGCCGGCACGTCCACCGCGGCCACCCGGAACGCGGCGCCGGCCGCCCCGCCCTCGCCGTATACCGAGTACGGCAGCGCGGTGAGCTCCAGCCGGCCGGCGACGCCGGTGTCCACCAGCACCTCGGCGCGTTCACCGGGGGCCGGCGGGACTTCGGCGAGCGGCTCGGCCACGAAACCGCCGTCGGTCGCGACCAGGTGCAGGGCGGTGGGCTCGCCCGATCGCCGCACGCCGAGCAGCAGGTGGTCGCCCGCCGTGGCGTTGAGCAGGCGCAGGCGGGTCCGGCCGCTGGTGGGCGTCAGCACGGGGCGGACCGCGCCGTTGACGCTGACGTCCGGGCCGGTGCGGGTGAGCACCAGCAGCCGGTCGTCGCACGACTCCAGCAGCTCGTCGGTCGCGCCGGTGACGACGATCGGCCCGGCGAGGCCCGCGAGCAGCTGCCGTTCGACGTCGCCGTGGGCGTGCGGGTGGTACCAGTAGGTGCCGGCGACACCCTCGGGCACGGTGAACTCCTGCGTGCTCGTCGAGCCGGGCGACAGGTGGGTCAGCGGGGCGTCCACCGCCGGTGCGAGCGGCAGCCGTGCAGGTGGAGGCTGCTGTCGGCGTCGAGGTCGTTGCGGAACTCCAGCCGGACCCGGTCGCCTTCGCGGAGCTTGACCAGCGGACCGGGCGCGGAACCGTTGTACCGCAACGAGTTCCCGGTCCCGGTGGCGACCAGCTCGCCGTGCAGCACGCCGTCCGCGCCCGCGCGCAGCGGGAGCGTGGCGGGCTGGGGGAGCGCCGGGCCGTCGACGGGCCCGGCCAGCGAGGCGCGCAGGAGCGGCACCCCGCCGGCGACGAGCGCCCCGGCCGTCAGCCCGCCCGCGATCAGCGCGGTGCGACGGGACACCTTCCGCTCAGCCATGGTGGTGCGCTCCGGTGGACGTCGCGGGCGCGGCGGTGGGGGACGTCAGCGCGTCGTCGGTGACGGTCAACCGGCCGACCATGCCCTTCTCCCGGTGGTCGCCGGCCGCGCAGTGCACCGCGTACCGACCCGGCCGGGCGTCCACCACGGCGATCGGGTCCGGCCGCTGGGCACCTCGAGGTCCACGCCCAGCTCGGTGATCGTGAACGTGTGGTTGTCGTCGGTGTCGTTGGTGAACTTGAACGCCACCGGCTGTCCCCGGCCGACGCGCAGCTGTGCGGGGGAGAACTTGAAGTTCGTCAGGTCCACGGCCGGCAGCGCGGCGAGCTGCTCGTCGGTCAGCGACCCGGTGTCGTCGGCCTGGGGCCACACCACCAGCAGGGTCGCCGCCAACGCCACCCCGACGGCCGCGCCACCGCCGAGGCCGACGAGCCGGTCGCCGCGCCCGGCGCTCGGGCGCAGCACCAGGGCCAGCGACGACACGATCGCCACCCCGGCGGCGGCCACGAGCGCCGCCGCGGTCGCGAACGGCAGCACGGCACCGGGTCGGACCAGGTCGAACGCCAGGTCGACCGGCCGGATGAACACCACCAGCGCCGCCACCGCGATCGTCGCGACGGCGCCACCCGGGCGCGTCGCCACAGCAGCACGGCCGCGGCCAGGGGCAGGACCGAGACGGCGGCCATGCCCGGGTCGGGTCGGGTCGCCCGGCCAGGACCAGGAAGGCGAACCCGTTCGCCGCCGCCAGGACCGCGGCCGCGGCCAGGGCGGTGTTCGCCGAGGAGGTCCGGCGTTGGAGTGCAGGGGTGCTCATGACGGCTCCAGGTCTGTGATTGATTAGTCACTCACTACTCGCACAGCTCATCGTGCGCCTGGAAACTGTCAAGCGGAACTGAGAAACCGACCGCTTCTCGCTGGTGAGCGTTCAGTCACTCTTCCTGGTGCGGTAACGGCTGTGGGAACCGGGCCGATGACCTGCGTACATCCGTTCGGCGCAGGGAAGTGGTCGTGATGGTGGAGAACTCGCCGTCGGGTCTGGTCATGCTGGAGGCCGGGGTGCCGGTCGTCGTGACGGGCGAGGAGGACCACCAGGCGTGGTTGGCGAGGTACCCCGTCGCGCCGGGTGGGCAGCGTCGCGTCGCGGTCGGGTTGACGTGGTGCGTGATCGGTGCGGGCAAGTACCGCGGCCAGTACGCCGTCGAGGTCAGGCTGGACGGTCGGCGGGTCGGTGAGCTGACGTACCTGATGTCCCGGCGCTACGCCGACATCATGGGCCAGGTGCTCGACGCCGGTGGCGTGCCGGGGTGCGAGGCGGTGATCCGGGTCGGCGACCGCGGCCTGGAGGTCGTGCTCTACCTGCCGCGTGACGCCTCGGGTGTCGTCGTGCCGCCGCAGACGGCCGTCCTCACCCCACCGGCGCCGCGGAAGTCCCACCGTCCGGTGTGGATCGCCGCCGGGGCCGTGGTGCTCTTGTTCGCTGTGATCGGGGCGTTCGCGGACGAAACACCGTCCACGAAGGACACCGCCGCCGCGCTCACCACGACCGCGACCAGCACGACGACCACGACCACCGTGCCGGCTACGACCACCACCACCACCACCACCACGACTACTACTACCACCACCACCACGACTACGGCCACCACGACCACCGCCGCGCCTGCGCCGAAGCCGCAGCCCAACCCCGAACCGAAGCCGCAACCCAACCCGCAACCCACCCCGCAGCCCGACACGGCGACCCAGGCCCCGCCGCCGCCCGCGCCGAACCAGGGCTGCCACCCCAGCTACCTGCCGTGCGTGCCGTTCGCGAGCGACGTCGACTGCCGACCCGGCAAGGGCAACGGTCCCGCGTACGTGACCGGCCCGATCACGGTGATCGGGCCGGACGAGTACGGCTTGGACTCGGACCACGACGGCGTCGGCTGCGAGTAGGCGGGCGCCTGCCGGCCCGCGTCAGCCGCAGTGCTTGTCGGTGTGGATGCCGGAGTTCGGCGCACAGATGCGCAATGTCGCCCTGAACAGCGGTGTCCGCCGAGCCTTGGGAGGGCTACCCCCACAAGGGAGTCGGGGCGTCGTCGATGAAGGGCAGGGAGTCATGTCACGGAGGTTCGGGTCGTTCTTGGCGTCGGTGTTGCTCGCGGCGGCCGGCATGGTCGCCACCACCGGCGCGGCCGGCGCGGTGACCGTGGAGCAGGTCTGCGTCGGCACGTGGGCGGTGACCTACGACCCGCCCATCACCAGCACGCCGCAGGTCGTGGAAGGTCACCTCACCGGATACTTCCCGACCTGCACCAACCTCGCCGCGCCCAGCGGGTCCTACGGCCAGGTGTTCACCGACACCGTGTCGTGCGCGACGCTGCTCAGCGCGGGCGCGGCGGCGCGCACGTACACGTGGAGCAACCCGCTGGCCGCGCCCACGACCTTCGCCTACAACTGGACCGTCAGCGACGTCGCCGGCCAGGCGGTGATCACCAACACGGGCCTGATCACCGGCGGCACGTTCGCGGGTGCGAGCGCGGAACAGGTGGCCGTGCTGGTGACACCGAACGTCCTGGGGTGCGCCGGCGCCGGGATCTCCAGCCTCACCGGCCCGACCACGCTGACCGTGTTCCGCCCGTAGCCGCGACCGTCACCAGGCGATGGGGAGGGTGGCGATGTAGTCGGTGAGCAGGCCGTTGATGAGCCGGTGGTCGTTGAGGGAGAAGTGCCAGTCGCAGCCGAGCCGGTCGAGCCTGGGGTCCTCGTAGTTCCAGAAGCGGACCAGGCGGTCGCCGCGGGCGTTGCGGTCGGTGACGACCTGCTCGGCGGCCTGGGCGAACAGGTTCGTGGCGCCGACCACGATGACCGTGCCGGGACCGTACTGGGTGCGGAGCTTGTCGAGGAAACCCTGGTACGCGGACTTGTAGGCGGCGGTCAGGCTGTCCGGGGTCCACTGCTCGCCGGGGTTGATCGCGGTGGAGAAGTCGTTGGTGCCCAGGCCGACCACGACCAGCTGGGGGTGCCACGTGGCGGGGTTGCGCCACACGTCGCCGGGCACGTTCTGCAGGCCGCGCTCGTAGGAGGTGCGGAACGTGGTGTCCGGTTCGCCGCCGTTGTAGTTGCGGACCATGCCGCGGCCGGAGTGGGCGTTGACCTGGTAGTCGGCGCCGAGCGCGCGGGCGGTGAGCGGGCCGAACGCGAGGTCGGTGTTGGTGTTGCGGTCGACGCCGCCGTTGGCCGAGCAGTCGCGGGTGGTGGAGGTGTTGCCGTAGCCGGCGGTCAGCGAGTCGCCGATGAACTCGATCTGGCGGGTGCGCGCGGTCGGCTTGGCGAGGATCTCGCCGCCGGCCGCGGGCAGGAACCCGCCGAACTGGCCGGTGGCCCAGGCGCTCTCGGTGCGCTTGACCAGCCGCACGGTGTGCTCGGCGTTGCTCAGGCCGTTGATCCACCGGGTGATCCGGCCGGGCGTGACCAGCGTGGCGACGGTCGTCCCGTCGACCTGGACGTCGTAGTCGTTGACGCTGTCGTCGAGCACGATGCCCACGCCGGTGCCGCGGAAGCGGCTCTCGAAGTAGATGCCGGGCCACGTGTACCGCGCGGCGGCCTCGGTGGCCCGGACCCGGCCGACGGTGTGCGACTGGCCGAGGACGTCGGTCACCGGCGGCGTGGACGTGGTCGTGGTCGTCGTGGTGGTCGTGGTCGTCGACGTGACGGTGGTCCCGGTGCACGGGGTGCCGTTGAGCGCGAAGTCCACCGGCGTCGGGTTCGAGCCGGTCCACGAGCCGTTGAAGCCGAACCCGGCGCTCGCGCCGGTGCCGAGGCGGCCGTTCCAGCTCAGGCTGTCGACCTGGACCCGCGCGCCGGACTGGCTCGCCGTGCCGTTCCACAGCTGGGTGACCTTCTGGCCCGCGGCGAACGACCACGTCAACCGCCAGCTCGCGACCGGGTCGCCGAGGTTGGTCACGCTCACGTTCGCGCCGAAGCCGCCCGTCCACTGGTTGCCCACCTGGTAGGCGGCCCGGCAGCCGGTGGCCGCCTGGGCGGGCGCGGTGACGGCGGCGGCGGTCAGGGCGGCGGTCACGCCGACGACGACCGCGCCGGCGATCACCGACCGATAGCGGGTGGTGCGCACCTGGTTCCTCCACGGGCCGGTCCGACAAATGCGCCTGGGAGCGCTCCCGGAGACGGTAGCGAACATATTTCGCAACCAGAAGGTTTGGCGCGGATCAGGGCCGCAGCGTATTGATTGGCGCCCGGATCGGGATGTTGGCCGGGTGGTGCGGCTTGCCGAAATCGCCGACCACCCCCGAGCAGCCCGGTGCGCCCTGACCGGGCAGGGGAGAGCCTCGCTGTCCGTCACCCGATGGCTCGGTTCACCCGCTCACGGCCGGCCTCGACGCGCGCGCGGTGCCAGGCTCCCGGGCGAAAGCCCGGTCGGTGAACGAGGCAGGAGCACGAATGCGGGTCCCGTGGCGGTTGCTGGTCGTCCTCGCCGTCGGCGCCGTCACGGTGTCGGGCACCGCCGCCGCGCCGGTCGAGCGCGTGGCCCGGCAGCACGTTCCCTCATTGGAGCTGGACGGCGACTCGTTGACCTGGTCGCAGTTGGTGACCGTGCTCGAAGCCGACCGCGTCACCGTCCACCTCGGCCTGAAGTCCCGCCAGGAGATGGCCGGGACCCGGCGGGGCGCCGAGGCGGCGCTCGCGGCCGGGCAGCGCGTGTACGGGTGGAACCAGGCGTTGGGCCCCTTGAAGGACGAGCCGCTGCCCGAAGCCGAACGGGTGGAGTTCCAGCGGCGGGTGCTGCGCTCGCACGCCGCCGGCGTCGGTCCCGCGCTGGACGACCGGGTGGCGCGGCTGGCGCTGGTCCTGCGGGCCAACACGATGGCCCGCGGCGCGATGGGCGTGCGGCCGGAGTTCGTCGACCGGATCCTGGAGCTGGTCAACGCGGGCGTGACGCCCCGGATGCCGGAGATCGGGTCGTTGGGCACCGGCGACCTCCAGCCGATGGCGGCGGCGGGCCTGGTGCTCACCGGCGAACCCGCGCCCGCCCGCTTCCAGGGCAGGGAAGGGCCCGCGCCGGAGATCCTCGCCGCGGCCGGCGTGGCGCCCGGGTTCACGCTGGCCCAGGGCGAGGCGTTGCCGCTGATCAGCGGGAGCAGCGTGGTCACCGCCCGCTACGTCGACGCCGTCGTGCGCGCCGAACGGCTGCTCGACACCTACGACGGCGCGTTCGCGCTGTTCCTGGAGGCGACCAGGGCCGAACAGGGCGCGTTCGACGCCCGCACCCACGAGGAACGGCGCATCCCCGCCGAGGTCGAGGCCGCCCGCGTCACCCGGGCGCTGATCTGCGGCACGGGCTGGATGACCGACGAGGGGCGCAAGGCGATGGGCGACGACAGCCCCCGCATCCAGGACGCCGTGTCGATCCGCGCCACCCCGCACATCGTCGGCGCGCTGCGGCAGCGACTGGCCGACGCCCGCGGTCACGTCGAGCGCGAGGCCAACGCGTCCACGTCCAACCCGCTGGTGTTCCCCAAGCCGGGCGGCGGCCACGAGTTCGTCATGGGCGGCAACTGGGACGCCGCGCTGCTCGGCCACGAGATCGACGCGCTCAACGCCCAGGTCGCCGACCTCGGCGTGCTGTCGCAGGAGCTGTCCGCGCGGCTGCTGGCCGACAAGTGGAGCTACCACCTGCCGGCCAACCTCGCCGGGGGAGAGGTCGGCCTGAACTCGGGCATGGTGCAGGTGCAGACCGTCGCCGTGGCGCTGGTGCCCGAGATGCAGCAACTGGCCACGCCGGCCGGCACGCTGTCCCGGCCGGCGAAGTTCGGGCAGGAGGACCACAACACGATGGCGATGGCCTCGGTCCGCGCCCTGCACGCCAACCTCGACCGCCTGGAGACGGTGCTGGCCGTGCACGTCCTGATGGCGGCCCAGGGCATCGACCTGATCAAGGACAGGATGGCCGCGTTCCCGCTGGGCCAGGGCACGGTCAGGTTGCACCGGGCCGTCCGCCGGCACATCGCGCCGCTGGGCGACGACCGCTACCTGACCCCGGACCTGGAGAAGGCGACCGACCTCGTGCGCAGCGGCGAGCTGAGCCGCGAGGTGCGCGCCGCCCTCTCCCCGGGCGGGCACGAGTGCGCGGCCTGACGATCCGGTGGGGAAGCCGCCGGCGGCGGGTGTAGTCGGTCGAACGCGACCGGCGACGTGGGCGGACCTGGTTCGGACCTTTGTGGAAGGTTGAGCGGTCCAGTTGTGGGAGCGCTCCCAAATGTGAGGCTTCTTGTTGTCTTCTGCTCGGGTGTGTGGATAGATGAACGGCGTTTGCGATGGGCCTCATAGTCGAGCCCCGAGGAGAGTTCCATGCCCCGTGCCGCCAGACGGCTGTCCGCCCTGCTCTTGGCACTCCTGCTCACCCCCGTCCTCGCCGGTCCCGCGACCGCCGCCGCGCCGCCCGCGCACGGCCTCAAGGGCGAGTACTTCCGGATGTCCGCGCCCGGCGCCCGCGACTTCGCCGAGTCCGGCGGCGCCACCCTCGACCCGAACGTCGACTTCGCCGACCTGACCGGCGTCTTCCAGCAGCTCACCGGCCGCACCGAGCACACCACCGCCCGCTGGACCGGCCGCCTCACCGCGCCCGCCACCGGCGACTACACCTTCCACGCCGTGGGCGACAACGGCTTCCGGCTGTTCCTCGACGGCGCGCCGGTCATCGACCACTGGGTCGGGGACTGGGACGTCGAGCAGCACAGCGCGCCGGTCCACCTCGTCGCGGGCGAAGCGCACGACTTCCGGATGGAGCTGTTCCAGGACGTCGGCGGCGCGAACCTGCGCCTGCGCTGGTCCACGCCGACGCTGGCCAAGCAGCCCGTGCCGGAGACGGCGTTCCTCCCGCCCGCGGACTTCCCGGTCTACCCGGTCGGCCTCACCGTGGCGCCCGACGGCAGGCGGCTGGAGGCGGCCTTCGACCGGCAGGTGCACCACCTCGGCGACCTCAAGGCGCACCTCAAGGTCGAGGTCGACACCGTGCCGTTCCCGGTCGAGTCCGTCGCCCTCGACCGACGCGACCGCACCAAGGTCGTCGTGCGGCTCGGCGCGACCATCCAGAAGCCGCAACGGGTCCGCGTCACCTACGACGGCGAGGGCGGCCTGGTCGTCGGCGCGGAGACCGTGCCGCGGATCATCCGCAGCGCGACCAACACCTCCACCCAGCGCCTGCTCACCGAGTGGGGCGAACGCGTCGACGAGAACCGCCCGCTGCCCGAGTACCCGCGCCCCCAGCAGAAGCGCGACGAGTGGCTGAACCTGAACGGCCAGTGGGAGTTCTCCGCCGCCACCGCGGGGCAGCAGCCCGAGTTCGGCCGCCGGCTCCCCGAGCGGATCACCGTGCCGTTCCCGGTGGAGTCCCAGCTGTCCGGTCTGGAACGCCACGAGGACCACATGTTCTACCGCCGCCAGTTCGACGTGCCGCGCGACTGGCGGGTCGGCCGCGGCCAGCGGCTCAAGCTCAACTTCGGCGCGGTCGACCACCACGCCCGGGTGTGGGTGGACGGCACGCTCGTCGCCGAGCACACCGGCGGCTACACCGCGTTCACCGCCGACGTCACCGACGCCCTGCGCGGCGGCGGCCGGCACGAGCTGATCGTCGCGGTCACCGACACCACCGGCGACAACCAGCCGATCGGCAAGCAGTCCCGCAACCCGGGCGGCATCGTCTACACGCCGTCCTCGGGCATCTGGCAGACCGTGTGGCTGGAACCCGTGCCGGACAAGGCGATCGACGACGTGAAGACCACCCCGGACATCACCGGCGGCACGCTCGCCGTGCACGTGTCGTCCTCGACGGCCTCGCCGACCGCCAAGGTCACCGCCACCGCCCGCGACCAGCGGGGCAAGAAGGTCGGCACGGTCACCGGCGCGCCGAACACCGACCTGACCCTGCCGGTGCCCGACCCGCGCCTGTGGAGCCCCGCCGACCCGTACCTGTACGACCTGGACGTGTCCCTGGAGGACGGCCGCGCCAAGGACGAGGTCGAGAGCTACTTCGGCATGCGTTCCATCGGTGTGCGTGACGTCGCCGGCTTCCCGAAGCTCGTCCTCAACGGCGAGCCGGTGTTCTCGCTGGCCATGCTCGACCAGGGCTTCTGGCCCGACGGCCTGAACACCGCGCCCAGCGACGAAGCGCTGGCGTGGGACGTCAAGGCCCAGAAGGACCTCGGGTTCAACGCGCTGCGCAAGCACATCAAGGTCGAGCCCGCCCGCTGGTACTACCACGCCGACCGGCTGGGCATGCTGGTGTGGCAGGACTTCGTGAACGTCAACGTCACCGACCGGACCGGGCAGGAGGCGTTCCTCACCGAGGGCAGGCGTGCGATGGCGCAGCTGCACGACTCGCCCGCCGTCATCGGCTGGGTCGTGTTCAACGAGGGCTGGGGCGAGTGGAACCGGGAGGAGACCGGCCGCATCACCGAGTCGGTGAAGGCCGCGGACCCGTCCCGGGTCGTCAACGCCCACAGCGGCGTCAACTGCTGCGCGTCGAAGGGCGACTCCGGCAAGGGCGACGTGATCGACCACCACGACTACAACAACACCGACCCGGCCTGGCCGGACGCCACCCGCGTGGCGATGGACGGCGAGCACGGCGGGTTCACCCTGCGCACCCCCGGCCACCAGTGGCCGGGCGCGCCGGCCGTGATCTACAGCGGTGTGGCCGACAAGGCGGCGCTCACCGCCAAGTACGTGTCGAACACCGAGACGCACTACCTCGACGCGGCCAGCGCGGAGCTGTCCGGGTCGGTCTACACGCAGATCACCGACGTGGAGACCGAGCTGAACGGCCTGTGGACCTACGACCGGCGGGAGATCAAGGTCGACCCCGGTCCCGTGCGCGAGATCAACGAGCGGGTCATCGCGGCCGGCGCCGCGGCGGCCGAGCGCACGTACGACGGGCAGGGCTCGTGGTCGTTGGACGGCAACGGCGACGACACCGGTGGCGCGCCGAACCCGGTGTCCCTCACGGGGGACGCGGCGTGGACGACCGGCGTGCGCGGGCAGGCGCTGACGTTCGACGGGAACGGCGACTACGCCCAGACCGCCGGGCCGGTGCTGGACACCACCGGTTCGTACTCGGTGTCGGCGTGGGTGCGGATGGACTCGCTGCCCGGCAACTACGCCACCGCGGTCAGCCAGGACGGCCGCCGCGTGGAGAACCCGTTCTACCTCCAGTACGGGCAGGGCAGGTGGGCGTTCAGCGTGCCCGGCGGCCGGCGGGCCACGCTCGCCGCCACACCGGAGCCCGGCCGCTGGTACCACCTGGTCGGCGTGCGTGACGAGGCGGCGGGCGAGAACCGCCTGTACGTCGACGGCGTGCGTGCCGCCGCGATCCCGATCGGGCCGGACGAGGTGAGCACCGGGCCGTTGGCCATCGGTCGCGCCAAGTACGCCGGTGTGCGCGGCGACTTCTGGCACGGTTCGGTCGACGAGGTCCGCGCCGTGGACCGCGCCCTGACCGACGCGGAGGTGGCGGAGCAGCACGCCGCCCGCTGACCGCCCGGTCCGAGGCCGAGCCCGCGAGTCGTCACCGCCGTGATCCCCGCCCGGTGACGACTCGCGGGCCGCCGTGCTCCCCAGCGGCCCGCGCGGAGCACCATCCGGGCCGATGTCGCAGGGCGGGATCACGGACGCTTTGAGACCGAAGCTGACGCCGTCGGTCTCGCGGCGGTAGTCGACCAGGGTGACCGCGCAGCGGACGGCCGGTCCACCGGCACCGGATGGGCGTCCCGCCGCGCGATCCGCTCGTTCGGACCGATCAAAGTAGACATTGACAGGACCGGCAGCGCGGTCGGGTCGGTCCCGTCCGCTCCACCCCTTGGTCGGGTACACCACAAACGCGGAAACGGTGCGGTCCGGCCGCGTAATCCGCTGTGCGGTCGACTGGCGGGGTGGTAGACAGCGCCGGTGGATGAGAGTTCGGGGTTCGCGCGGTTGTCGGAGCTGATCGACGAGCGGTCGGCGGCGTTTCGGGCCGCGGTCGCCTCCGCGCCCAGCCTCGACGTGACGGTGCCGACCTGCCCGGAGTGGACGTTGCTGGACCTGGTGCGGCACATCGGGGAGGGACGCCGTCGCTGGGCGGCCACCGTCGCCGCCGGGCCCGCCGCCGCGCCCGCGGCCAGGTCGACGTGGCAGCAGGACCCGCCTCGGGAGCGAGAGGCGCTGCTGGAGTGGCTGGCCGCGGGGACGCGGCAGCTGCTCGACGCGCTGCGGGAAGCCGGCCCCGATCGCGGTTGCTGGACGTGGTGGGGTGACTCGCAGTCGCCGATGACCACCGGCGCCGTCGCACGGCACCAGCTCCAGGAGATCGCGGTGCACACCTACGACGCCCAGCTCACCGCGGGCGCCCCGGAACCGCTGCCGGAGGTCGTGGCGTGCGACGGCGTGGACGAGTTCCTGGTCACGTGCTGCGCGACGACGTCCCCCTGGCCGCACGAGCCCGCCGTCGTCGACTACCACGCCACCGAGGGCCGTTCCTGGCGACTGCTGCTCTCCGCCGACGGCGCGCTGGTGACCGACGTCGGCACGGACGCCGCCGACGCCTCGGCCCGGGGCCCGGCCTCCGACGTGGTCCTGTTCCTCTACGGCCGCATCCCCGCCGACTCCTTGGAGCTCGACGGCGACCGACGCCTGTTCGACTGGCTGGCCGCCTGGGAACCCGCCTGACCCGCACCCCTCACACCTCGGTGAAGGTTTCCGGGGCCGAGGCGCGCGAAGACATGAGGGACGGCGTCCCCAGGGAGCGCCGTGACGGGCCCCGACCCCGGTGAGGACCGGGGCCCGTCACGGCGACACGTCACTGGTTGGGCGGCGCCGGGTGGCCTTCGGACGCCTGCACGACCACGATGCCCTGGCCCGACAGCGCGAGCTGGTAGGCCTCGCCCGAACCGCGGCCGATGGCGGCGCCGAGCTTGGCGGTCTTGCGGATCGAGGACTGCAACGAGGTGGACCACAGGACGGAGGACTGCATGTCGACGTACGTCGGCACGTCCACGTTCAGCACGACCGGCGTGCCGAAGGCGGTGACGGCGAGCGCGCCGGTGCCGGTGAACGTCGTGTTGAACAGGCCGCCGCTGAGCATCGACGCGCCCTCGACGCGGTTGATGTCCCACTTGAGCGTGCTCTCGAACGCGAGCACGTTCTTGCCGTTGACCGTCACGCCCTCGTTCTCGAGGTAGAGCACGAACACCTCGTCGGCGTCCTGCGCGAGGAACACGTCGCCGCTGCCGGAGACCTTCATCAACGACATCCCCTCGCCGGTGAAGGCCTTCTTGAACAGCTTGCCGAGGCCGCCGCTGCCCTCGTAGGCGAAGTCGACGTCGCCCTGGTAGGCGACCATCGACCCCTGCTTGGCGAAGAAGAACCCGCCGCTGCCGGTGAGGTCGACCTTGAGCATGCGGTCGTTCTGCAGTTGGAAGCTGCCGGGCTCGACGGACCGCTCGGCGTGGTTGAACAGTGAGCTGCGCATCCCCCGATAGTGCAGGTGATCATCGTCGGCCGCACCACCGGGGGCACGGCCGACGCGCGGATCGAGCCCGGCGGTGGAAACCCGGTCGGCTTCGTCCGCCCACCGCACTAGGCTGCCGCCGGTGACGGAGAAGGCGCTGACGGCAGCCGGGCAGGACTGGGAAGAGCAGGCGCGGAACTGGATCGCGTGGGTCCGCGAACCCGGCCTCGACTCGTACTGGCGTTATCGCGACGAGTTCTTCGCGCTCGTGCCGACCGCCGGCCGGGCCACCCTCGACGTCGGCTGCGGCGAGGGCCGGGTGGCCCGCGACCTCGTCGAGCGCGGGCACCGGGTCACCGGCATCGACGCCTCGCCGACCCTGGTGGAAGCAGCGCGGCTGGCCGACCCCGGGAGCCGGTACCTGCGGGCCGACTCGGCGGACCTCCCCTTCCCCGACCACAGCTTCGACCTCGTCGTCGCCTACTGCGTGCTGATGGACGTCGACGACCCGGCGGGCACCATCGGCGAGATCGGCCGGGTGCTCGAACCCGGCGGCAGGCTCTGCCTGTCGATCACCCACCCGATCACCAACACCGGCAGCCGCCGCGACGGAGTGTTCGTCCTCGACCGCCCCTACTTCGGACGTCACCGCTTCGAGGAGGAGGTCGAGCGGAAAGGGCTGCGGATGAAGTTCCAGGGGTGGAACCACCCGTTGAGCGCCTACACCACGGCGTTGGAGGAGTCCGGCCTGCTCATCGAGGCCCTTCGGGAGCCTCGGGTCGCCGACGACGCGTTCCCGTGGCACCTGTGGATCAGGGCGGTCCGCCCGCGACTGCCCGAGGTCACCCGGACCTGACCGGTGGGGTGGGGACCACGTGTCTCGCCTTCGCACTCTCTATAGCTTCAGTGTTGCGTAAAAGCAACGTATCGGTGGCCCCTGGCGACGATCACCTCGTTGATCGGTGTCGGCTTCGGTGCCGGGTAGTGGGTGTTCCGCTTCGGTCGTGCCGGTCGTGGGTCGCCCCCGGGCGGTGGTCGGTCCGACAGCCCGTTCGGCAAGGGGTGCGGGATCGCGGTGCTGCTCATGCTGGTGGCGATCTTCGGCGGCGCACGGCTGCCGGCGTCGCTCGACCTCGGCCGGGCGACGCCCGCGTGGGTGCTGTTCGTCGTCGGCGCGCACTTCGCGCCGTTCACGAAGCTCTTCGGCTCGAACCGTCCTGTGGGGGACGGTCGTGGCCGGCTTGCGCGACGGGCGGCGGCAGGTGGCCCGGGACGCGGTCCGCGTCGGCTAGGAGACGGCCTTCAGCGGCTGGTCGCCGCCGCCGCGCCACGTGGCCGCCAACTCGTGCAGCGGCAGGTCGAGGGCCTCGCTGAGGCTGACGATCGTGCCGAACCCCGGTGACGGCAGGCGGCCGGTCTCGATCTTGCGCAGGGTTTCCGGCGAGATGCCGGCCGCCTGCGCGACCTCCGCCGGGTCGCGTTCCGCTCGCGCGCGGCGCAGCAGGGCGCCGAGACGCCTGCCTGCTTCGATCTGCTCGGGGGTGAGCGGTTGGCGGACCATGCCCCCAGGATAGGGTTGGTATTGTAATACCGGCAAGTGCTACGGTGTCGGTATAACAATACCAACACCCCGGGGCGCGAGGTTTCCGTGATCGAGTTGAAGACGCCTGCGGAGATCCGCCGCATGCACGTGGCCGGGCGCTTCGTCGCCGAGGTGCTCGACGAGGTCGGCCGGCTCGCCGACGTGGGCGTCAACCTGCTGGACCTGGAGCACCACGTGCGCGGCATGATCGAACGGCGCGGTGCGGAGTCGTGCTACTGGGACTACGCGCCGTCCTTCGGCAGCGGGCCCTTCCGCAACGTCATCTGCCTGTCCGTCAACGACGCCGTGCTGCACGGCCTGCCGCACGACTACGCGTTGCGCGACGGCGACGTGCTCAGCGCGGACCTCGCGGTCGGCATCGACGGCTGGGTGGCCGACTCGGCGCGCACGGTGATCGTCGGCACGCCCGCCGAGGAGGACCTGCGGATCATCCGCGCCACCGAGGATGCGTTGGAGGCGGCGATCGAGGTGGCGCGGCCCGGCAACCGCCTGGGTGACATCTCCGCGGCCATCTGGGCGGTGGCCCGCGACCACGGCTACCCGGTCAACACCGAGTTCGGCGGCCACGGCATCGGCCGGACCATGCACGAGGACCTGCACGTGTCCAACAAGGGCCGACCGGGCCGCGGCCTGACGCTCCGGCCGGGGTTGACGCTCGCGCTCGAACCCTGGTTCACGCGCACGACCGATCGGATCGTCTACGACGACGACGGCTGGACCATCCGCTCGGCCGACGGTTCGCGCACGGCCCACTCGGAGCACACGATCGCCATCACCGAGGACGAACCCCTGGTGCTCACCCGGCGCGACTCGGAAGACCCCGCGACGAAGGCCGACCCCGCCGGCGGGTGACCGGCGGGGTCGGGAAAGCCGCCCGCCACCCGGGGAACATCCCGCGGCGGGCGGCTTCCTGGCTCACGTCACCCGGCGGCGCCGGGCGGGTCTACCTCGGCGGGTAGGTGATGGCCGGTCGGGGAGGAGTGGCCATGCCCGCGCCGAGGAAGTAGTCGACGTGGTGGGACTGCAGGTAGCCCTTGAGGGTCATCGCGTTGCGGTAGGCGGGGTTGTGCGCCAGCGTGTACAGCCTGGTGCCGCTCGGTCGGTCGGTGGTGAAGATGATCAGTTCGGTGAACGCGGCGTTGGTGTGGACGACTTCCTCGCGCCAGTCGCCGAAGAGGTCGCCGTAGAGGGTGGGGGAGTTGCCCTGCGCCGCGTCGACCGCGCCGTACTGCGAGGTGGTGAGCAGTCGCGGCACGCTGTTGGTCGTGGTGGGGCTGGTCGGGTTCCACTTCTCGAACTTGCCGTCGTTGAGCAGTTCCATGGTGGTGTCGCCGTCCCAGTACAGGCCCAGCTGCGGCCACGGCTGCAACGACGTGCTCGACTGGGTGAGCCGGTTGGTGGCCGCGTTGTAGACGCCGGAGAAGGCCCAGACCTCCATGCCGGGGTGGCGGGGGTCGATGTCGCCTGCCATGCCCCGGCCCACGTCGGCGGTGCCGGACTCGGTGTGCCGCCAGATGATGCCGCCGCCGGCCGCGTCGTAGTAGTAGTCGCGCAGGCCGCTCGGGTTGACCTGCTGGACGCCGTAGCCCTCCAGTCCGGGGCGGCCGGGGTCCAGGTCGGCGAGGTGGAAGCGGTCGCCGTGCACCACGCCGGCCGGGCCGAGGGTGTAGCGCAGCGTGCCGTTGCCGTTGAGCACGAACCCGATCTCGGCGATCTCGTCCTTGCCGTCGCCGTCGACGTCGATGATGCGGGTGTTGTGGCCGTCGGGCAGGTTCTGGTTGCCGCGCAGGAACTTCCACTGCATGGTGAGCGCGGAGCCGGTGAACCGCCAGGCGGCGAACATGAGGTTGAAGTCGCCGCTGCCGATCCGGTTCTTCATGAACGAGACCAGGCTCGGGTTGACGCCGTCGAGGTAGCCGACGCCGAAGCGCGCGTACATCGGGCCGTCGGCCAGGTAGTCGGTCGGCACCGGCGCGGTCGCGCGGGGCGCGCCGGTCAGGCCGTCGAGGATGGCGATGAACTGGCGGTTGTTGTTGCTGTCGGTGAACCGGACGCCGTTGCCGAAGGTGACGCCGTTGGCGATCCGCACCGCGACTTCCGCCCGACCGTCGCTGTCGAGGTCCTGGACGGTGACGCCGTCGTTGTGGCCGACGTCGATGGTCGACGAGCCGCCCTCGATGTTGTCCTGGTCGGTGCTGTTGGGGCCCATGTCGACCTGCCAGAGGAACCGCCCGTCGCGGCGGTAGGCCTCGATCTTCTGCGGCGAGGTCTGCCGGTCGAGCACGTAGTCGTACTCGCCGTCGCCGTCCAGGTCGCCGACCCACAGGAACTTCACCGCGCCGCCGGCGCGCAACGGCACCCGGACCACGGGCTCGACCGCCCGGTTGGCGGCCAGGGTGAACGCGCCGCTGGGCGCCTGCTCCACGCCGGCGACCACCGGTCGGACGCGGTAGCTGTTGGCCCGGGTGACGTCGGCCGTCGAGTCGGTGAAGTTCGTGCCGCCGGTCAGCACGGCGGAGTTGAGCCTGACCTCGCCGCCACCGTCGGTGGACCGGTAGACGTTGAAGCCGATCCCGGCCGGGTCCAGCCCCAGCAGCCGCCAGCTGACCAGGACCCCGGTGGTGCCGGAGCGCACCGCCACCACGCCGCGGCCCAGGCTCTCCATCTTCCGGACGCCCGCCTCGCCGCCGGCGGTGGTGACGTCGAGGTAGTCGATGTTGGCCAGTCCGCCGGTGGTGGTGGCGGCGAGCTGCACGGTGTTGCGGCCAGCCGTCAACGGCACGGTGAGCGTCTTGGTCGTCCAGGTGTGCCACGCGCCGGTGCCGTCGAACGCGGAGCCGGCCTGCGCCACCGCGCCGTTGACGCTGATGTCGGCCGGGCGGGCGGTGGAGCCGTTGGCGTAGCGGATGGCGAGGGTCGCGGCGCCGGCGCCGGCCGCGTCGACCGTGAACCGGGCCGTCGCGCCGACCGCGCCTCCGGAGTCGCAGAACCCGGAGCCGGAGTAGCCGGAGTGGTTCGACGCGAGGGCCCCGTCGCAGGTGGCGGGTGCGGCCTCGGCCTCGTACCGGGTCGTCGCGGCGTGCACGGCGGGCGCGGTCAGCACCGCCACCGCCATACCGGACAGGACTGCGGTCACGGCAACGACTGCGGACGTCTTTGTCGGTCGTCTCATGATGGTCCCTTGACGTGCCGGGGTGGCGCGCACCCCGGCGATCGGACGGTTCGGTTGTGGCGGCGGGGGCACCGGCGCCTCCCACGGCAGGACGCGGCGGCGTGTGGGATGACGCATGAAAACGGTTACCTAGCTCGGTAGCGAACCAGGCGTTCCGAGGAGCTGTCAACCTCCAGCCATGAGGGAGATCATGGTCGGCAACAGCGCTGTTGGCGATTTCCCAGTCCCAGGGCAGTGGGTGAAAGCGTTTTAACGTGCCGCGTGGCGTAGGCGGATCGTCGACTGTTCGTCAGGTGTTCGTCAGGTGCGACGGCCGTGGTCCGGGGCATGATGGTGTCGCGACTCGCGGGGGCGGTACCCACGCGAGTCGACCATTCTCAGCGCGGGAGCGGGCCCGGGAAGCCGGGCGGGGTGGCGCGTTCCGCGCGGACGGTCGTGACGGGGGCTTCGAGCGCGTCGTCCAGGCGCGGCGCGCAGGACGCTCAGCGTGACCTGCCGCTCGACGGTGCGCTCACCCGGCCGCAGCCGCACCAGGTCGGGCCCCACGACGTCGAAGACCGACTCGGCGTCCGCCGGCACCGAGCAGCTGACGACTCGTCACGCCCGGCGCGGGGATCGCAAGCTGAAAGCAAGGTTCATCCGCGCCGTTGTCGGCCGCGGTGGTGCACGCTCTCAGGTGACGATCCCCGTGCACGACCGGGCGTCGCCGCACCGTCGCGGCCGACGCCCGCCTCCCGGTCCCCTCACGAAAGTCGAGCTGCGGCAGCGTGACCGCGGTTCCCGCCGAGCACGATTCCGCCGCCCTCCTGCTGATCTGCGACCAGTGCGGTCGGTCCTACGACACCGGGCACCCGCACGCGGTCTGGCGGTTGTTGTGGACCCGCGCGGTCGCGGACGGCTGGAGCGGGCGCGACCGCGCCATCGGACCCCACTCGTGCTCGTACTGCACGGGCTGAGCCGCGGTGGGGACCGGCAACCGCAAGGTGATCGTCAGGTCCACCCCGGGCGGGTCACGGGATGCTGGGACGTGTACTCCGAGCGGCACCCCCGTGATCCGGCACGCGGCCACGACACCGTCGTCCTGGTCATGGAGGACCACGACTGCCCGCCTGGGCCCGAGGTCGCGTCCTGGCTGCGCAACCGCGTCGACGGTCGGTCCGACCGGGACGCCCTGCGGGTGGGCGTGGTCGTCGGCGAGCTGCTGGACAACGCCTGGCGCCACGGCGGACCGCCCTACGTGCTGGAGCTGACGACGGACGCGTGGACCGGCACGGTGACGGTCCGGGTCCGCGACCACACGCCCCGGCACGCCGCCCGGTGGCGCCTCGGAGCCGGGCTGCTCATCGTCGACGGGCTGGTCGAGCAGTGGGGTGTCGTCTCGGCCGCCGCGAACACGACCGTGTGGGCCAAGGTGCGGTTCGACGACTGACCTCCGACCCGCCTCGATCGCCCGCGACCCGTCCGGCCGACCGGAACCACCGCACCAGGAGGTCGTCATCGACCACGAACTCGACCACTCGTTCGGCGCCGTCGGCGTCCGACCGGCGCGGACCCCCCGACGCCACGGCCGCGACGGTCGACGACCTGGTGGCCGGCGGTGCGGTCGCCGTGCTCGGCGCCGCGATCACCGCGGCGATCCGTCCACTGAGGACCGCGGAGCCGGAGGACGTCGGGGTCCGGCCGCCGGCTGCCGGTCGGCGCGGCGACCACCTCGTCCTGCGCCACGGGGTGCGCGGCGACGGCCAGGGTGATGTCCAGCACCTTGTCCGACAACGCCTGCGCCGCCCGGGGGTCCAGGAGGACGCGGGTGTCGCCGCGGCCGACGACCACGTCGTCGGCCGCGGGGCGGGTCGAGGGGGGGTGGGGTCGGTCCGGTCACCAGGGGATCGGGCCCTCGTCGTCGAAGAAGCCGCCGCGCGGCCCGTCGTCCGGCAGGGTGGCGAGCCGGATGGCGATCGCGGCGCCCTGCTCGGGGGTGCGCGGCGCGGCGAAACCGGTGAAGTCGGTCGCGACGTAGCCGGGGCAGGCGGCGTTGACGATGACGGTCGTGTCCGCGAGGCGGCGGGCGTACTGCGCCGTGACGCTGTTGAGCATCGACTTCGACGGCGCGTACGCGGCCATGACGGGGCCGGTGCGCAGCGTGAGCGAGCCCATGGTGCTCGACATGTTCACGATGCGCGGCGAGCCCGCGCGGCGCAGCAGGGGGAGCACCGCGTTCGTCACCCGGACCACGCCGAGCACGTTCGTGTCGAGGACGGCGCGGACGACGTCGAGGTCCAGCGTCGTCGGGTCCTGGGCGCCGTCGTCGGACCGGCCGGCGATGCCGGCGTTGTTGACGAGCACGTCGAGCCGTCCCGCGGTCCGCTCGATGGTCGCCGCCGCCTCCGTGGCGCTGTCGTCGGAGGTGACGTCGAGGGCGACCCCGAACGCGTCGACGCCCTCCGCGCGCAGCCGTCCGACGGCGTCCTCGCGCCTTGCCCCGTCACGCGCGCCCACCGCGACCGTGAAGCCGATCGCCCCGAGGCCCCGGGCGATGGCGAAACCGATTCCCTTGTTCGCGCCGGTGACCAGCGCGATCTTCGTGTCGTCCACCAGAGCGATGCTCGGCGCGTCGCGCCCCGCTGTCCAAGATCGATCCGGTAAGCCGTGATACCCCACGGGTATCACGCGGTAGGCTCCGTCCGTGCACGACCTCGAGACCCGGGAACTGGCGTACTTCGTCGCCGTCGCCGAGGAACTGCACTTCGGACGTGCCGCCGATCGGCTCGGGATCGCGCAGCCGCCGCTGTCGCGGGCGATCCGCCGGCTGGAGCAGCGGCTCGGCGTTCGGCTCTTCGACCGGGACCGCCGCGGCGTGGCGCTCACCGAAGCCGGCGGCGTGATGCTCCGCGAGGCCCGGACGGCGCTCGACGCGGTCGCGGCCGTCGCGCGCCGGACCCGCCGCGCCGGGGACCCGAGGCGGCCGCTGGTGCTGGTGACGAAGGCCGGGGCGTCGCACGAGCTGCTGCAACGGCTCCTCGACGCGGCGGCCCGCGAACCCGGCGCGGCACCCGTCGAGGTGCTCCTGTGCGAGGTGGGCGAGCAGGCGGGGCTGCTGCGCGACGGCAGCGCCGACGTGGCGCTGATGCACCGCCCGTTCGACGACCTCGTCGGCTTCGACACCGAGGACCTCCACGTCGAGGGCCAGGTCGCGCTCCTGCCCGCGGGGCACCCGTTGGCGGCCCGCGACCGGCTCGCGCTCGCGGACGTCCGCGCCGTGCCGGACCTGCCGATCGCCCGCTGGCCCCGGCTCGACGGGACCTACCCGGACGGGCCCGGACCGGAGGTGCGCACCCAGTCGCAGCTCGCCCAGCTCGTGGCGCTCGGCAAGGCGCTGCTCGTCATCCCCGCGTCCAGCCGCGCCTGGCAGTGGCCCGACCACGTCGCCGTGCCCGTCGTGGACGCGCCGGACGTCACCACGGTGATCGCCTGGCCGGCCGGCAGCAGCTCCCGGGCCATCGCCGCGCTCGTCCGCTCGGCGGCCGGGCTCCGCGACGCCGCACCGCGCTGAGCGCCCTGCACCACGTCCACCCGATCGTGCGTCCCGGCGACCCGTTCGGGCGTTGTCCGGCGGCCGGCGGCGGCACCATCCTGTGAGCCGTCCGGATCACCCGATCACGTGCGTGCGGAGGTTTCGTGCCGGTCAACGACATGCTCAAGGCGAAGATCAACCACGGCTTCACCCGGCTGGACGCCGACGGCGACGGGCTGCTCACCGAGCAGGACCACGTCCTGATGGGCAAGAGGGCCGCGGCCGCGCTCGGGCACGACCCCGACTCGCCGCAGGAGCAGCGGATCGTCGACGCCTACCTGCGGATCTGGCACGAGCTGCACCTGCCGCACATCCCGGGCGGCGGCACGTCCATCTCGCGCGAGCAGTTCGTCGCCTCCACCGGCTCCCTCGCCGACGACCCGGACGCCGCGCGGAGCAGCGTCGGCGCGGTGGCGGAGGCGTTCCTGGGCATCGCCGACCTCGACGCCGACGGCCGCGTGAGCCCGGACGAGTACCTCGCGTTCCAGCGCGGCCACTTCCCCGACCTGACCGAGGCCGAGGCCGCCGAGGCGTTCGGCCACCTCGACGTGGACGGCGACGGCTACCTCACCGCCGAGGAGTTCACCCGGGCGACGGTCGAGTTCTGGTCGAGCACGGACCCGGACGCGCCGGGCAACTGGTGGATGGGCCGCCCCGTGGCGTGACCCGTCCGCGACCCCGTGCGGCGGCTCGCCACCGCCGCACGGGTCCGCTCACCGACCCCGGCGAGCGCCGTTCACGGTCGCCGCACCACGATGTCGTCCGGGGAGCGCGGGTCGATCTCGTAGTGGGTGTCGAACTGGCTGCTGAAGCCCGTCACGCGGACGGTGCGGCCCACGGCGAGCCCGGTCAGGTCGATGCCCGTCCCGGTGTTGACGAAGATCGTCAGCTCGCCGGAGCCGTCGTCGACGAAGAACTTGTGCCCGTACGGCAGGTCGGACGCCGGCGCCCGGGTGACGGTGGCGGTGACGCGCGCCAGCAGCCCTTCGGTGGCCTCGCCGACCGCGCCCGTGGCGAGCGGCACGGGGCGGACCTCCGGGCCCTTGCCCCGCACGTGGACCTCGGCCGGGTCGGCGGGCACGAGGACGAGCAGCCCGTAGCTGTCGCGCAGCGTGCCCGTCACCCGCACCTTGTCGCGAGGGGTCACGTGCGGGTCGGCCGGGACGCTGACGTAGATCCCGGCGGTGCGGTCCTGGATCGCGAAACCCCGGTCGAAGAAGCTGGACTCGAACGCGCCCGACGGGGTGGTGGCCGTGCCGGCCACGGTGACCACCGTCCCCGGCGGCAGGGTCCGCGCGTGGGCGATGGACACCACGTGCCGCGACGCCTCCGCCGTCCGGGCGGGCAGCGCCACCCCCGTCGAGACGAGCACCAGGACCAACACCGCGGAGATGCCGCGCGGTGACCGACGCATGCCGAACCCCTTCCGACCCAGCCGTGCCGGTGCGGCCCGGCGTCCCGCCACCATCGCGGTCGCGGGCGCGGCCCGCCGGCGGAAGGGACGATCCACTACGGAATCCCCACCCCCCGACCCGCCGGCGGTGGCAGGACGGTGATGGTGAACGCGTCCTCGACGTCGGCGCGCGGCAGGTCGACGGTCGTGGCGTCGCCGGACAGCGCCACGACGGCGTCCCGGACGGCGACGGGCCCCCGCACCGCGCCGCCGCCGTTGTGCGGGACGCGGTGGACGACCACCCGCACCCGGCCGTCGCGCACGATGCCGCTGGTGGCGTCGAGGCGTTGCAACGCGACCGCGACGGCGCCCGGCGTGCCGCGACCGCCGACCAGGACCTTCGCCACGCCCGGCGCCGCCGTGGCGAACGCGTCGCGGGTCGGACCGGGCGTCACCGAGGCCACCAGGCCCGTCTGCGAGCCGTAGAAGCGGTAGACCCACCACTCGCCCTTCGGCAGGTGCCGCCCGGACGGGTCGCGGACGAGCAGGTTGCCGAGGTCGTCGTGCAGGTCCGCCGCGCCGGCCCAGTTGGCGCGCAGGCCGTCGGCGCCGGCGCGTTCCAGCCTGGCGATGTACCAGGAGCCGGCGCCGGGGTTCTGCTCGTCGCCCGCGCCGTACTCGTTGACCTGGTAGGGACGCGGGTGGGGGATGGCGCGCGCGTCGAGCGTGGTGTCCGCCGCCGCCACGTCGGCCACCGGGTCGCCGGGCAGCGCGTGCCAGCTGACGACGTCGGGGACCGTGTCGGTGGCGTGGACGAAGTCGAGGTACTGGTTCCACCACGGCCCGTCGGTCGTCGGCACGCCCGCGAAGCTCGGCCCCACGATCGGCTGTCGCGGGAACGCCGCCCGCACGCGCCGGTGGGTGCGACGCCACAGCTCGAAGTACTGCGCCTGCGGCCGGTTCCAGAAGGTCGGGAGGTTCGGCTCGTTCCACAGGTCCCACTGCACGGGCGCGCCCGCGGCCCCGACGTCGTGGATCAGGCGGGTCAGGAAGTCGTCGTAGTCCGCCCAGTCGCCGTCGTCGCCGGGGAACCGCGCGATGGGGTGGCCGTCCGCGCCCCACAGGTCGTGCGGCAGCAGGATGAACTCGCCGCCCAACGACCGGGTGCGCAGCAGTTGCGCCCGGGTCGCGCGCCAGCGGCGGTCGTACCTGCCCGAGACCCAGCCGCCGGGGCTGTCGAGCTGCGCGCCGCCGGCCCGCATGCGGCGGAACCGCACGTCGTGGAAGAAGCGGTCCGCGGGGCCGGACGCGTCCTCGGTCATCCCGTAGATCCACCCCGAGGCCCGGTGGGTCGGGGCGCCGCCGGTGGCGGAGAAGTCGACGCCGACCCACTCGGCGGCGGGCGCGCCGGGCGTGGTCGGGGCCGCGGGGGGAGCGGCTGGTCCGCCGGGTTGGGGACGCACGATCGACTCCTCAGGTGTACGAACCGGTTCGACCTACGGCGGCGGGACGGTCGCGGACCTCGTCAGCGGCGGCGGGCGCCGGTGCTCGACCGCAGGGAGACGGCCGGTTCCAGCAGGGCGTTGCGAGGCGTGGCGGAGGGGTCGGCGATCCGCTCGACCAGCAGGTCCACGGCGAGGCGGGCCATCTCCTCGGCGGGCACGTCCGCCGCCGTCAGCGGTGGGTGGAAGCCCTCGGCGAGACGACCGGCGACGACCCCGGTGATGGAGAAGTCGCGCGGCACGTCCAGGCGCGCCCGGTGCAAGGCCTGCTGCAGGCCGGGCAGCGCGGCCTCGTTGATCGTCACCGCCGCCGTCACCTCGGGCCAGCGCCGCCGGATGTCCTCGAAGCACGTCAGCCCCGCCGCCGGCTCGTCGGCGCAGTAGACGGTGTGCGCGGTCAGCCCCCGCGCGTCCGCCGCCTCCTGGAAACCGGCCGACGACCGCACGGCGGGCCCGTAGCCCGCCGCCACCAGCTCGTCGGACCGGTTGATCAGCACCACGTCCCGGTGGTCGAGGTCGGCGAGGTGGTGCACGCAGCGCCGGATCAGCGCCGCGTAGTCCACGTCGACCCACCACGACGCGCCGGGGTGCTCGACGTGGCCGATGGTCACGAACGGCAGCCCGGCCTGCTCCAGCCGCGCCACGCGCGCGTCGTCCAGCAGGATCTCCATCAGGATCACCCCGTCCACCCGGCGACCGGTGACGATCCGCTCGAACGACCGGTCGTGGTCGCCGCCGCTCGGCGACAGCAGCACGTCGAGGTCGTGGGTGGCGGCGACCTCGACGACGCTGGCCACGAAGCCGAGCTGCGCGTCGGTGAGCCGGCTGCTGGCGGGCGGTATGACCAGGCTCAGCGTGCGGGTCCGCCCCTCGGCGAGCGCCCGCGCGCTGGCGTTGGGCCGGAAGCCCAGCTCGTCGATGACCTCGTTGATCCGCCGGGCGGTCGCCGTGGACACCGGGCGCTTCCCGCTCAGCGCGTAGGACACCGTGCTGCGCGACACGCCCGCCCGCTTCGCGATCTCGCCGATGTTCATGCGCTCTCCGTTCAACCGGTTCGACAGAGTGTCGATGATAGGCCCATGAGGCCTGCACGGGTCTGCCCGGACGGTGACGTTGACCGGACGTCGCACGGGTCGAACCGGTTCGACCTCGACGTCTTGACGGGTCGTCAGCGCAGCCGCCAGGGAACACCACCCCGTGAACCCTCACCGATCGCCCGCCGGTTCGCCGTCGCCCTGCTCGCGGCCGGTCTGACCCTGTCCGCCTGCACCTCGTCCGCGGGGGACTCCGGCGACGCCGGGGGCGGGACGTTCGCGGTGTGGGACCCGTACCCCCGGTTCGACGGCGGCTCCCAGTGGGCGACGGTGGTCGAGGACTGCGGCGCGCGGGCCGGCGTGGCGGTCGAGCGCCAGGCGTACGACACGTCGGACCTGACCAACAAGGTCCTGCTCGCCGCCCAGCAGGGGGTCGCGCCGAACGCCCTGGTCGTGGACAACCCCGTGGTGTCCACCCTCGCCGAGGCGGGCATGCCGAAGGCCAACCAGGACACCGGTGTCGACGCGTCCCCGGCGTCGCCGAACCTCCTGGCGGCGGGCGAGTCGGAGGGGATGACCTACGGCGTGCCGATCGGGGCGAACACCCTGGCGCTCTACTACAACAAGGCGGTCTTTGCCGACTCCACGATCGCGGTGCCGTTCGCGGTGCTAATCCTCGCCTCGTTCATGTCGACCGTGCCCGACGAGGTCGTGCAGGCGGCGCGGATCGACGGCGCGGGCGCGTTGCGCGTGTTCTGGTCGGTCGTGCTGCCCGCCAGCCGCAACGGGGTCGTCACCGCCGGGTTGTTCGCGTTCCTGTGGGCGTGGTCGGACTTCCTGTTCGCCGCCACCCTGGACAGCGGTGGCGCGCTGAAACCGCTGACCCTCGGCATCTACCGCTACACCGGCAACAACAACCAGGAGTGGAACGCGATCATGGCCACGGCCGTCGTCGCGTCCGTGCCCGCCACCGCGCTGCTCGTGCTGGCCCAGCGCTTCGTCGCCGCGGACCCGACCCCGACCCGTTCACCGGGAAGTACTTCTTCCACGACCCGGTCACCTCGTCGCACGTCTTCACCTCCTACGAGACCGGTCACCGCTGCCGCGTGACCGTCGTCCTGTCGGGACAGTCCCGGGCAGTCGGCGCCGCCGCGCTGGGCACGGCCGAGCGGGCGGTCCAGGACGGCGGGGGTGGGAGATCGCGGTGGAGGAGTTCACCACGGCCCGCCGCGCCTTCTCGTCCGGTGCGACGTTCACCGAGGTGGCCACCGCGTCACGACGGTCTTTCCCGCGGTTCGCCGACGCGGCGCCCTGGCGCGGCGACCGCACGCCGGCCGCCGAACTGGCCTGCCACGTGCTGTGGTCCGCGACCGTGTCGCCCGCCGGGTTCGTCACGCGGCCGGCGGTGCTGATGTCCAAGCACTGGATGGACAAGGTGTGGAGCTGGGACCACTGCTTCAACGCCCTGGCCCTGGCGCCGGGGGCGCCGGAGTCGGCCTGGGACCAGCTGCAGGTGGTGTTCGACCACCAGACCGAGGAGGGGGCGCTGGCCGACTCGATCACCCACGCCGAGGTGCTGCACAACTTCGTCAAGCCGCCGATCCGCCTACACCTGGACGGCGAGCGCCTACCTGGTGCTGGCCGGTGACGCCGAACGCCGGCGGTAGCGCGGCGCCCGCGGCCTGAACAGTCGGTCGATGGTCATGAACCATCAGCGTCCACCTGCGCGCAGCTGATCGCGCGGACGGCCTGCGGTCGTCAATGTGCACGTTCACAAAGAGGGTGAGCCGCGTGCGTGATCGGCTACGCCAAATGGTCTAGGGTCACGGTAAACATGCTGTTCGCGGTGCCGGGTTAGGGCTGGAGCATGGTGCAGGGCCTGCTCAGCGGTGCTAGGTGAGCGTTCACATGTTCGGGCCGGTTCGCCGTTGACTCGCTGGGAACGCGGCGCTACATTGGCCCGAAAGTTCAGGTGTCAAGACCAAAACATTCAGCCAGGACACCCGCCGGTGCTCAGCCCGGTGGGACCGCTGCCCGGCTCGTCCCGAGTGGACGTCGCCGACCGCCGAGCGCAACGCCGGGACAACGCAGTCCAGGAGGTAGTCCATGTTCCCCGTCGATGAGAGCACTTGTCGGTGCGTCGACCGCGGTCGCTGCTTACCGGCGCTCGGCTCGCGCGGGCAGAACCCCGCCCCGGGACTGGCGAGCCCCGAGTCCCCGGTCACGGCGTCCACCCGTCCCTGACGGATCGGCGCACGTCTCCCAGGTCCATGGTCCAAGCCGGCACGGCGCCGAGGGCCGGCAACGCCCGCCTCGCCGGCGGCGCGGTGCCGGCACGGGCCGTCCGGAGCCTCGTGTGCGGGAGATCCCGGTGAACCGACAACGGGTCACGCTGGCCGACGTGGCGAAGGAAGCCGGCGTCTCGGTCACGACGGCCTCGCTCGTGCTGTCCGGCCGGAGCCGCGACCTGCGGATCTCGGCGGCGGCCGAACTGCGGGTGCGGCAGGCCGCGAAGGACGTGGGCTACCGCTACCGTCGCAAGGTCCTGTCCGCCGGCCTCAGCGCCGGCTTCACCCACACGCTCGGGTTCATCTCCGACGCGGTGGCCACGTCCGGTCTGGCCGGGGACATGATCCGCGGCGCGGTCGACGCGGCCCGTGAGCACGGCGCGCTGCTGTTCGTCGGCGAGACGGACGGCGACCGGGAGTCGGAGCAGAAGCTGATCGCGGCCATGCTCGACCGCCGGGTCGACGGGATCGTGTACGCGGCGATGAACACCAGGCACGTGTCCGTACCCGACGAGATCGAAGGTGGTCGCGCCGTGCTGCTCAACGCCCTGCCCGACCGGTCGTCGCCGTTGCCGGTCGTCGTGCCCGACGAGGTCGAGGCGGGCCGGACCGCGGCACGCGCCCTGCTGGACGCCGGGCACCGGGACGGCATCTGCCTGGTGGGCGCGGGCGTCGACCCGGACGACGTGCCACCCGGCTCGATCACCGCCGCCGAGCGCCTCGTCGGCATCCGCGAGGTGCTCGACGCGGCCGGCGTGGAGATCGCCGGCGCGCGGTCCTGTCGGTGGTGGCTGCCGGAACAGGGTTTCGCCGCCACGAAGGCGCTGCTGGGGCGCGTCCGCCCCCGCGCCCTGATCTGCTTCGACGACCGGCTCGCGTTCGGCGCCTACCAAGCCCTGTCCGACGCCGGGCTCGCGGTGCCGGCCGACGTCTCCGTCGTCTCCTTCGACGACCACCCGCTCGCCGGGTGGATGCGTCCCGCGCTGACCACCATCGCCGTCCCGCGCTACGAGCTGGGCGCGAAGGCCGTCGAGGTGCTCCTGGCCGAGCAGCGCTTACCGGCGCCGACCGTTCACCGCGTCCCCATGCCCAGGAGGGACCGCTCGTCCATCGCGTCGCCCCGCCCGGCGGACCGGTGACCGGCGCGGTCCCCGTTCAGCGCCACCGAGTCCGACTCCCGTCACCACCGTTCCTGGAGCCGCCATGCCTCCGCTCGTCCACTCCCGCCCACGCCCCCGGCGGCTGATGCGCACGCTGCCGGCCGCCGCCGCGACGGTCCTGCTGACCGCCGGCCTGGTCCCCGTCACCGCGCACGCGGCGGACGAGTGGACGCCCGCGTCGTCCTACACGTCGACCGACAAGGGCGACGGCTCCTACTCCGTGCCGCTGCTCAACTCCGACGTGCCCGACGTCAGCGTGGAGCGGGTGCCGGCGGCCGAGAACGACGAGGGCCGCGACCTCTACTACATGATCAGCACGACCATGCACCTGAGCCCGGGCGCGCCGGTGATGAAGTCCTACGACCTGGTCAACTGGGAGGTCGTCAACTACGTCTTCGACCGGTTGGACATCGGCGACTCGTTCTCGCTGCGCAACGGCCAGAACTCCTACGGCCAGGGCCAGTGGGCGTCGTCGTTGCGCTACCACGGCGGGAAGTTCTACGTCGCCTTCAACACGAACAACCTGGGCGGCTCCTACCTCTACAGCACCGACGACATCGAGGACGGCGCGTGGACGCGGGTGCCGCTGGGGCGGGCGTTCCACGACCCGTCGCTGTTCTTCGACGAGCGGGACGGCGGCACGCCCTACATCTTCTACGGGTCGGGCTCGACGAGCGCGGTCAAGCTGAGCCGCGACCTGACGCGGGTGGTGGCGGAGTACCCGAACATCCTGCGGCCGTCCGACTTCCCGGGGTCCCCGTTCCTGGGCGGGCTGTTCGAGGGCGCCCAGGTGCAGTACATCGACGGGAACTACTACGTCGTGATCATCACGTGGCCGTCCGGGCAGGGACGCCAGGTGGTGCTCTTCCGCTCACCCCACCTGCTCGGGCGCTACGCGACCGCCGACGGCGCCAACCCCTACCAGGCGCGCGGCGCGCTGAACTCCAACGGCTTCGCCCAGGGCAGCCTCGTGCCGATCTCGCGTGACGGCCGCACCGACTGGCACGGCATGTTCTTCCGCGACTCGTTCCCGGTCGGTCGCATCCCGGCGCTGATCCCCGCCACGTGGCAGGACGGGTGGCCGACGTTCGGCGCCGCCGGCGCGGTGCCGGTGAACGGCCTGTTCGACAAGCCGATCCGGCTCAGCCCGGCCGAGGAGACCCTGGAGCGCCAGAAGAGCCTGGTCGCCTCCGACGACTTCGCCAACGACGCGCCGCACAAGGCCTACATGGACGAGCGGTGGACCATCCCGTCCCCGCCCGACGTCGACGAGTCGCTCCTGGGCGTGGAGCTGGTGCGCAACCCCGGGTTCGAGTCCGGCGCCGTGACGCCGTGGGCGGCCCAGTTCGGCGCGCGGCTCGCCCTGGAGCCGGCCGACGGCGCCACGGCGCTGAAGGTGGCCGACCGGACCCTGAACGGCTCCGGGCCGAACCAGCAGTTGGACGGCGTGCTGCAGCGCGGCGTGACCTACGCGGTGTCGGCGAGGGTCAAGTACGCGGCCGGCCCGGCGACCGTGCGGTTCAACCTCGTCGCCGACTGGGGCGCGGGCGTGCAGGTGATGGCGTCCGGGGACGTCCCGGTCGGCCGGTGGACGACGGTCTCCGGCCGCTACACCGTCCCGGCCGCGGCCGCCGTCGACAAGGTCAAGTTCGCGGTCGAGACGCCCTGGGCGAACCCGCAGCCGCCGTCGTCGAGCGTGGAGTACCTGCTCGACGACGTGTCGGTGGTGGGGCAGCCGGTGACCACCGAGCACCCGACCGAGGCGGAGGTCGCGCCCAACGGCTCCCGGCTCGGCCTGGCGTGGGAGTGGAACCACGCCCCGGACAACCGCCACTGGTCGCTGACCGACCGCGAGGGCTGGCTGAGGCTCACCACCGGCAAGGTCCTCACGGGTGACTACGCCTACGGCAAGCTGTCCAACCGGGCCGGGCTGACGTGGTTCGAGGAGGCGCGCAACACGCTCTCGCAGCGGACGTTCGGCCCGAAGGGCTCGGCCGAGACCAAGCTCGACTTCGCCGGCATGAAGGACGGTGACGTGGCGGGCCTGGCGATGTACAACCGCGGGTTCTCCTACGCCGCGGTGAAGCGGGTCGACGGCCGGGCCACGCTCGGGGTGGTCAACCGGGTGCAGCCGTTCCCGGTGACGTTCGACCGGGCGGCGGCGGAGAGCTTCGTGCCCGGCACCGAGGTGCCGCTCGGCGACGCCACCGAGGTCCACCTCAAGGGCGACGTGGAGTTCGACGCGCCGACCGGCCAGGGCTGGACGACGTTCCACTACAGCCTGGACGGGCTGAGCTGGCACCGGCTGGGGCAGCGCGTCGGGCCGCAGACCCTGGACGGCAGCCTGGCCCACTTCATGGGCCACCGGTGGGGCCTGTTCAACTACGCGACGAAGCAGGCCGGCGGGACCGTCGACTTCGACCACTTCCTGCTCAGCGACACCCTGACCGCGCAGGGCGAGCCGCTCGACACCACCGCCCTCGACGCCGCCATCGCGCACGCGTCCACCCTGGACGAGCACCACTACCCGGCCGCGGCGTGGTCCGCCATGCGGGAAGCCCTGCGCAAGGCCGAGGCCGCGCGGCGGACCGCGTTCGGCACGCAGAACCAGGTCGACGCGCCGGAACGGGCGTTGAGCCTGGAGCTGGCGCGGCTCGGGGTGGCCAGGGTGCCGGTGGCCGTGCGGGCGTCGACGCGGACCCGGTGCGCCGGACCGCACGTGCAGCTCACCGTCGAGGTGGCGAACCACGAGGCGGTCCCGGTGGACGTCTCGATCACCACGCCGCACGGCGCCAAGTCGTTCCGCGACGTCCCGCCCGGCAAGACCCGCTCCCACCCGTTCACGACCCGGGAGTCGGGCGTGCCGGCCGGGTCGGTGTCGGTCACGGCGTCGGCGACGGTCGACGGCGTCCCGCGCTCGGTCGCGCTCGAAGTCCCGCACGACGCGCGCGCCTGCAGGTAGCTCCGCGCCCGCGAGCAGATCCGCCGAAGCACACAGCACAAGGAGATCCCGTGGAACAACAACGTCCGCAGCGGTCGGGGCGGCGAAGAGCCGCAGTCCTCGCCGCCGTCGGCGCCCTGGTCGCCGCCGGCCTGGCGGCCACCCCGGTGGCGACCGCCGCCGAGCCGAACCTCGTCACGAACCCCGGTTTCGAGGACGGCCTGACCGGCTGGACCGTCAACAGCGGCAACGCCACCGACGGCGCCGCCCTCGCGCCCACCGCCGACGCCTACAGCGGCACGGGCGCGGTGCGGGTGACCAACCGGAAGACCACCGGGTCGGGGCCCGCGCAGGACCTGGCCGGCAAGGTCCAGGCCGGCAAGACCTACACCGTCACCGCCCGGGTGAAGTACGACAACCCGGACAGCCCGGCCACGAAGCAGTTCTTCGTGACCATGCACTACGGCGGCTCCACCTACACCAACCTCGGCACCGGCACGACGCCGCGCGGGCAGTGGGGCCTGCTCCAGGGCACCTTCACCATCCCGGCCGCCCAGGGCGTCGCGACCCCGCGGATCTTCGTGGAGACGCCGTGGACGGCGGACCCGGCGGCGGCGCCGGCGGTCCACCTGATGGACTTCACGGTGGACGACGTCACCCTGCGCGAGTTCACCCCGTCGACCACCATCGAGGTCCTGGGCAAGAACCCCGGCGAGGGCAACCCGCTGATCTCCCACAAGTTCGGCGCGGACGGCAACGCCTTCGTCCACGACGGCCGGGTGTACGTCTACATGACCAACGACACCCAGGTGTACAACCCCGGCCCGGACGGGACCTCGCCGACCAACACCTACGGCGGGATCAACACCATCACCGTCATCTCCTCCGACGACCTGGTCAACTGGACCGACCACGGCGAGATCCCGGTCGCCGGGCCGAACGGACTGGCCCGGTACGCCTCGCAGTCGTGGGCGCCGGCGGTCGAGAGCCGGGTCGTGGACGGCAAGGAGCAGTTCTTCCTGTACTTCGCCAACAACGGCGCGGCCACCGGTGTCCTGGTCGGCGACTCGCCCCTGGGCCCGTGGCGCGACGAGCGCGGCAGCCTGCTCATCACGAGCCAGACGCCGGGCGCGTCCGACGGCCGCAACTGGCTGTTCGACCCGGGCGTGTTCGTCGACGACGACGGCCAGGGCTACCTCTACTTCGGTGGCGGCGGCAACGACGGCTCCAACTCGGCCGAGAACACCAACCACCCCAAGTCCACCCGCGTCATCAAGCTCGGCGACGACATGATCAGCACCGAGGGCGCGGCGGAGACCATCGACGCGCCGTTGATGTTCGAGGCCGGCCACGTCTTCAAGCGCGACGGCAAGTACTACTACTCCTACTCGTCCAACTTCGGCTTCGGCGGCCCGATCGACCCGAACGGCCCGCCGACCGGCGCCATCGCCTACCTCATGGCCGACAACCCCATGGGGCCGTGGACGCCCGCGAACTACGCCGGCGTCATCTTCAAGAACCCCGGCGTCTACTTCGGCGCGGGCGGCAACAACCACCAGTCCGTCTTCGAGCTCGGCGGCGAGCACTACTTCACCTACCACGCCCAGACGTTGAACCGCCGCATCACCGGCGGCGCGACCCAGGGCTTCCGCAGCCCGCACATCGCGAAGCTCGAGTTCAACGCCGACGGCACCGTCAAGGAGGTGCTGGGCACCTTCGACGGCGTCGAGCAGATCCGCGACCTCGACCCCTACCGGAGGGTCGAGGCGGAGACCATCGCCTGGCAGCAGGGCCTGGCGACGAAGCGCCTCAACGCGCCGAACGACGTGCCGCAGCTCGCGCTGCACGACGTCGACAACGGCGACTGGACCTCGCTGTCGTCGGCGGACTTCGGGAGCGGCGCCACCGGCGTGTCGGCCCGCGTCAAGCCGCTCACCGCGGGCACGGCCATCCAGGTCCGCCTGGACGACCGCGCCGGCCCGGTGGTCACCACCATCCCGGTCGACGCGCCGATCGGAGAGTGGGCCGACGTCGAGGCCGGGCTCGACGGCGTCTCCGGTGTCCACGACGTGTACTTCACGTTCGTCGGACCTGACGGCAAGGACCTCGTCGAGGTCGACAGCTGGCAGTTCGCCAAGCCGTCGCTGAAGGTCGCGGGCAGCGCCGACACGCGCTGCGCCGGCCCGCACGTCAAGCTCACCGTGCACGTCACCGACCACGAGTCCGTCCCCGTCGACATCACCGTCGAGACGCCCTACGGCGCCAAGTCGTTCGACGACGTCCGACCGGGCAAGACCCGCTCCCACCCGTTCAACACCCGGCAGTCGACCATCACCGCGGGCACGGCGACCGCCACCGCCACGGCGACGATCGACGGTCACCCGGTGTCGACCACCCTGTCCATCCCCTACGAAGCCCGCACCTGCCGTTGACCTGAGAGCCGTGGCGGCCCGATCCCCCCCCGGGCCGCCACGGCTTCGTGACATCGGCGAGTGAGCGATCGGTGCGAGCGCGCAGAACCGGCGGCCGGGTCCGTCCGGTGAAAACGCCGTGGCGGAACGTCGCTGTGGGCGAGGATGTCCCGTGGTCGGCCCGGACCCGGTCCGGCCGCACAAGACATCGGGGGGAACCATGTCGACACGAAGATCCCTGCTCGCGCTCTGCGGGGTCGCCGCGGTCGCGCTCACCGCACTGCCGGGAACCGCGACCGCCGCACCCCACCACAGCCGGCTCCTCCCGGTTTCGGCCTCGCACACGGATTCCGCCGCACCGCACACCGCGTTCCCCTGGGCCGGCCAGGACGTGCCGCTGGGCGCGTCGAAGTCGGCCGGCCGGCCGCACGTGTCGCGCGTCCACCTGACGTTCGACGTCGCCGCGTTCGCGGGCGCGGGGGTCAGCGCCGCGACCCTGCACCTGCGCGAGAGCGCGGTGGCCGACTGCGCCAAGCGCGCGATCGAGCTGTGGGAGACGAAGACCGCCACCGTGGACCCGACCTGGGCGACCGCGCCGGAGCGCGAGCGCTGGGTGGACGACTTCACCGCCACCGACCTCTGCGTCGGCTACCCGTCCTTCGACGTGGCGGCGATCGTGCGCGACGCGCTGAGCCGGGGCAAGTCCCGGATCACGCTGGAGATCGCGGTGCCCGCGCGGTTCGAGCGCGAGGTCCAGTACGGCCGCGCGCTCGACGGGTACTACGGCGCCGCGCTGACCGTGCAGCACAACCGGGCCCCGTCGATCGTGGAGCAGCACCGGTACAACGGTGGCCTGCCCTGCGCGACCACCGCCCCGTACCCGAGGTTGAGCAAGCACTTCGTCGTGCTCGAAGCACTGCCGGCCGACCCCGACCCGGACGACCAGCGGGGTTCCGGGGGCGCCGTCGACTTCGCCCTGTGGCCGCAGGACGACCAGGCGACGCGGACCGAGCAGCGCGCGCAGCACACCGGGACGACCAGGGTGGCGCGGTGGGAGTTCGCGGCGGGCCTGTTCACCGACGGGCGCACGTACTCGTGGCAGGCCCGCGTCACGGACGGCGCCGACACCTCGGAGTGGTCCGAGCCGTGCCACTTCACCGTCGACGGGACCGACCCGCCCGTGCCGGCGGTGACCTCCGCCAACTACCCGCTGGACGAATCCGGGTGGGCCCCGGTGGGTGAGCCGGGCGTGTTCACCTTCGACGGCGGCGGCGACGAGGACGTCAAGGGCTTCGAGTGGACCTGGGGCGAGTTCTCCGTGCCCGGCTGCACGTACGGCGAGCTGAACAGGCTGATCTGCCCCGACCGGTTCACCGGCGGGACCACCGTCCGGGCCGACCGGCTCGGCGGCACGGCCACCGCGGCCCTCACCCCGCCCGGCTCGGGACTGCGAAAGCTGCGGGTGCGGGCCATCGACGCCGCGGGCCGCAGCTCGCAGCCGGTCTCGTTCCAGATCTTCGTGCCCAGCAGCCACCCCGCGGTGTCCGTGGTGGGGGAGCCGCCCCGGTTCGGCCACGACGTGACGCTGAGGTTCACGCCGCACGCGGACGTCGCCGACCGCACCGTCGACTTCGCCTACCAGCTCGACGGGCAGGAGCAGCGCGTCGTCCCGGTCGGCCCGGACGGCACGGCGACCGTCACGTTCCGCGCCGACCGGGAGAACGGCCACCAGGTGTCCGTGCGCAGTCGCAGCGACAACGGCTGGACGTCGGACCGCGCGTCCTGGTCGTTGGCCTTCCCTCCGTGGCCGGGCGTGACCTCGGACGCCTACCCCGCCGACGGCGTCCCGCACGGCGGGACCGGCGTGCCGGGCACGTTCACCTTCACGCCGCCGCCCACGTGGTCGGGGGCCGCCGCGTACCGGTACTCCTTCGACTGGCTGGAGCCGCACACCGAGGTCGCCGCCGGCTCCGACGGCACCGCGACGATCACCTGGACGCCACCCGCTCCCGGCTGGTACAGCCTGAGCGTCTACGCGATCCGGCCCGACGGGACGGTCAGCACCTACGACGCCACGTACTCGTTCGGCGTCGCCTGACCGCACCGAGCCCCGACCGGCTCGACCAGGCCGCAGGGACTGGAGCCGGCGCAGCGTCCGGGTGAGGACCTGCCGGGAGACGCCGCCGATCAGCTCGGCCGGCTCACCGGGGTGGATGGTCGGCGAACCCGTCGCTGACCATCCACCGCTACCCGGCCTTCACCGACGTGGTCGACCCGGGCACCGCCAAGCGCGTCGCGGCGTTCCTGGCCGCCGGCGGGCAAGATCGTCGTGACCCCCGCAGACCGGGTTCCGGCAAGGCCGACGTAACGCTGTCCTCGAACTTGAGACGCAGGTCACAGCGCTGATCGGCCGTTCGCCGGAGGTCGCCGGCACGGCCTTGCGCGGTCCCGAAGACCACCCTGGCGGACCCGACCCCTGTGCGTCCTGGGTAACCGGGCGCTCACGCCCGGTGTCGGACAGGTGAAGTACCCGGTGACGCGGCCCAAGGCGACCGGCCGCTCAGTCGGTCGCCTCTAGCCCGGCCGGAGTCGGACCCCGGTCACGGGGCCCGATCGCCCCGTCCCGGGGTCGGGGCTAGGGGAGCCCTAGGGGTTGGCCGTGTTCACCGGCCGGTCGTAGCTTTGCGCCATGGCTGGTGGGATGGAATTGAATTCCATCGCTGCCTCGGCGCCTCCCACCGAATACCTCGCCGCGCACGTCGTCGCCGACGACGCGGAGATGTTCGGTGTCGCTCAGGACAAAGACGTCCGGAAATCGCTCAGGGTCGGTCGGGTCCCCATGCCCGAAATCGCCCCCGACGAGGTGCTCGTTGCGGTGATGGCCAGTTCGATCAACTACAACACGGTGTGGTCGGCGACCTTCGAACCGGTCTCGACCTTCGAATTCCTGCGCAGGTTCGGCAAGCAGGGCGGGTACGCGGCGCGGCACGACCTGCCCTACCACGTGCTCGGCTCCGACGCCTCCGGCGTCGTGGTGCGGGTCGGCGACGGCGTCCGGCACTGGAAGCCGGGCGACCACGTCGTGGTGAGCTGCGTGCAGGTCGACGACCAGCAACCCGCCACGCACGCGGACGGCATGCTCGGCGCCGACCAGCGCATCTGGGGCTTCGAGACCAACTTCGGCGGCCTCGCCCACTACGCGGTGGTGCGCGCCAGCCAACTGCTGGTCAAACCGGCCCACCTCACGTGGGAGGAGGCGGCGTCCGCGCCGCTGTGCGCGAGCACCGCCTACCGGATGCTCGTCAGCGACAAGGGCGCCCGCGTCAAGCAGGGCGACGTCGTGCTCATCTGGGGCGCCACCGGCGGCCTCGGGGCGAACGCCGTGCAACTGGTCAAGAACGGCGGCGGCATCCCGGTCGGCGTCGTCGGCTCCGAGGCCAAGGCGGAAGTCGCCCGAAAACTCGGCTGCGACGTCGTCATCAACCGCGCGGAAATAGGCCTGACCACGCCCCGCGACGGGCAGCACGCCATCGAAATGGGCAAGGTCCTCGGCCGGGCCATCCGCCGGGAAGTCGGCGAAGACCCCCACATCGCCTTCGACTACATCGGGCGCGCCACGTTCGGCATCTCCGTTTTCGTCGTCCGCAAGGGCGGCACCGTGGTCACCTGCGGGTCGAGCACCGGGTACCAGCACGAATTCGACAACCGCTACCTGTGGATGAACCTCAAGCGGATCATCGGCAGCCACGCGGCGAACCTCCAGGAGCAGTGGGAGTGCAACCGGCTGTTCCAGCTCGGCCACGTCGTGCCCGTGCTGTCGGCCGTCTACCCGCTCGAGGACGTCGGTGAAGCCGCCCGCCTGGTCCAGAACAACGAGCACGTCGGCAAGGTCGGGGTGCTGTGCCTGGCGCCGGAGGCCGGTCTCGGCGTGACCGACCCCGACCTGCGGGCCCGCATCGGGGAAGACCGCCTCAACCTCCTGCGGGTGACGCCGTGACGAGCATGCGGGAGCGGGTCGACGAGCTCACCGCGCTGCGCGAGTCGGTGCACCAGGGCCCCGACCCCTCCGCCACCCGCCGCCAGCACGACAAGGGCAAGCTCACCGCGCACGAGCGGATCGCGCTCCTCGTGGACGAAGGCTCCTTCCACGAGATCGAACCGTTCCGCAGGCACCGCGCGGTCGGGTTCGGCATGGAGGACCGCAAACCGCACAGCGACGGCGTCATCACCGGCTGGGGGATGGTCGAAGGCCGCACGGTCTTCGTCTACGCCCACGACTTCCGCGTCTTCGGCGGCGCCCTCGGCGAAGCGCACGCCGAGAAGATCCACAAGGTGATGGACCTCGCCGCCGCCGCGGGCGCACCGCTGGTCGGCCTCAACGACGGCGCGGGCGCGCGCATCCAGGAAGGAGTCACCGCCCTCGCCGGCTACGGCGGCATCTTCCAGCGCCACACCCGCAACTCCGGCGTCATCCCGCAGATCTCCGTCATGCTCGGGCCCTGCGCCGGCGGCGCGGCCTACTCACCGGCCCTGACCGACTTCGTGTTCATGGTCCGCGACACCTCGCAGATGTTCATCACCGGCCCGGACGTCGTCCAGGCCGTCACCGGCGAGAAGATCGACATGAACGGCCTGGGCGGCGCCGACGTGCACGCCGGCGTCTCCGGCGTGGCCACCTTCGCCTACGACGACGAGGAGAGCTGCCTGGCCGACGTGCGCTACCTGCTCTCCCTGCTGCCCGCCAACAACCGCGAACTGCCGCCCGTCGCCCACTCCGACGACCCCGCCGACCGGACCACCGACGCGCTGCTCGACCTCGTCCCCTCCGACCCGCAGCAGTCCTACGACATGCGCGCCGTCATCGCCGAGATCGCGGACGACGGAGAGCACTTCGAGATCAGCCCCACCTGGGCCGACAACATCCTGTGCGCCCTGATCCGCCTGGACGGCCACGTCACCGGCGTCATCGCCAACCAACCCGCCGTCCTCGCCGGCGTCCTGGACATCCACGCCAGCGAGAAGGCCGCGCGGTTCGTCCAGCTGTGCGACGCGTTCAACATCCCGCTCGTCACCCTCGTCGACGTGCCCGGCTTCCTGCCCGGCGTCGCCCAGGAGCACGGCGGCATCATCCGGCACGGCGCCAAGCTCCTCTACGCCTACTGCAACGCCACCGTGCCCCGCGTCCAGCTCATCCTCCGCAAGGCCTACGGCGGCGCCTACATCGTCATGGACTCCCGCTCCATCGGCGCCGACATCTCCCTCGCCTGGCCCACCAACGAGATCGCCGTCATGGGCGCCGAAGGCGCGGCCAACGTCATCTTCCGCCGCGAGATCGCCGCCGCCGACGACCCCGCCGCCATGCGCGCCCAGAAGATCAAGGAATACCGGAGCGAGCTGCTCCACCCCTACTACGCGGCCGAACGGGGCCTCGTCGACGACGTGATCGACCCGAGGCACACCCGGCTCACCCTGATCAGGGCACTGGACATGCTGCGTGGCAAGCACGCGGACCTCCCGTCCCGCAAGCACGGAAACCCGCCGGTCTGATGACCGCGCTACAGACATCCATCCAGGTGATCCGGGGCGGAGTCCCAGACGACCGGGAACTCGCGGCGCTCACCGCCGTGGTGCTCGCCCTCGCGGCGGGCGCGCGGCGACGCGCCGGGCCTCCGGAACGCCCCCGAGCGGGGTGGAACCGCATTCCCCCAGTGCGGTTCCACCCGGCCGGGTCCTGGCGCTCGTGAGGAGTGGACACGTGCACCGCAGACAGCCCGTCGGGATCCTCGGGACAGGCTCGTACCTGCCCAAGGAGGAGATCGGCAACGCCGAGATCGCGGAGCGGGTCGGCGTCACCCCGGAGTGGATCGAACGCAAGACCCACATCCGCACCCGCCGCTTCGCCGCACCCGGCGAAGCCACCTCCGACCTCGCCGTGCACGCGGCCACCGCGGCCCTGGAGCAGGCCGGGCTCGACGCGGACCGCGTCGACTACCTGATCGTCTCCACCTCCACCGGCGACCACCCGCAACCACCCACCGCGTACGTCGTCCAGCACGCCCTCGGCGCCTACCGCGCGGCCTGCCTCGACGTGAACGTCGTGTGCAGCGGGTTCGTCTACGCCCTCGCCCTGGCGCACAGCCTGGTGACGCAGAAACCCGGCGCGCACGCCCTCGTCGTCGCCGCCGACGTCTACTCCCGCATCCTCGACCACTCCGACCGCCGCACCGCCATCCTGTTCGCCGACGGCGCGGGCGCGGCCGTCGTGGGACCGGCCGCGGACGGCGGCGGCATCATCGGCTTCGACCTCGCCAGCCGCGGCGACGAGCACGGCCTGATCCGCGTCGAAGCGGGCGGCAGCAGGCTCCCCGCCTCCGCCGAGACCGTCGCCGACGGCAGCCACTACTTCCGCATGGAGGGCCGCAAGGTCCGGGAGTTCGTCGAACGCGAAGTCCCACCCGCGTTGGCGGGCCTCGCGAGCCGCACGGGCATCGACCTCGCCGAGGTGCACCACTTCGTGCCGCACCAGGCCAACGGCGTGATGATCGACGACCTGGTGCGCCTGTGCGGCCTCACCTCCGCCACCACGCACCGCACGGTCGAGAAGTACGGCAACACGGGCAGCGCGTCGGTCGCCGTCGCGCTCGACGAAGCCAACCGCACCGGCCAGCTGGCACCCGGCCAGCTGGTGCTGCTCGCCGGGTTCGGCGGCGGCATGGCGATCGGATCCTGCTTGATGAGGTGGGCCTCCTGATGAGCACGACAGTCGAGATGGACGAGACGGGCGTGGCGGTCGGAACGCGCGGCGTGGTCGTGATGGGCGAGATCAAGAAGATGGGTGTCGTCGGCTGCGGCACCATGGGCGCGGGCATCGTCGAAGTCGCCGCCCGCGCCGGGCTCGACGTCCTGGTCGCCGTGTCCCGACCCGCGTCCGAGGTGGCCGGCCGCGCCCGGCTGACCAGGTCGCTGGACAAGGCCGTGCGCAAGGAGAAGATCACCGAGGCCGAGCGCGACGCGGCGCTGTCCGCCGTCGTGTTCACCACCGACCTCGCCGACCTCGCCGACCGGCAGCTCGTCGTGGAGGCCACCACCGAGGACGAGGACGCCAAGCTCTCGGTGTTCCGCCGCATCGACGCGGTCGTCGAGGCGCCCGACGCGATCCTCGCGTCGACCACGTCGTCCATCCCGATCTCGCGGCTCGCCAAGGTCAGCTCCCGACCCGACCACGTGATCGGCGTGCACTTCTTCAACCCGGTGCCCGCCATGCCGCTGGTGGAGCTGATCGGCTCGCTGCTCACCGACCCCGACGTGTACGCGCGCACCGAGGCCTTCGTCGCCGGGACCCTGCACAAGCAGCCCGTGCGCTCCGGCGACCGGGCCGGGTTCATCGTCAACGCCCTGCTGATCCCGTACCTGCTGGCGGGCATCCGCATGGTGGAGAGCGGCTTCTCCTCCGCCGAAGACGTCGACAAGGCGATGACGCTCGGCTGCGCGCACCCCATGGGGCCGCTGGCGCTGGCCGACCTGATCGGCCTCGACACGGTGTCCGCCATCTCGACCGCGATGTACGGCGAGTTCCGCGAACCCCACTACAGCCCGCCGCACCTGCTGCTGCGCATGGTCGACGCCGGCCTGCTCGGCCGCAAGACCGGCCGCGGTTTCCACATCTACCAGCCGTGACGGGTGGAGGAACGATGAGCAACGCGGACCTGCCCTCCGACCCACTCCCGGGCCTGCCGGCGGACCCTCCCGCCGACTTCCCCGAAGACGCCGTCGCCGTCGTCGGCATCGCGTGCCGCTTCCCCGGCGCCGCCGACCCGGACGCGTACTGGCGACTGCTGCGCACCGGCGGGGACGCGATCGGCTCCCCACCCGCCGACCGCGGCCTGCCGCCGTCGGTGCGCGGTGGTTTCCTCGACCGGGTCGACGGGTTCGACGCCGCGTTCTTCGGCATCTCCCCCCGCGAGGCCGCCGCGGTGGACCCGCAGCAGCGCCTGGCGCTGGAACTGGCCTGGGAGGCCCTGGAAGACGCCGGCATCGTCCCCCCGGGCACCCGCCGCCCGTCGCACGACCGGGTGATGAACGGCCGGGATGACAACCAAACGGGCCTCTCACAGCATGCCGTTAGTAACGGACGCGGCAACGGGGCAGACGAAGGCCACCCGCCCCCGGCCCGAGCGGAGTCGGACTCGGAACCGGGTTCGGACTCGGATGCCGACCCCGGCACGGGCACGGGCACGAGTGCGGGTGCGGGTGTGGGCTCGGGCGCGCGCCCCAGCGCGGGCTCCGGCACCACCGCCGGCACCGGCACCGGCACCACCGCCACCGCCGGCACCAGTTCCGGCCCCGCTGCCGCCGGCGTCGGTTCCGGCACCGACGCGGGTTCCGGGGTCGGGGTCTACCTCGGCGCCATCTGGGACGACTACTCCCGGCTGGGTGGTGAGATCACCCAGCACACCGCCACCGGCGGCAGCCGGGGGATGATCGCCAACCGGGTCTCGTACCTGCTGGGGCTGGACGGGCCGTCGCTGGTCGTCGACACCGGCCAGTCGTCGTCGCTCGTCGCCGTGCACCTCGCGGCGGAGGCGTTGCGGCGCGGGGAGTCGACGGTCGCGCTCGCCGGCGGCGTGAACCTCAACCTGCACCCGGACACCTTCGAGGTGAACCGGAAGTTCGGGGCGCTGTCCGCCGACGGCCGCAGCTACACCTTCGACGCCCGCGCGAACGGCTACGTGCGCGGCGAGGGTGGTGGCGTCGTCGTGCTCAAGTTGCTGGCGGACGCGGTCCGGGACGGAGACCGCGTCCACGCCGTGCTTCTCGGCGGCGCGGTGAACAACGACGGCGGTGGCACCACGCTCACCGCGCCCTCCCGCGAGGGCCAGGAACGGGTGTTGCGCAGCGCGTACGCGCGGGCCGGGGTGGACCCGGGGTCGGTGGCGTTCGTCGAGCTGCACGGGACCGGCACGCCGGTCGGCGATCCCGTCGAGGCGGCCGCGCTGGGCGCGGTGCTCGGCGCCGGGCGGGACGAGGCGCTGCCGGTCGGGTCGGCGAAGACCAACATCGGGCACCTCGAAGGGGCGGCGGGCATCGCCGGGCTCATCAAGGCGGTGTTGTGCCTGCGGGAGCGGCAGTTGGCGCCGAGCCTCAACTTCGCCACACCCAACCCCGCGATCCCGTTGGCGGAGCTGCGGCTCCGGGTGAACGGCCAGGTGCTGCCGCTGGCGGGCCGGGTCACGGCCGGGGTCAGCTCGTTCGGCATGGGCGGCACGAACGCGCACGTCGTCGTGGCGGCGTGGGAAGGCGCGCCGGTCGAAGCGACCAAGCCCGCCGAGCAGCGCGAGCGCGCCGCCGGGTCGGAGACAGGGACAGAGACGGAGACAGGCACGGGGACGGCTGCCGAGGCGGCTCGGTGGCCGGTGCCCGTGCTGCTGTCCGGGCGGACGCGGGAAGCGTTGGCGGCGCAGGCGGAGCGGGTGGCGGGAGTCGGGGCGGACCTGGCGGACGTGGCGCATTCGCTCGCCACCACCCGCACGCACTTCGAGTACCGCGCGGTCGAGTGGGTCACCGAACTGGGCGCGCTGCGCGGGTTCGACGCCACGGGCCGCGGGCCGGTGGTCGACGGCGGGCTGGCCGTGCTGTTCACCGGTCAGGGCAGCCAGTGGGCCGGGATGGGACGGGCCCTGCACGCGCGGTTCCCCGTGTTCGCCGAGGCGTTCGACGCCGTGTGCGCCGGGTTCGACCTCGGGCGACCGCTGAAGGACGTCGTGTTCGGCGAGGACGACGAGCTGCTCGCCCGGACGAAGTTCACCCAGGCCGCGCTGTTCGCGTTCGAGGTCGCCCTGTTCCGGCTCCTGGAGCACCACGGCGTCACCCCCGACTTCGTGATGGGTCACTCGATCGGCGAACTGGCCGCCGCGCACGTCGCCGGTGTGCTGAGCCTCGCCGACGCCACCGCGCTCGTCACCGCCCGGGGCTCCCTGATGCAGGCCCTGCCGGCCGGCGGCGCGATGGTGTCCCTCCAAGCCACCGAGGACGAGGTGCGCGCCGCGCTGGAGGACGGCGTGGCGATCGCCGCCGTCAACGGCCCCGCCTCCACCGTCGTCTCCGGCGACGAGGCCGCGGTCCTCGCGGTCGCCGCGAAGTTCGCCAAGGTCCGCAGGCTCAACGTCAGCCACGCCTTCCACTCGCACCTGATGGACCCGATGCTGGCCGAGTTCCGCCGCGTCGCCGAGGGCCTGACGTTCCACCCGCCGCGCATCCCGGTCGTGTCCAACCTGACCGGTGGCGTGCCGGGCGCGGAGATCGCCACCGCCGACTACTGGGTCCGGCACGCCCGCGAGGCCGTCCGGTTCTTCGACGGCATCCGCTGCCTGGAGGACCGGGGCGTCCGGACGTTCCTGGAGCTCGGCCCCAAGGCGGTGCTCGCGGTGATGGGCCGGGACTGCGTGCGGCGGCCCGACTCGGCGTTCGTGGCGACCGCGCGTGCCAACCGGCCCGAGACCGACGCGGTGCTCAACGCCCTCGGCGACCTCCACGTGCGCGGCACGCGCGTCGACTGGACGGGGTTCACGCCCGGCCGCCGCGTCGCCCTGCCCACCTACCCGTTCCAGCGGAGCAGGCACTGGCTCGGCGAGACCGCCGACGAGCCGACCCGCACCGCCGCGGTCGAGGACGTCGAGGCTCTGGTGCGCGAGGAGATCGCCAAGGTCCTCGGCGCCGACCCGGCGTCGGTCGAGTTCGGCCGCACGTTCCAGGCGTTGGGCTTCGACTCGGTGATGGGCGTGGAGCTGGGCGACCGGCTCACCGCGGCCACCGGCGTCCGGGTGCCCGCCACGCTGGTGTTCGACCACCCGACCGCCGACGCGGTGACGCGGTTCCTGAAGGCCGAGCCGCAGGGCGAACCCGTCCACCGGGCCGCGAACGCCGACCAGGACGACCCGATCGCCATCGTCGGCATGAGCGTCCGCCTCCCCGGCGGCATCGACAGCCCCGAGGACTTCTGGCGGCTGCTGGACGAGGGCGGCGACGCCATCGGCACGTTCCCGGCCGACCGCGGCTGGGACCTCGCCGCCCTGCACGACCCCGACCCGGAACACCTGGGCACCTCCTACACCCGGCACGGCGGCTTCCTCGCCGATGCGGCCGGCTTCGACGCCGACTTCTTCGGCGTCTCCCCGCGCGAGGCGCTGGCGATGGACCCGCAGCAGCGGCTGTTCCTGGAAACCTCCTGGGAGGTGTTCGAGAGCGCGGGCATCGACCCGGAGTCGTTGCGCGGCAGCGACACCGGCGTCTTCGCGGGTGTCATGTACCACGACTACGGCACGGGCAACGCGGCCGCCGGCCTGGAGGGCTTCCGGATGACCGGCGGCGCGGGCAGCGTCGTCTCCGGCCGCGTCGCCTACACCCTGGGCCTGGAGGGACCGGCCGTCAGCGTCGACACGGCGTGCTCGTCGTCGCTGGTCGCGCTGCACATGGCGGTGCGCGCGCTGCGCGGCGGCGAGTGCTCGCTCGCGGTCGCGGGCGGTGTCACGGTGCTGGCCTCGCCGTTCACGTTCGTCGAGTTCTCCCGCCAGCGCGGGCTGTCACCGGACGGCCGCTGCAAGTCCTTCGCCGCGGCGGCGGACGGCACCGGCTGGGCCGAGGGCGTCGGCACGGTGCTGCTGGAACGGCTGTCCGACGCCCGCCGCCACGGCCGGCGGGTCCTGGGCGTCGTGCGCGGCACGGCGGTGAACCAGGACGGCGCCTCCAACGGCCTCACCGCGCCCAACGGCCCGGCACAGCAGCGCGTCATCCGCCAAGCCCTCGCGGACGCGGGCCTGCGCCCCTCCGACGTGGACGCCGTCGAGGCGCACGGCACCGGCACCAGGCTGGGCGACCCGATCGAGGCGCAGGCGCTGCTGGCCACCTACGGCCAGGACCGCGCGGAGCCGCTGTGGCTGGGCTCGGTCAAGTCGAACATCGGCCACACCCAGGCCGCCGCCGGTGTCGCGGGCGTGATCAAGACCGTGCTGGCCATGCGCCACGGCGTCCTGCCGCGCACCCTGCACGTGGACGAGCCGTCGCCGAAGGTGGACTGGGCCGCGGGCCGGGTCGAGCTGCTCACCGACGCCCGGCCCTGGCCGGAGGTCGACCGGCCGCGCCGCGCGGCGGTGTCGTCGTTCGGCATCAGCGGCACCAACGCGCACGTCATCGTGGAGCAGGCGCCGGTCGAGGAGGAGGAGCGCCACGACCTGACCGGCCTCCCGCTCATCGTGTCCGCCCGCACCCCCCTGGCTGCCGCGGCGCAGGCGGACCGGCTGACCGCGTTCCTGGCCGACCACCCCGGGCAGCGCGAGGTCGACGTCGCCCACACCCTCGCCTCCCGCGCCGCCATGCCGCACCGGCTGGTGCTGCGCGACGGCCGGGAGATCGCGAGCGGCACCGCCGGCGGCAAGCTCGCGCTGCTGTTCACCGGGCAGGGCAGCCAACGCCTCGGCATGGGCCGTGAGCTGCGTGAGCGCTTCCCGGTGTTCGCGTCGGCGTTCGACGCGGCGTGCGCGGCGCTGGACGCCGAGCTGGACCGGCCGCTCAAGGACGTCGTCGACGGCGACCAGGACGCCCTGGACACCACCGCCTACACCCAGACCGCGCTGTTCGCGTTCGAGGTGGCCCTGTTCCGGCTGCTGGCGAGCCTCGGCGTCGAGCCGGACTTCGTGGCGGGCCACTCCATCGGCGAACTGGCCGCCGCGCACGTGGCCGGGGTGCTGAGCCTGCCGGACGCGGCCGCGCTCGTGGCGGCGCGCGGCCGGCTCATGCAGGCCCTGCCGGCCGGCGGCGCGATGGTCTCCGTCCTCGCCACCGAGGCCGACGTGCGCGCCGCGTTGGAGGACGGCGTGGCGATCGCGGCGGTCAACGGACCCGCGTCCACGGTCCTCTCCGGCGAGGAGCGGGCCGTCCTGCGGGTCGCCGCGCGGTTCGCCAAGAGCAGGCGGCTCCGGGTGAGCCACGCGTTCCACTCGCCGCTGATGGACCCGATGCTGGCGGACTTCCGCCGCGTCGCCGAAGGGCTGACCTACCACGCGCCGACCGTGCCGGTCGTCTCCAACGTCACCGGACAGCCCGCCGGCGACGAGATGCGCACCCCGGAGTACTGGGTGCGGCACGTCAGCCGGGCGGTCCGGTTCGCCGACGGCGTCCGGGCCCTGCGGGAGGCGGGTGCGACCACGTTCCTGGAGGTCGGGCCGGACGCCGTGCTCACCGGCATGGGGCAGGACTGCCTGCCCGACGACGAGGTCGGTTTCGTGCCCGCGCTGCGCCGCGACAAGCCCGAGGCCGCCACCCTCGTCGACGCCCTGGCCAAGGTCTGGGCCCGGGGCGTCCCCGTGGACTGGACCGCGCTGCTGGCGCCGCTGCGGCCCAAGCCGGTCCAACTGCCCACCTACCCGTTCGAGCACCGCCGGTTCTGGCTCGCCGCGCAGAGCGGCGACCGGGCCACCGGGCACCCGTTGTTCGGCACGGGCGTCCCGCTGGCCGCCACCGACGGCCTGGTGCGCACGGCGAAGCTGTCCGTGGCGAAGCACCCGTGGCTCGCCGACCACGCGATCATGGGCACGGTCGTGGTGCCCGCCGCCGCGATGGTGGACCTCGCCCTGGTCGCCGCCGACGAGCTGGACTGCGCCGGGATCGAAGAGCTGACCCTCGAAGCGCCGCTGGTGCTGCCCGAGCAGGGCGCGGTGGACGTGCAGCTCACCGTGGACGCCCCGGACACGGCCGGGTCGCGTGCCTTCCAAGTGCACTTCCGCTCCGGTGACGAACCGTGGACCAGGCACGCCCAAGGCGTCCTCGGCGCCGTGCCGGAAGCGCCGGAGGCCCCGGCCGCGGCCTGGCCGGCGGACGCCGAGCCGGTCGACCTGGCCGGCTGGTACGCCGACCTGGCCGACGGCGGCTTCGACTACGGCCCCGCGTTCCAGGGGCTGCGGTCGGCCCGCAAGCGCGGTCGCGAGGTGTTCGCCGAGGTCGAGCTGACCGAGGGCCTGGACGCCGCGCGCTTCGCCCTGCACCCGGTGGTGCTGGACGCCGCGCTGCACGCCATCGGCCTCGGCGCGCTGCCGCCGGCGCCGGGCCGGACCCGGCTGCCGTTCGCGTGGAGCGGCGTCCGGCTGCACCGGGCGGGCGTCGCCGCGGCCCGGGTGCGCGTCGCGCCGGTCGCCGACGACGCCGTGTCGATCCTGCTGACCGACGAGCACGGCGCGCCGGTGGCGTCGGTCGAGTCGCTGACCGTGCGGGAGGTGTCGCCCGACCGGCTCGTCCGGGCCGACGACGCGCTGCTGGAGGTGACGTGGACGCCGAGCCCGTCGGGCGGTCGGACCGGACCCGTCGAGGTCCGGCGGCTCGCCACCACCACCGGCGACGTCCCGAGGGCCGTGCGGGCGGCCGTGGCCGAGGCGCTGGAAGTCGTGCGGGAACGGCTCGCCGGCGACGACGAGGCGCCGCTGGTGCTGGTGACCCGCAACGGCACCGGGGACGCGGTCGACCTGGCGCACGCCGCCGTGTGGGGCCTGGTGCGCTCGGCGCAGACCGAGCACCCCGGGCGGTTCGCGCTGCTGGACACCGACCGGGACGTCACCGACGACGAAGTGGCCGCGTTCGCCTCCTCCGGTGAGCCGCAGCAGGCGCTGCGCGGGGACGTCGTGCTCCGGCCGCGCCTGGCCGGCGCCGTGCGCAGGCCCACCGACCGCACCTGGGACCCGGAGGGCACGGTCCTGGTGACCGGCGCCACCGGGGCCCTGGGCGCGCTCGTCGCCCGGCACCTGGTGGGTGAGCACGGCGTGCGGCGGCTGCTGCTCGCCTCGCGGCGACCGCAGGACCCGGTGCTGGTCGCCGAGCTGACCGCCAACGGCGCGGACGTGCGCACGGTCGCGTGCGACGTGTCCGACCGCGCCGGCGTGCGGGCACTGCTCGCCGGCGTCCCCGCCGAGCACCCGCTCACCGCCGTGGTGCACGCGGCGGGCGTGCTGGACGACGCGCCGATCGGGTCGCTGACCCCGGCGCGGATCGACACCGTGCTGCGACCCAAGGTCGACGCCGCGTGGCACCTGCACGAGCTGACGCGCGAACTGGACCTGAAGGCGTTCGTGCTGTTCTCCTCCGCGTCCGGCGTGGTCGGCGCGGCGGGGCAGGCGAACTACGCGGCGGCCAACTCGTTCCTCGACGCCCTGGCCCGGCAGCGCGCCGCCGCCGGTCTGCCCGCGACCTCCCTGGCCTGGGCTCCGTGGGCGGAGCTGGGCATGGCGGGCACGCTCGACGAGGCGCACCTGAACCGGCTCGCCCGGATCGGCATGTCGGCGTTGTCCACGACGGACGGCCTCGCCCTGTTCGACGCCGCGCTGGCGCTGGACAACCCGGAGGTCGTGCCGCTGCGGGTGGACCCGGCGGTGCTGCGCGACCAGGGCGAGGACCTGCCGCCGCTGCTGCGGGGTCTGGTGCCGGCCCGACCGCGCAAGGTCGAGCGGACCGCGCCGGACGTCGCGTTCGGCGACCGGCTGGCGGGCATGTCGGCCGCCGAGCGGGTCAAGGCCGTGCTGGACCTGGTGCGCGCCGAGGTGGCGAAGGTGCTCGACCACCCGGACCCGGCGGGCGTGGACGTGCGGCGCGGCTTCAAGGAGCTGGGCCTGGACTCGCTGACGTCGGTGGAGCTGCGCAACCGGCTCAACCGGGCGTCGGGTCTGCGGCTCTCGCCCACGGTCATCTTCAACTACCCGACACCGCGCGAGCTCGCCGAGCACCTGCGCGCCGAACTGCTCCCCGAGGTCGAGGAGCAGGAGCACACCACCCCGCCCGTCGAGCGGGTCGACGGACCGGACGTCGACGCGCTGGACGTGGCCGACCTGATCCGACTGGCCCGCGCCAGCATCGAGGACTGAGCCCGCCGGCAGACCGGCGGAGTAGTGGGGAGTGGGATGACGAACACCGAAGCCGTGGTCGCCGCGTTGCGCGACTCGGTCAAGGAGATCGCCCGGTTGAAGGAGGTCAACGCCAGGCTGGCCGCGTCGACCGGCGAGCCGATCGCGATCATCGGGATGACCTGCCGGCTGCCCGGCGGCATCGCCTCGCCGGAGGACCTGTGGCGGGCGGTCGAGGCGGGCGCCGAGGGCGTCGGCGGCTTCCCGGCCGACCGCGGCTGGGACCTCGCGCACCTCTACGACCCCGACCCGGCGCGGACCGGGACGTCGACCTCCGACCAGGGCGGGTTCCTGTACGAGGCCGCGGAGTTCGACGCCGCGTTCTTCGGCATCTCGCCGCGCGAGGCGCTGGCCATGGACCCGCAGCAACGGCTGCTGCTGGAGGCGTCCTGGGAGGTCGTCGAGCGGGCCGGGATCGACCCGCTGTCGCTGCGGGGCAGCCGGACCGGCGTCTTCGCCGGGCTCATGTACCACGACTACGCCACGGGGATGACCGAGCTGCCCGAGGGCATCGAGGGCCAGCGGCTCACCGGCGGCGCGGGCAGCGTGCTGTCCGGCCGGGTGTCGTTCACCCTCGGGCTGGAAGGCCCGTCGCTCACCATCGACACGGCCTGCTCGTCGTCCCTGGTGGCCTTGCACCTGGCCGCGCAGTCGCTGCGGGCGGGGGAGTGCTCGCTCGCGTTGGCGGGCGGCGTCACGGTCATGTCCACACCGGCGACGTTCGTCGAGTTCTCCCGCCAGCGCGGCCTGTCGCCGGACGGCCGGTGCAAGTCGTTCGCCGCGTCGGCCGACGGCACGGGCTGGGCCGAGGGCGTGGCCGTGCTGCTGGTGGAGCGGCTGTCCGACGCCGAACGGCTCGGCCACGACGTGCTCGCCGTGCTGCGCGGGTCGGCGGTCAACCAGGACGGGGCGTCCAACGGGCTCACCGCGCCCAACGGCCCGTCGCAGGAACGCGTCATCAAGGCCGCGCTCAAGGGCGCGGGCCTGACCACCGCGGACATCGACCTGATCGAGGCGCACGGCACCGGCACCCGGCTCGGCGACCCGATCGAGGCGTCCGCGCTGCTGGCCACCTACGGCCGCGGCCGAGCCGAACCGGTGTGGCTGGGTTCGGTCAAGTCGAACATCGGCCACACCCAGGCCGCCGCCGGCGCGGCCGGGGTCATCAAGGTGGTGCAGGCGATGCGGCACGGCGTCATGCCGCGCACCCTGCACGTGGACGAGCCGTCGCCGTTCGTGGACTGGGAGGCCGGCGGCGTGGCGCTGCTGACCGAGTCCCGGCCCTGGCCCGCGGGCGACCGGCCCCGGCGCGGCGCGGTGTCGTCGTTCGGGATCAGCGGCACCAACTCGCACGTCGTGCTGGAGGAGTACCGGCCCGCCGGGGACCGGCGGCAGCGGGAGGCGCCGCCGGCGCCGCGGGTCGTGCCGTTCGCCCTCGCGGCCAAGAGCCCGGAGGCGCTGCGGGCGCAGGCGGCGCGGCTGCGCGAACACCTCGACGCCCGACCTGACGCGACCCTGCCGGACGTGGGCTTCTCGCTGGCCACCACGCGCGCGGGCCTCGACCACCGGGCCGTCGTGCTCGCCGGTTCCCGCGACGAGCTGAGCGCCGCACTGGCGGCGTTCCCGGCCGGCGCGGCGTACGGCGAGGCGACCCGGGGCGGCGGGCTCGCGGTCCTGTTCACCGGGCAGGGCAGCCAGCGCCCGGCCATGGGCCGCGACCTGCACGCCGCGCACCCGGTGTTCGCCGCCGCGTTCGACGAGGTGTGCGCGCTGCTGGACCGCGACCTGGACCGGCCGCTGGCCGAGGTGGTGTTCGGCGACGGCGACCTGCTCGACCAGACCCGCTACACCCAGGCCGGTCTGTTCGCCGTCGAGGTGGCGCTGTACCGGCTGGTGGAGAGCCTGGGCGTGACCCCGGACTTCGTGGCGGGCCACTCCATCGGCGAGCTGGTCGCCGCGCACGTCGCGGGCGTGCTGTCGCTCCCGGACGCCTGCACGCTGGTCGCCGCGCGGGGCAGGCTCATGCAGGCGCTGCCGACGGGCGGCGCGATGGTGTCCGTGCTGGCGTCGGAGGAGCAGACGGCCGACCTGGTGTCGGACCGGCTCGCGCTGGCCGCGGTGAACACACCCGGCTCGGTCGTGCTGTCCGGTGACGCCGACGCGGTGGCCGAGGCGGAGGCGGAGCTGGCGGCGCGCGGCCACAAGACCCGGCGGCTGCGCGTCAGCCACGCGTTCCACTCGCACCTGATGGCGCCGATGCTCGACGAGTTCCGCCGGGTCGCCGCCGGCCTGGCCTTCCACGCGCCGGCCATCCCGATCGCGTCGAACCTGACCGGCGGCGCGGTGCCGGCCGAGGAGATCACCTCACCGGACTACTGGGTGCGGCACGTCCGCGAGGCGGTGCGGTTCGCCGACGGCGTGCGGTGGTTGCGCGGCGAGGGCGTGACGACGTTCCTGGAGCTGGGCCCGGACGCGGTGCTGACCGCCATGGGCCGCGAGACCCTCGCCGACGACCCGGAGGTGGGGCTGACCGCCGCGCTGCGCCGCGACAAGGACGAGCCCCGGACGTTGCTGACCGCGCTGGCCGAGGCGCACGTGCGCGGCGTGGACGTGCGGTGGGACCGGTTGCTGCCCGGCGCGCGGCGGGTCGACCTGCCGACCTACCCGTTCCAGCGGGAGCGGTACTGGCTGGCCGCCGAGACCGGTGGCGTGTCGGAGACCTGGCGCTACGAAGCCGCCTGGACCGCCCTGCCCGAGCTGCCCGCGCCGCTCACCGCTCGCCGGTGGCTGGTGCTGCTGCCGGCCGGCGGCCACGGCGCCGAGGCGTTCGTCGAGGCCATGGCCGCGAGCGGGCTGCGGACCGTGGCGGTCGTGGTCGACGCGGCGTCCGTCGACGGCGTGGCGCTGGCCGAGCGGCTCAGGACCGTGGACGGGCAGCCGTTCGACGGCGTGCTGTCGCTGCTGGCCTGGGACGACCGGCCGGGCGCCGCCGTGACCGGAACGCTGGCGGTGCTCCAGGCGGCGGCCGTGCTGGACTGGGAGTCCCCGGTGTGGGCGGCCACGCGTGGCGCGGTCACGACCGGCGACGGCGATCCCGCCGCCGACCCGGCGCAGGCCCAGGTGTGGGCGCTGGGCCGGACGGCCGCGCTGGAGCTGCCCCGCCAGTGGGGCGGCCTGGTGGACGTGCCCGACGAAGCGGGCTTGGCGGCGCTGCCCGCCGTGCTGGAGCACGCCGGGGACGAGGACCAGGTCGCGATCCGCGGCACGGACGTGCTGGCCCGCCGCCTCGTGCGGGCGACGGCGGACCGGGCCGCGGGCGACCGCTGGACACCGCGCGGCACGGTGCTGGTGACCGGGGCCGACGAGGCCATCGCCGCGCCGGTCGCCCGGTGGCTGGCCGGCGCGGGCGCCGAGCACCTCGTTCTGGTCACCGCCGACGGCTCGACCCCCGCCTTCGTGGCGGACCTGGCCGGCGTCGGGGTGACGGTGACCCCGCGGGCCGACCCGCTCGCGCTGCCCGTGGACGCCGCGGTGCACATCGCGCCGGTGGGCGGCACCACGCCGCTCGCCGACCTCGCACCGGCGGACCTCCTCCCACCCCGGTACGTGCTGGACGGTTCGCTCGACGCGTTCGTGGTCCTGACCTCCATCGCGGGCGTCTGGGGCAGCGGCGGGCAGGGCGCCGCCGGTGCGGCCAGCGCCTACCTGGACGCGGTCGCCGAGGGCGTGCGGCGCGGCGGCGGGAAGGGCATCTCCCTCGCGTTCGGCCCCTGGGCGCTCGACGCGGACACCGGCGAGGAGGTCGAGCGCCGCGACCGGCTGGCCCGGCTCGGCCTGGTCCCGATGGCCGCCGACCGGGCGGTCGCGGCGTTGGCCGACGCGGCCACCCGCGGCGGCGCGAACCTGGTCGTGGCCGACGTCGACTGGGCTCGGTTCGCGCCCGCCTACACCGCCGCCCGCCCCAGCCCGTTCTTCTCGGCGCTGCCCGAGGTCGGGAAGGCACTGGCGACGGACGACGGCGACGGCGGCGGGAGCCTGGCCGAAGCCCTCGCCGGGATGACCGACCCCGAGCGCGAACGACACCTGCTCGGGATCGTGCTCACGGAGGTCGCCGCCGTCCTCGGCCACGGGTCGGGTGACGCCGTCGAGCCGCGCAAGGCGTTGCGGGAGCTGGGTTTCGACTCGCTGGCCGCGGTGTCGCTGCGCAACCAGTTGGCCGCCGTGACAGGCGTGCCGCTGCCCACCACGCTGGCGTTCGACCACCCGACGCCGCTCGCGGTCGCCGAGTTCCTCGCCACCCAGGTCACGCCGCAGGCGCCGACCGTGTCCGTGGACGAGCAGCTGGACAAGCTGCGCGCCGCCCTGGCCGCGGCGCCCGACGAGCACGCGCGGGCGGCCCTGGTGGGCCGGCTGCACGACTTCCTCACCGAGCTGACCTCGACGCCCGCCGCCGCCACCGCCGTCATCGGCGACGACACCAGCGACGAGGACCTCTTCGCCCTGCTCGACACCGAACTGGGCTGACCGGCCGCGACCGCAAGGAGGAGTGAGTGCCATGTCGGACGAACAGAGGCTCCGCGAGTACCTCAAACGCGCGACCGTCGAGCTCCAGGAGACGCGTCGGCGGTTGCGGGACGTGCAGGAGCGGCACAACGAGCCCATCGCCATCATCGGCATGGCGTGCCGGTTCCCCGGCGGTGTGACGTCGCCGGAAGAGCTGTGGAAGCTGGTCGAGTCGGACGTGGACGCCGTGTCGGCGTTCCCGGACGACCGCGGCTGGGACGTCGAGGGCCTCTACCACACCGACCCCGACGAGCTGGGCAAGTCCTACGTCAAGGAGGGCGGCTTCCTCCACGACGCCGCCGACTTCGACGCGGAGTTCTTCGGCATCTCGCCGCGCGAGGCGCTCGTGGTCGACCCGCAGCACCGCGTGCTGATGGAGGTGACCTGGGAGGCGCTGGAGCGGGCGGGCATCGACCCGACGACGCTGCGCGGCAGCCGGACCGGCGTGTACGCGGGCGCGGTGACCAACGACTACGCCGCGCTGCTGGCCGGCTCGTCCGACGACGTCGAGGCCTACCGGATGACCGGCGCGGCGCAGAGCGTGCTCTCCGGCCGGGTCGCCTACGCGCTCGGCTTCGAGGGTCCCGCGATCACCGTCGACAGCGCCTGCTCCACGTCGCTGGTGGCGCTGCACCTGGCGATGCAGGCGTTGCGCCGCGACGAGTGCTCCCTGGCCGTCGCCGGCGCGGCGACCGTGATGGCCACCCCCGTGTCCTTCGTGGACTTCAGCCGCCAGCGCGGGTTCGCGCCGGACGCGCGGGTCAAGGCGTTCGCCGAAGCCGCCGACGGCACGATCTTCTCCGAGGGCGTCGGCGCGCTGGTGGTCGAGCGGCTGTCCGACGCGCTGCGCAACGGCCACCCCGTGCTCGCCGTCGTGCGCGGCAGCGCGATCAACCAGGACGGCGCGTCCAACGGCCTCACCGCGCCGAACGGCCCCTCGCAGGTGCGCGTGATCGAGCAGGCCCTCGGCAGCGCCCGGCTCACCGCCGGCGACGTGGACGCGGTCGAGGCGCACGGCACCGGCACCATGCTCGGCGACCCGATCGAGGCCCAGGCGCTGCTGGCCACCTACGGCCGCCGCACCGCGACCGAGCCGCTGTGGCTCGGCTCGGTCAAGTCGAACCTCGGCCACACGCTGGCCGCCGCCGGGTTCGCGGGCGTCATGAAGATGGTCATGGCGATGAGGCACGGCCGGCTGCCCCGCACGCTGCACGTGGACGCGCCGACCTCGCACGTGGACTGGGACAGCGGCGCGGTGCGCCTGCTGACCGAGCCGCGCGACTGGCCCGACACCGGACGGCCCCGGCGGGCGGGCGTCTCGGCGTTCGGCATGAGCGGCACCAACGCGCACGTGATCATCGAGCAGTTCGTGCGGGAACCCGAGGACCTGCCCGCGTCCGACGCCGTGCCGCCCCTGCTCGTGTCGGGTCGCAGCCCCGCCGCCCTCGCCGCGCAGGCGGGCAGGCTGCGCGACTACCTCGACGCCACCGACGTGCCGGTCGCCGACGTGGGCTTCTCGCTGGCCACCACCCGTGCCGCGCTGGAGCACCGGGCCGTCGTGCTCGGCTCGGACCGGGCCGAGCTGGTCGGCGCGCTGGACGCGCTGTCGCGCGGCGAGTCGGCCGACGGCCTGGTGTCCGGCGGTGTCACCGACACCGGCCGCACGGTGTTCGTCTTCCCCGGCCAGGGCTCCCAGTGGGCGGGCATGGCGCTGGAGCTGCTGGACAGCAGCCCGGTCTACGCGGCCCGGCTGCGCGAGTGCGCCGACGCCGTGGAGCGGCACGTCACGTGGTCGGTCGAGGACGTGCTGCGGCAGCGGGAGGGCGCGCCCGCGCTCGACCGCATCGAGGTGCTCCAGCCGGTGCTGTTCGCGGTGATGGTGTCGCTGGCCGAGCTGTGGCGCTCGCACGGCGTCGAACCGGACGCCGTGGTCGGTCACTCGCAGGGCGAGGTCGCCGCCGCGTGCGTGTCCGGCGCGCTGTCCGTCGAGGACGGGGCGAAGCTGATCGTGCTGCGGTCCCGGCTGTTCGCCGACGAGCTGGTCGGCCGCGGCGCGGTCGCCTCGATCGCGGCCGGGCGCGCGGAGGTCGAGGCGCTGCTGGACGACCGGCTGTCGATCGCCGGGGTGAACGGGCCGGGCGCGGTGACCGTCGCCGGTCCGGTGCCCGCCCTGGAGGAGCTGGTCGCCGAGCTGACCGGGCGCGGGATCCGGGCGCGGGTCATCGCCTCCACGGTGGCCTCGCACAGCCCGCAGGTCGACCGGCTGCGCGACCGGATCGCCGAGCTGCTGTCGTTCGTCAAGCCGCGCAAGGGCGCCGTGCCGCTGTACTCGACGGTCTCCGGCGAGGTGCTGGACGGCTCCGAGCTGGACGCGGGCTACTGGTTCGAGAACTGCCGCCGCCCGGTGAACTTCGAGCCGGTCGTGCGGGCGCTGCTGGTCGACGGGTTCCGCACGTTCGTCGAGTCCAGCCCGCACCCCGTGCTCACCACCGGCGTGGACGGGACGGCCGAGGAGGCGGGTGTCGACGCGGTCGTCGTCGGCACGCTGCGGCGGGACGCGGGCGACCTGCGGCGGTTCCACGCGTCCCTGGGCGAGGCGTACACCAGGGGCGTCCCGGTCGACTGGTCCGCGCTGTTCGCCGGTATCCCGGCGCGCCGGGTGGACCTGCCGACCTACGCGTTCCAGCGCCGCCGCTACTGGGCGCGCGGCGCCACCAGCCCCGCGGTGGCCGACCGGTCCGCCGCGTCCGGCGCCGGCGCGCTGGACGTGGTGGGCGTCGACCCGGCCGAGCGGGCCAGGCTGGTGCTGCACCGGGTGCGCGTGGAGATCGCGACCGTGCTCAAGCAGCCCGACCTGGACGCCGTGGTGATGAACCGGCCGTTCCTGGAGATGGGCCTGGACTCGCTGACCACGGTCGAGCTGCGCAACCGGCTCAACACGGCCACCGGCCTGCGGCTCACCGCCCGCGAGATCCTGGAGCTGCGCACGCCCGAGGCGCTGGTCAAGCACCTGCGGTCCCGGCTGGAAGGCACCGCGGTCGACGAGCGGCGGTCGGAGACGACCTCGTTGTTCGAGCAGGCGCGCGCGGCGGGCGACGCGGCGGCGTTCACCGAGGCGCTCATCGCGAGCAGCACCGGGCGGCCCGCGTTCGACTCGCCCGTCGGCGCGACGGCCGCCGACCCGCTGCGGTTGGCCACCGGGCCGCGCGGCCCCAGGCTGATCTGCCTGCCGACCGCGCTGGCCGACTCCGGGCCGCACCAGTACGCGCCGTTCGCCAAGCGGTTCGCCGGGCAGCGGGACGTGGTCGTGCTGACCATGCCGGGCTTCGCGGCCGGCGAACTGGTGCCGGCGAGCTTCCCCGTGCTGGCCGAGCACGTCGCCGAGGTCGTCACCGACATCGCCGACGGCGAGCCGTTCGTGCTCGTCGGCTACTCCTCGGGCGGCCTGGTCGCGCACGCGGCCGCGAAGCTGCTCGAAGAGCGCGGCACCCCGGCCGCCGGGCTGGCGCTGCTGGACACCTACCCGTGGGACGCGGCGATCATCACCGCGATCCGGCCGCAGCTCTTCGCCGGCGTCGCCGAGCGGCTGACCGAGGTCGACGACACCCGGCTCACCGCGATGGGCGCCTACCTGCGGCTGATGGACGAGTGGAAACCCGCCGGCCTCAAAGCGCCGACGTTGTTGGTGCGCGCCGACCGGCCGATGCGGGAGTGGCCCGAGGAGATCACCTCCGTCGACGGCTGGCAGTCGTACTGGGCGGAGCCGAGCACGGTGGTCGACGTCGAGGCCGACCACTTCAGCGTCATCGACGCGCACGTCGACGGCGCGGTGCGCGCGGTCGAGACCTGGTTGGACGACGAACTGATGGAGCGGTCGTGAAGTCGAGGACGACGGTGGTCATCGTCGGCGCCGGACCCTGCGGTCTCACCGCCGCCGTCGAGCTGCTCAAGCTCGGCGTGCCGGTGCGGCTGCTGGAGGCGTCGACCGAGAAGATGACCGGCACGCGGGCGTTGCAGCTGTGGCCGCCCGCCCTGGACATCTACCAGGGCATCGGCATCCGCGAAGAGGCCGATCAGCTTGGCGTCACCGTGCGCACGAACGTCTACAACATGGCCGGCGGCAAGGTGCTGCGGGTCGCGCTGGGCGCGGAGAACGAGCCGCTGCTGCTGCCGCAGGAGCACACCGTGCGGCTGCTGGAGGAAGCGCTGGAAGCCGCCGGCGGCAAGGTGGAGCGCGGCGTGACGTTCGAGGACCTCGTGCCCGGCGAGGACTCGGTGACCGTGCAGGTGACCGGCGCGTCGGGCACCGAGCTGATCGAGGCCGACTGGGTGATCGGCGCGGACGGCGTGCGCAGCGCCGTGCGGGAGCGGCTGGACATCGGGTTCCCCGGCCAGCGGGTGCCGACGAACCTGATCCTCGCCGAGGGCCGCGTCGACGGCGACTTCGAGGAAGGCGCGGTGCACTACTTCCTCGGCCGCGGCGGCTCCCTGGTGTTCGCGCCGATGAGCGGCGGCCGGGTGCGGGTCTCCGCGCCCATCCCGCCCGACCTGCCGATCGACGAGACCGGCGTGCAGCGGCTGCTCGACGAACGCGGGCCGGGCGACTTGAAGGTCGTGTCGCTGGACCACATCGGCACCTTCTCCAGCTCCGAGCGCATCGCGTCGTCCCTGCGGCGCGGCCGGGTGTTCCTGGTGGGCGACGCCGCGCACACCCACTCGCCGCTGGGCGGTCAGGGCCTCAACCTCGGCCTGCAGGACGTGCACAACCTGACGTGGAAGCTCGCCGGCGTGGTCCGCGGCAGGTTCGGCGCGCAGGTGCTGGCCGGCTACGAGGTCGAACGGCGGCAGGCGGCCGAGCAGATCGTCGGCATGACCGGCCGGATGATGAGGATGTTCATGCTCAAGCCCGCCGCCGCGCGGGTCCGCAACGCGGTGTGGGGCGTCCTGGACCGGACAGGCGCGCTGCGCCGGTGGTTCGTGCCGCTGCTCGCGGGCTGGGGCGTGCGCTACACCGACGAGCTGCTGCGCGTCGGCGCGAAGCGCGGTCGGGCGAAGCCGGGGACCCGGACGCCGCACTGGGTGCCTGCCCGCGACACCGACGGGCGGCTGCGGCTGCTCACGACGGGCGACGCCTCGGCGCCGCCGGTCGCCGGCGCGCGGGCGCTGGCGGAGCGGAACGCGTCACTGGTCGCGCACGACCACTTCGCCGGCCGCTCCGAGGGCTTCCTGGTGCTGCGGCCGGACGGGTACGTGGCGGCGTCCGGCACGTCCGTCGCGGACCTCGCCGAGGTGGAGACCCGGATCAGGGCGCTGGCCGCCGCGCCGGGAGCGGGCCGGGAATGACGATGTCGAGCCACCGGGCCGATCCCGGGCCACGTGATGAGTTGCGGAGAACCGATGGGCGTTGAGTCGCTGGAGACCGGGCTGCTGACGGGCCGGCTGGACGTGGGCCTGCTCGGGGACTTCCCCGAGCAGGACGCCGCCGACCGGGCCGCCGGTGACGCGTGGGTCGCCCGCGCCGAGGCGTTCGTGGCCGAGCACGTGCCCGACCCGGACGCGCTGGACGCGACCCGCGCGTTGCCGGACGGGCTGATCGACGCGTTGCGGCGCGAGGGGTTCCTCACCGCGGCGTTCGCCGCCGAGCTCGGCGGCGCGGCGCTGTCGCCGTACAACGTCCTGCGCGTGGTGGCCGCCGCCTCGGAGAGGTCCGTGCCGGTCGGTCAGATCATCGCCATCCAGGCCGGTGTCGGCGTGGGCGCGCTGCACCCCGCGCTGCCCGAGGGGCCGTTGCGGGACATGGTGCGCGACCGGATCAAGGGCGGCGCGCTGTCCGGGTTCGGCGACACCGACCAGGCGGGCCAGAACAACCGGCTGCCGGCGATGACCGCCACCCTCGACGGCGAGCACTACGTGCTGCGCGGCGAGAAGCTGTACACCGGCAACGGTCCCGTGGCCGACCTGCTGGCCGTGTCCGCGACGATCGACGGCGGCATCGGCGTGTGCTTCGTGGACACCGCGAGCGAGGGCTTCTCCGTCGAGTCGGTCGTGGAGTTCGTCGGCAGCAACGGCCTGCCCAACGGCGCGCTGGGCTTCGACGGCGTCCGGGTGCCCAAGGAGCACGTGCTCTCCGGCGCGGAGGGCCAGCTGCGGCTGCCCGCGATGATCAACTCGATCGCGTTCCTCGGCCGCGTCTACTTCACCGGCGCGCCCGCGTTGGCGGTGGCGCGCAACTGCCTGCGGTGGTCGCGCTCCTTCGTCAACCGGCGGATGATCGACGGCCGGCCGCTGGGGGAGTACGACCGCGTCCAGCGCATGGTGGCCCGCGCGATGGCCGACGTGTACGCGATGGACAGCGTGGCGCGGTGGAGCCTGATCGGCGGCGGCGTCACCGACCGGTGGCTGGAGCGGTTCGTGGCGAAGAACATCCTCACCCGCACCGCGTGGATGCTCGCCGATCGCACGGTCGCGCTGATGGGCGCGGAAGGCTTGGAGACGGCGGCGAGCAAGCGGCGGCGCGGCGCACCCGTCCTGCCCGCCGAACGCGCGCTGCGCGACGCGCGCGGGTTCCGGATGGCGGGCAACGTGGACTTCCAGCTCGACAGCCAGGTGGCGCAGCTGCTGCTCGCGGCCTACTACCGGGGCGAGCGACCGACACCGGGCGAGACCGCGGTGGACGCCTCGGCGCTCGACCTGTCGCCGCGCAACCAGGTCCACCTGGACGCCGTGGCCGAGCAGACCAGGTGGTTCGCGCAGTCCTGCGCGGAGGCGACGAGGACGGCGCAGGCCGAGCTGTTCGCCGACGAGGAGTTCCTGGTCACCTCGGGCCGGATCGCGGCCGAGCTGGTCGCCGCGTCCGCCGTGCTGGCCCGCACCGCCGCGCTGGGCACGGCCGAGGCGCAGGACCTGGCGGACGTGCACTGCACGGCCGCGCTCACCCGCCTGGCCGGCCTGTGGCGGCGGCTGAGCCCGGACGGGCGGGCCGAGCACCACAAGATGAGCCGGGGCTGGCTGACCGGATCGACCTTCGAGTTCCTCACCACCACGTGAAGGCGAGCATGACCACCGAACACCTCACCCGCGCCGACCCGCTGCCCGACGTGCTCGGCGGGATCGACCTGACCGACCACGACAACTTCGCCGACGGCGTGCCGTACGAGCTGCTCGCCCGGCTGCGGGCCGAGGCGCCCGTGCTGTTCCACCCGCACGGCTCGTCGCGCGAGGACGGTTTCTGGGTGCTCACCAGGCACGCGGACATCGAAGCCGCGGCGGCCGACCCGGCGTTCTCCGCGCAGGGCGGCGGCGGGCGCGAGGGCGGCGGCACGCACCTGGAGGACCTGCCCGACGGCATGCTCACCGGCGTCCTGCTGTTCATGATGGACGACCCGCGCCACGAGCTGATCAAGCGCGTGCTGCACCCGTTCGTCACCGGCCGGGCGATCGCCGGGCTGGAGCCCGCGTTGCGCGCCCGGACCGAGGAGCTGGTGGACGCGGCCGTGGCCGCCGGCCGGGCCGAGGTGGTCACCGCCATCGCCGAACCCCTCGCCCTGCAGGCGATCGCGTCGCTGCTGGGCGTGCCGCCGGAGGACTGGCCCCGGCTGCTCGACTGGGTGCGGGCCGCGCTCGGCTTCACCGACCGCCGCACCGGCCGCGCGACCGACGGGTCGCGCGCCGTGTTCGACGCGATGCGCGAGTACTTCCGGCGGTTCGTCCTCGCCAAGCACGCCGACCCGCGGGAGGACCTGGGGTCCGTCATCGCGATCGGCGAGGTCCCCGACGGCGAGCCGCTGTCCGAGGTGGAGCGGGACACGCACGCGGCGGTGCTGTTCGTGTCCGGCTACGAACAGCCGCGCAACACGATCGCCGCCGCGATCCGGGCGTTCGCCGAGCACCCGGACCAGTGGGCGCTGCTCAAGGCCGACCGGTCGCTGCTGGCGGGCGCCGTCGAGGAGGTCCTGCGCTGGGCGCCCGCCAACCCGTACAACCGGCGCACCGCCACCAGGGACGTCGTCGTGCGCGGGCAGCACATCCGCGCCGGCGACAAGGTCACCTTCTGGTGGCCGTCGGCGAACCGCGACCCCGAGGTGTTCGCCGCGCCGGACGTGTTCGACATCCGCCGCGCCCCCAACCCGCACATGGCGTTCGGCTCGGGCACGCACGCGTGCTCCGGGGACGAGTTCGGCCGGCTCCAGCTCCGGCTGGTGCTGACCGCGTTGCTCGACCGGGTCGCCGAGATCACCCCCGACGGACCGGTCGCGCACGCGCCGAACAACAAGCACACGGTGCTGCTCGACGCACCCGTCCGACTCGTCCCCACGGTGCAGGAAAGCCAGAGAGGAAGTCTTCGATGACCCAGACCACGCCGCCGCCCCCGGCGCCCGACGTCCTGACCTACAGCCCGGAGACCGCGGCCAGGATGTTGCCGTTCGACGTCTTCGACGAGGAGTTCCACCAGGACCCGTACCCGCGCTACCGCCGGCTGCTCGCCGAGCACGGTGGTCTGCTGCACACGTCGGAGGACTCGCTCGCGGTCTTCGGCTTCGACGAGGTCTCGGCGGTGATGAAGGACCCGCGGTTCGGGATCGGCCACGGGAAGAAGTCGATGATCTCCGACCAGTTCGTGGAGAACCAGAAGGACGGCGAGTCCGGCCGCATCCTCATGTTCATGGACCCGCCGGACCACACCCGCATCCGCGGCCTGGTCAACAAGGCGTTCACCCCGCGCACGCTGGACAACCTGCGCCCGCACGCGCTCGGGTTCGCGGCCGACCTGCTGCGCGAGGCCGCCGGCTCCGACGAGGTCGACCTGATGGCGGCGTTCGCCCGGCCGCTGCCCGCCCTGGTGCTCAGCCACCTGCTCGACATCCCGGAGCGGTACCACCCGATCTTCTTCGCCAGCGCCAAGGAGTCCGGCCGCGGCCTCGACCCGGGCTTCACCCTGACCGAGGAGCAGAAGGCGGGTCGCGACTTCGCCCGCGACATGTTCATCAACGCGGGCATCGAGATGGCCGAGGACCGCCGGTCGAACCTGGGCGACGACCTGATCAGCGAGCTGGTGCGGGCGGAGCAGGAGGGCGAGCGGCTCACCGAGTGGGAGCTGGCCATGCTGCTGATGAACCTGCTCGCGGCCGGCTTCGGCGCCACCACGGCGATGATCGGCAACGCCGTGCACAACCTGCTGGAGCACCCCGACCAGCTGGCGTGGCTGCGGGCGAACCCGGACCGGATCGCCCAGGCGGTGGAGGAGCTGCTGCGCTACGACACCACGCTCCAGATCACCACCCGGATGGCGCTGGAGGACGCCGACGTCCTGGGCGTGCCGGTGGCCGAGGGCAGGCACGTCATCGTGATGCTGGGCGCGGCCAACCGCGACCCGCGGGCCTACGACCGCCCGGACGTGCTCGACCTGTCCCGCCCGGTGGCCCGCAACCTCGGCTTCGGCCACGGCATCCACTTCTGCGTCGCCGCGCCGATCGCCAAGATGATCACCCAGGTCGGGCTGACGGCGCTGCTGGAGTACTCCGTCGAACGGGGCGAGCAGGAGCTCGAGCGCTGGCCCGGCACGTTCCTGCGGGTCATCGGCGCGCTGCCGGTCAAGCTCGGCTGAGCGCCGCCGGTCCCGGAGGACCGCCGAAGTGAGGGACACGCCCCGGCCCGGTGCCGGGGCGTTCCTGTGCGCGGCGGGTCCGCGGCGCCTAGTGCGACGCGACCGGGTCCGCGCCCAGCGTCCTGGTCAGGTCGAGCATCTCCGCCCGGAACAGCTTGGCCGGGTCGACCAGCTGGGACCGCAGGTGGCCGTAGATCTCCAAGGCCACCTGCCCGTGCATCCGGCCCCACGTCCGCAGGGCGAGCGCGACCGCCGCCGGCGGCAGGTCGGGGAACAGCTCGCGCACGCGGCGGGCGTAGGCGTCGCCGAAGTCGTCCCAGCCGTACGGCTCGGCGGCCGGGTGCTCGGGCACCGGCCAGCCCGACTCGACCAGGCGCAGCAGCACCGCGCACGCGCGGTCTTCGGCTTCCCGAACCGCGCCGTCCGCCGGCGCCTGGTACCCGGCGACGGGGTCGCCGTAGATCAGGCGGAACTCCTCGGGGTGAGAGATCGCCCACTGCCGGTACGCGGTCGCGACGGCCAGCACGCGGTCCGCCGGGTCGGTGTCCGGACCGCCCGCGCCCGCCGCTTCCATGACGTCGGCCAGGGACGCGTAGGAATCCGCGATCAGCGCGGTGATCAGGTCGTCGCGGGTGTCGAAGTAGCTGTAGATCGCGCTGGCCGTCATGCCCATGTCCCGGGCGATCGCGCGCAACGACACGGCTTCCGCACCGCCCGCGGTGAGGTGCTTCAGCGCGATGGTCTTGATCTCCGAGCTCGTCTCCGCCCGGATCCGGTCCCGCCGTCGTGGCGTCGGTCGTCCCATGCTTGACACCTTACCCCGTACGTATAGTATCCGGGGTGCAAGAACTGAACGGTGTTTAGTCAATGAACGGCATGTAGTCCACTTCGCGTCGACGACGCCGCGGTCAACCCCTTCCCGACCCTGGGCGCAGTCGCGCGCGGGGGCAGCCCCTTGTGACGAAGAGAGTTCCTAGCTGTGGTCGCTACCGATAACCCGACATCGAGCAGGTCCGGTCTCCGGCTCGCGCTCCTGGCGTTGGCGCAGTTCATCATCGCCATCGACTACAACAACGTGTATGTCGCGTTGCCTGAGATCGGCAGCGCACTCGGCTTCTCGGACCAGTCGTTGCAGTGGGTGGTCAGCGCGTACGCGGTCGCGTTCGGCGGCTTACTGCTGCTGGGTGGTCGCGCCGCCGACCGCCTCGGCGCCCGGCGCATGTTCATCGGCGCCCTGCTGGTCTTCGGCGTCTCGTCCCTAGTCGGCGGCCTCGCCACCGAGCAGGGCGTCCTCGTCGCGGCCCGCGCGGTCCAGGGCCTCGGCGGCGCGCTGCTGTTCCCGGCCGTCCTGACCCTCATCGTGACCCGCTTCCCCGAGGGCAAGGAGCGCAACCGCGCCCTGTCCGTGTGGGGCTCCACCGGCAGCGGCGGCCTGGCCGCCGGCGCGCTGCTCGGCGGTGTGATCACGCACGGCATGGGCTGGCAGTGGGTCTTCTTCATCGTCGTGCCGGTCACGGTCATCGCGGCGATCGTCGCGCCGAAGCTCATCGCGCCCGACGCCACCGTCAGCAAGGGCGGCAGCTTCGACCTCCCCGGCGCGCTGGTCGTCACCATCGGCGTGTCGCTGATCGTCTTCGGCCTCGTCAGCGGCCCGGAGGTGGGCTGGAGCTCGCTCCGCGCCTGGGGCGCCATCGTGCTCGGCGTCCTGCTGGTGATCACGTTCTTCGTCATCGAGCGCACCACCAAGGACCCGCTGGCGCCGGTCGCGCTGTTCCGCAACCGCAGCCTGGTGACCGCCATGGCGGTGGCCTTCCTGCACCACGCCGCGTTGAGCTCCGGCTACTTCATCTTCACCATCTACATGCAGAACACCCTGCAGTACAACGCGCTCGAGGCCGGGCTGGCGTTCCTCCCGCTCGGCGTGTTCGCGATGGTCGCGGGCGGCAAGGTGGCCTCCACCGTGCTGACGAAGTTCGGCGTCGGCGCCGGCCTCGCGGTCGGCATGATCATCTACGCGGTCGGCCTCGGCGCGCTGGTGGCGGGCATGAGCGCGGGCGGCAGCTACTGGGCCGTGCTGCCGGGCGTGGTGCTGTACGGCTTCGGCGGCGGGCTCGCGTTCACCGCGATCTTCGTGGCCGCGTCGTCCGGTGTCGACGCCTCGCAGCAGGGCGTGGCCTCGGCCCTGGGCTCCACCGCGCTGCAGATCGGCGCGGCGGTCGGCCTGGCGATCATCCTGGTGATCGCGAACGCCGGGTCGTCGTTCCTGGGCGGCCTGAAGATCGCGGGCTACGTCGCCGCGGCCGGCGCGCTGCTGGGCGGCCTGCTCGCGTTCACCCTCAAGAAGCCCGCGCCGGCGCCCGTCGAGGAAGCGCCGGCCGTCACGCCGGAGGCCGCGATCTGAGAGGCCTGACGACGAACGGGTGAACACCGCTTCGCGAGTTCGCGTCCGGGGTGGCGGCTGACTGGTCGTCACACCCGGACGCTTTCGCGGGACGGGCGGATACCTCGGTGGCACAAGGAAAATACGAGTGACAGTCGACCGGCGGGCCGGTGCCGAAGCGCTATCCGGCGGTCCGTCGCGATCGCGGTGGAGATCATTATGCTGGGGTGACAGCGGGGTCGCTCAGGCGGGGGCGCGGTGCGGGGCCCCCGCCGGCAGGTCACCTCACCGGGGAGTATGGCGCGGCTCGACGTCCGGGTGTCCGTCGTGGCCGCGTCCCGTGTGGTGGCCTTGGTAAGTCGAGGCAGTCTTCGGCGCGAATCATCGGAGTGGTCTGGGGGACCAGTGATGTTCGAACGGGAAACGCAATTATCCGACTTACGCGGGCTGTTCGCCGAATGCCGACGCGGCAAGGGGCGAATGGCGGTCGTCAGCGGGCCGGTGGCCACCGGCAAGACCGAACTGCTCGACCAGTTCGCCGAGGAGGCGGTGGTCGGCGGCGCGGTGTTCCTCTCCGCTTCGGGGTGCCGGGCCGAACGCGCCGTGCCCTTCGGGGTGCTCGGTCAGCTCTTCCGCAGCGCGCACCTGCCCCCGGAGGCGGCGACGCACGTGTCGTGGCTGCTCGCCGAAGCCGCGCGCAGCTCGACCGTCTCACCGGTCGTCCACCACGGGCTGTGCATGGCGCTGCTGGACCACGTGGAAGGCTCGGACGCGCCGGTGCTGATCGGTGTCGACGACGCGCACAACGCCGACGCCGAGTCGCTGGAGTGCCTGTCGTCCGTGGTGCGCCGGGTGCGGTCCGGCGGCGTGATGATCGTGCTCAACGAAGGGCTCTTCGCGGGTGAGCGCCACCCGCTGCTGCGCGCCGGCCTGCCGCGCGCGCCGCTGTGCCGCCGCATCCGGCTCGAACCGCTGTCCCGCAACGGTGTCGCGGCGCTGCTGGCCGAGTCCCTCGGACCGGTCCGCGCGCTCGACCTGGCCGCGGCCTGCCACGCCACCACCGGCGGCAACCCGCTGCTGGTCCGCGCCCTGGCGGAGGACAACGGCGGCACCGGACCGGGCGACGAGCTGGTGATCGGCCCGGCGTTCGCCCACACCGTGCTGAGCTGCCTGGACACCTGCGAGGTCATGCGGGCGGTCGCCCGCGGCCTGGCGGTGCTCGCCGAGCCGTGCCTGTCCCTGCTGCTGGGCAAGCTGGCGGACGTGGAGCCGGAGTCGGCGGTGCGCGCGACCGTCGCGCTCAACGAGTGCGGCGTCCTCGACGGCGACTGGTTCCGCCACCCGCTGACCCGCGCGGCCGTGCTCGACGGCATCCCGCCGGCCGAGCACACCGAACTGCACCGCCGTGCCGCGACGCTGCTGCGGACCGAGGGGTCGGGGCCGGCGAGCATCGCCCGCCAGCTCGTCCAGGCGGGCGCGGCCGTCGAGCCGGACCTGGTCCCCGTGCTGCACGAGGCGGCGGAGCAGGCGCTCGCCGAGGACGACATGGACCACGCCCGCGCCTGCCTGTGGCTGGCCAGGCAGTCCGGCGGCGACGAGCGGCAGCGGGCCACGACGACCGCCATGATCGCCCGGGTGCAGTGGCGCGTCGACCCGGTCGCGGCGACGGCCCACATCGGGGAGCTGACCGCGGCGGCCCGCGCCGGGCACCTCACCGAGCGGTACGCGGGCATGGTGGTCCAGCTCCTGACGTGGTTCGGCCACACGGACCAGGCGAAGGCGCTGGAGGCCCAGACCACCGGCCCGCGCCGGCTCGCCCTGTCCGAACTCGTGCCGACCGGGGGCGACAGGCGTGGCGCGAAGGGCCTGGCGACCGCCGAGCGCGTGCTCCAGACCGGCCGGGTCGAGGAGCACACCCTCGTGCAGACCCTGGACGCCCTCACCGCGCTGATGGCGAGCGGGCGGCTGGCCGACGCCGAGTCGTGGTGCAAGCGACTGGCCGACGAGGTCGCCGGCCGCCACATGCCGACGTGGCACGCCTTGCTGAGCGCGATGCGCGCCGAGATCGCCCTCAGGCGCGGCGAGCTGGGTGAGGCCCTCCGCCACGGCAAGCGCGCGTTGGAGATCCTGCCCGTCGAGGCCTGGGGCGTCGTCATCGGACTGCCGGTCGGCACCCTGGTCCGCACCCACCTGGCCGCCGGCCGGGTCGAGGACGCCTCCGACCAGCTGCGCACCCCGGTGCCGGACGCCGTGTTCCAGACCGCGATCGGGCTGCACTACCTGCGGGCCCGGGGCCTGTACTACCAGGCGAGCGGCCGTCACCGGGCGGCGCTGGACGACTTCCAGTCGGCGGGCGAGCTGATGGTGAAGTGGGGGGTCGACTCGCCGACGCTCGTGCCGTGGCGCACGGACGCCGCGCAGACGTGGCTGAGGCTCGGCGACCCGGACCGCGCCCGGCACCTGGCCGAGGAGCAGAGCGAGCTGTGCGAACCGGAGGACGCCCGGCTGCGCGCCGTGTCGATCCGGATCGTCGCGGCCACCACCGACCCGAACCGCCGGGTCGTCATGCTGGGCACGGCCGTGGAGGCCCTGCAGGGCACCGGTGACCGGCTGGAACTGGCGCACACCCTCTCGGACCTGGGGTGGGCTTACCACGAGCTGGGCAACTTCAGCCAGTCCCGGTTGGCGTTGCGCAGCGCCGGGCTGATCGCGAAGCAGTGCGACGCCCCGGCTCCGGGTCGCACGTCCCAGCCCGCGACGTCCCCGCTCGACCGGGCGCCGGCGGACGGCAGGTCGCTGAGCGACGCCGAGGCCAGGGTCGCGATGCTGGCCTCCTGGGGGTACAGCAACCGGCAGATCGCCACCAAGCTGTTCATCACGGTGAGCACGGTGGAGCAACACCTGACGCGCACCTACCGGAAGCTCAAGGTGAACCGGCGCTCGGAACTGGCCAGGGGCCTGTACTCCGGCGCGGCGGTCGAGACGATCTGAGCCCTCCCCGCCCGGCCGGCGCCCCGCTCACCTGAGCGGAGGCGCCGGCCGACGCGGGACCCGGGCGATGGGCGCGCCTGTCCGCGGCACACCGTCCACAGTGTCCTGTCCACGGTGTGCCGTGGACGACGCCAGGCCACCGGTCGACTGCCTCACCCGGCTCCCGCGGACAGCGGTTCGTCGTGTCCGGGCACCGATTCCGTCACTCGTTCGAGTGAATCCCCGGTCGGACTCGCCTAGTGGTCCTGGAGGCTCGGGGAGCTGTCGTCCACGCGGTCGAGCGCGGCGGCACAAGCGGCTTGCATCCGCGCCGCGACGGTGGGGCCGCTCGGCGCCGGCCGCTGCCGTGCGTGTGGCCCGAGGTGGGCTTCCCGGAGCTCGTCCATGAAGGCATCCCACACGGGCGGGCCGCCGGCGGCGAGCACCTCGGCGCGGGCGGTGTGCACGTCGGTCACCGGCAGGTGGCGGATGCCCCAGACGTTGAGCTGCACGAAGACGGGCACCAGCTGGATCGCCTGCTCGGTCAGGCTGTAGGTGACCTTCTGCTTGTGCGAGGGGTCGTCGGCCTTGGTGAGCAACCCGTGCTCGACGAGCGCGGCGAGCCGGTCGGCGAGGACGTTCGAGGAGATCCGCTCGGGACCGGCGAGCAGCTCCCGGAAGTGCCGGGCGTCGGCGAAGATCACGTCGCGGAGGACCAGCAGCGTCCAGCGGTCGCCGAAGATCTCCAGCGACAGGCTGATCGGGCAGCTCGACCGCGTGTCCTTCCGCACCGCACCCACCTCCGGACCGTTTGCCTGCCCCCGCCATTGTGCCCTAGTGTGCAACCGGTTGCGGAAGGAGAGCAGTTCGAGCCTGGGGCACGGCGCTGGGCAACCCTGCCCGAGGTGGTGCCGCGCACCGACCCGACGCCCCCGCGACGGTCTCCCGCAACGACGAGAACCACCACGCAGGCACCCCGAAGGAAGGTCCACATGAGTACCCAGCAAGCGGCGCCAGGTCGGAGTAGCACAACCCTGGTCCTGGTCACGCTGTTCTTCGGTGTGTTCGTGATGGGCTGCGCGGAACTGCTCGTGGTCGGCGTGCTGGACCTGATCGCGGCCGACCTCGACGTCTCCGTCTCCGCCGCCGGCGGGTTGGTGACCGCGTTCGCGCTGGGCATCGCGATCGGCGGCCCGGTCCTGACCATGCTGACGATGAAGCTGAACAAGCGGACCGTGCTGGTCGGCGCGCTCGTCGTGTTCATCGTGGCCAACCTGGTCCTGGTGCTGGCCTCCCACTACGCGTTATTCCTCGCGGCGCGGTTCGTCGCCGGTGCGGTCGAGGGCCTGTTCATCGGGGTCGCGTTCGTGGCGGGCATGGCGATCGTCCCGCCGGAGCGCGTGGGCCGGGCGATCGCCCTGATCATCTCCGGGGTCACGGTGTCGGCCGCGGTGGGCGTGCCGCTGGGCACGCTGGCCAGCCAGGGCTTCGGCTGGCGCGGGTCGTTCACCGGGATCATCGTGCTCTGCGTGCTCGCGCTCGTCGCGACCATGGTGCTGGTCCCCTCGGTGGCGGGCTCCGAGCGGGACGCCTCGGCCGACGCCGGCCAGGCCAAGTACGCCTTCGCGCCCAGGGTGCTGTTCATGCTGACGGTGAACATCGTGGTCTTCACGTCGCTGTACACGGCCCTGACCTACATCGTGCCGTTCCTGCAGAACGTCACGGGCATCACCGGGGCGCTGGTCAGCGCGTTCCTGCTGGCCTACGGCGTGGCCACCGCGGTGGGCTCGTTCGGCGGCGGCCGATTCGCCGACAAGAGCGCCTCGGGCACGCTGATCGTCGGGACCGCCGGCACGGCGGTCGCCCTGCTGGTGCTCTACTTCGTCGGCTCGATCCCGGTCCTCGTGGCGCTCGTGATGCTGCTCTGGGGCGTGCTCGCCATGAGCATGGCCCCGTCCCTCCAGCTCCGCGTGGTGACCCTGGCGGGCCCCGGTGGCCGGGTGGCGTCCTCGCTGCCCGCGTCCGCGGTCAACATCGGCATCGCGGCGGGCTCGGCGGCCGGGGGTGTGGCGATCAGCGGGTTCGGCCCCTCGGCCCCGATCATCACCGCGTCGGCCATCGCGGTGGTCGGCGTCCTGCTCGCCTGGGCCACCAGCTACCTCAAGCCGCCGGTGATCGAGAAGACGGCCGAGCCGGCCGCCTGATCCGACCTCCGTCCACTGTGGACGAAGTCCGCTGAGGAGGTGCCCCAGGTCGTCGACCTGGGGCACCGGTCGCACGGTCGTGACGACCCACTCGTGGGACGGGGTTCCCGCTCAGGGAGTTCCTTCGTCGTTCGGCGTCAGCACCACGGGCAACGCCGCGTGGCCGTTGGAGATGAACGACCCCAGCGGCCGCAGTTCGCCGGCCGGCACCGCGAGCCGCATCCGCGGGAACCTGGTGAAGAGCGCGGGCAGGCCGACGGCGGCCTCCAGCCGGGCCAGCGGCGCGCCCAGGCAGTGGTGCGTGCCGTGGCCGAACGCGAGGTGGTCGCGGCGGGTGGGCCGGGTGGGGTCGAACTCGGTGGCGGTGTCGCCGTGCGCCTTCGGGTCGCGCCCGCCGGCGGCGAAGGCGATGACGATCGGGTCGCCCTTCGGGATGAACGCGTCACCGAGGTCGATGTCCTCCACCGCGTAGCGCAGCGGCAGGTTCGTGATCGGCGCCTCCAGGCGCAGCGACTCCTCGATCACGTCCTCCCACGGCACCGTGCCGGCCAGCGCGGCGGCGCGCTGGGCGGGGTGCGTCAGCAGCAGGGAGATGGTCTGGTCGAACAGGTTCACCGTCGTCTCGTGGCCGGCGGTGAACATCAGCATGATGGTGGCGACCAGCTCCTCCTCGCTCATCTGGCCGCCGTCGTCGTTCTGCGCCTGGAGCAGGCCGGTGGTGACGTCGTCGCCGGGCCTGGTGCGCTTGACCGCGACCAGCTCGTGCAGCAGCCGGTCCACCTCCAGCGCGTTGGCCATGACCTGGTCCGGGGTGGCGGAGGTGTCCATGACCTCGTGCACCGCGGTGAGCAGCGGGCCGCGGATCTCGTCGGGCACGCCCAGCAGCCCGGAGATCATCTGCACGGGCAGCGGGTAGGCGAACCGCTCGCGCAGGTCGACCACCTCGCCCGCCGGCACCTCCGCCAAGCCCGCCAACAGCTCCGCGGTGCTCGCCTCGATGCGCGGGCGCATCGCCTGCGTGCGGCGGGCGGTGAACGCCTTGGCCACCAGCTTGCGCAGCCTGCCGTGCTCCGCGCCGTACGCGCTGATCATGTTCCGCTTGGCGACCCACATCGACAGCGACCAGGTCTGCGCCAGCTCGCTCTCGCCGTTCTCCCAGGCGGGCCAGTGCTGGTAGGTGTCGCGGGACACCCGCCGGTCGGTCAGCAGCTGCTTGATCAGCGCGTGGTCGGTGACCCACCACGCGATCACCCCGCCGGGCAGTTCCACCCGCACCGCGCGTCCCAAGGCGCGCAGGCGCTCGGACTCACCGTGGATGTCGCGCCCGGTCGTGTCGATGACCGGGTGGCTCGTGTGGCTCGTCATGTCGACTAGCTCCCGTCTCGGAATGTCCGGCGGACGCCGCGGAAGCCCGCGTCGACCCTCGACGCGCCTCCCGGATCACCTCGCGCGGTCGGCACTCCGCCGGGCCGGCCGGCGGGCCCCGACCGATTCGGGCCACCGCCCGTCACGGAAAGCCTAGCCATTGCAGGGGATTCGGTCGAGGAAAGACGATGTGCGAGTACGGCTCCGCACCGGCGAGGCAGGGGCGCGCATCCCGACCGTTCCGAAAAGCGCCGTGACGGGGCAAAACATTCGCCGCCACTGTTTTTCCCGTTGGGTCAAACGAGTGACAACGACCGGACCGCGGGCTTCGACCTGTTCGTCGTCGGTGCCCGTGAGCTAGGCTTTCTCGGTCGTGGGCAAGGGGGTTCGCGCGGGACACGGGACAACGCGGTCCGGGCTTCGAAAAGGCGACGGCGTCGTCCTGACAGAGATTTCCCGTCACCGGGGTGATCACGGCCCGCGTGGCGGGCGGAGCAATCCTTCACTGGGGAGATCTCGCCATGTCAACTGCCAGAGCACCCAGGGCGCCGGGCTGGCTGCCGCTGCTGGGCCACACGATTCCACTGCTGTCGCAGCGGACCAAGTTCACCTCCTCGCTGCACCGGTACGGCGACATCGTCGAGGTCCACATCGGCTCGCAGCCCGGGTACGTGTTGACCGACAAGGCGTTGGTGCACGAGGTCCTCGTGGCCGACGCGGGCAACTACGAGCGGGGTCGGGTGTTCGACAAGCTCCGGCCGTTCATGGGCAACGGGCTCGTCACGTCCACCGGCCGGCAGCACCGGCGTCAGCGGCGGCTGATGCAGCCGGCGTTCCACCGGCGGGAGATCGCCGGGTACGTCACGAGCATGTCGAAGGCCGCCACGGAGATGGTGGACTCGTGGCGGGCCGGCGAGGCGCGCCCGATCGACGACGACATGCACGTCGTCGCGGGGACCGTGGTCGCCAAGGCCTTGTTCTCCGAGAGCCTGGACACCCCCGCGTTGCGCGAGTTCCTGCGCTGCAACAGGATCCTCGTCGCCCACAGCACCGTGCGGGCGATGTCGCCCGCCGTGATCGGCGCGCTCCCCCTGCCGGTCAACCGCCGTTTCGACCGGGCGGTCGAGCACGTCCGGCGGGCGGTGCGCGAGGTCGTCACCGAGCGCCGCGCCCACCCCGACGAGCACTCCGACCTGCTGTCGATGCTGTTGGCCGCGCGTGACGAGGACACCGCCGAGGGCATGACGGACGACGAGGTCCACGATGAGATGATCACGTTGTTCGTGGCCGGGGTCGAGACCGCGTCCCGCGCGCTGGCCTGGGCCTTCCACGAGATCGGCCGGCGACCGGACGTCGAGTCCCGGCTGCTGGCCGAGGTCGACGAGGTGCTGGAGGGCGGGCCCGCCGGGATCGAGGACGTCCCGCGCCTGACCTACACCCGCCAGGTGGTCAACGAAGTCCTCCGGTTCTACGGTCCGTGGCTGCTGATGCGGCGGCCCACCACCGACGTGGAGCTCGGCGGCGTCCGGTTGGCCGCCGGCACCGAGCTCATCGTCAGCCCGCACGCCCTGCACCACGACCCCCGCAGCTTCCCCGACCCGGACCGCTTCGACCCGGACCGCTGGCTGCCCGAGCGCGCCGCCGAGGTGCCGCGCCACGCCTACATCCCGTTCGCCGCCGGCGTGCACCAGTGCATCGGCAGCGCGTTCGCGTTGGCCGAGATCACCGTGGTGATCGCCACCGTGCTGTCCCGGGTGCGCCTGGAACCGGTGCCCGGCAAACCGGTGCGGGAGCTGGTCACCAACGTGCCGGTGCCCAGCCAACTGCCGATGACCGTCGTGCCGCGAACGCCCGGCGAGGCGTGACGGCGGCGTTTGCCGCGTCACCGGAACGGGGAACCACGTAGTCGCTGAACGAGTGCGGGGGGAGGCGGCGGTGGAGGAGGAGGTTCGGCGGGCGCGCGACGAGGTGGTCAACACGGTGGCATCGCGCCCGGCGGGGACGGCGAACGGCCGGCGGGCGTTGCCGCGCGCACTCCTCCGGCGCGACCTCGGGCTGTTGGTGGCCGCGGGTGTGGCGGACCTCCTGGTCGCGGTGGCGGTGGTGGCCGCGGGACCGGACGCGTGGTTCACCACCGCGGCCGGTATCGCGTCGGCGGTGCTCGGGGCGAACGCGATCGCCGGGGCCTTCCAGGAGTCGCGCCGGCGCGGGGGAGAGGTCGCCCGCGTCCGCGAGCACGGCGCGGACCCGGTGGACACCCTGGCGGAGCTGCGAGCCGACGTCCCGCCGCCCCGGTGGACCTTGGTGATCCGGGTGCTGTACGAGCTGTTCCTGCTCACCGCGGTGACGCTGGTGCTGGTCTCGACGGTGGGGGCAGCCGCCCGGGTGGTCGTGGTGGCCGCGCTGGTCTGCCACCTCACCGCGACCGCGCTGAACGATCGGTACAGCCGCCGCCGGGAGCGGTGGAAGAGCGACTTCCTGCGCGAGGAGGACGTCGTGCTGCCGCCGCTGCCCGACCGCTGGCGCGTGCTGGTGCCACACCGGCCGAAATGAGCCGGCGCCCTCGCGGGAGGGCTCGGTAGGCTTTCCGCTCCGCGAGGCGGCAGGAAGGCCGGCCGTGACCGAAGACGATGTGCTGGAGATCCTCGACGTGCTCGGGCGGGCGGGCGGCGACGTCTGGATCGGCGGGGGCTGGGGCATCGACGCGCTGCTGGGCAGGCAGACCCGCCCGCACCGCGACCTGGACCTCGTGCACCGCCGCGACCAGGAGCAGGCAGTCGTCGAAGCGCTCGCCGCAGCGGGCTTCACCGAGACGCTCGACTGGCGTCCCGTGCGCTTCGTCGTCACCGACGCGAAGGGGCGCGAGATCGACCTGCACCCCCTCGTCTTCGCCCCGGACGGGAGCGCCACGCAGGCCTCACCGGAACCAGGCAACCCGTTCCGCTACCCGGCGTCCTGCTTCGTCACCGGCACGGTCCTGGGTCGCACCGTGCCCTGCCTGTCCGCCGAGCAGCAGGTCCACTTCCACCAGGGCTACGAGCCGAGCGACCGGGACCGCCACGACATGGCCCGGCTCCGCGAGGCGTTCGGGATCGACACGCACTTCTGACCCGGGGTCGCACCTCCGCCTGTTCTTCCGGCAGGTGCGGCCGTCGACCAGGCGCACCGCGCCGTCGGGGGAGGTGCGCCGACACGCGGCCCGCGTGTCGGCGCACCTCCCCACAGCGGGTCGAAGACCGCCTACGTGGTGGTGCAGGAGAGCGACGGCGGCGAGTTCCGGCTGGTCGAGGTGCCGACGAAGCCGAAGGCCGTGCTCGCGCCGGCCGCGACGTCGCCGTTGTAGGACGCGTTCCTCGCGGTCACGACCGCGCCCTGGGTGGTCAGTGCCGCGTTCCACGAGGAGCTGACGGTCTGCCCGTCGGCGAACGTCCAGGAGACCGCCCACCCGCGGATGGCCGCCGCGCCGGCGCTGACCGTGACCTCGGCCTGGAAGCCGCCCTGCCACTGGCCGGTGACCCGGTAGGTGGCGGCACAGCCCGTCGGTTGCGGATCGGTGGTCGTCGTGGTCGTGGTGGTGGTCGTCGTAGTGGTGGTGGTCGGGTTGCCGAACGCCGTGCTCATGGCGTTGTAGGCGGGCTTGGGCTGGAGGTTGCCGTCGAACGGCAGCGCCGCGCCCTCACCGGGGAACACGCCGGGGATCCACGAGTGGTTGTCGCTCAACCCCCACGTGGTGATGCCCACGCACCTGGCCACCGCCAAGCAGGCGTCGACGACCTGGCCGTAGTCCCGGGCCTGCTGGGCGAGCTTGGCGCTGTCGGACGGGGTCTTCATCCGGATGTCCAGCTCGGTGATCGCCACGTCGACGCCCAGGTCGGCGAAGCGCTGGAGGTTCTGCCGCAGGCTGGACGGCACCTGGCCGACGATCAGGTGCGCCTGGAACCCGACGCCGTCGATCGGCACGCCCTGCTGCTTGAACGCCTTGACCATGTTGTAGACGCCGTCGCTCTTCGCGCCGATGCCGTCGGTGTTGTAGTCGTTGTAGTACAGCTTCGCGCCGGGATCGGCGGCACGGGCGGCGCGGAACGCCTCCGCGATGAAGCCGTCGCCGAGCTTCTGCTGCCAGAACGACTGCCGCCGCGTGCCGTTCTCCGCGAACGCCTCGTTGACCACGTCCCAGGCGAACACCTTGCCCTTGTAGTGGCCCATGACGGTGTTGATGTGGTTCACCATCGCCGAGCGGAGGTCGCCCGCCGAGAGGTTCTGCGCCCACGCCGGGGTCTGGCTGTGCCAGACCAGCGTGTGCCCGCGGACCTTCTGGTTCGCCGCCACCGCACCGGCGACGACCTGGTCGCCGCGGGTGAACGTGAAGCTGCCCCGACTCGGTTCGGTGGCGTCCCACTTCATCTCGTTGCCGGGCGTCACCACACCCGCCTCCCGCGCGCTCAACGCGCGGTAGGCCGAGTCGTTGAAGTCGCCCGCGGTCATGGCGTTGCCGAAGTACCGCCCCTTGGCCGCCGCGAGGTCGCGCAGGGGCGAGGCGGCCGACGCCGCCGGTGACAGGACGAGGGTCAGCGCGGCGGTGGACGCCAGTGCCACCGCCACCGCCCCGAGCCTCTTCGTCGTGCTGGTCACGAGCCCTCCTGATCGGTGTGACGGTCCATCACGCCGGGTAGCAACGGGTGTTGTTGAGCGTGAAGACGCCGGCGGCGGCGCTGTTCCCGGTGTGGGTCGCCTGGAAGCCGATCGACACCGACCCGTTCGCCGGGATCTGCGCGTTGTAGTCGACGTTGCGCGCGGTCACCTGCCCGCTGGTGGGGGAGTAGGAGGCGCTCCAGCCGCCGGTGATGACCTGCCCGCTCGGGAGGGTGAACGCCAACTGCCAGCCGTTCAACGCGGAGCTGGTGTTGTTCGTGATGGTGAGCGTCTCGGTCAGGCCGCTGTCCCAGGCGTTGACCACCGCGGTGACCTTGCACGCGTCGGTCGGGCCCGGGATGGTGGTCGTCGTGACCGGCGTCGTCGTGGTGGTGCTCGTCGACGTGGTGGTGGTGGTCGTGGTGCTGGTCGTTGTTGTTGTTGTCGTCGTGGACGGGCGGTCCAGGCCGAGGAAGCCGATGGAGTACGCGAGCATCCCGTTCTGCGGGAGGGTGTGGCCGGTGCCCTGGATGCTGATGCCCTCGACGGCGTTGCCGTAGCGGGTGCGGGTCCAGCTCGACTGCGGGTAGTCGGTGGCCGACGGCGTCCGGCTCAGCCCGTGGAGGTTGGTCCACTGGTCCAGCTCCTCGCCGAAGTTCGGGTAGGCGAGCGTGGTGTCGGTGGAGCCGTGCCAGAACTGCATCCGCGGGTACGGTCCGGTGTAGCCGGGGAACATGGCCCGTGCCTGGTCGCCCCACTGCTGCGGGGACTTCAGGAGGTTCCCGCCCGAGCACTGGCTGTTCCACAGCGACCCGTTGGTCGTCGCGAAGCACCCCGCCGGGACACCCGAGTACGCCGCGCCCGCGCTGAACACGTCCGGGTACTGGGCGGCCAGCACGTTGGTCATCATCGCGCCGGAGGAGAAGCCCGCCACGACGATCCGGGCCGGGTCGGCGTTGTAGCGCTGCCGCGCGTGGGACACCATCGCCATGATGCCCGTGGAGTCACCGCCTCCGTTGCGGCGCAACGCGTTCGCGGTGGACACGTCGAAGCACCGGCCGTCGCGGGTGGCCTCCGGGTAGACGATCACGTACCCGTAGCGGTCCGCCGCGGTGACGTAGTCGCGGCCGTTGCCGTTGTGCACGGCGCTCGCCGAACCGCCGCAGTAGTGCACCATCAGCAGCAGGGCCGGTCGCGCCGCCAACCGGTCGGGCGCGTAGACGTACATGTTCAGCCCGGTCGGGTTGGCGCCGAAGTCGGTCACCCGGGTCAGCGACGCCGCGCTCGCCGGTTGCGCGACCACCGCGAGCGCGACCGCGGCGATCAGCGACAGCACGGCCGCCACGACGGCGGCGACCCTGGACTTCACGATCCTCATCCCGGATCAGCTCCCCACGCAGGTGGGGTTGAGCCCGGTGCCGCTGCCGGTGCCCTGGAAGCCGAACTCGGTGGACTGCCCGGCCGCGACGTTGCCGTTGTAGTCGACGTTGGTCCAGTTCACCGTGCCGGTGTCACCGCTGCGGTTGGCGCTCCAGGCGCCGGTGACGGTCGTGCCCGACGGCAGGGACGTGGTGACCCTCCAGCCGCGCAGGGCGGTGGACCCGGCGGTGACCTTGACGGTGGCCACGAAACCACCGGTCCAGGAGTTCAGCGACACGGACGCGGTGCAGCCGGTCGGGATGGGCCCGTTGGTCGTGCTGGTGGTGGTCGTGGTGCTCGTCGTGGTGCTTGTCGTCGTGCTCGTGGTGGTCGTCGTGGTCGTCGAGGTGCCGGTGACCGTGGTGCCGCCCGCGTTGAGGGCGTTGAGGACGGAGGTGTAGGCGGCCTTCTTGTTGCCGCTGCTGTCGAAGAGCAGGGGGTTCTGGCCGGTGCGCCAGGAGTCGCTGTCGCGGATGCCCCAGACGGTGATGCCGGTGCAGCGGGCGACGGCGAGGCAGGCGCGGGTGACGGCGGCGTAGGCGTTGGCCTGGTTGGAGCCGGAGATGTCCAGTTCGGTGATCTGGACGTCGACGCCGAGGTCGGCGAAGCGCTGGAGGTTGGCCTGGTAGTCCGACGGGGCGGAGTTGGTCAGGTGGGACTGGAAGCCGACGCAGTCGATGGGGACGCCGCGGGCTTTGAAGTCGCGCACCATGTTGTAGATGCCGGTGCTCTTGGCGTTGACGCCGTCGGTGTTGTAGTCGTTGTAGCAGAGCTTCGCGGCGGGGTCGGCGGCGCGGGCGGCGCGGAACGCGGCCTCGATCCAGTCGTTGCCGGTGCGCTGCAGGTTGGAGTCACGCCTCCCGCCGGAGCTGCCGTCGGCGAAGGCCTCGTTGACGACGTCCCAGGCGTAGATCTTGCCGCGGTAGTGGGTGGCGACCTGGGTGACGTGGTTCATCATGGCGTTGCGCAGGTCCGAGCCGCCGAGGTTCTGCGCCCAGCCGGGTTGCTGCTGGTACCACAGCAGGGCGTGGCCGCGGACCCGCTTGCCGTTGTTCAGGGCGTGGTTGAGGATGCGGTCGCCGTTGGTGTAGGTGAACTGGCCGCGGTTGGGCTCGGTGGCGTCCCACTTCATCTCGTTCTCGGCCGTGACCATGTCGAACTCGCGGTTCAGGATGTTCACGTAGGTCGAGTCGTTCAGCTTGCCCGCCGCCACGGCGGTGCCGTAGTACCGGCCCGTCTGCTCGGCGGCGGCCCCCAACGTGGTGGCCGCGCTCGCCGAGGAGGCCATGATCAACGTCGCGCCGAGCGAGGCCGCCACGGCTGTCACCACGAGCGCGGCTCGGGGCGCTGACTTCGCTGTCAGGTTCATGCTCCACCCTTTCGGGAGGTCACCCGGAGTGCCCGGGTGGTGGGCAGGACGATCGGACGACACCCGGTGCGGTCGGGCCGGAGCGGGCCTTCGCGTGGCGCACCCCGCAGCGGTGAACGGGGTGGAGCCCCGGTCGGGAAGGTGCCGAGCAGGAGTCTGGCAGTCGAATGTTCACGCTCACAAGAGAAGGTCACGGAATTCCCGGCGATATTGCGCTGTTCGGCGTAACGAAATCAGGGAGCGCTCCCAATTGCCTACTGAGACGCGTTCTGGGCGATTAGTTGCATTCGTTCCGGGAGTTGATGTTGCTGAAGTTAACGCTAACATTTTTAGCAATCCAGGTTGATCTGCTGCCCGCGCGTGCGGTCCGGGTACGCCGAACGGCCGTCACCGGTGCGCGTCGGACCACGCGCGCCGATGACGGCCGTCACCCCTCGTGCGGGAAGATCAGAAGTTCTTCTTCGCCACCACCCACGGAGCCTTCGCGGCCAGCCCGGACGGGCTGAGGACGTAGGCGCGGGCGGTCTCGTTGCCGTTGAGCACCATGTCGAGGAACTGCACCACCGTCGTCATGCCGTCGGTCAGCTGGCTGCCGGTGATGAACCCGGTGTGCCCGGCCTGCGGGTGCCGGGCCAGCACGGCCGGGACGGTGGCCAGGTCGTAGTTGGCCTGGTTGTTGGCGTAGGCGATGTCGGACGAGCCGCCGTCCATGAACAGGGCGGGCGTGTGCAGCTTGCCGAGTTCCGAGCGCGGGTAGCCGAAGGAGCCGTCGGCGAAGAACCCGCTGTTCAACGAGACGACGCCGGACACGCGGCGGTCCTGGGCGGCGACCATGGCCTCCAGGCCGCCGCACGAGTGGCCGGCCGTGGCCACCCCGGTCAGGTCCAGGCGCTGGCGCAGGACCGCCCCGGAGCGGTTCTGCTCCCGCTCGGCCCAGGTGATGGCGTCCGTCAGCAGGGAGGGGATGGGTGAGCCGCTGGGCACGCCGTTGGCCGAGCCGTCGACGGAACCGGTGTCCACCACCACGAAGCCCTTCGACGCGACGAACGTCAGGATCCGCGTGACCTCGCTGTTGTCCGTGTGCGCGCACGCGCCGTTCCCGAAGGCCAGCACGGGTAGCGGGCGGTCGACCGCCTGGGGGTTCGACGGGCGGAACACGGTGAAGCGGTTGTCGCCGTAGGCGCCTTCCCTGGTGACGGAGAAGTTGTTCTCGATCATGGGACGGGTCGGCGGCGTCGTCGTCGTGGTGGTGGTGGTGCTCGTCGTGGTGGTGGTGGTGGTGCTCGTGGTCGTCGTCGAACCGGTGCACGCGGTGCCGTTGAGGGTGAACACCGCCGGGGACGTGGGGCGGGAGCCGGACGTGGCGTTGAAGCCGAACGACGCCGTCGCGCCGGTGGCGATGCCGCCGTTCCACGCCGCGTTGGTGGCGGTGACCTGGGCGCCCGACTGGGTGTGCGTCCCGTTCCACGACTGCGTGATCCGCTCGTCACCGGGGAACGTCCACGACAGCCGCCACCCGTTCACCGGGTCGCCGAGGTTCGTCACGACCGCGGTGGCGTTGAACCCGCCCGGCCACTGCGAGGCGACCGAGTAGTCGACCCGGCAACCGGCGGCGGCCGACGCGGACTGCGCGCCGATCAAGGCGCCGGTCGTCGCGACGAGCGCCACGGCGGCCATCACCGCGGCCGAGCGCGACGCGCGGGAGTCGTGCCTGGGCACGGCATTGCTCCTTCCACTTCGGGGCGGCGGCTTGACGACGCGCGAGCGGCGTGCGGGAGGGCCTGGTGGTGGCCGGACCCTCCCGCTCTGGTTCAGCCGATGCGGCAGGAGAGGGTGGGCCAGTTCCAGTTGCCGCCGTGTTGGATGGTGAAGCCGAAGGTGTTGCCGTTGCCGTTGGGGCGTGCGGTCATGACGTTGGCGGTGTCCCAGGTGGCGGTGGTGTTCCAGGTGGCGATGATGCGTTGGGGTGAGGTGACGGTGACGGTGACGATCCAGTTGTCGGTGCCGGTGACGGTGACCTGGCCGTTGAAGCGGTCGCTCCACTTCTGGCCTTCGGTGTAGGTCGCGGTGCAGCCGCCGGGGTTCTGCGGCGTGGTGGTGGTGGTGGGTCCGGTGGGGTCGGTGGAGGTGGTGGTGGTGGGGCCGGTGGTGGCGGCTGTGTTGAGGGCGTTCAGTGTGGAGGTGTAGGCGGCTTTCTTGTTGCCGGAGCCGTCGAAGAGCAGGGGGGTGCCGGAGGCGCGCCAGGAGTCGCTGTCGCGGATGCCCCAGACGGTGATGCCGGTGCAGCGGGTGACGGCGAGGCAGGCCTGGACGACGCCTTGGTATTGCTGGGCCTGGGTGCTGCCGGAGCCTTCGATGTCGAGTTCGGTGATCTGGACGTCGACACCCAACGCGGCGAAGTTCTGCAGGGTGGTGTGGTAGTTGGAGGGGACGGGGTTGCCGCTGTTGAAGTGGGCCTGGAAGCCGACGCAGTCGATGGGGACGCCGCGGGACTTGAAGTCCTGGACCATGCGGTAGACGCCCTGGGTCTTGGCGTGTGACCAGTTGTCGGTGTTGTAGTCGTTGTAGCAGAGCTTGGCGTTCGGGTCGGCGGCGCGGGCGGCGCGGAAGGCGGCTTCGATCCAGTCGTTGCCGGTGCGCTGGAGGTTGGAGTCGCGTCGGCCGCCGGAGCTGCCGTCGGCGTAGGCCTCGTTGACGACGTCCCAGGCGTAGATCTTGCCGCGGTAGTAGGTGGCGACCTGGGTGACGTGGTTGAGCATGGCGTTGCGCAGGGAGGTGCCGGACATGTTCTGCATCCAGCCGGGTTGCTGGGAGTGCCAGGCCAGGGCGTGGCCGCGGACTCGTTTGCCCTGGTTGCGGGCGTGGTTGACGATGCGGTCGCCGTTGCTGTAGCTGAACTGGTTCTGGTTGGGTTCGGTGGCGTCCATCTTCATCTCGTTCTCGGCCGTGACCATGTCGAACTCACGGTTGAGGATGCCGACGTAGGTGGAGTCTCCGAGTTTGTTGGCGGCGACGGCGGTGCCGAAGTAGCGGCCGCTCTGCTGGGCGGCGGCGGCGAGGGTGGAGGCGGCGCCGCTGGCGGGGGAGGCGGCCAGCAGGGCGGCGCCCGCGGTCGCGGCGAGCAGGGTCGACACGAGCGCGGCCCGTGCGACTGACTTCGCTGTCAGCGTCATGTTCGGGGCTTTCTGGGGAGCACCCGCGCCACGCGGGTGGAGGAGGACGGATCGGGGTCGAACGGCGGTCGGTGGTCCGCTCGGTGGGAGTGGCAGGGACACTCGTAGCCACACACCGTTCGGATCGAAACGTTAAGCAGTATTAACCGAAACTGTTTGGCCGATCAAGGCCTGGCTGAACTGGGTCGCACCCCGAGGTTTACATGCGTGAACAATGCCGAATCGGTTAAGCGTGATCTTGTGTGGTTACCGAAAGGCCAGGTGGGAGACGTTTCTCACCGGTTGTTCCGGGTTGTGGTCGCCGGGACTCGGACCGGGGTGGGGTGGAGTGTTGCTGCGCAAAAATTCGAAACTACTTTCGCAAATTTCGAGGCGGTGATCGCTCTGGCGCGGTCGACGCGGTCGTCGGTGGCGCGGCCGACGGTGTCATCGCCGCCACAGGAGCCGTACGAAAATTTCTCTCTCCATCGAGAACGTTGACCGGAACAGTCCTGGTGGTTCACCATTCAGCCCGAAGGCGCTCTTCTGGGAGCGCTCCCGGTCCGCAACACTGTCGTTCTGGATCGAGAATCTTTCGGCCAGGGTGGCGGCATGGTCCAAGGAGGATCTGTCCGTGCGCACTCATCATCGATTCCGGCGCGAAGCGGCCTTGGCGGCGGCTCTCGCCCTCACCGCGGCCACCCTGGCGCCGGCCACCGCGACGGCGGCGCCCGACGCCGGTCCAGCGGTCAAGGTCAACCAGGTGGCGTACGTGCCCGGCCTGCCGAAGCAGGCCACGGTGGTCAACGGTTCGGGCTCGCCCGCCGCGTGGTCCCTGCGCGACGCGTCCGGGGCGACCGTGGCCTCGGGGCAGACCAGCGTGCGCGGCGCGGACGCGTTGTCGGGCGACAGCGTGCACACCGTCGACTTCTCGTCGTTCGACACGCCCGGCACGGGTTACGTGCTGTCGGTGGCCGGGGCGACCAGCAACCCGTTCGACATCTCGGCCGACCCGCTCAAGCGCCTGCGGTACGACGCCCTGGCGTTCTTCTACCACCAGCGCAGCGGCACGCCGATCCAGGCGGAGTACGTCGGCTCCCAGTACGCGCGGCCCGCGGGCCACCTCGACGTCGCGCCGAACCGGGGCGACAGCGGCGTGCCGTGCCGGGTGTCGTGCGGCTACACGTCCGACGTGCGCGGCGGCTGGTACGACGCGGGCGACCACGGCAAGTACGGCGTGGACACCGGGATCGCCGCCTGGCAGCTGATCAACGAGTACGAGCGCACCCGGTACGTGACCGGCGCGGACGGGGCGGCCCTCGGCGACGGGAAGCTCGCCATCCCGGAGCGCGGCAACGGCGTGCCCGACATCCTCGACGAGGCCCGGTGGGGCGTCGAGTTCCTGATGAAGATGCAGGTGCCGCAAGGGCGGACCGACGCGGGCATGGTGCGGCACAAGGTCAGCGACGAGAACTGGACGGCCCTGCCGCTGCGCCCCGACCAGGACCCCCAGCCGCGCCTGCTGTCGGCCGTCACGACCGCCGCCACGCTCAACCTCGCCGCCGTGGCCGCGCAGGCCGCACGGGTGTGGCGCGACCTCGACGCGGACTTCGCCTCCCGCGCCCTGACCGCCGCCGAACGGGCCTACGCCGCGGCCAAGGCCAACCCGACGCGCTACGCCGATCCCGACGACGGCAACGGTGGCGGCACGTACGTCGACAACAACGTGACCGACGAGTTCTTCTGGGCCGCCGCCGAGCTGTTCACCACCACCGGCGCCAGTGGCTACCGGGCCGACGTGACCGGGTCGTCCTTCTTCCGGGGCAAGGGCTTCGACCAGGGCGGGTTCGACTGGTGGTGGACCGCGGGCCTGGGTGACACGACGTTGGCGCTGGTGCCCAACGGCCTGTCGGCGTCGGACGTGTCGGCCACCCGCGCCGCGTTCGCCTCCTACGGCGACCGCCTGCTCGGTCAGGCGTCGACCCAGGGCTACCCGGCGCCGGCGAGCGGCTACTACTGGGGTTCCAACGGCGTGGTGGCCAACGCGGCGAACGTGCTGGCGCTGGCGCACGACTTCACCGGCCAGGCCAAGTACCGCGCCGGGGTCTACCAGGCGTTGGACTACCTGTTCGGGCGCAACCCGTTCAACCACTCCTACGTGACCGGCTACGGCGAGCGCGCCACCCGCAACTCCCACCACCGGTTCTGGGCCGACCAGCTGGACTCGTCGCTGCCGAACCCGCCGGCCGGGTTGCTGGCGGGCGGGCCCAACACCGACCTCCAGGACCCGGTCGCGCAGCAGCAGTTGGCGGGCTGCAAGCCCCAGAAGTGCTACCTGGACGACATCAACGCCTGGTCGGTCAACGAGGTGGCGTTGAACTGGAACGCCGCGCTGGCGTGGTTGTCGGCGTGGGCGGCGGAGAAGGCGGGGTCCGGCTCACCCGCGGACACGACCGCCCCCGGCACGCCGGCGGGCCTGACCGCGTCGGCGTCCGGCGGCTCGGTGTCGCTGTCGTGGGGCGCGTCGACCGACGACGTCGGCGTGACCGGCTACGACGTCCTGCGCGCCACCGGCTCGTCCGGCACGTTCACCCGGGTCGCCACGGCGTCCGGCACGTCCTACACGGACAGCGGCCTGGCTCCGGGCGCTTACCGGTACCAGGTGCGGGCGCGGGACGCGGCGGGCAACACCTCCGCGGCGTCGTCGGCGGTCCAGGTGACCGTGCCCGGCGGCGGCGCCGGCTGCACGGTCGTGGCCACGACCCAGAGCCAGTGGGGCACCGGCTACGTCGTGCAACCCGTGCGGGTGACCAACACCGGGACGTCCACGATCACGTGGGCGGTGACGTTCACGCTGCCGGCCGGCGACGCGGTCGTCGGGTCGTGGAACGCGGCGGTGACGACGGGCGGCCAGGCCGTGACCGCGCGGGCCACCCGCTCGCTCGCGCCGGGGGCGACGGCCGAGTTCGGGTTCCAGGCCTCACGCCCCAACGGCAGCACCGCGCTGCCCTCGGGGTACACCTGCACGGGCTGACCGGCGTCACGGCGGCGGCGCGGTGCTGCCCCGGACGACGAGCTTCGTCGGCAACTCGACGCGGTCGTTGTCCGGCTCGCCGCCCGCCGCCAGGGTCAGCAGCATCCCGGCGGCCTCCGCGCCCATCCGCCGCAACGGCTGCCGCACGGTGGTCAGCGGCGGGTCGGACCACTGGGTGAACGCCAGGTCGTCGAAGCCGACCACGCTCAGGTCGTGCGGGACGCGCAGCCCCGCCTCCCGCGCGGCGTCGTACACGCCGAGGGCTTGCAGGTCGTTGGCGGCGAAGACGGCGGTGGGCGGGGTGGGCAGCCGCAGCAGCTCGCGCGCCGCGTCACGGCCGCCGTCGTGGTACAGGGGCGCGGTCCGCACGAGCTTGCGGTCCTGCGGCACGCCGGCCGCGTCGAGGGCCGCGCGGTAGCCGTCGAGCCGGGCGCGGCAGCACAGGAACTCCGAGGGGCCGTTGACCATGGCGATGCGGCGGTGGCCGAGCCCGATCAGGTGGCGGGTGGCGACCAGGCCGCCGTTCCAGTTCGTCGCGCCCACCGACGGGATCGAATGGGTCGGCTCACCGGTGGGGTCCAGCGCGACCAGCGGGATGGCCCGGCTGCCCAGCTGCGCCAGCTGGGCCTCGCTGAACTCGGCGGAGACCGCGATGACGCCGACCGGCCGGCGGGCCAGCATCTGCCGCGCCCAGGCGCTCTCCGGGGTGTGGCCGCCCTGCATCTCGGTCAGCGTCACGGCCAGGCCGTCCGGGCGGACCGCCTCCTCCACCCCGCGGATGATCTCCAGCGCCCACAGGCTGTCCAGGGACTGGAAGACCACCTCGACGATCGGGACCGCCTCGGTCTTCTCGTTCTTCTGGAAGCCGTGCTCGCGGATCAGCTCCTCGATGCGCCTGCGCGTCCCGTCGGACACCCCGGGCCGCCCGTGGATCACCTTCGACACGGTCGAGGCGGACACCCCGGCCAGGTCCGCGATCCGGGAAACCCGCACCTCACCGCCCGCGCGCCCATCCACAGCCACGCAGGGCAGCCTACGCGAGACATCCCGGTCCGCCGATCATGCGCCACCACCCCGGCGGACGGCGCGGTCGCCGGTGACGAGGCGGGCGGAGACCTCGGCCGCCGCGAGTCCGACGCGCCGGCCGCCCGTTCGACCACAGAGGACGGTCCGCGTCGACGGTCCGGGTGACCGCGCTCGCGGGCGCGGGCGATGATGTGGGGCGTGAAGTGGACCACGGCGGTGCGGCATGTCGAGGAGTTGGCGGTCAAGTGCGAGGAGCTGGCGGGCGGGCCGAAGTCGTTCACCCCGTTGCGGGTCGTGCAGCTGTGGGCCGCGGGTGACCTGCTCGGCGCGCCGCGCGATCTCGACCGGGTGACCGTCGCGGTGGTGGTCGACCTGCCCGTCGAGGACGTGCCGTGGTTGAGCGAGCCGCACGGCGCCGAGCACTGGGCCAACGCGACCCGGGTGTCGCGCAACCCGATCAGGGCGTTGTGGCGTTCCGCGCACGCGCCGGTCTGGAACCACCACGTCGACCGGCCGGCCCTGGTGTGGGACGCGGCGGACGGGGTGGCGGGGGAGGCGCTCGCGGCGCTCGCCGAAGGGCGCGGCGAGCAGGTGCGGTTGCCCGCTCCCGGCGCGGACGAGTTCCGGGCACGGCTGCGCGCCGAGCTGGCGGTGGCTCTGCGGGCGCTGCGCCACCACACCCGCGCGTACGAGGAGAAGCGGTGGGCGCCCGGCAAGCTCACCGCGGTGTCGGACGCGCTGTGGCGGGCCGGCGAGGGCTACCTCGACCTGCTGGACGCCGTGGACCGCGACCGCCCCGCGTCCCCGCTTCGATGAGCCGATCGTCCCACGAAGAACGACTGGTGCGCGTCTCAAATACCCGCGCATTCGAGGATTGACGACAAATCGGACGCCCGCTCTTGTGGGCGGCCGCGCGCCGCCGCCATACTTCGAACGCCGAAGATCCGCGTCGTCGAATAAGCGTCGAAATGGCCGTCGAAATGCGCGTCGATCGACCCGAGTGATCCCGGGAATGCATCCGGCCACGTCCAGGAGGGAAGTCCGCGCATGTCCCCGAAACACCCGACGTGGCGACGGCCGGCCACACCCGCCGCCCTCGGTGTCGTGGCGGCGTTGACGATCGTGCCCGCGGCCGGCACGGGGGCGGGCGCCTCGGCGGCGTCCCCCGTCCGCGTCTACGTCGCGGGAGACTCGACCGCGTCCACCTACGTGTACAAGTCGTACTTCTCCCAGTACGTCGACAAGAGCCGCGCCAAGGGCGCCATCCCGGTTCTCGTCACGTCCGCGGAACGCCGCCGCTTCACCGTCGCGGGGGTGATCTCCCCGACCCACGGCGCGTACCCGGCGGCGATGCGCGAACTCGCGGCCGCCAAGCGAGTGCCGCTGGTCGACCTCACCGCGTCCAGCACGGCGCTGTGGAACCGCGCGGGCGTCGAGGGCACGAAGGAGCACTTCCTGCACCTCGCGGCCGGGCAGCACCCCAACCACCCCGACGGCGTCCAGGACAACACGCACTTCCAGGCGTTCGGCGCGATCGAGGTCGCCCGCCTGGTCGCCACCTCCCTGCGCGACCAGGGCGTGCTGCCGGCCGCCGCCTTCCGGCAGGTGACCGCCCCCGTGCCCGCCGGCGCGATCACCTGGCCCACGACCCCGCCGTACTGAGGACCATCGCCGCCGCCGACGTCCCCGAGCATCGACGAAAGGCTGCACCATGCCCCTGCACGGCACACGCCGGACGGCGGTGGCCCGCACCGCCGCGGCCCTGGCCGTCCTTCCGCTGACCGTCATGCCGGCCACCCCGGCGAACGCCGCCACGGTCACCGTGGCGGCCGACGGCTCCGGCAACCACACCACCATCCAGGCCGCGCTCGCGGCGTCCGCGCCCGGCACCGTCATCAACATCAAGCCGGGCACCTACCGCGGCCAGGTGTCCATCCCGGCGAGCAAGCCCGGCATCACCCTCCAGGGCACGACCGGCACCTCCGGCGACATCGTGATCACCGGCAGCACCCCGGCGTCCACCGCCGGCACCGCGGGCAGCGCGACCGTGCTCAACCTGGCCAAGGACACCACGGTCAAGGGGCTGACCATCGCCAACACCTACGCCGCGCACGACAGCCAGGCGTTGGCCCTGTACGCGGGCGGCGACCGGCAGGTCTACCGCAACGTGCGCCTGCTCGGCTACCAGGACACGTTCCTGTCCTGGGGCGGCACCGGCGCCTCGCAGGTCCGCCAGTACGTCTACAAGAGCTACATCGAGGGCGCCGTCGACTTCATCTACGGCAACGGCGCGCTGGTCATCGACTCCACGACCATCCGCTCGCTGGACCGCGGCAGCACGAACAACGGCTACATCACCGCCGCGGCCACCCACTCCGGCAACCGCTACGGCATCCTGATCACCAGGTCGACGCTGACGGGCCCGTCGGCGGCGCGGACCGTCGCCCTGGGCCGCTGCTGGCACGCCGGCGGCGCGGCCGACGCGATCGGCCAGGTCCTGGTCCGCGACTCGGCGCTGGGCGGGCACATCCGCCAAGCCGGCGCGTGGCAGGACATGAGCGGCTTCTCCTGGAAGACGTGCCGGTTCACCGAGTACAACAACACCGGCGCGGGCACGAGCACCGGCACCGCCGACCGCCCGCAGATGAGCGGCACGACCGCCGCGGGTTACACCGCGCAGAACTACCTCGCCGGCAGCGACGGCTGGAACCCGGTGCAGTGATCCGCGGGTCGTCCGCCGGGCCTCGCCGGCCGCTCACGACGTTATCGGGTCGTGGCCGGCCGGCGTCGCTCAATGCGCACTCCGGTCGAATGCATTCGACGGCCACCCATACGAGATGCGACCGTTGACGGCGGCCCGAATTCATCGCAACTATTTCGCCGGGAAAGTCCTCTCGGCCCGTCGGCCCGGCCGTCGCGTCGACTCCAGGTGAAAGGCACGTACATGACATTGTCGTCATGCGGTGCGGTCGTGCGATCGGCGGTGGCGCTCGTGGTCGGTGCGGTCGCGGTCCTCGCGCCGGCCGCGCCGTCGGCCCGGGCCGCGACCGTGGACACGTCGGCCACGTATGTGGTGGTGGCTCGGCACAGTGGCAAGGTGATGCAGGTGCGGTCGGCGGTGGACGGTGGTGCCGTGGTGCAGGCGTCGCGGTCGGATTCGTCGGCTCAGCAGTTCCAGTTCGTGGATTCGGGTGGTGGGTTCTTCCGGTTGAGGTCGCGGTACAGCGGCCGGGTGGTGGACGTCGCGTCGGCGTCGACGGCGAACGGTGCGGACGTGGTGCAGTGGACCGATCGTGATGCGGTGAACCAGCAGTTCGGTGTGGTGGACACCGACAGTGGTTATGTCCGGTTGGTCAACCGCAACAGCGGCAAGGCGTTGGACGTGTGGGAGCGTTCGACGGCCGAGGGTGCGCGGATCTCGCAGTACGACGTGAACTCGGGCGCGAACCAGCAGTGGCAGCTCGTCCGGCTCGGCGTCGTCCCGGGCGACCCCGTCCCGGCCGGCTGCACCGGCACGGGCCCGATCACGTGCCGCTACGACGTCGCCCCCGGGCACTACGACGTGGCGGTAAGGCTGGGCAGTTCCTCCCGCGCGGCCCACACCGGCGTCACCGCCGAGGCCCGCCGCCGGGTGCTCTCCGCCGTGGACACCGGCGTGGGTCAGTTCGCCGACCGGGTGCTCACCGTCAACGTGCGCGAGCCCGAAGGGCAGCCGACGGGTCAGGGTGGCACGGGCACACCGGGGTTGACGCTGGTGTTCGACGGCCGCTCGCCCGCGGTCGTGGCGGTCACCGTCAAGCCGGTCAGGCCGGCGGCGCTGTTCCTGGTCGGTGACTCGACGGTGTGCGACCAGCCGGTCGCCCCCTACACGGGCTGGGGCCAGGCGCTGCCCGCCCGGCTGCGTGAGGGCCTGTCGGTGGCGAACTACGCGGACTCGGGGGAGAGCTCCGGCTCGGTGCTGGCCAACGCCGTGCTGTTCCCGGCGGTGCGGTCGCAGACGCGTGCGGGCGACACGGTGATGATCCAGGTGGGCCACAACGACAAGCAGACCTCGGCCGCCGCGTTCCGCGACAACCTCACCCGCATGGTGCGCGACGTGCGCGCGGCGGGCGGCGCCCCGGTGCTGGTCACGCCGCCGGTCCGCCGGTTGTTCGACTCGGCCGGCCGCCTCACCGGCACCGCTCGGCACGTCAACGAGGTCGGGGTGGACCTGCCCGCGGAGGTGAAGGCCGTCGCCCGGGCGCAGGGCGCGCCGCTGATCGACCTGACCGCGTCGTCCGCGGCCCTGGTCGAGCAGCTCGGCGTCACCCCGTCGCAGGGGCTCTTCCTGACCGCGGAGAAGGGCGACAACACCCACTTCTCCGAGTACGGCGCGACCGCCATGTCGAACCTGGTGCTGGACGAGGCGGTCCGGTTGGGCGTCCTCCGGTCGACGCAGGTCCGTTGACGCCGTGAAACCTGCCCGAGAACGACCTGGAGGATCGATGAGGACATCTTCGCGCAACCGGTGCACGGCGGTCGTGGCGGCCGTCATCGCCGCGATGGCGGCCGTGGTGGTGCCGGCGCAGGCCGCACCGGCGCCCGCGCCGTGTGCCGCGCCGCAGGCCGCCGGTCCGGGTGCCGCCGTCGCGCCGTTCAAGGTGTGGTTGGCGGGCGACTCGACGATGGCCAACGGCGGCAGCTCGTGCCCGGTGGGGTGGGGTCGCGAGTTCGACCGGCTGTTCAACGACGACGTCACGGTCGTCAACAACGCCGTCGGCGGGCGGAGCATCCAGACCTGGCTGTACGAGTCGAACGTCAAGAGCACCAAGGACTCGGCGGGCGAGTGCGTGGTGAGCCCCCGCACCTACGCCTCGCGCTGGGCGGACATGCTGTCGAGCAACGGGATGCAGGCCGGCGACTGGCTGATCGTCCAGTTCGGCATCAACGACGGCGACCCCAACTGCCCGCGCCACGTCGGCACCGCGCGCTATCGCGAGCTGTTGGGCACGATGGGGCGTGAGGCGAAGGCGCGCGGGGTGAAGCCGATCTACGTCACGCCGGTGTCGGCGATCCGCTGCTCCGGCTCCACCGCCGTGGCGACCCGCGGGTTCCTGAACGAGACGGTGGCCCAGGCGCAGGCCGACCAGGTGCCGGTGATCGACCTGCACCAGCGCAGCATCGCGCTCTACAACACGCTGCGCCTGTGCCCCAACAACGGCGACTACACGCAGGGCGCGGTCGGCGCGTTCTTCTGCAACGACCACACCCACTTCGAAGCCGCCGGCGCCGCCCGCATCGCGGAGGTCGTCGCCGCGGCGCTGCGCGAGCAGGGCATCGGCCTCGCCTCCTCCCTGCGCTCGACGTCGGCCGCCTACAGCCTGGTCGCCCAGCACAGCGGCAAAGCGGCCGACGTCAACGAGGCCTCCGTCGCCGCCGGGGCGGGGCTCGTCCAGTGGACCGCCAACGGCCGGCCCAACCAGCAGTTCGAGTTCATCGACACCGGTGACGGCCACGTCCGCGTCAAGGCCCGGCACAGCGGCCTGGTCCTCCAGGTCTCCGGCAACGGCAACGGCGCCGACATCACGCAGCAGCCCGACACCGGCGCCACGAGCCAGCAGTGGCGCGTCGTCGACCACGGCGGCGACGTGATCAGCCTGGTCAACCGGCAGTCCGGCCTGGCCATGGACGTGTGGGAGAAGTCGACCGCCGACGGCGCGCGGATCTCCCAGTACACCTACAGCGGCAGCCCGAACCAGCGCTTCACCCGCGTGCGCGGCTGACCCCCGGCGGCCGGGGACGCGCCACGCGTTCCCGGCCGCCGGCGGGCGGGGGTCAGGCCGGTCGGCCCGCGTGCAGCCGGGTGTAGGCGCCTCCGCCGCGCAGCAGCTCGTCGTGCGAGCCGATCTCCGCGATCTCACCGTCCCGCATGACGACGATGCGGTCGGCGTCGCGGATGGTGGACAGCCGGTGGGCGACGACGAAGGTGGTCCGGCCCCGCACCAGCCTGGCCAACGCCTCCTGGACCAGGGCCTCGGACCGGGTGTCCAGGGCGGAGGTGGCCTCGTCGAGGATCAGCAGGCGGGGGTCGCGCAGCAGGGCCCGGGCGATGACCAGGCGCTGCCGCTGGCCGCCGGACAGGTGGGCGCCCCGGTCGGCGACGGGGGTGTCGAGCCCGTCGGGCAGGCGGTCGACGAACTCCAGGGCGTTCGCGTCGCGCAACGCCGTCCTGATCGCGGTCTCGTCGGCGTCGGGCATGCCGAAGGCGACGTTCTCGCGGACCGTGCCGTCGAACAGGATCGGCTCCTGCGGCACCACCGAGATGAACCGCCGGTAGGTGCGCAGGTCGAGCTCCGCCATGTCGACGCCGTCGAGCAGGATCCGACCGGCCTGGGGGCGGATGAAGCCGATGAGCAGGTTGAGCACCGTGGACTTGCCCGCACCCGACTGGCCGACCAGCGCGATCGTCTCGCCGGGGGCGACGCGGAGGGTGAAGTCGCGCACCGCCGACCGGTCGGTCCCGTCGTAGGTGTGGCCGACGGCCCGGAAGTCCACGGCCCCGTGGACCTCGGTGACCGCGGCCTTGCCCTTGTTGTCCTCCAACGCGGGGGTGCGCAGCACCTCGCTCGCGGAGCGGATGGACTCCAGCCCCTTGGCGATGACCGGGGCCAGGGTCATCAGGGTGGCCAGGGACGTGGTGGAGGTGGTGAGGAAGGCGCTGAGCATGACCACGTCGCCCGCGCCGATGCCCCAGGCGCCGTGGTAGGCGACCAGCGCGGAGGCGGTCAGGAACAGCACGCCGAGGATGTTGAGGAACACCCACGACAGCGAGGCGACCCGGCCGTTGAGCAGGTCCAGCCGCAGCCCCGAGGTCAGGACCCGCCGCAGGGTGTCGTCCATGCGCCGCAGGGCGTGGCGCTCCAGGCCGTGCGCGCGGGTGACCGGGATCAGCTGCGCCATCTCGTTGACGCGGGCCGCCAGGTGCTCCACGTCGTGGCGGAAGACCTCGTTGTGGTCGCGCAGGCTGGTGCGCAGGCGCATCACCACCAGGGCCGCGAGCGGCACGATCACCAGCAGCAGCGGCAGGAAGTGCGGCGCCCGCACGCCGACGATCGTCAAGCCGCCGATCAGCACGGTGATCGCGCTCATCCCGGTGTCGGTGGTCTGCTGCGCCATCTGCTCGACGGTCTCCACGTCGCGGACGACCTTCGCCTGCAGCACGCCCGCGCTGGTCCGGTTGTGGTAGCCGATCGACAGCTCCTGCAACCGGGTGCACAGGGCCGACCGCAGCTCGGTGCCCGCCCGCCGCACGCTCCCGTGCAGGAGGCGGACGTAGAGCAGGTGCAGCGGGTAGTTCACCACGAGGATCAGCATGATCACGCCGGTGGCGACCCACATCCCGTCCAGGGGCAGGTGCAGCACCACGGTGTCGACGATGGTGGCCGTGACCAGGGGGAGCAGCCACACCGGGCTGTGCTTCACGACGAAGACGGCCAGCGCGCCGCCCAGGCGCCGCCGGTGCGGCCGGAACAGGCGGCCGAGCGCGCGCACGGCCCCTTCGCCCGGGTCGCGATGTCCTCGCGGGGTGTCGGACGAGGTCACCGAGGAGTGCTCCTTCATCGGCCGGAACGGGCGCCACCGGCGGCCGGACGACCACTGGAAAGCGCTTTCCGCGATTCTCGGGAGTGAGACGGGCACTGTCAAGGTCGGCCGGGGTGATGTCGGTGACGGGCACGGTGGCGTCGTCCTCGGCCTGGGGCCGGGTGGACGTGTTCGTTGCGTGACCGCGGCTGCCCGGAGGGTTGATTCCCCCGCTCGTCCGAGTGCACGTCCCGAGCCGCGCACATGCCGGTTCCGCCGCCGGGTAGGACCGAGTGGCGGAGCACGCCCGAGACGTGCGCCGGCGGTGTGCCCGTGCGGGGCGGCGCGAGCCGGCCCCGAACGCGGCCGGATCGAGTAGGAGTCGACAATGGGAAACGCGATCGTGCAACCGAGGTCGGGAGCGGGCGGTCGGTCCGCCCTCTACGCCGACGGCCCCTTCCCCGGCGACGCGGCGACCGCGACCGAGCTCGCGGAATCGGGCTTCGGCACGGTGATCCTCTGGAGCCTGCACGTCCACGAGAACGGCGACCTCTACTACAACGAGACGCCGATCGTGAAGGACGGGGGTTACTGCGTCGAGGACGACAAGTGGGCCGACTGGGTCAAGTCCTTGAAGACCGCGAAGGGGTCGAAGGTCGGCCGCGTCGAGATCTCGGTCGGTTCCTACGGCGCCGCGGACTGGGAGAACATCAAGAGCCTGATCGCGAAGCGCAGCGCCGACGGCGGGACCGGCCCCGACAGCATCCTGTGCCGCAACTTCAAGGCGCTGTTCGACAAGATCGGCGTCGACGCGCTCAACAGCGACGACGAATCGTGCTACGACGTGGACTCGACCGTGGAGTTCGCCAGGATGGCGAAGAGGATCGGGTACCGGAACTTCACCTTCGTGCCCTACGCGCGCACGGACTACTGGCGGGCCGTCAAAGCGGAACTCGGCTCCCTGGTGGACCGGGTCTACTTGCAGTGCTACGCGGGAGGGACGGGCAACGACCCCGGGGAGTGGGCCGACGCCCTGGGCATGGCGGTGGACCCGGGGTTCTGGTGCGAGAACGGCGACGGCTGCGCCCAAGGCGACTCCCCGGCCGCCGTCCAGCAGAAGCTGACGGAGATGGGCCGGAAGACACCGGTCCACGGCGGGTTCCTGTGGTGCTACTCCGACATGCGGAAGTGCTCGGCGCCGGGGCAGACGGTCGCGGACTACGCGGCGGCGGTCAACTCCGCCACCGGCATCGGGAACATCGCGACCCCCGCCGCCACCGGCAAGCCCGGACGATGAGCGACGGCGGTCGTTCGGCGCCGTGAGCCGGGCCGGCCGTCCCCGACGCCGTCCCCGGCCGCCGTCAGCGGTCAGGGGTTGCGGCGGTGAGGACGCGGGCCAGGCGCAGCGGCGCCCAGATCAGCAGGGCGAGGACGGCGACCAGCAGGTACTCGACGGCCGGGATGTTCTCCATCAGCAGCACGGCCACCAGCAGCAGCACGACGGAGCCCTGCGAGCTGAAGATCGACACGTCCTGGGCGGTGCCGTCGTAGAACACCCGGGTCTGGAGGGCGTGCAGGGCGATGAACGCGCCGTTGGCAGCGAGCGCGACGACGTTCACCCGGTGCAGGCCGCTGGTGCAGCGGCGGACCCTGGTCTGCGCGTAGTAGACGAGGCCCAGGACTCGACCTGGTGCGCCGCGTAGCCGGCCCACGCCGACGCGCGCGTCCGGAAGGTGGGTTCGGGCAGCAGGGCGATCCCGTGCAGCCGGTGCCCGAGCAGCCACACCAGGCCGGTCCCCGGGCTGCTCTGCGAAGGTGGTGGCGTGGGCCGAGGGGACGAGCGGGAGGTGTCGCACCGGCCGGACCAGGTCCGCGCCGACGTCGACTCCTGGCCGACCGGGCGGCTGCTGTCGGTGGCCGCGCGCGTCGTGGAGAGCCGGTTCGACGAGGTGCTCAACGGCCTGGCCTGACGCACGCGGGCCTGATCGCGCTGCACCACCTCGCCGACGGCCCGCTCGCCCAGCACGAGCCGGCCACCCTGTGCGAGGTGACCGACCAGACGATGAGCCGCACCATCGAGCGCCTGGACCGCTCCGGCCACGTCACCCGCGCCTCCGACCCCCGCGACCGCCGCCGCACCCTGGTCGAGATCACCCCGACCGGCCGCGCCGTCCTGACCACCGCCCGCCGCCGGCTGATCACCCTCATCACCGCCGGCACCGGACTACGCTGAACCGGTCCGGGACGGATGGCCTCATCCGGTCGTCCACCACGCGCGGATGTCGTCCTTCAAGTGGGCGAGGTCGGAGTTCCCGGTCTGATCGGCGCTCGCGAGGAGGGCCCGCAGCCGGGGACGGACTCGGACGGACGGGATCCGGCGCGCGACGTCGAGGGCCTGGCGGCCTGTCGCGACCGCGCTGTCGACCTCTCCCGACCTCAGGAGCGCGATCGCCAGCACCGGGAGCACCATCAACCTCGTGCGGTCGTACTCCGGGCCGAAGCCCGCGGCGGCTCGGGCCAACAATCGCGCGGCAGGAGCCGCGTGCCGCGGGTCTTCCCTCGACAGCACGGTGAGCGCGAGCCCGCGCATCCCCGCCCTCTCCGAACCGGTGACGTGGTGCGACCAAGGAGGAGCGGGAAGTCCGCCACCCGTGTCCAGCAGCGAGTCGCCCTCGTCGAGTGCGCGGAGCGCCGACTTTCCGTTGCCCATCGCGGCGTGACACCACCCGAGGTTCGACGCGAGGTAGCTCTCGGTCAACGCGCTGACGGGTCGGCCGGTGGCAGCCGCGGTTTGGGCGAGGCTGAGGAAGCGCAGGGCATCACCCGGCCGGCCCAGGTGCAGCGCGTGGTGGCTCATCTGGATCAGTGCCCGCACGACCAGGTCCGTCCGGGCGGGATGCGCGGACCGTCTCGCGTGGGACAGCGTCGACATCCACAGCCCGCGTGCCGAGTCGTACTCCCCGGCGTCGTACTCCGCCCACGCGGCGACCATGACGAGGTCCGCGAAGGCGAGCTCGAAGCCGGCGCGGACCTCCGGCGAGCAACGGGCGCCGAGCAGACCGTGCAGGGTCTCGACCTGTGCGCGCATCGCGAGCCGGTGGACCACCGTTCCGCCCGACCGGAAGTCCCGGCCGCGCCACTCCGCGGTGATCGACTCGACGGCGGCGACGTCGGCGGAGCCCAACCGCGCCTCTCCGCGTCGCGCGCGGGTCGCGAACCGCTCGAGCGGTTCCACCGGGCCGGCGGCTGACGGCGCGGCCAGGACCAGGCCGATGGACGCGTTCACCAGGTCACGTCGGCTCAGCCGGCCGAAAGGTGCCGCCGCGCCGGCTGCGGCGCCCGGGAATCCGAGCAGCGGAGCGGGGATGCCCAGTGCTTCGGCGATCCTGACGACCACCGCGACGTCGCGGATGCGGTGGTGACCGCGCTCCACCGCCGACACCCTCGCCTGGGACAAGCCGACCATCAGCCCGAGTTGCTCCTGCGTGAGCGAAGCCTCTTCCCGGACGACGCGGAAGACGGTCCCGAAGTCGTGATCCGACAGCGCTTCCCTGACGTCGCGGCGGTCGAACAGCCTCGCGTCGACATCCCTCCCGGTGCCCCTGCCCATGGCTTCTCCGTCCTCACCGGCGACTTCATGCCGTCATACCGGCCCGCGGTGAGGCCGTACAGCCCTGGTGGGGATATGCCTCGCGGTGTTCGGGTCGGGTTGGTCCCAGTGCCCCGACCGGGGTCAACGTGGGGGAATGCGGCCTGCGAAGCGATCGAAGGACGAAACGACCACGCACGACGGCACCACGCGTCCACCCCGGCGACCGGCGGGTGTCGTGGCACCCGACCTCGTGGCCGACGTCGAAGCGTTGACGGTCTGCGCTCTCGGCGCCGTGGCCGCCACGGGTTGGGCGCCTGCGGCAACGCTCGCCCTCGGCATCGCCGCCGCCGGAGTGCTCACTCGCCTCACACTGCGCCTCGCACATCCGAAGCGGTGCGGAACCGGTGCGGACGACGTGAGGTGCACGACGTGTCGCCGGAGCGGACCGCGGTCAGTACCGTCGGGCGGTCGGTGTCGACCTCGGAGGGAAGTGCCATGCCGAAGTTCGTGACGATCGGGTACGGGGACCGGGAGGGGTACGACCGCACCGACGCGGCGGTGCGGGACGAGGCGCACGCGCACGACGCCCGCTTGCGCGCGATGGGGGTCGTCACGGGGATCGCGGGTTCGCCGATGCAGGTGCGCAACCACGACGGCGCGGGCGTGACGGTGCGGAGCGGGGCGTTCCTGTCCTCGGCCCTCCCGGTCGCCGGGTTCGCGATCATCGAAGCGGACACGGTGGAGGAGGCCGTCGAACTCGCCTCGGCGACCCCCTGCGCGGTCGCGCACGGAGTGGTCGAGGTCTGGCCCTTGCAGGAGACGCCGTAGCGACCGGGCCGGCCGAAGGGGTCAGGCGCGGCCGAGGAGGTGGCGGGCGGCCGGTAGGTCGCGGTGGCCCGTGAGGAAGTCCTGGACGGCGGTCTCGAACTCGTCGCTGTTCAGCGTGCCGTCACCGTTGTGGTCCAGGTCGCGCAGGGCGGCGATGACCTCGTGGCTGCGGGGGCTGCGGTCGAGCAGCCGGGTGTACTCGGCGGGCCGGACCTCGCCGTTGGCGTCGCGGTCGATCAGCCGCCGGATGGCGGCGGCCACGGCGCCGTAGCCGCGGTCCGGGTCGGGCGGGCCGGGGTAGCGGTCGCCGGCGAGGGCCGAGCGGTAGCCGGCGAGGGTGACGGCGCCGTCGGGTGGCGTGCCGGTGGCGGTGCACAGCTGCGCCCACCACGACCGGAAGGCGTCGTGGACGGTGGTCTCGTCGTCCTCGTCGAGGTCGAGGTGGGTGCTGAGCTCGCGGGCCATGGCCAGCAGGTCGCTCCACCGCAGCACGCCGTCGCCGCTCTGGTCCAGCACGGTGGTGAAGAACGACTCCGGGGTGGGCGCGACCCGGGACCGCGGCCGCACGTCGTCGGCCCTGATCGCCGCGGCGGCCAGCGGCAGGTAGCGCCACGGTTTGGGCAGCAGGTCGGAGGTCAGCCGGGCCGCCCGGTGCAGACCGGCCACGAGCAGGTCCGCGCCGGGCACCACGGTCAGGCGCAGGCGTTCGCGGTACACCTCGGGCAGCGTGGCGACCGTGGCCTGGACGACGGCGGTGACCACGAGGTGCCGCAGCGGCGCCCAGACCAGCGCGGGGATCGGCAGGCCGGGCGGCGGCGGGACGCGGTGGATGCTGCCCGACAGCAGGTCGCGGACGGTCGCGTTGTCCTCCAGCACGTCGGCGACCATGCGGTCGAAGTAGTCGCGGAAGTCCTCGGGCGTGGCGGGCATGTCGTCCTCCGCCAGCCCGAACACCTGCCCCAGGCGTCGCCACTCGGCGTACAGGCGGGCGGTCTCCTCGGGGGACAGCGGATCGCCGCCCAACCGCTGCGCGGTGAGCACCGCGTCGTACAGGGTCAGGTGCACCCACGCCCGCGCCTGCACGTCAGCGGCGGTGAACGGCCGGCCGTGGTCGTCGGTGCCCTGCATCCGGCGGTGCAGGCGCTCCAGGCGGGCCAGCTCGCGACGCTGCTCCGAAGCGCTGCCGTAGACGTAGGTCTGCAGGCTCTCCAACGTGCGGAACAGCCGCCGCCACGGGCGGGCGTTGTAGACGGAGAAGCGGCTCACGGCCGCGCCGATCGCCGGGTGGGCGGCCTGCAGCAGCAGCGACCGGTGGATCACCAGCAGCAGCCGCCACTGCCCGAGGCGGTCCCACGTGGCCGAGCCCGGTCCCGGCAGCACCTCGGCCGTCATCCGCCACCTCTCCGAACGGGTCCGCACCCGCGGACCGGTCCCACGCTAGCGGCCCGCGCGCACGACGAGGACACGTTGCGTGATGAGTCCACCCGATGTGATGCCCGGCCCGATCAGCTCGGCCCGGTCAGCCCAGCTCGGCCAGCCGGCCGGTGACGGGGGCGAGCACGCGTTCGACCCACTCGGCCTGGTCGCCGTCCGGTGACAGCACCATGACGGTGTCGACGCCCAGCTCCGCGTAGCCCGCCAGGGCCTTGGTGCACCCGTCGGCGTCTTCGGGCAGCGCCCCGAGGTGCACGACGGTCTTGCGGATCGCGTCGTAGTCGCGGTCGAGCTCGTCGCAGTGGCGGCGCAGCACGTCGAGCTTGTGGGGCACCTCGGCGGGGGAGGGGAGCAGGAAGTTGCAGGCGTCGGCGTAGCGGGCGACCAGCCGGAGGGTCTTCTGCTCGCCGTTGCCGCCGACCATGACCTCGGGGTGCGGCGCGCTCACCGGCGCGGGCGCGCACAGGGTCTCGGCCAGCCGGTAGTGCCTGCCCTCGAACGGGCCGTCGTCCGCCGGGTCCCACATCTGCAGGCAGATCCGCAGCGCTTCCTCCAGCCGCTCGAAGCGCTCGCCCAGCGGCGGGAACGGCACGCCCAGCCCCCGGTGCTCGCGCTCGTACCAGGCGGCGCCGATGCCCAGCGTGGCGCGACCGCCCGACAGCACGTCCAGCGTGGTGACGTTCTTCGCCAGCAGGCCCGGGTGGCGGTAGGTGACGCCGGTGACGAGCGCGCCGAGCCGGACGGTGGAGGTGTGCGCGGCGAGGAACCCCAGCGTCGTGTAGCTCTCCAGCATCGGGTCCTCGGGAGCGTCGTTCTGCTCCATCTGGAAGAAGTGGTCCATGACCGACAACCACGCCACGCCGGCCGCTTCGACCGCCGCGCCGGCGGCGGCCAGCTCGGGACCGAGCCGCGCCGCACCCTGGTTGAACCGGCTGATGTGCACACCCAGACGCACGTCGTTCTCCGTTCCTCGCCTGCTCCGCCGTCGACGGCCGCGACGCTAGCGGCTGGAGCGCGCTCCAGGTCAACTCGACGTGGCGTGCACGACCGCGTCCTGACGGGTGACCGGTGGCCGGCGCGGTGACGGCCCACCGGTGGTCACGCGCGGCGGCTCGGCGCGGCGAAGTCCGGGTCGGTGCCCAGCACACCGCCCTCGGCCCAGCGCTCGCGGGGCACTTCCTGGACGTAGACGGTGATCTTGTCCATCGGCGCGCCCGTCACCTCGCGCACCGTCTTGGTCGGCTCCTGCGCCAACCTGCGCGTCTGGTCGTCCGAACCGGGCCAGGTGGTCACCGACACGATGGGCATGGGTCCTCCCACCGGCCGTCCCGCACGCGGTCGACGTCGTGGTGGCTGGTCGAGAACTGCGTGGTGGTGATCTTGCACAGGCCGTCGGTGGCGCGGGCCGGGGAGACCGGCGCGATGGCCGGCGCCACGAGGCACAGCACCCCGGGCACCGGCAGCGGTGATCAGCGCAGCGGTCCGGCGGTGGTGCGTGGGCTGACGGTCGTCGTCACGGTGATCCCCTCGGGTCGCTTGGGAATCGACCCGGCGCGCCGTCCCGTTGGCCGCGCCGTAAAACGTCCCCCGGATACGTCACTCGATGGAGTATTCACTCGTTCGTGGTAATCCCATGCGGGGATGCCCAAGCTCGGTCCGGAGTTGGACGATGGGGCGGCCGAACGCGGCATTTCCATTCTCGACCTGAAACGCATTTTCGCCAGGGGGTAGATCATGACGGCAGCACACGTCGCCGTTTCCATCGAGTCGGAGGCCACGGCGCGGTCCGGGGGAGGCCACGTCGCCGCCGGCTGGTTGGTCGAACCGACCCGGGTCGTCGTGCCCGACCCGCCGCCCGGCTTGCTGGACGGCAGCCTCGACGTCTCGGTCGTGCTCGCGGGGGCGGACGAAGGCCCGGTCGAGCGCATCCCGTCGACCGGGGTGAACGCCCTGCGGCTCGCCGGCGCCGAGTTCGCCGTGCTCGACCTCGCCTCCGCGTCCCGGCACGCGCCGAACGCGGTCATGCCCGAGCCGGTGGCGCTGGAGGCCGCGATCGCCGCCCACGGCGGTGACGTGCGCGCGGCGTTCGAAGCGGCCGGTTCCGTCGTGCCGGTGCCGCCGGGGTCCAAGGCGTGCGCGAAGCACAACATCGTCAACTGCGCCCGCTGCTCATGACGTGGAGGCGGTTCGCCCCGGCGGCCGCGGACGTCGCGCTCGCCCTGGGCGCGAGCGCGATGGACGTGGTGCTCTACTCGCACGTCCCGCTGCGGCCGGAGGAACCGGACTTCTGGTTCGCCCTGTGGTACCTGGGTCTGGTGTTCGCCGTGCTCGTGGCGCGGCGCCGGCACCCGATGGCGGTGTTCGTCGTGGTGCTGGCGGTGGCCGCGCTCGCCTCGCCCGTCAGCGGCTTCGCCTTCCGCCCCGAGATCGCGGTGTACCTCGCCCTGTTCACCGTCGCCGAGCGGTGCCGGGTGCGGGTCGCGGGCGTGGCGCTGGACGCCGCGCTGCTCTACGCGTTCTCCACCTCCACGCCCGACCTGGACCCGGGCGGCCTGGAAGACGTCCTCGTGGACATCGCGGCGGCCGCGTACCTGACCTTGTTGCCGCTGTCGGTGTGGGCGACCGGCCGGTGGGTCCGGACCAGCCGGGAGCACGCGCGGGCGCTGGAGGAGAGGCGGCAGCTGGAGGCACGGCAGGCCGTCGCCGAGGAACGCGGCCGGATCGCTCGGGAGCTGCACGACGTGGTGTCCCACGCGGTCACCGTGATCGTGCTGCAAGCGGCGGGCGGGCGCCGGGTCCTCGACCGCGACCCGGCCCGGGCCGCGCGCGCGTTCGACACGATCCAGCACCTGGGCGAGAACGCGATGGGGGAGCTGCGCCGGATGCTGGAGGTGCTGCGCGCCGAGGGCGAGCCGGCCGAGCCGCAGCCGGGAGCCGGCGACATCCCGGCCTTGCTGGACTCGTTCCGGGCGGCGGGCCTGCACGTCGAGTCGCGCGTCACCGGCGACCCGAGGCCGGTCGAGCCCGCGGTGGACCTCGCGGTGTACCGGGTGGTGCAGGAAGCCCTGACCAACGTCACCAAGCACGCGGGTCCGGGCGCGTCCGCCGAGGTGCTGCTGACCTGGACCGCGACCCAGGTCGAGATCCGGGTCGGCGACGCGGGCGGGCCCCGTGCCGCGCACCGCGGCCCGCTGTCCACCGGCCACGGCCTGATCGGCCTGCGCGAGCGGCTGGCCGCCCTCGGCGGCAGCCTGAGCACCGCGCGGACGCCCGCCGGCGGGTTCCGGCTCGACGCCGTCCTGCCGCTCGACTCCGCCGGGCCGGCGGTGGACCAGCCGCCACCGGCGCCTGTCCGGCGTCCGGAGCCCGGCGTCCGCCCCCGACGGGGACGTCTCGCCGAGAGCGGGCGGGTGGCGGTCGCCGGGGTGCGGACCCGTCCGGACGAGGAGGTCGAGACCCGGCATCCGTGACGACCGGCGGGGCGGGTGACGTCGGCCGCACGTGCAGCCCGTCGGTCACCCGCCCGCCCGACGGGTCACCGACGAGGCCGGAAGTGGCGCTTCGTGATGTGGTTGCCGACGGCCGTGCCGAGCACGGCGCCGTCGACGTCCGCCGAGCGGAAGTGGATGCCCGCCCAGATTCGTGCGCCCACGACCTCGGCGGTCGCCTGCGAGAAGCGGTCGAAGTGCCGGGTGGTGCCGCTGTCGGGGCTGAACGCGCTGAAGGGGACGTCGTCGCGCCCGAAGAAGTGCGCGTACGCCGTCATCTGCGCGGCGGTGCGACAGGTGTGGCCGGAGGGGTAGTCGGGGTTCGGCGGGGTGACGACCAGCGGCGTCCAGCCGGGGTCGCCCGCGGTGGCGGGGTTCCCGTCGGTGTCGGCGGACCGGATGGCGGTGATGGGCCGCCAGGAGTGCCAGAACTCCTTGTCGTTGGCGCAGGCGATCGCGCCGTCCGCGCCGGTGACGTCGGCCAGCGCGTAGAGGCGCGCGGTCTCCAGCGGGCCGAGTCCGCGGGTGAGGGCGAGGTCCCGCTTCATCCCCCAGCTGACGGAACGCCGGTCGTGCCACCAGAGCGCCGCCTCGGTCTGGTCCGCCGTGCGGACGGCGCTCGTCGCCGAGCCCAGCCGCTTGACCTCGTCGACATCGCGGGCGTACGCGGGGCTCGTGACCGCCGGCGGCCCGGGGGTGCGGAACATCGTCGCGTCCGGGATGGCGAACGGCTTCAGGAAACCGACCCAGGCGCCCGTGTTCTCGAAACCCGGCGGGGTGGGGCGGTACCAGCCCGGCTCCGTGCCGACGGTCCACGGTCGGGGGTCGAAGGCGCCGTCGTCCTGCCGCGCCGCGACCATCGCGGTGGCGGCCTGGGCGCCGACCCGGACGCCGCCGTGCTTCGCCGGTCCCTCCGGGATGGCGGCGAGCCACTCGCGGTACTGCGCGCGCAGCCTTTCCCGCTGCGCGGGGAAGAGGGCGTCCAGCACCCGGTAGGCGGCGGTGCCGACCGCGGCGTCGGTCGACTCGTGTCCGCTGGCCCGCGGTGCGCCGAGGTAGGGCTCGTACGGCGTGCCGGCGATGGCGTTGACCGCGTCGTAGACCGCGCCGCTGACCATCGCGAAACCGCGTCCGGCGACCTGCGGCGGCGACTGCTGCGCGACGTCCCAGATGGCGGTCTGCGCGTTGAGGTCCCAGACGACGACGGCGTTCGGCGCCGCGTCCGCGGCGGTGACGACCTGCGGCACGAGTGTGAGCGGCACCGTCAGCGCGAGAGCCGCGAGAACCGTCATGACCATCGCCAACCCCGGTGATAGGCGTAGCGTATCGACACCGTTGCGGAAAGTATCGCCCCAGGTCCGGCGGGCGCAACACGAAGGCGCCGGGGCGACGACGGCCGGACCTGGCCGGGCGCTGCCGCCGGGCCGTCGCCGTGACGAGCGTCGAGGAGGGGAACGCCCGCTCCGGACCGGTCGGGACGAAGAGCGTCTCGATGCCGCTCAGGTCGGCCGGCAGGGCCAGTCGCTCGGCGAGGGGGAACCGGCCGGTCTTCTCCGGGTTGGTCAGGACGCACACGACCAGTTCGTCGACCATGCCCACGCTCGCCATGCGGTGTGAAACGCCGAAATCACCCGCCCACGGGCGCCGCGACCGGCGTCGGGTGGTGAGTGGGAGGGGTTCGACAACGTGAGCTGGTCGGCCCCGGACGGCGAGCACGGGCCGTATTTTCTTGGGTAAATGATCTGCCGGGCGGGTGGCGATTCCGTTATTGAGCGTTGAACGAATAGCTCACGAAGTGGGATGCACGGGTCGTGGGCACGGTCCGGCACCTGTGACAGGTCGTCCACAGTGGACTTCGGAACGACGGTTCCCGTTGGGTGCACGGGATCTGCGCCCGATTCGGCGGCACAGTGCCATCGGGCATGATTATCGGAATATGAACCGGGTCACACTCGGGAACTATTGTCGAGGCTTCGGGTTGGCGAAGTGGTTCGGGGGTTGCGAGCGGCGGAATCGATCTGGAATGTTGTGGGTAGGGGTGGCGTACGGGGGATGGGACGAAAATCAACCACGGTGTTACGTGCGCCCCGGCCACTCCTGGTTGATTAGCGACTCGCCTCGGCAAAACGCGCACGGGGGTGCCTGGCTGATGGGCAATGGTGTTCACGCGGAGCCTGTGGCGGTTGTCGGACTGGCCTGCCGGTTACCCGGCGCACCTGATCCGGCCGCGTTCTGGCGACTGCTGCGGGAAGGGCGCAGCGCCATCACCGATGTGCCCGCCGGTCGTTGGCCGGAACACCGCCGCGGCGGCTTCCTGACCGATGTCGACCTGTTCGACGCGGAGTTCTTCGGTGTTCCACCCCGCGAGGCGGCGGCGATGGACCCGCAGCAGCGGCTGGCGCTGGAACTGGCCTGGGAGGCGCTGGAGGACGCGCACGTCGTGCCCGCGTCCCTCGCCGGCACGGCCACCGGCGTCTTCGTCGGCGCGATCGCCGACGACTACGCCAAGCTGGGCGCCGACCCCGACCGCTACACCGTGCCGGGCAAGAACCGGGGCATGATCGCCAACCGCGTCTCGCACCTGCTCGACGCCCGCGGCCCGAGCCTGGTCGTGGACACCGGCCAGTCCTCCGCCCTGGTGGCCGTGCACCTGGCGTGCGAGAGCCTGTGGCGGGGCGAGACGACGCTCGCGCTGGCGGGCGGCGTGAACCTGACCCTGCTCTTCAGCGGCACGGTCGGGCTGGAGCGCTTCGGCGCGCTGTCCCCGGACGGCCTCTGCTACACGTTCGACGCCCGCGCCAACGGCTACGTGCGCGGCGAGGGCGGCGGGTTCGTCGTGCTCAAGCCGTTGTCCCGCGCGGTGGCCGACGGTGACGACGTCGTCTGCGTCATCCGCGGCGGCGCGGTGAACCACGACGGCGGCGCCGGACCGCTGACCGTGCCGGACGCGGCCGCGCAAGAAGCCGTGCTGCGGCGCGCCTACGAGCAGGCGGGCGTGCCCGTCGAGGACGTGCGGTACGTGGAGCTCCACGGCACCGGCACGCCCGTCGGCGACCCGGTCGAGGCCGCCGCGCTGGGCGCGGCCCTGCGGGCGCCGCGCCCCCTGCTGGTGGGCTCGGCCAAGACGAACGTCGGGCACCTCGAGGGCGCGGCCGGCATCGTCGGCTTCCTCAAGACCGCGCTCGCCATCCGGCACCGCGAGCTGCCCGCCAGCCTGAACTTCGCCACGCCCCACCCGCGCATCCCGCTGGACGAGCTGAACCTGGTGGTGCAGACGGGTTTGACGCCGTGGCCCGACGAGGACCGGCCGCTGGTGGCCGGTGTCTCGTCGTTCGGCATGGGCGGCTCGAACTGCCACCTCGTGCTCGCCGAAGCCCCGGCCCCGGTTCCGGTCCCCGACCCGGTCGAGCCGCAGCGGCGGGACGGCTCGCCGTTGCTGTCGGTGTCGGCGCGCTCGGAGCCGGCCCTGCGCGCCCAGGCGTCGCTGCTGGCCGGAGTGGACGCCGACGAGGCCGACCTCGCGCACTCGCTCGCGTCCGGGCGCACGGCCTTCGAGCACCGCGCCGTCGTGTTCCCGGGCGGCCTGGCCGCGCTGGCGGAGGGCCGTCGATCGCCGGACGTGGTGCGGGACGCGGTCGTGCCGGACCGCCGGCTGGCGCTGATGTTCGCCGGACAGGGCAGCCAGCGACCCGGCATGGGCTTCGAGCTGGCCTCGGCGTTCCCGGTGTACGCGGCGGCCTTCGACGAGGTGCTGTCGCACTTCACCATCCCGTTGCGCGACGCGATGGCGTCGGACTCGGTGCACCGGACAGAGTTCACCCAACCGGCGTTGTTCGCGCTGGAGGTGGCGCTGTTCCGGCTGCTGGAGCACTGGGGCGTGCGGCCGGACTTCCTCGTGGGGCACTCGATCGGCGAGCTGAGCGCCGCGCACGTGGCCGGGGTGCTGTCGCTGGCCGACGCGGCGAAGCTCGTGCAGGCGCGCGGCGCGCTGATGCAGGCGCTGCCCGCCGGTGGCGCGATGGTCGCGGTGCAGGCGGCCGAGGCCGACCTGCTGGCCGCGATGGCGGGGCGCTCGGACCGGGTCGGCGTCGCCGCGGTCAACGGTCCGACCGAGACGGTGATCTCCGGTGACGAGGACGTGGTGCTGGAGATCGCGGCCGACTTCGAGGCGCGCGGGCACCGCACCGCCCGGCTGAAGGTCGGCCACGCGTTCCACTCGCCGCGCGTGGCGCCGGTGCTGGCCCGGTTCACCGAGGTGGCGCGGGGCCTGGCGGTCCACCCGCCGACCATCCCGATCGTCTCCACGGTCACCGGACGTCCGGTCACGGCGGCCGAACTGGCGTCGCCGGAGCACTGGGCGCGCAACGTGCGCGGCTCGGTGCGCTTCCTCGACGCGGTGCGGTCCCTGGCCGCGGCGGGCGTGACGACGTTCCTGGAGGCGGGGCCGGACGGCGTGCTCACCGGCATGGTCGAGGACTGCCTGGACCCGGCGCCGGACACCCGGCTGGTGCCGACGCTGCGCCGCGACCGCCCCGAGGAGCGGTCGGTCCTGGAGGCCGTCGCCCGGCTGCACGTCGCCGGCGTGCCGGTCGACTGGACCTCGATCGTGCCGCGCGGCAGGCGGGTCGCCCTGCCGACCTACGCCTTCCAGCGGTCGCGGCACTGGGTGAGCGAGGCCGTCGAGGCCGTCGCCGCACCGGCCGCCGACCTCCTCGGCCTGGTCGTGGCGCAGACCGCGGCCCTGCTCGGGTACGCCGAGGTCGCGCCGGACCGGACGTTCCAGCAGCTGGGCCTGGAGTCGCAGGGCGCGGTGGAGCTGGTGCAGCGGCTCTCGGCCGCGACCGGGCTGACCGTGCCGCCGTCCTCGGTGTTCGAGCACCCCACGCCGGCCGCGCTGGCCGCCCGGCTCGCGGTCGGGCGACCCGTCGTGACCGAGCCGCCCGCACCGGAAGCAGCGCCGGGACCGGTCTCGTCCGGGCAGGTCTCATCTGGGCAGCTCTCATCTGGGCAGGTGCTGTCCGGACCGGTCCCGTCCGCGTCCGTCGTGGAACGCGTGCCGATGCCGCGGGCAGAACCGGACGAACCCATCGCCATCGTCGCGATGGGGTGCCGCTACCCCGGCGGCGTGCGGTCGCCGGAAGACCTGTGGCGGCTGGTGGCGGACGGGGTCGACGCGGTCGGCGGCTTCCCGACCGACCGGGGCTGGGACGTCGACCTGCCGTTGGCGGAGGGCGGGTTCCTCTACGACGCGGACCGGTTCGACCCGGCCTTCTTCGGCATCTCGCCGCGCGAGGCGCTGGCCATGGACCCGCAGCAGCGGCTGCTGCTGGAGGTGTCCTGGGAGGTGTTCGAACGCGCGGGCATTCCGCCGGCGTCGCTGCGCGGCGACCGGGTGGGCGTGTTCGTCGGCGCGATGTCGCAGGAGTACGGGCCGCGGCTGCACGAGACCGCCGACGACCTCGCGGGCTACCGGCTCACCGGCAGCACGGCGAGCGTCGCGTCCGGCCGGCTGGCCTACACGTTCGGGTTCGACGGCCCGGCGATCACGGTGGACACGGCGTGCTCGTCGTCGCTGGTCGCGCTGCACCTCGCGGTCCAGTCGCTGCGGCGGGGCGAGTGCACGATCGCCCTGGCGGGCGGTGTGACCGTCATGGCCACACCGGGGCTGTTCACCGAGTTCTCCCGCCAGGACGGGCTCGCGCCGGACGGCCGCTGCAAGTCGTTCTCGGCCGCCGCGGACGGCACCGGGTGGGCCGAGGGCGTCGGCGTGCTGCTGGTCGAGCGGCTGTCCGACGCGCGTCGCAACGGGCACCAGGTGCTGGCCGTGGTGCGCGGCAGCGCGGTGAACCAGGACGGCGCGTCCAACGGCCTGACCGCGCCCAGCGGCAGGTCCCAGAAGTCGGTGATCCGGCAGGCGCTCGCCGACGCGGGCCTCGCCGCCGCCGACGTCGACGTGGTGGAGGCGCACGGCACCGGCACGCGGCTGGGCGACCCGATCGAGGCGCAGGCGCTGCTGGAGACCTACGGCCAGGACCGCTCGACGCCGTTGCTGCTGGGGTCGCTGAAGTCCAACATCGGGCACGCGCAGGCGGCGGCGGGCGTCGCCGGGGTGATCAAGGTGGTCGAGGCGATGCGCCACGACCTGGTGCCGCGCACCCTGCACGTGGACCGGCCCTCGCCGCACGTCGACTGGACCGCCGGGCTGGTGGAGCTGGTGACGTCGCCGACGGCGTGGCCGCGTTCGGCACGGCCGCGGCGGGCGGGCGTGTCGTCGTTCGGCATCTCCGGGACGAACGCGCACGTCGTGCTCGAGGAGTTCGCCGCCGAACCGCCGCCGCCGGGCGGTCCGACCGTGCTGACGCTGTCGGCCCGGACACCGCGGGCCCTGCGCGCCCAAGCCCGTGCGCTGCACGACTACCTGACCTCGCGGGAGGTCGACCTGGCCTCGGTCGCCGCCGGCCTCGGCGGGCGGACGCGGTTCGAGCACCGGGCGGCGGTGCTCGACGCGGCGGCGTTGCCCGCGCTCGTGCGGGGCGAGCCGGCGGCGGGGCTGGTGACCGGGACCGCCGCGCCCGCGCGGACGGCGTTCGTGTTCCCCGGCCAGGGCTCTCAGTGGTCGGGCATGGCCACCGAGCTGCACCGCTCGTCACCGGTGTTCGCGGCGAAGCTGGACGAGTGCGCGCGGGCGCTGCGCGGGTTCGTGGACTGGGACCTGCTCGACGAGCTGTCCGGCCCGCTGGACCGGGTCGACGTCGTGCAGCCCGCGTTGTGGGCCGTGATGGTGTCGTTGGCCGAGCTGTGGCGGTCCCGCGGGGTCGAGCCGGCGGCGGTGGTCGGCCACTCCCAGGGCGAGATCGCGGCGGCGGCGTTCGCCGGTGCGCTGTCCGTCGCGGACGCCGCCCGGGTGGTCGCGCTGCGCAGCAAGGCGCTGGTGGCCCTGGCGGGTCAGGGCGGCATGGCCTCCCTCGCGCTGGGCGCGGACCGGGTGCGGGACCGCCTGGCCCCGTTCGGCGACCGGTTGTCGGTGGCGGCGGTGAACGGCCCGAACGCCGTCGTCGTGTCGGGCGAGGTCGAGGCGCTGGACGAGCTCGTGGCGTCGTGCCAGGCGGACGGCGTGCGGGCGCGGCGCATCCCCGTGGACTACGCGGCCCACTCGGCGCAGGTCGAGGTGATCGAGGCGGAGCTGCTGGCGGCGCTCGACGGCATCGCGCCGGTGTCCGTCGCGGTCCCGTTCTACTCGACCGTGACGGGCGGGCGGATCGACACCGGGACGCTGGACGCCGCCTACTGGTGCCGCAACCTGCGGGAGACGGTGGAGTTCGAGCGCGCCACGCGGACGCTGGTCGCGGACGGCTGCACGGTGTTCGTGGAGGCCAGCCCGCACCCGGTGCTCACGCCCGCCGTCCAGGACACCGTCAACGCGGCCGGTTCGGGTGCGGTCGCGCTCGGGTCGTTGCGGCGCGACGACGGTGGTCTCGCGCGGTTCCACGCTTCGCTCGCCGAGGCGTTCGTGCGCGGCGTCGACGTGGACTGGGGGTTCGGCGGGGGACGTGCCGACGTGCCGACGTACCCGTTCCAGCGGCAGCGGTTCTGGCTGGACGGCGCCCCCGCCGTTCGACCGCGGTCCGCCGCGGACCGGTACCGGGTGCGGTGGGAGCCGATCACGCCGCGCGGGACGGTCACCGGCACCTGGGTCGTGCTCGCGCCGCCCGGTGAGGACCTGGCCCTGCCCGGCGCGCGGCGCGTCGTGGTCGACGGGCCGGTGGAGCGGGCGGAGCTGGTCGCGCGCGTCAGCGAGGCCCTGGCGGGTGACCGGCCTGCGGGGCTGTTGTCGCTGCTGGCCTTCGCCGAGGAGCCGCACCACCGGCACCCGGCGGTGCCGGTGGGGTTGGCGAACACGCTGGCGGCGGCGCAGGCGTGGGGCGACCTCGGGTTCACCGCGCCGATGTGGTTCGGGACGCGGGACACGCCGGTGCAGGCACAGGTGTGGGGATTGGGCCGCGTGCTGGCCGCCGAGCACCCGGAGAGGTGGGGCGGCTTGGTGGAGCTGCCGGCCCCGCTCCACGCCGGCGAGAACGCGCCTGCCGCACCAGAGCCCGACGGGGCCGGAGAGGGCGGGCCGGCCGCGGCAGAGCTGGGTGAGCGGCTCGCGGCGGTGTTGGCCGGTGGTGAGGACCAGGTGGCCCTGCGCGCCGGCGGCGCCTTCGCCCGCAGGGTGGTTCCCGCGCCGCTCGACGAGCCGGGGCAGTGGCGAGCCAGGGGCACGGCGCTGGTCACCGGCGGCACCGGCGCGTTGGGGTCCCACCTGGCCCGCTGGCTGCTCCGCGCCGGTGCGGAGCACGTCGTCCTGCTCAGCCGCAGCGGACCGGACGCGGCCGGCGCGGGCGGTCTGCGCGCCGAGCTGGGGGACCGGGTCACGATCGTCGCCTGCGACGCCGCCGACCGGGACGCGCTCGCGGACGTCCTCGGCGCCCACCCGGTGAACGCCGTGTTCCACGCGGCCGGCGTGCTGGACGACGCGTTGGTCGACTCGCTCACCCCGGCGCACCTCCAGAACGCTCTGCGCGCCAAGGCGGTGGCGGCGTGGAACCTGCACGAGCTGACCGGCGGGCTGGACGCGTTCGTGCTCTTCTCGTCGGTCGCCGCCACCTGGGGCGCCGCCGGGCAGGGCGGGTACGCGCCGGGCAACGCCTTCCTGGACGCCCTGGCCGGGCACCGCCGGGCCGCCGGGCTGCCCGCGACGTCGATCGCCTGGGGACCCTGGTCGGGCGGGGGCATGGCCGCCGGCGTCCGGTTCGACGACTACCGGCCGATGCCGCCGCACCGGGCGCTGGCCGCACTGGGCCACGCGCTGGCCAACGGCGACACCTGCGTCACCGTCGCCGACCGCCGGGCCGAGGAGCCGGTGGCCACGACCCGGCCGGCCGACCCGTTGGCTCTCGTCCGCACCCTCGCGGCGGAGGTGCTCGGCCACGACTCGGCCGACGCGATCCCGCCCGACACGGCGTTCCGGGACCTGGGTTTCGACTCCCTGGGCGCGGTCCGGCTCAGGACGAAGCTGAACGCGGCGACGGGTCTCGGGCTGCCGAAGACGGTCGTGTTCGACTACCCGACCGCGCGGGCGCTGGCCGGGCACCTCGGCGGTGAGGCCGCCCCCACCGGGCCCGCCACCACGACCACGACCGGCGGTGACGAGCCGATCGCCATCGTGGCGATGGCCTGCCGCTACCCGGGCGGCGTGACGACCCCGGAAGACCTGTGGCGGCTCACCCTCGACGGCGTCGACGCGATCACCGGCTTCCCGACCGACCGGGGCTGGGACCTCGACCGGCTGTTCCACCCCGACCCCGACCACCCCGGCGCGACCTACGCCCGCGCGGGCGGGTTCCTGCACGACGTGGCCGACTTCGACCCGGAGTTCTTCGGCATCAGCCCGCGCGAGGCGCTGGCGATGGACCCGCAGCAGCGGCTGCTGCTGGAGACCTCCTGGGAAGCCTTCGAACGGGCGGGCGTCAACCCGGAGTCGTTGCGCGGCAGCCGGACGGGCGTCTTCGTCGGCCTGACCTTCCAGGACTACGCCTCGCGCGTGACGAACCCACCCCGGGAACTGGAGGGCTACCTGCTCACCGGCAGCACGGCGAGCGTCGCGTCCGGCCGGATCTCCTACACGTTCGGGCTGGAAGGCCCCGCGGTCACGGTCGACACCGCGTGCTCGTCCTCGTTGGTGGCGCTGCACCTCGCGGCCCAGGCGCTGCGCCGCGGCGAGTGCGAGCTGGCCCTGGCCGGCGGTGTCGCGGTGATGGCCGGCCCGCAGGTGTTCCTGGAGCTGGGCCGCCAGCGCGGGCTCGCCGCGGACGGCCGCAGCAAGGCCTTCTCGGCCGCCGCGGACGGGTTCGGCGCCGCGGAGGGCGTCGGCGTCCTGCTGGTGGAGCGGTTGTCCGACGCGCGGCGCAACGGCCATCCGGTGCTCGCGATCGTCCGGGGCACCGCCGTGAACCAGGACGGCGCGTCGAACGGGCTCACCGCGCCGAACGGGCCGTCGCAGCAGCGGGTGATCCGCGAGGCGCTGGCCGGCGCGGGACTGTCCCCCTCGGACGTCGACGTGCTGGAGGCGCACGGCACCGGCACCAGGCTGGGCGACCCGATCGAGGTCCAGGCCCTCCAGGCGACCTACGGCCGGGACCGCGCGACGCCGTTGCTGCTGGGTTCGGTCAAGTCCAACATCGGGCACACCCAGGCGGCGGCCGGCGTGGCGAGCGTGGTCAAGCTCGTGCAGGCCATGCGGCACGGCGTGGTGCCGCGCACGCTGCACGCGACCGAGCCGACCCCGGAGGTCGACTGGGACGCGGGGTCGATCGAGCTGCTGACCGAGCAGGGGGTGTGGCCGGACACCGGGCGACCGCGCCGCGCGGGCGTGTCGTCGTTCGGCATCAGCGGCACCAACGCGCACGTCGTGCTCGAAGAAGCGCCGCCGGCCGGCGACTCGGAAGCGGCGGACGGCCCGGTGAGCTGGGTGCTCTCGGCGAAGACCGCGACCGCCCTGCGGGAATCCGCCCGCAGGCTCGCCCGCCACGTCGAGGAGCACCCCGACCTGCGCCCGCGGGACGTGGCCGCCACCCTCGCCACGCGCGCGGTGTTCGAGCACCGCGCGGTGGTCGAAGGCCGCGACCTGGCCGAGCTCGTCGACGGCCTCGACGCGGTCGCGAGGGGTGGGGTGACGCCGGATGAGCTGCCCGCGGCCGCGAGTGACCCGGCGCGGGGCCGGATCGTCGACCTGCCGACGTACCCCTTCGAGCGGCGGCGGTACTGGCTGGACCCGACGCCCGACCGGGACGGCGGGTTGGACCACCCGGTGCTCACCCGGGCCGTCCCGCTGGCCGGTTCCGACGAGTGGGTCTTCACCGGGCGGCTGGCGCCGGACACCCACCGCTGGCTGGCCGACCACACCGTGTGGGACGCGGTGGTCGTGCCGGGCACCGCGCTGGTCGACCTCGCCGCGCGGGCCGGCGCCGAACTGGGCCTGCCGGTCGTCGCGGACCTCACCCTGAGCACGCCGCTGGTGGTGTCGGAAGGCGTGGACGTGCAGGTGCGGGTCGACGCGGCGCACCGGATCACCCTCTCCGCCCGGCGCGCGGACGGCTCCTGGACCACGCACGCGACCGGTTCCCTCACCGCGGCGGCCGAGCTGCCGGACATGCCCGACGAGTGGCCGCCGGCCGGTGCGGAACCGGTCGCGGTCGACGAGCTGTACCCGCGGCTGGCCGAGCGCGGGTACCGCTACGGCCCCGCGTTCCAGGGCCTGCGCGCGGCGTGGCGGCGCGTGTCCCCGCAGACCGCCGAGGTCTTCGCGGAGGTCGAGAGCGCCGTGTTCCCGGCGTTGCTGGACGCGGCCCTGCACACCGTCTTCCTGGCCCGTGCCGACGAGGACACCGTGCTGCCGTTCCGGTTCCGGGGCGTGACGCTGAACCCGACGACCGCGACCCGGCTCCGGGTCCGCCTCGCCGGTGACGGCGTCGTGGCGACCGACGAGACCGGTGCGCCGGTGTTCGCGGTGGAGTTCCTCGAAGTCCGGCCGATCCCGCGCGACCGGCTGCGGGAACGCGGCGGCTCGCTGTGCGTGGTGCGCTGGGACCGGGTTCCCACGACCTCCGACGGCCGGCCGGCCGAGGTGTTCGTGGCGCCCCGGGGCGACGTCCGCGCGGTCACCGCCGCCGTGCTCGCGCGGCTCCAGCAGGACGCGGACCGGCTGGTCGTCGTCACGCACGACGCCGTGTTCACCGACGACCCAGACCCGGCCCAGGCCGCGGTGTGGGGCCTGGTGCGGTCGGCGCAGACCGAGCGCCCGGGGCGGTTCGCGCTGGTGGACGTGGACGACGACCGGGCCATCCCGATGGCGGTGGCGTCCGGCGAGCCGCAGGTGGCGGTGCGCGACGGCGTCCTCCACGCGCCCCGCCTGGTGCTCGCGCCACCGGCCGAGGGCACGCGCTGGTCGCCCGGCACGGTCCTGATCACCGGCGGCACGGGCGTGCTCGGCCGGCTCGTCGGCGCGCACCTGCGCGACCGGCACCGCGTGGTCCTGCTCAGCCGGTCCGGCGCCCCGGTCGAGGGGTTCGAGACCGTGGCGTGCGACGTGACCGACCGCGACGCGGTGGCCGCCGTGCTGGCGGGCATCCCCGACCTGACGGCCGTCGTGCACGCGGCGGGCGTGTCGGACGACGGCGTGGTCGACGGGCTCACACCGGAACGGCTCGACCACGTGCTGCGGCCCAAGGTCGACGGCGCGCTCGTCCTGCACGAGCTGACCCGGGTGCCGCTGGTGCTGTTCTCGTCGGCCGCCGGGTCGCTCGGCTCGGCCGGTCAGGCGGCCTACGCGGCGGCCAACGCCTACCTGGACGCGCTGGCCGGGCACCGCCGAGCGCGAGGGCTGCCGGGGGTCTCGCTCGCGTGGGGGCTGTGGGAGCAGCGCAGCGCGATGAGCGAGCACGCGGACGTCGACCGGTTGGCCGGGATCGGCGTCGGCGAGCTGTCCACGCGGGACGGACTCGCGCTGTTCGACGCCGCGATCGGCCGGGACGAGCCGGTGCTCGTGCCGCTGCGACCGGCACGGGACCTCACCAGGGGCCTGCCGCTGGCCCGGGCGGAGGCCAAGCCGGTGGTGGTGAAGGGCTCGCTGCTGGACGTGGTGCGCGGCGCGGCGGCGGCCGTGCTGTCCCAGGCGGTGGACCGCGTGCCCGCCGACCGGGCGTTCGCCGAGCTGGGCTTCGACTCGCTGGCCTCGGTGGAGCTGGGCAACCGGCTGAGCGCGGCGACCGGGCTGCGCCTGCCGTCCAGCCTGGTGTTCGACCACCCGACGCCCGCCGTGCTCGCCGCCCACCTCCGGCAGGAGCTGTCCGGGCAGCGGGCCACCACCGCCGAGGTGGCGGCGACCCCGGTGGACGAGCCGATCGCGATCGTGGCGATGGCCTGCCGGTTCCCCGGTGGCGTCCGCACGCCGGAGGACCTGTGGGAGCTGCTGGCCGAGGGCCGCGACGCGGTCGGCGACCTGCCGACCGACCGCGGCTGGGACCTCGGCGCGCTGTACGACCCCGACCCGGGGCGGCGCGGCACCTCGTACACCCGGAAGGGAGCGTTCCTTGACGACGCGGCCGACTTCGACGCCGCGTTCTTCGGGATCTCCCCGCGCGAGGCGCTGGCGATGGACCCGCAGCAGCGGCTGCTGCTGGAAACGGCGTGGGAGGCGTTCGAGCGCGGCGGGATCGACCCGGCGACGGTGCGCGGCTCCCGCACCGGCGTGTTCGCGGGCGTCATGTACCACGACTACGGGGGACGCCTGCGGCACGTGCCCGAGGACGTCGAGGGCTACCTGATCAACGGCAGCGCGGGCAGCGTCGCGTCCGGCCGCGTCGCCTACGCGTTCGGGCTGGAGGGCCCGGCCGTCACGGTGGACACGGCGTGCTCGTCGTCGCTGGTGGCCCTGCACCTGGCGGCGCAGGCCCTGCGGCGCGGCGAGTGCTCCCTGGCCCTGGCCGGCGGGGTCACGGTGATGGCGACCCCGGCGCCGTTCGTCGAGTTCAGCAGGCAGCGCGGACTGGCGGTGGACGGGCGGTGCAAGTCGTTCGCCGACGCGGCCGACGGCGCCGGCTGGGGCGAGGGCGTCGGGATGCTGCTGGTCGAGCGGCTGTCCGACGCGCGCCGCAACGGCCACCCGGTGCTGGCGCTGCTGCGCGGCAGCGCGGTGAACTCCGACGGCGCGTCGAACGGGTTGACCGCGCCGAACGGTCCGTCGCAGCAGCGGGTGATCCGGGCCGCGCTCGCCGCGTCCGGTCTGTCCACTTCGGACGTGGACGTGGTGGAGGCGCACGGCACGGGCACCCGCCTCGGTGACCCGATCGAGGCGCAGGCGTTGCTGGCGACCTACGGCCAGGACCGCTCGACGCCGTTGCTGCTGGGTTCGGTGAAGTCGAACCTCGGCCACACCCAGGCCGCGTCCGGTGTCGCGGGCGTGATCAAGGTGGTGCAGGCGATGCGGCACGGCACGGTGCCCAAGACGTTGCACGTGGACGCGCCCTCCACGCACGTCGACTGGACGGCCGGCGCGGTGGAGCTGGTGACCGAGCCGACGCCGTGGCCGGTGCTCGGCCGGGCTCGACGGGCCGGCGTGTCGTCGTTCGGCATCTCGGGCACGAACGCGCACGTCATCCTGGAAGAGCCGCCGTTCACGCCCACGCCGCCCCCGGCGGCGGTGCCCGCCGTGCCGCTGGTGCTGTCCGCGAAGACGCCGGAAGCGCTGCGCGAGCAGGGTGAGCTCCTGCACCGGCACCTGACCCGCGTCCGGCCGGACCTCGCCGACGTGGGCGCGACGCTGGCGGCTCGGTCGAGGTTCGAGCACCGGTCGGCGGTCGTGGACGTCGACGACCTGCTGCGGCTGCCGGTCGAGCGGGCCGAGGACCGGCGGTTGGCGTTCCTGTTCTCCGGCCAGGGCAGTCAGCGGCCGGGCATGGGCCGGGAGCTGGCCGAGGCGTTCCCGGTGTTCGCCGAGGCGCTGGACGAGGTGTGCGCGCGGTTCGACTTCCCGCTGCGCGAGGCGATGGCGTCCGAGGACGTGCACCGGACGGAGTTCGCCCAGCCCGCGCTGTTCGCCTTCGAGGTCGCCCTGTTCCGGCTGCTGGAGCACTGGGGCGTGCGCCCGGACGTCCTGGTCGGGCACTCGGTCGGCGAGCTGGCCGCCGCGCACGTCGCCGGGGTGCTGTCGTTGGGTGACGCGGCCGCGCTGGTCGCCGCCCGGGGCGCGTTGATGCGCGAGGTGACCGGGCGCGGCGCGATGGTCGCCGTGCGGGCCGGTGCGGACGAGGTGCGCGACCGGCTCCGACCGGGGGTGGAGATCGCCGCGGTCAACGGGCCGAGGTCGGTGGTGCTGACCGGCGACGAGGACGCCGTCCTCGCGGTCGCGGCGGAGTTCGGTTCGGCCAAGCGGCTCCCGGTGAGCCACGCGTTCCACTCCGCGCACCTGGACGGGATGCTCGACCGGTTCCGCGCGGTCGCGTCGACCATGACCTTCCGACCGCCCTCGATCCCGATCGTGTCCACGCTGACCGGGGAACCGGTCGCCGAGGAGCTGTGCTCACCGGACTACTGGGCGCGGCACGTCCGGCACACCGTGCGGTTCGCCGACGCGGTGTCGCGGCTGGCCGGCGCGACCATGCTGGAGGTCGGACCGGACGGCGCGCTCAGCGCGATCGTCGACGCCGTGCCCGCCCAGCGCCGCGACCGGCCCGAGCCGGTCGCGCTGGCCGGTGCCCTCGGCCTGCTGGACGCCCGCGGCGCGACCGTGGACTGGGCGGTGTACTTCCGCGGCGCCCGGCACGTCGACCTGCCCACGTACGCGTTCCGGCGGCAGCGGTTCTGGCTGGCGGAGAGCGCGCCGCTGATCGAGAACGCCGTGACGCTGCCCGACTCGGGCGCGGCGGTGCTGACCGGCACGCTGTCGGTGGGCCGGCAGCCGTGGCTGGCCGACCACCGGGTGCACGGCCAGGTCGTCGTGCCCGCAGCCGCGTTCGCCGACCTGGTGTTGCGGGCCGGTGAGCACGTCGGCTGCGCGCACGTGGCCGAGCTGACGGTGGAAGCGCCGCTGGTGCTGACCGAGGCGGTCGAACTGCTCGTGTCGGTGGACGGGCCCGACGCGGGCGGTCGGCGCCCGCTGCGGGTGCACAGCCGGACCACCGGCGAGTGGACCAGGCACGCGACCGGTGTGCTGGACCACGGCGGCGGCGTCGCCGAGTCGTTCGACTGGCCAGACGGCACGGACGTGGACCCGCGGGAGGTCTACGCGGCGCTGCGCGCGAGCGGCCTGGAGTACGGGCCGGCGTTCCAAGGGCTCCGCGAGGTGCGGCGCGTGGGCGACGAGGTCTACGCCGCCGTGTCCGCGGACGAGTTCCCGGCGCTGCTCGACGCGGCCCTGCAGGGCCTGGGCCTGGTGGCCGGCGAGGGCCTGCCGTTCGCCCTGACCGGGATCTCCCGGTTCGGCACGGCCACCTCCGCGCGGGCACGCCTGACCCCGCACGACGGCGGCGCGTCGGTCGTGCTGACCGACGAGCACGGCACGCCCCTCGCGGTGATCGAGTCGGTGGTCGTCCGGCCGCAGCGGGGACGGCGGCACGCCGACCTGCACGTGCTGACCTGGGAACCGCTCGACGTGTCCGGAGTGGACACCGACCGCACGGTCGTCCGGATCGACGCCGACGACCCGCACACCGCCGCACTGCGGGCGCTGACCGCGCTCCAGTCGGACGCGGAACGGCTCGTGCTGGTCACCGACGGCTCGCTCGCCACCGCCGCGGTGCGCGGTCTGGTGCGGTCGGCGCAGGTCGAGCAGCCCGGCCGGGTCGTGCTCGTGGAGACAGACGGCCAGGTGGTCGTGCCCGCGGGCGAACCCCACGTGGTCGTGCGAGGCGACCAGGTGCTCCGGCCGAAGCTCAAGCGCGCGCCGGCGTCCGAAGAGGACGTGCGGCTCACCGGGACGGTCCTGGTCACCGGCGGCACCGGGGCGCTCGGCCGGCAGGTCGCCCGGCACCTGCGCGACGCGCACGGCGCCCGGGTGCTGCTCGCGAGCCGGTCCGGCACGCCGGTGCCCGGGTTCGAGGTGGTGGCCTGCGACGTCGCCGACCGCGCGCAGCTGGTCCGGCTGCTCGCCGAGCACCCGGTGGACGCCGTCGTGCACTGCGCCGGCGTGCTGGACGACGGCGTGGTCGAGTCCCTGACCCCGCGCCGGCTGACGGACGTGCTGCGCCCCAAGGTGGACGCGGCCCGGCACCTGGACGAGCTGACCGACGTGCCGCTGGTGCTCTTCTCCTCGACGGCGGGCACGCTCGGCTCGCCCGGCCAGGCCAACTACGCCGCCGCCAACACCTACCTCGACGCGCTGGCCGAGGACCGCCGGGCGCGCGGCCTGCCCGCGGTGTCCATCGCGTGGGGCTGGTGGGACGACCCGGACGGCATGGTCGGCCGGCTGACCGACGTGGACCGGGAGCGGATCGCCAGGTCCGGCCTGCGCCCCCTGAGCCCGGCCGAGGCGATGGTGCTGTTCGACGCGGCACTCGGCCACGGGTCGCCCGCGGTGGTGGCGGCGAGGCTGAGGCGGCCCGAACCCGCGCCGAAACCCGTGGCAGGCCTCGCGGAACGGCTCGCCGCCGCGCCGCCGGAGCGACGGGCGCACCTGCTGCTGGACGTGGTGCGGGCCGAGGTGGCGGGCGTGCTCGGCCACGCGACCGCCGCGGAGATCGCCCCCGACCGGGGTTTCCTCGACCTCGGGTTCGACTCCTTGACGGCCGTCGAGCTGCGCAACCGGCTCGGCGCGCTGTCCGGCGTCCGGCTGCCCGCGACGGTCGTGTTCGACCACCCCACGCCCGCCGACCTGGCGGAGCGGCTGGGGCGGGAACTGCTGCCCGAGGAGCGACCGGCGGACGACCTGGCGTCGGCCACCGCCGAAGAGCTCTTCGCGTTCATCGACAACACGCTCAACGTGAAGCGAGGTCCCGGTGGCCGGTGACGAGAAACTGCTCGACTACCTCAAGCGGGTCACCGCCGAGCTGCAGGAGACCCGGCAGCGGTTGGCGGACGCGCAGGAGCCGATCGCGATCGTGGCGATGGCCTGCCGCTACCCCGGAGGCGTGCGGTCGCCGGAAGACCTGTGGCGGCTGGTGGCCTCGGGCGGCGACGCCATCACGGGGTTCCCGACCGACCGCGACTGGGAGGGCGAGGGACTCGGCGGGTTCCTGCACGACGCCGCGGACTTCGACGCCGGCTTCTTCGGCATCTCGCCGCGCGAGGCGCTGGCCACGGACCCGCAGCAGCGGCTGCTGCTGGAGGTGTCCTGGGAGGCGTTCGAACGCGCCGGCCTGACCGCGGACGCCGTGCGCGGCAGCCGGACCGGCGTGTTCGCGGGCGTCATGTACGACGACTACGCGTCCCGGTTCCGCACGCCGCCCGAGGAGGTCGCCGGCCACCTGGGCACCGGCAGCGCGGGCAGCGTCGCCTCCGGCCGGCTCGCCTACGCGTTCGGGCTGACCGGCCCGGCGGTCACCATCGACACCGCGTGCTCGTCCTCGCTGGTCGCGCTGCACCTGGCGGCGCGGTCGCTGCGCGCGGGCGAGTGCGACCTCGCGCTGGCCGGCGGTGTCGCGGTGATGGCGACCCAGCGGACGTTCACCGAGTTCGCCAAGCAGGGCGGGCTGGCCGCCGACGGCCGGTGCAAGGCGTTCTCGGCCGACGCCGACGGCACCGGCTGGTCGGAGGGCGCGGGGCTCCTGCTGCTGGAGCGCCTGTCCGACGCGCGCCGGCACGGCCACCCGGTGCTGGCGGTCGTCAGCGGCAGCGCGGTCAACCAGGACGGCGCGAGCAGCGGCCTGACCGCGCCCAACGGGCCGGCGCAGGAACGGGTGATCCGCGACGCCCTCACCGCCGCGGGCCTCACCCCGGCCGACGTGGACGTGGTGGAGGCGCACGGCACCGGCACCCGGCTCGGCGACCCGATCGAGGCGCAGGCGCTGCTGGCCACCTACGGGCGCGACCGGGACACACCGGTGCTGCTCGGCTCGGTGAAGTCGAACCTCGGCCACACCCAGACGGCGGCCGGTGTCGCGGGCGTGATCAAGGTCGTGATGGCCATGCGCCACGGCATCGCGCCGAAGACCCTGCACGTCGGCGAGCCGTCGCCGCACGTGGACTGGTCGGCGGGGGAGCTGCGGCTGCTGACCGAGGCCACGCCGTGGCCGGCCGCCGACCGGCCGCGCCGGGCCGCGGTGTCGTCGTTCGGGATCAGCGGGACGAACGCGCACGTGATCGTGGAGCACGCCGCCGAACCCGCGGAACCCGCCGAGCCGGCCCGCGGGTTCGGCCGGGTGCCGTGGGCGCTGTCCGCGAAGAGCCCGGGAGCGCTGCGGGAGCAGGCGTCGCGGCTGCTGGACCTCGACGCGGACCCGGCCGACGTGGCGTGGTCGCTCGCGCACACCCGCACGCCGTTCCGCCACCGGGCCGTGGTGCTCGGCGACGTGCGCGCCGGCCTGGGCGCGTTGTCGCGCGACGAGCCGGCCGCGGACGTCGTCACCGGCGAGGCGACCGCGTCCGGCGGGGTGGCGTTGATCTTCCCCGGCCAGGGCGCGCAGTGGTCCGGGATGGGTGTGGAGCTGTACCGGTCCTCGCCGGTGTTCGCGGCGAAGCTGGACGAGTGCGCCGCCGCGCTGCGGTCCCACGTGGACTGGGACCTCGTCACCGAGCTGGCCGGCCCGCTGGACCGGCCGGACGTGGTGCAGCCCGCGCAGTGGGCGGTCATGGTGTCGCTGGCCGAGCTGTGGCGGCACCACGGCGTCGTGCCCGCGGCGGTCGTCGGCCACTCGCAGGGCGAGGTCGCGGCGGCGGCGGTCGCGGGCGCGCTGTCGCTCGACGACGCGGCCAGGGTGATCGCGCTGCGCGCCAAGGCGGTGTTGTCACCGGCGTTGCGCGGTGGCGTGGCGTCCGTGCCGCTGCCGGTCGACGAGGTGCGCGCCCTGCTGGAGGACGGGCTCGGCATCGCGGGCGTGAACGGCCCCCGCTCCACCCTCGTCTCCGGCGACACCGCCGCGCTGGACCGGCTGCTCGCGCGCGAGGAGCTGCGGGCCAAGCGGGTGCCGGTCGACTTCGCCGCGCACTCGCCGCGCGTGGAGGCGATCCGCGACGAGCTGCTGGCCGCGTTCGCCCCGGTCCGCCCCAGGTCCTCGGCCATCCCGTTCTACTCGTCGGTGACCGGCGCGCTGGTCGACACCTCGACGCTCGACGCCGACTACTGGTACCGCAACGCGCGCGAACCGGTCGAGTTCCACCGCGCCACGCAGGCCGCGCTGGCCGACGGGATCGGCGTGCTGCTGGAGTCGAGCCCGCACCCCGTGCTCACGACCGCCCTGGCGGACGGTCCGGTGGTGCTGTCCACCCTGCGCCGCGACGACGGCGGGCCGGACCGGTTCGCGCACGCGGTGGCGCAGGCCCACGTCCGCGGTGTGGCGGTGGACTGGCGGCTGCCCGAGGCGCGGCGGACCGACCTGCCGACCTACCCGTTCCAGCGGGAGCGGTTCTGGCTGGCGAACGAGCTCGACTACGGCGCCGCGTCCGGCCACCCGCTGCTGACCTCCGCCGTGCGGCTGGCCGACGGCGACGGCGTGCTGCTGGCGGGCCGGTTGTCGCTCGACGCGCACCCGTGGCTGGCCGACCACGCCGTGCTCGGGGAGCCCGTCGTGCCCGGCGCCGCGCTCGTCGAGCTGGCCGTGCACGCGGGCGAGCGGGTCGGGTGCCCGGTGCTGGCCGAGCTGGTGCTGCACGCACCGCTGACGGTGCCGGCCGAGGTGCAGCTGGCGGTGCAGGCGCCGGACGACCGGGGCCACCGCCGCGTCACCGTCCACTCCCGGCTCGGCGACGACTGGACCGCGCACGCCATGGGCGTCCTCGCGCCCGCCGGCGCGCCGCTGCGGGGCTTCGACCGACCCGCCGACGCCGAGCCGGTCGACCTCGAGGGCCGGTACGAGCGGCTGGCCGACCAGGGCTACCACTACGGGCCGGTGTTCCGGGGGCTGGCAGCGGCGTGGCGCGCCGGCGACGACCTCCACGCGGACGTGCGGCTGTCCGGCGACCCCGGCCGGTTCGACCCGCACCCGGCCCTGCTCGACGCCGTGCTGCACGTCCTGGACACCCCGGCGCACGAGGTGCGGGTGCCGTTCTCGTGGACCGGCGTGCGAATGCGCCGGTCGGCGACGACGAGGCTGCGCGTCCGGGTCCGCCCGAACGGCGACGGGCACGAGATCACGGCCGTGGACGAGGACGGCGTGCCGGTGTTCGCGGTCGAGTCGCTGGTCCTGCGGACGGTGGGCGCCGGGCTCGCGCGGTCGCCGCTCTCCCGGGTCGACTGGGTGCCGCTGGCCCTGCCGGAGGAGGGCGTCGAGGCGGACGTCCTGCACGTCACCGGCGCCGCCGACCCGGTCTCCGGCGCGCGGGAGGCGCTGGCCCGGGTGCTCGGGGCCGTGCGGGAGCACCTGGCGGGCGACCGGCCGCACCTGGTGGTCGTCACCCGGAACGCGGTCGGCGACCACGTGTCGGACCTCGCCGCCGCCCCGGTCTGGGGCCTGGTCCGCTCGGTGATCGCCGAGCACCCCGGCCGGGTGTCCATCGTGGACACCGACGAGGCGTCCGCGGACCTGGTCACCCGCGGGGTGGCCGCCGGCGAGCCGCAGGTGGTGCTGCGCGGTCGGGAGGCGTGGACGCCGAAGGTCGTGCCGCTGCACGTGCCGCGCACGCCCGACACCGACTGGCACTGGGACGTCACCGAGCGCGGGACGCTGGAGAACCTCGCGCCGGTGCCGTCGCCCCGCGAGCCGCTGGGGCCCGGCGAGGTGCGGATCGCGGTCCGGGCGGCGGGCCTGAACTTCCGGGACGTGCTGATCGGCCTGGACCTCTACCCCGGCGACGACGCGAAGATCGGCGGCGAGGCCGCGGGCGTGGTGCTGGAGGTCGGCGCGGACGTCACCGACTTCACCGCGGGCGACGAGGTGATGGGCCTGTTCGCGGGCGGCGCGATGGGTCCGGTCGCGGTCACCGACCACCGGATGCTGGCGCTGGTGCCGACCGGGTGGACGTTCGCCCAGGCCGCCTCCACGCCGGTCGTGTTCCTCACCGCGTTCTACGGCCTGGTGGACCTCGCGGGCGCGCGGGCGGGGCAGTCCCTGCTGGTGCACGCGGCCACCGGCGGCGTCGGCATGGCGGCGACCCAGCTCGCCCGCCACTGGGGCCTGGAGCTGCACGGCACGGCCAGCCCGCCGAAGTGGCCCGTGCTGCGGTCGCTCGGCTACCCGGACGAGCGGATCGCGTCGTCGCGCACGCTGGAGTTCGAGCAGCGCTTCGCCGACGGCGTGGACATCGTCCTGGACTGCCTGGCCGACGAGTTCGTGGACGCCTCGCTGAGGTTGCTGCCGCGCGGCGGCGTGTTCCTGGAGATGGGCAAGGCCGACATCCGGGACGCGGCCGAGGTCGCCCGGCGGCACCCCGGCGTCCTCTACCGGGCCTACGACCTGGTGGAAGCCGGGCCGGACCGCATCCGGGAGATGTTCGCCGAACTGGGCGCGCTGTTCGAGGCGGGGGCGCTGACGCCGTTGCCGGTCACCGCGTGGGACCTGCGGCAGGCACCGGAGGCGTTCCGGTTCCTGGGGCAGGCCCGGCACACCGGCAAGCTCGTGCTCACCGCCCCCGTCGTCGAGCTGGGCGACACCGTGCTCATCACGGGCGGCACGGGCACCCTGGGCACGCTCCTCGCACGCCACCTGGCGACCGCGCACGGCGTGCGCACCCTCGTGCTCGTCAGCCGCGGCGGCGGCCCGAACCCGCTGCCCGACCTGGACGCGGACGTCCGCGTGGTGGCCTGCGACGTGGGCGACCGCGACGCGCTGGCGGCGCTGCTCGCCGACCTGCCCGGCCTGACCGCCGTCGTGCACGCGGCCGGCGTGCTGGACGACGGCACGGTCGAGTCGCTGACCCCCGAGCGGCTGGCCACCGCCCTGCGCCCGAAGGTGGACGCCGCGTGGCACCTGCACGAGCTGACGGACGTGCCCCTGGTGCTCTTCTCGTCGCTGGCGGGGGTGCTCGGCGGCGCGGGGCAGGCGAACTACGCGGCGGGCAACGCGTTCCTCGACGCGCTCGCCCAGCACCGCCGCGCCCGCGGCCTGCCCGCGGTCTCCATCGCGTGGGGCCTGTGGGCCGAGGACAGCGGTCTGACCGGCGGGTTGGGCGAGGCGGACCGCGCCCGGCTGGCCCGCAGCGGGTACGCCCCGCTGTCCACTGCCGAGGCCCTGGCCATGTTCGACAGCGCGGTGGCCGCGGACCGGCCGCTGGTCGTCGGCGCCCGCGCCACCGTCGTCACGCCGGCGGCGAAGACCGACCACGGCACCGTGCTGGACCTGGTGCGCGCGCACGTCGCCACGGTCCTCGGCCACGGCAGCCCCGACTCGGTGGACGTGTCCCGGCCGTTCAAGGACCTCGGGTTCGACTCGCTCACCACCGTCGAGCTGCGCAACCGGCTGGCCGCCGCGACGGGCCGGTCGCTGCCGACGACGCTGGTGTTCGACCACCCGACGCCGACCGCCCTCGCCGAGCACCTGGCGGGGGAGCGCCGGCCGGTCGTCACCACGCCGGTGGCCGCGCCGAGCCAGGAGCCGATCGCCATCATCGGCATGGCCTGCCGGTTCCCCGGCGGCGTGCGGTCGCCGGAGGACCTGTGGCGGCTGGTCGAGGCCGAGGCCGACGTGGTGGGCCCGTTCCCGACCGACCGCGGCTGGGACCTGGCGGGCATCTTCGACACCGACCCGGACCAGCCGGGCACCACCTACACCCGGGGCGGTGGGTTCCTCGACGTGGCCACCACGTTCGACGCCGCCTTCTTCGGCATCTCGCCGCGCGAGGCGCTGGCCATGGACCCGCAGCAGCGGCTGCTGCTGGAGGTGTCCTGGGAGGCGTTCGAACGCGCCGGCATCCACCCGGAGTCGGTGCGCGGCTCCACGGCGGGCGTCTTCGTGGGCACCAACGGCCAGGACTACTCCGACCTGTGGCGGGGCGACTGGGACGCCGTCGAGGGCTACATCGGCACCGGCAACTCCGCGAGCGTGCTGTCCGGGCGGGTCGCGTACGCCTTCGGGCTGGAGGGCCCGGCGGTCACCGTGGACACGGCGTGCTCGGCGTCCCTGGTGTCGCTGCACTGGGCGGCGCAGGCGTTGCGGCGCGGCGAGTGCTCGCTCGCGCTCGCCGGCGGCGCGACGGTGATGGCGACACCGGGCACGTACACGGAGTTCAGCCGGCAGCGCGTGCTGTCCGAGGACGGCCGCTGCAAGTCGTTCTCGGCCGCCGCGGACGGCACCGGGTGGGCCGAGGGCGTCGGCGTGCTGCTGGTGGAGCGGCTGTCCGACGCCCGCCGCAACGGGCACCAGGTGCTGGCGGTCGTGCGCGGCACGGCGGTGAACCAGGACGGCGCGTCCAACGGCCTGACCGCGCCCAACGGTCTCGCGCAGCAGCGCGTCCTGCAGCGCGCGCTCGACGACGCGGGACTCTCCCCGGCGGACGTCGACGCCGTCGAGGCGCACGGCACCGGCACCCGCCTGGGCGATCCGATCGAGGCGCGGGCGCTGCTCGCCACTTACGGCCGGGAGCGCACCGAGCCGCTGTGGGTCGGGTCGCTCAAGTCCAACCTCGGCCACTCGCAGGCCGCGTCCGGGGTCGCCGGCGTGATCAAGATGGTGCAGGCCGTGCGCCACGGCGTGCTGCCGCGCACCCTGCACGTCACCGAACCCACGCCGCACGCCGACTGGGGCGCCGACACCGTGCAGGTGCTGGCGCAGGCCAGGCCGTGGCCCGAGGCGGGCCGCCCGCGCCGGTTCGGCGTGTCGTCGTTCGGCATCAGCGGCACGAACGCCCACGTGATCGTCGAACAGGCCGACGAGGAGACCGCCGAACCGACAGACGACGCCCGGCCGGTCGCGTGGGTGTTGTCCGCCAAGGACAACGCGGCGTTGCGCGAGCAGGCACAACGGCTGCTCGCGCACCTGGGGGCGACGCCGGAGCACCCGCTGGACGTGGCGTGGACGCTCGCCACCACGCGCGCGCACCTGGACCGCCGGATCGGCTTCGCCGGCAGCACGCGCCACGCCCTGATGGAGCGGCTCGCCGAGGTGACCGGCGGGCGTGACGACGCGGGCCGGGTGGCGTTCCTGTTCTCCGGCCAGGGCAGCCAGCACCCCGGCATGGCCGCCGGGCTGCGCGAGGCGTTCCCCGTGTTCGCGCGGGCGTTCGACGAGGTGTGCGCGCACCTGGGGCTGGGCGACGCGCTCGACACCGACGCCGTGCACGAGACCGGGGTCGCGCAGCCCGCGCTGTTCGCGTTCGAGGTGGCGTTGTTCCGGCTGCTGGAGCACTGGGGCGTGCGGCCCGACTTCGTGGCCGGGCACTCCGTCGGCGAGATCGCCGCCGCGCACGTCGCCGGCGTGCTGTCGCTGGCGGACGCGTGCACGCTGGTCACCGCGCGCGGCCGGCTGATGCAGGCGCTGCCCGCCGGCGGGGCGATGGCGGCGGTCGTCGCGTCCGAGCAGGAGGTGCTGCCCCTGCTGACCGACGGGGTGACCGTCGCCGCGGTCAACGGTCCGCGGTCGACGGTCGTCTCCGGTGACGAGGACGCGGTGCTCGCGGTCGCGGCGCGGTTCGAGCGCGGCACCCGGCTCAAGGTCAGCCACGCGTTCCACTCGCACCTGATGGACCCGATGCTGGCCGGGTTCCGCGCCGTGGTCGAGGGGTTGTCCTTCGGTCCGGCCGCCATCCCGGTGGTGTCGACGCTGACCGGCACGCCCGTCGAGTTCACCGCCGAGCACTGGGTCCGGCACGCGCGCGAGGCGGTGCGGTTCCACGACGCCGTGCGCCACCTGGAGTCCCTCGGTGCGCGGACGTTCCTGGAGGTCGGGCCGAGCGGCGCGCTCAGCGGCACGGGCGGGTTCACCCCCGCCCTGCGCCGCGACCGACCCGACGAGGAGGCGCTGCTCGACGCCGTCGCGGAGCTGCACGCGCGCGGCGTCGAGGTCGACTGGACGCGCGTGTACGAGGGGCGTCCGACGCGGCGGGCGCAGCTGCCGACCTACGCGTTCCAGCCCAAGCGCTTCTGGCCCGGCGCCGCGGCTCGGCGGCGGGCCGACGCCGAGCACCCGATGGTCGACGCGGTGGCGGAGCTCGCCGAGCACGGCGGGTTGCTGCTGCACGGGCGGCTGAGCACCGCGACCCACCCGTGGCTGGCCGAGCACCGGGTGTTCGACCAGGTCGTCGTGCCCGGCACGGCGTTGCTGGAGCTCGCCGGGCACGCGGCGACGCGCGTCGGCGCCGGCCGGGTGGCGGAGCTGACGCTGCACAACCCGCTCGTGGTGCCCGACGGCACGGCGGTCGAGGTGCAGCTCGTGGTGTCCGACCACGACCTGACCATCCACGCGCGTCCCGAGGGCGGCGAGTGGGCCAAGCACGCCACCGGTGCGCTCGGCGACGACGCGGCGCCCGCCGTGCCGCTCACCGACTGGCCGCCGCCGGGTGCGCACGAGATCGGGATCGACGAGCTGTACGACGACTTCGCGGCGGCCGGCCTCGACTACGGCCCCGTGTTCCGCGGCCTGCGCGCGGTGTGGCGCCGGGCGGCCCGGGACGCGGGCGGCGCGGAGGTCACCGAGGTCTTCGCGGAGGTGTCCGTCCCCGACGGCGGGGGCTACGGCCTGCACCCGGCGCTGCGGGACGTGGCGCAGCACGTCGTGGTGCCCGGCGACCTGGTGGTCGGCGCCGGGCACGCGTTCCTGCCGTTCGCGTGGACCGACGTGACGGTGCACAGCCGGGGCGCGTCGACGCTGCGGGTGCGCCTCACCCCGACCGGCCCCGACTCCGTCTCGCTCGTCCTCGCCGACGACTTCGGCGCGCCGGTGGCCACCGTGGGCAGCCTGGCGCTGCGCCCCGCCGCCGTGCCCCGACCGCTGCACCGCGTGACGTGGACGCGGGAGCCGGTGCCCGAAGGGGTGGTGCGGCACGTGGTCCCGTTGGTCGAGGGTGATCCGCCCACCGCCGCCCGGGCCGCGACCGCCGACGTGCTGGCGCAACTGGGCGCCTGGCCGGCCGACCCGAGGTCGGCGGACTCCCGGTTGGCGATCGTCGTGTCGGACGACCTCGCGCACGCCGCGGTCCACGGCCTGGTCCGGGCGGCGCAGGCCGAGTACCCGGACCGGTTCCTGCTGGTGCGGGGCGACGAGGTGGTGACACCGCGGTTCGTGCCGGCGCCACCGGCCCCGGACGGCGAGCTGCCCGCCGGCACGGTGCTGGTCACCGGCGGCACGGGCGCGCTGGGCCGGCTGATCGCCCGCCACCTCGGCGACCGGGCGGTGCTGGTCAGCCGGAGCGGCACCCCGGTGGCCGGGTTCCGGACCGTCGCCTGCGACGTGGCGGACCGGGACGCGCTGGCCGCGTTGCTGGCCACGATCCCGGACCTGGCCGCCGTCGTGCACGCGGCGGGCGTGCTGGATGACGGAGTGCTGTCCTCGCTGACGCCGGACCGCTTCGACGCGGTGTTCCGGCCCAAGGTGGACGCCGCGTGGCACCTGCACGAGCTGACCGACGTGCCGCTCGTCCTGTTCTCCTCGGCCGCCGGGCTGCTCGGCGGCGCGGGTCAGGGCAACTACGCGGCGGCCAACGCCTTCCTCGACGGGCTCGCCGAGCACCGGCGCGCCGGGGGACTGCCCGCGGTCTCGCTCGCCTGGGGCCTGTGGGAGGTGGGCATGGGCGGGTCGCTGTCCGACGCGCACCGCGAGCGGCTGGGCCGGGACGGGGTCGCGCCGCTCACCGAAGCCGAAGGTCTCGCGCTGTTCGACGCCGCGCTCGGCCTCGACGACGCGGTGCTGCTGCCGGCCAGGGTGTCCGCCGCGACCCTGCGGCCACGCGCGGCCAAGGCCGTGGAGGTCCGGAAGGACGTCGACCCGCTGACCCTGGTGCGGTCGACGGTCGCGACCGTGCTCGGCCACGGCTCGGCGGAGGACGTCCCGCCCGGCCGGCCGTTCACCGACCTCGGGCTGGACTCGCTGGCGGCGGTGGAGATCCGGCGGCGGCTCGACGCGGCCACCGGGCTGCGGCTGCCCGCCACGGTCGTGTTCGACCACCCGAACCCGACGGCGCTGGCCGACCACCTGGCCGAGCGGCTGCGTCCCGACCACGCCGCCGTCGCGCTCGCCCAGGTGGACGTGCTCGCCCGGTCGCTGGCGGCGCTCGGCGAGGAGGACGGCGCGCGGGTGCGGCAGCGGTTGGAGGCGCTGCTGGCCGTGCGCCTCGCACAGGAGCCGGCCGACGCGCCGGAGACCGCCGACGACCTCGAACTGGACACCGCCGACCTCGACCAGATGCTCGACATCATCGACCAGGAACTCGGGGCGACGTGATGGCCGACGACCAGAAGGTGCTGGACTACCTCAAGCGGCTGACGGCCGACCTGCGGCAGACCAGGCAACGCCTCCGGGACACCGAGGAGGCGGCGCGCGAGCCGATCGCCGTCGTGGGCATGGCCTGCCGCTACCCCGGCGACGTGCGGTCGCCGGAGGACCTGTGGCGGCTGGTGGCCGAGGGCCGGGACGCGGTGACGCCGTTCCCGGTCGACCGGGGGTGGTCGGCCGCCGACGTCGCGGCCAGCCACACCCGGGAAGGCGGGTTCCTGCACGACGCGGGCCACTTCGACCCGGCCCCGTTCGACATCAGCCCCCGTGAGGCGTTGGTGGTCGACCCGCAGCAGCGGCTGCTGCTGGAGACCGCGTGGGAGGCGTTCGAGCACGGCCGGATCGACCACACGACGTTGCGCGGCAGCCGGACCGGCGTGTTCGTCGGCGTGATGTACCACGACTACGCGTCCCGGCTGCCGGAGATCCCCGAGCAGGCGCACGCGTTCCTCGGCACCGGCACGGCGGGCAGCGTCGCGTCCGGCCGCGTCTCCTACGTCTTCGGCCTGGAGGGGCCGGCGGTCACGATCGACACCGCGTGCTCGTCGTCGCTGGTCTCGGTGCACATGGCCGCGCAGGCGCTGCGCCGGGGCGAGTGCGCGCTGGCCCTGGCGGGCGGCGCGACGGTGATGGCCTCACCCGGCCCGTTCCTGGACTTCAGCCGCCAGGACGGGCTGGCCCGCGACGGCCGGTGCAAGTCGTTCTCCGCCGACGCCGACGGCACCGGGTGGGCCGAGGGCGCCGGGATGCTGCTGCTCGAACGGCTCTCCGACGCCCGGCGCAACGGGCACCCCGTGCTGGCCGTGATCCGGGGCAGCGCCGTCAACCAGGACGGCGCGTCGAACGGCCTGACCGCGCCCAACGGCCCGTCGCAGCAACGCGTGATCCGGCAGGCGCTCGCCGACGCCGGGCTGTCCGCCTCGGACGTCGACGCGGTCGAGGCGCACGGCACCGGCACGGTGCTCGGCGACCCGATCGAGGCGCAGGCCGTGCTGGCGACCTACGGCCGGGACCGGGACACGCCGCTGTCGCTGGGCTCGCTGAAGTCCAACCTGGGCCACACCCAGGCCGCGGCGGGCGTCGGCGGCGTGATCAAGATGGTGCTGGCGCTGCGGCACGGGCTCCTGCCGCGCACCCTGCACGCCGAGCGGCCGAGCCCGCACGTCGACTGGTCGGCGGGGCGCGGTGGAGCTGCTGACCACCGAGAAGCCCTGGCCCGCCGGGGGACGCCCGCGTCGGGCCGGTGTGTCGTCGTTCGGGTTCAGCGGCACCAACGCGCACGTGATCGTGGAGGAGCCGCCCGCGACGCCCGCCCCGCCGACCGGGCGCGGGCGGTCCGTGCCGTGGGTGCTGACCGCCCGCACCGAACCGGCGCTGCGGGAGCAGGCCCGGCGGCTGTCCGCCCACCTGGCGGCCCATCCCGGGGTCCGGCCGAGCGACGTCGCCTACTCGCTGCTCACCACCCGCGCGCCGCTGGAGCGCCGGGCCGCGTTGACCGACCTGGACGCGTTCACCGGAGTCGTGGACAAGCCCGTCGACGGGAAGGTGGCGTTCCTGTTCTCCGGGCAGGGCAGCCAGCGGGCGCGGATGGGCGTCGCGCTGCACGCCGAGTTCCCCGTGTTCGCGGCGGCCTACGACGACGTGCTGACGCGGCTGGGCGTGCGCGACGCGGTGTTCGCCGGCGAGTCCCTCGACCGCACCGACCTCGCGCAGCCCGCGCTGTTCGCGCTCGAAGTGGCGCTGTTCCGGCTGGTGGAGTCGTGGGGTGTGCGACCGGACTTCCTGGCCGGGCACTCGGTCGGCGAGATCGCCGCCGCCCACGTGTCCGGCGCGCTGTCGCTGGACGACGCGTGCGCGCTGGTGCGCGCCCGCGGCCGGTTGATGCATGCCCTGCCACCCGGCGGCGGGATGGTCGCGGTCGCCCTGTCGGAGGACGAGGTGCGGCCGCTGCTGTCCGACCGGGTGGGCATCGCGGCGGTCAACGGACCGCGCGCGGTGGTGGTGTCCGGCGACGAGACGGCGTTGGCGGTGTTCACCGGGCGGCGGCTGCGGGTCGGCCACGCGTTCCACTCGCCGCTGATGGACCCGGTGCTGGCCGAGTTCCGCGCCGTGGTCGACGGGCTGTCCTTCGGCGAGACCGCCATCCCGGTGGTGTCGACGCTGACCGGCGCGACCGCCGAGTTCTCCGCCGAGCACTGGGTGCGGCACGCCCGCGAAACCGTGCGGTTCCACGACGCCATGACCCGCCTGACCGCCGAAGGCGTGCGGACGTTCCTCGAACTCGGCCCGGACGGCACGCTCGCCGCGCTGGCCGACGACGTGATCCCGCTGCTGCGCGGTCGGCTCGCCGAACCGGAGGCCGTCGGCCAGGCCGCCGCGCGACTGCACCTGCGCGGCGTCGGCCCGGACTGGCACGCGTTCTTCGCCGACAGCGGCGCGCGGGCCGTGGACCTGCCGACGTACGCGTTCCAGCGGCGGCGGTTCTGGCTCGAAGCGCCCCCGACGCCGTGGCTGGACGACGGGATCGAGTCGGCCGAGTCCGACGACGTGCTGCACCTCGGCACGATCTCGACGGCCGACGCGCCGTGGCTGGCCGACCACGTCGTCGGCGACGCCGTGCTGCTGCCCGGCACCGCGTTCGTGGAGCTGGCGCGGCAGGTCGGGGCCGGGCGGCACCTGGCGGAGCTGACGCTGGAGGCGCCGCTCCCGCTCACCGGCCCGGTCCGGGTGCAGGTGGTCGTCGGCGCCGAGGGCCGGTTCACCGTGCACGCGCGGACGGACGGCCCGTGGACCCGGCACGCGTCCGGGACGTTCGGCGGCACGCCGGCCGCGCCCGCGCCGCTGGGCGAGTGGCCGCCGGAGGGCGACCTGATCGACGTCGCCGACGTGTACGAGCGGCTCGCCCACGGCCCGGCGTTCCAAGGGCTCCGGGCTGCCTGGCGGGTCGGCGAGGAGGTGTTCGCCGAGGTCGAGCTGCCGGTCGAGGCCGGGCTGTTCGGCGTGCACCCGGCGCTGCTGGACGCCGTGCTGCACGCGGCGGGCGGCTCCGACGAGTTGTTGGTGCCGTTCGCGTGGCACGGCGTGCGGTGGCACGCGACCGGTGCGACGACGCTGCGGGCACGGCTCACCCCGGTGGGCCGGCACGCCCTGTCGCTGGCCGCGTACGACGAGTCCGGCGCGCCCGTGGTCACGGTCGACCAGGTGCGGCTCCGACCGCTGGCCGGGATCCGTGAGGCCGCCGCGCCGCTGTACCGGGTGACCTGGCGGGCGGGCCAGGCGGTCGAGCCGGACGCCACCATCGACGAGCCCACCGTGGACGCCGCCGTGCTCAGGGCGCTGGCACTGGCCCAGGCCGCCGGTGACCGCCTGGTCGTGGACACGCGGGACGACCTGGCGGGCGCGGCGGCGCGCGGGCTGCTCCGCTCGGCGCAGTCGGAGGACCCGGGCCGGATCGTCGTGCTCACCGACGGCCGCGAGCACACCCTCGAGCTGACCCGGGTCCGGGCCGCGGACGCGGTGTCGCCGTTCGGACCCGACAGCACGGTGCTCATCACGGGCGGCATGGGCGCGTTGGGCCTGCTGGTGGCCCGCCACCTCGTCACCGCGCACGGGGTGCGCAGGCTGGTGCTGGCCGGCCGGCGTGGCGGCCCGACACCGGACCTGGACGCCGACGTGACCGTGGTGGCCTGCGACGTGGCCGACCGCGACCAGCTCGCGCGCCTGCTCGACACCCACCCGGTGACCGCGGTCGTGCACTGCGCCGCCGTCCTGGACGACGGTGTGATCTCCTCCCTCACGCCCGACCGGGTCCGGGAGGTGCTGCGGCCCAAGGTGGACGCCGCCCGGCACCTGCACGAGCTGACCGACGTGCCCCTGGTGTTCTTCTCCTCGGTGGCGGGCGTCTTCGGCGGACCGGGCCAGGGCAACTACGCGGCGGCCAACGCCTACCTGGACGCGTTGGCCGAGCACCGCCGCGCGCAGGGGCTGCCGGCCGTCTCGCTCGCCTGGGGACCGTGGAGGAGCGGGCTCGCGGGCGAGGTCGACGAGACCGCGTCGCGCCGCATGGCCGCCGCGGGCCTGCGCCCGCTGTCCGACTCGATGGGGCTGGCCTCGTTCGACGCGGCGCTCACCGCGGGCGCGCCGGTGCTCGCGCCCGTGCTGATGGACCGGCGGCCCGCACCGGCGACGGCCGCGCCGCGAACGGCCCGCGCGGTCGCGGATCTCGCCGACCTCGTGCGGGCGGAGGTCGCGGCCGTGCTCGGGTACGACGAGGTGGAGGACACCAGGGCGTTCGCCGAGCTGGGCTTCGACTCGCTGACCGCCGTCGAGCTGCGCAACCGGCTCGCCGCCGCCACCGGTCGCAGCCTGCCGTCGACCCTGGTGTTCGACCACCCCACGCCGGCGGCGCTCGTCGAGCACCTGCGCGGGACCGGACGCGTCGAGGAGGCGCCGGTCGCCCGGGTGGCCGACGACCCGATCGCCATCGTCGGCATGGCCTGCCGCTACCCCGGCGGCGTCCGGTCGCCGGAGGACCTGTGGCGGCTGCTCGCGGAGGGCGGCGACGCGGTGTCCGCGTTCCCGACCGACCGGGGGTGGCACCTCACCGGCCAGGGCGGGTTCCTGCACGACGCGGCGGCGTTCGACCCGGCGTTCTTCGGCATCTCGCCCCGTGAGGCGCTGGCGATGGACCCGCAGCAGCGGCTGCTGCTGGAGACCACCTGGGAGCTGTTCGAACGGGCCGGGATCGTGCCGGAGTCGTTGCGCGGCAGCCGGACCGGGGTGTTCGCGGGCGTGATGTACCACGACTACGGCTCACGGGTGCGCAACGCGCCCGACGACCTCGCCGGGTACCTGGGCAGCGGCAGTTCGGGCAGCGTCGCGTCGGGCCGGGTGGCCTACGTCTTCGGGCTGGAGGGCCCGGCCGTCACGGTGGACACGGCGTGCTCGTCGTCGCTGGTGGCCCTGCACCTGGCGGCGCAGGCGGTGCGCGGCGGCGAGTGCTCGATGGCCGTCGCGGGCGGCGTCACGGTGATGTCCACACCGGACACGTTCGTCGAGTTCCGCCGCCAGGGCGGTTTGGCGGTGGACGGGCGGTGCAAGTCGTTCGCCGACACCGCCGACGGCACCGGCTGGGCGGAGGGCGTCGGGTTGCTGCTGGTGGAGCGGCTGTCCGACGCGCGCCGCAACGGGCATCGCGTGCTGGCGCTGGTGCGGGGGAGCGCGGTGAACTCCGACGGTGCGTCGAACGGGTTGACCGCGCCGAACGGTCCGTCGCAGCAGCGGGTGATCCGGGCCGCGCTCGCCGCGTCCGGTCTGTCCACTTCGGACGTGGACGTGGTGGAGGCGCACGGCACGGGCACCCGGTTGGGTGACCCGATCGAGGCGCAGGCGTTGCTGGCGACCTACGGCCAGGACCGCTCGACGCCGTTGCTGCTGGGTTCGGTGAAGTCGAACCTCGGCCACACCCAGGCGGCGGCGGGCGTCGCGGGCGTGATCAAGGTGGTGCAGGCGATGCGGCACGGCACGGCGCCCAAGACGCTGCACCTCGACCGGCCCTCGGCCGAGGTGGACTGGTCGGCGGGTGCGGTGGAGCTGCTGACCGAGGCCAGGCCCTGGCCGGCGCACGGCCGGGCCCGGCGGGCGGCGGTGTCGTCGTTCGGGATCAGCGGCACGAACGCCCACGTGATCCTGGAGCAGTCCCCGGACCAACCGGACCCGGCGACCCACGAGGCGGGGCGACCGGACCGGCGGCACCGGTCGGACCAGCCGGAGCCGGTGGGTGGCGGACCGGTGGTGCCCTGGGTGTTGTCCGGTCGGTCGCCGGAGGCGGTGCGCGAGCTGGCGCTCCGGGTGCGCGAGCACGCGGCCGACCTGTCGGTCGCGGCAGTCGGGCGCACGCTCGCCACCGCCCGCCAGGCGTTCCCGTTCCGGGCGGCCGTCGTCGGTGACCGGGCGGCGCTGCTCGAGTCGCTGGACGCGGTGAGCCCCGAACGCGTCGACTCCGGCCGGGTCGGGTTCCTGTTCGCCGGGCAGGGCGCCCAGCGCGTCGACATGGCCCGCGAGCTGCGCGCGGCGTTCCCGGCGTTCGCCGACGCCTTCGCCGCCGTCCGGGCCGAGCTGGACCGCCACCTGGCCCGTCCGCTGGACGACGTGCTCGGCACCGAGGCCGTGCACCGCACCGAGTTCGCCCAGCCCGCGTTGTTCGCGGTCGAGGTGGCGCTGTTCCGCCTCTACGAGTCGTGGGGCGTGCGACCCGACTTCCTGGTGGGCCACTCCATCGGCGAGTTCGCCGCCGCGCACGTCGCCGGGGTGCTGACCCTGCCCGACGCGGCGGAGCTCGTCGTGGCACGCGGCCGGCTGATGCAGGGCGCGCCCGGCGGTGGGGCGATGGCCGTCCTCGCGGCGGCGGAGGACGAGGTCGTGCCGCTGCTCGCCGACGGCGTGGTCGTCGCCGCGGTCAACGGTCCGCTGGCGACGGTCGTCTCCGGTGACGCCGACGCGGTGCGGCGGCTGATCGCGGCACTGGGCCGCAAGGCCACCGGGCTGGAGGTCAGCCACGCCTTCCACTCACCGCACATGGACCCGGTCCTCGCGCCCTTCCGCGACGTCGTGGCCGGGGTCGACCTCCGGTCGCCCGCGATCCCGTTCGTCTCCACCCTCACCGGCAAGCGCGCGAGCGACGAGCTGCGCACGGCCGAGTACTGGACCCGGCAGCTGCGGGAGCCGGTGCGCTTCGCGGACGCCTTGGCGCACCTGGAGAGCGAGGGCGCGACCCGGCTGGTGGACATCGGCCCGACCGACCCGCTGAAGGTCGTCGCGGCGCTGGCGAAGCTGCACGTGCGCGGCGCCGAGGTGGACTGGGCGGCGTTCTTCCCGCCGACCCCGCTCGCGGACCTGCCGACCTACCCGTTCCGGCACGAGCGGTACTGGCTGGACGCCGACGAGGTCACCGCGTCCTTCGACGAGCCGTGGTGGGCCGACCACGCGGTGGACGGCACGCCGATCGTGCCCGGCGCCGCGTTCGTCGACCTGGCGCTGCGGGCCGGCCCGATCGGCGAGCTGACCATCGCCCGTCCGCTCGCCCTGCCCGCCGCGGTCCGCCTCGCGGTCCAGGGCGACACCGTCCAGTGCGTGGCGGGCGGACGACCGCACGCGGTCGGCACCCTCGCGGCGGCCGCGCCGGGTGCGGCGCCCGTCCCGCTGACCGAGTGGCCACCGGACGCCGACGAGGTCTCCCTGACCGGCTTCTACGACCGGCTGGCCGAACTGGGGTTGCGCTACGGCCCGGCGTTCCGCGGGCTCAAGCGCGTCTGGAGGCGCGACGGCGAGGTGTTCGCCGAGGTGGACGTGCCGGTCGACTCGTTCGCGGTCGGGCTCGACGCCGTCCTGCACGCCGGCGCGTTCCTGTTCGAGCCCGACCAGGCGCTGCTGCCGCACGTCTGGCGCGACGTCCGGCGGCACGGCGACGCGCGGATCACCCGCGCCCGCCTCACCCGGCTCGGCGACGCGGAGACGCGCATCGACCTGGCCGACGAGCACGGCCGCCCGGTGGCCGCGGTCGGGTCGCTCGGCTTCGCGCCCCTGCCGGTGGACCTGCCGCTGCACCGCGTCGAGTGGCGGGACGCCGCGCCGAAGGGCGTCGGCGGCGCGGCGATCGTCGAGCTGGACGACACCACGACGGTCGAGGACGTGCTGGTGCTCCTGCAATCCGCCGTGGAACCGCTCGCGGTGGTGGTCAAGCCGACGCTCGCGCACGCCCCCGTGCGCGGCCTGGTGCGGTCGGCCGCCCTCGAACACCCCGGCCGGTTCACCCTGGTCGACACGGACGGCAGCGCGCCGCCGGACGAGGCGGCCGGCCTGGGGGAGCGGGAGGTCCGCATCCGGTCCGGTCGGCTGTCCACACCCCACCTCGTGCCCGCGACCCCGACCGCGCCGGGCCGGCTCACCGGGACGGTCCTGGTCACCGGCGGTTCCGGTGCGCTCGCGGGCGCGCTCGCCGCGCACCTGCTGCGCGCCCACGACGTGACGGAGGTGGTGCTGGCCAGCCGCAGCGGCCACGCGCCCGCGTTGCCGGGAGCCGTCGGCGTCCGCTGCGACCTCTCCGACCGCGACCAGGTCGCCGAGCTGCTGGCGTCCCTGCCGGACCTGAGCGCGGTCGTCCACAGCGCCGGGGTCCTGGACGACGGCACCCTGCACTCCCTGACCCCCGAACGACTCCGCCGCGTCCTGGCGCCGAAGGCCGACGGCGCGCGGCACCTGCACGAGCTGACCGACGTGCCGCTCATCCTGTTCTCCTCGGCGGCGGGCACGCTCGGCGCGCCCGGCCAGGCGAACTACGCCGCCGCCAACGCCTACCTCGACGCCCTCGCCGAGCACCGCCGGGCCGCCGGCCTGCCCGGCGTGTCGCTGGCCTGGGGGCCGTGGGACCTGGGCATGGCCGCCGACCGCAACCGGTTGGCCCGCAACGGCATCGCGCCGCTGTCCACCCGCGAAGGCCTGGCGTTGTTCGACCGCGCCCTCACCGCCGGCGAACCGGTGCTGGTGCCGCTGCGCCGGGTGCGCGTCGAGCAGGCCGTGGCGGACGAGGACGAGCTGACCACCGTGCGACGGGTGGTGGCCGAGGTGCTGGGCCACCGCGAGCCCGTGTCGCCCGACGCGTCGTTGGCCGACCTCGGGTTCGACTCCCTCACCTCGGTGGAGCTGCGCAACCGGCTCACCGCGGCCACCGGGGTCGAGCTGTCCGCGACCGTCGCGTTCGAGCACCCCACGGTCGCCGACCTCGCTCGCCACCTGCGCCCGGAACCCGTCGCCGACGACGGCCTGGTGGCGTTGTTCGACCAGGCGAAGGCGGCGGGCCGGCTCATGGTCGGCATGGAGCTGGTGCGGGTCGCGGCCCGGCTGCGCCCGACGTTCACCAGCGCCGAGCCGCCGCCGCCGATCCGCCTCGCGCAGGGTCCCCGCGTGCCCGCCCTGCTGTGCTTCCCGGCCGTGGTGGCGCTGTCCGGGGCGCACCAGTACGCCCGGTTCGCCGAGCACCTGCGCGGCCGGCGGGACGTGACCGTGCTGCCGCAACCGGGTTTCCGCGCCGGGGAACCACTGCCCGCCACCGTCGAGGCGGTCGTCGAGACGCACCTCAAGTCCATCCCGGACGGTCCGGTGGCGCTGCTCGGGTACTCGTCCGGCGGCTGGATCGCGCACGAGGTCGCGCGTCGCCTGGAGGAGCTGGGCAGGCCGGCCGAGGCCGTGGTCCTGCTGGACACCTACGTGCAGCAGGAGATGACGCCCGAGCTGACCGACGAGTTCGTGGCGGGCCTGTTCGCCCGCCGCACGGACGCCGACGCCACCTCGCTCACCGCGATGGGCGGCTACTTCGAGGTGTTCCAGACCTGGGCGCCGCGCGCGCTCGCCACCCCGACCCTGTTCCTGCGCGCCGAGCGGGTGCTGGCCGGCCGGCCGGCCGCCTGGGCGCACGCGGACGAGTTCCGCACCGTCCCGGGCGACCACTTCACGATCGTCCAGGACCACGCCGACTCCACCGCCGACACCGTGCACGACTGGCTGTCCACCACCGAGGAGCAACGATGACCACCGTGACGCCCGAACTCGTCGCTGCGGCGTACGCCGCCCTGCTGACCGGCGACCGGGCCAAGATCGCCGAGTACTGGTCCGAGGACCTGCGCTTCCACGCGCCGGGACAGCACAGGTTCGCCGGGTGGCACGAAGGGCTCGACTCCTTCCTCGACTACCTCGCCGGCGTCCACGTGGCGTCGGGCGGCACGTGGCAGACCGACGTCCTGCACTCGGTCATCGGCGGCGACCACTCCGTGGAGCTGGTGCGGGTGCACGCCGTGCGCGCCGGCGCGAAGCCGGACAGCACGTCGCCGTTCGACGTCCTGGAGATCACCGGCGCGCAGATCAGCCGGTGGGAGGACGGGAAGGTCGTCGAGGGCACCGCCGGTTACTTCGGCGACGGCGCGACCAACGCCAACCAGTGGTGGTCGCCGATCGGCCCGAACGGCGAACGCCGCGACGTCTGACCGGCGTGCACCTGCCCGCCTGGGGACGGCGACCGGCCGCCGTCCCCAGGCGGGCGCGCCGGGGGAAGGTCGAGGAATCGATGACGTCGTCGTCGAACGCGTCGAACGAATGGCCTGGTGAGACGGCCGGTCGGCTCCGGTCGGGTGAATCGCTGTCCGATTGCGGACAGGCGGGATTGACACGGGAATCGTCCCGAGCCGATGGTTCAGCGGGTCCTCTGGGAGCGTTCCCAGAACGCTGGAAGTCGAAGGGAACGAGATGTCCCGCAAACCTGCCCTGCACGCCCTTGTGGCGGCCCTCGTCGCGGCGCTGGCGTTCGCCGCGGCCCAGCCCGCGTTCTCCTCCGCCGCGCCGGCCGCCGCGAGCCCGGTGCGGATCATGCCGCTCGGCGACTCGATCACCGCCGGTCCCGGCTGCTGGCGCGCCTACCTGTGGGACCGCCTGCAGAAGACCGGCCACACCGACATCGACTTCGTCGGCACCCAGCCGGGCGGCGGGTGCCCGGTGCCGTTCGACGGCGACCACGAGGGCCACGGCGGCTACGCGGCCACCGGCATCGCGGAGCAGGACCAGCTGCCGCCCTGGTTGGCCGCGGCCCGTCCCGACATCGTGCTCATGCACCTGGGCACCAACGACATGTGGGGCAACTTCCGCCCCATCGAGTCCGTCATCGCCGCGTACTCCAAGCTCGTGGACCAGATGCGGGCGAACAACCCGGACATGAAGATCCTCGTCGCGAAGATCATTCCGATGGCCTGCCCAGAGTGCACGCACGTCGTCGCCCTGAACAACGCCATCCCCGGGTGGGCGGCGGCCAGGACGACCGCGCGGTCGCCGATCACCGTGGTCGACCAGTGGACCGGCTTCGACACGACCACCGACACCGGTGACGGGGTGCACCCGAACGACGCGGGCTTCCGCAAGATGGCCGACCGCTGGTACCCGGCCCTCACCGCCGCTCTCGGCGGCACATCACCGACCACCACCACGACCACGACCACGACCACGACCACGACGACGACCACGGTCCCGCCCGTTGGCGCCTGCGCCGCGACCTACCGCGTGGTCAGCCAGTGGAGCGGTGGTTTCCAGGGCGAGGTGACCGTGCGCAACAACGCCACGACGACGACCGCGAGCTGGTCGGCCACGCTCACCTTCGCCGGCGGCCAGCAGCTCACCCAGGCGTGGAACGCCACCGCCGTGCAGAGCGGGACGACGGCGACCGCGCGGAACCTGGGCTGGAACGGCGCCCTGCCGCCGGCCGGGTCGGCGACCTTCGGCTTCCTCGCGAGCGGAACCGGCACGGCCGCGACGGTCGGCTGCACGACGGGCTGACCACCGAGGGCAGCCGACCGCGCTTCCGCGGGCGACGCGCGGCGCAGTGGGCGGGGTCCGCGAACACCTCGATTCACTCGCAGCCAGAATTGCTCGCAGCACGACAGATCAGCTGCGGGCGGAATAGAGGATTCGCGCGCAGATGCCATGGAACTCCGTGCCGCGCAAGCACTTCGCGTGATCGCGTCCACGGTGCGAGACGGATGATCGAGGGAACCGCGTTTCTGTAAGTTCACCACCGGTTCCCCACTTCCGGTTCGGCACGGAGTCCTCCCATGGCGCAGAAAGAACCGCGGCGCGCCGCGTTGTCCGCCACGCACTCGGTCCTGGTGCGCGTGGCGGCGGTGCTCGTGCTGCTCGCGACGTGGGAGGCGCTCGTCCTGGCGGGGTTCTGGCCGCCGGCCGTCCTGCCCGGACCGGTCCAGGTGTGGGACCAGTTGCTCGCCGCCTCCGACAGCGGCAACGGCCAGGGCGGGTACGCGGGCTCCACCGTGGTCGAACGGCTCGGCGTCAGCCTGCGGCGGGTCGGTTACGGCTCCGCCTACGGCATCCTCGTCGGCGTGGGGCTCGGCCTGCTGATGGGCCTGGTCCCGCTGATCCGCGCGGTGGCCGAGCCGTTCGTGACGTTCCTGCGCGCCCTGCCGCCGCTGGCCTACCTGAGCCTGCTGGTCATCTGGTTCGGCATCGACGAGGAACCCAAGGTCTACCTGCTCGTCATAGCCGCCTTCCCGCCGGTCGCGGTCGCCACCGCGGCCGCCGTGACCGGCGTGAACAGGCAGTACGTGGAGGCCGCCCACGCGCTCGGCGCCGGCCGGCTCGGCGTGGTCGGCACGGTGGTGCTGCCCGCGTCCGCGCCCGAGATCCTCACCGGCGTCCGGCTGGCCGTGGGCGTGGCCTACAGCTCCGTCGTGGCCGCCGAGACCGTCAACGGCGCGGACGGCATCGGGGGCATGGTCCTCAACGCCCAGCGCTACAACCAGACCGCGGTCGTCCTGCTCGGACTCGTCGTCATCGGCGTGACCGGGCTGCTCATCGACACCGCCATCCTCGCGCTGCAACGCGCCGTCTCGCCGTGGCGCGGACGGGCCTGAGCGCCGACACCGGGAGCACCACCATGTCCGTCACGCGCAGATCGGTCCTGTCCCTGCTCGCCGCCGCCCCGGTGCTGGCCGCGTGCGGGGTCGGCGGCTCGTCCCCGGCGAAGCCCGGTGAGCGGCAGGTCCGCATCGCCTACCAGAACTTCGCCGACAGCACGCTGCTGGTGAAGGACCAGGGCGTGCTGGAGAAGGCGCTGCCCGACCACCGGATCACCTGGACGTCGTTCGACTCCGGCGCGAGCATCAACACCGCGTTCCTGGGCGGAGCCATCGACCTCGCGGTCATCGGCAGCAGCCCCGCCGCGGCCGGGTTGTGCCCGCCGCTGAACATCCCGTACCAGGTGGTCGAGCTGCTCAACGTGATCGGCGACAGCGAAGCCCTGGTGGTGCGCGAGGCCAGTGGGATCACCGACATCAGGGGGCTGGTCGGCCGCAAGGTCGCCGCCCCGTTCGGCTCCACCGCGCACTACAGCCTCCTGGCCGCCTTCCAGCAGGCCGGCGTCGACCCGGCGTCGGTGACCTTGGTCGACCTGGAGCCGCAGAACATCCAGGCCGCCTGGCAGCGCGGTGACATCGACGGCGCGTACGTGTGGACGCCCGTCCTCAGCGTGCTCCAGCAGGACGGCCTGACCCTCACCGACAGCGCCCGGCTGGCCGCCGCCGGCAAGCCGACGCTGACGTTCACCGTCGCGCGCACGGAGTTCGTCGAGCGCGACGGCGACGTCCTGGACCAGTGGCTGGCCGCCACCGACGCCGCCATCAAGAAGATCAAGGACGAGCCCCGCGTGGTCGCCGAGGCCGTGTCGCGGCAGATCGGCGCGAGCGTGGACGACGCGTTGTCCCAGCTGAAGCAGAACATCTACGTCGACCACGCCGAACAACGCGGTCCCGGGTACTTCGGCGTCGCCGACGCGCCGGGCGCGCTCGCCGAGCAGCTGCGGGCCACCGCCGAGTTCCTGCACGGTCAGCGGAAGGTGGACTCGGTGCCCGACGTGGCGGCGTTCCGCGCGGCCCTGCGGACGCCCCGTGCGTGAGCCGCTGGTGGAGCTGGTCGACGTCGAGCACCGGTACCGGGCCCGGGGGTCCGACGTCCCGGCGCTCGGGCCGCTGGACCTGCGCGTGGACCCGGGGGAGTTCCTGGTCGTGGTGGGCCCGTCCGGGTCGGGCAAGAGCACCCTGCTGCGACTGGCCGGCGGGTTCGAGCGGCCCACGACGGGCGCGGTCCGGGTGCTCGGCGGGACGCCGGTGGCGGGCCGGGACGTCGGCACGGTGTTCCAGCAGCCCCGGTTGTTCCCGTGGCAGACGGTGGGCCGCAACGTCGCCACCGCGCTGCGCTGGGCGGGCGTGCCGCGCGCCGACCGCCCGCGGCGGACCCGGGAGCTGCTCGACCAGGTCGGCTTGGCCGAGCTGGGACCGCGCCGCACGTGGGAGATCTCCGGCGGGCAGCAGCAGCGGGTGGCGATCGCGCGGGCGCTCGCCGCCCGGCCGCGCCTGCTGCTGATGGACGAGCCGTTCGCCGCGCTGGACGCGCTGACCCGCGAGCGGCTCCAAGAGGACGTCCGCTCCCTGACCGACGGCGATCGGGGCGTGGTGTTCGTGACGCACAGCGTGGACGAGGCCGTGTTCCTGGCCAGCCGCGTGGTCGTGCTGTCCGACCGGCCGGGTCGGGTGGCGCTGGACCTGCCCGTTCCGCTGCCCCGGTCCGGGGTGTCGGCCGACGAGCTGCGCGGGTCGGCGGACTTCGCCGCGCTGCGCGGCGAGGTGGCGGGCGCCGTCCGGGCCTCGGCGGTCTGACAGCGAAGGAGAGATCGTGACGCACATCGAGCCGCTCACCCCGACCCTCGGCGCCCGGGTCACCGGCGTCGACCTCAACGACATCACCTCCGCCGAGGCGGCCTCGGCGCTGCGGGCGGCCCTGGTGGAGCACAAGGTGCTGGTGTTCCCGAACCAGTCGCTGACCCCGACGTCGCACCGGGCGTTCGCCGGCGCGCTGGGGGAGCTGACGCCGGCGCACCCCGTCGTGCCCGGTCTGGACGCCGACCACCCCGAGATCTACGTGCTCGACGCGAGCGACGGCGGCAAGGCGCCGGTGTGGCACACGGACGTCACCTTCATGGCCCGTCCGCCGCTGGGTTCGGTGCTGCGGGCGGTGACGCTGCCGCCGACCGGCGGCGACACCTGCTGGACGGACCTGGAGGCGGCGTACTCGTCCTTGTCGGCTCCGGTGCGCGCGCTGGCGGACAAGCTGACCGCGCTGCACGACGGTCGCAAGGACTTCGAGGAGTACCTGCACGAGCGGCTGGGCGGCGAGGGCGGCACGTGGGAGGGTCGGCGTGTCCGGTCGCTGGAACCGGTGGAGCACCCCGTGGTGCGCACGCACCCCGAGTCGGGACGGCGCAGCCTGTTCGTCAACCCGGGGTTCACCACGCGGCTGCTCGGCGTGACGGAAGCGGAGAGCAGGGCGCTGCTGGACGTCTTCTTCGCGGCGGTGGGCCGACCCGAGTTCACCGTGCGGCACCGGTGGGCCGAGGGGGACGTGGTGGTCTGGGACAACCGGAGCACGGCGCACTACGCGGTGGACGACTACGGGGACCGGCGGCGGGTGATGCACCGGATCACCCTGCGCGGCGACGTGCCGGTCGGGGTCTGACCCCGGTCCCGGTGCCGGGCTGGTGCTCGGCACCGGGAGGCGCGGGGGTCACGTCGGGACGGGTGTCAGACGGCCGTGCGCGACCACTGCTGGTTGGTGCCGGTGTTGCAGGTGTACTGCTTGAGGACCACGCCGTCGGCGGTGGAGGCGGCGGGCACGTCGACGCACTTGCCGCTGTGCCGTGCCTTGAGCTGGAAGTAGCTGCCGTTGGCGACCAGCTGGAACTGCTGGTTGGTGCCGGTGCCGCAGGTGTACTGGACGATCTCGGCCCCGTCGGCGGTGGAAGCGCCGACCACGTCGAGGCACTTGCCGCTGTGCCGGCTGACGATGCGCCAGTAACCGCTGCCCGCGTCCTGGAACTGCCACTGCTGCCAGGCGTTCCCGCCGTAGGTGTACTGGCCGACGCGCGCGCCGTTGTCGGTGTTCGGTTGTTGGACGTCCATGGCCTTGCCGCTGTGGCGCGCGTCGATCCGGTAGTACGTCGGCGGCGGGGTCGTGACGCTGTCGCCCCAGGCGTAGCGGAGCCGGTCGGCCCCGGAGGCGTTGCGGACGGTCAGGTCGAGGTTGGTGCCGCTGCCGCTCAGCGAGTACATCGAGTAGTAGTCGTAGCCGATGTCGCCGGGCTTGCCGCCGATGGCGGGCCAGTAGGTGCCGCCCATCCGGTTGTCCCGCATGACCTGGGCCATGGCGCGGATGTGGCGGACGAAGTTGTCGGTGCTGTTCGCGTCGGCGTAGTTCAGGCCGGTGGACATGGGCGCGCCGAACTCGGTCGCGACCGCACGGGAAGCGCAGTTGCCCAGCCGGGTCTGGATGTGGCTGCGGAAGGCGTCGTAGGTCATCGGGCTGTAGAAGAACGCGTAGTGGTGGAAGGACAACAACGTGGAGTTGAAACGGCTGTCGTTGCACACGTCCCGCAGGTCCTGGCTGTAGCCGGTGCCGCCGATGAGCACTCGACCGGGCACGGCGGAGGTGTGGTAGCTCAGCCAGTTCGCGGCGACGTTGCGCCAGTCCGCCGAGGAGTAGCCGTGCGGCTCGTTCATCGGCTCGAAGTACACGTTGCCGTTGGCCCCGTAGGTGTTGGTCACGCTGGACCACATCGTGTTCCACGCCGCCAGGTTCGTGATCCGACCGCCCGAGGCCGCCCCGTCCTCCCAGTAGGCCAGGATCACCTTGAACCCGCGCTCGGTGGCCGCGTCGATCGCGCCGCGGTAGGCGTTCCACCACGTCGTGTTGGCCACCGTGTGCGTGTTGATCGGCAACCGCACGGTGTTCACGCCCAGCGTCGCGGCCATGTCGTCGTACAGCGCGTTGGCCTTGGCCCGCACCGTCGCGTTGCTGTCGGACTGGCTCAGGCCCTGCACCACGAGCGTGCCGGTGCTGAAGTTGTCACCCAGCACCGCCCAGTTCACGCCGCGGAACTGACTGGTGGCCGCACCGGCCGACGGCGCGGTGACCACCAGCCCGACCGCCGCGGTCACCGCGGTCACCGCGAGGGCGATCAGCAGCCGGCGCCACGACCCGCTGCTCGGGGACGGTCCTGGTGGGCGAGCACCGGACGCCATGATCGATGTCATCGGATGTCCAATCGCTAGATCTTCTGCGCACAGCGGTTCGGCGGGCGGGACGCCCCTGCTCCGGGACGTCCCGCCCGTGCCACGGGAGGTGTCACGAGTCGCCCGAGGGACCCGCGATCGAGGTGCCGGTGCGGACGGGGACGCCGAGGTTGGGCGAGCCGTCCGAGTTCCAGGCGATCTTCTGCGCCCGCGTGGTGCGGGTGGTGCCGCAGCCTTGGCCGGCGGAGGAGTTCGCGTGGTAGACGACCCAGGTCTCGGCGTTGTCGGGAGACCTGACGAAGGACGCGTGCCCCGGGCCGTAGACGCCGTTGGCGTCACTGCGCTGGAAGATGGGCGTGGACTTCTTCGCCCACGAGCTCGCCGACATCGGGTCGCCGCCGGTCCAGGTCAGCACGCCGAGCTTGTAGTCGGGCGTCTGGCAGGAGCTGGCCGAGTAGGTCAGGAAGGTCTTCCCGGCGTTGTACACGGCGTAAGGGCCCTCGTTGACCGCGCCGCCCTGCCGCTCCCACGACAGCCCCGGGGACGAGATCCGGGCGCCGTTGCGCGAGACCTGGGTCGGCGACGACATCGGGGCGATGAACAGCCCTTGTTCACCACCGCGGAACGCGGAGTAGACGAAGTGGTCGGGGTAGCCGTTGAACCGGACCACGCTGCCGTCGATCGCCCACCCGCCGTTGGGCTCCAGGTTCAGGATGCCGCGGTAGGTGTAGGGGCCCAGCGGGTCCGTGCCGTTGCTCTCCAGCACTCCGGTCCGGCGCCGGCCCTGGCCCGGCGACGGCTCCGCCGAGAAGTACAGGTACCACCGGTTGCCGGTCCACTGCAGGTCCGGCGCCCACATGGTGCAGCAGCCGGGCCCGGCGGTCAGGGTGAACACCGTCTGCTCGGCCGCGGTCTTCAGCCCGGCCATGGTGGACGACCGGCGCATGACGATCTTCGAGGACCACGTCGTGGCCACGTAGTACCAGTTGCCGCCGCTGTACACGATCGACGGGTCCGCGCTGTTCGGCGCGCCGACGAGGGGGTTGGTGAACGACGGGCCGGGCGCCGCGACCGCCGGTGCGGCGGGCACGGCCGCGGCCAGGGCGGACGCGAGCACGGCCGCGGCGGCGAGGGTGAGCACCCGTCGTGCCGTTCTCAGACCTCTTCGCACTGACATCGGCGTTCCTCTCTGAGGGTCTGCGGGTGGCGGCGGAGGTCTCGTGCGTGCGGCGCTCAGGACTGGGTGCGGCTCCACTGCTGGTTGGCGCCGCTGCCGCAGGCGTACTGCTGGACGTCGGCGCCGTCACCGGTGCCGGAGGCGACGACGTCCAGGCACTTGCCGCTGTGCCGCGCGACGATCCGGTAGTAGCTGCCGGTGGCCTGCCACTGCCACTGCTGGTTGGCGCCGCCGCCGCAGGTGTACTGGATGACGTTGGCCCCGTCGGCGGTGGAGGCGCTCGCCACGTCCAGGCACTTGCCGCTGTTCTGGTTGACGATGCGGAAGTAGCCGCTGCCCGCGTCCTGGAACTGCCACTTCTGGTTGCCGCCGCCGTTCCAGGTCCACTGCTTGACCTCGGCGCTGTCCGCGGTCGAGGCGGACACGACGTCCATCACCTTGCCGCTGTTGCGGTTGGTCACGCGGTAGGCGGGCGCCGCGCCGGGCACGTCGGAGACCGGCAGGATCGTGCCGTGCCGGCAGCCGGGGCAGGTGATCTGGCTCAGGCCCGACCAGGAGCCCAGGTTCGAGCTGGTGGCCGTCCAGATGCCGCCGTTGGTGTACTTGTCGACCCAGATGCGCCAGGAGCCGTCGGCCATCCGCAGCACGGCCGGTCCCTCGTAGCCCGAGCTCCACAACCGGCCCTGGTCGCTCCACCCGCCGGTGAGGCTGGTGCTGGTCCAGTGCTCGACGTACTTGGAGGTCTCGTTCTTGGCGAAGGCGTGGTAGGTGCTGTCCGACTTCACCACGTAGGTGTCGATGTGGTTGTAGCCGAGGCCGCCCATCTGCGCCGGCCCGCTCCACGAGGTCAGCGCGCTGTTCTGGGCGGTGAAGACGTAGGGGCGGAAGCAGTCGGAGCACGTCGTCTGGGCGATGCTCACGATGACCCGGACGGTGCCGTTCTCGACGTAGAACTCGGGCGCCCACGTGAACCGCGTGTCGGCGACGCCGGAGTTGACGCTGGTCACGTGCGTCCAGTTGACCAGGTCGGGGCTGGAGGCGATGTTGAAGTGTGTTGAGTTCGTCGTCCACGACTGGACGGTGTGGGCGACGTAGTAGAGCCCGTTGTGCTGGATGACGCTGGGGTCGCGCAGCACCCCGGACGGGCCGCGGTAGCCGGTGTCGGCCAGCACGGAGAAGTTCGTGCCGTTGGACGAGGAGTAGACCCAGAGCTCCTGGTCGGCGGCCGCGTCACCCTTGAACGTGGTGTAGACGTAGCCGGGTGCGGCCTGCGCGGGTGACGCGACGGCCACCGCGGTCGCGGCGACGGTGAGCGCCACGAGGCTGAGTCGGGCCAGCAGGCGCCGGGCCTTCGGCGGTCTGTTCACGGGTGGTCTCCTCGCGAGGTGGGCGGCCGGCGGAGGTCGGCCCGGGAAGGGCCGACCTCCGCCCGCAGGGCGCGGTGTGGCGCGATGGCGCGGAGCCGCCGGCGTCGGGAGTCGCACTGCTCCGGAGCGGCCGGGCGAGCTCGGGGGCACGAGGCTCGCCGCGGGCGCGGCACTGGGCGGTCGACATCGGCGTCTCCACTCGGGTGTCCGCCGACGCTGTCGGCGCAGGCGGCGGCCCGCCCGGCAGGCAGGGGCAGTGACCTGTCGCGAGGGCACTGGTGGGTGGGTGTGACGGGCGCCACCGTTCTGTGTGAACGCTAACAGCAGTTTGCCCAGTCACTCAAGAGTGAACTGGGGGTTACAGGAATCAACACGCGAGTGTGGTGTTCGAAGCACTTCGTGATCTCTGTTATCGCTAACAGCGCGGAGCGGACGCCCGGCCCACCCAAGCGGATCAGCCGGTGGTGAACAGGTCCGCCGGCACGGCGTCCGCCAAGGCGCGGTAGCCGGCGGGGTTGAGGTGGAGGTGGTCGCCCGTGTCGTAGGCGGCGTTGAGGCGGCGCGGTTGGGCCGGGTCGCGCACGGTCTGGTCGAAGTCGATGACGGCGTCGAAGCGCCCGCTGGTGCGGATCCACGTGTTGACCGCCTGACGGGTCCGCTCCCGGTGACCGGTGGCGTCGTCGTAGCCGTTGCCGCCGAACGGGGTGATCGTGGCGCCGTGGACCCGGATGCCCTGGGCGTGGGCGCGGGTGATGATCTGGTCGTAGGCGTCGATCAGCTCCGTGCCGATCAGCTGTTGGTCGGCCTGGGTGGCCGGTGCGCCGCCGATGTCGTTGACGCCCTCGAACACCACGAGCCACTCGACCCCGCTCTGCGCGAGCACGTCGCGGTCCAGGCGGGACAGGGCGTTGGGGCCGAGGCCGTCGCGCAGCACGCGGTTGCCGCCGGCGGCTTGGTTGACCACGGCGGTGCCGGCGGTGTCCGGTCGGGTCTGGAGCCGGGCCAGGAGCAGGTCGGGCCACCGGTTGTTGGCGTTGGTGGTGGAGCCGCGGCCGTCGGTCAGGGAGTCGCCGAGCACCACGACGGCGGCCGTGTCCGGTTCGGACAGCACTTCGAGGCCGTGCAGGAAGTACCAGTGGTCGGTGGGCGTGGAGCCGTTCATGGTCTCGGTGTTCACGTGGTTGCCGGCCAGCAGGTGCGACGTGGTGCGCGAGCCGGGGTGGGAGGTGATGCCGGTGGATGCCTGGCCCTGGGCCAGGTATGTGGTGACGGTCAGGTTGGCCTGCGCCTGGACGGGGAACGCGACCGGGTCGGAGACGACCTCCGCGCCCCGCTGCACGGTGGTGGAGCCGCGACCGCGGAAGGTGACCGGCCGGGAGGTGCCGGGCTCGATCGCGTTGACGCCGGCCGCCCCGCCCCGCGGTCGGGCGATCGTCACGGCGGTGATGGGCAGCGGCGCGCCGCCGAAGGCGTTGGAGAACCGCAACCTCAGCTGGTCGCCGCCCGCGGAGACGTGGACGGTCTGGCGCAGGGTCGCGTTGGCCAGGACCACGCCGTTCTGGGTGAACGGCGCGGGCGGCATGTTGGACGACTCGGTCAGCTGGGGCATCGAGGCCCAGCTGTGCACCCAGTGCTCCTCGGCGGTGGAGGACGGGGTCGCGCCGATCGCCTGCGACGCGAGGACGAGGGCCGCCGCGGCGGCCAGGCTGACGAACGATGACGCCTTGCTCATGGTTCTCCTTCGCACAGCCCGATCGGCGGGAACCCGGGTGGGGGTTCCCGCCGATCGGGTGGGGGATGATCAGCCGGTGGCGCAGGTCGGCGCGAGGCCGGTGCCGACCCCGGTGCCCTGGAAGCCGAACTCGGTGGACTGGCCCGCGGTGACGCGGCCGTTGTAGGTCTCGTTGGTCCACCGGATGGCGCCGGTGTCACCGCTGCGCCGGGCGTTCCAGGCGTTGGTGACGGTCGCGCCGGACGGCAGCGTGAGCGCCACGGTCCAGCGGTCGACGGCCGACGACCCGGCGGTGACCTTCACGGTGGCGGTGAAACCACCCGTCCACTGGTTGACCGACACCGAGGCGGTGCACCCGGCCGGACCGGGTGAGGTGGTCGTGGTAGTCGTGGTGGTCGTTGTCGTAGTGCTGCTGCTGCTGGTGGTGGTGGTCGTCGTCGGGTCGTCGGGGGAAGCCCGGAGGCTCTCCGGCGGGCCCAGGTGGCTGGGTTTGAGACCACCGGTGTCGATCAGGAGCTTCTGCAGCACGACGGTGGGGTCGACGACCCAGAACTTCACCGTGTGCACACCGGGGGAGGAGACGGTGAACGTGGTGGAGGTGCGGTTCACCGCGTCGAGGGTGTTCATCTCCCAGCCCTTGTTCATGGCGGTGTCGTCGGAGCCGGTCGCGGCCGTGATGTCGACCGTCTTGGGCGCCTGGTCGTCGAGCGAGACGGCGTACTCGACCCCGCTGCCCGGTCGCACGTTGTTGCGCGGCGACAGGTGTGCCCAGACGGTGACCGGGCCGGTCGTGGTGAGGTTCACCCGGTACTCCAGGTGCGCGCCCGAGCCGCCCGGCGTCTGGTCGGCGGCGGTCACCGGGGAGGGCTGCACGCCGGCTCCGGTGAGGCCGATGCCGGGGAGCCGCTCCCACGTGACGCCGTTGCCGTCGACGGCCTGGGCGTAGTGGTCGGCGTCGACGGAGACGTAGCCGTTCGCCTCCACGAACCCGTCCACCGGGGCGGTGGCCGGGTTGTCCACCACCGCTTGCACGGTCACGGTGCGGCCCGCGCCGGTGACGGTGATCGGCACCGCGGTCCTCCCGGTCGGCGCCTTGGCCCAGTCGACCCGCAGGGTGGCGCGGATCTGCTTGGTCACGGTGCCGCTCGCGGTGGTGGCGGTCAGCCACGGCGCCGACGGCGTGATCCGGTAGTCGAACGAGCTGCTGCCCCGGTTGAACACCTCGATGTGCTGGGCGGGTTGCGCCTGGTACGGGCTGAACACCGGCAGGACGGGTTGGCTGGTGGCGTTGGGCCACCAGTTCAGCGAACCGTCGATCGCCACGCCCATCGACGCCGCCGACGGCACGGTGATGCGTTGCAGCGCCGGGTAGATCTGGTCCGGGTCCGGTGGCTCCTGCCAACTGGCGTTGTTCCCGTAGCGGGCCTTGTCGCCGTAGCCGATCTTGGTCTGGGTCTGCCAGCCGGTCCACTTGCCACCGGCGAGGGTGTTGTTGTAGTGGTTGGACATCGCCACGTCGTCGGCGAGCCGGGCCTCGGCGGTCGCGGCGAGGTCGTTGGTCGCCGCCCGCCCCTGTGACGCGTACCAGCGGTTGAGGAACTGCGCCTTGCGCAGCGCGTACAGGTTGGCGGTCGCCTTCGCCGGGTAGAGCACGAGCTGGTGGTAGGCGTCCCGGTCGGCCGCCGGCAGACCTCGTCCGACCGCGTCGGCCTTCGCGGCGAGCTCCTGCCACTCGGCGGTCACCCGGTCCAGCTCGCCGTAGTTCTCGATGCTGTACGGGGTCATCGCGTCGTCGGTGGTGATCGCACCGGTGGCGCCGCGGGTGTAGCGCCGGTTGGTCGCCTCGGGCTTGCGGCGCGCCTGGAGCTGCCCGTAGGTGTGCAGCACCTCGGCGATCGCGGGCGCGGCCTGGTCGCCGAAGTTCTGGGCGGCGTACCCCCGGGTCCACTCCTCGACGCCGTCGGCGGGGATGGCGTCGGGGTTCCAGGCGTAGTCGAGGAAGAACTGGGTGGGCGCCTCCTCGTTCTTCAGGTCGCCGACGTTGACCACCCAGAGCCGGTCGATACCGCTGCGGTAGGACAGGTTGAGCTGTTCGCGGGTGTTGGCCAGGTTGATGGTGTCGACCCACTTGTAGTTCCGGCCGCCGCCCACGTAGTCGAAGTGGTAGTACAGGCCGTAACCGCCCGAGCGGGGCGCCGACGCCGGGTCGGGGACCTTGCGCAGGTTGCCCCAGTTGTCGTCCGCGAAGACGACCGTGACGTCGTCCGGCGGGCGCAGGCCGCGGTCCCAGTAGCGCTGGACCTCCTTGTAGAGCGTGAAGACCTGCGGGATCTGGTCGAGCGGCGCGGTGCTCTCCCGGTCGAGGATCTGGCGCTGACTGGCGATGATGTCCCGCATCAGGTCGATGCCGTCGCCGTCGGGCAGGCTGGTGTCACCGTCACCGCGCATCCCCAGGGTCACGACGCCCTCGAACTTCTCCCGCTCCATGCGCTTGACGCCGTCGGCCCAGTAGTCCTGCACGGCGGTGCGGTTGCGCACGAAGCTCCACTCGCCGTTGCCGCCGTAACGGGTGGGGTTGCGCTTCCACTCCTCGATGCCGCGCATCATGGGCGCCTCGTGGGAGGAGCCCATCACCACGCCGTAGCGGGTGGCGGTGGCGTGGTTCTGCGGGTCGTCCTCGGCGAACGCCCGCCCCCACACCGCCGGCCACAGGTAGTTGGCCTTCAACCGGAGCATGGCCTCGAAGACCTTCTCGTAGTACAGGCGGTTCAACCCGGAGCCGTAGCCGGGCGCCAGGCCCGGTCCGAACGTCGCCCGCGCCCACCGGCCGGTCGACGGGTTCTCGTCGTTGATGAACACGCCCCGGTACTTCACCGCCGGGGTGCCCTGCGTGTGGCTGCCCGGACGCACGTAGAGCGCGCTGTGCTTGCGGGCGGGCACGTCGTCGAAGTAGTGCCACGGCGACACCCCGATCCGCCGGGAGACGTCGTAGGCGCCGAAGATCGTGCCGCGCTGGTCGCTGCCCGCGATCACCAACGCCCGGCTGACCCCCGCCACCGGGCTCTCGACCACCTGCTGGAGCGAGGTCTCCCACTTGCCGCGGATGCGGCTGACGTCCAGCTTCCCGGCGGAGACCAGGCCGTCGATCAGCGGACTCCGCCCGAGGGTGCCGACCAGCACCACCTCGCCGGACGTCGGCGTGCCCGTGGAGACGGTCGGCCGTGCGCCGGTGACGCGCTCCACGTCGTCACGCAGGTCGTTCACCACCCGCACGACGCCCGGGAAGTCGCCGCCGCTGACGAACAGCGGGGCCGCCCGGCCGCTCGCGGCCAGCGTGAACCCGCCGTCGACCGGGCTGAACGAGAGGTAGTCGGCCTCGGCGGCGGACGCGTCGGGCGCGCGGGCGGCCAGCACGACCGCGGGCAGCAACGCCGCCAGGACGAGCAGGGCGAGGATCGCGGGCAGGCCCCGCCGCGACGCGGGGAACCGCCTTCGCCGGCGCGGCGCGTCGACGCCCGGCCTCGATGTCGTTGTCACTGGGACCTCCGGAGCGGTACGGCTGCGGCCGGCCGTGTGGTGGCGAACGGGCGTGGCGACTGCCGCAGGCGGCGGCGATCGCTGCCCGCGGTCGTTCGTGGCGGTGGTGGCGAACGCGGGTGCGGTGCCGTGCACCCCGTGTCCCGCTGCGGAAGTTAGAAGCCGGAAGCCGGCTCGGGCAAGGTTCGGCGTGGCTCGCGAAGGGCCGGCGCGAAGCGGGACTACGCAGGTAGAAAGCTTTCGAGGCATCCGAGAAACACTTCGCTGAATCACTCGCTCGGTCTAACCGGTACCGGCCTGCCGTCTCACTACGCACGGCAGCACGATGCGGGTCAGTGGCTATTCAGGCGTGTCCGGAGCACCGACCGGTGCTTTCCGTGGAGCGGGAGCGTGCTGGATTCGGCTCCACAAGAAATTTAATTTAGCTCCACTTTTAGCTCCACGGACAGCGTCGTGCGATCCCGCCGGTCAGCCGGTCAGGCGCTCCTCGGCGGCCCGCCACGCCCGGGCATCACCACTCGGCTCGTACCGGACCACGCCGGTCGAGGACCGCACCAGCTCCCGCAGCTCCCGCAGCCCGCCGCCGAGCACGCCCAACGCCCGCGCCTGCACGAGCGCGTTGCCGTAGGCGGCAGCCTCGACCGGGCCCGCCACGACCGGCAACCCGCAGGCGTCCGCGGTGAGTTGGCACAGCAGGCGGTTGCGCGCGCCGCCGCCCACCACGTGCACGACCTCGACCCGCCGTCCCGACAGCTCCGCGGCCTGGCGGACCGCGCGGCGGTGCGCCAGCGCCAGGCTGTCCAGCACGCACCGGACGATCGCGGCGGGCGTCGAGGGCGGGGTCTGCCCCGTCCGCGCACAGGCCTGCGCGATGCGGGTGGGCATGTTCCCCGGTGCGATGAACGCCGGATCGCCCGCGTCCACCACCGCGGCCAACCCCGGCTCGGCGGCCGCCGCGTCGAGCAACCCGCCGAGGTCCGGATCGCCCCACTCGCGCGAGCACTCCTGCAACAACCACAGGCCCATCACGTTGCGCAGGTAGCGGACCGTGCCGTCGACGCCGAGCTCGTTGGAGAAGTTCGCCGCGCGACCGGCCTCGCTGAGCACCGGCCGGTCCAGCTCCACCCCGACCAGCGACCACGTCCCCGTGGCCACGTAGGCGAAGTCCCCCGTCTCGGCCGGCACCCCGACGACCGCCGACGCGGTGTCGTGCGACCCGACGGCCACCACCGGCACGGGCCCGGTCAGCCCGGTCTCCGCCAGGACGTGGTCGCGCAGCACGCCGACCTCGGTGCCCGGCTCGACCAACGGCGTGAACAGCCCGGCGGCGAGGTCCAGGCGCGCCACCAGATCCGCCGACCACGTCCGCGTCCGCGCGTCGAGCAGGCCGGTGGTGGAGGCGTTGGTGACCTCCGTGACGCGCGCGCCGGTGAGCCAGTGCGCGAGCAGGTCGGGGATGAGCAGCAACCGCCGCGCCGCCGCCAGCTGCGCCGTGCCGCGGGCCGCCGCCAACTGGTAGACGGTGTTGAACGGCAGCACCTGCAACCCGGTGACCCGGTACAGCTCGGCCGCCGGCACCCGGGCGTGCACGGCCTCGGGCACGCCGTCGGTGCGCCGGTCGCGGTAGTGGACCGGGTTGCCGAGCAGCGCCCCGTCGGCGTCCAGCAGGCCGTGGTCCACCGCCCACGAGTCGATGCCGACCGCGTCCAGACGCGGCCCGGCCGCCCGCAGGCCGTCGAGCACGCCCCGGTACAGGCCCAGCACGTCCCAGTGCAGCGTGTCGCCGAGCCGCACCGGTCCGTTGGGGAACCGGTGCGCCTCGACGAACGTCGCCCGACCGGGCGTGACGTCGAAGGCCATCACGCGTCCGCTGGACGCGCCGAGGTCGACCGCCGCGACCCGGACCGCACCGCCGGCCATCAGCGCAGGAACGCGGCGGCGACGCCGGAGTCGACCGGCACGTGCAGGCCGGTGGTCTGGGACAGGTCGCCGGCGGTGAGCGCGAAGACGGCGGCGGCGACGTGCTCCGGCAGCACCTCCCGGCCCAGCAGCGTGCGCTTGGCGTAGTAAGCGCCCAGGTCCTCCTCCTTGACCCCGTACACGGCGGCCCGCTGCGCACCCCAGCCGCCCGCGAAGATGCCCGACCCGCGCACCACGCCGTCGGGGTTGACGCCGTTGACCCGGATGCCGTGCGGCCCCAGCTCGGCGGCCAGCAGCCGCACCTGGTGCGCCTGGTCGGCCTTGGTCGCGCCGTAGGCGACGTTGTTGGGCCCGGCGAACACCCCGTTCTTGCTGGAGATGTAGACGATGTCGCCGCCGACGCCCTGCTCGACCATCACCTTCGCGGCGGCCCTCGACACCAGGAAGGACCCGCGCGCCATCACGTCGTGCTGGAGGTCCCAGTCGCGCACGGTCGTCTCCAGCAACGGTTTGGAGATCGACAGGCCGGCGTTGTTCACCACCAGGTCCACACCGCCGAACGCGAGCACCGCCTCGGCGAAGGCCCGCTCCACGGCCGCCTCGTCCGACACGTCCGCGGCCACGCCGATCGCCACGTCCGCGTCGCCGATGCCCTCGGCGACCGCCGCCGCGCGCTGCCCGTCGAGGTCGGACACGACGACGCACGCGCCCTCGGCGGCCAGCCGCTCGGCGATGGCCTTCCCGATGCCCGACCCCGCGCCGGTCACCAGCGCCACCCGCGTGGCCAGCGGCTTCGGCTCGGGCATCCGGGCGAGCTTGGCCTCCTCCAAGGCCCAGTACTCGATGCGGAACTTCTCCGACTCCGGGATCGGCCGGTAGGTCGACACCGACTCGGCGCCGCGCATCACGTTGATCGCGTTGACGTAGAACTCGCCCGCCACCCGCGCGGTCTGCTTGGTGCGGCCGAACGAGAACATGCCGACACCGGGCACCAGCACGATCGCCGGGTCCGCGCCGCGCATGGCCGGCGAGTCCGGCGTCGCGTGCCGCTCGTAGTAGGCGCGGTAGTCCTCCCGGTACGCGGCGTGCAGCTCCGCGAGCCGCGCGACGACCTCCTCCACACCCGCCGTGCCGGGCAGGTCCACCACCAGCGGCTTGACCTTGGTGCGCAGGAAGTGGTCCGGGCACGAGGTGCCGAGCCCGGCCAGCGCCGCGAGCTTCTCCCGGGACAGGAAGTCCAGCACCACGTCGGTGTCGGTGAAGTGCCCGACCTGCGGGTGGTCGGTCGACGCCAGGCCGCGGACCGCGGGGAAGATCGCCGCCGCCCTGGCCCGCCGCTCGGCCTCGGGCAGCGGTTCGCGGCCCGGGACCACCGCGCCGAACGGCTCGGGGGACCCGTGCCGCGCCAGGAACTCCTCCGCCGTCCGGATGATCTCCGAGGAGTGCGCCTCGCACTCCTCGGACGTGTCGCCCCACGCGGTGATCCCGTGCCCGCCCAGCACGCAGCCGATCGCCCGCGGGTTCGCTGCCTTGATCGCCGCGATGTCGAGTCCCAGCTGGAAACCGGGACGGCGCCAGCCCACCCACGCCACCCGGTCGCCGAAGCACCGCCGGGTCAGCTCCTCGCCGTCGGCCGCGGTCGCCAGCGCGATGCCCGAGTCGGGGTGCAGGTGGTCCACGTGCGGCGCGTCGACCAGCCCGTGCATGGCCGTGTCGATCGACGGCGCCGCGCCGCCCTTGCCGTGCAGGCAGTAGTCGAACGCCGCGACCATCTCGTCCTCCCGGTCCACACCGGGGTAGACGTCCACGAGCGCACGCAGCCGGTCCAGGCGCAGCACGGCCAGGCCGGCGGGGGTGAGGGTGCCGAGGTCGCCGCCTGAGCCCTTCACCCACAGCAGCTCGACCCGGTCACCGGTCACCGGGTCGGTGTCGCTGCCCTTCGCGGAGGTGTTGCCGCCCGCGTAGTTGGTGTTGCGCGGGTCGGCGCCCAGCCGGTTCGAGCGGGCGACCAGCGCGGCGGCGGTCGTGTTGTCGGTCATGTGCGGGAAGCTCCTCGTGGGGCGAGCGGTGCGAGGGGTGCCGAGGGGTGTCGAGGGGTCAGAGCCAGCCGGCCTGCGTGCCGCCGACGCGCGCGGCGGCGATCTCGGCGGCGTAGCCGGAAGCGCGGTAGGCGGCCATCGGGTCGCGGGGCAGCCCCCTGGCCTCGCGGCGGTCGGCCAGCGGGCCGCGCACGTCGGTGTGGAAGGCGTCCATCAGCACGTCGTGCGCGCCGATCACGTCACCGGCGTCCTGGGCGGCGGTCAGCGCCTCGGTGTCGACGAGCAGCGCCTTGGCCAACGCCTGCTCGACGTTGAGGACCGACCGGACCTGGCCCGCGATCTTGTCCTCGATGTTGTGGCACTGGTCGAGCATGAAGTTCACCCCGGACCCGGGGCGGTGCGCGTCGACCGCGACGATCTCGACCATGATCCGGAACAGCTGGAACGGGTCGGCCGACCCCACGATCAGGTCGTCGTCGGCGTAGAAGCGGGAGTTGAAGTCGAACGCGCCCAGCCGGCCCGCCCGCAGCAGCTGCATCACGATGAACTCGATGTTGGTGCCCGGCGCGTGGTGGCCCGTGTCGAGCACGACCTGCGCGCGTTCGCCGAGGGCCTGGCAGTGCAGCAGCGCCGTGCCCCAGTCGGGGACGTCCATCGCGTAGAAGTACGGCTCGAAGAACTTGTACTCCAGCAGCAGCCGCTGCTCGGGGCCGAGGGCGGCGTAGATCTCGGCCAACGAGGCGGCCAGCCGGTCCTGCCGGGCGCGCAGCGAGTCCTGCCCCGCGTAGTTGGTGCCGTCGGGCAGCCACAGCTTCAGGTCGGTCGAGCCGGTCTCCGCCATCACCGCCACGCAGTCGAGGTGGTGCGCGACGGCCTTGGCCCGCACCGCCGGGTCCGCGTGCGTCAGCGAGCCGAGCTTGTAGTCGTCGTCCTGGAAGAGGTTCGAGTTGATCGCGCCGATCCCCACGCCGTGCTCCTCGGCGTGGGCGGACAGCGCGCCGAAGTCCTCGACCCGGTCCCACGGGATGTGCAGCGACACCCGCGGCGCGAGCCCGGTCAGGGCGTGCACCCGCGCGGCGTCGGCGATCTTCTCGAACGGGTCGCGCGGTGTGCCCGGTGTGGTGAACACCTTGAACCTGGTGCCGGAGTTCCCGTACGCCCAGCTCGGCACCTCGACGGTGAACCCGTCGAGCTCCGACAGCACCTCCTGCAGGGACATCACACGCGTTCCTCTCGGCAGCGGGGTCAACCGGTGTGGCGCCGACGGTAGCCGACCTTGGAACGTTTCACAACGGACGGTGGCCGGGTGGAATCGGTCGTCCGGCGCACCTTCTTCTCCCTGCTACGCTTCGCCATGACGCAGTGCTTGGACGTTTCATCTCCGCGCCGCGTCGATCACGAAGGAGGGTGGGCGGTGTCCGCGCCGAGCATGAAGGATGTCGCCGCGCACGCGGGCGTGGCCGTGGGCACGGTGTCGAACGTGCTCAACCACCCCGAGCTCGTCGCGGAGAGCACCCGCAAACGGGTGCAGGCCGCGATCGCGGAGCTGGGCTTCGTGCGCAACGAGTCGGCGCGCCAACTGCGCGGCGGCACCAGCCGCACGCTCGCCTACGTCGTGCTCGACACCCGCAACCCGTTCTTCACCGACGTGGCGGCCGGCGCGCAGCGGGTGGCGGAGGACGCCGGGCTCGCGATGTTCCTGTGCGACGGCGGCGAGGACCCCACCCGCCAGGCGAGGTACCTCGACCTGCTCGAGCAGCAGCGGGTGGAGGGCATCCTCATCACGCCGGTCGACGCGGGCGACCCGCGCCTGGCCGCGCTCGCCCGGCGCGGCACGCCCGTGGTGGTCGTCGACCGCGGCGCGGGGCCGGACCGCTGCTCGGTGTCGGTGGACGACGTGCTCGGCGGCGACCTCGCCGCCTCGCACCTGCTCGACGCCGGGCACCGCCGGATCGCCTTCGTCGGCGGGCCGCGCTCGATCGGCCAGGTGACCGACCGCCTCGCGGGCGCCGAGCAGGCCCTCGCCCGCGCCGGCGCCGAACCGCTCACCGTCCTGGAGACGGCACGCCTCGACGTCGCCGAGGGCAGGCGCGCGGGCGAGCGGCTGGCCGGCCTGCCCGCGTCCCGGCGCCCCACCGCCGCGTTCTGCGCCAACGACATGCTCGCGCTCGGCCTGCTCCAGCAGGCGGTCCGGCTCGGCCTGCGCGTGCCGCACGACCTGGCGATCGTCGGTTACGACGACATCGAGTTCGCGGCCGCGGCGGCGGTGCCGCTGACCTCGGTCGCCCAGCCGCGCCAGCTCCTCGGCCGCACGGCCGCGGAGCTGCTGCTGGCCGAGGCCCGGCACCCGGAGGGGCACGTGCACGAGCAGCGGGTGTTCGAGCCCGAGCTGGTGGTGCGCGAGTCGACCAGCATGCGCCGGCTGGACGGCGTCGCCTGATCGTGTGACGGCACCGTCGCGTGCCGTCCCGGCCCGGTCCGTTCTCGGCGGCGCGATTTCCGGGAGCGATCCCAGAAAACAGGGCCCCTCAGTCGTGCGGACCGACGTCACACATGTGTATTGAAACGTACCATTCGCAGTCGCCCGAAATGTGCTGCGGGAATGGGCACGATGACGCAACGATGACCACGGCATGGCGAAGAAGATGCCTGACCGCCGTTGACGATGGGTCTGAGCTGCCCCTAGCCTCGCGCATCAGCACCGCATTGAAACATTTCAGTGAAGGAGGTGCCGGATGGGGCGAGAACACGCGACTCCGCTGCTGGAGGTGCGCGGTGTCTCCAAGTCGTTCGGCGCCGTGGCGGCGGTCCGCGAGGTGTCGTTCCCGCTGCACGGCGGCGAGGCGCACGCGCTGGTGGGGGAGAACGGCGCGGGCAAGTCGACGATCGTGAAGGTGCTCGCCGGCGTGCACGAGCCCGACTCGGGCGTGCTCCTGCTGGACGGCGAGGAGCTGCGGTTGGCCGGACCCGCCGCCGCGCGGGCCGCCGGCATCGCGGTCATCTACCAGGAGCCGACGCTGTTCCCCGACCTGTCGGTCGCGGAGAACATCTTCATGGGCCGCCAGCCGTCGAGGCGGTTCGGGCGCATCGACCGGCGGGCGATGAGGTCCGAGGCGACGCGGCTGTTCTCCCGGCTCGGCGTGCGCCTGGACCCGGACCGCCCCGCGCGCGGCCTGTCGATCGCCGACCAGCAGCTGGTCGAGATCGCCAAGGCGCTGTCCCTGCGGGCGCGCGTGCTCGTCATGGACGAGCCGACCGCCGCGCTGTCCGGCGTCGAGGTGGAGCGGTTGTTCGCGGTGACGCGGGCGCTGTGCGAGGAGGGCGCCGCGGTCCTGTTCATCTCGCACCGCTTCGACGAGGTGTTCTCGCTGTGCCAACGGCTCACGGTGGTGCGTGACGGCGCGTGGGTGTCCACCGACCCGGTCGCCGACCTGACCGTCGACCAGGTGGTGCGCCGCATGGTCGGGCGCGACGTCTCGACGCTGTTCCCCAAGGAGGACGTCGAGCCCGGCGACGTCGTGCTGGAAGTCGAGGGGTTGACCAAGCGGGGCGTGTTCGCCGACATCGCGTTCTCGGTGCGGGCGGGTGAGATCGTCGCCCTCGCCGGGCTGGTCGGCGCCGGCCGCAGCGAGGTGGCGCGCGCCGTCTTCGGGATCGACCGCTACGACGCGGGCGTGGTGCGGGTGGCGGGTGAGCGGCTGCCCGCCGGCACGCCCGCCGCCGCCGTGGCCGCCGGGCTCGCGCTGGTGCCGGAGGACCGCCGCCGGCAGGGCCTGGTCATGGAGATGTCGGTCGAGCGCAACGCGACGCTCACCCGGTTGAAGCCGTTGGCCCGCTTCGGGCTGCTCGGCGGCGGGCGCGAACGCCGCGCGGCGCGCGAGTGGACGAAGCGGTTGCGGGTCAAGTACGGGCGGCTGGCGGACGCGGTCGGCACCCTGTCCGGTGGCAACCAGCAGAAGGTCGTGCTGGCCAAGTGGTTGGCGACGCGACCGCGGGCGCTGATCGTCGACGAGCCGACGCGCGGCATCGACATCGGCACGAAGGCCGAGGTGCACCGGCTGCTCTCGCGGCTGGCCGCCGACGGGGTCGCGGTGGTCATGGTGTCCTCCGAACTGCCCGAGGTGCTGGGGATGGCCGATCGCGTGCTCGTCCTGCACGAAGGGCGGATCACCGCCGAGCTGGGCCGCGCCGACGCGACGGAGGAAGCGGTCATGTTCGCGGCCACCGGTCAGCGGGGGGTGACCGCGTGAGCGCGCGGCCGACCGCGCCCGCCGCGCCGCCGGAGAGGGCCGACGGGAGCAGGACCCGGTTCGCCCACCGGCTGTGGCTCGCCCGGGAGTTCGGCATCGTCGTGGCGCTCGGGTTGCTCGTGCTCGTCACCGCGGTGGACAACCCCGCGTTCCTGTCACCCCAGAGCCTGCGCGACCTGGCGCTCGGCGCGGCGGTCCTGGTGGTCCTCGCGGTCGGGCAGACGGCGGTGATCATCTCCCGCAACGTCGACCTGTCGGTCGGCGCGGTCCTCGGCCTGGCCGCGTTCGCGACCGGCAAGCTGCTCAGCTCGGCGCCGGGCACGCCGACCGCGGTCGTGGTGCTGGTCGGCACCGGCCTGGGCGCGGTGTGCGGTGCGGTCAACGGCGCGCTGGTGGCCGCGGCGCGGGTGCCCGCGCTGGTGATCACGCTCGGCACGCTCTACGCGTTCCGCGGGGTCGACCACTCCTGGGCACGCGGTCAGCAGGTCAACGCCTCCGACATGCCGCGCTCGTTCCTCGCCCTGGGCACGCGGACCGTGCTCGGCGTGCCCGTGCTCGCCGTCATCGCCCTCGTGGTGACCCTCGTCGTGGGTTTCTACCTGCGGTCCTACCGCAGCGGGCGCGAGCTGTACGCGATCGGCTCGGAACCCGTCGCCGCGCGGCTGTCCGGCATCGCGGTCGGGCGGCGGGTGTTCACCTCGTTCGTCCTCTGCGGCGCCCTGGCCGGCCTCGCCGGTGTGCTCTACGCGGCGCGCTTCGGCACCGTCGACGCCACCGCCGGCACGGGCATCGAGCTCCAGGTGGTCGCGGCGGCCGTGGTCGGCGGCGTGGCGATCTTCGGCGGCAGCGGCAGCGTCCACGGCGCCGCGCTCGGCGCGCTGCTGCTGACCACCATCGGCAGCTCCCTCGCGGTGCTGCGGATCAACCCGTTCTGGCAGCAGGCCGTCGTCGGCGGCCTCATCCTCGCCGCGATCGGACTGGACCGGCTGCTGGCCGTCCGGGCGGCGAACCGCTTGCGAGGGAGGTCGTCCCATGGCGCGTGACGCGGTGGCGGCGGACGTGCCGGAGGCGCCGGCCGAACCGGCCGCGGGCGTGCTGAGGTCCGCGTTGCTCCGGTGGGACACCGCGCTCCTCGTGGTGCTCGCCGCGGTGGTGGTGCTCGCCGGGGTGCTGGTCGAGGGGTTCGCGAGCGGGCGGAACCTCCAGTTCCTCCTGCTGGACGTGATCGCGATCGCGTTGATCGCGCTGCCGCTGACGCTGATCGTCATCACCGGCGAGATCGACCTGTCGGTGGCCAGCACGCTCGGGCTGTGCAGCGCGGTGATGGGGCAGCTGTGGGTGGCGGGCCTGCCGCTGGAGCTGGTGGTGGTGCTCGTCGTCGGCCTCGGCGCGCTGCTCGGCGCGGTGAACGCGGTGTTCGTGACCAAGTTCGCGCTGCCCTCGCTCGCCGTCACCATCGGCACCCTGGCCGCCTACCGGGGCCTGGCGTTCGTGGTGCTCGGCGACCAGGCCGTCGCCGACTTCCCCTTCCGCTGGACCGACGCCGCGAGCAGCACGGTCGCCGACGGCGCCGTGCCGTGGGCCGCCGTGGTCGCGATCGCCCTCGCGGTCGTGTTCGGCGTCGTGCTGCACGCGACCCCGTTCGGCCGGTCCCTCTACGCGATGGGCAACAACGCCGAGGCGGCGGCGTTCGCCGGCATCCGCGTCGCCCGCGCGAAGTCCTGGCTGTTCGTCGCCTCCGGCGCGGTGGCCGGCCTGGCCGGGGTGTACTGGACGCTGCGCTTCGCCAGCGCCCGGGCGGACAACGCCGCGGGCCTGGAACTGGCCGTGGTCGCCGCGGTGCTGCTCGGCGGTGTCTCGATCTTCGGCGGTCGCGGCACGTTGCCCGGGGTGCTGCTGGGCGTGCTGCTGCTCGGCGCCGTGCGCAACGCCCTCCAGCTCGCCGACGTCGCAGCCGACACGCTCAACGTCGTCACCGGCGGACTGCTCATCGCCTCGGTCGTGGTGCCGAACGCGGTCGTCCTGGCCCGCGCCCGGTGGCGACGGCGAGGCCGCGCCGCCTGACCCCGCGCCGCCCGACTCCGCAGACCGCTCGCGACAACGAAGTCACCGCCGAGAGAGGGAGAACCATGTCCACCCAGCCCAAGCGCACCCTGCGACTCGGCCTGATCGCCACCACCGTGGCGGTCGTGCTGGTCAGCGCCGCGTGCGGTGGCACCACCCGTGGTTCCGAGGACGACGCGAACCCCGCGGGCGACCGGGCCACCGGCCAGGCCGACCCGGACGCGCCGCTGGCCGAGGGTCTCGACGTGGCGTTCCTGCCCAAGCAGGTCAACAACCCGTACTTCACCGTGGCCGACGGCGGCGGCAAGAGCGCCACCGAGGAGTTCAAGGGCAGGTACAAGGAGGTCGGCCCGTCCGAGGCCGGCGCCTCCTCCCAGGTCAGCTACATCAACACGTTGTCGCAGCAGCAGACCGACGTGATCGCGACCTCCGCCAACGACCCGAACGCGATCTGCGGCGCGCTCAACAGCGCGCGGCAGGCGGGCGCCAAGGTCGTCACCTTCGACTCCGACACCAAGCCCGAGTGCCGGGACGTGTTCGTCAACCAGGCGACCGCCGAGGGCATCGCGGCGAACCAGGTGGAGCTGATCGCCGCGCAGATCGGCGGCGAGGGCAAGATCGCGATCCTCTCGGCGACGCCGAACGCGACCAACCAGAACGCGTGGATCGAGCTGATGCGCGCGGAGCTGGCGAAGCCCGAGCACAGCAGGATCGAGCTGGTCGCGGTCGCCTACGGCAACGACGAGGACCAGAAGTCGTTCCAGGAGACCCAGGGCCTGCTGCGCTCCTACCCCGACCTGAAGGGCATCGTCTCGCCCACCACGGTCGGCGTCGCGGCGGCGGCGCGCTACCTGTCGGGCTCGGAGCACAAGGGCAAGGTGGCGCTGACCGGCCTCGGCACGCCGAACCAGATGCGCGAGTTCGTCAAGGACGGCACGGTCGAGGTGTTCGCCCTGTGGAACCCCGCCGACCTCGGCTACCTCGCCGCCTACGCCGGCGCCGCGCTCGCGTCCGGCCGGATCACCGGCGCGGAGGGCGAGAAGTTCACGGCGGGCAGGCTCGGCGAGTACACCATCGGCGCGGACGGCGTCATCGTGCTCGGCCCGCCCACCGTGTTCGACCAGGGCAACATCGACCAGTTCGACTTCTGAGCCGGCGGGCGCGCGGACCGGGTGCCCGGTCCGCGCGCCCGCCCCGGGTCAGAGGGTCGGCACGATGGGGGCGATGGTGCCGTCGGCGTTGAACGTCATGCGGTCCACGGTGGTCTCGCGGTTGGTGCCGCTGCCGGCGGGCACGGCGAACCGGTGGTAGGCGACGTGCCAGGTGTCGCTGCCGGGATCCTTCACCACCGAGTGGTGGCCGGGTCCCTTGATGCCCAGCTCCAAGCGCTTCTGCAGCACCACGCCGCGCTTGGTCCACGGTCCGAGCGGGGACGTGCCGGTGGCGTAGGCGACCCGGTAGTCCTCGCTGCGGGTGTCGTTCTCCGACCACATGAAGTAGTAGGTCCCGTTGCGCTTGAACACGAACGAGGCCTCGCGGTAACCGCTGGGGGTGATGTCGCGGACCTTGGCGGGGTCGAACGAGACCATGTCGGCGTTGAGCGGCACGACGTAGGCGGCGCCGTTGCCCCAGTACAGGTAGGACTGCCCGGTGTCGTCGGTGAACGCCATGGGGTCGATGGCCTGCCCGGAGTACGCGCCCGCGCGGATCAGCGGCCTGCCGAGCGCGTCGCGGAACGGCCCGGTGGGGGAGTCCGACACCGCCACGCCGAGGTGCTTGCCCGTGTCGCCGGACGCCGCTCCGCCGCTGAAGTACAGGTAGTAGCGGCCGTTCTTGGCGATCACGGCGGGCGCCCAGGCGGAGTTGTCGGCCCACGACACGTCCGGCCCGTGGTCGAGGATCACGCCGTGGTCGGTCCAGTTCACCAGGTCCGTCGAGGAGAACGCCTTGTAGTACGGGGAAGCCCAGCCCGCGTACCCGTCCGTGGTCGGGTAGAGGTAGTAGCGGCCGTTGAAGTTCGTGATGTGCGGATCGGCGTAGAGCCCGGGGATCACCGGGCCCCTGTTGGTCTTCGGGCTCCACGGCGCGGTGAGGCGGAACGAGCTGTCCGCGCGGAACTGGGCCGTGTCCTGGTAGGTGTCCAGCCACAACTCGTAGGCGCGGTGCCGGATCCTGCGGTCCGGGTGGCTGAACGAGGTCAGCGACACCGACCCGGACGTCGACCCGGCCACCGCGCAGAACGTCGCGTCCTCGCGGAAGCGCGCGTCGCCGGTGTTCGCGTCGAGGCGCACCCGCCAGTCCAGGTGCCGCAGGAACGAGCCGTTCTTGGCCTGGAAGGAGTAGCACGACGGCGAGGCCAGGCCCGAGATCACGGTGAACGTCGCGTCCAGCCTGGTCTGCGCCGTGCTCGCCGACGTCACGGGGTCGACCCGGGCGAGGTAGTCCTGGTGCCGGACGTAGCGGCCGGGGAAGTTCACCGCTTCGAGCGAACGCGCCCCGGTCGGCAGCGCGTCCGCGAACGCCGGCGAGGGCACGGCGACCGTCGCGGCGATGAGACAGGACAGCACCACGCAGGTGCGCGTTCGACGACGCATGGTCGACTCCGAGTTCTGTTCTGCCAGGCGATGGCGTGGAGTGGAGGCCCGGGGCGCGGCGGTCGCTTCGAAGGGCGGGCATGCTTGTGAGCGTTAACATGGCACCGTGACTGGCCATGGGCATCCGGTACGGCGCAGTCGTGGACCCGGGAGGAGCAGGCGAATGTTTGCGCTAACATCAACGCCCGGTCCTAGTGTGTGAGCAAGACCATGTGGGTGTCAAGGGTGTGCGGAGCGTGAACGATCGGGAGGCTTTTGGCGGATGGCGTCCAGAAGCCGTGGGGCGTAAGGTGCCCCGCCGGTCGGGCCCGGGAGCCTCGATCAGTGGTCCCTCGATCAGTGGTCGCGACGCACGATCGCCCGGGCGAGACCGGCCAGCTCCGCCGCCGCGCGCGGTGCGGACGCGACCGAGTCGAGCAGGCGCAACGCCTGGTCCAGGAGCAGTTCGGCCTGCCGCTCACTCCACGCGCGCCCGCCGGCCGCCTCGACCAGGCGCGCCGCGCGGGCCGGGTCGTCGGCCACCGGCCGCCCGTCCCCCTCGTACAGCGCGGCCAGCTCCCGCCCGGCCGGTGTGCCCGAGGTCAGGGCGGCGACCACCGGCAGGGACTTCTTGCGGGCCCGCAGGTCGCCGTGCACCGGCTTGCCGGTCACGGCCTCGTCGCCCCAGATCCCCAGCAGGTCGTCCACGTGCTGGAACGCCACCCCGAGGCGCAGGCCGAAGTCGCGCAGGCCCGCGACCTCGTCCGGCCCGGCGCCGGCGAACACCGCGCCCAGGGCGCAGGCGCAGGCCAGCAGGCCACCGGTCTTGCGCTCCGCCATCGCCACGCACTCGGCCACCCCGATGTCGTGCCTGCCCTCGAACGCGAGGTCGGCGTGCTCGCCGTCGACGAGGTCGAGCACCGCCGCGTTGAGCACGCGCACGCCGGTCAGCGCGGCCGGGTGGCCGCTGGCGGCGAGCACGTCGAAGGCCAGCGCCAGCATCGCGTCCCCGGCGAGGACGGCGGCCGGCACGCCGAAGACGTGCCACGCGGCCGGCCGGTGCCGCCGGGTCCGGTCACCGTCGAGCACGTCGTCGTGCAGCAGCGTGAAGTCGTGCACCAGCTCGACCGCGGCGGCGGCCGGCACGGCGGTGGCCGCCGAGCCGCCGACCGCCTCGGCCGCCAGCTGGACCAGCACCGGGCGGATCGCCTTGCCCCCGCCGGCGTCGGTCGGGTGGCCGTGCTCGTCCCACCACCCCAGGTGGTAGCCGGCGACGTGCCGCACCGAAGCGGGCAGCCCGTCGACGGCGGCGCGCAGGGCCGGCTGCACCATGCCGCGGCTCCACGCCACGACCTCGTGGACCGATCGGGTGGGGGCGGTGGCTTCGGGTGGCACGGGCACCTCCGGGTCGGTCGGGTCGGGGGGAGCCGCCGGGTCAGGCCAGTTGCCGGTCGACCACGTCCGGCGAGAGGACGTGCTGCACGACCATCGCCGCCGCGCCGAGGACGCCGGCGTCGTCACCGGCCTGCGAGGGGACGATCCGGAGGTTCCCGGTGGCCAGCGGCAGGGAGCGCCGGTAGATCGCCTCGCGCACACCGGCCAGCAGCATCTCGCCGGCCAGCGCCACGGTGCCGCCCACGACGATCAGCGACGGGTTGAACATGCTCACGCAGGCGGCGAGGACCTCGCCGATGTTGCGGCCCGCCTGCCGCACGGCCTGGCCGGCTTCGAGGTTGCCCGCCCGGACCAGCGCGACCACGTCGGCGCTCGTGTGCGCCTCGACGCCCTTGGCGCGCAACGCCGCCGCGATGGCGGACCCGCTGGCGACCGCTTCGAGGCAGCCGGTGTTGCCGCAGCGGCACGGCACGTCGCCGGCGTGCGGGGCGAGGATGTGGCCGAGGTCGCCCGCCGCGCCCACCGCGCCGCGGTGCAGCATGCCGTTGCTGATGAACCCGGAACCTATGCCGGTGGCCACCTTGATCACGATGAGGTGCTCGGCCTCCGGGAAGCACTTCGTGTGCTCGCCCAGCGCCATGAGGTTGACCTCGTTGTCGACCAGCACCGGGACCCCGAACTCGGCGCCGATGCGGCCCGGCACGTCGTAGCCGTCCCACCCGGGCATGATCGGCGGGTTGTTCGGCCGGCCGGTGGAGTGCTCGACGGGGCCGGGCAGGCCGATGCCCACCCCCGCCACGCGCATCGAATCCAGGTCGGCGTCCTCCAGCAACGACCGCCAGGCGGCGACCAGCCGGGGCAGCACCACGTCCGGGCCCTCGGCGATGTCCTGCTCGAACCGGCCCTCCGCCAACGGCGTGCCGGCCAGGTCGGTCACCGCGATGGTGGCGTGGGTGGCGCCCACCTCGGCGGCGAGGACGACCCTCGCGCGGGCGTTGAACACGAACCGGCCGGCCGGGCGCCCGCCGGTCGAGGCCTCGCTGCCACCGTCGCTGACGAGTCCGGCGTCCAGCAGCGCGTCCAACCTGGCTCGCACGGTCGACCGGGCCAGGCCCGTCACCGCGGTGAGTTCGGAGCGGGTGCGGGGCACGCCGTCGCGGAGCAGGCGCAGCAGCTCCCCCGGAGACGCGGCGCCGACGGTGGAAACGTCTTCTTTCACACCTCAATTGAACCAGAGCTGACGGTCATACGGCGTCAACCGTCGAAACATGTCCGACTTTTGGTTGACATCCGCCATTAGTCATCTTACGGTTCGCCGCATGACTGTGACCCACCTAACTCCAGCGGCCGACAGCGGTCGTGCCGGGCCCCGGACGCCGCGCGTGGCCGTGGTGGGTGCCGGGTTCATGGGCCGCGTGCACGCCGAGGCGGCGCGCCGGGCGGGTGCCGCGGTGGTCGCCGCGGTCGCGAGCACCCCGGGTGGCGCCGACCACGCCGCGGGGACCGTGGGCGCGGAACGCGGCTACCCCGACCTGGCCTCGCTGCTCGCCGAGGCCGGGGCCGACGTGGTGCACGTGTGCACGCCCAACGTCCGGCACGCGGAGGCGGTGGAGGCCGCGCTGGCCGCGGGCGCGCACGTCGTCTGCGAGAAGCCCCTGGCCGTCGGCGCCGCCCAGGCCGAAGGCCTGGTCGACGCGGCGGTCGCCGCCGGCCGGGTGACCGCGGTGCCGTTCGTCTACCGGTTCCACCCGATGGTGCGCGAGCTGCGGGCCAGGCTGGCGAGCGGTCAGGCGGGCGTGGTGTCCACGGTCAGCGGCGGGTACCTCCAGGACTGGCTGTCCCGGCCGGGCGACGACGACTGGCGGGTGGACCCGGCGGTCGGCGGCCCGTCCCGGGCGTTCGCCGACATCGGCTCGCACTGGTGCGACCTGTTCGAGTTCGTCACCGGCGACCGGATCCACCGGCTGTCCGCCCAGACGGCGACGGTCCAGCCGCGCACCCGGTCGTCGGCCACGCCGACGGAGGACGCGGCGGTCGTCCAGTTCACCACCGGCTCCGGTGTCCTCGGCACGCTGGTGGTCTCGCAGGTCGCGGCCGGCCGGAAGAACCGGCTGCACCTGGAGGTCTCCGGCACCGAGTCGAGCTTCGCGTTCGACCAGGAGGACCCGGAGCGCCTGTGGGTGGGCAGGCGCGAGGGCAACCAGGTGCTGCTCCGCGACCCGGAGACGCTGTCGGCGGCGGCGGCGAAGTACGCGCGCCTGCCCGCCGGGCACGCGCAGGGCTACCAGGACTGCTTCGACGCCTTCGTCGCCGACACCTACCGCGCCGTGCTGGGGGAGGACCAGCCCGACGGCCTGCCGACGTTCGCCGACGGGCTGCGGGCGGCCCGGATCACCGACGCGGTCCTGGCGTCCGCCGCGTCCGCCGGGGCGTGGACTTCCGTCGGCGGAGCTGACGAGCGGACTTCCGTCGGCGGAGCTGACGAGCGGACTCCCGTCGGCGGAGCCGACGATCGGACCGGGGTGGGCAGGTGACCGCCGCCGGCGAGGTCGTGGTCCGGCTCACCGGGATCACCAAGAGCTTCCTCGGGGTGCCGGTGCTGCGCGGCGTCGACCTCGACCTGCGCGCGGGCGAAGTGCACGCGCTCATGGGCGAGAACGGCGCGGGCAAGTCGACGCTGCTCAAGGTGCTCGCGGGCGTGCACCGGCCGGACTCGGGCCAGGTCGAGGTCGACGGCGAGCCGGTCGTGTTCGGCACGCCGCGCGACGCCCAGGCGAGGGGCATCGCGATCATCCACCAGGAGTTCACCCTGCTGGAGCACCGCACCGTCGCGGAGAACGTGTACCTGGGCCGCGAACCGGTCCGCCGGGGCCAGGTGGACCGCCGGAAGATGGAGGCGGACACCAAGGGGCTGCTCGACTGGCTCGGCGAGGAGGGCATCGACCCGGCCGGGCAGGTCAGCCGGCTGTCGGTGGCCCGGAAGCAGGTCGTCGAGATCGTGAAAGCGCTGTCCACCGACGCCAGGGTGCTGGCGATGGACGAGCCGACCGCCGCGCTGGCCGACCACGAGGTGGAGCTGCTCTACGACCTGGTCGGGCGGTTACGCGCGCGGGGGATCGCGATCCTCTACGTCTCGCACCGGATGCGCGAGGTGTTCGACCTCAGCCGGCGGATCACCGTGCTCAAGGACGGCGCGTTCGTCACCACCGCCCCGACCGCCGAGCTGACCTCCGACCAGCTCGTCCGCCACATGGTCGGGCGCTCCCTCGACGCGCTCTACCCCGACCGCGCGACCGCGTCCGACATCGGCGACGTCCGGTTGGCGCTGCGCGGCGCGGGCAACGGCCGGGTCCGCGGCGTGACGTTCGAGCTGCGGTCCGGGGAGGTCGTCGGCATCGCCGGGCTCCAGGGCTCCGGCCGGTCGGCCATCGCGCGGGCGATCTGGGGCGTCGAGCCGTTCACCTCCGGCACGCTCGAAGTCGACGGCGAGCCCCGGCGCGTCACCGACCCGCGCACCGCGGTCCGCCTGGGCCTCGGCTACGTCACCGAGGACCGCAAGGGCGAGGGGCTGGCCCTGCGGCAGTCCATCCGGGACAACGCGCTGCTCGTGCGGCGGGCCGCGCTGCCCGGCGGCGGCGGGCGCAAGCGGTCCGACCTGGCCGCGCTGCTGAAGTCGGTGGCGGTCGTCGCGCGGGGCGAGCACCAGGAGGTCCGCTACCTGTCGGGTGGCAACCAGCAGAAGGTCGTGCTGGCCAAGTGGCTGGCCGTGGGGCCGCGCGTGCTCGTCGTGGACGAGCCGACGCGGGGCATCGACGTCGGCGCGAAGCAGGCCGTGCACCGACTGCTGCGCGACCTGGCGCGCAACGGGGTCGCGGTCCTGATGATCTCGTCGGAGCTGCCGGAGCTGATCGGCATGAGCGACCGGATCCTCGTCGTCCACGAAGGCACGATCGCGGGCGAGCTGCCCGCCGGCGCCAGTGAGGAGGCCGTCATGGGGCTGGCCACCGGGCACGGCATCGGGGAGGTGGCGTGAGCGTCGTGCGGCAGGAGGCCGAGGCCACGCGCGGGGCGGCCCGCACCGCGTCCCGGCGGTTCACCCTCACACCGACCGTCACCGTCTACCTGGCCCTGGCGGCGCTCCTCGTGGTCGGCAGCATCCTGGTCGGCCTGCAAGGCGGCGTGCTGCTCGACCAGGGCGGCATCCTCAACATCCTGACCCGCAGCACCGTGCTCGGGCTGGTCGCGGTCGGGCAGACCATCGTGATCATCTCCGGCTCGCTCGACCTGTCCGTGGCCTACCTGGTCGGGCTGTGCTCGCTGGTGGCGGCCGAGACGATGGCGGGCAGCGACGGGATGATGCTGCCCGGCGTGCTGCTGGCGCTCGCCGTCGCCGCCGTCGTCGGCCTGGTGAACGGCCTGGTCGTCACCGTCCTCAAGGTCAACGCGTTCATCGCGACCCTCGGCGTGGCGCTGATCCTGCGCGGCTACCTGGAGCAGAACTACACCGGACCGGCGGGCAGCGTGCCGCGCGCGTTCCAGCACCTCGGGTTCGACCGCATCGGACCGGTCCCGATCGGCGTGCTGCTCATGCTGCTCGTCGCCGCGCTGGCGTGGTGGTACCTCAAGCGCACGCGGGGCGGCTACCACACCTACGCGGTCGGCGGTGACGTGGACGTGGCGCGGCTGTCCGGCGTCCGCACCGGCCGCACGATCGTCACCGCCCACGTGCTGTGCGCCGTGGCCGCCGGTCTCGCCGGGGTGTTCCTGGCCAGCCGGCTCGGATCGGGCGCGCCGTACGTCGGCACGGACGCCGGGTACGACCTGGAGTCCATCGCGGCCGTCGTGCTCGGCGGCACGGCGCTCGCGGGCGGTCGCGGCGGTGTCGTCGGCACGATCGGCGGCGTCCTCATCCTGGCCACCCTCGACACCGTCTTCGACGACCTCGCGGTCGACCCCTTCTTCAAGGACGTCGTGCGCGGCATCGTCCTCATCGTCGCGGTGGCCCTCTACGCACGCCGCAAGCACTCCAGGAGGTCCGCGTGACCGCGCCGACCACGTGGCGTCCCCGACTGGCGGACGGCACCGCGCCCGTGCTGGCGGTGCTCGCGGTGCTGCTGGTGGCACTGGCCTTCGCCGGACCCGCCTACTCCGAACCCGCCGGGTACCTGGCGCTGCTCAAGCGCGCCGCCCCCCTGGTGCTCCTCGCGATCGGCCAGTACTTCGTGATCGTCTCCGGCGGGTTCGACCTGTCGGTCGGCTCGCTGGTCACCGCCGAGGTCGTCATCGCCGCGCGGTTGATCGAAGGGGACGACGCGAACACCCCGTGGGTGATCGTGCTGCTGCTCGGGTTCGGTCTGCTGGTCGGCCTGGTCAACGGCCTGATCACGACCAAGCTGCTGGTGCCGTCGTTCATCGTGACGCTGGGGATGCTGCTCATCCTCGACGGTGCGGTGTTCCTGTGGACCGGTGGCGCGCCGCGCGGCGCGCTGTCGCCGTCGTTCCGCGTGTTCGGTCGCGGCGGGGTCGACCTGCCGGTCCTGGGCCACCTGCCGTGGTCGGTGGTGATCCTGCTCGCCGTGCTGGTCGCCGCCGTGCTGTTCATGCGCGGCGGCACCGGCCGCACGCTGGTCGCGGTGGGGGACAACGAGAACGCGGTGCGCCTGGCCGGCGGTCGGGTGGACCGGCTGAAGGTGCTGGCGTTCGTCCTGTCGGGGCTGCTCGCGGCGCTGGCCGCGATCCTGCTCGGCGGGTTCGCCGGCGTGTCGGCCCAGGTGGGCGAGGGACTGGAGTTCCGCGCCATCACCGCCGTCGTGCTCGGTGGCGTCCTGCTCGGCGGCGGGCGCGGTTCCGTCGTCGCCGCGGCCGCCGGCGCGCTGACCCTCGAAGCCCTCTTCTCGCTGCTCAACCTGCTCGGCGTCGCCGGCGCGCTGGAGTCCGCCGTCCAAGGCGTGATCATCATCGCCGCCGTCGCCTACGCCGCCCTCGGCGTGAACCCGCGCCTCGCCCTCCGGTCCCGCGCGGGCCCGCCCGAGCCCGCCCGCCGCCAGTCACCGCCGCACAAGGAGAACCGATGAACAGGAAGTGGTCCGTCGTGGCCGTCGCGGGCCTGCTGGCCATGGCCGGCTGCAGCAGCGACCTGCCCGCCGACACCGGCACGCCCGGCACGACGGGCGCGTCCAAGGACGCCGGCGCGAAGTCGGAGTTCTTCGACCAGGCGCTGTACGAGCGCCAGACGAAGTCCCGCTCGACGGCCGCCGAAGGTCCGGCCGACAAGCCGTGGGAGCAGATGATCTCGCCTGAGCTGGTCGACACGGCGAAGTTCGCCAAGCCCGGCGGCGACTACCACCTGTGCTTCTCCAACGCCGCGGTGAACAACCCGTGGCGGCAGGTCGGCTTCACCACCATGAAGGAGGAGGTGAAGCTGCACCCGGAGATCACCAAGTTCACCGTGCTCGACGCGGAGGCCAAGGACGACAAGCAGATCAGCGACATCCAGTCCTTCGCCTCCCAGGGGTGCAGCGCCCTGATCGTCTCGCCGAACACGACGGCGACCCTGACCCCGGCGATCGAGGCGGCGTGCAAGACGAACGTCCCGGTGATCGTGTTCGACCGCGGCGTCAACTCCACCTGCCCCGTCACGTTCATCCACCCGATCGGCGGGTTCGCGTTCGGGGCGGACGGCGCGGAGTTCCTGAAGGAGAAGGTGAAGGCCGGCGGCAAGGTCCTCGCCCTGCGCATCCTGCCGGGCGTGGACGTGCTGGAGCAGCGGTGGGCGGCGGCCAACGAGATCTTCTCCGGCAGCGAGCTGAAGGTCGTCGGCGTCGAGTTCACCGACGGCGACGCGGCCAAGACCAAGAGCATCGTCAACGACTACATCCAGCGCGAGGGCCAGATCGACGGCGTGTGGATGGACGCGGGCGCGACCGCCGTCGCCGCGGTCGAGGCGTTCCAGGACGCGGGTGTCCCGATCCCGGCGTTCGTCGGCGAGGACCAGCAGGACTTCCTGCGGATGTGGGCCGACCAGAAGATGACCGCGGTCGCCCCGACCTACCCGACCTACCAGTGGCGCACCCCCGTCATCGCCGCGTTGCAGGTCCTCAACGGCCGGCAGGTGCCCAAGGAGTGGGTGCTGCCGCAGCCGAAGGTCACCCAGGACACCCTCCAGAGCTTCCTCCGGCAGGACATGCCGCCGCTGCACTACGCCATGTGCGGGTGCGAGTCGATGGCCGGCTACCCGGCGCCCTGGAAGTAGTCCCGTCACCCGCCCGAACGGAGCAGCAGTGCACGCGATCGGTGTGAGCACCTGGGTCTGGACGTCGCCGCTGCGCGACGCGACGCTCGCCGAACTGGCCACCCGCGCGGTCGGCTGGGGGTTCGACGTGCTCGAACTCCCGGTGGAGGAGGTCGGCGACTGGGACCCGGCGCACGCCGCGCGGGTGCTGGCGGACCACGGGCTCGCCGCCACCGTGTGCCTGGTGATGCCGCCGGGCCGGGAGCTGGTGGCGGCGGACCCCGCGACCGTCGCCACCACCCAGGACTACCTCCGGCGGGTCGTGGACATCGCGGTGGAGGTCGGTTCGCCGGTCATCGCCGGCCCGGCCTACGCCTCGGTCGGCCGCACGTGGCGCATGTCGCAGCGGCAGCGGCACGACGCGCTGGCCGAGCTGCGCGACAACCTGGCGCCGGTGGTCGAGCACGCCCGCGCGGCGGGCGTCCGGGTCGCCGTCGAACCGCTCAACCGCTACGAGACCAGCCTGCTCAACACGATCGGGCAGACCCTCGCGGCGCTGGACGGCCTGCCCGCCGACGGGTGCGGCGTCGCGGTCGACGTCTACCACCAGAACATCGAGGAGAAGCACGTCGGCGACGCGATCCGGTCGGCCCGGGGCCGGATCGCGCACGTCCAGGTGTGCGGCAACGACCGCGGCACGCCCGGCGACGACCACCTCGACTGGCCCGACGTCCTCGCCGCGCTCGCCGAGGCCGGCTACACCGGCCCGCTGTGCATCGAGTCGTTCACCGGCGAGAACGCGAGCATCGCGACCGCCGCGTCCGTCTGGCGCCCACTCGCGCGGACCCAGGACGCGCTCGCCGTCGACGGGCTGGCGTTCCTCAGGGAGGTGATCGGCACCGGCTGACCGGCGTCACCCACCACTCACCGGCGCCGGCACGCCGGGCGGAACAGAAAGCGTGTGGAGGATCGTGAGAACCCCTGTTGTCCGCTTGCGCACCGTCCTCGCCCTGGTGCTGGCATCCCTCGTCGTGGTCGGCTTGCTGCCGGCGACCGCGACGGCGCACCCCGGCCACGACGCGCCGGCCGAGTTCCGAGCCCTGCTGTTCACCAAGACCGCCGCGGGCGCCTACCGGCACGACTCGATCCCGGCCGGTGTCGCGATGGTCGAGAAGCTCGCCGCGGAGCACCACTTCGAGGTGGTGCACAGCGAGGACGCCACCCAGTTCACCGACGCGAACCTGGCCGGTTTCGACGTCGTCGTCATGCTCCAGAACGGCGGCATGGTCTGGGACACCGACGCCCAGCGCGCGGCCGTGAAGAAGTTCGTCAACGACGGCGGCGGCATCGTCGCCATCCACAACGCGACGGACATGAACATCGAGTCGTCGTTCCCGTGGTGGGACGACTTCGTCAACGGCGGCGCGCACATGACCGCGCACTCCGCCAACGGCCTCACCGCCACCTCCTACCAGGTGGACGAGGTGCACGAGTCGACCAGGCACCTGCCGGACCGCTGGCGCAAGGCCGAGGAGTGGTACAACTTCAAGCCGAGCATGCGCGGCAAGGTGCACCCGCTGGTCGAGGTGGACGAGAAGACCTACGACCCGGGCTCCGAGGCCATGGGCCACGACCACCCGATCAGCTGGTGCCGTGACGCCGAGGGCGGCCGGGTGTGGGCGACCGGCATGGGCCACAACGCCGCCGACTACACCGAGCCGGACTTCGTCGCCCACGTGCTGGGCGGCATCCGCACCGCCGCCGGCGTCGTGTCCTCCGACTGCGGCGCGACCGTCGACGCCAGTTTCGAGAAGGTGACCCTGGACGACGCCACCCGCGCGCCGACCACGCTGGACATCGCGCCGGACGGCCGAGTGTTCTACACCGAGTTGCTCGGTGAGATCCGCGTGCACGACCCGGCCACCGGCGCCACCTCCACGGCGCTGTCCCTGCCCGTCTACAGCGGTGGCGAGGACGGCCTGGTGTCGCTGGCCCTGGCGCCGGACTTCGCCACCAGCAACCACCTGTACGCGTACTACTCGCCGTCGGGCACGGCCGAGGTCAACCGGGTCTCGCGGTTCACCGTCGAGGGCGACGTGATCCGGCCCGACAGCGAGAAGGTCCTGCTGGAGATCCCGGCGTCGCGCCGCGAGGAGCCCGGTCACACCGGCGGGTACCTCGAGTTCGGGCCGAACGGGAACCTGTACATCGGCGTCGGCGACGACACCAACCCGTTCCAGTCCAGCGGGTACGCCCCGGTGGACGAGCGGCCGGGCCGCGACCTGTTCGACGCGCAGAAGACCTCGGCGAACACGAACGACCTGCGCGGCAAGATCCTGCGCGTGCACCCGGAGGCGGACGGCACCTACACCGTCCCGGCGGGCAACCTGTTCGCGCCGGGCACGGCGAAGACCCGGCCCGAGATCTACGCCATGGGCTTCCGCAACCCGTTCCGCTTCAACGTCGCCTCCGACGGCACCCTCCACCTGGCGGACTACGGCCCGGACGCGGGCGGGGACAACCCGTCGCGCGGCCCCGGCGGCATCGTCGAGTGGAATGTGGTCGAGGAGCCCGGCAACTACGGCTGGCCCTACTGCGTGGGCGACAACACCCCGTTCAACGACTTCGACTTCGCCACCAACACGTCCAAGGCGAAGTTCGACTGCGGCAACCCGGTGAACGACTCGCCGAACAACACCGGCCTGACCGCGCTGCCCGCCGCCAAGCCGGCCGTCGTGTGGTACGGCAACGGCGCCGAGGGCGACGAGTTCCCCGAGATGGGCGCCGGCGGCGAGGCCCCGATGGCCGGGCCGCGCTACGAGTTCGACCCGGACCTGGCCTCGGACGTCAAGTTCCCCGAGTACTACGACGGCAAGCCGTTCTTCTACGACTGGGCGCGCAACAAGTTCTGGACGTTCTCGCAGGACGACCAGGGCGGGCTGCTCAAGATCAACGAGTGGTTCAGGGGCGCCGCGCCGCTGGCTCCGATGGACGTGAAGTTCGGTCCGGACGGCGCGATGTACGTGGTGGAGTGGGGCGGCGGCTACGGCCGGGACAACCCGGACTCCGGCATCTACCGGATCGACTACACCCGGGGCAACCGCCGGCCGACCGCGAAGGCGACGGCCACCCCGTCCTCGGGCCGGGCGCCGCTGCCGGTCGGGTTCTCCGGCGCCGGGTCGGCCGACCCCGAAGGCGCCGAGCTGACCTACGCGTGGACCTTCGGCGACGGCGGCTCGTCCACCGAGGCCGAGCCGACCCACACCTACCGGTCGAACGGCGTGTACAACGCGCAGCTCACCGTGACCGACCCCTCGGGCAAGAGCGGCGTGACCAACGTCCAGGTGACGGTGGGCAACACCGCGCCGTCGGTGACCATGGCGTCGCCGGTCGACGGCGGGTTCTTCGACTTCGGCGACGAGGTGGCGTTCGACCTCGACATCACCGACCCGGAGGACGGGCAGCCGGACTGCTCCAAGGCGGTCCTGCAACCCGCGCTCGGCCATGAGGCGCACGCGCACCCGATCGACCAGATCAACGCCTGCGAGGGCGAGTTCGCCACCCTGGTGGACGAGGGCCACGCCGACGCGGACATCTTCTACTCCGTCGACGCCTCCTACACCGACGGCGGAGCCGGCGACCTGCCGCCGCTGGTGGGCCGCGACCTCGCGGTGATCCAGCCCAAGCACAAGCAGGCCGAGTTCCACCAGGAGTCCTCGGGCGTGCTGATCACGTCGGACCCGGCCGCCGAGTCGGGCAAGCGGGTCGGCGACATCGGCGACGGCGACTGGATCGCCTTCCACCCGGTGAACCTGCACCGCATCGACCGCGTCACCGCCCGGGTGGCCTCGACGGGCTCCGGCGGCTCGATCGAGCTGCGCGAGGACTCGCCGACCGGCGAGCTGGTCGCCACCATCGCGGTGCCCGACACCGGCGGGATCGACCGGTACGCGGCCGCACCCGAGGTCGCGGTCGCCGACCCCGGCGGCACGATGAAGCTGGTCGCGGTGTTCCGCGGCCCGGCCAACCGGTTCACGCTCGACTCGTTCACGTTCATCGGCAAGGGCGTGTCGGTCAACGCCGCGCCGCACGTGGTCGTCACGGCCGACCCGGCGACCGGCACCGCGCCGTTCACCACCAGGCTCACCGCGACGGCGACCGACGCGGAGGACGACGCGCCGTTCACCTACTCGTGGGACCTCGGTGACGGCACGTCGGCGTCGGGCGCCACGGTGGAGCACACCTACGCGGCGGACGGCACCTACCACGCGTCCGTGACGGTCACCGACGTGGCCGGTCGGACCAAGAAGGTGTCCACGCCGGTGCTCGTGCGCGACCCGCCGATGCCGCCCGTCACCTGCGACACGCCCAACCCGGCCCTCCCGCCGAGCGACGAGTTCGACGGCGACCGGCTCGACGGGTGCCGCTGGAACGCCGTCGTGCGGCCGGACCTGGCGTCGATGCGGATGGGTGACGGCGTGCTGAGCATCGACACCCTGCCGGGCGACATCAACGGCTCCGCGAACGACGGCCCGCGCAACTTCGTCCTGCAGACCGCGCCCGCGGGCGACTGGACGGTGGAGACGAGGGTGGCCGCGCCGGTGGTCGAGCAGTGGCAGCTCGCCGGGTTCATGGTGTACGGCGGCGACGACGACTACGTGAAGTTCGACGTCGTCGCGCGCAACACGCCGGGGCAGGCCGTGACGCTGGGCGCGGAGCTCGTCTCCGAGAACGACGGCTCGTTCGGCAACGGCGGCAACCGGGCCCTCGCCATCGGCACCCCCGAGAGCGGGTGGTGGCACCTCCGGCTGAAGAAGGAGGGCAACACCTACCGCGGCGAGATCAGCGACGGCGGCACCACCTGGACGTCGATGGGCGACCCGGTGACGAACGACGTGCCGAACGCGAAGTTCGGCCTGATGGCGATCGGCCCGAGCCAGACCATGGGCCCGGTGACGGTCGACTTCGACTGGTTCCGGGTGACCGGCGTGGACACCACCGCGCCGGAGGTCACGGCGACCGTCGACCCGGCCGGACCCACCGGCGCGGACGGCTGGTGGACCGCGGCGCCGACCGTGGCGCTCGACGCGGTGGACGCCGGCTCCGGTGTGGCGAGCACCGAGTACCGGATCGACGGCGGCGACTGGCGGCCCTACACCGCGCCGTTCCCGGTGACCGGTGACGGCGCCCACGCGGTGCGGTACCGGGCCACCGACGTGCGGGGCAACAGGTCCGAACCCGGCTCGGTGTCGGTCAAGGTCGACGCGAACGCGCCGGCGGTGAAGCTCACCGGGCTGCACGACGGCGTGAGCTACGGCCACGCCGAGGACAAGGCGGTCTCCTGGCAGGGCGAGGACGCCGCGTCCGGGATCGCCTCGGTCACCGCCGCGCTCGACGGCCGGCCGATCACCTCGGGCACGGGCGTCGCCATGCACACCCTCGCGCTCGGCGCCCACACCTTGGCGCTGACCGCGACCGACAAGGCGGGCAACAGGCGCGACGTGGTGGTGTCGTTCACCGTCACGACCTCGCTGCCCGACCTGCAGGCCCTGGTCGACCGGTTCGCGGCGGAACGGCGGATCACGTCGTCCGTCTCCCGCGGACTGGACCGCGACCTGGACGACGCCCGGCGGTTGCTGTTCGATGGCAAGCCCGCCAAGGCGATCGGGGAGTTGGAGGGCTTCCGCGACGCGGTCTCCCGCAAGGTGGGCGACCGGGCCGTGCGGGACCTGCTCGTCGCCGACGCCGGGGTGGTGATCGCGGCGCTGCGGAGCCAGGCGAGCGGTAGCTGAACGCGATGGCCGGAGCCGCCGCGCTCCGGCCACCCGCGCGTGGGGGGGCGGTTGCCGGACCGCGCCCCCGCCCGACCGGTGCCGGGACGTCCGCGTCCCGGCACCGGTCGGTGACCGGATCTTGAGTGAGCTGGTGAAGGAGGGTGGCCAATGACGGACGAACCCACCGGGCTGTGGCTGATCGGGGCACGCGGGTCGGTCGCGACGACGGCGATGGGCGGGCTGCTCGCGCTGCGCGCGGGCCTGGCGCCGCCGACGGGCTGCGTGACCGAACGACCGGAGCTGGCCGACGTCCCGATGCCGGGGTGGTCGGACCTGGTCGTCGGCGGTCACGACGTCGTGGACACACCTCTGGTCAAACGCGCCGAGCAGCTGGTGGACAGCGGCGTGCTGCCGCACCGCCTGCTCGGGGCGATCGTGGACGGCCTGCACGCGGCCGACGCCGAGGTCCGGCCGGGCTACCACCCGGTGACGCACCGGGGCAGCCAGGCGGAGGCGGCCCGCCGGTTGGCCGCCGACATCACCGACTTCCGCGAGCGGCACGGCCTGGCGCGGGTCGTCGTGGTCAACGTGTCCTCGACCGAACCGCCCGTGCCCGCCGCACCCGAGCACGACGACCTGGCCGCGTTGGAGGCGGCGCTGGCCGACCCGGGGCGCGCGGTGCTGCCGCCCAGCTCGGTGGCCGCCTACGCGGCGTTGCGCGCGGGCTGCCCCTTCGTGGACTTCACCCCGTCCACCGGCATCGCGCTGCCCGCGCTGGACGAGCTGGCCCACCGGGAACGGCTGCCCTACGCGGGACGTGACGGCAAGACGGGGGAGACCCTGCTCCGGACGGTGCTCGCGCCGATGTTCACCGCGCGGGCGCTGCGGGTGCGGTCGTGGGCGGGCACGAACCTGCTCGGCGGCGGCGACGGGGCGACCCTGGAGGACCCCGAGCACGCGAACAGCAAGCTGGAGTCGAAGGCGCGCGGGTTGGCGGCGTTGCTGGGCGAGGACGTCACCGCGCCGCTGCACATCGACAACGTGCCCGACCTGGGCGAGCAGAAGACGGCGTGGGACCACGTGTCGTTCGAGGGGTTCCTCGGCGTGCGCATGTCGTTGCAGCTGACCTGGACCGGGCTGGACTCGGCGCTGGCCGCGCCGCTCGTGCTGGACCTGACCCGGCTGGTCGCGGCGGCCCACGCGGCCGGCGAGGTGGGCGCGCTGGGCGCGCTCGGGTTCTTCTTCAAGGATCCGCTGGGCAGCGACGAGCACCGGTTCGCGGAGCAGACCCGGGAGCTGCACCGGTGGGCGGGGGAGCTGGCGTGAGGGCCTACGTGGAGTTGGTCCGCGCGCCGGCCGCGTTGACCGTGCTCGGCGACACCCTCGCCGGCGCCGCGGCGGCCGGGGTGCCGTTGCGGGGCAGGCGCTGGTTGCTGCCGCTGTCGTCGGTGGCGCTGTACTGGTCCGGGATGGCGCTCAACGACTGGGCCGACCGCGAGCTGGACGCGGTGGAGCGCCCGGAGCGGCCCATCCCGTCCGGCCGGGTGAGCCCCCGCGCCGCGCTGTCCGTCGCGGTCGCCCTCAGCGCGACGGGGCTCGGCCTCGCCGCGGCGGCCGGCGGGCGTGACGCGCTGGCGGTCGCGGTGCCCGTGGCGGCGGCGGTGTGGTCCTACGACACCCTGCTGAAGGACACGGCCGCCGGACCGCTGGCGATGGCCGTGTGCCGAGGGCTGGACGTGGTCCTCGGCGCGGGCCGCGAACGGGCGGTGAGCGCGCTGCCCGCGGCCGCCGTCATGGCCGGGCACACGCTCGGTGTGACGGCGCTGTCCCGCGGCGAGGTGCGGGGCACGTCCGCCGGCGCGGCGAAGGCGGTGCTCGGCGGCACGGTGGCGACGACGGTGGCGACGATCGCCCGGCCGGGGCGGACCTGGCGGCACCGGCTGGGCGCGCTCGCCGGCGCGACCGCCTACGCGGCCACGGTCGGCCGTGCCCAGTGGGCGGCGGTGCGCGACCCCGGCGCGGGCCCGGTCCGGTCGGCCACGAAGACCGGCATCCACGGCATGGTGCCGCTGCAGTGCGCCCTGGTGGCGCGAGGCGGGTCGCCGGCCGTCGCCGCCGGTCTCGCGCTGCTGCTGCCGCTGGCCCGCCGGCTCGGCCGGAAGGTGGGACCGACATGACGTTCCACCTGGGCTACGGCACCAACGGGTTCGCCAACCACCGGCTGGACGACGCGCTCGCGGTGATCGCCGACCTCGGCTACACCGGGGTGGCGCTCACGCTCGACCACCACCACCTCGACCCGTTCGCCGCGGACCTGCCGCAGCAGGTCAAGAGGGTGGCCGCGCGGCTGGACCGGCTCGGGCTGGGCGTCGTGGTGGAGACCGGCGCCCGGTTCCTGCTCGACCCCCGGCGCAAGCACCACCCGACGCTGGTCAGCGACGACCAGGAGGTCCGGCTGGACTTCCTGCGGCGGGCCGTGGAGATCGCGGCCGACCTCGGCGCGGACTGCGTGTCGTTCTGGTCCGGCATCGTGCCCGCGGGCGTGGACGACGAGGAGGCGTGGCGGCGGATGCGGTCCGGCGTCACGGCGGCGCTGGACGCCGCGGTCCGGCACGGCGTGCCCCTCGCCCTGGAACCCGAACCCGGCATGCTCGTCGAACGGCTCGACCAGGCGCTGCGGCTGCGCGCCGACCTCGGCTCGCCCGAGCTGCTCGGGATCACCCTGGACGTGGGTCACTGCGTCGCGGTCGAACCCGAGGACGCCGCCGCCTGCGTCCGCCGCGCCGGCGACCTCCTGCTCAACGTGCAGCTGGACGACATGCTGCCCGGCGTGCACGAGCACCTGGAGTTCGGCGAGGGAGAGCTGGACCTGGCGGCGACCCTCGCCGCGCTGGACGAGATCGGCTACACCGGGCTGGCCGGGGTCGAACTGCCCCGCCACAGCCACGCCGCGCCGGACGTGGCGCGCCGGGCGATGAGCGCCCTGCGCGAGGCGTCGGCCGGACCGGGGCCGGAGACGGGGAGCGCGCCTCGCGAGGCGTCGCCCGCGCCGGCGGCGGAGCACCCGTGGTTGGCGGAGGCCGAGCGCGCGGTGCGGGCCGACCCCGCGGCGATCCGGTCGCTCTTCCCCGCGGTCGGCCGGGCCGTCGGCAGGCAGGCGCTGCGCGGCGAGGCCGACCCGCTCGGCGTCGTGCACGGGACCGTGGACGACGAGGCCCGCGCCGGGCTGCTCGCCGTGCTCGCGTCGGTGACCGGCCCGCGGGAGCTGGCGGCCGAGCTGACCGGGCTCTACCGCTTCGGTGACGACGCGGAACGCCGTGGCGTCCTGCGCGCGCTCGCCTCCGTGGGGGACAAGGCGGCGGAGGCCGGTGTCGACCTCGTCAAGGACGCGTTGCGCACCAACGACACCAGGCTCGTCGCGGCGGCGCTCGGTCCGTTCGCGGCCGACCACCTCGACGCGCACACGTGGCGGCACGGCGTGCTCAAGTGCCTGTTCCTGGGAATCCCCCTCACCGCCGTGGCCGGGCTGGACCGGCGCGCGGACGCGGAACTGCGGCGCATGGTCGGCGCGTTCGCCGACGAACGCCGCGCCGCGGGCCGCGCCGTGCCCGACGACGCGCTCGAACTGCTGAGGAGTCAGACCTGATGCGCATCTTCGACCCGCACATCCACATGACCTCGCGGACGACGGACGACTACGAGGCGATGCACGCGGCCGGCGTGCGGGCGTTGGTCGAGCCCGCGTTCTGGCTGGGCCAGCCGCGCACGAGCGTCGGCTCGTTCACCGACTACTTCGACGCCCTCATCGGCTGGGAGAGGTTCCGGGCCGCGCAGTTCGGCATCCGGCACCACTGCGCCATCGCGCTCAACCCCAAGGAGGCCAACGACCCGCGCTGCGCCGAGGTGCTCGACGTGCTGCCGCGCTACCTCGCCAAGGACGGCGTGGTCGCGGTCGGGGAGATCGGCTTCGACTCGATGACCCCGGAGGAGGACGAGGCGTTCGCGCGCCAGCTGGAGCTCGCCGTGCGGCACGACCTGCCCGCGTTGGTGCACACGCCGCACCGGGACAAGGCGGCCGGCACGGCGCGCACGCTCGACCTCGTCCGCGAATCGGGTCTGCCCCCCGAACGGGTGGTCGTGGACCACCTGAACGAGATGACGGTGCGCGCGGTGGCCGAGTCGGGGTGCTGGATGGGCTTCTCGATCTACCCGGACACGAAGATGGACGAGGTCAGGATGGTCGCGCTGCTGACCGAGTACGGCACGGAGCGGGTCCTGGTGAACTCCGCCGCCGACTGGGGCCGGTCCGACCCGCTCAAGACGCACAAGACGGGCGTGGCGATGCTGGCGGCCGGGTTCGACGAGGACGACGTCGACCGGGTGCTGTGGCGCAACCCGGTCGAGTTCTACGGGCAGAGCGGCCGGCTGGCGCTGGACGAGCCGGAGGCGTCGCCCACGTTCGAGGGCAACTCGATCCTGCGCGGTGGCTCGTGATCCCGGCGTACTGCACCAACGTCCACCCGGCGGAGGACCTGGCCGGCGTCGTCGCCCAACTGGACCGCTACGCCGTCCCGGTGCGGGAGGCCCTCGGCGCCGACACCCTGGCGCTGGGGCTGTGGCTGGCCGAGCCGGTCGCGCGCGGGCTCGCCGCGGACGGCGCGGCCAGGCGTCGGCTGGCGGCGGACCTGCGGGCCAGGGGCCTGGAGGTGAGCACGCTCAACGCGTTCCCGTACGGCGGGTTCCACCACGAGGTCGTCAAGCACTCGGTCTACGAGCCGACGTGGACCGACCCGCGCCGCACCGCGTACACCCTCGCGTGCGCCACCGTGCTCGCGGACCTGCTGCCCGACTCGGCCGCCTACGGCAGCATCTCCACGCTGCCCCTGGCCTGGCGCGAGCCGTGGGACGGGGACGACGACGCGCGGGCGCAGGAGGCGCTGGACACCGTCGCCCGCGCCCTGCGCGAGGATGCGGCGCGGCACGGCAGGCCGATCAGGCTGGCCGTCGAGCCGGAGCCGGGCTGCGTGCTCGACACCGTGGCCGACGCCGTCGCGTGGCTGGCCGACCGCGTGGACCACGACCACGTCGGGATCTGCCTGGACACGTGCCACCTCGCCGTGTCCTTCGCCGACCCGGTCGACGCGGTGGAGGGCATCCGCGCGACCGGGCTCTCGGTGGTCAAGGTCCAGGCTTCGGCGGCGCTGGAGGTCGCCGAGCCGGGCGCCGAGGAGGGCAGGCGGGCCGTCGCCGGCTTCGTCGAGCCGCGCTACCTGCACCAGGTCCGGGAGAACACGCCCGCCGGCGTGCTCGCGGCCGACGACCTGCCCGAGGCGTTGACCGACCTGCCCGCCGAGCACCCGTGGCGCGTGCACTTCCACGTACCCCTGCACGACCGGCCGGCCGCGCCGCTCACGTCCACCACGGACGTGCTGCTGACGGCGGTCGAGGCGGTCCGGTCGACCTCGGACGCCATGCCGCACGTCGAGGTCGAGACCTACACGTGGACCGTCCTGCCCGGCGCGGGCGACGACCTCGCCGCCGGCATCGCCGCCGAACTGCGCTGGGCATCGGAGAACCTCGGAGGAGCGTCATGAAACCGCTGGTGGTCATCGACGTCGTCGGCCTGACGCCGGCGTTGCTGCCGCACATGCCGAACCTCGCCCGCCTCGGCGAGCGGGGCTGGCGGGCCGAGCTGGGCACCGTGCTGCCCGCCGTGACGTGCAGCGCCCAGTCCACGCTGCTGACCGGGCTCACCCCGGCCGAGCACGGCATCGTCGGCAACGGCTGGTACTTCCGCGACCTGGGCGAGGTGCACCTGTGGCGGCAGCACAACCGGCTGGTGCAGGGCGAGAAGGTGTGGGAGACCGCCCGCCGCGCCCACCCCGGCTACACGGCCGCGAACGTCTGCTGGTGGTACGCCATGGGCGCGTCCACCGACGTCACGGTCACCCCGCGGCCGATCTACCACGCCGACGGCCGCAAGTCGCCCGACGCCTACGTCCGGCCGCCCGCGCTGCACGACGAGCTGGTGGGCGAGCTGGGGGAGTTCCCGCTGTTCCAGTACTGGGGACCCACGGCGGCGCTGAAGTCCAGCGAGTGGATCGTCGGGGCGGCCCGCCGCGTGCTGGCGTCCCGGCGACCCGACCTGCTGCTGGTCTACGTGCCCCACCTCGACTACGACCTGCAGCGGTTCGGGCCCGACGGTCCGCAGGCCGCACGGGCGGCGGCCGACGTGGACGCCGCGCTCGCACCGCTGCTCGCCGACGCCGAAGCCGCCGGTGCGACCGTCGTGGCGCTGTCGGAGTACGGCATCACGGCGGCGCGCCGTCCCGTCGACGTCAACCGGGCGCTGCGCCGGGCCGGGCTGCTGGAGGTCTACACCCAGGCCGGCATGGAGCTGCTGGACCCGTGGGCGTCCCGCGCGTTCGCGGTGGCCGACCACCAGATCGCCCACGTCTACGTCGCCGACCCGGCCGACGTGCCGCGCGTGCGGGCCGTGCTGGCGGAGCTGCCCGGCGTGGACTCGGTGCTCGACCGCGCGGCGCAGGCCGGCGTCCACCTCGACCACGAGCGGTCGGGCGAGCTGGTCGTCGTGGCCGAACCCGACGCCTGGTTCACCTACTACTACTGGACCGACGACGACCGGGCCCCGGACTTCGCGCGCGGGGTGGAGATCCACCGCAAACCCGGCTACGACCCGGCCGAGCTGTTCTTCGACCCCCGCGACCGGCTGGCCAAGGCCAAGGCCGGGCTGAACCTGGCGCGCAAGAAGCTGGGCCTGCGCTACGCGATGAACGTCGTGCCGCTCGACCCGACGTGCGTGCTCGGCACCCACGGCAGGCTGCCCGACCGCGCCGAGGACGGCCCGGTGCTGCTGTGCTCGGACCCGGTCGTGCCGGACGCGGTCGAGCGCACCGGCCGCCTCGCCGCCACCGACGTGCGCGACCTGCTGCTGACCCTGCAAGGCCTGTCCGCGCCGGTCGCCGGAACCGGCCGATGAGCCGACCCGGGTCAGGGCACCCACTCGTAACCGGAGGCGACGGTGCCGCCGACCCACCCGCTGCCGGTGTCGTACTCGGCGGACGCCACCGTCCGGTAGTAGCCCGGGCCGCACACCGAGCCGCCGTAGTCGAGCAGCTGCTGGGGACCGTACGGTCCGCCGAACTCGCCGCTCGTCCAGCCGAACGGGCCGTACTTCCAGTCCGAGCCCCGGCAGAAGGCCCACGCGCTGCCGTTCCACACCTGCACGTCCAGCCGGGTGCGCCCGTTGCCGGTCGCGGTCAGCGTGCACGCCCCGGTGATGCCGCGGTTGGCCAGGTAGGCGTTGGCGTAGCCGATGTTCCCGGAGAAACCACCGGAGAAGTGGTCGATCGTGGCCGCGCCCTGCACGCAGTAGGCGACCGTCTGGTACACGGTCACCCGGCCCGTGCCGGTGTACGCGGACGCCGAGTGGCCGGTGACCACCAGCAGCGGCGCCAGCAGCAACCCGATCGCGGTCGATCGCAGTAGTCGTCGAAGTCCTGGCACGGGGGATTCCCTCCGGCTCGGCGCGGATCGCGGACGGCGGCCCGGATCCCGATTCGCCACCGGCGACCCGAGCACGCGCGGCCCACCCGCCCCGAAGGGCGGGTGGCGCGCTATCCCCCCTGCGCGGGTGGACCGACTCCCCAACCGGCAACCACCCGACACCAGAGAAGAGCGGCGGGCGGGGCGCTGGATACACCAGGCCGGGAAGTCACCCGATCGGCTCTGCGGCACGCGCTCGCCGGCGGCCGGGCGTCCACCAGGTGAGGTCGCCGAGCACGGCCATCGTGGCCGGGACGAGGAGGCAGCGGACGACGGTCGCGTCCACCACGATCGCGACCGCCATGCCGACGCCGAACATCTTGATCGTCGGGTCGTCGTGGGGCACGAACGCGAGGAAGACGCCGACCATGATCGCCGCCGCCGCGGTGATCACCCCGCCGGTGCCGACCAGGCCCTCGCGGACCGAGCGCACGGTGTCCCCGGTCCGGCGGAAGCGCCGCCGCACGTCGCTGAGCAGGAACACCTCGTAGTCCATCGACAGGCCGAACAGCAGGGCGAAGAGCATGAGCGGCACGAAGCTCGGGATGGGGGTCGGGCCGGAGAGCCCGATCCACGTCGCGCCCCACCCCCGGGTGAACACCGCGGTCAGGACGCCGTAGGCCGCCCCGATCGAGATCAAGTCCATCAGGGCGGCCTTGAGGGCGAGCAGCGGCGCCCGGAAGGCGAGCAGCAGGACCGCGACCGACAGCAGCAGCACGACCCCGATGACGAGCGGCAGCTTGTCGGTGATCCGGTCGGCGAGGTCCGCGCGGGCGGCGGCGCCACCGCCGACGTGCACGGTCACACCCGGCACGGCCAGGGCCCGCAGGCGGTGCACGAGGTCCGCCGTCGCCGGGTCGCCGCCCGAGGTCGACGGGATCAGCGCCACCGTGACGACCCGCCCGTCGGCGGAGGGCGTGGCCGGCCCGACGGAGGCCACCCCGGGCTGGGCCCGCACCGCGGCCACCAGTCGGGACGGGCGCGGGTCCCCGGCGTCGACGACCGGCGTCGACAACCGGCCCAGCACGGTGAGCGGCGTGCCCGCGCCCGGGCCGAAGGCCGCCGAGACGGCGTCGTCCGCCTGCCGGACGGCGGTGGACGTCGGCGAGGACCCCGCGTCCAGCTGGCCGAGCCGCAGGTCGGTCGCCGGTGCGGCGAGCAGCGCCAGCAGCACGAGCGCGGACCCGCCCGCCAGCCAGGGCCGGCGGGTCACCCGGTCCGCCTGACGCGCCCAGCGGCCACCGGAGCCGACCCGGCGGGTCAGCCGGCCGTGCAGCGTCCCGCCGCGGGCGAGCCGACGTCCGGCCAGCGACGTCAGCGCGGGGAGCAGGGTGAGCGCGGCGAGCACGGCGAACAGGACCGCGATCCCACACGTCCAGGCGAGCGTCCGCAGCAGCGGCACGTCGGTCAGCACCAACCCGGCGAGCGCGAGGGCGACCGTCACACCGGCGACGACCACCGCCGTGCCCGAGTCGGCGGCCGCGCGTTCGATGGCCTCCGGCGGCGCGAGGCCCGAGCGCGTCAACGCGCGGAAACGGCTGAGCAGGAACAACGAGTAGTCGATGCCGACGCCGAGGCCGACCATGAGCGCCAGGGTCGCCGCCACCGCCGGCATCGAGGTCAGGTTCCCGGCGAGCCCCACCACCTCCAGCGTGGCGAGCACCGAGAGCGCCGAGGTCAGCAGCGGCAGCACCGCGCCGACCACGCCGCCGAGCGCCAGGAAGAGGATGACGGCGGCCAGGAGCAGGCCGAAGTACTCGTCGCCGGTGCTGCCCGAGCCGTCGACGGCCTGGGCGAACGCCCCGCCGGGCAGCACCCGCAGGCCGGCGTCGGCGGCCGGTCGGGCGGCGTCGACGACGGCGCGCGCCACGTCCCCGGTGAGCTCGGCCCGGCGGACGTCCAGGCCCACCGTGAACCAGCCGGTCCGCCCGTCCTCGGACAACGACCCGTCCCGCGTCGAGGGCGGCTTCACCGCGGTCACGTGCACGGCCTCGCGCAGCGACGCCGCCGCCTCCGCCAGCGCACCGGAGCGGACCTCGTCGTCCAGCCGCCCGTCCTCGGCCACCAGGATCACGGTGCCGGAGGTGAGCGGGGCCCCCGGCGACGCGGTCAGGTCCCGCACGAGCTGGGCGTCGGTGCCGGGCAGGCTCACGTCGTTGTCCGTCGGCGTGCCGACCACCCTCGCCGCGGTCACCAGCGCCAGCACCAGCACCACCCACGCGCCGATCACGGCGAACCGCCGCCGGACGCACACCCGGCTCACCAGCGCGACGGCTCGGGCGGCCCGGCCGTCGGGTAACGCGGCACTCGTCGATCCCCCGGAGTTCACCGGTCCCTTTGTAGACCAGACCCGCCACCGGGATCATCCGGCCCCGTGCCGCAGCCGGCGAAAAGCGGGTGCGACCGCGGGGCGGCACGGGTGTACTCCGCCCATGGTCGACCACCGCCAACGCCACACCGACGACTGGCTCGCGCACTTCACCCGTCGCGGACACCGGGCGCCGCGTCCCCTCGCCGCCGGTGTCGAGGGCGCCGTCTACCGACTCGGGGAGGGCCTCGTCGCCAAGGTGTGGAGCGGCCGGCCGCCGGCCGACCTGGAGCTCTCGCGCCGCGTCCACGCGGACATCGCCCGCCACCCGCTGCCCTTCGCCACGCCGGAGATCCTCGACAGCGAGGTGCACGAGGGCGTACTCGTGACCTACGAGCGCGAGCTGACCGGGTCGCCCTTCCGCGCCGAGCCGGCGACGACCTCCGCCGAACGCGACCTGCCCGCCGCCGAGACCGCCGCGCTCCTCACCGTCCTGCGCGCCCTCGCGACCGTCCCCGGCACCGAGGCCATGCGCGGCCTCACCGTCCAAGGCGACGACCGGCCCCTCTGGCGGGACCGCACGCGCTTCCCCGACGCGCTCGCCGCCCTGGTCCGGCGTGCCACGCGCCGCCACGGCGACGTGCTCGCCGCCCACGTCCCGGGCCTCGCCGAGACGGTGCGACGGGTCGTCGACTCCCTCACGGCCCTGCCCGACTCCCCGGTCACCGCCATCCACGGGGACCTCGTCCCGCCCAACCTCCACGTGGACGACACCGGCCGTCCCACCGCCGTCCTCGACTTCGGCTTCTTCACCACCGCCGGCGATCCCGCGTTCGAGGCCGCCGTCACCGCCGCCGTCTGGGACATGTACGGACCGCACGCCCGGCACCACACCGCCACCCTCACCCGCCTGTTCGCCCGCGAGCTGGGTCACCGGCCGGAGACCCTCGCGCTCTACCAGGCGGCGTACGCCCTCACCACCTACGACCTGTTCTCCTCCGACGGCGACGACGGCCACTTCCACTGGTGTGCCGCCCTGCTCCGCGGACAGCGGGCGACGTCGACCCGGTGATCAGGCGTCGCGGTGGCGCTCCTGGTGATGCCGGCGCCACCGCGAGTCGGACGCCGGGTGCGTCGCGGCCCCGTCGGGTACGGTCGCCCAGCGTGACCGGGCAGGCCGGTTCGGGACCGGGTGATCTCCCGATCCGCCGGTCACGGGGTTGACCTTGACACGGTGACAAGGTGTCCACTGGGCGCAGGAGGTGGTCCCGATCCCCACGACAAGCGGAACCCCGCAGCACGCCCGAGTGGCCGACGCCCTCGGCGCCGAGGACTCCTCGGTCCGGCTCAAGGCGGCCCTGGCGGCCGGCACGAACCCGGACCCCGGTCTCCTGGAGGCGCTCGTCGAGCGGTGCGCGGTCGAGCCGGACTTCTTCGTGCGCGACATGCTGTCCTGGGCGCTGACCCGCCTGCCGCCGGAGCTCACCCTGCCCCGCCTCCGCCGTGAGCTCGACTCCGGGCGCGCCCGGAGTCGCAGCCAGGCGTTGCACACGCTCTCCAAGATCGGCGACCGGAGCGCGTGGGCCTGGATCACGCGGGACATGCTGCGCGACGCCGACGACGAGGTCGCGCGGACCGCGTGGCGCGTCGCGGTGGCCTTGGCCCCGGAGGACGGGCAGGCGGGGCTGGTCGACGAGCTGGTCGCGCAGTTCGCCCGCGGCGACCGCGAGGTGCGGCTGAGCCTGAGCCGGGCGCTGGTCGACCTCGGCGACGTGATCACGCCCGCCCTGGCGCGGGCGGCGGCCGACCCGGACCCGGAGGTGGCCGCGCACGCCCGGGCCACCGAGGTGCTCCTGCACGACCCGGACGCGGGCTTCGACCTGGCCATCGCCGAGGCGACGCGAGTCGTCACCCTCGGCCCGGAACGAGCCGCCGCCGTGCCGGGGAGCGCCGAGCCGGCGGTGGCGCCGGAGAGCACGGCTTGCTGATCGGGGACGTGGCCCGGCATTCCGGGGTGAGCACGCGGATGCTCCGGCACTACGACGCGCTCGGTCTGGTGCGGCCGAGCGGTCGCACCGTCGGCGGTTACCGCGAGTACTCCGCCGAGGACGTCCGCCGGATCTTCCACGTGGAGGGCCTGCGGTCCCTCGGGCTCTCGCTCAAGCAGGTCGGGCGCGCGCTGGACGACCCGGCGTTCACACCGTCCGCCCTGGTCGGCGACCTCATCAGGTGGACGGAGGACCGGCTGGGGCGGGACCGGGAGCTGCTCGAACGGCTCCGCGCGATCGACGCGTCGGCGCCCACCGGCTGGCAGGGCGTCCTGCGCGTCGTCGAGCTCATGCAGGGGCTCGACTCGGCGAGCGCCGCGCGCAGGCAGCAGGCCGTCCTGTCCCGGCCGGAGGACGCGCCGATCGCCGCCGACCTGCTGGCCGGCGCGGTGCTGGCCGAGGCCGACCCCAACGTGGCGGGGGCGCTGCGCTGGGCGCTGGCCCGGTCAGGCGGCGACGGCATGGCGACGCTGGCCGCCGGCGCGCGCTCGGCGGACGCCGAGGTCCGGCGGCGCGCCGTGCTGACGATCGCGGAGATGCCGCGGGCTCCGGGCACGAGCGCGGTGCTCGCTGAAGCGCTCGGCGACCGGGACCCGGCCGTGCGCGGGCCCGCCGCCCTGGCGCTGGGCAGGCGTGGCGTGATCGCGGCCGTGCCGACGCTCGTCGGCATGGTGGTCGAGGGCGTCAACGACGTCGACGCGGCGGAGGTGCTGGGCGCGTTGTCCCGCGACCCCGCGCACGCGGACCGGATCATGGCGGCGCTGGTCGACGAACTGGCCGAGCCCACCGCGGACTCCGCGATCAGGATCCGCCTGACGCAGGCGCTGGTCGAGCTGGCGGGGACCACCGCGCGGGAGGTGCTGCGCCGGCTGGCCCACGACGACGACCGCGCGGTGGCGCTCGTCGCCACGGCCTTCGTCGGAGTCCTCGAAGAACGCTCCGCCGCAGGCCGCGGCCGACCCCCGGGACGGGACAACGATCAGCGGAAGTAACCGTCGAACATGATCCGGCTGATCCCGGTCGTGGTTTCCATGCCCACGTCGTACCCGTTCTCGACCACCTGGGTGTTGTTCATGATGGCGAGGGTGTAGCGCTCGTCGGGTCCGACGAAGCCGACGGAGTTCATCAGCCACGAGCCGTCGTCGTTGTCGTCGGACCAGCCGTTCTTGTTGCCCGGACGAGCGGCGGCGCCGGCGCCCCAGACACCCCACTGCTGGTTGGCGTCGACCGAGCGCATCTCGGTGACGATGTAGTCGCGGTGGGCGGCCGGGAGCCGGGTCAGCACGTAGTTGATCAGCCGGTCGAGGTCGTCGGCGGTGGTGAGGATCCAGCCCCAGTGGTGCGGGTGCTCGTCGGTGAACCGCATGTCGGTCATGCCGTAGGACGGGAAGCGGGACGCGAACTCCCGCTCGCCGCCGTAGCGGGTCCACAGCGTGTGCGCCGCGTTGTCGTCGCTGGAGTTCAGCATGCGGTGCATCAGGTCGCGGTCTTCCGCCGTCAGGCTGACGGTGCCGGCGTCGTTGCGCAGCAGCAGGTCGACGACCATGGCGAGCTTGGGCGTGGAACAGGCCCAGACGAGCGCGCCCGAGTGGCCGTTGCGCCAGACCGCGCCGGTCTTCCGGTCCCGCACCACGATGCCGGCGAAACCGGGTCGGCTTTCCGCGTAGGCGTTCGCCCGGCGGATCCTGGTCAGCAGCGTCCAGTCGAAGTGCGTTTTGGAGGCCACGGGGTTGGCCTGGTGCGTGCCGGGCGCGGCGGCGGGAGCGACCGGAGCGGCGGGCGCGACAGGAGCGGCGACCGGGGCCGCGGTGCTGACCGCCGGAGCCACCAGCGGGGTGAAGCCGGCGGCCACGACCAGCGCGGTCACGGTCATTCGTTTGTCGAGTGCCCTCATGTCGAGGCAACGTAGCAGGGTCCGGGTTCGCCCAGAAGGGGACTCGGGTGACCATGGTCATCATAACGGAACAATCACGAGGACAACCTGTCGTTGCCCGCTCCGGTTATCAGCGGAAATGTCTGTCGGAGGGCGTGGTTATCGCGGTGAGTGGGTGTCGCGGGCTTGTCCCGCCGGCAGGAATTCAGCTGATCGGGCACCGGGGGAAAAGGACAAATCCTCCCCGTCGCCGGTCAACGCGAAAGTCGGGCCGGCGCCCGGAATTCGGCGACGGCGGCGGTCAGGAACAGCGCGGTGACGGCGGCCAGCGCGAGCATCAGGCCGTCCGGGGGGAGCAGGTTCGCCGCGGCGCTGCCGATCAGCGGGCCGACGAGGCTGCCCAACGCCCACAGCACGGTGGCCCCGGCGTTGGCGTCGACCAGCTCGTCGTCGGTGAAGTCCTGGCCGATGCGCACCAACCCGAGCGTGTAGACGCCGCCCGCCGCCGCGCCCAGCACCACCAGGGCGGGCCACGTCAGCACCGACACCCCCAGCAGCAGCGGCATGGCCAGCGCCAGCAGCAGCACGAGCACCGCGCACCCGACGTGCAGCCGACGGCGGTCGACGTGGTCGGCCCACCAACCCAGCGGCACCTGGAGCAGGGCGTCGCCGGCGAACACCGCCCCCACCATGAGGACGGCGACCGCCTCGGCGTGCCCGTGCGCCATGCCGTACAGCGGCAGCAGCGCCAGCACGGCGCTGTCGAAGAACGAGAACATCAGCACCGCGAGCGCGATGGTCGGCGCCGCCCGCGCGAACGTCCACGCCGCGGCAGGCTTGCCGGCCTTGAACGCGTCGATCCGGCACGAGACGGCGGCCAGCAGGGCGATGCCGGGCACGTGGGTGAGCACGGCGACCAGCAGCGACCACTGGGCGGCCGAACCGAACAGGGCCAGCAGCCCCGGGCCGGACACCTGGCACAGCGTGAACACCGACGTGTAGAGGGCGATCCAACGCCCCCGCGTGGCCTCCGCCGTCACGGCGTTGATCCAGGTCTCGCCCAGCACGAGCAGCAGTCCGGCGAACACGCCGCCGGCGAACCGGAGCACCAGCCACACCGGGACGTCGTCGGTCACCGCGAGCAGCCCCGTGCTCACCGCCGAACCGAGCATCCCGGTGACCAGCAGCGGTTTGACCCGCCACCGCCACGTCAGCGGGCCGAGGCACATCACCGCGGCGAGGATGCCCACCGCGGGCAGCGCGGCGGCCGTCCCGATCAACGCGGACGACGCGCCGCCGCCGCTGAGCCGCAACGACACCAGCGGCACGGTCAGGCCGGTGACGAGCCCGACCACCGCGACGGTGCAGATCGCGGCGACGGGCTCCCAGCGCCCGCTCAGCACGCGCCGCCCCGCCGCGCGACCAGGTGCAGGGCGATGTCGCGCTGCGGCAGGGTCGCGCCCGGCACCCGGACCCCGTCCACGTACAGGCAGGACGCCGCCGGCCCACGCCCGCCGTAGGGGAGATAGCCCTTCTCCGCCAGGTGCAGGTCGGTGTCCCACAGGATCGAGTCCGCGTCGTGCGACGGCGAGCCGATCAGCGACTCCACGTACGGGCTGTGGCCGAACACCGAGACGTACATGGCGTTCGCGGCGTACCGCTGGTCCTCGAAGTACCGGCGCAGCTCCGCGTCGTCGTCGTAGGGCTGGAGGAAGAACACCGGGGCGAAGAACTCGCGGAAGTTGCCGCCCAGCGCCAGCTCCTTCTCGAACGCGGTGGGCTTGATCATCCCGCTGACGGGGTTGACCTCGCCGCCGTACACCCAGGACTCCCGCTCGTCGCGGAACCGGCGGCCCGTCTTCAACGCGTGGTCGGGGTCGGTGTTCGGCCCCACCACGTTGTCCGGGTCCGAGTACGGGCCGACGCGGTGCTCCAGGTCCCGCAGCCGCGCCAACAGGGTCTCGCGGAACGCGGCCAGGCGCTCGCGGTGGACCAGGATCGCGTTCGGCCCGGCGCAGTCCTGCCCCTGGTTGTACAGCACGACCCGCAGCGCGCTGCCGACGGCGAGGTCGACGTCGGCGGTCTCGGTCACCACCAGCGGGTTGTGGCCGGAACCGTTGAGGATGAACAGGGTCCGCCTCGGGAACGAGCGTCGGACCTTCGCCGCGTTCTCCGGTGTGCCGGTGAACACGACCGCGTCCGTGCGGTGTGCCCGCCGCGCGACGAACTCCTCCTTGTCGTCGTAGGACACGTGCAGTTCCGGGAAGTGGGCGGGGAGGTCGAGCACGTCGGCCAACGCCCGGTAGTGCGGGTGCATGGCGGTCGGCGGGCGCAGCGCGGTGTCCTCGGCCATGAACGACGGCACGACGCCGAAGCACACCGTGGCGTAGAGGGGTTGGTTCAACGGCAGGAACGTGGTCACCGCGCCCACTTTCCCACCGAAGTGCTCCCGGTTGAGGTGCAGGTTGTCCAGCAGGTCGACGGACCGCTCGATCTCGTCGAGCGCGACGTTCGCGCACTGGTAGCCGGAGAGGCTGCGCACGATCTCCGCGGCGCGCTCCCGCAGGGACACGGCGAAGGCGCGCGCCCGGTCCTGCACGACGGTGAAGTCCACCGGGGCCGGGCGGACTGCGGATCGGGTCACGGCGAACCACCTTCGGAGCGGTCGGACGGGGGAACGGCGCGGGACAGGGCGTCCCGGACCAGGGCCAGCGAGCGGCGCGTGCCGGTGATCCGCAGCCAGGTGGCCAGTCGCGGGCCGTGCGGCCGGCCGAGCAGGGCCAGGTACAGCGGCCGGTAGGCGTCGGGGTGGCCGTCGAGCGCCTTGTGCAGCAGCACGCCGGGATCGGCGTGCGGCGCCGACGCCAACGCGTCCGCCAGCCGGCGGAGCACGGTGGTGGCGGTGGTGTCGAGGACGGCGGATCGTGGCGCGGGACGGGCGTGCAGGTGGAAGCGCCACGCCCGTGCCACCAGGTCGGGCTCCGGGCGGCGACCCGGCGGGAAGACCCGCTCGACGAACGCCACCGCGGCGGCGTGGTCGACCGGCGCGCAAGCGGCCAGGACCCGCACCAGGGTGCCGAACCGCGGGCCGCCCGGCGGCGCCGTCGCGCCGATCCGCCGCAGCCGCAGCCGGGCGCCGGCCCCGCGACGCGGGTCACCCGCGAGCCGCGCTTCGTGGCGCACCGCGTCATCGGCCCGCAGCACGGACGCCAGGTCGAACCGGCGTGGTCGGCGTGGCTTGCGGTACAGCAGCATCCGCAGGCCCTCGCGGGTGAGGCAGCCGATCGCGTCGTCGAGGGCGAAGCCGTTGCCGACGGTCTTCGAGATCTTCCGGCCCCGCTCGTCGACGAACAGCCCGTACTCGAAGAGCACCGGCGGCTCGCGCCGCAGCCGCTCGAACACCTGACGCACCACGCGGGCCGAGTCCGCCAGGTCCTGCCCGTGCATCTCGTAGGCGATGTCGCCGCTGAGCAGGCGCAGCGCCCAGTCGGCCTTCCACTGGAACTTGCCGCCGCCGCCGAGCGCGGACACGGTCACCGGCTCGCCGATCGGCTCGCCCGCGTAGTACTCGTGCGGTTCGAGGCCGTGGTCCAGGCCGGGGCGCTGGATGACCACGTCCCGCGGGATCTCGTAGGTGATCGTGCCCCGGTGCGGGTCGACGTCGAGCACCCGCGTGTGCTCGACCACCCGGCCGGTGTGCGGGGACACCGGCATCACGATGCTGTACGACCTGCGCCTCAGGGCGCCCACGGAGGCGCCGACCAGGGCGTTGACCTCCGCGAAGTCCGCGAGGAAGGCGCGGATGGCCGAGTCGTGGCGGCCCGACCGGTAGAGGTCGGAGCTGCGGACGACCTCGCAGTCGACCTCCATCACGTCGAGCACCCGGCGCAGCCGGTCCACCATGCCCTCGGCGAGGCTGGGCGCCACGCCCCACGGGTCCGGCACCCGGTGCAGCGGCATCCCGAGGTGGGGCGTCAACGCGGCCCGGTCGGGGACGGTGTCCGGCACCTTGCGCAGGGCGTCCATGTCGTCGGCGACCACGACCAACCGGGTGCTGCGCCCGGTCGCCTCCTCGAACGCCCGCCGGACGAAGGACGTGCGGACGACCTCGCTCACCGTGCCGACGTGCGGGAGGCCGGACGGGCCGAAACCGGCGCCGAACACCACCGGTCCGGCGACCTGCCCACGTCGTTCGAGCAGGGCGGCGATCCGGTCCGACTCGACCGCGCACCAGTCGCGTGGGACGTGGTCCAGCCGAGCTGACATGGCTCTCCCCGGGGTGGATGAGGGGCGGCGGCGAACCTCCGCGCCCGGCCGGCACTTCTCGACGACGGAAGTCTCGACAACGCCTCTGGACGAGGTCTGGACGGTGAGTGGACGCGCCGCGCACAGGCCCCGGCCCCGCCGGCGCTCATCGGGTGCTCATGCCTGGCTGCGGGTGCTGCCCAGGCCGGTCCGGGCGCGGTCCTGCTCGTCGTGGTCGCCGGTCTCGGTGGCGATCCGCAGCGCGTCGGTGTGCGCGGCGAGCGCCTCGTCCAGGCGGCCCGCCGCCCGCAGGTTCTCGCCGAGGCCGTTGAGGGCGCTCGCCTCCCCGTACCGGTGGCCGATGTCCCGGAACGTCTCGAGGGCGGAGGTGTAGCAGCGGTGCGCCCGGGACCGGTCACCGAGCCGGGTGTGCGCGTTGCCCAGGTTGCTCAGGGTCACCGCCACGCCGTAGCTGTGGTCCAGGCGCTGGAACAGCTCGCGGGCCGCGTCGAGGTGCCGGACGGCGTCCGGGTAGCGCCGCAGGCTCACGCACACGTCGCCGAGGTTGGCCAGCGCGCTGGCCTGCCCGCTCGCGTCGTCGAGCAGGCGGAACAGGTCGAGCGCCCGGTCCAGGCACTCGGCGGCGCGCAGGTGGTGACCGGGGCGGTTGTAGGCGTTGCCCAGGTTCAGCAGCGCCGCCGCCTCGCCGTGCCGGCTGCCCAGCCGCCGGTGCGCGGCCAGCGCCTCCCGGTGCAGCGACACGGCTTCCTCGTACTCGCCGAGCCGTTCCAGGACGATGCCGAGGTGCGACAGCGCGCGCGGGCCGCCGCGTCGCCCGCCGGTCCGCCGGTGCAGCCCGATCGCTTCCCGCAGGTGCCGTGCCGCTCGGTCGTAGTCGCCGAGGAGCCGGTTCAGCGCGCCCAGGTTGGTCAGCGCGACGGCGAGCAGGCCGTCGTCCCCGGCCCGCCGGGCGGCGCGCGTCGCGCACCCGTGGACGGTCGCCGCGTCCGCGTAGTGGCCGCTCTCCAGGTACCGGTAGAGCGTGTTCGCCAGGTCGACCGCGTAGCCCGGCCGGTCGTCCCGTTCGGCGGCGCGGCACAGGGCGACGAGCGTGGGCCGCTCCGCGTCCAGCCAGGCGCGCGCGGCGTCGGCGGTGGCGAACGCGTGCGGTGTCACGGGCGCGTCGGGTCGGTGGGGGTGGTCGACCGGGTACAGCAGGGCCGTCGCCGCCGCCGCGGTGGCCAGGTGGTGGGCGAGCAGCCGGTCGACGGCGGCGAGCCGCTCGGGCGCCGGGTCGTGCTCGACCGCCAGCTCCTCGGCGTAGGCGCGCAGGAGGTCGTGGACGACGTACCGGCCACCGGGCACGGGCCGCACGAGGCTGTTGCGCGCCAACACGTCCAGGGACCGGCGTGCCTCGTCCCGGTCGGTCCCGGCGAGGGCGGCGAGGGCGGGCGGCGTCACGTCCGGGCCGGGGTGCAGGCCCAGCCGCCGGAACGCCCGCGCGACCTCGGGCCGCAGCTGCGGGTAGGACCAGGAGAACACGGTCCGCACGGCGGCGCGGGCGTCGTCACCCGTGTCGAGCACGCGCAGCCGGTGCCGTCGGTCGGCCAGCTCCCGGGTCAGCGCGGCCAGCGTGCTGCCCGGCCGGGACGCGACCAGCTCGGCGGCGATGCGCAGCGCGAGCGGCAGCCGGCCGCACCGCTCGGCCAGCTCGGCGGCGGCGTCGGGTTCCCGTCGCACCCGCTCGCCGATCAGCGCGCGCAGCAGGGCCACCGAGTCCGACGTCGGCAGCTGGTCCACGTCGAGCCGGTGCGCGCCGTGCAGCGCGACCAGACCCGCCAGGCTGTTGCGGCTGGTCACCAGGACGAGGCAGCTCGACGTGCCGGGCAGCAGCGCCCGCACCTGGTCGACCGCCGACGCGTTGTCGAGCACGACCAGCACGCGTCGGTCCGCGAGTTCGGCGCGGTACCTCGCGGCCCGCTGGTCCGGGTCGACCGGCACGTCCGCGCCGGTGACGCCGAGGCCCTCCAGCAACCGGACGAGGGCGTCCTCCGCCGCCACCGGCGACCGCGGGTCGTAGCCGCGCAGGTCGACGTGCAGCTGCCCGTCGGGGAAGTGGGACCGGACCCGGTGGGCCCAGTGCAGCGCGAGCGCCGTCTTGCCCACCCCGGCGGTCCCGCACACGAGGACCACCGGCACCCCGGTCCGCTCGGCGGCGAGCACCCGGCCCAGCTCGGCCAGCTCCGCCTGCCGGCCGGTGAAGCCGGGCACGTCCCCGGGCAACTGGTTCACCCCCGCCGACGCGGGCGCGGCCCCCGTCGGCGAGTCGTCGTCGGGCGCCTCCTCGAGCGCGTCGAGGTACGCGGCGGTCAGCTCGGGTCCGGGCCCGACGCCGAGCTCTTCCAGCAGACGCCGCCGCATCACGTGGTAGGTGTCGAACGCCCGGTCCCGCTGCCCGGCCGCGGTGTACGCCCGGATGAGCAACGCGTGCATCGTCTCGTCGAGCCCGTGCGCCGCGACGTCCTCGACCAGCGCGGGCAGCACGTCGCGCGCCGCGCCGACAGCGGTCATCAGCTCGGCGTGCCGGGCCAGCGCCGCCCGGCGTTCCCCCGCCAACGTGACCACGCCGGGATGCGCGGCGAGCAGCGGCACGTCGGCCAGCGGACGCCCGTGCCACAACCCCAGTGCCCCGGTGAGGAGGTCGGCGGCCTGCCGGGGCTCGTCGTGGGCCACGGAACCGGCTCGGGCGACCAGCGAGCGGAACCGGGCCGCGTCCACCGCCCCCGGTGGCAGGTCCAGCGCGTACCCGTCGCCCACGGTGGGGATGGTCGTGCTGGGGGAGCGGGGGCCGCGGCCGGGTTCGAGCAACCGTCGCAGGTGCTTGACGTGGGTGTGGATGACGTTGGCCGCGCTGGGCGGGGGGCGTTCGCCCCACAGCGCGTCGACCAGCTCGCCCCGGGTCACCGGTCTGCCGTGCGCGAGGGCCAGCAAGGCGAACACGGCCTTGCGGCCGGCCGGACCGAGGGGCAGCGCGGCGCCGTCGCGCCAGGCCCGGACGGGACCGAGCACCTGGACGGCCAGCACCCGTCGCTCCCCACCTGCCGACCGACACGACCCGCGACCCCATCGTGGCACGGCCCCCGAAGCGGCTCCACCGGCCATCCAGGCGATCCCGGCCGGACGAGGGAGGCGGCAGCCCGCAGGGAATGGCCGCCTGGAGGCCTGCCGCACCGCAGCATTCCTGTTGCGGGCACGGGTGTTCCGCGGTAGCCGCCTGTAGTCTGCGACGGTTGCGAACCGGTCCGCTCACTGCCACCGAACGACCGCGTGACCGGTTCAGCACCTGGTGCACGGACGAACAACGCGGCGCATGGGGGAACATTTGCGTGGGGTGACGTTACGGCGGAACGACGCGGTCTCATCGCGGGCCGGGCGGAGGACCGGGGCATGACGACCGCGAGGACCGAGACGGAGTGGTCGCTGCTCGACGAGGTGCCCGAGCGGGTCGTGTCCGGGTGCCTGTACGACTCGCCCGGGTGGCTGCGCATGTGGGAGACGACCGGCATCGAGGGCCGGGCGCGGCACGGCTACGTGAGCGCCGGAGGGCAGGTGCTGCCGGTCTACGCGCTGAGCAGCTCGCCCTTCTGGCACGGGTACGTCACCCAGGCCGGTCAGCAGCAGCTCGGGAGCCGCCACGTCTTCGCGGGCTCCACGTACTCCATGTACACCAAGCGCGACGCGTTCCCGGCCGCCCTGGCCCGCGGCGCCCACGCCACGGCGATGGAGTGGATCGACGCCGGCGAGGCGGACCTGCTAATCGCGCCGAACCTCACCGACACCGCCGCCGCCACGTGGGTGGACGCGGTCGGGCCACCGGTCGGCCGGGTCCTGCTCGACCGCACGTACAGCTCGGACCTGTCCGGCGACTTCGACGACCACCTCGGCCGGTTGCCCCGGAAGCTCCGCATGGACGTGCAGCGGCGGCTGCGGCGCGCGGACGAGCGCGGGCTGCGGATCGACGTGGTCGACGGGCCGGAGGCGCACGGGTTCGTGCCGGCGGCCCTGCCGCTGGTCGTCGGCACCACCGACGAGCACGGCTGGCCCGCGTTGTACGACGAGGACACCCTGCACGCCCTGCTGCGCACGCCGGGCGCGCTGCTCGTCGTCGCGCGGGTGGAGGACCGGGTCGCCGGGGTGTTCTTCGGCTTCCGGCAGGACGCCGAGGTCACGTTCCTGTGCGGTGGCGTCGACTACTCGGGCCTCACCGAGCTGAGCACGTACGTGGCGATGATGTACCGCTGCACCGAATGGGCCTACGCCGGCGGGTTCCGGCGGATCGAGTGGGGCCGGGACAACTACCGGTTCAAGGAGCGGCACGGGCTCGTCGGCGCCGACCTGTGGGCACTGGTGTACTCGCCGGACCCGACGCCCGCCCTGGTCGAGGCCCTGGCCGGGATGCACCGCGTGATCGCGGCCTACGTCGAGGGCAGTGGATGAGCCCCGGCCGGAGCCGCGCCGCGCTGCTGTTCGGCGCGCTGCTGAGCGTCAACGCCTCCTACACGCTGCTCATCCCGTTCGTGCCGGACCTGGAGGAGCGGGCGGGCGCGAACCCGACCGTCGTCGCGTTGACCTTCGCGGTCTTCGCGGGCGCGAAGGCGGCGGCCCAGCCGTTCGGCGGCATGTGGGTGGACCGGTGGCGGCCCGGTGACGTCGGGTGCGTGGCGCTGCTCATCGCGGCGGCGGGCATCGTGGTCACGGCGATCGCCCGCGACCCCGCGACGCTGCTCGCCGGGCGGGCCCTCTGGGGCGTCGGCGAAGGCCTGGTGACACCGGCCCTGTACGCGGGCATGGCCGCGCTGTGCCGCCGTTACGACCTGCCGACCAGCCGGATGATGGGCAACTTCGGGACCTTCGCGGTGGCGGGCTTCCTGCTCGGCCCGCTGGCGGCCGGGATCGCGGCGCCGTTCGGCCTGGACGCGTTGTTCCTGTTCGGCGCGGCGGTGACCGCGGTGACCGCCTTCGGGCTGCGGTGGGCCGTGCCGCGCGACGTGCCGGCGCCGGTCGACGAGGAGCAGGCGGACGACACCGCGGCCGGCACGGCGGCGACCGGCGGCCGGTGGTGGACCTGGGTGCTGGCGCTCGGCGCGCTCGACCTGTTCACCAACCTCACCTACTCGGCGCTGGAACCCGTGCTGCCGCTGTACCTCAGCGCCGACGGCGCGGAGTCGGCGCGTGGCGCGATCTCGCTGGTGTTCGCCATCGGGCTGGCCGCGTTCGGGGTCGTGAGCTGGCTGCTCGGCCGCTACGCGAGCCGGCTCGGGCTGGTGGCGATGGCCGTGGTCGGCCTGGCGTTCGCGGCCGTCGGCACGGCCGGGCTGTACGCGAGCGCCGAGGTGTGGCCGGTGGCGGCGTGCTTCGTCGTGCTGATGGTCGGCCAGGCCGCGCTGTACCTGACCGCGCGCCGGGGCGTCGTCGAGCTGCGGTCGGCCATGACCAGGCAGGGCAAGGCGTTCGGGTTGTTCGGCCTGGTGTCCGACATCGGCAACATCCTCGGCCCGCTGCTGGGCGTGGCGCTGTACGAGCTGACCGGCCGGGTGTCGTTCCTGGTCATCGGCGCGCTCAGCGGACTGCTGCTCGCCGCCCTGGTGGTGGGCGCGCGGAGGTCCCGCGCCGTGCCGGGCCCGCCCGTCGAGGACGGCCACGTGCGGACGGTGGTGCTGTTCGACCGGGCCGACCCGCTGGAGCTGGAGTCGGGTCGGACGCTCGCGCCCGTCACGGTGGCGTACGAGACCTACGGCGAGCTGAACGAGGACCGGTCGAACGCGATCTTCGTCTGCCACGCGCTGACCGGCGACTCGCACCCGGCCGCCCACCACCCGGACGACCGGCCCGGGTGGTGGCGGGACATGGTCGGACCGGGCTGCCCGGTCGACACCGACCGGCACTTCGTGGTGTGCGCGAACGTGCTCGCCGGCTGCTCCGGCACCACCGGCCCGACCTCGCCGGGGCCGGACGGCGGGCCGTGGGGACCGGACTTCCCGCTGATCGGCATCACCGACATGGTCACGGTGCACCGCGCGCTCGTGGCCGAGCTCGGCCTCGGCCGGCTGCGCGCGGTGATCGGCGGTTCGCTGGGGGGCATGCAGGTCCTCGAATGGCTGCTGCGCGCCCCGGACGACGCCGACGACTTCCTGATCGTCGCCGGCACGGCCAGGCACACCGCGGAGAACCTCGCCTGGAACGCCGTCGCCAGGACCGCCATCCGGTCCGACCCGGAGTTCCGGGAGGGCCGGTACCCGCCGGGCGGCGGACCGGCGGCCGGCCTCGGCACGGCGCGCATGATCGGCCACCTCACGTACGTGTCCGAGGACATGCTGGCCCGCAAGTTCGGCCGCGAGCCGCGCGCCGCGAACGGCACGAGCCCTTCGGTGACCACCGGGCCGTTCGCCGTCGAGGGCTACCTGGAGCACCAGGCGGCGAGCCTGGTCGGCCGGTTCGACGCGAACAGCTACCTGTGCCTGATGAACGCGATGGACAGCTTCGACGCGTTCGCCGACGACCGGCCGGTCGCGCCGTTCCGCCGCCGGCCCGGGGTGCACCTGTTCAGCTTCGACTCCGACCGCCTCTACGGGCCGGACCACGCCCGCTACATCCAGGCGAACCTCGCCGCCCGCGGCCTGCCCGCCGAGCACCACCAGGACCACACGACCGACCGCGGGCACGACGCGTTCCTGCTGCGCGTGCCGCCGTACCTGCGGCGGGTCGCGGAGGTCCTGGGCCAGGAGTCGGTCGTGCGCAGCGCGGACGACGCGGGCTGACGCGCCGTGGCGGGTTGGTGGGCGACGGCGTTCGACCGCGACCGCGGCCTGCGCCGACTGCACGAGCAGGCGGCGGGCGTCACGGACGGCCAGGTGGCGTTGATCGAGCGGGAGCTGCACCTGGCGGCCGGCTCCCGCGTCCTCGACGTCGCGTGCGGCACCGGGCGGCACGCCGTGTCCCTCGCGGCCCGGGGGCACCGGGTCACGTGCGTCGACCTGAGCGAGGACTACCTGGACGCCACCCGGCGGCGCGCGGCGGAGCGCGGCGTGACCGTGGACGCGGTGCGGGCCGACATGCGCGACCTCACCGACCTGCCGGCGGCGTCGTTCGACGCGGCCGTGAACATGTACACCAGCTTCGGCTACTTCGACCACGACGAGGACAACGTGCGCTCGGTGGCCGCGGTCGCGCGCGTGCTGCGGCCCGGCGGGCGGCTGCTCGTCGACGTCGTCAACCGGGACTGGTTCGTCCGGAACTTCTTCCCCTCGGAGTTCGCGCCGGGCGACGGGTTCGTCATCCGGGACTACGAGGAGGTCGACGGCGAGGTCGTGCTGCACCAGAACGCGTTCGACCCGCGCACGAGCCGCCTGCGCTGGACGTGCCGGCCGGTCGGCGCGCGGCGGGAGCACGTGGTGGTCGACTACCGGATGTACAGCCTGCACGAACTGCTCGCCGTGCTGCGGGCAGGCGGGCTGACCCCGGTGCGCGCGCTGGGCGGTTACGACGGCACGCCGTACGAGCTGTTCTCACCGCGGCTGCTGTGCGTGGCCGAGGCCGGAGGCGGTCCGCCGGGGGCATGACGTCACCGGCCCCGGAACACGCGGGGCGCCGGCGGCCGTCAGATGACCGCGCGCCGCGCCGCACGGGCCGCGACGGCGGCGCCGAACCCGGTGAACAACGCCACCGACACCAGGTCCGTCGCCGCGTACCACTCGGGATGCCACTGCACGGCGAGGCAGAACGCCGCGCCCTCGGCCGACGCCGCCTCCACCACCCCGTCCGGCGCCACCGCCTCGACCCGCAGGCCGGGCGCGAGCCGGTCGATCGCCTGGTGGTGCAACGAGTTGACCTCGACGCTGGGCTCGCCGAGCAGCCGCCGCAGGACGCCGCCCTCGGTCAGGTGCACCGGGTGCGCGGGCAGGTACTGCTCGTCCCGGGGCAGCGAGAGGTCCTCGGTGTGCCCCGGGACGTTCCGCAGCGTCCCGCCCAGCGCGACGTTGAGCTCCTGCAGGCCCCGGCAGATGCCGAGGACCGGGACGTCGGCGCGCAACGCGGCGGGGATCACGCTCAGCGCCAGCTCGTCCCGGTCGGCGTCGGCCGGCCCCGAGCCCGGCTCGCCGCCGTACCACCGGGGCAGCACGTTGCTCTGGTGGCCGCCGAACACCACGCCGTCGAACCGGTCGACCAGGTGCGCCAGGTCGGGGGCGGGGCCGCCGACCACCACGACGTGGCAGCCGGACACCTGCTCCAGCGCCCGCACGTACACCTCGCGCACCGCCACGTGCGGCACGCCGTCCACCTGCTCCGCGGCCGCCGCGAGGGCGACCAGCGGTTTGCCGGTCACCCGGCCACCGCCAGCGCGCCCGCCAGGTCGGTGATCAGGTCGTCGATGTGCTCCAGGCCGATGGACAGCCGGATCGACCCCGGTGACACGCCGGCGGCGAGCCGGTCCGCCTCGGGCAGCTGGGCGTGCGTGGTGGACGCCGGGTGGGTGGCCATCGACCGCACGTCGCCGATGTTGGTCACGTGCGAGATCATCCGCAGCGCCTCGATGAACCGGGTGCCCGCGGTCAGCCCGCCCGCCAGCTCGAACTGCACCAGCGGACCGCCGTTGCCGCCCGTGTAGCGCCGCAGCCGCTCGACCTCCTCGGCGTCGCCGAGGCCCGGGTGCCGCACCGAGACCACCGACGGCTGGTCGGCCAGGTACCGCGCCACCGCCTCGGCGTTCTCGCCGTGCGCCCGCATCCGCAGCGGCAGCGTCTCGATGCCCTGGATCAGCAGGAACGCGTTGAACGGGCTGAGGCACGGCCCCAGGTCGCGCATCAGCGTCTCGCGGGCCTTGAGCAGGTACGGGCTGCGGCCGAGCGAGCTGTCCAGGTTCGCGCCCGCCTCGGTCCACACCACGTTGCCGTGCGCCGGGTCCGGCGCGGTGAGCAGCGGGTGCCGGTCGGCGTGCCGCGCCCAGTCGAACCGGTCGGAGTCGACGATCAGCCCGCCGAGCGCGCTGCCGTGGCCGCCGATGTACTTCGTCGCCGAGTAGACCAGGATGTGCGCGCCGAACTCCAGCGGTCGGCACACCAGCGGCAGCATGGTGTTGTCCAGCACCAGCGGCACGCCGACGTCCTCGGCGATGGCGGCGACCTCCTCGATCGGGAACAGCCGCAGCTTCGGGTTGGGCAGGGTCTCGCCGAAGTAGCACCGGGTCCGCGAGTCGGTGGCGTCGGCGAAGTTCTCCGGCTTGTCCGGGCTGACGAACCGGGTCTCGATGCCGAACCGGGCGAACGTGTTGGCCAGCAGGTTCCACGTGCCGCCGTACAGCTCGTTGGAGCTGACCAGGTTGTCGCCCGCCTGGCACAGGTTGAGCAGCGCCAGGGTGATCGCCGCCTGGCCGGAGGAGACGGCCAGGGCCGCCGGGGCGTCGTCCACCGCGGCGATCCTGGCCTCCAGCACGTCGCACGTCGGGTTGTTCAGCCGCGTGTAGGCGTGGCCGTCGACGCGCAGGTCGAAGATGTCGGCGGCGGTGGCCGCGTCGGGCAGCTCGTACGCGGCGGTCTGGAAGATGGGCGTCACCACCGGGTCGGTGATGCCCAGGCGCAGCTCGGCGCCGCCGTGCATGACGCCCGACTCCACCCGCCGGTAGACCTTCCCGGCCGACCTCGGCCGCTCAGGCGGCGACATGCGGCTGCTCCGGCTTGTAGGTCATGGACTCCACGATGGCGCTGATGGCGCTCTGCTGCCCTTCCGGTCCCTTGGTGAACAGCCCGCCCAACTGGCGGTCCACCTCCGCGTAGTTCGGGTCGGCCAGCCGCACTTGGCGTGCCTTGCCGAGGTTCCAGAACGGCGTGCGCGGGTCCAGGTGGTGCTCCAGGTGGTAGTTGTCGTTGTGGATGCCGGTGAGGAACTTCTCCCACGTGCGGCTCTTGCGGTTGCGCGTCATGTAGAGGTCCACGTTGGAGTCCCGCACCAGGGGGGTGTGCTCGGACAGCTCGATGTACCAGCCCAGGATCTGGAAGCTGGTCAGGTAGGGCACCACCCAGAACAGCAGCAGTTCGAGCCCCCAGCCCTGCGACACGCACACCGTCACCACGGTCGCCCAGAACGCCCAGAAACCGACGCGGTCGAGCACCCGCTTGCGCTTGCTGATCGGGGTCTGCGGCGCGTCCGCCGACCGCACGCGGCCCTGCTTGAGCAGCCGGTAGCGGTTGCGCACCAAGTACTTCAGGTAGGCCCACGTCTGAGTGCCGAACAACGGCATGATGACCGTGCGGAGCACGTACGCGCGCGGCGAGGACATCTCGTAGGCCCGCTGCTCGATGAAGAACCTCAGGTCCGGGTCACCCTCGGGGTTGCCCAGCTTCGGGTGGTGCGTGAAGACGTGGGAGATCTTGTACGCGTAGTGCTGCTGGAAGATCGGGTAGGCGGTGAGCACCGTGCCGACGAACATCTGCACCTTGCGGTTCGACGCGCCGATGCCGTGCGCGCAGTCGTGCAGGATGGTCGACAGCCCCCGCTGGCGGGCGCCGATCACGAGCACCGCCAACGGGTAGAACCAGTAGGACACGCCGACGCAGAGCCAGGTGCAGAAGGCCATCCACACGAGGTCTTCCAACCAGGCCAGCATCGCGTGCCAGTTGTCGCTGCGGTTGAGCTCCTTGACGCCGCTCTCGACTTCCTTCGGGAAGCGGTACATCCGGTAGCGCTTCCCGTCGAACGCCCAGGTGTACTCGTCGGACATCAGCGGCTCCTCTCCAACGCGAGGCTCTCGCGGCGCACCGGTCTCAGTGGTCGGTGGCGCCGAAGCAGTGGCTGGGCAACGGCGGGAAGCCGTTGAACCCGACGGACGCGTACGGCGTGGTGTAGGCGCCGGTCGCGAGGATGTCGATGTGGTCGCCTGGTCGCAGGTCGACCGGCAAGGACACCGGTGTGCGCTCGTACAGGACGTCGGTGCTGTCGCACGTCGGCCCCGCGAGCACGGCGGGGGCCGCCTCGTCGGCGAACCCCCCGTCCGCGCGGACGGCGACGACGGGGAAGGCGATGGCCTCGTCGTCGGTCTCGACCAGGCCGTTGTAGCGGCCGACGTCGAGGTAGACCCAGCGCAGCCCGTTCTCCCGCTCGGTCACCAGCACGACCTCGGACCGGATCATCCCGGCGTCACCGGGCAGGTACCTGCCCGGCTCGACGATCAGCGCGGGCCGGGTCGGGAAGGACGCCGTGACGGCGCGGTCGATGGCCGCGAAGTAGGTCTGCAGCGAGGGCACGGTCTCCTCGTAGCGGACCGGCAGCCCGCCGCCGAGGTTGAGCAGGTCCAGCTCGACGCCCTCGGCGGCCAGCTTGGCCGCGACGCGCGCGGCGGTGGCGACACCGGTCGCCCAGCTGTCCGGTTCGCGCTGCTGGGAGCCGACGTGGAAGGTGGTGCCGCGCGGCGTGAGCCCGAGCGACACCGCGTCGCGCAGCAGCGCGACCGCGTCGTCCTCGGTGCAGCCGAACTTCCGGCTGATCGGCCACTGCGCGCCGGTCGTGCGCACGATGAAGCGGCAGCAGACCTCCGCGCCGGGCGCGGCCCGCGCGATCTTCGCCAGCTCCGCCGCCGAGTCGACCGAGAAGAGCCGGATGCCGCGCTCGTGCGCGTAGCGGATCGCGGACTCCTTCTTCACCGTGTTGCCGAACGAGATCGACGCCGGGTCGGCGCCCGCGGCGAGGCAGGCGTCGACCTCGCCGACGCTGGCGACGTCGAAGCCGCAGCCGAGTTCCACCAGGTGGCGCAACAGGTCCGGGTCGGCGTTGGCCTTCACGGCGTAGTACACGGCGGCGTCCGGCAGGCCGGCGCGCAGTTCCCGGTACCGGGCGGAGACCACGTCGAGGTCGAGGAGCAGGCACGGCGTCTCGGGCCGGGTGGCGTCGAAGAAGTCGCGGTGCGCCGCGTAGAGCGCATGGTCCACCGGTCGGTCGTCGATCAATGTGAAGCCTTCCACCCCAGGCGGCGACGTGTGGTCCGACCTCGGCAACGTGGCTGCTGACACCGCCGTCGTGACTGGCGGTCATCATGCCGACGCGCCGGACGCGGTGTCAACGAATGCCGACGCCACGACTTCGGAATACCCGCCGGGGTGGAATTCCCCGGTGTCGACAAGGGGTGTCGGCCCGCGAGGCGGCGGGCCCGTGCGGACCGGCGGTCAGCTCTGGGGCAGCACCCCGCGCACGAAGGCGGCCTGGCCGACGTGCTGGAGGTCGTCCTCGATCACGCTGAGCAGCCTGACGGCGAGCGTCACGGGCGGGTCCCACGACTCGTCCACGACCCTGGTCAGGTCCTGGCCGGTCAAGCCCTTCAGGTAGGCCTCGGTGCGCTCGTGCACCGCCCGGTGGTAGTCGCGCAGCAGGTCGGCGGGCGCGTCGACGGCGGCGACCTGCTCGCGGCCGTGGCCGTAGCCGGTGTCACCGGCCGGCAACGACAGGTCGAAGCGCTCCACCCAGCCCTCGGAGGTCCAGACCTGCTCGGCGCCCGCGACCTCGGCCACGTGGTCGTCCTGCACCCGGGTCAGGTGCCAGACCAGCCAGGCGATCGAGTTGGCGGAGCCGCCCACCCGGTGGGTCAGCTGAGGTCCGGTGAGGCCGTCCAGCACGCGCTCCACGGACTCCCGGACCCGCTCGAACCCGTCCGCCAACACGTCCACCGCGGTGACCTCGGCCATGAGCGCCGCCTCCCGTCCGTCGCCGTCCTGCACCGGAGCACGCTACCGCCCGGCCGCGATCCGCGCGGGCCGGGCGGTGGCGCCGGGCACGACCGGGGTGCGGTCACTCGAAGAACTTCAAGCCCCAACCGGTGTCCGAGGTGGCGCCCGGGACGTTGGCCCGCCGGTAGGTCGTGTTGCCCCACCAGGCGAACGTGCCGGTGTACCAGTACCGGTTGTCCCAGTGGTAGGGCGTCCCCTTGGGCACCGCGTGGTACACCAGCGGGAACCTCGGGCCGGCCGGCGGACTGGTCGCGATGTCGCCGTCGAGCAGGACGAACGAGTGGTGGCCGGGACCGTTGACGTACAGGGTGGGGTCCCAGCCGGTCATCATGGTCGCCCGGTTCGAGCCGAACAGGCACCCGTTGGACTTGTACCAGTCCCACACGTGGGTGGGGTCGCCGCCGACGCGCAATCGCAGGTCCGCCAGGCAGTACTGCTCGCTCCAGCTGCCGTTGGCCGAGTACACCACGTGCAACTGGCCGTTGGGGTCCTTGATGACCTCGGGCGCCTCGTTGATGAACGGGTTGCCGACCACCCGCTCCCACGGCTCGCGCGGCTGCGAGATGACGTAGCGGCCGCCGACCGGCGTGAGCGGGTCGGCCATGCGGGTGATGTAGAGGTTCTGCTCGACGTTGGTGGTGCACTCCCAGCCGGACCAGACGAAGTAGCGCAGGCCGTTGAACGTCACCGGCACCCCGTCGATGGCCCACCGGTCATCCGGCAGGGCGAGCCGGACCTCGCCGGTGTAGCCGGTGTCCGGCGAGGTGGAGCTGATCGCGTACATGCGGTGCGCCGCGTCGTTGCCCGCCGTGAAGTAGATGTAGTACCGGCCGCTGTCGCGGACGATCTCGGGCGCCCACACCGAGCCCAGGTTGCGCGCGTCGCGCCAGACGAGGCGTGCGGGCGCGGCGGCCAGCGCGTCCGGTGACGACGCCTGGCGGACCTGGATGCCGCCACCGCCCACCTGCGCCGAGACGTAGGTGCCGCCGACGCGGATCACGCTCGGGTCGGCGGCGCGCAGGCCGGTCCGCCCCAGCGTCGAGAACTGGCAGTCCTCGGCCGCGGCGGGTTCGCCGGCGGAGGCCGGCGGCCCGGCGAGGACGAGCGCGAGGGCGGTGACGAGGGAGGTCGCGGCGGCCGTGAGCCGCCGGGTCCGGGTCGGGGATGGTCCTCGGGTGCTGGAGGAGACGCGCATGGGGCTCCTTGGCGGTGCTTCGGACGCCGACTTCGGGCACGTGCGTGAGAGCGCTCTCGCAGATCGAGGCTAGTACGACGACCGTCCGCCGGGAAGGGACGTCGCGCGGACGGGTCGGGACGTGACGCGGGGGCGGCGCCGTGGCGCCGCCCCCGCTCCGTCGTCCCCCGCTACGCCGGCCGTGACTCCAGGGCCTGGATGATCCGGGGCCGGAGCTCGACGGCCGGGACCACGGCGTCGACCGAACCGACCTCGACCGCGCGCCCGATGCTGTGGATGCGGTCGAACTCGCGCGCGATCTCGCCCTGCTTCTCCGTCCGGACCGCGGCCCGCAGCTCGTCCAGCTCGGCCGTCAGCGCGGCCCGGTCGGCGCCGGTCGCGGCCGCGCTCCGGGCCTCCAGGTCGCGGACCCGGGCGTCGGCCGCGGTGCGGGCCGCGACCTCCCGCGTGAACACCACGGCGGCGGCCGGCGCGCCACCGAGCACGGAGGCGAACGAGCCCTCCACCGCGAGCACGGTCATGTTCGGGTTGAGCGCCTTGGAGAACACCACGAACGCGCCGCCGTGGTACCGGGAGATCACGCAGAACACGATCGGACCCCGGAAGTTCACCACCGCCCGGCCGATCTCCGCGCCGTACTCCAGCTGGAGCTTGCGCATCGACTCGGGCGAGCCGTCGAACCCGGACAGGTTCGCCAGCACCACGACCGGCCGGTTGCCGCTGGCCGCGTTGATCGCCCGCGCCACCTTCTTGGACGACCTCGGGAACAACGTGCCCGCGGTGTAGGTGTCCGGGCCGTCGGTGGGCGGGAAACCGCGCCGCTCCACCGGGCGGGACTCGATCCCCACCAGGCTGACCGGGATGCCGCCCAGGTGCACGTCCTGCACGACCGCCGTCTCGGCGTCGGCCATGCCCGCCCACCGCTCCAGCACCGGCCGGTCCTGGTCGGACAGCGCGCGCATGACGACCCGGATGTCGAACGGCTTCTTGCGGTCCGGGTTGTCCTGCGCGGAGAAGATCTGCCCGACCGTGGTGAAGTCGCTGCCCGCCGCCTGGTGCGGGTAGCCGGTCACGTCGCGGTCGTGCGGGTCGGTCGTCGCCACCCGGCGCGGCCCGTCCTCGCCGGGCTCGACGTAGGTGTGGTCGTAGTAGGCCATCAGCAGGTCCCGGGCCGAGGGCAGGTCCGGCGCCCAGTACTGCGCCTGCCCGTTGGGGCCCATGACCCGGTCGTAGCCGCCGATGCCGAAGTTGTCCTCGGCGGACACGCCGCCGGAGTAGTCCAGCGACTGCTTGCCGGTGAGCACCATGGCCGAGTCGGGCGTCATGACCAGGACGCCCTTGGTGTGCATGAGCATCGTGGCCTCGGCGTTCCAGTACGGCTGGGCGCCGACGTTGATGCCCGCGACCACCACGTTGATCTCGCCGCCGCCCTGGGTGAACTCGACGATCCGCTTGAGCGCGGCCGCCACCCAGTCCATGTTCTCGGTGCCGGACTCCATGGAGATCCGGGCGCCGGCGGACAACGCGTACCACTCCACCGGCACCCGCAGCCGCTCGGCCAGGTCCAGCGCGGCGATCACCCGGCGGCACTCCGGCTCGGACAGCGCGCCGAGGGAGTCGGTCGGGTCGCCGAGCAGCACGACGCGCGTGACGCCCTGCGGGTGCCGCTCGGTCGGGGTGCGGACCACGCCCGCGACCATGGCCGCGGTGTTGCGCCCCTTGGGCCGGTCCACCGGCGCCAGCGCGTGGTTCTCGTCCAGGTCGTACTCGGTGAACTCGCCGATCATGCCGGTGATCTCGTACGGGTACGCGGTGTTGCGGCTGCTCGCGCGCAGCACCTTCTGCCGGTAGCCGTCCAGCGGCGGGATCGGCGCGTCGGAGGGCTCGCCGATGGTGAGCGCCGGGGTGCCGGTGGCACCGAAGGAGATCCGCAGCGCGACCCGCGCCAGCTCGCCGGACTCGCGCCGCTGCCGCAGGATGAACTCGATCTCCTCGAGGCCCGCGCCCGCCGTGGTGGGCAGGATCCGCTTCGCCAGCATCTCCAGCTCGTCGCGGGTGATGTCGCTGGCGGGCCAGACGTAGACCACGATGCGGTTGGTGTTGAACCGCGCGGAGGAGGACCGCAGCGACTGGGCGCGCCGGATCGAGTCCAGGCAGGTGGCCAGCGTGTTCTCCGCGGTCGGCAGCGCCGCGAGGCGGCCGTCCTGGTCGCGCAGGGCCACCAGGTCCCGGATCTGGCTGAACGCCACGATCCGCTCGTCGGCGCGGTTGTCCCGGGCGACGCAGTGGAACAGGTACACGTCCTCGTCGGAGGACGGCTGCCGCGTGAGGTCGAACTCGCGCAGCCGCTCCAGCTGCATCCGCTGGGCGATGTAGGGGTGCAGGCCCCGGATCAGCCGGTCCTCGACCATCCCGGCGTCGGCCACCCCGGACTCGGCCGGGCGGAACGTGACGTGCTGGTGCACGACCGCGCCGCCGCGCCCCGCCACGGTGAGCGTGAGCCTGCGGACCTGCTCGGGCAGCGGGTGCGCGCCGACCACGGCGGCCAGCGCGGCGGCCAGTTCGGCGGCGTCCTCCGGCTGGTCGCGCCACGCCAGGTAGACGTCGGCCTCCGTGGTGCCGGTCCGGGCCGCCAGGGTGCCGAGGCTGCGCAGCGCGTCGCCGAGGTCGTCGTGGCCGGTCGCGGTGGACACCACGGTGAAGTCGGTGCGCTCGGCGATCACGAAGGTGCGGCCCGCGACCGTGTCGGTCCGGATGTCGACCAGGCGGTTGTTGCCGTAGTACCGCCGGGTCAGCACCTCCAGCATCAGCGCGTCGTCGAGCGGGCTGCGCTCCAGGTACTGGCTGAACAGCCGCACGAGCGGCTCGGTGGTCCGCACCATCCGGGCGACCCGCTCGTCGCGGTCCGCCGCGTCCGGGTGCTCGGTCAGGTACCGCACGTGCTTGCGGACCTCGGCGTAGGCGCGGGCCCGGTTGCGGCGCAGCAGCGGCTGGCCGAGCCAGGCGAACACGACGCCGCGCGCGAGGTCGGCGACCGCGGGGAACCGGACCTGGGTGGCCGAGACCAAGTGCTCCAGGGCGAGCCCGACGGTGTCGCGCAGCGCGTCGTCCGGCGGCGCCTCGTTCAGCCAGGACCGCAGGATCGCCGCCACGACCCCCGCGTCGGCGGTGGCCCGCTGCAGAGCGAGGAAGATCCGGAACACGGCGGCTTCCAGCTCCGGCGTGCGGTCCAGGCTGGTGACGCCGTAGTGGGCGAGGGCCTTGGCGAGCCTGCGCTGGAAGCGCTCCGGCAGGCCGGAGCGGTCCACGTCCAGGCTCTGCAGGTAGGTGTGGAAGAACTCGCGGGCGCTGTGCACGTGACCGCCGCCCGCGTCCTCGCCGGCGGGGCGGTTGCGGCTCAGCTCGGCCAGGTCGGCGAAGGCCGTGAGCAGGGCGACTTCCCCGGTCAACGGTCGCCGGCCCGCCTCGGTGGCCTCCCGTCGCGCGTCGAGGTAGTCCCGCAGGACCTTCGCGTCGTCGTGCGGGTCCACGTCGAAGCCGAGCAGCTGCCCGCGCAGCTCCTGCAGGCCGCGGTCGACGCGGTCGGTCAGGGAGGCGGCCGGGAGCGGGGCCAGGTCGAGCTCGACCGGCTGGTCGGCCGCGGCGTCGGCGACGTCGTCGTCACCGAGGGGTTCCAGCCGCAGCAGCGGGGCGCCACTGGCCACCTGGCTGTTGACGGCCACCGCGCATTCCTTCACGCGGGCGCGGAACGGCGCGCGCAGCACCGTCTCCATCTTCATGCTCTCCAGCACGAGCACCGGCGCGCCGGCCTCCACCTCGTCGCCGACCCCGACCGGGGTGGCCACGACGAGCGCGGGCGCGGGGGAGCGGAGCACGCCGCCCTCGTCCCGGCTGACCCGGTGCGCGACGCCGTCCACCTCGATCAGCACCACCGGCCCCGTGGTGCCGATGAGCAGGCGGTGCCGGGTCCCGTTGACCCGGATCTGCCCGGTGTGCAGGTCGATCCGGTCCAGCTCGACGTCGGCGGTGCGGACCTCGGCGCCGGCCTCGATGCCGACCCGGAACCGCTGCGCGCCGACCCGGGTCACCCGGACCCGGTAGGTGACGCCCCGCAGCTTGAAGTCCAGGCTGCGGCCGTACTCGTGCCGCACCTGCGGCCGGCCGCCGAACGCGGTGGACAGCAGCCGCTGCTGCTCGGCGCCCTCTTCCTCCTCGTAGGCCTGGATGGCCGCGGTGGCGACGGCCACGGCGGCGTGGCGCTGCGCGACGAGCCCGCCCTCGCCGCGGACCCGGTCGATCCAGCCGGTGTCCGCGCTGCCGTCGAGGACCTCGGGCTGGTCGAGCAGGTCGAGCACGAAGCTCTTGTTGGTCGCGCCGCCGTCGATGACCACCGTGGTGTCGGCCATGGCCCGGCGCAGCCTGCCCAGCGCCTCGGTCCGGTCGCGGCCGTGGGCGATGATCTTGGCGATCATGGAGTCGAAGTCGGCCGGGATGGTGTCGCCCTCCCTGACCCCGGTGTCCACCCGGATGCCGGGCCCGGAGGGCAGGGAGAGGCGGGCGATGCGCCCCGGCGACGGCGCGAAGTCCCGGTCGGGGTCCTCGGCGTTGAGCCGGGCCTCGACGGCGTGGCCGCGCTCGACCGGCGCCGCGCCCTCCAGCCGGTTGCCCGCCGCCACCCACAACTGGGCCTTGACCAGGTCGAACCCGGTGGTCGACTCGGTGATCGGGTGCTCGACCTGCAACCGGGTGTTGACCTCCAGGAAGGCGAACGCCCGGTCGCCGGGGTGGTAGAGGAACTCCACGGTGGCCGCGCCCCGGTAACCGACCGCGTTGGCCAGCCGCTCGGCGGAGGCCTTGAGGTCGGCGGCCTGGTCGGCGCCGAGCACCGGTGACGCCGACTCCTCGATGATCTTCTGGTTGCGCCGCTGGACGGAGCAGTCGCGCACGCCCAGCGCCCACGCGGTGCCCTGGCCGTCCGCGATGACCTGCACCTCGACGTGCCGGGCGCCGGTGACCAGGCGTTCCAGGAAGACGACACCGCTGCCGAAGGCCCGCGCGGCCTCCTGGCTGGTGCGCTCGTAGGCGTCGGTCAGGTCGGCCCCGCTGGTGACCACCCGGATGCCCCGCCCGCCGCCGCCGGCCGTGGCCTTCAGCATCAGCGGGTAACCGATCCGCTCGGCGGCGGCGAGGGCCGCGTCCAGCGACTCCACTGGGCCCCGGCTCCACGGCGCGACCGGGACGCCGACCTCCTCGGCGAGCAGCTTGGCGCCGATCTTGTCACCGAGCCTGCGCATGGCGTCGGCGCTCGGGCCGACGAAGGCGACCCCGATCTCGTCGCAGAGCGCGGCGAACGCCGGGTCCTCGGCGACGAAGCCCCAGCCCGGCCAGGCCGCGTCGGCGCCGGTCTCCACCAGGGCTGTCTTGAGCACCTTCAGGTCGAGGTAGGGGCGGTTGGACGCGGGCCCGAGGTCGTAGGCGACGTCGGCCTCGTGGACGAACGCCGCGCCGCGGTCCACGTCGGTGTGCAGGGCGATCGTCTCGATCGCCGTGCCTGTCTCCTCGGCCAATTCCCGGGCCGCGTGGATGAGCCGCATCGCGGCCTCTCCTCGGTTGACGATCGCGATACGGCGGAACATCCGACCGGTCATTCCCTTCTGTGCGTGCCTCGAGCCCGTGGTGCTGGTTCAGGTCGCGTCCATGCTCTCCTGAGCCGACCCGCGCTGTGCCGGGGTCGGCCTCGGAAGACTACGGCCAACAGGCCGGTCCGTCCGCGACGGGGGAAGGTCGCCGTCACGGTCACAGGTGCCTCTAGCAGCGCGTTCACCACGACCGCGGTTCGAATCCGCGCCGCGCCCACCGCGAAAACCATACCCCGGAGAAGATCCGGGGTTTCGCGGTCACCGGGTGGTGAGCGGTGCTCGTCAAAGTCGCGGGCCAATGGAATTGGCGCGGGCCGGTGATGATCGCCGGGTGTTTTCTTTCCGGGAGATCACCCGATCGATTTCCGGCGAGGAACCGCGGCCGTCGACCCGAGGCCGCGCCGGCGCCCGGACTTCACCGCTCGAAGTCGAACCGCATGACGACCCGGCGCAGGGTCGGGTGGCTGACCTGCGTGAACCCGGCCTCCTCGAACACCTGGCGCGCGCCGACGCGCATCTCGCCCCAGATCACGTCCCGGCCCGGCTCGGTGATCATCGGGTAGGCCTCCAGCGCGCGGGCGCCGCGGTCACGGGCGAAGCCGACCGCCGCACGGGCCAGCAGGTAGGTCAGGCCGCGGCCCCGGAAGCCCTTGCGGACCACGAAGCAGGTCACCGCCCACGTCGTGCCGTCGTCCTTGTCCTCCTCGCGCCCCTTCCACGGGATGCGGGACGTGCGCAGCTTCGGGTAGGCCGTGCGCGGCTCCACCGCGACCCAGCCCGCCGGCTCGCCGTCGACGTAGGCCACCAGACCGCTGGTGACCCGCGCGTCCGGGGTGTCGCACCCGGTCTGCTCGCGCAGCATCGCGGTGCGCTCCTCCTGGGTGGTGTCGCGCCAGAGCCAGCCGACGACCTTCAACCGCTGGCACCGGCACTGACCGGGTTCGGAGGCGCCGAAGACGTCCCGCAGGTCGTCCCACGACGCCTCGTTGGCGGGGACGACCCGGACCTGCTCCTCGGTGATCGGGCCCGCGGCGCCGGCCGCCGGCGCGCGCAGTGGGGTGTCGTCGGTCATGCGCGGCACGGTAACGGCGGTTGCGGACGTTCGGCTTCCGCAACCGGCCGAACCTGGGACCGGTAGGGCCCGCGACCGCCGCACGCTGTGCTCACCACGTCAGCGGCTCGGGAGGCAGGGCACCGTGTTCAAGAAGATTCGCGACAAGATCGACAACGCCACGCGGCAGGCGACCGCGCGGGCCGAGCAGGACTTCCAGGGCCACGCGGCGCAGTTCCAGCGGGAAGCCGCCGCGCAGGGCCACGACATCCGGCCGCAGCTGCCGACGCTCGGCATGGTGTCGCACGCGTTCGGGACCATGACCGACGACCCGGCGATGGCCGAGTTCATGGGGCTGCCGGCCGAGGAGCAGCTGCGCCAGCAGCGCGAGGTCACCACGTACGGCCAGAACCTGCGGTGGCTGCACGAGTCCGGCGAGCCCGCCACCGCCGTCGTCCGCACCCTCGACCCGACCGGGAGGGCCGTCGCCGGCCAGCTCCAGTACACCTCGGCGCTCGACGTCACCCGCGCGGACGGCACGACCTACCGGACCACGATCACGCACCTGGTGCCGACCACGGCGTTCTCGCAGTACACCCCCGGCACCAGGCACGAAGCCCGGATCGACCCCGCCGACCCGGCCAACGTCGGGGTGTTCGGGCTCGTCGACTGACCCACCGGCCGTCCGTCGACCCCGCGCGAGGAGGTTTCCGTGTTCCCCTACGGGAAGCTGTGGTGGGCCGGCCTGGGCCTGCCGGACGACCCCGGGCGGGAGCGCGAGGCCCGCCGCAAGGTGTGGCTGCTCAGCGTGCCCGCCGCGCTGAGCTGGGCGGTCGTCGGGTGGTCCGGCGCGCTCGGCATCCTCGACGGGCTCCGGTCGATGTCGCTCAACCGGTCCGGCGCCTGGGAGCAGGGCCCCTCGGCGATCTCGCTGATCGTGGTCTTCAGCGTCTTCGTCACGATCGCGTCCGCGCTCGGCTTCGCCATGAGGTGGACCGACTGGAGCGCCCCCTGGTGGCCCGGCACGGGCGTCGGCGTCGGCGGTTTCGCCACGTGCCTCGGCCTGGCGATCGGCACGGCCCTCGCGGCGTCGTCCTGGACGGCCCCCGAGGCGGTCGGCGAGCGGCTGCCGTTCGCCGACGGAGCACCGGCGCAGCCGTGGACCTTCGTGGACTGGGTCGTCTACTACGAGCCGTACCTCCTGCCCGGCGTGTTCGCCGAGCTCGCGGTGGTGACCGGCGCGCTGCTGGCGCACCAGGCCCGCAAGGGCGCGAAGCGGCAGGACACCCCGCCCGACCTCGATCAGGGGAGCTGGCGGGTCACCGGGCGGATCGAGCACGTCGAGTTCACCCACGACTGGGGGATGGGCAACCCGCGGTTCGCGGTGCACGTGTCCTACCAGGGCACCTCCGGTCCGCGCACGGCGGTGGCCACGATGGTCACCTCGATGTTCGCCGCGCCGGTGGTCGGCGCCGCGGTCGACGTCTTCTACGACCCGGACGACGACGAGGCGATCGTCGTGCGCGCCCGGACGGGCCGTCCGACATGATGTCCGGGGTTCCGGTCGACCGCGGCGCCGCCGGACTGATCGGATCGGTTCGCCGCGGTCGGGCGCGGCCACCCGCCCCTCGGCCAGGGTTGACGTCGAAGGGAGGCCGCCATGATCTCGGCACTCAACCGGCTCGTCGACCTGGTCGAGGAGCACCTCGGCGAGGAGGCGGACGTCGACGCGTTGGCCAGGGCGCTCGGCACCACCGGGTACCACCTGCGCCGGATGTTCTCGTCGCTGGCGGGCATGCCGCTGTCGGAGTACGTGCGCCGGCGCCGCATGACCGTCGCCGCCGCCGACGTCGTCCGGGGCGAGGACGACCTGCTGGGCATCGCGGTCCGGCACGGGTACGGCTCGACCGAGGCGTTCGGCCGGGCGTTCCGCGCCGTGCACGGCGCGAACCCCGGCGACGTCCGCCGCGACGGAGGCCCCCTTCGCGCACAACCGCAGCTCAGGTTCCGCCTGACCGTCGAAGGGAGCACCCCCATGGACACCCGCATCGTCGAGCGCCCCGCGTTCCGGCTCGTCGGGCACGCCACCCGCGTGCCGCTCATCCACCACGGCGTCAACCCGCACATCCAGGAGCACATCACCGCGTTGCCGCAGGAGGAGCACGCGCGGCTCAAGGCACTCGGCGACACCGAGCCCCGGGGTCTGTTGCAGGTCAGCGACGACCTCGACCCCGACGCCACCGAGGGCAGTGAGCTGACCTACCTGCACGGGGTCGCCGTCACCGGGGACACCCGGACCCCGGACGACCTGGACGGCATCGAGGTGCCGGCGGGCCGGTGGGCGGTCTTCCGCACCACCGGGGCCTACCCGCAGGCCTTGCAGACGACGTGGGCCGCCACCGCGACGGAGTGGTTCCCGTCCAACCCGTGGCGCCTGCGGCCGGGCCCCTCGATCGTCGCGGTCCTCGACCGCGCGGCCGACTTCAGCACCGCGACCTGCGAGCTGTGGCTGCCCGTCGAGCCGAACTGACCGCCGCGACCACCCACGCCGGAGGGCCGGTCGGGCATCCGCCCGACCGGCCCTCCGGCCTGCGCGTGGACGGCCGGGCGGCCCCCTGCGGCGTCCGGCTGATCGGATAGCGCTTTCCGGCGGACGCGTCATGCCGCCTGCGTTATCCGGGATACCGACCCGTCGACGGCCGGCCCGATTCCCGTGAGCGCGGGCGGCGGCGGTGCCGGAAAAGGGTGATGTGCCACGTCCGTCGAATATTCGACGGGTCACCCCATACGAGATGCGACCATTGACGACGCCGCGAATTCGGCGCGACCATCGGACCGGAGAGAATGCCCTCCCTCCGGCGGCTCCGCCGCTGTGCCAACTCCAGGTGAAAGGCACGTACATGACATTGTCGTCATGCGGTGCGGTCGTGCGATCGGCGGTGGCGCTCGTGGTCGGTGCGGTCGCGGTCCTCGCGCCGGCCGCGCCGTCGGCCCGGGCCGCGACCGTGGACACGTCGGCCACGTATGTGGTGGTGGCTCGGCACAGTGGCAAGGTGATGCAGGTGCGGTCGGCGGTGGACGGTGGTGCCGTGGTGCAGGCGTCGCGGTCGGATTCGTCGGCTCAGCAGTTCCAGTTCGTGGATTCGGGTGGTGGGTTCTTCCGGTTGAGGTCGCGGTACAGCGGCCGGGTGGTGGACGTCGCGTCGGCGTCGACGGCGAACGGTGCGGACGTGGTGCAGTGGACCGATCGTGATGCGGTGAACCAGCAGTTCGGTGTGGTGGACACCGACAGTGGTTATGTCCGGTTGGTCAACCGCAACAGCGGCAAGGCGTTGGACGTGTGGGAGCGTTCGACGGCCGAGGGTGCGCGGATCTCGCAGTACGACGTGAACTCGGGCGCGAACCAGCAGTGGCAGCTCGTCCGGCTCGGCACCACCACACCGGGCGGCAACGGCTCGCCGACCGACCCCAACGTCAAGTACTTCGGCCGGTGGAACACCTCCGACCCCACCGCGTACGTCTCCGAGTGGGCGGGCGCCTACGTGACCGTCGGGTTCACCGGGCGGACGGTGCAGCTCAAGCAGCGCAACGCGATCGACTTCTTCGTCAGCGTCGACGGCGGTCCGGACGTCTCCTACGTCAACCGCAGCGGCACGGTGGACCTCACCCCCACGCCGCTGGCGGCGGGCAACCACACCCTGCGCGTGTCCTACCGGCCGATCGCCGGCTCTTACAAGGGTGACGCGGTCTTCCGCGGCATCCAGCTGGAGGCCGGCGCGTCGACGTTCGCGCCGCCCGTGCCCGCGAAGCTGATCGAGTTCGTGGGCGACTCCATCACCGTGGGCCAGCAGTCGTCCAAGCAGGCGCTGACCGCCTACGGCTGGCTGGTCGGCGAGCGCCTCGGCACGGGCCACACCCAGATCGCGGTGGGCGGCGCGTGCCTGGTGTCGGCGGCCGACGGCTGCATCGGCATGAGCGACCGGTTCCTGCGCACCGGTCTGCAGGCCGACGCGGCGACCTGGGACTTCTCCCGCTACCGCGCCGACGCCGTGGTGATCAACCTGGGCACCAACGACGTCGGCCACAGCGTGACCAAGGAGCAGTTCCAGAGCGCCTACGTCACCCTGATCCAGCGGGCCCGGCAGAAGTACCCGAACGCCACGATCCTGGCCATGCAGACCTTCCGGAAGCGCTTCATCCCCGAGACGCAGGCCGCGGTGGCCGTCGTCAACGACTCGAAGGTGCGGTTCGTGGACACCACGGGCTGGATCGTGGAGGCCACCGACACCACGGACAACGTGCACCCGAACGACCAGGGTCACCGCAAGATCGCCGACCGGCTGGCGCCGATCCTGTCCTCGGTCCTCTCCACCGGCTGAGCCGGCACCACCCGGTCGCCCCTGCCCGCCCCACGTCCGAGCCTGCCTCCTGGCCCGGACGCGGGGCGGCCACCGCGTCGCGCCCGCGCCCCCATCGCTCCCAGGAAATCATCGCCTTGTGAAAGCGTTTACGCCTGTCAAGCTGTTGACAGCAGATAGCCTTCCTCTAAGCTGGGTACGGTCGGTGTAAACGTTTTAACTAACGTCGCCGGGCGGATCTTCGTGCGGTCGCCCATCGTTGTGCACGTTCACAGAAACTGTGCTGCTAAATAAGCGAAATGCTCCAGTCTGCCTAGTTGAACTGGGGAAATCGCTATTGCAAAGCTGTGCACGTGCACAGTCGCCACTGCCTCACTTCCGACCTGAACGGCACGGCCGCCACGCGCGACTCCTGGAACCCCGGCGCGTTCGAACAGCGAGTGAACAGCGCCCACGCAGCGAAAGGCACCACCATGACCCGAACACCGCGCACGCCGATGAAGCGGCGGGCGATGCTCGTCGCGGCCCTGCTGTCCGTCTCCACGGTGCTGCCGCAGGCGGCGCAGGCCGCGCCCGGCGACACGGCGGCGGACCCGCACGGTCTCACGACGACGGTCGCCGACTACCGGACCCGTGTCCCGGCCGAGTACACCGCCGACTCCTGGAAGCCCTTCGCCGAGGCGCTGACCGCGGCGGACGGCGTCGCGAAGAACGCCTCGGCGAGCGAGCCGGAGGTCGCGGCGGCGAAGACGGCCCTGGTGACCGCCGCCGCCGACCTGGAGGCCGCGGACGAGGGCACGTTCCAGACCATCACCAACAACACGTTCTGGAACGACACCAGCGGCAACCCGATCTACTCGCAGGGCGGCGGTGTCTTCAAGTTCGGCGACACCTACTACTGGTACGGCGTGCACTACCTCGGCGCCGAGAGCTACCGGGCCAACCCGACGCGCAAGTACGACAACGAGGTCTCCTTCGTCTCGATCCCGGTCTACTCGTCCCGGGACCTGGTCAACTGGAAGTTCGAGAACCGGATCGCCACGCGCTCCACGGCCCTGCCCAACAGCGGCAACCTGGGCCAGGCCGGGTGGGTCGGCCGCCTCGGCGTGTCCTACAACGAGAACACCGGCAAGTACGTGCTGCTCGTGCAGGCGTACCTGCCGTCGCACGGCGGCGACGGCGTCCTGTTCCTGCAGGGCGGCACCCCGACCGGCGCCTTCACCTACGGCCACTTCCAGACCCAGATCACCAACTCGCCCACGACCGGCACCGGTGACCAGACGATCTTCACCGACGACGACGGCAGGGACTACCTGGTCTTCTCCAACCGCTCGGGCCGGGCACGCGCCTTCGTCGGCAAGCTCCGGGAGTCCGACTCGCTGCGGGTGGAACCGGCGGTGCAGATCGGGTACAGCGCCGACGGCCGCGAGGGCAACGCCATGTTCAAGCTCGACGGCAGGTACTACCACGCGGCCTCGGACCTGCACGGCTGGAACACCTCGGTCACGCACGTCCTGGAGTCGACCGGCGGCACGGTCCAGGGCTCCTACTCGGGGGAGTACACGCTCGCGGGCACCGAGCTGGACTACAGCCACGTGACCCAGACGGGGTTCTTCGTGACCGTGAAGGGGACCAAGCAGCACACGGTGGTCTTCGCCGGTGACCGCTGGGCCGACTTCGCCTGGAACGGCCTCGGCTACAACCAGTGGATGCCGGTGACCAAGGACGGCGCGCGGCCCCGGTTCCACTCGGTGAGCCAGTGGCAGCTCAACGCCACGACGGGGGAGTGGCGGGTGGGCCCGGACAACAACTTCGTGCTCAACCCCGATTTCCAGGCCGACCGCGTCACCGTGTCCGCGCTGACGGGGTGGACCAACTTCCGCGACTCGGGGCCGAGCTCGCTCGTGACGAACGTCGCCGGCGCGAACGGGTCCCGCTTCGCGCTCCAGATCGGCGCGGGGCAGTCCTTCTCGGGCGGCGTGCGGCAGCAGGTCGCGGTCCCGGCGGGGAACTACAGGATGTTCCTGCACGCCAAGACCTCCGGATCGCTCAGCGCCACGCAGATGACGGTCACCGACGCCGCCGGCACCACGCGCACGCTCACCATCCCGGCCTCCGGCGGCTGGACCCGCCGCGAGCTCGCCGGCATCCCGCTGTCCGCCGGCACCGCCACCGTCACCATCCGGGCGGCGGGCGGCAACGGGTACCTCGCCGTCGACGGCCTGGGTCTCGTCAAGACCGACGGCGGGACGCCGGTGGGGCAGCGTTACGAGGCCGAGACGGCGCCGGCCGTGTGCCGGGGCACGATCGACTCGAACCAGGCCGGCTTCTCCGGCACGGGCTTCTGCAACGGCGACGCGGCTGTCGGGGCGTACGCCGAGTTCACCGTCGACGCGGCGCAGGCGGGTCCGACGGCACTGGCCTTCCGGTTCGCCAACGGCCAGAGCGGCGGCGCCGCGCGACCGGCGAACCTGGTGGTGAACGGGGCGGTGGTCGGCACGGTGTCGTTCGAGTCCACCGGCGCCTGGACGACCTGGTCCGCCAAGTCCGTCACCGCCTCGCTGAACGCCGGCGGCAACACCGTCCGCCTGGACCCGACCACCGCCGTCGGCCTGGCCAACCTCGACCGCCTCGACGTCGCAGCCGCGGCGGCCTGAGGGCCGGTCGCGTCGCCGGTCGGGCAGCCCGTCGTGGTCCGCGACCACGGCCGCCCGCCTCGGTCGTGCGATGCTGGGTGTGGGAACGGATCCGGGGGTGTGCATGGCGTCGAAGCGCAGGGGTGGGATCGCTCCGTACGTGGCGCTGCTGGTGGCCGTGGTCATCTTCGTGCCCGCGGTCCGGGAGGTCGTCGTCGACCTCTTCGGGCCGCTGGTCGACCTGATCGAGGACGTCACCCCGTTCGGCGGGTGACCGGGGCACGCCGGCTGGTGGCGGTGGTGGCTTGACGGGCCGAGTCAGGGCAGTATGGCTTCTTGACCGATACACCTGGCTTGAGGAGCGACATGACCGCGATTGTGCGCGTCGTCGGACGACAGGTCCTGGACAGCCGCGGCAACCCGACCGTCGAGGTCGACGTGGAGCTGGCGGACGGGTCGATCGGCCGCGCCGCCGTGCCCTCGGGCGCGTCGACCGGCACGAACGAGGCCGTCGAGCTGCGCGACGGCGACCAGTCCAGGTACCACGGCAAGGGCGTGCGCAAGGCCGTCGCCGCGGTGAACGGCGAGATCGCCGACGCGGTCACGGGCCTGGCGGCCGAGGAGCAGTCCGTCGTCGACCGGACGATGATCGAGCTGGACGGCACCCCGAACAAGGCCAGGCTCGGCGCCAACGCCACGCTCGGCGTGTCGCTCGCGGTCGCCAAGGCGGCCGCCGCCGCGCACCGCCAGCCGCTGTACCGCTACGTCGGCGGCACGTTCGCGCACGTGCTGCCGCTGCCGATGATGAACATCATCAACGGTGGGGCGCACGCCGACAACGCCATCGACTTCCAGGAGTTCATGATCGCGCCGGTCGGCGCGGAGAACTTCGAGGAGGCCGTCCGGGTGGGCTCGGAGGTGTTCCACACCCTGCGCGCGAGCCTGCGCAAGGCGGGCCACAACACCAACGTCGGCGACGAGGGCGGGTTCGCGCCGAACCTGGACTCCGCGGACGAGGCGCTGGAGTTCGTGGTCGGCGCGATCGAGAAGGCCGGCTACACCCCCGGCGAGGAGGTCGCGCTGCTGCTCGACCCCGCGGCATCGGAGTTCTACGCCGACGGCGTGTACGACTACCGGGGCGAGGGTCGCAAGCGGTCGGTCGAGGAGCACGTCGCCTACCTGATCGAGCTGGTCGACAAGTTCCCGATCGTCTCGATCGAGGACGCGATGGCGCAGGACGACTTCGAGGGCTGGAAGCAGCTCACCGACGCCATCGGCGACCGCTGCCAGCTCGTCGGCGACGACCTGTACTGCACCAACGTCGACCTGCTGCGCAAGGGCATCGAGCTGGGCATCACCAACTCGATCCTGGTCAAGGTCAACCAGATCGGCACGCTCACCGAGACGCTGCTGACCTCGAACACGGCGTTGCGCGCCGGCTACTCGGTGGTCATGTCGCACCGCTCCGGCGAGACCGAGGACGCCACCATCGCCGACCTCGCGGTGGCGCTGAACTGCGGTCAGATCAAGACCGGCTCGCTGTCGCGCTCCGACCGCACCGCCAAGTACAACCAGCTGATCCGCATCGAGCAGGAGCTGGGCGCGCAGGCCGAGTACGCGGGCGGTCGCACGCTCAGCGGTCGTCGCTGACGGCCGATCCCGCACCGGCTCCGCACGCGCACAAGCCGCAATAATTCGGAAACCCGCGCGATGTGCGCGGCGCTCGCGAATGCGCCGACGGTGTGACCGGGCGATGCCATTCGGCCTGGATCGTGCCGGTGGGTGTCCGCCCGGTCAGCCGTCGCTGGGCCGTTCGGTTTCGGCTGTCGGCGGTTCGGAGGCAGCCGGTTTACCTGCGGTTTCGGTGCACCTCAAAGGCTGCGGGAACGTTTGGTAAAACACCTTTTGCTTCTATTGGCCGATGGTGTAAAAATACCGTAAAAATCGACGGGAATGGCTCGACAGAAATATCCGGCGGCTCGACTATTCCGGGGCGGGGCATCGTTTCGAGGAGGCGCGATGGAGGCCAGTCGGATCGTCGTCGGATTGGACAACTCGGCGGCCAGTGCCGCGGCTCTGAGGTGGGCGATACGCCACACCAGGGCCGGCGGGGTGGTGGTCGCGGTGTCGGTGTGCGGCATGCGCACGCCCAAGGGCAGCACGGACCTCTTCCACACCGTCCGGCTGCGCCTGGTGGACGACGCCGTCACGCGGATGGGGCCCAACCCGAGCGTGCGGGTCGAGCAGTCGGTGCTCGACGGCGAACCCGGTCCCACGCTGGTGGAGCTGGCCGGGGAGGCGGACAGCCTGGTGCTCGGCCGCCACGGCTACAGCCGGGGCGGGATGACGATCTTCGGGTCGGTGATCAGGCACTGCCTGGAGCACGCGACGTGCCCGGTCGTCGTGGTGCCCGTCGAGGAGCACCAGGTGGCCTGACCGCGGTCCTCACGGGTGCGGGGACGTCCGGGAGTCCTCGTGCGCGTCCGCCGCCGCGCTCGCCGGGCGCCACCAGGGATGGGGGATGCCCGTCAGCCGGTTCCCGGCGACCGCCGCGGCGACCAGCAGGACCACCCCGACGAGGATCTCCACCAGCTGGAACGGTGTGTGCAGGACACCGAGCGCGATGATGAGGGTCGTGGCGCCGGCCGGCGGGTGCGGCACGCGCGCCCACGCCATGCCGCCGCACGTGAGGGTCAGCGCCAGGGTGGCGGCGCCGACCCGGGCCCAGGAGAGGTGCCCGAGGTCGACCGGGGCCTGCCAGAGGCTGAACGCGGCCAGGCCGCAGGCGCCCGAGGCGATGCCGACGAGGTGGCCCAGGACCGCGTTGCGCGGACTGGCCGCGGGGTGCGTCGGGGTGGCGAAGAGCAGGTAGGCGGTGGGCCCCAGGGAGGGGAACAGCAGCGGTTGGCCGGTGAGCGCGGCCAGCGCCCCGATGATCGCGGTGGTCACCAGGGCGCCGGTGGCGACGCGGAGGGTCACCGCTGCTCCCAGCCCCGGGGCGCACGACGGGCGGCGAGCCGGTCGTCACGGCCGCGGTAGACGATGTACGGGCGCACCAGGTAGCGCAGCGGGGCGCTGAAGGCGTGCACCAGGCGGCTGAACGGCCACAGGGCGAACAGGGCCATCGCGGCGAGCGCGTGCAACCGGTACGGCAGCGGCACGTCGTGCATCAGCGACGGGTCGGGGTGCAGCAGCAGCACACCGCGAGCCCACGGCGACACGGTGGCGCGGTAGTCGTAGCCGCCGCCGACCCCGTTCGCCAGCACGGTGGCGGCCATGCCCACCAGCAGGGTGGTGGCGAGCAGCGGGTAGGTGAGCCGGTCGCCGCGCGACGTCGCCGCCCGCACGGCCGGCGTCCGGAGCCGCCGCCACACCAGCACGGCCAGCCCGGCGACGGCGGCGACGCCCGCCGCCCCTCCCGCGACCAGGGAGACGAGGTGGTACAGCTCGTCGTGCACGCCCAGCCACCGCGTCACCGAGGCGGGCACGAGCAACCCGGCCACGTGCCCGCCCGCCACGAACAGCAGGCCGAGGTGGAACACCGGGCTGCCGACGCGCAGCAGGCGCGACTCGTGGAGCTGGGAGCTGCGGGTGGTCCAGCCGAACCGGTCGTGCCGGTAGCGCCACGCCGTGCCGCCGACGAGGACCACGGCGGTCACGTAGGGCAGCACCGCCCACAGCAGCAGGTCGAGGGTCATCGGGTTCGCTCCGGGAGGGTCGGGTAGCCGAGCAGCACGGGTTCGACGCCGACCTGCTCGACGGGGGCGCCGACGGTGACGGGGCGGACGTCGTCGCGCACCGGCACGGTGGCGAGCACGCTGCCCACCGCCGCGGCGTACGGGGTGCCCGCCGCCAGCAGGTTGCGGTGCAGCAGGCGGAGGGCGGGGCGGAACCCCGCCAGCAGCCGCTGCCCGGGTTCGCCGGTCAGGGCGGCGAACTCCAGCAGCACGGGCAGGTAGTCGGGCAGCTCGCCGTCGTCGAGGCGGAAGCCGTGCCGCCGGTACTCCAGCTTGAGCGCGGCCAGCGAGCCGCCACGTCGTCGGGTGTCGCCGTCGGTGAACCACGTCAGGTGCAGGCACCGGTCGGCTTCGGTGTCGAACACCTCCACGTAGTGCCGCGCCGCCGCCACGGCGGAGGACCGGGCCAGGTGGTCCAGCAGCGCGCTCAACCCGGCGTCGGGCACCTCCTCCAGGGCGCGCCGCAGCAACGGGAGCCGCACGTCGTCGGGGTAGTGCAGGCAGTGCGACGCGACCTGTTGGCGCACCCTGGTGTCGCGGCGGTTCACGGCTTGCCCTTCTCCCGCAGGGTGGGGAACATCCCGGCGGGTCGCTCGCCGTCCCGCCAGACGAACAGGTCGGTCCGTCCGCCGGGCGCCGGCTCGTCGCCCACGCTGCACGTGGTCGCGATGCCCTCCAGGTCGTGCGCCTGGCCCACGGCGGCGGTCGGGATGACGTACCGGTCCTCGTACTTCGCCACGGCCAGCAGCCGGTACATCGCCTCCAGGGAGCCGACGTCCATGCCGACCCCGGTGGACGCCGCCGGGTCGGGCGTCTCGCCCAGGTTGACCGCCCGCATGTGCGAGCGCATCGCGGCCAGGCGGCGCAGGGCCAGGCGGACCGGCTCCGGGTCGCCCGCCGTGAACATCCCGGCGAGGTAGTCCAGCGGGATGCGCAGCGCGTCGATCGCGCCGAACAGGTTGCCCGCCTCCTCGCCGTCGAACCCGGTGCCGGCCAGCGCGTCGACCACCGGCGACAGCGGCGGGATGTACCAGACCATCGGCATGGTGCGGTACTCCGGGTGCAGGGGCAGCGCCACCCGGTAGCGGGTGATCAGCGAGTGCACGGGGGAGCGCTGGGCGGCGGTGATCCAGTCGTGCGGCACGCCCGCCCGTTCGGCCGCGCGCACCACCTCGGGGTCGTGCGGGTCCAGGAAGACGCCCAGCTGGGCCTGGTAGAGCCGCTGCTCGTCCGGTTCGCTCGCCGCCTCGCCGACCCGGTCGGCGTCGTAGAGCAGCACCCCGATGTAGCGCAGCCGCCCGACGCACGTCTCCGCGCACACGGTCGGCAGCCCGACCTCCAGCCGGGGGTAGCAGAACGTGCACTTCTCGGCCTTGCCGGTGCGGTGGTTGAAGTACACCTTCTTGTACGGGCACCCCGACACGCACATCCGCCAGCCCCGGCAGCGGTCCTGGTCCACCAGCACGATGCCGTCCTCGGACCGCTTGTACATCGCGCCGGACGGGCACGAGGCCACGCACGACGGGTTGAGGCAGTGCTCGCAGATGCGCGGCAGGTAGAACATGAACGACTGCTCGAACTCCAGCCTGATCTCCTGGCCCAGGCGCTGCACCATCGGGTCGGCCCGCGCGTGCTCGGGCGCGCCGCCCAGGCTGTCCTCCCAGTTCGGGCCCCACCGCACGGAGGTCGGCTCGCCGGTGATCGCGGACACCGGCCGGGCCACGGGCGTGTCGTCGCCCAGCGGCGCGTCGGTGAGGGTGCGGTAGTCGTAGGTCCACGGCTCGTAGTAGTCCTCCAGCGCCGGCATCTCCGGGTTGGCGAACAGGTTCGCCAACCGCCGCAACCGCCCTCCGGCGGCCGGGACGAGCTTGCCCCGCCGCAGCTCCCACCCGCCGCGCCAGCGCTCCTGGTCCTCGTAGCGGCGCGGGTAGCCCTGGCCGGGCTTGGTCTCCACGTTGTTGAACCACGCGTACTCGACGCCGTCGCGGTTGGTCCACGTCTGCTTGCACGTGACCGAGCAGGTGTGGCACCCGATGCACTTGTCCAGGTTCATCACCATGGCCAGCTGCGCCATCACACGCATCAGTACCGCACCTCCTGCCCGCGCCGGCGCAGCACGGTCACCTCGTCGCGCTGGTTGCCGGTGGGGCCGTAGTAGTTCAGGGCGAAGCTGAGCTGGGCGTACCCGCCGATGAGGTGGGTCGGCTTGATCTGCAGGCGGGTGAGCGAGTTGTGGATGCCGCCGCGCTTGCCGGTGGTCTCGCTCTTGGGCACGTTCACCGTGCGTTCCTGCGCGTGGTAGAGGAAAACGGTGCCGGTGGGCATCCGGTGGGACACGATGGCGCGCCCGACGACCACGCCGTTGCGGTTGACCGCCTCCACCCAGTCGTTGTCCGACACGCCGATGGCGGCGGCGTCGGCGGGGCTGACCCAGAACGCGGGCCCGCCGCGCGAGAGCGTCTGCATGATCGGGTTGTCCTGGTACTCGGAGTGGATCGACCACTTGGAGTGCGGCGTCAGGTACCGGACGGTCACCTCGGGGCCGTTCGGTCCCAGGCGTGGTTCGCCGAAGAGCCGGTGCAGGTCCAGCGGCGGCCGGTAGACGGGCAGTTGCTCGCCGATCTCGGCGACCCAGTCGTGGTCGAGGAAGAAGTGCTGGCGGCCGGTGAGGGTGTGCCACGGCTTGAACCGCTCGACGTTGATGGTGAACGGCGAGTAGCGGCGTCCACCGGACTCGTCGCCGGACCACTCCGGGCTGGTGACCACCGAGGCGGGCCGGGAACGGGTGTCGGCGAACGTGACGCGGTGCGCGCGGTCGTGCTCCACCAGCGGCCGCAGCGGTTTGCCGACCCGTTCCTCCAGCCACCGGAACCCCTCGTCAGCGACGCGGCCGTTGGTGGTGCCCGACAGCGCGAGCACCGCGTCGGCCGCCTTGCGGTCGGTGTCCAACGATGGCCGCCCCGCCGCCGGACCGGACGCCACGACACCGTTGGACTCGGCCAGCCACGCCACTTCCGGGGCCACGCGCGCGGTCCACCCCTTGGCCGTGACGCCGAGCTCGTCCACCAGGGGGCCCAGCGCCGCCAGCTTCGCCGCGATGGCCGTGTAGTCCCGCTCGACCACCGTGAGCACGGGGAAGGTGCGGCCGGGCACCGGGTCGCACTCGCCGTCGCGCCAGTCGCGCACGACACCGCCGGGCTGGGCCGTCTCGCCGGGCGTGTCGTGCTGCATCGCGGTCGCCACCAGGTCGCGGCGCACACCGAGGTGGGTGACCGCCAGCTCGCTCAGCTTGGCCGCGATGGCGTGGAAGGCGTCGAAGTCGGTGCGCGCCTGCCAGGGCGGGTCCACGGCGGCGTTGAACGAGTGCACGAACGGGTGCATGTCCGTGCTGGACAGGTCGTGCTTCTCGTACCAGGTGGCGGCCGGCAGCGTCACGTCGGCGAACAACGTCGTGCTCGTCATCCGGAAGTCCAGCGCCAGCAGCAGGTCCAGCTTCCCCTCCGGCGCGTCCTGCCGCCACCGCACCGCGCGCGGGCGCTCGTGCGCGGGCGTCTCCGCCGCCCGGGGATTGCCGTCCGCGCCCAGCAGGTGCCGCAGGAAGTACTCGTTGCCCTTGGCCGAGGAACCCAGCAGGTTCGCCCGCCACACGGTCAGCACCCGCGGCCAGTTCCCCGGCGCGTCCGGGTCCTCGCAGGCGAAGCCCACCTCGCCCGACCGCACGCCGGCCACCACGTGCTCGACCGGGTCCGCGCCCGCCGCCTCCGCCTCGTCGACCAGGTCCAGCGGGTTGCGGTCGAACGTCGGGTACGACGGCATCCAGCCCAGCCGCGCCGACTGCGACAGGCAGTCGGCCACCGTGCGGTCCGCGAGCCGGCCCTTCGAGCCCGGCCACGTCAACGCCCCGGCGGTGAGCCGGTCGTAGCGCCACTGGTCGGTGTGCGTGTACCAGTAGGCGGTGCCGATCATCTGGCGCGGCGGGCGGTGCCAGTCCAGTGCGCCCGCCAGCGTCGACCAGCCGGTCAGCGGGCGGACCTTCTCCTGGCCGACGTAGTGCGCCCAGCCGCCGCCGTTGCGGCCCTGGCAGCCGGTGAGCAGCAACAGCGTCAGGAACGAGCGGTAGACCAGGTCGGAGTGGAACCAGTGGTTCGTGCCCGCCCCCATCACGATCATGCACCGGCCGCCCGACCGGATGGCGGTGTCGGCGAACTCGCGGGCGATGCGCGCGATCCGGTCAGCCGGCACCCCCGTTAACCGCTGCGCCCACGCCGGGGTGCCCGGCTCGTCCTCGTCGTCGTACCCGGCGGGCCACCGACCGGGCAGGCCGGGCCTCGCCACGCCGTACTGCGCCAGCAGCAGGTCGTGGACCGTGGTGACGGTCCGGCCCGCGACCCGGCGCACCGGCACGCCCCGCACCACGGCGGCGCCGGAGCCGTCCGGCGCGTCGAACCGGGGCAGCAGCACCTCGACCGACTCGTGCGAGCCGGGGTGCAGGGACAGGGTGGGCGTCACGCCGTCCAGGTCCAGGTTCCACCGGCCCGGCTCGTCGGCCCACCGGAAGCCCAGCGAGCCGTTCGGCGTCACCGGCCGCCCCCGGTCGTCCAGCAGCACGGTCTTCCACTCCGCGCCCGGACCCGTCTCGCCCAGGTCCGCCGCCGTGAGGAACTTGCCCGGCGCCCAACCGCCGTCGCGCTCCTCCAGCGCGACCAGGAACGGCAGGTCGGTGAACCGCCGGGCGTAGTCGGCGAAGGACGGCGTCGCGGCGTCCACGAAGAACTCGCGCAGCACCACGTGGCCCATCGCGATCGCCAGCGCGGCGTCCGTGCCGGGGTGCGGCGCCAGCCACTCGTCGGCGAACTTCGTCGCGTCGGAGTAGTCCGGCGAGCACACCACGACCTTCTGCCCCCGGTACCGCGCCTCGGTCATGAAGTGCGCGTCCGGGGTGCGGGTCACCGGGACGTTCGAGCCCCACAGCATCAGGTACGCCGCGTCCCACCAGTCGGCCGACTCGGGCACGTCGGTCTGGTCGCCGAACACCTGCGGCGACGCGGGCGGCAGGTCGGCGTACCAGTCGTAGAACGACAGCATCGGCGCGCCGATGAGCGCCATGAACCGCGAACCCACCGCGTGCGAGACCATCGACATGGCCGGGATGGGGGAGAACCCGGCGATCCGGTCGGGGCCGTGGTGCTTGATCGTGTGCACGTGCGCGGCGGCGACCATCTCCACCGCCTCGTCCCAGGAGACCCGCACGAGGCCCCCCTTGCCGCGCGCCCGCTGGTAGGCGCGGCGCTTGAGCGGGTCGTCCACCACCGACCGCCACGCGGCCACCGGGTCGTCGTGCACGCGGCGCGCTTCGCGGTACATCTCCACCAGCACGCCCCGCGCGTACGGGTAGCGCACCCGCAGCGGCGAGTAGGTGTACCAGGAGAACGACGCGCCTCGGGGACAGCCGCGCGGCTCGTACTCCGGGCGGTCCGGGCCGGTCGACGGGTAGTCCACGTCCTGGGTCTCCCAGGTGATGATCCCGTCCTTGACGTAGACGTTCCACCGGCACGAGCCGGTGCAGTTCACGCCGTGCGTGGAGGGCACGACCTTGTCGTGGCTCCACCGGTCCCGGTAGAACGAATCGCCCTCACGACCGCCTCGGTGGAAAGCGGCCCGGTGGTCGTCGGACACCTCTGCCGAGGTCAGGAAGCGTCCACCGGACAGCAGGAGATCGGCTACGAGGTCGCCCGGTGAAGGTCTTTTCCGAGCGCGATGGAATGCCGCACACACGGCGTCGTTACCTCCGGAAGTGGCAGTTCAAAGGCGGGATGCGTCACTCACTTAACTCTCCGTCACAGGTTGATTACCATTGACTGTGATGTAGGTCACTACAGTTTTGGACGCCTTTACCGTCTCATTTGTCAGGATTTGCTGCCGCTTTCGCTTGCTTTTACGAAAAAATATCGCCTGATTCACTCAATTCGGTGAAGAATTCGTTCGGGGCCACCCCTATATTGGGTGGGCGCACGACCGCGACCGGGAGGCCCGACCATGACCGTCGACGCACGCCTGCACGTCCGGGCCGCCGTGTGGGGCCACGCGGACAACCGCATCGCGGTCCTGCTCCTGGAGGGCGGCTTCGCGCCCGCCGGCCTCACGTCGAGGGGGTTGACCCTGGTGTCCTCGGTGGACCGCGTGGCGCTGCCCGTCACCGCCGCGTGGCGCGTCCACCTCGACGCCGCCGGCGCCCTCACCGTCCACTGGCCCCACCGCCGGCCACTGCTGGACGCCGTGCCGGTCGAGCAGCCGGACGCGTGGCGGTGGGCGGCCCGCCGCCGGGGAGCGGTGCTGCTGCTGCTCGGCGACCACGTGGGCCTCACCGAACCGGACCCGGCCCACCGGCGAACCCTGCTGGCCGCCGCCGCCTCCCGAGGCGCGCTCGCCGCCACCGCCGCGCCGTTCACCACCACCCGCTGAACGCCACCACCGGACTCGAACGCCCGCCACGGCTCGCAACCAACCGTCCCCGCGCGCCCTCCGCCGGAGTGGTCGAGCGGATCGGGTACGTGCCGGGCGAAGACCTTCCGGACCTGTGCGTGCCGGTGACGCCGCCGCGGGGCGGTTCCGGTCCCAGTCGGACGACGGGGCCTCACCACGGCCATGGCGGTGGTACCGCGGCCACCGCGTGGCGCCGGCCGACTGCGACGGCCAGGGCACGGTCGGTGTCGGACCCGGACTGATCACCGGATCACCGCGGTGCCGGCGCGTCTTGCGCGGTCCGGCGACCCTCAACGTTCGACGGGTGGCGTCGCAGGGTGGTGGGCCAGCTCTTCCCCTCGTCGCAGTACTCGGTCGACCAAGGCGTTGTCGCGATGGGGTCGGAGGTTGGTGGCGAACGAGCGCAGGGCCGAGCGCACGCGTCCGGAACGGACCCAGGTGCACTCGTCCAAGAACCACTGCCAGGTCGTGCAGGCTTGTTCGAGGTTGCCGCGGCGCAACTGCAACTCGGCCAGTTGGTGCGTGGTGAGGAGGCGCGAGCGGCGCTCGCCCTCGGGTCGGCGGCGCAGCGATGCGCGCAGCGCGATCTCGGCCTGCCGGTGGTCGCGCAGGAACGCCAGGGCCTGACCGGTGAGGTGCCCCAGGTCGGCCTCGTCCGTGGACGCGGTGGACCGCGGTGCGTCGTCTGCCTTCGCGAGGTGCTTTTCGGCTCGGGTCAACCGCGCGAGGGCCGCTCGACGGTCGAGAAGCGCGGCGTGTGCCACGGCCGCCTGCCCGAGGAGCACCGCGTGCGTGCCGGGCGACGTGGAGGTCCCTGCGTGGTCGACCGCGGCGTCGGCCAGCAGGGCGGCCTGGCGGTGGTGCCCGAGGAAGCACGCCTGCGCGCTCATGCCCCGCAGCGTCATGGCTTGGCACTCCTCGTCGTCCACCTCACCGGCCAGCAGCAGCGCCACCCGGTAGTAGTGCTGGGCCAGGTACTGGCGGAGGTCGTCGAAAGATTTGAAGCCGATCAGGTAGGTCAGCGCCGCCACCTGGCTGACCAGTCGGCCGCTGACGCGTGCGGTGGGGGCCGAGCGCAGCCGGCCCAGGACGTCGCCGGACAGGTAGGTGACGAGCGCCAGGCGGGCATGCCCACCGCCGAGCGCCTGGTCGGCGGTCCTGGAGACCGAGGTCATCGCGGCCAGCGCGGTGCCGAGCCCGGGCTCGGGGATGCCGTCGTGGAGGGAGCGAGGCCCGTCCGGGTGGTCTTGCCGCGGCGGCACCACCAACCAGTCGGCCCGGAACGGCTGGTCGCGCAGGCCGGCGCGTCGCTTCGGGTCCAGGTCCGATTCGGTCAAGCGGTGCAGCGCCGCCAACCCGGAACCAGGTTCGGGCAGGTGGGCGACTTCTTCGGCAGCGAGGTCGCCCAGGCCCGTGTCCGCCGCCGAGACGGAGCAGCAGAGCCTGCGGGACAGCGCCTCGGCGGCGAAGGCCGGGACCGGCGGCCGCGGGCGGGTACCGGACAGCCAGTGCGAAACGCTGGTGCGGTCGTAGCGCAGCGCGGTGCCGGCTTCCGCGGCCACGCGGTTCACCGCCAGGGAGAAGCTGTGGTTGGTCCAGCGCGCTTCTCGCAGCAGGGCGCGGAGCAGATCGTTGGGCGTGTGGTTCCGCGGTGTCACGATGCTCCTGGCCGAAGACGTGGTGCCGAGCGGTGGGCGCCCCGCGTTGGCGAGGTGGTCGAGGTGGCAGAGCGGCACGTGGCTCGGCATGCTCGAACTTCGCACTCAGTCAAGTGGCGAGCCGGGAGTACTGCAATCGAACGTTGGGGCTGGTCCTGTTGGGTGATCCCGGTGAGGTCAACGGCGTGATCGACCAGGATGCCGTGCGCTTTCCCGCGACGGGACCGCTCTTGTCCAGGACCTGGGTTCGCACCGTCCACCGCGGCACGGTCGTTCGTGGCCGTGGGTTGCGAGGACTCCGGTGCGGCGCGAACCGTCGGAGTGGGCGACGTGCGCAACGCGATGCCGGTCTACCGGCTTTACGATTTTCGGGTGGAGCGAATGCGCTCATCGGCCCAAGTCGCGCACGCCCCGCCAAACAGGCGCATCCGATAGCACGAAAGCGGCCAAGGCCGGTTGGACGTGCACGCCCGACCGTGGTCGTCGGGTGGTCGCCGAACCGGAGACGCACGGGTTCGGGCGCCGGTACCGCCGGACAGCGGCGCGTCTCCCTGCCGGACGGCAGCGTGATTCTTGTTCCGCCATTCCGGGACGGATGTGTGCGGATTCCGCCCGCTGCGGCCGACAAACGATCGGGCCCCCTGAACGGAGCTATTGTCCTGCGCGCCGGTTCACTACTTTGTTGCCTAGAGCGGCAGTGGGGTAGGTCGTGAAGGGTGGGAGGGGTTGCGCGTGGGCCCGGTGAACCCCGAAGAGGTCGCCGGTGGTGACCTCACCATGGAGCAGTTGATCCAACTCGCGCGCGCCCATCAGGATCTCGTGCAGGAGCTGTTGGGTCAGCTGTCCGACAAGTGGTACACGATTCGTCCCGATGCGGCGGGCGAAGACGACTACGTCGTCCGCTGGAAGTTCACCGCGAGGGAGGACAGTGTCGCGCGGCTGCTCGTGGAGGGGTTTTCCAACCGCCGGATCGCCCGCAGGCTGGGGATCTCCGAGCGGACGGTGAAGAACCACTTGCAGTCGATCTTCCACAAGTTGGGTGTCGGTGATCGGACCAGAGCGGTCATCAAGCTGATTCGCCACATGTGACCGGCTCGCCCCGGTCGCCGTTACCGCGCGGGGTTCCTGTCCGCTTCTCCGAGTTTTCCTTCAACACGCTCAACAATGCCTGCCCGCACGTCGGGGGAGGGTGAGGCCGCGTCGCGTAGCGTGAATCGCGGGCTGGGTCGATCGCGGCGCAGCAGTGCGGGTCGCCGGTCAGCGGTGTCCGGTGACGTCCGCTTTCGACGTCGAAGTGGGCACAGCCGGTGGTGGAGGTTTCACATTGCGCGGACAGTCCTGCGGTGCGGCACGCCTCCCGACACATTCGGCACGACGAGGAGGACACGGTGACCACGACCGGTGTGAGCGTTTTTCCGCTGCCGGCGGAGTTCCCCGACGGGGACGGTGGGGACGACGCCACGCGTCTGGTGGAGCACGCCCTCCGCTGTGCCCAGGAAGCCGCGGAATCGCTGACGATCGCGGCACCGCTGCTGGCCGGTGCGGGCACCCCGGCCCCGCTGCGGGCGACGGGACCGGCCGGTCGTGGCCGGCCCGACCGCCCGTGGTTGACCGGGCAGGAGCACCGGGTGCTCACGCGCTTGGCCGCCGGCCTGTCCAACCGGCAGATCGCGCAGTCGCTCGGCATCTCCGACAAGACCGCGAAGAACTACGTGCACGCGGTCCTGAGCAAGCTCAACGCCGGCAGCAGGACGGAGGCGGCGTTCACCGCGCTGTGCGAACGCTTGGTGGACCTCGACGAGTGCCGCCGGTTGCGGGGCCCGAGCGGTGCCGGAGCGGTCAGGCCCCGGTGATCTCCGAAGACGTCACACCGAGGTCCAAGCCGTAGCCGCCGGACCGGAACGCGGAGTCCGCCAGTAGCCGGCGGTGGGCGTCGACGTCGGTGGTCGCACCCGGGCGCCGGAACTCCGCCGGCGCCCGGTCGGCCTGCGCGGGCACTCCGCCCGATCCGCGTCCGAGACGACCACTTCGCCGGCAGGGGCGGTCCGTGAGCAGCCGCTCGCCCAGCGCTTGGGCGATCACCGGCGGACCGGCGGACCCGGGACCGACCGACTCGCGGCCTCGGCGAGGACCACATCGCCCAGGGCGGCGAAAGACGCCGTGGCCGGGACCGGTCAGGACGCTGACGAAGGGAAGCCGTCGCCGACGAGCCCTCGGATCGCGTTGCACGCGCGGGCGACCTGGAGCAGGGGCACATGCCCTCCTGCATCCGCGCGCCGCCCGAACAGGACACCGGTCCGGCGACGTCCTCGGTGAAGCCGTCGGGATCGGCGAGTTGTGCGTTCCGCCCGGTGGCGCTCAGCCGCCACGTCCTCTCACCCGCCGGGCGCACCCGTGCGAGCGCGCCCACTGCACCGGCAGACTCGTGCCGCTGCCATGCGCCGACAGGCCGGTCGTCGAGCCGGTCGTCGAGCCGGTCGAGCAGGGCACGGGCGACGTCCGGGTTCCGTTCGCACTCCCGGTGCGCGGGGTCTTCGTCGCTGTCCGCACCGATCCTGCCGTGCGACCCATTCGTCGCCCCGGGGTCGTGGCTGGTGTCTTCAGCGAGCACTCCGCGCCGACGGGCCGCCGCGTGCCATGGTGCGCAGGTCCCGGGCACCCCGGTCCCGGCCGATCGGTCCACCCGGCGAAGGCGGACCGCGTCGGTCACCGTGAGCACCAGCGCCGAGTCCACGTCGGACTTTGCCGCGCCGCGGGCGGGACGGTTCATCGCGTTCATCAACCGTTCCGCCGAAACGGTTGTCGCGCCACTGCTCCGTTGCTCGTATGGAACACGACGTCGACGACTGTGGAACCGGGGCCGTTGCCGCACCGAACCGCCCACCGAACCCGCACCACCGAGAGGCAGGTCCTGATGAGCGTCCACCCCCTGACGACCCGATCGGCACAGCAGCGGGCCGGCCCTTCGGGAGCGGCGCGGACCGTCCGGTGGCTGCCGGGGGACGACCCGCCCGTGTTCGACCAGGCCGGTCTGGCCTCGCTGACCCAGCGCGCCCGGGAAGAGCTGGTCGTCCTCGACGGGGGCCCGGAGTCGGGCACCGGCCTGGCGATCGGCGGGCGGTTGGAGACCGGGCGGGCGGACGGGTACCCGGTCGTCGGGATCCTTCCACCCCTGTACCCGGAATTTCTGGGGGACAGTGCTTTCCGCGCCGCGCACGGCACCCGTTTCGCCTACGTGGCGGGCGAGATGGCCAACGGCATCGCCACCACGGACATGGTGGTGGCGATGGCCGAGGCGGGCATGCTCGGCGTCTTCGGAGCCGCGGGTCTGCCCACGCGTGCGGTGGCCGCCGCCGTGGACGAGCTGTCCGCGCGGCTGGCCGGCCGTGCCAACTGGGCGGTGAACCTGATCCACTCACCCGCCGAGCCCGTGGCGGAGGAAGAGACCGCGCGGCTGCTCGTGGCAGGCGGGGTCCCCTGCGTCTCGGCGTCGGCGTACCTGGACCTGACACCCGCGGTCGTCCGGTGCGCGGTGGCCGGACTGCGCCGCGACCGGACCGGGGAGGTGGTCCGCGCCCGGCGGGTGGTGGCGAAGCTGTCGCGGCCGGAGGTGGCCGCCCGGTTCCTGGCCCCCGCGCCGCGCGACCTCGTGCGCGCGCTGGTCGACCGCGGGCAGGTGACCGAGGAGGAGGCGGAACTGGCCGCCCACGTGCCGGTCGCCGACGACGTCACGGTCGAGGCGGACAGCGGCGGGCACACCGACAACCGACCGATGACGGCGCTGCTGCCGGTGGTCGCCGCCGTGCGCGACGCCGCCGTGCGCGAGCACCGCTACCGGTCCGCGGTGCGGATCGGCGCGGCCGGAGGACTCGGCACGCCCGAGGCGCTGGCCGCGGCCTTCGCCGCCGGCGCGGCGTACGTGGTGACCGGCTCGGTCAACCAGTGCGCGGTCGAGTCCGGGCTCTCCGCCGAGGGCAAGGAGCTGCTGGCCCGCGCCGACATCGCCGACACCGCCATGGCGCCGTCCGCCGACATGTTCGAACTGGGGGTCAGCCTCCAGGTCCTGCGGCGCGGCTCGTTGTTCGCGAGCCGGGCGCGGCTGCTCGGACGGGCCTACGACGAGCACCCCTCGCTGGAGTCGCTGCCCGTCCCGCTGCGCGACAAGCTCGAACGGGAGGTGTTCCGGACCACCGTCGAGGAGGTCTGGCAGCAGACGCGCCGGTTCTGGCTGGATCGCGATCCGGGGCAGGTGGAGCGGGCCGAGCGGGACTCGCGGCACCGCATGGCGCTGGTGTTCCGCTGGTACCTGGGGCAGTCCAGCCGCTGGGCGATCACCGGCGAGCACGCGCGGCGGACCGACTACCAGATCTGGTGCGGGCCGGCGATGGGTGCGTTCAACCGGTGGGCGGCGGGCAGCTTCCTCGACGACCCGGCCGACCGCTCGGTCGTGCAGATCGCCCGCAACCTCCTGGAGGGCGCGGCGGTGGTGACACGGGTGCAGCAGTTGCGCGTCTGCGGTCTGGCCCTGCCCCCGGACGCGTCGGTGTTCCGACCCCGCCGACTGGCCTGACCGGACAACCGAACCGAACGGAGTAGACCCATGACCGAGCAACGGACCGGGTCGCAGGTGCCGATCGCCGTGGTGGGGCTCGGCGCCCTGCTGCCCGGAGCGGCCGGTGTGGACCGCTTCTGGCGGTGCCTGGTCGAGGGACGTGACCAGCTCACCGACGTGCCCCCGGACCGGTGGCTCCCCGACGACCACTACGACCCGGATCCCTCCGCACCGGACAAGACCTACGCCAAGAGGGGCGCCTTCCTGTCCCCGGTGGACTTCGACCCGGTCGCCTACGCCGTTCCGCCGAACCAGCTCCCGGCCACCGACAGCGCGCAGTTGCTCGGCCTGCTCGTGGCCGACCAGGCGCTGCGGGACGTCGGACCACCGCTGTCGGCGGACGTGCGCGAGCGGACCAGCGTCGTGGTCGGTTCGTCCACGCTCCCGCTGCTGCCGCAGATGTCCCACCGGTTGGAGCGCCCGGTGTGGCTCAAGGCGTTGCGGGACAACGGTGTGCCGGAGGACGTGGCGCGCCGCGTCTGCGAGCGGATCACCGACCACTACGTGCCCTGGCAGGAGGCGACCTTCCCGGGTCTGCTGGCCAACGTGGTGGCAGGTCGGATCGCCAACCGCTTCGACCTGCACGGCACCAACCACACCACCGACGCGGCGTGCGCCAGCTCGCTGTCGGCGGTGTCGGTCGCGCTGGCCGAACTCGCGCTGGGCCGCGCCGACCTGGCCCTGGCGGGCGGCGTGGACACCCAGAACGGCATCGAGATGTTCCTGTGCTTCAGCAAGACACCGGCCTTGTCGCCGAGCGGTGACTGCCGACCGTTCTCCGCGGCCGCCGACGGCACGATGCTCGGCGAGGGAGCCGTCCTGCTGGCGCTCAAGCGGTTGACCGACGCCGAGCGCGACGGCGACCGGATCTACGCGGTGATCCGAGGCGTGGGCACCTCCTCGGACGGGCGCGGCACCGCGATCTACACCCCGGTGCCCGAGGGGCAGGTCCGCGCGCTGCGCCGCGCCTACGCCGAAGCGGGCTACGGCCCCGGGAGTGTCGGACTGGTCGAGGCGCACGGCACCGGCACCAAAGCCGGGGATCGAGCCGAGTTCACCGCGCTCCGGGAGGTGTTCGGCGATGTCGCGGGAACCGGCCGGCAGTGGTGCGCACTGGGCTCGGTCAAGTCCCAGATCGGTCACACCAAGTGCACCGCCGGGGCCGCCGGCCTCCTCAAGGCGATCCTCGCCCTGCACCACAAGGTGCTCCCGCCCACGATCAAGGTCGACCGACCCAATGCCGAGCTGGACCTGCCCTCCAGCCCGTTCTACCTCAACACCCGGGTACGGCCGTGGGTGCGGGCCGAGGGCACGCCGCGCCGTGCCGCGGTGTCCAGCTTCGGGTTCGGCGGATCGAACTTCCACGTCACCATCGAGGAGTACGTGCCGGCGAACGGCGGCGCCGCGCCCGGCGTGCACCGCGCCGCGCCCACCGAGCTGCTGCTGTTCAGCGCCGACGACCCCCGGGACCTGACCACGCGGGTGCGCGAGGCGGCCCGGTCGTGGGCGGCCGCCGGGGAGGGGGACCTGCCGCGCCGGGCCCGTGACAGCCAGCGGGACTTCGACGCCGGGCACACCGCCCGGCTCGCCGTGGTCACGGCCGCCGGCGGCGACACCGCCGCCGAGCTGCTCCGGGTCGCCGATGCCGTGGACCGCGACCCGCACCGCCCGTTCAGCCTGCCGGGCGGCGCGCACTACGGCCTGGGCCGCACGGGTACCGGCGGCGTGGCGTTCCTGTTCCCCGGTCAGGGTTCGCAGTACCTCGCGATGGGAGCGGACCTGGCGGTGCACGAGCCGTGTGCGCGACAGGCCTGGGACCGCGCGGCGGGACTGCGGTTGGGCGGGGAGCCGCTGCACGGGGTGGTGTTCCCGCCGCCCGTTTTCGACGAACAGGACGAGACCGCGCAGCGCGAGCGGCTGACCGCCACCGAGTGGGCACAACCAGCCTTGGCCGTGCACAGCCTCGCGCTGCTCGGCGTGCTGGAACGCCTGGGGCTGCGGGCGGACGCGGTGGCCGGGCACAGCTTCGGTGAACTGGTGGCGCTGCACCACGCCGGTGTGTTCGACGCCGACACCCTCGTCGGCCTGGCCCGTCGGCGAGGGGAGCTGATGAGCGAGAGCGCCTTGCGCGCGCCGGGGGCGATGACCGCCATCTCGGCGACCGCGGAGGAGGTCGAGTCCGCCATCGCCGAGCGGGGAGCGGGCCGGACGCTGGTCGTGGCCAACTACAACGCGCCGCGGCAGGTGGTGGTCTCCGGGGAACGGACCGCTTGTGCCGAGTTGGAGCGCGTGCTGGGGGAGCGAGGGGTCGTCACCCGCAGGTTGGACGCGTCGGCGGCCTTCCACAGCCCGCTGATGTCGGGGGTCGCCGTCCCGTTCGGCGAGTTCGTCTCGAACATCGCGGTGGGGACTCCCGTCATCCCGGTCTACGGCAACGCCGACGCCGCGGTCTACCCGTCCGACCCGGGCGACATCCGACGGCGCGTCGCCGAGCACCTGCTCGCGCCGGTCCGGTTCGCCGAGCAGGTGGAGGCCATGTACGCCGCCGGTGCGCGCACGTTCGTCGAGGTGGGTGCCGGCTCGGTGCTCACCGGGCTGGTCGGGCGGGTCCTGGCGGGGCGGGACCACCTGGCGGTGCCCCTCGACCACCGGGACCGCCACGGGGTCACGGCGCTCCAGGACGGGCTCGGACGCCTCGCCGTCCGCGGGGTCGCCCTGCGGTTCGACGCGCTCTGGGAACCGTTCGCCCTCTCCGCGGCGGACGACAACGACGACAAGAGGAGGAAGCCGACGATGACCGTACCGATCGACGGCGGCAACCACGGCAGGCGCTACCCCACCGCGGACGACCGCACGCTGCCGCCGCCCGCGCCTGCCGGGAACGACGGCGTGCGGCAGGCGGACCGCGACGGGCAGCGGCACGTGAGCGAGGCGCACGCGGAGTACCTGCGCGTCCTGACCGAGGCGCACCTGGCGTTCCTGAGGGCGTCCGGCGAACCTGCGGCATCCGTGCCCGAGGTGCCACCGCCGCCGCCTGCCGACCACGTCACGGTCCCTGCCCCGGAACGGCCGGTCGAGAAGCCACCGGAGGAGCACGCGCCCGGCCCGATCGAGCCGGACGGCACGGCCGCCCGGACCGACGAGGTGACCCGGTTGGTGGTCTCGACCGTGGCGCTGCTGACGGGTTACCCGGAAGAGGTCCTGGAGCCGGGGATGCAGCTGGAGGGCGACCTGGGGATCGACTCGATCAAGCGAGTCGAGATCTTCTCGGCCCTGCGCGAGCGGCTACCCGCGTCGGTGGAACGCGGCAGCGCGAACCTGGGACGGCTCCGCACGCTGGGGGACGTGATCGACGCCGTCGGGGGAGGAGCCCCGGGAACGGGCGGGGAGGAGGTGGAGCAGGCGGGAAAAGCGCCGGCCCCCGAGGGGGGCTCCTCGACCGTCGGTGAACACGCGCCCCGGCTGCGACGACTGGCCGTTCGCGCCCGCGCTGTACCCGCCGGTGGTCTGGCGTTGCCGGGCCTGTCCGACGGACCGCTCGTGGTCACCGACGAAGGCAGCGGCGTCGCGGCCGAGGTGGTCGACCTGCTCGCCGGGCACGGAGTGCGCGCGGCGGTGGTGGGCGAAGTACCCCCGACCGCACGCGGGGTGGTGTTCCTCGGCGGGCTCACCGCTGTCGACCGGCCCGAGCAGGCGCACGCGGTGCTGCACCGCGCGTTCCGGGCCGCCCGGTCGGTGGCGGGGGCGTTCACCGAGCGCGGCGGGGTGTTCGTCACCGTTCAGGACACCGGCGGCGACTTCGGCCTGTCCGGCAGGTGCGGCCCACGTGCCTGGCTCGGCGGGATCGCGGCACTGGCCAGGACAGCGGCGCACGAGTGGCCTGCCGCGGTGGTGAAGGCGGTGGACTGCCACCAGGGGGGCCGGACACCTCGACAGGTCGCCGAGGCCGTGGTCGGCGAGTTGCTGGGCGGCGACACCACCACCGATGTGGGGCTCGGGCCGACCGGAACGCGTGTCGTGCTGCGCGTCGTGCCCGCCGAAGCCGGGAGCGACCCCGGCGACCGGCTCGGCCCCGGCGCGGTGCTCCTGGTCAGCGGGGGCGCCCGGGGCGTCACGGCCGTGGCGCTGCGCGCCCTGGCCGCCGCCCACCGGCCGCGACTCGTGCTGCTGGGGCGCACGCCGTTGGAGGACGAACCCGAGGGGCTGGCTGACGCGGTCGACGAGGTCGCCCTGGTCCGTGCCCTCGCCGCCCGCGGCGGGAGCACACCGGCCCGGATCGGTGACCGCGCGAGGCGCGTCCTGGCTGCCCGGGACGTCCGCCGGACCCTCGCCGAACTGGCCGCAGCCGGTTCCCCGGTCCGCTATCTCGCCGTCGACGTGCGCGACCCCGACGCCCTCCGCGAAGCGCTGCACGACGTGCGTGCCCGCTGGGGGCCGATCACCGGGCTGGTGCACGCCGCGGGCGTGCTCGACGACCGGCGGATCGAGGACAAGACCGAGGAGCGGCTGGACGCGGTCTTGGACACCAAGCTGGCAGGGCTGCGCACCCTGCTCGACGCCACCCGTGGCGACCCGCTGTCGCTGGTGTGCCTGTTCTCCTCGACGTCCGGGGTGTTCGGCAACGCGGGGCAGTGCGACTACGCGATGGCCAACTGCGCGCTCGACACCGTCGCCTCCGTCGTGCGGGCCGAGCACCCCGACCGGCTCGTCCGCTCGGTGGCGTGGGGCCCGTGGCGCGGTGGCATGGTGACCCGGGAGCGGGCGCGGCGCTTCACGGACGCGGGAGTGCCCCTGATCGACCCAGCGGTCGGTGCGGCGGCGTTCGTCGCCGAGTTGTCCACCCCCGTCCACGCCGACAGCAGGGTCGTCCTCGCCGCCGGGGATGTCCGCGCCCCGGCCACGCGGTTGCGGGCGGAGGTCCGGGTGTCCCGTCGGACCCACCCGCACCTGGCTGACCACGTGCCGCTGGACGTGCCCGTCGTGCCCCTGGTGGTGACCCTCGACTGGTTCGTCCGCGCGGTGCGCGCCTGGAGACCCGGCACCGGGACGGTGGCGCTGGAGGACGTACGAGTGCTCGGCACCGCGTCCCTGCCGCGGTTCGACGGCCCGGGTGAGCGGTTCACCCTCGCCGGTGAGGAGACCGGTCGGGGCCTGCGGGTCGAGCTGCGCGGCGAGTCGGGTCGGACGCTCTGCCGCGCCGTGCTCGCCGACCCGCGCGCTCCCGGGCCGTCGGACCAGCCCGCCGGGCTGCTGCCGGTGGACGAGCCATTGGTCTACCGCCGGCCGTCGTTCTTCCACGGACCGGCCTTCCGGACCGTGGAGCGGACCCGGTGGAAAGGCCCGGCGGGGCTGGTGGCCGACATCACCGGTCTGCGCGAGCGCGGCTGGGACGGGGTGGACTGGCCCACCGACCCCGCGGCCACCGACGCCGCGTTCCAAGCGGCGCTGTTGTGGGCCCAGGCCGTGTCGGCCCACGACGTGCCGGACTTGAGCATGCTCCCCATGTCCGTCGCCGCCTACCGCCTGCACCGCCTCGGCCCACTGCCCGCCCCCGGGCGGTGCGTGGTGCGGGCGGGCGGAACCCGCGAGGACGTCGCCCGCTGCGACGTGATCCTGCTCGACCCCGACGGCGCCTGCCGGGTCGAGCTGCTGGGCGTCGAGCTGGTCCGCCGCCCCCGTTGACCGCCGGCGACCACGAGCGCCGACCGGAAGTCGAGCGGACGCACGGGGTGTGGCGGTGGTGACGCTCGTGACAAGTCAAGCGTGGCAGAACAAGGAGGACACGACGTGAGCAACCGACGCGCGACGACACCGGCGGGCCCCGACCACGTGGACCGCGAAGAACGGCACGGGGTCGTCATCATCGGCTCCGGGGTGGGCGGCAGCGTGACCGCGTTCCGGCTCGCCGAAGCGGGTGTGGACAACGTGGTGCTGGAGCGCGGCCGCCGGTGGCCGATCACCCCGGCGGAGAACACCTTCCCGCGGTGGCCTTCACCGGACCCGCGGCTGCTCTGGGTGGGCCGCCGACCGCCGGTGCCCTTGCTCTCCCGGGTGCCCTGGCTCGGGTCCGTCACCGACGCGGCCGCCCAGAAGCTCCTCCCGCGCTCCACCGGTCTGCTGGACGTCCTGCCGCACCGGAACCTCACCATCGTGTGCGGAGCGGGGGTCGGCGGCGGCACGCTCGTCTACGGCGGGATGCTGCCGCAACCGCGGGCCGAGGTGTTCCGGCGGGCCTTCCCGGCCGAACTCGACTACGAGGAGTTCGACCGGACCTACTACCCGCGCGCCCGAAGCCGCCTGGGCGCCACCGAGTTCCCCGATGACCTGCTCGCCCGATCCGAGTACCGCTCGTCCGAGATCTGGCGCGATGCCCTGGTCGACGCGGGACTCTCCCCGGAGCGAGTGCTCAGCACCTTCGACTTCGACCGCGTCCGCGCCGAGCTGAACGGCACCGCACGACCCTCGGCGGTCATCGGGCAGTACTTCCTCACCGGGTGCGACAGCGGGTCGAAGCTGAGCGTGGACCGCACTTACCTCGAGCGCGCGGAAGCGACCGGCAGGACGGAGGTGCGGCCGCTGCACGAGGTCACGGGCATCAGCCAACTCGCCGACGGCCGCTACCACCTCGTGGTCGACCACCTCGACACCGGCGGCGCGGTGCTCGAGAAGGTGGCGATCACCTGCGACCGCCTCGTGCTGGCCGCGGGGGGCGTGCACACGGCCCGGATGCTGGTCACCGCCAAGGCGACCGGGGGCCTGCCCCGGTTGAACGAGTTCGTCGGCGCCCAGTGGGGCACGAACGGCGACCAGATGTACACCGTGAAGGTCAAAGCGATGCCCCCGGGCGGCCCGCACGGCGGACCGCCCGCGTTCCTCACCCGTTCCCGCGATGGCACGGCGATGGTGACCCACGGCGGGGGCGGGGGACTCGGGAAGTCGTGGATCCTCGTCCCCGGGATGGGCCTCCCCGACCGGTTCGGGCGGTGGACGTGGTGCTCGGTCACCGGCCGACCACAGCTGGAGTGGGCCCGGGGCAGCGACGAGAGCGCCCACCGGGCCACCAAGGACCTCGTCCACCAAATGGCGCGGCACGTCGACGGCGGCGCCACCGTGCACGACCCGCTCGCCGCCCACCCCGTCGTCCTGCACCCGCTCGGTGGTGCGGTCCTGACCAAGGCCACCGACGCGTACGGACGGTTGCACGGCTACGACGGGCTCTACTGCCTCGACTCCGCCCTGATGCCGGGGAGCACCGCCGCGGTCAACCCCGTGCTGACCATCGCGGCGGTGGTGGAGCGCTGCCTCGACCACGTCGTGGACGACTTCAGGTGAGCGGATGGGGCCACCCGGCCGGCCGGGTGGCCCCGGTTGCCTCGCGCGACGGGCGTGAGCCCTGCCGGGCGGATGTGCGCACCCGACGGTCGATCAGGTGAGCACGTACGTCCCGGGCGCCGGTTCCATCGGCGGGTGGCGGTCACTGCCGAGCGGTGGCGGGGTGCGTGGTGGTCCCGCGCGTTCGGTCAGCCAGTCCACCCACGCCGGCCACCAGCTGTCGTGGTGCTCCGTGGCGCGGGCCAGCCACTCGGAGGCGTCGGCGAGGTCGTCGCGCGCGCCGGTCCAGTAGCTCGCGCCGGAGTCCGGTGCGGCCAGCGCGATGTGGCCGCCGGAGGCGACGTGGAAGCGCACGTCGCCGGGCAGCAGCCGCACGGTCCGGTAGGCGGCGGCCCAGGGGACGAGGTGGTCCTCCCGTCCGGCGACCAGGAAGACGTCCTGCGTGACCCGGTCGAGGCGGAGCCGCCGCCCGGCGAGTTCCGCGGTGCCGGCGGCGAAGGCGTTCTCCGTGCACAAGTCACGCAGCAGGTACTGCTGGGCCCGATGGGGGACGTTGAGCGAGTCGTGGCTCCAGTACAGGACGTCGTACGTCGGAGGGGGTTCACCCATCAGCCAGCGATCCCTCATGGCCGACCAGATCAGCTCTTCAGGCCGGAGCAGGCGGAAGAACGCATCGAGGTGACTGCCGCTCGCGAAGCCCCGGGCCGAGGTCAGGGTCTCCAGGAGCCACAGCGCGGGTCCCCACAGCAGACGACCGGTGGCGCCCGTCCGGGCGACCTCCGCGATGTCGCTGAAGTCGACGAGGGCGTTGCACGCGGTGACGCTCCGCAGTCTCGGCAGGGAGCGGTCGTCGAGCCAGGCGGCGAGCATCAGCCCGATCAAGCCACCGAGACAGGCGCCGAGCAGGTTCACCTCGTCGGTGTCGGTGATGTCCCGGACGACTTCGAGGGCGGGAACCAGGGACTCCAGGAGGTACTCGTCGTAGCCGACGTGCCGCAGGGAGGCGTCCGGGTTCCGGTAGCTGATCATGAACACGGTGTGCCCGTGGTCGATGGCCCACCGCACCATGCTGCGTTCCGGGGTCAGGTCGGCGAAGTAGAACTTGTTGACCCACGGAGGTGAGCACAGGAGCGGGACGCTGTGGACGGCCGCGGTGCGGGGTTCGTACTGGATCAGCTCCATGAGGTGGTTGCGGAAGACGACCCGGCCGGGGGTCGTCGCCAGGTCCTGCCCGACGGTGAAGGCCTGCCGGTCCACCATCGACGGGAGGCCGCCGTTGTGGCGGAGGTCGGTCAGCAGGTGCGTGAAACCCCGGGCCAGGCTGCGGCCCCGGGTTCGGACCGCCTTCCGCAGGGCGGCGGGGTTCGTCGGCAGCAGGTTGGTCGGGCTCAGCGCGTCGGTGACCAGGTCGAGCAGGAACCGCGCGGTCCGCACGTCGTTCGGGGACGCGGGCAGGTTCTCCACCGCCCGGTTCGCCGCCCGCGTCGCCGTCAGGTACGTGTCGCGCAGGGCGCGGAGTTGTCGGTTCGACGTCCATGCCGGGTCGCGGAAACGCGCGTCCCGCACCACTGTGCCGGGGGAGTTCTCCGTGAGGTCAGCGGGGTTCTCCACCGTCACCATCCCTTTCGGTGAGCCCGCCGTCGACGGTGGCGGGCAGCGGGTCGAGCTCGTCGCGGACGAAAGGGCTGAGGAAGTCGATGAACTCGGCATGGCTGTCGAGGTACCCGATGTGACCGCTGCCCACGAGCAGGGCCAACCGCCCCAGGGGCAGCTTCCGGACCGCGCGCACCGCCTGCCAGACCGGGAACACGTCGTCGGTCACGCCCCAGATCACCAGGGTGGGCATCCGGAGCTCGCCGAGGCGGTCGACGAAGACGTAGTCGCGGCGTTGCCCGGTCAGACCGATGGACGTGCGCACCGCCTTGAAGGACGTGGACAGGACCGTCCGCGCCTGCAACGCGCGAGCCTGCTCCAGCCACTCCCGCGGCGACACCCGCCACGGCCGTCGGAGCTGGAGGACGTCCAGCAGCACCAGCGGGATGCTGCCGCCGGGCAGGAGCATCGCGGAGACCACGGCGTTCGCGACCGGGGTGGGCACCAGGGAGGTGAGGATGGCGGCGGGGTTCACCGCGCGTCCCAGCCCGGCGGAGTCCGCGAGCACCAGCCGGCGAACCCGCCCGGGATTGCGCAGCGCGAACGTCGCCGCGATGAGGCCGCCGGCGGAGTGCCCGACGACGACCGCCTCGTCGATCGACAGCGCGTCGAGGAAATGGGTGAGGAAGGCCACCGTGGTGCCGAGTTCCACGTCGGCTTGCGGGCTCGTGCTGCCGTACCCCGGCAGGGACACCGCCACGACGCGATGGGTGCTCCGGAACTCCGCGATCACCCGACGCCAACTCCTGAACGTCGTGAGGTTCCCGTGCACGAGGAGCAGCACCGGCCCCGCACCCTCTTCGAGGTACGACGTCGACAACCCTCGGACCAACACGCGGCGCTCGCTGAGCGCATCGGTTCTCACAGCGCGTTCCCGCCCCTCCCGCGATCCGCCACCTCCGGGGTGCCGTGCGCACCACCGGTCGCCGTGCCTGGAGCCTGCGGCCCGGTGTCGGCGGCAGCCCTTCCACGGGAACCGCCTCAGGCGAGAGGGCGGTCCGCGTACCGGGTGACCGCTCACGTAGCTGCCGAGACGGTCGCAGCACCAACCCAACACGAGGAGCCGGGAAACCGGCAAGGGCACTCCGGTCCGGGACGAACTGCCCCGCGCCGGCTGCTGTTCGAGCGGGCCACCGGTGCTGTCCGGGTGCTCGATCGCGAGCGGCATCCGGCGCGGCGGTGCTGGAGCAGGAGGTCCGCCGGACAACTCGACGCATGAACCTCGGAGGCGGACACCGGCTTGCCGGTGTCCGCCTGAAGATCGCCGCGCGGCCGGGAGGTGTTTGAGGTTGTCCCCGATGACCGGACACCGGATTTCATGCCACGAGGGCGAGGCCTTGACGATAGCCGACTCGGGTTTCGTGCAGGGTGCGGTAGCCGAGTGTCGAATGTAGACGGTCGTGGTTGTAGTAGCCGAGGTAGGCGAAGACGTCGCGTCGGGCGTCGTCGCGGGTGTTCCAGACGGTGGTGCCGATCTCGGTCTTGAGGGTGGTAAAGAACGATTCCGCGACCGCGTTGTCGAAGCACGACCCGGTCCGCCCTACCGACGGCCGGATGCCGTGACCGGCGAGCGCGGAACGGAACAGTACGGAGGTGTATTGGGCGAGTTCAATCGGTCGATGCAACACCGGGCTGTTGGAGCAACTGTAGCTGTTCGTTGAATACCTCGGCGGGGGTCTTCCAGCCGAGGACTTTGCGGGGCCGGTTGTTCAGGGCCAGGGCGACGGCTTCGAGGTCTTCGGCGGACCACCTCGAAAGGTCGGTGCCCTTGGGGAAGTACTGACGCAGCAACCCGTTCGTGTTCTCGTTCGTCGGCCGTTGCCACGGTGAGTGGGGGTCGGCGAAGAACACTCTCGTGCCGGTGTCGAGAGCGAACCGGGCGTGCGCGGACAGCTCCTTCCCCCCGGTCCCAGGTGAGGGTCTTGCGGAGCTGCTCGGGCAGCTTCGTCATCGACACCGTCAGGGCGGCGTTCATCGCGACGGCGCCGTAGCCGCCGAGTGACAGGCCGTTCCTCACGGGCGGCGTCTCGCCCCAGCCCTCCAGCCGCGGCAGATGCACCAGGAGCGTGGATCTGCTGCTGCGCTCGACAATGAGCGCCTGGCCGCCGAGATCGGCGAGGTCCACGCCGGTCACCGGGGCGCCTACGAGCGACCGCGGATCGTCGTCGCGCTGCGCCGCCGCGGACACCGGGTCAACCACAAACGGGTCGGCCGGGTCATGCGCGAGGCAACCACCGCGGTCACCGCCAACACCTTGGCCGACACCAGAGCGCCACCGGTCGCGGCAGTGCCACCCGAACCGCTCAAACCCGCCGCGGCCACACCGCCACCCACGCCGGCGACTCCCCCCGACAAGACCGCCCAACCCCGCGCCCACGGCGGTCCGGGCGGTGTTGCCCGGCGAGTTTATGAAGACGTCGCGCTCACCGCGGATGTCGTGGAACACGTCCCGCCCGGCCTGGACGACGGTAGAGTTGTCGCTCGCGGTGCCATGCTGGGTCGAAATGTCCAGGATCGCGAGGGCTTCGCGCAGCGGGTGGTCCAACTCGGGCCGCTCGTCGAGCAGATCGGCCAGACGCACCCGCCAAGCGGCCAGGTGCCCAGCCTTCACACGCTCGCGCTCACCCTCCGTCGCCCGATCCAGCACCTCCCTGTCCGCGTCCAGGCGCCGCGCCAGGCCGATCACCACGGTCACCCGATCCCGCGCCGCCGACCAGCCCTCACCGCCCATCGCTACCACCAGCGCCCGGGCACACGCCTCGGCCGACTCCCCCACCACATCACCCTCCACTGCCCGAACGCCGGTTCATCGAGCAGTCGACGCAACCCGTTACATCGCAGCGGGTCGGCGTGGCAGACGATCACCGCCTGGTCACGCGGATCAGGTCGGCGACGATGCCTGGACTCGCCGCGGCTGGCAGGTGCAAGGCGCGGCCGATCCTGGCGATCAGGCGGTTCTCGCGGAGGTCGAGGGTCGCCGGCCGGTCGTCGATGCAGGGTCCGCTGTGGCCGTGGCGGCAACGGTCGCTGGCGCCGCCGTCGACTAATGACAGTCCATACGGCATCCGCACGGGCCAGCCCTCGGATCATGCTTTCGACTGGGGCGTCAGTCATTCCGGCCCCAGCGACCACGACTCCTTGATCAGGAACTCCAAAAAGACAACGGGCACGAATGCCTTCGCCTCCGATCTCGACGCACCTTTTGTGGCCGCACGGCGGTCCTCTCGCGTTCGACTCCGGTGATCGTCCAGGCCGTGCGCCCTACATGTCGAGGTTGATGACGCGTCACCCGTAGACTTGTTCTGGACCGGTCGCGACTGAGCCACCGTCACGACTGAAGGGTTGATCGTTGTAGAGCCTCCACCCAAGGACTGCGACTGTCAGCACGCGGGTGGAGGCAAGGCAGTGCGGGCCGGGATTTCCTGCTCGCCGGTCACTTTTCTCCGCGAGGGTCGGCATACACGCCCTGTTGCGGACAACACACGTGTCCGCCGACAAGTCTCCGCAGAAGCGGGCACCTCGCACAAGCAGATCATGGCTGCCCAGCGCGAACCCGCAGTTGACACGGACACCGGAGGCAACGATTCCCAGCCGCGTCGACCTTCTCCCATGGTCGAAAACCGCTGAAGCCGACCAAAGCTCACGATTTGGAGATGTCGGAGGGATGCACCGCAGCGTTACGCGCCCATTCGAGTGAAACAGTCCTCGTCAGATCTCTTTTCAGTCAGATCCGGCGACCCCCTTGACACCCAGGTCCAAGAGCTTAAGCTCGGAGGAATATCAACTCATCGAAATGAAGAGGATCGCATGATGACAGTAACCGAAAACTCCAGCACGGCGGCCCGAACCGTGGAGAACGAATTTCGAAACCTCGCCGAGGTTCGTCAGAACCCGCCGTCGAAGGAGGACCTCCGGGAGAGGCTGCCCCAGTCCAACGGCGACCAGGACACCTGGTGAGTTGATCCGTAAAACCACGGTGGCACCGATGACACCTCTGCCCGGCGCTCTCACAGCCGAAGCCGCGCGCTCGCCGTGGGACGAGGTCGCCTGTCGATCGCGCGCTGTGCTGGCGGAGGAGCTTCCGGCGATGGCGGCCGAAGTCGACCGGTTCCCCTCCGCAGTGTTCGGGCTCGACAGCGGCTTCTTCCACCTGCCCGCCGCCCAGGCCAGGGCCTGGGGAGTGGGTGACCGGGAGATCGAAGGGCTGCGGGACCTGCTCGCGATCGGGCACCTCCACTTCGCCTTCCACGACCTCGTGATCGACGAGGGGCACGCTCCCGCCGCGATGTGCGTCATCGCCGACACGAGCCTGCTGGTCTACCTGGACGGCCTCGCCGCGCTGTCCCCCGACTCGGGAGACCGCTACCGATCCCTGCACGACCGCTACTACCGGGACTACGCCGCGGCGATCGGCCGCGACCTGGCGCACCGCGACGGTTCACGGCCGTACACGGTCGAGGACGTCATCGGCCTCGGTGACAAGGCGGCGCCCGGAATGACGGCGCTACACGTGGTGGCGGACCTGGCCAGCGTGCCGGAGCGCGGCGAGCCGACCGCTCGTGCGCTGCTGCGACTGTGCACGGGGTTGCAACTGCTGGACGACCTCCAAGACGCCGCAGAGGACGCCGCGAGCGGGAACACGACCTGGCCGTTGGCGAGCGCCCTGCTGGCCTACCCGGACGTGGACGTGACCGACGCCGATGACCTGCGGGCCGCGCTCGTCGGCAGCGGCGCGGCGCGGGCATGCCTCAACGTGGCGGAGTGGGCGTTCGGTGACGCGTTCGCTCAGGCCGGTGCCGCCGACGCCGGCGTACTGGCGCAGTTGGCCGATGTATGGCGGCAGCGGGCGGTCGACCAGCGGGCAGCCCTCCTCACACCGATCGGCCAACGGTGACCGTGTCGCGACCGCGCTGGGTGACCCCGCGGGAAGCGCCCGCCGCTGCGCGGGTCATCCACGCGGCCTATGGCGGTCGGTACCTCAGGCATCTGGTCAAGGTCGTCGTCACGCCCCATCTCACCGTGCACGGGCACGCCGCCGTGCTCGGCGTGGGTGCCGACCACGGGCGCCGCAGCCCCGGCAGGCGGGTCGTGGACTCGGTGGTGCACCTGGCATGGGAGGTAGCCGCGCGGAAGCGGCCCGATGACCTTCCGTGGGTGCTGCGCCCGACTCACACCGCAGGGTGGCGGCTGGTCAACCTCGCCAAGGACCCGCGCCGCCGCGCCGCCACGCCGGCGACCATCGCGATCTCCGGCTACGTCTTCGCGCTGGCCGACCGGGCCGGGATGGACGTGTCCGCCAGGGTGGACGCTGATCAACACCGGCTCCTCGCCGCGTACCTCCACCGGGGCTTTCGCGTGGTCCACCGGACCACAGAGGTGCTCGTGCTCCACCGCACGGCCCGCACTCGTGACACCGATCGGGGCTGGCGGTCCGTGCTGCGCACCGGACGGCTCACCCTCTCCGCCTGGCAGGCACGGTTCGGAGCTGCGGAGGGCCCGTTCCTCGACCTGGGCGCCGGGGATTCGCCGCTGGGCGCCGAACTCGTGTCCTCCGGTGTGCTCGCCCTGGCAGTCGACCCCCAGTTCTCCGTCCGCCCCCCGGAGCGCGCCAGCCACGCTGTCGCGGCCACCGCCGAGCACCTCCCGTTCCGTGACGGGGCCTTCGTCGTCGTCAACGCGAACTTCGTCCTCCAGCACGTGACCGGCCCCCGGCGGGCGCTCGCCGAGTGCCTGCGCGTGACCTGTCCGGGCGGTCGGCTCGTGCTGCACCCCGTGTGGGCGTGGCGCTTCTTCCGATCCCGACTGGAGCGCGTGCAGGGTGTCCGCGTACTGCCCGGTCGCGTACTGCCACCCGGTAGGCAGCGGCCGAGCGTAGTGCTGAGCGCCGGCAAGTTCGACGTGGCCGTGAACGGAGCGCAGGTCGCCGCCGCTCTCCGCCCGCATCCTCTCGTCGCCTGGTTGGGCCGCGTCGCGATGTCGCTCGCCATCCGGGCCGGCGTCCGGGGAACGAGGTGATCCGAGACCGCGTCGCGGCGACGGCAAACCTGCTGCGCCTGCACACCGCGGGCTTCGAGGGGTTCATCTTCACCGCGGGGCCGATGCTCGCCAACATGCCAGCCCGGCTCGGCGACCTCGCCGTGCTGTGGCTCCTCGGGGTGCTGGTGAACGGGTACATCTTCGCGCTCAACGACCTGGTCGACCTGCCGCGGGACCGGGTGAACCCGGCGAAGTCGCGCAGCCCGCTGGTAACCGGCGCACTGTCGGAGCGCGTGGCGCTGTTGTGGTCGCTGTGCCTGCCACTGGCCGCGATGGCGATCACTGCCCTGCACGCGTGGCCCGTCGGTGCCCAGGTGGCGTTCGTCCTGCTGCTGGTGCTCGGCGCAGTGATCAACGTCTACCAGAAGGCAACCGGGCACCCATTGCTGATGGACGTGCTGTTCGCCGTGGCGATGGCCGCGCCGCTCCCGGTCACCGCGTGGGCGGTGTCCGGCTCGGCAGGACCAGTGGTCTGGTGGGCCACCGCCCTGCTGCTCGCCCTGTCGCTCCAGCTCAACAGCGTTGCCGGCAACCTCAAGGATCTCGCCTCCGACCGGCGTACCGGCTTCCGGACCGTCGCGGTCGCCATGGGCGCCGACATCGGTGCGGACGGTGAGCTGGTCACGACGCCCTCCTACCGGCGGTACTGCTGGAGTCTGTTCGCGGTCGTGATGTCGATCGGGGCGATCACCCTGTGGGCTGTGACCCGTGGTACGGCGTCCACGGTGATGGTGGCCTGTGCCTCGGTGGCCGTCGCCGCCGTCGTAGCGGGTGCGATGAGCCTGCGCCGACTGCTCGACGGGCGTCGTCCGCCATCGCCCCGCGGCCGTGAGCTGTACTTCGCCGCTGGGTTCCTGATGCTGCTGCTCGCCATCGCGGTCCGCGCGCCCTGGTCGGCCCTCGTGCCCGTGCTGATCGGGCTCGCGCTGTGGGAACTGGTATCGACCATGGGCTGGGCCTGGTACTGGCGGTCGGGCCAAGTCACCGCTGAGGTGGTCTGACGTGCGGGGCGCGTGGAGCGTAGCGCTGGTGCTGGCGATCCTCGCCGCCAGCCAGACCGGCCTGGCGTTGCTCACCGTCCTCGTCGAGAAGGCCCCGTTGGCACTGCTGGTCCTACGACCGCAACCGGAGATCATGGTGCTCCTGACCGGTCGGCTACCCCCAATGGTCATCGTGCTCGTGGCCGTGCCACTTCGACTGCTGATCCACATCGCCTACTACGAGCTGGGCCGGTGGGGCGGCGAACGCCTCGTGTCGCGGACCCGCGCGGGGGCGTGGGCGCTCAGGGCACTTTCCCGGCGGTGGCTCGGCGCGGCCCTGCTCGTGTCGTGCCTAGTGCATCAGAGCACGCCCGTAGACATGGCGCTCGGCGCGCGCGGCACCGCGCGGCACCGCGTCATTGCCGCCCTGGTGTTCGGCGTGTCGTTGTCCTCGGTCCTCATCGTGTGGTTGGGAACCCAGCTGACGCCGTTCTCCGCCGAAATCTTGGAGTTCCTGCGCGAGCACCCGCTGGCCACCGCGGCAGTCGTCAGTGTGCTCGCCCTCGTCACCTTCGTCCTGTCCGCGCTTCAACTCGTCAAGGCGGCGAGAGCCGCGCGGAAGGAGGTGGTCGATGAAGGTCGACAGTGAGGTAACGCGCCTGCGGGCGGTCACTCGGGCACACTACGAGCGGTACCCGTTCATCGAGGGCGGCGGGCGGCGGGTCGACCTGTGGCGGTCACGGCTGGCGGACCTCCTGCCGGACGACCTCGTGCGCGGCGCGCGAGTGCTCGACGTGGGGGCCAGCGTCGGGGAGGTAGCGCGCTCCCTGTCCGATCGCGGGGCTCACACGACATGCGTCGATCTGACCGAGACGGCGACCCGACGCTGCCGCGAACTGCACCAGGCGGTCGACGTGGTCCAAGGGGACGCCCTAGCATTGCCGTTCCGCGACGCGAGTTTCGACCACTCGATCGCCATCGGCGTGCTCCACCACACCGCCGACTGCGCCCGCGGCCTGCGGGAGATGGCAAGGGTGACCCGCCCCGGCGGATCGCTGGTCGTGCTGCTCTACAGCAGGTGGACGCCGTACCACGCGTTGTACTTCCTCACGGGTCCATTGCGCCAGCATTGGACCGCGGAATCGGTGAATTCCCTGCCCAGGTGGCTGAAAGAGGTGCTGCGGTTCGCGCTATACGTCCACACCGGACTTCGACTTGATGACGAGCTGCTGAAGCGTATGGTCGCCGACCAGGTGTGGACACCGCGCGCCACGTTCCACACACCGCGCGAAGTCGAGCGCTGGGGTCGATCTTATGGACTCCAAGTGGTCAAGAGGAAGCGGATTCCCATGTACTCCAACATATTCGTATTCGAATGCGCCGGTGTGCAATGACCCACCTGGAAACCAGGATGTCGGCACGAACCCAGGCGCACTACGAGCGCTTCCCTTTCGTGCAAGGGGGCGAACGCCGGGTGCGGCACTGGGTGCGGCGGCTGAGACCGTTCCTGCCCGACGCCGTGCTGCACGGCTCGACGGTCCTGGACGCGGGATGCGGGTCGGGAGAGGTATCCCGGGGCTTGTTCGACCGGGGAGCGCAGGTCGTGGCCTTCGACCTGACGAGCACGGCGACTGGCCGCACCTGTCTGCTCAACCCCGGAGCACTCGTCTGCCAGGCCGACGTGCTGCACCTACCGCTGCCGGACGGGGCGGTCGATCACTCGGTGTCCGTCGGGGTCCTGCACCACACGCCCGACTGCCTCGCGGGCTTGCGAGAACTGGCCCGGGTCACCAGACCGGGCGGGTCGATCGTCGTCATGCTCTACGCGAGGTGGACGCCTTACCACGCGGTGTACGCGGCGACCGGCCCCCTGCGCCGCCGCGTCGAGGTGACGGTTCTGGACCGCGTACCCCGGTGGTGCTGGCACGTGGTTCGCTTCATCGTCGCCGCCCAGGTGGGGCAGCGGCTCGGCGACGAGCAGCTCAAGGGCCTGGTCGCCGACCAGGTGTGGACACCGCGGGCCACCTTCTGCTCAGCGCGGACGATTGCCCTGTGGGCGGCGGCCCTGGGATTGGTGGTCCACCGACGCAAACCGCTCTTTCTGCACGCCAACCTCGTCGAGCTGCGCCACGCCGGAGCGACGGGATGATCCCCGCGCACCGCAAGCCCGTGAAACCGGTGTCCCTCGCCGCCATCGTGGTCGCCGTCGTGGTGTCGGGCGGCGCCGCCGGCGCCCTGTTCGAGGCAGGCTTGTGGGTTCTCGGCTTCTGCGTGCTGGCCTCCAGCGGGGCGCTGGCGTACGTGGAGCACTCGCGCAAGGCACTGGTCGTCGCACCATCCGCGACGGACGTCGTCAATGGCTTCGTCGCCACGGCCGAAGCAGAGTGGACGGAGGTGCTGGAGAACGGGGGTGTATTCGAGTGGCATCCCCTGTCGATCCGCTGGAAACGCTTCGGCGGCATCGGGGAGCCGCGACCCGCCGAAGACATCGCGGCGTTCTACCGGTGCCAGCCGGCTCGTCGACTGGTCATTCTGGGCCGTCCCGGTTCGGGCAAGACCGTCCTGGCCATCCGACTCGCGCAGCAGCTCAGCCGGTCGGACGACGAGACCCATCAGATGCCCGTCATCATCTCGCTGTCCTCCTGGAACCCCGACGAGGTCCGATTCGCGGACTGGCTCAAGGAGCGGCTCGCGGCCACGTACCCCTCGCTGTCCGCAGTGGACGCCACCGGCCGCCGGATCGCCGACGCGCTGGTGGACGAGAACAAGGTTCTCCCCATCCTCGACGGCCTGGACGAGATGTGGGCGCCGCGGCGATCGGCCGCGCTGTCCGCCCTCGGACGTCTGGCGCCCTTCCCGTTCGTGCTCACCTGCCGTACCGAGGAGTACCCGTCCCAGAGCGGAAGCGGCGACAACGCTCGGCCACTACGAGACATCGTCATCGTGAAGGTCGAACCACTGCGCCCGTCGGACATCCGGACGTATCTGGGCGCGGACGAAGACGACGACGCCCCTTCCCCAGTCCTACGACACCTGGCCGAGAACCCGGACGGCCCCCTGGCCCGCATGCTGTCCACCCCCTTGATGTGCTATCTGATGAGGGTAGGCCACGCGGGATCGCCAGGCCGGCCCGCCGAGTTGGTTGCACTGGCGGAAAGGTCCCCGACGGCCTTGGAGGAGCACCTGCTCGAACGTTTCGTGCCGGCCCTGTTCGACCCCGGCCGCAGCGGACCGAAGCGGGTGCGGAACTGGGATGAGAACCAGGCCACCCGCTGGCTGTCCTACCTGGCACGAGACTTGGTGCACCGAGAAGAACGCGACCTGATCCCCTGGAACATGCACAAGGCGCTCACCCAACGGGCCCCCTGCGGACCGTGCTCAGCGGTGTCGTCTCGGGATGTGTCCTCGGCGCGGCTGTCGGCGCGGCCGGGATGGTGGTCTCGGCCACGCTGGACCTGTCCACCCGGCTCCTCGGCGTCGACGCCGAACCCGTCGCGCCCCTCCCACACCAGTGGACGATCGCGATGGCCGTCCTCGCGCTGGTGCTGATGGGTGCGTTCCGGTTCATCCCCGACCGGGTCATCCGGGCGTGGCGAGGATCCGGGACGTCCGGAGTACGACTCGTCCACTACGGGCTCGGCGCAGTGGTGCGGCTGCTGACCGGCATCGTCGGCGGCGCGGGCATCCTCGTCCTCCACACCCTGCCCGGCACCCTCGGGCTGATCGCCCTGATCGCCCTGGTCGCATTGGCGGGCGGTGTCATCATGGGCACGTTCACCTGGGTCCTGGCGGACTGGAGCAGGGAATGGCGGATCGGGCGGAGCCCACGACGTATCCGGGTGCGCGCCCGCAAGATCCCCGACGCCTTGGTCTATGGCCTCGGAGGCGGCTTGCTGACCGGGCTCGGCTCCGCAGTGCTCGTGGGCCCCGGAGCGGGCATGCTGGTAGCCGGTGGAGCCGTCGTGGTGGGGATGGCCGTCAACCTCCTCGACGAACGAGCCGAGGTCCCCGAGGCCGACCGGGCATCGTCGGTGCTCACCTCGGACCGCTGGGCGACATCGCTGCAACTGGCGTCACTCGGTGTTGTTGTAGGGCTCTTCATCCAGTTCGCACATCCGAGCGGCCCTGTCACGACGTTGTTGTTCGGTGTCGTCATGGGCATCGGGGCGGGGTTGGCGCTCGGTGTCACCGCCGCGTTCACCGGCGGAATCCCCGTGATGTTCCCCTCGACGGTGTGGATCAGGTATCTGACCGCCAAGTGGTGGCTCGCATTGGGCAGGCACGTGCCGATCCGACTGTTGCCCTTCCTCGACGACGCCTGCGCGCTGGGTGTGATGCGCAGGGTGGGCGCGGGCTACCAGTTCCGGCACATCGACCTCCAGCGACACTTCTCACACGTGGCATCCGGCACGTAGTGGAGATGCGATTGAAACCTCGCTCACGTGGCGTCGATTCGCCATGACATCAACTTGGGTCGCGGCTGATCGGTCGTCGTCGCAGTTGGCGCCGAATGAGTTGTGGGCTTTGACGGAGCCGTTGACCCAAAATTCGAGGCGCCTCCACCGGGGCGGTGGGGAACTGCCGCCATCGTTCGGTGTCGCGGTTCCGACCTCGCATCGTCGGTTCACCGAGTGGACCAAGGCGGCATTGTGACGACGTCCGTACCAGGATGTACTGAATGAAGTCGGCTTCTGCGGGCAGGTCGACTGGTTGCGGACGATTCTGGACGCCGCCTCGTTCGAACGGAAAGAAAAGCAGGGCCGAAGTAGTAGTCGTCCAGGCTTATTGCACCTTCGTTGGCAGTAGGCTCCGGAACGTCACTTCAGGCCCGCTCACTGGCCAGAAGCTTGATGGAAGGTAAGAACCACCGCAGTGACTTGGTCCGCGCCCGGACAGCACCTGAATCGACAGAGTCGAGGCATCTCGCCGGTTGACTAGCCCGGCCACATGACGGTAGGCGACCAACACAACACAGATCACGAGAGGTGCTCACGTAATGAGATGGGCCGAAGACACGTCCGGTGACCTCACCAAGCATTGGATGGTCACCGCCCAACGCGATGGCAAGACATTGCCGGTCACGGTCATTGCGAGATGGAATTGGTACAAGAATGGGTCTCGACGAGACCGCCGGAGATACGCCGTCATGGAGTTGGTCGCCCTTAGTGGGTCTGCCGCCATTCCAGTAGCCGCCGCCGCACAACTCAACTCGGCGATCATCGCCACAATAGGCGCACTCGTACTGATTGCCACTGGCGTTCGAACCACATTTGGACTACACGAAAATTGGGTCGAACATAGCCAGGTGGGATACTCTATCGAACGCGAGGCTGCACTATTCGTCAATTCGTCACGGCCATATGAAGACGCTGATGCAGTTCAGCGACTAGTTGCATGTGTCGAAGGTCTCGCCGACGAAGGCGGACGGCGATGGGCCGGGCGTCGCATGGCCGCTAAAGGCGGTCGACAGGTAGACGAAGATCCTCAAAAACCCATCGAGGGGCAGCAGTGAACCCTTTCCAGAAGAACTGGAGATGTGAACTGGACAGGCCGATCGCGGGATGGGTAGACAAGCACACGAAACTCCTGGCGATGGCCTTGCCCAGGTCGAGAAGCCATCTATTGAGCCGAAAGTGTTCGGTTGCCTACATGGCGGCGTAGCGGACGTGCGGTGCCTGGAAGTAGCCGCGGACGATGTGCGGTTGGCGTTGGCGGCGTCGTAGGAAACGTCGGGTCTCGTGGACGAGTCGGTCGACGTTGTGGGCTCGGGAGGCGTTGACGTTGCGTTTGAGGTCCGCGTTGAGCAGCTCGTCCGGGTTGAGTTCGGGGCTGTAGCCGGGCATCAGGTGCAACTCGACCCGGTCGGCGTTGGCCTCGAGCCAGGCGCGGACGGCCTTGCTCCGGTGGACCGGGTGCCGGTCGGCGATGACGTGGACCTTCCGGTCGGCCTGGCGGGCGACACGGTCGAGGAAGGTGATGAACACCGGTGCGGTGAAGCGTTCGGTGAACACGGTGAACCACAGCGCGCCGCGTGAGGCGACCGCGGACATGACGTTGGCCCGCAGGCGTTTCCCGGTCACCCGCACGATCGGCGTGCGGCCCTTCGGCGCCCACGACCGGCCGGGCGGCGCGGCATCCGAACGCAAACCGCACTGGTCGACCCACGCGATCGCGGCACCCTCGGCCTTCGCCCTGGCCTCGATCGCCGGATACTCGTCGTCGAGCCATGCGCGCACCGCGGCGGGCTGCTGCTCGTAGGCCCGCCGGGCAGGACGCTGCGGGGTGAAGCCATGGCGGCGTAGCCACAACCCCACGCCCTGTTCGGTCATCTCGACCCCGACGACCAGCCGGATCAGCTCGACCACCGCCTGACGGGTCCACAGCGGCCCGCCGATCAGCAACTCCTCCGGCGTGTAGTCCGCCATCGCCGCGAACAGCGTGCCCCGATCCTCCGCACCGATCAGCTCGGCGGGGCCGGGCCTTCCCGTCCGGGTCGCCAGGCCTTCACGGCCGTCCCGCCGGTAGCACGCCACCAACTGCCCACCGAGCGCTCCGAGACCCCGAACACCTCCGCCGCCTGCCGATAGCCCGCGACCGCCCCGGACTCCAACGCGGCCACCACCCGCAAGCGCAGCACCTCACGCTCCGCGGGCGATAGCCGGTGCGCACCCTCGACCTCGATCACGAGTGATCAACCTACTGGAAGGTGATCACTTTCGACTCAATACGTCGGTCGACCGGGCTCGGCCCGGTGTGGTCCCCTCTTTGAGGGCGCGCAGGTGGGTGGAGTCGACCAGCGCTGCGGACAGGTCCAACAGCCTTGCCGCTCGCAACTCGGCGAGTAGTCGTTCGTGCAGCTACTGCCACACCCCCCGCCTCGTGCCACTCGGTCAACCGCCGCCAACAGGTCGCGCCCGAGGCGCCGAACAGGGCGGTGGGCAGCCGGTTCCACCCGATGTCGGTACGCACTGCGTACAGGATGCCCTCCAGTGCCGCCCGGTCGTTGGAGCGTCTGCGACCCGGATGGCGGAAACGCCTCGGACGCACTGGGATCAACGGTTCCAGACGGGCCCACAGCTCGTCGGTCAGGGCCTTCTCACGCACGAGGTGATCGTGGAGCATCGACAAAGCCGACACGCCAGCTCATTCTGAACTGATCACTTAGTCGTTGGAGCGAGTTAGGCGGTTGACCGAAATCCGCTTCATGACGCGCTCGGGTTGGTTACCGTAAGACACCTTCCAGGGTCGTTCGGTGACGCAATCGTGCAGTCGATGGTCCGTTCGAGTGACGACCTAGTGTGCTGAGTAACGATCGCTGGCGTCCTCTCGAACTAGTACTCCAGTAATAGATCGTGACCTTCACGGCTCTTGGTCGACTTGACGCTGGTAGTGGGCCTGTTGGGCGCGGTATTGGTGACGTCGTCGCCACCACGACCAGTGCAGGCAGTCCCTGGGACGGTCGACGTGCTTGATCACCAGACGGATGAACAAGTGCCGGATCTCGTTCAGCGTTAACGGAATCAACCCTGCCGGAGCCGGCACGGCCCGCTCGGCCGCAGTGGTGATCGCCAGGAACAGGTGCGCCAACAACACCAACGTGGTCCAGCGGTGCCACGAGGTCCAGGTGCGGACCTGGTGTTCGTCCAAGCCGGTCTGGCCCTTCGAGGTCTGGAACGCCTCCTCGATCGTCCACCGACGTCCCGCCACCCGCACTAGTGCGGAAAGCGCCACCACAGACCGCGAGTAGCAGCGGTAGAAGGCCAACTCCCCGGTGCGGCGGTTGCGGCGGACCAGTAACCAGCGGTGCCCCGGCGGCGCGTCATCCGGTGCGGTGACGGTGATCCACGCCCAGTCGTGGAAGCGGTGGCCCTTGGCCCCCGCGCCGCCGGACAACCGCTGCCACGCCCGTTTCGGAAGCCGGGCGACCATCGCGTCGACGCGATGGGAGCCGGCCGCGGTGGTGACGCGATGGTCGCAGGCCACCGCCAACACGTACCCGACACCACGGCTCTCCAGCATGGTGCGCAACGCCGAGGCGGCGCCGTAGACCTCGTCGCCTGCCACCCAGGCCGCCGCGGCACCGCCGTCCAGAGCACGGACGAGCATGCGCCGGGCCAGTTCGGTCTTCGTCGCGAACCCGGTGTCCTCGGGAACGCCCGCCGCCGCACACCGGTCCGGGTCGTCGGTCCACGACGCCGGCAGGTACAACTCCCGGTCGATCAGGGTGTGCCCGACGGTGGTCGTATAGGTCAGGAACACCCCGACCTGCGCATTCTCGATCCGGCCCGCAGTCCCGGTGTACTGCCGCCGCACACCGACGGTGTGCACGCCCTTCTTCACGTCACCGGTCTCGTCCACCACCAGGATCGCCTCGGCGACGCCCAGACGCTCCACGGCGACCGCCCGGATGTCGTCACGGACGGCGTCGGCATCCCACACCGCCTTACGCAGCAGGTGCCGCATCCCCGCCGGGCCGGCATCACCGGCGTGCTCGGCGATCGTCCAACAGTTCTTGCGCGGCAGGTCCGACAACAGGCCCAACACGAACGCCCGCGCCCGTCGACGCGGTTCCACCCGCGTGAACCGGCCGGCCACCCGGGCCATCAGCCCGTCGAACGTCTCCCGCCATCGGTCGCGGTCTACGCTGTGACCCGCGGCCACCACATGATCTTGGACAGTCCTCACAAACCGTTCATGATCACCTGGTGGCCGCACCCGTATTCACGGCCCCCTGACCAGCCAAGATCACGAACTCTGGCTGGAGTACTAAGAGCGACATAAGGGTGACCGAGATTGTCCAAGCTGTTGGCGGCCTCGTAGGCGTTGTCCAAGGAATGGTATTGCGTCACCGCCTGGTGGTAATGGTGGATCGCCGAGTCATGGTTTCCGGTCTGGTGGTCGATCCACCCGAGGCTGTCCAGGGCGGCCGCTTCAACCTGAGGTTCGTGGTGGAGGCTGAGTAGGGTGAGGGCTGCCCGACAGAATTCACGAGCGGTGTCGTACTCACCCAGGTGGGCGAGGAACCAACCTACCGCATTCCGCGCGAGAGCTTGTCTCGTCGGGTTGTCGGTGCCCTCATAGAGCTCCAGCGCTCGTCGGGCATGGTCCAGGGCCGTGCGGTCGTCTCTTCGCTGTCCCCACACCCTTGCCAGGTCGAGATGGGTGGCAGCTTGTTGAGTGGTGTCGTGGTTGTGTTCGGCGCGCGCTGCGGCCTGGTGAAGGTGTTCGATGGCCGCATCATATTGCTCGAGCCGGGCGTGTGCGCGGCCGACGTAACGGTGGGCGAGGATGCGAGCGGCGGGCTCGGGCAGGTGGGCGGCGGCGTCCAGTGCGGCATTCCATGTAGCCAGGTCGGCATCGAGGTGTCCGCGCCGTTGATGGAAACTAGTCAGGTTGCGGGCAAGGTGCCAGACGACGTGGTGGCGGCGGATTCCAGCGGCGATGCGCTGGGTGGCAAGCAGGTGGGTGTGTACCGACTCCAGCCACACTATCGCCGCCGAAGCGTCGGACAGCGTGTGAAGTTTAATGCCGGGCACGGGTGGCCGGGGTCGGGCCAACGCGGCGTGGGGGTCGAGGAGGCGGTCAGCGGTGTGGGCAGTATGCAGATAAAAGTCCATGATCCGCTCTAATGCCGCGCTGCGCAACGGCTCAGCTAGATTGTCACGAGCTGTGGTAACGGCGTATGCGCGTACCAGGTCGTGCATCGCGTAGCGGCCGTGCGTATGCAGGTCGATCAGAAAGGCATCCTCCAGGGTGCCAAGCACCCTGCGAAGCCGAGTCACGGAAAGGCTCGTAAGTGACGCGGCGGCAAGCATGTCGATGTCCGGTCCGGGCGCTATCCCGAGTAGCGCAAACACCGTGCGTTGCTGTTCGGTCAGATGGCGTAGGGACCAGGAAAGGACAGCGGGCAGGCTGGCAGCGGAATCGGTGTCGTGGTCGAGCATCTCCAAACCCAGCTCGCGCAGCTCAGCAGCGATCTCGGCCAGCGGGATGGCGGGGCGGGTGGCAGCCTGGCGGGCTGTGATTGTCAAGGCCAGCGGGTAGCTTCCGCACAGGTTGACCAGTTCATCGAGGGCAAAGGGTTCGGCAGCGACGCGTACGGTGCCGAGGCGCGTGGCAAACAGGGAGCGGGACTCCTCGTGGGTGAGGACGCCGAGGGACAGATGGCGGGCACCGTACCGGTCGATCAGGGACGCGAGCCGGTGGCGGCTGGTGATCAGTACGGTGCAGGTCGGACTACCTGGGAGAAGCGGAACGACCTGCTGGCTGGTGGCGGCGTTGTCCAGCACGATCAGCATCCGCCTGCCCGCGACCAGGCTCCGGTATAACGCAGCCTGCGCGTCCAAGTCGGTTGGGATCCGGCTGGCGTTGACGCCGAAAGCATTGAGGAATCCTCGCACCGCCGCCCCCGGCGCCATTGGCTCGCCTGCGGGGCTGAACCCGCGCAGGTCGACGAATAGCTGCCCGTCGGGGAACCGGTCCAGATGGCGGTACGCCCAGGCCAACGCCAGCCACGTCTTGCCGATCCCTCCGGCCCCACCGATCGCCGACACCACTACTGTCGCACCGCTCACAGAAGTGTCGGCGGAGGCCGGTCCACGCACGGCTGTATCCGATCCGTCCGGTGCGGCGGACAGGGCACGGTCCAACCGGGCCAACTCCACCATCCGTCCCGCGAACAGCCCTGGCGCGGCGGGCAGCTGCCGTGGCACCACCAGCGCGGATGGCGACGATGCCGCGTGCAGGTGCACGACACCGTGCACGATACCGACGGCGGCGCTGTTCCCGGTCGCGGCCACACCGCCGTGAATCTGAGCTGTCGCCTTCGCCTCGGTAGACGGATTGGTCACAGGGTGCGCCGGGGCGTGTGTCGATGCGACGTGCGTGCGGTCCATGCCAGATGGCGAGGGGTCGCGTGGCTTTCCTGCGGGAGGCGACGGTGTGCCGATGCTGAGGTAGTCGCCCGTGGCTCCCCCGATCGTGACACCTGATCCGGTGCCGTGCACGCCGCCAGTAATGGTCACGCCGCGTAACCTTGCCGCACCGGGCTCCACTGCTTCTAGGGTGCCATTGGTACCCGTTGCGATCGAGACTCGCTTGTCCGGCGCGGTATCGGTTGGTGTCGATTTCGCCAGTCGCAGGTCGGGAACAGCCGGGTCGGACAGGTAGGAGTGGCCGCTGAGTCCGATCCACGCAACCTCGCGGCGCCCCTCCTCCGCCATCACTTCCGCCTGCTGAAACGCTGCCGGATCCAGCACCGCCGAGTGCCTTACGACCTCGTCGAAGACCGAGCCTGAAACGATCAACGCTACGACAGCCGACGAGTCCGCGAGGGTTGTCGTCGACGGGACGGCGTCGAGCAGTCGGAGGGCCATACTCAAGGACCCTGACATGGGTGCGTAGTCGTTGACTGGATCCTCGCTTGTGTGTACCACCAGACGCAGGCGAGTCCCGGAGAGGCCGTGACTGTCGGGATTGTGCGTGTGCACCGCGTGTGCCACCGCCTGAGGAAGCACTTCTACCAGCGGCGCGGTCGGATACTCCGGCGGTACCAGGACGACCAAACTCTCGCCATGGGTCTCACGGTGGCAGGCATCCCATGGCACCTCGGCCGCAGCCAATCCCTCCGCCACTATCGCGCCCAGTTCTACCGTGGTGCGAGTCAGGTGCAAGGGCGTCCGAGTCGAGGCGTCGAGGCCCTCCACGTTGTATATCACGATCGTGTGGTGAGCCGCGTGTTGGCCGGTGACCGCCATGGAGCCTCCACCTGGGGAACGACTACGTGGGCGTTGACCTACCGCAGTTGTACCGCCATGCGGGCGTATCTCGGCTCATTTGAACGGTCGGTCGCCCGCTCGGGCGACCACCGTCACTCGACCGGTTGACAATGGTCAACGTTACGTAAAACGCCGCGCAGGCGAGTGCTGACGGCCACGGGAGATCCGCGGGCGCAACTTCCTTGTCGTTGGCGTCCGTGGTGGTTCGGTCCGGCGACGCCTGTGGCTCGATGCCGGTCGGTAGTCGAGTGAGCCGACCGGGTGGACTGCCGTCGATGCGGTGGTGCGTCGGTGCCGGTTGTGGGATCTGTGGTGGGTGACGGACGGGGTGGGTGTGTCGAACTCGTTGGCGGGGACTGCCGTGGTGGGTGCGGTGGTGCAGGCGGGCAGCATCGGGCAGGTGGTGCTGCCGACGCCACGGGCTCCGGTACCTCGGCAGTTGCCAGCTGGTGTCCGGGACTTCACCGGCCGGGCTGGCGAGCTCGCGGCAGTGGGCAGCGCGCTGGGCGGGTCGTCGGATGAGCCGGGTGGTCCGTCGGTGGTGGTGTTGGAGGGGATGGGTGGGGTCGGGAAGACGTCGTTGGCGGTGCGGTGGGCGCGAGGTGCCGAGTCGCGGTTTCCCGACGGGACGCTGTTCGCCGATCTGAGGGGTTACGGGCCGAGTGCGCCGTTGGTTCCGTCGGCGGTGTTGGCAGGGTTTTTGCAGGGGTTGGGGGTTTCGGCGGAGGCTGTGCCAGCGGCTGAGGAGGCGCAGGTCGGGTTGTATCGGTCGTTGACTGCGTCGCGGCGGGTGTTGGTGGTGTTGGACAACGCTGTGTCGGCGGACCAGGTGAGGCCGTTGCTGCCTGCGGGGTCGGGGTGTGTGACGGTGGTGACCGGGCGTATGGCGTTGACGGGGTTGGCGGTCTCCGACGGTGCGGTACGGCTGCCGGTTGGCGTTCTGCCCGTTGAGGACGCGGTGGCGTTGGTGGAGGGCGTGATCGGTGAGGAGCGCGCTCGGGCGGAGCCGGAGGCGGTCGCGTCGTTGGTCACCTTGTGTGGTGGGTTGCCGTTGGCGTTGAGGGTGGCGGCGTGTCGGGTCGCGGGGCGTCGGCATGGCAGTGTGGCGGGGTTGGTGGCCGAGATCGCCGGGCAGCGGGGCAGAGTGGAGGGGTTGAGCGTGTCGGGGGACGATTCGGCCGCAGTGCGGGCCGTGTTCGACGCGTCGTATGCGCGGTTGTCGCCGGAGCAGGCGCGCCTGTTCCGGCTGCTGGGCCTGCACCCTGCGGCGGAGTTGGGCGAAGGCGCGGCGGCAGCCTTGTCGGACTGGCCGATGTCACGGGTTCATAGGCTGTTGGAAGACTTGGCCGACCTGAACCTGGTGGAGCCGGTCGAGGTGGGTCGATACCGGCTGCACGACCTAGCGCACGCCTACGCGGCCGGACGGGCGGATGTCGATGATTCCGGGTCGGATCGTCGGCAGGCTATGGAACGGGTGATCGGCTGGTATGCCACGGTGGCCGATGTCGCGGACCGGGTGGTGTTTCCCGGCAATTCGCCTTTTGCGCTGCGAGGCAGGGCTCCTGGGGTCCCGGAGTTCGATCGCGCGACGGCGATGGCGTGGTTGATCGTGGAGTTGCCTACGTTGATGGCGGCAGTCCGCATCGCCCACCGGGACGGATTGTGGGAGGAGACTATCCTGCTGGCTGGCGCGTACCGGTTCGTGACGTTGCGTCCGCAGTCGTGGTGGCCGTTGCGGCTGGAGGCGGAGACGTTGGGATTGTCGGCCGCACAGGCAGCTGGCGACGATGCCTCGGAGTTGTCGTTGCTGATCCGCCGCGGCAACACCCATCATGATATGGGACTGTGGGCGCAGGCCGAAGCCGATTTCATGCAGGTGTTGGAGGCCTCGCGCCGGGTGGGCGATACGGTCCGTGAGTTGGATGCGTGGTGTGGCTTGGGCTATCTGCACAGGGCGCACGAACGCTACGAGCAGGCATTGGCCTGCTACACCGGAGCCCTACCGCTGGCGCGCCGGGCGGGGGAAGTGCGCACCGAGGCGGTGGTAGAGGGCAACTTGGGGGCGATTCACACCGCCGCCGGGCGGCCACGGGAAGGACTGGTACACGCGGAGCGCGAGCTGGTATTGCGTCGCGCGGCCGATCCCGCGAGCGAGGCACACGCCCTGCAGGCGATGGCGGTCGCCTGGCAGCAATTGGGTGAGCATCGTCGTGTGTTGGAGCTGTGCGAGCAGGCCTTGCAGTCGTGCCGGGAGGTGGGGGGGATGGAGTACCTGGTCGCGCCACTGTGCGAGACCGCAGCCACCTCTCACGAGTACCTCCGGCAACCAGCGCAAGCCCGGCAGAAGTTGGAGGAGGCGATAGCGGTGCTGACCACTTTGATGGATCCGCAGGCGGAGCAGGTGCTGCTCCGGCTTCGCGCGCTGGAAGCCGGAGCAGCGGATCAGAGCAGCCCGTAACAGGTCGGGCAGTCGGGCCGGGGTGAATCCAACCCGACCGTGTGTTCGCGCAGGGTTACCAGGTTCAGCCCGTATTCCCGGTTGACCGACAGTGCGGGCGCGCCGGTGATCAGGCTGGTGACCGCGTGGGCCGCCAATAATCCGGTCATCCCTGCGGTTACCGCATTCGCCGCGTGCGGAGGTGTCTGACCGCGGGCCGGTGCCCATGAGGTCAGCGGAGGCATCCTGGCATCACGCTCCAACCGGGCGGTGCGGCCGCAGTCTGCGCACGGCCCGCTTCCTGGCCGATACAGTCCGATATGGACCTGCGGGCCAAAGTAGCCGCCGTGCACCCACGCCGTCCCGGTCACCAAACATGCCCGGTTGGCCCATGACCGGATCTCACCTGGTGTGTCCGCGGCGAGCAGCAGCACATCGCAATCCACCGCCAGGGCCTCCAACTGCTGCGAGCCGTTGATCATCAGGTGCTCACCGGTGACCACGACTTCGCCGTTCTGCTGCCGCAGCCGTTCCACCGCAGCATCGACCTTCGACCGCCCCAGATCGTGCTCGGTGTAGAGGACCTGCCGATTGAGGTTGGACAGCTCCACTACGTCCCCGTCCACGCAGTGCACCTTCCCGACACCGGAAGCGACCAACGCCCACGCCGCCTCGGCACCGACACCGCCGACCCCGACCACGGTGACCCGCGCCTGGTGCAGCAGCAACTGCGCGTCCCAGGCGCCGTGGCCGGGAGTGCGGTCCATCCACCGCAACAGCATCATTCCCCGGTCGTACCGATCCAACCCCGTGCCGATCACCCGCTCCGGTGGAGGTGCGGCGGCGTCGTAGACGTACCCGGCGGTGACCAGGTCGTCCACCGCCTGCCGGATTTGCTCCTGCGACCGGTCGGGGTACTGGTGGACCAGGTCGGCGACGACCTGGTCCACCGTGCGCGTGCCATCGAGGGTGTTGAGCAACGTCCACACCCACCCTTCCGGGTCACTGATCTCCGAGGCGACACCGACCACGTCGCCCCCGATCCTGATCCGGTCCTCGCCGTAGCGGACGGGCCGGTGTTCGAACTTGATTCGTGGACGAAACATCAACACCCTCCTTTTGATCAACCGCCGGACTGAGCGCCGCTGAACGACTCCTGCCACACCACATCCTCGAACTCGATCACCACAGCCACCTCCCTCCCCGCCCAAGGAGCTCGCGCCCACGCCGCGCACACCCTCGCGGAGCGAGACCCGGCAGTGGAATTGCTCCGCCTGGTACGCCTCCGGTAGGTGATGGCCGTAGCCACCCATGCCGCTCATGACGTCGATCTCCGATTGCGACCTCGCATCCCGTGTGCCGGGACTGGAATCAGCATCGGTGAACGCACGCGACAGATCCCCGGACGGCGTCCGCGACACCGAGGCGGACATCGCTACCCCAAATGGGTGGGAATTTTGTCCGCCGTGGTGTCCGCAGTTGTCGGACACCACTCGGCCGAACCCGAAGTGCGAAACCGCCACGCACCGTCGACAGCTCCTGCCCCGTCCGGGTGGACCCGCGTTACGGACGAGTGCAGCACCGTCGTATCGGCTGGACGGCGGTGCGAATCTCGACAGACTGCGCTCCCGAGAAGGGGCTACAGCCGGGGGGACGGGTGGAGATCCGGATACTGGGCAACGTCGAGATCCACAGCGACCACGACGTCATCACCTTGACCAGGTCGGCGGAGCGGTGTCTGTTGGGCCTGTTGGCCGTCGACGTCGGCCGACCCGTACCCGTCACGACCCTGCTTGACCGGATCTGGGGCGAGGAAGGCCGCAGCGAACCCAAGGCGGAAACCCTTACTCGCTACGTCACCTACATTCGCGATGCCATGGAAGAAGCGGGCGGTGAGCGGGCATGGCTACGCCATGAGCCCGGAGCCAACGCCTACCTTCTCGACGTCGCCCCAGACACGATCGACTACCACCGCTTCCTCCGTGCGGCCCACGCTGCAGGTGAGCGTCGCGATCCCGACCGGCTCCACGAGGCCCTCGGGCTGTGGCGCGGGACTCCGCTGGAGGACGTGCGTCGTCGGTGGGTGGACGCCTTCCGCCACCACGCCCATGCACACCGCCGCACCGCCCTGGTCACCTTCTGGGAGCTGCTGCTCGAACAAGGCCGCCATCACGAGATCCCACCCCAGCTCGGCCCTCTGGAAACCGACGTCGTCCACGACGAACGACTCCTGCTCTTGGGCGCCGAAGCGCTCGCCCGCACCGGACGACACGTCGACATCGCCGCCTGGACCGACCGCATCGCCAGCGGCATGCGCGACCTCAGCGGCGGCACCGGACTCTCCACCACCACCCAGAATCACCTGCACCACCTCGTCACCCACCCACCCGGCCCCACCACACCAACCCCGCACAGCATGTCTCCAGGCCCCGACGATGCATCCTACGATCCCGGTGCCGCGCGAAGTGCCGCCGGAGCTGGGAACCGTGACCGAGCCAGCCGAGTGGGGGATCGGAGCACGACCATCTATGGCGGGGTCAACGGAGCGACTGGGGGCATCACCATCGGTGCCGCCACCGGCGACCACCTCACCGTCAATCAACCAGCCGCCCCATCACCAGAGGAGTCCGCGAGCCCTCGGTAGCCGACACGGACCACGGGCTCACCGCGTCGGCGCTCGACCCCGCCCTTCAGCCCGACACCACTCCGGCTGATGGCACCACGGCGACAACCAGCGTCCACGGTGACCTGGTCGCCACCGACCACGGCACCGCCGTCGCCGTGGTGCACGGCAACCTGAACCTGCACTCGCCACCACCGCGGCCGGTGCCAGTGGTGCCGCGGCAGCTGCCCGCCGCACCGGGACTGTTCGCTGGCCGGACGGCGGAGCTGGCCCGGTTGGACCGCGCCCTCACCCGCGCCGCCGCACCGGAGGGACCAGGCACCGACGCGCGGGAACCAACCACCGCAGCCCTGCCCACTGGCCCGGCGGGTACGGGGGCGACGGTGCTGGTCTCGGCGATCGGCGGCGCTGGCGGCATCGGCAAGACCTGGCTCGCCCTGGCCTGGGCGCATCGGCACTTGGAGCGCTTCCCCGACGGGCAACTGTTCGTTGATCTGCACGGCTTCAGCCCCGCCAGCGCGCCGACGGAGCCATCGGCGGCGGTGCGCGGGTTCCTCGACGCCCTGGAAGTCGACCCCGGTCGCATCCCGACCGACCTCGACGCACAGGCCGCACTGTACCGCAGCCTGGTCGCCGGACGGCGGATGCTGATCGTCCTGGACAACGCCGCCACCGCCGACCAGGTCGTGTCCCTGCTACCCGGCTCACCGACCTGCACCGTCCTGGTCACCGGCCGACACCGGCTCGCCTCGCTGATCGACCGGCATGGCGCCCGCCACCTGGCACTGGACGTCCTCACCCGCGACGAGGCCCGAGCCCTGCTTACCGCACGCCTGAACGCCGACCGCGTCTCCAACGAATCGGACGCCGTGGACGAACTGGTCGAGCTGTGCGGAGGCCACCCGCTCGCGTTGTCGATCATCGCCCGCACCGCCGACACCCACCCCCACGTCCCGCTGGCTGAGGTCGCCGCAGAACTGCGTGAACTCGGGTTGGAGGTGTTCGACCACGACACCGATCCCGCCGCCAGCCTGCCGACCGTGCTCTCGTGGTCCCTGCGCTCTCTCACTGAACAGCAGCGCACCGTGTTCGCCTTGCTTGGAATCTCACCCGGCCCTGACACCACCCCGCCCGCCACCGCCGCCCTGACCGGCCTGCCTGCGGCCCACGCGCGCCGGGCACTGGCGGCGCTGGAGAACGCCTCGCTGCTTGACCGCAGGGCGGGCGGCCGGTTCGCCATGCACGACTTGGTGCGCGCCTACGCCGCCGCAACCGCCCACGGACTGCCCGACGACGTGCGTGAGAAGGCCCTGACGCGGGTAGGGGACTTCCACTTGCACACCGCCTTCGTTGCCGACCGCCTCCTGGATTCCCACCGCCAGCCCCCGCAGCTCGATCCACCCGCTCCCGGTATCCATCCGCACCCGTTGTCCGACGCTACGGACGCGACGACATGGCTGGACGCCGAGCACACCACCCTGCTGGCCACCCAGCGCGCCGCAGTCGCCCGCAGCAACTATTACCTCGTCTGGCACCTGGCCCAGGTACTGGATACCTTCCACGTCAGGCAGGGGCATCGACATGACGCGCTCGCCTCGTGGCAAGCCGCGCTGGATGCGGCCAAGTACTTACCCGACCCTGTGGCCCACATCTACGCACACCGAAACCTCGGCCGCATCTACTCCCTATTGGGCCTGCACGAGCAGGCCATCGAACATTTGGACCAAGCCCTTGTCCTGACTGTGTGCCACGATGACCTTACCAACAGAGCGAATACCCACCGAGTGCTTGCACTCGCCTGGGAACGTCGGGGAGACCACAGGCGGGCCTTGGACCACGCCCGACACGCACTCGACCTCCACCGCACTCTTCGCCAGCCGGTGCAGGAAGCCGATGCACTCAACACGATGGGCTGGCTCGCCGCGTGCCTAGGCGACTTCGACGCCGCTCGTGACCACTGTCGCGCCGCTCTGACGCTGCACCGACGCCACCACGACCCCGGCGGTGAGGCGGCCACCCTTGATAGCCTCGGATTCGTCGCCTACCGCACGGGCAATCACCGACAGGCAGTCGACTACTACCACCATGCCCTCGCCCTACGTCGCAGGCACCGCCACAATTACGACGTCGCCGATACCCTCAACTACGTGGGTCGCCCTTACTCCGCCCTTGGAGAACACGAGCATGCCCGTGCGGTGTGGCGGGAGGCGCTGGAGCTGTACCGGGAACAGGGTCGCGACACCGACGCCGAACGCGTTCAGAAGCAGCTCGACGAACTCGCGCGCCCCACCAGCGCTGACCTGGACGTCGGCTGAGCGGGCGGTTTGGGGTAGGTCGGCGTTGGTGGGTCAGCGACTGAAGCCGACGTCAGGCTTGCGGCAGCGCGATTCCGAGCTATCGAGCAGCAACTTGCCCGGGGCGTCCACGTCACCAATCACGGTCAGGCACGCGGTTGCCGCAGCCGTTCTGACAAGCCCGGGCGGCTCGAGCTGCTCCAATCGGGCATATATCAGGAGTTCTTTGTCATCGCGGCGAAGGCACCTCGTCCCCCCCCGGCGTCAGCCCCCGTTCCGATGTCGAGGACCGCGCCATGTCGGTGTCAGCCCTGTCACGCCCGACCACGCTTGCCGAGTGGATCGCCGCCACCGTCCCGCCGGGTATCCGGCCCTGGACTCCGCGCTGGTCGGGAGTCTGCGTCACCCACCCACCAGGCCCCACCACACCAACCCCACACAACAGCACACCCACAGGCACCAACGGCGAATCCAGCGACCTCGGCACCGGGGACATAGCCTCCAGCCACCACGAGGGTGTCAGCGGGGCCGGTGGTCGTAGTACGACTATTCACGGTGGCGTCAACGGCGCGGCATGGGGCATCACCATCGGTGCCGCTACCGGCGACCACCTCACCATCAGCGCACCGCCCCAGACGGGAGAACCGGACAACCCTTGCTAGCCGACGCGGACCACGGGCACACCGCGTCGGCGCCCAATCCGCCTCGCCCCGGCCCCACCCCTGCCGCCGGCACCGCGGCAATGACGAACATCCACGGTGATCTGGTCGCCACCGACCACGGTGCCGCCGTCGGCGTGGTGCACGGCAGCCTGAACCTGCACCCGCCACCACCGCGACCCGCGCCGGTCATCCCGCGGCAGCTGCCCGCCGCACCGGGACTGTTCACCGGCCGGACCGCGGAACTCGCCCGGTTGGACCGCGCCCTGACCCACGCCGCCACACCGCGGGGACCAGGCGCCGATACGCGGGAGCCGACCACCGCAGCCTCCACCACCGGCCCGGCAGGTGCGGGGACGACAGTGCTGGTCTCGGCGATCGGCGGGCCGGGGGTATCGGCAAGACCTGGCTCGCCCTGGCGTGGGCATATCGGCACCTGGAGCGGTTTCCCGACGGGCAGCTGTTCGTGGACCTGCACGGCTTCAGCCCCGCCGGCGACCTGATGGACCCGGCGACGGCGGTGCGCGGATTCCTCGACGCCCTCGAAGTCGACCCCGACCGCATCCCCGCCGACCTCGACGCCCAGGCCGCGCTCTACCGCAGCCTGGTGGCCGGGCGGCGGATGCTCATCGTGCTGGACAACGCCGCCACCAGCGACCAGGTCGCACCCTTGCTGCCCGGCTCGCCGTCCTGCACCGTGCTGGTCACCGGCCGTCACCTGCTCGCCTCGCTGATCGACCGGCACGGCGCCCGACACCTGCCCCTGGACATCCTGGACCGCGACGAGGCCCGCGGCCTGCCGGCCGCCCGCCTGGGCGCCGACCGCGTCGCCACCGAACCCGAGGCCGTGGACGAGCTGATCGGGCTGTGCGGGGGCCACCCACTGGCGTTGTCGATCATCGCCCGCACCGCCGAGCCCCACCCCGACGTCGCGTTGGCCGAGACCGCCGCCGACCTGCGCGACCTCGGACTGGAGGCCCTCGACCACGACACCGACCCCGCCGCCAGCCTGCCCACCGTGCTGTCCTGGTCCCTGCGCCACCTCACCGACACCCAACGCACCGTGTTCGCGCTGCTGGGCATCGCCCCCGGCCCCGACACCACCCCGCCCGCCACCGCCGCCCTCACCGGCCTACCCGACCGCCTCACCCGCAGGACGCTGAACGGGCTGGAGAACGCCTCACTGCTGGAACGACGGCCGGGCGGGCGGTACGCGATGCACGACCTGGTCCGCCGCTACGCCACCACCACCGCCCACACCACCCTGCCCGAGCACGTGAGAGAAGCGGCCCTGACCCGGGTGGGGGACTTCCACCTGCACACCGCCCACACCGCCGCCCGCCTCCTGGACCCCCACGGCGCGCTCGTGCGGCCCGAGCCGCCCGCGCCCGGCGTGCACCCGCACCCGCTGCCCGACGCCGCCGCGGCGCTGGCCTGGCTGGACGCCGAGCACGCCACCCTGCTGGCCACCCAACGCACCGCCGCCACCCTCGGCCACCACCACACCGTCTGGCACCTGGCCTGGAACCTGCACGCCTTCCACCTCCGGCGAGGACACCGGCACGACGCGATCACCACGTGGCAGGCCGCGCTGGAGGCCGCCGACCACCTGCCCGACCCCGCCACCCACAGCCGCGCCCACCGGTTCCTCGGCCGTGCCTGCTCCCGGCTGGGCCTGCACGAACAGGCCACCCCCCACCTGGAGCGGGCCCTGGACCTGGCCGTGCGCCACCACGACCCCACCGAACAGGCCCACACCCACCGGGCACTCGCGTCCGCCTGGGAACAGCGGGGGGACGACCGGCAGGCCCTGGAGCACGCCCACCACGCCCTCGACCTCATTCGCGTCTTCGACCAGCCGGTGTGGGAAGCCGTCGCGCTTAACGCGGTGGGCTGGTACGCCGCGCGCCTGGGCCGGTTCGATACCGCCCGCGAGCACTGCCAGGCCGCCCTCACCCTGCACCGACACCACCACAACCTCGACGGCGAGGTGGACACCCTGGACAGCCTGGGCTACATCGCCCACCACACCGGCGATCACCACCAGGCCCTCGACCACTACCAGCAGGCCCTCACCCTGAACCGCGGCATCGGCAACACCTACACGGTCGCGGAAAACCTCGACAGCGTGGGCCATTCCCACGCCGCCCTCGCCTGGCACGAGCAGGCCCGCACCGTGTGGCGGGAGGCACTGCAGCTGTACCGGGAACAAGGCCGCGACGCCGACGCCGACCGCGTCCAACAGCAGCTCGACGAGCTCGACCACTTCACCAGCGCCAACCCGGACAGCGGTTGAGCGGTCGACCTGGGGTTGGTCGGCGTCGGTGCGCGAGAGACTGAAGCCGACGTCAAGCCCGCGGCAGCGCGGTTCCGTGCTCTCGAGCAGCGACTTGCCGTGGGTATCGACGCCACCAGGCACGGTCAGATACGCGTATGCCGCAGCTGTTCAGACAAGCACAGGCGGCTCGGGCTGCTCCGATCGGGCGTATATCTGGACTTCCTTGTCATCGTGGCGAAGGCGCCTCGTCACCTCGGCGTCCAATCCCCGTTCCGATGTCGAGGACCGCGCCATGTCGGTGTCCGCACTGTCCCGTCCGACCACGCTTGCCGAGTGGATCGCCGCCACGGTCCCGCCGGGCATCCCGGCCATGGATGCGACTCCTGTCGGCAGTCTGCGGTTTCTGTTCTACGGTCGGGCTTCCACTCGTGAGCACCAGGACCCGCGCACGTCGCGGGCGTGGCAGCTGGATGTGTCCCGGAGGCTCACCGGCGGGCACGGTGTGATCGTGGGGGAGTACTTCGAGGTCGGGTGTTCCCGTCAGGTGCCGTGGCATCTACGGCCTCGGGCGGCGGCGATGCTGCGCTACATCGCGGCCAACGCCGACCAGGTCGACGCGGTGGTGGTGGGGGAGTACGAGCGTGCGTTCCTCGACGGCGCTCAGGTGCGCGAGCTGCGTGCGGTGTTGAGGCTGTACGGGGTGCAGCTGTGGCTGCCGGAGGCCGAGGGGCCGGTGGACTTCGGCAACCCCGCTCACGAAGCGCTGCTGGCGTTGCTGGCGAAGCGTTCGCTCACGGAGGTGCTGCGTTCCCGGCACCGGGTCGTCACCGCGATGCGGATGCAGACCGTCGAGCAGGGCCGTTACCTCGGCGGCAGGCCGCCCTACGGCTACCGGCTCGTCGACGCCGGGCCGCATCCGAATCGGGCGTTGGCGCGGCGCGGGGTGCGGCAGCAGCGGCTCGTGCCCGACCCGGACACCGCTCCCACCGTGAAGCTGATCTTCTCGTTACGTCTGGCCGGGCACAGTGCCGCAGGCATCGCCCGCCACCTCAACGAACAGGCCGTGCCCAGCCCGTCGAGCGCGGACGCGGAACGCGACCGGCATAGGGGCGATGTGGGCTGGTCGCTGCGTACGGTGGTGGAGATCCTCGGCAATCCGCGCTACACCGGTCGTCAGGTATGGAACCGCACGAGCGCCGACCGCGCCACCCGCTTACCGAGCGGTCGTCGGACGAGCGTGCGAAACGAGCAGCACGACTGGGCGATCTCGACCCGCATCGCCCACACCCCGCTGGTGTCCGAGCAGGACTTCGTCACCGCCCAGACCATCCAGGCCACCAGGAACAGCACGAGCCGTGCCGACGCCGATGGCGGCGAGTGCGTCTACTTGTTGGCGGGCAGGCTTCAATGCGGGTTGTGTGGGCGGAAGATGGACTCGCACCGTTCCCACGGTCGTGCCGCGTACCGGTGCCGTCACGGTCACACCAGCGCCCGTACCCGACCGGAGGGTGCGCCGGGCAACCTGTACCTGCGCGAGGATCACCTGCTCGGCTGTATCGCCGAACACCTCACCGCCGTGGGCATCGCGGACAACCCAGGCCCGGAGCAGACCACACGGCTGGTCGACGAGCTCGGACTCGTCTTCCGCTGCGACGCCGCCGGGGTCGCTCTGCTCGGCCGCGGCGATACCAGGCGAGTGCGCACACCACGCAGGCGCCTGGCACCGCAGCCCGCCCCTCGCGGGAACGGGACCGGAGATCGTGGAAATGCGGGCAAACAACTTCTACTGGCCTTGAGTTGTGCGACGGCCTCGGCGGCGGATCAGCCCGACGCGCCCGCAGGCCAGGTCGATGCACCGGCTGACGGAACTCGCCCCACGCGCCGGCCTCTCCGGCGACCGCTCCCTCCCGCAGCGCCGCAGGGTCGACACCGGCAGACCAGGTTCCATGTCACCCTCCGCGCCACCCGTTCGCGGGACGCATCCCGGGCCGGGGGAGTTGCGTACCCGCCGCCGGACGAGGACGGCGGCGACCGCGGGCGACAGGTCGTGGGACGAGCCGGACGCCGCCCACTGCTCCTGCCCTCGCACCGGCAGACACCCGACGAGCAGCGACCATCAGGTAGGGTCGAAGCAGCGTCGGGAAACACAAAGCCCCACGAGACTTCCAGATGACCTGGAAATATCTCGCGGGGCAAATTATGTGTCCGAGGGGGGACTTGAACCCCCACCCCCTTTCGGGGACTAGCACCTCAAGCTAGCGCGTCTGCCATTCCGCCACCCGGACTCGGCTCTCGCCGTGGTGTGGGCATAGATTACATGATCGTCTTCCGTGGTCCAAATCGGGGGGGCTGGTTGGTGGGCCGTTGGAGTTTTGGCTGGTCAGAGGGTGAGGTTGGAGGGTTGGGTGGTTGAGGGGCTGTGGAGGCGCGGGCAGTGGGGTGGGTTGGTGGAGGCCGGTGGGGGTGGCGGGAGAGGTGGGGAGGGCACGTGGTGAGGGGTGGCGGTGGTGTTGGGGCCGGACAGGGGGTCGGTGGCGGGGGCATTGTCAGCCTATTGGGCACTGGTATTTGTTGTTCCGACCGGCGACGCTGGCGCGGTGACTAATGATGTTCCACCTCTCATCTACGACGACGTGACGGATCTGGTCCCGGTCATGCTTCCGGCCGACGTCGCGACTCGGCTTGACATCGAGACCGAGCGCACCGCGCTGGCGCTGAGGAACCGCGTTCCTGTCTCGGTTATTCGCGCCACACTGCTCGCCGTGGGCCTTGATCGGGCTCACGTCGCGGCCAGTGCCCTTGTTGCGCGAGCTGCGAATACCGATACGCAGAACCCCTGATCACGGCAGCGTTACGGCGCTGCTACGACCGGTCCCGTGTGCACCTGGACACGGGGCCGGTTCCTGTTTGGGGGCAGGGATGCTCACGGTGCCGTAGGTGATGCCCCTTCTGGGCGTCGCTGAAGAGGCTGATGTGATGCCGTGCGCGTTCCATCGTGGTGGGGGGCGAGGAGTGGGTCGGCTTGCTCGGGTGAAGTAGGGGCGGGGTGAATTGATTTTGTTGCAGTCGGCGTTCGTGCCGGTGGTGGATGGGTTGTGGACAGGTTTTGTCGGCTCCGATTCGGAGGGAAAGGAGAGGGAGGGTCAGTAGTCGATTGGGTCTCGGGAGATGGGGCAGGTCATGCAGTGGCCGCCGCCGCGGCCGCGGCCCAGTTCGGCGCCGACGATGGTGATGACTTCGATGCCGGCTTTGCGGAGCAGGGAGTTGGTGTGGGTGTTGCGGTCGTAGGCGACGACCACGCCGGGTTCGACGGCGACCAGGTTGTTGCCGCTGTCCCACTGGCCGCGTTCGGCGGCGTAGGTGTCGCCGCCCGTTTCCACGATGCGCAGCTTCGACAGGTTCAGGGCATCGGCGACCACGTCGACGAAGGACTGCTTCTCCTCCGTCACCTCGATCGGGTCTCCGGGGCGCAGGGTGAACGGGTGGATGCCGTCGACGATGTCGGGGAACGTGGTCACGCAGTCGCGGTCGGCGAAGGTGAAGATGGTGTCCAGGTGCATGGCCGCGCGCAGCTTCGGCATGCCGGCGACGATCACGCGTTCGGCGGCGCCCTGCTCGAACAGGGTGGCGGCCAGCTGGGTGATGGCCTGGCGGGAGGACCGCTCGCTCATCCCGACCAGCACGACGCCGTTGCCCACCGGCATGACGTCGCCGCCTTCCAACGTGGACAGGCCCCAGCTCCGCTCGGGATCGCCCCACCAGACGGTCGAGCCGACGAAGTCCGGGTGGAACTCGTAGACCGCTTTCATCAGCAGCGTCTCGTCGTGCCGCGCGGGCCAGTAGAGGGGGTTGAGGGTCACGCCGCCGTAGAGCCAGCAGGTGGTGTCGCGGGTGTAGAGGGTGTTGGGCAGCGGCGGCATCAGGTATTCGGGCACGCCCGCCGACTCGCGGGCCAGGGCGAGGTAGCCGGGGCGGAAGTCCGGTGGCAGGTCGGTCGTGGAGAGCCCGCCGATCAGGAACTCCGCCAGCCTGCGGTGCTCCAGGCTCTCCAGGAACGCGCGCGTGTCGTCGACCAGGCCGATCCCGACCTCGTCGGCGACGATCTTGCGGTCCAGCAGCCAGGTCTTCGCGCCCGGCACGTCGAGGGTCTCGGCGAGCAGGTTGTGCAGCTCCACGACGTCGACGCCGCGTTCGCGCAGCTTGGCCATGAAGTCGAAGTGGTCGCGGCGGGCGTTCTGGACCCACATGACGTCGTCGAACAGCAGGGCGTCGCAGTTGGTCGGGGTCAGTCGGGCGTGGGCGAGGCCCGGCGCGCAGACGAGCACCTTGCGCAGCGTGCCGACTTCGGAGTGCACGCCGTACGCCGCGGACGGGCGCTGAGCCGTGTCGGTCATGTCCTTGTCCCTCTCGTTAGATGACGATCAGACCGGTGGCGAGGCCGATCACGCCGGACACGGCCAGGACGACCGCGACGATGAACAGCACCAGTTCGGGGCCGGAGAACACGCGCCTGCCCTGTTCGCGCCGCGCCATCACGAACAGGACCGTCCCCGGCGCGTAGATGACGAACGACAGCAGCAGGAACTCGATGCCGGCCGCGAAGATCAGGAACAGGGTGTAGACGACCGCGAGGGCCGCGACCGCGATCTCCTTGCGCCGCCCGGCGCGTTCCCGGTCCTCGCCGCCGGTGCCGATCCGCAGCGCGTACCCGGCGGCCAGCAGGTACGGGATGAGCGACAGCGAGCTGCACAGCTTGAGGGTGAAGGTGAAGGCGTCGTCGGAGAACACGGTCACGGCGAGCACCGCGGTGATGAGCACGCTCGTCATCACCAGCGCCGCGATGGGCACGCCCTGGCGGTTCTCGCGCTTGAGGAAGCGCGGCATGTCGTCGTCCTTCGCGGCGACGAACAGCACCTCGGCGGCCATCAGCGTCCACGCCAGGTAGGCGCCGAGCACCGAGATGATCAGGCCGAGGCCGATGAACACCGAGCCCCACGTGCCGACGACCGACTCCAGCACGCCCATCATCGACGGTTGCCGCAGTTCGCCGAGGTCGTCCTTGCCCAACGCGCCGTAGGACAGCAGGGTCACCGACGCGAACAGCGCGAGCACGCTGAGGAAGCCGAGCACGGTCGCGCGGCCGACGTCGGTGCGCTTGCGGGCGTAGCGGGAGTAGACGCTGGCTCCCTCGACGCCGAGGAAGACGAACACCGTGACCAGCATCGTGGAGCGGACCTGCTCGAACAGCGCGCCGGCCGACGGTTCGGTGCCGCCCCAGAAGTTGGCCGAGAACACGTCGGCCTTCAGCGTGACGGCGAGGATCACCACGAACACCAGGATCGGCACCAGCTTGGCGATCGTGACGATCCGGTTGATCGCCGCGGCTTCCTTGACGCCACGCGTGATCACGTAGTGGAACGCCCACACGCCGAGGGCCGAGATCGCCACCGCCAGCACGGTGTTCCCCTCGCCCAGGCCGGGTATCGCCGTGCCGAGGGTCGACTTGATCAACACCCAGTAGCTCACGTTGCCGACGCACGCGCTCGCCCAGTACCCGAACGCGGAGAAGAAGCCGGGGAACTCGCCGAACCCGGCCTTCGCGTAGGCGTACACGCCGGCGTCGAGCTCGGGTTTGCGCACCGCGAGGGTCTGGAACACGAACGCCAGCATGAGCATGCCGACGCCCGCGATCACCCAGGCGACGATCGCGCCGAGCACGCCGGTGGCCTGGGCGAAGTTGCGCGGCAGCGAGAACACGCCCGCGCCGACCATCGAGCCGACCACCATCGCGGTCAGGGTGAGCAACGGCATCTGCTGCGACTTCTCGGTCTCGGTCACGGTCATCGTCGCCACCTGTTCACGCGTCGGCCGGCTCGGCGCCGGTCGGCCGCACCCTTTCGATCCGGAACCCGGTGAACCCGTAGGCCACGCTCAGCAGCGGGCTCGCGATGTTGAAGAAGCAGAACGGCAGGTACAGCAGCGTCGACACGCCCAGCGCCGCGCTCATGAACGCGCCGCACGAGTTCCACGGCACCAACGGCGAGGTGACGGTGCCGCTGTCGGCGGCCAGCCGCGACAGGTTGGTCGGCGCGAGTCCGCGTTTGGCGAATTCGGCCCGGAAGACCTTGGACGGCAGCACGAGCGCGATGTACTGGTCGCCCGCCACGACGTTGAGCCCGAACGCGGTGGCGAACACCGCGGCGAACAGCCTGCCGGTGCCCTTCGCCGCGTGGATCAGCGGGTCGATCAGGCGGTTGATCAGGCCGAACTCCTCCAGCACGGTGCCGAAGGTGACCGCGCCGATGATCAGCCAGAGGGTGAGCAGCATGCTGTCCATGCCGCCGCGCGACAGCAACCGGTCGATGTCGCCGATCCCGGAGTCCATCGCGAAACCGGTGGCCAGGGCCTGCCAGACGGCCCGGATGCCGGTGCGCACCGGGTCGAGGCCGGGCTCGGCGACGAACGCGCGCACGACGTCGTGCTGCGTGAACACGGCGAGGGCGCCGGCGAAGAGCGCGGAGGCCATCAGGGCCAGGGACGCGGGGATTTTGCGGACGGACAGGACCGCGAGGAGCACCAGCGGCAGCAGGTTGAGCGGGGTGATCCAGTAGATGTCGCCGAGCGCGGTCAGCTCGGAGGTGGTGTCGCCGGTGTCGGTGGGCGTCGGCCCCCAGAACAGGCCGATCAGCGCGAACAGGACGAACGCGAGGCCGAACGCGGGCAGCGAGGTCCACGCCTGGCGCTTGATGTGCTCGTAGACGTCGACCCCGGCGATCTGCGAGGTGAGGACGGTCGTCTCCGACAGCGGGGAGAGCTTGTCGCCGAGGTAGGCGCCCGAGATGACCGCGCCGGCGGTGATGCCGGGCGACAGGCCGAGCATCAGGGCGATGCTGACCAGGCCGACGCCGATCGTGCCCGTCGTCGTCCACGAGCTGCCGATCGACATCGCGACGATGCCGCAGATCGCCGCGGTCGCCGCGTAGTACCAGGTGGGGGAGAGGACCTGGATGCCGTAGTAGACCAGCGTCGGGATGGTGCCGGACAGGTTCCACGTGCCGATCAGCGCGCCGACCGCCAGCAGGATGAACAGCGCGCTGGTGATGGAGGTGAGCGCGCGTTGGCCCGCGGCTTGGACTTCGACCCAGCGGTGGCCGTTCTTGAGCACGACCAGGGCCGCGACCATCGCGCAGAGGATCAGCGCGACCTGGATGGGTCCGTCGAGGGCGGCCAGTCCGAACAGGGCCAGCGAGCCGCCGATCAGCGCCACCAGCGCGACCAGCGGCACGGTCGCGTCCACGAGCGACGGTGCGCGGACGTGCCGGTGGTCGCCGGTGTCGGTCATGTGCGCCTCGGCGGTCGGGTCCCGCGCACGGGGAGTCCCGGTCGCGGCGCTCGCGTCCGGTGGTCGTCCCGCGCAGGATCCGGCATGGTACAATCACGGTAGGTCCGGGTCGGTGGGCCCGCAAAAGGGTCCTACCTGCACCGTCGGCAAACTCCCCGATCGAGTGACGGCGTCGTGGCGCGCTCACAGCCGCGTCGTGACGAGCCAGGTCGTGTAGGCGAGGGAGGCCGCACCCTCCCAGCGGCTCAGCTGCCTGCGGGTGAAGAAGGCGGGCACGCACATGAGGACGATGGTGACCACGCTGGAGCCGAACAGGTTCCCCAGGGCGTGCGACCGGTCACCGCGCACGGTGGGACACGATCGTGGTGACCTGCGCCGGCACGAGCAGCACTGGCGCACCACGAGTTCCGCGCCCGCGACGATGGCCGGACCCGCCGGCAGCGCCGCCGTGGAAGCCGCCACCGCGCCCTCCTCGGTGGACGGTGGCGCCGTTCGACGGCGACACCGGTCCTGCCGATGGTCGGGGCCCCGCAACCGGCGCGGGCCTCAGAGGCGTCCGGTCGGGAGACGTCCGCTCGTGAGGTCCGCGACCTGCTCCGGGGTGAACGGCGGGTCGAGGAGGTCGGCCCGGTAGGCGTGGCAGCGGAAGAGGTCGGCGATGTAGTGCATCCGGTCGGGCAGGTCCGACCAGTCGCGGGCGGCGGTGTCGAGCAGGCTGTCGGACGTCGGGTCGACCGTGTCGAGCAGGGCGAGCAGCTCGGGGTCGGTCAGGTGGGCGAGCAGCGGCGGGAACTCGGCGGACAGGTCCTCGCTGAGGTCCAGCAGCTCGCCGCCCGGCAGCGCCATCGTCATGAGGTGCTCGGTGACGACCCGACGAGCCAGCGCGCGGGCCTGGTCGGCGAGCCGCTCGACGGCCAGCCGCACGGGCGTGCGGCGGCCGAGGACGGTCAGCAGCACCCGGCGCAGCCACTTGACCACCCGGTTGCCGGGCAGGAGCAGGTCCAGGAGGCGGCGTTCGAGGTCGCGCGGGTCGATCAGGGGCGCTTGCAGGGCCGCGGTGATCTCCGGTTGCAGGCGGGTCTGCTCGTGCAGGCCGATCTCGAGGTTGGCCAGGAGCAGCAGCTCGGCCCGCTCCTTCGGGTCGACCGCGGACATCGCCCGGTGGTAGCGGGTGAACGCCTGCCGGAGGTAGCGCTGGCCCTCGGGCGGCTCTCCGGGGCGCAGCGCGGCGCCGAACCCGTCGACGTCGTCGGCGGCCTCGGCCAGGAAGCGGGCGAACTCGCGGGCGATCTCCTCGAAGACCTTGAGGTTGCCCCGCGCGGACGCCTCACCGGCCACGTCGAGCCGGGCGGCGGCCACCACGGCGCGGCGCACCGACCGGTCGGCGTGCTCGAGGACCTGGCGGGGAACGGCCCGTCGCAGGCTGTGCAGCAGCAGGTCGACGGCGGCGGTCGCCTCGGGGGAGGACGTCAGCATCCGGTCGAGCACCCGGGCCGGGTCCTCCTGCCGGATGGTCTGGCCGACCTGCTTGGACGCCCACACGGCGAACGTGCACCAGTTCGCCGACCCGCCGGTCCGGTCGGCCAGCGCCCGCGACAGCCGGTGGTAGCAGTGGGTGATCCGGAGGTTGCGGACGACCGGGTCGGGGTGGGCGGCGATCTCGTCGACGTCGGCGACCGAGGGCGGGCCGCCGCCGTCGAGTGCTTGCACGTCGCCACTGGTTCGCGTCATGGATCGTCGACCTTCCTGTCCGAGGTGTGCACTGGTTCGTCGTCACGGCGGCGGCGAACGTGACACCCGGGTTCAGGGTCGCCAGGTCCGCACGACGTGGCGGCGCAGCTTGCCCGAGCCGGTGCGGGGCAGGGACGGCACGAAGACGACCCGGCGCGGCACCTTGTACGCCGTCAGGTCCCGGCGGGCCAGGGCGATCAGGGACTCGGCCAGGTCGTCGTCCCCGATCGGACCGTCGGCACGCACCACGTACGCCAGCAGCCGGGTCGAACCGCCGTCGTCGGCGACCGCGCAGACGGCCGCCTCGCGCACCAGCGAGTGGCCGGCCAGGAGGTTCTCGACCTCCAGCGGGTGGACCTTGATCCCGCCGACGTTCTCGAGGTCGTCCAGGCGGCCGATGACGGTCACGTAGCCGTCGACGTCGATCGAGGCCAGGTCACCGGTGGCGTACCAGTCGTCGGCGCGCATCGCGGTGCCGTCCTCGTGGACGCCGAGCGTGATCGTCGGGCCGCGCACCTGCAGTCGACCGGTCACGTCCGGCTCGACGGGCTCGTCCCGCTCGTCCACCACGCGCACCTCGAACGGCGGCAGGGGACGTCCCGCGGTGCCGACGCGGCGCGCGGCGCGGGTGTTGTGGGTGAACGCCTGGCCGACCTCGGTGGTGCCGATGCCGTTGAGCAGGCGGTCGCCGAGGACCTCCATCAGGCGCTCCTCGAGCGCGGCGGACAGTACCTCGCCCCCGGTGGCGGCGATGCGCAGCTTCGCCAGCCGGTCGCCGCCGGGATGGGCGACGAGCTTGCGGTAGAACGTCGGCACCGCGAACAGGGCGGTGACGTCGTACTTGTCCACGATCGCCAGCACGTCGTCCACCAGCGGCGCCTCCGGGTTCAGCACCACGCGGCTGCCGCTGAGCAGCGGGAAGAACAGGGAGTTGCTCAGGCCGTAGGCGAAGTACATCTTCGACACCGAGTGCACGACGTCGTCCGGACCCAGCTCCAGCGCCGGCACGGCGAACGAGCGGTGGTGCACGATCGGGTCGCCGTGCAGCTGCGGGCACAGGCGGGGCACGCCGGTCGTGCCCGAGGTGAACGTCGCGTACACCTGGTCGTCCGGGGCCCGCGGCGTGACCGGCACCGGCTCACCGCCGTCGAGCTCGGCGAAGGCGGCCACCGCGAACCCGGCCGCCGAGAACCCCGGCCGGCCCACGACCAGCGCCGGTCCGGCGGCGTCCAGCACCCGGCGCAGCTCGTCGGGGTGCAGCCGGGGGTTGACCGGCACGGCCACGGCCCCCGCGTGCGCGGCGCCCAGGAACGCCAGGACGAAGTCCGGCCCGTCGTCCAGCACGAGCGCGACCCGGTCGCCGGGCCGCACGCCCGCGCCGGCCAGGGCGCCGGCGACGCGTCCCGCACCGGCGTACACGTCGGCGTGCGTCAGCATGGCGCCGTCCACCTCGTAGGCGGGCCGGTCCAGCCACCCTCCGGCGTCGGCTCCGGCACGCAGCACGTCGACCAGGTTCATCCCAGGGCTCTTCCTGCTCGGGCCCGCCCGGGAGCGGGGGAGGTCACGGGGTCGTGCGGAGCGCGGCCACCGCCGAACGCCACTCCAGCACCACGTCGAACAGGCCGGCGACCGCGTCCAGCCCGGTCGACGGCGGCGGCCCGCCGCGCAGCGCGGCGACGAAGTCCGCGTACGCGCCGCTCACCGGCGGCGCGACCAGGTCCGCGGCCGAGGCGCCGGTGACGGAGAAGTGGAACCGGGTCTCGCCCCGGACGAGCTCGATCGACCCGGTCACCCCGCCGGCCACCGCCACGGCCCGCACCCGGGACCGGGTCGCCTCCACCGTGCGCACGTCGGTCACGGGCACGCCGAGCACCCGTTCGACGGCGTCCAGCGCGTCCGGGCCGAGCTCGGTGACGAGGTCGTGGCCCCCGGGCCGGGCCAGGCGCACCGCGAAGCCCTCCGCGCCGCCCTCGGCGACCGCCTTGCCCAGCTCCACCAGCGCCGGGTGGTGCGCCCACGGCAGGTCGACCGAGCAGCGGCCGGGCGCCTGCCGCGCCGCCTCGACCAGGCGCGCCAGGTCGTCCACGGCCCGCTTGCCCAGCAGCACGTGCAGCCCTCGGCGCAACGCGGTCAGCGCCGCCGCCGTGTCCGGCGCCGTCACCACGACACCCTCGGCGGGGACCGTCTCCACCAGCCGCGTGCCGTCCCGCAACGCCCACGGGGCGCCGTGCGCCCGTGCGGCGGGCAGCAACGCGCGCAGGTCGGGATCGGCCACGCCGACCACGCGCACGCCGCGCACCGCCGGCACCGGGTCCGTCCCGACGACCACGACCCGCACGTCGGCGGGCTCGGCGGTGGCCAGCGCGCGGTCGCTGGCGAAGAAGCTGAGGTCCGCCGCGGCGGCACCCGGGTCGGCGAGCACCGACACCCGCGGCCGGTCCAGGTCGGTGTAGTCCTTCTCGACCGGCACCCACTCCAGGTCCGCCGCCGCGTGCGTCGGCCCCGTCGCGAAGAGCTCCGCCCAACGGCTGCGGATCACCCGCATGTGGCGCTTCCAGATGGGCAGCTTGTCGTGGCCGACGTGGTTGAACGTGGTGCCCTCGAAGTGCCGCATCGCCACCGAACCGACGTAGCGCAGCCGCTCGCCGTCCGCGCGCAGGCGGCAGCACAGGTCCACGTCCTCGCACAGCGACACCGGGTCGAACGACTCGTCGAACCCGCCGACCCGGCGGAACGAGCTGTGCCGCACCATCAGCGCGGCGGTGGGCGCCCACGACTGCTCGCGGTGCGCGCGGTGCTCCGCGCCGAGGGGCTTGCCGCGCCCCACGGGCCCGATGCGGCCGTCGGCGGTGGACGCGCCGCCCGCGCACTGCACCAGCTCGCGGTCGCCGGGGTAGAGCAGCAGCGGCGACACCGCGCCGAGCCCCGGGTCGGCGGTCAGCTCGGCGGCGAGCACCTCGACGACGTCGGGGTCGTCGACGAGCACGTCGTTGTCGAGGAAGAGCAGGAACTCGCCGCGCGCCACCGCCGCGCCGACGTTGCGCCGCTCGCTGCCGCCGCGGTCGTCCTCGTGGCGCAGGACGGTGAGGGCTCGCGGGTGCTCCAGCGCGGCCAGGTGCTCGGTGGTGCCGTCGTCGGACCCGTTGTCGACCACGACGACCTCGAACTCGCCGGACGCGCGGGCGAGGGACGCCAACGCCCGGCGCGTGTGCTCCAGGCGGTTGCGGACCAACATGACGACCGAGACCAGGCCCGGTACCGGGGTCGGGTTCACACTGCGCCCTTCACCGAGGGGAGTCGTGCGGGAGCGGCACGTCGCTGCGCCGGTCGAGCACGACAGGGGTGGGGTGGTGCCCGCGCGCAGCAGTCGGCGTCGCCGCCGCCTCGGTCGCCCATTCCACTATGGTGGAACACGACCGCGGTGGATCACCGAACCGGATCGTTACCGGCGCTGATCGTAGAGGCTGTCCGGCGGGTGTGCCAGCCCATCGATCGGATTTCCGAAGGGGCCCCGTGGACAACGCCGCCGACCTCGGCCGATCCGACTCGGCGCGCTATTTCCTGAACGATCCCCGACAATCGGGCGGGCCCATTCGGACGGCATTGTTCTGCCATGCGGCGGGCTTTACCGGACGCGTGTGGCGGACAGCGGTGGAACACCTGCGGACACCGGTGCGCGCCGCCGCCCTCGACCTGCGCGGCCACGGCGCCGCGCCGCCGCTGGCCGAGGACGCCGACTGGGGCGTGTTCGCCGACGACGTCCTCGGCGCCGCTCGCGCGCTGGGCGCCGGACCGCTCATCGGCGTCGGCCACTCGCTGGGCGCGACGGCGTTGCTGCTGGCGCAGGCGCGGGCGCCGGGCACGTTCGACCTGCTGGTCTGCTTCGAACCGATCCTCGCGACCCGGCACGACCCGGTGTTCGCCGAAGCGGCGGCCCGGCGGCGCGCGGTGTTCCCGTCCCGCGTCGACGCGCTCGCCCGCTGGTCCGCCCGGCCGCCGCTGTCCCGGCTCGCGCCGGACGTCCTCGCCGACTACGTCGACTCGGGCCTGGTCGAGGACCCGGCCGGCGGGGTGCGGCTGCGGTGCGCGCCCGAGGTGGAGGCGCAGCTGTTCCGGACCGCGATCTCGTGCCCGTGGCGGGAGGCGCTGCCGGCGGTGCGGTGCCCGACGGTGTTCCTGCGCGGGACCGAGTCGGTGGTGGTGACCGGCGACTCGCTCGCGGCGGCGTGCGCCGGGCTGCCCTCGGGCCGGCTGTTCGACGTGCCCGGCCTGGACCACCTGGGTCCGCTGGTCCGGCCCGACGTGTTCGCGGACGTGCTCGACGGGCTGTTCGCGGACTTCGGGATCGGCCCGCCGCCGGGTTCCTGACCCGGGGGCGGGCCGCCCGCGTCGGGGGTGGCCCGACAGCGAAGTGGCGCGGCGGCCTGGTCGCCGCCGCGCCACCGGGTCCGCGTGCCTAGCTCACGGTGATGTTCGAGCTGCCGCTGCTCTGGTAGCCCTCGGTCGCCATGATCATGTAGTAGCGGAAGCTGCCCAGCTGCATGCCGGCCCGGCTCCACGCGTCGAAGTGGTTGCCCGTGGTGATGGTGCCGCCGACCCGCCTCTGCTGGCGGACGCTCCAGAACTGGGGGAACGTCTTGGTGCCTTCCACGGACGGGGCGTTGTAGCGCATCGTCTGGTAGATGTCGTACGTGCCGCCGTCGCTGGTGACCGTGCCCCGGTGGGTGCCCGTGGGGCGGTAGTTGCCCCAGCTGTCCACGATGTAGTACTCGACGAGCGGGCCCGACGTCCAGCCGTAGAGGCACAGGTAGCCGTTGCCCGAGGGGCTGAAGCTGCCCGAGTAGCGCACGGTCCGGCGGGAACCGGTGCTCCAGCCCTTGCCGCACACGAAGTTGCCGGTGTTCCGCCACGAGGTGCTGTACTGCCCGCCCGACCCCATGGTCATGGAGACGGTGTTCTGGGCGTCGGTCCAGAACGAGTAGTAGTAGCCGTTGTGGGTGCCCGTCTGGTTCGTGGTGACGGTCTGGGCCTGGGCGGTGCCGGGCAGGATCAGCCCGGAGGAGAGCGCCAGGGCTCCGGCGCCGCCGATGAACGTCCTGCGGCTGATCGAAGGCTGCGCAGGGGCGTTGTCATCCATTTTTGTGCTTCCTCCTCGTTGAGGCCAGCGAGGGCCACCCGACGTGCGGCGAAACCGGCGTGCCGGTCGACGGCCGGAAAGGTGGCCGCGGCACTGCGGTGTCGTACACTGCGGCGGAGCGCCATCCGTGGAATTCGCGCGGTCGGCGCCGGTCGCGGTGGGCGACTCGATCGACATCGGTCCGGGGTCTGTCGATGCAGACAGTGTTCGACCGGCTCCGGCGCGTTGTCAACAATTCTCGTAAAGTTGCGAAACCCTTGTCGCACTATTGCGCAAACCAGTCGACCGCTCACTTGTCCGGAATGCATCGGCCCTGGTGCCGGCGTTTCCGGTTTCGAAGTCCTCCGAAGGTCGCCGAAGGTCGCCGAAGAGTTTCGGAAACCTGTCGAACTCTCACGGGCGTGCGGCAGTGGGACCGGCAGGCCCGGTGAACCACCTCAAGATCACCCGATCGTGCGTGGCATCCGGACGGCTGCGCTGGGAAGAATGGTCTACAGGGGATGTCGATCGGTGGGGGACGCGGCAGTGGGGTCGGCGCGGGAGTTGCCGGCGGCCGTCGTGCGGGTGCGCGACGACCGCGGTTCAGTGGTGGGCGCCGGTTTCCTGGTCGCGCCCGACCTGGTGTGCACCTGCGCCCACGTGGTGGGCGACGACGCGAGGCCGGTGCGGGTGGACTTCCCGATGCTGCCCGGCGTCCCGTCCCGCACGGCGCGCGTCGAGGCGTGGCGGCCGGTGCGGGCCGACGGGCGCGGCGACATCGCGCTGCTGCGGCTGGTGGAACCGCCGCCGGAGGGGTCCGCCGCGCCGGCCCTCGGCACGGCGCAGAACCCGTGGGGCCGGCGGTTCCGCGTGCCCGGGTTCCCGGCGGGCCGCGAGGACGGCGTGTGGGTCGGGGGCAGCCTGCGCGAGCGGCAGGGCACCGGGTGGGTGCAGATGCAGGCCGACGACGGGCCGCGCATCGCGCGCGGCTTCAGCGGCTCGCCGGTGTGGAGCGAGGACCTGGCGGCGGTGATCGGCATGACCGTGGCCGCCGAACGCGGCTCGGGCACCGCCTACCTGATCCCGTCCGAGTCGCTGGTCGAGGTCGCGGACGAGCTGGCGCCGCCGTGCCCGTTCCGCGGCCTGCGGGCCTTCCGCGCCGAGGACGCGCGGTACTTCTTCGGGCGCGACGAGGAGATCGACCGGCTCGCGCGACGGGTGTCGCGGCAGCGGATCGTGCTGGTCGTCGGGCCGTCCGGGTGTGGCAAGTCGTCGTTGGTCGACGCCGGGCTGAGGCCCCGGCTGGAGGCGGCGGGCACACCGGTGGCCCTGGTCCGGCCCGTGCCCGGCCAGTCGGCGGAGGACCTGCTGGCCGTGCTGCGGCCGGCCGCCGTGCCCGGCGCGGTGCTCGTGGTCGACCAGTTCGAGGAGGTCGTCACCGCCGACCCGGCCACCGCGCGGGACGTGCTGCGCCTGCTGGCGGAGCTGACCGCCGAGCCGGCCGGGCCGCGGGTCGTGCTCACGCTGCGGGCCGGCTCCCTGGACGGGCTCCTGGCGGCCGGCGGCGTGCCCGCGCTGGACGACGCGACGATGTTCCTCGCGCCGTTGAGCGGGGACCGGCTGCGGCAGGCCGTCGAACGGCCCGTCGCGCTGACCCCCGGCGTGGCCTACCAGGACGGGGTGGTCGACCGGGTGCTCGCCGACGCGCGGGCGGGCACGGGCCTGCTGCCGCTGGTCGAGTTCACCCTCACCGAGCTGTGGCAGGCGCGGGACGCCGGCCGGCTCACCTTGCGCGCCTACGACGAGCTGGGCGGTGTCGCGGGCGCGTTGGCGGGCCACGCCGAGCGCTTCTACCGCGCCCTCGACCCGGCCGGGCGGGAACCGGTGCGGCGGCTGCTGGTGCGCCTGGCCCGACCCGCCGACGACGGTTTCGCGGTGCGCCCCACCAGGGTCGACGAGGTGCCCGACGACCTGCGCCGGGTGGTGGACGTGCTGCTGGGCGCGCGGCTGCTGGTCGTCCGCGAGGATCCCGGCCAGCCCCCGGTGCTCGCGCTCGCCCACGAAGCCCTGCTGCGCAACTGGCAGACCCTGCGCGGGTGGCTGGAGGCCGACCGCGAGTTCCTGGCCTGGCACGCGCAGGTGCGCGAACGCGCCGAGCAGTGGGAGCGCGAAGGCCGCGACCGGAGCCTGGTCCCGCGCGGCGGGCAGCTCGCCACCGCGCGGCAGTGGCTCGACCGGCGCCCGGCCGACGTCGACCGGCGCGAGCACGACTACGTCGCCGCCGGGCAGGCCGCGCAGCGCCGGTCCACCCGGACGCGGCGGGCCGCGGTGTCCGCCATGGCCGTGCTGCTGCTGGTGTCGGCGTTGCTCACCGCCCGCACCGTGTCGGCCAACCAGGAACTGGACACCACCGTGCGGCGGCAGGGCGCGCAACTGCTCCGCGACCTCGCCGAGCGGCAGGCCGGCGTCTCCGCGATGAGCGCGTTGCAGTTCGCGCTGGCGTCCTGGCGGCACGACCCGGCGGTCGGCTACGGCGCGCTGCTGCGGCAGCAGGCCATGTTCCACGACGTGGCCGAGGTGGACGTCGACCGGTTCGCCGTGCCGATGGACGAGGTCGCCACGACACCGACCGGCCACGTCGCGGTGTCCGCCACGGCGGCCGGCGAGCTGACCGCGTGGCACGACCCCTGGGGCGACGCGCCGCGGTCGTGGCCGCTGGGCGAGGTCGACGGCGTCGAAGGCATCCGCGTGAGCGACGACGGCACGCGCGTCGCCGTGGTCGACACGACGGCCGCGATCCGCGTGTGGGACCTGCGCGAGCCCGGCGAACCGGTCCTGGTGCGCCCCGCTTCCGCGGAGGCGGACCCGCTGGACGACGCCGGCGTGGAGATCTCGCCTTCCGGCGGGCACGTCGTGCTGGTCAACAAGGGGCTGGTCGAGGTGTGGGACGTGGCGCGGCGGTCCCGGGTGCCGGGGTTCGCACCGCCGCCTGCCGAGGTCCTCGGCATGGCCGCGCTGGACGACGAGACCGCCGCGGTGGCGTTGCTCGAACGGCGCGACGACGACGCGGTGCACGTCGTGCGGTCGCTCGAGACCGGCGCGGAGATCCGCTCGATGCCCGGCATGTCCCGCACCCTGCGCCAGGGCCGCATGGTGCTGACCTGCGCGGACCAGGTGCTCACCGGCTGGGACGCCTTCGGCGGCGCGGAGGTGTTCCACCGGACCATGCCGGACTGCGACGACATCGCCACCGAGCTGACCGGCGAGTACGTCGTGGTCGACCCGGTGACCGAGTCGGGCGGCTTCAGCGTGGTGACCTACCTCGACCCGCGTGACGGCCGGGCCTACCAGTCCTCGACGCCGAGCGCGGACCTGACCGCCGACCAGGAGGTCGCCGGAGGCACGGTCGCGCTGCGGTCACCGGACGGCACCCCGGACATCCGCCACGTGCGGGGCAGGGCGATGGTGCGGATGCGGCCACCGCGGCCCGTCGAGGAGATCGGCGAGCAGCACTCGACGCCACCGGACACGATCGACCTGGTCAACCCGGCCTACAGCGAGGACGGTTCGCTGATGGCCGTGGCGGAGGGCAGGTTCGCCCAGGCGCCCGGCGTGTCGCTGATCGACACCCGCACCCGGCGCCGGGTGGCCACCGCGCCGGACCTGCGGCCACCGGGCCGGTTGTTCCTGCGGTTCACCCCGGACAACGCGCGCCTGCTGGTGTTCGACGGCCCGGACCTGCTCGTGCTGGACGCCCGGGACCTGGCCGAACTGCGCCGCCTGCGGCTGCCCCGGCCCGCCGAGCTGGTCGACGAGGACGACCGCTACTGGCCGCGCACGGTGGCCGTCGTGGAGAACCGCACCGCCGTCACCCTGTACGCGGGCCTGCTCACCCGCTGGAACCTCGACAGCGGCGCCCGGGTCGGCGAGCCCCTGCCGGCGGGCGGCACGGCGCGCGAGCTGCTGACGGCGGCGGAACGCGGCGTCGTGCTCAGCACCCCCGACCCCGACCGGGTGCTCGTCAACACCTCGCACGGCCAGCGCTGGTGGGACCTGGCGGCCCGGACCGGCGGGGACGAGATCGCGCCCGAGCCGGACTCGACCATGCTCGCCGCGGCGACGGCCGGTTCGCGCGTCGCGATCCAGTACTCGACCGGCCGCGCCTACGTGCACGACCTGCGCTCCGGCGCCACGTCGGCGCCGATCCCGCTCACCGCGCACGTCGCCCCCCTCGGGTTCACCCCGGACGGCAAGCTGCTCGCGTCCGGGCAGGACGAGCTGATCCAGGCGTGGGACCCGGAGACGTCCCGCCTGCTCGGCGAGTTCCGCCTGCCCGCCGACACGATCAGACCGGTCGTGCGCGGCACCCGGCTGATCGCCGCGAACAAGCAGGGCTTCGTGTCGCTCGACCTCGACGCGCCCCGGTGGTTCGAGGCCCTGTGCGCCGCCGCCGGCCGCGACTACACACCGTCCGAAGTGGACCAACTGCCGCCGGGCGCGGACCGGGGCAACCCCTGCGGGTGACGGCTCGCCGCGGTGGGCGCGGACGGCGAGGACCGCGCCCACCGACCGGGTCAGCCGGTGCCCCGGACGAACGCCCAAGCGGTGCGGGCGACCGTGTCCTCGATGCCGGTGAAGCCCTCGGCGGGGCTCAGCTCGTCCTCGGTGAAGTCGAGGTCCGGGTCGTCGGCCGTGCCACCCACGCCGTCCGGGCCCACCGCGAACATGACGGCCGGGTTCCCGCCGGGGTCCATGATGCCGTGCACCTCGTTGGGTCCGCTGGTGTGCCAGCTGCCCGACATGTGCCCGGCCTCGTGGCTGGTGATGTTGCCGACCGCACGCCCGATGAACGCGATCTTGTCGCTGTGCGGGCCGACGTAGGTGTTCAACGACAACCGCGACCCGGCCGGCGCGCTGATCTCGTCGAGCAGCACCAGCGCGGTCTCCTCGCGGCCGAAGTTGCCCGCGTCGATGGACTGCGCGATGCCGACGGTCGGGATGCCCGACTCGGCGATGGTGCCGCCGACGACGACCCGGCTGACGTTCGGCTGCCCCCACGGGTCGGCGTGGTCGCGGCTGTTGAGGACGCGCAGCGCGAACCGCGGGTTGAGGCCCTTGGCGACCATGTCCCGTTCCAGGTTCTCCCGCACGGTCGCGACGACGGAGGTGATCAACGCGCGTTCGTCGCGCGCGGCGAGACCCCACCCGGGCAGGAAGTCGGCCAACGGGGACAGGTCGCGCAAGCCGCCGCCGTTGCCGAAGATCGACGTGTTCACCCTGGCGCCGTCGAAGTCCAGGAAGATCGTGTGCACCGAACCGCGCGGCGCGGTCTCCGTGCCCGGGCGGAACGCTTCGAGCTTGACGTCGTACGGGCCTTCGCCCGCCTCGACCCCGAGCCGGTACCGGCCGGCCGCCGGCGCGACGAAGTCCACGACCGCGTTGCCGCCGCCGGGCATCGGCGAGTCCACCGCGAAGAGGGAGGTGAGGTCCTGCGCGGAGCCGAACACCTCGCGACCGGCCGGGTCGTGCACCGCGAGCCGCGTGCCGCCGCCCGCGACGGACGCGCCGAGCACGTCGCCCGCACGCAGGTCGAAGGAGTAGTAGTCGAGGTCGCCCGCGCTGCGGCCGCTGGTGATCAGCAGGTCGTACGGGCCTTCGGTGCCGACGCCCGGACCGGTGCCCGGCGTCGTGGGGTCGGGCAGCAGGGCCGGGTCGGAACCCACCATGAGGTAGAAGGTCCGGTCGGCCTGGATGGTGACGGTGAGGGCGGAGTCGGTCGTGCCGCCGCTGTCGCCGTTGAGGTCCCAGAGGTTGCCGTCGGCGTCCCACAGCGCGAGCACCGTGTCGAGGCCGCCGGTCGGCGTCGCCGTGCGCGCGGTGAACGTCAAGCTGGTGGCGCCGCTCTGGATCCGGTAGTAGTCGAAGTCGCCGGTGCCGTCGCCCGCGCTGCCGTGCGCGCCGTCGCCGATGACGCCGCTGGTGCGGACCGCGTGCCGGGCGCCCGGGATGCCGGTGTCGCCGGCGAGCCCGATCGCGTCGTCGGTCTCGGGGAACGGCGGCAGCGTCGGGATCGAGTCGTCGGGCCTGATGTCACCGGTCAGCGCGACCTTCGAGTGCGCGCGGGTGCCGAAACCCGCGATGTGCTCGGCGGTCGCCAGGGTGTCGTTGGCGCCGGTGGTGCCCACCGGTTCCTTCTCCCGGTACGGCAGCGCGGCCTGCGTGCCGACCCGTTGCCGCCGTTCCCGCGCCTTCGTCTCGCGAGCGCTGGTCACCGCGGCCCAATCGGTCCCGGCCCGGTGCGCCGGGAACATCAGCAGCGGGTCGGGCTGGATCATCGGCACGGCCTGCGGTTCGGCGGTGGCGGCGGTCTGGCCGCCCAGCAGCAGTGCGGCAGCCACCCCTGCTGCCAGCACGCCGAGTGAACGTTTCTCCATGGTCGGTTCCCCCTGGTCCTCGGAGCGTCCAGGAAACCGCCACCGCGGCCCGCGGTGCCGGAGTTCGCCCGAGGTTGGCCCGTTCATGCCAACGCGACGACGCCCGTCAGGACGGCACGTGCCTCCCGTTCGGCTGAAGACGGGTGCGTCGCCTGCTGCGTCCGGGCGCTTCGCCCCGGTGATCGATCCGCCCGGGGGAGGCCAGGTCGGTACCAGTGGTGGCGTGGGGGGTGAGGGGCAGTCACGTCCACCGGCCCGGGGCAGGTAGCCGGTGCTAGTCGGCGTGGCGGACGGGCTGGGTGGAGGAGACGGCGGCCAGTGCCTCGTCGACCGACGGGAACACGGTCAGCAGCTGCCCGAGGGAGGTCAGCTGGATCGGCCGCAGCACGGCGCGCCCGGTCGCGACGACGGCCAGGGTGTCGACCAGGCGCCGGACCTCCAGCAGCAGCGACAAGCCGGCGGAGCTGAAGAAGATCACCCCGGACAGGTCGAGGACCAGGGCGGACGGGTGCTCGACCAGGCCCGACACGACGGTGGCGCGGACCTCGGCGGTGGTGTCCATGTCCAGTTCACCCGCCACGGCGACGACCAGCACATCACCGGTTCGGGTGACACGGATGTCGAGGATCGGTGACGGTTGCCCCATCGGCTCGGCCACGACGTCTCCCGGGTGTGATGCGCGCGGTGTCGAACCACAGTTGTACCAGTTCGACGTTACGCCCCGGGGTGCGACGACGCGCTCGGGTGACCGCCGCGCCCCGGTCGTCCCACCCTGCGGACGGCCGCCACGATGTCGCTGTTCGAGACCCCCTTGACGAGGTGTTCCCGGACGCCGACCGACTCGAACTCGCGGAACGTCTCGCGGTCGGTGAAGGCCGACAGCGCCAGGATGCCGGTGTCCGGCGACCGGAGCCTGATCTCCCGCGCCGCCCGGCCACCGCCGCCGCCGGGCATGCGCACGTCGAGCACGACGACGGCGGGGCTGTGGCGTTCGACCAGCTCGATCGCCTCGTCCGCGTCCCGCGCCACCGCGACGACCTCCAGGTCCGGCTCGGCCTCCAGCACCTCGCGCAGCGCGTCGCGGATCATCGGGTCGTCGTCCGAGATCACCACGCGGAGCTTGCGGCCCGTCACGGCTCACCACCGGACGAATCCGGGATCCAGAACCGCACCACCGTGCCACCGCCTTCGCCCTCGCCCATCGACCACCAGCCGCCCGCGGTCTCCGCCCGCTCCCGCATCTCGATCATGCCGAAGTGGTCGAACGCCGGGCGGTCCGCCGGCGCGCCCGCCGCGGTGTCGACGCCCGCCCCGACCCCGACGCCGTTGTCCGCGACCTCCACCAGCGTGCCGCCGTCGACCGAGGTCAACGACACCTCGACCGCCGACGCCCGCGCGTGCTTGCGGATGTTCACGAGCGCTTCCTGGCAGATGCGGAAGATCGTGATCGCCGACTCGGCGGACGGCTCGTCGTCCAGCGCGTGCCGCAGCCGGTAGGTGACGCCCCACGAGCCGGCGACGTCGGTGAGGTAGTGGTCCAGGGCCTGCGCCAGGCTGTGCCGGTCGAGTTCGGGCGGGCGCAACCGGAACACCAGGTCGCGCAACCGCCCGATGGACGACCGCACCGCCTCGTCCAGCTTCCGCACCCCGGCGGCCTCCGGCTCGGGCAGCCGGTTGGCCAGCAGCTGCAACCGCATGCCGACGGCGACCATGGACTGGATCGAGTCGTCGTGCACGTCCCAGGCGATGCGGCGCCGTTCCAGCTCCTGCGCCTCCACCAGGTGGCCCACGAGCTTGCGCTGCTCGGTCAACGTCCGCTCGACGCGTCGGCGCTCGGTCATGTCGCGGGTGACCTTGGCGAACCCGCGCAGCCGGCCGGACTCGTCGGTGAGCGCGGTGATCACGACGTTGGCCCAGAAGCGGGTGCCGTCCTTGCGCAGCCGCCAGCCCTCGTCCTCGAACCGGCCGACGTCGACCGCGACTTCGAGCTCGCGCCACGGCTTGCGCGCCACCAGGTCCTCCGGCGGGTAGAACAGCGAGAAGTGCTCGCCGACGATCTCCTGGGCCGAGTACCCCTTGATCCGCTCGGCGCCCGCGTTCCAGCTGATCACCCGGCCGGTCGGGTCGAGCATGAAGATCGCGTAGTCCAGCACGCCCTGCACGAGCAGCCGGAACCGCTCCTCGCTCGCCCGCAACGCCTCGTCGGCCCGCATCCGCTCGGTCACGTCGCGGGTGACCTTGGCGAACCCGCGCAGCCGCCCGGACTTCTCGAACAGGGGGGTGATGACCACGTTGGCCCAGAAGCGGCTGCCGTCCTTGCGCAGCCGCCAGCCCTCGTCCTCGAACCGGCCGACCTCCGCCGCGACCTCCAGCTCATGCCAGGGCTTGCGCGCGGCCAGGTCGTCGGGCGGGTAGAAGAGCGAGAAGTGCCGGCCGATGATCTCCTGGGCCGAGTACCCCTTGATCCGCTCGGCGCCCGCGTTCCAGCTGATCACCCGGCCGGTCGGGTCGAGCATGAAGATCGCGTAGTCGACCACGCTCTCCACGAGCAGGCGGTACGCGTCCTCGGCCGGCGGTTCGACGTCGGGCTCGGCGGGGTGGTCAGCCATGGCGTCACTGTGCACCACGGTCGGTGGGGGTGCCACGGTCGGCGCGCCGGGGTCAGGAGGTGGCTTCGACGGCCATCTCGCACCAGACGACCTTGCCGCCGGGTTCGGGGGTCGCGCCCCAGGCCGTGGTCAGCTGCTGGACGAGTTGCAGGCCCCACCCGCCGACGGTGGCGGACAACCGGGCGCGCGGCAGGACCGGGCTGCCGTCCTCGACCTCGACCCGCAGCCGGAGCGCGTCTCCCGCCAACCGGACGACCGGGATGGTGGCCGTGTGGCGCAGGGCGTTGGACACCAGTTCGGACACGACGAGCACGACGTCGCTGTGGTCGCCGAGGTAACCGAGGTCGGTGAGGGTCTTGCGGACGAAGTCGCGGGCCAACCCGGCCGCCCCGCGGTCGGCCGGCGCGCTGAACTCCGCAACCGGGCCAGACACCTTGAGGTCCACAGTCGCACTCTCCGGCATCGGGCGCTCACCGCCCAGACGCACGTACACCGCCGTGGCTAGTGCGGCTGCACTAGCCGTGCTAGTCGAGCAGGCCGTCGCGGCGGGCGATGGCCACCGCTTCCAGCTTCGACCGGGCGCCCAGCTTCTCCAGCACCCGTTGCACGTGGTTGCGCACGGTGTTGCGGGCGACGCCCATGCGTTCGCCGATCTCCTCCGTGCTCGCGCCGTCGGCCATGAGCAGCAGCGCCTCGCGTTCACGGACCGTGAGCGGCACCCCGTCGGTCTTGGCGCGGCCGGTGAGCTTGTCCAGCACGCCCGCGAGCAGCCCGCCGTCGAACACGACCTCGCCGGCCGCCACCCGCAGCACGGCCTCGGTCAGCTCCTCCAGGCGGGCGGACTTGAGCACGAGGCCCGCGGCGCCGGACTCGGCGGCCCGGGCGGCGACGGACACGGTCGCCTCACCGGTCAGCACCAGCACCCGCGCGCCCTGCTCCTCGAAGTGCCCGATCGCGTCCAGGCCGTCGCCGTCGGGCAACCGGCGGTCCAGCAGCACCACGTCGGGCCGGTGCCGGCGGACCTCCGCGGCCGCCGCGGCCACCGAACCGACCGAGGCCACCACCTCGACCTCGCCTGCGTCCGCCCACGCCAGCCGGATCGCCTCGGCCACCATGTGGTGGTCCTCCACCAGGACCACGCGGACCGGTCGGGACGGGTGGGGTGAGTGCGCCATGCTGTGCAGATCCTCGTCGCTGGTCCGGCCACCCACCCTAGACCTTCCGACCGCCCGGTCCGACCAGCACGCTGGAAGATCGCCACCACGGGGGATGCCGGCCTCGCCCCAAGAGGCCGAGTGGCGGCGGTGCCCGGTTCAGAGGGGGTCGTACTCGTCGCCTTCGTCGTTGATCAGGCGGAAGCGGGGTGACAGGTCGGTGAGGCTGGAGCGCAGCCGGATCAGCAGCTCCTCGACGGGCACGCGGTCGAGGCCCAGCTCCGCCGAGACCTCGGCCTGGTGGCGGTCGAGGTCCGGCTCGTACTCCCGCAGCTCGGCGATGGTCGAGTCGAACGCGGCGCGCATGGCGTCGAGGTCCGGCGCGCGGGCCACCACGTCGTGCCAGGTCGGCACGCCGATGACCAGCTGGAGCGCGGACGTCGGGTCGGCGGCGAGGACACCGGCCCCGCCCTCGGAGCTCGCGTACAGCACGGGCCCGCCACACGCGTAGAACGTGCCGCCCGCCGCGTCACCGGCGACGGGGCGGAACTCGCCGTCCCAGGTCGGTCGCACCGGTTCGACGTGCTCCGCCCGCTCCAGGTCGAAGTCGAACACGGTCGCCAGCAGCTGCGCGGCACGGGCGTTGCCCTCGATGCGGTCGAACACCCGGGCCACGATACGTCCCGGCCCGTGACGCACGGCGCACCGGTGACGACGGCTCGTGTTGAGCGGGCCGGGCACGGCACCGGACGCCGTGGCGCTGCGTTCAAGTGGGGTGAACCGGGGGGACGAGGTCGAAGAAGAGCCGCAGCCGCCGAACTGGGCGGTGTGGGTGGCGCGTGCCGTCGCCGTGGTCGTCGTGGTGCCGGTGCGGTTGGCGTGGGAAGGGATCGAGGCCGTCGGCCGGGCGGTGTGGCGGTGGGTTCTCCAGCCGCTCGGCGTCGGGCTGCGGTGGGTGGCGCGGGTGCTCGGCGCGGGGCTGCGCTGGTTCGGCGAGGTGCTGGCGCGGTACGCGTTCAGGCCGCTCTGGGCGGTGCTGCGGTCCGTCGCCGACGTGGCGGGGCGTGGGTTGGCGGCGGTCGGCACGGGGTTGCGGTGGCTCTTCAGGGTGCTGGCGCGGTTCGTGCTGCGGCCCGCCGGCCGGGTGTTCGCGCCGGTGGGCCGGTGGCTCCGGTCGGCGGGTGTCGTGGTCGAGGACCTCCTGCGCCGGGCCGCGCGGGTGCTGCGGGTGGTGGTGCGGGTGGTGGTGCTCAAGCCGTTGGCGTGGGGTTGGCGTGCGCTCGTGGTGTGGCCGCTGCGGGGTCTGTGGTGGGTGGTGCGGCTCTTCGCCCGGGCGCTGGTCTGGGCTTGGCGGCTGCTGGGGCGGGTGGGCCGCGCGGTGGTGGTGCCGCCGGCCCGGTGGGTGCGCCGGGTGGTGCTCGCGCCGGTCGGGCGGGCGATCGGGCACGGGTGGCGTGCCGTCGTGGTGGCTCCGGCCCGGTGGGTGCGCGGCACGGTCGTCGAGCCGGTGCGGGTGGCCGGGCGGCGGCTTCGCGCCGCGCTCGGCGGACGTCGGGATCAGCCGTGAGGTCCGGACGTGACCGTCATCGGGTGGCGAGGACGGCGGTGGCGATCGCCTCGTGCCCGGCGGGGGTGGGGTGCACGTCGGTGTGCTCGCAGAAGTACGTCAGCGCGCAGACCTTCGCCACCGGGGTGGGGATCGCGCCGTAGGTGGGGTCCTGCGTCGTCTCCGTCAACGGGCCGTAGCCGCCGGTCGTGGCGGTGACGTCGACGAACTGCGCGCCCACATTGTCGTACTCGGCTTCGAGGGCGGCGTTGAAGAAGTCGCGGAACAACGACACCGACAGGCGGGCGAGGTCCCGGCCGTTCGGGAACGCGGGGGAGACCCACGCGCCGAGGAACACGTCCGGGTAGGTCAGGCCCACGATCGGGGCGTCGCCGGCGGCGTCGCGCAGGGCGGGCAGGGTGGCGGCCAGGTTGGCCCGGACCGCGGCCACGGCCTGCGACGCGCACGTCAACGGGTCGTCGGCCCGCGCGCACGGGGCCAGGTCGTTGCCGCCGATCACCACGGTCACCAGGCCGACCCGCCCCCGGTGCTCGCGCAGGGTCTGCACGGCCGCGTCGAGCTGGGTGCGACCGGCGGGGTCCGGCGCGTCGGGGCCGCGGGCGGCGGGCGCGCAGCCGGGCTCGGCGCGCAGCTGGGCGGACGTCGCGCCGCTGCACGCGAGGTTGATCAACCGTAGGTCGGCCCGTTCGGCGACGAGGTAGGCGAACCCGTCCCGAGCGGTGCCCTCGCCCGCGTCCGCCGGCCGGTAGCCCGTCGCGTAGGAGTCGCCCAACGACACGTAGACGCGTTCGACGGGCGGGTCGCTGGTGGCGGCAGTCGAGGACGCCACGGTCGTCGGGGGAGTCGTGGTGCACGCTCCGAGCATCACCAGCAGCGCGCCGATCAGCGCCGATCGCCGAAGTCCCGGCACGTCCACCCCTTCCAGCCCGGCAACGACCACCCAGGCTACCCGCCGGCGTAACGGTCCACCTGCCGTCCACTGTGGACCGGGGAAGGGGTGCGGCCCGCGTCCGGACGTCGGTCGAGCGGAACGCAACCGCGGGAAACCGGCCGGTCGACGGGGAAACCGGCCGGGATCGCGCGGGTTCGGCGTCGTCGGACTACTTGTACTGGGCGATCTGGATCAGGTTGCCGCAGGTGTCGTCCAGCACCGCGGTGACGACCGGGCCCATCTCCAGCGGCTCCTGGGTGAACCGGACGCCGAGGCCGCGCAGCCGGTCGAACTCGGCGCGGACGTCGTCCACGAGGAAGGCGGTGGCCGGGATGCCGTCCGCGACCAGCGCGTCCTTGAACGGCTGCACCGCGGGGTGGCCGCTGGGCTCCAGCAGCAGCTCGGTGCCGTCGGGATCGTCGGATGAGGCCACGGTCAGCCACCGGTCCTCGCCCAGCGGGACGTCGTTCTTCTTCACGAAGCCCAGCACGTCGGTGTAGAAGCTCAGGGCCTTGGCCTGGTCGTCGACGAAGACACTGGACAGGTGGATCCTCATGGGGTGTTCTCCGGTGCTTCGGGCCTGAGCCATCGCGTCACGATGAGCTCGAGCGGTTCGGTGTTCAACTCGTGGAACTTGTAGCGGCCCTCGCGCCGTGACCTGACCAGCCCGGCGGCCTCCAGCACGGCCAGGTGCTGGCTCACCGCCTGCCGGGTCAGGCCCACCTCGTACTTCGCCAGCAGTCGCCCGCAGAGCTCGAACAGGGTCTGGCCGTCCCGTTCGACCAGTTCGTCGAGGATGCGCCGGCGGGTTCGGTCGGCCAGCGCCTTGAAGAGTTCCTCCGCCACGGCACCACCATAAGCAAGTGACGACTTGCCTGCAAGTGGCGACTTGCCTGACGTTTCCGGGGTCGATGCCGAGGTCGAGGCGCGGTGATGGCCACGGCGCCCCTGCCGACCACGGCGACCCTCCGGCGAGATCCGCCGGCCTCTTGCTCGGCAAAGGGCGCTGCCCCTGCTCCACCGACGGGGACCGGCCGCTTCTGGACGGTGGATCTCTCGTCTCGGTCGAAGCTCCGCGGAGGCACTCCATCCCACGGCCTCACGGTCGGAGAACCGGGGGAGAAGGGGGCTGGCGACACCCCCGCGCGGTCAGCAGGGGCGAATCGGAGTCCTGTCGGTGCTGCCTACGGGCAGCTCAGGGTGTCCAGCGGTGGCCGCTTCGCCGCGGTGTAGCCGTAGCCGACGGTCGCCGACTGCCAGCTGAAGCCCTGGTAGCTGCTCTTGGGCATCGTGAACCTGACGGTCGCGTAGCCGGACGGCCCCCAGTCGTCGGCGTAGGCGTTGCCACCGACGCCGGTGGAGTCACGCCGGCTGTTCCAGCTCACGCTGATCGACACCGCGACGTTGTTCGGCCGCTTTGCCCGCACCTTCAGGGTGATGGTGTCGGGCGTCTGGGTGACGCGGCAGGCGCTGAACGCGGGCGTGTTGCGGTTGGTGGCGTAGTCGGACGGGATGGCCGTCCAGCCTGTGGCCTGGATGGCGTACTCGGTCGTCGAGGCCTGGGGCGCGGCGGAAGCGCCCGCCGGGATGACCGCAACCGCGGCGAGCGCTGTGACCAGCGCTCCGATCAAGGGGGAGATTAACCTTCGCACTTCGGGCGCACCCTTTCACTCCAGAGAAGCGGGACGCCGTCATCGTCTCATCGGCACTGTCCGATCGCATCGAAACGAGAAGGTTTGACGGATGCGTGCGACGCGAGTTCGGCGCGGCGCACCAGGGATTGATCGAGGAGCTGACGAAGTCCGGGTGGAACCCGTAGTTCGCCTCCACCGCGCCTCGATTGCGCCGCCATCAGTCTTCCGGTGGCGGCGGGACTTCGTCGCGATCGGTGGGGCTCAGTCGTCGGTGGACGCCCCTGGTCCGGTCGTGGCGTACCGGGCGGCGGTGGTGCGGACGGCCTCGTCGACCACCTGGGCGACGCGTTCGGCGCTCACCTCCCAGCCCGGCACCAGGAGTGTCGGCCAGAAGACGTAGTTGGAGATCATGCCCAGGAACTGGGTGGCCGCGAGGTCCACGTCCTCGACCCGCACCGTGCCCGCCTCGTGCTCGGCCCGGAGGTAGCGGCGCACGGACTCGAAGTAGGGCATCTTCCCGCGTGAGAACTGCGCCTGGGCCAGCTCGGGGAACCGCGGGAGCTCGGCGATGACGATCCTGAACAGGTCGGTCATTTGGTCACGGCCCAGCAGCTCGGCGTATCGGCGACCGAGGGTGCTCAGCCCGTCGACGACGTTGCCTGCCGGCGGGGGGTCCTCCTCGTCGGCGGCCGACCAGGACTCGGTCACGATGGCGTCGAACAGGGCTGCTTTGGTCGGGAACTGCTTGAACAAGGTGGCCCGCGACACGCCCGAGCGCTCGGCGATCCGCGCCAGCGACGTCCGGTCGTAGCCCAACTCGAGGAACAGCGCGGTCGCGGCCGCCACGATCAGCGCGCGCTTCTCCTGGGCGACGCGCTGGTGGTACGTCGTCACGATCCCGCTCATGGGGCGAGCATACGAGGTGAGTGGCTTGACTCGCCATTGTCGTCGTCCTAGCATCGCGGCCAGGATGGTGAGTCGACCGGCTCACCACCGGCCGCCGGTCGCACTGGCGATCCCGGTCATCCACCGCGTACCGGAGGAGCACCCGATGCCCCGCTTCGACAACCAGACCGTGCTCGTGACCGGTGGGACCGGCGGTCAGGGCTCGAGCCACGCGCGCGCCTTCCACGCGGAGGGGGCGAACGTGGTGATCGGCGACATCGACGCGGAACGCGGCGCCGCTCTCGCCGACGAACTCGGGACCCGCGCCCGCTTCGCCCACCTCGACGTCACCGACGAGAGCTCGTGGTCGGCCGCCGTGCTGGTCGCCGAGAGCGCCTTCGGCGCCCTGAACGTGCTCGTCAACAACGCGGGCGTGCAGAACCCGCCTGCGACGATCGAGGACACGGACCAGGCCACGTGGTCGCGCATCCTCGACGTCAACCTCACCGGGACCTTCCTCGGCATCAAGGCCGCGGCCCCCGCTCTGCGCCGCGCGGCAGGGGGAGCCATCGTCAACATCGCCTCGACCATGGGGCTGGGAGGCACGGCTCACTACGCGCCGTACGTCGCCGGCAAGTGGGCCGTGCGAGGCCTCACCCGAACGGCAGCGCTCGAGCTCGGCCGCGACCGCATCCGGGTGAACACCATCCACCCCGGCGTGATCGCGACCTCCTTCATCCACGAACCGGCAGCCGGCGCGGTCGCGGCGATCGCCGACTTCTACTCACCCGAGCCGTTCGCCATCCCCCGGCTCGGGGAGCCGGCCGACGTCAGCCGTCTCCTGCTGTTCCTCGCGTCATCGGACGCGTCGTTCATCACGGGGTCCGAGTACGTCATCGACGGCGGACTCCTCCTCGGGCCCGCCCTCCAGGCCGAGGCCGCATGAGCACGCCGGACCCGACCGGGTCGATCGACTCCGCACGGGACGCGTCCTCATCCCACCTGCCCGACCACATCTGACGAGCCATCGAGATCACCCCCGCCGCGGGCACCGCGGAACGGATCATCGACATCACGACGCTGGGGCGCCGCACCGGCCGAGCACGCCGCATCGAGATCTTCTTCTACCGGGCCGCGGGCGCCACCTACCTGTGCAGCGGCGCCGGCGGCGCCGCGACCGACTGGCACGCGAACCTCCTCGCCGATCCCGACTTCACCTTCCACCTCAAGAACGGGGTCCGCGCGGATCTACCCGCACGGGCCACGCCGGTCACCGATCCCGCCGAACGTCAGGCCGTGCTGGCGGAGATCGTCGCCGATCTCAACCAGCCCCACGACCCCGGCACCATCCGGCCGACCCGGCTCGAAGACTGGGCCGACAGTCGGCTGGTGCGCGTCAGCTTCCGCCACCGGCCGTGATCGCGGATCCCACGACACCGTCGCCCGCGGGTCGGCGGAGGGTTCGGGGCGCGTGGAACACCGACGACGAGGTCGTCGCGTGGGGCGGATGGTCGCCGCCTACCGCCCCGAACGCTCTGCGGCTCAGCGCTCGGGTTGCGCGATCCCACCGACCACGCCCCGGCCGCGATGGGCCGGGTTTGTCCGGTCAGGGTGGCGGCCAGGGCTGGACGACCGGGGCGGTGGTGCGCGAGAGTCGGATCGGTGATCGGGCACCCGGGTCACCTGACAACGTTGTCACCCAGAGAGGGCCACCCTGCCGATGCCGCTCAGACGAGGCACCACGCTCCTGCTCGCCGCCGCGCTGGCCCTCGGGGGGACACCGGCGGTCGCGGCGGCCGCCGCTCCCGCCGACGTGGACCCGACCACCCTGGTGAACCCGTTCGTCGGCACCCAGAACTTCGGCAACACGTTCCCCGGCGTGAGCATGCCGTTCGGCATGGTCCAGGTCAGCCCGGACACCGGCGGCCAGGGCGGGTACGACTACCAGCAGCAGGAGATCCACGGCTTCAGCCAGACGCACCTGTCGGGCGTCGGCTGCGGCGTGGCCGGCGAGCTGCCGGTCATGCCGACCACCGGCCCGGTGGACAACGTTGACACCGCGGGTTACCGGTCGAAGTACTCCCACGCCGACGAGGAGGCGCGGCCGGGCTACTACCGCGTCGGGCTGTCCCGCTACGGGGTGAACGCCGAGCTGACCGCCACGCCGCGCACCGGCTGGCAGCGCCACACGTTCCCGGCGGGCGCGCAGGCGAACGTCCTGTTCAACACCGGCAAGGCGAACCAGCAGGTGCTGGACTCCGAGGTGCACGTCGTCGGCGACCGGACGGTGGAGGGCCGGATCAAGGCCGGGCGGTTCTGCGCCGGGCACGACGAGCACACCGTGTACTTCACGGCCACGTTCGACCGGCCGTTCGCGAGCTTCGGCACCTGGCGCGGCACGACCCGCGCGCCGGGCGCGCCGGACGCGGCGGGCCAGGGCGGCAACGGCGCGTGGGTGACGTTCGACGCGACGGCCGACCGGGACGTGGTGCTGAAGGTCGGCCTGTCCTACACCGGGATGGACGGCGCGCGGAAGAACCTCGCCGCGGAGACCGGCGACTCCTACGACTTCGAGGCGACGAAGGCCCGGGCGCACCAGGCCTGGGTGGAGCGGCTGAACGCGATCCGGATCGACGGCGGCGCGCCGGAGCGGCGGACCGCGTTCTACACCGCGCTCTACCACTCGCTGCTGCACCCGAACCTGGCCGGCGACGTGGACGGCCGGTACGTGGGCTTCGACGGCCTGCCGCACGTCGCGGACGGCTTCACGCCCTACCAGAACCTCTCGTTGTGGGACACCTACCGACCGCAGAACCAGCTGTTGGAGCTGCTGGAACCCCAGGTGGCCCGGGACGTGGCGCTGTCCGTGGTCGCGAGCGGCCGCGACGGCGGGTGGCTGCCGCGCTGGGCGCTGGCCAACAGCGAGACCAACATCATGACCGGCGACCCGGTGACGCCGTTCCTGGTCGAGGCGTGGTCGAAGGGCCTGCTCGCCGGGCACGAGGAAGAGGCCTACGAGCTGCTCAAGCGCAACGCCACCACCACCCCTCCGGCCGACTCGCCGTACAACGGGCGCTCCGGGGTGGAGTTCTACCGCGACCGCGGCTACATCCCGTCCGGGTTGACGCTCGGCGCCGACTGCGCGCACAAGGGCGGCGACAACGACTGCGTGCACCCGGCGTCGGCGACGCTGGAGTACGCGGCGGCGGACGCGTCGCTCGCCGTCATGGCGCGCGGCCTGGGCAAGCACGACGACGCACGCGTGTTCGCCGAGCGCGGGCAGTGGTACCGCAACCTGTGGGACGCCTCGATCGGCCACTTCCGCCCCCGCACGGTCGACGGCACGTGGGTGACGCCGTACAACCCGGTCGACGCCGGTCACCAGTTCCACGAGGGCGGCGCGTTCCAGTACCAGTGGCTGGTGCCGCAGGACCCGAACGGCCTGGTGGAGCTGATGGGCGGCTGGCGGGCGACCGAGCAGCGGCTCGACGCGTTCTTCGCCTACGACGAGCTGCTCGCCGACCCGGCCGGGACCGTGCGCGAGGACTGGATCACGCAGCCCTACGACTACTACGGCAAGCCGACCTACAACCCGAACAACGAACCCGACCTGCTCGCGCCGTACTTCTACCTGTCCACCGGCACGCCCGCGAAGACGGCGACCGTGGTGCGCGCGGCGATGACGTTGTTCACCACCGGTCCGGACGGCATGACCGGCAACGACGACCTGGGCACGATGTCGGCCTGGTACGTGTTCTCGTCGCTCGGCCTGTACCCGACGATGAGCGGCGGCGACTTCCTCGCCCTGTCCAGCCCGCAGTTCCCGGGCGCGACCGTCCGGACCGGGAGCAGGACGCTGACCATCACCGCGCCGGGCGCCAGTGACGCCAACCGGTACGTCCAGCAGGTGACGTTCAACGGCCGGGACGTGCGCAAGACGTGGCTGGACTGGGACGCGGTGGCGGGCGGCGGCACGGTGGCGCACCGGCTCGGCACCACGCCGTCGTCCTGGGGCACCGGTCCCGGCGCCGAGCCGCCGTCGATCAACCGCGCGCAGGCCGACGGGCGGCGGCACGTGGACGCGTCGCTGCGGCAGGCGTCGGCGGTCGTGCCGACGGCTGACGCGCCGCAGACCGTCGAGCTGACCCTGGACGTGCTCGCCCAGGCGCCCGGCTCGGTGCCCGTCGGCATCACGGCGACCGCGCCGGACGGCTGGTCGGTGACGCCCGCGGACCGGTTGGTGGTCAAGTCGGGCCGGTTGCCGACCCAGCGGACGGTGTCGGTGGTGGCGACGGTGCCGGCCGGCACGCCGGTCGGCCGCTACCCGGTGCGGGTCACCGTGACCGGGCCGAACACCGTGGTGCGCGAGGCGGTGGTGGAGGTCCGGCGGGCGGCGACGTGCGCGGTGGCGGGCGCGCAGTGCGCGGTCGACCTGACCGGCGAGCTCAACCACGACGGCACGGCCACGGTCGCCGCGTCCGACCAGGGCGACTTCGACGGCTCGGGCTGGAGCTACGACGCCGCGCTGCTGCCCGCCGCCGGTCCGGTGGCGCTGGGCGGCGTGACCTACCAGGCGCCGGACGCGTCCGGCACGGCGGCGAACTTCGTGGAGGCACGCGGGCAGGCGGTGCTGCTGCCCGCCGGCGAGCACTCCGCGCTGCGGCTCGTGGCCTCGGCGCACAACGGCCCGGTGACCGCCGCGGTGACCGTGCGGTACGCCGACGGCACCACGGCGGAGGTGCCGATGACGGTCGGCGACTGGGCCGGCTCCGGCGGCTCGGTGGTGCTGGAGATGCCGCACCGCATCAAGGCGGGTCAGGGTGTGGACGGGCCGCCGGTGCGCCTGTTCGGCCTGTCCCTGCCGCTCGACCCGGCCAAGGCGGTGCACTCCGTGACGCTGCCCGACGACCCGCGCGTGGAGGTGTACGCGATCACGCTGGCCTAGGCCGCCGGCGGTGGGGAATCCGTGCCGTACGACCGTCGAGGTGGACTCGGTCGTACGGCACGGTTCACTCCACCCAGTGACGATCGCCGCCCGGCCAGGTATTGACAGCGTGCCCACCGGCCGTGTTGCGCCGCACAGCGGTCACGCACCGTCGTCGCCCTGCACGATCGGGGGGTGAGGTAGCCCTACCCTCGTTGTGGTTTTAGCGCCATGTTCCCGCCGCGCCGGCCGCCATAGCGTGGAGGCACGTGCCACAGGGAGGGCTCATGAGCGTGACGCTGGCAAGCGAGCAGGTCGGGTGCGGTCGGGCGCGGGTGGCTCCCGGACGTGCGGCCGTGTCGAGGTTGTCCGGGGTCGGCAAGCAGTTCGGCGACCGGGTCGTGCTGCGCGACGTCGACCTGGTGGTGCCCGTCGGGGCCGTGGTCGGCGTGGTCGGCGGCCCGGGGAGCGGGAAGACGACGGTCGCCTGCCTGGCGGCCGGGTTGCTGCCGCCCGACGAAGGGGTGGTGGAACTGGTCGGGCGCGACCCGTGGGACGGGGGCCGCCGGCCGGTCGTCGGGCTGGTGCCCGACCGCGTGCCGGTGAGCGACCGGCTGACGTGCCGCGAGGTGCTGCTGCACGTGGCGCTGTTCCGGGGTTTCCCGCCCGTCGTGGCCGCGCGGCGGGTGGACTCGCTGCTGGCGGTGTGCCAACTCGCCGACAGCGCGGGCGTGGTGGTGGCGGAGTGCACCGCCGGGCAGCGGCTGCTGGTGCGGTTGGCCGCGACGCTGCTGGGCGAACCCCGGCTGCTGGTCCTCGACGACGCGCTCGACGTCGACCGCTGGGCCCTCGACGTGGTCCGGGCGGTGTCGCGCGAGTTCGTCGCGACCGGCGGCGGCGTGCTGTGCGTGGTCGGCCAGGCGTGGCAGGCGGCGTGGTGCGACGTGCGGCTGGAGCTGGCGCCGCCCGCGCTGCGCCCCCTGGACGAACGATCCCGTCGCCGGTGAGCCGGGTGAGGTGGCGGTGCGGGTCACCCTGACGAACCCGGTGTCGGCGACGGTCGACCGGCACGGCCGGCTGCTGCTGACGGTGTCCGGGACCGGCGCCCGGCACGTGCTCGACGCACCGCAGACCGCGATGTGGATCGCGTTGTGGCAGCACGGCGGCGACGTGGACCGGGCGGGCGACGCGCTGGCCCGCAGCTGGGACGACGACCCCGGTCGGGTCCGCGCCGACCTGCGCCGGTGGGCCGCCCACCTGTGCGCGATCGGGCTGGCGGCGGGCGCCTGACCGCGAGGCGGCTCACCTCGGCGCCGCCACGAGCCGCGACGTGATCAGCGCGTCGACCGCGTCGACGTGCCCGGTCAGGAAGAAGTGGCCGCCGGGGAACACCTCCCGGGTGAACGGCCCGGTGGTGCACGCCGCCCAGCCCGCCGCCTCCTCCGGGGTCACCTTGGGGTCCGCGTCGCCGACGAGCGCGGTCACCGGGCACGTCAGCGGCTCGCCCGGCACGTGCTCGTAGTCCTCCACCGCCTGGTAGTCCACCCGCAGCGCGGCCAGCGCCAGGTCCAGCAGCTCCCGGTCCAGCAACCGGAGGTCGGTGCCGCCCAGCGCGTCCAGCTCGCGCAGCAGGTCCGCGTCCGGTTTGGTGTGCAGCACCTCGCCCCGGTGCGTCGCCGGTGGTCTGCGGGAGGAGGCGAACAACGCCACCGGGGTCACGCCGTGCCCCCGCAGCAGCCGCGCCGCCTCGTAGGCCACGGTCGCGCCCATGCTGTGCCCGAACAGCGCGATCGGCCGGTCCGCCAGCGGCAGCAGGTCGGCCACGACGCCCGCGGCCAAGCCGGTGATCGACGGCACGGGCGGTTCCCCGCGCCGGTCCTGCCGCGCCGGGTACTGCGCCGCCAGCACGTCCAGGTGCGGCGCGTGCCTGCGGGCCAACGGCGCGAACCAGGTGGCCGAGCCGCCCGCGTGCGGCAGGCAGACCAGGCGGGTGGGCGCGTCGGCCGTCGGCTGGAACCGGCGCAACCAGGTCCCCGTCGCCGCCGTCACCGCGAGGGCTCCCGCCGTGCCATGGAACCTCCTCGATCGGTGGGCCGGGCACGTCCGACCCTGCCGGTGCGCCGACCGGCCCGACAACCCCTATCGCACCCGGGCGGAATAGGGGCCGACGTCGTCAGGGGTGGGTGACCGGGGCGTCCCGCGCGGCCTCGTCGTCCTCGGCCGGCGCGACGGCGGAGGCGGTCTCCGGGAACCGGACGTCCAGGCGGTCGGTGATGGCCCGGACCGCCGAGAGCAGGTCCGACGCGGTCGGCATCGCGGTCGGGTCGATGAGGCTCTGCACGGTCAGCCCCATCATCACGGCCAGCAGGAACGACCCGGCCGCCAGCCGGGTCGGGTCCTCCTCGCCCCCGTCCGGCACCGCCAAGCCGCCCAGCGACGGGCGGGCGCGGCGGTAGGTCGTGGCCAGGCGCTCGCGCAGCTCGGGCATCCGCTCGGCCAGGGCGAAGGCCTCCAGACCGGCCACCCACAGCGGCCGGTGGCTGGTGAACGACTCCAGCACGCCCGCCCACATGGCTTCCAGCCGGTCCGCCACGGTGCCGTCCGAGCCGGCCGCGGCCATGACCCGGTCGATCTCGGTGCCCCACTCCTCGAACGCGGCGACCAGGGCCGCGCTGAGCAGGGCGTCCTTCGACCCGAAGTGGTAACCGATGGACGCCAGGTTGGTGTTCGAGGCGGCGACGATGTCGCGAGCCGTCGTACTTGCGTAGCCGCGCTCGTAGAGGCACTGCTTAGCCCCGGTGAGCAATTGTTCCCGGTGACCCATCAGGTGATCCTAGCCGATCACCAAACCCCTGTTCATACAAATGTCGTATACAAACGTATAGATCCTGGGTAGTGTCACCGCATGACTCCCGGCCCACGTGCAGGAAGGCGCGAGTGGTGGGGACTGGTCGTCCTCGTGCTCGTCACCGTGATCATCAGCATGGACATGACCGTGCTGTCCTACGCCCTGCCGTTCATCAGCGCCGAGCAGGCGCCGACGAGCAGCCAGCTGCTCTGGATCACCGACATCTACGCCTTCGTGCTGTCCGGGCTGCTGATCCCGATGGGCACGCTCGGCGACCGGATCGGACGGCGGAAGCTGCTGATCATCGGGGCCGCGCTGTTCGGCGTCGCCTCCGCCGCGTCGGCCTACGCCGCCACCCCCGAGGCGCTGATCGGCACCCGGGCGTTGATGGGCGCGGCGGGAGCCACGCTCATGCCCTCCACCATGTCGTTGATCCGGACCATGTTCCGCGACGAGGGCCAGCGCCGGGCCGCCATCGGCATCTGGGCCTCGGGCTTCTCCGCCGGCGGGGCCATCGGGCTGCTGGTCGGCGGCGGCCTGCTCCAGTCGTTCCACTGGGGTTCCGTGTTCCTGATCAACCTGCCGATCATGCTGGTGCTGGTGGTGCTCGCACCGCTGCTGCTGCCCGAGTACCGCAACCCGCGGGCGGGCCGGTTCGACCTGCTCAGCACCCTGTTGGTGTTCGTCGCCGTGCTGCCGGTGGTCTGGGGCATCAAGGAGTGCGCCGAGGGCGGCGCCTCCACGCCCGCGCTGGTCGCGGTCGTCGTGGGACTGCTGTTCGTGCCGATCTTCGTCTGGCGGCAGCGCGGGCTCGACGACCCGATGGTCGACGTGCGGCTGTTCCGCAAGGCGGCGTTCTCCGCGGCGCTGGTCACCAGCCTGCTGACCAACTTCGCGCTCGTCGGGTTCCTCTTCTTCACCAGCCAGTACCTCCAGCTGGTGCTGGGGCTGCGGCCGTTCGAGGCCGGGCTGTGGTCGCTGCCGCAGGTGTTCACCGCCGCGATCGGCGCCGCGGTGCTCGCACCCGCGCTGGCCGCGAGGTTCCGGCACGCCGTCGTGATCGTGATCGGGTTGCTCGTCGGCGGCTGCGGTTTCCTGCTGATGACCCGGGTCGGCGTCGACCACGGGCTGGCCGAGGCCGTGATCGGCCAGGCGCTCAGCGCGCTGGGCATGGCGATGGTGCTCACCCTGACCGCCGAACTGGTGGTGACCAACGCGCCACCGGAGCGGGCGGGCGCGGCGTCGGGCTTGTCCGAGACCGGCAGCCAGCTGGGCGGCGCGCTCGGTGTCGCGCTGCTGGGCAGCCTGGGCGCGTTCGTCTACCGCTCGGGGTTGGCCGACGTGGACGCGCCGGCCGACGCCGTCGCCGCGGCCCGGGAGACCCTCGGCTCGGCGCTGGAAGCCGCCGGGCGACTGCCCACCGCCGCGGGGGACCTGCTGGCCGGGGCCGCGCGGTCGGCGTTCGTGGACGAGGTGCACGCCTCGGCCTACGCCGTGACCGGCACGCTGCTGGTCACCGCCGTGGTCGCGTTCGCCCTGCTGCGCAAGGTCGCCCGCCCGACGCCACCGCCCGCCACGCCGCCGGAGCGGAACACCGAGGACGACGACCCGGCCGCCGCGGTCGAGCAGGAACCCGGCGCGCAGAAGGCCGCCGAGCAGGATGCCGAGCCCGAGGACACGGTCCCGGTCTGAGCCCCGCTTCCTCCCCACGACGACCCCGGCCACCCGGTCGGGGTCGTCCTCGTCGTGCGGCCCGGTTGATCGGGGTGGCCCCACCGGCAGCAGGGGGACGCACCCGCCCCTAGGGGCACGCTAAGGGAGGCTAGGGGTGGGTGCGCCCAAGGGGCGTCCGTAGCGTCAGGGCGGCTGAGCGAGCCGGAAAAGCGCAGGCGAAAAGGGCTTCGCACGGCGACGGGATCCCGCGGGGGCGGTCTCGTGGAGGCGTCGCTCATCCCAATTCCGCGGTGGTGTGCCGCGACCGGTCGGTGCGGCCGGGCGACGGTCCTGGAGGCGTGCGTGGAGAACGAGGAAAAGCTCCTGGGTTACCTCAAGCGGGCCACGGCGGACCTGCGGGAGGCGCGGCGCAGGCTGCGCGAGGCCGAGCGGCGGGACCACGACCCGATCGCCGTGGTCGGGATCGGCTGCCGGTTCCCCGGCGGGGTCACCGGCCCGGACGAGCTGTGGGACCTGGTCGCCGGCGGCGTGGACGCCGTGTCCGACTTCCCCGCCGACCGGGGCTGGGACGTCGACGCGCTCTACGACCCGGACCCGGACAGCCGCGGCCACACCTACTCGCGCACAGGCGGCTTCCTGCACGACGCCGCCGACTTCGACGCGGAGTTCTTCGGCATCTCGCCGCGCGAGGCCACCGCGATGGACCCCCAGCAACGGCTGCTGCTGGAGGTCGCGTGGGAGGCGCTGGAGCACGCGGGCATCGCGCCGACCTCGCTCAAGGGCAGCCGCACGGGTGTCTACGCGGGCCTGATGTACCACGAGTACTCGTCCCGCGTCGCCGTGGTGCCGGAGGAGTTCGAGGGTTTCATCGGCAACGGCAACGCGGGCAGCGTGTTCTCCGGCCGGGTCGCCTACACCCTCGGGTTGGAAGGCCCCGCGGTCACCGTGGACACCGCGTGCTCGTCCTCGCTGGTGGCGCTGCACCTGGCGGTCACCGCGCTGCGCCGCGGCGAGTGCTCGCTGGCCCTCGCGGGCGGTGTCACCGTCATGCCCTCGCCCGAGACCTTCGTGGACTTCTCCCGGCAGCGCGGCCTGTCGCCCGACGGCCGGTGCAAGCCGTTCTCCGACGCCGCCGACGGCACCGGCTGGGCCGAGGGCGCGGCGCTGCTGGTCGTCGAACGGCTGTCCGACGCGCGGCGGCACGGCCACCCGGTGCTGGCCGTGGTCAAGGGGACCGCGGTGAACCAGGACGGCGCGTCGAACGGGCTGACCGCGCCGAACGGCCCGTCGCAGCAGCGCGTGATCCGCGCGGCGCTCGCCAACGCGGGCCTGTCGCCCGAGCACGTGGACGTGCTGGAGGCGCACGGCACCGGCACGACGCTGGGCGACCCGATCGAGGCGCAGGCGGTGCTCGCCACCTACGGCCAGAACCGGGAGCACCCGCTGTTCCTCGGCTCGGTCAAGTCGAACCTGGGCCACACGCAGGCGGCGGCGGGCGCGGCCGGCGTGATCAAGGCGATCATGGCGATGCGGCACGGTCAGGTGCCGCCCACCCTGCACGTGGGCACGCCGTCGTCCCACGTGGACTGGACGGCCGGCGACGTGCGGCTGCCGGTCGAGGCGCTGAACTGGCCGGACACCGGCCGCCCGCGCCGGGCGGGCGTGTCGTCGTTCGGGATCAGCGGCACCAACGCGCACGTCGTGCTGGAGCAGGCGCCACCGGTCGAGGAGGCGGGGGACGAGCCCGTCGCCCCGGCGACGGTCGACACCGCCGTCGTGCCGTGGCTGCTGTCGGCCCGGACGCCCGAAGCGCTGTCCGCCCAGGTGCGGCGGCTGCGCGAGGCCCTGCGGGACCAGCGTGCGGGCGATGTCGCGTTCTCCCTGGCGACCGGTCGCGCGCACCTGGAGCACCGGCTCGCGGTCGTGGGCAGCGACACCGCCGAGCTGGCGGCGGCGCTCGCCGACTCGGCCGTGCGTGGCCGGGTCACCCCGGGCAAGGTGGCGTTCTTGTTCACGGGTCAGGGTTCGCAGCGGGTGGGCATGGGTCGTGGGTTGTCCGGCGCGTTCCCGGTGTTCCGGGAGGCGTTCGCCGAGGTGTGCGCGGTGGTGGACCCGTTGTTGTCGCGGTCGTTGGCCGAGGTGGTCGAGGACGAGGCGTTGCACCGGACGGAGTTCGCGCAGCCTGCGTTGTTCGCGTTCGAGGTGGCGTTGTTCCGGTTGTTGGAGTCGTGGGGGATTCGGCCGGATTCGGTGGCCGGTCATTCGATCGGCGAGTTCGCGGCGGCGTATGTGGCGGGGGTGTTCTCCCTGGAGGACGCGTGTTCGTTGGTGGTGGCCCGTGGTCGGTTGATGGGGGAGTTGGGGTCCGGCGGGGCCATGGTGGCGGTGGAGGCGGGCGAGGCCGAGGTGGCGCCGTTGTTGGAAAGCGGGGTGGATGTCGCGGCGGTGAACGGTCCGTCGTCGATGGTGTTGTCGGGGGTGGCGACGGCGGTCGAGTCGGTGGTGGCGCGGCTGGTCGGCAAGCGCACCAAGCGGTTGGCGGTGAGCCACGCGTTCCACTCGTCGTTGATGGAGCCGATGCTGGAGGAGTTCCGGCGGATCGCGGAGAAGGTCGAGTACCGCGCGCCGGCGCTGCCGTTCGCCTCGGCGCTCACCGGTGAGCTCGTCACCGACCGGATCGCCTCGGCCGACTACTGGGTGCGGCACGTGCGCGACACCGTGCGCTTCCACGACGTCCTGGACCTGCTGGCCGGACAAGGGGTCTCGCGGTTCGTGGAGGTGGGCCCGGACGCCGTGCTCGCCGGCCTGGCCGCCGACGCGGGCGTGGCCGTGCCGACGCAGCGCCGTGACCGCGACGAGGTGGTGTCGCTGACCGCGGCGGTCGCGGCGGCGTTCACCCACGGGGTCGAGGTCGACTGGCGGGCGTTCTTCGCCGGCCGCGACGCGCGCGTCACGCCTCTGCCCACCTACGCCTTCCAGCGCCGCCGGTACTGGCTGGAGTCGGCCGACGCCGGCGGCGACGCCACGTCCTTCGGCCTGGTCGCCGGCGGCCACCCGCTGCTGTCCGCCGTCGTGGAGGACCCGGCGACCGGCTCCGTGGTGCTCACCGGACGGCTCTCCGGCGCGGGCCACCCCTGGGTGCTCGACCACGCGGTGCACGGCACGGTCCTGGTGCCCGGCACCGGGTTGCTGGAACTGGCGGTGCGCGCGGGCGACCAGGTCGGCTGCGACACCGTCGAGGAGCTGACCCTCGAAGCGCCCCTGGTGGTGCCGGCGGACGGCGCGCTCGCGCTGCGCGTCACGGCGGGCGGCGCGGACGAGGACGGGCGGCGCACCGTGACCGTCCACTCCCGACCCGAGGGCCGCGACGAGCCGTGGACCCGGCACGCCTCCGGTGTGCTCGACTCGTCGGCGGGCACACCCGGGTCGCTGACCGAGTGGCCGCCGCCGGGCGCCGAAGCCGTCGACCTGACCGGGTTCTACGACCGGCTGGCGGAGTCGGGTTACGGCTACGGCGAGGTGTTCCGGGGTCTGCGCGCGCTGTGGCGGAGACCGGACGGCGAACTGTTCGCCCACGCGGCCCTGCCGGAGTCCGCGCACCGCGACGCGGCCCGGTTCGGCCTGCACCCGGCGCTGCTGGACGCCGCCCTGCACGCCAACCTCGCCGACGGTTCGGAAGAGCGCACCCCGCTGCCGTTCGCGTGGAACGACGTGGTGCTGCACGCGTCCGGCGCGACGGAGCTGCGCATCCACGTGCGGCCCGAGGGCGAGGACCGGCTGTCGGTGGTCGTGGCGGACGGCGCGGGCGCGCCGGTGGCCACGATCGGCCGGCTGGTCGCCCGCCCGGTGACCGCGGAGCAGTTGGCGCCCCGCCGCACCGACTCGCTGTTCCGGGTCCGCTGGACGCCCGCGACCACCGGGTCGGCGGCCACACCGGACGAAGGGGCCTGGGCGGCGCTGGGCGACGTGCCCGCGCCCGCCTTCCGCCACGCCGACCTGGCCGCGCTGCGCGCCGCGGTGGACAGCGGCGCCGCGGTGCCCGATGTCGTGCTGGCACCGGTGCGGCCCGGCGACGTGACCGGTGACGTCCCCGCCCAGGCGCGGGCCGCTACTCACGACACGCTCGCGTTGTTGCGGGCGTGGCTGGACGACGAGCGGCTGGCCGCGTCCCGCCTGGTCGTGCTGACCCGCCACGACGACCTCACCCAGGCGCCGCTGCGGGGTCTGCTGCGCGCGGCGCAGGCCGAGCACCCCGGCCGGTTCACCGTCGTCGACCTGGCCGACGGCGGCGAGGACCTGCTCGCGGTCGCCATCGGCACCGGCGAACCCGAGGTCGCGGTGCGCGGCGGCCAGGTGCTGACGCCCCGGCTGGCGCGCGTGGCACCCGTCGAAGGTCCGGCGCCGTGGAGCGCGGACGGCACCGTCCTGATCACCGGCGGCACCGGGGGCGTGGGCGGGCTGCTGGCCCGGCACCTCGTCGCCGACCACGGGGTGACCCGGCTGCTGATCACGAGCCGGCGCGGCCCGGACGCGCCCGGCGCGGCGGAACTGCGCGCCGACCTGGTCGCGGCCGGCGCGGACGTGGTGATCGAGGCCTGCGACACCGCCGACGCCGACGCCGTGGGCGCGCTGCTGGCCGGGATACCGGCGCGGCACCCGCTGACCGCCGTCGTGCACGCGGCGGGTGTCGCCGACAACGCGCTGCTCACCGACCTCACCCCGGACCAGGTGGACGCCGTGCTGCGGGCCAAGGTCGACGCCGCCTGGCACCTGCACCGGCAGACCACCGACCTGGCCGCGTTCGTGCTCGTCTCCTCGTCCGCCGCCGTCGTGGCGGGCGCGGGGCAGGCCAACTACGCCGCCGCCAACGCCTTCCTCGACGCCCTCGCCGAGCACCGGCACGCGGCCGGCCTGCCCGCCACCTCGCTGGCGTACGGCCTGTGGTCGGGCACCGGGATGGGCGTCCGCCTCGACGCCGCGGACCTGCGCCGGCTGGACCGGCTCGGGCTGCCCGCCCTGTCGCCGGAGGAGGGCGTGGCGTTGTTCGACGCCGCGCTGGCCGCGGGCGACCCGGCGGTGGTGCCGATGCGGGTCGACCCGCGGGCCCTGGCGGCACGGGCCGACGACCTGCCCGCCGTGCTGCGCGACCTGGTCCGCGCCACCGTCCGCCGCACCACGCCCGCCGCGTCCGGCGCGGACGCCCGCGCGCTGGCCGACCGGCTCGCCGACCTGTCCCCGGTGGAGCGCGACCAGGTGGTGCTGGACCTGGTGCGCACGCACACGGCGTCCGTCCTCGGGCACCGCGACCTGGACGAGGTGCCGCCCACGCGCGCGTTCACGGAACTCGGCTTCGACTCGCTCGTGGCCGTCGAGCTGCGCAACCTGCTCGCCGCGGCGACCGGGCTGCGGCTGCCCGCCACCCTGGTGTTCGACCACCCGACGCCGCTGGCGCTCGCCCACGCCCTCCTGGCCGACCTCGCCGGCGACCAGGACGACGCCAAGGCGGTGCTCGCCGAGGTCGACCGGCTGGAGGCCGCGCTCGCGGTCGTCACCGGGGCGGACGTGCCTCGGGTGACCGCGAGGCTGGAGGCGCTGCTGCGCACCTGGCACGACGCGCGCGGCGCGTCCGGCGACGACGACGCGCCCGCCGACCTGGGCGGCGCCACCGACGAAGAGCTGTTCGCGGTCCTGGACAGCGAACTCGGCATCTCCTGACCGGCAGCCCGCACCTCCGCAGACCCGTTGAAGAGGGTGGACCCAGACCGATGGCGAACGACGACAGGCTCCGCGACTACCTGAAGCGGGCCACCGCGGACCTCCAGCAGGCCCGCAGGCGCGTGCGCGAGTTGGAGGCCCGGCAGCAGGAGCCGATCGCGATCGTGTCGATGGCGTGCCGCTACCCCGGTGGCGTCCGGTCGCCGGAGGACCTGTGGGAGCTGGTCGTCGGCGGCGTGGACGCGATCACCGGGTTCCCGACCGACCGCGGCTGGGACGTCGACGGGCTGTACGACCCGGAACCCGGCACGCCCGGCAAGACCTACGCCCGCGAGGGCGGCTTCCTGCACGACGTGGCGGAGTTCGACCCGGTGTTCTTCGGGATGAGCCCCCGGGACGCCCTGGAGACCGATCCCCAGCAGCGGCTGCTGCTGGAGGTGGCCTGGGAGGCGTTCGAGCGGGCCGGCATCCCGCCGTCCTCCGTGCGGGGCACCTCCACCGGGGTGTTCACCGGCTTGATGCACCACGACTACGCCGACAGCACCACGTCCGGCAGCATCGCCTCCGGCCGCGTCGCCTACACGTTCGGGCTGGAAGGGCCCGCGGTCACCGTGGACACGGCGTGCTCGTCGTCGTCGGTGGCGATCCACCTGGCGTCCGAGGCGTTGCGCCGCGGCGAGTGCTCGCTGGCGCTCGCGGGCGGGGTCGCGGTGATGGCGACGCCCCAGCTGTTCGTCGAGTTCTCCCGGCAGCGCGCGCTGTCCCCCGACGGCCGCTGCCGCTCGTTCGGCCGGGGCGCGAACGGCGCGGCCTGGTCGGAGGGCGCGGGGTTGCTGGTGCTGGAGCGGCTGTCCGACGCGCGGCGCAACGGGCACCCGGTGCTGGCCGTGGTGCGCGGCTCGGCCATGAACCAGGACGGCGCGTCCAACGGGCTGACCGCGCCGAACGGCCCGGCGCAGCAGCGGGTGATCCGGGCCGCCCTGGCCGACGCGCGACTCTCACCCGCACAGGTCGACGCGGTGGAGGCGCACGGCACGGGCACCACGCTGGGCGACCCGATCGAGGCTCAGGCGTTGCTGGCCACCTACGGCCAGGAGCGCGAGCACCCGCTGTGGCTGGGCTCGGTGAAGTCCAACATCGGCCACCCGCAGGCGGCGGCGGGCGTCGCCGGCGTGATCAAGGTCGTCATGGCGATGCGCCACGGCCTGCTGCCCCGGACCCTGCACGCCGACGAGCCCACCGACCAGGTCGACTGGTCGGCCGGGAACGTGGCGCTGCTGACCGAGGCACGCCCGTGGCCCGCGTCCGACCGGCCGCGCCGCGCGGGCATCTCGTCGTTCGGCATCTCCGGCACGAACGTGCACACCGTGATCGAGGAAGCCCCGGTCGAGGAGCCGGCCCCGGAGCCGGTCGACGTCGCGGAGCCGCCCGTGCGGTTGTGGTCGGTGTCCGGCCGGTCGGCCGACGACCTCGCCGCCCAGGCCGCCCGGCTGGCGGCTTTCGCCGTCGCCGACCCGGCGTCCGACGTGGACATCGCCTACTCGCTCGGCGTCACGCGGGACGCCTTGGAGCACCGCGCGGTGGTGGTGGGGTCGACGAGGGACGACCTGGTGGCGGGGCTGCGCTCGGTCGCGGCCGGTGAGCGGGTCGCCGGGGTGGAAGCGGGAGTGGTGCGGTCGGGCCTGACCGCGTTCTTGTTCACGGGTCAGGGTTCGCAGCGGGTGGGCATGGGTCGTGCTCTGGGTGAGGCGTTCCCGGTGTTCCGGGAGGCGTTCGCCGAGGTGTGCGCGGTGGTGGATCCGTTGTTGTCGCGGCCGTTGGCCGAGGTGGTCGAGGACGATGCTGTGCATCGGACGGAGTTCGCGCAGCCTGGGTTGTTCGCGTTCGAGGTGGCGTTGTTCCGGTTGTTGGGGTCGTGGGGTATTCGGCCGGATCTGGTGGCCGGTCATTCGATCGGCGAGTTCGCGGCGGCGTATGTGGCGGGGGTGTTCTCCCTGGAGGACGCGTGTTCGTTGGTGGTGGCGCGTGGTCGGTTGATGGGGGAGTTGCCCTCGGACGGGGCGATGGTGGCGGTGGAGGCCGCAGAGGCCGAGGTGGTGCCGTTGCTGGTGGCCGGGGTGGACGTCGCGGCGGTGAACGGTCCGTCGTCGGTGGTGTTGTCCGGCTCCGAGGCCGGTGTCGAGGCGGTGGTTTCCCGGCTGGGTGATCGGCGCACCAAGCGGTTGGTGGTGAGCCACGCGTTCCACTCGCCGCTGATGGAGCCGATGCTGGAGGAGTTCCGGCGGATCGCGGAGAAGGTCGAGTACCGCGCGCCCGGGTTCCCGGTCGTGTCGACGGTGACCGGCGCGCCGGCCGAGGACGGCGACCTGACGACCGCCGACTACTGGGTGCGGCACGCGCGCCGCGCGGTGCGCTTCCACGCGGCGGTGGAGGCACTGGTCTCGCGCGGCGTCACCAGGTTCCTGGAGGTCGGACCCGCCGGTGTGCTCACCGGCATGGCCCGGTCGTTCGCGGAACCCGACGCGGTCGTGCTCGCCGCAGCCCAGCGCGAGGACCGCGAGGAGGTGGCGGCGTTCGCGGCGGCCGTCGCCCGGTTGCACGTCCACGGCGCGTCGCCGGACTGGAGCGCGGTGCACCCCGGCGGTGAGCGGGTGGAGCTGCCCACGCACGTGTTCCGCCGCCGGCGGTACTGGCTGGAGTCGACCGTCGTGCCGGCCCGCGAGGCCGCCACGTCCGCGACCGTCGCCGAGGACGCCGCGTTCTGGACCGCCGTCGCCGAGGCGAACCTGGCCGAGCTGCTGGGCCTGGACGGCGAGGACGTGGCCCGGGTGCAGCCCGCGCTGGCCTCGTGGCGGGCACGCGGCCGGGAACGCGCGGAACTCGACGGGTGGCGTTACCGGGTGCGGTGGCAGCCGACCGCCGGCGGGTCCGGCGCGCCGTTGACCGGGCGGTGGCTGGTGCTGTCCGGCGCGGGCGAACCACGCGCGGCGGCGGTGGCCGAACGGCTCGCGGCCCGCGGCGCGGACGTGCTGACCCTGCCGGTGGACGCCGGTCGAACCGAGCTGGCCGACCGGTGGCGGGAGTTGACGGCGCTGTCGGGCGTGGTGCTGCTGACCGCGCTGGACGACACCCCGCACCCGGTGCACGGGACGATCACCGAGGGCGTGGCGCGGACCGTCCTGGCCGTGCAGGCGTTGGGCGACGCGCAGGTCACCGCGCCCACCTGGCTCGTCACCTCGGGCGCGGTGGCCGCGGACCGGGGCGAGGAGATCACCTCAGCCGCCCAGGGGTCGCTGCTCGGCCTGGCCGGCGTGCTCGCGCTGGACCACCCGTTGACCTGGGGCGGGTTCGCCGACCTGCCCGTCGTGTGGGACGGCGCGCTGCTCGACCGGCTGGTGGACGTGCTGGCCGACCGGGCGGAGGACCAGGTGGCGGTCCGAGCCGCGGGCGTCCTCGGCCGCCGGCTCGTGCGGGCGCCGCTGGCCGGCGCGCCGAAGCGCGCCTGGGCGCCGCGCGGGACGGCCCTGGTCACCGGCGGCACCGGCGGGGTCGGCGCGCACGTGGCGCGGTGGCTCGCGGATCGGGGCGCACGGCACCTCGTGCTGGTGGGTCGGCGCGGCGCGGACACCCCCGGCGCGCGGGAGCTGGCCGCCGAGCTGGAGGCCCTCGGCACGACCGTGACGCTGGCCGCGTGCGACGTGGCGGACCGGGACGCGGTGGCGGCGCTGGTCGCCGACCTGCCGCCGGACGGTCCGCTCACCGTCGTGCACGCGGCGGGCGTGCTGCCGGCCGAAGCCCGCCTGGCCGACCTGGACCTCGCCGACTTCGCGGCCGCGGGCCGGGCGAAGGTCGCCGGCGCGCGGCACCTCGACGACCTGCTCGCGGACCGTGAGCTGGACGCGTTCGTGCTGTTCTCCTCCGGCGCGGCGGTGTGGGGCTCGGCCGGTCAACCGGGCTACGCGACCGCCAACGCCCACCTGGACGCCTTCGCCCAGCAGCGCCGCCGGCGCGGCCTGCCGGTCACCTCCGTCGCCTGGGGCACCTGGGGCGGCGGCGGCATGGTCGACGAGGACGCGCTGGGCGACGAGCTGCGCAAGCACGGCATACCGCCGATGGACCCCGCGTCGGCGGTGGCCGCCCTCCAACAGGCCCTCGACCACGACGAGCACCACCTGGTGGTGGCGCACCTGGACTGGGAGCGGTTCGCGCCCACCTACAGCGCCGCCCGCGCCCGCCCCCTGCTGCACGACCTGCCGGAGGTGCGGGAGCTGCTGGGCCTGGACCGGGCGGCCGACGCGCTCTACGGGTCCGCGCTCGCCGGGCGGCTCGCCGCGCTGCCCGAGGCCGAGCGGCGCCGCGCCCTCACCGACCTGGTGCGCGACCACGTCGCGGCCGTGCTCGGCTACGACGACGCCTCGGCGGTGGAGCCCGGCCGCGCGTTCGGCGACCTCGGGTTCGACTCGCTGACCGCCGTGGAGCTGCGCGACCGGCTCGGTGAGGCGGTCGGCACGCGGCTGCCCGCGACGCTGGTGTTCGACCAACCGACGCCGGTGGCGCTGGCCCGGTTCCTGGACGTCGAGCTGGTCGGTGACGAGCCGGCCGCGGTCGGCCCCGCGCCCGCCGCGGTCGGTGACGACCCGATCGCGATCGTGTCGATGGCGTGCCGCTACCCCGGCGGCGTCCGGTCGCCGGAAGAGCTGTGGGAGCTGGTCGTCGGCGGCGTGGACGCGATCACCGGGTTCCCGACCGACCGCGGCTGGGACACCCGCGCGCTCTACGACGCCGACCCCGCCGCACCCGGCACCAGCTACGTCCGCGAGGGCGGGTTCCTGCACGACGCGGCGCTGTTCGACCCCGGCTTCTTCGGCATCTCGCCGCGCGAGGCGACCGCGATGGACCCGCAGCAGCGGGTGCTGCTGGAACTGACCTGGGAGGCGCTGGAACGCGCCGGGGTGACCCCGGAGTCGTTGCGCGGCGGGCAGGTCGGCGTGTTCGCCGGCACCGGCGGCCAGGACTACGCCGACCTGCTGGACCACGCGCCCGAGGGCGTCGAGGGCTACCTGGCGACCGCCACGTCCTCCGCGGTGCTGTCGGGCCGAGTCTCCTACACGTTCGGGTTCGAGGGGCCGTCGTTGTCGGTGGACACGGCGTGCTCCTCGTCGTTGGTGGCGATCCACCTGGCGGCGCAGGCGTTGCGCAACGGCGAGTGCTCGCTGGCGCTCGCGGGCGGCGTGCTCGTCATGGCCACCCCGGCTCCGTTCGTCGCCTTCTCCCGCCAACGCGGGCTCGCGCCGGACGGCCGCTGCAAGCCGTTCTCCGACCGCGCCGACGGCACGGGCTGGTCCGAGGGCGCGGGGCTGCTGGTGCTGGAACGGCTCTCGGACGCGCGGCGGCACGGTCACGAGGTGCTGGCCCTGGTCAAGGGTTCGGCGGTGAACCAGGACGGCGCGTCGAACGGGCTGACCGCGCCGAACGGCCCGTCGCAGCAGCGGGTGATCCGCGCGGCGCTCGCCAACGCCGGGCTCACGCCCGCCGACGTGGACGCGGTGGAAGCCCACGGCACGGGCACCACCTTGGGTGACCCGATCGAGGCGCAGGCGTTGCTCGCCGCCTACGGCCGGGACCGGGACCGGCCGCTGCTCATCGGCTCGATCAAGTCGAACATCGGCCACGCCCAGGCGGCGGCGGGCGCGGCGGGCGTGATCAAGTCCGTGCTGGCGCTGCGGCACGAGCTGCTGCCGAAGACCCTGCACGTCGACGAGCCCTCCCGGCACGTGGACTGGACGTCCGGTCGGGTGGAGCTGCTGACCGGCGCCGTGCCGTGGCCCGCCCGGGACACCCCGCGCCGCATCGGGGTCTCGTCGTTCGGCGTGAGCGGCACCAACGCGCACGTGATCATCGAAGAGGTGGCGGCGCCCGCGCCCACCCCGGTCGAGCCCGCCGTCGTGGCGACCGACGTGGTGGCCTGGCCGCTGTCCGCGCGCGGCCCCGAGGCGTTGCGGGCGCAGGCCGACCGGCTCGCCGCGGCGGCCGCCGACCTGCGCCCGGTCGACGTGGCGTGGTCGTTGGGCGCCACCCGCGCGGCGCTGGAGGACCGGGCGGTCGTAATCGGCGCGTCCACCGCGGAGCTGATCGCCGGGCTGCGCGCCCTGGACGGCCGCGACACCGCCGTCGGCGGACCGACCGCGTTCCTGTTCACCGGTCAGGGAGCGCAGCGCATCGGCATGGGCCGGCGGCTGCACGCGGCGTTCCCGGTGTTCCGGGAAGCGTTCGACGCCGCGGTGGCCGTGCTGGACGGCGAACTGGGCACGTCGCTGACCGAGGTGGTGTTCGGCGAGGACCAGGCGGTCCTCGACCGCACGGAGTTCAGCCAGCCCGCGCTGTTCGCGTTCGAGGTGGCGTTGTTCCGGCTGCTGACCGACTGGGGCGTGACCCCGGACTTCCTGGCGGGCCACTCGATCGGCGAGATCGCCGCCGCGCACGTCGCCGGGGTGTTCGGGCTCGCGGACGCCGCCCGGCTGGTGGTGGCGCGCGGCCGGTTGATGCAGGCGCTGCCCGAGGGCGGCGCGATGGTCGCGGTCGAGGCCACCGAGGACGAGGTGCGGCCGCTGCTGACCGGCGCGGTCGGGCTCGCGGCGGTCAACGGGCCGACCTCCGTGGTGGTCTCCGGCGCGGCGGCGGACGTCGAGGCGGTGATGGCCGCGCTGGGCGACCGGCGGACCAAGCGGCTGCCGGTCAGCCACGCGTTCCACTCGCCCCTGGTGGAGCCGATGCTCGCCGACTTCCGGCGGGTGCTGGCCGGGATCTCGTTCGCCCCGCCGGCCATCCCGGTCGTCTCGACGCTGACCGGCGCGCCGGCCGAGGGCGACGACCTGGTGACCGCCGACTACTGGGTGCGGCACGCGCGGGACGCCGTCCGGTTCCACGACGGTGTGACCGCGCTGGCCGCGCACGGCGTGCGCCGGTTCCTGGAAGTGGGCCCGGACGGCGTCCTCACGGGCACGGCCCGGGTCGACGGCGCGCTGATCGCCGCCCAGCGGCGCGACCGGGACGAGGTGGTGGCGCTGACCACCGCCGTGGGCCGGGTGTTCGCGACCGGCGGGCCGGTGGACTGGGAACGCGTGCACGGCGGGCGCGGCGCGGTCCGGGTGGACCTGCCGACCTACGCCTTCCAGCGCACCCGGCACTGGATCGACGTGCCCGAGCGCTCCGCCGCGAGCACCGGTCAGGACGACGCGTTCTGGGCGGCCGTGGCGGACGGCGGGCTGGCCGACCTGTCCGCCGACCTCGCCGTGGACGAGGCGGCGCTGGCGCAGGTGGTGCCCGCGCTGTCGTCGTGGCGGGACCGGCTGCGCGAGCGGTCCGCGGTGGACTCCTGGCGGTACCGGGTGGAGTGGCGCTCGGTGCACCTGGCCGACCGCCGCGCCGAGGGGACCTGGGTGGTCATCGGCCCGGACGACGAACGGGTCACCGCGGTAGCCGACGGCCTGGCCCGGCGCGGGGTGACCGTGGTGCGCGTTCTCGACGACACCGACCGCGCCGTCGTGGCCGACCGCGTCGGCGGCCTGGAACCGGCGGGGGTGCTGGTGCTGTCCGCCCTGGACGACCGGCCGCACCCGCTGTCACCCGGCCTGTCGCTCGGCGTCGCCGCGGCCGTCGCCGCGGTGCAGGGCCTGGACGACGCGGGCGTGACCGCCCCCGTCTGGTTCGCCACGGTGGGCGCGGTCGCCGTCGACCGGTTCGACCGGCCCGGCGACCTGCGCCAGACGGCGTTGTGGGGCATCGGCACGGTGCTCGGGCTGGACCGGCCGCGCACGTGGGGCGGCGTGGTCGACCTGCCCGCCGACACGCCCGCCGCAGCCGGGGTGCTCGACCGGCTGGCGGCCGTGCTGACCGCCGGCGAGGAAGACCAGGTCGCCGTGCGCAGGTCCGGTGTGTTCGGCCGCCGGCTGGTCCGCGCGCCGCAGGGACCGGCGGTGCGCGAGTGGCGCCCGCGCGGGACCGTGCTCGTCACCGGCGGCACGGGTGGCGTCGGCGCGCACCTGGCCCGCTGGCTGGTCGACGGCGGCGCGGACCGCGTGGTGCTCGCCGGGCGGCGCGGCGCCGAGACCCCGGGAGTGACCGAGCTGCTGGCCGAACTCGGCGGACGCGCGGAGGCCGTGGCGTGCGACGTGGCCGACGACCGCGCGGTCGCCGGGCTGCTGGCCGCGCTGCCCGACCTGACCGCGGTGTTCCACGCGGCGGGCACCCTGATCCGGGAGTCCGGTGTGGACGAGCTGACCGAGGTCGACCTGGCCGAGTCCGGCCGGGCGAAGGTGGTCGGCGCCCTCAACCTGGACGCCGCGCTCGGCGACCGGGAGCTGGACGCGTTCGTGGTGTTCTCCTCGGGCGCGGCGGTGTGGGGCTCCGGCGGACAGGTCGGCTACGCGGCGTCGAACACGCTGGTGGACCAGCTGGTCCGGCACCGCCGGGCACGCGGGCTGGCCGGCACGTCGGTGGCCTGGGGCTCGTGGGCGGGCGGCGGCATGGCGGCGGGCGAGGAGGACCGGCTGACCAGGCTCGGCGTGGGCGTGATGGCGCCGGGCACCGCGATCGCCGCCCTGCAGGGCGTCCTGGACCGGGACGAGGCGCACACCGTCGTCGCCGACCTGGACTGGTCGGTGTTCGCGCCGGCCTACGCGCTGTCGCGGCGGCGCCCGCTGCTGGACGCGGTCCCGGAGGCCCGCGCGGCGCTCGCCGAGGACACCGCGCCCGAGCGCTCCGGCGACGCCGACGACCTGGCCGCCCGGCTCGCCGGGCTCACCGAGGCGGACCAGCGGGACCTGCTGCTGGAACTCGTGCGCGAGCGCGTCGCGGGCGTGCTCGGCCACGGCGGGGCGGCCCTGGTCGCCGCCGAGCGGGCGTTCAGCGATCTCGGGTTCGACTCGCTGACGGCCGTGGAGCTGCGCAACGCGCTGGTCGCCGACACGGGTCTGCGGCTGCCCGCGACCCTGGTGTTCGACCACCCCACCCCGCTCGCGCTGGCCGAGGTGCTGCGCGGCGAACTCGCGCCGGACACCGCGCGGTCGGTGCTCGACGACCTCGACCGGCTGGAAGCCGCGTTCGGGGCGGGCCTGGACGACGACGTGCGCGCGCTGGTGGACCGGCGGCTGCGCGCCCTGCTCGGCGGCGGGCCGAACGGCACGAACGGCGCCGGCGAGGCGGTCGCGGCCCTGCTGGAGGACGGCAGCGACGACGACCTCTTCCGGTTCATCGACGACAAGCTGAGCAACTCGTGAACGGTGGTTCGATGTCCAACGAAGCGAAGCTCCGCGAGTACCTGCGCCGGGTGACGGCCGACCTCCACGAGACCGGTCGGCGGCTCGCGGAGGTGCGGGACCGCGCGGCGGAGCCGATCGCGGTGGTCGGACTCGGGTGTCGTTACCCCGGTGACGTGGCCACGCCCGAGGACTTGTGGGCGTTGCTGCGCGAAGGCCGTGACGTCACGTCCGACATGCCGGCCGACCGGGGCTGGGACGTGGACGCGCTCTACCACCCCGACCCGGAGCACGAGGGCACGACCTACGTGCGGCGCGGCGGGTTCCTGCACGACGCGCCGCTGTTCGACCCGGCGTTCTTCGGCATCAGCCCGCGCGAGGCCGCGGACATGGACCCGCAGCAGCGCGTGCTGCTGGAGACGTCGTGGGAGGCGCTGGAGCACGCCGGCATCAACCCGGCGGACCTCAAGGGCACGCGCACCGCCGTCTACGCGGGCGTCGTCTACCACGACTACCCCAACAGCTACGGCGCGGGCAGCATGGTCTCCGGCCGGGTGGCCTACCACCTCGGCCTGGAAGGTCCGGCGCTGACCGTCGACACGGGCTGCTCGTCCTCGCTGGTCGCGATCCACCTCGCGGTGCAGGCGCTGCGGTCCGGCCAGGTGTCGCTGGCGCTGGCCGGCGGCGCGACGGTGATCGCCACCCCGGCCACGTTCCTGGAGTTCTCCCGGCAGCGGGCGCTGGCGCCGGACGGCCGGTGCAAGTCGTTCGCGGCGGGCGCGGACGGCGCGGGCTGGTCCGAGGGCTCGGGCGTGGTCGTGCTGGAACGGCTGTCGGACGCCCTGAGGCTGGGGCACGAGGTGCTGGCCGTGGTGCGCGGTTCGGCGGTGAACCAGGACGGCGCGTCCAACGGCATCACCGCGCCCAACGGGCCGTCGCAGCAGCGGGTCATCCGCGCCGCGCTGGCCGACGCCCGCCTCGCGCCCGCCGACGTGGACGCGGTGGAGGCGCACGGCACCGGCACCCGGCTCGGCGACCCCATCGAGGCGCAGGCCGTGCTCGCCACCTACGGCCAGGACCGCGAGCGCCCGCTGTGGCTGGGCTCGCTGAAGTCCAACCTCGGCCACTCGCAGGCCGCGGCCGGTGTCGCGGGTGTGATCAAGATGGTGCTGGCGCTGCGCCACGGGCTGCTGCCGCGGACCCTGCACGTCACCGAGCCGTCCGCGGAGGTGGACTGGAGCGCGGGCGACGTGGCGCTGCTGACCGAGGAGCAGCCCTGGCCCGCCGGGGAACGGGTGCGGCGCGCGGGCGTGTCGTCGTTCGGCATCAGCGGCACCAACGCGCACGTGGTGCTGGAGCAGGCGCCCGACGTGCAGGCCGAGGAGCGCGAGCCGGCGCCGGACGGCGTGGTGCCCTGGGTGCTCTCCGGGCACACCTCGGGCGCGTTGACCGCGCAGGCCGCCCGGTTGCGCGACCACCTGGCCGGCGCGGACCTCCCCGCGCGGGACGTGGCGTGGTCGTTGGCGACCACCCGCGCCGCCCGCGAGCACCGGGCCGTGGTGCTGGGCCGCGACACCGCCGAGCTGGCCGCCGGGGTGTCCGCGCTCGCCGACGGCGTCCCCTCGGCCGCCGTGGTCACCGGCACGGCCGACGTCGAGGGCCGCACCGTCTTCGTCTACCCCGGGCAGGGCGCGCAGTGGGTCGGCATGGCCGCCGCGCTGCTGGAGGCTTCGCCGGTGTTCGCCGCCCGGATGGCCGAGTGCGCGCGGGCGTTGTCGGCGTTCGTCGACTGGGACGTGGTCGCGGTGGCGCGCGGCGAGGAGGGCGCGCCCACGCTGGACCAGGTCGACGTGGTGCAGCCGGCGCTGTGGGCGGTCATGGTGTCGCTGACCGCGTTGTGGGCGCACCACGGCATCCGGCCGGACGCGGTGGTGGGCCACTCGCAGGGCGAGATCGCCGCCGCCGTCGTGGCCGGTCGGCTGTCGCTGGAGGACGGCGCCCGCGTCGTGGCGCTGCGCAGCCGGGCGATCCGGGAGCGGTTGGCCGGGCGCGGCGGGATGCTGTCCGTGGCGTTGTCGGCCGCCGGGGTGGTGCCGCACCTGGGGTCCTTCGGGAACCGGGTGTCGGTCGCGGCGGACAACGGCGCGTCGTCGGTCGTGGTGTCGGGCGACCCCGAGGCGTTGGACGGCCTGGCCGGGCTGTTGACCTCGCTGGGCGTGCGGTCCAGGCGGGTCAACGTGGACTACGCCTCGCACTCGGCCCAGGTCGGCGACATCGAGCAGCGGCTGCTGGCCGACCTCGGCCCGGTGGGGCCCAGGGCCGGCGAGGTGCCGATGCTGTCCACCGTCACGGGGGAGTGGGTGGGCGGCGACGAGCTGGACGCCCGCTACTGGTACACCAACCTGCGTTCCACGGTCCGCTTCGCCGACGCGGTCCGGTCGCTGGCCGCGCAGGGGCACTCGGCGTTCGTCGAGATCAGCCCGCACCCGGTGCTCCTGCCGAGCGTGGGCGAGACCTTGGACGGTCGCGAGCAGCCCGTGGTGGCCGCCGGGACGTTGCGCCGTGACGAGGGCGGGTTCGACCGGTTCCTGCGGTCGGTCGCCGAACTGCACGTGCGCGGTGTGTCGCCGGACTTCGCGGCGCTGCTGCCGGGCGCGCGTCCCGTGCGGCTGCCGACCTACGCGTTCCAGCACCGGCACTTCTGGCTCACCGAGGAGCCGCGCGCGGCCGCCGACCCGGCCGACGAGGCGTTCTGGGCCGCGGTCGAGCACGGCGGCCTGCCCGCGCTCCCGGCCGACCTCGCCGTGGACGAGGACGCGCTGGGCCGGGTGCTGCCCGCCCTGTCGGCGTGGCGGGCACGGCTGCGCGAGAAGTCCACGGTGGACTCCTGGCGGTACCGGGTGCGGTGGCTGCCGGTGCCGGTCGGCGTCGGGCTGCCCGGCCGGTGGCTGGTGGTGGTGCCCGGAACGCCGCACGGGGACAAGCGGTGCCGGGCGGTGGTCGAGGGGTTCGAGGCGCGTGGCGCGCGGGTCGTGCCCGTCGAGGTGGACGAGGCGGATCGCGACCTGATCGCCGCACGGCTGCGCACCGCGCTCGCCGGCGAGACCGTCGACGGGGTGCTGTCGCTGCTGGGCCTGGACGCCCGGCCGCACCCGCTGTTCGGCGCGCTGTCCCGGGGGGTGGCGGCCTCCGTCGCGCTGGTGCAGGCGTTGGACGACGCCGGGGTGACCGCGCCGCTGTGGTTCGGCACGTCGGCGGGTGTCGCGGTCGACGCCGCCGAACGGCTCGCCGACCGGTTCCAAGGCGCGCTGTGGGGCTTGGGCACGGTGCTCGGCCTGGACCGCCCCGACCGCTGGGGCGGCCTGGTGGACCTGCCCGCCGAGGTGTCCGACGACGTCGTGGCGCAGCTGCTCGGCGTGCTCACGGGTCCGGAGGACCAGGTGGCGCTGCGGTCGGGCGGCGCGCTGGCCCGCCGGCTGGCGCCCGCGCCCGCGTCACCCGGCCGCGACGTGTGGACACCGCGGGGGACCGTGCTGGTCACCGGCGGCACGGGCGGTGTCGGCGCGCACGTGGCCCGCTGGCTCGTGGCGGGTGGCGCGGAGCGCGTCGTGCTCACCGGGCGGCGCGGTCCCGACACGCCGGGCATCGCCGGGCTGCTCGCCGAACTCGACGGCCGCGCCGAGGCGGTGGCGTGCGACGTCGCGGACCGGGACGCGCTGGCCGCCCTGCTGGCGGACCTGCCGGACCTGACCGCGGTGTTCCACGCCGCGGGCGTGACCCACCTGGAGTCCGGTGTGGATGACGTCGGCGTGGCCGACTTCGCCGACGTCGGCCACGCGAAGGTGGTCGGCGCGCTGCACCTGGACGACCTGCTGGCCGACCGGGAGCTGGACGCGTTCGTGGTGTTCTCCTCGGGCGCGGCGGTGTGGGGCTCCGGCGGCCAGGTCGGCTACGCGGCGGCCAACGCGGTGCTCGACGCCATCGCGCACGACCGCCGCACCAGGGGGCTCGCGGCCACCTCGGTCGCGTGGGGCTCGTGGGGCGGCGACGGCATGGCGTCCGGCGAGGCGGGCGAGCACCTGGCCCGCCGGGGTGTGCGGACGATGGACCCGAAGCTCGCGCTGACCGCGCTGCAAGGCGTGCTGGACCGCGACGAGGCGCACACCGTCGTGGCCGACTTCGACTGGGCCGTCTTCGCGCCCACCTACGCGTCCGCCCGCCCGCGTCCGCTGCTGGACACCGTCCCGGCCGCGCGCGCCGCGCTCGCGCCCGCCGAGCCGACGTCCGACGGCGACGGGCTGGCCGCGCGGCTGGCGGGGCTGGCCGACGGCGAGCGCCGGGCCGTGCTGCTCGACGTGGTGCGCGGGCACGTGGCCGCCGTGCTCGGCTACGGCGACCCGACCGAGGTCGACGCGGCGCGGGCGTTCAAGGACCTGGGCTTCGACTCGGTGACGGCCGTCGAGCTGCGCAACGGGCTGGCCGCGGCGACCGGCGTGAGGCTGCCCGCGACCGTCGTGTTCGACCACCCGACACCGCAGGCGCTCGTCGCGGTGCTGCTCGCCGAACTCGTCGGCGACGACGCGGCGCCCGCCGACACGCTGCTGGCCGGGCTGGACCGCCTGGAGGTCGCCGTCGCGACCGCCGCGCCCGAGGAGATCGCGGCCGGCCACGTGACCACCCGCCTGCGCGCCCTGCTCACGAAGCTGGAACAGGGCGGGGACACCGCGACGGTGGCGCAGCGCCTCGACTCGGCGTCCGCCGACGACGTCTTCGCCTTCATCGACCGCGAGCTCGGCATGGCCTGACCCTCTCCCGCGCGCCGTTTCCCCGACCGCCCCCAGCACCGGTGAGGCACCCCCGATGACGAACGAAGACAAGCTCCTCGGCTACCTCAAGAAGGTGACCGCCGACCTGCACCAGACCAGGCAGCGGCTGCACGACGTGGAAGCCGAGGCCCGCGAGCCGATCGCGGTCGTCGCCATGGCGTGCCGCTACCCCGGCGGGGTGAACTCGCCGGAGGAGCTGTGGCGGCTGGTCGCGGACGGCGGGGACGCGATCGGCCCGTTCCCGACCGACCGGGGCTGGGACACCGACGCGCTGTTCGACGCGGACCCGGACCGCGCCGGGGCCAGCTACGTGCGCGAGGGCGGGTTCGTGCACGACGCGGCCGACTTCGACGCGGGCTTCTTCGGCATCAGCCCGCGCGAGGCGCTCGCCATGGACCCGCAGCAGCGGGTCGTGCTGGAGGCGGCGTGGGAGACCGTGGAGCGCGCCGGGATCAACCCGGACGCGCTGCGCGGCAAGCCGGTCGGCGTGTACGTCGGCGCCAGCGTGCAGGACTACTGGGACCGGCTGACCGACCTGCCCGAGGCGGTCGAGGCGTACATGAGCACCGGCAGCACGGCGGCGGTCATCTCCGGCCGCGTCTCCTACAGCATGGGGCTGGAAGGCCCGGCGCTGACGGTGAACACGGCGTGCTCCTCGGCGCTGGTGGCGATGCACCTGGCCGCGGAGGCGCTGCGCAAGCGGGAGTGCTCGCTGGCGCTGGCGGGCGGCGTCACGATCATGTCCACGCCGGGCGCGTTCGTGGCGTTCTCCCGGCAGCGGGGCCTGTCGGCGGACGGCCGGTGCAAGCCGTTCTCCGACGGCGCCGACGGCACCGGCTGGTCCGAGGGCGTCGGGATGCTGCTGCTGGAGCGGCTGTCGGACGCCCGCCGCAACGGGCACCCGGTGCTGGCCGTGGTGCGCGGCTCCGCGCTCAACCAGGACGGCGCGTCGAACGGGCTGACCGCGCCGAACGGTCCGTCGCAGCAGCGGGTCATCCTCCAGGCGCTGGCCGACGCCGGGCTGTCGTCCACCGAGGTCGACCTGGTGGAGGCGCACGGCACCGGCACCACGCTGGGCGACCCGATCGAGGCGCAGGCGCTGCTGGCCACCTACGGCCGGGAGCGCAGCGCCGACCACCCGCTGTACCTGGGTTCGGTCAAGTCCAACATCGGCCACGCGCAGGCCGCCGCGGCCGCCAGCGGTGTGATCAAGGCGGTCATGGCCCTGCGGCACGGCGTGCTGCCCAAGTCGTTGCACGTGGGCGAGCCGTCGCGGCACGTCGACTGGTCCTCGGGGCACATCCGGCTGCTCGACGAGTCGCGGCCGTGGCCGGAGGTCGACCGACCGCGAAGGGCCGCGGTGTCGTCGTTCGGGGTGAGCGGCACCAACGGCCACGTCATCCTGGAGCAGGCCGACCCCGAACCCGAACCGCCCGCCGGGACCGGCTGGCCCGAGGGCGTGCCGGTGCCGTGGCTGCTGTCCGCCCGCACCGCCGCCGCGCTGGACGCGCAGCTCGCCCGGCTCGCCGAGGCCGTCGACCCCGGCGCGGACGTCCTCGACACGGCCGTCGCGCTGGCCACCACGCGGTCCGCCATGGAGCACCGGGCGGTCGTGTCGACCATCGACACCGCCGACGCGGTGCGACGCCTGCGGTCGGGTGACGGTGTCGTGCGCGGTGCGGTGCGGTCGGGTTCGACGGCGTTCTTGTTCACGGGTCAGGGTTCGCAGCGGGTGGGCATGGGTCGTGCTCTGGGTGGGGCGTTCCCGGTGTTCCGGGAGGTGTTCGCCGAGGTGTGCGCGGTGGTGGATCCGTTGTTGCCCCGGCCGTTGGCCGACGTGGTGGATGACGAGGTGTTGCATCGGACGGAGTTCGCGCAGCCTGCGTTGTTCGCGTTCGAGGTGGCGTTGTTCCGGTTGTTGGAGTCGTGGGGTATTCGGCCGGACTTCGTGGCCGGTCATTCGATCGGTGAGATCGCGGCGGCGCACGTGGCCGGGGTGTTCTCGTTGGCGGACGCCGCCCGGTTGGTGGTGGCCCGCGGTCGGTTGATGCAGGCGTTGCCCGCCGGCGGGGCGATGGTGGCGGTGGCGGCCTCGGAGGCCGAAGTGCGGCCGCTGCTGCGGGACGGGGTGGACGTCGCGGCGGTGAACGGTCCGTCGTCGGTGGTGCTGTCCGGCACCGAGGCCGGTGTCGAGGCGGTGGTGGCCCGGCTGGGTGATCGGCGCACCAAGCGGTTGGTCGTCAGCCACGCGTTCCACTCCCCGCTGATGGAGCCGATCCTCGACGAGTTCCGCGAGGTCGTCGGCCGCATCCCGTTCGCCGCGCCGAAGATCGCCTTCGTGTCCACCGTCGCCGGCGCCGCCACGGGTGATCCGGCCACGCCGGAGTACTGGGTGCGGCACGTCCGCGAGGCGGTGCGGTTCGCGGACGCGGTGGGGGTGCTGGCGGGGCACGGCGTGTCGCGGTTCCTCGAAGTCGGCCCGGACGCCGTGCTGACCGGGATGGCGCAGGACTCCGCGCAGGACGCCGTGCTGGTGGCCTCCCAGCGGCGGGACAGACCCGAACCGGAGGCGCTGCTGACCGCGCTGGCCACCGCGCACGTCACCGGCCTGGCCGTGGACTGGGCGGCGGTGTTCGCCGGCCGTGCCACGCGACGCGTGGAGCTGCCGACGTACGCGTTCCAGCGGGAGCGGTTCTGGCTGGAGGCCACGCCCGGCACCGGCGGGGTCACGGCGGCCGGCCTCGACCCCGCCGACCACCCCCTGCTCGGCGCGGCGATCGTGCTCGGCGGCTCGGAGGGCCTGGTGCTCACCGGGCGGCTGTCGGTGAAGTCGCACCCGTGGCTGGGCGACCACCGGGTCGGCGACGCGGTGCTCTTCCCCGGCACCGGGTTCCTGGAACTGGTCACCCGCGCCGGCGACGACGCGCGCTGCGGCGTGGTCGAGGAGCTGACGATCGCCGCGCCGCTCGTGCTGCCGGAGCACGGCGCGGTGCGGGTGCAGGTGGTCGTCGGCGCGCCCGAGGCGGCCGGCGCCCGGACCGTGGAGGTGTTCGCGCGCGCCGAGGACGACGACGCGCCGTGGACCCGGCACGCCGCGGGCCGGCTGCTGCCGGGACGACGGCGCGCCGCGTTCGACCTCGCGCAGTGGCCGCCCGCCGGGGCGCAGGAGCTGCCCGTGGCCGGCCTGTACGAGCGGCTGGCCGAGGGCGGGTTGGTCTACGGGCCGGCGTTCCGCGCCCTGCGGGCGGCGTGGCGGCGGGGGGACGAGCTGTTCGCCGAGGTGGCGTTGCCGGACGCGGACGCCGACCGGTTCGGCGTGCACCCGGCCGCGTTGGACGCGGCGCTGCACGCGCTGGGCCTGAGCGACCGCGAGGAGCACCGGGGCCTGCCGTTCGCCTGGTCCGGGGTGTCGGTGCACGCGACCGGCGCGGCCGGGCTGCGGGTGCGGCTCGCGCCGTCGCCCGGCGGCGGCACGCTGGTGCAGGCCGCCGACCCCGCGGGCGCGCCCGTGCTGTCGGCGGAGTCGCTGGTGCTGCGCCCGAGCGGCGCCACCCGGACCACCGCCCGCTCGCCGCTGCGCGCGCTGGGGTGGACGCCGCTGGAGGTCACCGACCAGGTCGAGCCGGCCTGGGTCGAGTGGGACGCGGTCGGCGACGGGGACGTGCCCGCCGTGGTGGTGCTGCCGGTGCGCGACGGCGTCGAACCGGCCGCCGTGCGCGCCGAGGTGCACCGGGTGCTCGGCGTGCTCCAGGACTTCCTGGCGCACGACCGGTTCGCCGCGTCGCACCTGGTCGTGGTGACCGGTGCGGCGGTGGCGAACCCGGTCGGCGCGGCGGTGTGGGGCCTGGTGCGGTCCGCCCAGGCGGAGAACCCCGACCGGTTCGTGCTGCTGGACTGCGACGCCGCGACGTTCGGCCCGCCGGTCGCGCTCGCCCTGGCCGCCGGCGAGCCGCAGGTCCGGGTGCGGGGCTCGGAGGTGTCGGTCGCCCGGCTCGCCACCACCGCCGAGAGCACCGACCGACCGGACTTCGGCGCCGGTTCGGTGGTGGTGACGGGTGCCACGGGCGCGCTCGGCCAGGTGATCGCGCGTCACCTGGTGGCCGAGCACGGCGTTCGCGACCTGGTGCTGCTGAGCCGGCGTGGCGGCGGCGCGGACCTGGTGGCGGAGTTGGCGGCGGCCGGTGCGCGGGTCGTCTCGAAGGCTTGCGACGCGGGTGACCGCGAGGCGTTGGTCGAGGCGTTGGCCGGCGTGGACGTCTCGGCGGTCGTGCACGTCGCGGGCGTCGTGGACGACGGTGTGGTGACGGCGTTGACCCCGGAGCGGGTGGACGCCGTGCTGCGGCCGAAGGTGGACGGCGCGTGGCACCTGCACGAGGTGGTCGGCGACGTCCGGGCGTTCGTGCTGTTCTCGTCCATGTCGGGCGTGCTGGGCGCGCCGGGCCAGGCCGGGTACGCGGCGGCGAACGCCTACCTGGACGAGTTGGCGCGGTACCGGGTCGAGGCCGGTCTCCCGGCCACCTCGGTGGCGTGGGGCCTGTGGGACCTGGACAGCGCGATGACCGGCGACCTCACCGCCGAGGACCGGGCGCGGCTGTCCCGCAACGGCGTCCTGCCCCTGCCGCCGGAGGAGGGCGTGGCGTTGTTCGACGCGGCGCTCACCGCGGTCGAGCCCGCCGTCGTGGCGGCCCGCCTGGACCTGCCCGCGCTGCGCGCCCTCGGCGACGACGCGCCACCCGCGTTCGCCGGGCTCGTGCGCCGTCCCGTCCGCCGGGCCGCCGCCGCGTCCTCCGGGCCCGCGAACGGGCTCGCCGGGCTGACCCCCGACCAGCGCCACGAGCACCTGCTCGCCCTGGTGCGGACCCGGGTCGCCGGCGTCCTCGGCTACGGCTCGCCGGACGCGGTCGACCCCGAGCGCGCGTTCGGCGACCTCGGGTTCGACTCGCTGACGGCCGTGGAGCTGCGCAACGCGCTGGTCGCCGACACGGGTCTGCGGTTGCCCGCGACCCTGGTGTTCGACCACCCCACCCCGCTCGCGCTGGTGGCCCGCCTGGACGTCGAGCTGCACGGCGCGGACGGCCCCGCGACCGCGGTCGCCGCCACCGGCGCGGACGGCGACGACCCGATCGTGATCGTGTCCATGGCCTGCCGCTACCCGGGCGGGGTGTCCTCGCCCGAGGACCTGTGGGACCTGCTCGCCGACGGCCGCGACGCCATCGGCCCGTTCCCGACCGACCGGGGCTGGAACGTCGCGCGCCTGCACGACCCGACGCGCACCCGCCCGGACACGAGCTACGTCGCCGAGGGCGGGTTCCTCGACGGCGCGGCGCTGTTCGACCCCGGCTTCTTCGGCATCTCGCCGCGCGAAGCGGTGATCATGGACACCCAGCAGCGCGTGCTGCTCGAAACGTCCTGGGAGGCGTTCGAACGGGCCGGGATCGACCCGGCCGCGCTCAAGGGCAGCGCCACCGGCGTGTTCGCCGGCGTGATGTACCACGACTACGTCACCGGCCACAGCTCCGGCGGCGTGGTGTCGGGCCGGGTCTCCTACACGTTCGGGCTGGAAGGTCCGGCGGTGTCGGTGGACACGGCGTGCTCGTCGTCGCTGGTGGCGATCCACCTGGCGGCGCAGGCGTTGCGCAACGGCGAGTGCTCGCTGGCGCTGGCGAGCGGCGTCACGGTCATGGCGACCCCCGAGACGTTCGTCGAGTTCTCCCGTCAGGGAGGTCTCGCGGCCGACGGCCGGTGCAAGCCGTTCGCCGACAGCGCGGACGGCACCGGCTGGTCCGAGGGCGTCGGCGTGCTGCTGCTCGAACGGCTCTCGGACGCGCGGCGCAACGGGCACCCGGTGCTGGCCGTGGTGCGCGGTTCGGCGGTGAACCAGGACGGCGCGTCGAACGGGCTGACCGCGCCGAACGGTCCGTCGCAGCAGCGGGTGATCCGGCAGGCGTTGGCCAACGCCGGCCTCAGCGCCGCCGAGGTGGACGCGGTGGAGGCGCACGGCACGGGCACCACGCTGGGTGACCCGATCGAGGCGCAGGCGCTGTTGGCCACCTACGGTCAAGAGCGCGAGCACCCGCTGTGGCTGGGTTCGGTGAAGTCGAACCTGGGCCACACCCAGGCCGCCGCCGGCGTCGCGGGCGTGATCAAGGTGGTGCTGGCCATGCGCCACGGCGTGCTGCCGAAGTCGCTGCACGTCGACCGGCCCTCCACGTACGTGGACTGGACGGAGGGCGACGTCGAGCTGCTGACCGAGGCGGTGCCGTGGCCGGAGACGGGCAGGCCGCGCCGCGCGGGCGTCTCGTCATTCGGCATCTCCGGCACCAACGCGCACACCATCATCGAGCAGGCGCCCCCGGTCCCGACGCCCGCGCCCGAGCCGGTCAGCGTCACGGCCCCCGCGCCGTGGGTGCTGTCCGCCCGCACGGCCGCCGCGCTGCCCGCGCAGGCCGCCCGCCTGCTGTCCGTCGTGGACGGCACCGCCGACGTCGACCTGGCGCTGTCGCTGGCTTCCCGCCCCGCGATGGAGCACCGGGCGGCCATCGTCGGTGACGGTCACGACGACCTGGTGGCCGGGCTGCGCGCGCTGGCCGAGGACACCGCCTCTCCCTCGGTGTCGCGCGGGTCGGCGGGCCGCGGCAAGGTCGCGTTCTTGTTCACGGGTCAGGGTTCGCAGCGGGTGGGCATGGGTCGTGCTCTGGGTGAGGCGTTCCCGGTGTTCCGGGAGGCGTTCGTCCAGGTGTGCGCCGGGTTGGACCCGTTGTTGTCGCGGCCGTTGGTCGACGTGGTGGATGACGAGGTGTTGCATCGGACGGAGTTCGCGCAGCCTGCGTTGTTCGCGTTCGAGGTGGCGTTGTTCCGGTTGTTGGAGTCGTGGGGTATTCGGCCGGACTTCGTGGCCGGTCACTCGATCGGCGAGATCGCGGCGGCACATGTCGCCGGGGTGTTCTCCCTTGACGACGCGTGTTCGTTGGTGGTGGCCCGCGGTCGGCTTATGGGGAAGTTGCCCGCGGGCGGGGCGATGGTGGCGGTCGGCGCGAGCGAGGCCGAGGTGTTGCCGTTGCTGGTGGACGGGGTGGACGTCGCGGCGGTGAACGGTCCGTCGTCGGTGGTGTTGTCGGGGGTGGCGACGGCGGTCGAGTCGGTGGTGGCGCGGCTGGTCGGCAAGCGCACCAAGCGGTTGTCCGTCAGCCACGCGTTCCACTCGCCGTTGATGGAGCCGATGCTGGAGGAGTTCCGCGCGGTGGCGGAGCGGGTCGAGTACCGGGTGCCGGCGATCCCGGTGGTGTCGACGGTGACCGGCGCGTTCGCCGAGGGCGGCGACCTGGTGACCGCCGACCACTGGGTGCGGCACGTGCGCGAGGCGGTGCGGTTCGCGGACGCGGTGACCGCCCTGGCGGGCCGGGGCGCGTCGCGGTTCGTGGAGGTCGGTCCGGACGCCGTGCTGACCGGGATGGCGCAGGACTCGGCGCAGGACGCCGTGCTGATCGCGACCCAGCGGCGCGACCGCGGCGAGGTCACCGCGCTCAACTCGGCCGTCGGTCAGGCGCACGTGCACGGGATCGCCGTGGACTGGCCGCGGTTCTTCGCGGGCCGGGGCGCGCGGCGGATCGCCCTGCCGACCTACGCGTTCGCGCACGAGCGGTTCTGGATGGACGACCCGGCCGTGGTCGGCGATCCGGTCGGCGCGGGCATGGACGCGACCGACCACCCGCTGCTCGGCGGGGCGATGGTGCTCGCGGGTTCCGGGGGCGCGGTGTTCACCGGGCGGTTGTCGTCGCGCACGCACCCCTGGCTGGCCGACCACCGGGTGGGCGGCGCGGCGGTGTTCCCCGGCGCGGGGTTCGTGGAGCTCGTGCTCCGCGCGGGAGTCGACGTGTCGTGCGGCACGGTGGAGGAGCTGACGCTGTCGACGCCGCTGGTGCTGCCGGCGGACGGCGCGGTGCAGGTGCAGGTGACCGTGGCGGCGCCGGATGAGACCGGTCGGCGCGCGGTGGCCGTGCACTCCCGGGAGGACGCCGCGGGCGGCGAACCGTGGACGCCGCACGCGACCGGCGTCCTGGCGCCCGGAGCGCCCGTCCCGGCCGACGTGGCGCCGTGGCCGCCGGCCGCCGAACCCGTCGAGCCGGCCGGCCTGTACGAAGCGCTCGCGGCCGCGGGTCTGGGCTACGGCCCGGTGTTCCAGGGCCTGCGGGCGGCGTGGCGGCGCGGCGACGAGGTCTTCGCCGAGGTCGGGCTGCCCGACGGAGTGGCGGTCGACGGGTACGGCGTGCACCCGGCGCTGCTGGACGCGGCGTTGCACGCGATCGCGCTGACCGGTGACGGCGAGCGGCCCGCCGAGCTGCCCTTCGCGTGGCGCGGCGTGACCGTCCACGCGACCGGCGCCACGACCGCCCACGTGCACGTCGCGCCCGTCCCCGGCGGTGTGGCCGTGCGGTTGACCGACCCGGCCGGAGCGCCCGTGCTGACCGCGCGGACCTTGGCCTTGCGGCCACTCGGCACCGGGCCGGTGGCCCGCCGCGACCCGCTCCACGGCGTGCGCTGGACGCCGGTGGACGTCACCGGCGGCGACCCGGTGCCGTGGGTCGAGTGGGGCGCGTCGACCGACGACCCGCCCGCCGTGGTGGTGCTGCCGGTCGGCGGCGGCGCGGACGCGGCGACGGCGCGGTCGCAGGCGCACCGGGTGCTCGACGTGCTCCAGGAGTTCCTGACGCAGGACCGGTTCGCCACGGCGAGCCTGGTGGTGACGAGCCGGGGCGCGGTGCCCGTGGCCGAGGGCGACCCGGTGGACCCGGCCGGCGCGGCGGCGTGGGGCCTGGTCCGGTCCGCGCAGGCGGAGCACCCGGACCGGGCGCTGGTGCTGGTGGACCTGGACGACGACACGCCGATCGAGCGCGCGCTCCCGGTCGTGCTGGCCTCCGACGAACCCCAGCTGGCGTTCCGCGCCGGCGTTCCGCACCAGGCGCGACTGGTCCGTGCGGCGGACGCGGCCGGGCCGGTGGACTTCGGGACCGGCGCGGTGGTGGTCACGGGTGCGACGGGCGCGCTCGGCCAGGTGATCGCGCGTCACCTCGTGGTGGGCCACGGGGTTCGCGACCTGGTGTTGTTGAGCCGGCGCGGTGGCGGCGCGGAGCTGGTGGCGGAGCTGGAGGCGGCCGGCGCGCGGGTCGTGTCCAAGGCGTGCGACGTCGCTGATCGCGAGGCGCTGGTCGGGGCGCTGGCCGGTGTGGACGTCTCGGCGGTCGTGCACGTCGCGGGTGTCGTCGACGACGGCGTGATCACCGCGCTGACCCCGGAGCGGGTCGACGCCGTCCTGCGGCCGAAGGTCGACGCGGCCTGGCACCTGCACGAGGTGGTCGGCGACGTCCGGGCGTTCGTGCTGTTCTCGTCGTTGTCGGGGGTGCTGGGCGCGCCCGGTCAGGGCAACTACGCCGCCGCCAACGCCTACCTCGACGCGCTGGCGCAGCACCGGGTCGCGGCCGGCCTGCCCGCGACGTCGTTGGCCTGGGGCCTGTGGGAGCTGGACAGCGCGCTCACCGGCGAGCTGGGAACCGAGGACCGGGCACGCATCGCGCGCGGCGGCGTGCGGCCGATCTCCGCCGAGGCCGGCGTGGCGCTGTTCGACGCGGGCGTGGCGGCCGGTGCGGCACTCGTGGTGGCCGCCCGGTTCGACCCGGCCGGGTTGCGCGGGCGCGGCGACCACCTCGCCCCGGTGCTGCGCGACCTCGCCGGGCCGGTGCGCCGCACCGCGCGGGCCGGGACGGCGGGCTCCGGCGACCTGGCCGACCGGGTGGCCGCCCTGCCCCGGGCCGAAGCCCGCGAAGCCGTGCTCGACCTCGTCCTGACGCACGTCGCCGGTGTGCTCGGGCACGCGGTCGCGGTCGTGGTCGACCCCGACCGCGCGTTCTCCGACCTGGGTTTCGACTCGCTGACCGCCGTCGAGTTCCGCAACGCGCTGGCCGGCGCGACCGGGCTGCGGCTGCCGACGACGCTGGTGTTCGACCACACCTCGCCCCGGTCGCTGGCCGACCACGTGCTCACCGAACTGGTCGGCGACGGCGCCGCCGCGCCGACCGCCCCGGTGCTCGCCGCGCGGGCCGACGACCCGGTGGTGGTCGTCGGCATGGCCTGCCGCTACCCCGGCGACGTGTCGTCGCCGGAAGACCTGTGGCGGCTCGTGGCCGAGGGCCGCGACGCCGTCACCGGGTTCCCGACCGACCGGGGGTGGGACGTGCGCCGGTTGCACGACCCGTCGCGCACCCGCCCGGACACCAGCTACGTCGCCGAGGGCGGGTTCCTGCACGACGCCGCCGAGTTCGACGCCGAGTTCTTCGGCATCTCGCCGCGCGAGGCCGTGCTGCTCGACCCGCAGCAGCGCGTGCTGCTGGAAACCGCCTGGGAGGCGCTGGAACGGGCGGGCATCGACCCCGCCACGCTCAAGGGCAGCCCCACCGGCGTGTTCGCCGGCGCGATGTACCACGACTACATCACCGGTCACAACGCCGGCAGCGTGGTGTCCGGTCGCCTCGCCTACACCTTCGGGTTGGAGGGACCGGCGGTCACCGTCGACACGGCGTGCTCGTCGTCGCTGGTCGCGATGCACCTGGCCGGGCAGGCGCTGCGCTCGGGCGAGTGCTCGATGGCGCTCGTGGGCGGCGTGACGGTGATGTCCACCCCGGAGACGTTCGTCGAGTTCTCCCGGCAGGGCGGGCTGTCGCCGGACGGCCGGTGCAAGTCGTTCGCCGACGGCGCCGACGGCACCGGCTGGGGCGAGGGCGTGGGCGTGCTGGTGCTGGAGCGGATGTCCGACGCCGTCCGCAACGGGCACGAGGTGCTGGCGGTCGTGCGCGGCACGGCGGTGAACCAGGACGGCGCGTCCAACGGCCTCACCGCGCCGAACGGGCCGGCGCAGCAGCGGGTGATCCGCCAGGCGCTGGCGAGCGCCGGTCTGTCCCCGGCGGAGGTGGACGCGGTCGAGGCGCACGGCACCGGCACGACGTTGGGCGATCCGATCGAGGCGCAGGCCGTGCTCGCGACCTACGGCCAGGGCCGGGCCGAGCCGCTCTACCTGGGTTCGATCAAGTCGAACATCGGCCACACCCAGGCCGCCGCCGGGGTGGCCGGCGTGATCAAGATGATCATGGCCATGCGGGCGGGCGTGCTGCCGAAGACCCTGCACGTCGACCGGCCGTCGTCCCGGGTGGACTGGACGTCCGGTGACATCGCGCTGCTCACGCGGTCGCGGCCGTGGCCTGCGACCGACCGGCCGCGGCGGGCGGGCGTCTCGTCGTTCGGCATCTCCGGCACCAACGCGCACGTCATCGTCGAGCAGCCGCCCGCGCCGGCCACGCCCGCGCCCCCGGCGGACGACCTGCCGGTCCCGGTGCTGGTGTCGGCCAAGTCCGCGGCCGGGCTGCGCGCGCAGGCCGCCCGGCTGGCGGACCACCTGACCGACCACGGCGACGCGCTGGCCGCCGTCGCCGCCGCCACGGCCACCCGCCGGGCCGCGCTGGAGCACCGCGCCGCCGTGGTGGGCGACCGGGCGGAGGTCGTCGCCGGGCTGCGGGCGCTGGCCGCCGACGCGACCGGACCGGACGCCCTGCGCGGTCGGGTGACGCCGGGCAAGGTGGCGTTCCTGTTCACCGGTCAGGGTTCGCAGCGACCCGGCATGGGCTCGGGGCTCACCGCGCACCCGGTGTTCCGGGAGGCGTTCGCCGAGGTGTGCGCGGTGGTGGATCCGTTGTTGTCGCGGTCGTTGGTCGACGTGGTGGATGACGAGGTGTTGCATCGGACGGAGTTCGCGCAGCCTGGGTTGTTCGCGTTCGAGGTGGCGTTGTTCCGGTTGTTGGAGTCGTGGGGTGTGGTTCCCGACTTCGTCGCGGGTCATTCGATCGGTGAGATCGCGGCGGCGCACGTGGCCGGGGTGTTCTCGTTGGCGGACGCCGCCCGGTTGGTGGTGGCCCGCGGTCGGTTGATGGGGGAGTTGCCGCCGGGCGGGGTGATGGTCGCGGTGGAGGCCGCGGAGTCCGAGGTGGTGCCGTTGTTGGAAAGCGGGGTGGATGTCGCGGCGGTGAACGGTCCGTCGTCGGTGGTGTTGTCGGGGGTGGCGACGGCGGTCGAGTCGGTGGTGGCGCGGCTGGTCGGCAAGCGCACCAAGCGGTTGTCCGTCAGCCACGCGTTCCACTCGCCGTTGATGGAGCCGATGCTGGAGGAGTTCCGCGCGGTGGCCGAGGGGATCGAGTACCGGGTGCCGGCGATCCCGGTGGTGTCGACGGTGACCGGCGCGCTCGCCGAGGGCGGCGACCTGGTGACCGCCGACTACTGGGTGCGGCACGCGCGTGGGGCAGTGCGCTTCCACGCGGCCGTGGTGGAGCTGGAGGCCCGAGGCGTCACCAAGGTCCTGGAGATCGGCCCGGACGGCACGCTGACCGCCGCCGCGCGCGGGTTCAGCGGCGCGGAGCTGGTGCCCGCCCAGCGGGCCGGCCGCGACGAGCTGCGCACCGTCCTGACGGCGGTCGCCCGCCTGCACACCGTCGGCGCGGCCGTGGACTGGTCCGCGGTGCACGCCGGGCGTTCGGCGGCGGGGGTCGTGCTGCCGAACTACGCGTTCCAGCGCCGCCGCTACTGGATGGACGGGGTGACCGAAGGCGGCGACGTGTCCTCCGCGGGCCTGACGTCCGCCGCGCACCCGCTGCTGGTCGCCACCACGACGCTGCCCGACACGGACGGGCTGCTGGCGACCGGTCTGCTGTCCCGGCACGCCCACCCGTGGCTGGCCGACCACGCGCTGGGCGACGCGGTGGTGTTCCCCGGCGCGGGGTTCGTGGAACTGGCGCTGCACGCCGGCGAGCTGGTCGGCTGCGACGCGCTGGCCGAGCTGACCCTCCACGCGCCGCTCGTGCTGCCCGAGGACGGCGGCGTGGGCGTCCAGGTGTCGGTCGGGGCGCTCGACGACCAGGGCCGCCGCCCGGTCGCCGTGTTCGGGCGGGACCCGGACGACGACGCGCGGTGGACCCGGCACGCGTCGGGCTCGCTCACCACGACCGCCGGCGTCCCGACCGGCGCGGCGTTGACCGAGTGGCCTCCCGTCGACGCCGCCGAGGTCGACCTCGACGGTTTCTACGAGCGGTTGGCCGACGCGGGCCTGCGCTACGGTCCGGTGTTCCAGGGACTGCGGCGGGCCTGGCGGCGCGGGGACGAGCTGTTCGCCGAGATCGACCCCGTCGAGGGCGCGGAGCGGTTCGGCCTGCACCCGGCCGCGCTGGACGCGGCGGTGCAGGCGATCGGCCTGGTGCGCGGCGAGGACGAGCCGCCGGCGCTGCCGTTCGAGTTCGGCGCCGTCACGCGGCACGCCTCCGGCGCGGCCGGGCTGCGCGCCCGGATCGCGATCACCGGCCGCGACGGCGCGGTGATCGACCTGGCGGACCGGGAGGGCGGGCCCGTCGCGACCGTCGGGTCGCTGGCGCTGCGCCCGTTCGCCGACCGGCCGAGGCCGCGGGTGGACGGGCTGCACCGGCTGGACTGGACGCCGGTCGCGCTGCCCGGTGGGCCGAGCGCGCGCTGGGCGTTGCTGGGCGGGGACGAGTTCGGGGTCGGCGAGGCGCTCAAGGCGGCCGGGCACGTGGTCGAAGCGCACACCGACCTCACCGCCCTGGGGCAGGTCCTCGACGGCGACGTGCCGGAACTGGCGGTGGTGCAGGTCGCGCCGTCCGCCGGGCCGACGGCCGCCGGCGTGCGCGCGGTCGTGCACCGGGTGCTGGCGCTCCTGCACGAGTGGACCGGTCCGCGCTTCGACACCGCTCGGCTGGTGCTGCTCACGCGCGGCGCGCAGGACGGGACCGACCCGACCGCCTCGGCGGTGTGGGGCCTGGTCCGGTCCGCGCAGGCCGAGCACCCGGACCGGGTGCTGCTCGTCGACCTCGACGTGCACGAGGAGTCCGCGAGGTCGCTGCCGGACGTGGTGGCCTCCGGCGAGCCGCAGGTGGTCGTGCGCGCCGGAACCGCGCACGTCCCGGCGCTCACGCGGGTGCCGTCGGCGGAAGGCCCGCCCGGCAGCGCGTTCGGGCCGGGCAGCACGGTGCTGGTCACCGGTGGCGTCGGCGCGTTGGGCGGCCGGGTGGCACGCCACCTGGTGACCGCGCACGGCGTGCGGGACCTGGTGCTGGCCGGACGTCGCGGACTCGCGGCGGCCGGCGCGGCGGACCTGGCGGCCGAGCTGACCGGCCTCGGCGCGCGGGTGGCGGTGGTGGCCTGCGACGCGGCCGACCGCGACGCGTTGGCCGCCCTGCTCGCCGACCACCCGGTGACCGCGGTGGTGCACGCGGCGGGCGTCCTCGACGACGGCGTGCTGGCGTCGATGACCCCGCAGCGGGTGGACGCCGTGCTGCGGCCCAAGGTCGACGCCGTGCTCAACCTGCACGAGCTGACCGGCGAGCTGACCGCGTTCACCGTCTTCTCCTCGGCGGCCGGTGTCGTGGGCGGCGCGGGTCAGGCGAACTACGCGGCGGCCAACGCCTTCCTCGACGCGTTCGCCCTGCACCGCCGGGCGGCCGGACTGCCCGCGCAGTCGTTCGCCTGGGGCTTGTGGGACGCGGCGAGCACGTTGACCGAAGGGCTCGGCGACGGCGGCCGGGAGAGGATGGCGCGCGGCGGCGTCGTGCCGCTGACCGAGGCGGAAGGGCTGGCGCTGTTCGACGCCGCCTGCGCCCGGCCCGAGGCGACCGTGGTGCCGATCAAGCTCGACCTGCGCGGCGCCGGCCCGGTGCCGCCGGTGCTCCGGGGCCTGGCGCCCGCGTCGGTCCGCCGGGCCGCGACCGCCGCGCCCACCGACCAGGCGGCGCTGCGCCGGGAGCTGACCGGTTTGGACGCCGCCGCCCTGGACGTCCGGCTGCGCCTGGTGGTGCGCGAGGCGGCGGCGGTCGTGCTCGGGTTCGACGGACCGGACGCGTTGGAGGACGACCGGGCGTTCGTGGAACTGGGCCTGGACTCGTTGACCGCCGTGGAGCTGCGCAACGCGGTGAACGCGCGGACCGGCGTGCGACTGGCCACCACGGCGGTCTTCGACCACGGCACGCCGTCGCGACTGGCGGCGCACCTGCGGGCGGAGCTCGCCGGGAGCCCGGCCGACGGCCCGCGCGCCGGGACCGACGACACGGTCGGCGCGTTGTTCCGCCAGGCGGTGGGCGCGGGCCGGGTGGCGGAGGCGCTGGCCCTGATCACCGCCGTGTCCGACGTCCGCGAGTCGTTCACGGAGGTGGCGCACGCCGGGCCGGTCCCGGACCCCGTGGTGCTCGCCCGCGACTCGGACGGCCCGGTGACGGTGGTGTGCTTCGGCTCGCCGATGGCGCTGGACGGCCCCCAGCAGTACGCCCGGTTCGCCGCCCGGCTGCGCGGCCGGGCCGACGTGCTGGTGCTGCCCACGCCCGGGTTCCGCGCCGACGAGCCGCTGCCCGCGACCGCCGAGGCGGCCGTGGCGTACTTCGCCGCCGCACTGGAACCGGTCGTCCGACGCGGGCCGTACGCCCTGGTCGGCTACAGCTCCGGCGGGCTGTTCGCGCACGGCACGGCCGCGTTGCTGGCCGCGCGCGGGCACGGGCCGGCCGGTGTCGGGCTGCTGGACACCTACCCGACCACCGGCCCGACCACGGCGGACTTCTTCAGCCGGATGCTCGGCGCGCTGCTGGCCCGGGAGTCGGCGTTCGGCGAGTTCGGCGGCGCGCGGCTGTCGGCGATGGGCCGGTACTCCCGGCTCCTGCCGTCGGTGCCGCTCGGCGACCCGGACGCCCCGGTGCTGTTCGTGCGTCCGGCGCGCTCCCTGGCCGGACCCGAGAGCGGTGACTCGTGGCGAGCGGTCTGGCAGGGCGAGCACGAACTGGTGGAGGTGCCGGGCGACCACTTCACGATGATGGAGTCGGACGTCGAGGGCACCGCCGACGCGGTCCTGGGTTGGCTGCGCGGTCTGTGATGAACCGGCGGGGCGCCCGGCGCGTCCCGCCCGACGAAGGTGGAGTGCGCTTTGCCGATGATCCCGCCGCCCAGCGCGAAGGGCACGGTGCCGTTCGGGCCGTACAAGACCTGGTACCGGGTCACCGGCGACCTCGGCGCGGACCGACCCGCGGTCGTCGTCGTGCACGGCGGGCCGGGCAGCACGCACGACTACCTGCTCGGCCTCGCCTCCCTCGCGGACGAGGGGTGGCCGGTCGTGCACTACGACCAGCTGGGCAACGGCGGCTCGACGCACCTGCGCGACCGGGGCGCGGACTTCTGGACGCCCGAGCTGTTCCTGGACGAGCTGGCGAACCTGCTGGCGGCGCTGCGCGTGCGCCGGTACGTCCTGTTCGGACAGTCGTGGGGCGGCGTGCTGGCCGCCGCGCACGCCGCGCGCGGACCGGAAGGTCTCACCGGCCTGGTCGTCGCCGACTCGCCCGCCTCCTACCCGAGGTGGATCGGGGAACTGGCCGCGCTGCGCCGCGCGCTGCCGCCCGCGGTGGCGGCGGCGCTGGACCGGCACGAGGCCACGGGCGACTACGAGCACCCCGAGTACAAGTGGGCCACCGGGGTCTTCTACACCACGCACGTGTGCCGGGTTCAGCCGTTGCCCCCGGAGCTGACCGCGTCGTTCCTGGAACTGGGGTCGGACCCGACCGTGTACGGGACCATGAACGGCCCCACCGAGTTCCACATCACCGGCACGCTCAAGGACTTCACCGTCGAGCCGGACCTGCCGGGCATCGCGGTGCCCACGCTGGTGGTGCGCGGCGAGCACGACGAGGTGACCCCCGCCGCCATCGCCCCGTTCCACGAGCTGGTGCCGGGAGCCCGCTACGAGGAGGTCCCGGGCGCGAGCCACCTGCCGCACCTGGAGCAGCCGGAGCGGTTCCGGGCGATCCTGCTGGACTTCCTCAAAGGCCTGTAGGGGCGGTGGAAGGGCCGGACCGGCCCTTCCACCACCCCCGCTCGGTCACGCGGTGTGCTCCAACATGCCCGACAGCACGCCCCACAGCGCGTCCGCGGTGCGGAACGTCTCGGCCTTCAGCGCGTCGTCGCGGAACCGGACGCCGTAGCCCTTCTCCAGCGCGGCCAGCAGGTCGACCATCGCCAGCGAATCCAGCCCGAGGTCGCGCAGCTCGGCGTCCGGCGTCAGCTCCTCGCCCGGTTCGACGAACGGCAGGTGCGCGCGCAGGATCTCCTCGAAACGCTGGTCCCACATGATGGCTGCCCTTTCCGTATTCACGATCGGTCGAGTGACCGGAACATCGTGAAAAGTAGCACGGACAACGCCGGCAGAATGATCGTCGGAAATACCTCGGGGGTTGCTCGGGGTAGGTCAGGGGGGTGCTAGGGGTGGCCTTGGGGTTAAGGCTGTGAACTGCGCTGATAGCGTCACCGGCGGCACTTCTCGGTGATGCCGGAATTGGGATGAGGTGCACTCCGGACATGGTTCGCCCTGTTTTCGCACGCGCGCACGACTCGGTGACGACGCTGCACGAATTCCTGCTCGCCGGGGCGCGGTTGACGCCGGAGGCGCCGGCCGTGGTGGAGACGACCGGCGAGGAGTTCGGCGCCATTTCCCACCGGCAGCTGGAGCGCCGCGTGGCCGAGCTCGCCGCGCGGCTGGACGACCTCGGTCTGGACGTCGGCGACCGGGTGGTGCTGGAGTCGGACACCACGTCGTGGTCCATCGCCGCGTTCCTCGCCTGCTCCACGCTCGGCCTGACCTACATCCCGGTCAGCCCGGAGACCCCGGCGCAGCGGCTGCGCGCGATCGTGGACGCGGTCGCGCCCGCGCTGCACCTCCAGGCCGACACCGGCCGGCGGGACGGGTTGGCGGAGGGGATCGGCCTGGCCCGGTTCGGTCCGGACGGTCTCGAGGTCGATCGCGCGCCCGCGCCGCGCCGCAGGCGCCGCCGGGAGATCACCCCCGCCGACCCGGCGTACATGATCTTCACCTCCGGCACCACCGGCCGGCCCAAGGGCGTGGTGATGAGCCACCGCGCGATCCTGGCGTTCTTCCGCGGGATGCTGGCCCACGGCATCGTGTCGGCCGAGGACCGCGTGGCCACCACCTCGCCGCTCCAGTTCGACTTCTCGCTCCTGGACATCGGCCTGGCGCTGGGCAGCGGCGCGGCGGTCGTGCCGGTGCCGCGCGAGCTGCTGCGCTGGCCGCGCCGGCTGGTGAAGTTCCTGCACGACGCGCGGGCCACCCAGGTCAACGGCGTCCCCTCGATCTGGCGACCCGTGCTGCGGCACGAGCCGGAGCTGCTGGCCGAGCTCGGCGGCGGCATCCGGGGCGTGCTGTACTCCGGCGAGAAGTTCCCGCTGCCCGAGCTGCGCCGGCTGCGCGAAGCGGTGCCGGGCGTGCGGATCGTCAACTGCTTCGGCAGCTCGGAGTCGGTGGCGGCGTCGTTCACCGACGTGCCGGACCCGCTGCCCGACGGGGTGGAGGAGCTGCCCATCGGCTTCGCCCACCCCGGCGCGGAGATGACGCTGATCGACGAGGACGGCGACCCGGTGGACGAGCCGGGCGGCCTCGGCGAGATCCACCTGCGCAGCGGCGCGCTGTTCACCGGCTACTGGGACGACCCGGAGGCCACCGCGCGCGCCCTGGTGCCCGACCCGCTCAACCCCCGCTCCGGCCAGGTGGTGTTCCGCACCGGCGACCTGGCCCGCCGCGGCGAGGACGGCGAGCTGTACTTCCGGGGCCGGGTCGACTCGCTGGTGAAGATCCGGGGCAACCGGGTCGAGCTGGGCGAGGTGGAGCGCCGGGTGGCCGAGTTCCCCGGGGTGGCGGCGGCGACGGCGCTGCTGCTGCCGCTCGCCGACCGGGAACCGGTGCTCGGCGTGTTCGCGGTGCTCGCGGCGGGCGCGGGAGCCCTGGACGAGCTGGAGCTGAAGGCGTTCTGCATGGAGGCACTGCCGGACTACATGGTGCCGCAACGGGTCGAGGTGCTCGACGAGCTGCCGACCACCCCGAACGGCAAGGTGGACCGCCCGGCGCTGGCGGCCCGCGTGCCGGGCGCCACCGGCCGCCGCTGACCCGCTCCAAGGCCGCCGGTGTGAGCGCGAGGGCAACCCCGCGCTCACACCGCGCGCAGTCCGGCGACGGGTTCCGACGGTCGGTCAGGCTTCCGCGGCCCACGTCGTGAGCACCCCGCGGTCCACCTTCCGGTTGGAGTTGAGCGGGAAGTCGTCGACGTGCCGGTACTCCCGGGGCAGCATCCCCGCCGGCAGCACGTCCCGCAGCTCCTTGGACAGCAGCCGCGCCGGCGTCCGGTCACCGGTGTAGAACACGACCAGCTCCAAGCCGTTCTCGGTCGCACGGGTCACCGCGACCGCGTCCCGCACCCCCGCGCACGCCCGCAACGCGTGCTCCACCTCGGCCAGCTCGACCCGCCACCCCGCCAGCTGCACCTGCGAGTCCAGCCGACCCAGGTACACCAGCGTCCCGTCCGCGTGCCGGCGCACCCGGTCGCCGGTGCGGTACCAGCGCCGGCCGTCGTGCTCCAGGAACCTGCCCTCGTCGTCGGCCGGGTCGAGGTAGCCCCGCGTCATCTGCGGACCCGTGACGCACAGCTCGCCCTCGGTGGCGGCGAACGACCCGTCCTCGGCCACCAGCAGGTGGTCGTGGCCCTCGTGCACCTCGCCGATCGGCGTCAACCCGTTGACGCACGACGCGGGCGTCGCGTCCGTCCAGCGGTGCCCCGTGATCGTGACGGTCAGCTCGGTGGGCCCGTAGATGTTCTCCAGCCCGGACGCCGGGGCGGCGCTCAGCCAGTCCAGCGCGTCGGCGGCGCGCAGCGCCTCACCGGCGAACAGGCTCCAGCGCAGACCCGGCATCGACCCGTGCCCCAGCCCGCCGCGGCGGCGCACCAGCGTGATCGCCGACGGGGTGGAGAACCACACCGTCACCCCGCGTTCCGCGACGAACGCGGGCAGGTCCAGGTACGCGCCGCCGGGCACGGGGTGCACCTGCGCGCCGTGCCCCCACGCGCAGAACAGGTCGAACATCGCGCAGTCGAAGTTCAGGTCGAACGCCTGGGAGAACCGGTCGTCGGCGGTGAAGTCGAACCGCCGCTCGATCACCGAGAAGTAGTGGTCCGCCGCCCGGTGGGTGATCGGCACGCCCTTGGGCCGCCCCGAGGACCCCGACGTGAACAGCACGTAGGCGGTGTCCTCCGGCGACACCGGGCGGGGCGCGCCGAGCGGCTCGCCGACCGGCAGGCGCCGCAGGTCGCCCAGCGGGTCCGCGTCGGGCGCGAGCACGGCCACCCCTTCGGGCGCCAGTTCGGCCAGCGCGGCCAGCCCGGCCCGGTCGACCACGACCGCGTCCACGCGGGCGCTGAGCAGCATCCGGCGGGTGCGGGCGGCCGGGAAGCCCGGGTGCAGCGGCACGGCGGTCGCGCCCGCGTACAGCACGGCGAGCAGCCCCGCGTAGGCCTCGACGGTCTTGTCCGCCAGCACGCCCACCGCGCCGGTCGCGCCCGCGTCGACCAGCGCGCCCGCCCAGCTCAGCGCCAGGTCGTGCAGCTCCCGGTAGGTGTGGCGGGTGCCGTCCTCCAGGTGCAGCGCCACACCGTCGGGGCGGGCCGCCAGCCCGCGCAGGAACCGCGAGTGCAGCGCGGGGTCGTCGGCCGACAGCGGTGCTCGCGTGGACATGGGGTCCTCCTCGGGGTCACACCAGCGCGGGCCGCCTGCGCGGGCGCGTCGCGAGCCTCGGCGTGGCGGCCAGCACGGTGAAGTTGTCGGTGGTGCCGGGTACGCGTCCGAACAGGGCGTCCGGCCCGGCCACGCACAGCCGTTCGATGCCGTTGTCCTTCAACGACCGCACCACCGCCGGCCACCGCACCGCCCGCACCACGCCGTCCAGCAGCATGGTCCGCACGCCGTCGGCGGTGGTGCGCGGCGAGCCGTCCTGGTCGGCGACCACCGGCACGGCCGGGTCGCGGAACTCCAGCGCGGGCAGCAGCTCGGCCTCGATCCGGTCCCGCAGGTCGGTGAACAGGCTGACGTGCAGCGGCGGGTCCATCACGTACAGCGGGAGCCCGCCGGCCGCGCGCAGGCGGTCGGACAGCCACTCCACCCGGTCCCGCTTGAGCGACACCATGGCCAGGTCGACGTCGACCTCGCAGGACAGCTCGTGCCAGTCGTCCAGCTCGGCGAGCGCGGCGGCCAGCTCGTCGGCCGGCGTGCGGGCGAACGACAGGGTCACCACGTCGGCGTGCCGGGTGGCGAAGTACTCGGTCTCCAGCCGCACGAGCTGTGCCGTGAGCCGGATGCCGTCGGCCGCGGACAACGCGCCGGAGTGCACGGCCGCGGCCTTGCCGCCGAAGCTCGCACCGGTCACCAGCAGCGGCGTGAACCCGTGCTCGTGCTCCGCCCAGCGGGCCAACGCCAGGCTGTGCACCAGGAAAGCGACCTGGTCGGCCTCGGCGTAGTCCGCGGAGCTGGCGCGCAGCGCGGCGAACAGGTCGTAGCCGAGCACCTCGTCCGCGACCGCGTACAGCTCCCGGGCGAACGGGTTGATCAGCGCGAACTTGGCGACGTCGGCGAACTTCGTCGGTCCCATGCCGGGGAACGCGATCGCGGTGGGCGGCGTCACGGCCGTCCTCCCGGGGTCGCGCCCAGCGCGGTGAACGCCAGCTCGACCACGTCCAGCGCCCGCGCCACGTGCGGCACCGCCGTCGGGTCGGTGGCCTCCATCGCCTCCTGCTGGAGCTCCGGGCGGTCGCCGTAGAGCACGCTCGTGGCCGCCCGGAACCGCAGACCGCGGGGGTCGTCGCCGAAGTGGCCGCCCGCGAGGACGGCCACGCCGTGCCGTTCCAGCAGGCGCTCCTGGAGGGAGTCGCCGTCGACCACGCCGGTCGCGGCCAGCCGGTCGCGCAGCGGCTCGAAGTCCGGGTACACGTAGAACCCGCCGGTGGGCGGCCGGACCAGCGCTCCCGCCTTGGCGGCGATGTCGTGCACGGCCCGCGCGAGCGCGCCGTGCAACCGGGCGTCGGCGTCGCGGCGGGCCACCAGCTCGGCGGGCTCGTCGAACGCGTACTCGACCACTTCCTGCATCGGACCCGCCAACGTGGACCAGACCTCGCTGGCCACCGACGCGACGTCCGCGCGCATCCGCTCGCCGTCCTCGGTGCCGGGGAAGCGCATCACGCCGATCCGCCACCCGCCCAGCGCCAGGCTCTTGCTCAGGCCGGTGACGACGACCGTGCGGTCGGGGGCCACCTCGGCCGGGCTCAGGTACTCGAAGTCCGGGTCGTGCACGAGGTCGCGGTAGATCTCGTCGGACACCAGCAGCAGGTCTTCGGCCTCGGCGACCGCGCAGATCCGCCGGATGAGGTCGGGTGTCGCGGTGGTGCCGGTGGGGTTGTCGGGCGCGGTGAGCACGACGATCCGGGGGTTCGCGCCCGCCGCCCGCGCCGCCCGCACCGCCTCGCGGAGGGCGTCGGGGTCCGGCACACCGCCGCACTCGGCCGGGATCGGCACCGTGAACACGTCCTTGCCCGCCAGGACGGCCTGGGGCGCGTAGGTGACCCAGCAGGGCGCGGGCAGCAGCACGTCGCCGGGGACGGCGAGTTGCAGCGCGACCAGCAGCGCCTTGCTGCCGGGCGCGAGGACCACCTGCTCGGGTCGGGTCGGCAGGCGGCGTCGGTCGAAGTAGCCGGCGACGGCCCGCAGCGCGCCCGCCGACCCCGGCACCGGACCGTAGGAGTTCCGCCCGGCGCCGGACACCAGCCGGTCGACCAGGCCCGGGAACACGGGCAGGCGGGCCTCGCCGAACCCGAGGTGCACGATCGACTCACCCGCCGCCTGGCGCGACGCCACCGCGTGGTCGAGCGCCAGGTTGGCCGAGATCCTGCGGACAGCCACAGCGAACCTTTCGTCGTGGGAGTGGTGCGGCCCTGCTCAGCTCGCGACGGCGGACCCGTTCGCCGTGGCGGCCAGCGCGTCCACGATGTCCGCGGGCGTGCCGGGGTCGATCTCCAGCTCGTCCAGCCACGACGCCGTCTCGGAGAACCGCGCGCGGAACGGCCTGCCGACCAGCGCGGGGTCACGGGCCTGGGCCATCCTCAGCCGGAAGTGCCTGCCGTCGGCGGCTTCCTCCACCCCGTCGACCACGACCTTGCCCGGCGTCGCCGACATGCTCGGCCCCCGCACGGTCCGCGCCAGGCCCGGCAGGGTGCGGTAGGCGGCCTGGAAGATCTCGACCGCCCGGGCCAGCGGCACCTTGAAGTACTCGCGCGGCCCGGTGTCGCGCTCGACGAACATGTAGTAGGGGACCAGGCCCGCCGACAACTGGTCGCGCCACATGTCCGTCCACACGTGCGGGTCGTCGTTGACGTGCTTGACCAGCGGCGCCTGGCAGTACACGACCGCGCCCGTGGCGCGGATGCGGGCCAGGGCCCGGGAAGCGGCGGCGGTCCGCAGCTCGCGCGGGTGGCTGAAGTGCGCCATCACCGCCATCGTCCGGCCGGACGCCACCACCTGCTCGAACAGCCGCAGCACGTCGTCGGCGTCGGAGTCGGTGGTGAACCGGTACGGCCAGTAGGCCACCGACTTGGTGCCGATCCGGACGGTCCGCACGGTGTCGACCCGCAGGATGGGCTCGATGTGCGACCGCAGCCGCTCGGTGCTCATGATCATCGGGTCGCCGCCGGTCATCAGCACGTCGGTGACGGCCGGGTGCCGCCGCAGGTAGCGCGTCAGCAGGTCCGGGCCGGGCGCGGCGAACCGCAGGTCCGCGTCGCCGACGAACTGCGCCCAGCGGAAGCAGTAGGTGCAGTAGGCGTGGCACGTCTGGCCCTGCTGGGGGAAGTACAGCACCGTCTCGCGGTACTTGTGCTGCATCCCCGGCAGGTCGGCGCCCTCCAGGGTGGGCACGTTGAGCTGCTGCTGCCCGGCCGGGTGCGGGTTGAGCCCCGCGCGGATGCGGGAGACGGCCTCCCGCAGGCCGCGGCGGTCGTCGGCCCGCGACAACCGGGCCAGCTCGGCTTCCTCCGCCTCGGCGAGCATGCCGCGCTGGGGGAACACCAGCCGGAAGATCGGGTCGTCGGGCACCCGGTCCCAGTCCACGAGGTGGGTGAGCACGTACTCGTTGACCCGGAACGGCAGCACGTGCGAGATCGTCCGGACGGCGTCGAGCAGCTCTGGTCGCAGGCCGTGCCGGGCCGCGACCTCGGACAGGTGGTGCGGGCCGAACGAGCGGAACCTGACCGGTTCCTCGGCGAACGCCGCCGTCAGGGACATGCGCGAGCACCTTTCCGTTCCGGGGTTCGTGCGGGGGATCGGCCGGCGAGCGTGCTCGCGTGCCGCGGTGCGACGCGCTCCGGACGGCAGTCGGGAGTCTGCGGTGGGCCTGGGCCGACCCTAGACGCAACCCGCTGGGCGCAACCCCTACCGCCGCCCCTGCGCCACCCCTCACCACGCCTGCCGACCGGGAGGGGTGGCCTCCGCCGACCGCTCCGCCGGCCCCCGCCCGGACCCGGTCGGGCCACCTGCCGGGGACGGCCGGCGATAGGGGCGGCGTAGGGGCCCGCGGGGGTGTGTTCCGGCCCGCGCCCGTCATTACGCTTCCCCCCAGCGTGCCGGGGTGACCCCCACCAGCCCGTTCGCGGCGGTGTTCGTCGATCCACTCCCGCAGGCCTTCGACGGGACCGGCGCGGCCCGGACGCACACCCGGAGGAGACCCCAGTGACAGCAACCCGGCAGGTCCGCAGATACCCGTTCAGCGAGGCTCCCGGCGTCGACATCGACCCGCTGTACGGCGCCCTGCGGCGGGACGAGCCCGTCAGCCGGGTCCAGCTGCCCTACGGGGAGGAAGCGTGGCTGGCCACCCGCTACGACGACGTCCGGACCGTGCTGATCGACCCCCGGTTCAGCCGGGCGGCGGCGCAGGGGCAGGACCAGCCGCGCACCCGCGAGGAGATCACCTACGAGGGCATCATCGGCCTCGACCCGCCGGAGCACACCCGGCTGCGCAAGCTCGTCGGCAAAGCCCTGACCGCCCGCCGGGTCAACGAGATGCGGGAGAACGCGGTCCGCATCGCCAACGCGTGCCTGGACGACCTGGTGGCCGAGGGGCCCTCCGCCGACCTGGTCGAGCACTTCGCGATGCCGTTCCCGGTCACGGTGATCTGCGAGCTGCTGGGCGTGCCGGTCGAGGACCACGTCAAGTTCCGGGTCTGGACCGAAGGCCTGACCAGCACCGCGCAGCCGATCATGGCGCAGGTCGAGCAGCTGTTCGGCTACATCGGCGGCCTGGTCGCGCAGCGCCGCGAGCAGCCCACCGAGGACCTGCTGGGCGTGCTGGTGCACGCCCGCGACGAGCACGACCAGCTCAGCGAGCAGGAGCTGCTGTCGATCGTCGGCGTCGGCCTGCTGCTGACCGGGTCGGAGACGGTGTCCACGCACATCCCGAACTTCCTGTACGCGCTGCTCAAGAGCCCCGGGCACTACGAGATGCTCAAGGCGGAGCCGGAGCTGATCCCGGCCGCCGTCGAGGAGCTGCTCCGGCTGATCCCGCTCAACCCGGCGGCGATGTTCCCCCGCTACGCCACCGAGGACGTCCGGTTCGGCGACGTCGTGGTCAGGCAGGGCGAGCCGATCCTGGTGTCGCTGCCCGGCGCCAACCGCGACCCGGAGATCTTCACCGACCCGGAGGACGTCGACTTCCGCCGGGCGTCGAACCCGCACGTCGCGTTCGGCCACGGGCCGCACCACTGCCTGGGCGCGCAACTCGCCCGGATGGAGCTGCAGGTCGCGCTGGAGGCCGTCACCACCCGCTTCCCGGACCTCCGGCTCTCCGGGGGCGACGACGGCGTGGAGTGGAAGAAGGGGCTGCTGGTGCGCGGTCCGAAAGTCCTCCGGGTGCGGTGGTGAGCCGGGTGGCGGACGTCGACCCCCGACCGCACCCCGGTGCCGTGACCACGTCGTCGGGCCGGCCGGCAGCGCTTCGGCGTCCGTCGACACCGCGACGCCCGATGACCGCCACCCCGGAGACCGGCCCGGCGCCGGCGCCCGCCCAGTGACCCACCGCCGCCCCCGGCCACCCGCCGGGGGCGGCGCAGCAACCCCGCGACCGCGGCAGCGCCCGGTGGCGGGACGCGTCGTGCCCAGGACCGACCCGAACGGGTCACACCGGTTGGAGCGCCGATGAGCGAGTCGGAGAACGTCGTGCCCGAGTCCACCGCACCGAACCCGGTCGTGGACCGGCTGGCCGGCCTGCACCGGGCGGAGCAGGAACGCGTGCTGCTGGAGGTCGTGCTCCGGCAGGTCGCCGAGGTCCTCGCGGCGGCCCTGCCGGACGCGCCGCCGACCGCGGACGCCACGCGCCCGTTCCGCGACCTGGGCTTCGACTCGTTGGCCGCGGTCGACCTGCACCGCAGGCTCGGCGCGGCCACCGGCCTGGCGCTGCCGGTGACGCTGGTCTACGACCACCCCACGCCGCTGGCCGTGGCGCGGTTCGCGCTGGAACGCGCGCTCGGCGAGGACGTGGCGGTCGAGATCGCCGCCCCGGTCCTGGCCGGACGCCACGACGAGCCGATCGCGGTCGTCGGCATCGGCGTGCGCTACCCCGGCGGCAGCGACACCCCCGAGAAGCTGTGGGACGTGGTCGCGCAGGGCCGCACCGTGATCGGCGGGTTCCCGACCGACCGCGGCTGGGACCTCGACGCGCTGTTCGACGACGAGCCGGGCAAGCCCGGCAAGTCCTACGTCCGGCGTGGCGGTTTCCTCGAGGACGCGGCGGAGTTCGACGCGGAGTTCTTCGGCATCAGCCCGCGCGAGGCGCTGGCCATGGACCCCCAGCAGCGGCTGGTGCTGGAGACGGCGTGGGAGGCGCTGGAGCACGCCGGCGTGGACCCGCTCGGGCTGCGCGGCAGCGACACCGGCGTCTACATCGGAGTGGAGCCCCAGGACTACGGCCCGCGGCTGCACCAGGCGCCCGAGGGCCTGGACGGCTACCTGCTGACCGGCAACGCGCCCAGCGTCGTGTCCGGCCGGCTCGCCTACGCCTTCGGCCTGGAGGGGCCGACCGTCTCGGTGGACACCGCGTGCTCCGGCTCGCTGGTGGCGCTGCACCTGGCGGTGCGGGCACTGCGCAACGGCGACTGCTCGATGGCCCTGGCCGGCGGTGTCGCGATCATGGCCCACCCCGGCGCGTTCACCGCGTTCAGCACGCAGCGCGGCCTGGCGCCGGACGGGGTGTGCAAACCGTTCGCGGCGGCGGCCGACGGCACCGGCTGGGCCGAGGGCGCGGGTGTCGTCGTGGTCATGCGGCTGTCCGACGCGCTGGCCGCCGGGCACCGAGTGCTCGGCGTGGTGCGCGGCACCGCCATCAACCAGGACGGCGCGTCCAACGGCCTCACCGCGCCCAGCGGCCCCGCCCAGCAGAAGGTGATCCGGCGCGCGCTGGCCGACGCCGGCCTCGAACCGTCCGAAGTGGACATGGTGGAGGCGCACGGCACCGGCACCCGCCTCGGCGACCCGATCGAGGCGCAGGCGCTGCTGGCCACCTACGGCCAGGGGCGCGACGAGCCGCTGTGGCTCGGCTCGATCAAGTCCAACATCGGCCACAGCCAGGCCTCGGCGGGCATCGCCGGCCTGGTGAAGGTCCTGTACGCGATGCGCGAGGGCGTGCTGCCCAAGACCCTGCACGTCGACGCCCCCACCCCGAACGTCGACTGGGGCTCCGGCGCCGTCGAGCTGCTGACCGAGTCCCGCCCGTGGCCCCGGGGCGACCAGCCGCGGCGCGGCGCGGTGTCGTCGTTCGGCGTCAGCGGCACGAACGCGCACGTGGTCCTGGAGGAGCCGCCCGCCGCCGAGCCCGTCGCGCCGCCGGAACCGGAGCCCGTGGTGCTCGTGGTGTCCGCACGCGGCGAGGCCGCCCTGCGCGCCCAGGCCGACCGCCTCGCCGGGTTCCTCGCCGAGCCCGACCCGCGCACCGGCACCCCGCCGAACCTGGTCGACACCGCGCGCGAGCTGGCCACCCGCCGTGCCGCGCTGGAGCACCGCGCGGTGATCTTCGCCGAGGACCGCGACGACGCCGTCCGCGCGTTGACCGCGCTCGCCCGGGGAGAAGAAGCTCCCGGCCTGGTGCGCGGCGCGAAGGGACCCGGGCTGCTCGCCTTCCTGTTCACCGGCCAGGGCAGCCAGCGGCTGGACGCCGGCAGGCGGCTCTACCGCGCGTTCCCCGTGTTCGCCAAGGCGGTGGACGCCGCGTGCGGCTGGCTCGACCTCCAGTTGGAGCACCCGCTCGGCGACGTGATGTTCGCCGCGCCGGGCAGCGACCTGGCCGCGTTGCTCGACCGGACCTCCTACGCGCAGAGCGCCCTGTTCGCCCTGGAGACCGCGCTGTACCGGCTGGTCGAGTCGTGGGGCGTGCGCCCGGACGTGCTCGTCGGCCACTCGCTGGGCGGGATCACCGCCGCGCACGTCGCGGGCGTGCTGTCGCTGGAGGACGCGGCGTTGCTGGTCGGCGCGCGCGGCCGGCTGATGCAGGCGCTGCCCGCCGGCGGCGCGATGGTGTCCGTGCGCGCCGGCGAGGACGAGGTGCGACCGCTGCTCGCCGGCCGGGAGCACGAAGTCGACCTCGCCGCGGTCAACGGGCCGCGCGCCGTGGTGCTGTCCGGCGCGGAGGACGCCGTGCTGGAGATCGCCGGCGTGCTCGCCGAGCGGGGCGTGAAGACCAAGCGGCTGCGGGTCGACCGCGCCTTCCACTCGCCGCTGATGGAACCGGTGCTCGCCGACTTCCGGCGGGTCGCCGAGGTGATGACCTACTCGCCGCCGACGATCCCGGTCGTCTCCGACGTCACCGGCCGGCCCGCGACCGCCGACCAGCTGTGCGCGCCGGAGTACTGGGTCGGGCAGGTGCGCCGCGCGGTCCGGTTCCACGACGCCGTGCGGCACCTCGCGGACAGCGGGGTGACCACGTTCCTCGAACTGGGCCCGGACCCGGTGCTCACCGCGATGGCGCAGGACACCGTGGACGACGCGGAGGCGGCCTTCGCCCCGTTGCTGCGCAAGGACCGCGACGAGGTCGCCGACGTGCGCGCCGCCGTGGCCCTGGCCCACGTGCGCGGCGCCGGGGTCGACTGGGCGGCGCTGCTGCCCAAGGGCGTCGGCGCGCGCGTGGACCTGCCGACCTACGCGTTCCAGCGCACGCGCTTCTGGCTGGAGTCCGGTCCCGCCGGGGCCGACGCCGCCGGCCTGGGCCAGCGCGCCGCCGACCACCCGCTGGTCGGCGCGGTGGTCGGGCTCGCGGGCGGCGACGGCGTGGTGCTCACCGGCCGGGTGTCCCGGCGCACGCACCCCTGGCTCGCCGACCACACGATCTCCGGCGCGGTGCTGCTGCCCGGCACCGCGTTCGTGGAGCTGGCGGTGCGCGCCGGCGACGAGGTCGCCTGCCCGGTGCTGGAGGAGCTGACCCTGGAGGCGCCGCTGGTGCTGCCCGACGAGGGCGGCGTGGTGCTCCAGGTGGTGGTGGACGCGCCCGGCGACGACGGCCGCCGCGCCGTGACCGTCCACACGCGACCGGAGAACTCGCCCGGCGCGGTCGTGTGGACGCGGCACGCGGGCGGTGTGCTGGCCGCCGGCCCCGTGCCCGCGCCGCGACCCCTCGACGCGTGGCCACCGGTGGGGGAGCGGGTGGACGTCTCCCGCGTCTACGCCGACCTGGCCGAGCGCGGCTACGGCTACGGGCCGATGTTCCGAGGTCTGCGCGCGGTGTGGCGCCACGGCGACGACGTGTACGCCGAAGTGGCGTTGCCCGACGGCGAGCGGGCCGCGGCCGCCGACTTCGGGCTGCACCCCGCCGTGCTCGACGCCGCGCTGCACGCGCTGGACGCGGCGGGCGTCGGCCCGGCGGACGAGGTGCGCATCCCGTTCGCCTGGAGCGACGTCGTGCTGCACGCCTCGGGCGCGTCCGCGGTGCGGGTCCGGATCTCACCGGCGGGCGACGACGCGGTCGCGCTGACCGTCGCCGACCCGAGCGGGGCGCCGGTCGCGACGATCGGGTCGTTCGTGTCCCGCGCGGTGACCGCCGAGCAGTTGGCCGCCGCCCGCCGCGAGCACCACGAGTCGCTGTTCCGGCTGGAGTGGACCGGCAGGCACGCCGCGCCCGCGCCGGCCGGTCGCGCCGTCGTCCTGGGCGCGAGCCGTCCCGGCATCACCGGGTACGCCGACCTGACCGCGCTGTCGACGGCGCTGGCGACCGGCGCGGCGGTGCCGGAGGTGGTGCTCTACGAGGTGCCCGTGGCGGGCGGCGACCCGCTCACCGCCGTGCGCGCCTCGGTGAACGCGGTGCTGGACCTGCTGCGCGCCTGGTTGGCCGACGAGCGGTTCGCGTCGTCGCGGCTGGTCGTGGTGACCCGTGACGCGGCGGCCGACGACTTGGCGCACGCCTCGGTGTGGGGTCTCGTGCGCGCCGCGCGGGCGGAGCACCCCGACCGGTTCGCGCTGGTCGACCTGGACGGCGCCGAGGCGTCCGCCGCCAGGCTGGTCGACGCCGCCGCCACCGGCGAACCGGAGCTCGCGGTGCGCGAGGGCGCGGTCCTGGCGCCGAGGCTGGCCAGGGTGCCGGTCGTGGCCGGTCCGTCTGCCGGGTCGTTCGGTGGTGGGACGGTGTTGGTGACTGGTGGTACGGGTGGTTTGGGTGCGGTGTTGGCTCGGCATTTGGTGGTTGGTCATGGTGTGCGGTCGTTGGTGTTGACGAGTCGGCGGGGTCTTGATGCGGTTGGTGCGGTGGAGTTGCGTGATGAGTTGGCCGCAGTGGGTGTGCGGGTGGAGGTGGTGGCGTGTGATGTGGCGGACCGGGTTGCGGTGGCGGGGTTGTTGGCCGGTATCACCGACCTGACCGCCGTGGTGCACGCGGCAGGTGTCGTCGCCGACGGCACGATCGGCACCCTGGACGCCGAGCAGGTCGACACCGTGCTGCGGCCCAAGGCCGACGCCGCCTGGCACCTGCACGAGCTGACCCGCGACCGCGAGCTGACCGCGTTCGTCCTGTACTCCTCCCTCGCCGCGCTGCTGGACAACCCCGGCCAGGGCAACTACGCGGCGGCCAACGCCTTCCTCAACGCCCTCGCCTCCCGCCGCCGCGCCGAGGGCCTGCCCGCGACCGCGTTGACCTGGGGCCTGTGGCTCGGCCAAGACGGCATGGGCGCGGTGCTCGACGAAGCCGCGCTTCAGCGCGTCGAGCGCTCCGGGATGCCGGGCCTGACGCCGGCGGAGAACCTGGCGCTCCTCGACGCCGCGCTGAGCACGGCGGAACCCGTGGTCGTGCCGGTCCGCCTCGACCTGGCCGCGCTGAGCGCCCGCGTCGACGGCGTGCCCGCGCTGCTGCGCGGCCTGGTGCCGGCGGCCCGGCGCACGGCGGGCGGGGCGGTGGCCGGTGGCCCGGCGCCGCTGGCCGGGCTCGCCGACCTGCCCGAGGCGGACCGCGACGCCAAGCTGCTGGAGCTGGTCTGCACCCACGTGGCGGCGGTGCTGGGCCACGGGAGCCCGCAGGCCATCGAACCGCGCAAGGCGTTCCGCGACCTGGGTTTCGACTCGTTGGCCGCGGTGGAGCTGCGCAACCGGTTGAACGCCGTGACGGGGTTGCGGCTGCCCGCGACCCTGGTGTTCGACCACCCGACTCCGGTGGCGCTCGTCGCGCACATCCGGGAGAAGGCGCTCGGCGCGGCCACCCCGACGGCCGCGCCGGGCCACCCCGTCGACCGGGTCGCGGCGGTGGTCGACGAGCCGATCGCGATCGTCGGCATGAGCTGCCGCTACCCGGGCGGCGTGACGACGCCCGAGCAGCTGTGGGAGCTGGTCGCGAACGGTGCGGACGGCATCACGCGGTTCCCCGAGGACCGCGGGTGGAACGTCGCCGACCTGTACGACCCGGAGCCGGGCAAGCCCGGCAAGACCTACTCCGTGGAAGGCGGTTTCCTGGCCGACGCGCTGGACTTCGACGCGGAGTTCTTCGGCATCGGTCCGCGCGAGGCGACGGCGATGGACCCGCAGCAGCGGTTGCTGCTGGAAACCACCTGGGAGGCGTTGGAGCGGGCGGGCATCGACCCGTCGTCGCTCAAGGGCAGCCCGACCGGCGTGTTCGCGGGCGTGATGTACCACGACTACGCGTTGCGGCTGAACCACATCCCCGAGGACCTGGCGGGCTACCTGGGCAACGGGTCGTTGGCGTCGGTCGCGTCCGGCCGGGTGTCCTACGTGCTGGGGCTGGAAGGTCCGGCGGTCACCGTCGACACGGCGTGCTCGTCGTCGTTGGTGTCGATCCACCTGGCGGCGCAGGCGTTGCGCAACGGCGAGTGCTCGCTGGCGCTCGCGGGCGGCGTCACGGTGATGGCGACGCCGGACACGTTCCTGGACTTCAGCCTCCAGCGCGGGTTGGCCGGTGACGGCCGGTCCAAGTCGTTCTCCGCGGACGCCGACGGCACGGGCTGGTCCGAGGGCGTGGGCATCGTGGTGTTGGAGCGGTTGTCGGACGCGCGGCGCAACGGCCACCAAGTCCTGGCGCTGCTGCGCGGGTCGGCGGTGAACCAGGACGGCGCGTCCAACGGCCTCACCGCGCCGAACGGTCCCTCGCAGCAACGGGTGATCCGGGCGGCGTTGGCGAGTGCCGGGTTGTCGCACACCGAGGTCGACGCGGTCGAGGCGCACGGCACCGGTACTCGGTTGGGTGATCCGATCGAGGCGCAGGCGGTGATCGCGACCTACGGCCAGGACCGTTCGGAGCCGCTGTGGTTGGGCTCGATCAAGTCCAACATCGGCCACACGCAGGCGGCGGCGGGCGTCGCCGGTGTGATCAAGATGGTGATGGCGATGCGCCAGGGCGTGCTGCCCAGGACGCTGCACGTGGGCGAACGCACGCCCCAGGTCGAATGGTCCGAAGGCGCCGTCGAGCTGTTGACCGAAGCCCGTGCGTGGCCCGAGACCGGACGTCCGCGTCGGGCCGGTGTGTCGTCGTTCGGCATCTCCGGCACGAACGCGCACCTCGTCCTCGAACAGGCGGCCGACGAACCGGACGTGGTGCGGTCCGAGGCTCCGCTGCGGGCGCCGATCGTGCTGTCCGGCCGCACGGACCAAGCCGTGCGCGACCAGGCGGCCCGGTTGGCTCGGCGGCTGACCGCCGAGCCCGACCTGGCGCTGCCGGACGTGGCGCGTTCGCTGGCCACCGCCCGTGCCGCGCACGAACGGCGGGCCGCCGTCGTCGCCGCCGACCGGGACGGCCTGCTCGCCGCGCTGACCGGGCTCGCCGCCGGGGACACCGGGTCAGGCGTGGTCCAGGGCGGCCGGGTGCCCGGTGGCTTGGCGGTGTTGTTCACCGGGCAGGGTTCGCAGCGGATCGGCATGGGTCGTGAGCTGTACGCGCGGTGGCCGGTGTTCGCGTCGGTGTTCGACGAGGTGTGCGCGGCGGTGGACGTGGAGTTGGGTCGTTCGTTGGCGGAGGTGGTGTTCGGCGACGATCAGGCGGCCTTGGACGACACGGCGATCAGTCAGCCGGCGTTGTTCGCGTTCGAGGTGGCGTTGTTCCGGCTGTTCGAGTCGTGGGGCGTGCGGCCCGATCACGTCGCCGGCCACTCGGTGGGCGAGATCGCGGCGGCGTACGTGGCGGGGGTGTTCTCGCTGGCGGACGCGGTGAAGTTGGTGGTGTCGCGCGGCGCGTTGATGGCAGAGATGCGACCGGACGGCGGCATGGTCGCGGTGGTCGCCGGCGAGGACGAGATCCGCACGTGGCTCGCGGGTGTCGAGGACAAGGTGGACGTGGCGGCGGTCAACGGCCCCCGTTCGGTGGTGGTGTCGGGTGATCGCGCGGTGCTGGACGAGTTGGTGATGCGGTGGAAGGCGGAAGGCCTCAAGTCCCGCGCGCTGCGGGTGTCGCGCGCGTTCCACTCGCCGCACGCCGAGGCGGTGTCGGACCGGTTCCGCGAAGTGGTGCGCTCCTTGTCGTTCGCGGAACCGCGGGTGCCGGTGGTGTCGAACGTGACGGGTCGGGTCGCCGAACCGGGCGAGCTGACCGATCCGGAGTACTGGGTTCGTCACGTGCGGAGTGCGGTGCGCTTCCACGACGGTGTGCGCGCGCTGGAAGAGCGGGGCGTCACGACCTACCTGGAGATCGGGCCGGACGCGGTGCTCACCGGCCTGGGCCAGGACTGCCTGGTCGACCCGACCTCGGCGTCGATGGTGCCGGCGGTGCGCGCCGACCGGTCGGAGACCGCGACCGCGGCGCTGGCGCTCGGCGCGTTGTTCGTGCGCGGCGCGGAACCGGACTGGGCCGAGCTGGTCGGCGACTCCCGCGTGGTGGACCTGCCGACCTACCCGTTCCAGCACCGACGCTACTGGCTGGACGCGACCAGCGGGCCCGGCGACGTCACCGCGGCGGGACTCGGCCCGGCCGGGCACCCGCTGCTCGGCGCGGCGGTCGCCACGGCCGACAACGGCGGCGTGCTGCTGACCGGGCGGCTGTCGCTGGGCACCCACCGCTGGCTGGCCGACCACGCCGCCGCCGGCACGACCCTGCTGCCCGGCACGGCGTTCGTGGAACTCGCCGTGCGCGCCGGCGACCAGGTCGGCTGCGACCGGGTCGAGGAGCTGACCCTCGAAGCGCCGCTTGTGCTGCCCGCGCGCGGTGGCGTGGTGCTCCAGGTCGCGGTGGGTGGCGAGGACGCGACCGGGCGACGAGCGGTGACCATCCACTCGCGCCTCGACGGGGCCGAGGACGCGTGGACGCGGCACGCCACCGGTTTCGTGGACCGCGCGCCCCGCACCGCGCCCGACCGGCTCACCCAGTGGCCGCCCGCCGACGCGACCCGCGTGGACGTGGCAGCGCTCTACGACGAGCTGGCCGCCGGCGGTTACGACTACGGGCCGGTGTTCCGGGGGCTGCGCGCCGCCTGGCGCTCCGGTGACGACGTCTACGCGGAGGTGGCCCTGCCCGACGGCGTCGCCGACGCGGCGGGTTTCGGCCTGCACCCGGCGCTGCTGGACGCCTGCCTGCACGCGACCGGCGCGGGCGGCGACGAGGGCGTCGTCGAGCTGCCGTTCGCCTGGACGGGCGTGTCGCTGCACGCCACCGGCGCGACCGCCGTCCGGGTGCGGGTCACCCCGGTCGGCGACCACGCGGTGGCGCTGCTGCTCACCGACCCGGCGGGCGATCCGGTGGCGACGGTCGAGGCGCTGGTCACCCGGCCGGTGCCGGTCGCCGCGCTGACCGTCGCGACCGGCCCGGACGTGCTGTACCGGGTCGACTGGGTGCCTGCGTCGGCGACGCCCGCCGCGGGCGCGCTGACCGAGGTGACCGATCTCGCCGAGCTGGACGACGTGCCGGACTGGGTGCTGCTGCGCCCGGCGCCCGCCACCGCCCGGTCCACGGTGGACGCCGTGCTGACGGCCGTGCGCACGTGGCTGGCCGATGACCGCTTCGCCGCCGCGCGCCTGGTCGTGACGACCTCGGGCGCGGTGCCCGCCGGTGGCACCACCGTGGACGAGACCGTCGCGCCCGCGTGGGGGCTGGTGCGGGCCGCCCAGGCGGAGAACCCGGACCGGTTCGTGCTGCTGGACCTGGACGACCCGGCCGCCGACCCGCGCCCCGCGCTCGGGTCGGCCGAGCCGGAGGTCGCGGTCCGCGCCGGCGCGCTGCTCGTGCCCCGGCTGGCCCGGGCGACCGGCGGGCCCGCCTTCGAGTGGACCGACGAGGACCGCGTGCTGGTCACCGGCGGCACCGGTGGCCTGGGCGCGCTGGTGGCACGGCACCTGGTCGGGCGTGGCGTGCGGTCGTTGGTGCTGACCAGCCGCCAAGGCCTCGACGCGACCGGCGCGGCGGAGCTGCGCGACGAGCTGACCGCGGCGGGCGCCCGGGTCGAGGTGGTGGCGTGCGACGTCGCCGACCGCGACGCGGTGGCCGCCGTGCTGGCCGGCGTCGACGGCCTGACCGCGGTGGTGCACGCGGCGGGCGTGCTGGCCGACGGGCTCGTGTCGGGCATGACGCCCGAGCAGGTGGACACCGCGTGGCGGCCCAAGGCCGACGGCGCGCGGCACCTGCACGAGCTGGCCGGCGACCTGCGCGCGTTCGTGCTGTTCTCCTCCGCCGCCGGCGTGGTGGACGGCGCGGGCCAGGGCAACTACGCCGCCGCGAACGCCTACCTCGACGCGCTCGCGCACGCCCGCCGCGCGCGGGGCCTGCCCGCCGTCTCCCTGGCCTGGGGCCTGTGGGAGCAGCGCAGCGGGATGACCGCGCACCTGTCCGAGGCCGACGTGGCGCGGATGGGCCGGGCCGGGCTGCCCGCCCTGCCCACCGCCGACGGCCTGGCCGCCTTCGACGCCGCCCTGGCGGCGGACGACCCGGCGTTGGTGCCGGTCAAGCTCGACTTCACCGCCCTGCGCGCTCGCGGCGGGCAACTGCCACCGCTGTTCCACGGTCTGGTGCGACCGGCCCGGCGCGCGGCGGGCACGGTCCGCGCGGGCGGCGCGGACTTCGCCGACGACCTGGCGGCCCGGCCCGCCGCCGAGCGCGACCGGGTGCTGCTGGACCTCGTGCGGGCGCACGTGGCGGCGGTGCTGGGGCACGACAGCCCGCAGGCCGTGGAGCCCGGACGCGCGTTCAGCGAGATCGGGTTCGACTCGCTGGCCGCGGTGGAGCTGCGCAACCGGTTGAACGCCGTGACGGGGTTGCGGCTGCCCGCGACGCTGGTCTTCGACTACGCCACCCCGGTGGCGCTCGCGACCCACATCGGTGCCACGGTGCTCGGCGACGGGCCGAGGGTCGAACCGGCGCCGCCGCCGGCTCGACCGGTCGACGACCCGATCGCCATCGTCGCGATGAGCTGCCGCTACCCCGGCGGGGTGAGCACGCCCGAGCAGCTGTGGCGGCTGGTCGCGGACGGGGTGGACGCGGTGTCGGAGTTCCCCGGCGACCGGGGCTGGGACGTGGACGCGATCTTCGACCCGGAACCGGGCCGCGCCGGCAAGACCTACGTGCGCGAAGGCGGTTTCCTGCGCGACGCGCTGGACTTCGACGCGGAGTTCTTCGGCATCGGTCCGCGCGAGGCGACGGCGATGGACCCGCAGCAGCGCCTGCTGCTGGAGGCGTCCTGGGAGGCGTTGGAGCGGGCGGGCATCGACCCGCTGTCGCTCAAGGGCAGCCCGACCGGCGTGTTCGCCGGCGTGATGTACCACGACCACGGCACCCGGCTGCGCGAGGTGCCCGAGGACATCGCCGGGTACATCGGCAACGGCAGCATCGCCAGCGTCCTGTCCGGCCGCGTGTCCTACGTGCTGGGGCTGGAAGGTCCGGCGGTGTCGGTGGACACGGCGTGCTCGTCGTCGTTGGTGTCCATTCACCTGGCGGCGCAGGCGTTGCGCAACGGGGAGTGCTCGCTGGCGCTCGCGGGCGGTGTCACGGTGATGGCGACGCCGGACACGTTCGTCGACTTCAGCCTCCAGCGCGGGTTGGCCGGCGACGGCCGGTCCAAGTCGTTCTCCGCGGACGCCGACGGCACGGGCTGGGGCGAGGGCGTGGGCCTGCTGGTGCTGGAACGCCTGTCCGACGCCCGGCGCAACGGCCACCAGGTCCTGGCGCTGCTGCGCGGGTCGGCGGTCAACCAGGACGGCGCGTCCAACGGCCTCACCGCGCCGAACGGCCCCTCGCAGCAACGGGTGATCCGGGCGGCGCTCGCGGCCGGCGGCGTGCGGCCCGCCGAGGTGGACGTGGTCGAGGCGCACGGCACCGGCACCCCGCTCGGCGACCCGATCGAGGCGCAGGCGGTCATCGCCACCTACGGCCAGGACCGCGACACCCCGCTCTACCTCGGCTCGATCAAGTCGAACATCGGCCACACGCAGGCGGCGGCGGGCGTCGCGGGCGTGATCAAGATGGTGCTGGCGATGCGGGCGGGCGAGGTGCCGCGCACGCTGCACGTCACCGAGCCCAGCCCGCAGGTCGACTGGGAGCTCGGCGCGGTGCAGCTGCCGACGAGCACGGTGCCGTGGCCGCGGACCGGGCGTCCGCGTCGGGCCGGTGTGTCGTCGTTCGGCATCTCGGGCACCAACGCGCACGTCGTGCTGGAACAGGCACCCGCCGAGGACCCGGCGGACGCGCCCGAGCCGGTCGAATTCGGGCCGGTCGGGGCTGGTCCGGTGCCGTTCGCGCTGTCCGGCCGGACCCGCGCGGCGGTGGCGCAGCAGGCCGCGCGGCTCGCCGCCCACCTGGCCGAGCACCCCGACCCCGACCTGCGGGCGGAGGACGTGGCGCACTCCCTGGTGACCACGCGGGCCGCGCTGGAGCACCGCGCGGTGGTCGTGGGGGAAGACCTGGCCGAGTTGCGGGCGGGCGTCGTGGCGCTCGCCGAGGGTGACGCTGCCGCCACCCCGGTCGAGGGCGTCGCCGGCGCCGATCCCCGCGTGGTGTTCGTGTTCCCCGGTCAGGGCACGCAGTGGGCGGGCATGGCCGTGGAGCTGCTCGACTCCTCGCCGGTGTTCGCCGAGCGGATGGCCGAGTGCGCCGCCGCGCTGGAGCGGCACGTGGACTGGCGGCTGCTCGACGTGGTGCGCGGCCTGCCCGGCACCCCGCCGCTGGACCGCGTCGACGTCGTGCAGCCCGTGCTGTGGTCGGTGATGGTGTCGCTGGCCGAGCTGTGGCGGTCGCACGGCGTGCGCCCGGACGCGGTCGTCGGGCACTCCCAGGGCGAGATCGCGGCGGCGGTCGTCGCGGGCGGGCTGTCGGTGCGGGACGGCGCGGCGGTCGTGGCGCTGCGCAGCCTGGCGATCGCCGAGGACCTGGCGGGCAAGGGCGGGATGATGTCCGTGCTGCTGCCCGTGGAACAGGTGCGCGAGCACCTGACGCCGGGCGCGTCCGTCGCGGCGGTCAACGGCCCGGCGTCGGTGGTGCTCTCCGGTGACCCGGCCGCGCTCGACGCCGCGGGCGAGGCGTTGACGGCCGGCGGCGCGCGGGTGCGCCGGGTGGCGGTGGACTACGCCTCGCACTCGTCGCACGTGGAGGCGCTGCGCGAGCGGCTCGCCGAGGTGCTGGCGGGCATCGCGCCGCGCACCGGGAGCGTGCCGTTCTACTCGACGGTCACCGCCGAGCCGGTCGACACCGCGACGCTGGACGCCGACTACTGGTACGCGAACCTGCGCGAGACCGTGGACTTCATCGGCGCCACCCGCGCGCTGGTCGCCGACGGCCACACGGTGTTCGTCGAGTGCAGCCCGCACCCGGTGCTCACCGCCGCCGTGCAGGACACGGCCGACGCCGGCGGGGTCGAGGTCGCCGCCGTCGGTTCGCTGCGCCGTGACGACGGCGGCCCGCGCCGGCTGCTGCTGTCCCTCGCGGAGGCGTGGACCCGCGGCGCGCCGGTGGACTGGGCGGGGCTGCTCGCCGACGCCGCTCCGCGCACGGTCGACCTGCCCACCTACGCCTTCCAGCGCCGCCGCTTCTGGCTCGACGCGACCGCGCCCGCGGGCGACGTGTCGTCGGCCGGCCTCGGCTCCGCCGAGCACCCGCTGCTCGGCGCGGTGGTCACCGTCGCGGACGCCGACGAGGTGCTGCTCAGCGGACGGCTGTCGTTGTCCTCGCACGCCTGGCTGGCCGACCACGCGCTGTCCGGGACGCCCCTGCTGCCCGGCACCGCGTTCGTCGAGCTCGCGCTCCGGGCCGGTGACGAGGTCGGCTGCGACCTGGTGGAGCAGCTCACGATCGAGGCGCCGTTGCCGCTGCCCGGCCGCGGCGGGGTGCGGGTGCAGGTGCGGGTCGGCGCGTCCGACCCGACCGGCCGCCGTGCCGTGACCGTCCACTCGCGACCGGACGACCGGGACGGCCCGTGGACCCGGCACGCGTCGGGTTCGCTGGCCGAGACCGGCGCGGAAGCGGACTTCGAGCTGACCGCGTGGCCACCGGCAGGCGCCGAACCGGTCGATTTGACCGGCGCTTACGACGTGCTCGCCGATCGCGGGTACCAGTACGGCCCGGCGTTGCGCGGGCTGCGCGCCGCGTGGCGGGCCGGTGCCGAGGTGTACGCCGAAGTCGCGCTGCCCGAGGTCGTGACCGCGACCGGCTTCGGCCTGCACCCGGCGCTGCTCGACGCCGCGCTGCACGCCGCCCTGGTGGTGGAGGACGCGAGCGGACCGCCCCAGGTGCCGTTCGAGTGGACCGGTGTCGGGTTGTTCGCGACCGGCGCGACGGCGCTGCGCGTGAGGTTGACCCCCTCGGGCGCGAACGGCCTGGCCATCCGGATCGCCGACCACACCGGCGCGCCGGTCGCCGCCGTGGCGGCCCTGCTCTCCCGCGAGGTGTCCGCGCCGGCCGGTGGCGTGGCGGACGCGCTGTTCGGCATCGACTGGACGCCGCTCACCGCCGAGCCGACCACCGGCCGGATCGTGGTGCTCGGCGGCGGGCTGGGCAAGTACGTGCCGCAGGTCGCCGGACTGGCCGAGCTGACCGACGTGCCCGACTGGGCGGTGCTCCCGGTCGTCCCGGCGGGCGACAGGTCCACCGTGGACGACGTGCTGGCGGTGGTCCGGGACTGGCTGGCCGACGAGCGGTTCGCCGCGGCCCGCCTGGTCGTGCTGACCCGGGGTGGCGCCGACGCGGGCGACGCGCCGGTCGACCCCGCCGTGGCCGCGGTGCACGGTCTGGTGCGCGCGGCGGCCTCGGAGCACCCGGACCGCTTCGTGCTGGTGGACACCGACCGCTGGCCGGTCGGGTGGGACGAGCTGACCTCGGCGCTCGGCGCGGGCGAACCCGAGGTCGCGATCCGCGACGAGGAGCTGTTCGCCCGCCGCCTCGTGCGGGTGCCGGTCGTGGCCGGTCCGTCTGCCGGGTCGTTCGGTGGTGGGACGGTGTTGGTGACTGGTGGTACGGGTGGTTTGGGTGCGGTGTTGGCTCGGCATTTGGTGGTTGGTCATGGTGTGCGGTCGTTGGTGTTGACGAGTCGGCGGGGTCTTGATGCGGTTGGTGCGGTGGAGTTGCGTGATGAGTTGGCCGCAGTGGGTGTGCGGGTGGAGGTGGTGGCGTGTGATGTGGCGGACCGCGTTGCGGTGGCGGGGTTGCTGGCCGGTATCACCGACCTGACCGCCGTCGTGCACGCCGCTGCCGCACTCGACGACGCGCTCGTCACCGACCTGGATGACGCGCGCTTCGACACCGCGTGGCGGCCCAAGGCCGACGGCGCTCGGCACCTGCACGAGCTGACCGGCGACCTGACGGCGTTCGTCGCCTTCTCGTCGGCGGCGGGCGCGGTGGACGGCGGCGGCCAGGGCAACTACGCCGCGGCCAACGCCTACGTGGACGGCCTGGTCCACGCCCGCCGCGCGGCCGGTCTGCCCGGCACGTCGCTGGCCTGGGGCTTCTGGCAGCAGCGCAGCGGGATGACCGCGCACCTCACCGACGCCGACGTGGCCCGCCTGGCCCGCTCGGGCCTGCTGGGGTTGACCACCGAGGAGGGCTTGGCGCTGTTCGACGCGGCGCTGGCCGCCGACCGGGCGCTGCTCGTGCCGATGCGGCTGGACACGGCGGCGCTGCGGGCGCGGGGCGAGGTGCCCGCGTTGTTCCGCGCGCTGGTGCGCAAGCCCGCGCGCCGGGTGTCCGGCCCTTCGGCCGCGGGCGGGCCGTCGCTCGCCGACCGGCTCACCGCGCTGCCCGGGACCGAACGCGACCACCTGCTGCTGGAGCTGGTGCGCACGCACGTGGCGGCGGTGCTGGGTCACGACGGCGTCGAGGCGGTGGAACCCCGCAAGGCGTTCCGCGACCTGGGCTTCGACTCGTTGGCGTCGGTGGAGCTGCGCAACCGGCTCAACGCGGTGACGGGGTTGCGGCTGCCCGCGACCCTGGTGTTCGACCACCCGACGCCGGTGGTCCTCGCGGCGCTGCTCAAGTCCGAGCTGCTGGGCGAGGACACCCCGGTGCGGACCGCTCCCACCCCGGCCGCGGTGTCCGACGACCCGATCGTCGTCGTCGGCATGGGCTGCCGGTTCCCCGGCGGGGTCACCACACCCGAACAGCTGTGGCAGCTGCTCGCGGCCGGGCGCGACGGCATCTCGCCCCTGCCGTCCGACCGGGGCTGGGACGTGGAGGCCCTGTACGACCCGGAACCGGGCAAGGCGGGCAGGTTCTGCGCGCTGGAGGGTGGCTTCCTGCACGACGCCGCCGACTTCGACCCCGCGTTCTTCGGCATCTCGCCGCGTGAGGCGTTGGCGATGGACCCGCAGCAGCGGTTGCTGCTGGAGACGTCCTGGGAGGCGTTGGAGCGGGCGGGCATCGACCCGACCGGCCTGCGCGGCAGCCACACCGGCGTGTTCGTGGGCATCATGTACAACGACTACGCGACCCGGCTGAACCACATCCCGGAGGACCTGGCGGGCTACCTGGGCAACGGGTCGTTGGCGTCGGTCGCGTCCGGCCGGTTGTCCTACGTCTTCGGCTTCGAGGGGCCGTCGTTGTCGGTGGACACGGCGTGCTCGTCGTCGCTGGTGTCGATCCACCTGGCGGCGCAGGCGTTGCGCAACGGCGAGTGCTCGCTCGCCCTCGCGGGCGGCGTGAGCGTGATGGCCACCCCGGACACGCTGATCGACTTCAGCCTCCAGCGCGGCCTCGCGCCCGACGGTCGGGCGAAGTCCTTCTCCGCCGACGCCGACGGCACCGCGATGTCCGAGGGCGTGGGCATCGTGGTGTTGGAGCGGTTGTCGGACGCGCGGCGCAATGGTCATCAGGTGTTGGCGTTGGTGCGCGGGTCGGCGGTGAACCAGGACGGCGCGTCGAATGGTTTGACGGCGCCGAATGGTCCGTCTCAGCAGCGGGTGATCCGGGCGGCGTTGGCGAGTGCGGGGTTGTCGCACACCGAGGTGGACGCGGTCGAGGCGCACGGCACCGGTACCCGGTTGGGTGATCCGATCGAGGCGCAGGCGGTGATCGCGACCTACGGCCAGGACCGCCCGGAGCCCCTGTACCTCGGTTCGGTGAAGTCGAACTTCGGGCACACGCAGGCGGCGGCCGGTGTGGCCGGGGTGATCAAGATGGTGATGGCGATGCGCGAGGGCGTGCTGCCGAAGACGTTGCACGTGGGGGAGCGCACGCCGCAGGTGGAGTGGTCGGAGGGCGCCGTCGAGCTGTTGACGGAGGCCCGCGCGTGGCCCGAGACGGGTCGTCCGCGTCGGGCCGGTGTGTCGTCGTTCGGCATCTCGGGCACCAACGCGCACCTCGTGCTGGAGCAGGCTCCCGCACCGGAGCCGGCCCCGGTGGACACCGACACCGCGGCGCCGGTCGCGCCCCTGCTGGTCTCGGCGGTCGGTGAGGCGGCCCTCCGGGCGCAGGCGGCCAACCTGCGGGCGGCGCTGGTCGACGGCCTGCCGCTGGCGGACGTGGTCCGCGCCGCCGCCACGACCCGGTCGGCGCTGGAGCACCGGGCCGCCGTCTCCGCCACCGACCCCGATGCCGTCGTCGCGGCGCTGGACGCGCTCGCACGTGACGGCGAGGGGCCGGGCGTGGTGCGCGCGGACCGCTCCGCGGGCCGGTTGGCGGTGTTGTTCACCGGGCAGGGTTCGCAGCGGGTCGGCATGGGTCGTGAGCTGCACGCGCGGTGGCCGGTGTTCGCGTCGGTGTTCGACGAGGTGTGCGCGGCGGTGGACGTGGAGTTGGGTCGTTCGTTGGCGGAGGTGGTGTTCGGCGACGATCAGGCGGCCTTGGACGACACGGCGATCAGCCAGCCGGCGTTGTTCGCGTTCGAGGTGGCGTTGTTCCGGTTGTTCGAGTCGTGGGGCGTGCGGCCGGACTTCGTGGCCGGTCATTCCGTGGGTGAGATCGTGGCGGCACATGTGGCGGGGGTGTTCTCGCTGGCGGACGCGGTGAAGTTGGTGGTGTCGCGCGGCGCGTTGATGGGGGAGATGCGGTCGGACGGCGGCATGGTCGCGGTGGTGGCGACCGAGGAGGAGGTGCGGCGCTGGCTGGTCGGCTCGGAGGGCCGGGTGGACGTGGCGGCGGTCAATGGCCCGCGTTCGGTGGTGGTGTCGGGTGACCGCGCGGTGCTGGACGAGTTGGTGGTGAGGTGGCGGGCGGAGGGTCGCAAGACCCGCGCGCTGCGGGTGTCGCGCGCGTTCCACTCGCCGCACGCGGAGCCGGTGTTGGACCGGTTCCGCGAAGTGGTGCGCTCCTTGTCCTGTGCGGAGCCGCGGGTGCCGGTGGTGTCGAACGTGACGGGCCGGGTCGCGGAACCGGGCGAGCTGACCGATCCGGAGTACTGGGTTCGTCACGTGCGGGGCGCGGTGCGCTTCCACGACGGTGTGCGCGCGCTGGAGGACCAAGGGGTCACGACCTACCTGGAGATCGGCCCGGACGCGGTGCTCACCGGTCTCGCCCAGGAGTGCTTGCTCGACCCGACCTCGGCGTTCCTGGCGCCGGCGTCGCGGGCCGACCGGTCGGAGACCGCGACCGCGGCGCTGGCGCTCGGCGCGTTGTTCGTCCGTGGCGCGGAACCGGACTGGTCGGCGGTGTTCGCCGGGTCCGGCACGCGGGTCGTGGACCTGCCGACCTACCCGTTCCAGCGCCGCCGCTACTGGCTCGACGTGGTCGACGGCGGCGCGGGCCACCCGCTCGCGGGCGAGGTCGTGGCGCTCGCCGACGACGGCGTCCTGCTCACCGGCCGCGTCTCACCGGCCGCGCAGCCCTGGCTGGCCGACCACGCGGTCGCCGGGCGGGTGCTGGTGCCCGGCGCGGTGCTGGCGGAGCTGGCGGTCCACGCGGGCGACCAGGTCGGCTGCGACCGGGTCGAGGAGCTGACCCTCGAAGCGCCGCTCGTGCTGCCCGCGCGCGGCGCCGTGGTGCTCCAGGTCGCGGTGAGCGGTCCGGACCCGTCCGCGCGCCGGTCGTTGACCGTCCACACGCGACCGGACGTCCCCGGCTCCGAGTGGACCCGGCACGCCACCGGTGTGCTCGCCACCGGCCTCGCGGCGCCGGCCGTCGACTGGGACGAGTGGCCGCCCGCCGGCGCGGTGGAGGTCGACCTGACCGGGTGGTACGACGCGCTGGCCGATCGCGGCTACGCCTACGGCCCGGCGTTCCGCGGCCTGGTGGCGGCGTGGCGGCGCGGTGACGACGTGTTCGGCGAGGTGGTGGCGGACGACGCGACGGCCGCCGGGGCGGACCGGTTCGGCCTGCACCCGGCGCTGCTGGACGCGGCGTTGCACACCACCGGCCTGCTCGACGATGAAGACGGCGACGGGGTCAGCGTGCCGTTCGCCTGGCGCGACGTCGTCCTGCACGCGTCCGGCGCGTCGGTGCTGCGCGTGCGGCTGAGCCGGGCCGGGGACGGCGGCTACACCTTCGAGCTGGCGGACGCCGCCGGCGCGCCGGTCGCCTCGGTCGGATCGCTGGCGGTGCGCCCGCTGCCCGTGCCCGAGCAGGGGTCGGCCGCGCTGCACCGGGTCGACTGGACGCCGGCGCCCGGCGCGGCCGGCGCCCCGGTGCGGGCGGCCGTGGTGGCGCCCGAGCCCCGGTTCGGCGCGGTCGCGCACCCCGACGTGGCCTCCGCCGCGGCCTCCGGCGCGGACTTCGTGCTGCTGCCGCTGGAACCGACCTCGGGCGACGATCCGGCCGCGGCCGGTCGCGAGGCGGTGACGCGACTGGTCGACGTGCTGCGGGACTGGGTCCGCGGCGCACCGGCGGCCCGGTTGGTGGTCGTCACGACCGGCGCGGTCGCGGTCGCGCAGGACGAGTCAGCGGTGAACCTGGCGCACGCGCCGTTGTGGGGACTGCTTCGCTCGGTGCAGGCCGAGCACCCCGGCCTGGTCGTGGCGCTGGACGTGGACGGGCGCGCCGAGTCCGACCACGCCGTGACCGCCGCCCTGGCCTCGGATGAGCCGCAGGTGGCGGTGCGCGGCGGCCGGGTGCACGTGCCCCGGCTGGTGCGGGCGGCTGACGGTGTCCGCCCCGACTTCGGCGCCGGCACGGTGCTGGTGACCGGTGGCGCCGGCGGGATCGGCGCCGCGGTGGCCAGGCACCTGGTGACCGCCCACGGTGTGCGCAGGCTGCTGCTCGTCGGCCGGCGCGGGCCGGCCACGCCGGGCGTCGAGGAGCTGGTGGCGGACCTGGCCGCGGCGGGTGCGGCGGTCGAGGTGGCGGCGTGCGACGTGGCCGACCGCGACGCGCTGGCGGCGTTGGTGGCCGGGGTGGAGCTGTCGGCGGTGGTGCACGCGGCGGGGGTGGTGGACGACGCGCTGCTGACCGACCTCACGGCCGACCAGGTGGACGCGGCGTGGCGGCCGAAGGCCGAGGCGGCGTGGCACCTGCACGAGCTGACCCACGACCACGACCTCAAGGCGTTCGTGCTGTTCTCGTCCCTGGTGTCGGTGCTCGGCGGCGCGGGCCAGACGGCCTACGCGGCGGCGAACGCGTTCCTGGACGGCCTGGCGCGGGCACGTCGGGCGCAGGGGCTGCCGGCCACGGCCCTCGCCTGGGGCCTGTGGCACGGGGTCGACAGCGGCATGACCGCGGGCCTCGACGACCGGGACCTGCGGCGGATGGCGGAGTCGGGTGTGGTGGCGCTGAGCCCTCGGGAAGGGTTGGCGCTGTTCGACGCGGCGGTGGCGGGAGACCGGGCGGAACTGGTCCCGGCGCGGGTGGACTTCGCGGCGGCGCGCTCGGCCCCGGGCCCGGTCGCGGCCGTGCTGCGTGGTGTGCCGCGTGGCGGGCGCCGTGCCGCGCGGGCCGTCGAGCCGGACGCCGTGCGGCTCGACGCGCTGTCGCCGGGCGACCTCCGCGCGCACCTGCTGGAGCTGGTCCGCGCCGCGACCGCGGCCGTGCTGGGCCACGACGGTCCGCAGGCGGTCGACCCGGCCAAGGGCTTCCTGGACCTGGGCTTCGACTCGCTGGCGGCGGTCGAGCTGCGCAACCGGCTGGGCGAGCGGCTGGACGTGCGGCTGTCGGCGACGCTGGTCTACGACCACCCCACGCCGGCGGAGGTGGCGGACTTCTTGGTGGTCGAGCTGGGCGGCGCGGGCGAGGCGGCGCCGTCGCTGGAGGACGAGCTGGCGCGGTTGGAGGCGGTGCTCGACGTGACCGCGCCGGGCGAGGAGGAACGCGCCCGCGTGGAGGCGAGGTTGCGCGCCTTGGTGGCCCGGCTGGCGCCCGGCGTGCCCGAATCGGGGAACGGGGAGGCGTCGCTCGACGCCGTGACGGCCGACGAGCTGTTCGACATCCTCGACGAGGAGTTGGAGACGACCGACTGACCGCGGTGGTGGATCGTGGTTGCGCTCTCACGCTCCGTGTCCGCCGGGGACGGCTCGGTCCCCGGCGGACACCTCGCGGGGTGAACGTGAGCCGGCCACGACCACTCTGTGGTGCTAATCCGTACGGCCGTGCCGACACAACGAGTCATGGCGGCCCGAACCCCGATTAATGCGGAAATCCTTCGGGGCGAGGGTGGGCCGGGTCACCAAAATGGGTGGCCCCGTTCGGGCGTGACCAATCGCCTTCCGTGCATTACCCGGAGGGGCCGAGTGGCGGTCGAGTGGAAACCGATGTCATGATCGACTGCTACTCGAGTCGCTGAACTGTGACTTTGTGGGTGATTTACTCCGCAGTAGGTTGCACGGCGGTGTTTCATTTGGGTTCCATTCGGGCGTGGAACGGGCAACGGGGTGGGCGATTGAGTCGCCGGGGAAAGGTTGGAATGACTTTTTCCGCCTCATCTACACCTCCGTCTTGTACAGTTGTCTAGCCGCAGGCATTGCGCTGGGTAGTCACGCGGCTGCGCAACGTCGCGCGATTGATTACGGACAGCAACGCGGGACTGGGGAGGAACTGTGCGCCTAGTGGAACGCGACCAAGTCCTCGGGCAGCTGACGCAGTTGATCGCCGCGGCGGTCGACGGGCGGGGTCAGGTCATCCACGTGAGCGGCCCCGGCGCCGGTGGGAAGACCGTGCTCGTGCGCGCGCTCGACGAGCCGGCTCGCGCGGCGGGCGCACTGGTGTTCGCGGCCACCTGCTCGCGTGACGAGCGCGGTCTGCCCGGCGGGGTGCTCTCGCAGTTCGCCACCGGACCGGCGGACGAGGCGGCGGCCCGGTTGAGCGCGGTGCCGGACTCGGACGCCGACGCCCCCGACCAGGCCCGGCGCTCGCCGCACCTGGTCCGCGAGGCCGGCGAGGCGCTGCTCGACCTCGCCCGCGCCCGGCCGGTGGTGCTGGTGGTGGACGACGTGGAGCACGCCGACCCCCTCAGCCTGCAAACCCTGCTCTACCTCATGCGCCGCGTCGGCGGCGCGCGGATCGCGGTCGTGCTCACCGAGTCCGACTACTCGGGCCGGGGCAACGCGCTGGTCCTGGCGGAGCTGACCCGGATGCCGTGGTACACCGGCGTGCGGCTCGCCCCGCTGTCGCAGCGGGGGGTCGCGCAACTGGTCGCCGACCTGCTCGACCCCGCCACCGCGAACCGGTGCGCGCCGTCCTACCACGCCGTGACCGGCGGGAACCCCTTACTGGTCAAGGCACTCGTGCAAGACCACCGGGCGGCGCTGCACGACGACCCGGACACCGACGTCGCGATCGGCGAGGCGTTCCGCCAGGCGGTCCTGGCGTGCCTGCACCGCTGGGGTCCCGACCTGCTGCACGTCGTGCGGGCGATCGCGGTGCTCGGCGAGAACGCCGCGCCCGAACTGCTCGGCAGGTTGCGCGGCATCCCCGCCGCGGCGGCCGAGGCGGTGACCGCGCTGGACCACGCCGGCCTGCTGGACGACGGTCGGTTCCGGCACCCGGCGGTGCGGGCGGCCGTGCTGGGCGACCTGCCCGCGTACGAGCACACCCGGCTGCACCGCGCCGCCGCCGACCTGCTCTTCGCCGAAGGCCTGCCCAGCACCGACATCGCCGCGCACCTCGTGGCGGCGGGCTCGGCCGACGCGCCGTGGGCGGTCGCGGTGCTGCGCGACGCGGCGGACAGCGCGCTGGCCGAGCACCGCCTCGACCGGGCCGCCGAGTGCCTGAAGCTGGCCCGCACCGTCGCGCCGGGCGACGACCCGACCGCGACCGCCTCGCTCGTCGCCGCGCTGGCCGCCGTGCAGTGGCGCACCGCGCCGTCCGTCGTCGCACGGCACCTGCCCCCGCTGCGCCGCGCGGCCCGCGAGGGCCACCTGACCGTGCGCGACACCAGGGCCTTGCTGCGCTACCAGCTCTGGCACGGGCACACCGCCGACGCCGAGGAGACCCTGCGCGCGCTGGAGGACGCCACCGAGGTGGCCGTCCGACCGGCGGGCGCCCCGGCGGTGACCGAGCACCGGGTGCTCCGGGACTGGGTGCGCGCGGTGCACCCCACCGTGGCCGTCGCGGTCCACTCCGGCAGCGGTGACCGCCGCACGGCGCTCGCCCGGGACCACCCCGAAGAGGTGCTGGCCTCCGCCGAGTGGGTCCTGCGCAACCGCTGGATGCCCGACAGCGCGCCCGAACTGGCCGTGCACGCCCTGCTCACGCTCGGCGCGTGCGGCGCGGTCGCCCGCGCGCGCCAGTGGTACGACGCGCTGCGCGAGGAGATCGGCTCGGGTCAGGCGTCGGCGTGGAAGGCCGTGCTCGCCGACGTCCGCGCCCACCTCGCGCTCATGGAGGGCGACCTGGTCACCGCGGAGCGGCTCGCCAGGCTCGCCCTCACCGCGCTGGCGCCGCACGACTGGGGCCCGGCGATCGCCTCGCCGCTGGCGGCGCTGGTGCTGTCCACGGCCTGGCAGGGCAAGCACGACGACGCGCGTGCGCACCTGCGGCGCAGCGTGCCGATCGCGGCTCGCGACACCGCGCACTGGGCCGTGTACCTGCGGGCGCGCGGCCACGCGCACCTGGCGGCCGGCCGGCCGGACGCCGCGTTCGCCGACTTCGACGAGTGCGGCGCGCTGGCCGTGCACTGGGACCTCGACCTGCCGGCGCTGCTGCCGTGGCGCACCGACCTGGCCCAGGCGCTGATCCGGCTCCAGCGCCCCGAGCGGGTGGGCGAGCTGGCGCTGGCGCAGCTCGACCGGCCCGGGGCGCACGTGCCCCGGGTGCGCGGCACGTCCCTGCGGTTGCTGTCCACCGCGGCCGAGGCGAAGCCGCGGCTGCCCATGCTGCGCGAAGCGGTGACGTTGCTGCAGGACGCCGGCGACCAGGTGGAGCTCTCGCTGGCCCTGGCCGCGTTGAGCACGACGCACGACGAGCTGGGCGAGGCCGGCGCGGCCGAGATCGTCGCCAAGCGCGCGATCCGCGTCGCCGAGGCCTGCGGCGCCGGCGCGCTGTGCCGCCGCCACCTGCTGCCGCAGCTGGACCTGGCGCCCGCCGCCGAAGGCGACGCCGAGCCCGCCGCCGGGGTCGACGAGGAGCCGGACGACCTGGCCACGCTGAGCTCCGCCGAACGCAGGGTCGCGGCGCTGGCCGCGCTGGGGCACACCAACCGGGAGATCGGGCGCAAGCTCTACATCACGGTCAGCACCGTGGAGCAGCACCTGACCCGCGTGTACCGCAAGCTCAAGGTCCGCCGCCGCGCCGACCTGCCGACCGGTCTGCTGCCCGGCTCCGCGGATCTGTGGGCCGGTCCGCTGCCGGTGCAGACCACGGCGGCGCTGAGCTCCATCCGCTCCACCTCGGTCCACCGGTGACCGGTGGCACGGGGCGTCGGACACCGGGCCGACGTCCCGGTGGAGCGCCCATCGCGTGACTTGTCAGGGCGTCCGGCGCGGTCGCGGAGCCGGTGGCCGTCGCCGCGGTCCGACCGCCCGCGGCGGCCCGGGAGCGCCGGGTAGGTCTAGGCCCACCTCAACTGTGTTCCTAGGGCCATAGGACGCAACGCCCGCCGCCAATAGTTTTTGTCATGAACGACAACCAGGACCGGAACCAGGAGTGATGATGTTCGGCAGGCGCCCTGAGCGAGTGGAGAGCGGCGGTGGGCCCCGAGCTGCAGTCCGCATGGAGGCCGTGCGCAAGACGTACGGCAACGGGGACAGCGCGGTGGAAGCCCTGCGGGGCATCGACATGCAGTTCGACTACGGCAGCTTCACCGCCGTGATGGGCCCGTCGGGCTCGGGCAAGTCCACCCTGCTGCAGACCGCGGCCGGGCTGGACCAGCCCTCGGCCGGCCGGGTGCTCCTGGACGGCGTCGACCTCACCGGCAAGAACGAGGTCGCCCTGACCGAGCTGCGCCGCGAGAAGGTCGGGTTCATCTTCCAGAGCTTCAACCTGCTGCCCGCGCTCACCATCGAGCAGAACGTCACGTTGCCGCTCAAGCTGGCCGGCCGGCGGGTCGACCGCAACCGGGTGGCGGACGTGATCCGCCGGGTGGGTCTGGAGCAGCGGCTCAAGCACCTGCCCGGCGAGCTGTCCGGCGGCCAGCAGCAGCGCGTCGCGATCGCCCGCGCCGTGGTGACCGAACCGGCGGTGGTCTTCGCCGACGAGCCCACCGGCGCCCTGGACACCCGCACCGCGGCCGAGGTCCTCGACCTGCTGCGCGAGTCCGTCATGGTGACCGGCCAGACCATCGTCATGGTCACCCACGACCCGGTGGCCGCCTCGTACGCCGACGGCGTGGTGTTCCTCATCGACGGCCAGATCGCCGGGGAGATCCGCAACCCCACCCCGGAGGCGGTGGCCGACCGGATGACCCACCTGACCGCGCTGGTCGAGCAGCCGCGCCGGACCTACGGCGCCGGCCAGAGCGGCAAGAGGGGTTACTACTGATGTGGGAAGTGGCTCTCGCGACGCTGCGCCACCGCAGGCAGAGCTTCGTCGCGACGTTCATCGCGGTCCTGCTGGGCTCCGCGCTGGTGGTGGCCTGCGCCGGTCTGATGGAGACCGGCATCCGGATCGCGGTGCCGCCGGAGCGCCTCGCCGCCGCGCCGATCGTGATCAGCGGCCAGCAGGCGTACACGGTCCCCAAGGAGGACCCGAACGACCTCAAGGACATGAAGACCGTCGCCCTCGTCGAACGCCAGTGGCTGGACCCGGCGCTCGCCGGCGAACTGGCGGGCGTGGCCGGCGTGGAGCGCGTCGTCGGTGAGGCGAACATCGCCGCGACCGTCGTGCGCGACGGCCAGCCCGTGGTGGTCGGCGCCCAGTCGTGGGGCCACGACTGGGCTTCCGCCGTCCTCGGACCGTTCGAGCTGACCGACGGCGACGAGCCGAAGGACGAGCGGGACGTCGTGCTGGACGCGGCCACCGCGTCCGCCGCCGGCGCGAAGGTCGGCGACCGGGTGCAGGTCTCGACCAAGGGCGTGGTCGAGGACTTCCGGCTCATCGGCCTGGTCCCCGCGGCGGGCGAGGACGCGCAGTCCCTGCTGTTCTTCGCCTCCTCCGCCATGGGCGACCTCGGCGAGCACGGTGACCAGGTCAGCTCCTACGGGCTGTTCCTCAAGCCCGGCACGGACGTCGACGCCCTGGCGGAGACGCTGGAGGAGAAGCTCGACGGCAGGCCGTACACGGTGCTCACCGAAGACGACCGGGGCGTGGCCGAGCACCCCGAAGCCGTCGGCGGCCGGGCGCAGCTGATCCCGCTCGCCGCGGTGTTCGCCGGCATGGCGATCTTCATCGCGATGTTCGTGGTGTCCAGCACCCTCGGGCTCTCGGTGCAGCAGCGCACCCGTGAGCTGGCGACGCTGCGCGCGATCGGCGCGACACCGCGCCAGGTGCGGCGGATGGTCATCGGCGAGGCGTTCTTCATCGCGATCATCGCCGCGGCGCTCGGCTGCGTGCCCGGGATGCTGATCGGGCCGTTCCTGTTCTCCATCATGTCCGACAACGGCGTCATCTCACCGGTGGTGCAGTTCCACCAGGGTTTCCTGGCCTACCTGATCGGCCCGGGGGTCGCCCTGGTGACCACCCTGATCGCGGCGCGCATCACCAGTTCCCGCGCGGCCAAGGTGAGCCCGGCCACGGCACTGGCCGAGGCGTCCGTGCAGCGGCGGTGGCTGAGCTTCTGGCGCGTGCTGTTCGCGTTCCTGTTCTTCGGCATCGGCGTCGCGCTGTTCATCGTGACCGGCGCGGTGATGTCGGGTCCGGTGGCGTCGGCCACCGCGGGTCCGGCGGTGATGGCCTGGGCGATCTCGCTGGCGCTGCTCGCGCCGGGGTTCACCAAGCTGTTCGCCAAGCTGCTGGCGGGCCCGGTCCGCGCGGCCGCGGGCATCTCCGGCTACCTGGCGAACGCGAACCTGCGGCTGCGCAACGTGCGGATGGCCGCCGCGGTCACCCCGATCATGCTCATGGTCGGCATCGCGCTGGCGAACTTCTACACCTCCTCCACCCAGGAGGCCGCGGCGGCGCGCTGGTTCACCGAGCCGCTGCGCGCCGAAGCCGTGGTGTCCTCGACGATCGGCGGTCTCGCGCCGGACGTGGTCGACCGGGTGCGGTCGGTCGAGGGCGTCGAAGCGGCGTCGCGGTACATCACCAGCGCGGGCTGGATCGACAAGCCCTACGACGGCTCGCACGTGGCCAGCCCGTGGCCCATCCAGGGCGTGGACGCGCAGAACGCGTCGCTGATCACCGGCATCACCCCGGTGCGCGGAGACCTGGGTCGGTTGTCCGGCGACACGGCCGCGCTGCCCACCGTGCAGGCGGCGGACATGGGCGTCGACATCGGGGACTCGGTGACCCTGCGGATGGGTGACGGGCGGCAGGCGGAGGTCGAGGTCGTGGCGCTCTTCGAGGCCAAGGAGGGCTACGAGATGATCGTCGCCCCGGCGGCCCTCGTCGCGGCGCACTCCACCACCGGCATGGTGCGGCAGATCCTCGTCGCGGGCCGGGACGGCGTCGACCCCGACGACCTGGCGGCGGCGGTGACCCGGCAGGTCGCGAGCGTGCCCGGAGCGGTCGTCGGCGACCGGGACACCATCGCCGGCTTCGCCGAGGGCACCCGGACCCAGACCTGGGTGAACTACATGCTGATCGGCGTGATCACCGGCTACACCCTCATCTCCGTGACCAACACGCTGGTGATGGCGACCGCGGCGCGCAAGCGGGAGCTGGGCGTGCAGCGGTTGATCGGGTCCACGCCCAAGCAGGTGATGAGGATGCTCGCCGCGGAGGCCTCGGTGGTGGCGATCATCGGCATCGTGCTCGGCACGATCGCCTCGCTGGCCACGCTGATCCCGTTCAGCGCGGTGGTGCTCGGGCGACCGGTCCCGTCCGGCTCGGTGTTCATCTTCATCGCGGTCGCCGCGGCCTCGATCGTGCTGGCCCTGGGCGCGACGCTGCTCCCGGCGCGCAAGTTGCTCGACGTGCCGGCGGCGGAGGCCGCGCGGGCCGTCGACTGACCGACCGGCCCGGCAGCGTCCCGCGGGAACCCCCGCCGCGGGGCGCTGCCCACCCCGTTCAGGCCCCGGCGGCGTCCTTCGGGGTGTTGAGGTAGGCCAGCACGGCCAGCACCCGGCGGTTGTGGTCGTCGGACTGCACGATGTCGAGCTTGGTGAAGATGTTGGTGGTGTACTTGGCGACCGCGCCCTGGCTGATGGTCAACCGCTGCGCCACCGCCGCGTTCGAGCACCCCTCGGCCATCAGGGACAGCACCTCGCGCTCCCGCTGGGTCAACGCGGCCAGCGGCTCGCGCCGCGCGTTGCCCGCCAGCAGCCGGGAGATCACCTGCGGGTCCATCGACGTGCCGCCGTCGGCGACCCGGCGCACCGCGTCCACGAACTGGTCGCTGTTGAACACCCGATCCTTGAGCAGGTAACCGATCCCGCCCGCGCCGTCGGCCAGCAGCTCGCGCGCGTACAGGCTCTCCACGTGCTGGGACAGCACGAGCACCGGCAGGCCGGGCACCTGGCGCCGGGCCTCCAGCGCGGCCTGGATGCCCTCGTCGGTGAACGTCGGCGGCAACCGGACGTCCACCACGGCGACGTCCGGGCGCTCGTCCACCAGCACGCGCAGCAACTCGGGCCCGTTGGCCACGGCCGCGACGATCTCGAAGCCCTCCGCTTCGAGCAGCTGGACCAACCCCTGCCTCAGGAGGTAGAGATCCTCTGCGAGGACGACGCGCACGGCAGCTCCAGGGTCGCGACGGTCGGTCCTCCGACCGGGCTTCGGACTTCAAGGCTACCGTCGAAGGTCGCGCACCTCCGCGCGATCCCCCGCAAACCCGTGCCGTCACCCATGTTCGCGCCACCGCGCCCGTCGTCCCGGACGACGATGCGCAGCAGGTCGCCGGTGATCCGGGCGGTGATCGCGACCTGCTGGGGGTCGGCGTGCTTGGCCGCGTTGGTCAGCAGTTCCGACACCGCGAAGTAGGCGGCCGACTCGATCGGCGGGTAGAGGCGGTGCGGCAGCTCGAGTTCCAGCTCGACGTCCAGCGGGCTCTCCAGCGCCAACGCGTGGATCGCCGGCCCGAGACCGCGTTCGGCCAGCACCGGCGGGTGGATGCCGCGCACCAGGTTGCGCAGTTCCTCCAGCGCCTTCACCGACGCGTCGCTCGCCTCGGCGAGCAGGGTGCGCACCTTGTCCACATCGGACTCCAGGTAGCGGTTGGCCGCGCCGAGCTTGAGACCGATGGCGACGAGCCTGGCCTGGGCGCCGTCGTGCAGGTCGCGCTCGATGCGACGCAGCTCGGCGGCCTGGATGTCGATGATCTCGTGCCGGGTCTCGGACAGCGCCCGGAGCCGGGCGGCCAGCTTGGACCGCTGGGTGGGCGACAGCAGCGCCCGCGTCATCAGGGCGTGCGCCTTGACCGCGAGCGGGGCGGCGCCGAGCCAGAGCACCAGCACCGCCAGGCCGATCAGCCCGGCCAGCGCGGCGAAGCGCCAGTCGGTCAGCGGCACGAAGGTGTACCAGAGGTCGATGTCCGCCTTCCGCAGCGGTATCCACAGCCCGCCGGCGATCAGCAGGCCCTCGACGGCGTAGCCGAGCACCGTGATCGGGACCATGCCCAGGACGAAGCCGATGAGCGTGTTGAGCAGCGCCCACAGCAGGTCCCGCCAGGTCGCCGGGTCGGTGAGCAGCCAGTGCACGCGGTGCACCAGGCCCAACATCGCGCGTTCGCCGGGGTCGGGGCGCGGGAGGTAGGGCGTCGGGATGGGCTCGCCGGCGGCGCCGGCCAGCCGGCGGCCCCAGTTCGCGGTCGCGCGCAGCAGGCCCAGCGCGGCGGGCAGGAGCACCACCCCCACCCCCAGCAGCAGGAAGGCCAGCGACATCGCCGTGACGATGAACGCGGCCAGGCCGGCCATGGCGTTCACGCACAGCAACAACCCGTGCCCGGTCGCGCGCAGCGCCGTGCGGTGGCGGCCGGTGGCCGAGGTGCTCATCGTGCTCCGCCTGTCGGGCCGCGACGCCGCCCCGGAACCCACGGGGGACAACGCCGAAGCGATCCACTGCCGCAAGCCTAGCGGTGTCCGGCGGCGGTCGGGGCAGGTGCGTCCCCGGTGGTTCCGCCGGTCGCGGACCGGGCCGTCCGGTGATCACGCTCGGTAGTCGACGTCCGAGCCGTTCAGCTCCTTGTCGCTGGTCGAGGACGTCTCTACGGCCGGGTCCGGGGGTAGGGGGAGGGGAGGGGACGAGTTGCTGCGCGCGGTGATCGGCATCGCCCTGGGGCTGGCGATCGGGGTGGCGGCCGGGATGGCGCTGACGGCGTCGGAGGTGCCGGCGGCGGCGCCCGCGGCGGACGAGCGCCCGACGGCCGCGGTGGCCCTCGGCGACAGCGTCCTGGCGGGCGAGGGAGCGGGCTCGTACGAACCCGGCACCGACGGCGAGAACGGCAACTGGTGCCACCGCTCGACCGAGGCGCTGGTGCACAAGCTGGCCGTGGCCGACCGGGCGGTGAACCTGGCGTGCTCCGGCGCCACCTCCGCCGACGTCGCCCTCGGCGACGCCGTGCACCACGCGGAGGGCTCGCAGGTGCGGCGGCTCGCCGACGTGGCGAAGCGCTACCGGGTCACCACCGTCGTGGTGCAGACCGGGGCGAACGACGACCCGCGCTTCGGCGACACGATGGTGGACTGCGTGATCGCCTGGCTGAACCCGTTCGGCCGGGGCTGCCGCACGTCGCTGCGCGAGGAGTGGCCCGCGAGGCTGACCGCGATGCGCCCGAAGGTCGCGGCGGTGCTGACCGACGTCCGGACGGTGCTGCGCGACGCCGGCTACCGGGACGAGGACTACGAGCTGGTGGTGTTGTCCTACGCCTCCCCGGTGACGGAGAAGATGGACCACGCCGGGCACGGGGTCGACGGCTGCCCGCTGAAGCTCGACGACGCGGCCTACGGCCGCCTCGAAGCCGTGCCGCAGCTGGCGGACGCGCTGCGCGAGGTGGCGGGCGGGGCGGACGCCCGCTTCCTGGACCTGTCCCGGGCCACCGAGGGCCGCGAGGCGTGCAGCGGCGGCGACGACCGGGGCGGCGAGTGGCAGCGCGGCCTGACGGTCGACCCCCGGGCCCTGCGCGTCGGCACACCCGCCGACGTGCTGCCGCACCTGGTCCAGCAGTCGTTCCACCCCACGGCCGCGGGTCACGCCCGGTTCGCGTCCTGCCTGCGCGAGTTCCTGACCACCGACGCGGCGACGGCGAGGTGCGTGCCCACCCCGGACGGCGACCTCCGGCTCCACCGCTGACCCGAAGGCACGTGGCCTTCGGGGTCCGGTGACCCGCCGCCCGCCCGACCGCCCGACCAGGGCCGGGTCCGACCGGTCTGCACGTCACCCGATTGTCGAGGTTTGCCGGATCACGAAGCAGGGAACCGGTACCAGGCCGGTGTCCGCCGGCGTTCCGATTCGCGGACGGCACTGCCGTGATGGGCGAGGGGTGGAATGGGTCTGCAGATTGCCGATGGCGGCGTGGTCGTGTCGCTCAAGCGGCTGGGGTCGGCCTCGGTGCTGGTGGTGCGAGGCTGTGTCGACACCGGGACGGTCCACGTGCTGCAAGAGCGCCTGGCCGGCGTGGCGGGGGCTCCGGGTGGCGTGGTGGTGGACCTGAGCGACGTCTCCTTCTTCTCGTCGGCCGGCGCGGCGGCGCTGGCCGCGGCGAGCCGGAGGGGCGGGCTGCACGTGGTGGTGACGCCGATGGTCCGCCAGGTGCTGGACGCGGCGGGGGTGGCCGACTCGCTGCACCTGCACGACTTCCCCGCGGAAGCGGAGGAGGCGGCCTCCGCCGGCGCCTCGCGGCACCTGCTGCTGGTGGGTTGACGACCTGCCCTGCCGTGCCCCGCGGGGCACGGCAGGGCAGGTGTTGCCTTGACGCCCGCGTCAACGCCTACGGTCGGCGTGCATGAGGACCGCCCGATGAAGTTCGCCGTCAGCTACAGCACGCCGTACTTCGGCGTGGACCCCGACCGGCTCGTCGCCCACGCCCGGCACGCGGAGGAGTGCGGCTTCGAGGCGCTGTACCTCCCGGAGCACATCGCGGTGCACCCCGGCGCGGCGGTCGGCGGGCACGAGATCCCGCCGGGGCTGCCCTACGCCGACCCGCTCGACTGCCTGGCCTTCGTCGCCTCGGCGACCCGGCGGATCCTGCTCGGCACGGGCGTGCTGCTGCTGCCCTACCACCACCCGGTCGTCCTGGCCAAGCGCCTGGCGACCGTCGACGTGCTGTCGAAGGGCCGGATGCGGCTGCTGACCGTGGGGCTGGGCACGTTGCCGGGCGAGGCGAGGGCGATCGGGGTGGACTTCGGCACGCGCGGCCGCCGGGCCGACGAGGCGATCGACGTGCTGCGGTCGCTGTGGGCGGGCGGCGAGGAAGGCGTGGCGTTCTCGGGGGAGTTCTTCGCCTTCGAGGACCTGTGCAGCTTCCCGAAACCGCTCGGGGTGGCGCACCTGCCGATCCACGTCGGCGGTTCGAGCCGGGCCGCCGCACGCCGGGCCGGCCGCCGCGGGGACGGGTACTTCCCGGGCGGGGCGTTGACACCCGACGAACGCGCGCTCCAGTGGGACCTCGTGCGGTCGACGGCGGTCGAGGCCGGTCGTGACCCGGCCGTGCTGGACTACACGAGGTGGGGCTCCATCGGGATGTCCACGGACGCGGCGGCGGCGTTCGCGGCGCAGGGCGTGACCCGGGTCGTGGTGAGCGCGACCAGCGCGGACCCCGGTGAGCAGCGGGACCAGTTGTCGGCGTTCGCGGAGAGGTTCGGCCTCACCGGCCGGCGATGACGTCCGGCGCGGCACGTGACGACCATTCGTGCCACGCGTCGCCGGCCGTTCGCACCAGGCGCGCACTGCGGATGACGACGACGCCGGACGCCCTTCGGCCGTGCCCGGTCACGTCCGTGCGACGCCGTCCTTCGGGCTGCCGCACCGGTCTGCCCCGCGGCGCCGAGCACCGTGTCACGCTCGGTGGTCGGATCTCAACCCTGCGGAGGTTTCGATGAAGCGCAAGGTCTTCGCGGTCAACGGGGTGCTGGGCGCCGTGGCGCTCACCACCGGTCTGCTGGTCGGCGCGCCACCGGCGGGCGCCGCGGCGGGCGACATCCAGCTCGCCGCCGCCGGCACGGCCGTGCCGGGGCACTACCTGGTGGTGCTGAAGGACGAGGTGAGCACCCAGGCGGCCGACCTCACCGCCAAGCACGGCGGCACGGTCACGGCCACGTGGCGGCACGCGTTGCGCGGCTTCGCCGTCAGCGCCAGTGAACGGGAAGCGAGAAGACTGGCCGCGGACCCCGCCGTGCGGTCCGTCAGCGAGGACGGCGTGGTCGAGGCGGTCGACACGCAGCCGAACCCGCCGTCGTGGGGGCTCGACCGCGTCGACCAGCGCGACCTGCCGCTGAACTCGTCCTACAGCTACGACACGGGCGCGGCGAACGTGCGCGCGTACATCCTCGACACCGGCATCCGGACCACCCACTCGACGTTCGGCGGCCGGGCGTCGTGGGGCTACGACGCGGTGGACGGCACCAACACCGACTGCAACGGTCACGGCACCCACGTGGCGGGCACCGTCGGCGGCAGCCAGTACGGCGTCGCCAAGGCGGTGCAGCTGGTCGCCGTGCGCGTGCTCAACTGCGCGGGCTCCGGCACGTTCGCCCAGGTGATCAGCGGGGTCGACTGGGTGACCGCGAACGCGGTGAAGCCCGCGGTGGCGAACATGAGCCTCGGCGCGCCCGCCTCCGCGGCCACCGCGCCCCTGGAGGCGGCGGTGCGCAACTCCATCGCCTCCGGCGTCACGTACTCCCTGGCGTCCGGCAACTCCAGCGCCGACGCGTGCGGCTACAGCCCGGCGCTGGTCCGCGAGGCGGTCACGGTCAACGCCTCGACGATCACCGACGCGCGGGCGTCGTTCTCCAACTACGGCACGTGCACCGACATCTTCGCGCCGGGTCTGAACATCACCTCGTCGTGGCACACCAACGACACCGCCACGAACACCATCAGCGGCACCTCGATGGCCGCGCCGCACGTCGCGGGCGCCGCCGCGCTGTACCTGGCCACGCACCCCGGTGACGCGCCGGCCACCGTCCAGTCCGCGCTCGTCAACGCCTCGACGCCGAACAAGATCACCGACGCGGGCGCGGGCTCGCCGAACCGCCTGCTCTACACGGGCGCCACGACCGGCGGCCCGTCGACCGTCACGGCGATCCGCTACCTCGGCGGGCGCGGCGACCACCTCACCTCGGTCACCGGCGCGCCCTCGGGCTACGTGGTCGAGGCGTCCTTGGGTCGACTCCTGACCGGCCAGGCCGCGGGCACCCACCCGCTGTACCGCTGCTCGATAGGCTGGGACAACTTCACCTCGTACGACGTGAACTGCGAGGGCCAGACCCGCGTCGGCCTGCTCGGCTACGCGCACGACGGCCAGGTCGCCGGCAGCCACCCGATCTACCGCTGCCTGGTGCGGAACAACGGCGACCACATGGAGTCCTACGACTCGAACTGCGAAGGCCAGATCACCGAGGGCAACCTGGGCTACTTCCTCGACTGACCGACGACCGCTCGGCGATGACCGGGCCGCGACCACGCCCTCGGCGGTGACCCGGACCCAGGGCCACCGCCGAGGCGGCGGCCCTGTCGGCATCGAACGACGTGCGGCGGGGTCCGGTCGACATGTCCGCGGACAGGAGGAGGTGCGCGCCGAGCCAGGCGTGACCCGCGCGGCCGTGAGGTCCGTCGGCGTGCAGCACGACCCGGTGCGGAGGGGTCGAGTCCGCGGTGCGGTCGGACGATGCGTGGTCGGCTGGGTCAGAGGTCGTCGTCCGGGAACGTGAACGGTGGACCGTCGTCGAGCCAGGCGTCCTCGACGATCGGCGTCTCGGCGAGCGCGAACACGTCGGCGTGCGGAGCGGAGTGCAGGATGGACGGGGCGATCTCCTCCGCGCGCTTCCAGTCCTCGAAGCCCTGGTCGCGCCTGCGGCGCTCCTCGGTGATCCACCCGCGTCCCTCGACGGCCACGGCTTCCAGGATGCGCAGCGCCGACGTGATCCCGGAGGCGCCGAGAGCCAGTTCCTCCAGCCGCTCCTTGTTCTCCTCCTCCTTGTCGCTGAGCTCCTCGAAGTTCTCCACGACCAGGCTGATGTCGCGGCTGTTCTGCAGCGACAGGTACAGCGCCCGACTGTGCACCATGCTGCGGCGCGAGTCCGGCATGGTCTTGACGTCGTTGTTCCGCAGGACGACGAGCTTGCGCTCCTTGCCGGCGAACTGCACTCCCACCTCCTTGACCTCGACCAGCACCAGGGCTCCGTAGCTGAAGGACGCGCGCTGCTCGTTGCGCACCGCGGCGTTCTCGAACTGCAGGTCGAATCGGAACTCGCGCACGCCGTTCTCCGTCAACAGGAACACCAGCACGAGGTACTCGGAGTAGCGGGGCGGTCCGTAGATCACCCGGGCGCGCTTGGCCCAGGGCAGGCCTTCGGTGAGGATGACGTGTGCGATGACATCCCGGTTGAAGAGCCCGGCTCGCTTCATCGCCACGGTCTTGAGGTGGGACTTGTCGAAGTCGAACCACCGCGCCATCTCGGTATCGGTCGGGCGGTCGGTGAGCTGCTCCAGCCAGCGAGTCCGCCCGGCCTGTTCCTCCTTCAACGACGCCTGGCACTCGGCGTGCTCGCGCGACGCGGACATCCGGCGGCCGAGCGCGTCCGCCCCGCCGATGCCACCCAACAAGATGCCGACGAACGCCGTCATCGAGGTCGGGCTCACCAGCGACAAGCCACCCAGGGCGGCGTGCAGGCCCGCGACACCACCGATGGCGATCAGGACGCTCAGCAACCCGGCCAGGTCCTGCGCCACTTCGGCGCGCGTGACCTTGCGGAAGGCGAAGAAGCGGCCGTCGGCCCACCGGTCGGCCCAGCGGCCCACGTGCGTCCGGATGAGCCAGTGGAGGGTCCACGCGCTCATCTCGCGCTTGAGGGCACGTTGATGGGCGTCGCGGTGCTCCGGGTCGGGGATCACCGAGCCGTAGGTGCGCACGAGCCGCAGGTAGAGCATGTGCGCGCACCGTTCCGTGTCGCTCCACCACCTCCTCCCCTTGACGTGGTTCTTGGGACGTTGGCGGATGATCTCCTGGTCGATCAGGGTGCGGATGTCGATGCGGAACCTGGAGCTGCCGAGGCGGTTCAGGTCGTCCACGTCGTCCGGGATGCGCCCTCCGCCGTACTCGACCTCCATCCGCCGCCTGAACCGGCGCGACGCCACGACCCGAGCGCCCAGCCACACGGCTGTCCCGTGCGCGAGGACGATCATCGAGCTCCAAGCCGCGACCGCGTCCGACACCTCGGGGCGGGCGGCGTGCACCGGCAGGGCCAGGCCGCCGATCAGGGCGAGGCTGCCGACCACTGCCTTGACCCAGGTGCGGGCCGGTATCCGGCCGTCCTCGTAAGGCGTGACCAGGCGCGGTTCGGCGGGCGTCGCCTCGAAGAACTTCCAGGCCCGCTCGGAGCGGTTGCCGGAGACACGGGCCTCGGCGACCGCCTCCGAGTTGTCGCGGTCCAGCCGGTCCTGGATCGCACCGCCGATGATCATGCCGAGGTGCCTCGTGATCTCCTCGCGGCGCCCCTTGGGCAGGAGCTTGAACCGGGTCAGCACGTCGTCGAGCGCCTCGCGGTCGGGCTCGCGCTCGTGCTCCTGCGCGGTCACGCACGTCATCAGGTCGCGGATGACGTCGATGGCGACGCACCAGGAGTCGCGAGGTCCTCGATCGGCGATGTTCGACGCCGTCCTGATCTGCTCGAACTGCGCCGAGCCGAGTTGGTTGATCGAACGCTCGCTGAGGCTGGCCAGGGCGTAGTGGTAGGCGACCTCGGTGCTCAGCAGCCCGGCCCGGACCACCTCGACCATCAGTCCCTCGGCGATCCGCGGTGAGCCGCCGGCGAGGTGGTTGCGCGCGACCTCGTACTTGCGCTCGGGAGGGTCGTCCTTGGTCAACTGGTACACGGTGGAATCACCGTGGAACACCGCACCACCGTTGACCACGCCCACCTGGACGGTGTGGTTGTGGTCGCCTTCGACCGTGTTCTTGACCTCGGGTCCACCGTCCTGCGCGCTCACGAGGCACCACCGAAGACCTTGGCGAGCAGGTCGCGCAGGTCCGGGGCACCGGTGAAGTGCTGGTCGAGCGCGTGCCGCAGCGCCCGCAGCCGCCCGACCTGGACGGGTGAGCTCGTCGCCTGGTGGCGGAGCTCCACCAGGTCCAGCATCGCCTGGGTGAACCCGTGCACCGTCAACCGGTCGGTACGCCGCGCTTGCGCGACCGCGGTCGTGAGGTCCTCCAGGGCGGCGAGGTCCAGCGCCGGTGACTCGCTGAACCAGATCCCACCGTTGATCACACCCGCTTGGATGGCGAAGTTCGCGGTGCCGGAGATGCTGTTGTTGGTCGACGTGCCACCGCGGTCCCGATCCGACGGCCGGGCACCGGGACTCGAGGGGAGTTCGGCGATCAGAGCCCGCATGAACAGGGCCGCGTTGCGCGCTGCCAGTTCCTGTGAACCTTCGCGGTCGACCCGGTCCTTCTCCCCGTCGGCGAAGTCGCTGATGCCGCGGATGGTGATGGTCGGTGTCGAACCGTGGAGGTGACCGCACTGCGCGACACCCGCGCTCTCCGTCTCGACGGCGACCGCGTCGTTGAAGTGGTGGCTCAGGTGCCGCGCGGTCGTCGAGTTCTTCGTGTTGAGCACGACCTCGCCGGAGGCGATCGGGTCGAAGTGGAGCCCGGGAGGCTCTTCGCCGGCGGGCAGCCCGGACCGCCACGAGCCCGTGCGCCCCAGCACCCGGGCGGTCTGCTCGAGGTGGTGTGCCGTCTCGTAGGCGCGAGGCCGCGCGTGGTCGCCGTCGTTGTCGCTGCGCATCGCGTGGTAGCCGTACACGCGCGTGGCGACGACGACGTCCCCAAGGCGCAACCACTCGCGCAGGCCGCCCGCGACACCCACGAACAGCACCGCAGAGGGTTGGAACTCGGTGATCGCCCGCTCGGTCATGATGGCCGCGGCGCCGTTGCCGGTTCCGGTGAGAGCGACGACCACCTCCAGGTCGGAGTGGCCGGCGAGGGCGCCGCGTTCGAAGACCGTCCCCGCACTATGTCGGTGCAGCCGTAGCCCGGTGAGGTGTTGGACGATGGCAGCGCGTTCTACCTCCAGCGCCGTGAGGACCACGATCATGTGCTCTCCGTTCACTGGCCGGGCGCGTTGGTGACAACGGTGCGGTCGGCGGGAAGTGCCGGTCGACGGAAGGCGCCGGTGGTACGGTCCGAACGATGACGTCAGTCTGACGATAAGACCGACCGACCGTTTTCGTCAACCTGACGGTTACGCTGCTCTCGACCATTTGTCGTCACAACGACGAGAAGTTAGGGTGGTGCGATGAGCACCTCATGGACGATCCCGACGGTGGCGATCGCCGTCGACCTCGCCGTGCTCACCGTGCGTACGGAACGGTTGCACGTGCTGCTGGTCAACCGGGGTGTCGAACCGTACCGCGGACGCCTCGCGCTGCCGGGCGGCTTCCTGTCCACTGAGGACGAGGACATCGACGTCGCGGCCGGGCGGGAGCTCGCCGAGGAGACCGGGCTCGATGCCGCCAAGCTGCACTTGGAGCAACTGCGCACCTACGGCGCGCCGAGACGTGACCCGCGCATGAGGGTGGTCACCGTCTGCTACCTGGCGATCGTGCCGAACCTGCCGCTGCCCAGCGCGGGCGGCGATGCCGACCGGGCGCGCTGGGTACCCGTGGACCGGGTGCTGGGTCGCCGCGGGTTGCTCGCGTTCGACCACGGTCAGATCATCGCGGACGCGGTCGACCGGGCCCGCTCGAAGCTGGAGTACACGACGCTGGCGACGGCCTTCTGCAACCCGGAGTTCACCATCTCCGAGTTGCGCCGCGTCTACGAGATCGTGTGGTCGGAGGAGCTTGATCCGCGCAACTTCCACCGCAAGGTCACCGGCGTCGAAGGATTCCTGGTCCCCACGGGCAACCGCACCAGCGGCAATGGCGGACGTCCCGCCGTCATCTACCGGCCCGGTCCTGCCACGGTGCTCCACCCACCCATCCTGCGGAACTGAGCAGGCGTTCACCACGGTCCGCAACGCCGGACGCCGGACGCCGGACGGCGGCCATGACCGCGGCGCCGCCGTGAGCGCCACGCGCCAGGGGTTGTCGAGGGTGCCGAGCGGCCGGGATCGCCGCAGTTCTGGTGGCCCGGCGCCGAGCCCGGCAGGGCGGACCTCGACCGGTCCGCCCTGCCGGGCTCGGGACTGCCGGAACCGCGGTCAGACCGCGGCGGCGAACTGGGCCGCGTAGAGGCGGTGGTAAGCGCCTTCGGCAGCCATCAGCTCGTCGTGGCTGCCCTGCTCCACGATCTGCCCCGACTCCATCACCAGGATCACGTCGGCGTCCCGGATGGTCGACAGCCGGTGGGCGATGACGAAGCTCGTCCGTGACGACCGCAGGGCCGCCATGGCGTGCTGCACCAACGACTCCGTGCGGGTGTCCACCGAACTGGTCGCCTCGTCCAGGATGAGCAGCGACGGGTTGGCCAGGAACGCCCGCGCGATGGTCAGCAGCTGCTTCTCGCCGGCGCTGACGTTGGTCGCCTCCTCGTCGATGACGGTGTCGTACCCGTCCGGCAACGTGCGCACGAACCGGTCCACGTAGGTGGCGCGGGCCGCGGCGATGATCTCCTCCTCGGTGGCGGCGGAGTTGCCGTAGGCGATGTTGTCCCGGATCGTGCCGCCGAACAGCCACGTGTCCTGCAGCACCATGCCGGTCTGCGACCGCAGGTCCTCCCGCTTCAACGCGGTGATGTCCACCCCGTCCAGCGTGATGCGGCCCGCGTCCAGCTCGTAGAACCGCATGATCAGGTTGACCAGCGTGGTCTTGCCCGCGCCGGTCGGGCCGACGATGGCGACCGTCTGCCCCGGCTCGGCGACCAGGGACAGGTCCTCGATCAGCGGCTGCTCGGCCCGGTAGGAGAAGCTCACGTGCTCGAACTCCACCCGGCCCCGGCGCTCGGCGGGCAGCGACGCCTCCGCCGGGTCCGGCTCCTGCTCCTCGGCGTCGAGCAGCTCGAACACCCGCTCGGCCGACGCGACGCCGGACTGCATCAGGTTCGCCATCGACGCCACCTGCGTCAACGGCTGGGTGAACTGGCGGGAGTACTGGATGAACGCCTGCACCTCGCCCAGGCTCATCGAGCCGGACGTGATGCGCAGGCCGCCGACCACCGCCACGGCCACGTAGCTGACGTTCGACAGGAACATCATCATCGGCATGATCAGGCCGGACACGAACTGCGCGCCCATCGCCGAACCGAGCAGCTCGTCGTTGCGGCGCTTGAACTCCGCCTCCGACTCGCGCTGCCGGCCGAAGACCTTGACCAGCTGGTGGCCGGTGAACGCCTCCTCGATGTGCGCGTTCAACGCGCCGGTGTGCTTCCACTGGGCCACGAACAACGCCTGCGACCGCTTGCGGATCCGCCCGGTCGCCACCACCGAGATCGGGATCAGCAGCAGCGCGATCAGCGTCAGCAGCGGCGAGATGGTCAGCATCATCACCAGCACGCCGATGACCGTCAGCAGCGACGTGAGCAGCTGGCTCAGCGTCTGCGTCAACGTGGTCGACACGTTGTCGATGTCGTTGGTGACGCGGGACAGCAGCTCACCGCGGGGCTGGCCGTCGAAGTAGCGCAGCGGCAGCCGGTGGATCTTGTCCTCGACGTCGGAGCGCAGCCGGAACACGAAGCGCTGCACCACGTTGTTCAGCACGCGGCCCTGCCACCAGCCGAACAGGGACGAGACCAGGTACAGGCCCATCACCCACATCAGGACCTCGGCGAGCGCGGCGAAGTCGATGCCCGCCCCCGCCGTGCCGCGCATCCGGCCCAGCACGCCCTCGAAGATGATGTCGGTGGCGTGGCCGAGGATCTTCGGCCCGGCCACGGAGAACGCGACGCTGATGACGCCGAGCACGACCACGGCCAGCAGGGCGACCCGCTCGCGGCGCATCCGCGCGACGAGCCGGCGCGCGGACGGGCCGAAGTTCTCCGCCTTGCCCATCGGCATGCCCATGCCGGGCATGCCGCCGCCCATGCGGGGCGGTGGCGGGGTGGCGGGACGGGGAGGGGTCGTGGTGCTCATGCGGCCTGCTCCGAGGTCAGCTGCGACTCGACGATCTCCACGTAGGTGGGGCACGAGTCCAGCAGTTCGTGGTGGGTGCCGATGCCGACGACGTTGCCGCCGTCGAGCACCACGATCCGGTCGGCGTCCAGGATCGTGGACACGCGCTGGGCGACGACGACCACGACCGCGTCCCGCGTGTGCGGTCGCAGCGCGGCGCGCAGCCGCGCGTCGGTGGACAGGTCGAGCGCCGAGAACGCGTCGTCGAACAGGTAGACGTCCGGCTTGCGGACCAGCGCGCGGGCGATGGAGAGCCGCTGCCGCTGGCCGCCGGAGACGTTCGTGCCGCCCTGGGCGATCTCCGAGTCGAGCCCGTTCGGCATGGCCTCCACGAAGTCCCGCGCCTGGGCGATCTCCAACGCCTCCCACAGCTCCTCGTCGGTGGCGTCCGGTTTGCCGTAGCGGAGGTTGGACGCGACCGTGCCGGTGAACAGGTACGGGCGCTGCGGCACCAGCCCGATGCGCGCGCACAGCGTGTCGGTGTCGATCTCGCGGACGTCGGTGCCGTTGACGAGCACGCCGCCGCCGGTCACGTCGATCAGCCTGGGCACGAGGTTGAGCAGCGTCGTCTTGCCGGTGCCGGTGCTGCCGATGATCGCCGTGCGGTGACCGGGCTCGGCGCGGAAGCTGATGTCGCGCAGCACCGGCTCGTCCGCGCCCGGGTAGCGGAACTCCGCGCCGCGGAACTCCACCGAGACCCGCGTGGGCAGGTCGAGCAGCGGCGCGGCGGGCGGCAGGACCGACGAGTCGGTCTCCAGCACCTCGTTGATCCGCTCGGCGCTCACCGCGGCACGCGGGATCATCATCGAGATGAAGGTCGCGAACATGACCGCCATGAGGATCTGCATCAGGTAGCTCAGGAACGCCGTCAGCGCGCCGATCTGCATCTCGCCGGTGTCCACGCGGAACGCGCCGAACCACAGCACGGCCACGCTGGAGGCGTTGAGCAGCAGCATCACCACGGGGAAGATCAGCGCCTGGAGCCGGCCGACGCGCAGCGTGGTCTCCGTGAGCGCGCCGTTGACGTCGGCGAAGCGCTGGGTCTCGGCGCGTTCCCGGACGAACGCCCGGACCACGCGGATGCCGGCCAGCTGCTCGCGCAGCACCCGGTTGACCTCGTCGATGCGCTCCTGCATCTGCCGGAACTGCGGCACCATGCGGATCACGATCAGGCCGACCGCGATCGCCAGCGCGGGCACGCAGACGACCAGCAGCCACGACAGGCCGACGTCCTCGCGCAGCGCCATGACGATGCCCGCCACGCACATGATCGGCGCGTTGACCAGCATGGTGCAGCCCATCACCACGAGCAGCTGGACCTGCTGCACGTCGTTGGTGGTGCGGGTGATCAGCGACGACGGGCCCAGCGTGGCGACCTCGCGCGCGGAGAACTCGCCGACTCGGTGGAAGACGGCCGCGCGCACGTCGCGGCCGAAGCTCATCGCCACCCTCGCGCTGAAGTAGACCGCGCCGATCGAGGAGAGGATCTGGATGACGGACACGCCGACCATCCAGCCGCCGGTGGACAGGATGTAGCCGGTGTCACCGGCGGCGATGCCGAAGTCGATGATGTCGGCGTTGAGGCTCGGCAGGTACAGCGAGGCGACGGTGCCGATCAGCTGTAGCACGAGCACGACCGTCAGTTCGCGTCTGTACGGCCGCAGGTGGGTACGCAGCAAGCGGCTGAGCAACGGTTTCCCCCATAAGAAACGGATCGTGTCTAACGTGTGCGAAGATAGACCCGCGCGATAAGAAACGCAAAGTATCTAAAGGCTCGGTAAAGGCTTTGGTCCGGTGGCGGGTTCGTCGGCGGGTTCGGTGAAGGGGCAGGAGCAGGGTGACGGTGGTGAAGTCGCGCCGACGTGGGGCGCAGCTGGAGCAGGCCATCCTGGACGCGGCCTGGGCCGAGCTGCGCGAAGTCGGCTACGCGCGGTTCACCATAGAGGCAGTGGCCACCCGGGCGGGAACGAGCAAACCGGTCATCTACCGGCGCTGGGGCGGTCGGGCGGAGCTGGTGCTGGCCGCGTGGTTCCGCAACCTGCCGGTGGAGCCGGAGACCCCCGACACCGGGACCCTGCGCGGCGACCTGCGCACCCTGTTCGGCCGCATCGCCCGCCGGGCCGACTCGATGATGAACGAGATGGTGGCCGGGGTGATGGGCGAGGCGTTCCGGCACCCCGAGGTGGCGGCGCTGCTGGGCGAGCGCCTGGCCAACCCCTCGCCGCTGACCGACGCCGTGCGGACGATCGTCGACAAGGCGGTGGCCCGCGCCGAACTGCCACCGGTCGACGTGCCGCACCGGGTCCAACGGCTGCCGCTGGACCTCATCCGCAACGAGTCGATGACCTGCGGGGCGCCGCTGACCGAGGAGGCCGTGGCGTCACTGGTGGACGACGTGTACGTGCCGTTGCTGCACGGTTTGGCGGCGCTTCGGCAGGACGGCTGATCAGCTTCGGGTGACGCGGGCCAAGGCGCCGGTCTCCAGGGCGATCCACAGCGCGCCGTCGGGGCCCACCGCGATGCCGTGCGGTTCCGAGTGGTCCGCGGGCAGCGCGTGCGACTCGACGGAGCCGTCGGTGGTGATCACGCCGACGCGGTTGGCGCCCCACTCGGTGAACCAGAGGTCGCCGCGGCCGTCCGCGACGATGGCGTGCGGGCGCGCGGCGGGGTCGGGGAGCGGGAACTCGGTGACCTCGCCGTGAGTGGTGATCCGGCCGATCCGGCCGGCGGCGATCTCCACGAACCAGAGGGCGTCGTCCGGGCCGGCGCAGAGGCCGACCGGTCCCGCCGCGCCCGCGGGGAGCGGGTGGACGGTGACGTCGCCGGCCGCGGTGATCCGGCCGATGGCGTCGGCCTGGTTGAGCGTGAACCACAGCGCGCCGTCCGGGCCCGCGGTGATGCCCGAGGGGAACGCGCCGGTGAGCGGCAGGGGGAACTCCGTGATGTCGCCATCGGTGGTGATCCGGCCGATGCGGTCGGCGTTGGCCTCGGTGAACCAGAGCGCGCCGTCCGGACCCGGCGTGATGCCGTAGGGGCCGCAGTCCGGGGTGGGCGGCGCGAACTCGGTGATCTCGCCGTCGGTGGTGATCCGGCCGATCCGGTGGGCCTGGTACTGGGTGAACCAGAGCGCGTCGTCCGGGCCGGTGACGATGATCGTCGGCCGGCTGTCGGGGTCGAGGTCGTGCCTGGTCGGCGGCTCGCCGGGCACCAGCCGGCCGATCCCGCCGGCTGAGACGAGGGTGTACCAGAGCGCGCCGTCCGGGCCGGTGGCGATCGCGTACGGGCCGCTGTCGCGGTCGGCCACGACGTGGGTCTCGACAGTGGGTGGCATGCGGGTCGTCCAACTCCTGGAACTCGGTTCGTGCGCGCACGTGTACGCAGCGTCCGACCGGGGTAGTCCCGGCTGGCCGTGTGCACGCGTGTCTACACGGTAGGTCGGCTCCGGTCGACCGGGTCAGACTGGCGCGGAACGTTGAGCAAACCAGCCTCCGCGCCGGTCTGACCACCCTTTTCCCCTCGCGCCGCCCACCCGCTCAGCCGGACGTGCAGGTCAGGTCCGGGTCCGGGACGGACGGGCCGTTGGCGGTGAAGCCGAACGTGGTCGAGCCGTCGACGGGCAGCTTGCCGTTGTGGGCGGCGTTGACCACGGTCACCGAATCGTCGTCGAGGGTGAGGCCGCCGTTCCACAAATTGCTGATCGCGTGGCCGTCCGGGCGCGGCCAGGTCACCGTCCACGAGCTGAGGGCGCGGCCACTGGTGTTGCGCACCGTCACGTGGGCCTGGTAGCCGCCCGGCCAGGAGTTGGTGATCCCGAAGCGGGCGGTGCACGCGGCCGGCGTGGTGGCTGTCGAGCTGACGGCGGCGCTGGTGGTGGCGGTGCTGCTGCTCGTCGTCGTGGTCGCGGTGGTCGAGTCGTCCGGGGCCGGTTCGGCGTTGCCGGCCGGGTCCGTGCGGGACAGCGAGTCGCCGATCACGATGCCCGTCGCGACCAGCACGACGGCGCCGGCGACGAGGGCGACCCGACGCCACGGCACGCGGCGCGGCGCGGGCAGCGGGCGGGTGTCGCCGTTCTGCGCGGCGTCGGGCTCGGGCCGGGGCTCACCCGGCAGCGGTCTGCCCTCCATCACCGCGCCGAGGAGGCCGTGCAGCTCGGCCATCGTCGGCCGCTCGGCCGGGTCCCGGCGGAGCACGCGTGCCAGGACGTCGCCCAGCCGGCCGGAGAAGCGCATCGGCGCGACCTCGCCGTCCGCGATCCGGCGGAGCAGGGCGTACGGGTTGTCGGTCGTGCCGAACGGCGGGTGGCCCTCCATCGCGGCGTAGAGCGTCGCGCCCAGTGAGTACACGTCGGAGGCGAACACCGCCTCCTGGCCCGCGGCCACTTCCGGCGCGAGGAACGCGGGGGTGCCGACGACCACCCGCGCGTCGGTCACGGTGTGCTCGCCGATCGCCCGGGCGATGCCGAAGTCGGCGATCTTCGCGGTGCCGTCCTCGCCCAGCAGGATGTTGAACGTCGTGACGTCCCGGTGCACGATCCCGTCGGCGTGGGCGGCGGCCAGCGCGGACGCCACCTGCCAGCCGACGCCGGCCACCAGCTCCTCGGGCAGCGGGCCGCGCTCGTCGACCAGCTCGGCCAGCGTCTTCGACGGCAGGTACTCCATCACCAGGCAGGGCTTGCCGCCGTGCTCCACGACGTCGTGCACGGTGACGGCGTGGGGGTGCCGCAGCCGTGCGGCCACCCGGCCCTCCCGGACGATCCGCTCGACCGCGCTCGGCGAGTCCGCCGCGTTGAGCAGCTTGACCGCGACCGACCGCCCCAGGCGCTCGTCGCGCGCTCGCCAGACGGCGCCGGCCGCCCCGCGCCCGACCAACTCGACCAGCCGATACCGCCCGGCGATGACCTCGTCCCGTTCCGACACAGCCAGAAGCTACTTGTCCGACCGGTCGGTCGGCCACCTCCGCGGCCTCGCCGCGACGCGACCCGTTCGCCGATCCGCACCCGCCCGGGGCCGGTTGCCACCCGCGTCCGACCACCGTCGAACAATGCTTTTCCGAGCGGTCACGCAAAGCTAGATATCGTTCGCGCTTCACGCCTATCGGGTCGGTGTTTCACCGTTTCGTGCAAGAACATGGCTGATCAGGGCGTTGTAGGCTCGTGATCGAATTCGGTCGAGTGCCCTGCGTCGAGGAGATCGAACAATCGACGGAGCAGTTCTGGGCGTCATCCCGGAAACCGTTCGCTGATCCGCACCGGTGAAGGACAACCCACCATGACCCACCTCAGCCGACGTCGGCTCGTCGCCATCGGCCCGGCCCTCGCGGTCGCGCTCGCGCTCGCCGCGCACGCCGTGCTGTTCTCCGGCGTGTTCATCCCCTTCTGGATGATCGACCTCGCGGTCTACCGGGGTGCGGGCCAAGCCGTCCTGGACGGCCAGCGGCTCTACGAGACCGGTTTCCACAACGGCATGCTGTTCACCTACCCGCCGTTCGCCGCCGTCGTGGCGGTGCCGGTGGCGTTGCTGCCGGTGGTGGCCGCGCAGTTCACCTGGACCGCCGTCGGCTACCTCGCGCTGAGCGCGTCCGTCTGGATGGTCCTGCGGCTCACCGGCACGACGACCGCCCGGCGGAACACGGCCCTGCTGGTGGCCGCCTGCACGGCCGGCGCCTCGCTGCTGGCGCCCGTGCAGCTCAACGTGCTGCTCGGGCAGGTCAACCTGCTGCTGATGGCGCTGATCCTGCTGGACTTCCTGCCGGCGCTGCCCGAGCGCTACCGGGGCATCGCCACCGGCATCGCCGCCGGGATCAAGCTCACGCCGTTGTTCTTCGTCGCCTACCTGTTCTTCACCGGCCGCCGTCGCGCCGCCTGCCAGGCCCTCGCCGCGTTCGCCGCCACCGTGCTGGTCGGGTCCGCCCTCCTGCTCGCCGACTCGCGCGCCTACTGGTTGCAGGGCGTCTTCTTCGACACCACGCGCATCTCGCCGAACAACCTGGTGGTCAACTACTCGCTGGCGGGGTTCTTCGCGCGCCTGTCCGCCCAGGGGACCGCGCCGGCCTGGGCGCTGGCGGTGAGCGCGGTCGTGGCGGTCGCGTGCCTGGCCGGGGCGGTGTGGGCGCACCGTCGCGGTCACGACGTGGTCGGGCTCCTGGTGATCGCCTTCGGCGCGCAGCTGGTCTCGCCGATCACGTGGGTGCACCACGGCGTGTGGGTGGTGCCCGCCCTGGTCTGGCTGGCCACCGCCACGTGGCGGCGTGCCACCGTGCTGCCTCGGGTGCTCCTGGTCCTGGGGTTCGCGTGGTACGCGACGCCGCTGTGGATCATCGGCATGCGCGGGCCGTCCGACGACCTGCCGTTCAGCTTCACCCCTCTGGGCAACCTCTTCGTCACCCTCACCGGCATCGTCACGCCCGCCGCGATCGTGATCGCCCTGCTGCCGGTGTGGTTGCCGAGGCTGCGCCCGGCCCGGATCGGACCGACGGAACCCGGGTCGGCCGAACCCGTGCACGTGGCACCGGCGGACATCGCGCCAGTGGGCGTCGCGCCGGTGGACGCCGTGCCGGAGCAGGCCGAACCGCAGCAGGCACGACCACAGGCCACGCACACGAGCTGAAGCCGTCGCGCGGTGGGCTCAGCTCACCGCGCGACCACCAGCAGCCCCGCGTCGAGCAGCCACTTCGCCGTCACCTCGGCGTGCCGGGCGGGCAGGTGGGCCGACCAGGTGCGGAGCAGGTCGGCGAGGGACGCGCTGCGCTCGACGCAGTCCAGCAGCGGTGCCAGCTCGGCGCCCCCGACGTGGGCGACGGGCGTGGCCAGGGCCGGGTGGGTCAGCGCCCGGCGCATCGTGACCAGGTCTCCCACCGGGCACGGGGTCGGCACGACGGCGGCGTCGGGGGAGAGCCGGACCGGGCGGTGCAGGTGCTCGGGGGCCAGAGGGGTGGGCGGCGGGATCAAGGGCGGCGGGGTCCGGGGTGGCGGGGTGGCCCGGCGACGCCAGAACGGTCGGTCGCGGTGGGGGCGGTGGCGGTCGTAGTGGGCGGCCGTCCACGTGGTGTGACGGGTCGCGGTCCGGTCCCGGCTGTCGCGGTAGAACGCGAGGGCGGCGGCCCGGTCACCGTCCGAGAGGACGGTGTGGACGGTGACCGCGGCGGCCAAGGCGCTGTGCAGCGCGCTGTCCACTCCGGACGACGTCAGCGGGTCGAGGGTGAAGGCCGCTTCGCCGATCTTGACGCTGTCCTCGGTGACGGGGTCGTCGTCGCGGTAGGCCGTGGCGTCGCAGACGGCGACGTCGAGCGACGCCGGGCGGTCCGCGAACAGGCCGGTGCTGTCCAGCAGCCGGTGGTAGAGGCGGTCCGGGCGGTGCGCGCGCAGGAGCTCGGCGTCGGTGAACGCCATGGCGCGGAACGTGCCGTCGGGCAGGGGCGCGCCCCAGCACCAGGTCTGCGGTCCCGTGCCGATCCGGGTCGGGCCGGCCCCGTGCCAGACGGCGTGCAGGGCGAGGGTCCTGGGTCCGGCGGCGGTGGTCGTGCCGCCCGAGACGCGGTGCCGCCCGCTCGCGTCGACCAGGAACCGGGCGTGCAGCGTCCCCCCGGCCAGGGGGATGTCCCAGCCCGCGCCGGTGCGCTTGGGGCGTCCGGCGCGGGACGGTTGGCGGACCTCGACACCGGCGGCCCGCGCGGCGGCCAGGAGGGCGTGGTCGAACCGCCCCCGGTCGACGGTGGCGGCACGGGGATCGGGGGCGACCAGGCGGGTCGTGGCGTCCTCCCAGCGCACCAAGGCGCCCGTGGACGGCAAGGCGTCGTCGAGGGCGTGCCCGAGGTCCAGCACGTCGAGCAGCGGCCGGACACCGGGCGACAGCGCCTCGCCCACGTGGGGGCGGGGGAACGGTCGGCGTTCGAGCAGCACGACCCGGTGGCCGAGGCGCGCCAGGCGCAGGGCGCACGCGGAACCGGCCGGGCCGCCGCCGATCACGCAGACGTCCGTCATCCGGTGAAGTGGTCCGGGCGCGCGGCGAGCAGGCGGCTGTAGACGGTCAGGCAGTGGTGCAGCCAGCCCCGGATGTAGTCGCAGGCGGGCCGACCGCGGCGGATCACCTCGTGGTGGCAGCCGCCGCCGCACAGGTACCGGGCCCAGCAGCCGCTGCACGGTTCCTGCCGGTGCACGTGGCGGTCGGTCAGCCAGCGGGCGCGCTTGACGTCGTCCACCCCGGTGGTCAGGTCGCCCATCGCGCCGTCCTCGTCGCCGACGAACCGGTGGCACGCCGCGAGGTCGCCGTCGGCCGACACGCCGAGGTAGCCCGCGCCCGCGCCGCACGGGTAGGGCCGGTGCGTGCCGCGGTGGATCTCCCGCAGCGCGGTGGCCAGGTTGGTGAACGGGTAGCGCTGCCCGGCGAGGACCCGGCGGAGGAACTCCTCGCCGCACGCGGTCATCTGCTCCAGCATGACCTCGAGGTCCGCCGTCGCCATCTCGCCCTGCCCGGTGGGGGAGCTGAGCATGGGGGAGAAGCCGATGCCGTGGAACCCGGCGGCGGTGAACTCGTCCAGCGTGCGCGGCAGGTCCAGGTTGAGCGGGGTGACCGTGACGCGGGCCGAGACCTGCATCCGGCGCTGCATCGCCAGCAGGGGCGCGACCCGGTCCATGACGCGCCGGTAGCTGCCGCGCCCGTCGCGGTGCGGTCGCAGCAGGTCGTGGCGCGCGCCGACGCCGTCGAGGCTGACCGTGACCGCGAAGCCGTGCGCCTCGAAGAACTCGCCGTCCTCGGGCGTGAGCAGGGTGCCGTTGGTGGTGATGGAGAAGGTGACCGGGATGCCGGTCCGCCGCGACACCGTGACGGCGTACCCGGTCGCGGCGCGCACGACCGGTCGGTTGATCAGCGGCTCGCCGCCGAGGAACGCGAGGTTGACGCGCTCACCGGGGGCGGCGTCGCGGAACAGGGTGTCCACGGCGGCGAACGCGGTCGCTTCCGGCATGTTCTTGGCGGGCCCGCCGAAGTCGCCCTGCCGGGCGTAGCAGTAGGTGCAGCCGAGGTTGCACTTCTGGGCGACGGCCAGCGACAGCGCCCGCACCGGCGGCGGATCCGGCGCGAGGTCGTCCACCTGGCGCGGCGCGTCGAGGCCGAGGTCGGCCAGGAGCACGTCCATCGCCCGCGGGTCGGGGTCGCGGCGCGCGGCGTCGATCCGGTCGTAGAGGGCCCGGCCGACGCCGAACAGGCGGCTGCCGTCGGCGACGAGCACGCGCGGCCCGGCGTCGGTGTCGAGCAGGTGGACGTCGGGGTGGACGGGGGTGGACGCCTCGAACAGCCGGCTCGCGGTCATCGGTCCTCCTGCTCGGCTTCGAGGTGCTCGGGCGCGTCGTTGCCGCCGACGATGAACCGCAACCTGCCCTGCCAGTCCTGGAACAGGTCGTCGTAGCTGACCAGCCGGGAGTCGTCGCGGCCGTCGAGCACGTACACGCGCGGCTCGCGGTCCTTGGCGAACCAGTGGTTGCCGGTGCTGGTGCCCGCGGCGGTGTCCTCGACGTTGACGTAGTCCGGCCGGCTGGCGGCCCAGTAGTAGCAGGCGCACTCGCGGTAGTCGTTCTGCCAGGGCGAGCACAGGCCGCGGGTCAGGTCGCCCGGCCCGGCCATCTCCTCGGCGATCACCGCGAGCGGGTCGCCGGTCTCCGCGCTCCTCGCGAACAGCGGCCTGACCTCCAGCTCCACCACCTCGAAGCCGGGGTCGGGCAGCGCCGCGGGCTTGCCGACCGGGTTCGGCGCGGGACCGCTGGTGAACAGGCACGGCACGCTCCGGCCCACGTGCTCGGCCAGCACGTCGGCCAGCGAGTTCGACCACTCCAGCATGGTCACGCCGTCCGGGTTGGTCGGCGTGGTCAGCGGCCAGGACCCGGCGCCGGGACGGGTCGGGCCGACCAGGCCGCCGATGACGTCGTGGCCGGCGACGGTCAGCAGGCGGCGGCCGACGAGCCGTTCGTGCCCCGGGTCGGCGGCCACGACGTAGTTGTCGGACTCGTGCAGCTCGATGCCGACCAGCAGCCTGCGCCAGATGTTGCGGATGTCGAACTCCAGACCGGGGAAGGCGTTGGAGATCGCCGACTCCGGCAGCGTGCTCGGCGGGTTGCCGGCGGCTCGGTAGTGCAGTTGCGCGGTGAGGTTCATCGGGTCGATGTGGTCGTCGCTCATCGCGGCACCTCGGGGTCGTCGGTGTCCTGCCGGAAGATCGCCTGCCGGGCCGCCAGTCGGACGAGGTCGACCTGGCGGCGGGTCAGTGCCAGTGACCGGCCGTCCGCGCCGCGCATCAGCGCCGGCATCTTGCGCCTGCCCTTGGCGGTCAGGTCGCCCACCTCGTCGTGGTCGCGCAGCACGTCGGCGAACCACGGCGCGGTGCCGCTGCGCAGGGCGGCGAGCACGTTCTGGTGCAGGGCGAGGACCGCGGCGGTGTCCACCAGGGACGGCGCCATGATCGGCTCGAACAACCTCCCGGTGTCGGCCGTGTCCTGCCGCACCATCGTGCTGGCCGCGTCGACCCGCCCGTCCACCGTGTTGCCGTTCATCACCTCCGTGTTCATCAGCCGCACCGTCTCGGTGGCCCGGCGCAGCACCTCCTCGGCCACGGCGCGGGCCTGCTCCAGCGTGTCGCCGGCGGTGGCCCTGGGCCCGGACAACGCCTGGTCGAGCTCGTCCGCGACGGTCCGGATCGGGACGGAGTCCGGCGCGTAGGCGGGCGGGCCCGCGCCGATGCGGCCGAACGCGGTCAGCTCCCGGCCCGAGACCTCGAGCTTGACGTGCACCAGGCCGTCGCACTCGTCGTCCAGGTAGCCCCGGCTCACCCAGGAGCCGTTCGGGCCGTCGTCGCCGGCGTAGATCTGCGCCGGGATCGTCAGCCGCGGGTCGCCCGCCTGGTCCGCGTGACCGCGCCACGTGCCCTTGGTGGCGTCGTAGAGGAAGTCGACGACGTTCGGGTCGGGGTCGGTGGGCCGGTCGGTGTACGCGGAGCCGTAGACGTGGCCGCCGGCGGGGGTGAACCGCAGGCGGACACCGGGGAACCCGGGCGTCGGCTGGAGGTAGCGCGCGTGGCCCAGCGGCAGGGACCGGCCCTCGAGGAAGTTGGGGCACAGCCCGTTCAAGGCGTGCGCGGCGTGGTCGCTGAACCACTCCGTGTCGGCGTCGATCCGGTCCCGGTCGTCGTAGGTGCGGCGCTGGATCTTGTGGTTGCCGACCCGGACCCGCCACCGCACGTCGCCCGGCGTCAGGCCGTTGAGGCGCAGCAGGTCGAGGGTGAGGGGCCGCAGCACGTGGTCGTCGGTCAGCGCCCAGACCTCCAGGAACGGCGCGACGGGGCGGACCTTGCCCTGCCCGTCGGTGAACCGCAGCTCCCCGGGGGTCTCGACGCCGGTGATCGCGCCGGAGGTCCGGTCGACGCGGAACGTCGGCGCCGGGCGCAGCCGACGCGGCGCGAGCGGCTGGTCGGGGTCGGTCTCGGCGGTGTAGTTGTCCATCGGCTCGACGGCCGCCCCGAGCCGTCCGACGGCCAGCGGGGGCAGGACGCGCAGTTCCTCGATCGACGTCATCGCGTGCACCCCTTGCGGCTGAGGATGTGCTCGACCTGCTCCAGCGCCCGCTGGTCGGACTCGCGCAGCGCGACCAGGTAGGGGTCGCCGCCGCACGACGGGTCGGTGCTCAGCAGCTGGTCGGTGAGCAACCGGGAGGCCTGCACCAGATCGCGTTGCAGCAGCCAGCGGTCGTGGTCGTGGTGCGGCAGTTCGAGGCTGTAGGGCATCTCGAACGGCGGCCCGGCGCGCGGGCCGTCCGGCGCGTCCCGCTCCAGCGGCAGGTCCACCAACCGCCCGGCGAGCGCGCGCAGGTTGTACATCTCCGCGAACGCCCGGTGCACCAGCGCGCCGCGCCCGGTGAGCACGCCGCCGTTGTCGACCGGGCCGGCGAGCCGGAACGCGTGGGAGATGTCGGTGAGCAGCATCCGGTAGCGCAGGTTGAACAGGTGGCCCCACAGCGCCGTGACGGGGTCGGTGATCGGGCTGGTGGTCACCTCCGCGACGCCCAGCGCCGCCACCTCCGACTCGTCGAGCCGGTGCTCGGTCACCGGGTTCTGCGCGACCGGCCGCGACACCAGCGCCTGGTCGCCCTCGGGCCACGCGGTCAGCTCCTCGTAGATGCCCAGGAACCGGTTGAAGTGGGAGGTCTCGTCCTCGAGGTCCGCGTCCGGCGCTTCGCCCTGCTCGCCGATCTCGTGCAGCGCCCGGCGCGCCGAGTCCCGCGAGAACACGCCGAAGACCAGCAGCTCGGGCGACTTGACGTCCGGCACGTTCCCGGAGTCCTGCCCGCGTTCACCCCGCGTGTAGCCGCGGCCCCACTCGTCCCAGGACGCCTGGTAGGGCAGCGTCCCGGCGTGGAACGACTCGTCCGGCAGGAACTCCTCGTCCTTCAGGATCGCGTCGACCCGGCTGTAGAGCGCGCCCACCCGGTTGACGTACTGCCCGGTGGACTCGAAGGCCACCCGCTTGATCTCGTCGGCCTTCGGGCCGGACCACGTCTCGGGGCTCTCCGCGACCACGTAGGCGGCCAGCGACGTCGCGCTGAACGGGCGCAGCGTGAACGGGAAGGGGTAGAAGTCCGAGCCCCAGGGGTAGTCCTCGCGGTCGAGGTTGACGGGCGCGCCGAGCGCGGTGAGCAGGTTCTGCACCGTGACGAGGTGGCCCATCTCCTCCTTCGCGATGCCGAGGACGACCTCCTGCCACCGGCGCACGTCGTCCCGCCGCGCCTCGGGCACCTGCGGCCCGCCCATCGAGTAGGCGGCGAACAGGTACTGGACCATCAGCGAGTGCTCGATCTCGGCCGCGACGTGCAGCAGCATGACGGTGTAGTCGCGCCAGTTGAACTCCGGCGGCAGGACCGGGCGCTTCTCCTCCGCGCCGAGCGACCCCGCCACCGACAGCGCCGCCACCGCCGGCGCCTGGTCCTCGAAGAGCTCCGGCACCACCGAAGCGAGATGCCTGTGCACCCTCGACCGCATGCCCTACCCCCGTCCCCGCCCGACTGAGGGGCGCACGGGCGAGAGTGCCGGCGTCCGGACGCCCCGCGCCCCCGTCACGGCCGACGCCAGTCGAGCCGGTGAACCCCCTCATCCGGCCGGGGCACCCGTGCTGACGGACAGTCGCCGGCATCACCCGTCGGGATCGGTGAATGGGATGCCCGGCCGGGTCGGCGGCGGGATGGCCGGGGTCGCGTGGAGAGGGGGCTCGGGTCGTCTGTCCGAGGAAGAGATCGACGACCCGAGGCCCGGGTGGACCGGAGCGTGGCCGGTCAGGCGCCGTTCGCGCCTGCCGGCAGCCCCGCCAGCGCCATGACGTGCGCGGCACGCCGGTCCGGACGCCAGAGGGCCAGGGTGGCGTTCTCCGGCTCGCGCCTCGGCCACGTGTCGGCGCCACCGGCGCCGAACGGACCGTCGTCCGCGGTCGACAGCATCACCCGCCGCAGTCGGTCGACGGTGCCGTCACGCGGTGGGTCCAGGGTGATGGACGCCGCGTGCGGTTTGCCGCCGCCCCAGCTCGGCCGCCGGTCGAGCAGCGAGGGGCGGGCGGACACGACCACCAGGAGCGGCACGGGGTTGTCCGAGTCCGCCAGGCGCTCCACCGCGTCGAGGACGTCCTCGCCCGCCAGGTGCACGTCGCGCAGCACCACCACCAACGGGTGGTCGCGGGCGACGAGCTCCACGAACCGCCGCCACGCCGTCAGCACCCCGGCGTCCGGCGACGTCGGGTCGAACAACGGCAGCAGCCGGGTCGCCAGCACGTCCGCCTCGGCCCGGCCCGCCGCGCACACGGCCGCCGCCAGCCGCGCCCGCACGGTGTCCGAGCCGTCCTCCGGCCGCGCACCGCAGCACCGGCGCAGCATGTCCGCCACCGCGCCCAACGGCTCGCCGTCCACGACCCGGCTGTCCAGCACCCGGACGCCGTCGACCGAGCCGGCGAACCGGTCCAGGAACCCGTCGGGCTCGCCCAGCACCGTCACCAGGTGCGGTGTCTCGCGGCGCAGCGTCCGGTCCAGCAGCCCGCGCACCACGGCCAGCTCGCTGTCGTGCTCGTCGGCGTGGCCGCGACAACCCGTGATCTCCCACGCGCCGTCCGCCGTCTCCGCGCCGTGGAAAGACGCGCCGGCCAGCTCCCTGGTCCGCCGGCAGATCCACACCGCGCCCTCCGGCACCGACGACAGCACCTGGTGGCAGTGGTCGACCAACGCGCCGTTCACGGTCGGCGGCGCGTCCGGCTCGGTCAGCACCAGCGCCTCACCGGTCGCCACCGCGATGTGCACGGCGAGGTCGCGGCTCATCCCGTCGGCGAAGCAGTCGCGCAGCGCCAACGCCGCCCGCACCGCCCGGGCCTCGTCGTCGCCCTGCGAGTACGGCCCGCCGAACACGGCCAGCGACGCCGAGCCGATGGACGTGGCCACCGTGCCGCCCAGCTCCTCGATGCCCGACCGCACCATCGTGGTCGCCGCGGCCAGCGCGTGGTCCACCACGGCGGGGTCGGCGTCGGTGACGCCGCGACGCGGCCGGACCCGCACCAGCGCCACGGTCAGGCGCCGCCGCTGAGCGCCCGACGACGTCCGGGGCGCCGGGATCGGCTCCACCGGCCGCAGGTGCCGCACCACGGCCCGCTCCCGTCCGGCGGGCAGCGCCAGCGAAGGGTCGTGCGTGAGGATGGCGTGCTGGAGCGCCTGCAGCGCCGGCCCGGGTTCCAGGCCCAGGTCGTCCACCAACGAGGTGCGCAGCCTGCTGTACACGGCGAGCGCGTCCGCGTGCCGCCCGCACCGGTACAGCGCCAGCATCAGCTGGCCGCACGAGCGCTCCCGCAGCCGTTCCGCCTCGACCATCGCCTCCAGCTCGCCCAGGACGGACTGGTGCCTGCCGCACGCCAGCTCCGCGTCGAAGTAGTCCTCCATCGCGTCGAGGCGGGCGTTCTCCACCACGGTCAGCTCTGGCCAGCAGATGCCGCTCTCCACGAGGTCGGCCAACGCCGCGCCGCGCCACGTGGCCAACGCCTCCCGCAGCACCTTCGCCGCCACCTCGGGCCTGCCCTGCTCGGCCCGGCCGCGCTCGGCGAGCTCGTGGAACCGGAACAGGTCGACCCGCGCCGGGTCCACCTGCAAGACGTACCCGGGCGCCTGGGTGGACAGCCGGGGCGCGCCCGGCCCGTCGCTCGACGACAGCGCGGCCCGCAGGCTCCACACCGCGTTCTGCAGCATCTTCCGCGCCGACGCGGGCGGGTCTTCACCCGGCCACAGCGCGCACAGCAACTGGCTGGTCGGCACCACCTGGTTCGCCTTGAGCAGCAGGAAACCGAGCGTGGCGCGCTGCTTGATGCCGCCGAGCGAGCTCGGTCGCCCGTCGTGCAGCACTTCCAACGGACCCAGTAATCGGAACTCCATGTTTGTTCCCCCAGCTGTTGTCGGACCGGCCGGAGCAGGTGTCCCGCCCCGGCCACCACGTCTGACGCGGCCTTGCCGAGTGAAACGTCAGGCGTTGCTCTTCTCCGCCACAGGCTCCTGGCCGGACGTCGAGGACGGGCGCACCAGCACCGCCGTCACCACCGCGATGGCCACCGTCGCCACCGCGCTGACCAAGCCGACGACGTTCAACCCCGAGGTGAACGCCGACCGCGCCGCCTCGACCACGTCCGCGCCGCCCACGGCGAGCGCGCCGGCCAGCGACTCCACCGCGTCGGCGGGCGTGCCCTCGGGCAGCTCGGACCGGTACACCGCGGTGCCCACGCTGCCCAGCACCGCGACGCCCAGCGCCAGGCCCAACTCCATGCTCGTCTCCGACATCGCCGCCGCGGACCCGGCCCGCGCGGGAGGTGCGGCGCCCACCACGAGTTCCGTGCCCAGCGCCATCATCGGTCCGATGCCGAGGTACACCACGACCAGCCCGGTCACGGCCAGTGCGAGGCCGCCGGGACCGTCCACGAACGCCAGCAGCAGGTAACCCGCCGCCGACACGACCAGCGCCGCCGCGACGAGCCGGCCCGCCGGGACCCGCCTGGCCAGCGCGGGCGCCGCCATGGACGCCACGATCATCGCCACCGCCGAGGGCAGCAGCCACAGGCCCGCGGCCAGCGGCGAGTGCCCCGCCACCATCTGCAGGTACTGCGTCACGAACATGTACACCACGCCGACGACCGCCAGACCCACGAGCAGGGCCAGCAGCGCGCCCAGGAACGCGGGCCGCGCGAACAGCCGGACGTCCAGCAACGGGTCCGGCAACGACCGCTGCCGGCGCACGAACACCACGGCGATCACCAAGCCGACCACGACCGCCGCGACCGCACCCGCCTCGACGCCGTCCGACGCCACGACCTTGAGCCCGTAGATCACCGGCAGGATCGCCGCCAGCGACAGCAGGACGCTCACCAGGTCGAGCCTGCCCGGCTCCGGGTCGCGCGACTCGGGCAGCAGGATCGGCGCGGCCACCAGCAGCAGCACCATCACCGGCACCGCGAGCAGGAACACCGAGCCCCACCAGAACAGCTCCAGCAGCGCGCCGCCGACCAGCGGGCCCGCCGCCACACCCGCCGAGAAGCAGGCCGCCCACACGCCGATCGCGGCACCGCGTTGACCGGGGTCGTGGAACATGGTGGTGATCAGCGCCAGCGTGGAGGGCATCAGCGTCGCGCCCGCGATGCCGAGCAGGGCCCGCGCGCCGATCAGCAGCGCCGGGTCGGTGGCGTAGGCGGCGGCCACCGACGCCACGCCGAACGCCAGCGCGCCGATCATGAGCAGCTTCCGGCGGCCGATCCGGTCGCCGAGCGTGCCCATCGTGATCAGGAATCCCGCGATCATGAACCCGTACACGTCGATGATCCACAACGTTTCCGCGCCGCTGGGACGCAGGTCCGCCCCCAGGTGCGGCAACGCCAGGTAGAGCACCGTCGCGTCCACCGACAACAGCAGGGTCGGTAACGCGAGCACGGCGAGCCCGAGCCACTCCTTGGCCCCGGCCCGTTCGGTGCGTTCCATGTGCTTCCCCTTCCAGCTCTAGGCAAGTGAGCGTGCTCAGTCGGAGTGCGGGTCGCGCAGCACCTCGATCAGGCTCGCGAACCCGTCACCCGCGTGGCCGCGGCGGATCGCCTGCTCCACCCGCGCGAGCAGGAAGCGCGGCAAGCCGTCGTCGACCCCGCCCGCGCGGCTCGCGGCGAGCAGGCGCTCGACCACCACGGCCTGGTGGCCGAGCGTCGTGCCGGGGTACTCGCCGAGGTCCACGCCGGCCGTCAGCTCGGGCACCGAGCCGACGACCCGCCGCAGCCACCGCGTGGCGTGCGGCAGGAAGTCGGTGGCGGCCAGGTGCTCGGTCGACACCAGCGAGAGCCCGTGCAGCAGACCGGCCCACGCGCTCCACATCACACCGAGCAACGCCACCTCGTACAGCGCGGGCAACCCGACGTCGTCGCCCAGGTAAGTGCAGGTGCCGCCCAACGCGGCCAGCGTCGGCTCGTGCTCCTGGTACAGCTCCTTCGGACCTCCGTAGAACGTCAGCGTGGTATCCGCACCCAGCTCTTCAGCGGTCGTGAGGATCGCGCCGTCGAGGTAACCGACGCCCCGCGACGCCGCCCAGGAGGCGGTGTCGCGGGCCTCTTCCGCAGTGCCTGCGGTGAGGTTCACGAGCACCCGGCCGGTGGTGTCGCCCAGCGAGTTGACGATCTCCCGCATCGCGCGGTGATCGACCACGCGAACGACCACCATCGGGCTCGCCGACACGGCTTCCACCAGCGTCGCGGCGCGGATCGCGCCGTTGGCCGCCGGCTCGTCGGGGCGTTGGTGGGAGCGGTGCCAGACCGTCGTCCGGTGACCCGCGTCCACGAACGCCCGGGTGAGCGCCGAACCCATCGGCCCGAGGCCGATCACCGTCACAGGCGAACGGTCGCCCGCCGTCATCTCCGCCCTCCTCATCATGACGTCACCACCCTCGCCGAGGCACCTCCCGATCACCTCTCGGAGACCTCTCGGGTCTCTCGGTGAGTGTTCGTGAGCACGCGCTTCGTGACACCTGACCTTGATCAGATCCCGTTATGGTGTGTTTGTGCGTTTCGGCATCCTGGGGCCCTTGACCGTCTGGACGGAGGACGACCACGTCGTCCCCGTCCCGGGGGTGAAGGCGCGCACCCTCCTGGCGTGCCTGCTGGCGCACGACGGGGAGGCCGTGTCGGCGGACCGCCTCGCCGACGAGCTGTGGGGCGACTCGCCGCCGAGCAACCTGGCGGGAGCCCTGCACACCAAGGTCTGGCAGCTGCGCCGGGCGCTGGAGGACGCCGAGCCGGGCGCGGGCGAGCTGGTGGTGTCCCGCCCGCCGGGCTACCTGCTGGACGTGCCCGCAGACGCGGTGGACGCGCGCCGGTTCGCCGCGCTGCTGGCCGCCTCGCACCAGACGGCCGACCTGCGGACCAGGGCGGCGGTGCTGGGCGACGCGCTGGCGCAGTGGCGCGGCCCGGCGCTCGCGGACTTCGCCGACGCCGAGTTCGCCCACCCGGTCGTGGCGAGGTTGGAGGAACTGCGGCTCACCGCGCTGGAGGACCGGGCGGAGGTGATGCTGGGCCTCGGCGAGCACGGGCTGCTGGTCGGGGAGCTGGGAGACCTCCTCGCCCGCCACCCGCTGCGCGAGCGGCTGCGTGCCGCGCACATGCGCGCCCTGTACGCCGCGGGCAGGCAGAGCGAGGCGCTGGCGAGCTTCGACGCCCTGCGGTCGGTGCTGGTCGGCGAGCTGGGGTTGGAGCCGAGCGCCGAGCTGGTCGCGTTGCGCCAGAAGGTCCTGGAGCGCGACCTCCAGCTCACGCCCATGCCGTCCCCGATCACGACCGCCGCCCGGCCGCTGACCAACCTGCCCGTCCAGATGACACCGCTGATCGGCCGGGACGCGGCGATCGGGCAGGTCCGGGCGCTGCTGGACGCCAGCAGGCTGGTCACGCTCAACGGCATCGGCGGCGTCGGCAAGACGAGGTTGGCGCTGGCCGCGGCGACCCGGGTCGCCGACCACTACCCGGACGGCATCTGGCTCGTGGAGCTGGCCACGCTGGAGTCGGCGGACGGCGTGGTGGAGGTCGTGGCGACGGTGCTGGGCGTGCGGGACGACGTGACCGGCGCGGGGCCGCCGATCGCGTTGATCACCCGGCTGGCCGACGCGCTGCGCACCAAGCAGTTGCTGCTCGTGCTGGACAACTGCGAGCACGTGGTCGAGCGGGTCGCCGAGGTGGCCGAGATGCTGCTGATGGCCGCGCCCGGCGTGCGCATCCTGGCCACCAGCCAGGAACCGCTGGGCATCGCGGGCGAGCGGCTGTGGACCGTCCCGCCGCTGACCCTCCCCGACAGCGACGGCGTGTCCACGGCCGTGGAGCTGTTCGTGGCGCGCGCGACCGCGGCGGCCCCGGATTTCGCGCTCGACGAGTCCACCGTGGACGCCGTGCACGCGATCTGCCGTCAGCTGGACGGCATCCCGTTCGCGCTGGAGCTGGCCGCGACCCGGGTGCGCGCGCTGGGCGTGCACGAGGTCGCGGGCCGCCTGCGCGACCGCTTCACGCTGCTGACCGTGGGCAGGCGTGGCGCACCCGCGCGGCAGCAGACCCTGCGCGCGGCGGTCGACTGGAGCTGGGAGCTGCTGTCGGACCGGGAACGCGTGGTGCTGCGCCGGATGGCGGCGTTCAGCGGCGGCTGCCCGTTGACCGCGGCCGAAGAGGTGTGCGCCGGCGACGGCATCAGGCAGGACGAGGTGCTGGACCTGGTGGCGCGGCTGGTCGACCGGAGCCTGGTGAGCGCTTCGGACGTGGCCGGAACGCGCCGGTACCGGCTGCCCGAGTCGGTGGCCGCCTACTGCGCCGAGCGGCTGCGCGAAGCGGGGGAGAACGATCGGACGCGGGCCCGGCACGCCGCCTACCACGCGGACTTCGCCGTGCGGGTGATGTCGCACCTGCGCGGACCCGACCAGCGCCGTTGGCTCGAACTCACCGATGTCGAGGCCGCCAACCTCCGGGTCGCCCTGGACACCGCGGCGCACCAGGGCCGGGCGGACCTGGCGTTGCGCACGGTCAACGCGCTGGCCTGGTACTGGTTCCTGCGCGGACGGCTCGGCGAAGCCACGCGGGCGTTCGCGGCGGCGCTGGCCATCGAAGGGCGCTGCGACCCGTCGGAGCGGGCGAAGGCCCTCGCCTGGCAGGCGGGGTTCAGCCTGCGCGCGGGCGAGTCGAGCTACCCGCTGGAGAACTACGACGAGCTGGCCGACGAGATCGCCGACCCGTTGGGCCGGGCCACGGCGCGCTGGTTCCTCGGGTTCGCCCGCATCGGGTACGGCGACCAGGACAGCAGCGAGAAGCGCATCGACCGGGCGTTGGGCGAGTTCCGCGCGTTGGACGACCGGTGGGGCACGGCGGCGGCGTTGGCCGCGTTGGCGACGCAGGCCGTGCTGCGCGGCGACCTGAGCACGACCCAGCAGTACGGCGAGGAGAGCGCCGGGCTGTTCCGCGAGATCGGCGACGGCTGGGGCCAGCTGCAGGCCGGTGACGCGCTGGCGTCGCTGGCCGAGGTGCGCGGCGACTACGACCACGCGGTGCGCGTGCACCGCGGAGGCCTGCGCATCGCCGAGACGCTGGGGCTGTGGTCGGAGGTGTCGACCAAGCTGTCCGGACTGGCGAGAATCGCGCTGCTCAAGGCCGATTACCCGCAGGCGCGCGAGCTGCACGAGCGCGCGATGCGGCTGGCCGCGGAGCAGAGCTTCACCTTCGGCGAGCAGTTCGCCGAGGTCGGGCTGGGGCTCGGCGCGCGCAGGGAGGGCCGGTTGGACGCGGCCGAAGCGCACCTGCGGCGCTGGCTGGACTGGTGCCGCCAGTTGGACGGCGACGTCGGCGAGGCGCTGATCCTGGCCGAGTTGGGGTTCGTGGCCGAGCAGCGCGGCGACGCGACGGCTGCGTTGGCGCTGCACCAGCAGGGGTACTCGGCGGCGAAGACCACCGGAGACCCCCGCTCGCTCGCGCTGGCCCTGGAAGGCCTGGCGGGCGCGCTGATGGTGGCCCGCCGCCACGTCGAGTCGGCCATCCTGCTCGGCGCCGCCACCGCCGCCCGCGAGACCGCCGGCGCGCCGCTGCCCGAGGCCGAGCGCGGCGACGTGAGGCGGATCGAGAGCACGTTGCGGGAAGCCCTGGGCGACGAGTTCGAGACTCACCACGCGCACGGTCGCGCGCTCGACCCCGTCACGGCGCACAGCCTGGTCGGCCGAGAACCCTGACGGCCGGGAGAGCGCTGCGGCGGCTCCGATCACGACCCTCGCCCTCAGGCCCGTCACACCCGGCACGGCGGTCCGCGTCGAGGGCGCGGACGAACCCGCGACGACCACCGCCGCGAACACAGCCCGCCAGCCGCCGGCCGCACCCGCGAACACCGTGCGCCCGGACCGCTCACTCGCCCGGACCCGGTCGGACCACCGGCGCACGCCCCGGTCGAGAGGGTGGGCGTGCGCCGTCGTCGGCCGGCTACTCGGGCTTGCGCAGCACCTCGAACAGCGCGCCGAACCCGCTGCCCGCGTGCCCGCGCTTGATCGCCTCTTGTGCCCGCTGCCTGAGGAACTCGGGCAGCGCGGCGTCCACGCCCTGGGCGCGGCTCGCGTCCACCAGGTGCTCGATCGCGATGGCCTGCATGCCGAGCGCCGAACCCTCGTCCGGGTAGTCGCCCGCGTCGACCTGGCCCGCGATGCCGGGCACCTCGGGCGAGACGACGTGCTCGAACCACGCCTGCGCGTACGGCAGGAACGCCGCAGCGGCGACGTTCTCCGACTTCACCAGGGCGAGCGACTGCATGAAGCCCGCCCAGGTGGTCCACATCAGGCCGAGCAGCGCCACGTCGTACAGCGACGGCAGTCCCACGTCCTCGCCCAGGTAGGTGCCCGCGCCGGCGATCGTGGCCAGGCTCGCGGAGTGGGCGTCGTAGACCGCCTTCGGCCCGCCGTAGAAGATCAGCGCCTCCTCGGAGCCGATCATCGGGGGGACGGCCATGATCGCGCCGTCCACGTAGTCGAATCCCCGTTCGGCGGCCCACTCGGCCGCCTCCCGGGCCTCCTCCGGCGTGCCGGAGGTCAGGTTGACGACGGTGCGACCCGAGAGCGCGTCGCCGAGCGGGTCGAAGAGCTCGCGCATCGCGTGGTAGTCGAGCACGCACACGACGACCAGCTCGCTCGCGGCCACCGCCTCGGCCGCGGAGGCGGCCCGGACCGCGCCCGCGGCCACCAGGTCGTCGGCCTTCTCGGGCGTGCGGTTCCAGACGGTGGTCGGGTGCCCCTCGGCCACGAAGGACTTCGCGAGCGCCGAGCCCATCGACCCCAAGCCGACCACTGTCACCGGTGCGCGGTTGTCCGAAGTCATCTGCAAGTTCTCCTCATGCTGTCCTGGTTCGACGGAGGGCGGGGTGGTGCTCCCCACCGTCGTTCGCCTACCGCCACGCCAGTCTGGCGCGACCCCCTCTCAGGCCGCTCTCCAACCGCTCCGCCACCGGCGAGAGGTCCGCCTCCGGGGCGTGCGGGTAATTGCCCGCTCATCGCCCGGTCATCGGCCGTTCCGGTGAACCCGCGATGACCGGCACCCCCTCCGACCTGCGATAGAACAGCGTCGCTCGCCGAAACCGCGGGCGCGGACCTCCACCTCACCATTCACCTCGATCGGAGTGAGAAATGAGCGCTTCTCCTGGTGCGCCCGAATTCGCGGACTCCTACCTCGTCGAAGTGCTGTCGGAGTTCGGGTTGGCGCTGAAGTACGTGCGCGCCGAGGGCAACACCCTCCACTACCTGGCCGACGACGGCAGCGAGGTCGGCGTCTTCGACGCCGCGAGCGGGTTCGGATCGCTGATGTTCGGGCACAACAACCCCGAACTGGTCGAGCACGCCAAGTGGCTGCTGGACCAGCAGACCCCCGTGCACGCGCAGTTCTCCGGCTACTCCTACGCGCTCGACCTCGCGGCCAAGCTGAACGAGATCATCCGCCGCGAGTTGAAGACCGACGACAAGTTCTACGGCCTGTTCGGCAATTCCGGCGCCGAGGCCGTGGAAATCACGATCAAGCACGCCGAGCTCGACCGCGGCATGCGGATCAAGGAGCTGAAGGAGGGCATCGAGGCCAACGTCGAGGCCGCCCGCTCCGCCATCGCGGGTGGCGCCCGCGTCTCCGAGGCCGCCGCCGGGCTCGCCGGCGGCGCGGACTTCGACCGGCTCGTCGCCGAGGTGCGCCGCCGCAACGCCGAGACCGAGGCCCGCCCGCCGCTGTTCCTCGCCCTGGAGGGCGGTTTCCACGGCAAGCTCGTCAGCAGCGTCCAGCTCACGTTCAACGAGGAGTTCCGCGGCCCGTTCAAGGCGCTCGCCGCGCAGGCCCGGTTCATCCCGCGCGACCGCCCGGAGATGATCGAGAAGGTCGTCGAGGAGGAGCGGGCCGCGCTGCTGGACGTCGTCGTGCAGGACGGCGTGGTCGACCTGGTCGAGCGCGACTTCCCGGTGTTCGCCGCGTTCCTGGTCGAGCCGATCCTGGGTGAGGCGGGCATCTTCCCGATCAGCCGCGAGCTGGCCCGGGCGCTGCGGGAGGCGTGCGACAGGATCGGCGTGCCGCTGGTCTCCGACGAGATCCAGTCCGGCATGGGCCGCTCCGGCACGTTCCTCGCGGGCACCCAGATCGACCTGAAGCCCGACTACATCATCCTGGCCAAGGCGCTGGGCGGCGGCCTGGCGAAGCTCGGCGTGGTGCTGGTCAACGAGCACCGCTACCGCAAGGACTTCGAGCTGATGCACACCTCCACCTTCGGCCGCGACGGCTTCTCCAGCCGTCTGGCGCTGAAGTTCCTGGAGATGCTGGAGGCCGACGGCGGCAAGGCCTACCAGCTCGCGGCCGAGCGTGGCGCCAAGGCCGTGGCGATGATGGAAGCGATCAAGGCCGACTACCCGGACGTGGTCAAGGAGGTCCGCGGCAAAGGCCTGATGCTCGGCTTCGAGCTGCACGACCAGAGCAAGTCGGCCGACCCGGAGATCCGCGAGGCGGTCGAGTACGAGGCGCTGGCGTTCGTCATCGGCGGCCACCTGCTGCGCAAGCACCGCATCCGCATCTTCTCCACCGCCTCCAACCTGGAGACGATGCGCTTCGAGCCGTCGATCCACCTCAGCGACGAGGAGCTGGCCCAGGTCGACGCCGGGTTCCGGGACGTGTGCCGGATCCTCCGGGACCAGGACGCGAGCAAGTTCGCATGACCAACCAAGTCGGCTACCCGGTCATCGACACGGCCGGGCGCGACATCCACGGCGAGTCCGAGCGCCTGCGCGCGCTCGGGCGCGCCGTGCGGGTGGAGCTCCCCGGCGGGGTGATCGCGTGGTGGGTCACCGACCACGCGCTGATCAAGCAGCTGCTGACCGACCGGCGGGTGTCCCGTGACACCTACCGGCACTGGCCCGCGTGGGAGAACGGCGAGAGCGAGCTGGCGCAGACGTGGTCGCTGGCGATGTGGGTCGCCGACCGCAACATGATCACCGCGTACGGCGCGGAGCACACCCGGCTGCGCAAGCTGGTGGCCAAGGCGTTCACCGCCCGCCGCACGCAGGCGATGCGCCCGCGCATCGAGGCCATCACCGAGGAACTGCTGGACGGGCTGGCCGAGGTGCCCGCGGGCGAGGTCGTCGACCTGCGCGAGCGGTTCGCCTACCCGCTGCCGGTTCGGGTGATCTCCGAGCTGCTGGGCATCCCGGACGAGATCCGCGGTCCGCTGCTGCGGTCCGTGCACGAGATCATGGACACCTCCGCCTCGCCCGAGCAGGTCAAGGCCAACGAGCTGGAGCTGTACCGGCTGCTGCACGAGCTGGTCGCGATCAAGCGCACCCGACCCGGCGACGACGTCACCACCGGCCTGATCCAGGCCCACGACGAGGACGGCGGCCACCTCGGCGAGCGCGAGCTGGTCGACACCGTGCTGCTGATGTTCACCGCGGGCCACGAGACGACGGTGAACCTGCTCGACCAGACCATCGCCCTGCTGCTGACCCACCCTGGACGGCACGCCGCCGTGCTGGACGGCTCGTCGGCGTGGGAGGACGTGGTCGAGGAGTCGTTGCGGCTGGAAGCGCCGTTCCCGAACCTGCCGCTGCGCTACGCCGTGGAGGACATCGACCTCGGCGACGCGTTCATCCCGAAGGGCGACCCGATGGTGATCGCCTTCGGCGCGGCCGGCCGTGACCCGAAGGTGCACGGCGAGGACGCCGCCGAGTTCGACCCGACCCGGCCCACGCGTCGCGACCACCTGGCGTTCGGCCACGGCGTGCACCACTGCCTGGGCGCGCCGCTGGCCCGCCTGGAGGCCGCGGTCGGTCTGCCCGCCCTGTTCGCCCGGTTCCCGCGGCTGCGGCTCGCGGTGCCGACCGAGGACCTGCGCCCGTTGGGGTCGTTCATCTCCAACGGCCACGAGACGTTGCCCGTAGTGCTGACCCGAACCGGGGAGGAAACGCCATGAGCGAAGTGCTGGACGCGGTCCGCGACATCGTGCCGAGGCTGCGCGAGAACGGCGCCGAGGCTGAGCAGAACCGCTGGATTCCCGAGGAGAACGTCGACCTGCTGGACAAGGCGGGCGTGTTCTCGATGGCGGTGCCGCGCCGGTTCGGCGGCCTGGACCTGCCGATGGCGGAGCAGATCGCCGTGCTGACCGAGATCGGCCGCGGCTGCGGCTCGACCGCGTGGACGGCGGTCGCGTGGGTGTCGAGTGCCTGGATGGCCACCCTGTACCCGGACCAGGCGCAGGACGAGATCTTCGCGGGCGGGTCGGTGCGCATCTCCGGCGGCTTCACGCCCACCGCGAAGGCCACGCCGACCGAAGGCGGCTACCTGCTCAACGGCTCGTGGCGGTTCAACACCGGCTGCCGGGGCGCGCACTGGGACCTGCTGGCCGCCATCGCCGAACACCCCGACGGCACGGAGGAGGAGGTGTTCGCGATGGTGCCCATGTCGGAGCTGACCATCGCGGACGACTGGCACGTGTCCGCCGCGTCGGGGACCGGCAGCTCCACCACCACGGCCAAGGACGTGTTCGTGCCCGCGCACCGCGTCGTCACCGGCGAGGATGCGCTGACGGAGGGGGTCGCCGGCCGCACGCCCACCGCGCAGGGCCGGGCGTACAGCCTGATCAGCTACGTCGTCGCGGAGTCCGTCGCCGCCTACATCGGCATGGCCAAGGGCGCGCTGGAGGTCTTCCTGGAGCGCCTGCCCGGCCGCGGCCTGGCCTACACGTCGTGGACCGACCAGCGGCAGCACCCGTTGACGCAGCACCGCGTCGCGCTGGCCGCCAACAAGATCACCGCGGCCGAGGCGCTGTCGGCGTCCTACGTGGACGTGCTCCAGCGTCGCGCCGACGCGGGCGAGCAGCCGACGTGGGACGAGAAAGCGGCGGTCCGCGGCCAGGCGGGCACGGCGATCCTGCTCGTCAAGGAAGCCGTGGAGGCGCTCCAGACCATCGCGGGCGCGTCGGCGCTGAGCAGGTCCGCGCCGTTCCAGCGCTACCACCGCGACCTGCTCGGCCTGACCACGCACGGCCTCATGTCACCCGACATGAGCTTGGAGGTCCACGGGCGGGTGCTGGTCGGCCTCGACCCCGAGACCCCGTTCCTGTAACACCGGATGCCACTGGGGGCACGAGAAACATGAGTCAGTCGGTCAAAGCCGCCGGCCCTACCCGCCGCGGCTTCCTCAAGGCGCTGGCCACGACCGCCGTCGTGGGCAGCGCCCTGCCTCCCGCCGTCGCCTCGGCGGCGGGCAGCGGCACCCGGTCGACCCACGACGTGATCGTCGTCGGCGCCGGGTTCGCCGGCGTCACCGCCGCCCGGGAGCTGCGCCGCCGCGGCCTGCGGGTGCTCGTGGTGGAGGCGCGCGACCGGATCGGCGGCCGGACGTGGACGACCACGTTCGAGGGCGAGCAGGTCGAGCTGGGCGGCACGTGGGTCGACCCGTTGCAGACCACGGTGTGGCGGGAGATCGAAGCCCAGCGCATCGGGTTCGTCGCCGACGGCGCCGCCGAGCGGACGCTCTTCCCGACGGAGAACGGGTTCGGGTTCTTCCCGCCGGAGGAGTCGTTCGGCCGGCAGGGCGAGCTGCTGACGCGGTTCAGCGAACGCGCCCGCGAGCTGTTCCCCGACGCCTACAACCCGTTGGCGCGGGCCGACCTGCTCCGGGCGCCGGACGCGCTGACGATCCGGCGGCACCTGGACTCGATGAACCTGTCCGCGCTGGACGAGAAGTGGCTCACCGGGGCGACCGGCGGCCTGGGCGGCGCCTCGACGCGGGGCGCGTACACGCAGTTCCTGCACTGGTGGGCGCTGTGCAACTACAACGCCGAGCAGTACTACGGCATCAACACCTACAAGCCGGCCACCGGCATGAACGGCCTGGCCCGGTCGATCCTGGCCGAGGCGCAGGCCGAGGTGCTGCTGAACACGCCGGTGAAGTCCATCGCCGACGACGGCCGGCAGGTCACCGTGCGCACGGCGGCGGGTTCGGTGCACACAGCGGCAGCGGTGGTCGTGGCCGTCCCGGTGAACGTGTGGCGCACCATCGAGTTCGCGCCCGGCCTGTCGACGGCCAAGCTCCAGGCGTCGCAGGAGACGTTCGGCGTGCCGAACGCCAAGAAGCTGTGGCTGCACCTGGCTTCCTCGATCGGGAACACCTACGTGCACGCGCCCGAGGGCTACCCGGTGGACACCCTGGTGCCGTACAAGCAGACGTCCCGGGGCTGGCTGATGATCGGGTTCAGCGGCGAGCCGCGGCTGGACGTGAACAACGCCGCGCAGGTGCAGGAAGCCGTGCGGCTGATCGTGCCGGACGCCCGGGTGCTGTCGGTGAAGGGCCACGACTGGGGCGGCGACCGGTTCGCGCTCGGCGGCTGGTCGTTCCGGCAGCCGCGACAGCTGACCGGCCTGCTGCGCGCCGTGCAGCAGCCGCAGGGCCGGATCTCGTTCGCCACCAGCGACATCGCCTCCGGGTGGAGCGGTTACGTCGAAGGGGCGATGGAGTCCGGTCTGGTGGCGGCGAAGCAGGCGGCGGTCCGGGTGGCCCGCTGACGCGTCTAACCCGTTCGTGGGAGGAGTTGCCGTGGTGGAAGCGGAGGAGTTCGACTACGTGGTGGTGGGCGCGGGCTCGGCGGGCTGCGTGGTCGCGGCCCGCCTGACCGAGGACCCGGCCGTCACCGTCGCCCTGGTGGAGGCGGGCGGTCCGGACGACCACCCGGCCATCGGCGTGCCGCTGGGCGCGCTGGAGCTGTTCGGGTCGGAGGTCGACTGGGCGTTCACCACCGCGCCGCAGCCCGGCCTCGGTGGACGGGAGGTGCCGTGGCCGCGCGGCCGGGTGCACGGCGGCTCGTCGGCCACGAACTTCCAGATGTGGGTGCCCGGCCACGCGGCCGACTTCGACGACTGGCACCCGTCGTGGTCGTGGGAGCGCGTGCACCCGTACTTCCGGCGGGCGGAGCGCTGGGCCGGTGAGCGCGAGGCCGGTCCGGAGTTCGGCACGACGGGTCCGCTGTGGATCTCGCCGCAGCGCGATCCCGACCCGAGCAGCGCGCGGTTCCTCGACGCGTGCGCGGAAGTGGGCCTGAAGCCGGTCGAGGGCGGCCTGGGCGGTCCGGACAACACCGGATGCGCCTTGACGCCCGTGACGCAGCGCGAAGGCGTCCGGTGGAGCTCCGCCGACGCCTACCTCAAGCCCGCTTCGGGCCGGCCGAACCTGACCGTGCTCAGCGGGCGGCGGGCGGAGCGGATCATGCTCGATCGGGACGGTCGGGCCACCGGCGTGCGGCTGGCGGACCGCGCGGTGACCGCCCGGCGGGAGGTGGTGCTGTGCGCTGGTTCGGTCGGCTCGCCACACTTGCTGCTGCTGTCCGGGATCGGGCCTGCGACCGAGTTGCGCGCGGTGGGCGTGACGCCGCGCGTGGACCTGCCCGGCGTGGGTCGCGGGCTGCACGACCACATGATCCTCGACCTGGCCGTGCACGCTCCGGCCGCCACCCGCTTCCTCCAGGACGGCCGCGAGCAGTACGAGCGCGACCGGACCGGGCCGTCGAGCTCGAACATCGGCGAGGCGGTCGCGTTCCTGCGCGCAGACGGCGGCGACGGGCCACCGGACGTGGAGCTGATCTGGTCGCCGATGGCGTTCTCCGACGACGGCGACCCGATCCCCGGCTACACGGTGGGCGTGGTGCTGCTGCGCCCGCGCAGCCGGGGACGGCTCGCGCTGGTGTCGGCGGACCCGTCCGTGCCGCCGGTCATCGACCCCGGCTACCTGACCGAGGAGGCCGACGTGCGCGCGTACGTCGCCGGGGTGCGGTTCGCCGAACGGGTGCTGGGCACGGCGGCGTTGAGCGGCCTGCACACCGGGCCGGTCGCGCCGTGGCCCGCGGACGACGCGCTGGTCGACTACGTCCGGGAGCGGGCGAGCACCGTGTTCCACCCGGTCGGCTCGTGCCGGATGGGCGACGTGGTGGACGAACGGCTGCGGGTGCGCGGCGTGCCGGGGTTGCGCGTGGTCGACGCATCGGTGATCCCCGAGGCGCCGCGCGGGCACACCCACGCCCACGCCGTGATGATCGCGGAACGGGCCGCCGGACTACTCCGGGAAGACCGCGGCTGACCCCACCCGGCACGACCTCCGACGACCCGCGCGCCACCCGGCGCGCGGGTCGTCGGCGCATTACCGGGCGGACCGCGCGGTTGATTGCCAAATGAGCGGCCAGTTATTCCGCGGTGGGTGGGCCGGCTGGTCGCGCCATTAGCGTGTCCGGTAGCCGATGCGGAATCCGTGAGGAAAGCGAGGACTCTCCCATGACCGCCCAGATCGACTTGCAGAACATGGACCTGACCGACGACCCGGACGTCCAGAACGACGTTTTCCTGGCCGCCTTCAACTCGGGCCAGGGCGCCATCTTCGACAGCCTCTACCGCGACGACTCGATTTCGAACCTGTCCGGCGAGCCGCTGACCGGCCAGGCGCGCACGGACGCGATCACCGCGCTGCTGGCGACCAAGCCGAAGCTGACGTCCAAGGTCAGGGCCAACTACACGGCGGGCGACACGTCGCTGATCATCGTGGACTACGACCTCGAGGTCACCAAGCCCGACGGTGGCAAGCAGCGCATCCTCGGCAAGTGCACGGACGTGCTGGTGCGTGGCGAGGACGGCAAGTGGGTGATGGCGGTGGACCGCCCGGTCGCCGACAGCGTCGAGGACATCCAGGGCTGAGCCGCACGCGCGGACCGCGTCGTCCGGCGCGGTCCGCGCCCTGTTCGCGGGAAGGACGTGTGCGATGGAACTGGCACCCGAGCTGACCGGGGTGTCCCCGACCGAGATGCGCTCCACCCTGGCCCGCTTCGCCACCGGCGTCGTGGTGCTGACCGTCGGTGGTGAGCACATGCACGGGATGACCGCGAACGCGTTCAGCTCCGTGTCGCTGGACCCGCCGCTGGTGCTGTGCTGCGTGGCCCGCACGGCGGTCATGCACGACGCGATCACCGCGGCCGGGCACTTCGCCGCCTCGATGCTGCGCGGCGACCAGGAGACCAGCGCTCGCTGGTTCGCCGCCCGCGACCGGCCCCTGGGACCGGCCCAGTTCGACGAGGTCGACTGGGTGCCCGGCCCGGCCACCGCGGCGCCGGTGCTGGCCGGTTCGTTGGCGTGGCTGGAGTGCGAGCTGGCCGACGTCCACGAGGCGGGCGACCACTCCGTGTTCTTCGGCCGGGTGCTGGGCGCCGGCCGCGGCGACGGCCCGGCGGGGCTGCTGTTCTTCGACGGTGCGTACTGGCAGGTCGACACGAGCGAAAGGCGACGATGAGCATCTCCGAGATGGACGTGCGGCCGGCCGTGCGCCCGACGTCGCCGCCACCGCCGCGCACCATGCGGGCGCTGCGCGACCGGCGTGACGAGCTGGCCGGTCGCATCGGCCTGGGTGACCGGGTCGCGGTGGAGCGCCAGCACCGGCTGGGCAAGCGGACCGCGCGGGAACGGCTGGAGCTGCTGCTGGACCAAGGCTCCTTCGTCGAGGTCGACATGTACCGCCGGGGCACGACCGGCGCGCACACCGACGGTGTGGTCGCGGGCTCCGGCACGGTGGACGGACGCCGGGTGTTCGTCTACGCGCAGGACTTCACGATCTCCGGCGGTTCGCTGGGCGCGGGCCACGCCGAGAAGATCCACAAGGTGATGGACATGGCGGTCGCCACCGGGTCGCCGATCGTCGCGTTGAACGACAGCGGTGGCGCGCGCATCCAGGAAGGGGTGATGGCGCTCAACGGCTACGGCGGCATCTTCCGCCGCCAGGTCGAGGCCTCCGGCATCGTCCCGCAGATCAGCGTGGTGCTGGGGCCGTGCGCCGGCGGCGCGGCGTACTCGCCCGCGCTGGCCGACTTCACGTTCATGGTGCGCGAGACCGCGCAGATGTACCTGACCGGGCCGGACGTGGTGAGGGCGGTGAGCGGCGAGCGGGTCACGCACAACCAGCTCGGCGGCGCGGACGTGCACGGCTCGCTGTCGGGCGTGGCGTCGTTCGTGCACGACGACGAGGAGAGCTGCCTGGCCGACGTGCGCTACCTGCTGTCGTTGTTGCCCTCGAACAACCTGGAGCCGCCGCCGTCGTGCGAGCCGCCTGACGGGGACGACGACGTGCGGCCCGAACTGGCCTCGCTGGTGCCGGTGTCGCCCAACCAGCCCTACGACATCCGGGCCGTGATCGGCGAGGTCGTGGACGACGGTGACCTCCTGGAGGTGCACGAGGGCTGGGCGGCCAACGTGGTGTGCGCGTTCGCCCGGGTGGGCGGCGAGGTCGTCGGCGTGGTCGGCAACCAGCCGCTGGTGCTGGCGGGCGTGCTGGACACCGCGGCGTCGCAGAAGGCGGCCCGGTTCGTGCGGTTCTGCGACGCGTTCAACATCCCGCTGGTGACGCTGGTGGACGTGCCGGGCTTCCTGCCGGGCACGGACCAGGAGTACGGCGGCGCGATCCGGCACGGCGCGAAGTTGCTCTACGCCTACTGCGAGGCCTCGGTGCCGCGGGTGCAGGTGATCCTGCGCAAGGCCTACGGCGGGGCGTACATCGTGATGGACTCGCGGTCCATCGGCTGCGACCTGTCCCTGGCGTGGCCGACCAACGAGATCGCGGTGATGGGAGCGGAGGCGGCGGTGAACGTCATCCACCGCAAGGAGCTGGCCGCCGCCGCCGATCCGGACGAGCTGCGACAGGTGCTGGTGGCCCGTTACGCGGACGAACTGGCGCACCCGTACTACGCGGCCGAGCGCGGCCTGGTGGACGACGTGATCGACCCGGCGCAGACGCGGGCGGCGGTGCGCCGGGGGCTGGAGATGCTGCGCGACAAGCGCCGCCGCAGCCCGGCCCGCAAGCACGGCAACGTGCCGCTGTAGCCGGGCGGCGGGAGGTCGAGGTCGTCGGGCGGCTGGCCCGGCGACCTCGACCTCGTGCCCGGTGGTGGGGTCGCTGACCAGCCGGACCGGGAGGTTCGACACCGGGATCGGCGCCGATCGTCGAGCTTCACGACCGCCGTTCCCAGGACTTCGTCCCCGGTCGGTCGAGGACGCCGACGGCAGCCCGCACCAGGCGGACCGGCGCTGCGACGGCCCGGTGACCGAGTCGCGGCAAGAGCTGCCACCGGTCCGGGTTCCCGAGCGCTCGGCGGACTGCGTCGACTCGCAACGCGCGACCGGGTGAGGGCGTTGCCGGAACGGCCGGACGCCGAGAGCCGCGAGTCGGGCACGTCGCTGTTCGGTCCAGTCGGGCGTTCCGGGTGTTCCTCGGTGTCCTGAAGAGCCGAGAACGGCCCACCGACCGGGGGGACGCGGTCGGTGGGCCGTCGGGACAGCCGACCCCTGGGGGTGTGGGTCAGCCGGGTAGCAGGGCGAACGGGTTGTCGCGCAGGGCCGTGCACACGGCACGCAGGCCCGTGGCCAGCTGTCCGATCTCCTCGTCGGTGATGAACACCGAAGGTTCGAACCGCAGGGTGTGCGAGGCGCTGGCGGTGGGGAAGACGCGGACGCGGTGGGCGTTGAGCAGGTAGCCCGCCAGCACGTAGCCGAGCAGGCCCTGACCGGCCAGCTCGCCCACCGGGCCCGCGGCACCGGACTGGTCGTGGAACTCCAGGCCCAGCATCAGGCCGCGACCGCGGACGTCGGCGACGACGGTGGGGAAGTCGGCCTGCACCGCGCGCAACGCCGACTCCAGCGCCGCGCCGCGTTCCGCCGCACGTCCGCAGGCGTCGAGTTGCTCGACCAGTTCGACCACCCGTGAACCGATGAGGCAGGAGAACGCGTCCTTGGCGAACGTCGAGCTGTGCAGGAGCTCGAAGTCCGGCACGTACGCCGACTGCCGCATCAGCGTCACCGCCGACTTGGCGATGCCGCCGCCCAGCGCCTTGGCCAGCAGCACGTAGTCGCCGAGCAGCCCGATGTGCGACGAGGCGAAGAAGGCGCCCGTGCGGCCGACACCGGTCTGGATCTCGTCCACCACGACGGGGAAGCCACCGGCGTCGGCCGCGGCGCGGATGTCGGCCGCGACCCCGGTGTCCAGGACGTGGATGCCGCCCTCGCCCTGGATCGGCTCGACGAAGAACGCGGCGATCACGGGCAGGTCGCGTTCGACCAGTCCGCCGTCCTGGACGTCGAGCAGCGTGACGCGGCACGCCTCGACCTCCTTGGCGACCTCGCCCCCGGAGACGAACCTCGCCTGCACGGCCAGCGTCCGGAACGGCAGCCGGTAGCCCGCGTTGTGGGTGAGCTGGACGCTGCTCGCCAGCTTGCCGTGGAAGGACCCCTCCAGGGTCAGGAACACCGGGGGCGCGTCGTACCGGTCCTCGTTGTGCTCGCGCACCCGCTCGGCCAGCTCGGCGGGCGCGTCGGCCAGGTGCGCCTCGATCTCCTCCCGCAGCGCCGCCACCCGCGCACCGCGGGCCATCTCGGCGTGCTTGAGGGCGACCTCGACGGCTTCCGCGCCGGTGCTGGCGAAGATCGCCGAGTAGGGCTCATCGGTGTCGAACTCCCGCCACAGCACGCGGTTGAGCGCCAGGGCCAGGTCGTTGGCGTAGGGGTGGTAGGAGAACTGGGCGTGCACCGGGACCTGCCGTCGCAGCACCTCCTGGGCGTGCTTCACGATCTCCGGGTGGTTGTGGCCCAGCACCAGCGAACCGTAGCCGCCGACGAAGTCCACCACCGGCACCTCGTCACCGGACGGCCGGCGCCACCACAGCGTGTCCGCTTCGCCGCGCACGTACTCGGCGTCCAGCCCCAGCTGGGACAACAGGCCGCCCAAGTGCGCCTCGGCCAGTCGCGGCTCCATGTCAGTTGTCGCCGAACGGGTTGTCGATGGCGTAGCGCCACTTGCCGTCCGGGCCCTTGCGCAGCACGTCGAGGCCCGTCCCGGACAGCGGCTCCTCGCCCTCGATGTCGAACGACCAGTCGACCACCAGCAGCGCTGTGTCCCCGGTCACGTACGACTCCTTGAGCTCGGCGCGCATCACCGGCCGCTTGGCCATGAGCTCCTTCACGGCCTGCGCGTGCTCGGCGCCGCTGACGGCCTGCTCCTGGTCCCACACCGACGCCGCGTCCTCGGTGTAGAGCGACAGGACGGCGTCGGCGTCGCCCGCGTTCATCGCGCTGACGTACAACGCGGTCATCTTCGTGGCGTCCTCGGGCAGCGGGAATTTCGTGGTCATGGGGACCAGTCCTTTCCTGGGCTCAGTCGGTTCCGGGGTAGCTCGGAATGGCGTGACCGACGTTAACCAGGACTCGGTCACGGGTCGGTAATTCGCTGACCGGAGAACGTCCGCCTACCGCTTCATGACTGCGCGGGCGGAATTACTCGGTAGAACCGGAGATCGGAAAACCATCCCGCTCGCGAAGGGCTTGTCGATGACGAACCTGGACGACACGGTCGCGGTGGTCGGTGTGTCCTGCCGGCTGCCCGGCGCGACCGACCCGGCCGCGTTCTGGCGGCTGCTGCGCGACGGCCGGGACGCGGTGACGGAGGTGCCCGCGGACCGATGGGAGACCCTGTCGCCGGAGACCAAGGCGGCGCGGGGCGCGCGGTACGGCGCGTTCCTGGACGCGGTCGGCGACTTCGACGCCGGGTTCTTCGGCATCTCCCCGCGCGAGGCCGCCGCCACCGACCCGCAGCAGCGGCTGGTGCTGGAGCTGGCGTGGGAGGCGTTGGAGGACGCCGGGATCGTGCCGGGCTCGTTGGCCGGCACGGCGGCGTCGGTGTTCGTCGGCTCGCTGCGCGACGACTACGCCGGGCTGGTGCTCGGGCGCGGCGCCATCACCCAGCACACCAACACCGGCACGCACCGCGGCATCATCGCCAACCGGGTGTCCTACGCGCTGGACCTGCGCGGGCCCAGCGTCGTGGTGGACACCGCGCAATCGTCGTCGCTGGTCGCGGTGCACCTCGCGGCGGAGAGCGTGCGCAACGGCGAGTCGCCGCTGGCGCTGGCGGCGGGCGTGAACCTGAACATCCTCGCCGAGGGCGCGCTGGGCGCGGACAAGTTCGGCGGTCTGTCGCCGGACGGCCGGTGCTTCACCTTCGACGCGCGGGCCAACGGGTACGTGCGCGGCGAGGGCGCGGCGGTGCTGGTGCTCAAGCCGGTGCGCGCCGCCCTGGCCGACGGCGACGACGTGTACGCGGTGATCCGGGGCAGCGCGGTCAACAACGACGGCGCGACGCCGGGCCTGACCGTGCCGCGGCCCGCGGCGCAGGCGGCGGTGGTGCGGGCCGCGCAGCGGCGAGCGGGGGTGGACGCCGACGCGGTGCAGTACGTGGAGCTGCACGGCACCGGCACGCCGGTCGGCGACCCGATCGAGGCGGCGGGGTTGGGCGAGGCGTTCGCCGGTCGGGCCGAACCGCTGCCGGTGGGGTCGGTGAAGACGAACATCGGGCACCTGGAGGGGGCGGCGGGCATCGTCGGCCTGCTGAAGTCGGTGCTGGCCATCCGGCACCGCGAACTGCCCGCGAGCCTGAACTTCGACACGCCCAACCCCGAGGCGCGGCTGGAGGAGCGCAACCTGGCCGTCCACACCGGCCACGGGGGCTGGCCCCACCCGGACCGGCCGCTGGTGGCCGGCGTGAGCTCGTTCGGCATGGGCGGCACGAACTGCCACGTGGTCGTCGCCGAACCGCCTGCCCCGCAGGCCGCGCCTGACGTCACCGGGACGTCCTCGCCCGCGGTCGTCCCGGTGTCCGGCCGCACGCCCGAGGCGCTGCGCGCGCACGCCGCCCTCCTCAAGGAGACCGAGGGCGAGCCGCGTGACCTCGGCTGGTCCCTCGCCACCACGCGCACGACGTTCGAGCACCGGGCGGTGGTGGTCGCGTCCGACCGCGCCTCCCTCGACGCCGGCCTGGACGCCGTCGCGGCGGGCGTGCCCGCGCCGAACGTCGTCAGCGGCCCCGTCGCGGACGGCACGCTCGGCGTCGTCTTCACCGGCCAGGGCGCGCAGCGCCCCGACATGGGCACCCGGCTCCACCACGCGTTCCCGGTGTACGCGGAGGCGTTCGACGAGGTCTGCGCGCACCTCGACCCGGGGCTGCGCGACGTCATCACCTCGGGCGAGGGCCTGGACGACACCGCCTGGACCCAGCCCGCCCTGTTCGCCGTCGAGGTGGCCGCCTACCGGCTCGCCGAGTCCTGGGGCCTCGTGCCGGGGGTCGTGCTGGGCCACTCCATCGGCGAGATCGCCGCCGCGCACGTCGCCGGCGTGCTGTCCCTGCCCGACGCCTGCGCCCTGGTGAGCGCGCGCGGCAGGTTGATGGGCGCGCTGCCCGCCGGTGGCGCGATGGTCGCGGTCGAGGCGGCCGAGGAGGAACTGGACCTGCCGGACGGCGTCGCGCTCGCCGCGGTCAACGGTCCGCGTGCGGTCGTGCTGTCGGGACGCGAGGACGCCGTCCTGGCCTACGCGAGGAGTTCGGGCCACCGCACGAAGCAGCTCACCGTGAGCCACGCGTTCCACTCGCCGCTGATGGACCCGATGCTCGACGAGTTCCGGGACGTCGTGCGCGGTCTCACGTTCCACCAGCCGGCCATCCCGGTGGTGTCGACCGTGCGCCCCGACGCCGACCTCGCCGACCCCGAGCACTGGGTTCGCCAGGTCCGCGAACCCGTCCGGTTCCTCCAGGCCGTGCGGGCGCTGGAAGTCGCCACGCTGGTCGAGGCGGGGCCGGACGGCGTGTGCTCGGCGATGGCGGCCGACGCGGGCGTGCGCGCGTTCCCGATGATGCGCAGGGGCCACGACGAGGTGACCACGGCGCTGACCGCGTTCGCCGCCGCCCACACGCGCGGCGTGCCCGTCGACTGGTCCGCCCTGCCCGCCGGGCGGCGCGTGAAGCTGCCCACCTACCCGTTCCAGCGCGAACGGCACTGGCTGGCCGAGGAGGCGAAGCCGGTCCGGGTCGAGCGGTCGGCGGACGTCGCGGACCTGGTGCTGCGCCACGTCGCCGCCGTGCTCGGCGCGGACCCCGGCAAGGTCGACCCGCGCCGCCCGTTCCGCGACCTGGGGTTCGACTCGCTGATGGGCGTGGAGTTGCGGGAGGGCCTGGCCGTCGCGACCGGCCGCGCCCTGCCCACCGGCCTGCTGTTCGAGCACCCCACGCCACAAGCCGTGATCGCGTACCTCCGAGAGGACGACGACGTCACCGAGGAGGTGTTCGAGCAGCGGCAGCAGCACGACGAGCCGATCGCGATCGTCGGCATGGCGTGCCGCTTCCCGGGCGGCGTGGAGTCGCCGGAGGACCTGTGGCGGCTGGTCGCCGAGGGCCGGGACGCGATCGGCCCGTTCCCGACCGACCGCGGCTGGTCGGGCGACCTGTACCACCCCGACCCGGACCGCTCCGGCACCAGCTACGTGCGGGAGGGCGGCTTCCTGGCCGGAGCGGGCGAGTTCGACCCGGCGTTCTTCGGCATCTCGCCGCGCGAGGCGCTGGCCATGGACCCGCAGCAGCGGTTGCTGCTCCAGACGGCGTGGGAGGCCGTCGAACGGGCGGGCGTCGACCCGGAGTCGTTGCGCGGCAGCCGGACCGGCGTGTTCGTCGGCGGCACGGCGGCCGACTACGGGCCGCGCATGCACGAGGCGTCCGACCAGGCCGAGGGCCACGTGCTGACCGGCGCGACGCCGAGCGTGATGTCGGGCCGCATCGCCTACCAGCTCGGGCTGATCGGACCCGCGCTCACCGTGGACACGGCGTGCTCGTCGTCCCTGGTGGCCCTGCACCTGGCGGTGCGGTCGCTGCGCAGCGGCGAGTCCGGCGCGGCCATCGCGGGCGGTGTCACGGTCATGGCCACGCCCGGCATGTTCCTGGAGTTCTCCCGCCAGCACGGCCTCGCCGCCGACGCGCGCTGCAAGTCCTTCTCCGCCGACGCGGACGGCACGGCGTGGGCCGAGGGCGTCGGCATGGTCATGCTGGAACGGCTGTCCGACGCCCGCCGCAACGGTCGCCGGGTGCTGGCGGTCATCCGGGGCAGCGCGATCAACTCCGACGGCGCGTCCAACGGCCTCACCGCCCCCAACGGCCGCTCGCAGCAGCGCGTGATCCGGCAGGCGCTGGCCGACGCCGGGCTCGCCGCCGAGGACGTCGACCTGGTGGAGGCCCACGGCACCGGCACGTCGTTGGGCGACCCGATCGAGGCCGAGGCCATCCTCGCCACCTACGGCCGAGACCGCGACGAGCCGCTTCGGCTGGGATCGCTCAAGTCCAACATCGGCCACGCGCAGGCGGCGGCCGGCGTCGGCGGCGTGATCAAGCTGGTGCAGGCGATGCGGCACGGCGTCATGCCGCGCACCCTGCACGTCGGCGAGCCCACGCCGAAAGTCGACTGGACGGCGGGCAAGGTCGAGCTGCTGGCCGACGCGCGCGAGTGGCCCGAGCCCCGCCGGGCCGGCATCTCGTCGTTCGGCATCAGCGGCACCAACGCGCACCTGGTGCTGGAGCAGGGCGACGTCCACGAGCCGACGCGTGCCGAGGTGACCGCGCCCGTGCCGTGGGTGTTCAGCGGCCGGGACGCCGAAGCCGCCGTCGCCGGCACGGACCGGGTCCGTGGCCGGACCGACGTCGCCGAAGTGGCCCGCGCGCTGGCCGACCGCACGCGCTTCGACCACCGGGCCGTGCTGGTCGGCGTCACGCCCGAGGACTTCGCCACCGCCGCGCCGCTCACCGGTCGCGCGGTCCCGGACGGCCGCACGGCGGTGCTGTTCACCGGCCAGGGCGCGCAACGCGCGGGCATGGGACGCGAGCTGCACGAGACGTTCCCGGTGTTCGCCCGCGCCCTGGACGAGGTCGTGGACGCCTTCGCGCCGCACCTGGACGTGCCGCTGAAGGACCTGATGTTCGGCGACCGCCCGGAGCTGCACGAGACCCGCTGCACCCAGCCGGCCCTGTTCGCCTTCGAGACCGCCTTGTTCCGGCTGGCCGAGCACCACGGCCTCACCCCCGACCTGGTGGCCGGTCACTCCATCGGCGAGCTGGTCGCCGCCCACGTCGCGGGTGTGCTCACGCTCGACGACGCGGCCAGGCTGGTGGCCGCACGCGGCCGGCTCATGCAGGCGGCCCGGCGCGGCGGCGTGATGGTCTCCGTGCAGGCGGCCGAGGCCGACCTCGGGGAGTTGCCGGAGGGTGTGGCGCTCGCGGCCGTCAACAGCCCGACCTCGCTGGTGCTCGCGGGCGACGAGGCGGCTGTCACGGCGTTCGCGAACCGGTTCCCGCGGGCTCGCGGGCTCAAGGTCAGCCACGCGTTCCACTCCCCGCACATGGACGACGTGCTGGACGAGTTCCGCGCGGTCGCCGCGACGGTCACCCACCACGAGGCGCGCATCCCGGTCATCTCCAGCGTGACCGGCGCGCCGCTGGTCCCCGACGCCGACCACTGGACGCGCCAGATCCGCGGCACGGTCCGCTTCCTGGACGCCGTGCGCGGCCTGGAGGAGCACGGCGCGACGGTGTTCGTGGAGGTCGGCCCGGACGCGGTGCTGGCGCCGCTCGCGCAGGCCGCCGGCGTCACAGCGGTGTCGCTGGGGCGCGCGAACCGGCCCGAGGCGGCGACGGCGGTGTGGGGCATGGCCCACGCGCACGCCCACGGCGCGCCGCTGGACGTGGCCTCGTTCGTGCCCGGCGCGGACCGCGCGGACGACGTGCCGACCTACCCGTTCCGCCGCGACCACTACTGGCTGACGGCCCAGCCCCGCGCCGCCGGCCTGGTCACCACGGCGGTCGAGCTGGCCGAACGGGAGGAGGTCGTGCTCACCGGCGAGGTGTCGCTGACGGCCCAGCCGTGGCTGGCCGGTCACGTCGTCAACGGCTCGGTGCTGGTGCCCGGCACGGCGTTCCTGGAGCTGGCGCTGGCGGCGGGGGAGCGGGTCGGCCTGCCGCGCGTCGAGGACCTGACCTTGGAGGCGCCGCTGGTGGTGCCGGCGACGGGATCGGTGCCGGTGCAGGTCACCGTGCGGGAGGGCCGGTTCGCCGTGCACTCGCGCCAGGACGCCTGGCAGCGGCACGCCTCCGGCACGCTCACCGACGCCGCCACCGCGCCTGAGCCGTTCCCGTGGCCCCCCGAGGTCGACGAAGAGCCGATCGGCGATGCCTACGACCGCCTGGCGGCTCTCGGGTACGACTACGGCGACCCGTTCCGCGGCTTGCGCGCGATGTGGCGCGACGGCGACACGACCTACGCCGAGGTCGCGATCACCGCGCCGGCCAGGGGTTTCGCGGTCCACCCGGCGCTGCTGGACGCCGTGCTGCACCCACTCGTGCTCGAACCGGCCGGGGAAGGACGCATCAGGCTGCCGTTCGCGTGGAGCGGGGTGGAGCTGGACGCGGCCGGCGCGACCCGGCTGCGGGTCCGCATCACGCCCGCCGGCGGCGACACGTTCGCCGTGGACGTGGCCGACACGGCGGGCGTGCCGTTGGGGCGCATCGACGGCATCACGTTGCGCGCCGTCGCCAAGGACGCCCTCGCGGGCAGTTCCACGTTCGCCGTGGCCTGGACCGAGGTCACCGGGGACGAGCCGGTGGGTGACCTGGTGGTCGTGCCGCCGGCCGGGACCGACGACCCGCGAGTGGCCGTGCGCCGGGCGTTGGGGTTGGTGAAGGACTGGCTCGCGGAGGAGCACGACCCCGGCGACCGGTTGGTGTTCCACACCCGGCGGGCGGTCGCGGCCGAGCCCGGCGAGCCGGTGGACGACCTCGCCAACGCCGCCGTGTGGGGTCTGGCGCGGGTCGTGCAGTCCGAGCACCCGGACCGCGTCGTCGTGGTGGACGCCGAGGACGCCGACGCGGTGCCCGCCGCCGTGGCGACCGGTGAGCCGCAGGTCGCCGTGCGGGACGGCCGGTTCCTCGTGCCGCGCCTGATCCGGACCGGGCTGGGCGAGCCCGTGCGGCTGCACGGCACGGTGCTCGTCACCGGCGGCACGGGCGGGCTCGGCGCGCTCATCGCCCGGCACCTGCACGACCGGCACGGCGTGCGCGACCTGCTGCTGATCAGCCGGCGCGGCTTGGACGCCCCCGGCGCGCGGGACCTGGCCGAGGAGCTGGGCGCGCGGGTCGCCGCGGTGGACGTGGCCGACCGTGAGGCGTTGGCCGAGCTGCTGGCCGGTGAGCGGATCACCGCCGTCGTCCACGCCGCCGGTGTCCTGGACGACGCGACCACGACGGCGTTGACCGACGAGCAGGTGGACCGGGTCCTGGCGCCCAAGGCGCTCGCGGCCCGCCACCTGCACGAACTGGTCGGCGACGTCGAGGCGTTCGTGCTGTTCTCCTCGATCTCCGGCGTGCTCGGCACGGCGGGCCAGGGCAACTACGCCGCCGCCAACACCTACCTGGACGCCCTGGCCGCGCACCGCCGCGCGCAGGGCCTGCCCGCGGTGTCGCTGGCCTGGGGCCTGTGGGACGCGGGCATGGGCGAGACGCTGGGCGAGGCCGACCTGGCCCGCTGGGCACGCGTCGGTGTCGCGCCGCTCGACCCGAAGCGCGGCCTGGCGCTGTTCGACCGCGCGCTCGCGGGCGACGCGGGCCTGCTCGTCCCCGCCGCGCTGGAGCCGTCCCGGGTGGACGGCGACGTGCCACCGCCGTTGCGCGGTCTGGTGAAGCGGCGGGCCGCCAAGACCGTGTCGACCACGTTGACCGAGGCGAACGCGCTGGACCTGGTGCGCTCGCTGGCCGCCGCCGCGCTCGGCCACGCCGACGGCAGCCCGATCGACCCGGAGAAGGCGTTCCGGGACCAGGGCTTCGACTCGCTGGCGGGCGTCGACCTGCGCAACCGGCTCATCGCGGCCACCGGGCGCAAACTGCCCACGACGCTGGTCTTCGACCACCCCACGCCGACCGCGCTGGCCGCGTTCCTCGTGGCGGGCAACCGGAAGACCGGGCAGAAGGTCCCGGCCCGCGCGGACGAGCCGATCGCGATCGTCGGCATGGCGTGCCGCTTCCCGGGCGGGGTGCGGTCGCCGGAGGACCTGTGGCGGCTGGTCGCCGAGGGCCGTGACGCGATCTCGGGCTTCCCGACCAACCGGGGCTGGGACGTCGACGCGCTGTACGACCCGGACCCGGAGAAGCTGGGCGCCACCTACACCCGGCACGGCGGGTTCCTGCACGACGCGGACCTGTTCGACGCGGCCTTCTTCGGCATGGCGCCGCGTGAGGCCCTGGCGACCGACCCCCAGCAGCGGTTGCTGCTGGAGACGGCGTGGGAGGCGTTCGAGGACGCGGGCATCGACCCGGCGACCCTGCGCGGCAGCCGGTCCGGCGTGTTCACCGGCGTGATGTACGACGACTACGCCTCACGCCTGGCCGAGACGCCCGCCGAGGTCGAGGGCTTCCTGCTGGCGGGCAACACCTCCAGCGTGATCTCCGGGCGGCTCGCCTACACCTACGGCCTGGAGGGCCCGGCGATCACGGTCGACACGGCGTGCTCGTCGTCGCTGGTGGCGCTGCACCTGGCGGCGCAGGCGCTGCGCCACGGCGAGTGCGACCTGGCCCTGGCGGGCGGCGTCACGGTGATGGCCGGGCCGAGCACGTTCGTCGAGTTCTCCCGCCAGCGCGGGCTGTCGGCCGATGGCCGCTGCAAGTCGTTCTCCGCCGACGCGGACGGCACCGGCTGGTCCGAGGGCGTCGGCCTGCTGGTGGTCGAACGGCTCTCCGACGCGCGCAAGCGCGGCCACCGCGTGCTGGCGGTCGTGCGCGGCTCGGCGGTGAACTCCGACGGCGCGTCCAACGGCCTCACCGCGCCCAACGGTCCGGCTCAGGAACGGGTGATCCAGGCCGCGCTCTCGGCCGCCCGGCTGTCGGCGGCGGACGTGGACCTGGTCGAGGCGCACGGCACCGGGACGAAGCTGGGCGACCCGATCGAAGCGCAGGCGCTGCTGGCCACCTACGGCCAGGACCGCGAGGAGCCGCTGTGGCTGGGGTCGCTGAAGTCGAACATCGGTCACGCGCAGGCGGCGGCCGGCGTGGGCGGGATCATCAAGGTCGTGCAGGCGATGCGGCACGGCGTGATGCCGCGCACCCTGCACGTCGGCGAGCCGTCGCCGCACGTCGACTGGTCCTCCGGCGCGGTGGAGCTGCTGACCGAGCCCCGCGAGTGGCGTGCGGGGCGTCCGCGTCGGGCCGCGGTGTCGTCGTTCGGCATCAGCGGCACCAACGCGCACGTCGTGCTCGAACAGGGTCCGGAGCCCGCGCCGGCGGACCGCGTCACGCCCGGGGCGGTGCCGTGGGTGTTGTCGGCCCGGGACGACGAGGCGTTGCGCGCCCAGGCCGCGGCCCTGCACGCCCACCTGGCCGAGCACCCCGACCTGAACCCGGCCGACGTCGGCCTCACCCTGTCCCGCCGGGCGCTGCTCGACCGCCGCGCGGTGGTCGTCGGCCCTGACGCCCTGCTCGGCGACCTCGCGATCGGCGACGGCGAGGGGCGCGGCCGGACCGCGTTCCTGTTCACCGGTCAGGGCAGTCAGCGGGTCGGCATGGGACGGGAGCTGTACGAGACCTCTCCGGTGTTCCGGCAGGCGTTGGACGACACCTGCGCGCACCTGGACCCGGTGCTGGACCGCCCGCTCAAGGCGGTGCTGTTCGCCGAGCCCGACTCGGCCGACTCGGCGCTGCTCGGGCAGACCGCGTTCACCCAGGCCGCGCTGTTCGCGGTCGAGGTCGCGCTGTACCGGTTCGTCGAGCACCACGGCGTGCGCCCGGACTACCTGTTCGGCCACTCGGTCGGCGAGGTGGCCGCCGCGCACGTCGCCGGCGTCCTGGACCTCGCCGACGCCTGCGCGCTGGTCGCCGCGCGCGGCCGGGCCATGCAGTCCGCGCGCGACGACGGGGCGATGGCCGCGATCGAGGCGACCGAGGACGAGGTGCGCGCGTCACTGCACGGCGTCCTGGCGGTGGCCGCGCTGAACGCGCCCCGCTCGACCGTCGTGTCCGGTGACGAGGCGGCGGTGGCCCGGGCGGTCGCGGAGTGGTCGGCCAAGGGGCGCCGCACCCGCAGGCTGCCGGTGAGCCACGCGTTCCACTCGCCGCACATGGACGACGTGCTGGACGCGTTCCGCGCCGACTTGGCCGACGTGGTGTTCCGCGAGCCGTCGATCACCGTGGTCTCCGACATCACCGGCGAGGTCGCGACCGTCGAGCAGTTGCGGTCGCCGGAGTACTGGGTGCGCCACATCCGGGAGGCGGTGCGCTTCCTGGACGGCGTGCGCACCCTGGAACGGCTCGGCGTCACGGAGTTCGTGGAGCTCGGGCCGGACGGGGTGCTGACCGCGTTGACCCGGCAGTGCCTGGAGCGCGAGCCGGGCTCGGCGGTGACGGTGCTGCGGGCCGGCCGGCCCGAGCCGGCACACGCGTTGTCGGCGCTGGGCGTCCTGCACACCCGCGGCATCCCGGTGACGTGGGACTTCGGCGACGCCCGGCCGGTGCCCCTGCCGACGTACCGGTTCCAGGGCCGCCGGTTCTGGCTCGAGGCCTCACGCACGACCCGGTCGGCGGGCGCGCTGGGCCTGTCCGACCCCGGGCACCCGCTGCTCGGCGCGGCGGTCGAGCTCAGCGGTGGCGACGCGGTGGTGCTCACCGGCCGCGTTTCGGGCAGCGGTTGGCTCGCCGACCACCGGGTGCGGGACGACGTGCTGCTGCCGGGGGCCGCGTTCGCCGAACTGGCGCTCGCCGCCGGCGCGTACACGGGCCACCCCCACCTGGCCGAGCTGACGTTGTCGACGCCGCTGGTGCTCGGCAGCGCTCAGCTCCAGGTCGCGGTCGGCGCGCCTGAATCCGGTCGTCGTCCGGTCACGATCCACTCGCGGCCGGATGCCGACTCGCCGTGGGAGCAGCACGCCACCGGCGTGGTGACCGAGGAGTCGCCCGCGGCCGGCGCGTTCTCCTGGCCGGCCGACGCCTCGCCGATCGACCTCACGGGCGTCTACGAGCGGCTGGCCGTGCACGGCTACGGGTACGGGCCGGCGTTCCGGGGGCTGAAGGCGTTGTGGCGCGACGGTGACGACCTGCTCGCCGAACTGGTCCCGCAGGAGGGCGGTGGTTTCCTGGTGCACCCGGCGGTGCTCGACGCCGCCCTGCACGCCCTGCTGCCCGGAGTGGCGGACGACGACGCGCCCGCAGTGCTGCCCTTCGCGTGGAGCGGAGTGACGGCGCACTCCACCGCGCCCGCCGTCCGCGCGCGGTTGAGCCGACGCGGTTCGTCGGTGTCGCTGGTGTTGGCCGACGCGGCGGGACGGCCGGTGCTGACCGTCGACGAGTTGGCGCTGCGGCCGTTGGGCGGCCGGGTGCCCCGCGACGGGCTGCACGCGCTGACCTGGCGGTCGGTGACCGTACCCGACGACCTGCCGCCACACGGCCTGACCGTGCACCGGGTGCCGGAGCTGGCCGCGCGTGAAGCGGTCCAGCACACGCTCGACGTGCTGCGCCGGGCCGACCGGCCGCTCGCGGTCGTGGTGCGGGACGGGCTGGAGCACGCGGCCGTGCGCGGCCTGGTGCGCAGTGCGCAGGCCGAGCAGCCCGGCCGGTTCGTGCTGGTCACCGCGGAGGACGACGCCTTGCTGGACGTCGCCTTGCGGCTGGGCGAACCCGAGGTCGCGGTGCGCGGCGGTGAGGTGCTGGTGCCCCGGCTGGCCCGCACCCCGTCGGCCGACCGCCCGGTGGACTGGGGCGGCGGACCGGTGCTGATCACCGGTGCGACCGGCGCGTTGGGCGCGGTCCTGGCCCGGCACCTGGTCACGGCGCACGGCGTGGCGGAACTCGTGCTGCTGAGCCGGCGTGGACCGGACGCGCCGGGCGCGGACCGGTTGGTCGCCGAGTTGGACGCGAAGGTGCACCTGGTAGCGTGCGACGCGGCCGACCGTGACGCGCTGGCCGCTGTGGTGGAGCGGTACCGGCCGACGGCCGTCGTGCACACGGCGGGCGTGGTGGACGACGGCACGCTCACCGGGCTCACCGCCGAGCAGGTGGACCGGGTGCTGCGCCCCAAGGTCGACGCCGCCCGGCACCTGCACGAGCTGGCCGGTGACGTGTCGGCGTTCGTGCTCTACTCGTCGGTCGCCGGGCTGCTGGGCACCGCCGGTCAGGCCAACTACGCGGCGGGCAACAGCTACCTGGACGCGCTGGCCGAGCACCGGCACGCGCTGGGCCTGCCCGCGACGTCCCTGGCCTGGGGCCTGTGGGAGACCGAGAGCGAGCTGTCCGGCGGTCTGTCCGAAGTGGACCTCCGGAGGTTGGCTCGGTCCGGTTTGTCGCCGTTGGGCGCGGACGAGGCGATGGAGCTGTTCGACGCCGCCTTGGCGCACGGCGCGCCGGTGCTGGCCGTGACCCGGTTCGACCAAGCGGCGCTGCGAGGTCGGGACGATCTGCCCGCCGTCCTGCGGGACGTGGTCCGGGTCCGCAAGGCCGCCCCGGCTCCGGCCGTTCCCGCCACGGCGGACTTGGACCTGTCGGCGGTCGTGCGGACCCAGGTGGCGGCCGTGCTGGGGCACGACGACCCGGACGCGATCGATCCCCGGCGGGCGTTCACCGAGCTGGGCTTCGACTCGCTGACCGCCGTCGAGCTGCGCAACCGGCTCGGCGCGGCCACCGGGCTGACCCTGCCGACGACGGTGGTGTTCGACCACCCGAGCCCGGACGCGCTGGCCGAGCACCTGCGGTCGCTGACGACCGCAGCAGAGGAATCCCTGGTGGACCGCCTGGAAGCGGCGGTGCGCGCGGGCGAGTTCGACGACACCGCGCTGGACCGGCTGCGCGCCCTGCTCGGCGCGGGCCCCGCACTGGACCCCGACCTCGACTCCGCTGACGACGACGCGTTGTTCGCGCTGGTCGACGAGCTGGACTAGGAGACGACGTGGCTGACGAGAGCAAGCTCCGCGACTACCTCAAGCGGGCCATCGCCGACGCGCGGGACGCCCGCAGGCGGCTGAAGGAGGTCGAGGACCGCGACCAGGAGCCCGTCGCGATCGTCGGCATGGGCTGCCGCTACCCCGGTGGCGTCAGCACGCCCGACGAGCTGTGGCGGTTGGTGGCCGAGGAGCGGGACGCGATCACGCCGTTCCCCGCCAACCGGGGCTGGCCCGCCGACCTGCACGACCCCGACCCGGACCGGGTCGGCCGGTCCACCACCGGTCACGGCGGTTTCCTGCACGACGCCGACCGGTTCGACGCCGGGTTCTTCGGCCTGTCGCCGCGCGAGGCGCTGGCCGTGGACCCGCAGCAGCGGCTGCTGCTGGAGACCACCTGGGAGACGGTGGAGGGCGCGGGCATCGACCCGGAGTCGTTGCGCGGCAGCAAGACCGGCGTGTTCGTCGGCGTGATGTACAACGACTACGGCTCGCGCCCGAACCTGCCGCCCGACGACGTGGAGGGCTACCTGTTCAGCGGCAGCGCGGGCAGCATCGCGTCCGGTCGGCTGGCCTACACGTTCGGGTTGGAGGGCCCGACCGTCACCGTGGACACCGCGTGCTCGTCGTCGCTGGTCGCGGTGCACCTGGCGGCGAACGCGCTGCGCCGGGGCGAGTGCTCGCTGGCGGTGGCCGGCGGCGCCACGGTGATGTCGACGCCGACCGCGTTCATCGAGTTCTCCCGGCTGCGCGGGCTCGCCCCGGACGGCCGCTGCAAGTCGTTCTCCGACCACGCCGACGGCACCGCCTGGGCCGAGGGCGTCGGCGTGCTGCTCCTGGAACGGCTGTCCGACGCGCGCCGCAACGGCCACCAGGTGCTCGCGGTCATCCGGGGCAGCGCGGTGAACTCCGACGGCGCGTCCAACGGCCTGACCGCGCCGAACGGGCCGGCGCAGGAACGCGTGATCCGCGGCGCGCTGTCCGCGGCCGGCCTGTCGCCCTCGGACGTGGACCTGGTGGAGGCGCACGGCACCGGGACGACGTTGGGCGACCCGATCGAGGCGCGGGCGGTGCTCGCCACCTACGGCCGTGACCGCGAGCAGCCGGTGTGGCTGGGGTCGCTGAAGTCGAACATCGGGCACGCCCAGGCGGCGGCCGGCGTGGGCGGGATCATCAAGGTGGCGCAGGCGATGCGGCACGGCGTCATGCCCCGCACGCTGCACGCCGCCGAGCCGTCGAGCCACGTCGACTGGTCGGCGGGCAAGGTCGAGCTGCTGGCCGAGGCGCGGGAGTGGCCGCGCGGGGACCGGCCGCGTCGAGCGGGTGTGTCGTCGTTCGGGTTCGGCGGCACCAACGCGCACGTGGTGATCGAAGAAGCCGACGCGCACGTCCTGCCCGAGAACGGGGCAGCCGAGCGGGAGACGCCTCGGGACGAGGCGCCCGTGCACGACCCGGCGCTGCCGGTGCCGTTCGTGCTGTCCGGCCGCAGCCCGGAAGCGGTGGCGGCGCAGGCGAAGCGCCTCGCCGAGGCCGGCGCGTCCGGTCGGGACGCGGCGTTCACGCTGGCCACCCGCACGCCCATGCCGTACCGGGCGGCGGGCACCGACCTGAACGACTTCCCGGCCGCCGTGCTCCCGCCGCGCGGCAAGGTGGCGTTCGCGTTCACCGGGCAGGGCGCGCAGCGGGTCCGCATGGGATCGGAGCTGGCCGAGGCGTACCCGGTGTTCGCGCGCGCGTTCGACGAGATGTGCGAGCACCTGCCCGTCCGCGACGTCATCGAGTCCGGCGCGGACCTGGATCTCACCGGCAACGCGCAGCCCGCCCTGTTCGCGGTCGAGGTGGCGTTGTTCCGGCTGCTGGAGTCGTGGGGTGTGCGCCCGGACTTCCTGGTCGGCCACTCGATCGGCGAGCTGGCCGCCGCGCACGTGGCCGGTGTGCTGTCGTCGGCCGACGCCGCCCGACTCGTCGCCGCGCGCGGCCGGCTCATGCAGGCGTTGCCGCCCGGCGGCGCGATGGTCGCGGTCCGGGCCGCGGAGGACGAGCTGGACCTGCCCGAGGGCGTGGCGGTCGCCGCCGTCAACGGGCCGCGCTCGCTGGTCCTGTCCGGCCCGGAGGACGCCGTCCTCCGGGCCGCCGAGGGGTTGCGCGGCAAGCGGCTCGCGGTCAGCCACGCGTTCCACTCGCCGTTGATGGACCCGATGCTGGACGAGTTCCGCGCGGTCGCCCGGACCCTGACCTACCACCGGCCGCGCATCCCCGTGGTGTCGACCGTGGCCGAAGGCTCCGACTGGACCGACCCCGAGTACTGGGTGCGGCAGGTCCGCGCCACGGTCCGCTTCCACGACGCCCTCGTCGTCCTGCGCAACCGCGACGTGCGCACGGTGGTGGAGATCGGCCCGGACGCCGTCTTGAGCGGGCTCACCGCCGCCGCGTTCGACGACGTCGAGGCCGTGCCGCTGCTGCGGGCCGGCCGGCCCGAACCGCTCACGGTCGCGGACGCGCTGGCCAGGCTGCACCTGCGCGGCGTCGACCCGGACTGGGTGGCCGTCTTCCCGGGCGCGGACAAGGTGCCGCTGCCCACCTACGCGTTCCAGCGCAAGCGCTACTGGCTCACCCCGTCGGCGAGCGGTGACGTGTCCGCGGCCGGCCTCACGTCGTCCGGGCACCCGCTGCTCGGTGCGTCGGTCGAACTGCCGGACGGCTCCAGCGTGCTCACCGGCAAGCTCTCCCTGGCCACCCACCCGTGGCTGGGCGAGCACCGCGTGCACGGCACGGCCGTCCTGCCCGGCACGGCGCTGGTCGAGCTGGCGGGCGATGTCGCCGAGCTGACCGTCACCGCACCGCTGGTCATCCCCGACACCGGCGCGGTGACCGTCCAGGTGGTCCGCTCCGCCACCACCGTGGAAGTCCACTCCCGCCGGGACGACGGGCCGTGGACCCGGCACGCCACCGGCACCCCCGACCCGGCCGACCACCCCGCGGACCACCTCGCCGAGTGGCCGCCCGCCGCACCCGAGGTCGTGGTGTCCTACGACGGCCTGGACCGGCACGGGTACGGCTACGGGCCGACGTTCCAGGGCCTGCGCAAGGTGTGGCGGGCCGACGACGAGATCTTCGCCGAGGTCACCGCGGACGTGCCGCCCACCGGCTTCACCGTGCACCCGGCGCTGTTCGACGCGGCCCTGCACCCGTTGCTGCCCGGCCTGGTCGAGGACGGCCCGGCGCGGCTGCCGTTCTCGTGGTCCGGCGTTCGGTTCCACGGCGCCGCGGGCACCTCGCTGCGCGTCCGGATCACCCCGAACGGCCCGGACTCGGTGGCCCTGCTGGTCACCGACAGCACGGGCACGCCGGTCGTCTCCGTCGCCGACCTCGTCCTGCGCCCGCTCACCGGCCCGGTCACCGGCGCGGACCTGCTGTTCACCCCGACCCCGCGGACCACCCCGGCCCGCGTCGACCGGGTGCTCACCGTCGAGACCCCGCCCGGCCCGGTGCCGGAGCAGGTCCGCCGCGTCACGCACCAGGTGCTCGGCGAGCTCCGCGACTGGGCGGCCGGACCGGCCGGCGTCCTGGGCGTCGACACCACCGACGACCTCGCGCACGCGGCCGTCGCCGGGCTCGTCCGCAGCGCGGCGGCCGAACACCCCGGCCGGTTCGTGCTGCTGCGTGACGGGCAGGCCCTGGAACCGGTCCTCACCCCGGCCCCGCGCGCCGGCGTCGACGGCCCGGACTGGGACGCGGTCCTGGTCACGGGCGCGAGCGGCGCGCTGGGCGGCGCCATCGCCCGACACCTGGCCACCCGGCACGGCGCCCGCAAGCTCGTGCTCCTCAGCCGCAGCGGCAGGGCCCCGGAGGTCGAAGGCGCGGAGGTCGTGTCGGTGGCGTGCGACGCGGCCGACCGCGACGCCCTGGCCGCCGTGCTGGCCGAACACCCGGTCACGGCGGTCGTGCACGCGGCGGGCGTGGTGGCGGACGGCACCCTCGACTCCCTGACCCCCGACCAGGTGGACCGCGTGCTGCGGCCCAAGGTCGACGCCGCCTGGAACCTGCACGAGCTGGCCGGCGACGTCGAGGCCTTCGTGCTGTACTCGTCCATCGCGGGCGTGCTGGGCACCGCGGGCCAGGCCAACTACGCGGCGGGCAACACGTTCCTCGACGCGCTGGCCCGCCACCGGCACGGGCTCGGACTGCCCGCGACATCCCTGGCCTGGGGCCTGTGGGAGTCCGACAGCGCGCTGTCCGGCGGGCTGTCCGAAGTGGACCGCAAGCGGATCCGCCGGCTCGGGCTCAAGCCGATCCCGGTGGACGCGGCGCTGGCGGCGTTCGACGCGGCGCTGACCACCGGCGAACCGGTGCTCGCGGTGACCGGGCTGGACCGCGGCGCGTTGCGCGACGACCCGCACCCGGCGTTGCGGGAGCTGGCGCCGAAGCGCCGCGCCGCGGGCAAGCCGAAGACGGTGCCGGCGGGCACGCCGGGCGCCGGCGACGTGCGGGCGCTCACGGACCTGGTGCGGTCGCACGTGGCGGCCGTCCTCGGGCACTCGGACCCGGCCGGCGTCGACGCGAAGCGCGCGTTCAGCGAGATGGGCTTCGACTCGCTCACCGCGGTCGAGCTGCGCAACCGGCTCGCCGAGGCCGTCGGACGGCGGCTGCCCACGACGCTGGTGTTCGACCACCCGACGCCCGCCGCGCTGGCCGAGCACCTGGCGGGTGCGGTCAAGCCCGCCGCGGAGGCGGCGACGGCGGCCGACGAGCCGATCGCGATCGTCGGCATGGCGTGCCGCTACCCGGGAGGCGTGCGCACGCCCGAAGACCTGTGGGACCTGGTCGCGCGAGGCCGGGACGCCATCGGGGAGTTCCCCGTCAACCGCGGCTGGGACCTCGACCGCCTCTACCACCCGGACCCGCATCACCCCGGCACGACCTACACCCGGCACGGCGGGTTCCTGCACGACGCCGACCTGTTCGACCCCGAGTTCTTCGGCATGTCGCCGCGCGAGGCGCTGGCGACCGACCCGCAGCAGCGCCTGCTGCTGGAGACCTCCTGGGAGGCCCTGGAACGCGCGGGCGTCGACCCGGACTCGGCGCGCGGCACGAAGACCGGTGTGTTCACCGGCCTGATGTACCACGACTACGGCACCGGCGGGGCGTTGCCGCCCGAACTGGAGGGCTACCTGGTCGGCGGCACGTCCGGCAGCGTCGCTTCCGGCCGCGTCGCCTACGCGCTCGGCCTGGAGGGTCCGGCGATCACCGTCGACACGGCGTGCTCGTCGTCCCTGGTGGCGCTGCACCTGGCGGTGGGCGCGCTGCGCCGCGGCGAGTGCGACCTGGCGCTGGCCGGCGGCGCGACCGTGATGGCCACACCGACCGCGTTCGTGGAGTTCTCGCGGCAGCGCGGCCTGGCGCCGGACGGCCGCTGCAAGCCGTTCGCCGCGTCGGCCGATGGCACCGGCTGGGCCGAGGGCGTCGGTGTGCTGCTGGTGGAGCGCCTGTCCGACGCCCGGCGCAACGGGCACCCGGTGCTGGCCGTGGTGCGCGGGACGGCGATCAACTCCGACGGGGCGTCCAACGGCCTCACCGCCCCGAACGGTCCGGCGCAGCAACGCGTCATCCGCGCCGCGCTCGCCGCCGCGGGCCTCGAGCCGTCCGACGTCGACCTCGTGGAAGCGCACGGCACCGGCACGACGTTGGGCGACCCGATCGAGGCCGAGGCGCTGCTGGCGGTGTACGGCGAGCGCGACCGGCCGCTGGCGCTGGGGTCGTTGAAGTCCAACCTCGGCCACACCCAGGCCGCCGCCGGCGTCGGCGGGATCATCAAGGTGGTCGAGGCGATGCGGCACGGCGTGCTGCCGCGCACGCTGCACGTGGACGAGCCGACACCTCACGTCGACTGGTCGTCCGGTTCGGTGGAGCTGCTGACCGAGGCGCGCGAGTGGACCGCCGACCGGCCGCGCCGGGCCGCGGTGTCGTCGTTCGGCATCAGCGGCACCAACGCGCACGTCGTGCTCGAACAAGCACCGGCGGAAGCCGAGGTCGACCGGGCCGACGGCTTGGTGCCCTTGGTGGTGTCCGCCCGCACCCCGCAGGCGTTGACCGACCAGCTGGCACGGCTGGCCGAAGTCGACGTGCCGCCGGCCGACCTCGCCCGCACGCTCGGCACGGGCCGTGCGCTGCTGGAGCACCGGGCGGTCGTCGCCGCCGAGTCTCCCGCCGACCTGCGCGACGCCGTGGCGCTGCCCCGCGTGCGCGACGGGCGGACGGCGTTCGTGTTCACCGGGCAGGGCGCGCAGCGGGTCGGCATGGGGTTGGAGCTGGCCCGCGCGTTCCCGGTGTTCGCCCGCGCGTTCGACGAGGTGTGCGAGCACCTGCCGGTGCGCGAGGCGATCTCCTCCGGCGACGGCCTCGACGAGACGGGGACCGCGCAGCCCGCGTTGTTCGCGGTGGAGGTGGCGCTGTTCCGGCTGCTGGAGTCGTGGGGCGTGCGGCCCGACTTCGTCGCCGGGCACTCGATCGGCGAGATCGCCGCCGCGCACGTTTCCGGGGTGCTGTCCCTGGCGGACGCGGCGAAGCTGGTCGCCGCGCGCGGCCGGCTGATGCAGGCGCTGCCGCGCGGCGGCGCGATGGTCGCCGTGCAGGCGGCCGAGGACGAGCTGGAGCTGCCCGGGGGCGTGGCGGTCGCCGCCGTGAACGGGCCCCGCTCGGTGGTGCTGTCCGGGGTCGAGGACGCGGTCCTGGCCTGCGCGAAGGCGTTCAAGCACACCCGGCTCACGGTGAGCCACGCGTTCCACTCGCCGCTGATGGACCCGGTGCTGGACGACTTCCGGGCGGTGGCGCGGGAGCTGACCTACCGCCGGCCGGAGATCCCCGTCGTGTCGACCGTCGGTGACGACGCCGACTGGACCGACCCGTCGTACTGGGTGCGGCACGTCCGCGAGCCGGTGCGGTTCCACGACGCCGCGCGCACCCTGCTCGACCGGGGCGTGACGACGTTCGTCGAGATCGGGCCGGACGCGATCCTGACCGGCCTGCTCGCGGCCGTGCTGCCCGAGGGGCACACCGCGCTGCCCGCGCTGCGGCGCGACCGGTCCGAGCAGCGCACGGCGGTGGAGCTGTTCGCCCAGCTGCACGCCAGGGGTGTGGCGGTGGACTGGTCGGCGTTCCCCGGCCGGCGGACCGTGCTGCCCACCTACCCGTTCCAGCGGGAGCGGTACTGGCTGTCCGCCAAGCCGCGCACCACGAGCGGGCACCCCGTGCTGGACGAGCCGGTGCACGTGGCGGACCGTGACGAGGTGCTGTTCACCGGCACGCTGACCGAACCCCTGACCGGCGCGGGCGTCGCCGCCCTGGTGTGGCACGCGGCCCGCGAGGTCGGGTTCCCGGTGGTGGACCTCGACATCGCGGCGCTGCCCGGTGTCGGCCGCGTCCAGCTGAAGGTGGGCGAGCGGGAGGGGGACACCCGGCCGGTGAGCGTGCACGCGTGGCAGGACGGGTGGGTCGAGCAGGCCAGGGGGACGCTCACGGCCGGCCCGGCGGTCGACGCCGAGGTGGACCTGACGCTGCTCGCGCGTGACGACCTGGAAGCCGCCGCGTGGCGTGGCCTGCGGGCCACGGCCGCCGGCACGGCCGTGCGCGTGGACGACTCCGTGTTCCGCGACGAGCACGGCAACGAAGTCGCCCGCGTCGACTCGGTCGAGTTCCGGGCCTTGAACGGTGTGCCGCTGTACGAGGTGACCTGGGCGCCGGTCGACCTGCCGGAGGCCGACGGCGCCGAACCGGACGTGATCCGGGTCGAAGCCGGCCCGGACCCGGTGGCCACCGCGCACACCGCGACCCGGCACGTGCTCGCCGCGCTGCGCGAACGTGCGACGGGCACCGGGCGGGCGGTCGTGCTCACCCCCGACCCGGCGGACCCCGGGGTGGCGGCGGTGTGGGGCCTGGTGCGGGCCGCGCAGGTGGAGGCGCCGGACCGGATCGTGCTGGTCGGCGGCACGGGCGACCTCGCCGCCGTCGTGGCGTCCGGCGAGCCGCAGGTCGTCTTCCGCGACGGACGGGCGTTCGCGCCCCGGTTGGCGCGGGTGGCGACCGAGGCCCGGCCCGTGCCTGAGGACGCGGTCGTGCACCGGCCCGCGCCGCCCGCCCCCAGCACCCTCGCCGCCCTCACCGACGACGTGCTGGCCGACGTCCTGCGGGAGACCGCCGAGAAGGCCTGGCGGCTGCATCGGGAGACGCCCGGCGAGCTGGTCTTCGCAGCCGCCGCGGAGGGCTTCGGCGCGGCCGGTCACGCCCACTACGCGGCCGGTGTGGCCTTCATGGAGGCCCTGGCGCACGAGCGCGCCGCGCAGGGGTTGCCGGGCACGGCGGTCATCGGCGGACCGGACGTGGTCGTCACCGGTCGGCCCGTCGTGGTCGCCGTGCCGGTGTCCGAGCTGCCGCGCACCGCGTTGCTGCGCGACCTGGTCCGCGCGCCGCGGGTGCCGCTGGCGGAACGGGTGGCGTCCGCCGTCGACGGCGAGCGCGGCCGGATCGTGGAGGAGGTCGTCCGTGCCCAGGTCGCGGCCGTCCTCGGGCACGGCGACCCGCGCCGGGTGGACCTGGAGAAGCCGTTCAACGACCTCGGGTTCGACTCGCTGACCGCGGTGGACCTGCGCAACCGGCTCACCGCCGAGACCGGTGTCGCGTTGGAGGCGACCCTGGTGTTCGACCACCCGACGCCCGCCGCGCTCACCGGCGTCCTCCTGGACCGCCTCGCGCCCGACGGGGGCACGCCGGTGCTGGCCGACCTGGACCGGCTGGAGGCGACGCTGGCGGAGGTCGGCCACGAGCAGCGGGAGCAGGTCACCGTGCGGCTGCGGACCATCCTGTCCCGCTGGACCGAGCCGGAGCCGGCCGACGTCCGCACCGACTTCGACTCCACCGCGGAGCTGTTCGACTTCATCGACAACCAGCTCGGCCGCGCCGCCCGCTGATCCACCCACGACATCGAGGAGAACGCAGTGTCCAACGAGGAGCGGCTGGTCGAGTACCTGAAGTGGGTGACGGCGGACCTCCAGCAGGCCCGGCAGCGGATCGCCGAGCTGGAGACGCCCGAGCCGGTGGCGATCGTGGCGATGGCGTGCCGGTACCCCGGCGGCGTCACCTCGCCGGACGACCTGTGGCGCCTGGTCGCCGAGGGCCGTGACGGCATCACGCCGTGGCCCGCCGACCGCGGCTGGGACGTGGACCGGCTCTACGACCCGGAGCCCGGGGTGCCCGGCCGGACCTACACCCGGGAAGGCGGTTTCGTCGACCACGCCACCGAGTTCGACGCCGCGTTCTTCGGCATCTCGCCGCGCGAGGCCACGGGCATGGACCCGCAGCAGCGCGTGCTGCTGGAGACCGCGTGGGAGCTGTTCGAACGCGCCGGCATCGACACGGCCGCGCTGCGCGGCAGCCGCACGGGCGTGTTCGCGGGCTTGGGCGAGCAGAGCTACCTGGGCTTGGCCGGGCCGGAGGAGCTGGAGGGCTTCCTCATGACCGGCAAGCTGGGCAGCGTGGCGTCCGGGCGGATCGCCTACACGTTCGGCTTCGAGGGACCTGCCGTCACGGTGGACACGGCCTGCTCGTCGTCGTTGGTGGCGCTGCACCTGGCGGTCCGGTCGCTGCGGGCGGGCGAGTCGACGTTGGCCGTGGCGGGCGGCTGCACGGTGTACGGCTCGCCGACGGGGTACGTCGACTTCTCGCGCCAACGCGGTCTCGCCGCCGACGGCCGGTGCAAGTCGTTCGCCGCGTCGGCCGACGGCACCGGCTGGTCGGAGGGCGTCGGCCTGCTCCTGCTGGAGAAGCTGTCCGACGCCCGCCGCAACGGCCACCCCGTGCTGGCGGTGATCCGGGGCAGCGCGGTCAACCAGGACGGCGCGTCCAACGGCCTGACCGCGCCGAACGGACCGTCGCAGGAACGCGTCATCCGCGCCGCGCTGGCAGACGCTCGGCTGTCCACCTCGGACGTCGACCTGGTGGAGGCGCACGGGACCGGCACGCGGCTCGGCGACCCGATCGAGGCCCAGGCGCTGCTGGCCACCTACGGCCAGGGCCGGTCGACGCCGCTGCTGCTGGGCTCGCTGAAGTCCAACATCGGGCACAGCGTGGCCGCGGCCGGCGTCGGCGGCGTGATCAAGGTGGTGCAGGCGATGCGGCACGGCGTCGCGCCGCGCACCCTGCACGTGGACGAGCCGACACCCGTGGTCGACTGGTCGTCCGGCTCGGTGGAGCTGCTGCGCGAGGCCCGGCCGTGGCCTGAGACCGACCGGCCCCGGCGGGCGGCGGTGTCGTCGTTCGGCGTCAGCGGCACCAACGCGCACGTGGTGCTGGAACACGTGCCGGAGGAGGCCGTCGAGTCCGCGGAGGTGGACGGCGAGCTGCCGTTCCTGCTGTCGGCGCGGTCCGCCGAGTCGCTGCACGCGCAGGCGCGGCGACTCCACGACTTCCTCGCCGCCAGACCGGACGTCGCCCCGCTCGACGTCGCCCGCACCCTCGCCACCGGGCGCACGGCCTTGGCGCACCGCGGCGCGGTCGTCGCCCGTGATCGGGACGGGCTGCTGGCCGCGCTGGCGGCGTTCGACGGAGGTGCGCCGGTCCCGCAGCGGGGCCGGACCGCGTTCCTGTTCACCGGCCAAGGCGCGCAACGTCCCGGCATGGGTCGCGACCTGCACGAACGCTTCCCGGTCTTCCGGCAGGCGTTCGACGAGGCGTGCGCGCTGCTCGACCCGCACCTGCCCACGCCGCTGAAGGACGTGGTGTTCTCCGACTCCGACCTGCTGCACCAGACCCGGTACACGCAGCCCGCGCTGTTCGCGTTCGAGGTGGCGCTGTTCCGGCTGCTGGAGTCCTGGCAGGTCGAGCCGGACTTCGTGGCGGGCCACTCGCTCGGCGAGCTGACCGCCGCGCACGTCGCCGGCGTCTTCTCCCTGGAGGACGCGTGCACGCTGGTCGCCGCACGCGCCCGGCTGATCGGAGAGCTGCCGGAGGGCGGGGCGATGGTCGCGGTGGCCGCACCCGTCGCCGAGGTCGAGCCGCTGCTGACGCCGCGGGTGGGCCTGGCCGCGGTGAACGGCCCGGCGTCCGTCGTGGTGTCCGGCGACGAGGAGGCCGTGCTGGCGGTCGAGGCCGAGATGCGGGCTCGCGGCCGCCGGACCAAGCGGCTCGCGGTGAGCCACGCGTTCCACTCGTACCGGATGGAACCGGCGCTGGAGGAGTTCGGCCGGGTCGCCGCGAAGATCACCTATCACGCGCCGGTGATCCCCGTCGTGTCCAACGTGACCGGCACGGCCGACGCCGAGCTGACCTCGCCCGACTACTGGGTCCGGCACGTGCGTGAGGCGGTGCGGTTCGCCGACTGCGTCCGGGCGCTCGACGAGCAGGGCGTGACCACGTTCGTGGAGGTCGGCCCGGCCGCCGCGCTGACCCCGATGGTGCGCGAGAACACCGACGCCGCCGCGGTGGCGTTGCAGCGCGACGGCCTGGTTGCCGCGTTGGGCGAGTTGCACGGCCTCGGCGCGGCGGTGGACTGGCGCGCGTTCTTCGCCGACACCGGAGCACGGCACGTGGAGCTGCCGACCTACCCGTTCCAGCGGCAGCGGTTCTGGGTCGAGCACCAGGAGGCGGCCGACGTCACCGAGCTCGGCGTGGCGCACGCCGGCCACCCGCTGCTGGGCGCGGCCGTCGTGGTGGCGGGCGCGGACGAGGTCGTGTTCACCGGCAAGGTGTCCGTGCGCAGCCACCCCTGGCTGCAACGGCACCGCGTGCACGGTTCGGTGGTGCTGCCGTCGTCGGCGCTGGTGGAACTGGCGATCCGCGCCGGCGACGAAGCGGGCCTGCCGCGACTGGCCTCGATGGACGTCCTCGCGCCGGTCGTCGTGCCGGACCGCGACGGCGTGCTGATCCAGGTGCGGGTCGCGAACGGGCAGCTGACCGTCCACACCCGACTGGACGGCGACTGGTCGTTGAACGCCGCGGGCACCCTCGCCCCGGCCACGCGGACCACCTGGCCGGACGTGGGCGAGTGGACCGCGCTGGACCCCGTGGCACCCGACGGCTTCCGCCTGCACCCGTCGCTGCTCGACGCGGCGCTGCGCCTGGTCGGTGACGGCGACGCCGTGCGCTGGCGCGACGTGGAGCTGCACGCCGTCGGCGCGCAGGACGTGCGGGCGCGCGTGGACGGCGACCGGGTGCTGCTCGCCGATCCGAGCGGGGGACCGGTGGCCACGGTCGGGTCGGTGAGCTTGCGCCCCACCACCGCCGAAGCCGTCGCGGACGCCCTGCTGCGTCCACAGGACGCCCTGCTGGAGGTGGAGTGGGAGCCGGTCGAGCTGCCGGCGTCGGACGTCGTGCCGCGCGTGGTGCGGTGGGTGCCCGACGGCGACCTGCACACCCGCGCCTCGCGCGCGTTGGCCGACCTTCGGGGCGAAGACCCGTTCGTCGCGGTGACCCGCGGCGCGGTGCTGGACGTCACCGACGTGGACGGCGCGGCGCTGTGGGGCCTCGCACGGTCGGCGCAGTCCGAGCAACCGGGCCGGCTCGTGCTCGTGGACACCGACGACGACCCGGCGTCGGAGGCGGCGATCCCGGCGGTCGTCGCGGCCGGCGTGCCGCAAGCCGCGGTGCGGCGCGGAGTCGTGCACGTGCCGAAGCTGCGGCGCGCGCGGGTCGGGCGGGCCACGTGGCCCACCGACGGCACCGTCCTGATCACCGGCGGCACCGGCACGCTGGGCGCGGTGGTCGCCCGCCACCTGGCCCGCCGCGGCGTGCGGGACCTGCTGCTGACCAGCCGTCGCGGCCCGGACTCACCCGGCGCGGCGGCACTGCGGGACGAGCTGACCGCCCTGGGCGCGTCCGCCCGGATCGTCGCGTGCGACGCCGCCGACCGCGACCAGCTCGAAGCCGCCCTCGGCGACACCCGGCTGACCGGCGTGGTGCACGCGGCGGGCGTCGTGGACGACGCCCTGATCGGCGACCTCACCCCGGACCGGCTCGCCGCCGTGCTGCGTCCCAAGGCCGACGCCGCCCGGCACCTGCACGAGCTGACCCGCGGCCACGACCTGACCGCGTTCGTGCTGTTCTCGTCCATCGCCGGGGTCATCGGCGGCGCCGGTCAGGGCAACTACGCCGCCGCGAACGCCTACCTCGACGGCCTGGCCGCCCACCGCGCCGCGCTCGGCCTGCCCGCGACGTCCGTCGCCTGGGGTTTGTGGGCCGAGTCCAGCGGCATCACCAGCGGCCTGAGCGAGCTGGACCGGGCCCGGATCGCCCGGGCCGGCTTCCGGCCGGTGGCGTCCGAGCAGGGCCTGGCGATGTTGGACGCCGCCGTGGCGTCGGGCGTCCCGGCGGTGGTGGGCGCGCCGCTGGACCTGGCCGCCCTGCGCGCCCGCCCCGAGCAGGCGCCGCCGCTGCTGCGGACCCTGTTGCCGCCGGTCCGGCCGGTCGCGCGCACGGGAGCGCCCGTGCCGAAGCTCGCCGAGCTGTCGGAGGACGAGCGGCGGGCGGCGGTCGGCGTGGTGGTGCGGCGCGAGGTGGCGGCCGTCCTCGGCCTGTCCGGCGAGGTGGAGGACAAGCCGTTCCCGGACCTGGGCTTCGACTCGCTGCTGTCGGTCGAGCTGCGCAACCGGGTCGCCGCCGCCACCGGCCTGACCCTGCCCGCGACGGTCGTGTTCGACCACTCGACGCCCGGCGCGCTGGCGGCGTTCCTGGCGGGGGCGGCCGGCGCCGCGGACGTCGACTACGACGAGGTGCTGGCCGACGACATCCGGCCGGCGGCGGAGGTGGTGCGCACGAGTGACGCGCCGGACCACCTGCTGCTCACCGGCGCGACCGGGTTCGTCGGGGCGTTCCTGCTGCGCGACCTGCTGCGGGCGTCCACGGCGACCGTGCACTGCCTGGTGCGCGCCGCCGACGAGGCCGAGGGGCTGCGCAAGGTCGAGGACAACCTCCGCTGGTACCGGTTGTGGGACGAGGTGGACGCGACCCGACTGCGGATCGTGCCCGGCGACCTGTCCCGGTCGCGGCTCGGCCTGCCGGAGGAGACCTACGACCGGCTGGCCCGCCAGGTCGACGCCGTCTACCACGCGGGCGCGACGGTGAACTGGCTGCGGCCCTACACCGAGCTGCGCGCGCCGAACGTGCACGGCACGCAGGAGGTGCTGCGCCTGGCCGCCCGCCACCGGACCGTGCCGGTGCACCACCTGTCCACCACCGGCGTGTTCGCCGGGGCGCGTGCGCCGGGGGTGCCGCTGGGCGTGGACGACCCGACGGGCCCGCCGGACGCGCTGCCCAGCGGCTACCTGCGCAGCAAGTGGGTGGCCGAGCACCTGGTCGCCCAAGCGGCCGAACGGGGCCTGCCGGTGCGGGTGTACCGGGTGGACCTGGTGTCCGGAGACCAGGTCAACGGCGCCTGCCAGACCAGGGACTTCGTGTGGCTGGCCACCAAGGGCCTGATCCAGGCGGGCGCGGTGCCCGCAGGCCTCGACGGCACGGTGCCGATGGTGCCGGTGGACTACGCGACGGCCGCAGTGGTGGCGCTGTCCCGCGAGTCCGGCGGCACGTTCCACCTCTACAACCCGGGTCGGGTGAGCTGGCGGGAGATCGTGGCCCGGCTGCGCGCCCACGGCTACCGCCTGGAGGAACGGGAGTGGGCGCACTGGCGGCGATCCGTGCTGGCCGACCGCGACAACTCCCTGATCCCGCTGCTGGACGCGTTCGAGCTGATGGTCACCGACAACGCGGGCTTCTACCCGGACGTGGACGTGTCGGCGACGGAACGGGCGCTGGAAGGCACGGGCATCACCTGCCCGCCGGTCACCGGCGACCTGGTGGACACCTACATCCGGTTCTTCACCGAGACCGGCTACTACCCGGCGAGCCGGGAGCTGACGCTGGTCGCCGGGGCGTGACGGGCGCCGGCGACCCCGGCGCTCAGGTGGTCAGGTGGTCAGGTGGTCAGCGTCGCCGGGCCGAGGCGGAGCAGGCCGTCGTCGAGCGGGACGCACCGCCTGCCGCCGCGGCCGCGCAGCGCCTTGAAGGCGCCCGGCGCGATCACGGCGTCCATCCAGCCGCACGGGTTGGCGGCCCGGTGCGCCTCGAACCGCACCGGGCCGTCGCCCGAGTCGAGGGTGAACACGTCGTGCCGCGCGAGCCGGTCCACGTCGAACCCGCGCAGCACGACGTTGCGCCGCACCACCAGCGGGTTCGGCGGGCCGGGCAGGCCGAGCCGGTCGGCGATGTGCTCCAGCGACTCGACGGCGAAGAACGTGACGGCCGCGGCGCGGTGGGCGGGCTGGTTGAAGTAGCGGTCGCCCACCAGGCCCAGGCCCGCCCGGACCACGACGTGCTCGCGCGAGACCGGCTCGGGGTCGGGGCGGGGCCCGTCACCCGGCCGGCCCTCGTAGGCGTGCACGGGCGACACGTGCAGCGCCACGACCTCGACGGCCGTGCTCACCGCTCGCCGAGCTGCCACTCAGGTCGCACGTAGTGGCAGGTGTACCCGTTCGGGTAGCGCTCGAGGTAGTCCTGGTGCTCCGGCTCGGCCTCCCAGAAGTCGCCGGCCTGCGCCACCTCGGTGACGACCCGGGCCGGCCACTTGCCGGACGCGTCCACGTCGGCGATCGTCGCCTCCGCGACCCGCTTCTGCTCGTCGTCGGTGTAGAAGATCGCCGAGCGGTAGCTCGCGCCGATGTCGTTGCCCTGGCGGTCGCGCGTCGTCGGGTCGTGGATCTGGAAGAAGAACTCCAGGACCTGGCGGTAGCTCAGCTGGGCCGGGTCGAAGACGATCTCGATCGCCTCGGCGTGGCTGCCGTGGTTGCGGTAGGTCGCGTTCGGGACGTCGCCGCCGCTGTAGCCGACGCGCGTGGAGACGACGCCCGGGTGGCGGCGGAACAGGTCCTGCATGCCCCAGAAACACCCGCCCGCGAGGACGGCCTTCTCGGTCACGGTAGCCATGTGGCGCTCCACTCCTCAGTCCGAAAATATCTCCACCAGCGTGAACGCTCCCACACCCCGCTGTCATCCCGGGGTGGCTGTGACGCGTGGCTCCACGCGGACGGGCAGGGCCCGGCGCGGAGGCTCGCGACCTCCGCGCCGGGCCCGGTGACCCCGGGTGACTACCTGGCCGCGCAGGTCGGCGTCATGCCGCTGCCGCTGCCGGTGGCCTGGTAGCCGAACTCGGTCGACTGGCCCGCGGCGAGGTTGCCGTTGAAGCCGACGTTGGTGAAGTTCACCGCGCCGGTGTTGCCGCTGCGGTTGACGTTCCACGCGTTGGTGACGGTGGCGCCCGACGGCAGCGTCATGGCGACGGTCCAGCCGCTGACCGGCGAGGAACCGGCGGTGACCTTCACCGTGGCCACGAAACCGCCGGTCCACTGGTTCAGCGACACCGTCGCCGTGCAGCCACCTGGCTGCTGCGACGTCGTCGTGGTCGTGGTCGTCGTCGTGGTGGTGGTCGTGGTGGTGCTGGTGGTCGTGTCGCCGGTAGTGGTGGTCGTGGTGGTGCTGGTGGGACCGCTGCCGAGGGTGGGGGTGGTCCAGTCGCGCCACTGGGAGAGGTTGCCGGTGGCCTTGCTGTGCATCGTTATCACGCCGGTGTGGCTGCCGGTCCTGGTCAGGTACTTCTGCACCGTCTGGGTGATGTGGGTGCGCCACTCCGACCGGTTGGCGCAGTGGTTGCCGTCGGTCACGTTGGAGTGATAGGTGATGTTCGCGCCCGCACCCAACGCCTTGTACACCTCCGCACCGCCCAACGCCGCCACGCTCGCCGAACGGGGACCCAGGTTGGCGATGTGGGGGTTGTCCATGATGAACAACCCACGCGGGGCCACCATCGCCACCAGCGAGTGGGTGTCGACGGGGGCGGCATTCGGGTTGCCGGTGTAGGAGCCGAACGCGTCACCGAACCACGGCTGCTCGCCGTAGGCGCTGGACAGGGTCTGACCGCCCTCGGCGTTGACACCCCGGTAGATCGGCACACCCGCCGTCCCCGACTCGATCGGCATCGTCAACGCCACCCGCTGGTCGAACACGCCGGCGGCGAACGCGCCCTTGCCGAACCGAGAGCACCCGGTCACGCCGACGTCGGCGCGCAGGACGTTGCCGCCGGAGGACTCGATCACATCGATGATCCGTGACACCCCCCACGCCCACGCCATCAGCAGACCGGTCGGGCTGGTGTTGCCGTACAGGGTGTAGAACGCGCCCTGCTTGTTGTTGCGCGGCGTGCCTTCCCGACCCACCGAGTACGGGTCGAAACTGATGATCGCCGCACCCGCCGCCCGGATCGTGGCCGTGTCACCGCCGAACCCGCCGTACACGATCACCGCGGGGAACGGACCCGTGCCGCTGGGCAGTTGCACACTGGCCGAGAAACTCGCAGTGCGACCGCTGTGCGACACGTTCACCGAGATGCTGCTGCTCGACACCGTCCCCGTCACCGACGCGGGCTTCGCCGGCTTGTCGCCGAACACGTGCCGCTCCGCCATCTCGCGGATCTCCGCACGACGGCAACGCCACTCCGACTGCGACGTGATCCGCTGACCGTCGAGCTTCGTGAACGGGTCCGGCAGGCGCGAGGTGGACGGGTACGAGCCCGGGAGGCTGACCGGGCAGTCAGCGCCGTCGTCCTCCACACCGGCCGACACCACGACGTCGCTCGCCGCGGCGTCGGCGGCCGTGGACCTCGCCACCGCGGTCAACGTGCCGGCCAGCGCCAACGCCGCTACCGCGAACATGATCACCGCCGAACGGACTTCCAGGCGGCTTGAACTGATGATCACCAGGGCTCTCCTTTGAGACAGGGTGGTGGAGACGGCGACACCGCACGACGACCGGTGCGAAGCGTCTAAAGTTTCGAGCAGACCCTCGAAACGTGTCAATGAATCCGGGCGTACCAGTTCAGGTCGCGGTCTCACTTGGCGCGGCGGATCGGGCCGTCGAACGGGGGCGCGACGGCGCGGCGGTCAGTTCCGACCGGTCAGGAGGAAGCGGAGGTAGCCGCGGTAGGTGACGGGCCGGAACGCGTCGGCGCGCGTGACGCCCTCGGCGGCGGCCCGCTCGGCGCGTTCGAGCCGCACGGCGGCTTCGGCCACCGCCCGGTCGTGGTCCACGCGGGTGTGCGCGGCGGCCGTGTTGGCGGTCTTCATCTCGTCGGCGAGGGCGACCTGCTCGGCCCGCAGTTCGGCCCGCAGCTCACCGAACTTCGCCTCGGCCTCGACCAGCACCTGCTTGTGCTCGTCGTCGAGCGCGGCCCGCTCCGCGGCGAACCGGATCCTGATCGCCCGCTGCTCCACCGGGGTCAACGCGGCGGGTCGAGCGGCTTCGACCTCGGCGGTGCGGCGTTCCCGCCACTGGTCGATGAGCACGGCCGACACCTCGCCGACCCGCGCGGCGCTCACCGAACGCCCGTCGACCAGGACGAAGATCGCCACCCGGTCGGGGCCGTCCACCTCGTAGCGGACGCCGACGAAATCGGCCGCGGTGCGGATGCCGACGGCTTCGAGGTTGGCGATCTGCGTCGGCCCGACACCTTCGACGCCGGCGGTCGCGAGGCGGAACTTCGCCAGTTCCGCGCGCAGGTGCGCCTTCTGCCGCCGGACCAGCAGCCGCTGCTCCTCCAGGTGCATCCGGGCCGCCGAGCCCTGCCGGTCGCGGTCGATCTGGTCCAGGTGCACCTTCACGGCCCGCTGGTGCGCGCGCAGCCGCTGGTCGTGCCGCTGTTGCAGGTCCCGCCGCCGCCGGTCCTGCTCCGCCTTGGCCTTCGCGGTCGCCTCGGCGACCTCGCGGGCGTCCTGGTCGACCCGGGCGGCCCGGGCGGCGGCGGCCGAGCGGGCGTCGGCGAGCCGCTTCCGCTCGGCGCGGGCGGCGCGGGCCGAGACGGCTTCGGGCTGACGTCGGTAGCCGGCCGCCGTGGCCGCCGCCCAGGCCAGCACGGCGGACAGGTCCGCGACCGCCACCGCCTCGTCCACGAGGATCGCCGCCGGCACGCCGAACGGCAGCAGCACCGCCAGCGCCCACGTCAACACGGCCAGGGCGGGCGTGCGACGGCCGAACCGCACCAGGGGCGGCGGCGCGGGCACGTGCGGGTCGACGCGTTCCGCCAGCCAGGAGGGCAGGCCGGGGCCCGCTGGCTCCACGCCGTGGAAAACCTCTCCACCGGATAGCTCCACGGGGTCGAGCCGTTCGAGCGGTGGGGGAGCGGCGCGGTGGTGGAGCAGGATGTCCTCGAAGCGCTCGGCGAGCTTGCGTAACCGCGCGTCGGGGTGACCGGTCAGCGTGGCCAGCCGGAACGAGCCCGTCGGGTCGAGGAAATCCGACTCGGCGAGCAGCAGGTGCTCGGCGTCCTCGTCGCGCAGCTGCCGCCACAGCGAGGGGTCGGTCGCCAGGGCCACCAGCGACAGGTAGACCACCCAGGACGAGAACCGGTCGACGTCCGGGCCGAACTCGGCCGCGGTGCGGTCCGGCGACTGGTAGTTGCGGTGCCCGGTCTCGGCGGCGGGCAGCCCGGCGAGCGCGGGCACGTACACGCCGTCGTAGTCGACCAGCTTCACCGCGCCGTCGGCGGTGATCAGCAGGTTGCCGTGCTGGAGGTCGCCGTGCCCGACGCCCGCCGCCGCGAGCCGGTCGACCAGGTCCGCGAACCGCTCGGCGACGCGGGACACGGCGGCGGAGTCGTCCACGTGCTCGTCGAGCCAGCGCAGGAGGTTGACCGCCTCCACCCACTCCATCCGCAGCACCGGGTGCCAGACGCCCTCCACGAGGATGCCCCGGCCGAGGTACTCGAAGCCGACGGTCCAGTCGTCGTCCAGGCGCGCCAGGTGGTCGCCGACGGCGCGGTAGCGGGCGGCCTGTTCCGGCGCTTCGCGGGTGAAGCACTTGATCGCGTAACGGGTGCCGTCGGCGACCGTCACCGAGAAGACGCCGGCGAAGTTGCCGGAGATCGCGCGCGGGCGGCCCAACGCGTCGACCCGCACGTCGGCCCCGGCGAGGTCGGTGCCCCGGAAGCACAGCGCGGTGTCCTGCAACGCCTCGACGTAGGTCGCGCCGGACGGCCACGCCCGCACGGGCTCGTCACCCGAGGTCGACGTGAACGACGGTGACGTCGTCATTGCGCATCAGCCCCTCCGCCCGCGCGTGCGCCAGCCAGACCGTGAACCCGTCGAGATCGCCGGTTCGGGTGAACTCCGCCAGTGCCCGCCACGGTCGCTCACCCCGTTGCGCCGCACCCAGGAACCAGGCGGCGAGCGCGTCCGTGCAGAGGAAGAACCCGTCGCCGCCCGACGCGGTGCCCGACACCGCCCGCACGTGCCGCGCCAGCAGTTCCTGATCGCGGTTGAACGCGTTGACCAGGCCCGGTGTGTTGTCGAACGCCGCCGCCGACTCGATCGGGAACGCGCGCAGCAGCTCGTCGTCGCGGGTGTGGAACAGGCAGCTGTCGCCCAGCGCCGCGACCTCCCACCTGGTCACCCCGGACGGGTCGGCGTCGAACCGGGCGGCGAGCACGGTGGCGTGCGGACCCCGGTCCAGCTTCGGCTGCTCGTACCACGCGATCGGGCGGTCCTCGGCTTCCCGCTTGGCCACGTACTCCGCGAGCCACCCGCCCCACGCCTGCCCGGCGCGCACCAGCGCGGCGGCGAAGCGGTCCGCGTCCCGCAGCACGCGGTCGTCGTCCCGCGCGGCGTCGGTGACGGTCCGCGTCAGCAGGTCGGCCCACTCGCCCGCGAGCAGGCTCTCCGACGCGCCGTCGGCCACGGCCGCGAGCACGGATCCGTCCGGGACCGCCACGACGTGGGCGGCGTCCTCGCACTCCCGCGGTGTGTGGCCCTGCTTGGGCACGCGGAGGGAAGAGGTGACCATGCCGCCGCTCAGCGCAGGTCCGTGGCACGTGTCCCGATGTCCAGGAACTGCACCAGGGAGGTGATGTCGGCGTTGTAGACGAACCCGCGCGCCAGGTCGCCGGCCGGCACGCCCTGCTGGAGCGCGTAGAAGCGCATGTGCGGCGGCAGCAGGCTGGACATGCCGAACAGGGTGCGCGCGTAGGCGTCCGGGAGCGCCACGTCGGTGTCGGGGAACGTCACCGGCACGGCGTTGGCGGCGGAGACGTGCAGGTTGAACAGCAGCGCGGCGCCGTCGGCGGTGACGTGGGTCTGCACGCCCCACGCGGCGCCGGCCGGGTCGCCGTCGGTGGACTCGCCGTCGGTCAGGTTGAGCACGATCGGCGGGAAGCCGTCCGGGTGCCGCGACACCCAGTCCGACACCAGCGACTCGGCCGCGGCCAGCGCCCGGCACATCGGCGTGGCGCCGTTGGCGACCGGGTCGACCCAGACGGGGAAGCGGGTCGTCGTCTCGACCAGTCCGCCCGCGCCGTCGGGCACCTTCTTGGTCCGCTTCTCCACCCGCGCGGGCTTCTCCGCGACCTGGCTGAGCGGCACGAGGTCGCGCCCCGCGAGCGGGCCGGTGAACGCGGAGCCGACCGCGTGCCCGTAGCCGATGACGGCCACGTGGAAGTAGTCGCGGACGCCTTCCTCCTTCGCGCACTTCACGCTGAGCTCGGCGAGCAGCCGGTTGATGGCGTCGGCGACCACGTCGGCCTTGCGCTGCTGCCCGCCGCCGATCGAGTCGCTCATCGACGACGACTGGTCGACCAGGAACACGAAGCAGGACGGGTTGGCGCGGCTGATCTCGGCTGCGTAGGTCACGAAGGGTGTCCACCTCTCCCACGGACGGCACGTGGATCACCCGAAAGGCTAGCGGCAACCGGGGTCGGGCCGTCTCGGTGTCACCGCTCAGCTCCCCGGCCGGATTGCGCGCCGACGAAGAACCGGACCGCGCGGCCCCGGAATCTCCACCCGGTCGTACGGGTTGTCGGTGCCCACGCTGGACGGCGACAGCCGTCCGGGTTCAGCGTGGCCAGGTGCCAGGACGTGGCGCCACCAGCCGCGCCCTGGCCCCCGTCACTGCCGCGTCAGGCGGCGAAGTGCGCCTTCACGCTCGCGATCTCCTGGGCGAAGAGGGCTTCGAGGTCGTCCAGGAAACCGGCGGGCGCGTCGGGGACCACCCGGAACTCCCTCTCCCAGTCGACGAAGCTGCGGCCGGGCTCGTTCGTGACCGGCCGGACCCGGTAGGTCGCCAGGTAGTCGACGATGAACAGCACCTGGTCGACCGAGCGGTAGGTGAGCGAGCGGTCGGTCTCCGAGCGGCCCACGACCTCCTCGCGGGCCAGGTCGTGGTGGGGCAGGAGGGTGAACTCGAACGGCGACGGCACCTTCTCCGCCGAGCCGCCGTGCGTCCAGCGGGCCTTCTCGATGCCCTCGCCGAAGACGATGTCGAGCAGCGCCATCATGTCCCGGACCTCGGCCCACACCCGGTCGGGGTCGGCGTCGAGGACCGCGGAGTGGTAGACGGCGTACTTCGGCGACAGTGCCATGGTGCCTCCTGGTTCGTGGCGGGCGTGCCCAGTGCACCAAGTCGTCGGACGGCGACGCCGTGTTACCCGCGCCGGGGCGGAACGCGGTCACCCGGCTCAGCCGGCGCACTCGGCCTGCCCGTCCGGGGCCGGGTCGGTGGCCGCCGGGCAGTCGGTCCGGGTGCGGGTGGGGCCCATCGTCCACGTGGTCGTCGCGGGCCAGTACCCCATGCCGCCGCCGTCCTCGGTCGCGAAGAGCACGTCGTCGCCGCCGTTGACCGGGACCATGCGGAACCCGCCGCCCTCCGCGATGCCGATCTCGACCCGGTAGGCGAACGGGCCGGTCGTGCCGGTCAGGTCGACCACGACGTCGAACCGGGCGTCGACGCCGGGCTCGACCTGGCGCCGTTCCTCGAACGTCAGCGGCCGGGAGCCGCCGTTGACGCGGAAGCGCGCCTCGCCCGGCTCGGGGAACGGCGGCGTGGCGCCGGGGCGGGGCAGGCACCGGAGCCGGACCGCGGGCGGCTGCTCGGCGGGGTAGGGCGTCGGGTCCGGCACGACCCGCACGTAGGTGCTCTCGATCGTGGTGCGGTGGTCCGCCGAGAAGGTGACGGTGTGGGCGGTGTCGCCGACGGGGAGCGCGCCTTCGCGCAACGCCCAGGCGTGCAGGGCCCGGCAGTCCGCGACGTCGTCGGGTGGGGTCCGGCGGGCCACGTCCTGCGACGCCATCAGGAACCACCCCTGCTCGGTGCCGTGGTCGCTGATCGCGACGCCGACCCGCACACCCGCCCCGGCCGTCGGCGCGTCCGGGACGGGCGGCGGCGGCTCGGAGGAGGAGCGCCGGAAGACCAGCAGACTCGCGACGAGACCGGCGGCGACGCACACGGCGAGCACCGCGGTCGTTCGGGTCTTCACCGGACCACCCCCTCCTCACGAGGCTGCGCGTCCAGTCTGTCGCCGACGCTGCCGGTGGTGCTCGGTGAACGCGACCGCCCGGGTCGTGTTGTCCTAGTACTAGGATAGTCGGGTGCCCGAGGACCTGACGCCCGCCGAACTGACCCTCCTGGGCCTGCTGGTGGAACGACCCCGGCACGGCTACGAGCTGGCAGAGGTGATCACCGCCCGCGGGATGCGGGAGTGGACCGAGATCGGGTTCAGCTCCATCTACTACCTGCTGGCGAAGCTGCGCGACCGCGGCCTCGTGGCGGAGGTCGGCCCGCCGGCCTCCGGGCGGGGCAGGTCCCGCAAGGTCTACGGCCCGACCGAGGACGGGCGCCGGGCGTGCGCGCGGGCGGCCGAAGCGGCGGTGGCCGAGCTGCGGCCGGTGTACCCGCCGGTCCTCGTCGGCCTGGCGAACCAGCCCGTGATCCCGCCGGACCGGTTCCGCGCCGCGCTCGCCCGGCGCGCCGCCGCGGTGGCCGGGAAGATCGCGGAACTCCGCGCGGCCGTCGCCGCCCAACCGCACGCGCCCCGCTTCGCCCGCGCGGTCTTCGACTACTTCTTGGCCCAACTCGAGGCCGAACAGCGCTGGCTGTCCGCCTACCGGGCCGAACCGACCGGTGCACCGGACCAGGAGGACGGCGGACGATGAGCCCGGACCGCTACGACGTCAAGCGGGAGCTCAAGCGGCTCTACGCGCCCAAGAACACCGACTGGGCGCTCGTCGACGTGCCCGAGCAGCAGTTCATCGCCGTCGACGGTCGCGGCGACCCCAACACCGGCGCCGAGTACGCCGCCGCCGTCCAAGCGCTCTACTCGGTCGCCTACGCGATCAAGTTCGCGAGCAGGCGCGAGGGCCGTGATCTCGTGGTCGCGCCGCTGGAAGGCCTGTGGTGGGCCGACGAACCGAGCGTCTTCACCGCTCGCGCCAAGGACGCGTGGCACTGGCGGATGCTCATCAGCCAACCCGACTGGATCACCGTGGACGTGATCGCGGAGGCCCGGGACGTCGCCGCGGCGAAGAAGTCGCTGCCCGCCATCGCCGACGTCCGCCGCGAGGTCCTGCACGAGGGAACCAGCGCCCAGGTCCTGCACATCGGGTCCTACGACGACGAAGGACCGGTGTTGGCCAGGCTCCACCACGAGTGGCTCCAGGCGAACGACCTGGTGATGACCGGCCTGCACCACGAGGTCTACGTCGGCGACCCCCGCAGGACCGAACCCGCCAAGCTCAGGACGGTCCTGCGCCAACCCGTCCGTCCTCGCTGAGCGCGGGACGGGAGGCGACCGCGGCTGTGACAGCATTGCCCCATGTCCGACGAGCGGCTCGGAGCCGGACGCGCCGACACGCCCCCGACCGGCGCGGACCAGCCGAAGAGGCGCCGTCCGCGCCGTCCGCGGCGTCCGGCGCGGCCGCACCCGCTCGACCTGGTCGCCCTCGGCCTGCTCGTCGTCGGCGTCGTCTGCGTCCTCGCGGGCGCCCTGCCCGTCGACCAGGCGGGAGCCGCGGTCGGCCGGGTGGTGCCGCTGCTGCTGTTCCTCGGCTCGGTGATCGTGCTGGCCGAGCTGACCGCCGAGGCCGAGGTGTTCGCCGTCCTGGCCACCCGGCTGTCGATCCTGGCCCGGGGCCGCTACCCGCTGCTGTTCCTGCTGTGCGTGGCGCTGGCCGCGGTCACCACCATGGGGCTCAACCTCGACACCACCGCCGTGCTGCTGACCCCGGTGCTGCTGGCGCTGGCGGCCACGTTGCGCATCGAGCCGCTGCCCCTGGCGATGACCACGGTGTGGCTCGCGAACACGGCGAGCCTGCTGCTGCCGGTCTCCAACCTCACCAACCTGCTGGCCGCGGACCGGGTGGCGTTGGCCCCCGCGCAGTTCGCGGCCCGGATGTGGGCGCCGCAGCTGGCCGCGATCGTCGCGACCGGCGTGTTCCTGTGGGTGTTCTACTGGCGGCGCGGCAAGCGGGGCGGTGACGCGTCCTACCTCCTGCCCGCGCGGCACCTGCCCGCCGACCCCGTCCTGTTCCGGGTCGCGGCGATCGCCTGCCTGCTGTTCGTCGCGGGGATCGTGGCGGGCGTGCCGATCGGCCTGGCCTCCGCGGTGTCGGCGGGGCTGCTGGTGCTCGCCTTCGCGCTGCGCCGGCGTCCGGCGCTGCGCCCCGGGCTGATCCCGTGGCGGCTGCTGGTGTTCGTCGTCGGGCTGTTCCTGGTCGTGGAGACCGTCAACCGGCACGGCCTGGCCGGGATCGTCGGCGCGCTGATCGGCACGGAGGACGGCGCGCTCGGCGCGATCCGCGCGGCGGGCACCGGCGCGGCCCTGTCGAACCTGGTCAACAACCTGCCCGCGTACGTCGCGGGCGAGTCGGTGGTGCCGACCGGCAACCACGGGCAGCTGCTCGCGCTGCTCATCGGCACGAACGTCGGTCCGATCATCACGCCGTGGGCGTCGCTGGCCACGCTGCTGTGGTACGAGCGGTGCGTCGCCAACGGGGTGAGGGTGCCGATGGCCCGCTTCGTGTGGACCAGCGCCGGCCTGGCGGTCGTCGCGACGGCGGCCTCGATCGGCGCGCTCCTGCTGGTCGGCTGACACCGCCGGCACGGCGGCGCCGCGGTCGCGACGTCGGCCGGGCACCGGCGGGGTACCCTTCCCGTCGCCGTCTGCGCTGGTCACACCGGTTCGCCGAACGGCACGACCAGCCGGATCGCACCCTGGGGTGAACCGTGGAGTTCGACCGCAACGCGGCCTCGCCGCCCCCGTCCGAGCCCGCCCTCGACCCCGCCCGCGAGCCGGCTCCCGCGGCTCCCGCCGGCACGTCGTTCGGCCGGAGCCTGCTCGCGTCACTGGTGTGGGTGGGGGTCGTGCTCGTCGCGGCCGTCGTGATCGCGGGCGCGGCCCCGTCCGGGTACGGGGTCGGGGTGGTGCTCGGCCGGCTGGTCCTGCCCACCCTCGTGTCGGCCTGGCTGGTCCGGCGCTTCTTCGGGCACAAGCGGCTCGCGTTCGGGTGGTTGGTGCTGGCCTCGCTGCCGACGTTCTTCGTCTGCTTCGTGGTGCTCGGCGCGATCCTGCTGGCCGGGCAGCGCTGACGCGGCGTTGCGTGCGCGGCCCCCTGCCCGATGCGCCTGACAGCGGCACGCGTTAGCGCAATCGGGTGATAGCTCGTAACCCCACTCGGTCCAGGGTCGACTCCAGGGGTAGACCGCCGGCGGGGAGGACGTCGGGTCCGGAGCGAGTGGGGAACCCCTGTGGACGCGTTGATCGAGATCACGCAGCCCGGCCAGGGAGCCGACTACCGGGTAGACCTCTACCTCGGTGACGGGGGCGCGTGGCCGGCCCAGCCGACCGCCTCGGGCACCGTCGCGGCAGACCTGGACGTCGGGTCGCTGCCCGTGCCGCCGGCCGCCACCGGGGTGGACGCGGTCGTCGGCTTCCTCCACGCGAACCCGGAGTCGCAGGCGTTCGCCGACCTCGGCCTGCACCTGGGCCGGCTGCTCCTGCCGCCGGACGTGCGCGCGCACTGGTCGCGGCCGGAGGTGCGGCGCACGTTCCTGTGCCTGCCGCCGGCGCTGCGCCGCCTGCCGTGGGAGTCGGCCAGGTCCGCGCACGCCCTGTTCGTCCGGCCCGACCACCCGTTCACCCGGGTGCACCGGCGCGTGCCGTCCGCCGAGCCGGTGGCCGACGCGCTGCCGATCCGGGTGCTGGTGGTGCGCGGCGATGACGACGACGACATCGGCTCCCGCGACGAGGTCCGGGAGATCAAGAGGGTCGTCGGCGGCGCACCGGGCCGGATCGAGGCGGAGTTCCTGTCCCGGCCGACCGAGTCGGACCTCAAGTCGGCCTACCGGCGCGTCATGCCGCACGTGCTGCACTTCATCGGGCACGGCACGCGCAAGGCGAGCACCGGGCAGCCCGCGTTGCGGATCGTCCCGCCCGGCCGCGAAGCCTGGTTGCTGACCCCCACCTACATCGGCGACCTGCTGAGCCGTCCCGCGCCGCGCCTCGCGATCCTGAACGCCTGCCGCTCCGGCGAGACGGCGGACGCGGTCGCGCTGACCGACGTGTTCCTCGACAGCGGGGCCGCCGCCGTCGTCGGCATGCAGGGCGACATCCGGGGCACGGCAGCGGCGCTGTTCGGCGGCTCGCTGTACCGGAGCCTGCTGGCCAACGAGCCGGTCGACCGGGCCGTGACGACGGCACGCGAGGCCGTGTACGCCGACACCGGCGTCTCCGACGGGGCCCGGGACTGGATCCTGCCGAGCCTGACGGCGCGCGTGCGCCCGGACGACGTGCTCCCGGACCTCGCCGCGACCGGTGCCCGCGCGGTGCGCATCGAGCAGCAGTTCGAGAAGGAGGTCGGCGCGTTCGTCAACCGCGTCCACGAGCGCCACCAGCTCCTCAAGGGCGTCGACCCGGACGCCGGCGAGCCGCTGGAACCGCTGCTGCTCGTGGTCGGCGAGTCGCAGGTGGGCAAGACGCGGTTGTTGAACTGGCTGCGGCGGCGGTGCGCGGTGCGCGGGCGGCGGGTGAAGTACGTCAGCTTCGACCGGCCCAACCCGGTCGAGGTCCTCGGCGACCGGCCGGCCAGGTTCGACTTCCTGGAGGTGCTGTACGCGATCCGGGACGTGGCGGAGGACCTGCCCAACCCGCCCGACGGCGTGGCGTCGGCGTTCGACCGGTTCAACCACGACGTGCTCCACCTCGCCGAGGGCAGGCTGCCACCGGACCCGCCGGCGCCGACGCCGGAGCCGGCGCGGTGGCCGCGGCTGACGGGCGGCACCTCGCACCACGTCGCGGCGACGTTCGAGTCGTTCCGGGCGTGCCTGGGCCGCGCGGCCCGACCCGAGCCGTTGCTGCTGGTCTTCGACCACGTCGGGAACGTGCTGGACTCGGCGTTCCGGCAGCAGCTGTACGACCACCTGATCCGGCACATCGCCGACGGCGAGCTGCCCAACCTGAGCCTCGTGGTCGTGATGACCAACGAGCAGTTCGCCACGCACTGGCCGGAGCTGGGCGGCGGCACGCGGGTCGACCTGGACTGCATCGAGGCCGAGGAGTTCGCCGCGCTGGCCGAGGACGTCGTGCTGGCGGTCGGCCGCGCGATCGGCGACCCGCACGTGCAGCTGATCGAGGCGATCGGCAAGGGCGTCGCCACCGGCAGGTGGAGCCCCGCCGTGCTCGGCGACCTGGAGAACCTCGTGAGGCGGATGCGATGAAGCCGGTCGACGCCGAGCTGCTGCGCCGCCTGGCCCGGGGCGACTCCCTGGAGGAGGTCCTGGCGTCGCTGCGCCCGGCCGACCAGTGGGACGTGCTGCGGCGGTGCGCGGCGGTCCGGTCGTTCGACCGGGAGCTGTACGACGAGGTGCTCGTCGCCGACGTCGAGGACGCGCCCCCGTTCGACGAGGTCGTCACCGAGCCGGAGGTCGAGCCGGTCGGCGGCACGCGCGAGGCGTACCGGCTGCGGCAGGGCGCGCGGTCGCGCTACTGGAACGGCTGGTGGCCCGACGGGACCGACCCGCGGACCGTGCCCGCGGGGCTGCGGTCGCTGGCGCACCGGCTGGCGCGGCGCTACCGGTCCGCGCACAAGCCCGTCGACCTGCTCGAACAGCTGGTGCTGGTCGACCACCGCGCCGCCGCCGAGCTGTTCGTGCGGCTCTACGCCAAGGCCGACCACCGGCACGACCTGGCGTCGTGCCAGGGCCTGATCGACGTGCTCGGCGCCGAGGACCGGGCCGGGCTGATCGGCCCCGGGCTGATCGCCCTGCGCAACGACCGGGCCGCGTACCTGCGCACCCGCAAGCTGTGGTCGACCGAGTACCTCCAGTCGGCCACGTTCCTGGAGACGGCCGGGACCAGGGCCACCTACCAGCGGCTCGTCCGGGGCGACGGACCGCGGCTCGTGGTGGTGCACGGCCCGTCGGGGCGCGGCAAGACGATGGAGCTGCGCTGGCTGGTCTCACGGGTGCTCGTGCCGGGGCGCGTGCCGTGCGCGCTGGGCGACTTCGACGTGCTCGACCCCGTCAACGTGGCGCGGTACCCGTGGCTGCTGCTGGTGGAGGCCGCCGCGCAGCTCGACCGGCAGTTGGCGGCGGCGCCGTTCACCGAGTTCCTGGAGCGCTACGCGTGGACCGGGCTGCTCTCGCGCCGCGAAGTCGCCGACCCGGGCCGGGCGGCCGCCGCGAGCAGGCGGCTGTGCGACGAGCGCGACCGGCTCGGCGCGAGCGTGACCAGGGACTTCGTCCGGACCCTCAACGAGGCGACGGCGGGCCGTCCCGCGGTGATGGTGCTCGACGCGCTGGACCGGGTGCACCCGCACCGGCCGGGCGAGGAGCTCGACGGACTGCTCCGCCAGCTGTTCCGGCTGCACCACGACTGCCCGGCGGTGCGGTTCGTGCTGGCCGGCCGCCACCCGGTCGGGGGCGGAGGCGCTCCGGCGCTGCCCGCCGGGGTGACCCGGCACCTGGTCCCGTTCACGCCGCACGACGCCGCCCGCTACCTGACCGGGTTGCGCCACGTCGAACGCGCCGACCTGCGGCACGCGATCGTGGCGAAGGCGGGTGGTGAGCCGGTCGTGCTGGCGCGCCTGGCCGACCTCGTGCAGCAGCGGCCGGACATCACCCCGGCGGAGATCCGCGAGTACCAGGCGGACCTGACCGCCCTCGTGCTCCAGGTGCTGGCGCCGATCACCGACCCGGGGCTGCGGTGGCTGCTGCGGTACGGGATGGTGCCGCGCGCGTTGAGCCTGGACTTCGTGCGCGCGGTGGTGGAACCGTTGCTGCGCGCGGTCGTGCGCGGCGCGCCGGACCTGGACGACCCGGGCGCGGACGTGCTGCCCGGTGGTGGGTCGGCGTCGTTGTTCCCGACCGCGGTGGAGCCGGACGTCGACGCGGCGTGGGCGCGGCTGGCCGGGTTCGCGGGCACCACGTCGTGGGTCGTGCCGGTGCCCGGCGAACCGGACTCGCTGCGGTTCGCGGTCGCGGTGGCCGGGCCGATGCGCCGCCTGCTCCGGCGGCACGGCGTGCACGACCGGCTGCACGCGGAGGCGGTGACCTTCTTCGAGCGCAAGGCGGAAGCCGACCCCGACCGGTGGGACCGGTGGACCCGGGAAGCGGTCTACCACCGGTTCCAGCTCGTGGGGCCCGCCGCCGCGCCCTACTGGCGCGACGCCCTGGACAGGGTCGAGCTCGGCGAGGCGCACCGGCGGGCGGCGCTGGCCGAGGAGGTGCTGGGCCCCGACTACGTCGACGCCGACGGCGACCCGCGCGTCTGGGACGGTGACACGCCGATCGTCACCCGGGAGACGCTGGTGGAAGCCCGGTACGAGCTGGCCGCGGCGCTCACGCAGCTGGCCAGGGTGGGCGGCGTCGAAGCGGCGGACCAGCTGTGGAGCCGGGCGGAGGAGAACTTCGCCGCCGTCGTGCGGGACGCGGACGGCCCCGGCGCGACCGTCGTGCCCGACTGGCGGCTCGCCTACGTGCGCGCCGCGCTCGCGGTGAAGTCCGGTGACCCGGCGGGCGCGAAGGCGGAGCTGACGCGGGCGTTGCCGCAGGCCCGGGGCACGAAGGACGAGGTGCGGCTGCGCGTGCTGCTCGGCGACGTGCTGATGGTCGTCGGCGACCGCCGGGCCCCCGACGAGTACCGGCGCGCGGCGGAGGCGGCCGTCCGCGTCGGCGCCCACCGCTGGGAACCGCCGATCCGGCTGCGGATCGTCAAGGCGCACCGGCACTTCGGGCGCTGGGCGGAAGCGATCAGCGAGGTGGTCCTGGCCCGGCGCGGCGAGCCGTTGACCACCGGACAGCGGCGGCGGGCCGGCCTGCTCGCGGTCGACCTCGGCCTCGGCGCGCACCGCCTGGAGTGGGCGGCCTTCCACGCCCGGCGGGTCACCGCGCACGACGGGGACTGGGAGGGACCGGCCGCCGGCGCGCGGGTGGCGTTGGCCGCTCGCCGGCCGCTGCTCGCGCTCGACCTCGCGCGCCGGGCCGAGGACGTCGCCCGGGGCTCACCCGGCTCCGCGCTCGCCCGGGAGCTGGTCGGGATCGCCGAGGGCGTGCTGGCGCACTACGGGAAAGCCCTGCACGCGCTGGAAGCCGCACGGTCGCGGTGGCGCCGCGAGGGTGACCGCGCCGCCGTCGCCCGCTGCCACGCGCACTCCGCGGTGCTGCTGATGCGGGAGGTCGGCAACCTCACGCTGGCCGAGCACCACCTGGCCGAGGCCGCCGAACTGGCCGCGCGGGGCAGCGCTGCCTGGTGCGAGGCGGAACTGGCCCGGGTGGAGCTGCTGGGGCTGGCCGCCCAGCCGCACGAGGCGCTCGACGTCGTCACCACCGTGCTCGACGAGCTCCGGCGGCGGGCGGGCCCACCGCCCCTGGTGGCACGCGCCGCCGTGGCAGGGCTGGCGGTCGACCTGCCGGACACGCGCCGGTGGTTGCTCACCGAACTGGTGGCACGGCTGCGCGAGATCACGCCCGCGTCCGCGCGCCTGGTCGTGCTGGGCGAACTGCGCCGCGTGCCCGATCCGCACGACGACCTCGCCCGTGAGGCGTGGCGCGAGGTCGCGTCGCTGGTGCGGCCGGAGGCGGACCGGATGCGTGCCGTGGACCGGTCCCTGCTCGACCTGAGGTCGGCCGAGGTGGACCGGCTGACCGGCGACCGCGCGGCAGCGGAGCGGAAGCTGGCCGGGGCGCGGCCGACCGGGGGCTCCTGGTTCGCGCTCCGGGAGTGGTCGTGTGCCGCGGACCGGCTCGGGCTCCCGCCGCCGGGCGACACCGAGGCGTTCCTCCACGAGTTCGGCGGCCACCCGATGCTGTGCGCGGCTTTCCTGGTGGAGCGCGCGGAGGCCCTGATCGCGCTGGACGAGCCGGAACGGGCGGACGCGTCGTTGCGCCGGGCGGCGTCGCTGCTCGCCACCGTTGACGAGCGGGAGACCCAGTGGCACGCGCGGTCGCACTACGCCCGCAGCGTCCTCGCGGAGCGGGCCGGCCGGGAGCCGGAACCGGAGCTGGTCCGGGCCGGCGCGGCGTTCGCCGCGCTCGGCGACACCCGCCGCGCGGAGGTGGCGTCCCGCTTCACGCGCGGGCGGATCGGCACGACGTTGAGGAGCACGCGCGGGCGGGTGCGGCTGACCGTCGAGGACGGCGCGCTGGTCGTGCGGACGTCCGTCCCGCCGGACGTGGAGGCGACCGTCCGCCACGACAACGCCCTGGTGGACGCGATCCTCGACACCGGCCGCGGCCGGGCCGGCTCGGGCGCGCTCGCCGAACGGCTGCGGGACGACTGGCAGGCGACGTGCGCCGGGCTCGGGTCGCTGCTCCTGCCCGGTCCTACGCTGCGGGCGCTGGCCGACCCGTTCGACCTCCGGTGCGACGTCGAGGACCGCGGGCTGAGCCCGGTGCCGTGGGAACTGGCGCTGCGGCCGGACGTGCGGCGGCTGCTCGTGCTCGACCACGCCGTCGCCACGTTCCACCGGGCGGTCTCGCGGGAGGCCGCGTACCGCGACGAGATCAGGTTCGTCCAGGTCGGCCTCAACCGGCTGGTCGGCGCGGACCTGGCCGCCGACGGCGACCTCGGCCCCCACACCGGGGAGGCGTTGCTGCGCTACCAGGCGGCACGCGGGCTCACCCGGGACGCCGACCTCGGACCCGACCTGCTGGACCGGTTGCAGCGCGACCTCGCCCAGCCGGTCAGGCCGCTGGCGGTGCTGGCCCAGCCGAGCGGGTCGGCGCAGATCACCTCCGCCCGCGGGCACCTGGACGCGGGCGTCGACCTGGCCCGCCTGTACGGCGGGCACGGGTTCGACGTGGACCAGGTCGACAACCCCACGCTGGACCGGCTCGCCGCCGCCGTGACCCGCGCGGTCCGGGGTGGCCGGACGCCCGCCGTGGTGCACCTGGCCGGCGGTCTGCGCGAATCCGGTGGCGGCGCGGCGCTCACGTTCCTGGCCGGCGGCTGGGCGGCGGAGGCGTTCAGCGCCACGCCCGCCGCCGAGGAGATCCCGGTGACGGCGCTCAACCGGGTGCTCGCCGCCGTGCCGCGCGACGGGTTCCGGCCGCTCGTGGTGCTCGACGTGAACCGGCCGTGGGGCTCGGAGGACGCGATCTCGTACCTGCTGATGCGCAACGCGTTCGCGGGCGACCTGTTCGCCCTCGGCCGCTGCGCGGGCGTGCTGGGCGCCGGCCTGGCCGGCGACGGCGGGCACGAGCTGTGCGACGCCCTGATCGGCTCGATCGCGGCCGGCCGGTCGCTGGCGGACGTGGCGGGCGTGTTGCGCTCGCCGGCGCGGCAGGCCACCGGCCTGGACCGGGTGCTGTCGTCGGCGGGCGTCGCCCTGCACACGCACCTGCCGTGGCTGCGGCTCGTGCCCGGACCGGGAGGGCGGCCGTGACCACCGCCGAGCGCAAGATCGCCGAGCTGCGGCACAAGCTCGCGGGCATCGACGCCGACTTCGCCCGCTGGCGCGCCGAGACCGATCCCGGCCGGGTGCTGCGCAAGCACCGCACGCAGGTCGTCCGGCTCACCGACCGGCTCGGCGGCGTGGTCGAGAGGATCGGCGCGGAGCTGGACGCCGCCGCCGGCGACGACGTCCTGCGGGAGTGCCGCCGGCTCCAGCTGCGGATGCTCGAGGTGCACCGGCTGTGGGACTTCTACCGCTCGAAGCTGAACCTGCGCTACGTCGAGTGGTACCGGCCGTTCCTGACCGCCGTGGACGAGTTCGCCTGGCGGTGCTACGAGCCCGCGGCGGCCGGTCGCGACCGCGAGGCGCCGCTGGTGCACCTCAGCGGCGAGTTCAGCCCGTTCACGCACCTGCGGGAGACGCCGTTCGCGGTCGAGGACGTGCCGGACGCCCTGGACACCGCGGACTTCCTCGCCGTGGTCACGCGGCTGCCGATCCCGGTCATCGGCCTGCCCTGGTACCAGCTCGTGCACCTGCCGGACGCGGTGGTGATCGGGCACGAGGTCGGGCACGCGGTGGATCGCGACTTCGGGCTGCTCGGCACGGTCCGCGCGCTGACCCGGCCGGTGTCGCGGACCATGCCCGAAGCCCGTCGCGACGCCTGGGACACCTGGCTGCCGGAGGTCTTCGCCGACCTGTACGGGGTGCTCGCCGGCGGACCGGCGTCCGCGTCCGCGCTGGCCGACCTGCTCGTCGTGGACGACACCCGGGCGGCGGCCGAGCTCGACGGGCCGGTGCTGGTCCACCCGCCCGCGGCCGTGCGGCTCGCGGTGACCGCACAAGCCTTGGCGGAGACCGGTTTCCCGGCGGCACGGCCGGCGTGCGGGCCGTTCGAGGACGACATCGCCCCGGTGGTGCAGGCGCTGCTGGACGGGCCGTACCCCGGCCTCGGGGACCGCCCGCTGCGCGAGGTGATCGCGTTCACCGCGGCGCAGCAGCGCAACGCCGTCACCGCCGCCGACGGCCTGGTCGACCACCAGCGGCCGGAGACCAGCGACGTCCGGTGCCTGGTCGCGGCGGCACGGCTGGCATTCGACCGCGAACCTGCCCTGTTCGCCCCGCCGCCGCCCGGCCGCGTCAACGCGCAGGACCTGATCCTCGACAAGGTCGCGAAGGCCGTCGGGGACGGCTCACGCGCCGACGACGGCGAGGCGGGTCCGGCGGTGGACGACCGGGCCGCCGGCGCGGAGCTCTACGACCTGATCGACTCGATGATCCGAGAGGCCCACCATGACCACCACGACTGAACGACCACAGGACCCCATGGCCGCCGTGGCACAGCTCGCCCGGATGATCGCGGGCGACGACGAGCAGCGGTTCGTGCTCGTCTACCACGCCTTCGCCAACCAGGTCGACGGCTTCCTCACCGGCGACGCCGCCGAGGGCTACCGGATGGCCCGCTCGCTGCTGCGCCGGGGCGTGTCGCCCCTGACCAGGTCGGCCGTCGCGGTGGAAGCGCCGTCCGACAGCCTCTACACCGACCCGGTGTACCTGGCCAACATGCGCGCCGTGGTCGGCGACCACGCCCGCATCATCGGCGGCGTGCCCACGGCCGACTTCCCGGAGTGCGTCGCCATCGGCCGGGCCGACGCGTGGTGCTGCTCGGGCACGCTCGTCTCGCCGAACGTCGTCGTCACCGCCGGGCACTGCGTGGAGGGCGGGTGCGCGGCCCGCGTGTTCGTCGGCAAGGACGTGGAGTTCCCCGAGGACGGCGAGGTGATCGAGGTCGAGACCGCGCTCGCGCACCCGTCCTACCGCCCGCCGAGGCCCACCGGCGACATCGCGGTCCTGGTGCTCGCGCGCCCGGCCTCGGTCACACCCCGCCCGATCGCGACGCCCGAGCAGGTCGCCGCCGCCCGGTTCGTGCGGCTCGCCGGCTACGGCAACACCGACGTGCACAGCAGCGGCGGCTACGGGCGCAGGCGGGTGGTCGACGTGCCGATCGCGGGCGACGACCCCCGGCACGGCGCGGACGCGGCCACCGAGTTCGTGGCCGGCGCCCCCTTCCTCGACCGGGACAGCTGCAACGGCGACAGCGGCGGCCCCGCCTACGTCCAGTCGGGCGGTCGGTGGTTCCTCGCCGGCGCCACCTCCCGGGCCACCGCCTCGTCGCTGCGCCCGTGCGGCGACGGCGGCATCTACACCCGCGTGGCGTCCTACGAGCAGTGGCTGTGGACCGTGCCGGGAGCCGCCCGGCCCTAGTACGCGGAGGCGCGTACGGCGAAGACCGAGCGGTTGCCGGCGTACTCGGTCAGCGACCAGAGCTGTCCCTTGGCGGGCCAGTACGAGAAGTCCTCCGGCCCGATCGGCAGCACGTCGTAGTGCATCACGACCGAGCCGCCCGGCGTGAACGTGGCCAGGTCGCCCGCGTTGCCGCTGCCGTCGCTGGTGGAGAGGTAGAACTTGCCGTCGACCGCGGTCGCGCCCTGCATGCTCTGCACCGACACGTCGTAGGCCTCGGCGGCGCGGGCGTAGCCGTCGGACGCGGTGGTGAGCATCCGGGTGGTGTAGTCGATGGGGAAGCGGAACAGCCGGCTGCCCGCGCCCGGGTTGGCGTACTCGCCGACGACCACGCTGTCCGGCGTGCTCGTGCGGTCCAGCGAGGCGAACGAGAACCGGATGGCCTCGTGCCCGTTGGTGGTCGACTGGTTGTAGGCGAAGGCCTGCGGCAGCACGTACTTGTAACCGTAGGCCTGGTAGCTGCCGTCGCTTTGGCGGCCGATCGCCGAGCCGTCGGTGGTGCTGGTCTGCCAGAGGTGCCTCAGGTCGAACACGCGGAAACCGCTGCTCGTGGCGGCGACGTAGAGGTGGTGGCCGTACCAGAACATGCCGCCGGCGTGCAGGTTGACCGGCCGGAACGACGCCTGGCCCGCGCTGGTGGTGTACGGCTCGACCAGCAGCACGTGGCGGTAGGTCGGGGCGGACGGCGTGGCGTAGTCGACGAACGAGACCCGGATGCCCCGGTCGATCCCGTCCGCGCCGTTGTCGTACCAGCTGACCAGGACCGCGGTCGAACCCTCGTAGGTCGCCTCGCCGTAGGCGTCCGCGGTCGTCGTGATGCCCTGCGGCACCCAGTAGGCGACGTCGTCGTCACCGCTGTTCCAGCAGAACGCGGCCACGCGGTTGGCCGCGGCGGGGGAGCAGGAGGTCGCGGCGCGGTTGCCGTCGCCGACGACGGTCGGCACGCTGACGTTGGGCAGCGCGGCGTCCAGGTCGTCGATCAGCCCCGAGTAGGAGGTGGCCTTCAGGCGGAAGTTCGCCGCGGGCAACGTCGTCGCCGCCTGCGCGGGCACGGCCGGGAGGATGCTCGCGACCAGCGCCGCCGCGACCCCGGCGATCACCGTTCGGTACTTGTTCACCAGACCACCACCATTGTTGGTCGAGTACTGACGAACCGTCATCATGGCGGCAGTCGACACCCCGGCGCAACGGCCTCAGCCCGCGGCGAGCACCCGCCGGCACAGGTCGGCCGGCTCGCGGCCCTCCGACAGGCGTGCCGCGGCGTCGAGGATCACCAGGTCCTCGGCGAGCAGGGCGGCGACCTCGGCCACCACGTCGGTCAGGAACGCGACCAGCTCGACGCGCAGCCGGCCGGCACCCGTTCGTCGGTCAGCCGGCCGGCACCCGCACCACCGCGTCCGGTGTCGCGAGCCACGGCGTGCCCTGGTGGATGATCGCCGGATCGAGGTGCCGCACCGCGGGTGTCAGACCCGCGGCCTGGCTTCGACGGGCACCCAGTCGGGGTGCTTGCCCGTCGCGTCGTCACCGGACGAGATGCCCCGGATCCGGCGGTTCACCCACGGCAGGACGTGCTCGCGGTAGTAGCGGGTCTCGGCGACGAGGCTGCGGCGCGCGACCGGGCCCGGGTCGACCGCGTGCGCCTCCGTGGTGTGCCCAAGCGCCTTGAGCACCAGCGACGCCACCCGCCGGTGGCCGGCGGCGTTGAGGTGCAGCCGGTCCGGCGACCAGTACTCGGCGCGGCGGACCTCGACGTCGTTGAACGCGTCCACGAGCAGCACGTCGTGCCGCTCGGCGACCTTGGCGATCGCGGCCGTCAGCACCTCGCCCCGGCGGTGGACGGTGCGGCCGAACGGCAGCCGCTGCGACGGGTCGGCCCCGCTGAGCAGCACCAGCCGCACGCCGGCCGCCACGCACCGGCGCACCGCCTGCTCGGTCAGCCGGACCAGCCGCGCCAGGTCGACCCCGGGCCGCATCATGTCGTTGCCGCCGCCGTTGAGGGTGAGCAGCGTCGGCGCGGGCGACAGGGCCAGCGCCACGTCGAGCTGGGTGGTGGCGATCGGCTCCAACAGGCGGCCCCGGACGGCCAGGTTGGCGTAGTGGACGGTCTCGCCCAGCCCGACGGCCAGTCCCTCCGCCACCAGGTCTGCCCACCCCCTCGGCGTGCCGTCGGGGCGCTCGTCGCCGACCCCTTCGGTGAAGCTGTCGCCGATGGCCACGTATCGCACTGCCGGTGCCTCCCTGCTGGAAACGTCACGACCAGCATAGGAGGCGCCGGCGCCGTCCCTCGCGTGACTCAGCACACCTGCTTGGCCGACAGCACCCGGTGGGCCGCCTCGTCCACCCGCGCCGGCGGCAGGAAGCCCGAGGCGACCGCGCCTTCCAGGTGGTCGAGCACCTCGCCCACCCGGCCGCCCGACGACCACAGGGCGATGTCCGCGCCGGCCGCGAGCGCCTGCGTGACCGCGTCGGGGAGGCCGACCCGGTCCGTCACCGCGCGCATCGCGCCGAGGTCGTCGGTCATCGCGGGGCCGGTGAAGCCGAACTCGCCGCGCAGCAGCGCGTAGGCCTCGGGGCTGAGGGTGGCGGGCACGCCGCCGGTCAGGCCGGGCACGTCGATGTGGCCCAGCATCACGACCACGTCGCCGAACCGCGGCAGGTGCCGGTAGGGGACGAGGTCGGTGTCGCGCAGCGCGTCCAGCGGGGGTGAGGTGACCGCGCCGAGGTGCGAGTCGCCGGTCGTGTTGCCGTGCCCCGGGAAGTGCTTGACGACCGGCGTGACGCCGGCGTTGTGCAGTCCCTCCGCGAACGCCAGGGCGTAGCCGAGCGCGGTGTCCGGGTCGGGGCTGAACGAGCGGTCGCCGATGACGGTGCGGTCGGGTTGGCCGCTGGTGTCCAGCACGGGCGCCAGGTCGGTGGTGACGCCGCGTTCGCGCAGCGCGCGCCCCCGCTCCTCGGCCACCGCGCGGACCTGGTCCGGCGACAGGTCGGCCGCCATCCGCCGGGCGCTGGGCATGGAGCCGTCCAGCGCGTCGAGCCGCTGGACCCGCCCGCCCTCGTCGTCCACGGCGACGGTCAGCGGCAGGGCCGCCGCGGCGTGCACCGGGGCCAGCGCGCCGGCGCTGAGCAGGCCGACGTCGTCACCGCCGATGAAGATCCCGCCCACCTGCTCGTTCCGCACCACCGCGAGGGCGTCGGCGGGCCCGCGCGGGTCGACCCCGATGACGAGCAGCTGCGCGAGCCGGGCCCGCAGCGGCAGCGCGGCGATCTTCTCCGCGCACGGGTCCACCACCGGCGGGGGCGGCTCGACCGTCGTGGAGGACGGCGGCGGCGCGGTCGAGGGCACGGTCGAGGACGCCGTCGACAGGGCCGCGGGCTGGGCCGTCCGGTCACCGCGCACGGAGGTCACCACGGCGAACGATCCGGCGACCAGCGCGCCGAGCGCCACGAACGCCAGCAGCGCCGACGTCCCCGCCCCACGGCCGCCGGTGCGCCTCACCGGCGGTCACCCCCGTCGCCCGACCGGTGATTTCCCGCGTGCACAGCTCTCACTCCCAAGTCCTCGCCGAGGTCACATCCACATTCCGCGTCACGAGGCATCACGGCCATGATATCGGTTGCGCCGATCGTGCGTGAACCGACGCGTTCCGGCAGGTGGTCGTGCCTGCGCTTTTCGCGTTGATGTTGAAATGCGAATCGGCCCGCGCGCCCGGTGACCACCCGGTCGCACGGCGCGGTCGCCCGAGCCCTCAGGAGCGGCCTTTGCGCTGATCAGGTCACTGCTTGACGCGGGTCGAGGGTCCTCGGCCCGGCTGGTCGCCGGTGCGCGCGGCATTCACCGGCGACCAGCCGGGACCATTTCCCGATTCCGCACGGGAGAATGGTCGCGGCCGAATCGGGAAACGGCCCGGCCGGAAGTTCCCGGGTCGCCCGCACGACCACCCGAAAGCGTCCTGGTCGCGTGCTATACCTGAAGTGCCCCAAGGAGAACGCTCCGCGCTGATCGCGGGAGGAGGAGGTCGGCATGGTCGCGAACGCGGTCGTCATCGGCGCGGGTCTCTACGGCGCGGCGGTGGCCGCCTCGCTGACGCGCCGAGGCGCGCGGGTCACCGTGGTGGACGCGGGCTCGCCCGGCGGCGGCACGTCCGGCGCGACGTTCTCGTGGACGAACTCCTGCGGCAAGCAGCCGCGCTCCTACCACGACTTCAGCGTCGAGGGCATGGCAGCGCACCGGCGGCTGGCGGCCGACGTGCCGCACGGCGACTGGTACCACGAGACCGGCAACCTGGAGTGGGCCGCCACCGACGCCGACCGGGAGGCGCTGGCCCGGAAGGTCGCGGCCGTCCTCGACTACGGCTACGAGGCGCGGTGGCTCGGCCGGGCCGAGGCGTCGGACCTCGAACCGGACCTGGACCCGGCCGCCCTGCCCGAGGAGGGGATCGCGTACTTCCCGCGCGAGGGCTGGGTCGAGCCGGTCCGCCTGATCGGCCACCTGCTGTCGACGGCGGCCTCGGCCGGCGCGGAGGTCGTGCCCGGCGACGCGGTGACGGGCCTGGAGGTGTCGGCGGGCGCGGTGCGCGCGGTCCGGCTCGCCTCGGGCCGGCGGCTGCCCGCCGACGCGGTGGTGAACTGCGCCGGGCCGCAAGCGGCGCGGATCGCGGAACTGGCCGGCTTGGCGTTGCCGATGCGCAACACCTGCGGCGTGCTCGTCCGCACCTCGCCGGTCGCCGCGGCGGTCGCGCGGGTGATCCACGCGCCGCGCGTCCACCTGCGCCCCGACGGCGGCGGCCGGCTGCTGCTGCACACCCCGGAGGTCGACGGCGCGGCCCGCGTGTCCGAGACCGGCGAGGTCAGCGTGGACCGGTCGGCCGTGCGGGAGGTGGTCGAGGCGGGCCGCGCGCTGTACCCGGGCATCCGCGCGACGTCCGCGGAGAGCGTGCGGGTGGGCGAGCGACCCATCCCCGAGGACGGGCTGCCGGTGCTGGGCCGGGTCCTCGGGCTGCCGAACTTCCACTTCGCCGTCTCGCACAGCGGCGCGACCCTGAGCCTGCACGCCGGCGACCTGGTGGCCGCCGAGGCGCTGGGCGAGGACCGGGACGACGCCCTGGCCCCGTTCCGGTTCGAACGGTCCGCCGCCGTCCACTGAGGACCGGCCGGCTTCGGCCAGCCGTATCGGCGACGCGCCGGGTGATGGCGCCCGCACCGGGGGAGTGGCACTGTCGCGCTGCCCGCGGACCGTGCGACCGGCGGAGGACCTCTTGGCGGACCACGCGAACGGCGGGCTGCTCCGGCAGCTGACGAGCCGCCAGATCGGCATGATCTCGCTCGGCGGCGCCATCGGGACCGGGCTGTTCCTCGGCTCCGGCCTCGCCATCTCCCTGGCCGGGCCGGCCGTCGTGGTGGTCTACCTGGTCGGGGCGCTGGCGGCGGTCGCGGTGGCCTACGCGGTCGCCGAGATGGTCGTGGTGCACCCGGAGGCGGGCGGGTTCGGCGCGGTCGGCGCGCGGTACGCCGGACCGCTGGTCGGGTACGTCCAGCGGTGGTGCTACTGGGCGACCCAGGTGATCGCGGTCGGCGGCGAGGTGGTCGCGGCCGGGCTCTACGTCCGGTACTGGTGGCCGCAGGTGCCGCTGTGGGCCGCGGTGTGCCTGTTCTCCCTGGCGATCCTGGCGGTCAACTTCGCGGCCGTGCGCCTGTTCGGCGAGGTCGAGTACTGGTTCGCGATGGTCAAGGTGACGGCGCTGGTCGTCTTCCTGGTGGTCGGCCTGCTGTGCGTCGTGTTCGGGCTGCCGGGGCAGGACGCGGTCGGGCTGGCGGCGTGGACCGACCACGGCGGGTTCATGCCCAACGGCCTGGTGGGCGTGCTGCTGGCGGTCAGCGTGGCGACGTTCAGCTACGGCGGTGTGGAGTCGGTGGCGATGACGGCCGCCGAGTCGCGCAGCCCCGCCCGGGACATCCCGCGCGCCGCCCGGCGGGTGGTGCTGCGGCTGGCGTTGTTCTACGTGCTGGCCACCGGGATCATCGTGGCGATCGTGCCGTGGACCGAGGCGGCCGCGGTCGAGGGGGTGGCGGAGAGCCCGTTCGTGGCGCTGTTCACCTCGGTCGGCATCCCGGCCGCCGCCGGCCTGATGAACCTGGTCATCCTCACGGCCGCGCTGTCGGCCGCGAACGCCACGCTCTACCTGGCGTCGAGGACCGTGCACTCCCTGGCGCTGGACCGGTACGCGCCGAAGGCCCTCGCCACCGTGACCGACCGGGGCAGCCCGGTGAACGCGGTCCTGGCGTCGGCGCTCGGCCTGGCCGCCGCCGCGGTGGCCGCCGCCTGGTCGCCGGACGCCGCGTTCCCGGTGCTGCTCGGCATCGCCCTGATCAGCGGCATGGTGGCGTGGATGCTGATCTTCGTGAGCCACTTGGCGTTCCGGCGCGCCCGCCGGGGACTGCCACCGGCGCCGGTCCGGTTGCCGGGCGCGCCGGTGACGTCGGTGCTGAGCCTGCTGTACGTGGTGCTGGTGGTGGTGGCCACGGCGTTCACCGAGGCGTTCGGCCCGGCGTGGCAGGTCGGCGTGCCGTTCGTGGCGCTCGTGCTGCTGTCCTACCCGCTGGTGCGGCTGCGCCGGGCGGCCCGCGACCGGTCGGCGGGGGACTACACCGAGTCGATGTAGCCGTGCTCGACGATCCGCCGGGCGGACTCGCGGTACCCCTCCGGGTCGTCCAGCGCGAGCGTGCCCAGGCCGTCGACGTACCGGTTGAACATGCAGAACGCGGCCGCGATCAGCACGGTGTCGTGGATCTCGACGTCGGTGGCGCCGTGCGCCCGGGCCGCGTCGACCAGGTCGATGGTGACCTTCAGGCCCGACTCCCGCACCGCGCCCGCGATCCGCAGCAGCGCCCGCAGCTTCTCCGACACCGGCGCGGTGTCGAGGTCGTCCCGCACCTGCTCCACCAGGGCCATGCCCCCGTCGAGCTGCTCGGCGGCGAACGCCGAGTGCGAGTCACCGCAGAACCGGCACGCGTTCAACCTCGACACGTAGGCCGCGATCAGCTCGCGCTCGCCGGCGGGCAGCGAGTTCGGCGCCCGCAACAAGGCCTCGGCCAACGCGTTGAGGGGTGCGGCCGTCTCGGGCCGGAACCGCATGAGGCCCCGGATGCCGGGGAACAGTGACTCGTCCATGCCGAGGTCGATGTGCGCCATGGGAGCACGCTAGCCGTTCACCGACCGCTCGGGGGGTGGTCGGTGAACGGCCGCACTGCGTGTTCCCGCAGTAGGTCGGCCCGGCCCGCCGCCGTGGGTGCGACGGGACCGGGCGCGGTGGCCTTACTTGGCTTGGCCGCGCAGCACGAGCAGCACGGCGCCGGTGGTCATGCCGAAGCCGACCACGTGGCCGAACAGGCTGACCCACTGGGCGCCGCCGACCACGAACACCATGTCGCTCATCATCGGGTCGGCGGTCACGCTCAACCACAGCGGCATGATGATCAGCGCGCCGAGGACCCACCAGACCGCGCCGTAGATCATGCTCAGGGCGTAGACGGGCGGCACCAGGGTCATGTTGCGGGTCAGGAGGCCGAAGCCGGCGCCGGCGATCGCGGAGATCACCATGTGGACGATGAAGCCGACGACGGCGTTCTCGACGCCGATCAGCATGCCGACCATGGACAGGGAGCCCACCCCGGCCATCAACAGCCCGAACACGAGGCCGCCGGCGAGCCCGGCCAACGCCCCGTTCCGGATGGGGGACTGCGACCTCGTGGTCGTCGGGACAGCGATTGTCGCGGACACGATCAGCTCCTTGTCAGTTGTAGGGCATGGTCGGGAACCAGCCGATCCCGAAGATCGACGGGACGCGGACGTCCCAGTACACGAGCAGGAACACACCGAGGGAGATGAGCAGTGCCGCGCTGACCACGGCCGAACGGCGGCTGTTGGAGCCGAACCACCGCAGGAACCGGCCCTTGGTGCCCAGGGCCAGCGCCGCGAACACGACGGTGACGAGCAGGACGTTGCCGATGGACTGGAGCACGAACGTGCCCGCGCCGAACAGCGGGTTGCCGGAGTCGACGGCGGAGCGGAACAGCTTGATGAACATCGGGTAGGGACGGCCGATGAGGAACGCGCCGACCAGCGCGCCGAGCACCACCACGCGGGCGACCGGCCGGCCGCGGAACACGTCGGGCAGCACGCCGAGGGCGGCGAGCCCGAGGTAGGCCATCGCCAGGCCGACGACCCCGAACACGACCGCCGACTGCACGAGCCGCACCGGCATGTCGCCGACCATCGCGCTCGACAGCTGCGGCAGGCTCGGCCCGATCAGCACGCCCACCGCGCCGTAGACCGCCGACACGCCGACCATGCCGGCGGTGAAGAAGCCCAACGGGCGCAGCAGTGATCGCAGCGTGCCCTGGGCTGACCCACCGGCTTCGCTCATCGGTCCGATCGACGCCGCCATGGCGATGTTGCACGCGGTGAACGTGCCGGCGAGACCGGAGACGAACGCGAACACCAGTCCGGCGGCGGTGCCCGCGATCGAGGCGGTCGCGGCGTCCTCGCCGAGCAGGGTGTTGGCCACGTTCGCGCCGATCACGTGGTCGACGAACTCGTAGGACCACAGCACGGACAGCAGCACGCCGGCGATGACGCTGCCGACGATGAGCCGTCCTGGTCGCGTGGTGCGTTCGGTCCCGATGACAGGCCGGACCTGGGTCATGGGCGTTCACCTCACTGAGGGTCGAAGCGCGCTTCGGTCGACTCAATGTCCTTGGCCGCCCGCGGGTCCGACAACTTCCATGCTGCTGTCCTGCGCCGGGATCCCGCACCACGTGACCGGCGCCACCCCGGCGGGGAGGACAGGGCCGTTCGGCACGCGGGAAACACCCGGGGGCACCACTGGGTCATCGCGAATGCCCGTACCGCGGATAGCCGGATGGACGCGCCGCGCGCCTTGTCGCCAAGCGCGGCGGCATTGAAGCCGAATCACGTCGCCGGTGCCAGTGGCACGATCGGAATCCCGATGCCTGCTCGACGGAAACGCGATACGCCGGTAGCCGGGCCGTGCGGAACCGAGGTACGTTCGGGTCGTCCTTTCTCCACCGCCGGGGGAACAACTGCTCGACACTGCGGTGGCGCGGGCCGCATTGCTTTCGTCCGGGAACCGTCCCGATTTCTCGCGAGCGGAACAGGGTGACCCGATGGGTGGGGAAATGTCTCGTGCGGACGACCGGATCGCGATCGTCGGAATGTCCTGCCGGTTGCCGGGCGCGCCTGACGCGGCCGCGTTCTGGCGGTTGCTGCGCGACGGCCTGGACGCGATCACCGCGCCGCCGCCCGGCCGGGCCGGTGACCTGCCCGCGGGCTTCCTGGACGAGGTCGACGCCTTCGACGCGGCGTTCTTCGGCGTCTCGCCGCGCGAGGCCGCGGCGATGGACCCGCAGCAGCGGCTGGCGCTGGAGCTGGCGTGGGAGGCGCTGGAGGACGCGCGGATCGTCCCCGGCACGCTCACCGGCGGCCGCACGGGCGTGTTCATCGGCGCGACCTGGGACGACTACACCACCCTGAGCTACCCGGCGCACGTCACCCCGCACACGATGACCGGCACGAACCGGGGTGTCATCGCCAACCGCGTGTCGCACTTCCTCGGCGTGCGCGGGCCGAGCCTGACCGTGGACGCGGCGCAGTCGTCGGCGCTGGTCGCGGTGCACCTGGCGGTCGAGAGCCTGCGGCGCGGCGAGACGGCGCTCGCCCTGGCCGGCGGGGTGAACCTCAACCTCGCCGCCGGCCGCGAGACCAGCGGCGTCGAGTTCGGCGGGCTGTCACCCGACGGCCGCAGCCACACCTTCGACGCCCGCGCCAACGGGTTCGCCCGCGGCGAGGGCGGCGGCGTGGTCGTGCTCAAGCCGCTGGCCCGGGCGCTCGCGGACGGCGACCCGGTGCACGCGGTGATCCTCGGCAGCGCGGTGAACAACGACGGCCCCACCCGCAGCCTCACCGTGCCCAGCGCCGACGCGCAGGCCCAGGTCATCGGCGATGCCCTGACCAGCGCCGACGTCCGGCCGGACGACGTGCAGTACGTCGAGCTGCACGGCACCGGCACCCCGGTCGGCGACCCGGTCGAAGCCGCCGGCCTCGGCGCCGCGCACGCCGGGCGCGCCACCGAGCTGCTGGTCGGCTCGGCGAAGACCAACGTCGGCCACCTGGAGGGCGCGGCGGGCATCGTCGGCCTGCTCAAGACGGTGCTGAGCATCCGCCACCGCGCCCTGCCTGCCAGCCTCAACCACGTCACGCCCAACCCGGCCATCCCGTTCGACGAGCTGAAGCTGCGGGTGCAGACCGAGCTCACCCCCTGGCCGCGCGCCGACCGGCCGCTGATCGCGGGCGTGTCGGCGTTCGGCATGGGCGGCACGAACGCGCACGTGGTCGTCGCCGAGCCGCCGGACCGGGAGCCGGCCGGGTCCGATCCGAGGTCCGACCCGAGGTCCGGCGTGGTGCCGTGGGTGCTGTCGGGCAAGACCGAGCAGGCGCTGCGGGCGCAGGCCAGACGGCTGCACGAGCACCTGTCCGCCCACCCCGGGCCGACACCCGCCGAGGTCGGCCACGCGTTGGCGACCACGCGCACGCACTTCACCCACCGGGCCGTGCTCCTCGGCGGAGCGTCGTTGACCGCGCTCGCCGAGGGCCGGCCGGCGCCGGACCTGGTCACCGGCCGGGCCGCCGACCCGGGGCGGACCGCGTTCGTCTTCCCCGGCCAGGGCGCGCAGTGGGTCGGCATGGGGCGCGACCTCTACGCGAGCGAGCCGGTGTTCCGCGACAGCGTCGACGCCTGCGCCGCCGCGCTCGCGCCCCACACCGACTGGTCGCTGGTCGACGTGCTGGACGGCGACGCGCTGGACCGCGTGGACGTGGTCCAGCCGGCGCTGTTCGCGGTGATGGTCTCGTTGGCCGCGTTGTGGCGGTCCCACGGCGTCGAACCGGACGCGGTGGTCGGCCATTCCCAAGGCGAAATCGCCGCCGCACACGTGGCGGGCGCATTGTCGTTGGCCGACGCGGCGCGCGTGGTGGCATTGCGCAGCCGAGCCCTCGTCTCATTGGCTGGACAGGGCGGAATGATTTCCGTCACACTGCCGGTCGACGAAGCCGAGCAATTCGTCGCGCGCTGGAACGGGCGATTGACAGTAGCCGTGGTAAATGCTCCCGGCGCGGTCGTCGTGTCCGGTGAACCCGCCGCGCTGGTCGAGTTGTCGGCGGCGTGCGAGGCGGCCGGCATCCGGGCGCGCGCCATTCCGGTGGATTACGCCGCCCATTCGGCGCAGGTGTCCGCCATTCGGCGACGGCTGCTCGCCGACCTGGCCGACGTGCGCCCCCGGCCGGGCGACGTGCCGTTCTACTCGGCGGTGACCGGCGGCCTGCTCGACACCGCCGGCCTCGACGCCGACTACTGGTACCGCAACCTGCGCGAGCCGGTCCGGTTCGACCTGGCCACCGCCGCGCTCGCCGCCGACGGCCACGGCGCGTTCGTCGAGGTCAGCCCGCACCCGGTGCTGGCGCCGACGCTGGACGTCGCGCTGGCGACCGGCACCCTGCGCCGCGACCAGGGCGGCCGGGACGAGTTCCTGGCCGCCCTGGGCCGGGTGTTCGTCGCCGGCGGGCACGTCGACTTCACGCCCGCGTTCCCGGCGCGCGTCCAGCCGGTCGACCTGCCCGCGTACGCGTTCCAACGCCGGTCGCACTGGCTGGGCGACGTCACGCCCGAAGCGCCCGCCGAGCCGACCGCCGATCCCGCCGACCAGGTGAGGGCCGCCATCGCGGCCGTGCTCGGGCACGCCGACGCCGACGAGATCGACCCGACGCTGACGTTCAAGGACCTGGGTTTCGACTCGGTCATGGGTGTCGCCCTGCGCGACCGCATCAACCACGCGCTCGGCCTGCGGCTGGCCTCCGGGCTGATCTACGACCACCCGACGCCCGCCGAGCTGGTGGCGCACCTGCGTGACGGCGTCGTGGACGTGCCGGAGGTCGTGGCGGCGGCGGTGGAGGTGGAGGACGACCCGGTCGTCATCGTCGGCATGGGGTGCCGGTTCCCCGGCGGCGTGGCGTCGCCGGAGGACCTGTGGCGCCTGGTGACGGCCGAGGCGGACGCGATCGGCGACTTCCCGGATGACCGCGGCTGGGACCTGGGCCGGCTGCACGACCCGGAGCTGCGCAGCGGCGGCACGAGCGCCGTGGCCAAGGGCGGGTTCCTGGCGGACGTGGGTGGGTTCGACGCGGCGTTCTTCGGGATCTCGCCGCGTGAGGCGGTGGCGATGGACCCGCAGCAGCGGTTGGTGCTGGAGACGGCCTGGGAGGCGTTCGAGCACGCCGGGATCGACCCGACCTCGCTGCACGGGAGCCGGACCGGGGTGTTCACCGGCATCTGGTCCTCGGGGTACGCGGTCGGCACGCCGGTGCCCGAGGACGTCGAGGGCTACCTGGTCACCGGCACGGCGACGAGCGTGACGTCCGGCCGGGTCGCCTACCACCTGGGTCTGCGCGGCCCGGCGCTGTCGGTGGACACGGCGTGCTCGTCGTCGTTGGTGGCGATCCACCTGGCGGCCCAGTCGCTGCGGTCCGGTGAGTGCGACCTGGCCCTCGCCGGTGGCGTCACGGTGATGGCGACACCGGTCATCTTCACCGAGTTCTCCCGGCAGCGCGGGCTCGCGCCCGACGGCCGCAGCAAGCCGTTCTCCTCCGCCGCCGACGGCACGAGCTGGGGCGAGGGTGCGGGCCTGGTGCTGTTGGAGCGGCTGTCGGACGCGCGTCGGCGTGGGCACCGGGTGCTGGCGGTGGTCAAGGGTTCGGCGGTGAACCAGGACGGCGCGTCGAACGGGTTGACCGCGCCGAACGGTCCGTCGCAGGAGCGGGTGATCCGGCAGGCGTTGGCGAGCGCCGGTCTGCGTCCGTCCGATGTGGACGCGGTCGAGGCGCACGGCACCGGCACCACCCTGGGTGACCCGATCGAGGCGCAGGCGCTGCTGGCCACTTACGGCCAGGATCGTGCGGAGCCGTTGTGGTTGGGTTCGGTGAAGTCGAACATCGGCCACACCCAGGCCGCCGCGGGCGTCGCGGGCGTGATCAAGATGGTGATGGCGTTGCGGCACGGCGTGCTGCCGAAGACGCTGCACGTGGACGAGCCCACCCCGCACGTGGACTGGACGGCCGGGGACATCCGGCTGCTGACCGAGGCCGCCGCCTGGCCCGCCACCGATCGTCCCCGGCGCGCGGCCGTCTCCGCGTTCGGCATCAGCGGCACGAACGCCCACCTGGTGCTCCAGCAGTCCCCGGACGCCGGCGCGCCGCCGGTCGACGACGGCCGGACGGTGCCGTGGCTGGTGAGCGCGAAGACCGAGGCGGCGCTGCACGCCCAGGTCGCACGGCTGCGCGAGTACGCGCTCACCCACCCGGACGTACCGGTCGCCGCGATCGCCGGTGAGCTGGCCACCCGGGCCCGGTTCCGCCACCGCGCGGTGCTCGTCGGCGCGGACCGGGCCGGACTGCTCGCCACCCCGCCACCGGCCGGCCCGCCGACCACCACCGGCGGTCTGGTGTTCGTGTTCCCGGGTCAGGGTGCGCAGTGGGTCGGTATGGGTCGTGAGCTGTACGCCGCCGAGCCGGTGTTCCGGGATGCGGTCGATGCGTGTGAGCGGGCGTTGGCCCCGCACGTCGACTGGTCGTTGGTCGAGATTCTGAACGGCGGTGCGCTGGACCGGGTGGACGTGGTGCAGCCGGCGCTGTTCGCGATGATGGTGTCGTTGGCGGCGCTGTGGCGGTCGTTCGGCGTGGAGCCGGACGCGGTGGTGGGGCATTCGCAGGGTGAGATCGCGGCGGCCTACGTGGCCGGGGCACTCTCCTTGGAGGACGCGGCGCGGGTGGTCGCGTTGCGCAGCAAGGCTTTGGTGGCGATCTCCGGCCAGGGTGGCATGGTGTCGGTGTCGTTGCCGCCGGACTCGGAGCTGTTGTCGCGGTGGGGTGATCGGTTGACGGTCGCCGCGGTCAACTCGGCGTCCACCGTGGTGGTGTCCGGTGAACCGGGTGCGTTGGACGAGCTGTTGGCGCTGTGCGAGCGCGAGGGTGTCAACGCGCGGCGGATCCCGGTGGACTACGCGGCGCACTCGGCGCAGGTGGAGGCGGTCCGGGAGCGGCTGCTGGCCGACTTGGCGGACCTCAGTCCGCGGCCGGCGCGGATCCCCTTCCACTCCACGGTGACCGACGGCTTGGTGGACGCCGTGGACGCCGCTTACTGGTATCGGAACCTGCGTGAGACCGTGCGGTTCGACCGTGCGGTCGAGGCGTTGACCGACGCCGGGCACGACGTGTTCATCGAGGTCAGCCCCCACCCGGTGCTGGTGCCCACACTGGACGTCGAAGTCGCCGCCGGCACCCTGCGCCGTGACCAGGGCGGCACCGGGGAGTTCCTCACGGCCGCCGGACGGCTGTTCGTCGCCGGCGTGGACGTCGACTGGACACCCGCGCTGCCGCCGGCCGGGGCCGCGGACCTGCCGACCTACGCCTTCCAGCACGAGCCGTACTGGCTCACGTCCACCGCGCCGACCGCGGACCCGTGGCGGTACGAGGTCACGTGGACACCCGTGACGCCCACCTCCGCGCCGGCCGGGCGGTGGCTGGTGCTGCGGCCCGACGGCGGGCACCCGTGGGCCGACGCGGCGGTCGAGGCGTTGCGGGACAGCGGTGTCGAGGTGGTCGACACGGCGGAACGGGTCGACGGCGTGCTGTCGTTCCTGGCGCTGGACGACTCGCCGCACCCGGACCACCCGGCCGTGCCCGTCGGCCTGGCGCGGACGTTGGCCGCCGTGCGGGACCTCGAAGCCCCGCTGTGGTGCGTGACCAGCGGCGCGTTCGGCGACCGCCCGCGACAGGCGCTGGTGTGGGGACTGGGCACGTCGGCCGCGTTGGAGTTCCCCGACCGGTGGGGCGGGCTCGTCGACGTGCCGGCCACGCCGGACGCGGCGGGCGTGCGACGTCTCCTCGCCGCGGTCGGCGGCCCGGAGGACCAGGTGTCGATCCGCGCCGGTGGCGTCTTCGCCCGCAGGCTGCGCCGGGCCAGGCCCACCCCGCCGGTCCGGACGTGGCGGCCCGAGGGGACGACCCTGATCACGGGTGGCACGGGTGCGCTCGGCGCCCAGGTGGCCCGCTGGCTCGTCGGGCAGGGCGCCGAGCACCTGGTGCTGGTCAGCCGCGGCGGACCGGACGCGCCCGGCGCGGCCGAGCTGCGGGAGGAGCTGGCGTCCTCCGGCACGCGGGTCACCGTGGCCGCGTGCGACGTGGCGGACCGGGACGCGCTGGCGGCGCTGCTGGCCGAGGTCGGCGACGTCAGGTCCGTGTTCCACACGGCGGGCGTGATCAGGTCCGGCCGGCTGGCCGACGACGACGTGGCCGGGTTCGCCGACGTGGTCACCGCCAAGGTCGCGGGCGCGACCCACCTCGCCGACCTGCTGCCCGACCTCGACGCGCTCGTGCTGTTCTCGTCGACGGCCGGCGTCTGGGGCGACGGGCACGGCGCGGCCTACGCGGCGGGCAACACGTTCCTCGACGCGCTCGCCGCCCGGCACCGCGCCGAGGGCCGGGCGACCACGTCGGTGGCGTGGGGCATCTGGGCCGAGGGCGGCATGGCCGCGCTGGAGTCGGTGCGCCGGCAGCGGCGGCTGCTCGGCCTCGGCGAGATGCCGTCCGGGCGGGCGCTGGCCGCGTTGCGCGACGTGCTCGACCAGGACGTGCCGCACGCCGTCGTCACCCCGGTCGACTGGGCGGAGTTCGCCCCCGCCTACACCCGCCTGCGGCCGAGCAGGCTGCTCGCCGACCTGCCCGAGGCGCAGGTCCGGGAGGAACGGGCCGAGCCCGCCGCGGCGCCGTCCGACGTGGACGTGCTCGCCGTGGTCGCCACCCACACGGCGGCCGTGCTGGGCCACGCCTCGCCGGAGGCCGTCGACACCGGCCGGGCGTTCAAGGAGCTCGGCTTCGACTCGCTGACCGCCGTGGAGCTGCGCAACCGCCTCAGCACCGCCCTGGGCCGCCGGCTGCCGTCCACGCTGGTCTTCGACCACCCCACGCCCGAGCGGCTCGCCGCACACCTGCGCGGTGAGCGCGCGGCCACCGCCGCCACGTCCGCGGTGGCGACCGACGAACCGATCGCCATCGTCGGCATGGGCTGCCGGTTCCCCGGTGGCGTCGAGTCGCCGGACGACCTGTGGCGACTGGTGTCCGGGGGAGTGGACGCCATCGGCGGGTTCCCCGACGACCGGGGCTGGGACCTGGACGGGCTGTTCGACCCCACGTCCGCCCGGCCACGCACGTCGTCCACCCGGCACGGGGGGTTCCTGGCCGACGCGGCCGGGTTCGACGCGGCGTTCTTCGGGATCTCGCCGCGTGAGGCGTTGGCGATGGACCCGCAGCAGCGGGTGTTGTTGGAGACGGCGTGGGAGGCGTTCGAGCACGCGGGGATCGACCCGACGTCGTTGCAGGGCAGCCAGACGGGCGTGTTCACCGGCATCTGGTCCACCGGGTACGCCACCGGGCCCATCCCGGACGACCTGGAGGGCTACCAGGTCACCGGCACGGCGACCAGCATCGGCTCCGGCCGGCTGTCCTACCTGCTCGGCCTGGTCGGGCCGGCGCTGTCGCTGGACACCGGGTGCTCGTCGTCCCTGGTCGCGCTGCACCTGGCGGCGCAGGCGCTGCGGTCCGGCGAGTGCGACCTCGCGCTGGCCGGCGGGGTCACGGTCAACGCCTCGCCGTCGCTGTTCACCGAGATGTCCCGGCAGGGCGCGAGCGCGCCGGACGGCCGCAGCAAGTCCTTCGCCGCGGCGGCCGACGGCGCCGGGTGGGCCGAGGGCTCGGGCCTGCTGCTGCTGGAGCGCCTGTCCGACGCCCGCCGCAACGGCCACCACGTGCTGGCCGTCGTGCGGGGCACCGCCGTCAACCAGGACGGCGCGTCGAACGGCCTGACCGCGCCGAACGGTCCGTCGCAGGAGCGGGTGATCCGCCAAGCCCTGGCGAACGCCGGGCTGGAGCCGTCCGATGTGGACGCCGTGGAGGCGCACGGGACCGGCACCACGTTGGGTGACCCGATCGAGGCGCAGGCGTTGCTGGCCACGTACGGCGTCGGGCGTTCGGAGCCGTTGTGGTTGGGGTCGGTGAAGTCGAACATCGGTCACACGCAGGCCGCCGCCGGCGCCGCCGGGCTGATCAAGATGGTGATGGCGTTGCGGCACGGCGTGCTGCCCAAGACGCTGCACGTGGACGAGCCGACACCGCACGTCGACTGGGCCGCCGGGAACGTCCGGCTGCTCACCGAACCGGTCGCGTGGCCGGACACCGACCGCCCCCGGCGGGCGGCCGTGTCGGCGTTCGGCATCAGCGGCACGAACGCGCACACGATCATCGAGCAGGCGCCCGAAGTGGCGCGACCGGAGGAGGGCGACCCGCTCTGGCTGGTGTCGGCCAAGACCCCGGAGGCGTTGCGCGACCAGGCCCGGCGGCTGCGCGACTTCGTGGCCGAACGACCCGGCGAGCACGCCGAGATCGGTCGGGCCCTGGCCGGTCGGGCGCGTTTCGACCACCGCGCGGTGGTGTTGGACCCGGTGGCTTTGGGTGCGTTGGCGGAGGGTCGTGAGCATCCGGGTCTGGTGACGGGGACGGCGTCGGCGCTCGGGAAGTCGGTGTTCGTGTTCCCGGGTCAGGGTGCGCAGTGGGTCGGGATGGGTCGTGAGCTGTACGCCGCCGAGCCGGTGTTCCGGGATGCGGTCGACGCGTGTGAGCGGGCGTTGGCCCCGCACGTCGACTGGTCGTTGGTCGAGATTCTGAACGGCGGTGCGCTGGACCGGGTGGACGTGGTGCAGCCGGCGCTGTTCGCGATGATGGTGTCGTTGGCGGCGCTGTGGCGGTCGTTCGGCGTGGAGCCGGACGCGGTGGTGGGGCATTCGCAGGGTGAGATCGCGGCGGCCTACGTGGCCGGGGCACTCTCCTTGGAGGACGCGGCGCGGGTGGTCGCGTTGCGCAGCAAGGCTTTGGTGGCGATCTCCGGCCAGGGTGGCATGGTGTCGGTGTCGTTGCCGCCGGACTCGGAGCTGTTGTCCCGGTGGGGTGATCGGCTGACGGTCGCAGTGGTCAACTCGGCCTCCACGGTCGTGGTGTCCGGCGAACCCGGCGCGTTGGACGAGCTGTTGGCGCTGTGCGAGCGCGAGGGCGTCAACGCCCGGCGGATCCCGGTGGACTACGCCGCCCACTCGGCGCAGGTCGAGGCGATCCGGGAACGGTTGCTCGCCGACCTGGCCGACATCACGCCGCGGCGTGGCCACGTGCCGTTCTACTCGACGGTGACCGACGGATTGGTGGAGACCGTCGACGCCGCCTACTGGTATCGGAACCTGCGTGAGCCGGTGCGGTTCGACCGGGCCACCGAGGCGCTGCTGGCCGCCGGGCACGACGTGTTCATCGAGGTCAGCCCCCACCCGGTGCTGGTGCCCACACTCGACGTCGAGGTCGCCACCGGCACGCTGCGCCGTGACCAGGGCGACTTCCGCGCCGCACTGGCCACCCTGCTCGTGCGCGGCTTCCCGCTGCCCCGGCCGGCCTCGGGCCGGATCGCCCTGCCGACCTACCCGTTCCAGCGGACGCGCTACTGGCTCCTGCCGGGCGCGGCGGGGTCCACTCCCGGCCACCCGCTGCTGGACGCGTCCGTGGAGCTGCCGGACGGCCAGGGCGCGGTGCTGACCGGCCGCCTCTCCACCCGCACGCACCCGTGGCTGGCCGACCACGCGGTCAACGGCACGGTGCTGCTGCCCGGCACGGCGCTCGTGGAACTGGCCGCCGAGGCGGGCCGAGCCCTGGGGTGCCCGGTCCTCGCGGACCTCGTGCTGCACGTGCCGCTGACCGTGACCGAACGCCCGGCGCACGTCCAGGTGGCCGCGGGCGCGCCGGACCACGAGGGCCGCCGACCGGTCGTCGTGCACTCGAAGGTCGACGGCGAGTGGGTCCGCCACGCCTCCGGCACGCTCGACCACGCCCATACCCCGACCACCTCCGCGTGGGAACCCGCGGGTGACCGGATCGACCCCGACGGGTTCTACGACCACCTCGCCGACCTCGGCTACGAGTACGGCCCGGCGTTCCGGGGCGTGCGGGCGCTGTGGCGCGGCGACGACGAGCTGTTCGCCGAGGTCGAGGTCCCGGACGGGGCGAAGTTCGGCCTGCACCCGGCGCTGCTGGACGCCGCGCTGCAACCGGTGATCCTGCTGCACCCGGACACCCGCCTGCGCCTGCCCTTCTCCTTCACCGGCGTCGCCGTGCACGTGACGGGCCTCTCGGCGGTCCGGGTCCACCTGACCCGGACCGCCCCGGACGCCTACGCGGTCACGGTGACCGACGCCGCGGGCGCGCCGGTGGCGGCGATCGAAGCGCTGACCGTGCGACCCGCCGCCGAGCCGACGACCACGCTGCTGCGCACCGAGTGGGTGCCGCCGGCGGAGTCCGCACCGGTGCCCGTCCGCCTCGCGCCGCTGCTGAGCGGCGCGGCCGACGCCGGGTCCGTGCACGACCTCACCCGGCGGGCGCTCGACCTGGTCCAGGAGTTCCTGGCGTCCGACGACCGGACGCGCCTGGTCGTGCCGACCCGGGCGGACGAGCCGGCCGGGGCGGCGGTGCGAGGGCTGATCCGCAGTGCGGCGGCCGAGCACCCTGGCCGGTTCGTGGCGGTCGGGCTGGCCGGCGACGCCACGGTGGCGCGGGCGTCGGACGCGGCGGCCGTGGCGGGCGACGAGGTGGAGCTGGCGATCCGCGGCGACGCCGTCCTGGCGCCCCGGCAGGCGCCGTTCCGGTCGCGGCCGACGTCGCTCGACGGTCCGTGGCGGCTGGTCGAGTCGGGCACCGGCAGCCTGGACGACCTGGCGTTCGCGGAGGTGGCCGAGCCGCCGCTGGAGGCCGGCCAGGTGCGGCTCGCGGTGCGCGCGGCGGGGGTGAACTTCCGGGACGTGCTCATCGCGCTGGGGATGTACCCGGACGCGGCGGCGTTGGGCGGTGAAGCGGCCGGGACGGTCGTCGAGGTCGGACCCGGCGTCACGCGGTGGCAGGTGGGTGACCGGGTGCTCGGCCTCGCGTCCGGCGCGTTCGGGCCGCGTGCCGTCACCGACGAGCGGTTGCTCGCGCCGGTCCCGGACGGCTGGTCGTTCACCCGGGCCGCCGCGGTCCCGGTGGCGTTCCTGACCGCGTGGCACGGGCTGGTCGACCTCGGTCGGCTCGGCGAGGGCGACCGGGTGCTGATCCACTCCGGCGCGGGCGGTGTGGGCATGGCGGCGATCCAGCTGGCGCGGCACCTGGGCGCGGAGGTGTTCGCCACCGCGAGTCCCCGCAAGTGGGACGCGTTGCGTGACCTGGGGTTGGACGACGACCACATCGCGTCGTCGCGGACGCTGGAGTTCGAGCAGCGCTTCCCGCAGGTGGACGTGGTGCTGAACTCGTTGGCGGGTGAGTTCACCGACGCGTCGTTGCGCCTGCTCGCGCCCGGCGGCCGGTTCGTGGAGATGGGCAAGACGGACATCAGGGTCCTCGACGACGTCGACTACCGGGCGTTCGACCTCAACGACGCCGACCCCGCCCACCTGGGCGACGTGCTGACCGAGGTGCTGCGGCTGTTCGGCGACGGCGTGCTCCGGCTGCCGCCCGTCGCCACCCACGACATCCGGCGCGCGGTGGACGCGTTCCGGCTGATGAGCCAGGCCGGGCACGTCGGCAAGCTGGTGCTCACCGTGCCCCGGCTCGCCGACGGCACGGTGCTGATCACCGGCGGCGCCGGGACGCTCGGGCTGGCGTTGGCGCGGCACCTGGTCTCCCGGCACGGCGTGCGGCGGCTGGTGCTGGCCGGTCGCCGCGGCGGCGAGGCTCCGGAGCTGGCCGCGGACGTGCGCGTCGTCGCGTGCGACGTGTCCGATCGCGCCCAGGTCGAGGAGCTGCTGGAGTCGATCCCCGACCTGACCGCCGTGGTGCACGCCGCCGGTGTGCTGGACGACGGCGTGGTGCAGGGCCTCACCCCCGAGCAGCTGGACCGGGTGCTGCGACCCAAGGTGGACGGCGCCTGGCACCTGCACGAGCTGACCGCCGACCTGGACGCGTTCGTGCTGTTCTCCGCCGCCGCCGGGGTGCTGGGCACCGCCGGGCAGGCCAACTACGCCGCCGCCAACTCCTACCTCGACGCCCTCGCCCGGCACCGGCACGACCTCGGCCTGCCGGCCGTCTCGATGGCGTGGGGCCACTGGGCCGAGGCGTCCGGCATGACCGCGCACCTCACCGCGACGGACAAGGAGCGCTTCGCCCGCGCCGGCATCTCCCCGATGACGACCGAACAGGCGCTGGCCCTGTTCGACGCGGCCCTCGCCAGTGGCGAGCCCGCGGTGACGACCGCACACCTGGCCACCCGCGCGCCCCGCGCGATCCCGCCGCCCGCCGAGCCCCGGACCGACCTGCTGTCCCTCGTCACGACCCACACCACGGCCGTGCTCGGGCACACCGACGCGTCGGCGGTCAAACCCCGGCTGGCCTTCCGCGACCTCGGGTTCGACTCGTTGACCGCCGTGGAGCTGCGCAACCGGCTCACCACGGCGACCGGCCTCCGCCTGCCCGCGACCCTCGTCTTCGACCACCCGACGCCCGAGGAACTGGCCGAGCACCTGCGGCAGGAGCTGTCGGGCACGCGCCCGGAGATCGTCGAACCGGTCGCGCGGGCGGTGGAGGACGACGACCCGATCGTGATCGTCGGCATGGGTTGTCGGCTGCCGGGTGGTGTCGGGTCGCCGGACGACCTGTGGCGGCTGGTGTCCGACGGGGTGGACGCCATCTCGGACTTCCCCGACGACCGCGGCTGGGACCTGGCCCGGCTCTACCACCCGGACCCCGACCACGCGGGGACCAGCTACACCCGGTCCGGCGGCTTCCTGGCCGACGTGGCGGGGTTCGACGCGGACTTCTTCGGCATCTCGCCGCGCGAAGCCTTGGCGATGGACCCGCAGCAGCGCGTGCTGCTGGAGACCGCGTGGGAGACCATCGAGCACGCCGGCATCGACCCGACCTCGTTGCGGGGCAGCCAGACGGGCGTGTTCACCGGCCTGTGGTCCTCGGGGTACGGGGGTGTGGTCGACCAGGCCCCGCGAGACGCCGAGGGCTACCTGGCGACCGGCATCTCGCCGAGCGTCACGTCCGGCCGCGTCGCCTACCTGCTCGGGCTGCGCGGGCAGGCCGTGTCGGTGGACTCGGCGTGCTCGTCATCGCTGGTGGCGATGCACCTGGCGGCGCAGGCGCTGCGGTCGGGGGAGTGCGACCTGGCGCTGGCCGGCGGCGTGACGGTGATCGTGAACCCGCTGGGCTTCACCGAGTTCTCCCGGCAGCGCGGGCTGGCGGCGGACGGTCGGTGCAAGCCGTTCTCCGCCGCCGCCGACGGCACGAGCTGGGGCGAGGGCGCGGGTCTGGTGCTGCTGGAGCGCCTGTCGGACGCCCGCCGCAACGGTCACCGGGTGTTGGCGGTGCTGGCGGGTTCGGCGGTGAACCAGGACGGCGCGTCGAACGGGTTGACCGCGCCGAACGGTCCGTCGCAGGAGCGGGTGATCCGGCAGGCCCTGGCGAACGCCGGCGTCCGTCCGTCCGATGTGGACGCCGTCGAGGCGCACGGGACCGGCACCACGTTGGGTGACCCGATCGAGGCGCAGGCGTTGTTGGCGACGTACGGGGCGGATCGTGCGGAGCCGTTGTGGTTGGGTTCGGTGAAGTCGAACATCGGCCACACGCAGGCGGCTGCGGGTGTCGCGGGTGTGATCAAGATGGTGATGGCGTTGCGGCACGGGCGGTTGCCGCGCACGTTGCACGTGGACGAGCCGACGCCGCACGTGGACTGGACGGCTGGGGACATCCGGCTGCTCACCGACGCTGTGCCGTGGCCGGAGGTCGACCGTCCGCGTCGGGCGGGTGTGTCGTCGTTCGGGGTGAGCGGCACGAACGCGCACGTCATCATCGAGCAGGCACCCGAGACCGTCGCGGAGCCCGGTGCGGACGTCGGCCGGGTGCCGTGGGTGGTCACGGGCAAGTCGGAGCGGGCGGTGCGCGACCAGGCCCGCAGAATGGCCCGGGCCGTCGCCGAGGCCGACGCGTCCGCCGTGGCCCGCGTCCTGGCCGGTCGGGCGCGTTTCGACCACCGCGCGGTGGTGTTGGATCCGGTGGCTCTGGGTGCGTTGGCGGAGGGTCGTGAGCATCCGGGTCTGGTGACGGGGACGGCGTCGGCGCTCGGGAAGTCGGTGTTCGTGTTCCCGGGTCAGGGTGCGCAGTGGGTCGGTATGGGTCGGGACTTGTACGCCGCCGAGCCGGTGTTCCGGGATGCGGTCGATGCGTGTGAGCGGGCGTTGGCCCCGCACGTCGACTGGTCGTTGGTGGGGGTCCTGGACGGCGGTGCGCTGGACCGGGTGGACGTGGTGCAGCCGGCGCTGTTCGCGATGATGGTGTCGTTGGCGGCGTTGTGGCAGTCGCGTGGTGTCGAGCCGGATGCGGTGGTGGGGCATTCGCAGGGTGAGATCGCGGCGGCCTACGTGGCCGGGGCACTCTCCTTGGAGGACGCGGCGCGGGTGGTCGCGTTGCGCAGCAAGGCTTTGGTGGCGATCTCCGGCCAGGGCGGCATGGTGTCGGTGGCCCTGCCGCCGGACTCCGAGCTGTTGTCCCGGTGGGGTGATCGGCTGTCGATCGCGGCCGTCAACTCGGCCTCCGCGGTGGTCGTGTCCGGCGAACCGGCCGCGCTCGCCGAACTCGTGGCGGTCTGCGAGGCCGACGGCATCCGGGCCCGCGTCCTGCCGGTGGACTACGCGGCGCACTCGGCGCAGGTGGAGGCGGTCCGGGAGCGGTTGCTGGCCGACTTGGCGGACCTCAGTCCGCGGCCGGCGCGGATCCCCTTCCACTCCACGGTGACCGACGGCTTGGTGGACGCCGTGGACGCCGCTTACTGGTATCGGAACCTGCGTGAGACCGTGCGGTTCGACCGTGCGGTCGAGGCGTTGACCGACGCCGGGCACGACGTGTTCATCGAGGTCAGCCCCCACCCGGTGCTGGTGCCCACACTGGACGTCGAAGTCGCCACCGGCACCCTGCGCCGTGACCAGGGCGACTTCACCGCAGCGGCGGCACGCCTGTTCGTGACCGGCGTGGACGTCGACTGGCCCGTGCCCGCCGCCGGTCACGTGGACCTGCCCACGTACCCGTTCCAGCACGACCGCTACTGGCTGGCACCCGTGCCGGGGACCGCCGACGTGACCGCGGCCGGGCTCGACCCGACCGACCACCCGCTGCTCGGCGCGGCCGTGGAACTCGCGGCGGGGCGCGGCGTGGTGCTCACCGGGCGGCTGTCGACGACCACCCAGCCGTGGCTGGCCGATCACGCCATCCACGGCACGGTGCTCCTGCCGGGCACCGGCTTCGTCGAACTCGCCCTGCGGGCCGGCACCCAGGTCGGCCGGCACGTGCTGGACGAGCTGCTCCTGGAAACCCCGATGGTGCTGCCCGCGCAGGACCCCGTGCTGGTGCAGGTCGTGGTCGACGGCACGGCGGTCACCGTCCACTCCCGCGCCGACGGCGACTGGGTCCGGCACGCCACCGGCACGCTCGGCGTGGACGTGCCCGCGTCACGACCGCTCCAGTGGCCGTCCGACGCCGAACCCGTCGACCTCACCGGCTTCTACGACGACCTCGCGGCCCGCGGCTACGAGTACGGCCCGGCGTTCGAGGGCGTGCGGGCGGTGTGGCGGCACGGCGACGAGCTGTACGCCGAGGTCGCCCTGGACGCCCGTGACGGGTTCGGCCTGCACCCCGCGTTGCTGGACGCCGCGTTGCAGCCGCTCACGCTGGTCGCGGCAGGTCGGTTGCCGTTCTCGTTCGCCGGCGTGGCCGTGCTGAGGACGGACGTGACGGCGGCACGCGTCCGGTTGACGCCCACCGGTCCCGACACCTACCGGGTCCTGCTCGCCACCGACGCGGACGAGCCCGTGGCCGTGGTGGACGCGCTGACCGTGCGCCCGATGACGGCGGACTTCCAGACCCGCGACACGCGCGTGTTCCGCCTCGACTGGGTGCCGGTCACCCCGTCGTTCGAGGACACGGCCGTGCACCACGTGGTCAGCGAGCCGGGAGCCGACCCGGCGCGGGCCGCGCACACCCTGACCGCCGAGACGTTGGCCGTCCTCCAGGACTTCCTGCGCACCTCCGACGACGGCAGGCTCACGATCGTCACGCACGGCGCGACCGGGCCGGGTGAGGTGACCGATCCGGCCGCCGCCGCGGTCTGGGGGCTGGTGCGGGCGGCCGAGACCGAGCACCCCGGCCGGTTCGCCCTGGTCGACGCGGACCACGACGGCGAGGTCCGGGCGCCGGCCGACGAGTTCCAGGTGGCGGTCCGCGGCGACGCGGTGCTCGCCCCCCGGCTGACCCGGGCTTCGGGCTCGCACCGCGCGCTCGACCTGGACGGCACCGTGCTGATCACCGGCGGCACCGGCACGCTGGGCCTCTTGGTGGCCCGGCACCTGGTGGCCCGGCACGGCGTGCGGCGACTGGTGCTGCTGAGCCGCCGCGGCGGCGAGGTGGAGATCGAAGGCGCGGACGTGTCGGTGGTCGCGTGCGACGTGACCGACCGGGCGGCGCTCGCCGACGTGCTCGCCACGATCCCCGACCTGTGCGCCGTCGTGCACGCGGCAGGCGTGCTGGACGACGCCGTGGTGACCTCGATGACCCCGCAGAGCCTGCACGACGTGCTGCGGCCCAAGGTCGACGCCGCGTGGCACCTGCACGAGCTGACCCGTGACCTGGCGGCGTTCGTGCTGTTCTCGTCGGCGGCCGGGGTCCTCGGCGGCGCGGGTCAGGGCAACTACGCCGCCGCCAACGCCTTCCTGGACGCCCTCGCCGCCCACCGGCACGCCCTGGGCCTGCCCGCCGTGTCGCTGGCGTGGGGGCAGTGGGAGCAGGCCAGCGGCTTGACCGGGCACCTGACCGAGGCCGACCAGCGCCGCCTGGAGCGATCCGGGGTCGTGCCGATGTCGACCGAGCACGCCCTGGCGTTGTTCGACGCGGCACTGGCCGACGACGCGCCCGCCGTCGTGCCCGCCCGGCTCGACCTCACCGCGCCGTCGCTGCGCGGGCTGACCCGCCGGGCGCGTCGGGTCGTGGACACGGACCTGGCGCGGCGGCTCGCGTCGCTGACCGAGGCCGAACAGCAGACCGTCGTGCTCGACCTGGTCGGCGCGCACACCGCCGTGGTGCTGGGACGCACCGACGGGGTGGCCGCGAACCGGGCGTTCAAGGACCTCGGGTTCGACTCGTTGACCGCGGTGGAGCTGCGCAACCGGCTGGCCTCGGCGCTGGGCGTGAAGCTGCCCGCCACGCTGACGTTCGACCACCCGACGCCGACCGCCCTCGCGACCCACCTGCGGGAGCTCCTGCTCGGTCGGCGGCGCGAGACCGCCGCGCCGGTCGCCGCGGCCGTCACCGACGACCCGGTCGTGGTGGTCGGCATGGCGTGCCGGTACCCGGGCGGTGTCGGGTCGGCTGCGGACCTGTGGCGGCTCGTGTCCGAGGGCGTGGACGCGATCGGCGACTTCCCGGCCGATCGCGGCTGGGACCTGGACAGGCTCTACGACCCGGCGGGCGGACCCGGCACCAGCTACACGCGTTCGGGCGGCTTCCTCCGCGAGGCGGCCGGGTTCGACGCGGCGTTCTTCGGGATCTCGCCGCGTGAGGCGTTGGCGATGGACCCGCAGCAGCGGGTGTTGTTGGAGACGGCGTGGGAGGCGTTCGAGCACGCGGGGATCGACCCGACCTCGTTGCAGGGCAGCCACACCGGCGTGTTCACCGGCATCTGGTCGTCCGGGTACGGCTCCGGCTCCCAGCCACCCGACCTGGAGGGCTACCTGTCGACCGGCACGGCCACGAGCGTGACGTCCGGGCGGGTGTCGTACCTGCTCGGCCTGGAAGGCCCGGCGGTGTCGGTGGACACGGCGTGCTCGTCGTCGCTGGTGGCGATCCACCTGGCCGCCCAGGCCCTGCGGTCGGGGGAGTGCACGCTGGCGTTGGCCGGTGGCGTGACGGTGATGGCGACGCCGTCCGGGTACGTGGAGTTCTCCCGGCAGCGGGGTCTGGCGGCGGACGGGCGGATCAAGTCGTTCGCCGACGCGGCCGACGGCACGAGCTGGTCCGAGGGCGCGGGCCTGGTGCTGTTGGAGCGGTTGTCGCAGGCGCGTCGGCTCGGGCACCGGGTGCTGGCGGTCGTCAAGGGCTCGGCGGTGAACCAGGACGGCGCGTCGAACGGGTTGACCGCGCCGAACGGTCCGTCGCAGGAGCGGGTGATCCGGCAGGCCTTGGCGAACGCCGGCGTCCGTCCGTCCGAAGTGGACGCCGTCGAGGCGCACGGCACCGGCACCACGTTGGGCGATCCGATCGAGGCTCAGGCTCTGTTGGCCACCTATGGTCAGGATCGCGCGGAGCCGTTGTGGTTGGGCTCGGTGAAGTCGAACATCGGCCACACCCAGGCGGCTGCGGGTATCGCCGGCGTGATCAAGATGATCATGGCGATGCGGCACGGCGTGCTGCCCCGCACGCTCCACGTCGACCGGCCGACCACCCACGTGGACTGGGAGACCGGCGACGTCCGGCTCCTCACCGAGCCCACGCCCTGGCCCGACGTCGACCGGCCGCGCCGGGCGGGTGTGTCGTCCTTCGGGATCAGCGGGACGAACGCCCACCTGATCCTCGAGCACGTGCCTCCGGCCGAGCCGGTCGAGGTGGCCGACCCGGTGCCGTGGTTGTTGTCGGCGAAGTCGCCGGAGGCGTTGCGGGCGCAGGCGCGGCGGCTGCGTGAGTTCGCGGGTGACCCGGCAGTCGGCGCCGCTCTGGCGACGCGGGCGCGGCTCCCTCACCGTGCCGCGCTCACCGATCCGGCGACGCTCGTCGCGGATCTCGACGCGCTGGCCCGAGGTGACGTGCCGATCGGTGAGGCCCGGCCCGGCAAGACGGCGTTCGTGTTCTCGGGTCAGGGTTCGCAGTGGCGCGGTATGGGTGGGCGGTTGGCCGAGGCGTACCCGGTGTTCGCGGAGACCTTGGCGGAGGTGTGTGATCGGCTTGGCTTGTCGTTGTGGGAGGTGGATGTCGATCAGACCCGGTTCACGCAGCCGGCGTTGTTCGCGGTGGAGGTTGCGTTGTTCCGGTTGGTGGAGTCGTTGGGTGTGCGGCCTGATTATCTGATCGGGCATTCGGTGGGTGAGATCGCCGCCGCGCACGTTTCCGGTGTGCTGAGCCTGGACGACGCGTGCGTGCTGGTGTCGGCGCGTGGCCGGTTGATGCAGGAGTTGCCGCCGGGTGGGGCGATGGTGTCGATCCGGGCCGCTTCGGCGGAGGTGGCGGAGACGTTGCCCGAGGGCGTCGAGATCGCCGCCGTCAACGGGCCCGAGGCAGTGGTGATCTCCGGGGACGAAGCCGCCGTGCTGGAGGTCGCGGACCTGTGGGAGACCTTGGGGCACAAGACCCGGCGGCTGGCGGTGAGCCACGCGTTCCACTCGGCGCGGATGGAGCCGATGTTGGGGGAGTTCGCGCGGGTGGTGGAGGGGTTGTCGTTCGGTCATCCCCAGATCCCGATCGTGTCGACGGTGGTGCCGGACTTGTCGGGTAGCGTTGAGATCGGGGATCCCCTGGGCGGGGAGCTTTCCGCAGGCGCGGTTTTCGACGCGGGTTATTGGGTGCGTCAGGCGCGTGGGGCGGTGCGGTTCGAGGATGGCGTGGAGTGGTTGCGTGCCCGTGGTGTGACGTCGTTCCTGGAGATCGGTCCTCATCCGACTCTGGTGCCGATCGGTGTGATGCGTCGGGAGGACGACTCGCCCCAACGGCTCCTCGCGGCCCTCGGCCGGCTCTGGGTCGGCGGTGCCGAGTGGACGTTGCCCACCGCGCACGTCGAACTGCCGACCTACGCGTTCCAGCGGGAGCGGTTCTGGTTGATGCCGGCCGCGTCGACGGACGTCACCGGCGCGGGGCTCGCCGCGGTCGACCACCCGTTGCTGGGCGCGGTGGTGGAGTTGGCGGACGAGCAGGGCGTGGTGCTGACCGGGCAGCTGTCCGCGGCCACCCAGCCGTGGCTCGCCGAGCACACCGTGCTCGGGTCCGCGCTGCTGCCGGGCGCGGCGTTCGTGGAGCTGGCGCTGCGGGCCGGCAGGCAGGTGGGCCGCGCGGCGGTGGAGGAGTTGGCGCTGGAAGCGCCGCTGGTGCTGGCCGGCCCGGTCGACGTGCGGGTCACGGTCGGCGCGCCCGACCAGGCCGGGCGCCGTGCCGTCGCGATCCACTCCAGGTCGGACGGCGACTGGCAGCGGCACGCCACCGGTCTGCTGGGCGCGGCCGCGGCGCCGGCGCCGTGGACCGAGCCGGCCACCGAACCGGTCGACCTGACCGGGTTCTACGAGTCCCTGGCCGACGCCGGGTTCGAGTACGGCCCGACGTTCCAGGGCCTGCGGGCCGTCCGGCGGCACGGCGACGACCTCTACGCCGACGTCCGGCTACCCGCCGACGGCGACCGGTTCACCCTGCACCCCGCGCTGCTGGACGCCGTGCTCCAAGCCGTCACGATCGCCGACGACCGCGCCAAGCTGCCGTTCTCGTTCACCGGCGTCACGGTCTGGTCGACCGGTCGCACCGCGGCACGCGCGAAGCTCACCGCGACCGGACCCGAGACCTACCGGGTCAGCCTGGTCGACGCGGACGGCGAGCCCGTCGCGGCCATCGAGTCGCTGACGCTGCGCGCGCCGCGGGCGACCCCCCGCCGGCAGTCCCTGTACCGGCTCGCCTGGCACGGAACCGACGCGGTCGCCGAACCGGCCGGGCCGGCCGACCAGGTCCACCACGCCACCGATCCCACCGAGACCCTGGGCGTGGTGCAGGAGTTCCTCGCCGGGAGCGACGACGCGGCCCGGCTGGTCGTGGTGACGCGCGGCGCGGTGTCGGTGCGCGGCGAGGACGTGACCGACCTCCGGGCCGCCGCCGTGTGGGGCCTGGTCCGCTCCGCCGCCTCCGAGCACCCCGGGCGGTTCGCGCTGGTCGACACCGACGGGCCGGTCCTGGTGGTCGGCGACGAGCCGCAGCTGGCGATCCGGGCCGGCCACGCCTACCTGCCCAGGCTGGAACGCGCCGAGCACGCGCCGCTGCCGTCCACCCTCAGCCCGGACGGCACGGTGCTCGTCACCGGCGGCACCGGTGTGCTCGGCGGCGCGGTCGCCCGCCACCTGGTCGCCGCGCACGGCGTCACGCGCCTGGTCCTGGCCGGCCGACGCGGACCGGACGCGCCGGGCGTCGCCGAGCTGGTCGCGGACCTGGCCGGGGCCGAGGTCACGGTGGTCGCCTGCGACGTGGCCGACCGCGACGCGGTGGCGCGACTGCTGGCCGAGCACCCCGTCACCTCCGTCGTCCACACGGCCGGCGTGCTGGACGACGCCGTGGTGCAGGCGCTGGACGCCGAACGGCTCGCCGAGGTCTGGGGGCCCAAGGCCGCTGCCGCGCTGCACCTGCACGAGCTGACCGACGACCTGGAGGCGTTCGTCCTGTTCTCCTCCGCCGCCGGTGTGCTGGGCGGACCGGGCCAGGCCAACTACGCCGCCGCGAACACGTTCCTCGACGCCCTCGCCACGCACCGGCACGCCAACGGCCTGCCCGCCGTGTCCCTGGCCTGGGGCCCGTGGGCGCAGACCAGCGGCATGACGGGCAAGCTCACCGACGCCGACCGGCGCCGGATGGCCGAGGCGGGTGTGCTGCCGCTGGCGACCGACGAGGCCCTGGCCCTGTTCGACGCCGCCCTCACCGCGGGCGAACCCGTGCTCGCGCCGGTCCGGCTCGACCGCCGCACGGCGGGCCGACCGCTGAGCCGGCCGCGCCGCACGGGCGACCCGGACCAGGCTGAGCCGACGCAGGACGTGCTGGTCCTGGTCCGGCGCGCGGTGGCCCGGGTGCTCGGGCACACCACCACCGACGCCATCGGCCCGCACCGGGCGTTCAAGGACCTCGGGTTCGACTCGTTGACCGCCGTGGAGCTGCGCAACCAGCTCGACGCGGACACCGGGCTGCGGCTGCCCGCCACGCTCACCTTCGACCACCCGACCCCGGCCCGGCTGGCCGACCACCTGCGGGAGCGGTTGTCCGCGACCGCGCCCGACCCGCTGCTGGCCGAGCTGGACCAGCTCAAGTCCACCCTGGACCGCGCGGAGGCAACCGACCACGACGCCGTCGCCGCACGACTGGAAGCGCTGCTGGCGTCGTGGACCGCCAAACGCGCCCAACCCGAGGACGACCTGGACGACGCCACCGACAGCGAGCTGTTCAGCATCCTCGACGACGAACACCGCAGGACCCAGGTCATCCGATCGGGCGAGCACCGCACCGCGGGGGAGTAGCTGTTCATGGCTGACGAAGACAAGCTCCGCAGTTACCTCAAGCGCGCCACGGCCGACCTGCGGGTGATGGGCAAGCGCCTGGCCGAGGTCGAGGAAGCCGCCCGCGAGCCGATCGCCGTCATCGGCATCGGCTGCCGCTACCCGGGCGGCGTCGAGTCGCCGGACGACCTGTGGCGGCTGGTCGCCGACGGGGTCGACGCGATCGGCGACTTCCCCGCCGACCGGGGCTGGGACGTCCCCTACGACCCCGACCCGGACGCGCCCGGCGCGACCTACGCGCGTTCGGGCGGCTTCCTAGCCGACGGCGCCGGGTTCGACGCCGCCTTCTTCGGGATCTCGCCGCGCGAGGCGTTGGCGATGGACCCGCAGCAGCGCGTGCTGCTGGAGACGGCCTGGGAGACGTTCGACCACGCGGGCATCGACCCGACCTCGTTGCGCGGTAGCCGGACCGCCGTGTTCACCGGCGTGTGGTCCTCGGGCTACGCCGCCCAACCGCCGCCGGACCTGGAGGGCTTCCTCGCCACCGGCATCGCCACCAGCACCACCTCCGGCCGCGTGTCCTACCTGCTCGGCCTGGAGGGCGCGGCGGTGTCGGTCGACACGGCCTGCTCGTCGTCGCTGGTCGCGATCCACCTGGCCGCGCAGGCGCTGCGCGCGGGCGAGTGCACGATGGCGCTGGCCGGCGGCGTCACGGTGATGGCGACACCGGCCGGGTTCGTGGAGTTCGCCCGGCAACGCGGCCTCGCGCCCGACGGGCGGATCAAGTCGTTCGCCGACGCCGCCGACGGCACCAGCTGGGCCGAGGGCGCCGGCCTGGTGCTGCTGGAACGCCTGTCCGACGCGCGCCGCAACGGCCACCGCGTGCTCGCCGTGGTGCGCGGCAGCGCGGTGAACCAGGACGGCGCGTCCAACGGCCTGGCCGCGCCGAACGGCCCGTCGCAGGAACGCGTCATCCGGCAGGCCCTGGCGAGCGCCCTGCTGGAACCGTCGGACGTGGACGCCGTCGAGGCGCACGGCACCGGCACCACGCTCGGCGACCCGATCGAGGCGCAAGCCCTGCTGGCCACCTACGGCCAGGACCGCGCGGAACCGCTGCGCCTCGGCTCGATCAAGTCGAACATCGGCCACACGCAGGCCGCGGCCGGCATCGCGGGCGTGATCAAGATGATCATGGCGATGCGGCACGGCTCCCTCCCGCGCACGCTCCACGTCGACCGGCCCACCGACCACGTCGACTGGACGGCGGGCAACGTCTCCCTCCTCACCGAGCCGACGCCGTGGCCGGCGACCGACCGCCCGCGTCGCGCCGCCGTGTCGTCGTTCGGCATCAGCGGCACCAACGCCCACGTCATCCTCGAGCACGTGCCGGCCGAACCCGAGTCCACAGTGGACGAGGACCTGCCGTGGCTGCTGTCCGCGCGCACCGCGCGAGCCCTGGCCGCCCAGGCCGAACGCCTCAAAGCGGTCGACGCCCCCGCCGCCAACGTGGCCCGGGCCCTGGCGGACCGCACCCGCTTCGAGCACCGCGCCGTCGTCCTGGACCGCGCGGGGCTGGACGCGCTGGCCGCCGGCGGCAGCGCACCCGGTCTGGTCACCGGCGAGGCGGGCGTCCCGGGCAGGACCGTGTTCGTCTTCCCCGGCCAGGGCGCGCAGTGGTCCGGCATGGGACGCGAGCTGTACGAGACGTCCGCCGTGTTCCGCGCCCACGTCGACGCCTGCGCCGAAGCCCTCGCGCCGCACGTCGACTGGTCGCTCGTCGACGTCCTGCGGGCCGGCGGGCTCGACCGCGTGGACGTGGTCCAGCCCGCCCTGTTCGCCATGATGGTGGCGCTGGCCGGGCTCTGGCGCGCCCACGGCGTGGTCCCGGACGCGGTCGTCGGCCACTCCCAGGGCGAGATCGCCGCCGCGCACGTCGCGGGCACCCTCTCGCTGGAGGACGCCGCGAAGATCGTCGCCCTGCGCGCCAGGGCTTTGGTGTCGCTGGCCGGGCAGGGCGGCATGGTGTCCGTGGGGCTGTCCCCGGACCGCGCCGCCGCCTACCTGGAGCGGTGGGCGGGCCGGCTCACCGTCGCCGTGGTCAACGCCCCCGGCGCCGTCGTCGTCTCCGGCAACACCCGCGACCTGACCGACCTGCTGGCCGCCTGCGCCCGCGACGACGTCCGGGCCCGCGCGCTCCCGGTCGACTACGCCGCCCACTCGGTCGAGGTCGAGGCCATCCGCGACCGGCTGCGGCACGACCTGGCCGGCATCACCCCGCGACCCGGCGACGTCCCGCTGTACTCGACGGTCACCGGCGCGCCGGCGACCGACCTGGACGCCGACTACTGGTACCGCAACCTGCGCGAGCCGGTCCGGTTCGACCACGCCACGCGCGCGCTGCTCGACCACGGCCACGGCGTGTTCGTCGAGGTCAGCCCGCACCCGGTGGTCACCTCGGCGATCGAGGAGACGGCCGACGGGCGCGACGTCCTGGTCACCGGGACGCTGCGCCGCGACCAGCCGCACGAGTTCCGCGCCGCGCTGGCCCGCCTGCACGTGCGGGGCGTCGAGGTCGACTGGCTGTTCCCGGCCGGCGTCACCCCCGCGCCCCTGCCCGCCTACCCGTTCCAGCGGCAGCGGTTCTGGCTGCGGCCGACCACCGCCGAGACCGGCGACCACCCGCTGCTGACCACGGTGGTGGACCTGCCCGACGGCGGCGCGGCGCTCACCGGCAAGGTGTCGCTGTCCACCCACCCGTGGCTGGCCGACCACGCCGTGCGCGGCTCCGCGCTGCTGCCCGGCACGGCGTTCCTGGAGCTCGCCGCGCACGCCGCGGCGAAGGTCGGGGTGCCCGCCGTGCGGGAGCTGGTGCTGGAAACGCCGCTCGTCCTCGACCAGGACGCGGTCCGGCTCCAAGTCGTCGTCGGCCCGCCGGACGACTCCGGCGTCCGCCACGTCACCGTCCACTCCCACGCGGACGACTGGGTCCGCCACGCCACCGGCACCCTCGGCGACGCCCCGGAACCGACGTGGACGACCCCGTGGCCGCCACCGGACGGTGAACCGCTCGACGTCACCCACCTCTACGACGCGTTCGCGGCCCTCGGCTACGACTACGGCCCGGCGTTCCAAGGCGTCACGGCGGCGTGGCGGGTGGGCGACGAGGTGCACGCCGAGGTCGAGGTGCTCGCCGAGGAGCACTTCGTCCTGCACCCGGCGCTGCTCGACGCGGCCCTGCACCCGATCGCCCTGCTGAACCCGGACGGACCGGCCAAGCTGCCGTTCGCGTTCTCCGGGGTCGTGCTGCGCCCCACCGACGCGACCGTGCTGCGCGTCCGGCTGTCCGGCGGCCCCGACACCTACTCGGTCACGCTCGCCGACCCGGACGGCACCGCGGTCGCGTCCGTGGCGTCGTTGTCGGTCCGGGCCTTCGCCGACGCCCCGGACGACCTGTTCCAGCTCAAGTGGTCACCGGTGACCGGGCACGACACCGCCGAGAGCCGCCACTACGTGTCCGACCACCTCGGCGACACGCCCGACGCGGCCCTGGCGGCAGCCCAGGAGGCCCTGGCCGCGATCCAGGACCACCAGGACCGGCTGGTGATCGTCACGCGCAACGCGGTCGCCGCCGTGCCCGGTGACGCGGTCGACCTGGCCCACGCGACCGTGTGGGGCCTGGTGCGGGCGGCGCAGGCCGAGCACCCCGGCCGGTTCGCGCTGGTCGACGCGGACGACTCGTGGGACGGCGCGCTGGCCGACGAGTCGGAGCTGGCGGTGCGCCGAGGAGCCCTGCTCGCGCCCCGGCTCGTGCGGGTGGACCGCGCGCTCACCCCGCCGGACGGCCCGTGGCGGCTGGAGGACGTCGGCACCGGCAGCATCGACGACCTGGCGCTCGTGCCGAGGCCGGAGCTGACCGGACCGTTGGCGTCGGGCCAGGTCCGGCTCGCCCTGCGGGCCGCCGGGCTGAACTTCCGCGACGTGCTCATCGCGCTGGACGTCTACCCCGGCGAGGCGTTGATGGGCGGCGAGGGCGCGGGCGTGGTGCTCGACGTCGGGCCGGACGTCGACCGGTTCCGGCCGGGTGACCGGGTGTTCGGCCTGGTGCCGGGCGCGTTCGGGCCGATCGCGGTCGCCGACCACCGGGTGCTCGCCCCGATGCCGGACGACTGGTCGTTCGCGCGGGCGGCCTCCGTGCCGGTGGTGTTCCTGACCGCCTGGTACGGCCTGGTGGACCTGGGCCGCACCGGACCCGGCGACCGCGTGCTCGTCCACGCCGGCACGGGCGGCGTCGGCATGGCGGCCATCCAGCTCGCGCGGCACCTGGGCGCGGAGGTGTTCGCCACCGCGAGCCCAGGCAAGTGGGACGTGTTGCGCGGTCTGGGGTTGGACGACGACCACATCGCGTCGTCGCGGACGCTGGAGTTCGAGCAGCGGTTCCCGCGGGTGGACGTGGTGCTGAACTCGTTGGCCGACGAGTTCACCGACGCGTCGTTGCGCCTGCTCGCGCCCGGCGGCCGGTTCGTGGAGATGGGCAAGACCGACATCCGCGCGGACACCGGCGTGGACTACACGGCGTTCGAGATCGCCGACGCCGGCCCCCAGCGGCTCGGGGACGTCCTGGCCGAGGTGCTGCGGCACTTCGCCGACGGCGTCCTGGCGCCGCTGCCGATCGACGTCCGGGGCGTGCGCGACGCGGTGGACGTGTTCCGGCACATGAGCCAGGCCCAGCACATCGGCAAGATCGTGCTCGCCCTGCCCGCCGTCCTCGACGGCACGGTGCTGGTCACCGGCGGCCTGGGCACGCTCGGCCGGGCGATCGCCGCACACCTGGTCGCGCAGCACGGCGTGCGGCGGCTGGTGCTGGTCGGTCGCGGCGGCGGGGAAGCGCCGCGGCTCGACGCCGACGTGCGGGTGGTCGCGTGTGACGTCTCGGACCGCGACCAGGTCGCGGACCTGGTGGCCTCGATCCCGGACCTGACCGCCGTGGTGCACGCCGCCGGTGTGCTCGACGACGCCGTGGTCACCGAGCTGACACCGGACCAGGTGGCCTCCGTGTTCGCGCCCAAGGCGCGGGCGGCCTGGCACCTGCACGAGCTCACCCGGCACCTCGACCTGGCCGCGTTCGTGCTGTTCTCCTCCGCCGCCGGCGTGCTGGGCAGCCCCGGCCAGGCCAACTACGCCGCCGCGAACGCGTTCCTCGACGCCCTGGCCGTGCACCGGCGTGCCCTCGGCCTGCCCGCCGTCTCGCTGGCGTGGGGGTACTGGGCCGAGGCCAGCGGCATGACCGGGCACCTCTCCGACGCCGACCGGCAGCGCCTGACCCGCGCCGGCGTCGTGCCGCTGGCCACCGAGCACGCGCTGGCCCTGTTCGACGCCGCGCTGGCCGCCGACCGGGCCGCCGTCGCGCCCGTCGCGCTGAACCTGCCGGCCCTGGCCCGCACGCCCGTGCCGCCCTCGGCCCTGCGCGGGCTGGTGGGCCGCAAACCGGTCAAGCGGCCGGTCCACCGCGGTGCCCTGGCCGACCGGCTGCGGTCGCTGCCGGTCGCCGAGCAGGCGGCCGCCGTGCTCGACGTCGTCACGGCCAACACCGCCACCGTGCTCGGGCACGCCTCACCGGACGCCATCGACACGCGGCAGCCGTTCAAGGACCTCGGGTTCGACTCGCTGACCGCCGTGGAGCTGCGCAACCGCCTCGGCACGGCCACCGGCCTGCGGCTGCCCGCCACGGTGACGTTCGACCACCCCACCCCCGCACGCCTGGCCGACTACCTGCGCGGCGAGATCGTCGGCACGCGCCGCGAGGTCGCCGCACCGGTCGTGCGCGCGGTGGACGACGACCCGATCGTGATCGTCGGCATGGGTTGTCGGCTGCCGGGTGGTGTCGGGTCGCCGGACGACCTGTGGCGGCTGGTGTCCGACGGGGTGGACGCCATCTCGGACTTCCCCGACGACCGCGGCTGGGACCTGGCCCGGCTCTACCACCCGGACCCCGACCACGCGGGGACCAGCTACACCCGGTCCGGTGGCTTCCTGGCCGACGTGGCCGGGTTCGACGCGGACTTCTTCGGCATCTCGCCGCGCGAGGCGTTGGCGATGGACCCGCAGCAGCGCGTGCTGCTGGAGACGGCCTGGGAGGCGTTCGAGCACGGCGGGATCGACCCGACCTCGTTGCACGGCAGCCGGACCGGGGTGTTCACCGGCATCTGGGCCTCCGGGTATGGCGCGGGCGCGCCCTCGGACGTGGAGGGCTACCTCGGCACCGGCGCGGCGACCAGCGTGGTGTCCGGCCGGATCGCCTACCTGCTGGGGCTGGAAGGTGTCGCGGTCTCCCTGGACACGGCGTGCTCGTCGTCGCTGGTGGCGATGCACCTGGCCGCGCAGGCGCTGCGCACCGGTGAGTGCGACCTGGCGTTGGCGGGCGGGGTCACGGTGATCGCGACGCCGGTCGGCTTCACGGAGTTCTCCCGGCAGCGCGGGCTCTCGGTCGACGGTCGGTGCAAGCCGTTCTCCGCCGCCGCCGACGGCACGAGCTGGGGCGAGGGCGCGGGTCTGGTGCTGCTGGAGCGCCTGTCGGACGCCCGCCGCAACGGTCACCAGGTGTTGGCGGTGCTGGCCGGCACGGCGGTGAACCAGGACGGCGCGTCCAACGGGTTGACCGCGCCGAACGGCCCGTCGCAGGAGCGGGTGATCCGCCAAGCCCTGGCGAACGCCGGGCTGGAACCGTCCGATGTGGACGCGGTCGAGGCGCACGGGACCGGCACCACGTTGGGTGACCCGATCGAGGCGCAGGCGTTGTTGGCGACGTACGGGGCGGATCGTGCGGAGCCGTTGTGGTTGGGTTCGGTGAAGTCGAACATCGGCCACACGCAGGCGGCTGCGGGTGTCGCGGGTGTGATCAAGATGGTGATGGCGTTGCGGCACGGGCGGTTGCCGCGCACGTTGCACGTGGACGAGCCGACGCCGCACGTGGACTGGACGGCCGGGGACATCCGGCTGCTCACCGAACCGGTCGCGTGGCCGGAGACCGGGCGTCCCCGGCGCGCCGCCGTGTCGTCGTTCGGCATCAGCGGGACCAACGCGCACGTCGTGCTGGAGCAGGCGCCGGACCCGGCCGAGCCGACCGCCGACGTCGACCTGCCCTGGTTGGTGTCGGCGAAGAGCGAACCCGCGCTGCGGGAGCAGGTCCGGCGGGTCCGGGAGTTCGCCGCCCGGAACCCGGACGTGCGCGTCGGCCGCGCGCTGGCCGGTCGGACGAGGTTCCCGCACCGGACGGCGGTCATCGGGCCGGACGTGGTGTCCGGGGTGGCGGGCTCGCCGGACCGGACGGTGTTCGTGTTCCCGGGCCAGGGCGCGCAGTGGATCGGCATGGGCCGCGACCTGTACGCGTCGGAGCCGGTGTTCCGGGACGCGGTCGACGCGTGCGAGCGGGCGTTGGCCCCGCACGTCGACTGGTCGTTGGTCGAGGTGTTGGACGGTGGCGCGCTGGACCGGGTCGACGTGGTGCAGCCCGCGCTGTTCGCGGTGATGGTGGCGCTGGCTCGGCTGTGGCAGTCCGTCGGCGTCGAGCCGGACGTGGTGGTCGGCCACTCGCAGGGCGAGATCGCCGCCGCGCACGTCGCGGGCGCGTTGTCGCTGGAGGACGCCGCCCGCGTGGTCGCGCTGCGGAGCAAGGCCCTGGTCGCGATCTCGGGCCGGGGCGGGATGGTGTCGCTCGGCCTGTCCGCCGACCGGGCCGCCACCCACCTGGCCCGGTGGGGTGAGCGGCTGACCGTCGCGGTGGTCAACGCGCCCGGCTCGGTGGTCGTGTCCGGTGACACGGACGCGCTGGAGGAACTCCTCGCGGCCTCCGACGAGGTCCGCGCCCGCCGCCTGCCCGTGGACTACGCCGCCCACTCCGCCCAGGTCGAGGCCATCCGCGACCGGCTGCTGACCGACCTCGCGGACATCACTCCGTCGTCCGCGCGCATCCCGTTCCACTCCACGGTGACCGGCGAGGTGATCGACACCGCCGGGCTCGACGCCGCCTACTGGTACCGGAACCTGCGCGCGCCGGTGCTGTTCGAGCAGGCCGCCCGCGCGTTGCTGGCCGAGGGGTCCCCCGTGTTCGTGGAGATCAGCCCGCACCCGGTGCTGGTGCCCGCGCTGGAGGAGCAGGACGCCACGACGAGCGGCACGTTGCGCCGCGACCAGGGCGGACGTGAGGACTTCCTGGCCGCCGCGGCACGGCTGTTCGTGCTCGGGCTGGACGTCGACTGGGGTGCGCCGTCGCCCGCGGTCGGCCTGCCGACGTACCCGTTCCAGCGGGAGCGCTTCTGGCTGGCGCCGCGCGGCTCCGGCGACGTCTCCGGGGCGGGCCTCGACCCGGTCGACCACCCGCTGCTCGGCGCGTCCGTCGAGCTGCCCGGCGACCGGGCCGTGGTGCTGACCGGCACGCTGTCCACGGCCACGCACCCGTGGCTGGCCGACCACGCGGTGCTGGGGACCGTGCTGCTGCCCGCGACGGCGTTCGTGGAACTCGTCGCGCACGCGGCGGTCGTGGTCGGCTGCGCGGCGGTCGAGGAGCTCGTCCTCGAATCGCCCCTGGTGCTCGACGGCGCCGTTCGGGTGCAGGTCGTCGTGGGCGTCGCGGACGACACGGGCCGCCACCCGGTGGAGGTGCGTTCCCAGGGGCAGGACGACTGGGTGCGGCACGCCACCGGCGTCCTCGTGCCGGAACCGGTCACCGCGCCGGTGTTCCCGTCGAGCTGGCCACCGGCCGGCGCGCGGCCCGTCGACGTGCGAGACCTCTACGACGCGCTGGCGGGCGCGGGGTACGAGCACGGTCCGGCGTTCCAGGGCGTGCGCGCGGTGTGGCGCGCGGACGGCGAGGTGTTCGCCGAGGTGTCGGTGGACGACGCCGCCCGGTACGGCACGCACCCCGCCCTGCTCGACGCGGCCCTGCAACCGCTGGCGCTGCTCGCCGACGCGACCGGCGAGGTGCGGTTGCCGTTCTCCCTCACCGGGATCACCGTCTACCGCGCCGGCGCGTCGACCGCCCGGGTCAGGCTGTCGGGCACGGCGACCACCGGCTACACCGTCGCGCTCGCCGACGACACCGGCGCGCCCGTCGTCACGATCGGCTCGGTCACCACCCGCCCGATGGCGCGTCAGGCCGACGACGCCCTGTTCGGGCTGGACTGGGTCCGCCGGGACGGCGACGCGGCCACCCCGGACCGCGTCGTGGCGCCGGCTTCGGCCGAGGACGCGCTGGCACTGCTCCAGGCCTTCCTCGCCGAGGACGGCGACGGGCGGTTGGTCGTGCACACCCGCAACGTGGTGGCGGCGACGTCCGGCGACCACGTGGACGACCTGGACGGCGCGGCCGTCTGGGGCCTGGTCCGCGCCGCGCAGGCCGAACACCCCGGCCGCTTCGTCCTCGTGGACACCGACGACTCGCCGCCGGTCGTCCTCGACGACGAGGACCAGCTCGCCGTCCGCCGCGGCGTGGTCCGCGTGCCCCGGCTCGTCCGGGCCGCCGCGCACGCGCCCGTCACGGGCTCGCTGGTGGAGCCGGGCACCGGCAACCTCGACGACCTGGTGTTCACCGAGGCCCCCGACGTCCCGTTGCGGCCGCACGAGGTGCGGGTCGGGGTGCGGGCGGCGGGGATGAACTTCCGCGACGTGCTGATCGCGCTGGGCGTCTACCCGGCCGCGGCGACGCTCGGCAGCGAAGGCGCGGGCGTGGTGACCGAGGTCGGCTCGGCCGTCACGGGGCTGCGGGTCGGTGACCGGGTGCTCGGCCTGCTGCCCGGCGCGTTCGGGCCGAGCGCGGTCGCCGACCACCGGGTGCTCGCCCCGATGCCCGCCGACTGGACGTTCAGCCGGGCCGCCGCCGTCCCGGTGGCGTTCCTGACCGCCTGGTACGGCCTGGTCGACCTCGGTCGGCTCGGCGAGGGCGACCGGGTGCTGATCCACGCCGGCGCGGGCGGTGTGGGCATGGCGGCGATCCAGCTCGCCCGCCGCTCGGGCGCGGAGGTGTTCGCCACCGCGAGCCCCGGCAAGTGGGATGTGTTGCGCGGGTTGGGGCTGGACGACGACCACATCGCGTCGTCGCGGACGCTGGAGTTCGAGCAGCGCTTCCCGCAGGTGGACGTGGTGCTCAACTCGTTGACCGGCGAGTTCACCGACGCGTCGCTGCGACTGCTGGCAGACGGCGGACGGTTCGTCGACATGGGCAAGGCCGACGTCCGCGACGTGCCCGGCTACCGGGCGTTCGACCTGGCCGACGCAGGCCCCGAACGGCTCGGCGAGGTGCTGGCGGAGGTCGTGCGGCTGCTCGTGGCGGACGAGCTGGAGGTGCCGCCGATCACCGCGTGGGACCTCCGGCGGGCTCGGGAGGCGTTCCGGCACATGAGCCAGGCCGGGCACGTCGGCAAGATTGTGCTGACCGTCCCGGCGCCGCTCGACCCGGACGGCACGGTGCTCGTCACCGGCGGCACCGGCACGCTCGGCCTGCTGGTGGCCCGCCACCTCGTCACCGCGCACGGCGTGCGGAAGCTCGTGCTGGCAAGCCGGTCCGGTGGCCCTTCGGTCGCCATCGACGGCGCGGACGTCACCGTGACCGCCTGCGACGTGGGCGACCGGGAGGCGGTGGCCGCGCTGCTGGCCGAGATCCCCGACCTGACCGCTGTGGTGCACGCGGCGGGGGCGCTGGACGACGGCGTGATCGAGTCGCTGACCCCCGAACGGCTCGCCGGGGTGCGTGCGGGCAAGGCCGATGCGGCCCGGCACCTGCACGAGCTGACCCGACACCTGGACCTCAGCGCGTTCTTGCTGTTCTCGTCGGCCGCCGGCGTGCTCGGCAGCGCCGGCCAGGGCAACTACGCCGCCGCCAACGCCTACCTGGACGCCCTGGCCGAGCACCGCCGCGGGCAGGGCCTGGCCGCGGTGTCGGTGGCGTGGGGGCAGTGGGAGCAGACCAGCGGCCTGACCGGGCAGTTGACCGACGCCGACCGACAGCGCCTGGCGCGATCCGGCGTCGTGCCGCTGTCCACCGAGCACGGCCTGGCCCTGTTCGACGCGGCCCTCACCGCGCCCGCGCCGACCCTGGTGGCGGCCGGGCTCCGGGTGTCGGCGCTGGGCGACCGGCCGGTGACGCGCGCGCTGACCCGTCGTCGGCCCACCCGGACCTCGGGGGTGGCCCGGGACCTCGGCGCGTTGCCCGAAGCCGAGCAGCGCGCGGCGCTGGTGGAGCTGATCACCACGCACAGCGCGGCCGTGCTGGGGCGCACGGACGGCGTCGACGCCGACCGGGCGTTCAAGGACCTCGGGTTCGACTCGTTGACCGCGGTGGAGCTGCGCAACCGGCTGGCCGCCGCGGTGGGCGTCCGGTTGTCGGCAACCATGACGTTCGACCACCCCACCCCCGGGAAACTGGCCGACCACCTGCGGGAAGTGCTGCTCGGCGCGGCCCGGCCGGTCGTCGCGCCGGTCGCCGCGGCCGTCACCGACGACCCGGTGGTGGTGGTCGGCATGGCGTGCCGGTACCCGGGCGGTGTCGGGTCGGCGGCGGACCTGTGGCGGCTCGTGTCCGAGGGCGTGGACGCGATCAGCGACTTCCCCGAGGACCGCGGCTGGGACGTGGCGAGGCTGTTCGACCCGGACGGCGGGCCCGGCACCAGCTACACCAGGTCCGGCGGGTTCCTGGCGGACGTGGGTGGGTTCGACGCGGCGTTCTTCGGGATCTCGCCGCGTGAGGCGGTGGCGATGGACCCGCAGCAGCGGTTGGTGCTGGAGACGGCGTGGGAGGCGTTCGAGCACGCCGGGATCGACCCGACCTCGTTGTCGGGCAGCCGGACCGGCGTGTTCACGGGTAGCTGGGCGTCCGGGTACGCGGGCGGTGTGGACCAGGTCTCCCGGGACGTCGAGGGTTACCTGGCCACCGGCACCGCCCCGAGCGTGACGTCCGGGCGGGTGTCGTACCTGCTCGGGCTGGAAGGCCCGGCGTTGTCGATCGACACGGCGTGCTCGTCGTCGCTGGTGGCGATGCACCTCGCGGCCCAGGCGCTGCGGTCCGGTGAGTGCGAACTGGCGCTGGCCGGCGGTGTGACGGTCATGGCCACACCCGCGAGCTTCGTGGAGTTCTCCCGGCAGCACGGCCTGTCCGCCGACGGCCGCTCGAAGTCCTTCTCGTCCTCGGCCGACGGCACGAGCTGGGGTGAGGGCGCGGGTCTGGTGCTGTTGGAGCGGTTGTCGGACGCCCGCCGCAACGGTCATCAGGTGTTGGCGGTGCTGGCGGGTTCGGCGGTGAACCAGGACGGCGCGTCGAACGGGTTGACCGCGCCGAACGGTCCGTCGCAGGAGCGGGTGATCCGGCAGGCGTTGGCGAGCGCGGGGCTGGAGCCGTCCGATGTGGACGCGGTGGAGGCGCACGGCACCGGTACGACGTTGGGTGATCCGATCGAGGCTCAGGCGTTGTTGGCCACTTACGGCCAGGATCGTGCGGAGCCGTTGTGGTTGGGGTCGGTGAAGTCGAACATCGGCCACACCCAGGCCGCCGCGGGCGTCGCGGGCGTGATCAAGATGATCATGGCCATGCGGCACGGGCAGTTGCCGCGGACGCTGCACGTGGACGAACCGACCCCGCACGTGGAGTGGGAGCGCGGCGAGATCCGGCTGCTCACCGAGACCCGGCCGTGGCCGGGGACCGACCGCCCGCGCCGGGCCGGCGTCTCCGCCTTTGGGATCAGCGGCACCAACGCCCACCTGATCCTCGAACAGGCGCCTCCGGCCGAGCCGGTCGAGGTGGCCGACCCGGTGCCGTGGTTGTTGTCGGCGAAGTCGCCGGAGGCGCTGCGTGCGCAGGCACGACGGCTGCGCGACCACGCCGGCGACCCGGCGGTGGGTCCGGTCCTGGCGGCGCGGACGCGGTTCCCCTACCGCGCCGCGTTCACCGACCCGACCACGCTCCCGGCCGACCTCGACGCCTTGGCCGACGCCCCGATCGCGGCGGCCCGCGCGGGGAAGACCGCGTTCGTGTTCTCGGGTCAGGGTTCGCAGTGGCGCGGTATGGGTGGGCGGTTGGCCGAGGCGTACCCGGTGTTCGCGGAGACCTTGGCGGAGGTGTGTGATCGGCTTGGCTTGTCGTTGGGGGAGGTGGATGTCGATCAGACCCGGTTCACGCAGCCGGCGTTGTTCGCGGTGGAGGTTGCGTTGTTCCGGTTGGTGGAGTGGTTGGGTGTGCGGCCTGATTATCTGATCGGGCATTCGGTGGGTGAGATCGCCGCCGCGCACGTTTCCGGTGTGCTGAGCCTGGATGACGCGTGCGTGCTGGTGTCGGCGCGTGGCCGGTTGATGCAGGAGCTGCCGCCGGGTGGGGCGATGGTGTCGATCCGGGCGGCCGAAGCGGAGATCGACCTCACCGCCGGAGTCGAGATCGCGGCCGTCAACGGGCCCGAGTCCGTGGTGATCTCCGGTGACGAGGACGCGGTGCTGCGGCTCGCCGAACTGTGGCGGGAACGGGGACGGGAAACCCGGCGGCTGGCGGTGAGCCACGCGTTCCACTCGGCGCGGATGGAGCCGATGTTGGGGGAGTTCGCGCGGGTGGTGGAGGGGTTGTCGTTCGGTCATCCCCAGATCCCGATCGTGTCGACGGTGGTGCCGGACTTGTCGGGTAGCGTTGAGATCGGGGATCCCCTGGGCGGGGAGCTTTCCGCAGGCGCGGTTTTCGACGCGGGTTATTGGGTGCGTCAGGCGCGTGGGGCGGTGCGGTTCGAGGATGGTATGGAGTGGTTGCGTGCCCGTGGTGTGACGTCGTTCCTGGAGATCGGTCCTCATCCGACTCTGGTGCCGATCGGTGTGATGCGTCGGGAGGACGACTCGCCCCAACGGCTCCTCGCGGCCCTCGGCCGGCTGTGGGAGCAGGGCGCGGACTGGCGTCCGCCGGTACCCCGCGTCCACCGCGACCTGCCCGCCTACCCGTTCCAGCGGGAGCGCTTCTGGTTGGTGCCGAGCGTGCCGGCGGACGTGGCCGGCGCGGGCCTCGACGCGCTGGACCACCCGCTGCTGCGGGCGTCGGTGACCCTGCCCGACGGCCAGGGCGTGGTGCTGACCGGCGTGCTCGCCCGGTCCGCGCACCCGTGGTTGGCCGAGCACACCGTCCTCGACACGGCCCTGCTGCCCGCCACCGGGTTCGTGGAACTGGCGTTGCAGGCAGGCGGCCACGTCGGCTGCCCGGTGCTGGCCGAACTCGTGCTCGAAGCCCCGTTGCCGCTGCACGACACCGTGCACGTCCAGGTCACCGTCGGCGCGCCGGACGACGCCGGACGGCGACCCGTCACCCTGCACTCGCGCACCACCGCCGAGCCGGACGACTGGACGCGTCACGCGACCGGTGTCCTGCGCCCCGAACCGGCCACCCCGCCGGCCGGGCCCGCCACGTGGCCACCGGCCGACGCGACCCCGGTCGACATCACCACCCTCTACGACACGCTCGCCGCCGCGGGCTACGACTACGGGCCCACGTTCCAAGGACTGCGCGCCATCTGGCGGCACGGCGACGACCTGCACGCCGAGGTCGCGTTCCCCGCCGACCACGCGCAGCTGACCGGCTACGGCATCCACCCGGCGCTGCTGGACGCGGCGATCCAGCCGCTCACCCTGCTCACCGGCATCACCGCCGAGGTCGACGGCCCCGGCCAGGGCCTGGCCCGGCTGCCGTTCTCGTTCGCGGGCGCGTCGATCACCGGCACGGCCGCCACCCTGCGGGTCGTGCTGTCGCCCACCGCGCCGGACACCTACTCGGTGCGCGTCACCGACACCGCCGGCACCCCGGTGGCCACCGTCGACTCCCTCGTGCTGCGTCCCGTCGAGCTGGGCGGTCTCGCCGTCGCCCGCCACCCCAACTCGCTGTTCACCCTCGACTGGACGCCGCTGCCGGGCGCCGACGCGCCGGACGTGCCGGTGGAGTTCCTCGAACTCGCGACCACCGGGGGAGACCCGGTCGAGCAGACCCACGCCCTCACCCGGCAGGTGCTGCACGACGTGCGACGAGCCCTCGCCGACGACACCCGCCTGGTGATCGTCACCCGTGCCGACGACCTGGCCCACGCGGCGGCCCGAGGGCTGGTGCGCAGCGCGCAGACCGAGCACCCCGGCCGGTTCCTGCTGGTCGACCACGACGACGCCGAGGCGTCCCGCCGGGCGCTCCCGGCCGCCGTGCGCTCCGCGTTCGCCCAGGCGGAACCGCAACTGCGGCTCCGCGACGGCGAAGTGCTCGCGCCCAGGCTCACCAGGTCCGCCAAGGAAGCCGCGCCACGCCCGCTGCGCGGCACCGCGCTGATCACCGGCGGGTTCGGCGTCCTCGGAGGTCTGACCGCACGTCACCTCGTCACCGACCACGGCGTGCGGCACGTGGTCCTGGCCGGACGACGCGGTTCCGCCACCCCCGGCGCGGCGCAGCTGCGAGCCGAGCTGGCCGGCCTCGGCGCGACCGTCACCGCGGCCGCGTGCGACGTGGCCGACCGGGACGCCGTCGCCGGGCTCCTCGCCACGATCGACGACCTGCGCGTCGTCGTGCACACCGCCGGGATCGTGGACGACGCCGTGGTCGACTCCCTCACCCCCGAGCAGGTGGACGCCGTGCTGCGGCCCAAGGTCGACGCGGCCTGGCACCTGCACGAGCTGACCCACGACCTGGACGCGTTCGTGCTGTTCTCGTCCGCGGCGGGCGTGCTGGGCAGCCCCGGCCAGGCCAACTACGCGGCGGCCAACTCGTTCCTCGACGCGCTGGCCCGCCACCGGCACGCCCTCGGCCTGCCCGCCGTGTCGCTGGCCTGGGGCTACTGGGCGCAGGAGAGCGGCATCACCGGCCACCTCGGCGAAGCCGACCGGCTCCGCCTGAGCCGCGCGGGCCTGCTCGCGCTGTCGACGGACCGGGCGCTCGCGCTGCTCGACATCGGCCTGGCGGCCGGCGAACCGGTGCTGGTGCCCGCCCACCTCGACCCGGCCACGGCGAAGACGGCGTTGCTGCGCGACCAGGCGCGGTCACGGCAGCCGAAGGCGCCCGCGGTCACCCCGGCCGACCTGCTCGGCCGGCTCGCCGCCCTGGCCGAGCCCGAGCAGCGCGCCCTGCTGCTGGACGTGATCAACACGCACAGCGCGGCCGTCCTGGGCCACACCACGCGGCTCACCGCCGACCCGCAGCAGGCGTTCCGCGACCACGGCGTCGACTCGCTGACCGCGATCGAGCTGCGCAACCGGCTCAACGCGGCCACCGGCCTGAACCTGGCCGCGACCGCCGTCTTCGACTTCCCGACCCCCGCCCAGCTGGCCAACCACCTCTACGGGCAGCTGCGCGGCACCGCCAACCGGGACGTCGGACCGCTGGAAGCGCTGCTGCGCAAGGCGATCGACGTCGACCGGGCGCGCGACGGCGTCGAACTGCTGGCCACCGCGGCCCGGCTCGCCCCGCTCGCCGACCGGCTCGACGCCACGCCGGTCAAGCTCACCACCGGGTTCGTGCCGCCCGCGCTGATCTGCCTGCCGTCCGCGCTGGCGTTCACCGGCGTGGAGGAGTACGCCCGGTTCGCCGCCGCGTTGGAGGCGATGCGGGACGTGACCGCCGTGCCGCTGCCCGGTTTCGCCGGCGGCCCGCTGCCCGCCACCGCCGAAGCACTGGTGGACGCGGTGGCGGACGCCGTCGCCGAAGCGGGTGTCGGCGAGTTCGCGCTGGTCGGCCGGTCGGTCGGGGCGTGGCTGGCCCGCGCCGTCGTCGCCCGCCTCGAAGCCAGGGGGGTGGCGCCGGCCGCGCTGGTGCTGATCACGCCCGCCGACGACCCGCGCGCGGTGCTCGACGGCGTGCTCGACCCCGAGCACCAGGTCCACCCCGTCGACGACGACCGGCTGGTCGCGATGGGCCGCTACCTCGACCTGGCCGGGCAGTGGGAACCGGGCCCGACCCGCGCGCCGGTGCTGCACGTCGGCACCGCGCACGAGCGCCCACCGTCCGGGCAGGAGTCGGTCGTGGTCGCCGGCGACCACTTCTCCGTGCTGGAACAGCACTCCGCCTCCACCGCGCTGGCGATCAGCAGCTGGCTCACGGACTTCCGCGGGTACGGCGCCGGGTTGTCCGAACTCAGGGAAAGGGACGTCCATGATCTGGGATGACGTGTTCATCGGCGGCACCGGGCACCACCTGCCGCCGCGCACGCGGGCGACGGACGCCGTGCCGGACACCGACACCATGCGGCGGCTGCTCGCGCTGTCCGACTTCACCTCGTTCACCCAGTCCGACGACCTGACCGAGCACGCCATGGCGGTGCGGGCGGCGATCGGCGCGCTGCGCCAGTCCGGGCTGACCGGCGCCGACATCTCGATGGCCGCCTACGCGCAGATGGACCACCAGGACCACATGGCGTCCTCGTGCCACCTCCAGCGCGTCCTCGGCCTCGGCCACGCCCTGGTCTACGAGGTGGAGGCGACCAGCAACGGCGGCTCGGCCGCGCTCCAGGCCGCCGCCGCCCACCTAGTGGCCGACCGGTCCGCCACCGCCACCCTGGTCACCGCGACCGCCCGGTTCCTGCCGCCCCGCTGGGAGCGCTGGCAGCCCACCGTCGGCATCTTCCTGGCCGACGGCGCCGCGGCGGCCGTGCTCACCCGCGACGGCGGCCGGGCGCGCCTGGTCGCCACCGCCAACAGCTCCGCCACCCAGATGGAAGTGCTCGCCACCCCGTCCATCCCCGACCCGCTCGGCCACCGCAACCGCACGCCCATCGAGGTCACCGGCCTCGCGCCCTACCTCACCCTGATGAGCGAGGCGCTGGTCAACGCGGTCGAGCAGGCCGCCAAGGAAGCGGGCGTCGCGATCGCCGACATCACCCGGTTCGTCGTCACCGGGCTCGGGCTGGCCCAGCTCCAGGTGGTCGTGCTCGAACCGCTCGGCATCGACCTGGACCGCACCACCTGGCCGTTCCTGCGCGAACTCGGCCACGTCGGACCGTGCGACCAGCTGCTCGGCGTCGACCACCTGCTCAACGACGGCGGCCTGGAGCCCGGCGACACGATCATGGTGATCGGGCTCGGCATGGGCTCCCGGTTCACCGCCGCGCTGCTGGAGGTCACCGAGCCGCCCAAGCGCGGCGCCACGTTCGTGACGGAGTCCGTCGAGATCCCCCCGGTCGAGCGGTACACCATCGACCCCTCCGGCAGCGACATCTTCGGCGAGGCCGCCGCCCTGCGCGAACGCGGCCACACCACGCCCGTCGAGCTGCCCGGCGGCATCGGCGCGTGGGCGGTGACCGGCCACGAAGCCGTCAAGGCCGTGCTGCTGGACCCGGACGTCTCCAAGGACGCCAACCGGCACTGGCCCGCCTGGCGCAACGGCGAGATCCCGCCCGACTGGCCGCTGATCATGTGGGTGGCGATGAAGAACATGTTCACCGCCTACGGCGAGGACCACGCCCGGCTGCGCAAGCTGGTGGCCAAGGCGTTCACCGCGCGCCGCATCGACGCCATGCGCCCGCGCGTCGAGGAGATCACCGCCGACCTGATCGACCGGCTGGCCGCCGTGCCGCGCGGCGAGGTGGTCGACCTGCGCGCGGAGTTCGCCTTCCAGCTGCCCATCCGGGTGATCGGCGGCCTGTTCGGGCTGTCCGCGCGCACCGGCGCCGACCTGCGCCGGCTCGTGGAGGCGGTGTTCAGCCTCGACGCCGACCCCGACGGCGTGCAGGACGCGTCCGCCGAGCTGTACATGCTGCTCAAGGGCCTCGTGACGGAGAAACGAGCCAACCCCGGCGACGACATGACCACCGACCTGATCGCCGCCCAGGAGGAGGACGGCAGCCGGCTCGGCGAGCAGGAGCTGCTGGACACGTTGCTGCTGACCATCAGCGCCGGCTTCGAGACCACGGTCAACCTGCTCGACAGCGCGGTGCACGCGCTGGCCGCGCACCCGGCGCAGCTCGATCTCGTCACGGCGGGGACGAGCACGTGGGACGACGTGGTGGACGAGACGCTGCGCTGGCAGGCGCCGGTGCCGAACCTGCCGCTGCGCTACGCGGTGCGGGACGTGGAGGTCGACGGCGTGCCGATCGCCAAGGGCGACGCGATCCTGGTGTCGTTCGGCGCGGCCGGCCGCGACCCGGCGCGCCACGGCGAGAACGCCGAGGCGTTCGACATCACCCGCCCGTCCCGGCGCGACCACCTGTCGTTCGGCCACGGCGTGCACTTCTGCCTCGGCTCCCCGCTGGCGCGGATGGAGGCCACGGTCGCGTTGCGGGCGCTGTTCGAGCGGTTCCCGAACCTTCGGCTCGCCGTGCCGCCGGCGGACCTGGAACCGTTGGGCTCGTTCTTCACCAACGGGCACAAGTCGCTGCCCGTGGTGCTGGAGGAGGACTGAGAATGGGGCACTTCGCCTTTGTCAGCGCGCCCGCCGCCGGGCACGTCAACCCCACCGTGCCGCTGGTGGAGGAGCTGGTCCGGCGCGGGCACCGGGTCAGCTACGCCACCGGTCCCGCCACCGCCGCCGGTCCGGCCGAGGCGGGCGCCACACCGGTCGTGCTGCCCTCCGAGCTGCCGCCGGACCTGGACGCGCGGGGCGAGTTCACCGCCGAGCAGCTGGCCGTCACCCTGAACTACTTCCTGGACGACGCCGAGGTGTCGTTCCCGGTGCTGGCCGCGCACTTCGAGGCCGACCGGCCGGACGCGGTGTGCTACGACTCGGTGACGTTCACCGGCCGGATGCTGGCCAACCTGCTGGGCGTGCCCGAGGTGGCGCTGGTGCCCACGTTCGCGGAGAACGAGCGGTTCTCCGCGACCCAGGTCTACCTGCCGCCGTCGTTCGACCACCAGCACCCCGAGCTGGTCGCGGCGATCGGGCGGATGGCGAAGTTCGCCTCCGGCTTCAGCTTCCTCGACGACCCGAACCTGATGTTCGGCCACGTCGCCCCGATGAGCGTGGTGTTCGTGCCGCGCTCGTTCCAGCTGTCGGCCGAGACGTTCGACGACCGGTTCCACTTCGTGGGGCCCTCGCTGGGCAGCCGGCAGGAGGCCGAGCAGTGGTCGCCGAGGACCGACTCGCCGGTGCTGCTGATCTCGCTGGGCACGGTGTTCAACTCGCGGCCCGAGTTCTACCGGGCGTGCGTCGAGGCGTTCGCCGACGAGCCGTGGGAGGTCGTCATGTCGATCGGCGACCTGGACCCCGCCGGCCTCGGGCCGCTGCCCGCGAACATCACGGCCCACCCCCGCGTGCCGCAGGTGGCCGTGCTGCGGCACGCGTCGGTGTTCCTCAGCCACGCGGGCATGAACTCGATCATGGAGTCGCTGTACCACGGCGTGCCGTTCGTGACCGTGCCGCAGATCCCCGAGCAGCGGGCCATCGCGGCCCGGGCCGCGGAGCTGGGCCTGGGCGTCACGCTGGAGGACCAGACGCCCGCCGGGCTGCGCGCGGCGGTCTCGGCGGCCTCCGCCAACCGGGCGGCCGTGGCGGAGATGAGCCAGGTGGTCCGGTCCAGCGGCGGAGCGCCCGCCGCGGCGGACGCCTTGGAGAAGCTGCTGGACCGGTGACGGAAGCGCCGGTGGCCCCTCCCGGGACCACCGGCGCCACCCTCAGGCCTTCGGCGCGAGCGAGAAGAACCGCCGCTGCCACAACGACACCAGTTCGTCGCGCACCTCGTCGGTCAGGGTGCCCGCCAACGCGGCCACAGTGCTCTCCCCGTCCGCCGCCGCCAGCAGGTCGAACACCGTGGGCGACACCTTCGCCGACGGGCCGAACGAGTAGTCGAGGTACACCTCGCCGCTCACCTCGTCACCGGGCCGCCAGTCCTGCCGCAGCCGGGTCACCGGGCGCAGCGTCAGCACCAGGTCGTCCAGCGCCCGCGCCGCCGGACCCCGCCGCCGGACCAGGAAGTCCTCGACCACGAGGACGTCGATCTCGGTGGTCAGGTAGGTGGTGAGGGCGTCGTGCACGGTTTGCACGATGGGTTCGGCGTTGTTGTTGAACGAGGTGTTGAGCAGCACGGGGGTGCCGGTGAGCTCGCCGAACCGGGTGATCAGTTGGTGGAAGCGCGCGTTGGCCCCGGGTGTGACGACCTGGACGCGGGCGGTGCCGTCGACGTGCGTGACGGCGCCCAGTTCGGCGCGCCGGTCCTCCTGGACGTGCACCACGAACGACATGAAGCCGTGGTCGGCCTTGGTGCCGGTGAGGTCGAAGTAGGTGGCCGCGGCCTCCGGTGTGACGGCGGGTGCGAACGGCCGGAAACCTTCCCGCTTCTTCACCATGGCGTTGATGCGGTCCCGGTTCTCCACCGGGCGGGCGTCGGCCAGGATGCTCCGGTTGCCCAACGCCCGCGGCCCGAACTCCGACCGCCCGTGCGCCCAGCCCACCACCGCGCCGCCGGCGAGCAGTTCCGCGGTCGCGTCGACGACGTCCGCCGCGCGTTCGACCTCGACGATGCCGCTCCACGCGCGCAACGCCCGCTCCACCTCGTCCGGTGTGCCGAGGTCGGGGCCGAGGCTCGCGCTGGTCAACCGTCCGACCCGGGTGTGCGGTGTGCCGAGGCGGGCGGCGGCGACGATCGCCGCGCCCTCCGCCGCGCCCGCGTCGTGCGAGGACGGGTGCACGAACACCTCTTCGAACAGACCCGACCGCAGGATCAGCCCGTTGAGGCTGCTGTTGTGCGCGACACCACCGGTGAAGCACAACCTGGTCGCGCCCGTCTGCCTCGCCCAGTGCGTCAGCACGTGCATGGCCAGGATCTCCAGCGTTTCCTGGAGCCCGGCCGCGAAGTCCTGGTGCTCCTGCGTCACCGGCTCGCCGGCGCGGCGCGCGACGAACCCCTTCTCGTAGAACGCGGCCACGGTCGGGTTGATGTCCGGCATCGGCGGGGTCATGGCGTAGTCGCCGTCGGGCAGCAGGGTGTAGAGGCTGCGGAACTGCTCGCGATAGGTCGCCGGGTCGCCGTACGGCGCGAGCCCCATGACCTTGTACTCGTCGCCGAAGCCGTAGCCGACGTGCCCGATCGCGTCCTGGTAGAGCTGGCCGAGCGAGTGCGCCACCGAGTAGGACCGCAGCTCGCGCATCTCGCCCGAGCCGGCCAGGTAGATCGTGGTCGACGTGTGCTCGCCGCGGCCGTCCATGACGACCACCAGCGCGTCCGCCATGCCCGAGCGGGCGAACGACGACCACGCGTGCGCGAGGTGGTGCCGGGTGAACATGATCCGGTCGGCGGGCAGTTCCCAGTCGAAGTGCTCGCGCAGCCGGTCCTGGAGGAGGTCGACGCCCCAGCGGACCGGCTGGACCGGCGTGGCCACGTGGAAGTTGCCCAACCCGAGGTCGACCAGGTCGCGGCCGAAGTAGTAGCCGAGGGCGTCGACGTCACCCGGTCCGACGCCCGCCAGGTCCAGGCACGCGCGAATGGCGCCGGCCGGGAACTTGTTCGTCTTCTTGATCCGGTTGAACCGTTCCTCCTCGACCGCCACGACGAGTTCGCCGTCGGCGACCAGGCACGCGGTGGCGTCGTGCATGTAGGTCCGGTACAGCCCCGGCAGCAGGTCGAAATGACCGCTGATGCCCAACGTCAGCATGCCGCTCCACTCCCACGGACGGTGATTATCATTCGTCACCGAACCACGGTCGTCCGAGTTGCCATACCGCTGATCGGCCGGTTCGCCGGGAATGACCGAACCGCCGGCGCGGTAATAATTCGCTGTCAATGGTGGTTGCCGAACTGTGAACGGGGTCACGTCGCTGATTCGAATATTCTTACCGACTTAGCACTTGGTTGACGGCCGCATTGTCGTGTCGCATAGTGGCTTTCCGCCGGCCGCCGTCACCGGTTCGGGAAAGGGGAGTCCATGTCCGCCCACGGAATGGCGCGCACGGACGCCGTGCTGGATTTGATAATGGGTCACCAAAGGCTCCTGCTCGACCCGGGCGGCACGCACGGCGACTCGTGCGAGCACTGCCGCGCCGCCCAGCGCGACAAGATCGACGGCCACGTCCGCGCCGGTCGCGCCATCCCCATGCTGTTACCCGCCTTCCCGGCGAAGTCGCCCAACCCGGACAAGGTGCTCGGCCACCTGCCGGACCTGGCGGAGGAACTGTCCGTCGCGTTCCTCGAAGCCCTGTGCGTCCGCGTCGGCGAGGTCTACCCGCCCGGAGCCCACCTGATCATCTGCTCCGACGGCCGCGTGTTCAACGACCTCGTGCGGATACCGGACGAGCACGTCTCCGCCTACCAGCGGGGGATGTCCGACGTCCTGGGCCGCCTCGGCACGGCGCACATCAGCCTCTACAGCCTCGACGACGTCTTCCCCGGCACCGATCCGGCCGGGATGCGCCGCAAGCTGTGGGCCGACCACGCGCCCGACCTGGAGGCCCTGCGGGACGAGGTCCGCAGCGGCGGCCCGCTGCTCGGCCTGTACCGCGGCATCACGCGCTTCCTGTACGAGGACGCGAAGATCCCCGGTTTCCGGGGCAGCAACGCGACGCTGCAACGGGAGAGCCGCCGGCGCGCCTACGAGGTGATCGGGCGCAGCCAGGCGTGGGGCAACCTGCTCGCGGCGATCCACCCGGACGCGGTCCGGCTGTCCATCCACCCCCAGCCGTGCGGCCACGAGAAGTTCGGCATCTTCCTCCAGGACGCCGGCGACGAAGACCGCTGGCTCACCCCGTGGCACGCCGTCGCGGTCGAGGACCGGGGCCGGTTCCGGCTGATGAAGCACCGGGCCGCGAAGGACGCGGGCGGCCGGTTGGTGCTGCGCGGCGGCCGCCCGTCGCACTACGTCCTGGCCGCCGACCACTCCACCACCTCGTCGAAGGGCTGAACCGATGCCGTCCGCCACCACCGCTGCCGACACCGCCTGGGGCGCCGAGCCCCTGACCCCGTTCGGCGCGCTCCTGACCGCCCCGTCGCCCGGCCTGCCGTTCACCGCGCCCCCGGTCGAGGACGTGCGGGCACTGGTGCGCGCGGAACACCTGGTCGTGCTGCGCGGCTTCACCCCGCCCGCCGACGGAGCCGCGCTGGAGGCGTACGGCCGTTCGTGGGGCGAGGTCCTGGAGTGGTCCTTCGGCACGGTCTTCGACGTGCTGGCGCACGAAGAGCCCGAGGACCACGCGTTCGACACCGGGTTCATGCCGATGCACTGGGACGGCATGTACGCCAGGCACGTCCCGGAGTTCCAGGTCTTCCACTGCCTCACCGCCCCGGACACCACGGAGGGCGGGCGCACCCTGTTCACCGACACGACCAAGGTCCTCGCCGACACCGACCCGGCGACCGTGCGACGCTGGCGCTCGGTGGTGCTGCACTACCGCAACCCGAAGATCAGCCACTACGGCGGCCTGGTGATCTCACCCCTGGTCGAGCCGCACCCGGTGACGGGCGCGCCGACCCTGCGGTTCCTCGAACCGGTGCCCGAGGGCGTCGAGATCCTCAACCCCCCGGACGTGACCGTGGCCGACCACAGCCCGGAGGAAGCGCGAGCGGTCGTCGCCGAGGTCCGCGGCGCGCTGTACGACCCGCGCCACCTCTACGCGCACTCGTGGGAGCCGGGCGACATCCTCATCACCGACAACTACACGCTGTTGCACACCCGTGAGCCGTACCGGCGGGGGTTGCCCAGGCACTTGCAGCGGGTGCACGTCCTGGGCACCCCGCCGCACCTCAGCCACTTGAACGCGTAGCCGCCGGCGGCACGACCGCCCAGGGGCACGCGCCGTTGAGGCTGTCCAGCACGGCGGTGTACGCGAGCTTCCTGGTACCGGAGGAGTCGAACAGCAGCGGCGTGCCCGAGGCTCGCCACGAGTCGCTGTCGCGGATGCCCCACACGGTGATGCCGGTGCACCGGCTCACCGCGAGGCAGGCCGTCACGGCGCGCCGGTAGCTGTCCGCCTGGGTGGCGCCGGACCCCTCGACGTCCAGCTCGCTCAGGTGCACGTCCACGCCGAGGGCGGCGAAGTCGCGCAGCGTGGTGGCGAAGTCGGCGGGCACCGGGTGGTTGGCGGTGAAGTGCGACTGGAGGCCGACGCAGTCGATCGGCACGCCACGCGCCCGGAAGTCGCGCACCATCCGGTACACGGCCTGGGTCTTGGCGTGCGCCCGGTTCTCGACGTTGTAGTCGTTGTAGCAGAGCTTCGCGGCGGGGTCGGCCGCCCGGGCCGCGTGGAACGCCGCCTCGATCCAGTCGTCGCCGGTGCGCTGGAAGTTGGAGTCGCGCCGGGCGCCGGACGTGCCGTCGGCGAACGCCTCGTTCACCACGTCCCACGCGTGGACCCGACCCCGGTAGTAGGCGACGACCTGGGTGACGTGGTTGAGCATCGCCTGGCGCAACGCCGAGCCCTGCAGGCCCGCCAGCCAGGACGGCTGCCCCGAGTGCCAGAGCAGCGTGTGGCCGCGCACCCGCTTGCCCAGCCGCGCGGCGTGGTCCACGACCCGGTCGGCCGGGCCGAAGCTGAACCGGCCCTGCTGCGGCTCGGTCGCGTCGAGCTTCATCTCGTTCTCGGGCGTGACCACGGCGAACTCGCGGTCCAGGATGCCCGCGTACGTCGGGTCGGACAGCTTGTAGCCCTGGACGGCCACCCCGAAGTACCGGCCGCTGCGCTCGGCGGCCGAGGCGAGGGTCGTGGCGGGCGTGGCGGCGGTCGCGGCGACGGCCGGGCCGACCGGCAGCACGACCGCCGCGGCCAACGACGCGGTGATCAACGAGGTCGATAAGAGTTTCGGCACTTCGACGGCCCCTTCCGACGCGGTGGTGATCAACGATGGGCGCGACCCTTCGCGCCGGGCAATGGTTGTCGAACATTTTCGAAACCCCTGCGGCCGCGGGTGAGCCGGCGACGCGACCATTCGGCCGGACCGCCGCCGTCCGCGCGGCGCAACCCGTCGGCGAAGGGGGACCGCGGTCGACCCAGGCGGCCACGGGCCCACCCGACGGGCCTCAGCGGGCGCCCCGGCGCAGCGCCAGCTCGGCCAGGACGGTGGCGCCGTCGAGCAGCAGCGCGTCGTCGAACCGGACGAGAGGGGAGTGGTTGTCGACGCCGTTGCCCGCGCCGAACGGGATGAACGCGCCGGGGACCTCCCGCAGGACGCGGGAGAAGTCCTCCCCGCCCGGCATCGGGTCGGCCAGCGGCCGGAAGCGGCCGTCGAACAGGTCGGTGACGGTGTCGGCGACGAACGCGGTCTCCTGCGGGTCGTTGACGGTCATCGGGTAGCCGTCGAGGTAGTCCACCTCGGCGCGCAGGCCGTGCGCCCGCGCGATCGACCGCGCCAACGTGACCACCGCGTCCTTGATCCGGGCCTTGGCCGGCGCGGAGAACGTGCGCACGGTCGCCTCGAACCGCGCGGTGTCGGGGATGACGTTGCGCTTGCTGCCGGCGTGGAACGACCCCACGGTCACCACCACCGGGTCGAAGATGTCGGACTGGCGGGTGACCACGGCCTGCAACGCCGTGACGATCTCGCACGCCACCGGGATCGGGTCCCGCGCCCGGTGCGGCCGGGCGCCGTGCCCGCCGGCGCCGACGACGGTCACCTCCACCCCGTCGGAAGCCGCCATCGTGGTGCCCGGCCGGGCCGAGAACACGCCGTGCGGCACGCCCGCGCCGAACACGTGCAACGCGTAGGCGGCGTCCGCCCGCCGACCGGCGGCGTCCAGCACGCCCTCGGCGATCATCGCCGCCGACCCGTCCCACCCCTCCTCGCCGGGCTGCCACATGAACACCACGTCGCCGGCCAGCTCGTCCCGGCGGGCGGCGAGCAGGTGGGCCGCGCCGACCAGCATCGAGGTGTGCAGGTCGTGGCCGCACGCGTGCATCACACCGTCCACCCGTGACGCGTAGTCGAGCCCGGTGCGCTCCTGGACGGGCAGCGCGTCCATGTCGGCGCGCAGCAGCACCACCGGTCCCGGGCGCGCGCCGCGCAGCACGCCGGTCACCGACGTCAGCGACCGGCCCGAGGACAACTCCAGCGGGAGGCCGTCCAGCGCGGCCAGCACCTCCTCCTGCGTGCGCGGCAAGTGGAGGCCGACCTCGGGGTCCGCGTGCAGCCGTCGCCGCAACCGCACCAGGTGGTCCATCAGGGCCGCGTTCTCGCTCTTCGACATGGGTGATCTCTCCTCGGGTCGGTGGCCGGGCACTTGCCGAGAATCACGGCGGATGCCACTCTCGGCGCTCGAATCGCCAAGATCGCTCACCGAGGTGGCCCGCTGTGCAGGATTCGTTCACGCCCGACGAGACCGACCTCCGGCTCGTCCACGCCCTGCAAGCCGCGCCGCGGGCGACGTGGCACGAGGTCGGGCGCTCGCTCGGCATCGACCCGGTCACCGCGGCACGGCGGTGGCAGGTGCTCGCCGACGCGGGTCTCGCGCGCGTCACCGCCTACCCCGAGGTGCGGATGTGGGCCAAGGACCACTGCAACGCGTTCATCGAGGTCGACATCGAGCCGACATCCCGCGCGCACGCCGTCGAGGTGCTGTCCCGCATCCCGCAGGTCGTCTCGATCTCGATCATCAGCAGCGGGCGGGACCTGTTCCTGACCCTGCTGACGCCCGACCTCGCCACCCTGTCGCACGTGGTGCTGCACCGGCTGCACGGCCTGCCCGGGTTGCGGCGGACGCGCACGCACACCGTCACCACCGTCTACGGCGAGGGCAACCACTGGCGGCTCGGCGCGCTCGAACCCCGGCGGCGCGCGACGCCGGGCGGGTCGACCGGGAGCCGGGCCGTCTGGAAGCCCCACCACCGGGAGGTGCTGCGGGCGCTGGACGACGGGCGCAGGCCGGCGGCCGAGATCGCGGCCCGCACCGGCAGGAGCGGGTCGACCGTGCGCCGGTGGCTCAACGAGATGGTCGACGGCAGGCTGCTGTCGCTCAGGTGCGAGGTCGCGCAACCCATCACGGGGTGGCCGATCGCCGCGACGTTCTGGGCCAGGGTGCCACCGGACGAGCTGGACCGGACCGCGACCGCGCTGACCGAGCTGCCGGAGGTCCGGCTGTGCGCGGCCGTCACCGGGGCGGACAACCTGGTGATGACGTTGTGGCTGCGGTCCCTCGGCGACGTCCAACGCCTGGAGGCGGAGCTCGCCAGGCGGCTGCCCGCGCTCACCCTCACCGACCGCGCCGTGACGTTGCGGGCCGTGAAGCGCATGGGGTGCCTGCTGGACGAGGCGGGACGGATCACCGACGTGGTGCCCGTCGACCCGTGGGCGACACCATGACGTCGTGCCGCGGGACAGGCGTAGGTTCTCGCCCATGCGCGTACTGTTCGCCGGCCTCGCGTCCGTGGGCCACACCTATCCGCTGATCCCCCTGGCGATCGCCGCCCGGGAAGCCGGGCACGACGTGCACTTCGCCGCCGGCGAGGAGGTGCACCGGCCGTTGGCCGCGAACGGGCTGCGGCCGTTCCGCCCGGCGGACGCGTTCTACGAGGTGTACGCCGAGGACCTGGAGCCGGAACTGGCGCGCCTGCGGCCCGACCTGGTGGTGCACGGGTGGGGTGTGCCCGGCGCCGCGGTCGCCGCGCACCGGGCCGGCATCCCGGGTCTGTGGCACGGTTTCGGCCGCCTGTTCCCCGACGGCATCGGCCTGGAGCTGCCGACGAAGACCGTGCCGGGCCTGCCGCACCTCGACATCTGCCCGCCGTCCTTGCAGGACGAGGGCTTCCTGGCGAACGAGGACCGGATCGAACTGCGCCCGGTCGCGTACTCCGAACCCGCCGCGCTGCCGGCCTGGGACGGGCATCGCGGGTCGCGGCCGCTGGTCTACCTGACGCTGGGCACCGCGTTCGGCACCGCGGAGCTGTTGACCGCGGCCATCGAGGGCCTGGCCGCGCTGGACGCGCGCGTGGTCGTCGCGACCGGCCGGGTGCGCCCGGAGGAGCTCGGCGACGTGCCCGCCGACGTCACCGTCCACAAGTGGGTGTCGCAAGCAGACCTGCTGCCGCACGTGGACATCGTCGTGCACCACGGGGGCAGCGGCACCACCCTCGGCGCGCTCACCGTCGGCGCGCCGCAGCTGATCTTGCCGCAGGGCGCCGACCAGTTCGCCAACGCCGACGCCGTCACCGCCTCGGGGGCGGGCGTGCGCCTGCTGCCGGACGAGGTGAGCGCGGAAGCCGTCGCCTCGGCCGTCCGGACCCTGTCACGGCCCGGCGGGCACTCCGACGCGGCCCGCGTGCTCGCCGAGGAGATCGCCAGGATGCCCGGCCCGGACGAGGTCGCCCGCCGACTGCCGGAGTACGCCGAACGCGGGTAGGTCACTTCGTCGCCAAGTCGACAACACCGCACCCGGGCCCTGCCGCACCCGGTCCCGTCTCGCCGCATCCAGCCGCGCCGCGCCCCGCCCCCCACGCCGCCGCGCCTCGCCGCACCCGGTTGCGCCGTCCTGCTTCCGCCGCCCCTCGCCGCGCCCGCCTCTCGCCTCCTCACCGCTCCGCTACCCGGCCGCCCGCTCGTCCCTGCCGACCAGCCCGCCGCAGCCTTACCCGACCCCGCCGGTCTTGCCGTGCCGCGCCGTGCCGCGCCGTGCCGTGCCGTGCCGCGCCGCGCCGCGCCTCGCCGAGCCCCTGCACCGCCACCCGCTCCCTCACCCGGACCGGTGAACGGGGGAGGCGTTCCCACCGAGTTCACGTCGCGGAAACCACCGGCGGCCCGGCGGCGACCTACAGTCTCGCCATCCTGAACGAGATCGATCCCTTCATCGGCACGGCCGCGACCTCCCTGCCCCGGGCGCAGGGTCTCGCGGCCACTTGGTGGTGGCCGAAAGCGCAGATCGGCAACACCCACCCGGGCGCGACGTCGCCGCTGGGCATGGTGTCCGCCTGCGCCTACTCCGGCGCCTACCCGACCGGCTACGGCAGGTACACGAAGAACACCGAGGGGCTGCCGGAGGAGATGTTCGACCGGTCGCTCGCCTCCGGGTTCACCCACTTCCAGCAGTCCGGCACCGGCGCGATCCGCAAGTACTACAACTACGTCCGCGTCACCCCGATGGTGCAGCAGCTGGACGCGCTCGGCCAGGCGTGGCCGCTGCACGACGAGGTCGCCGAAGCCGGGTACTACGCGGCCACGCTCGACACCGGCGTCCGGTGCGAGATCACCGTCGGCGAGAAGGTCGCGGTGCACCGGTACACGTTCCCGGAGCACCGCGCCGCGCGCATCGTGGTGGACCTGTCGTGCGGCGGCCTCGCCATCGACCACGGCCGCACGGTGCCGTTGCGCGCGTACGTGGAGAGCCTCGGCCACGGCCGCGCTCAAGGCACCGTCGTGGTGGAAGGCGTGCCGCTGTCGGTCCACATCGAGGTCGACTCGCCGGGCTGGCGGCAGATGCTGTGGCACGACCGCAGGCTGATCGAGGGCGGCACCCGGCTGGACTTCGACCGCATCCGGCAGACCACCCTGCGCCCCTTCGGGCTGCTGTTCCTCGGGCCGACCGGCGCCGGGCAGAGCGTCGAGGTGCGCATCGGCTTCTCCCTGCGCGGCTGCGACCAGGCCAGGGACAACCTGCACCGGGAGTGCGGCGGGCAACCGCCCGCGTTCGACGCCACCCGGGAGCGCACCAGCGAGCGCTGGCGCGACCACGTGGACCGGGTCGAGGTGGAGGGCGGGTCCCCGGCCAGGCGGCAGGTGTTCGCCACCGCCCTGTACCACTCGCTGGTCAAGCCGTGCTTCGCCGACGACGAGAGCCCGTTCTGGCCCACGTCCGGGCCGTTCGCGTTCGACGTCTGCACCATGTGGGACATCTACAAGACCCAGCTGCCGCTGCTCGCCGCGATCGTCCCGGACCGGGCGGTCGACCTGCTGGAGTCGCTCATCCGGGTGTGCGAGGAGGAGGGCAACTTCCCGATCGGCTACCGGATGGCCCGCGGCGCGGACCGGTTCTTCCGGCAGGCCAGCGCGCTGGTGCACACCGCGCTGGCGGACGCGCACGCACTGGGCCTCGGCGACCTGGACTGGAACTGGGCGCTGGCGCACATGGAAGCCGACCTGCGCCGGCTGTACGGTGAGGACTTCTACGAGCACGGCGTCGTGCACCCGATCTCGCACACCCTCGACCTGGCCTACGCCTACCACTGCACCGCGGGTGTCGCGCGGGCCTTGAACGACGGCCGCCTCGCCGACGACCTCGCCGCCCGCAGCCTCCTGTGGACCAACGCGTTCGACCCGGCCACGGGGCTGCTGCGCGACTCGTCGTTCTACGAGGGCGGCAAGTGGAACTACTCCTTCCGGCTCATGCACGACATGGCCGGGCGGATCGCGATGGCGGGCGGCGACGACGCGTTCGTCGGCATGCTGGACGCCTTCTTCGGCTTCGGCGCGCCGCCGGTGGCGCAGCCCGGCAGGCGGCCCGACCCGGCCGAGATGGCGGTCGGCTACGCGCTGAACCGGTTCGAGGGCCTCAACAACGAGCCGGACATGGAAGCGCCGTGGTCCTACCACTACGCGGGCCGGCCCGACCGCACGGCCGAGGTCGTGCACGCGGCGCTGACGTGGCAGTTCGGCACCGGTCCCGGCGGGCTGCCCGGCAACGACGACTCCGGCGGGCTCAGCTCCTGGTACGTGTGGGCCTCGCTCGGCCTGTTCCCGGTCGCCGGGCAGAACCTGTTCCTGGTCAACGCGCCCGCGTTCGCGCGCGCCACCGTCCACCTCGGCGACCGCGACTTCGTCGTGGAGACCAGGGGCCACCGGGAGACGCCGATCAGCTCCGACGGGCTGGAACGCGTGCCGCCGCCGCAGTACGTGCAGTCCGCCCGCCTCAACGGCGAGCCGCTGGACGTGGCGCACCTCAGCGCCGCCACCGTGCACGCGGGCGGGCGGCTGCAACTCGAACTCGGCCCGGAACCCGCGGCCTGGGGCCGTCGGGTCCGGCCGCCGTCACCGTCCGACCCGCCCGAGCCGGGAGCGCGCACATGAACAACCCCAACCGCCGCCTCGTCATCGTGGTCCGGGCCGACCCGGTGATCTGCGGCCACTCCGGCGAGGCCCGCAACCTCGCCGAGGTCGCCCTCACCCGCGGCTTCGACGACGTGCGGCTGCTGACCTGGCCGCTGCCGGCGCTCCAGGCGGCCGGGTTGCCGCTCAAGCCGCTCGACCGCATCACGCCGTACAGCGCGGGCATCACGGTGGAGCGGCCGGAGCCGGTCGGCGACTACCGCGTGCCCGATGGCCGGTACCTGGCCGGGCTCACCGGCCGCCTGGTCGAGCTGCTCGCCGAACCGGTGCCGACCACGTGCCTGTCGATGTACCTGATGCCGCACACGGCGGTCGTGGGCGAGGCCGTGGCGGCGGCGCGCGCGGCCGGGTTCTCGCCCGACGTCCGCACCATCGCCAAGGCGGTCGGCTCGGACGTCACCAACGTGATCCGCTCGTGCCTGCGCGAGGGCCGGTTCGGCGCGGCGGTGGCCCTGTTCACCACGTTCCTGGCCAACGACCAGGTGATCGCGGTGTCGGAGTACACGCGGCGGGAGATCGTCGCCGCCGCCGAGGCCGTCGACGCGCACTGCGGCACCCGCCTCGCCGAGGAGTGCCGCGCCCGGGTCGAGGTCAGCTACCCGCCGATCGACACGTCCGCGTACCTCGACCTCGACCCGGCGCGGGTGGACGCCGCCCTCGCGCGTCGCGGCCTCGACCGCGACGGCTACGTGCTGTTCCTGTCGCGGGTGGCGCGGGCCAAGGGCGTCCACGACCTGGTGGCGGCGTTCGCCCGGTCGAGGGCGCGGGACCGGGTGAAGCTGGTGATCGCCGGGAACGGCCCGGCGCTGGAGGAGGTCCGGGCGCTCACCCGGGACGACGACCGGGTGGTGCTGCTGTCCGACGTGGACGACGACGAGAAGCCTTCGCTGATGCGCGGGTGCGCCGCCTACGCGTTGCCGACGAAGGCGGAGCCGGACTTCGTGGAGACGTTCGGCATCGCGTTGACCGAGAAGATGCTCGCCGGCGGCGGGCCGGTGATCACCACGATCACCGGCGGCACCGGGGAGGCGGTCGGCGCCACGGCGATCGTCGTGCGGGCCGGTGACGTCGCGGACCTCGCCGCCGCGATCGACCGCGCGGTGCTGGACCTGTCGGCGCAGGAGCGGCGGTCCATGGAGGACCGGGCCAGGGCGCACGCCCTCTCGTTCGACCGGGCCCGGGTGTTCGACGACCTGTTCGCCACCGCGGCGCCCGTCGGGCAGTGACGCCGGGAAAACGTGGTGACGTGCGCTTTCCTCCGCGCCTCGGCCGGTCGCGGGTGAGCCCGGCCCTGCCCGCGGGCAGGGCCGGACTGCACGGAAGGCAGCCGTGATCGCGTAACGCGTGGGAGGCGTCGAACCGTCGTCGTTAGTCTGATCATCTGCGACTACGGCGGGGGTGGCGGCATTCAAGGCGACGGTGTCGGTGTGGTGGCCGACGGGGACGGTTCGGGTGGCGCCGGGAGGTCGACGGCCCGCCGCATCCGGGCGGTGCTGTCCATCGGGCCGTTCCGGCGGCTCTGGGGCGTCACGTTCCTGTGCAGCGTGGGCGACTGGCTGTCGCTGCTGGCGTTGACCGGCCTGGTCACGAAACTGGCCCAGGGGTACGGGTGGGAGGGGTTCGCGCTCAGCGCGGTGGTGCTGACGCAGCTCCTGCCGGGCGTGCTGTTCGCGCCGCTGGGCGGCGTGCTGGCCGACCGGTTCGACCGGCGCAAGGTGATGGTCGCCTGCGACCTGGCCCGCGGCGGCCTGTTCCTGTCCATCGCGTTCGTCGGCACGGCGTGGTGGCTGTTCATCGCGAACTTCCTGGTCGGCTGCTGCGCGATGCTGTGGATCCCGGCCAAGGACTCGGCCGTGCCGAACCTGCTGCGCCGACCCGACCAGGTCGACACGGCCAACCAGCTCGGCCTGGTGATGACCTACGGCATCGCCACCGTCAGCGGGTTCAGCCTGTACTCGCTGATCGCGGGCATCCCCGGCTACCTCGGTGTCCGCGACGGCGACCTGGAGTTCCGGATCGCGACCATCGCGGTCGTCGTCAACGGCCTGCTCTACCTGTCCTCCGCGGTGCTGATCGCGGTGCGGATCCCGGAGCTGTCCGGCCGGGCCGCCAAGCGGAGCGGGCAGGGCGGACCGGGTTTCCTGGTGATGATGCGCGACGGCCTGCGGTACGCGTGGGGGACACCGCTGCTGCGCGGCCTGGTGATCGGCATGACCGGCGCGTTCGCCGCGGCCGGCGGGGTGATCGGCAGCGCCCGGCTCTACGCGGCGAGCCTGGGCGGCGGGGAGAGCGCGTACGGCACGTTGTTCATCGCGGTCTTCGTCGGCCTGGCGGCGGGCATGGCGACCGCGCCGAAGCTGTCCCGCCGGCTGACCTACAACCGGCTGTTCGGCGTCACGATCGTGGGGGCGGGCGCGGGCCTGGTCGTCGTGTCGCTCGCCCCGCACCTGTGGTTCGCGCTGGTCGCGGTGGCCGTGGTCGGGGCGTGCGCGGGCACCGCGTTCCTCACCGGGCTCACCATCATCGGCACCCGGGTCGAGGACGCCCTGCGCGGCCGGATGGTGGCGCTGGTCCAGTCGCTGATGAAGCTCGTCCTCGGCCTGTCGACCGTCCTCGGCCCGCTGCTGGTGACCCTGGTCGGCCCGACCGTCGTGACCGTCTTCCACCGCTCGTTCGACATCGACGCCACCCGGCCCGTGCTGCTCGGCGCGGGCGCGCTCGCGGCCGCCGCGGGGCTGGTGTCCTACCGGCAGATGGCCGACCGGCTGCTCCGGCCCGCTCCCGACTGCGGGTGACGGGCGGGCCGTCCTCAGCGCGGGTGCTCGACGCGGGCGAGCACCCGTGACTCGTCCTCGGTGAGCGGCGCGTCGGTCGTCGGCGGCCGGCCCGGCCCGAGCAGCGCGCCCAGGACCACGCGCGGTGACAGCATGAGCTTCCGCAGCGGGCTGGACAGGGTGTAGGCGTCGAGCTGCGCCCTGGTGACGGTCGGCCGACCGGTGGACGCCAGCACGAGCCGGTCGAGGTAGCGCTCCCGCAGCCGCGTGAGCCGGCCGCGCGCGGGCCCGATCGTGGCGGGGTAGCGCAGGTCCTGGGAGACCGCCAAGGCCCACGCGTCGTCCGTCGCGCGCGCGAACTCCCGTTGCAGCCGCTCGGCCGCCGCGCCCCGCGCCCCGTGGCGGGCGAGCCCGTCGCGCAGCGCCACCGCCTGCCGCGCCACCACCGTCATCCCGTGCCCGTAGACCGGGTTGAACGTGCACGCGGCGTCGCCGAGCACGACGAACCCGCTCGGCCAGGGGGAGAGGCGCTCGTAGCGGCGACGGCGGTTGACCGTGCCGTGGAACCCGAACGGCCGGGTGAGCGGTTCCGCCGCGTCGATGAAGTCGGCGATGGCGGGGTGCCGCAGGCCGCGCGCGAAGGCGCGGAACCCCTCCGGGCTGATCTCCGGCTCGCCACCGCGCCCGCCGCCGAGGCTGACGATCCACCGGCGGTCCTCGATCGGCACCAGCGCGCCGCCCCGGCTGCACGGCGACGACCGCGGGTCGCCTTGGATGCTGATGCCCGGGAAGTCTTCCCCCGCGCCGGGGGGCACGCGGTACAGGCACGTCGCGTAGACCATGCCGGAGTCGACGCGTTCCTCGCGGACGGGCGGCAGGCCGAGGGCGGTGAGCCAGGAGTCGGTCCTGGCGCCCCGACCGGTCGCGTCCACCACGAAGTCGGCGTCGACCGCGCGTTCCACCCCGGTGGCGCGGTCGCGCACGCGTGCGCCGGTGACCCGCGCGTGGTCGCCGAGCAGCCCGACCACGTCGGTGGCCTCCACCAGGTCGACCCGGCCGAGCACCCGTTGCCGCACCACGGCGTCGAGCAGGGCGCGGCTGCACCCGATCACGAACTGCGCCTCGTCCAGCCGGGGCAGCCATCCCGCCTGGGTGAACACGAGCAGCCGGTTCGGCAGCCCGAGGTGCTGCGCGCCCGCGTCGAGCAGGCTCGCGGTGAGGCCGGGCAGCAACTCGTCCAGCGCCCGGCTCCCGCCGGCCATCAGCACGTGGGCGTGCCGGGCGTGGGGCACGCCCTTGCGGTCGCCGTCGTCGGCGAAGCGGTCCCGGTCGAGGACCGTCACGCGGTCGACGTGCGCGGAGAGGGCGGAGGCGGCGAGCATCCCGGCCAGGCCGCCGCCGAGGACCAGGGCGTGTGCACCCGGCACGCGGGCCTCCTCTCCCGGCTCACCGCCGAGTCGTGGCGTCGGCCAGGGCGCCCGGACCGCCGTCCGCCGCCGTGCCCCGCGCACGGGCCACCGACGCGGCTTTGACCTGCGAGGCCTCCGTGACCGCCAGACCTCATCCTCGGTCATCCGCGGCTCTTCGGCACGTCGTCCGAAGCACCACCGCGATCTCGTGCGGCGGGATGAGCGACCGGTGCGCCCAGCTGCGGGCCTTGGTGACGATGACGCCGGGCCATGACCTCGCGCAGCCGCACGCACACCACCCGGGCGTTCCGGGTCAGCGGGTCTCGTCCTCGGCCGCCACCGGCGCGCCGTCCGGTTCGAGGGCACGCCTGATGGCGTCCTCGGCCGCGACGCCGGGGTGCAGCGCGCGCACGAGCGCGAGGAGGATCTTGTCGCGGACGCCGGGTGGCGGTGGTTGTTGCGCGGTGCGCAGGATGACGGTGTTGACCCCGAGCTCGTCCATGGCCAGCCGGGTCTCCAGCTGCTCGTCCACCCTGGCGGCCAGCTCGTCGTCGAAGAAGTAGGCGGGCGCGGCGCCGAACGCCTCCGCCAGCCCGAGGATGTGCTTGAGCCTCGGGTTGGCGCTGGTGCCGGCCAGCAGCTCGCGGAGGTAGTTCGCGGAGATCGAGCCGTGCGGGCCGGCGCTGATCCGGGCCGCGACCTCCTCCGGCGAGAAGGGCCCGCGGTCGGCCGGGTACACGGCGCCGAAGAGGTGTTTCACCGCGCCTCGCCGCCAACCCGGGCGTTCGCCCTCGCGCAGTCCCGCGCGACCGCCGACGAAGCACGCGGGGTGCACGCCGAGCGCGGTGGCCAGGCCCTCGATCGTGCGGCACGTGGGGTTGTCCTTGTCGCCCCGGCGCAACTGCGAGATGTAGGTGTGGGTGATCTCGCCGCCGTCGAGGCGGATCCGCTCGGCCAGCTCCACGTTCGTGTACCGCGGCCGGTCGCCGGGGCGCAGGCACAGCTCGTCGAGGACGTCGGCGAAGGGTCGCTGCCCGCCCGCGGTCATGGTCACCCCTCGTACGCACGACTGCTTCACGCCGCAAGCACTTCCACTGCGAGTGGCAGGGGTCACGCTACTCCGCCACAACAGTTGATTCCAGGCCGGCCACCCCAGTAGCCTGGCCGCGGCGGTTCCACTGCTGTTGGGAGCGCGGAACGCAGGCGTCCCACGAGTGGAATAGCAGGAGGGCCGGCTGCGCGGTGCGGCGAGATCCCGGTGACCACGCCGGTCGTCACGAGGCCCTGCGGTAGTGCCGCCGCCTCCGCCACGGCGGCACGCGCTGAGGGGTGCGCAGGGCCGAGGGGTCTCGTCGTCGGCTGCCCGCGCGAACCCGGCGCCACCGGTCACGGCGTGCCGTCACCCCCGGAAAACCCGCCGATCACGTGTCGGGTCCGTCCTCCTCGGCTACCCCGGTGCCGAAGGGATCACGCCGAGAGCCGGAGGTGGGCGATGACCAGCCCCGACGTCCTGAGGAGCCCGGAGAGCGCGGTCGGCCGGGGTGCGGTGGTGGTCGGCTTCGACGGCTCCGGGCGGTCGCGGCAGGCCGCGCGGTGGGCGGCGCGCGAGGCGGCGAGCCGCGGGCTGCGCCTGCTCGTCGTCAACGTCATCCGCGGGCCGTTCCCCGAGGTGGTGGTCACGCCCGTGTCCATGCCGATGCCGCAGCTCGTCGGCGAGAAGGCGGTGCGCGCGTACACCAGGGACCACCTCGCCGAGCTCGCCGCGGAGTGCGCGGAGATCGCGCCGGGGCTCGAGGTGGACACCCGCGCGTTCGACGGGCACCCGGCCGCCGTGCTGGCCGAGACCGGGCGGGAAGCGGCGCTGCTGGTCGTGGGCTCCTCCGGCGCGACCGGGCTGGCCAGGGTGTTCGCCGGCTCGGTCACGGTGGACCTGGCGCACCACTTCACCGGGCCGCTCGTGGTGGTCCGCGACTCCGGCGAGGGGACCGACGACCGGACCGACGACGGGCGGGTGGTGGTCGGCGTGGACGGCTCGGAGCCCAGCGACCGGGCGATCGCCTTCGCGGCCGACCACGCGGCGCGCCACGGCGGCTCCCTGGTCGGCGTGCACGCCACCACCGGGCTGCCGGTGGACGCGTTGACGCCGGGCGGCGCCTGGGGCCAGGGCATGGGGTTCGAACTGGACGTCGAGCAGCTGGAAGGGGCCGCCGAGACGCTGATCGCCAGGTCGTTCGAGGCGCCGCTGGCCCGCCACCCGGAACTGCGGGTGGAACGGGTGGTGTCGCCGGCGCGACCCGCCCAGGCGCTGGTCGAGGCGGCCGAGGGCGCGGCGCTGCTCGTCGTGGGCAGCCACGGGCACGGCGCGGTGCGGCGCGCGCTGCTCGGCTCGGTCAGCCACGCGATGCTGCACCACGCGCCCTGCCCGGTGGCCGTCGTCCGAGGTGACGGCTCCGAGCGCTGACGAACCGCGCCGGGCCGCGGGTGGTAGGAAGACCCGGTGAGCAACTTGGATGACGGGGCCGGGCTGCGGCTCGCGCAGGACGAGGTCGTGTCGCTGGCCAGCGAGCTGATCAGGATCGACACGACCAACACGGGAGACCCGGCCACGGTCGTCGGGGAGCGCGCGGCGGCCGAGTGGGTCGCGGAGAAGCTCGGCGAGGTCGGCTACGAGACCACCTACGTCGAGTCGGGCGCCAAGGGGCGCGGCAACGTGGTCGCGCGCCTGGCCGGCGCCGACCCGTCACGGGGCGCGCTGCTGGTGCACGGTCACCTGGACGTGGTGCCCGCCGACGCCTCCGAGTGGTCGGTGCACCCGTTCTCCGGCGCGGTCCAGGACGGGTACGTGTGGGGCCGCGGCGCGGTCGACATGAAGGACATGGTCGCGATGACGCTCGCCGTCGCGCGGCGGTTCAAGCGGGACGGCGTCGTGCCGCCGCGCGACCTCGTGTTCGCCTTCCTGGCCGACGAGGAAGCCGGCGGCCAGTTCGGCGCCAAGTGGCTGGTGGACAACCGCCCGGAGCTGTTCGAGGGCGTCACCGAGGCGATCAGCGAGGTCGGCGGCTTCTCCATCACCCTCAAGGACGACGTCCGGGCCTACCTGGTGGAGACCGCCGAGAAGGGCATCCGGTGGCTCAAGCTGCGCGTGCGCGGCACCGCGGGCCACGGCTCGATGATCCACCACGACAACGCGGTGGCCAAGCTGGCGGCGGCGGTCACCAAGCTGGGGCAGCACCGGTTCCCGGTGATCCTCACGCCGTCCGTGCGCGAGTTCCTGGCCGGGGTGTCGGAGATCACCGGGCTGGAGTTCCCCGAGGACGACCTCGAAGGCTCGATCGGCAAGCTGGGCGCGTTGTCGCGGATGATCGGCGCGACGCTGCGCGACACGGCCAACCCCACCATGCTGTCCGCCGGGTACAAGGCGAACGTGATCCCGTCGGTCGCGGAGGCCACCGTGGACTGCCGCATCCTGCCGGGCCGAGAGGAGGCGTTCGACCGCGAGCTGGCCGAGCTGCTCGGCCCGGACGTGGAGCGCGAGTGGCTCGGGCTGCCGCCGGTGGAGACCACGTTCGACGGCGCGCTGGTCGACGCGATGACGGCCTCGATCACCGCCGAGGACCCGGGCGCGAAAGTGCTGCCGTACATGCTGTCGGGCGGCACGGACGCCAAGTCGTTCCAGGAGCTGGGCATCCGCAACTTCGGCTTCGCCCCGCTGAAGCTGCCCGCCGACCTGGACTTCTCCGGCCTGTTCCACGGCGTGGACGAGCGCGTGCCGGTCGACGCCCTGCAGTTCGGCGTCCGCGTCCTGGACCGCTTCCTGCGCAACTCCTGAGCCGACGGGGTGCCGTCCACACCGGACGGCACCCCGCGCGGATCAGCCCGCGTACCAGCGGACGGCGCGGCTCGGGCCACCCTGGTCGGTGAAGCCGACGATCACGCCCGCCCGGTTGACGGCCCACGTGCTGCCGGCGTAGGTGTTCGCGGGCAGCCCCAGGGCGAGGGCCTCGCCGCCGGAGCTCCAGCGCGTCGGCTGGTACCGGCCCGCGCTGTCCTGCGCGTCGCCGACCACGGTGCCGTTCTCGTTGATGCCCCGCGCGATGCTGTGGTGCGGGGTGGCGGCGCCGAGGTCGATGACCCTGCCCTCGCGGGTCCAGCGCACCGCGTGCTGGTAGCCGTTCGCGGTGTACGCGTAGCCGGCCGCCTGCCCGTACCGGTTGACCGCGATCGCCCTGGTGTTGCCGCCGCCGGGCAGCGAGGCCAGCAGGGTGAAGGTGCCGTCCTGGTCCCACCGCACGGCCTTCTCGACCTGCTCGGTGACGAACACGCTGCCGGCCGCGATGCCGTTGGCCGCGACCCCGCCCAACAGGCTCTTGCGGGTCCCGTTGGGGAGGGCGAACTGCGTCAGCGCACCGGAGGCGTCCCACTTCACCGCGCGCCGGCCGGCCGTCGAGCGGTCCCAACCCTCGCCGACCACCACGCCGGCCTCGTCGACGCCCAGGCCGAAGCTGTCGCTGTAGCCGGGGACCAGGCCCAGGTCGGTGATGCCGCCGCCTGGGCCGAACCGCACCGCGCGGCTGGTCCCGCCGGCCACCTCCGAGTGGCCCGCGATCACCCCGGAGCCGTTGATCCCGGTCGCGATGCTGTACTGGCCGCCGGGCAGCGCGCCCAGGTCGGTCGCGCCGCCGGCCGCGGTCCACCGGGTCGCGCGTCCCCACCCGTCGCGGATCGAGCGGCCCACGATGACGCCGGCGTTGTTCACCCCCGTGGCGATGGCCTCGTAGGAGCCGGGCAGCGCGGGCAGCTCGGTCATCGTGCCGGCGGCCTGCGCGGAACCGGTCAGGACCGCGGTCGCCGCCGCGGCCGCCGTCAGCACGACGCCGAGTCTTCGGTTCAGGTGCACGGGTTCTTCCCCCTCTGTCGGTGCGTGCGCTCGGGTTCGAGCCCGGCAAGGGTAAGCGGCGGTCGCGCCGTCACGGGCGGAGTTTCGCCGCGCACGGCCACCGATCGCCGCACCGGGGCGCCCGACGTGGCGGGGGACCGGTCCGCCGCAGGGGATTGACGACGGGCAGCCGGTGTTGCATGGTCTGAACCAGCAGACTGTGAGAGCGCTCTCTCGCTGACTTGCCTCGGGTGCGCGGTCGACCTGCATCGGCCTCGCGCCTCCCTGTGGACAAGGAGAACTGCATGCGGATGACAACGTTGACGAAGATCGGTGTGGCCGCCGCGCTGGCGGTGAGCGGGCTCGTGGTCGCCCCGGCGGCCCAGGCCGCGCCGGCGGCCGACCAGCTGTCGCCGGGCCTGGTGTCCGCGATGCGGACCGCGTTCGGGCTGACCGAGCAGCAGGTCCGGACCAGGCTCGACCTGGAGGCGAAGGCCACCCGGCGCGCTCCCTCGGCGCGCACCGCGGCCGGGTCGTCCTTCGGCGGCAGCTGGTTCGACCAGGACAAGGGCGTGCTCGTGGTCGGCGTGACCGACACCGCGGCGGCCGACCGGGTCCGCGCCACCGGCGCCGAGGCGCGGCTGGTCGGCCGCAGCGCGGCCGAGCTCGACCGGGTCAAGGACCGCGTGGACGCGTTGTCGGCGTCCGGCGCGGTGCCCGCGGCCGTGACCAGCTGGCACCCGGACCCGCGCAGCGGCGCGGTCGTGGTCGACGTCCAGCCCGGCGTGCAGACCGCGGAGGTCGCGCGGTTCCTGGCCGAGGCGCGCAAGCACGGTCCCGTCGAGGTGAACACCGAGGGCGTCACCGCGCCCGTGCCGTTCGCCGCCGGGACCGTCGGCGGCGACCCGTACTACACCGGCAACGTCCGCTGCTCCATCGGCTTCTCGGTGCACGGCGGCTACGTCACGGCCGGCCACTGCGGCGGCACGGGCGCCCAGGTGTACGGCTGGGACCGGTCCTGGCAGGGCCAGTTCGCCGGGTCCTCGTTCCCCGGCAACGACTACGCGTGGGTCCGCACCGGCGGCGGCTGGTGGAACGCGCCCGTCGTGCTCGGCTGGGGCACGGTCAGCGACGCCCTGGTGCGCGGCTCGTGGGAGGCGCCGGTCGGCACGTCCGTCTGCCGTTCGGGCTCCACGACCCACTGGCACTGCGGCGTGATCCAGTCCCGCAACGAGACGATCCACTACGCGCAGGGTGACGTGCACCAGATGGCGGGCACCAGCGTGTGCGCCGAGGGCGGCGACTCCGGCGGCTCGTTCATCACCGGCGACCAGGCGCAGGGCGTCACGTCCGGCGGCTACGGCAACTGCTCGTCCGGCGGCCGGACCTGGTTCCAGCCGATCAACGAGATCCTGTCCACCTACGGCTTGACGCTGCTCACCGCCTGACCGCGACCGCGGACCCGCCCCGCCGGGGGCGGGTCCGCGACCGTCAGCCCAACGGCGCGGTCACGGTGAAGGAGGCGTCACCGGTGAACGCGGCGTCGGACGTGCGCGGGTCCAGCCGCATCGCGTAGTCGTAGTGCCGCAGGTAGCGGCCGGGGAAGTTGAACGACTCGAACGACGTCGTGCCGCCGCCCGCGAGCCCGGCCCGTCCGCAGAACGTGGCGTCCGCGCGGAACACCGCCGAACCGTCGTCGGCGTTCAGCACCAGGCGCATGGTGTGGTGCCGCAGGTAGCGACCGGGGTGGTTGACCGACTGGAACGAGTAGCAGCCGGCGTTGGCCAGCCCGGCGACGACGTCGAACGTGGCGTCGGCGCGGTCGGTCGCGGTGCTGATCGGGTCCACGTAGGCCAGGTTGTCGCGGTGCCGCAGGTAGCGGTCGGCGAAGTTGGCCGAGCGCAGCGAGCGCCTGCCGGTGGCCACCGCGGTGCCGTCGCCGACGTCCTCGCGCAGCACGGTGAAGTGCCGGGCGGTGCCGGACAGCCCGGTCAGCTCCACCTTGGCGCCGAACGAGCTCAGGTTCGAGCTGTCCGCGTAGTAGTAGCGCTTGGTGCCGTACTGGTCGAAGTAGATCCGCCAGCGGCCGTCCGGCAGCCGCACGAGCGCCGGGCCTTCGAGCCCCGAGCCCCAGCCCGCCCAGTTGCCGGTGCCGACGAACTGCCACGGTCCGTTCAGCGACGTCGCGGTGGCGTGCTCGATGTACTTCGTGGTCTCGTTCTTGAGGAAGTTGTGGTAGGTCCCGCCGACCTTGACGAGGTGGCTGTCGATGTAGTTGGCCGGGATGCCCAGCGGCGTCGGCGAGGTCCACGTGGACAGCGCGCTGTTGGTCGCGGTGATCCGGTAGGGCCGGAACTGGCCGGCGGTGCCGGTGGTGGAGGCGGAGAAGACCACGTGCACGCTGCCGTCGGAGTCCTTGAACCACTCCGGCGCCCAGGTGCTGCCGGTGGAGCCGTTCAAGCCCACCACCACGTTCCGCAGGAACGTCCACGTCGTGTAGTCGGCGCTGCGGGCGAAGCCGATGGTGTCGCCGGTCCAGTTGGTGGTGTAGACGATGTAGTAGTAGCCGTCGGTGTGCCGGATGACGCTGGGGTCGCGGATGAGGCCGGACGGCGGGGTGTAGGCGTTGGACCGGACGAGGGCGAAGCTGGTCGCGTTCGCCGAGTCGTAGACGTGCATGTTCGACTCGCTGCTGTTGGTGAACGCGGTCATCAGGTAATGCGGCACCGGACCGGCGGCGAGGGCGGCCGGCGCGGGACCGGCGAGCCCGAACGCGGCGACCACCACGCTGGTCACGGCGGCGAGCAGGGTGCGGGTGCGCATGCGCGGCCCCCAGGTCCGTAGGGTCCGGCGGCGAATGTGAACGTTAACATCCACGGGCCGGAAAAGTGGCGGTCCACGGCGGCGAGGTATTAGTCGTATCTCCCGGGACGCGCGGGTGTCAAGACGTTCCGGTCAAGTGAATTAGCGTTAACAACTTTCACTCCGGCAGCCTGTTGCGCCCGTCGCGGCCGGCCCTCTAGGGTCGCCAGTCGAAGCGCTTCGATGGCGAGGGAGCTCCACGCTTCCCCGAAGACGAAGGGGGCGGCCCGTGTCGAGAGCCCGCCGTTCGCTGGTGCTGCCGCTGGTCGCGTCGCTGCTCGTCGCGCCGCTGCCCGCCCACGCCGACGAGCTCCCGTTCCGCGACCCGGACCTGCCGCGCGCCACCCGGATCGCCGACCTGCTCGCCAGGTTGACGGTCGACGAGGAGGTGTCGCTGCTGCACCAGTACCAACCGGCGATCCCGAGGCTCGGGATCGGCGCGTTCAAGACCGGCACGGAGGCGCTGCACGGTGTGGCCTGGCTCGGCGGGGCGACGGTGTTCCCGCAGGCCTTGGGCCTGGCGAACACCTGGAACCCCGACCTGGTCGAGCGGGTGGGCGCGGTCACCGGCCGCGAGGCCCGCGGCTTCCACGCGAAGGACCCCGCGCACAACGGCCTCAACCTGTGGGCGCCGGTGGTGAACCCGCTGCGCGACCCCAGGTGGGGCCGCAACGAGGAGGGCTACTCGGAGGACCCGTACCTGACCGGCCGGATCTCCACCGCGTTCGGTCACGGCGTCCAGGGCGACCACCCCGACTACCTCCAGGCCGCGCCGACGCTGAAGCACTACCTGGCCTACAACGTCGAGGACGACCGCGTCACCGTCGACTCGATCGTCCCGCCGCGCATCCTGAAGGACTACGACGAGGCCGCCTTCCGCCCGGCGATCTCGGCGGACGCCGCGACCGGCGTCATGGCGTCGTACAACCTGGTCAACGGCCGCCCGACGCACGTCGGCCCCGAGCTGGACGAGGTCGTGCGCTCCTGGACCGACGAGGACCTGATGATCGTCGGCGACGCGGGCGGCGCGTCGAACGTCGCCGGCGCCCAGCGGTACCACCCGAACCGGGTCGAGGGCAACGCCGCCGCGATCCGCGCGGGCCTGGACAGCTTCACCGAGGACGACCGGAACTCCGCCCCCACCACCGCGTCGGTCAAGGCCGCGATCGGCCGGGGTCTCATCACGGCGGCCGACGTCGAGGACGCGGCGCGGCACGTGCTGTCGATCAGGTTCCGGCTCGGCGAGTTCGACCCGCCCGGCCGCAACCCGCACGCGAGCACCACACCGGACGTGATCGACGCGCCGGAGCACCGGCTGCTCGCCCGACAGGTGGCAGCCGAGCAGGTCGTGCTGCTGCGCAACGACCGGAACACCCTGCCGCTGTCCACTGCGGACACCAAGAAGGTCGCGGTCGTCGGGCAGCTCGCGGACACGCTGTACGAGGACTGGTACTCCGGCACGATGCCCTACCGCGTCACGCCCCTGCAAGGCCTCGCCGAACGGGCCGCGGTCACCTCCAGCGAGGGCGTCGACCGCATCCGGTTGCGTGATCTGACCACCGGGAGGTACGTCACCGCGTCCACTTCGGACTCCGGCGCGCCGCTCACCGCCACCGAGGTGACGCCGGGCGACGCGAGCGGGTTCGACGTGTTCGACTGGGGCGAGGGCACGGTCACGCTGCGGGCCGTCGCGAACGGCAGGACGGTGTCCCTGGGCGACGGTCGCAGCCTCGTCAACAACGCGACGCAACCCAACGGCTGGTTCGTCCAGCAGCAGTTCGAGCTCGTGGCGCTGCCCGACGGCTCCTTCGTGCTGGAGTACGCGGGCAACGACGTCACGCAGTCGTGGTTCGGCCGGGGCCGGTACGCGGTCGTCGGCGCGGACGGCAGGCTGACCGTGACCGCCGAGACGCCGGCGGCGGCGGCGAAGTTCGGGCGCGAGGTCGTGCGCAGCGGTGTGGACAGCGCGGTGCAAGCGGCGAAGGGCGCGGACGCGGCCGTGGTGGCGGTCGGCAGCATGCCGTTCATCAACGGCCGCGAGGACGACGACCGCAAGACCACCGTGCTGCCCGCCGGCCAGCGCGCCGTGATCGACGCGGTGCGCGAGGCGAACCCGCGCACGGTCGTCGTGCTGGAGAGCGGCTACCCGTACGCGGGCGACTGGGACACCGCGGACCTGCCCGCCGTGCTGTGGACCACGCACGCGGGCCAGGAGACCGGCCACGCCATCGCCGACGTGCTGTTCGGCGACCACAACCCGAGCGCCAGGCTGACCCAGACCTGGTACCGGTCCGACGCGGACCTGCCGGACAAGCTCCGGTACGACATCTCGAAGTCCGGGCACACCTACCAGTACTTCACCGGCGAGCCGCTGTACCCGTTCGGGCACGGGCTGAGCTACACGTCGTTCGGCTACTCGCGGCTGCGGGTGGACCGGACCGCGGTGGACGCCTCCGGCGAGGTGCGCGTGCGCGTGGACGTGACCAACCGGGGCGACCGGGCGGGCGCCGAGGTGGTGCGGCTGTACTCGCGCCAGCTGGCGTCGCGGGCCCGGCAGCCGCTCAAGCGGCTGCGCGCGTTCGACCGGGTGGAGCTGCGGCCCGGTGAGACGAAGACGGTCCAGCTGACCGTGCGCGCCGCCGACCTGGCGTTCTGGGACGTGACCCGGGAGAAGCCGGTGGTGGAGAGCGCGCCGCACGAGCTGGCGGTCGGTCCGCTGACCCGCGTGCTCAGCGTGCGCGGCGAAACCATCCCGCCGCGCGACCTGCGCCGGGTCACGCAGGCGCAGAACTTCGACGACTACTCCGGCGTCACCCTGGTGGACACCACCAAGGAACGCGGCACCGCCGTCGCCTCGACCGCGCCCGGCCAGTGGGTCTCGTTCGAGGACGTCGACCTGGGCCGGTCGTCCCGGTCGCTGACGGCCCGGGTGGCGAACCCGGACGCGCCGACGACCGTCGAGGTGCGCCTCGGCGGCCCCGGCGGCCGGTTGGCGGGCACGCTCGCCGTGCCGACCACCGCCGACGGGCACTCCTGGACCGCGGTCACGGCGCCGTTGCGCGGCGCGACCGGCCGGCAGGACGTCTACCTGGTCTTCACGGGGAAGGCCCGGATCGACAACCTCACCGTGGAGGGATCACCCTGATGTCCAAGCGTCTCCTGGCAGCCGCGGTCGCGGCCGTGCTGGCCGTGGCCGGCTGCGGCGGCTCCGACGGAGCTTCCGACCCCAACACCCTCAAGCTGTGGCACTACGAGGGTCCGGACAGCGCCATGGGCGTGGCGTGGGCGGAGGCGATCAAGCAGTTCGAGGCCTCGCACCCGGGCGTGACGGTGAAGTTCGAGGAGAAGGGCTTCGAGCAGATCCAGAAAACGGCCTCGATGGTGCTCAACTCCAAGGACGCGCCGGACATCCTGGAGTACAACAAGGGCAACGCGACCACCGGCCTGCTGTCCAAGCAGGGCCTGCTGACCGACATCAGCGACGAGGTCGCCAAGCGCGGGTGGGACAAGAAGCTCGGGCCGGGCATCGACACCACGGCGAAGTACGACGACCGCGGCGTGATGGGGTCCGGGAAGTGGTACGGCGTCCCGAACTACGCCGAGTACGTGATGGTCTACTACAACAAGACCCTGTTCGACCAGCAGGGGCTGGCCGCGCCGCGGACGCTGGACGAGCTGACCGCCGCGATGAAGAAGTTCGTCGCCGCCGGCGTCACGCCGCTCGCGCTCGGCGGCGCCGAGTACCCGGCCGCGCAACTGCTGTACCAACTGGCGCTGACCCAGGCCGACCGGGACTGGGTGGACCGGTTCCAGCGCTACACCGGTGACGTGGACTTCCACGACAAGCCGTGGGTGTTCGGCGCGGAGCGGTTCGCCGAGTGGCTGCGCGAGGGTTACATCTCCAAGGACTCGGCCGGCGTGAAGGCCGAGGACATGGGCCTGTCGTTCATGCAGGGCAAGAGCCCGATCATGATCAGCGGCAGCTGGTGGTACGGCCGGGTGCAGGCGCAGGTCAAGGACTTCGAGTGGGCCTCGGTGCCGTGGCCGGGCATGACCGCCGGGTCCAGCGGCAACCTGTGGGTCGTGCCCGAGGGCTCGAAGAACAAGCAGCTCGCCTACGACTTCATCGAGATCACCATGTCGCCGGCGATCCAGGACAAGCTGCGCGACGCGGGCGGCATCGCGGTCGCGCCGGGCGAGACCCCTGTGACCGACCCGAAGACCAAGCAGCTCAACGACGACTTCAAGGCGCTCGTGGACGGCGACCGGCTGGCGTTCTACCCGGACTGGCCCGCACCCGGCTTCTACGACGCGCAGGTGTCGTCCGTGCAGAAGGTGATCACCGGGCAGATCGGCGCGCACGAGGCGCTGACCGAGATGGCGGACTACTACAAGGAGAACACGGCGAGCGTAGGCAAATGAGCTCGGCACCCGCCTCCATCCGCGACCGCGGGTCGTACCTGCTCTACCTCATCCCCGGTGGCCTGCTGCTGCTCGCGGTGATCCTGGTGCCGTTCGGGATGAACATCGGCATCAGCTTCACCGAGTGGTCCGGCGCGGGCACCCCGGAGTGGGTCGGGCTGGACAACTACACCCGGCTGATGGGCGACGGCACGTTCTGGGCGTCGTTCCGGCACAACGTCGGGCTCGTGGTGGCGATGGCGATCCTGCCCACGCTGGCCGGGCTCGTCATCGCCGCCGCCCTGTTCGACTTCATCGGCGAGCACTTCGGCGCCCGGCACGCCGCCGTGCTGCGGGCCTGCGTCTACCTGCCCCAGGTGCTGCCGATCGCGGTGGCCGGGATCGTGTGGAGCTGGATCCTGGCGCCGCGGGACGGCGCGCTCAACGAGGTGCTGCGCGCGGTCGGGTTGGACTCGCTGGCCCAGAACTGGCTCGGCGACCCCGACTTCGCGCTGTGGTCGGTGATGGCGGTGATGCTGTGGATCCAGGTCGGCTACCCGGTGGTGATCTTCATGGCCGGGATGCAGCGCGTGGACCCGTCGCTGCACGAGGCCGCGGAGCTGGACGGTGCGTCGTGGTGGGGCCGGTTCTTCCACGTCACCGTGCCGCAGATCCGGCCGGAGATCTTCGTCGTGCTGCTGACCTGCACGATCGCCGCGTTGAAGGTGTTCGCGCCGATCTACGTGCTGACCAGGGGCGGGCCGGGCGGGTCGACCAACGTGCCGTCCTACTACTCGTTCCAGAACTTCTTCGAGAAGACCCAGGTCGGCTACGGCGCGGCCATCGCCACCGTGCTCACCGCGCTGGTCCTGGTCCTCACGGCGGTGTTCCTGCGCGTGCAGAACCGGGGTGAGCGCTGATGAGGCGGCACGCGGTGCTGTGGTCGATGATCGTGCTCGCCGCGGTGATGCTGGCGCCGTTCGCCCTCGTCGCGCTCAACGCGGTCAAGACACCGGCCGAGTACTCCACCGGCGGACCGCTCGACCTGCCCTCGGGCATCTCGCTGGACGGCGTCGTCGCCTTCTGGGAACGGGTGGACTTCGGCGAGAAGCTGGTCAACAGCGTGGTGATCAGCGGGTCGGTGGCCGTGCTCGCGGTGGTCGTGTCGGTGTTCAACGCCTACGCGCTGGGCATCGGCCGCGTGAAGGGCCGGCTGTGGATCCTGGTGGTGTTCCTCATCGCGAACACCCTGCCGCAGGAAGCGCTGGCCTACCCGCTGTACTTCCTGGCCAACGAGGTCGGGCTGTACGACACCAAGCTCGCCGTGATCATCGTCTTCACGGTGGTCCAGGCCGCGTTCGGCACCTACCTGCTCACCTCCACGCTCGGCGGCTTCCCGCGCGAGCTGCTGGAGGCCGCCCGCATCGACGGCGCGACCAAGTGGCAGGCGCTGGTGCGGATCGTGGTGCCGATCAGCAGGCCGACCTTGGGCGTGCTGTTCGTGTTCTTCTTCATCTGGACCTGGAACGAGTTCTTCCTGCCGCTGGTGCTGCTGATCTCCAACGAGAACCAGACCGTGCCGGTGGCGCTGGGGGTGCTCCAGGGCCAGCGGATGATGGACGCCACGATGACCAGCGCCTCGGCGCTGCTCGGGGTCGTCCCGGCCATCGTCTTCTTCCTGATCTTCCAGCGCGCGTTGACCCGCGGCATCACGGCGGGGGCGGTCAAGTGACGGGCCCGCACCGGCGGGAGCGGTTACCGGTGGGGCCGGCTCCGGTTCCCCCGGCGCCCCACCGGGTCGCGCGGCGCCGCGCGCCGGTCGACCGGCAAGAGACACATCGAGCCGCTTCCCTTGACCGCACGCGGTCAGGTTTTCGCCGATTGGAGTTCGGGTGAAGTTCAGCGACGGGTACTGGCTGCTGCGACCGGGGGTCGAGGCCGCGCACCCGGTCGAGGTGCGCGACGTCGCCGCGGGGAACGGGGAGGTCGTCGTGCACGCGTCGACCCGTCCGATCCGGCACCGCGGCGACACGCTCAAGGGCCCGGCGGTCACGCTGGGGCTCACCTCGCCGATGGCCGACGTGATCGGCGTGACGATCACGCACTTCGACGGTGGGACGCCCGCGGAGCCGGTGTTCTCCGTGGCCTCCGACGGCGCCCACGAGGCCAAGGTGGTGGAGGACGACGCCGGGGTGGTGATGACCGCCGGCGCGTTGTCGGTGCGGGTGCGCCGCGGCGAGGAGTGGCGGGTCGAGTTCACCGCCGACGGCCGTCCGCTGACCAGCAGCGGCGCCAAGGGCATCGGCTTCATGACCGTGGACGGCACGCACCACGTCCGCGAGCAGCTCGCCCTGGGCGTCGGCGACACCGTCTACGGGCTGGGCGAGCGGTTCGGTCCGCTGGTGAAGAACGGCCAGACCGTCGACATCTGGAACGCCGACGGCGGCACGAGCAGCGAGCAGGCGTACAAGAACGTCCCGTTCTACCTCACGAACGCGGGCTACGGGATCTTCGTCAACCACCCCGGGCTGGTGTCGTTCGAGGTCGGCTCGGAGGCGGTGTCGAAGGTCCAGTTCAGCGTCGAGGGCCAGTCGCTGGAGTACTTCCTGGTCTACGGTCCGACGCCGCGCGAGATCCTGCGCAAGTACACCGCGCTCACCGGTCGGCCCGCGCTGCCGCCCGCGTGGTCGTTCGGCCTGTGGCTGTCGACGTCGTTCACCACGTCGTACGACGAGGAGACGGTGTCGGGGTTCATCGACGGGATGCTGCAGCGCGACCTGCCGCTGAGCGTGTTCCACTTCGACTGCTTCTGGATGCGCGAGTTCCACTGGTGCGACTTCGAGTGGGACCCGCGCACCTTCCCGGACCCGGTCGGGATGCTCGAGCGCCTGCGCGCCCGGGGCCTGCGGATCTCGGTGTGGATCAACCCCTACATCGCGCAGCGGTCGCCGCTGTTCGCCGAGGGCAAGGCGAACGGCTACCTGCTGCGCAGGCCGAACGGCGACGTGTGGCAGTGGGACCTGTGGCAGCCGGGCATGGCGCTGGTCGACTTCACCAACCCGGCCGCCCGCGCGTGGTACGCGGCCAAGCTGGACGCGCTGCTGGCCCAGGGCGTGGACTGCTTCAAGACCGACTTCGGCGAGCGCGTGCCGACCGACGTCGTGTACCACGACGGCTCCGACCCGGAGCGGATGCACAACCACTACACCCACCTCTACAACCAGACGGTGTTCGAGGTGCTGCGCAAGCGGCGCGGCGACGGCGACGCGGTGGTCTTCGCCCGGTCCGCCACGGCCGGCTCGCAGCAGTTCCCGGTGCACTGGGGCGGCGACTGCGAGGCCACCTACGAGTCGATGGCGGAGAGCCTGCGCGGCGGGCTGTCGCTGGGCCTGTCCGGGTTCGGCTACTGGAGCCACGACATCGGCGGGTTCGAGGGCACGCCGTCGGCGGCGTTGTTCAAGCGGTGGATCGCGTTCGGCCTGCTGTCCTCGCACAGCCGGCTGCACGGCAGCTCGTCCTACCGGGTGCCGTGGCTGTTCGACGAGGAGTCCGTCGACGTGCTGCGGCACTTCACGAAGCTGAAGCTGCGGCTGATGCCGTACCTGCACGGCGCCGCGCGGCAGGCCGCCGCCGAGGGCGCGCCGATGATGCGGGCGATGGTGGTGGAGTTCCCGGACGACCCCGGTTGCGCCCACCTCGAACGCCAGTACATGCTCGGCGACGACCTGCTGGTCGCCCCGGTGTTCTCGGACGAGGGCGACGTGTCCTACTACGTCCCCGAGGGCGTGTGGACCCACCTGCTGACCGGCGAGACCGTGCAGGGCCCGCGCTGGGCGCGCGACCGCTGCGACTTCCTCACCGCGCCGGTGCTCGTGCGCCCGGACACGATCCTGCCGGTGGGCGCGGTCGACGACCGGCCGGACTACGACTACGCCGAGGGCGTCACGCTGCGGGCCTACCGGCTGGCCGACGGCGACCACGTGACGGTGGTCGGCGACGCCACGTTCCGCACCCGCCGCCAGGGCGACGAGATCCGGGTCGAGGCCGAGGGCGCGCCGTCGAGCTGGGCGCTGCTGCTGGTCGGCGCCGCCGCGGTCGACGCGGTCGACGGCGGCACGCTCGGCTCGCACTCCGACGGCGTGCTCGTCAGCGCTGAAGGCGGTGCGCTGACGCTGCGAGGGGTCCGGTGAGGTTCTCAGCGGTCGTGCTCGTCCTGTTGGGCTCGCCGGCCGCGACCACCCCGGTGGTCGCGGCCCCCGCGTCGGCCGAGCAGCGGCACGTGGTCTCCCCTGCCGCGCGGGCACGACGTGTCGCTCGGCCTGCGGTTCGAGGACACCACCGCGCGGGGCTACCGCGTGCTGCTCTTCGTCAACGGCTGGAACATGGGCCAGTACCTCAACGGCGCCGGCCCGCAGCGGGAGTCCGTGCCCCCGAACGGGGTGCTGCGCGACCGCAACACGCTCACCTTCGCCGTGATCGCGACCGAGGCGTCGCCGGGTGACCCCGGGAAGGTGAGCCTGGTGACCCTAGGCAACCACCGGACCGGTGCTGCCGCGAACCGTCAGCCGGGGCGGCAGCAACCGGACCTCGGGTTCGGCGGGGCCGTCGAGCCGGCGCATCGCCAGCTCGACGGCCAGCCGCCCGAGTTCGACGGCCGGCAGGTCGATCGAGGACAGCGGCACGGCCTGCGCCTGCGCCACGTCCGGCGGGCAGACCGCCAGCACCGAGAGGTCGCGCGGGACGACCAGGCCCCGCCGGGCCAGCTCCGACAGCAGCGGGCCGAGGATGGCCTCGTTGTGCACCACCAGGCCGGTGACGGGGCGGTGACCGGCCAGCAGGCCGTCCAGGCACTCCCGCAGGCCGTCGTAGGTCGGCACGCAGGCCAGCGCGGCGGCCTCGACGCCGCGGCTCGCGGCGGTCCGCCGGAAGCCGCTGAGGAAGCGGCCCGCGTAGCTCGTGCCGCGCTGGTAGACGGCGGGGGAGGGGCCGATGAGGGCGACGTCGCGGTGACCGAGGTCGGCGAGGTGGTGCACGCAGTCCGACCCGGCGGCGGTGAAGTCGAGGTCGACGCAGGTGAGCGCGTGGGGGTCGTCCGGCACGCCGATCAGCACCGCGGGCCGGCTCAGCTCGCGCAGCACCGGCACGCGGGGTTCGGCCGCCTCGACGTCCATCACGATGATCGCGTCGGCGAGGGAGGAGGCCACCACCCGGTGCAGCCCTTCCGCGCCCTCGTCCGCGGTCAGCAGCAGCACGTCGTGGTCGTGGGAGCGGGCCGCGGTGACCGTGGCCGCGACGAACTGCATGACCACGGGGACGTTCAGGTCGGCGCGCAGCGGCACGACCAGGGCGAGCACGTTCGTGCGGCTGCTCGCCAAGGCCCGCGCCCCCGCGTTCGGCCGGTAGCCGAGCGCGCGGATGCTGTGGTGCACGCGGCGCCGGGTCGTCTCCGAGATCGAGCGCTTGCCGGACAGCACGTACGAGACGGTGCTGGGCGAGACTCCCGCCGCTCGGGCGACGTCGGCGATGGTGACCATCGGTGGATCATAATACGTCGGCGCGCCGGCGGAGCGGTTGTCTGGTCCACTGTGGACGGCGTTCGCGGCGCCCTGGTTGAGAGCGCTAACAGAAAGTGACGTAGCTCACACTCCTGTGCTAGGGTTGCCATCCGGGAGGAACGGACCCCGTCCGGTCGGCAGGTGACCCAGGGCGGAGTTAGCGTTAACATGTGAGTGAATCGATCGAGTGCCAGAGAGGGAAAGCGCTTACCTGGCAGGGCGTCGACGCGCACCCCGACGGCAGTGGTGAACGCCTTTCCGACCGGTCGTCGCGGTCGAGGGGACGTGCGCCGGTGGTGGGCCTCGTGCGGTGGCGCCGGCTCAGTGGCCCTGGTCGCCGAGGGCGGTGACCACCGAGCGGATCGTCGGGTGGCGGTACAGCTCGCGCAGTTGCAGCGGCGGCAGACCGCCTTCCCTCATCCGCGCCCCGATGCGCACCGCGAACAGCGAGTTGCCGCCCAGCTCGAAGAAGTCGTCGTCCAGCCCCACCGGCACGCCCAGCACCGCGCCCCACAGCTCGCGCAGCCTGGTGGCGAGGTCGTCGTTCCCGGTGGGCGCCTCGACCGGCTTCGCCACCGCGGCCACCGGTGGCGGCAGCTTCGCCGCGTCCAACTTGCCGTTGGTGGTCAGCGGCAGCGAGCCGAGGGCGGTCACGGTGCTCGGCACCATGTAGTCGGGCAGGATCCCGGCGGCCCGCTTGCGCACGCCCGAGGTCCCGCCCGCGTCCTCGGTCAGCACCACGTACGCGTCGATCCGGGCGGTGGCCGCGTCGTTCGGGTCGTCCCGGCGGACCACCACGGCCGCCGCCCGCACGGCCGGGTCCTCCACCAGCACGGCGCGGATCTCGTCCAGCTCGATCCGGAACCCGCGCACCTTCACCTGGCTGTCGATGCGCCCCAGGTGCTCCAGCGCGCCGTCGGGCCGCAGCCGGCCCAGGTCCCCGGAGTGGTAGACCGGGCTGCCCGGCCGCACGGGGTCGGGGGTGAACCGCTGCGCGGTCAGGTCGTCCTGGGCGAGGTAACCGGCCGCCACCCCGACCCCGCCGACCAGGATCTCCCCGGCCACGCCCGGCGGCAGCAGCCGACCGTCCGGGTCCACCACGTACAGGTGCCAGCCGGGCAGGGGCGGCCCCACGGACCGCGACCCGGTCAGGGCGTCCCGCCGGGTGACCGTCCGGTGCGTGACGTGCACGGTGGTCTCGGTGATGCCGAACATGTTCACCACCCGGCACGCCGACTCGGGGTGCGCGTCGAACCACGGCAGCAGCACCCCCGCGTCCAGCGGCTCGCCGCCGAGCACGACCAACCGCACGACCAGGTCGTGGTGCCGCACGTCCAGCAGCTGCGCGAGCGCCGACGGCGTCTGGCTGAGCACGGTGACCTGCTCGGCGGCGAGCAGGTCGCGGAACGCGACCGGGTCGCGGGAGACCGAGTAGGGCACCACCACGAGCCGGCCGCCGGTGAGCAGGCAGCCCCAGATCTCCCACACCGAGAAGTCGAACGCGCTGGAGTGGAACAGCGTCCACACGTCCGGGGTGCCGAGCCGGAACTCCGGACGGGTCGCGTCCACGAGCGCGATCACGTTGCGGTGCGGCACCACCACGCCCTTGGGCCGGCCGGTCGACCCGGAGGTGTAGATGACGTACGCGGCGTCGTCGGGCGTCGCGGTCGTGGCGAAGGGCCCGGACCCGGCCGCGACCACCTCGTCCGGCGTCACGGGCACGGTGTCCGCCGCGCCGGTGAACCCGGGCAGCCGGGTGACGACCAGCCTGAGGTCGGCGTCGCGCGCGGTGTAGGCCAGTCGTTCGGCCGGGTAGGCCGGGTCGGTGGGCACGTAGGTGGCGCCCGCCTTGAGCACGCCCAGGAGGACGACCACCAGCTCGGCGGTGCGCTCCAGGCACACCCCGACCCGGTCGCCGTCGGCCACGCCCAGCGCGCGCAGCCCGCCGGCCACGGCCTGGGAGCGCTCGTCCAGCTCGCGGTAGGTCAGCCGCACGTCGCCGTCGGTCAGCGCCACCCGGTCGGGCGTGCGGGCCGCCACCGCGCGGAACGCCGCGTCGATCGTCGTCGGCGTGGTGTCGAGCGCGAGCTCCGGGAGGCCGAGCGCGGCCACCCGGTCGCGTTCCCCGGCGTCCAGCAGCTCCACCGCGCCCGGGGCGACGCCCGCCGTCACCTGGCGGTGCACGTGCGCCAGGTGACGGGTGAACTGCTCGACCTGCGCCGGCGAGATCCGTCCGCCCTGGTGGTCGCAGCGCAGCCGCGTCGCGCCGCCCTGCCGCCACACCGAGAACGTCAACGGCAGCGGCGGGGCCAGGAACGGCAGGTACTCGTCCGCGCCGAAGTCCTCGCGCGACACGAACAACCCGGCCGCGGCCGGGTCGGCGACCGGTTCCGCGGCGCCGCCCGGGGTCACCCGCACCGCGCCCCGCCCGGTGCCGACGACCGCCCAGCCGGGGGAGTCGACCGAGGCGTAGCGCACCAGCGCGGTCGCCAGCGCGGTGCGCCAGCTGTCCTCGTCCCCTCCTTCGTCGAGCGGCAGGACGAGCTCGGCCGAGCCGGGCCCCACCACGTCGGGCGCCGCGGCCCAGTCCGGCACCCCGGCCGCCTCGACCGCCGCCACGTCGACCGCCGCCACGTCGGCCCAGGCGGGCTCGACCGGGTCCGCCCCGGTGAACCCGGCCGCCGCGGCACGCAGCCCGGCCGCGTCCAGGAACCCCCGGTCCGCCACCAGCACCAGGTCGGCGAGCCCGTCCCGGTAGCGCAGCAGGGTGCACCGCAGGTCGGTCACCGCGCGGTTCAGCTCGGTCGTGAGCCGCCGTCGCGCGATCGGCTCGGTCGACCGGGCCGGCACGTCCTCCACCCACAGCCGGGGCTGCGGGGGTGACGTCGACACCCCGGCGGTGAGCCGGACCCGCAGCGAGTGGCATCGGGCGCCTGGCAACACGTGTCCTCCTGGTCGGTGGTGGTCAGTGCGCGGTGAAGCCGCCGTCGACGGTGAGCACCGAGCCGGTCACCTGCGCCGAGTCGTCCGACGCGAGGAACACCACGGCGCCCGCCACGTCGGCCGGTTCGACCAGCCGGTTCATCGGCTGGGACTCGGTGAAGGCCGCCACGTGCTCCTCCGCCGGGACGTCCAGCGCGCGGGCGATCTCCCGCAGCATCCGGCCCTCGGCCTCGGGGTCGTCCCGCACGTTGCCCGGGCACACCGCGTTCACCCGCACCTTCATCGGCGCGAGGTCCAGCGCGGCGGCCTTGGTCAGCCCGATCAGCCCGTGCTTCGCGGCCACGTACCCGGCGAAGTGCCGGTAGCCGACCAGCCCGGCGGTGGAGGCGATGTTCACGATGCTGCCCGAGCGCTGGTCGCTCATGGCCCGGCCGACCTCGCGGATCACCCGCCACGCCCCGGACAGGTCGACGTCCAGCATCAGCGACCACTCGTCCTCGGTGATCTCGTGCACCGCCTTGCCCGAGGGCGCGGCGATGCCCGCGTTGTTCACCACCACGTCGATCCGCCCGTAGCGGTCGCCGGCCAGGGCCACGGCGTCCCGCACCGAGGTGCGGTCGCGCACGTCCGCCTTCACCGTGAGCGCCGACGCGCCCCGGTCCCGGCACAGCGCCGCGGTGTGCTCGAGCTGGCTGGCCGACCCCAGTGGGTACGGCACGCCCAGCAGGTCCGCGCACACGTCCAGCAGCACCAGGTCCGCGCCCTCGGCGGCGCAGGCGACCGAGGCCGCCCGGCCGATGCCGCGGGCCGCCCCGGTGATCACGACGACCTTCCCGGTCAACCGCATCGTGGCCCCCTAGACCGCGGCGTCGATCAGCTTGAGCAGCTCGGGCGCCGACCCGGTCAGGTACATGTGGCCGCCGGGCACCTCCACGTACTCGAACCCGGCCCCGGCGACCTCCGACCAGCGGGCCGCCTCGGCCGCGGTGACCAGCGCGTCGTCCGACCCGCGCAGCGACGTGATCGGGGCGGCCAGCCGGTCGGTCGTGCTCGGCCGGTAGTTCTCGTGCATCTCCACGTCGGCGCGCAGCGTCGGCAGGATCAGCTCGCGCATCTCCGGGTCCTGCAGCGCTTCGTGCTCGAACCCGGCGAACTCCGACACCCGGCCCAGGAACTCGTCGTCCGGCAGACCGGTGGCGCGCCGGGGCCGCTGCGTGTGCGGCTCGGGCGACCCGCTGACGAACAGGTGGCGCAGCACCAGGTCCGGGTGCGCGAGCACCCGGTGCGCCAGCTCGTAGGCGAGGACCGCGCCCAGGCTGTGCCCGAACAGGACCACGTCGGTCAGGCCGTCGAGCTGCCGCTCCAGGTCGGGCAGCAGCTCGTCCGCGGCGACCAGGGCGTCCCGGTAGGGCTCGGCGTCGATGCGCCGCTCCCGACCGGGCAGCTGCAGCGGCACGACGACCAGCCGGTCGCCCGCGTGGGCGGACCACGGGTGGAAGAACGAGGCTCCCGCCCCGGCGAACGGCAGGCACACCAGTCCGGTCTTCACTGCTGGCTCCCTTGATCAGACGGGTTGGCCGATGGGCCTGACGATGATGGTGTTGACGTCCACGGTCGCGGGCTGGGTCAGCGCGAACACGATCGAGTCGGCCACCTGGTCCGCGGACAGGAGGTTGCCGTCGGGCAGCGAGCCGAACTCGTCCCAGAACGGCGTCTCGGTGCGGCCGGGCGACACCAGCGTGACGCCGACGCCGTCGGCGGTGACCTGCCGGCGGGTGTTCTCCGCGAGACCGGTCACCGCCCACTTCGTGATGCCGTAGATGTTGCCCGCCGAGTGCACGTGCCCGGCGACGCTGCCGACCAGCACGATCCGCCCCTTGCTCTCCTTCAGCGCCGCCAGCGCGGCGCGGATGAGCAGGGCGGGGCCCAGCACGTTGGTCAGGACCATCTCCCGCCAGCCGGCCGGGTCGCCCTCCGCGATGTCGTCGTGGGTGGCCCAGCCCGCGTTGGCGACCGCCGCGTCCAGCCGGCCGAACCGCTCCAGCGTGGTGGCCACCGCCGATTGGACGGCGTCCCAGTCCCCGGTGTCGCCCTGGATCGTCAGCAGCTCGGCGGGCTCGCCGAGCTCCTTCGCGAACCGGTCGAGCCGGTCGCGACCGCGTCCGAGGACGGCCACCCGCTGCCCCTTGCCGAGCAGCTGCCGCGCGGTCGCCGCGCCGATGCCGCTGCCGCCGCCGGTGATCAGGGTGACGGGGGTGTGGGTCATGTGGTGCTCCAAGGGTTGTGCGCTGCTGGACTAGCGGGGCAGCTTAGTGGTGTAGGTGATCGGGAGGCTGGTGACGCCGCGCCCGACCGAGTTGTCGTAGAGCCAGGGCAGCTCCTCGCGCGGCACCGCGAGCGTGATGTCCGGCAGCCGGCGCAGCAGGGTGTTGAACGCGATCTCGCCCTCCAGGCGGGACAGCGGCGAGCCCGGGCAGAAGTGCGCGCCGTGGCCGAAGGCGAAGTGCCGGCTGCCGGTGCGGGTGATGTCCAGCCGGTCCGGGTCCTCGAACACCTCCGGGTCGCGGTTCGCGGAGCTGATCATCAGGTGCACGAACGACTCCTTGCCGATCGGCACGCCGGCCAGCTCCATGTCCTCGAGCGCCACGCGCAGCGTGCCGCGGTAGACGGGCGGCTGGTAGCGCAGGAACTCCTCGACCGCGCCGGGCGCGAGGCCCGGGTCCTCGCGCAGCAGCTCGAGCTGGTCGGGGTTGGCGAACAGCGCCTCCATGCCGTTGCTGATGGTGTAGGCGGTCGTCTTGTGCCCGGCGTTGATCAGCAGGATGAGCGTGGACACCAGCTCGTCGTTGGTGAACCGGTCGTCCTCGTCGGCGGCGCGGATGAGCGTGCTGACCAGGTCGTCGCCCAGCTCCTCGGCGCGCCGCGCGGCCAGCAGGTCCTTCAGGTACTCCTCGATGCTGTCGCTGGCCCACTTCAGCCTGCGGTTCTCCTCCTCGGTCGCGTACGGCGCGCCGCTGAGCAGCAGACCCCACTCGTGCAGCTTGTCCCGGTCCTCGAACGGGACGCCGAGGAACTCGCAGATCACCTTGAGCGGCAGGGCGATCGCGAACTCGTCGAACAGGTCGGCCCGGCCGTCGGCGAAGGCGTCGATCAGGTCGTCGGCGGTCTCCTGGATCTTCGGCCGCAGCGCCCTCATCTTGCGGGGCGTGAACGCCTGCGCCACGAGCTTGCGCAGCCGGGTGTGCCTAGGGGCGTCCGCGGTGAGCATGTTGCGGATGAGGGTCGGGCTGGAGTCCTTCAGCAGCTCCTGCCACCACGCCGGCGCATTGTCCACGCTCTTGGACAGCCGCGGGTCGCTGAACGAGGCGGCCACCGTCTCGTAGTCCATGACGACGTACGCCTCGGCGCCGATCGGGTGGTCGACCCGGTGCACCGGGCACTTCGACCGCAGCCGCGCGTTGTCGGCGTGGTCGTTGGGGTAGGTCGGCTCGGTGAAGAACTCCGGAGGGAGCGATTCGTAGTCCACGCCCGGCTGCGCTTCGGTGCTCATTGCTTCTCCTCCGACGGTCAGACGGCGACGGTTTCCGGTGCGGGCAGGGTGCGGATGCGCTTGGTCAGGGTGGGCAGCGCGGCCACGCCCGAGATCACGCACATCGTGATGAACACCCACGTCGAGCCGGCCAGGTCGAACACCAGGCCGACCAGGAAGACACCGATCGGCGCCGCGCTCATGGACATGAAGAACACCGCGCCCAGCACGCGTCCCTGGACCTTGTCCGGGGCGACGGCGGCGAGGTAGGACAGGAACAGGGTGCTGATGATCGGGCCGCGGATGAACACGAGGGTCACGATGATCCCCAGTGGGACCACCCCGGGGGTGATCGCCAGCAGGATCGCCACCACCGGGCCGATCCACGCGCCGTAGAGCACGATCGTCGACGGCTTGAACTTCCTGAACACCCACCCGGCGATCAGCGAGCCGAACAGCCCGCCGAGACCCGCCACGGCGAGGGTGGCGCCGATGAACGACTCCGACGCGCCTCGGCCCTGCGCGGTCGCGATCAGCGCGAGGAACACACCGGAGTGGGTGAACGCCATGTTCGAGCCCATGATCCAGATGATCAGCGGGCGCAGGATCGGCTGCTTGAACAGGAACCGGAAGCCCTCGGCCGTGCCGCCCTTCTCCTTGGCGGCCCGGCTCTCCTCGCTCTGCATCGGTTTGCGCACCAGCAGCAGGAGCGCGGTGGAGATCAGGAACGACAGCGCCGCCGCCAGGTACGGGAAGGCCCGCGCCACCGCGAACAGCGCGCCGCCGATCGGCGGTCCGGCCACGGTCGCGCCGAAGTACCGGATCTGGTTCTGCGCCGTGGCCTGGGTCAGCTGGGACGGCGGCACCAGCGCCTTGATCGCGGCCATCCCCGCGGGCTGCGACAGCCCGAAGCAGACCGCCGACGTCACCGCGATGGCGAAGATGATCGGCATGTTGGTGTTCTCGGTGAAGATCAGCACGCTGAACAGCGCCAGCAGCAGGACCCGGACCAGGTTGCAGCCGGCCAGCAGCAGCCGGCGGTCGACCCGGTCCGCGAGCGTGCCGCCCGGGATGGACATCACGCTCGCCGTGATCAGCTGCGCCGAGCCGACCACGCCCGCGTACAGCGCGGACCCGGTGGTGGCCAGGATCAGCAGCGGGTAGGCGATCTCCGCGGTCTCCTTGGCCACCGCGGCGAACGCCTCGCTGCTCCACAGCGCCTGGAAGTCCCGGTTCTTGATCAGCGGCCGCTCCGGGGCCTGCTCCTCGGACGCGGACTCCGCCGCGGCGGGCGGGACCGGGTCCGGACCGGACGACACCGCGGGCGGGTCCGCGTCGAGCACCAGGTCCTGCGTGGCTGTGTCGCGCTCGCGCGGTTCAGCGGACATCGACGACCTCATTCCGCACCGGCTCGACGCCGGCCAACGTGGTGATCAGTTCCTCGGCGAGCCGCCGCACGTGCGGCTCGGTCAACACCGACCAGTGGTTGCCCGGCACCGGCCGGACGCGCACCCCGCCGCCGTACAGCGGGGCCAGCCGGGCTGAGAGCCGGTCCGCGGCCCGCGCGTCCACGTCCACTTTGAACACGACGGCCGGGCAGTGCACCGCACGCGGTCGGTAGGGCGCCAGCACCCGCGCCTTGTCCAGGAAGATCCTGCGCAGCGCGGGGTTGTGGCGCATCCGCCTGCCGACCTCGCCCAGGTTGAACGCCCCGGCCACCTGGAAGAACGCGTGGCTGTACAGGAACTCCGGGTCGAGCCCGACGGGCAGGCCGCGCCGGCCGGGGATGAACGCGTCGATGCACAGCAGCACGTCCACCTCCGCCCCGCGCGCGATGAGCAGGCGGGCCATCTCGTGCGCGACCACCGCGCCGAACGACCAACCGCCGAGGGTGTACGGCCCCTCGGGCTGGACGGCGAGCACCGCGTCGACGTGCTGCGCGGCGATCCGGGCCAGGGACCGGTGCGTGCGGTCCTCCGGGTCGACCTCCAGCCCGTACACGGGGCGGTCCACGTCGAGCCGGTCGGCCAGGGCCTGGTAGCTGACCGCGGTGCCGGCCGCGTCGGCGGCCAGGAACAGGGGACGGCCCGAGCCTTCGCGCAACCTCGCGGCGCTCACCGGCAGCCGGGGCGCCGGCGCCGCCGGCCGGTCGCGCTCGGCCAGCTCCAGCAGGCGGCCGAACGTGGGCTCGCGGGAGAACTCCGCCAGCGACACCACGACCCCGGTCTGCTCGCGCAGTCGGCTCATCATGGACAACGCCATCAGCGACTCGCCGCCCTGCGCGTAGAAGTGGTCCGCGTCCGAGGCGGGCGGGCGGTCCAGCGCCGTGGCCCACAGCCGTTCCAGCGCCGCCCGCAGGGACCCGGTGTCGCCGGACGTCGCCCGGTGCTCGCGCTTGCGGTGCGCGACCCGCGCGGTCCGGTCGCCCACGGGGTTCTCACCCAGGAACGGGTGCGGAGGCAACGACAGGCGCAGCGGCGGCTCGGCGCCCGGGGGCGGCGCGAGGGCGGTCCCGCCCAGCACGTCGAACCCGCGCTCCCACAGCGCGCCCAGCGCCCGCAGCACACCCAGCTCGCCGTCCTCGGCTCGGCCGAGCAGCGGCAACGCGGTGCCGGTGCCGTCCCAGCGCCCGTTCCAGCGCACCGTGCCCAGCATGGTGGAGCCGGGCCCCAGCTCCAGGAACGTGTCGACGCCCGCGTCCAGCAGCGTCGCCACCCCGGCGTCGAGCAGCACGGGCCGGGTCAGCTGCGCCGCCCAGTACTCCGGTTCGGTCACCGCCGCGGGGTCGGCCCAGGTGCCGGTGGTGTCGGACACCAGCGGCAGCGCCGCGGGCTTCGCCGGGGTGTTCGCGACGACGCCGCGCAGGATCTCCGCGACCGGCGCGAGGGCGGAGCAGTGACCCGGTCGGTCCACCGCCAGCACTCGCAGGTCCAAGCCCACCAACGCGTCCCCGGCCAGCACGGCGTCCACATCGGACTGCGGCCCGGACAGCACCACGCCGCCCCGGCTGATCATCGACACCTCGACCGCGCTGTCCGGGCCGAGCCTGCCGAGCACCTCCTCGGCGGTGCCGCTCACCGCGACCATGCGACCGGGCGGCCCCACCGCCCACGTCGCCCGCGCCCGCTCGTGGACCAGGACGGCCGCGTCGGCGGGCGACCACACCCCGGCCAGCGCGGCGGGGGCGAACTCGCCGATGCTGTTGCCGAACATGCCGACCGGGGTGATGCCCCAGTCCATCAGCTGCCTGCCCAGCGCGTAGCCGAGGGCGAACAGGCCGAGTTGCTGGTTCACACCGTCGTCGAACCACTCCGGACCGCCGTGGGTTGGCGCCACCACCGGCGACAGGTCGACGCCGCACCGCTCCAGCACCGCTTCGCGGAGCTCGTCGAACCGGTCGCGGAAACCGGGCAGCAACCGGTAGGCGCCCGCGCCCGCGTTGTACCGCAGCGTGCCGTGACCGGGGAACAGGAACGCCACCTTGCCCAGGGGGCGCGACCCGGTCGGGTCGCCCGCGGCGGCCAGCTGCTCGGCGGCGTGCGCGGGATCGGACACCGCGAACGCCTGCCGGTGCCGGTGCACCCGGCGTTCGGCGAGGGTGCGCGCCACCGCCGCCAGGTCCGGCGCGGGATCGCGGCGCAGCACGCCGGCCAGGTCGGCGCGCAGCTTCCCCAGGGCTTCCGGGGAGGCCGCGGACAGCGCCAGCACCGTTCCGCCCGGACTCGACGCCTCGGGCTGTCGCGCCGGCGGGCCCTGGAGCACCACGTGCGCGTTCGTGCCGCCCACGCCGAACGAGCTGACCGCCGCCAGCCGCGTGCCGCGGTCGGGCCACGGCGCGTGCTCGGTGCACACCCGGAACGGCGTGCTCTCCAGCTCCAGCAACGGGTTCGGCGCGTCGAAGTGCAGGCTGGGCACCAGCTCGCCGCGCTCCAGCATCAACGTGGTCTTGATGAACGCGGCCACGCCGGCCGCGGCGCTGGTGTGCCCGATGTTGCCCTTGACCCCGCCCAGCAGGCAGTAGCCGTTCTCGGCGGTGGACGCCCGGAAGGCCTCGGTCAGGGCTTGCACCTCGACCGGGTCGCCGATGGGGGTGGCCGTGCCGTGCGCCTCGACGTAGTCGATGTCGGCCGCGTTGACCCCGGCGAGCTTCTGCGCGTACAGGATGACGTCGCGCTGCCCGGGGATGGACGGCGTGGTGTAGCCCATCTTGTCCGCGCCGTCGTTGTTCAGCGCCGAGCCGAGCACCACCGCCGCGATCCGGTCGCCGTCCTGCAGCGCGTCGGCCAGCCGCTTGAGCACGACCACCCCGACGCCCTCGCTGGGCACGGTGCCGGTGGCGTGCGCGTCGAACGGCCGGGTGCGCCCGTCGGAGGACAGCGGGCCGCCCGGCTCGTGCCAGTAGCCCCACTCGCCCTCGGGCGCCACGGCGACACCGCCCGCCAGCGCCGCGTCGCACTCCCGGTTCAGCAGGCTCTGCACGGCCATGTGGATGGCGACCAGCGACGTGGAGCACGAGGTCTGCACGGTCACCGCCGGTCCGCGCAGCCCGAGCTTGTACGCGACGCGGGTGGCCACGTGGTCCTTCTCCAGCCCGATCAACCGCTCCAGCGGGCTGAGGTCGCGGCCGCTGTCGGTGTGGGTGCGGTCCGCGCCCGCGTACACGCCGATCCAGCCGTCGAACCGGGTCGGGTCGAGGCCGGCGTCGTCCAGCGCGGTCGCCGCGGTCTCCAGGAACACCCGTTGCTGCGGGTCGATGCCCGAGGCCTCGGAGCGGCTGTACCCGAAGAAGGACCAGTCGAACTTCGCGGAGTCGGCCATGACGCCCTTGGCGGGCACGAAGTTCGGCTGCCGCACCTCGACCGGGTCGGCGCCCTTGTTCCGCACGAGGTCCTCGACGTCGAACCGCGTGATGCCCTCGACGCCGTCGCGCAGCAGCTCCCAGAACTCCTCGACGTTCCCGGCGCCGGGGTAGCGGCACGCCATCCCGACGACCGCGACCGCGTTCTCGGTGTCGGTCACCTGGTTGTCGATCACCTGGTTGTCGGTCACCTCGTCCCCTCCCGTCCGGCGCGATCAGCGCCGTTGGTCGCCGGTGCGGCGTTCGCGGACCGCGCCCAGCAGGCGCTCACGGCTGGTGCCGCGGGCCGCGGTGGTGGTGTCGGAGGGGCCGGCCAGCAGGTCGGCCTGCCCGCGCACGGTCCCGGCGCGGAACAGGTCGACGGTCCGCAGCATCCGCCCGGACGCCTGGCTGAGCCGCTCGACCAGGATCACCAGCCGCAGCGAGTCGCCGCCGGCGTCGAAGAAGCTGACGTCGTCGGCGACCTCGGGTGTGTCGAGGACCTCGCGCCAGATGGACCGCACCAGGTCCAGGCGCGCGGCGGGGTCGTTGAGGTCGATCTTGTCCGCGGGCGGCTGGTTCTGCACGATGTCCTCCGGGTCGCGAGCGAGGTCGGCCGCGCTGCTGCGCAGGGCGGCCAGGAGTTCGGTGGTGGTGGCCGCGGTGAACAGCGCGGCCGGGTGGTTGAGGGACAGCTCGAGGCGGTCGCGCCCGGAGGCGTCGTCCACGCGGACGAACAGCGCCAGGTCCCACTTGCTGTACTCCGGGCTCAGCGGCTGGAAGCGGCCCACCACGCCGGGGGCGAGCACCAGCGGCGCCGGCGCCTCGGCCAGGTTGACCAGCACCGGGCTCAGCGGCGGCCGGGCCATGTCGCGGTCGCCGTCGAGCGCGGCGGCGATCGCGTCCAGCGGCACGTCCGAGTCGATGAACGCCTCCATGCCGCCGATCCGCGCGGTGCGCAGCAGCTCGCGCCACGTGGTGCCACCGTCGAGCCGGACCCGCAGCACCAACGTGGTCATGAACATGCCGATCACGTCGGCGGCGGCCGGGTCGTCGCGGCCGGGCCAGACGACCGAGAACAGGAAGTCGGTCTGCCCGGTGGTGCGGGCGAACGTGCCGGCCAGCAGCGCCACCCCGGTCATGAACGCGGTGCAGCCCTCCTGCGCGGCGACCGCCAGCACGGACTCGGTCACATCCTCGTCCAGGACGGTCGACGCGGTGGCGCCGACCATCGACAGCTCGGGGTCGTCCGGGTCGCCGTCGTAGGGCAGGTCCACCGTGGTCGGGGCGCCGCGCAGCCGCTCCACCACGCCCGCCACCCGTTCGGCGAACCCGGCGTCGTCGTCCGGGCGGTCCAGGAACTCGGCCGGGTGCGGCGGGGTGGGCAGCTCCGGCTCGACGCCGCGGGCCAACGCCGAGTAGGTGACGCCGATCTCGTCCACCAGGAGCTGCCGGGAGACCCCGTCGAACACGATGTGGTGCACGGTCAGCACGAGCAGGGTGCGGTCGTCGAGGCGGATCACCTCGGCCCGGGCCGGCGCCTCCTCGGCCAGCTCGAACGGGGTGTAGCAGAGCGCCTCGACCAGCCGCTCGACCTCCTCGGGCGACCAGTCGTCGGCGACCGCGTCGGTGAACCCGACCTCGGGCGCGGGCCCGTCCGTGCGGTAGTCGACGCGACGCGCGGCGGCGTCCAGCCGGAACCGGGAGCGCAACGCGGGATGGCGGCCCAACGCCCGGCGGACCGCGGTCGTCAGGACCGCGTGGTCCACCGGCCCGGTGAACTCCAGGACGCTGGGCAACAGGTAGGTGGGACGCAGGCGCTCGATCCGGTCCAGGATCCAGATGCCCTGCTGGGTGGGCGTAGCCGGGTGCCAGGCGTCGTGCCCGGGACGAGGCCTACGCATCGACGCGCTCGGCCCACGTCCGCGCGGTGCGGAACGGGGCGCGCGCATTCGACACCGATCGCATGACTTCCCCCTGTTAATTCCACCTGATGACGAATGACTTCGGGCTCGACGGCCGGCCACTTTGCTTTCGTGGGCTTATTCGCACCGTAGGACCGGTCCCCGGTTCCGTCAAGACGTCGTCTTCGACATTTTTCGTCCTATTTGGACATTCGCATCGTGGGACCCGGCCGGGAGGTGGTTGACGATTTCGCGAACATGGTGCTTGACTGCCTTACCGATGGGTTCGACACATGTCGGACCCCGGCACGGGGACTGGGGAGTTCCGGAGCACTCGACGGCTCCGACAATGTGACCGATGCCTGCCCAGCGCGGGTGTGCGGTACCTGCCGCAATGTCCGGTAGGTCGTTCGTCGACCGCGCCGGGCCGATGTGCGGCAGTTCGACCGAGTAATTCACGCCGACGTCAACAGTTAATTACCAGCGGGATTCCGAACCGGCGGCTCAGCCGGCCGGGAACCCGGCCGGCGGCGTGCCCGCGACCACCGCGTGCCGCCTGCCCACCGACCAGGAGTCTGCCGGACGGCTCGCTCCCCGACCCGATGAGGACACCGGCCATGACCGTCCATGACGCACCCGTTCCCGGATGCCCGGTGCACGCGGGTGACACCGATCTGGTCGACCCCCACCTGTACAGCGATGGCGACGCGCACGCGATCTGGCGAGAGCTGCGCGCCCAGGACACGCTGAGCTGGTCGCAGGTCGACGACGAGCGCGGGTTCTGGTCCGTGGTCCACTTCACCGAGACCGACCACGTCCTGCGCAACACGTCGTTGTTCACCTCCGAGCGCGGCACCATGCTCGAACTGCTCGGCATGGACGACCCGGCGGGCGGCCAGCAGCTCGCGGTCACCGACCCGCCACGGCACACGATCATGCAGGCCCGGCTGAAGAAGGCGCTGGCCGTGCAGGCCGTGGACCGGCAGCGCGACATGATCCGCTCGCTGGTCGGCGACCTGATCTCGCCGATCGGCGACGGGGGCGTGTTCGACTTCGGACAGGCGATGCTGGCGATGCCGATGTCCGTCACCGGCACCATGATGGGCCTGCCGCCCGAGGACTGGTCGTGGCTGAGCAGGCTCACCACGATCTGCATCGCCGCCGACGACCCCGAGTACCAGGACGAGGGCAGCCGGGCCGCGACCCTGCACATGGCGCACCGCGAGCTGTTCGCCTACTTCCAGGACCTGGTGCGGTTCCGCCGCGACCACACGGGCGACGACCTGATCAGCGTGCTGATCAACACCCGGTTCGAGGGCAGGCACATGTCGTCGAGCGAGATCGTGTCCAACTGCTACAGCCTGCTGCTCGGCGCGAACGTCACCACTCCGCACGCGCCGAACTTCGTGATGGCCGAGTTCATCGACTCCGACGTGCTGCCGCAGTGGGCCGCCGACCCGGAGGTGGGCGCCACCGCCGTCGAGGAGGCGCTGCGCTGGGCCTCGCCGGTGAACCACATGCTGCGCTACGCCACCCAGGACGTCGAGGTGCGCAACACGCGCATCGCGGCCGGTGACGCCGTCGTGGTGTGGCTGGGCGCGGCCAACCGGGACGAGAGCGAGTTCCCGGACTCCGAGACGTTCGACCTCCGCCGCAAGCCGAACAAGCACCTCGCGTTCGGCATCGGACCCCACTACTGCGTCGGGCACAGCGTGGCGCGCGTCACGCTGCGCATCCTGTTCGAGGAGCTGCTGGGCCGCTACCAGGACTTCGAGGCCGCCGGCACGCCCGAGCGCCTGGTGTCCAACTTCGTGTCCGGCTACAAGCACGTCCCGATCACCGCGAAGCGCCGTGGCTGACCTGGCGGTCCGCCGGCAGCGGGCGCTGCGCCACTACGGGACCCCGGCCACCACCCGCGTGCGGCTGCTGTGCTTCCACTACGCGGGCGGCAACGCCGCGATGTTCCGGGACTGGCCGGACCGGCTGCCGGCGGACGTGGCGACGGTGGCCGTGCAGCTGCCCGGCCGCGACACCCGCCTGGACGAGCCGCCGCACGTCCGCATGGGTCCGCTGGTCGAGGAGCTGCTGGACGTGCTCGACCCGCTGCTGGACGAGCCGTTCGCCTGCTACGGCCACAGCATGGGCGCGCGGGTCGCGCTGGCGCTGGCGCACGCGTTGCGCGCCCGCGCCCGCCCCGGTCCGCGCGCGTTGTTCGTGGCCTCCAGCGCGGCGCCCGCGCTGCGCTCCGAAGTGCGCGGGTGGGACGAGCCGGACGAGGGCCTGATCGCCTACCTGCGCGACCTGGGCGGCACGCCGCCGATCGTGTTCGAGCGGCCGGACCTGCTGGAGCTGTTCCTGCCCGCGCTGCGCGCCGACCTGACCGCGGTGGCCACGTCCGGGGCCCCGGCGCGGCCCCCGCTGGACGTGCCGCTGCGCGCGTTCGCGGGCGCCGACGACGGCGAGGCGTCGGGGGAGCGGATGGCGGCGTGGCGCGAGGAGACCACCGGGTCCTTCGAGCTGGAGGTGGTGCCCGGCGGCCACTTCTTCGACCAGGCCGGGGTGGCGCGCGTCCTCGACGTCATCGCCGCCACCCTGGCCGGGCCGAGGTGAGCGCCGGGGTCAGTGCGCGGCGTCGAGCAGCGCGCGCTGATCGGCGGTGAGCTCGAGGTCGACCGCTTCCAGGCTCTCGTCGATCTGCGCCACCGAGGACGCGCCGACCAGCGGGATCACCGGCAGGTCGCCGCCGATCATCCAGGACAGCACCACCTGGTTCGCGGTCGCCCCGGTCTCCCGGATGACCTCGCGCAGCGCCTGGAGGCGGGCCTTGGTGCCGGCGTGGTCGTGCAGCTCGCCCAGCGGCCGGTCCTCGCGCACGTAGGCGCCGGACAGCAGCGGCGTGTACGCCACCAGCGTGAGGTCGGGGTGGTCGCGCAGGTAGGTGATCAGCTCGGCGCTGAACAGCCCCTGGTCGCCGTCCGCCGACCGCCGGCCCGGCACGTCGTTGCGGGGCCGCAGGTAGGTGTGGTGGTACTGGATGACCCCGAAGCTCGGCAGGCCGCGGGCCTCGGCGGTGGCCCGCCACCGCTCCAGCCGCCACGACCAGTGGTTGCTGACGCCGATCATGCCGACCGTGCCGTCCTGGACCAGCCCGGCGAACGCCTCCACGACGTCCGGTTGGGGCACGGTCATGTCGTCGCCGTGCGCGTACAGCACGTCCAACCGCTCCACGCCGAGCGTCTCGCGGCTGCGCGCCGACGACGCCCGGATCACCTCGGGTGCCAGGCCTTCGAGGTTGTAGAAGTCGCGGCCCGGCGTCTTCGGCCGGCCGGCGAGCTTGGTGGCGATCACCACCTCGTCGGTGATGCCCCGGCTGCGCCGCCACCGCGCGAGCAGGGCCTCGCTCTCACCGCCCTGCGTGCCGTTGATCCAGAACGCGTAGTTGTTCGCGGTGTCGATGAACGTGCCGCCGGCCGCCACGAAGCGGTCCAGGACGGCGAACGCCCGCTCCTCCTCGACGACGGTGCCGAACAGCATGGCCCCTAACGAGAGCACGCTCACCTTCCGGCGGTGCTGCGGGTCGGTGCCGATCTCGCGGTACTTCATCCGGGTGTTGCTCCCTCGTGGTGCTGGTCGTCGGTCAGAGGTCGATCATGGTGCCCGGTCCGGTCCGATGTCGAGGAACAGGTGGTCCAGACCCACGTAGGCGAGGTTCGGGCCCCACTCGACCGCGTTCTCGGCGAGCGCGGCGCCGGGGAACCGCCGGGTGAAGCGCCGCAGCACGGTCGCCGCCTCCAGCCGGGCCAGCGGCGCGCCGACGCAGTAGTGGACCCCGTGGCCGAACACCAGGTGCCGGTCACCGCGCTCGGCCACCGGCGCGAGGTCGGCCAGGTCGGCGTCGAACAGGCCGCCGCCGGCCAGCGACACCAGCACCAGGTCGCCCTCGCGCAGGCGTTCGCCCTCGAACTCGAAGTCCGCCGCGACCACGCGGCCCACGTTGCGCAGCGGCGGGCGCTTCTCCAGCACCGACTCGACCAGCGCCTCGACCTCGCCCGGCCGGTCCGCGGCGACCCTCGCCCGCAGCGCCGGGTCCTCCAGCACGGCCAGCAGGCACGACCCGATCAGCGACGCCGTGGTCTCCAGCCCGCCGAACAGGACCATCGCCCACGTCGCGGTGGTGCGGGCGCGGTCCTCGGCGGTGTCGCGGGGGAAGTCCGCCAGGGCGGGGGAGCCCGCCAGCGCCTCGGTCATCTCCAGCATCACGCGGTGCGCGGCCTCGGCGTGGTCGCGCCGGTACATCGCGGCGATGAAACCCGACAAGGTCTTGGACCACGTGTGCAGCACGGGGGGTTCCTGCGGGACGCCCGCGATGCGCCCCATCACCCGCCCCGACACGCCTTCGGCCAGGGTCGGGACGGCGTCGTGCCGGGGGTCGGCGGCCAGGTCGTCCAGGCAGGCGTCCACGACGGCCTCGACGAGCGGGCCGATGGACCGCGTGTGCGAGGCGGAGAACAGGCGCTGCACCGGCTTGCGCAGGGCGGCGTGCTCCGCGCCGTCGGTGTGCACGAACCACAGCCGCAGGAACTCGGTCAGGTCGCGGTGCTCCCGCCGGGACTCCTCCGTCATGTACAGCTCGCCGAGCCGCTGGGAGGTCTGGGACGAGAACCCCTGGTGGTTGAGCACCACGCGGGCCAGCGCGGGGTCCGACACCACCCAGCATTCCAGCCCGTCGTCCCACGCCAGGCCGCGCACGTCGTCGCGCACCGACCCGGTCACGAGCCCGCCGCCTCGGCGATGAGCCTGTTCAGGCCCGCCGGTGTGGGCGCGAGGAGGAAGTCCCGCAACCGCACGGACACCCCCAGCTCGTCGCGGACCAGCCGCAGCAGCCGCACGGCGCCCATCGAGTTGCCGCCGATGGTGAAGAAGTCGGTGTCCCCGGTCAGCTCCACGGGCCGGTCGAGGACGCGGGCGAACAGGTCGGGCGCCACGCCGAGCGGGTCCGGCTCGGGCGCCGCGACCCGCTGCCCGGCGGGCGCCGCGACGGCGGTGAGCGCCCGGCGGTCCACCTTGCCGTTCCTGGTCACCGGAAGCTGGTCCACCACCGCCCACAGGCTCGGCACCATGTACGCGGGCAGCCGGTCGGCGACCAGGTCGCGCAGCTCGTCGGTGCCGACCGCGCGGTCCGCCGGGACGATCGCGGCGACGAGCCGCTTGTCCGCGCTGTCGCCGTCGGTGACCACGACGGCCGCGTCGCGGACCCGGGGGTCGGCGGCCAGCACGTCGGCGATGGCCGACAGCTCGATGCGGTACCCGCGCAGCTTGACCTGGTCGTCACGCCGCCCGAGGAAGCGCAGCCGCCCGGCGCGGTCGATCCGGACCAGGTCGCCGGTGCGGTAGAGCCGCTCCGGGACGTCGGGGGAGAAGTGGCCGAAGCCCCGCGCCGACTCGGCCTCGTCGTCGACGTAGCCGTCGGCCAGGCCGTCGCCCGCCGCGTACAGCTCGCCGACCGCGCCCGGTGGCACGACCCGGTGCCGCCGGTCCAGCACGTGCACGCGCGTGCCCCGCAACGGGGTGCCGATGGGCAGGGGGCCGTCCACCTCCGCGGCCGAGGTGACCGTGTGGGTGGCGGTGAACGTGGTGTTCTCGGTGGGTCCGTAGCCGTTGGTGACGACGATCCCCGGGTGGCGCTCCAGCACCCGCGCCACGTGGGCGTGCGGCACGACGTCACCACCGGTGATCAGCTGCCGCAGGCCGCCGAACCCGGCCGGCGCGAACTCCTCGACCAGCCGGAACAACCCGGCGGTCAGCCACGCCACCGTGACGCCGCGGTCGAGGAGGAACTGGGCCAGCTCGGTCGGGGACGACAGGCCCGGCGGGTTGACCTCCAGCGCCGCGCCGCCCGCCAGCGGACCCCACAGCTCCAGGGTGGAGGCGTCGAACGCCAGGGGAGACAGGCGCAGCACCCGGTCGTCCGGGGTGAAGCGGACGAAGTCGGGCTCGTGCACCAACCGCACGATCGCCCGGTGCGGCACCGCGACGCCCTTGGGCAGACCCGTGGACCCGGACGTGAAGGCGATGTAGGCCAGGTCGTCGGGGCCGGTCGCGGCGGGCTCCTCGGTGGCGGGCCGCCAGGACGGCTCCCACGTGGCGCAGGTCGGCACGCCGAGGTGGGCGACGGCCTCCGGGGAGGAGACCAGGGCGGCTTTCGGCGCGGCCTTGGCCACGATGTGGCGGACCTGCGACTCGGGTTGGGCCAGGTCGACACCCACGTACGCGGCGCCCGCCCACGCCGCGCCGAGCACGGCGACGACCTCCGCGATCGACCGGTCCAGCGCCACCAGGACCCGGTCGCCGCGGCCGACGCCCAGCTCGCGCAGCCGGCGCGCCTGCTCCGCCGCGGCTCCCACGAGCTGCGCGTAGGTCAGCGCCAGGTCGTCCTCGCGCACCGCCACGGCGTCCGGCGAGCGCCGGGCCGCCCGGCGGACCAGCTCGTCCGCGGTGACCAGGGGCAACTCGTGGCGGGGACCGTTGAGCGAGTCGAGCGCGGCCCGCCGCTCGGTGGACAGGCAGCGCAGGTCCTCCAACCGGCCGTCCGCCGTGGCCAGCTCCCGCACCGCGGTGGTGAAGTCGGCGAGGAACGCCCGCGCGTCGGCTTCGTCCCACAGCGCCGTCGCGAACTCCAACTGCGCGCCGAGCGCGGGCCGGGACCGGCCGAACAGCAGCGACAGGTCGAACTGGGCGCCGCCGCCGTGGCCCTCCTCCACCCGGAGGCCGACGTCGCCGACGTCGATGCGCTGCGGCACCAGCTGGTCGTGCATGCCGAACGAGACCTGCACCAGCGGGTGCGCGCCGAGCCCGCGTTCCAGGCCGAGCCGGGTGACCAGCTCGTCGAACGGCAGCGCGCCCGCCTCGATGCTGAGCGCCAGGGACTCCTGCACCGAGCGCAGGTAGTCCACCGCGGACGCGTCGTCGTCGACCTCCAGCAGGACCGGCACCAGGTTGCCCGCCACGGCGACGAGCCGCGTCAGCTCGGCCGTGTCCCGCCCGTACAGGGAGACGCCGACCAGCAGCCGCCCGACACCCGTCCAGCGGCTCAACGCCAGGCCGTAGGAGGCGAGCAGCAGGGCGAACGGGGTGACGCCCAGCTCCCGGGCGCGGTCCTCGACCAGGGCCGTCAGCTCACCGCCCAGGTCGAGCGGCAGGCGTTCGCCCGCCGGGTCCTGGACGGCGGGGCGAGGCCGGTCGGTGGGCACCTCCAGCACGGTGGGCGCGCCGTCGAGCCGGTCGAGCCAGAAGTCGGCCAGGCGGTCCCACTCGCCGCTGTCGCGGTCGCGCTCGTGGCGGCGCAGCAGCGACTCCGTGGTCGGCGCGGCCTCGGTGAACGGCAGCGGCTCGCCCGCCTTCAGCGCCCGGTAGGAGGCGAAGACCTCCTCGGCCAGCAGGCCGACGGCCCACCCGTCGAGCAGGACGTGGTGCGCGACCAGCACGACCGCCTGCCGCCCGGCCGCGCCGGCGACGAACAGGTAGCGCAGCGGCGGCGCGGCGGTGAGGTCGAAGGGGACGCGCCCGTGCTCGGCGGCCGTGGCGCGGACGAACTCCTCGAAGTCCGGGCCGTCGTGCGCGATGTCGACGACGTCGGGCGCGACCTCGTCCAGCACGACCGGCACGACCTCGCCGTCCCGCTCGCGCAGCAGCGTGCGCAGGGAGGCGTGCCGGGCGGTGGCCGCCGCGACCGCCCGCCCGAAGACCTCCCGGTCCAGCGTCCCGGTGTCCACGGTGAAGGTGAAGACCAGGTTGTAGGTCGAGCCGCCCAGCACGTTCTCGATCAGCCACATGCCGCGCTGCGTCGGCGTCAGCGCGGACGCCCGGGTCGCGGGCTCGACGACGGCGGCGGACGCCTGGGCGGGCGCCGCGGCGACCGTGTTCGCGAGCACCTTGCCCAGCGGCGTCGACGACAGCAGGTCCGCCACCGACAGCCGCAGGCCGAGTCCTTCCTGGGCCAGGGCGGCCAGCCTCATCGCCCGCAGGGAGTCGCCTCCGAGCGCGATGAAGCTGTCCGTGGTGAACCCCGCCTTGTTCGTCGTGGGTCCGAGGACCGACAGCGCGTACTCGTCCAGTGACATGCCGCCTCCGGGTCTTGGTGGGCTGCTGCTGCCGCTCGGGCACGTCGAGGCCCGGAGGTGGTCACCGGCGGGTGGCACCACCGGGTGTGTGCCGGCTAGGGGAGGCGCCGCTCGTTCACGACGAGCGCCGCGCGGCGCCTCGCGAGGCGGTGGGACGACACCCGTCCGGTGTCCGGCCGTCTCTTCGGACAACAGCGCGCCCTACCCCAGAAATCCATTCTCCGCGCCATTGCGAAAAGTCCCCCAGCGAGTCGCATAGCTCCCCGATGTCACCCGATGCTAAAAGCGTCCGACGAACGCTGTCAACACCACGGCCGGGTCGACCCGGAGAACTATTCCAGGCAGTGGGGAATATTTTCCGCACCGGCCCGAGGGGCGCGCCGAGTGATCGTCCACTCTTTTAATTGTGGAAAACCGGGAACTCGACCGGCCGGTCCGCGGACCGGCCCGGACCGCGCTGTTCGGCTACCCGAACCCCCGCCGGTCAATGCGGTCCGGCGCCTTGACCCGTCACTAGCATCGGGTCGGGGGAAATCGGTCGAGGGCGACTTCCCCGACGACCTGGAGGGGGACCATGGCCACGCAGCCGGCGACCTTGACCCGGACGGACACGCTGTACGAGCCGGGGAGCCTGCCCCCGCTGGGAGTGGTGCCCAGGCGCATGTACGCCTCGGTCATCCGGCCCGAGCGCTACGGCCCGCCGAGCGAGGCGTTCCGGACCGAGGTCGTCGACGTCCCGGAGGTGCCGCCCGGTTTCGTGCTCGTCGCCGTCATGGCGGCGGGGATCAACTACAACAACGTGTGGGCCGCCCTCGGCACCCCCGTCGACGTCATCGGGATGCGGGAGGCCAAGGGCGACGACACCGGCCACCACATCGGCGGCTCCGAGGGCGCGGGTGTGGTCTGGGCGGTGGGTGACGGCGTGCGGCACGTGCGCGTCGGCGAGCGGGTCACGCTGTCCAGCTGCCGCTGGGACGAGGACGACCCCGAGATCCGGCTCGGCCGCGACCCCATGCTCTCCGCGACCCAGCGGGTCTGGGGCTACGAGCTGAACTGGGGTTCCTTCGCCCAGTTCACCCTGGTCGCCGAGTTCCAGTGCCACCCCAAGCCCGCGCGGCTGACGTGGGAGGAGGCGTCGTGCTTCATGCTGTCGGGCGCGACCGCCTACCGGCAGCTGGCGGGCTGGCCGCCGCACACCGTCCAGCCCGGCGACCCCGTGCTCGTCTGGGGTGGCTCCGGCGGCCTCGGGTCGATGGCCTGCCAGCTGGTGCGCCAGTTCGGCGGCCGGGCCATCGCCGTGGTGTCCTCGGCGGAGCGGGAGAAGCACTGCATGCGCATGGGCGCGGTCGGCGTCATCAACCGCACCGAGTTCGACCACTGGGGGCCGACGCCCGAGGGCGGGCCCGAGCTGGAGCGGTGGCAGCGCGGCGTGCGCGCGTTCGGCCGTCGCATCTGGGACCTGCTGGGGGAGAAGGCGTCACCCCGGATCGTCTTCGAGCACCCGGGCCGCGACACCCTGCCCACGTCGCTCTACGTCTGCGCCCCGGGCGGGATGGTGGTGCTGTGCGGCGCCACGAGCGGCTACATGGGCGATGTCGACCTGCGGATCCTCTGGATGAGGCAGAAGCGCTTCCAGGGCAGCCACTTCGCCAACCCCCGCGACTGCCGCGCGGTCGTCGACCTGGTGGCCGCGGGCCTGGTCGACCCGGCCCTCGGGCACACCTACGGCTTCGAGGAGATCGGCTCGGCGCACCAGGACATGCGGGACGGCGTCCAGGAGTCGGGCAACCTCGCCGCCCTGGTCGGCGCGCCGCGCGCGGGACTGACCGACCTGGACGGCTGACCCCGCGCCCGGCCCGGGAACCGGTGCCCTGCCACGCGCAGCGCGACGAGCAGACGTCCCGTCCGAAGAGGACCGTGACGGGTGGACGCGCGGCGGCCGCCGCCTGCGCGCGGCGAAGCGGGTGTGCTCCGGCCGGGGCGGCGCCCCGGCCGGAGCGCCCGCTCAGGACGTTCGGCGGGCGGTGAGCAGGAGTCGACCGCTCCCGACCTCGTAGGGCCCGCCGTCCGGGCCGCCGAACAGCTCGACGTCGGTGAAACCGTTGCCGGACAGCAGGTCGACGATCTGCGCCACGGTGTACACGTGGTGGATCGCGGTCACGTCGAGCTTCTCCTCGCCGCGGGTGAACCGGTAGTGGCTGAGCAGCCGGCTCCCGGCGACGTCGTACTCGCCGGTCGCGAGGACGGTGATGTCGCCGGTCCGCATGGTTCGCGGCTCGGCCCGGTAGCCGGGCAGGATCGACTCGGCCGCCGAGGCGAAGTCGACGACCAGGCCGCCGCCGGGCCGGACGGCGCCGCCCAGCGCGGCGGCGAACTCCCGCAGGCCGTCGAGCTCGAGGTAGCCGAAGCTGTTGCCGAGGCACACCACGGCGTCGAACCCGCTGTCCCGCGGGATGTCCCGCATGTCGGCGCGGACGAGTTCGACCTCGAGGCCGGCGGCGGCGCGCCTGGCGTGCCCGATCGCTTCGGCGGACAGGTCGACACCGGTCACGCGGTGCCCGCGCCTGGCGAGTTCCACGCTGTGCCGGCCGCTGCCGCACGGCACGTCCAGGATCAGCGAGCCCGGCGCGAGCCCGAGGCGCCGCTCGACGAAGTCGATCTCGTCGACGGTGACTTCCGGTGGCACGGCACGCCGCCAGAACTCGTTGGGCAGTTCGGTGAAGAAGTCCACGTACCAGGTGGACGGAGGTGATGCGGACATGCGAAAGCTCCTTGCGGTGCATCGGCTGGTGAGAGCGATGTCACCGGGCGGCCCCAGGTCGTCACACGACCTCGGCGCGGTCGCCCGGTGTGAGGTCCCGGGCAGCCATGGCTTCCTCCACAGTCAGCGGTTCACCCCGAAGCTAGCAGCACCGGGCCGGATCGGTGAACTGCTTTTCCCGCACCCGGCCGGCGTCGACCACGCGCAGCAGCGCGGCCCAGGTGGCGGGTGAAGGCCGGGTTCGCCGGACCCCCCTCCGGCGAACCCGGCCCTCATGCCGCCTCGTCCAGGCGTCGGCGCTGGTCGGCGGTCAGGTCGAGCGACACCCCGGCGAACGCGTCGTCGAGCTGCTCGACCCGGCTGACGCCGACGATCGGCGTGACGTCGGTGCTGCCGCCGGTCAGCCATGCGAGGACGACCTGGTTGCGGTTCGTGCCGGTCTCGGCGGCGACCTCGTCCAGCACGGCCAGGCGGTTGGTGGTGCCGGGGTGGTCGTACTCGGCGGGCAGCGGTTTGTCGGCACGGGTGTACCGGCCGCTGAGCAACGGCGTGTAGGACCACAACGCCATGTCCGGGTGGTGCTCCAGGTAGTGGATCACCTCGTCGCTCACCGCGCCGAACCGGTGCACCACGGTGGGCCGCGTCCCGGGACGCGGTTGCAGGTACGTGTGGTGCTGCTGCACCGCCGTGTAGCCGACCCGGCCGTCGGCCCGCGCGATCTGCCGTGCCCGTTCCACCTGCCAGACGGGGTAGTTCGAGCAGCCGAGACGGCCGACCACGCCGGCGGACACCAGCTCGTCGAAGGCCGCGACCGTCTCCTCCAGCGGTGTCACCGGGTCGGGCTTGTGCGCCCAGTACAGCTCCACGTGGTCCGTGCCCAGCCGGCGCAGGCTGCCCTCGACCCCGTTCTTGACGACACCGGCCGACAGCCCTTCGGCCGTCTCCGGGAACCGGCCGGCCTCGGTCGGCTCGCACCCCACCTTGGTGCTGATCCGGACGCGGTCGCGGACACCGGGGCGGCTCGCCAGCCACCGCCCGAGCACCGCCTCGCTCTGCCCGCCGAACCCGCTCGCGTCCTCCCAGAACGAGTAGCAGTTCGCGGTGTCGATCCAGACGCCGCCGGCGTCCACGAAGCGGTCCAGGATCTCGAACGACCGCCGCTCGTCGGTGGCCGTGCCGAACAACATGGCCCCAAGAGCCAACTTCTCAACCATGACCGCCACGGTAGGCGGATGCGGCACGGCACTACCCTCCAATCCCGTGACGGTTTCCCAGACCAATTTCGCGTGGGCCACGCTCCTGGAGGTCGGTGGGCGCGGCCGCCTGCACGATCGCCTGGCGCGGGCGCTGCGCGCCGCGATCCGGGACGGCCGGCTGGCGGAGGGCGCCGCCGTGCCGCCGAGCCGGGCACTGGCCGAGGACCTCGGCTGCTCCCGCTGGGTCGTCACGGAGGCGTACGGGCAGCTCGTCGCGGAGGGCTACCTGACCGCGCGGGTGGGTTCGGCCACGCGCGTCTCGTGGTCGCCAGTGACGGAACCTCCGCGCCCTCGCGCGCAGGGCGCCCCGCCCCGGCCGCCGATCCGGTACGACCTGGCGCCCGGTCTGCCGGACCTGCGCGCGTTCCCGCGCCGTCGGTGGGCGGACGCGGTCCGGGCCGTCATCGGCTCGGCCGTCCACTACGACCTCGACATCCCCGACCCGGCCGGGCACCCGGCGCTGCGCACCACGCTCGCGGAGTACCTGCGGCGCTCACGCGGCGCGGACGCCGACGCCACGTCCGTCTTCGTGTGCGCCGGCGTCACCGACGGCCTGGTCCGCACGTGCCGCGCGCTGCACGCCCAGGGCATCGGGGACGTGGCCGTCGAACACCCGGGCTGGCCGCGGCTGCGTGCCGCCGCGGCGAGCGCCGGCCTGCGCGTGCACCCCGTGCCGGTGGACCACGACGGCCTCCAGGTGGACGACCTGGCCCGCACACCGGCACGGGCGGTCGTGGTCGGCGCGGCGCACCAGTTCCCGACCGGCACGGTGCTGTCACCGGCGCGCCGGGCACAGCTGGTGCGCTGGGCCCGCGAGGTCGACGGCTTCGTCATCGAGGACGACTACGACGCCGAGTTCCGCTACGACCACCACCCGGTCGCCGTCATGCAGGGCATGGACCCCGGCCGGGTCTTCCTCCTCGGCACGGTCAGCAAGACCCTCTCACCGGCCCTCGGCCTGGGCTGGCTCGTCGCGCCCGCCGCGACGCTCACGGCGCTGCGCACCGCGAACCCGGTCGCCGTCGCCCCACCGGTCCTGGACCAGCTCGCGCTGTCCACCTTCATCGACCGCGGCTGGTACGACGCCCACCTCCGCGCCGCCCGCCGCCGCTTCCGCACCCGCCGCGACCTGCTGCTCGACACCCTGGCCGCCGAAGTGCCGCAGGGCCGCCCCGCCGGCACCGCGGCCGGCCTGCACGTCCTGCTGCACCTGCCGGAGGACACCGACACGCGCCGCACCGTCCAGGCCGCCGCGTCCGCCGGCCTGCGCCTGGCGGACCTGGACGACTACCGCGCGGGGGAGTCGCCGGGCCGCGCCCTCGTGCTCGGGTACGGCAACATCGGCGACACCGAGATCCCGGCGGCGGTGGCACTGCTGCGGCACTCCCTGCGGCCCGCCGCGACCCGGCGATGACCGCCGGTTCACCCCGGCGCGGGTCGGCGGGGCCTCCCGAGACGTCGAGCTGATCTCGCGCGCCCGGCCGCCGATCGTTACCGTGCGTGCCGGAAAGCGTGGGAATCGGTGACGCCACGCTGATCTCGGGAGGTGGTGCGGGGTGCGGGTGCCGTTCGGCGTGCACGACTCGGTGCGCGCGGAGTTCGAGCGGCGGTGGTCGCGCGCCCGGCCGTCGTTGCTGCTCGGCTTCCTCGCCCCGCCGGCGGTGAGCCTGGTCGTCGCACTGGCGACCCGCTGGTCGGGGCTGGTCGTGCCGGGCTGCGCCCTGCTGGTGATCGGCGTCGTGACGCCGGTGCTGTTCCTGGCGCGCCGGGTCTACGTGCACCGGCCGGGGTGGTGGGCCGGGCTGGTCCTGTACGCGGGCGCGGCGCAGGCGATCGGGATCGGGGCGCTCACCCGGAACGCGCTGCCCGCCCTGCCCGCGGTGGCGGCGACGGCGGTCGCGGCCGTGCTGGTGACCAGGGCGAAGGCGGTGCTGCTGGACGCGGCGGGCGGCGCGATCGCCGGCACCACGCTCGGCGTGCGCAGCGCGTCCCGGCAGGTGCGCAACGCCACGGGGCACCTCGTGCTCGCCCACGCGAACTTCGACGGCGACTCGTTGCGCTGGCACGTGGGCACCGGACCGTCCACCCCGGACGTCTCCGGTGGCGAGCTGCCGCTGCGCGAGATCACCGACGTCCGGGTGGCCGGCACGCGGGACGCCCCGGGCGGTGAGGTGGTCGTGGTCGCCGCCACCGCCGGGCCCCCCGTCGAACTGGTCGTCGGCCGCCCGCACGACTTCGCCACCCTGCTGGACCGGCGGCTGGCGCTGTTGCGGCAACCCGGCTGGTCGTGACGTCCGTCGCGCGTGACGTCCGCCGTTGTTACTCGTTGGTCAAGTCGACGTCCGACGACGGAAGGGGCAGCGGCCATGGCGACCGAACGGTTGCGGCTGGAGGACGGCACGGAGCTGAACGTGGCACGCAGCGGCCCGCCCGACGCCGAGTTGACCGTGGTGCTCGCCCACGGCTACGCGTTGGACCACCGCAGCTGGCACCGGGTAGTGGCGGCGCTGCCGGCGTCCGCGGGGGTGATCGCCTACGACCACCGCGGCCACGGCGCGTCCTCGCCCGCCGACAAGGAGACCGCGACGATCGAGCAGCTCGGCGACGACCTGGGCGAGCTGGTCGAACGGCTGGTCCCCGAAGGGCGGGTCGTCCTGGTGGGGCACTCGATGGGCGGCATGGCGGCGATGGCGATGGCCGAGCGCCGTCCCCGCCTCTACCGGCAGCGGGTCGCGGGCGTGGTGTTCCTCTCGACCGCCGCCACCGGGTTGGCGGAGACGTCGCTGGCCTGGCCCAAGGCGTTGGGCAAGCTGGTGCGTGAGCTGGAACGCGCGTTCGGGCCGCTGGTGCGGGCGGTGCGGGAGAAGATCGAGCCCGCGAAGACGGCCGGGTTGCGGTGGTGGCTGTTCGGCGACGAACCGCGCGACGAGGACGTGGACCTCACCGCGGACATGGTGTGGGCGCACTGGCCGGAGACCATCGCCTTGTTCCGGCCGGCGGTCGACCGCTACGACCGGGAGGCCGCGTTGTCCGTCGCGGGTGAGCGCCCGGTGATCGCGGTCGTCGGCGACGAGGACCGCCTGGTGCCCGAGTCGAACGCCAAGGCACTGGCCGCGGCGGTCGGAGGGGAGTCGGTGGTGGTCGAGAACGCGGGCCACATGCTGCCGCTGGAAGCCCCGGCCGAGGTGGCGGTCCGGATCATGGAGCTGGGCGCCTAGCACCTCGCCACCGGTCCTCCTCCGGGACGTTCGACGCCCGGCCCGAACGGGTACGCGGACGGCAGGCGATCTCGGGGGAGGATGCGGTGGCGCAGCGGATGTCGTACGGCAAGGTGGTCTTGGGCGGGTTGTTGGCCGGCGCGGTGTTCGGTGTCTCGCAGGGCTTGCTGCGCGACAACGTGTGGGTCGGCCTGGTCATGGGTGTGCTGGGCGGCACCGTGCTGGCCGTGGTGTTGCGGCGGAGCCTGGGGTCCACGGCGTTACGCGGCTTGGACCGCGGCCGGCGGCGCGCGGTGACCCGCGCCATGCGCCGGGGCGAGTCGGTCGAGGACCCGCGGCTCGCCCGACCGCTGGTGGACCAGGTCGACGCGGTGCTGGCCACGCCGTTCCCGGTGAAGACGATGCGCGTGGTGTTCGCGCTGCTCTGCTTGCTGGGCTTGGTGGTGATGGTGCTCGGGTTCGCCGACGAGGGCGCGGCGGGGCTGCTCGGCGGGTCGCCTCTGGTGGTGATCTCGCTGTTGATGGTGTTCGTGGTCCTCCCGTTGGGCCAACGGCAGCGCGAGCGGATCAGGCGCTCGCAGGAGGCCACGAGGGAGCGGCACCTGACCTCTTCCGGCGACGACCGGTAGAACGCGTTGTGCCCGGCGGTGATCCGCCGGGCACAACGTCATCGGGTGGGGGAGCGCGCTAGGCGGGCGTGGTCCGGTAGCTCTCGGTGTAGTAGTCGCCGAGGCGTTGCCGGTAGTCGTCCGCGTCGAACGTGTCCGCGTCGTACTCCGGCGCCTGCCGCACCTGGTCCTTGGTGCGGTCCACGAAGACCTTCTTGGCGTCGTGGTCGACCCTCGCCACCGCGCCGACCGGCAGCACGACCTTCAGGTGGGACGACCACGTGCCCGCGTCGACCAGCAGGCAGTCGGCGGGCACGCGGGCGTTGGACTGGTCGACCTCGCCGATCCCGCCGTCGAGCGCCTCCACCTCGTACCCGAGCAGACCGATGTCCGGGCGGTCCTGGCGGTCGGCGGACCCGGTCGCCTCGTCGGCCTCGGGGGAGTAGGTGTCGCGCCCGTGGAGCAGTTCGCCGACGTTGCGCCAGGCCCACGGCATGAACGGGATGGGGAGCGGGTGCATCTCGGCCTCCTTGATCGGATGGGACGGCCGGGGAGTACCCGTTCGGGTGACCGCCGAGACCTCTTCTTTCATCACGATAGCTTCAGTGCTGACCAAAACAAGTTGCGACCCGACCCGTGCGGCTACGAAACCCAGCGCCAGACGGAAGGAGGTCGACCGCCCTTGGGCAACGCGGCGGCGTGGTGCGTGGTGCGTTCCAGGCCGGGCACGCGTTCCATGATCCGGCCCAGGTTGGCGGGGTAGGGCCGGTCGCCGGTCAGGGACTCGGTGACGTCGAGCGCCTGGGCGGTGGTGAACTCGCGGCCCAGGAGGCCGGCGGTGAAGGCGGCGTCCCGCCAGAGGTGCCCGGCGAGGATCGGGCGGCAGTCGTGGACGATGCGGTCGTGGTCGAACGCGAGCGGCGGCACGTCGGCCAGCGGTGTCCAGGTCGGGCCGTCGCCGGTGAGCCCGGCGGGGTCGACGGTGGCCCACAGGGCGATGGACAGCGTCGGGCCGCGCGGGTCGCGGGACGGTTCGTCGAAGGTGGTCAGCTGGCCGGAGGCGGAGATGGCCGCCTCCGGCACGCCGAGCTTGCCGGTGACCGCGCGTCGCGCCGCGTCGCGCAGCCGTTCGCCCTTGCCCAGCAGCACTCCGGGCAGGGCGAGGACGCCGGCGAACGGTTCGAGCGCGCGTGGCGCGATGCCGAGGAGCACGGTGCGGGCGGTGGGGTCGAAGCGCAGGGCCAGCACGTCCACCGACACCGGGGTCGACTCGATCATGGTGTGATTCTCGCGCATCAGCGGAGCGCCGGCGCCCGCACGGTGTAGTCCGCCAGGTCGGGTCCGGCGCCGGTGACGAGCACCGGCACGTCGAGGTGGTCGGCGAGCCACGTCACGGGGTCGGGCATGGGGGTGAGCGTGGGTGTGCGGTGGTGCAGGAACGTGGTCAGGTCGCTGGTCGGCAGGGGGGCGTCGTAGGCGGTGGCGACGTGGAGGTCACGTGCGTCGAGGTGGGTGACGGCCAGGGCGTCGACGCCGCCGCACGCGTCCACCGCGTAGCGCAGCAGCACGGCGTCGAGGTGTCCGGCGCGCCACGAGCCCTGGTAGTGGCCGGTGCCGTTGTGGCGTTCGGGGAACCGGGTGAGCACGTGGTCGTCCTCGGTGGGGAGCGGTCCGGCGCCGTGCCGGGTCTGGTAGGTGCGGGTGACGCCGAGGACGGTGGCGTGGCGGTGTCCCAGCAGGGTCCGCGCGTTGTCGGGGGTGACGGTGGACCAGGTGGTGTGGGGGTGGAAGCCGCGCCACTGGTCGAGGAGCACGCCCTGGGCGCCTTCGAACACGAGGCGGCCGCGGTCGGCGAGGCGGCCGACTTCGTCGCCGGTGGTGATGCGGACCGCGTCGGCGAAGTCGCGGTAGAGGGAGACGAGGTCGTCCACCGGTGGTCCGTCGCCGATGAGCGGCTCGTAGAAGCGGGCCAGGGTGTCGAGCTTGGTCCGCAGCACCGTGGGGTGGGCGCAGTCGCCGACGGTGGGTGGTGGGCCGGGGGTGCCGATGACCTGGTGGTTCTCGACCACGTCGCCTGGTGTGGCGCCGGTGAGCAGGCTGTACCAGGTGGTTTCGCCGATCCCCTTGCCGCAGGAGCCGTGCCGGGCGTGCCCGCGAGCGTCCTCGCGGGCACGGTTGGCGGCGATGTGGAAGGGGGTGGTGAGGAGGGCGTCGGCGTCGATGGACAGCAGTCTCAGCGGGTCGGTGACGCCGAGTGCGGTCAGGTCGCGTGATTCGCCGGCGAGGGCGATGGGTTCGACGAGGACGTGTAGGGAGAGGTGGGTCGGCACGCCCGCGAGCGTGCCGGACCCGAACTGGCTGAAGGTGTGGTGCCGGTTTCCGCGGACGACGTTGTGGGCGGCTTGCGCGCCGCCGTTGAAGCGGACGACCGCGGTGGTCGGGGTGTGGTGGCAGAGGGCGTCGACGACGGCGCCCTTGCCCTCGTCGCCGAAGCCGAGGCCGACGACGATGACGTGCCCGTCCATCAGGTGAGGGTGACGTCGTCGGGGCCGTCCAGCTGCGGGGGAGCGGCGGTGGTGGCGACGGTGTGCCCGCCGACGTGGACGAGGGCCTTGCCGACGGCCTTGCTCTCGGCGATCGAGCCGATCTCGGCGAGGTCGACCATGGCTTGGTCGAGGTCGACGACGCGTTCTTCCATGCCGATGGTGGCGGCGATGAGCTCGCAGACGGCGCCGGGGTCGTCGAGCTTGAGGAAGCGCTGGCCGAGGAGGTCGCGCCAGTGGTCGGCGATGTCCTGGTCGTGGTAGTAGGAGGACTGGTTGGGGAGCACGAAGTAGACGTGCCACTTGCGGCTGAGTTCGCGGTAGACCGAGGCGGGGTCGATGTCCTCCTTGATGTCGTCGCCGATGATGCGGCGGATGTGGCGTGCTTCGAGGCGGGGCTTGTTGAGCTCGTCGCCGATGAGGAAGAGGTAGCCCTTGCGGCCGCGCTTCTGCCACGCGTCGGTGGTGACGTGGCGGGCGACGAAGTAGGCGGCGAGTTCGTAGGACTCGCTCTTCTGGCCGCCGCCGTTGCCTTCGAGGAAGATGGTGCGCAGTTGTTCGTCCATCCGGTTGTCGGATTCGAACTGGCCGATCTGCAGTGGCACGCGGTCGCTGTCGGCGTCGCCGATGCCGCCGAACATCAGTTGGGGGTCGGTGAGGTAGCCCTTGCGCTGCAGCAGGCCGTGCAGCTTGCCGAGCTTGCGCTGCATGATCTGGGGCACGCGGCCCATCGAGCCGGTGACGTCGAAGAGGACGGCGATGGGGGTGGAGTCGGCGTGGTCGGGTGAGTCGCGGCATTCGCGCGCGTCGACGTTCTTGGGGTCGAGGGTCGGGTCGGCCTTCCACTCCTTGGCGGGGCGTGACCGCATGGTGGCGGTGTAGCCGAAGTCGTCGATGCCCTTGGCGGCGCGGAAGGTCTTGGCTGCCGCGTAGGCGTTGTCGTCCCACTTGCCGTGTCCCATGTCAGGCTCCTGTCGGGGGTAGTGCGAACGGGCGGAAGGTCCGTTCGCCGTAGAGGTCTTGGAGGAGGTCGTCGTACTCGGTGAGGAGGTCGGTGGCGTCCGGTCGTCGGGTGGGGTCGTGCTGGGTGCAGCCGCGGGCGAAGCGGCGTTGGGCGGTTTCGTCGGGTGCCAGGAGGTCCAGCATCAGCGTGTGGGCTTGGTGGACGTCGGTGGCGGTGGTGACGGGTTGTCCGCTGTGGACTTCGGGTGGGTAGGGGATGGTCTTGTCGGTGGCGAGGGGGCGTTCGCCGGTGGTGACGGCGAAGGTCCAGCCGGCGAGGACGAGGCCGTGTTGTTCGGGGTGGATGAGCACGTTCTCGGCGACGATGGCGCCGTGCACGAGGCCGGTGCGGTGGGCGCCGGCGATGGCTCGCAGGAGTCGGCGGTGCATCCAGGCGTAGTCGCGGCCGTCGAGGCCGTGGGGGAAGGCGCGGCGGATGTCGGCGAGGGTGACGAAGCCGTCGATCAGGGGTGCGAGGACGGTGAAGGCGCGTGATCCGCGGGTCACGTGGCCGGAGGTGTCGAGGAGGTGGGGGTAGTAGGGCCGGAGCCAGTGGTGGTGGTCGGTGAAGCGGGCGAGTCTGCGCAGTGCGTCCCATTCGGCGTTGAGGAGTGGGTTGAGCGCGGGGTTGCGGACGACTTTGACCACGTGGGGTCCGTCGGTGCGGTAGAGGTTGGTGACGCTGCCGACGGCGTGGCGTGCGGTGAGCCGGTAGGTGGCGTGGTCGGTGTGGAGTTCGACCGGTGTTCCGTGCAGCCATTGGTGGTGCAGTCGGTTGAGTTCGGCGGTGGCGGAGTGTGCTCTGGTGTCGTGCGGGCCGACGCGGTCGGGGTGCAGGACGGCGGCGAGGGCGTGGTGGAGGCGTTGTGCTTCTTTGCGGCGGGTCGGGTCGGGGTCGGCGGGGCCGAACAGGTCGGCGGGGGAGCCGGCTCGTTCGACTCGTTCGAGCGCTTCGTCCCTGGTGAACATAGTTTGAGTCTATACGACTCAAACCGCTGGGCGAAGTGGAATACCGCTGTGTCGACGATCACCTGGCTCCTCGCCGGTCAGAACGGCTAGAATGCCGGGCGATTTTGTACTTCCTGTGATCACCGATCCGGCGATCGCGCAGAGCCCCGCTCCGCGACCGCGCCTCCGCTCGGCGATGCCCGCCGGGACCGGGAGACGGTTCCGGCAAGTCCACCCTCCTGGCCGGGAGCGACTACCTGGCCCAGACCCTGGACCCGTTGTCGGGCGGTGAGCGGTCACGGCTCGCGCCGGCCGCCACGCCGGCGTCCGCGCCGGAGCTGCTGCTGCTCGACGAGCCGACCAACCACCTGTCGCCGGGCCTGGTCGAGGACCTGGACCGGGCGTTGGCGGACTACCCGGGGGCGTTGGTCGTGGTGACGCACGACCGGCGCACTCGGGCGGGGCAGCGACGAGGTGGACAGGCGGGGCCGTCGGAACGGATGATCCGACCGGTCGCGAACTACTGGGGGTACCGCGCATGACCTCGCCGTTGGACAACCCGGCCTGGGCGTCGTTGACCGGGCCGCACGCCCGCTTCGCCGAACGGCACGGGCGGGTGCTGCGCTACCCGCAGGACGTGGCGCCGTTCGTGGCGCTGCCCGACCGGCCGGACGAGCGGGTGTGGGCCGACCTGGCCGCGCTCGCCGGACCGGACGCCGTCGTGCCCGTCATGTCGCCGCTCGCGCCGCCCGCCGGCTGGGTGCGGGTCGAGCGGTTCGACGTGGCGCAGCTGGTCGAGGACGGGGTGCGGGTCGCCGAGGACGCCGAGGCGGTCCGGCTCGGCCCGGTGGACGTGCCGGAGATGCTGGACCTGGTGGAGCGCACCCAGCCGGGGCCTTTCCGGCGGCGGACCGTGGAACTGGGCGCCTACCTGGGCATCCGGCGGGACGGGGCGCTGGTCGCGATGGCCGGCGAACGCATGCGCCCGCCGGGTTGGACGGAGATCAGCGCCGTGTGCACCGATCCCGCGCACCGCGGCCAAGGCCTGGCGACCCGGCTGGTGCTCGCCGTCGCGGCGGGGATCCGGGCCCGCGGCGAGCAGGCGCTGATGCACGCCGCCGCCACCAACACCGCCGCGATCGGCCTGTACGAGTCGTTGGGGTTCCGGGTGCGCACCCACACCGTCATCACGCTGCTCCGCGTGCCCGCGCACCGCTCCGCGGGCCTGCCCGCCTGACCGGCGTCAGCGGTCGTCGCTGGGCACGAGGTCGGGTCGCACCGTGCGGGCGTGCGCCGGCGCCGTCTCCGCGTCGCCGACCCCGTCCACCCGCCACCGGCCGTGATCAGGTCCACGAACGACGCGTACGGCTGGTCGAAGCTCCACAACGGGCTCAGCCGCCGTGCGTGCCCCCGCGTGCCCGCGGTCAACGGCAGCACCAGCGTCTCGTCCTGCCCGTGCGCGCCGACCCCCGTGGACACCACCAGCGCCGGCGTGTCCACACAGGACCGACCGGTAGGCGGTCGGCGCGTGCGGACCGAAGGGCGTCCGCGGTGTCGGGTGCGGCGCGACGCGGGTGATGATGGACTGGGACCACGTCCGACGAACCAGGTGAGGATGAACATGGCTCTGGACCGGCCTGCGGCGACGACCCCGACCGCGGCTCCGTGGTGGACCTCGGCGGTGGTGTACCAGGTTTACCCGCGCAGCTTCGCCGACTCCGACGGTGACGGCGTCGGCGACCTGGCGGGGCTCGCCTCCCGGCTGGAGCACCTGCAACGGCTCGGCGTGGACGTGATCTGGCTGTCGCCGGTCTACGCCTCCCCGCAGGCCGACAACGGCTACGACATCTCCGACTACCAGGCGATCGACCCCTCCTTCGGCACCCTGGAGGACTTCGACGCGCTGCTGGCCCAGGTCCACGCGCGCGGGATGAAGCTGGTGATGGACCTGGTGGTCAACCACACCTCCGACGAGCACCCGTGGTTCGTGGAGTCCCGCTCGTCCACCGACAACCCGAAGCGGGACTGGTACTGGTGGCGTCCGCCGCGCGCCGGCTTCGAAGCGGGCCTGCCGGGCGCGGAGCCGACCAACTGGGGATCGTTCTTCTCCGGCCCCAGCTGGACCCTGGACGAGACGACGGGGGAGTACTACCTGCACCTGTTCGACCGCAAGCAGCCCGACCTGAACTGGGAGAACCCGCAGGTGCGGCAGGCGGTGCACGCGATGATGCGCTGGTGGCTGGACCGGGGCGTGGACGGCTTCCGGATGGACGTGATCAACCTCATCTCCAAGGACCCCGACCTGCCCGACGGCTCCACCACCGGCGTCGGCGGGCTCGGCGACGGGTTCCCGCACGTCGCGACCCGCCCCGGCGTGCACGACTTCCTGCGCGAGATGAACCGCGAGGTGTTCGGGGGCCGGGTCGGCGAGTTCCTGACCGTGGGGGAGATGCCCGGCGTCACGTGGGAGCAGGCCCGGCTGTTCACCGACCCGGCGCGCGGCGAGCTGGACATGGTGTTCCAGTTCGAGCACGTCTCGCTCGACCACGGACCCGGCGGCAAGTTCGACCCGAAACCGCTGGACCTGCGCGACCTGAAGGCGTCGCTGGGCCGCTGGCAGACCGCGCTGGCCGAGGTGGGCTGGAACAGCCTCTACTGGAACAACCACGACCAACCCCGCGTGGTGTCGCGCTTCGGCGACGACGGCGAGCACTGGCGCAACTCGGCGACGGCCCTGGCGACCGTGCTGCACCTGCACCGGGGCACGCCGTACGTCTACCAGGGCGAAGAGCTGGGGATGACCAACGCGCCGTTCGCCGGCGTGCACGAGATGCGCGACGTCGAATCGCTCAACCACTACCGCCAGGCCGTCGCCGCCGGCGCCCACCCCGAGTCGGTGCTGCGCGGCCTGCGCGCCATGGGCCGCGACAACGCCCGCACCCCCGTGCAGTGGGACGCCACCCCCCACGCCGGTTTCACCACCGGCGAGCCGTGGCTGGCGGTGAACCCCAACCACACCTGGCTCAACGCCGAAGCCCAGTACGACGACCCGCACTCCGTCTTCAACCACTACCGCGCGCTCATCGGGCTGCGCCACGACCTGCCCGTCGTCGCCCTCGGCGACTTCCGCATGCTCCTGCCCGACCACCCGCACGTCTACGCCTACGAACGCACCCTGGACGACACCCGCCTGCTCGTCGTGGCGAACCTCGGCGGCACACCGCAGACCGCCGAACTGGACCGCGAGTGGACCGCCGCCGACATCGTCCTGACCAACAACCCCGAACAGGCGCTGCTCTCGCCCGGCCGGGTCGACCTGCGGCCGTGGGAGGCGCTGGTCCTCACCCGCACGACCTGACCCGCGAAGAGGGACGATGAGAGCACCCGACGCCCAGCGCGCGGTGGCCGCGGCCGTCGCCACGGCCACCGCGCTGGACCTGGCGGTCGACGACGTGGCCGTGCTGCACGACTCGAACAAGCTCACCCTGCGCCTGCTGCCGTGCGACGCGCTGGCCCGGGTCGCACCGGGGGAGCCGCACGTCGCCCGGTTCGAGATCGACCTCGCCCGACGACTCGCCGCCTCCGGCAGCCCGGTCGCCGCCCTCGACCCCAGGGTGCCGCCGCAGGTCCACGAGCGCGACGGCTTCGCGATCACCCTGTGGACCTACTACGAACCCACCACGAGCGACGACGTCCCACCCGCCGACTACGCCCACGCGCTCGCACGGCTGCACGCCGGCATGCGCGACGTCGACCTCGCCACACCCCACTTCACCGACCGGGTCGAGCAGGCCCGACGGCTCGTGGCGAGCCGCGAGCACACGCCGGCGCTCGTCGAGGAGGACCGCCGACTCCTCGCCGACGCCTTGGCCGGCCTGCGCCGGTCGATCGGCGAGCGCGCCGCGCCCGACCAGGTGCTGCACGGCGAACCGCACCCCGGCAACCTCGTCACCACCGGGCACGGCCCGCTGTTCGTGGACCTGGAGACGTGCTGCCGCGGGCCGGTCGAGTTCGACCTCGCCCACGCGCCCGACGCGGTCGCCGACCACTACCCGGGCATCGACCACGACCTGCTGCGCCAGTGCCGGACCCTCGTGCTCGCGATGATCACCGCGTGGCGCTGGGACCGCGACGACCAGTTCCCCGACGGCCGCCGCCTCGCCGCGCGGTGGCTCGACCGCCTCCGGACCGACCTGCACCCGGACCTCCGCCGGTGACCGCGAGGACCCCGCGGTCACCGGCGGAGGACCACCGGGGGCGGACTACATCCGTTCGGGCGCGGTGATGCCCAGCAGGCCCAGGCCGTGGCCCAGGGTGCGGGCGGTCAGGCGGCACAGGGCCAGCCGGTTGCCCCGCACGGGCTCCTCCGCCTTGAGGACCGGGCAGTTCTCGTAGAAGGAGGTGAACGCGCGGGCCAGGTCGTAGAGGTAGCCGCAGAGCCGGTGCGGTTCGAGGGTGGCGCCCACCTCCGTCACCACCGCGCCGTAGGCGTCCAGCGCCAGGCCCAGCTCCCGCTCGGCGGGTTCCGGCGCGACGGTGCGGTCGACCGCCGTCCCCGGATCGCCCGCGTGGCGCAGGATCGAACTGATCCGGGCGTGGGCGTACTGCAGGTAGACCCCGGTGTTGCCGGTCAACGACACCATCCGGTCGACGTCGAAGGAGTAGTCCTTCACCCGCGACGTCGACAGGTCGGCGTACTTGACCGCGGCGATGCCCGCCGACTCCGCGATCCGGTCGAGCTCGACCGGGTCGAGGCCGGGGTTCTTCTCCGTGACGGCCGCCCGCGCCCGCGACACCGCGTCGTCGAGCAGGTCCATCAGGCGCACCGTGCCACCCGCCCGCGTCTTGAACGGCGTCCCGTCCGGACCCAGGATCGTGCCGTAGGCGGCGTGCTCGGCGGTGACGCCGTCGGTCAGCCACCCGGCGCGCCGGGCCGCCTCGAACACCAGCTGGAAGTGCAGCGCCTGCCGCGAGTCGGTCACGTAGATCAACCGGTTGGCCTTGAGCTCGCGCAGCCGGTAGCGGATCGTGGCCAGGTCGGTGGTGTCGTAGCCGTACCCGCCGTCGCGCTTGCGGACCATCAGGGTGACCGGCTTGCCCTCCGGCCCGGTCACCTCCCGCGAGTAGAAGACGAGCGCCCCGTCGCTCTCCACCGCCAGCCCCGCGTCCACCAGCTCCTCGACGGTGTCGGCCAGCATCGGGTTGTAGAACGACTCGCCGACCGAGTCCTCGGGCGTGAGCAGCACGGTCAACCGGTCGTAGATCGCGCTGAACGACCGCTCGGACTCGGCGACGATGTCCTGCCAGACCGCGACCGTGCGCGGGTCGCCGGCCTGCAGGGCGACCACCCGCGCACGGGACCGGTCGGCGAACCCCGGGTCGGCGTCGAACTCCGCCCGCGCCGACCGGTACAGGCCGTCCAGAGCGGACACCGCCGAGGCGCCCCCGGCCAGCTCGTCCTGGTGCCACGCGGCGTCCGGGTGCTCGTCGAGGTACTGGATCAGCATCCCGAACTGCGTCCCGAAGTCGCCCAGGTGGTTCTGCCGCAGCACGTCCGCGCCCAGGAACCCGGCCACCCGCGCCAGGCTGTCCCCGATGATCGTCGTGCGCAGGTGCCCGACGTGCATCTCCTTGGCGATGTTGGGCGCGGAGTAGTCGACCACCACCCGGCGGCCCTCCTCGGTCGCGCCGACACCGAGACGCGCGTCCGCCAGGCGGGCGGCGACCTGGTCCCAGATCGCCCCACCGGTCACGGTCACGTTCAGGAAACCCGGCCCGGACGGCTCCACGGACGCGATCACCGCGTCACCCTCGACGTCCAGCCGGGCCACGACGTCCGCCGCGAGGTCGGCCGGCCTGACGCCGACGCGCTTGGCCAACGCCAGGGGCGCGTTGCACTGGAAGTCGGCTCGCTCCGATCGTCGCACCACCGGGTCCGCGCCCGCCAGGTCCTCGCGGACCCGGCCGATCGCCCCCGACATCGTCGCGGCGACCCGCTCCAGCAACGACGGCACCTCCTGGTGGTGGACACTCACCTGACACAGCCTCCTTGGTAGGGAGGCGATTGTTCCAGGCCCACCCGCGCCACCCGCCCAGGGCCGGCGACGCCCGCACCGGACTGTTCCCCCGCCTCCGCCGGGACGTCAGGTCCGGTAACGCGGGTTGGTGCTGTGCCACTCGAACCCGCCACCCGGCCACGCCCGGACACCGCGCAGGAACCGCCGCAGCTCCGGCGGCGACGGCAGCGCCTCCAGCTCCCGGTGGCCCGCCTCGAAGTCGCGGAACCAGCGCAGGACCGGCACGGCCTGACGGAACGGCCCCGGCGCGCGACTGCCGGACGGAGTGCCGATCACCCGACGGTGGGCGGTGGGCGGCCGACAGTCGAGCCGGGAACTCCACCAGGTGACGGGGGACATCGAGCGTGGCGGAATAGGCGACCATCGTGAGCCCCTGGTCGACGGAACATGATCCCGGCAGATCTGTCCCCACCAGGGGCTCACGTCCGCCCGCAGGCCAGAGCCCGGCCACCGCCGGTTCGCGGCCAACCTCCCGGCATCGACGGCCCGCCCGGCGGTAACGCGTACGTGAACCTCGTGAGGCACGAGGTTCACGTACGCGTTACCGAGCAGACAAGATCGCGAGAGACCTCGCTGGAGCGCCAGTGCGGTCCGGCCGACCGGATCCGCGTGCTTCGCGGCTTCGCGCAACCGTTCCCTTGACGTCCAGGGGCCTCGTCCCTCAGGCCAGGCTAATCTTGATGCACGCAACCGTTCCTGGTGCAGATGTCGCCGCGCAAGTAGTTGCCCTGAACGTCATACATCCTGACGTAGACGATGGTGATCCCGCCAGGATAGTTGCAGGGAATGTCGACAAGGAATCCCCGAGTCTCGCCGACTGACGCCGTCCGCGTTTCCGGACCCACCAGGCAGTTAGGGGACTCGCCCAGGAACCAGGCCGTCTTTCCGGTGGAGACCGCTTTGACGGAGCCCGTGATGTGAACGCTGCGGTCGTACCAGGTGATCTCGCCGGCGAGAAGGCTCGCGCCATAGGGCAGGCGGAACGAACTGACCGGATAAGCCGCTTCCGACGTACTCGCTGAACCAACCGCAGGGGTTGTGAGCATTCCCAGCACGGCAAGCATCGCGGCGATCAAGGCAGTGGCGAAGGACGTTTTCGCCTTGGTTGTCTTCTTCTTCATCATCAGGCTCCTGGATTGTATCTTCGGGTCATTGCCAAGGTGTGTTCTGCGCGTGTAGCGGGATTCCGCTACACGTACCACTGGAATTCCACGGGCGTCAGAGGCAGAAGCTCGAGGTGGGGTAGCAGGTGACTCCGGCGAGGGGATCTCCGGACGAGTCGGCGAGCCAGATGTCGACCCTGTCGGCCCCACCGGCAACGTTGGCTCCAAGGGAAAGACCCGTCGTCCCGGTTCTGTCGCACCAGAGACTGGTCCTCTCGGGGTCCAGCCTGGTGCCGCCCACCCACACGGCCGCGTTCGCCCGGAGGCAACCGACGGCCTTCAACGTCCCGGTCACGCCGACCGACCGGTCGTACCAGGTGACTGTGCCGTTGTAGTAACTCGCTCCATACGAGATCGCGAACGAACTGGTGGGGTAATCGGCGGCGGTGGCCGGTGCCGCCGAGGTGACCACCCCGGCGACCACCGCAACCGCGGCTGCAACCGCGGCGACCTTCCTCGTACGGCTCTTCGCCGTCGAGCCGTCCTTCAGTTTCACCATGACGACCGCTCCTGCAGTTTCTTCGCAACGCCCCACATCACTCGGCATCAGTCAGTGCGGGCGGTGGACCGGGTCAGGATGCACGGCCGATCGTGTGAACTTCTCACAGGTTCTCTGTACGGCGCTGCTCCAGCCGCTATGCCTGGTGGCCGGGGATATCCGGAACGGGGGTGGCCGGCGTGGCGGTGCTGTTGCGTCTGTTGGGGGAAGTGGCCGCGGAGGTCGGCGGCCGGCGGGTAGACCTGGGCACGCCCAGGCAGCGGTGCGTGCTGGCCGCCCTGGCTGTCGACGCCGGGCGGGTGGTGTCGGTGGATCTGCTGATCGAGCGGGTCTGGGGTGCCGATGGCGCACCGCGGGCTCGGTCGACACTGCACAACTACATCTCCCGGCTGCGACGAGCGCTGGCCGGCGCGGGCGGTCTGGCCATCGTGCGCCGGTCGGGCGGCTACGCCCTGGTCACCGACATGACCGGGCCGCTGACGGACCTGCACCGGTTCCGCGAGCTGTGCGCCGCTGTCGACGCGGAAGTCGACGACGAGCCGGCGGTGCGAATGCTGACCGACGCACTGGGATTGTGGCGCGGGGAACCACTGACCGGCGTGGACGGGGAGTGGGTGCGAGCCGAGCGCGACCGCTTGGAACAAGAGCGGCTGACGGCCGAGCACGAACTGGTCGACGCCCGGTTGTGCGCCGGAGACGGCGGCGAGCTGCTGGCAGAGCTGTCCGCCCGTGCCACGCGGCACCCGTTGAACGAGCGGGTAGCAGCTCAGTACCTAACGGCTCTGCATCGTGCTGGGCGCACCACTGACGCCTTGGAGCACTACAGACACGTCCGCACGCAACTCGTAGAAGAGTTGGGCACCGACCCCGGCGCCGCCCTGCAGGAGCTGCATCGGCAGATCCTCGCCGCCGATCCCCGCCTCGTCGCAGCACCCACGAGCACAGCCCACACAGCCGCAGCGCCCCAACCGGTGGTGCCTCGTCAGCTGCCCGCCGCTCTCTCGTCGTTCGTCGGCCGCGAGGACGCACTGCGACAACTGGACAACCACCTGGACGCGACGGGCACAACCGGCCCAGTCGCCATCGCCTCCATCATCGGCACCGGAGGCATGGGAAAAACCTCACTGGCACTGCACTGGGCCCACCAGCACACCGACCGGTTCCCCGACGGACACCTGTGGGTCGACCTCCGCGGCTTCAGCCCGGACCATCCCCGGCAGGCAACCGACGTGCTGGCCGATTTCCTCGCAGCCCTGGGCGTCGACCGCGGGCTCCTTCCTCAGGACGTCGACGCCCGTGCCGCGCTCTACCGCACCCACACCACCGGCAAACGGATGCTGATCCTGCTCGACAACGCAGCCACCGCCGACCAAGTCGTACCTCTGCTACCCGGCGGCGACGCGTGCACCGTCCTGATCACCAGCCGCAACCGGCTCCCCACCCTGATCACCCGCCACAGTGCCCGACCTGTCCGCGTCGACGTGCTCACCGACGCCGAGGCTCGCACCCTGCTCGCCACCGCGCTCACCGACGCCCAGACCCCTGTCACCTCCCAGCAAGCGGTCACCGAGCTGATCACGCTGTGCGGCGGATTGCCCCTCGCTCTCGGCCTGATCACCGCACGCATCCGCACCCACCCCCACCTCCTCGATGACATCGTCGCCGACCTGCGTGAATTCGGCTTGGACGCCCTGAGCTCAGGCGACCCCGACTCTTGCCTGGCCGTCGTGCTGTCCTGGTCCCTGCGCCACCTCGCCGAACGGCACCGCGCAGCGTTCGCGCTGCTCGCGATCGCCCCGGGATCCGACTCCGGTCTGCCCGCCGCCATCAACCTCACCGGACTGTCCGCACGCGAGACGCACTCCGTGCTCCGCGCACTGACGGACGCATCCCTGATCACCCAGGCGCCTGGCGGCCGCTACGCGATGCACGACCTCGTCCGCGCTTACGCCGCCACCACCGCCCACCGCGATCTGACCGAACAGGCACGGCAAGCGGCACTGGGACGCGTGCTCGACTTCTACACCCACACCGCCCACCACGCCGATCTGATGCTGGACGTACACCGCGGACCCCTCGGACTCGCGGCACCCTCACCCGGCACGCACATCCATTCACCGGCCGATGCGACCGAGGCGTTGGCCTGGTTCGACTCCGAGCGCGCCACCCTGCTCGCCGCCCAGCACGTCGCGGCCCTCCGGCACAGCCACCACACCGTGTGGTGGTTGGCGATGTCCCTGGACACGTTCCACCACCGGCGAGGCCATCGTCACGACCGCCTCGCCGCGTGGCGTGCCGCGGCGCAGGCCGCGGAGCACCTGCCCGACCAGGTGACCCGCCTCGTAGCCCACCGGCACCTCGGGCGCGCCTGCGCCGCCGTGGGGTTGCACGAGGAAGCGATCGGCCACCTGCACCACGTCCTCGGTCTCGCCGAGGACCACGAAGCCCTCTACGAACAGGCGCACGCCCTCCTGACACTCGCACGGGTGTGGGGCAGGCACGACGATCACAAAGCCCTCGATCACGCCAAACAGGCACTGCACCTGTCCCGCGGACTCGACCGGCCATTGTGCGAAGCCCACGGACACAACGCCGTGGGCTGGTACACCGCCCGACTCGGCGACCACGACACCGCACGCGGCCACTTCCACGCCGCCCTCACCCTGCACCGGCGACACCACAACCCTACCGGTGAAGCCAACACCCTCGACGGCCTCCCCTCTTGGTCAGACTGCTGTGAGACACCTCGTGTGAGCGGGGTTCCTGATCAAGAGCGGGATCGGAGATCCTTGTGCTCGTGTCCACCCCATCCGACAAGCCGCCTCGGCGTTCCTCCGGCGGGACACCGGCCGATCCGGCCGCGCGTCCGTCCCGGCGGACGTTCACCGCCGAGTACAAGCTCGCCCTGGTCGCCGAGTACGAGAACGCCCCGAACGGGGAGAAGGGCGCGATCCTGCGTCGCGAGGGCCTGTACTCCTCGCACGTCATCGAGTGGACCCGGGCCCGTGACGCGGGCCGGCTGGGAAGCGGACCGGCCGAGCCGGCGGAACCGAGGAGGAAGTCGACCGAGCAGATCGAGTTGGAGAGATTGCGCCGGCAGAACGCGAAACTGACCTCCGACCTGGCCAAGACCCGAATGGCACTGGACATCATGGGAAAAGCACACGCGCTCTTGGAAGAACTCTCCGGGAGCACGGACGAGGACAGGCCGCCGACGAGGTCTTGACGACTGCCTTCGGCGAGTTGCGTGCCGCTCTGGTCCCGGTGACCACGTCGTGCGCGTTGACCGGCAGGTCCCGGGCCACGCACTACCGCCGCCTCGGGGCGACGGGCCCGGTGCACGGCCCCCGACCGCGCCGTCGTCCGCCGCCGCACGCCCTGGACGCCGCCGAACGCGCCGGGGTGCTGGAGGTGTTGACCAGCCCGGCCTACCGGGACCTGGCGATTCCGCAGGTGTGGGTGCGGGAGCTGGACGAGGGCCGCTACCGGTGCTCGGTGTCGACGATGTACCGGATCGCCCGCGCCGCCGGGCAGGTCCGCGAACGCCGCCGCGTCGCCACCCATCCACCCCGCGCCCGGCCCGAACTGCTCGCCCACGGCCCGAGCCAGGTGTGGTCCTGGGACATCACCGCGCTGAAAGGGCCGGTGAAGGGCGTCTGGTACCGCTGCTACGTCGTGCTGGACATCTTCTCCCGGTACGTCACCGGGTGGCTGGTCGCCGCCGCGGAGGACGCGGTCGTGGCCAGGGACTTCCTCGCCGACGCCGTCGCCCGCAACGGCACCGCGCCGCACACGGTCCACGCCGACCGCGGTGGCGCGATGGTCTCCAAGCCCGTCTCCGGGCTCCTGGTCGACCTCGGCGTGCTCCGCTCCCACTCCCGCCCCCGCGTCTCCAACGACAACCCCTACTCCGAGGCCCAGTTCAAGACGATGAAGTACATGCCCGACTTTCCCGACCGGTTCGGCTCACTGGAGGACGCCCGCGCGTTCTGCGAGGAGTTCTTCCTCGCCTACAACCACGAACACCGACACTCAGGCATCGGCATGCACACCCCCGCGTCCGTCCACTTCGGAACCGCCGATCAGATCCGCGACCAAAGACAGGCCACCCTCGACCGCGCCCACACCCGATATCCGCAACGCTTCGCACACCGACCCCGGCCACCCCGACTGCCCGAGGCAGCCTGGATCAACCAACCCGTCGGGCAACCGCAGCCGACCCCGTAAACACAACCTGTCTCATCTGAATTGACAACTACCGCTCGGCTACGTCGAACACAACACCGGCGACCACCACCAAGCCGTGCGCTACTACAGGCAAGCCCTCGCCCTGCGCCGCAGCCTCGGCAACGACTACGACGCCGCCAGCACCCTCGGGCACCTCGGCTCTCCGCACGCCGCGCTCGGCGAGCACGACCATGCCCGCGCGGCCTGGCGCGAAGCCCTGGTCATGTGCCGGCAGCAAGGCCGCGAGTCGGACGCCGAAGAGGTACTGCGGCAGCTCGACGCCCTCGACCACGCAAGAACACCGACCTCGGCAGGAACACCGCCACCCGCCCATTGCGTCGCTCCCGCTCCTGCCCCCACGACATCGGCCGGATCCTGGGGAAGTCGGGGTTGACCTGTTTCACAACCTGCGCGTGGCCCGCGCCCACGCGGTCCCGGCGCTGTCCACGTGGACAACCGAGCCCACAACACACCGCTGCGCAACCTCCGAGTCCCGGGCGAACACGCTGCTGCTGAGCAAGCAACCGTGGCACGCACTCCAGCACGCCACCATCAACCCCAGCCGCATCGGCACGATCACCAAAACCGCCCTCGTCCCCGACAACGCCGGGCACTGACTTCCCTTGAAAAAACCTCAGTCACCCGTTTGAGTGGCGACGGGAGGGTTATCGGAAAGGCGATCGGGTCGAGCGGAATCCTCCACTCGTCGCCACATTCTTCACCCGCACCCGTGACGGGCGCGATACCCGTGGTGGGCGTTGTCGGGAGCCGTTGCTCCGTCCCAGGTCAGGGGAGGAGGACGACCTTGCCGGTAACCGTGCCGGACTCCGCCAGGCGCACCGCGTCGGCCACCCGCTCCAGCGGCACGCGGGCGGCGATCGCGGGCGTCAGGGAGCCCTCGGCGAGCAGGGCGAACACCGCGCCGAGGTCACGGGCCAGGCGGGCGCGGAACCGGGCCGGGTCGCGCTTGCCCGCCCAGACGTTGAAGAACGTGGCGCGGCGCCCGTCGGGCAGGGCGTTCCACCACAGCAGCCGCACGACCAGCTTCAGCACCGGCAGCCGCGACGAGCCGGGCTCGTCCTTCGTGGACGCGCTGCCGTAGGCGACGAGCCTGCCGCGCCGGGCGAGCAGGCGGTAGGAGTCGACCAGGCCGGGCCCGCCGACGTGGTCGAACACCGCGTCCACGCCGTCGGGCGCCAGGTCCCGGACCTTGCCCGGCACGTCGGCGTCGCGGTAGTCGACCGGGACGGCGCCCAGCGCCCGCACCGCGTCGTGGTGCCGCGCCGAGGCGGTGCCGATCACCCGTGCGCCGGCGAGCACGGCCAGCTGCACGAGCAGCGACCCGACACCGCCGTTGGCGCCCAGCACGAGCACCGTCTGGCCGGCGCGGACCTCGGCGAAGCCGTGCAGCATCTGCCACGCGGTGATCCCGTTGACGACCAGCGCCTCCGCCTCGGCCGCGTCGACGCCCGCCGGGACCGGCACCAGGTCGGCCGCGTCCACCAGCGCGTGGCTGGCCCAGCCGCCGGTCTTGGTCAGCGCCGCGACCCGGCCGCCGACCAGCGTCGCGGCCACCCCGGGGCCGACCTCGGCGACCGTGCCGACCAGGTCGTAGCCGGGCACGAACGGGAACGGGGGCTGGTCGAAGTACTTGCCCTTGCGCATCTGCTTCTCGGCGAAGGAGACCCCGGACGCCTCGACCCGCACCAACGCCAGGCCCGGACCGGGGACCGGGCGCTCGCGGCGGCGCAGCTCCAGGCCGTCGGGCTCGACCGCGCCCGGCAGCACGACTTCCAGGACCTGCTCGGCGGACTGCTGGCTCATCGCTCCTCCAATGTATGAGTGGTCAGTCACTCACAAATGAGTCAACGCGGTCGTGGCCTCCTGTGTCAAGTGGAATCGATAGAAGAGTGGTTGGTCACTCACACTCGTCACGAGGGGTAGACGCGCGTCTCGGTGGCCTTCACGGCGGCCCACAGCTCGTCACCGGGCCGCAGGCGCAGGTCGGCGACGGTCGCGGTGGTCACGTCGGCCAGCACGGGCGGCTCGCCGTCCAGCCGCACGCGCGTGGTGTGGGCGTGCCGCTCGATCCCGGCCACGGTGACGCGCCACGCGTTGCGCGGGCTGCCGGCCGGCCGCGCCGGGTGCAGGCCGACCGCGGTCGGGGGGAACACCACGTGCACCGGCCCGGTCGCCGGCTCCGCCACGGTGAGCGTGCCGCCGGCGTCCAACGACACGGTCGTGCCGTGCGCCGTGCCGCGGTACAGGTTGAGGCCGACCAGGTCGGCGACGTAGTCCGTGCGCGGCCGGCGGGCCACCTCGGCCGGTGCGCCCTCCTGCACGACCTCGCCGTGCTCCAGCACCACCAACCGGTCGGCCAGCACCATCGCGTCCAGCGGGTCGTGCGTGACGAGCAGCGTGTGACCGGGGAAGTCGCGCAGGTGCCTGCCCAGCTCCGCGCGCACGTGCAGCCGCGTGGCGGCGTCCAGCGCGGCCAGCGGCTCGTCCAGCAGCAGCAGGTCCGGGCCGGTGGCCAGGGCGCGGGCCAGCGCGACGCGCTGCGCCTGCCCGCCGGACAGCGTGCGCGGCTTGGCCTTCGCGTGCGCGGCCAGCCCGACGCGGTCCAGCCACCGCGCCGCCTCCGCCCGCGCCGCCGCGCGTCGTACGCCCCGGGCGCGCAGCCCGAACGCGACGTTCTCCACCGCGGACAGGTGCGCGAAGAGCAGGTAGTCCTGGAACACCACGCCGATCGGACGCCGCTCGGCGGGCCGGAACACCTCCGGCGGCACGTCCCACGCCTGCCCGCCGAGCCGGATGTGCCCGCCGCTCAACGGCAGCAGCCCGGCCAGGGCGCGCAGCGCGGTGCTCTTGCCCGCGCCGTTCGGGCCGAGCAGCGCGACCACCTCGCCCGGCTCCACCACCAGCCGCGCGTCCAGCCGGAACGCGCCACGAGCGACCCTCAGGTCGGCGTGCAACGTCATGACGGCCCGCTGACCCACCGGTCGCGCAGGGCGGCCAGCACACCGACGGACACCAGCAGCAGCACCACGCTCAGCACGATCGCCGCGTCCGGATCGGTCTCCAGGGCCAGGTACACGGCCAGCGGCATGGTGGTCGTCTCGCCCGGGAAGTTGCCCGCGAACGTGATGGTGGCCCCGAACTCGCCCAACGCCCGCGCCCAGCACAGCACCGTGCCCGCGACCACCCCCGGCAGGATCGACGGCAACGTCACCCGCCGGAACGCCGTCCAGCGCGACGCGCCCAGCGTCGCGGCGGCCTCCTCGTAGCGCGGGTCGGCCGCGCGCAACGCCCCCTCCACCGAGATGACCAGGAACGGCATCGCCACGAACGCCTCCGCCAGCACCACCCCGGCGGTGGTGAACGGCAGCGAGAGGCCGAACCACGCGTCGAGGTACTGCCCGACGAGCCCGCGCCTGCCGAGCACGAGCAGCAACGCCACCCCGCCCACCACCGGCGGCAGCACCAGCGGCACCGTCACCAACGCCCGCAGCACACCCCGCCCCGGCACGTCGCCGCGCGCCAGCAGCCACGCCAGCGGCACGCCCAGCACCAGGCACACCACCGTCGCCAGGCTCGCGCACACCAACGACAACCGCAGCGCCTCGCCGACCGCCGGGCCGGCCAACCGCGACGGCACCGTGCTCCACGGCGTGCGGGCCAGCAACCCGACCAGCGGGACGAGCAGGAACGCGAGCCCGACCACGGCCGGCAGCACCAGCGCCACCGGCAGCCGGCCCCCGGTCCGGCGGCGGGCGACCCGGCGGCGCGTCGACCTCACGGCGCGTCGAACCCGGCCTCGGCGAGCGCCGCCCGACCCCGGTCGGACCGCACGAAGTCCACGAACGCCCGCGCGCCGGCCGGGTTGCGCGCCTCGGCCAAGGGCGCGATCGGGTAGTCGTTGACCGCCCGGTCGGCCTCCGGGAACCCGATGCCCTCGACCTCCCCGCCGGCCGACCGCACGTCCGTCCGGTACACCAGCGCGGCGTCCACCTCGCCGAGCCGCACCTTGGTCAGCACCGCCTTGACGTCCTGCTCCACCGTGTCCGGCCGCGCCGTCACCCCGGCGGCCTCGAACGCCCGCTTCGCCGCCGCGCCGCACGGCACCTGCTCCGCGCACAACGCGATCTTCGCGTCGGCGTCCGCGAAGTCGGCCAGGCCGGTGACGCCCGCCGGGTTGCCCGCCGGCACCGCGATCGTCAACCGGTTGCGCGCGAACGTGACCGGCGCGGCGGCCGTCCCGCCCGCGTCGGCCACCTTCGCCATGTCGGCGGGCGCCGCCGAGGCGAACACGTCCGCCGGCGCGCCCTGCCCGATCTGCCGCGCCAGCGCCGAGCTGCCGCCGAAGTTGACCACGACCTCCACGCCCGGCCGGGCCGCCTCGAAGTCCTCGGCCAGCCTGGTGAACACCTCGGTCAGCGACGCCGCCGCGAACACCGTGACCCGCTCGTCCGCCGCGCCCCCGGAGGTGCCGCAGCCGGCCACCACCACCAGGAGCGCCGCCAGCGCCGGCGCGCGCATCACGCCTCCGGGATCTCGACCACGACGTGCGTGGACTTGATCGACGCGACCGCCACGGCGCCCACCTCCAGGCCCAGCTCGTCGGCCGAGTCGCGGCTCATCAGCGACACCACCCGGAACGGCCCGGCCTGCAGCTCGACCTGCGCCATGACCCCGTCCTTGACCACGCGCGTGACGATCCCGCGCATCCGGTTGCGCGCCGACGCCGCCACCGTCACCCCCGGCTCCGGCGCCTCGGCCAGGCGCTGGGCGAGCTCGGCCAGCTCGCGGCCGTCGACACCCTTGCGCCCGCTGTCGAGCCGCACCGCGGTCAAGCGGCCCTGGTCGATCCACCGGCGCACGCTGTCGTCGCTCACCCCGAGCAGGGCGGCCGCGTCGCTGATCCGCAGATTCGGCACGTCGGGCAGTGTAACTCCGCACCCGCGGAGTCCGGTGACCTCCGTGCCGCAGCCGAGCGCGCCGGCCGGGCCACCGGCCACGCCGCCGCGGATCCCGAGGGTCCGCCACACCCGCGGCCCTGCAGCCGGCATGATCATCCCGGCCGTGCCCGCACGGTCGTCGAACGCGCCGAACGGCCGGCACCCCGGCCGCGGACAACGCGCTGCGTGACCGCCCGGCTGACAGCCGGGCGAACCACGTCGCGTAAGTTCACCCGGGGAGGCGCTTGACTGGGAGGGCGTAGATGGCGAGTTCCGGAGGACGGCGGCATTTCGGGCGGGTGGACCCGTTCTGCCTGTTCATGGTCCTGCCGCTGGTGCTGATCGCGGGGATCCTCATCTGGGGTGGCCTGGCCTGGGTCGGCGTCGTCGTCATCGTCTGCGCGGCCGTCGTCGTGCTCGTCGACTCGTGGACCAACCGCCCGCTCCCGTTCGACGTGCCCGAGGACGACTACGACTACGCCCCGCCGGAACCCCGCCGCCGCGCCCACTAGGCGCGCGCACCGGTCCGGGGGAACGTCTCGGCGACCGCGGCGTCCACCGACACCGGCCGGACCGGCGTGACGAACAGCTCCCGCAACAGCAACGCGCCCGCGTGCGCCGGGTCCAACCCGGACTGCTTGCCCGTCAGCCGCTGCGCGAGCCCGCCCAGCCGCAACGCCACCCGCACCACCGCGCCCGGCAGGCGGCGCACCGGGCGCGGATGACCGGCGGCCGCCGCGATGCGGCCGATCATGTCCGGCCACGTCAGGTTCTCGGCCGCCACGGGGATGTCCTCACCGGACGCCCGCTCCAGCGCGTCGACGGCGATGTCGGCCACGTGCGCGGCGGTCGTCGCGGCGCTGCCGCCGGGCGGCGCCAGCAGCGGCGACCGCGACCGGACCCACTTGTCCAACGGGCCCGACCAGTTCGGCAGCCGGTCGCCGGCCCGCCCGAACACGAACGGCAGCTCCAGCACCGCCACCGGCAGCCCGGGCCCGGCCGCCGCCCGACCCGCCCGCGCCTGCTCGACCCGGCTGCGGATGTACGGGTGGCGTCCGGCCAGGTCCCACTCGGGGTGCAGCCGGTGGAAGTGCGTGTAGTACGACCCGAGCACCACGGCCCGGCTCAGCCCCTCCTCGCGCGCGGCGGTGAGCAGCCGCACGACCGGCGCGACGTTGCCCCGGTGGAACACCGGGTACGCGGGCCGGCGCGGCACCTCCCGGTCGTCCGCGCCGGCCGCGAACACCACGCCGTCGTGACCCGCGAGCAACGCCCGGAACTCCGCCTCGGTGGCCGTCGTCGCGTCGAGGGTGTGGGCCACGCCGTCCCGCGCGGTCCGCGCCACCGACGTCACGTCGTGCCTCCGCTCCCGCAACCGCTCGACGACGTGCCGCCCGACCAACCCGCTCGCACCCACCACCAGAACCTTCACGGGCAGATCATGCCCGCCCGGCCGCGCCCGGGCGCAACCGCGCCGCGCGGTGCGCCGGCAGGGAGGGGTTCCCGCACGCCCCGGCTCACCGAGCGTCAATCACGCGGAACGCAGTGTGAGCAAGGAGATCTCGCTCGGCGCGAAGACGCGCAGCGGCGGACCCCAGAAACCCGCGCCACGACTCGTGTACAGCCGCGTGCGCTCCCCGTGGCGGCTCAACCCCGCCAGCACCGGCTGCTGCAACCCCACCAGCAGGTGGAACGGCCAGATCTGGCCGCCGTGCGTGTGCCCGGACAGCTGGAGGTCCACGCCCGCCGCCACCGCCTTGGGGATCTCGCTGGGCTGGTGGGCCAGCAGCACCACCGGGTCGTCGGCGCGCGTGCCCGCGAGGGCGGCCTCGAGGTCCGCGCCGTGCCCGGTCTCGCCCGAGTGCGCGCCGGTGACGTCGTCCACGCCCGCGAACACCAACCGCGCGTCGCCGCGTTCGAGGACCCGGTGCTGGTTGTGCAGGCTCGTCCAGCCCAGCTCGGCCATGTGGTCCAGCCACGCCTGGGCGTTGCTGATGTACTCGTGGTTGCCCGACACGTAGAACAGGTGCCGCGCGCGGACGTCGCCGAGCGCGGCGGCCTGGCCGCGGCGTTGCGCCACCGTGCCGTCCGCGATGTCGCCGACGTGCACGACGACGTCCGGGTCCAGCGCGTTGACCGCCGCCACCGTGCCGACGGACCACTTCGTGCGGTCGATCGCGCCGTAGTGGGTGTCCGCGAGCACCGCGACGGTGAGGCCGTCGAACGCCTTGTCGAGCCGGGGGAGCGGCACCTCGGTCCGCTTCACCCGCGGCACGCGGCGCGCCTCGCGGATGCCGTACCCCACCAGCGCCAGGCCGACGACGAGCAGGGTGAGCGCGACGACCCGCGCCCGCAACGGGTTCTCCACGCCCGCCACCGCCAGCACGATCCGCAGGACGTGCGTGATCACCGTCCAGGAGAAGAACACCCACGCGACGCCCAGCATCAGGTGCGCGACCCGGGACGCCCGGTCGGAGTGCCGGCGGCCGTGCGCGCGGACCAGCAGCAGCGGGAACGCCACCGACGTGACGACGAAGAACGCCGTGCCGACCGCCTGCACCGGCCACGGCCACCGCGCGCCCGGCGGGAGCAGACCGGTCCAGGGCACCCAGAACAGCAGCGCGGTCAGCGTGAGGAGCACCGCCGTGAAGGTGACGCGCCGCCGCGCGGACGGGCGGGGCGGCGCGGTCGTCGTGCTCGACATCGGCTCTCCTCGACGGGCTTTACGAACCAGCGGGCTCTTATCGACGGTAGTCCGCCGTGCCGCCGGTGTCCAAGTTTGACGACGGGGTGCGCGGAAACCCCGGTCGCATGGCTGACGATCACGAACACGAGAGCCGCTCGGCGGAGGACTTCCGGGTCGAGACGCCGGAGGAGGACGCGCGCCTGGCCGCCTCGCGGCGCACGATCGACGAGGCCAAGGCGGTCGCCGCCGACCTCGCCGAGACCACCCCGGACCCGCTGCCGGACAGCGAGCCGCCGCACGGGTCGACCCCCGGATCCTGACCGGCGGGGCCCGGCCGGGCGGGGTCCATAGTGGACTCACCCGAATGGCGGTTGAGAACGCGAACACCGGTATGGATAGTTCGATCTTCCGCGGGGGTGTCCAGTCGATCGCCGCTTGACTTGGGGGTAACGGGGCGTGGCTCGTCCAAGCCGCACCGTGGTGGACGACGCGCTCTCGTCACCCGGCCAACCCGCGCTGCGCCGGATCCGGCGGCTCACCGAGGCCTACGCCTGGCTCAGCTCCGTCGCCTTCGCGGTCCAGCTGCTCGTCATGGGCGTCGGGCCGGGCCGTTTCGTGCTCTTCGCGCTGGTGCCGCTCGTGCTCCTGTCGTGGCTGCTGCGGCCGATGAGGGACAGCTGGCTGATCGCGCTGGTCGAGTGCGCGGTCGTGCACGGCGCGATGTTCGTGCTGCCCACCCCGCAGCCCGCCCTCGGTTTCGTGTTCGCGGTGACCGTGCAGCGCGCGCTCCGCGGCACCGACCACGAGCGGTTCCCGCTGCGGGCGATGCCCGCGCTGCTCGGGTTCCTGACCGGCTTCACGGTGTGGCTCTCGGTCACCCCGGTCGCGGTGACCGGCCCGATGGTCGCCTCGGTGGTGATGCCGTTGGTGGGCCTGGCCGTCGTCGCGACCGCGCTGCACGAGACGGCGCGCTCGGCGCGGCTCGTGCAGGACGCGCACCGCACCGTCGAGACCGTGGTGCGGGCCAGCCCGGTCGGGCTCGTGCTGGTCGACGCCGAGGGCGCGCCCCTGCTGCACAACGACCGGGCCCGCGAGCTGCTCGCGTGGTCCGAGGACGCGCCCGGCCGGGTGCCGTGCCCGCACGGCCCGGACATCACCGCCTGCGCGCGCGGCTGCCGCGCGGCCGAGGACGCGGTGGAGGTCCGGGTGACCCGGGCGGACGGCTCGACCGGCGTGCTCGCGGTGCAGGCGGTGCCGGTCGAGCACGTCTCCGAACCGCACACCCTGGTCACCGCGCTGGACGTGAGCAAGCGCCGCGAGCTGGAAGACCAGCTGCGCACCCGGGCCGAGCGCGACGAGCTGACCGGGCTCGCCGGGCGCACGCACTTCCTGCACCTGGTGGACGCGGCGCTGCCCGCCGGTGAGACGGTCGGCCTGCTGGTGATCGACCTCGACGGGTTCAAGGAGGTCAACGACGCCGAGGGGCACGAAGCGGGCGACTGGTACCTGGTGTCGGCGGCCGAGCGGATCGGCCGGGCCGTCGGACCCGTCGCCACCGCCGCGCGGCTCGGCGGCGACGAGTTCGCGGTCCTCGCGCCCGGCCACGACGTGCGTGACGCGGCACGGCTGGCGACCCGCATCCTGTCCGAGCTGGCCCGGCCGCTGACCGGCTTGGGGCACGACACGGTGATCCGGGCCAGCGTCGGCGTCGCCGTGTCGTCACCGGGGGTCGGGACGGCGGACCTGCTGCGCGACGCGGACACCGCGATGTACGTGGCCAAGCGCGAAGGCGGCGGGCGGATCCGGCTGTTCCGCCCCGAGATGGGCGAACGGGTGCTGGCCCGGCAGCGCGACAAGGCCGACCTGCGCACCGCCGTGTCCGACGGGCAGCTGGTGCTGCACTACCAGCCGATCGTGGACCTGGCGACGTCGGAGGCGGCGGGCGCGGAGGCGCTGGTGAGGTGGCAGCGGCCGGGGCACGGGCTGCTCGGGCCCGGCGAGTTCATCGGGCTGGCGGAGGAGACCGGGCTGATCGTGCCGCTGGGCAACAAGGTGCTGGCCGGCGCGTGCGAGCAGGCGATGAGGTGGCGTGAGCAGGGGCGCTCGCTCGGGGTGACGGTGAACGTGTCGACCAGGCAGCTGTCCGCGCCCGCGTTCCTGCCGTCGTTGGACCGGGTGCTGAAGACCACGGGCCTGCCGCCGGAACGGCTGACGATCGAGGTGACCGAGTCGGTGTGGGCCGACGGCGCCGCGATGCGCGGGCTGATGGAGGTGCGCGAGACCGGCGTGAGGGTCGCGCTGGACGACTTCGGCACCGGCTACTCGTCGCTCAGCTACCTGCAGCGCTACCCGTTCGACGTGGTGAAGATCGACCGGTCGTTCACCAACGCCCTCGCCGAGACCGGCCGCACCGCCGGCGTCGTGCGCTGCATCATCGACCTGGCGGAGGTCCTGGGCGCCCACACCGTCGCCGAGGGCATCGAGACGCAGGCCCAGGCGGACTGGCTGCGCAACGCCGGCTGCGCCTACGCCCAGGGCTACCTCTTCGGCCGCCCCGACCTGGCCGAGAACTGGGACGCCCAACCCTCCGTCCCCCACTGAACCCGAGAGTCCAACGTCCACGGCGCGAGAGTCCAACGTCCACGGCGCGAGAGTCCGACGTCCACGCACCCCGAGTTGAACGCTCGGCGATGCGTGAACGTAGAACTCAGTGGTCGTGAACGTTGGACTCTCGCGCCGTGGAGGGAGGACTCACGCGGGGTGGGGGTGGGACTCTCGGGTCAGGGGAGGTCGGCGAGCGTGTTCCAGAACATCAGCTCGTAGGAGTGCAGGAGGCGGGCGGCGGGCATCGCGCCGGCCGGGGACCAGCCGGTGGCCAGGACGTCGTCCAGCGCGCGCAGGCCCAGCGCGTCCAGCTCCGGCGCGGGCTCGGCGAAGAAGTCGAAGAACGCGCACCCCGCGTCGTCGAAACCGTAGTGCTCACGCAGCGCGGCGGCGATCGTCGCGCAATAGCCACCCCATTCCGCGAAGTTCGCCAGAATCGCCAGGAGCGCATCGTGAGGATTGCCGTCCAACGCCAGCCTGGCCACGTACGACGGATATGCCTGACACCCCGGCAACGGTCGGTACGCGGCCACGTCATCCGGGCCCAGCCCGGTCGCGGCGGCGAAATCGGCCAGTTTGGCCAACGCCAGTCCCTCGCCTCCCGCGACCGTCGCGAAGAACTCGCGCTGCGCGGGCAGGGGAGACTGCGCGGCCAACGTGAGGAACGCTCGCCAGTCGCTCTGCACGATGCGGTGCTCTTCCGCCGCCAACGCCTTCAACGTGCCGAGCGGCGCCTCGCCGGACGCGATCAACGGCACCAGCCGGTTCGTCCCGCCCTCGCCCCGCAGTTCCGCCCGCACCCGCTCCAGCAGGTCTTTCGCGTCCTTCGCCATCGTTTCCCCTCGTCCGGGCACCGCACGTCACCGACGACGGCGGCATGACCATTAGGCACTCTATAGAGCCCTCCCGCACCGCCCGGACGGGCATGTCGTCGGTTCTGTGGATGAAGACTCGGCAACGGGAGTTGACGTGGAGTCCCCTTAGCCGATCTCATAGCCCCGCCTTGTCGAACGTCAGCGTTGCCTCAGTGGGGAGTGCCGGGATTGCGCGTCGCCGGAGCGAAGTCGGTCGAAAGCCGCGAAATCCCGATCGGAAAACAGCATCAGCTGTGGATGGTCTACCTCGCTTTCGGCCTGTTATCGGTCGGGGTCTACTACGCGCTGCCGATCTTCGTCGGCACGGTTCCGCTGCGGGTGGTCGTCTACTGCGCGGTCAGCTCGTCCGCCGCGCTGGCCGTGTGGTGGGGCGTGCGGCGCAACCGGCCCGAACCACGCGCGCCGTGGCTCGTGCTCGGCCTGAGCCAACTCGTGTACGCCTTGGCGGACACCACCTTCTACATGTCGCACTACGTGCTCGGCGACCCCAGCTACCCGGCCGTCGCCGACGCCTTCTACCTCGGCCACTACCCGCTCGTCGTGGTCGGCCTGCTCATGCTGATCCGGCAGCGCCGCTCCGACCGCGACCTGCCCGGCCTGCTCGACGCGGTCTCGCTCACCGTCGTCGCCGGCCTGCTGTCGTGGGTCTTCGTGATCGGCCCCCAGACCCGCCTCGGCACGCCGCTGCTGGTCGAGATGGTGTCGCTGGCCTACCCGCTCATGGACCTGGTGCTGCTGCTGGTCTCCCTGCGGCTGCTGTTCGGCGGCGGCCGGCGTGACGCGTCGTTCGTGCTGCTGGCCCTGTGGCTGGTCGCGATCCTCACCGCCGACACCGCGTACGTGTTGCAGCGCCTCGACCTCAGCTACGCGGCGGGCAACTTCCTCGACGCGATCTGGCTGACCGGCAACCTGGCCCTCGGCGCGTGCGCCCTGCACCCGTCGATGGGCCGGATGGCGCAGGCCGTCGACGTGCCCGCGCTGCGGCTGAGCTGGCCGCGGCTGGCGATCCTGTCCGGTGCCGCGCTGATCGGGCCCGCGCTGCTGCTCGTGCAGCACGCGCACGGCGTGCGCCGGGACGTGCCGGTGATCGCGGCCGGCTGCGCGGTGCTGTTCGCCCTGACCGCCACCCGGTTGGCGGGCCTCGCGGTCGACCAGCGCAGCCTCGCCATCACCGACAGCCTCACCCGGCTGCGCAGCCGCCGCTACTTCGAGGCGCGCCTCGCCGACGACGTGTCCCGGGCCAGGCGCACCGGGTCGCCGCTCGGCGTGGTGATCCTCGACGTCGACCGGTTCAAGTCGATCAACGACCGGTTCGGTCACCCGGCCGGGGACCGGGTGCTGGTCGAGGTGGCCAACCGGCTGCGCGCGATCGCGGGCGAGGGCCGGGTGCTCGCCCGGTACGGCGGCGAGGAGTTCGCGCTGATCGCGACCGGTGCGGACGCCGAGAACCTCACCCGCCTCGCGGAACGGTTGCGGCACGGCGTCTCCCACCATCCGATCGCCGTGAGCGGTCGTAGATCGGTGACGGTTACGCTCTCCGCCGGCACCGCCGCGTTCGCGCCGCACTACGGCAACGCGTCCGCACTGGTGTCGGCGGCTGACCGCGCGTTGTACCTGGCCAAGGACCTCGGCCGGGACCGGGCGGTCGCCGGTGGCACATCGCTCACCGAGCACCGGGAGGACGTCGCGGTGGACTACCTGAACCAGGTCGCGGACCTGGTCGACCTGCGCGTGGCCAGTCCCGGGCGCAGCCTGGCCATCGCCGAGTGGGCGCGGACCGTCGCCGAGAACCTCAAGCGGGACCCGGCCGAGGTCCACACCGCGCACCGCGCGGGACGGCTGCTCGACGTCGGCATGATCGTGCTGCCCGACGACCTGCTCACCGAGTCCGGCCCGCTCACCGACCAGCAGTGGCACCTGCTGCACGAGCACCCCGACAGCGGCGCCCGCATGGTCGGCGTGCTGCCCGACCACGGCGAGGTGGCCGAGGTCATCCGCCAGCACCACGAGCGGTGGGACGGCGCCGGCTACCCCAACGGCCTGGCCCGCGACCGCATCCGGGTCGAGGCGCGGATCCTGTCCGTGTGCGACGCGTGGGCGGCGATGCGCGCCGACCGGCCGCACCGGCGCGCGTTGACCCACGAGCAGGCCGTGCGCGAGCTGCGCTCCGGCCGCGGCGCCCGGTTCGACCCGGACCTGGTCGACGTGTTCCTGGCGCTGCTGGAGCAGGGCGCGGTCGGCGACCTGGCCGCCGGACCCGGCTCGGCGACGTCCCGCGAGGACAGCCGCCTATCCTGACGCCATGTCCCGCCGGGCGCTGATCACGATGACGACCGACGAGGTGCGCGCGTTCCTGGAGGAGCAGCGCGTGGTCACGGTGGCCACCATCGGCCCGAACGGCCGGCCTCACCTCGTGCCGCTGTGGTTCGTCGTGGAGGACGGCGAACTGGCCGGCTGGACGTACCGGGCGTCGCAGAAGGTGGCGAACCTGCGCCGCAAGCCCGAGGCCACGTTGCAGCTGGAGGCGGGGGAGACCTACGACCAGCTGCGCGGCGTGACCATGGAGTGCGACGCGCGGCTGGTCGAGGAGCAGGCGGAGGTCACCCGCATCGGCGCGGCGGTGGCCGCCCGCTACTCCGGGCACAGCGGGCCGGAACTGGACGCGTTCGTGGCCGCGCAGGCGGTGAAACGGGTCGGGCTGCGCTTCGCGCCCACCTCCGTCGTCTCCTGGGACCACCGCAAGCTGAGCGGGTCTTACTGAGTCGTAGTAGGTCGCACCAAAGGTCCGCGCTGGGTCGTGCGCGCCCTTCGCGGCGGCCGACCTGCCGCGCAAGCGAACGCAAGTTTCCGCAAACATCCCGCAAGCGGTCGATCCGCCCTGCTGCGATCCCGGTTCGTCGAGATTTTGCGTGTTTCAGTAGACATCTTGCGCACGGCTGATCGTGCTGCTTATGGTGTGCGCCACGCCACACCCTGTGACATCCCTGCCCGCAGTTCGAGGTCCCGTCCAACGAAGGGCTGAACCCATGCGAGTCAACCCCACCCTCCGGCGTCCCCTGGCGCTCGGCGCGGCGGCGGTGGCCACGTCCCTGCTAGCCGCCCTCACGATCGCCGCCGCGCCGGGCGAGGTCGTCGCCCAGGCCGCCGCCGCGGCGGCCACCTCGCCGTTCGACATCCCCGGCCGGGGCGCCGACGTGCCCTTCGTGGAGCACGAGGCCGAAGCCGCCGCCACCAACGGCACGAAGATCGGGCCCGGCCGCCGCCAGGGCACGCTGGAGGGCGAGGCGTCCGGCCGCCGCGCCGTGACCCTGTCCGGCCAGGGCAAGTACGTCGAGTTCACCCTCACCGAGCCCGCGAACTCGATCGACCTGCGCTACAGCGTCCCGGACGGGAACAACGGCGCGGGCATCACCGCGCCCCTGTCGCTCTACCTCGACGGAGCGAAGACCACCAGCCTCACGCTCACGTCGAAGTACGCGTGGCGCTACGGCGGCTACCCCTACGCCAACGACCCGAACCAGGGCAAGCCGCACCACCTCTACGACTCGACCCGCGCCCTGTTCGGCCGCACGCTCGCCGCGGGCTCGAAGGTCAGGCTCCAGGTCGACGCGGGCGACACCGCGCCGTCCTACACGATCGACCTGGCCGACTTCGAGCTCGTCGCGCCGGCCGCCACCCGGCCCGCGAACTCGGTCTCCGTCACCGACCACGGCGCCACGCCGAACGACGGCTCGAACGACAACGCCGCCTTCGACGCCGCGGTCGCCGCCGCCAAGGCCTCCGGCCGCGAGGTGTGGATCCCGGCCGGCCGGTTCACCGTCACCAAGCACGTCACCGTCGACCAGGTCACCGTCCGCGGCGCGGGCCACTGGCACAGCGTGGTCGCCGGCGACCGGGTCGGCTTCTACGGCCTCGGCGAGCCGTCCAGCTGCGGCCAGGGCGGCAACTCCGGCGCGAGCACCCGCGTCGGCCTGCACGACTTCGCGATCATCGGCGAGGTCACCAACCGGGTCGACTGCGACCAGACCAACGCCATCGGCGGCGCGCTGGGCGGCGGCTCGGTGATCTCCGGCATGTTCCTGCAGCACACCAAGGTCGGCCTGTGGCTGGACGGCCCGTTCTCCGGCCTCACGATCCGCAACAACAAGGTCGTCGACCAGCTCGCGGACGGCATGAACCTGCACCGCGGCATCAGCAACGTGCTGATCGAGCACAACCTGTTCCGCAACATCAGCGACGACGGCATCGCGTTCTGGTCGGAGCAGCAGGCCGACCACAGCAACACGATCCGCCGCAACACGGTGGTCGTGCCGATGAAGGCCAACGGCATCGCGATCTACGGCGGGCGCGACAACGTCGCCACCGAGAACGTCGTGGCCGACACCCAGGACCAGGGCGGCGGCATCCACGTCGGCAACCGCTTCTCCTCGGTGCCCCTGTCCGGCACGACCACCCTGTCGAAGAACACCACGCTGCGCGCGGGCGTGCTCGACTCGAACTGGCAGTTCGGCGTGGGCGCGCTCTGGTTCGACGCCCGCGACGGCGCGATGAACGGCCGGATCGACGTCACCGACACCGACCTGATCGACAGCAACTACGAAGCCATCCAGTTCATCAGCGGCACCATCACGAACGTCCACTTCGACGGTGTGCGCATCAACGGCGCGGGCACGTTCGGCATCCAGCTCCAGTCGCCGGGCGCGGCGTCGTTCACCAACGTCACCGCCACCGGCCTGGGCCGCGCGGGCATCTACAGCTGCCTGGGCGAGAACGGGTTCCAGCTCACCAAGGGCGCGGGCAACTCCGGCTGGGACGGCCCGTCGTACTGCGGCCCGTGGCCGGACCCGATCTACACCGACCCGACCAACCCGCCGACCAGCACCAGCACGACCACGACCACCACGACGACCACCACCACCACGGTCCCGCCGGGCGGCAACCTGGCCAGGGGCAAGGCGGTCAGCGCCTCCACCGCGAACGGCGGCTTCCCGGCCGCCCAGACCGTCGACGGCGACCCGAACACCTACTGGGAGAGCGCCAACAACCAGTTCCCGCAGTCGCTGACCGTCGACCTGGGACGGTCGGAGAACGTCGGCCGCCTGGTGCTGAAGCTCCCGCCGCCCACCGCGTGGGAAGCGCGCACGCAGACCCTGAGCGTGTCGGGCAGCGCGGACGGCGCGAACTTCAGCCCACTGGTGGCCTCGACCGGGTTCCGGTTCGACCCGGCGTCCGGCAACCAGGTCACCGTCCCGGTCTCCGGCGCCCACCGCCACCTGCGGCTGACGTTCACCGGCAACACCGCCTGGCCGGCCGCCCAGCTGGCCGAGCTGGAGGTCTACGCGTCGAGCACCACCACGACCACGACCACCACCACGTCACCGCCGCCGCAGGGCAACGTGGCGCGCGGCAAGCCGGTCCAGTCCTCGGCCAACGGCGGCTTCCCCGGCGGCAACGCGGTCGACGGCGACGCCACCACCTACTGGGAGAGCCCGAACAACGCCTTCCCGCAGACGTTCACCGTCGACCTGGGCAGCCGGATCGCGGTGAACCGGGTCGTGCTGAAGCTCCCGCCCGCCGCGGCGTGGGCCGCGCGCACCCAGACGCTGAGCGTGTCCGGCAGCGCGGACGGCGCGAGCTACAGCCAACTGGCGGCGTCGGCCGGGTTCCGGTTCGACCCCGCGTCGGGCAACCAGGTGAGCATCCCGGTCTCGGCGAACCACCGCTACCTGCGGCTGACCGTCACCGGCAACACGGGCTGGCCCGCCGCCCAGCTCGCCGAGTTCGAGGCGTACGCGGGCTGACGCCTCGGCCGGGGGTGGTCCCGCGGCAACGACGCCGGCGGGACCACCCCCGTGTCCCCGGACGCCCCCGCCGTCCGCCGCCGTCCGGTCTGCCGCCACCGAACTCGACCGGTCGACAACGTCGTCACGTTCAGTAGAGTCGACGGGGAGAGATCACCAGCGGAGGATTGCGATGAAGCAGAACATCACCTGCCCCTGCGGCGAGCACATCACGGGTCAGGACGAGGACGACCTGGTGGCGAAGACCCAGCAGCACCTCAAGGAGAACCACCCGGGCCACGACTACTCGCGCGACGAGATCCTGTTCATGGCCTACTGAGCCCTTTCTCCCGGGTCGGGGTGCGCGGCGACGAGCAGCAGCGCGTCGAGCAGCCGCAGCCAGTCCGGCTCGGCGAGGTCGCGGCCGGTGAGGGCGGACAGCCGGGCCAGCGCGTCCGGCAGCCGCCCGGTCAGGTCGTCGGCGCTCTGACCGGTCGCCTCGGCCACGGCGCGGACGTCCCGGCGGAACCGCGCGGTGCGGCCGAGCCGGACCAGCGCGGCGGGCGGCGCGGCGGGCGGGGACGCGGACTGGTCGTCGGTGTCGGCGAACCCGACGACCAGCCGCGTGCCCAGCGCCCCCGCCAACCGGGTGAGCGCGTCCACGGTCGGATTGCCCCGGCCGTTCTCCAGGTTCGCCACGTACGGCACGGAGAGTCCCGCGTCGGCGGCGACCGCGGCCACCGTCCGTCCGTTCGCGGCGCGCAGCGCTCGCAGCCGTCGACCCAGTTCGTGTCCCACGGCGCCAGTCCTGTCAGAGCACTATCGGAGATGGCTGTCTTCTGGAGATGGTCTTCGGGTGCTGACCGCTCTGCGCGTGAGGGACTTCCGGCTGCTGTGGGCGGCCCGGTCGCGGAGGTGCTGGTCGACCGGTGGGACCGGCGGCGGGCGATGGTCGCGGCCGAGGTGCTGCGCGCCGCCGCCGTCGCCCTGCTGCTGTTCGCCCGCGACCCCGTCGACCTCTGGCTGGTGTACCTCGCGCTGGTCCTCGAAAGCACGGGCACTGTGGTGTTCCGGCCCGCGGCCCAGGCGCACACACCCGTCGTGGTCGGCACCGGCACGGCGCTGAGCGGCGCCAACGCCCTGAACTCCCTCACCGACGGCGTGGCCCGACTCGTCGGCGCGCCGCTGATCGGTTTCCCGGCCCTGGTGGCGGCGGACGTGGCGAGCTACCTGGTCTCGGCCGGGTTGATCGCGTCGACGGCCCGGGGCGCCCGCGGCGACCGGGGACCGGGCGTCGGCGCGGAACTGCGGGCAGGGCTCGCGTTCCTGCGCTCGACGCCGACGGCCGAGGCGCTCCTTGCGGTGAGCACCGCCTTCCTGGTCGCGAACGCCTCGCTCAGCGCGCTGCCGGTCCCGTTCGGGGCGGTCGCGTGGGGCGGCCCGGGACCGGTCGGCTTGGTGCTGTCCGCGCTGGGCGTCGGCTTCCTGGTCGGCGCGCCGGCGACCAGGGCCCTGGTCGACCGGCTGAGGTGTGGCTCGTTGTCGGCAGGCGCGCTCGTCACCACCGCCGCAGGGTTCGCGCTGCGGTTCAACTCGACCTCGTCGACCGCCGCCCTGCCCGCCGCCGCGCTGATCGGGCTGTCGGGTTCGGTCGCCCTGGTCGTCACGCGGACCACCCTGCAACGGGTGACGCCGACCGACCTGCTCGGCCGGGTCGGCGCGGTGCCGTTGACCGGCGAGGCGGCGGCGACGGTCGTCGGCGCGCCGGCCGGACCGGCGCCGGCCGAGTTCACCTCTCCGCGCACGACCGCGTACGCGGTCACCGTCCTCGCCGCCGGGTACGCGGCATCGACACGAGGCGTTCACCAACCGTTCGCCCCGTGATCGCCGCTCCGCGCGTCAAACGAGTCGAGCGGCGGAGATGATCGCCGTGAACACGGGGGGTGAGCGGGTCCAGTGAAGCGCCGGTTGTCCATCGGCTCGGCCGTGGTGTTGGTGGCCGCTGTCGTCGCGGTGGTCGTGTGGGGTCGTCCGGACGACGCGGAGGGCGGCGCCCGGCTGACCACCGTGCGCGGGGTCATCGGGTCGGAGAAGCTGGCCTTCTTCAGCGACCCGCGAGTGGCCGAGGCGTTCGCGAGGCACGGCCTCGAAGTCGAGGTCGACCCGGCCGGCTCGCGGCAGATCGCCACCTCCGTCGACCTCGACCGGTACGAGTTCGCGTTCCCGTCGTCCTCGCCCGCCGCGCAGCGGATCCAGCGCGACCGCAAGACGACCGCCGCGCACACCCCGTTCCAGTCGCCCATGGCCGTGGCGACGTTCGAGCCGATCGTGGAGCTGCTCGACACCGCCGGCGTCGTGACCGGGGGCGCGGGCGACTACCGGGTGCTCGACGTGGCCCGGTACCTGGAGCTGACCAGGGCGGGCACGCGCTGGGACCAGCTGCCCGGCAACACCGCCTACCCGGCCCGCAAGAACGTCCTCGTCACCACCACCAACCCGGCCGAGTCGAACTCCGCCGCGATGTACCTGTCCATCGTGTCGTTCGTGGCCAATGGCGACACCGTGGTCGGCACACCGGAGCAGGAGGCCGCCGTGCTGCCCGACGTCGCCAGGCTCTTCCGCGACCAGGGCTACACGCAGAACAGCACCGAGGGCCCGTTCGAGGAGTACCTCGCGGCCGGCATGGGCAAGACGCCGCTCGCGCTGATCTACGAGTCGCAGTACCTCGACCGGCTGCGCCGCGCCGACGGGTCCATCCGCGCCGACATGCGCCTGCTCTACCTCGCGCCGACCGTGTACTCCAAGCACACGCTGGTCCCGCTGTCCGACCGGGGCGACCAGGTCGGCCGGCTGCTCAGCACCGACCCCGAGCTGACCAGGCTCGCGGCCACCTTCGGCTTCCGCACGTCCGACCCGCGCGTGTTCGCCGACGTCATGGGCGCCCACGCGCCCGCGGACCTGGTGGACGCGGTCGAGCCGCCCTCGTTCGAGACGCTGGAACGCCTGCTCGACGCGGTCGCCCCGTGACCGGCGAGTTCGCCCTCACCCCGCCGGAGCCCGTGCCGCCGATCCCGGTCGACCGCGCCGCCGGGCTGGTCGCGCTCGGCGCGGACGTGCGCGCCGACGTCGACCGCCGGGCCGAGCGGTTCGCCCGACGCCTCCGGGAGCTGGACGTCCGGTCACCGGAGTTCACCGCCGTGCTGGACGACGTGCTCGCCGTCGGCGAGGCGGACCTGCGCGCGGCGGCGGGCGTGGCGGGCGCGATGCTGGACCGCTCGGCCCGCGCCCTGCGCGACGACTCGCCCCAGGTGCACGTCACCACGTCGTTGTCGGACCTGCGCCGCACCGTCGCCGGACTCGACCCGGCGAAGCTGCCGCTCACCGGCCGCAAGCTGCTGAAGGTCTTCCCCGCCGCGAACGCCGCCAAGAAGGCCCTCGACCGCTACCGCGCCGCGGGCGAGCCGGTGAACGCGCTGGTGGGCGACCTGCGCGACCGGCAGGACGTGCTGCGCCGCGACAACGCCGCCATCAAGGGCGAGCGGGAGCGGCTGTGGCGGGCACTGGGCGCGCTGGCCGAGGCCGCCGCGTTCGCCGAGGCGGTGGACGCGGCGGTCGACCGCCAGGCCGGGGTGTTCGACCTGACCGACCCGGCCCGGGCGCGGACGTTGCGCGCGGACGTGCTGCACCCGATCCGGCAACGCCACCAGGACCTGCTGACGCAGCTCGCCGTGAGCGCGCAGGGCTACCTGGCCCTGGACCTGGTGCGGCGCAACAACGACGAGCTGATCCGGGGCGTGGAACGCGCGGTGACCACGACCGTGGCCGCGCTGCGGACCGCCCTGCTGGTGAGCGGCGCCCTGGCGAGCCAGCAGGACGTGCTGGACGAGGTCGCCGCGTTGCGCGCCACCACGGACGGCCTGATCCGCGCCAACACCGAACTGCTCGACCTGCAAGGCGCGGAGATCCGCCGTGCGGGCAGCGACCCGGCCGTCGCGGCGGAGACCATCCGCGCGTCGTTCGACCGGATCTACGCGGCGATCGACGCGGTCGACGGCTACCGGGCGGACGCCGTGCGCACGATGGCCGCCACGGTCGAGTCGCTGTCGGGGGAGATCCGCCGCGCGGAAGAGCACTTGCGCCGCTCGCACGACGCGACGGCGGTCGAGGGGGACCGATGAGGACAGCGTTCGTGCTCGCCGCCGCGCTGGTGGTCGCGGGGTGCACCGCCGAAGCCGGACCCGACCCGGCACGACCGGCGGAACCCGGCGTGCTGCGGGTGCTCGCCGGCAGCGAGCTGACCGACCTGCGACCGGTGCTGGACGCGGCGGCCGAGGCCACCGGCGTCGAGGTGGAGTTCACCTTCACCGGCACGCTGGAAGGCGCCGAGGCGTTGGCGAAGGGCGAGGTGGACGGCGAGTACGACGCCGTCTGGTTCTCCTCCAACCGCTACCCGGCCGGCATCCCGGAGGCCGCGAGACGACTCGGCACCCAGGTCGAGGTCATGAGCTCGCCGGTGGTGCTCGGCCTGTCGACGTCGTCGGCGAAGCGGCTGGGGTGGGCCGACCGGCGCGTCGGCTGGGGCGAGATCGCCGAGCAGGCGGGCCGCAAGGCCTTCACCTACGGGATGACCGACCCGTCGGCGTCGAACTCCGGCTTCTCCGCCCTGGTCGGCGTGGCGTCGGCGCTGGCGGGCGCGGGCGCCGCCGTGGACGCGGACCAGATCGCGGCGGTCACCCCGCGGCTGAAGGACTTCTTCGCCGCGCAGTCGCTGTCCGCCGGGTCGTCGGGCTGGCTGTCGGAGGCCTACCAGCGCCGCGCCACGGGCCAGGACCCCGGCGCGCGGGTCGACGGTCTGGTCAACTACGAGTCCGTGCTGCTGTCCATGAACGCCGCCGGCACCCTGCCCGAGCCGCTCACCCTGGTCTACCCGGACGACGGCGTGGTCACCGCGGACTACCCGCTGACCCTGCTCGCGGACGCCGGTGACGACGCCCGCGACGCGCACCGACGCCTCACCGACCACCTGCGCACACCGGACGTGCAGCGCGAGATCGCGCGGACCACGCACCGGCGGCCGGTCGTGCCGGGTGTCGAGCTCGACCCCCGGTTCGCCGTGCGGGACCTGGTGGAGCTGCCGTTCCCGGTCGCGCGCGACGCCGTCGAGGGCCTCCTCTCGGCCTACTTCGACGAGCTCCGACGCCCGTCGCGCACGCTGTACGTGCTCGACACGTCCGGTTCGATGGCCGGCGACCGGATCGCGTCGCTGCGGTCCGCGCTGGTCGGCCTCACCGGCGCCGACGACTCGCTCACCGGTCGCTTCCGCCGCTTCCGCAGCCGCGAGGAGGTGACCCTGCTGCCGTTCGACACCACGCCCGGCGAGCCGCGGACGTTCACCCTGCCCGAGGGCGACCCGCGGGCCGAGTTGGCCGAGATCAAGGCGTACGCCGAGGCGCTGGCGGAAGGCGGCGGCACGGCGATCTACGACAGCCTGTCCCGCGCGTACCGGGTGATGGAGCCGCTGGTCGCGGCCGACCCGGACCGGTTCACGTCGATCGTGCTGATGACCGACGGCGAGAACGCCAACGGCTCCGGCCTGGCCGAGTTCCAGGCGTCGTTCGGCTCGGTGCCCGCCTCGGTGCGGCAGGTGCCCGTGTTCACCGTGCTGTTCGGCGAGGGCAGCGGCGCGGAGCTGGGCCAGGTGGCCGCGATGACCGGCGGCAAGGTGTTCGACGCGCGCGCCGCCGAACTCGGCGACGTGTTCCAGGAGATCCGCGGCTACCAGTGATCCGCTACCTCGGCTCGACCAAGAACCTCGTCGGCTGCGCCGGCGGTCTCGTCGGCGTGCTGCTGCACCTCGCCGGCGCGGTCGACGGCGCGTGGCCGGCCGTGGTGGCCGGGCTGTACGCGGCCGGCGCGCTGCTCGCGCCACCGGAGAAGGTCCGGCTGGTGCCGGTGGACGCGGTCACCGAGGCCGGTCTGCTCCGCGCGGGACTGGACGACCTGGTGCGCGAGGTGGGCGCGCAGTCGTCCCGGGTGCCCGAGCCCGCCGTGGCCGCCGTGGGCCGGATCGGCGCGGTGCTCGGCGACCTCCTCGCGCGGCCCGAGGCATTGGCCGCCGACCCGGACCTGCGGCACACCGCGGTCCGGCTGGCCCGCACCGACCTGCCGCTGTCCGTGCAGACGTACCTGAACCTGCCGTGGTGGTTCGCGGTGCGGCAGCGGGCGGGCGGCGAGCCGAGCCCCGGCGACCAGCTGGTCACCCAGCTCGGCCTGCTGGAGGCCGAGGCGCACCGCCTGGCCGAGCGCGTGTACGCGGCGGAGGTGGACCGGCAGGCCGACCACACCCGGTACCTGAGGGACCGGGACGCGGGCGGGCAGCCCTGACCGCGTGGAGGTGAAGGGGTCGGCGCGGCGGTCGCCTCTCGGCGAGTGGCTCGACGCGGCTCCAGCCGAACGGTGTTCCGCGACGGCGCTTGGTGAGGCCCGGGGACACGGACCGCACCGACCGAGTGTTCCAACGGCCCGCGGGTCCTCGGTGTTCCCGCCGGGACGTGGCGTGCGTCACTGACTCTCAGCGTCCTCACGCTCCCGTACGGCCCACGGACCATACGCAAGCGTACGGGGGTGTCGGATGGCGGTGTTGGCCGTGCTGCTCGGCGTGGCCGCGTAGCTGGTGGCGGGCCGGGCGGGGGCTGGTGGCGTGCCCGGTCCGGTGTGGCTGTTCGCGGTGGGCACGGCGGCGGTGTTCCTGCTGCGCGGCGCGTGCGGCCGGCCGCGTCCTGCGCGGTGGTCGCGTTCGGCGGCTGACCCGGCCGGTGGTGATCGGCCCCCGCCCGGACTCGAGGTCCGGACGGGGGCCGACGACTGGCGACGGCGCGGTGGGACGCGCGTCGGGACCTACTTGGCGCAGGCCGGCAGGTGCGGGTGGCGCTCGCCGCGCTTGACCGACTCCTTGGCCAGCGTGCACTGCATGACGTCGTAAGCGGGCTTGCGGGTGAAGTCCTCCCACATCACCGTCGCCGCGCCCTCGCCGGCGAAGAACACCGGCACCCAGGAGTACTTGTCGGTGAAGCCCCAGATCGTGAAGGAGTCACAGCCCTTGACGTTGAGGCAGGCGACCAGCGTCCGGTTGTAGTAGTCGGCCTGCTTGGCCAGCATCTCCGGGGTCGGCACGCCGTTCGCCGGCAGGTCCATCCGCACGTCCAGCTCGGTGATCGCGGTGCCGAGACCGAGGTCGGCGAACCGCTTCAGGTTCGTCTCCAGGTCGCCGGGGAAGCCGTACCGGGTGCTGAGGTGCGACTGGGCGGAGAAGCCGTGCACCGGCACGCCCTGCGCCTTCAAGTCCTTGATCAACGCCAGGTAGGCGTTGCTCTTGGCGTTGACGCTCTCCACGCCGTAGTCGTTGAAGTACAGGTCGGCCTTGGGGTCGGCCGCGTGCGCCCAGCGGAACGCGTCGGCGATGATGCCGGGGCCCAGCTCGCGGATCCAGATGTTGTCGGTGGTGCGCAGCGAGCCCGTGTCGGTGAAGATCTCGTTGGCCACGTCCCACTGCTGGATCTTGCCCTTGTAGCGGCCCACCACGGTGGTGATGTGCTCGCGCAGGATCCCGCGGAGCTCCTCCGGGGTGAAGTCGCCCTGCTCGAGCCACGCCGGGTTCTGGCTGTGCCACAGGAGCGTGTGCCCGCGGACGACCTGGCGGTTCTGCCGCGCGAACTTCACGATGGCGTCGGCCATCCCGAAGTTGTAACGGTCGCGCTCCGGGTGGATGTACTCCCACTTCATCTGGTTCTCGGCGGACACCGAGCTGAACTCCTTGGCCAGCACGGAGCGGTACTCGAGGTCCTTGGTGAACGGGTCGGGGTAGGGCTGGTCCTCGTGGTGGCCGCCACCGGCCGCGGCGGTGCCGATGTAGAACCCCTTCGGCGCCACCCAGCGGAGGCTGTCCTTCTTCGCGTGGCCGGCGGACAGGTCACCCGTGTCGGGCGAGGCCGCGGCCACGAGGGCCAGCGGCGCGGTCAGCGCCATCGCGGCGAGCGCGGCGGTGACGAGGCGGATCGACTTCATGGCGGTCTTCGCTTTCTCGGACGACTACGACGGCGGCGTTCGAAAGTTTCGTCATTGATCCGGCAATTTTCGAGATGCCGGACCCTAAGACGCCCGCCGGGCCAACGTCAAGCCTTCGTCAAGGACCACCCACCACCGACGGCACGGCCTCCACTGTGGACGCCGGCAACCGCTGCCCGGACGAGCCGGCGGAGCGGTCGGCCGGTCGCCGCGGCGTGGTGGACGCCGGATCCGCTCGTCCGGCGAGTTCGACGCGGTGGTCGACCCCGACCGCGCGATGATCGAGGCCGTCGACCTTTCGGCGCTGTGGCGGCGAGTTCCCCGAAACGCGCTCCCGTCGGCTGTCGAGACGGCGTTGCGTCGAATTGCGGTCGAACGCGCGTCGAATGCGAACCCGTTGTCCGCCAACACTTCCCATTTCCGCGCACGCTTGGTTACAGTGCGATTTGGGAGCGCTCCCAGCCCACCCATGGTCATTACCCAACATGGTTGTCCTCAACGAGGAGGAAAGAGTGGCGCTCATGTCCGTCCCTGCGAACAAGAACCTGCTCGCCAGAGCCTTCGCGACGCTCGCGGTGGTCGCCGGGCTCATGGCGAGCCTGCTGACCGGCGTCGCCGCCGCGCACGGGTCGACCGTCGACCCGCCGTCGCGGAACTACGGCTGCTGGCAGCGGTGGGGCAGCGATTTCCAGAACCCGACGATGGCCCAGCAGGACCCGATGTGCTGGCAGGCGTGGCAGGCCGACACCACTGCCATGTGGAATTGGAACGGCCTGTACCGCGAAGGTGTCGCGGGCAACCACCAGGGGGCCATTCCCAACGGCCAGCTGTGCAGCGGCGGGCGCACCGGCGGCATGCGGTACGCGGCCCTGGACAACCCCGGTCAGTGGAAGGCCGTGACCAAGTCGCGGCAGTTCACCCTCGACATCTGGGACCAGGCCCGGCACGGCGCGGACTACCTCCGGGTGTACGTGTCCAAGCAGGGCTATGACGCGACGACGACGCCGTTGGGCTGGAACAACATCGACCTCGTCGCCACGACCGGCCGTTACGCGCCGTCGGACCACTACCGGGTCGCGGTGAACGCGGGCAGCCGCACCGGCCGCCACGTGGTCTACGTGATCTGGCAGGCCAGCCACTCCGACCAGTCGTACTACTTCTGCAGCGACGTGATCTTCCAGTAGGTCGCGCGGCGGGTCCCGGCGCCCCCGTCCTCCGGGCGCCGGGACCCGTGCTGCCACCGTCAGACCTTGCCGGTGCCCGCGCCCTGGGTGACCAGGGCCTTCACGTTCGCGGGCGGGTCGAGGGCGTACTGGTAGTAGGTGCGCGGATCGGTGACCGCGCCGCCCACGACCGGCTTGCCGCTGTTCACGTACACGTTGTTCCGCTCGACGATGCTGCCCTTGGGGCCGGAGTAGCTGTTGGTCATGGGCTCCTCGACGTCGTCGAAGTAGTTGCCCTCGATCCAGCAGCCGGACTGGGCCTGGCACGCCGGACCGGTGTCGCTGTTGCGGAGGAAGTAGTTGTTGAAGATGTGCACCGGGTTGCCGAACCGGGTGCGCGGGTTGCGCTGCGAGGTCCGGTCGTAGAAGTTGTGGTGGTAGGAGACCTTCAGGTAGCCGGTGTCCTGGGCGCCGTTGCTGTCGGAGTGGCCGAGCAGCATGTTCTTCGCGTGGTCGTGGACGTGGTTCCAGGACACGGTGATGTAGCTGGACCCGCGCTTGATGTCGATCAGCCCGTCGTAGGCCCGCGAGAGGTCGTTGTGGTCGATCCAGACGTGGTGGCTGAACATCTGCACGTTGATCGAGTCGTCCGTGGCGTTGCGGAACACCAGGTTGCGGATGATCACGTTGTGCACGGCGTCCGCCGGGGGAGTGGTCGTCTCGCTCACCGGCAGGCCGATGTTCAGCCCGCCACCGGTGATCCCCGACGCCGCGCCGACGCCGACGACCGTCTTGTCCGAGGTCACGTCGTGCATGCCCGCCGGCAGCGTGATCATGCCCTGCACCCGCACCACGCGCGGCCCGGTCGCCTTGACCGCGGCGATGAGGTCGGCGGCGGTGGACACCGTGACCTCGGGGCCGCCCGCGCCGCCCGTGGTGCCGTTCTGGCCGAGGGCGTCGACGGCGGCGAAACCGACCGGCGCGGCGTCGGCGGCGACCGCGGGAGCGGCCGTCACCGGTGTGGCGACGGCCAGGCTCCCGATCAGCGTCGCGGCGAGCGCGACAGCGGTGCTCCTGTTCACCGAGCCACCCCCTGGACGCGGCCGACACCGGCGCCGGCCGTGACGAGACGTGGCACCGACGCCGGGTCGTCCACCGCGTAGCTGTAGTAGGTGCGTGGCTCCACGACGGCGCCGAGCGTCTCCGGGGCGCCGGAGCCCGCGTAGATGTTGTTGCGCTCCACCACGCGTCCCGGCCCGCTCTTGTCGTAGCCGGACAGGATCGGGTGGGCCACGTTCTCGAAGTAGTTGCCCTCGACCACGACTCCGGCGTCCATGGTGGACGCGACGCCGTAGAGCGAGTTGCCCCGGTAGTAGTTGTTGTAGACGTGCACGGGCTCGCCGAAGCGGACGCGCGGGTGCCGCTGGTCGGTGCCGTCGAAGAAGTTGTGGTGGTAGGTGACGCGCAGCTTGCCCTTGTCGCTGGTGTAGGTGTCGGAGTGGCCGAGCAGGGCGGCCTTGCTGTGGTGGTGGAAGTGGTTCCACGACACGGTGACGTAGTCGGAGTTGCGCTTGATGTCCAGCAGGCCGTCGTAGCCGTCGGACAGGTCGCAGTGGTCGATCCACACGTGGTGCGCGGAGTTGGTGACGCTGATCGAGTCGTCCGAGGCGTTGGTGAACCGCAGGTTGCGGATGATCACGTTGTTGCCGGGGCGGGTGGTGGAGCCGAGTTGCAGCCCGCCGCCGGTGATCTCGGCGGTGGAGCCGACGCCGACGATGGTCTTGTTCGCGACGACGGTCAGCATCTCGTCGCCGGTCTGGATGCGGCCGGACACGGAGATGACGTACGGCTCCTTGCGGCCGACGTAGTCGGCGAGGGCGGCGGCCGTGGTCACGGTGACCGCCTGGCCGCCCGCGCCGCCGGTGGTGCCGTTCTGGCCCAGCGCGGTGACGCCGGCGAACCCGTCGGCGACGGCCGACGGTTCGACACCGGCCCACGCGGCGCGTGGCACGGCGGCGGCCACGGCGGCGAGTGCCGTGCCGGCGAGCAACCGACGACGGTTGATGTCGCTCATGCTCCTGGTCCTCCTGGGGTCAGATCCGGCCGACGCCGGCGCCGGCGGGGACGGTGGTGGGCAGGGTCGACGGGTTGTCCGGGGTGTAGGCGTAGTAGGTGCGCGGTTCGACGACCGTGCCGAGGGTCTGCGGCGCGCCGGAGTTGACGAAGATGTTGTCGCGCTGCACCACGCGCCCCGGCCCGCTCTCGTCGTACCCGGAGTAGACGGGGTGCGGCACGTTCTCGAAGTAGTTGGCCTCGACCAGCACGCCGGCGTTCTCGGTGGACGCGACCCCGTAGAGGCGGTTGTTCCGGAAGTAGTTGTTGTAGACGTGGACGGGTTCGCCGAAGCGGACGCGGGGGTGCCGCTGCTCGGTGGCGTTGAAGTAGTTGTGGTGGAACGTGACGCGCAGCTTGCCGGTGTCCTGGCCCGCGTTGGAGTCGGAGTGGCCGAGCAGCGCGGTCTTGCTGTGGTCGTGGAAGTGGTTCCACGACACGGTGATGAAGTCCGCGCCCCGGACGATGTCGATCAGCCCGTCCGCGCCGCCGCTGAGGTCGCAGTGGTCGATCCAGATGTGGTGCGAGGACTGCTGGATGCTGATCGCGTCGTCGTCCGCGCCGCTGAACCGCAGGTTGCGGATGATCACGTTCTGCCTGCGGTACATGTCCAGGCCGCCGCCGCGGATCTCCGCGCCGGGCAGGCCGATGACGGTCTTGTTGGACCGCAGGCCCTGCTTGCTGCTGAACGTCATGATCCCGTCGACCTGGATCACGTAGGGCTCGTTGCGGTCGCAGTAGTCCAGGAACGTCTCGGTGTCGCGCACCGTGACCACTGGCCCGCCCACCCCGCCGGTGGTGCCGTTCTGGCCGAGGGTGTTCGTGCCGGCGAACCCGTCGGCGGTCTGGAACGGCGCCGCCCACACGGGGTTCGTGGTGACCCGGCCGGTCCGGGCGGGTTCGGCCGTCGCGGCGCGTGCGGCGACGGCGGTGAGGGCCGTGGCGGCGGCGCCCGCGAGGAGGCTGCGCCTGCTGATGTCGCTCATCTCCGGTGCTCCTGTCAGATGCGGCCGGTGCCCGCGCCGGCGGGCACGACCGTGGGGACTTCGGCGGCGCGGTTGAGGGAGTAGCTGTAGTAGGTGCGGGGTTCGACCACGGAGCCGCGCAGCTCGATCTCGTGGTTGCACTCGACGAGGATGTTGTCGCGGGCGACCATCCGGCCCAGGTCGCCGCTGAAGTCGACCCGGCCGGGGTTGTTGACGCTGAAGAAGTAGTTGCCCTCCAGCACCACGCCCGCGTTCATCGCCGAGGCCACGCCGTAGCTGTTGTCGCGGTAGTAGTTGTTGTAGACGTGCACCGACTCGCCGAACCGCACCCGCGGGTTGCGCTGGTCGGAGCCGTCGAAGTAGTTGTGGTGGTAGGTGACCCGCAGCCGGCCGATGTCCTGCGCGCCGTTGTCGTCGTCGTGGCCGAGCAACAAGGTCTTGTCGTGGTCGTGGAACCTGTTCCACGAGACCGTGACGAAATCGCTGCCGCGTTTGATGTCGACCGCGCCGTCGTCGCCGTTGGAGAAGTCGTTGTGGTCGATCCAGATGTGGTGGCTGAACATCTGCACGTTGATCAGGTCGTCCGTGGCCCCGGTGATCGCGAGGTTGCGGATGATGATGTTGTGCACGGCGTTGGCCGGTGGTGAGGTGACGTCGTCGTCCACCGGCACGCCGATGGTGAGCCCGCCGCCGACGAGCCGGGCGTCGGAGCCGAGGCCGATGATGGTCTTGTCCGAGGCGACCTGGTGCATGCCGTCCGTGGTGCCGGTCGGCAGCGTGATCGTGCCCTTGACCTGCACGACCAGCGGCTCCGGCCGGGCGATGTAGTCCAGGAGCTGAGCGGTGGTGGTGGCGGTGACGACGGCGCCGCCCGCACCTCCGGTGGTGCCGTTCTGTCCCAGTGCGTTGACCGAGGCGAACCCGTCCGCGGTGGTCGCGGCCGACGCCGGCGTGACACCCGGCACGGCGACCGCGGTCGTGGCCAGCGCGGCGGCCACGACGACCTTCAGCAGGGCGCGCCGGTTCCCGGAAGATGTGGGCATGGCTATTTCCTCTCCCGTATGAGGGGTGAGTGCAGGGGGATATCAGGAAAGCGCTCTCTGATCGCACCGTAGCGCATGTTTCCGGCGTGTCAACGGCCGGTGGCAACCCCGGTTCGATGTTCACATATGTGGCCGCCCTATTCGACGAACGGTTCACATATGTGTCACCGGAGGCCCATTCCGGCTGACCGGGAATGCTCCGCGCGGCTATTCTCGCCCGCCGCGCGCGAAGGCGGAGCTGGTCTGGAACCACCGACCGCGCCCCGCCGGGCTCGTCCCGGCGAGGCGCGGTGGCACAGGGTTCCAGCGGCGCCCCCACCAGGACTCGAACCTGGGACCTCGCCGTTCGTAGCGGCGCGCTCTGTCCTGCTGAGCTATGGGGGCCTGATCGTGCGGTCATCGCACCGAGGTCGCCAAGAATGACTTCCCCGGCCGTCCGAAATATTTTCCGAAGGGTGTCTACAAGAGAAAGCCGCCCTGGTCGGTTCCCCGACGGGCGGCTCCCTGGACCGGACCTTTCAACAGGTCACGGCGGGGAGCACGGGTTCCCGGCACGGGAGAGCGGACGTCGGCGCGATGTCGCGGAAGACGCCACGACCGACACGATGCCACGGCATCGCCGCGCACCTCGCCAACCTGTGTCCGTCATATCCGCTCCTCGGTTCGATGCGACCATGATGCCTATTCGCGGCACATACCGTCAAACCATTTCCGGCACCGCGACCCGGGTTCCTCCCCGGCCGGCGCGGGCGGGCGCCGCCACCCGGACGCCGCATTGCGGGCGGAGGGTCGGGGCCGTTGAATCGGGTCCGCAGCGCCGCCGAGCAGAGGAGCACGCGATGAGCGAGCTGGTGTTGGACCCGAAGACGACCGCGCTGGTGCTGATCGAGTACCAGAACGACTTCACCAGCGAGGGCGGCGTGCTGAACGGCGCGGTCAGCGAGGTGATGGGCAGCACCGGCATGCTGCCCAAGACGGTGGCCCTGGCGGAGGCGGCCCGTGCGGCCGGGGTGACCGTCATGCACGCGCCCATCACGTTCGCCGAGGGCTACCACGAGATCTCCTCCCACCCGTACGGCATCCTCAAGGGCGTCGTGGACGGCAAGGCGTTCGTCAAGGGCAGCTGGGGCGCGGCGATCGTGGACGACCTCGCGCCGCGCGACGGCGACATCGTGATCGAGGGCAAGCGGGGACTCGACACGTTCGCCAGCACGAACCTCGACTTCATCCTGCGCAGCAAGGGCATCAAGACCATCGTGCTCGGCGGGTTCCTGACGAACTGCTGCGTCGAGTCGACCATGCGCACCGGCTACGAGAACGGCTACCGGGTCATCACGCTGACCGACTGCGTCGCCGCCACGTCCCAGGAGGAGCACGACAACGCGTTGCGCTTCGACTTCCCGATGTTCTCGGTCCCGGTCACCGCCGACGACGTGCTGGCCGCCCTGTCCTGACTTCGTCCGGGTTCCCGGTCGGCGCCGGGCAGGAGGTGGCTCACGGTCTTCGACGAGTACGAGCGGGTCGGCGGGATCCGGTCGCCCGGCGGCGGCGAAACGTTCGACCACGTCACCGCCGCCGGCGCCCACCACCACCTTCACCTGCCCGACCTGCCCGGCCGCGAGTCGTTCACCGGGACCGTGCTGCACGCCGACGAAGTGCGGTCCGGGACGTTCCCCGGCAGGCGTGGCCGTCGTGGGCGGCGGGCTCCTGCCCCGCCACCACGACCCGGTCTGCGTCCGCCGGTCCGCCCGGCTGCCGAAGCGGCTGCGGCCGGCGCGACCGCTGCCCTTCCACCCGGCCCACGCCGGCGTGATGCCGCGCGGTCACGTGCGGGCCGTTCGCCGAGGCCCGCTCGCCGCCGGGGTCAGCGCGGTCGGGCGTGCACCGGCGGCCACGACTTCGGCCCCTGCGACCTCCACGCCGCGGACGAGCTCCTGCACGACCTCGGCCTGCCGTCCCGCCGCACGGGCGACGTCCTGGCCGAGTACCTGCTCCCCGGCGTCGCCCACCGCTACCCGGGGCCTGACGGCCGAGAGCCGCTCCGCGTGATCGATGTGGATCTCATCCTTCCGATACCTCGACCGCGTTCGGCGCCACCCCTACGGTTCGTCGCATGGCTTACGGCAAGGCACTGCGCGAGGCGGTCGCGGCTCCCGGGACGACCCCGCTGATCGGCGTGTTCGACATGGTGTCGGCGTCGATCGCGGCCCGGCACTACGACGGGCTGTTCGTCTCCGGCTTCGGCTTCTCCGCGTCGCACTACGGCCTGCCCGACGTCGGCTTCATCGCCTGGCCGGACGTGGTCGGGTTCGTGCAGCGGATGCGCCTGGCACTGCCGACCAAGCACCTGCTGGTCGACATCGACGACGGGTACACCGACCCGGAGGTGGCCTGCCAGGTGGTCCGCGCCCTGGAGCAGGTCGGCGCGTCCGGCGTGATCCTGGAGGACCAGCAGCGGCCCCGCCGGTGCGGGCACGTCGAGGGCAAGCGGGTGCTGCCGCTGGAGCAGTACCTGGAGAAGCTGGACCTCGTGCTGCGGACCAGGACCGACCTGGTCGTCGTGGCGCGCACCGACGCCACCGACGAGGCCGAGATGCTGCGCCGGGCCGCCGCGTTCGCCGGGACGGACGCCGACGTGGTCCTGGTCGAGGGGATGCCCTCGACCGACGTGATCCGCCGGGTCCGGCGGGCGGTCGGCGACAAGGCGCTGCTGTTCAACCAGATCGCGGGCGGCCGGTCGCCCCAGCTGTCGCTCGGCGAGCTGACGGAGCTGGGCGTCGACGTGGCGATCTACAGCACGCCGTGCCTGTTCGCCGCGCACGCGGCCATCGAGGAGGCGATGGTGCGGCTGAAGGACCGCGACGGCGTGCTGCCGGACGACTCGATCACCGTCGCCGAGTCGCAGGACCTGCTGAAGGAGAACATCAGCCGCCACCACGACGTGCCCGCGCCGCGCGCGTCGCAGCCCGCCATGACGCGCTGAGACCGGGGTCAGCCCGGGTCGCCGCGCCGCTTGCGGTGCGCCACCCAGCCGAAGTCGACGACCAGGGCGACCACGATCACGGCGAGCAGCACCGCCAGCCACGTGAGGCCCGCGCGCACGCACAGCACGGCGGCCACGCCGTTGAACACGACACCGATCCCGGCCAGCCACAACCGCAGCGTCAACGCGCTGCGCGGCGGCGCCCGCGGGGGCAGGTCGTCGTCCGGGTGACCGGGACCGGTCACGTCCGCCACTCCTCCTGCCAGCCGTGGTGGGTGTCGTAGGCGGCGGCCAGCAGCAGGAGCACGGACCGGTCCGACCCGCCCTGAACCTCCTCGCGCAGCCACTGCGCCTTCTCCTCGAACGGGACGGGCACGCGCTCGTCGGCGGTGCGCGCCTCACCGGGCACGATGAGCAGCTCGCGGCCGTCGTCGGACCGCAGGATCGCCAGCCGTCCCCGGCGCTCGGCCTCGTCCAGCAGGGGCAGCTCCTCGCGCGCCAACCGCTCGGCGTCCTCGTCCAGCCGGTCCAGCACGAATCCGCGCAGGTCCACGTCCGACAGTCGGTTCGGCTCCACGTCCATGCCGAAGGGGTATCCACTCCGCACCAGGCCACACGTCGTGGGCGTGCGGGTGATCGCGCCGGCAGGTAGGAATAGCGGGTGACCAGCGCGTACGAGCCGGACCCGCGGCGGTGGAAGGCGTTCACCGTCACGCTCGTCGCCGGGTTCATGAGCCTGCTCGACGTGAGCATCGTGTCCGTCGCCCTGCCGTCCATCCAGCACGGCCTCGGCACCACGCCGGCGGGGGTGCAGTGGGTCGTCTCGGGCTACGCGCTGGCGTTCGGCCTGACCCTGGTCCCGGCCGGACGCCTGGGCGACGCGATCGGGCGACGGACCATGTTCCTGGTCGCCCTGGGGGCGTTCGTGCTGTTCAGCGCGCTGGCGGGGCTCGCGCCGAGCACCGAGGTGCTGATCGCGGCACGGCTCGCCCAGGGCATCTCGGCGGGCGCGCTGGCGCCGCAGAACTCGGCGTTGATCCAGCAGCTGTTCCGGGGCGCGGAACGCGGCCGGGCGTTCGGGTTCTTCGGTTCCACGGTCGGCGTGTCCACGGCCGTCGGCCCGGTGGTCGGCGGCCTCATCCTGGCCGCGGCCGGCGAGGACGAGGGCTGGCGGTGGATCTTCTACGTCAACGTGCCGATCGGCGTGGTCGCCCTGGTGCTCGCGTCCCGACTGCTGCCCCGGGCCCGCGGCGGGCCGCGCGGCCACCTGGACCTGGTCGGCGCGGCCCTGCTCGGCACGGGTGTGCTGGCCGTGATGCTGCCGCTGGTGCTGGCCGAGGCGGGCGGGCTGGCGCACCTGTGGTGGCTGTTCGGGATCGGCGCGGCGCTGCTGGTGCTGTTCGTGCGGTGGGAGCGGCAGGTCGCCGCCCGCGGCCGCAGCCCGATGCTGGACATCGGCCTGTTCACCGGCACGCCCGGTTACGGCACGGGCGCGTTGCTGGGGATGGTGTACTTCGTCGGGTTCGCCGGGATCTGGCTGGTGTTCGCGCTGTACTACCAGCTCGGCCTCGGCTACACGCCGCTCGAGTCGGGCCTGGCCGTGACGCCGTTCGCGGTGGGGTCGGCGGCGTCCGCGGTGGCCGGCGGGCGGATGGTCGAGAAGTGGGGCCGCAAGCTGACCGTCACCGGGTTGTCCACGGTCGTGGCCGGTCTCGCGGTGACGGCGGTGGTGCTGCGCTTCGCGCCGCCGCACGTGGCGGGGTGGGCGGTCGCGCCCGCGTTGCTGGTGGCGGGCGTCGGCGGCGGCTGGGTGATCTCGCCGAACACCACGCTGACGTTGCGGCACGTGCCGGTGTCGATGGCGGGTGCGGCCGGTGGGGCGTTGCAGACCGGGCAGCGCATCGGCTCGGCGATCGGCACGGCGGCGTTGACCGGCGTGTTCTACCTGGTGCTGACCGCGTCGGGGCGGGACTTCCCGGTCGCGGCGTCGGTCGCGGTCGGCGGCGCGACGCTGGCCGTGGCGCTGGCCCTGGTGGTGGCGGTCCTGGAGCTGCGCGCCCGACCGCGGTGTCCGTCCGCTGTGGACGGTGCGGAGCAGGCGATCCCGGAGGCGCCGTGACCGGTGCCGACCCGTGCGGTCGCGGGAAGATGGCCGGATGGACCTGCTACCGCTGACCGAACAGCTGCTGCGCATCCGGTCGACGGCCGACCGCCCGGCCGACCTGCGCCGGGCGTTGGACTTCGTGCTGGACGTGGTCGGACCCGAATTCACCGTGGAGCGGTTCGAGTCGGGCGGCAAACCGAGCGCGCTCGTCTACGCGGGCGAACGGCGACCGCACTTCCGGGTGATCTTCAACGCGCACCTGGACGTGGTGCCGGGCACGGACGGGCAGTTCCGGCCACGCCGCGACGGCGACCGGCTCATCGGCCGCGGCGCGCAGGACATGAAGCTGTCCGCGCTGGTGCTGGCGTCGGTGTTCCGCGACCTGGCAGGCCGGCTGCCGTACCCGATCGGGTTGCAGCTCGTGACCGACGAGGAGGTCGGCGGGCGGGACGGCACGCTGCACCAGTTGGAGCAGGGCGTGACGGGGTCGTTCGTGGTGATCGGCGAGCACAGCGCGCTGCGCGTCGTCGCCGAGTCGAAAGGGCTCGCCACCGTGCGGCTGCACGCGGTGGGACGTGCGGCGCACAGCGCGTACCAGTGGCTCGGCGACAACGCGTTGGTGAAGGTGGTGCGCGCGGTGGACGGCGTGCTCGCCGCGTACCCGGTGGCGGGGGAGGAGGAGTGGCGGACCACGGTGAACGTCGCCCGGATCTCGTCGGAGAACGAGGCGCTCAACCAGGTGCCCGCGGACGCGACCGCGTGGCTGGACGTCCGGTTCCCGCCCGAGGACGCCGACTTCACCGGCCGCACGCCGGAGGAGGTCGCCGCCCACTTCACCGCGCTGTGCCCGCCCGGCGTAACGGCCTCCGTCGACCACTTCGAACCGCCGCACCGGGCCGACCCGGACGGGCCGGACCTGGTGGCGCTGCGACGCGCCGCCCGGGCCCAGGGGTACTCGGGCGACCTGCTGCGCAAGCACGGCGCGGCCGACTCGCGCTTCTACTTCCAGCGCGGCATCGACGCGGTGATCTTCGGCGTCGGCGGCGACGGGCAGCACGGGCCGGACGAGCACGCCGACCTGGGCACCGTCGAGCCGTACCGGCGGGCGTTGGTCGCGTTCCTCGAGGGCATTGCCTAACGTGTAACCCAGTGGTTACGCTTCTGGGGTGGACGAGGTGGCGGGCGCGATCGCCGATCCCGTGCGGCGGTCGATCCTGGAGATGCTGCGCGCCGAGGCGCGGTTGTCGGCCGGGCAGATCGCCGAGCGGTTCGCGATCAGCCGCCCGGCGGTGAGCAGGCACCTGCGGGTGCTGCGGGAGAGCGGGCTGGTGCGCGACGAACTGGTGGGCAGGCAGCGGTTCTACGTGCTGGACGCCTCCCGCCTGACGCCGCTCTCGCGGTGGCTGGCGGGGTTCGACGTGCCCGGCCGGCCCTCGGGGTGGGCGCACCACCTCGACGCGCTGGACACCGAGGTCCACCGCGCCCGGCGCGAACGCCGCGCCGCCCGAGCCCGTGCGGACGGCCCGCCCGCCGACCGGCCGTCCACCGACGAATCCCCTGCCGACGACTCGAAGGAGCACACCGCATGAGCCCGACCCCCACCGGCCGGCTGTTCCGCGCCGACGCGGGTAGCGACCTGGTGATCACCCGGACGTTCCGCGCGCTCGCCGACGACGTGTGGGCGAGCCTGACCGAACCCGAGCGCACCGCCCGGTGGTTCGGCCCGTGGGAGGGCGACGCCGCGCCGGGGCGCACGGTGAAGGTGCAGATGGTGTTCGAGGAGCAGGAGCCGTGGGTGGAGGTCCGCGTCGACGCCTGCGACCCGCCCCGGCGGCTGGCGCTGTCGATGGTGGACGAGGCGGGCACGTGGCGGCTGGAGCTGCTGCTGTCCGAAGTGGACGGTGTGACCGAGCTGCGCCTGGTGCACCACCTGTCGACCGAGGAGGGGATCGGCGAGGTCGGCCCGGGGTGGGAGTACTACCTCGACATGCTGATCGCCTCCCGCGCCGGCGCGCCGCTGCCCCGCTTCGACGACTACTACCCGTCCCAGAAGGAGCACTTCGAGCGCCTGACCACCACCGACTGACGTCCGGCCGTCAGTTCTGCCCGGTGTCCACCACGCAGAACGCGTTGCCCTCGGTGTCGGCCAGCACCACGAAACCGGCTCCCGGCGGGTAGGTCCACGGCACGCGCACGGCGCCGAGCCCGATCAGCCGCTCGACCTCGGCCCGCAGCGCCGCCTCGCCGGTGACGTGCAGGTCGAGGTGGGTCCGGTCGTCCTCGTCCAGCGTGATGGTCGGCCCGTTGCCGTCCTTCGGGGCCAGGACCGGGCTCTCGTCGCCGATCGGGCCGTTGACCAGCTCGTAGTCGAGGGTCCGGGTCCAGAACTCCGCCGCCCGGCGGGCGTCCGCGACCTTCAGGACCACGCTTCCGATGTGCGCCATGGTCACATTGTCGGTCACCGGCTGTCGGTCAGCGGCGTCAGCAGGGGACGGGCCTCGCCGACGTCCGCCGGGTCGCCGTGCGCCCGGAGCGGTGGCCGGTCGCGGTGTTCGCCAAGATCACCGCTTCGGTGGCGTGGCCCGTTCTCGTCACCCGATCGAGCGGTTCCCGAGGCGTCCGGGACCGTGCGCTCCGGTGCGCGGCCTGCACTGCTCCGGCGCGGCGGCTTGGTCATCAGTGTGCCTTTGAGCTGCGCCTTTGAGAAGTGGCGAGTACGGTCGGGTGACGCAGCGGGTTGAGTCAGAGCCACTGCCTTCTTCACCCCCGAGGAGGCTGCGGACCGTGATAACCGAACCTTTCGGCCACTCGTTCAGGGTGGACCGCCAAGTCCACGGCTATGCCGTCGTGGTCCGCGTCGCCGGCGAGGTCGACGCGCTGACCGTCAGCGAGCTGAAACACGAGATCGCGGTCGGCCTGGCGCTGGCCACCCCGCCCGCCCCGGTGGTGGTGGACCTCAGCGAAGTGGACTTCTTCGCCGCCGCGGGCCTGAACGAACTGCACCGCGGGCACCTGGCGGCCAAGGCGGCAGGCGTGCAACTGCGCGTGGTCGCCGGCCACCGCCACGTCCTGCGACCGTTCGAGATCAGCGGCCTGGACCAGGAGATCACGCCGTGCCCGACGCTGGCCGAGGCACTGGTGGTCCGCACACCGGGCGACGCCCGCCGCTTCGCCCTCCCCACCACCTGATCCCTCTCGCACCAGTCCTCCCGGTGGACCTCGTCCCCGGGCGGGCTCACGTTGTACCGTTCGGTCATGTCCGGACCGGGTTTCGTCGAGGTGAACCCGGTCGGCCGCGGCTCGAACCCGCTGTGGCGACTGATCAGCGCGGTCATCCTGGCCACCGGCCCGGTGATCGCCGCGTTCGGCTACGTCGACGGCGGCGCCGATTCGGCGCAGCTGTACGTGGGCGGGGTGCTGTCGCTGTTCCTGGTGCCGATCGGGATCGGCGCGTGGCGCGCCACCACCCGGGCCCGGAACCGGCTGCTGCGCCTCGAAGCCGTCGGCCTGCCCGCGACGGGCGAGGTCCTCACGGCCGAGAACGACGGCGGCGAGGTGACGAACATGATCCTCACCGTGCGGATCAGCGGCCCCGGGACCCCGCCGTTCGAGACGACCGTCACCACCCAGCCGGGCCCGGGCACCAAGCCCGGCAGCAGGCTGACGGTGCTGGTCGACCCGGACGACGGCACGTTCCTGATCCGGGACTTCGAGGACGCGGACTTCCTCTCCGGCTCCCACGACGACTAGAACCGCCCGCCAGGCCCCTGCATCTGCTCCCTCAAGGCGCCCTCGGCGCTGCGTGGCCGGGGTCGCTCCGGGGGAGTAAGGATGGGTGTATGACGTCAGGGCTCCTGTCCTACCTCGGGTTGTGCCTGCTGATCACCGTGACGCCGGGGTTGGACACGGCCGTCGTGGTGCGCAACGCACTGCGGGGTGGCACGCGCGCGGGACTGTGGACGGCAGTGGGCTGTGCGGCGGGGTTGTTCGTGCACGCGTTCGTCGTCGCGATCGGGCTGGCCGGGTTGCTGCTGCGCAGCCAGTTCGCCTTCGACGTGGTCCGGTGGGGTGGCGCGGTGTTCCTCGTGCTGCTGGGGCTGCGGTCGCTGTGGGTGGCGCGCAGGCCGGTCGCGCCCGCTCCCGGGCCGGAGCAGGAAGGGGGCCGGTGGGGTCGGCACGCCCCCGTCGTCCAGGGGCTGATGACCAACCTCACCAACCCCAAGGCCACGCTGTTCTTCCTGGCCGCCCTGCCCCAGTTCGTGCCCGTCGACGAGTCGGGCCGGGCGGTGCCGGTCGCGGTCGGCCTGGCCGTGATCGCCGTCCTGTTCAGCCTCGCCGGGCTGGGGCTGGTCGCGGTGGGCCTCGGTCGGGCGCGGCGGTGGCTGGATTCGCCGCGGGCGCGGCAGGCGCAGGAAGCCCTGCTCGGTGCCACGCTGGTCGCGCTGGGCGTGCGGGTCGCGTTGGAGTGAGCGGGCTCAGGCCCCGGCGGGCACCACGATGCCCTTGGCCCTGGCCTCCTCGATGATCGAGTCGCGGTCGCGCCACCGGGACCAGAAGGCGCCGCGGTACCCCAGCTGCACCATGCTCGTCAGGAACGGGTTGTCGGCGTAGTTGTTGTCGTGCCTGCTCAACCCCGGCGCGGTCGGCAGCATCACCCGCGGGTAGTCCCGTTCCGGGATGTGCTCCCACATGAACCGCAGGGTGTTCAGCCACCGCCCGTCCGGCCGGGACAGGGTCTCCTCGTCCTCGGGCAGCTGGGGCGAGAAGTAGTACACCGGCCGGAAGCCGCCGGAGGGCTCGAACAGGAACTGGCGCTCGTACTCCACTACGCTCGCGCACTGGTCGATCGTCTTGAGCACGATCGGCTCGGTGGCGGTGTTCGACTGGAGGCCGCGCACGGTGCGCTCGCCCGAGCACTGCCGGGCCAGGTCCATGCCCAGCGGCGAGTACGGGAAGGCGCGCAGCCCCAGGGTGAACCCCGCCACGGTGGCGTCCAGCGCCATGATGCGGTCGATGCACTCGCGCAGGGTGTCGAGGGTTTCGCCGGGCATGCCCAGCAACACCTCGACCATGGTCAGCATCCCGCGTTCACGGGCCAGTTCGACGACGCGCACGGTGTCGTCGAACGTGTAGTACCTGGTGCCCTTGGCGGTGACCTTCCAGCCGTTGAGCAGGTCCTCCCGGACGTGGTCGGGCGCGACGTTGACACCGCGGCAGCCGGCCGCGACCAGCAGGTCGGCGAACTCCTCGTCGAAGGGCGCGGGCTGCGAGTAGATCCACAGGCGCAGCGAGTGCAGCGGCGACGAGGCGTCGGTGTCCTTGCGGCGCGCGATCTCGCGCAGGACCGCCTTGCTGTTGGCGATCGACAGGTTGAACTCGCTGTCGGTGGTGTGCAGGTCGTGCACGCCCTGCGCGGTCAACGCCTCGACCTCGTCCACCACCGCGGTCACGGTGCGGCGCGCGAAGCCGTTGCCCTTGGCGTCCGGTTCGACGCAGTGCGCGCAGGTGAAGGGGCACCCGTTCTTGGTGAGGATGTTGCCCAGGCCGCCGTGGTGGTAGTGGGCCAGGTTGTCGACCTTGTGCTCGACGCCCGACCGCCTGGTGTAGGCGGTGCCGCGGTTCGCCTGCCAGGCGCGGCTCTCCCCGTGCCCGGCGTGGGCGAGCGGGGACGTCGGCAGCTCCGCGGACACCGGCACGCGGGTGACCGCGCCGCCGCCCTCGTTGACGATCAGACCGGGCACGTCCCGCGGTGAGCCGCCGGTGAGCAGCGCGTCCGCGAGCCGGCAGATGATCAGCTCGCCCGGCCCCTTCACCCCGTAGTCCACGCCGAAGTAGTCGACGAGCGCGAAGGGCATCGACGAGAACCCGACACCGCCGACCACCAGTGGCGCGGAGGTGAGGCGCCGGATCTCGGTGATGATCTCGCGGTGCTCGCCGACGAACACCTTCTGCTCCTGCGGGTAGATCGTGTCGGTGTTCCGCACGGTCACGCCGACCAGCAAGGGGCGCCGGCGGTCGAAGTACCCGGCCAGCGCGGCCCGCCACTCGTCCCGGTGGAAGTTCAGGTCGACCACCTCGACGTCGAACCCCGATTCCTCCAGAGAGGTCGTCAGGATATCGAGCGCGTATGGCGTGATGGTCGGCCGAATCTTGTTCGGGTTGACCAGGGTGACCAGAGCACGGCCCATGTCAGAAAATCCCCCACATTCCGTCATCGCGACAACGCACAGGCTACGCAGCAGCACTCTTGTTGTCAGAGTCCGTAAGAGTGATGGCCGACGTGGTCACGCTTTACGCGACGTGTTCATTCCAGATCGACGGGAACGTGCGAATATTCCGCCCGGCGCGGGATTCGGCTCGTCAGCTCATTCTGAACCGATCACTGAGTCGGAAGAGCCGCGTTGCCTCCGCGGAGAACGCGGAACTCGATCGTGCCGGCAAGACGGTGATCGACTACATCGGCCGCCACGACGATCTGCTGCACCGCCAAGGCCCGTCCCGCCTCGGCGCGTGCCGGTCGGACCGGCCGCCATGCCATGATCTGCACCAACCCCGACTGCTGGGACGAGTGCGCGGGCTCCTGCACCGCGTCGGCTCCTACCCGGTGCATCCCGAAGCGCCCGGCTCAACTTCGGGTGTCCGGGCGAAGCGAGCGCCGTTCAGCCGGAAAGGCCATTTCGGGCGGCTGAACTCCGAAGTGCTGCAGGGCTGCCTGGCTGCGCCCATGAGGTCGATTGTCGATGGCAGGGGCGGTCATTGCGCGGTTGTCGGGGCGACCGAACGGGTGAGGACGTTGTCCCAGGTCCGACCTGGTCTGATAGGTTGCTCTGACGTTTTCAGGTCGGCCGCGTCGTTCGGTGTCACCCGCGTCACGCATCTGTCGGTATTTCGGGGGTCTGTTCTTTTCTTGGGGGAGTCGTGTCGGCACAACAGGAAAGACCTCGCAGATCCCGGCTGTCGTCGATGCACGCCCTCGTGGTGCTCGTGCTGGCGGCAGCATCCATCGTGGCGGTCGGCGACGTCCGGCCGTGGCCCGTGCACGCGCAGCCCGCCGCGACAGCGCTGTGCGAGGCGCCGGTGGTCAACGAGGTGGCCTGTGAGAACACCAAGGCGGGCACACCGGACTGGCAGGTGAACTACCGCGACCCGTCCATCGTCGGTTTCACCGCGGACATCAGCGCCACCCCCGGCAGCCGGGTCGACTTCAAGGTCAAGACCAGTGCGACGGCCTACCGCGTGGACGTCCACCGGCTCGGCTGGTACGGGGGTACCGGGGCGCGGCTGATCGGCTCGGCTTCGCGCAGCGGCGGCCTGGTCCAGCCGGCGTGCCTGCGCGGCGCGGACGGCAGCGCGTTGATCGACTGCGGCAACTGGCAGGTGTCGCTGAGCTGGGACGTGCCGCTCGACGCGGTGTCGGGCATCTACTACGCGCGGCTGCGGCGCGACGACAACGGCGCGATGAACGAGATCGTGTTCGTGGTGCGCGACGACACCAGCACCTCGAAGATCCTGTTCCAGACCTCCGACTCGACCTGGGTGGCCTACAACCGCTACGGCGGCAACAGCCTGTACTTCGGCGACGGCCCCGGCCAGGGCGGGCAGGCGTACAAGGTCAGCTACAACCGCCCGTACACCGGCGGCGACGGCGAGGACAACTTCATCTTCAACGCCGAGTACCCGATGCTGCGCTTCCTGGAGCGCAACGGGTACGACCTCAGCTACACCACGGACGCCGACTCGGCCAGGCGCGGCCACCTGATCAGGAACCACCGGGTGTTCATGGCCGTCGGCCACGACGAGTACTGGTCCAACGAGCAGCGCGCCAACGTGGAGGCGGCCCGGGACGCGGGCGTGCACCTGGCGTTCCTGACCGGCAACGAGATCTTCTGGAAGCACCGGTGGGAGAAGTCCATCGACTCCTCCGCCACCGACTGGCGCACCATCGCCTGCTACAAGGAGACCAAGGGCACGCAGAACGACGGCCTGGACGACTGGACCGGTACCTGGCGCGACCCGCGCCGCAGCCCACCCCAGGACGGCGGGCGTCCCGAGAACGCCTTGTTGGGCAGCTTGTTCATGGTCAACGGCCGGCGCACCGACCGGCTCCAGGTGCCCGCCGCGCACGGCAGGATGCGGCTGTGGCGGCACACCGACCTCCAGCAGATGGTTGCCGGCAGCACCCACTCCTTCCAGCCGGGCACCCTGGGCTACGAGTGGAACACGGTGCCGGACAACGGGTTCCAACCCGACGGCGTGGCGAAGATGTCGTCGACGACCGTGGCCCTGGACGGCGCGTACCTCTTGCAGAACCACGGTGACCTCTACGGCTCGGGGACGGCGACCCACTCGGTCACCTACTACCGGCACCCCGGCGGGTCGCTGGTGTTCGGCGCGGGCACCGTCCAGTGGGCGTGGGGCGTGGACGACGAGCACGCCTACCTGACCAACACGCCGACCTCCGACGTCCGACTGCAGCAGGCCACCGTCAACTTCCTGGCCGACATGGGCGTGCAGCCCGCCACGCTCCAACCCGCCCTCAGCGCGGCCACCGCGAGCACCGACACCGCGCCGCCGGTCGTGGCGGTCACCACCGTGCCGGCCATCTCCACCGTGGGCGCCGCCTACAGCTTCTCCGGCACCGTCGCCGACGCGGCCGGCCAGGTCGCCGGCGTCGAGGTCTCCACCGACGGCGAGTCCTGGCACCCGGCGGTGTGGCAACCGGGGCGCGGCACGTGGAGCTACACCTACACCCCGGCCAGGTCCGGTCCCGCGGGCCTGCGCGTGCGCGCGGTCGACGATTCGCTCAACCTCTCCGCGCCCGTCACGGCCACGCCCACCACATCGGCGCGCACCTGCCCGTGCGGCATGTGGACCAACGACGACCGACCCGCGGAACGCGAGTTCTCCGACGGCTCCGCCCTGGAACTGGGTGTGAAGTGGCGCGCCGGGCAAAGCGGCTACGTGCGCGGTGTGCGGTTCCACAAGAGTTCCGGCAACACAGGCAGGCACACCGGCAGCCTGTGGACCTCGACCGGTCAGCGCCTGGCCACCGGCACGTTCACCGACGAGACCGCGAGCGGCTGGCAGACCCTGCTGTTCGCGACCCCGGTGGCGGTCGAGGCGGACACCACCTACGTCGTGTCCTACCTGACCCCGACCGGCCGCTACTCCGCCGACATGGAGTACTTCAGCCACTTCAGCCGCCGGCGGACCCACCTCGAGCCGCTCACCGCGCTGCCGAGCAGCGTCGACGGCCCCAACGGCCTGTACCGCTACGGTGGCGGGTTCCCCGACCGGAGCTCTGAAGACTCCCACTACTGGGTGGACGTCGTCTGGGCGCGGACGGCCAGCGGCTGAGCCGACACGGTGCGAGCCGCGGAACGTGCGTCGGAGCCGATGTGATCCGCTTCCGGGACCTTGTTCGGGTGTCAGAGTCCTGGCTGGCGGTGGCATCCCGCTCACGGTCCTGCTGACCGGCGGCAACCGCAACGACGTCGTCGGTGGTGGTCAGGAGCCGCGGTCGGTACGAGCCGCCGAAGCCGTCGGAAAGGCGACCAGAGGTTTCGGCGTGGGCAAGAAGGTGCTGACGGCGGCGGCGTGCCCCTGGCCGTGATGCTCACCGTCGCGAACCGTGACGACATCACCCAAACTGATGCCGCTGATCGACGCCGTCCCGCCTGTGCGCGGACGGGTGGGACGACCACGGCGCAGACCTGACCGGCTGTTCGCCGACCGGGCCCACGACCACGACAGGCGCCGCCGGCAACTCCGGACCAGGAACATCAAGCCGGTCATCGCCCGCCGCAGGGCCGGACATGGCCTCGCGCTGCTGCACTGGTTCCGCCGCCTGCGCATCCGCTGGGAAGTCAGCGACGACATCCACACGTCAGGAGTTCTCAGGACCAGTCAGCCCAGGGTGCTCACGTAGGCCAGGGCGGTCAGGGTGGGGAGGGTGGTCAGGGTCAGCAGGACCGATTTGCGGGTTGGGCGGGGGCCGTCGAAGGCTTGGCGGAGGCCGGTGGGGAGGAAGGCGGCGCACAGGGCCGCCACGGCGATCACCGAGGTGATCTCGGTGCCTTTCAGCACGCCCAACGGGAGCAGGCACGTCAGGGCCAGGGCGGTGGCCCGGAACGGGCCGAGGACGCGGCTGCGGTAGGCGGCGAAGGCCAGGACCGGCCAGCCGAGGAGGATGGTGAACGAGACGTAGCTGAACAGGTGTAAGTCCTGGTAGGACTGGCTGACCAGGTCGGTGGCGAACGTCGCGCCCTCCCGTCGGACCAAGCCGTGGGCGGCCTGGTCGATGCCCGCGTGGAACGTGCGTTCGAACAGGCCCACGAGCACCAGCGCGGCGCCCCAGGTGGCCAACGCCGGGCGCGTCTGCCCGATCCGGTGTGCCAACGAGAGCACCGCGGGGGCGAGCAGCACGGTCCCGGCGATCACCAAGGTGTGCGCCGCCGCCATCCGGGCAGGCTGCTCGGCGACGGCGATCAACTGCTGGGGGAAGAAGTAGTGGTACGGCAGGCGCAGCAGCGTTCCGGCGAGCAGCAGCACCGGGCCGAGGATCAGCGCGACGGCTCCCAGCCCGCGGCCGGGGAAGGTGTAGGTCATGGGGTAGACGATCTCAACGGGTGGGTTGGGGGACATCGGTCCGCGGTCCGGAGTTCGGGGTCAGACCGTGGTCCGATGCCGCCGCACGAACGGTCGGGCGGACACCGCCACCTCGTCGATCGGCCCGGCCGCGCGCAGCACCACATCGAGGGCCCGCGCCGGGTCGGACAGGCAGACCTGGCTGAACCAAGCCATGTTCGCCTCCACGACGACGAGCGACGCCCGCGGGCGCCCGGTGGACCCGCCAATCCCACGTCCACCACGACCGCGCTGGGCAGCGCGGCGGCGAACGCGCGCACCCGGCCGCGTCGCTCACCAGCACCGCGGTCGCGCCCGGCAGATCCGCGGGCAGCTCACCGCCGCACGAGTACACCCGCGCGGGGAAGCCCTTGCCCGACGGCGGCCGACCAGGTCCGGTGGCAGGCGGGTCGACCAGTCGTCGGCCGGTTCGAGCAGGCCGAGACCGAGGTCGACGCGGTCGGCGAACAACGCAAGTCAGCGGGCATCGCCTCGGGTGGGTCACGGCGCGCGACGACGACGCCCTGATCGGGTTCGTCAACGTCGCCTGGGAGGGTGTGATCCACGCCTTCGTCCTCGACCCCCTCGTCACGGCCACCGCTCGCCGTCAGGGCGTCGGACGGCGACTCGTCGCCACGGCCGTGGACGGCGCGCGGGCCGCGGGCTGTGCGTGGCTGCACGTCGACTTCGACGACCACCTCGAGCAGTTCTACTTCGACGGCTGCGGGTTCCGGCCGACCAGAGCGGGTCTCATCGCCCGGTGAACAACACAGAGTCACCGTGTGTAGGACGCGCCAGCCCGGGTAGTCGGCGTGGGACTGCCGACGAGGAGGAGCACGTGGACGCGTTCAAACCGGCCAAGGTCGTGAAGGAAGCGCTGGACAAGGCCGCTGAGAAGGTCGCCGACCTGGTCACCCCGCCGGTCCCCGGGACGCCGGGCAGCGCGCCGCCCCCGCTGGACCCGCCGGACGAGCCGCAGGGGCCGTTGCCGCGCAAACCGGACCAGGCGTCGCCCCAGACGCGGAGCGCGACCGGCGCGGAGACCGGCGCCCCGGCGGACGCGCGGGAGCAGCAGGGCGAGTACCTGACCACGTCGACGGGCACGCGCCTGTACGACACCGACCACTCGCTCAAGGCGGGTGCGCGCGGGCCGACACTGCTGCAGGACCACCACCTGCGGGAGAAGATCACCCACTTCGACCACGAGCGCATCCCGGAACGGGTGGTGCACGCCAGAGGCGCCGCCGTGCACGGCGTGTTCGTCGGCTACGGCAACGCCACGAACGTGTGCAAGGCGGGTTTCCTGGCCGAAGGTGTGACGACCCCGGTGTTCACCAGGTTCTCCACGGTCGTGGGGTCACGGGGTTCGGCCGACACGGTGCGTGACACCCGTGGCTTCGCCACGAAGTTCTACACCGCGGAGGGCACCTTCGACCTGGTGGCCAACAACATCCCGGTGTTCTTCATCCAGGACGGCATCAAGTTCCCGGACATCATCCACGCCGCCAAGCCGCACCCCGACCGGGAGATCCCGCAGGCGCAGAGCGCGCACGACACGTTCTGGGACTTCGTCTCCACCCACACCGAGGCCACCCACCACGTCATGTGGCAGATGTCCGACCGGGCCGTGCCGCGCTCCTACCGGATGATGGAGGGTTTCGGCGTCCACACGTTCCGCCTGGTCAACGCGGAGGGCCAGACGTCGCTGGCGAAGTTCCACTGGAAGCCGAAGCTGGGCGTGCACTCGCTGCTGTGGGAGGAGGCGCAGCTGATCGCGGGCGTCGACCCGGACTTCCACCGGCGGGACCTGTTCGACGCGATCGAGTCCGGCGCGTTCCCGCAGTGGGAGCTGGGCATCCAGGTGTTCCCGGACACCCCCGAGCAGACCTTCGAGGGCATCGACCTGCTCGACTCGACGAAGATCGTGCCGGAGGAGCTGGCGCCGGTCCAGCCGATCGGCATGCTCACGCTCAACCGCAACACCACCAACTACTTCGCCGAGACCGAGCAGGTCGCCTTCCACGTCGGCCACCTGCCGCCGGGCATCGACGTGACCGACGACCCGCTGCTGCACGCGCGCCTGTTCTCCTACATCGACACGCAGCTCAGCAGGCTCGGCGGGCCGAACTTCAACCAGATCCCGATCAACCGGCCGCACGCGCCGGTCAACGACATGCTGCGCGACGGCTTCCACCAGCACGCCGTGCACAGCGGCGTGGCGCCGTACAAGCCGAACACGCTGGACGGCGGCTGCCCGTTCATGGCGGGCCTGGAGACCGGCGCGTACGTGGAGTTCCCGGCGCCGGTGGCCGAGGGGGTCAAGGAGCGCCGCGCGCCCGCGTCGTTCGCCGACCACTTCACCCAGCCCCGGCTGTTCTACCGGAGCCTGAGCCCGGTGGAGAAGGAGCACCTGGTGCGGGCGTTCACGTTCGAGCTGGGCAAGTGCTACGAGCAGGCGATCAAGGAACGTGAGCTGCGCGTGCTGGCCAACGTGGACGCCGAGCTGTGCGCCCTGGTGGCCGCCGGTCTGGGGCTGCCCGCGCCGGAGGCGACCGAGCCCGCGGCCGAGGTGGCGCCCAGCCCGGCGGTGTCCCAGATCGGGCAGGTGTGGCCGCCGGACGGCCGGCTGATCGGCATCGTGGTCGACGCGGACGACCCGGCGAGCCTGGACGGCCTGCACGCCCTGCGCCAGACGATCACCGCGGGCGGCATGGTGCCGCTGCTCATCGCCGCGCGCGGCGGTCAGCTGGACGAGGGCCTGGTGGCGCAGAGGACGTTCCTCACCGCCCGCTCGATCGAGTTCGACGCGTTGCTGCTGGCCGCCGCGCCCCCGCCCGCCCCGGACGCGATCCCGGCCCGGGACGACAAGGCCGGCGCGCCCGGCGCGGCCGTCGACCCGCGCGTGGTGCTGATGGTCCAGGAGTGCTACCGGCACGCCAAGGCGATCGGCGTGTGGGGCAACGGCGAGGCGGCCCTGCTGGAGGCCGGGTGCTCGGCCGGTGACCTGGGCGTCGTGGCCGGCGAGACCCCGGCGGACGTGTTCGGCGAGGTCCAGACGCTGCTGGGCGAGCACCGGGTGTGGGACCGGTTCCCCGCGACCATCGCCTGACCTGACGACGACCGGCCGCGGACGGGTGTCCGCGGCCGGTCTGTCACGTCAGCACAGGCACAGCGAGTAGTTCGCCTGGTACGTCGTCGCGGTCGCGGGCGCGGTCACGTTGTGCGTCTGCGCCCCTCCGTCCGACCAGCTGGTGAACCCGTAGCGGAAGATCAGCGCGCCGCCTTGCGGGCTCGGCGCGCTGACCGAGTTGTTCGAGCCCGCGATCACCGTGCGGGTGAACGGCGTGGTCTGCGCCGTGCCGCCGACGCTGAGCTGCAAACCGCTCGGGTTGGACGTGAACGTCAGCGCCACCGTCCGCGGGTCGAGCTTCGTCGTGGTGCTCTTCGTGCGCCCCGACGAGTCCGTGGCGGTCAGCGTGAGGTCCAGGTACGACGGGTACTCGTGGTCGGGCGCGATGAACGAGCCCGACGCCACGCCCGTCCAGTTCTGCACCACGTGCTCGTGGCACGAGCCGCTGGTCGCGCAGTGCTGGATGCTCAGCTTCCAGCTCAACGCGGACGCGGGCAGCGCGCCGTCCTGCGGGTCGGTCGCGTGGCCCGTGAACGGCACGTTCTGGCCCACCGACCAGTTCAGCGGCGCGGTCGGCGTGTCGATCACCGGCACCGGGTCCTGCGCGACCGGTGTGCCGACCGTGACGGTGACCGAGGTGGTGCCAGACGCGCCGGACTGGTCGGTCACCCTCAACCCGACCGCGACCGCGCCTTGGGTGCTGTAGGTGCGCGTCGGGGTGGCGGAGGTGGAGTCGTCGTACTGCCCGTCGCCGTCGAGGTCCCACGCGTAGCTCAGCGTGTCACCGGGGTCGGGGTCGGTCGACCCGGTCCCGCTGAACTGCACGGCCAGCGGCGCGGGCCCGGACTGCGGGGTGGCCGTGGCGACGGCGGTCGGCGCCTGGTTGCCGGTCGGGTAGGCGACCCGGCGCAGCTGGCCCGCGCCCAGCGCCAGGTAGAACAGGTCTCCGCCGGGACCGGTGGTGATCTGCACGGGGACGTTCACGCCGGTGACGAACGGCACCAGCTTGGCCGGGTCCGGCTGGCCCGCGGTGGTCTGCATGGCCCAGATGCAGCCGCGCGAGCTGTCGGCGAAGAACAGCGCGCCGTCGTAGGCGGGCGGGTAGTTGCTTCCCGATTCGAACGCGATGCCGGAGATCGACGACCCGCCGGTGGGGCACGGGTCGGTCGCCACGACCTTCGCCGAGTGGTTGTAGGCGTAGTACGGCGTGGTCTGGCCCGCTCCGGTGTACAGCGACTCGCACAGGGTCAGGTTCGCCCCGTCGTAGCCGCCTTGGCGCGCCGAACCCTCGTAGCAGGGCCAGCCGAAGTTCTCCGCCGTCGCGTCGTTCACGTCGGGGATCCGGTTGACCTCCTCCCAGGTGTTCCAGCCGACGTCGCCCGCCCACAGCTCTTCCGTGCCGGGGCGGAAGGCGAAGCGGAACTGGTTGCGGAAGCCGTGGGCGATGACGCGCTGGGCGTTGGCGTCGGCGCTGCCCGCGAACGGGTTGCCGGGCAGGCCCGCGCCCGTGTCGGGGTCGATGCGGACGATCGAGCCGTCGAGGCTGACCGGCTCGCCGGCCGGGCGGCGGATCGACTGGGAGCGCAGGGCGCCGCCACGCGCGGTCGGCGCGGTCAGGTTCGTGCCCGCGGGCGACGGCGGGTCGGCGCACGGGTTGCCGACCTGGCCGTAGTCGGTGAAGTTGAAGCTCGCGCCGTCACCGCCGCCGACGTAGAGGCCGCCGTCGGGTCCGAAGACGACGGTGCCGATGGAGTGGCTCGGGTACTGCTGGCACCAGTCGGTGACGAGCGGCTGCTCGGCGGTCATCGTGCCGCCGGCGCCCGCGGTCAGCTTGGAGACCCGGCCGGTCACCACGCAGCCCTGGTCGGTGGCGCCGGGCGGGGTCGGGCACTGGTCGCCCCAGCGCGGGTGCGTGCCGCCGGGCACGGCGTCGTAGGTGTAGGCGACGTAGACGTACGGGCGGGTCGGGAACTGCGGGTCGACGGCCAGGCCGAGCAGCCCGCGGTCCCAGAAGTCCTGCGTCTGCGGTCGGAGGTCGGCGAACACGGTCGCGGTGGTGTCGGCGAGCGAGTCGAAGACCTTGATCAGGCCGCTCTTCTCGGCGATGAACACGCGGCCGTCCGGCGCGAACGAGACGGCGGTGGGCGCGGTGAGGCCGCCGATGGCGAGGGTGTCGGTGAAGCCGGCCGGCACGGCGGCGGAGGCCGTCGGCGGGAGTGCCACGGTGGTAGCGGCGACCACGAGAGCCGCGGCGGCCACGGCGGTCACGCGTCTCGAACGCGGCTGGAGCTGTGCGCGGCGGAGTAATCGCATAGTCCGTTTCAGTCCCTTCGTGACACTTTTGGGTGAGCACGGAAGGGTGACATGCGGTTGCTGATTACGCACTGCTTTGCCGGGCCGGTGATACGGGTACCGCTCGGTCTCATCCGAGCGGACTATCGATCACCCCGATAAATCGGCTCAGCCGTGATCCGTCCGGCGTACGCGCGCTCGGCGTTCAGTCCAACGCGGCGTCACGCGCGTTCCGTCCTCGGGTCAGCAGGAGCCCGGCCACCGCGGCGAGCGGGAACATCACCACCGCGTAGACCGCGGCGGGCACGGCCAGCCGTTCGCTGCCGAGCACGCTCACCGCCACCGTGATCGCCAAGGTGCTGTTGTGCACGCCGACCTCGAACGCGGACGCGATCGCCTGCCGGTGGCCGACCTTGCCCAGCCGGGGCAGCAGGTAGCCGACGGCGAGGCTGAACGCGCAGAACAACGCGCTCACCAACCCGACCGCGGCCATGTACTCGGCGGTGTGCTCGATCTCGGCGACGATCGTGCCGACGATCACCACCACCAGCACCACGCCCGAGACGATGCGCACCGGCCGGTCCGCGCGGTCGGCGAACGACGCGGACGCGCGGCGCACCAGCATGCCCAGCACCACCGGCACCAGCACGAGCGCGAACACCTGCACGACCTTGCCGAACTCCAACCCGACCACGCCGTCCGCCGTCGGCTCGAAGTAGTCCAGGGCGAAGTTCACCACCAGCGGCAGCGTGATCGCCGCCACCACGGAGTTCACCGCGGTCAACGTGATGTTCAGCGCGACGTCGCCGCGGAAGAGGTGGCTGAACAGGTTCGCCGTCGTGCCACCGGGAGAGGCGGCGAGCAGCATCATCCCGACCGCCAGCAGCGGGTCCAGGTCGAACGCCAGCACCAGCCCGAAGCACACCACCGGCAGCAGGAGCAGCTGGGTGGCCAGCGCGATCGCCACCGCGCGCGGCGTCCGGGCGACCCGGGCGAAGTCGGCGACCGTCAGCGACAGCCCGAGCCCGAACATGACCACGGCCAGTGCGATCGGGAGGCCGATGCTGGTCAGGGCGGAATCCACGGCGATCACCTGCGTCTCTGCGTCGAACCCGGAGTCGAAAAGCGAATACTGCCCCAGAACGGGGCGAATCGGGAGAGGGGATCTTGCGCTTCGGACGGTGATCGGGTGGTGACCGCGGCCGGGCACAGCGACCGCCCAGCGTGTCCTGAGCGTTCAACTCGGGTGTTCCGGACGTAGGACACGCGCGGCTGGAGGTCAGGGTTTGCGGGCGACGAGGAGGGACTGGCCTGGCGAGGTGGTCAGGGGGTGGGGCACCGGGCTGTCGAAGCCCGCTGCGGTGAGCCAGGCGGTGATCTCGGCGGTGCCGTAGACCTGACCGCCCTGGCCGTGGAAGAGGTTGAGGCTGAAGACGCGGGCGAAGGCGTCGGACGCCTGGTCGGGGGAGTGCTCGTCGTGTTCCAGCAGGACCACCGCGCCGCCGGGCCGCAAGGCCGAGGCGACCCGGGTCAGCAACGCCCGGTTCGCCTCCGCCGGCCGTCCGTGGACGACGTTGAACAGCAGCGCGGTGTCGTAGTCCTCGCCCAGGTCCAGCGCGTCGTAGTCACCGGCGCGCAAGGTGATCCGCCCCGACAACCCCGCCTCGGCGACCGCCGTCGCGCCCACGGCCAGCGCGTCGGGCAGGTCGACGACGGTCGCGCGGAGCGAGGGGTGCGTCGCGCACAGCCGGATCGCGTGCTTGGCGTGCCCGCCGCCCACGTCCAGCAACGTCGACCCGACCGGCACGATCGACGCCACCTCCGGCGCGATCGCGTCGGCGTGCCCGGACAGCATGCCCTGGAACCGGCGCAGCACGTCGGGCCGTTCGGCGAGCCACGCGTAGAAGTCGATCGCGGGCTTGCCGGTGCGCACCGACTCCTCCAAGCCCTCCCACGACTCGAACAGCACGACCGACCAGAACCTGTCCACGTCGGCGTAACCGCCGCCCGCCAACCACTTCGCGGTGTCGTCGGTGTTGGCGTACCCGTCCGGCCCGCCGGTCAGGTACCCGAACGACACCAGCGCCTCGGCCAGCAGCCCGGTGCCACGCGGGTCCGCGCCCAGCGCGGCGGCCAGCGAGCCCACCGGACGCGGTCCGCCGGCCAGGGCGTCGAACACCCCGAGCCGCAACCCCGCCGCGACGGCCCGGTAGCCCGCGGTGGCGAGCAGGTCGTGGAACGAGGGCGGGCCGTCGTCCGGTCCCAGGTGCAGTGGCATGGTCAGACCCTTTTCGGCAGCACGCCCGCGGCGGCGAGGAAGTCCACGTGGCGGGCGATCATCTCCGCGTCGGCGGGCGGGAACTCCACCCCGCACGACGCCGCCGCGGCCCACGTGGCCGAGCAGTCGAACACCGGGTGCGCCCGGTGGGAGGTGGTCAGGCCGAACGCCAGCGGGCCGAACGCGCTGTCCGGGCTCTCCAGCATCAACGACCGCCAGTCCGGATACTCCAGCAGGCGCGTCGGGTAGCCCTTGGCGGTGAGCACCTCGCCCAAGTCGGCGTAGCTGAACCCGTCGGCCCGGTAGTAGTGGAAGTCCCGGCCCAGCGCCGACGGCCGGGTCGAGATGCCCGCGATCGCGCCCGCCAGCCGGTCCACCGGCAGCATGTCGATCACGTCCGGCGTGTCCGGCACCGCGCCCGCGTGCGCGCAGGTCGCGATCTGGCGGCTCAGGTACGACTCGGTCTTCGCGGTGCCGGTGCGCACGTCGCCCACGATCGCGGCGATGCGGTGGATCGACACGGGCACGCCCCGGTCCCGGGCGAGCACGCCCATCATGTCGGCCACCCACTTGGTGGTGTGGTAGCCGGTGTCCAGGCCGGTCGGGTCCTCGGGCCGGTCGGCCTCGGTGATCAGCCTCCGGTCGTAGTTCGCGCCGAGGAACACGCCCAGCGTCGACATCAGGTGCAGCGGCTTGGTCGCGTACCGGGTGGCCAGCCGCAGCACGTCCACCGTGCTGCCCACGTGCGGCGGCATCATCCACTGGTAGGTGAGGACGAAGTTCATCACCGCGCCGTTGTGGTAGATCGCGTCCACGCTCTCGGCCAGCGCGTCGAAGTCCCGCTGCGCCAGGCCGAGCAGCGGCTGGGACATGTCGCCGACCACCGGCACCACCCGGGCCAGCCGCTCCTCGGGCACGTCGAGGTGCGCGCGCCGCAGGTTGGCGCGGACGCGGGCCAGGGCGACGGCCGGCGTCTCCGCCCGGACCAGGCAGTGCACCTCGGCGTCCGTGCGGGACAGCAGTTCGCTCAGCAGGTGCGCGCCGAGGAAGCCGGTCGCGCCGGTCAGCAGCACCCGCTGCGGAGGTCCCGTCCGCACCGGGTGCCGCGCCTCGATGTCGTCGGGCGGTGTGGCGTCGACCCGCATCTCCGCCGCGGACGGCAGGCCAGACCGGTAGCGCTTGGCGAACGTGTGGTCCGACGCGGCGGCCTGCTCCACCACCTCGGCGAGCTCGGCGAGGTCGGCGGTGGCGAACAGGGCGCGCAACGGCACCGTCACGCCCAGCAGCGAGCGCACCTTCGCCAGCACGGCGGCGGCGATCAGGGAGTGCCCGCCCAGGCCGAAGAAGCTGTCCCGGCGGCCGACCAGCGGCACGTGCAGCACCTCGGACCACACCTCGGCCAACGTCTTCTCGACCGGTGTGCGCGGCGGCTCGTACGGCGTCAGCCGGGCCGCCGGGTCGGGGTCGGGCAGCGCCGCCGCGTCGACCTTGCCGTGCCGGGTCAGCGGCAGCGCGTCCAGCACCACGACCGCGCCGGGCAGCATCGCGTCCGGCAGCCGGCCGGCGCAGAACGCCCGCAGCTCGTCCAGCCCGGGCGCCTGCGCGCGCGGCACCACGTAGGCCACGAGCAGGTCGCCGCGCACCGCCACCGCGGCCTCGGCGACCGCCGGGTGCGCGAGCAGCGCCGACCGCACCTCGCCCGGCTCGATCCGGTGGCCGCGCAGCTTCACCTGGTCGTCCACCCGGCCGAGGAACTCCAGCGCGCCGTCGGGCAGCAGGCGCACCAGGTCGCCGGTGGCGTACATCCGGCCGCTCAGGACGGTGGGGTCGACCAGGTACACCGACGCCGTGCGCGCCGGGTCGTTCCGGTAGCCGCGGGCGGGCGCCCGCCCGCCGATGTGCAACTGGCCGGGCACGCCGACGGGGACCGTGCGCAGGTCCGGGTCCAGCACGTACGCCCGCACGCCGGGCAGCGGTCGCCCGATCGGCAACGTCGCCGCGCGCGGGTCGACCTCGGAGGCGTCGACCGTGCGGTAGGCGGTGGCGCAGACCGTGGTCTCGGTCGGGCCGTAGTGGTTGACCAGCGCGACCTTCCCGCCGGTGAGGGCGGCCCACTCGGCGACCGCGGCCGTCGGCACCGCCTCGCCGCCGATCATCATCACGGTCAGCGGGCCGGGGTCGACGTCGAGCCCGGCCAGGTCCGACACCCAGCGCTTGAACAGCGCGGCGGGCGCGTCGACGGCGGTGACGGCGTGGTCGGCGCACAGCTCGAGCAGGTCCGCGCCGCCGATCGCGGCCGGTTCCGGGTGCACCACGACCGCCGCGCCCGCGCACCAGGCCGGGAACACGTCGCCCACCGAGGCGTCGAAGCTCAACGGCGGGATCATCAGGATCCGCTGACCGGGCGTGAACCCGTGCAGGTCGATGAACGCGCCGGTCAGGTTCGCGAGCGTGTCGTGCTGCACCTGCACGCCCTTGGGCACACCGGTCGACCCGGACGTGTAGACGACGTACGCCAACCCGTCGTCGGGCACGACCGCGGTCGGCGGCGCGTCGGCCTCGCCGGTGAACGCGTCGTCGGCGGTGTCCAGCAGCACGCCGTGGAACTCGCCGAACCGGTCCCGGTCGGCCGGCGCGGTGATCACCACGGGCGCGCCGCAGTCGGCCAGCAGCCCGGCGAGCCGGGCGGGCGGGTGCGCCGGGTCCAGCGGCACGTACGCGCCGCCCGCCTTGAGCACGGCCAGCAGCGCCACCAGCGCGTCCGGCCCCGCCTTCACCGCCAGCCCGACCGGGGTCTCCGGGCCGACGCCCCACCCGGCCAGCACGTGCGCGACCCGGTTGGCCCGCCGGTCGAGCCGCGCGAACGTCACCTCCGTGCCGTCGGCCAGGTCGAGCACGGCGGTGAGGTCGGGGTGCGCGGCGACCTGCTCGGCGATGCGGGTGAGCACGCCGGGGTGGCGCAGCGACAGGGCCGGGTCCAGGGCGTCCTGCGGCTCGCCGTTGAGCCGGTCCGCGGCCAGCCGGTCGTCCCGCGTGGTCGTGTCCACCGCGGACAGCCGGGCGGACGGGTCGGCCACCAGCGCGGCGAGCACCGCGAGCAGGTGGTCGGCCAGCCGCGCGGCGGTGTCCGCGTCGAACACGTCCGCGCTGTAGTCGAGGGTCGCGGGCCAGTCGCCGTCGGTCTCCCGCACGTGCAGGGTGAGGTCGAACCGGCTGGTCCCGCGGTCGACGGGCAGCTCCGCCGCGTCCATCCCGGCCCACGAGCCGGTGGCGCCGCCGCGGTTGAGCACCAGCATCACCTGGAACAGCGGGTGGTGCGCGAGGTCGCGGCGCGGCGCGACCCGGGCGGCGACCTCGTCGAAGCTCACCTCGGCGTGGTCCAGCGCGTCGATCGCGGTGGCGCGGGCCCGCCCGAGCAGCTCGGCCACGGTCGGGTCGCCGGACAGGTCCAGCCGCAGCGCGGTGGTGGTGACGAACATGCCGACCGAGCGCTCCAGCTCGGGGAACGGCCGGTGCGTGGTCGGCGAGCCGATCACCAGGTCGTCCGTGCCCGACCGGCGGGCCAGCAGCACGCCGAAGGCAGCCAGCAGACCGGCGAACGTGGTGCAGCCGTGCGCGCGGGTCACCTCGGTGAGCTGCCCGGCCACCGCGGCGGGCACGGTGAAGCGGTGGCTGCCACCCGCCGTGGTGCGGTTCGGCGTGCGCGGTCGGTCCAGCGCCGGGTCCAGCACGGCCGGCGCGCCGGCGAGGCGGTCGTGCCAGTGGTCCAGCTGCCGCTGCCGCTCGCCGTCGGCGAGCCGGTCGGCCTGCCAGTGCACGTAGTCGGGGAACTGCGCGCCGGCCGGACCGGGCGTCACGCCCGCGTACACGTCGCCGACCTCGCCGGCCACCACGGCGAGGGACAGGTCGTCGCACACGATGTGGTGCGCGCTGAACACGACCGCCGTGTCGCCCGGCCCGACCCGCACGGCCCTGACCCGCAGCAGCGGCGCGACGGCCAGGTCGAACGGCGTGTCCACCTCGGACCGGAGGAACGCGGCCAGCTCGTCCTCGCCGTCGACCGACGAGAACGCCACGTCGGCGGGCACGTCGGCCGCCACCTGCTGCTCGGGCACGCCGCCGGTGTCCACGACCCGGGTGCGCAACGCCTCGTGCCGCCCCATGACGGTTCGCACGGCGGTGCGCAACCGGTCCTCGTCGACCTCGCCGGCGACCCGGAGCGCGGCGAACATGACGTACGCGCCCGCGTCCAGGCCGAGCCGCCCGGTCAGCCACAGGCCGCGCTGGTTGCCCGACAGCGGCACGACCGCGCCCTCGGGGCGGCGCGGCACCGACTGGCGGGGCGCGGCGGCCAGGCCGCGCTCGGCGAGCAGCTTGGCCAGCAGTCGTTCGCGCTGGTCGGAGAGCTCGGTCATCCCAGTGTCCTCTCAGGTGACGGCGTCTCGTCGGCCACCGCGTCGGGCAGGTCGTCCACGGTCCGCAGGCGCGGCCGCGTCCAGGCGCAGGCCGCCAGCGCGAGCATCAGCACGCCGACGACCAGGAAGATCAGGGCGATGCCGCGGCCCTCGCCGGTGCCGATGAGCGCGCCCACGCCACCGGCGAGCGGGCCGTCGACGGCCATCAGGGGCTCGGCCACGCCGTCGGTCAGCGGGCCGATCAGCAGGAACGCGACGGGCATCGCGGCGGTGCCGATCATCCGCACCACGGCCAGCACCCGGCCCAGCACCGCCGGGTCGACCTTGGTCTGCAACAGCGTCACGCAGCACGTGTTGATCAGCGGCAGGGTGAACAGGAACGCGGGCGCGGCGATCCCGATCAGCCACGGCGACGGCGCCAGCGAGTGCAGCACCAGGAACACCCCGCCCAGCGCGACCCCGGCGTAGATGCCGTGCACCCGCCGTCGCGGACCGCCCCACACGCCCATCACCAGACCGCCGGCGAACAACCCGCTGCCGCCCGCGGCCATCAGCACGCCGAGCGTCGCGGGACTCGAGAACGACAGGACCAGCGGCTGCACCAACCCGCCCGCGACGGCGAACAGGAAGTTCCACACCGCGAACACCGCGCACAGGGCGAACAGCCCGGGCGCGCCGCGCAGCCACCTCAGCCCGGCGCCGATGCCCGCGCGCTCCCCGTCCGAGGCGCCCGCCGGCCGCACGGCCCCGTCGGGCAGCCGGGCCAGCAGCAACGCGCCGACCGCGAACAGCATCGACCCGAAGTCGACCAGCAGCACGCCCCGCAGCCCCACCAGGCCCAGCAACGCGCCCGCGACCAGCGGGGCGGCGATCTGCACGCCCTGCGTGATCTGCATCAGCCCGTTGATCCGGCCCAGGTGCTCCTTGGGCACCAACGCGGGCACCAGGGCCGTGTACGCGATGATGTGGAACGAGTTCAGCGTCGCGGTCAGCGCGGTGGCCACGTACACCTGCCACACCGCCAACGAGTCGGTCGACACGGCCACCAGCAGCAGCGCCGTCACGACACCCGCCCCGACGTCCGCGACGAGCATGATCCGCTTGCGGTCGTACCGGTCGGCGACCGCGCCCGCGTACGGCGCGAGCAGGATGCCGGGCACCACCGCGCAGAACTGGATCAGCACGAACGTCGTCACCGACCCGGTGCCCAGGTACACCCACACGCCGAGCACGAACGCGGTCAGCGCGGAGCCGATCACCGACACCAGCTGGCCGGCCCACACCACCGCGAACCTGCCCAGCCCCGCCCGCCCGGTCAGCCCGGCCGGCGCGCTCATCGCTCGTCACCGAGCATCGACTCGACCTCCTCGGCCGACATCCCGGCCAGTCGCAGGCGCAGCTCGGCGACGGCGGCCACCCGCGCCGGGTCGTCCAGGTCGCCGAGGGCGGCGGCGACACCGGCGACGGTCGGCGCGGCGAACATCCGGCCGATCGGCACCACCACGGTGAACGCGGCCTGCACCCTGGCCAGCGCCTTCGCCGCGAGCAGCGAGTGGCCGCCCAAGGCGAAGAAGTCGTCGTGCACGCCCACTCCCGGCACGCCCAGCACCTCGGCCCAGATGCCCGCCAGCACCTCTTCCACCGCGTCGCGCGGTGGCACGCGTTCGCCACCGACGTCCCACACCGGCGCGGGCAGCGCCTTGCGGTCGGTCTTGCCGTTGGGCGTGAGCGGGAACGCGTCCAGCACCACCGCCGTGGCGGGCAGCATGTAGTCCGGCAGCCGGGCCGCCAGCCCGGTCCGCAGCCGGGGCCACCACCCGTCGCGCGGCACGTCCGCCGGGACCACGTAGGCGACGAGCCGTTCGTCGACGGCCAGCACGACCGCCTCGCGGACCTCGCCGGAGGCCAGCAACGCGGCCTCGACCTCGCCGAGCTCGATCCGGAACCCGCGCACCTTCACCTGGTGGTCGGCCCGGCCCAGGAACTCCAGCGTGCCGTCCGACCGGTGCCGCACCAGGTCTCCCGTCGCGTACAGCCGCCGTCCGGGCTCCTCGGCGAACGGGTCCGGCACGAACCGGCTCGCGGTCAGCCCGGGCCGGTCGTGGTAGCCGCGCGCCACGCCCGCGCCGCCGATGTGCAGCTCGCCGACCACCCCCGGCGGCACCGGCTCCAGGCCCGGCCCCAGCACGTACAGCCGGGTGTTGCCGATCGGCGGGCCCAGCGCCACCGGCGCGGGGGAGGGCTCGACCAGGCCGGCGGACGACCAGACCGTGGTCTCGGTCGGCCCGTAGGCGTTCCACAGCAGGGCGTCGTCGGTCAGCAGGTCGTCGGCCAGGTCACGCGGCAACGCCTCGCCGCCGCAGATCCGGGTCACCACCTCCGCCGGCACGCCGCCCGCCGCGTGCAGCAGCCGCCACGTCGCCGGGGTGGCTTGCAGCGCGGTGACCTCGCGTTCGACCAGCAGCTCCCGCAACGCCGCGCCGTCCGCGCTCACCTCCGAGGGCACGACCAGCACCTCCGCGCCCGCGGTCAGCGGCAGCAGCAGTTCCAGCACCGAGATGTCGAACGACAGCGTGGTCACCGCGGCCAGCCGGTCCTCGACGGTCAGCGCCAGCAGCCGTTGGAACGACACCAGCAGGTTCACCACCGCCCGGTGCGGCACCTCGACGCCCTTGGGCGTGCCGGTCGAACCGGACGTGTAGATGAGGTAGGCCAAGTCCTCGCCGGACGCGGGGCACGGCACGGGCGCGGGCTCGACGCGGTCCGCGTCGGCGAGGCTCACCACCGGGCCGCCGAACGGCAGCTCCCCGTCGGTGACGAGCACGGCCGCGCCGGAGTCGGCCAGCATCGCGGTCAGCCGCTCCACCGGCCAGCCCGGGTCCAGCGGCACGTACGCGGCGCCCGCCTTCCACACGCCCAGCACGGCCGCGACCAGGTCCGGGGTGCGCGGCAGGCACAACGCCACCGCGGACCCGAGGCCCACGCCGTGCGCCCGGAGGAGCGCGGCGACCCGCTCGGCCCGCGTGTCCAGTTCCGCGTAGGTCAGCCCCGGGCCCGCACCCGACACCGCCGGGCCGTGCCCGACGACCAGGTCCAGCGCGGTGCGCGCGGGCGGCAGGGCGAGGTCGGTGGCGTTGAAGCCCTCCAGCACCTCCCACCGCCGCACGCCGGTCAGCCCGTCCAGCTCGCTGATCCGCCGTTCCGGGTGCTCGGCGGCGGCGATGAGCAGCGCGACCAGCCGATCGGTGAACTCGGCGATGGTCGACTCGTCGAACAGGTCGGTGTTGTACTCGACGCCCAGGGCGAGCCGGTCGCCCTGCGGGTCGGCGGCCACCGTGAGGTCGAACTTCGACACCTTCGGGTCGGGCACCAGCGCCGTGACGTCCAGCCCGGTCAGCGAGATGTCCAGCGGCGGGGTGTTGGTGAAGATCAGCTGGGCTTGGTGGATCGGCGCGTGCCCGGTGCTGCGCTGCGGGCTCAGGTGCTCCACCAGCCGCTCGAACGGCAGGTCGGCGTGCGCGAGCCCGGCCGCCGCGACCTCCCGGACGCGGGCCAGCAGCTCGGTGAACGTCGGGTCGCCGCCCACCCGCGCGCGCAACGCGAGCGTGTTCACGAAGAACCCGATCAGGCCTTCCAGGTCGGGGTGCGAACGCCCGGCGACCGGGGTGCCGACCACCACGTCGTCCTGCCCGGCCAGCCGGCCGAGCCGGGCCGCGAACCCGGCCAGCAGCACCATGAACACGGTGACGCCGTGCGCGCGGGCCAGCTCCTCCAGCGGCCCGATCGGGACGTAGCCGTAGCGCAGCGCGCCCCGGTGGGTGACCACCGGCGGCCGCGGCCGGTCGGTCGGCAGGGTCAGCAGCTCCGGCGCGCCCGCGAGGTGCCGCGTCCAGAAGTCGAGGTGCCCGGCGGCGAGGTCGGCCATCCGGTCCCGTTGCCACACCGCGAAGTCCGGGTACTGCAGGGTCAGCGCGGGCAGGTCGGCGTCGCGGCCGTCGAGCGCCGCGTCGTAGGCCTGGCCGAGCTCGCCGAGCAGCACCGACAGCGACCACGCGTCGGCGATGATGTGGTGCAGGGTGAGCACCAGCACGTGGTCGTCGTCGGCGAACCGGCCCAGGCTCGACGCGAACAGCGGCCCCCGGTGCAGGTCGAACCCGATGCCGCCGCGCTCGTCGGCGAACCGCTGCGCCGCCGCGTCCCGGTCACCGCCCGGGAGGTCGTGGGTGGTGAGGGTGGCGGCGCCGGTGGGCGCGACCAGCTGCACCGGTTCGCCGCCCGAGTCGGGGAACGTGGTGCGCAGCGACGCGTGCCGGGCGACCAGCGCGTCCAACGCCCGCCGCAGCGCGGCCCGGTCGAGCGTCCCGCGCAGCCGCAGGGCGAGCGGCACGTTGTAGACGGCGCTGCCGGGGGAGAACTTGTCCAGGAACCACAGGCGTTGCTGCCCGAACGACAGCGGGTACGCGGTGGGCGCGGCGGCCCGTGCGCGCAGCCGTTGCGCCAACAGCTCCCGCTTGCGCGCCGACGCCGTGGCGCCGGTGTCCCGCAGATCGGTCATGAGGTGCTCCCCGATCTCGTCAGCCGGTCGGCGGCGGCCCGGACGTGGTCTCGCAGGTGCGTGGGCACGCGGTCGCCGAAGCGCTCCAGGTAGGCGGCCACGGTGGTGTCGTCGTCCCGCAGGAACGGGAAGTCGGTGGGCACCATGTGCCGGATCGCCAGCAGCGGCACGGGGCTGTGCAGCGGCCGGAAGACCGGGTTCCACAGGCCCGCCTTCTGCGGCGGGCCGGGGTGGAACTCGCCCAGCATCAGCCCGTCCCGGGTGTACTGCGGCTTGAGCAGCTCCTGGGCCCGGTCCACCACGCCGAAGTCGGTCAGGTCCGGGAACAGCAGCACGATGGTCTTGAACTGCGCGCCCGGACCCCTCGTCGGCTCCAGCTCGGCGAACCAGTCGCGGTAGTGCAGCAGCAGCGCGGCCAGCTCGTCGGGCTCCTCCGGCGTGCCGGTGTGCACGGACAGGTAGAACAGCCCGCGCTGCAAGGACGTGTCGGTGAACGGGCACACCGCGCCCCTGCGCCCCAGGTCCGGGTGCGGTCCGCACAGGTACTCACCGGCCCACTCGAACACGGTGCGCAGCGGCAGTTCGTGCGCCGCGACCGCGTCGGGCAGCCGAGGCGCGGCGAAGTCCGCCGGCTCGACCAGCGGGTGGGCCCGGTGGGTCGGGTGGATCAGCATCAACTCCACCTGCCTTTGTTCCGTGACCGGCGGGTCAGGCCCGCCAGCGCCGCACCGGTCAACGCGGCCGTGACACCGCCGAGCACGCGGTCCTGCCGCCGTGCCCGCGCCAACGCCTCGCCGTAGGGGACCGTGGTGTGCGTGATCAGGGTGTAGAGCGGCACCCACGCGTTCGGGAACACCCGGTGCAGCGCGAGGTCCACCTTCTTGCGCGCGGTGAACAGCGGTGAGCGCAGCTTGTCGCGCAGCTCCACGAAGTTGCGCTTGGACAGCTCCGCCAGCACGTCGGTGTGCGGCCGGCGGGAGCCCTCGAACTCCGCCAACGCCCGCGGCAGGTCGTGCGGGTGCGCGGCCAGGCACCGGTCGAGCACCGAGCAGTCCTCGAACGCCGCGTTCATGCCCTGCCCGAAGAACGGGTACACGGCGTGCGCGGCGTCGCCGATCAGCACCACCCCGCGCCCCTCGTCGGTGCTGACGTGCCACGGCGAGGTGCGCACGGTGACCAGGCTCGCGGGCGGGTGCGCCAGGAACTGCTCGACCACGTCCGGGATGAGCACGAGCGTGTCGGGGAACCGGCGGGCGAAGAACGACCGCACCCGCTCGGGCTCGGTCAGCCCGGCGAACCCGTGCTCGCCGTCGAACGGCAGGAACACGGTCGCGGTGAGCGAGCCGTCCGCGTTCGGGTGCGCCACGATCAGGCCGTCGTCACCGGGCCACACGTGCAGCGCGCGCAGCTCGGTGCGCGGCCCGCCGTCGTCGCCGACCGGGATCAGCAGCTCCTTGTAGCCCCATTCCAGGAACTCCTGGTGCAGGTCCACCCGCAGGCCGCGGCCGAGGTGGGCGCGCACGGCGGAGAACGCGCCGTCCGCGCCGATGACCAGGTCCGCGGTGTGCGAGGTCCCGTCGTCGGTGGTGACGGCGGGCTCGGCACGGTCGACGGCGGTCACCCGGTGGCCCCAGGAGAACTCGACGCCGAGCCGTTCGGCCTCGTCCACCAGCGCCACGTTCAGGTCGTGCCGCAGCACGGAGTGCAGGATCTGGTCCTCGGCCAGGCCGTAGGGCTGGAAGCGCAGCGTGCCGTCGGCCAGGTGCACGACCCGGCCGCGCATGGGCACGGTCAGCGGCGCCAACCGCTCCAGCAGGCCGACTTCCCGCAACGCCACGATGCCGCGTTGGGACAGGCCGAGGTTGATGGACCGGCCTTCCTCCCGCACGCCGGGCGCCCGCGGGTCGCCGCGCCGTTCCAGCACCCGCACGCCGAACCCGCGCCGGGCCAGGTAGACGGCGGTCAACGAGCCGGCCAGCCCCGCGCCGACAACCACCGCGTCGCGGCTCACGCGTCGTCCTCGTCGACCAGCGCGCCGAGCAGGCGGTCGATCTCCTCGTCGGACAGCTCGTCGAGCTGGTCGAGCAGCGGCGCCGGACCCCGGGCCGCCGAACCGGTGCCGCGACCGAGGTTCGCGCACAGCTCGGCGATGGTCGGCGCGGCGAACAGCGTCGCCAGCGGCAGGTCCACGTCCAGCGCTGCCCGGACCCGGGCCAGCATCTGGGTCGCGGTCAGCGAGTGGCCGCCCAGGGCGAAGAAGTTGTCGTGCACGCCGAGCGGCGCGTCCGCGGGCATGCTCAGCACCTCGCGCCAGATCAGCGCCAGCCGCCGTTCGTTCTCGTCGCGCGGCTCCACCCGGTCGACGTCGTCGGTCGTCCACACCGGATCGGGCAGCGCGTCCCGGTCGATCTTGCCGCTGCCGGTGCGCGGCAGCTCCGCCAGCACGACGACGGCCGCCGGGAGCATGTAGTCCGGCAGGCTCGCGGCCAGGTGCGGGCGCACCCGCCGGCGCAGCTCGTCCTCGCCGACGTCCGGGTCCGCGGGCACCGCGTAGGCCACCAACCGCACGTCGGCGGCGTGCGCGGACCAGGCGACGACGACGGCCTGCGCCACGTCCGGGTGGGCGCGCAGCACGGCCTCGATCTCGCCCGGCTCGATCCGGTAGCCGCGCACCTTGAGCTGCCGGTCGGCGCGGCCGAGGAACTCCAGCCTGCCGTCGGCGTGGCGGCGGACCAGGTCGCCGGAGGCGTAGAGGCGGCTGCCGGCGGGCCCGAACGGGTCGGGGCGGAACCGGTCCGCGGTCAGGCCCGGCAGCCCGTGGTAGCCGCGGGCCACGCCCGCGCCGCCGATGTGCAGCTCGCCGATGACACCCGGCGGCACCGGGCGCATCACCGGGTCCAGCACGTGCAGCGACGTGCCCTTCACCGCCTGCCCGAGCCGCACGGGGTCCGGCGCGTGCGACACCACGCCGGCCGCCGAGTACACCGTGGTCTCGGTGGGCCCGTACCCGTCGATCAGCGTCGCGCCGTCGGTCTGGAGGTCGTCGGCCAGGTCGCGGGTCATCGCCTCGCCGCCGCTGATCCGCAGGCGCACGCGGGCGGGCACGCCACCGGCCGCGACGATCATCCGCCAGCTCGCGGGACCGCCCTGCACGACCGTGGCCCCGGTCTCCTCGATGCGGGCGCGCAGCAGCCCTCCGTCGGCCACGTCGTCGGCCGGGACCACCACGAGCGTCGCGCCGCCGATGAGCGGCGCGAGCATCTCCACGGTGGACACGTCGAACGCGGGCGTGGTGATCGACGCGAGCCGGTCGGTCGGCGTCAGCTCCACCAGCTCGCCCATCGCCCTCAGCAACGCGGCCAGCCCGCCCTGGGTGCACCGCACGCCCTTCGGCCTGCCGGTGGACCCCGAGGTGTGGATGACGTAGGCCAGCGACCCGGGGTGCTGCCCCGCCGCCCGAGGAGGCGTGTCGGGCCGGGCGTCGAGCTCGGCGGTGTCCAGGTCGACCTCGGTCCACGGCCCGGCCAGCGGTCCCGTGACCGCGCGCGACGCGCCGTCCGTGACGAGCACCGGCACGTCGGACCCGGTGGCCATCGCGGTCAGCCGGGCCGGCGGCCACGACGGGTCGAGCGGCAGGTAGCCCGCGCCCGCCCGCCACGCGGCGAGGATGCCGACCACCATCGGCGCGCCCCGGTCCAGGCACAGCGCCACCGGCTGGTCCGGCCGCACACCCGCGGCCAGCAGCACGTGCGCGAGGCGGTTCGCCGCCCGGTCCAGCTCGCCGCACGTCAGCGCGCCCTCGATCGCGACCGAGTCCGGGTGCTCGGCCAACGCGGCGAACACCAGGTCCGCGGCGGTCTCCGCGGGCACGTCGACGGCCGGCTCCTGCGGCGCGTCGTCACCGAGCCACAGCTCGGCGACCCGGTCGGCGGGCGAGGCGTGCACGGCGGCGGCGAACACCGCGTGCAGCGCGGCGACCGTCTCCGGCGTGAACAGCCCGGAGTCGTACTGCCAGCGGCCGAACCACCGGCCACCGGCCCGTTCGACGGTCAGCGACAGGTCGAACTTCGCGCCGCCGTTGGCGACCGCCTCGGGCGTGATCGTGATCGGACCGGCGTCCCGCGCGGGCGGCGCCGGCTCGACCGCGAACATCACCTGCACCAGCGGCGCGTGGGCGAGCGTCCGCTGCGGCGCGGCGATGTCCACCAGCTGCTCGAACGGCAGGTCCTGGTGGGCGAGCGCGGCCACGGTCGCGTCCTCGGCCGCGCCCACCACCTCGCCGAACGTGGTCTCCGGCGTGAACCTGGCGCGCAGCGGCAGGGTGTTGGCCACGAAACCGACCAGGCCCTCGGTCTCCGGCCTGGTGCGCGCCGCGACGGGCGTGGCCACCAGGAAGTCCGCCTGCCCGGTCACCCGGTGCAGCACGCACTGGAACACCGCGAGCAGCCGGGCGAACGACCCGTCCGGCACGTCCAGCTCCGCCCGCAGCTCCGCGCCGCGCCCGGTGGGCGTCGCCGGCCGGGCCTTGTCGGTCGGCAGCGGCAGCACGGTCGGCGCGCCGTGCAGCGCGCCGCGCCAGAACTCGGCGTCGGCGGCGAACGCGCCGCCCTCGACCTGCTCCCGCTGCCACACCGCGTAGTCCGGGTACTGCACCGGCAGCTCCGGCAGGTCGGGCGGCACGCCGGCGACCTCGGCCGCGTACAGCAGGGCCAGCTCGTCGAACAGCACCGCGCACGACCAGCCGTCGGCGATCGCGTGGTGCAGCACGAGGACCAGCACGTGCTCGTCGGGCCCGACCCCCACCAGACCGGCGCGCAGCAACGGTCCGCTGTGCAGCGCGAACGGCCGGCCGACCTCCTCGCGCACCACCGCGTCCACGTCACCCGACAGCCGCGCCAACGGCACGGTCGACGCGGCCGACACCACCTGCACCGGCACGCCGTCCTCGGCCGCGAACCGCGTCCGCAACGCCTCGTGCCTGGCGACCAGCGCGTTCAACGCCACCCGCAGCGCCTCGGCGTCGAGCGGGCCGTCGATGCCGACCCGCCAGCCGATGTTGTAGACCGGGCTCGCGGGCAGCAGCTGGTCGACCAACCACAACCTGCGCTGCCCGGACGAAGCCGGGAACCGGAACACCTCGTCCGCCCGTCCCTCTGGTATCACCGCGCTCACCGCGGTCCCTCCCCCCTCAGCCCGACACCTTCCGGCCAACCCCGCCGGTCGACCGCTACCACCCGGAACTCCGCCGTGTGCCGTGCGCCCGCGGCGTCGGTCAACCACAGCTGGTCCGGACCGGGCAGCATCTCGCCCACGCCCATCGGGGCGTCCGGCTTCTCCCGGTCCAGCGCGCGCACCGCGCGCGCGAACAGCTCGACCGACGGCTGGCTCTCCAAGTCCACGTAGAACGGCTTGTGCTCGACCGGGCTCTTCACGAACACGAACCTCGGCATGCCGTGCTCCCGCCGCCAGGACTGCGCCCGCAGGTAGCGGGTCGCCTCGTCCTGGGCGAACGCGAACGCCGACCTCGCGGCCGGCAACCGCCAGCCCTCCCTGGCGACGACCAACCGGTCGAGGCTGACCCGGGGCGTGCGCCCGCCCGCCGGCAGCAGCCGGAAGTGCTGCACCAGCTGGGCCATGACCTGCTCGTTGAGCAGTTCGACCAGGTCGACGTCCACCCGGCCGTCACGGCTGCGCGCCACCAACCGGCCGCCGCTCTCGGTCACCTCGCACGCGCCGACCGGCACCGCGCCGCGCAACCCGGGGCCGCACGCGTCGTGCCCGAACACGATCTTCAGGTCGTCCGGTGAGACGAGCGCGTCGGCGAGCCGTTGGGGCGTGCCGCCCTCCTCGCGCGTGGTGGCCAGCACGATCCGCGGCCCCGCCATGTCGTGCCGCATCGCCGCGCGCAGCTGGGCCGGGTCGGGGTGCTGCGAGACGAACAACGCCGAGCGCACCGTGTTCACGCCGGGGTGCACCTCGCCGAGCACCCACCGGTAGTCGCCCGCCCGGATCGCGTCCTCGTCGCGTGCCGCGATCAGGACGTCGGGGCTGTGCTGCACCGCGCCGCGCCAACCCGGCCGGGGCGCGGCGAACGCCTTCAGCACGGCGTCGCGCACGTCCCGCACCCGGTAGTGGGCCTCGCGGCCGCCCGGCGCCTGCCCGAGGGCCTTGGCCCAGCGGTCCTGCAAGGTCCGGACGAGCCTGCCGATCAGCCGCTCGTCGAGGCGGAAGATCGTGTCGTTGGCCCACAGCCAGAAGTCGGCCAGCGGCACCCGGTCCGACCCGGTGGCCGCGACCCGTTCCCGGTACACCTCGCGCAACGCCCGCCCGTACAGGGCGGCACCCGCGGAGGTGAACCACCGCGCGGCTTCCAGCACCAGCGACAGCGGCGTCCACAGCGTTTCCACCAGCGCGGGGGAGAGGGTGACGTCGAGGTCGCGCCGGCATTCCTCGTGCACGACCGTGCGACCGGCGTAGAAGAGGCCGGGTCGGCGCACCGCCGCCGTGCCGGTGATGGCGGTGAACGTCTCGTGCAGCTCGTCGATGGCGCGCACGAGCCGGTCCGGGTCGCCGACGGCGGCGGCGACCGCGTCCCGTCCGCGTTCGACCCGGTGGAGCGCCCGCTCGGCCACGGCGCGGACCTCGGGATCGCCGATGGCGGTGATCTGCTCGCGCAGCGCCGTTTCCGGCACCAACGCCTCGGGCGGCACCTCCAGGGTCCACGCGATCCGCTTGGCCTGCCGGAGCCGTTCGAGGGTGGCGAGCACGTCGTCGACCGGCCGGCCGAGGCCGCTCGCGATCTCGGCGGCGCGGCGCAGGCCGTCGCAGGCGGCGAGCACGGCCGCGTCCGCCGCGGGCAGCCGCACCGGATCGGTCAACGGGACGTGCATGGTGTCGCCCACGACGTCCACGAAGGGCATCCGCCGCGGCACCGCCCACGGCCGCACGGCGTCCGTGGTCAGCGCCTCGGCCACCTGCTGGACGGCCCAGTTCTCCAGGTAGGTGGTGCGCGAGTCGATCAGGTCGGGCCCGGGCCTCGCGGTGATCGCGGCGGGCGCGTCGTCCTCGACCCTGGCCCAGCCGACCGGGCCGAAGAACCCGATGGTGTCGTTCTTGGCGCTGTAGCGCTGGAGGTAGCTGACGACCGTGTGCTCCCAGCGCCGGTAGTCGACGTTGCGGGACGCGGGCCGGTCGCCCGACAGCGCCCGGTGCAACGCGTCCACGGCGGTCTGGAGGGCGCGCGGGTTCTGCCACGCGACCGCTTCGCGGAACCTGGCGTCCCCGCTGACGACCCGCAGCACCTCGGCGGTGGCCCGGCGGCCTGCGTCGAACCGCGCCGCGTACTCGGCGAGCAGCGCTTCGTGCCGGGTCGCGGCCTCCTCCGCCTCCGCCAACGCCGCGTCGACCCGTTCGTCGTCGGACGCCGCCGTCGGCTGCCCCGCGTCCGCGGCCGGGTCCGGGCCGACGACCAGCACGGTGGCCGGTCCACCGCCGGCTTCGGGCGCGGCACCCGCCGCCACCAGCGCGTCCTCGATCGGTGACGTGACCGTGGCCGGTGTCGCGGCCAGTGCCGCGCGGGCCTCGGCGAACCGTCCCTTGCGCACCAGCCGGCCGATCCGCCGCAACGCGGACCGCCGCTCACCGCGCGCCCGGTCCTCCACCTCCCGCAGCACCCGGGCCGCCGCCCACCGCGCCGCGCCCACCGCCTCTTCGGCCGCCGTCACCGCGTCCGCCGCACGTGCCGCGTCCGGGCTCGCCACGGCCAGCAGCGGTTCGATGCCGAAGCCCGTCCCGCGCAGCTCGACCCACCGCCACGCCGCCCAGTCGCCCCCGGTCGGCAGCACCAGGTGATCCGCCACGGGCGGGGCCGACGCGCGCCGCGCGGGCACCAGGTACGCCGACCGGTCCCGCCGGGTGATCGGCGCACGGCTCGTCGGCGAACCCGCCGCCGCGTCCAGCACCGCCGCGCACCCCGCCAGCGTCCGGGCCCGGTGCAGGTCGGCGACCGGCACCTCGACCCCGAACTCCTCGCGCACCCGGAACGCCAACCGCACCGCGAGCAGCGAGTTGCCGCCCACCGCGAAGAAGTCGTCCTCGGCGCACACGTCCGGCGTGCCGAGCAGGTTCTCCCACAGCTCCGCCAACCGCCGCTGCGTGGCGGTCGACGGGCGGGTCCGGTCCGTGCCCCGCGCGCCCGGGGCACGGACCGACCTCAGCGCCGCCCGGTCCACCTTGCCGCTGCGGTTCAGCGGCAGCTCCGGCAGCGGCACGTACCGCGCCGGGCAGAGGTAGGCGGGCAGCCGTTCCGCGACGTGCGTGCGCACGTCCTCGACGGCCGAGGTGGCCGTGTTGTCGGAGGTCCGCATCGGGCCGGTCGGCACGATGAACGCCACCAGGTGCCTCGCGTCGTCGTCGCCGATCGGCAGCACGGCCGCTTCCGCGACCGCCGGGTGCTCCCGCAGCACGGCCTCGACCTCGGCCGGCTCGACCAGGAACCCGCGCACCTTGACCTGCCGGTCCACGCGGCCCAGGAACTCGAGCACGCCGTCCGGCCGCCACCGCGCCAGGTCGCCCGTGCGGTAGAGCCGCCCGCCGGGCGCGTCGCCGAACGGGTCCGGCACGAACTTCGCGGCGGTCGCACCCGGCGCGCCCAGGTACCCGCGGGCCAACCCGTCGCCGCCGGTGTACAGCTCGCCGGGCACGCCGACCGGGACGGGTCGCATCGACTCGTCCAGCACGTGCGCGGTGGTCCGCTGGATCGGCGTGCCGATCGGCACGGTCGCGCCCACGTCGTCGGCCGACCGCAGCACGTGGCAGGTGGTGAAGGTGGTGTTCTCCGTGGGGCCGTACCCGTTGACCACCGGCTTCCCGCCGCGGACCGCCAACGCCGCCCGCACCGCGTCCGGGGCCAGCACGTCGCCGCCGGCGAGCAGCTGCTCCACGTCGGCCAGCAGCGACGGGTCGAGCTGGTGGAACAGCCCGGCGGTCAGCCACAGCACGCTCACCCGGTGCACGCGCAGCAGGTCGGCCAGCACCGCCGGGTCGGGCGGGCCGGCCGGCGCGGGGACCACCCGGCCGCCGGTCAGCAGCGCGCCCCACACCTCCAGCGTGGTCAGGTCGAACGCGGTCGCGGACAGGTGCAGGAACGTCCGGCCCGGCCCGAACCGGGCGAACGTCGGCCGCGTGACCAGCCGGACCACACCCCGGTGGGGCACGGCGACGCCCTTCGGCTTGCCGGTCGACCCGGACGTGTAGTTGACGTAGGCCACGCCCAACGGATGCGCGGGGATGCCGGGAGATACCGGCGACTGCTCCGAAAGGTCCAGTTCCGGCAGGACGATCGACGTAACGCCGTCGGGCAGGGCACGCGGCCGATCGGACACCACGAGGGGTGTGCCGGACTCGCGCAACGCCACCGCGTCGCGGGCCGCCGGGTTCGCCGGGTCCAGCGGCAGGTAGGCCGCGCCGGTCTTCAGCACGGCCAGCATCGCGGTCACGAAGTCCGCACCCCGCGGCAGCGACAGCGCCACCGGCAGGTCGGCCCGCGCGCCGCGCGCCAGCAGCACGTGCGCCAACCGGTTCGACCGCTCGTCCAGCCGGGCGTAGCTCAGCCACCGCTCGCCGTCGAACACCGCGTCGGCGTCCGGCCGCAGCCGCACCTGCTCGGCGAACAGGTCCGGCACGGTCGCGTCCGCCGGGTAGTCGACTCCGGTGTCGTTCCACGCGGCCGGCGCCCGCGTGTGGTCACGCGGCTCGCCCAGGTGCCGCACGGGCCGGTCGGGCGCTTCGGCCATGCCCGCCAGCAGGTCGCGGACCTGCGCGAGCACCGCGCCCGCCGCCCAGTCCGGGAACCGGCCGGTGTCGTGGATGAGCTGGAAGCTCAGGCGTGGTTCGGCGAACGCGTACAAGGTCATGGCGTAGCCGGGGGTGCGCAGGATGCGGACCCGCCTGCCCGGTGGCGCGGACGGCCGCGCGGCCAGCACCGCGCCGAGCTCGCGGCGTTCGAACAGCACGAGGCTGCGCGTCGACGACGCGTCGTGCCCGGCCGCGCGGCGGATCACCGGGAGCGGGCACAGCTGGTGGTCCCGCGCCCGCACGGACCGCGCCCGCACGGACCGCAGCCAGTCGGCCACCGACGCGTCCCGGTCGACCGGCAACCGCAGCGGCACGGTCGCCAGCAGCAGGCCGAGCATGTCCTCGGCGCCTTCGACGGTGCCGTGGCGCGCCGCCCGGGTCACCCCGAACACGGCCTCGTCGGCGCGGGCGTGCGCGGTCAGCACCAGACCCCACGCGGCCAGCACCGCGGTGTTCACCGTGACGCCCGCCCGTTCGGCCAACGCCCGCACGGCCCCGGTCTCGGCGTCGGACAGGTCGAGCGCGGCGGTGGCCATCACCGGTGTGCCGGGCCCGGCGTGCTCCAGGGGCAGGGGACCGGGTTCGGCCGATCCCGCCAGTTCGGCGGCCCAGAACCGCTCGTCGGCCCGCCGTCGCGGGTGCTCGGGCGCGATCCGGGCGTCGTGCCACCGGGCGTAGTCGGCGAAGTCGGGCCGTGGCGCGAACTCGGCGGAGCCGCCGACGAGCCGGGCCGCGTAGTCGTCGTCCACCTCGGCCAGCAGCATCGCGAGCGACCGGCCGTCGAGGATCGCGTGGTGGAACGTCACCACGACCACGTCACCGGGCAGCGCCACGACCCGCAGCGGCGACGCGGCCACCGGGTCCACTCCGGCCCGGCGGTCGGCCGCCAGGAACGCGTCCAGGTCCGTCGCCGAGTCGTCGACCAGCACCGGGACGTCGTCGACGGGCCCCGGCCACTGCTCCATGCCGCCGTCCGCGCGCCAGGCGAACCGGGTGCGCAGCACCGGGTGCCGGTCGACGGCGGCACGCCACGCCGCGAGGTACGCGGAGGTGTCCAGGCCGTGCGGCCAGTGCTGCACGCACTGGATGACGTCCGTCCCGGCCGACGGGTCGCGCAACCCGGCCGCGATCATTCCGCTCTGCAACGGCAGCGCGGGCGCGACTCGTGACGGCGAATCCGTGTGCACAAAGCCTCCCGGACGAATGTGTTTCGGGCGCGCACGACCGGGCCGGTCTCCGGGAGAAAATCCCGGAGACCATTTTCGGACAGCGTGGGACGCCCCTTTGGCGGGGTGTTGGGTAATGCGCGGGGGGTGCCGGGAGGAGCGTCAGCCGCGGTGCGCGGCGAGGTGCTCGCGGACGCTGCGCGGACGCATGTCCGTCCACACCCGGTCGATGTGCGCCAGGCAGTCTTCCCTGGTGCCGCGTGTTCCTTCGGCCCGCCATCCCGGCGGGAGGTCCCGGTCGGCGAACCAGACCGAGTACTGCTCCTCGTCGTTCACCACGACCAGGAATTCATGGTTTTTCGCGTGCTCGTCGGTCATGCAGAGATCTCCTGCCCTGGGCGGCTGCGGGCGGGTCGCCGGTTCGCGCAACATTACGCCGCGCGTCTCGCAATGTGGAATCCTCTAAACGGTCGAACCGGTCATTTGTGCGCTGCGGTCGGCACTATTTATCCTGCCTATGGAACGTCGCACGCCGTGTCCGCCCGGTCACCGGAAGCATTCTTCGCGGCACCCGCCGGGCAATTCCCGGTAGGCGCGAAAACCGGACCCTTGTTATCGCTAACAGGTGGGGGTTATACGACCGAACGGCCCAAGGGGGCGGAGCCGGCCGACCCCAGGGCGGTGTGTCAACAGTGGGGACACGCGGCTATTGAACCGTCGCCGATCGTGCTGTTAGCGTTAACAGACGCGATGCCCCGGTGGACGGCGACCCCGCCCGCCCGCACCCCGTTCCCGCCGCCACGCCGTCCCCCCGGCCCGCACCGGCTTCCACGCCGGCGGGTCGACCGTGTTCGTCCATGCAGCGTCGCAGGGAGAGCAACCATGAGATCGACTTATCGGCGCGCGCGCCGCGGCGGGCTGGTCCTCGCCACCGTCACCACGCTGCTCGGCGCGGTCACCGCGGCCCTGCCGCCCGCCGCGTCGGCCGCGGTGGTCGACACCAACGCCTCGTACGTGCTGGTCAACCGGAACAGCGGCAAGGCGCTCGACGTCTACGACCTGGCCACCAACGACGGCGCGCGGATCTCGCAGTACACGCGCAACGACGGCGCGTGGCAGCAGTGGCAGTTCGTCGACTCGGGCAGCGGCTACTACCGGCTGAAGTCGCGGCACAGCGGCAAGGTGCTCGACTTCGCCGACACCGCCGACCGCACCGGGTTGACGCAGTGGACCGACCGCAACGGCGCCAACCAGCAGTTCCGGCTGGCCGACTCGTCCGGCGGGTACGTGCGGCTGGTCAACCGGGCCAGCGGCAAGGCCGTGGACGTGCTGGACTTCTCCACCGCCGACGGCGCCCAGGTGATCCAGTGGCCGGACACCGGCGGCACGAACCAGCAGTGGCAGCTGGTGAAGCTGGGCGCGCCCACGCCGGGCACGTTCACCAACCCGATCAAGCGCAACGGCCCCGACCCGTGGCTGCAGTACCACAACGGGTACTACTACCTGGCCACGACGACGTGGAACTCCACGATCACGATGCGCCGGTCGACGACCCTGGCCGGCCTGTCGACCGCGTCCGACCAGGTGGTCTTCAACCTGACCCGCTCCAACGGGTGCTGCAACATGTGGGCGCCGGAGTTCTTCCTGCTCAACGGCCGTTGGTACCTGTACTACGTGGCGGGCCAGAACGTGTCGGACTACAACCCGACACAGCGCCTGCACGTGCTGGAGTCCTCGGGCTCCGACCCGATGGGCCCGTACTCGTTCAAGGCCGACCTGGGCAGCACGTGGGAGCTCGACCCGAGCATCCTGCAGCACAACGGGAAGCTGTACCTGATGGGCAGCGCGATGGACGGCACGCAGTCGCTGACCATCACCCCGATGTCCAACCCGTACACGCTCAGCGGGTCGCGGCGCACCATCTCGCAGCCGACGCTGTCCTGGGAACGGCAGACCGCGCCGGTCAACGAGGGCGCCGAGCCGCTGTACCACAACGGGAAGACGATGATCGTGTACTCGGCCAGCGCGTGCTGGGGCCCGGACTACAAGCTCGGCCTGCTCACCCTGACCGGCTCCGACCCGCTCAACCGGTCGCACTGGACGAAGTCGCCCAACCCGGTGTTCCAGCGCAACGACGCCAACGGCGTGTACGCGCCGGGCCACAACGGGTTCTTCAAGTCGCCCGACGGCACCGAGGACTGGATCGTCTACCACGCCAACGACTCCGCGGGCGGCGGCTGCGACATGAACCGGTCCACCCGCGCGCAGAAGTTCACCTGGAACTCGGACGGCACCCCGAACTTCGGCACGCCCGTCCGGCTCGGCGCCACCCTGACCGCGCCCTCCGGCGAATGAGACTCCCCCGGGGCGGGTGTCTCCCGCCCGCCCCGGGGTCCCCCGAAAGGCACACGGCTGATGCTGCAACGACGCACACTGCTGGCCGGCGGTCTGGCCTCGCTCGCGCTGGCCCGGACCGGGATCGCCACCGCGGCGCCCGGTGACTCCGCCTACGTGATGGGCTACTTCACCGAGTCGCCGAACAAGGTCGCCGACCGGTACGCGCTGCACCTGGCGGTCAGCGCGGACGGGCTCACCTGGGTCCCGCTCAACCAGGGCAACCCCGTCGCCACCCCCACGGCCGGCACCGGCGGCCTGCGCGACCCGTTCATCATGCGTAAGCAGGACGGCGGGTTCGTGGTGCTGGCCACCGACCTGACCGGCACCGACTTCACCCGCCAGAACCAGTACATCCACGCCTGGGACTCGGCCGACCTGCGGTCGTTCACCGGCTACCGCAGGCTCAAGATGCACTCGATGCCGACCCACACCTGGGCGCCGGAGGCGTTCTGGGACGCCGCGCGCGGCCAGTACGGCATCCTCTACTCGGCCAACAGCGGCGGCCGTGACGCCTTCTACGTCAACTACACCACCGACTTCGTCACCGTCGGCGCGCCGCAGCTGTTCTTCGACCCCGGCTTCAACGTGCTGGACGCCACCATGCACGTCGGCAACGGCACGAACTACCTGTACTACAAGAGCTTCGCCGACGGACGCCTGTACGGCGCCCGCTCCAGCACGCTCACCCCGCGCAGCTTCGACCGCGGCACCTACACCAGCGGCGTCGTCAGCGGCGGCATCGAGGCGCCCATCGTGGTGAAGGCGCACAACCGCAACGAGTGGTGGTTGTGGGGCGACTCGTACTCCCCGGTCAACGGCGAGCTGTACGCGTGGCGCAGCGGCGACGTCAACGCCAACTCCTGGACCCCGCTGACCAAGGCCCAGTACACCCAGCCGCTCAACGCCAAGCACCCCACCATCTGCGGCATCACCGCCACCGAGCACACGAACCTGATCGCCCGCTGGGGCGCGCCGAGCTGGAACCGGATCAAGTCCTACAACTTCCCCGACCACCTGATCCGGCACGCCGACAACGTCGCCCGCATCGACCCGTACCCGTTCGACCCCTACCAGGACTCCCAATGGCGCCTGGTGCCCGGCCTCGCGTCGTCGGCCGGGGTGTCGTTCCGCTCGGTCAACCACCCGGACCGCTACCTGCGGCACGTGAACTACGAACTGACCCTGGCCGCGAACGACGGCAGCTCGACCTTCGCGGCCGACGCCACCTTCCAGCGGGTCGCGGGGCTGGCCGACCCGGCCTGGACCTCGTTCCGGTCGCACAACTTCCCCGACCGCCACCTGCGGCACTCCGGGTACGTCCTGCGCATCGACCCCGTCAGCACGGCGGCGGACCGCGCGGACGCCACGTTCCAGGTCGGTCACTGACCCAAAGGTCCGTCCGACCCGGCTGTGGGCGCGGTACCACGGCGGCGTGCCGCGCCCACAGAGCCCTGTCCCGACAACTCGGCGGCCTCGGCGGCCTCGGCGGCCTCGGCGGGACCCGGGCGTCCACGGCCGTCAACCGGTCGTGACGACGACGTCCACCCAGTAGTTGTTGCCGATGTAGTGCTGGTCCGGGAACCCGGTCCCGGTCCGGTACCTGCCGTTCGCGTAGGCGCCCGGCGCGGTCCACAGCGGGGCCGACACGACCCGGGGCCGGGTGCCGAAGTAGTGGTTGGTGGCGGAGTGCCGCCCGGTGGGCGAGTAGTAGGAGGCCACGTAGACCTGGTCCGCCTCGATGGCGACCGGGGTGGCGAAGGTCAGGGTCTGCCAGCCGGTGTCGGTCTCGTCGGTGAACGTGCCGGTGGCCAGCAGGACGCCCTGGTCGGTCCACAGCGAACCGGTGTGGGCGCCGGTGTTGCCCGCGGCCTTGTAGAACTTGACGCCGGTGACGGCGCCCGGGGTCGAGGAGCCGAACCGCACGCCCAGCTCGACCGGGATGCCCTGGCCGAACGCCGTCGTGCCGGGCGAGGTCGCTTCGCTGAACAACGAGCACGGGCAGGACGTCGCGGCGCCGGTGGTGAACGCCCACGTCGCGGGGGACGCCATGGCGTTGCCGTTGACGTCGGTGGCCAGCACCCGGGCGGTGTAGCGGGTGCCGGGGGCGAGCGGGCCGTTCGGCGTCCACGTCACCGTGCGACCGTCGGCGGACAGGGTGGAGGTGCCGTACAGGGTGCCCTGGCCGTCGTCGACGAGCCGGACCTGGGTCGCGGCCAGGTCGATCGCCTCGTCGAACTCCAGGGTGAGCGCGCCCGCCACCGCGACGCCGGTCTCGTCCGCGGCGGGGCTGCGCGCCCCGAGCGCCGGCCGGGTGTGGTCGCCGTTGGTGCCGTGGCGGTAGACCACGTCCACCCAGTAGTTCGACGCGCGGTACCCGGTGGTGGGCATGCCGCCGCCGTAGCGGAACACCCCGTTCTGGTTCGTCTGGCTGTTGACCACGCCCTCGATGTGGTTGTAGCCGATCACCCTGCCGTAGGTGCCGAAGTGGTCCTGGTTCATCGAGTAGCGACCGCCGGGCGCGAAGTACGACACGACGTAGGTCGGGCCCGGCTCCACCACCACCGGCGCGTCGAACAGCAGGGTCTGCCAGCCGGTGGCGGTCTCACCGGTGAACGTGCCGGTCGCCAGCAGCTGCCCGGCGGCGGTCCAGAACGAGCCGGTGTGCGTGCCGGTGTTGCCCGGCCCCTTGTGGAAGCGGACGCCCAGCACCTCGCCCCGGCTGGTGAAGTAGACCTTCATCCCCAGTTCCACCGCGGCGGCGTCGGTGGTGGCGGCCGTGTCGGGCGTGGTGAAGTCGTCCCAGATCGTGCACGGGCACGCGGCCGGCCTCGGCGAGCCCGTGGTGAACGTCCAGGTGTGCGTCGCCGGCGCCTCGTCGGCCTGGACGGAGGCGGTGTAGGCGGCGCCGGGGTCCAGCGGCGCGGCCGGGACGAACCGCGCGGTCCGGCCGGCGTCGGCGAGGGACACCTGTCCCGGCACCGCGCCGGCGGGTCCGGTGACGGTGAACCGGAGGGACGGTTCGGTGACCGTCCCGTCGAAGGTGGCGCTGACCGCCGGGGTGAGCCCCACGCTGCCCGCGCCGGAGAGCGGCGAGGTGCCCACCAGGGTCGCCTGGGCGGCGACGTCCTGGGCCTGGGCGGGGATGACGAGCAGCAGGGGCACGACCGCGGCGGCGACCAGCGCGAGCAGCCGTGCCCCCGGTCTGGCCGGCTGGTGGTCCGTTCCTGGCGAAGACATGTTCCCGCCTCTCCTCGCGGGACCGCGGTGGCCCGCTCCTGTCAGCGGGATCGAGGCGGGGGGAACTGCCGTTACGCTCCGCTTCGGAACCGTTACGGCATCCCGCGAGGTATTCGACGGCTCCCGGAATCGGTTCCCGAGGCGACGGCCCCGCGGGTCACGGCAGGATCGAGTCGACGTAGCCGCCGTCCACGCGCACGGCGGCGCCGGTCGTCGCCGATGCCTGCGGCGAGGCCAGGTACACCACGAGGTTGCCGATCTCCTCGGGCTCGATGAGCCGGCCGAGCAGGGACTGCGGCCGGTGCGCGCGCATGAACTCGCGCTGCGCCTCCTCCCACGGCAGCGAGCGGTCCACCAGCTGGTAGACGAAGTCCTCCACCCCGCCGGTGTGCGTGGGCCCGGCGATCACGCAGTTCACCGTGACACCGCTGCCCGCCGCCTCCTTCGCGAACCCGCGCGACACACCCAGCAGCGCGGTCTTCGACACGCCGTAGTGGATCATCTCGGCGGGGATGACCACGGCCGAGTCGCTGGCGATGTACTGCACCCGGCCCCACCCGCGCTCCCGCATCCCCGGCAGGTAGGCGCGCGTCAGCCGGACGGCCGCCAGCACGTTCACCTCGAAGTACCGCCGCCACTCGTCGTCGGTGATCTCCAGCGCCGGACGCGCGCCGAAGACGCCGACGTTGTTCACCAGCACGTCCACCTCGGGCAGCGCCGCCACCAGCGACGCCGCGCCCTCCGCCGTCGACACGTCCGCCGGCACGCCGACCACGTCCGCCCCCGGCGCCACCTCCCGCAGGCGCGCCACCGCCTCGTCGACCACGTCGGCGCGGCGCCCGTTCACCGCCGTCCGGGCGCCGGCCCGCGCCAGCGCCACCGCGATCGCCTCGCCGATGCCCTGCGTGGAACCGGTGACCAGCGCCGTCTTCCCGCTCAGATCCAGGTGCATGGCGACCATGATCGCGCAAACGGCCCAACGCCGCCGGTCACCGACGACCGCTCGCCGCGCTGACCGGTTGATCCCACCCCGGGAATGGCTCGTCCCGGCGCGGTCTCCTGGTGGAGCCTTCTGTTCTCGACGTTATTGCGGGCGGGCCGACGCGATTTGTGCGGTGATATCCACTCTCGGTCGTTGTCACGATGCCGAGGAAACACCATCGAGTGATAGTCGAACCCGTATTCCTGCTGCCGGATGGCGACGATCCGTCAGTAGGCTGCCCATCGCGGACAGGCTGTGCCATCGATCGGAAGCGGGGTCTTCATGGCGGATCGGGTTCTGCTCGACAACATCGACCGGGTTTTCGCGATCCTCGACGTGGACGGTGACGGCGAGGTCGGCAAGGGCGATTTCACCTCCATGGGCGCCGGGGTGGCGAGGGAGTTCGGGTTCGACGAGGACGCACCGCAGGCCCGGAGCCTGATCGCGAAGTACGAGGGGATCTGGGACTGCGTCTCCGGCGCGGACCTCGACGTCGACGGCGTGGTGGGCGCGGCGGAATTCCGCGAGGCCCACACGTCCGGGAGGGTGGACACCGAGGTGGTGGTCGAGAGGTGGCTGACCGCGACGCACGGGAATTTCGAGGTGGCCGACCAGGACGGTGACGGTTACATCGACCTGGACGCCTTCGCCGCCATCTACCGGGGAGCGGGAATCCCGGACCGGAAGGTCGCGGAGACGGCGTTCGGGGCGATGGACGTCGACGACGACGGCCGCCTCGACTGGAATGAACTGTCCGCGCACGCGCGAGGTCTGTTCACGGCGACCGACGAGTCCGCGAAGGGCGTCCGAATGGTTAGCGGCCACTGACCCGCACCGGCGCATTCCCGAACGGCGCGGGCGCATTCCCGGTGCGGCAGCGGTCACCCGGTGGTGCGAACGCCCGGGCGTTCACGAGTACAGCGCGCCCAGGAACTCCACCAGCAGCCGTTCCCGCAGCGGCGGGCTCGCCGCCGCGAGCAGCGTGTTCACCGTCGCCATCCGCTCGGGCAGCGCGCGGTCGCCACCGCCCATGCCCGCCGCCGCGAGCAGCCCGCCGAACTCCTCGGGCGTGAGCGAATCGGGCTCCAGCCCGCCGACGAACGCGACGACCTCCGGCGCCACCCGCACCGGCCCGGCCTCGGTCGCGGCCTCCACCGACGCCCGCAGGTCGGCCAGCAGCTCCGACTCGTGCCCCGCGTTCGCCGCCGTGACCGTGAGGTGCAGGTTCGCGGGGGAGGAGCGGTAGGCGAACTGCGGCTGCACGTACCAGTTCCGCGCCTTCATCTCGTCGGCCACGGTGAACACGTCGAAGTCGTCCCGCGAGGCCGTGACCGCCAGCAACGTCGACGACGGCTCGCCCAGCACGCGCAGGCCGTCGATCTTCTCGACGCCCTCGCGCAGCACCCGCGTGCTCTCCAGCGCCTGGCGGGCGAGCGCGCGGTACCCGTCGTCGCCGATGTGCCGCAGCACCGCCCACGCGGCGGCCAGCGGTCCACCCGACCGGGTGGACTGGGTGGTCGGGTTGAGCATCGTGTAGCCGGGCCACGCGGCCGACGCGAAGTACTGCGCCCGGCGCAGGTCGGCGGACGCGTGCAGCAGCACGGACGTCCCCTTCGGGCAGTACGCGTACTTGTGCAGGTCGACCGAGATGCTGGTGACGCCCGGCACGGAGAAGTCGAACGGCGGCGCGTCCGGCGCGTGCGGCAGCACCCACCCGCCGATGCACGCGTCCACGTGGCAGCGCACGCCGCGGGCGAGAGCGGCGGCCGCGATCTCGGGCACCGGGTCGACCACGCCGTGCGCGTACGACGGCGCACTGGCCACCACCAGCACGGTGGACTCGTCGATCGCCGCCGCCATCGCGACCGGGTCGGCCCGGAACGTCCCCGGGTCGACCGGCACCGCGACCACCCGCAGGCCGAAGTAGTGCGCGGCCTTGTGGAACGCCGCGTGCGCGGTCTCCGGCAGCACCACGGACGGCCGGTCGACGTCGGGCCGCGAGTCCCGGGCCGCGACGACCGCGAGCAGGCACGACTCGGTGCCGCCGGACGTGACCGTGCCGACCGTCGCGGCACCGCCGCCCAGCAGCCGTGCCGCCGTGCCCACCACGTCGTTCTCCAGCCGCAGCAGGCTCGGGAACGCGGTGGGGTCGAGCCCGTTCACCGACGACGCCAGCGCGTGCGCGGACGCGGCCAGTTCGTCCAGGCCCGGCAGCGCGCTGTCGTACACGTAGGCCAGCGTCCGGCCGCCGTGGGTGGGCAGGTCGCCGGCGCGCAACGCGCGCAGTTCGGCCAGGACGTCGTCGGTCACGCGGTCTCCTCACGAAGCAGGGGCAGGGCCGCCAGCGCCAGCACGGCCGGGATGGCGGTGAAACCGAGCAGCGCGGCCGTCACCGCGCCGGAGGGTTGCACGGCTGAGCCGTCGGTGCTCGCGACGTACCCGCCGAACGCCAGGACCAGCCCGTACACGCCGGGGCCGAGCGCCAGGCCGAGCGTCTCGCCGGCCGTCCACACCCCGGAGAACAGGCCCGCGCGGGTCACGCCGGTCCGCCGTTCCTCGGCGGTGATCACGTCCGGCAGCATGGCCAGCGGGAACACCTGCATGCCCGCGTATCCCACGCCGATCACGGCCATCAGCGCCAGCACCGCCGCAACCGGCAGCACCCGTGCCGCGGTCAGCCCGGCCACCGCGACCGCGAACAGCACCGACGCGGCGACCAGCCCGACCCGCTTGCCGTGGCGGCGTCCGACGCGCTGCCACAGCGGCATCACCAGCAGCGCCGGCCCGACGAAACCGGCGAACAGCGCGGTCTGCAACCCCTGTTCGCCCAGCACCAGCCGGGCGAAGTAGTCGACACCGGCGAGCATCGTGCCCAGGCCGACGGCCTGCACCACGAAGACGGCCAGCAGCAGCCGGAACGGTCGGGAGCCGCGCACCGCCGCCACCAACTCGCCCAGGCCGGCCGCCGCGGACACCCGCCGCGACGCCGGGGCGCCGCGCGTGCCCGCGACCGTGGCCAGCGTGCCGATCACCATCAGCGCCGCGACGGCCACGCCCATGCCCGGGTAGCCGACCGCGTCCCGCACCGCCGGCGCGCCCGCGCCGCTGACCAGGATCGCCAACGCCAGGAACGCCATCCGCCAGGCCATCAGCCGGGTGCGCTCGTCGTAGTCCTCGGTGATCTCCGCGGCCATCGCCACGTACGGCACCTGGAAGAACGCGTACGCCGTCGCGCAGGCCAGGAACACCAGCGCCACGTACACGACCGCGCCCGTCCCGGTGAACGGCCCGGCGAACAGCAGCGCGAACAACACCGCCGTCGCCAGCCCGCCGCGCAGCAGGAACGGCCGCCGCACCCCGGCCCGGTCGCTGATCCGGCCCGCCACGGGGTTGAACAGCACGTCCCACGCCTTCGGCACGAGCACCAGCAGGCCTGCGACGGCCGCGGGCACGGCCAGGCCGTCGGTCAGGTAGGGCAGGAGCAGCAGACCGGGCACGGTGCCGAACGCGCCGGTGACGAACGACCCGGTCGCATAGCCCGCACGGGTGCCACGAGTGATCTGCCGCATAGGCGGAAGAGTTTCGCATTCGACCCCCTGCCGGCGCGAGGGCCAATTCCGGGGCCGGACCACGAGCGGGCCGGACCACGGATCGCAGGCAGGGCCGGACCCCGGGCCGGGCGCCGCCCGACCCGGGGTCCGGTCGGACTAGCTCGCGGGCACCGTGTCGACGTGGTCCACGCCGGACGAGCGGTAGCCGGTCACCTTGGCCTGCACCTGGGCCGGGCTCAGCACCTGGTCCTTGGCGAAGTACACGTAGTCCACGTGCTGCTGGTAGGCGCGGTCACCGGGCGCGCCCGCCAGGCCGCCCGAGATGAACCACAGGTTGAAGTTGATCGACATCGGCGTCTCGGGGTAGTACTTGTCGCCGTGGTCGGCCACCTGCGCGCCGTCCACGAAGTACTTCACCCGGCCGCCCGCCACCTGGATCACCAGGTCGTGCCAGCCGGCGTAGCTCTGCCGCTGCTCGCTGTGGACGTTGTCCGCGACCCACGGCTCGTTCTGGTAGGTCTCCCAGGTCGTCTCGTACAGGATGTTGGCGGGCTCGCCCCACCCGCCGTTGGGCAGGTACTCGAAGTCCAGCTCGCCGTAGTTCGGGTCCATGTTGCTGTTGAGCGGCGTGATCGTGAAGAACGTCTGCACCACGTGGTCGCCGTCGGGGCCGTAGACGGGCGCGTCGGAGAACTTCACCCGCGCCGCGTACGTGCCCTCGAAGAACTTCCGCTGGTGGAACAGCTCGGTCTGCCGCGCGGTCGACCCGTTGTTGGACGACTCCAGCCGCATCGACTTCTGGCCGTCCACGGTCGGGAACGTCACCATCGCCGGGTCCCACACCGCGCCCGGCACGCCCGGACCGCCGCCGCCCGAGCGGACCGTCCAGCCGCGCTGGGAGATCCGCGAGTCGCCGGAGCCCGTGTAGTTGAAGTCGTCGAACAACGCCGGGCCGTTCGGGTTCGGCGGTGTCGAGGACGTGGTGGTCGTGGTCGGACCGGTGCCGCCGGGCGACGTGCCCCACAGCAGGGTCGTGCCCCGGTGCACGGTCACCCGCGTCCACGCCGAGTAGGTGCTCGCCGCGCGGAACGAGTAGTCGTCGGACTGGGTGATCGGCCCCCAGTTCGACCGGTAGAACCTCAGTTGCAGGTCGCCGCTGTCGGCGCCGGGGGCGAGCGAGCCCGCGCCCGCGGTGAACCCGACCTCCAGGTACCGGTCGGCCGGACCGCCGGTCAGCGTGCCGAACGTGCCGGTGACGTTGCCGCAGCCGCGCACCGCCCACGAGCAGGCGAAGCGGTAGCCGACGTCGGGCGTCTCGGACTTGAAGTAGTAGCGGACCTTCAACTCGGACAGCGGCACGGTCGTGCCGCCGGTGTTGACCAGCTTCAACCACGGTTCGACCTGGTCGGTCGTCGCACCGGACGCGCTGGTCCGGTACTGGGCGGTGACCACGTCGGCGGCCATCGCCATCGGTGCGGCCACCAGCGCGGCGACGGACACCGCGGCGGCTCCGATCGCGGCGATCATGCGTGCGGACACTTCGGTTCTCTCCTCAAGTCAGCAGGGTGGGACAGGGGAGCGGGCGTCGTCCTCCTTCCTCGACAGGGGCACGGACAGCGCGCTCAGGCGGCCGGTGTGCGCGCGCATCCGTTCGGTGAAGTCGGTCCAGGACGGGCGTTGCGCCCAGAGCGCGTCGGCCAGCGCCGCGAGCCGGGGGTACGCCAGCCGTTCCAGGTGGTGCGCGGTCGGCACGTACTCCGTCCAGAGCGCGCACTGGGCGCCGAGCACCCCCTCGGGCAGCGGCAGGTGGTAGACGTCCCGCGCGGTCACCACCAGGCCGGGCTGCCCGGCGGGCTCGTCGGGGTCGGCGGACTGCGGGTAGTCCAGGTAGGTCGACCGGTGCGGGGCCATGACGACGTCGTGGCCGAGGTCCAACGCGGTGCGCGCGTCCGCCGCGTCGCGCCACGGCATCACCACCACGCGCGGGTCGCCGATCGGCTCCCACGACACCGGCACGCGCCCGCGGCCCGCCACGTGGTCGGCCATCGCGCGCAGGAACCAGCCGTGCAGCTCCCGAGGTCCGGCCAGCCCTTCCTCGCGGACCCGCCGGAAGGCGCCCGGACTGGACTCCCACTCCGAGGTCGGGCACTCGTCGCCGCCCAGGTGCACGTGCCGGCCGGGGAAGACGTCGATCACCTCGTCCAGGACGTCGCGGCAGAACTCGAGCACCGCGTCGTCCACGCCGAACACCTCGTCGCTCACGCCCCACCGCGTCCACACCGGCAGCCGGCGGCGCGGGAAGTTGCCGAGGTGGGGGTAGGCGGCCAGCGCGGCGCGGGCGTGGCCGGGCATCTCGATCTCGGGCACGATCCGCACACCGCGTTCGTCGGCGTAGGACACCAGGGCGGCCAGTTCCGCGCGGGTGTACGAGCCCCCGTGCGGCACGCCGTCGCCCATGCTCTCCGCGCGCCACCCGCCGACCGAGGTCAACCGCGGGTGGCGCGGCACGGGCATCCGCCAGCCCTGGTCGTCGGTGAGGTGCAGGTGCAGCACGTTCAGCTTGTGCACCGCCATCAGGTCGACGAACCGGCGCAGCACCGCGACCGGCTGGAAGTGCCGCGCCACGTCCAGCAGCACGCCTCGCCAGGGCAGCCGCGGCGCGTCCCGGACGTCCACCCCGGGCAACCCCCAGTCCACGCCGGACACGGGTCTCGAACCCATCGCCGTCGGCGACACCAGTTGCCGGATCGTCTGCACGCCGTGGGCGAGCCCGTGGCGCGTGGCCGCGCGCAACACCACCGCGTGCTCGTTCACGGTCAGCGCGTAGCCCTCGTCGCCGAGGCCGACGAGCCGGTCGTCCAGCGCGAGCACCACGCGCCCGTCTTCGTGCAGCGGCAGCGGCAGGCCGGTCGCCGGGCGCAGCAGCGCGCGCAGCAGCCGGGCCGCGCCCTGCGCGCCGGGCGTGGCCCGGATCGCCGTGTCGCGGTCGAGCGCGAACCGCCCGTGCCGCCGGATCAGCCGCGTCGGTCTTGGCACGATCACGAGTACCCCCAAGGAACGTCAGCCCTTGACCGCGCCGCCGACGATCCCGGTGGTCACCCGGCCCTGGAGCACGAGGAACACCAGCAGCACCGGCAGCATGAACAGCGTGGAGGCGGCCATGGTCGCGCCCCAGTCCGTGCCGAACGTGTTGCTGAACGACGACAGCCACACCGGCAGGGTGCGGTCGTCCTGGTTCTTGATGATCAGCACGTTGGCGAAGGCGAACTCGTTCCACGCGGTGATGAACCCGAACAGCGAGGTCGCCAGCAGTCCCGGCGCGAGCAGCGGGAAGACCACCCGGCGGAAGGCCTGCGCCCGCGAGCACCCGTCGACCAGCGCCGCCTCTTCGAGGTCGACCGGGATGGCGGCGAGGAACCCGCGCAGCGTGACGACGGTGAACGGCAGCGTGATCATGAAGTAGACCAGCGTGAGCATCCACAGCGTGTCGAGCATCCCGGTGTCCCGCGCGATCACGTAGATCGGGATGAGCAGCGCCTCCCACGGCGTCATCTGCGCGACGAAGACCATCAGGATGAACCCGCGCCGCCCCTTCCACCGCAGCCGGGCGACCGCGAACGCCGCCAGCAGGGCCACCGCCAGCGACAGCAGCACGGCGCCGCCCGCGACCACGACGCTGTTGCGCCAGAAAGACCAGAACCCCTGCGCCGACACCGCCGTGCCGAAGTGCTCGAACGTCAGCGACAGCGGCAGGAACGTCGGCGTCGCGGCCTGGATGTCCCGGGTCGGCTTGAACGCCGTCAGCACCATCCAGTACACCGGGAACACCGACACCACGAACACGACCGCCGCCGCGACGCCGCGCAGCGCCCTGCCGGTCGAGACCCGGCCGGTCACGAGAGCTCCTCCTGCCGGTACATCTGCCGGAAGTACGCCAGCAGCGCCAGCACGAGCAGCAGCACCATGAGCATCGACACCGCCGCGCCGAGGTCGTAGCGCTGCAACGACTGCGCGACCTGGAACGCGTACACCGGCAACGTCGTGGTGGCGCGGCCCGGCCCGCCCTGGGAGATGACCCAGATCTGCACGAACGCCTTGACCACCCAGATCACCTCCAGGCAGGTGATCAGCCCGAACATGGCCCGCAGCACCGGGAAGGTGATGGCGGAGAACACCCGCCACGCCCCCGCGCCGTCCATGCGCGCCGCCTCGTACAGGTCGGACGGGATCGTCACCATCGCCGCGTACAGCGACAGCGCCGCGAACGGCACGGACTGCCACACGATCAGCGCGACCAGGATGGCGAACGTGGCGGGACCGTCGGCGAACCACGCGTAGTCGCGGTAGCCGTCGAACCCGAGCTCGACCAGCGCCCAGTTGACCACCCCGAGCCGGGACTGGAACAGCCACTGGAACACCGTGGTCGCCGCGATCACCGGCGTGGCCCACACCAGCACCAGCCCGGACATCACCAGCAGCCGCGCCCACTTCCCGAGGCGCACCAGCAGCAGCGCGACCGACGTGGACAGCACCATGATCAGCACGACGTTGATCGCGGTGAACACCAGCGTCCGCCGCACGACCGCCCAGAACTCCGGGTCGCCCAGCACCCCGGCGTAGTTCGCCAGGCCGACGAACCGCGCGTCGCCGCGCACGAGCTGCGGCAGGCCGAACTCCTGCACGGAGATGAGCACGTTGCGCGCCAGCGGGTACAGCAGCAGGAACCCGGTGGCCAGCACGGTCGGCGCGATCAGCAGGTACGGCCACCACGACGTGCGGCGGCGGCGTGGCGGGGGAGTGGTCGACGGCGGGCGGCGTCGCGCCGCCCGCGTCAGCGTCGTCGTCATGCTAGGCGCCCGAGTTGAGCGCCTGGGTGATCACCTTGTCCGCCTCGGCCGCGGCCGTCGCCGGGTCGGCGCCGGTCAGCACCGCGGTCAGGAACTCCTTGATCGGGTTGCGCGCCTCGACGGCCGCCCAGTTCGGCGAGTTCGGCGTGGCCCGGCCGTTGACCGCGCCCGCCGCCATCGCCACCGCGCCGGGGTCGTCGCCGACCGCGCTCGCGAGCGACGTCCGGTTGGGCACGTAGTTCATCGCCTTGGCCAGCTCGACCTGCCACTTCTCCCCGGCCAGCGCCTTGACCACCTGGTAGGCGCCGTCCTGGCGGGGCGACGCGAGCGGGATGATCAGGTCGGAGCCGCCGGTGAACACCGCGCCGGGTGTGGCCGCGGTCTTGCCGGGGATCGGGAAGAAGCCGAGCTGGTCGGCGAGCGCGGGGTTGGCCTTGGCGACCAGCTCGGCCGCGCCGGGCACCGCGATGAACTGCGCGACCTCGCCGCCCGCGACCACGTCGGTCTGCTGCGGCTTGGCCTCGTCGGAGTCCTTCGGCCCGTCGCCCAACGCCTGCAGGCGGCGGTAGAAGTCCGCGCCCGCCAGCGCCTCCGGGGTGCCGAGCGCCCCGGACCACTCGTCGCCGTCCTGCCGGGCGAGGTCGCCGCCCTCGTCCCAGACGAAACCGGACAGCACGTACCAGTTCTGGCCGGGCAGGTAGATGCCCTGCGTGTCGCCCTCGTCGAGTTCGGCGGTCGCGGCCAGCCACTCGTCCCGGGTCGTCGGCGGCGTCACGCCGGCCGCCGCGAACAGGTCCTTGCGGTAGATGACGACCCGGTTGGCCGCGTAGAACGGGATGCCGAACTGCTTGCCGCCGACCGCGCCCGGCTCGGCGAGACCGGGGATCCAGTCGTCGCCGCCGAGCTCGCCGACCTTGGCCGACAGGTCGGTGACGCCCTCGCTGGAGGCGTACTGGGCGACCTGGGTGTTGCCGACCTCGATCACGTCCGGCGGGTCGGTGCTGGCCAGCGCGCTGGTCACCTTCTGCGTGATGCCGTTCCACTCCTGGACCTGGATCTTCAGGTCCAGCTCGGGGTGGTCGCGCTCGAACTCGGTCTCGAAGCGGCTGACGAAGTCGTCGGTGGCCGAGTCCTTCATCAGCCAGACGGTGATGTCCTGCTTGCCGCCGGACTCGCCCGGGTCGGAACCGCAGGCGGACAGGACGAGCAACGACGCGAGGACGAAGGCGACGGGGCGGTGCGGCACGTCTCACCTCTCAGCTGACCAATTGGTAAACCTCGGTGGAGCCTGTCCGAAGATGGCATAGACCAATGTGGCAGTCAACACCCAGTTCACGGGCGTGAGAGCGCTCTCGATCTTGGTCGGCACCGACCTGACCACTGGTCTGACATACTGGTCGAGGACCACGCAAGACGAAGCGAGGCGGCATGGCCGAACCGATCCTCAAGCGCGAACGGGTGCGCGACTACCTGCTCGAGCTCATCGAGACGCACCCGCCGGGCGCGCCCATCCCGGCCGAACGGGCGCTGTGCCGGCAGCTGGCGGTGTCCCGGCCCACGCTGCGCTCGGCGGTGGACGAACTGGTCAACACCGGCCTGCTGATCCGCCAGCACGGCCGCGGCACGTTCGTCGCGCCCGCCAAGATCACCCAGGAGCTGGTGGCGGCCGACCGCGCGATGACGGTGCCGCAGGCCGGCGGCGCGTGGACCAGCCGGGTGCTGGAGCACGCCCGCGTCCCGGCCGGCGCGAGGGTCGGCCGCCGGCTGCGCGTGTCGCCGGCCGCCGAGATCACCTACATCGCCCGGCTGCGCCTGGTCGACGGCGCGCCGATGGCGATCGAGTACCTGCACGTCCCGGTGGCCGTCGCGCCCGGCCTCACGGTGCAGGACATGGAGTCCGGCAACTTCTACGACCGGCTGGCCGACCACGGCGTGCACGTCAGCGACGCGGTGCAGTCCATCGAGCCGACCGTCACCAACGACGCCGAGTCGACGCTGCTCGGCGTGCCGGTGTTCGCGCCCGCGCTGCTGTTCGAGCGGCTGACCAACGACACCACCGGCCGTCCCGTCGAGTACGTGCACTCGCTGTACCGGGGCGACCGCTACCGGATCGTCTCCAGGCTGTCGCTCGCGCCGTCCGCGCCCGCGCCCGGCGCGCGGACCGGTCACCACCCCGGCATCCCGCCGGGTGACCTGTCCTCGGGCCAGGTCCGCTCGGCCACCACCGGTGACGTGCAGTAGCGCCTGGTCGACGCGGGGTCCGTGCCCCTGCGGGCGGCCGGTCGTGCTGCCAGGATGGGGCCGCCCGCACGACCTTCGAGGAGGACACGGTGACCTCTCGGCTCAACCCCTACATCAGCTTCGCCGGCAACGCGCGCGAGGCGATGGAGTTCTACGAATCGGTCTTCGGCGGCACGCTGCGGCTCAGCACGTTCGGCGAGTACGGCCAGGCGGACGCGCCCGAGGCGGGGAAGATCATGCACGCCATGCTCGAGACGTCGAGCGGCTACGCGCTGATGGGGGCCGACACCCCGCCCGGGATGCCGCACAACCCCGGCGACAACATCACCGTGAGCCTCAGCGGCGACGACGCCGCCGAGCTGCGCGGCTACTTCGAGAAGCTGTCCGACGGCGGCAACGTCACGGTGCCGCTGGAGAAGCAGGTGTGGGGCGACGAGTTCGGCGCCTGCCAGGACCGGTTCGGCATCTCCTGGATGGTCAACATCAGCGGCTCGTGAGCCCGCCCGCCGCCGCGCCTCGTACGATCGCCCCGTGACGGGTGGAGGGTGCCGGTGAACGGGCTCGGCGAGTTGGAACGTGCCGCGATGGACGTCCTGTGGGACCGCGGCGAGCCGGTCGCGGTGCGGGACGTCGTCCGCGCGCTCGCGGACCGCGACCTCGCCTACACGACCGTGATGACGGTGCTGAACCGCCTGGCGAAGAAGGGGTTCGTCCGCCGCGAGGCCGGTGAGGGCCGTGCCTGGTACTACGCGCCGGTGGCCAGCCGCGAGCAGTACGTCGCGCGGCTGATGCTGGACGCGTTGTCGCTGACCGGCGACCGGGAGACCGCGCTGGCGCACTTCGCGCAGTCGATGACCGCGCCCGAGGCGGAAGCGCTGAGCCAGGCGTTGGACGAGCGGTGAACGCCGCGCTGCACCTGGCGGCGACGTTCGTGCTGTGCGTGGCGGTGGCCGGTCCGCTCGCCCGTGCCCGGTGGGTGTGGCGCGCGCCGCGGACCGGGATCCTGCTGTGGCAGATGCTCGGCCTGTCGTGGGCGCTGTCCGCGGTCGGCTTGCTGCTCGCCCTCGGCCTCGCGCCTCACGACGCGCCGATCCCGGTCGCGTTGGGACGGTGGGCGGACGACGCCGTGCGGGGCGACGTGACACCGCTCGCCCTGCTGGTCGTGCTCGGCCTGCTGTCCGCGCTGGACCTGGTGATCGGCCTGCTGTGGACGTGGGGCTCGGTGCTGCGGGTGCGGCGGCGGCACCGCGACGTGCTGGCGCTGGTGGCCCGCCGGGACGAGGCCGCGCCCGGGGCCTTCGTGCTCGACCACCCGAACGTGGTCGCCTACTGCGTGCCCGGCGCGCGCTCGGCCGTCGTGCTCAGCTCGGGCGCCCTGACCGCGTTGACCCGCGACCAGGTGGACGCCGTGCTCGGCCACGAGCACGCGCACGGGCGTGAGCGGCACGACCTGGTGCTGCTGCCGTTCAGCGCGTTGTGCTCGGTGCTGCCGAAGGTCCGCCTGGCGCGGTCGGTCGCGCGGGCGGTGGCGTTGCTGGTGGAGATGCGGGCCGACGAGAGCGCGAGCCTGCGCCACGGCGCCCAGCCGCTCGCCTCGGCGCTGCGCAGGTTCGGTTCGGCGCGTCCGCCCGAGGGCGCCCTCGGCGCGGCCGACGTCGCGGTCGCGGCACGGCTGGTCCGCCTGGCCGGTCTCCCGCCGCTGCCCGCCGCCCTGCGGTGCTCCGCCCTGGTCGGAGGGCTGGTCCTGGTCGGTATCCCGCTCAGCTTCCTGGTGCGGTGACCCTCTCCGGCGACTACTACAACGTGTAGTGCTACGTTTCGTAGTAGTCGTGTTGGAGGGGTTTCTCGATGATCCAAGTCTTGGCGACCGCGTTGACGGTCGTCGCGTTGGCGGCCGCGGCCTGGGCGTTGGCGCTCGCCGTGCTCGACCACCCGATCACGTTGCGCACCAAGCCGACGCTCGGCCTGGCGGCGGTCGTCCTGCTGCTGGAGGCGGGGCTGCTGGCGCAGGCGGTCGTCGGCGCGGTGGCGGTGCTCGGCTCGGACCGGGAGCTGGACCGGGCCACGTTCCTCGGCTACCTGGTCGGCGTGGCGGTCGTGCTGCCGCTCGGCGCCGTGTGGTCGGTGGCGGAGCGGTCCCGGTGGGGCGCGGGCGTGCTGGCCGTGACGTGCCTGAGCGTGCCGGTCATGATCCTGCGGCTCGACCAGCTGTGGGCCGGCCGTGGGTGACCGCCTCGTAGGGCCCGCCCTGCTCAGCGACTGGCTGTTCACCAGCGCGTTCGGCGTGTACATGCTCGCCGCCCTGCTCTGCTCGGCCGAGTACGCCCTGACCCGCCACGCGGTGGACCCGCCCGCGTTCGCCGTGCGGCTGGGGCGTTCCGGCGTCGCGCTGACGGTCCTGGGTGCTCTGCTGCACCTGGCCTCGGTGGTGCTGCGGGGCGTCGCGACCGGCCGCGTGCCGTGGGGCAACATGTACGAGTACCTGTCGGCGGTCGGGCTGATCGCCGTCGGCGCGTGGCTGTACCTGGTGTGCCGGCACGACCTGCGCCGCATGTCGGTGTTCGTGCTGCCGCCGGTCGCGTCGCTGCTGTTCCTCGCGGGCAACCGGCTCTACGCCGAGGCCGCGCCGCTCGTGCCGTCGCTGCGCTCGTACTGGATCGTCGTCCACGTGGCCGCCGCGATCATGGCCAGTGGCGTGTTCCTGCTGTCCGGCGTGGTCAGCGCCCTGCACCTGGCCGGCTCGGGCGAGTTCTCCAGGAAGGGCGCGCCGCGCCGCCGGCTGCCGCCCGCCGAGGACCTCGACAAGATCGCCTACCGCACCGGCACGGTCGGGTTCCTGACGCTGACGTTCGCGATCGTCACCGGCGCGGTGTGGGCCGAGCAGGCGTGGGGCCGGTTCTGGGGCTGGGACCCGAAGGAGACGGTCGCCTTCGTGTCGTGGGTCTGCTACGCCGCTTACCTGCACGCGCGCGCCACGGCCGGGTGGCGCGGCCGGCGCTCGGCCTGGCTCAACGTCGTCGGCATGGTCGTGGTGCTGTTCAACCTGTTCTTCGTCAACCTGGTCGCGGTCGGGCTGCACTCCTACGCGGGGGTCGACTGAGCGGGCGCGCGGAACGCGGAGCGGTAGGCGTGGGGGTTGGTGCCGACGACCCGCTTGAACCGGTCCCGGAACGCGGTGGGCGACCCGAAGCCGACCCGTGCGGCGATCCGGTCCACCGGGTGGTCGGTGGCCTCCAGCAGGTGCTGCGCCCGGCGGATGCGCGTGCGGTGCAGCCACTGCAACGGCGTGGTGCCGGTCTGCTCGCGGAAGCGGCGGTTGAGGGTGCGGGTGCTCATGCCCGCGTGCGCGGCGATGTCGGCGAGCCCGAGGTCGCGCCCGCAGTTGTCCTCCATCCACCGCAGCACGGGTTCGAGCAGGGAGCCGCGGGTCGTCGGCGGCTGCTCGTGCACGATGAACTGCGCCTGGCCGCCTTCGCGTTCCAGCGGCATCACCGACAGGCGGGCGGCGTCGGCGGCCACCGCGGAGCCGTAGTCCTGGCGGATCAGGTGCAGGCACAGGTCCAGCCCGGCGGCGGCGCCGGCCGACGTGAGCAGCCGGCCGTTGTCCACGTAGAGGACATCGGGGTCCACGTCGATCTCCGGGTGCCGGGCCGCCAGCGCGGGGGCCGCCGACCAGTGGGTCGTGGCGCGCAGCCCGTCGAGCAGCCCGGTGGCCGCGAGGATGAACGCGCCGGCGCAGATCGACGCGAGCCGCGCGCCACCGGCGGCCGCGCGCCGCAGGGCGTCCAGCACCTCGTCCGGGATCGGCGCGGTCGCGTCGGCGCAGCCGGGCAGGATCACGGTGTCCGCGTCGGCCAGGGCGTCCAGGCCCCGCGGCGGCTGGAGGGTGAACGCGCCCGCGTCGACCGTCGGCGTGGCGCCGCAGACCAGCACGCGGTAGGCCGGTCCGCCGTCGGGCAGGCGGGTGCGGCTGAACACCTCGATCGGCGTGGACAGGTCGAACGGGACGACCTGGTCGAGGGCGAGGACGGCGACCGTGCGCATGCCGGAACCGTAGCGGCGCGGCCGGCGAAGGGGGGCGTGCCTTCGCGCACGCGGCCCCGGTCTACGCGTCCGCCCGGCGCAGGCGTTCGGCCGCCTGGGCGCGGAGGCGTCACCGGACACGGGGCGCTGTCGTGCAACGCCTCCCAGCGGGCGTCGTGCGCGGCCTGCCAGAGACCGGTCGCTCACGCGACCTCCAGTTCCGTCGAGGTGAACCGGCTGCCGCATCTCGGAACGTCGACCCGGTAATCGGCTCGGTGTGCTGACGGTCCAGGCTGGTCCTTCCATGTCGAGCGGTACGAGTGCGGTGCTGATGATCGCTCCGATGCGCGTCGTACATCTTCTGCACGTCGACGAGCTCGCAGCTCTTGGGCCCTGATTGCGCGCCATGGGGCTGTAACCTGCACAAATGATCAATCCGTTCGGGGTGAAGCTCGGTGCCAAGGCCGCACGCCTGCTGGCCCGGCTCGGACGCACCGAGATCCACCCGGGGTTGACGGAGCAGGAGTTGGCCGGTATCGAAGCGCGGTTCGGGTTCGCGTTCGCCGACGACCACCGCGCTTTTCTCGCGGTGGGGCTGCCCACGGGAGGGGCATGGCCCGACTGGCGCCACGGCAACGCCGCACAGCTTCGTTCCTGGCTCGACAGACCGGTCGAAGACGTGATGTTCGCGGTGGCGGAGGCGGACTTCTGGCATCCGAGCTGGGGCACGCGCCCTGCCCGGCGGACCGACGCCGTAGCCGGCGCGAGGGCGCACTTGGCGTCAGTGCCGCAGCTGGTTCCGGTCTACTCCCATCGCTACCTGCCCGCGGGCCGGGCGACATTCGCTCACCCGGTGTTGTCGATCCGCGGCGCCGACATCATCCCCTACGGGTACGACCTCATCGACTACGTGCACCAGGAGTTCGGCGGCCCGCAGGGCAGAGCCGACGAGGAGCGGCACGTCGTTGCCGCCACAGCAGCGTTCTGGTCGGATTTCCTGTCCTGGTCGAACCGGGAAGGGTAGGGGGACCACGCACCGGTCGGCACGGATGAGCCATGAGCACCGCGCCGACCGGGTCCGCCCCACGGTAGGGCTGTGCGGGGTGGGAAGCCCTCGCAGAAACCTCCGTCACCGCGCCTCAGCCTGAAGCTGAAAGACCCAGCTGGTGCTGCGTCACGCGACCTTGGCGTTTCGCTCGGTGTGGTTGCGGTGGTCGGTGCCGTTGAGGGTGAAGTAGCGCAGGGCGGTGAACTCGGCCTCGATCCGGTTCAGCCAGCTGGAGTAGGTCGGCAGGAACACCAACTCGACGGCGTTGTCCGCAGCCCGGCCCAGGACGTCGGGTTGGCGGTGCGGCGAGAAGTTGTCGGCCACGATGGAGAACTTCTGCTCGGACCACCTGCCGGCCCACACCTCCCCGTCCCGCCGGCGGAGGTTCTGCCCTCGTAGTCGGCGTGGCTCGGCACGCACGGCAGGTCGGCGGCCAGGAGCCGGGCGCGCACGCGGGCGGCCGTGGCCACGACGTGCGGGCACGGTGCTCTGATCCCGGTCGTCCAGCAGCGGCACCGCCGGCCACAACCCGTGATCCGCGTGGTCCCGCCGCGTCCAGCGCGGGTTCGGCAGCGGCGACGCACGACGCGGCCCGGCCGTCGTCCTCCCGGGCCTTCGCCACGACCTCGCGCCCACCGGCCAACCGCAGCCCCAACGCCGTCGAGATCCGCCGCACCTCGAACAGCACCTTGACCGGCTCGTCGCCCGACCGGTCCGCGCACCACCCGGGCAGCCGGCCCGGTACCCCGTCCGACGTCACGAGGACGGCTGTGCCGGGCGGGGGCTTGCCCGGGTGGGCCCGATCACCTACCGTCGAGTAAAGGTGAAGACGTTTCGCGTATGGCGAACCGAATCGGGTCGGGGAGTGCGGATGCGGGTCTCACGACGGTCGTTGGCGGCAACGGCGCTGGTCGGCGCACTGGTGGTGGTCGGGCTGCCGGTCGCGGACGCCGCGCCGACGCCCTACCTGGTCGGGAGGGGCATCTCCGACGTCACCGGTCCCGCCGCCGAGAACGGGATGATGGGCTACTCGGCGTTCGAGCAGAAGACCACCGGCATCCACCAGCGCCAGCGCTCCCGCGCGTACGTCGTGGTCGACCAGGCCACCGGCAAGCGCGTCGCGTACGTCAACGCGGACCTGGCGATGATGTTCCGGGCGGTGCAGGAAGCGGTGCTGGCCAAGCTCCAGGCCCGGTACGGCTCGCTCTACACCCGCGAGAACGTGCTGCTGTCCGCGACCCACACGCACGCGGGACCCGGCGGCTACTCGCACAACCTCGCCTACAACCTCTCGATCCTGGGCATGCAGCCGCAGACGCTGGCCGCGATCACCGACGGCATCACCGAGTCGGTCGTGCGGGCGCACGAGGACCTCAAGCCCGGCGAGCTGACCCTGGGGCGCGGCGAGCTGACCGACGCGAGCGTGAACCGCTCCCGGGTCGCGTTCGAGCGCAACCCCGACAAGGGCCACTTCCCGCGGGCGATCGACCCGGCCATGACCGTGCTGAAGTTCCGGCAGAACGGCGCGGACGTCGGCGCGATCAGCTGGTTCGCCACCCACAACACGTCGATGACCAACAAGAACACGCTGATCAGCCCGGACAACAAGGGTTACGCGTCCTACCAGTGGGAGCACGACGACCGGGGCGTGCGGTACCTGGAGGACCGGCCCGGTTTCGTCGCCGCGTTCCCCAACACCAACGCGGGCGACATGTCGCCGAACCTCAACCTGCGCCCCGGTTCCGGCCCGACCGAGGACGAGGTGGAGAACACCCGGATCATCGGCGAGCGCCAGAACCGCAAGGCGCAGCAGGTGTTCGCGGGCCCGCAGACACCGGTCACGGGCGCGGTGGACTACCGGATGCGGTTCGTGGACATGGCCGCGGTCACCGTGGACGGCCGGTACACCACCGACGGTAAGCCGGGCACGACGTGCCCCGGCGTGGTCGGCGCGTCCACCATGGCCGGCAGCGTCGAGGACGGACCGGCGATCCCCGGCTTCACCGAGGGCATGACCAGTCCGTGGAAGGCGTTGTTCGAGCCCCTGGACGTCGAGGTGCCGCAGTGGCTGCGGGACTGCCAGTACCCGAAGGCGTCGCTGGTGCCGACCGGTCTGGTGCAGGCCACGCCGAACGTGCTGCCGCTGCAGATCGTGAAGATCGGCCCGCTGCACCTGGTCGCCGTGCCGGGCGAGGTGACGATCGTGGCGGGCCTGCGGATCCGGCGCGCGGTGGCCGCCGAGGCGGGCGTGCCCCTGGAGAACGTGCTGGTGCAGGGCTACGCCAACGACTACAGCCAGTACGTGACCACGCCGGAGGAGTACGACCTGCAGCAGTACGAGGGCGGCTCGACGTTGTTCGGCCGCAACACCCTGCCCGCCTACCAGCAGGAGTTCGCGAAGCTCGCCGCGTCACTGCGCGCCGGCACGCCCCTCGCGCCGGGCGCGACGCCCGCCAAGCCGCCGTTCACCGAGATCAACCTCCAGACCGGGGTGGTGTTCGACGACAAGGCGCCGTGGCACTCCTTCGGCCAGGTGCTCACCCAACCCGCCGCCACCTACGCCCGCGGCCAGACCGCCACCGCCGTGTTCGTCACCGGGCACCCGAAGAACGACCTCCGCCGCAACGGCACGTTCCTCGAAGTCCAACGCCTGGTCGACGGCGCCTGGACCCGGCACGCCGACGACGGCGACTGGTCCACCCGCTACCGCTGGCAGCGCGACGGCGTGGCCAACTCGAACGCCACGGTCACCTGGACGATCCCGGCCGACACCCCGCCGGGCACGTACCGGATCGTGCACCACGGCGACTGGAAGAGCGGCTGGACCGGCGCGATCACCCCGTTCACCGGGACGACCAGGACGTTCACCGTCGGCTAGGCCGGCGACGGACCCTCCCGGTCCAAGGGACCCCAGTTCGTGGCGGCGTGGTCCTCGACCAGGTGCTCGCACTCCGCGAGCACGTCGTCCGCGATCCACCCGATCGGGTGGCGACATGTCACCAACGGCTCGTTGTCCGGGCCGCGACCGACCTCGGAGCCCTCCAGGATCCACGGTCGCGTGCCCGGCCCCCGGCGCTCCCGCAGGTGGCGGTAGTCGTGCAGGCGGCGGGCCACCCAGAGCCGCAGTGGCCGGTCGCCCCACCACGGCTCCACCGCGAGGGAGTTGGCGGACAGGCCGGGCAGCGGCACGCCGCTCAACCCGTCGCGGCTGCGCCGGTCGTTGTCCGCCTCCGGGCCCCGCGACCAGCGCACGTACAGCTCGCGCGCGGGCGTGCGGTCCTCGACCAAGGCGACCAGGTCGGTGAGATCGGCGAAGGTGCGCATGCGCCCGGGTTACCTCGTGGACGGAGGTTCGAACACCGAACCCCCGGGTACCAGCTACACATGACGGAAGCGACCACGACCGCCCGCCACTCGCTGTGGTCCGAGGCGATCCCGCACGGCCGGTTCCCCGCGCTCACCGGCGAGACGGCGGTGGACGTGGCGGTGGTCGGCGGTGGCATCACCGGTGTCACCACGGCGTTGCTGCTCAAGCGCGCGGGCCTGCGGGTCGTGCTGGTGGAGGCCGACCGGGTCGGCAGCGGTGTCAGCGGCAACAACACCGCCAAGGTCACCGCCCTCCAGTCCACCGTGTACTCGACGATCGAACGCCGGCACGGGGTCGAGGCGGCGGCCGACTACGCCTCCGGCAACGTCGCCGCCGTCGAGCGGGTCGCCGCGCTGGTGTCCGAAGTGGGCATCGCCTGCGACCTGCGCCGGATGCCCGCCTACACGTTCGCGTTCGACCAGGGCGAGCTCGACGCGGTCGAGCGGGAGGCCGAAGCCGCCGCGCGGGCGGGGCTGCCCGTGGCGCGCGACCGCGGCGAGCTGATGGGCGTGCCGTTCCCGATCGCGGGCGCGGTGCGGCTGGACGACCAGCTGGCGATCGACCCGGTCAAGTACGTGCGAGGGCTGGCGGAGGCCGTGGACGGCGACGGGTCGCGGGTCTACGAGGCGAGCCGCGTGCTGCGCCTCGAGGACGGCACGCCGAGCCGGGTCCACACCGACCAGGGCACGGTCGTCGCCGAACGCGTGGTGATCGCCACGCACTACCCGATCCTGGACCGCGGCCTGTACTTCGCCCGGCTGGAGCCGATGAGGTCCTACTGCGTCGCGATCCGGTTGGCCTCGGGCGCACCGCCGACGGGCCTGGGCATCAGCGCGGGCAGCCCGTCCTGGTCGCTGGCGAGCTCCGGCGACCTGCTGATCGTCGCGGGACGCGGCCACGCGCCCGGCACGTCGCCGGGCGAGCCGTACGACGAGCTGACCAAGTTCGCCGCCGAGCGCTGGGACATCGCCGAGGTCACCCACCGCTGGTCCGCGCAGGACCCCACGTCCTACGACAACCTGCCGATGATCGGCCCCTACCTGCCCGGCTCGTCGACCCTGTACGGCGCGACCGGGTTCATGAAGTGGGGCCTGAGCAACGGCACCATGGCCGCGGAACTGCTGACCGACCTGATCGTCGGCCGGGAGAACCCGCTGGCGGCGCGGTTCAGCCCGCACCGGCTCACCCTGGGCGCCACGCCGAAGCTGGCGAAGATGAACGCGAAGGTGGCCGTCGACCTGGTCGGCGACCGGCTGAAGTCCGCCGAGGTCCAGTCGGTGGCGGACGTGCCGGTCGGCGAGGCGCGCGTGGTGCGCGACGGCACGGGCAAGGCCGGGGTCTACCGCGACGAGGCGGGCGGCGTGCACGGGGTGTCCCTGCGCTGCACGCACCTGGGCTGCCTGGTGCGGTTCAACTCCGCCGAGCGCAGCTGGGACTGCCCGTGCCACGGATCGCGGTTCGACGTGGACGGCGCCGTGCTGGAAGGCCCCGCGACCAAGCCGCTCCTGCGGCGCGACCCCGCCTGATGACGATCGGTGTCGAGGAGGAGTTCCTCCTCGTGGACCCGACGACGCGTCGTCCCGTGGCCCGCGCGGTCGACGTGCTGGCCCGCGTGCGCGACCTGCCGCCCGGCGCGCGGGTCCACCGCGAGCTCAACGCCGCGCAGGTGGAGTTCTCCACCGGGGTGTGCGCGGACCTGGCCGAGCTGCGCGACCAGTTGACGGCCGGTCGGCGCGAGCTGGCCCACGCCGCCCACGCCGAGGGGTTATGGCTGGTCGCGTCGGGTTCACCGCCGCTGGCCGACCCGCGACCGGCGTTGAGCGCGGGGGAGAGGTTCGAGCGGATCGAGTCGATCTACCGCGGCCAGGTGGACGCCTACCAGTGCTGCGGCTGTCACGTGCACGTCGGCGTGCCCGACCGGGAGACGGCCGTGCACGTGGTCGACCACCTGCGGCGGTGGCTGCCGACGCTGCTGGCGCTCGGCGGCAACTCGCCGTTCGACCGGGACCGCGACACCGGTTACGCGAGCTGGCGGATGATGGACCAGGCGCGGTTCCCCGGCTCGGGCGTGCCGCCGTTGTTCCGCACGGCCGCCGAGTACGACGCCCGGCTCGGCCGGCTGGTGGACTGCGGCGTCCTGGTGGACGCCGGTCAGACGTTCTGGCTGGCCAGGCCGTCTCCCCGGTACCCGACGGTCGAGGTGCGGGCCGCCGACGCCGCCGCCACGGTGGACGACGCCCTGCTGCAGGCGGGCCTGACCAGGGCGCTGGTCGACACGGCGCGCGCCGCCGGACCCGCGCCCGACCTGGACGACCAGGTGCTGGCGGCGGCCGTGTGGTCGGCGGCCCGGCACGGGCTGTCCGGTCCGGGCGTCGACCCCGTCACCGCGCGCCAGGTCCCCGCCGTCGAGCTGGTGGAGGCGTTGCTGGAGCACGTGTCCGGGGCGCTGGGCGACGACCGAGACCTGGTGCACGCGCTGGTGCGCGACGTGCTCGACCGGGGGACGGGAGCGCAGCGGCAGCTGAGGGCGGGATCACCCGAGGACGCCGTGGAGCTGCTCGCGTGCACTCCCGCCGAAGCGGGTAGTCCACGGTCATGACCACTGTGGACCCCGTTGTCGACCGAGCGGTGCTGCCCGCGCCGCGCGGCCCCCTGTCCGCCGCCGTCCTGGACGCCCTGCGCGGCGAACCGCCGGCGGCCGGGCTGCCGTCGCACGTGCCGGCCGACCCGTACGGCGAAGACCTGCACCTGGCCCTGCACGTCTGCTACGAGCTGCACTACCAGGGCTTCGCGGGCGTGTCGGACGCCTGGGAGTGGGATCCGGGGTTGCTGGCCCTGCGCGCCCGGCTGGAACAGGTGTTCCTGGACGGGCTGCGCGCCGACGTGCCCGGTGCCGCGGACATCGAGGGCGTGCTGGACGAGCTGCTGGTCGAGCCGGTGGACGGCGTCGGCGTGAGCCACTTCCTCAAGGACGAGGGGGAGTGGTGGCACATGCGCGAGTACATGGTGCTGCGCTCGATCTACCACCTGAAGGAGGCGGACCCGCACGCGTGGGTGATCCCCCGCCTGCGCGGCACGGCGAAGGCGGCGCTGGTGGCCGTCGAGTTCGACGAGTTCGGCGGCGGCCGGGGCGACCGGATGCACTCACGGCTGTTCGCCGACCTGCTCGAAGGCGCCGGTCTGGACAGCGGCTACCTCCGGTACCTGGAGCACGCGCCCGCGGTCATGCTGGCCACGGTCAACCTGATGTCGATGTGCGGTCTGCACCGGTCGTTGCGCGGCTCACTGGTGGGGCACTTCGCCGCCGCCGAGATCACCACCGCGCCGAGCGCGACCCGCATGGCGAAGGCGTTGGAACGGCTGGACGCGCACCCCGCGTGCGTCGAGTTCTTCACCGAGCACATCGAGGCGGACGCGGTGCACGAGCAGGTGATGCGCCGGGACGTGATCGGCGACCTGCTGGCCCGCGAGCCCGAGCTGACCGAATCCGTGGTGTTCGGCGTGCAGGCCACGGAACTGCTCGAACAGCGCCTCGGCGACCACCTCCTGGGCGCGTGGGAAGAGGGGCAGACGGCGTTGCGCCTGCCCCTCTGACGTCCCGGCGGACCGGTCAGCGTCGTTTGCGGTGGCTCGTGTCGCACAGCGGGTAACGCTTGCTGCGGCGGCACGCGCACACCGCGACGACGAACCGGTCCGAGCACACCACCGTCCCGTCGTCCAGCCGCACCTCGACGGGGCCCTCCACCAGGACCGGGCCGCCGGGCACGACGGTCACCACCCTGGCCTCACGCGGCGTCGGCACGGATCACCACCAGTTCCTCGTGCTCCTGGCCGTGGTCGATGAGCCCGCGCCGGGCCAGCCACTCCGCCCGCCCGCGCATCACCGGCCCGAACGGCACCGTGCGGCGGGCCACCACGGACGCCTTCAACCCGCCGCCGCGCAACTGCCTCAGGGTGACCTCCGGGTCGCACAGCGCGGAGTGCACCACCAACCCCATGCCCTTGTCCGCCAACAACAACGGCATCACCGCGCATAGCCGGTCGAGCACGGAACGGCCGTCCAGCCCGGCGTCCCAGGCCCGCGCGGCGCCCCGGTCCGGCACGTCGACGCTGGGCACGTACGGCGGGTTGGCCGTGACGACGTCGAACTCGTCGCGCCCGACCAGGTCACCGAAGTCGCCGCGCCGCACGCGCACCCGCATCCCGCGCGACCGGGCGTTGACCCAGGTGGCGAGGAGCGCCCGTCTGCTCAGGTCCACCGCTGTGACCTCGGCCGCGCCGGCCAGGCCCGAGGCGACCGCGAGCGCGCCGGTGCCGGTGCAGACGTCCAGCACGCGGCCGCCTCGCGGGATGCCGGCCTCCCGCAACGCCTCGGCCATCAACCACGTGTCTTCTTGGGGCCGGTACACGCCCGGCGGCCTCATCAACCACATAGGACTGGTGGTTCCCGCCGGTTCGGCCGACAAACCGGAGGAGTGGGACCGCGCCGAGCGGGGAACCCCCTTATCCCGTGACGCAGGGAGGTCGGATGGGCGTGGTGGAGTCGACCCGCGCGGTGGCCGGTGAACAGGTGCTGGTGGCGTTGCTCGGCATCCCGCGGCTGCTGGCCCACCCGGCGTGGCAGGCCGTCGACCGCGACGAGGGCCGCGGTGTCGGCGTGCTGCTGGTGCCGGGTTTCGGCTTCGGCGACTGGAGCCTGCGGATGGCCGGGAGGTGGCTGCGCAACCGGGGTTACGCGCCGGCCGGCGCGCGGATCGGCATGAACGTGGGCTGCACGTCCGAGCTGGTCGACCGCCTCGAACGCAGGCTGGAGAAGCACGCGGAGGCGACCGGCGGCCCGGTGGTGCTGTTCGGGCAGAGCCGGGGCGGTGGTCTGGCCCGGCTGGTGTCGGTGCGCAGGCCGGAGCTCGTGCGGGGGCTGGTCATGCTCGCCAGCCCGGTGCTGGACCAGCTCGGCGCGCACCCCAGCGTGATGCGGGTCGCGCGGAAGATGGCGCGGCTGTCGCGGGCCGGCGTTCCGGGACTGCTGAACGAGGACTGCTTCGCGGGCGCGTGCTACGACACCAACTCCACCGCGATGGCCCAGCCGTTGGAGGTGCCCGCCATCGCCGTGTTCTCCCGCAACGACCTCATCGCGCCGTGGGAGCTGTGCGCCGACCCGTGCGCGGACTGCATCGAGGTGACCAGCACGCACACCGGCATGGGGCTGGACCCCGAGGTGTTCCGCCTGCTGGCGCCGAGACTGGCCGCGTGGGCGCGGAGCAGTGAACCGGTCGCGGCCTCGGGTTGATCCGCCGCGGGCAGTTCCGCCGCGGGCCCTCGCGGATCGGCGCGCCACCGGCCGTGGGAAGATCGACCGGAGGGTGCGATCCGGTCGGAGGTGAGCAGGTCATCGAGCCGTCGTCGCGCCTGGTGGCGTTCGGGAACCAGCTCGTGCAGGCGCACATCGCGCTGCGCGAGCGGCTGGCGGCGGTGAGGGACGGCCTGACCGACGGCGCCGGGGTCGCCGACCTTCGGTCGCACTGCCTGTCCTTCTGCGCCGCGCTGGAGCGGCACCACACCGCCGAGGACGAGGGCGTGTTCCCCGTGCTGGCCCGGGAGCACCCGGAGCTGCGGCCGGTGCTGGACGAGCTGGGCCGTGATCACCGGATCGTGTCGGACGCCCTGACGGCGCTGGCGGAGCTGGGCGACGTCGACCCCGTGGTGCTGGGGCACGAGCTGGACGGTGTGGCCGCGTTGGTGGAAACGCACTTCACGTACGAGGAGCGCAAGATCGCGGACGTGCTGTCGGCGTTGACCGGGCGGCTCGGGGAGGCCGACGCGGCGCTGATCACCCGCGCCACCACGGGGTACGACGAGTGAGTGACCTCAGTAGCTTCAGTGTGGCTTGAAGACGACACCGTCTCGTTTTGTTACGAATGTTCGGTGATCATTCACTCTGACGTGTGATCTTTCGTGCGATCCTGCCTGCGTGCGGCCACCCTGCGCCGCCGCACCCGGGAGGAGACACCCCATCGTGCGACTACGACCCCTGCTGAATCCCCTTGCCGTTGTCGTTTCCGTCATCGCCGTCGCAGCGGCCCTGCTGATCCCCACCGCCGCCGCCGCCACGCCGATCACCGTCGCCCAAGCCGTCGGGCAGCAGAACGGCGCGTCCGCGACCGTGCGCGGCTACGTCGTCGGGCAGCCGACCGCCACCAGCACCGTGGTGCGGTCGGGCTTCCCGTCCGACTACGCGTTGGCGCTGGCCGACTCGCCGACCCAGACGAGCACGAGCCAGATGCTGTACGTGCAGGTCACGTCCGCGTTCCGGGCCCAGTGGGGCCTGCGGACCAACCCCGGCCTGCTCGGCGCGCGGATCGACGTCACCGGTCCGTTGAGCGCGTACTTCTCGCACGCGGGCCTCACGTCGCCCACCTCGTTCGCCAACGCCGGCACCTCGCCGACCTCCACCACGACCCGGCCCACCACCACGTCCACCACGGCTCCGGGCGGCGGCTACGACGACACCTACTACCGCAACGCGCTCGGCAAGACCGGCACGTCGTTGAAGACGGCGTTGAACGGGATCATCCGGACCAACACCAAGCTGTCCTACGACCAGGTGTGGGAGGCGTTGAAGGTCACCGACCAGGACCCGGGCAACAGCGCCAACGTGATCCTGCTCTACACCGGCCGCTCGCAGAGCAAGTCCACCAACGGCGGTGACCCGGACGACTGGAACCGCGAGCACGTCTGGGCCAAGTCGCACGGCGACTTCGGCACCGCGACCGGTCCGGGCACCGACATCCACCACCTGCGGCCGACGGACGTGTCGGTGAACGCGGAGCGGGGCAACAAGGACTTCGACCTGGGTGGTTCGGCGGTGGGCGAGGCGCCGGGCAACTACACCGACGCCGACTCGTGGGAGCCGCGCAACGCGGTGAAGGGCGACGTCGCGCGGATGTTGTTCTACATGGCGGTGCGGTACGAGGGCGACGACGGCTACCCGAACCTGGAGATGAACAACAACGTCAACAACGGCACCGCGCCGTACCACGGCCGGTTGTCGGTGCTGCTGCAGTGGAACGCGCAGGACCCGCCGGACGCGTTCGAGAAGCGCCGCAACCAGGTGATCTACGACAACTACCAGCACAACCGCAACCCGTTCGTCGACCACCCGGAGTGGGCGGCGTCGATCTGGGGCTAGGCACGCACCCGGACGCCCGGTCCCTACTCCTCGGCCGAGGGGTCCGGGCCGGGCGTCCTGGCTTCGCGCCCGCGGGGAGGCAATCACCCGATGCGGTGTTGACCGTGCACGCCGGCTCTGTTCGAATGAACGCGTCGCTTGTTCGGTCGGAGGGGGAGCAATGCGCGCCGGGATCACGATCCTGCCGGAGTACCGCTGGTCCGAGGCGAAGCCGCGGTGGCTGGCCGCGGAGGCGTACGGGTTCGCCCACGCCTGGACGTTCGACCACCTCGGCTGGGGTCCGCTGGTCGACCACGCGTGGTTCGGCTCGGTGCCGACGTTGAGCGCGGCGGCGTTGGCCACGTCGCGGATCGAGCTGGGGTTCATGGTCGCGTCGCCGAACTTCCGCCACCCGGTGCCGTTCGCGCGGGACGTGCTGGCGTTGGACGACCTGTCGGACGGCCGGATCGCGGTCGGCATCGGCGCGGGCGGGATGGGCGGGTACGACGTGGAGGTGTTCGGCGGCACGACCGGGGTGGCGAGCCCGTCGCGTCGCTACGAGGAGTTCGTCGAGCTGCTGGACGCGTTGCTGACCGGGGAGCGGGTGGACTACTCCGGCGAGTACTACACGGCGGTGGCCGCCCGGAACGCGCCGGGCTGCGTGCAGCGGCCCCGCACCCCGTTCATCCTGGCCGCGAACGGGCCGAGGGGGCTGGCCCTGGCCGCGAAGCACGGCGAGGGGTGGGTGACCCTGGGCACGGCGCGGGATTCGCTCGACTCGTGGTGGGCGTCGTTGGCCGAGCTGTCGGCGCGGTTCGACGAGGCGCTGGCCGCCCGGCCCGCGGGCCGGGCGCCGGTCCGGCGGTTCCTGCAGACCGACGCCGCGCCGGTGTTCTCGCTGTCGAGCGTCGAGTGCTACCGGGACTTCCTGGGGCGAGCGGACGAGTTGGGCTTCACCGATGTCCTGGTGCCGTGGCCGAGGGCGGAGGGTCCGTTCACCGGTGACGAGTCGATCGTGGAGACTGTGGCCGCCGAGGTGCTGCCGACGTTGTCCTGACGGTCTGACGGCTGTCCCGACCGCTTGCGGTCCCGCACCCGTCGGCGGGCACTGTCCGCCGACGGCTCTTCGTGCCGGCCGTGCCGAGTCGGCGTCCCCCTGTGCGGTGGGTCCGGTTACCGGTTGTGATGCCATTGTGGACCGCGCCTCACAAGCGCTTCACTGTGCGTAGTTGATCCCTCGTGGTGTTTGAGGCGGTGCCGGGCCCCTCGGAGGCGACACGTGCGGGCGCTCGTCCGTGCGTGGTGCGCGCCTGCCGTGACCGTCATTGTGCGGGTTCGTCACCGCTTGCGTCTGACATTCCTCTTAACCGACCGGGAAGACCGGTGGGTGTCGCTCGAACTCGTGAATTCGGACGGTGGCCGGATCACCGGCAACCACTCCCGTCGCGCGTTCGGTGACCATCCGGATGAACGTCCACCGAAGATCGCAACCTGCCCGAGTGGTGTTCGGTTCAGCCGCTGCTTCTTGCTCTGGGTGACTGTTAGCTTGCGAGCAGCGGTCACGTCCAGTGAGGAGGGGTTGAGTGGAACGCTGGTTCGGCGCGGTGCCCGGCGCGTTCGCCGGGGCTGTCCCGCCGGCCGCTCCCGAAGGACGTGCACGTGCTCGTCGACCCGGGCACGCACGAGCCTCACCTCGCGGCCTCCAGGGCCTGACCGCCGTGGTCGTCAACCCAAACCGATGTGGAAAGGGCGCACGTGTCCTTCGAGCTGGTCGTGGTCGGAGTCGGCTATGTAGGGCTGCCGCTGGCGGCGGCGGCCACCGCCGCGGGCATGGCGGTGGCGGGGTACGACATCGACCCGGACGTGGTGCGCACGCTGACCGAGGGCCGCTCGCACGTGCTGGACGTGTCGCACACCGAGTTGCGGGCCATGCGCGCCAACGGTTTCACCCCCACCACCGACCCCGGCGTGATCACGGGCGCCGACACCGTGGTGATCTGCGTGCCCACCGGTCTGGGGCCTGACGGGCGACCCGACCTCGGCGCGGTCCGCGCCGCCGCCGAGACCGTCTCGGACCACCTGCGGCCGGGCACCTTGGTGATCCTGGAGTCCACGAGCTTCCCCGGCACCACCGACGAGGTGCTGCGGCCGATCCTGGAGCGGCACGGCCTCGTGGCCGGCGAGGACTTCCCGCTCGGCTACTCGCCGGAGCGCATCGATCCGGGGAACCGCAGCTTCGGCATCCGCAACACGCCCAAGGTGGTCAGCGGTCACACCCCGTTGTGCGCCAAGCACTGCGCCACCTTCTACTGCCGGTTCGTCGACTCCGTCGTGGTGGCTCGCGGCACCCGTGAGGCGGAGATGGCGAAGCTGCTGGAGAACACCTACCGGTACGTGAACATCGCGCTGGTCAACGAGATCGCGGTGTTCTGCGACCAGCTCGGGGTCGACGTGTGGGACGTGCTGCACTGCGCGGCCACCAAGCCGTTCGGCTTCCAGCCGTTCACCCCCGGACCGGGCGTCGGCGGCCACTGCATCCCCGTCGACCCCCGCTACCTGCTGGAGAAGGCCCGTCGCGAGGGAGCGCAGCTGGGCGTGGTGGAAGCGGCCCGGAGGGTCGACTCGGCGATGCCGTCCTACGTGGTCGAGCGGGCGGTGCGGCTGTTGGCCCGCTCGGGGGTGCCCGTCGACGGCGCGCGGGTGCTCCTGCTGGGCGTGTCGTACAAGGCGGACGTGCCGGACACCCGGGAGTCGGCCGCGTTCCGGATCGCCGACGAGCTGAGGGCGCTCGGCGCGGTCGTGGCCTACCACGACCCGGTGGCCGGTGAGGTGCCCGCGCTCGGGCCGCCGGTCGCCGACCTGGACTCCGCGCTGCGCGCGAGCGACGCCACCGTGCTGCTCGTCGCGCACAGCGGTTACGACCTGGGCCGGTTGGCCAGGAACTCGCGGCGGCTGCTCGACGTCACGGGCAGCGTGCCGGGAGGGGAGGTCATGCGCCTTTGAGAGTCCCCTGACGGGGGAGCCGGTCCGCGGACCGGATCAGCACGTGGTTCCGCTGGAACCACCTCACCACATATCTTTAGGAGTGTCCGAATGGTCATGTCCACGGCGGTCAAGAGCGATCGGCTCAAGAAGCGCTTCGAGAAGTGGGACGTCAACGGCAACGGTCGCATCGAGAAGTCCGACTACGAGGCCGAGGCGCGGCGCATCATCGAGGCGTTCGGCGAGGACACCTCGTCGCCGCAGGCGCGCGCCCTGGTCGACGCCTACATCTCCATGTACGAGTTCCTGGCGGCGAAGGCCGGTGTGGGCGCGGACGGGGCGATGACCGAGGACCAGTTCCTCAGCGTGGTCGAGGCGCAGGTGTTCGCGGAGGGCGACGCCGGGTTCAACCGCGTGGTGCGGCCGACGGTCGCGGCGATGGTGGGCCTGTGCGACACCGACGGCGACGGCGAGGTGAACCCGTCGGAGTTCCGCAAGTGGCTGGAAGCCATCGGGGTGGACGCCTCGTCGGCGGTCGAGTCGTTCCGGACGATCGACACCACCGGCAACGGGACGTTGACCGTGGACGAGCTGGTGGCCGCGGTGCGCGCCTACCACTTCGGCACGCTCGACGTGCCGCTCCTCGGTCACTGACCTGATCGGCGCGACGGCGCCCCGGTGCGGGAAGCTCCGGGGCGCCGTCGTGGTTTCAGCGTGCGGGCACCGCCACGACCGCCGGGCTGAACAGGACGTCCATCTCGGGTCGCAGGCCGAGTTCCGGGCCGGTGCGCGGGGTCGGGCTGGTGATGAGGATGTTGTAGTGGTTCGGGTGGTGGCAGGCGTCGAAACCGAGCACGGAGCCGACGAACTCGCCGTCGCACCACACCTCGTCGCCGCGGTCGATCACGCCGGCGTTGACGATCTCCACGAACCCGAGGAACGCGACCCGGTCGATCCGCGCGCCCGCGGCCGTGTCCTCGTGGTCGGTCGTCACCAGCTCGTGCACCTCGCCCCGGCGCACGCAGCGGCTCGCGAACGGCTCCAGGCTCATCCCGCGGTCGTCGCGGCGGTGCACCAGCACCTTGACGACCCGGCCGCCGACCGCCCGCTTCTCGCCGTCCTCCACCATCAAACACCCTCTCGTCGGTACACTTCGTCCACCAGGTCCAACGCGGCCAACCCGCCGTCCCGCCACGCCGACCGCGCCGCCACGGCCGTCGCGAAGTCCCGCAGGACGCCCTCGTACTCGTGCCACAGCGAGCCCTTGAACTCCGCGTAGCCGGCGAGCAGGTCCGCGCCCAGCACGGTCCCGTCGGCCAGCCGCGCGGTCACGTCCTTCGTCTCGCCGGGGTGCGACCAGTCCAGCTCCACCACCGCCGGCGCGGAACCGCGCACGTGCAGCACGGCCTGCCGGTCGATGCCCGCCACCCGCGTGACCCGCGCGGACTCCAGGGTCAGCTCGCCCAGGAACAACCGCGCCAGGTCCAGCGCGTTCGGCCCGTTGTCGGCCACGCAGCCGCCGCCGGACCGGGCCGGGTCGAGGTACCAGCGGTCCTCGCCGACGTGCTCCTCGATCCGCTCCAGGTAGCGCACGGTGAGCTCCGCGATCGGCGCGGCGCCCGCGAGCTTGTCCCGCAGTGCCAGCACGTTCGCGTTGTACCGGCGGTGGAAGGCGGTGAACAGCGCCACGTCCCGCGCCCGCGCCGCCTCGGCCACCGCCAACCCGTCCCGCAGGGTCGTGGCCAACGGCTTCTCCACGCACACCGGAAGGCCGCGCTCGACGGCGTCCGCGGCGACGGCCGCGTGCACGTCGTTGGGCGCGGTCACCGCCACCGCGTCCAACCCGCCCGCGTCGAGCATCTCCCGGTGCGACCGGAAGGCGGGCACGCGCCGCCCCGTCAACGTGCGCTCGTCGAGATCGCACACGGCGGCCAGCTCGAAGCGCGGCGAGGACTCGATCACGGCCAGGTAGAACCGCGAGATGACGCCCAACCCGACCACCCCGAGCCGGATCGCGGGCAACGCGCCCTCCGCCGGCCGACTGGGGTCCGGCCCGCCCGGGCGTGATCCGGTCGTCGGCGACACGGCCGATCCACCCGGGCCCGACCCACCCGGAGCTGACCCACCCGGATCCGGTCCGGCCGCCCGTGACGCCGGTCGCCCGGCCGCCTCCGACCCGCTCATCCGACGGCCCGCAGGGCCGGCGAGATCGAGCGCAGCTCCTCGTACAGCTCGTCCGGCACCGGAACGCCGTGGACCCGGCGCCACCGGGCGCGTTCGCCCTCGTGCCAGCCCGGGTAGCTCACCGGTTTGCGGGGGTCGATCGGCTTGGCGCCCGCCACCGCGCCGAACAACGCCGCCGCGTCCTCCCGGAACCCCGAGCGCAGCGCCGACGGCGCGAGCACCAGCGCCGTCACCCCGATGTCGTCGTCCCGCGACACCGACGACAGCGGCCCCGTCGAGGCGCCCGGCACGAGCGCCGCCAGCACCTCGACCAGCAGACCCAGCCCGAAACCCTTGTACGCGCCCGTCTCGGTCGCCCCGCCCAGCCACAGCAGCCGCCCGTCACCCCGGTCGAACGCCGCCGGGTCGGTCACCGGTGTCCCGTCGTCCGCCGCCAGCCACCCCGGCGGGACCTGCTCGCCCGCGCGCGCCGCCGCCCGCACCCGGCCCGTCGGCACCACGGTCGTGCTCATGTCCAGCACGAACGGCGGCCGGTCGCCCGCCGGGCACGCCAGCGCCAGCGGGTTCGTGCCGAGCAGCGGTTCCCGGCCGTCCGGCGCGGGGGCGATGCGCTGGCCGCCGCAGTTCGAGGCGATCAGCCCGACCATCCCGTGCGCCGCCGCCCGCGCCGCGTGGTACCCGGCGCAGCCGATGTGCGTCGCGCCGCGCAACGTCACCACCCCGATCCCGTACCGCGCCGCCCGCGCCGAGGCCAGCTCCACCGCCTGGGACGCCGACCACAGCCCGAGCGCCCGGCGCGCGTCGGCCAGCACGGACGCGCCGAGGTCGGCGACCACCGCCATGTCGGCCGTCGGCTCCGTGCGCCCGGAGTCGAACAGCGGCAGGTACAGCCGGGTCAGGTTGACCACCCCGTGCGTGCTCATCCCGGTCAGGTCGCCGTGGCACAGCGCCTCCGCGGCGACCGCCGCCCGGTCCGGCGGCACGCCCCGCGCCCGGAAGACACCGGTGACGGTGTCGAGCAGGGTCGGGTAGGGCACCAGGACGGTCATGTTCCTCCGTTCCGCGCGAACTTCACGACGATGTCCCGCACCGCGTCGGCGAACCGGTCGAGGTCGGCGACGTCGGCGTGCTCGCCGCGCGCGTGGGCGTTGTTGGCCTCCAGCGATCCGGGGCCGAGGACGGCGGTGTGCGCGCCCGGCACGTCGGCCAGCCAGATCGCGTCACAGGTGAACGCGGGCTCGTGCGCGGGCCAGCGCGGCACGATGCCGTCCAGCAGCGGCACGTCCTGCGGCGGCAGGGCGGGCAGCCCGCGCTTGCGCCACACCAGCCGGGTGATCAGGGCCGCGTCGACGGCGGTGCGGTGGAACGGCGGCACACCCCGGAAGCGGGCGGTGAACTGGGCCAGTCCTTCCGTCAGCGCGGCGTCCAGCGCCACGGCCAGCACCCGCGCGGACGCCGTGCTGCCGTAGGAGAGGTTCAGCAGCAGCTCGCCGCCGCCGTACACGCGGTTGTGCATGCGGCCCGTGTGCAGCCCGGCCACGCACACCCGCCCGTCCGGAACCCGGCCGGCCAGGGCGCCCGCCAGGTGCTGGGCGAGGAACCCGAGCAGCACGGTCGCGTTGTGCCCGGCCTGCGGCTGGTCGTCGACCGCGTCCTCGCCGCGCACCTGCACGCACGCCGTCATCGCGGCCGTCGAGCGGGGCAGGTAGCGCATGCCGGTGGGCTCGCAGAACACGTTCAGGCCGCCGTGGTAGCCGGCCTCGACCAGCGGACGGGTGCCGAACACGCCCATCGCGCCGCCCTCCTCGCCGGACACCGCCTGGATCAGCACGCTCACGTCCCGCCCCACCGCCGGTTCGGCCATCGCGGCGCGGACACCGGCCAGCAGCGCCACCGCCGGTCCTTTCGCGTCGATCGCGCCGCGGCCGTGGAACCGGACGCCGTCGAACCCGGCCGGCTCGAACGGCGCGACCGTGTCCAGGTGCACGTTGAACATCACCACCGGCTCGGCGTCGCCGACCCGCAGCACCAGGTTCGGTTGCCCGGCCAGGAAGTCCGGGTCCTCGGCGATGGCCTCCCGCACGACGGCGGGCACGTCGTGGCGCAGCACGTCGGCCTCCCGCGCCGGTCCCAGGTGCACGGTGCGCATGCCGAAGGACTCGGCCGCCTCCGAGTACGCGTGCACCGCGTCCCACAGGCGCACCTCGTCGGTGGTCTCCAACGGACCCGCGGTCGGCAGCGCGAGCAGCCGCAACAGCAGGTCGCGGTCCTCACCGATCACCGCACGGCTCCGCTCGCCGCCCAGTCTCCGATCACCGCACCAACCCGGCCATGGCCCGGCCGGCCGCCACGAACGCGGGTGAGGCGTCCGGGGCGAGCGCGCCCGACTCGTGCGGGCGCAGCGACACGTGCGGCTCCAACGACCACGCGCCCCGGTAACCGCGGGCGCGCAGCAGCTCGACGCAGTCGGCCACCCGAGCGTCACCCGAGCCGGGCAGCACGAACCGGTCACCCGACGCGTCCTTCACGTGCACGTGCTCGACGTGCGCGGCCACCTCGCGCAGCATCGCGTACCCGTCGTAGCCGTGCGCGACGCCGTTGCCGGTGTCGAACAGCAGCCTCAACGCCGGGTTGTCCACCGCGTCGAGCAGGTCCAGCGCGCGCTCCGCGCTCGTGCCCGCCCACCCGGAGCAGTTCTCGTGCAGCAGCACGACCCCGGCCGCGCCGGCGAGCTCGGCGAGCACGGACACCCGCATGATCACCCGGTCGCGCCACCGCAGCTCGGACAGGCCCGCGTTCGGGTACGACATGATCCGCACGTACCGGGTGCCCAGCGCGGCGCAGCGGCGCAGCAGCACGTCCAGCTCGGCCAGGTCGTCCTCGAACGGCGTGCTGATCGGTCGGGCCCACCCCCCGATCCGGGAGGCCAGGCACACCACCCGGACCTGTCGCGCCGCCAGCTCCTTCGCCACCACCGCGAACTCGTCGTCGTCCAGGTCCGCCACCGCCCGCCCGTCCACGGTGCGCAGCTCCAGGTGCGACCAGCCCAGCTCGGCGAGCACCGCCAACTGGCCCGCCAGGTCCGGCGCGGCCTCGTCGGCGATGCCCGCCAGCACCGGCTCAGCGGACATGCGCGGCCACCGGGCCGGGCGACGCCTCGCCGCGCGCGGCGGGGATCACCGGCTCGGCGCAGATGTTCTTGGCCACCGACAGCAGCTGCACCACGTCCGTGGCGAACGCGAACCCCCGCGCGTGCTGGTCGCCCGCCGCGTGGAACAGCCGGTAGGCGCGCAGCACCCACTCGGTGAGCGAGTCGTCCCGCAGCACCTCGTGCTCGCGCCGCCCGTTGAGCGTGACGGTGAGCTGCGCGTGGTCGTCGTCGTCGCTGACCGCGTAGTGGCCGACCGCGCTGCCCTTCTCGAACTCCACCGTGATCCGGCGCTCCCGCACCGGCGAGGTGAGGTCCGAGCTGATCTCCGTGCGCACACCGCTGTTGTGCCGCAGGCCGATCCGCGCGCCGCCCATCCGCGGCACGACCACGTCGCCCACGGTGAGGTCGAACCCGGCCGCGTGCGTGACCCGCGCGCTGCCCGCGAGCCGCAGCGCGAGGGCCACGCCGTGCGGCAGCTCCACGTCGAACGCGGTCAGGTGGCTGGGCCTGGTCAACGAGCGGCGGAAGCGCGGTTTGTTCTGCACGATGGAGACGGACTTCGGCTCGCCGAGCGTGCCGCCGCGCACCAGCTCCATCAGCCGCACCGTGAGCGAGCTGGTCAGCCACGGCTCGACCACCGCGATCCGCAGCCCGTGCTTGCGGCGCAGCCGGATCACCCGGGCCAGGTCGTCGGCGTCGGCGGCGAGCGGCTTCTCCGCGATCACGTTGCGGAAACCGCGTTCGGCGAGCTCGGCCATCACCTCGGCGCGCACGGACGGCGGCGTGCAGACGTGCGCCACCGTGTCGCCCGGGTCGAGCAGGGTGGCGGCCTCCGCCAGGCTGCCCACCATCGACACACCAGGCCGTTCCGGGGGCAGCCGCCGGGGGTCGCACGCCACGATCGGCCGGTCGTCGAACAGCTGTCGGACCGAGGTCCGCGCCCTGGCCAGCACCGGCAGGTGCAGGTCCGCACCGGCTCGGCCCAGTCCCACGACGAGTGTGCGCACTATTGAGCCCCGTCTTGTCTCGTCCGGTCGGGAATGAGCGATGTCAGCTCGCAATTGACCGCCCCGACGTTGTCCCAATCGCGAAGGTCTGTCAACTCCGGGGCGGCGGGTTGACCAGGAAGAGTGAACTGGCCGGTGGTCGGCCGCCAGCCCGGTGACCTGCCATACGCTCACCCCCGGAAGCGGTGACCGCGGAGGTGAGTGCGCTGACCGTGCCATTCTTCACGCAATCGGCGACATTTTCCGGATTGTGGCCGATAACGCGACGGCACATTGTCGAAGTCATCCAGAACGGCAAGTACTCGCACGGGCGGAAAGTGCTGGAACTGGAACGGGCGCTGGCCGCGTACACCGGGGCCGCGCACGTGGTCGGGGTGAACAGCGGCACCGACGCGCTCGTGCTGCTGCTGCGGGCGTGCGGGCTGCGCCCCGGCGACGAGGTGGTCGTGCCCGCGTTCTCGTTCATCGCGTCGGCGTCCTCGGTGGTGCTCGCGGGCGGCGAACCGGTGTTCGCCGACATCGAGCCGGACGGCTACGGCCTCGACCCGGCGTCGGTCGCCGCCGTCGCCGGCCCGCGCGCCCGGTTCGTCATGCCGGTGCACCTGTTCCACCACCTCGCCGACCTGACGGGCCTGGCGGAGGTGGCGCGCGGGCTGGACCTGACGGTGGTGGAGGACAGCGCCGAGGCGATCGGCATGCGCCACAACGGGGCACACGCGGGCCTGCTCGGCGCCGGGGGAGTGCTGTCGTTCTTCCCGACCAAGACCCTCGGCGCGCTCGGCGACGCGGGCGCGGTGATCACCAACGACCCGGTGATCGCCGAGACGGTGGGCGCGCTGCGCCACCACGGCCGGTTCGGCCGCACGATCGACAACTTCCCCGGCATCTCCACCGGCACCGGCGCGGTCGGGGTGAACAGCAAGATGGACGACGTCCAGGCCGCCGTGCTGCTGGCCAAGCTGGACCGGCTCGAAGCGGACATCCGCCGCCGCGCGGTGCTGGCCCGCCGCTACGCCGACGGCCTGGCCGGCGTGCCGGGGGTGCGGAAGCTGCCGTCCGTGCTGCCCCGGCGCGCGAGCGTGCGCGGGGTGTTCTACGTGTACGTGGTCGAGGTCGACCGGCGCGACGAGCTGGCCGCGCACCTGGCCGGGCGGGGCATCGGCACGGAGACCTACTACCCGACGCCGCTGCACCTGCAACCGTGCTTCGCCCGCCTCGGCCACCGGCCCGGCGACTTCCCGCACGCGGAGGCGGCCTCCCGCCGGACCCTCGCGCTGCCGCTGTACCCGGACCTGCCGCTGGGTGACGTCGACCGGGTGTGCGCCGCGATCCGCTCCTTCTACCTCGGAGAGCGCGCGTGAGCATCCCGTTCTTCCCGCCGGACCTGTTCGACGGCGACCTGCTGCTGGAGGTGGTCCGGGAGGTCGGGCTCGCGCCGGACCAGCGCTTCATCCTCGGCTCGCGCACCGCGCGGTTCGAGGAGGTGCTGCGCGACGGCCTCGGCGTCGCCGACGCGGTGGCGTGCGGCAGCGGCACCTCGGCGTTGACGCTGGTGCTGCACGCGATGGGCGTGGGGCCGGGCGACGAGGTGATCGTGCCCGCGTACGGGTGCGCGCCGCTGGCGTCCGCGCCGTCGACCCTGGGCGCGACGCCGGTCTTCGCCGACGTGGACCCGTGGACGATGGTGGTCGACCCGGCCGAGGTGGACAAGCTCGTCACCGAGCGCACCAAGGTGATCATGCCCGCGCACGTGTTCTCGGTGATGGCGGACATGCCCGCGTTGCGGCGGATCGCCACCGAGGCGGGGGTGCGGCTGCTGGAGGACTCCGCCGTGGGCCAGGGCGGGGTGCTCGCCGGCCGCGCGGCCGGGACGTGGGGCGACGCGGGCGTGTTCTCATTCGTGCAGGTCAAGACGTTCGGCATGCCCGGCGAAGGCGGGATGGTCGTCACCGGCGACCCGGCGCTGGCCCGCGAGGTGCGGATGCTGCGCAACCACGGCCAGGACGGCGTGCACCGGTTCCGGCACCACCGGATCGGCCACAACAGCCGCTTCGACGAGGTGATGGCCGCCTTCCAGCTGCGCCGCTTCGCCACGCTGCCCGACCGGCTCGAACGGCGGGCGCGCATCGGCGAGTACTACACCTCGCGGTTCGCCGACCTGGCCGCCCGCGGCGTGCTCGCCCCTCCGCCGGGGCGGGACGGGCGCTGCTTCTACGTCTACTCGCTGCTGGCCGACCGGCGGGACGCGTTGCGCGACCACCTGACCGCGCACGGCATCGGCTCGCACGTCTACTACCAGGCGCCGCTGCCGCGCCAGCCCGCGTTCGCCGGGCACGCCCAGCCGGGCCGCGACTGGCCGGCCGCGGCGTCCGCCGCACGACGCCAACTGGCCATCCCCATCCACCCCCACCTGACCGACGCGCAGGTGGAACACATCGCCGACGAGGTGTGCCGGTTCGCGGCCACGTCCGGCGCACACGGCTGAGGAGAGTCCGATGACCACCGTCATCGCGCCCGGGTCCAGGGGCGCGTACGTGAAGCTGGCCAAGCTCGACATCGTCGACTACTACCTCGGCGTCCTGGTGGTGTGGGCGCTGCTCGCGCCCGCGCTGCGGCTGGACGTCGGCGTGCTGGGCGCCATGGGCGTGTTCCTGGTCGGCGAGGTGCTCGTGATCGTCGCGATGGTCGCGCTGGACGACCTCACCGGCTACCGCGACGGCAGCGACACCGCCAACTACGCCCCCGACGCACCGGCCCGCAAGCTCGACCGCAAGCCGCTGGTCGCGGGCACGCTCACCGAACCGCAGGTGCTGCGGTTCGCGCTGATCACCGCCGTGGCGGGCGCCGCGGTGTGGCTCGGCGCGCTGGCCGTCGCGCCGCACCGTCCCGTGTGGACGGTCGCACTGGTGGCGGTCACCTACTTCTTCGCCCTGCAGTACTCGTGGGGCCTGAAGCTGAGCTACCGGGGCTGCCAGGAGTTCTTCCTGGCCGCGCTGGGCTGGGCGCTGGTCCTCGCGCCGTACGGCCTGGCCACCGGGCGGGTCGACGGACTGGTGGTCGTGCAGGCCTTGATCTTCGGCCTCGGGCCGCTGCTGTTCGGCGTCTACTCCAACACCAACGACGTCGAGGGCGACCGGCGCGTCGGCCGGCCCACGGTGGCGGCGCTGACCTCGCCCGCCGGCAACCGGCGCTTCGTCCGCGCCGTCTCGGCGTGCGAGCTCCTGCTGGTCCTGGCGCTGCCGCTGGTCGGCGGCCCCTGGTGGTTCCCGCTCGCGCTGCTGCCCACCATCCTGTTGCGGGCCAAGCAGTTGCGCGTCGGGTTCGGCGAGGGCGACATCCTGCGCGCCCGGCGGATCGGCATCGACGCGCACCGGGTCACCGTGGTGGCGCTCGTCGTGGTGAACCTGGTGGTGCGGTGATGGACCTCGACGTGGCGGTGATCGGCGCCGGGATCGCCGGCCTGGCCGCGGCGCACGAGCTGGCGCTGGCGGGACGGGAGGTGCGGGTGTTCGAGGCGGCCGACCACGTCGGCGGCCGGATGGCCACGCGGCACGTGGCCGGGTTCGTGGTCGACACCGGCGCCGAGCAGATCTCCACCCGCGGCTACCCGCACACCTGGGAGCTGCTGCGGCGGCTGGGCCTCGACGACGTGCCCCCGATCGGCCGTCGGCTGGGGGTGTGGCGGGACGGCCGGGCGCACCGCGGGTTGGCGCACCCCTCGGGCCTGGTCACCGGAGCGGGGCTGGCCGTGCGCGCACGGCTGGACTTCGCCCGCGCGACCCGCGGCCTGGCCAGGAGCAGCGCGGTCGACGTCGAACGGCCCGAGGCGTCCCGCGTGGGCAAGGCCACCGTCGCCGAGTTCTGCGCCCCCTACCACCGCGACGTGCTGGAGTACCTGTGCCAGCCGGTGGTGTCGGGGTTCTTCGGGTGGCAGCCGGAACGCTCCGCCGCCGCGCCGTTCCTGGCGCTGCTCGGCGCGATCGGCCCCTCCACCGCGTGGCGCGCCTACGACCGGGGCATGGACGTGGTGGCCCGCGCGCTGGCCGCGCGGCTCGACGTCACCACGTCCTCCCCGGTGCGGGAGATCCTGGCCGGACCGGCGTACGCCCGGATCACCGGCGACGGCACGGAGCTGCGCGCCCGGTCGGTGGTGCTGGCGGTGCCCGCGCCCGTCGCGCGGCAGGTCTACGTGAACCCGCCGGAGCACGAGCGGCCGTTCCTGGACGCGTGCACGTTCACCCCGATGGTGAAGGCGCACCTGATGCTGGACCACCGCCCCGAGTCCGACGTGTACCTGCTGGCCGTGCCCCGCGCGGAGAGCCGGTCGGTGTCGGTGGTGCTGTTCGACCACCTCAAGCACCCCGACCGCGCCCCCGAGGGCCGCGGCCTGCTCACCCTGATCGCGAGCCCGGCGGTCGCGCCGGCGCTGCTGGACGCCACCGACGACGAGGTGGTGTCCGCGCTCGCCGCCGAGGCCGAGCGCTTCGTGCCCGGCCTGCGCGCCGCCGTGACCGGGTCGGTCGTCCACCGGTTCCGCCACGGCCTGCCCGAAGCCACACCGCACGCCCTGGCGCTGCGCGGCGAGTTCGCGTCCCGCCTCGGCGGGGTCGTGGACTACGCGGGCGACTGGGTGTCCCTGACCCCGTACAGCGAGGCCGCGGTGCGATCTGGCCGCCGAGCCGCCGCACGGGTCCGCGAGGTGCCGAGGAGGCAACACGCATGAGGCCGCACGACATGGGCACGCTGTTCGACGAGGTCGCGGCGCGCGGCACGCACACCACCGTGCACCTGGACCGGCCCTTCGACATCCTGCCCGCCGGGTACGGGCCGGGGGTCGACTTCACCGTGCCGCAGCTGGCCGGGCTGGTCCGCGAGGCCGCCGGCTGGTTGTACGAGGCGGGCGCCCGGCGCGGCGAGCGGGTGGCGGTGGTGAAGCGCAACCACTACGACTACGCCCTCCTCGCGTGCGCGGCGGTGCGGATCGGCGCGGTGCCCGCGCTGCTGTCCGGCCACCTGCCCGACGACGTGCTGGAGGTCCTGCTCAAGCGGCTCGACCCGGCGGTGCTGGTCACCGACCGCGTGCCACCCGTCGGACTGGCCCGGAGGGTGCTGTCGCTGGGTCCGCCCGTGCCGGGCGCGTTGACGCTGGACGACGTGCGCGGCGCACGGGTGCCCGCCCCCCGGCGCAGGCACGACGACGAGCCGTTGGTCGTCAACCACACCTCGGGCACCACGGGTGTGCCGAAGCTCGTGGTGCACACGACCCGCACGATCGTGCACCGGCTGGCCCGGTTCGAGGCGGTGCGCTGGCCGGTGATCGGGGTGCGCCGCGACGACGTGGTCGCCAACGCCGGCTCCTACGCGCACGGCCGCGCGTTCTGCTGGACGGCCAGCGTGTTCTGCCTCGCGCCGCGCAAGGTCGTGCTGCTCAGCGACCCCGGGTCGGCCGCCCCGGTGCTCGCCCGGCACCGGCCGACCGTGCTGGAAGCGCTGCCGTCGGCCTACGTGCGGTGGCAGCCGCTGACCACGCGGCCGGACCACCCGTTCCGGGAGGTGCGGCTGTTCGTCAGCACCTTCGACGCGATGCACCCGCCGGCGATCCGGGCGATGCTGCACGCCTCCCGCCGCAGACGTCCGCTGTGGATGCAGGGCTGGGGCCAGACCGAGACGGGCCCGCTGACGTTCCGCTTCCTCACCCGCCGCGCGCTCGACCGGTCGCCCGACGCCCGAGACCTGGGCCGCCCGGTGCCGGGCCGGACCAGGCTGCGCGTGGTGGACCCGGTGACGCTCACGCCCGTGCCCCGCGGCCACAGCGGCCTGGTGCTCGCGCGCACGGCGGCCCGGTGCGCCGGGTACGTCGGCGAGCAGGACCGCTGGCACGCCAAGACCTCCGGGCCGTGGTGGAACACCGGCGACCTCGGCGTGCTGACCCGCGGCGGCTCGGTGCGGCTGCTGGACCGCGAGGTCGACGCCGTGCCGGGGCTGAGCTGCCTGCGGGTCGAGGACCTGGTCGAGGACCGGTTGCCCGAGGTCGTCGAGTGCGTGGTGCTCGGCACCCCGGGCCGGCCGCCGATCCCGGTGCTGGTGACGTCCGGCCCGCTGGACCCCGCGGCGTGGCGGCAGGCGGTCGCCGACCTGCCGCCGATGGCCGACCCGCACCTGATGGCCTGGGACGACGTCCCGCGCACCGCCACCGGCAAGGTGCGCCGGCTCGACCTGCTCACCCGGCTGGCGGGCACCGCCGAGACCCACGGCAGCGGGAGGTGGACGTGACCACCTACGTGTTCGACCGCGCGCACGTCGCCGAACAGCACCGCTGCCTGGCCGCCGCCTACGACCCGGTGACCTTCGCGCGGCTCGCGCAGACCGGGGTCCGGGCCGGCTGGCGCTGCCTGGACGTCGGCGCGGGCGGCGGCACCGTGGCGCACTGGCTGGCCGGCCGCGGCGCGACCGTGCTGGCGACCGACGTGCAGCCGGACCACGTGCCGCCCGCGCCCCGGCTCACCGTGCTGCGGCACGACGTGGTGTGCGACCCGCTGCCCGACGCCTCCTTCGACCTGGTCCACGTGCGGCTCGTGCTGCGGCACCTGCCCGAGCGCGACGCCGTGCTGCGCAAGCTCGTCGCCGCGCTGAAACCCGGCGGGTGGCTCCAGGTGGACGAGTTCGACAACTCCTACAGCCCGGTGCTGCTCGCGCCGGACCGGGACGCCGCCGAGCTGTACGAGACGTTCCTGGCGGTCAAGGAGAGCGTGTTCGACGTCTACGGCGTCGACGGCGCGTGGGGGCGCAAGGCGCCCGGCGCGATGGCCGAGGCCGGGCTGGTCGACGTGGACCCGAGGGTGGTCGTGCACCCGTGGCGGGCCGGGTCGCCGGGCGTGCGGCTGCTCGCGCACACCACGCACATGCTGCGGGACAAGCTGGTGGAGGCGGGCATGAGCGACGAGCAGCTGGCCGCCGTGCGCGAGGTGCTGGCCGACCAGCGGTTCCTGGCCACGTCGCCGGTCGTCTACTCCGTGCACGGCCGGCGGCCGGCATGACCTCGGCGGTGACGGCCGCGCCCTGGTCGGGACCGGTGGACCTGCCGCTGGGCGGCGAGCTGGACGTGCAGGCGGCGTGCGGCCTCATGCACGTGCACGGTCGGCGGTTCGGGCGCCCCACGGCGCTCGGCCTGGACTACGCCTCGATCGTGGCCGCGGAGCTCGACGAGATCGGCCGGTCGGCGTTGGAGGTGGCGCGGCTGCGCGGTGCGCCGCTGGAGGCGGTGACGACGTCGGTCGCGCAGGCGGCGCTGCTGGCGGTGTCGCAGTACCTGGCGGCGGCCACCGCCGACGAGCCGGACCCGGCGCCGGCGGGGGTCGGCGGGCCGCCGTTCCTGTCCGCCGACGGGGTGGCGTTCGAGGTCGAGGCGCTGGACGCCGAGGTGTGGCGGCGGTTCTGGGCCGCGTTGGACGCCGACCCGCGCGTGGTGGCGTCGGCGTGGCGGCCGTTCCAGCAGCGGTTCGCCACCGCGACGTGCCCGTTGCCGCCGGAGCTGACCGGCCTGACCGCGCGGCTGCCGGTCGTGCGGCTCGAACGGGCCGCCGAGTCGACCGGGATGACGTTGGTGCGGGTGGCGCACCGGGCGGTCGACGACGTGCCGCCCCACGTGGTGCGGCCGTTGGGCGCGGCCGCGGGCCCGGTCGGGGGAGGGGCTCCGGGCCCGGGCGCGCTGCCGCTGTCCGGGCTGGTGGTGCTGGAGTCGTGCCGGCGGGTGCAGGGACCGGTCGCCGGGCACCTGCTGTGGCAGCTGGGCGCGACGGTGGTGCGGGTCGAGCCGCCGGGAGGCGACCCGCTGCGCGGCGTGCCGCCGATGGCCGGTGACGTCTCCGCCCGGTTCCACGCGGTGAACCGGGGCAAGCGGGTGGTGACCGCGGACCTCGGGACCGTGGCCGGGCGGCGCGAGCTGCTGGAGCTGGCCTCGGGCGCGGACGTGTTCCTGCACAACTGGGCGCCGGGGAAGGCCGCCGCGTGGTCGTTGCGGGCACGGGACGTCGCGCGGGTTCGGCCCGGGATCGTCTACGCGCACGCGTCCGGGTGGGGCGACGCCCTGGGCCCGCGACCGCCGTTGGGCACCGACTTCGTGGTGCAGGCCCACGCCGGAGTGCCGCCGTCCTTGATGACGACCGTGGACGTGTTCGGGGGCGTGGTGTGCGCCCGCGGTGTCGTGGACGCCGTGGCGGAGCGGATCCGTTCGGGGACGGGCCAGGCGGTGGCGTCGTCGTTGCTGTCGGCGGCGTCGAGGCTGAACGCGCGGGCGACGCGGCGGTGCACGGCGCCGTTGAGCGTGCCGGTGTGCACGGACCTGGCGGAGTTGGCGCGGGACCGGCGGTTCTCGCGGGCGCTGGTGTCGGACGGGTGCGTGGTGCCGGGGTCGGCCTGGAGGTTCGGATGACGTGGACGTCGTCGACCGGGGTGGTGCTGCGGGACCTGGTGCCCGCCGCGCTGCGCCGGTCCTGGGTGGCGGCCGGCCACTGCCCCGACCGGGACCTGTACTCGTTGTTCCGGGAACGGGTGGCCGCGCACCCCGGGCGGCCGGCGGTGATCGACTCCGCCGGGTCGGTGGACTACGCGTGGGTGGACCGGGCGGTGCGGTGGCAGGCGAGGTCGCTGCGCGGTCACGGCCCCTCCGACATCATCGGCATCCGGGTGCCGAACGGGCGGGAAGGGGTGGTGGCGGAGCTGGCGGTGGCGGCGGTCGGCGGCGTGGCGGTGCACCTGCCCGACGGCGGTCCGCCGGTGACGGGCACGGGCTCACCGGTGGTGGGCACGGTGATCACCGACGTGTCGGACGCCCTGGCCGCGGCTTCCGACCCGGCCCGGGAGGCGCCGCGGTGGGCGCCGGTGGCGGTCGACCCGGAGGCGCCGGCGCGGATCCTGGTGTCGTCGGGGTCGGAGTCCGCGCCGAAGCTGGTCGCCTACTCGCACAACGCGTTCGCCGGCGGCCGGGCGAACTACGTGCGGGCGGTGCACGGCGGCACCGCCGTGCCGCGCGATCTGGTGCTGGTGCCGTTGGCGTCGGCGTTCGGGTCGTTCGGGGCGGCGATCACGCTGTGCCGGTGGGGCGGCACGGTGCTGCTGATGCGGCGGTTCGACGCGGCGGCGGCGTTGCGCGTGGTGGCGGAGCACCGGCCCACGCACGTGTTCGGCGTGCCCACGATGCTGCGGCGGATGGCCGCCCTGGCCTCCGCGGCCGACACCTCGTCGGTGCGCGCGGTGGTGTCCAGCGGCGACGTGCTGACACCGGAGGCGCTGGCGGCGACCCGGTCCGCGTTCGACTGCCCGGTGATCAACGTCTACGGGTCGTCCGACGGCGTGAACTGCCACACGTCGACACCGGAGCACGGGGTGGGCCGGCCCGACCCGGCGGTCACCGACATCCGCGTGGTGGACGGCGAGATCTGCGCGCTGGGGCCGATGACACCGCTGTGCTACGTCGACGCGCCCGAGCTGGACCGGCGGCACCGCCTGCCCGGCGGCTGGGTGCGGACCGGCGACGAGGGCTTCTTCGACGACGGCGGGACCCTGCACGTGGTGCGCCGGCTCAAGCGGGTGGTGATCCGCGGCGGCTACACCATCAGCCCGGCCGAGGTGGAACGGGCGCTGGACGGCCACCCCGAGGTGGCCGAGGTGGCGTGCGTGCCCGTGCCGGACCCCGACCTGGGGGAGCGGCTGTGCGCGTGCGTGGCCGTGCGCCCCGGCCGGCCGGCGCCGTCGCTCGGGCAGCTGACCGCGTTCCTGAGCGACCGCGGCCTCAGCCGCCGCAAGCTGCCCGAACACCTGGTCGTGCTGCCGGAACTGCCGCTGGGTCGGACGGGGAAGGTCTGCTTGCCCACGGTGACCCGGCTGGCGGCCGAACGGCACGCGGGCGGGCGCGGGGATCTCACAGGAGGTGGTCGGTGGTGAGGCTCGATCCGTTCGCCGGGCCGGGGTTCGCGGCGTTGGGCGCGGTGGCCAAGGCCGTGGACGACGTGGACCTGCCGGTCGGGTTCGTCGAACTGGTGCGGTTGCGGTGCTCGCAGATCAACGGGTGCACCTACTGCGTCCGGCTGCACGGCGACGCGGCCGCCGCGGCGGGGGAGACGCGGGACGTCGCTTCTTGGCGGACCGGTCCCGCGTTCACCGGGCCGGAACGGGCGCTGCTGGCGTTGGCCGAGGCGGTGACCCTGGTGCACGACGGGCACGTGCCGGACGCCGTCCTCGACGCGGCGGTCCACGCCGTGGGCGAGGTGCTGACGCAGCAGGTCGTGTGGGTGGCGACGGTGGTGAACGCCTACAACCGGCTGGCGATCAGCGCGCGGCTCACCTGACCGGTGGTCAGCCCGTGAGGCCGACCACCGGCGCGGGCGTGCCGCCGAACGTCGTGCGGGTGACCACGATCGCGCCGGGGGCGGCGACGAGGCGGACGTCCGAGCGGCCGCGCGAGCCCGAGCCGTCCAGGCGGACCGGGGTGGACGTGGGCGACGAGCCGGTCAACGGCTGCGTCACCACGGTCAGCTCACGGCCGTTGTCCTCGCACGCGCGCACGTAGGTGGTGCGCGTCGTGAGGTCCGCCGTGCGCCGGGGACACGCGTCGATCGACAGCCGCGTGGTCGCGCCGGTGGCCGGGTCGAGCGCGAGGAGGCCGGTGACCCGGCCACCGTCGGCTTCCTCCACCAGCGGTGTGGCGCCGGCGTCGGCGCGCACGGTCCACGGCCGTTCCGGCCGGGTCAGCACCCGTCCGGTCTCGGCGTCCAGCAGCCCGTTCGGCACCGCGTCGGGCGTGGCCCGCGCGCCGAAGGTCTGGAAGAGGACGACGTCCCCGTCCGGTGTGGCGCCGAGCCGGATGTCCTGCCGCTCGCCGTTCGCGTCGGCGCGCCGGACCTCGTGCCGCCACCGCTCCCGCCCGGTCGCCTCGTCCAAGGCGGTGACACCCAACGTGTCCGCGCACTCCACGGGCACCAGGACGGTCGTGCGGCCCCAGGCCACCTGCCCGAACCACGACGTGCAGCCGGCGGGCGGCGACCAGCGCCACCGCGACCCGCCGCCGGCCAGGTCGTAGCCGGTGACGACCTCCTCGTCGCGCACCGTCAACACCCGCGCCCCCGGCCGCACCTGGTCGGTCTCCACCAGCGCCGACCGGAGCACCACCTCGGACCGGGGCGCGCCGGTGTCCGCGTCCAGCACCACCACCGACTGCGCCCGCGTGTCGTGCGCGGACCGGAAGGACACCACGACGGTCCGCCGGTCCGCCGACGCCACCAGCGACCCGACCGGCGCGCCCGGCCGCGCGTACCGCCAGTCCACCCGACCGTCGACGCCGCTCAACGCCACCACGGCCCCGTCCCGCGTGGCCACCGCCACCCCGTGCAGCACCGGCACGACGTCCACCACCTCCGCGGGCGGCTGCCACGCCCACTGCCGCGTGCCGGGCTGCTCCACCACGGGCTCCGGCGGGAAGTCCCGGGCGTCCCGGGTGTCGGACCGGACGATCGCCGCGTGGGCTCCGGCCGGCGCCAGGACCGCCGCGACCACGACCAGGGCCGCCGCGAGGACGCCGGCGGGCCGCACCCGCCACCCGCCGGACCAGGCCCGCCGCGCCGCCGGGTCCTCCTCCCGCCGCCCGGCCGACCCGATCGCGCCGACCGCCACCGCCACCGAACCCACCGCCAACACCGGCAGGTCGTCGCCGGTCAGGCCGATCAGCAGGTCCGCCACCAGCAGCCACCCCACCGCGACCGCCAAACCGACCCCCGCCACCGCCGCGAACACCCGGACCGCGCGCCCGCCGCCGATCACCGGCAGGGCGGTGAGCACGACGCCCACCGCCAACCCGATCACCGTGACGTCCGCTTCCGGCCGGGGCACGCCACCCGACCGGAACGGCGCCCACGCGGCGCACAACGCACCCACCGCGGTCATGTAGCGCAGCATCTCCGCACCTCCCCGCGTGGGACGGCGAGCGCCGGGAATCCGTTCCACGACGATCGTCGGCGTGGTGCGACCGCCACCGCCCGTCGCCGCCCGGACCTGGACCACGGGACTGCCGGCGAGGTCCTGGACCGGCCGCCCGCCGCCGGCGATGGGGCAGAATCGGCCCGGTGAGCACCAACTGGGCAGGCAACGTCACCTTCTCCGCCGCGCGCACCGCGCACCCGACGTCCGTCGGGGAGCTCCAGGACGCGGTCAGGACGGCCGAGTCGGCGCGCGTGGTCGGCGCGGGGCACTCGTTCAGCACGATCGCCGACACCGACGGCACGCTGATCAGCCTCGACCGGATGCCCGAGGTGTTCGAGGTCCGGGACGGGTCGGTGCGGGTGGGCGCCGGGACCCGGTTGGCGCGGCTCGCCGAACGGCTGCACGCCGCCGGCCTCGCGCTGCCCGCCATGCCGTCGCTGCCGCACATCACGATCATCGGCGCCTGCGCCACCGCCACCCACGGCTCCGGCAACGACATCCCGTCGCTGGCGAGCCTGGTCCGCTCGCTCGACCTGGTCGCGGCCGACGGCTCCCTGCGCACGCTGAGCAGGGGAGACGCCGGTTTCGACGGCGCCGTGGTGGCGTTCGGCTCGCTCGGCGTGGTGGTGGCCGTCGAGCTGGACGTCGTGCCGAGCTTCGACGTCGAGCAGCGGGTCTACCAGGACATGCCCTTCGACGCCCTGGTCGAGAACGTGGACGCGGTGTTCGCCTCCGCCTACAGCGTCAGCGCCTTCACCACCTGGCAGGGCGTGGCCCACGTGTTCGCCAAGCACCGCACCACCGACCCGGGGCACGACCTGGCCTGGACCGGCGCGACGCCCGCCACCGGGCCGGTGCACCCGGTGCCCGGCCAGCCCGCCCTGCACTGCACCACCCAGCTCGGCGTGCCCGGCCCGTGGCACGAGCGGCTGCCGCACTTCCGCGCCGACTTCACCCCGAGCGTCGGCCGTGAGCTGCAGTCCGAGTACTTCGTGGCCCGCGAGCACGCGGCCGACGCGCTGCGGGCGCTCGACGCGCTGTCCGCCGAGCTGAGGCCGGTGCTGCTGACCTCCGAGGTCCGCACGATCGCCGCCGACACCCAGTGGCTCAGCCCGGTGCACGACCGGCCGAGCGTCGCGTTCCACTTCACCTGGCAGCCGGACGACGCGGCCGTGCGCGCCGTGCTCCGCGAGGTCGAGGCGGCGCTGAGCCCGTGGCGCCCGCGCCCGCACTGGGGCAAGGTGTTCGAGCTGGCCGACCCCGGCGAGCGCTACCCGCACTGGGCGCGGTTCGCCGAGCTGCGCGCGGAACTCGACCCCACCCGCACATTCCGCAACCCCTTGATCGACGGCTGGTTTACCGGATAAGCGATCGAGGGGCGCGGGACTCACTTCAACCCGGGCACGACGACGCTGAGCACGCTGACCGCGAGCGGCGCGAGGAGGCCGAACGCGGCGGTGAGGCTTTTCCCGACGGTCAGGTCCGCGCCGAGAACCCCGATGAGCCGCGTCCGACCCTCGACCCACGCCGCGGTGGGCCGGGCGTCGGCGGGCAGCGGGTAGCACTGGTCCACGAACAGCAGGCAGCGGGTGCGCCACGCGACGAACGTGGGCACGTAGAGCAACAGCGAGATCGCGGTGAACAACGCGCCGTAGAGCAGCACCCACTCGGGCGGGAACTTCGCCGGCGGGACGCCGCCGGCCAGGAACGCCTTGCGCTGGGCGCCCGAGTCGACCACCGCGATGGTCACGATCGTCGCCAGCACGGTCAGGCAGACCCCGATGGTCCGACGGCAGTCGACCAGGTCGGCGAGCACCGCGTCCGCCCGCGTCGGCGGGGTGGTCGGCGCCGACAGCGCCGCCGTGACCAGGCGCAGCCGCGTGGTGACCAGCCACAGCCCGAGCACCGCCGGCGCGGCGGCGGTCAGCGCGAGCAGGACCAGCCCGCGCGACACGGGCGCCACCGCGGCCGGCGGCAGCTGGGCGACCGGCCCGCCGCCCGCCCACAGGAAGGCCAGGATCGCCGCGGCGAACGCGACGTAGCACAGCAGCGGCCCGCGGCCGTCCGCGCCGGCCGCACGCCACCCGGTCGCCAGCGGGAGGGCGTGGAAGAACAGGAACGCGAAGACCACCGCGGAGGCCGCGACCAAGGCCGACCACACGCCGAACTCGAAGGCGCCCGGGCCGCGGGGCGCCACGACCGCCCGCACGAGCGAGGCCAGGCCGGTGAACGCGCCGAGCCCCAGCACGGTGGTGACCGCGGGCCACGACCAGTGTTTCCGCAACCGGATCCCCTCCCGTCGGGGGCATCGCACCGCATGTTCCGCCGAGGCGCACCTCCAGCGCGACGCCTCCGCACGTGCGGACCTCACCACGCTGAGGAGCGTCCCCGCACCAGCGCCCTCACAACCGCGCGAACCGCCGCAACCCCTCCAGGTCGGGCACCACGACGTCGCGCCGCAGGTGGCTGACCACCACACCGGCCTTGCGCAGGTCGGCGAACGCCTTCTCGGCCGTGCGCGGCTTCATCCCGGCGATCGAGGCCAGCTCCACCTTCGTCAGCGGGATGCCGAGCACCCACCCGCCGACCTCCTGGCGGCCGTGCGCGCCGACCAGCTCGGCCAGCACGCGCGCCACCCGTTCCGCGGCGGTGTGGGACAGGAAGTCGCGCCGCCTCCGGTTGGCCCACCGCAGCTGGTCGTCGATGACGCCGATCAGCTCGACGAACCCGTCGTTGCGGCGGTGCAGGAACCCGTGCAGCTCGGCGCTCGTGATCAGCTTCGCCGACACGTCACCGCAGGTCACGACGGTAGCCGAGCGCGGCTTGTGGTCCAGCGCGGCCAGCTCGCCCACCAGGTCGCCCGCGACGCGCACGGTGAGCACTGCGGTGTCCCCGCTCGAGTCGTTGACCAGCACCTTCACCACGCCCTCGAGCAGCAGGAACACGTGGGTGTCGGTGGCGTCCTGGACGATGAGCTCCCGGTCGGCGGCGTAGCGGACCGCGGTGCCCAGCGACATCAGCTCCTGCCGGCTGCTCTCCCGCAGCCGCGCCAGCAGCGTGCCCGGCGGCCACTCCGGCGTCGCCACGTGCTGCCGCGCCGCGGGCGGGTTCGGCTTCGCCGTGGCCAACGACCGGCCCGCGTCGGCGAACGAGGCGAAACCCCGCTCGAACGACGGGTCGGGCCCCACCCCGGACATGAGCGCCTCGCACGCCCGCCGCTGCTCGTCCAACGCCCGCACGGCGGGGTGGTCCGCGCCCAGCGCCGACACCGCCCGCATCGACGCGTCGCGCACCACGTCCAGCAGCCGCTGCGCCTGGCCCCTGGTGCCGTCGAGGTGGGCGAGCTCCAGCTCGGCCGACGCCAGGTTCGACGTGGCGATCACCGAGTGCGGGTGGTCCGCGCCGAGCCGGGTGGCGGTGCGGTCCGCGGCCGAGCGCAGGCTGGGCAGGGCGAGCCGGGCCCGTTCGGCGGAGCGGCGCATCCTGGCCAGCTCGAACTCCGCCGAGGCCAGGTTCGCCTGCGCCACCAGCGCCCGCGGGTGGTGCGCGCCCAGCGCGTTCAACGCCCGGTCGGTCGCGTCGCGCAGGTCCGTCAACGACTCGGCGACCTCCTCGGCGTCACCGTGGTCGCGGGCGATGCGGAACCGGGCGCACATCAGGTTCAGCCGCAGCACGCACGTCTGCGGGTGGTTCGACCCGAGCACCGCGGAGTTGCGCTGTAACGCCAGCTCCAGCGCGCCCGTCTCGCTCGGTTTCGCCATCTCCACGGCCACCGCCACCGACCCGACGGAGACCGGGTCGGCCACCGGCAGCGGGTCGAGGAAGTCGCCGACCACCTGGCGCAGCGGCGCGCCGCGACCGAACGCCGTGGTCGGCGGCCTGCGTCGCACCTGGCGCGGCGCCGTCATCCCCGGTTCGCGCCGACCGCGGGCCACCGACGCCAACGCCTGCAGGTCACGCACCCGCGACGCCTCCGGACCGGTCGGGTCCACCAGCGCCAGCATGGCGATGAGCAGCGCGTCCGCGGCGTCGGCGGAGCCGATCCGGGTCAGCGCGGCGGCGCAGCGCAGCAGGCGGTCCACGTCGCGGCGCGCGCTGAGCGCGTCCAGCGACCGCGCCAGGTCCACGGCGAGGCGGCGGGCCGCCTGCCGGTCCGGCGCGGACCGGGCCAGTACTGCTTCGAGTTCGACCATTCGGCTGTTCATCCGGCACCCCAGGTGGTTGCTCGGTCCGCGGCGGCGCGGTTCCGGCGTTCGGACGCCGGGTTCCGGCGTTCGGGCGCGGGGACTCGTGCCGCCGGAGTGGAATCCTCGTCCATAGCGGCGATATCGGTTGCTCCGGGCATTCGTTAGCTCACGCCTGACATTGTTACGTTATGAATGGTCGGATGTCCGAACGTTAGCCGCACTATTGCGGAAAACCGTGCAAGTTTTTTGTCGTAGTGAACACTCTGCGACGTCCCTTGGCGAGATCGATCTCCGACACGGGAGGGCCCCTCGTATTCGTGTCCGACCACCGGAACCCGGGACGGCCGGAGGGGTGCCACGCCCGCCGGCGGCCACCGTGGCACAGTGACCGCATGCGGGTGGGGGTGTTGGGGCCGCTGGAGGTCACGGCGGACGGCACGGCGGTCGAGGTGGGCGGCGCCAGGGTGCGCGCCCTGCTGGTGAGGTTGGCGGTGGCCGCGGGCCGCGTCGTCACCACCGAGGAGCTGGCCGACGCGCTGTGGCCCGAGGACCGGCCGGCGGACGAGGTGGCCGCGGTCCGGTCGCTGGTGTCCCGGCTGCGCCGCGCCCTGCCGGCCGACGTGCTGCGGTCCGCGCACGGCGGCTACCGGCTCGACCTGCCCGCCGACGCGGTCGACGCGCTCCGGTTCGACCGGCTCGCCCGCGAGACCAGGGCCGCGCTGACCGCGGGCGACCCGGGCGCCGCGCGGCGGCTGGCGGCGGAAGCGACGGCGCTGTGGCGCGGACCGGCCTTGGCCGACGCGGCGGGCGCGCCGTTCGCGGTCGGCTACGTCGCCGGCCTGGACGAGACGCGGCTGGCCGTCGTGGAGGACGGGGCGGCGGCCGACCTGGCGTGCGGCCGGGCCGAGCACCTGGTCGCCGAGCTCACCGACCTCGCCGCCCGCCACCCGCTGCGCGAACGGCTGCAAGCCCTGCTGCTGCGCGCCCTCGTCGCGACCGGCCGCCCGGCGGAGGCCCTGGTCGCCTACGAGGAGGTCCGCCGCCGCATCGCCGACGAGCTGGGCGCCGACCCCGGCCCCGAACTGCGCGAGACGCACCAGGAGATCCTCCGCGCCGAACCGGCCGACCAGCCGCGCCCCGGCAACCTGCGGATGCCGTTGACCAGCCTGGTCGGCCGGTCCGCCGACGTCGAACGGGTCGCCGGGCAGCTCGCGGCCCACCGGCTGGTCACCCTCGTCGGACCGGGCGGCGCGGGCAAGACCCGCCTGGCCACCACGGTCGCCGCCCGGCTGCCCGGCGGCGCGTGGCTGGTCGAGCTGGCGTCGGTGACCGACCCGGACGACGTCGCGCCCGCCGTGCTCGGCGCGCTCGGCCTGCGCGACCAGCGCACCGTCGACCGGCCCGTGGCGCTGGTCGACACCATGACCCGGCTGGTGGACGTGCTGTCGCGCACCGACGCGGTGATCGTGCTGGACAACTGCGAGCACCTGGTCGACGCGGCGGCCCGGTTCGCCGACGAGCTGCTCGGCCGCTGCCCCCGGCTGCGCGTGCTGGCCACCAGCCGGGAACCGCTCGGCGTGTACGGGGAGGTGGTCAGCCCGGTGCCGCCGCTGGACGGCGACGCGGCCGTGCGGCTGCTCGCCGAACGCGCCGCGGCGGTGCGCCCCGGCTTCACCGTGACGCCGGACGACGCCGAGGCGGTCGCCGAGGTGTGCCGGCGGCTGGACGGCCTCCCGCTGGCGATCGAACTGGCCGCCGCCCGGCTGCGGTCGCTGACGGTCGCGCAGCTGGCCGCCCGCCTCGACGACCGGTTCCGCCTGCTCACCGGCGGCAGCCGCACCGCCATGCCGCGGCACCAGACGTTGCGCGCGGTGGTGGCGTGGAGCTGGGACCTGCTGTCGGAGCCGGAACGGGACTTCGCCGCGCGACTGGCCGTGTTCCCGGCGGGCCTCGACCTGGAGGCCGCCGAACGGCTCGCCGGCGCCGACGCGTTCGACCTGCTCGCCGCCCTGGTCGACAAGTCGCTGGTGCAGGTCGTCGACGGCGCCCGCTACCGGATGCTGGAGACGATCCGCGAATACTGCCTGGAACGGCTCGCCGAGGGCGGCCGGGTCGCCGCGGCCCGGGCCGAGCACGCCGAGTACTTCCGCGACCTCGCCGAGACCGCCGAACCGCACCTGCGCGGCAAGGAGCAGCTGACCTGGATCGCCAGGCTGGAGGCCGAGCGGGACAACCTGATCGCCGCGCTGCACTTCGCCGCCGACAGCGGCGACGCCGACACCGCCGTGCGGCTGGCCGCCGCGATGGGCCTGTTCTGGACCATGCGCGGCAACCGGGCCGAGTCGGTGCCCTGGCTGCGCCTCGCGCTGGCGGTGCCGGGGGACGCGCCCGCCACGGCACGCCAGGTCGTGTCCGCGTTCCTGCTCGTGAACAACGCGGTGACGGGCGGCTTCCAGGACCTCGACGACCACATCTCCCGGCTCGCCGAGCTGGTCGCCGAGTCCGCCGGCGCCGAGCACCCGGTGCTCGTGCTGCTGGAGCCGATGCTGGGGCTGTTCCTCGACGACGCCGGACGGGCGTTGTCGGCGGTGGACCGGCGGCTGGACGTGCCGGACCCGTGGGCGCGGGCCGTGCTGTGGATGGTGCGCGGCGCGGTGCGGGAGAACGAGGGCGACCTGCGCGGCGCGCGTGACGACATCACCACCGCCATCGCCGGGCTGCGCGAGGTGGGCGACCGGTTCGCGCTGGCCCAGGCGCTGACCGGGGTGGCCGAGGCGCACCTGCGCTTCGGCGACCCGGAGGAGGCGATCACGGCGCTGGAGGAGTCGATCCGGCTGCTCGCCGAACTCGACGCCGACGACGACGCGGCCCACGAACAAATCCTGCTGGCCACCGCGCGCATCCAACTGGGCGACGTGGCCACGGCCCGAGCCGACTGCCTCGCGCTGACCAAGCCCCTGTCGTCGCAGCCGTGGGCGGCGCGCGGTGTCGCGTTCGCCTGGCTGGTGCTCGGCGACCTGGCCCGCTACGACGGACACCTGGCCGAGGCGGAACGGCAGTACGAGGCGGCCCAGGCCTCGCTCGCGGGCGAGCCGTTCGTCGTGCCGCAGTTCCACGCGCAGATCCTGACGTCACTCGCGCACCTCGCCGTGGAGCGCGGCGACCACGCGGCGGCCGCGGAAGCCGTCCGCACCGCCTTCGACCACGCCATGTCGGCCAAGGACATGCCGGTCCTGGCCCGGGTCGCCGTCGCCGAGGCGGCCGTGCGCACCCACTTCGCCAACCCGACCGACGGGGCCAAGGCCCTGGGCGTGGCCGAGAACCTGCGCGGCGCCGCCGACCCCCGCAACCCGGAGATCACCCGCCTCGCCACCCACCTGCACGACACCATCGGCCCCGCCGCCTACGACCTGGCCTACGCCACCGGTCTCGCCCTCGACCGCGCCGACGCCATCGCCCTGATCCGACCGACCCCATGACCGCCACTCGCCCGGCGCGTGGGAAAGCGGCCGGGCGCCTCGACGGATAGGTCGCGGGACCTCGCCGAAACAAAGGGAACGGGCCGGACCCGGAATCGCGGGAAGGGATAGGCGGGGTTTGTCACTACGGGAAGACGAATCCGCTGATGCGGTGTTCCCGGCTGCGCGACTGCGTCATTCCACCCGTCGTGAACTGCGAAAACAATCATCGTGACACCACCGACTCGGCGGTATGGGCTCTTCGATCGGGAATGTATCGTTTCGAATCCGTCGGGTCTCCGACGGCCGACACCCCCTGCATCCTTGGTGTGAAAGGGCTGCCCGAATGACTTCTTCCCGCACTGCCCGATTAGCCGGCGCGATCGTCCTCTCGATCGGTCTGGCCATTCCGTCCCTGCCCGCGGCCGCCGCGCCCGCCACCGCGGCCACCACGTCCCCCGAGTCCGCGGTGCGCGTCTCGCTCGGCATGGCCGAGGCGATGAAGCGCGACTTCGGCCTCACCGCCGAAGGCGTGCAGACCCGCCTGGCCCAGGAAGAGAAGGCTCGCGGCGCCGAGACGGTGGCCCGCAAGCTCTACGGCTCGTCCTACGCGGGCAGCTGGTTCGACCCCGCGACCGGCAAGCTCGCCGTCGCGGTGGCCGGTGACGCCGCCGCCGACAAGACCGGTCTCGACGTGACCGTCGTGCCCGTCGCGCACAGCTACGCCCAGCTCGACGCCGCCAAGACCGCCATCGACCGACAGGCGGGCAAGGCCGCGCCGGCGGGCGTGAACGGCTGGTACGTCGACGTGCGGACCAACACGGTCGTCGTCACCGTCAACCGGCACAAGGTCGACGCCGAGGTGACCGCGTTCATCGACGACGCCAAGTCCTTGCACCACGCCGTGCGCGTGGTGGAGGAAGAGCACTCGCCGCAGCTCTACGCGGACGTGGTCGGCGGCTGGCCCTACTGGATCAACAACGCCGGCCGGTGCTCCATCGGCTTCGCCGTGTACGGCGGGTTCGTGAGCGCGGGCCACTGCGGCACCCCCGGTTCCCAGGCCACCGACCAGTACGGCGCGCTCTACGGCTACTTCGCGGGCTCCACGTTCCCCTACTACGACTACTCGTACGTGCAGACCGTCGCGGGCGTGAACCTGTGGGGCTACATGGAGGGCTACAACGGCTACTGGTACTACGTGCGCGGTTCCGCGCAGGTCGCCGTGGGTTCCGGCGTGTGCCGTTCCGGTTCCACGACCGGCATGTGGTGCAACTACATCCAGGCGCGCAACCAGACCGTGAACTACCCGCAGGGCGTCGTCTACAACCTGACCCGCACGAACGTCTGCGCCGAGCCCGGTGACTCCGGCGGTTCCTGGCTCAGCTCGAACCAGGCCCAGGGCGTCACCTCGGGCGGCTCGGGCAACTGCTCCAGCGGCGGGACCACGTACTACCAGGAAGTCAACCCGATCCTCTCCGCCTACGGCCTCTCGCTGGTCCTGAGCTGACCAGTGCGGCAACCGGGCCGACCGGTCTCCATCCCGCTGAAGACCGGTCGGCCCGGGCCCCGTCAGGCGCGGCGGCGGTAGGCGTGCACGGCCAGCGGGGCGAACACGGCCACGAACAGCGCCGACCAGGCCAACGTCCACGCCACCGGGCCGGCCACGGGACCGCCCACCATCAGGCCCCGTGACGCGTTCATCACGTGGGTCACCGGGTTGATCTCGACCCACGAGCGTAGCCACCCCGGCAACGTCTCGGCCGGCGCGATCATGCTCGTGCCGAACGTCAGCGGGAACATCACCAGGAACCCGATGCCCTGCACCGCGCCCGAGGTCCGGACCAGCATCCCCACCAGCACGAAGGCCCAGCTCACCGAGAACGCGAACAGGATCGCCAGCAGGCACGCGGCCAGCGCGGGCAGCACCCCGGTCTCCACGCGGAACCCCATGAGGGTGCCGAAGACCAGCAGCGACACCACCGCCACCACGTACCGGATGAGGTCGCCGAGCACGGACCCGACCAGCGGCGCGGACCGGCCGATCGGCAGGCTCCGGAACCGGTCGAACACGCCCTTGCCGATGTCGGTGTTCAGGTTCACCCCGGTCGCCATCCCGCCGAACATGGTGGTCTGCACCATGATCGCGGGCAGCAGCAGCTGCAGGTACTCGTGGGTCGACCCGGACACCGCGCCGCCCAGCAGGTACACGAACAGCACCACGAAGATCACCGGCTGCAACGTCACGTCCAGCAACTGCTCCGGCGACCGCATCGTCTTGATCAGGCTGCGGCGCGCCAGCGCCAGGCTGTGCCGCACGAGGGCGAACGGCCGCGGCGCCTCCGCCCCGCGGACCACCACCGGTGAAGCCGTCACCGTCGTCATGCCGCCACCTCCGTGTGCTTGCCGGTCAACGTGAAGAACACCTCGTCCAGGCTCGGCAGCCGCAGCGACAGCTCGGTCACCGAGATCCGCCGCTGCTCCAGCCGCCGCACCACCTCGGTGAACGCCGCGTCGCCGTCCACCGGCACGGTCACCACGCCCCGCGCGGTCGACTCCGGCTGGTGCCCGGACACCTCGGCCAGCACGGCGGCGGCGTCCGCCAGGCGGGCCGGGTCCGCCGGCCGCACCAGCACGGTCTGCCCGCCGACGATCCGCTTGAGCGACGCGGGCGTGCCGTGCGCGATCACCCGCCCGTGGTCGATGACCGAGATCTCGTCGGCCAGCGCGTCCGCCTCTTCCAGGTACTGCGTGGTCAGCAGCACGGTCGCGCCGTCGGCCACGAGCGTGCGCACCACCTGCCAGATGTCGTCCCGCTTGGCCGGGTCCAGCCCGGTGGTCGGCTCGTCCAGGTAGATCACGTCGGGCCGGCCGACCAGGCTCGCGGCGAGGTCCAGCCGCCGTCGCATGCCACCGGAGTAGGTCTTGGCCTGCCGCCCGCCCGCCTCGGTGAGCTCGAAGTCGCGCAGCAGCTCGGCGGCCCGCGCCTTGGCCTGCGAGGTGCGCAGGTTGAGCAGCTGCCCGATCAGCACGAGGTTCTGCACGCCGGTCAGGTCCTCGTCCACCGAGGCGTACTGCCCGGTCAGCCCGATCAACCGGCGCACCCGCGCCGCGTCCGACACCACGTCCAGCCCGCCGACCGCCGCGCGTCCGCCGTCCGGCCGCAGCAACGTGGCCAAGATCCGCACCGCGGTCGTCTTGCCCGCGCCGTTCGGCCCGAGCACCCCCAGCACGGTCCCGGGTCGCGCGGCGAGGTCGACGCCGGCCAGTGCGGTCGTCTTGCCGTACCGCTTGACCAGGCCCTCCGCCTCGAATGCGTACTCCATGTCCGTTCCTCCCTGTCGTTCGGGGACGACCCTCCAAGGCGGACGTGTCATCGGGCGTGCAGACCCGTGTCAGAGCGCGTGTCAGAACCATGTCGACCGCGTGTCAAGCCCCGGTAGGTGACGTGCCGGCGCGTTCACGGACGTTCGCAGGCGTTCCGGGGCGTTCCGCCTCCGTCCACAAGCACCGACCGGACCGGTCGGCGTTCCGTTTCCCGAAGCGGAACGCGCTCGTTCGGTTCTGCGCAGGCCGTTGCTGAGTCATCCTGTGGCCCTCGGAAAACCCCCGGTCAGCCGTGCCCCGTTCCGGGGACGGACCTTGTCCGACGCGTCCGCCGCTGCTGACCTGTCCCGAGCCCGACCGTCACCGCAGGAGGATCTCTCGATGACCGTTGCCCACGACGATCCCCACGTCGCGCGGCTCTTCGACCACATGGCGCGACTTGTCTGCGACGGTGTGGGCGACCCCCTCGACCTCCACGAGCAGCTGGTCGAGCTGTCCACGGCGAACTCGCCGGACGTGGCCCGGTACTGGAAGCAGGTCGGCGTGGGCGTCGGCGTTCCGGACACCGCCTACAAGGACGGGGGTCCGAACCTGTTCCCGGACGCGCCGGTGGTCCGCGTGTTCCGCACCAGCGGAACGACCGGGAGCACCCGCGGCACCGTGCGCTACTCCAAGCTCGGGCTGGAGCTGAAGGGGCTCGCCATCGAGGCCAACGCCCGGCGGCACCTGAGACCGGACGACGGCGTGCGGCCCGTGGTCCTCCCGTTCGCGCCGTCGGAGCAGGCCGCGCCGGAGATGGCGATCGCGTTCGACATGGCCCGCATCGCCAAGTCGTGCGGCGACCCCGCGCTCAGCACGGCCGTCGTGGGCGCCGACGGGGTGGACTTCGACCTGCTGGCGCGGCGCCTGGACGCGGCCGTGGCCGAAGGGCTGCCGGTCGTGCTCGTCGGCGCGACCTTCGCGTTCGTCAACATCTGCGACGCCCTGGAGGAACAGGGCCGGAGCTGGCAGCTTCCGCCCGGCTCGCGGATGTACGACGGCGGCGGGTTCAAGGGCCGCTCGCGGGTCATGCGCGTGGACGACCTGCGCGCCGCCGTGCGCCGGGTCTTCGGCATCGAGCGGCACGGCAACATCTTCGGCATGACCGAGCTGGCCAACATGCTCTACGACGCCTCCGACACACCGGTCGGCCCGCTCGGCGAACGTGCCAAGGGCAGCCACCCGGCGGGCGGCCCGAAGGTCCGCGACCCCCGCACGCGCGAGCACCTGGCGGAGGGCCGAGGCCTGCTGGAGGTCACCGACCTGTCCCTGCTGGACCGGCCGCACGTGCTGCTCACCGGCGACGTCGGCATCGCCGGGCCGGACGGCGTGGCCATCGCGGGCCGGATCGCGGGCAGCTCCAGCCGCGGTTGCTCGCTGACCCTGGACGAGATGACGGGAGGCGCGGCATGAGCGTGTCGTGGACGCCCGGGTGGCTGACGGCGGAAGGCGTGCCGTTCACCCTGAAAGCCGGCGCGCACGAGTGGCGTGGCGTGCGCCCCACCGACTGGGCCGCCGTCGGCGACGGACTCCGGACCGCGCACGAGAACCTGCGGCGGATGCCCGTGCGGCGCATCGTCGAGGCCGTCGACGCGGTCGTGGACCTGTGGGGCAAGCGGGACTTCACCGCCCGTCGGGCCACCGTGCGGGACGCGGCGCTGGTCACCGGCATGTCGGAGGAGACGATCGACCACGCGCTGGACGCCGAGCTGGGCAACCTGCGCGCCGAGTCGCTGCTGGCCGCGCTGACGCGGGAACTGGGCGACCCGGAGGTGCTCGACGGCTTCCGCGGCGGCACCACCGCGGTCGGGCCGCGCACCGTGCTGGCGGTGTTCTCCGGCAACGTCCCGGGGCTGCCGTCGCGGTCGTTGGTGCGGTCGCTGCTGGTGAAGGCGTCCGTGATCGCCAAGATCCCGGCCAAGGAGCCGCACTTCACCGCCGCGTTCCTGCGCACCCTGCACGACGTGGAGCCGGTGCTCGCCGACGCCGTCGTGGCGACCTACTGGGACCGGGACGACGAGGCCGTGCTGGAAGCCGCGCTCGGCCAGGCCGACGCCGTGATCGCCTACGGCGGCGACCAGGCGTGCGCGGCGATCCGGACCAAGGTCGGGCCGCACCAGCTCTACGAGGAGCACGGGCACAAGCTGTCGTTCGGCATCGTCAGCGCCGAGTACGCGGCACAGCACGGCCCCGCCGAGGTGGCCCGTCGCATCGCCGCCGACTGCAGCGACTTCGACCAGCACGCGTGCCTCTCGCCGCAGGTCTACCTGGTGCAGCGGGAGCACGCCCGGTCGATCGCCGAGCACCTGGCGGCGGCGATGCGCCGGGAGGCGCAGGACAGTCCACCCGGGACGATCGACGCGCAGGACGCCACCGTGCTGCAGCACCGCCGCCTCGTCGCCGAGTGGCGTGCGGCCACTTCGGACGACAGCGAGGTGTGGGCGCCCGACGGTCTGGAGTGGACGGTCGTGCTGGACGACGCGCTCATGCCGCTCAGCGGAGCGGGCAACCGGGTCGCGCGGATCGTGTCCGTGCCGGACGTGGCGGCGGCGGTCGACGCGATGCGGCCGTTCGCCGAGCACCTGCAGAACGTCGGCCTCGGCGCGGTCGGCGAGGAGTTCCGGCGGACCGCGCGCGAACTGGCCGTGCTCGGCGCCAGCCGGGTGTCCGCGCCCGGCGAGATGACCAAACCGTCCATGGTGTGGCGGCACGACGGGCAGCCACGCATCGCCGGCCTCGTGCGCTGGTGCGACATCGAGCTCCACCCGGAGCTCGACAGACCTTAGCCCCGCCCGGGGTGACCAGTCCGCCGTGCCCCGCCCGCGCGGGTGGGGCACGGCCATCCTCTGGAGAGGATCAGCGATGTCCGTGACGGTGAGCGGCGTGCCCGGCGTGCTCGGTGGGAGAGACCTCGACCGGTTGACGGCGACCGTGGCCTTCCTGCGGGACCGGGGCACCGGGGACGCGCTGGCGGCCGTGGTGGGCGCTGAGCCGTCCGCCTGCCTCGTGCGCCACCTGGAGTTCGGGCGCGCGGCGGTGTTCGTGGCGTCGGCGCGGCCGGCCGGCCTGGTCGGGGTGCTGGCCGGGCTGGGCGTGGACGCGCCGGAGCCGCGCCCGGATGAGGTGGTGCGCGGACGTGCCGGGCAGGAGCTCGACGTGCGGGTCGTGCGGGGTGCGGTCGGGTCGCGGGAGGTGCGGCTGCTCGTGCCGCGCGCGGAGATGCCCGAGGCCGAGCGGGAGGCCGAATCGCACGTCGCGTTCCGCGTCACCGACGCCGACGACGTGGTGCTGCGCGGGGCGTGCGCGACGTTGCGGGACTCGGGCCTCACACCCGACGGCGGCGGCTACGACGGGCAGGACACGACCCTCTGCTTCCGCGGCACGACCCGGCTCGTGCTGCACGCGCCCGGCCACCACGCCGAAGCGCTGGAGCACCACCTCGGACGCCCCGACCAGCCGCGGCGCTCGATGCTCGACCTGATGACCGGCGCGTGGCGCACCCGGGCCGTGGCGGCGGCGGCCGAGCTGGGGATCGCCGACCAGCTCGCCGACGGCCCGCTCGACACCGCCGACCTGGCCGCCCGCACCGGCTCGCGCCCGGACAAGCTGCGCCGGGTGCTCGCCTACCTGGCCGGGCTGGGCGTGCTGGGCCGCGACGGCGAGCGGTGGTCGTTGACCGAGGTCGGCACGCTGCTGCGCGACGACGTGGCCGGGTCGCAGCGGGACCTCGCGCGGATCTACGGCGGCCTGTTCTACCGGTCGTTCAGCGGGCTGGAGCACGCCGTGCGCACCGGCGAGAGCGGGTTCAGCCACGTCTACGGCGCGCAGCCGTTCGAGCACTTCGCCGCGAACCCGGCCGACGCGCGGCTGTTCGAGGGCGCGATGGCGGCGGGCACGGCGTTCCTCGGGCTGGTGCCCGGACTGCTGGACCTGCCCGACACCGGCACGGTGGTCGACGTGGGCGGCGGCGACGGACGGCTGCTGGACCTCGTGCTGGCCGCCGGACCGGGACTGCGCGGGGTGCTGTTCGACCGGCCGCACGTGATCGGCGCGGCGACCGACGTGCTCGCCGGTCACGGCGCGCGGGCGTCGGTCGTCGCGGGCGACTTCTTCCACGACCCGGTGCCGTCGGGCGCGGACCTCTACCTGCTGTCGCGGATCATGCACGACTGGGACGACGAGCGGTGCTCGGTGATCCTGCGCAACGTGCGCGCGGCGATGGCGGAGGGCGCGACGCTGGCCCTGGTCGAGCGCCCGATCCAGGGCGACCCGCGCACCCTGCTGCCGCTGGCGTTCAACGTCCACATGATGGTCAACACCGTGCAGGGCGGTGAGCGGACCACGGAGGAGCACCGGAGCCTGTTGGCGGCCAACGGCTTCGTGCTGGACGACATCCGGGAGCTGCCGCTGGACATGGCGGTGCTGGTCGCGCGCGCCGCTGTGTGAGCGCTCTCACCGGTCCACATGCCGGAAATCGGCTTCCTCGTCACCCATTCGGGCGACGAGGATCGCCGGTGTGCCCGTCCTGAGCGAAACCCCTGCCCAACCCCGGTCGCGTCCCTTCCTGCCGCTGCTGTCCGTGAGCCTGCTGACGGGGGTCGGGTACGCGCTCGCGGGCCCGTTCCTGTCGTTGTTCCTGATCAAGGAAGTCAAGGCCGGCCCGGTCGCGGTAGGAGCGTTCCTGCTGGTCAGCGCGTTGGTGTCGATGGTCGTGAGCACGCTGGTCGGGCGGTTCTCCGACTCGCGGGCGATCCGCCGCGCGCTGCTGGTGGTGGCCGGGGTGTCGGGCGGGCTGGCGTGGGTGCTGTTCGCCGTGCTGCGGGACTACTGGCTGTTGCTGGTCGTCGCGGTCACGGTGTGGGCGATGGCGTCCGCGCAGATCCCGCAGATGTACGCCTACGCGCGGCAACTGCTCGAACGCAGCGGCTCGGCCAGGGCGCCGTTGGCGATGAGCGGCCTGCGGACGACGATGTCGATCGCGTGGGTCGGCGGTCCGCCGCTGGGCGCCCTGCTGCTCGCCGGCGGCGGCTTCACCGGTCTGTTCGCCGTCAGCGCCGCGGTGTACGCGGTGGCGGTCGTCGTGATCCTGGTGTGGCTGCCCGAGCTGGGGCCGTCCGCGCCGCCGTCGCCCGAGGTGGCCCGGCAGTCGGGGCTGCGCCGGGAGGTCGTGCTCGCGGCGGCGGCGTTCGTGCTGCTCCAGTGCGCGACGTCGGTCGGCGTGACGGCGATGCCGTTGTTCGTGACCGAGAGCCTGGGCGGCACGACCCGGGACGCGGGCCTGGTGCTGGGGTTGTGCGCGGCCCTGGAGATCCCGCTGATGCTCGGCTTCGGCGCGCTGGCGATGCGGTACAACCTCCGCGTGCTCGTGCTGTCGGGCGGCGCGGTCGCCCTGGCGTACTACTCGATCATGCTGTTCACCCAGGCGACCTGGCAGGTCATGGCGGCACAGGTGCTGCACGCCGTGGTCATCTCGGCGGTGATGGGCCTCGGCATCTCCTACTTCCAGGACCTCGCGCCCGACCGGCCCGGGTACGCCAGCACGCTGTTCACCAACACCTACAAGACCAGCGCGATGCTCGTCGGGCCGTTGCTGGGCCTCGCGCAGCACCTCGGCTACCGCACCGCCTACGGCATGGGCCTGACGATGTCGGTGCTCGGGTTGGCGCTGCTGCTGGCCGCGCGTCCCCAGTCGGCGACACCGGCCGCGTGATCGACGAGCTGCTGCGGCGCCAGGACGAGTTGCAGGCGCGGGCGGACGCCGTGGCGGCGGACCTCGGGCTGGACGAGCTGCTGTCGGCGCTGGGCGAGCCGGTGCGGACGGGCAGCTCGGCGATGGGCCTGATGGTGGTGCCCGACCTCGACGTCACGGTGGCGTGCCCGACGCTGGACGTGGACGCCGTCGTGGGGGTCGCCGCCCGGCTGGCGCGGCACGAGCGGGTGCGGGTGGTGCGGTTCCGCAAGGACGACGGCCACTGGAACGCCGAACCGGACGCCTACCCCGACGGGCTGTACCTGGGCTTGACGTACCGCGAGAGCTCCGGGACCGAGTGGAACGCCGACATCTGGTTCGTGGACGAGCCGGCGCGCCAACCCGACCTCGGGCACGTGCGCGAGCTGCCCGCCCGGCTCACGCCGGAGACCCGCTCGGCGATCCTGCTGATCAAGCACTCGCGCCCGGACTACCGCAGCTTCGACGTCTACCGGGCGGTGCTGGACGACGCGGTGCGCACACCGGAGGACTACGACCGGTGGCGGGTTACGCACGGTCAGTGAACCGACCGTCTGGTTTGCGCTCTTCGAGCGGTTCTCCGCGAATTTCGGGTCTCCGCGCCCCGGGCGTTGCTAAACCTTCCTCAGGGGGAGGAGGTCACGGTGCCCAAGGGTTTCTACACCGACGACCGCGGCCGGGTCCGGCCGGTCGCCGGCCGGGGCGGGCGGAGCAGGTCGGCGCTGTTGGCCGGGTTGATCGCGCTCAGCGCGGTCGGGTACGGGGGAGCGGTCGGCCTCAGCACCGGCGGCTCCGGCGGCGGCGGTGGTCCGGGGCTCGGCGTCGAGGCGCGCAAGCAGGAGAGCGGCGACCTCGCCCGGCGGGGTGACGCCGACGGCGCGTGGCGGCGGATGGGGCTGCACGGCCTCAAGCGGACGGAGAAGCAGCAGGTCGCGTGCGTCGACGCCGCGTTCGGCGGTGTGCGGGAGTTCCTGCGGGAGAACGGGTGCGCGTCGATGGAACGGGTGCTGTTCACCGTCGGTGACGACGCGGGCAACTCGGCGGTGATCGCGGTGGCCTGGGTCGAGTTCGCCTCGCGCGGCGCCGCGCAGGAGTTCCAGGACATCGTGGACGCGCCCGGCACCGGCGACGTGACGGCGTTGGGCGTGGCCCAGGTCGGCCTGGCGGACGTGGCGTTCACCGGCGCCAACTACGGCTCGGGCCGCGACCGGACCACGGTCGCCGTCGCCGAGGCCGAGGTCGCGACCGGCTACGTCACGCCGGAGGTGCTGGACGCGTTGGCGGAGGTGGCGGCGCAGCTGCCCCGGTGAACACCGGATCGCCGAACGACGCCCGGCGGGCGGCCCGGCGCAACGTGCGCAGCAGCACCGGGCCGGTCGCCAGCACCAGGATCGTGGTGGTGACCGCGCGGCCGACGTCCCAGCCCAGCGACGTGGCCAGGCTGAACGCCACCACGCGCACCAGGTTGTCCAGCACCGGCGCGCCCGGCTGGAACGACAGCGAGGTGCTGCCCGCGCTCAACGCGAACGGCCAGAACGACAGGTTCAGCAGCAGCCCGTAGACCAGGGACGCGGCGGCGCTGTACGCGGCGAGCACCGCCAGCTCGACCTTGCCGCGCGCCCGCGGCAGCAGACCCGCGCCCAACGCCACCCAGGCCGCGCCGAGCATCTGGTACGGCAACCACGGCCCGACCCCGCCCGTCAGCAGGGCGGACGCGAACAGCATGGTGTTGCCGAGCACGAACCCGAAACCGGGCCCGAACACCCGGCCGCCCAGGACGAGCAGGAAGAACACCGTCTCGATCCCCGCCGTGCCCGCGCCGAGCGGGCGGATCGCCGCGCCCAGCGCGGACAGCACACCCAGCATCGCCACGGCTTTCGCGTCCAGCCCGCCTTCGCTGATCTCGGCCAGCACCACGGCCAGCACGAGCGGGAGGAGCAGGGCGAACGTCCACGGCGCGGTCGCGCCCTGCGCGATGCCGGCGTCCGCCGACACCAGCAACGGCCACCCGAACGCGACCACGCTGATCGCCGCCGCCACCGCCAGGGCGAGCGTGGCGCGGGGCCGGATGCGGACCGGCGGAGTCACGAGGCCACCCGCCCGGCAGTTGTCCACAGGCCGGCCGCGGCGACGCGGATCTGTCGCCCCCAGCCGGCAGGATCAAGAACAGGGGTTCCCCTGGCGGGTACCTCTGCGCAGCCCAGGCCGTCCGGAGCCGGCGGGCAGCCCAGGCGGGCCGGAGCCGGGGCGTGGCGCGTGTCCGCCCGGGTCGGTGCGCGGTGCGCGGTCACAGGGCCGCCAAAGCCGTCTGCACGTCCGCCACCGTCAACCACGGCAGGGGAGCGAGCACCTTGGCCACCTGGGGCGAGAAGACCGGGGACGCGGTGACGACCTCGGCCGTCGGGCCGTCGGCCACCACCTCGCCCTCGGCGAGCACCACGACCCGGCTCGCGTACTCGGCGACGAACTCCACGTCGTGCGTCGCCAGCACGATGGCGTGACCGTCGTCGGCGAGTTCGCGCAACGCCGCCGCGAGCCGCGTCTTGGCCGGGTAGTCCAAGCCCCGCGTCGGCTCGTCCAGCAGGACCGCCCGCGGCGAGGGGGTGAGCGACACGGCCAGCGCCAGCGCGAGCCGCTGGCCCTCCGACAGGTCACGCGGGTGCCTGCCGTCCGGGATGCCCGGCGCCAGCCGGTCCAGCAGCTCGCGGCACGTGCCCTCGGCCTTGCCCGACTCGCGGTCCGCCTGCGCGCACTCGCCGCCGACGGTGTGCAGGTACAGCAGGTCACCGGGCTGCTGCGGCACCAGGCCGATGGCCTTGCGCCGCGGACCGGGCTTGAGCGCCGCCGGGTCGACGCCGTCGACCGCGACCTCGCCGCCGGACCGCTTGCCCGTGCCCTGCACGGCCCACAGCAGACTCGACTTCCCCGACCCGTTGCGGCCCATCACGGCCACCCGCTCACCCGCGCCGACGCTCAACGACACGCCCCGCAGAGCGTCCACAGTGGAGTAGCGGACTCGCAGGTCGCGCGCGACCACCAACTCCGCCGGTCGCGACGACGGCGCCACCGGCGGCTCGGGCAGGCGGTCGCGCAACGGGCCGGCGAGCCGTCGCGCGTCCCGGATCGACACCGGCACCGGCGTCCACCCGGCCAGCTGCGCCAACCGCACCACGGGCGGCGCGACGGGGGCGTCCGCCAGCACCGGGCCGGGCTGCCCGGCGACCGGCGGCAGGCCACCGCCGGGCAGCCACACCACGCGGTCCGCGTACTGCGCGACCCGTTCCAGCCGGTGCTCCGCGATCAGCACGGTCATCCCCAGGTCGTGCACCAGCCGGTGCAGCGCGGCCAGCACGTCCTCCGCCGCGCCGGGGTCCAGCGCCGAGGTCGGCTCGTCCAGCACCAGCACCCGCGGGTGGGCGGTCAGGGCCGCGCCGACGGCCACGCGTTGCTGCTGCCCGCCCGACAACGTCGCCAGCGGCCGGTGCCGCAGGTCGGCCAGGCCCAGCAGGTCCAAGGTCTCCTCGACGCGCTTGCGCATCACCGGCTGCGACAGCGCCAGCGACTCCATCGAGTACGCCAGCTCCTCCTCGACCGAGTCGGTGACGAACCCGGCCTGCGGGTCCTGCGCCACCAGGCCCACCACGTCGGCCAGCTCGCGCGGCGGGTGGGTGCGGGTGTCACGTCCGGCGACGAGCACGCGGCCGGTGAGCGTGCCGCCGGTGAAGTGCGGCACCAGGCCGTTGACCGCGCGCAGCAACGTCGACTTGCCCGAGCCCGTCCTCCCGACGACCAGGCACAGCTCGCCTTCGGGCACGTGCAGGTCGACCGACGCCAACGCGGGCGCGTCGGCGTCGCGGTAGGTGACGGACACGTTCTCGAACCGGATCACGGGTGCACCTTGTCCCTGGCGACGACGTTCCTGGCAACCACGACGTTCCTGGCGATGACGACGGGCGCGAGCGCGCACAGCAGACCGACCGCGGGCAGCAGCGGCAGCTCGGGCACGGTCAGCGGCACCGTGGCCGGCGTCAGCGCGGCACCGCCCCAACCTCCCGGCGCGAGGTACGTCGCCAGCGCCGCGACCAGCCCGGACCCGGCGATCGCCAGCTCGCGCGCACCCCACCGGTCCGGCCGGTAACGGCTGCGCCGCACCCGCCGCGACCCCGTCCACAGGCCCGCGACGGCCAGCACCGAGCCCACCACCAGCATCGGCGTGCCGACCACGCCCGGCGTGGCGCCGCCGAGCAGCCCGTACGCGCCGACGCACAACCCCAGCAGCCCGCCGAGCACCAGCGCGCCGGTCACCACCCTGGTCCGCTTCGGCAGCCCCGCCGTCCGGCCGTAGCCGCGCGAGTCCATCGCCGCGGCCAGCACCAGCGACCGTTCGAACGCGTCCTCCAGCACCGGCACCAACAGCACCCGCATCGCCTTCACCCCACGCACCACGTCACCCCGCAACGCCCGCGCCCGCCGCACCGACCGCGCGCTGGCCACCAGCTGCGGCGCGACCGTCAACGCCACCACCACCGCCACGCTGACCTCGTACAACGCGGCCGGCAACGACCGCAGCAGCCGCTTGGCGTTGGCGAGCGCGTTGGCAGCGCCGACGCAGCACAGCAACGTCGCCAGCTGAAGCCCCTGGTACACCGCGAACGCGAGCCCCTCGGCGCTCACCGGGCCGCCCAGCCGGATGCCCTTCGTCCACTCCGGCAACGGGATCTCCGGCAACGTCACGAGCACCGTCGGCCCGCTCACCCCGCCCAGCAGCACGTGCAGCACCACCCGGACCGCGAGCACCACCAGCGCGAACTTGAGGAACACGCCGTAAGCACTGGCCCACGGCGTGTCCTCCCGGCACGACACCGCCACGAACCCGGCGACCGCGATCACCAGCGCCAGCAGCACCGGGTTGGTGGTGCGGCCGGCCACGGCGGCCAGGCACAACGCCCACAGCCACCACGCGCCGGGGTGCAGGCTCACTCCGTCGCCTTGGCGCGCCGGCGCGCGGTCCACACACCCAGGCCGGCCAACGCGGCGATCACCACGATCCCGACGACCAGCCCGACCGCGCCACCGGACGACGTGCCCGCCGTCGGCTCCACGGCCACCGCCGTCGGACCCGCCGGCGCGGACGTGCTCGACGTCGTGCCCGCGGCGGTCGTCGCCGCCGATGAAGGTGGTGAGGTCGTCGTCCCGGCGGTGGTCGACGCCGGCGTCTCCGACGGTTGAGTGGTCTGCTGCGTGGGCTGACCGGGTGCCGGCGCGGGCGGCTCCGGTTGCCCGGGTTGGCCCGGTTGGCCGGGCTGCACCGGCCGGCCGGCCGCCGGCGGTGGCGGTGGCGGCGCGGGCTGGGTCGGTTGAGGCGCGGGCGGCGCGATGCCCGGCTGCCCGCCCGCGCCGAACGCCCAGCCCTCCACGCTGCCCGGAGCCGGGTCGTACGCGCCGGCGCTGGTGCTGCTGTAGACCCACGAACCGCCCGGCCGGCCGTGCCAGTAACCCCAGTACGCCGTGGTCGGGGAGGTGGTGACGCACGGGTCGCTGCTCGGCGCGCCGTTGATCCGGCACACGAAACCGGGCTGCCGGGCGGCGAACGTGTAGCCGAACCCGGCGGCGGTCAGCGCGGCCGTGCCCGTGGCCGGGTCACCCGGGGCGCACCCCGTCCGCACGCCGCCGCCCAGCGGGCCGAAGTCCACGACCACCGTGACACCCCCGCAGTCGGCCGCGTGGGCGGTCAGCGGGACGGTGGTCAGGGCGAGCCCGACGACGGCCAGGGCCGTCAGGGCCCGTCGAAGCCCGCCCCTCATCGGATGACGAGCACGGCCGGCGTGCCGCGACCAGGTGCCGTCACTTGCGTGCCTCCGCGTGCCGCCGACGCGCGAGGGTGACCGCGAGCACGCCACCCACCAGCAGCAACGCGCCGATCCCCAGCATCGGACCGACCTCCGCGCCCGTGCGGGCGAGGTTGCTGCGGTTGGTCGCCACGGCCACCACGGCGGCGGTCGTCGTCGTGGTGGCCGTGGCGTCGGAGGTGGTGGTGGCCGCGGGAGTGGTCGTCGTCGTGTTCGAAGTGGACGACGAGGACGACGTCGACGTGGTCGGGGTGACCGAGCAGTCGAGCACCGGCGCGGTCGGCGTGCCGCCCTCCACCGTCAGGTCCGCGAAGTTCACGCCCACCAGGCCGAGGACGCCCTGTGCGCTCGCACGCAGCGACGTGGCCTGCGTGAACCCGTTCCGGTCGAACGCGATGGCGCCCCGGCCGGCCTCGGCGGCCGTGCACCCGACCTGCAACGACGTCAGGAACCTCGCCGCCTGGTCCGCGGCGGCCGTCCGACCGCCCGCGCGCAGCGCCTGCGCGGCCAGACCGGTGCTGTTGGCGTTGCCCTCGCCGGCCGCGCCCTCGTCGCGGAACCCGCCGCCGGGCTGCTGCGCGCCGGTCAGCCAGTCGAGCGCCTCGGCGGCTTCGGTGTCCTTCCCCACGGCCAGCAGCGCCTGCACCACCATGGCGGTGGCGTCCACGTGGGACGCGCAGGTCGCGGCCTCCAGGACCAGCGGGAACCCGCCGTCGGCGCACTGCCGGCCGACGAGGTAGTCGACGGCGGCCTGCGGCGCGCCCTCCCACCGGTCCAGCGCGAGCACCGCGAACGCCTGGGTGAAGCCGTTGGAGTAGTCGCCGTACTGGGACTTGTCCGAGAACCGGCCGGACGGCGTCTGGAGCGCGGTGAGGCCGGCGATCAGGTCCTCGCCACCGAAGGACGTCGGGTCCAGGCCCCGCACCTGCACCGCCAGCGCGAGCTTGGCGTGCGCGCCCGCGAACGACTCGGCGGGGTCGCCGAAGCGCAGGTAGTTGGCGATGACCTCGGGCTCCGCGAGCCAGGCGGCGGCCTGGTCCGCGCTGTCGGACGCCACGCCGGCCGCGGTGAACGCGAACAGCGCGTCGAGGGTCAGGCCCTGGTCGGGGTAGGCGACGCCCTCGATCACGTTCTCGAAGTGGTCGCCGTCGACGAGCTGCCGGGAGAGCCACCCGGCGGCCGTGTCGCTCACGTCCGGCGTCGTCGGCGCCGCCTGGCTCTGGGTGGCGGGCGTCGCCGCGAGCACGGCGGCAGCGGCGGCGGCGATGACGGCAGCGGTCCGTCTCAACGACATGTTCGGCCTTTCCGGGGGCAAGGCGTGAGCGGACCCCGGACAGCCGTGACCGACTTCCCCCGGGCTCCGACCCGTTGACCTCGACGGTGTCAGGAGCGTGGCACGCGCGACGGGTGTTCGGGCTCGTCCCGGGTGGGACCTACCGTTGCGGGTCAGCGCCGGATTTCGACCGGCTTCCCCCGTGTCGCGCGCGATTGCCGATCGTCTGTCACGGACCTTGGCGTGTCAATCCGCCTCTAGCGCGATGCTGCTCACCCCTACGTACGGTTACCGTCGGGCGATCCGGTCTGGGGAAGAGGGGTGTTCGATGACGACTCTGGCGTCCGTGCGCGACGGTCTGGTGGCGTGGGTCGCACGGCGTTCGGCGACGCGGTGGGTGTTGGGCAAGATCGGTTCGCGGGCGTTCGCGCTGCTCCCGGACCGTGCGCTGGTTCCGCTGAAGCGGGACGGGGTGGTGCCGGTCGCCGAGTTGGAGCGGATGCGGGAGACCGGCGCGGTGCACCGGATCCCGGTGCCGTTCGGCCTGCGGGTGTGGTTGGTCACCGGTCAGGACGAAGCGAAGAACGTGCTTTCCGACACAGGTTCGTTCAGCAACGACTACGCGCGGCTCGGCGCGGCGGTCGGCCGGCTGGAGCAGTCGCCCGGCGGCCTCGGCTTCGCCGACCCGCCCGACCACACGCGGCTGCGCAAGCTGCTCACGCCGGAGTTCACCATGCGCCGGCTGTCCCGGCTGGTGCCGCGCATCGACGCGATCGTCACCGAGCGGCTGGACGCCATGGAGGCGGCCGACGGGCCGGTCGACCTGGTGCGGGAGTTCGCGCTGCCGGTCCCGTCGCTGACCATCTGCGAACTGCTGGGCGTGCCCTACGCCGACCGCGACCGGTTCCAAGAGCTGGCGGCGGCGCGGTTCGACGTGTTCGGCGGCGCGGGCCAGGCGCTGGGCGCGATCTCCGAGTCGCTGTCGTACATGGAGGAGATCGTGCGCCGCGAGCGCCGGTCGCCCGGTGACGGCCTGATCGGCTCGATCATCCGGCAGCACGGCGACGACGTGAGCGACGTGGAGCTCGCGGGCCTCGCCGATGGTGTGCTGACCGGCGGGTTCGACACCACGGCCTCGATGCTCGCGTTGGGCGCGATCGTGCTGCTGAAGGACGACGCCGCGCGTGCGGCGATGCGTGACGACGACGCGTCGGCCGCGCCGCTGGTCGAGGAGCTGCTGCGGCACCTGAGCGTGGTGCAGGTGGCGTTCCCGCGGTTCGCCCGGCACGCGCTGCGGGTCGGTGAGCAGCAGATCGAGAAAGGCGACGTGGTCGTGGTGTCGTTGTCGGCGGCGAACCGCGAAGGGGCGTCCGACTTCGACGCGGGCCGGTCGGCGTCGTCGCACCTGGCGTTCGGCTACGGCGCGCACCGGTGCGTCGGCGCGGAGCTGGCGCGGCTGGAGCTGCGTGCCGCCTACCCGGCCCTGCTGCGCCGCTTCCCGAACCTGCGCCTGGCCGAGGAGCGGCCCGCGTTCCGGACGGCGTCGATCGTGCACGGGGTCGAGACGCTGCTCGTCCACACGCGCTGACCGTTGAACTCAGGGGTCCTCGGCGTAGGACTCTCGGGACCTGGGTGCGGGACTCTCGCGGGGGTGCTGCACCCAGGCACGGATCTTGTAGCTGTGCTTAACACTTCGTCATGAGGTTTCACTTTTCTTGAAGTCGGTCGTGGGGGACGGTGGTTCCCGTGATCGGACGCGGCGTGATGCGGATGGGTGCGCTGGCCCTGCTGTGGGGCTCGGTGTTCCTGTGGATCGAACTGGCCCTCACCGGACTGTCGCCGACGCAGATCACGGTGGTCCGCTGCGCCCTCGGGGCCGTGACGCTGCTCGTGATGGCGCGCGTGAACCGCCAGGAGCTGCCGCGCCGCCTGTGGGGGAGGCTCGCGGTCGCCGCGTTCTTCTGCAACGCCCTGCCGTTCCTGCTGTTCGCCGTCGGTCAGCAGACCGTCGACTCCGGCGTGGCCGGTGTGCTCAACGCGACCACCCCGCTGTTCTCGCTGCTCATCGGCTTCGCCCTGGGCACGGACGGTCCCGTCACCCCGGTCCGGGTCCTCGGCCTGGTCGTCGGCTTCACCGGCGTGACCCTGATCTTCGCCCCGTGGGAGCAGCCGGGCGTGGTCAGCCTGGGCGCGCTCGCCCTGCTCGGCGCGGCGGCGAGCTACGCGGTCGCGTTCGCCTACATGGGGCGCGAGCTGGTCGGCCGGGGCGGTCCGGTCGCGGTGTCCGCAGCGCAGCTCCTCGCCGCCACCGCGCTGAGCACCGTCATGATCCCGTTCGACCACGCGCCGGCCACGCCCAACGCCACGGCCGTCGTCGCCGTCGTGGTGCTCGGCGTCTTCGGCACCGGTTTCACGTTCATCCTCAACTACCGGATCATCGAGGACGAAGGGCCGACCAGCGCCGCCACGGTCGGCTACCTGCTGCCGGTCGTCTCGGTCGCGCTGGGCGCGCTCGTGCTGGACGAGCCGCTGACGCCCCGGATCGTCGCGGGCATGGCGGTCGTCCTGGTCGGTGTCGCGCTGACCCGGCTGGCACTGGCCCGGTCGGCGGCGGGCAAGCACCCGGCCGAGCGACCCGGGCGTTACCAGTTGTCCGTTATGTCCACCGAGGGTGACGAGCCGGGCGGCCGTTCGGCCGACCTCGGTTGACCATGACAAAACCGCTGGTCAGGCTGCTGGTCTGGACCTCGGGCGAGTGACCGTCGGCTCCGTCAACCCTGCGTCGGGGCGCGCTCGTCCGGGTTCACCCGAAGGAGCCACCCCGTGCGTCCTTTCCGTCGAACGCTCACCGTCCTGGCCGTCGCGAGCACCGCCGTCGGCCTCACCGCCACCACCGCCTCGGCCGAACCCCCGCACCAGGCCGACCTCGTCACCGCGACGGCGTCCGCGACCGTCCACCCGATCAAGGACTCCTACATCGTCACCCTCGGCGCGACGGCCCGCGGCGGCGCGAGCGTGGCCGCCACGGCGGGCGTCACACCGACCCACGTGTGGGACGCGGCGTTCCACGGCTTCGCCGCCAAGCTCACCCCGGCGCAGCTGCGCAAGCTCAGCCGCGACCCGGCGGTCACCACGATCGAGCAGGACGTGCTGGTCACCGACGCGCTCGACGCCACCCAGTCCAACCCGCCGTCGTGGGGCATCGACCGGATCGACCAGGCCGCCCTGCCGCTGTCGAAGAGCTTCACCTACAACCACACCGGCGTGGGCGTGCACGCCTACATCATCGACACCGGCATCACGCCGGGCCACGCGGACTACGCCGGCCGGGCCACGTTCGACTACAACGCCTACGACACCAACAACACCGACTGCCACGGCCACGGCACGCACGTCGCCGGCACGATCGGCTCCGCCACCTACGGCATCGCCAAGGGCGTGCGGCTGCACGGCGTGAAGATGATGAACTGCTCCGGCAGCGCCACCACCACGTCGGCGCTCAACGCGATCAACTGGGTCACCGCCAACCACACCAAGCCGGCCGTCGCCAACACGTCGTGGAACTTCACCGCGTCGGCCAGCCTGGAGACCGCGATCCGCAACATGATCGCGGCGGGCGTCTTCCTGGCGACCTCGGCGGGCAACACCGGCGGCAACTCGTGCGACCGCCTGCCGCGCAAGGTCGAGACGGCCAGCGTGGTGGCGTCCACCACGAACACCGACGCCCGGTCGTCGTTCTCCAGCACGGGCGCCTGCGTCGACCTCTACGCGCCGGGCAGCTCGATCGTCTCGACCGTCCGCACCGGCGGCTCGGGCACGATGAGCGGGACGTCCATGTCGTCGCCGCACGTGGCGGGCGTGGCCGCGCTCTACAAGCAGCGGTTCGGCGACCAGCCGTCGGCCACCGTGCACAACTGGCTGAACTCCAGCGCCACGCCGAACGTCGTGGGCGGCGGCACCACCGGCGGCACGGTCAACCGCCTGCTGTTCACCAACGGCCTGTGAACCTCCCCGGCGCGCGGGAGTTCGCGCCCTCACCCCGCGCGCCGGGGAACCCCACCCCTCCGACACCACCGGTCGTCATCCTGCCGCCGCAGGTATCGGCCGGTCGCCCGGTAGAGGCCCGTCTCGGACAGTGCCGCGTGGAGTCGAGCAACTCGAGCTTGAGAGCTGGGCGTTGTGCGGCCGTGCCAGGCGCGCCACCCATTGGGCAGAGGGACGATTCGAAGTTTCGTGGTGGTCGAGGCATCCGCCACCAGGACCAAAACGCTTCCGAAAACCGTGAGTACTTGGCCGTCGACGTCGACATCGCGGTGGACGGCGTCGGCTGGATGCGCGTGCCGCCCTGGTGAAGCTCTAACTCCAGCGCACCGGAGTCGATGTCCTGCTGCGCACATCTTGATGCGGCGTAGTGGGCACCGTCGTCCTGCTTGATGCGCCCGCGTTCGGCTTGTGGGCGGATGAGATCGGGTTCGCCGGGTGGATGGCGGATCTTGACGGCACCGAAGCAGAACTCGACGACGGGCCACGCGGCGCTCGTGGTCGTCGCCGGCGCGGTGGCAGAGGTGCTCGGATCGCGACGCCCTGGACTTGGCCCCGCACACGTTCGGTGAGCGATGTCGCGCATTCCCGCAACGGGACGTGGCCGCCGGTGCGAGGATCGGCGGATGGGGACCACCGCGCTGGTGTTGCCGCTCGCCGATCCCGCGGCCGACCTGGGGACCGTCGGCGGGAAGGGCGCCTCGCTGGCCAGGCTCGCCGCCGCGGGCCTGCCCGTGCCGGCCGGTTTCCACCTGACCACGCACGCCTACCGCCGGTTCACCGAGGGCCTCGACGCGCGGACCCGGGCGGGCATCGGCGACGAGGCCGCGATCGCCGCCGCGTTCGAACGCCTGGACATGCCCGAGGACATCGCCGACGCCGTCCGCGCGGCCCTGCCTCCGGGACCGGTCGCGGTGCGGTCGTCGGCCACCGCCGAAGACCTGCCGGACCTGTCGTTCGCGGGGCAGCACGACACGTTCCTCGACGTGACCGGGGACGAGGTGCTGAACGCGGTCAAGCGGTGCTGGGCGTCGCTGTGGACCGCACGCGCCGTCGCCTACCGGGCCCGCCACGGCATCACCGACGTGGCGCTCGCCGTGGTCGTGCAGGAGATGGTGCCCGCTGACGCGGCCGGTGTGCTGTTCACCGCGAACCCGGTCACCGGCGCGCGGACCGAGACCGTGGTCAACGCCGCGCCCGGCCTGGGTGAGGCGTTGGTGGGCGGCACGGTCACCCCGGACGAGTACGTCGTGTCCGCCGACGGCGTGGTGCGCGGGTCCGGTGGTTCCCTGCTCTCCGCCGCGCGGGTGGCGGAACTGGCCGGGTTGGGAGCACGCATCCAGGACCTGTACGGCGTGCCGGTGGACGTCGAGTGGGCCGTGGCCGGCGGGCGGATCCGGGTGTTGCAGGCCCGGCCGATCACCGCGCTGCCCGAGGTCTGGAACGACACCCTGCGCGGCGACTACCTGTGGACGTGCGCGAACCTGCGCGAGGCCGTGCCGAGCGTGATGTCGCCGGCGACCTGGTCGTTCGCCGAGGTGCTCGCCCAGCCGGCCATCGCCGGGCACCCGACGTCGGGCAACATCGGCGGCCGGTTCTACCTCAACCTCAGCGCCGCGCTGGCCGTCGGCCGGGCGCTCGGCCTCGACGGGCTGGTGCGCCGGACCGCCGGGCAGTACTTCGGCCGCATCCCGGAGGGCGTGCAGGCGCCGCCGTTGCCGCTGTCCCGCCTGGCCGTGCTGCGCGCGGCGGTCCGGGCGATGGGGCCGTTCCTGCGGCAGAACCGCGAGTACCGGGCGAAGATCGAGGGCCTGCTGGCGTCCGCGCCCGACCGGGCCGACCGGCTGGCCGCCGCCTTCCGCACCGCCTCGACGCCTGCCGGGCTGCTCGCGCTGTGGGAGTCCGACGTGCACGACGTGCTGCACGTGGAGGCCAAGGTGTTCGACGCCGGCGCCCGGGCCGGCGCGCTGTCGTCGGCCAGGCTGCGCCGCACGCTGACGAAGCTCGTGGGGGAGGACGACACCACCGCGTTGCTGACCGGCGCGCACGGCGCGGCGGGGGAGTTGGCGAGCCTCGGCCCGGTGCTCGGCCTGGCCCGGCTCGAGCGCGGCGAGCTCACCCGCGAGGCCTACGCCCGGCAGTACGGCCACCGCTTCGCCGACGAGTTCGAGGTGTCCGCGCCGCGCCCCGCCGAGGACCCGCAGTGGCCGCGCCACCACGACGTCGGCGTCGACCCCGAAGAGCTGCTGGCCAGGCAGGCGGCCGTGCGCGAGGCGGCCTGGGCGCGGCTGCGCGCCGCGCACCCCGGCAAGGTCGCGCGGCTGCGCCGCGAGGTGGACGAGCTCGCCGCGCTGGCCCGGGAGCGGGAACGGGCGCGGTCGGAGTTCTCCCGGACCTTCGCCGTGCTGCGGGCGTTCCTGGTGCGGGCGGGCGAGGTCACCGGGCACGGCGACGCGGTGTTCTTCCTGCCGATCGGGGAGACCTTGCGCGTCCTCGGAGGCGACGAGACCCCGCTGGCGTCGGTGCCGGCCCGCCGCGCCGCCTACGACCGCTACCGCGCGCTGCCGCCGTACCCGACGGTGATCCGGGGTCGGTTCGACCCCGAGGCGTGGGCCGCCGACCCGGACCGCCGCCCGGACGTCTTCGATGCCTCCGCCGCACCGCTCGGCGACGACGTCTCCGGCTTCCCGGGCGCCGCGGGCGTGGTGGAGGGCGTGGCGCGGGTGATCCACGACGTCGCCGACGGGAAGGACCTGGCGCGGGGCGAGATCCTGGTGACCACGGTGACGAACATCGGCTGGACCCCGCTGTTCCCCCGCGCCGCCGCCGTGGTCACCGACGTCGGCGCGCCGCTGTCGCACGCCGCCATCGTCGCCCGCGAGCTGGGCATCCCGGCTGTCGTGGGCTGCGGCAACGCCACCACCCGCATCACCACCGGCGACCGCCTGCGGGTGGACGGCGGTCGCGGCACGGTGACCGTGCTCGGCGCCAGGTCGACTCGCAGTGGGTGATCGCGCCGTCGGAACCGGGTAGTGCGCAGCGGATCCGGATCGCTCCGCAGTACTCGACGGCAGCTCGACGGGCCGTGATCGGCTGACCGGCGCGGTGGCGTGGGCCGGGTCGTCGTTCGGACGGCCGTTGCGGCAAGCGGCCTATTCCGTTCAGGTGACGGAATCGTTACAGTCTGTTTCTGGGAACGCTCCCAGATACGACAACGAAGGGGTTGTTGTGCGAAATCTGCTGGCGGCGGTGGCCGCTGTGGTGTCGATAGCCGGGTTGGTGGTGATCGGCGGGACCAGCACGGCGGGGGCTGCTCCCGTCTGTGCCGTGGACTACAAGCTCAACCAGTGGGCCACCGGGTTCACCGCCAACGTGACCGTGACCAACCAGTCCGCTCCGGTCACTTCGTGGAAGCTCACCTGGACCTTCGCCGGTAACCAGGCGGTCAGCTCCGGCTGGAGCGCCGACGTGAAGCAGTCCGGCGCCGTGGTGACGGCGTCCAACATGCCGTGGAACGGCTCGCTGGGCACGGGCGCGAGCGCCCAGTTCGGCTTCCAGGCCACCTACAGCGGCACGAACGCGACGCCGACCGACTTCGCGTTCAACGGGGTCTCGTGCAGCGGCGACGGTCCGACGACGACCACCACCACGTCGACCACCACGTCCACGAGCACCTCGACGAGCACCTCCACCACGACGTCGACCACGACGACCACCACGACGACCGGTGTGCCCGGCGACTGCGGCTCGGCGACGCTGTGCGACGGCTTCGAGCAGCAGACCGGGACGTCGCCGAGCGGTCGCTGGACCGTCGGCGCGCCCAACTGCACCGGCCAGGGCACGGTCAGCATCGACAACTCGGTCGCGCGCAGCGGCTCGAAGTCGGTGCGGGTCAACGGCGCGGCGGGCTACTGCAACCACATCTTCTTCGGCACCCCGCTGAGCGGTTCGAGCGTCGTGCACGGCCGGTACTACGTGCGCCACACCACGGCCCTGCCGATGTCGCACGTGACGTTCATGGCGATGAAGGACACCGCCGACGGCGGCAAGGACCTGCGCATGGGCGGCCAGAACGCGGCCCTGCAGTGGAACCGCGAGTCCGACGACGCGACCCTGCCCGAGCAGAGCCCGGTGGGCGTGTCGAAGAGCAAGCCGCTGCCCACCGGCCAGTGGAACTGCGTGCAGTTCACCGTGGACCCGGCGGGCAAGCTGTCGACCTCGTTGAACGGCGCGGTCGTCGAGGGCCTGGTGGCCGACGGCGTGTCGACGCCGGACGTCGACGGGCAGTGGCTGCGCAAGACCAACTGGCGCCCCGCGGTCACCGACCTGCGGTTGGGCTGGGAGAGCTACGGCGAGGGCTCGAACACGCTGTGGTACGACGATGTCGCGATCGGCTCCTCGCCGATCGCCTGCTGAGTGAGGACGTGGGGAGGGCCGGCGACCGGCCCTCCCCACGGTCGGCTCAGGCCGCGTTCACCGAGACGTCGTCCAGCACGAACGAGGTCTGGTAGGACCAGTCCTCCGTGCCGGTGAAGCTCAGCGTGACGCTCTGGCCCGCGTACGCGCCCAGGCTGAAGGTGCGCACCGCGTAGCCGGAGGGGTTGAGGTTGGTGTAGGTCGCCAGGGTGGTGCCGGCCACCGACACGGTGAAGGTGTCGAACACCTCGGGCTCGTACTCCGCCGTGCTGATCTTCAGCCACAGCGACAGCGTGGTGTTGACGCAGCCCGCCGGGATGGCGACGGTCTGGGTCAGCGTCTCGGTGTTGCTGTAGCCGTAGCCGCTGATCCACGAGGAGCGCGTGCCCGTGCGGGGCGCGCCTTCGCCGGTCCACGCGGAGATCGTGTGGGTGGCGTTGGACCAGCCGGTGGTGCCGCTCTCGAAGCCGCCGTTGACCGCCTTCTCACCGGGCGCGGCGCACGAGCCGCCCGGGGGGTTGACGGTCCAGGTGAACGTGGCGCTCCCGGTCTTGCCCGCGCTGTCGGTCGCGGTGGCGGTCACGCTGTAGGAGCCGGCGGTGGTGGGCGTGCCGGAGATGAGGCCGGTGGCCGCCGCGATCGTCAGGCCGGGCGGCAGGCCGGTGGCCGACCACGTGTACGGCGGGGTGCCGCCGGAGGCCTTGAGCTGCAGGCTGGTGGCGGTGCCGACGCTGCCGGTCTGGTTGCCCGGCGGGGTGACCGACGGGCTGCCCGGGTCGGGGTTGCCGCCCGTGTTGACGAACAGCAGCCGGTTGGGCGAGCCCGTGCCCGGGCTGGTGATCTTGTTCGCGGTGGAGTTGGCGATCATCGTGCTCTGGACCTGCGCGGGCGTCAACGACGGCGTGGCGCCGAGCAGGACCGCCGCACCGCCGGCCACGTGCGGCGACGCCATGGACGTGCCGCTGATGGTGTTGGTGGCGGTGTCGTTGGTGTTCCAGGCCGAGGTGATGTTCTGGCCCGGGGCGAAGATGTCGCTGCACGTGCCGTAGTTGGAGAACGAGGCACGCGCGTCGGTGTTGGTCGAGGCGTTCACGGTGATCGCCTCGGCGACGCGGGCCGGGGTGAAGTTGCACGCGTCGGCGTTGGAGTTGCCCGACGCGATCGCGAAGGTCACGCCGTCGGCGATCGCGTTGCGGACCGCGGCCTCGCCGGTCGCGTCGCTGCCCTGGCCCCCGAGGCTCATGTTCGCCACGGCCGGGCCGGAGGTGTGGTGGCCGGTGACCCAGTCGATGCCCGCGGCGACACCGGCGAACGAGCCGGAGCCGGCGCAGTTGAGCACCTTGACCGCGATCAGCCGCACGCCCTTGGCGACGCCGTACGACGTGCCGCCGACCGTGCCCGCCACGTGGGTGCCGTGGCCGTTGCAGTCGGTGTTGTTGGTGTCGACGGTGTTGGTGCCCCAGGTGGCCCGGCCGCCGAAGTCGGAGTGCGTGGTCCGGATGCCGGTGTCGATGATGTAGGCGGTGACGCCGGTCCCGTCGCTGGGGTAGGTGTAGGACGAGTCGAGCGGCAGGTCGCGCTGGTCGATGCGGTCCAGCCCCCAGGACGGCGGGTTCGGCTGGGTGCCGGTGGCCTGGACCTCGCCGTTCTGCTGGACGTAGGCCACGCCCGGCTCGGCGGCCAGGCGGCGCGCGTCCCGTTCGGACAGCGTGCCCGCGAAGCCCTTGAACGCGTTGCGGTAGGTGTAGTCGACCTCGGCGTCGTACTTGGCGCTGAGGTCGGCGGTGAGAGCGTCGACGCTCTGGGTGGACAGCTGGTGGTAAACGACGATGTAGCTGTCCTTGATGGCGGTCGGGTTGGTCGTGCCGAGGATGTCGCCCTCGGCGGCGGCCGGTGTGGCGCCGGAGGCCAGGGCCAGGGCGGTCACCGCGACCGTGCCCAGGGCGATCAGCGCACGTCTGGATCCGCGAACGTCTCCCATTGCAGGGTTCTCCCTCATGCAGGGGTTCCGGCAGACCCATAGCGGCGCGGGTCGGCCGGGGAGTGGAGGTTCTGCGATCACGTTCGCGCGGACGTGATCGGCAACGTTAGAGGACCGCTCGGAACCGGACAATCGGCCGGCAGTGGGAACGACCTGCGGTATTCCGAACGACGCCGAGCCCCCGAAGGGGTGACGCACGCCCCACTGGCCAATAATCTTAATAACTTCAGTGTCAACTGAAAGAAATCCTCTTCCGGGGTCACGTCGACACCGGAAGAGGACTCCCCAAACCGCCTGGACGGTCAGCCGCCCACGTACGCGCGGAGGTGTTGGGCGGTCAGGGTGGAGGCGTTGCCGACCAGGTCGGCGGGGGTGCCGGTGAAGACGACCCGGCCGCCGTCGTGGCCGGCGCCGGGCCCGAGGTCGATGATCCAGTCGGCGTGGGCCATGACGGCCTGGTGGTGCTCGATCACGATGACGGTGTTGCCGTCGTCCACGAGCCGGTCGAGCAGGGCGAGCAGCTGGTCGACGTCGGCGAGGTGCAGGCCGGTAGTCGGCTCGTCGAGGATGTAGGTGGACGCCTTCTCGGCCATGTGGATGGCGAGCTTGAGCCGTTGCCGTTCGCCGCCGGACAGGGTGGTGAGGGGCTGGCCGAGGGAGAGGTAGCCGAGACCGACGTCGACGAGCCGGTCGAGGACGGCCTTGGCCTGCCTCTCGGTGAAGAAGTCGCGGGCCTCGGTGACGGACATGCCGAGGACCTCGCTGATGTTCTTCCCGCGCAGGGTGTGGGTGAGGACCTCGGCGGTGAACCGCTTGCCCTCGCACTTCTCGCACACGGAGGCGACGCCGGCCATCATCGCGAGGTCGGTGTAGACGAGGCCGATGCCCTTGCACTGGGGGCAGGCGCCTTCGGAGTTGGCGCTGAAGAGGGCGGGCTTGACGCCGTTGGCCTTGGCGAAGGCGGTGCGGATGGGGTCGAGCAGCCCGGTGTAGGTGGCGGGGTTGGAGCGCCGCGAGCCGCGGATGGGCGCCTGGTCGACGGTGACCACGCCGTCGCGGCCGGCCAGGGAGCCGTGGATGAGGGAGCTCTTGCCGGAGCCGGCGACGCCCGTGACGACGGTGAGGACGCCGAGGGGCACCTCGACGTCGACGTGCTTGAGGTTGTGCAGGGCGGCGCCGGTGATGGCCAGGCGGCCGGTGGGCGTGCGGACCTGGTCGCGGAGCCGGGCGCGGTGGTCGAGGTGGCGGCCGGTGAGGGTGCCGGAGGCGCGGAGCTCGTCGACGGTGCCGGTGAAGGTGATGTGGCCGCCGTTCGTGCCCGCGCCGGGGCCGAGGTCGACGACGTGGTCGGCGATGCCGATGGTCTCGGGTTTGTGCTCGACCACCAGGACGGTGTTGCCCTTGTCGCGCAGGCGGAGCAGGAGGTCGTTCATGCGCTGGATGTCGTGGGGGTGCAGGCCGACGGTGGGTTCGTCGAAGACGTAGGTGACGTCGGTGAGGGCGGAGCCGACGTGGCGGACCATCTTCACGCGCTGGGCCTCGCCGCCGGAGAGGGTGGCGGCGGGTCGGTCGAGGCTGAGGTAGCCGAGGCCGATCTCGACGAGGTTGTCGAGGAGTTCCTTGAGGGTGGTGAGCACGGGGCCGACCGACGGGTCGGTGATCTTGGCGACCCAGTCGGCGAGGTCGCTGATCTGCATGGTGGAGCAGTCGGCGATGGTGACGCCGTCGATCTTGGACGAGAGGGCGGCGGCGTTGAGGCGGGCGCCGCCGCAGTCGGGGCACTCGGTGAAGGTGACGGCGCGGTCGACGAAGGCGCGGACGTGGGGTTGCATGGATTCGCGGTCTTTGCCGAGGTAAAGGCGTTGGACCTTGACCAGGAGCCCTTCGTAGGTGACGTTGGTCTTGCCGATTTTCACCTTGGTGGTGTCGCGGTTGAGGAAAGCGTCCCATTCTTCGTCGGTGAAGTCCTGGAGCTTCTTGTCGGGGTCGTAGAAGCCGGACTGGACGTAGGTCTGGACGTACCAGTTGTCGACGGTGAAGCCGGGGACGGTGATGGCGCCCTCGGTGAGGGACTTGGTGCGGTCGACGAGCTGGTCGACGTCGACGGTGGAGACGCGGCCGAGTCCTTCGCAGGTGGGGCACATGCCTTCGGGGAGGTTGAAGCTGAAGGCGCCGGAGGTGCCGACGTGGGGTCGGCCGAGGCGGCTGAAGAGGATGCGGAGCATGGTGTGGGCGTCGGTGGCGGTGCCGACGGTGGAGCGCGAGTTGGCGCCCATGCGTTCCTGGTCGACGATGATGGCGGCGCTGAGGTTGCGCAGGGCGTCGACGTCGGGGCGGCCGAGGCTCGGCATGAAGGACTGGACGAACGCGGTGTAGGTCTCGTTGATGAGTCGTTGGGACTCGGCGGCGATGGTGCCGAAGACGAGGGAGGACTTGCCGGAGCCGGAGACGCCGGTGAAGACGGTGAGTCGTCGTTTGGGGATGTCGACGGAGACGTCGGCGAGGTTGTTCTCCCTGGCGCCGCGTACTTGGATGACGTCGTGGCTGTCTGCTGGTGCGGCCATCGCCGGCTTTCCCCCTGCTTTGTTTATGCCGTAAGGTGCTCGCGGCACCGTACTTTACGTTGTAAGGGGTGGGCAAGTGGCCGTCTTCGCCGGGCAGGGTGACGCGGGTCGGTCGATGAGGCTGCTGTGGCGTGCGCCGGGTGGTGGCGCGGGGTCGGGCCTGTCGGTGGACGTGATCGTGGACGCGGCGATCGAGGTGGCGGACCGGGACGGCATGGCGGCGTTGTCGATGCGCGCGGTGGGCGAGCGGTTGGGGCGTTCGGCGATGGCGTTGTACACGCACGTGCCGAGCAAGGCGGAGTTGTTGGACCTGATGTACGACCGGGTGTTGGGGGAGTTGCCGTCGCGGTACCCGCTGGAGGAGGGCTGGCGGGTGGCGTTGCGGGCGTGGGCGGGTGACGCGCGGGAGTTCTTCCTGGCGCACCCGTGGGTGTTGCAGGTGTCGCAGGCGCGGCCGGTGCTGGGGCCGAACGAGTTCGTGATGCTGGAGGTGCTGCTGGGGATCCTGCGGCCGACCGGGTTGGGCGCGTCGGTGTTGCGGGGCGTGGTGGGCGCGGTGGTGCAGTTCGTGCGCGGCGCGGCGGGGGTGATCGCGGAGGCGCGGCGGGCGGCGCGGGAGACGGGGATGACGGACGAGGAGTGGTGGTTCTCGCGGTCGGGGGTGTTCGAGGAGGTGGTGCCGGACTTCGCCGAGCGGTTCCCGTTGTCGGCGTGGCTGGGCGCGGAGGAGCCGCCGGAGGTGGCGGGGGAGGAGGACGTGCCGTACCTGGAGCGGGACGCGGTGGGGAACTTCGTGACGGGGTTGGAGGTGTTGTTGGACGGCGTGGAGGCGGCGGTGGCGCGGGCGCGCGCCGGCGGGGGCTGAGTTCGGTGCGTGGTGATATACGGTGTGGCGGTTGGCGCGGACGAGGGAGGTGGGACCCATTTCTGCTGGTGTGCATCGGGTCGCTCCCGGCCGCGTCGTGGCGGTGTGAGGGGCGCCCTCGGGTTTCACGCGAGAGGCGTTCGTTCCCATGGATGTTGATGTCGTCGCGCGGTTGCGTGCGGCCGGGTGTGTGTTCGCCGAGGACGAGGCGCGGTTGTTGGTGGCCGCCGCGCGCGGTCCGGAGGAGTTGGAGTTGTTGACGGCGCGGCGGGTGGCCGGGTTGCCGTTGGAGCAGGTGGTGGGGTGGGCGGAGTTCTGCGGGTTGCGGGTGGTGGTGGAGCCGGGGGTGTTCGTGCCCCGTCGGCGCACGGAGTTCCTGGTGCGGGTGGCGGTGGGGGTGGCGCGGTCGGGTTCGGTGGTGGTGGACCTGTGCTGCGGTTCGGGTGCGGTGGGCGCGGCGGTGGTCGACCGGGTGCCGGGGGTGGAGTTGCACGCGGTGGACGTGGACCCGGCGGCGGTGGCGTGTGCTCGTCGCAACGTCGGCGCGGACCGGGTGTACGCGGGTGATCTCTACGAGCCGTTGCCGGTGTCGTTGGCGGGGCGGGTCGACGTCCTGGTGGCGAACGCGCCGTACGTGCCGACGGAGGCGATCGGGTTGATGCCGCCGGAGGCGCGTGAGCACGAGCCGCGGGTGGCGTTGGACGGTGGGGCGGACGGTCTGGACGTGCAGCGGCGGGTGATCGCGGGCGCGGCGCGGTGGCTGGCGCCGGGTGGGCGGTTGCTGGTGGAGACGGGTGCGCGGCAGGCGTCGGGGACGGTGCGGGCGTTCGCGGCGGGCGGGTTGCGCGGGGAGGTCGTGTCGGACGAGGAGTTGTCGGCGACCGTGGTGATCGGTTCGGTCGGGCCGTAGACCGGGTGTTGAGCGGGTGCTCAAAACTGGCTACCCTCCGTTTTGAGCACTCGCTCAAATACGGGGGGTGGCCGGTGGTCGGGCGGACTGTGGTCGTGGTGGGTGGCGGTATCGGTGGGCTGGCGGCGGCGGTCGCGCTGCGCCGGGTCGGGTGCCGGGTCGTGGTGCTGGAACACGCGGCGGGGTTCGGCGAGGTCGGGGCGGGGCTCGCGCTGTGGCCCAACGCGATGCGCGCGCTCGCGGCGCTCGGGGTGGCGGAGCGGGTCCGCGCGGTCGGCGCGGTGCAGGCGGCGGGCGGCGTGCGTGGCCGTTCCGGTCGTTGGCTGTCGCGGACGGACAACGCGGAGATCGCCCGGCGGCACGGGATGCCGCTGGTGGTGGTGCGCCGGGCGGACCTGGTCCGGGTGCTGGCGGAGGCGTTGCCACCGGAGTGCCTGCCGGCGGACGCCGAGGTGCGGGCGGTGCGGCCGGACGGCGACGCCGTGGTGGTCGAGCACCGGGGCGGGGTCGTGCGGGCGGAGCTGGTGGTCGGCGCGGACGGCGTGCACAGCGGGGTGCGGCGGCAGTGGTGGCCGGAGGCGGAGCCCGCGCGCTACGCGGGGTGCACGGCGTGGCGGATGATCACCGGGCCCGTCGCCGAGCCGCCCGCGGAGGGGGCGGTGATCTGGGGTCGCGGTGAGCGGTTCGGGTTCACCGGCCTGCCGGGCGGCCGGTTCTACTGCTTCGGGACGGCGGCCGTGCCCGCCGGTGGCGCGGCTGCCGAGGGTGAGCCGGCCGCCGTGCGCGCCCGGTTCGGCGCCTGGCCGGACCCGGTGCCCGCGCTGGTGGCGGCGGTGCCGGAGGGCGGTGTGGTGCGGCACGACGTGCACGTCGTGCCGCCGTTGGCGAGCTACGTGCGCGGCCGGGTGGCGTTGCTGGGCGACGCGGCGCACGCGATGGACCCGGCCTTGGGCCAGGGCGCGGGGCAGGCGCTGGAGGACGCGGTCGTGCTGGCCGACTGCCTCGTTTCGGCCGCGAGCGTGGGATCGGCGCTGGTCCGCTACGACCGGTCGCGCGGGCCTCGGACGCGGGCGGTGGCGCGGCGTTCGGCGCGGCTGGGCCGGGTGGCCCGGTGGACGTGGCCGCCCGCGGTGGTGGCGCGCGATCTCGCCGCCAGGCTGACCCCGGCCGCGGTCGCGCTGCGTGCCGTGGCGCCGGTCCTCGGGTGGAACCCGCCGTCGTCCGACCGCGCGCCGCACGGCGCAGGTCGCTAGTGCCCGACTGGACCTACCACCCGTTGCGGGGGATCGCCGCCGCGCTGCTGGGGACCGGTCGCTCCCGGCGGGTCGCGTTGCGGACGCTGGCCGCGGTCGGGTCGTGGCCGGGCGGTGGCCGGCTGGTGTCGTGGGGGTTCGGGCACCGTCACCCGTCGGCGGCGTTGGCCGGTGAGGTCGCCGGCGTGCCGGTGGGCAACCGGCTCGGCGCCGTGGTGCCGCCGGACGTGGCGCGGGACGCGATCCGGGCGTTGCCGCTGCTGGGCGCGGGAGTCGTCGAGGTGGCGCCGGTCGGGCTCGCCGACGTGGGCGTGGTGCGTGCGGCCGCCGCGGGTCGACGGGTGCCGGTGGTGGTGCGCGCGACGGAGCGGGCGGTGGCGGACGTGCTGTCGCCGCACGTCGACGCGGTCCGGGTCGGCGCCGGTCCCGACGTGGTCCACCTGACCTCCGCGTCCCCGGCGCGTGCCGCGGCCCTGCTCGCCGACCCGGCCACCGCGGTCCTGGTCACGCCGGACGTGCTGGTGCAGGCCGGTCCGGGCTTCTTCGCGCGGGTGGTCGAGGCGGTGACGCCCACCGGTCCGGCGCCGTCGGTGCGCGACGTCGGCCGTGATCCGCGGCGGTGGCCGGCGTGGTGGTGGGGCACGCTGCTCGGGTTGGGCATGGTCGTCGCCGGCCTGGGCGCCGCCGCGATCACCCTCGGCCCGGTGCTGCTGTGGTACGACCGCGGCTACCTGGGCGCGGACGTCGACCGGCTGCACGGGATCAACCACCACCTGGTGCGCTTCCTGCAGCACGACCGGATCACCATGGCCGGGACGATGGTGGCGATCGGCGTGCTCTACGCGGGCCTGGCGGCGGGCGGTCTGCGGACGGGCCGGCCGTGGGCGCGCGAGGCGTTGCTCGTCTCCGGGTGGATCGGGTTCCCGACGCTGCTCTACTTCCTCGGGGTCGGGTTCGTGGAGCCGCTGCACACCCTGGCGGTCGTGGTGCTGTTCCCGATGTTCGTGGCCGCCACGCGGCGTCGGCCGGGCGGTCCGCGGTGGACGGTGCGCCCGGACGGGCCCGAGCGCGAGCGGCGGCGGGCGCTGGTCGGGCAGTTGCTGCTGGTGTGCACGGGGTCCGGGCTCTTCGTGGGCGGCGTGGTGGTGTCGGCGGTCGGCCTGTCGGACGTGTTCGTGGCCGGCGACCTGGAGTTCCTGCGGACCGGCCCGGAGGCGTTGCACGCGGCCAACCCCCGGTTGCCGGGGTTCGTCGCGCACGACCGGGCGGGGTTCGGCGGGGCGCTGATGGCCGCGGCCGCCGCGATCACGCTGCTCGGCGCGTGGGGGTGGCGCCGGGGCGAGGCGTGGGTGTGGTGGTCGCTCGCGCTCGCCGCGGCCGCCGGGTTCCTGCCCGCGCTCGTGGTGCACGGCGTCATCGGCTACACCGACGCGGGCCACCTGGCGCCGGTGTTCGCCGGGCTCGGCCTCACCGCGACCGCGCTGGTGCTCGCCCGGCCCTACCTGTGCGCACGCCCGGCGGAGGTCCGCGTGGCCGCGCCCCTACCGTGATGGCATGGCCGACACCCGACAGCGACTGATCGACGGCGCGATCGAGACGATCCGGCGGCACGGCCTCACCGGGACGTCCGCGCGCACGATCGCCGCCACCGCCGGCGTCAACCAGGCCTTGGTGTTCTACCACTTCGGCAGCGTGCACGAGCTGCTGGAAGCGGCGTGCCTGGCCTCGACCGAGGCGAGGGTCGCGCCGTTCGCGGCCCGGCTGGACGAGGTCGCCGACCTGCGGCAGCTGCTGGACCTGGGTAGGCGGCTGCACGCCGAGGAACGCGAGCAGGGCAACGTCATGGTGCTCGCCCAGATGCTGGCCGGCGCGCAGGGGGACCCGGCGCTGGCCGGGGCGACGGCGGCGGCGCTGCGGCTGTGGGTCGGGCCGGTCGAGCGGGCGCTGGAGCGGCTGCTGGCCGGCTCCCCGGTGGTCGACCTGGTGGACACCGCCGGGCTGGCCCGCGCCGTGTGCGCGGGGTTCATCGGCCTGGAGCTGTTCGAGGGCGTCGACCCCGCCGGCGCGCACGCCGCGCTGGACGCCCTGGAGCGCCTGGCGGTCCTCGTCGACGTGGTGCAGGACCTCGGGCCGGTCGCCCGCCGCGCGCTGCACGCCAAGCTCCGCAGGTCCGGGACCTGACCGACCGGCCCGTCAGGTCCCGACCCCGCCGTCGAGTCGGGTCGGGGGCGGCTCGGGGGAGTCGGGCGGCGACTCGGCCGGCACGGTTCCGACGGGCACGGTGATGCGCGCGAGCACGCGGGCACCGTCGACGTCGAGGGTGGCGCCGGCCTTGCGCAGGACGGTCAGGGCGGCGGTGTTGCCGGTGGTGGTGTCGGCGACGATCGTGGTGACGCCGCGTCGCGGCGCCTGCTCGATCACGCGGCGCAGCGCGGCGAGCCCGACGCCGTCGCCGCGGGCGCGGCGGGCGACCCAGATGCCGGTCTCGCCCTCGGCGGTGAGCCGGATCATGCCGACGGTGCGGTCGTCCCGCACGATCTCGTAGGCGTCGTCCTGGAAGCCGCGGTAGAAGTCGCGGAACTCGTCGGGCCGGTCGGCCGTCCAGCCCGGCGGCATCACGTCGGCGGGGTCGGCGTCGGCCACCGCGAGGTCGAGCAGCCGCTCGACCGCCGCGTCGTCCACCTTCCGCAGCACGATCACGTCGTCAGCTCCTTCTCCAGCGGTGTCCGGAAGCGGGGGATCACGCGCACCCCGCCGAGCCAGGACGCCACCCGGTCCGCCTCCCCGGCGATCGCGGCCTCCGCCTCGGCGCCGACGTCGTCGAGCAGCTCCCACACCAGTCCGCCGTCCGCGCGTTGGGACCACCCGCCGACGACCGCGCCGTTCCACCACACGGTCGGGCCGACGTTGCCCGCGGTGTCGAACAGGCGCGGCCGGTGCCGGTCGGGGAGGTACCAGTCGCGAGCCTGCCACCCCATCGGGGTCGGATCCAGGGCCGGCAGCAGCGCGGCCCGCGGCTCCGGCTCCTCGACCGGTTCGAGGTCGTCGGGCAGGGCGTAGCCGGGGCCGCTGGACAGCTCGACCGCGACGGCGCCCGCCGCGGCGAGGGCCTTGCGGGTGTGGCCGAGGTTCCAGCCGGTCCACCACTTGAGGTCGGCCTCGGCGCCGGGCCCGTAGGAGGCGAGCCAGCGGCGGGCCAGCTCGGCGCGGGCCTCGTCGGGGTCGAGCTCGGGCCACGGTGTGGCGGGCGCCCAGCGGAACTGGGTGCTCAGCCACGTGCCGAGGGGCCGGCCGCGGCGCAGCCGGCCGTCGGCGGCCAGCACGCGGATGATCCGGCTGGACACGTTCTGCCGGGTCTCGTAGGGCTTGCCGGCCGCGACGACGACCTGTTCGAGCAGGGCGGGCACGTCGCGGGTGAGCTCGACGGCGGTGGCCTCGCCCCGCCGCGCCAGCGCCCGCAGGGTGTCCCGCTCGACCTCGGCGAGGCGGTCGGCGTCCCAGCCGACGCCCTCGGCCAGGAAGTCGAGCAGCTTCCGGCGTTCCTTCACGGCGATGGCGGCGCCGGCGGCGGCCTGCACCACGGGCGCGGTCGCGGCGGTGACGGCGAACATGGTGCGGCGCATGCACAGCAGCCGGACCAGCGTGCCCCGGTCGTAGAACGCGGCCTCCACCTCCGCCACCGAGGGCCGCGCCAAGCGGGCGCACGCGGACAGGAACACGGTGGCCGGGTCGGTGGCGTGCAGGCCGACCACCGCCTCGGCCACGTCCTCCACGGCGGCGGCGCGGGTGGTCAGGAGGTGTCGGACGGCGAGGCGGGCCCGCCGCTGGGCGTCGTCGATCCTGGCGAGCGTCACCGGCCCATCCTCGGCGATCTACCCTGATCGGCGAAACCGGGATCGCGGAACCCCGGATACCGCTGGACGAGGACGCGATGTCGGCAACACGGCTGCTGGTGCTCGGGGTGGTGCGCGGCTACGGGCGCGCCCACGGCTACCTGATCGGCAACGACCTGATGTCGTGGGGCGCGGGCGAGTGGGCCAACGTCAAGTGGGGCTCGCTCTACCACGCGCTCAAGCAGCTCACCAAGGACGGCTGCCTGACCGACCACTCGGTGCCGCCGGGCCGCACGGACTACGAGATCACCCCCAAGGGGGAGGCCGAGTACCGCAAGCTGCTGCGCGACGCGCTGCGCCGCCCGGAGGCGCGGCCCGACCTGCTGGCCGCCGGGCTGGCGTTGCTGCCGTCGCTGTCGCGGGCGGAGGCCGTCGGCCTGCTCACCGAGCGGTTGGCGGCGCTGCGGGCGCGGCGCGACGCGGCGCGCGAGCAGGCGGGGCAGTGGGGCGAACCGCCGCACGTGAAGGAGCTGTACGGGCTGTCCGAGCACATCGCGGCCAGCGGGGTGGAGTGGACGCGGGGCCTGGTCGACCGCCTCGAAGCGGGCGCCTACCCGATGGCGGGCGAGCCGGGATCGCCCGGCACACCCGGCAGCTGGGCTATACTCAAACTTGAGTAGCGAGGGGGAGCGCTGAACACAGGGTTGGAGCGGTACGCGGCCGTCTTCGAGGCAGCCGACCCGCCACGCACGTCCACCATCGCCTTCTACCCCGCCCAGGACCCGCCTCCCGCCGGTGACGCGGTCGGCGCCCCCGGACCCGACCGGCTCACCATCGCCACGCCCGACGGCGTCCGGCGGAGCGTCCCCGCCCTGCGGCTGCCCGTGTCCGAGGCCGTGCCGATGCTCAGCCGCGCCCGCCGCGCGCCGCACGCCCACCCCGCCACCGCGTTCTGGGGCGCGGCCGTGGTGGTGGCGTTGCAGCTGGTCGCCCGCGGCCGGGTGCGGCCCGCGGTCACCGACGGCGACTTCGACGCCTGGCTGCTCGGCCCGCTCGACGCCGCCGACCACGCCCGCGTCCGCGACCTGGCCGACGCGATGCCCGCGCACGCCAGGGCCGTCCCGCTGCCGGGTCGCGCACCGCTCGAACTGCCCGACGCCGAACCGCTGCTGCGCGCGTTCCTGGACGCCGTCGCCGACACCATGCCGCGCGGCGCGGCGGCCGTGCACGCCGCCGGCGCGCCCGCGTTCGCCGCCACCGCGCCCCAGCGGGTGCCGCACCTGCGCGACTGGGCCGACCAGGGCGTGCGCATCTCGCTGCGGATCGAGGGCTTCGGCCCGTTCCGCGCCGTCGTGCAGGTGCACAGCCTCGCCGACCCGGCCCGCGTGGTCGACGCCGCCGAGCTGTGGGCGTCGGCCAACCAGCGGTCCCGGGCCGACGCCACGGTCGCCCTGCGCCGCGCCGCCCGCGCCTGGCCGCCCCTGGAACGGCTGCTCGACCAGCCCGTGCCCGACGAGGTCGCCCTCCTGGACTCCGACGTGGAGCACCTGCTCGCCACCGGCGCGGTCCGCCTGGCCGGCGCCGGCGTGGACGTGCACTGGCCCAAGGACCTGGTGCGCGACCTGTCGGCCAAGGTCGTCATCGGCGAACGCCCCGCCGACCGGCCCTCGTCCTCCGGTTCCGCGTTCTTCGGCCACGACCAGCTCACCTCCGTGAACTGGCAGCTCGCCCTGGGCGAGGACCCGCTCACGCCCGCCGAGCTCGACCTGCTCGCCGAGGCCACCCGCCCCGTCGTGCGGCTGCGCGACCGCTGGACCCTGGTCGACCCCGAACTCGCCCGCCGCGCCCGCGAACGCGCCCTCGAACCCGTCACCGCGATCGACGCGCTCGGCGCGGCCCTCACCGGCACCACCCGCGTCGGCGGCGTCGAGGCCGAGGTCGTCGCCACGGGCTGGCCGGCCGAGCTGAGGTCCCGGCTCACCGACCTCGACGACGACCCCGTCCCCGCCCCGCCCGCGCTGCGCGCCACCCTGCGCGACTACCAGCTGCACGGCCTGCGCTGGCTGGACCGCATGACCTCGCTCGGCCTCGGCGCGTGCCTGGCCGACGACATGGGCCTGGGCAAGACCGTCACGCTCATCGCGCTGCACCTGCACCGCGACCGGCGCGACCCCGGCCCCACCCTCGTGGTCTGCCCCGCGTCGCTGATGGGCAACTGGCAGCGCGAGATCGAGCGCTTCGCGCCGGGCGTGCCCGTCCGCCGCTTCCACGGCCCCCGCCGCGACGTCGCGCACGAGGGCTTCGTGCTCACCACCTACGGCACCATGCGGCTGGACGCCGACCGGCTCGCCGACGTCGACTGGGGCATGGTCGTCGCCGACGAGGCGCAGCACGTGAAGAACCCGGCCTCCGACACCGCCAAGGCCCTGCGCCGCATCCCCGCCCGCGCCCGCGTCGCGCTCACCGGCACCCCCGTGGAGAACACGCTCTCGGAGCTGTGGGCGATCCTCGACTGGACCACCCCGGGCCTGCTCGGCACCAGGCCGGAGTTCGCCGCCCGCTGGGCCGGCCCGATCGAGGGCGACCGCGACCAGGACACCGCGCGGCGGTTCGCCCGGCTCGTGCGGCCGTTCCTGCTGCGCCGCCGCAAGACCGACCCCGGCATCGCGCCCGAACTGCCGCCGAAGACGGAGACCGACCAGCCCGTCTCCCTCACCCGCGAACAGGCCGCGCTCTACGAAGCCGTCGTGCGGGAGCTCATGGCGGAGGTCCGCGAAGCCGACGGCATCGCCCGCCGCAGCCGGATCGTCAAGCTCCTCACCGGGCTCAAGCAGGTCTGCAACCACCCCGCCCAGTACCTCAAGGAGAGCTCGCCCAAGCTCGCGGGCCGCTCGGGCAAGCTCGAACTGCTCGACGAACTGCTCGACACCATCCTCGCCGAGGACGGCGCGGTGCTCGTGTTCACCCAGTACGTCGCCATGGCCCGCCTCATCGAACGCCACCTCGCCGACCGCGGCATCCCCAGCCAACTCCTGCACGGCGGCACACCCGTGCCCGCCCGCGAGGACATGGTGCGCCGCTTCCAGGACGGCGAGTGCCCGGTGTTCCTGCTCTCCCTCAAAGCCGCGGGCACCGGCCTCAACCTCACCCGGGCCGACCACGTCGTGCACTACGACCGGTGGTGGAACCCCGCCGTCGAGGACCAGGCCACCGACCGCGCCCACCGCATCGGCCAGACCCGGCCCGTGCAGGTGCACCGGCTCATCGCCGAGGGCACCATCGAGGACCGCATCGCCGCGATGCTGCGCGCCAAGCGCGACCTCGCCGACTCCGTCCTGTCCCGCGGCGACGCCGCGTTCACCGAACTGTCCGACGACGAGCTGGGCAACCTGGTCGAACTCCGGAGCGGCACATGAGCGACCGCGTCAAGGGCTTCCCCGCGTTCGGCAAGGGCGTGCGCCACGCCCGCTCCTGGTGGGGCAAGGCGTGGTTGAAGGCCCTGGAGGACACCTCGCTGGACCAGGCTCCGCTGCGGCAGGGCCGCAAGTACGCCCACGCCGGGCTCGTCGGCACCATCACCGTCAGCCCCGGTCGCATCGCCGCCACCGTCTACGACACCGAGGACACCTACCGGACCTCCGTCCACCTCGCCCCGCTCACCGACGCCGAGTGGGACCGGTTCCTCGGCCAGGTCGCCGCCAAGTCCGGGCACCTCGCCGCGCTGCTCGACCGCGAGATGCCCCGCGAACTCGCCGACGCCGCCGCCGACGCGGGCGTGCCGCTCCTGCCCGGCATCGGCGACCTCGACCCCGAGTGCACCTGCCCCGGCTGGGAACTGCCCTGCCGCCACGCCGCCGCCCTGTGCCACCAGGCGTCCTGGCTGCTCGACGCCGACCCGTGGGTGCTGCTGCTCCTGCGGGGACGCGACCAGGAGGAAGTCGTCGCCGGCGCCAGGCCCACCGCCGGCGTCCTCGCCACCGCCGCCTACGCCCGCCCCGTCGCGGACCTGCCCGACGACCCGCCGCCCGCCGACCTCGGCCCGCTGCCCGAGTTCGAACCCGCACCCGGCCTCGACGTCGACGTGCTGCGGCTGCTCGTCGCCGACGCCGCCGCCAAGGCCCGCGAGGTGCTCGCCACCGGCCAGTGGCCCGCGCCCGACGACCGCCGCGACCACATCCGCATGGCCGCCGCCCACCCCGCCCTGCGCGACCGCTTCGACGTCGACCCGCGCGCCGTCCGCGCCTGGCAACAAGGCGGCGTCGGCGCCCTCGACGTCCTGGAACACTCGTGGACGCCCGGGAAGCCGGACACCGCCCGCGCCCGCGCCGCCTGGGCCGGCGGCGAACTGCCCGAACCCACCGTGTGGCGCAACCGCTGGACCGTCCACGACCGACAACTCCGCTACGGCCGCGACGGCCGCTGGTACCCCTACCGCGCCACCGACGGCGACTGGTGGCCCACCGGCGCCCCGCACCGCGACCCGGCCACCGCCCTCACCGACACCGACTGAACCCGGGGCGCCGCAAGCAGTCGCCCGTGCCGGAGGTCCGTCCACCGTGGACCCGTCCGCCGCGGTGATCGGCCTCGCCCGCCGCCGGGCCGAACCGGAACGGAACAGAAGCCCGTCGCGGGGGTTTCGTCGTCCACAGCGGACGGAAGCCGGCGGAAGGCGCGGCCCGAGACCGCACCACCACACCTGTGGTACCACAGGTGTGGTGGTGCACCACGAGGGCCGGACGAACCCGCCGTCACCCCCGCGACGGTGACGCGCGAAGGACCGCGCCGGACCGGTCCTAGGTGATCACACCCGGCATCACGGCGGCCGTCCGCTTGCGGCGCAGCCACACCTTGCGCGAGCCGTCGCCGAACAACAACGTCCGCGACAGCTCCCACCCGGCGAACTCCGCGTGGATCGCCAGCTGCGTCGTCGCCGTGCGGCGGGAGACACCGGCCGGCAGCCGCAGCGGCCGGTACTCCCAATCCCCGTCGACCACCCCGTCGCCCGTCATCCGATCACCTGCATCCCTGCGCCGTCCCCGGACGCGACGAACACGCGCCCGCTGCCTGGATCGACCGCCACCGAGTCCGGCTGGCGGACCGTGGCGAACCGGTGCTCCTCCACCGGCTCCGCGCCGGCCACGTCGAAGGCCACGACCTCGTTGCGCTCCGTGAGCGTGATCCACACCAGGTCGCGCGTCTCGTCGTAGGCCATCCCGTACGGGCCACCCGGCACGGGGTAGCGCAACCGCATGATCAGCGGACCGGTGGAGAACGCCATCAGCTCACCGCCGCGCGTGTCCACCACCAGCACCCGGCCGAACCGGTCGGCGACCGCGTTCGTCGCGCCCTCGCCCGCGCGCAGCCCCGCGCCGGGGCCGTCGGCGGTCGGGTCCAGGTCGAACACCGCGCTGCGCGGCCGGTCCAGCACCACCGCCGCGCCGTCCACCGCGACCAGCCGGTCCGGGCTGGAGATGCCGCGCACCACGTGCCCGTCCACCGACACCTGACGCAGGTCGCGCTGCGCCACCAACGTCCGGTCACCCACCCGCGCCACGTCCACCGGGGCGCCGTCCACCGCGCGCTGCGACGTCGTGCCGTCCGGCCTGATCGTCACCACGACACCGGCGGGCACCACCGCCTCCACCGCGTCACCGACGGTCACCAACCGTTCGGCCGGACCGGGCAACGGCACGACCACCGGGTCACCCAGCGTGTCCACGGGGTAGAGGGCCACCGACGGCGGATCGGTCACCGCCACCGCCACCCGACCGCCCGCGACCGCGACCGCCGCGGCCCCTCCGGAGGGCACCACCCGACCCTCCGGGACACCCGCCTGCGCCGGCGACGCGGCGGGCCGCGCGGGCTCCAACGTCGCCGCGAGCTGCAGCGGATCGGCCGGGTTCTCCTCGGTCGCGCAACCCGAGACCACCACGACCCCGGTGAGCACTACCGCCGCCAGTCGGCGCAACGTCGGACCTCCCAGTCGACCCCGTTCAGCCCTCCCAGCATCCATCACCGAACGGCCATCGTCACGCAGGGGGCGGGTGTTGTCGTTGGTCTGGGCAGGTGATAGTCGCGCTCCACCCGTACCTCCGCGCTTTTCCCGACGACTATCCCAGGTGAACGGGAGGCGTCGCCATGACGGTCGAGGAGCTGCGGAACCGGCACGTGCAACTGCTGCGGGACCGGCGGGTGGCCGACCACCTCGACCCGCCGGCGCACCCGGCCGACACCGGCGAGCGCTACCACACGTGGACGCAGGTGGCCGCCGAGCCGCTGTCGGACCTGCTCACGCGGCTGGTCGACGTGCGGGTCCGGCCGGCCGCCTACCGGCCCGCGCACCTGCGTGACCAGCAGCGCCTGCTCGACGCGCTGCAACCCGAGGTGCTGCGCCTGGCCCGCGCCGCCGGCTGGGAGACCGCCACCCCGCTGCTGGCGGGCGTGTTCCCCACCGGCGTCCTCGACGCGCTGAGCGTCCCCGTGCCCGGCCGCGGCGTGCTCGTGCTGGTCAACACCTCGCTGCTGGACCTGCTCGACACCGTGTTGAAGATCATGACCGGGGCGCTGCCGAACTACGGCACGCCACCCCTGCTGACCCCCGAGCATGCGACCTACGCCCTGGCCGAGGCGGTCAACGCCCACCTGTACGGCAACGGGGCGGTCCAGGCCCGGCGGCTGCCCGAGCTGTCCGGGCAGCGCGCCGCGCTGGTCTCGCTGATGGCCCGGCGCGGCGCCCAGTTCGTGCTGGCGCACGAGGTCGGGCACGTGGTGTCCGGGCACCTGGTGCACGCCCGCCGCCGCACCGACCCCCACACCCCGGTCGGCCCGCTCGACGCCCAGTCGGTCGGCTGGCCGCGGGAGCACGAGGCCGACCGCGTCGCCGCCACGATCATGCTGCGCACCCTGGACGACCTCGGGCACCGCGAGCTGGAGGCGCACGAGCCGTGCCTGGTCGGGGCGGTGCTGCTGGTGCTGTTCCTGCACGAGGTCACCGACCGGCTCGCCGACGAGCTGGGCCTCGCCGTCCCGTTCACGGGCAACCACCCGCCGCCCGTGCGGCGCATCCAGACCCTCGTCGAGCACCTCGCCGGCCACGTCCGCACGCCCCGCGCCCTCGACCTCGCCGCGGACGTCGCCACCTGGCTCGAAGGCCAGCTCGGCGGGGTGCGCGAGTGGTTCCGGCTGGTGGACGACACCCTGCTCGGCAACCCTCCGCCGGACCGGTGACCCGGACCCCGCCGACCCTCATCGGCACGACGGTCGAGTGGCACGACTTCTTCCCCTGCGGCTCGGAGCGCGGGGGAGGCGCGGGTCAGACCAGCGGCCGTTCCGGGTAGCCGAACTCCACCGCGCTCACGTCGTCCAGCGCGGCCCGGATCGCCGGCGGCAACGTCAGCTCCTCCGCCGCCAACGACCCCAGCAACTGGCCCGTGTCCCGCGCGCCCACCACCGGCGCCACCACGCCCGGCCGGTCGCGCACCCACGCCAGCGCCACGCACAACGCGCTCGTGCCCAACCCGTCCGCCGCCGTCGCCACCGCCTGCACGATCCGCGCCGCCCGCTCGGTGCGGTGCTGCTCCACGTACCCGGCGAAGTGCGCCGACGCGCCCCGCGAGTCCGACGGCGTGCCGTTGCGGTACTTGCCGGTCAGCACACCGCGCCCCAACGGCGCCCACGGCAGCAGCCCGACGCCGTGGTGCTGCGCCGCCGGCGCCACCTCGCGCTCCACGCCCCGCTCCAGCAGCGAGTACTCCACCTGCGTCGACACCAGCGGCGTGTGCCCCGGCAGCGCCGCGGCCGTGCCCAGCTGCCAGCCCGAGTAGTTCGACACCCCCGCGTAGCGCACCCGGCCCGACGCCACCGCCGCGTCCAACGCCGACAGCGTCTCCTCCAGCGGCACGTTCGCGTCCCACGCGTGCAGCTGCCACAGGTCGATGTGCTCCACGCCCAGCCGGCGCAGCGACCCGTCCAGCGCGTGCAGCAGGGCGCCGCGCGACGCCCCGCCGCCGAACGGGCCGTCGTTGCGCCGCGCCACGGCCTTCGTCGCGATCACCAGCTCGTCCCGCGGCACGACCTCGCCCAGCAGGCCGCCCAGGATCCGCTCGCTCTCGCCCTCCACGTACACGTCGGCGGTGTCCACCAGGGTGCCGCCCGCCTCGGTGAAGGCGAGCAGCTGGGTGGCCGCCTCGTCCGCGTCGGTGTCCCGGCCCCAGGTCATCGTGCCCAGGGCGATCCGGGAGACCCGCAGTCCGCTGCGCCCGAGGTATCGCTGTTCCACGCGGGGGAGCCTAAGGGGTGATCGACATTCCGGCGGCCCGTGGCACGCGCTTGTCAAGGGCGGATCCCGTCACGATCGGGGACACGCCGTCGGGGGTGTCGCCCTGGCCAACCAGGTTACCGACCGGTAGGGTCCCGGTTCGTGCGACTGGGACTGAACCTCGGGTACTGGGGCGCGGGCAACGACGCCGCGAACCTCGAACTGGCCAGGGAAGCCGACCGACTGGGCTACTCGGTGGTGTGGGCCGCCGAGGCCTACGGCTCCGACGCGCCCACGGTCCTGGCGTGGGTGGCCGCGCAGACCACGCGCGTCGACGTGGGCAGCGCGATCCTCCAGATCCCCGCGCGGACGCCGGCGATGACCGCGATGACCGCCGCCACCCTGGACTCCCTGTCCGGCGGCCGGTTCCGCCTCGGCCTCGGCGTGTCCGGCCCGCAGGTGTCGGAGGGCTGGCACGGCGTGCGGTTCGACAAGCCCCTGGGCCGCACCCGCGAGTACGTCGACATCGTCAACGCCGCGCTGCGCCGCGAGCGGCTGTCCTACGCCGGCGAGCACTACACCCTGCCGCTGCCCGACGGCCCCGGCAAGGCCATCAAGCTGACCGTGCACCCGGTGCGCGAGCACATCCCGGTCTACCTGGCCGCCGTGGGCCCGAAGAACGTCGAGCTGGCCGGCGAGATCGCCGACGGCTGGCTCGCGCTGTTCTTCTCGCCCGAGCACTCCGGCGACGCGCTCGCCTCCCTCAAGGCCGGTCGCGACAAGGCGGGCAAGACCCTCGACGGGTACGACATCGCCGCCACCGTGCCGATGGTCGTCGGCGAGGACTGGCGCGCCTGCGCCGACCAGGTCCGGCCCTACGCGGCGCTCTACGTCGGCGGCATGGGCAGCCGGAAGAAGAACTTCTACAACGACAACGCCGTGCGCATGGGCTTCGCCGCCGAGGCCGCCGAGGTCCAGGACCGCTACCTCGCCCGCGACTACGACGGCGCCATGGCCGCGCTCCCGCTCGGCTTCCTCGACGGCACCTCCCTGCTCGGGGCCAAGGAGCGCATCGCCGAGAGGATGCGCGCCTACGCCGAAGCGGGGGTCACCACCCTCACCCTTTCGCCCATGCTGCAAGATCTCGAGCAGGGGATCGCCGCGCTCCGCACGGCGACCGAAGCTCTGGATCTGGCAGGAGTGGGTAGTTGAGCTGGTTGCAGGCCATTGTCCTCGGACTCGTCCAAGGACTCACGGAATTCCTGCCCATTTCCTCGTCGGGTCACATCAGGATCGTCTCGACACTCTTCTTCGGCAACGACGCGGGCGCGTCCTTCACGGCGGTCATCCAGCTGGGCACCGAGGTGGCCGTGCTGATCTACTTCGCCAAGGACATCGGCAACTTCATCGGGGCCTGGTTCAAGGGCCTGTTCAGCAAGGCCGCCCGCGCGAGCGAGAACTACCGGATGGCCTGGTACGTGATCATCGGCTCGATCCCGATCAGCGTGCTGGGCTACCTGTTCAAGGACGAGATCCGGTCGTCGCTGCGCAACCTGTGGATCACCGCGACGATGCTGATCGTGTTCGGCCTGCTGCTCGGGCTCGCCGACCAGTTCGCCTCGCACGTGCGTGACAAGCTGCAGCTCAAGGACGCCGTGGGCATGGGCCTGGCGCAGGCCATGGCGCTGATCCCCGGCGTGTCCCGCTCCGGCGGCACGCTCACCGCGGGCCTGTTTCTCGGCCTGGACCGCGCCGCGGCGGCCCGCTACTCGTTCCTGCTGGCCCTGCCCGCGGTGTTCGGCGCCGGCATCTTCAGCATCCCGGACGTGCTCGAACGCGCCGAACCCAACGCCGCCTCGGTCCCGCAGATGATCGTCGCCACGATCATCTCGTTCGCCGTCGGCTACGCCACCATCGCCTGGCTGCTGCGCTACGTCTCCAAGCACAGCTACTCGGCGTTCGTGTGGTACCGGCTGCTGCTCGGCATCGTCCTGATGGGCCTGCTGTCGATGGGGCTCATCAACCCGACATAGGGTTGGCCCCGTGGCTACCGTCATCCTGCTGCGACACGCCCGCTCCACCGCCAACGGAGCGGGCGTCCTCGCGGGCCGCCAACCCGGCGTGGCGCTGTCGGACCGGGGCGTGGCGCAGGCCTCCGAGCTGGTCGACCGGCTCGCGGGCGTGCCCGTCGCCGCCGTGGTGACCTCCCCGCTGGATCGCTGCCGGCAGACCCTCGCGCCGCTGCTCGACCGGCTCGGCCTCGACGCCGCGGTCGAGCCCGACCTCGCCGAGGTCGACTACGGCCAGTGGACCGGGCGCGCGATCAGGGACCTGCTCTCCGAGCCCCTGTGGTCGGTCGTGCAGCAGCACCCGTCCGCCGCGGTGTTCCCGGAGGGGGAGGGCCTCGCGACCGTGCAGGCGCGCGCCGTGGCCGCGATCAGGGCGCACGACGCCCGGGTGACCGCCGAGCACGGGCCCCGCGCCGTGTGGGTCGCGTGCAGCCACGGCGACGTGATCAAGGCCGTCCTGGCCGACGCGCTCGGCGTCCACCTCGACGGCTTCCAGCGCATCGTCGTCGACCCCGCGTCGGTGTCCGTGGTCCAGTACACCGAGACGCGGCCGTTCGTGCTGCGCGTGAACGACAACGGCGGCGACCTGTCCGTGCTGGCGCCGCCGCCGGAGAAGGTCGAGGAGCCGCCGTCCTCCGACGCCGTCGTGGGCGGCACGACCGGCGCCTGACGCGGGCGGTGCGAGCAGCGCGTGGCCCCCGGACAGTGCAGGGTAGTCCGGGGGCCACGGTGCGCTTGGCCGGGGCGGGCGGCCTCGTGGGGACGATCGTATTGGCGTCAAAGCGCCGGTAAACGCCCTCTTACGGGCTGGGCGCCCGGCGGCAACGCGCCGCTTGCGCAGGTCAGCCTGCCCACCCACCGCGACCAAGCGGCCAAAACCGCAGCTCAACGCACCTGGAAACGCCGTGGAAACAAACCGCGCAAGCGGGCCGACGCCCTAACCGGCTAGCCCGTTCGGTTCCGCCCGGACGGACGGGACGTGTTAGAAGTTAACAACCGACCGTGCGCCCTTGATCACAGTCCGAGGCGGGTGACCGCGTTGTCCTCCAACGGGTTCGCGGTGCGGATGTAGCGGTGCACGGTGCGCGGGTTCGTCCAGCGGCCCTGCCGCATGATCTCCCGGTCGCTCGCGCCGCCCAGCGCCGCCTGCGTGGCGAACCCCGCACGCAACGAGTGCCCGCCGAACAGCGCCGGGTCCAGCCCGGCCCGCGCCGCGTACCGCTTCACCACGTCCGACACCGCCCGGTCCGACATGGACCGGGCGCCCACCTTCCCGTGCCGGCTCACCGACGGGAACAACGGGCCGCGCGCCGGAGCGGGTTGGTAGGAGTGGCAGCGGTGGGTCGTCGACGGGGCGCCCTCGTCCTCCAGCAACGCCCGCGGCTGCGGCGCGGTCAGCACGTCGACCCAGTCCGCGTACGCGCACACCGGGCACGTCGGCCGCCGCGCGCCGCGGGGGAGCACCACGCGCTGCCGGTGCGCGCCGGTCTGGTCGGTCTTCGTCACGCCCAGCTCGACCAGGAGCAGCGGCTCGTGCGTGCGCGGGTCCACGTCGACCGTGACGTCCTGCAACGCCACCGCCGCCAGCTCGCTGCGCCGCAACGCGCCCGCGAACCCCACCAGCAGCAGCAGCGCGTCACGCCGCCGTGCCGGCCCCGTGGGCCAGCCCGGGGGCGGCAGCTCCGCCAGCAGCGCCTCCAACGTGCCCAGCAGCACCGGCCGCTTGCGCTTGGGCTGCGCCTGCCGAGTGCGGCGGATGCCGCGCAGCGTCAACCGCACCACGTCCGACCGGGTGGGGGAGGGCAGGCCGCCGGCGGCGTGCACGGCGGCGATCGCCGCCGCCTTGCGTTCCAGGGTGGACGGGCTGAACGCGGGGGAGCCGTCGGGTTTCGCCGCGTCCGCCGCGACCGCGAGGTACACCGCCACGTCGACCGGGTCGGCGGGCAACGCCACCCGCCCCTCGGCCTCGCACCACGCCGCCCAGCCCACCCAGTCCGAGCGGTAGGCGCGCAGCGTGTTGGCGGACTGGGCGGCTCGCAGGTAGCCCGACAGCGCGTCGGCCTGCTCGGCGTCGAACCGGCGGCGCACCTGCTCCAACGCGGCGAAGTCCACCAGCGCCGCGTGCCGCACCCGGTCGAGTTCCGCGCGCACCGGCTCCGGCAAGGTCACGCGCTCATCCTAACATCGTTGATAACTTTAATACCTTCAGTGTGGACTAATAGACCACTGGTCCCGAGGCGCTACTATGCGAGACCGTGCGCGCTCTACAACACCCGGACGTGGAGGACATGCGTCTCGCGACCGTGCTCAGCGCGCTCGCGGACCCGGTCCGGCTGCGGATCGTGGCCGAGCTGGCCCGATCGGGCGGGATCGTGTGCGGGCAGTTCGACGTGCCGGTCAGCATGTCGACGCTGTCGCACCACCTGAAGGTGCTCCGCGAGGCCGGGGTGCTGCGCGTGACGCCGCAGGGCAGCTACCGCACCCACGAGCTGCGGCGCGCGGAGATGGAGCACCGGTTCCCCGGTGTCCTGGACTCGATCACCCGGGCCATCGGACCGCTCTGACGGCGGGCGGTCACCAGCCCTCGAGGAACAGGCAGAACGGGTGGCCTGCCGGGTCGAGGTAGACGCGCACGCCGTCCTGCGGCTGGAAGTCGGCGAGCGTGGCGCCCGCCGCCACCGCCCGGGCCCCGGCCGCTTCCAGGTCGTCGACCTTGATGTCCAGGTGGGCCATCATCCGCTGGTCGTCGCCGGAGGCGGGCCACGTGGGGCGGCGGTAGTCGGGCTCGGTCTGGAACGACAGCCCGGCGCCGCCGTCGGTCGGGCGCAGCGTGGCCCAGCCCGGCTCGTCGTCCCGCAGGGGCCAGCCGAGCAGGTCGCGGTAGAAGCGGGCGAGGGACTGGGCGTCGGGTGCGTCGAGCACGGTCGCGGTCAGCGTCATCACGGTCTCGATCTTCCCCCGGTCGGGTGGCGGCCGCACGTCCGGGCGGATGGCGGCGGGGCGGCCGGATGTCTCCGACCGCCCCGCCGCCATCCCGGTGTGCTGTCCGGTCAGCCGTTGCCCGAGCTGGGGTGCCGCAGCTCGCCGGGCTTGAGGCTCAGCTCGGCCAGTTCCTCCAGCGCCAGGTGGTAGCGCGGGTCGTTCTTCCCGTAGCAGCCCTTGCCCAGGGTGTGGTTGTAGGCCGGGCAGTTGCCGTCGGTCTGCCTGGTCAGGTGCGAGGCGGTGGCCAGGACGCCGAGCGAGTTGTCGACGCGCGGCATGTAGCGGTCGCCGATCGAGGAGCCGGCGGAGGCCAGGAGCAGGAACACCGCCACGAGCGCGCCGAGGCCGAGTGACGGGGAGGAGAGGGCGGCGCGGACGCGGGTGACGGCGTCGAAGCGCCGCACGCCGTAGTAGGCGGCGAAGCCGGTGAGCAGGAGCAGGCAGTAGAGGAGTTCGGCGGTGCTGCGGGGGTAGAGCTGCACGGCGTCGGCGGCGTACATCTGGGAGCCGAAGTGGAAGCGCAGCAGCCAGGCGCCGGCGAAGACGCAGGTGAGGGTGATGACGATGGTGCGGCTGCGGGCGACGGCGATGGCGGTGGCCAGGCCGACGAGGGCGAGGATGGTGAACAGGCCGACGCCGCCGATCTCGCCGGGCGGCGGCCAGGGGCCGGTGGTGCCGGGGAGGTCGGTGCGCCACATGGCGATGTAGGTGGGTTCGGTCCAGGTGTCCCAGTAGAAGTAGCGGTCCTTGACCGAGCCGGAGGCGTCCAGCAGGCCGAAGAGGTGGCGGGAGGACACGGCGACGAAGACGCCGGCGGTGACGAGGAGGAGGGTGAGGCCCTTGGCCCAGCCGGTGCGCCAGGGGAACAGCACGAGGGCGGCGACCACGATGCCGGGTGCGGACCAGACGAACCAGCCGGAGTAGATGAGGAAGATGAGGCCGAGGGCGAGGCCGAAGCCGATGGCGGGCAGGACGATGCCGCGCCAGGTGGTGTCGCCGGCGCGCCGGAGTCGGCGGAGCAGGGCGAGCAGCACGGGGACCATCACGACGAGCATGATCGTGGTGTAGGGCTTGTACGGCTCGATCAGCACGATGGCGGGGAGCACGCCGAGGGCGAGTGCCCACATGGGGGTCAGCAGGAGTCGCCAGGCGAGGTAGGCGACGGGGCCGAACAGGGCGGTGCCGGCGATCTGCAGGGGCTTGAGGGCGTTCTCGGGGGCGGTGTCGGTGAGCTGGGAGTACCAGGCGATCACGTGGATCCAGCCCGGTGGGTAGTCGGGTTTCATGGTGCCGGTGTCCATGAGGACGTGGGCCCAGTCGCTGAGGGTGCCGGCGTCGCCGTAGAGGGCGAACAGGCCCCAGGAGGTGCCGCGCAGGGCGATCAGGATCGCGCCGGCGACGAGTCCGCTGAACAGGCCGGAGGCCGCGGCGGCGGCGAGTCGGCGGGCGGTGGGCGCGTGGGCGGCCCAGCGGACGCGGGCGGTGACGACCAGGAGGATCAGCAGCACGAGGGCGATGAGGGCGTACCGGAGTTGGAGTCCGGCGAGGCCGCTGATCTGGCCGATCCGGTCGAGGGGGTTGACCTCGATGCCGCGGGCGAGGAACACCATCAGCGCAGCGGCGGCCACGGACACGACGGCTTCGGCGGCGAAGAGGCGGCCTCGGCGGGGTTGTGCGGTGGGTGGCGGCGGCGGGGTGTGCTCGGGGCTGGTCCGCGGCGGTTGTTCTGGCGCGGTAGACAGCACCGTCGATCACTTCCTCACGGGTTTGGTGGTTCCGAATGCGTGGCGGACGAGGAGTTTCGCGCTGGCGGTCTGCCTGGAGGTGACGGCGCCGGGCAGCATGAGCAGGGCGTGGAGGCGGGAGGAGAGGTGCAGGCGGGCGGCTTTGGCGGCGCGGTGCCAGCCGATGTGCTGCATGTGGTCGGCGACGTCGAGGAAGAAGTCGTGCTCTTCGGTGAAGCGCCCGCCGAGGGAGGCCAGGGAGGAGGACACGCTGGCGTCGTGGCGGCGGTACTGGAAGCAGAGGTCGGGCACGACGACGAGTCGGCCGCCGCGTTCGAGGAGGTCGAGCATGAGGGCGAGGTCGAGCACGACGCTGAGGCCGGGGCGGAAGCCGAGGTCTTTGAGGGCTTCGCGGCGCCAGCACAGGGAGGGGAAGTAGGTCCAGTTGCCGCGCAGGAGGCTGACCACGAGGTCTTCGCCGGCCATCACCTTGGGGGTGGAGGTGTCGGGGGCGTAGAGGTTGCGCTTGACGCGGTCGGTGAGGGGTTTGACGACGTTGCCGTCGCGGTCGATGACTTCGACGCCGGCTTGGACGACGTCGGCGTCGGGGTAGCGCTGGGCGGTGCGGCGGATGGTGCCGACGTAGTTGGGCAGCAGGGCGTCGTCGGAGCCCATGACGACGAGGAAGTCGTGTTCGGCGAGGTCGAGGCACTGCTGGAAGTTGGCGTTGATGCCGAGGTTGCGGTGGTTGCGGCGGTAGCGGACGCGGTCGTCGCGCAGTGCGTCGAACCAGGCGGGGAGGTCGTTGTCGGTGACGCTGTCGTCGATGACGGTGAGGCGCCAGTTGTCGTCGTCTTGGGCGATGACGCTGCGCACGGCGGTCTTGAGGTACGAGATGTCCCCGTAGTGGGGGAGCATGATGTCGATGGCGTTCATGGTTGCCTCGTACGACCGGCGGTCAGTCTTCTGCCGTGTGGAACGCCCATCCCCTTGCCACGCCCTTCCCCTTGCGTGTTGGCCCCTCGTGGTTCCACCCGTGCACCGGGGATACCGGCTATCCAGAGGTGGCGACGAGGCAGCCTACTGGGTTGGTCGTGGGGGGTGGGCATGTTCCCCCCAAGTGGGTCGGTCGGAGTGGTCGACGTGTGTTGGTCCGGGGTGCGCCGGGTTACGTGTTGGTGGCGATCGTGGGTCATTCGTCGGGGTGGCGGGGATGTGGTGAAGGGTCTGCCGGGTGTGGTGCTCGGGGCGGGTCGGCGCTGGTGGCGGGGTTGGTGGGGGTAGGGGTGTGGTGGTGGGACGTTCGTTTGAATGGTGGTGTCGATGTTCGTTGTGGTGGTGATGTGGTGACTTTCGGCAGTGATTTACCCGGGGTGTGGTGTGTTGCGCGTAATGCAACCTCGGCGGGTTATGGGGCGTCTTAGGTAGTGGGGGGTTTCTGCGTTCTTCGCGGTATCGCGTCGGTGAGCGGGTGGGGTGGGGTGGATTCCACCTGCGGGCTCACCTGATCGTGAAGGTTTCACCTGGGCGGGCGACGGCGGCGCGGGCGCGTTCGGCGGCTTCGACGGTGCCGACGGTGTGGCCGACGTGGGTGAGCAGGAGGCGTCGGGCGCGGCGGCCGGCCGCGGCGGCGTCTTCGGGGGAGCAGTGGTGGGGTCCGCTGCCGTCGGCTTCGCAGAGGAAGAGGCCCGCGCCGTCGGCGAGGTCGTCGAGGGCGCGGCAGGGGCCGGTGTCGCCGGAGTAGGCGAACACGGCGTCGTCGTGGGTGGCGCGCAGGCCGAAGGCGGGCAGTCCGTGTTCGACGGCGCGGCTGGTGAGGGTGAGGTCGCCGATCTCGGCGCGGTGGCCGTCGTGCAGTTCGTGGACGTCGAAGGCGGCGGAGGCCGGGTTGGGTGACGCGCCGGCGAGGAAGGTTTCCAGGCGGTCGGCGAGTCCGGGTGGGCCGTAGAGCGGGATGGGCGCGTGGGGTTGTTGGTCGGCGAAGAGCAGTGCGTAGTAGTAGGGCAGGAGGTCGGCGGCGTGGTCGGCGTGGGTGTGGGAGATCCAGACGGCGTCGAGGAGGTCGGGGCGGTGGTGGCGTTGCAGCTCGGCGAGGGTGCCGGGGCCGGCGTCGACCCACACGGCGGTGTGCTCGCTGCGCAGCAGGTAGCCGGAGCAGGGGTTGCCGGGGCGGGGGTAGGGCGTGGCGGTGCCCAGGACGGTGAGGCGGAAGGTCACGCGACAGTGTGACTCAGGGGGTGGCGGTGGGTCACGGGAGCGTGTGGCGCAGCACGTGCACGCCGGCGGCTGTTTTGAGGTAGGCCCAGGTGGTGGCGCCGGTGGTGGCGAGGCCGACGTGGGAGGCGGAGGCGAGGGCGAGGTCGTCGGGCAGGGCCACGGGGGTCCAGCCGGTGTCGGTCCAGCGGTGGTAGGCGGGTCTGGTCTCGAAGGAGCCGCGGGTGGCGCGCACGCCCCAGGTCCAGCCGGCGGCGACGCCGTGCAGGCTGAGGCGGTCGGGGTCGCCGGGGGTGGGGACGGTGGTCCACTGGTGGCCGTCCCAGCGGTGCACGCGCAGTCCGTCGGTGTCGCGGGCCTGGCCGAGCCACACGTCGTCGGGGGCGGTGGCGGCGAGGCGGGCGACGTGGCCGCGTTCGGCGCGTGGTCCGGGGATCTCGGTCCAGGTGGCGCCGTCCCAGTGGACGAGCACGGGGTACTCGTAGGTGGCGGGTCCGGCGCCGGCGAGGCCGCCGCCGCCGGCCCACACGTGGTGTCGTCCGGTGGCGGTGATGGTGTGGAGGGTTTCGCGGGCCGAGGACAGGGCGGTGCGCCGTCGCCAGCGGACGCCGTCGTAGTGCAGGGCGTCGCGGCCGGTGCCGACCACGTGCACGTCGTCGCGGGCGACGGCGGTGACGGCTTTGGCCCAGGTGATGGGGGGTGTGGGGACGACGTGCCAGGTCGTGCCGTCGTAGTGCAGCACGAGGGGGCGGCCGGCGCTGTTGCCGACCGCCCAGACGTCGTCGGGCGCGGCGGCCGACACGCCGGACAGGCTCGCCGGGGCGGGCAGGTCGGGCAGTGGCTCTTCGCGCCAGGTCTCGCCGGTCCAGCTGAGCACCAGTGGTGTCGACGGACGGCTGGTGAACACGCCGGTGGTGCCCGCGAGCCAGGCGTGGTGCTCGCCCGCGGTCGCCAGGTCGGCCAGTGCGGTGCTGGGCGGCAGCACGGGCACCGGCACGGGTAGGAACAAGCCGACTCCCCCTCGATGGGCCGTCCCCCGACTCATCGCGTGGTCCAGCTCATCGGCCGGGGTGCCGCCGCGCCAGCCGCCGAACGGCGGGTTGTGGTTGCGCATCGGCGTGTCCTCAGCCGGGGTGGGCGCGTTCTTCGAGGTAGCGGCGTTCGGGGAGGTTCAGCGTGGCGCGGGCGGCGCGGGGTCGGTCGCCGCGGCGTCGAGCCGGTCGAGGCCGGCGGCGGGTCCGTGGACCGTGGCGGCGGCGACGATGCGGTCGAGCGCGACCACCGGGCCGGGGGTGATCGAGTGCAGCAGGTCGTAGAGGCCGAGGATCTGCTTCCAGTCGGTGTCGGCGGCGTCGCGGGCTTCGGCGTGCAGGGCGGCGATGGCGGCTTGCAGCTGGTAGGGGCCGATCGGGGTGGTGGTCAGGGCGTGGCGCACCAGTCGGGTGCCTTCGGCGATGAGGTCCGGGTGCCGGCGGGAGCGGTCCTGTTCGGCCAGGGGGACGAGTGGGCCGTCGGGTCGGGTGCGGGCGGGGCGGCGGGCGTCGGTGAGCAGCATCAGCGCCGGCAGTCCGGCTGTTCGCCGTCGTCGGGCAGGCGGGTGGCTTCGCCGGACAGGTCGACACGAGGCGTTGACCTGTGGTTCCGCTCCACGGTGTGCCTGCGGCGGGTGGACGGCGCGTGGCGCGTCGCCCACGAGCACACCTCGACCCCGGTCCACATGGACGGCGACTTCAGCGCGGCGCTGGACCTCCGGCCGTGAGGGCGAGGGTCAGGGCGTCCAGCGCGGCCCGGTAGGCGTGCTCGGCGGGGGTCGCGTACCCGACGACCACGCCCTGCCGCGTCGCGGTGTCGGGGTCGTGCCAGTGCTCGCGCAGCCCCGACACCGCCAGGCCGTGCGCGGCGGCGCGGGCCAGCACCGCCGCCTCGTCGGGGTGCTCCACGAGCGCGTGCAACCCCGCCGAGACGCCGTGCGCCGGCACGCCGAGGTCGGCCAGCCGGCGCACGAGCAGGTCGCGGCGGCGCCGGTAGCGCAGCCGGCAGCCGCGGACGTGCCGGTCGTAGGCGTGGGTGCCGATCAGGTCGGCCAGGGTCAGCTGGCCGATCACCTCGGTGTGGTGGTCGGCGTGCAGCTTCGCGTCCACCACGGGGTCCACCCAGCGCGGCGGCAGCACCAGCCAGCCCAGCCGCACGCCGGGGCCGAGGGTCTTCGACGCGCTGCCCGCGTACGCCACGTGGTCGGGAGCCGTGCCCTGCACCGCGCCCAGCGGCTGCCGGTCGTAGCGGAACTCGCCGTCGTAGTCGTCCTCCACGAGCAGTCCGCCGGTCTCGCGTGCCCAGGTGGTCAGCGCGTGCCGCCGTGTCGGGTGCAGCGGCACGCCCGTGGGGTACTGGTGCGCGGGCGTCACCACCGCCGCCGCCACGTCGGCGGGGGTCGTCGCGCCCCGTTCGTCCACCGGCAGCGGCACCACCGGGCGTCCGGCCCGGGTCACCACGTCGCGGTGGAAGGGCAGCCCGGGGTCCTCCATCGCCACCGGCCCGTCCAGCACCGACGCCAGCAGCGCCAGGGCCTGCACGTACCCGGAGGTCACCACGATCCGCTCCGGCGAGGCCCGCACACCGCGCGTGCGGCCGAGGTACTGCGCCAACGCCGTGCGCAGCTCCAGCCGGCCTCGCGGGTCGCCGTACCCGTGCACGCTCGCCGGGGCCGCGGTCAGCGCCCGGCGCGTCGCGCGCAGCCAGGCCGTCGTCGGGAACGCGGACACGTCGGGGCTGCCGGGTGTCAGGTCGTGCCGCGGCCCCGGGCGGAGCGGCGGGGCGGGTGGTTCGGGTGGTTCGGTGAGGGGGAGCGGCGCGACCTGCGTGCCCGCGCCGCGCCGGGCGGTCAGGTAGCCCTCCGCCACCAGCTGGTCGTAGGCGGCGGCCACCGTGTTGCGGGCCAGTCCGAGCTCGACGGCCAACCTGCGGGTCGCGGGCAGCCGGGCGCCCGGCGTCAACCGCCCGGCCCGGATCGCCTCCCGCAACGCGCGCTCCAACCCGCCGCGCCGCGACGCCGCCGGGTCGAGGTCCAGGTGCAGGTCCACGCCCGCGACGGGCCACCGGTTCGCCACGGACCGGACCCTAACCACGAGCCGCCGCCACCGGGGCCGCCACCGGGGCCGGTGTCCGGGGTCGGTGTCCGGGGTCGGCGGAACTGGCAGTATTGGCGCGGGTGATCATCGTGGTCACCACGCCGAACAGGGTCGAGGGCCGCCGTGCGGCCGCGGCCCCTGTCGTGACGGGAGTCGACGTGACTAACACCGATGTGACCGAGGCGGCCAAGGCGCTGCGCGCGCTGCACGTGCCGGGCAGCCCGCTGGTGGTGCCCAACGCGTGGGACGTCTCGTCCGCGCGGGTCATCGCCGAGGCGGGCCACCCGGTGGTGGCGACCACCAGCGTCGCCGTGGCCGCCGCCCTGGGGTTCGAGGACGGGCACGACATGCCCGCCGACGTGGCCTTCGACGCCGCGCGCCGCATCGCCGCCGCGGTCGACGTGCCGGTGACCACCGACATCGAGCGCGGTTACGACCTGCCGCCCGCGCGGATCGGCGAGCGGCTGGCGGAGATCGGCGTGGCGGGCTGCAACCTGGAGGACTCCGAGCCCCGCGCCAAGGTCATGGTCGACCTCGCCGAGCAGGTCGACTTCCTGGCCGCCGTGCGCGCCGCCAACCCCGACCTGGTGATCAACGCCCGGATCGACGAGTACCTGCACGGCGGGAAGTCGTTCGACGAGGCCGTGCGCCGCGCCCAGGCCTACTTCGAGGTGGGCGTGGACTGCGTCTTCCCGATCCGGCTGCCCGGCGACCGGGTCGCCGCGTTCGTCGAGGCCGTCGGGCGGCGGCCGGTGAACGTCGGCCACGGCCCGGGCACGCCCACGCCGAACGACCTGGCCCCGCTCGGCGTGGCGCGGGTCAGCTTCGGGCCCGGCCTGCACAACGTGCTGATGGCCAAGCACCTCAAGAAGATGGTCACGGCCATGCTCGACGGCGGCAGCCCCTACGCCGGCTGAGCTACCCGCCGGTAACGCCCATTAGGGTGAGCCCATGCACGAGTGGGACACCGATACGCGGGTGGACGCGACGGGCGACGGGCGGTTCACCGCCCACCTCACCGACCGGTGGGGCAGCGCCGGCGACCGGCCCAACGGCGGCTACCTCGTCGCGTTCTGCCTGCGGGCGCTCGGCGAGGTGCTGCCGCACCCCGACCCGCTCGTCGTCGGCGCGCACTACCTGCGACCCGGTGTCGTCGGACCGGCCCGGGTGGACACCGAGCTGGTGCGCGCCGGCCGCCGGCTGTCCACCGGCGAAGCGCGCCTGACCTGCGGCGACCGCGAGGTGCTGCGCGTCGTGGCCTCCTACGCCGACCTCGGCGCCGCCACCGGCCGCACCGCCGTCCCCGGGCAGGCGCCCGACCTGCCGCCGCCCGGCGAGTGCGTCGACGTCTACGGCGGCCTGCGCCTGCCCGGCGTCACCGTCGCCGACCGGGTCGACCTGCGCGCCCCCGAACCCCACGGCTGGGCCCGGGGCCGGCCCAGCGGCGCCGCGCGCGCCGAGTTCTGGATCCGCTTCGCCGACGGCCGCCCCGCCGACACCGCGAGCCTGGCCACCTGGTCGACACCGCCGCGCCCGCCGTCCTGGAGCTCGGCGTGACCGACTCCGCCACCGTCGAGCTCACCGTCCACGTCCGCGCCCGGCCCGCGTCGGACTGGCTCGCCGCCCGCGTCGCCACCCGCCACCTCGCCGACGGCTACCACGAAGAGGACGTCGAACTGTGGGACACGACCGGCCGGTTGGTCGCCCAGTCACGCCAACTCGCCGTGTCCGCCGGCCGATAATCGGCAGCCCCACCGGCCCACCCTCGATATCCTTGACCCAAATGAACCAGATGTCGCACGCTGACCTGCGCAAACGCCTGTCCGAACTGATGTCGCGGGACCAGCGGAGGCTGGCACGCAGGCTCGAGGGCGCCCGCAAGGTCCGCGACGACGCCGCCCGCGCCGCCGTGCTCGCCGAGATCGAGGCCGAGCTGGAGGCCGCCGAGCTGCGCGTCGCCCTGCGCCGCGAAGCCGTGCCGAAGATCACGTACCCGGCCGAGCTGCCCGTCAGCGCCCGCAAGGACGACATCGCCGCGCTCATCCGCGACCACCAGGTCGTGATCGTCGCCGGCGAGACCGGCTCCGGCAAGACCACCCAGCTGCCCAAGATCTGCCTCGAGCTCGGCCGCGGCGTGCTCGGCCAGATCGGGCACACCCAGCCCCGCCGCCTCGCCGCGCGCACCGTCGCCGAACGCGTCGCGCAGGAGCTGGACACCGAGTTGGGCAGCGCGATCGGCTACAAGGTCCGGTTCACCGACCAGTCCGGCGGGGACACCCTGGTCAAGCTCATGACCGACGGCATCCTGCTCGCCGAGATCCAGACCGACCGGATGCTGTCGCGCTACGACACGATCATCATCGACGAGGCCCACGAACGCAGCCTCAACGTCGACTTCCTGCTCGGCTACCTCAAGCAGCTGCTGCCCAAGCGACCCGACCTCAAGGTCGTCATCACCTCCGCGACCATCGACCCCCAGCGGTTCTCCCGGCACTTCGGCGACGCCCCCGTCATCGAGGTCTCCGGCCGCACCTACCCCGTCGAGGTCCGCTACCGCCCGATCGTGGACCCCGAGGACCCCGACGCCGACCCGGACCGCGACCAGACCCAGGCCATCTGCGACGCGGTGCGCGAACTGCAGGCCGAAGGCCCCGGCGACGTGCTGGTGTTCCTGTCCGGCGAACGGGAGATCCGCGACACCGCCGACGCCCTCGCCGCCCTGGAGCTGCGCAACACCGAGGTCCTGCCGCTGTACGCGCGGTTGTCCTTCGGCGAGCAGCACCGCGTGTTCCAGCCGCACACCGCCCGCCGCGTCGTGCTCGCCACCAACGTCGCCGAGACGTCGCTGACCGTGCCCGGCATCAAGTACGTCGTCGACCCGGGCACCGCCCGCATCTCCCGCTACAGCCACCGGCTCAAGGTGCAGCGGCTGCCCATCGAACCCGTCTCGCAGGCGTCGGCCAACCAGCGCAAGGGCCGCTGCGGACGCGTCTCCGAGGGCATCTGCGTCCGCCTCTACAGCGAGGACGACTTCGACGCGCGCCCGGAGTTCACCGACCCGGAGATCCTGCGCACCAACCTCGCCTCGGTCATCCTGCAGATGACCTCCATCGGCCTGGGCGACATCGCCGCGTTCCCGTTCATCGACCCGCCCGAGGCGCGCAACATCGCCGACGGCGTGCAGCTGCTGCAGGAGCTCGGCGCGATCCTGCCCGCCGAGCAGAAGCTCACCCCGCTGGGCCGCAAGCTCGCCCAGCTGCCCGTCGACCCCCGCCTGGCCCGCATGGTCATCGAGGCCGACCGCAACGGGTGCGTCCGCGAGGTCATGGTCATCGCCTCCGCGCTGTCCATCCAGGACCCCCGCGAACGCCCGTCGGACAAGCAGCAGGCCGCCGACGAGTTCCACGCCCGGTTCAAGGACCCCGAGTCGGACTTCACCGCGTTCCTCACCCTGTGGGAGCACGTGCGCGACAAGCAGAAGGAGCTGTCGAGCAACCAGTTCCGCAGGCTGTGCCGCGCCGAGTTCCTCAACTACCTGCGCGTGCGCGAGTGGCAGGACATCTACCAGCAGCTGCGGCAGGTCGCGAAGACCCTCGGCGTGCACGTCAACGACCAGCCCGCCGACCCGCGCAACGTGCACCTCTCGCTGCTGTCCGGGCTGCTGTCCCACATCGGCGTCAAGGACGTGCCCAAGCGCAACCCCGGGAAGAACGAGCAGGGCAAGCGCGTCGCCACCGAGTACCTCGGCGCCCGCAACGCGAAGTTCGCGATCTTCCCCGGCTCCTCCCTGTTCCGCAAACCGCCCCAGTGGGTGATGGCCGCCGAACTGGTGGAGACCTCCCGGCTGTGGGGCCGGACCGTGGCGAAGATCGAACCCGAGTGGGCCGAGAAGCTCGCCGGGCACCTGGTCAAGCGCACCTACAGCGAACCGCACTGGGAGGCCAAGCGCGGGTCCGTCGTCGCCCTGGAGAAGGTCACCCTCTACGGCGTGCCCATCGTCGCCTCCCGCAAGGTGGACTACGGGCGCATCGACCCCGAGCTGTCGCGCGAGCTGTTCATCCGCCACGCCCTCGTGCAGGGGGAGTGGACCACCCACCACAAGTTCTTCCAGCACAACCGGGACCTGCTCGCCGAGGTCGAGGAGCTGGAGAACCGGGCCCGCCGCCGCGACATCGTGGTGGACGACGAGACCGTCTACGACTTCTACGACCAGCGCGTGCCCGCCGACGTCGTGTCCGTGCGGCACTTCGACACCTGGTGGAAGAAAACCCGCCACACCGAGCCGGACCTGCTCACCTTCGACAAGGCCATGCTGGTCAACGACCGGGCCGCGGTCACCCCCGACGCCTACCCCGACGAACTGCGCCGCGGCGGCCTCACCCTGCCGCTGACCTACCGGTTCGAACCCGGCACGGCCGTCGACGGCGTCACCGTCACGCTGCCCCTGCCCGCGCTGACCGCCCTGCCCGACGACTCGCTGTCCTGGCAGATCCCCGGGCTGCGCACCGAACTCGTCGTCGCGCTCATCCGGTCGCTGCCCAAACCGGTGCGCCGCAACTTCGTGCCCGTGCCCGACGTGGCCGCCGCCGCCCTGTCCGGCATCGACCCCGACGAACCCCTCCTGCCCGCCCTGGAACGACAGCTGCGCACCCTCACCGGCGTCGTCGTGCCCCGCGAGCAGTGGCAGCTCGACCAGGTGCCCGAACACCTCAAGCTCACCTTCGAGATCGTCGACGAGGACGACCGCCGGCTCGCCCGCGGCAAGGACCTCGCCGCGCTCAAGGCCCAACTGCGGGGACAGCTGCGCGCGACCCTCGCCGCCGCCGCGAGCAACCTCGCCCGCACCGGCCTGACCACCTGGGACATCGGCGACCTGCCGCGCACCGTGCAGCGGCAGCGGTCCGGCATCGTGGTCACCGCCTACCCCGCCCTGGTCGACAAGGGCGACACCGTCGCGGTGGAGATCCTCGACACCCCCGGACGCCAGCGGCAGGCCATGTGGCGCGGCACCCGCCGGCTGCTGCTGCTCACCACCCCGTCACCGGTCAAGTCGCTGCAACGCGGTCTCACCAACGCCGAGAAGCTCGCGTTGACCCGCAACCCCCACGGCGGCGTGGCCCCGCTGCTGGCCGACTGCATCTCCGCCGCGGTCGACAAGCTCCTGCGCGACGCGGGCGGACCGGTGTGGACCCAGGCCGCGTTCGCCCGGCTCACCGACCACGTCCGCCGCGGCCTGGGCGAGACCACGTTCGACGTCGTGCACAAGGTCCGCCGCGTCCTGGAAGCCGCCCAGGACGTCGAACTGCGCCTCAACGGCGTGCGCGGCCCCGTGTTCGACGAGTCCGTGGCCGACGTCCGCGCCCAGTTCACCGGCCTGGTGCACCAGGGGTTCGTCACCGAGGCCGGCGCCGACCGGCTCGCCGACGTGCACCGCTACCTGCAGGGCATCGCCCGCCGCCTGGAGAAGCTGCCCGAGAACGTCCGCCGCGACCAGGAGTGGATGGACCGCGTGCACGCCGTGCACGCCGAGTACCGCGAACTGCGCGCCGCCCTGCCCGCCGACGAACCGCACGAGGAGCTCGACGAGGTGCGGTGGATGATCGAGGAACTGCGGCTGAGCTACTTCGCCCAGACCATCGGCACCCGCTACACCGTCTCCGACAAGCGCATCTTCAAAGCCCTCGACGCCGTGCCCCGCTAGCCCGTCGCCAGTCCTCCGACACCCGACCCGCCTTCAGCCCGACACCGAGTTCCACCCGAACCCGCACACCGCGAACCCGTACCGGGTCGCGCCGTTCACGAACGCCGCCGTCGCCGCCCGGTACCGCTCCAACTCCGCGTCGAACGTCGCGGAGTTCCTCGCCAGCAGCGCGTTGGCCATGTAGTTCCAGTACGCGCTCGCGTGGTTGAAGTCGTTCCACAGCTGCTGGATGCGGGCGTAGTTGCCCGCGTCGCGCGGCTCGACGACCACCGACCTCCAGTCCTGCAGCATCCGGTTGCGCGACTCCAGCACCGACATCATGTAGCCGTAGTCCAGCGTCGCCACCCGGGCGGGCCGGTTCCCGATCGCCGGCGCGCACGCCGCGTCGGCCTGCCTGATGTAGGCCTGGCGCAGCTCCTCCGGGGACGGCGTCTCGGTGGTCGTGGTCGTCTCCTCGGTGGTCGTCTCCTCGGTCGTTTCCTCCGTGGTGGGGTCGACGACCTCCGACAGCTCCGGCTCGGCCGCCGCCGGGATCGGCAGCCGCGTCGGCTGGGCCGGGGCGGTGGTCGTGGTGTCCGCGAACGGGATGGCCTTCTTGATGTCGTCGTCCCACCCCAGGAACACGGCGATCGCGATCAGCGACGACACGGCCGAGATCACCGTCCCGTACAGCTTGACCTTCTCGGGCCCGTCCTTCGACCCGCTACCGTCCTCCGCCACGCTCCGCCCTCCGGAATCGCCCGACTACCCTGTGTACACCACCGGGAGCCCCGGCGCGGCCGGGTAGGGGGAAACGGCGCGACGCGGGTCAGTCGCGGGGGAGCACGCCCAGGAGGGTCGCGGTCAGGGCCAGCTTCAAGGAGGGCTCCAGCCCCAGGTGGAAGCGGGCCAGGTCGGGCTCGGCCTCGTAGGCCGCCCGCAGGCTGGGCGGGGGTGTGCTGTACGCCGACAACGCGCCGGCCGTGACCACGGTCTGCAGGCTGAACAGTGCCGCGTTCTCGCCCAGCTCCGGCAGGTACCTCCGGATCAGGGCGGCCATGGTCGTCAGGTGGTCCAGGGAAGCACGCTTGTAGCGCGCCACGACCTCGACGGACACGTTGTGCTCCAGCACGCTGCCCTGCGCGCCGAAGAGGTCGCACAGCACCACCCGACCGGAGAGCGAGCGGCTGAGGACCGCGGCCACCGCCTCGGCCCGCCCGGCCATGGGCAGGTCCTCGTCGACGCCGGCGGCCAACTCGCCCGCCAGGTCCGTCAGCCACTCCCGCAGGAGGTGGTCCAGCAGTTCCAGCAGCACCGCCTCGCGGGACTCGAAGTAGCGCAGCACGTTCGGCTTCGCCAGGCCCACCCGGCGGCTGAGCTCGTTGAGGGTGACCGCGGCGACGGGCATCTCGTCGAGCATCGCCGACGCCACGTCGAGGATCGCCCGCCGGCGGATCTCCCGCTGCTCCTCGGTGCGCGCCCGCTGGAAAGTCACGACCGGGAGCCTAACTTGAGTACCGCCGGTACGTTGACAACGTACCGGAAGTACTTTAGCGTCGTCACTACAAGATACCTTCGGTACTTTACCTGGGCGGGGAGCCTGATCATGAGCGGGAAGTGGACGACAGCGGACATTCCGGACCAGCGCGGACGGGTGGCCGTGGTGACCGGGGCCAACACCGGACTGGGGTACGAGACCGCGAAGGCGCTCGCCGAGCGCGGGGCCTCCGTGGTCCTCGCCGTGCGCGACACCGGCAAGGGCGAACGCGCCGCGGCCGGCATGGCCGGCGACGTCACCGTGCAGGCGCTGGACCTGACCTCGCTCGACTCCGTCCGGAGCGCGGCGGAGGCCCTGCGGTCGCGGCTCGACCGGATCGACCTGCTGATCAACAACGCCGGGGTGATGTACACCCCGAAGCAGACCACCCGCGACGGCTTCGAGACGCAGTTCGGCACCAACCACCTGGGCCACTTCGCGCTCACCGGGCTGCTGCTGGACCGGATGCTGCCGGTGCCCGGCTCGCGCGTGGTCACGGTCAGCAGCACCGGCCACCGCATCCGGGCCGCGATCCACTTCGACGACCTGCAGTGGGAGCGGACCTACAGCCGGGTCGCCGCCTACGGCCAGTCCAAGCTCGCCAACCTGATGTTCACCTACGAGCTCCAGCGCCGGCTCGCCGCGCACGGCACCACCGTCGCGGTCGCCGCGCACCCCGGCGTGTCGAGCACCGAGCTCGCCCGCAACACCCCCGCGGCCCTGCGGCTCCCGCTCACCCGGATCGCGCCGCTGATCACCCAGACGCCGGCGATGGGCGCGCTGCCGACCCTGCGCGCCGCCACCGACCCCGCCGTGCTCGGCGGCCAGTACTACGGTCCCGGCGGGCTCAACGAGATCAGGGGCCACCCCCGGCCGGTCGTCTCCAGCCCGCAGTCCTACGAGGTCGCCGTCCAGCAGCGGCTGTGGGCCGTCTCCGAGGACCTCACCGGGGTGCGGTTCCCCGCCGTCCGGTCCGGGTCGGCCGTCACGAGGTAGCCCCCGCCGGTCGTCGCCGCGCGGGCCGGGTCGGGGGCGGCGCTACTCGCACCGCTCCAGCAACGCCCGCAACGCGTCGGCGACCACCGCCCGGGTGTCGTCGTCCAACGGCTCCAGCAGCCGCGCGTACTGCCGCATGTGCTCGGCCAGCATCCCGTCCACCAGCTCGCCGCCCCGGTCGGTCAGCTTGATCCGCACCAGCCGCCGGTCCGTGGCGTCGGGCACCCGCTCCACCAGGCCCTTGGCCTCCATCCGGTCGATCCGGTTGGTGATCGCGCCCGCCGTGACCAGCGACGCGGACAGGAACGCGCCCGCCGTCATGCCCTGCGCCGACCCCGCCCGCCGCAACGTGGTCAGCACGTCGAACTCGCCCGGCTCCAGCTCGAACCGGCCCACGAACTCCCGCAGCTCGCGTTCCAGCAGCCGCGCCAGCCGCGTGACCCGCGCCAGCACCGCCATCGGCGAGGTGTCCACGTCCGGGCGCTGCACCGACCACTGCGCCAGGACCAGGTCGACCGCGTCCGCCATCACCCCTCCTGACGCACCGGCGCCGCCGCGTCGCACGACCCGTCGCCCGTGCCACCCGACGCCGCACCGGCGGCGGGCCCCCCGTTGATCCGCACGACCCCCACCGTATTCGTGATCGACAACGCGCGCGGGCGTCCGGGCGAAAACCCGCGCGACGGAGCACCGGCGCCCACCCGCACGGCCCAGTCGCGGACTCCGGACGCCCCGCCTACCCCTCCGCCAACTCGTCGGTCGCCGTTCGCCCCAATGCCGTGGTCCGCCGCAGGAAGTCGGCCAGCAACGCCAGCTCCGCCTCGTCGTAGCCCGCGAACAGGTCGTCCATCGAGGCGTTCATCCGCGAGTAGAGCGCGAACAGCTCCGGGTTGCGGTCCTTGACCGCGCGCACCGCCACCGCCCGCCGGTCCGCCGCGTCCGGGTCGCGTTCCCGGGTGATCCACCCCGCCCGCTGCAACCGGTCGAGGATCCCGGTCAACGTCGCCGGGTGCAGCCCCGCCCGCCGCGCCAGCTCGCCCGGCGTCATCGGCCCGTGCCGCTGCACCAGCTCCAGGCAGTCCAGGTCGACGTCCTTGAGCTCCAGCCGCCGGGAGACCTGGTGGTTGAGCAGCGACAACTGGTTGCGCAGCTCCCTCAGCGACTCCTTGATCGCCGTGACGGTCCGCCGCCGGTCACGCGCATCCCCAGAACTTATGGAACTCATATGTTATGGTCTCCGTATCGTATCTGTTCCGCACGAAGTCTATCCGGGGGAACCGCCCATGACCGTCCTCGTCACCGGGGCGACCGGCCTCGTCGGCCGCCACCTCGTCGGCCTGCTGAACGGGCCCGTGCTCGCCGTCAGCCGCGACCCGCGGGCCCGCACCGGCACGGACCACGTCACCTTCGTCGACGACGACCCCGCCCACCTGGCGGGCGTCACCGCCCTGTTCGTCCACCCGCGCGCCGTCGCCGACCCGGCCGCCCTCGTCGCCCACGCCCGGGCCGCCGGCGTCGGCAAGGTCGTCGCGCTGTCCGCCCTCAACGTCGACGACGACCCCGCCGACCAGCCCTCCCGCCACCGCGGCGACCGCAACGCCGAAGCCGAGGCCGCCGTCGCCGGCAGCGGCCTGCCGTGGGTCAGCGTGCGCGCCGGGTCGTTCGCCACCAACACCGCGACCGCCTGGGCCCACCAGATCCGGGCGGGCGACGTCGTGCGCGGCCCCCACGCCGACTTCGCCGAGGCGCCGCTGGACGAACGCGACCTCGCCGAGGTCATCGCCCACGCCCTGACCACCGACACCCTCGACGGCCGCCGCGTCGAGGTCACCGGACCCGACTCCCACACCCACGCCGAGCTCGTCGCGATCATCGGCGGCGTCCTCGGCCGCCCGCTGCGCCACCAGGAGGTCCCGCCCGCGCAGGCCGCCGACGGCATGGTCCGCGCCGGCCTGCCGCCCGCGTTCGTCCACGCCCTGATGGCCCGCTACGCCAGGGGAGCGGGCCTGCCCGCCACCGTCACCGACGAGGTCGCCCGCATCCTGCGCCGTCCCGCCCGCACCTTCCCCGAGTGGGTCGCCGACCACACCCGCCTGTTCACCGGGGAGACCGCATGACCATCCTCGTCACCGGCGCGACCGGCACCGTCGGCCGCCACCTCGTCACCCACCTGCTCGCCGCCGGGCACGAGGTCCGCGCGCTGAGCCGCCACCCCGAGACCGCCGGCCTGCCCGACGACGTCGAGGTCGTGCGCGGCGACACCACCGACGTCGGCAGCCTCGCCGCCGCGTTCGCCGGCGCCACCGCCGCCCACCTGATCAACTTCGGGCACGGCTACCGGCCCCTGGACAACGGCGACCAGGTCGCCGCCGCCGCACGGCGCGCCGGCGTCGGCCGCGTCACCCTGCTGGGCGGCTGGGCCGAAGGCACCCTCGAACCCGCCGTCCGCGCGAGCGGCCTGGCGTGGACCCAACTGCGCCCGCTGGAGTTCATGGCCAACACCCTGGCCGACTGGGGGCCGCCGCTGCGCGCCCACGGCGTGATCCGCGAACCGCACGGCGACCGGCGCAGCGCGCTCGTCCACGAAGCCGACATCGCCGCCGTCGCCGCCACCGCCCTGACCACCGACGGCCACGCCGGGCGCACCTACACCCTCACCGGCCCCGAAGCGCTCACCCCGCGCGACAAGGTGCGCCACCTCGCCACCGCCACCGGCCGCGACCTGCGCTTCGAGGAACTCACCCCGGACCGGGCCCGCGCCCTGTGGACCGCCGAACCGCCGGCGCTGCAGCTCTACCGCGTCGCACCCGGCGGACCGGCGGAGAAGGCCGACTTCGTCCTCGGCCTCTACGCGAACGTCCCCGCCACCGGCTCCACCGTCACCGACGCGGTCGAACGGGTCACCGGCCGTCCCGCCCGCACCTTCGCCCACTGGGCCGCCGACCACGCCGACGCGTTCCGGGAACGAGCCGCCCGCCCTCCGCGGCTGTCGACGCGCGGGGCGGAGAGCACCACGTCGAGACCCGCGCACGCTCGCGCTAGGTCTGCCCGCCGATCCAGCGGTGCAGGGTGAGGGTGGTCCACGCGCCCACGTGGACCCGGTCGCCCGGCTCCAACGGGTGCGGTTCGTGCGGCGGCAACGGGGTGCCGGCCCCGTTGACCGTGGTCCCGTTCGTCGAGCCCAGGTCCACCACCGCCCACCCGTCACCCGACGCCACCAGCACCGCGTGGTGGTGCGAGACGCCCGGGTCCTCCGGCGGGCCCACCAGGTCGATCCCCGGGAAGATGCCCCGCGACCGGCTCCGCCGCCCGATCGACACCTGCGGCCCCGACAGCCCGAACCGGCGCGGCGGGCAGAACCGCGGGAACGCCACCACGCCCGCGTCCGGCCCGCCCGCCGCCACCACCCGCTCGAAGTAGGCCCGGTCCGCCTCCACCGCCACGTGCCACGACACCGGCCGGGCCACCACCGGCCGCGACGTCACCGGGCCCGACGAGTCCTGCCCGCACTCCTCGCAGAACCGACCCACCCGCACCGCGCCGCACGCCGCGCACGTCTCCTCCACGACCACCGCCGGCGACGACGAAGAGGACGGGGACGACGGGGACGACGGCCCGGCCCCGGACGGCATCGGCGTGCCGCACACGTCGCAGTAGTCGTCGGTCGCCGAGTCGTGCCCGGTCGGGCAGGTCGCCATCGCCTAACCCCGCCCGACCCGCTTGGTCACCGTCGAACGGCTGTCCAGCGTCATCTCGTCCTCGTCGGCCACCTGCGGCCGCAGCTTCACCGTCCCCGTCCCCGGGTCCTGCACCTGCACCACCTTCGCCAGCAGCTTCGCCGTGTCGGTGTTGCCCGACTCGTGGGCCAGCCGCACCGCCCGGCCCAGCCTCGCCGTCGCCCGACCCACGTCACCGGCCTTGCGCGCCTCCAGACCGTCCTGGATCGCCTCCGCCAGCTCCGCCTGCCCCGTGTAGTGGGCGACCTCGACGCTGATCCGCGTCGACAGCGCCGAGTCCTCCGTCCACACCGCCATCACCCGGCCCTGCCCCAGCACGTCACCCGAGGGACCCACCAGGCTCACCCGCGACGCCAGCATCCGGTCGCGCAGCCCGGCCGGCCGCACCCGCACCCGCAGGTGGTAGTCGCGGCTCTCCGCGCCGCCCCACGCCCCGGTCGGGTAGTCGCCCGTGCGCGGCCCCGACTCCACCCGCCGCCCCGTCAGGTCCCGCAACCCCGGCGCCACCTGCTTGACCGACACCACACGCGCGCCCTCCGGCGTCCACAACCGCAGCGACACGTCCGCCAGCGCCTTGCCCATCGCGGTCGCCGCCATGGACCGGAAGTCCTCGGCCAACCCGTCCGGGTCGGCCACGATGTCCACCGTCCCCAGCATCGCCTCGGCGATCCGGCGCAGCTCCGCCACCTGCCAGTCCGTGCCCACCCCGCGGCAGTCGCACGTGAAGCGGCCCGCCACCTCGTCGAGCACCTTCGTCAACCGGCGCGGCGACTCGTGCTGGTTCTCGCCGTCGGTCACCAGGATCGCGTGCCTCGGCCCGCCCTCGAACCCGGCGAGCAGGTCGTCGGCCAACGCCAGCCACCGGCCCATCGCCGTGCCGCCGTCCGCGCGCAGCATCCGCACGGCCTGCTTCGCCGCGGCCCGCGACCGCGGGTCCGACACCGCCAGCTTCCGCGCCCGGGGGTAGACCACGCGCGCCGTGTCCGTGCCCGCCACCACCGCGAACGACACCCCGTCGCGCAACACGTCGACCGCCGCCACCGCGGCCTGCTTCGCCGCGGCCAGCTTCGACGGCGGGTAGGCCATCGACGCCGACGTGTCCACGATGACCACCTCGGCCGCGTCGGTGGACACCACCTCCGCCGGCGGGCCCGTCGCGGTCACCGTGACGATCGCGTCGACGTCCGCCGCGCCCTCGGGCAGGTACTCGTTCTGGAACACCTCGACCGCGAAATCAAGCGCCATGCCCACCCCGCAACTGGACGACGACCACCGTGATGTTGTCGTGCCCGCCCGCCTTCAGCGCGACGTCCACCAGCTCCCGCGCCACCTCGACCGGCGGCACGCCGCGCGGCAGCACCGCCAGCAGGTCCTCCGGCTCCGGCACGTAGTTCCACAAGCCGTCGCTGCACAGCACCAGCAGCCCCGGCGTCTCCACCTTGAACGTCACCGTCTGCGGCGCCTCGACGCCGGAGTCCGCGCCCAACCACCGCGACAGCACGTGCGCCCGCCGGTCGGTCAACGCCTCCTCCTCGGTCAGCACGCCCTCCGCGACCAGCTGCGCCGCCCACGTGTCGTCCGTGGTCAACCGCGCCGCGCCCGCCTCGGCCACCAGGTAGGCGCGGCTGTCGCCGACCCAGCCCACCGTCGCCGAGTCGTCGGTCACCACCGCCGACACGAACGTGCAGGACGGCGCCACCTCCGCCGCCTCCGGCCGCGCCAACCGGCCCACCGCCTCGTTGGCCGCCACCACCGAGTCCGTCGTCGACGACTCGGCGTCCATGCCCGCCTGCAACCCGGTCAACAGCACGTCCGCCGCCGTGTCCACGGCCGTCTGCGACGCCTGCTCGGCCCGCTCCGAGGACGCCACCCCGTCGCACACCACCACCGCGACCCCGCGCCCGCGCACCCGGCCGAACGCCATCGAGTCCTCGTTGCGCCGCCGCCGCTTGCCCCGGTCGCTCACCCCGGCCACCCCGGGCAGCACGAACTCCACCCGGTCCCGCGCCGAGGGCCGCGCCCGGCCGCACTGCTCGCAGAACCCGTCCGCGTCGAACTCCTCGCCGCCGCACGCGCACATCGGCGGCCACTGCGACCCCGGACCACCCACCGATGTCCGCTGCACCCGCAGGTTGCGCCCGCACGCCTCGCAGAAGCGGTCCTGCGCCGCCACCGGCGACGAACACCCGGGACAGGATTCCATGATCACACCAACGTCCTGGGCCGGACCGCGTTCGCGCGGTCGACGAGAGCAATGCGTTCCTCCGGGGTGTCGGCCAGCCGCGCCAACTGCCGGTAGCAGCGCTCCAGACCCGACCTCAGCCCCGACTCGCTCACCTCGCAGTCCAGCAGCTTCCCGCCGGGCGCCGCGCCGGCCCCCCGCAACGACTCCAACGCCACACCCAACAACTCCACGGTCAACCCGGCCCGCCTCGCCACGTCCAACTCCAACCCCGACAGCCTCGCACCGGCCGCCATCACCTCCGCCAACGCCTCCGCCCCGTGCCCCCGCGCGCACTCCCGGGCCGCGCCGAGGTGCGCCCGCACCGCCGCGACCTGCGCCGCCACGTGGTGCACCGACGTGTCCGGCACCGAGTGCAGCACACCCACCGCGGCCTCGCGGTCGCCCCGCGCCACCAGCACCCGGGCCAGTCCGAACGCCGCCGACACGAACGCGTGGTCGGTGCGCCACACCACCTCGTACCCGGCCGCCGCCGCGTCCGCATCGCCCGACGACTCCGCGCACACCGCCACCGCCAGCTTCGGCGCCGCCTCGCCCGGCAGCACGTCGCGCACCCGCTCGAACGCCGCCCGCGCCCGCCCGGCGGCCGCCGGGTCCTCACGGCTGTCCACCAACGCGGCCACACCCCGGTACCAGCCCGGCCGCCAGTCGTCCGGCGCGGGCGTCTGCGGGTCGTCCGGGTCGAACGGCGAGGCCAGCGCGTCCAGCTCGCCGACCGCCTCCCGCACCCGACCCGCCTCGATCAACGCCCGCACCACCTGCAACCGCACCTCCACCGTCTGCACCGGCGCCGCCCGCAGCGCCGCCACCACCTGGTCGGGGTCACCGGTCGTCGCCGCGGTCGCCAGGAAACCCGCCGCCGCGTCCGAGGTGTCCACCTGGGGCACCGGCAGGCCCGTCGCCGCCGCCCGCACGTCCAGCCCGCCCTCCGTGCCGAACGCCCGCCGCTCCGGCGTGAACTGCCGCGACACCCCGGGCCTGGGCAGGCCGTCCTGCTGCGCCAACACCTCCCGCAGCACACCGGTCAGCTGCTCGGCCATCTCCTCCGCCGAGGCGAACCGCTGCTCCGGGTCGCGGTGGGTGGCCCGCAGCAGGAACCGGTGCAACGAGTCGTGCCGGCGCAGCAACGGCTGCTCCGCCGGCTCCGGCAACGACTCCTTGTAGCGGCCCCGGAAGTCGAACTGGAAGCTCATCACCGCCAACGCCCGGCCCACCGTGTACAGGTCGGAGGCCACCGACGGGCCGTCCGTGCCGATCTCCGGCGCCTGGTAGCCGATCGTGCCGTAGATGGGGGAGTGGCGGTCGTCGATGCGCCGCACCGCGCCCAGGTCGATCAGCTTCAACTGCTCCTCGGTCTGGATCACGTTGTCCGGTTTGAAATCGCAGTACAGCAGGCCCACGTCGTGCAGGTAACCCAACGCGGGCAGCACTTCCAGCGCGTACGCGATGGCCTGCGCCACCGGCAGCGACCCGGTGCCCGTGCCCTCCGCCCGCAACTGCTTGATCATGTCCTTGACCGACGTGCCGCCCACGTACTCCATCACGATGTAGTCCACGAGCTCGCCGCTGACCCGGTCGGCGTGCCGCACGAAATTGTGGATCTTGACGATAGTAGGGTGCTCCACCTCGGCCAGGAACCGGCGCTCCGCCATCGCCGCCGCCATCGCGTCCGCGTCACCGGAGTCCAGCAGGCCCTTCAACACCACCCACCGGTCGCTGACCGCGTGGTCGGCGGCCAGGTAGATCCAGCCGAGGCCGCCGTGCGCCAGGCACCCGAGCACCTCGTACTGGTCGTGCAGCACCTCGCCCGGCGCGAGCTTCGGCGTGAACGAGTAGTGGTGCCCGCAGTGCGCGCAGAACCCCTCCACCCGGCCGGGCCGGCCGTCCCGACCCCTCCCGACCTCCTTGCCGCAGCTGGAGCAGAACCGCTTCGCCTCCGGCACCTCCGGATCGGTCAGCACCGCCGTCTTCGGGTCCCGGTAGGGCACCCGGGGCACCTCGACCAGGCCCGCGCCCAACCGCCCGCGCCCGGAGGACCGGGTGGACGCCGACGCCCGCCGCGAACTACCCGCCGACGCCGACGCGAGCGACCACGGGGCCGTGCCCGGCCCCGTCGCGGGACCGGTCGCGCGGTACGCGCCCGTGGCGGGACCGCTGTCGGAACCGGGCCCGGGGTGCGCGCCGGTGGCCTGCCCGCTGTCCGCGCCGACCCCCGCGTCACCGGACCCCGGCGCGGCGACCGGCACGGTGGGCGCGAGCACCGGCGCCTCCAGCCCGCACACGTCGCAGAACCCGTCGTCGTCGATCGCCCCGCCGCAGCCGGACCGCGGACACGTCCTCACCGGGCCTCCGTCCTGGCCAGCACCGCACGCTGGTAGCGCAGCACCGCCACCGTCCCCGCGTTCAGGTCGCACGGCGCGGCGGAGAGCACGTCACGCGCCCGCCGGTGCAGCCCCAGCAGCTCCGCGTCCTCGGCGAACCCGCGCCCGGCCGCCTTCGCCCGGTAGGCGTCCAACCGGCCCCGCAGCTCCGCCCGCCGGTCCAGCGACCCGGCCAGGTGCGCGACCACGTTCCGGGCCCGCGCCAACGCCGCGCCCACCGCCGCCTCCACGGCCGCCAGGTCGGGTTCCGCCACGTCCGGGAAACGTCGGCGCAGCCCGTCGAGTGCCCCGGCGACGTCGTCGCCGGGCACCGGCGGGTGGTCGCCGGCGATCTCCGCCACCGCCTCCACCCGCACCCGCGCCGCCCGCGCCCGCAGCGACCCCACCTCGGCGACCTGCCGCGACAGGGCCGCCACCCGGGCGGGGAACGTCCGGTGCAGCGCGCTCACCGACGCCACCCGCGCGACCAGGTCCGCCACCGCCGGATCGGGCGTCAACGGGTCGGCCACCGCGCGGGCGTGAGCCTGAGCCACCTCGGCGCGCAGCGCCCGCGCCGCCGGCGAGTCGATCCCCGCCACCTGCCCGACCAGCGGGTCCAGCACCGCCCACCGCCGCGTCCACGCCTCGTGCGCCTCCGTCAGCACCGCCGTGACCAGCGCGTACTCCGCCTTCATCCGCGCCACCAACGCGCGCAGCGTCACCTGCCGCGCCACCGGCCCGGTCAACGTCCGCGCCGACGCCTCCGTCAGCACCACCGCCGGCCCGCGCAGCAGCCGCGCCAACTTTGCCGGGTCGCGCGCGTCCGACGCCTGCCGCAGCAACGCCCGGTAGGCGTCGAACCACTCCCACAGCCGCACCATCCCGGCGTCCGCCGCCTCCCACCGCCGCGCCGACGCCCCCGTCAGCGCGGCGCCGCGCAGCAACCGGTGGCCCGGGTGGTCCTCCATCACCAGCAGCGACTCGGCCACCCGGTCGCTCTCCCGCAGCGCCGCCGCCAGCTCCTCGTCCAGGGTGAGCACGTCAGTCCCGGTACACGGCGACGGGCGGAGCCGGGGGACCGCCGAGCCAGCGCTGGTGGATCCGGGCCCACGTGCCGTCCGCCCGCAGCCGCTCCAGCAGCGCGTTGACGAACCGCACGAAGTCCTCGTCCGCCTTCGGGAACGCCATCCCGTACGGCTCGGCGGCGAACTGCGGGCCCACCACCTTCGTGTAGGGGTCCTGCGCGGCGAACCCGGCCAGGATCGTGTCGTCGGTGGAGATCGCGTCCACCTGGCCCTGCTGCAGCATCACCAGGCAGTCCGTCCAGTGCGCCACCGACACCGGCACCGGCCTCGACGCCGCGGCCGCCACGTTGGCCAGCGAGCTGGACCCCTTCGTCGCGCACACCCGCTTGCCGCCCAGCGACTCGATGCCCGCGACGTCGGAGTTCGACGGCACCAGCACCCGCTGCCCCGCCTGCAGGTACACCGTGGAGAAGTTCACCTTCTGCCACCTCTCGCAGGTCGCCGTCATGGTCCGCACCACGATGTCGACCTCGCCGCGCTCCAACGCCGGCACCCGCTGCTCGGAGGTCACCACCTTGAACTGGATCGCGCCCGGGTCGCCGAAGACCGCCCGCGCGACCTCCCGCACCAGGTCGACGTCGAACCCCTCCAGCTCGCCGGAGACCGGGTTGCGGAACCCCATCAGGTAGGTGTTCTGGTCCACGCCCGCGATCAGCCGCCCCCGCGCCTGGATCTCCGCCATGGTCGACCCGGCCGGCACCTGCCCCGGCGGCGGCAGCGGCCCGGTCGGGCGCAGGCTCGCCGTCGGGTCGCACGACGCCGGCGGCACCGCCGCCGTGGCGGGCGGCCCGGTCAGCTCCTCCGCCTCCGCCGGACGCGGCGGCACGGGCGAACCGCCGCCGATCGGCGGCGCGCCGCTGGGCACCGGCGCGCACGCCGCCAGCACCAGGACGAGCACCGCGAGCAGCCGTCTCATCGGTACTCCTTCAGCCGCTGCCACAACCCGGACACCGAGGCCGCCGCCGCCAGCAACGCCAGCACCACCACCGCGGGCACCACGCCGCCCAACGCGGCCCGCGCCCGCCCGATCGCGTCGGTCAGCTCCGCGCGCGCCGCGCCGATCGCCTCCACCAGCTCCGCGTCCAACGCGTCGAACGCCGTGGCCGCCCCCTGCGCGTCCTGACCCAGCGCCAACCCCACCGCCGCGGTGAAGTCGCCGGCGTCGTCGGCCTCGCGGACCTCGCGGTGCGCCTGCTGCCACCGCGCGTGGTGCCGCACCGCCTCGACCACCGGCGGCGTCCCGTCCACCACCCGCGCCCGGCCCAGCAGGTCCTCCAGCACCCGGTCGGCCTCGACGTACTCCGCCTCGTAGGTCTCGCCGCTGCCGCGCGCCACCAGCGCCAACGTCTCGTCGCCGCGCGCGGTCAGCGTCGCGATCCGGGCCCGCGCGAGCAGGTCGACCAGCGTGGCCTCGTTCTTGCTGGCCGAGGCGTTGTAGACGACCAGCACGCTCGCCGCCAGCACCCACAGCAGCGAGATCGCGGTCAACGCGGTCGCCACCAGCAGCCCGGGGTTGAGCACCCGGTTCGTCCGGCGGGTCAGGTACCGCTGCGCCGCCACCAGCGCCACCAGCGCGAGCACACCCAGCAGGAGCTCCAGCCACGGCAGCGACCCCGCGTCCTCCAGGTCGCGCACCACGGTCCAGGTCTCCACCTCGTACAGCGCGCGCGCCGCGGGCAACAGCCGCGTCTGCATCAACGCCGACGCCTCGCGCAGGTACGCCGCGCCCACCGGGTTGCCCTGCCGGTTGTGCGCGCGGGCCGTCTCGACCAGACCCGTGTACACCGGCAGCTGCCCCGACAACGTCGACAGCGCCTCGGTCAGCTCGGGGGAGCGGGTGATCTCACTGGTCGCCGCCGACAACGCCGCCGCGGCCTTCGCCACGTCCGCTTCGTACCGGCCGCGCAGCGCGGCCGACTCCACCCCGCCCGACAGGAACGCGCTCGACGCCGTGGCGTCCGCGTCCGCCATCGCCCGGTAGACCTCCTGGGCGGCGAACGCCAACGGCTCGCTGCCGTCGGCCAACGCCTCCAGCGCGGTCGACCGGCGCTGCACCGACGTCGCGGTCACCGCGCCGACCAGCAGGCTCGTCACCACCAGCAGCAGGGCCCACAGGCTCAACCTGCCCGGCGTGCTGCGGGCAAGACCCGTCACCCGGCGCAGGGCGCCGCGGTTCCGCCGAGCCTCGACCAGCACGACCGCCCCCCTTCCCGAGGTGATCGGCGCCACTCGCCGCTCGGACAGCGTAGATCGAAAATCCACCTGTCGGGACGCGAACGGCCCCAACCCGCGGCTACCGGCCCACCGGTTCGAGCTCATCGGGTGACGCGATCACTCCGGACGCAGCCGTGCGCGCACCTCCATCAGGGCCTCGCCCAGCAGGTTCAGCCCCAACCAGGACGCCGGGTCGGCCGCCCGCTCGTCGTCGGCGGCCAGCCCGATGCCCCACACCCGGTCCAGCGGACTGGCCTCCACCAGCACCCGGTCGCCGGTGCCCAGCAGGAACCCGCGCAGGTCGTCGTGCGCGCCGAACTTCGCCAGGTTGCCCCGCACGACGATGTCCAGCCGGCGCGCCACCCACTCCTGCTCGACGAACCCGCGCACCCGGCGGCCCAACGCCTTCGCCTCACCGGGCGTGCGCGCCGCCAGCACCCGCGCCGCGGTGTCCTCGTCGTCGAACAGCAGCGCCTTGCCCCACATCATGAAGTGCTCGGCGGTCCGGTAGACGCGCCCGTCGACCGTGAACGGCGCCTCCCACCACTGGCTCAGGCACTGCTTGCCGACCGGCGCGCCCGGCCGCGCCTCGTGCCCCCAGAAGAACAGGTACTTGGTCACCGCGCAGACGGTGCCACACGTCCGCGTGCCCGGTGACCGACGGGCTTGCCGAGGCCTACCGCGACGGCAGGGGGAGCGGCAGGGCGGGCAGACCGTCCATGCTGGTCCCGACGAAGTCCTTCTTCTCGCAGTACGCGGCGAACTCCTCGTCGGACTTGCGGGCGAAGTACTCCTCGTGCAGCGTCCGCTCGCTGCGGTAGTCCATCAGCGGCACGGCGAAGCCGCACGTGTCGCTGATCAGCTTCGCGGTCACCACCACGACCGCGCGCAACGACGGCCCGTCCGCCTCGCCGAACCCGGCCACCAGCTCGGCGAACCTCGGGTCGTCCCGGAACACCGGCTCGCCCGTGCCGTGCACGCGCACGATGTTCGGCGGACCGTCGAACGCGCACCACATCAGCGTGATCCGCCCGTTCTCCCGCAGGTGGGCGATGGTCTCGGCGTGGCTGCCGCCGAAGTCCAGGTACGCCACCCGCTGCTCGTCGAGCACCCGCCACGTGCCCCGGCGGCCCTTCGGCGACACGTTCACGTGCCCGTCGGCGGCCAGCGGCGCGGTGGCCGTGAAGAACACCGGCTGCGCCTCGATGAACTCGCGCAGACGTCCGTCGATCCGTTGATACGTCTTCCCCATGGCCGCCAGTATCACCGACGAACCCGATAGCGCCTCACATCGCTGCCGGCGAGACCGGTGAACGAGTGCACCCGCTGCCACGCCGCCGACCGGCCCACCGACCCGCCGCCGGCCGCCATCGCCTCCTCGTGCGCCTCGGCCGACGTCCACTCCGCGTAGTTCAGCACCCGCAGCCCGTCCAGGCTCACGTGGAAGTGCGCGGAGATCCCGCCCGGGTGCGGCCGCTCCTCGGCCGCCAACGCGGCGAACACCAGGTCGACCCACTCCTCGGCGACCCCGGGCCGGTCCAACCGCACCGACACCAGCACCACGCACCCCACCTCCCGGTCGGCCCCGGCCTCGGCGCCGGACCGGTACCGGCGGTAGGCGACCGCGCCGTCCGCGGCCTCCACCGCGTCCGACCACTGCGAATAGGTCACCGCGCCGCCACCGTCCACCCGCTCCAGCCACCGCGCGTCCAGCAACCCGGCCGGCCGGGGGTCGAACGGCACGTGGCCGGGGTGGAGGAGGACGAGGTCGGCGTCGGGTCGGGTCAGTTCCATGCCGGCGACGCTAGGCGCGGCCCACCGACGCCCGAATCAGTCAAGTGACCGGCGCACCCGTCGTTGCACACCGCCGGCGGCAGCACCCAAAATCCCCGCCATGACACCCGAGATCCGGCGCTCCCTGGTCCAGCACTCCCGGCTCCGCCAGGACCCGCACGCGGTGCTGCGCCGCCTGCTCGACCGCGTCCGACCCGGTCTCCGCCCGGACGAGCCGACCGAGCAGCTGGAACGCCGGATCGCCGACCTGCTCGGCAAGCCCGCCGCCCTGTTCTTCCCCACCGGCACGATGGCGCAGCAGACCGCGCTGCGCGTGCACGCCGAGCGCACCGGCCGCCGCACGTTCGCCGCCCACCCCCAGTGCCACCTCGCCGTCTGGGAGGACGGGGGCCACAGCGCGGTGCACGGCCTGCGCCACCACGCCGTGGCGGACCGGGAGGAGCTGATCACGTCGGCCGACCTCGCCGGTGTCCGCGAACCGATCGCCGCCCTGCTCCTCGAACTGCCCCAACGCGACCTCGGCGGCCTCCTGCCCACCTGGGACGAGCTGGTCGCGCAGACGACGTGGGCCCGCGAACGCGGCGCCGCCACGCACCTGGACGGGGCCCGGCTGTGGGAGGCGCAGCCCCACTACGACCGGCCGTTCGCCGAGATCGCCGACCTGTTCGACACCGTCTACGTCTCCCTCTACAAAGGCCTCGAAGGCGTGCGCGGCGCGGTCCTCGCGGGCGACCGGGAGACCGTCGACGCCGCGGCGGCGTGGCGGCGCCGGCTCGGCGGCGCGACCCCCGACTCGTGGCCGGCCGCCCTCACCGGCCTGATGGGGCTGGACGAGGTGCTGCCCAGGATGGCCGAGTTCCGCGACCACGCCGTGGCCGTCGCCGCCGCGATCAACGCCGACGGCTACGCCACCACCCGCCCGCACGTGCCGCAGACACCGATGTTCCACGTCCACATCCCCGCGCCGAAGGACGTCGTCGCCGCCGCGGCCGAACGGATCCTCGCCGAGAGCGGCGTCGAACTGCCCCGCCGCCCCAAGTCCTCGCCCGACCCGACGCGGTGCAGCATCGAGCTGACCATCGGCGTCGTGTCCCTCGACTTCACCCCGCGGGAGGTGGCGGACCTGATCCGGCGACTCCGCTGAGCCGGTACGGGATCCGCGCGTCCCGGCTCAACCGGTCGTCAACCACCGCCTGGACGTCCTTCACGATCCGCCGCAGGACCTCCGGGTCGGGGATGTCGTAGCCGGACACCGCAGGGAGCTCTCCCGGCCGTCCCCGTCAACCCTGGTGCTCCAGGACCACGTTCAGCACCCGCACCAACTCCGCCCGCTCGGCCGCCGACAACGGCGCCAGCAGCGACTCCTGGGCCTGCCCCAGCACGCGGTCCAGGTGCCGCAGGTGCGCCACCCCCGACGGGGTGACGGTCACGATGTTGCGCCGCTTGTCGACCGGGTCCGGCCGGCGTTCCACGAAGCCCTTGTCCGCCAGCTCGTTCACGGTGGCCACCACGTCACTGCGGTCCAGCCCGCCCCGCCGCCCCAGCTCCGCCTGGCTGGCCGGCCCGAACTCGTCCAACGCGGCCAGCAGCGAGTAGTGGTAGCGCCGCGCGCCGACCGCGCCCAACGCCTCCGACACCAACCGCGCCGCGTGGGTCGTGGCCTGGCCGAGCAGCCAGGTCGTCGTGCCGCGCAGCCGCTGGGGCGCGCCCGAGGTCTCCATGCGACCGCAGTCTACCGACTTGTTGGCCCGGCCAACGATGACGATCCGTCGGGCCCCGCGCACGACGAAGGCGAGGAGTGAACACCCTCCCCGCCACTCTCAACTTATAGCGCACCGGGGGTCTTGCCACAAGACCCGGGTCCTGCCGCACACTCTCCCCTCGAAGCCGGGACCTGCGAGAACACCGAGCGACCGGCTGAAGGCGACCGTGGTCCACCAGGGGGTTGAATGATCGACGTGATCGTCGTCGGCGGCGGGCCGACCGGCCTGATGCTGGCCGGCGAACTGCGGCTGCACGACGTGCGCGTGCTCGTGCTGGACAAGCGGCCCGAACCGACCGAAGTCGTCCGCGCGCTCGGCCTGCACGCCCGCAGCATCGAGGTGATGGACCAGCGCGGCCTGCTGGGACGCTTCCTCGCCCACGGGCGGCGACACCCGGTCGGCGGCTTCTTCGCCGGCATCCCCAAGCCGTCACCGCGGCTCGACACCGCCCACCCGTACGTCCTGGGCATCCCCCAGCCCACCACCGACCGCCTGCTCGCCGAACACGCCACCGGACTCGGCGCCGAGATCCGCCGCGGCGCCGAACTGGTCGGACTGACCCAGGACGACGACGGCGTGACCGCCACCCTGGCCGACGGCGCCCGGCTGCGCACGCGCTACCTCGTCGGCTGCGACGGAGGCCGCAGCACGGTGCGCGAGCTGCTCGGCGTCGACTTCCCCGGCGAGCCCAGCCGGACCGAGACGCTGCTCGGCGAGATGAAGGTGGCTGCGGCACCGGAGGTGGTGGCCGCCGTGGTGGCCGAGGTCCGCAAGACCCAGCTCCGGTTCGGCCTCATGCCCCTCGCGGACGGCCTGCACCGCGTCATCGTGCCCGCCGAAGGAGTCACCGAGGACCGCACCGCGCCGCCGACCTTCGAAGAGTTCAAGCACCAGCTCAAGGCGCACGCCGGCACCGACTTCGGCGTGCACTCGCCGCGGTGGCTCTCCCGCTTCGGCGACGCCACCCGCCAGGCCGAGCGCTACCGCGACGGCCGGGTCCTGCTGGCCGGCGACGCGGCGCACGTCCACCCGCCCGTCGGCGGCCAAGGGCTCAACCTCGGCGTGCAGGACGCGTTCAACCTGGGCTGGAAGCTCGCCGCCCAGGTCGACGGCTGGGCGCCGGACGGCCTGCTGGACAGCTACCACGCCGAACGGCACCCGGTGGCCGCCGCCGTGCTCGACACCACGCGCGCGCAGATGCAGCTGATGTCCCTCGAACCGGGGGCGCGGGCGGTGCGCCGGCTGATCGCCGAACTGATGGAGTTCGACGAGGTGAACCGCCACCTCACCGAGAAGATCACCGCCACCGCCCTGCGCTACGACTTCGGCGAGGGGCACCCCCTGCTCGGCCGGCGGCTGCGCGACGTGCGGCTCGAGCACGGCCGCCTCTACGAGCTGACGCACGCGGGCCGCGGCCTGCTGCTCGACCAGACCGGCCGGCTCTCCACCGCGGGCTGGGCCGACCGCGTCGACCACGTCGTCGCGGTCAGCGAGGAACTCGACGCGCCCGCCGTGCTGCTGCGCCCGGACGGCCACGTGGCGTGGGTCGGCGAGGACCAGGACGACCTGGTCGCCCACCTGCCCACGTGGTTCGGCGCCGCCGCCTGAGCACGGGCGTCGGGCGGGCCCGCCGGGGGAGGCGGCCCGCCCCACGCCCGATCAGGCGTGCCCGCCGACCGACACCGTGCCCACGGTCAGCTCCGGCCGCCCCTCCAGGAACTCGCCGACCCGCGCCACCTCCCGGTCCAACCCGGCCGCGTGCGCCGGGGACAACGCCGCGAACGGCTCCACCGTGACCACGATCCGCCGACCCGACCGCTTCTGGTGCCACACCCCGGCCACCACGCCGTCCACCAGCAGCACCGGGAAGTTCCCCGCCTGCCCGCCCGACAACGCCCGCTCGAACGCCCGACCCGGGAACACCACCTCACGCGGGTGGCTGCCCACCACGTACGCGTCGAAGTAGGGCAGCAGCCGCACCCCGGCCGCGGGCTCGTCCGGCCACGCCGTGTCGCCGCGCACCACCCACCCGCCGTCCACCCGCTCCAGGTCCGCCCGCTCGAACACCCCGTCCACCCACCGCTTCGGCGCGGCCAGCCACTTCGCGAAGTGCGCCTGCGTCGCCGGCCCGTAGGACCGCAGGTAGGCGTGCAGCAGCCCGACCGCCCCGTCCCCGGCCGGCGCGAAACCAGGCAACCACCGCTGCGGGCTCGTGTACGCCACCTTCCGGCCCTTGTTCGGCGCGAAGCACATCGCGCCCCGGTTCGACGCCACACCCATCGCCTCCACCCACCGCGGCCACGGCGTCCCGCCGAACGCCTCCACCACCCGCTCGCCCGCCCACGCGCCGGTGCGCGCCACCACCGCCTCGGTCAGCTCGTCACCGGTCAGCTCGTCGTCGCGCAACGCGTCCGCGACCGCCGCCACCACCTGGTCCGCCTGCTCCTCGGTGAGCAGCCGCAGCCGGTGCGGCAACTCCGACAAGGCCCCCGTCCACATCGGCAGGTCGGCCGTCGGCAGCAGGTGCACCGTGCCACGCGGCCCCCGCGTCTTCACCAACGTCCGGTCCACCCACAACGCGTCCCGCACCTGCTGCCGGGTCAGCGCCGTGCGGACCCCGATCGACAGCTCCGCCGCCGACATCACCTGCGCGTGCGCGCCGCACATCGCCCGCACCACCGCCACCGGGTCGGCCGACGGCTCCAGCAACGAGTGCCGGCGCAACCGCCGGCCGATCACCCGGTTCACCGCACCTCCCCGAAGAACGCGCGCAGCTCGTCCGCGAACAGGCCGGGCACCTCCAGCGCCACGAAGTGCCCGCCCGGCTTCGCCTGCGGCCAGTGCACGATGTCGTTGTGCCGCCCGGCCGGCCGCCGGATCGCGGGTGGACCGCTGTAGACGCCAGTCGGCACCAGCCGCTGCCCTTGCGGCCACGCGAACCGCTCGTTGTCGTACATGAACCACGACGACGACCCCGCCGTGCCGGTCAACCAGTACAGCGTGGCGTCGACCAGCAGCAAGTCCCGGTCGACGGCCTGCTCGGGCGAGCCCACCGTGATGGTGGACTCGTGGAACTCGTGCATCAACCACGCCGGCAGCGCCACCGGCGAATCGTGCCACCCCACCGCGAAGGTCTGCGGCGCGGCGCGCAGCAACGCGTGGTGGTCCACCCCGGCGCCGGACCACTGCCGCATCTGCCAGTAGGACTCCCGCTCCTCGTCGGTCAGCTCCGGCAGGTCCGCCTCGGTCGGGAACCCCAGGCCACCGTTCACGAACACCCCGACCACGTGCTCCGGCGCGGCCTTCGCCACCTCCGGCGCGATGTAGGCGCCGAGATCGCCTCCCTGCACCCCGTACCGCCCGTACCCCAACCGCGCCATCAGCCCGGCGAACACCCGGCCCGCACGGGCGACGTCGAACGGCCCGGTCGGCGTCCCGGAGAACCCGAACCCCGGGACGCTCGGCACCACCACCTGGAAGTCCCGCAGGTGCCCCAGCGCGTCCACGAACTCGACGAACGTGTTCGGCCACCCGTGCACCAGCAGCAACGGCAACGCGTCCGGGTTGTCGCCGCGGACGCGCGGGAAGTGCACGTCCAGCCCGTCGACCTCCGTGACGAACCGGGGGAACGCGTTCGACCGAGCCTCCTGCCCCGCCAGCCGAACCCACCGCGCCAGTACTCGGCCAGGTCGCGCAGGGAGTCCACCGGCACACCCCGCTGCCACCCCGTGCCGGACAGCGGCCGCACCCAGCGGGCTCGGGCGAGCCGGTCGGCGAGGTCGTCCAGGTCGGTCTGCGGCACGGCGATGCGGAACTCTCGGATCTCGGTCACGACACCGACGCTGGAACCCGAGTAGGACAGGATCGGTCCTAGATCAACCCCGGGTGCCCGAACTGGGCGATCCGCAGCCCGCCTTCCACCACCACCGTGTCGACCAACCGGAACCCCAGCCCCTCGTACAACGCGATGGCGGGCGCGTTCGCCGCACCCGTCGACACGATCGCCGGCCCGCCCTCGGCCAGCACCTGCTCCACCAGGCGTCTGGCGAACCCGAGCCGGAAGTGGCTCGGCTCCACGCACAACCGGTCGATGTCCAGCACGCCGTCCACCTTCGCGTAGCCGACGAACGCCACCATGTCGTTGTCGACGTACCCGCCGAGCCACCGCAACGGCGCGCTGCGGATGTCCTCCACCGACTCGTGCAACCCGGGTATCGCCGTGCTCCCGATCAGGTCCGCCTCGACCGCGTACGACCGCGCCGCGATCCGGTGCACCGCCCGCACCGTCTCGTCGTCGGCCAAGTCCAGAGGCACGATCATGAGGACATCCTTTCCCACGAGGTGATCCGCCGGTTACCCCGTCCGCTCACCAGCGGAAACCCACTCGTCAACCGAGAACCAACGGCAGTCTCGCGGCCCACTCGCCGAGCTCGGCCCGCTCCGCGTCGGTCGGCGCCCGCCGCCCGGTGCCGACCGCCAACGCGTCCGCGTCGGAGAAGGACGCCGGGAACGCCCCTCCCGCGATCTCCTCCAGCATTCCGCGCGCCCGGGCCAGGCCCTCGGCGGGCGGCCTGGGCGCGCGGGGGAGATGCGCGACCAGGTCGAGGTGGTGCAACGTCCACTCCAGGACGTACGCGGACAGGTAGTCGGCCACGGTGAGCACCTCGCCACGGGTGCCGACACGCGCCGCCGGATCGGCGAGTCCGGCGGCCCGGCCGGCCGCCGACCCGACGTCGTCGAGGTGGAACTCCAGCAACCGCGGCTCCCCGTACGCGGCGGCCAACCGGACCGTCAACGCGTCGAGCGGGTCGTCACCGGTCGGCGGCGTCGACGTGACGTTCCAGTAGGTCACCGCGTCCCGCGTCGCCTCCGCCCGCGTCGGGGTCGCCAACGTGATCAGCACGTCCTGCGCGTCGATGACCAGGTGGCACACCAGGTCCCGCACGAGCCAACCGGCACAACCCGACGGCCGCGCGAAGTCCTCGTCCGCCAACCCGGCCACCGCCTCGCGCAACGCCGACCACGAGCGTTCGAAGAGGTCCATGCCACGATTGTCCCGGCCGTGACGCGCAGTCGGCCGCTCGTCACGTCGGCCCACGGCGAGGTCGAGCCGACCACGTACCTCCGTCTAATTCGGAGGCGGCCATGATCTCCTGGGGTTGTCGGGGTATCCATCAGGGTAGAGGTCTTCCCGCTGCTTCACCGCGGCCACCAGCCCGCCGTATTCTTCGGGCGATATTTCTCCGTAGGCGAGCCGGGCGTCCAGCACATAAATGGCGTCCGCACGTGGAACTTGAGGAGGATTATGCTGCCCGAATTCCCACAGCCAGTACTTCTTGTTCACATACTCCTGCTCCGTCAGCGCCCCCAGGCCCCAGGCGGTGTCGATCCTCGCTGAAGCTTGGTCCGGAGTGGGGAACTGCGGATGATGAAAAATCAGCTTCGAGATCGTTCGCCACGTCATCCCGACGGCCCGGTTGACCAGGGCACGAAATTCCCTCTCGATCTCCGCCCGCGAGAAGGCGGCTGATTCGAGCGCCAAATTCCGCGCTCTTGTGAAGTCTGCATGCGTCATCCTTCCCGCATCGTAGAGCACTGTGATCATCTTGATTTTTTCCGTCCACGGGATCGTGGTGCCCCTGTACGGCGCCAACCCCGGGGCGATCATGGTCGGCGTGGTGAGAGGCTCTACTGGAACGAACGCGACCGGCCCAGTCGCGGGCTCCCTCGGAACGATCGCGACCGGCCCAGTCGGAAGCTCCTCCGCAAGAGCGCGAGGGTCGAAGTCGGAGAAGTCGTCGGTCACCGTGGCGGCGAGTTCCAGCAGGGCGAACCGGGTCTTCGAGCCCAACTTTTCCAACTCGATCTCCGCGACCATCTCCAGCCGCGTGTCGAACGGGATCCGCACGACGGCGCGGCAGCGTTGGACGAAGTACGCGGCGAGCTTCTCCGGGTCCATCCTGCCTGAGCCCGATCGCACCGAGTTGATCACAGTAGTGGACTTGGCGACCAGGTCGCGGTAGCCGTGTGCCTCCAGCCAGTCCAATGTGGCGGCCAGGGTCTGGGTGCCGTCCACCGAACCTGACGACACCAGCACGAGCGAGTCCGCCTGGCTCAGGATGCCCTTCGCGGCCGGGTGCGTCAGGTCGGTTCCGCAGTCGACGAGAACGATGTCGTAGAAGCGCTCCAGCAGCGACACCGCGCGCAGGTAGCCCTGTTCGCTGAACGCCTCGGCCATCACCGGGCCCTTCTCGGACGCGAGGACCTCCAGTCCGCTGCGCGACCGGGACGTGTAGGCGCGGATCTCGCTGTGACGGGCGATCCGGGACGTGTCGCGCAACAGGTCTCGGACTGTCGCCGTGGTCTCGCGGACAACCTCCGGTGCCAGCGTGCCGCGGTCGGAGTCGGCGTCCACGGCAATGACCCGGTCAAAACGGTCGGCCGCAGGGCGGTGGCGAAGGCGTGCCAGCACGGCGCCCAGGCAGGCGGTAACCGTGCTTCCCCCGACGCCGTCCTCCACCCCGACCACCACGATCTTGTGGCATCCGGCTGACGGACGCGCGATACGTGCGATCAACTCCCGCCGGCGCACGTCGGCCGGGCTCTCGCCCGAGCTCACCAGTCCGGTCAGCACAGTCATGGTCCTGCGCCAACCCGACTGCAGCCGATGCCGATGCCGATGCGATCCGGCCACGGTGACCGACGGGTCCTGCCTCACCCATGGCGGCGCGGTGGGATCACGTACCACGTCCGACGCGTTGCCCACTTCTTCGTGGCCAACAGTCCAGGTCAACCGGTTGTCCTGGACTTGTCCGGGCCGGACAACCCTCGCATCGGACAGCCCGACGTAGTTCTGGAGGGCATCCAGGTGGGCGACCAGGACGTGGTTGTCCGCTTGCAGCTGCTGGACCATCCGCTCGGCCGCGAGTGCACGTTCGAGGGTGCGCCGCAGTTCGTGCTGGGCCTCCTCGGGGACGTCGTGGATCGCGTTCCCGTCTGCCTCTGCCTTCCCGAGCGCCTCGTTCCGCTCATCGAGCAGGCGCTGGTGGGAGCTCTGCAAGCCAACCAACGCGACGTACAAGACGCTGGACAGACCTCTGAGCTCGGTCTCGGTCTTCTCCGCCTCGAGCAGCTCCCGCTGTGCGACCAGGAGGTCCTGCTTGAGCCGAGCGACCTCGGCGGCCTTCGCGGTGGTGCGGGGCTTGCGAGGTCCCGTCGATGGCCCGACGGCAGCCAGACTCGCCTGCACCACCTCGTCGCACAACCGCGTCAACTGGTCGGCGACCGTCCGCACCTCGGAGGTCGGGCGTTGCCGTGCCCACAGCTCGTGAAACGCCTCGACGAGCCCCGTGGGCACAGGACCCTTGTCCATCTTCATCGTCTCGGACAACCGGCGTCTTTCGATTGCCGGTGCGCCGGTGTCGGACACCCTGAGGATCCCGTGATGCCGCGCGCCCTCCGGATCCTGAGCGGCCCAGTGCTGGGCGGCATCGTTCCTGCTGAATCCGCCCGCACGGGCCAGGCGGTCCAGCAGCAGGACCAGGTCGACCGCTGGTTGCCCGTACCGGCTGCGCAGAGCCCGCTCGTCGAGTGAAGGAGGGGCTCCGCCGCGGGAACGGCCGGGTCTTGACGGCGTGTCGTCCATGCTGGGCTGCACCTCACCCTTGTCCGGGCCACCCGACGGCCCACTCCGGGCTGACCGATCAACTCATCGCAACGCTGGAGCGTCACGTCGCCAATGGGGCTGCTTGGCGGCGGCTTGCACTCGTCCCCGTCAGCTGGGAGCGCCCCGGCCGTGATCGTTCGAGGGATCTTCGATCAGGTTGTGGAAGGCGATCGCCGATAACCCGACGGCGGTGAGCCCGGCGAGAACGGCGGCGGGAATGTTGTCCCCCGCCAACCAGGCGAGCAGACCGACGATGCCTCCGCACACCAGCGCCAGTAGGAGAATCAAGGCAAGTCGGAGGGTGAACAGCGGTGGCTGCGGTGAGGACATGGCTCGTCTCCGTCAGGGTGTCGCGGCTGGACATCGCCAGGGCGGTGTCGGGAAGGGTGAGTGGCTGCGGTGGACGGGGCGGCGGATAAAGGAGTGTCCGGGGCTCAACAGCCGGGCCATTCGTGACGATTGGTCGGTCGCCGAAGGCACCGCGCCGCGGCTCGTCTTGCTAGTCGCCGCGCGTGGGGTCACGGGCCGGGGGGTGGCGTTGCGCGACCATCATCCAGGAGGTGACGCTGACGGTGAGCAGGCCGTAAACGGCGAACATGATCTCGGTTGGCACGTGGTGCAGCCACATCAGGATTGCGCTGGCGGTCAGGACACCCACCGCGGTGGTGAACGCCGTGAGCGCCAGAAGAGTGAACCGAAGCCGCCGCATGCCGGCGCTCCGGCTGCGTTGACGCTGTAGCGGTGGGACGGGAGCAGGGACGGGTGGGGTGACGGGCTGGGACGGGCGCGCCGGGAGGACATCCCGGCCGGTGGTCTGCGGCGTGGTGTCGGGCGTCGGGAGGGCGTCGGGGGCGGTGCCGGATGCCTCCGGGGTGCTCTGGTTGATCCGGTGCCAGGTGTGGATCCACCGTCGGCGCTCCTCGGGAGGAACGTTGCAACCGGCGAGGAAGAGTTCGAGTTTGTGCAATGGGGGCAGGGTGTCTCCGACGACCATGGCCTGTGCGGTGCTGCTGGCCATGCCCTTGCCCGCCCGTTGGCTGATCTGTCGGTAGGACAACTTCCTGCTCTTGCGCATGGCGTCGAGCAGCGTCAGGAAGTCACGCGGAGTTCTCAGGTCGCCCACGCCCTGAGCAGCACGGTCCGCGTCGGGCCGTTCGCGGCGAGGTTCAGCACGGTTGTTTGCCATGGCTACAACCCGATGACCGGGGGAGCGGCCAGCCTGTCCACCCTGAATGCCTCGCTGTCGTCCACGAGCTCGATCTTCCGGACGTAGGGCTTCTCGAGGCGCCGCCCGGCGCCGACGCCGGGCAGGTGGATGGTCCACAGCGCCAGTCCGACCGTGGCCATGACGAGGAACCCGAGGATGGTGGGGACGGGGATCGCGTGGCGCGTCATGAGGATGGCGCACAGTGGTGCCCCGACCGCCGGGACCAGCAGCCACGGCAGGTGCCTGTGTACATGATCAGGGATGGGCCTGGGTCTGCGGGGATAGGCTCGGCGCACGTCTTCCAGGGTCGGCCACGCGGTGTGGTGGTGCGGCGGTTGCGGGTCGACGTAGGTGGGCGCGGGAGGGGCGGGATCACGCGGCATGACCGGGGCAGCGGACAGGGTCGCCGGAATCAGGATTTCGGGCTCGGCAGCCGCAGCTCGTGTGAGCCGGTCGAACGCGCCGAGCCAGCGCAGGCGTTCCTCGGAGGAGACGTCGCACACGACCAGGAAGCCGCGTAGCAGCACCAGGTCGAGATCACGCCTTCCTGTGATGACGGCGTGAGCGCTGGTGCGGGAGATGCCTGGGACACCCTGCGCCTTGCGTCCCAGCCGGGCGTAGGACAGCCCTCTTTCGCGACGCAACTCGTCCAGTGCCTTGGCGAGCTCGGACAGGGTGGCGGCGGTCATCGCCGTGGACATCGCGCGCGACGGCGGTTGCCAGCCGCCCAGCACGAAGTCGTGGGGGGCGGGGTTGCCGTCCGTCGGCTGGCCTGCTCGGCGGCGTGACGGACCGCGGCGTGCGGACGCGGACGGAGCCGGGCGCGACGGCCTGGGCGCCGCAGGGCGCCCAGGCGACGAACGCGCGGTGGTGCCTTCCCGGGGCATGGGCTGGCTGGCCATGCGGGGGCCCGGTCAGCGGGAGAGGCTGATCGACGGCTTGGTGCGAGGAGGACTGAGCAGGCTGTGGCCGGTTCTCACCGCGACCAGGCTCAGCACCGACACGAGCATCAGCGTGATGTTGGTGTCGTATCCCCAGCGCAACAGGACCAGGACGAAGACATAGACGACTACCAGCACCACTGCCCGGACGAACACCGCAGGCAGCGGTAAGCATGAAAACGATCCGCTGTTCGCGGGAGTGAAAGCGATGATCATGATCCTCACCCGTTCTCGACGTGCTGTGGCCCGGACACGTCCACCTCCGACGGGCTCACGGGTACCGGCCGGTTGGCGCCGATCCGGTACCTGGGGAAGCAGCTCGCGGATGTGGTGTTTCTACGACACCATGATGGCTGGAACAGGCGGCAAACGCACGGAAGTGAGCTTTCACGGACGTCCAGAGGACGATCTGGACAGCAGATCGCTGTGACTGGGGCGCAGGTCAGGGCACTGATTTCGTCCAGGACAAACTTTCTGGGCATGTGTTTCGTCCTGGGCGCGCTGGCAGCCTCGGTTCGCTCCGCCTATCGTTGAACCCGAGGCAGTGAGTCCTATGGGCCGCAGTCTTCACCTCGACTCCGTTCGTCCGTGGCCCGGACACGAGAGCGAGTTGGCGGGTCGCCGTTGGCGCGGGACCTGCCTTGGCTCAGTGCCACGCGAGCCATCACCTGGCACGGGTGGCACTGAGCCAGTAGCCGTTGTCCGGTTACCCGACCGGACAACGGCCGGACATGGCAACCTGATCCCAACACCAGTCTCCCTGCACCAGGTCGCCAACAGCCCGGCGCCGGTTCTCATCCCTGTGAGGACCGAACTGCTCCGGTGAGCTCGCTGCTGGTGTTCGTCGACCGGGGTCGTCGGGCCGGCACAGGGCGAGCACCGCGGTGAACCGCGCGACCTGCTCTACGGCCACGCGCCGGCGGACCGGGTCGTCGCCAGCCAGTCGCACGTGCTCGTCCACGTTGTGGCCCACGAGGTTCCCCCGGACCGTCGGTGCGTTCGACGCCACAGTCGGACGCACCGCGCCCCCGAGCCTACTCGCGCACCGGCCCGTGCCGCCTGCGCATACGACGGTGGCCGGGTGTTTCCGATGTCAGCTCATGCGAGTCAAACGAGCCGGGGAACACCGACACTCCGCATCCGCCGACGGTCAACGTCGGACTTCCACGCGTGTCCTGTCAGGTTGCCGTAACGAGCTTGTCGATGCCGACCGCGTCCGAAATCGCCTTCTCCGTGATTTCGACAGCGGTGATCGACCCGTGGAGGACTCGCGTATGGCCGCAGAAGATCTCGCGGGCGAGGCCACGAGGTCTCCGCGCGTCCGGTGTCTCAACGATGGGAGCGCGTGGACGATGTCCAGTTGCCGGCGGACAACCAGATACGGCGTCCGATCGGTGACGTCGGATGGTGGAGGCTTAGTCACGTCCACTGTCGGAAGTCAACGTGCGCCCGGCGTGCGGCCGTGCCGTGACACGTCGCTGCATATGCCCAGCTCAAGGCCTGACAGTTCGACTAGGCGTCACTCACGAACCTCGCCAGCAACATCTGGGATACTTGACTTCCGATAAGGTTCACTTATCGGAAGCCAGGATCAACTCCGGTCATAGCGTTGCGTTGTATCTAATAACGTTGTTAACGGTATTCTGCTACGATATTGCCGTGACGACGAGTGAGACCTCCGCGTTGACCTGCAACTACCCCGGCTGCACGCGGGTGGTGATTCGAGGTGGCGGGCCGGGACGGCCGGCTGAGTACTGCGACCTGCCGGAACACACCCGGTGGCGGGCGTGGCGGGAGCGGCAGCGGTTGGCGCAGGCGGCGGAGGGGGAGCAGGAGGTCGTCACCGTGACGAAAGGCTCGCAGGGGATCACTGCGGGCAAGATCAGGGCTGAAGAGTTGTTGGAGCGGTTCCGGGTGTTGGCGGAACAGCTGTCGACCACGATGACCGGAGCTGTGGCGGAGCTGTCCGCGATCGCCGACCCGAGCGTGGCCGAGAGCCAGGTGCAGGCGGTCGAGGCCGAGGCCGCGCGGCGGGTCGCCGAGGCGGAATCGGCGGTCGCGAAGGCGGAACGGCGGCGACGTGACGCCGAACAGGCACGGCAGGCCGCCGAGGCGACGACCGAGGACGCGGTGCGCGCCGCTGAACAGGCCGAGCTCGACGCCGCTTCCGCCTACGAGCAGCGTGACGCCGCACGGGCCGAAGCCGACGCCGCCGTCGCACGCGCCGAGGACGAGGTCGCCGCCGTCCGGGTGGAAGCGGCGGCGACCGTGGACGAGATCCGGCGCGAGGCGCAGGCCCAGGTGGAGCAGGCGAAGGCCGATGCCGTCGCCCACGCCGAACAAGCCCGGCGGCAGGCCGTGCGCGAGGTCGAGCAGGTCCGCGCGGACGCCCAGGCCCAGGTCGACCAGACCCGGCAGGACGCGCAGGCGCAGGTCGACCGCGCGCAGGCCGAAGCACAGGCCCGAGTCGAGCAGGCCGTCGCCGAGGCCAAGTCGAGCGTCGAGCAGGCACAGGCCGCCGTCCGGGCCGAAGCCGACGCCGCGCACGAGGCACGGGTCAAGGCCGAACGCGCCGAGCAGTCCGCCCAGGACGCCCGAGCCGAACTCGACCGTGCCCGAGCCGAGCTGACCGACCAGCGTGACACCCACCGCGCCCAGCTCGACCAGGTCGAACGCGCCGCCCGCGAACGCCTCGACGCCCTGGAGCAGGCCCGCGCCCAGACCCAGGTCCGCGCCGAACGCGCGGAAAGCCAGCTCGACCGGCTGCAAGCGGAGCTGGACGCGGTGCGGTCGGCGGGCCCGCGGCGTCCCGAGGTCAGTGGATGACGGCCCAGGCGCGGGTCATCGGGTCCACGATCACCGGTCGCGTGGTCGCGGACCGCCGGGTCGCGGCGGCACAGGCGTAGTGGGTGCACCGGTGCTCGACGTCGAAGGTGACGCCGTCGGGCACCGGGATGCGCAGCACGATCTCGTAGACCACCTCGTCCGCGCTCTCGACCCGTTCGGCCGCGACGACGTCCGCTTCGACACGCGTCCCCGCGGCTTCCAGCGCGGCGGTCTTCTCGGCGTCGTGGGTGATGGCGACGGTCATGCCCGCCACGACGAGACCGGCCACGGACAGGGCGGTCACCGCACCGACGCCCTTCGCCGCGGCCCCCGACCGCCCACTGGTGAGTGGCACCTCAGGGCCGGTCCTCGGGGTGTCGGTCATGCCGTGATCGCAGGGCGGCGCCGGGGTCAGCCGAGGGTGACCGGTTTGCCCACCAGGCTCGTGGCCACCACCCGGTCGACGCCGGGCAGGCCCGACAGCCTCATCGCCACCCGCCGCGCCCGCAGCCGCCACGGTGACGCGGGCAGGAACCAGCGCGCACCCGACCGCGCCACCTGCTGCTTCGCCTCCACGACCGGCCGCCACGTGTGCTCGTAGGCGGTCAGGTCGTGGAGGTGGTCGGCCAGCACCCACGCGCCGCCGATGCCGAGCGACGCGCCCTGCCCGGCCAGCAGCGACACCGCGCCGCACGCGTCACCCACCAGCACGACGCGGCCGGAGGACCACTTCGGCAGCTGCACCTGCGCGACCTGGTCGTAGTAGATCTCCTCGGGACACCGCGCCAACGCCCGCGGCACGACCCACCCCAGCGACCCGTAGGCCCGGACGACTTCCGCGCGCGGGTCGGCGGGCAGGTCCGGTGACGGTGTCCGGTGCACGGTGAACGCCGCCACCCGCCCGTCGCGCAGCCCGTAGAACCCGACCTGGCGGCTCACGGTGTCGGTGACGCAGAACCGGCCGGCGACCAGCGCGTGGACCTCCGGGTCGTCGAAGGTGAACGCCGCCGTGTGGAAGCCCAGGTACCGGATGTGGCCGTCGCCGAACACGAGCCCGCGCACCGCCGAGTGCACGCCGTCCGCGCCGACGAGCAGGTCACCGGACACCGTGGACCCGTCGGCCAACCGCACGTCGACCCGGGTCGGGCCGTCCTGGACCGCGACGACGCGGGCGCCGAACCGCAGCGTCACCCCGACGGGCAGGTCTTCGCGGAACGCGCGTTCGAGGTCCGGGCGCAGGATGCTCACCAGGCGCCCGTTCACCGCCCGGGCCATCCGGTCGAATCGCAGCCCCGCCACCCGATGTCCGCGCGCGTCGACGTACGCGGCTTCCGCCACCCGGTAGCCCAGGTCCAGCAGGCGCGGCAGCACGCCCATCCGCTCGGCCGCGTCGTAGCCCGGCCCGAAGAAGTCGATCATGTAGCCGGACGTGCGCGGCCCGTCGGCCTGCTCCAGCACGACGACCTGGTGCCCGAGCGTCCCCAACCGGTGGGCGAGGGCCAGTCCGGCGATTCCCGCCCCGCTGACCAGCACCTTCACCGCAGCACCCGTCCCAGGACGGGCACGACGACGTCCGCCGGCAGGTCGGGTGACAGGGCGCGGTGCAGCAGCACGCCGTCGACGGCCGCCGCCAGCACCGCGGCCGTCTGCGCCGGGGTGGGCACGTCGTGGGACTCCAGCCAGGTGGCGAGGGTGCGGCGGAACTCGACGAGCACGTCGCCCACGGCCTGTCGCAGCTCGTCGTTGCGGGTGGCGGCGAGGAACGTCTCGGTGAACAGCTCCTGCCCGCCGTGCTCGTCCAGCGCGGCCAGCAGCAGCGTCAGCGCGTCCGTCGGCGTCGAAGCCCGGTCCAGCACCGGGGCGAGGTCGTCCACGGCGGATCGCAGCGCGCCGACGGCGGCCTGCACGAGCACGGCCTGGGTGGAGTCGAAGTGGTAGTGCACGACGCCGGACCCGACGCCGGCGCGGTCGGCGAGCATGCGCGTGCTGACCGCGCCCCAGCCCTTCTCGGCGATGAGTTCCGTGGCCGCGCGGAGCAACCGTTCCCGAACCGTCATTGGACGATCGTACTGGACAATCGTCCAAATCTAGAGGCGGACGTCCCCCGCCACGCCCGCGAACCCCAGCAACCGGGCGCCTTCGGCCCGCACGTCGGCCTGCTGCGCGCGGGTCAGCGGCCGGAACACCTCGACGTCCAGCCCGTCGCGGGCGATCTTCCAGGTGCCGTGCACGAAGCCGTCCACCAGCAGCGTCGGCTTGCCGCCGATGATGATCCCGCGCCGGTAGTCCTCGTCGGAGATGACGCGGGTGCGGTCGTCGTGGCCGAGCAGCAGGTTGTCGAACTCGGGCAGGAACCGCGCCGGGGCGGGCGTGTCGGGGTCGGGTCGCGGGGCGTCCGGCAGGTCGTACAGGGTCCGGCCGCGCTCGTCGGTGAAGACCCGCAGGTCCATCGCCTCCACCACGGGCTTGAGCCGGCTCATGCCCGCCCAGGTCTGCACGTCCTTGACCGACGCGGGGCCGAACGCGGCCAGGTAGCGGCGCACGAACTCCTCGATCGTCGCGGCGGGGCCGACCGGTCCGAGCCAGTGGGCGGCGGTGGTCCAGGCCGCCGCGCCCGACCTGCCCCAGACGGCGCGGGGCGGCACCTGCACGGACGGCACGAGGAAGCTGCCCGCGTACCCCAGCGCGGTGGCGTCGCGGTCGGGCCACCGCGAGCCGAGCAGGTCGCTGATCTCGCGCCGGGTGCGGGGCTTCTCCTCCAGCAGGGCGGTGACGGCCGCGGTGAACTCGTCGACGTCGAGGCCGTCCGTCACGAAGCCGAACGGCGAGGACGCGAACCTGCGGTGCAGGAACGGCCGCATCAGCGGTTCGAACCGGGCGTGGTCGGCCGCGGTGACCAGGTGGATCGTGGCGCGGTGCAGCGACGCCCGGACCACGCGGCGGTCCAGCAGCAGTGATCCCAGCTCGTCGGCCTGGAACGACCCGATCCGCGACCACAGGCCGTAGTAGGGCGAGAACGGCTCCTGGGCCTGCATCCCGACCAGGTGCTCCACCACGTCGCAGGCGCTGCGGTCCACCCGGTCGAGCAGGAACTGGCGGTGCAGGGTGGCCCGGTTCAACGCGCGGGTCGTCAGCTTCTCGGTCACCACGCCACCCTATGCGCCAATGAGGACGACTACGGTCCTCGATCGGCTGGCGCACCCGTCCTGAACAGGTGTTCGCCCGCGTGATCCCGGCTGCCGGTCAGCTGGTCGCGTTGACCTCCCGGCGCAGCGCGACGGCGTCGGCCCGGACGCGCTCGGGTGCTTCGCGGTCGAGCAGGGCGCGACGCATCAGGGCGGCGATGGCGGGCTGGTGCGCGGGGGTGAAGCCGCGTCGGGTGATCTCCTGGGTGCCGATGCGCAGGCCGCGCAGCCCTTCGTCGATGCGCTGCCACGGCAGGCCGATGCCGCTGAGGTAGACGCCCGCCTCGCCGAGCAGCACGGCCGCCGCGTCGCCGCCGCCGAGGGTGAGGGCGTCGATCGCGAGGTGGTGGGAGCGGGTGAAGACGCCGTCGTGGCGGGCGACGTCGAAGCCGTTCTCGGCCAGCGCCGCGCCCAGCGCCTGGGCGTTGGCGATGCAGGCCCGCGCGTAGTCGGGGCCCTGTTCGGCCAGTTCGGCGGCGGTGACGGCGAGGGCGCCGAGGCGTCCGGCGTCGTAGTTGGCGAGCATCCCGGGGTAGGCGACGTTCGAGACGCGTTCGGCCAGCTCCGGGTCGCGGGTGACGACGCAGCCGCCGGACGGGCCGCCGAACGACTTGTAGGTGGAGAACGTCATCAGGTGCGCGCCCTCGTGCAGCGGGCGCTGGAACTCCTTGCCCGCGACGAGCCCGGCCATGTGGGAGGCGTCGTAGAGGAGGACCGCGCCAACCTCGTCGGCTGCCGCGCGCACCGCGGCGACGTCGTGCGGGAACAGCATCATGCTCGCGCCGATCACCACGATCCGCGGCCGGTGCACCCGCAGGAACCCGGGCAGCTTGCCGTAGTCGAGGTCGAGCTCGTCGGGCAGGTACGGCAGGTCGACCACGGTCAGGCCGCGGATCGCGGGCACCCCTTGGGCGTGGTGGCTGGCGTGGCCGCCGGCGAACTCGGGCAGCACCGCGATCTTGTCGCCGGCGCGGGCGAACGCGGTGTAGACGGCGAGGTTGGCCAGGGTCGCGCTCTGGAGCCGGACCTCGGCGAACCGGCCTTCCATGAGGGAGGCGACGAGCATCGGCGCGAGGACTTCGAGGGTGTCCAGGTGGTCGAGGCCGACCTGGTACTTCTCGCCGGGCCAGCCCATGCTGGGCCGGCTGGACACGGTGGTCCGCACGGCTTCGGCGGCGCCGGGGCTGAGCACGTTGGTGCCGGCGTAGAGCACGATCCCGTCGTCGTCGACCTGGGCGGCGTGCGCTTCGAGCGCCTTGCGGACGGTGCCCGCGACACCGGTCGGGGTCAGGTCGGCGGACACGGCGGCCTCGACCTCGGCGAGCCTGCGTTGCGCCTGCGGTGAGGCCCAGGGTGCGATCCTGCTGTTCGTCACGGTCGATCACGCTAGGGCGTCGGCGTCGGGTGGGGCGACCGTCCGGGGACTGGAGTTGTTCCTACAGTTGTCGGAATGCAGGAGCTGCTGGACGAGCTGTCCCGGGTGCTGGGGCGCGGGGTGTCGGTGGACGACGTGGCGGGCCGGGTGGTGGCGCACAGCGCCCAGACCGACGACGTGGACCAGGCGCGGGTGCGGGCGATCCTGACCCGGCGGGTGCCCGCGGACGTGGCGGCCTGGCAGGAGCAGCACGGCGTGGCGACCGCGGCGGGGCCGGTGCGGGTGCCGGGGAACGCGGCGTTGGGGTTCCAGCAGCGGGTGGGGTTCCCGTTGCGGCACAACGGGGCGCTGGTCGGCTACCTGTGGGTGCTGGGTGACGTGCCGGAGGTGGACCTGGGTGAGCGGTTGGCGGCGTTGGCGGCGCAGGTGCCCGTCGGCGAGCGGGCTCCGGTGCGGGTGGTGGTGGCGTTGGAGCCGCGGGTGGTGCGCACGGTGCCGGCCGCCGACGCCGTGCCGGACCTGCCCGGGCACGTCGGGGTGAGCGACCCGCACCCGCCGGACCGGACCGGCGCGGCCTACCAGCAGGCGTTGGCGGCGGCGGAGCTGGCGCGGCTGGACCCGGCGTTGCCGGACCGGGTGCGGTGGTCCGAACTGGGCGCGTACCGGCTGCTGCTGGGCGCGTCGCCGGACGAGGTGCTGGCCGGGTTGTCGGAGGTGCTGCTGCGGACGCTGGAGGTGTACCTGGACTGCGGCTGCGAGGTGCGTGCCGCGGCGGAGCGCCTGCACCTGCACCGCACCAGCCTGTACTACCGGTTGGGTCGGATCGCCGAGCTGACCGGCCGCGACCTGGCCGACGGCGGCGCCCGCCTGGAGCTGCACCTGGCGCTCAAGCTCGTCCGGTTGGCGCGGCGTCCGTAAGGTCGGTGACGTGCTCCTGTGGATCAACGGGCCGTTCGGCGGCGGCAAGACCCAGACCGCGCACGAGTTGCGGCGGCGGTTGCCGGGCAGCTTCCTCAGCGACCCCGAGCACGTCGGGTTCGCGCTGCACCGGATGACGCCGCCCGCGCTGCGCGGCGACTTCCAGGACCTGGCGTCGTGGCGGCGGGGTGTGGTGGAGGTGTTGGACCGGGCGGCGAGCGGGCACGACGGGGTGGTCGTGGTGCCGATGACGGTGGTGGAGCCCGCCTACTTCCGGGAGATCGTCGGCGGGTTGCGCGACCGGGGTCACGACGTGCGGCACTTCGCGTTGCTGGCCGAGCGGGAGACGGTGGTGCGGCGGCTGCGGGAACGCGGGTTCGGGCACGCGGCGCGGGTCGTGCTCGGCAAGGACGCGGCGCTGCGCCGGGAGAGCTTCGCGCTGCGGGTGGTGGACCGCTGCCTGGCAGGGCTGCGCGAGCCGGAGTTCGCCGAGCACGTGTGGACCGACCACCTGACGGTGGCGCAGGTCGCGGACCGGGTCGCCGCGTCGGCCGGGTTGGCGCTGACGCCGAACACCGACGGCAGGCTGCGCGGCCGGGTGCGGCGGACGTGGACTTCGGTGAAGCACATCCGCTTCGACTAGCGGCGTCACCCGACGGGCAGGACACGATAGGGTGATCAACTTCTCTGACCGATGTCAAGGAGTGACGTGCCCGACGACCTCGGCCTGTTGCTGTACCTGCCGCACCGCGAACTCGAGAACCGGGTGTTCGCCGCCCTCTCGCGGGCGGGGTTCGACGACGTGACGCCCGCGCAGGCACGGGTGTTCCACCGGATCGACCGGGACGGGTCGCGGCTCACGGAGCTCGCGGAGGCCGCCCGGGTGACCAAGCAGACCGCCGGTTTCCTGGTCGACCAGCTCGAACGAGCCGGTTACGTGGAGCGCGGCCCGGACCCGACCGACGCGCGGGCCCGGCTGATCCGGGTGGCCGAGCGCGGGCGCCGGGCGATCCCGGTCTGCGTGGACGCGATCGCCGAGGTGCAGCGGGAGTGGACCGCGCACCTGGGCCGGCCGCGGATGGTCGCGCTGCTCGACGCGCTGGCCAGGCTGCGCGAGATCACCGACCTGGACCTGTAGCGCCCGCGCAGCCCGGCGGGCGTGCCTGGTCGCCGTGGCCCAGTTCGACGCGGAGGTCGTCGTCGGCGAGCGCGACCACGGTGCCGCGGTCGCGGGTCCAGCCGTCGGAGACGAGGAAGTACTTGGCGCCGACCTTGGCGAGCAGGCGCAGGCCCGCGTAGCGGAACCGGTAGCGGGAGCCCTCGGCGGGCAGGGGTTCCTCGCAGGCCCCGGGCGCGGTGATGTGCAGGCGTTGCGGGGCGTAGACGACGACGGCGGTCTGCCCGTGCAGGTCCTCGGCGTAGTCGCGGGCCAGTTCGACGCCCCGGACCTCGGCGTAGTTGCCCGCTGACCAGAACAGGGAGAGCGATCCGACGGCGAAGCCGAGCACCCTGGTCACGTCGGGTGCGCGTCCGGGCGGCGCAGGCGGGCCGTGTGCAGCGACAGCAGGATGCCGCCGCCGACCGCGAGCGGGAACGCGTAGAAGCTGGTGATCGGGAACAGCAGCCCGAGCGCCACGGCGAGGGCGGGCAGGACCGGCCAGGCCGCCGACAGGCTCGTCGAGAGTGCCCGCGCGCGGTTGCCGGGCCGGTCGGTCGCCGCGCGGACGCGGGGTTCCAGCCACCGGCAGACCGGTGAGCACGGTGACGTTGGCCAGCGCCTCGCCGACGCGGCGCACGGCGTCCGGCTCGTCGGAGGCCGTGCCGGGCGGATCCCGGACGACCGGGGTCATGACGTCGTGGTGGTCGTGGTGGTGGTCCTCGGAGTCGTGGTGGCGGTGGTCGGTTCGGCGTGTTCGCGCGGGTCGTCCCTGGTCACGCCGGCCGGCTCGTCGTCTTCGGGGAAGCTCGGCGAATCCGGTCCCTCCGGGAGGAACCAGCCGTACCGATCCCCGCCGTTCCTCGACCCGGTGGTGGTGTTCCCGCCCGAACCGCTCCCGCTGCTGCCCCGGTGGTGCCCCGGTCGGTCCCGGTGTCACCGCCCGGGTGGTCGAACACCCCGTTGTCGCACGAGGCGACGCCCACGACGATCGCCACCGCCACCGCCCCTCTGGTGATTCGCGCCCACACGTCCCGGCCTCCTCCACCCAGCACTCCCCGAGCTAGGAGGGTGCGGTGAGGGGTGGGGATACCGGGCCCGTCCCACCCGATCGAGTGATGGCGGGTTACGAGGACAGGAACCGGTCGAGCACGCGGGCGCCGAAGCGGAGTCCTTCCACGGGCACGCGCTCGTCCACGCCGTGCGGCATGGCGCGGTAGTCGTAGCCGGCCGGCAGGGACAGCGGGGCGAAGCCGTAACAGTCGATGCCCAGCCGGTTGAACGCCTTGGCGTCCGTGCCGCCGCCCATGCAGTAGGGCACGACGACGGCCTCGGGGTCCTCCGCGCGCAGCGCCGCGGCCATGGCGTCGAACCACGGCGAGTCGATCGGCGCCTGCACGGGCGGTTCGTCGGCGATGAACTCGCGTCGCACGTCCGGGCCGAGGGCGGCGTCGATCGAGGCGAGCAGCTCGTCCGCGGCGCCGGGCAGGGTGCGCACGTCCAGTTCGGCGGTGGCGCTGCCGGGGATCACGTTCACCTTGTACCCGGCTTGGAGCACGGTGGGCGTGACGCTGTCGCGGACGGTGTTCTCGACCAGCTTCGCGGCGGCGCCGAACCGGGCGATGGTGGCGTCGACGTCGGCCAGGTCGACCGGCACGTCCAGCGCGGCGCCGACCCGTTCGATGAACGCCCGCACGGTCGGGGTCAGCCGCACGGGGTGCCGCAGGGCGGTGACGCGGGCGAGCGCGGCCAGGAGCTTGGCCACGGCGTTGTCGTCGTTGCGGCGGGAGCCGTGCCCGGCGCGCCCGGTGGCGGTGAGCCGCAGGTGGGAGGTGCCGCGTTCGGCCGTGCCGATGGGGTAGACGCGCCGGTCGCCGACGGGGTAGGCGTAGCCGCCGGACTCGCCGATCGCGGTGGCGCAGCCGGCGAAGAAGTCGGCGTGGTGGTCGACGAGCCAGTGCGCGCCGAACTCGCCGCGGTCCTCCTCGTCGGCGACGAACGCGAGCACGATGTCGCGGCGCGGCCGGCGGCCCTCGCGGGACCAGTCGCCCAGCACGGCCAGGACCATGGCGATCATGTCCTTCATGTCGACCGCGCCGCGGCCCCACAGGTAGCCGTCGCGCTCGATCCCGGCGAACGGCGGCACGCTCCACTCGGCGGGGTCGGCGGGCACCACGTCCAGGTGCGCCTGCACGAGCAGCGCGGGCAGGTCGGGGTCGGAGCCGGTCACGCGGGCCAGCACGTTGCCCCGGCGCGGCGCGGGTTCGAGCACGGTCGCGGGCACGCCGACGGCGTCCAGGTGCGCCGCGACGAACTCGGCGGCCTCCCGTTCGCCGGCGGAGTCGCCGCCGCCGCGGTTGGTGGTGTCGAACCGCAGCAGCGCCGCGCACAGGTCGACGACGTCCTCAGCCATAGATTCCCTCCACCGCCCCCGCGGCGATCGCGGTGACGACCTTGAACGCCTGCATCGTCAGCGTCATCGACGCCGCGTCGAACCCGACCCGGCGTGGTCCGACCCGCTCCACCGTAGGGACCACCGCCGCGGCGGCCGCCAGGTGGGTGGCGTCGAACTCCACCTCGACCCGGTGCGCGGCGACCGCGCCCGGCGCCCGTCCGGCCCGGCCCGCGGCCGCGCGGGCGGCCGCGGTGATCAGCTCGGAGGTCACCTGAGGGGGCGAGCAGACGGCGGCGTAGCGGCTGACGCACTCCTTGACGGCGACGTACCCGGCGCCGGGCGCGTAGTCGCGGGCGTCGTCGCAGGCCTTGTCGTCGCCGGTCACGAGCAGCACGGGGACGCCGTGCTCGGCGGCCAGCGCGGCGTTGAGCCTGCCCTCGCTCGCGGGCACGCCGTCCAGCCACACCCCGGTGATCGAGTTCTCCAGGTAGGTGTGGGCGAGGACGCCCTCCTGGCCCGCGCCGGCGTGGTAGCCGAGGAACACCACGCCGTCCACACCGGAGTCGACGCCCTGCATCATCGACAGCGGCTTGTGCCGCCCGGTGAGCAGCCGGGCGCGGGGGTCGAGGTCCTCCAGCAGGAGGTTGCGCTGCGAGGAGTGGGCCTCGTTGACGAGCACGTCGGTCGCGCCGCCCGCGTGCAGGCCCGCGACGCAGGCGTTGACGTCGCCGGTGAACAGCCGGCGGAACCGCTGCCACTGCTCGGTCTGCGGGACGACGTCGGCGGTCCAGGTGACCCCCGTCGCCCCTTCCATGTCCGCCGAGATCAAGATCCGCATGCGTTCACCGTACCGAGGCGATGTCGGTTCTTGACGTGCGCCACAACGTAGTGGTTACTTCTTGACTTCCACTCACGGGCGGGAGGCGGTCACTGTGGGTATCCGACGATTCGGCGCGGTCACGGCGGCGATGACTTTGGTGGTTCTGCTCGCGCCGACACCGGCGCAGGCGCAACAGGCGGTGACCTTGCGGGTGGCGATCACCCAGCAGGTGGATTCGCTCAACCCGTTCCTGTCGATCTTCCAGGCGGGCACCGAGGTCGGCAGGCTGATGTACGACTACCTGACCGCCTACGACGTGAAGGACCAGCGCCCGGTGGAGGGCCTGGCCGACCGGTGGGAGTCCTCCGAGGACCGGCTGACGTGGACGTTCCGCGTGCCGGAGGGCAAGAAGTGGTCCGACGGGCAGCCCATCACCGCCAAGGACGCGGCGTTCACCTACGACCTGATGATGCGCGACGAGACCGCCGCCACCGCCAACGGCAGCTTCACCGCCGAGTTCGAGTCGGTCACCGCGACCGACGACCGCACACTGGTGATCAAGACCAAGCAGCCGCAGGCGACCATGCTCGCGCTGGACGTGCCGATCGTGCCCGCGCACGTCTGGTCGAAGGTCGCCGACATCGGCGAGTACCGCAACGACCAGACCCCCGTGGTGGGCAGCGGGCCCTTCGTCCTCACCGAGTACCGGGCCAACGAGTTCATCCGGTTCAAGGCGAACAAGGACTACTGGCGGGGCGCGCCCAAGTACGACGAGCTGACGTTCAGCTACTACAAGACCGCCGACGCCGCCGTGCAGGCGCTGTCCAAGGGCGAGGTCGACCTGGTCAACCGGATGGGCCCGGCGCAGTTCGACTCGCTCAAGGACAAGGACGGCATCACCCGCAACCAGGCGCAGGGCCGCCGCTTCAACGAGATCGTGATCAACTCGGGGGCGGCGACGCGCACCGGCGAGCCGATCGGCGACGGGCACCCGGCGTTGAAGGACGTCGTGGTGCGCCGCGCCATCGCCAAGTCGCTCGACCTGGACGCGATCATCGACAAGGTCAACGGCGGCTACGCGCAGCGCGGCACCGGCCCGATCCCGCCGGTGTTCGCCGACTACCACCTCAAGCCCGAACAGCCCTACCCGCACGACCCGGCGGCGGCCAACGCCGACCTGGACCAGGCCGGGTACGCGCGCGGCGCGGACGGCATCCGCGTCTCCCCGCAGGGCAGGCGCATGGAGCTGCGGCTGCTCGGGCACGCCAGCCGCGCCTACGACGAGCAGGCCGGCGAGTTCGTCAAGCGGTCCCTGGCCGACCTGGGCATCGCGGTCGACGTGCAGGTCGTGTCGGACAACCAGCTCAACGAGGCGGGCACGGCCGGGACGTTCGACCTGCAGTTCTCCGGCTGGGGCACCAACCCCGACCCGGACTTCATCCTGTCGCTGCACACGTGCGGCCAGCGACCCAACGCCGACGGCAAGGGCGGCACCACCGACACGTTCTTCTGCGACGCCGAGTACGACGCCCTGTACGCGCGGCAGCGCGCCGAGTTCGACCCGGCCAAGCGGCGCGAGCTGGTGCTGCGGATGCAGCAGCGGTTCTACGACCAGGTCCCGGCCGTGGTCCTGGGCTACGACAACGCGCTGGAGGCCTACCGCAGCGACAAGTTCGCCTCCTTCCCCGTGCAGCCCGACCCGGGCGGCGTGATCATGGCCCAGAACGGCATGTGGGGCTACTACGGCGCCACGCCCGCGACCGTCACCGGCGGCGACACCGGCTCCAACACCGGGTTGGTGCTCGGCGTGGTCGGCGGCGCGCTGATCGTGCTGGTCGGCGGCGCGTGGCTGATGGGTCGGCGGCGCGGGCTGCGCGCGGAGGACCGCGAGTGATCCGGCACCTGGCGGGCAAGGTCGGCGGCGCGCTGGTCAGCCTGCTGTTCGTGGTGACGCTGGGGTTCCTGCTGTTCCGGGTGATCCCCGGCGACCCGGTGGTCGCGATGACCCGCGGCCGCCCGGTCACCGGCGACCAGCTCGCCGAGCTGCGCGCGCGACTGGGCGTGGACAAGCCGTTGGGCGAGCAGTTCGTCGACTACCTGGGCGCGGCGCTGCGCGGCGACTTCGGCACCTCCTACGTCTACAGCAGACCGGTGCTGGAGCTGATCGGCGAACGGCTGTGGCCGACCGTGCTGCTCACCGGCACCTCGACCGCGCTGGCCGTGACGATCGGGCTGTGGCTGGGCATCCGCGGCGCGTGGCGGCGCGGGTCGCGGTCGGACCGGATCTCCACCGGGCTGGCGCTGGCGCAGTGGGCGATGCCGACGTTCTGGCTGGGCATGCTGCTGTCGCTGGCGACCGGCGACCTGTTCCCCAGCGGCGGCATGCGGTACCCCGACACGCCGCCGGACTTCCTGTCGCAGTCGCTGGACGTGGCCCACCACATGGTGCTGCCGTGCCTGACCATGATCGCCGTGGTCTACGCGCAGTACCTGCTGGTGATGCGGTCGTCGCTGCTGGAGGAGATGCACGCCGACTACCTGACCACCGCGCGGGCGAAAGGGCTGCGCGACGACGTGGTGCGGCGGCGGCACGCCGTGCCCAACGCGCTGCTGCCGACCGTGACGCTGGTGTTCCTGCACCTGGGGCTCGTGGTGTCGGGCGCGATCACGGTGGAGACCGTGTTCTCCTGGCCCGGGCTGGGCCTGTTGACCTACGAGGCGCTGACCGGGCCGGACCTGCCGCTGCTGCAGGGCACGTTCGTGGTGCTGGCGGGAGCGGTGATCACCATGAACGTGTTCGCGGACCTGCTCTACCGGGTCCTGGACCCGCGGGTGCGTGCGTCGTGACGGCCATCGCGTGGCAACGGCGGCGGGCCGCGGCACGGGCGACGTGGCGGGAGTTCGCCTCCCAGCGCGGCGGCCTGGTCGGGCTGATCGGCCTGGCGGTGATCGCGGCGCTGGCCGTGCTGGCGCCGCTGGTGACCGACACGTCCGGGCTGGACGTGACGCGGGCGACCGCCCGGCCGTGGGAGCCGCCGTCCGCGCGGCACTGGCTGGGCACGGACCACAACGGGCGGTCGGTGCTGCTGCTGACGTGGTGGGGCACCCGGATCTCGCTGGTCGTGGGGCTCGCGGCGACGGTGCTGTCGGTGCTGATCGGCACCGTGGTCGGGATCGCGGCGGCCCACTTCGGCGGCTGGGTGTCGGCGGTGCTGATGCGGTTCACCGACTTCTTCCTGGTCCTGCCGTCGCTGGTGCTGGCGATCGCGCTGTCGACCGTGCTGCCGCGCGGGCTGGGCACGATCGTGCTGGCGATCGGGGTGACGTCGTGGCCGGCGACCGCGCGGCTGGTGCGGGCGCAGACTTTGGCGGTGGAGGCGCGGCCTTTCATCGAGCGGTCCCGCGCGTTGGGCGGCGGTCACGCGCACGTGATCGGGCGCCACGTGCTGCCCGCGGTGCTGCCGCTGGTGTTCGTGAACACGACGTTGACGGTGGCCAGCGCGATCGTGGCGGAGTCGACCCTGTCGTTCCTCGGGTTGGGCGACCCGACACGGGTGTCGTGGGGGTCGCTGCTGCACGCGGCGAACATGCACGGCGCGGTGTCGCAGCGGGCGTGGTGGTTCCTGGTGCCGCCGGGACTGGGCGTGGTGTGCGTGGTGCTGGCGTTCACGCTGTGCGGGCGGGCCCTGGAGACGGTGCTCAACCCGCGGCTGAAGGGGGAGCGGTGAGCAGCCTGCTGGAGTTGCGCGACCTGAGCGTGCACTACCGGACCGCGCGCGGCGAGGCCACCGCGGTGCGGTCGGTGTCGCTGGCGCTGGAGGCCGGGCAGACGCTGGGGCTGGCGGGGGAGTCGGGGTGCGGCAAGTCGACCGTGGCCATGTCGGTGCTGCGGTTGCTGCCGCGCAACGCCCGGGTCGAGGGCGAGGTGCTGCTCGACGGCGAGGATGTGCGGGGCATGTCGTGGGGCCGGCTGCGGGCCGTGCGGTGGGCGGCGGCGTCGGTGGTGTTCCAGGGCGCGATGCACGCGTTGAACCCGGTGCACCGGGTGGGCGAGCAGATCGCCGAGCCGATGCGGCTGCACGGCGTGAGCGGGTCGGTGTCGGCGCTGCTGGACCAGGTGGAGCTGCCCGCCCGCGCGGCCCGCGCCTACCCGCACGAGCTGTCGGGCGGGCAGAAGCAGCGGGTGATGATCGCGATGGCGTTGGCGTGCGAACCGCGCCTGGTGATCGCGGACGAGCCGACCACGGCGCTGGACGTGGTGGTGCAGGCGCAGGTGCTCGACGTGCTGAAGCGGCTGGTCGCCGAGCGCGGCATCGGGCTGGTGATGATCAGCCACGACCTGTCCGTGCTGGCCTCGACGTGCGACCGGCTGGCCGTGATGCGGCACGGGCAGGTGGTGGAGGAAGGCCCGGCGCGGGAGGTGATCACGTCGCCCGCCCACCCGCACACGCAGGCCTTGGCGGCGGCGTTCCCGACCGTGGGCGACCCGACGTCGCGGCAGGTCACGCCGTCCGAGGTGGCCCCCGACGGGCCGGTGCTGCTGCGCGCGGACGGCGTGCGCGTGTCGTTCGGCGCGACGGAGGCCGTGGCCGGGGTGGACCTGGAGGTGCGCGCCGGGGAGATCGTCGCGCTGGTCGGCCAGTCCGGCTCGGGCAAGACGACGTTGGCCCGGACGCTGCTGGGCCTGCAGAAACCGACCGCGGGCCGGGTGTTGTTCGAAGGCGTCGAACTCCCCCGCTCGGCGTCGGGCCTGCGCGAGTACCGGCGGCAGGTGCAGCTGGTGCTGCAGGACCCGACGAGCGCGCTGAACCCCCGGCACTCCGTGTACGAGGCCGTCGCGGAAGGGCTGCGCATCCACCGGGCGCCCGGCGACGAGGCCGCGCGGGTCGCCGAGGCGCTGTCGCAGGCCGAGCTGCGGCCGCCGGAGCTGTTCTTCCCGTCGTTGCCGCACGAGCTGTCCGGCGGCCAGCGGCAACGCGTGGTGATCGCGGGCGCGTTGGCGCTGGGGCCGAGGCTGCTGGTCGCCGACGAGCCGGTGGCGTCGCTGGACGCCTCCGTGCGCGGCGAGATCCTCGCGTTGCTGCTGCGGTTGCGCCGGGAGCTGGGCCTGGCCGCGCTGGTGATCACCCACGACCTCGGTCTGGCGTGGACGATCGCCGACCGGGTCGCCGTGATGTACCGGGGGGAGCTGGTGGAGCAGGGCACGGTCGAACAGGTGCTGCTGTCGCCGCGGCACGACTACACGCGCACCCTGCTCGCGGCCGTGCCTCACGACCAGCGCAGCACCCGGCCGGACTGGACCAACTCGCCGTAGTGCTCCCGGCGGCGCGCCCCGAGCGCCAGGTCGAGCAGCCGCTCCGCCGCCTCGGCCGGTTCGGCCGCGCCGCTCATCCCGGCGAACCAGGGCCGGGAGGCGTCGGTGTCGACCAGGCCGGGGCAGACCGCCGCGATCAGCGTGCCGGCGGCGGTGTCCGCGTCCCGGCGCGCGGCCGCGACCGCGCGCACGGCGGCGACCTGGCCGACCTTGGACGGGATGTTCACCCAGTCCGGCCAGCCCTGGTCGGCCGCCGTGCCGTCGAGGACGGCGTCGCGCCAGGCGAGCATCGTGGCGTCGACGTCCTCCAGCGACCGTGCGGCGAAGCGCTCGTGCAGGTGCCGGGGCAGGTGGCGCACCGTGCCGAAGGAACTGGCCACCACCAGCAGCGCACCGCCCGGGCGCAGCAGCGGCGTGAACGCGCGGAGCACGTGGGTGGTGCCCAGGTTGTTGGTGGTGACGAAGGCGCCGACCTGGTCGCTCCACGGCCTGCCGGGGCTGAGCCGGGCGGCCGCGTTGGAGAACACCACGTCCACACCCCCGTGCCGTTCGCGCAGGTCGGCGGCGAAGTCCGCGACGGACCTCCCGTCGCCGACGTCCAGCACGCGGGCGCGCACGGCGTCGTGCCCGAGACGAGCCGCGGCCTCCTCGACCCGCCCCGCGTCCCGGCCGGTGAGGTAGACGACATCGGCCGGGCCGGCGCGGCGGGCGAGTCCTTCGACGAGGGCGAACCCCAGTCCCTGGTTGGCTCCGGTGACGACGGAAACGCGGCTCATGGCTCAATGGTCACGCAGGCCCAGGAACCAATCGGTTCCCACGCACACTTCCCTGACCTGCGTCTTTCCCGACTACCGCGTCCACGATCGAGTGATCCTGCATCCGACTATCAACCGTAACAGCGTTATCATCGATCTGGAACGTCGGTTGAAACAACGAGGCCGGCAACCAACCCCTGCCCCGGCACCCACCACCCCCGGTGACCACCCGACCCCTCGACCCACCTCGCCCCGTCTCGCCCGCCCGCCCGTCTCGCCCACTGGCGCGCCCTCACCCGAAGGCTCGCCGCCTGACCGCCGCACCGCCCCCGCCGGCTCGCGGCTCGCCGGTGCCCGGCCGACCTACCCGGCAGCCCTGGACCCCGCCGCGTGCTGCCGGCCACCCTGCGGCTGGACGGCCGGTGCTCGACGCCGCCGAGCCACCGGTGCGCCTTGGCGCTCGCCGGGTCGCCCGGCCTGCCGTCCCGCATCGGGCCCATCGGCGCCATCGGGCACGTCGGGGTCCCGCCTGGCGTCGAGCAGGTCGCCGGTGTGCTCCTCCGCCCACGCCGCGAGCGCGCGCACGGGCGTGAGCAGCGACCGACCGAGAGCGGTCAGCTCGTGGCACCCGTCAGCGCTCGTCAGCAGCCCGTTGCCCCGCAGCCGGGCCAGGGTCTGGGTGAGCATCTTGTTGCTGATGCCGCCGATCCGGTCCTGCAGCTCCCCGTACCGCAGCGGCCCGTCGCCGAGGGCGACGACGACCACCACGGACCAGGTGTGCCCGACCACCTCCAGGGTCGTGCGGGCGGGGCAGTCGGCGAGGAAGACGTCGAAATCGCTCACCCCGTCACAGGTACCGCTTCAGCTCCCGCTTCGCCAACGACATCCGGTGCACCTCGTCCGGGCCGTCGGCCAGGCGCAGCGTCCGCGCCGCCGCCCACAGCTCGGCCAGCGGGAAGTCCTGGCTCACACCGCCCGCGCCGTGCGCCTGGATCGCCTTGTCGAGCACCCACTCGGCCATGAGCGGTGTGCCGATCTTGATGGCCTGGATCTCGGTGTGCGCGCCCTTGTTGCCGACGGTGTCCATCAGCCACGCCGTCTTGAGCACCAGCAGCCTGGCCTGCTCGATCCGCACCCGCGACTCGGCGATCCACTCCTGCACGACACCCTGGCGCGCGATCGGCCGGCCGAACGCGACGCGCGAGATCGCGCGTCGGCACATGAGTTCCAGCGCGCGCTCGGCGATGCCGATCAGCCGCATGCAGTGGTGGATGCGGCCGGGGCCGAGGCGGGCCTGGGCGATCGCGAAGCCCTCGCCCTCGCCGGCGATCAGGTTGTCGGCGGGCACGCGGACGTCGTCGAAGACGATCTCGGCGTGGCCGCCGTGGGAGGCGTCGGTGTAGCCGAACACGTGCATGCCGCGCTTGACGTGCACGCCCGGCGTGTCGCGCGGGACCAGGATCATCGCCTGCTGGCGGTGCCGGTCGGCGTCGGGGTCGGTCTTGCCCATCACGATGAAGATCGCGCAGTTGGGGTTCATCGCGCCCGAGGACCACCACTTGGTGCCGTTGATGACGTACTCGTCGCCGTCGCGGGTGATGCTGGTGGCGATGTTGGTGGCGTCGGAGGACGCGACGTCCGGCTCGGTCATGCAGAACGCCGACCGGATCTCGCCGTCGAGCAGGGGCCGCAGCCACTGCTTGCGCTGCTGCTCGGTGCCGAACATCGCCAGCACCTCCATGTTCCCGGTGTCCGGCGCGGCGCAGTTGAGCGCCTCGGGCGCCAGGTGCGGGCTGCGGCCGGTGATCTCGGCCAGCGGCGCGTACTGGAGGTTCGTCAGGCCGCCGCCGTGCTCGGGGTCGGGCAGGAACAGGTTCCACAGCCCTTGCCTGCGCGCCTCGGCCTTCAGCTCCTCCAGCACCGCCGGGCGCGCCCACGGGTCCTCGGCGTCGGCCAACTGCCGCTCGGCGACGGGTTCGGCGGGGTAGACGAACTCGTCCATGAACCGCAGCAGCTTGTCGCGCAGTTCCTCGGTCTTGGCGTCGTAGGCGAAGTCCATCAGTGCTCCCCTGAGCTCGCGGCGAGTCCCTGCCGGACCAGCGGCAGGGTGAGTTGGCCGATCTGGTCGAACCCCGCCCCCACGGTCTTGCCGTGGGTGAAGCGGAAGTGGATGCCTTCGAGGATCACGGCGAGCTTGAAGTAGGCGAACGCCGTGTACCAGGCCAGACCGCCGGTGTCGGCGCCGCTGCGCTCGGCGTAGCGGCGGACCAGCTCGTCGGTGTCGGCGAAACCGGGCAGCGTGGGCACGGTGCCGGTGATCGGGTCGTCCTCGCGCGCGCCGATGCCGTTCCAGTACACGCACAGCAGGCCGACGTCGGCGAGCGGGTCGCCCAGCGTGGCCATCTCCCAGTCCAGCACCGCGCTGATGTCCAGCGGGTCCTCGGTGACCAGCACGTTGTCCAGCCGGTAGTCGCCGTGCACGATCGTGGCGCGGGCGGAGTCGGGGACGCTGTCGGCGAGCCGGTCGCGCAGCTCGTCGATACCGGGCAGCTCACGGCTGCGGGAGGCGTCGAGCTGCTTGCCCCAGCGGGCGACCTGGCGCTTGAGGAAGCCGTCCGGGCGGCCGAAGTCGCTCAGGCCGACGTCCTCGGGGTCCACGGCGTGCAGGTCGGCGAGCACGTCGACCAGCCGTTCGGACAGGGCGCGGGCCTTGTCCGGGCTCAGCCACGGGCACTGGTCGCGGTGCCGCAGCGCCACGCCGGGCACCTCTTCCATCAGGTAGAACGGCGCGCCGATGACGTCGGTGTCCTCGCAGAGCAGCTCCACCCGCGGCACCGGCACGGCGGTGTCGGCCAAGGCCTTGATCACCCGGTGCTCGCGGGACATGTCGTGGGCGGTGGCCAGCACGTGGCCCAGCGGCGGGCGACGCAGCACCCAGCGCTCGTGGCCGTCGCCGACGCGGTAGGTCAGGTTGGACCGCCCGCCGGGGATCAGTTCGCCGGTCAACGGGCCGGTGCCGAGGTGCGCGGCGAGCCGGTCGAGGTCCAGGCCGGGTAGTTCGGTCATGCGGCGACTCCCCTGAGCTGGGCGATCACCGCGCGGGTCGTGTCGGCGTCGGTGTGCCGGTGGGCGTGCAGGCCGACGGCCTGCGCCGCTTCGACGTTGACCGGCGCGTCGTCGAAGAACACGCACCGGTGGGCGGGCAGGCCGATCTGGTCCAGGGTGTGCTGGAAGATGCGCGGGTCGGGCTTGCGCAGCCCGACCCGGCCGCTGATCACGATCGTGTCGAACAGCTCGAGCAGCAGCTCTTCGGGGTAGCCCTCGCCCCAGCTGTTGGACAGCAGCACGGTCCGCACACCGTCGGCGCGCAGTTCGCGCACCAGGTCGACCATCTCCGGGTCGGGGTGGGCGCTGCCGAACATGCGGCGCAGCAGGCCTTTCGACGCCACCTCGCGGCCGTCGAGGGTGACCAGCTCGGCGGCCAGGAGCGCCTCGAACTCGTCGGTGGTGAGCTCGCCGGTCTCCAGTCGCGCGACCGGGTTGTCGGGGACCGCGTCGCGGCCCATCCAGGTCCGGATGGTCCGGCCGTAACGGTCCCGGTCGATGTTCTCCGAGGTCAACCAGTCGTCGATGAAGGCGGGCACGGAGACCGTGAGCACGCCACCCCAGTCCAGCACCACCGCGTCGATGCGCCGTTCGTCCACGTCGCGAGGGTACCGACCGGTCGGTATGTCAGCAACCCTGGTCGTTGCCTCCTGGTGCGCGGGCGAGGGCCGGAGTCGGGTCGGTCCGGTCGGGGATCAGGACGGTTCGGGGAGGGCGTTGCGCAGGCGGATGCCGCTGAACCCGAGCGTGCTCGCGACCACCCGTCGCCAGAACGGCCACAGGGTGGCCGTCAGCCGCAGCTCGATGCCGGCGTCCTCGTGCAACGCCACCAGGTCGCCGACCGCTTCGGGCGGGCCGAGTGGTTCGACCGGTTCGGTGGCCACGTGGGCGTTGGGTGGTTCGCCGAACGGCCGGAACGGCCGCGCGTCGAACCGGTAGGCGTACAGACGTGCGGTCTGCATCCGGCGCAGCCAGCGGAACTCGACCGCGTGGACGCGTTCGGCGCCCAGCCACGCCCGGTCCTCGGCGCTGGTGGTGGGCTCGACCCACGTCATCGCGCGCGGGCACTGGCGTGGGAACCAGTAGTCGGGCGACCGCGCGAGGTCCACGGCCCACACGTACGCCTCGGGCTGCCGGGCCGTGGCGGCGACGTGCGGTTCGAACCGGGTGATCGTGGGGTCTTCGGAGAAGTGCAGGACTTCCCCCGGGGCCGGTCGCATGGTCGGCGATCCTGTCGGACGTCGACCGGCGGGCTCCACCCATTTCCGCCCGGTCCACGTCGGGCGCCGTCCGCGTTCGGCGCCGCGGGTTCGTGGTTCGGCGCGGGTGGGCGATGTGCACCGGGCCTACCTGCCGCAGACCCGGTGCACATCCGGTACCCGACGGCGGGGACGTGTCAGGCGTTGATCTCCTTCGGTGCGCCGTCGGTCTGGCCGATGGTGATCTTGCGGGGCTTCGCCTTCTCCGCGATCGGGATGCGCAGGGTCAGCACGCCGGAGTCGTAGTCGGCCTTGATCCGGTCGACGTCGAGCGAGTCACCGAGGAAGAGTTGGCGCGAGAACACGCCCAGCGGCCGCTCGGACAGCTGCATCTCGACGTCGTCCGTGCGGTTGGGGCGACGCTCGGCCTTGACGGTGAGCACGTTGCGCTCGACGTCGAGGTCGATGGCGTCCGGCGAGACGCCCGGCAGGTCGAACTCCACCACGAACTGGTCACCGGCGCGGTAGGCGTCCATCGGCATGGACGTCGGCCGCGACCAGGTGCCCGGGCCGGTGAAGAACTGCTGCGCCAGCCGGTCCAGCTCCCGGAACGGGTCCGTGCGCATCAACATCGGGAACACCTCCTGGTCTGCGTGGTCAATGCGCTGGTCATCGCGCTGTGCCTCATTTCTACCATGTCGTCATCCGGTTGACAAGACTACAAGTCATCGATAAGTTGACGCCATGGCGATCGGGGATTACGAGACCGTCCGAGCGGCGGCCACCGGGGAAGAACTCAGTGCGGGGCAGGTGCTGTCCGCACTGGTCCTCCTGCGGCGCTTGCGCGACGAGCTGTCCGGATGGGAACCGCAGCTGATCGCCGCGGCACGTGAGCTGGGCACGAGCTGGGCCGAGCTGGCGCCCGCCCTGGGGGTGGCCAGCAGACAGGCGGCGGAGCGCCGGTACCTGCGGCTGCGCCCGTCGCAGCTGGGCGCGACCGCCGAAGGTCGGGTGCGTGCCGAGCGGGACAAGCGGGCGGCGGACCGGGCGGTGTCGCAGTGGGCGCGCGACAACGCCGCGTCACTGCGCAGCCTGGCGGGTCAGGTCGGCCGGGTGGACGTCGTGGTGCACGACGCGTTGGCGGCGGACGACGCGGTGGCGCTGCTGGAGCCGCTGATGGCGGCGCTGGCGACGGTGCGGACCAGCCATCCGGAGCTGGCCGAGGAGATCCAGGCCGTCGGCGACCAAGCGGAGGAGGTGCGACGCGACACCCAGACACTGCGGGACAACCAGATGCTCCGCGACAATCCCTGACCACCACCTGGCCGCCACCACCACCTGGCCGCCATCGCCTACTGGCCATCACCGACGTTCGCTGACGGCAACTGCCGGCCGTTGACAACTCCTCGCCGCCCGCAGCGCTCATGCCGCCCGCCGAGAGCATCGAGTGGCGCGCCGTCGCCGAGCGGCCTGATCGGCCTGCCGGCTCGGCTGCTTGCCGAGGTCGGTTCGGTCGCAGAGGTTGGTGACGGTCCGCCCTGGGACGGGATACCGGCTCCGGCCCAGGTCCGGGGTGCCGGTGCCGGTGCCGGTGCCGGTGCCGGAGGGTAGTCCCTTGCGGGGGTGGTCGGGATCAACCGATCGGCTCGGCCGGGGTCAACCTTCTCCGGAGGGATCGGGTCCTTTCGAGGCTCGTGGCGGTCGGCTCCCGCTGTCACGGTGGAGAGGCTTCCACAGTGGCAGGGGGATGGGATGCCGATCTCGAAACGGGTAGTGGCGTTGGTGGCGGCGGCGTCGTCGGTGGCGTTGCTCGGCGCCGGGGTCACGTCGGCCTCGCCGGGGCGACCTGACCGGTCGGGTGACTGGGCGACGTGGTCGAAGGACTCGGCCGGGTCGCGGTACGCGGCGGCGGAGTGGCGGATCACGCCGCGCAACGTGTCGCGGTTGACGGTGAAGTGGGCGTTCGCCTTCCCGAAATCGGCGGCTCCGGTGCGGAGTCAGCCCGCCGTGGTCGGCGGGGTGGCCTTCTTCGGCGGGCCGGACGGGAAGTTCTACGCGCGCGACGCGGAGACGGGCGCGGAGGTGTGGACGACGGACCTGTCCGGGATCGCTCCGGGTGCCCGGCCGGCGATCGCGTGGGACAGCCCGTCGGTCTCGGGTGGGCGGGTGTACTTCGGCGACATCCGGGGTTTCGTCTACTCGCTGGACCAGGCCACCGGTCGGGTGGTGTGGGCCGAGCAGGTCGACGCGCACCCGGCGGCGACGGTGACCAGCTCGCCGATCGTGCACGACGGGAAGGTGTACGTCGGCACGTCGAGCGGGGAGAACGCGGCCAACGGGCCGGACGGGACCGACGACCCGAACTACCCGTGCTGCACGTTCCGCGGTCACGTCGACGCCCTCGACGCCCGCACCGGCGAGGTGGTGTGGCGGCATTACACCGTGCCCGAACCGCGGGCGGTCGGGACGTGGCCCAGCGGCGCGACCCGGTACGAGCCGTCGGGCGCCGGGGTGTGGAGCTCGCCGGTGATCGACCCGCGCACCGGCACCGTGTACGTCGGCACCGGCCAGAACTACACCGGCAGCGCCGGGGACTTCGACACGTTGTTGGCGCTGGACCACCGCACGGGCGCGGTGAAGTGGCGCAACCAGGTCACGAAGGCGGACACGTGGCGCGGGTTGTGCAACAGCCCCGACCCGGAGGGCTACTGCCCCGGGCTGAAGGACGGTTCGGCGTTGGACTACGACATCGGCGCGACGCCGAACCTGTTCACCGTCGGCGGCCGGCAGCTCGTCGGGGTCGGGCAGAAGCTCGGCGTCTACCACGTGTTCGACGCCCGGACCGGCGAGGTGGTGTGGCGTCGGCAGCTGGGTGTGCCGCTGCCCAGCGGCGGCATCTCGGGCATCCAGTGGGGTACGAGCTACGACGGGCACCGGCTCTACATCGCGACGTACTTCGCCGACCCGGGCAAGGTGTTCGCGGTGGACCCGGGCACGGGCCGCGTGCTGTGGGAGACGCCCAACCCGGCGGACGGCTGCACGACCGGTGGCGCCGCCGCCCACCCGGAGGTCTGCTCGCTGGGCCACGGCCCGGCGGTGACGAGCAGCCCCGGCCTGGTGTGGGAGGGCGGCAACGACGGCAAGCTGCGGGCGTACTCGGCGCGGGACGGCCGGGTGGTGTGGACCTACGACACGATCCGGGACTTCACCGGAGTCAACGGCCTGCCGGGTCGGGGCGGCACGATCTCCGGTGGCGGCGGGGGCGCCGTCGTGGCCGACGGGATGGTGTACGTGCAGGCCGGCTACGTGCCGGAGTACCCGAACCCGGACGGCGGTGACGTGCTGCTCGCGTTCGGCCTGTGACCGGCGGGCGGGTCCGGGGTGGTCATGCCACGACGGTGACCACCCCGGACCCGCCGTCGATCTCGACCGGCACGCCGAGGGGCACGGTGAGCTGACCTTCGCAGTGCCCGAACCGGGCGTCGGCGACGATCGGCACGCCGAGCCCGCCCAGCCGGTCGGCGAGCACGGCGGTCGGGTCGCCGCACCCCGTCCACGAGCCGAGGACGAGGCCGGAGACCTGGTCGAACCACCCGGACCGCAGCAGGTCGGTGAGCATCCGGTCGAGGCGGTAGGGCTCTTCGTTGACGTCTTCGAGCAGCACGATCGCGCCGGGCGGTGGCGGGGCGTCGAGCAGGCTGAGGTTGCCGCCGACGGCGACCCCCCGGGCGACGCCGGGCGCCATGCCGGCCCCTCGGTAGGACGTCACGCCGGTGAACAGGGCGGCGCGGAGCCGTTCACGGGCGTCGGTGTCCTCGACGAACGCCCGGGTGCCGATCATCGGCCCGAACCAGGTGGGCACGCCGTGCGCCCAGAACCGCTCGTGCAGCACGGTGGTGTCGCTGGAGCCGAGGAACACCTTGCGACGCGCACCACCGCCGACACCACCGCCGGCAGCAGCATCGGCCGGACCACCATCGGCTGGATCACCGGCGGCGGCCGCGACGGCGGTCCAGTCGACCAGGTCGACCATGCGCAGGCTGCCGTAGCCGCCCCGCGCGCACAGCACCCCGGCCACGGCCGGGTCCAGCCAGGCCCGTTCGAACGACCGGGCGCGGTCGGCGTCGTGGCCGGCGAGGTAGCCCAGCGTGGGGTGGACGTCGAGCGCGTGGGGGTCGATCCGCACGTCCAGGTCCCACTTGCGCAGCCACGCGGCGCCGGCCTCGAGGAGTTCGGCCGGGCACGGTCCGGCCGGGCTGACCACGACGACCCGGTCACCGGGCCGCAGCAGCGGGGGCCCGGAGGCGACGGCCGCCCCGGGCGTCACCGGCGCAGCTCCAGCACCGCGATCCCCTCGGGGGTGAACCCGAACACCTGCCCGTAGAACGACAGCTCGGCCTCCAGCGCGGCGACGATGGTCTCGGCCTTGCGGAACCCGTGCTGCTCGCCCTCGAAGGTGAGGTAGGCGTGCGGGATGCCGGTGCCGTCCAGGGCGGCGGCGAACCGGTCGGCCTGTTCGGGCGGGCAGATCTCGTCCTCCAGGCCTTGCAGCAGCAGCACGGGCCCGGCCAGCCGGTCGACGTGGTTGGCCGGTGACCGCTCGGCGTACCGGTCGGCCGTCGCGGGCCACGGCCCGACCAGGCCCTCGACGTAGCGGGACTCGAAGTCGTGGGTCTCGCCGCCCGCGCCGGTCCACCCGGCCAGGTCGAGGATGGGGAACGCGACCATGCCGCACCGGTAGGTCCGCACCGAGGTCAGCGACGCGGCCGAGGTCCAGCCGCCGGCGCTGCCGCCGCGGATGGCGAGCCGGTCGCCGTCGGCGGCGCCCTCGTCGGCCAGGGCCTGGGCGACGGCGGCGCAGTCCTGCACGTCGACCACGCCCCACTGCTCGCGCAGCCGTTCCCGGAACGCCCGGCCGTAGCCGGTGGAGCCGCCGTAGTTGACCGCGACCACGCCGATGCCGCGGCTGGTCAGGTAGGCCAGCTCGGCGTCGAGCACGGGCGCGGAACGGCCCGTGGGGCCGCCGTGGACGTGCACGACGTAGGGCGGTTCCTCGCCGTCGGGCGCGGCGAAGTCGGGGTTGCGCGGCGGGTAGACGTAGGCGGGGACGTCGCCGTCCGGGCCGCGGAACACGCGTTCCTCGGGCACCGGCAGGTAGTCGACGGGCAGCGCCGAGTCGCCGGAGGTGTGCTCGGTGAGGACGCCGGTGGACAGGTCCAGCGACACCACGGCGGACTCGGCGAGCGGTCCGGCGGCGCCGCTGACGACCACGCCGTCGTGCACGGCGAGGTGCGCGTGCCAGACGGGCAGGTCCACGTCGACGTCGGTGACGGTGCCGCTGCGCTCGTCGAGCACGGCCAGCGCCCCGGAGCGCAGCACGGCGTAGCGGCCGGGGCCGATGGCGGCGAACCAGCGGTTGCCCAGCCGCCACATGGGTCCGCCCAGTTCGGCGGCGCACGGCGCGAGGTTCTTGCGGGTCCCGTCCAGGCCGATGCGGAACAGGTTCCACCAGCCGTCGGGGTCGGTCAGCGCCAGCAGCGCGGGCGGCCCGCCGGCCGCGGGCGTCTCCCACTCGACCTGGCACACGGCTTCGGTGTCGCCGCCGGCCAGGACGCGGTGCCCGGCGGAGCCGACCTCGGCGACGCACAGCTCGGTGCCGTCCCACGGCATGCGGGGGTGGTCCCAGCCGATCCAGGCGTAGTGGCGGCCGTCGGGCGAGAGCCGGGGGCCGGTCATGAAGTGGTGGCTGGCGGCGAGCACCCTGGGCTCGGCGCCGTCCAGCGGCAGCGCGACCAGCTCCCGGCGGACGTCGGTGCGGGCGTCGCCGGTCACGGTCTCCCGCACGCACCACACCTCGGCGTGGCCGGGCCCGGCGGTGAGGTCGGCGTAGCGGTAGCCGTGGCGGCGCGGGGGCTCCGGGCTGAGCGGGACGGGCCGCGGGTCGTCGGGGTCGAACAGGTAGACGCGCTGGTCGTCCCAGTTGGTGAACGCCACGCGCGTCCCCTCGGGGGTGTCCAGCACCACCCACGGGCGGCCGCCGTACTCGTGGACGCGGTTGCGCGCGTTCCACGGCGGCGGCAGCAGGTCCTGCCCGTCGCGCACCAGCGCGACCCGGCCGCCCTCGGCCGGTCGCCCCTCGGCCCACCAGGGGCGACCGTCGTGCAGGTCGACCCAGTGCAGGCCCCCGCCGGCCGCGGCGGCGTCGGCCGCGGCGATGGGCGATGTCCACGTTCCGTACGGTGCGATCTTCACCACGCGGCGACCTTAGCCGGGTGCGTGGCGGCCGGTCGGCGCCGCGCGGCGGGGAGTCGTGTTCGCCGGTCGTGGAAAAGGGAGGGGCAGGGCTGCCGATCTTGCTCGCGTGGCCTAGGGTCGTCGTTGTCATGGCACGCGTCATCCACGTATTCCGCCAGCCCGACCGGTTCGTCGCCGGCACAGTCGGGCAGCCTGGCGAGCGCACGTTCTACCTGCAGGCCTCCGAGGAGGCCCGGCTGGTCAGCGTGGCGCTGGAGAAGCAACAGGTCGCCGTACTCGCCGAGCGCATCGGCTCGCTGCTGGAGGAGGTGCACCGGCGGTTCGGGGCGGAAGTGCCCGACGGCGTCCCCGAGGACCTCCGGGACACCGAACCCTTGGCGGTGCCGGTCGAGGAGGAGTTCAAGGTCGGCACGATGGGGCTGGGCTGGGACGCCGAGTCCAGCGCGGTGGTCATCGAACTGCTCGCGATCACCGAGGAGGAGGTCGACGAGGCGGTGGTGCTCGACGACACCGAGGAGGGCCCGGACGCGGTGCGGGTGTTCCTGAGCCCGGTGGAGGCGCGGGCGTTCGCCGAGCGCGCCGAGCGGGTGGTGCGCGCGGGCCGCAAGCCGTGCCCGCTGTGCGCCGAGCCGCTCGACCCCGAGGGGCACGTCTGCCCGCGGCAGAACGGCTACCGTCGTTCGGACGAGGGCTGAGCGCGGCGGTGGGTCCGGCTGACGACGGGGTGCTCGACTTGCTGCGGCGTGGCCGCATCGAGGTCGAGGGCCGGTTGGTGGACGCGTCGAACGCGACGTTGTTCTGCGGGATCAGCCTCGACGGTGTGACCGCGCAGTGCGTGTACAAGCCGGTGCGCGGCGAGCGGCCGCTGTGGGACTTCCCCGACGGCACGCTCGCGGGCCGCGAGGTGGCCACCTACCTGGTGTCGGAGGCCTCCGGCGTGCACGTGGTGCCGCCGACGGTGCTGCGGGAGGGTCCGTTCGGGTCGGGCATGGTCCAGCTGTGGGTGGAGACCCGCGAGGACGACGACCTGGTGGACATCGTGCCGGTGGACGAGGTGCGGCCGGGGTGGCGCGCGGTGTTGAAGGCGCACGACCGGTACGGGGAGCCGGCGGTGCTGGTGCACGCCGACCACCCGCGGGTGCGGTTGATGGCGGCGTTCGACGTGGTGGTGAACAACGCCGACCGCAAGGGCGGTCACGTGCTGCACGCGCTGGACGGCGCGGTGTACGGGGTGGACCACGGGATCTGCCTGCACGGCGACGACAAGCTGCGCACGGTGCTGTGGGGCTGGTTGGGCGAGGAGCTGCCCGAGGAGGCGGTGGAGTCGCTGCGGCGGCTGCGGTCGCGGCTGGACGGGGAGCTGTCGGACCGGCTGCACGAGCTGCTGACGCGCGCGGAGGTGCGGGCGTTGACCGAGCGGGTGGAGAAGCTGCTGGCGGCGAAGGTGTACCCGGCGCCGTCCGACGACTGGCCGGCGATCCCCTGGCCCGCGTTCTGACCTGGCCCGCGTTCTGACCTGGCCCGCGACCCCGACGGGTGATCACGTGGTGACCCGGCGGAGGGATCGGCGCCCGGATCTTCTGACGTCGCGGGTGCGTGTTGTCTACTTGCCGCGTGGGCGTCGAACTGCGCGAGGTGACCGCTGCCGACGTGTTGGCGTTCTTCGAGCACCAGCGCGATCCGGAGGCGGTGCGGATGGCCGCGTTCACCTCGGCGGACCCGTCGGACCGGGCGGCGTTCCTGGTGCGGTGGGCGCGGATCCTGGCCGACGAGTCGGCGGTGGCGCGGACGGTGGTGTTCGACGGCGACGTGGTGGGCCACGTGGGCAGCTCCACCCGGTTCGGCGGGCCCGAGGTGACGTGCTGGATCGACCGCGAGCACTGGGGCAAGGGGTTGGCGACGGCGGCGTTGGAGCTGTTCCTGGCCGAGCAGCCGCTGCGTCCGCTGTACGCGCGGACGGCGGTGGACAACCTGGGGTCGCTGCGCGTGCTGGCGAAGTGCGGGTTCGTGGCGGTCGGCGAGGACGTGGGGTTCGCGCAGGGGCGCGGTGAGGACGTGGAGGAGTTCATCCTGAGGTTGGACCGCTGATGGCGTCGCTGCGGGAGCGCATGACGCGGCGCTTCGGCCCGGGGGTGCGGCCGTGGCTGGCGGGGGTGGACGCGCTGGTGGCGGGGTTGTGCCGGGACTGGGGCCTGGAGGTGGTGCGGCCGTTGTCCGGGGGCACGTCGCACGCGCTGCTGTGCACGCGCGGCGGCGAGCCGGTGGTGCTGAAGGTGACGCCGGAGCCGGCGATCGCGGCGCAGGAGCACGCGGCGCTGCGGGCGTGGGAGCCGTCGCCGAGGGTGGTGCGGGTGCTGCGGGCCGACCCGGCGCGGGGCGCGTTGCTGCTGGAAGGGCTGGTGCCGGGCACGCCCGCCGCGGACGGCCCGGGGCTGGCCGAGGTGCTGCGGGCGCTGCACGTGCCGCCGCGTGGGGGTTTCCCGCCGTTGAGCGAGCGGGTGGACTTCGTCTTCGGTGTGCTGCGCCGGCGGCATCCCGGCGACCACGACGCGGCGCACGCGCGGGCGGCGGAGCTGGCCCGCGACCGGGTGCCGGCGACGTTGCTGCACGGCGACCTGCACTTGGGCAACGTGCTCGACGCGGGTGGGCGCGGGGTGGTGGCGATCGACCCGCGGCCGTGCGTGGGCGACCCGGCGTCGGACGCGGTGGACCTCGCCTACGCGTCGGCCGACCTGCGCGCGGGCATCGAGCGCTGGTCGGCGGTGGTGGACGGGGACCGGTTGGCGGCGTGGTGCGAGGTGTTCGCCGGGTTCTTCCCCGCCCACCCGTCGGTCCTCGGCACGGCGTAGCCGCGGCCGGCGGCGCCGGGCGGTAACGTCGCCGGCCGTGCGATCACACGACTACGGCCGCGACGTGCTGTCGGGCCGCAAGCGCAAAGCGGTGCCCGAGGTGGTGGCCGAGGTCGGGCTGGTGGCGGAGGACCCGGCGTCGGGGTTCTGCGGCGCGGTGGTGCGCTTCGAGCACGGGCAGGTGGTGCTGGAGGACCGGCAGGGCCGGCACCGGCTGTTCCCGCTGCGCCCGGCGGGGTTCCTGGTGGACGGGCAGCCGGTGACGCTGGTGCGGCCCGCCCCGGCCGCGGCGAAGCCCGCGCGGACGGCGTCGGGGTCGGTGAAGGTCGAGGGGCTGCGGGCCCGCACCGCGCGCGACAGCCGCATCTGGGTGGAGGGCCTGCACGACGCGGAGCTGGTGGAGCGGGTGTGGGGGCACGACCTGCGCGTGGAGGGCGTCGTGGTCGAGCCGCTGGACGGGGTGGACGTGCTGGCCGACCGGGTCGCGGAGTTCGGCACGGGGCCGGGGCGGCGGCTGGGGGTGCTGGTGGACCACCTGGTGGCGGGCAGCAAGGAGTCGCGGCTGGTCTCGGCGGTGCGGGACGCGAACGTGCTGGTCACCGGTCACCCGTACGTGGACGTGTGGCAGGCGGTGAAGCCGGCGTCGGTGGGGATCGCGGCGTGGCCGGTGGTGCCGCGCGGCGTGCCGTGGAAGGAGGGCGTGTGCGCCGCGCTGGGCTGGGGCGAGCCGTACGAGGGGTGGCGCCGGGTGTTGGCGGGCGTGTCGGGATTCCGGGACCTGGAGACGCCGTTGATCGGCGCGGTGGAGCGGTTGATCGACTTCGTGACCGAGCCGGCGGCCTGAATCCGCCCCCTTGCCGCGCCGGAAGTGCGAGGATGGGGGTGTGCCCGCGCTGATCTGGTTGATCCTCGGGGTCGTCCTGGTGGCGGCCGAGATCCTGTCGGGCGATGTCGTGCTCGTCATGCTGGGTCTGGCCGCGTTCGGCGCGGCGGGCGCCGCGGCGTTGGGCGCGGACGTGCTGCTCAGCGGGATCGTGTTCGGCCTGGTGTCGTTGGGGCTGGTGCTGGGCGCGCGGCCCGCGATCAAGCGCCGGATGGCGCTGGGCCAGGGGCACCGGTCGGGCGTGGAGGCCCTGGTGGGCAGCACGGCCGTCGTCGTGTCCACTGTGGACGGCCACGGGGGTAGGGTGCGGATCGGCGGCGAGGTGTGGTCGGCGCGGTCGTTGGACCGCGAGCGGATCGAGCCCGGCGCCGAAGTCACTGTTGTCGAGATCTCGGGCGCGACCGCAGTGGTGCTGTCCGGGGCCTGAGTGGAGGCTGGGAGAGTTGACCACCACGCTGATCGTCATCGCGGTCCTGGTGCTGTTCGTGCTGATAGTCATGGTGAAGTCGGTGCTGGTGATCCCGCAGGCCACGGCCGCGGTGATCGAGCGCCTGGGCCGGTACCGCACGACCGCCGCGCCGGGGTTGAACATCCTGGTGCCGTTCTTCGACCGGGTGCGGGCGCGCATCGACCTGCGCGAGCAGGTGGTGTCGTTCCCGCCGCAGCCGGTGATCACCCGGGACAACCTGACGGTGTCGATCGACACGGTGGTCTACTTCCAGGTGACCGATCCGCGCGCGGCGGTCTACGAGATCTCGAACTACATCGTGGGCGTGGAGCAGCTGGCGACCACGACGCTGCGCAACCTGGTGGGCGGGATGAGCCTGGAGGAGACGCTGACCTCCCGTGACCAGATCAACAACCAGCTGCGCGGCGTGCTGGACGAGGCGACGGGCCGGTGGGGCATCCGGGTGGCGCGGGTGGAGCTGAAGGCGGTCGACCCGCCGCCCTCGATCCGGGACTCCATGGAGAAGCAGATGCGCGCGGACCGGGAGAAGCGCGCGATGATCCTCAACGCGGAGGGCCAGCGGGAGGCGGCGATCAAGTCCGCGGAGGGGCAGAAGCAGGCGCAGATCCTCTCGGCGGAAGGCGCGAAGCAGGCGGCCATCCTGGGCGCGGAGGCGGAGCGGCAGGCGGCGATCCTGCGGGCCCAGGGCGAGCGGGCGGCGCGGTACCTGCAGGCGCAGGGTCAGGCGAAGGCGATCGAGAAGGTGTTCGCGGCGATCAAGGCGGGCAAGCCGACGCCGGAGGTCCTCGCCTACCAGTACCTGCAGACCTTGCCGCAGATGGCGCAGGGTGACGCGAACAAGGTGTGGCTGGTGCCGTCGGACTACGGCAAGGCGCTGGAGGGGTTCGCGAAGATGCTGGGCGCGCCGGGCGAGGACGGCGTGTTCCGCTACGAGCCGCCCGCCTACGAGCAGCCGGTGACCTCGTCGCCGGAGCAGGACGACGCGTCGGTGGCGGAGTGGTTCGACACGGCGCCGGACCCGGCGGTGGCCGAGGCGGTGCGCGCGGCGGAGGCCGTGGCGCGCAAGGAGGTGCCCGGTCCGTTGGAGCACGGCGCGGTCGAGCGCGGGGTGCAGCGCGGCACGCTGGGGTCCGGGCCGGCGGCGCGCGAGGTGGGCGCCGGGGAGCCGGAACCGCTCGGCTGACCCCCGGTCAGTGATCTTGGACGCAGTGGTGGGGCGTCGGCGGTGGTCGCCGGCGCCCCTTTCGCGTGGTGGGGGCGGGTGGGCGCCTCGGTGGGGGTGCGGGCGGGGGCTCGTGGGGCGGGTGGGTGTGCGGTTGGATGTCGCGGTGGATGCTTTACCCGGTCGTGCGGCGGCCGCGCTGGCCCGTGTCGACGTGCCGTGGCAGGCGCGGTGGGACGAGTTGGCGTCCCTGGTGGCGGAGCTGTCGGACCTGGTGCGGGGCGGGCCGGGGGCCCGCGTGGTGGCGCGGGAGTTGGCCGAGGTGCTGGTGGGCGCCGCCCAGGGTGGTGCGCAGCGGGCGGCGGTGGCGGGGTTGGCGGATCGGGTGTTGGACCTGCACGCGGTGGCGTGCGCGAGCGGCCCGGCGGTGGACGGCCGGGAGTTGGCGACGTGGTTGCTGTGGTTGCAGACGGGGTTCGCCGAGCCGCCCGAGGTGCGGTTGGCGGCGTACGCGCCGGCGTTGGGCGAGGACGGGTTGGCGTTCTACCGGGCGGAGGCGGTGGCGCGGTTCGAGCGGCTGCCGGTGATCGGGTTCGGGCGGACCGGGCGCTACGACCGGGAGCGGTGGGCGTTGCTGCGGGTGGTGGAGGAGCTGGCCGAGCACACCGGTGACGTGGACCTGCAGGTGTTGGTGTTGTCGCGGGACCTGTCGTCGGGGTGGCACTACCTGCAGGTGGCGACGGTGCTGCGGGACGCGGGCCGGTCGGCGGAGGCGGTGGCGTGGGTGGAGCGGGGTCTGGCGGCGACGGGCGGGCGCGGCGCGGCGACCCGGCTGGTGGACCTGGGGGTGGACGAGTGCCTGCGCGCGGGGTGGGCGGATCGGGCGGTGGCGCTGCGGCGGCGGGCGTTCCTGGCGCATCCGACGTGGGAGTCCTACACGCGGTTGCGGTCGGTGGCGTCGGCGTCGGGCGGGTGGCCGTCGGTGCGCGAGGAGGTGCTCGGGCTGGTCGCCGAGGCCGAGGACGGGGACGACGTGCTGCGGCGGGTGGTGGAGGGCGAGTGGGCCGAGGCGCCGGACGGCCGGGCGCCGGAGTGGTTGCGGCGGTTGCGGGCGGAGCTGGCGCTGCGGGAGCGGTGACCGGCGGTCGGACGTTGAACTCGGGGGTCCTGGAGGTAGGACTCTCGTGGCGTGGGGGTAGGACTCTCGCGGGTCCGGTTCGCCGGTGACGGCGTGACCAGGTCGGTTACAGTCCGTTCGTGTCAGAACTCGTGCGCGGTGCTTCCGGCTTCCGTCCCGGTGACGCGCCGTGACGGGCGGCGCGGTGGCCGAGGCCGAGGGTCCGGTGAATCGTCCGACGGGCTGGTTCGAGCAGCCGGTGTGGACCGCGGTCGGGCTCCTGGTCGTCGTGTGCGGCGGTCCCGTGGTCGCGGTGGCCGGTGTCGCCGGGTTCGTCCCCGACGAGGACAGGGTGGGCGTCGTCGTGACCGGTCTGGTCTGGACGCTGCTCGGGGTGGTCGTCCTGGTGCTGGCCGTGGGCGGCACGGCGCGGGACCTGCGCGTGTGGCGTGAGCTGGACACCGCCGGTGTGCGCGCGATGGGCGTGGTCACGTCCGCGGAGCGGGTGCCGTGCGGCGAGGACGAACGCTGCACCGGGATCCGGATGCTGGTGAAGGCGCCGGGCAGGCCGCCGTTCACCACGAGCCACCTGGTCCCCGGCGAGGAGGTCGTCGAGGTCGGGTCGGCCGTCCCGGTGGACGTGCACCCGACACGCGCTCTCGTCCGCCTGGCCGCCGACCGGTCCCGCTAGTCCTCCCGCGGCGGGCCCGCGGGTCCCGCGGAGGGGCCAGGCGGGGGCTCAGGGGTGTGCGGGTGGGCGGCGGTCGGTCCAGGGGCGGGCGCGTTCGAGCTGGCCGGCGGCGGTGAGGATGGTGTGCTCGCCGTCGGTGGCGGCGACGAGCTGCACGGCCAGGGGCAGGCCGGTGCGGGTGTGGCCGGCGGGGACGGACGCGGCGGGGTTGCCGGTGATGTTCCACAGGGGCAGGAACGTGGTCATGCGGGCGGCGGCGAGCAGCGCGGCGAGGGTGGGTCGGCGGTTCCACTCGCCGACGCGCAGGGGCGGCCGGGTGAGCACGGGGGTGAGCAGCAGGTCGTGCTGCTCGAAGAGCCGGTTGGCGTGGTCGGTGAGCTTCGCGGTCTGGGCGAGGGCGGCGCGCACGGCGGGCGCGGGCAGGGCGCGGCCGAGGGCGGCGACGGCGCGGGTGCGGGCGTCGAGCCGGTCGGGTCGGTCGAGGGCCTGTTCGGTGGTGGCGGCGCTGTGCAGGTAGCGGGCGGCGAGCACGGCGGGCCCGGTGACGTCGCGCAGGTCGGGGTCGACGCGGGTGACGTCGTGGCCGAGGTCGGCGAGCAGGCCCGCGGTGTCGAGGACGGCGTCGCGGACTTCGGGGTCGACGGGGATGCCGCGGCCCCAGGTGCGCAGGGACACGGCGATGCGCAGGGTCCGGGTGCCGGTGACGGCGGCGGTGTGGTCGTGGCCGGGGGCGAGCACGTCGAGGAGCAGGGCGGCGTCGGCGACGTGGCGGGTGATGGGTCCGGCGGCGACCAGGCCGTGCCAGCCGTCGCGGTCGGGGGCGAGGGACACGTGGTCGCGGTGGGGTTTGAGGCCGAACAGCCCGGTGCAGGCGGCGGGGATGCGGATGGAGCCGGCGCCGTCGGTGCCGATGGCGGCGCCGACGAGGCCGGCGGCGACGGCGGCGGCCGATCCGCCGCTGGACCCGCCGGGCGAGTGGTCGGCCGACCAGGGGTTGCGGGTGGCGCCGGCCCAGGTGGACTCGGTGTAGGGCCACAGGCCGAGTTCGGGCATGCGGGTGCGGCCGACGACGACGGCGCCGGCGGCGCGCAGGAGCCGGACGATCTCGGAGTCCTCGGGCGCGGTGGTGTCGACGGCGGCGGTGCCCTTGGTGGTGGGCAGCCCGGCGACGGCGAGGTCTTCCTTGACCGCGACGGGCACGCCGAGCAGGGGCGCGTCCTCGCCGCGGGCGAGGCGGGCGTCGGCGCGGTCGGCGTCGGCGAGGGCGCGGTCGGTGAACACGAGCCGGAACGCGTTGAGGGTCCGGTCGTGCCGGTCGATGCGGCGCAGGCACTCGGCGACGAGGGCGCGTGAGGTGAGCGTGCCGGCCCGCAGCAGTTCGGCCTGTCGGGCGGCGCCCGCGAAGCACGCGTCGGTCAGGTCCATGAGCGGACTCTAAGGCAGGAGCGGCTGTGGGTGGATCAGGCCGCGGGGGTGATCGGGTCGTGCCGCCGGCGGTGGCGCGCGCCGCGGTGCACGAGCAGGGCGACGAGCAGCAGCGGCCAGGGGAACGGCAGGGGTGAGGCGAGCCAGGCGACGGCGAGCAGGACCAGGAGGATCACCGGCGGGGGTGGTCGGCGGCGTGCGGGCGGCGCGGGAGGTGGCGGCGGCGCGGGCAGGTCGGCGGTGAGGGCGGCGAGGTCGTGCTCGTGCACGGCGGTGTAGGCGGCGGCGATGCGCTCGTCGGCTTCGGCGAGGGTGAGGCGGCCTTCGCCGACGGCGTCGCGCAGCCGGGCGGCGGTGTGGTCGCGGTCGGCGTCGCCGGCGCGTCGTGCGGGCGCGCCGCGGGCCGGGCCGGGGGTCGGGGAAGGGGACGGATGCATGTCTTCGATGCTCCGCTCGAACGCGTGTCCCGGCATCGGCCACGAAGCGGTGACGGGAAGTACGTCCGTGGACGTACCCGGGACGGGCATGATCGGGGTATGTCGTCGTGGCTGATGCCGGTGGCGGTGGCGGTGGTCATCGTCTGGATTGGCGTGCGCCATGTGCGCGCGTCGCGTTCGGAGACGTTGTTGGACGAGCACGCGCGACGGCGGGTGGGGCCGCAGGCGGGTGCGGTCCCGGCTCCGCTGTCGGTGTGGCGCGAGGCGAACCGGCTGTTCCGGGCCGGCGAGGAGGAGGGGTTGCTGCTGTTGGCCGAGATCGGCCGGCAGGCGCCGCGGCGGCGGCAGGCGGTGGTGACGTCGTGGTTGGCGGCGTTGCGCGGCGGGGTGAGCATGGGGTTGGACGCGCCGTGGCGCACGGCGGTGCAGCGGGAGCTGGTGTCGCACCTGCGGCCGGGCGCGGACTTCTGGCCGGGGATGGACGTGGTGGCGCCGGGGGCGATCCTGGTGGACTTCGACCTGTCGGGGTGCCGGGTGAACCGGGTGGACCTGGTGGGCGCGGTGTTCCTGGGCGACGCGCGGTTCGAGGCGATGACGGTGACGGGTGACGCGAACTTCGCGGGGGCCCGGTTCCTGCGGCACGCGGTGTTCACCGACGCGTTGTTCGCGAAGTCGGCGTCGTTCGGGTTGGCGGTGTTCGCGGGCAACGTGTCGTTGCGGTCGGCGCAGGTGGCCGACCAGTTGGTGTTCGCGCGGGCGAAGGTGTCGGGTCGGGCGGACCTGCGGCGCGCCGAGGTGTCGGGCCGGGCGGATTTCCGGCACGTGCGCTTCGGCGGGCGGGCGTTGTTCGGCGACGTGGTGTTCCACCAGGACGCCTGGTTCCGGCACGCGTGGTTCCGGGGTCGGACGGACGTGGGGTCGGCGTTGATCGGCGAGGCGGCGGAGTTCGGCAACGCCCGCTTCGGCCGCCGCGTCATGCAGTGACCCCGGCCCCGCGGCGGGGTCGGGGTCAGGCGGTGCGGGTGCGGTGCTCGGCCACGTGGACGCGGTTGGCGCAGCGGGTCCCGCAGAAGCGGCGGCGGCCGTTGCGGGAGGTGTCGACGTAGACGACGGGGCAGCCGGGTCGGGCGCAGCGGCCGAGGCGGCCGGGGTCGTCGCAGACGACGTGGGCGAGACCGGCGGCGGTGAACGCGCGCAGCCGCTCGGGGGTGGGCGCGTGCTCGGGGGCGAAGTGCAGGTGGGGCCGGCGGTCGTCGTGGGTGGAGATGTAGGGCTTGGCGGCGGCTTCGGCGAGCAGGTCGTTGACGAGGGCGACCTGGTCGGGGGTGTGGTCGAAGACCGGTGAGAGGCGGGCGGCCCAGGCGAGGAGTTCGCGGGCCTGGTGCTCGTCGAGCGCGCCGACGGGTCTGTAGTCGTGCTCGCGCAGCAGGTCGAGCAGCTCGTCGGCGGTGCTGCGGGGGTCGGCGTTGACCAGGGCGGCGGCGAGTTCGGCCGCCGTCCCGCCGTAAGGGTTGAAATGCACTGAACCATGACACCACGCTGGTGGGGTGAACACCAGGTGTCCTTGTTGCGGGTGGCCCAGCGCCGAGCGTGTGTACCAGGTCTCGTCGCACGGCGCGGTGGACTACGTGCGCTGCGTGTGCGGGGTGTGGTTGGTGCTGGAGGCGGGCCGGGTGGTGGCGACGGCCGGCCGTCCGCGATCGGCTAGTGTCCCCTCCCCGTGACGAGCCGTCGGGACCTGCTGTGCGACTGTGCGATCTCGGTGCTGGCGGCGGAGGGCGGCCGCGGGCTGACGCACCGCGCGGTGGACCGGGCGGCGGGTGTGCCGCAGGGCACGACGAAGAACTACTTCCCGTCGCGCGACGCGTTGCTGGGCGCGGCGGCGGCCCGGATGACCGCGCTGCACACCGCGGCGGTGCGGCGGCTGCGGGAGACGACGCCCGCCGGGATCTCCCCGGCGGAGGTGGCGCAGCTGTACCCGGCGCTGCTGCGACGCGCGGTCGTGGACGATCCCACGCAGCTGCTGGCGATGGTGGAGCTGTACCTGGAGGCGGTGCGCCGGCCGGGGGTGCGGGCGGCGCTGGGCCGCATGGCGGTGTCCAACGCGCAGGCGGGCGCGGGACTGCACGCGGCGGCGGGGTTGCCGAGCACCGCGCGCGACGCGGGCCTGCTCGACGCGTACTTCCTGGGCGTGGCGGTGTCGTTGCTGGCGCTGCCGGCGGAGTCGTTGCGGGAGGTGGGCCTGGACGACGCCCACGCGCTGGGGCTGGGCCTGTTCCGCGCGGCGGTGCCGTCAGCCGACGGGGACGAGGCGGCGCACGGCGGTGGCGACGAGCCCGGTGGCCGGCGTGGGGGGCGCGCCGCAGCTGGCGGGCCGGGCGGCCGGTAGGTCGCGCTCGGCGACGGTGACGTGCCAGGCGCTGCCGTCGGCGTGGTGCACGGTGTCGCCGTGCACGGTGAGCACGTCGCGGTGTTCGCCGGTGAGCTCGCGCACGGCGAACTCGGCGACCTGGCCGCGCGGCGCGTGGGCGGAACGGCCCCGGCAGCGGTCGGTGACGACGTGCCCGCGGGCCGCGTCCTCGAGCAGCCGGCCGGCGAAATCGGTGTCGAGGCGGCCGTAGGTGTAGCCGGTGGGCAGCAGCACGCCGGTGGGGGCGAAGCGGTGCCCGCCGGTGTGGGTGCACTCCCACACGGCGTCGGGGCGCGCGGCGGCGAGGGCTTCGGCGAGCGGCCGGCCGCGCAGGGCGCAGCACACGTCACGGCGGCTGTTGGCGCACACCAGCAGCAGCGGCCCGGCGACGGGCGTGCCGAGACCGGTGGGGTGCCCGGCGGCGAGGGCGGCGAAGTCCAGGTCGAGCAGGGCCGCGGGGTCGGCCACGTCGGCCTGTTCCAGCCGCGGCCGGCCGGGGGTGGTGGCGGCCAGGTAGACGCGGCGGGGCGCGTCGTGGTGGGTGTCGGCGTGACGGCCGGGACGGCGGATGAGCAGGACGCGCACGCCGGTCTCGGCGGCACGGCGGGCCAGTTCGGCGCCGAGCGCGGGGTCCAGGCGGCTCTGGGTCAGGGCGTCGCGGCCCCACGGCCCGGGTTGTTCGAGGCAGATCCAGGCGGCGGCGGTGGCGGCGGTGCCCGCCTGGGGTTCCTCGAGGTCCGCGGAGATCGCGGCGCAACGCGGCTCGGTCACGCCCCCAGGGTGCCCTGGCCCGGCCGTTCGAGTGACACCGGGGTGCGGGTTCACGCGTTCGGGCGTCTTGCGGTCGCGGTGGGTGTGCGCTGTTCGCGGTGGGTGGACGCCGTGCGGGCGCCACGGGACGTAGGTTCGGGATCATGACGATCACGGGTGAGGCGGCGGGCGCGCGGTTCGTGGCGACACCGCCGGCCGGGCACTCTCGGCGGCTGGTGGTGGTGTGGCACCTGCTGGGCGAGCCGGGGACGCCGGAGGCGATGGCCGAAGCGCTGCCGCTGGCGGGGGTGGACGCGTGGCGGCTGTACGCGGCGCTGCCCCCGTGGGGCCAAGGCCCCGACCAGGTCCTCGACGGGTACGTGCCGCTCGTGGAGTCGGCGGTCGCCGCGATGCCCGCGCTGGTCGCGGCGGCACGGCGACAGCTCGGCTGCGACGACGGCCCGGTGGACCTGGTGGGCGGTTCGGCCGGCGGGCACATCGCGCTGCTCACCGCCTCACGGCGGGTGGTGCCGGTGCGGCGGTGGCGGTGGTGAACCCGGCGGTGCGGGTGCAGGCCGTGGTGGAGGCCTCGATCGAGACGGGCGCCCTGGACTCCTACACCTGGACGGACACCTCGACGGCGGCGGTGCAACCACTGGACGTGCTCGCGCGGGCGGCCGCGCTGGACGTGCCGCTGCTCGTGGTGCGGGGCGAGGGGGAGTACCCCGCGTTCCGGCCGCTGCAGGCCCGGCTGTGCGCGGCGGCGCCGGACGCACGCCTGGTCGACGTGCCGGGGTTGGCGCACATGCTCGTGACCAAGCAGGACGTGGTGGACGCGGAGGTGACCGCGTGGCTGGCCTGATCGTGGTGACGGGCGGCAGCCGGGGCATCGGCGCGGCCGTGGTGCGCCGGGTCGCCGCGGACGGGAACCGGGTGGTGATCGGCTACCGGACCGCGGCGGCACGGGCGCGGGAACTGGCCCGCGAGGTGGGCGGCGTCGCCGTGCGGGCGGAGGTGTCCGACGAAGCGGACGTGGACGCCCTGTTCGACGCCGCCGCCGCGCTGGGACAGGTGACCGGCGTGGTGGTCAACGCCGGGATCACCAGCCCGGTGGGCCCCTTGGCGCAGCTGCGGGCGGAAGACCTGCGCCGCGTCGTGGAGGTCAACGTGGTCGGCGCGCTGCTGTGCGCGCGACGGGCGGCGCGGGACCTGCTGTCGGGCGGGTCGATCGTGTCGCTGTCCTCGGCCGCGGCCACGCTGGGCTCCCCGGGCGAGTACGTGCACTACGCGGCGAGCAAGGCGGCGGTCGACGCGATGACGGTCGGCCTGGCGAAGGAGCTGGGGCCGCGGGGGATCCGGGTGAACGCGGTGGCCGCGGGCACCGTCCGCACCGAGATCCACGAGCTGTCCGGGGTGCCGGACCGACCCGACCGGGTGGCGTCGGCCATCCCGCTGGGCCGGCCGGGCGAGCCGGAGGAGATCGCGGAAGCGGTGGCCTGGCTGCTGAGCGGCGCCGCGTCGTTCACGACGGGCGCGGTGCTGCGGGTCGCCGGGGGGCTGTGAACGCGGGGCCCGTCCTCGGGTGAACGTAACAGCGAGACCCGACCGTCGCGTGGTCGCGGACGGCGTCCAGCGCGTCGGCCACCACGAGACCGGCGGCGCGCATCGCCTCCAGCTCGCCGGGCTCTTCAACCCGATCACCGCGTCTCTACTATCACAGCATGGTGCGACGGCCCCTGTCCCAGACCGACCGCACGGCGCGCCCGCACCGGACGCCGGCCCGGTGAGCACCGGACCCGTGCAGGACTTCATCCGCTCGATGACCAGCGCCCGACCGGTGCCGCTGACCCCCGACATCGTGCTGCGCACGGCCGACGACGTGACCGCGCTGTGGGAACGCACCGGCGCCCCGGAACCCCCGTTCTGGGCGTTCCCCTGGGCGGGCGGCCAGGCCCTGGCCCGCCACGTGCTCGACCACCCCGACCTGGTCGCCGGCCGCCGCGTGCTGGACCTCGCCTCGGGCTCCGGGCTGGTCGCGGTCGCGGCGGCCCGCGCCGGCGGCCTCGTCACCGCCAACGACATCGACCCCGTCGCGCTGGCGGCGATCGACCTCAACGCCCGCGCCAACGACGTGACCCTCACCATCGCCGCCGGCGACCTGCTCGACACCGAACCGGACGTCGACGTGCTGCTGGCCGGCGACGTCTTCTACGACCGCGACATGGCCGCCCGGGTCGAGCCGTTCCTGCTGGCCGCCCACCGCCGCGGCGTCCTCGTGCTGGTGGGCGACCCGCAGCGGTCGTTCCTGCCACGCGGCTGGACGCGGGTCGACGCCTTCCCGGTGCCGGTGCCACCCGACCTGGAAGGCGTCGCGGTCAGGACGACCACCGTCTGGCGCCTCTAGCGGACCGCGCGGGCGAACCGGTCCGTCGCGGCCACCACCGCGTCCGCCATGCCCGGATCCGACAGCGCGTGCGACGCGCCCTGCACCACCACCAGCTCCGCGTCCGGCCACACCCGGGCCAGCTCCCACGCCGTCCCCAACGGGCCCTGCAGGTCCAACCGGCCGTGCACCAGGATCGCCGGGATGCCGTGCAACCGCTCCACGTCCCGCAACACCTGCCCGTCCGGCAGCCAGGCGCGGTGGCTGAAGTAGTGCGCGCACAGCCGCGCGAACGCCATCCGCCACGCCGGGTCCGCCATCCGCGGCCCCCGCCGGTGGCCCGGGTCCAGCGACACGATCGACGCCTCCCAGTCCGTCCAGTCCGTCGCCGCCTTCTCCCGCACCGCGGGATCCGGGTCCTCCAGCAACGCGTGGTAGGCCGCCACCAGGTCCGTGGCGCCCTCGCCCGCGCCGTCGCGGAACCTCGACCACTGCTCCGGGAACAGCACGCCCAACCCGTGGTAGAGCCAGTCCAGCTCGGCGTGCCGACCCGTGGTCACCGCCACCAGCACGACGTCCGTCACCCGCTGCGGGAACAGCTGCGCGTACCGCAGGCCCAGCGTCGAACCCCACGACCCGCCGAACACCATCCACCGCTCGACGCCCAGGTGCTCGCGCAACCGCTCGACGTCGGCCACCAGGTGCGCCGTCGTGTTCACCGACAGGTCCGTCGAGTACTCGCTCGCGTGCGGCCGGCTGCGCCCGCTGCCACGCTGGTCCAGCAGCACGATCCGGTAGGCCCGCGGGTCGAACTGCCTGGCCATGCCGGGGGAGCAGCCCGTGCCCGGCCCGCCGTGCAGGCACACCACCGGCTTGCCCTCCGGGTTGCCGCACACCTCCCAGTACACGAGGTTGCCGTCGCCGACGTCCAGCATCCCGTGCTCGTACGGCTCGATCTCCGGGTACATCCACCACTCCTCACCGCTACGACAGCACCGATACAACAGCACTGTTACATTAGGGGAGTGGACCACGCACCCGCCGGCCAATACCTCGGCACCCGCCTCCGCCACCTGCTCGACCTCCTGGAAGGCGACATCGCCCGCGTCTACACCGACCTCGGCCTACCAGGCTTCCGACCCCGCTACACGCCCGTCATCCGCCTGGTCCACACCAGGGGACCGCTGTCCATCCGCGACCTCGCCGACACCATCGGCGTCACCCACTCCGCCATCAGCCAGACCGTCAACCAGATGCGCCGCGACGGCCTCGTCGACCTCAAACCCGGCGACGACGCCCGCCGGCGCATCGTCCACCTCACCGACCAGGCCCGCGCCGTCCTGCCCACCCTCGACGCCGAGTGGACCGCCACCACCGCCGCCACCCTCGACCTCGACGCCGACCTGCCCCACCCCCTCACCACCCTCGTCGACGCCGCCCTGCGCGCCCTGCGCGACAAACCCATGAGAGACCGCGTCCACGACCGCATGTCAAACCCGCCCACCTGACCCACCGCCCGAACCGACCACCGCCACGACGCCCTCGACCGACCCCCCGAACCGGGGGAGCGGCATCACCCCACCCCGTTCAACGCCACCAACTCCGCACCCAACCGCGCCAACTCCGCCCGCACCGCCTCCGACTCCACCACCTCCACCAACCCACCCCACCCCGCCAACACCTGCGCGATCATCAGCGGAGCAGCCGCCGACAACCGCAACCGCGCCCGACCACCCACCTCCGCCAACACCTCGCACTGCCGCCCGAACTGATCACGCAACACCGCCGCGAACCGCGGCTCCACCGACACCACCGCCGACACCGACCCCCGCCGCCGCTCCACCTCCGACACCACCCGCTCCCACGCCACCGACAACTCGAACCCCTCCGGCCGCACGAACACCTCATCCGTCACCCGCGCCGACACCACCCGATCCACCCGGAACGTCCGCTCACCCGCACCCGTACCCGCCACCAAGTACCAAACCTCGTCCTTGTCCACCAACCCCCACGGCTCCACCACCCGCTCCGACCGCACCCGCCCACGACCCTCGTACACCAACACCACCCGCCGACGCCCCACCACCGCCTCCTGCAACACACCCACCAACCCCGGCCGCACCCGACCGACACCACCCCACCCCGCCACATCCACCACCACCGCGTCCGCCGCCGCCAACGCACCCTCCCGGAACGTCTCCGGCAACGCCCGCACCAACTTCCGCAACGCCGCCCGCACCTCCGGCGACCCCGACGCCGCCGGACCCACCAACAAGAACAACGCCCGCGCCTCCGACGACGTCAACCCGCTCAGATCCGTCCGCGCACGCCCCACCAACCGCCAACCACCACCACGCCCCGGCTGCGAGTACACCGGCACACCCGCCGACGACAACGCCTCCAGATCCCGACGCGCCGTCGCCACCGACACCTCCAACTCACCCGCCAACTCCGCCGCCGTCACCCGACCCCGCGCCTGCATCAACAACAGGACAGCCACCAACCGGTCCGCACGCATGACCCCAGTCTCACCCCCAAAGTGCTCACTCCGTGCGCACTTCAACCACCAAAGTAGGCGACGACGACCAACCGACCGGAAGAAGGACCACCATGCTCCGCGGACTCACCACCACCAACTTCTTCGCCGACGACCTCGACGCCGCCACCACCTGGTACACCCGGTTCTTCGGCATCGAGCCCTACTTCACCGTCCCCGGCGGCTACGTCGAATACCGCATCGGCGACTACCACCACGAATTCGGCATCGTCCACAGCGACCACGCACCCCACGACACCCGCACCGGCCCCGCCGGCGCCATCACCTACTGGGCCGTCGACGACCTCCACGCCACCCTCGACCGCCTCACCGAACTCGGCGCCACACCCCACGACCACCCCACGGTCCGCGGCGAGGGCTACGCCACCGCCAGCGTCGTCGACCCCTTCGGCAACGTCCTCGGCATCATGACCAACGCCCACTACCACGCCACCCTCGACCGCCTGACCACCACCCGAACCACCTGACCCACACCGAAGTGCGGGGGCTGTACCGATTCCGCGAACCCGATACAGTCCGCTCCTTCCCAGCGCCCGCCACCAGCGCCCCAAGGAGCCCGGATGCCGCCGCGCATCTCCGTCGTGATCCCCACCTACAACCGCGCCGAACTCCTCCGCCGCACCCTCGACAGCCTCACCGACCAAACCCTCCCACCCGACGACTACGAGGTCATCGTCTCCGACGACGGCTCCAACGACCACACCGCCGACGTCACCGAAACCTTCCGCGACCGCCTCCGCCTGCACTACCACTACGAACCCGACCTCGGCCGCCGCGTCGCCCACGCCCGCAACGCCGGCGCCCGCCACGCCACCGCCCCCGTCCTCGTCTTCCTCGACTGCGGCACCCTCGCCGGACCCGACTTCACCCGCGCGCACGCCGACGCCCACACCGGCCGACCCACCCTCAACCTCGGCTACGTCCACGGCTACCGCCCCTGGGACCCCACACCCGGCCTCGCCGAAGCCATCACCACCCGAACCCCGAAGCAAGTCCACCAGGACTTCAAAGACCACCCCGGCTTCCGCGACATCCGCCACGAACCCCTCGCCGCCGTCGACTTCGACCCCGACCGGCTCGCCTTCCCCTGGCTCTTCGCCTGGGGCATGAACTACTCCCTGCGCACCACCGACTTCCACGCCGTCGGCGGCTTCGACGAACGCTTCGTCACCTGGGGCACCGAAGACATCGAGCTCGGCTACCGCGCCCACAAGCACGGCCTCGCCACCCACTTCGACCTCACCGCCTGGGCCGTCGAACCACCGCACGAACGCGACACGGGGGAGATGCTCGCCAGCGCCAAGCGCACCATGCGCCAGTTCCTCGACAAGACCCGCGAACCCGGCGTCGAACTTGTCTGGGCCTCCCTGGAACTCGACGACCCGCTCATCGCCGAGGGCGAACACCGCACCCTCACCGCGTGGACCGACCAGGCACGCGCCCTCGACGTCCGCGCCGAGATCGACCGGCACACCGCGGACGCCGGGGGACCGGTCTGCGTCATCGGCTGCGGCGACGACATCCCGGACACCCTGCCCGAAGGCAGCGTCCTGATCGACTTCGACGCGGAGCTGCTGGCGAAGGCAGGCGGCGGGCACGCACGCCACCACGCGATCGGCCTGCAGATCCCGCTGCCGGACGACTCGGTGCAGCGCGTCGTCGTCACGTCACGGCTCGACGGCATGTGGAGCACCTGGGGCGACGTCATCACCGCGGAGGCTCGGCGGGTGGGCAGGGAAGTGCCCCGGACGCCCGCCCAACGTTCTACTTAACATAATGTAGATTATCGGCGTTTCCGGACAGGCCGGTCGGCAGGGGTCACGGGCACCCGAGGCCCGCAGGCCGGCCACACCGTGACGACACGACGTCCACGCGCGACGGTCGCTCGCCGGCCGTCCGCGACCGTCGCGCATCATCCGCACGGCGGACAGACTGACAGCGCCGCGCGCGCCAAGGCGGCCGACCCGGGCCCGAGAGGCTCCGGGCCGGGAAGTCCCCGAGACAACGTCGGGCCGGTGCACGCCCGAGACACCACCTAGAAACGTCACAGTGACGGATCACCGGTGGTGTCGGCGGATGGCGGACCGACGCGCACGTCGGACGTTCACCTCGATCTGTTGATCATCGAGGGCCGTGCCCCAGGACCTCCGGTGGCACCCCGTCGGCGGCTCGCCGGGACGTCCGGGCGCGGGTCACGCCCTGGTGCGCGTGCCGCACGCGAAGACGCGTCCCAGGGGTCGTGCCCGGCCGGCGGCGGGCGTTCCGAGAGGGGCATCCCCCGGTCGGAGCCCGAACCCCTTCCGGACCCACTTATGATGGATAATTGCCATTATCCATCAATCATCACCCGACTCCGGGAACACGGCGGAACGCGCGCACCCGTGACCCCGGCCCGGCCCCGGTGACAGCCGCGTGCCGGCTCTCCCCTCGACCGGCACGCGACACGTCTGCCGCGTGATCCGGGTCGCCGCCGGTGGAGGTCGTCCGGGTCGGTGCGGTGCTCCCCTGCGGCGATCGGGTGGGTTCGGGGTCCTCCCCTCCCCTGGTGGCCGGAATTGTCGGTGGTGTGCGGTAGGAAGATCGACATGTTGGTGCTTGCCGCTCAGGAGTCGTTCTTCCTCGCCCGTCGGCCGCGGAAGGACTCGCCGCACACGACGGCGGCGTACCGGCGTGATCTGGCGGGTGTCACGGCGTTGTTGGCGGAGGTGACGGGCACGGCGCCGGAGCGGCTGGAGATGGCGGCGTTGACGACGCGGAACCTGCGGGAGGCGTTCGGGGTGTTCGCGGACTCGCACGCGAAGTCGTCGGTGCTGCGGGCGTGGTCGACGTGGAACCAGTTCCTGACGTTCTGCGTGGCGGAGGAGCTGGTGGCGGGCAACCCGATGGGTGCGGTGGCGCGGCCGAAGACGCCTCCGCTGGTGCCGAAGCCGTTGCGGGGCGAGGACACGCCGGAGCGGTTGTTGGCGGCCGCGGCGGAGGGCGCCCGGCAGGGTCGTGATCCGTGGCCGGAGCGTGACGTGCTGGTGTTGGCGCTGGGGTTGGTGGCGGGGTTGCGGTCGGCGGAGATGCGGACGTTGACGCACGCGTCGGTGGTGGGTCGGCCGGGTGAGCGTCGGTTGCACGTGGCGGGCAAGGGCAACCGGGACCGGTCGGTGCCGATCGAGCCGGCGATGGACCGGATCATCGAGCAGTACGTGGTGTCGTGTCGGCGGCGTTTCCCGCAGGGGCGGTTCGACCGGGGTTCGGCGTTGTTGCGCGATCGGCACGGCGAGCCGATCGGGCGGGGTGGGTTGGAGTACCTGGTGCGGTCGTGCTTCCGGTGGGCGGGGTTGCACGACCGGGTGCCGTCGGGGGCGAACCTGCACGCGTTGCGGCACACGTTCGCGACGCGGTTGGCGGAGGACGGCGCGTCGGCGTCGGAGATCATGGCGTTGTTGGGGCACGCGTCGTTGGCGACGTCGCAGAACTACATCGAGGCGACGGCGCGGGAGCGGCGGGCGGCGGTGGCGGGCAACCGGACGTATGCGTCGTTGGCGCGGTTGCCGCATCGGGAGTAGGGGCGGGTCGGGGTGGTTGGGCTGTGCGGGTGACTTGGGTGAGTCGATGTTCGCACAGGTGTACGCAGGTGTTATGAGGGCTTTGTGGCGTGGTTCGGTGTCGTTCGGGTTGGTGGTGTTCCCGGTGCGGTTGTTCGGGGCGACGCGGGATCGCGGGGTGCGGTTGCACGAGGTGCACCGGTTGGACGGTGGGCGGGTTCGGCATCGGCGGGTGTGTTCGGTGTGCGGGGCGGGGTTGGAGTCGTCGGAGGTGGCGAAGGGGTTCGTGTTGCCGGATGGTCGTTTGGTGGTGGTGGAGTCGGAGGATGTGGCGGGGTTGTCCGCGGGGGTGGAGCGGACGATCGAGGTGGTGCAGTTCGTGGGTGCGGACGAGGTGGATCCGGTGTTGTGGGGTCGGTCGTATTTCGTGGAGCCGGAGCGGGTGGCGGTGGGGTCGTACGTGGTGTTGCGGGATGTGTTGGTGCGGTTGTCCCGGGTGGCGGTGGTGCGGGCGGGTTTGAGGGGTCGGGAGGTGTTGGGTGTGTTGCGGCCTCGGGGTGGTGGTTTGGTGTTGCAGACGTTGGTGTGGCCGGGTCAGGTGGTGGAGCCGGGTTTTGATTTTTCGGGTGTGGTGTCGGGTGGTGCGGAATTGGCGGTGGCGGAGTCTTTGGTGGAGTCGATGACGGCGCCGTTCGACGGGTCGGTGTTCGTGGACGGGTATGGGGAGCGGTTGGCGGGGTTGATCGGGGCGAAGGCGGCGGGTGCGGTGGAGGTGCCGGTGGCGCGGGGTCCGGAGGAGACGGGTGGTGGGGTGGATCTGTTGGGTGCGTTGCGGCGGAGCGTGGAGCGGGTGCGGTCGGGGAGGTTGCGGCGGGAGGGTGGTTGAGGGTTGCGGTGTTTGGTCGTGGGGCCTGGTGATTGTTAGCCCGTTCGAGTGACGCCCTGGTGCGGATCGCGCTGTTCGCGGGTAGTCACGTGGCATGAGGTCCGTGTGGCGTGGGGCGATCTCCTTCGGGTTGGTGACGATCGGTGTCCGGTTGTACACGGCCACGGAGGAGCACGACTTCCGGTTCCATCAGGTGCACCGGGAGGACGGTGGGCGCATCCGGTACAAGCGGGTGTGCCAGGTGTGCGGCGAGGAGGTCGCCTACGCCGATATCGCGAAGGGTTACGAGCTGGACGACGGTCGGGTCGTGGTGATGGATGCCGAGGACTTCGACAAGTTGCCGGTGAACACTGATCACGCGATCGACGTGTTGGAGTTCGTGCCGGTCGAGGAAGTGGATCCGATCTATTTCCAGAAGTCTTATTATCTGGAGCCGGACAAGGCGGCGACGCGTCCGTACGTGTTGCTTCGGACCGCTTTGGAGCGCAGTGGGCAGCTCGCGGTGGTGAAGATCACGATCCGTCAGCGGGAGACGTTGGCGTTGTTGCGGGCGCGTGATGACTTGTTGGTGATGCACACGATGTTGTGGCCGGATGAGGTGCGGAAGCCGGATTTCGAGTTCTTGGACTCGGATGTGGAGGTTCGGCCGCAGGAGTTGAAGATGGCGTCGTCGTTGGTGGAGAGCATGGCGGGGTCGTTCGATCCGGGTGATTTCTCGGATGACTACACGGTGGCGATGCAGAAGGTGATCGAGGCGAAGGCGGAGGGTGCGGAGCTGCCGGATCGGCCGGAGGTGGAGGAGGCCGGTGAGGTGATCGACCTGATGACGGCGTTGGAGCGGAGTGTGGAGCAGGCGAAGTCGGCGCGGGGTGGGCGGTCGGCGGCGCGGAAGCCCGCGGCGAAGAAGGCGGCTTCTTCGTCGGGGTCGTCGTCGGGGTCGTCGTCGGGGTCGTCGTCGCGGAAGGCTCCGGCGAAGAAGAAGGCGAAGCCCGCCTGAGGGCGTGGCGGCGGGGATGGGTGGGGATCTTTCGGAGTACCGGCGCAAGCGGGATGCGGGTCGGACGCCGGAGCCGGTGCCGGGTGAGGACGCGGTGTTGCCCCGTGGTGGTGACGACACGTTCGTGATCCAGGAGCACCACGCGTCGCGGCTGCACTGGGACGTGCGGTTGGAGCGGGGTGGGGTGTTGGTGTCGTGGGCGGTGCCGAAGGGGTTGCCGTCGGAGCCGGGGACGATCCGGTTGGCGGTGCGGACCGAGGATCACCCGTTGGAGTACGCGTCGTTCTCGGGGGTGATCCCGAAGGGTGAGTACGGCGCGGGTGAGATGGTGATCTGGGATCGGGGTCGGTACGAGACGGTGAAGTGGTCCGACCGCGAGGTGGACGTGGTGTTGCACGGTGCGCGGGTGGAGGGTGAGTTCGTGTTCTTCCGCCGGGGGTCGTCCGGTGGTGGGGACTGGATGGTGCGGCGGCGGCACGGGGCGGTGCGGGCGGATTGGGTGCCGTTGCCGGAGGTGTTGTCGCCGATGTTGGCGACGTCGGCGGTGGAGTTGCCGGGGCCGGCGGCGAAGTGGGCGTTCGAGTTCAAGTGGGACGGGGTGCGGGCGATCGCCCGGGTGGAGGGTGGTCGGGTGCGGTTGACGAGTCGGTTGGGCAACGACGTGACGGGGACGTACCCGGAGTTGCAGGGGTTGGGTGCGCAGTTGGGTGCGACGCAGGTGTTGTTGGACGGGGAGATCGTGGCGTTGGAGGGTGGTCGGCCGAGTTTCGGGGCGTTGCAGCGGCGGATGCACGCGTCGGCGGCGCAGGCGCGGCGGTTGGTGGCGGGGTCGCCGGTGACGTTCCTGGTGTTCGACGTGTTGCACCTGGACGGTTCGCCGACGGTGGGGTTGTCGTATGCGCGGCGGCGTGAGTTGTTGGAGGGGTTGGGGTTGGCGGGGGCTCATTGGTTGACGCCGAAGGCGTTCCCGGGTCAGGGGGCGGCGGTGTTGGCGGCGAGTCGGGAGCAGGGGTTGGAGGGGGTGGTGGCGAAGCGGCTGGATTCGCGGTACGTGCCGGGTCAGCGGTCGCCGTCGTGGGTGAAGGTGACGGCGGTGGCGACGCAGGAGGTGGTGATCGGGGGGTGGCGGCCGGGTGAGGGCAAGCGCCGGGGTCTGGTGGGGGCGTTGTTGTTGGGCATCCCGGACGGTGGGGGTGGGTTGGTGTTCGCGGGGTCGGTGGGGACGGGGTTCGACCAGGCGGAGTTGGAGCGGTTGACGGCGCGGTTGTCGGAGTTGGGGGTGGCGGGGTCGCCGTTCGGGTCGGGGGTGCCGCGGGCGCGGGCTCGGGGTGCGCGGTGGGTGCGGCCGGTGTTGGTGGGTGAGGTGGCGTACCGGCAGTGGACGGCGGATGGCCGGTTGCGGTTCGCGACGTGGCGGGGGTTGCGGCCGGATCGGGCGCCCGGGGAGGTGCGTCGTGACGGGTGAGGCGTTGGTGCGGGTGGAGGGTCGTCTGGTGAAGCTGACGAACCTGGACAAGGTGCTGTACCCGGAGGTGGGGTTCACCAAGGCGGAGGTGATCGACTACTACACGCGGATCGCGCCGGTGTTGTTGCCGCACGTGGTGGGGCGGCCGATGACGGTGCGGCGGTTCCCGAACGGGGTGGACGGGAAGTCGTTCTTCGAGAAGAACGCGCCGTCGCACGCGCCGGAGTGGGTGCGGACGGTGCGGGTGGAGACGCCGGGGTCGTCGCGGGGGGCGGAGTACGCGGATTTCGTGGTGGTGGACGACTTGGCGACGTTGGTGTGGTTGGCGAACCTGGCGGCGTTGGAGTTGCACGTGCCGCAGTGGGGTGTGGGTGCGCGGGGTGCGCGGCACTCCCCCGACCTGGTGGTGTTCGACCTGGATCCGGGTGAGCCGGCGACGGTGGTGCAGTGCTGCCGGGTGGCGTGCCGGGTGCGGGAGGTGTTGGAGGGTGACGGGTTGGCGCCGGTGGTGAAGACGTCGGGGTCGAAGGGGTTGCAGGTGTACGCGGCGGTGTCGGTGTCGTCGGCGGGGTCGACGTCGGAGTACGCGAAGGGTGTGGCGCAGCGGTTGGCGGGTGAGTGGCCGGAGGAGGTGGTGTGGCGGATGGCGAAGGCGCAGCGGACGGGGAAGGTGTTGATCGACTGGTCGCAGAACAACCCGGCGAAGACGACGGTGGCGCCGTACTCGTTGCGGGCGCGGGCGCGGCCGTCGGTGTCGACGCCGGTGTCGTGGGAGGAGGTGGAGGCGTGCCGGGTGGTGGAGGACCTGGTGTTCCTGGCGGACGAGGTGCGGGAGCGGGTGCGGGCGGGGGGTGACCTGTTCGCGGTGGGAACGGCGTCGCCGCTGCCCGGGTGAGGGCTCTAGGCTGGTCCGTCGGGCGTGAGGAGGGATGGGTCGTGGGGTTGTCGGAGGAGCGGATCCGGGCGGCGCACGTGGGTGCCGCGCCGAGGTTGGCCGGTCGGGTGGTGCTGGTGGCTTACGACCCGGCGTGGCCGGGGTTGTACGAGCGTGAGGCGGCGCGGATCCGGGGCGCGTTGGGTGCGGGGGTGTTGGGGTTGGCGCACGTGGGGTCGACGTCGGTGCCGGGGTTGGCGGCGAAGCCGGTCGTGGACGTGGTGTTGGCGGTGGCGGATTCGGCGGACGAGGCGTCGTACGTGCCGGCGTTGGAGGCGGTGGGGTACGTGGTGCGGATCCGGGAGCCGGAGTGGTTGGAGCACCGCATGTTCAAGGGGCCGGACACGGACGTGAACCTGCACGTGTTCACGGCGGGTGAGCCGGAGGTGGCGCGGATGGTGGCGTTCCGGGACCGGTTGCGGGTGTCGGAGGAGGATCGGGTGCTCTACGAGCGGACGAAGCGGGAGCTGGCGGCGCGGGATTGGACGTACCTGCAGCAGTACGCGGACGCGAAGGCGGATGTGGTGGCCGACATCCTGGGTCGCGCCTGAGGTCTCCTCTCCCCCGGGTTGTGTCTCCTAGGCTGGTGGCATGCCGAGAATCGCCACCGCCGATCGCGTGTCCCGTGCCGAGTTGGTCGAGTTCCTGCGGCCGCGTCACCGTGCGCTGCTGGTCACCGCGCGCGCCGACGGGCGTCCGCAGGTGTCGCCGGTGACGTGCGGGGTGGACGGTGAGGGCCGGGTGGTGGTGTCGACGTATCCGGGGCGGGCGAAGTCGCGCAACGCGCGTCGGGACGAGCGGGTGACGGTGTGCGTGCTGTCCGACGACTGGGACGGTCCTTACGTCCAGGTGGACGGGCGGGCGGAGGTGCTGGACCTGCCGGAGGCGTTGGAGCCGCTGGTGGACTACTACCGGTGCGTCGCGGGTGAGCACCCGGACTGGGACGAGTACCGCGACGCGATGCGTCGTCAGGGCAAGTCGTTGCTCCGGGTCACGATCGACCGGTGGGGTCCGATCGCGACGGGTGGTTTCCCGCCGGAGCTCGTCCAGGGCTCCTAGCGTCCGGGCGCTCTCCCGGCCGGGTGTGCTGCGGGGAGCCCGGCCGGGGTCTGGTTGACGGCGGGGCTCCCCGGTGCGGGGTGGCCGCTCCCCCGGTGTTCAGGCGTGTGCCTGGTGGGTGGCGCACCAGGCGCCGCCCCAGCCGGGTGGGTCCTCCAGCAGGGCGAACACGGAGCCGGCGGGGTCGGCGACGGCCGCGACGACGCCGGTGGGGACGGCTTGGGGGCCGATGAGGACGGCGCCGCCCATGTCGGTCGCCTCGGCGAGGGCCGCGGTGATGTCGGGGACGGCGAAGTAGCAGGTCCAGCCGCCGCGGGCGGTGAGGCGGCCGGCGACGGGGCGGCGGTCGTCGCCGGTGCCCGTGTCGTAGAGGGTGAATTCGCCGTCGGGGTCGCGGACCTGCCAGCCCAGTTCGCCGGCCCAGTAGTCGTCGTCGGCGGGTTCGCCCATCAGTTCCACCCAGCAGGGTTCGCCGGGGCGTGGCCGGGGCGCCCAGGGGCCGTGCAGGACGCGGCCCTGGTCGACGGCGGCGCCGAGGTCGAGGTCGCGGGGTTCGGCGCCGGCGAACACGACGTGCCAGGCGGGGTCGCCGGGGTGCACGCGCAGGGCCAGGCGGTCGCCGACCCAGCCGGTGAACGCGCCGTCGGGTTCGGCGATGAGCACCCAGCCGAGCAGGTGGGCGTAGAACTCGGCGATCGGTTCGGGGTGGGTGGTGCTCAGCTCGACGCGGCGGACACCGCGTGCGGGGCTGTCGGGGGTACCGGGCACGGCGGTGGCTTCCCATCGGGGGGCGGGGCGGTGGTGATCAGGAACGCGCCCCATCCTCCGCACCGGCCATGCGTGGCGACAATGCGCCGTTCGGCGGCTGCGGCTGGGCCGAGAGGACGCGGTCGAGGGGTTGGGGTCGGCCGAGGTGGAAGCCCTGGCCGATCTGGACGCCGAGGCGGGCGAGGGCGTCGACCTGGGCGGGGCGCTCGACCCACTCGGCGACGGCGGTGAGGCCGAGGCCTTGGGCGATCTGCACGATGCCGGCGACGAGGACGGCGTCGGTGGAGCGTTCGTCGATGCCGCGCACGAACTCGCCGTCGATCTTGATGCCGGTGATGGGCAGGTGTTTGAGGTGGACGAACGAGCCGAAGCCGGAGCCGAAGTCGTCGAGGATGATGCGGCAGCCGAACGCGCGCAGTTGCAGCGCGAGGGCGCGGGCGGCGTCGAGGTTGGTGACGGCGGCGGTTTCGGTGATCTCCAGGCCGAGGCGGCCGGGTGCGACGCCGGCGGTGGCGAGGCGGTCCAGGACGAACCCGCCGAAGTCCTCGTCCTCGAGGGTGCGGCCGGAGATGTTGACGTTGAACCGCAGTCGTGGGTCGGGGTGGCCGACGAGTGCGTCGATGGCGGTGGACAGCACCCACCGGTCGATGTCGAGGACGAGGTCGGAGCGTTCGGCCTCGGGCAGGAACTCGGCGGGCCCCAGGTAGGGGTCCTGGCCGTCTTCCAGGCGCAGCAGCAGTTCGTGGCCGAGGGTGGTGCCGGTGGCCAGCTGGACCATGGGCATGGCGTGCAGGGCGAGTCCGCCGTCGTCGAGGGCGGCGCGCAGCCGGTCCAGGACGGAGACGCGTTTCGCGGTGTCGGCGTAGTGGCCGGGTTCGTAGACGGTGACCCGGTTGCGGCCGGCGGCTTTGGAGGCGTAGAGGGCGAGGTCGGCGTTGGCCAGGACGAGTTCCCACGTGTCGCCGGGTCCGTACTCGGCGACGCCGGTGGACACGGTGATGCTGCGGGCGGCGCCGACGAGCGGCAACGCGGCTACGGCATCGCGCAGTCCTTCGGCGACGCGGGCGGCGTCGGCGGGGGTGGCGCCGGGCAGCACGACGGCGAACTCGTCGCCGCCGAGGCGGCCGATCAGCTGGGACGGCGCCAGGCGTGAGCGCAGGGTGGTGGCGAGGGCTTTCATCAGGCGGTCGCCGACGGCGTGCCCGCGCAGGTCGTTGACGTCCTTGAAGTTGTCCAGGTCCAGCAGCAGCATCGCGCCGGGGCCGCCGCCGGCGAGTTGCCGTTCCAGTTCGCGGGTGACGGCGCGCCGGTTCGCCAGGCCGGTGAGGGGGTCCTGCTCGGCCAGGGCGAGCAGTTCGTCGTGCACGCGGCGGGCGCGGGTGATGTCGTGGGCGGTGCCCAGCACGCGCAGCGGTGAGCCGTCCTCGTCGGCCACGACCTCGCCGAAGCACTCGAACCAGCGTTCGGTGCGGTCCTCGCCCAGCAGCATGCGGTGGGTGTAGGAGAACCCGGCGCCCGACCGCATGGCCTCCTCGAGGGTGGCCTGGATCATGGACAGGTCCTCGGGGTGCACGAGGGCGGCGTAGCCGTCGAAGTCCAGCTCGGTGTCGGGGCCGAAGCCGAACATCTCCAGCAGGGTGTCCGACCACACGACGCGGTCTTCGGCGATGTGCCACTCCCAGGTGCCCATGCGGCCCAGGACCTGGGCGCGGCGCAGGGCGTCGGCCTCGTGGGTGGCCTCGAGTTCGCGGTCGCGCCACGCGGTGACGTCCACGACCCGGTACAGCAGCCGTTCGTCGGTGTCGTGGCCGGTGGCCGGGAGGGTCTGGCAGGTGACCTCGAGCCAGCGGTGCCCCTTGCGGTAGGCGCTGGGTGTGAGCAGCGCCAGGCCGGCGCGGGGCCGTTCGGGCGCGCCGGGCAGCAGCGCGGGCAGCGACCGGCCGACCACGTGGTCGACGGGCACGCCGAGGATGTCCGCCAGCGCCGGGTTCACCCAGGCCAGCGTTCCGTTCGCGTCCGTCACACCGAAACCGACGTCGGCCCGGTCGAGCACCTCGTGGTGCAACGCGCCGTTGCCGTTCACGCGCCCCTCCTCGCCCACCCGCGCGCCATGATGGTCGAGACCACACGCGGGGGGCAAGCCGACACGAGTCAGCGCAACCGCTCCAGACCGCGCGCGGTGTCCACCAGTTCCGCCGCCAGGCGTCGCAGCTCGGCCCCGTCGGCGCCGTCCGCGGCGGCGGTGGCGACGTCCTCCGCGGCGCACCGCAGCTGGAACAGCCGGTCCTGCAGGTCGGCCAGCTCCCCCGCGGACAGCACGACGGCGTCCTCGGGCAGTCCGCCGCGCTGCACGGCGGCGCGCCGTTCGTAGGCGCGTTGCCGGCAGGGCTGCGCGCAGTAGCGGCGCGGCCGGCCGATGCGGCCGCTGTCGGGCAGGCGGCGTCCGCACCAGGCGCAGTGCCTGGCTTCCTCACGGCGTGCCGCGACGGGCTCGGTCACCAGCTCCATGGCGGGCGACGCTATCCCGCTACCGACCGGTCACCGCCGCGCCACGCCGCCAGGGCAGACTCCGGGTGTGACCGCGAACCACCCGTACCTGTCCGGACCGCGCCCCCGCGCGTTCGCCCACCGGGGCTGGCACCTCGACGAGCTGTCGGGGATGGAGAACTCGCTGGCCGCGTTCCGCCGCGCCCACCGGGAGGGCTACCGGTATCTGGAGACCGACGTGCACGCGACGTCCGACGGGGTGGTCGTGGTGCACCACGACGCGACGCTGGACCGCACGACCGACGGGACCGGGCCGGTGGCGGCGCAGCCGTGGTCGGCGGTGCGGCGGGCGAACGTGGGCGGGCGGGAGCCGGTGACCAGGCTGGAGGACCTGCTGGAGGACCTGCCGGACGCGTGGGTGAACATCGACGTCAAGGCCGATTCGGCGGTGGTGCCGGTGCTGGAGGCGCTGCGCCGCGCCGGCGCGCTGGGCCGGGTGTGCCTGGCGTCGTTCTCGGAGAGGCGGCTGGCCCGGTTGCGGCGCCTGGGCGGGCCGGGGCTGCTGACGTCGATGGGGCCGCGGTCGGTGGGCGCGTTGTGGGCGGCGGGGCGGGTGCCGCTGGTGGGGTTGCCGGTGCGGGGCATGGTGGCGCAGGTGCCGGTGCGGCAGGGCCGGCTGCTGGTGGTGGACGGCCGGTTCGTGGCCGCCGCGCACCGGCGGGGCCTGGAGGTGCACGTGTGGACGGTCGACGAGGAGGCGGAGATGCGGCGGCTGCTGGACCTGGGCGTGGACGGGTTGGTCACCGACCGGCCCGACCGGCTGCGGGACGTGCTGCTCGACCGGGGGGTCTGGGCGGGGGGCTGAGCGGGCCGCGCGTGGCGCGCGGACGGCCGGTTGGCAACAGCTTGGTGGTGATCACCACGAACGGGTGGCGGGCGATATACAGTCCGCCCCCATGAGCGTGGCCGACAGCACCGCACCCGCCGTGGACCGCAAGCGGGAACAGCGCGGGTGGACCTGGTACGACTGGGCGAACTCGGTGTTCCCCACCTCGGTGGTCACCGTGTTCCTCTCCGGTTACCTCACCGCGGTGGCCAAGGAGGCGGCCGTCGCCGACACCGCCCGCAACGGCCCGGACGCCTGCGTGGACGGGTCGCTGCGGCAGTGCGACATCTCCCTGTTCGGCGCCTACTTCCCGGCCGGGTCGCTGTGGGGCTACCTGCTGTCCATCGCCACGCTCGTGCAGGTCGTGGTGCTGCCGGTGATGGGCGCGATCGCCGACCGGACCCAGAACAAGCGCCGCATGCTCGGCGGGCTGGCGTTCACCGGTTCGGTCGCGACGGTCGCGCTGGCCACGGTCAGCGGCGACGACTGGCACCTGGGCGTGGCGCTGTTCGTGCTGGGCAACATCTGCTACGGCGCGTCGGTCGTCGTGTACTACGCGTTCCTGCCGGAGATCGCGACCCCCGACGAGCGCGACGCGGTGTCCACCCGCGGCTGGGCGTTCGGGTACCTGGGCGGCGGTCTGGCGCTGGCGGTGCAGCTGGCGCTGTTCATCGGTCACGACGCGATCGGGTTGAGCGAGGGCGCGGCGGTCCGCGTCGGGTTCGTGTTCTCGGGTCTGTGGTGGGCGGGGTTCACGCTCATCCCGCTGGCGCGGCTCAAGCGGCACCAGCCGCCGCACGGCGCCGAGTCGGGCGCGTCGGTGGTCACCGCCGGGTTCGCCGAGCTGCGGCAGACGATCAAGCAGGCCCGCCTGTTCCCGTTGACGTTGGCGTTCCTGGGCACCTACCTCATCTACACCGACGGCATCGCCACCGTCGCGAACGTCTCGGCCCAGTACGGGCGTGACGAACTGCTGCTCGACGAGACGGTGCTGATCACCACGATCCTGATCGTGCAGTTCGTCGCGTTCCTGGGCGGCATGCTGCACGGGCGGGTGGCGAAGTCGTGGGGCGCGAAGCGCACGATCATGGTGAGCCTGTGCGTGTGGATCGTGGTGGTCGCGGCGGCGTTCTTCGTGCAGGCCGGGCAGCAGGTCCAGTTCTACGGGCTCGCGGTGGGGATCGGGCTGGTGCTGGGCGGCACGAACGCGTTGTCGCGGTCGCTGTTCAGCCAGATGATCCCGCCCGGCCGCGAGGCGCAGTACTTCTCCCTCTACGAGGTCGGCGAGCGGTCCACGTCGTGGCTGGGGCCGATGGTGTTCGCCGGGGTCGGCCAGGCCACCGGGTCGTTCCGGCTGGCGATCGTCTCGCTGGTGGTCTTCTTCGTGGCCGGGTTCGTGCTGATGATCTTCGTGCCGGTGCGCAAGGCGATCGCCGCGTCCGGCAACCCGGTGCCCGCCAAGGTGTGACCGGTCCCCCGCCCGGGTCGCACGACCCGGGCGGGCGCGGGGTCAGGCGGCGGACTCGGGCGCCCGGGCCGTCCAGGGCCGCGACACCGCCACCACGGCGGCGGCGATCAGCCACGCCGCGGACATCGTCCCCGTCGACAACGCCGGGGCGGACACGACCGACGCGACACCGGCGACGAGCGCGACCGGCGCGACCGCCCACCACACCCGCGGCACCGGCGGCGCCTCCCGGTGGAACCCCGCCACCACCGCCGCGGCCGTCAGCAGCGCCGGGCCCTGCCACAGCAGCGTCCACCACGGCGGCGACCCCGCCGCCGCCGACCACACCACCGCCACCAGCGACAGCACACCCGACAGGCCCGCCGCGACCCGGCCCACCGCGCGGCGGCCGGCGACCAGCGCCGCGAACGCCACCAGCGCCGTCACGTCGTACCACCAGCCCTGACCGTCCGCGGCGGCGCCGAGCCGGGCGGTCACCGTCCACGACTGGGCCGAGGACACCAGCTGCCCGAGCAGCCCGGTCAGCGCCAGCACCCGCAGCGCGGTCCCCGCCGGGCGCCGCGCGCCCAGCCGCACCCGCACGGCCAGCGCCAGCGTCGCGCCCGTCTCGCCCCAGCCCGGCCAGCCGTGCTCCAGGTCCAGGTCGTCGGTGCGGTCGGCGAGGAAGATGCCGACCATCTCCTCCTCGCGCTCAGCGCGGTACCGGGCGGGCAGCAGCCGCAGCAGCGACCGGTAGCGGCGTTCCAGGTTCGACCTCACAGCGCACCCCTCGCCTTGAGCACCGACGACGCGGCGCGCACGTTGGCCGACAACCGGGCCACCTCCGCCGCCAGCACCCGCACGCCCGCGTCGGTCAGCCGGTAGTAGCGGCGCAGCCGCCCCTGGTGCACCTCCTCCCGGTCCCGCTCGGCCAGGCCCTCGGCGACCAGCCGGTCCAGCACCCCGTAGAGCGTGCCGACCCGCAGCCGCATCCGACCCTCCGACAGCCCGTCGACCGCGCGCACGATCGCGTAGCCGTGCAACGGCTCCTCCGCCAACGCGGTGAGCACCAGGAACACCTGCTCCGACATACCTCTCACACCGCACGTTATACCGCTTCGCGATATATCTCGGCAACAAGTCCGGTCGTGCGACCCGCCTCCGCCCGGCTGGTCGCACGACCCGCCTCACCGGCGCCGGGGGTGCCCCGCGACCCCGAAGCCGCGCGGGCGCCGTCCCGGTCCCGCGGGCAAGGCCGGGACACCGGCGGCCGGCGCCGCGCATTAGGGTGGCCCGCCGTGGAACCGATCATCACCTCCCCCGACCCGACCGACGCGCTGTCCTCCGTGCCCGCCGCCGGGGCCGGTCGCGGGCTGCCGCCCACGGGGCGGCTGCGGTTCTTCTTCGGGCCGATGGACTGCGGCAAGTCGACGCTGGCCCTGCAGATCGACCACAACCAGGCCCGGCAGGGCCGCCGGGGGCTGCTGCTGGTGCGCCACGACCGCTCCGGCACGCCCACCATCTCCAGCCGCATGGGCCTGGTCCGCCACGCCCTGGAGGTCCACGAGGACATGGACCTGTGCGCGCTGGTGCGGGAGCACTGGTCGCGGGGCAGCCGGGTCGACTACGTGATCGTCGACGAGGCCCAGTTCCTCTCCGCCGAGCAGGTCGACCAGCTCGCCGAGCTCGCCGACGACGCCCACCTCGAGGTGTACTGCTTCGGCCTGGCCACCGACTTCCGCAGTGCCCTGTTCCCGGGCTCGCAGCGGCTGTTCGAGCTGGCCGACGAGCTCAACGCGATCCAGGTCGAGGTGCTGTGCTGGTGCGGACGGCCGGGCCGGTTCAACGCCCGCGTGCACGACGGCGACGTGGTGCGCGCCGGGGACACGGTGCTGGTCGCCGACACGGTCGCGGCGGACACCGCGGAGGTCCGCTACCAGGTGCTGTGCCGCACCCACTACCGCACCGGCGACCTCGGGCCGCACCCGGTGGACGACCGGCAGCTCAGCCTCACCTGACCCGGTCGCCCGCCCGCGGCCCCGACGCCGCACACTGGGATCCCCCGTTGCCGATCCCGGGACGACACATGAGCGACGCCGACCTCCCCGCCGATCCCGCCCCCGACGCGGCCGACGACGCGGCCGACGACCCGACCGACGAGGTGCTGGACAAGGTCGGCGAGCGGCTGCGCCACATCCGCACGAGCCGGGGCGCGACGCTGGCCGACCTGGCGGCGGCGACGGGGATCTCCAAGAGCACCCTGTCGCGCCTGGAGTCGGGGCAGCGGCGGCCGAGCCTGGAGCTGCTGCTGCCGATCGCGCGGGCGCACCGCGTGCCGCTCGACGAGCTGGTGGGCGCGCCGCCGGTGGGCGACCCCCGGATCCGGCCGGTGCCGGTGCGCCGCAACGGCATGACGGTGCTGCCGCTGACCCAGCAGCCGGGCGGGTTGCAGGCGTTCAAGATGATCATCCCGGACCGGGGCGAGCCGGATCCGCGCACGCACACCGGCTACGAGTGGCTCTACGTGCTGTCGGGGCGGCTGCGGCTGATCCTGGCCGACCACGACGTGGTGCTGGCGGCCGGCGAGGCGGCGGAGTTCGACACGCGGCTGCCGCACTGGTTCGGGCCGGCGGGTCCGGAGCCGGTGGAGATCCTCAGCCTGTTCGGCAAGCAGGGCGAGCAGATCCACATGCGCACCCGGCGCAAGACCTGACCCGCCGGGGTCGTCACACTGTGCGCATGAGGACTGTGCGGGCGGGGACCGGTCGCGGGGCGGGGTGTCGGGCGTGACGGGCGGGCGCAGTGCCGGGATCCTGCTGCACCGGGTGGTCGACGGCGGGCTGCAGGTGCTGCTGGGGCACATGGGCGGCCCGTTCTGGGCCCGCAAGGACGAGGGCGCCTGGTCGATCCCCAAGGGCGAGCCCGACGACGGGGAGGACCTGGAGGCGACCGCGCGGCGGGAGTTCGCCGAGGAGCTGGGGCTGCCGGTGCCCGAGGGCGAGCTGGTGCCGCTGGGCGAGGTCCGGCAGTCCGGCGGCAAGGTCGTGACCGCGTGGGCACTGGCGGGCGACCTGGACCCCGACCGGGTGGTTCCCGGGACGTTCACCCTGGAGTGGCCGCGCGGGTCCGGGACCGTGCGCGAGTTCCCCGAGGTGGACCGGGTGGCCTGGTTTCCGCTCGTCGAGGCGCGGGTAAAAGTGGTGAAGGCCCAGCGGGAGTTGCTCGACCGACTCGCCGAAAAGCACTCTTTCGAGTGACACTGAAGCTATCGAAGGGGTCAAGCGTCCGATTGGACGTTTGGGTGCGGTCCGGACGGGTGATTCATCCTCATGTCCGCCACCGAGCACACTCGTCCCGCCACCCTGAGTGGCGGGCTGCGGTTAAGACCGCGAAATAACTTTGCGTAACCGTAACCATGACGGACGTCACTACCGGCGAGTTAAACCCGCCGTAACGTCGCCCTGCGTGGTCGGTCTAAGCTGTCGCAGCCGCACGTCTTCTGCCAGGACTGCTCCATCAGTGTGATGGGGTCGCCCGGTAGCTTGATAACGCGTCACGATCCGGCCGCGATTGCATCCCTTAGGAGGAAGCCTTCGTTGACGGGTGAAAGACGTCACTGTGGGCGACGATGACCGTGAAGCCGGGAACGAACGGAGCAGTCCGATCGTTGCACTCGGTGAGCAACAAGCCTGGGCCCCGGCCCTGAGCCGAGCGAAAGGACACCGCCATGGCCGACCGCGTTCTACGGGGTAGCCGGCTCGGAGCAGTCAGCTACGAGACCGACCGCAATCACGACCTCGCCCCGCGCCGGTCGGTGCGGTACGCCTGCCCCAAGGGCCACGACTTCGAGGTCCCGTTCTCCGACGACGCCGAGATCCCGCACACCTGGGAGTGCCGTCTCCACGGCCAGGAGTCGAAGATCATCGACGGCGTCGAGCCGGAGGCGAAGAAGATCAAGCCGCCGCGCACGCACTGGGACATGCTCCTGGAGCGGCGCACGATCCCGGAGCTCGAAGAGCTGCTGGACGAGCGGCTCGAGGAGCTGAAGGGGCGGCGCACCCGCACCGCCTGACCGCGTCAACGTGCGAAGGGCCCGCCGGATCCGTTCCGGCGGGCCCTTCCGCGTGGTGGGCGCGGGTGCTCAGCGGCTGCTGGGCGTCTTGGCCTTCCTGGGCGCGAGCAGGTCGCGCAGCTGGGTGCCGCGGCGGCGCACACCCCACTTGGTGACCCGCCACAGCGCTTCGCGGACGATGTTGCCGCTCATCTTGGACTCGCCGATCTCACGCTCGGTGAACGTGATGGGGACCTCGACGACACGGTAGCCGAGTTCGATGGTGCGCCACGCCAGGTCGATCTGGAAGCAGTAGCCCTGGGAGGCGACGGTGTCGAGCTTGAGCCGGTCGAGGACCTCGGCGCGGAAGGCGCGGAACCCGCCGGTGATGTCCTTGACCTTCGCGCCGAGCGCGATCTGCGAGTAGACGTTGCCGCCGCGGGAGATGACCTCCCGGTACTTGGGCCAGTTGACCGTGCTGCCGCCGGGCACGTACCGGGAGCCGAGCACGAGGTCCGCGTCGCGCAGGGCGTCGAGCAGCCGGGGCAGGTCCTCGGGGGCGTGGGAGCCGTCCGCGTCCATCTCGACCACGACCGCGTAGCCGCGGTCGAGCGCCCACCGGAACCCGGCGACGTAGGCCGCGCCGAGCCCTGCTTTCTCCGTGCGGTGCAGCACGTGCACGCGGTCGTCGTCGGCGGCCATCTCGTCGGCCAGCTGTCCTGTGCCGTCGGGGCTGCCGTCGTCGACCACGAGGGCGTGCACGTGGGGCAGCGCGGTGTGCAGCCGTCGCACGATCTTCCCGATGTTGTCCCGCTCGTTGTAGGTCGGGATCACCACCAGCACCGGCCCGAGCTCGCGGTCAGGCTGCGCCTGCTGGTCCGCCATCCGTGTCCTCCTCGCCGGCCCCCGCACCAGGGGTCGGACGCGTCCGTCGTCGTGTCGTTGTCAAGGCGATCGCCACGGCCATCAGGCCCAGAGCGGTCATCACCCACTCGGGCCATGCGCCGAGCCGGGTGGCCAGCGTAGCCTCCCCGCGCAGCGGCACGGTGGCCACCAGCGCGTCGGCGGTGAACATGCCGGTCCGCCGGCTGACGGACCCGTCGGGGGCGACGATCGCGGACACGCCGCTCGTGGCGGAGACGATGACCGCTTTGCCGTGTTCGACGGCGCGGACGCGGGACATGGCCAGCTGCTGGTAGGTCATCTCGGTGTAGCCGAAGGTGGCGTTGTTGGTGGGGATGGCGATGAGGTTCGCGCCCTCGGTGACCGAGTCGCGGACGACGCCGTCGAACGCGACTTCGTAGCAGGTGTCGATGGCGACCTTGGCGGGGCCCATGGTGAAGCCCTCGGGGTCGGTGCCGGGTTGGAAGGTGCCGGCGCGGTCGACGGCGTCGGTGAAGATCCGGAAGAACCCGCGGTAGGGCATGGTCTCGCCGAAGGGCTGGAGCTGCCGCTTGGTGTAGGTGTCGGTGGGGCCGACGCCGGGTTCGTAGAGCACGACGGTGTTGCGGGGCAGTTTGTCGTCGGGGTCGATGACGACGGCGCCGACGGCGATGGGCGCGCCGATGGCCTCGGTGGCGCGGCGGATCTGGTTGGCGGCGTCGACGTTGCGGAAGGGGTCGATGTCGGAGGAGTTCTCCGGCCAGATGACCAGGTCGGGTTGTTCGGCGCGGCCGGCGCGGACGTCCTCGGCGAGCAGGAGGGTGCGGGCCACGTGGTTGTCGAGCACGGCGCGGCGTTGGGCGTTGAAGTCGAGGCCGGCGCGGGGGACGTTGCCCTGGACGGCGGCGACGGTGGCGGTGCCCTGGTCGGGGTCGGTGTGCACGAGGGTCGCGGCGGCGAGGGCGGCGGCGAGGGGCAGCACGAGGGCGGGCACGCCGATCCGCCAGTCGCGGATCAGGTGGGCGGCGCCGAGGCCGGTGAGGGCGACGGCGAACCCGACCAGGGGCGCTCCGCCGATCGCGGCCAGCGGCAGGTACCAGCCTTCGGGTTGGCCGAAGGCGATCTTGCCCCAGGGGAAGCCGCCGAAGGGCACGACGGCGCGCAACGCCTCGTCGGCGACCCACACCAGCGCCATCCACAGCGGCGCGCCCGGCAGGCGGGACACGGCGGCCATGGCGGCGGTGCCGACCGCGATGAGCAGCGCGCACAGCAGGGCCAGGGGCAGCCAGGCGATGAGGCCGACGAACTCTCCGGTCCAGCGCAGCAGGGGCGCCATGAACGCCAGCCCCCACACCAGGCCGAGGCCGAAGCCGGCGCGGGCGCGGCGGCCGTGCAGCAGCAGGCCGAGGACGGCGAACCCGAGGGGCGCGAGCCACCAGGTCGTGCGCGGGGGGAAGCTGAGGAACACCGCGGCGCCGCCGGCGGCGGTCAGGAGCGTCCGCAGCAGCGTGCCGCGCACGTCCCGGCGGCGGGCGGGGGGCGTGTCGGCGACGGGTTGATCCGGCGTCACGGGGGCTGCGACCACCGGTTCAGCCTACGAGCCGCCGGTCCCACCCCGACCGCCGACCCGTGCCGGTGCCGCGTCGTCCGTCCGACGCGGTGGCGGTAGGCGATGGGCGTGAGGTCCTCCCCGCCACCGCCCAGGGGTGCACGACCCGCGTCCGGCCGCCGCCGGCGCGCGGCGGGGTCGTGGTGCGGTCCAGCTCGACGTCGCGGACGACGACGAGCACGGTGTGCGGGTACCGGTCGGCGTTGAGCAGGACCTCGTTGCGGGTGAGGACGACCTCGGCGCCGGCCGAGGTGGTGCCCTTCACTTCGACGTGGAGCCGTTCGCCGGGTCGGGTGGCGTCGAGGTCGTAGGACTCGGTCGCGCCGACGTCGCGGACGGTGGAGCCCTGGGCTTCGAGGTAGCGGCGGGCGCGCGTCACGGCGTGGGTCTCGATCGCGGCGCGTGCGGCGGAGGCGTCGGCGTCGGCGACCTCGGGCGCCTGCCCGTCGGCGGGTCCGGTCGTGCCGTCCAGCCGGGTGACCGGTCGTGGGGGTGGACGTGTGGGGTGGGGTGGGGTTGCCCTGGGATTGGGGTGTGACCGGTGGGGGTAAATCAGGGTTCCCACCGATGTGGGGGTGTGCGGGCGCGGGGAGGGTGGAGGTATGACGACGTTGACCAGGCCTCAGGACCGGAAAGTGATCGCGGGTGTGTGTGCGGGGTTGGCGGCCCGGTACGGGTGGAAGGCGAGCACCGTGCGGGTGGTGTTCGTGCTGTCCTGCCTGCTGCCGGGCCCGCAGTTCCTGATCTACCTGGTGTTGTGGGTGATGATGCCCAAGCGTCCCTACTGACGGCGGTCGACGAGGGCCTGCACGCCGTCCAGGACGCGGTCCAGGCCGAAGGTGAAGGCGTGCTCGCCGTCGTAGGCGGCGCCGTGGGTCTGGCCGGCGGCGGCGCCGACGCGGGTGGCGAGGGGGTAGCGGGCGGGGTCGAGGACCCGGGCGAGCAGGGGTGCGGCGCTGTGCCACCACTGCTCGTCGGTGAGGCCGGTGCGGTCGCGGGTGCGGGCGGCGTCGACGGTGACCCGGGCGGCGGAGCGGACGTGGGCCAGCACGAGGGTCAGGACGGAGTCCATCTCCAGGTCGGTGAGGCCGATGCCGTCGACGGCGCGCAGCTCGTAGTCGTACTTGGCGATGACGTGGGGTCCGAGGACGGCGCGGCCGGCGGGGACCTGCAGCAGCCAGGGGTGGCGCAGGAGCAGGTCGCGGTTGTCGCGGGCGATGCGGGTGAGGCGGCCGCGCCAGCCGCCGGGCACGTCCTCGGGGCGGGGTGTCTCGGCGTGCACGGCGTCGACCATGGCGTCGAGGAGTTCGGCTTTGCCGGGGACGTGGGTGTAGAGGGACATGGTGCCGACGCCGAGGGTGTCGGCGACGCGGCGCATGGACAGCGCGGCGAGCCCTTCGGTGTCGGCGAGGGTGACGGCGGCGGTGACGATGCGGTCGACGCCGAGGTCCTTGCGGGCGGGTCGGCCGCCGGTGCGCCACAGCACGGCGAGGGTGCGGGCGGGGTCGCCGTCGGGTTCGGTGGCCACGGGCCTCACCCTACGGGTGGTGGGTGTCGGTGAGGGCGGCGCGGACGATGTCGAGGGCTTCGTCGCCGGTGAGGCCTTGTTCGCGGGCGGTGGCGGCGTAGGCGCGGGCGGCGCGCAGGACGCGTTCGCGGCCGCGTTGGCCGGCGGCGCTGACGACGGTGCCGGCGCGGCCGCGGGTTTCGATGAGGCCGGCTTCCTCGAGTTCGCGGTAGGCGCGGGCGACGGTGTTGACGGCGAGGCCGAGGTCGGCGGCGAGGGCGCGCACGGTGGGCAGGCGGGTGCCGACGGCGAGGTCGCGGTCGGTGATCCGGCGGGCGAACTGGGACCGCACCTGTTCGTAGGGCGGCACGGGTGAGGCCGGGTCGATGCTGATCACGCGTCGATAGTGGCAGAGCGGGGCGGGTGGGCGCGTCGTGGCCGGGGGTGACGTCGGGTCGCCGGTCGGGCACGGGGCGTGGCAGGGTGGTGGTCGTGTCGCGCCGATCGTTGCTGCTGACCGTGGTCCTGGCCCTGGTCACGGGTGTGGTCGCGGCGGTGGTGCTGTTCGCGCCGGGCCGTCGCGTCGAGGGCACGCCCGTCCCCCGCTGCACGGTGTTGCAGGTGTTGGCGGACAGCGACGCGGAGATGCGGCGGGTGGCGGCGCAGCTGCGGGGGGATCGTCGGGTGCGGGAGGTGCTCGACGAGCGGACGCAGGCGGACAACCACGCCCGGTTGACCGAGGCGTTGCGGGCGTCGGGGCGGGACGACCTGGCGGACGCGGCGCGGGTGGAGCGGACGCCGGCGTCGTTGCGGGTGGTGGAGGCGTCCGGGGTTGACGTCGCGGAGTTCGCCGGTGAGCTGCGGCGGGAGCACCGGGTGAACGTGATGGACGTGTGCGGCGACCCCGGGGAGGGTCACGGGCGCGGGGGTGCGACGACGGTGCCGCGGGCGCGGGTGACGAGCAGGGGCGGGTCGAGGACGTCGGCGGCGGACGGGCCACGATCGGGGGCGCGGCGGCACACGACGCGGGCTTCGAAGTCGATCTCGCGGGAGCGGGTGCCGACGCGGACGAGGGTGGCGGTGGCCTCGACGACGTCGCCGGCGCGCAGGGGTGCGAGGAACTCGACGGCGGAGTAGGCGGCGAAGAGGCCTTCGTCGCCGTCGGTGCGGATGAGCAGTTCGGTGGCGACGTCGCCGAACAGGCCCAGTCCGTAGGCGCCGTCGACGAGGTCGCCGCCGTAGTGGGCGTGGGAGTGGGGCACGTAGCGGCGGTGGGTGACGGTGAATCCCTCGGTGAGGCTCACGCGTTCTCCTTGGGTGCGGCGGCGGTCCCGGCCTTGGTCCCGCGCCTGGTTTTCCCGCGGGCGGCGGTCGGGGTGGTGGTCGTGGTCTGCGTGGTCTGCGTGGTGGTGCGGGTCCTGGTGCGCACGGCGTGGGTGAGGTAGCTGGCGACTTCGCCGGGGGTGGTGCCGCGGCCGAACACGCGGTCGACGCCGAGTTCGGCGGCCATGAGCGGGTCGAAGCGGGGTCCGCCGGCGATGAGCAGGGGCCGCCGCTCCCCCATGGCCTCGCGGAACGCGGCGGACATCTCCTGGGTGTTGAGGATGTGGGCGTCGCGTTGGGTGACGACCTGGGAGACGAGGACGGCGTCGGCTTTCTCGGCGCGGGCGCGGCGGACGAGTTCGGGGACGGAGACCTGCGCGCCGAGGTTCACGACGGTGAGCTCGCGGTAGTACTCGAGGCCTTTCTCGCCGGCGAAGCCCTTGATGTTGAGGATGGCGTCGATGCCGACGGTGTGGGCGTCGGTGCCGATGCAGGCGCCGACGACGACGAGTTTGCGGCGCAGCAGCTTCTTGAGGGTGGTGTTGATCTCGGCGGGCGGCAGGAGGGGGTAGTCGCGTTCGACGACGCGCACGTCGTCGAGGTCGACGAGGTGGCGGACGGAGCCGTAGACGACGAAGAAGGTGAAGTCGTCGCCGATGGGGTGGGAGTGCACGACCATGGCGGGGTCGATGCCCATCTTGTTGGCCAGTTGCTGGGCGGCGCCGTCGGCGTGGGGTCCGGCGGGGATCGGGAGGGTGAAGGAGGTCTGCACCATGCCGTCGCCGGTGGTGTCGCCGTAGGGGCGGACGTGGCGTGTCACGGGTGTGCCTCCAGCAGGTCGGCGGCGGGGTTGAGGTAGTCGTCGGCTTTCTCCACGACGCCGTCGGCGCCCTTGCCGCCGGTGGCGGGGCGTTTCATGAGGCCGAAGGTGCCGTCGGCGATGGCGTCGAGCAGGCCGTCGTCGACGATGCGGGCGAGCAGGTCGACGGCTTCGCCGAGGACCTGGTGGGCGCGTGTGACGATGAGGCCGTCGGGGGCGGGACGGAAGTCCTCGCGCAGTCCGCCGGCGGCGTCGAGGACGTAGCGGACGTTGCGCAGGGCGAGGTCGCGGTCGGACAGGAACGGGGTGACGACGGCTTCGGTCATCATGCCGACGAGCAGGATGGACTGGCCGGTGAGCAGGCCGGCGAGGGTGAAGAACCCGTCGAGCAGGTAGCCGTGGAACACGTCGCCGGTCATGTGCTTGGTGGGCGGCATCCACTTGAGCGGCGCGTCGGGGAACAGTTCGCGGGCCAGCAGGGCGTGGGCGAGTTCGAGGCGGAACGACTCGGGCACGGCGGGGTTGATCTCGAAGGCGTGGCCGAGGCCGAGGAGGTGGTCGGGCAGGCCGGCTTCGTGGGCGAAGTGCTCGTTGAGCAGTTGGGAGACGGTGACGGTGTGCGCGGCGTCGACGGCGTCGGCGGTGGTGAGGTAGTTGTCCTCGCCGGTGTTGATGACGATGCCGGCGCGGGCGTGGACCTGGCGGGAGAAGCGCTGGTCGACGAAGGTCCGCACGGGGTTGATGTCGCGGAACAGGATGCCGTACATGGAGTCGTTGAGCATCATGTCGAGGCGTTGCAGGCCGGCGAGGACGGCGATCTCGGGCATGCACAGCCCGGAGGCGTAGTTGGTGAGCCGCACGTACCGGCCGACTTCGCGGGACACCTCGTCCAGGGCCGCGCGCATGATGCGGAAGTTCTCCTGGGTGGCGTAGGTGCCGGCGAAGCCGTGGTGGGTGGCGCCTTCGGGGACGTAGTCGAGCAGCGACTGGCCGGTGGAGCGGATGACGGCGATGATGTCGGCGCCGGCGCGCGCGGCGTTGCGGGCCTGGACGACGTCCTCGTCGATGTCGCCGGTGGCGACGATGAGGTAGATCCAGGGTCGTCGGGGCGGGTCGCCGAGGGTGGCGACGAGCCGGTCGCGCCGGGCGCGGTTGCGGTCGACGGTGCGCAGGCCCTTGGTGACGGCGGCGGTGGCGGCCTTGCGGGCCCGTTCCCGGTCGCGGCCGGTGGGCTGGGTGTAGCGGACCTGTCCGGCGGCGGTGGCCTCGGCCAGGTCGGTGAGGCTGGTCAGGTCGTGGGCGCGCAGGGCGTGGAAGACGGGCAGCGCGACGCCGTGTTCCAGGCCGCAGTGCTCGCGGACGGTGTCGACGACCCGGTTGACCCAGGGGACGTCGCCGGCGCGGTGGGTGGTGTCGGCGCCGGTGATGCCGGCCAGGCGGAGCGTGGCGCGCTCGACCGCCACCGTGGTGTGGGCCTTCGCGAGGGCCACCACCGGTTCGGCGGCCTTGGCGGCGAGCGCGCGCGCCGTGGCGACCACCTGCGGGTCGAGGTCGAGCAACGCCATCGGGTTCACTCCTGTTCTGCGGTGCGGGCTACGCGAGGTCGCCCCGGTCGTGGACGGTGCGGCCGCGCAGGACGGTGCGCAGGCAGGCGGGGGTGGGTCCGTCGAGGGCGGGCAGGGCGGGGACGCGGGAGCGCGGGTCGGTGGACCAGCGCTGCACGCGGCTGTCGGGGGCGGCGACTTCCAGCTCCCCCGCCTCCCACACGGCGTAGGTGGCGGGCGCGCCGGGTTGCAGGGTGCCGGTGACGCCGTCGTCGACGCCGGCGGCGCGCCAGCCGCCGCGGGTGTGGGCGGTGAACGCGGCGCGCGGGGAGATGCCGTGGCCGTCGGTGCGGTGGTGGACGGCGGCCTTGACCGCGGCCCACGGGTCGATGGCGGTGACGGGGGCGTCGGAGCCCAGCGCGAGGATCATGCCGGCGGCGGCGAGCCGGGAGAACGGGTTGAGCGCGGTGCCCCTGCGGGCGCCGAGGCGGCGGGCGTACATGCCGTCGGGGCCGCCCCACTCGCGGTCGAAGAGGGGCTGCACGGAGGCGACGACACCCCAGGAGCCCAGCCGGGCGGCCTGCTCGGGGGTGATCATCTCGAGGTGTTCGAGGCGGTGGCGGCGGGCGGCGAGGGCGGGGACGCCGACGATGTCGGCGGCGCGGGCGAACCCGTCGACGACGGCGGCGACGGCGGCGTCGCCGATGACGTGGAACCCGCCCTGGATACCGGCGCGGGTGCAGGTGACGAGGTGCCCGGCGACGGCGTCGGCGTCGAGGTAGAGGGCGCCGGTGGTGTCGGCGTCGGCGTAGGGCTCGCACAGGGCGGCGGTGCGGGAGCCCAGGGCGCCGTCGACGAACAGGTCGCCCGCCAGGCCGCGCACGGGCAGGTCGACCGGGTCCAGGCCGCCCCAGTAGCCGACGACGTCGAGCAGGTCGGTGGCGAGCAGGTCGGCGAGGTCGTCGCGGCTGGAGATGTCGGGTCCGGCGCACTCGTGCACCGACGCGATGCCGCGCGACGCGGCGTGCCGCAGGAACGCGCGTTGGGCGGCGCGGCGCCGGTCGGCGGGGATGGCGTCCTTCGCGGCGCGGCGCACGTGGTGGTGCGCGGCGCGCGAGAGGGGCCCGTCGGGGGTCCAGCCGTCGGCGCCGCGGGCGTCGGGGGCGAGGTCGAGCAGCGCGGTGGACGCCAGCGCGGAGTGCACGTCGATGCGGGAGAGGTAGACGCGGGCGCCGCGGGCGGCGTCGTCGAGTTCGGCGCGGGTCGGCGGCCGGTTCTCCGGCCAGCGGGTCTCGTCCCAGCCGTGGCCCCACACCACGGGGCCCTCGGCGGCCCGCACGGCGTGCAGCAGCTCGGCCAGGGAGCGGCACCCGGTCAGGTCCAGGCCGGTGAGCAGCAGCCCGGCGGAGGTGGCGTGCACGTGGGCGTCGACGAACGCGGGGGCGACGAACGCGCCGCGCAGGTCGGTCACCTCGGCGTCGGGGTGCAGGGCGCGGCCGGCGGCGTCCTGCCCCAGCCACACGACGGTGCCGTCGCTGATCGCCATGGCGGTGGCGTCGGGAGAGGTCGGGGAGTGGATGCGTCCCCCCACGAGCAGGCGCGTCGCCCCGGGGGCGCCGTTCACGGTAGTCACGCCTGCTGAGTCTGCCGGTGCTCGAACAGGGCCCGCACGGCAGGTTCGCCGCGCAGCAGGTCCAGGGCGAACGCGGCGTGACCTGGCACGTAGCCGTTGCCGACGAGCATCTCCACGTCGGCGGCGAGGCCTTCGGCGCCCAGCGCGGCGGCGGGGAAGGACGTGGCCATGGAGAAGAACACGACCGTGCCGCCGTCGGCGGTGGCCAGGATCGCGCCGTGCTCGCAGCCGGGCACGTCCACGCACACCACCGTCACGTCCACCCGGTCGCCGACCGCGTCGGCGACGGCGAGGGGGTCGCGGGCGTCGGCGACGACGACGGTGTCGGCGAGACCCGCGGCGCGGACGGCGGCGGCCTCGGCGGCGGTGGGCACGAGCGCGACGAGCCGGGACGCGCCGGCGCGGCGGGCGGCGGCCAGCGACAGCGACCCCGACTTGCCCCCGCCGCCCAGGACCAGCACCGACGGCGCGTGGCGGCGGCGCACGACCCGGTCGGTCAAGGCGGGCGCGCCGCACACGTCCAGCACGGACAGGGCCAGCGGTTCGGGCAGGTCGTCGGGCAGCACGGCGGCGATGGAGCGGCCGAAGAGCACCGCGGTGCCCCGGCATGGGACCTGCTCGTCCGTCCCGTCCCACGCGGCGAGGTCGTCGGTGATGCGCAGCGGGGTGAGGGTGAGCGACACCAGGGTCGCGATCCGGTCGCCCGGCCGCAGGCCGAGCGGGGAGCGGGGGCCGGCTTCGCGGACGGTGCCCAGCAGCATGCCGCCCGATCCGGTGACGGGGTTCTGCATCTTGCCGCGGGCGGCGACGATGTCCAGCACGGCCCGCCGCACGCCGGCGACGCCGTGCTCCTCGCGCAGCTGCCGGTAGGAGGCGGCGTCGAGGTTGAGCCGGGAGACGTCGACGAGGACCTCGTCGGGTCCGCACACCGGGGTCGCGTCCAGCCGGCGGGCCTGCTGCGGCAGCACCCCGGCGGGGTCGAGGACGCGGTGCAGACCGTAGGGCGACGTCATGGAAATCCTCCGGTCGACAAGGCTCTGGACCGGGATATCTTCACGCGAACGGGCGAGATTCCGCAAGGGACACGCTGCGGGGCCGTAGACGGCCGTGCCCGACCCCACGAGGGGCCGGGCACGGACCGGTCAGCTCCCGCGGCGGACCCGCAGCACCACCGCGACCACCACCACCACCGCCAGGACCGCGTAGGCGACCGCCGCGAACGGGCTCGTGACCAACGCCGCCGGATCGCCCTCGCCGATCTGCAACGTCCGCCGCACCTGCTCCTCGGCCATCGGCCCCAGGATCAGCCCCACCACCAGCGGCGCGACCGGGTAGCCGTGGCGGCGCATGAAGAACCCCGCCACCCCGATGACCAGCAGCACCACCAGGTCGTCCACCACGAAGTTCACCGCGTAGGTGCCCAACGCCGCGAACAGCAGGATCCCCGCGTACAGGTAGGGCCGCGGGATCTGCAGCACCTTCACCCAGATCCGCACCAGCGGCAGGTTCAGCACCAGCAGCATCACGTTGCCGATGTACAGCGACGCGATCAGCGCCCACACCAGCTCCGAGTCGTTGGTGAACAGCAGCGGACCGGGCTGGATGCCGTAGCTCTGGAACCCGGCCACGATCACCGCCGCCGTCGCCGTCGTGGGCAGCCCCAGCGTCAGCAGCGGCACCAGCACCCCCGCCGCGGCCGCGTTGTTCGCCGCCTCCGGCCCGGCCACCCCCTCGATCGCGCCCTTCCCGAACTCCTCCGGGCGCCGCGACAGCTTCTTCTCCGCCGCGTAGGACAGGAACGTCGACACGTCCGCCCCGCCGGCGGGGATGGTGCCGATCGGGAACCCGATCGCGGTGCCCCGCAGCCACGGCTTCCACGACCGCCGCCAGAACTCGCCGGTCATCCACTTCCCGCCCACCGGCACCACCTCGACCGGGCCGTGCCGCATCCGCGCCGCCACGTACAGCGCCTCGCCCACGGCGAACACCCCCACCGCGACCACGACCACGTCCACCCCGTCGGACAGCGTCGGCACGCCCAGGGTGAACCGCTGCTGCCCGGTGAGCGTGTCGGTGCCCACCAACCCGATGAACAACCCCAGCGCCAACGACGCCAGCCCGCGCACCGGCGACGCGCCCAGCAGCGCCGCCACGGTGGTGAACGCCACCACCATCAGCGCCACGTAGTCCGCCGGACCCAGCGTCACGGCCAGCTCGGCGATCGACGGCGCCGACACGGTCAGCAGCACCGTCGCGATCGTGCCCGCCACGAACGACCCGATCGCCGCCGTCGCCAGCGCCGCCGCGCCCCGCCCGGCGCGCGCCATCCGGTTGCCCTCCAGCGCCGTCACCACCGACGACGACTCACCCGGCGTGTTGAGCAGGATCGACGTGGTCGACCCGCCGTACATGCCGCCGTAGTAGATGCCCGCGAAGATGATCAACGCGGCGGTGGGTTCCAGCGAATACGTCAACGGCAGCAGCAACGCCACCGTCATCGCCGGGCCGATGCCCGGCAGCACACCCACGGCGGTGCCCAGGGTGACGCCCAGCAGGGCGTAGAGCAGGTACTCGGGCTGCGCGGCGGTCGCGAAACCCTCCAACAGCGCGGTGAGGCTACCCATCGAGCAACGGCACCCCCTCGAACACCCCGGCGGGCAGTGACAGACCCAGCCCGGACGCGAACAGCACCTGCACGACCAGCGCCAGCGCCACCGCGACGAGCAGCGCCTTCCACCACACCGCGCCCAATGTCCACGCCGCCCCGAAGAACAGCACGGCCGCCGCCACCGGCCAGCCCGCCACGTCGATCAGCGCCAGGTGCGCCACCAGCACCGCGACCAGCTTCACCACCGTCGCCCAGTCGGTGCGCACCGCCGCGTCGACGTCCTCGGCGTCCTGCGCCGCGCCCAACCGGCCGCGCGCGGTCGCCACGATCGCCGCCACCCCCGTCACCAGCAGCAGCACACCCACCGCGTACGGGAACGCGCGCGGCCCCACCGTGCCCGTCGAGCCCCGCACCGCGATCGACGTCGCGTCCACCAGCGTGAACACCCCCAACGCCGCCACCAGCGCGCCGAAGACGTACTCCTCCGCCCGCGCCGACCGGGACACGCCCGCGGACACGCCGTCGCGGGATGCCGGGCCGGGGGCCGTCGGGTCGGGGGCCGTCGGGTCGGGGGCCGTCGGGTCGGGGGCCGTCACGACACCAGGCCGATCTCCTGCAACACCGGCTTGATCCGGCCGATCTCCTTGGTCAGGAACGTCGAGAAGTCGTGCCCGGTCTGGAACGTGTCCGTCCAGCCCTTCTTCGCCAGCTCCTCCTGCCACTGCGGGCTCGCGTGCATCGCCGTGACCAGCTCCACCAGCCGGTCCTTCGCCGCCACCGAGATCGACCCCGGCGCCACCACCCCACGCCAGTTGATCAACTCCACACCCGTGCCCAGCTTCGTGAACGTCGGCACCTTCAACTCCGGGTGCTCCTTCGGCCCCGACGTCCCCAACGCCCGCAGCTTCCCCGCCTTGATCTGCTCCACGTACTCGCCCACACCCGAGATCCCGGCGTCGACCTTCCCACCCAACAACGCCGCCAACGACTCACCACCACCCGAGTACGGCACGTAGTTCAACTTCCCCGGATCGATCCCCGTCGCCTGCAACAACATCCCCGCCAGGATGTGGTCCGTGCCGCCCGCCGAACCACCGGTGATCGACACCCCCGTGCCCTTCTCCCGCACCGCCGCCAACAACTCCTCGATCGTCCGGTACGGCGACTCCGCCGGCACCACCACCACCTCGTCCTCCGCGGTCAACCGCGCGATCGGCGTGGTGTCCTCCAACCGCTTGTCCACCTCGTTGGTCTCCACCGCCCCCACCATCACCAACCCGGTCACCATCAGGTAGCTCTCGGACCGCTCGGTGGCCAACTTCTGCAGCCCCACCGTGCCGCCCGCCCCACCCACGTTGCTGACCTGCACCGAGTCCGCCAACCCGGCGCCGTCGATCGCCGCCTGCATCGCCCGCGCCGTCTGATCCCAACCCCCGCCCGGATCCGCCGGCGCCATGATCTCCAACCGGCCCACCTCATCACCGGCCCCACCACCACCCCCGCACCCCGCGAGCACCAGGCCCGCGACCGCCACGGCCGCGAGAAGTCGGGTGTGCTGTCCTGCCATCGGGTCCTCCACCACAAATCCGGCCGATCACGGCCAAGCCCGCAGCACCGTCGCTCCGGTGGGCCGGAACGGTAGGAGCCCACCCCCCACCCGACCCCGCAAAGGTCGTAACGGCCGTATTGGTCGTTTAGGTCGTGGCCCCGCTCACACCCGGTGGGCCAGAATGCTCAGCCATGCGCCGCCGTTCGGTCCCCCTCGGGGTCACCCTGCTCGCCCTGCAGGTGGTCATCGTCCTCGCCACCACCTGCGCGGCAGGCCTCCTGGCGGCCAAGATGCAGAGCGACCGCATCCGCGAGGCCTACAAGGACCGCATGCTCTCCGTCGCCGAAAGCGTCGCCCGCCTCCCCACCGTCGTCGACGCCTTCGCCTCCCCCGACCCCGCCGGCACCATCCAACCCCTCGCCGAACTCCTCCGCCGCGCCTCCGGCGTCACCTACGTCGTCGTCACCGACCTCGACGGCGTCCGCTACGCCCACCCCGACCCCGACCGCATCGGCGAACGCGTCTCCACCGACCCCAGCAGCGCCCTGTCCGGCCACGTGTTCGTCGGCACCGAAACCGGCACCCTCGGCACCTCCCTGCGCGCCAAAGTCCCCGTCCGCTCCCCCACCGGCGACATCATCGGCATGGCCTCCGTCGGCATCCTCGAACGCGAACTCGACGCCGACCTCGCCGAAGACCTCCCCGAACTCATCGGCTGGCTCGCCGCCGCCGCCCTCGTCGGCGTCCTCGGCGCCGCCCTCGTCACCCGCCTGGTCCGCACCCGCACCTTCAGCCTCGAACCCGACGAGATCGCCCACCTCCTCGAAACCCGCGACGCCATGCTCCACGGCATCCGCGAAGGCGTCGTCGCCGTCGACGACCACGAACGCCTCGTCCTCGTCAACGACGAAGCCCTCCGCCTCCTCGGCCTCACCCACGACCCCACCGGCAAACCCGCCGCCACCGTCCTCGAACACGGCGGCCTGCTCGACCTCACCCGCACCCACGACGACGTCACCGACCGCCTCGTCCTCGCCGGCGAACGCGTCCTGCTCGCCAACCGCATGACCGCCAAAACCCACGGCCGCCCCGTCGGCGTCGTCCTCACCCTCCGCGACCGCACCGAACTCCACGACGCCCTGCGCGAACTCGACGGCCACCGCACCGTCACCGAAGTCCTCCGCGCCCAAGCCCACGAGTTCACCAACCACCTGCACGTCATCAGCGGCCTCGTCGAACTCGACCGACGCGACGACACCGTCGCCTACATCGAACGCGTCGGCGGCGCCGGCTCCGTCACCTCCGACATCATCGGCGGCGCCATGACCGACCCCGCCCTCGCCGCCCTCCTGCTCGCCAAGTCCTCCACCGCCCACGAACGCGGCGTCGCCCTCCGCCTCGACCCCGCCACCACCGTCCACGCCCGCACCGGCGACGACGCCCTCACCGTCCTGGGCAACCTCGTCGACAACGCCGTCGACGCCGTCCACCCCGGCGGCACCGTCCGCGTCCTCGTCCACTCCGACCCCACCGGCGTCCGCGTCGTCGTCGACGACGACGGACCCGGCGTCGACCACACCCAACGCCACCGCATCTTCACCCTCGGCGTCAGCACCAAAGCCCCCCGAGGCGCACACGGACGAGGCATCGGCCTCGCCCTCGTCTCCCGCGTCGTCACCCGCCGCAGCGGACGAGTCCACCTCACCGACTCCGAACTCGGCGGCGCCTCGTTCGACGTCTGGCTCCCGGAGGCCGCCCGATGACCATCCGCACCCTCGTCGTCGACGACGACTTCGCCGTCGCCGCCGTCCACCGCGGCTTCCTCGACGCACTACCCGGCTTCACCGTCGTCGGCGAAGCCCACGCCGGCGCCGAAGCCCTCCGCGCCGTCGACACCCTGCACCCCGACCTCGTCCTGCTCGACATCCACCTCCCCGACATCTCCGGCCTCGAAGTCCTCGCCCGACTCCGCGCCAGACCCGGAGCACCCGTCGACGTCATCGCCGTCACCGCCGCCCGCGAACGCGACACCGTCCGCCAAGCCATGTCCCGCGGCGTCGACCACTACCTCGTCAAACCCTTCACCCGCGCCGCGTTCCTCGACCGCATGCGCGAATACCTCGCCCGACGCACCGAAGCCCAACGCCTCGGCCCCTGGCTCGACCAGGACGAAGTCGACCAACTCCTGCAACACCGACCACGGACCGCCCTACCCAAAGGACTCTCCGCCGTCACCCTCAAACTCGTCCACGACGCCCTCAAAACCACCGACGACGACCTCTCCGCCCAAGAAGTCGGCGACCGCGCCGGCCTCTCCCGCGTCAGCGCCCGCCGCTACCTCGAACACCTCGTCACCACCGGCAAAGCCGAAGTCCAACCCCGCTACGGCATGGCCAACCGGCCCGCCCACGGCTACCGCCTCACCTGACGGAACCACCGACACCCGTAAGGACCCAGCTCCACCACCGCCGTCCCGTCCTTCCCCGGCGCCACCGTCCCGTCCACCAACAGATCCGTCAGCACACCATCCACCTTCGGCACCTCCACCGACACCTCCCGATCGGCGAAGTTGTGCACCGCCACCACCACACCACCATCGATCTCACACCGGTGCGCGAACACCGACGGCTCCGCCGTGTCGATCGTCGAGAACTCACCCCACGCCAACTCCGGGCACTCCCGATAACGCTCGACCAACAACCGCGTCCACCCCAACAACGAATCCCCGTCCCGACGCTGCTCGTCCACCGAGTCCCACCACATCGGCGTCCGCACCGCCAACCGCCCCTCCAACGACAAGTCCTCCGTCATCCCGACCTCCTCGCCGTAGAACAACACCGGCGTCCCGGGCAACGAGAACAACAAGCTGTACACCATCTTGATCCGACCCAGATCCCCCTCCAACATCGACGGCAACCGCCGACGCAGACCCCGCCCGTACAACTGCATGTCCTCATCCGGACCGAACGCCGCGAACACCTCCTGCCGCTCCGGCTCCGTCAACTTGTCCAACGTCAACTCGTCGTGATTGCGCACGAACGTCGCCCAATGACAATCACGCGGAGGCTCCGGCCGCTCCTTCAACGCATGCGTCAACGGACTCGCGTCCTGCCGCGCCAACGACAAGTACATCTGCTGCATCCCGATGAAGTCGAAACACATGTGCAACTCGTCGCCCACACCGTCCGAACCACCGAAGAACGCCATCGCCTCCGTGTACGGCAGGTTCACCTCACCCAACAGGATCGCCTCGCCGTTGCGCCGCGACAGGAACGCCCGCAGATCCGCCAGGTAGTCGTGCGGATCCGGCAACGCCTCCACCGGCGCCTCCAACAAGAACGGCACCGCGTCCACCCGGAACCCCGACAACCCCAACTCCATCCAGAACCCCATCACCCGCGCGATCTCATCCCGCACCCGCGGGTTCGCCACGTTCAGATCAGGCTGGTGCCGGTAGAACCGGTGCAAGTAGTACTGCTTCGCCTTCCGGTCGTAAGTCCACAACGACGTCTCCTTGTCCGGGAACACCACACCCTCGTGCGCGTCCGCCGGCGGCTTGTCCGCCCACACGTACCAATCGTGGAACGGACTCCCCGGATCACGCGCCGCCTGGAACCACGGATGCTGATCCGACGTGTGGTTCACCACCAGGTCCGCGATCACCCGCATCCCCCGGTCCCGCGCCGTCCGCACGAACTCCGCGAAATCACCCAACGTCCCCAACCGCGGATCCACGTTGTAGAAATCCGTGATGTCATACCCGTCATCCCGATCCGGCGTCGGGAAGAACGGCATCAACCACAAACACGTCACACCCAACCGGTGCAAGTGGTCGATCTTGTCGATCAACCCCCGGAAATCACCGTGCCCGTCACCATCCGAATCGTGGAACGTCTCCACGTCCAAGCAGTACACCACGGCGTTCTTCCACCACAGGTCCGCCGTCCTCGTCAGCTTCACGCCCCCACCTCCGGCAGCACGCGCTCACCGAACGCGTCCAGGAACCGCTCCTGCTCCCGACCCACGTGGTGCAGGTAGATCTCCTCGAACCCCAGATCCGCATAACCCCGGATCGTCTTCGCATGCCACCCCAGATCCGACGACACGTTCACCACCTCCGCCACCCGACTCACCGGAACGTGCTCCGACACCACGTCGAAGTGCTCCGCCGTGTCCAAGTCCCAACACACCGGCGGCCCGAACACATTGCTCCGCCACTGATCGTGCGCGACCCCCCGCGCCTCCTCATCCGACTCCGCCCAACTCAAGTGCACCTGCAAGTGCAACTTCCCCCGACCACCCGCATCCCGGTACGCCGCCACCATCCGCTCCAACCGCTCCACCGGCGCGTTCACCGTGATCAACCCGTCCGCCCACCCCGCACACCACCGCGCGGTCTCCTCGCTCACCGCCGCACCGATCAACAACGGAGGCACCTCCGGCCTCGTCCACAACCGCGCCCGATCCACCCGCACCAGACCGTCGTGACTGACCTCCTCCCCCGCCAACAACGCGCGGATCACCTCCACGCACTCCAACAACCGCGCGTTCCGCACCTCCTTGCGCGGCCACCCACCACCCGTGATGTGCTCATTGCTCGCCTCACCACTGCCCAACGCCGCCCAGAACCGACCCGGGTACATCGCACCCAACGTCCCGATCGCCTGCGCCACGATCGCCGGGTGATACCGCTGACCAGGCGCGTTCACCACCCCGAACGGCAACCCCGTCGCCTGCAACGCCGCACCCAACCACGACCACGCGAACGCGCTCTGCCCCTGCCGCGCACTCCACGGCGAGAAGTGGTCCGAACTCATCGCCGCCCCGAACCCCACCTCCTCCGCCCGCCGCACCGCCGCCAACAACGCGGAAGGGTGGACCTGCTCATGAGACGCGTGCACACCGATGACGGTCATGCCGTCTCACATACCCAAGCCACCCCCCGACGACACCCCCGACCGACCCCTCAGCCCCCGCTCAACATCCGCGCACCCTTCACCGACGTGTCCTCCGCCGTGAAGAACCCCCGCACGTGCGTCTGGAACTCCACCCGATCCACCCGACCATCCCCGTCCACGTCCATCCCCGCGAACGCGATCGCCGCCACCTGCGGATCCGTCACCCCCGACCCCCGGTAGATCCCCGCGAACCCACTCCCGTCCAACGCACCGTCACCGTCACGGTCCGCCACCTCGAAGTTCCGACCCGACACCACCAACCACTTCTCCACCAACTCCGCCGCCGACAACCGCCCCGACTCGTGCGCCTCCCGGAACTCACCCCGGCTCACCACACCGTCCCCGTCCAGATCCGCACCCGCCACGTACGCCCACACCTCCCGGTACGCCGCCACCAAGTTCCGCACCTGCGGCGCCTCCACCCCCAACCCGAACTCCCGGCCCACACCCCGGGCCGCCGCCGAGAAGTCCTCCCAGCCGATCACCCCGTCACCGTCCACGTCGAACACCGCGAAAGCCCGGTCGACGTTGTCCATCCGCAGATCGCCCGACATGACCACACCCCTCCCTGGAAACGAACCAGGGCGAAGCCTAGGAACCACCCCACCGGCCCGGCAGCGCGAAACCACCCGCCACACCCGATCAGGTCAACTCCGGCCGATCCGACGACGACTCCGGCCGCACCTCCACCACATCACCGTCCACCACCACACCACCCGCCATCGGGTGCTGCCCGTACCGCACGTTCAACACCATCGCCCGCTCGCGCTCCTCCGCCCGCCGCGCGATCCGCCGACTCAACACCCGCCGCGCCGGCGGGAACAACAGCACCAACCCCACCACGTCGCTCACGAACCCCGGCAAGATGATCAAGAACGCCGCCGCCGCGATCAACACCCCGTCCGCGACCTCCTGGTGCGGCGCCCGACGCGTCCGCACCGCCTCCGAGAACGCCGCCACCGCCCGCGCGCCCTCACGACGCAGCAACACCGAACCCACCACCCCACCCAGCAGCAACAGACCCAGGGTCGGCAGCAGACCCCACGCCCCGTACGCCGCCACCAGGGCGGTCACCTCCACCGCAAACCCGACCAGCAGTACCGCGAACACACGCATACCCATCCCAACGCACAACCACCCCGAAACGCTCCCGCCGTAATATTTACGGCGAACAGGTCATCTGGCAGCATATCTTCACGCCACTCGACCCAGAGGGAGCATGGATGACTGCGCTGCACGAGGTCACGCCCACGCAGCACAGGGCTGACCTCCAGCCCTACACCTACGTGCGCCAAGAGCTGGTCGAACCCGACTGGCGCCGCTTCCCCGGCTGGCGCGACACCACCGACGCCCAATGGCGCGACGCCCAGTGGCAACGCGCCAACTGCGTCAAGAACCCCAAACAGCTGCGCACCCTCATGGGCGACCTGCTCACCGACCGGTTCTACGACGAACTGGCCGCCGACCAGCAGCGATCCGCCACCATGTCCATGCTCGTGCCACCCCAGATGCTCAACACCATGGCACCCGACGCCCCACTCGACCCCGAGGCGTTCACCGAAGCCTTCTTCGCCGACCCCGTCCGCCGCTACATGATCCCGGTCCACTCCGACCGCGACCCCGACTGGCCCAGCCACCCCCACTCCGCCCGCGACTCCCTCCACGAAGCCGAGATGTGGGTCGTCGAAGGCCTCACCCACCGCTACCCCACCAAGGTCCTCGCCGAACTCGTCTCCACCTGCCCCCAGTACTGCGGCCACTGCACCCGCATGGACCTCGTCGGCAACTCCACACCCCAGGTCCAGAAGCACAAGCTCGCGCTCAAACCGGTCGACCGCCAGGACCAGATGATCGACTACCTCAAGCGCACACCCGGCGTCCGCGACGTCGTCGTCTCCGGCGGCGACGTCGCCAACGTCCCCTGGCCCCAGCTCGAGTCGTTCCTCATGCGACTGCTCGACATCGACACCGTCCGCGACGTCCGCCTCGCCACCAAGGCCCTCGCCGGACTGCCCCAGCACTGGCTCCAGCCCAAGGTCGTCGAAGGCCTCGAACGCGTCGCCCGCACCGCCGGCCGCCGCGGCGTCAACCTCGCCATCCACACCCACGTCAACCACGTGCAGTCCGTGACGCCGCTCGTCGCCGAAGCCGCCCGCACCGCCCTCGAAGTCGGCGTCCGCGACGTCCGCAACCAGGGCGTGCTCATGAAGGGCGTCAACGCCACCCCGGAAGACCTGCTCGACCTCTGCTTCGCGCTCCAGGGCGAGGCGAACATCCTGCCGTACTACTTCTACATGTGCGACATGATCCCCAACGCCGAGCACTGGCGCGTCGCCGTCTGGGAAGCGCAAGAGCTCCAGCACGCGATCATGGGCTACCTGCCCGGCTACGCCACGCCGCGCATCGTCTGCGACGTCCCGTACGTCGGCAAGAGGTGGGTCCACCAGCTCCACGAGTACGACCGCGAGCTCGGCATCTCCTACTGGACCAAGAACTACCGCACCGGCATCGAGCTCGAGGACCCCGAAGCCCTCGACCGCCGCTACCCCTACTACGACCCGATCTCCACCCTGCCCACGACCGGCCGCCGCTGGTGGGCCGATCAGGCCTGACCGACCTCCTGCCCTCCTTGCTGCTTTTGGCGGGCGCTGTCAGCGTGCCTGACGGTCGGAGGACTAGATTTAGTCAACACTGAAATCATCGAGATGATAAAGATAGCCCGGTCGGCGCAGGTGGTCGCCGACCGGGCGGCGGACACGGCCCCGGTCCCGTCCACGTTCAGCCAGGACGAGCTGCCCCATGGGAGTCCATGCACCTCTGGATGGGCCACACCGCCGAAGACGAGATCGTCGCCAACTACGTGCCGCTGCTGTTAGCGGGCCACGAGACGACCGCGGCCGACGAGGGCTTCTGCGCCCTGCTCGACCACTCCCCCGACCTCCGCCCGGCGTACGACGTGCTCGTCTGACGCGGTGGCGGTCCCGTGCCCGACCGGTGATCGCGGTCGGGCACGGGACGCGGACTACCTCGCCGGCACCGACGCGGCGCGTGCCGCGCGGGTGAGGTCCTCCACCCCGAGGTCCCGGCCGACGGCCGCCTCGCCGCGCCGGGCCCGGGCGACCGGGACGTTGACGCAGCCGGGCACGTCGGCCACGGAGTCGCAGTTGTCCGGCCGGTTGCCGGTCACCACGGTCCCGTTGACCAGCGTGACGTGCGCGTCCAGGGTGTCGATGCCGCCGCCGGAACCCGGCCATGGCGCCACACCCGCGCCGGCCTCACCCGCGGCGTTGGCGCTGACCCAACTGCGGTCGAGGGTGAGGGTCTCGCGGTACACGGAGACCCCGCCGCCGCTGCCGCCGAAGCCCGCCCAACCGGCGTAGCCGCCGGGCCCGGCGGCGCCGGCGTCACCACCCCGGCCCGCCCGGTTGGCCGTGATCTTGACGCCGGTGACGGAAGGGCTCAGCGACTGGCCCACCCGGCCACCCACGTCCACACCGCCACCGGTGCCGCCCGAGCCGCCCTCCCCTCCCCCGCCGCCGTCAACGCCACCGGAACCGCCCACGCCACCGTCGGCGGCGACGTTCCCGGTGACGACGCCGCCGCTGATGCGCAGCGCGGTGCCGCCGATGGTGTGCACGCCACCGCCGAAACCGCCCGAGCCGCCACGACCGCCCGTCCCCGCGCCGAGGCCGTCGCCGCCCCGCCCACCGGGACCGCTGACGTTGCCGGAGATCGTGCTGCCGGTGATGGTGACCGGCACCGAGGTCGAGCTGTAGGAGGAGATGGCGCCGCCGGAACCGCCGAGCCCGCCGCGACCGGCGGCCGCGGTGCTGGTCGCGTCCGCTCCGGGGGCGCCCGCGCCGGCGGCGTTGCCGCTCAGCACGCTGTCGCTGATGCTCAGCGGACCCCAGTTCTCGATGGCCCCGCCCGAGCCACCCGCGTTCCCCGACCCGGAGGAGTCGGCGCCGACCGCGTCCTGCGCGTGACCGCCGGTGAGCGTGATGTGGTCGAGGCTCAGGTCGCCCCAGTTGGTGATGAGCCGGAACTGCGGCGCGTCCGCGGCCCGGGCGATGGTGGCGCCGTTGCCGTGGACGGTGAGCTTCCCGGCGATGGCCGGCAGCCCTTCCCTGCCCCCCGGAACGGCGGGCGCGGTGAGCGTGTAGACGCAGTTCGGCGTCAGCGACAGGACGTCCGGAACGCTCGACGCGTTGGCCGCGGCCACTGACTCGACCAGCGCGGACGCGTCACAGGGCACGTCGGCGTCGGCGGCGGTGGCCGGTGGTGCGATCAGGGCGAGTGCGCCCGCGGTGGCGACGGGAACGAGCGAACGTCTCAGCAAGTCGTTGCTTCGGGACATGGAGCGACCTCTCTCGGAGTGCTCGGTCGTGGCTTGAGTCGATCATGCTTCCGGATGCCGCGCGCACGTGAGGGACGTTCATCATTTTCGGTTAACACTGAAGCTATAGAGACAAGCATGACAGAACTTGCAGTCCGACCCTCCTCGCCGTTGGTCGCGCTGTTGATCACCCCTCACACTGGCGCGCATGCACAAGCCGAAGGTGTTCGTCGCGGGCCCGGTGTCGTGGAACCGGCTGGTCAGGCTCGACCGGTTGCCCCCGGCGCGGCCGCACACCGCGTTCGCCACCGGCCACGGCACGGCGGTCGGCGGCACGTCGGCCGGCAAGGCGTTGAACCTCGCCTCCCTCGGCGCGGACGTCACGCTGCGGACCGTCGTGGGCGACGACGAGGCCGGGCGGGCGGTCCTCGACGTGCTCGACCGGGCCGGGGTGCGGGTGATCGCCGAGGTGGTCGACACCGCCACCGAGCAGCACCTGAACCTGATGGACCCGCACGGCGGGCGGGTGTCGATCTACCTCGAACTCCCCCGGCTGCACCGGGCCGAGCACGACGAACGCGCACTGGTCGCGCTGGCGGCGGCCGACGCGGCCGTCATCGACCTCGCCGACCACGCCCGTCCCCTGCTGGGCGCCGCCCGGGCGGCGGGCGTGCCGGTGTGGTGCGACCTGCACGACTACGACGGCGTCGCCGAGTTCCACCGCGACTTCCTCGACGCCGCCGACCGCGTGTTCCTCAACGACGACGCCTTCACCGACCGCGACGCGCTGCTGGGGTTCCTCCGGTCGCTCGACAAGCCCGCGGTCGCCACGCTCGGCGCCGAGGGCGCGGTGGCCGTGGTGGACGGCGTCGTCCACCACGTGGCCGCCGTGCCGATCGAGGAGGTCGTGGACACCAACGGCGCAGGCGACGCCTTCTTCTCCGGCTTCCTGGTCGCCCACCTCGCGGGCGCCGACCTGGCCGGGTCGATGGCCGCCGGAGCCCGCCAGGCCGCCCTCTGCCTCGGTTCAGCGGGGTTGGCTCCCGAACTGTGACGGTCAAGGACTTGCTGAAAGCCTTTGCAAGGACTTTCCTCGTGTGCGCGTGCCGCCTCGGAGGAAGGAACCCACATGGACGGCGTGACCGCCCGGCTCAGCGACATCGCCGCGCAGGCCGGGGTCAGCGAGGCGACCGTCAGCCGGGTCTTCAACGGCAAGTCCGGCGTGTCCACGGCCACCCGCCAGGCCGTGGTGGCCGCCATGGACCTGCTCGGCTACGAACGACCACCGCGCCTGCGGCAGCGCAGCGCCGGGCTCATCGGGCTGATCACGCCCGAGCTGGGCAACCCGATCTTCCCCGCCCTCGCCCAGGTCGTGGAACAGGTGCTGACCAGCGCGGGCTACACGCCGCTGCTGTGCACGCAGACGCCGGGCGGGTCGACCGAGGACCAGCTGACCGAGATGCTGGTGGACCGGGGCGTGGCCGGGATCGTGTTCGTCTCCGGCCTGCACGCCGACTCCACCGCCGACATGGGCCGCTACACCAAGCTGGCCGGGCGCGGCATCCCGTTCGTCATGATCAACGGCTACACGGAGAAGATCTCCGCGCCGTTCATGTCCACCGACGACCGCGCGGCCATGCGCCTGGCGGTGTCGCACCTGGTGGAGCTGGGGCACGAGCGCATCGGCCTGGCCGTCGGGCCGCGCCGCTTCGTGCCGGTGCTGCGCAAGATCGAGGGTTTCGTGCAGCACATGCGCACCGCGCTCCCCTACACCGCCGAGCAGGCCGAGGCGCTGGTGCAGCACTCGCTGTTCACCGTCGAGGGCGGGCAGTCCGCGGCGACGGCGCTGCTGGACAAGGGGTGCACGGCGATCGTGTGCGGCAGCGACCTGATGGCGTTCGGCGCGATCCGGGCGGCGCGGCAGCGCGGGCTGAGCGTCCCCCAGGACGTGTCCGTGGTCGGGTTCGACGACTCGCCCCTGATCGTGTTCGCGGACCCGCCGCTGACCACGTTGCGCCAACCCGTCGAGGCGATGGGCCAGGCCGCGGTCAACGCGTTGCTGGAGGAGATCGGCGGCACGCGGGGCCATGCTCTTCTGGGCACGCACGCCGAGTTCGTCTTCCTGCCCGAGCTCGTGGTGCGCGGCTCGACGGGCGCGGGGCCCAGGTGACCGCCGGTCGGGCGAGGGCGCTGCGCATGCGGGCGCAACGCCTGACGACCCCTGCCCGCTCGCTGCCCGAGCTGCTGCGCGACGTGCTCGCCGTGCAGGCGCAGGACACCACGGCCGCGGGTCTCGCGGTGCGGGCCCGCACCACCGGCGTCACGTCCGCCGACCTGCGCGCCGCGCTCGCCGCCGGCGACGTCGTGCGGACGTGCGCGATGCGCGGCGCGGTGCACCTGCTGCGCCGGGAGGACGCCGGCTGGCTGGTGGGGCTGCTCGGCCCGGTGAACGCGGCCCGCTCCCGGCGACGGCGGCTGGAGCTCGGCCTGACCGACGACGTGTGCGCGCGGGCGCTGGACGCCCTGCGGGAGGTGCTGACCGAACCGCTGACCAGGCCGCAGGTCGTCGCCCGGCTCGCCGACGTCGGCGTGGTCCTCGACCCGGCCTCCCCCGCGCCCGCCTACCTGCTGGCCCACGCCGCCAACAAGGGCTTGGTCGGCGCGGGCGAGTCGACCTACCGGCTGCTCCCCCGTGCCGAGGACGACGAGCCGCGCGGCGTCGCCGAGCTGGTCCGCCGCTACCTGCGCGCCTACGGCCCCGCGACGGTCGAGGACTTCACCGCGTGGAGCGGCCTGCCCGAGGCCGCGGTGGGCGCCGCGTTCCCGTTCGACGAGTTGGTGCGGGGCGGGCACGGCTGGCAGCTGCCCGCCACCGACGCCGCCGACCTCGACGGCACGGTCCGCCTGCTCGGCCCGTTCGACACGTTCCTGCTCGGCTACTCCGACCGGACCCTGCTGCTCGACCCCCTGCACGCGCCCCTGGTGCGGACCGCGGGACCGCACGTCGTCGTGGACGGGCAGGTGCGCGGCACGTGGCGGCGCCGTGACGGCCGGGTCGTGGTGGAGCAGTTCGGCCACATCCCGGTGTCGGAGCTGGACGTCGAGGTGGAGTCGGTGCTGACCTGGGCCTGACCCGCGCCGCGCGCTCTCCCGGGCCGCGGCCAGGCGGGAGGACCGGACCCGACGGTCAGCACCAGCACCGCCGACCAGGCGACGACGTCGTTCTTCCACTCGGTGGCGAGGTTGGTCACGAGGCCCGTGGCGGCCGGGACGCCCGACGCCGCGAACGCCTGCACCCGCCGGTGCCGTTCCACTCCCGACCTCCCCGGAGGGTCGACACCACCGCCTCTCGCGATGCCTCGTGCCCTTGAGATCGCCCCTGGGACGGCGCGCGTGTCACGACGTCCCAAAGGTGTGGACCCGGCGGGCGGGCGGTGGGAGAGGGCACGCCCGCCCGCCGGAGGTCACTTCAGGTACGGGCCCTCCGCGCCGACCTTGCCCGGCGCCGGGTTGCCCGGCAGGTCCAGGACGTAGACGCGGGCGTTGCCCTTGCCGCCGGGGTTCGCGGTCAGCGAGCCCGTGGTGACCGTCCTCGTGTCACCGGTGACGGCGTCGCGGTACGTGCCGTTGGGCACGCCGGTGAACGTCGCCGAACCGGAGATCGCGACCAGCGCGAAGCTGTCCACCGATCCCGACGTGTAGCGGCGCTTGAACGCCATCCCGCCGGACACGCCGTCCGTCGAGTACTGCCCCTTCTGCAGCGCGGGCACCGCGCGGCGGATCTGGTTGAGCCGCTGCACGTGCTTGACCAGCGGCTTCTGCAACGTCGTCGCGACCTGCCCGGACGCGGAGGACACCACGCCGTAGTCCGACGCGGTCACCTGCCCGGCGAGGTGGTCGCCGTAGTACGCCCGACCGGTCGTCGCCAGCGGGCAGGTGGGGCCGCAGTCGATCGGCTTGCCCGCCTGGAACTCGATCTCCGAGCCGTAGTAGAGCGTCGGGATGCCCCGGAACGTCCACATCAGGCTCATGTTCTCCGCCCACGCGTCCGTGCCGCCCGCGTAGCGCACGCTGGACTTGTTCGGCCCGAAGTCGTGCGAGTCCACGTACGTCACGTTGTAGGTGGCGTCGTTGGTGGAGTCGTCGGAGTCCTTCGCGTTCCAGAACGCGTTGTTCGCGTCGCCGAAGTTCATGTGCATGCGCATGTCGATGATGTCCATGCCGGAGGACTTCGAGTGGTCCGGCGCGTGGTAGGCGTTGCCGTCGAGGAACGCGTTGCGGCTCGTCGGCTGCCCGCCGGTGCCCTGGCCCTGCTCGTACTCGTACTGCTCCAGGGCGGCGGTGGCGTCGTCGGCGCTGTACTCGCGGCGTTCCTTCCAGGTGAAGAACTGCGCCGAGTGGTTGACCGAGCCGCGGTTCCACTTGTCGTTGACGAACGCCGCGACCTCGCCGAAGACGAAGAAGTCGCGGCCCTTGTCCCCGAACTTCGCGGTGGCATGCTGCTGGATCGCGGGCAGGAACCGGCGGTTCCAGGTCACCCGGGGGATGTGCACGGCGGTGTCGACCCGGAACCCGTCCACACCCATGTCGATGAACCGGTTGTAGGCGTCGACCAGGTACTTCTGCACGATCGGGTTCTCGGTGTCGAAATCGGCCAGGTCCTCGTGCAGCCAGCAGGACCGGGAGTCCTCGCCCTCCCAGTTGCCGATCCAGCAGCGGTGGTAGAGCTGGGCGGGGAACATGCCCGAGGTGGGGCTGGGCCACTGGCAGCCGTAGATCCGGTAGCCCTCGGGGCTGGTGTGCCGGGTCGGCTCGCCCCAGTCGACGCAGGTGTTCCCGGCGGGCTCCGTGGACGACCACAGGTCGCCGTTGTAATAGGACTTGCCGGTGGTCGGGTCGATGGTCAGGCCGTCGTACTCGAAGCCCTGCACCGGCTGGTCGTAGTACCAGGACCACTGGTCGTCGCGGACGCCGAACACCTTCGCCTGGAACAGGCCCTTCGCGCCCCAGCGCGAGCTGTGGTTGTAGACCACGTCCTGGTAGATCTTCAGGCCCTTCGCGTGCGCTTCGTGGATCAGGTCCTGGTAGGTGGCGCCGGGTGTCTCCAGGCGCGGGTCGACGCGGTAGAAGTCCCAGCCGTGGTAGCCGTGGAAGTCGTAGTCCGAGCGGTTGAGCACGACCGGGGTGATCCAGACGGCGGAGAAGCCGAGGCCCTTGATGTAGTCGAGCTTGCCGACCAGGCCCTGGAAGTCGCCGCGGAACATCGGGTCGCCGCCGGCCGCGTTGCCGGAGCGCACGTGCCGGCTGCCGCCCCGGTTGTTGGCCGGCACGCCGTCGTTGAAGCGGGCGGTCATCACGAAGTAGATCGAGTCCTCGCGCGGGTCGCCGCCCAACGGCGTGCCGCCCGGTGGGGCGGGCGGCGCGTCGCCCGTGGTCACCGCGACGGAAGCGGTGGACGCGGACTTGTTGCCCGCCGCGTCGTAGGCCTTGAGCGCGTAGGTGTAGGTCGTGTTCGCGGTGAGCGGGCCGTCGGCGAAGCCCACCGAGCCGGTGTTGCGCACCACCGTGCCCAGCGCGCCACCCGTGCGGGTGACCTCGTAGCCCGCCACCGCGACGTTGTCGGTGGACGCCGTCCACGTCAGCGAGACGGTGAGCGCGGACGCCGTGGCCCGCAGACCGGTGGGGACGCTCGGCGCGACGGTGTCCTGCGGGGCAGGGGGTCCGCAGGGATCGGTCGCGTCCGGCGTGACCACGCCGTCCTTCACGGTGCTGCGCCCCGTACGCAACGCGTAGTCGGCGCCGTTGTTGTTGTCCCACTGGCCGGAGCCGTTGTTGAACGCGGCCCTGAGACCGGCGGCCTGACCGAGGTCGATCGAGGCGCGCGCCCAGTCCGGGCACACCTGCTCCATCGCCACGCCCGGCACGGCGGTCCACGTGCCGCCGGTCGGCTGGTAGTGGATCCGGGTCGCGGTCCAGTTCCTGGTCTTGGTGGAGTAGTAGACCTCCGCGTTGGCCGTGGGACCGGGGTCGGGATCCGGATCGGGCCCGGACCCGCACGGGTTCCCGACGCCGACCACGCCGGCGGCGACCGTGACGTCACCGGTGCCCAGGCCGTAGTTCCGCCCGGTGTTGTTGTCCCAGGTGCCCGAGCCGTTGTTGAACACCGCGACCAGGCCGGTGGCGTCGCCCAGCGGCACGGTCCGCCGCACCCAGCCCGCGCACGCCGCCGGTTCCATGCGCTCGCCCGGCACGGCGGTCCACGGGCCGTTGCGCGGCTGGTAGTGCACATTGGCGACCGGCCAACCCGAAGGCAGGCGGTAGAAGACCGTAGTGCTGTTCACCGCCGCGGCGGCGGCCGTCGTGGTCGTCCGTCCCTCGGCGGAACTGCCCGGCGCGGTCCACACCGCCCCGGTCAGCCCGAGGGTCACGAGGAAGGCGGTCAGTCGTCGCGATCTCGCCCGCATCACTGCTCCCGTCACGCTTCATTGCGCAAGGTAGTGCAATTGTTTGCAGGCTAGACCCGGCTCAAGAGAGGTGTAAACGGCTTGACGAGGACGGATGACGAGCGAGCTTTGCAAGAGTTTGCGAAGTCGTTCGCCCGTACGTCGCTTCGTCGATCTCACGGGACGCGCGCAGGCCGATGTCGTACGGTGTCCGGATGACCGAGCGGGCAGCGGGAGGCGGTGTCGTGCCGCGGGCGCTGAGTTCGTTCGTCGGCCGCAAGGATCTGCTGGCCGAGCTGCGCCGGCGGATCGGGCTCGCCCCGCTGATCACGCTCACCGGCGTGGGCGGCGGCGGCAAGACCCGGCTGGCGCTGGAACTGGCGGCGCAGGTGCAGCGCGCGTACGACGACGGCGTCCGGGTGATCGAGCTGGCGTCGGCGCGCGGCGGCGACCCGGAGTTGTTGGCCCAGGTGGTGTTGAGCGCCGTCGGCGTGCCCGACCAAGCGACCACGACCCCGCTGGAGACGCTGGTCGACTACCTGCGGCCGCGGCAGGTGCTGCTGGTGCTGGACAACTGCGAGCACCTGGTCGAGCCGGTCGCCCAGCTGGTGCGCGCGGTGCTCGGCGCCGCGCCCGGCGTGCGGGTGCTGGCCACCAGCCGGGCCCGCCTGCGGGTGCCCGGCGAGGTGCTGGTCATGGTGCCGCCGCTGGACGTGCCGGCTGAGGACGCGCCGATGGACCTCGACCACGAGTCCGTGGCGCTGCTGGTGGACCGGGCCGAGGCGAGCATGCCCGGCTGGCGGGTCACGCCGGAGAACTGGCCGCACGTGGTGCGCGTGCTGCGCCGCGTGTCGGGCATCCCGCTGGCCATCGAGCAGGCCGTGGTGCGGATGCGCTCCATGCCGGTGTCGTTGCTGGCCGACCGGCTCGACGACGTGATGCGCGTGCTCACGGCCAACGACACGACCGCGGTCGAGCACCACCAGACCATGGCCGCGCTCATCGACTGGAGCCACGCGCACTGCACGCCCGCCGAACGCCTGCTGTGGGCGCGGCTGTCGGTGTTCGAGGGCGGGTTCAGCCTGACCGCCGCCGAGGCCGTGTGCGCGGGCGACGGGCTGGCCGTCGACGAGGTCGCCGACGCGTTGGCCGGGCTGCTGGACAAGTCGATCGCGCTGCCGTCCGCCGACCGCAGCCGCTACCACCTGCTGGAGCCGTTGCGGCAGCACGGCGCGGCACGGCTCACATCCGCCGGCGAGGTCGACGACGTGCGGCAGCGGCACCAGGACTACTTCCGGCGCGAGGCGGCGCGGTTGGCCGAGTCGTTCGCCGGGCACAACGAGGCCGCGCTGCTGGCGGCGGTCGACGCGGACATGGCCAACCACCGCGTGGTGCTCAACGACCTGATCCGCGACCCCGCCACCGCGCACGCCGGCCTGCTGATGAGCGTCGACCTGGCCCGCACCCGCTGGTACACCTACGCCGGTCGATTACCCGAAGAACGGCTGTGGCTGGGACGCGCGCTCGCCGCCACGCCGCCGGACCCGCTCTCCTCGGCGCCGGACCCGTTGCGGGCCAGCGCCATCGCCCTCGACGCGTGGATCGCGCTGTGCCTCGGCGTGGAGCGGGAGCTCGTCGCGCGGCGGGTGGACGAGGCCGACGCCATGGCCCGCGAGGTGGGCGGGCCGGTGCCCGCGGTGACGTTCGTGCGCGGCGCGTACGCCGTGCTGGCGTTGGGCGCGGTCGACGGTGTCGAGCTGCTGCGGCAGGCCCACGAGGAGTTCGGCGCGCTCGGTCCCGCGTTCGCGGTGGACCACCACCTCGCGCACATCATGCTGACCGTGTCGCTGGTGCTGCTCGGTTCCCGTGAGCAGGCCGAGACCGCGGCCGAGGAGTTCCACGCCGAGTGCGAGCGGCTCGGCGCGCTGTGGGGCATCAGCTGGGCGCACTGGTGCCGCGGTGTGGTGCAGACGCGGTGGGGCGACCCGGTCGGCGCGCTGGACGTGCTGATGGAAGGCCTGCGGGTGCAGCGGGAGATCCGCGACAAGTGGGGTCCGCTGTGGTCGATCGAGGCGTTGGGGTGGGCGCACTCGCGGGCCGGCGACGGTTCCGCCGCCGCCCGGATGCTGGGGCTGGCGCACGGGCTGCACCGGGTGACCGGCGTCCGGGTCGACGGCCTGGTGCCGTTCGCCTGGGTCACCGCGCAGGCCGTGGCGCGGGCCAAGGCGGTGCTCGGCGAGGACGAGTACGCGCGGGCGTACGCGGGGCCGGCGGAGTCGGTGGAGCAGGCGCTGGCCGTCGTGCTCGACGAGGTGCCGACAGCGGAACCGGACCGCCGGCCGGGCGGCCTGACACCGGCCGAGTGGAACGTGGCCAAGCTGGTCGGCGACGGGCTGTCCAACCCGGAGGTCGCCACCAGGCTGGTGATCTCCCCCGCGACCGTGCACACGCACCTGACCCGGATCTACCGCAAGCTCGAGATCAGCAGCCGCCACCAGCTGATCTCGCTGCTGGCGAGCATGGCCGACTAGCGCCGCGTCCTCCGACCGGGTGACCGGTCCGGTCGGGCGGGTGGTCCGGACCCGATCGAGGTGACGGAATGACGGAGGACGGGTTCGTCGAAGCACGGGGCGGCAACGTGATCCCGCGCCTGTTCGCCGTGGCGTTGATGGCCACCGGACCGGTCGTCTACGCGGCCGACGACGGCAGCACCCTCGGCATCGTGCTCACCGCGGTGCTGCTGCCGCTGGGCATCGCCGTGTGGCGGGCGGTCACACGCGCCGCCCGGCGGCTGCTGCGCCTGGACGAGGTGGGTCTGCCGGCGACCGCCGTGGTCCTGTCCGTGGAGCCGATCAGCGAGGACCCCACGGTCCGCGTCCGGCTCCTGATCAAGGGCCCGGACGTGCCCGAGTTCGTGGTCGAGCACGACACCAGGTACGACCCCCGCCTGAAGCCGGGGAACGAGCTCGTCGCGGTGGTCGATCCCGACGACCACCGGGACTTCGAACTGGACTGCTGACGGTTCGTCACGCGGCCTCGGCCGGGTCCGGGGGCGGATGGGCGAGTCGCTGAGCCGGGAGTGGGGCGCTGCGCCGGCGGATGGGCTTGGCGTGCGCGGACGCGCGGCCGGGGCGTCTTGTCCCCCGTGCGAGCTACCCGCGACTGTCCTCTGCGCGGTGACGATTCGGCGGCGCCGGATCCGTAGCGTCCGTCCGGTCCGCGGCTGGACGGTCGCGGACCGGACTGAGGAGTCGTAATGCGCGTGGTACTGCAACTGTCGGCCGTCGCCGCGGTCGCCTTCGCCGGCAACCAGGGCGTCGCCGCCGTGCAGGGCGATCCGTGGCTCACGCTGGTGATCGGGCTCGCCACGGCGGTGCTCGCCCTGCTCGTCTACGCGTGGGCGGTGCGGCGCACCGAGCGGCGGGCGCCCGCGGAGGTGGCCGGGAGCGGGGCCGTCGCCGCGACCGGCCGGGGCCTGGTGATCGGTGCGCTGATGTGCGGGTCGGTCATCGCGGCCATCGCGACGCTGGGCGGCTACTCGGTCGCCGGTCTCGGCTCGGTGACGGGCGCGGTGTCGCTGGTCGGTTTCATGGCGGCCGCCGCCGTGACCGAGGAGCTGCTCTTCCGGGGCGTGCTGTTCCGGATCGTCGAGGAACGCACCGGCACCTGGATCGCGTTGCTGCTGAGCGGTGTGGTGTTCGGCGTGGCGCACCTGGTCAACCCGAACGCGAGCCTGTGGGGCGCGACCGCCATCGCGATCGAGGCGGGTTTCATGCTCGCCGCCGCCTACGCCGCCACCCGCACCCTGTGGGTGCCGATCGGGTTGCACCTCGGCTGGAACTTCGCCCTCTCGGGCATCTTCGCCGCCGAGGTCTCGGGCAACGACACGACCCGGGGTCTGCTGGACGCGACGTTCTCCGGCCCGACCCCGCTCACCGGCGGCGACTTCGGTCCCGAGGCGAGCGGGGTCGCGGTGGCGGCCGGGGCGGCGCTGACGGTCGTGTTCCTGTGGCTGGCCCGCCGGCGCGGTCACGTCGTCCCGCGCCGCCGCCGCGCGGAGGCCGACGCCCCGACCGCTACGCTCGCCGGGTGATCGACCTCCGCGGGGTTCAGGACCTGTGGCGGCGGTGTCACGTCGTGGTGCGCGATCTCCCGTTCGCCCTGCTGATCGCCGCCACGGCGTTCCTGCCGGGGCTGAACGACTACGGGACGCAGCTCGGTGACCTGCCCCACCGGCCCTTCGACGCGCTGACCGTCGGGGTGATCGCACTCGAAGCCCTCCCGATCGCGGTGCGCCGGCGGTGGCCGGCCGTGTGCCTCGTTCTGGTGTCGCTCGGCTTCGCCGTCGACCAGCTCCGCGGCTACCACACCGCCGCGGGCACCGCGCTGCCCATCGCGCTGCTGAGCGCGGGCGCCCACCTGGGAAGTCACCGGAAGACCGCGGCGGTCCTGCTGATCGCGGCGTACGTGCCGCTGGCGGTCGCGGTCGAACGGCTCGCGCCGGGCGAGGGCCTGGTGGGGTACGCGACGTTCGCCGTCGCGTTGGCCATCGCGTGGGGCGCCGGGTCGTGGCTGCGGATGTTCCGGACGACCGAGGCCGAACACCGCCGCCACGTCGCCGAGACCACCCGGGTCGCCGAACGCACGCGCATCGCGCGCGAGCTGCACGACGTGGTGACCCACCACGTGACGGCCATGGTGGTGCAGGCCGAGGCCGCGCGCTACCTGACCGCCGCCCCCGATCGCCTCGACCAGGCGCTGACCGCGGTGACCGACACCGGCCGCCGCGCCATCGGCGACCTGCGGCACCTGCTCGACCTGCTCAACCCGGACCACGGTGTCGACCCGGGCACGGGCCCCGTCGGCGAGCTGGGCGCCCTCGTCGAGCGGATCCGGTCGGCCGGTCAACCGGTCGAGTTCCGCCAGGACGGCGACCCGCCCGAGACGACCGGCAGCGCCGAGGTCACGGCGTACCGGGTCGTGCAGGAGGCGCTGACGAACGCGCTCAAGCACGCCCGCGGCAGCCGCACCGCCGTCCACGTCCGGCACCGGGAGGGGGAGATCGCCGTGGAGGTGACCACCGAGGGTCCGAGCACCACGTCACCGGGAGGGAGCGGGCGCGGCCTGGTCGGGCTCCGCGAACGGGTCGACGTGCTCGGCGGCGAGTTCGACGCGGGCCGGCGACCGGGCGGCGGCTTCGTCGTCCAGGCCCGCATCCCCGCCGGCCGCACGCCGTGACGGCCCCGCTCCGCGTCCTGGTCTGCGACGACCAGGCGCTCATCCGCACCGGCTTCGCGACGATCATCGACGCCCAGTCCGACCTCGAGGTGGTCGGCGAGGGCGGCGACGGGCGGGCCGCGGTCGACCTCGCCGCCCGGCTGCGCCCGGACGTGGTGGTGATGGACGTGCGGATGCCGGTCCTCGACGGCATCCAGGCCACCCGCCTGCTGGCCGGCGCCGGCGTGGCGGATCCCGTCAAGGTGCTCGTGGTGACGACGTTCAACCTGGACGAGTACGTGTACGAGGCGCTGCGCGCGGGAGCGGGCGGGTTCCTGCTCAAGGACGCGCCGCCCGCCCAGCTGCTGCACGGCATCCGCACCGTCGCCGCCGGCGCGGCGCTGCTGGACCCCGAGGTGACGCGACAGCTCGTCGGCCGGTACGCCACCCGCATCCGGCCCGCCGAGGGCGCCCGCGGCGACGTGCCGCTGGCGCCCCGCGAGCTGGAGGTGCTGCGGCTGATCGCCGACGGCCTGTCCAACAGCGAGATCGCCGCCGCGCTGGTGCTCAGCCACGAGACCGTCAAGACGTACGTGTCGCGCATCCTCACCAAGCTCGACCTGCGCGACCGCGTGCAGGCCGTGGTCTACGCCTACCGGCGCGGCCTGGTGGATTGAGCCGTCACGGCTCCAGCAGCGCGGGCACCGAGGCGAACGTGTTGGGCACGACCTTGTCGCCGCGCTCCAGCTCGGACGGGTCCACCAGCAGCCGGGCCCCCGGCGCCCGCGTCCGCAACGCCATCAGCGCGGCCCGTGCCTCGATCCGCGCCAGCATGTGCCCCAGGCAGTAGTGCACGCCGTGCCCGAACGCCGCGTGCCCCAGCGCCGCGTTGCCGCCGACCTGCGTCCGCGTCGGGTCGAACCGGTCGGCGGTCGGGCCGTGCACCAGCGGGTCGCGACCGGCCGTGCCGAGGCCGATCATCACCACCGACCCCTCCGGGATCACGCCGCCGGGCAGCTCGACGTCCGTCTTCGCGCGGTAGTGCGGCGTGACGCGCACCGGCGGGTCCCAGCGGGCCGACTCCTCGACCGCGGCGGCCACCGTGTCGTCGCCCAGCGCGTCCCACGCGCCCGGCGTGGAGAGCAGCGCGACCGCGGCGTTCCCGATGAGGCCGGTCGTCGTCTCGTGCCCCGCGACGACGAGCAGGATCGCCGTGGTCAGCAGTTCCTCGGGCGTCAGGCGCTCGCCGTCGACCTGCGCCTGCACGAGGCCGCTGAGCAGTGCGTCGTCCGGCTGGTCCCGCTTGTACTCGATCAGGCCGGCCAGGTAGCCGAACATGGCGTCGGAGGCGGGCACGACCAGCTCGGGCCGTTCGGTCATCATCGCCGCGGTCCAGTGGTGCAGCTGGTCGCGGTCCCCGGCGGGCACGCCGAGCAGGTCGCAGATCACCGCGAGCGGCAGCGGGAACGCCAGGCCCTCGATCAGGTCGGCGTCGTTCGGCAGGGCCTCGACCAGCTCCCGCGCGGTCTTCTCCACGACCGGCTGCAGGGCGGTGACGCGGCGCGGCGTGAACGCCTGCGAGACCAGCGCGCGCAGCTTGCGGTGGTGCGGCGGGTCGGTGTTGAGCATCGAGGGGCCGATGATCCGCGACAGGTCGGTCGGCCGGCCCTTGCGCGCCAACTGGTCCTGCATCGCGGCGCGCAGCCCGGCGGCGTCCTTGGCCAGCCGGTCGTCGCCCAGCAGCGCGCGGGTCGCCTCCAAGCCCATGGTGGTGACCAGGACTTCCAGGCCGTTGGGCAGCTCCGCCGCGTGCACGGGGCCGCGGCGGGCCAACTCGTCCTCGTGGGCGTGGTGTTGCCATCCGCGCAGCGGGCCGCCGACGAGGGCCTGTCGGTCCGGGGCGAACTCCGCGGTCAGCTGCACGTCTTCTCCTTGTGATGCGATCGGGTGCTGCGGCGTCCACTTTCGTGTGAGCGCCACACGCCGCGCATCCACCGCTCTCCGTATTCCCGGTGACAGCGTACGGAGATCGGTGGACATGATCACGTCATCGCGGATACGGAGGCACATACGGAGGTTTGCGGATGCGGACTTCCGCACGGGTGCGCGACGCTGTGGGGTGTTCGGCACCCCGACGGCCGGACACCAGCCGGGCGGGTCAGGCGGGTTGGCCGCCGCCCGGCATCCCCGGGGGGACGACGGGGAGGGGCCGCACCCCCGCGCGGCTCCTTCTCCCGCACCCCTTCTTCCGCACCCCCCGCGACGTCGGTCCGGCGCGGTCTCCGGATGCGACACCGCGTTCGGGCCGTGGCTCCTCCACCGACCTGACCCTCACCGAGCACGCGACGCGGTGCTCGACCGGCATCCTCCGGTCGAGCACCGCGTCGAGGTCGGTGCGGCTGCCCGCGGTCGGTCACTGGGCGAAGTACGCCTGCACCGTGTCCATCTCGCCCGCCACCATGTCGAGGAACGACGGCAGGAACGCGGGGTCGGCGTTGTCGACGACCTTGAACTCGTGGGACCACTCCATGAAGCACCGACCGTGGTCGTTCGTCACCGGCAGGACGCGGTAGGTGGAGACGTAGTCGTAGAGGCTGAGGGCCTGGCCGATCGTGCGGTAGGTGAGGGACCGGGTCAGCTCGTCGCGGCCGACGACCTCCTCGGTGACGAGGTCGTTGCCGGGCAGGAGCGTGAACTCGATCTTGGCGGGCACGGTGGCAGCCGACGACTTGCCGACCCAGCCGACGTCCTTCACCGCGTTGCCGAAGACGAGGTGCACGAAGCCGGCGAAGTCGCGCACCTCCTGCCACACGTGCGCGGGACTCGCGTCGAGGACTGCCGAGTGGTGGGCGGTGAACTTGGGCTGCTGGGACACGGGCGCTCCTAAGGGGTTGCCGGAACTCACGCCACGCTAGGAGTGCGCGACAGCCGCGGATAACGCCCTTTCGGGCAAAGATCGGGGCTGCCGCGGGTGACCGGGTGGGCGCAGGATCGCGGACGGGGAGCTACCGCGGCCGGTCGACCGCGACACCGACAAGGTGTCGCCCGGCCTCGGCGGAGGACGGGAGCCGACTCGGAACGGTCACCCCGCCCGACGGCCCGCCAAGGTGTTCCCGGAGCGGGGTGACCACCGCGTGGCCGCGGCTGACGGCCTCGATGCCCTGCACGGTGGCGGCCAGGCCCTGGACGGTGGTGACGCACGGGACGCCGCGCCTCGTCGCGGCGGCGCGGACCTCGGAGCCGTCGTGTCGCCCGGACGAGGTGCTGACGACGAGGTCGACCTCGCCGGCCAGGACGCGGTCCACGATGGACGGCTCGCCGTCGGGTCCGTCGCCGGGCGCGCGGACGACCGTGACGGCCACACCGCCGCGGTGCAGCACCTGCGCGGTAGCGGCGGTGGCCAAGACCTCGAAACCGGCGTCGACCAACGCCTTCACCGGGAAGATCACGGCCCGCTTGTCGCGGTTCGCCACCGACACGAACACCCGCCCGACGACGGGCAGCGGGGTCCGGGCGGCGGCCTGTGCCTTGGCGTAGGCGACACCGAAGGTCGCCCCGATGCCCATCACCGCGCCGGCGCGGTGATGGGCATCGGCCCTGTCCCCGTCGGGGGTGCGGGACCGGCTCCACCGCGACACCGCCTGCCTGACCGCGATCGCGGCGTCCGGGGGCGGGGTGCCGGCGTCCCCGGCGGCGGGCAGCAGACCTTCGGCGCGCAGTTCCGCGATGCCGGACCCGAGCGCCACCCGGGCGGCGGCCGCGGCCAGCGGCACGCCGGTGGCCGCGGCCGCGAACGGGACGGTGCGACCGGCTCCCGGGTACACCTCCACCACGTGCAGGACGCCTGCGGCGAGCGCGTACCGGACGTTCAGCGGCCCGCGCACCCCGATGCGATGGGCGAGGGCCCGGGTGGACTCACGGATGCGGACGACGTCGGCGTGGCCCAGGGTGACGGGCGGCAGCGTGCACGCCGAGCCGCCGGAGTGGCCGCCGACCTCCTCGACGTGCTCCATGACGCCGCCGAGGTACAGCTCTCGTCCGTCGTAGAGGGCGTCGACGTCGACCTCGATCGCGCCGGCCAGGAACCGGTCGACCCGCACCGGGCGCCCGGAGCCGGCGGCGGCTCGTTCGAAGGAGGCGGCGAGCGCGCGCTCGTCGTGGGCGATCTCCGCGCCACGTCCGCCGGGCACGTGCGACGGTCGCACCAGCACCGGGTAGCCGAGCTCGTCGGCGACGGCCTTGGCCTGGGCGAACGACGTCGCCGTGCCGCCCGCCGGGGTGGGGAGCCCGACCTCGGTCGACAGCGCGCCGAGGTCCCCGGCCAGGTCGATGGCCGCCGGGCTGACGCCGACGACCGGCACGCCGGCGGCTGCCAGGCGTGCGGCCAGGGCCAACGGGGTCTGCCCGCCCAGCTGCACCAGCACGTCGACGACCTCGCCGGTGGCCTGTTCGGCGGCCACCACCTCCAGCACGTCCTCGACGGTGAGCGGTTCGAGGTAGTGGCGGTGGCCGGTGCCCGGGTCGACGGTCGCCGCTCGCGGGTCGCCGTCGACCACCACGGTCTCGTAGCCGGCCGCCGCGAGCGCGGCGCTCGCGTGCGCGCACGTGTGGTCGAACTCGGCGCCCTGGCCGAACCGCGTCGGCCCGCTGCCGAGGATCACCACTTTCGGTGCGGCGGATCGCGGCGCGCCCGGTTCCCCGCCGTAGGACGAGTACCGGGCGGTGGACTCCGCCGCGCGCCGGTCGACCGCCCGGTACCCGGGCCTGATGCCCAACGACCGGCGCAGTGCGCGGACCTCGTCCTCGCCCAGGCCGCGCAGCTCGCCGATCCGCGCGTCGGACAGGCCGTGCCGCTTCGCGAGCTGCAACGTCGGCCGGGTCGCGCCGTCCCGCCCGGCGACCGCCCGCGCGACCTCCTCGATCCGCCGGACCTGATCCAGGAACCACGGATGGATGCCGGTCGCCGCGGCCAGGTCCGCGACCGCGGCGCCGGCGCGGATGGCCCGGTGCACGGCGTCGACACGGGCGCCGGTGGGCCGCCAGCTCGCCGCGACCGAGGCGTCCGGGTCACCGGGCGGCCCGGCCCAGCTGAAGGAACCGCCGTCCTCGCCCAGCGCACGCAGCGCCTTGTTGAGCGCTTCCGGGAAGGACCGGCCGATCGCCACCGCCTCCCCGACCGGCTCCGTGCGGGCGGTGGGGCCCGCGTCGGCGGTCGGGAACCCGTCGAACGCGAACCGCGACGCCCTCACCGCGACGTGCTCCGCGCCCGGCCCGAAGGCGGTCTCCCCGGTGACGGCGTCGGGCAGCTCGTCGAGCGTGTGGCCGAGCGCGAGCCTGGTGGCGATCTCGGTGATCGGGAGACCGGTCGCCGTGGCGGCGAACGCGCCGGCGCGGGACGCGTGCAAGGTCGCCCCGGCCACGATCGCGTGTCCGGTGCGCGGGTCGACGGTGAACCGGACGGTGCACCGGCCGGCCACGCCGATCGCGCGGACCACCGCGGTCGCGACCTCGCGCATCCGCCGGCCCTCCCGGCCGGTCGGTGTCATGGCCGGCGCCACGGCGATGGAGTCGCCGGGGTGCGCGCCCACCGGGTCGACGTTCTCCATCGAGCAGACGACGATCACGTCGTCGTCGCGGTCGCGCAGGAGTTCGAGCGCGAACTCCCGCCGGCCGAGGGCCGACTCCTCGATCAGCACCCGGTGTGCGCCTGGCCCGGTGCCGAGCACGGCCGACAGCTGCCGCTCGTCGCCGGCGAAGCCGGAACGGCCCGTCGTCGACGAGGTCCGCACGAAGACCGGGTAGCCGAGTTCCGCCGCGGCGGCGTGGCACTGCTCCAGCGTGTCGCAGGCGACGGCGCGGGCGACGGCGCCGCCCGCGCCCCTGACGATCCGCTCGAAGTCCTCGCGGTTCCCGCCCACCCGGATCGCGTCGAGGTCGGCGCCGATCAGCTCGACGCCGTGCCGGGCGAGCACGCCGGACTCGTGCAGGGCGACGGCCGTGTCGAGCGCGGTCCGGCCGCCGACGGTGGTCAGCAGGGCGTCCGGGCGTTCCGCGGCGATAATGTGCTCGACCACGTCGAGGGTGACCGGCTCCACGTAGGTGGCGTCGGCGAACCCCGCCCCGGTCGTGATGGCCGCCGGGTCGCTGTCGACCAGGATGACCCGCAGGCCCTCCGCCTTGAGCACGCGGCACGCCCGGGCGCCGGCGCGGTCGGTCTCGGCTCCCGGGTCCACCGGCCCGGACCCGAGGACCAGCACGGAGGTGACCTCACTGCGCCGCGGCACGGACCGCACCTCCCTCGACCGGGCGGAATCGGTCGGAGTCGTCGGTCACGTGCGGGCGGCGGGTGCGTCGTCGGCGGCGGCCCAGCGCCGACCGGCTTCCCAGTAGGCCTGGACTTCGTCCAGCGACCGGCCCTTCGTCTCCGGGGCGAGGAAGAACACGAAGAACCAGGCCGCGACGGTGACGGCCAGGAGGACGAGGTAGGTCGCCAGGCCGCCGGCGGCGTCGAGCAGGCCGAGGAAGAACTGGGCCACGACCAGGTTGGTGGTGAGGTTCGTCAGCAGCATCGCCGACGCCCCGGCGCCGCGCAGGTGGTCCGGGAAGCCCTCGGCGGCGAAGACCCACACCAGTGCCCCGAACCCGGAGTTGAACCCGACGACGAAGACCAGCAGGCCGAGGAAGCCCGGCACCTCCGGTGAGTCGACGGCGAAGCCGAGCACCATCAGGGCGTGGCCCAGGCCCATGAGGGTGGTGCCGGTGAGCAGGGCGGGCCGCCTGCCGAACCGGTCGATGGTCAGCGCGCAGACCAGTGCCGCGCCCGCGCCCGCGAGTTGGACGGAACCGGGCAGCACCAGCAGTCCGAAGGCGTCGGTGTAACCCATGTGCTCGAAGATCCGCGGGCTGAAGAACACCATCGCGTTGATGCCCGTGGCCTGGACGAAGAACCCCAGCGCGATGACGAACAGCGTCAACGTGCGGTGGCGCGGGCCGAACAGGGCGCGCAGGACGCCCGGCGCACGCGCGGCGCCGGTGATCGGCCCGGCGGCCCGGAGCTGCCGCCAGCGGTCGGTCTCGGGCAACCGGGTCAGCCACAGGGCGGTGAGGAGGGCGAGGACACCGGGCACGGCGATCATCAGCCGCCACTGCCCGCCACCCGCGAGGAAGTAGCCGCCGACGTACCCCGTCGCGCACCCGAGGGAAGTCGCCACCTGGTACAGGACGGCGGTGCGCCCGCGAGCGCGCGTGGAGACCGACTCGGCGATGAAGATGGGGGTCGCCACGATGGCGATGCCGATCGCGATGCCCTGCACGAAGCGGCTCGCGTCCAGCCACCCGAGGTCCGTCGACGTCACGGCTGAGGCGGTGCCCGCCAGGTACAGCAGCGCCAACCCGAGCAGGGTCGTGCGGCGGCCGAGCGCGTTCACGAGCCTGCTGCCCAGCAGCGCTCCGACGATCCACCCGGCCGCCGTGGCGGCGTACAGGGAGCCCTGCTGGGTCGTGGTGAGGGCGAAGTGGTCCGTGACCAGCGCCAGCGCGCCCGCCATCGCGGTGGCGTCGTAGCCGCAGGTCAGTCCCATGATCATGGCCAGGATGCCCACGCGGGCGTCCTGGCCGCGCCGGACGGGGCGGGTGGTGGTCACGCCGATCAGTCCTCCTCGGGTGCGGGGACCGCCGAGGCGATCGCGGTGACGAGCGAGGGGTGCGCGGCGGCCGAGGCGAAGCAGACCTCGAAGATCCGGTCCGCCTTCTCCAGCGGGCGCGTGAGGTCCAGCGGCCGTCCGTCGAGGTCGGTGCAGCGACCGCCGCACTCCCCCAGGACGCACACCGCCGCCGCCACGTCCCAGATCCGGCAACCGCGATGCACGTACGCGCCGTACGCGCCCTCGGCCACCATGCAGAGGTCGAAGACGCTGTTGCTCATGCGGACGCCGAGGCACGCCGTGCCGATCGCGGCGACGAGCCGCCCTTCGGCCGCCATCAGCTCGGCCGGCCCCTTGTCCATCCCGTAGGCCACCAGCGAGTGCTCCAGCGCGGTCGTCGGCAGCGGCTCGAGCGGCCGGCCGTCACGGGTGGCCCCGCGACCGGACTGGGCGACGTACACCGTGCCGAAGGCGGGCAGCGCCATGCCGCCGGCGAGCACGCCGTCCGGGCCGACCACCGCCATCATCACCCCGTACAGGGGGCTGCCGACGGCGTAGTTGCTCGTGCCGTCCAACGGGTCGACGATCCAGCTGGTCCCGTGCTCGCCGGGGGTTTCGCCGCTCTCCTCCTCCAGGATCGCGTGCCCCGGGTACTCGTCCCCGATCCGCCCGGTCAGCAACGCGCCCAGGGCGAGGTCCGCGTCGGTGACGACCTGGTTCACGTCGTCCGGCTTCACCGCGGCCCGGCCGACGCCCCGCATCCGGGTGGCCACGTCGGACGCCTCGCGCAGGCAGGACTCGATGAACTCGGTGTAGTCCGGCGTCGGCGCGGTCACCGCGCCACCTTGGCGTACTCCGCGATGACGGGTCGCTCCGGCGTGATCAGGGTGGCCGGGATCTCGTCCAGGGCGAAGAAGCGCCACGCGCGGTTCTCCGCGGTGTCCAGCGAGATGGTCGCCTCCCGCGGCAGCCTGGCCACGTAGGCGGCGGTGACGTTGAAGATCTCGTCGCCGTTCGGGTAGCGGTAGTAGTACTCGGCGCCGGAGAAGATCCCGAGCAGGCTCAGGTCGCCGACCTCCAGGCCGGTCTCCTCCCGCACCTCGCGCCGCCCGGTCTCCTCGAACGACTCCCCCGGCTCCATGAGGCCGCCGGGCAGGCCCCAGCCGCCGGTGTCGACCCGCTCCAGGAGCAGCACCCGCCCGGCCGGGTCGGTGACCACGACCGACGTGCCGGGCAGGATCAGCGGCCGGGTGCCGACCAGCCCGCGCAGGTCCGCCACGTAGTTGTTCATGATGCCCTACCACCACTTCCGCGCTGGATCGATCGACGGGCCGCGTGCAGTTCGCCGATGAGGTCGCAGATCTCGTCCACGAGGCGCGCCGGCATGTGCGAGTACAGCGGCAGCGTGATCATGCTCGCCGCCAGGTGCTCCGTGACGGACAGGTCCGCGTCGACCGGCACGTCCCGGTAGGCCCTCTGCTGGTGCAGCGCGGGGCTGAAGTACTTGCGGGTGCTGACGTTCTCACGGGCCAGCCGCTCGGCGAGCTCGTCGCGGGTCATGCCGAACCGCGCGCCGTCCACGCGGACGCCCAGGTCCTTGTACGAGCTCACCGCGCCCGCCGGCACCTCCTGGAACTCCAGGCCCGGCAGACCGCCGAGGCGGGTGCGGTAGCGCTCGGCCAAGGACCGCCTGAGGTGGATCCACCGGGCGAAGCCCTTGAGCGCGTGCCCGCCCAGCGCGCCGGACACCTCGGTCATCCGGCCGTTGAGCCCGACGAAGCGGCTGTCGTAGTCGCCCGGGTTGCCGTACTCGCGTGCCGTGCGCAGCTTCGCGGCCAGCGCGGCGTCGTTCGTGGTGATCAGCCCGCCCTCCCCGGTGCTGAGGGTCTTGGTCGGGCTGAGGCTGAACACCTCGGCCACGCCCTTGCCGCCCACCATGACGCCGTCGGGATAACGGCTGCCGAAGCCGTGCGCGGCGTCCAGCACCAGCGGGATGCCCCTGGTGTCGCACAGTTCCTGCAACCGGTCGGCGTCGCACGGCGCGCCGAAGGTGTGCACGGCCATCACGCCCGCCGCCCGCGCGATCAGCGGTGCGACGGCGTCCGGGTCGAGGGTCCAGGTCCGGGCGTGGGACTCGGCGAAGCGGACCCCGTTGCCCGCCCAGTCGATCGCGTGGCCGGACGCCATGAACGTGAAGCTCGGCACGACGACGTCGCCGGTCAGGCCCAGGCAGCGGAGCACGAGCATCAGGCCGGTCGTGCAGTTGCTGACCGCGACCGCGTGGTCGACGCCGAGGTAGTCGCTCGCGGCCTCCTCGAACTCGCGCACGTGCCTGCCGTTGGTGAGCATGCCGGACCGGAGGATCCCCTCGATGGCCGACGCCAGCCCGGCGTCGGCTTCGACGGTCGGGCGGGTCAGGGGCACCAGCTCGGGGAAGCGCGGCGGGCGGGCGGTGTCCGCGGTGGTGTCGGTCATGGTCGGGGTCCCCCGGTGGATGACGGAACGCGCTCGTCGGGTGGGAAGGTCGGGACGGAGCCGCCTGCGCCGAGGCCGGGGTCGTCGCGCTTCGCGAGTGCGGTCAGGTAGTTGCTGTACCGCGGGGAGTCGAAATCCGCGAACCCCCCGTCGAGCATGGCGTCCCGGATGTCCCGCACCGTGTCTACCACCCGGTGACCCAAGGTGAGGCCCAGCTCTCGCCCGATGGGGTCGAAGTTCACCCGGTAGTCGCGTGGGTCCGTCTGCTCCTTGCGGATCTCCAGGCGGACACCGGCGATCTCGCCGGCGATGAGCTCCCCGATGGCGTCCATCCGGTAGTTCTCCTCGCCGAAACCGCAGTTGTAGACGCTGGGCGCGGTGTGCCGACCGTCCCGGAGGACGAGCTGCACGGCTGCCGCCGCGTCCTCGACGTGCAGGAACGGCCGCCACTGCGTGCCACCGTGCACGGTGACGCGGGCGCGCGCCACGGCGTCCGCCGTCATGACGTTGACCGCGAGGTCGAACCGCATCCGGGGTGACAGGCCGTGGATGGTGGCGAACCGCAGCAGACGCGACGAGAGCACGTCCCGGGGCAACGAGAGCAGGTAGTGCTCGGACCTGACCTTGGATTCGGCATAGGCGGACTGCGGCGCCACGGGCGACCACACGTCCGCCTCTTCGTCCCCCGTGAGCCCGTAGTTGCTGCACGTGGACGCGAAGACCAGCGACCGCACACCCGCACGCCGGCACGCCTCGGCGACCCGGACGGTGCCGAGGTAGTTGACCTCCCAGGCGGTGTCCGGGTCGACCGCGCAGGCCGGGTCGCCCACGATCGCCGCCAGGTGCACCACCGCGTCCACCCCGTCGAGCGCCTTGTCCCAGGAGCCGACGTCGCGGACGTCGCCGTCGACGTAGGTGACCCGGGGCAGGTCGAGTTCCGGACCGCCGACCAGGCCGTTGTCGACCACGACGACCTCTGAGCCGGATCGGCACAGCCGCTGTGTCAGCACCGACCCGATGTACCCGCGCCCACCGGTGACCAGGTACTTCTTCATGGTTCGTTTCTCTCCTCGGTTCTGCGCGTCCGGGGCCGCCCCGGGATTCGGCGCGCTCGGCGGGCCAGGGGCGCGGTCACCGCTCACCACCCGCCAGCCGGGCGTCGGCCACCACGACCTGGCCGAGCGAGATGCCTCCGTCGTTGGTCGGCACCTGCCGGTGGCAGTACGCGTCGAACCCCGCCGCGCGCAGCTCCACCAGGCAGTTGACCAGCAGGAACTCGTTGAGGAAGACACCGCCGGACAGCACCACCTGTCCGGTGCCCTCCGCGCGCAACACCCGGCACCGCTCCACGACGACGTCGACCACGGCCGTGTGGAAACGACGGCTCATCACCGCGGTGTCGAGGCCGACGGCCACGTCCGCGGCGAGCGCGCGCACCAGTGGCCGCGGGTCGATCTCGGTGACGTCGTCGTGCTCCAGCAGGCCGAAGCGGTACCCCTCGTCGCGTTCCGCCATGGTGAAGTCGCGTCCGAGCAGGCCTTCCAGCTCGACGGGACCGTGCGCCTCGTACTCGGCGCGCGTGGTGACGGCCAGCAGGGCGGCGACGCCGTCGAACAGCCGGCCCATGCTGGAGGCGGGCGGCGCGTTGATCCCGCGCCGCGCCATGGTGGCGAACACGTGCCGCTGCTGCTCGTCCAAACCCTCCAGGACCGGGAAGGCTCCGATCGCGGCCGAGGTCTCCTCGAACGCGTCCAGGGCCAGCGCGAAACCGGTCCTGATCGGCTCGGTGACCGCCTTGTCGCCGCCCAGCAGCGGCACGGTCCTCAGGTGCGCGACGCGGCGGGCGTCGTGGTAGTCGCCCAGCAGGAACTCGCCGCCCCAGATGGTGCCGTCCAGGCCGTACCCGGTGCCGTCGAACACGACGCCGATCGTCCGGCCGGTCAGCCGGTTGTCGGCCATGCAGGACGCCATGTGCGCGTGGTGGTGCTGGATCGGGACGACGTGCTCGAAGGCCTTGCCCTGCTCCTCGAACGCGAAGCGCGTGGCGCGGAACTGCGGGTGCAGGTCGACGGCGGCGTGCCGCGGCCGGAGCTGGTGCAGCTCCGCCAGGTGCTGGACGGCCGCCCGGTGCGCCACGAACGTCTCGTCGTTCTTGACGTCGCCGATGTGCTGGCTGACGTAGACCCGGGAGCCGCCGCTCAACGCCACCGTGGTCTTCAGCTCCGCGCCGTAGGCCACCAGCGGCGCCAGGTCGGCGCCGACCTCCACGGGGTACGGCGCGTAGCCGCGGGACCGGCGGATGAAGCTGACGACCGGCTCGTCCAGACCGGGGTGCTCGGAGTAGCGGACGATCGAGTCGTCGACCCGGACCTCGATGTCGCGGTCGTGGTAGAGGATCAGGTCGGCGACCTGGGGCAGCTGCGCCAACGCGTCCTCGTTGCGGTGCACGATCGGGTAACCGGAGATGTTCCCGCTGGTCATCACCAACGCGGCCAAGCCGGTGTGATCGACCAGGAGGTGGTGCAGCGGCGCGGACGGCAGCATCACGCCGAGGTTCGGGTTGCGCGGCGCGATCTGCTCCGGCAGGCCGCCGGGCCGCTTGCGCAGCAGCACGATCGGGCGGGCCGGGGAGAGCAGCAGGTCCGCCTCGGCGGGACGGACCTCGGCGAAACCGGTGACCTCCGCCAGGTCGCGGGCCATGACCGCGAACGGCTTGGAGTCGCGCCGCTTGCGAGCCCGCAGCCGGGCGACGGCCTCGGCGTTGCGGGCGTCCACGGCGAGGTGGAACCCGCCGACGCTCTTGACCGCGACGATCCTGCCCTCGGTGAGCGCGGCCGTGACCGCCGCGAGCACTTCCTCTCCTCCGACCACCTCGCCGTCGGGGCCGGCCAGCAGCAGCCGGGGGCCGCAGTCGGCGCACGCGTTGGGCTGGGCGTGGTAGCGGCGGTCCAGCGGGTCGGCGTACTCGGCGGCGCAGGGTCGGCACATCGTGAAGGCGGCCATGGTGGTCGCGGCCCGGTCGTAGGGCAGGTCCCGGATGATGGAGTAGCGCGGGCCGCAGTTGGTGCAGTTGATGAACGGGTAGCGGTACCGGCGGTCGGCCGGGTCGCGCAGCTCGGCGAGGCAGTCGGCGCACACGTGGGAATCGGCGGGGACGACCGTCGTGCGCAGTCCGCCGTGCAGGCTCTCCCGGATGGTGAACCCCTCCGCCTCCGCGGCGGCGGGCAGCTCCTCCACCCGCACGCCCGTGACCCGGGCCTGAGGTGGCGCCTGCGCGCTCAGGCCCTCGGTGAAGCGGCGCACCTCCTCGGGTCGGCCGGCGACCTCGGCCAGGACGCCCTCCGGGTCGTTGAGCACCCAGCCGGTCAGGTCGTGCCGCAGCGCCAGCTTGTACACGAACGGCCGGTAGCCCACGCCCTGGACCACGCCCACCACGCGGATGCGCCGCCGGATCCGCGGACCGCCGTCCGGCACGCCGCCCCCTCCCGCGCTCAGCACAGGCGCGGCAGCTCGGAGCCCTGGAGCTCCTCGATCACGGAGTCACGCCCGTCGCCGTCGCGCATCAGCACGACCGGCTCGGCGGTCTCGGTCACCTCGCCGATCGCGACCGCGTCGCCGCCGTACCGGTGCGAGCGCAGCGCGGCCAGCACCTCCTGCTCGGCTTCCGGTGCGACGAACAGGCACAGGCAGCCCTCGTTGGCGGCGTGGATCGCGTTGATCCCCAACATGTCCGTGGCCATCACGGTCTCGAACTGGATGGGCAGCCGGTCCTGCTCGACCCTGATCGTGAGCCCGGACGCCTGCGCGTACTCGTGCAGGACGGCGGCCAGACCGCCCCGGGTGACGTCGCGGACCGAGCGCACCGCGCCCGCGGCCGTCGCCGCCAACAGCTCCTCCAGCAGCCCGTTCAGCGGCGCGCAGTCGCTGAGCACGCGCTGTTCGAAACCGAGGCCTTCCCGGATCGACAGCAGGTGCACGGTGTGGTTGCCGATCGACCCGCTGAGGATCACCCGGTCGCCGGGTCGCACGTCGCGCATCCGCAGCGGTTCCCGCTCGAAGACGCCGATGCCGGCGGTGTTCAGGTAGATCTGGTCGACCTCGCCCTTGCGGACCACCTTGGTGTCGCCGCAGACGATCTGGACGCCCGCTTCGAGGGCCGCCTCCCGGATCGAGGCGACCACCCGGAGCAGCCGGGAGATCGGGAGCCCGGTCTCCAGGATCATCCCGAGGGTGAGGTAGAGCGGACGCGCGCCGACCACCGCGAGGTCGTTGACCGTGCCGCAGACCGCGATCTTGCCGATGTCGCCGTTGCCGAAGAACGGCGGGTCGACCACGAACGAGTCGGTGGTCATCGCGATCCGCCCGACGGGGACGGACAACATGGCGCTGTCCTCCATCTCGCCGATGTAGACGTCGCCGAGCGTGTCGACGATGAGGGAGACCAGCTCATGGCTGAGCTTGGCCCCGCTGCCGTGGTCGAGAACGACCTCGTCCGGGCCGGTGACCGACCTTGCCATCGAAATTCCTCCCTTTCCGGGTGCGCGCGGAATGACCATTCGCGGATTCGCCGGGATCGTGGTGCGCGGAATCGGGACGGCCGGTCGTCAGGGCAGCGTCTTGACGATCCTGCGGGGCAGTTCACCCTTGGTGTCGAGGGTTTCCAGGATCTCCGACGAGTCGGCGACCGTGGCGCAGTACCCGCTGAGCCAGGTGAGCGAGCGGTCCCGGTCCGCCGGGTTGTCGGAGACGACGCAGTCGGAGGGGACCCACACGTTGTAGCCGCGGAAGAAGGCGTCGGCGGCGGTCGTCTGCACGCAGATCTGGGTCTGCAGGCCGGTGACCACGACGGTGTCGACGCCGGCGGCCTGGAGCAGGCCGTGCATCTCGGTCTCGTAGAAGCCGCTGTCCTTGTTCTTCTCCACCACCACGTCGCCGTCAGAGAGGAAGGCGGGCAGGATTTCCGCGCCCTCGGTGCCGCGCTGCAGCGGCAGGGTTCCGTCGGCTTTGCGGTTCGCGTTGGGGTCGTCGGGCAGGTTGATCAACTGCAGGTGGTAGACGGTGTGACCGCGGCGCCGCATCTCGTCCAGGAAAGCGGTGTAGTGGGGCTGCGCGTCGGCGATCACCGCGGTCCGCTCGGGGGTCAGGTAAACCACATCGCCCTGGAGGTCGTTGGTGAGGACGGCGATCTTGCCCATGAGTGCTCCTTGTCCAGACGAAAGCCGATGGCGCAATGAGGCGCAGTCCGCGGAATGACCCCGGGCGGACCGGCAGCAGAAACTCGTCGAGAGTAAGGCGGCGCGAAGCAGGTGAACAAGGCACAGCGCTGTTCGGATTCGTTCACCGGGGCGATCGCCGTTCGAGGCCTGTTCGGAACGTAGCCCACGCCGTTCACGAACGCACCCGAACAGCCCAACGCCGCCCGCTGGATCGGCGGTCGCCCCCGCGTGGACTGGACCACCATGCTGGAGCCATGAGCCACGGAGGGGGCGGCTCAGCAGAGTCGCCGTTGGCAGCACCGCAGCCGACCGAGGCCACCACCGCAGCCGAGTTCACCACGGCACTGCGCGCGTTGCGGATGTGGTCGGGGCTGACCTACCGACAGTTGGAGGGCAAGACCGCGGCGCACCAGGACCGGTTGCCGCCCAGCACGATCGCGACCACGCTCGGCCGCGCCACGTTGCCCAGGGAGCACTTCGTCGACACCTTCACCCGCGCCTGCGGCCTCGGGGACGACGAAGTGCTGCTGTGGCTGAAAACCCGGCACGACATCGCCATCCGGGCCACCGACGAGGACGACGAGGACCAGCCGGCCCCGGCGCTCGGCGCACCGGTCCGGTCGCGTGCTCCGCGATGGCGTCGCGCGGCGAGCCTGCTCGCGGCCACCTTCGTCGGCGTCGTGGGCACGGTGGCCGTCGACGCGGTGGTCGACCGGTCCGCGCCGGCCTCGCCGTCCGCGTCACCGGTGGCGGGACTGACCATCCGGCCGGTGGGCAGCTGGGCGCGCGTCCACCCCGCGCGGACGCCCGAGCTGTGCCTCACCGAGGGCCGCGCCGACCACCGCGCCGGGGCCGTCGCCGTCCAAGGTTCCTGCGCGGACGCGCCTCTCCCGTACGCGTTCATCGAGCCGCTCGGCGCGGACGTCGTGCAGATCCAGTGGCACCACCCGCGGCACGGCATCAGGTGCCTCGCGGTCCTGCTCGGCGGGCCGGACCGCGACGTGCTCGAGCCACGCCACGAGTGCGCCGACGACGACCCGGCGCAGCGGTTCCGGATCGAACCGGCCGGTCCGCCGGGCGCGACGGACGTCCGCATCCGCCCCGTCGCCACGGACCTGTGCCTCGGCCCGCGCGACCGGGCCACCTCCGCCGGCGCCGAGATCGTCCAGACCCCCTGCTCCACCACGTCCGACCAGGTGTTCCTGATCGAACCGACCGCACCCCCGTGACCGGTCGGGCCGACGACCGCCGTCGCGCGGGGTGTCGGGGCGCTCAGCCGAACAGCTCGTTGTGGCGGAAGGTGTCCACCCGGGCGGGCGGCGGGTCGTAGCGCGCGGCCAGGTCGGCCGGGCGGCGGGGCAGCAGGACGCGGTCGGCGCGCACCAGGTCCTGGGGCGATGGTGTCCGGACGGACGACCAGGGTTTCCCGTTCCGTCTGGGATGTCCGAACACTCCCCCCGAGGTGACCGGCAGCTCTTGCGACAACCGCGCCGCAGCGCCTGACCGGCGGCCCGCCTGCCGGCTCCGGCCGGCGCATCGTGGGAAACCACCGGGAAATCGCCGGGACGGCCGCCGACAGTGGACCCGCTACCGCACGAGACCACTCGGCTTCCACGCCTTCACGTCACCGACGGCCCCTCACCGCTGCGGCCCTCCGGCGGAACCGGAGGCGACGTGGTTCACCCGGGAACGGCGAGACGGGCGTGGCCGGGACGGCTTCGCGGTGTCCCACCCCGCGGCCGGACTCGGCGGCAGCCCGGCGGGCGCCGGGTGCTCGACGTGGCCGAGGCGACGTGACGAGGCGCGCCGCCCCCGGTCCTGGCGAGTGCTCACCGGAGCCGCACGATGCCGGCCAGGATCAGGTCGACGCCGTCGAGGAACTGCGCGCGGTCGTCGTGGTCGCGCAGCTCGTCCGCGACGGTGCGGGTGAAGGGGAACTCGTCGGGGTCCAGGTCCGCCCACTCGGCCGACACCGCCGCCAGGTGGTCGCTCCGGTTCGTGGTCCCCCGCAGCGTCCGGGCCAGTGCGGCGTTCTGGCCGCCGACACCGAGGACGAAGTGCAGCACCGCGGACGCCGCGGTGAACCGGGCGGACGGGGGGACGCCGAGCGCCCGGACCTGCCACCCGATGCGCTCGAAGATGCGCAGCACGGCCGGCTGGGTGGGGTTGGCGGAGAGCTGGGCGCCGACCCAGGGGTGCGCCTCGATCGCGTCGAACACGCCGACCGTGACCGCCCGGATCACCTCCTGCGGCGTCCCGGTGGCCTCGGCGCTCGTCACGGGGGCGAGGACGGCGGCGGTGGCGGCGGCGAGCAGCTCGTTCTTGTTGGCCACGTGCCAGTAGATCGCCCCGGGCCCGGTCTCCAGGTGCGCGGCGAGCGCGCGGAAGGTCAACCCGCTCTCGCCCTTGTCGTCGAGCAGCTCGACGGCGGCGCCGACGATGCGCTCCCGGGAGAGCGCGTCCTCGCGCCGCTCCGGGTGCCGTGCCCTGGTGGTCATGCGCCTCATCTTGACATATCTGGAACGGTGTTCCAGCCTAGGTGTTTGGAACACCGTTCCAGACACTTTCCCGGCAGCGAAGGATCCACCGCATGACCACCTCGGTCACGATCGTCGGCGCGGGCCTCGGCGGGCTGACGCTCGCCCGCGTCCTGCACGTCCACGGCATCCCGGCGATCGTCTGCGAAGCCGACACCTCGGCGGACGTCCGCGGCCAGGGCGGCCGGCTCGACATCCACGAGCACAACGGCCGGCTCGCGCTCGAGGAGGCCGGCCTGGTCGACGAGTTCCTCGCCCACGTCCACCAGGGGGCGGAGGCCGCGCGGGTCCTCGCCCCGGACGCGACCGTCCTGCTCGACCACCCCGACGACGGCGCCGGCGTCCGACCCGAGGTGCTCCGCGGCGACCTGCGGCGCATCCTGCTCGACTCGCTCCCGGCCGGCACGGTCCGGTGGGGGCGCAAGGTCACCGCGGTCCGGGCGGTCGGCGACGGCCGGCACGAACTGGCGTTCGCCGACGGCTCGACCGCGACGACCGACCTGCTGGTCGGCGCGGACGGCGCGTGGTCCCGCGTGCGCCCGCTGCTGTCCGACGCCGAGCCCGAGTACGTCGGCACGTCCTTCGTCGAGACGTACCTGTTCGACGCCGATCGGCGCCACCCCGCCTGCGCGAAGGCCGTCGGCGACGGCGCGATGTACGCGCTCGTGCCGGGCAAGGGGATCCTGGCCCACCGCGAGGCCGGCGGCGTCCTGCACACCTACGTGGCGCTCACCAAGCCCCGGGAGTGGCTCGACGGCATCGACTTCACCGACACCGCCGCCGCCACCGCGCGGGTGGCCGCCGAGTTCGACGGTTGGGCGCCGGAACTCACCGCGTTGATCACCGACGGGGACACCCCGCCGGTCCCACGCGCCCTGCACGCCCTGCCGGCCGGGCACCGGTGGGGCCGGGTGCCCGGCGTGACGCTCGTCGGCGACGCCGCCCACCTCATGCCCCCGAACGGCGAAGGCGCCAACCTGGCCATGCTCGACGGCGCCGAGCTCGGCAGGGCCCTCGCCGCCCACCCCGACGACGTCGAGGCCGCGCTCGCGCAGTACGAGCAGGCGCTCTTCCCCCGCAGCACCGCGGAGGCCGTCGAAGCGCCCCGCGACTTCGAGACCTGCTTCGGCGCCGACACGCCCGGGAGCCTCCTCGAACTGCTCACCGGAGGGCAGGGCGGGTGACCGGGCGGTCACCCGTCGACGCGCCGCCGGGTCGACTGCCGTCGAACGGGTCGGCGAACCGAGCGGGCTGGGGAAGATGTCCGTGTCCGGCGCGGCCGAGGCGGTGAGGCCGTCCGGGCCGGGTTCCCACGCCCGGGGCTCGACTTCCCGCTCGGAGCCGGCCGCCGCCCGCGAGCAACGCTCGCCACTTGGACCGGGACGAGGGCTTGGGCTTGGATCACCGGCATGGGTGACGCGGAACAGATGTGGATCACCGTCGTGCCGGCGCTGGAGGACGGCGAGGAGGACGAGGCCGAGCTGGTCCTCGTCGGGATCGACCCCGCCTCGGGCGACCCCGGCCAGCGCGTGGTGGACATGCTGCTGGACCGGGGCCACGAAGGGGAGGAAGGGGTGTTCTACCTGCTCCCCTTCGACCTCGGGGTGCGCTACGAGCGCACCGTCGACCGGTTGGCCGTGCTCCTGCTGACCTCGCCCGAGGTGTACGACCACATGGTGCGCGAGTACCGGGAGGACCTCGCCGGAGCCGCGGCGCACCTGCGCGGCGCCCCGCTGGTGGACGGCGGCGTGCTCCTGCTGCGCCGAGAGATCACCACGGACTTCGACCCCGCCACCGGGGACGGGAACCAACCGGTGGTCCTGCTGCTGCGGGAGGGGCCTGCGACGGAGCCGGACCTGTTCTCGGCCTTCGACGAGGGCGAGGCAGCGCTCGCGGTCGTCGGCACCTGGGGCGAGGACGAGTAGGTGCTCGCCCGACCCTCGACGGCGCGGACCGGCCGGGTCGACGGCCCGCCGTCCGCGTCGGTCGCGGACTTCGGCAGCAGTCGACCCGGCGCGGCACGACGGGTTCGGCCGTCGTCGGTCAGATCGCGCGGGGCTCCGCGTCGCCGCCCTCAGCGTCCAGGCTCGTCTCGATCACGCCGACCTGCTCCGGGTCTTCCGGAGGGGGCATGTGGCGGATGCTGTCGCTGCCCTTGTGGTCGTGGGCGCGGCTGTACCGGGAATCCAGCACCCTCCCCAGCTTGTGGGCCGCCCCGGCGTACGCGTCGTCCACGGTGGTCGCGTGGTGGGTCACCGCGACCGGCTGCTTGCCCCCGGGCCGCGCCTCGATGACGCACTTCTTGTCCTCCGGCTTGCTGCCCCCGTCCTCGCTGAGGTGCACCTCCACCCGGGTCAACCATCCGCTGAACCGGGACAGGCTGCTCTCCAGGTCGGTGGTCACATAGGTGGCCAGTCCTTCGCCACCGTGGATGTTGTGGTCGGTGTTGACCTGGATCTGCATGAGCACCCTCCGAAGCGGAACAGCGATGGTCTTGCTCGGTACCACGGGAGCGGCCGCCTCAAACCCGACGGCGGCCGGGTGGTTCGATCATCACCGGGAAGCGGCTCCTCCCCCGACGTGGTCAGGAGACGTTGTCCGGTGACCGGTCGTGCTCGGCGTGCTGGGCGACCAGTGCCACGACGTCGGTCAGGGCGTGGTCGCGGCGGAAGACCCGCCGCTGCCGGCTCGCACCGTTGCCGTTGGCGATCAACTCGTCCACGAGGGTCTGCACGGCCCGCAGCTCGCCCGTGGTGGTCAGCGCGGGTTCGACGTGGCGCAGCAGGCGGCGCAGCAGGTCGACGGCCGGAACGGGCCGGGTGGTCTCCAGGTCGACGCCCATGCCGTCCAGTCCATCACGTGCGGCGCGCCAGTAGGCCATGCGCAGCGCGTCATCGCTGACCCGAGGCGCCTCGACACCGTCCTGGATGGACTGCAACGAGACCATCACCAACCCCCGCACCAGAGCGGCGAACAGCACGGCTTCATCCACAGTGGACTGCACGTCGCTCACCCGCACCTCCACGGTGGGCAGGTGCGAAGAGGGGCGGATGTCCCAGTAGACCATCTTCTCGTCGAGCACGCTGCCGGAGCCGACGGCCATGTCCACGGCGGACTCGTAGTGCGCGAGCGACTCGAAGTACGGCGGGGCGCCGGCGCACGGCCAGCGGCCGACGATCACCGACCGCCAACTGGCGTAGTCGGTGTCGACGCCGTGGTGGATCGGCGAGTTCGCGGTGAGCGCCAGCAGCACGGGGAGCCACGGCCGGACGTGGTTGCAGACCTGGACCGCGGTCTCCCGGTCGGGCACCGCGACGTGGACGTGGCACCCGCACACGACGTTCTCGGGCGCGAGCTGCCCGTACGCGTTGTTGATCCGGTGGTACCGGGGGTCGTCGGTGATCGGCGGTCCCGGCGCGTCATCGGCCAGGGCGGTGCCCACGGCGAGCAGGTTGCCGCCACACCGCGACGCCGCCTCGGCGGCGGTGGAGCGCAGGAACGTCAGCTGCTCCCGCACCTCCGCCATGGTCCGGCACACCGGCGTGTTGATCTCCACCTGCGCCCTGGTCAGCTCCAGCTCCAGCGCACCGCCCAGATCGCCGGCCACCTCGACGACGTGGGCGCTGATCGGGAGCAGGTGCCCGGTGGACAGGTCCGCCAGCAGGAACTCCTCCTCCACGCCGACTGTCGGCACACCGGGCGCACCGGGATCCGCAGACCACAGCACAGGGGAAAACGACGCCATCGTCTGCCTCGCTCACACGTTTGATAGTCGCCGGTCGGGACCGCGGACTACCCGCCGTCACCTATTGCAAAACCGATGGTCCATCCGGACCACAGACGGAGGGCGAGTCGACGCGATCCGCCAGATTTCCGGCACCGTCCGGTACCCCGTGACGCTGTCGGGCGCGGCGGTCGGGTCGGTGGCCGGGGACTCGCGGTCAGCCGTGACCGGAGCCGGATGACCGCGCTCAGGCAGTCGTCGCCGTCAGCCGCGAAGCCGGGGTGGGACAGCCCGCGGGCGCGGCCGGCAGCCGTTGACGGGCAAGGGATCCCGGGTGGTCCACTGTGGAGTGATCATGCGCGGATCGGTGCCGTGGCGGGATGTGATGCCACCCACTCGCGGTCACGGCGGCGCGACGGGGGCGTGAATCACCGGTAAAGTTGCAGGTCGGCGTTTTCTTGGAGGACTTCACAGTGCGACTTCGCCCCATCGGTGCCCGTCGGTGACCATCGCCCCCGACACCGCCTTCCCCACGCTGACCGACCCGCCGGCGTTGTTCCGCGCCGGCGCCGCCGCGCCTGAGCGCACCCTCGTCGCGATCCTGGCCGACACCGCGCGCCGGCACCCGCACTCCCCCGCGCTGGACGACGGCACGACGTCGTTGACCTACCGGGAGCTCCTGGACGAGGTGGACGCGCGGAGCCGGGAGCTGGCGGCGACCGGGATCGGGCCCGGCGACCGGGTCGGCATCAGGGTGCCGTCCGGGACCGTGGACCTGTACGTGGCGGTGCTGGCGGTGCTCACGGCCGGCGCCGCGTACGTGCCCGTCGACGCCGACGACCCGGACGAGCGGGCCGAGCTGGTGTTCGGCGAAGCCGACGTGTGCGCGGTCGTCACGGGCGACCTGGAGCTGCGCGGCACGCCCCTGGGACTGGTCGGTGCTCCCGGGCCGGACGACGACGCGTGGATCATCTTCACGTCCGGTTCCACGGGCAAGCCGAAGGGCGTCGCGGTCTCGCACCGGGCCGCCGCCGCGTTCGTGGACGCCGAGGCCCGCCTGTTCCTCCCGGACGACCCGATCGGCCCGGACGACCGCGTGCTCGCGGGCCTGTCCGTGGCCTTCGACGCCTCGTGCGAGGAGATGTGGCTGGCCTGGCGCCACGGCGCCTGCCTGGTCCCGGCGCCGCGGGCCCTGGTCCGCACGGGGTTCGACCTGGGGCCGTGGCTGGTCGAGCGCGAGGTCACGGTCGTGTCCACGGTGCCCACGCTGGCCGCGTTGTGGCCGGTGGACGCCTTGGACGACGTCCGCCTGCTCATCTTCGGCGGCGAGGCGTGCCCGCCGGAGCTGGCCGAGCGGCTCGCCGTCGACGGTCGCGAGGTGTGGAACACCTACGGCCCGACCGAGGCGACCGTCGTGGCCTGCGCGGCGCGGCTGACCGGTGTCGGCCCGGTGCGCATCGGGCTGCCCCTGGACGGCTGGGAGCTGGCCGTGGTGGACGCGGCCGGCACGCCCGTGCCGATGGGCGGCTCCGGCGAGCTGGTCATCGGCGGCGTCGGCCTGGCCCGCTACCTCGACCCGGCCAAGGACGCCGAGAAGTTCGCGCCGCTGCCCGCCCTGGGCTGGGACCGCGCCTACCGCAGCGGCGACCTCGTCCGCGCCGAGCCGGAGGGCCTGCTGTTCCTCGGCCGCGCCGACGAGCAGGTCAAGCTGGGCGGTCGGCGGATCGAGCTCGGCGAGGTCGACGCGGCGCTGCAGGCGCTGCCGTCGGTCGCGGGCGCCGCCGCGGCCGTGCGCACCACCAAGGCGGGCAACCAGGTGCTGGTCGGGTACGTGGTCGCGGGCGAGGACTTCGACCAGGCCGACGCGACGGCCCGGCTGCGGACCGCGTTGCCCGCGGCGCTCGTGCCGCTGCTGGCCGCCGTCGACACCCTGCCCACCCGCACGTCCGGCAAGGTGGACCGGGCCGCGTTGCCGTGGCCGCTGCCGGGGCTGGACGTCGCGGCGCCGGCCGGGACCCTCACGGGCACCGAGCGGTGGCTGGCCGAGCGGTGGTCGGAGCTGCTGGGTTCCCGGGTCGCCGGCCCCGACGCGGACTTCTTCGCCCACGGCGGCGGCAGCCTCGCCGCCGCCCAGCTGGTCTCCACGATCCGGACCCGCTACCCCAGCGGTTCGGTCAACGACGTCTACCAGCACCCCACGCTGCGCGCGTTGGCCGCGCGGCTGGACGAGCTGGGCGGCCACCAGGGCGTCACGCGCGAGGTCGCGCCGACGCCGCGGCGGACCGGCCTGCTCCAGTCGCTGCTGCTGGTGCCGCTGATGAGCCTGGTGGGCGTGCGGTGGTCGGTGGGGTTGGCGGCGGTCGGCAACGTCGTCGGCTTCACCACGCCCGTGTCGTGGTGGTGGATCGCCGCGGGGTGGCTGGCGTTCGTGAGTCCGCCCGGCAAGGTCCTGATCGCGGCGGGCGGCGCGCGGCTGCTGCTGCGCGGCCTGCGTCCCGGCACCTACCCCCGCGGCGGCGGCGTGCACCTGCGGGTGTGGACCGCCGAACGGCTCGCCGAGTTCAGCGGCGCGACGGACCTGGCCGGGTCCTGGCTCACGCACTACGCCCGCGCGCTGGGCGTGCGGGTCGGCCCGGACGTGGACCTGCACTCCGCGCCGCCGGTGACCGGTCTGCTCAAGCTCGGCAAGGGCTGCGCGATCGAGCCCGAGGTGGACCTGTCCGGGCACTGGGTCGACGGCGACCGGCTGCACGTCGGCCGGTTGCGGGTCGGCGCGGGCGCCGTGGTCGGCGCCCGCAGCACCCTGTTCCCCGGCGCCCGGGTCGGCAAGCGGGCGGAGGTCGCGCCCGGTTCGGGGGTGACCGGCTCGGTGCCGACGGGGCAGCGCTGGGCCGGCGTCCCGGCGCAGCGGCACGGCAGGGCGGCCCGTCCGGGACCGCGTCCGCCCCGGTCGGCGTGGTGGAAGCTGGTCTACGCGGTGACGACGTCCGCGCTGGGCCTGCTGCCGGTGGCGGCGGCGGTGCTCCCGGTGCTGCTGATCACGCGCGGGCCGGTGACGCCGGGTTCGGCGATGCTCGCGGTGCCGTTGGCGACGGTCGCGTGGCTGGGCTCCTACGCGCTGGTGGTGCTGGTGTCCGTCCGGCTGCTCGGGATCGGGTTGCGGGCGGGCACGTACCCGGTGCACAGCCGGATCGCCTGGCAGGCGTGGACCACGGAACGGCTGATGAACACCGCGCGGGTCGTGCTGTTCCCGCTGTACGCGAGCCTGCTCACGCCGGTGTGGCTGCGCGCGCTCGGGATGAAGGTCGGCCGGCGGGTCGAGGCGTCGACCGTGCTCGCGCTGCCGAGGATGACCACGATCGGCGACGGCGCGTTCCTCGCCGACGACACCATGGTCGCCACCTACGAGCTGGGCGGCGGTTGGTTGCGCATCGCCGCCGCGCGGGTCGGCAAGCGCGCGTTCCTGGGCAACTCGGGCATGACCGCGCCGGGCCGTTCGGTGCCGAACCGCGGCCTGGTGGGTGTGCTGTCCTCGACGCCGAAGCACGCCAAGGCGGGCAGCTCGTACCTGGGCATGCCGCCGATGAAGCTGCCGCGCGCGGCGGAGCGGGGTGACCAGAGCCGGACGTTCGACCCGCCGCGACGCCTGGTCGTGGCGCGTGCGCTGGTCGAGCTGTGCCGGGTCGTGCCGGTGATGTGCCACGTGGCGCTGGTCGTCGGCGTGCTGTTCGCGATCCGCGAGCTGGGACCGCTGCTCGCCGGGCCGGTGCTGCTCGCGGCGGGTGTGCTGGCGTGCGCGGTGTCGGCGGCGGCGAAGTGGCTGCTGGTGGGCCGGTTCCGGGCGCGGGAGCACCCGTTGTGGAGCGGGTTCGTGTGGCGCAACGAGCTGGCGGACACGTTCGTCGAGGTGCTGGCGGTGCCGTGGCTGGTCGGCCGGGCCGGCGGGTCGCCGGTGATGGCGGTGTGGCTGCGGTCGCTCGGCGCGCGGATCGGGCGCGGCACGTGGGTCGAGTCGTACTGGTTCCCGGAGTCGGACCTGGTCAGGCTGGGTGACGGCGCGACGGTGAACCGGGGGTGCGTGGTGCAGACCCACCTGTTCCACGACCGGATCCTCCGCATGGACCGGGTGGAGCTGGCGGAGGGGGCGACCCTCGGCCCGCACGGGATCGTGCTGCCGGGCGCGACGGTCGGCGCGCACGCGGCGGTGGGCCCGGCGTCGTTGGTGATGCGCGGCGAGCACGTGCCCGAGGGCACGCGCTGGCTGGGCAACCCGATCTCCTCCTGGCGATGACCGGCCCCTACCTGGCCGACCACGGTGACGGCGGCTACCGGGTCGCGCACTACGACCTGGAGCTGGACTACAAACCGCACACCGGGCGGCTGGCCGGTCGCGCGACGCTGTCGGCCGTCGCGACCGGCCCGTGCGCGCGGGTGGTGCTGGACTTCGGCACGCTGACCGTCAGCCGGGTGCTGGTGGACGGCCGGCCGGCCCGGCACGTGCACGGCGGCGGCAAGCTGCGCGTGCGGCCCTCGCGCCCGGTGGACGGGCCGTTCACCGTCGAGGTGCGCTACTCGGGCGTGGCCCGCCCGGTCCGCTCCCGGCACTGGGGCGAGCTCGGCTGGGACCAGCTCACCGACGGCGCGCTGGTGGCGAGCCAGCCCATCGGCGCGCCGTCCTGGTTCCCGTGCAACGACCTGGTGCGGGACAAGGCGACCTACCGGGTCTCCGTCACCGCGCCGTCGCCGTACGCGGTGCTGGCGAACGGGGTGCCGGTCGAGCGGCGCACGGGTGGCAGCAGCACGACGTGGGTCTACGAGCAGGCCGAGCCGATGGCGACCTACCTGGCGTCGGTGCAGATCGGCCTGTACGAGCGGCTGCCGCTGGCCGTGGGCCAGGACGTGGCCGTGCCCGCACGGCTGCTGCGCGCCGCGAAGCACGACTTCGCCCGCCAGCCGCGGATGATGGCCGTGTTCGAGGAGCTGTTCGGCCCCTACCCGTTCCGGACGTACCAGGTCGTGGTGACCGACGACGAGCTGGAGGTGCCGGTCGAGGCGCAGGGCATGTCGGTGTTCGGCGCCAACCACGTGGACGGGCGGCGCGGGCACGAGCGGCTGGTCGCGCACGAGCTGGCGCACCAGTGGTTCGGCAACAGCGTGGGCCTGGCCGACTGGCGCGACATCTGGCTCAACGAGGGTTTCGCCTGCTACGCGGAGTGGCTGTGGTCCGAGCGGTCCGGCGGCCCCGCCGCCCAGGCGCACGCCGCCCGCGCGCACGCCCGCCTGGCCCGGCTGCCGCAGGACCTCCGGATCGGCGACCCCGGTGTGGCGAACCTGTTCGACGACCGGGTCTACCAGCGGGGCGCGCTGACCGTGCACGGCCTGCGGACCCGCCTCGGCGACGCGGCGTTCTTCGGCGTCCTGCGCGAGTGGACCGCGACCCACCGGCACGGCGCCGCGACGACGAGCGACTTCGTGGCCCTCGCCCAACGCCACACCCCCGAACCGCTGACCGCGCACTTCCGCTCCTGGCTCGCCGAGCCGCGGTTGCCGCCGATGTGACGCGGGCCGGAAGAGCCTCCGCCGTGATTCGATCACGGCGGAATCGGGTAGATGTCCGTTATGCCCGATCGAGTAGCGGTGTTCGCGCCGTCGCCGGAGTTGACGGTGACGGTGGAGGAGTTGGACGGCACGCCCGACATCCACATCCACGCCGGAGGGCAGGGTGTGTGGATCTCGCGCATGATCGAGTCCCTGGGGGCCGAGGTGGTGCTGTGCTCGGCGTTGGGCGGTGAGACCGGTCAGGTGCTGCGGAACCTGATCGGGGTCGAGCTGAAGGTCCGCGAGGTCGCCGCCCGCAACGGCGGTTACGTGCACGACCGGCGGGATGGCGGGCGCGACCAGCTGGTGCGGATGCCCGCCGACGCGCTGTCCCGCCACGAGCTGGACGACCTGTACGAGATGATGCTCATCGAAGCGCTGGACGCGGGTGTCGCCGTGCTGAGCGGACCCGCCGCGAAGGACACCCCGGTGCCCGACTCGGTCTACGAGCGGCTCGCCAAGGACCTCGGCGGCAACGGCTGCCGCGTCGTCGTGGACCTGTCCGGCGACCGGCTGGCCGCCGCGCTCGCGGGCGGTCCGACGGTGGTCAAGGTCAGCCACGAGGAGCTGGTGTCCGACGGGCTCGCGAAGTCCGACGCGCTGCCCGACCTGGTCGAGGGCTGCCGGCGGATCGCCGAGACCGGCGCGAGCGCGGTCGTGGTGTCCCGGGCCGCCGAGGAGACGCTGGCGTGGCTCGACGGCGCGCTCTACCTCGTGGAGACGCCCGACCTCAGCCCGGTGGACACGCGCGGCGGCGGCGACTCGATGACCGCCGGGCTGGCCGCGGGTCTCGCGCTCGGCCATTCCGTGGAAGAGTCGTTGAAGCTGGGCGCGGCGGCGGGCACGGTGAACGTGACCAGGCACGGGCTCGGCACCGGCAGCGGCGACGTGGTGCGCGGCCTGGTCGACCGGGTGCGGCTGCGCCCGTGGGAGGACGCATGAGGGTGCTCATCACCAACGACGACGGGATCGACTCGCCGGGGCTCGCCGCCCTGGCGCGTGGCGCGGTGGCGCACGGCTGGACGACCGTGGTCGCCGCGCCCGCCCGCGAGTCCAGCGGCACGAGCGCGGGCCTGACCGCCGCCGAGGACGACCGGCGGGTCCAGGTCGAGCGGCGGGAGCTGCCGGGACTGCCGGACGTGCCCGCTTACGCGGTCGCCGCGCACCCCGCGTTCATCGCGCTGGTCGCGTCCCAGGGCGCGTTCGGCGACCCGCCGGACGTGGTGCTGTCCGGTGTGAACCGGGGGGCGAACGTCGGCCGCGCGGTGCTGCACTCCGGCACCGTCGGCGCGGCCCTGACCGCCGCCGTCAACGGCGCGCGCGCCATGGCGGTGTCCCTCGACGTGGGGCTGGAGCTGGCCGAGCCGCACCACTGGGACACCGCCGTCGCGGTGGCTTCTACGCTGTTCGACCGGCTCGCGGCCCTGCCGGTGGGGGCGGTGCTCAACCTGAACGTGCCCGACCGGGCCGAGGTGGGCGCGCCGGTCCGGGCCGCGCTCGCCGAGTTCGGCGCCGTGCGCACCCGGATCAAGGACAGCGACGACGGCACGATCGCGCTGGCCGCCATCCTGGTCGAGGACGAGCTGGAGCCCGGCACCGACGCGGCGCTGCTGGCCGGGGGACGACCGACGGTCACCCCGCTGCGCTCGGTCGGCGAGGACCCGGATGTCGAGGTGTCGCTCTAGTCGTCCTCCGCGCGCTCCGCGGCGGACTGCTCGGACTGCTCGCCATCGGACCGGCCCAGCGCGTCCTCCGCGCCGTTGACCAGGTCCGGACCGCCCCACTGACGGCCTTCGGTCTGGCCCAGTCTGTGCTTGCCCATGGTGTGACCTCCCTCGATCCCCGGACAAGTACCCGCTGACCGGGCGGTTAACACCCCCGAAAAGCCTATGGCCTACCCCGGGTGAGGTAGGCCACGGCTGCGGAGCGTGATCAGTGAAGGGTCGTCACCCGGCGTAGTGCACGTCGGGCCACGGCGGGGTGGCCATGCCGTTCCCGATGTGGAAGCTCGGGTGCGGCGGCTGGTTGTAGGCCGTGTTCTGCCACGCGATCGCGACGCGGTACATGGTGTCGTGCATCAGCGTGGGGATGCGCCGGTCCGTCTGGTTGGGCGTGGAGTAGATCCGCAGCGCGGAGTTGTCCGAGGTGCGCCAGACGACCTCCTCGCGCCAGTCGCCGAACAGGTCGGCGCTCAGCGCGGGCGTGGCCTTGGTGCCGTTGTTCGAGGCCACACCGGAACCGGTGAGCAGGCGCGTGTCGCCGCCGGTGCCGTACTTGTCGATCCTGGTCTGGTCGAGCAGCTCGCGGGTCGGGTCGCCGTCCCACCAGACCAGGAAGTTCATCGACGACGGCTTGCGGCCGACGTTCTGGCCCGCGGGGTTGCGCAGGCTGCCGTCCTGGGCCGACCAGGACTCCGCGCCGGGGCTGCCCGCGTAGATGTCGTCCGCCACGCCGCGGCCGTTGTCGCCGCCGCTCGCGGTGGTCCACAGCCGCGCGCCGGTGCGGGCGTCGGCGAACCAGGAGCCGGGCTTGGAGCTGTCCTCGGAGACCTTGAAGTACTCCAGGCCCTGGCGGGACGGGTCGAAGTCGCCCAGGTGGGCGGCGTCTCCGTGCCCGAGCCCGGTGGTCCACAGGCCCCGGCCGTTGTCGTCGATCGTGGCCGCGCCGTAGACGATCTCGTCCCGGCCGTCGGCGTCCACGTCCCCGACGGTCAGCGAGTGGTTGCCCTGACCCGCGTACCCGGAGTTGCCCGAGGAGTTCGAGTCGAAGGTCCAGCGCTTGGTCAGCGCGCCGTTGCGGAAGTCCCAGGCCGCGATGACCGCGCGCGTGTAGTAGCCGCGGGCCATGATCAGCGACGGACGCGCGCCGTCCAGGTAGGCCGTGCCCGCCAGGAACCGGTCGACGCGGTTGCCGTAGTTGTCGCCCCAGGAGGAGACGGTGCCGCGCGGCGGGTCGTAGTTCACGGTCGACATCGCCGCGCCGGTCTGACCGTTGAACATGGTCAGGAACTCCGGCCCGGTCAGCACGTAGCCGCTGGAGTTGCGGTAGTCGGCGCTCGCGCTGCCGATCACCGTGCCGCGGCCGTCACGCGTGCCGTCGGCGGTCTTCATGGCGACCTCGGCCTTGCCGTCGCCGTCGTAGTCGTAGACCTGGAACTGGGTGTAGTGCGCGCCGGCGCGGATGTTGCGGCCCAGGTCGATGCGCCACAGGCGGGTGCCCTGGAGCGTGTAGGCGTCGATGAAGACGTTCCCGGTCACGCCCGACTGCGAGTTGTCCTTCGCGTTGTCCGGGTCCCACTTCAGCACGAACTCGTAGTCGCCGTCGCCGTCCAGGTCGCCGACGCTCGCGTCGTTCGCCACGTAGCCGGAGCCCGGCGACTGGATCGGCACGTCCCGGTAGCCGGAGCCGAACCCGAGCGACGCCGGGGAAGCCGCCTGCTCGGACCCGTCGACCACGGCGCGCACGGTGTAGGAGGCGTCCGCCGCCGCACCGCCGTCCAGGTAGTTCGTCGAGGCCGTGATGGGCGAGGCGTTGACCTTGGTCCCGCCCCGGTACACGTTGAACGCCACGTTCTGCGGGTCGCCGCCCAGCAGGCGCCAGCTCACCAGGTTGCCGGACCCGGAGCGGACGCTGATCACGCCGCGGTCCAGCCGCTCGACCTGCTTGCGGCCGGTCGGGTCGGACGGCCCCGGCCCCGGAGTCGTGGTGGTCGTCGTCGTGGTGGTGGTCGTGGTCGTCGTGGTGCTCGTGGTGGTCGACGTGCCGGTGGTCGTCGTGGGGTCGACACCGCCCGTGCAGGTGGTGCCGTTGAGCGTGAACGTCGTCGGCACGCCGACCACGTCACCAGTCGTCGAGCCGTTGAAGCCGAACGACGCCGTGCCGCCGGTCGGGATCGACCGGTTCCAGTCCACGTTGGACGCCGTCACGCTCGCGCCGGAGGCCGCGAACGTCGCGTTCCACCCCTGGCCGAAGCGCTCCGAGCCGGGGAAGGACCAGGCCAACGCCCACCCGTCGACCGGGTCGCCCAGGTTCTTGATCGTGACGTTCGCGGAGAACCCGCCCTGCCACTTGTTCTGCACCACGTAGTCGACCCCGCAGCCGGGGGCCGCCGAAGCCACACCGGCGACCAGCAGGCCTCCGGTCAGTGCGCTGATCGCCGTGGCGGCGGCGATCGCCCGCACTCTGAACGAGTTGGTGAGCACCGTTGCTCCTTCGTCGCTGATTCTGGGAGCGCTCCCAGACGTAATCCGGGTAACGCCCTCGCCCGGCACATGACAGCACTGCCACCAGGCCCCCGTCAAGTGATGAAACGATTCACGCCAACTCGTCCCAATTGGTCCGAACGGGCCGGCTCACCTGGTCAGAGGCGTTCTGAAAAGGTTCAACCACCCTCGTCCACCGGAGAGACACCACTCCCCCGTGACCGGCACGCCCCGCCCGGCTCAGTCGAGGTGGAAGACCTCCGTCAGCGGCCTCATGGCCTCGTCGGGCTGCCTGCCGTCCAGCGCGGTGAAGAACTCGGCCATCTCGGCCTGCCACCGGTCGTTCACCTCGCGGTCGCGCATGCCCCGCTGGGCGGCGTCCCAGTCCGGGGTCTCCAGGTAGCCGACCAGCAACCCGTCGTCGGCCAGGAAGAGGCTGTAGTTGCCCCACCCGGTCTCCCGCAGCGCCTCCCGCATCTCCGGCCACACCTCGCGGTGCCGCTCCCGGTACTCCTCCAGCCGTTCCGGGCGCACCCGGAGCAGGAAGCAGATACGTCGCACGTCGACCTCCGAGACTGGAACCTTCACAACGACGTCTGTCGGCACGGCGTGCCCCCTCACGACGTGTCCCTCACGGCGGGCGCACGCCGTCGTAGAACGCCACCCGCACGACGATCTCCCGTTCCTGCCCGGGCCCGAGCACCACCGGCGCGTCCCAGGCGAGCGCCGAGCCGATGCCCTGGTACTGGCCGACCCGCACGAACCACGGGTCGGTCGGACCGGACACCACGGCCGTCCACGGGCGCACGGGATCGCCGACCACGACCGCCAGCCACGGCGCGGCCCGGCCGTTGACCTCCGCCTCGCCGGCGCCGTGGGGGCTGTAGACCCGCACGGACAGCGGGTCGAGGTCGGGCAGCCGCCAGAACCAGCCGCCGTAGCCCGCGCCCTCCCTGCCCTTGCTGCCCGGGCTGTGCAGCACCACGTCGCCCACCGCGGTGAGCACGCTGGTCCACTCCAGCTCCCAGCCGTCGGCGACCACCCGGCGGCGGACGCGGCGGCGTTCCCGCAGCAGGACCGCGCCCGCGGGGTCGCACCACGCCAGCTCGCCGGGTCCGGTCTCCTCGACCCGGCCCAGCTCGCCCGGCACGTAGCCCTGCCCGGGCACGTAGTTGCGCCCGCCCCACAGGTTGACCCCGTTCACGTCGGGCAGCGCGAGGCCGATGCCCCGGTGCCACGGGTGGTCGTCCGGGTGCTCGCCGGTGACCACGACCCCGCCGAGCGTGCGCACCGGGTGCAGCGCCGGCCGCGGCACGACCAGCGGCAGCCGGGCGCCGTCCCAGCCGTACCGGGCCACCCGGCCCAGCGGCGACCACGGCACCTCCAGCTCGGCGAACGTGCGCAGGTGCTCGGCGGCCTTGGCCACCACGTGGTTCACGCCGTCGACGTCCACCCGCTTGCCGTTGCGGCGCAGCCAGGCGGGGTCGATCGGCACGGGGTCCGGCGCGGTGCGGACGGCCTCCAGCACGCGGGTGAACGCACCGGTCGCGGCCAGCGGCGCCTGCAGCGGCACGGCCGGGTCCTCCAGGTGGTCCAGCAGGTTCCGCAGCGGCGAGTCGTGGCGGTGCCGCTCCTCGATGCCGTCGATCACCAGCCGGTGCTCGGTGTAGTGCAGCTCGGCGCGCTTGTGGCTGCCGTGCACGACGATCACCGGTTCCCGGACCACCTCCGCGCACAGCGTCACCGCGACCACGACGACCGTGCCGTTGCGGGTGCGCAGCCGCAGGCAGGAGGTGTCGTCGGCCTCGATGTCCCGGGAGCGCAGCAGCTCCAGCTCGATGTCGTGCACGTCGTCCACGCCCGTGCTGCCGTCCAGGGCCAACGCGGTCGCGACGCCGTGCGCGAACGGGTTGGTCAGCGCGCCGTCCACCACCGGCAGGCCGTCGAGCGTGCGCCGGCCCGCCCACGGCGCACGGGTGAAGTAGGTGTCGTCACGCGACCACGTGCCGCGCACGCCGATGCCCCGGATCCCGCCCAACGCGCCGGAGCGCATCAGCAGGGCCAGCCGGCGCACCGCGTGCGAGCCGAGGCTCTGGAAGCCGACCTGGACCGGCCTGCCCGCGGCCCGGCCCACCAGGTCGTGCCAGTCGGCGAGGGTCGGCGTGGGTGGTTTCTCCAGCAGCAGGTGCGCGCCCGCGTCCAGCACCTGACGCGCCAACGGCACGTGCGTGTGCATGGGGGTGGAGACGATGCCGATGTCCGCGTCGCGCAGCAGCTTCGACAGGTCGGCGTCCACCGGCCGGTCGCCGACGAGCCGGCGCGCCTCGCCGTCGAGCGGGTTCACCTCGCACACGCCGGTCAGCCGCACCCGGCCCTCGGCCTCCAACGCGGCGATCTCCCGCAGGTACAGCCGCCCGTAGCCGGCCGCGCCGGCGAGCACCACCCGCGGAACCGCGCGCGGCGTCACCGGCGCCCCACCGCGGCCGCCGGGTGCGCGTGGCCCGCCCGGTCGCGCGACGGCTCGGCGGCCGGGGCCGCCCCGATCACCGGGCCCAGCCGGAGTGCGTGGCGCCCGCGAGCCGGCCGGCCGCGACGGTCGGCGACACCTGCCCGACCAGCGGGCCGCCCACGCCGCGGCGAGACACTCGTCCCATCACTCTCACCCTTCGGTTGAATCGGTTCAACCACGCTAGGTGACCCTTACTACGGCGTCAAGCAAGTCTTTCCTGCACCGCAAAGAGGACTTCGCCGGAGGCGCATCTCGTGTGGATTCAGCCTTGCCTTTCGTGTTGAAACGGTTCATTGTGTGGCGTCATCACGTACCTCGCGCACCGTCGCGCCCATTGGAGGACGCAGATGACCCGCGTCAGACCCCTGCCCGCCGCGCTGGCGGCCCTAGCGCTCGTCCTGAGCACGTCGCCCGTCTCCTCCCCGGCCTCGGCCACCCCCGACGGACCGCGGCTCGAACGCCTCGACCGCGGCCTGGTCGCCGCGCGCACCGAGGGCGGGGTGTTCCTGAGCTGGCGGCTGCTGCGCCACGAGGTCACCGGCCACACCGGCACGGGCCTGGCCGGCCCGGCGTTCGCGGTCTACCGCGACGGCCGCCGCATCGCCACGGTCACCGACAGCACCAACTACCTCGACACCGAAGGCGGTTCGCAGTACCGCGTCGCGCCGGTGGTGCGCGGCCGGCAGGGCGAGGCGAGCAAGCCCGTGACACCGTGGGCGGGCGGGTCCTACGACCTGCCGCTGCGCAAACCCGCCGACGGCGTGACGCCGGCCGGCGAGGCGTACACCTACTCGGCCAACGACGTCAGCGTCGGCGACGTGGACGGCGACGGCAGCTACGAGTACGTCGTGAAGTGGGACCCGTCGAACAGCAAGGACGTCTCGCAGATCGGCTACACCGGGCCGACCTACGTCGACACCTACCGGTTCGACGGCACGTTGCTGCACCGCGTGGACCTGGGCGTGAACATCCGGTCCGGCGCGCACTACACGCAGTTCCTGGTCTACGACTTCGACGGCGACGGCCGCTCGGAGATGATGATGAAGACCGCGCCGGGCACCAAGGTGACGACGTACGACCGGCGCGGGAACGCGGTGTCGGAGCGGTACGTCACGATGCCGCGCGAGGACGTGCGCGCGGGCTACTCCCACAGCGACGACTACCGGCTCAGCGCCGCGGGCTACTACGAGCACGTCGTGGAGGTGTTCCGGGGCTGGCACGAGCACCCCGAGGTGGTGGCGGGGCGGTGGCCCGCCACGCTGGAGCAGGCGTTCGGCATCCCCGTGCGGCACACCTACCCGTTGTCCGAGGCGGACGCGCGGGCGTTGGCCGACCACTTCATGGACGTCTACGCGCCGAGTCGCAGCGCCCGCAACAACCTGCGCGCCTTCGCCGGGTTCATCGTCGACGGGCCGGAGTACCTGACCGTGTTCGACGGCAGGTCCGGCCGTGAGCTGGAGACCGCGCGGTACGAGCCGGGCCGGCACGACGACGGGCTCATGTGGGGCGACTACGCGCTGGGCCGGATCGAGCCCGGCAACCGGGTGGACCGCTTCCTGGCCGGTGTCGCGTACCTGGACGGCAAGCGGCCGTCGGCGGTCTTCGCCCGCGGCTACTACACGCGCACGGCGCTGGCCGCGTACCGGTGGAACGGCCGCAAGCTGGTCAAGGACTGGTTCGTCGACAGCGGCTGGGTGCCGATGAGCAACCCGTTCAACTACCCGGTGCACGGGCAGGACGGCACGTCGCCGACGCACGGCGGCCTGACCACGCAGGGCGCGCACTCGCTGAGCGCGGCGGACGTGGACGGCGACGGCAAGCAGGAGATCGTGTACGGGGCGTCGACCGTCGACCACGACGGCAAGGTGCTCTACAACTCGTCGGCCGCGCTGCCGCCGGGCAGCGCGAACCCCGGCGCGGTGGCGCGGCTCGGGCACGGCGACGCGCTGCACGTGACCGACGTCGACCCGGCCCGACCGGGGCTGGAGATCTACATGGTGCACGAGGGCGCGACTTCGGCGCCCTACGGTTACGCGCTGCGCGACGCGGCCACCGGTGCGGTGATCTACGGCGGGTACACCGGGCGGGACACCGGGCGCGGCATGGTCGGCGACGTGCTGCCGGACGAGCCGGGCCTGGAGACGTGGGCGTCGCTGCCGGGCGGCACCGACGCGGCGGGTCTGTGGTCGGCGGACGGGCGGCCGCTGTCCACGGCCATCCCGGGCACGAACGCGAGCATCCGGTGGGCGGCCGACCTGACCACCCAGATCGTCGACGGCGCGCAGGACGTGACGCCGACGATCAAGGACTGGCGGCGCGGGACCGTGCTGACGGCTGACGGGACGCGGACCAACAACGGGACCAAGGGCAACCCGGCACTGGTCGCGGACGTGCTGGGCGACTGGCGGGAGGAGCTGGTGGTGCGCACGGCGGACAGCACGGCGTTGCGGGTGCACCTGAGCACCGAGGTCACCGGCCACAAGCTGTACACGCTGATGCAGGACCCGCAGTACCGGGTGGACGTGGCCCGGCAGCAGACCGCCTACAACCAGCCCGCGTACCCCGGCTTCTACCTGGCCTCGGACGTCGACTGGGCGAAGGTGCCGCGCTGAGCCCGCCGGGGAGGCGCACTATTGCGCCTCCCCGGCGTCGTGGTGGTGGTATCAAAGTCGTGACCGGGGTGTGGGCACAGAGAGGGCCGTGACATGTCGGTGGCGCTCGTGCTCGTCCACGGCCTGTTCTCGTCGGCCGCGGTGTGGTCGCACTTCGACCGGCTCGTGGGCGGGGACCCCGACCTCGCCGACGTCGACGTGCTGCACTTCGAGTACGCCTCGCCCAAGGTCGAGCTGAACTCGGCGCGGCGCATCCCCAGCGTGGACGACAGCGCGCGGATGCTCGACACCTACCTGCAACTGCGCACCGAGCGGCACTCCTCGATCGTGCTCGCCACCCACAGCCAGGGCGGACTGGTCGTGCAGCGGTACCTCGCCCGGAAGCTGCGCGAGGGCAAGGGCCTGGACCTGGCGCGCATCGGGCACGTCGTGCTGTTCGCCTGTCCGAGCAACGGCTCGGAGTTCCTCGGCGCGCTGCGGGCCTTCGCCCGCCCGGTCCTCGGCAACGTCCAGGAGAAGGAGCTCCGGCCCCTGGTCAAGCCGGTCACCGAGGCGTTGACGGATGTCCTGAACCGGGTCGTCAACGCCAAGGGCGAAGGCCCTTCGGAATACCCGGTCCCCGTCCACGCCTACGCGGGCGAGCAGGACAAGGTCGTGCTCCCCCAGTCGGCGCTGAGCCACTTCCCCCACGGCGGGATGCTGCCCGGCGACCACTTCACGATCGTGCGGCCGGAGGACCGGGACGCGATGGCGTACCTGGCGCTCAAGCGGCACCTGCTGCCGTTGGTCGCGCGGAAGGCGCCGGCGGCGGTCGACCTCCGGGCCGCCCTGGGTGTCGGGAAGGGCGGGATCCCGCGGTCCGCGGTGGTCGACTCGGTGCGCGGCGCCCTCGACGCCGGCGAGCGACTGGTGGTCCTGTTCGGTCTGCCGAGGTCGGGCAGGACGACCGCGCTGTGCGACGCCGTGGCCGACGCGACGGCGTGGCGGTCGGTGTTCGCGCACCGCGCCCGCGACCTGGACGCGGTCGGGGCGCGGCTGTTCGCCGAAGCGGTGCGCGCAGCGGCGGCTCCGCGGCTGGTGGTGCTCGACGACGTGGTGCCGGGGATGGAGGCCGCGGACCTCGCCCGGGCGCTGTCGCTCGAGCCGGACACCGTCGTGGTGGCGACTTCCGCCACCCGGCCCGACCTGGACCTGCCCGCGTGGTCGATCGCCGTGGACCCGTTGAGCCCCGAGGAGATCCGGGCGCTGGTCGAGGAGGACGCGAGGGTCCGCGCCAGGCCGGACGACGTGGACCGGGTGCTCGGCCTGCTCCCGCCGCCCGTGTCCTCGTTGCCGGGCGCGCTGCGGGCGTTCCTGGCCGAGGGCCGCCGGACGCCGCTGGAGTTGCTGCTCGACCCGCCCTGGCCGGAGTCGGTGGCCCGCGAGCTGCGACCGGTAGCCGACCTGGTGGCCGGTCTCGACCGCGGTGACCGCGAGGTCCTGGCCACCTTCGCCGCGTTCGCCGGCGTCCCGCTGTCGGTGCTGATCGGCGCGGGCCTGGTCGATCGCGCCGCGGTGGCACCCGGCCTGCGCAGGCTGATCGACGCCGCGCTGGTGTCGCAGGTGGACGACGCGATCGTGGTGCCCGCGGTCGTGGTGTCGGTGCTGGTCGCCGACGAGCGCCGGGCCGCGGCGGCCGGCGTGGCGGCGGCCGTGCGCACCGCGGCGGGTCCCGCCGGCAGCGCCGTGGGCCCGGATCTGGCGGCGGCGTTGCCGGTCGTGGCCCGCACCGCGCTCGCCGCCGGCGCGTTCGGCGAACTCGCGCCCGTCCTGCGGGGCGGACTGGCGGACCGGCTCAACCGGCAGGGGTACTGGCCGGAGTACCTGGCGGTCACCGGGGTGCTGATCGACGGCTTGGACGCGGAAGACGACCGCGTGGGCGCGGTCGCACTGCGGTGCCGGCTCGCGCGCAAGGTCGCCCAGCAGGGCGACTCCAGGATGGCGTGGTCGTTGCTGCACGAAGCGGAGCAGCACGTCGGCGACCTCGACTCGGCGGAGGTCCGGGCCACCCTGCACTCCCACCGGGCCTTCCTCGCGAACCTGGACGGCGACTTCGGCTTCGCCCTCAGCGAAGCCGGCGCGGGCCTGGAGCTGCAGCGAGGGCTGGAGGACGAGCGAGGGGTGTTCGTGGCGCACAAGCTGCTGGGCAACATCCACTTGCGGCGCGGCGACCACGCGCAGGCCGCGGCGCACTTCGGGGCCGCGCTCGGCTGCGGCATCCCGGCCGACGCCCCTGAGCGGGTGGAGGCTGAGATCAGCCTGGCGTGGTGCGAGGTGGAGCTGGGGCGGACGCGGGAGGCGACCGTCCGGCTCGACGACGTCATCCGCCGGATGTGGTCGGGCGCGCACACCGAGCTGCCGCGCGCGTTGCACCTGCGCGCGCTGCTGGCAGAAGACGCGGGTTTTCCGGCGCAGGCCCTGGACCTCGCCCGCCGCGCCGAGGCCGAGCGGGCCCGCGAACCCGCGGTGCGAGAGGCGGTGGCACGAATGGTGTGGCGGATGGAGCGCTTCGGCGCGGGAGGCGCCCCGGCGGGCACGCCGGGGCCGGAGGTGGGATGAAGCGCGGTGATCGCGAGCGGGTGCTCGCCGTACTGCGGGCGTCTTCCGTGCCCGACCGGTACTTCGACTTCTTCCGGACGTGCGCGCCGGAGACGCTGTCGGAGGAGACCTTGCTCTCCCTCGGGCGCTACCTCCAGCACACCCGGCAGCGCGACGTGCGCGTCCGGACCGTGTCGATCCCCTCCGAGTCGGAGGTGGGCCGCGCGCTCGTGGCGGGCTGGGAGCGGGACGGGGGCACCACGTCGGGGTTGACCCGGTTCATCGCCGTCGTGGAGCACACGTTCCACGCGGTCAACCGGGGGCCCGGCCCGACGAACGAGGAGCTCGAGCGGTTCTGGGTCGCGGGCGGGCACGACCTGAACGAGCTCAAGACCCTGCTGCCGAAGGTGGACCGGGTGGTCACCGACTACCTGCCGACGTGACCGACCCGGCACGGCTGGCCGACCTGCTGCGGCACGCGCGCGACCACGTGCCGCACTACCGGCGGCTCCTCGCGGACGTGGAGATCACCGACACCGGCGCGCTCGACGTGCTGCGCGGGTTGCCCACGCTCACCCGGGCGGAGGTGCGCGCGGCGGGGGCCAGGCTGTGGGCCGCGGAGGGCGACACCTCGACGTGGCGGCTCAGCCGCACCAGCGGCACCACGGGGCTGCCGTTGGAGGTCCTGGTGGACCAAGCGGCGCAGGACGCCGAGCGCGCCGCGCTGCACCGGCGGATCACGGCGCTCCTGCCCGGTGATCTCGGCCCGGACCTGGCGGTGTTCCACCTGACGTTGCACGCCGGCGCCGCGACGCGGTCGCTCGCGTTCCCGGGTCAGGCTCCGGCGCGCCTGGTCAAGTGGAACCTGACACGTGCGTGGCGGCTGCCCGACGACCGCTTCCTGGACTGCCTGCGCGAGGTGGACGGCCAGGTGGTGACCGGGATGCCGTGGGTGCTCTCCGCCCTCGCCGACCGCATCGGCGGTTCCGGCCGGGTGCGGGCCGCCCTGGTGGTGATGTCGGGCGAGACGGTCCACGCCGAGGTGTCGGCGCGGGTGGGCGAGGTGTTCGGCTGCCCGGTGACCGCCATGTACGTCAGTGCCGAGGTGGGCATCGCCGGAGCGCAGTGCGAAGCGGCCCACGTCTACCACGTCTCCGAGGACGTGGTGCTCGAGCTGCTGGACGAGACGGCCACGCCCGCGGACGAGGGCGAGGTCGTGCTGACCTCGCTGACCAACCGGGCGATGCCGCTGCTGCGCTACGCGGTCGGTGACCGGGGCGCCTGGGTGGGCGGTTCCTGCTCGTGCGGACTGGCGGGACGGCGTTTCCGGCTGGACGGATCAAGGGTGACGCGCGTCGCGGCGCGGGCGGGAGCGGACCGGCGGGCCACCACGCTCGACCTGGCCAAGCTGTTCACCCAGCTGGACCTGCCGGGCGTGGACGTCGTGCAGGACGACGCCGGGACCGTGGTCGTGCGGCACGACGCCGCCACGCCGGTCCCACCGCGCACCGCCGCGGTGATCGCCGCCGCGGTGCGCGGAATGCTCGGGCCCGCGACCCGCGTGACCGTCCGGCCGCGGGACCCGACGAGCCCCGTGACCGCCCGGCCCCAGGACGAGGCGCGCGCCGCGGATCGCGACCTCCGGCTCGGGCAAGGTCCCCCGTCGCTCGAACCGGTCGAGGTGGCCGAGTGGGCGCGCTCCTGGCTCGTGGGCGAGCCCGGGGTGCGCGCCGCGGCCCTGACCGGTTCGTTCCTGTCCCCGGACACCTTCACCCGGCACAGTGACGTCGACCTGACCGTCGTGGTCGACCAGGACGGTCCGGGGTGGCCGCGCCTGGCCCGGGAGATGCACCGGCACCTGACCGGGCTGCGGGTCAACGTCGACACCGCGGCCGCCGTCGCGGACTCGCCGCTGCTCCGGGCCCGCCTGCTGTCCGAGTGCCACCCCGTGCTGGGCGACCTGGGCGAGGCGGGCGTGACGTGGCCGTCGGTCCCGGCGCTGCGGGCGGTGGCCGGGCCGTGGTTGCAGGAGGCGCGGGCGGTGCTGTGGACGCAGCTCACCGCCGCCGAAGGGGTCCGCGACCCGGTCCGGGCGTCCTGGTTGTCGTCGCGGCACGTGCTCAACGCGTTGCGCTACCACTGCCTGGTCCGCGGTGTCCGGACCACCGTCGCGGAGGACGTCCTGGCCGTCGCCGAGGAGGACGGGGTGCCGGGGTTGCGGGAGGTGCGGGAAGTCATGGAGGTCGCGGCCGAGCACCGGCCGCCGCTGCCGGTGGAGTGGGACGGCGGCGAAGGCGCGCTGGCGGTCGGCCTGCGCGTCATCGGGTGGGTCCGGGCGAACCTGCCGCGTTAGGGTCGTCGGGTGATCACGATCGCCGTAGCCCAGCCGCGTTGCACCCCTTATGACGTGGCTGCCAACGTGGCGGCGCACGTCGAGGCGGTGCGCGCGGCCGGGGCACGGGTGGTGGTGTTCCCGGAGCTGTCGCTGACCGGGTACCACTTCGACGCGCCGGTGGTGCCGTTCGAGCTGGTGCGGCCGTTGGTGCGGGCGTGCGCCGAGACGGGGACCGTGGCGTTCGCGGGTGCGCCGGTCGGCGGGGCGTTCGGCGGTCCGGGTGAGTCCGGTGGTGGTTGGGGCGGCGGTCTTGTCGGTGGACCGAACATCGGGGTGCTGGAGGTGTCCGGCGCCGGTGTGCGGGTGGCGTACCGGAAGATGTGGCTCGGCGGGCGGGAGGCGGTGCGCTTCCGGCCCGGTGACGCGCCGGCGGTCGTCGAGGTCGACGGGGTGCGGCTCGGGTTGGCGGTGTGCAAGGACACCGGCGTTCCTCGGCACGTGGCGGACACGGTGGCGTTGGGCGTGGACGTGTACGCGGCCGGGGTGTTGGAGCACGCGTGGGACGCGGGTGTGGTGGAGGAACGAGCGCGGCGGATCGCGCTCGGGCACGGTGTGTGGGTGGCGATCGCGAGTTTCGCGGGCCCGACGGGCGAGGGGTACGAGTCGACGGCGGGCCGGTCGGCGGTGTGGGACCCGTCCGGTGGGATGATCACCTCCGCCGGCACCGGGGTGGGCGCCGTGGGGCGGGCGGTGATCCCGAACCGCGCCACGGACGGAGGGGCGTGACCGACGCCGACCTGCCCGGTTCGTTCCACGACGCCGAGAACACGTCGCAGCGGGGCCACGACAGGCGCTGACGTGGAGCCGGATCCGCCTGATCAGCGCCGTGCGGTCGCCGAGTCGATCAAGACGCCGGCCTGGCGGTACGCGGTGGCCGGTGCGCCGTTCCCGGCCGACGTGGCCCGACCGGCGGTTTGTTCCGCGACCGGGCGGGCCGGGTCGACGGTGGGTCACAGGTGTGAAACCGAGCTCGCGTCATCTTGTCCACAGTGGAATGAATGCACGATCTTCTACGTCACCCGACCGATGTCTCCGCATCAATGCGGCCTCATCGTGGTGTCCATCGCACCGACGCCCGCACCACCCCACGTGCGGCCTCACCGGAAGGTGCACCCCGATGATCAACTCAGTAACCGCCGACCACGCGGACGAGGCAGGAGCCAGGGCCGAGACCATGGCCAGGTTCCTGCGCGACGTACCCGTCCCCTTCACCCGCGTGCTGTCCCTGTGGGTGGGCTACCGCCTGCGCCGCGACCCCCGGCAACCCGACGCCCGGCACCACCTCACCCCCCGACAGGCCCACCTGCTCGGCTTACCGCCGCACACCGCGGTGACCCGGCGCGAGGGCTACCTGGTGCCCCACCTGGGCGACCACGGCCCGCGCCTCGCCGCGATCACCGCGCTGGTGCACCAGCGCGGCCTCGAGCTGGACGAGCCCGGCCGCGACGAGCTGGCCCGCGGCTACACCCCGCTCGGCATGTTGGTCACCGGAGCCCACCGGGCCACGCACTACGCGAGCACCACCCGTGCGCCCGACGACCCCGACTTCGCCGACCCGCTGCCCGACGACCCCGACGACGTGCCCGCCCTGTGGTGCCAGGCCACCCTGCTCAGCGCGGGCAGACCGGTGGCCCTCGTGCGGGAGACCGTCTACCGGGTGGCGTTCACCGGCCGCCGCCCACCCGACCTGACCGCCTACCTGACCCCGGCCCCGCCCCGACTGGTGTCCTGATGCGCGCCCGGACCGCCGCGCTCGCCGCGACGACGGTGGCGGCGGGGTCCAGCGGGTACGTGGTCGCGGCGGTGCTGACCGAGGTCGCGGCCGACCACGGCGTCACCACCGCCGCGGCGGGCCAGACGATCACCGCGTTCGCCCTGGCCTACGCGGTCGGCTCGCCCGTGCTGGCGATGCTCACCGCGCGGTTCGAACGGCGGGCGCTGCTGGTGGCGGCCCTGTCGGTCGCGGCGCTGGGCAACGTCGGCGCGGCGCTGGCGCCGACGTTGGACCTGCTGCTGGTCGCCCGCGTGCTCACGGCGTTCGGGGCGGCGCTGGCGACCCCGGCGGCCACGGCGGTCGCCGCGCAGCTGAACCCCGGGCACAAGGCCAAGGCGATGGCGGTGGTGACGGCGGGCTTGACCGCGGCCACGCTGCTGGGGGTGCCGGCCGGGCGGCTGGTCGCCGACCGGTTCGGCTACCGGGCGTCGTTCGTGCTGGTGGCGGCGCTGTGCGTGGTCGCGGCGCTGGTGGTGCGGTCCGCCGTGCCGCCGGTGCGCCCGGGACCGGCGGTCGGGTTCCGGCAGCGGCTCGCGCCGCTGGCCGACCCGCCCGTGCGACGGCTGCTGGCCGTGTCGCTGCTGGCCTGCCTGGCCACGTTCAGCGTCTACGGCTACCTGGGGCCGATCACCGGGCAGCCGCCCGACAGCGGTCACCTGCTCGCCTACGGCGTCGGCGGCGTGCTGGGCAACGCGATCGGCGGCGTGGCGGCCGACCGCCACGGGTCGCGCACGCCGTTGTTGGTGGCGCTGGGCGGTTGTGCGGCGGTGCTCGTGGTGCTGCCGGCCCTGCTGGCCGGACCGACGGCGTACGCGGTGATGGCCGCGTGGGGCGCGTTGTTCTGGGCGTTCAACCCTCCCCTGTTCGCGGCGCTGGTGGCGGTGGACCCGGACCGGGCGAACCTGCTGCTGGCCCTGAACGCGTCCGCCATCTACACGGGCATCGCGGGCGCGGGGGTGCTCGGCGGCGCGGTGGCCGCGCCGGCCGTGCCCCTCCTGGGCGCCGCCGTCGCCGTCGCGGCCGTCGTGATCGCCGCCACGAACCGCGAGAGGAGGCTGGTGACGCGCTGACCGACGCGATCCGGGTTAGGTTTGCCCGCATGGCCGGAAAGGTGCCTTCGGTGGAGCTGGAGGTCGGGGACCGCGTCGTGCGGATCTCGAACCCGGATCGCGTCTACTTCCCCGCACGCGGGGAGACCAAGCTCGACCTCGCCAACTACTACCTGTCGGTCGGCGACGGCATCGTGCGCGCGCTGCGCGAGCGGCCGTGCATGATGCACCGCTTCCCGTCCGGCGTGGCCGGGGAGAAGGTGCACCAGAAGCGGCTGCCCGGCGGCGCGCCGCCGTGGGTGCGGACCGTGCGCGTGCACTTCCCCCGGTACGACCGGCACGCCGACGAGCTGTGCGTGACCGACTTGGCGGACGTGGTGTGGGCGGTGCAGATGTCGACGGTGGAGTTCCACCCGTGGAACTCGCGCGCCGCCGACACGGAGAAGCCCGACGAGTGGCGCATCGACCTCGACCCGATGCCGGACTGCCCGTTCGACCGGGTGCGGCGGGTCGCGCACGTGGCGCACGAGGTGCTGGCCGAGCTGGGCGCGGTGGGCTGGCCGAAGACGTCGGGCGGGTCCGGGCTGCACGTCTACGTGCGGATCAAGCCCGAGTGGGGGTTCGCCGACGTGCGGCGGGCGGCGCTGGCGTTCGCCCGCGAGGTGGAGCGGCGCGCGCCCGACGACGTGACCACGGCGTGGTGGCGGCGCGACCGCGACCCGCGCAGCCTGTTCGTCGACTACAACCAGAACGCGCGCGACCACACGATCGCCAGCGCCTACTCGGTGCGCGGCGTGCCGGAGGCGACCGTCTCCACGCCGGTGCGGTGGGACGAGATCGACTCCCTGGACCCGCGGGACTTCACCATCGCCACGGTGCCCGCGCGGTTCGCGGAGCTGGGCGACCTGCACGCCGGGATCGACGACGCGGTGTTCTCGCTGGAGCCGTTGCTGGAGTGGGCCGACCGCGACGGCGACGACGTGCCGGAGGAGTGACCGCCACGAGGTGAGGCGGTGCCGGCCGGCGGGACGTCCGTCGCGACCGATCTCGGCGCACCCGTGGCCGGGTCGACCGGAGCTGCCCGGCCCTGCCGGGGCACGCGGTCGACGTCACCGGAGCACGCGCGGCTGCCGACGGCCGAGCGCGATGCCGTTCTCCACGTGGTGCAGCGCCTCGCGCCCGGTCCAGCCCTCGACGCCGTCGTGCCTCGCGGCGGCGGCCAGCAGCACCGCCATCGCGGTGGTCTCGTCCAGCCAGCCCGCGCCGACGAGTTCGCCGAGCCGGCACGCGGCGGTGAACACGATGTGCGCGCGTGCGCCGGGGCGTGCTTCGCGGACGCGTTCCGCCTCGCCCTCCACCACGGCGGCGCGGTAGGCGTCGACCCGGCGCGGCGAGGGCCGTTGGGCCGGGATCGGCAGGTCCTCCCGGGGCGGCGGGGTCAGCACGGCGACCAGCCACCCGGGTGCGGGCGCGACCGGCGCGTCCCGCACCACCCGGTACCGGTGCTCGCCGAGCAGGGAACCGGCCGCGACCACGTACCCGCCGACGCCCCGCGTGTCGACGTGCGGCGCGATCCGGCCGGCGGTGTTGCCCAGCGGCACGTCCGGCGCCTGGAAGTAGCGGTGCTCTCCCCCGCTGGGCGTGGCCACCGTGTAGGTGTCGCGCGGGTCCTCGTCGCCGTGCTGCCAGGCCCGGCGGGCGAACGCCTCGCGGCCGTGCGGCACGTCGAGGTCGACCACGAGCAACCCGGCCGGGCCGCACGAGATGCCGACGTTGTAGGGCCGCCGGGACCACCACTGCCTGATCCGGTCGCGGTCCAGGGTCGCTTCGCCGTCCCAGCCGCGCAGCGCGGGCGTCTTCCCGTGCGGGCGCAACGGCACCACGGGCCAGCCCCGCTCGGCGGCGGCCAACGCCGCCCGGTACCTGGTCATGCGCGTTCCCCCCTGGTGTCGGGCGACGGGGGAAGCGTCACCGATCTCCAGTGTGCCGGGGTCGGGGCCGCCGGTACAGGGCCACCGGGACGGAACTGCGCCGGCGGTCCGCGCTCACTTTTCGCGAAGCGGCATTCATCCCATCGGGTAGTGGTACTGGTGTCCTGGTCCCATAAACTGGGTCCAGGGGGCGCGCTATGGATCGCGATGGGGTCATGGAAGACGGTGACCTCGGCACAAGGTTCGCGCGCCGGCTCCGGTTGTTCGACGCCAACGCGGACGGCATCGTGCGCCGGCGGGACGTGGCCGCGGTCGCCGAACGGCTGATCCGGGCGTTCCGCGTCGACACCCAGTCGATCGGGGCCGAGCGGATCCGCAGCGCGTACGAGATGCTGTCGTTGGCGCTGCTGGCGGACTTCGGCGACCTGGTCCGGGACGAGGTCGCGCTGCCGGGGTTCACCGCGGCGCTGGCGGCCGACCCCGCCCGGATGGCCGGCCTCGGCCGCCGGATCGCCCGCACCGACGCGGCCGCCGTGCGGGAGTGCCTCGCGCCGATCGGCGCGGTCGTGAAGGCCGAGCACGTCGCCGAGGTGGTCGTGGCGCTCGGCGCGCACCCCGGCCACCAGCCCGTGATCCAGCGGGCCTTGGAACGCGACGGCGCGCTGATCCGGCTCAGCGCCGCGCTCCGCCCCTTCGCCGACCACTTCACCGGTCGCGGCTATCCGGGGCTCTACGGTCGGCCATAAGGTCGCGGGGATGGCGGAATCGGACGACCAGTACGACGCGCTCGGCGAGCTCTACGAGCGCACCAAGCACATCCCGACCGGGTTGGCCGAACGCGCCACGCTGCTGGCCGCGTTGCCCGACCTGCGCGGGAGATCGGTGCTCGACGTGGCCTGCGGCACCGGCTTCTACCCGCGCGAGTTCCGCCGCCTCGGCGCGGACCCGGTGGTCGGCGTCGACTCGGCGAACGAGATGGTCGCCCACGCCCGCGAGGCGGAGGGGCGCGCTCCGCTCGGCATCACCTACCACCGGCACGACGCCGACGCCCTGCCGGTGCTGGGCGTCTTCGACGTGGTGACCGCGATCTGGCTGCTCGGGTACGCCGAGGACGAGGCCGCGCTCGACCGGATGATCGGCAACCTGCGCGCCAACCTCGCACCCGGCGGCACGCTCGCCGTGCTGGTGCCCAACCCCGACCCGGACTGGGACGTGCTCGCCGACTACGCCCGCTACGGCTACGAGGTGATCCGCACCGGGCCGGGCGGCGCGCGGCAGCCGGTGGTGGTGCGCGTGCTCGGCGACCCGCCGTTCGACTTCGACTCGTTCTACTGGCTCGGCGGTGTCATCGAGGCCGCGTTGACCCGCGCCGGGCTGCGCGACGTCACGCGGCGGGCGACCGTGGTCCCCGAGGACGGGCGCGGCGAGGAGTTCTGGGGTCCGCTGCGCCGCAGCCCGAGCTTCGCGGTCTTCACCGGTCACGCCTGACCCCGGTCCGTTGTCGGACCCGGGTGGCAGGATTCCCCCGTGACCGTTCCCGCCGTGCTGCGCACGCTGGCCCGTCTCAGCGCCTCCGAGCAGCCGCAGCGGGTCCAGCTCGACCTGACCAGGACGGCCGGGCTGGTGTGGCTGGGCGCGGACGAGTCCGCGTGGCAGACCCTCACCCGCACCTCGGACCCGACCGCCTCGACGCCCGCGCCGTGGACGGCGCGGCCCGAGCAGCGGGAGACCGTCGACCGGTTGGCGTCGTTCGACGCGCTGCACCGGGAAGAACGGCTGCTGCGGCTGGGCTGGGCCTTCCTGTGCGGGCCGGCGACGGTGAACGGCCGGCGCAGGCGGGTGTGCCTGCCGCTGGTCTCCCGGCCGGTCCGGCTGCACCCCGCGGGTCGGCGCGGCCACGCGTTCCACGTCGCCGGCGACGTGGGCGTGTTCCCGCTGCTGACCGACTGGTCCGAGGCGGCGGAGCTGGAGACGCGGCTGGCCAGGGACGAGGAGTGGATCAGCGCGACGTTGACCGCGAGCGGGTTCGCCGACGTGCCGGTGCTCGGACCGGACCACGACCCGCGCCGGTTCATCGGCGGCGACGAGCTGGTCGTGGTGGCCGGGGCCGGGCTGCACGCGGGTGAGCCGGTGGTCAGCACCGAACGCGGCGCCTCGCTCTACGCGTGGGCACGCCGCGCCGGCGTGGAGCGGACCGCGCTGGCCGGGCTGTACTCCTCGGTCGAGGATTCCCCCGGCGACGACTCCCCTGGCGGGGACTCCCCCGGCGAGCACGACGAGGTGGTGCACGGCCCGTTGCCGTTGAGCCCGAGCCAGCGGGCGGCGGTGCTGGCGGCCCGCGCCGCGCCGGTCACCGTGATCGGCGGGCCGCCGGGCAGCGGCAAGACGCACACGCTGGCCGCCATCGCGCTGGACGCGGTCGCGTCGGGCCGTTCGGTGCTGCTGGCCGGCCGGACCCGCAACGCCGCCGACGTGCTCGGCGAGGCGTTGCGACGCGCGGGCGGGCCGGTGCCGGTGCTGTTCGGCGACTCGGAGCTGCGGCAGGAGATGGCGCGCGAGCTGGGCGCCGGGTTGGCCGCCACCACCGGGAGGGGCGAGCTGGACCAGCTCGACCGGAGCCGGACCGACGCCGTCGCGGCGGTGGCCCGGATCGAACGCGCGGTGCGCGAGGCGCTGCGGGACGAGGAACTGGTCGAGGCGGCGGTGCGGTTCGAGGCGCTGATGCCGGCGCACCGGGTCGTGGCGCCGCGCGCGTTCGGCGAAGGCGTCGACTTCGAGCGGCTGCACGCGCTGCTGCGACCGCGTCACGGGCTGTTCGGCGGGTGGCGGACGCGGTGGGCGGTCCGGTCGGCACGGCGGGCGGCGGGCGCGGCGGACGACGTGGCCGCGGCGGACCTGGAGGCGGCGGTGCGGGCCGCCGAGCAGTCCGCCGCGCAGGTCCGGGTGGCCGCGAACGGCGGCACGTCGCTGGACGCCCTGCGCGGGCTGCTGGCCGAGGAGGACGCGCGCGGGCACGCCGCGATCGCCGCCTGGCTGGCCGCCCTGGCGGTCAGCCGTCGTGGCGCGGGGCCCCGGCGCGCGGTGGCGGCGCTGGCGACGGCGCTGAGAGCGGGCCGGGTGGCCCGGCGGCGGGCGTTGGCGGGCGTCTCGCCCTCGGACCTGGTGCAGGCCTTGCCGTTGTGGGTGGGGACGTTGGCCGACGTGGAGGACATCCTGCCCGCCGTGCCGGGCGCGTTCGACCTGGTCGTGATCGACGAGGCGAGCCACGTCGACCAGCCGCTGGCGGCGCCCGCGCTGCTGCGCGGCAGGCGGGCGGTGATCGGCGGCGACCCGCGTCAGCTGCGGCACGTGTCGTTCGTCGGCGAGCAGGCCGTGCGCGAGGCGGTGACCGCGGAGGGCACGGGGCCGTTGGCGGACCGGCTGGACGTGCCGAAGGTGAGCCTGTTCGACGCGGGCGCGGCGGCAGCCGGTGTGCACTGGCTGACCGAGCACCACCGCTGCGCGCCGCACCTGATCGGGTTCGCCGCGACCCGGTTCTACGAGGGCCGGATCGCGCTGCTCACCACCCACCCGTCGGTCGCGGACGTGGACTGCATCGCCGTCGAGCACGTCGAAGGCGTCCGGGACGACAAGGGCGTGAACGCGGTCGAGGTGGACGCGGTGCTCGCGCACCTGCGCCGCCGCATCGCCGCCGGCGCCCGCTCGATCGGCGTCGTGACGCCGTTCCGGGCGCAGGCCGACGCGGTGGAGCAGGCAGCGCTGGACCGGCTCGGCCTGGACGAGATCACCGCGGGCGGGGTGCGGGTCGGCACCGTGCACGGCGTGCAGGGCTCGGAGTTCGACGAGGTCGTGATCAGCCTGGCGCTGACCGACGCCGACCCGCCGGCCGCCTGGCGCTTCGCCAACGACCGCAACCTGCTCGCCGTGCTGACCACGCGGGCGCGGCGGCTGGCGCACGTCGTCACGTCGGCCACCGAACCGGTCGGACTCGTCGGCGAGTACCTGCGGCACGCCGGCGTGGCGCCGACCGAGACCGGGGGCGTCGCGCCGTCCGACGAGTGGACCGCCCGGTTGGCGGCGGAGCTGGCCGGCCTCGGCCTGGCGGCGCGCACCGGCTACCCGGTCGGTCGGTGGCGGGTCGACCTGGTGGTGGGCGAACGCGGGTCGGCCGTCGCCCTGGACACCCGGCCGCACCCGGACGGCGCGGCGGCGCACCTGGCCCGGTGGCGTGCGCTGCGCGGCGCGGGCTGGCGGGTGCGCGACGCGTTCCCCAGCCGCTTCGCCGGCGACCCGGCGCGGGCCGCGGTGGAGCTGGCGCAGGAGTTCGCGCCGGTCCCGGCCACGCCCGTCCGCGCCGCGAGGTCCGCCCCGGTGGACTCCGGGTCGTTGCCGACCCCGGAGGACCCGTTGCGGCGGCAGCGCGCCGCGGGCGAGGTCTAGCGCCGTCCGCAGCGGTCCCGCAGTTCGGCGATGACTGCTTCCTCCCGCGCGTTGAGGTCCCCGTCGACGGCGGCGACCCGTTCGGCGGCGTGCACGACGTCGCTGAGATCCCCCGGCTCGGCGTCGACGCGGCGCCACACCTCGTCCGGGTCGAGGTCGACGACGGCGGCGAGTTCCTCGTCGTCGACCTGGTGCCGCTCGCGGGCGAGCCGCGTCAGCCGCTGGAACAGCAGGCGTTCGGCGTCGCCGATCTCGCCGTCCGCGTTGATGACGAGCCACGCGACCCACAGCACCAGCCGGAGGTGCCCGGTGCGCCGGACCAGTGTTTCGGCGAGTTCGACCACCTCCGCCTCCTCGCGGAACACGGATTTGGCGTAGCGCCCCGCGGCGATGGTCGTGTAGCGGTTCAACAGGACGGTGACGGGGATCCCGACGCCGGGGATGGCGAACTTGATGATGTTGCGCTGCAGGAGGTGCTTCCCGACGATCGGAAGGCTCTTCGCGGCGGCGAGGACCGACCCGGAGTAGTACTTCTTCAGTACCTGCCGGACCAGACCGGGCACGAACTTCAGGCTGCCGCGCGCGACTTCGCCGGCCTTGATGCCGAATGCCACCCGGACGAGCTTCATCATGTCCTCGGGGTCGTCCACGTCCAGGGGGATCCGGTAGATCACCGCGATGTCGTGCGCCAGGCGCAGCTGCAGCTGGGTGATGAACGTCAGGTCGACCATGAACGTGGCGACACCGGCCGGCACGGTGAGAGGGCTGGCGCCGCCCAAGGACCCCACGGTCGCGGCGATCGTCGCGGCGTAGGCGCCGGCGGAGATCCCGCCTTCGAGCATGGCGTACTTCGCCGCCAGGGCGATCTGCTGCCCGACGATGCCGTCCGCGGGCACGCCCTGGTACTTCTCCTGGAAGTACTCCCAGGTGGCTTTCCCGGCGTAGGAGCGCAACGCCTGGGCGCAGAGCTTCGTGAACCAGCCGCCCGACTTGATGTCGTCCCCGCTCAACCCCGCGACGAACTCCCGCAGCTTCGCGCGCTCCCGTTCGACGGCGTCGCGGTCGACGGCGCTCTCGACGGCGTCCTCGGCGGGGTTCGCGGCGGCTTTGTCGGCGGGGTTCGCGGCGGCTTTGTCGGAACCGGGCAGCACTTCGGTCACGGCGGGTCCTTCCCAGGTGGTTCGGCGGCCCGCAAGGGGGCCGGACAGGGCAGAGGAGAGTCGTGGCCGCGTGGTCCACCGCTCCGGCACCGGGCTCGGCACGACGGGTCGAGGGCAAGATCGTCGGGTCCGGCCGGGTCGTTACGGAGGGTCGTCCGGTCGTCGCCGGAAAAAGTGGTGGAGATCCGGGTTTGACCCGTTTGACGAACGGTTACCTCGTGCGTGCGCCTTGAGCAGACAGGGTGCCGGAGGAGCGTGCGATGAATACGGTGGACCTGCCTGACGACGGGCTCGACCTGGCGCTGGGCGGCGTCCAAACACCCGACGGCATCGCCGGTTGGGTGCGACAGGTCGCTTATGGGGTGGACGGGAAGCGCGTCGCCGAACTCGCGTCGATAGCCACCGAGCTGGTGGGCAACGCGCGGCGGCACGCCGAAGGGCCGTGGCGGATGCGGATGCGGCGGCTGGACGACCGGCAGGTGCTGCGGGTCGAGGTGGAGGACCGCAGCCCCAGCCTGCTGCCCGTGCTCGGCAGACCGGACCACCCGACGGCGGGCACCGGGCTGCTGCTGGTCAACCGGCTGTCCGTGCGCTGGGGGTTCGACCACCACGAGGACCACAAGGTGGTGTGGGCGGAAGTGCCGATCGGGTGAGGGCGCGGTGGTGCGGGGTCCGCGGCGCGTGCGGACCCCGCACCACCGGTCAGCGGCCCACCTCCTGCGAAACCCAGGAGGAGACCGCCGAGTAGTAGTCCCGCGCGTTGGGCGCGAGGTTGATCGAGTGGCCGTAGCCGGGCAGCGCGTAGGCCCGCAGCGGGGCCCGGAAGTACGGCGCCTCGGCCGCGTGCAGCGTCTCCGACGTCGAGCAGTCCGTGGCCGGCGGGCCGCACACCGCCGCGTCGCGCGAGCCGACGGCGGTCATCACCGGCACGTCGATCAGCAGGCTGAACGGCAGCAGCACGGCGACGCCGAGCCCGTCGACGGCCTCGGTCGGCGAGAAGACGTCCTTGGTGGCTTCCTCCAGCTCCATGACGTCCGGCACGAGCTCACCCGGCGCGTGGAAGCTGTCGTACCGGGTGCCGGGCGCGGTGGTCAGGTAGCCGAGCGGGTGGAGCAGCCCGAACTTCGGGTCGAGGTTGGCCGGGCGGAAGTTCGCGAACGCCGCCGCCACGCCGACCGGGTTCACCCGGTGCGTCATGCCGGTCAGCAGCACGCCGTCCACGTCGTGGTAGGTGCCCGCCTCCACCGCGGCGATCGCCGCGCCGAGCGAGTGGCCGCCGATGACGACCCGGCTGAACCGGGGCCCGTGCGCGCCGGCCCGCAGGCCCAGCACGACCTGGTGCATGGCGTCGGCCTGCACGAACGCGGTCAGCGTCACGGCGAGGGGCTTCGAGCTGCGCCCGGTGCCGAGCCGGTCGACGGCGAAGGTGGCGATCCCGGCGGCGTTCTGCGCGGCGCGGAACGAGTGCCTGCCGTCCGGGAAGTCCCAGTAGGCGCTGTTGTAGGTGGAGCCGGGGATGAGCAGGTGGACGGTGGTGGCGCCGGTCGGCGCGCACAGCGAGCCGTGCACGACTTCGCGGTGACCGAGGACGGTCACCGGCACGTCGACGTCACGGCAGGAGGCGTCGGTCGAGCCGGACGCGGGCGTCGGCGACGACACCACCATGAGCGCCACCAGGCAGGCGGCGAGTGAGTACCGCAAGGAAGACGACCTCCATCAGGGAGTGCGACGGGCGTGACGTGCGGTTGTCGGTGACCGGCTCCGGCATTTGTCCACCTCGGCAGGAATTCGCCGGACCGACGCGTGGTGCGGTCAATCGTCTCGGAATACCAGATAAGCGATCGGCCGTGGGACGCGGGTGGGTCGGCCGATGTCGGCCGGGGTTTCGGTAGGATTCGTCGACGGCGCTGACCAGGCCGTTCCCGAAGACCTCACGACCTGGCAGCGGCTTGCCCGAGCAGCGGTAATCACCTCGGAACCGTGGACGACTCGGTTTTGCCGGTGGCATCGGCGTTCATCGGCGTGCACTCTATGCGCCGTTCGACGCGAAGTGGGATCGCGCATTGGAGTTAAGTTCCCGAATTCGCTGGTGCCCACGCGACCCGAGGAGTTGGATGTCCTGGTCCGCCCCCGTTCCCGATCGATTCGCGAAAGCCCGGAGCGCGTCATGAGCGACCTGGACTGGATGCCCGAAGGCGTCGACACCACGGTGCCGAGCGTGGCCAGGACCTACGACTACCTGCTCGGCGGCGCGCACAACCTCGCCGTGGACCGGGCCATGGGCGACGAGATGCTGAAGGTCCTGCCCGGCGCGCGCGACCTGGTCCGGCTGAACCGGTCGTTCCTGCGCCGCGCGGTCACGCACCTCGCCGAACGGGGTGTGCGGCAGTTCCTCGACATCGGCTCGGGCATACCCACCGCGGGCAACGTGCACGAGATCGCGCAGGAGGTGGCGCCGGACTGCCGGGTCGTCTACGTCGACAAGGACCCGGTCGCGATCGCGCACAGCCGGCTCCTGCTGGCCGACGACGCGAACGCCACGGCCGTGCAGGCGGACCTGCGTGAGCCGGCGGACGTGCTGAGCCGGCCCGAGGTGACCGACCTGCTGGACTTCGACGAGCCGGTCGCGCTGCTCCTGCTGCTGGTCGTGCACTTCGTGCGGCCGGAGGAGGAGCCGGGCAGGCTGCTCGCCCGGTACCGCGACCGGCTGGCCCCGGGCAGCTTCGTGGTGATCTCGCACGCCACCGCCGACGACCGCGCGGAGACGATGCGGCGGGCGGCGGACACCGTGCGCGAGAGCAGGTCCAAGGACAACCTGGTGTACCGCACGCACGCCGAGGTGGTCGAGTTGTTCGACGGTTACGAGCTGGTCGAGCCGGGCGTGGTGGGGCACGCGCTGTGGCGGCCCGGCGGCGCGGGCGACATCGCCGACCAGGCCGAGGACAACAACCAGGTCTGGGCGGGTGTCGGCCGCAAGCCCGACCCGGCGGCCGGTCGAGGGTCGGGAGGGGACCGCTGATGACCGCCGCGCTCCCCCAGGACGCGGACGGGCCGCGGGCCCGGACGAAGCTCGCCAAGAAGTGGGCCTACCTGCTCAGCTCCCGCACGTTCGTCCCGCTCACCAACGCCGAGCTGGAACGGCAGCTGCTCGGGTTGGTCGAACGGCTGTGCGCGGGTGTCGCGGGCGAGTCGCCAGCGCAGCGCACCGGCCGCGAGGTCGGCGTCGCGCTGGTCGACCTGAACTGCGCCACCGCCGAGGCGCTCCAGGTCTCGGTGGAGATTCTGACCAAGGGCCTGCTCGCCGTGCCCGCCCTCACGCCGCCGGACAGGCTGCGCGAACGCGTGGTCGACGTGATCGCCTCGCTCTCGGCGGGTTTCGTCGACAAGGTCCGCGCCACCGTGCTGGCCCAGCAGGAGCAGCTCGGCCGCTCGCTGTACAAGGCGATGCGCGAGGCGCAGGTGGAGCTCCAGTACAGCGAGGCCAGGTTCGAGCTGCTGGAGCACCACCTGTCCACCGGCATCGCCACCGCCGACCCGGACGGCACGCTGGTGCGGTCCAACGGCGCGCTGGCCCGGATCGTGGACCGGCCGCCCGCCGAGCTGGCCGGGTCGTCGCTGTTCGAGCTGGCGCACCCGGACGAGCGGGTGGCGTTGCGCGCCGACTTCGGGCAGCTGGCCGACAGCGGCACGGCGTCCATCACCCAGCCCCGCCAACTCGTGCGCGGTGACGGCGAGCCGGCCTGGGTGATGCTCACGCTGTCGCCGTTGCGCCGACTCGAAGGCCGGGCCCAGGTGGTCGTGCTCGTGGAGGACGCCACCGACGTCAACCTCCTGCAGGGCCAGCTCAACCACCAGGCGCTGCACGACGTGCTGACCCGGCTGCCCAACCGCCAGTTCTTCACCAGCAGGCTGGAGCAGGCGCTGCGCACGGCCGACCCGGGCACCGGCGTCAGCGTGTTCCACCTCGACCTCGACGGCTTCTCCCGGATCACCGGCGGTCTCGGCCGCGAGGTCGGCGACCACGTGCTCAAGGTCGTCGCCGGGCGGCTGCAGGCGGTGATGGCCGAGGAGAACGCGATGGTCGCCCGGTTCGGGCACGACGAGTTCGCGATCCTGGTCGAGAACACGCCGACCACGCCCGACGTGGTGACCACGGTCCGGCGGATCAACAACCTGCTGTCCGCGCCGTTCCACTCCGGCGGCGCGCGGGTGGCGGTGTCGGCCACGATCGGCGTGGTGCACCGGCCGCCGCGCGACTCGGCGCCGTCGGACCTGCTCGACTCCGCCGACCTCACCCTGCGGCGGGCCAGGGGCAACGGGCGCAGGCAGTGGGAGCTGTCGGACCCGGCGCAGGACGGCCGGGACCGGCGCGCGTTCAGCCTGGCCGCGACCATGCCCGGCGCGTGGGCGAACGGCGAGCTCCAGGTGCTGTACCGGCCGGTGGTGCGGCTCGCGGACGGACAGGTGGAGTCCGCCGAGGCGGTGCTGCGGTGGGACCACCCGACGTTGGGCGCGCTGCCGCACGAGCAGTGCCTCGCCCTGGCCGAGGACACCGGGCTGATCGTGCCGCTGGGCACGTGGGCGTTGCGGACGGCGGGCGAGCAGGCCAGGTCGTGGCGGCGGGAGCTCGGTCGGGACCTGCCGGTGCGGTGGGCGTTGTCGCCGAGCCAGGCGGCGGACCCGGATCTGCACGGCGTGGTGCGCGACGCGCTGGCCGCCACCGGGTTGCCCGCGTCGTCGTTGCGGCTCGGCGCGCCGGGTCGGGCGTTGTTCGGCGGCGAGCGCGGTCAGGCGTCGACCGGGCAGGCGTTGCCGGGCGAGGCGTTGGCCGGTGAGCGCGGCGAGGCGGCCGACACCCTGAAGTACCTGGCCGAGGACGGCGTGGGCGTCGAGGTGGAGGACTTCACCGCCGCGCCGGACGACCTGGCGCGCCTGCTCGACGGGGTGCTGCCGGTGCGGGCGGTGCGGCTGGCCCAGTCGCCCGCCTCGCGGCCGGGATCGGCGGTGGCGCGGGCGTTGGCCGGTGTGCTGGAGGTGGTGCGTGACGCCGGCGTCGGCGTGACCGCCGCCGACGTCACGACACCGGAACAAGCCCGGTGGTGGCGGGAGGTGGGTGCGGACACCGCGTCCGGTCCCCTGTTCGCTCCCGCCGGTCCACCGGACGTGATCACCCGATAGCGCAAGTCAAGGCAGGCGCTGTCGGGGAGCCACTGGCGAGGTAGCCGAAGGTGGTGCTCTCCCCCGGCTTGACGGCCGCGTTCCACGCGAGGTTCTTCGCCGTCGCGGTCGTGCCGTCGGTGGTGACGGTCGCGCCCCAGACGTGCCGGACGCCCTGCCCCGCGGCGAGCGGCCAGGTCACCCGCCAGCCCGCGGACGGCGAGTTCTCCTGGTGCCGCAGGGTGATCTCGACGTGGTGGCCGGTGCCCCACTGCGCCACCACGCGCATGGTCGCGGCGCAGTCGCCCTCGGTCTCCTTGAAGTCGGGCAGCTCGTCGAGGGTGACGACGTCGGGGTGGTCGTACACGCGTTGCACGAAGTCGCGCGGGTTGACCACGCCGTCCTGGATGAACGAGCCCGACCAGGTGACGAACCAGGACCAGCGGGCCTGGTAGGCGCGGACCAGGTCGGGGTCGGGGATGGAGCCGACCTCGCCCAGGGCCACCAGCTTGCGGTCACCGCCGAGGTCGACCAGCTTCTCGTACGGGCCGATCACCGGGCCGTGGTCGCCCTGGGGCGGGTAGGAGTCCATGCTGACCACGTCGACCACGTCGTCGCCGGGGTACCAGTCGGGCGAGACGGAGTTCCAGACCCAGATCAGGTTGTGCAGGCCGTGGTGCCCGACGAGCCGCTGGTGCAGCAGCCGGTACAGCTCCTTGGCCGGGCCGGGTCCCTTCGCGCCCCACCAGAACCAGCCGCCCTCGGCCTCGTGCAGCGGTCGCCACAGCACCGGCACGCCCGCGTCGGCGAGCCGCTTGAGCTGCACGGCGATGGCGTCCATGTCGCGGATCAGGAGCCGGTGGTCGGCGGAGGTCGGGTCGGCCAGGGCGGCGGCGAGGTCGAACGTGGTCGCGTCGGTGTAGAAGCCGCGCCACCACTCCTTGCCGGGCTGGTCGATCAGGCCGGACGGCGCGTTCCAGTGCCAGGCCAGGGTGACCGCGCCACCGCGCCGGTCGTGGGCGATGGCGTGGTCGACGTCGTGGCCGACGGTGCCGCGCTCGACCCGGCTGGGCGAGTAGTCCATGAGGTCGTAGCCGCCGATGGCGGGCGCCTTGCCGGTGTTCTGCTCGACCCAGTCGATGCTCGCCTGGTCCTGCTGGCCGGACAGGATGCGCTCGCCGTAGTTGTCGGCCAGGTAGCGCATCAGGCCCTTGGCCTCGGCGGTGGCGGCCGGGTCGGTCAACGCGCCGGTGACCTGGTGCGGTCCGCGCGGCGCGCTGGGCGTCACCTTGATCGCGTCGATCAGGTACCAGCCCCAGTTGTTGGTGATGGTGACCGTGTTGTCGCCGGCGCGGAGCAGGACCTTGCCCGCCGGGACGGACGTGAAGGTGGGGTGGTCGGGGAACTGGACGTCGCCCAGCCCCGCGCCGTTGAGCGAGAGGGACGCCGTCTTCGGGCCGTACGGGGTGGCGTAGAAGATCGTGAGGTCGTGCAGGCCGCCGGGGCTGTCCGGGATCGTGATGGTCACGCTGTCGGCGCCGCTGTCGAAACCGGCGACGTAGCCGCGGCCCGAGAAGCCGGCCACGCTCGACTCGACCACCGTGCCGTCCAGCCGGCCGTCCTCGGCTTCGTGGACGCCGGGCGCGGGGGGCGCGCTGGGTGCGACCTTGATCGCGTCGATGAGGTACCAGCCCCAGGCGCTGGTGAAGGTGACCGTGTTGGCGCCCTCGGCCAGCACCAGCTTCGCGCCGGTGGCCTCGGTGAAGCCCGCGCTCTCGGCCAGGGCCACCTCGCCGACGGGGGTGCCGTTGAGCGAGACCGCGGTCTTCTTGGGCCCGTTCGGCGCGGCGTAGCGGACGGTGAGGTCGTGCAGGCCGCCGGGGCTGTCCGGGATCGTGATGGTCACGTGGTCGGCGGCCTCGTCGAACCCGCCGACGTAGCCGGCGCCGGAGAAGCCCTCGACGGTCGTCTCGACCACGACGCCGGACAGGGCGCCGCCCTCGGCCTCGATCCACTCGCCCGACGCCGCGGCCGCGGCGGGTGGGGCGAGGGTCAGGGCCATCAGCGAGACGATCAGTGACAACCTCACGTCGTTGGTCCCTTCACCGACAGTGGCAGGGGCACGAGCCGCACCGGCCTGGGAGCGCTCCCAGTGCTGCCAGCAGCATAGGGGCGGAGCCGGGTCAGGAGAAGAGGCCGGGCGGGAGGCGAGAGTGACCGAGGCCTCGCGAGGCGGTACGAGGAGAGAACTTATGTAATAACCAGACAAAAGTGTGGTCAGAATCAGCGAAAGTACTGGACTAGACCACTGCGGGCGACCTACGGTTCCTCACGTTCGCCCTCCCCTCCGACCGAGCACAGCTCCGCCCTGTCTCACCCCGCCACCGCGTGCGGACCCTGCAACCGTGCGACGACGACGTCGGACAACGCGTGGTCGTCCTTGCCCTCCTGGAGCATGGATCATGAGATGGACAGCGCGACGGACGCGCAACCCCGCCCTCGGCCTGTTAGCGGCAGCGCTGCTGCTCGGCGGCTCGGGCCAGCCGGCCGCGGCCGATCCGCGGAGCGACGCGGTGCCACCCCAAGAGCCGGGCGTGACGTTGCGCGTCTTCGACGTCCAAGTGGCGCTCGACCGGCTCTGCACGCTCAAGCCCGCCCAGACGCCCAACGTCGACAAGCTCATGCCCACCGTCGACTGGACCTCGACCACCGACTTCGGGTTCGCCGACCGGTTCGTCGCCCAGGTCACCGGCAACATCAACGTCACGCAGGCGGGCAGCTACGCGTTCCGGCTGCTCAGCGACGACGGGTCGCGGCTGTCCGTGGACGGCGCCGTGGTCGTCGACCACGACGGGCTGCACGGGCCGGACCCCAAGGACGGCTCGATCACCCTGTCGACCGGCTACCACTCGCTGCTGATCGACCACTTCGAGCGCGACGGCGGGCAGCAGTTGACGCTGCAGTGGAAGCCGCCGGGCGCCACCGCCTTCACGGTCGTGCCGAACTCGGCGCTCAGCACGGACAGCGGCGTCGTCCGGGTCACCGCGCCCGGCCGCAAGGACTGCGCGACGGGCGCCGACTCGCCCGGCGACGGGCTGCCGCTGAACTCCGTGCACCCGGACTACACGCTGACCAACCTGCGCCCCGCCGGTTTCCAGCCCCGGGTCAGCGCGATGGACTGGTTCCCCGACGGCCGCCTGGCCATCGCCACCTGGGACGGCAAGAGCACGGACACCGGTGAGATCTGGGTGCTCGGCAACGTCACCGGCGCGACCTCGCCCGACCGGGTCACCACCAAGCGGATCGCGACGAACCTGCGCGAGCCGATGGGCCTGAAGGTGCTCGACGGCAAGATCTACGTGTCGCAGAAGCACCAGCTCACCGAGCTGACCGACACCAACGGCGACGACGTGGTCGACCAGTCGCGCGCGGTGGCGACCTGGCCGTACGGCGGGAACTTCCACGAGTTCGCGTTCGGCCTGCTGTACAAGGACGGCGCGTTCTACCTGAGCCTGTCCGTCGCGATCAACGAGGGCGGCGCGACCACCAACCCGCAGCCCGCGGCCAACCGGGGCACGACGGTGAAGGTCGACCGCGCCACGGGGCAGGTCAGCTACCTCGCGGGCGGCCTGCGCACGCCCAACGGGATCGGCTGGGGCCCCGAGGGCGGCATCTTCGTCAACGACAACCAGGGCGGCTACCTGCCCGCGTCGAAGATGGTGCACATCAAGCAGGACCGGTTCTTCAACCACTACACCACCCCGGCCGGCCCGTTCGACGCGCAGCCGGTCACCGCGCCCGTGCTGTGGCTGCCGCAGAACGAGATCGCCAACTCCCCCAGCACACCCGTTCAGCTCACCCAGGGCACCTTCGCCGGGCAGATGGTCTTCGGCGACGTCACCTACGGCGGTCTCCAACGCGCGTTCCTGGAGAAGGTCAACGGCGAGTACCAGGGCGCGGTGTTCCGGATGACGCAGGGCCTGGAAGCGGGCGTCAACCGGATCACCCTCGGCCCGGACGGCGCGGTCTACATCGGCGGCATCGGGGACGGCGGCAACTGGGGCCAGGACGGCAAGCTGCTGTACGGCCTGCAGAAGCTCGCGCCCAACGGCGGCCGGACGTTCGACGTGCTGGCGATGCGGGCCGTCGCGGGCGGGTTCGAGGTCGAGTACACCCAGCCGCTGTCGGCGGAGACCGCGGCGGGGCTGGCCGGCCGGTACCGGGCCACGCAGTGGCGGTACGCGGCGGCGTCGACCTACGGCGGGCCCAAGGTCGACCAGGAAAGCCTGCCGGTCACCTCGGCCACCCTGTCGGCGGACGGCCGGAAGGTCACGGTGAAGCTCAACGGCCTGAAAGCCGGCCGGGTGGTGCACCTGCGCTCCCCGCGCCCGTTCTCGTCGAACACCGGTGTCCCGCTGTGGAACACCGAAGCCTGGTACACCCTCAACAACCTCGTCGGCAGCACGCCGTCGGCCACCCAGTCGTTCGAGGCCGAGAGCGCGGCCCTGTCCGGCGGCGCCGGGCTCGCCACCGACCACACCGGCTACTCCGGCTCGGGCTTCGTCGCCGGGTACGGCACGCAGGGCGCCACCACCCGGTTCGCGGTGAACGCGGCGGCGGGCGGCTCGCACAACGTGGGCCTGCGCTACAGCAACGGGCCCAACCCGTCGTCCGGGACCAAGACCGTGAGCGTGTACGTCAACGGGACGAAGGTCAGGCAGGTCGCGTTGGCCGACACCGGCACCTGGGACACGTGGGCCACGCACACCGAGGCGTTGGCGCTGCGGGCCGGCGCGAACACCATCGCGTACAAGGTGGACAGCGGAGACGTCGGGCACGTCAACCTCGACTACCTCACGGTCACCCCGGCGCAGCGCGTCGCGCTCTACAGCGGCGGCGGCACGGAGAACTGGCGCAACGGCGACGGCAGCGCCCCGTCGTGGCCGGTGGCGAACGGGTCGGTGGAGGCGCTCGGCGGTGACATCCGCAGCAGGCAGGTGTTCGGGGACTTCAAGATGCACCTGGAGTTCTGGCTGCCGAACCTGCCGTCGAACGTGACGGGACAGCAGCGGGCCAACAGCGGCGTGTACCTCCAGGACCGGTACGAGCTGCAGATCCTGGACAGCTTCGGGAAGCAGCCGCTGGCGGCGGACGACGCCGCGAGCATCTACCTGAAGAGAGCGGCTGCCGCCAACCCGGGAACCGCGCCGCAGACGTGGCAGACGTACGACGTCACGTTCCGGGCGGCCCGGTTCGACAGCGCGGGGGTCAAGATCGCGAACGCGCGGGTCACGGTGGTGTGGAACGGGGTCACGGTGCACCAGGACTTCGCGATCGACGGGTCGACCGGTGGCGGGGCCGCCGAAGGGCCCACCGCGGGGCCGTTGCGGTTGCAGGACCACGGTGACGCCGGTGAGAACGTCAGGTTCCGCAACATCTGGGTCGAGCCGCTCGGTTGAGCGCACCCGCGCCGGGTCGTTCGGTGGAGCGGCCCGGCGCGGGGCGGGGTCAGGCCAGGCCGCACAGGTCGTCGGCGGTGGCCCACAGTTCCTCTTCGCGCCGCTCGTCGTAGGACTCCGACGAGGAAGCGACCACCACGCCCTTGTTGATGTACGAGCCGCTCTCGCCGGGGCGGGGTCCTGCCATCGTCTCGGCCAGCAGGCGGCCGGCCGCGGCCGACGTGGTCGCGAACGGCATGGCGACCAGGACCTTGCCGACCGCCCGGAACGCGGCCCGGCCGAAGCGGCCGGCGTCGCGCGACAGCTCCGTGTCCGGCACCAGGCCCGGGTTGTAGGAGTAGACGTCCACGCCCTCGGGCAGCCGGCGCCGCAGGGCGTGGACGAGGTAGATCACGCCGAGCTTGCTGGTGGCGTACGCCCGCCTGCCCTCCTTCGCGGAGTCCTCGCCCGGCTTGACCAGCTCACGCGGGTGGTCCCAGCGCGGCGGCGGGATCAGGCCCAGGGTGTTCAGGTCGGCGTCGTGCACGTCGCTGCCGACCACGACGATCCGCGCCGGGTTCGTGAAGCGCGGCATGAGCAGGTTCAGCAGCAGGTGGTACGCCAGCACGTTCACGCCGAAGGTCATCTCGAAGCCGTCGGCGGTGAGCTTGCGGGTGGTCGCCATCTGCAGGCCCGCGTTGCCCAGGAACCCGTCCAGCGGTCCCTCCACCTCGGCGGCGGCGCGGCGGATGTCGGCGAACGACGCCAGGTCGCAGACCACCTCGGAGACGTTGCGGTTGCCGGTGACCGCGGCCAGTTCGGCGGCCAGGCCGGGCCTGCGGTTGAACACCAGCAGGTGCCGGTCCGGGTGGTGGCGGAGCAGGTGTTCGGCGGCCTCGCGGCCGAGCCCCCGGCTCGCGCCGGTCATCAAGGTCGTGCCCATGGTCGCTCCTGGTACGTAGTTCGAACTGGTACTGAGTACCGTACCGCACTTCGTACCGGTGCCGTTATGCTGAGCCCATGCCGGAACGGATGCCGCTGCGCGAGCGCAAGCAACAGCGCGCGCGGGAACAGATCGTGGCGGCGGCGTTCGAGCTGTTCGCCGAACGCGGCTTCGCCGCGGTGACGGTCACCGACATCGCCGAACGGGCCGAAGTGGGCCGCACGACGTTCTTCCGCTACTTCGGCGACAAGCAGGAAGTCGTCTTCTCCGACGAGCAGGCGATCGTCGAGGAGCTGACCGAACGGCACCGGGCGTTGCCACCGGTCACCGACCTGACGGGCGCGGTGGCGCAGCTGCGCGCGGTCGCGACGGACCTGTGCCGGGAGCTGACGGCGGACGGCGAGCACTACCGCATGCACGAACGGCTGCTGCGCGAGAACCCCGAGCTGCGGGATCGCGCGGCGCGCAAGTTCGCCAGGTTGTCGGAGGTCTTCCGCGCCACCTTGCTGGAACGCGGCGCGTCGGCCGAGGTGGCGGTGCTCGCGCCGCAACTGGCACTGGCGTGCTTCACGGCGGGGAACGCGTTGGCGGACGGCGACCCGGAGGCGTTGACCGGGGCGGTGGACGGGACGTTCGCGCGGTTGAGCGAGCTGTCACCCGAGAACTGAACGAGTCCTCGCCGGGGTTGGGGTTCGCACAGGTGAGCGAAAGAGAGTGGGCGGGATCGCCTGAATGCCGGACCCGTGTCGGTGGGATGGGTTAGGTTTCACCTGCCATGCGACTCATCGGACGTGATCATTCAGCTGGGGTGCTGCGCGCGGAGGTCGAGCGGGCGGCCGGTAGTCATGGTGGGTTGGTGCTGGTCGCCGGTGAGGCGGGGATCGGCAAGACGACGTTGGTGACCGGCGCGGCCGAGCAGGCGCGGCGGGTGGGGGCGGTGGTGCTCGGCGGGGCGTGTTGGGACTCCGACAGCGCGCCCGGGTACTGGCCGTGGGTGCAGGTGATCCGGGCGCTGCGGCGGGCGGCGACGGTCCAGGAGTGGGAGTCGGTGGACCCGGGTCCGCTGGCGGTGCTGCTCGGCGAGGCGCCGGCGGAGCACACGCCGGAGAGCTTCCCCTTGTACGACGCGGTGACGACGGCGTTGGTGGCGGTGTCGCAGCACCGGCCCGTGGTGGTCGTGCTGGAGGACCTGCACTGGGCCGACCCGGCGTCGTTGAAGCTGCTGGAGTTCGCGGCGCAGCACACCTGGTTCGAGCGCGTGCTGCTGGTCGGCACCTACCGCGACAACGAGGTGGAGGCCGGGGACCACCCGCTGCGGCCGTTGATGACGCCGTTGCTCAGCCGGGCCGCGACGGTGGCGTTGGCGGGGCTGTCGCCGGTCGAGGTCGGCGAGCTGATGGCGCGGACGGCCGGTCGAGAGCCGGAGCCGGGGTTGGTGGCCGAGGTGCACCTGCGGACCGGCGGGAACCCGTTCTTCGTCGAGCAGACCGCGCGGTTGTGGCACGGGGGTGCGCCGGTGACGGCGATCGCGCCCGGCGTGCGGGACGCGTTGCGGCGGCGGTTGTCGTTGTTGCCCGCGCAGGTCGGCGAGTTGTTGACGACGGCCGCCGTGCTGGGGCACGAGTTCCACCGCAAGGTGCTGGCCGCCACGGCGTCGCTGCCGGTGCCGGCGGTGGACCGGTTGCTCGACCAGGCCGCGCAGGCGCGGCTGGTGCTGGGGCTGGGTGGTGGTCGGTTCTCGTTCGCGCACGACCTGGTGCGTGAGACGCTGTACGGCTCGCTGTCCGATGTGGACGCGCGGCACGCGGCCGTGGTGCGGGCGTTGGACGGCGACCTGGCCGACCAGGTGGCGCCGGTGGAGCTGGCCCGGCACGCGCACCTGGCCGGTGACCGGTTGGCCGCCGACCGGGCGGTGGACCTGATCGTCGCGGCGGCCCGGGACGCGAGTCGCCGGATGGCGGTCGAGGAGGCCGCCGGGCACTACCGGCGGGCGCTGGAGCGGGCCGAGGGCGTCAGGCGGCGCGTCGCGGTGGCGTTGGAGCTCGGCAACGAGCTGTACCACTGCGCCGAGCCCGCCGAGGCCCGTCGGGTCTTCCACGAGGCGGCGGGGTGGGCGCGTGAGCTGGCCGACCCGACGCCGTTCGCCTTCGTCGCGTTGGCGGTGTACCGGTTCGCCGAGGAAGAGGGCCGGGCGGCGGCCTTGGTGCGGGAGGCGTACGCCCGGTTGGTCGGGCCGCCGCCGGACGCGCCGCCGGAGGTGCTGGCCCGGGAGATCAGCTTGCACGCCACCGAGATGGCCCGGGGTGGTGACGATGACGACGCGTTGGCCTCGGGTCTCTGGGCCGTGCACGACACCACGCTGGGGATCGGCAACGCGGAGCAGCGGCTGGCGTTGATCGACGAGCTGCTGACCGTGTCGCGGCGCAGCGGCGACCACACCGTCGAGCACTTCGCCACCTCGTTCCGGTGGGTGGCGCTGGTGGAGCTCGGCGACCCGCGCTACGTCGACCAGGTGCACGCGTTCGTCGCCCTGTCGGAGCGGCTGGGCATGAGCCGGTTCAACTTCTCGGCCGCGATCGACCAGTCGATCATCGCCGTGATGCAGGGCCGGTTCGCCGAGGCGGAGGCGCTGCTGGCCAAGGCGATCGAGCTGGGTGCGAGCAGGCACATCGGGTTCCGGATGATGTACCTGCACCTGCGGTGGGCGTTGTTGCTGCCGCAGGGCAGGTTCGCCGAGCTGGACGAGTTGGCGCCCGAGATTCTCGCGAGCAACTACTCGGTCCCGGGTCTGCCGGCCGGCATCGCCGCCCTCGAGCGTGGTGACGTGGCGACCGCCCGCGTCCACGTCGAGCAGGACGATCGGTCGCAGCCGTACTTCGAGCCGTTGTGGCTGCGGTTCCGGGCCCAGTTCGCCCACGCGGCCGGTGACCGGGAGCTGGCCGCGCGGGTGCGCGAGGAGTTGGCGCCGCACCGGGGCAAGTGGCTGGTGTCGTTGTACGGGTGCGACGTCAGCGGGCCGGTGGACCTGTGGCTCGGTCTGGTGGACCTGGTGCTGGGCCGGTGCGACGAGGCGGTGGCGGAGTTGACGGCGGCGAGGCTGTCGGCGGAGCGGATGCGTGCCCGGCCCTGGGCGGCACGGGCGCGGCAGCACCTGGAGGAGGCGCTGCGGGCGCGGGGCACGCCGGTGCGGGGTGAGCGGACCACGTGCGAGTTCCGGCGTGACGGTGAGGTGTGGGCCTTGTCGTACGACGGCGTCACCGTGCGGGTGCCGGACTCGAAAGGGCTGCGTGACCTGCACGTGCTGCTCGGCAGCCCGGGTGAGCCGGTGGCCGCGGCGGCGTTGCTCGCGCCGGAGGCGGTGGCGTCGGCGCGGTTGGGCGGCGACCCGGTGCTGGACGACGAGGCGAAGTCCCGCTACCGACGCCGGCTGGCGCAGCTGGACGACGAGATCGACCGCGCGTCCGACGACGACCGCGCCGCCGCCCTGGACCGCGAACGCGCCGCCCTGCTGGACGAGCTGCGTGCCGCCGCCGGTCTGGCCGGCCGCACCCGCAGGCTCGGCGACGAGGCCGAACGGGCCCGCAAGACCGTCACCGCCCGCATCCGCGACACCCTGCGCAAACTGGACGCACGCCACCCCGGTCTCGCGGCCCACCTGAGGGAGACCGTCTCGACCGGGGCGACGTGCGTCTACTCGGGACAGGAGAGCTTTCGCCTGTAGGTCACTTGCGGTTGTACAGGCGCATGGTCCAGGCGCCGAAGACGACGGTGAAGACGACACCGTAGCCGAGGGTCCACATCATCGCGTCGCCGTCGAAGCCGCCCGCCATCAGCGCGCGCACGGCCTCGACCAGCTTGCTGATCGGGTTGACGTTGACGAACGCCTGCAACCAGCCCGGCATCGTGGCCGGGTCGACGTAGACGTTGGACAGGAACGTGAGCGGGAACAGGAACAGCATGCTCACGCCCATCACGGACTTCTCGCTGCGCATCAGCAGGCCGAACATCGTCCACACCCAGGAGAACGCGAACGAGAACGCCACCAGCACCGCCACGCCCAGCACGACGCCGACGAACCCGCCGCCGGGCCGGAAGCCCAGGACCAGGCCGACCACCATGATCACGGTGGACGCCAGCACGTACCGCAGCAGGTCGCCCAGGATGTAGCCGACCATCGGCGCGGGCCGCCAGATCGGCAGCGTGCGGAACCGGTCGAAGACGCCCTTCTCGATGTCGGTGTTCACCGCGACGCCCGTGTACATGGTGATCATCACGACGCTGGTCACCGTGATGCCGGGCAGCAGGTACTGGATGTACTCCCCCGGCGACCCGGCCAGCGCGCCGCCGAACAGGTAGGTGAACATCAAGATCATCATGATCGGGAACGCGGTGACGTCGAACAGCTGCTCGGGCACGTGCTTGATCTTGAGCACGGCACGCCAGCCGAACGTGAGCGACGCCGAGAGCGCGCTCGGCCGGTTCGGCCGCGTGGTCTCCAGCAGCACCGCCGCCAGGTCCTCCGCCTTGGGCGCGGGCAGCAGCTCGGCTTCCTTGGTGACGGTCACGCCGCCGCCTCCTTCTTGTCGGTGAGGGCCAGGAAGACCTCGTCCAGGCTGGGCTGGCCGAGGGAGAACGTGTCGACGGTGATGCCCTCGCGGGCGAGCCGGGCCAGCGCCTCGGCGGCCTGCTCGGTGGCCCGGCCGGCCAGCCGCGCGGTCAGCGCGACCGGGTCGTGCTCCAGCTGCACCTCGGCTTCCAGCGCCTCGGCCAGCACCTGCCGCGCCCGGGGGCGTTGGTCGGCGTCACGCAGCCGCAGGTGCACCGCGCCGACCCCGACGGACGCCTTCAGCTCGCCCTTGGTGCCCTCGGCGATCACCTTGCCGTGGTCGATCACGGCGATGCGGGACGCGAGCTGGTCGGCCTCGTCCAGGTACTGCGTGGTCAGCAGCACGGTGGTGCCGTGCGCGACGACCGCGCGGACGATGTCCCACACCTGGTTGCGGCTGCGCGGGTCCAGGCCGGTGGTCGGCTCGTCCAGGAACAGCAGCTTCGGCGTGTTGAGGATGCTCGCCGCGATGTCCAGCCGGCGGCGCATGCCGCCCGAGTAGTGCTTGACCTGCTTGGCCGCCGCCTCGGTCAGGCCGAACGCCTCCAGCAGCTGCCCCGCCCGGGCGCGGGCGTGCGGGCGGGTGTGGCCGAGCAGCCTGCCCAGCAGGACCAGGTTCTCGGTGCCGGTCAGGTCCTCGTCGACGGAGGCGTACTGCCCGGTGAGGCTGACCAGTCGGCGCACGGCGTTCGGATCGGCGCGCACGTCGTGGCCGAACACCCGCGCCTCCCCCGCGTCCGGGCGCAGCAAGGTGGCCAGCACGCGGACCGTCGTGGTCTTGCCCGCGCCGTTCGGGCCGAGCAGGCCGTACACCGTCCCGGCGGGCACGGTCAGGTCTACGCCGTCCACCGCTCGGGTGTCGCCGAAGACCTTGACCAGGCCCGACGTTTCGATGGCGTTCATGAGTTCCCCTTCTTGGTGAGACACAGCTAGGAGACGTAAGGGCGTCGGGCGCGGGCATCCTTGAGGGCCGACGCCCACCACGAGAGCTGGTCGAACATCGCCTCCGCGGCACGGCGGCGGCGCTCGGTGTCGAGCGGTTCGTCCGCGAGCAGGTTCACGCCGACACCCGTTCGCACTGTCATGACGTGCAACTCGGTGAAAACTGTCCGGAGCTGCTCGACGGCGTGGAAGCCCTCGGAGCGGTAGCCGTAGGAGACGAACCCGGCGGGCTTGGCGTGCCACTCGTCGTAGGCGTAGTCGATCGCCTGCTTGAGGGAGGCCGGGAAGCTGCGGTTGTACTCGGCGGTGACGACGACGAACCCGTCCGCGTCGGCCACCTGCCCGGTGAACCGGCGGACCTCGGGCGTCGGCCGGCCCGGGTAGCACGGCGGGAAGTCGTAGTCGGCCAGGTCGAGCACGACCGGCTCGACGTCGTCGCGCCGTTCCGCGACCCGGGCGACCCACCGGCCGATGCCGTCGCCGACGCGCCCTTCACGGGTGCTGCCGATGATCACGGCGATGCGCAGCGGCTCCATGCGCCACCTCCTCTCACAGAGGAGGCGCGAGACGGCCCGCTAGACCGGATCTAGCACCCGCGTGTCCTACCTTCAGAACGCGCGTGTCCTACGTTCGGAACGCGCGTGTCCTACGTTCAGAACGGGTGAGTTGACCGTTCGGAACGCGCGAACTCCACGTTCCCGAGGGCGGGAACGTGGAGTTCGAGGTGTGCGCTGGGGCTAGATGCGGCAGGTGTCGAGGGAGCTGACCAGGATCGCGCGGGCGCCCACGCGCCACAGCTCGTCCATGATGAACGGCGCGTCGTCGCGCGGCACGAGCGAGCGGACGGCCACCCAGCCCTCGCGGGCCAGCGGGGAGACGGTGGGCGACTCGATGCCGGGCACCAGCTTGAAGGCCTCCTCCTGCGCCTCCGCCGGGCAGTCGAAGTCGAGGATCACGTAACGGCGGGCGATCAGCACGCCCTGGAGCCTGCGGTGCAGGATCTCGACGGCGCGCACCGCGTCCGGGGCGTCGGCGACCGTGTCGCCCTGGATCAGCACCGCCTCGGACTTGAGGATCGGCGAGCCGAACGTCTCCAGGCCGGAGGTCTTCAGCGTGATGCCGGTTTCGACCACGTCGGCGATCGCGTCGGCCACGCCGAGTTCCACGGCGGTCTCCACCGCGCCGTCGAGCCGCACGAGGTGCGCCTTCACGCCGAGGTCGGCCAGGTGGTGCTCGACCAGGTTCGGGTAGCTGGTGGCGATCCGCTTGCCCTCCAGGCCGGCGGCGTCGTGGATGCCGCCCGGCTTGGACGCGAAGTAGAACGACGCCCGGCCGAAGCCCAGCGGCAGGATTTCCTTCGCCGACACGGTGGAATCGAGCAGCAGATCACGACCGGTGATGCCGACGTCCAACGACCCCTCGCCCACGTACACCGCGATGTCGCGGGGACGCAGGAAAAAGAACTGCACATCATTTGCCGGGTCCGCCACGATCAGCTCACGGCCGGACCTGTTCACCCGGTAACCAGCTTCGGCCAGCATTTGCGCCGCGGGAGCACTCAACGAGCCCTTGTTGGGCAGGGCGAAGCGAAGAGGAGCCATGGCGCGAAGTCTCCCACACGCGGAGGTGCCTCCCGGTCTCGGGTATGCCCAGGTGTCCCACGGTGTGGAAACCACGCGGTGTGGCGCCGGCGTCACCCGTCCGTGGGTCCCACCAGGTGAACACCGGGGCCGGACCGGTCTATTTATCGCAGTGAATGACGGCAGTCAAACGCATTAGAGAAATCGGCCGACCCGGGTCCGGGCGGTCAATAGCCGGCCCGCCCCGAAAGACCCCGCGATGGCGACCGCGGCGACCAGGAATGCTTTCACCTCGGCCGGGAACGGCAACGGCCGGGCCGCCGCCGCGAGCACGACGAGCACCGGGCCCTGGATGAAGAACGCGGTGAACGCGCCGCGCGAGAGCGCCACCGCCGGCGGGCCGTCCCGGGTGAGCCGCCGTTGCGCCAGGCCGAGCAGCCACACCGACCCGCCGACCACGAGCACGGCCTCCACGACGGCGAACAGCAGCGCCTGCCACCGCCGGCCGCCCAGGGACGGGCCCGCCTGCCCGGCGAGGTCCGACACGCCGAGGGCGACCGCGACCACCGGCACGGACAGGACGGCCAGCGCCGCGACCACCCGGCTGCCGCGCCACATCCGGTCCGGCACCCGCTCGGCCAGGCCGGACCGCGCGCCCACGATCCCCACCCCGAACATGGCGATCAGCTTGGGCCACCACCAGACGTGCAGGTCGCCGACCTGGCCGCTGCGCGCCGGGAACCACAGCCGCCCCACGAACGTGCTCGCCACGACGCCCGCGGTGACCGCGACGAGGTGGCCGCCGGTCGGCACGGCCGGCGTCGCGCGCGGGCGGCCGAACAGCGCGTAGGCGACGGAGAACAGCAGCAGGATCTCGACGAACCACAGCGAGCCGGAGTCGAGCAGCGGGTCGCGGTGCGTGAACACCCACCACGGGGTGACGTCGTGCCCGGCGGCGCGGTAGGCCACCCACAGCGCCGGCGGCCACACCAGCAGCGCCGACAGGGCGAACGGGATGCCGGGGCGGACGAGTCGGTCGCGGACGAACCGGCGGGCGCCCTTGCGCGCCACCGACTCCGGCGTGAACAGGCCGGACAGCAGGTAGAAGGTGCCCATCAGGAACAGCCCGGACGGGCCGAGGACGGCGGCGAGCACGGTCTCGACGTGTCGGCGCGAAGGTGACTTCGTTGACCTCGTCGTACGGCCACCCGCCCACCGCCGAGTACCCGAGCAGCGCGTGCCCGCCGATCACCCGGGCGACGAGCAGCACCTTCAGGTTGTCCACCGCGGCCAGCCGGGACCGCTGCCCCACCTCTGCGGTCATCCTCCCGAGGTAACGGCTCCGTGCGGAAAAAGACCGGCCGAACCGGCGTCACCCGGTCAGGCCGGGTTGGACCACCAGGTGGCGTGCGTGACGGTGGAGAAGCCCAGCGACTCGTACAGCGGCAGGCCCTGCTCGGTGGCGCTGAGGGTCATCGGCAGCGCCGGGAACTCGCCGACCGCCGCGTTGAGCAACGCCCGGCCGACGCCGCGCGAGCGGTGCTCGGGCAGGGTCGCCACCCAGTACAGGCCGGCCACGTCGCCGGTCTCGACGGTCAGGCACGCGCCGGCCACGACGCCGTCACGCCACGCCGTGCGCACCCGGAAGCCCTCGCGGTCCTTCAACGCCAAGGGCAGCGCGGCGCCGGTCGGGAAGCCCGGCAGCGGGAAGCCGTCGACCACGACCCGCTCGGCGACGGCCCACTCGGCGGCCGTGCGCACGGGCTCGACCCTCAGCGCGGGCGGGGGCGCGGGTGAGGGCGGGCGGATCATCACCGGCAGGTGGCGGGCGGTGAGCCCGAGCGCCGTGCCGTCGATCGCGCCGAACGAGTCCTCGACCACGACCCTCGCCTCGGCCCGCTTGACCAGCAGCGCCAGCTCCGCGACGTCGGCCGGGTCGGGGTCCGGCCGCACCACGAGCACCCGCAGCAGGGTCGGCCCGCTCATCGCGAGGAACCCGTCACGGCTGGTCAGGGCGTGCCCGCGGGTGTGGGCGAGGCCGGTCGTCAGGGCAGCGGCGTTGCGCACCGCGAGGCGCAGCGAGGCGGACATGGGCCGAATCTAGTCGGCGCCCCGACCGCGGTCAGGTCCATGTCCGCCTCGCCGCGCGTGCTGCTCACCGTCCGGCGAGCAGCTGGTCGAACGGCACGAACCCGAGGTCGGCGGGCTTGGCGGGCGCCCGGCCGACGAGCAGGTCGGCCAGCTCCCCCGCGGCCCGGTCGACGCGGCCGGGCAGCCCTTCGGCGCCCCAGTCGGACGACGCGGCGTACACGCCGGTCGGCACCACGATCGCCCGCAGGTAGGCGAACAACGGGCGCAGCGCGTGGTCGAGCACCAGCGAGTGCCGCTCGGTGCCGCCGGTCGCGGCGATCAGCACCGGCTTGCCCGCCAACGACTCCGGCTCCAGCACGTCCACGAAGGACTTGAACAGCCCGCTGTAGGACGCGTTGAACGTCGGCGTCACGGCGATCACCGCGTCCGCGCCGACCACCGACTCGACCACGTCGCGCAGCCGGGCGCCCGGGAACCCGGTGACGAGGTTGTCCGCGATGTCGCGCGCCACGTCCCGCAGGTGCACGGTGCGCACCTCCAGGTCGGGCACGAGCCGTTGCGCGGCCTCGGCGAGCCGGGTCGCCAGCAGCTGCGTGGACGACGGCGACCCGAGCCCGGCCTGCACCACCGCGACGGTCGGGTGCGTCATCGTGCGTTCGCCTCCGAGGTGGCCGCCGCGAGCAGGGACCGGTGGGTGGGCGCGTCGGGCACGTCGGCCGGGCGGCCGACCGCGAACTCGCGGCGCAGCGTGGGCACGATCTCGCCGAGCAGGTCCAGCTGCTCCAGCACCGTCTTCAGCGGCAGGCCCGCGTGGTCCATCAGGAACAGCTGGCGCTGGTAGTCGCCGAAGTGCTCGCGGAAGGTCAGCGTCTTGTCGATGACCTCCTGCGGGCTGCCGACGGTCAGCGGGGTCTGCTCGGTGAACTCCTCCAGCGACGGGCCGTGCCCGTACACCGGGGCGTTGTCGAAGTACGGCCGGAACTCGCGGACGGCGTCCTGCGAGTTGCGGCGCATGAACACCTGGCCGCCGAGGCCCACGATCGCCTGGTGCGCGGCGCCGTGACCGTGGTGCTCGTAGCGCTCGCGGTAGAAGGTGATCAGCCGCTGGAAGTGCTCCTTGGGCCAGAAGATGTGGTTGGCGAAGAAGCCGTCGCCGTAGTACGCGGCCTGCTCGGCGATCTGCGGGCTGCGGATCGAGCCGTGCCACACGAACGGCGGCACGTCGTCGAGCGGGCGCGGGGTCGAGGTGAACGACTGCAACGGCGTGCGGTGCTTGCCCTCCCAGTCCACCACGTCCTCCCGCCACAGCTTGCGCAGCAGGGCGTAGTTCTCGATGGCCAGGTCGATGCCGTCGCGGATGTCCTTGCCGAACCACGGGTACACGGGCCCGGTGTTGCCGCGGCCCATGATCAGGTCCACCCGGCCGTCGGCCAGGTGCTGCAGCATCGCGTAGTCCTCGGCGATCTTCACCGGGTCGTTGGTGGTGATCAGCGTGGTGGCGGTGGACAGGATCAACCGCTCGGTGCGCGCCGCGACGTAGCCGAGCATGGTCGTCGGCGACGACGGGACGAACGGCGGGTTGTGGTGCTCGCCGGTCGCGAAGACGTCCAGGCCGACCTCTTCGGCCTTGAGGGCGATGGCGACCATGGCCTTGATGCGCTCGGCCTCGGTCGGCGTCCGCCCCGTCGTGGGGTCGGGCGTCACGTCGCCGACGGTGAAGACACCGAACTGCATGGCCACTCCTCGTTCAGGTAGTTGCGCTTTCAACTAACTGGCACAACGGTACCGGGTCGACGGCTATTCCGGTGTTGTCTGGTGGCGCAGAGCACGCCAAGGTGTGTGTCACGGGTCACCGATGGGGGAGGCACGGCACGGTGGTGCACGGCACTGCGACGCACGGCGCTGGGCACGGCACGGAGCGGCACGAACTGGTGCGCCGCGCCGCGGGGATCGTCCCGGTCCTGCGCGCCCACGCCGCCTGGGGCGACGAGCACCGCAGGCTGCACGAAGGCGCGTTGGAGGCGATGGCCGACGCCGGCGTGCTGCGGCTGCGGGTGCCCGCCGCGCACGGCGGCCACGAAGCCGACCTGGCCACGGTGGTCGGGGTGATCGCCGAACTCGCGCGCGGCGACGGGTCGGCGGCGTGGACGGCGGCGGTGTGGGCCATCTCCACGTGGGTCGTCGGCCAGTTCCCCGAAGACGTGCGGCGCGAGGTGTTCGCCAAACCGGACGTGCGGGTGACCGGCATCCTCAGCCCCACCGCCACGGCCGAACCGGTCGGCGGCGGGGTGCTGGTCAACGGCCGGTGGGCGTTCACCACCGGCGCGCCGCAGAGCCACTGGACCACCAACGCCGCGATGCTGCTGCCCGACCGCGCGCCGGTGGCGCTGGCCATCCCGCTGGTCGACCTCTCGGTCGTGGACGACTGGCACACCACCGGGCTGCGCGCGACCGGCAGCGTGACCACGGTGGCCAAGGACGTGTTCGTGCCCGCCGAACGGGTGCTGCGCCTCGATCCCGTGCTGCGGGCCCACCCGCACGCCGCCGCGCCGATGTTCCGCGCGCCGTTCGTGCCCGCCGCCTGCGCCACGGTCAGCGCGCCCGCCGTCGGCCTGGCCCGGGCCGCGGTCGACGCGGCCCGCGGATCGGCCCCGGCGTCGGGCCTGCGGGAGGCGACGGTGCTCGCCGACGAAGCCGAGTTCCACGCCCGCCGCACCGCCGCCGTCGTCGACCTCAAGGCCGCCGGCGGCGAGGAGTGGACACCCGAGGACCGCGCCGGCGTCCGCCGGGACCTCGGCGAGGCGTGCTTGCGGGCCCGGGACGCGGTCGACGTGCTCGGCGGGGACAGCCCGACGCGACACCGCATCCAGCGCGACGTGCACGCGCTCAACCTGCACGCCATCCTGCACCCCAACGCCAACCTGGAGCGCTACGGCCCGGTGTTCGCGGGCAGCCGGCACGACGGCTGACGACCCAGGCCCCGGCGGTGGCGCGAACGCGCACCACCGCCGAGCCCGCCGGACCGACCGGTCAGTCCCGTTCGACCAGGTGACCGACCACGTCCGGACCGGGGTGGGCGTGACCGGAACCGTCACGGCGCTCGTCCGCCGCCGGCAGCTCCACCGGCGACCCGTTGCGCGCCGCACCCGCCGGCCTCGGCCCCACCCAGGCCAGCGCCAACCCCGTCTCCCCCTTCAGGAACCGGTGCGCCCGCACACCACCCGTCGCCCGGCCCTTCGCCGGGTACGCGGCGAACGGCGTCACCTTCACGCTCTGCCCGGTCGACGTGACCACCATCGGCTCACCGTGCTCGTCGTCGTCCGTGCGCACCGCGCCGAAGAACACCACCCGCGCGTCCGACCCCACGTTGATGCCCGCCATGCCACCACCGCGCAGACCCTGCGGGCGCACCAGCGAAGCCGGGTACCGCAACAGCGACGCCTCCGACGTCACGAACACCAACGTCTCGTCGGCGCCGCTCAACCACGACGCGCCGACCACCTCGTCACCCTCCTTGAGGGTGATCACCTCGAACTCGTCCGACCGCACCGGCCACTCCGGCGCGCACACCTTCACCGTGCCCGACCGCGTGCCCAGCGCCAGCCCCGGCGACTCGGTGTCGGTCAGCGGCGCGATGCCCACGACCCGCTCACCGGCCTCCAGCTCCACCAGCTCACCGGCCGCCATGCCCCCGCTCAACGACACCGTGCCGCTCTGCTCCGGCAACACCGGCAGCGGCAGCACGTCCGTCTTGAACGCCCGACCCCGGTTCGTCACCACCAGCACCTGGCCGCGCGCCGTCGTGTGCACGGTCGCCGCCACGGCGTCGTGCTTGATCCGCCCGTTGCGCCGACGCGCCTCCGACGACTCCTCCGACTCGGCCGCCGTCCGCGCCACCAGGCCCGTCGCGGACAGGATCACCTGGCACGGGTCGTCGGCGACCTCCAGCGGACCGGCGGGCCTCGACGCCGCCAGCACCTCCTTCAGGTCACCGTCGAGCAGCACCGTCCGCCGCTCCTGCTGCAGGTCCTTGGCCACCTTCGCCAGCTCGGTGGACACGACCTTCTTCAACACCGCCGGGTCGTCCAGGATCTTGCTCAGCTCGGCGATCTCGTTGCGCAGCTTCTCCCGCTCCGCCTCCAGCTCCAACGAGTCGTAGCGGGTCAACCGGCGCAACGGCGTGTCCAGGATGTAAGTCGCCTGGATCTCGGAGAGCTCGAACTTCGCCATCAAGCCCTCCTTCGCGGCGGCGGCGTTCTCGCTGCCCCGGATGAGCTTGATCACCTTGTCGATGTCCAGCAGCGCCTTGAGCAGGCCCTCGACCAGGTGCAGCCGGTCCTCGCGCTTGCGCCGCCGGAACCGGGTGCGCCGGGTGACCACCTCGTAGCGGTGCTTGAGGAACACCTCCAGCAGCGCCTTGAGCCCCAACGTCCGCGGCTGGCCCTCCACCAGCACCAGGTTGTTGATGCCGAACGACTGCTCCATCGGCGTGAGCCGGTACAGGTCGGCCAGCAACGCCTGCGGGTTCACCCCGACCTTGCACTCGATCACCACGCGCGTGCCGTTCTCGCGGTCGGTGAGGTCCTTCACGTCGGAGATCCCGGTCAGCCGCTTGGACTTCGTCACCTCGTCGGTGATCTTCTCGATGATCTTCTCCGGGCCCACGCCGTAGGGCAGCTCGGTGACCGTGATCGCCTGCCTGCCCCGGCTGCCCTCCAGCAACCCGGTCTCGACCTTGGCCCGCATCCGCACCACGCCGCGCCCGGTCTCGTACGCCTTGCGCACCTCGTCCAACCCGAGCAGCACACCACCGGTCGGCAGGTCCGGGCCCGGGATGAACTCCATCAGCTTGTCCAGCGTCGCGTCCGGGTGCGTCACCAGGTGCCGCGCCGCCGCCACGACCTCACCCAGGTTGTGCGGGATCATGTTCGTCGCCATCCCGACCGCGATCCCCGACGTGCCGTTGACGAGCAGGTTCGGGAACGCCGCCGGCAGCACCGTCGGCTCCTGCAGCGAGCCGTCGTAGTTGGGCCGGAAGTCGACCGTCTCCTCGTCCAGCTCGCCGACCAGCAACATCGCCGCCGGCGACATCCGGGCCTCGGTGTTGTGGTTGACGAAGCCACCGGCCAGGAACGAGTGGTCGTCGGACTCCACCCGGACCGAGTAGACCTCGGCCGGCTCGCACGCCTCCACCCCGGTCACCGCCTCGAAGCGGTACCCCGAGTCCATGACCGGCAGGATCGTCGCCAGGACCTCGGTGTCCTCGATCCGGTCGATGATCCGCAGGCGCTCGGTCTCCCACCGCTCCACGCGGTCGAAGTTGTGCTGCGTGAGCCACTTCCGGCCGCTGCCGCGGCGATCCGAGTCCAGCGCACCGCGGACGTAGTCGGCCACGAACGGAACGCTGTCCGTGCTCGACCGGTGCGCCCGCAACGGGGAGCGGCGGAGCAGGACGTCCAACTTCGCCTGCTTCGTCCTGAGGAACCCGACGCGTTCCGCGAAGGCGCGGACGTTCCGGAGGCCCGACACCACCAAGCGGTGTTCCACCGAGCCGCTGGAGCGCCGGTACTGGCGACGAGTGGCGATCACGCCGAATTCAGCCAGCAGTTCCTGCAACTGTGCAGCCAGCTTGGCGCTGTAGGTGCTGTACTGGATCGTAAAACTGTTGTCCGCCTCGCGACAACCACCATCACCCTCGAACGCCGCCATCAGGAACGCGCGCTTCACGCCCCAACCGCCGTTCCACACGAACTCAGGAACGAACTTCTCACGGGCCTGGTGACCGATGAATTCCGCGAGCACACTGTTCCGGAAGGCTTCCATGCCGCCGGCGTAGTCCTGGATGTCGATCTCGCGGATCAGCTTCCGGTCCTGACGGGTCTGCCGCTGCGAGACGTACCGCCGGCCGGCGACCACTTGGTCGTACGCGTGCAGCACCTCGCCGAAGAAGTGCTCGTCGGTGTTGTTGAACCCCGCGCGGGTCTCGCTGGCGTAACCCTCCGAGACCCACGCGCCACCGAGCACGCCCAGCATGTACTCCTGCGCCGTGGGCACCACCTGTGACCAGGCATTGCGCGCGACCGCCACGACCGCGCCCGGCTTGACCTCGTCAAGCCGGCGCCACTGGAAGATCGGCACGCCCATCGGGGCTTCCAGGCAGAGCACGAGGTGGTTCTCGCTGCCCCGCACCGAGAAACCGGACTTCGTCGTCATCCGGATCGTCGGGTGCACACCGGAGTTGAACACCTTGTCGACCCGAACGGCCTTGCCGTCCTTGTCCAAAACCTCGAAATCCGCGTCGGCTTCGGAATCCGCCGGAAGATTCACCAAGTCCGCGATGCGCGGACTCGTGCCATCCGCGAGGCGAATTCGAGTATCGCCGACCAAGCAGTACCGACTCGCGGCCGGGCCGTCGTCCGGGCTCCCGAAGTTTCCGTGCCCGTCGACCAGCGGGGTGTTCAGGGAGAAGTCCTGGGCCAGGCGCACCATCGCGTCGTAGATCGCGGTGTCGCCGTGGGGGTGGTACTTGCCCATGCAGTTGTGCACGACGAAGCCGCTCACCACGAACGCGTGCTCCGGGCTCGACACCCGGATGTCGAAGGTCGTGTCCGGCGCGGCCGGTTCGACCGAGACGACGTGCGGGAACGGCTCGTCGGCGGCGTGCCGGGCGTTGCGGATCACCTGGACCAGGCCGTCCTGGCGCGGGCCGACGCCGGTCCAGCGCAGCAGCGCCACGGCCAGCGCGGCGGCGTCACGGCCGGTGACCGCCAGGACCGCCCCGTCACGGAGGGTGCGCACGCCCGCGTCGGCGAGCACGGCGTACTCCGCGTCACCGCCGGGCAGGACGATGTCACGGCCGTCGCGGACGTGACCGGAGGCGATGAACAGGCCCGCGACGAACGGCGTCCACGCCGACCGGTCGCGCAGCACGGCGTCCAGCCGGCCGGTCGCCGCCGCTTCCAGCTCGGTGTGCCGGGCGAAGACGAGGGTGAGCCGGTCGCCGTCCTTCTCCCGGGACACGGTGACGTCGTGCGCGATGGCCCAGCCGTGCGCGATGTCCACGGCGTCGACGTCCGTGGACTCCAGCCGCACCCGCCGGTCGGCGAGCACGTCACCGGACGCGGCCACCAGGCCGAGCACGAACCCGGACGCGTCGCCGTCGGCGAGCAGGTTCGCGTGCCGTTCGGCGCCGAAGCCGGACGTGCGGGAGCCGACGAGGTCGCGGGCGGCGGTCCAGTCGCCGTCGGCCCAGCCGTCCCCGGTGTGGAACCGCTGGCCGGGCGTGACGAGCATCGAGTGGCCGTCGGACCAGGTGACGCGCACCAGCTCCGACACCGGGTTCTCGTAGACGGCGTCGACCTCGACCGGCTCGCCCCGCCCGTCCAGGACGCGGTCGCCGATCTCGAGCTGCTCGATCGGCCGCAGCCCGTCCGGTGTGGAGACGAGCGCGCCGCGCACGAAGCAGTCGCCGACCACGCGGGACGACTTCACGTACGCGCTGGTCGGGCGGTAGCCCTGCTCGTTCATCGAGAACAGGATGCGGCGGTGCACCGGCTTGAGGCCGTCCCGCGCGTCGGGCAGGGCGCGGGAGTGGATCACCGAGTAGGCGTACTCCAGGTAGGAGTCCTCGATCTCGGTGGTCAGGGAGTTGTCGAAGACCTGGGCGCCCGCGCGGTCGAAGGCGGACGGGTCGACCCTGGTCGTGGGGGTCTTGCGGCGTGCCATGGTCGGTCGTTCCCTCGTGTGTCAGGCGGGTCAGATGTCGATCGCGGACTGGTCGACCCGGGCGGAGGACTCGACGAGCCACGCCCGGCGCGGCTCGACCTTCTCGCCCATCAGCAGCTCCAACGCGGCCTCCGCGGCCTCCGCGTCGTGGATGGTGATGCGGCGCACGGAGCGGGTCGCCGGGTTCATCGTGGTCTCCCACAGCTCGTCCGCGTCCATCTCGCCGAGACCCTTGAACCGGGGCACGGGCTTGACCACCGTCTTGCCCGCCTTCTCCAGCCTGGCGACCTTCTGCTCCATCTCGCGCTGGGTGAAGGTGAAGTGGGTCTCCGGGTTGCGGCCCTTGGTCATCACCTTGTGCAGGGGCGGCATCGCGGCGTAGAGCCGCCCGTCCTCGATCACGGGCCGCATGTACTTGGCGAACAGGGTGATCAGCAACGTCCGGATGTGGGACCCGTCGACGTCCGCGTCGGCCATCAGGATGACCCGGCCGTAGCGCATGGTGGTGAGGTCGAACGTCCGCCCGGTGCCCGCGCCGAGGACCTGCACGATGCTGGCGATCTCGACGTTGCGCAGGGTGTCGGCGAGGCTGGCCTTCTGCACGTTGAGGATCTTGCCGCGCAGCGGCAGCAACGCCTGGTACTCCGACACGCGGGCCATGCGCGCGCTGTTGTGCACGAAGACACCGGCTTCGAGCGCGAAGTTGTGATAGCCGTCGACCGTCAGGTCGTAGACGTCGGCGGTCTCGGTGAGCGGTTCGACCGAGGCCACGCTGTGGTTGACGTGGGACGCGGCTTCCCGGAGCCGACCGAGGTCGCCGTCGAAGCCGTCGAGCAAGCGGTCGAACTTCAAGCCTGTGCGGGCGTTGACCAGACGGTCCGCCTCGTACGCCGAGCCGATCTCCGCGTCGGTCGACGACAGCAGCGGTCGCAGTCGCCTGAGCGCTGCGATCCGCCTGCCTTCGACCTGCTTGGCGACGCGGTCGGCCCTCGACACCGTCTCCACGTAACGGCGGCGGCCCGCCTGCGCCTTGGCCAGGTGACCGGTGCCGGAGTCGAGCATCCGCGCCCTCATCCGGGCGGAGTGCCGCTCCCCGAACTCGGGGTGCTCCTGGTGCCAGGCGACGACGGCGGCGCGTTGGCGTTCCCGCTCGGCCGGGTCCGCGAACTGGTCGATCGTGGCCTTCGAGCGCCAAGCCAGCAGGTCCGGGTCCTGCCACTGCGCCAACGACCGCTCACGCCACTGCGCCCGTCGGCCCGGGTCGGCGAAGTACGCCCTGACGCGTTCCGCGGCTTGCGCACGGTGCTCGGGGTGCGCCCAATAGGCCGCTTGCCTCTCGCGCATTCGCTCGGCGTACTCGACGCGCTCGTCGTCGGTGAGCGACGCGTACCAGTTCTGGAATCCCTGCTCGATCCGCCGCCGGAACGCGGGGTCGGCGTTCAGGGCCGCCAACCGCGCCAGGCAGGCTTGCCGGAAGTCCGGGTCCTGCCACTGCGCCGACAGCATCGCCGACTTGAACTCGAGTCCGCCCTCGGCGAGCCAAGCCCGGTAGCCGGCGTGGACGTGCTCACCCATCATCGAGGCGTGCAGGGCGGCATGGTCGTCCCACGTCATCCGGCTGAGGTTGCGCGGGTCGTTGTTGCGCTTGTCGACGTCCACGTGGTGGCGGACGGTGCCGTTCTGGGCGCTGTCACGGCCGTGCCGGAGGTTGTACGCGTCGGCGAGGTAGTGCGTGTAGACCCACTCCTCGCGGTCGTTCATCCAGATCCGCTCGTAGCCGTCGAGCTTGTCGCCCGAGGCCTTGGCCGAGGTCGAGCGGTACAGCGGCATCAACGAATCGCCCGGTTGGAGCTGGTCCGCTCGCCGGTAGGAGCCGTCGCGGAGCCGGAACAAGTGGTCCGGGGTGCAGCGGACGGATTCGCCGCTGTCGAGCGTGACCCGCACCAGCGGCGCGTTCCGCTTGGTCAGCCGGGGCTCTACGAGCGGTGCGACGACGACGCGACCGGCGCGGTTGGTCGTGTAGCCGAAGTGCGTGACACCACGTCCCCAGTCGGCGGTGAGCTGCGCGAAGCTCATCGCACGTCCGGAGGCCAACGCCACCATCGTGTCACCGGTGAAGCAGCCGAGGGCGCTGTCGCCTTCCACCAGAAACAGTTCGCTACGCGAAACACCTGTGGTGCGGCAGTCGACGAGTTTCGCGGGCATCGCGGCGCCTTCGAGGGCCGTCTTGCGGCGGGCGGCGTCCTTCTGCTGCTTCTGGGTCAGGCGGACGCGGGAGGCGTCGACGACCTTCTGCAGGACGACCTTGGCCTCGGCCTTGGTGCGGCGGTCCTCGGTCCAGGCCTTGAGGTGCTTCTCGACGAGGGTGAGCGCCACCTTGGTGATGCCGGCGGTGGAGAGCTCGTCCTTCGTCTGGGAGGTGAACTGCGGTTCGGGGATGCGGACGTGGACGACCGCCGTCATGCCTTCGAGGACGTCGTCCAGGGTCGGCGGGTCTTCCTTGGGCTTGAGCAGGCCCCTGGTCTTGCCGATGGCGTCCTGGACCGACTTGAGCACGGCGCGTTCGAAGCCCCGGCGGTGGGTGCCGCCGTGCACGTTGCGGATGGTGTTGGTGAAGCACTCGACGATGCGCTCGTAGCCGGTGCCCCAGCGCAGCGCGATCTCGACCTCGGCCTGGCGCTCGACCTTGGACCGCATGACGCCGTTCTCGTCGGCCGCGTTCTCGTGGTAGACGCCGGCGCCGGTGATGAGCAGCGTGCCGGTGACCGGCTTGTCGCTGCCGGGCGCGAGGTGGTCGACCATGTCGACGAGGCCGCCCGGGTAGTGGAACGTCTCCTCGCTGGTCGCCTCGTCGGTGGCGACGCGGAGGGTGTAGGTCACGCCGGGCACGAGGAACGCGGTGTTGCGCAGCTTCGTGCGGACGGCCTCGACGTCGAGCGCGGCGCCGTTCTCGAAGTAGCGGGCGTCGTACCAGTAGCGGGTGGACGTGCCGGTGCGCTTGGTGCGGCCGGTGACGCGCAGGCCGGACTGGCGGGTGAAGCCGGCCTCGGGGCCGGGGCCGTCGAACACGCCGGGGACGCCGTGCGCGAACGACATCTCGTGCGTCTTGCCCTCGCGGCGGACGGTGACGTCGTAGCGGAGCGACAGGGCGTTCACGGCGGACGCGCCGACGCCGTGCAGGCCGCCGGAGGTCTTGTAGCCGGAGCCGCCGAACTTGCCGCCGGCGTGCAGCCGGGTGAGGACGAGCTCGACGCCGGAGAGGCCGGACTTGGCGTGGGTGCCGGTGGGGATGCCGCGGCCGTCGTCGTCGACCTGGACGCTGCCGTCGGCGTGCAGGGTGACGACGATCTTGGTGGCGTGGCCGGCCACGCCCTCGTCGGTGGAGTTGTCGACCACCTCGGTGAACAGGTGGTTGATGCCCCGGCTGTCGGTGGACCCGATGTACATGCCGGGGCGCTTGCGCACTGCCTCCAGACCCTCCAGGTGGGTCAGGTCGTCGGCCCCGTACAGGATCTCAGCGGTCACCGGGTCGTTCTCCCCAGGTCGTGGCGTGTGTCGAGCGGCGTTCACGGTAGCCGAGCGAGGCGGGCGACCCGCGCGGTCCCCGGTGACCGGATACGGTCGGGCACGTCGTCGGTGTGGTGCACCCGTGATCTTGTCATACTCGAACACAGGTTCGAACATGGAATCACAACGGAGCAGGCGGGCCCCGGGAGTTCCCGGCGTGCCGGGTACCCGGCGCAGGTCCGGTCCACGCGTGGGGCGGGCGTGGGTGGTCGCGGCGGTGCTCGGCGGCGTGCCGTCGACCGCGCACGCGCTGTGGACCGGTGGTGACGTTCTGCGGTCGACGCGGGCGGCGGCGTCCTTGCTGGGCGGCACGGGTGTGATCCGCGGCGCGGTCGCCCACCTCGGCGTGTCGGCGTGCTGGGTGGCGGTGCCGGCGGCCGTGGACCGGCGGTGGCCGCTGGACGCGCGCACGGGCGCGGTGGCCGGCGCGGTGATCGCGGTGGTGGACCTGGAGCTGGTCGGACGGTGGTTCCCGGCGGTCCGGGAGTTGCCCCGGGCGGCGCAGTGGGCGGACCACGTGGCGTTCGGGGCGCTGGTCGGAGCCGCCCTCAGGTCCACAGTGGACGAGCGTGGGGCACCGCGCCCACACTCGTTCGGGTGACATCCGCGTAGAGTGCGGGCGTTCCCGCGCAGTCGTGCCTGGAGGTGATCGGGCGCCTTGATGTTCCGACGTGCCGCACCGAAGGAGCGTGCCCCGCAGGTGGAGCCGGTGGTCGAACGAGAGCCCGTCGCGCCGCCACCGGCGCCCGCACCCGCGCCGGCGCAGTTCTCGGCCTCGTTCGCCGGGGCGACGCTGGTGGTCGGGCCGCCCGGTGGCGCGAGCCCCGCCGCGGTCGCGCTCGGCCGGAGCCTGCCGGTCGACCGCGGTCGCACGGTGGTCGTCGTCGAGCCGCCCGGTGGCGACGAGACGTCGTTCTGGCCCGCCGTGGCCGCCGCGCTGCACGGCCGGGGGCCGGTGCGGCTGATGACCGCGCACTCCGGGTCGATGCGGCCGACGGCGCCCGCGCAGTGGCTGAGCGAGCAGTTGCAGGCGGAGGTGGTGGCGCCGGACGGCGCGGTCACCACGGTGCCGGGCGCGGCGTTCGTCGCGGGCAACGGCGGGTACGGCTGCTGGCTGCGGTTCCTGCCGGGCGCGTCGCCGGTGCCGATGGGCCGGCGGTTCCCGGTGCCGAACTGGGAGGCGGTCGACCCGAACACGCCGTGGCCGACGGGCGAGGTGGGCATCTCCGAGCCGATCCCGGCGGGGTTGTGGCTGCGGGCGCAACGCGCGCAGTTCGACCCGCAGGCGCCGGACGCGCGGGCGGTGATCGGGTTGCCGTGCCGGGACAACGTGCTGACCGTCGTGGTCGGCGGGCCCGGCCAGCCGCCCATCCCGACCGACGAGGTGTGCCGCCTGCTGGGCGGGCTGCCGTCGGTGGCGCGGTCGCGGGTGCGGCTGGTCTGGTACGGCGGCGAGCACCAGGCGCAGGCGGTGGCCGACCAGCTCGGTGAGCCGATCTCGCTGTACACGGGGCTGCCGGTGGGTTCGGTGCGCAGCGGCGCGGCCGTGGTGGCGGTGAACCCGCGCGGTCAGCAGACGTGGCGGCCGTACGTGACCGAGGTCCGTCACGCGCCGGGTGGCGCGCCGGTCGTCTCGGGCTACCGGGTGCCGGTGCAGGGGCTGGTGGAACGCGGACCGGGCATCTTCGACCTGGGCGGCGGCGTGGTGCTGGAGGTCGTGCCGTCCGGGCTGTGGGTGCGCGACGCGGAGGACAACGGGCCGGAGGTGCGGTCGCTGCCGGTGGACCCGGAGTGGGCCCGGCTGACCGTCGGCTCGCCCGGCCGCACGACCGCGGGCGCGGTCGCGGTGGCGGGCGCGTCGCTGGTGGAACGGCTGGAGCCGGAGGTGCGGCGGCTGCTGAAGGTCGTGTTCTGCGACCCGTCGCCGATGCCGCGTCCGCCGGTGGCCGAGGAACCGCCGCCGCCCGTGACGGCCGACGAGCCGGTGCCGCTGAGCGTGGACGGCCCGCTGGCGGACACCCCGGCGCCGGTGTGGGGCGAGCAGCTGGGCGAGGAGGTCGTGCCGGTCGACCACCGCAGCACGGAGCCGGAGCGCGACGCGCTGCGCCGGATGCTGGGCGAGCGGTACGGCGAGCACGCGGCGGTGGCGTGCCGGCACATCGTCGAGCGGCCGGACGACCCGGAGGCGTTCGAGGCGGTGGTGACGGACCTCGCGGCGGTGTCGGCGTGCTTGCGCAACGACGAGGAGGTCCTGGTCGAGGCGCTGCGCAGCGGGAAGCTGGGCCGGTTGTGGCCGTACGCGGCGTCGGTGGTGTCGGGGCTGCGGCGGCTGCCGACGCACCGGGGCGTGACGGTGTGCTGGGGTGACGCGCGCCGGTTCCGGACCGGTGACGTGCTGGTGGAGCACGGTCTGCTCAACACCGTGGCGGGGCCGGAGGTGCCGGTCGACGGGCGGGTCGAGTTCCTGCTGTGGTCGGCGACGGGTCGGCGGGTGTCGGTGGTCGACTCGTTCGGCAGCGTGATCCAGGAGCGGGTGCTGTTCGCGCCGGGCACGGCGTTCAAGGTGCTCGCGGTGGTGGAGGCGGAGGAGTCGGCGCCGATGCAGGTCATGGCGCAGGAGGTGGTGGGTCGGCACCACGAGCTGCCGCCGGGTGTGCTGGGCAGCCTGGAACGGGCGGCGATCGCCCTGCGCGACCACGCCCGCGCCACGGCGTGAGCGGCGGTCTCGGCAGGTCGGGGCCGGCGGGCCGGGTGTAGGCGGGTGGGCAGGCGGGGCCGGCGGCGGTGCGGGTCGACGGTCTCGGCAGGCGCGGTTCAGTAGGCGACGGCCCGGTCCGCGAACCCCGCCGCGGGAGCGGTGCCCGCCGAGGCCGGGTAGGAGATGCGGTCGAGGACGCCGTCGGACGTGTAGCGCTGGGCCGGTGCGGCGGCCAGCTGGTCGAGCCACACCGTCGAGCCGTACCGCGCGTCCTCGCCGGTCGGGTCCTGTGAACGGATGCGCGGCGTGCGCGCCGGGTCGAAGTCCGCCGCGTACGGGGACGGCGCCGGGCCCGCGCCCACCATCAGCACGCACGCGTAGTCGTACGACGTGCCCTCGGAGCCGCCGCGCCGGGCGAGCGCGCCGTTGCCGGGGATCGCGCCGAACGGCAGCGCCAGGCTGGACACCGGGTAGTCGGGCAGGGCCCGCTGGATCTCCCGCTGCCCGGCCGCGATCGCCTCCTGCACTCCCCCGTCGTCGGCCAGGGAGAGGTTGGTGTGGTCGCGGGTGTGGTTGCCGATCTCGAAGCCGTGGTCGCGCAGCCAGCGCAGGGCGGCGCCGTCCGGCGACCCGAACGGCCCGGCGTTGACGTACAGGCTCGCCACCGGCCGGAAGCCGGGGTGCCGCGCGGCGACGTCCAGCAGGATCGCGATGGCCGTGCCCGCGGCCGGCTTCCCCTCGGCGTCGAGCGCGAACTGGGTCGCGTCGCCGTCGTCGAAGGTCAGCACGACGGGGTGCGCGCCGGCCGGGAGGTCGACGCGCCCGGTCGCGTACTCGGCGGTGGTCACCGGGACGTAGCCCTCGGCGGCGAGCCGTTCCAGCTCGGCGCGGAACGCCGCCGGGGTCCGGTCGTAGACGGACGCGGGCTGCTCGACGAGCCGGTGGTACATCAGGATCGGCACCTGGCCGAGCTCGTTCGCGCCCACCGCTGCCGGATCGGGCGGTGTGGCGGAGGATGGCGGGGCGGACGAGGGGGGTGCGGGCAGCTGCGCGGCGGCCTCGCCGGGCGGCACCGCCCCGGGTTGGCCGGCGCAGCCGCAGCACAGGGCCGCGACGAGCGCCAGGGCGGTCCGGACCCGCGTCGACGTGGTGTTCACGGTCGCATGGTTCCGCGCCGGAGCCGGGTCGACACGGTGGTACACCCCATCGGATGACCTCGGGTTTGGTGCCCGGCCGCCCGGTCAAGTCGCTGGTGACCGATGCCCCGCCCAGATCGGAGACACTCGATGTCGGATTCGCCCCGGAAGCTCAAGCGCGTGCTGATCCCGGTCGTCGGCTTCGTGGTGCTGCTGCTGGTCGCCGGGGTCGTCACGACGATCGTGCACGGGCGCGGGGTGGGCCTCGCCGTGGCGGAACTGGGCGACGGCACCGCTGTCACTCCTTCGGGTGTAGAGCGCGTGTCCATCACCACCGCGGAGGTCAGTGGGCTCGACCGTGTCACCGTGCACGTGGACGGACAGCCGGTGGAAGCGCGACGCGCCGACGGCCGCATGACGTTGACCGGGGTCAAGCTCGCCGAGGGCAGGCACACGCTGTCCGTGCGGGCGGCCAACCCGCTGCCCTGGATGCCGGACGTGGAGGTGCAGCGCGAGTTCACGGTCGACGCCACACCGCCCGCGCTGAAGGTGGACGTGGCCGAGGCCGAGTCGCCGCGCGGCCCGGTGACGGTGAAGGGCAGCGCGGACGGCGCGGACGAGGTGCTGGTGGGCGACCAGCGGGTGCCGGTGCGCGACGGGAAGTTCGAGGCCTCGCTGGCGTCGGCGGCCACCAGCGTCCGGGTCGAGGCCAGCGACGCCGCCGGCAACGCGCAGCGCCAGGACGTCGCGGTGAAGGTCACCCACCCCGGGATGCGCGGGGTGCACATGAGCGCCGCCGCGTGGGCCACGGCGTCGTTGCGCGACCCGGTGCTGGCGATGGCGCGCGAGGGCCGCATCGACACCGTGCAGCTCGACATCAAGGACGAGAGCGGCGAGATCGGCTACGACTCGCAGGTGCCGCTGGCCAGGCAGATCGGGGCGACCCGCAACTACTACGACGCCCGCGCGGCGGTGCAGGAGCTGCACGGGCTGGGGCTGCGGGTGGTCGGCAGGCTGGTGGCGTTCCGCGACCCGGTGCTCGGCAAGGCGTCGTGGGACTCGGGCGCGCGCGACCGGGTCGCGCAGAACACGGCCGGCGCGCCCTGGTCGGCGCACTACGGCGAGTACGCGTTCACCAACTTCGCCAACCCGGACGTGCGGGCCTACAACATCGCGATCGCCGAGGAGGCCGCGTCGCTGGGCTTCGACGACATCCTCTACGACTACGTGCGGCGGCCGGACGGCCCGATCGGGCAGATGGTGTTCCCCGGCCTGACCACCAGCCCCGAGCAGTCCATCGTGGACTTCCTGAAGGACAACCGGGCCGCGGTCCGGCCGCTGGGCGCGTACCTGGGCGCGTCGGTGTTCGGCATCGCCGCGCACAGCCCGGTGGACGTGGCGCAGGACATCCCGGCCATCTCGGCGCACGTGGACTACGTCGCGCCGATGGTCTACCCGTCGCACTGGGGTCCGGGCGAGTACGGCGTGGACAACCCGAACGCGCAGCCCTACGAGATCGTGCGGGCGTCGGTCGCGGACTTCGTCCGGTTGACCGGTGACAGCGGCGCGACGGTGATCCCGTGGTTGCAGGCGTTCTCGCTGGGTCACGCGTACGGCCCGGCCGAGGTGCAGGCGCAGGTGCGGGCCACCGCGGAGGCGGGCGCGCCGTCGTTCCTGCTGTGGAACGCCGCCTGCGCGTACGGCTCGGCCGGCTTGGAGCCGGCGTGAAACCCGTCGCCGCGGTGCCCTACCTGGCCGGTGTCTGCCTGGCGGCGGCGACGGTGGTGGCGCTGGACGTCGGGTTGGAGGCCCGGCCCGCGACGGTGACGTGGCCCCCGTCCGGTGTCGTGCCGGCCACGTCCGCGCCCGCGCCCTCGTCGCAGCGCGGCGCGCCGACGGTCGACTCGCTGCGCTCCGGCGCGGACCTGCCGGCCGGTCCGGCGTTCCCGGAGCAGGGCGCGGGCACGTGGCACGTCGTGCCGCCGCCGGGTTCGGCCCGCGCCTCGGGCATCGCGTACTCGGTCGAGGTCGAGGACGGGGTGGTGCTGCCGCACGGCGACGACTCGTTCGCGGCCGTGGTCGACCACGTGCTGCGGCACCCCCGCGGGTGGGCGGGCAGGCACGCGTTCCGGCGGGTGGGCGGCGACGTGGAGCCGGAGCTGCGGATCCGGCTGACCTCGCAGCGCACCGCGCGGTCGCTGTGCGGGTTCGAGCTGCCCTACGACACGTCGTGCCGGGTCGGGTCGACGGTGCACCTCAGCTCGGCGCGCTGGTTCCGGGGCGCGCACACCTACGGCGAGGACCTGCGCGGCTACCGGGTCTACGCGGTCAACCACGAGGTCGGGCACTTCCTCGGCCTCGGCCACGAGGTGTGCCCGGCGGACGGCTCGCCGGCGCCGGTGATGATGCAGCAGACGTTGAGCGTGGACAACGACGGGTTGGCGTCGATCACGACAGGCAGCGACCAGGGTGTCGCGATCGTCCCGGACGGCAAGTCGTGCACGCCGAACCCGTGGCCGTGACGGTCGGGCCGAGGCGCGGCCGGCAGGGCCGGGAGCAGCAGGGCCGGGAGGGGCACGGCCACCGTCGCGTGGACGCGCCCCCGCGCGACGGCAGCCACGCAGGTCACCCCGCCGCGGCCGTCCTGGCGCGCTGCTCGGCGACCAGGTCGCGGTACCAGTGGAAGCTCGCCCGGGGCGTGCGGACCAGCGTCTCGTAGTCCACGTGCACGAGGCCGAACCGGTGCTTGTAGCCGTGCGCCCACTCGAAGTTGTCCAGGAACGACCAGACGAAGTAGCCGCGCAGGTCGACGCCGGCGGCGACGGCGTCGTTGGCCGCCGCGAGGTGGGTGCGCAGGTACTCGATGCGCTCCTGGTCGACGAAGCCGGGGTGGTCCGGGTACACGCACCCGTTCTCGGTGACGTACACCGGCGGCAGGTCGGGGTAGCGCTCCTTCAGCCCCACCAGCGTCTGGGTCAGCCCTTCGGGCTCGACCGGCCAGTTCATCGCGGTGCGGGGCACGTCCGGCAGGCGGGTCGTGTCGATGCCGATGTCGATCGACGTGCGGGTGGCCGGGTCCGGGTCGCGGTGCGGCGCGTCGGCCACGTGCTGCCGGTAGTAGTAGTTGATGCCCACGTAGTCCAGCGGCGTGGAGATCAGCTCCAGGTCGCCGTCCCGCCGGAACGACAGGTCGGTGACGCCCGCGAACGTGTCCTCGTAGTCGTCCGGGTAGCGGCCCGCGAACAGCGGTTCGGTGAACTGGCGGCGCAGCAGCAGGTCGTGCCTGCGCGCCGCGGCGACGTCCGCGTCCGACGAGGTGACCGGGGTCGACGGCGACTGGTTCAGCACGATCCCGAACTCGTGACCGGGCGTGCCGCGCATGGCCCGCACCGCGAGCCCGTGGGCCACCATCAGGTGGTGCGCGGCGGCGAGGGAGCCGTGGCCCTCCCGCGCGCCCGGCGCGTGCCGGCCTTCGCCGTAGCCGACGATCGAGGACACGTACGGCTCGTTGAACGTCGTCCACTTCGACACCCGGTCGCCCAGGGCGTCGTGCACGACCGCGGCGTACTCGGCGAACCGCTCGGCGGTGTCGCGCGAGCGCCAGCCGCCCAGTTCCTCCAGCGCCTGCGGCAGGTCCCAGTGGTAGAGGGTGAGGAACGGTTCGATGCCGCGGTCCAGCAGCCCGTCGACCAGCCTGCGGTAGAAGTCCAGCCCGCGCTGCTCGACCCGGCCCGCGCCGTCCGGCACGATCCGCGGCCACGCCACCGAGAACCGGTAGGCGTCCACGCCGAGCTCGCCGAGCAGCGCCAGGTCCTCGGGCATCCGGTGGTAGTGGTCGCACGCGACCGCGCCGGTGTCGCCACCGGCGACCGCGCCCGGCACCGCGCCGAACGCGTCCCAGATCGACGGTCCTCTCCCGTCGGCGTCCACGGCCCCTTCGATCTGGTAGGCCGAAGTGGCGACGCCCCAGCGGAATCCTTGGGGGAAGTCGGTCATCCTTTGAGAGCTCCTTGCATGATTCCGCCGACGATCTGCCGGCCGAACAGGAGGAACACCGCGAGCACCGGCACGGTGCCGATGGTCGCCGCGGTGAGCACGAGGGTGTAGTCGGTCGTGTAGCCGCTGGCCAGGGTGGACAGGGCGGTCTGCACGGTGGGGTTCTCCGGCGTCAGCACGACCAGCGGCCAGAAGAAGTCGTTCCACGCCTGCATGAACGTGAACAGGCCGAGGACGGCGGCGGCCGGGCGGGCCGCCGGCAGGACCACGTGCCAGTACAGGCGCAGGGAGCTGCACCCGTCCATCCGGCCCGCTTCGAGCAGCTCGTCGGGCACGGCGCGTTCGAAGTACTGGCGCATGAAGAACACGCCGAACGCGGTCACCAGGCCGGGCACGATGACCGCGTGGATCTCCCCCGCCCAGCCGAAGTCGCTCATCATCATGTACAGCGGGATGACGCCGAGCTCGGTGGGCACGGCCTGGGTGGCGACGACGAGCAGCATGAGCGCCGACCGGCCGCGGAACTTCAGCTTGGCGAAGGCGAAGCCCGCCAGGGTGGAGAAGAACACCACCGACACGGTGATGGTCCCCGACACGATCAGCGAGTTCATCATCGCCAGCGCGAAGTCCGACTGGTCGAACACCCGTGAGATGTTGGCGAACAGGTTGCCGCCCGGCACCAGGACCGGCGGCACGCTGTCGACCTTGTCCGGTGTCTGCGACGACACGACGAGCGACCAGTACACCGGGAACGCCGAGCCGGCGATCACCGCGATCAACGCCGCGTAGGTCCACGGTCCGGGCATCCGCAACGCCCGCCGCCGCCGCGACGGCGCGGGCGAGGCCGGAGCCGGCCGTTCGAGCGTGGTGGTCATGTCCAGCCCTTCAGTCGGTCCGGATGCGGCGCGCGGCCAGGTAGCTCAACCCGGTGATGAGGACCGTCGCGATGACCAGCAGCCAGGCGATGGCCGACGCGTAGCCGAAGTCGAACTTCGAGAAGCCCTGCTCGTAGAGGTAGAGCGCGGCGGTCTGGAACTGGCGGTCCGAGCCGCCGGTCGCCGCGCCCGCGCCGGGGTTGAACAGCAGCGGCTCGGCCAGCAGCCGCATGTTGCCCGCGGTGGCGATCACCGTGGAGAAGATGATCTGCGGGCGCAGCATCGGCACGGTGATCCGCCAGAACTGCTGCCAGGCGGACGCGCCGTCCAGCCGGGCCGCCTCGTACACGCTGGTCGGGATGGCCTGCATGGACGCCAGGAAGATCAGCGCGTGGTAGCCGGTCCAGCGCCACACCACCATCGCGGCGATGGCGGTGTGGGAGCTGCCGGTGCCGGCCTGCCAGTCGATCCGGCCGGCGCCGAACAGCTCCAACCCCCAGTTGATCAGCCCGAAGTCGCGGCCGAACAGCTGCGCGAAGATGATCGTGACCGCCGCCACCGAGGTGATGTTCGGCAGCAGCACGCCCATCCGGAAGAACGTCCGGCCGCGCAGCCGCCGGTTGAGCAGCTGCGCGATGCCGAGCGCGAACAGGATCTGCGGGACGGTGGTGAGCAGCCACAGGCTCAGCGTGTTGCCCATCGCGTTCCAGAAGTACGGGTCCGCGGTGAGCAGCTGGACGTAGTTGTCCACGCCGATGAACGTGGCCGCGTCGCCGTCGAGCAGGTTGCGGTCCTGCAGCGACACCCACGCGGTGTAGAGCAGGGGGAACAGGCCGAACACCGCGAACAGCAGGAAGTACGGCGCGATGTAGGCGTACGGCGCGTACCGGATGTCCCACCGGTGGCGGCGTTCGCGCCAGTCCGTCTTCATCAGTCTTCGAGCCTCTTGACGTCGCCGACGAACTGGTTCCAGGACTCGTCCGGGCTCTGCTTGCCCTGCTCGACGCGCTGCATGGCGTTGCCGAGCTCGGTCTGCACGTCACCGGCCTTGGGGCCCTGGTACTGCGGCTTCAGCGCGCGGGCGGCGTCGGTGAAGACCTTGCCGACGGGCGCGTTGTTGAAGAACGGGTCCTGCTTCTTGGCCACCGACTCCTCGCTGTACAGCTTGGGCGCGGAGGGCAGCAGGCCGGCGCTGGCGAAGACCTTGGCCTGCTGCTCGGGGTCGGTGAGCCAGGCGGCGAGGGCGACGGCCTTGTCGACGTTCTTGCCCTGCTTGGGCACGGTCAGGTACGAGCCGCCCCAGTTGCCGCCGCCGCCGGGCACGGCCGCGAGGTCCCACTTGCCCGCGGTGTCGGGCGCCTGGTCCTTGATCTTGGCCATCATCCAGGCCGGGCAGGCGAGGGTGGCGAACTGGCCCTGCTTGAAGCCGGTGTTCCACTGCGGGGTGCTGTGCAGCAGTCCGGCGGACAGGCCGTCGGCGACGCCCTGCGCGACGAGGTTCCAGCCCTTCCTGATCTCGGCGTTGTCGCCCACGACGATCTTGTCGCTCTTGTCGTAGTAGCCGGTCGGGGCCTGGCCGACGATCGCGTTGAGCACGGTGGGGCCGCCGTCGAAGAACTTCGCGCCGGCCGGCGCCTTGGCCGCGAACTGCTTGCCGGTCGCCATGAACTGCTCCCACGTGGGCCACAGCGCGGAGACCTGGTCGCGGTCGGACGGCAGGCCGGCGGCCTCGAACAGGTCGCGGCGGTAGCAGATGGCCAGGCCGCCGATGTCGGTGCCGTAGCCGATCTGCTTGCCGTCCTTGGACAGCGAGCCCTCCCACTTCCAGTCCAGCCAGCGGTCCTTGACGTCGGACTTCAGCTCGACGAACTGGCCGGGGTTGGCCTTGAACTGGTTGATGTAGCCGACGTCGACGGCCTCGATGTCCGCGGCGCCGTTGTTCGTGGCGAGGTGGGCGGCGAGGTTCTTGTGGTGGTCGGAGTAGGAGGCGGTGCGGTCGGTGATGTCGACGTCCGGGTGCGCCTTCTCGTACTCCTCGAACAGCTGCTGGTAGCCGAAGTTGCCGAACAGCCCGATGGTGATCCTGGTCTTGCCGTCGCTCGCGCCGCCGCTGCAGGCGGTGGCGACCAGGGCGGCGGCCAGCAGACCGGCGCCGACCAGGGTCGGAGTTCGTTTCATGACGCGGCTCTCCTTCTCCATCACTGAGCGGGCCTATTTCGGGCACGCCGGACCCGCGCAGGGTCCATCCGGGGGTTTCCGGCGAATTCGACCGGGGGTCCGCGCCCGGCCGGTGTGGTGTACATGACAGCCCCGGGCCGCGACACCGTCAAGTAACGAAGCGATAACCTGACTGTTTCCGAGCTTCGGCGTTTCCGCAGGTGATACCGTGTCCACCCTGGTCAGAAGGCACTGCCGGAGCGGCTGAAACCGGTTACAAAGAAAGGGCGGGAGATGCCCACGATCCGCGAGATCGCCCAGCTGTGCGGGGTGTCGGTGGCGACCGTTTCCCGCGTTTTCAACCAGCCGCTGACGGTCAGCAAGGAAAAGCGCGAAGTGGTGGAGCGGGTGGCCCGCGAGCTCGACTACCGGCCCAACGAGTCGGCCCGCGCGCTGGCCACCAAGCGGTCCGGGTTGATCGGCCTGGTGTGGGACACCGACCACCGCCGGCCGGGCTGGCGGCACCCGTACCTGCAGGAGCTGCTGATCGGGCTGAAGTCGGCGCTGAGCGCGCACGGCTACCACCTGCTGATGCTCGCCACGAGCGGGTCGGCGGCGCTGCGGGCGGTCGGCGCGTCGCTGGCGGACCCGGTGGCGTACGTGAACATGACCCGGCGGCACCACCTGGGCGGGCTGGTGCTCATCGACAGCGGGTCGGACGCCTCGGCGTTCACCGCGTTCGCCCAGTCCGGGTTGCCGTGCGTGGCGGTGGACGTGGACGTCGACGGGCCGCGCGCGACCTACGTGACGTCGGACAACGTCGGCGGCGCGGCGATGGCGGTGCGGCACCTGGTCGGCGCGGGGCACCGCCGGATCGCCACCGTCACCGGGCCGCGGGCCAACCGCCCGGCGGTGGACCGGCTGGACGGCTTCCGGGCGGCGATGGCCGGGGAAGGGCTGGCGGTGCCGCCGGAGTACGTGGTGGAGGGCGACTTCTACCGGCCGAGCGGCCAGGCGGCGATGCGGTCGCTGATCGCGCTGCCCGAGCCGCCGACGGCGGTGTTCTGCGCGAGCGACGAGATGGCCGTCGGCGCGTTGCTGGCGGCCCGGCACGCCGGGTTGAGGGTGCCGGAGGAGCTGGCCGTGGTGGGGTTCGACGACATCGAGCTGGCCGCCCTGGTCGACCCGCCGCTGACCACGTTGGCGCAGGACAAGGCGGGCATCGGGGTGGCCGCGGCACGGGCCGTGCTGACCATGGTGCACGGCGGCGGGACGCCGGCCCCCGCGTTCCTGCCGACCAGGCTGGTGGTGCGCTCCTCCAGCCGGTGAGCCGCCGGGTCAGCAGGACGGCGGCGGGGTGCTGCCCGGCGGGCCGAACTCCAGGCGCAGCGAGTCGGTGCGCGGCACGACGAACGCCGTGCCGGAGGACGTCCGCCACGTCGCGGGCACGAACACGTACTGGCCACCGGACTGCAGGAGCAGCTTCAGGCCGTCGTAGCGGTACTGGTACGCGGCGCCGGACTGCCCGCAGGCGACCTGGCGCACACCGCCTCCGGTCAGGTTCAGGCTCTCCGCGCTGTAGACGACCACGGCGGGCATGTCCGGTATCCGCGCCTCGACCTCGAACCCGCGCCGCGTGCCGACCGAGGCCGAGTAGTCGCCGACGGCCCAGAACAGGCCGATGCTGGCCAGCAGGAACGCCGCCACCGACTCCACGACGCCGAAGCCCGCGCCCTTGCGGCCGCGGCCGCCGGTGACGCTCCACCGCCGCCAGGCGAACGCCAGCAGCACGATGCCGAGCGCGAACCCCAACCCGGGCAGGCCCGGGTAGCCGTGGAACGGCTCCGGGTCGACGGTGATCGGCACCGTCACCGCGAGCAGCACGAGGCCGAGCACGGCGGCGACCGGAGCGCAGACCCGCAGGAGCGCCGCCCACCTCCGCGCGGACAGCCGGGAGCGCAGGTAGCGGGCCAGGAAGGTGCCGGCCAGGACGGCGATCGCGGTGCCCGCCAGCGGCATGAACAGCCCGTCCGCGCCGCGCGCCAGGATCTCGTCGGAGGTCTGGCCGAGCAGCGTGTAGTGCACCCGGAAGTGGTCGAAGAACACCTGCGTGGCCACCAGGCCGAAGAAGTACAGCAGGGCGGTGAGCAGGGTCGTGTTCGCGACCACGGACGCCACGATCCGCAACGCCCGCGCCGGCCCGGTCCGCGACTCGGCCGGGTCGGGCGCCGTCGGCGGGGCGGCGGCCCGGCGGGCGGTCGCGGTGGTCACGGCCCGCTGCCCGTGGTGGTCGCGGGCGTCGACTCCGCCGTGCGGTCAGCGGTGGGGTCCGCGGGAGGCTCGGACGACGCCTCTGAAGGCGTGGTCCCCGGGCACGGCGCCCCGAGGACGATGGTGATGGCGCCGCCGGGGTACACGGTGAGCGGGGAGGTCGACGTGACGCAGTCCCCGTCCTCCCGCGGCTCGACCTCGAAGGTGATCCCGCACAGGTCCGGCCGGCAGTGCGCCGGCAGCTGCGGCGCCAACTGGACCTCGATCTTCCGCCGCACCTCGTCCGGCGGGAAGGCGTAGAAGATGGTGACGTCGTAGGTGACGGGACTGCCGGGCACGCCGGGCAGCTCCGTCTCCTCCCCCGTGCGCGCGGTGGGCGCGGGCTCGGTGTCCGACCGCGGCGCCCCCGCCCGCGTCCCGGTGGTCGGCCCGGGTTCGACGGGCGCGGCCGGGTCCGCCGAACCCGCCGAGCGGCCCGCGGTGACCTGCCCGGACACCGACCGCCCAGGCTCGTCGGCGCAGCCGACCGCCACCGCGCACGCCAGGATCGCGAACGCCCCTCCGGTCCACCACTTCATCGGACCTCACCGCCCCTGCTACTCCTTGTGGGTTCACCCATTAGGAGATTCGGAGCACCGCCCTGGATACAGCCGGTCGGTCATCGGGGCGGCGGCCGGGCGTGGTGAGGGTCAGACGTTGCGCCGGTACTGGCCACCCACCTCGAAGAACGCCTCGGTGATCTGACCCAGCGTGCACACGCGGGCGGCGTCCATCAGGACCTCGAACACGTTCTCCCCCGACGCCGCCGCCTCCTTCAACCGCCGCAGCGCGGGCTCCGCCTCGGCCGCGTGCGCGGCGGCGAACGCGCGCGTCCGCTCGACCTGCGACCGCTTCTCGTCCTCCGTCGCCCGCGCCAGCTCGATGGTCACGTTCTCGCGCTTGCCGTCGCCGGGCAGGAACGTGTTCACCCCGATCAACGGCAGCGAGCCGTCGTGCTTGCGCTGCTCGTACAGCATCGACTCGTCCTGGATCCGGCCCCGCTGGTAGCCGGTCTCCATCGCGCCCAGCACGCCGCCGCGCTCGGAGAGCCGGTCGAACTCGGCCAGCACCGCCTCCTCGACGAGGTCGGTCAGCTCCTCGACCACGAACGAGCCCTGCAGCGGGTTCTCGTTCGCCGACAGGCCCCACTCCTTGTTGATGATCAGCTGGATGGCCATCGCCCGGCGCACCGACGACTCCGTGGGCGTGGTGACCGCCTCGTCGTAGGCGTTGGTGTGCAACGAGTTGGTGTTGTCGTAGAGCGCGCACAACGCCTGCAGCGTGGTCCGGATGTCGTTGAAGTCCATCTCCTGCGCGTGCAGCGACCGACCGGACGTCTGGACGTGGTACTTGAACTTCTGCGACCGCTCGTTGGCCCCGTACCGCTCGCGCATCGCGACGGCCCAGATCCGCCGCGCCACCCGGCCGATCACGCTGTACTCGGCGTCCATGCCGTTGGAGAAGAAGAACGACAGGTTCGGCGCGAAGTCGTCGATCGCCATCCCGCGCGCCAGGTACGACTCGACGTAGGTGAACCCGTTGGCCAGCGTGAACGCCAGCTGGCTGATGGGGTTCGCCCCGGCCTCGGCAATGTGGTAGCCCGAGATCGACACCGAGTAGAAGTTGCGGACCTTGCGCCGGATGAACCACTCCTGGATGTCGGCCATCATCCGCAGCGAGAACTCGGTGGAGAAGATGCAGGTGTTCTGCCCCTGGTCCTCCTTGAGGATGTCGGCCTGCACGGTGCCGCGCACGGTCGACAGCGCCCACGCCGCCAGCTCGCCCGCCTCGGCCGGGGACGGCTCGCGGCCGTGCTCGGCGCGGAACTTGACGACCTGCTGGTCGACCACCGTGTTGAGGAAGAACGCGAGGATCGTCGGCGCCGGACCGTTGATCGTCATCGACACCGACGTGGTGGGCGCGGTCAGGTCGAAGCCGTCGTAGAGCGCCTTCATGTCGTCCAGCGTCGCGATGGACACCCCGGAGGTGCCGACCTTGCCGTAGACGTCCGGCGGGGTGTCGGGGTCGCGGCCGTACAGGGTCACCGAGTCGAACGCGGTCGAGAGCCGCGTCGCCTCCGAGCCCTGCGACAGGTACTTGAACCGGCGGTTGGTGCGGAACGCGTCGCCCTCGCCCGCGAACATCCGCGCCGGGTCCTCGCCGTCCCGCTTGAACGGGAACACCCCCGCCGTGTACGGGAAGTGGCCGGGCAGGTTCTCCTTGCGCAGGAACCGCAGCAGCGTGCCGTCGTCCTCGTAGCGCGGCAGCGACACCCGCCGCACCTTGTTGCCCGACAGCGTCTCGCGGGTCAGCTTGGTGTGGATCTCCCGGTCGCGCACCCGCACGACCATCTCGTCGCCGCTGTAGGCCTCCACCACCCCGGGCCACGACGCCAGCAGCTCCGCCGACACCGCGTCGACCCGCCGCGCCGCCGACTCCAGCACCGACGTGATCGCCGCCGTGTCGTGCCCGGCGCCCTCCAGCTCCGCCCGCGCCGCCCGCAGGTGCGCGACCCGCCGCACCGCGTCCACGTGCGTCTCGGTGGCCCGGTGGTAGCCGCGCACCGTCTCGGCGATCTCGGCCAGGTACCGCACCCGCGTCGGCGGCACCACGGTCGCCGCCGCCGTCGACACCTTGCCCGCCACCACCGGCAGCGCGCCCTCGGCCACGTCCAGCCCGCGCTGCGCCAGCTCGCCGCGCAGGTGCTGGTACAGGGCGGTCACGCCGTCGTCGTTGAACGTCGCCGCCGACGTGCCGTAGACCGGCATGTCCTCCCACGACGCGCCGAACGCCTCTCGGTTGCGCACCAGCTGGCGGGCCACGTCGCGGCGCGCGTCGTCCGCGCCGCGCCGCTCGAACTTGTTGATCGCCACCGCGTCCGCGAAGTCCAGCATGTCGATCTTCTCCAGCTGCGACGCGGCGCCGAACTCCGGCGTCATCACGTACAGCGAGAGGTCGACGAACGGCACGATCGCCGCGTCGCCCTGGCCGATGCCCGGCGTCTCCACCACGACCAGGTCGAACCCGGCGGCCTTGCACGCCAGGATCGCGTCGCCCAGGCCGTCCGGCACCTCCGAGCCCGCCCGACGGGTCGCCAGCGAGCGGAAGAACACGCGGTCGCCGTCCAGGCAGTTCATCCGGATCCGGTCGCCGAGCAGCGCGCCGCCGCCGCGGCGCCGGGTCGGGTCGACCGCCAGCACCGCGACGCGCAGCTTGTCCTGCTGGTCCAGCCGGAAGCGGCGGACCAGCTCGTCGGTCAGCGACGACTTGCCCGAACCGCCCGTTCCGGTGATCCCCAGCACCGGCACCGAGCGCTCGCCCGCCACGTGGGCCATCCGGTCGCGCACGGCCGCGGGCAGTACACCGGCCTCGATCAGGGTGATGGCCCTGGCCAGCACGTCCTCGTCGCCGGTGAACAGCCCGTCCCACGACGACGGCGGGCGCTCGGCCAGCGGCTCGTCGCACGCCCGCACCATCGTGTTGATCATGCGGGCCAGGCCGAGCTCCTGCCCGTCGGCCGGGGAGAAGATCCGCGCCACGCCGCGCGAGTGCAGCAGCTCGATCTCCTCCGGCACGATCACGCCGCCACCGCCGCCGAAGACCTTGATGTGCCCCGCGCCGCGTTCGGCCAGCAGCTCGACCAGGTAGCTGAAGTACTCGACGTGCCCGCCCTGGTAGGCGCTGATGGCGATGCCCTGCACGTCTTCCTGCACGGCGGCGGCGACGACCTCGCGCACCGACCGGTTGTGGCCGAGGTGCACGACCTCGGCGCCCTGGGACTGCAGGATCCGCCGCATGATGTTGATCGCGGCGTCGTGCCCGTCGAACAGGCTGGCCGCGGTCACGAAGCGGACGGGGTGCTGAGGGGTGTGCAGCGGACTGTCGGTGGTCACGACGGCTCCTCCGGCATCGGCGACTGCCACCAGATTACTAGGACATCCGTCTATCGGAAGTACTAGGGTGTTGTGCGCCGGGTCACCCCTCGACCTCGGTGCCCAACGTGCGCAGGCACGCCTCGACGAACACGCGGACGGTCTCACGGTGGTCGCCGGTGCGCCACACCACGGCCAGCTGACTCGGCGGGATGCCCGAGACGGGCAGGCAGACCACGTCGTCGCGGCGGTAGACCTCCGCGTTGCCCGCCGAGAGCAGCACCACGCCCAGCCCGGACGCCACCGCCTCGAAGGTCTCCTCGGCGGTGTCGGCCTCGGCCGCGACGCGCGGCGGCGTGCGGCGCTGCTCGGCGGCGAGCCAGAAGTCCCGCCGGGAGCCCGCCGCCGACGGCAGGGCGATGAAGGGCTCGTCCACCAGGTCGTCGAACGGCACCGTGCCCGCGTCCGCGAGCCGGTGCCCGACCGCCAGCGCCACCCACCGCTCCTCGGTGCTCACCACCCGCCAGGACAGCGTGCCGTCGTCGGGCACCGGTAACCAGGCGATGGCCACGTCCACGTCGCCGCCGGCCAGCCCGACCGTCGGGTCGCCCCACGAGACCTGCCGGAACTGCAGCCGCCAGCCCGGCATCACCTCGTCCAGCCGCGCGGTCACCCGGGGGATCAACCCCCGGCCGATCCTGGTGTGGAAACCCACCGTCAGCGTCATCTGGTGGGTCGCCACGACCTCGGCGACCGCCCGGGCCGCCGCGTCCCACCGCTCGACGATCTGGCGCGCCCTCGGCAGCAGCGCCCGGCCGGCCGGGGTCAGCGTGACCGTGCGCCGGTCGCGCTCCAGCAGCGTCGCCTTGAGCATCGACTCCAGCTGCCGGATCTGTTTGCTCAGGGCGGGCTGGGAGACGAACAGCCGGTTCTTCGCCGCCCTCGTGAAGCTGAGCTCCTCGGCTACCGCGACGAAATAGCGCAACTCCCTGACGTGAACGTCCACAACCGTTGGTTATAACAGCGGGTCATGGACTGGAGACCCGTCGTGGCCCAGGATTACCCGTATGAGGTTCGGTGTTGCCCAGCCAAAACAGGCGATGACGTCACAGCGCTTGCGCGGAACGGCGGCCGGCACCTACCTCGTCCCCACGACCCCCGCCGGGCAGCAGCAGCGCCACCAGCGCCCGGGCCTGCTTGGCCGGCCCCTGGTCGCCCAGCGCCTGCACCGAGGCGTAGACGCCCTCCATGACCAGCGCCAACTGGTCGGCGAGCGCGACCGGGTTCGCCACCCGCTCGACGGCGGCCAGGTCGTCCACGAGCGCGCCGAAGCGCGACCGCATCCACGCCTTGGTGGCCACCGCGGCGCGCGAGGCGGGCAGGTTGAGGTCCGGGAACTCGGACAGCACCATCAGGAACGGGCAGCCGCGGCAGTTCTCCGGCCTGACCTGCTCGGCCAGCGCGTCGAAGCCGGCCAGGATGCGGTCGCGCGGGTGGCGACCGTCATCGGCCGTGGCTTCGCTGAACCACTGCCGGTAACGGTCGCCCGCCCGCTCGGTGTACGCGGCGACCAGGTCGTCCTTGGAGGCGAAGAGCCGGTACAGGGTGGTCGGGCCGATGCCGGACTCGGCGGCCACCCGGTCCACGCCGATCGCGCGGATGCCGTTCCAGTAGAACAGCTCGTGCGCGACATCGAGCACGTGCTCCCGGGTTTCCGCCGACTTGCGACGCATGAGAACCCCCTTGCCCGGCGTGGCTGACCCCGTTTCCGGTCACCAGCGTACGTCGGGAACCCGCCGGGGTCTCGAAGCCCCCGATCGAGGTCGGGGTGGAACGACGTTGGTCCACCCGACGTCGGGATCAGGCGTAAGGACGCAGGCGCTCTTCGGTGAAGCCCTGCCGCTCCAGCTCGCGCATCACGTGGAAACCGTGCGCGGCCGACACCAGGGTCACGTGGTGGTGCCAACCCTGGAACGAACGTCCTTCGAAGTGGCGCAGACCGACTTCCTCGGTGAGCCGGTTCACGTCCACCTCGACCTGCGCGCGGGCGCGCAGCAGCCCGACCATCTCCCGGACACCGGTCGCGCCCAGGTTCGTCAGCCACACCGATCGCGGCCTGGCGTGCCCGACCGGCCACTCGGCCAGCACGTGCCGGACCCTCGGCAGGCCGCGCCCGTGCGGCCCGGCCACCGGACCCGTGTGCCCGGGCATGGCGGTGACGACGAAGTCCGAGCCGACCAGCTCGCCGGTCTTCTCGTCGCGCCAGGACAGCTTCGTCCGCCCGCGCTTGGCGGCGGCGGCCACCAGCTCGCCGATCGTGCGCCCGCCGCCGGCGGAGCCGACGATGTTGACCGGCAGCGCCGGCATCGCCGCCGACACCTGGGCGAGGTACGGCAGCCGCCGTTCCTCCAGGCCGCCCAGCAGCGGGAACGCGCCGGGATCGCTGCTCAGGTCGACCACCACCGGCGCCGCCGGCATCCCCCAGTCGCCGATCGTCTCGTCGAACAGGTCGAGCAGGTACTGCCAGGTCGGCTTCGACCTCTCCTGCTCGGGCAGCCGACTGCGCACCCGGCGCTCGGCGTCGTCGTCCCACGCCTTCGGCAGGACGAGCCGCCAGTTGACCGGCGTGCTGCCGTGGTCACCGGCCAGGAACACGCCGATGGCCCGCTGGCAGTTGAGCATCCGCCCCGCGACGGGCGCGTACTGCCGGGCGACGCCCACCGAGCTGCCGCCGTTCTTCGGGAACACCACCTCCCGCACCACCCAGGCCCGCGGGCGCATCGCCTGGGCGACCTGCTCGGCCAGGCTGCGCCGCACCTGGTTCCAGTCCCACGGGCTCTGGTTGACGAACTGCTGGAGCGACTGGTCGGCGTCACGACCGACGACCTGCTCGGAAATCCGGCGGATGGACTTGCGGCCCGGCACGGTCAGCAGACCCCGCACGTAGACCTCCGCCCAGCGCCGTTGGTCGGAACGACCAAGAGAAGCGAACAGCTCATTGCAAAAATCGGACAGATCGGACACGTCCGATGGTTCAACCCCCAGTTGAACTGCTTGCCACATACTCACTATCCCCCTCCAGCTTTCCTGGATAATCGCAAGTTGACCCTCCCGAGGCCGCGCGGCACGGCCGACGCCTGGAACACGCGCCGGCCTGTATCGACGTACCCCTATTTCCGCTTCGACCGTCGACGACCGCGGCCCGCCGGACCGCTATGGCCGTCGACCCGTCGAGCGGTGAGACGCGGTGGCTCCCCATAAGCCGACCCGCCTCAAACCAGCGAAATTACCTTCACTTCATGTCCCCATCCCCAGTCGGCCGGGCTTTCCACCCGGCGCTCGACGTGACGCAGCGGCGTCAATCAAGCGAACACAGACTTTCAAGGTTTCCAGCCGGCTGTCTAGACCGGAGTTGTGGTGGCATCACCGGTTCCACCACCGGCGAACGTCCGTTCGCCACCCCGGGCTCCCCCTTTCGGGCATGCCCCAGTACGGCGAACGGACGTCCGGTAATACGACCGGAACGTCGCCGACTATCGTGAAAAATGCATAGCGACATACCGGTGAGCGATGACCTCGCCCACCGGTAAGTGAGATCGATCTCCCCGGTCCGCACACCGCGGCGCATTTGTCGAGGTAGCGCGACGGACCGCCGACCGGATACCGACCGGGACCGTTTATCCCGGGGATCTCCCACGAGGGCGCCGCCCGCTCGACGTGCGGTGGACCGCGATACGCCGGGACCCGTCCCCATACGTGGGACCTCTCACCGGACGGGCGACAGGCCGGTGACGTGGATCACACGCCATTGCCGACCCGGACTTGACGAAGTGCCGAACCCGCGAGTGCGGTGCGTGGGATTCAATGCGCGCGCACGAGGAACGCTGGGGCACTCGAGCTCCCTTCACACCCGACTGGGCCACTCCGGTAACCGTCGCGACGCTACCCAAAGTCGGTGACGCGGACACCGGGAAGGCGATGCCGCACGATTCCCCGCTAGCCGCGATACGGGTTGCCGATGGCTTGCCGGCCCACTGCGTCACCCCGCGAGGGGGCGCAGTGGGCGCGTCGACGCGTCGACGGGCGCACCCCGGCGCGCAGGCGGTCCGGTGCGGCGCAGCGGGCGACCAGGAGGCGCCGACGTCACGCACCGGGCACCGGCGTGTGGAACACGAGCGTCACGGAGGACTCGGCCATCCGCGTCGGCACCAGCAACAGCGACCGCTCGCCCAGTCTGGGGTGCCGGAAGCCGCGCACCCGCGGCCGCGCCTCCCGGACGTCCCGCTCGCGCCACCACTGCGCGAAGCTCCCGCCGAGGCGCTCCAGCTCCGCCACCCGACGGCGGAACTCCTGGTCGTCGAGCCGGCGGGCGCTCTCGGCCCGCATCCGGGCCACCTGGTACCTCGCCTCGCTCTCCCAGTCCACCAGGCGGGCCTTGGCCCGCGGCGAGGTCAGCGTCCAGCGCAGCAGGTTCCGCTCTTCCCGGGGCAGCGCGCCCCAGTCGTCGTACCACTCGGCCGCGGCCGGGTTCCACGCCGACACGTCGGACCGCCAGTCCGACGCGTACACCGGGTAGGGGCTGTCCTCGTGCCGCGCGACGACCTGTCGGACCACCTCGTCCGCCGACACGTCGTCGTCCAGCGGCCGCGGGTCGACGACGTGGCCCAGGGCCAGGGTGTGCACGTACCGGCGCTCGTCCTCGGTCAGGCACAACGCCTGGGCGAGCCGGTCGAGCACGTCCGGCGACGGGCGGATCTCGCGCCCCTGTTCCAGGTAGGTGTACCAGGTCGGGCTCACCCCGGCGAGCACCGCGACCTCCTCGCGCCGCAATCCCCGGGATCGGCGGCGCGGACCGGTGGGAAATCCCACCATCGCGGGCCGCAGCCGCTCCCGGCGGCTGCGCAGGAAACCCGCCAGCTCGCCCCTCCTGGTGCCATCGGCTTTCATCAACGAGCCCCTGTCGATCGACGAACGATCCCTCTGAAACGCGAAGAACCCCGTGGTGGGTCCGATAGCGGACCCACCACGGGGCGTGTGCCGGCCGGCCGGAGCCGACTCGCCGACGACTCAGCGCACGTTGTAGCGGTAAGTCGGGTCGCCGGGCCTGCCGTCCTGCACGAATTCGGTGGAGACGTCCGCGGCGGCGTGCACGTTGACCATTCGCGCGCGTCCCGGACCGACGTTGGTGAACGCGTGCGGAACGCCCGCGCGCACCACGCAGATCTCCTCGGGCGTCGCCTCGACGGTCTCGCCGTCGGCCTCCAACCGCACGGTGCCCTCGACCACGACGAAGATCTCGTCGTACGGGTGGGTGTGCAGGCCGGGACCGCGGCCGACCGGGACGTCCACGATGAACGCGGACGACTCCAGGTTGCCGTGCGAGCGCCCGTCGAAGATGTAGGCCGCGACCTCACCGTCCATCTGGATGGTGGGCAGCGTGCCCCTCTTGATGACCTCCATGAGCCAGGTTCCCTTCAGCGTGGTGGTTCAGAGCCGGAACAGGCCCGGGTCGTCGACGACGACGTCCAGCAGGACGGGGCCGTCGGCGCTGAGCGCGTCCTTGAGCGACGCGCGCAGGTGTTCCGGTGACTCGATGCGCTCGGCGCGGCAGCCGAAGCCGCGGGCGAGCTGGGCCATGTCGACGCCGCTGAGGTCCCAGCCGATCTGCCACGCCTTCTGGCTGGTGTCGTCCAGGTAGTACTTCAGCGACAGGTAGCCCGCGTTGTCCGGGATGACGAACGTGATCGGCAGGTTGTGCTTGGCGGCGGTCCAGAGCGCGTGCAGCGTGTACTGCGCCGAGCCCTCGCCGACCACGACCACCGTGCGCTGGTCGGGCCGCGCGATCGCGTAGCCGACGGCCGCCGCGAACGGGAAGCCGAGGGCGCCGCTGGCGGTCGCGAAGTAGCCGTTGTCGGCGCCGAGCGGGATCTGCTCGTGGAAGTCCGCCCGGGCGATGGGCAGCTCCTCGAACAGCTGGGCGTCGGCGGGCAGCTCCTGCGACAGCAGGTGGAACAGGTACGCCTGGGTCAGCGGCTCGGACGGCTGCGGCACCGGCACCGGCTCGCGCAGGGCGGGCAGCGGCACGCGCTGGCGCTGCGGGAGCAGCGGCACCAGGTCGCGGGCGAACCGCGCGGGCGGCGCGACGAACGCGTGGCCCGCCGCCGACCACGCGGCCGCCTCGGGGTCGTCGGTCACGTGGTAGAACGCCGTGCCCTCGGGCAAGGCGGGCGAGTCCGTGCCGTCCAGCGGCGCGGGCGCGTTGCTGAACAGGTCCGCCGTGGTGAACAGGGTGAAGGCGGGACTGCCCAGGATCACCACCACGTCGTGCTCGCCGAGGCGCTGGTTGATCAGCTCGGGCATCGGCGCGAGCACACCGCCGAACAGCGGGTGGTTCTCCGGGAAGCTGCCCCGCGGCCACACCGGGCTGCCGTAGACCCGGGCGTTGAGCCGCTCGGCGAGCTTGATCAGGTCGCGGCGCGCGCCGCCGATCTCGACACCCGGTCCCGCGACGATCGCGGGGCGCTCGGCCGAGTTCAGCGCGTCGGCGACGGTGGCGAGCACCTCCGGGTCCGGCACCACGGCGGACCGCACCGAGCGCACCTTGTGCGGCGTGGACTGCGCGGGGCGGATCCAGTCGTCCTCCGGCACGCCGACGAACACCGGACCGGCCGGCGCCTGCTTGGCGATGTGGTAGGCCTTCTCGATCAGCGCGGGCACGTCCTGCGGACGGGCCGCCTCGCCCGCCCACTTGATGAAGGGGCGGGGCAGCGAGGTCGCCTCGGGCGCGTCGAGGAACGGCGCGCCCAGCTGGAGCTTGCGGGCCTGGAGCCCGCCGATGATCACCATCGGCGTGTGCGCGCTGGCGGCGGTGTAGATGGAGCCCATCGCGTTGCCCACGCCGGGGCCGCCGTTGATGATCACCAGTGAGGGCTCGCCGGTGGCCTGGGCGTGGCCGTCCGCCATGCCGACGACGGTGGCCTCCTGCAGGCCCATGATGAAGCGGAAGTCGTCGGGCCATTCCTCGAACAGCTTCATCTCGGTATGGCTGGGATTGCTGAAGATGGTCGTCATGCCGAGCTGCCGGAACACTTCCAGCGTTTCTTCCCGGACAGTTCGGGAATTGGTTCCATCCGCGCTCACGGTGAACACACTCCTACGGTGGGTGGAAGGAAGAATTCGCCTGTTGTGACCGCAATGCTGCCGACGTGACAGGTCGTGCGACAAGGCGGATGGAATTGCCGGAGGGCACTTCGTGAGCTAGGTCGGGGAACATCACGCAGTCCCGCCACAGCGGTCTGGACGGCTTGCCGCCGGTGATGTCCCGTGAACTACTGAATCGGCGGCCCGGCCACTACCGCGGCACGCCTGACAAGGCACTTCGTCATTCGGCGACGCCGGCCGCGTGGAAAGCGGAACACAACCAGCGAGGATGTGCGATGAGCAGTGAGCGGACCCGCGAGGTGGTGGAGAAGTACTTCGCCGACCTGGAGCGGGGCGATCTGGGGTCGGCGCTGTCGGCCCTGGCGCACGACATCGACTTCGAACTGCCGGTGGACCGGTGGAACGAGGTCATCCCCTACCTCGGCCGGCACCTGGGCATCGACGCGGTCAAAGCGGCGTTCGCGGTGCGCGGCGACACGACGGAGATCCTGGACTACGCGGTGCGCGACCTGCGGGCCGAGGGCGACACCGCCTACGCGGTGATCTACACCCGGGCCGCGCACACCCGCACCCGCCAGGAGTTCGAGATCGAGGACGTGCACAAGCTCGTCGTCGACGAGCGGGGCCGGATCGTGACCTGGAAGGTCTACTTCGACCCCAACAGCGAGGTGGCCGCCTTCAACGCCGACCGCGAGGAGCGGCTGGTGCGGGCGTGCTGGGCCGGCGACCGGGAGACGGTGGCGGAGCTGCTGCGCTTCGGCGCCGACGTCAACCACCGCGACCCCGAGAGCGGCCTGACTCCGCTGCTGATCGCGGCCGGGCGGGCGGACGCCGACCTGACCCGCCAGCTCATCGCGGCGGGCGCCGACGTGAACGCGGTGGACAGCGGCGGCGGCGCGACCGCGCTGCACAAGGCCTGCCAGGGCGGTGACCTGGCCGTGGTGCGGGCGCTGGTCGAGGCGGGCGCGTTCGTCGACGCCGTCACGCCGAACACCGGCCACACGCCGTTGATGGACGCGGTGTGGTTCAAGAACCCGGAGATCGCCAAGTACCTGCTCGACCGCGGCGCCGGGCTGAACCTGGGCACCCACTACGGCTTCTCGTTGCAGCAGCACTTCGAGTACGAGCTCAACGTCAACACGATGGGCAAGGACAAGATCCTGCTGGCGCACCAGTACATCCAGGAGCGCCAGGCGGCCGACGAGCGCCGTGCGGCCGACCAGCTGCTGATGGCCGCGGTGACCCAGGGCGACGTCGACGGCGTGCGCAAGCTGCTGGGCGACGGCGCCGAGGTCGACGAGCGGTTCCCGATCGTCAACGGCTTCAACGACGCGCACACGCCGCTGCTGGTGGCCTCGCGCGACGGGCACACCGAGATCGCCCGGCTGCTGCTGGAGGCGGGCGCGGACGTCAACGCCAGCGAGCCCACGTTCGGCGCGGTGCCGCTGCACAAGTCCGTCTACAACGGACACGTCGACCTGACCCGGCTGATCGCCAACTGGCCCGGCGTCGACCTCGACTTCCAGGGCGCCACCAACGGCTACACGCCGCTGCACGACGCCCTGTGGCACGGGTACGAGGAGTGCTCCCGCATCGTCATCGACGCCGGGGCGCGCCTGGACCTGGTCGGCCACGACGGCAAGACCCCGCTGGCGCTGGCGGTCGAGGAGTTCGGCGCCGACCACCCCCTGACCGAGCTGATCCGAGCGAAGGTCGGCTGAGCGGCACGTCGGCCGAGCCGACGGTCGGATGGAGGAAACCGCAATGCTGTTCTACGTCCAGATGAAGTGGAACCACGAGGGTCGCATCACGCTCGACGAGCTGTGGGAGATCGAGCAGGAGGAGGCGGAGCACGCCCAGGAGACCCTGGACTCCGGGTTCGCCGTCGGCTTGTGGAAGGTGGCCGCGCAGAAGCGGGTCATCGGCATCATCGACGCGCCCAACGCCGAGGAGCTGGACCGCACCGCGCTCGGCCGGCTGCCCATGCGGGAGTACCTGGAGTTCGAAGAGGTGTGGCCGCTGCGCGACTACCTCGGGTTCGCCGAAGACGTCATCAAGCGCTACAAGGTCTGAGGGGGGAAGGATGATCCACCAGCTCATCTTCGCCGCGCCCAAGCCGGGCATGACGGTCGAGGAGTTCCAGCGGTACTGGGTCGAGGTGCACGCGGTGCAGTACGCCTCGAAGATCCCCCAGATCCGCAAGTACATGATCGACACCACGTTCGACTTCGACCTGGGCAACGGCGACCCGAAGTGGCAGGGCGTCGCGGAGATCTGGCTGCGCCCCGAGGAGCAGATCGCCTCCCTGCAGACCGAGGAGTTCCTCCAGGGCGCCCGGCTGGACGAGCCGAACTGGGCCGCGTTCTGGCAGTCCCTGGTGCTGGACACGACCGCGCACGAGCTGAAGTCGGGCCCGGCGCTGTACAAGGGCCAGAACTGGGTCAAGCTGATGATCCTGGTCAAGCGCAAGGAAGGCGTGTCCCTGGAGGACTTCCGCGCCTACAGCCTGCACCAGCACGGTGAGCTCGGCCTGAAGCTGCCCGGTCTGCGCCGCTACATCCAGGGCCACACCGTCGACGGCTGGTACGGCATCGGCGAGCCCACCCTGGACGCCGCCTACCAGCTCTGGTTCGACGACGTCGACCAGCTGCGCACGGCGTTGGAGTCCCCGGAGTACAAGCAGATGACCGAGGACTTCGACGCGTTCGTGAACACGCGGTACGTGCACCGCCTGGTCACCCGCGAGCACTGGATCATCGGCCCGCAGGCCCGCTGAGGCCCGCAGACGCGGACGCGACCCCCGCGGCGGGGGTCGTGTCCGCCGACCACACAGGGAGAGCCAGATGGCCCGGTCCCAACCGCCGGAAGCCCAGCGACGCAACGCCGAGACGGTCCGCGACTTCCTCCGCCTGCTGGAGGAGAAGGACATCGACGCGTGGATCGAGCTGTGGGCCGAGGGCGCAGACCACTTCTACCCCTTCGGAACCCGGATGTTCCCCGCCCACTTCATCGGCAAGACCGCGGTGTACGACCGCTGGAAGGCGACCCCGGACCTGTTCGAGAGCTGGACGTTCCCGCTGGTCGAGACCTGGGCGGACGGCGACACGGTGCTCGCCCGGTTCGACGGCGACTGCCTGTTCGCCAACGGCAGGCGCTACCGCAACCACTACTTGTCGATCTTCAAGTTCACCGACGCGGGGCTGATCTACGAGTACCACGAGTACTTCGACCCGATCATCGCGGCCGAGGAGTTCGGCCTCGCCCGGATCACCTACCTCTGACCGAGTTCAGGAGCGAACCCATGACTTCCTCGACTCCCGGGGACCTGTCCGCCGCCGCGCGCCACCTGCGCTCGTCGTTGCGCGGCGGTGTTCTCGTGCCCGCGGACGAGCAGTACGACGGCGCGCGCCGGGTCTGGAACGGCGCGGTGGACCGCCGGCCGGGGCTCATCGTCCGCGCGGCCGACGAGCAGGACGTGCAGACGGCCGTGCGGGTGGCGCACGACCACGGGCTTCGGCTGTCGGTGCGCGGCGGCGGCCACGACTGGGGCGGCCGGGCGATGGCCGAGGGCGGCCTCGTCGTCGACATGTCCGCGCTGCGGCGGGTGAACGTCGACCCGATCCTGGGCACCGCGGACGTCCAGGGCGGCGCCACCTCCGGCGACCTGGCCGACGCGGCGGGCCGGCACGGCCTCGCGCCGGTGACCGGCACCGTGCAGGCGGTCGGCATCGCGGGCCTCACCCTGGGCGGCGGGTACGGCCTGCTGCTCGGCAAGCACGGCCTGGCCGCCGACAACCTGATCAGCGCCAGGGTCGTGCTGCCCGACGGCCGGCGCGTCATCGCCAGCGGCTCGGAGAACCCGGACCTGTTCTGGGCGCTGCGCGGCGGCGGCGGCAACTTCGGCGTCGTGACGAACCTGCGCTACCGGGTGCACGCCCTGCAGTCGCTGGCGGCCGGCCTGATCCTGTTCCCGGCCTCCGAGGCGGCGAGCGTGCTGCGCGGCTACCGCGAGCTGATCGCCGAGGCGCCCGACGAGCTGACCGTCATGTCCGGCTTCTTCGGCGGACCGGACGGCACCCCGATGCTGTTCATGCTGCCGACCTGGGTCGGCGCGCTGGGCGGCGGGCAGCGCCACGTCACCCGGCTCGAGTCGCTCGGCACGCCGATCATGTCGCAGGTGCGCCAGATGACCTTCCCGGAGCTGCACGGCATGTTCGCCGACTCGATCGTCGACGGCAGGCACGTGGAGATGCGCACCCGCTGGGTGCCGGAGGTCTCCGACGACATCGCCTCGGTGATCGCCGAGGGCATGGCGCAGATGACCTCGCCGTTCTCCGCGATGTTCCTGCACCACTTCCACGGCGCGGCCACCCGCGTCCCGGTCGCCGAGTCGGCGTTCGCGACCCGTCGCGAGCACGTGCTCGTCGAGATCGCCGCGCAGTGGCTGCCCACCGAGGACGCCGCGCCGCACCAGCGGTGGGCGCGGTCGCTGTCGGAGAAGCTCGCGCCGCACGCGCTGCCGGGCGGCTACCCGAACTTCCTCGGCCCCGACGAGCAGGACCGGGTCCTGCTCGGCTACGGCCCGAACGCCGACCGGCTCGTCGAGCTCAAGCGGCGCTTCGACCCGGCGGGCGTGTTCACCGCCGTGCCCCAGATCGACGTGGCGGCGCACGAGGCCGCCGGACGAAAGGCGAACCAGATGACGGCCACCGTCGAGACCATCCGCTTCAAGCTGCGCCCGGGCGTCACCGACGCCGAGTTCCAGCAGCGCAACCTGAAGATGCAGCGCGAGTACATGGAGCTGCGGCCCGGCTTCGTCTCGCGCGAGACGTCCCGCAGCGACGAAGGCGAGTACCTCGTCGTCGTGCACTGGTCGAACGCGGAGGACGCGGACGCGACCATCCAGGCGTTCTTCGGCGCGCCCGAGACCCAGGACTTCCTGGCCTCGGTGGACGTGACGACCGTGGCCTCCGGCCGCTACGAGGTCGTGAAGTACTAGACCTCGACCGGCGCCCGGCCGGTGCAGGCCAGCAGGATGCGCTCGGCGAGCAGCCTGCCCTGCCGGGCCGGACCGTGCGAGCCGAGGGCCTGCGCCGAGGCGTGGACGCCCTCGATGACCAGCGCGAGCTGGTCGGCCAGCGCGCTCGGGTCGTCGACCTCCGCGTCGGCGGCCAGGGCGGCGGTCAGCTCGCCCAGCGTGGCCCGCACCCAGGTCTTGGCGGCCACCGCGTTGCGGTGCGCCGGCAGGTCCGGGTTCGGGAACTCGGCCAGCGCCATCATGAACGCGCAGCCGCGGCAGTCGTGCTCGATGTGCTCGGCCACCGCGTCGAACAGGGCGAGGATGCGGCTGTGCGCGTCGCGCCCGTCGTCCTCGGTCGCCTTCCGGAACCACTCCCTGGTCTGCTGGTCGACGCGGTCGACGTACGCGGCGACCAGGTCGTCCTTCGAGGCGAACAACCGGTAGAGCGTGGTCGGCGCGACGCCTGCCTCGGCGGCGACCTTGTCCACGCCGGTGGCTCGGATCCCGTGCCAGTAGAAGAGGTCGTGGGCCACCTGCAGCACGTGCTCGCGGGTCTCGGCGGCGGTTCGGGTCATGGCACCCCCCTTTGCTCCGTTGAACTCGACTGTACTACGTCAGGAAAACGATAGGGATGGTTCCCTTTCGTTGTAGGGTCTGACCAGGACACCTCCTCGGTGCCCAATCGGAACGACGTAGGGGTCGACCGGAGCAGCACAGCCCGGCGGTCATCGCCGCGGCGCTTCCAGAAGATCCGCATTGGTAGAAGGGTGTAAGGGATGTCTTCCAACAGCTCAGGACTGCTGCGCGGCAAGCGCGCACTGGTCACCGGTGGCACCAAGGGCATCGGTGCCGCCGTGGTCCGCAAGTTCGTCGAGGAGGGCGCCACGGTCGTCGCCTCGGCCCGCAACGCCGTCTCGGACCTCCCCGAGGGCGCCCGCGTCATCACCGCCGACCTGAGCTCGCAGGCCGGCGCCGAGGAGCTGGCCGAGAAGGTGCTCGACGCCCTCGGCGGCATCGACATCCTGGTGAACAACGCCGGCGGCGGCGCGCTGCCGAACCTGGAGGGCCCCACGGCCATCCCGGACGAGGTGTGGGTCAACGAGCTCAACCTCAACTTCCTCGCCGCCGTGCGCCTGGACCGCGCGCTGCTGCCGCACATGATCAAGCAGGGTTCCGGCGCGATCGTCCAGATCGGCTCGAACGCCGCGCGGCGCCCGATCGCCCCGCTGCTGCCCTACACCGCGGCCAAGGCCGCGATGGCGAACTACGCCAAGGGCCTGGCCACGGACGTCGCGCCCAAGGGCGTCCGGGTCAACAGCGTGATGCCCGGCCTGACCCTCACCCCGAGCTCCGAGGCGGTCATGACCGGCATCGCCGCGGCCACCGGCATGAGCTTCGAGGAGGCCAAGGAGATGCTCATCGCCGGTGAGGCGATCCCGCTGGGCGGCCCCGGCCGTCCCGAGGACGTCGCCGAGCTGGTGGCGTTCCTGGCCTCCGACCGGGCGTCCCGGATCGTCGGCGCGGCCTACGTGATCGACGGCGGCGCGCTGCCGGAGGTCTGATCCGCAGGAGGAAGGGGCACGTCCGGGTTGGGTCTCACCCCCCGGACGTGCCCCTTTCGGCGTTCCCGGGGCTGGCGCGGCTCCGGCGCGGCCGGCTACGGCCGGTCCGGCAGGGCGGGTCCGGCAAGGCGGGTCCGGCAAGGCGGGTGGACAGGGCAGGTGTGCGGGGATGGCCACGTCGCCCCGGTCGTCCTCTGTCCACAGTGGCGGCCATGACCTCGGTGCGCCGCCACCTGTGACCGCGGCGCCCGGGGTCGATGCCGCGGCAACCCCGCACGCGGGCGGGCGGACGCGCGAGAACCACCGGGTCGCGGGGTGCGGAGCGGCTCGGCCGGGGCGGTCCACGCCACCAGCCGACCGCCGACGCGCGAGCAGCCGGTGGGGCCTCTTGGTCGGGGTCTTCTTCCCGGGGTGTGGCCGCCGGCGCCCGGGTCTCCCCCGCGCCGTCACCGGGGCATGGCAAGAACGAGGCCCGATCGCCCGGGGGGTGGCGATCGGGCCTCGACGGGCCGGCGGTGCGGGGGGCGTTAGTTCGACGCCGGCACGCTTGAGGAAGCGGTCGTGTCGTCGTCCGTGGACGAGGACTCGACCTCTCCGAAATCGGGCACCTTGAGGAACGAGATGGCCCAGACGCCCGGGAGGGCGATGGCGAACGCGATCAGACCGGTGATCACCGCGGCGGGCGGGCCGTAGGCCTCCACGGCCAGACCGCCGACCAGGGCGCCGATCGCGATGCCCGCGGTGACCGCGGACTGCGGCAGCGTCGCGGCCAGGTCCCGGCCCGGTCCGGCGAGCGTGACCACGCGGTGCTGCAACGACGGCACCAGGCCAAAGCCCACGACGCCCCAGACGAACAGGGCGATGGCGACCATGACCGGGGCGTCGCCCATGAGCCACAACCCGCCCAGCGCCAGGATCAGCACGATGTTCGCGATGATCAGCGTCCGGCTGGGGTTGCGGTCCGCGGCCCAGCCGCCGCCGAACGTGCCGATCGCGTTGGCGATGCCGTACGCCAGCAGGAACGCGCCGATCAGCGAGCCCGAGATGCCGGTGACCTGCTCCAGGAACGGCGTGATGTAGGTCAACGCGGCGTACTGGCCGCCCAGCAGCAGGAAGCCGACCGCGAGCACGGCCAGGACGCGGGGCGCCAACGCGTGCTTGGCCTGCGCCCCGATGCCACCGGTGCCCGCGTTGGGCACCTGCGGGATGAAGGCCACGGCCGCGATCAGCGCGATGACGCCGAGGATGATGACCGCGCCGAACGCCGCCTGCCAGCCGAAGCCCTGGCCGATCAGGTTGCCCAGGGGCAGGCCGAGGGCGGTGGACACGGCGAAGCCGCCGAACACGACCGCGATGGCGCGACCCATGCGCTCCGGCGGGACCAGCGCGCCCGCCACGGCGAACGCGACACCCATGAAGAGGCCGTGCAGCGCGCCGGTGATGATGCGGGCGGTGACCAGCATGCCGAAGTTGACCGCGAAGGCCGCGGCGACGTTGCCCAGCACGTAGGCCAGGAACGACAGCCACAGCAGGAACCTGCGGCCGAACTTGATGGTGAGCGCCGCGAGGACCGGTCCACCGATCGAGATGCCCAGCGAGTAGGCCGTCACCAGGGTGCCTGCCGTGCTGATGGACACCCCCATGTCCTTCACGATGATGTTCAGCACGCCGACGACGACGAGTTCGGCGGTCCCGACGACGAACGCACCCAGGAACAAGGCGAGCATCGCCCAGTTGCTGCGCGCCTGGCTTAGCCCTGATCGCAGGGTCGTACTCATGTGCACCTTCCTCAGCTGATGTGGTTGTGGAGCGTCGATCCGGCCAGCCATTCGGCCGCCGCGCGCCGGGTCCGGACGCGTCGGGTGAGAACGTCCGGACCCGGCGGGTCGCGGGCGACCGATCCCGCGTCGATCAGCGGCTATCCGCCGTCACCCGCGCGAGCGTTCAGCCGGCGACCGTGTCGCCGACGAGGGCCGCGAGGCCCGCGTTGGCGATGGGCTCGTCCTCGCCGCCCTGCCCTCCCGCGACACCGACCGCGCCGACGACGACGCCGTCGACCACGATCGGCACGCCGCCGGGGACCACGGCGATCCCGGGCTGGGTGGACAGACCGGCCAACAGGACCGGGTTGCCCGACAGGAACTGGGCCAGGCCATCGGTGGGCAGCCCGAGACCGGCGGCGGTGACCGCCTTGCTCGTGGCCAACGTCGTCTGGAGGAACGACGCGCCGTCCATGCGGGCCAACGCCTTCACGTTGCCGCCTTGGTCGACCACCGCGACGCCGACGTTCACGCCGAGGTTCTCGGCGTGCTCGAGCGCCGCGTCGACCAGTCGTCGGGCGTTCCGGATAGAGATCGTCGGTGCAGTACTCACAATCACTCCACTCCGCTGATTCTCGATCGCCGGTACGCCTTCAGCCAGGACTACGCGCCGCACCGGACAGAACATGTTGCGTCGTCCGTGCGTCACCATATCGAGGTCAGGGAACCATCCCTATCATGAGCGTAACGTAGTACAGGCCAGCTCGTCCCGGCAAGGGGGGTACTCCTTGTTCCCGTCATCACGATCCGGCCGGCCCCGCCGCGTCGTCCGGCACGCCCTGCCTGCGCAGAGCGAGCATCGTGATGTCGTCCGACTGCTCGGCGCCGTCCACGTGGCCGCGCAGGGCCTCGTCCACGCCGTCGAGCAGGGCCGCCGCCGAACGGCCGGGCACGACGGCCGCCATCAGCGCCTCCCGGCCGAACTGCCCGCCGTAGAGGTCGCGGGCCTCCACCACGCCGTCGGTGTAGGCGAGCAGCACGTCACCGGGCAGCAGGACGGCGTGCCCCAGGTGGTACTCGCTGTCGGGCAGCAGCCCGATCGCGGGCCCGGTCGGCGGCAGCGAGGCGCGGGTGCCGTCCGCGCGCGCCAGCTCCGGCGGGAGGTGGCCGCAGTTGATGTAGAGGAGCGAGCCGGACCTCGGGTCGAGGACGCCGAAGAACATCGTGGCGAAGTAGCCCTGACGCAGGTGGTTGCGCGCCAGGTAGCGGTTGGTGTCCACGACGGCGTGCACCAGCGGCCCGGCGCCGTCCTGCCACGGGTCGTCGGGGAAGCGCTCGGCGGTGTGCCGCACGAGCGTGCGGATGAGCGCCACGAACAACGCCGCGCTCAAGCCCTTGTCGCACACGTCGGCCACGACGAACCCCAGCCGGCCGTCCGACAGCTCGAACGCGTCGTAGAAGTCGCCCGACACCAACCGCGCGGGCCGCAGCCGGGCGGCCAGCTCCCAGCCGGATGGGCGCGGCAGCGACTCGGGCAGGAAACCGGCCTGGAGGTCGTGCGTCAGCGACAGGTCGCGCTCGTACTCGCGCACCGTCGACTCGACGGCCAGCAGCTCGACCGCGCCGACCAGCTCACCCCGCTCCCAAGCGGCGGTGAGCCGGCCGCGCACCAGGCTGGACGAGTACGGCGGCGTGAGGTAGTCGAACCCGGCGCGCACGCACGTCTCCAACGCGGTCAGGTCGCCGTCTGCGAACACCAGCGCGCTGCGCCGGGCGCCGGTCTCGGCCAGCCGCCCGCTCAGCAGCGCGACGCGGCGCAGGCCCAGCGACGCGGACAGCAGCACCACGTCCGGGCGGCCGGCCAGGGACGGGTCGGACTCCAGGTCCGCCGCGGCCACCGACCGCACCCGCAGGCCCGCGCCGCGCACGGCGTGGACGAGGTCGGGCCGCACGTCAGCCGTGCGCCCGACCACCAGCGCCGTGGCCGGGACCACCGCCGCCTCCGTTCCGACCGCGCCGAACGGCCATCGTGATGCGGTTGCGGTCGCCGACGCGCTCGTACTCGAACTCGTCCAGCGACTCCAGCGCGAGCACCAGGCCGAGGCCGCCGGCCGCGCGGGTGATCGGGTCCTGGGCCAGCAGCGGCCCCGGGTCGTGATCACGCGGGTCGAACGGCGGCGCCTCGTCCTCGGTGCGCACCCACACCCGGTCGGGCTCGACGCCGCCGCACAGGTCCAGCAGGCCCGGGCCGCGGTAGCCGTGCTGGAGGACGTTCGTGGCGATCTCGTCGGTGGCGAGCCGCAACCGGTACGCCTGCTCGCGGGTCAGCCCGCCGTACTCGGCCAGGCCGCACACGAACTCGGCGACCCGCGAGCTCACCCCCTCGGGGGTGGACGCCTCGTCGGTCATGCCCCGGTCGGCTCCTGCATCACCACGCTGCGGTCGAACCCGGTGAGCCGGATCGTCTCGGCCACCTCGGGCCGGGCGCCGACCAGCACGATCTCCACGCCCCGGCCCAGCTTCTGGTGCGCGTACACCAGGCTGCGCAGCCCCGCCGACGACAGGTAGGTCAGCTGGTCCATCAGCAGCACCAGCCGGCGCAGCTCCTGGGTGGCCACCTCCTCGATCGCCCGGTTGAGCTGGCCGGCGGACTTGGACTCCAGCTCGCCGCGCAACCGGATCGTGGCGATGCCGTCCCACACGTGGCTCTTGGCTTCGAAACTCATCGTCCCTCACTCCTGTAGCGTCGGACGGGAGGTCAGCACCACCACCGACCGCGGTCCCGCCCACAGCCGCGACCGGTCGGCCAACGGCGGTTCCTGCCCCGGTTCGGACACCACGCCCGCGCCCGTGTCGGCGAACAGGCGCCAGTCGTGCCCCTCCGGCAGCGCCAGTTCCACGCCCTCCCAGTGCGCGTTCGCGGCCACGTACACGTGGTCGTCGCCGAAGCGCACCGACGCGGCGAGCAGCCTGCCCCCCGGCGACCAGTCGGGTTCGCCGACCCGGGCGCCGTGCCACGTGACGTCCTGCCCGCCGGCCAGGTGCCCGCGCCGGCGCAGCGCCGGGTGCGCGGCGCGGAACGCGATCACCCGCCGGGTGAACTCGAACAGCTCCTCGTTGCGCTCGACCAGGTCCCAGTCGAACCACGACAGCTCGCTGTCGTGGCAGTAGGCGTTGTTGTTGCCGTGCTGGGTGCGGCCGACCTCGTCGCCGGAGAGCAGCATCGGCACGCCCTGGCTGGTGAGCAGGAGCAGCAGCGCGTTGCGCACCTGCCGGTCGCGCAGCGCCAGGACCTCCGGGTCGTCGGTCGGCCCTTCGACGCCGCTGTTCCACGAGTTGTTGGCGGGGTCGCCGTCGCGCCCGTCCTCGCCGTTGGCCTCGTTGTGCTTGTCGTTGTAGGCGACCAGGTCGGCGAGGGTGAACCCGTCGTGCGAGGTGACGAAGTTGACCGACGCGGCGGGCTCGCGGTCGCCGTACAGGTCGGGCGAGCCGACGAACCGGGTGGCCATCTCCCCCACCACGTCGTCGTCGCCCTTGATGAACCGGCGCAGCGCGTCGCGGTAACGGCCGTTCCACTCGGCGAACCGCCGGTAGCCCGGGAAGGTGCCGACCTGGTAGAGGCCGGCGGCGTCCCACGCCTCGGCGATCAGCTTGCAGTCGCGCAGCACCGGGTCGCCCGCCAGCGCCTCCACCAGCGGCGGGTTGGCCAGCACCGAGCCGTCGGGGCCGCGGGACAGGATCGCGGCCAGGTCGAACCGGAACCCGTCGACGTGGAACTCCGACGCCCAGTAGCGCAGGCAGTCCAGCAGGAACCCGCGCACCACCGGGTCGTTGCAGTTGACCGTGTTGCCGGTGCCGCTGAAGTTGTGGTACTCGCCGTCCGGGGTGAGCATGTAGAACGTGCGGTTGTCCAGCCCGCGGAACGAGATCGTCGGCCCCCACTCGTTGCCCTCGGCGGTGTGGTTGAACACCACGTCGAGCACGACCTCGATCCCGGCCCGGTGCAGCTCCTTGACCAGCGTCTTCAGCTCGTCCACAGCGGACGGCCCGGCGGCGAAGGAAGCCTTGGGGGCGAAGAAGCCCACGGTGCTGTAGCCCCAGTAGTTGTACCACCAGGTGTCGGTCTCGGGGTCGTGCCGGGAGTTGGTGAACTCGTCGAACTCGAACACCGGCATCAGCTCGACGCAGTTGACGCCCAGCCGCTTGAGGTACGGGATCTTCTCCACCAGGCCCGCGTACGTGCCGGGCCGCGCGACCCCCGAGTTCGGGTGCCGGGTGAAGCCGCGCACGTGCGCCTCGTAGACGACCAGGTCCTCCTGCGCGATGCCGGGACGCCGGTCGTCCTCCCAGTCGAAGTCGTCACGCACGACGCGGGAGCGCCACGCGGTCTGCGCGTACCGCACCGGCCGCACGCCCCACTCCTCGGCGCCCGCCAGCGCCTTCGCGTACGGGTCGGCGATCACCACCGCCGGGTCGAACCGGTGCCCGGCGTCCGGGTCGAACGGCCCGTCCACCCGGTAGCCGTAGTCGACGTCGTCGGCGTCCACGCCGAGCACGGTCATCGCCCACGCCCCGCCGACCCGGAAGTCCTCCGGGAACGGCAGCTCGGCCAGCACGTCGGCCGAGCCGCGCCGGAACAGCACCAGGGTCACCGCGGTGGCGTGGTTCGACGACACCGCGAAGTTCACGCCGCCGGGCACGGGGGTCGCGCCGAACGGCAGCTGCCGCCCGGCGCGCACCTCGAAGCCGGCGATCCACCGGGTGGACAGGTCCGCGGTCACCGCTCACCCCTCGGCGGGCGCCAGGTGCGCCCGCACGGTGAGGTCGTGGTCGGAGTCGGGCAGGTTGACCGTCATCGCGACCGGGTCGAAGTCGGCGTAGGGCCGCCCGTCGACCTCCACCCACTCCAGCCGGGCCGAACCCGGGGGCAGCGCGTCCGGCGCGACCCGCAGCACGCGGTCCTTGAACCCGTCGGCGCGCGGTTTGAACCACAGCGACAGCGGCCCGCCGCCGAGCAGCAGCCGCCCGTAGACGGTGGACAGGAACGCCAGCTCCGCCGCGTGGTACATCGACATCGAGTGGCTGCCCTTGAGCCGCTCGGTGCCCAGCAGGTACGGGTGGCCGTCGGCGAGGACGTTGAAGTAGACGCCGCCCTCGTCGTGGTCGAGGAAGAACGCGTTGTAGAACGCCTGCGCCTCGCGGCCCTGCTTGAGGAACTCGGGGTCGCCGGTGGTGCCGGCGAGGATCAGGTAGGCCAGGATCGCCTGCTCCTGCTGCCACCAGGCCTTGCGGTCGTGCCACACCAACCGGTGCCGGTCCTGGCCGACGCCCAGCACCCGCTGCACCACGTCGTACCAGCCTCCGCGCTGCCGGTCGGCGCCGTACGCGGGCAGCGACCTGGCGATCCGGTCGGCCAGCACCGAGTACGAGTCCTTCGACTTGATGGCGTTCATCCTGGTCAGGTTCCAGGCGATCTTGAGGTTGTGGCCGACCACGGCGCGGTCCTGCTGCCAGCCGTGGGTGCGGTCGGGCGTCCAGTCGCCGTGGAACCGCTCCTGCACGAACGGGCTGGTGGCGTCCGGGAAGTGGTCGACGATCAGGTCGAACGTCTCCTCCAGCATCCGCGCGTGCCGCTCCTCGCCGGTGGCCAGGTAGAGGTTGATCAGGTACGCGGGGGCGTGGTCGCCGATGGAGTTCCAGTTCTTCCGCGACCGGTTCGGGCCGAGCGACTCGTGGTGCGGGCTGAGCAGGATCGGGTCGATGTGCGAGTAGTAGCCGCCGCGCACCGGGTCCTTGAAGAACCGCTCGAACAGCCGCAGCGTGCCGTCGATGTCGGACGCGATCCGCGGGTCGCCGGTGATCCGGTACGTCTGCGTCGGCCCGACCAGGGCGTAGATCTGCTCGTAGGCCGGGATGGACTGCGAGTCGTCGCTGAACTCCGAGGCGAAGCACCGCGACTGGATGCCGTCGCGCACGTCGATGCCGTGGTACCAGTACACGACGTTCTCGTCGCGGTCCACGAACCGCATGTTGTCGCGCAGGTACTCGGTGCCGCGCTCGGCGACGCCGAGGAAGTCCTCGTCGCCGGTGAGCATGTAGGCGCTGGCCATGCCGTACACCAGGCGGGAGACGGTGTCGGTCTCCTGGACGTGGTCGTCGGACTTGTCGCCGCCCAGGCGCAGGATCGTGCGGTAGTCGGCGAAGTCGACCGGGTCGGCGGAGCCGAACTGGGCGTGCCGGTAGAAGCGGGCCAGCTCGGCGAGCTGCCGGGGCCACCAGTCGGTCTCCTCGAACCGGTAGCTCTCGCCGGGCCCGACCAGCACGACCCGCTTGGCGTCGAACGTGGTGGCGCCCCGCTCGGGGTAGAACAGGCCGTGGACGAACACGTGCCGTCCGGGCCGGAGCAGGTCGACCATCGGCTCCGACACGCCGACGGGCCGCTCGCCGAGGTTGCGGATCATCTCCGCGTAGGTGTCTCGGGTGATCTTCGCCCGCACCGGCCGGCCGTCGCTGGTGCGCAGGTCGAGCGCGCCCCGAGTGGGGTCGTACCCGACCACGTACCCGGCGACCAGGTCGGAGAACACGAAGTCCATGGGATTTTCAGCGACCATCGGTCGTAGTCCAATCGGCTCGAATCGGTTCGGGGGCAGCGCCGGTGGACCCCGGGGGACGAACCAGGAGGTCCACCGGCGCTTCCCCGCTACACGCGGTCTTCTGCGGCGTGGCGGGGCGAGGGCGCCATCCCGATCCCCCGCAACATGCGCTGCCGGCTGCGCATGCTGCCGACCGGGGTGCGGGCCGCGATCAGGTCGATCAGGGTGCGCGCGAACAGGTGCGCGGCGTCGGCGCTCCGGCCGGTGACGAGGTCGCCGTCCACCACCACGTCCTGGTCGGTGTAGACCGCGCCCATGTTGCGCACGTCCCCGATCAGGTTGTTGTGGCAGGTGACCCGGCGACCCGCCACCACCTCGGGGATCGGCGCCACCAGCCACATGCCGTGGCAGATGATCCCCTTGAGCACGCCCGGCGTGGCGAACGCGCGTTCCAGCAGCCGCACCGCCGGCGCGTTGGTGGTGACGTCCTCGCTGTAGCGCAACCGGTCCGACACCATCCCCGAGGGCACGATGATCGCGTCGTAGCTCTTCAGCCGGGCGTCGTCCACCGCCTCCAGGTCGCCGCTGACGGTCATCGGCACCTGGTACTCGTGGCCGGTGAAGGTGATCGACTCCTGGCCCCACAGCCGGGTCAGGTACTCGATCGTCGCGCCCTCCTCGGCGAACCTCCGCTCGTAGTAGGCGATCTCCGGTTCGACGTAGTCGGTCTCCATCAGGATCGCGATGGTCCGGCCGGACAGCTGGCCGTTCTCGCGACGGGGAAGGGTCGGCATCGGTCGCGCTCCCCCGCTACTTGGTGACCAGGTCGATCAGGAACGGACCGGTGGCGGTGAGCATGCGCCGCACCGCGCCCGCCACCTGGCTCGGCTTCTCCACCCGCATGCCGTCCACGCCCAGGGCGCGGGCCAGCTCGACGAACCCGATCTCCGGCTTGCCCAGGTCGAACCCGGACGGGTACTCGTGCCGGTCGATGCCGCGCTCGCGCCAGTACTGCTCGATGTTGAGGTCCAGCAGCTCGTAGCGGTGGTTGTTGCAGATGACGAACTTGGCGTTGACGCCTTCCCGGGCCGCGGTCCACAGCGCCTGGATGGTGTACATGCTGCCGCCGTCGCCGGTGAAGCCGATGACCTCGGCGTCCGGCCTGGCCATCTTGGCGCCGATGGCGCCGGGGATGCCGATGCCCAGCGAGCCGCCGCGGGTGGAGAAGTAGTTGCCGGCCACCCTCGGCGGCAGGTACTTGGTCAGCCCCGGCGAGGCGGTGAGCGCCTCGTCGAAGATGACCAGGTCGCTGCCGCCCTGCTCGGCGAGCTCGACCGCGAACAGCTCCATCATCGGCGCGTTGGGCCCCGGCCGCGGCCTGCGCCACAGGGCGGAGGAGCGCGCGGTCGGCCTGCGGCCCGCGTCGAAGAGCCGTTCGGCCAGGACCGCCAGGGTGTGCTTGGGATCGGCGGCCAGGGCCACGTCCACCGGGTGGTTCTTGGCGATCTCGTAGGTGTCCAGGTCGATGTGGACGATCTTGGCGTCGGCCCGGAACGGGTTGTGCAGGCTGGGGAACACCTCGGGGAACACGTAGGTGCCGACGATCAGCACGGCGTCGGCGTCGGCGACCTGCCGCTCGCTGTTGGCGCCGAACATGTGCCCCAGCTGCCCCTGCCACAGCGGGTGGGTGTTGTCCATGTTGAGCTCGGAGGAGTCCAGGCCCCACACCGACGCGTCGAGCAGCTCCGCGACGCGGGTCAGCTCGCTCTGGGCGCCGGAGACCGACACGCCGTCACCCATGAGGATCACGGGGTGGTACGCGCCGGTCAGCGCGGCGGCCGCCCTGTCCAGGTCCTGAGGGACAGGGACGACCGCCTGGCTGGGGATGGTGCTGGGACGTGCCTCCTCGGTGTTCTCCGCGTCGAGCACGTCCATCGGCAGCGCGACGAAGACCGGGCCGCGCGGGGCGGTCATGGCGGTCTTCACCGCGCGGCGCAGGGTGCGCAGCAGCGACGACGGGTGCGTGACCCTGGTGGCCCACTTGGTCACCGGCTTCGCCATCGCGACGAGGTCGGTGGCCATCTGCGAGTCCATCGCGTCGTACTGCACGCCGGCCTCGCCCGCGATGACCACCAGCGGTGAATGACCGCGCATGGCCTGGTACAACATGCCGATGCCGTTGCCGAGCCCCACCCCGGTGTGCAGCTGGACCAGTGCGGGACCCGCCGTAGCCCTGGCGTAGCCGTCGGCCATCGCGATCGCGACGGTCTCCTGCAACGCCAGCACGTACTCGAAGCCCGGCACGCCTTCCAGGATGTCCAGGAAACCCTCTTCCACGGTTCCCGGATTTCCGAACATCCGGGTAAAGCCATCGGCGACGAACTGCTCGAAGATGGCTACCTTTCCCGGCCTTGCGGTCATGACCGATTTCCTTCCCGGTTCATAAGTGGCTGGCGGGTCACCAACCGGATCGGCGCAGACCCGATTCGAGGACTTCGACGAGCTTCTGGCCGGCGGGGAACGAGTCCGGCGTGGAGCGGGCGGTGATGAACGGGTAGTCCACGATCACCGACACCTCCTTGCCCACGTTTCCGTGGTAGGCGCCGTCCGGCCCGGTGGCGTCGCGGAGGATGTACTCCAGCGGGTACGGCGGCGGCCCCATGTTGAAGTCGACGCCGATGAAGCCGGTGCCGTCCTTGTAGTCGTACTCCTTGCAGTGGCCGGTGACGTGCTTGCCCCAGATGATCGACTTGCGGTCCTCCCAGTCGCGGGCGAAGGCCAGCGGCGCGACGCCGTAGCACTCGCCGACGATGGGCTTGTCGGCGCGCACGAACGCGAGGATCAGCTCGTGCAGGCGCTCGTTGTTGGCCAGGTCCACGATGGGGCCGGAGCCGCCGACGATCACCAGCGCGTCGAACTGCCTGATGTCGTCGTCGAGGTTGCCCAGCTCGCGGTTGTAGGCCTCGATCTTGCGCAGGAAGTCCGGCTCGCTGAAGTACGGGCGGTCCGGGATCCACTCGGCCAGGCTGATGGGGTTGTCGAGCCGGGACGACTCGTCCAGCTCCTTGGCCGCGACCGCGACCTCCGGCGTGGTCACCGACCGGCCCAGGGGCGGGTCGATGTAGCCGGGGTCCAGGCTCGGCGGCAGAGCGCGGGCCCGCGCGCCCGTGGGCGTCGCGAAGACCGACTGGTAGCCCCGCTCGTCGAACGTGGCGACCGGGCCGAGCAGTTCCTCGCCCCAGTAGCCGTATTCCGAGAGGACGATCAGAATCTTCTTCGTCATCGTTTCTCCGTCGCTGGTGTCGGCAGGCGTGGTGAATTCGTCCGCCGGGAGCAAGTTGACCAGCGCGCCCCGATCGCAACAAGACGTCGGCTGACCTGCGGCGGCACTCCGTGAAGTAGGCCCGGAAGTTAACGCGAAACCCCGGCCGGACGGCGCGCGCGCACTTCGTCAGCTCACCACTGGACAACGACGTAGTCGCTGGTCACGAACTTTCCGAACCGATCGAGCGGAGCTTATCGCCGGTGGGGCGGTGCGGCATCCTTTTGTTTGATCCACGAGAAAGGACGGCAGCAATGTCCGGCCGAATCTATGTCGAAGATGTGATGCCGGTGGTCGCCGCAGGACGCTATCCCGCGAAAGCAGTGGTGGGAGAGCACGTGCCGGTCACCGCGGCGATCTGGCGTGAGGGGCACGACGCGGCGGGCGCGACCGTGGTGTGGCGAGGGCCGGGTGACCGGGCGGCGCGGCGGTCGCGCATGGCGCTGGTCGACCCGGGCGCGGACCGCTGGGCGGTGACGATAGCGCCGGACGCGCCCGGCGCGTGGACCTTCCGCGTGGACGCGTGGTCGGACCCGTGGGCCACCTGGACGCACGCGGTGCGGGCCAAGCTGGACGCGGGCCAGGGCGCGGCGGAGCTGGCGAACGACCTGGCCGCGGGCGTGGACCTGCTGCGGCGGGCGACGCTGGTGAAGCGGCCCCGCGAGGAGCGCGCCGCGCTGCTCGACGCGGCGCGCGTGCTCGCCGACCCGTCGTTCCCGCCCGGCAGGCGGGTGGCGGCGGCCCTGGCGGACGGGGTGGCGCGGGCGATGCGCGAGCACCCGGTGCGCGACCTGGTCAGCCGCGGCGAGACGCACGAGCTGTGGGTGGACCGGACCCGCGCGGTGTTCGGCTCCTGGTACGAGTTCTTCCCCCGCTCCACCGGTGGCCGGGACGCGGACGGCGAGCCCGTGCACGGCACCCTCGCCACCGCCGCCGACGCGTTGGACCGCATCGCCCGGATGGGGTTCGACGTGGTCTACCTGCCGCCGATCCACCCGATCGGCGAGGTCAACCGCAAGGGCCGCAACAACACCCTGACCGCCGGACCCGGCGACGTCGGCTCGCCGTGGGCGATCGGCTCGCGCCACGGCGGCCACGACGCGGTGCACCCCGACCTCGGCACGCTGGTCGACTTCAAGGCGTTCGTGGACCGGGCGCAGCAGCTCGGCCTGGAGGTCGCGCTGGACCTGGCCCTGCAGTGCGCGCCGGACCACCCGTGGGTCGCCGAGCACCCCGAGTGGTTCACCACCCTCGCCGACGGCACCATCGCCTACGCGGAGAACCCGCCCAAGAAGTACCAGGACATCTACCCCCTCAACTTCGACAACGACCCCGAAGGGCTGCGCGCCGAGGTCCTGCGGGTCGTGCTGCACTGGGTCGAGCACGGCGTGAAGATCTTCCGGGTCGACAACCCGCACACCAAGCCGCCGGACTTCTGGCACTGGCTGATCTGGCGGGTCAAGCACCAGCACCCGGACGTGCTGTTCCTGGCCGAGGCGTTCACCCGGCCCGCGCGGCTGTACGGGTTGGCGCGGCTCGGCTTCGACCAGAGCTACACCTACTTCACCTGGCGCGACACCAAGGCCGAGCTGACCGAGTTCGGCGCCGAGATCGCCGCGCACGGCCACGAGGCCCGCCCCAACCTGTTCGTGACCACACCGGACATCCTGCCGACGAGCCTTCAACTCGGTCTGCCCGCGATGTCCGCGCTGCGCGCGACCCTGGCCGCGACCCTCGCGCCGACGTGGGGCGTCTACTCCGGTTTCGAGCTGCACGAGCACGAGCCGCTGCGCGAGGGCGGCGAGGAGTTCCTCGACTCCGAGAAGTACGAGCTGCGCCCCCGCGACTTCGAGGGCGCCCTCCGCCAGGGCCGCTCCCTGGAGCCGTGGCTGACCAGGCTCAACGAGCTGCGCCGCGCCCACCCCGCGCTGCGCCAACTGCGCGAGCTGCGCTTCCACGACATCGACAACGACGCCCTGATCGCCTACTCCAAGACCGACCCCGCCTCCGGCGACACCGTGGTGTGCGTCGTGACCCTCGACCCGCACGAACCCCAAGAGGGCACGTTGCGGCTCGACCTGGCCGCCCTCGGGCTCGAAGAGCAGTTCACCGCGCACGACGAGGTGACCGGGCAGACCTGGCGCTGGGGCCGGGAGAACTACGTCCGGCTCGACCCCGCCGCAGCCGTGGCCCACATCGTCGACGTCGGTCACCCCGCGCGTCGCACCGAAGGAGCGTGACCCCGTGACCCGCAACAACGACAGAGCCCTGACCGACCCCGGCGCCGCGGACTGGTTCAAGCGGGCGGTCTTCTACGAGGTGCTCGTCAGCGCCTTCGCCGACGCCAACGGCGACGGCGTCGGCGACCTCGCCGGCCTCGAGTCCAAGCTGGACTACCTGGAGTGGCTGGGCGTGGACTGCGTCTGGCTGCCCCCGTTCTACGCCTCGCCCATGAACGACGGCGGCTACGACATCAGCGACTTCCGCGCCGTGCGCCCCGAGTTCGGCGAGCTGGGCGACTTCGTCCGGCTGCTCGACTCCGCGCACCGCCGCGGCATGAAGGTCATCACCGACCTGGTCATGAACCACACCTCGTCGGCGCACCCGTGGTTCCAGGAGTCGCGCCGCGACCCCGAGGGCCCGTTCGGCGACTTCTACGTGTGGAGCGACACCGACCAGCGCTACGACGAGACCCGCATCATCTTCATCGACACCGAGAAGTCCAACTGGACCTGGGACACCGAGCGCAACCAGTTCTACTGGCACCGCTTCTTCTCCCACCAGCCGGACCTCAACTACGACAACCCCGCCGTGCAGAGCGCCATGCTCGACGTGCTGCGGTTCTGGCTCGACCTGGGCATCGACGGCTTCCGCCTCGACGCCGTGCCCTACCTGTTCGAGCGCGACGGCACCAACAACGAGAACCTGCCCGAGACGCACGACTTCCTCAAGCTCGTCCGCAAGGTCGTCGACGACGAGTACCCCGGTCGGGTCCTGCTCGCCGAGGCCAACCAGTGGCCCGCCGACGTCGCCCACTACTTCGGCGACCCCGAGGTCGGCGGCGACGAGTGCCACATGGCGTTCCACTTCCCGCTGATGCCCCGCCTGTTCATGGCGCTGCGCAAGGAGTCCGCGCTGCCGGTGTCCGAGATCCTGGCCCGCACGCCGGACATCCCGACCGGCGCGCAGTGGGGCCTGTTCCTGCGCAACCACGACGAGCTCACCCTGGAGATGGTCACCGACGAGGAACGCGAGTTCCTCTACGAGCAGTACGCCCCGGAACCCCGGATGAAGGCCAACGTCGGCATCCGCCGCCGCCTGGCTCCCCTGCTGGACAACGACCGCGCCCAGCACGAGCTGCTCACCGCCGTCCTGCTGTCCATGCCCGGCTCACCCGTCCTGTACTACGGCGACGAGATCGGCATGGGCGACAACATCTGGCTGCCCGACCGCGACGGCGTGCGCACCCCGATGCAGTGGACCCCCGACCGCAACGCCGGGTTCTCCACCGCCGACCCCGGCAAGCTGTACCTGCCCGCGGTCAGCGACACCGTCTACGGCTACCAGGCCGTCAACGTCGAGGCCCAGCGGCCCGTCCAGGCGTCCCTGCTCAACTGGACCCGCCGGATGCTCGCGGTGCGCCGCGAGCACGAGACCTTCGGCCTCGGCACGTTCGCCGAAGCCGACGTGTCCAACACCGCCGTGCTCGCCTACCTGCGCCACCACGACGACGAGACGCTGCTGTGCGTCTTCAACTTCTCCAGCCACCCGCAGGCGGTGGACGTGAAGCTGCCCGGCCTCGACGGCGCCGTGCCGGTCGAGCTCACCGGCGGCTCGCGGTTCCCCGCCGTGAGCGGCGAGCGCTACCAGCTCACCCTCCCCGGGCACGGCTTCTACTGGTTCCGACTCGAAGGCGGTGCGTCATGACGACCGCGGTGGACACCCTCGCCGGCGCGCTCACCGACTGGCTGCCCCGCCAGCGCTGGTACGCGGCCAAGGACCGGACGCCGCAGGCCGTGCGCCTCGAACGCGTCACCCCGCTGCTGCACGGCGACCCGGCGCTGCTGCACGCCCTCGTGTCCGTCGACGGCGAGCAGTACCAGCTGCTGCTGGGCAAGCGGCCGTCGTTGCCCGACGACCTCGCCGACGCCGCCATCCTCGACACGCCCCACGGCGTCGTCTACGCGGCCACCCACGACCGCGAGCTGATGTCCCGGCTCCTCGAACGCCTCCACGGCACCTCCGACGGACCCGTGTTCGAGACCGAGCCCGGCGCCCGCGTCGCGCTCGACCTGCCCGCCCGGGTCCTGCCCGTCGAGCAGAGCAACACGTCGCTGATCCTCGGCGACCGGTACATCCTCAAGCTGTTCCGCCGGGTGCTGCCCGGCCCGCACCCCGACATCGAACTCCACCGCGCCCTGCACGCCGTGGGCGCCCACCACGTCGCGCGGATGCTCGGCGCCCTCACCACCGAGGTCGACGGCGTCCCCGCCGCCCTCGGCATCCTGCAGGAGTTCCTGCCCGACGCCCAGGACGGCTGGACCCTCGCCACCACCGACCGCGCCGCGTTCGCCGGGGAGGCCGCCGAGCTGGGCCGCTCCGTCGCCACCGTGCACAGCGCCCTGGCCCGCGCGTTCCAACCGCGCAACATCGCCGTCGACGACCTCTCCGACACCGCCGACCGCCTGCACCTGCGGTTCGCCGCGCTCGCGGACGGCATCCCGGAGCTCGCGCCGCACGAGCGGGCCCTGCGGGAGGCCTTCGACCGCGTCCGCGCCGCACGCGGACCGTTCACCCTGCAACGCGTGCACGGCGACCTGCACCTGGGGCAGGTGCTGCGCGCGAACGGCCGCTGGACCCTGATCGACTTCGAGGGCGAACCGGGGCAGCCCCTCGCGGAGCGCAACGCGCTGCGCCACCCGCTCCAGGACGTCGCCACCATGCTGCGCTCCTTCGACTACGCCGCCCACCACGGCGGCGCGGCCGACACGGCGTGGGCGCAGCGGATGCGCGACGCGTTCTGCGACGGCTACGCCGAAGTCCTCGACGACCCGCGCGGGCAACCCGCCCTGCTGCACGCCCTCGAACTGGACAAAGCCGTCTACGAGGTCGCCTACGAACGGGCGCACCGCCCCGACTGGGTCTCCATCCCCCTCGGCGCGATCACCCGCATCCTCGGAGCCGCGTCATGACCGCCGTCCTCCCGCCCCTCGAAGAGGTCGACCGGCTCCTGGTCGGCGACCACCGCGACCCGCACGCCCTCCTCGGCGCGCACCCCGCCGGACCCGGCACCGTCGTGCGCACCCTGCAACCCGGCGCGCACGCCGTCACCGTCGTCGCCGACGGCGTCCGGCACCCGCTCACCGACCTCGCGCACGGCCTGTTCTCCGGCCTGCTCCCCGGCCCGGTCACCGACTACCGGTTCGAAGTCGACACCGGCCGAGGACCACGCGTGGTCGAAGACCCCTACGCGCACCCACCGACCGTGTCACCCACCGACCTGGACCTCATCGCCCGCGGTGAGCACCCCCGGCTCTGGGACGTGCTCGGCGCCCACCCGCGAGACGACGGCGTCGCTTTCGCGGTGTGGGCGCCCAACGCCCGCGGCGTCCGCGTCGCCGGCGACTTCGACGCGTGGGTGGGCCGGGGCACGCCCATGCGCCACCTCGGCGCGGGCGTCTGGGAGCTGTTCGTGCCCGGCGTGCGACCCGGCTGCCGGTACAAGTTCCGCGTCCTGGGCGCCGACGGCGGCTGGCACGAGCACGCCGACCCCCTGGCCTTCGCCACCGAGGTCCCACCCGCCAACGCCTCCGTCGTGGCCGACACCCACCACGAGTGGCACGACCACGACTGGATCGCCCGCCGACGCACCGTCGACTGGCGCCGCGCCCCGATCAGCGTGTACGAGGTGCACCTCGGTTCCTGGCGCGCCGGCCTCTCCTACCGGGAGCTGGCCGTCGAGCTCGGCGAGTACGCACGGGAGATGGGCTTCACCCACGTGGAGCTGCTGCCCGCCACCGAGCACCCGTTCGGCGGATCGTGGGGGTACCAAGCCACCTCCTACTACGCGCCCACCGCCCGGTTCGGCACGCCCGACGACTTCCGGCACCTGGTCGACCACCTCCACTCCCTCGGCATCGGCGTCATCCTCGACTGGGTGCCCGCCCACTTCCCCCGCGACGCCTGGGCGCTGGCCCGCTTCGACGGCACACCGCTCTACGAGCACCCCGATCCGCGCCGGGGCGAACACCCCGACTGGGGCACGCTCGTGTTCGACCTGGGCCGTCCCGAGGTGCGGAACTTCCTCGTCTCCTCGGCCCTCTACTGGCTCACCGAGTTCCACCTGGACGGGCTGCGGGTCGACGCGGTGGCCTCCATGCTCTACCTCGACTACTCGCGCCCGGACGGCCACTGGCTGCCCAACGAGCACGGCGGGCGGGAGAACCTGGAGGCGGTCGCGTTCCTGCGCGAGCTGAACGAGGCCGCGCCGGACGACGTGCTGGTCTTCGCCGAGGAGTCCACCGCCTGGCCCGGCGTCACCGACGACGACGGCCTCGAGTTCGACTTCAAGTGGAACATGGGCTGGATGCACGACGCGCTGCGCTACCTGCGCAACGACCCCATCCGGCGGGCGCACCACCACCACGAGATCACCCACTCGATCGAGTACGCGTGGAGCGAGCACTACCTCCTGCCCCTCTCCCACGACGAGGTCGTGCACGGCAAGGGCTCCCTGTGGCAGCGCATGCCCGGCGACGACGCCCGCAAGGCCGCGGGCGTCCGCGCCCTGCTCGCCTACCAGTGGGCCCACCCCGGCAAGCAACTGCTGTTCATGGGCGGCGAGTTCGGCCAACCGTGGGAGTGGGACGCCGACGACTCGCTGCCCTGGTGGCTGCTCGCCGAGCACGGCGGGATGAACTACCACCGCGGCATCCAGCGGATGGTCGCCGACCTCAACGAGGTCTACCGGCGTGAACCGGCCCTGCACACCCTCGACACCACGCCCGACGGGTTCTCCTGGATCCGCGCCGACGACGCGGCGAACAACGTGATCGCGTTCCAGCGGCACGGCGCGGACGGCTCGGTGCTCGTCTGCGCGGTCAACTTCGCCGGCGTGGCCCACCACGACTACCGGCTGGGCCTGCCGCGCACCGGGCCGTGGCGGGAGGCGCTGAACACCGACCTGCCCGGGTACGGCGGGTCGGGCGTGGTCAACGGCGAGGTGGCGGCGGTCGGCGAACCGCTGGACGGCCTGCCCGCGTCGGCGGCGTTGCGGTTGCCGGCGGCGGGCGTGGTCTGGCTGACCCCGGCGTGACCCCGGTGGGGCCCGGCTCTCCTCCCCCGGGCCGGGCCCCACCCGTTCGCCGTCGATCGTTTCGCAACCCTGGCCGCGCCCCTCTCCGAACAGGCGTGTAACTTCCGTCCAAACGGGGTAGAGGATCTTCCATGAGCAGCACACCTATCTACGACGAGCTGGCCGCCATCCTGCTCGCCGACCACCCGGGCACCGCCGACGCGGCCGCCGCCGGGCAGCCGCAGGCCGAGTCGGCCGACGACGCGTCGAAGCAGGTCCGCGCCGGTGGCCGTCGTCGCAAGCCCGAACCGGATGCCTAAATTTTTCAGTTAACACTGAAGCTATAGAGCCCATTGGGATCGAACGGGTGTTCGATCCACGGGTTATGCTGACCTCATGCAGGTGTCGCTGTTCGACGACGGCGCCGAGGCGCCCGCGCTGCGCCCGCTGACCGGTGTGCGGCGGACCGAGCTGGGCGACGGCGCGTGGGTCGACGTGCTCCCCGGCTGGCTGACCGGCGCGGACGCGGTGTTCCGCCGCCTAGTCGCCGAGGTGCCCTGGCGGGCCGAGCGCAGGCAGATGTACGAGCGCGTGGTCGACGTGCCGCGCCTGCTCTGCTTCTACGGCGAGGACGCCCCGCTCCCCGACCCGGTGCTGACCGAGGCGCGGGACGGCTTGAGCGCCTGGTACGCCGACGAGCTGGGCGAGCCGTTCCGGACCGCCGGCCTCTGCTACTACCGCGACGGCCGCGACTCCGTGGCCTGGCACGGTGACACGATCGGGCGAGGTTTCACCGAGGACACGATGGTCGCGATCGTCTCCGTCGGCACGCCGCGCGCGTTGGCGTTGCGCCCGCGCGGCGGCGGCGCGACCGTCCGGTACGCCCTCGGCCACGGCGACCTGATCGTCATGGGCGGGTCGTGCCAGCGGACGTGGGAGCACGCGGTGCCCAAAGCGGGCAAAGCGGTCGGACCCCGCGTGAGCATCCAGTTCCGGCCGCGCGGAGTGCGCTGACCACCTGGAATCTCGCGCTTGTGAAGCATGACCGCCGTCACTACTCTCCGTCTGGGAGCGCTCCCAGAACGCGTTGCGAACATCCTCAAAGGAGAGCGGTATGCGGCAACGGAGATCCATCTTCGGCGCTCTGCTGACGGCGGCGGTCGCCGTCAGCGGGGTCGTCGCGATGGCGACGGCGGGACAGGTCACGGCGGCCCCGGCCGGTGGTTACCTGCACACCGCGGGCAACAAGATCGTGGACAGCACCGGCGCGACGGTCCGGCTGACCGGCATCAACTGGTTCGGCATGGAGACCGACAACAAGACGTTCCACGGGCTGTGGTCCAGCCGCACGTGGAAGCAGCAGCTCGACCAGATGGCCTCGCTGGGCTACAACACCCTGCGCGTGCCGTTCTCCAACGACGCGCTCAAGCCGGGCGCGACGGCGTCGGGCGTCAACGACTTCACCAACCCCGACCTGGTCGGGCTGTCGCCGTTGCAGATCCTGGACAAGGTCATCGACTACGCGGGCCAGAAGGGGATGCGCATCATCCTCGACCGGCACCGCCCGACCAGCGCCGGGCAGTCCGCGCTCTGGTACACGGCGACCGTGCCCGAGAGCACCTGGATCAACGACTGGAAGATGCTCGCGCAGCGGTACGCGGGCAACACCACGGTGATCGGCGCCGACCTGCACAACGAGCCGCACGCCGAGGGGACCAACCCCAACGCCACCGGCGCGTGCTGGGGGTGCGGCGTCGTGGAGCGCGACTGGCGGCTGGCGGCCGAGCGGGCGGGCAACGCGATCCTGTCCGTGCAGCCGAACTGGCTGATCTTCGTCGAGGGCGTGAGCTGCCCCAGCGGCGGGCTGTCCGACACGTGGGACAACGACCCGTCCAACGACGAGGACTGCGGCTGGTGGGGCGGCAACCTGTCCAAGGCGGGCGAGTTCCCGGTGCGCCTGAACGTGGCGAACCGGCTGGTCTACTCACCGCACGAGTACGCGACCTCGGTGTTCGAGCAGAAGTGGTTCACCGCGCCGGACTTCCCGGCGAACCTGCCCGCCATCTGGGACAAGTACTGGGGTTACCTGTACAAGAACGGCACCGCGCCGTTGATGATGGGCGAGTTCGGCTCCACGCTGGCCAACCCGAAGGACAAGGTGTGGCTGGAGAACCTGATGGCCTACACCGGCAAGGGCGTCGGCGGCATCTCGTTCACGTACTGGGCGTGGAACCCGAACTCGGGTGACACCGGCGGGATCGTCGGCGACGACTGGACCACGGTGAACCAGGCCAAGCAGTCGATCCTGCAACCCTACCTGCTCCCGCCGACCGGTGGCGGCACCACGACCACCACGACGACGACCACGACCACCACCACGTCCGGTGGCAACGGTTCCGGGGCGTGCAAGGCCGTGTGGCGGCAGGACAACGCGTGGCAGGGCGGCTTCCAGGGGTCGTTGACGGTGACGAACAGCGCGACGAGCGCGGTCAACCCGTGGAAGGTGGTGTTCACCCTGCCGGCCGGTGTGACGATCGGCAGCGGGTGGAACGGCACGTTCAGCCAGAGCGGCACGACCGTCACCGTGACGGCGCCCTCGTACTCCCCGTCGCTCGGGGCAGGCGCTTCGGTCGCGCTCGGCTTCACCGCCAACGGCACCGCGAGCACGCCTGCCGGCGTGACCCTGGGCGGGGCTTCGTGCACGGCGTGATCTCCGGCTAGCACGCGTCGCTCCCCTGGCACCCGTCAGTGGAGCTGGGTCACGTCGAAACCGCAGGTCAGGGAGGTGTGGCGTCGTCACCGGAGCATGGGGAACGGTGACGACGCCGCACCGACTAGGGGTGGGTCAGGGTGGCCATCAGCAGGTTCACGAAGTGGTCCATGTCGGCCAGCAGGCACGGCAGTTCGGCGTGCTTGCCCGTGCACCCCTCGGCCCAACCGCTGCCGTTGCCGTAGTCGACGAACGTGTGCGGGATGCCGGCTGCGAGCAGGTGATCCCTCGTCACCACGGTGGTCGCCCACGCCCGGTTCTCGATGATGGCCTGCACCGGGTTCACGGTGAGATCCCCGCCGTTCCCCGTGTACATCGCCACCCCCATGCCGCGCAGCGAAGCCACGTGCTGCGCCGGGCTCTCCCGGTTCCACCCACCGTCGAACGGCCAGATCGGCGGACCGAAGATGGACTCCACCGGCACCGTCGGCGTGCCGCTCCCCGGCAGTTGGGTGGACGCGAGGACCGCCGCCCGCTGTTCCTGGCTGAGCAGGTCGAGCCCGCCGGAGAACGCGCCGACGTAGCCGAACAGCTCCGGCCGGTGCTCGGCGTAGTGGAAGGCGCCGAACCCGCCCATCGAGTGCCCCGAGATCGCCCGCCCGTCACGGCGGGCGATCGTGCGCAGGTTGGCGTCCACGAACGGGATCACCTGGTCCAGGTGGAAGGTCTCCCAGTTCTGCGGGCCGAGCGACGCGGGCGGGTACAGCCAGTTCGTGTACCACCCCCGCCCGGAACCGTTGGGCGCCACCGTGATCAGCGGGACGCCGACCGTGGTCTCCTCGAACATCCGCTGGTTCGCGACGGTGTTCGGGCGGTCGGGGTGCCCGTGCAGGTGGTACTGCACCGGGTACCGCGTGGCGGCGGCCTGGTCGTAGCCCTCGGGCAGGGTCACCATGATCGTGTGCTCGCCGGAGACCTGCCCCTCCATCACCGAGTAGGCCGGCACCTGGGCGGTGCGCACGGTGAACACGAACGTCCGCTCGTCGCCGTCCACCCAGGCGGGCTGGCTCACCACGGTCAGCCCTTGGCCGTCGGTGAACACCGGCGGCCCGCTCGCCGCCGTCGCGGGCGCACCGGCGCCGGGCAGGCCGAGCACCCCTGCGATCGCCACCGCGGTCAGTCGTCGGATCATGCCGCCTCCTCGCACAACGCCGTGTCCAGGACTTCGATCGAGACGAGCCGGGAGCTGACCACGTTCCCGTTGGTGACCAGCGACGCGAACCGGCCGTCGTCGGTGGTCAGGGTGATCGAGCAGTGCCCGTTGGGCAGCGCCCCGTTGTGGCCCCACGCCTCACCGCCGCACGTGAGGTCCACCCTGGACAGCGCGAGCCCGTACGAGTGGTCCGGCGCGGTGGTCCGGCGCATCTCGGCGAGCGCCGCCGCCGACACGACCCGCCCGTCGAGGAGCGCGCCGTAGAAGGCGGCCAGGTCCTCCAACGTGGACGCCACCGCGCCGGCGGTGCTCCAGAAGGTCAGCTCGGTGTCCGTGGTGCCCTCGGTCCAGAAGAAGAACGGGCCGACCCTGCCGCCCACGCAGCCGGGCAGGTACGGGTCGGCCGGCGCCCGCGTCCCCCACGTGTGCGTGAGCCCGAGCGGCGTGATGACCCGTTCGGTGATGGCGTCGCGGGCCGGGCGGCCGGTGACGCGTTCGACCAGCAGGCCCAGCACGAGGAAGGCGACGTTGGAGTAGCCGGTGACCACGCCGGGCAGGTACCGCCCGATGGGCGCGTCCAGCGCGACTCGGCCCTCGTCGACGAGCTGGAGCACCACCGCCGCGGTGAACGTCTTGGTCTGGCTGCCGATCCGGAAGTGCTCGGTCGACGTGACCGGCCGGTTCTGGCCGATCTTGGCGGCGCCGCTGCTCAAGGTCCACGACCCGGTCTCGTCACCGGCGTGGACGGCCGCGCCCGGTCCGGCCTGCGCCTGGTGGCGGTCGAGCACGGCCCGGGTGGCGGGGTGGTCGGCCGGCGCGGCGACCGCGGCGACGGGCGTGGTGACCGCGACGGTGACGGCGAGGACGACGCCGCCGGCGAGCAGGCGGCGGTTCCGGCCGGTCACGCGGGTTCCTCCGCGCGCGAGGTGGTCGACGGGGGCGGGGTGGGGTCTTCGTCGGGCACGGTGGCCTGGTCCGACGCGCCGATCGGCTTGCCGCCCGGAGAGGTCGGAGAACTCGGAGGGCCCGACTGGCTCTGCTCGCCGATGAACGACACGACTTCCTTGACGACCTTCAGCACGCCGAGCGCGCCTTCCACCAGCTTGATCAGGTTCTCACCGCCGGCCAGCAGCTCGGCCAGCTTGCCCGCGATCTTCCCGCCGTACTCGACGGCGATCTGCACGCACTGCGGGATCGCCACCGCGAGGCTCTGGCCGAACGTGGCGGGCGCGGCGGCGAGCGCCTGGGTGATGATGGGCGTGATCTTGGCGAGGGCCTCGGTGATGAGCCGGGTGACGGCCGCGACGACCTTGGCCACGACCTCGCCGGCCGCGATCATCGCCTTGCCGGAGGTCAGCGCGGTCTCCCCGATCGAGAGGATGCCGTCGGCCAGCTCGGTGCCCGCTTTCAGGTAGTCCGTCCCGGCCTGGCCGGACCACTCGCTGGTCTCCGCGCCCACCGACGACCGGTACTCGTCGGCCACGGACGTCGCGTCCTTGCCCGCCGAGTCGAACTCGCCCGCGCGGGCGGACACCGAGTCCGGGTCGCCGCGCAGCTGGTCGAGCGGCTCTTCCAGGAACGAGATCATCGGGGTGAGGAACCCGACGCCCGCGCCGTCCAGCGCGGACAGCGGCCGTTCCGTCGAGCTCATCGTGCCGATCGGGGCGTCCGGGTCGCCGGCCAGCCCGCCCGACAGCCACTCCTTGCGGTCGACGGCGGCGCTCGCGGTCCGCAGCTCGGCCAGCAGCGCGGCGATCCGGCCGGCGTCCGGTGACGTCTCGCCGGCCTCGGCGCGGGGCAGTGTCGTCACCACTCGGCGACCTCCGTCCCGATCCCGGTCAGCGCGGCGGAACTGTCGTCGTCGGTGCGCTGGTACTGGTCGGCCACCTGCCTCAGGCCGCCGCCGGCCTGGTCGACCGCGGCCGCGACGTGGCCGAACGCGTCCAGCGTCGTGGCCATCGCGCCGCCCAACCCGGCGGTGAGGAACCCGGCGAACGAACCGAGCGACTGCTCCCCCAGCGCGTCGGGCAACCGGGCGCCCGTCGCGGCGAGCCGGTCGGCGTAGCCCGCGAGCCTGCCCGCGTGCCCGCGCAGCTGCTCGGGGTCGACGGTGAAGTCGCCCCGGCTCATCGCACGACCTCCGCGGGCTGGTGGTCGGTGATCCGCTCCAGCGCCTCGCCTTCGCCGAGGTAGCCGCACATCACCTCGGCCATCCGCGCGCCGGCCAGCCGCTGCGCCTCGCGCGCGGTGGCGACGATGAGCACGGACAAGGCGTCGGCCTCCAACCTGCGTGCCGCCGGCGTCAGCGTGACGTCGTCGAGCAGTCCCCCGGCGTTCACGGTCACGCTGACCTCACCACGAGGCGATGTCGCGGTCGCGCCCACCTCGCGCAGGCTCGCGCTCGCCGCACGGGCGCCCTGCGCCGCGCGTTCGAGGCGCTCCCGGTAGTCCGCCAGCCACTGCGCTGGATCCATGGTCCTCCCCTTCCCTCTCCCACTTGTGGTCTTCGGTGGTCGGCCCGGCCCTCAGGCGCGGGCGACCGACGCGGTCTCGCCGAGCAGGCGGACGAGTTCGCCGTGCCGCAGCGGGTTGACGCTCACCCAGCCGGTGTCGCCCCGGTCGACCCGGAGCCGTCCCCGCGCGCCGTCCAGCCACGACACCTCGTGCGGCCGGGTGACGGTGTCGCCGGTCCGGCGGACGACGCCGAGCTGGCCCCGGCCCGCCACCGCCGGGAACAGGTCGACCAGCCGGTCGACGGCGGTTCCGTCGCCGCCGCGGGCGCGGACCAGCTCGCGCACGTGCCGCCGGACGAGCAGGTCTCCGGCCGGGTCTTCGACCATCCGCAACGCGTCCTCGACCACGCCGGGCGGCAACGTGATCGGCATGGTCGAGGCCGCCCGCACCTCGGGGACCAGGCCGGCGAGCTCGTCGGCCAGCTCCGTGGCCGGCACCGCCGTGACGCGGACCGCGGCGCCCCGCCCGTCGAGCGGCGACTGGCGGCACACCACCGCCCGGTCCCGGTGGACCATGGCCACCGCGCCGGTGGCCTCCTCGGTGCCGATGACGACCAGGTCGACCGCGCCCCGGTACTCGCGCAACGCGGTGACCAGCTCCTCCGCGACGCCGACCGGTCCGGTCGCGGTGGCCAGGCCGCGATCGCACAAGGCGTGCGCGGCGGCGGCGAGCAGTTCGTCGCGTTCGCGGGTGAACCGGCCGGCGGACGGCACCCGCAGCGGGAACGGGAAGGCGACGCCGGCGTGCGTGGCGAGCAGGTCCAGTTCGACGGGGTCGAAGACGGCCTGGTGCTCGATCGCGGCGGTCACCTCGCGACCCCGTCCGGCCGCTCGCCCGCGGCACGCACGGCCGTTCCCGCGTCGTCGTCCACGTCGGCGTAGGAGGCCTTGGCGTCGGCCAACACCTGCCGGAACGCCACCACCTCGCGTTGCGCCGCGCTCACCTCGCCGGCCAGCCCGGACTCCCCCGCCGCCGCGCGCAGCCGGGACGCCAGCTCCACGGCGGGCGGCGCGGTGCCGAGCATCGGTTGCCGTTCGGCGAGCCTGCTCACGGCCGTGACCAGCTCACCGGTCAGGTCGCCCAGCCTGGTGAGCGTGGCGATCCGGTCCTCGATCAGGTCGAGTTCGACCCGGTACCCCGCGTTCACTGCTGCGCTCCCGTCGTCTGGCCGATGACCGCCGGGCTGACCGGCTCGTCCACGGTGAACAGGCCGTGGTCGATGGTCGGCATCCGGTTCTCGTGCGGCTCGTCGTCGTCACCGGTCGCGCGGGCGCCGACCGGCGGCGCCATCGCGGCCTGCGTCGTGCCACGGGCGGCCGCGTCGCCGGTGAGCGGTCCGACCGGCAGGCCGAACGCGCCGCCCGCGCCCGCCGGCACGCCGACCCTCGATCCGGGGCCGAGCGGCACGCCGTGACCGGAGGACGGTGCGGAACCGCCGATGGCCGAGCCCGTGCCCGGCGCCATGCCCGAGCCGCCGCCTCCGAGCAGGCGGGTCCACGGCACGCCGCCGCCGCGCGTTCCCGTCGTCGGGCCGCCCGGCACCCCTCCGGCCGCCGGCCCGTTCGCGCTCGTCGTCTGCGAGGCGGGCGGGATCGCGCCCCGCGCCCCGTCGATCAGCTTGCCGCCGCCCACGAGGCTCGACTCGTAGGTCTGCATGGCCCGCACCGCGTCGGCCTTCTGCTGGTCCAGGGTGGACGCGCCGAAGTAGAAGCTGAACCCGGCCCCGCCCACCGCGCCGAACGCGGCGCCCGTGCCGGAGGTCGTGGTGGTCCCGGTCGGGGCGAACATCGAGGCGAAGTCCGGCACGGACGAGAAGGAGGCCGGGGTGAAGGCAGGGATGGCCGGCAACCCCGGTGCCGTCGGGAACGCGAGCGCGGCCGGCGCGGACGGGAACGTCAGCGGAGGTGGTGGGGCCGGGAACGTCAGCGCGGACGGGAAGGCCGGAGGTGGTGGGACCGGGATCGCCGGCGCGGTCGGCATGGTCGGCGGCGCGACCGGCGGGAACGCCGTGGCGAACGCGGACCGCGTGGTGCTCCCCCGGTCATCGGCCCGATCGCCGGCGCGGTCACCGGCGGCCGGGTCGGCGGGCGCGGCCGGTGGCGGCGGCATCATGGCCCGTGCCCTGGCCAGCGCGTCGGCCGCCTCCTGCGCCGCGCGGTGACCCGCGTGCGCCAGTTCGCTGATCTTCTCCACCCGGGCGGCCAGCGCGGCCAGCCGGTCGGCCGCTTCCTCCGCCGCCGGGCCGTGCCAGCCGTCGAGCAGCGCGACCCGCTGCTCCCGCAACACCCCGGCGTGCGTGTCGAGCGCGACGCGGTGCCGCGCCCACTCGGTGGCGACCACGCTGACGTCCGCGACGTCCGCGTCCTGCCACAGCATCCGGTACAGCTCCTCGTGGCTGTACGCGTCCCAGTTCACCGCACCCGTCGTCGGCGCGGGTTCCTCTCCGGACATCCGCCGTCCCCCTCCCCAAGCCGGCCTCGCCGACGCCGCCAATGCTCACGACGAGGGGGCGGCCACGGACAGGCCGTGGGGCGGCCATCTATGGCCGGTGTTCCTGACCTGGGAGAACGAGCGTCGAAAGGGTCAAGACCGGTCTCGGTGCGCCTCAGCCAGGTGATCTTGAAGACGGGCGTGGCGGAACTGGTAGACCGCGCCCGCACGGCGCAGCACACCCCGCCGATAGGCGTCGTCGAGGAACGCGTGCACGGCCCAGGGCAACCGGCCGGTCAGCGGTAGCCAGAAGCGGGCGAACACCACCCACTGGCCCCACGCGGTCATGCTGATCAGGTAGCCGAAGCCGCCGCCGAACCCGCCGACGAGCCCCAGCAGCAGTCCGGCCGACCCGGGCCAGGCGATCACCACGCCGAACGGGCCGCCGCCCGGCAGCGACATCAACGCCGTCGCGATGAGCCACGTCATGGCCGAGAAGAACACCGCGAACAGCGGCCCGAACAGCGCGAGCTGGAGGAGCACGGTCTTCCGGTTCGACTCGAGCAGCCCGGCCGGGCTCGCCGCCGAGCGGATGTCCTGCGGCGACTCGCCCGCGGCGATCAGCCCGAAGGCGAGCGCCGCGCCGGACGCGAACACCGCGGTGAACACCCCGGCGTCGACGAAGACCATCGCCGGCGTCACGGGCAGGTCGGAGATCAGCCACTTCATCAGGATCATCACCAACCCGTAGGAGCAGCCGACCAGCGCGCCGAACAGCAACCCCATCCGGGCCCTGACCCGCACCCGCCGCCACGCCACCCTTGAACGGGCCCGCAGCCGCAGCCGGAACCGGACCGGTTCGAGCGGCTGGACCCGTGCCAGGTGCCCGTGCACCAACCCGAACGACACACCGGCGAGCAGCGCGACCACGGCGCCGAGGCCCACCAGCTCCGCGGGGGCCACCCCGGGCAGCAGGCTGCCCTCGACCACCACGTCACCCAGCCAGACCCCGGCGAACACGACCAGCGCCACCACCAGGGTCCTGGCCCGCCTGCTCATCGAGGTGCCGAGCTGCCACCAGGCCAGGTCGTGCGTGCCGAGCCGGGTCAGGTGGTCGGCGAGGTGGCCGAGCCAGCGGCGGACCTGGTCGGCGTCGTGGGCCCGGCCGCCGCGCCGCTCCTGGTACGCGGCGGGCACGAACCCGCCGAGCAGGTGCCGTTCGATCGCGTCGCGGTCGCCGAACCGGTCCGCGTCGACCAGCTCCGCCGGATCGTGGCCGGGGGTGTCGCTGTAGATCCGGCGCGCGAGCGCCACCATCAGCGGGGTGGTCAGCACGGCCGCGAGCGGGCTGTCCGGGTGGTCCCGCACGTGGTCCAGCACGGGTTGCCAGACGGTGCCCGAGGGGCCGGTCGCGCGCTGCCCGGTGGTGCGCGGCAGGTAGTCGGCGACGTCGGCCGCGTCGAGGTCGACCAGCTCGACCGCGCCGGCCGCCCGGAGCACGCCGGTGGCCCGCACCGCGGCCCGGTACTCGTCGACCCGGCTGGTCAGCAGCAGCGGCAGGGTGGTGGCGTTCAACGCGGCCAGCGCCGCCCGGTGCAGGCCGCCCGCCACCTCGTCGAACCCGTCCAGCACGGGCAGCACGCGGTGGGCGTCGACCAGCGCGGCGGCCAGCGTCGACCCACCGGGGCCGGGGGCGGCGAGACCGGGGTGGTCGCGCACCAGCTGCTCGGCGAGCCAGTCCCGCAGCTCGGCGCGGACCGGGTTCCACGAGCCGAGGCCGAAGATCACCGGCACCGGGTCGGCCGGCGCGCGGGCGGCCAGCAGGTCCAGCACGAACCGCGTGGTGAGGATCGTCTTGCCCGCGCCGGCCCGACCGAGCACGATCAGCCGGGACGACGGCACCCGCCGGTAGACCTCCACCACCTGGTCGAGCCGCCCGGTGAGGTCGAGGGGCCGCGCGGTCCGGCCCGGCTGGGCCAGCCGCGTGTTGGCCCAGCTGTCGCGCAACGCGTCGGGCGCGGGGCGCCAGCGGACCGGCAGCGGCACCGGGTCGTGCACCTGCTGCTGCTCTTCTTCCCGCCGCCACCGGGCGTGCACCGCGTAGGCGAGCGCGTCCGTCGCCCCGACCAGCGGGTCGGCGCCGAGGGCCGGCGCGGGCGTCCGCCGCGGCCCGCCGACGGGCCCGACCCGGGCGGGCAGGTCCTCGTCCGGGTCGGCGGGCTCGGCGTGGCCGGCGGCGGTGAACAGCTCGGCGCGCTCCGCGCCGTCCAGGCCCAGCGCGTCGGCCAGCAGCCGCACGGTGCGCACCTGGGGGTTGCCGCGCTGCCCGGTCTCCAGCCCGCGCACGGTGCGGACACCGAGCCCGGCGCGTTCGGCCAGGTCGTCCTGGCTCAACCCGGCCCGCTGCCGCCAGCGCCGCAGCAGAGCGCCGAACCGGCTCGTCACACCCAACCCCCACCGTCACGCGCGCCGCGCGCACGCCCGTCGTCGACCGGACACCGTCGGTCCACGCGTCGGTGGACCGAATCCTAGCCACGGCCACGTCCGGTGGTGGCACCGGATCGTCACTGCGCGCCACCTGATCGACACGACCGGCTCTTCAAGTTACCCGGTGGTACCGGCACGCCGGGGCTTGATCGTCGAGGCAGGGACTCATCGGCCGCACGGCTCGTCGGCGGAGTGCTCACGCGCGGGGTGCGGCCGGGTCGGGGCTGAAGCGTGCCGCCGGCGCCGCACGGCCGGCACGCCGGCGCGGGTCCTGCCGGCGGTCGACCTATCCCGCCGCCGGTCCCGGTGGTGTGGCAGCGTCGCTCGGCCGCCTGAACACCACGCCGGGCGCGACCTCCCGCTCGCAGCAGTCGCAGATCATCCGCGTGCGGACGACGCCGCCGCAGGCCGCGTGCTCGGCCACGGCGGGCGGTCCGTCCTGCGCGGGCATGTGCTCGTCGCCCCACGCCATGAGCGACAGCACCACCGGCAGCAGCTCGCGCCCCTTGGCGGTGAGCCGGTACTCGTGGCGCGGCGGCCGGTCCTGGTAGAGCACGCGGTCCAGCACGCCGAACTCGACCAGGCTGTTGAGCCGGTCGCTGAGCACGTTGCGCGCGATGGGCAGTCGGTGGAGGAAACCGTCGAACCGGGTGACCCCCGAGAGCGCGTCCCGCACGATCAACAGCGTCCAGCGCTCGCCGACGACTTCGAGGGCGCGCGCGATGGAGCAGACCTGGTCGTCGTATGTGCGTCGGAGCATCCGCGCATGATAACCGCGCAGGTCGGGGCCGGATCCGATCGTCTGCGGGCCCATCGCGGGCCGTCATCGCGTGATCGCGATCGGCGACGCGGCGAACCCTGACGTCACCGTCCTGGGAACGCTCTCACCGGCCCGGGACGCGGTGGCGGACCGCCGAAGGCGGCTCGCTGCGGCTTGCCGATGCCGCCGCGAGCCGGGCCTTCAGCAGCAGAGCCGGTGCCCGGTCGCGCGGCCGGGTTCCCGGTCGCAGGGCCCGATGTCCGGCCGCCCGGGTGGTCAGGCGCGCGGCGGCTCCGCGTCCGGCACGCGGTCCGGGTCGTCCGGCCGGTCGGGAACGGCCGGCTGCTCCGCGGTGCGCCGGTCGATGACCTCGCCCAGGTAGCGCAGGACGACCGCCACCGCGGCCACCACCGGCACGGCGAGGAACGCGCCCGCGATGCCGTAGAGGGTGCTGCCCGCCGTCACCGCGAGCAGGACGACGGCGGCGTGCAGGCGCAGGCTGCGCGACTGGAGCACCGGCTGCAGGACGTTGCCCTCCACCTGCTGCACCACCACCACGATCACCAGCATGATCAGCGCGGTGGTCGGCCCGTTGCTGACCAGGGCGACGAGCACGGCCAAGGCGCCCGCGATGAACGCGCCGACGATCGGCACGAACCCGCCGAGGAACGTCAACGCCGCCAGCGGCACGGCCAGCGGCACACCGAGCACGACCAGGCCGAGGCCGATCAGCACCGCGTCCACCAGGCTCACGATCGCCTGGGTGCGGATGAAGTCGCCCAGCGTCGTCCAGACCCGGTCCAGCACGACGGTCACGTGCCCGCCGGCGCGCTCGCCGATCACGCCGCGCAGCCACGGCGTGAACCGCGGCCCGTCCTTGACGAACAGGAACGCCAGCAGCAGCGCGACGATGCCGGTGACGAGGCCGGAGGTCACCGTGCCGACGCCGGTGAGCAGGCTGTTCGCGATCGACCCGACGCTGGAGCGCAACTGGTCGATGCCCTGTTGCAGCAACTGGTCGAGCTGGCTCTCGCCGATGTTGAGCGGCGGACCGGCCGCCCAGTCGACGGCTTGTTGCAGGGCGCGGGTCGCGCTGTCGGCGATCTCGGGCACGCCGGACGCGATGGACGTGGTGATCAGCGCCACCACACCGCCGAGCACGATCAGCCCGCCGAGCAGCACGATCGTCGCGGCCAGCGCGGCGGGCACACCGCGCGAGCGCAGCCACCGGGCGGGCGGCCAGAGCACGGTCGTGATCAGCAGGCCCAGCAGGACCGGCATCACCACGACCCACAGCTTGCCGATCAGCGTCCACAGCAGCCAGAAGCCGATCGCGACCAGCGCCAGGCGGGCGCTCCACCGCGCCAGCCAGGTCACCCCGTGCCCGACGGCCTGACCGCGATCGGTCCAACGGCGGTCCTCAGCGCTCACGTCTCCCCATCCCTCCACCGCGGCGCGCCCAGCGGCGCCTGTGCGGCAGCCTGCCAGAGCCGGGCGCGCGAAGCGTGCCGCCCCACCCCGTGTCAAGGCCCGCACCAGGACAAAACCTGTCCGGTCGATGACCTTGACCCGGTTCGGGCCGGGCGCTGACGATGGCGTCCACTGTCGCCCGACGGGACCAGCACTGGGAGTTGACAACGATGTCATCGCTTCGCCGCGTCGTCGCGGCACGGCTCGTGGCCCTGTTCGCCGTCCTCGGTTCGCTCCTGGTTCCCGTCGCGCCCGCGTCGGCCGCGCCCGGCGAGTGGGTGATCACCACGCCCGGCTCCGCCGTGGCCGCGCGCGTGACCCTCGACCCCGGCGCCGGCGGCCTGGCGCTCGCCGTCTCCCGACAGGGCCGCACGGTGCTCGCGCCGTCGCCGATCGGGTTGCGCGCCGCCGAGGTCGACCTGACCGGCGGCCTGCGGGCGGTCGGCCGCACCGATCGGCTCGTGACCGAGCGGTACGCGATGACCACCGGCAAGCGGCTGCAGCGGCAGACCCGGATGACCGAGACCACGCTGGCGTTCACCGGCGCGGGCGGTGCTCGGCTGGACCTGGTGGTGCGGGTCGCGCCGGACGGCGTGGCCTACCGGTACGCCGTGCCGGACCCCGTCACGGTGACCGGAGAGGCGTCGTCGTTCCGGCTGCCGGCCGACGCCCCGGCCTGGCTGCTGCCCTACAACGCCTGGTACGAGGCGAACCGGGTGCGCACCACGGCCGCGGGCGCGGCGGAGGGCGAGTACGGCCACCCCTCGTTGTTCCGGGTGGGCGAGGACTACGCGCTGATCACCGAGTCCGATGTGGACGGCCGGTACCCGGGCGGCAGGCTGCGGCACGCCGCCGGGTCGGGCGACTACCGGGTGGTGCTCGCGGACGAGCAGGTCGCGGGCGTCACGCGCACGCCGTGGCGCGTCGCGATCGTGGGCTCCCTCGCGACCGTCGGCGAGTCGACCCTGGTGGACGACCTCGCCTCCCCGTCCAAGGTCGCCGACACGTCGTGGGTGCGGCCGGGCAAGGTCGCGTGGTCGTGGCTGAGCGAGCACGCCAGCCCCGGCGACTTCGAGCGGCAGAAGCGGTACGTGGACTTCGCCGCCCGCCACGGCTGGGAGTACGTGCTGGTGGACGAGGGCTGGCGCGCCACGTGGGTGCCGGAGCTGGTCCGCCACGCCCGCGCCAAGGGCGTCGAGGTGCTGCTGTGGTTCCACTGGACCGCGCTGGACACGCAGGCCGAGCGCGACACCGTGCTGCCCGAGGTGCGCCGGTGGGGTGTGCGGGGCGTGAAGCTCGACTTCATGGAGTCCGACTCCCGGGCCCGCTACCAGTGGTACGACGCGGTGCTGGCGAAGACCGCCGAGCTGCGGCTGATGGTGAACTTCCACGGCTCGACCATCCCGCACGGCCTGGCCCGGACGTGGCCGCACGTGATGACGATGGAGGCCGTGCGCGGCGCGGAGAACTCGCCGCCGGCGGCGAACAACCCGGTGCAGGCCTTCACCCGCAACGCGGTCGGGTCGATGGACTACACGCCGGTGTCGTTGGAGGTCGGGCCGAAGGAGGCGTCGGTCGCGCACGAGGTCGCGCTGCCGGTGCTCTACGAGTCGGGGTGGACGCACTTCGCGGACAAGCCGGAGGCCTACGAGCGGTTCCCGGAGGCGTTGCGGTACCTGGACCAGGTGCCGACCGCGTGGGACGAGACCCGCGTGCTGGGCGGTGACCCGTCCGATCACGCGGTGGTGGCGCGGCGGTCCGGCGACCGCTGGTTCGTCGGCGCGGTGGCGGCCGGCGACCCGCGCACGCTGCGGGCCCCGCTGGGGTTCCTGGGCGGCGGGCAGTGGCTGGTCGAGGTGGTGCGGGACGGCGAGGGGCGCGGTGACGTGCGGCGGGACGCCCGGATCGCGCGGTCGTCGGCGGCGCTGGAGGTCGCGGTGCCGCGCGACGGCGGGTTCGCGGCGGTGATCTGCCCCTACCGGCCGGGGACGCTGACGTGCGACCGGCCGGTTATGCCGGTGCCCGCCACCACTCTCGCGGTCGCGCCGTCGGGAGTGGTCGACGCGGCGAAGGGGTCGACGTTCGAGGTCACGGGGAGCTTCACGGCCGAAGCCGCGATCGAGGACGTCGTGCTGACCGCGGCGGCGCCCGAGGGGTGGACGGTGACCGGCGCGCCGGTCACGCGACGCGCCCTGCGGCCCGGTGAGGCGCTGACCGGCCGGTGGACCGTGCGGGTGGGCGAGGACAGCCCGGTGGGCGCGGTCGACGTGCCGGTGTCCGCCGAGTTCCGCGCGCCGGGCCACGCCCGGGTGCACGTGGAGCAGGCCGTGCGCGCGTTCGTGCCGCCACCCGTGCCCACCGGCGAGCCGTACGTGAGCGACCTGCCGTTCATGAGCGAGGGCAACGGGTGGGGGCCGGTCGAGCGGGACCGGTCCAACGGCGAGAACGCCGGCGGCGACGGCAACCCGCTGACCATCGGCGGTGTCGTCCACGCGAAGGGCGTGGGCGTGCACGCGCCGTCCGACCTGTCGGTCTACCTGGGCGGCGGGTGCCGGGAGCTGACCGCGGTGATCGGCTTGGACGACGAGACGGCGGAACCGGGCTCGGTGGTGTTCCAGGTCTTCGGCGACGACCGGCTGCTCTACGACAGCGGCGTGCTGCGCGGCGGTGACCCGGCCCGGCCGATCACCGTGGACACCACCGGTGTGCGGATGGTCGGTCTCCGCGTGACCGACGGCGGCGACGGCCGCAACTTCGACCACGCCGACTGGGCCGAAGCCCGGTTGGCCTGCGCGTGAGAAGGGTGCCGGGCATGCGGATCAACCGTCGTCAGCTGCTGTGGGCGGTGGGCGTGGGCAGCGGGTTGGCGCTCGCGCCCCGGTTCGCGTTCGCCGAGCCCCCGGCCGGCGCGGACCCCGTGGCGCGGGTGTACTACGAGGTGTTGTCGCGCCACACGAGGTGGGCCGAGCAGCAGTACGACCCGGTGGCGGGCCGGTACCGGCGGACGGACTTCGGGTTCGCCGTCGTCCTCGGCAACGCCGTGCTGCTGACCAGGGGCGACTACGACGCCGACCTCACCGGCGTGGCCAAGTCGGCGCTGCACGCGCACACCGTGGACACGATCCGGCACTTCGCCGCGAGCAACGTGCTGGCAGGCGGGTCGGAGTGGGGCAAGACGTTGTTCTGGGACACCACGTTCCAGTCGTACTTCGTGCTCGCCGCCCGCCTGCTGTGGGCCGACCTCGACCCGTCGACGCGGGCCGCCGTCGACGCGATCGCCCGCGGTCAGGCCGCGTACACGGCCGCGCTCGGCACGGGGGACGACCCGCGTTCCGGCGGGTGGACGCCCAACGGGCCCGCGGGCGGGTACCGGGGCGACACGAAGCTGGAGGAGATGGGCGTCTACACGCAGGCCCTCGCGCCGGGGCTGGCGTGGGCCGCCGACGACCCGGACGCGCACGCGTGGCGCGAGGCGTTCGGCCGGTGGAGCCGCAACGAGGCCGGGTTGCCGGCCGCCGACCTGGCCAACCCGGCCGTGGTGGACGGCGTGCCGGTCTCGGCGAACATCGCCGCGAACGCGCACGACACGTTCATCGTGGAGAACCACGGCTCGTACGGGCCGCACTACCAGGAAGAGCTGTGGCGCACGTCCGGCCGCAACGCGGCGCACTTCCTGCTGGCCGGCACGCCGCTGCCGGAGGTGCTGACCGCGCAGCCCAACGGCGAGCGGCTGTGGCGCACGATCCTCGCCACGATGAGCGACGCGGGCGAGCCGCTGATGCCGATGGTGGACGACCGGGAGCACCTCTACGGCCGTGACGTGATCCCGCTGGCGTTCCGCTCCCAGGTGCTGGGCGACCGGCTGGCGGCCCGCGCGGAGGCGGCGCTGGCGGCGCGGCTCACCGCCTACCAGGCCTACCCGCCCGTGCACCGGCTGGCGAAGTTCTCCGGTGAGGCGAAGTACGAGCCGGAAGCGCGGGCGGAGCTCGCGATCAGCTACCTGCTGCACGAGTGGCGCAACCGCACCGGGCCGGTGGTGGAGCCGGTGTCGGAGGAGGAGTTCTTCGCCTCGGCGGCCGGCGTCACCGACTACGGCGTCGAACCCGGACTGGTCGCGCACCAGTCGACGCGGGCGTGGGCGGGGACCGTGACCAAGGCGGGGTACGTGAAGTTCGCCTGGCAGCCGGGGCACGACGACTGGCTGTTCGTGGTCGGCGGCGGCACACCCATGCTCGTGCCCTCGACGTCACTGGCCGTTCGCGGGCGTTCCGCGGTGGTGTGCCAGGGGGTTCGCGACGGGTTCGACGGCACGGCGAGCCTGCTGGCGTTCGACGGTGGCCACGTCGGCACGGCGACCCTGCCCACCGGCACGGTCGTCTACGCGACGTCGGGGTTGGCGGCCGGCGAGGGCCGGGTCGACGTGCACAACCTGACCATGCCGGGCGTGCCAGGGCTCGACGGTTCCCGCGCGTACACCGCGGCCGAAGGCGCCGTCACCGTGGCCTCCGCGGATTCGCGCGTCCTGCCGCCGGGTGTCGCGCGGGTGGACGATCTGGTGTTCGGCGCGGTGACGGCGCGGCACGTGCGCGTGGTCGGCGTCTCGCCGCACCAGACCTACGGGTACTCGCTGTTCACGGTGGAGGTGCGCGCGTCGGACGGGCCGGACCTGGCGCGCGGCCGGGTCACGACGGCGTCGTCGTGGGACACCGGCCGCGAGCCCGGGTCGGCCACGGACGGCAGCCACACCACGCGGTGGGCGGTGTCGCGGGCGGACCGGGGCCGGGCCGACAGCTGGCTCGCGGTGGACCTCGGCGGCCCGGTCGCGGTGGACCGGGTGCGGCTGTACTGGGAAGCGGCGGCCGGGCGGGCCTACCGGGTCGAGACGTCACCGGACGGCGTGGCGTGGTCGACGGCGGCCGAGTACCCGAGGCCGGACCTGCGCAGCACGGGCGGCTGGTTGGACGTGGACGGGCGCGCGGGGTTCGTCGTGCACGGGTCGCCGAACCCGATCACGGTCACCGGCGACACCGTGGTGCTGTCCGACGGGCCGGCCGCCGGGTTCGTGGTCGAGGGCTACGCGCGGCCGGTCGACCTGCCTGCCCTGGCCGCGGCGGGCGCGCCGAGCTGCTCGCCCGCCACCGTCCGCGCCAGTGCCGCCGACGGGTTCCTCAGCCTGTTCAACCTCTCCGACACCGCGGCCGACGGCACCGTGTCGCTGCGCCAGGACCGCCGCGCGCTGCGCCTCTACCCGGGCAACCAGGTCGTGACGCCGACCGGCACCGACCACGACCTGCGGATGCCCCCGGCGACCGCCCGCGTCGAACCGCCCCGGTTCACCCTGGAAGGCGACGTGCCGGTCGGGGTGACCGCGGTCGTGCACAACGGCGCGCGGGTGACCCTGACCGGCGCCGGCCGGGTCGCCCGGCTGACCCTGGTGTCCGCCGACGGCCACCGCGTCCCGGTCACCCTGCCACCGGGCGTGCGTCGCGACGTCACGATCCCGCACGCCCGCCCCCACCCCCTCGCCGACCTGGCCCTGGGCCGGACCACCTACCCCACCTCTCCCCTGCCGCCGGGCATGTCCGCCCCCTCCGCCGCCGTGGACGACGACCCGGACACCGCCTGGACCCCGGGACCGGCGGGCCGGATGGTGGTCGACCTCGGCGCGTCCCACCACATCGCCCGGGTGGACCTGACCTGGACCGCCGGCCGGGTCCCCGACTGCACCGTCAGCACCAGCACCGACGGCCGGACCTACAGCCGACCGACCCCGGTCCCCCGCCACCGCCACGCCGACCTGCCCCTCGACACGACGGCCAGGTACCTCGCCGTCGCCACCCCCACCTGGCAACCGGGCCACGCCTCCCTCACCAGCCTCACCGCGCACCCCGCGTGAGAGGCCGGGGACGGGACGGCGACGTAGGCTCGGGACCGTGAGCGAGACTGCGGCGGCCGGTGGGAAGCCCGAGCACCAGCGGGGTGGGACGTATTCCGTCAAGGGGAAGGAGTACACCCGCGACACGCGGTACATCACGACGCGGGTCACCGCCGACGGGCGGGACGGGTTCCCGGTGGTCCCGGGGCGGTACCGGTTGGTGGCGGCGCGGGCCTGTCCCTGGGCGAACCGGTCCATCATCGTGCGGCGGTTGCTGGGGTTGGAGGACGCGCTCTCGCTCGGGTTGCCCGGTCCCACGCACGACGAGCGGTCGTGGACGTTCGACCTCGACCCCGGCGGGCGTGACCCCGTGCTGGGGATCGAGCGGTTGCAGGAGGCGTACTTCAAGCGCGACCCCGACTACCCGCGCGGGATCACGGTGCCGGCCATCGTGGACACGACGACGGGCGCGGTGGTGACCAACGACTTCGCGCAGATCACGCTCGACCTGTCCACCGAGTGGCGCGAGCACCACCGCGACGGCGCGCCGGACCTGCTGCCGCGGCAGCACCTCGACGAGATCGAGGCCGTCAACCGGCGCGTCTTCACCGAGGTCAACAACGGCGTCTACCGGTGCGGGTTCGCGGGCACCCAGGAGGCCTACGACGAGGCGTACGGCCGGCTGTGGACCGCGCTGGACTGGCTGGAGGACCGGCTGGGCGACCGGCGGTACCTCGTCGGCGACACGATCACCGAGGCCGACGTGCGGCTGTTCACCACGCTGGTGCGCTTCGACCCCGTCTACCACGGCCACTTCAAGTGCAACCGGGCGAAGCTGGCCGAGATGCCCGCGCTGTGGGCCTACGCCCGCGACCTGTTCCAGACGCCCGGCTTCGGCGACACGGTCGACTTCGCCCAGATCAAGCGGCACTACTACGTCGTGCACAAGGACATCAACCCGAGCGGGATCGTGCCCGACGGGCCCGACCTGTCCGGCTGGGTCACGCCGCACGGCCGGGAGGCGCTGGGCGGGCGGCCCTTCGGCGACGGCACGCCGCCGGGGCCCGTCCGCGACGGCGAACGGGTCGACCCGGCGCACACGCCGCTGCGCTAGCGGTCAACGAGCCCGCGGCGGGCAGGTGCTCTCCCGCACCACCAGCTCGGTGGCGAGGTCTATGCGCTCGTTCGGCGGCCGCTCGCCGCGCGCCAGGCTGAACACCATGTGCGCGGCGGTGGTCGCCATCTCGCGCAGCGGCTGCCGCACGGTGGTCAGCGGAGGCCCTATCCACTCGGTCACCGAGAGGTCGTCGTAGCCGACGATCGACAGGTCGTCCGGCACGGACAGGCCGAGCTCCCGCGCCGCCCGCATCACGCCCAGCGCCTGGAAGTCGGAGCCCGCGAAGATCGCGGTCGGCCGGTCGGGCCTGCTCAGCAGCTCCATGCCGTGCCCGTACCCGCCCTGGACGTAGAAGTCGCCGTACCGCACGAAGTCCTGGTCCACGACGACGTCCGCGTCCTCCAACGCGCTGCGGTACCCGTCGACCCTGGCCCGGCTGCACAGCATGGTCGTCGGCCCGGAGATGACCGCGATGCGGCGGTGGCCCAGGCCCAGCAGGTGCCGGGTCGCGGCCAGGCCGCCCGCCCAGTTCGCCGACCCCACGGTGGGCACGCCGGGTGGCGGCTCGCCGGCGGTGTCCACGAACACGAACGGGATGTTGCGCGTGGCGAGCTGACGGCGCTGCTCGTCGTCCAGCCCCGCCAGCACGAGGATCACGCCCAGCGGCCGGCGGGCCAGCAGGTCGTCGAACCACTCGCGGCGCGGCCGGTGCTCGCCGCCGAGCTCGGACAGCACCACGGCGGCGCGCTCGTTCGCGGCGGCCAGCTCGACACCCCGGATGATCTCGGTCGACCACGCCGAGTGCATCTCGTGGAACACCAGGTCGATGAGCGCCGGCCGGGACGACTGGCGTGCCCGTCGTCGTCGGTACCGGTGCTGCTCGATGATGCTCTCCACGCGGGCGCGCGTGTCCGGGGCGACGTCCGGCCGTCCGTTGAGGACCTTCGAGACCGTCGGGATCGACACCCCCGCCTCGGCCGCGATCGACGAGATCGACGCCGCGCCCTTCACCGTCTTCTCCGGCACGGCGCCGGCGGCGTCCCGCTCGGTCGACGAACTCATGCTGCCCCCTGTCCGCGTCGCGGTCCGCGCACCGCACACCGGCTCTAAAGTTTCGACGGCCGAGCGTAAAGGTTCGACCTTCCGACCACCAGCATGACAGCTCCACACGTGGATCATTGACGTAATCGGTCCAGTAACCAGGTGCAAATCTGCGGCGGTTCATACCTGTGAACTGCGGAGACACAGGAAGGACACGGACTGTTGACGTCGTGCGGAGATCCTCCTACGGTCACCCCACCAGATCGGCATGTCGGAAAGTAGTTCGATAGTTTCGGTCTTCACGAGGACGTGAGCGGGGGTACCTGGTCGATGATGAACAGGACGACGGAGGTCGCGACGACGCCGGCAGGCGACGCCGTCCCGACTGCCGCCGACCGGCCGAGCGGGGCGTGGCGGGACACCTCCCGGACTGTCGCCGAACGGGTCGACGCGCTCGTCGAGGCGATGACCCTCGAGGAGAAGCTGGCCCAGCTCGTCGGTGTCTGGGTCGGCGCGGACCCCTCCGGCGCCGGTGTCGCACCGCACCAGCACGACATGACCGCCGACCCGGTGGTGTGGGCCGACGTGATCGCGCACGGCCTCGGCCAGCTCACCCGCCCGTTCGGCACCCGGCCGGTGGACCCGGTGGCGGGCGCCCGCTCGCTCGCCGCCTCGCAGCGGGAGGTGGCCGAAGCCAACCGGTTCGGCATCCCGGCGCTGGTCCACGAGGAGTGCCTCACCGGTTTCGCCGCCTGGCGGGCGACCGCCTACCCCGCCCCGCCGGCGTGGGGCGCGTCGTTCGACCCCGACCTGGTCGCCGAGATGTCGAACCTGATCGGCGACTCGATGCGCGCGGCGGGCGTGCACCAGGGGTTGGCGCCGGTCCTGGACGTCACCCGCGACTACCGCTGGGGCCGCACCGAAGAGACCATCGGCGAAGACCCGTACCTCGTCGGCACGGTCGCCACCGCGTACGTGCGCGGCCTGGAAGAGTCCGGGATCGTCGCCACGCTCAAGCACTTCGCCGGGTACTCCGCCTCCCGCGCGGGTCGCAACCTCGCGCCGGTGGCCGTCGGCCCGCGCGAGTTCGCCGACGTGATCCTGCCGCCGTTCGAGATGGCCGTGCGCGACGGCGGCGTCCGGTCGGTCATGCAGTCCTACACCGAGATCGACGGCCTGCCGTCCGCGGCCGACGCGGGGCTGCTCACCACCCTGCTGCGCGACACCTGGGGCTTCGACGGCACGGTGGTCGCCGACTACTTCGCGGTCAAGTTCCTCCAGACCCTGCACGGCGTGGCCGAGGACGAGGCGCACGCCGCCGCGCTGGCCCTCGCCGCCGGGGTGGACGTGGAGCTGCCGACCGTGCGCTGCTACGGCACGCCGTTGCGCGAGGCGGTCGAGCGCGGCGACGTGGACGAGGGCCTGGTCGACCGGGCGCTGCGCCGGGTGCTGCGCCAGAAGGTCGAACTCGGCCTGCTCGACCCGGGCTGGTCGCCGCTGCCCGACGACGTCGACGAGCTGCGGCTGGACTCACCGCGGGCGCGGGACGTCGCGCTCCGCCTCGCCCGCGAGTCCGTGGTGCTGCTGGCCAACGACGGCGTCCTGCCGCTGCGCCCGGACGTCCGGCTCGCCGTGGTCGGCCCGCTCGCCGACGACCCGATGGCGATGCTGGGCTGCTACTCGTTCCCCGCGCACATCGGCGTGCACCACCCCGACGCCGGGCTCGGCCTCGAGATCCCGACCGTGCTCTCCTGCCTGCGCGACGCGGTGGGCGGCGACATCGCCCACGCGAAGGGCTGCGAGGTCACCGCCGAGCCCGACGCCGACGACATCGCGGCCGCGGTGGCGGTGGCGCGGGACGCGGACGTGTGCGTCGTCGCCGTCGGGGACCGGGCGGGCCTGTTCGGGCGCGGCACGTCGGGCGAGGGGTGCGACGCGACCGACCTGCGGCTGCCCGGCGCGCAGGCCGACCTGGTCCGCGCGGTCCTCGACACCGGCACGCCCGTCGTGCTGCTGCTCATCACCGGCCGGCCCTACGCGATCGGCGACCTGGCCGAGGGCGCGGCGGCGGTCGTGCAGTCCTTCTTCCCCGGGCAGCTCGGCGGCCGGGCCCTCGCGGACGTCCTGACCGGCGCGGTCTCCCCGTCCGGCCGGCTGCCCCTCGGCATCCCGAACGACCCGTCCGGCCAGCCGGGCACCTACCTGTCCGCGCCGCTCGGCCGGCGCACCGAGGTGTCCAACGTCGACCCGACGCACGCCTTCCCGTTCGGCCACGGCCTGGGCTACGACACGTTCACCTGGTCGCCCGTGCGCCTCACGTCCGGCGACGGGCCGTGGGCCACCGACGGCGAGGTCGAGGTGGAGCTGGACGTGCGCAACCCCGGCCCGCGCGCCGGCGCGGACGTGGTGCAGCTGTACCTGCACGACCCCGTCGCGCAGGTGACCCGGCCGGTCGTGCGGCTCGTCGGCTACGCGCGGGTCGAGCTGGCCGCCGGCGCGTCGGCGCGCGTCGCGTTCCGGGTGCCGGCCGACGCCACGTCGTTCACCGGTCGGGACGGCGGGCGCGTGGTGGAACCGGGCGCGGTGCAGCTGCGCGTGTCCCGGTCGAGCGCGGACGTGCACGAAGCGGTGGACCTGAGGCTGGTCGGCCCGCTGCGCGAAGTCGACCACACGCGGAGGTGGCTCACCGCCGTGTCGGTCACCCACGAGGAGGTGGACCGGTCATGACCACCCAGATCAGCGAACCGGCGGCCGAGGCGGCGCCGAGCAGACCCGGGAAACCGCGGAAGACGCCCCGGTACAGGAACACCTGGCGCAAGGCGTGGAAGCGGGACTGGCAGCTCTACACGCTCGTCATCGTCCCGCTGCTGTTCTTCCTGGTCTTCCGCTACGCGCCGATGCTCGGCAACGTGATCGCGTTCCGCAAGTTCGTGCCCGGCGGCAGCATCTACGGCGAGACGTGGGTCGGCCTGCGCTACGTCAAGATGTTCATCAACGACCCGAACTTCTGGGAGGTCTTCGGGAACACGATGGCGCTCGGCGCGCTGTCGCTGATCTTCACCTTCCCGTTGCCGATCGTGCTCGCGCTGCTGCTCAACGAGGTCCGCTCGCGCTACTTCAAGCGGTTCGTGCAGACGGTGTCCTACCTGCCGCACTTCCTGTCGATCGTGATCGTGGCCGGCATGGTCATGCAGCTGGTGTCGCTGGAGGGCACGGTCAACCAGATCGTGCGCGCCCTCGGCGGCGACGCGGTCTCGTTCATCCAGGACCCGAGCTGGTTCCGCACGATCTACGTCTCCTCCGAGGTCTGGCAGACCGTCGGCTGGGGCACCATCCTCTACCTGGCCGCGCTGACCACGATCGACTCGCAGCTCTACGAGGCGGCCCGGATCGACGGCGCGAACCGCTGGCAGCAGACGTGGCACGTGACGCTGCCCGGCATCCGCCCGACGATGATCACGCTGCTGATCCTCAACATCGGCACGTTCATGGCGGTCGGGTTCGAGAAGGTCCTGCTGCTGTACAACCCGCTGACCTATCCCACCGCGGACGTCGTGTCGACCTACCTCTACCGGGTCGGCCTGGTGTCCAACAACTTCAGCTACGCCGCCGCGATCGGCCTGTTCGAGTCGGTCATCGGACTGACGCTGATCCTGTCCGCCAACGCGATCTCGCGCCGCACAGTGGGGACGAGCCTGTGGTGACCACCGACCCGACGCGCCTCGCGGAGCGGCTGGACCAGCCCGCCAGGCCCCGCCGCACCTCCCTGGACGACTCCCCCGGCTACCGGGTCTTCCGGGTGGTCAACGCGGTCGTGCTGCTCGGCGTGGTCGCGGTGACGCTGTACCCGTTCGTCAACATCGTGGCGCAGTCGTTCAGCAGCGAGGTCTACATCCGCACCGGCCAGGTCAACCTGGTGCCGCGCGGGTTCAACCTCGACACCTACAAGCTGGTCGCGTCCGACCCCGCGTTCTGGAACAGCTACCTGAACACCGTGATCTACACCGTGACGGCCACCGCGATCTCGATCGTGCTCACCACGGTCTACGCGTACGTGCTGTCGAAGCACCGGCTCAAGGGCCGCGGCCTGCTGGTCGGCATCGCGGTGTTCACCATGTTCTTCAACGGCGGCCTGATCCCGAACTACGTGCTGGTCAACGGGCTCGGGATGACCAACACGATCTGGGCGATCGTGCTGCCCAACGCGATCAGCGTGTTCAACCTGCTGGTGATGAAGGCGTTCTTCGAGAGCCTGCCGACGGAGCTGGAGGAGGCCGCCGCGATCGACGGCCTGAACACCTACGGCATCCTGCTGCGCATCGTGCTGCCGCTGTCGAAGGCCGTGCTCGCCACCATGATCCTGTTCTACGCGGTGGCGAACTGGAACTCGTGGTTCCAGGCGTTCCTCTACCTCGACCGGTCGGACCTGTTCCCGGTCACGGTGTACCTGCGGAACATGATCGCCGGGGCCACCTCGGCCACGTCGGTCGGCGCCGTCGAGACCAACGCGGTCGCCATCTCCGCGAACATCAAGGCCGTGACGATGGTGCTCACCGTGCTGCCCATCATCGCCGTTTACCCGTTCATCCAGCGCTATTTCGTGTCGGGCGTGATGCTCGGCGCGGTCAAGCAGTAGCGCATCCGCTCCAGTTGACGACGGCGTCAATCACCTGAGGAGACAGCTCGATGCGAACCAAATGGAAGCGAACGCTTCTGACTGCCGTCGCCGGCAGCCTCGTGGTCAGCCTGGCCGCGTGCAGCGAGGAGGACGGGGACGCCGGCGGTGGCGTCAACCTCGACGGCAAGAAGACCGCCTCGATGGCCGACTACAAGGCGGGCGCGCAGTTCAAGGCGAGCGAGCCGCTGGACGTCAGCCTCCTCTACCTCGACCAGTCGCACTACCCGATCAAGGACGACTGGCTGCTGTGGAAGGAGATCACCCAGCGGACCAACATCACCATCAAGCCGACGGTCGTGCCCTACAGCGACTACGACCAGAAGCGCGGTCTGCTGATCAGCTCGGGTGACGCGCCCACGATCATCTCCAAGACCTACCCGGGCCAGGAGGAGCAGTTCGTCTCCTCCGGCGCGATCCTGCCGGTCAGCGACTACATCGACCTGATGCCGAACTTCAAGGACAAGGTCGAGAAGTGGAAGCTCCAGCCGGAGCTGAACACGCTGCGCCAGGAGGACGGCAAGTTCTACGTGCTGCCCGGCATGCACGAGAAGATCTGGCAGGACTACACGCTCGCGTTCCGCACCGACGAGCTGAAGCGGCTCAACCTCCAGGCGCCGAAGAACTGGGACGAGGTCTACACCGTCCTCAAGGCCATCAAGGCCGCCAACCCGGACAGCTACCCGCTGTCGGACCGCTTCGAGGGCAAGTCGATCCTCAACTACGCGGGCCAGACCTTCGGCACGCAGGCCGGCTGGGGCTACGTCAAGAACACGATCTGGAACGAGTCCGCCCAGAAGTACGAGCTGACCGGCGCGACCCCGGAGTACAAGCAGCTCGTCGAGTACTTCCGCAAGCTCGTCGCGGAAGGCCTGATGGACCCGGAGAGCTTCACCCAGAAGGACGACGCGGCGATCCAGAAGTTCGCCAGCGGCAAGTCGTTCGCGATCAGCAGCAACGCGCAGAACATCGTCAACGACTACCGCCCGAACGTCTCCAAGATCCCCGGCGCGACCGTGGCGAAGATCCCGCTGCCCGCCGGCCCCAAGGGCGACGTCATCCGCGGCACGCGCCTGGAGAGCGGCCTGATGGTGTCGGCGAAGGCCGTCGAGAGCGACAAGTTCGTCGCGACGATGCAGTTCATCGACTGGCTGTGGTACTCCGACGAGGCGCAGGAGTTCACCAAGTGGGGCGTGAAGGGCACGACCTACGACAAGGACGCGTCCGGTAAGCGCACGCTCAAGCCCGAGGTGGCGTTCGGCGGCATGAACGTCGGCGCCCCGAAGAACCTCCAGCGCGACTTCGGCTTCCAGGGCGGTGTCTTCTACTACGGCGGCGCCACCGAGCTGCTCCAGTCGATGTTCACCGAGGAAGAGGTCGCCTTCCAGAAGACGATGGCGAACAAGAAGGTGGAGGCGCTGCCGCCGCCCGCGCCGCTGAACGAGGAGGAGCGCGAGCGCGCCGCCCTGCTGGAGAGCCCGCTCAAGGACTTCGTCACGCAGTCGACGCTGCAGTTCATCCTCGGCCAGCGCGACATGTCCACCTGGGACGCCTACGTGAAGGAGCTCGAGGCCAAGGGCTCGAACGACCTCGTCGAGCTGGTCAACGGCGCCCACAAGCGCTACAAGGAGAAGAACGGCTGAGTCGGCTCAGCGGTCCGGTCACGGCACGACGCCGTGACCGGACCACCGGTGTCCGACCGCCGCGCCACGGGCGGCGGGCCGTTCGGTCTGGAGGGGTTTTGCACCGCGTCACCGTCCCCGGCGAGCCGATCGGCCGCCTGTCCGAGTCGTGGCGCCACTGCGTCGGCACCGGCCGGCTCAACCTCGCGCTGCGCGCCGACTACCAGGAGTCCCTGGCCCTCGTGCAGCGCGACATCGGTTTCCGGCACATCCGGGGCCACGGGCTGCTGTCCGACGACATGGGCGTGCACCGCCGGTCCGGCGACGGGGTGACCCGCTACTCGTTCACCTACGTGGACCAGGTGTTCGACCGGTTCCTGGAGCTGGGCATCCGGCCGTTCGTCGAGCTGGGGTTCATGCCGACCGCGCTCGCCTCGGGCGAGGACGCGGTGTTCTGGTGGAAGGGCAACATCACCCCGCCGAACGACTGGGACGAGTGGGCCGCGCTGGTCCGCGCCGTCGTCCGGCACCTGGTCGACCGCTACGGCCCGGCCGAGGTGCGCACCTGGCCGATCGAGGTGTGGAACGAGCCGAACCTGGTCAACTTCTGGAAGGACGCCGACCAGGAGGCCTACTTCCGGCTGTACGAGCTGACCGCGCGGACCGTCAAGGACGTCGACGCCGGGCTCCGGGTGGGCGGCCCGGCGATCTCACCCGGCGCGGACGAGTGGTGGGAGCCGTTCGCCGACTTCGTCACCCGCCGCGACGTGCCGATCGACTTCGTCAGCAGGCACGCCTACACGTCCGGCCCGGCGCAGCACGTCCCGTTCGGCACCTACCAGACGCTCGCCGCGCCCGGTGCGCTGCTGGACCAGTTCGACGCGCCGCGCAGGCACCTGGCGGGCACCGCGCTGGCCGGGCTGCCGGTGCACATCACCGAGTTCAACAGCTCCTACCGGCCGGACAACCCGATCCACGACACGGCCTACCACGCCGCGTACCTGGCCCCGGTGCTCGCCGGCGGCACGGACCTCGTGGACTCGTACTCCTACTGGACGTTCTGCGACGTCTTCGAGGAGGAGAACGTGCCCACCTCGCTGTTCCACGGCGGGTTCGGCCTGCTCACCCACCGGCAGGTGCCGAAGCCGACCTACCACCTCTACGCGTTCATGGCCCGGATGGGCGCCCACGTGCTGGCGCGCGGCGAGGACCACCTGGTGTGCGCGACCGACGACGGCCGGACCACCGTGCTGGCCTGGCAGCCGGTCGGCGGCACCGACGGCCCGGACGCGGCCGGGCGGCACGAGGTGCGGCTGTCGGTGCCGGTGGTGGGTCCGCGCGCGTTCGTCCGCCGGGAACGGGTCAACGAGCACGACGGCAACGCGTTCGGCGCGTGGCGCGAGCTGGGCCGGCCGCGGTCGCCCGACCTCCGGACGCTCGACGTGCTGCGCGACTGCGCCCGTCCCGCCCTGGAGCACCGGTCGGCCGCGGTCGTGGACGGCCGGGTCCCGCTCGACCTGGCGCTCGCACCCCACGAGGTCACGTTCGTCGAGCTGACGCCCGTGCACGCCGAGGAGCACGAGGGCCTGGACGACCGGCGGTTGCTCGGCGCCTCCGACGACCGGCTCGTGGCGCCGCACGAGAGGCGTTGACCGTGGCGGCCGAACGACGGGGTGATCCCGCCGCCGAGATCGGGGCGGGCGTCCTGTCGCGCATCGCGTCCGTCGTGTACTGGTTCCTCGTCATCGAGGCCATGCTCCTGCTGACGACCGCGCCCGGGTTCCTCGCGCTGCTGTTCCTGGACCGCAGCGCGGGCAACGCGCCCCTGATCGGGCTGTGCTTCGCCCCCGCCGGCCCGGCGCTGTCGGCCGCCGTCTACGCCTGGCGGGTGTTCCTGAACGACCGGGACCTCTCCCCCGCCCGGCACTTCCGCCGCGGCTACCGGCTCAACTGGCTCGACGTGCTGCGCTGGTGGCTGCCCGCGCTGGCGGTGCTCACCGTGATCGGTTTCAGCCTGGCGAACCTGGAGCTGGCCGGCGTGCCCGCCGGGTACGGCCTGGTGCTGGTGGTGGTCGCGGTGGCGGTGCTGGTGTGGTCGACCCAGGCGCTGGTGCTGTCGTCCACGCTGTCGCTGCGCACCCGCGACACCGCGCGCCTGGCCTCCTACTACCTCGCCGCCCGGCCGGCGAGCGCGCTCGGCGCGCTGTCGCTGCTCATCGCGGCCGGCGGGCTCGTCACGCTCACGTCCGACTGGGTGCTCGCGCTGCTCGCCTCCCCGTTCACCCTGCTCCTGCTGCGCAACGCCGACCCGGTGCTGCGCGACGCCACCGAGAGGTTCACCGCGTGACGCCACGGATCGTGCCCGCGAGGATCGGTTACGGCGGGGACTACAACCCCGAGCAGTGGCCCCGCGAGGTCTGGGACGACGACTACGCGGCGTTCAAGCTCGCCGGCATCGACACGGTCACCGTGGGCGTGTTCGCGTGGGCCCACCTCGAACCGGCCGAGCACGCCTACGACTTCTCGACGTTGGACGCGATCGTGGCGCGGGCGGCGGACGAGGGCATGCGGATCGTGCCGGCCACCCCGAGCGGCGCGATGCCGCCGTGGCTGGCGCGGAAGTACCCGGACGCGTGCCGGGTCGACTTCGAGGGGCGGCGGCACGTGTACGGGCAGCGGCACAACGCCTGCCCGTCGTCGTCGGACTTCCGCCGGGCGGCCGTGGCGCTGGCGAAGCGGCTGGCCCTGCGGTACGGGGACAACCCGTCGGTCGTGGCGTGGCACATCGGCAACGAGTTCGGCGGCGCGTGCTGGTGCTCGAACTGCGCCGACGCGTTCCGCGGGTGGCTGCGCGAGCGCTACGGCTCGCTCGACCGGCTCAACGACGCGTGGAACACCACGTTCTGGTCGCACACGTTCACCGAGTGGACGCAGATCGAGCCGCCGAACGCGCTCTCCGAGCACTGGCGGGGGCCCGACCACACCGCGTTCCAGGGCATCACGCTGGACTACAAGCGGTTCATGTCCGACCAGCTGCTCCAAGGCTTCCTGGCGGAGAAGGCGGCCGTCCGCGAGCACTCGCCGGACGTTCCGGTGACGACGAACATGATGGGCCTGTACCAGCCGGTCGACTACCACCGGTGGGCGCCGCACCTGGACTTCGCGTCGTGGGACAACTACCCGCCGGAGGACCGGTCGTCGACGCGCACGGCCGCGCGGATGGCGTTGGCGCACCGGCTGATGCGCGGGCTGCGCGACGGCGAGCCGTTCTGGGTCATGGAGCAGACGCCGTCGGTGACCGCCTCGCGCGACGTGAACCCGGTCAAGCGACCCGGTGTGCTGCGGCTGTGGTCGTGGCAGTCGGTCGCCAACGGCGCGGACGCGGTGCTGTACTTCCAGCTGCGGCAGTCGCGCGGCGCGTGCGAGAAGTACCACGGCGCGGTGCTCGACCACGCGGGCCGCACGGACACGCGGCTGTTCCGGGAGGTCGCCGAGCTGGGCGACGAGTTCGCCCGCATCGGCGACGCGCTGCTCGGCGGTCGCACGCCCGCGCGGGCCGCGCTGCTGGTCGACTGGGACAGCTGGTGGGCGGTCGAGATGTCCGACGGGCCCAACCGCAACGTCCGCTACCTGGACGTGCTGACCGCCTACCACCGGGCGCTCTGGCAGGCGAACGTCCCGCTGGACGTGGTGCCGGTGACGGCCGACCTGTCCGGCTACGACGTGGTCGTCGCGCCGCTGCTGCACATGGTGAAGGGCGACCTCGCCGACCGGGTGACGGCGCTGGTCGAGCGGGGCGGCGCGTTCGTGACCACGGCGCTGTCGGGTCGGGTGGACGAGGACGACAACGCGTTCCCGGCCGACGTGCCGGGGCCGTTCGCGTCCCTGCTGGGGCTGCGGGTCGAGGAGACCGACGCCCAGCAGCCCGACGTGGCGAACCCGGTGACCCTGTTCGGCGCCGAGTACGACGCGCGGCACGTGTTCGAGGTCGTCGTGCCGGACGACGCGGAGGTGCTCGGCGCCTACGGGGCGGACTTCTACGCGGGCACGCCCGCCGTGACCCGCGCGGCACGGGGGCGCGGCCACGCCTGGTACGTGGCGACGCTGCTGGACGACGCCGGTGTGGCGGCCGTCGTGCGCGCGGCGTTGGCGGAGCACGGGTTGATCGGGCCGCTCGGCGACGTGCCGGACGTGGAGGTCACCGAGCGCGTCACGCCGGACGGCACGCGGTACCTGTTCGTGCTCAACCACGGCGAGGCCCGGACCGTGCCCGCGCCGGTGGCGGGCACGGACCTGCTGAGCGGGCGGGGGTTCGGGGCCGGGGACGAGCTGGACCTCGCCCCGACCGCGGTCCTGGTGCTCCGCTGCGCGTAGCGGGCCGGCCGTGCGTGGGCGGGGGTCAGTGGATCGTGCGACCGCGGGCGTCGGGCACGCCCGACTTGCGCCAGAAGTACGTGTTCACCTGGTCGCGCCACTCGGTCGCGCACCGCAGCTGCTCCACCAGCAGCCCGGTGACGCGGTCGAACACCTCCGCCGGCACGCGGCCCTCCAGCCCGGCCCACGTCGCGGCCATCCGCCGCACCTCGTCGTGACCGGCGAAGTGCGTGTCGTAGATGTGCTGGATCACGGTCGTCCCCGAGTGCAGGACGTGGCCGTAGGGCACGTGGTGGAAGAACAGCAGCAGCTCGTCCGGGCACGTGTCGGTCGACTCGTACCGGTCGCGCCACGGCGCCGGGTACTGGCCGGTGAAGCCCGTGCCGGTGGCGCGCGTGCGGTCGACGCCGACGCCGTCCCGGTCGGCGAAGTGGTAGGTGCCCCACCTGGAGTACTCGTAGCCGTCGACGGCGGGCCCGTAGTGCAGGCCCGGTCGCACCATGAAGCCGACCCCCAACGGCGCGGTGTAGCGCTCGTAGGTCAGCCACGAGCCGTCCATGATCTCGTGCAACGCCTGGCAGACGGCGGGGTCTCCCGGGTACGTGAGGCCGATCCACTCGTCCAGCACCGCCTCCGGCGCGAGCCGCTCGTCCCACGCGAGGCGGCCGAAGCCGAACAGGTTGGCCTGCGCCAACGGGTGCCCGGTCCAGAACGGGTCGTCGCCGACGTTGGACACCGCGACCACGCCACCGGCCGGTGCGGCGGCCCGGCCCGCGGCGACGTCGGCGACCGTCGGCTCGCCCTCGCCCCACGGCCGGAAGCCGAGCATCTCGCGCCACTGCGGCACGAGGTGGCACACGTGCTTCTGGTGCCCGGTGTACTCCTGGGTCACCTGGAACTCGACCGCGAGCCGGGTGCGCGGCATGGCCGCGACCACCGGCGACAGCGGCTCGCGCGCCTGGAAGTCCATCGGGCCGGCCTTGACCTGCACCACGACGTTCGGGTCGAACGCGCCGTCCAGCGGGGCGAAGTGGTCGTGGGCGGCGCGGGCGCGGTCGGTCGAGCGGTCGCGCCAGTCCTGGTGGTGGTCGTAGACGAACGCGCGCCAGAACACCGTGCCGCCGAACGGGGCGAGGGCGCGGGCCAGCACGTTCGCGCCGTCGGCGTGGTCGCGCCCGTAGGCGAACGGGCCGGGCTGCCCCTCGGAGTCGGCTTTGATCACGTAACCGCCGAAGTCGGGGATCGCCGCGTACACGTCGGCCGTCGTGCGCGCCCACCAGTCGCGCACCGCCGGGTCGAGCGGGTCGGCCGTGGGCAGGCCGCCGAGGGTGACCGGCGCGGCGAAGCTCACCGACAGGTGCACCCTGATCCCGTGCGGGCGGAACACCTCGGCCAGCCGCACCACGTCCGGCAGCAGGTCGGTGAGCAGCCCGGCCTCCGCGGGACCCACGTTGACGTTGTTGAGCCCCACCCGGTTGACGCCGATCGAGCCGAGCAGCCGCGCGTAGGACCGGACCCGGGAGAGGTCGGCGCGGACCACGCCGTCGGCGTAGAAGATCGAGCCGCCCGAGTACCCGCGCTCGACCTGGCCCATCACCGGGTGCACGGCGACGTTGTCCCAGTGGTCGAGCATGCGCACCGGCTGGCGGGGCGCGTGCCGCTGTGGCCCCGCCTCGCCCGTGAACGCCGCTTCGCCCTGCCGCACCAGGTGGTGGAAGCCGTAGAGCAGGCCGGGTCCGCCGATCGCGCGGACCACCGCGGTGCGGCCGGCGCGACCCACCACGAACGCCTCGGGGTCCGTCTCGCCGTCCTCCGGCGCGCAGACCAGCTCCAGGTCCGCCGGACCGTCGTCGACCAGCGCGCCGCCGTGCTCGGCCGTCGCCGCGGCGACCTCGGCGCGCACCGTGGCGACCACCGGGCCGTCCCCGACGACGCGGACCCGCCGTGAGCCGACCGACCGGAACGCGGACGCCGGGAGCCACGCGGGGTGCACGTCGAGCATGGAGAAGCCCTCCTGGTCCGGGATCGGTGACCTCGCCAAACTATGACGACTTCGCTTCCCAGGCAAGGAAACGCACCCGTCCACTGTCGACTTTCACGTGGGTGAACCGTCACGAAACTTTTGCGTGGCAACGGTTCCCGTCGGTCCGTCTCGACTGGACGCGGCTACGAGCGCCGCTCGAACAGCTCCAGCGGCACGGCGTCCGCCAGCGCCCGGTAGCCCGCCGGGGTCAGGTGCAGGTGGTCGCCGTCGTCGTAGGCCGGGAGCAGCCGGCGGTGGTCCCGCGGGTCACGGGCCGCCACGTCGAAGTCGAGCACCGCGTCGAACACGCCCCCGGCCCGGATCCACCCGTTGACCGCCTGCCGTGACGCCTCGCGGTGGCCGTCCGGGTCGTCGTAGGCCTCGTTGCCGCCCAACGGCGCCAGCGTCGCCCCGTACACCGCGATGCCGTGGGCGTGCGCCCGCACCACGATCTGCTCGTAAGCCGCGCACAGGTCCTCCACGACCCGCTCCTGCGCCTCGGCCGTCGCAGCGGTGGTGCAGATGTCGTTGACGCCCTCGAACACCACCAGCCACGCCACGCCGGTCTGCGCGAGCACGTCGCGGTCCAGCCGGGCCAGCGCGGTCGGCCCGATCCCCTCGCTGACCACGCCGTTGCCGCCGATGCCCTGGTTGAGCACGGCGACGTCCGCCGTGGCGGGGTGCGAGCGGAGCCGGGTGGACAGGCGGTCGGGCCAGCGGTCGTTGCCGTTGGTGGTGGAGCCCCGGCCGTCGGTCAGGGAGTCGCCGAGCGTGACCACGGCCGAGGCGGCGCGCTCCGACCACACCTCGACGCCGCTGAGGAAGTACCAGTGGTCGGTGGTCGTCGCGCCCGGCAGGTCGTCGGCCTCCGCGTGGTCGCCCGCCAGCAGGTGGGAGGTGGTGCGGGAGCCGGGGTGCGAGGTGATCGAGTCCGATGCCTGCCCGTCGGCCAGGAACACCGTCACGGTCAGGTCCGCGCCCGCCGCCACCGGGAAGTCCAGCGGGTCCGAGACGACCTGCGCCCCGACCGGCACGACCACCGACGCCCGATCGCGGAAGGTGACCGGCCGGACCGAACCCGGCTCCACCGCCGCCACCCCGGCCCGTCCGCCCGCCGGGAGCGCCGCGGTCACCGCGGTGAGGGGCAGCGGCGCGCCGCCGAAGGCGTTGGAGAACCGCAGCCGGATCCGGTCGCCGCCGGTCGACGGGCGCACGGTCTGCCGCAGCGTGGTGCCGGCCAGCACCAGGCCCGCCCTGGTGAACGGCGCGGGCGGCATGTTGTCCGGCGCGGTCGGCTGCGGCGCGGACGCCCACGCGTGGACCCAACGACCGGGCGGACGGGGGTCGCCGGAGGGCGCGTTGCGACTCATGCGACCGATTCTGGTGCAGCGGGCGCGCCGCGGGCGGATCCGGGTCTCAACTGGGAGCGCGCGGCTCGGGTACCGAAGGAACCCGAAGCGCGGGCGTAGCGAAACCCCCGGTGGGGGACGATCTTCCGGGCGGTAGGTCCGCACAATGCCCGAAGGAGGGCACATGCCCCGCTTGTCCAGGTTGTTGGTGGCGACCGCCGCCGTGACCCTGGTCCTGTCCGGCACGGCTCACGCGCAGGACGACCGCCGGGTGGTCATCGGCACCCCGACCACCGGCGCCGCGGCCGAGGTCGGCGTCCCGGTCCTGGTCACCGGCCTCTCGATCACCCCGACGACGGTCGCGATCACCGCCACCGAGCTGACGTTCGACGGCGGGGCCACCTGGGTGACCGCCGAGGTCCTGCGCGACCACGACCCGTCCCGGGTCGACTGGCGGTACGTCTACACGCCGGAGCAGGCCGGTGACGTCGTGGTCGCGGGTCGGGTCGTCACCGCCTCCGGCGCCGGTCCGACCGGTGTGCCCGCCGTCATCCACGTGGACGGCGCGGCCGTCGCGCAGCCGGTGGACTGCGCGACCCGGTGCGAGCTCGGCACCTACTACAAGGAGGCGGTCGACGACCCCGACCAGTCGCCGGTGGAGGTGGGCACGCGGTTCCGGGTCGACCGGCCCGGGCAGCTGCTGGGCGCGTCCCTCGGTCGCGGCTCGTACCGGGGGCCGATCACGCTGCGGCTGTGGTCGGAGACGGGCGTGCTGCTCGCCGAGACGCCCTGGGACCACCCGGGCCTGATGGCCCAGATCGACTTCCCGACGCCCGTCCCGGTCGAGCCCGGCCACGACTACGTGGTCTCCTACTACACGCCGCAAGGCGGCTACGCGACCTCGGAGGACTTCTTCGTCGGCACGCTGGTGCGGGCGCCGTTCATCGTGCCGCCGGGCGCGGGCGTCTACCACTACGGCGACGGTGGCGGGTTCCCGACCGAGACGTGGCACGACAGCACCTACTGGGTGCTGCCGGAGTTCCGCGGCTGACCGCTTGCGCCGACCGGGCGACCCTGGTGTGACGGGGCGCCCGCGCGGGAACCGTCCCGGTGACGTCGTCGGTGACGTCCGGCCTCGGGAGGCGGCATGCGCGGGCTCCGGCTCACGGCGGTGCTGGGTGTGTCCGCGCTGCTCGCCGCCGGGTGCGGCGGGTTGGGATCGGACCACTCCGACGCGCTGGTCACCATGGGGTTCGGCCTCCCGGACGAACACGCCACGGCACGCGTGGCGGTGTTCCGGGAGGCCAACCCCGGCGTCGACCTGCGGATCAGCGAGGGCGCGCTGGACGAGCAGCAGTTCCTGTCCGCCGTGGCCGCGGGCGACCCGCCGGACCTGGTCTACGCCGAGCGCCGCAAGCTCGGCGGGTACGCGGCGCGCGGCGCGGTGCAGAGCCTGGACGCGTGCGTGCGCGAGCACGGCGTCGACCTCGGTCTCTTCCGGGAGGCCGCGCTGCGCCAGGTCACCTACCGGGGCGAGGTGTACGGGCTGCCGGAGTTCTCCAGCGTCCGGCTGATGATCGTCAACAACCCGGTGGTGCGTGCCGCCGGCCTGGACCCGGCCGCGCTGTCCACCTCCGACTGGGCCGGGATGGGCGAGGTGGCCGACCGGCTGGCCCGCGTCGGCGGCGGGCGGGTGGAGCGCATCGGCTTCGACCCGAAGGTGCCCGAGTTCCTGCCCCTGTGGGCCAAGGCGAACGGCGCCGAGCTGATCGGGCCCGGCGCCCGCCTCGACGACCCGCGCGTCGTGGAGGCGGTCCGCCACACCACCGACCTGGTGGCCAGGCAGGGCGGCTGGGCGTCGTTCAAGGCCTTCCGCGACACGTTCGACCAGTTCGGCGCGAACAACCAGTACGTGACGGGGCAGCTCGCCGCGATGCCGATGGACTCCTGGTACCTCAACACGCTGGCGACCAACTCACCCGACGCCGACGTGACGATCGCGCCGTTCACCGACCGGAACGGGCAGGTGCTGACCGAGTCCGGCGGGCAGGCGTGGGCGATCCCCAAGGGCGCCCGGCACCCCGAGGTGGCGTGCCGCTTCCTGGTCACGATGACCGACACGCAGACCTGGGTCACCGCGGCGACGGCGCGACGTGACGCGTTGGCCGAGGCCGGGCGACCCTACGGCGGCACGTTCACCGCCAACCGGGCCGCCGACGAGCGGATCTTCCGCGAGGTGTTCGCCCCGCTGGGCAACCCGATCCTGGCCGAGGGCGTGCCGGTGGCGCTGTCGTTGCAGGACCAGGCGTTCGCGCTGCCGCCGAGTCCCGCCGCGAGCGAGCTGGTGCGCGCCTGGGAGGGCGCGGTGAACCGGGTGCTGGTCGGGCAGCAGGAGCCCGGCGAGGCGATGGCGCAGGCGCAGCGCGAGGCCGAACGGGCGCTCAAGCGGGTGGGCGGGAGGTAGGGCCGTGACGGTGAGCGGACGCGAGTCGCGGGCGGGGCTGTTGTTCCTGCTGCCGTGGGTGGTCGGGTTCCTGGCGTTCACCGCGGGGCCCATGCTGTTCAGCCTCTGGTTGTCGCTGACGCACTACGACATGCTCAAGCCGCCCGCGTTCGTGGGCCTGGAGAACTACCGCGAGGCGTTGGCCGACGACCGCGTCGGCACGGCGCTGTGGAACACGGTGTTCTTCACCGCGCTGCACGTGCCCTCGCAGATCGTGCTGGCGCTGGGCCTGGCGGGCCTGCTGCGCCGGGCGGGGCGCGGGAGCGGCTTCTTCCGCACCGTCCTGTACCTGCCGGTGATGACGCCGCCGGTGGCGTTGGCGGCGATGTTCCTGTTGCTGCTCAACGGGCAGAACGGCGCGGTGAACGCGTTCCTCGGCTGGTTCGGGTTCCAGGGGCCGAACTGGACCACCGACCCCGCGTGGATCAAGCCGGGGCTGGTGGTGATGAGCCTGTGGACCGTCGGCAGCACGGCGGTGCTGTACCTGGCGGCGCTGACCCGCGTGCCGCTGGAGCGGTACGAGGCGGCGCGGCTGGACGGCGCGAGCCCGTGGCGGCAGTTCCGGCACGTGACGCTGCCGGGCATCAGCGGCACGGTGTACTTCACCGTCGTGGTCAACACGATCGCGTCGTTGCAGGTGTTCACCGAGGCGTACGCGATGTTCTTCGGCGCGCGGGCGAAGGCCTCCGCCGAGGGCGACGCGGCGCTGTTCTACGTGATCCACCTGTTCCAGGAGGCGTTCGGGTCGCTGCGGATGGGGTACGCGTCGGCGCTGGCGTGGGGCCTGTTCGCGGTGATCGCCGTCATCACGGTCGTGCAGGTGCGGTTGTCGCGCCGGTACGTGCACTACGAGGGTGACCGGTCGTGAAGCGCGTCGGGGTGTGGGCGGGGCTGCTGGTCGTCACGCTCGCGTTCGGCTACCCGTTCTGGTGGCTGGTCAGCGCGTCGTTGAAGGACCGGGCGCACGTGTTCGACAACGCGCTGCTGCCCCGGCCGTTCTCGCCGGGCAACTACGTCGAGGTGTGGCAGGCCGTGCCGCTGCTGACGTGGATCGGCAACAGCGTCGCGGTGGGGTTGGCGGCCGCGACGGCGGCCACGGTGTCCAGCGCGCTGGTGGCGTTCGGCTTCGCGATGTTCCGCTTCCCGGGCCGTGGCCCGCTGTTCGGCGTGGTGCTGGCGACCATGATGCTGCCCGCCGCGGTGACCATGGTGCCGGTGTACCTGGAGTGGCACGCGCTCGGCCTGGCCACCACGCAGGTGCCGCTGTGGGCGCAGAACCTGTTCGGCTCGGCGTTCTACATCTTCCTGCTGCGCCAGTTCTTCCTCGGCCTGCCGCGCGAGGTGTTCGACGCGGCGAAGGTCGACGGCGCGAACGCGTGGCGGCTGTTCACGTCGATGGCGCTGCCGCTGGCCAAACCCGGGCTGATCGTGGTGTTCGTGTTCGAGCTGAAGGCCGCGTGGACGGACCTGGTCAAGCCGCTGATCTACCTGCGCGAGCCGCAGCTCTACACGCTGCCGCGCGGGTTGAAGGCGGTGCTGGACCGGTTCGGCGAGGGCGGCGAGGAGCAGTGGGAGCTGGTGCTGGCCGCGAGCGTCGTCGCGACCGTGCCGATGGTCCTGCTGTTCCTGGTGGCGCAGCGGCACTTCGTGCGCGGCACCGTCACCCAGCACGTCGAGTGAGCAGCGGGGTCAGTGCCGGGCCGAGCACGGTCGCGGCGGTGGCGCCGGCCAGGGCGATGCCCCAGCGGACCGGGCCGAGCCGAGGCTCGCGGTGAGCACCGACCGGTCCAGGCCGCCGTCCACGCCGCCGTGGCGCCGAAGGTGGTGGTGATCGCACGGGCGGTGATGTCCTCGGTCAACGTCCGGCCCAGCGACGACGTCGGCCCTTCGCGCAGCAGCTCGGGCACGGACTCGCGGGCCGGCCGGGTCAACGCGATGGCCGGCGCGGGCGCGAGGTCGGTCAGCAGGTCCACCAGCAGCAACTGCCGCGCGGTCAACGGCGACCGGCCGGTCGGCGCCGAGCCGAGCACGCTGAACGCGATCTCGCCGAGGTTGCCGCCGAGCAGGATCGCCGGCGCCTCGCACCGGGGCCCACCTCGCGCGGACCTCCACCAGCGCCGCGACGATCGTCTCCAACCGGTCGTCGGTGACCACCAGGTCCGCGACAGCGCGGGCGGCCTGCGTGCCGCGCCTGCCCAGCGCGATGCCGACGTCGGCAAGCCGGATCGCGGACGCGCCGTTCGCGCCGTCGCCGGTCACCGCGACCACCCGGCCGAGCCGCCGGTAGGCCTCGATGACGCGCACCTCCTGCGCCGGCGTGCAGCGGGCGATCACGTCCGCGGTCGGAGCAGGGCGTCCAGCTCGTCGTCGGTCAGCTCGTCGAGCCGCGCCCCGGTCACCACGGTCGTGTCGTCGTCGCCGCTGACCTCGCTGGCGATCGCCTCGCCGGTGGCCGGGTGGTCGCCGGTGATCGTCAGTCGTCGAAGACCAGCTCGGCCCACACCGTGGTGAACGCGGCCTGCGTCAGCACGCCCCACCGGGTGGACAGCGCGTCGACCAGGAGCAACCCCGCCGCCGGTCGCCACGGCGCGGTCCGGCGCAGGGCGCGGTCGCGCACGCTGACCACCAACGCCTCGCGCCACCGGTCCAGCACGAGCTCCAGCACGAACGGCGGCGAGCCGTGCCGGCGGGCGTTGTCGTACAGCTCGCCGACCACTACGCCGATCAGCAGCACGTCGTGCCCGGGCCAGCCCGCGAGGTGCTCGCGCAGCCACCTGGCGACCTCGTCGGGCGAGGTCGTGTCCTCGTCCTGGACGACCAGGACAACCGTGTCGTTGCCGGCCGTCACGCCGACGAGCGTGCCACGGCACCGCCCGACCGCACCTGACGACTGCCTTGCGATCGCCGAGCGGTTCCGCGTCGGCGACCTCACCGGCGGGGGTGCTGCCGGTGTGCGAGCGGTACCGGAACGTCATCAGGTGCCCTAGGGCTGACCTCGAAAAACGAGACCTTGATAACATCGTGTCACGGCCATCGCGAGCCGTCCGCTCGACAAGGATGGCACCGTGACCAAGGCACAGAGAATCGTAGCGGCGTGGGCGGACCTGCCCGCGCCCGAGTTGACCGACCAGGTCCGCCTCCTGGTCAAGGCCCGCGACGCCGGCGCCCGCGCCGTCTGGTCGGCCGTGCGCGAGGACAACGTGGTCGCCGCACGCGTGCGTGGCGCGCTGGCGGGCCTGAAGGCCGAGTACCGCGGTCACCGCGACGAGGCCATGTGGCTGATGTGGATCGGCCAGGCCCAGCAGCAGCTCGCCGTGCAGGCCGCCGCGCCGGTCGTGGAGCCCGTGGTCGAGGACGTCACGCCCGAGCTGGAGCCGGTCGTCCTGCAGGAGTGGGCGCCCCGGCCCGAGCCGACCTCGCCGCGTCCGGCCGGCGACGCGCCGCCCGTGCTGTTCCAGGAACCGGCCTCGTCCGCGAAGTAGGCGCCCCGGCCGAGCCGGGCGGCGGCGGACGTGACGTGGCCGACGTGACGTGGCGCACACCGGTGCGGGCCTCGCGGGACGAGCGGGTGGGCGCGATGATGCGGGTGGGCCGGACGGGCGGGCCGGCGGAAGCGAGGGCGGGCGGTGGGGTCGACCGGCGTCCGGCGGGTGGTGAGCCGGGACCAGGTGCTGCGCGGCGCTTGTCGGTTCTTCCTGCGGCACGGTCGGGTCGACATGGACGCGCTGGCGACGAGCCTCGCCATCAGCCGCGCCACGCTCTACCGGGTCGTGCACAGCCGGGACGGGCTGCTGGCCGACGTGCTGTGGGTGCTGGCCGACCGGTTGCTGGTCCGGGCCCGGCAGGAGCGCACGAACGGCGGCGTGGAAGGTGTCCTGGAGGTCACCCGGCGGTTCGTGGCGGACCTGCGCGCGGACGGGCCGTTCCGGGCGTTCCTGCGCGGTGAGCCGGAGACGGCGGCGCGGGTGCTGTTCAACGCGGCCGGCGGCGTGCACCGGCGGGCGGTGACGGCGCAGAAGGAGATCCTCCTCGAAGTGGACGGCGGGTCGTGGTCGACGGCCGCCCTGGACCAGGTGGCGTTCCTCTACGTGCGGATCGTGGAGTCGACCCTCTACGCCGAGCTGCTCAGCGGCGCGCCGCTGGACCCCGACCTGGCCGAGACGGCCGCCCGCACGATCCTCCTGCGCCACCGCTGACGGGACCGCCGTCCCCGCTCCGCGACCACCGGCCCGACCGCTGACCGTGCTGCGACAGCGGTCTCACGATGGGGCCGCGTCCTGGTGCGGGCTGTGCGCGGCCGGCTACGGTCGGCGATGACCCCATCCCCCATCGCTGTGGGAGCCGGTATGTCATCTTCCCCCTGGCGCCGCCTCGGTCTCGCCGCGGCCGTGCTCGGTCTGCTCCTCCCGACGTCCCTCCCCGCCTCCGCCGCGCCCGGTTCACCGCCGCGCGTCGTCGGCCCGCTGCCCGGGGCCGTGCCGGGTGACCGGCTGGCCGACCGGATCGAGGACACCTACCCCTTCTTCGCCACGCCCGACGACCTCGCCGCCGCCGGGTACGTCGAAGAGGAGTTCCACGTCTCCGGCACGGCCGACGGCTGGTCCGTCGACGGCACGAAGGTCGCCACCGGCGTGCCGTACACGACCCGGGTCGTCGTGCGCCGGCCCGCGCACGCCCGGCAGTTCACCGGCACGACGCTGGTCGAGTGGCAGAACGTCACCGCCGGGTACGACCTCGACGCCCTGTGGAACGCCGAGTCCGTCGTCCGCGCGGGCCACGCGTGGGTCGGCGTGTCCGCCCAACGGGTCGGCGTCGACCAGCTCAAGACCTGGAGCCCCGCCCGGTACGGCTCGCTGGACGTCACCGGCGGCGGCCGGTTCACCGCCGACGAGCTGTCCTACGACGTGTTCACCCAGGCCGGCCGCGCGGTCGAGTCCGGTGCGGTCATGGGCGGGCTGCGGACGAGGACGCTGCTGGCCATCGGCGCCTCGCAGTCCGCCGGCCGGATGACCGTGCTGTACGACCGGGTCCTGCCGCAGCAGCAGCCGGTGTTCGACGGCTACGGCTTCATCGTCGGCACGGCCCCGACCCGCGTCGGCGCGGAACCCGTCTTCCAGGTGCTGTCGGAGACCGACGTGCGGACCGCGCAACGCCCGGCCGACACCGACCGCTTCCGCCGGTGGGAGGTCGCGGGCGCGGCGCACTCCGGGTACCAGGGCCAGGCCTACCGCGAGCCGATCTCCGAACGCGACCTCGGCGGCGCGCCCCGGTACGAGTGCGACCGGCCGCCGTTCAGCCGGATCCCGATGCACCACGTCACCGCCGCCGCCTACGACCACCTGCGCCGCTGGGTCGAACGGGGCACGCCGCCGCCGACCGCCCGGCCGTTGGAGTTCGAGCCGGACGGCGTCACCAAGAAGCGCGACGCGCTCGGCCTGGCCCTCGGCGGCATCCGGTTGTCGCAGCTGGCCGCGCCCCGCGCGCTGAACACGGGCGACAACTCCGGCGAGACGTTCTGCCGGCTGTTCGGCACGCACGTGCCGTTCGACGCGGCGACGTTGGCCCGGCTCTACCCCGAACGCGGCGATTACGTGCGGCAGGTGGTGGCGGTCGACGCCGCGGCCGTGCGCGCCGGCTACCTCCAGCCCGCCGACGCGCGGCAGAACCTGACCGACGCCCTGGGAGGCACGCGATGAGGATCCCGCTGGTGGCACTGGTCGTCGCCCTGGTGTCGACCGTCGCGGCGGCGCCCGCCCAGGCCGACGCGCTCGCCCCGATCGTGTTCGTCCACGGCCAGCAGGGCTCGGCGCAGCAGTGGCAGTCCAACGCCAAGAGGTTCTCCGGCAACGGCTACCCGGACGCGGCGCTCCACGCCTACGAGTACGACACGAGCATCCCGACCAACGACCACGCCGTCGCCGGCCTGGAAGCCTTCATCACCCGTGTCCTGGCCCGGACCGGCGCGACCAAGGTGGACGTGATCGCGCACTCGCGCGGCACGACGGTCATGCACGCCTACCTGTCCGTCCCCGAACGGGCCGCGGCGGTGCGGAAGTACGTCAACGTGGACGGCCGGTCCAGCGCCACGCCGCCCGGCGGCGTGCCGACCCTGGCGCTGTGGGGCAGCCTGCAGCCCAACGGCTCCATCGGCGGCGCGACGAACGTCTACCTGACCACCCTGGGCCACACCGAGACCACCACGTCGGCCGACGGTTTCGCCCACATGCACCGGTTCCTGCGCGGCAGGCCCGCGTTCACCACGCGGGTGGTGCCCGAACTGCCCGCGCTGGTCCGGATCGCGGGCCGGACGACGTACTACCCGCAGAACGAAGGCGTCGAGGGCGTGGTGCAGGTCTGGGAGCTGGACAGCCGCACCGGCGCGCGGGTCGGCGCGCCCCGGCACACCGTCCGGACCGGCGCGGACGGCTCGTTCGGCCCGCTGCCCGTCAACGGCCGCGAGCACTACGAGCTGGTGGTCCTGCGCGACGGCCAACCGCCGCACCACAACTACTTCGAGCCGTTCGAGCGCAGCGACCGGTTCCTGCGGCTCCAGGTGTCCCGCCCGGGCGGCATCACCGACCACGTCGACCGGTGCCCGACGCACAGCGCCCTCACCGTCATCCGCAACCGCGAGTGGTGGTCCGACCAGCCCGACCACGACCGGCTCGAGCTGAACGGCGTGAACGTCCTCGAACCGGCCGTCTCGCCCCGGCTGCGGCAGGTCCTCGCCGCGTTCGCGTTCGACGACGGCTGCGACCTGACGTCCACGCCGGGCGTCGCGCTGCCGCCGTTCGCCACGCTGCCGTTCCTGACGGGTGTCGACGCCTACCTGCCCGCGCGGGCCGACGGCGGCGGCACGATCCGCGTCACCCAGACCGCGCGCGGCGGCGACGGCGCGACGCGGACGATCGCGGTGCCGAACTGGCCGTCGGACGCGCACGCGGTGACCGTGCAGTTCAAGGATTACCTCGACGGCGGAACCGGAGGTCTTGGCCGAACGTCCCCCTGAGCGGTGAAGGGGGTTCGATGGTCGGACGCACGTCGTGGTGGTGGTCGCCGTGGTGGACCGTGATCGCCTCTCCGGTGCCGGTGGCGCTGCTGTTCTGGGCGGTCATCCCACCCGGCGGCTCCTTCGGGGCGTTGGTGGGGGCGGGCCTGTCCGCGCTCGCGGTGGGCGCGGCGTGGTTGACGGTGGCCGGCGTCGCGGTGGTCGTGCTGCCCCGGCCACGACTGCGGCACGCCGTGCGGCTGTGGCCGTTCCTGCTGGTGCCGGCACTGCTGGCGGCGGCGCTGGTGGTGGCCGGCACCGGCGTGGTGCCGCGCGCCGCGTTCGACGCGCACCGGTCGGGGTTCGAAGCGCTGGTCGCGGAGGCCGCGCCGGGCGGGCGGATCGAGGGCCGCCGGGTGGGGTTGTTCACCGTGGACGTCACGGGGGAAGGGCTTGACGGCTGCACGATGCTCACCTCGGTGGACTACCGCTCCGCGGGCTGGGCCCACTGCCCCGACCACGTGCCGGTGAACGCCCAGGGGGACGGCTACCGGTACGACCCGATCGAAGGTCCCTGGTACGGGTTCAGGTTCGAGTGGTGATCGCCCGGCCCGGACGGGGCCGGGCGCGGGTCGTGGCCGGCTCGCGTCCGGCGCGGGCTCAGCCCGGTGGCGCCAGGGCGGCGAGCGCGGCGTGGACCACGGTCCGCACGCCGGCCGCCAGGGCGCGTTCGTCCGCGTGGGAGCTCGGCTGGTGCAGGTCGCCCTGCGGCCCCTCGCCCGGCCAGGTCCCCAGCCGCGCGTACGAGCCGGGCACGTGTCCAGGTACCAGCCGGACACGGCGCGGACGTGGTCGAGCTCGAACCGCACGCCCGTCGGCCGCGGCAACGAGCCCCCGATCTCCTCGACCAACGCGGGCAGGCGCTCGTCGACCACCGGGTCGCCGGTGCGGAGCGTGCCGCGCAGCAGGCCTTCGCGCGGCGAGCCGCGAGGTGTCTCCGGCGCGTTCACCAGGCCCCACGCCGGCACCGTCCCGGACCGGGGGTCGACGCGGCGTGCCAGCAGCGCGGGCAGCCCGGTCGCCACCACGCCGAGCGCGTGCACCACGTCGCAGTCCAGTTCGTTGCGCCGGCCCGCCCCGCACGCGCCGACCCGCAGTTCGAGCATGGCGCACGCCGACGTGACCGGGCGGACCCCGATGCCGACCCGCCCGACCGGCACCGTCGGGTCGCAGTGCAGGCCGAAGATCCGCTCGACGCCCTCGACCCCGTGCGCCGCGATCACGTCGTGCGACCCGCCCGGCTCCTCCTCCGCCGGCTGGAACAGCAGCCGCACCCGGCCCGGCAGCACGGAAGCCGGCGCCGCCGCCGCGCCGAGCAGGATCGCGGTGTGCACGTCGTGGCGGCACGCGTGCGAGACGCCCGGCACGGTCGACGCCCACGACTCGCCGGAGGTCTCCGCCACGGCCGGCGCGTCGATGTCGGCGCGCCGGGCGACGCAGCGGGGCCCGCTGCCGACCTCGCAGATCACGCCGGTGTCGATCGGCAGCACGCGCGGCCGGAGGCCGGGGAAGCGGAGGACGTCGGCCGCGGGTCGCCCGCAACAGCAGTCATGGTGGCTCGCCGTTCGTGCCAGGGCGTCACGCCGCCTCGGGTGCGACACGTCGCTCGGGTCAGGCACATCTTCGCCCACGACCCGCGCAAGATCCACTGCGCTGGGTCGTGAATCGCCCGTTCGGGTGGACGATCACCTGCGCACGCCCGCCGGATGTTCCTGGGGTTCGGGCTGTACCGCGACACGGGCTTGTCCGGCGACCTCCTGCCAGCCTGGTTGCGCCGGGGAGTTCTTCGCCACGGCGTGCAACGGATCGGCGCCGTGCCCCGTTGAGGGGCGTGATCACAAGCCAAGTGGCCGATCGGGAGAGAGCCGATGGAGTTCGGTGAGTACGTGGTCGGGCGGCGGCCGGCGCTGATGCGGTTCGCCACGGTGCTGACCTGTCAGACCTGGCTGGCCGAGGACATCGTCAGCGACGTGCTCGGCCGTGCCTTCGAGCGGTGGGACCGGATCTCGGTGATGGCCGAGCCGCACGCCTACGTGCGGCGGATGGTCGTCAACGAGTACCTGTCCTGGCGGCGGCGGCTGGCCCGCACCTCGCCGAGGGCCGAGGTCCACCCGGACGTGCCGGTCGGCGACGGCGCCGACGACCGGGCGCAGCGGGACGCGATGATCCGCAGGCTGGCCCGCCTGCCCCGGCGGCAGCGGGCGGCGGTGGTGCTGCGCTACTACGCCGGCCTGCCCGACGCCGAGATCGCCGTCGAGCTGGGCTGCCGGGTGACGACGGTGCGCAGCCAGATCTCCCGGGCGCTCGCGACCCTCCGCGTCGACCTGACCGCCAACCCCCACGCCTACCAGGAGACGAGATGACCGACCTGCGCGCGCTCCACGACGCCTTCGAGGAGTTGGAACGACGGGCCGACGCCGCGACCGCCCACATGGCGCTCGACACCTCGCCGCGCACGCGGGGCACCGCGTCCCGGTCGGGCGTCCGGTTGGCGCCGGTCGCCCTCGCGGCGGCCGTGGTGGCCGGTGTGGCGACCGGGGCGGTGCTGCTCGTGCCCGACAACGGCCCCGTGACGCAGGTCGCCCAGCCCAGCACGTCCTCGACCGCGCCGCCCGTCACCACCACGTCCGCGCCGCCTCCCGCCCACGAGACGCCGGAGGTGCTGGCCGAGCGGTTCCGGGCCGTCCTCGGCGACCTGGCGACGTTCGTGGTGACCGAGACCGGGCCCGGCGCGTCGAGGTGGACCCTGCCCGACGGCCCGCCCACGGGTGCGCCGAGCAACCTCACGCCCAAGCCGACCACGCAGATCGGTTCGTCGATCGGCGGCACGCTCACCGCGGCCGGCGTGACCGGCGGCTTCGACCTGCTGATGTACCCGGGCACCGCGGGCGAGAAGGCCCAGTGCGGACCGGACGAGCCCGGCTGCACCTTGCGCGAGCTGCCCGACGGCTCGGCGCTGGCCACCAGCCAGTTCGCGTTGGAGGGCTCGGGCCTGACCAACGAGGTCAAGCTCACCCGCCCCGACGGTCTCGTGTTCATCATGCACATCAGCAACCGGCAGTCGCCGAAGGGCCTCGGCCCCCTGCTCGGCGGGCACCCGCCGCTGACCGTCGAGCAGTTGGTGCAGATCGCCACCTCCGACCGCTGGTGACGACGGCGATCCGGGTTCGAGCACCGCGATCGGGGACCCGTGCCGCGGTCCCCGATCGCGGTCGGCCGCCGGCTCGGCGAGCGCGTCCTCCGGCACCGCGAACCGGTGGCCCTCCTCGGCGTACCGGACTCAGATCGCGGAGCAGTCGGCCTTGTCGGTCCAGTCCGCGCCGCACCGGTAGAGCGCGAAGGGCGTGGTGTAGCCGTAACGGGCGCCCAGGGTGGTGTACTCGCCGACGTCGATCCGCTGTGCCACGTAGTGGTCCGTCGCGGTGGCGGTGATCGCTTCGGTGTACGGCGGGCGGACGGTGGTAGTGGTGGTGGGGTCGGTCGGACCGGTGCCACCGCCGTCGATGCCCCAGAAGCGCGCCAGGTGGTACGCGGCGCACACATTGACGTCGAGCATGTACGCGGCGGTGCCGCCGCACTGGGTGGCGCCGGCGCCGGGGTCGACGGGCTGGCCGTGGTTCATGCCGGTGATCGAGTAGTACTCGACCGTGCCGCCGTAGACCCGGTGCGGGTAGCCGGCCACGGTGTCGCTCACGTCCGGGGTCTGGTCGGTGCCGTTGACGTCGGTCCACTGCTCGACCAGCTCCGTGCCGTTGAGCGGTCGCACGGTGGTGTCCGCGGCGCCGTGCCAGATGGACACCTTCGGTCGCGGACCGGAGTGGGCGTACGCCGCGCGGACCTTGTCGCCCCACTGCGCGGGGGTGAGGTTCGTGCCGGGGCTCATGCAGCTGTACGCCGTCAGCACCGAGGTGGCGCACTGGTAGGGCAGTCCGGCCACGATGCCGCCGCCGGCGAACACGTCCGGGTAGGTGGCGAGCATGACCGCGGTCATCGCGCCGCCCCCGGACAACCCGCTGACGTACGCCGACGTGGCGCCGTTGTCCTGCTTGGCCTTGTCCACCATCTGCTTGATCGACAGCGCCTCGCCCGAACCCCGGCGGGTGTCGCCCGGCTCGAACCAGTTGAAGCAGGAGTTGGCGTTGTTCTGCGACTTCTGCTGCGGCGCCACGACGGTGAACTTCCAGCGGTCGGCCAGCTGCATCCAGCCGGTGGCCGTGCCGTAGCCCGTGGCGTTCTGCGTGCAGCCGTGCAGGGCGACGACGACCGGGCGGCCCGCGGGCAGCCCGGCGGGCACGTAGCGGAACATCTGCAGGTTTCCCGGGTTCGTCCCGAAACCCGTGACCTCCTGCAGGGTCGCGGCGGCGGCGGGTCGTGGCGAGGAGACGAGGGAGACCGCGGTGGCCAGCACCACGGCCACCACCGCGACGAGGGCTGCGGCGGGACCGCGAACGACCGGGACAGGGCGACGATCCGACATGGCGCATCCTCCACGTTGAGTGATGGCGGTCACGGGCGATGTCCCGACGCTAGGAGCCCCGCCGACCGTTCGTCGCTGGTGTGCCGCGCCACTCTTCGCCCGACACCGGTGTGGCGCGACCACACCGGGCGCGTTTCGCCCGCTCTCCCGATCCCACACGGCCGAACGGCCCTACCGGCGCAGAGACCGATACTTTCGTAAGCCGCAGAAGCTAGTGGCGTCAGTCGTTCTTCCAGCTCTACCTGCACTCTTGCGTCTCTATAGGTGAATCTCGCTTCTTGACTCGGACGATCATTCGCTTTAGTTTTCGAAAGCGTCACCCAGTGGTATCGCAACTTTCGGTCCGATACCGGTCCGGTCGACCCCTTGGAGGAAGTGATGTCCAGAACTGCTGTCACCGCTGCCGGCAGGCCGGTGGCACGAGGAGGGTCGCGACGCGTCGCGGCCCTGGCCGGTGCGGTCGGGCTGATCGGCGCGTTGGCCGTCGTCCTGCCGAGCGTGGCCAGCGCCGGCACCACGTTGGGCGCGTCCGCCGCGGAGAGCGGCCGGTACTTCGGCACCGCGGTCGCGGCCAACAAGCTGGGTGACTCGACGTACGTGGGCATCCTCAACCGTGAGTTCAACATGGTCACGGCTGAGAACGAGATGAAGATGGACGCCACGGAGCCGAACCAGAACCAGTTCAGCTACGGCAACGGCGACCGGATCGTCAACCACGCCCGTGCCCAGGGCATGCGGGTGCGCGGTCACGCGTTGGCGTGGCACTCGCAGCAGCCGGGCTGGATGCAGAACATGTCCGGCACCTCCCTGCGCAACGCCATGCTCAACCACGTCACCCAGGTCGCCACCTACTACCGCGGCAAGATCTACGCCTGGGACGTCGTCAACGAGGCCTACGCCGACGGCAGCTCCGGCGGCCGACGCGACTCCAACCTGCAACGCACCGGCAACGACTGGATCGAAGCCGCCTTCCGCGCCGCCCGCGCCGCCGACCCCAACGCCAAGCTCTGCTACAACGACTACAACACCGACAACTGGTCGCACGCCAAGACCCAGGGCGTCTACCGCATGGTCCAGGACTTCAAGTCCCGCGGCGTCCCCATCGACTGCGTCGGCTTCCAGGCCCACTTCAACAGCGGCAACCCCGTCCCCTCCAACTACCACACCACCCTGCAGAACTTCGCCGCGTTGGGTGTCGACGTCCAGATCACCGAACTCGACATCGAAGGCTCCGGCAGCACCCAGGCCCAGCAATACCAAGGCGTCGTCCAGGCCTGCCTCGCCGTCACCCGCTGCACCGGCATCACCGTCTGGGGCATCCGCGACAGCGACTCCTGGCGCGCCTCCGGCACCCCCCTGCTCTTCGACGGCTCCGGCAACAAGAAAGCCGCCTACACCTCCACACTGAACGCCCTCAACGCAGCCGCCACCACCGGCCCCACCACCACCACGACGCCGCCGAACAACGCCAACTGCGCCAACGGTTACGTCGCCCTGACCTACGACGACGGGCCCAAGGCGGCCACCACCACCGCGCTGCTCAACGCGCTGCGGTCGGCCGGGCTGCGGGCCACGTTCTTCAACCAGGGCAACAACGTCCAGTCCAACCAGGCGCTCGCGCGCAGCCAGCGCGACGCCGGCATGTGGGTGGAGAACCACAGCTGGTCCCACCCGCACATGACGCAGCTCAGCCAGGCGCAGATGACGTCGGAGATCTCCCAGACGCAGCAGGTGATCCAGTCGGCGACGGGTGTCGCGCCGAAGCTGTTCCGCCCGCCGTACGGCGAGACCAACAGCACCCTCAAGGCGGTCGAGGCCCAGTTCGGCCTGACCGAGGTGCTGTGGAGCGTCGACTCGCAGGACTGGAACAACGCCAGCACCGCCCAGATCGTGCAGGCCGCGTCCACGCTGCAGAACGGCGGCGTGATCCTGATGCACGACGGCTACCAGACGACGATCAACGCCGTCCCGCAGATCGCGTCGAACCTGGCGAGCCGCGGCCTGTGCGCCGGCATGATCTCGCCCTCGACCGGTCGGGCCGTCGCGCCGACGGACACCCCGCCCGGCACCACCACCACGCCGACCACCACCACCACGCCCCAGCCGGGCGACGGCTCCTGCACCGCGACCTACCGCACGAGCCAGCAGTGGGGTGACCGCTTCAACGGCGAGGTGACGATCCGGGCCGGTTCCTCGGCGATCACCAGCTGGACCGCCACCGTCACCGTCACCTCCCCGCAGAAGGTCTCGGCCACCTGGAGCGGCACGCCCAGCTGGGACTCCAGCGGCAACGTGATGACCATGAAGCCCAACGGCAACGGCAACCTCGCCGCGGGCGCGAGCACCACGTTCGGCTTCACCGTGATGACGAACGGCCAGTGGGCCGCGCCGACGGTGAGCTGCCGGACCCCGTGACGCTCGCCGGTGTGCCCCTCACAGCGAGGTGGGGGGCACACCGGCGTGCCTCCTCCGAGGAGTCAGGTCCGGGCCTTCACGTGGGCGCGTTCGCCTTGCGGGCCGAACAGGATCAGCACCTCGACGGGGCCGGGGTCGGCGGCGCCGAGCCAGTGCGGGACCCGGGTGTCGAACTCGGCCGCTTCACCGGGCGTGAGCACGATGTCCTGCTCCCCCAGCACGAGTCGCAGCCGTCCGTCGAGGACGTAGAGCCACTCGTGGCCTTCGTGGGTCTTCGGCTCGGGCACGACGTCGTGCAGGGCACCCGGAATGATCATCTTGAACGCCTGCGTGCCGCCCGGTCGGCGGCTCAACGCCAGGAACGTCATGCCGTGCCGGCGGACCGGTCGGAAGTGGACGCGCGGATCGCCGGTGGGCGGTGCGCCGACCAGCTCGTCGAGCGGCACGCCGTGCGCCCGCGCCAGCGGCAGCAGCAGCTCCAGGTTCGGCCGCCGCCGGCCGCTCTCCAGCCGTGACAGGGTGCTCGCCGAGATGCCGGTGGCCTCGGCCAGGTCGGCGAGGGTGACACCGCGGGCCCGGCGCAGCGCCCGCAGCCTCGGCCCCACGGCGGTCAGCACGCGGTCCAGGTCGTCGTCCATCCCCGCAGCTTGCCGAACCGGCAAGGTTGATTGCCACTCCGGCGACCCGCGACCCAAGGTCGGTCCAGGTGTCGTCGGCGCGTTGCCCGGGATCGGGCCGACCTCGGCTTCTCCGCCACCGGGCTCACCCGGGTGATCACCGCCTACGCCCTGGTCTTCGGCGGCCCGGTGCTGCTCGGCGGCAAGGCCGACGGGGTCGCGACCACGCCGGCGGTGCTCGCCGCCACCCGCGTGCGGCAAGGAGCGGGTGCGGCACTGGCCGCTCGCCTCGTTCGCGCCCGCCGGCGCCGCGCTCGTGGTGGTCGCGGTGGTGTTCCCGCTGGTCGCGCTGGTCCTGTTCGCCACGTGGGCGCGTCGCGCGAGCGCGTGGATCGGTGGCCGAAGTAGGCTGCCCGCGCTCTCTCGGAAAAAAGTTCGGCGGGTGTGTCGATCCACGGCGGCGCCCGTTCGACCTCAGGGGGACGGGGCCCGGGAGAGGGCCCGTGCGACGGCCAGGGAGACGGAACCATGAAGTACATGCTGATCATGCGCGCGACCGACGAGGCCTACGCCCGGATGGGCGCGTTCGACTTCGACGAGATCCTGGAGACGGTGGGCAAGTTCAACGACGAGCTGATCCGGGCGGGCGTGCTGGTCGCCGCGGAAGGGCTCGCCGAGGCCGAAGAGGGCGTGGTGGTCGACTACTCCTCCGAGCCGCCCGTGGTCACCGACGGCCCGTACGGCGAGACGAAGGAGCTGTTCAACGGCTTCTACATCCTCAACGTGGCGTCGAAGGAGGAGGCCGTCGAGTGGGCCAAGCGGTCCCCGATCTCCGGGGCGGGCTTCAAGACCGAGATCCGCCGGGTCACCTCGATCGACGAGTTCCCGCAGGACAACGAGTGGATCAAGAAGGAGCGGGCGTGGCGGGAAGCCACCGGTCAGCTCTGAGCGCGTCGACGGCCGGCGATCCGACGGGTCGCGCGGCCGTCGCCGCCGTCTGGCGGATCGAGTCGGCGCGGATCGTCGGCGCGCTCGCGCGCTACACCGGCGATTTCGCGCTGGCCGAGGACCTGGCCCAGGAGGCGCTGGCCGAGGCGCTCGTGACGTGGCCGCGCGACGGCGTGCCGGACAACCCGGCGGGGTGGTTGCTCACCGTCGGCAGGCGGCGCGCGATCGACGCGTTCCGCCGCCGGTCCGCCCTCGACGCCAAGTACGCCACCCTCGCGCACGGCCTCGGCGAGGGTGGCGCGACGTCGGGCGGCGGCCCCGCCGAGGCCGACGACGTGCCGTGGGACCCGGACCAGATCGACGACGACGTGCTGGCGCTGATGTTCATCTCGTGCCACCCCGTGCTGTCGCGGGAGGCTCGGGTGGCGTTGACGTTGCGCGTGGTCGGCGGGCTGACCAGCGACGAGATCGCGAAGGCGTGCCTCGTGCCGACCGCGACCGCGCAGGCCAGGATCACCAGGGCGAAGAAGACCCTCGGTGCGGCCGGCGTGCCGTTCGAGGTGCCGACGGCCGAGGAGCGGGCCGCGCGGCTCAACTCGGTGCTCAACGTGATCTACCTGATCTTCACCGAGGGCTCCACGGCCAGCTCCGGCGACGACCTGATCCGGTTCGACCTCGCGGGCGAGGCGCAGCGGCTCGCCCGCGTGCTGAGCCGGTTGGTGCCCGACCAGCCCGAGGTGTTCGGCCTGCTGGCGTTGCTGGAGCTGACGGCGGCGCGCTTCCCCGCCCGCACCCGGCCGGACGGCGAGCCCGTGCTGCTGGACCAGCAGGACCGCCGACGCTGGGACCGGGCCGCGATCCGGCGCGGGCGGGCCGCGCTGGCCCGTGCCGAGAAGGTCGGCCGGGGCCTCGGCGCTTACGGCCTGCAAGCGGCCATCGCCGAGTGCCACGCCGTCGCGCCCTCGGTGGAGGAGACGAACTGGGAGCGGATCGTGCTGCTGTACGAGGCGCTCGGCCGGCTGGCGCCGTCACCGGTGGTGGACCTGAACCGGGCGGTGGCGGTGTCCATGGCCGGCGGACCGGCCGCGGCGCTGCCGATCGTGGACGGGTTGGCGGGCTCGGACGCGCTGGCGAACTCCTACCTGCTGCCCAGCGTGCGGGGTGAGCTGCTCAGCCGGCTGGGACGCGCGGACGAGGCGCGGGTCGAGCTGGCGCGGGCCGTGGAGTTGTGCGGCAACGAGCGGGAGCGGGCGGTCTTGGAGCGCAAGCTCGACGACCTCACGACATCTGGGTGAGGATCATCGAGTTCCACCAGTAGCCGAGCTGGTCGAGCGAGTCCGGGTCGAGCGCCGTCGAGGACCGCAGCTGGCCGGTGACCGAGGTCCGGGTGTCGACCCACCACACCTGGCCGACGCCGTCGGCGACGAAGCAGGTCGTGTACTCGCCGGGCACGGGACCGCTCTCGGACCGGTAGTACAGGGCGTAGTGCACGGGCTGGGTGAGGGGGCGGCAACCGCCCTGGCTGTCGTCGCGCGGGATGCCGTTGGCGTCCACCACGGCCTTGAAGTGGGCGTCCTGCGCGGCGCGGTCGGTGAACAGGTGGAACACCGCCTGGTCCGGTGGCGGGAAGCGGAAGTGCACCGAGTTCGCCTTGGTGCAGGTGACGGTCGCCGCGACTCCCCCGCTCGACGGGGTGGGCGCGCACGTCGGGTTGTCCCGGTAGGCGGAGGGGAGCCGGCCCAGCAGGGTGACCGCCTGGTGGTCGACGGTGGTGGACGTGGTCCGGGTGGCGGACGACGTCGGTGTGCCCGCCTTGGACGTGGTGGACAGCGTGGTGGACGTCGTGGTCACGGTGGCGGAACCCGCGAGCCGGCCACCGCCGGTCCAGTCCCGGGACCAGACCACGACCACCGCCACGAGCACCAGCGCCACCGCGCCGGCGACGATCGGGGCGACCGGCACCTTGCGCCCGGCCGGCCGCTGGACCGGGACCACCACCGGGGAAGAGCTGAGCGGCACCGCGCCGCGGGGCGGTGCGGTGAGCGGCACGCGGTTGCCCCGGGCCGGGGTCCGCGGCGGTGACGCGGCTCGGGCGGGCGATGCGGGCGGCGACGCCGGGCCGGCAGCGAAGGGCACCCGCGTGACCCGGTTGGCGGCGGGTGGCCCGAGCACCGGGCCGGCGGCGTCCGGCCCGGCGGGGGTGGTGAGGGCTTCGGCGGCGGCCGCTGCCAGTGCGCCGGCGGTCGGGTAGCGGTCGGCCGGGTCCTTGGCCATGCCGCGCCGGATCACGTCGTCCAGCGCGCGGGGCACGGCCGGGTTGGTGGCCGAGGCGGCGGGCGGTGGTTGTTGCAGGTGGGCCCAGAGCAGGGCGGCGGCGCTGTCGACCTCGAACGGCCGGTTGCCGGTGACGCACGCGTGCAGCACGCAGGCCAGCGCGTAGACGTCCGCGCGCCCGTCCACCTGTCCGTCGCCGAACCGCTCGGGCGCCAGGTAGTCCAGGGTCCCGATCACCGCGCCGGACGCGGTCAGGTGCGTGCCGGCCGGCAGGACGCTGCGGGCGATGCCGAAGTCGACCAGGTACACGAAGTCGTCCGGCGTGACGAGGATGTTCGACGGCTTGACGTCGCGGTGCACCAGGCCGTCCGCGTGCGCGGCGTCGAGCGCGCCCGCGACCTGGGCGACCAGCCGCACGGACCGCGCGGGGTCGAGCGGGCCGTCCGCGACGAGTTCCGCCAGGTCACGACCCTCCACCAGGCGCATGTCCAGGTAGAGCCGGCCGTCGATCTCGCCGTAGGCGTGGATCGGGATGACGTGCGGCTCGCGCAGCCGGGCCGCGATCCGCGACTCCCGCCGGAACCGGGCGCGGAAGTCCTCGTCGTCGTTGTGCACGGCGGAGAGCCGCTTCAACGCCACCACGCGGTCGTGCGCGGTGTCGTGGGCCCGGTGCACCTCGCCCATGCCGCCGCGCCCCAACAGCTCGCCGACCCGATAAGGCCCGAACTCCTCCGCCATGACTCCCCCGGGTCCGCCACGCCGCCACTGCAGGACCGACGCGGATCAACGCCGAAGGGTTCCACGAACGTGCTCGGACCTGGTTTCGCGGGGTACGCAGGCTCAGGGCTTGCCCTTGCCGGCCTTGCCGGCCGGTTTTCCCTTCCCGTCCTTCTGACCGGGCGCGACGGGTCTCGCCTGCGGACCGGCGGGCTGCTCACCGGCGACCGGCCGCTCCTCGACGACCGGTTGCTCGACGACAGGTTGCGCGGCGGCCGGTGTCGTCGTGGCCAGGTCGGCCACCGGCTGGTTCGTCGTCGTGCCGGTGTCCTGGACGACCGCTCGCGCCGGGGACTCCACGGGCGCGGACGTGGCCGGGGACGAACCGGGCGACACCGCCCAGGCGATGCCGAGCGCACCGACCAGCCCGGCCGCCGACGCGGCGAGCGCCGTCAACTGCCGACGTGGGCGCGGCACGGCCGCCACCGCGGTCGGGTCGTCGTCGGGCAGGTCCCGCAGCACGTGCGCGCAGCGGTGGGCGGTCGGTCGGCGGCGGACCGACAACGAGGTCGTCAACGACAGCAGGCGCACCAGGTCGTCGGGCAGGTCGTCGGGCACCACCGCCGGCCGGTGCAGCCGGGCCACGGCCGACTCGACGTCACCGCCCGGGTACTCGCGGCGACCGGTCAGGCACTCCAGCAGCACCAGCCCGAACGAGTACACGTCGGCGGCCGGGCCCACCTCGCTGCCGCGCACCTGCTCCGGCGCGAGGTAGGCGGCCGTGCCCACCATCTGGTTGGTGCGGGTGAACCGGGTGCTGTCGGCCAGGTGCGCCAGCCCGAAGTCGGCCAGGTAGGGCGTGCCGTCGTCGTCGAGCAGGATGTTCGACGGCTTGACGTCCCGGTGCACCACGCCCTGCTCGTGCACGTAGGCCAGCGCCTCGGCCAGCCGGGCGCCCAGGTCCCGCACCTCGGGCACCGACAGCGGCCCCTCGGCGATCCGGTCGCGCAGCGTGCGGCCCTCGACCAGCCGCAACACGACGAACGCGGTGCCGTCGCTGTGGCCGGCGTCGTACACGGAGACCAGCCCGGGGTGCGACAGCCGGGCGAGGGTCCGCGCCTCGTTGTCGAACCGCCGCCCCGCGTCGGGGTCCCCGGTGGCGTCGAACAGCTTCACCGCCACGGCCCGCCGCAGCACCGTGTCCCATCCCCGGCGCACCTCGGCCATGCCGCCGATCCCCAGCGTCCCGGCCAACTCGTACCTACCGGCCAAGAGCTCGCCACTCCGGGGAAGCGACACCACTACCACCTTGTGCAGGGGGACACAGGACACCATCAGGTGCCCCGTCCCCGCGGACCACAAACACACCGACTTCGTGGTCCGCGCCCGCCGCAACCCGAGGTCCGCTCCCGGTTCTCACCCGTTCGCCGGAAACGCCGGGGCGTTGCGCTGAGTAACTTTCACCTCACGGTCCCTGCCGTTGATCGACCCACGAAAGGTGGAAGATCATGAACCGTGCCGTGAAACGACTGGTCACCCTGGTGAGCGCGCTGGCCCTGTCGGCGATCACCGTCCCGGCGGCGCAGTCCGCCGCCGCGCCCGGCGACTACTGGACGCCGGAACGGATGCGCTCCGCCGCCCCGCTCGACCTCCGCACCACGACCCCCTCCGCCCTGCGCTCCACCGTCCCGACCGGCGAGCCCGCCACCGTCGCACCGCTGGCCTTCCCCAACGGCGGCAGCGCGTGGACCGGCGGCGGCGCCGTCGTGCGGACCGCGGGCCGGGTGTTCTTCACCTACCAGGGCCGCAACGCCTCGTGCAGCGGCAACGCCGTCACCAGCGCGAACAAGAGCACGGTCGTCACGGCCGGGCACTGCGTGAAGCTGGACGGTGCCTACCACACCAACGTCGCGTTCGTCCCGGCCTACGACAACGGGAACGCCCCGTACGGCACGTGGGCCGCACGGGCCACCTTCGCCACGCCCCAGTGGCACGCGAGCGAGGACATCAACTACGACATCGGCGCCATCGTCGTCGGACAGTTGAACGGCCAGTCCCTCACAGACGTCGTCGGCGCTCAGGGCATCGCGTTCAACCTGCCGCGCGCCGACAACACCTACGCCTTCGGCTACCCCGCCGCCGCGCCGTACGACGGCACGAAGCTCGTCTACTGCAGCAGCCGGACGTTCAACGCCTTCATCAGCGACGGCATCGGCATGACCTGCAACATGACCGGTGGCGCGAGCGGTGGCCCCTGGTTCCGCGCGTTCTCCGAGGCGACCGGGACCGGCACGGTCAACTCGGTGAACAGCTACAAGATCAACCTGTTCCCGAACTGGATGTTCGGCCCGTACTTCGGCGCCGACGCCCAGAACCTCTACAACCAGGCGCAGGCCGCCTGACCCGAGGTCGGCGGGCCGGGCCACGCGCCCGGCCCGTCACCGGCCCCTGTGGTGATCTTCATCCGGTCGGGTGACAAACTCCGGTTTCACCGACCCCAGGGGGACGTCCATGCTCTCGCAGGCGACGAACGTGCTGCACATGCACCAGAAGGTCACCTTGATGGTGAACCGCTACGAGGTCTTCGCCGACAACGGCGGGGAGCCCGGCCCGCTCGTGGCGTTCGTCGAGCAGAAGCGGATGGCCTTCAAGGAGCAGGTGACCATCTACACCGACTCGACCAAGAGCCAGGTGCTCGCGGGTTTCCGGGCGCGCAAGGTGATCGACCTCGGCAGCGGCTACGACGTGGTCGACGGCGCCGGGCAGCCGATCGCCCTGTTCCGCAAGGACTTCGGCAAGTCGCTGACCAACTCGACCTGGCACCTCGACCAGCCGAACGCGCCGACCACCACGGGCCGCGAGCGCAACCCGGGCATCGCCGTCCTGCGCCGCGTCTGGGGCTTCCTGCCCCTGGTCAACAACATCCCGTTCCCGTTCCGCTACCACTTCGACTTCGCCCGCGACGGTCAGCCGGTGTTCAGCGTGGACAAGAAGACGTGGGTCCGCGACCACTACCTGATCCAGATCGCCGACCCCTACGTCGACCGCCGCGCCGTGATCGCGCAGGCCGTCGCCGTGGACGCCCTCCAGTCCCGGTAGCCCTTCCGGCAGCTCAGCACGCGTCCGGGCGGGGCGGGCGCCGCCCCCGCTGCCGATCGGCCGGGAGGACGGGCCGGCCACCGGCAGCGGGGGCGGCGCGTCCCGGTCCGCTCGGCCATTGCACTAGTGCACAGCGGGGCGATCGCCCGCACCGCCGTGAATTCGCGGATCTCCGCCATACGGTTCGGGCATGAAGTACTTGGCGGGGCCTTTCGCCCCGGTCACCGAAGAGATCACCGCGCACGACCTCCCCGTCACCGGGCGGATCCCGGCCGAGCTCGACGGCCGCTACCTGCGCAACGGGCCCAACCCGCTGGGCGTCGAAGACCCCGCCGTGCACCTGTGGGGCATGGGCCAGGGCATGGTCCACGGCGTGCGGCTGCGCGACGGCCGGGCCGAGTGGTACCGCAACCGGTTCGTGCGCACGCCGGGGTTCGCACCCATGGTGCACGTGATCGAGCACGCCCGGCGGACGTTCGCCCTGGCGGAGGGCGGACTGCCGCCCGCCGAGCTCGACGAGGAGCTGAACACCGTCGGCGCGTGCGACCTCGGCGCGACCGCGGAGGGCTTCACGGCGGGCGCGCACTCGAAGCACGACCCGCTCACCGGTGAACTGCACTCGCTGTCGTACATGCCGGGCCGCGAGTTCGTCCAGCACATCGTGGTCGACGCCGGCGGGAGCGTCGTCCGGACCACCACCGTGCCCCTCGCCCGGACGCCGTTCATGCACGACTTCGCGCTCACCGAGAACCACGTGGTCCTGTGGGACACGCCGATCGGCTTCGACGGGTTCGAGTGCCGCTGGCTCCCGGAGCACCCGACCCGGGTCGGCGTCCTGCCTCGGGTCGGCGGCGACGTGCGCTGGCTCGACGTCGACCCCGTCCACGTCAGCCACACGCTCAACGCCTACGACGACGGCGACTCGGTCGTGGTCGACGTGGTCACGGCCGAAGGTCCGTTCGACCCGGCCGACCCCGGCGCGATCCGACCGGCGCTGGACCGCTGGACGATCACCGCCGGCCAGGTCGACCAGCGCCGCCTCGACGACCGGCCGCAGGACTTCCCGCGCGTCAACGAAGCACGCGCCACCCGCCCGCACCGGTTCGGCTACTCCGCCGCGACCGCCCTGTACGGCATCCCGTTCACGCCCGACGGCACGCCGTCCGACGACGCCTTCACCAACGCCCTCGTGAAGCACGACTTCGTCCGCGGCACGTCCGAGGTGCGCGGGTTCGGCAGGCACGAGGCGGTCGGTGAGGCGGTGTTCGCCGCCGCGGGCCCCGGCGAGGACGACGGGTACCTGCTCACCTACGTCCACAACCCCGCGCGCGGGGCGAGCGACCTCGTGATCCTCTCGGCCCAGGACTTCACCGGCGACCCCGTCGCCCGCGTGCACCTGCCGGTCCGGGTGCCGCTCGGCCTGCACGGGAACTGGCTGCCGGACCGCTGAGCCCTGGCACGATGACACCGTGACCGACCCGCAGCCGCCGTACCTCCGGATCGTCGCCGACGTCGAGCGGCGCATCGCCGACGGCGAGCTGCGGCCCGGTGACCCGGTGCCCACGACCAGGGCGATCATGCGCGAGTGGGGCGTCGCCATGGCCACCGCGACCAAGGCGTTGGCCGCGCTCAAGCAGGCGGGCGCCATCGAGTCGACGTCCCGCGTCGGCGCCGTCGTGGCCCGGCGCAGGCTGCCGTCGCGGTCGACCGGCGGTCTCGACCACGACCGCGTCGTCCGGGTGGCCATGGGCATCGCCGACGCCGACGGCTTGGCCGCGCTGTCCGCCCGGGCGGTCGCGGCCAAGCTCGGCGTCGCCACCGTGGCCCTGCGCGAGCACCTCGACGCCGACCTCCCCCAGCTCATCGCCGACGCCGCGTTCGCGGAGATCGAGTACCCGCAGCCACCGCCGGGCTGGCGGTCCCACCTGCGGGTCGCCGCCCGGCTCCAGTGGGCGGCCTACCAACGCCACCCCTGGCTGCCGCGGCTGGTGTCGATCGTCCGGCCGGCCACGCTGCCGGGCCTGCTCGCGTACGCCGAGTGGACGTTGCGGGCGCTCGACGACCTCGGGTTGGACCAGCGCACCCGCCTGCACGTCTACGCCGCGGTGGTCAACCACGTGCGCGGCACGGCGCTGAACATCGAGAGCGAGGCCGGCGCGGAGCTGGACACCGGGATGACCAGCAGGCAGTGGATGACGGCCCGGCTCGCCGTCGACGGCCCGCTGATCGCGCGGGTCGCGGAACCAGGCGCGGACGTCGACCTCGAGTCGTTGTTCGACTTCGGCCTCGAACGCCTCCTCGACGGCCTGACCGCGGTCCTCACGCCGCGCAAGATCCACCGCTGACCCGCCGCCGCCCCGCCGGATCGGGTCGCGGTGATCGAACCTGTCCTACATTGGGCCCATGAGTGGCGACGCACCGCTGTCCGCGGCCGAGAAGACGCTGAGCGTCCTGGAAGCGCTCGCCGACCACTCGCGCATCGCCGACATCGCCGACGCCTCCGGCCTGCCCAAACCCACCGTGCACCGCATCCTTCAGACCCTCGTCCGGCGCGGTTTCGCGCGGGCCGACGGGCGCGGCGGCTACCTCGGCGGCCCGCGCATCCTCAGCCTCGCCGGCCGGTTCCTGCAGCGCCTCGACGTCGCCGAGCACGTCCGGCCGACGCTGCGCGACCTCCAGGAGCGGACCGGGTGGACGGTCCACTTCGCGCTGCTGTCCGGCGACGAGGCCGTGTACGTGGCCAAGGTGGAGGGCGCGCGGCCCTACCACCTGGCCTCCCGGGTCGGCATGAGCCTGCGCCTGCACTGCACGTCCATCGGCAAGGCGATCCTGGCCTCCCTGCCCGACGACGAGGTGCGGGCGCTGGCCCGGCGCACCGGCCTGCCCGCCCGCACCCGCCGCACCATCACCGACGAACGGGCCCTGCTCGCCGAGCTGGCCGCGGTCCGCGGACGCGGTTACGCCGAGGACCACGAGGAGAACGAGGCCGGCGTTCGGGCGGTCGGCGCGGCCGTGGTCGACCACACCGGCGAGGTGGTCGGCGGGTTGTCGGCGGCGTCCCTGGTCGACCTGGCCGAGGCGCCCGCGGACCTGCCGCAGTTGGTGGTGCGCGCCGCCGCCCAGGTCTCGCGCGCGCTGGGCGCCGACTGAACCGAATCACCCTGTGACCCGCTTCACAAGGTGGCCGAGTCATGTCATGGTGGTGGCATGTCGATGGAACCCCATTCCGTCAGGCGGAACGCATGAAAGTCACGTCGAGCGAGCTCGGGAAGCTCGCGGTCCGCATCCTGCTCGACGCCGGGACGAACCTCGTCGACGCCAAGGCGGTCGCCGGCTCGCTGGTGGAGTCGAACCTGACCGGCCACGACTCGCACGGCGTGCGCCGGCTGGTCGACTACGTGGCCCGCATCCGCGACGGCCGGATCGACCCGCGCGCCCGGCCCGACGTGGACCACCCGCGCCCCGGCACGGTCGTGGTCCGCGGCAACCGGGCGCTCGGCCGGATCGCGGCCGGCGTCGCCACCCGCGAGCTGCGCGCCCTGACCCGCACGCACGGCAGCGGGGTCGCGGTGATCCAGGACTGCAACCACGTCGGCCGGCTCGGCGAGTACGTCGGTTTCCTCGCCGAGCACGACCTGGTCGCGCTCGCGTTCGGCAACGCCGACGCCACCGTCGCGCCCTACGGCGGCCGGGAACGGCGGCTCGGCACCAACCCGCTGGCCTGGGCCGCGCCGCGGGCGGCGGACCGCCCGCCGATCGTGGTCGACTGGGCCACCTCCGGCGTGGCCGAGGGCAAGCTCGCGGTGGCCCGCGACCGCGGCGAACGCGTGCCCGAGGGCCTGGTGCTCGACCCGGACGGCCGACCGACCACCGACCCGGGCGACTTCTACGCGGGCGGGGCGCTGCTGCCGTTCGGCGGGCACAAGGGCTACGGCCTGAGCGTGCTGATCGAGGTGGTGGGTGGTCTGCTCACCGGCATGGGCATCGGCAGCCTCCCCGGGTACCGGGGCGGGTTCGGCACCGTGCTGGTGGCCGTCGACATCGGCTCGCTCACCCCCGTCGAGCGGTTCCGCGAGCAGGCGGAGCTGTTCTGCCGCGAGCTGGTCGGCACCCCGCCCGCCCAGGGCAGCGGCGAGGTGCTGGTGCCGGGCGAACCGGAGGCCCGCACCCGCCGCGCCCGGTCGCGCGACGGGATCCCGATGGCCGAGGAGACCTGGCGCGAGCTGCACGGCCTGCTGAAGGCGAAGGAGGGAACGCCGTGACCGGAGCCGCCGACCACACCGCCACCGATCGCACCGCGGCCGGGCAGGACGCGACCGGGCATGACGCGGGCGAGCACGACTCGATCGGGCACGACGTGGCGCGCGACGACCCTGCCGATGCCGGGCAGTTGCGCCGGGTCGTCGGCGCGTCCGTGATCGGCACCGCGTTGGAGTGGTACGACTTCTTCATCTACGGCTTCGCCGTGACGCTGGTGTTCAACGAGCTGTTCTTCGTCACCGGCGACCCGGCGACCGGCGTGATCGTGGGGTTCGCGACGTTCGGCGTCGGCTTCGCGGTCCGGCCGCTGGGCGGCTTCGTGTTCGGCCACCTCGGCGACCGCATCGGCCGCCGTTCGACCCTGGTGATCACGACCCTGGTCATGGGCGTCTCGACCGGGTTGATCGGCCTGCTGCCCACCTACGACTCGATCGGCGTCGCCGCGCCGATCCTGCTGACCGTGCTGCGGATGTGCCAGGGCCTCGGCGCGGGCGCGGAGTTCGGCGGCGCGTCCACGCTGCTGGCCGAGCACGCGCCGGCGCACCGGCGCGGGTTCTTCACGTCGTTCGCCCAGACCGGCGTGCAGCTCGGCCTGCTGTCGGGCACGCTGGTGTTCCTGCTGGTCGAGACGCTGCCCCGGCAGAGCGTGCTGGACTGGGCGTGGCGCGTCCCGTTCCTGTTCAGCTTCGCGCTGATCGCGGTCGCGCTGTACGTGCGGCTGCGGGTCGCCGAGTCGCCGGTGTTCCAGCGCCTGGCCCGGCAGCGGACCGAGGTGGCGCTGCCCGTGTCCGACGCGCTGCGCCGCTACCCGCGCAACTTCCTGATCGGCATCGGTGCGCACGTCTGCGACACCGCGGTCGTCTACATCTACGCCACGTACAGCTTGGCCTACCTCACCAAGTCGTTGGCGCTGCCGCGCTGGGTCGGGCTGACCGGAGTGGTGGCGTTCGGGGTGGTCGTGATCGTGCTGCAACCCGTGTACGGCGCGTTGTCCGACCGGATCGGGCGACGACCGCTCAACCTGGTCGGCGTGGTGTTCACGGCGGCGTTCGCGTTCCCGTTCTTCCTGCTGCTCGACACGCGCGAGCCGGTGCTGATCTGGCTGGCGCTGGTGGTGGCGACGGCGTTCGGACTGGCGCCGATGATCGCGGTGCAGCCCGCGTTCTACGCCGAGTTGTTCGGCGCGCGAGTCCGCTACACCGGCTTCGCCGCGTCCCGCGAGATCGGCGCGGCCCTGGCCGGGTTCTCGCCGCTGGTGGCCGCCGCGCTGGTCGCGCAGGCGGGCGGGCGGGGCTGGCCGGTGGCGTGGTGGATGATCGGCACGGCGGCCGTGTCGTTCGTGGCGTTCCTGCTGTCGGCGGAGGGCAGGGACGTCGACATCGCCGCCGCCGACACCTCGGGGGTGGCGCGGCGGTGACCCGGCCCCGCCTGTCGGCGGCCCGGCTGCCCGGGTGGTTGGCGGCCGACCTGCCGAGCGCCCCGACCGGCATCGTCCACATCGGACTGGGCGCGTTCCACCGGGCCCACCAGGCGGTGCTGACCCAGGAGGCGATGCGCGTGGCGCCCGGGCCGTGGGGCATCTGCGCCGTGGCGCAGCGCAACGGGCGGCTGGTCGACGCGCTGGTCGAGCAGGACCACCTGTTCACCGTGACCGAGCGCGGCGCCTCGGACGACCGGCTGCGCGTGGTCGGGAGCGTGCGCGAGGTGCTGCTGGCGTCGGAGCAGCCGGACCGGCTGGCGACGGTGCTGTCCGAACCGGACACCCGCGTGGTTACGCTGACCGTCACCGAGGCCGGCTACCGGCACGACCCGGTCACCGGCCGGTTGCGCGCCGACGACCCGGACGTGGCGGCCGACCTCGCGGGCGGGCCGCCGCGCACGCCGGTCGGGCAGCTGGTCGCCGGTCTCCGCCGCCGCCGGGACCGAGGTGGCGGTGGGCTCACCGTCGTCTCCTGCGACAACCTGCCCGACAACGGCCGCCTGGTCGCGCGCCTGGTGGGCGAGTTCTGCGCCCGGCGCGGCGAGGGCGACCTCGCCGAGTGGGTCGACGAGCACGTGCGGTTCCCGTCCAGCGTCGTGGACCAGGTCGTGCCCGCCACCACGGACGCCGACTTCGCCCGCGTGGCCGAGGCCCTCGGTCTGGCGGACCGGGCCGCGGTGGTGGGCGAACCGCACCGCCGGTGGGTGGTGGAGGACGACTTCGCCGCCGGGCGACCGGCCTGGGACGCGGTCGGCGCGGAGCTGGTGCCGGACATCGCGCCGCACCAGGCGGCGAAGCTGCGGCTGGTCAACGGCACGCACTCGGCGCTGGCCCACCTCGGCCTGCTGGCCGGTTGCACGAGCACCGCCGACGCCCTGGGCCGGCCCGAGTTCGCGCGCTTCGCCGAACGGCTGATCAGCGCCGAGACCGGCCCGTCGCTGCGCCGGTTCGGCCGGTGCCCGGACGAGCGGGAGGTCGAGGCGCTGCTCACCCGGCTGGCCAACCCGCGGCTCACCCACCGGCTGGACCAGATCGCCGGCGACGCGCTGCGCAAGCTGCCCCCACGCCTGCTCGACCCGGCCGTCGACCTGCTGGTCCTGGGCGTCGAGCCGCGCCTGATCGGCGTGGCCGTCGCCGGGTTCCTGCACCAGCAGGACTTCCCGGTGCTCACCCTGCCGCTGCCGCTGCGCGGGTCACGCGCGTTCCGCGCGCTGCTGGCCGACGCGGTGCGGCGGATCGACCAGGACGGGGTGGTCGCCACCCTGCGCGGGATCGGGCGGAGCTGACGGGACCGCTGCGACGGCGGCACCGGGATCGGCAGGCCACCGCGCCGGCACCGGACCGTTCGGGCTCTCCGCGGCACGCGTGCGTTCGCCGACCGTGCGCGACCGGCGGCGCGGTGGTCGCCAGGCCCCGACCAGCACCTGCGGGACGCACCGCCCGGCCACCTCACGACCGCTCGCGCGGCTCCGCCCCGCCCGCCCGCCCGGAGTTGTCGCGCGCGTCCCGTTCAGCGGCCTCGGCGATGCGCTTGATGGTCGCCAGCCGCCGGTCCCAGTCGGCGGCCAGCGAGGCCATCCACCGCGCCGTCGCGTCGAGCGCCGCCGGCCGCACCGAGTAGCGCACCTCACGCCCCACCCGGCCACCGGAGACGAGCCCGGCGGCGTCCAGCACGGCGAGGTGCTTGACCACCGCCTGCCGCGACACGGGCAGCTGCTCGGCCAGCTTCGTCGCGGTCGTCTCCCCCTGCGCCGCGAGCAGGTCGAGCAGCTGACGGCGCGTCGGATCGACCAGCGCGGTGAGCACGCTGTCGACTTCTCCGGCGGCGTCGCGGTCGTTCATCCCGGGCACATGATCGCACGCCCGTTGCTCCGAACGCTCCTACAGCACGTAGACCTGACCCGTCTGCGCACCTTCGACCGACCGGACGAAGGCCCGCGCGACCTTCGCCAGGTCGACCGCCTCCATGCCGGGGAAGAAGGCGCCGTAGTCGTCGAGGCTCTCGGTGAACACGGTCGGGCTCACGGCGTTGACCCGCTGCGGCGCGATCTCGATCGCCGCCGCCCGCACGAACGCCTCCACCGCGCCGTTCGCCATGGACGCCGCGCTGCCGGTCGGCACGGGCTCACGAGCCAGGACACCGGTGATGAGCGTGAACGAGCCGCGCTCCGCGATCCGGCCCACCCCCTGCCGGACGAGTTCGAGCTGGCTCAGCACCTTCCCCCGGAACGCGTCCAGGTAGTCCTGCGCGGTCATCTCGGTGATCGGCTTCCACGGCACGTCACCCGCCGCGCTCACCACCGCGTCGACCCGGCCCGCCCGCTCGTACAGCTCGGTGATCTGCGCCGGGTCGGTGAAGTCGTGGCGCAGGTCTCCGCCGGAGCGCCCGACGGTGAGGACGTCGTGGCCGCGTCCGGCCAGGGTCGAGTGGACGGACGTGCCGAGCGTGCCGCCGGCGCCGATGAGGAGGATCTTCATGACGATCACGCTAGAGCCGATCGGCGCCTTTCGTGAAATATCGCTTGCGCAGCACTTATGCTCCTAGGTCATGAATGTGGAGTTGCGGCACCTGCGGGCGTTCGCGGCGATCGGCGCCGAGGGCACGATCACCGGCGCGGCGGCCGTGCTGCACGTCAGCCAGCCCGCCCTGTCCCGCACGTTGGAGCAGCTGGAGAGCAGGCTCGGCACCCGGCTGGTCGAGCGCACCACCCGCAGCCTGGCCCTGACCGAGGCCGGCACGCGGCTGCTGGCGCACGCCACCCGCATCCTCACCCAGGTGGATGACGCGCTGGCCGAGGTCACGGCCGGGCAGCGGGCGCTGCGCGTCGGGTTCGCCTGGGCGGCGCTCGGCAGGCACACGGTGCCGTTGCTGCGCGGGTGGCGGCACGCGCGGCCCGACGCGGAGCTGCGGGTGTTCCGGCCGGACGACCCCGAGGGCGCGCTTCGGCGCGGCGAGATCGACGTGGCGTTCGTGCGCTCGCCGTCGACACCCGACCGTGAGCTGGCGTCCGCCGACCTCTACCTCGAGCAGCGCGTGGCCGCCGTTCCCGAAGATCACCCGTTCGCGCGAGCCCTCACCGTCCGGTTGGGCGACCTCGCCGACCGGCCCGTCGCGATCTGCGCCACCGCCTCCAGCACCAGCGTCGAGCTGTGGCCGACCGCGCGCCGCCCCGACGCGCTCGACGTCGCCAACGCCGACGAGTGGCTCACCGCGATCGCCACCGGCGACGCCATCGGGGTCACCACCGAGGCGACCGCGCACAGCCAGCCGCACCCCGGCGTGCGCTACGTGCCGATCACCGACACCGAACCCGTGGCGGTGCGGCTCGTCTGGCCCCGGAGCGCGACCCACCCGGCCACCGACGCCTTCCGCGAGCACGCGCGCCGACTGCTCCGGTGACGGGCCGACGTCCCGGTTCGGCGGCCATACTGGACCGACCAGCGCAGTCCCGGGAGGACCCGTGCTCACCAGGAAGGGCGCCGCGACCCGGCAGCGGATCGTCGAGGCGATGGCCGGGGAGATCCGCGAGCGCGGCATCGACGCGGTCACCCTGGAGGACGTCGGACGGCGCAGCGGCACCGGCAAGAGCCAGCTGTTCCACTACTTCCCCGAGGGCAGGGAAGAGCTCCTGCTGGCGGTCGCCCGGTGGGAGGCCGACCGGGTGATCGAGGACCAGCAGCCGCACCTCGGGCAGCTCACGTCGTGGGCGGCGTGGCAGCGGTGGCGGGACGTGGTGGTCGACCGCTACCGCGAGCAGGGCGTGCACTGCCCGCTCGGCGTGCTGATCACCGAGGTCGGCAGGCGCACCCCGGCCGCGCAGGCGGTCACCCGGCAGCTGCTCGCCCAGTGGCAGCACCAGGTCCAGGTCGGCATCGAGCAGATGCGGGACAGCGGCCGGATCAGTCCGCGCGTCGACCCGCGGCGCACGGCGGGCGCCGTGATCGCGGCGATCCAGGGCGGGGTGACGATCCTGCTGTCGACGGGCTCCGCCGAACACCTGGAAGCCGCCCTGGACCTGTGCCTGGACCACCTGCGCGACTACCGCTGAACCCAGTTGCGCACGACGGGGCGGTAGCCGGGCGGCTTGTCACCGACCTTGACCCGGGGGCTGACCAGCCACTCCTGGTAGTCGGGGGTGAACATCCGGTAGACCGACGCCGGCGGTTCGGCACTGGCCCGGTCCAGCTCGGCGCGCAGGTGCGCGGGCAGCTCGAAGTCCAGCGCCGCCACCGACGCGCCGAGCTGCTCCGCGCTGCTCGCGCCGACGATGGCCGCGCCGATCCCGGGCCGGTTCGCGACCCAGTTGAGCGCGACCTGGGCCATCGTCACGCCCAGCTCGTCGGCTGCCGCCTCCACCACCTCGAGCAGCTCCCACTGCCGCGCGGTCCACGAGGACGCGGCGCCGGCGAGCCTGCCCTCGCCGGTCAGGCCGGCGTCGGAGTGGCGGTACTTGCCGGTGAGGAAGCCGCCGCCGAGCGGGCTCCACGCCGTGACGCCGAGACCCAGCTCCTGGCCCACCGGCACGTGCTCGGCCTCGATGGCCCGGTCGACGAGCGAGTAGGGCAGCTGCAGGCTGATCACGGGGGTGAGCGAGTGCGCCTCGGCGAGGGTCTGGGCCCGCGCGGCGTGCCAGGCGGGCACGTCGGACAGCCCCGCGTGCCGGATCTTCCCCGCCCTCGCCAGGTCGTCGAACGTGCGCAGCACCTCCTCGACCGGCGTGATCCGGTCCCAGGTGTGCAGCAGGAACAGGTCGACGTGGTCGGTGCCCAGGCGGCGCAGGGACGCCTCGACCGCCCGCACCAGGTGCTTGCGGCCGTTGCCGCCGGCGTTCGGGTCGCCGGGGTCGACGCTGTTGGCGGCTTTGGTCGTGAGCACCACCCGGTCGCGCACCCCCGCCTCGGCGACCAGGCGGCCGATGATCGTCTCGCTCTCGCCGGCGGTGTAGAAGTCCGCGGTGTCGATGAGGTTGCCGCCCTCCTCCAGGTAGCGGCGGAAGATCGGCCGGGCCTCGTCCTCGGTCTTGCCGTAGGCGGCGTGGAAACCGCCGGTGCCGAAGTTCATCGTGCCCAGCGCCAGCCGGCTGACGCGCAGTCCGGACCGTCCGAGCAGGAAGTAGTCGTCCAGTGCCATGAGCCCCACGGTGCAGAGCGAAAAATGTACCCGCAAGTACAGAAACGATGACGTACACGCATGACGTCGTCCGACGGTCGCCGGGGACCGCACCGCGTTCCCAGGGTCGGTCCGGGCGTCGCGGTGAAGTCCGAGCACCGCGGCTCCCGACGCACGACTCTCCCGAGACCGCAGAGGAAATCCGATGTCCGAAGTCACGTACACCGCCGTCGTCACGTCCACCGCCGGAGGCCGCAGCGGAGGCCGTGCGTCCTCCGACGACGGCCTGCTCGACGTCGCCCTCGCCGTGCCCGGGGAGCTCGGCGGCACGGGCGGCGCGACGAACCCCGAGCAGATGTTCGCCGCCGGGTGGGCGTCCTGCTTCGTCGGCGCGGTGCGCCGCGTGGCGGCGGAGAAGAAGGTCCGGCCGACGGACCTCGCCGTCGTCGCCGAGGTCACGTTGCACCACGACACCGCCGCGGGCGAGTTCGAGCTCAGCGCGGCGCTGCGGCTGACCGCGTCGGGCGTCGACCAGGCGACCGCCGAGGAGCTGGTCGACGGCGCGCACCAGGTGTGCCCGTACTCCAAGGCGACCCGCGGCAACATCGAGGTCACCCTCCACGCCACCGCCGGCTGACCACAGTGGACGCACGCGCCCGGCCGCAGCCGGGCGCGTGCGCCGGCGCTCGGAGGTGGTCAGCGTCGACGACCGCCCGCGCGAACGGCTGCGGCGCCTCCTGCGGGACGTTGTGGCCGATGCCCTCGAACACCCGGTGGTCGTACCGGCCGGTGAACTTGTCGCGGTAGGACGCGCCGTCCGCGGCCGCGCCGTCGAAGTCGCTGCCGATCGTGACCGCCGGCACGGCGGCCAGCTCCCGCTCGCTCGTACCGGGCCTCGCCGGGCGCGAGGCCCAACCGCCAGCGGTAGTTGTGGATGACGATGGCGACGTGGTCGAGGTTCTCGAAGGACGCGGCGCTGCGGTCGTACGTGGCGTCGTCGAAGTCCCACGCCGGCGACGCGGTCCGCCAGATCAGCTTGTTGAACCCGTGCCGGTCGCGGCGGTAGCCCAGCGCGCCGCGCTCGGTGGCGAAGTAGCACTGGTACCACCAGTTCCGCTCGACGGCCGGCGGCAGCGGCTCCAGGTTCTCCGCGAGGTTCGTCACGAGGTACCCGCTCACCGCGACGATCGCCTTGCAGCGCCGCGGCCAGACCGCGGCGACGACGCCGACCGTCCGCGCACCCCAGTCGAACCCGCCGAGCACCGCCCGGTCGATCCGCAGCGCGTCCGTGAACGCGATGACGTCGAGCGCCACCGCCGACTGCTGGCCGTTGCGGACCGCGTGCGGCAAGAGGAACCTGGTCGCGCCGTAGCCGCGGAGGAACGGCACGAGCACGCGGTAGCCCTCGGCGGCCAGCAACGGCGCGACGTCGACGTAGCTGTGCGCGTCGTACGGCCAGCCGTGCAGCAGCACCACCGCCTGACCGGAGCGGGGGCCGAACTCGGCGTACGCGATGTCGAGCACCCCCGCCCGGACGTGCTCGATCCGGCCGAGCGAGGTGTGGCCGCCGTGACCACCCGGCCGAACGTTCTCCTGTGGACGACGGCGACGCCAGGAGCGCCGCGCGAACCGCCGCGACCGTCGGGTGACGCCACCGGTGTACGTCACCGGGAGTGCGTCACCGCCGCGCGTCGAGCGCCTTGCCCAGGTCCGCGCGGGAGGTCACGCCCAGCTTGGGGAAGATCCGGTGCAGGTGGGTGCCGACCGTCCGGTGCGACAGGAACAGCCGTTGCCCGATCTCCCGGTTCGTCAGGCCCTCGGCGGCCAGCCGCGCGATGCCCAGCTCGTGCGGTGTCAGCTTCTCCCGCGCGTCCGGGTCCCGGTTCGGGCTCGACTCGCCCGCGCCGCGCAGCTCCCGCCGGGCGCGTTCGCCCCAGGCGGTCATGCCGAGCGCGTCGAAGGTGTCCCTGGCCGTGCGCAGGTGGGTCCGGGACTCCACCACCCGCCGTTGCCTGCGCAGCCACTCGCCGAACGCCAGGTGCGCGCGGCCGCGTTCGGCGGGCCACCCGGTCAGGTCGGCCCGCAACGCGGCCGCGAACAACGGCTCGGCCTCGTCGTTGGGCGCGAGCACGGCACGTGCGTACCGCAGCCCCGCGTGCAGCGCGGGCGAGGGCGTCGACGCGGCCGTCAGCTCCAGGTCGCGCACGGCGTCGGTCCGCCCGGCCCGCACGGCGGCTTCGGTCAGCTCGGGGAGGCAGTAGGCGCGCAGGGCCAGGTGGTAGGACGGGTCGGCGGGGTCGTGCACCCGGCTCAGGTCGGTGAACGCGTCCTCGAAGCGGCCCTCCCCCAGCGCCGAGATGCCGGTCGCGAGCCGCACGGTGGCCAGCACCGGGCGCGCCCGCGGCGAGCCCGACCCGTTCCGCCTCGCCGGCCAGCTTCGCCGCCCGCGCGTGGTCACCGCGCGGCGCGGCGATCTCCGCCTGGACGGCCGTGGCCAACCCGCGCATGAACGGCTGCCGGGTTTCCCGGGCCAGGTCCGCCGCCGCGGCCGCGACCGGCACGGCCGCGGCCAGGTCGCCGAGCCGGGTCCGGCACCACGCCTCCACCGCCAACGCCCTGGCCAGCACACCCAGGCGTCCCTCGGCGCGCAACCCGGGCGCCGCCGACGACGAGAGGCGCGCCGCCAGGTCGAACGCGCCGACCTGCAACGACGCGCTGCCCAGGTACCGGTCGACCTCCGGGTCCGCGCCGGTGACGCCGACCAGGGCCCGCAGCCCGGTCAGCACCGCGTCGCCCCGGTCGAACGGCGCGACGTACGCGGTGACGGCGACCGCGACCGGTTCGCCCGGGCCGATCGGCAGCCGGTCCGCCACCTCCAGCAGCGAACGGCGCGCGTCCGGGCCCGGTTCGACCCAGAAGCACCTCATGGCCGCGCCCCACAGGATCCTGGCGGCGGTGTCGACCTGCCCTTCGTCGGCGACCGACGCGGCCAGCTCGCCGAGTTCCGCCACCCGGGAGACGTCTTCGCGGACGCCGTCCTCGAAGCCGCTGAGCACCCAGCCGGCGGTGGCGCGCAGACGTGGCGTGAGGTCCAGGGCTCGTGCGTCGCGCACCAGCCGTTCGGCCGTGTCGCGCCGGCCGGCCTCGACCGCCAGTTCGGCGGCGCGCACCAACCGGACCGCCCGCCGGGACCGGGACCCGCTCAGCCGGGCCGCCTGCTCCAGCGCGGCGATGGCGGCGGCGAGCCCGCCCCGGCGGAGGGCGCGGTCCGCCGTCTGCTCCAGCTCGGTCGCCACGTCCTCGTCGGCGCCGGACGTCGCGGCGGCCCGGTGCCAGGCCCGGCGGTCGGGCTGGGCGACGAGGGTCTCGGCGAGGGCCAGGTGCGCCCGCCGGCGTTCGGCGACGGTCGCCGCCGCCGATACGGCCGAGCGGATCAGGGGGTGCCGGAAAGCCGACACCTCCCCGGTGAGCACGAGCAACCGGGACTCGACGGCCGGCGCGAGGACGTCCGGCCCCGCCGCCGAACCCGCGGCCGCCGCCGCCCCGGCATCCCGCGCGACCACCTCCGAGCCGGTGGCGGCGCCCGAGAGCAGGGTCGTGGCGGCCAGGGTCTCCGACACCAGGTCGCTCTGGTTCAGCGCCGCCACCAGCAGCGCGACCCGGGTCGGCGCGGGCAGGGCGGCGACCCGGGCGGTGAAGGCGCGTTCCAGGCGGTCCGGCAGGGGCAGCACCGGGTCGAGGCCGTCCGGTTCGGCCACCGCGGGCAGCTCGACGAGCGCCAACGGGTTGCCGGCCGCCTGCGCCAGCACCCGCTCCCGCGCCGCCGGCGTGAGACCGGGCGCGACCCGGTCCACCAACCCGGCCGCGACCTCGTCCGGCAGCCGACCGACGGCCATCGGCGCCAGCCCGGCGTCCGCCAACGGCGACGGCTCGCCGTCCCGCGCGGTCGCGAGCAGCACGACCGGTTCGGACTCGACCCGGCGCGCCACGAAGGCGAGCACGTCGAGGGTCGCGCGGTCGAGCCAGTGCACGTCCTCGGCCCCCACCAGCACCGGGCGGTCGGCGGCCTGCTCGGCGAGGAGGGTCACCGTGGCGAGCCCCACGAGGAACGTGCCCGGTCGGCCGCCGTCGGCGAGCCCGAGGGCGGTGCGCAGCGCGTCCCGCTGCGGTCCGGGCAGCCCGGCCACCCCGGCCCGGACCGGGTGCAGCAGTTGGTGCAACCCGGCGTAGGCGAGGTCCCGCTCGCCCGGCGCCCCCGTCGTCCTGAGCACCCGCAGCCCGGCGATCACCGCCGCGTCGACGGCTTCCGCCACGAGGGCGGACTTGCCGATGCCCGGTTCACCCCGCAGCAGGACACCGCCGCGTCCCACCGGACGTCCACCAACTCGGTCAGGGCCTTCAGCTTCCCCGCCGAGTGCGTCCTCACCGCGTTCCGCCGAGGCGAGGAGGTCACCGTCACCGCCGAGGACGCGGAGGTGGTGCGCGAGATCTGCGCCGGCCCGACCGGCACCGGCGGCCGGAGCCTGTGGTCCGGGCTGCCGAAGGGCGCGGACTTCGCCTGGCCGGCCAAGACGGCGTTCGACGAGCACGGCGGCGCGTCGTCGCCTGGGTTCCCGGTCGCCGTCGCCCGGGTGCGGACCTTCCTGGCGAAGCGGCCCGACCTCGACGCCACCACGATCACCTACGAGCGGTTCACCGAGCTGTTCCGCCAGGCGGGAAGCTGCTCACCTTCGTCGGCACGGCGGACCAGCTGATCCCGCTCGGCGCCCTCGTGGACTGGGTCGAGCACGGCCGGGCGCCGGCGACCCTGCCCGCGGCCACGGCGGACGGCAGCCGGACCCGCGACCTCTGCGCGCACCCGCGGGTCTCGCGGTACCGGAGGCACGGTGACCCGGCGGTCGCGTCGAGCTACCGCTGCGCGAGTCGCTGACTCCGCCACCGCCCGCGCCGACACCGGCGCGGGCGGTGGTCTCCGAACTTTCGCCACGGCCTGGAAATCGTTGGCACGGCCGGAATTCTCTACGCGCAACGGGGTGGCCGGTCGTTATTCGATCGCCGTCACCCGGTCCGGTGGGGCAACATCGACAACGCCAAGGTGCCCCCGGAGGGAGTCGGATGGCCGCGCCAAGGTCCGAAGAACCCGTCGACAAACGCAGAACAGCGGTGCTGCTCGCCCTGCGCCTGTACTGGCGGGAGTTGCGCCGACACCGGCTGCTCGGTGCGGGCGCGCTCGTGCTGCCCGCGCTGGGCAACACCTGTCTGCTCTACCTGACGCCGCTGGCGGTCGGCGCGCTCGCCGGTCGCCTCGCCGAGGGTGGCGACACCGGTCTCGCCACCGTGCTGCCGTACGTGCTGGTCTTCGCCGGCCTGATGCTCCTCGCGGAACTGCTGTGGCGCATCGGCGTGCACTGCCTCAACCGCACCGACGGGCGCGGGATCGAGCACCTGTCCACCTTCGGCATGGACGCGCTGCTCGGCAAGGACGCCACGTTCTTCCACGACAACTTCGCCGGCTCGCTCACCAAGCGCGTGCTCAGCTTCGCGTCGCGGTTCGAGGAGTTCGTCGACACCGTGGCGTTCAAGATCGTCGCGAACCTCATCCCCCTCGGCTTCGCGTGCGTCGTGCTGTGGGGCTACCACCCGCTGCTCGTCGTGGTGCTGCTCGGTCTGATCCTGATGACGGGCTTCGTGGTCGCGCCGCTCATCCGCCGCCGCCAACGCCTGGTCGCCGAGCGCGAGGCCGCTTACGCCCGGCTGTCGGGCCACGTCGCCGACGCGCTGATGAACATGGACACGGTGCGGGCGTTCGCCGCCGAGGAGCGCGAGAGCGCGGAGCACCGCGACCGCGCCGCCGAGACCCGGGTGCTGGCGCTGCGGTCGTGGGACTACGGCAACCTGCGCATCGACACCGTGGTCGCGCCGCTGTCCGTGCTGACCAACGCGCTCGGCCTCGCGGTCGCGGTCGGGGTCAGCGGCGGGCTCGGCGTGGAGGCGATCGTGGTGACGTTCGCGTACTTCACCAACGCGACGCGGATCATGTTCGAGTTCAACCAGATCTACCGGCGGTTCGAGAGCGCGCTCACCGAGGCCGCGCAGTTCACCGAACTGCTGCTCGACGACCCGACCGTGCTCGACCCGGAGGACCCGGAGCCGTTGCGCGCGCAGGACGCCGGGGTGCGGTTCGACCGCGTGGCGTTCGCGCACGACGGAGGCAAGCCGCTGTTCACCGGCCTGGACCTGGACATCCCGGCGGGCACGCGGATCGGGTTGGTCGGCCGCTCCGGCGGCGGCAAGACCACGCTCACCCGCCTGCTGCTGCGGCTGATGGACGTCGACGAGGGCCGCATCCTCATCGGCGGCCAGGACATCGCGCGCCTGCGCCAGGCCGACCTGCGCAGCCTGATCGCGTACGTGCCGCAGGACCCGGCGATGTTCCACCGGACGCTGCGGGAGAACATCGCCTTCGCCCGGCCGGGCGCGACCGACGCCGAAATCCGACGCGCCGCGCACGCCGCGCACGTGACGGAGTTCGCGGACGCGCTGCCCGACGGGTTCGACACGATGGTCGGCGAACGCGGCATCAAGCTGTCCGGCGGGCAGCGGCAGCGGGTCGCGCTGGCCAGGGCGATCCTGCGCGACGCGCCGATCCTGCTGCTGGACGAGGCGACCAGCGCGTTGGACTCGGAGAGCGAGGTGCTGGTCCAGGAGGCGCTGTGGCGGCTCATGGAAGGTCGCACCGCGCTCGTCGTCGCGCACCGGCTGAGCACGGTCGTGCGGATGGACCGGCTGATCGTGCTCGACCGGGGCGGGATCGTGGAACAGGGCACGCACGCCGAGCTGCTCGACGCCGACGGCTCGTACGCGAAGCTGTGGCGCCACCAGTCCGGCGGCTTCCTGGACGAGACCGGGCCGGTCGCCGGCGAACCGGACCGCGTGGGTGCCGAGCCGGCCTGACCCCCGGACCGCCGCGGCCCGCCGGCCGTGCACGCACGGCCGGCGGGCCGGGCGGTGTCGTCGACTTGAAGTTCCAGTCGCTGGAACGTCTAGCGTCCCGGGCATGACGATCACGGTCCTGGACACCTACCCCGCGATGCGCGAGATCCTCCGGTCGCCGCAGGCGGACCGGCCCGCGCTGCTGAAGGCGGTGCTCGAACCGGCGGCGGGCATGTACCGGCACTTCCCCGGCGAGGTCGACCTCGTCGCGATGCACCGCATGGGTTCCGGGTTCCCGCTCGACCGCGACGAGCAGCGGTGCCGGGAGGCGCTGGAGGCGTTGCACGACGCCGACGCGTGGCGCCGGGTCGAACGCGCCCTGAACGACGCCCTGGCCGTGCAGCTCGCCGCGACCCCCGACCTCACCGTGCCGGACATCACCGTGCTCATCGTCCTCGGCGATCCCGGTGACGCGCACTTCATGGGCCCGAACCTGGGCATGACGGCGAACGGCAGCGTGCCCGGCCACGTGTTCCTGAACTTCTGGCCCTTCCCGGAGAACCTGGCGCGGCTGGAGGCGACCGCGGTCCACGAGCTCAACCACAACCTCCGCTACGGGCCCGGCGCCGTCGTGTGGGACCCGGCGACCGTCACCGTGGGCGAGCAGGTGGTGTCCGAGGGGCTCGCCGACGCGTTCGCCCGCCAGCTGTACGGCGACGAGCTGGGCCACACCCGCATCGGCGTGCCCCACCTGCGTGACGACGCGGTGTTCGCCAAGGTCGTCTCCGGCCTCGACGTCACCGGGATGCGGAACTTCACCGCGTGGGTGCACGGCGACGAGACCGCCGTCCGCTACGGCGCGACCCCGGTCGGGCTGCCCACCGGCGCCGGTTACGCCGTCGGCAACCGGCTGGTGGACGCCTACCTGTCCACGACCGGTCGCACCGCGGCGCAAGCGCTGCTGGTGGACAGCCGCGAGGTCGTCGACACGGCGCTCGCCGCCCGGTAGCCCGCTACCGGGTCGCCTCGAACTCCTCATACAGCTCCGGGATGTAGGCGAGCAGGAGGTCCAGGGTGCCGAACGCCCCGTTGACCGGGTCGAGCCGCGCGTAGGCGTAGGCGATCTCGCACCCCTTGCGCGACGGCGCCGACTCGCGCACGTCGGTCAGCCAGTCCAGGAACGGCACCCTGCGCACGACCAGCACGGGGTTGAGCAGCGCCGCGTAGACCAGCAGCAGGTCCAGCGCCACGGGGCGGTTGCGCAGGGTCCACCGGTAGAACTCCGAGAACAGGAAGAACCGGCGCTCCACCGCGGTCGGCGCGATCCCGTGCACCTGCTCGGCCACCGCCGCGCCGTGCTCGGTCGAGGCCTGCTCGGCTTCGCTCCACGCCCGGTCGTGGACGTTGCGGACGGTCAGCTCGCCCCGGTGCAGGCGGGTCAGGTAGTCGGCCCACCGCGCGGAGCCGGGGTTGCCGAAGTCGTCGGCCGACCGGCCGAGCGCGAGCGCCACGCCGCGTTCGATGCCCTCCAGGATCCCCGCGTCGACGTGCGAGACCCACGTGCCGGGCGCGCCGAGCCCGTGGTCGAGGAAGAACGACAGCACGCCCTCGATGTTGCGCCAGCGGTCCGCCGCGCCCAGTCCCGCGGCGGGACCGCTCTGCACCAACCGCAGGAACTCCAGCCGGTCCGCCATGGCCATCCGGTCGATCTCGGCGGCCGTGCAGTCCAGCGACGCCGCGCACTGCCCCGGCGTCCGCACCTCCGCCAGCGCCGGCACCGGCGCGACCAGCCCGGCCACCAGCGCGAGCACGACTACCCAAACGGATCGCTTCACACGGGGGAACTTAACGCCCCCGGGCGGTCTCGGAGCCCGCAAATCACTCGTTCAGGTTGCGGACACCCGCACCGATCCACCGAACCCGCCGTCGACGCGAGTCGAACGCGCATTCACACCCGTCACCCGTCCGGACATCGGGTGCGGCAGGATCACCGGCATGGTGAGCCCTGTCGCCGGCGGCGAGGTACCGGAGGGGAAGCGGGACGCCGTGGTGGCGTGCGCGATCTACGTCGACGGCGTGCGGCTGCCCGGCGACTGGTCGCCCGCCGACGCGGTCGCCGAGGTCCGGGCGCGCGGGGACGGGTTCGTCTGGGTCGGCATGTTCCAGCCGGACGAGGACCGCATCCGCGACGTCGCCGACGCGTTCGGGCTGCACGAGCTCGCCGTCGAGGACGCCGTGCACGCGCACCAGCGGCCCAAGCTCGACCGCTACGACGACAACCTGTTCATGGTGCTCAAGACCTTGCGGTTCGTGGAGCACGAGTCGCCGACGACGGCGAACGAGATCGTGGAGTCCGGGGAGATCATGGTGTTCCTCGGCCGCGACTACGTGGTCACGGTCCGCCACGGCCACCACTCGGAGCTGGGTGACGTGCGCCGCCAGCTGGAGGCCGCGCCGCACCTGCTCGCGGCGGGTCCGGCGATGGTGCTGCACGAGATCGCCGACCGCGTGGTCGACGGCTACCGCGAGGTGGTCGAGGCGTTCGGCGGCGACGTCGACCTGGTCGAGACCGCGGTGTTCGCGCCGCGCAGCGAGATCGGCGTCGAGCAGATGTACCTGGTCAAGCGGGAGATCATGGAGCTGCGCAGGGCGGTCATGCCGTTGGCGGCCCCGCTGCGCAAGCTCAGCGAGGGCGCGTGCGGCCCGCTCGTGCCGGACGAGGTGCGGTCCTACTTCCGCAACGTCGACGACCACCTCACGGCCGCCGCGGAACGGGTCGTCGCCTTCGACGAGATGCTGACCACCCTGGTCGACGCGACCTTGGCCAAGGTGTCGTTGCAGCAGAACAACGACATGCGGCGGATCTCCGCGTGGGTCGCGATCATCGCCGTGCCGACCCTGGTGGTGGGCGTGTACGGGATGAACTTCGACCACATGCCGGAACTGCGCTGGCACTACGGCTACCCGCTGGTGCTGTCGGTGACGCTGGGCGTGTGCCTGGTCCTGTACCGGCTGTTCAAGCGCAACCGGTGGCTGTGACGGACGCGGGAAGGCGGTGGCGGTGCGCTCCGGAGATCTGGTAGACGGCACCATGGACGGCATGATGCGGCAGCTCCCCGCGAAAGACCGACCGGGCAAGGACGCCTGGCTCGGGCCGATCTCGCTGTGCCTCGCCCTGCTCAGCTGGCCGCTGCCGGCCGGCGGCACGGCCCTGGCGGTCGGCGCGGTGGCCTGCGGCGTGCTGTCGATGGCCACCAAGACCGAGTACCGGCTGGACTGGACCGCCGTCACGGGCACCTCCGTCGCCGTCCTGCAACTGCTGCTCTCGCTGATGCTGCTGGTCATGGAGGCCCGCGGCCACTAGGTGCGCGACGCGTTCGACGCGGAGACGCTTTCGAAGAAGTGGCCGACTGGTCACACGGGCCCATTTCTCCTGCCTGGAGCCGGCCAGGGTGTGAGAAGCGCGTCGCACCATGCCGCCAAGGTGGACCCGGCGCGGATGGTCGACCTCGGCGCGCCGAGGAGCGGCGGATACAAGCACGTCGCGCCGACCTGAGCTGCGCGCATCGGAGTACCTCTCGTCGTTCGCCCAGGCCGGCGTTCGTGTCCGCGATCCCGCTCAGCCGTCGGCTGGGTCGCCGAGCAACGGCTCACCCGCGACGTACCTGCGGAAGAACCTGGCGGTCGGGGTGTCGGCCGCCGTGATGTCGTCGGGTGTCCCTTCCGCCACCACGGAGCCACCATCGCGGCCCGCGCCCGGTCCGAGGTCGATGACCCAGTCCGCGGACGCCGCGACCGGGATGTCGTGCTCGGCGAGCACGACGGTGTTGCCGGAGTCGAGCAGCACGTCGAACGCGTCCACCATCCGCTGGATGTCTGACGGGTGCAGGCCGGAGACCGGCTCGTCGAGCACCACCAGTCCGGCCTTGCCGCTGCCGGTGCCGCGCTGGATCGCGGCGGCTCCACCCGCATCACTGGCCTGACCGAGCCGTCCTCACACTCCACCTCAACGCCGGATGAGATTGTGAAGGCTCACTATCGGAGCGCTGCAGATCGCGCGTGCCCGTCACAGCGTGTCAACCTGGACGTCCTCACACCAGAACGCCAGGATGTCATGCTCCGGGTCGGTCACCTTGTAGCGCAGGCCTTCCCACCCGTCCGAGGTCATGTCGATGATCTGGAGGTCGAGCGAGAAGCCCTCCGACTGCTGGAGCCGCAGACCCGTGACACCACTGAATCGAAGACGCAGCACGAGGCCCTCACCCGGTGAGGTCGCCTCCACGGACAGCGATACGTTATCCCCGTCGTTCTCGACGACCACGCGGGTCATCGACCACGAGGCACGACGCAAGTACTCGAAGTAGATGTTCAGATGCGCGTTCATCATTCCGTGTACTCTCCGGGCGCGTGCTTGACGATCTCTTGCCCACCTCCACGTCCAGGACCGTACTTGTATACGTGGTGGTGTGTGCCGGGGATATTCCGCTCCGACAGAGCTGCGTTGTAGTCGTTGCGTGCAATTAGTCGTCCGTACTCATCATAGTAGGCTTTCCAAGGCTCGACGCGGATACCACCGGGGCCACGATTGTTGATGTACTCACCTTCCAGGATACGGGTCCCGGGTGCGACCTGCCTGGGAGCCTTGAAGGCTTTATCGATCAGGTAGTCGCCGGGAACCCTGTCATCGCTCCCTATTCCGGACCTGTTCCCTCCCGAACCCGGCGGTTTGAGACCGCTGGAGCCGTCGGCCACTTGGGCACGGCCTTCGGAACCGGAGCTCTTCGCGGCGCCGTTGCCGCGTTTGCGGGACGGGGTGGTGAGGCTCAACAAGTCGCCGAGGCCGGGTACCTGGCTGTTCGCGAAGTCGGAGACGGCCTGTTCGCCGACGGACTGGATGATGTTGGCGCCGGGTTTGACGACGGTGGCCTTGACGGTTTCCCAGACCTTGTTGACGTCCTGCACGTTCGCGGCGACGGCGGACGCTGCGCGGGCAGGCAGGTTGGCCGCTGACGACACCAGGTCCTTCGCGGCGATCTTCGGCTTCAACGCCGCCTGCAGCACCGGCATCGGGTTGGTCTTGGCGGCGTCGGCGATCGCGGCCTGGGCGCGTCTGGTCACCGCTTCCATCGCGGCACGGCGGGCGGCGGCTGCGGCAGCGGCAGCTGCGGCAGCGGCTCGTTTCGCGGCGGCTTGGGCGGCTTCACGGGATGCGGTGGAGGCGTAGCCGCTCACGTTGCGCCGCGACCAACCCGCCGCGTCGTCGCCGTAACGGCGTCCTCCCGAGGCGGCTTCGTCGCCGTAGCGGCGGGCGCTGGACCCGGCCCTGCTCCCCCGGCGGCCGCTGGAGGCCACGTCGTCACCGGAGCGTCGCGCGGCCGAGCTGCCACGCCTACCGGCCTTGCGGGCTGCGCCGGCGACGTCGTCGCCGTACTTGGAGAGCCGTTTGACGCCTTTGTAGAGGTACTTGGCGCCCTTGAGGAGCTTGCCGCCGGGGATGAAGTTGGACGCGGCCCACAAGGCGTTGCCCCAGCTGGGGTTGCGGACGAAGTTGGCGACGTCGTTGTAGCCGGAGACCTCCTTGACGACCGACAGCGCGACCGAGCCGATCTTCTTCCAGTTGGGCCAGTGGCCGTCGGGGTCGATGAGGTCGAGTGGTCGGCCCGCGCCGTAGGTGTAGCGGTTGAACAGGGTGGCGGTGCCGGAGGAGGCGGAGACGGTGTCGCGGGAGGCGAAGCCGCCGGTGCCCGGCTGGTACCAGCGGGCGCCCATGTTGACCTGTTCGGTGTCCGGGTCGGTCCAGTCGCCCTGGAACCCGACCTGGCGGGTGGTGCCGGTGGTGGCGGTGACGGCGCCGAACGGGTCGAACGCGGCGGAGTCGGCCATGCCGGTCGTGGTCGTCGGGTCCATGCCGCCGACGACGTCGCCGTGCTTGTCCGACACCGTCAGCCGCTTGACGCCACCGGAGGCGATGGAGATCAGCTCGCCGGAGGGGTCACGGCCGTAGGTGCTGTCGCCGTCGGACGTCGGGTCGATGTCGAAACCGGCGTAGGTGAACGACTTCTTGCCCCGTGACACGAGTCGGTCGGCGCCGTCGTAGGCGTAGGTGGTGGCTCCGACCTGGATCAGCCGGTCGAAGGCGTCGAAGGAGAACTTCTCCTCGAACCCCGACGAGGTGCGCGAGGCCATCGAGCCGCGTGGCGTGTGCTTGTAGGTGTAGTCGCCGTCGGACAGCAGCCGGTTGCGCTCGTCGTAGGTGGCGGTCTTCGCGCCGTTGCGGGTGCGGTTGCCGGAGGCGTCCCACGCGTAGTCGGTGGTTCGCCCGTCGACCGTCCAGGACTTGAGGCGGTTGGCGTGGTCGTAGGTGTAGGTGTGGTCGCCCGCGCCCGCGAGCCCGGTGGTGGTCTTGCGGGTCAGCCGGTCGTTGTTGTCGTACTCGTAGGCCAGCGACGACAGCGTCGCCCCGGCGGCGTCCTTGATCACGTCGGTCTTCTCGCGGCCCAGCGGGTCGTAGTCGAACGTGCGGGTCCGCCCGGTGCCGTACTGGAGGCTCCGCGGTTGACCGGCCTCGTTGTAGTCGTAGGTCAGGCCGACCCCGGTGACGCTGTCGGTGACGGTCTTGAGCCTGCCCTTGTCGTAGCCGAACGCGGCGGTGCCGGCGGCGTCGGTGCGGCTGGTGACGCGGCCGTTCGCGTCGTAGGAGTAGGAAGCCCCGCCGGACGGGCCGGTGGCCGACAGCAGGCCGCCGCGGTCGTTGTACTCGTAGGCGTCGCGCCCACCCGGCGCGTCGATCTCCTTGACGCGGCCGACCTCGTCGTAGACGTGCAGGCGTTCGGCGGTCGGGGCCTCCGCGCCGGCGCCGGTCTCCTTCGTCAACCGGTTGAGCGCGTCGTACTCGCGGTCGCGCACCACTCCGCCGGGGGCGGTCAGCTTCGTGGTGTTGCCGGCGGTGTCGTACACCGCGGTCCAGGTGCGGTCGGTGGTGTCCGGGTGTGCCGCGGTGGGCGGTTCGACCACGGACTCCGGCAGCGACCAGGCGTTGAAGGTGGTGATGAACTTGTTGCCGCGGCCGTCGGTGTAGCGGGTGCGGTTGCCTTGGGCGTCGTAGCCGAACGACGTGGTGATCGACTCGGTGTCGGACACCGGTTCCACCTGCTGGGTGAGCCTGCTCAACGCGTCATAGGTGTAGCGGGTGGTGTGGTTGAGCGGGTCGGTGGCGGTGAGCACGTTGCCCGCCGCGTCGTGGGTGAAGGTGGTGCGCCGCTGGATGGCGTTCTGCCCGTTCAGGTCGAACGCGCCGGTGAGCCGTCCTGCGGCGTCCAGGCGGAGGTAGTCGGTGCGGCCCAGCGGGTCGCGCTGCCACACCGGGCGGCCCAGGCCGTCGTAGCCGTGCTGCACGACCACGCCCGCCGGGTCGGTGGCGCTGGTGCGCTGTCCCAGCGCGTCGTAGCCGAACGTGGTCACGTCGCCCGCCGGCGAGGTGGTCTTGACCAGTTCGCCCGCGTCGTTGTGCTCCAGCGTCGTGGTGTGGGCCGCAGCGGTGGGTCGGCGCTCCAGCGCCGTGCTGGTGGCCTGGCGGCCGAGCGCGTCGTAGGTCGCCTCGCTGCGCGCTCCGGTCGGGTCGGTGATCGAGAGCTGTTCACCGGTGTGGGTGTAGGTGTAGCGCCACACGCCGCCGGCCTCGGTCGGGTTGTCCGCCTTGGGGTCCTGCTGTTCGACGAGCCTGCCGAGCTGGTCGTAGCGCAACCGCGTGATCGCGCCGCGCTCGTCGGTCGTCTCGACGGCGTTGCCGGCCGCGTCGTACGTGGCCGTGGTGGCGCCCTTGATGGCCTGGGAGGCGCCCGGCGGGGTGTAGTCGGGGCTCTCGGTGCGGACCGGGCGGCCGACCTTGTCGTAGGACATCCGGGTGACCTGGCCGTTCTCGTCCTTCACGGCGGTCTGGTCGCCGAAGGTGTCGAACCCGAGCAGCGTCTGGGGGCGGGCCGTGGTCGGTGTGCCGCCGCCGGTCTCGACCGACACGGCGGGCAGCGTCACGGCGACCTGCCGTTCGCTCTCGTCGTAGCGGTACTCGGTGGTGAACGCCGCGGGGTCGGCGCCGGTGACGTTGCCGCGCGGGTCGGTCTCGGCGACGACCAGGCCGCGCTTGTCGTAGCGGCGGGTGGTGGTCAGCGGCGTGGTGCCGAGCTGGATGGTCTCGCTGGTCTGGTTGCCGACGTTGTCGTAGGCGTAGTCGACGACCGAGCTCGCCGTGGTCTGCAGGCCGGGTGTGTTGGAGCCGTTGCCGGAGCGGGCGATCTGGGTGACGTTGCCGTTGGCGTCGTAGCGGTAGGCGGTGCGGCGGGCCAGGCCGGCCGGGTCGGCGAGCTCTTCGGTGACGCGGCCGACCGCGTCGTGCGCGTACTGGGTGGTCCTGCCGCCGGGGCCGGTGTGCTTGACCAGGTTCCCCGCGCCGTCGTAGGCGTTCTGCTCCAGCAGCACCTTGCGGGCCGTGCCGCCCGGCACCGGCACCTCGGCGTGCACGCGGAACACCAGGCCGTTGGGCGTGTACTCGTAGAGGGTTCCGCGGCCCATGGCGTCGACGTGCCGGACGAGCCTGCCGCCGAGGTCGTAGGTGTTGGCCTCCAGCACGAGCAGCGAGCCGGGGTCGGGCTGTTCACCGGCGCCTTGGCCGCCGGAGACCGGTTTGCCGTGCCAGCCGCGTAGCCGCACCTCGGCGAGCATGTTGCGGGCGGTGTAGGCGTACTCGATGCGGGTGCCCAGCGGGTCGACCACCTGGGTGCGGTTGCCGAACACGTCGTAGGCGTAGCTGGTCTTCGCGCCCTCGGCGTCGGTGACGGAGTCCTGGCGGCCGCGGTCGTCGTAGGTGTAGGTGACGGTGCGCGCCGAGTCGCCACCGGCGAGGTCGGAGACCTCGACCTTCTCCGGCAGGCTGTCCGCGTTGTAGGTGGTCCTGGTGAACTTGGTGTGCCGGATCGCGTCGACGGTGTTGGTGACCGGGGCGTCGGTGACGTCCACGAGCCTGTTCAGCTCGTCGTAGCCGTACTTCGTCTCCAGTCCTTGGGGGTGGGTGTCGGAGAGCTCGACCTCGGCGACCTTGCGGCCCAGGAGGTCGTAGCGGTACTTGGTGACCAGGCCCTCGGCCTCGGTGTCGGTGCGGCCGGGCTCGGTGGTGGAGGCGAGGTCGCCGTTGGCGGAGTACCGGTAGGTGGTCTGCTTGCCGCGCGCGTCCTTGGTCCACTTCAGCAGTCCGGCGGGTTCGTTGCCGCCGCCTTCCGCGGCGGTGGTGCCGTCGGTGTAGCCGTGGGTGACGGTGGTGCCGTCGGGCATCGTCTGCTTGACCAGCTCGCCGCGCGCGTCGTACTCCATCGACGTCAGGTAGCGGTTGTCGGTCGGACCGGTGGAACGGCCGTCGCGGACGGTGAGCTGCTTGTCGATGCGCGGGTCGGTGTCGTTGATCTTGCCCGGCGCGGGCTGGTGGTAGGTGAAGTGCTCGGTGTCGCACACGCCCGGCTCACGGCAGGTCTTGCGGGAGATCACGTTGCCGCGGGCGTCGTTGCGCAGCTCGACCTGGTGGCCGTTCTCATCGGTGATGGTCTGCTGGAACCCGGCCGCGTCGTAGTCGAACGTGCGCACGCCGACGCCCTGCACCGGACCGCCCTGCCAGTCGGGGTTGCTCACTCCCGCGCCGCCGCAGTAGGCGGGTGTGCCGTCCGGGTTGGTCGTGGTGGCGGTGCAGGGTGGGGCGGTGGACGGGGTGGTGGGCACCACCGACGGGTCGGGCCGGTCTTCCAGCCGCACACCGGTGCCCAGCGGCGCGACGAAGCGGATCAACCGACCCTTGACCGGGTCGAAGTCGAAGAAGTGCGATCGGTCGCCCGGGTCGGTGACCTGGACCGAGCGCACCAGGTTGCGGACCGCGCGGCCCTGGGCGTCCTGCTTCTCGGTGCCGCTGACCTGCGGCACGCCGAGCCCCCAGTGCCCGCCGTCGGCGTCGGTGTAGTCGCGGACGCGGTCGTTCGTGGTGTCGTAGGCCAACTCGGCGGCCACCCGGCCGCTGGGCATGGTGACCTTCGTCAGCTGGTCGGAGTGCTCACGCGCCCGGTAGTGGGCCCGAGCCGCCTCCTCTCCCAGCGGGTGCTGGTAGATCGCGACCTCGTCGATCTCCCCGGCGAAGTGCTTCCTGCCCGCACCGGCCCACCAGCCGTACGGCTCCCAGGCCGCCGGGCCGACCGCGTGCGCCGCGCCGATCTGCCCGGAGTTGAGAACGCTGTTGTCGATCTCGCCGTCGGTGGTGCCGACCTTGGCGCCGTCCAGGTACAGGGTCTGGGTGGCCAGCGAGCCGGACAGCACCACGTGGTGCCACTGCCCGTCGTTGACCGTGCCCGTCGTGGTGATCGGGGCGACGCGGCCGTGCCAGAACTGGCCGCGCAGCTTGCCGTCGCGGTCGACGTACAGCGCGGGGACGGCGGCGGTCTGGGCGCGGTCGAACGGCGCGGTCTGGAACCCGATCAGCGGTCCGCCGGCGGTGGTCTTGAACCACAGCTCCACCGAGAGGTCGCGGGACTTCTTGATCGCGCCGTCCGGCAGGGCGACGTAGGAACTGCTGCCGTTGAACGTGGTCGCGGTGTCCGGGCTGCCGTCCAGCGGGCCGGGCGCGCCGGGGGTGGTGCCGCGGTGCGCGCCCCAGTCCTTGGCGAGGTTGGTGGCGACCTGGCTGACCGCGTCGGCCGAACCGGCGGGCTCGCCGAGCCGCCAGTAGGAGTCGGGGCGCGAGTCCAGCACGGCGGTGCGGTAGTGCGAGCCGTTGTCGTGGTCGTACTCGGTGCAGCCGCCCTTGGGGTCGCAGACCTCCGTCAGCCGGTCGCCGACGTACTTGTAGGTCCACGTGAACGGCGTGCCGCCGGTCGACGGGGGGTCGGTGCGGACCTCGGTGACGTGGTTGCCGGTCCACGTGAAGTACAGCGTCCGGTTGGCGCTCGCGCGGCTGATGGCGCGCTTGATCTGACCGTTGAGGCCGTAATCGAGTTCGAGCACGCGGCCGGCGTTGTCGTGGATCGTGATGAGCCGGCCGTCGAACTCGCGGAACGTGTAGACGGTGTTGGCCTTGTCCACCAGCACGTGGTTGCGGGCGGTGGTCGTGGTGTCCTGGTAGAAGGTGGCGAACCGGCCCGGCGGCGGGTCGAACGTGCCGTCGGCGTTGCGGCCGAACCTGACCTGCTGACCGTCGGGGTAGGTGACCACGACGTTGCCCGAGCCGTCCTGGTCGGGCACCACCCGCATGTCGTAGCGGGTGGACCAGCCCGCGCCGAACAGGTTGGTCTTGCGCGGGTCCAGGCTGTTGTACGTCCGCGCGACGGTCAGCTCCGGCCCGGTGACGCCGAGCGCGGCGTCGATCGCGGCGGTGGTGTAGTTGCCCACCTGCGGGTCGAAGTCGAGGTCGCCCGTGCTGTAGGGCGCGCCGCCCAGGTGCGAGGTGATCTCCGGCTGCGGCACCGCGGTCAGCAGCGCGCTGAACGGCAGCGCCTCGCTGCGGGCGCCGCTCGGGTCGATCGCGAACGCCCGCCAGTGGTAGGTCTCGCTCCACTGCAACCGTCCCTTCGGGACAGTCCACGTCTTGCCCGCCACCCGCGGCCCGAGCGTGCAGCTGCCCGGCGCCGGGGTGCCGTCGGCGTTGCTGCCGCACACCTCGAACTCGTAGCGGACCCCGGTGCCGGCGGGCGCGTCGACGTCGACCGCGTCCGCCCACAGCTGGGGGGTCAGCGTCGGCGCGGAGTGCCCGGCGGGCGGGTACTGCGCCTTGACGATCGGCGGCAGCTCGAACATCGTCAGCGACAGCCGCGCGGGCGGGATCTGCTCGTCGGTGAAGTAGGTGCCGCCGTGCACCATGCTGAAGTCGAGCAGGTAGTCGCCGGCGTTGGCGAAGCGGTAGACCGTCGCGTCCAACGTCACCGTGTCACCGGGCGGCACGTCACGCGGCAACACCGCCGACACGCGTGAGTCGACCGCGCGCCCCTGGGCGGTGAACGCGCGGTAGGCCAGCTTGTAGGCGGCGGGCGTCCACGTCTGCGAGCCGCGGTTGGTCACCGCGATGCGCACCTTGCCGTCCTGCTGCCGGTGCACCGGCGGTTGCGGCACACCGCGTTCGATCCGGTAGGAGGCGTCGTACGGGGTGTGGGTGACGAACAGCCGCGGCGGGTTCGCGGTGCCCGCGCCGGCGAACTTCTTCCAGCTCCGGGTGGCCTTCACCGCCAGGCCGTTGTTGGCCCCGCCGCGCACCCAGCCCTGCACCAGGTCACGGCCCGCGGTGCCGAGGTCGATCATGTCCGGCGCCACCGGGCAGGCCGAGTGCGACTGGCCGAGCGCCACGTAGCCGTGCGCGAACGACGCCCCGGCGATCGAGCCCCCGGTCGGCGGGTGGCCCGATCCCGACGGGGACCAGGCGCCGGTGACCGGGTGCACGGTGATCGGCTCCGGCCGGCAGGACGGCGCGCTGAAGCTGGTCAGGTAGAGCTGGGCGCCGAAGATCCGGTGGTCGGTCAGCACCGGGTTCACCCCGTCGAACTTCAGGTACATCGCGGCGCCGTCACCGACCAGCAGCTCCGATCCCCCGGTGCGGGCGCCGCCGGAGGTGACCACGGCGGCATTGGCGGACGTGGCCTGCACCGACGGGTCCACCAGCACCGGGTAGGCGCGGCCGGCCTCTCGCAGCCACGCCTGGTCCAACGACATCTTCAACGCCTGGCCACCGTCGTGGTCGACGAGTTCGTAGCGCACGCCGTGCGAGGTCGACGGGTTCTCCGGATGGCTGTCGGTCATGAAGCCCGCGGGGATCCGCGACCGCTCCCGACCGGAGCCGTCCACGAAGGACACCTCGCCATCCACGATGCGAGCGGTGAGGTCCTTGAGGCGCAACGGGAACACCCAGTCGTGCGGTGTGTCCGGCGAGGCCAGCACCAGCGTTTCCTTGACCCCGCCGGGTAAGACGTCCAAGCGCAGGTCCACACCCGTGGCCACGCCGGGGTAGGTGACCCGGCCGCCCTCGACCCGCGCGGGCGCGGCGGACGCGCCCGCCAACCCGAACGACAGCTCGTGCTGGTCGGACAACGACAGGCGCACGAACGGCGATTCGGACGCCGTCGCGCCGAACCGGGTGTCGACCTGGTCGGCGGTGTTGCGCCAGCCGGCGCCGTCCGCCACGAGCGTGGTGTCGATCGGGTGCCAGGAACCGTCGGCGCGCTGGTAGTTCACCGCCGCCTGGCTGAACTCGGTGGTCCGCGTGCCGTCCGCGTTGCGGAACGTGCGCGAGTCGGCTCGGCGCAGCTCGACGTCCTCGCGGCTCGTGGTGGCGTCGAAGCCGGCCAGGCCCGAGGGCGCGCCGAGTTCGCGGACCGCGTTGGGCGGCGGCTCCTCGGAGGGGAACCGCGGCTGCGGGTGCTTGGCCGATTCGGACTCCGGCATCGCCCGGTTGACCGTGTCGCCCTCGACCTCCCCCGCCTGCGCCGCGGCGGTTCCCCACGACTGGTCGGGAGCCGACGCGCCGGCGTCGTCACCGCTGCGACCCGCCGCGCCGAACCACGGCAGCACGTCGACCACACCGGGCGGGACCGTGCCGAGGAGCAGCGCCAGCACCGCGCCGAGCGCGATCACCAAGCGCGCACCCACCGGCACGGCCGGGAACAATCGGGCACGCGGAGCACGCCTGAGCACCATCGCCGAATTCCCCCCGGATTGACCTGAACGGCCTGCGGTCCACCCCCGTGGCCACATCGGCCGAAACTCGCACACACCGTCGGACAAGGCAAGGAACCAACCCGAAAGGCGCAACTAGCCGTTCCCGTGTCAGCCGTATGGCCGATCACGCGTGCTCAGCGCAACCACGCGCAGGGCCACTCGGCGGGCGTCACCCGAAAACGCTGACAGCCCCTGCACGTGTGGTTACAGTCGATGGTCGTCCACAGGGACGAGCACGACCCAGGGGGAGATCAGATGGCAGTGGTCGGCGCCGGCCTGCGCAAAAGAATGTCCGCCATCGTTTTGTCGTGCACTGTCATATCGGCCGGATTGATCATCCCGCCGACCGCGGCGCAGGCCGTTGCCACGCTCGTGTGCAATTCCGCGGTGAACGTGCACGTCGTGACCCAGGCGGGCACCATGTTCCTCTACTCGCACAACGAACCGGAAACCGGTGTCGCCAGCTGGGGGACGAGGCGCACCATCGGCGCGGGGGGCTGGAACGGCGACCGCACGCTGGCGGGCCCGAACGGGGTGATCTACCGGCTGGACGGCCCCACCGGCGACCTCTTCCGGTACCGCTGGAACGGCACCGACTGGGACCACTGGAACGGGCAGCAGTCCAGGGACGTCGGCAACGGGTGGAGCCGCTACTCGCAGGCCGCGTACCGCAACCACGTCACCGTCGACGGACGGGACAGGCTGTACTCGGTCAACGCCCAAGGGCAGCTCCAGGTCCTCGCCTGGACGGGTGACCACGCCACCGGCGCGTTCGCTCCCGCGAAAATCCTGGACACCGGCTGGAACCAGTACAACCTCATCGTCGCCACCGACGACGGCGTGCTGTACGCGCGCACACCGGACGGCGGGTTGTTCCGGTTCCGCTGGAACGCCGCGTCCGAGCGGTTCACCCAGTACCGGACCCAGGTCGGGTGGGGCTGGAACACGTTCAACCGGATCTTCTCCCCCGGCGGCGACGTCCTCTACGGCTCGCGGGCTGACAACGGCGGCGAACTGCTCTGGTACCGCTACCACGAGGACACCGCCACCTGGGCGAACAGCGGCAAGGGAAAGATCATCGGCTCCGGCTGGTACGGCGACCTGGACGTCGTCGCCGCGACCGACAACTGCCGGCTCTCCGGGTACCCCGTGCCGTCACGGCCCGCGGTGCCCCAGCGGTTCGACGCGCCCACGACGCCGGTACAAGGCACCGACGGACTGGTCACGTTCTTCTACGTCAACTCCGCCGGCGGCCTCACCGCCGGCAAGCAGCGCAACGCCGGCGACTACGAGATCATCGAGTACCAGGTGATCGCCGACTACCACCAGTTCACCGGCGCACCGGGTGTCGGCGTCCGCGCGGACGGCAGGATCGAGGCGCTCGCCAACAGCCACGACGACGCCGACTACCGGGGCAAGGTGCAGACCACCGCGAACGGGTCCTGGGGCGCGGTCACCGACATCACGGCGCACCACGGGTGGATGGCCGGCGACCCGACGGTGGTCGGCGAAGCCAACGGAACGTTGACCATCCACGCGGTCGACGACTCGGGCGCACTGTGGCGACGCGCCCAGCTCGCACCCAACGACACCTACACCGCCTGGCGCAAGCTCGGAGGGAGCGGCCTCACCCCGGACTTCACCCTCGTGCGCAACGGAACCGCGCTGGACATCGTGGCCCGCTTCAGCGACGGCGTGCTGCGGACCGCCCGGTACTCGGGCAGCGCACTCGGCGCGTGGCGCACCATCGGCACCGACGCGACCGGCAAACCCGCGGCCGTCGCACACGCCAACGGCGACCTCCAGGTGTTCACCCGCGCCGCCGACGGAACGGTGCGCACCCAACGCGAGACCGCCGGCGTGTTCCCCGGCACCTGGCAGACCCTCGGCGACCTGACCGCGGCGGGCGCACCCGCCGCCGTGCTGCGCGCCGGAGGCCTGGTCGAGCTGGCGGTGCGCGGCGCCGACAACCTCATCCACCAGTCCAGCCAGGTCGCACCGGCCGGTGGCTTCGGCCCGTGGACCGTGCACTACTTCGAAGACGCCGCCACCGACCCCACCGGCCTGCTCCTGTCCACCGGCAGCCCGATCTTCACCTGGCGCTCGCCCGACGGCTCGATCCGCACCGTGTTCATCTCCACCACCACTCGGCAGACCGACACCGCTTCGCTCGCGTACACCGGACAGACGGCACGCCGATGACACGACCAGCCGCGAATCGAGTGGCCTCCGACAGCAGAGGAACAGGGGCGAGGCAGATGTTCAGGCTCATCGTGACCGGGGTGCTGCTGAGCGCAGGGCTCATCACGTTCTCCTCACCGGCGTCGGCGGCAGTCGTGGTGCCGCCGGGCGCGGCAGGCAGCGCCTGCAGCGGCTACAGCTACGTCACCGGCCACTCCGACTGGTACTGGCAGACCTGCGCCTGGGCCGACAACAACGAGGTGTACTTCACGGTCAACCTCGGCAACGCCGGCGATGCCGCCTGGTCCGTCGACACGATCTGGGTGGACTACACCCGCAGCGGGACGTCGATCACCTGCGCCGGCGGCGTCTGGAGCAACTTCCTGGTCCCCGCGCACTCCGTCAAATCCACCCCCACCGCCACCTGCGCCATCCCGCGCAGAAGTGCGGAGTACGTCTCCGTCGGCCAAGTCTGGGAAGCGAGCTACCACGCGGAGCTGCACAGCCCCGTTCTCCAGGTCCAATAGACCACGACGCCCCTGCCACCGCCCCCGGCCGCGGGAGCGGCAGGCCGCGCGCGCACCAACTCCTGCGCCGCCGGGGCGTGCCCGGGGCGGCCCTGCGCAGCAGGTCCCGGACGAGCGGTTCGGAGGCGAGGTCGCCGAACGTGGGACCGGCACGCCGACTTCAAGTCCGCCTGCCACCGCCGCCTCACCGACCGCCACACCGAGTCACTGGTCACCGTGCTCGCGGAAGGCGGGCGTGGTGCGGAGGGCGCCCGAGTCCCACTGGACACCTACGAGCACACGACCTTCTGGACCGACCCGCACAGGCCCAGGCCCACATCGCGTGGCCGCGCGACGCCTGCACCCGCACCTCCAGTGGTACCGGCGGCACGGCGACTGGTCGGTGTTGGTGCGCTTGACCGGCACGTCGACACCCGGCCGCAACCCGCTGTGGTCGCACCGGTGGTTCGTCACCCAGCCGGAGCGGGGTGACGAACCACTGGATCAGCCGGTGGTGCGAGTGGTCACGGCCTGGTCGGCAGGAGGCAGGAGTAGCTCAGGGGGAGCAGGTTCACGAAGATCCCACCGGCTCCGGCGCAGATGACGCGGGCCTCGGAAACCCGCCGGTTGGTGGACCCGAGGGGGTTGAACACGCAGAGGTAGCCCACCGGGTTCACGGTGAGGGTGAGCACGCCACCGGTCGCGACGCACAACTCGGTCGCGCTACCCGTGCCCGAGCCCGGTCCCGATGCCGGCGGGGTGCTCGTGTTCTCGCAGCTCACGTGGATGTCGGGGTCCGGCGCGGGTCCCTGGCAGGTGTCGGTGCCGAGGCCGCCGTCGAGGCTGTCCTGGCTGCCGTCGTTGGACGCGCCGATGAGCGTGTCGTTCCCGGCGCTGCCCGAAATGGTGTCGATGCCCAGGCCGCCGGTGAGGGTGTCGTCGCCGGTGCCGCCGGTGAGGGTGTCGTTCCCGTCGCCACCGTTGATCGTGTCGTTGAAGTCCGAACCGGTGATCGTGTCATTGCCACCGTTGCCGTTGATCGTCTTGGCGGGGTTCGTGCCGCCGCAGTCGATCGTGTCGTTCCCGGGAGTTCCGGTGACGACGGTGTCGGTCTGGGTCACACCGGCGCTCACGACGCAGTTGACAGCGGCATGGGCGGTCAGGGGGCTGGCCGCCCATAAGAACGGGACGGCGAGGACGCCGGCCAGTGTGGCGACGACTCCTCGACGGATCTGGCTCTGCAGGATTCTCATGTCCATTTCCTTGACATATTGTCAGCGATGATTCGCACAGCGTGATGCGCTGGCGAAACCGACCTGGCGCGAATCGCACCGCACTCACAGCCCCGCGCGGCTGCCGGCGCCCACTTCCTCCACACGCGAAAAACCTCGGCTCGTGGCGCGACCCGCTCATGGCGGCCCGTTTCACGTCACCGAGGTCTGGGGTGTGACACAGGACGTTACTCCTGATGCAGCAAAATTGGCGCCGCGTCGCCCGAATGGACGCACGTCTTGTACGTCGGCCGGACGGCTCATCGGGAGCGCACGGCGCACTCGACCGACGACCCGGTCCGGTCCGCACCCCGCACCGGACACGACGAATCGAGACCGATCGGACTCAGATCAAACGGCGCGATCGGCGTGTCCCCCGGTTGACGACACTGATGACGGAGTCGATCGGGCCGCCGACGCCGACGATTCCCGTGGCATCTCCTCCTTGCGTCGACGATCTGGCGCGCGCACGAGGCAGGCGATTCCTCCGTGACCGGGAGTTCCTCGCAACGGGATGACGAACCGCCGTTCCACTTGCAAATATTGAAAATAAGGCACAGGGTTGCCACGGGAGCGCAGACAGATCCGATGCGCGGTATCGACCGCCGACGAGATCACACTCACCGATCACCCGGGGAAACGGCCCGGTCGCGGAAGAGCAACCAGAGAAGCTGCGCTCTTGCCACGACAGACCTCCTCGTGCCTCATCAAGGCGCCGAGGAAGAACCGAACCACTACACGATACGGAGAAAGTCATGCGATCGACCAGGCGCAGCACCACGGCAGCACGGGTCCGACGTGCTCTGATCGGGCTGGGAACCGTGGCGGGATTCGCCCTGGTGGCTCCCGGCTCCGCCTACGCCGCCGACCCGGCCGGGTGCGTCCGGTCCGGCGAGAACGTGACCTGCACGGCGGGTGTCCCCGCCGGCCAGGTCCTCGACGGCACCGCCAACGCCAACACCATCACGATCACCGGCGGCTCTGTCGCGGGCACGATCAGGGGGTTGGGCGGCAACGACACGATCATCATCACCGGCACCGCCGGCCTCAACGGGGCGACAGGCCCTCCCGGCGCGAACGGCACGGCGGGCACCCCGGCGGGGACCGCCGGTGGCAACGGCGGCGTGGGTACCGGCGGTGGTGTCGGCATCAGCAGCACCGGCATCGTCGACGGCGGTGACGGCACCGACCAGATCACGGTCACCGGAGGTGGCGGCGGCAACGGCGGCGCGGGCGGGGTCGGCGGCACCGGCCTGAACAGCGGCGCGGGCGGTGCCGGAGGCAACGGCGGTGTCGGCGGCGTCGGCGGGACCGCCAACGTCGGGTCCGTCATCGGCGGGGTCGGTGGCGACACCGTCAACGCGACCGGCGGCAAGGGCGGCCTCGGCGGCGTCGGCGGACTGGGCGGCAACGGTGGGGCCACGGCAGGCGGAGCGGGCGCGGGAGGTATCGGTGGCGCCGCGGGCGTCGGCGGTGTCGGCAACTCCGGGACCATCGACGGTGGCACCACGGACACCGGCATCGACAACCTCACCACCACGGGCGGTGCCGGCGGTGCGGGTTCCTCCGGCGGGGTCGGCGGCTGCGGTAGCGGCGGCGGCGCCGGCGGCGTGGGTGGCGCCGGTGGCGCGGGCGGTATCGGCAACTCGGGGACCGTCAACGGCGGCGCCGGGGCGGACACCCTCAAGACCAAGGGCGGTCTCGGTGGCCTCGGTGGCCTCGGGGCCAAGGGCGGCAACGGCCTGAGTGCCACGCAGCCCGGTGGAGCGGGTGGCGTGGGCGGCGCCGGTGGCGCCGGCGGCGGCGGCAACTCCGGGAACGTCAACGGTGACGCCGACAACGACGTCATCACCAACACCGGCGGTAGCGGTGGCAACGGCGGTGCCGGTGGCAACGGCGGCACCGGGTGCGCCGCTCCCGGCGGCGCGGGCGGTCTGGGCGGCGCCGCGGGTGCGGCCGGCACGGGCAACGCCGGAACCGTCAACGGCGGCACCGGAGTGAACACCATCACCAACCCCGGTGGCGCTTCCGGTCTGGTCGGCGCCAACGGCGTGGCCGGCGTCAACAACGGTGGCGTCTGCACCTGCTGATCGGCGGCAGACCTGTCACGGGGCCGGTGTGCCTGGCGATCGCCAGGCACACCGGCCCCGTCGTGGTCGCTGGTGCGGTTCCCGTCCGCCGCTCTAGCCCAGCGGCGCGCGGCGCCCGGAGCGCAGGGGCGCGCCGGCGTCGTGCAGGTGGCGCAGCACCTGGGCGTAGGAGGACCGCAGGCCGGCCTTGCTGTAGGGGATGTCGTTGCGGGCGCAGAAATCCTCGACGACGGGCTGTGCGTGGCGGAGGTTGGGGCGGGGCATGTGCGGGTAGAGGTGGTGCTCCACCTGGTGGTTGAGGCCACCGAGCAGTGCGTCGACCCACCGGCCACCTGTGACGTTGCGCGAGGTGAGGACCTGCTTGCGCAGGTGGTCCAGGCGCTGCCCCTTGGCGATGATGGGCATCCCCTTGTGGTTGGGGGCGAAGGAGCAGCCCAGGTAGACGCCCATGAGGCCTTGGTGGACCGCGATGAACACGACCGCCTTCAGCGGGGACAGCAGCAGGAACACCGCGGTCAGGTACGCGGCCGCCGGGAGGAGCTGAAGCGCGGCCTCTCGCCAGGGGTGCTTGAGCTCGCCGTGCCACAGCGCCTGCAGACCCGAGATGCGCAGCACGACCGCTTCGACCAGCAGCAGCGGGAAGAACAGGAAGGCCTGGTACTTGGTGATCCACCGGTACAGGCCGCGCTTGTCGCCGGCCTGCTCGCGGCTGAACGCGATGGCGTGGATCTCGATGTCGGGGTCGTGGTCCTCGTGGTTGGGGTTGGCGTGGTGGCGGTTGTGCTTGCCGACCCACCACTGGTAGCTGATCCCGGTGACACCGCCGTGCAGGTGACCCACGAGGTCGTTGTGGCGGTGCGAGCGGAAGATCTGCCGGTGCCCGGCGTCGTGGCCGATGAAGGCGAACTGGGTGGAGACCACCGCGAGCAGCACCGCGGTCAGCACCTGCCACCACGAGTCGCCCAGCAGCGCCATCGCCGTGCCGACCGCCGCGAGCAGCAGGACGTTGATCGCCATCCTCGCCGCGTAGTACCCGCGCCGCCTGTCCAGCAGGCCGGCGTCCTTGAGCTGCCGCGTCAAGCGGGCGAAGTCACTGCCCTGCCGGGCATCGGGAGGTCGTGCCGCGACGGTGGGTGAGGAAGTCATGAACATCTGCTTTCGGGGTGGACGGACGCGTCCGCTCCGCTACCCCGGTGTCCGCGACCTGGGGGTGGAGTGGGGCCTGGGAGGAGGAGGTGGACCGGCAGATCGGCCGGTCGGTCGGCGTGGCCCGTTCGCAGAGGATCACGAGGCCCACGGAAGTGCGGGCCGTTGGACGCCCAGGGGTTTCGGTGGACGGGTGCGTGGCAAGCGGACTCGCCCGTCATCGGCTCAACGCGGCAACCAGCCGGCCGGTTCCCGTGATCGTCTCCGTGTGCCACACGGCACATGCCAGTCCGTTCACCGCAGACCTCCCGATCGCGCCTGGTGTGACCACAGGCCGCCGGGGTCCGGGGCGGCATCTCCCACTGCGGGCGACGCCGTTGAACCACAGGGGCGTCACCGCGATGGACCTCTACGGTCGCACCGGCCGCTCGTCCCCGCAACCGGGGACGCCGATCGCCGATCGGACGACGCGCACGTCGAGCGTTCCACCGCGGCGGTTCGAGATCGAATTGAAGAGTCGATGACCGGATACGTCGAATTCATACACGAAAGAGCACATCACCGATTTTCGGTATCCGCCGGGTGCATGCTTGACACATGAGCCGATCTTCTCTTTCGACTTTGCTCTCGCGATCCGGACGATTCTTCGGACATGCCGAGGCTCACTTCCCCCCGTAACAGGAGTCACCCCATGAACGTTCGACGCATCACAGCCTCGATCTTGACCGCCGGCGCTCTCGCCGCACTGGTCGTGACGCCGGTCAACGCCGCCGCGCCCGTTCCCGCAGCCGACCGGGTGGCGGTGGCCGCGCCTCCGGCCGGTTGTGCCACCGCCATCGCCGCCGCCGTCGACAGCGCCAACGCGGCCACCGCGGCCGCGGCCAACGTCGCCGACTCCGCCGCAGCAGCAGCGGCGGCCAAGGCGTTCGCGGAAGGCGTCCTCACCGGGACTCCCGCCGCCATCAACGCGGCCGCCGCCAACCTCGCCACGTTCAGCGCCGCCGCCGCGACCGCCGCGGCGGCCAGCGCCGCCGCCTACGCCACCTCCGCCGGCGCGACCGTCGCCGTGCTCGTCGCCTGCGCGCAGGCATAGCCGCCCGGCGCCGGCTCGCCGGGGGCCGTCGGGGTGTCGAGCACCCCCGACGGCCCCCGGCGCCGTGTTCCCGAATGATCTTGCACTGAAGCGACTCGCCACGGCCGCGACACCGCCGTGGCCGGGCCGGCGGGCGGTGGCCGCCACCGAGGAAGATGACGGGAATGACGTGCGGCGACGACCGCTCGACGTATTCGGAGTACCCTGGAAGTGTCGCCCCGGCCCCCGGCGAAGTCGATCTCGTTCGACGCGTTCCCGGAGACGAGCCGGGGAATCCTCCCGCCCGCGACTCGACGTCCACGACGGCAGCGCATCGGACACCACGCCTCGACCACCCGAAGGACGGACCGATGCCGACGACCCACGTGCTGATCAGCCCCCTGGCCCCCGACTCCGCGGAGCGGGCTGAGCCGTCCTGCCCCGCGTGCCCGCACCCGGCGGACGCCCACGACGCCCTCGCACAGCGGTTCTGCGCCGCGACTCGGGCGGCCGGACTGCACCGGGGTTGCCTGTGCTCCGCCGAGTCGAGCGGCGCGACCTACGGCAAGTCAGGCCGGGGGAACACCGGCGACCGGGCCTGACGCCGGCGCTCGCCGCCGGCCCGCGAGGACCCCTGATCGGTGACCCCGAACCGGCACGTCGTCGACTCGGGTGAGCACCCCGAACTCGAAGTCCAGTCCGGTGACGGCCAGCGGCCGCAGCACCGGGCGGGTCCGGGCCACGACGTGCAGCCCCACCCCGGAGGCCAAGGCCGCGGCCCTGACCTCCACCAGGACGGTGAGACCGGCCGCGCCGAGGAAGCGCACCCCGCTGAGGTCGACCGCCAGGTCCGGACCGGCGGAGCTGATCTGCCCCAGGAGGCGGTCACGCAGGTGGGGCGCGGTGGAGAAGTCCACTTCACCGGACACCGCGCACAACACGGTGAGGGCCGACAGCGGACGCACCGCGACCGCGAGGAGTTCGTCGGGCGGCGGGACCACGGCCGCCGGTGACTGCGGTCGAGCGGCACTTCGGACGTGGGCACACACGAGGGTCTCCTCGTCGGAGCGTGGCGTCCGCGGGGTCCGGGCGGGCTGGCGAGTTCCAGAAATCGAGCTTATCGTCCGGCGCGATCCCCGCACAAGCCGATTCCAAACCTGGTCCGAACATTTCTCGAGCACTCCGGACGATTTCCACAGCGTCGACCGAAGACTTCGGCGAATAACCTCTCGACATCGGCCCGCGTAATGGGGGAAGTGCCGAGGGCGCATCGAGCGTCGGTGTTCGAGCCGGCACCACCTCGGCTGCACCACGTTTCCGGCCGGTCCGGCCGGAGGCGGAACGCCGGGTCGACCTCGAACCGGTCAGGTCGCCCACCACCAAACCGGCCGCGGGGCCTCGGTGCGGTGGGCGGTGAAACCGCACGGCGACGAGTCGGGGCCCTTCGACGGTGGCTGGTGGCCGCGGTGCTCCGACCCGGCGACCGAGTTTCCCCGCTGATCACCGTCATGCCGCGTGGGGATGCCAAGCGCACACGGGTCACCGTGATTCGGACCTGACCGCGCCCGGACCGGCTGCCGGTGATCCGGCCGCCCACGCCGGGTGGCGCCGCGCGGGCCGGAGGGTGGACGGTCGAATGCGCGGAGGTCGACGGTGACGTGCACGACCTCGTGGCGGCGCGCGGCTGTCGACGGGAAGTGCGCCTCGCGAGGACAAGGCCGTGCCGTGACCGCCTCCACCGCGTCAGAGCGGACGGCACGTCATCCCGGCAGCGGTACCCGATCCGCCGAGCGGCGCGCATCGTGTCGCGCGAGCCGCTGCGGCGCAGGTGGGTCCGGGTGGAACGTGAGCCCCCGTCGGCGGCCCCTCGCGCTCGACGGTGATCGAGTTCTCCGGCCGTCGGCGCGGGTCACCCCGACTTCGGCGCGCGTTCGGGTGAGAGTCGCAGCCCCTGGCTCCGGTGGGCGGGCTGCGGGGTCGGGACGCGTATCGTGGGGCGATCGTGTTCCACGGTGTGGGAGGTTCGGGTCGCATTCTGCGACCAGACGACTGGGAGGTCTCCGGATGGCCCGGTACACCACCAGTCGGTTGGCGCAGGTGAGTCGCTGGATCGCGGAGAAGGCCGCCGACCTGGGCACGCCCGTCTCGGTCGGAGCCCTCTGCCAGGCCGCCGTCGCGCGGTTGGGTGTCAGCGGCGCTGTGCTCACCGTGGACACCTCCGGCTGGCCGGAGGTCAGGTGCGCCACGGACGCGCTGGGTGAACGGCTGACCGAGTTGCAGGTGACGGTGGGCGAAGGACCGGCCGTGGACGTCTGGCGCGGGGGCGGACCGGCGCTCGTCGCCGACCTCGACGCCCCGTCCAGCCAGGCCCGGTGGCCGATGTTCGCGCCGCTGGCCGTCGAAGCCGGAGCGGCTTCGCTGTTCGCGCTGCCGCTGTGCGTCGGCGCGATCCGGGTCGGGGTGCTGTCGCTGTACCGGCTCGACGTGGGACACCTCGACGCCACGACGCTCACCGACTCGTTGGCGTTCGCGGAACTGGCCCTGCGGCTGCTGCTGGACGAGCAGGCCGACCTGAACTCGGCGGACGTCACCGAGGACGGCCTCCCCCTGCACAACCCCCACGTGCACCAGGCCACCGGGATGGTCGCGGCGCAACTGGACCTGGGGATGGCCGACGCGTTCGCCCACCTGCGCGCCCGGGCGTTCGCCGAGCAGGTGCCGCTGAGCGGGCTGGCGGCCGATGTCGTAGCCCGCCGACGGCGATTCGACCGTGACGAAGGACAACCGTGAACACGCACGTAACACGACCGCGCTCTGAGAGCGCACCAGCGGAGGTGGCTGCGATGGACGGTGAACGTCTCGTCGACACGTTCGTCGAGTTGGCCGACACCCTGGTCGACGACTTCGACGTCATCGACTTCCTGCACATGCTCGTGGATCGGTGCGTCGAACTCCTCGACGTCGACGCCGCGGGGCTGCTGCTGGCCGACCAACGGGGCAGGTTGCACCTGATCGCCTCGTCCAACGAACAGGCGCGGCTGCTGGAGTTGTTCCAGCTCCAGAACGACGACGGGCCGTGCCTGGACGCCTTCGCCGCCGGAACCAGGGTCAGCCACCCCGACCTGGCGAAAGCGGGTGAGCGGTGGCCGAGGTTCACGGCAGTGGCCGCCGAGGCGGGGTTCGCCGCCGTGGACGCGGTGCCCATGCGCCTGCGCAGCGAGGTGATCGGCGCGCTCAACCTCTTCCGCAACCAGCCCGGCGAGCTGGACGCCGCCGCGTTGCGCACGGCGACCGCGCTGGTCGATGTCGCCACCATCGGCCTGCTGCAACAACGCTCCATCCACCACCACCAGGTGCTGACCGAACAGCTCCAAGCCGCGCTGAACAGCCGGGTGGTCGTCGAACAGGCCAAGGGCCTGGTCGCCGAACGCCTCCAGGTCGACATGGACACCGCGTTCACCGCGCTGCGCGGCTACGCCCGTGGACACAACATCAAACTGAGCAGCGTCGCTCACGACGTGATCGTCGGCGACATCGACACCCCGGAGCTCCTCAGGACGTCCGTCCACACCAAGACGCTCCGACGCTGACCGGACGCCTACCGGTGAAGCCCGCCGCGCTGTGACCTCACGTGGCGTCCGACCAGGTCTCGGAGCTGCGGGGTGGGCTCCAGCCCCAGGTCCACGTGGAGGAGGCGGCTGAACCGGTCGAACGCGTGCACCGCCTCCGACTGGTTGCCCTCGGCCAGGTGGACGCGGATGAGGGCGGTCTGCGCGCTCTCCCGCAACGGGTCGGCACGCACGACCACACCCGCGGCCGCCGTGGCGTCACCGAACCGCCTCGCCTGCACCAGGCCGTCCACCACCGCCTCCAACGCGTGGAGCCGGAGCTGACGCCAGTCCTCGACCTCGAAGGCGAGCCAGTCGTCGTACCAGAGCGGCAGCAGTTCCGACGACAGGGTGGCGACCGACTCGACGCTCAGGTCCCCCGCGTCGTGCGGACCGGCTTCGAGCAGGCGATGGGCGAGCGCCTGGGCTTCGCGCAGGTCGACCGAGACACCGGGCGCGAGCTCCAAGCTCGACGGGGTGACCAGCAGCGTGTCCCGGCAGGCGCGGTTCATGCGGATCAACGTCGACCGCAGGGCCGCGTAGGCGTGGCCTTCGGTGGCGTCCGCCCACAGTGAGCTCGCCACGGACAGTCGCCCCACCGCCCGCCGGCGCATGGCCATGAACGCCAGCAGGCGCTCGGCCCCGCCCGGCACCGGAATGGCCTCGGCTCCCCCGATGAGCCGGAATCCGTCAAGGAGCGCTATCCGCAAACCCGCTTGGTGCCCCTGGGGCGCCAAGCGCGCTCCCGGCGCTGCGAGTGAGGTCATGAGCCCGGTGTCGAGGTTGCGCCGAACAGGTCCGGAAGAACGATCACGGAAGACCTTCCCGCTGTGACTTGCACGGTGTGCGCGGAGCCCGCGCGCTCGCGACCGAGTCGGAGCCGGCTGCGGTGGAACCGTCGACTGACGTCCTGCTCCTGCCTACCAGGTTACAGCGTGGGCACGGCGAGCGGTCCCACTCGCAGGGAAAACCCTTGCCACCGCTCGAATCCGTCATGCGTGAGACAGGTTGTCCCGTCCCTCAAACCACCCGTTCGGGGGTTCGTTCCCGGAACCCTCGGACGACACGAGCAACGACCCGGTCCCTTCCAGGGCCGGGTCGTCGATGGTCGATCGTGGTCGCGGGTCATCTCGGAGGCGCCCGAGCGCTACGACTCGCAGCTGCTGCGGAGGTCCGGCGGCACTCCGACGGGTCCGCAGGAATCGGTGTTGTCACCGCCGTTGAGGGTGTCCTGAGCGGCATCGGTGCCCGGACCGCTGAGCGTGTCGTTGCCCGCGGAACCGTTCAGCGTGTCCGTGCCGAGGTCCCCGTAGAGCATGTCGTTCCCGACCTGGCCGGTGAGGGTGTCGTCGCCGTCGCCGCCGTAGATCTTGTCGATGTAGGCGGTGCCGGTGAGGGTGTCGTTGCCTCCGTTGCCGTAAATGGTCTTGCCGGGGTTGGCGCTGGTGCAGTCGATCGTGTCGTTCCCGCTGGAACCGAACACGGTGGTGTCGTTCTGCGTCACGTTGGGACCGATGGTGCACGGGACCGCCGCCGAGGCGACGCCGGCCCCCGCGAAACCGCCCAGGACCAAAGCGCCTGCTGCCAGGATCGGGTACAGCTGTCGAGTTCGCATGTCGTCCTCCGCGTCGTCTATGGAATTCGGATGACCACAGCGTGTTCCACGAGGCGTTACCGGCGCGTGACGCCGTCGCGATGCCGGAGGAGTCGACACTTCGACCCGTTCGGCGCGCAGGGCATCCGCGCCGCGCTCCGGTCGGACCCCGGCACGCGGCGGCGTGGCTGCGCGCCCAGGCCCTGAGTGTTTCCGCGTGACCGCGGTCGATCAGCAGGATCAACTCCCGCCGTCGGGCCGCCCGCGCCGCCGATGCCCGCAGCCGAGTTGCGCTGCTGCCCACACCGGGCGACCGCGATCGTCGCGGCCACCCTCGTCCTGGCACCACCTCGAAAGCCGCCGTCAACCACGATGGAAAGAGCTCACGGATCATCTGAACGCTCGTCCGGGTTGCCGCCTGCTTCGGAACCTCCAGCGTGTCTCGGCACACCGCTGGTCCTGGTCGGATGTCGGCCCTTCAGGTCAGGTCGCCCCAACCCCACAGCGGTGTCGGCGTCACGCCGTCGGTGTCACGTCCGAAGGGGAAACCTCAGCGAGCCGGGGTTCCAACTCCCTGTACAACGACCACTCGCCGGAGTCCGCCGCACGTGTCGCCAGGAGAGTCGCCTCCTCCTGGTTTCCCGTCTCGCGCATCGCCTTCGCGATGTCCGCCACCGTTCCGCGGTGCCCGAAGTCCAATCCGGCGGCGAGTCGGACGGACAACGACCGGACCTGGTCCTCGGCGCCCAGCGAGTGGAGCGTCCGCAACAGGTTCGGAATGACGGACCTGTGGGACGACCCCGAAGCTTCGGGAGTGGGTTCGAGTTTGGCCGGTCCAGACCAGCCGGCAATCCCTGTTGCGCCAGACCGAGGTCACCCCGGCAGTCGTCACGTGATCACCTTGCCAGAACGTCGTCATCCCTTGAAGCGCTCCCACGCGGACTGGCGGGTCATGCCCAGCGCCTCACCGACCCGTACCCACGTGATGCCACGGGCGCGCAGTTCGAGCACGCGCTCCCGCAGCCCGGCCTCCACCTGACTGGCCGTCGCGGCGATCCGCGGCAGGTGCGCCGGCGACTCCTCGTCGGACATGACCGACCACTCGTCAGCGAGATCGTGCTCGTCGCCGTGTCGATCGCCCTCGTGGTCCAGCTCGTCGAGCTGCTGCACGCCTTGGTGGCGCCGGACGTCGACCCGGGACGGCCAGGAGTCGCACGTGGTGCCGGACGTCCCCGTCGATCAGGGACCTTCGCCCGCGTCGCGCAGCCGCCGCCGGCGCGAAGCTCATGTCGAAGACGAGATCAAGAGGAGAGAAGCCATGACAACGGTCAGCCACTCCGGTGCCAGGACAAGGGCCACGGCCCGTGCGGCCGCCACAACGGCGGTCCGCGCCGATGCCGGTGCGATCGCGCTCGCGGTCCTGCGGATCACGACTGGGTTCGTGTTCCTGTGGGCGTTCCTCGACAAGGCCTTCGGCCTCGGCTACGCCACCAAGGCCGCCAACGCCTGGATCAACGGCGGCTCGCCCACCAAGGGCTTCCTCAGCCGGGTCGCGGTCGGCCCCTTCGAGTCCACCTTCCACGCCATGGCCGGCGCCTGGTGGGCCGACTGGCTGTTCATGCTCGGTCTGCTCGCCATCGGCATCGCCGTCATCGCCGGCATCGGCCTCCGCCCCGCCGCCATCGCCGGAACCCTCGTGATGCTGCTCATGTGGGCCGCCGAATGGCCACTGGCCCAGTTCACCTCGGCCGGAGAACCCAGCATGTCCACCAACCCGATCGTCGACTACCACATCATCTACGCCGCCGCCCTGATCGCCGTCGCCCTGACCGGCGCGGGCGCCACCTGGGGCCTCGGCCGCCGGTGGGCGACCCTGCCGGTGATCCGCGACCACGCCTGGCTGCGGTGACGCACGCAGGAGCGGGCGGACCTCGTTGGTCCACCCGCTCCGACGCGTCCGCGTGACGCGATGTCGTGGTCGTGACCGATGCGTTGCCGGACCGCGCCCCCGCACCACTCCTTCAGTTCGATGAGAACCCCGCCGAGGACACGTCCTGTGCTGTCCGCTGCTTTCGCCGAGGTGGTGCACGCGACGCTGCCCGTCGTGCGCGACCACGCCGTCGAGATCACCGACGTGTTCCACCCGTCGATGTTCGCCGCCCACCCCGAGTTGCTCGACCTGTTCAACCAGAGCAACCAGGCCGGCGGGCAGCAGCACGTCGCGCTGGCTTCCGCCGTGGTGGCCTTCGCCGAGCACCTGCTCGACCACATCGCCCGCACCGACCCCACCCGACGGGTGGTGGCGCACGCCGAGCGCCCCTCCGACCGGCACGCCCTGCGGGCCGCTGCCGATGTGCTCACCTGGTACGAGGACGGCGACGGTGGGCGGCCTGGCCTGATCGACGTCGGCGCCGTGCCGCTGCCCGAGGACCTGCCGCCCACGTGTGCGGCCCGCTGCCGTTCACGCGCCACGTGCGCAACGGTCTGCTGCGCCGGGTGTGCCGGCCGACCGCGTCCACTACGAGGTGTTCGGCCGGGCGTGGTCGACAGCGCGAACGGCTCACCGGCCTGACGCGGCCGGAAGTCCCTTCCCGACGATTGCCTTCGGCTCTGCGGCCCGGACAGCGGGGCGAGCAGGCTCGGAGGTGGAGGTGCCACTCATGACGAGCACGATTCACGCCGGCCCGGTCACCGCGGACGACATCGCCGACCTGCCGGAGCCGGCGCAGCGCTACCTGAGGTTCACCCGAGTGCTGGGACGTCCGGCCGACGTGTCGTTCCACGCCACCACGCACGGCTTCTTCCGCACGCGCCCGAACCGGGACTGGATCGCCTGCACCAGCGAGCAGCGCAACAACGCCACCGGCCTGGCCCGCGACTTCCGCATGCGCCTCAAGCTCGCCCACGTCGTCCCGGTGCGGGCGGAGGACCTCTACAAGAACGGGCACGGTCGGATGCGCGCCACCGCCCTGGGCCTGTTCCCGGTCGCCGACGGCGAGGGCCGTGAGTTCGACCTCGGAGAGCTGGTGACGTTCCTCGACGACGCCGTCCTGCTGGCGCCGTCGATGCTGCTGCGCCTGCCTGTCGAGTGGACCGCGATCGACGAGCACACCTTCGGCCTCACGGTGACCGACCACGACAACACGGTCACCGCGCACGTCACCGTGGACGACCGGGGCGCACCGCGCGAGTTCAGCACCGAGGACCGCTGGGCCGACCTGCCCGAGGGTCTGGTCAGGACCCGCTGGTCCACCCCGGTCGACGGCTGGTGCCTGGTCGCGGGCCGCATGCGCCCCCGGCGCGGCACAGCGGTCTGGCACCTGCCCGACGGACCGTTCGCGTACGCCCAGTTCGACTACACGAACGCCGACATCACCTACAGCACAGTGCCCGAGTGACACACCGGCCGCCGATCGGACGGGCGGCACGGCCCCGGACCGCTCCAGGCGGAGTGCGTCCGTCAGCCACTGGCCTCGTGTGCGTGCGGGCGACCGTGCCCACGTCGGTCACCATGACCTCGTCGAGGTTGTCGACGCGGGCGCGAGGGGTTGGGACGGTTTGCCTGTGCACGAAGGCCTGAAGGTCGAGGTGCCGCACCCGGACCACATGCAGGAAGCCCGCACGCGGCAAGACCACCGACCGTTCACCGCTCGTAGCGGTGCCGCCGGTGGTCTGCCGCGATGCCAGTCGTCGGGGCCGGGTGACCCCGCACGACCAAGCACGTCACGTCGCCTTGGCGGCCGAGCCCGGCAACCGGCCCACCTTGACCTCGGCGACGTCCTCGGGCAGCACGTCCGGCGCCTCCCCGGCCTCCACGACGTCGACCCGCCCACCGCCTGCGAGTCCGTCCACAACCGGGGCGGTCAGGGCAGGACGTTGCGTTCACGCAGGAGGCTGCGGGCGTGGGCGATGGCGTCGGGTGTGTGGTCGAACACGCGCAGGTCCACTGTGCCCAGGGCACGCCGGTGTTCGTCGCGCACGCCGGAGACCAGGACCGTGACGCCGCGGTGTTCCAGGCGCCGCACGGCGTCGCGCAGGACCTGCACGCCGGTGGCGTCGACGGCGGACAGCCGTGACATCCGCAGGATCACCACCGCCACCGGGGCGATCTCGGTCAGTTCCAGCAGGAAGCGGTGGGCGGCGGCGAACAGCAGCGGGCCGTCGAGGCGGTAGGCGACGATGTGCTGCGCGAGCAGCGCTCGTTCCTCCTCGCGGTGGTCGCCCGGTTCCAGGGGCACCTCCTCCAGCCGTGCGGTACGCGACACCGCGCGCAGGGCGAACACGCCGGCGAGCACGAGGCCGACGATGACGGCGGTGACGAGGTCCAGCGCCAGCGTCGCCACGGCGGTCAACGCGAGCACTGCGGCGTCCGGACGGCCGGCTCGGGCCAGTGCCCTCACCGAGCCGACCTCGATCATCCGGACGGCCGTGGCCAGCAGCACGCCGGCGAGCACCGCGAGCGGAACTCCGGCCACCCACGGCGCGGCGACCAGAACGATCAGGAGGAGCACGACGGCGTGGGTGAGGGCGGCGAGCCGGGAGGTCGCGCCGGAGCGGACGTTGACCGCGGTGCGGGCGATGGCCGCAGTGGCGGGCACACCGCCGAACAGCGGCGCGACCAGGTTCGCCAGGCCCTGCCCGAACAGCTCCCGGTCCGGGTCGTGCCGTTGGTTGACGCTCATCCCGTCGGCGACCGCGGCCGACAGCAGGCTCTCCAGCGCGGCGAGCGCCGCCACGGCCACCGCCGACGGCAGCAGCGACCACAGCGCGCCGAAGTCCAGGAACCCCAGCGACGGCGCGGGCAGCACTCTCGGCAGCGCCCCGATCGTGGTCACGGGCAGCGCCGCCCACTGCGCGAGGACGGTCGCCACCACGACGGCCGGCAACGAGAACGGCACACCGGGACGCCACCGAGCCCCGATCAGCATCACCGCAGCCACCCCGCCCGCCAAGGCGACGGCCTCCCAATGCGGGGCCGCGACGAAGTTCCCGACAGCCGCCACGGCCGCGAGCACCACGTGGTCCTCGCCGGGCGTGGGCACCCCCAGGGCAGCGGGCGCCTGCTGCAACGCGATCACCGCCGCGATGCCGATCGTGAAACCCTCCACCACCGGCACGGGCACGTACCGCATGTAGCGACCCGCGCGGGCCACCGCGAGCAGCACCAGCAGGACCCCTGCCAGCAGACCGACCGTGAGCACGCCGTCCACGCCGTAGCGCGCGACGATCGGCACCAGCACCACCGTCATCGCGCCGGTGGGTCCGGACACCTGGAGGCTGGAGCCGCCGAACACCGCGGCCAGCGCACCCGCGACGACGGCCGTGACCAGGCCGGACGCCGCGCCGAGCCCGGAGGCGACGCCGAAGCCGAGTGCGAGCGGCAGGGCCACGATCGCCACCGTCACCCCGGCCACCAGGTCCCGGCGGGTCGCGCCGCTCCAATCAGCCCTGGCCGGCAGGAACGTCGTCACGCCCGCTCCTCCTCTCGCAGCATCGCCAGCAGCTCGTTCCGACCGGCCAGCAGGCCGGTGAGGACCTTGCGCGCGACGCGGAGCAGCTCCGCCACGTCGTCGCTGGTCAGCGCGTACACCACGGTCGTGCCGTCACGGGTCGCCGTGACCATCCCCGAACGGCGCAGCACCGCCAGCTGGGCCGAGAGGCTGGACGCCTCGATCCCGATGTCGGCCAACAGTTCGCGCACCGGTTTCGGGCCGTCCTGGAGCAGTTCGAGCACCCTGATGCGCACCGGATGTCCGAGCATCCGGAAGAACTCGGCCTTGGCCTGGTGCAGCGGGAGTGGCATGTCGGCCTCCGGCGAGTTGCAGACTTGAAAACTTCTTCAACTCTACAACGCCGAGACTGAGCCCGACGCGGTCCGCGCGCCGGCCGCGATCTCGACCTCCTCGCGGGCGGTCACCACCCAGATCGGCGTCCGGGACGTCTCCGGGCTGATCCGGGCGTCACCTGACGCGGTGGAGTTGGCCTCGCGATCGAGGGCAAGTCCCAGGAACGTCAGGCCGTTCACCGCTCGGGCGCGCAGTTCGGCGTCGTGCTCGCCGATGCCGCCGGTGAAGACCAGCAGGTCCAGGCCGCCGAGCGACGCCGTCATGGCGGCGATGCCCTGGCGCAGGCGATGGGTGAAGACATCGAGCGCCAAGCGGGCGTTCGCGTCGCCGGTGGCCGCCGAGGTGTGCACGTCGCGGAGGTCGGCGTGGCCGGCCAGACCAAGCAGCCCGGAGTGGTGCGCCAGGCCGTCGGCGAGTTCGTCGGGGGTGAGGTGGTCGAGCAGGTGCAGCAGCAGGCCGGGGTCGAGATCGCCGCTGCGGGTGGCCATGGGCAGACCGGCCAGCGGGGTGAAGCCCATCGTCGTGTCAACGGAGCGGCCGTCCCGCACCGCGGCCAGCGAACAGCCCGCGCCGAGATGACAGGTCACCACGCGCGGGCCACTACCCGCCAGCTCGACCGCCCGGCGGGAGACGTAGGCGTGGGACAGGCCGTGGAAGCCGTAACGCCGCAGGTCCCAGCGTTCGCGCCACTCCCCCGGCAACGCGTAGGTCGACGCGGCCGCGGGCAGGGTGCGGTGGAACGCGGTGTCGAAGCACGCCACGTGCGGCACGTCGGGGAACAGCACCCGGGCCGCGTCGATGCCCGCGAGGGCCTTGGGCTGGTGCAGCGGCGCCAGATCGGTCAGGGCGGCGATCTCCCGGCGCACGTCGGGGGTGATGACGACCGGGTCGGTGAACCGGGTGCCGCCGTGCACGACGCGGTGGCCGACGGCGTCCACGGGCGGCAGGTCCAGGTCGAGGTTCGGTGTGCCGTCCCACCGTTCGACGTGGTGCTGGGCGAGGACGGTGTCGTCCTCGCCCAGCACCGACAGCTTCAGGCTCGACGAGCCCGCGTTGACGACCAGCACGTTCATCAGTACGGCCAGGTCCAGTCGCGGATCTCGGGCAGGTCCTCGCCGTGCTCGCGGATGTAGGCGTGGTGGCGGGTGCGCTGGTCCTGCATCCGCTGGCGCAGCCCGGCCGCCTTGACGCCCAGACCGGGGACGCGGTCGATCACGTCGATGACGAGCCGGTAGCGGTCCATGTCGTTGAGCACGAGCATGTCGAACGGCGTGGTGGTCGTGCCTTCTTCCTTGTAGCCGCGGACGTGGATGTTGTGGTGGTTGGTGCGGCGGTAGGTCAGGCGGTGGATCAGCCACGGATAGCCGTGGTAGGCGAACAGCACCGGCTTGTCGGGGGTGAACAGGGCGTCGAACTCGTGGTCGGGCATGCCGTGCGGGTGTTCGGTCTCGGGCTGCAACCGCATCAGGTCCACTACGTTGACCACGCGAACGCGCAACTCGGGCAGGTGCTCGCGCAGCAGCGCGGTGGCGGCCATGATCTCCAACGTCGGCGCGTCACCGGCGCAGGCCAGCACCACGTCCGGCTCGGTCGGCCCGTCGTCCGTGCCGGCCCACTCCCAGATGCCCGCGCCGCGCGCGCAGTGCAGCGCGGCTTCCTCCGGGCTGAGCCAGTCGGGGGTGAGGTTCTTGCCCGAGAGGATGACGTTGACGTAGTCGCGGCTGCGCAGGCAGTGGTCGGCCACCGAGAGCAGGGTGTTGGTGTCGGCGGGCAGGTAGACGCGGACGACCTCGGCCTTCTTGTTCATCACGTGGTCGATGAAGCCGGGGTCCTGGTGGGAGAAGCCGTTGTGGTCCTGGCGCCACACGTGCGACGACAGCAGGTAGTTCAACGACGCGACCGGACGTCGCCAGTCGATCTCGCGGTGGGTCTTGAGCCACTTGGCGTGCTGGTTGAACATCGAGTCGATGATGTGGGTGAACGCCTCGTAGCAGTTGAACAGCCCGTGCCGCCCGGTCAGCAGGTAGCCCTCCAGGAAGCCCTGGCACAGGTGCTCCGACAGCACCTCCACCACCCGGCCGTTGGTCTCCAGGTGCTCGTCGGTGGGCAGCTTCTCGGCCAGCCACTGCTTCGCGGTCACCTCGAACACGGCGTCCAACCGGTTGGACGCGGTCTCGTCCGGGCCGAACACGCGGAAGTTCTTCTCGGTCGCGTTGAGGGTCATGACGTCGCGCAGCATCCGGCCCAGCGCGCGGGTCGGCTCCGAAGTGGTGGTGCCGTGCTTGGTCACCTCGACCGAGTACGGGGTGGTGCCGGGCATGCGCAGTTCGCGCAGCAGCAGACCGCCGTTGGCGTGTGGGAGGGCACCCATGCGCATCTCACCGCGAGGCGCGAGGGCCAGCAGTTCCGGGCGCGGGCGGCCGTCGATGTCGAACAGCTCCTCCGGTCGGTAGGACCGCAGCCACGCTTCCAGCTGCCGGAGGTGGTCGGGGTTGTCGCGCACACCGCCGAGGGGGACCTGGTGCGCGCGCCACGTGCCCTCCACCGGCACACCGTCCACCTCGGCCGGACCCGTCCAGCCCTTCGGCGTGCGCAGCACGATCATCGGCCAACGCGGGCGCTCGGTGTCCCCGGCGCGGGCCGTCTCCTGGATTCGGTGGATGTCGTCGAACACCTCGTCGAAGACCTCGGCCATGCGTGGGTGCAGCACCGCCGAGTCGTCGCCTTCCACGTAGAACGGCGCGTAACCGTAGCCGCGCAGCAACGAGTCCAGCTCCTCGTGCGGGATGCGGGCCAGGATGGTCGGGTTGGCGATCTTGTAGCCGTTCAGGTGCAGGATCGGGAGCACCGCGCCGTCGTTGGCCGGGTCGAGGAACTTGTTGCCGTGCCAGCTCGCGGCCAGCGGACCGGTCTCGGCCTCACCGTCGCCGACGACGCACGCCACGATCAGGTCCGGGTTGTCGAACGCGGCGCCGAACGCGTGCGCCAGCGAGTAGCCCAGCTCGCCGCCCTCGTGGATGGACCCGGGTACCTCGGGCGCCACGTGGCTGGGCACACCGCCCGGGAAGGAGAACTGGCGGAACAGCTTGCGCATGCCCTCGCCGTCACGTTGCACGTTCGGGTGAGTGTCGGTGTAGCTGCCCTCCAACCAGGTGTTGGCCAGCAGCGCCGGACCGCCGTGCCCCGGACCGGTCACGAACAGCACGTCCTGCGAGCGCGCGTTGATCACCCGGTTGAGGTGGGCGTACAGGAAGTTCAGGCCCGGCGTGGTCCCCCAGTGCCCCAACAGCCGGGGCTTGATGTGCTCCGGGGTGAGCGGCTCGTCGAGCAGGGGGTTGTCCAGCAGGTAGATCTGACCCGCCGACAGGTAGTTGGCCGCCCGCCAGTAGGCGTCGACCAAGGACAGGTCCGGCGCGGTGTTCTCCGGCTGCTGCGACATCTCGCTCTCCTGACGGTCTCGGGGTGATGGTTCCCAGCCTGGTCCCGTCGTCGATCCGGCCACAGTTCCGGGAGTCCCGGCCGGCCGGGACCTTGGTCACTGTCGCCCCGTGCCGGGCAGGACGAGGCTTGAGGCATGAGCCACGTGCACGAGATCGTCGAGTTCCGGGTCGACCTGGCCCGCGGGGTGCCCGGCGAGGCCGGCGAGTACGCCCGCGTCAAGGTCGCCGCCATCGCCAAGTACTCCCCCGCCGACATCGGCTACGCCAAGGTGCGGCTGAGCACCGACGGGTCCCGGCTGCTGGTGGCGCACGCGTCATTGGACGTCAACGGGACGCAGGTGAACGCCGAGGCGACCGCGGCGACCTACCAGGAGGCGGTGGACCTGCTGCACGACAAGCTGCAGCACCAGCTCGTGAACCTGGGTCGCTGACCTCCCGTCGGCCAAGAGCCGGTGGTCCCGGGGAACTCCCCGGGACCACCGGCTCAGTCGTGTCGGCGGCCGTTCGATCACCTGCGACGCAGCCACTTCTCCGCTTCGACCACGGCGTAGGCGACGACGGCCACCGCCACGACCACCGCCCAGTCCCCCCACCCGATCGGCGCGGTGTGGAACAGGGTGTTCATCACCGGCAGGTAGGTGAACAGCAGTTGCAGCGCGACGGTGACAGCGATGCCGACCAGCAGCCACGGGTTGCTCTTCAGGCCGACGTGCGGTCGGAGGTGCCGTAGCGACCGGCAGTTGACCAGGTAGGCGATCTGGGCGGCGACGAAGACGTTCACCGCCACCGTGCGCGCCTGGTCCAGCGTGCCGCCGTGCAGGTGGAACGCGGCGAACGAACCGGCCAGCAGCACCGCGGAAACCAGCAGGATCCGCTGTACCAAGGCACCGGTCAGCAGCGGCAGTGTCGGCGGCAGCGGCGGGCGGTGCATGACACCCGGCTCGCGCGGCTCGAATGCCAGGGTCAAGCCGAGCGCGACGGCGGTGGTCATGTTGATCCACAGGATCTGCACCGGCAGGATCGGCAGGGCGGTGCCGAGCAGGATCGCGGTGAGGATGACCAGGCCCTCGGCCATGTTGGTGGGCAGGGTCCAGATGATGAACTTGCGCAGGTTGTCGAAGACCGCGCGCCCCTCCTCCACCGCGGCGCGGATGGACGAGAAGTTGTCGTCGGTGAGGACCATGTCGGCGGCCTGCTTGGCGACTTCGGTGCCGCCGCGGCCCATGGCGACGCCGATGTCGGCGCGTCGCAGTGCCGGGGCGTCGTTCACGCCGTCACCGGTCATCGCGACCACGTGCCCGTCGGCCTGGAATCGCTTGACCAGCCGCAGCTTCTCCTCGGGCGAGACGCGGGCGTGCACGGCGTCGTCGGGCAGGGAGAAGTGGGCCGCGATGGCACGGGCGGTGCCGAGGTGGTCGCCGGTGATCATCCGGACTTCGATGCCCGCGTCCTGGCAGGCGCGGACCGCGTCAACGGCCTCGGGCCGGGGTGGATCGTGCATGGCTTGGAGGCCGAGCGATTCGGCCCCGTGCAGTGCGCCCTCCGTCAGCGGGGTGTCCTCGGGCACGTGCGCGCGGGCGAACGCGAGCACCCGGAGTCCGCGATCGGCGAGCTGTTCGGCGGCGGTGTGGTCGGTGGAGCCGGTGAACTCGGAGATCCGCTCGACCGCGCCCTTGAGGTAGACGACGCCACCCCCGTGGCGAGTGGCCATGAAGGCGCGTTGCGAGGTGAACGGCAGCTCGTCCACGCGTTCGGGAACGTCTTCCACCGTCAACCCGGCCTTGCGGGCGGACACCACGAGTGCGGCTTCGGTGGGGTCGCCCACGGCGGTCCACCGGTCGTCTTGGAGCACGACGTGGGCGTCGTTGCACGCCAGACCGGCCAGCAGGACCTCTCGCACGGCGTCCGGCGGCGGCGAGTGCTCTCCCAGCGGCGAGTAGCCGATGCCGTCGACCTCCCACCGCTCGCCGTCGACGGCGACGGCCTCGCGCACGGTCATGGCGTTGGCGGTGAGGGTGCCGGTCTTGTCGGTGCAGATGACCGTGGTGCTGCCGAGGGTCTCCACGGCGGGAAGGCGGCGGATGACGGCGTTGCGCCGCGCCATGCGGGCGACGCCGATGGCCAGCGTCACCGTCACCGCGGCGGGCAGCCCTTCCGGGATCGCGCCGACCGCGAGGGCGACGGCGGCGGTCACCATCTCGGCGAACGGCTCGCCGCGCAGCATCCCGATGACGACGGTGACCACGGCCAGCCCGAGGATGACGGCGGTCAGCAGCTTGCTGAACCGGGCGAGTTTGCGGGTCAGCGGTGTCTGCACGGTCGTGGTGCTGCCGACCAGCCGGTGCACGTGCCCGATCTCGGTGTCCGCGCCGGTGGCGACCACCACCCCGCGCCCGCCTCCGGTGGTGACGAGCGTGCCGGAGAAAGCCATGTTCGTGCGGTCGGCCAACGCGGTGTCGTGCGGCACCGGCAGCGGGTCCTTGTGCGCGGGCTGCGACTCGCCGGTCAGCGCCGACTCGTCCACCCGCAGCTCGCGCGTGCGAGCCAGCCGCAGGTCGGCGGGCACCTGGTCGCCTTCCTCCAGCACCACCAGGTCGCCGGGCACCACGTCGTCGGACGTGATCCGAGAGGCGGTCCCGTCGCGGATCACGGTGGCCTCGGTGCGGACCATCGCCTCCAGGGCGTCGAGCGCCTGTTCGGCCCGCACCTCCTGCAGGTAGCCGACGATCGCGTTGACCAGCACCACGCCCAGCACTACCGAGGCGTCCACGGTCTCACCCAGCGCCGCGGTCAGCGCCGCCGCGCCGAGCAGAACGTAGATCAGCGGGTTGTGGAACTGGGCGAGCATCCGCCGCAGTCGGCCGGGACCGCGCCGCTCGGGCAGCCTGTTCGGTCCTAGAGAGGCCAACCGCTCGCCGGCCGCGGTGCCGGACAGGCCGGTCTCGGCGTCGGTCTCGGCGATCAGCACGACCTCGTGCACCGGCAGGCCGTGCGGCGCGGCCTCGTGCTCAGCCGTGGTCGACGGCACGACGGGTCTCCGGGAAGCTCACGTCGGCCACGCCGGGCACGGCGCCGGCAGGCACCGCGGCCACGAGGCGGTCGCGTTCGTCGTCCAACTCGTCCACGATCGCCACCCGGCCGTCCACCACCGACACCGTCCAGCGGTGCGGGTTGGCGTGGTGGCCCAGGCTGCGAGCGCCGTGCTCCGGCATCTGCCGGGCCGGCTCAGCGATGTCCGTGCCGGGCGACGCGCCGGTGACCGGCTCGCTCGTCACGTCGGCGACGGTCCGACGCGGCACGGCACGCGCCCGTGACGGCTGTCCGTGCACGAGCGGGCGCGGGTCCGGAGGCAGCCGGTCACGCAACGCGTCGGCCTCGGTGACCACGCCGACCAGTGCCCCGGAACCGTCGGCCACCGGCAACGCGGTGAAATCCCTCGCCGCCGGCAGCGCCGCCGCGTCACGTGCGGACGTCTCGGGCGACACGGTCACCACGTCACGTGTCGTCAGGTCGCGGCCCCTCATCGCCCGGCCTCCTGCCCCGCGACGACCGCGTCCCCGTCGTGCTGCTCGTCGGCCGGTGGGAGGACGACCACGGGCACGGTCGCGTGCCGGACGCAGTGCGCGCTGGTGCTGCCCAGCAGCGCCCGCCGCAGCCGGCTGCCGCTGTGCGAGGCCACCACCAGCATCGACGCGCCGCGCGTCAGTCCTTCCAGCGCCTCGGCGGCCGGTCCCCGCACGCAGTGCCTGATGACCTGCGGGAGTTCGAGCCTGCCCACGGCCGCCGCACGCAGCGCGTCCTCGACCAGGGCCTCCGACCGGGCCCGCGCGTCCTGCTCGGAGGTCATCGCCCAGTCGGCCAGCGGCTCGTAGGCGTAGGCGTTGACCACGTGCAGCGGGAGCTTGCGCTGCGTCGCCTCGTCCACGGCCCAGCGCAGTGCGCGTTCGCTTGCGGGGGTGCCGTCGATGCCGACGACGATCGGACCTGTGCTCATGACTCCACCTCGCTCATCTCGATGTTCGTCGTGGACGGCGGGATCACGAAGGCCGCCTGGGGTCGCGGAGCCTGCGCAGGAAAGGGTCGACCGGTGCCGCGGGCGCGACGCGAACCCTGGCGTCGACCGCCAGCACGCGCTCACCGGTCAGGACCAGCGGGTTGAGGTCGAGTTCGGCGATCTCAGGCACGAGCTCGGCCAGTCGGCCGACCCGCAGCAGCACGTCCCGCACGGCCGTTTCGTCGTGCTCTCGGAAGACCGCCCGCGCGGCGCGGAAGCCGTGCAGCAGGTCGTCCACGTCCGCCTCCGACAGCGGCGCGAGCGCGGCGGCGCGGTCGTCGACCAGGTCGGTGTCCACGCCGCCCAGTCCAGTCACCAGGAGCGGGCCGAACTGCGAGTCCGTGACGACCCCGACGAGGAGTTCGCGGCCGCGGTCTGCCATCGGCTGCACGAACACGCCGTGCAACTGCTCGCCGAACCGCTCGCGCAGCGACTCGAACGCATGGGTCACCGTGGACTCGCCGGCCAGGTCGAGCAGCACGCCGCCGCCCTTGCTCTTGTGCAGCAGCCCGCGCGCCACGGCCTTGAGGACGACGGGTCCGCCGAAGGACCGCTGTGCGGCCACCGCGGATCGGGCGTCTTGCACCAGCACACCGCCGAGGACGGGCAGCCCGAACGCGCCCAGCAGCCGCACCGCCTGATCGGGGTCGAGCCACCCGCCTCCGGGTTCGGCGGTGAAGTGCTCGGCGACGACCGCGCGGGCGGGCGGCAGGTCGATCCCGGGCAACTCGGCCGGCTGCGGCGCCGGGCGGCGCAACCACGCCGAGCGTTCGGCCAGCGAGGCGAGCACGGCGGCGGCACGGGCGGGCTCGGTGTAGCGGGCGATGGCGTCGTCGCGCAGCGACACCGACGCGTCCTGGTCGGTGCTCACCGCGAGCACCGGCTTGGCCGTGGGGTGGATGCCGCCGGCCGGGTCGCCCAGTGCTGTGGGGACGGTGACCGCGATGACCGCGTCCACCGCCGGGTCGGCCACGACCGCGGTCGTGTCGACCGGGTTGTGCGGGCTCGCCGTGCTCGGCAGCAGCGCCTTCAGCGCCTCGACCGTGCCCGCGCCGAGTTCGGCGGTGGTGAGCCCGTGGTGCGCGCAGGCGTCCGCGGCCAGCACACCCAGCCCACCTGCGTTGCCGAGCACAGCCACCGAACGTCCGGCGGGCAGAGGGGTGGCGTGCAGCGCGGCCAGGACGTCGACCATCTCGCCGACGCCGTCCACCGCGATCACTCCCGCCTGTCGGAACAACGCGTCGCGCGTCACCGCCGGGGTGGCGGTCGAGGCGGTGTGCGACGCGGCGGCGCGCCGGCCGGCCTCGCTGCTCGCCGCCCGGATCGCCAGCACCGGCTTGCGGCGCGCCACCCGGCGGGCCAGCCGGGAGAACTTGCGCGGGTTGCCGAACGACTCCAGGTACAGCGCCACCGCCCGGGTCCGCTCGTCGCGTTCCCACCACAGCAGCAGGTCGTTGCCGGACACGTCGTACTTGTCGCCGGTCGAGACCAGCTGCGAGGTGCCCAGCCCCAGCCGCCGCAACTGCTCGGCCGCCGCGATCGCCACACCACCCGACTGGGTGACCAGGCCGATCCCGCCCGGCTCGGTCCGGTCACGGGTGAAGGTGGCGTCCAACCGGACGTCCGGGTCGGTGTTCGACACACCGACGCAGTTCGGGCCGACCATCCGCATCCCGTACCGGCGCACGACCTCCAGCAGGCGTTCGGGGTCGACGCCGGAGGTGATGACGACCAGCGCCTTCACCCCCCGTCGCCCGCAGTCCTCGGCGACCTGCGGCACCACTGCGGCGGGCACGCACACCACCGCCAGGTCAGGGGCCTCGGGCAGGTCGGCCACCGACCGGTGGCAGGCAACGCCCAGCACCTGGTGGGCGTGCGGGTTCACCGCGTGCAGCGCGCCGGTGTAGCCGCCCTCGACCAGGTTGGCCAGCACCGCGTTGCCCACGGAGGACGACTTGCGGCTCGCACCGACCACCACGACCGAGTCGGGCTCGAGCACCGACCGCAGGCTGGCCACGTCGGCGGCCTGCTCCCGGTCGGCGACGGCCTCCAGGTACCGCTCACCGGGGTCGAGGCCGAGGTCGACGCGCACCTCGCCGTTGTCCGCCGTGGACGTCCACACCAGACCGAGGTCGGCGAACACGCGCAGCATCTTCGAGTTCACCGTGAGCACGTCGGCGCGGAACCGCCGCACACCCCGCCGCCTGGCCGACGAGACCAGGTGCTCCAGCAGCAGCGTGCCGACACCGCGGGACTGCCGGTCGTGCGCGACCACCAGCGCCACCTCGGCGGTGTCGTCGTCGAGCGGGACGTAGCTCGCGGCGCCGACCAGCACGTCGGAGGCGAACGCGCCGATCACGACGTGCAACGGATCTTCGGGTGAGGTCAGTCGAGCGACGAACTCGTCCGGGTGTTGCGGCGCGGCGCTGAAGAACCGCAGGTAGCGGTCGTCCACCGGCAGGTCGCGGTGCAGCGCGAGCAGGGCGTCCGCGTCGGCCGGACCCAGCTCCCGCAGCGCAACCACGGACCCGTCCGCCAGCAGTGCGCGGTCGCCGTGCACCGAGGCAGTCACAGCAGCGGTCCCGGGGTGACGGCCGGCTTCGGCTCGACGTGCTCGGGCTCGGGCTCGCGCACGACGACCACCGGGCACGTCGCGTGGTGCACGCAGTGGGAGCTGACCGAGCCCAGCAACACCTCGCGAATCGGTCCCGCTCCCCGGCTGCCCACCACCAGCAGCGCCGCGTGCTCGGACGCCTTCGTCAGCACCTCGCGGGCGTCGCCCTCGGCGAGCACGGCCCGGACCTCCGGACCGACCTCGGCCACCACGTCGTCCAGCACGCGCCGGTAGCTCTCGCGCACCTCGTCGCGGTCGATCCCGGCGGCGACCGTGGCCGACACGGGGCCGATCACCATGCCGTAGTCCACGTGCCAGGCCAGGACGGCCTCCACCGCGCAACCGCGCAGCTTCGCCTCCTCGACCGCCCACCGCAACGCGGTCCGGCTGACCGGCGAGCCGTCCACGCCCACCACGATCGTCTCGTCCATGACTCCTCCTCGGGTGTTCGGCTCAAGCCTCCCGGCATCTGTTCGACGAGGTCAGTGGCTGCGGTCCCGTCGGCGGCGGGACCTTCGGCCCTGAAGGCGGCGCCGGCCGCGCGCGGGTGCGCATCGACCCCGAGGTCGGTGACCCAGGACCCTGCCGGTCCCACCGGCACGGAGCGAACGCTCGAGGTGAGAGCAGAGGAGGAAGCCATGATCCTGGTTGGTGGACGGCTCGCCGGCGAGCCGCGAGGCCCTGCGCTGGGCGCCGGCGCCAGCGGTGAAGACCGGTGACGCCGTCGAGGCGACGACGGCGTGGCTGCGCGAGACGGAATTCGTGGCAGCCACGTCATGGGCGGGCACCCCACGCCGACAACCCCGGCCACCGACACCCCGCCCGCGAACTTCACACGATCGTGGAGGAGGTCCGCGCCACCGTGCCGGGTGCGCCCCCGGTGACCGAGGTGACCATCACCGGTGACGCGGGCACCGCGCCGGCCCAAGCGTCCAGGCAGGCGGACCTGCTCGTGGGGGCACGCACGGTCAGCGCAGGCTCGCCGATCCGGTCCCGGGCAGCGTGGCGGCGGACTGCCTGCGCCATGCGACGTGCCCGATCGTGGTCGTGCCGGCCGACCGCACCTGAGTCCCGCCACGGCCGCGGTCACGGAGGAGAGGAACGGCGAACGGGCGACCGGTCCGGTGATCGGTCCCCCGCTCGTCGACCCGCGGGCCTACTGCTCCGCGGTGGCCGGCCGGACCACGGCGAGGGGGCAGGGGGCGTGGTGGACCAGCGCCTGGCTGGTGGAGCCGAGCAGCATGCCGGTGAAGCCGCCTTGGCCGTGGCTGCCCACCACGAGCAGCCGGGCGTCCTTCGCGGCGTTGAGCAGTGCGCGGACCGGGCGGTCGTGGACGACGACGCGCTCCACATGGACGTCGGGGTACTTCTCCTGCCAGCCCGCGAGGCGCTCGGACAGCAGACGCAGCTGCTCCTGCTCGACCTGGGACCAGTCGACGGTGAACCGGGAGTGGTAGGCGCTGTCGACCAGGAAGTCGGTCCAGGCGATGAGCGCGGTGAGGGGCACGCCGAGCAGGGACGCCTCGGCGAACGCGAACGCGACCGCCTCCTCGCTCGCCGCCGAGCCGTCCACGCCGACCACGACCGGGCCGTCGTGGCCAAGCTCTTCCCGGACGACGACCACGGGGCTCGTGCCGTGCGCGGAGACCGCGACGGCGACCGAACCGACCAGCAGACCGGAGAAGCCACCCAGGCCCTGCGAACCGAGCACCACCTGGAACGCGTCGCGGGACGCGGCGATCAGGGCCGCGGCGGGGCGGTCGACGACCAGGGACGTCGTGATCCCGACGTCCGGTGCGACCGCGCGGGCGGCGCCAGCGGCATCCTCGAGCCACTGGCGGCCCTGCTGTTCGAACGCCTGCCGCACCTCGTGGCCGGTCAGCACGATCTCGGGGTAGCCGCGGGTGGGCGGCAGGTAGGCGTGCACGAGCTTGAGCGGCACGCGGTGCCGTGCGGCTTCCTCGGCGGCCCACTTGGTGGCCGTCAACGCCGACGTCGAGCCGTCCACTCCGACCACGATGGGGGCACTCATCACAGATTCCTCTTCCCGATTCGATGTCGACGGACGCGCCGCCACGGGCGGTGGGGCCGCACGGGGCCCTGTCCTCTGAAGTCCGACGCTAGGCAGCCGACGTGCCGAGGGCAGTGGTCATTGGGCCTCATCGGGCAAGGTCTTAAGTCCGCGTCGCCGTTCTCACCGGCTCCCAACGTCCGGGTGGGCGTGGACATCGAGTCGTCCAGCCCCGCTCACTCGGGACCTTCGACCGTGTGGCGGAGCCTTCTCCGAACGGACAGTGGAGACAGTGATCCCGAGCAGGTGATGTGGTTTGGAGCAGGCCATGAGAGGTGTGACCGAGGTGCTGGGGCTGGACCGGGACGAGGTGGCCGAGGTCCTGGCGACGGCGACGCTCGCCCCGTCCGTGCACAACACCCAGCCGTGGCGGTTCCGGCTCGAACCCGACCGCATCGAGTTGCACGCCGATCCAGCCCGACGTCTTCCCGCCACCGATCCGGAGGACCGCGAGCTGCGGCTGGCCTGCGGCGCCGCGCTGTTCAACCTCCGCCTGGCACTGCGCGAGCGCGGCATCCGGCCGCTGGTCACGTTGCTGCCCGGAGCGGAAGCGCCCGGCGCGCTGGCCACGATCCGTCGCGGCGGCCGGCGTGACCTCGACGAGGACACCCGGCAGTTGCTCGAAGCGGTGCCGGTCCGCAGGTCCAACCGCAAGCCCTTCCGCGACGTGCCGATTCCCGTCGCGCACCGGTACGCACTGGTCCGGGCGGCCGAGCGCGAGCGGTCTTGGCTGCACGTGGTGACCGACCGCGCGGAACGCGCCCGGTTGCAGGGCCTGGTGTCGAAAGCGCACCGCATCCAGATCGAGGATCCGCTGGTCCGCGCCGAGCTGGCCGACTGGACCGGTCCACGAGGCGCGGACGGCATCCCGCCCGCCTCGGCCGGGATCCGCCCCGCACCGCAGGACGAGTGGGCGCTGCGCGATTTCGAAGCCGCCGAGCGCACACCGGGCAAGGACTACGAGTCCGACCCGCTGGTCGTCGTGCTCTGCTCGTTCTCCGACGGGCCGCCGGCCGAGCTCCAGGCGGGGCAGGCGCTGCAACGCGTGCTGCTGACGGCAACGACCCTCGGCCTGTCCGCGTCGTTCATGTCGCAGGCGATCGAGGTGCGATCCGTGCGCGAACAGCTGCGCCGGACACTGGGTGGAACCATCGCGCCGCAGACGGTGCTGCGCATCGGGTTCGGCTCGACGGTACCGCCGAGCCCGCGGCGCGCGGTCGAGGACCTGCTGCTGGAACCGATCACCAAGCCATGACCGTGACCTCCGTCCCTTGCCGCTGACCGACCACGCCGACCACGCCGACCGGCTGTTGCGCGGCATCCGCCACACCTCGGTGCCGGCCCGCATGCATCCGCACGAGGCCATCGTCCGCCACGCCGACACCGACCTGCTCGTCCTCGGCGACCGCGGCCCGCTGACCCGCACCGCCCTGCACCACGCCCGCTGCCCCGTCCTCGTAGCGCACCGCTCCCCCGCAGGAGTGAGCCGCCACGACCTCCACCACTCGCCGGCCACCGCTGTCCCACCAGCCCGCGCCACGCGTTGACCCCACCCACGCCGTGCGCGACACCGACAGCGCCTCCCGTCGGAGGTGTGGCGGCGGCGACACGCCGGCAGCATGGTGGCGACGCATCCTGGACGAGCAGCGGTCGACGTCGGGGATCCGACCGGATCCGCAGGACGTCGCACCTCCGATGGCAGGGTCTTTGGACCCTGTGCCGGGGCGGCCGTGTCGGTGAGGGTTGACGGAAACGGAAGAAGGAGTGGATCCGGTGGCGCGCGTGTTCCTGGTGGACGACCACGAGGTGGTCCGGGTCGGGGTCCGGGAGCTGTTGAACAGCGACGACAGCTTGCAGGTGGTGGGCGAGGCGGGGTCGGTGGCCGAGGCGCTGGCCCGGGTGCCCGACAGCGGAGCCGACGTCGCGGTGCTGGACGTGCGGCTGCCCGACGGCAACGGCATCGAGCTGTGCCGCGAGCTGCGCTCCCGCATGCCCGACCTCAAGTGCCTGATGCTCACCTCGTTCACCGACGACGAAGCCCTGTTCGACGCCATCATGGCCGGCGCGTCCGGGTTCGTCCTCAAGCGCATCCTCGGCAACGACCTGCAGAACGCCGTCCGCAAGGTCGCCGCCGGCGAGTCCCTGCTCGACGCCCGCTCCACCGCCGCCCTGCTCAACCGCATCCGCCGCGAACGCGAGCAGGGCGACCCGGTGCGCACCCTCACCGAGCAGGAGCGCACCGTGTTCGACCACATCGGCGAGGGCCTCACCAACCGGCAGATCGCCGAGAAGATGTTCCTGGCCGAGAAGACCGTCAAGAACTACGTCTCGCACCTGCTGGCCAAGCTCGGCCTCGAACGCCGCACCCAGGCCGCCGTCCTCGCCACCCGCCTGCGCAAGCCGAGCGCCCCGTCCGACGAGGAGTAGGTCAGGCCAGCGGGACCTGCCACGTCACGCGCGTGCCACCCTCGGTCCCCGGATCGACCGCACACGTGCCGCCGAGTTCCACGGCGCGCTGCTCCACGTTGCGCAGCCCACTGCGCGCGACCTGGGCAGGCATGCCGACGCCGTTGTCCACCACCGTGATCGCCAGCGAGTCACCGGCCTCCACGGTGACGATCAACTCGGTGGCTCGGGCGTGCCGCACGGCGTTGCTGACCAGCTCCCGCACGACCGCCTCGGCGTGCTCGCCGATGTAGTCCGGCACCGAGTTGTCGACCGTGCCCGACATCCGCACGGTCGGTGTGACCGACACGTCCCCGGTGAGCTCGGAGATCAGGTCGAGAAGCCGTCGCCGCAGGCCAGGCACGTCGTCGCTGCCCTGCAGGTCGAAGATCGAGGTCCGGATCTCCAACACCGTCTCGTCGAGCTGCACGACCGCCTTCTGCACCCGCTCACGCACCCGCGGCTCCCGGATCGACCCCAACGCGCCCTGCAAGCTCATGCCGGTGGCGAACAACCGCTGGATCACGTGGTCGTGCAGGTCACGCGCGATCCGATCGCGATCCTCCAGCACGTCGACCTGCCGTCGAGCGCGCTGGTTCTCGGCGAACTCCAGCGCCACCGCCGCCTGATCGGCGAACGCCGCCAACACCGGCACCTGATCGACACCGAACCGGGCACCGCCCTTGTCCCGCGCGACCAGCAGCACACCGATCACCACCGAACCCGACCGCAACGGCACCGCGACACCGGGACCGACATCGACCGACACGTCACCCAGTCGGCCTCCCAGGTCCTCGACCAGCATCGGCGCGCCCGACTCCAGCACCTCCTGCACGAACGACTCAGACCCGCCGAGCACTCCACCGACCAGACCCTCGACGTGCGCTCCCGCACCTGCCGCCATCCGCAGACGCCGCTCCCCCGCCCCCTCGGCCAGCACGATCAGCGACATCGACGCCCCGGACAGCTCCCTGGTCCGCTGTGCGATCAACCCCAGCGCGTCGTCGGAGGAGACACCGCCCAACAGCTCCGAGTTGATCTCCGCGGTGGCCTCCAGCCAGCGTTCACGCATGCGTGAACGCTCGAACAACCGGGCGTTCTCCACCGCCACACCCGCCGCCGAGGCCAACGCGGTCAGCACCACCTCGTCATCGGCGGTGAAGTCGGCGGCGTCGATCTTCTCGGTCATGTAGAGGTTGCCGAACACCTCGTCGCGCACCCGCACCGGAACACCGAGGAAGCTGTGCATCGGCGGGTGGTTCGCCGGAAAGCCCACCGACGCCGGGTGCTCGGCCAGGTCGTGCAGCCGGATGGCCCGCGGGTCCTTGATCAGCAGCCCGAGCAACCCCTTGCCCTGCGGCAGGTGTCCCATGTGCGAGCGCGTCTCCGGGTCGATGCCGACGTAGACGAACTGCGACAGGTCGGCCTTCCCGCCCAACACGCCCAACGCGCCGTAGCGCGCACCGACCAACTGCACCGCCGCCTGCACGATCCGCTGCAACGTCGAGTCCAACTCCAACCCGGCGCCCACCGCGAGCACCGCGTCCAGCAGACCCCGCATCTTGTCCCTGGTCGACCCGATCTCGGTCAACCGCTCCCGCACCTCGTCCAACAACTCGTCCAGACGCAGGCCGCCGAGCAGGCGGTGGGGCAATTCCTCATCCGGTTTCCGCACGTTGACCAGCGTTGCACGGGCGGCAGGCATCGCCAACCCAGGGCATCGGGACCGAGCGGACGAGCCGGGTGCGGGCGGGAAGGTGCGGGGCATGACGGGGCCGAGACCGTCGGCGCAGACTGCGGTCGCGCTCTCCGGCGGATCGGTGTAGCGCCCGACGACGCACATCCTCTTGGGACGAACTCCGGGTCGCTGCTCGTGGTCCAGGAACGGTCCGACACCACCTCCTCCCTTCGGCGAGCAGGATGCGGCGGACCCGGATGACACCGATCTCGGCGGCGATGACCCTGGTCGACCCGCCTTCCCAGCCGGCGGCCACGATTCGCGCCCGCCGGATCCAGTCACCGGGGGCGTGTCGGGCACCAGCCAGTTTCCGGACCGCCCGCTCCTCAGCGGCGTCGATCGTCATCGCGTGCCGGCACCATCATCGAGGAACGCGGCGCTAGCCGGCTCCGATTCGTTCCGGCCTGGTCAGTGGGTGCAGTTTCACACCACCCCTGTCCACCCCACGATCATGGATCCCCACCACCGACCCGATGACGTTCCCCGAACGCTCCAGCCCGGAGAACAACGCGCGCAACAACATCGCTTGGCACAACGTGGTGACGGCCTCGCCCGCGACGGCGGGCGGGAGCATCCACAGCATCTTCCACGTGGGCAACGCGCTGAACCGCGTGGACCGCGTGACCTCCGTGGGGCTGGAGTTCACCCGCACAGGCGTTCGCGCTCGGCGGTGCCGGTGTGCTGCCGGGCTCCGGCCTCAGGTCCGTTCGGCGGCCAGGCGGTCCGCTCGGACCACGTCCGCGGCGCTCGGCGCGTTGTCCGGATCGGTGAGCCACTGGAGGGCGACACCGACGAGCAGTGAGTAGTAGTGGCCGCCCACCGCGCGCACGTCTGCCGGGTCGGCGGACGGCGGGAGGCCGCCGAACGACCGGGCCAACGCGGTGCGCGCGAGTTCCTGGCCGTGGGCGTTGATGGAACGGATCTGGGCGTCGTGCTGGACGTAGCTGACGCTCTCGAAGTTGACGAACCAGAGGTCCTGGTGGTCGCGGATCGAGTCGATGATCCGGCGCCAGCGCTCCTCGTGGCCGATCGGCTCGTCCGGGTTGCCGAGCGCGGAGAACAGCAGCTCTCCCCATTCGGCGTTGAGCTCGGTCAGCGCCCTCGTGAGCAGCTGGTCCTTCGAGCCGAAGTGGTAGTTGATCGACGCCTGGTTCGCCCCCGACGCGGCGACCAGGTCTCGCACGGTCGTGCGTGCGTAGCCCGTCGCGAGGAGGCACTGCCGCGCTGCGGCGATCAGGTTGTCCCGGTGTCCCACGTCGACTACCGTAGCATGTGAACGTTCGTTTTAAATAAGCGTTCATAACTGGGGAGGGTCTCGATGTCAGTTCGCGCACGACAGCTCCGATGCAGGTTCGAGGGGGAAGGGGGACCGGTCGACGCACTGCGGGGCGTCGACCTGGACGTGCCCCGCGGTGCGTTCGTGGCGATCATGGGCCCGTCCGGGTCGGGCAAGACGACGCTGCTGCACTGCGCCGCCGGGCTGCGCACGCCGACCTCCGGCACGGCCGAGCTCGACGGCGTGAACCTGGCCGAGCTCGGCGAAGCCGCGCTGGCCGAAGTCCGCCGGCGCCGGATCGGGTTCGTGTTCCAGGCGTTCAACCTGCTCCCGGCGCTCACCGCGGCACAGAACGTCGAGCTGCCGCTGCGCCTGGACAGGCGCAGTCCCGACCCCCGGCGCACAGCGGAGCTGCTCGCCCGCGTCGGGCTGGCCGGGCGCGGCGACCACCGGCCCGGTCAGCTCTCCGGCGGCCAGCAACAACGGGTCGCCGTCGCTCGGGCGCTGGTCACCGACCCCGAGGTGGTGTTCGCCGACGAGCCGACCGGCGCGCTGGACATCGGCAGCGCCCGCGAGGTGCTGTCCCTGCTGCGCCACCTCGCCGACCGCGGCCAGACGATCATCATGGTCACCCACGACCCGGTGGCGGCGTCCTACTCGGACAGCGTCCTCTTCCTCGCCGACGGCCTGGTCGTCGACCGCCTGGCGCGCCCGAACGCCGCGACCGTGGCCAACCGGATGGCCGCGCTCGTCGAATCGGCCGAGCGGGCCGCGAACGCGGTGGGGGTGCGTTGACGTGCTGAAGCTCGCTCTGCGCCTGGTCAGCCACCACCGGACCACCGCGGTCGCCACCGGTCTCATCGCGCTGGTCGGCATGGCGCTGGTCGTCGCGATGACCACGATCCTCGCCACCGGCCTCGCCGACCGGACCGCCGCCGCGGACCGGGCCTTCCTCACGCAGTTCCCGCTGATCATGGGCGGCTGGGTGGTCGCGATCGTGGTGTTCGCCATGGTCTCCACGATCAGCGTCACCCTCGACGGACGCGCCGAGGAGATCAGCGGCCTCCGGCTCATCGGGGCCGGGCCCCGGCAGGTGCGGGTCCTGGTCTCGGCGGAGACGCTCGCGATCTCCGCCGCGGCCGCGCCACCGGGCCTCGGCCTGGGCTACCTCCTCGGCTGGCTGCTCTTCCAGGGCGTGCGTGGCACCGGGCTGACCGAGGCGGGCACGGTCTACTCCCCCGGGATCGTGCTGCCCGTGGTCGGTGTGGTGGTGGTGCTCGGCGCGGGCGTGCCGGCGGCCTGGATCGGCAGCCGCAAGGCCGCGGAGCGCAGCCCGGTCGAGACAGGTGCGCCGTCACGGCCCGGGTCGTCGCGGGTCGCCCGGCGGCGGATGGTCGCGGCGGTCCTGCTCGTCGCGGGCGTCGGGTCCGCATCGGCCGTGCCGGCGCTGCCCGCGGACAGCATCGCGACCACCGCGACGACCGGCCCGGCCACGGTGCTGACCGCGATCGGGCTGGCGGTCCTCGCCCCGGACCTGGTGGTCCTGGCGAACCGGCTCCTGCGGGTGTGCACGCTGCGCGACCGGGGCGCCGAGTCCCACCTGGCGACGCTCAACCTGGCCGCGGCGCCCGAGCGGATGCGTCCGGCGGTCACCTTCCTGACCCTGCTCGTCGGGGTCTCGGCCGGGACCCTCGCGATGCAGGGGATCGAGGACCGGCACGTGGCCGCGGACAGCACCGCGCGGGTCCTGGCGTCGGTGAACTACCTCGTGGTCGTCCTCATCGGACTGTTCATGGCCATCGCGCTCACCAACAACCTCGTCGCCGCCATCGGCCGCCGCCGAGGCGAGTTCGCCGTGCTCGCGCTGATCGGCTCGACCGGGAAGCAGACCCGCGGCGTGCTGCTGCGGGAGACCGCGGCTGCCACCGCCACCGCGGTCGTGGTGGCGACAATCGGAGCGGTCGTGTGCGTCGTGCCGTTCGCCGTGGTGAAGACGGGCAGCCCGGCGGCGGCGTTCGCGGTCGGCCCGCTGTTGCTCAGCGCGGTGCTCGGTGCGGTCGTCGCCCTGCTCGTCACGGCGCTCGCGGGCTGGCGTGCGGTCCGTGCGGTGGCGGTCCCGGCGTGAGCCGGTCCGGGCAGGTGGGTGGACGGTTCGCCGAGGCGCACCTCGACGGACGAGCCGGGCCGCAGGTCGTGGCCTGCTGACGCTTGCCACCACGGCATCTGCCGTCGCGGCTCGGCCGTCCGGAGGAGGAGCGGGAAGCGCTCCTCCCCCGACGTCGTCAGGCGACGTTGTCCGGTGAACGGTCGTGCTCGGCGCGCTGGCGACCACTGCCACGGCGTGGTCGCGGCGGGAGGCTCGTCGCTGCCGGCTCGCACCGTTGCCGTTGGTGATCAACTCGTCCACGAGGGGCCGCACGGTCTGCAGGTCGCCCGTCGAGGTTCAGCGCGGGTCCGACGTGGCGCAGCAGGCGGTGCAGCAGGTCGACGGGCCGGAACGCCCCGGGTGGTGTGCGCAGCGCGTCATCGCTGACGCGTGGTGCTCCGACACCGTCCTGAATCGTCGCCCTGAGCGGACGACGTCAGTGCGCCCGCCGCAGGGCCGCAAGCGCCCGGGGCGGCCGGGGCGTCAGCGGGACAGGGTCGCGGTGACCGGGATCCAGCGGACGCCCTTCCAGCTGCCGTCGGCGGTGGTGCTGCGGCCCACCACGACGCCGTGGTTGTTGATCGCGACCGGCGTGCTGTAGGCGCCGCCCAACGAGTCGAGGTAGGTGACTTGCCCGTCGCGCCAGATGAACACGCGGCTCGACGAGTAGTCCGGCGACGAGACGTGCCCGACGATGTCGCCGCGCTCGTTGATCGCGGTCGCCACGGAGTTGCCGGGCAGGCCGAGGTCGACCTGCTTGCCACCGGCCTGCCACAGCACGGCGCGGGACATGCCGCCCTCCAGCACCCAGCCGACTGCGTCGCCGCGCTCGTTGAGGGACTGCTCGCCGTGGGCGAGCCGGCCGCTCTCCGACAGGACGGTCAGCTCCTCACCGTCCCAGCGCAGCGCCACCATGCCCCGGTTGGCGACGATCACACCGGCCTCGTTGATCGCCTCCGGGTCGTACGTGCCGTAGCCCGGACCGGGTGCCAGCTTCGTGCACACGCCGTCGGTGCAGCGGAGCGCGGCGAACTCCTGGAAGGAGGCGTAGGCGTAGCTCGTGGCGACGACACCGGCGTTGTTGATCGCGTACGCCGACACGTGATCACCGGCCACCGGCAGCTCCGCGTGCCGCTCCCCGTCCCACACGGTGGCGTGTTGCCCGCCCCGGGCCGACGTGGCGTACGACATCGGCACGCTGCCGTCGTCGTTGATCACCTGCGCCAGCGCCCACGCGGCTCCAGGCGGCGAGATGGCCTGCCGCTGACCCGCGGACCAGACCCACGGCTTCTGCGTGTCCGGCGCGCCGTCGGAGGTCAACCCGAGCACCTGGCCGCCCTGGTTGATCGCGCCGGCCAGGCCGGGGCCGAGGTCGGTCGCACCGCCGCGCGGCGACCACAGGACCGCGCGCGTCGGCGCGTCGCCCTGGGCGCTGCCGACGACCTGGCCGAGGTCGTTGACCCCGGTGGGGTAGTAGCCGGGGTCACCGGGCAGGCCCGCGACACCCGGCAGTTCGGCGATGACGTGCGTGGTGGACGCGACCGCCGCAGGGGTGGTGATCAGTGGCAGGGCTGTCGCGAGCGCCAACACGGCCAGCGACGCGCGTAAGTCGGGCATGATCGCTCCGTTGCGAATATGTCCTGAAGTGATACTGGATCGATCAACGATAACCCCCGCCCGTCCGCGACGGTGTCGGCCGGACAGCGCAACGGTCTGCGGAACCCCTGCTCCGCCCGGAGGTTCGCGGATCGCCGAGGCCTGCCGCGACGCTCGGCCGGGCGACGGCGCGGGACCGTCGGATCGATGCCGGCCGGGCGGCCCCGATAATCGGCGATTCGACTGCCACCCCACAGACGGAAGCACACTCGGAGGAGACGGGAAACCGCGTCCGCGCATGGCGGCGACCGAGGCGCGGTCTCCGGGTTAGCCGGTAGTGACGATTCAGCGTCCCTGAACCACGCGAATGTCATCAGATGAGATTCGACATCAATTCGGCGCGAAGACGGACTTCCCGAAGTGGACGCGCGGGTGCGTGCGCTCCCCGGTGAAGCAGCGCCGCCGACGGCGGAGGCACCGCCTCGCTCATCGCGAGGCGGTGCCTCCGCGAAGGTCAGCCGAAGTCGATGTCACTGCACAGGAAGTACTTCTGGTCCATGTGCGACGCCTTCCAGATCGTGACGAGGACGTGTCGTCCGCTGTAGCCGGAGGTGGACACGTCGGTCTTGTACTCGAACTGCGAGCCGTACCGGCCGGTCTGCTCGACGAGGTCCAGGTCGCCCCAGCCGATCACGGAGCTCGTGGGGTCGAAGCCCTGCTTGGTGATGTAGATCTTCAGGTAGTCCGCTCCGTGCCGCGCCACGTCCTGAACGGTCACGGGGAAGCTGCTGCCGACCCTGGTGGTCTTCCAGGGCCCGGGGTTGTCCATCGGCGCGTAGCGCCCGCCCTCCGATCGTCCGGCGCTGCAGATCTGGCCGTCGGGGACGGCGCTCGCGATGTCCTCGCCCAGGTTGTTGGCGTACAGGGCGTTCCAGTTCCACATGGCGTCGGGGCTCTGGTGCCAGGCCAGGTAGCACATGAAGTCCTGCTCCTGCATGCCCGGCGCGTCAGGGCCGTTCCAGCGGGTGGCGCAGCCGTAGTTGCGGGTGGGCGGGTCGACGACGGTGCCGTGGGCCGAGGCGCGGGTCGGCTGGAAGGCCAGCACCGAGGCGATGAGGGACAGCAGCAGTGCGAGGTGCAGGGTGGTGCGGCGCCGGGCTGTGGGTGCTGCGGTGTGCATGCGGTGTCCTCCGTGTGTGAGGTGGTGCCGACGGCAGGGGTGCCGGCGGACGTTCGTCCGGAACGTCCGCGAGGATGGCGATCGGTGTTCGGGCGGTGGCGTCGTCGGGCGTCGACGACGCCACCGCTTCCGCACGAGCGGGACCAGCCGGCCGCCACCGAGCGGTCCCGCTCACCCCCGCGCGGTCGGGCTGCGCGGAGGCGTCTCGGGGGTGGTGCCGGGTGCGGCGTCGAGCGGCTTGTCGACGCCGCGCCCGACAGGCGGTTCGCGGTGACACGGGCAGGCTGCGACCGGTGTGGTGGTCGTCCGGCGGGTGCGTCGGCGGCGGCGAACGCGACGGCCGGTGTCCCCGGCCAGAGCAGGTCTGACCGGTTCTTCACCCGGCAGGTCGTCGGGCACGCGCCGGTTCGCCGGTCGAGCCGAGAGCCTCAGTCAGTCGGTGGTGGGAGCGGCGCCGGCGACGGCGCCCTTCGGGCCGATTTCGGAGTACCGGTCGGCCTGCGCGCGGCGGGCCGGGCCGGTGCTGCCCGGCACGGGTGCGATGGCCTGCGGGCGGGCGGCAGCGGGCGACGGGGTGTCGACGGCGTCGACCTCACCTGCTCCCCTGTCGTCTCGACCGCCGGTGTGCGGTTCGCGGATCGCGTGTTCCACCTCGTTGTGGTCGTCTCCGATGTCGAGCGGGTGCCCGGCCCGCCGCTGCCGGTCCGCGGACATGAGCACCAGGCACGCGGTGATCAGGACGAGGTTCTTGACGACGAACTCGCCCTCGGTGGTGAGCAGCAGGGGGTTGCCCGCCTGGAACGCCGCCTGCGGCTGGACCACCAGCACCAGGAAGGTCCCCAGCAGGTGGACCAGGGCGACCGCCGCGACCCAGCGCAGTCGGCGGCCGAGCCACAGCGTCGCGCCCAGCACGATCTCCGCAGATCCCAGCGAGGCCAGCAGCAGGTTCCGGTCCAGCCAGGGCACGGTGCGGGCGACCAGGTCGGCGACCGGTGTCACGTCGGCGACCTTGAGGGCGCCGAACCACACGAACACCAGGCCGAGCGAGCCGCGCAGCAGCGCCACCGCGCGGGCGGTCACGGTGCACCGCAGGTGGTGGTGTCGACGGGGTCGACGCGCCACTGACCGTCGTGCAGGCGCAGCAGGTGCTCGCCGGTGCGTTCGCCGTGCCGCCAGGCGACCCGGGCGAGGTCCGGCCCGTCGGCGACGACGCCGAGCACCTCGTACGGGAGTCCGGGTTCGCAGTGCGCGAGCCGGTCGGCGAACGCCTCCCGCGGATCGTGCCGCTGCGCGTCGGCGGTCCACATGTCCCACGCCGTGGTCGGGTCGCCGCCCGAGAGCAGGCCGAGGTAGGTGGTGGCGACCCCGCGCAACCGCGCGGCGTCCTCCGCCGTCATCGGGTGGTGCCGGTGGTGCGGGTGGTCGGGTTCACCGGACGCGCACCCGGCGGAGACCACGACGGTGAGGGCAAGGCAGACAAGGGTTCTCATGGGGATCCTCCCGGGAAGGCCGGGCAACGGCCCCGCGTCGTTGCGGGGCCGCCGCCCTGCCTGGGTCAGTTGCCCAGGCGCTTGGTGCCGTACTGGGAGATCCAGTTGTTGCCGCCGACGTTCATGTCCGCCAGGACCTCGACGGAGTCACGCGTGGCTTCCAGGCTCATCGCGCCCTGGTTGGAGCCTGCCAGCTCGTAGGTCCACGTCTGCCCGACCGGGACGGTGCGGTCGGCCAGCGGCACGTCGTGGAACCCGAACCGGATGATGTAGTGCGACTCGCCGTTGCCGCGCGGGACCTCGACGTAGTCCTGCTGGGGGTGCCCGTACTGGACCGACGCCCGGTAGTGGTGGTCCACCGAGCCCGAGGGGGCGCGGAACTTCAGCACCAGGCAGTCGGTGTGCACGGGCGCGCCGCCGGTGTTGGTGAAGATCAGCTTGCGGCTGCCGTAGAACGTGCCGCCTTCGAGCTGCACCTTGACCGACAGGCCGACGTTGCTCTTGAAGCCGGTGTTCAAGGGCTCGTCCAGGACCGGGTTGCGACCGGGCGCGGCGTAGTCCGTGCCGCGCCGGCACCGCTCCAGCGGCGAGCCGTCCACCGAGGACGGACCATCCGGGTACTGCTGGCCGTGGGCCGCCGGCCCCGCGCTCACGGGGGACGTGACCGCCACGACGTTCGCGCTCGCGGGCAGCGAGGACACGACGAACGCTGCGGACAGCGCGAGACCGGCGACCCCGGTGGCGGACCAGGCCGTCTTGGCTGTTTTCTTCATGGGTGTGCCTCCGTCAGGATCGGAAGGAAGCACCGGGGGAAATGTGTCCCGCCGGGGCTGGAACACCGTGGCGGCGGCTTCTTCAGATTAGTGAGACGAGCTTTTTGCTGTCAACGCGAGAAACGGATTTACCCGATCAGACCAACGCTTTGTTTCAATGACGCGCATTTCGGGTCGATTCTTTTTGCGGGCGCGGTCCCACGGCGGTCCGCCTGTTCACGGCGGACCGCTCGTCGATTGTGGGGAGGAACAGGCCGGTAGCCGCCGGTCGGGTGGGTCGGCGGCCACCGACGGGTGGCGATCAGGTGGTGAGGGTCCACTTCTGGCTGTTCCAGGTGCCGCAGTCCCACAGGTGCAGGCGGGCGCCGTCGGCGGTGCTCTGCCCCTCGACGTCCAGGCAGCGGCCGGACTTGAGGCTCTTCAGGGTGCCGTTCGGCTGGAAGGCCCACTTCTGGCTGTCCCAGGTGCCGCAGTCCCACAGGTGGGCCTTGGCGCCGTTGGCGGTGGCGCCGCCTTCGACGTCCAGGCACTTGCCGCCGGACTTCAGCTGCTGCCCGTCGAGCGCCCAGGTCATGGAGGGCGAGTCGGCGCAGGTCCACTGCTGGGCGGCGGTGCCGTTGGCCGTGCCGCCGCCCGCGCGGTCGAGGCACTTGGCGGTCGCGCCGTTGACGATCCTGCCGCCGGCGACCGGACCCGGGTTGTTGCCGCCCGGACCCCAGGCGTTCCAGTTGTCCCAGGTCTCGGCGTCGAACCCGATCCGGCCGAGCTCGTCCGCGGCCCAGTTGGCGCCGGACTTGTCGATGGTGGTGCCGCCGACGGTGTAGTTCTCCAGCTTCAGGCCGCGGCTGTCCCGCGTCTCGTTGCCCAGGACCACCTTCTGCCCGCCGCTGTTGCTGTGCCGCTTGAGGAGGCTGACCTGGGAGGACGCGTCGAGCTGGCTCCAGGCGTCGATCTTGAGGTTCTTGACGTGGATGTTCTCGGTGCTGGACAGGGCGAAGACGCGGATCGCGCAGTTGGTCATGCCTTCGACGGTGATGTTCTCGAAGGTCATGTTCTTCACCCACGCGTTGGGGTCGGCCTTGGTGGTCGAGCCCATGTCCTCCCAGTGCGAGGAGGAGTTGAGGATGCAGGTGTTGTACTTGACGTCCTTCCAGTACATCCGGTTGTGGATGACGTGGGTGTTGCTGACGCGCACGTTGTCGATGGCGCGCGGGGTCCAGCCCCACTGGATGACCGGGCCGTTCTCGTTCTTCCAGATCACGGTGTTGTCGATGGTGACGTCGCTGTGGTACATCTTCAGCACGTCGTCGTTGGCGTTGAAGAACGTGTTCTTCATGGTGCTGCCGCGGTAGAGCTCGATGCCGTCGGTCTGCCAGTACCAGGAGCCGACCTGCTTGTAGTTCTCGACCCGCATGCTGAAGGTCTGCTCGTCGCCGTAGACGACGAACGAGTGGTACGGGGGCTCGTTGATGGTCACGCCCTGCAGGTCGAGGTGCTGCTGCCGGCCCTGCGCCGAGGCGAACTGCAGCATCTTCACGCAGCTGGAGTGGCAGTTGGACGCGCCGGAGAGGTGGTCGTAGTTGTTGGCGGTGTCCGCCTCGTAGACGTACTGCTCACCGGAGAGGACGCCGTAGCCGGTCACCCGGTACAGGCCCTGGCTGTCGTCGGGGAATCGGATGGCGCCCTTCACGTACGCCCCGGGCGCCAGGTAGACCCACTTGACCTGCTTGGGCAGCAGGGCGTGGTACTTCGAGGTCATGTAGTAGGTGCCGGGCCGGAAGTACACGATCTCCTCGCTGATCGTGTTCAGGTTGGTGACCTGTCCCTGCGGCGGGTAGTAGGTGCTGCCCGAGGCCGCGGTGGGGATCAGCCGGTCCCTCTCCGCCCCGGTGGGCGCCGGTTCGGCGAAGATCATCATCGAGTTGCGGGGCTCGGTGTGGATGGCGCGGTTGCCGCCGCCCGACGCGGTGGTGAGCTTGCCGGCGTCGCCGGCCGGGCCCGACATGTCGTTGTACGCCGTGTACAGCTGCGGGTCGAACTCGACCGAGAAGCGGTGACCCGCCGCGCTGTAGGGCACCTTGACGCGGACGGTGTCGCCGTCGACGAGCTGCTTGGCGAAGTCCAGGCTGCTCGGCTTGATCTTGACCTGGTCGACCGACGAGACGCTCTGGCCGGTGCGCAGGGAGACGTCGACCCACACGTCGGTGGCGTACTGGAAGGACGACCAGCTCATGGTCAGGTTCGCCGACGAGGAGAACTCGGCGCCGTCCTCCTTGGTGTAGCCGATCTTCCCCTTTCCGCTGCGCGCGATGCTCATGTAGGGGAACGAGTCGTACCTGGTCGACGGCGCCGCGGCGGTGGCGACCTGGACGTCGTAGAACGACGAGCGCCGGACCTTGTCGCCCGCCACCGGGCTGCTGGTGTTGAACTCGTGGTTGTCGTGCCACCACGTCTTGAGCTGATCGGTGTCGGCGGTGGAGACCGCGGCCTGGGCCGTGGGCGTCCCCGCGCCCACCCAGGCCGGCGCGATGGCGCCGACGAGGGCCAGGACCAGACCGGCGGCCAGCGCCACCGGTCGACTTGTTCTTGCTGCGGGCATGGCGAAATCCTCTTCTCATCATTGGGAAGGGTTCGGGTCGGGCTACGGCCTTATTTCATGAAAACGTGTGCCGACCACGGTTCCAGGACGATCCGGCCGTTCACGACAGTCGGCTCGCCGACGTTGGACAGCAGCAGGTCGGTGGCGGACCACTCGCTGTCCAGGGCGGTGGTGTGCGTTGTGCCGCTGAGGTTGGCCACGACGAGCAGGCGGTCGTCGTCCAGGGTGCGTTCGTAGGCGTAGAGGTGGGGTTCGTCGGCCAGGAGCATCCGGAAGTCGCCGTGGGCGATCACGGGGAGCGCGTGGCGCAGCTCGATGAGCCGTCGGTAGTGGTTGAAGACGGAGTCCGGGTCGTCGTACTGGGCTCGGGCGTTGAGCCAGGTGTGGTTGGGGTTGACCGGCAGCCACGGCTCGCCGGTGGTGAACCCGGCGTGGGGGCTCGCGTCCCACTGCACCGGGGTGCGGGCGTTGTCGCGGCCCATCGCACGCAGTCCGCGCAGCACCGCGTCGGTCTCGCCACCTGCGGCGACGGCCTCGGCGTAGTGGTTGAGGGATTCGACGTCGCGCAGCTCGTGCACGCCGGCGAACGGCGCGTTGGTCATGCCCAGCTCTTCGCCCTGGTAGACGTAGGGCGTGCCGCGGTGCAGGTGCAGCACGGTGGCCAGCGCGGTCGCCGACTCGCGCCAGTGCTCGCGGTCGTCGCCGAAGCGGGACACCACGCGGGGTTGGTCGTGGTTGTTCCAGTACAGGCTGTTCCAGCCGACCTCGCCCAGCTCGGTCTGCCACCGGCCCAGCGAAGCTTTGAGGTCGCGCAGGTCCAGCGGGCGCGGGTCGAACTTGCCGCCGGGGCCGTGGTCGAGGGAGACGTGCTCGAACTGGAACACCATGTCCAGCTCGCGTCGTCGCGGGTCGGTGAACAGCCGGGCGTCCTCCCAGGTGACCCCGGGCATCTCCCCCACCGTCAACAGCTCGCCCGGCCGGCCGTAGAACACCTCGCGGTGCATCTCCTGGAGGAACTCGTGGATGCGCGGTCCCGTGCCGTAGTGCGGGAACCCGTCACCGAGGCCGCCGGCACCGGTGGTGGCGCCGTCGGGCAGGTCGGGGTCCTTGGAGATGAGGTTGATGACGTCCATCCGGAAGCCGTCCACGCCCCGGTCCAGCCACCAGCGCATCATCTCGTGCACGGCGTGCCGCACTTCGGGGTTCTCCCAGTTCAGGTCCGGCTGCTGGGGCGCGAACAGGTGCAGGTAGTACTCCCCCGTCGTCTCGTCGAGGGTCCACGTGGGGCCGGAGAAGAACGACTCCCAGTTGGTGGGCTCCGCGCCGGGTTGCCCGGCTTCGAACCCCTCGCGCGGCGGGCGCCACCAGTACCAGTCGCGTTTCGGGTTGTGCTCGGAGGAGCGGGACTCCACGAACCAGGGGTGCTGGTCGGAGGTGTGGTTGACCACCAGGTCCATCACCAGCTTCATGCCGCGGGCGTGCACCTCCGCCAGCAGGCGGTCGAAGTCGCCCAGCGTGCCGAACGCGGGATCGATCGCCTGGTAGTCGGAGATGTCGTAGCCGTTGTCGGCGTGCGGTGAGGCGTAGACCGGCGACAGCCAGATCACGTCGACACCGAGCCGCTGCAGGTGGTCCAACCGCGCGGTGAGGCCGGGCAGGTCGCCGATGCCGTCGCCGTTGGAGTCGGCGAAGCTGCGCGGGTACACCTGGTAGACCACGGCGGAGGTCCACCACGGGGCGGTGGCAGGGGTCGGGGCCGGGGCCGGGGCCGGGGCCGGGGTGACCGTCTGGTCGAGAGTCATGGATGTCCTTCGTGGGTGTTATTTGACCGCGCCGAGGTTCACGCCGCGCATGAGCGTGCGTTGGAAGAGCAGGAAGAACACCAGCGCGGGCAGGATGCCCGCCAGCGACGCGGCGGCCAGCGCCGTGGGGTCGCTGGTGTACTGGCCGCTGAGCGCGCCGAGCGCGACCGACACGGTCTGGTTGTCCGCCGAGGGCAGCAGCACCAAGGGCAGGAAGAAGTCGTTCCAGGTCCAGATGAAGAAGAACGTCATCAGCACCGCCATGGTCGGCCTGGTCAGCGGCAGGACGACGAGCCGGAGCACCTGGAAGCGGGTCGCGCCGTCGAGCCGTGCGGCCTCCAGCACTTCCGGCGGGAACGTGCCCAGCACCGAGGACAGCATGTAGGTGCCGAACGCGCTCTGGAGCACGGCCAGGATGACGATGACCCCGGTCATGGTGTCGTAGAGCCCGAGGTCGCGGGTGAGCACGAACAGCGGGTACACCAAGGCTTCCTGCGGGATGGTGAACGCGAGCATGAACAGCGCCAGGATCCACACCCGGCCGCGGATGCGGCCGATGCCGATGGCGAAGGCGGACAGCAGGCTCAGCGCCACCGCGATCAGGGCCACGCTGCCGCTGATCACGACGCTGTTGAGCAGCTTGCGGTTGAAGTCGACACCGCCCCAGAAGTCGACCAGCGCGGAGAAGTCCAGTTCGGTGGGCAGCGAGACCGGTCCGTTGGCGATGTAGTCGGGCGCGGGTTTGAACGCGTTGATGATCGCGATCCAGAACGGGAACAGCATCAGCAGGCCGAGACCGGCGACCAGGGTGAGCACCACCCAGCCGCTGACACCGCGCTTGCGGCGCTTGATCCGGCGCGCGGAGGGCTCGGACGGGGGCGTCACGGTCGCGGCCGGCTTCTCCAGGCTATCCACGGCCATCTTCGAACCCTTCGGAGTTGCGGGTCTGGTAGCGCAGCAGCGCGACCGCGACGACCGAGATCATCAGCGCCAGCACGGACGCCACCGCGGCGCCGTAACCGACCTTGGTGGTGGTGAAGAAGTTGGAGAAGGAGAAGTAGGCGGGCACGATCGTGCTGGTGCCCGGCCCGCCGCGGGTGAGCACGAAGATCGGCGCGAACACCTTCAGCGCGGCCACCGAGGTGGTGATCAGCACGACCGCGATCTCCGGCCGCAGCTGGTTGAGCGTGATGGTGCGGAACTGCTGGAACCAGGTCGCGCCGTCCAGCTCGGCGGCTTCGTAGAGCGCGGGGTCGACCCGGGACAGCCCGGCCATGAACACCACCACGGTGTAGCCGATCTGGAGCCAGACCAGCACGTTCATCACCGCGTAGATGGCCAGGTCGGAGTCGCCGAGCCAGTTCTGCGCGAGCCCGCCGAGGCCGAGGTCGCGCAGGGTGGTGTTGATGATCCCGTACTGCGGTTGGTACATCCACTTCCACAGCACGCCCGCCACCGCGATCGGCAGGATCTGCGGCAGGTAGTAGGTGGCGCGCAGGAAGCTCGCCACCTTCGACCCGAACTTCGGCGAGATGTAGTTGAACAGCACGGCCGCGACCACCACCCCGATGGCGGTCGGGAGGATCGCCATGGCCACGATGAACACCACGCTGTGCCGGAACGACGCCCAGAACAGCGGGTCGCCGAGCAGTCGCTGGTAGTTCTCGAACCCGATGAACACCGGGTCGCCGACGCCCCGGAAGGACGTGAGGCTGTACCAGAGGTTCATCCCGAACGGCACGGCGACGACGGCGAGGAACCCGATCGCGCCGGGCAGGATGTACCACCAGTAGCCGCCTCGGCGTTCGGACGTGCCCTTGCGCGCCCGGCGTGGCGCGACGGTGTGCGTGGCTGTGTTGAGCGAGGCTGTGTTCGCTGAGGACATGGCGATCCTTTCGGTCCGACCGGTGCTAGGCGGTCGGCTTCCCGGCGTCGTAGGCGGCCTTGATCGCCTCGACCACCTGCTGCGGGCTCGCGTCGCCACCGACGAGGTCGGTGGTGTTGGCGACCAGCACGTCGTTCAGCCCGGCCACCGGGAAGTCGGGGTAGAGGGCCAACCCGCCGTCGGCGCCGGACAGCAGCTCGGTGAACCGGTCGCCGACCAGCAGGCCCATCGCCGAGCTGGCCGAACCGGGCTCGGCCGCGACCGGCACGCCGCCCTTGTCGGCCAGGAGGTTCTGCACCTCGGGCCGCTGGGTGATCTGCAGGAAGTCGTAGGCGAGGTCCTTGTTCTTGGCCTTCGCGGGCACGACCCACAGGTTGCCGCCGGAGCCGGCGTGCAGCTCGTTGCCGGGGAAGAGGAACTGGCCGGTCTTGAACGTCGGTTGTTCGGCGATCTGCCCGGCCCACCAGGTGCCGGAGACGAACATGGGGTACTGGCCCGCGATGAACGCGTTGCCCGCGTCCTGCGCGGGGATGCCGGTGGAGTCGGTGCTGATGTACTTCCCGTCCACCCACTGGCGCATGGTGGTGGCGGCCTTCTCCCAGGCCGACCAGTCGACGTCACCCTCGAACCGCTGGTAGGCGGCCAGGGACCGCTCGTCCATGTGCGCGAGCGCGAGGGAGTACAGCAGGTGCGGGCCGGGGTAGTCGGCCGAGCCGAGCGCGAGCGGCGTGACGCCCTTGTCGGCGAACGTCTTCAGCGCGTTCTCGAACTCGGCGAACGTCGTCGGCACCTGCACGTCGTGCTGGGCGAACAGGTCCTGGTTGTACCAGACGCCGACGTACTCGCCGTAGTTCGTGATGCCGTAGCGCTTGCCCGACCCCATCAGCCCGTTGTCGTCGTAGAGCCCGACGTCCTGGGCGGAGTTGTCCAGCTTCCAGCCGCGGGTCGTGGCGACCTCGGTCAGGTCGGTGAGCAGTCCGGCCTTGGCCACGACGCCGGCGGTGGCGTTGCCCTTGAGGTACTCCAGCACGTCGGGGGTGTCGTTGGAGTCGAGGATGAGCTGGCCGGACTGCTGCATCTGCTCGTAGGTCTTGAGCTCCTGCTCGACCGTGACGCCGGGGTGCTCCTGCTCGAAGATCGAGACGGCCTGCTTCCAGGCGGTCGACAGCGCGCTGTCGTCGGTCTCCCACCACCACACCTTGAGCGTGTTCGGGTCCCCGGAGTCACCTCCGCTCGAACACCCGGTCATCACCAGCGCCAAGGCGGCGGCCACCGCGGCGGCCAGCCGTAGGGGGTGCTTGCGCATGTCGATCCTCCAGAGTCGCGACGGCGGCGTCGCCTACCGGGTTTTCTTTGTCGCAACATTAAGGGTGAAGCGACTGTAACGCGTCAACCCGCAGCTAGTCACGTTTTCGTCACGCAAGAGGCCTTGTCAGGTAGTTTCGTCGCGGTACTATTGCGCTCCGGTTACCCCCGACCTCGACGAGGGAGCGCACGGTGCTCGACGCCGCCTCACCCTGGGCACCCCTGCTGCCCTCCGCCCGCCGCGTGACGCTGGAGGTGCTGCTGCACGGCCCGCTCGCCCGCTCGGAACTGGCGGACCGGTTGGGCCTGTCGACGGCGAGCCTGACCCGGCTGACCAAGCCGCTGATGGACGCCGGCCTGCTGCGCGAGGTGGACACGGCGAACCTGCGCGGCGGCGGCCGGCCCTTGCAGCCGCTGGACGTCGACGCCGACGTGCAGCGCTTCATCGGCATCAAGCTCGCCGGGTTCCGCGCCTACGGCGTGCTGACCAACCTGCGCGCGGACATCCTCGACAGCGCCTCCGTCGAGATCACCGAGCAGGACGTCGAGGCGGTCGTGGCCAGGATCGCCGAACTGGTCGCGTCACTGGACGACCCGGGGAGGCCGGTCGCGGCCGTCGGCATCGGCATCGGCGGCGTGGTCCACGACTTCGCGCGCGTCCAGCGCGCCGTGTTCCTGCACTGGAAGGACGTCGACCTGAGCGCGGCGGTCGCCCGGGCGACCGGCAGACCGGCAGTGGTGTCCAACGACCTCGACGCCCTGCTGGAGGCCGAGCACTGGTTCGGCGACGGTCGGGACGTGGACAGCTTCGCCGTGCTCACCATCGGCGCCGGCGTCGGCGGCGGCCTCGTCATCCACGACCGCCTCGTGGGCGGCCCCGACTCCGGGCTCGGCCTGCTCGGACACTTCCCCGTCGACCCCTTCGGGCCGATCTGCCCCGAAGGGCACCGCGGCTGCGTGAAAGCCCTGCTCACCACCGACGCCGTCCAGTCGCAGGCCGCCCTGACACTGGGGCGGCCCGTCACCTACGACGAGGTGCTCGACCTCGTCGAGGCGGGCAACGCCGTCGCCGATCAGATCGTCGGCAGGGCGGCCCACGCGTTCGGCACGCTGATCGCGGCCGTCGCCAACATCGCCCAGCCCGAACGGGTCATCCTCACCGGCGAGGGCATCCGCCTGGCGCAGGTCGCCGAAGCACGCGTGCGGGCTGCCATCGCCCAGTCGCGCCACCCCGAGGCATCACCGATCGACCTGCGGTTCATCAACGACGACCCCCTGCTGTGGGCCCGCGGCGCGGCCGCCGTGGCGATCCAGCGCACCGTGCTGGCCGTCCTGCCCCTGCGCACCGGCTGACCCCACCTCCACCCGATCCCCTCCCACGGCGCAGGCCGCCGTGGCGATGGCGCGTGCCCGCCTCCACCTCCGCCGAGGCTCGCTCAACGAGGAGCAACCCATGCGACCACCCGGACCACGCGCAGCGCCCGCGCTCGCCGTCGCGGCCCGCCTGTCCAGCTCCCGACCCGCCACCGCCGAACTGGTCGACCGGAGATCGCTGACCTACGGGCAGCCCTCCGCCGACGCCGCCGGGCGCCGGCGGCTCACCAGGACCCACATCACCGATCCCGCGAGCGCGACCGTGCTCGTCGACGTCGACTTCCGCCCCCTCGCCGGCAGCGGCCCCGAGCTCTACGCCCCGTTCGGCCCGCGGCCGGCCGGCGACTCGGGCCACGGCACCAGCCGCGCCACCGCCGACCCGCTGACCGCTGTCGACACCCACCTGCCCGATCGCCCCGTGGCCGCCGCGCTGGTGCCCGGCACCGGCTTCACCGCCACCTCCACCGGCTACACCAGCACCAGCGAGGGCCTGGCCGGCCTCACCGCGAACTCCACCCCTACCAGCCGGTACCGGCAAGCGGGGCTCGGCAGCGTCGCGCAGCTCCCGACCGGTCGCGACGGCACGGCCCGCGCGAGCCGGCAACGCCCCGACGGCAGCTTCTCGCAGAACTCCGAGGTCGACGGCACCCCCGACCATACCGACAGCCGGCTGGACGAGACCGCGTTCCCGATCCCGCCGGCCTGGCAGACCAAGCGGTTCGACGCCGCGTTCCACGGCGGCCACGGCGACCGGATCCGGTTCGTCACCCGCGTGGCGGGCACGATCACCAGCCCCCGCGGCGGCAACGGCGTGAGCGTGCAGCGGGTCGACATCCTGCTGCACGACCCGTCCCAGGCCACCGGTACCTCCCCCGGCCGGCCCGGGACCAACACCGCGACCGCCGGAACCTGGCAGCGAGCGGTCGTCGCCGACGGCCGCCACGCCGACCCACCCCTGCCGCTCGGCGTCCACGACCCCGCTCCGACCAAGCTCTCGGCCCCGGAACCGCGGGTGGTGCCCGCCGGCCACGACATCGTGGTGACCGTGCCCGCCTCCGCGCTCGGGCTCGACGTCGCGACCGCTCGCCGCCGGGTGGCGACCTACTCCGACGCCGAATCCGGCGAGGGCATCGGCCTGGTCCGCCCGGTCCACAGCGAGGCCCTCTGGGACAACGGGTTCCCGTGGGCCGAAGAGCTCCGCTCCGGCGGCGGCGCGGGAGAGCAGAGCTTCGACGTGCCCGGCCGCGACCCCGACACCATCGACGTCATCACCGGTGACGTCGACCAGTCCGCCGTCCTCGACCGGACCACGACCAGCCCGGTCGTGCCGCCCTTCGTGGACCTGCGGGCTCCATGAGCAGCGGGCGCGGGCACCAGGTCGACGAACCGGTGCCCGCGCCCGCACCCCACGCGCCCTCCGGCCAGAGGGCACGCGGGAACGGCTCCAGCCGGAGCGATACCACCCAGCGAAGAGAGGCAAGGCATGTCCGGAGCCCGACCACATCATCGCACCCGCGTCCTGCTCGCAGGCGCGACCGCGGTCCTCGCCGCTGCGGCGTCCGTCGTGATGTCGACCACGGCCGCCCACGCGGTCACCGTCACCGACACGTGGACCGACGCCGCCCGCTACGCACCCGGAGCGGCGGCCACCGTGACCGCCTCGGTCAGCGGCAGCGGCCCGGTGAGGTTCACCCTCACCCACCTCGGCGACGTCGTCACCACCGCCACCGTGCAGGCGAATGGGTCCGGCGAGGTCACCTGGCGCGTCACCCCGCCCAACGGCGACTACACCGGTTACCTGGTCGAGGTCGAGGCCGACTCCGGCCGCGCCCAGACCGCCATCGACGTGTCCAGCTCCTGGACCCGGTTCCCGCGCATGGGGTTCCTGGCCTACTACGGCCAGGGCATCTCCGGAGCCGAGGCCGACGGCGACATGGCCGAGCTGGCCCAGCGCTACCACATCAACTCGTTGCAGTACTACGACTGGCTGTGGAAGCACGAACTGCCGGTCAAGCACGAGGGTTCCGGCGTCGCCTCCACCTGGACCGCGTGGAACGGCGACGTCATCAGCTCCCAGACCGTGCGCAACTACATCTCCTCCGCGCGCGCCCGCGGCATCGGCTCCCTGCCGTACCAGATGTCCTACGCCGCGCTGAACGACTACGACCGGTCCCGGATCGACCCGAACTGGCGGCTGCTCAACCGCGACGGCACCGACTGGACCTACCCGATGCTGCCCGGCCAGGTGCTCAAGCTGATGAACCCGGAGAACCCGGGTTGGCAGGACTACGTCGTGGGCCAGTACGCCGACACGATCCGCTCGATGGGCTTCGACGGCTCGCACCTGGACCAGATCGGCTACTGGGACGAGAAGTTCGACGTCAACGGCAGGCAGGTCAACCGGACCGACGGCTTCGCCCAACTCGTCGAGAAGACCAAGCAGGCCACCGGCAAGCCGGTCGGGTTCAACGCCGTCGACGGCTACGGCGACCAGGAGTTCGCCCGCTCCGGCGCCGACTACCTCTACACCGAGCTGTGGAGCAACTTCGAGACCAACGCCTCGGTCAAGACCTACCTGGAGAACCAACGCCGTGCCTCCGGCGGCAAGCCGCACGTCACCCCGGCCTACATGAACCGACCCAACACCCCCGACGGCACGCCTAACAACAACAGCGTGTTCGACACGACCTCGGTGCAGCTGGCCAACGCCACGTTCGCCGCCAACGGTGCCCACCACCTGGAGCTGGGCCCCAACGACCACATGCTCAACACCGAGTACTTCCTCAACAAGGACAAGACCATGTCCGCCGAGCTCAAGGCGTGGCAGAAGACCTACTACGACGTCATCACCGGCTACGAGAACCTCTTCTACGGCCCCGACCTGCGCACCGCGCCCAACGCCGTGCAGGTCGCCGGCCGCGACACCTCCACCGACGGCGCCGGAAACACGATCTGGACCAACGTCATGCGCAACAACGGCGTCGACGTCATCCACCTGATCAACCTGCTCGGCAACGACAACCGCTGGCGCGACGCCGGCACCAACACCCCGCCCACCCAGACCGACCTGCCCGTCAAGTACTACCTCGGCGACCAGCCCACTCCGCCCAGCCTGCACGTGGCCAGCCCCGACCGTGACGGCGGGCGCTCCCGCGAACTGGCCTTCACCACCGGCTCCGACGGCGGCGGCCGGTACCTCGGCTTCACCGTGCCGGAGCTGAAGAACTGGGACTTCATCTACTTCGACAACACCCCCGACGACCCCACCACCACTCCCCCGAACACCACCACCACGACCGCCCCGCCTGCGGGCTCCGGACACATCACCGGGCTGGGCGACAAGTGCGCGGACGTCGCCCGCGGCAGCTCCGCCAACGGCGCCGCCGTCCAGCTCTGGTCCTGCGCCGACACCCCCGGCCAGTCCTGGACCTACACCGGCGGCAAGCTCAGGTCCCTCGGCAAGTGCCTGGACGTCGAAGGCGGCGGCACCGCCAACGGCACCCGCGCGCACCTGTGGGACTGCCTGTCGGTCGCCTCCCAGAACTGGGAACGCACCGGCGGCGGCCAGTACCGCAACACCAAGTCCGGTCGGTGTCTGGACGTCGCGGACCAGTTCACCACCGACGGCACCCGGTTGCACGTGTGGGACTGCCACCCCGGTGACAGCCAGAAGTGGAGCCTGCCCCGGTAGAAGCCGAGCGGTCCCGTGGCGCGACGCCGCGGGACCGCTCCACCGACGGCGTTGCACGGTCGGACCGGGCCGCTTGCGGAACCAGGACTGCGAGACCTCCAAGACTCGACAGGCGTCCCATGGGCGACACCGAAACCACACCTCCGGGACGCGATGAACTCCGACACGATCACCGGTTCATCGGTTCCTCCACCCACAGCACCACCGAGCGCTTGAGGACATCGCGCTCCACCTCCAGCTCGGCCTCCCTTCTCCCATCGCGCCCGCCGGGCCGACCCCTCGCGCCCGGCGCAGTTCAGCGGCCCGGCCGCGCCCCTCCCGACTCGTCGGTCGGCTTCACCCAGTTGCGCAGGGGGGTGGGCGCTGCTCCCCGGATCCTGGCCGGAGTCCCACGTCTTCCCCGACCCGACCATCTCTCTTGGTCCAGGTCTCCACGCCACGAAGGGAAGCCCATCGTCGTGCCGCAGGCCGGTGGGGTCGTCGACCGGCGGCTGGGCGGCGGTTCAGAGCGAGGTGATCTCCAAGGTGACGAGGGAGTAGACGCTGGAGACGGTTCCCAGGCTGGCGGTGCACAGCAGCACGTCGGTGGCCGGGCCGGTGACGACCTGCACGACGCTGCTCCCGGTGAACAGGCCCGAGCTGACCACTCCGGTGAAGGTGACCACCAGCGCGGCGCCCACGACGGTGGCGTTGACGGAGACGGTCGAGGTCTGGCCGGTGTTCCAGACGATGGTGAAGGCGAGTGCCCCGCTGTTCAGCAGGTCGAGGCAGGTCCGCACCGGCATGGGCCCGCTGAGGGTGCGGCTGCCGGAGGTCAGGGCCGGGTTGCTCGACGACACGCACGGCCTGTACTGCGTCGTGAGGTTGACGGCGACGTTCTGCGGGGTCATGGTCAACGGCGGGGTGTAGACGTCGCTCTGCTGCTGGGCGGGGTGCAGGTCACGTCCAGCACTCCCGCCGAGGCCGACCCGGCCGGGCCCAGGACGGCCGGCGCCAGGGCACGGACCGCCGTCGGCAAGATGGTCGAGGCGGTGCGTAACGAGTTGATCATCGCCACTCTCTCTTCCGGCGGCACCGGATAGCGCTCCTGGTGATCTCCACGACTGCGTCGGCCGATTTCCCGATCTTCGGACCGCCTGAACTCACCGGCTTCAGTCCATCCCGGACACCGTCGCGGTGCCGCATAAGTCACGCACAGCAACAGCTTCCGCCCACTGCCCAGGTGGGCCACGGCCCGCCTTAGCTGCAACGTGAATGTCCCGTTCACCATGTAAGCGGGTCGAACTTCCAGATGGTCCGGGATTTACCTGCTTTCGATCCTTTGTGGACCTCTATTGATTTACGCAGCCCTGATCGTGGTATGAACTCCACCGAGTCGACTCCCCGAAATCCAGGGCGGAACCTCCACCAGCGTGGGGGTCCGTTGAGCCGTCGTTGATCGAACCCCCAGGGGGGCGCTGACGAGCGCCTACCGCTCGTGAGCGAGGCGGTTCATGCGTTCACCGCGGTGGTCTGCCTGCCCCTGCCGATGGGAGCGGAGACACGGTGCCCGGTGGTGGTCGTTTGCCGACGTTCGGAGTCGACGTCTCGCCGCTACCCCTGGCCGCAGGCCTGAGCGGCCAGGGGTAGCGGTCGACGCCGCGGCAGCAGGCGAGAACCGGGTCGTCCGGTCAGGCCCGGATCAGTTGCCACTGCTGGTTGGCCCCGCCGTTGGCGGCCCACTGCACGACCTGCGCCCCGTCGCTCGTCGCCGCACCGGAGACGTCCGCCACCAGTCCGCTGTTGTGGCTGACGATGGTGTAGTAGCCGTTGCCGGTGGGCCGCAGGTACCACATCTGGTTGGTGCCTCCGTTGGCCGTCCACTGCTGCAGTTGCAGCCCGGCCGTGCTGCTGCCGCCGTTGACGTCGAGCACCTTTCCGCTCGGGACGTACCGGAGGGTGTAGGAGCCGTCGGAGGTCGTGGCGATGGTCCAGGTGGCGGTGCCGCTCTGCTGGACCACCTTGGCACCGTCCGCCGTGGAGTTGCCCGCGACAGCGAGCGGCTTGCCGCTGTTGCGGTTGACGATGCGGTAGTTGCCCGGTGCGGGTCCGTCTCCGCCGCCGGCGAGGTTGAAGTACTCCACCGCGTCGGTGAAGACGGGCCTACCGGACTTCGTGGTCGACAGCTGCAGGTACACGCGGTTGCCGGTGGCCGGGGCGGTGAAGGACACCGGCTGGGTGACCCGCGAGCCGAGCGGGACGGTCAGGGTCGTGCTTCCGGACGCGACGACCGCCCCGTCCGGCGCGTCGAGCCGCGCCGTCCAGGTGAAGCCGACCGAAGTGTCGGCGAAGTCGTCGTTGAAGACGGTGATGTTGCGGGTGACCGTGGCGTTCCGGGCGTAGTTGGGCACGGCCTGCGGCAGGGGGAAGGTGCCGTTGGAGTCCGAGACGCCGGAGGCCGACCAGTAGGGGAGGTCGACCGCGGCCACCGGGTTGAACGCCGCCTGCACGCGCTGGAACTGCGGGTTGCTCCAGGGGTCCGGGAGGTTGTCCGCGCCGTAGACAGGGCGACCGCCCTCCTCCGGGACGAAGTCGCCGGTGCGCACGCCGGGGATGACGCTGGCCCAAGCTGACAGCAGCGTGTACGGACGCAGGTCGGTGGCGCCCTTGCCGCGCTTGGCCAGGGTTGCCGTGGCGAACCACTCGAAGCCCTGCTTGGTGTTGCATGCCGGCCAGATGTACTCGCCCTCGCCGTCGGGCCGCCCATTCACGGTGACCAGGCCCTCCCCGTACTTACCGAAGCCGTCGACGTAGTGCGGGATCACCGCGAAGTTGGCGTACGTCATCCCGGGATACAGGCTGACATTGTTGCCGACGCCCACCTCGACAATGATCGGCCGGGTTCCGTCGGCGCCGTTCATCGCCGCGTACAAGTCCTTCTCGAACTGTTCGGAATCCTGGCCGCTCTGATTCGGCTCGTTGTTCTGACTCCAGCGGATGATCGCGGGGTGGTTGCGGTCGCGCAGGACCAGCGCACGGGCGTGGTTGATCATGTTGTTGCGCCCGACGGTCTCCCTCCACTCCTGCGAGGATTGGGAGCCGCGAATCGCGACCTCGCCGATGATCATCAGGCCCATCTCGTCGGCGACATCCAACATGTACGGGCTCGCGGGCTCCTGGTGGATGCGCACCACGTTGAAGTTCAGCCGCTGGTAGTTGTCCACCGCCTGCGGCCAGCCGCCGTTGCCGGGCGACGGGGGCAGGAAGCCGGGCAGGGTGTGGTACGCGTCGCCCTTGCCGCCGTTGTTGACCCGGTCGTAGTCGGCGCCCTGGAGGTTGTCGCCGCGGAAGTTCACGCGCACGCCGTTGAGGTAGTAGTAGTCACCGTTCTGGGTGGCCTCCCGGAACCCGAACCGGTACGTGGCGTCGCTGGTGCGCCCGTCATCGGCGACGGCATGCACCGCCAGTCGGTGCAGCTGCGCCCGGTACCCCGACCGGTACGGCACGTTGGGCCACCAGTACGAGGTGCTGTCGAGGTTCCACGCGACCGGCCCGACGGTCACGGTCATGGTCGAGTTGGCCGGCACGGTGACCGTACGGCTGGGCAGTTCCGGGTAGCTGAAAGCCGTTCCGTTGTCGGACGACAGCGACCCGGTCAACGTCACCGACCGGGAACTGCCCGACGTGTTACGCACCGACACGTCGTAGCTCAACGTCTTGTTCGCCACCGACGTACGCACGAAGGTGTCGCTGACGTACACCGCCGGGTACACCCGCAGGAACGCGGACCCGAAGATCCCCTGCGGGATCGCCTCGGACCACGTGGCGGCGTCGGGCACCAGGTACCGGCCATTGGACGCCTTCAGCGCTCCGCGGCCCTTCACGTTCACCGTGATCGTGTGGGTGGTGCCAGGCGCCGCGTATGCGCTGATGTCGAAGTTCGACGGGGTGAACGCCGTCGTCTGGGTGGCGACCACGCGGCCGTCGACCGACAGCGTCGCCTGGTGATTGACGGCGCCGAACTCGATCCACGTCGACTGCGGCTGACCCGAGTCCGGCACGGTGATGGTGCGCGAGTACACCGCCTCGTTCACGTCGGTGAAGCCCTGCTTGTACCAGCCGCCGCCGGGCACGGTGATCGACGTCGCCCCCCGGCCCGCTGGGGTGAAGCTCCACGTCCCGGCCAGGTCGACCGAGGCGATCACGGCGGCGGCGGCAGCTGCGGCCGCGATGGCCGGCTGTGTTGCGACGGCCGGTTGTTCTGCGGCGACGGGTTGTCCTGCGGCGGCGGGTTGTACCGTGCCGATGGTCGCGAGGAGCATTGCGCCGGCCAGCGCTGCGCGGGCGAAGCGCTGGAATAGCTTGTGAGATCTGTTCTGACGCATCAAGAAACCCCTTTCGAGGGTGTCGCGTCTACGGGGATACACCGATCACGGACCCATCGTCACTACCGCCGGGGCCGCCAAACGGACAGGTCACTACGGACTCGTCTACCGGCTCCGCACCTGCGGAGCAGGGCATCGGTCGGCAAGCAATCGTGGGGTCGGCGCGGCCTGGTGTCACACCAATGAAACTATGGCGGACAAGAAGGGTCAAAGCTAAATGTGAGCGCTAACTTTGAGCACTCCGACCAAGAAGAGTCGGACCAGGGGCAAGTACCGTGGCAGGTCGCCGGACCGGGCGGGAAGTTGCTCCGTTCGGCCCCGCCGGGCGACCCGTGCCGACTGGAGGCCTCACTGTAATCAGCCTGTCGACCGGCGGTCAACGCAGTGCCGGCTTAATATTGACGCGCTTATTTTGGCGACCCCTGAATGTCGTCTTTCGAACGAGGTTACACCTGTTCTCAGCGGTGTGCCGACAATCGTGTGCAGCAGGCAAGCGTGCGCCTCATGGGCACAAAAGTTGCGACGACTCCTACCGGTGAAGATGATCGTCCATAGTCTGATGAGCACGACCGGCACTCGCGGCCATGATTGCCGCAGGCCGATGCGCGGCCATTCACCACGAGGCGGCTAAGGCTCGTTGTTAGCGATAACACGATCGCACTTCGGGGAGTGATCCGGCGTGCGGACCTCGACGGTATCCCTGTCACACCCGCGGGTGCTCATTACCCGTGGTGGCAGCCGGGTACGGGTCCAGGTGACCGTCCATGGCGGGGACCGGCGCCCCGTTGTTGGTGACGGCGACGTTGACCTCGTCCATGCACACGACCGGGCGGGCGGGGTGGTACGGCCGGGCGTAGACCGCGAGCACATCCTCCATGCGGGCGGCGAACTCCGCGTCGGTCCGCGGCGGGATGTTCCAGCACTTCCTCAGATGAGGACGCAGTTCCGTTTCAGGACCCGGCCGATGTGGAGTGGTCCAGGTCCGGGACGTCCTCGGCGAGCTCGACGTGCTTCTCCGGCAGCCGCAACGACCACCGGGCATGTCCCACCGGAGGCTGTGAGTGCCCGTTTCCGAGCTCGAGCTGGTGAAGGCACCCTTTGGCGCGGAGACGAGGGGACTCCTGGTAGATCGGACGTTGTCGAAGCGCCGCTCTGCCGGTGGGAGGAGCACTGCCGCAGGGTGATCGTCGACGCGGTCTTCTACGTCGTCGACAACGGCGTCAGGAGTCGGCGCCGTCCGCGGCGGTCGTGGACTCGCAGTCGGTGCGCGCCGCGGCCACCGTCGGGCAGGCCACGCGCGAGTGGGACGGTGGGAAGAAGGTCGCCGGGCGCAAGCGCCACATCGTCGTGGACACCATGGGGTTGCTGTTGGCTGTGCTGGTGACCCCGGCCTCGACGCAGGACCGTGTCGCCACGCGCAGCCTGTTGCGCCGGATGCGCGACACCGCCGGCAAGCGAGCCTCGTTGGTGTGGGCAGACGGCGCCTACACCCGCACCCTGATCGACTTGGCACGAAAGACACTTCGTCTGGTCGTCGAGATCGTCCAACGCCCGCAAGTGCCGTACTTCACCGTGCTGCCCAGAAGGTGGGTGGTGGAGCCGACGAGGGTGCGAGTGCGGTGGTGATCGGCGATGGCGTCGACGACGGCCCGGCCGCCGCCGACCTCGGTATGGCGGTGGCGCGCGGCGGCGACGACGTCGCTGTCCTCGGTGCTGGTGGTGGCCGACAGCCTGCAGTTGCGCGGCACCCGACCGGATCGCCCCTCCACCGCACCACCAGCGGGCTGAGGGTGCGGTGTGCTCCACGGAACTGGTCACCCGAGTCCGACCGGCACGATCGTGCGAGCCGCGACGTCACAGCACCCGCCACTTCCCCGAACGGGATCGAACGATCCCGGGCACCGGCGACACACCGCTCGACGTGGGCCGTGACCGAACCCTGGCACCTCCGGCCAGGCATGTGAGCTTGTCTGGTCCCACAACGTGATCCAGGACGGGGGCCGTTGAGTGCCGGCCCACGGCACGGGTGACAACCGCGCTGCTCCGCGATCATCCAGGCACCCCGGGGCCGACGGTGGCACGGGCCGGGAGTTGGTTGGTCGGCATCGCCCTGGCCGCCCTGGGCACGCACGGCATGCAGGGTGGTCCGGTGCCTGGGCGCGGGCATGCGTTCGAGACGCTCCTGGAACCGGTTCTGAGCTGATCCCCACCGTGCGGATGTGACCTTCGGAGGCGTGTTTCGGCGCCGGGTCGGGGCCTGGGTCCCAGACGATCGGATCGACCGATCACACCGCTGAGCTGCGCCTCCCTGCGCCACCGGCCAGTCCTCGGCGGCCTCGTCCGCGCTTCAGGCCGACTCGATCCCGTTTTCGCGCGCGGGCGAGGCGGTGTCGACGTCGGCGCCGTTGTCGGCTCGGCGTTCGGTGCGGCCGGTGCCGCGCCAGTCCAGGCAGAGGACGGTGGCGTCGTCCTGGAGGTGATCACCGCAGGCGTGCCGCACCGCCCTGGTCACCGCCCGCACGACCTCCCGGGGGTGCAGCCCCTCGGTGTCGCGCAGCAACGCGGGCAGGTCGACGGCGGCGGCGGCGCGTTCGAAGACGCCGTCGGTGATCAGCACCAGCCGGTCGCCGGGCCGCAGGTCCAGCCGCTGCACCCGGTACTCGTGCGGCGCGACGCCGAACAGCAGGTCGACCGCCAGCTCGACCTGCTCCACCGCGCCGTCGCGCAGCAGCAGCGGCGCGGGGTGACCGGCGTTGACCAGCTCACCTGCTCCGCTGGTCAGGTCTATGCGCAGCAGCAACCCGGTCGCCAACGACCCACCGCCGTGGTCCAGCATCGCCTGATTGGCCTGCCGCGCCTGCCCGGCCAGGTCACGGCCGGCCCGACGCGCCCCGCGCAGCGCGCCGACCAGCAGGGTCGCGGTCAGCGCCGAGGCCACGTCATGACCGACGGCATCGGTCATCGACAGGTGCAGGGTCTCGCGGTCCAGTGAGTAGTCGTAGGTGTCGCCGCCGATGTCGTCGGCGGGCACCAGGGCCCCGGCGACGGTGAACTGACCCGCCTCGCAGCAGGACGCCGAGGGCAGCAGCTGGTGCTGGATCTCCGCGGCCAGGCTCACCGTCGTGGTGCGGCGGCCGGTGTGGTAGAGATCGGTGAAGCGACGGTCGGTGAGGATGACGTAGGCCAACGCGTGCGCGGCCTCCCCCAACTGCGCCAGCACGTCCTCGTCGAGCAGGGGCACGGTCACCTCCAGCACGCCGACGCAGTCGCCGCGGTTGGTCACCGGCAGCACGACCCGCGCGCCGTCACCGTCCTGCTCCTGCCACGGCCGCTGGGTGCGCAGCACCTCCTCGTAAGCGCTGCCCCGCAGGTCGACGCGCTCCGCATCGCGCCCGTCCGGGTCCAGCGACGTCGAGGTCAGCCGCACCAGCTGCTCGTCGACGAGGTCGGTCAGCAGGTACGACACGTCGACGGCCCCGAACCGCTTCGCCAGGTCCCGGGCGACGACCTCGACCGACTCCCCCGGCGGCGCGCTCTCCGCCGCGGCCAGCACGTCACCGGTTCCCACCACGCCACTGTCCACGGCGACCTCCGACCACTCGGGGGTCCACCCAACCACACCGCCCACACGCCCGAACACGACGAGACCATCCGCGATTCACGCCGCGCACGTACGGCTACGAGAACGACACGAGGTGGCACGGCGTCCGCCCTCCGGTCCGCGCGTTCCCTGCCCGTCCGCCGCGGCAGGTCGGGGGAACGTGTAGCCAGGGCATTGCGTTATCTTGACCGCCTGGAGGGTGTTCAGCAGTGCAGCATCCCGGTTACCAGCTCCGCCCGGTCTCGCGGCCGTCGCGCGGAGCGCGGCCTGTCGAGGGGTGCACCGATGACACGTGACCAGGACGTCTCCGTCCGCACATTGGCTTCCGAGCTGGCCCGGATGGGCAGGTTGGTGGAGGACGAGGAGCACGAGGAGGTCGCACGCCGCTTCGCCGAACACCTGGTCCACGCCGTCCCGGGCTGTGATCTGGCGCTCCTCGCGGTCGACCGCGGGGGCGAGGTCGACGTGGCCGCGACCACCGGTCACCCGCCGCTCGACCTCGCCGCGGACCAGGGTGACCCGGTTCGCGAGGCACTGCGCTACCGCGAACCGCGCCGGCTGGGCGACACCACGCAGGACCACCGCTGGCCGTTGTTCGCCGCACGTCTGGCCGTGCACGGCCACCGGAGCTGCCTGGTGCTGCCCCTGCCGACCCTGCACTCCCCCACCGCCGCCGCGGTGCTGATGTCGCGCGAACCCCACCGGTTCAACGACCACTCCTACGACATCATCCTGCTGATCGCCCTGCACGCCGGCGTCGCCTTGGACAACGTCGAGGTGCTGCACCACAGCAAGCAGATGGTGCGGCACCTGACCACGGCGCTCGACACCCGCCACACCATCGGCTTGGCGCAAGGTCTGCTGATGCGGCACTTCGCCCACGACACCGAGCAGAGCTTCACGCTGCTGCGGAGGGCTTCCCAGCACACCAACCGCAAGCTGCGCGACATCGCCCACGACCTCGTGACCGCCCACGAGTGCGGCGATTTCGACGAGGTGCTGGCCCGCCACCGCATCCCCGGACCTGACGGCGTCCCGATGTGACCGGATCGGCACAGGTGGCTGGCGATCGATCGTGCCGGCCGGTGTGGGCACGTGCTGTCCGCACCGGCGCATCCTCACCGGTCCGCCGCGGAGCCCGCGGGCACGGCCCTCGCGGTCGTCGCACATCACCGCTCGGTGCTGCTGCCGCTGCGGACCCACCGAGCCGGCGGGTAGTGCCGTCCGAGTGGTGGCGAGACCTTGTCGTTGAGTTCGCGTGCTTCCCGGAGCTGTCCTCCGGGGTGACGGTGCGGCACGCGGCATCCGGTCCGGTGCCCTGGCCGACGAGTTCCCGGACACGGGCGGCGATGCGCCCGGCATCTCCGCAGCCCCGCCCATGGTGCAGGCGGGGTAGGGGTCGTCGTCGAACTCGTCGGTCGCCGACTGCGGCTCGGCCGTGTCCGGGGTCATCGCACCTCCGCGCGCGAAGAGGCGCTCGTTCGACATTCCGGCCCGCCTCACCAACCGCCGGTGGCCACCACGCTGGAACCCCTGCCACTGATCGCCTCCAGCACGCGTGACCGATGCTGCTACTTCCACCGCTGACCGCCGGACACCACCGCTGACCTCCGCGCGGCCCGTCGGCTCGTCGCCGACCCGGGGCGAGGCGATCGCCGCCGGGCACCGAGCGGACGGCAGACCTCAACTCATCACCACCGAATCGGCGACCACACGGACCGGTGACCGACGCGGGGCGGTCGCCGTGATCACCGGACAAACCCCCACACCTGCGGTGTACGTCCGCGCAAGCCGGGTAACTGGCGTAGTGCCGCAACGAGCGATCGCACGGCGGTAGGGCCGCTTCCAGTGGTCCGGGCCCAGGCAGCACGGAGACGTTGAGCACACAGCGCCCGTGCTGCCTGGGCATCTCCGGCACCTCGGCGAGCACCTGGTCAACGCCTTGACCGGCGGCTCGGCCCCGAGCCGGCGAAGTCCGCGACGGTCGTGGTGCGCATCGCCCGGCGAGCGGCGGCCACATCGCGGCCGTGCGCGGGCGAGCCGGCCTGTGGAACTCGCCTGACTCCCCACCCGTCCAGCGGCTCCACCCCATGCCCGTCGACGTGGACACCGGTGGTCGACGTCGTCAAGCACACGCCGCCACGACCTCGTTCCACGACGACGGACCGCGCTCGGGCCTGAGGACAGGCGGCCGGACGGCTCAGGCCAAGCTGACCTCGGCCCAGACCGTTTTCCGGTCGCCGTCACGCCGATGTCCCCAGTCGACCGACAGCCGGTTGACCATGAGCAGGCCGCGGCCGTGCTCGGGTGCGTCCAGCCGGCCCAGAACCGGCAGCAGGCTCGAGCTGCCGTCGCCCACCTCGATCCGCACCAGATCACGGTCGGACAACCGGTACATCCGCAACCGCCGCGGTGCTCGGGCATGCCGGTAGGCGTTGCCGACCAGCTGCGCGGCGACGACCTGGACGTCCACGAGCCGATCGTCACCGACCCCGCCCACCAGGCCGGCGACCAATCCCATCAGGGCTGGTGTGGATGGGCGACTGTCGGGCAGGTCGAGATCGACGCTCTTCCGGAGAAGATCGACAGTGTTCACTGCACGCCCTCGATGCCTGTGGCCTGACAAGGCACAGATACGACACCCTATACCCGCTCCGACGGACCGGTCGTCACGGCGACGACACGAGCCGCCGGGGTCGGTGTGGAGGTCGGGTCGCCGGGGTAGGTCGAGGCAATGAGTGCGATCGGGCAGATTGGTCCCAAGGCGCAGGGTGACGGACACGGGGGCGAGCGGGGTCGGCTGGTGTTGAGCATGGACCTGCCGGTCTCGCGGACGCCGTCACGAGAGCTGCGGCGGTGGGTGCGGGCGGCGTTGTACCGGGAGGACGAGGACTGCGCGGAGAAGGCCTGGTTGGTCCTCGCGGAGCTGACGGCCAACGCACACGGCCACGGGCGGTCCCCGGCCGTGGTCAGGGTCTGGAGGTCGACGGCCTCGTCGGCGGTGCGGATCGAGGTCGAGGACGCGGGCCGCGAGGCGCCCGACCCAGGAGCGTCCCGCTGGGGCGGGACGCGCGGCTTCGGCCTGGCCCTCGTCGAGGGCTTGGCGCACCGATGGGGTGTCGATGTCCACCCGACGGGCAAGACCGTGTGGGCCGAGCTGGTCGGCCGTGCAACCGGGGCCGAGCCGGTGGGCTGACCCTGGCGCCCCGGTGTCGCGGTTCCCGTCCTCCGAGCCGTTGGCCACGACCGGCTCCAGCGGCCCGGCCCGACCGCGGGCCGTGGAGTGCTTCGACGCGGCACCGGCGGTTCGATGTCGTCGGCCCCGACGCCCGCCCGAGCGGAGCCATCCAGCCGACGAGCCGGACGCCGGTCGCGCGCAGGCGTCACGGTCATGCCCGTTCGGGCAGGGCGCACCGCCACCGCGGTTCGACGGTTCGGCGCGGAGTCCGGGCACCCCCGCAGGCCGCCGAACCTCGCCGTGTGCGATTCCGCAGTCACGCACCGCTGCCCGGTTGCCCGGACACTGGCAGTAACTGTTGGTGCGCCCAGTGTGTTCCACGTGTGCGGCGGAGATGCATCGCGCCGTCCTGCTACTGCTCGGCACCGTGTCGCTCACCGCAGTCGCCGTACCCGCCCGCGCACGCATCGCAGCGGTGGGCGGTGCTTCGCCTTCTGCGGGTCGGAAGTCGACATGGAGGCCACGTGAACCTTCCGCTCGGATGGTGACCGGTTGGTCTCGATGCCGGACGCAAGGGATCGGCGGGAGTGCTCACCCGAAGGTTCGAAGCGAAGACAAAGGAGTCCGCTCGATGACCTCACCCCTGTTATCCAGGTTCGGCCGCGTGGCCGCTGTGGTGGTCGCAGCTGCCGCGACCACCTTCACCCTGACCGGCGGCGCGAGCGCCGATCCCGCCGCGGCGTCGGTGGCGTTCAAGGCCGAGCACACCGACCGCTGCATCAGCAGCTACACCGCAGGCCAGCTGGCCTGGCGCAACACGTTGCCGGTCCCGCCACCCGAGCCCGTGACCACGGTCAAGGTCACCGGCGAAGTGGCCCTGCGCAACACCACCCCGTGCGCCCCGCCCGACGGCGCCGTCGCGGTGGCGGTGTTCACCGCCTACAGCGGCCGCACCGTCGTCGACACCGAACGCCGGAGCACCACCGGCGCGACCAAGTTCGAGTTCGTGCTCACCGTGCCGCTCGTCCCGACGCCGACGCCGGTGCCCATCGACCGCGTCACCGTCCAGGTGTGCCACGCCCCCATCACCCCCATCCCCGAGCCGGGTCCTTTCACCTGCGGTGACATCTCCAGCTACCCGATCTGAGCCTTCCCGACCGGTGTCCGACCCCAGCGGTGTGGTGTGGAGTGCGCAGAAAACGACCTGCCGTTGATCTCGGCGACCGGTCAGAACGCGCAGGACCGGTGTCACACCGTCGGGAAAGTGTGATTGACCGGCACGCCCCCGCCGGACGTCGTCCGGCGGGGCCGTGCCGATTCCAACTGGTGACGGGAAGTGCACGCAGGGGCCGGTACGATCCGGGACCGACACCGTTCGGTCCGCACGAACCCCGGTGATCGACCAACGCCGGAGCGCGGTCCTGCCGCCATCGTCCGCGGGGCGTCACGCGGCAGTAACGCCTGACGGAACACGCTGTGGTCATCCGAATACCGGAGACCACACGGAGGACGAGATGCGAACCCGACAGCTCTACCCGATCCTGGCCGCAGGCGCCTTGGTCGTGGGCGGTTTCCTGGGTGCCGGTGCCGCCTCGGCGGCGGTCCCGTGTGTCGTCGGCCCCGGCGTGACGCAGACCGGCACCACGGTGACCGGTTCCGGCGGGAACGACACGATCGACTGCACCAGCGCCAACCCCGGCAAGACGATCTACGGCAACGGCGGCAACGACACCGTCACCGGCACCGCCTACATCGACACGATCAACGGCGGCACCGGCGACGACACCATCACCGGCCTGGTGGGCGACGACTTCCTCAACGGTGACCTCGGCACCGACACGATCAACGGTTCCGCGGGCAACGACACGCTCAGGGGTCCCGGCGCCGATCTCGCCCAGGACACCCTCAACGGCGGCGGCAACACCGACAACTGCGGCCCCGTCGGAGTGCCGCCGGACCTGCGCAACAGCTGCGAGTCGTAGCGGCCCCGCTCCGCCCGGATGAGCACGCCGACCACGGCGGACGACGACCCGGCCCTGACAGGGGACCGGGTCGACCCCGCATGGGAGTTTCCGTGCTGCGGCACGAGGGCCGCTGTGCCGGGCGGCTCTCGTCCGCGGTTCGAGTGGGTCGATCGTGCTGGGACCGCCGCATCGACCGTCCGCCGGGTGCTGAGCGCCCGCGGGTACCACCGGCACCCGGGCATCGGTGGCGGTGGCGGCCCAGGTGCGCTGCGCGGAGGTGGTCCGGAAACGGAAACCACCTGATGCGTCTGCGTTCAGCGATCATGGCTCTGGCAACCGGCGTGCTCTTCGCCGGCGGACTGCTCGCTCCCTCCGCCTCCGCCTCGACGTCCGCGGTGGACGTCACACCTCGACCCAACACTGGAACACCGGGCACAGCAGCACCGTCCAAGGCGGCTTCGAGATCAACCTCAAGCCCGGCGGCACCACCGTCCTGAGCCTGACCGGCACCGTGGTCGACAGGTTGTTCCAGGGCGCGCCCGCGCACCTGCCGATGTCGCCGCATCGGGGTGAACCCGGCGCTCTCCTCCTTGACCCCCGCGGAAACCCCTGGGAATACTGAATTCCTTCCACGCAAGGACGGATGCGATGAAATTCCTGAGAATGATCGTGCGTCGTCGGCGTTTCCCCGACATCGGCTACTACTCCTACCCGCCGGTGTGACCCGCTCCGCCCGGACCGCCCGTCACCGGTGGTCCGGGCGATGCCGTCGTCCACGCGCAGGCGAGGCGCGATGACCGAACCACTCGACGCCCTGATCACGGCAGCGAGGTCCGGCAGAGGCGTCACCGAGCTCGAGCGCGGCCTGTGGCTGGTGACCGATCCCACCGAGACCGAACGCCTGCTGGCGAGCAAGGGCACGTCGACGGTCAGGTCCGCGCGCCGCACCGGCTTCACCTCGTGGGGACCGAACGGCTTGGACACCTGGATGGCGGTGCGCCGCGCCGCGCACCCCTTCCTGACCGCTTCGCGGCTCACCTCGGCGATCCCCGTGATCGCGGAACAGGCCGAGCGCGCGGTCTCCGGCTGGCCGTCACCCGGCGTCGTCGACGTACGGGACGAAACCGTCAGCCTGATCTCGGCCGTCAACGTCCGACACCTGCTGGGCGAACCGTCCGAGGCGTTGTCCGCCCTGGTCGAACGCGAACTGGTCCTGGCGGGGCGGGCCCGGCGGCCGTTCCCGCTCGCAAGCCGTCGTCTGCGGCACGCCCAGCGCGCCACCTACAGCGCCATCCGGCAGCACATCCGCTCCCGCCCGTCACCCACGGGCCTCCAGGCCGTCCTGACCGACCACGGGTTCGGCGAGCACACCGTGACGCTGGCGCTGCGCACCATGCTGTTGTCCAGCCACCACGTCCCCGCCACCGCGCTGGCCTGGGCCTTGCACGAACTGTCCACCCACCCCGACGTCCAGGAGTCGGCCCGGGCCGAAGCCACCGCGCACCCGGAACCGACGGCGGACCTGCCGCTGTGCCGGGCGGTGATCCGCGAAACCCTGCGCCTGCACCCACCGGTGTGGCAACTGCGGCGGCAGCTCACCGCGCCCACCCGCGGACTTCCGACGGGAACGACCCTGCTGTTCAGCCCGTACCTCAACCACCGCGACCCGAACAGCTACCCGGAGCCCTCAGGATTCCGCCCGCAGCGCTGGGGCCCCGGCTTCCACCCGGCACCGGGCGCCTACCTGCCCTTCGCACTCGGCCCCCGCACCTGCCCCGCCTCACAACTGGCGCTCACGCAGCTGACCGTCATCCTCGCGGCCGTCCTGAAGAACCACCGCCTGACTCCCCACCGCGACCCCGCACCGACCTTCGACGCCCTGCACGCTCCGCGCCACCTGCGGTTGCGCGTGCTCCCGGCATGACGGTGGTCACCAGCGCGCGGCGACGCGGGCGAGCAGCCGCCGGGGTCGACGACCCACCCGGTCCGGGCCCGGACAACACTCATCGCAAAACCGATCTCCCATCCAGACCACGGACCGATGGCCAGTCGACACAACCCGCCACCTCGTGGCCTGGGCGGTGACGAAGGCTGGTCGGGCACCAGCGGCACGTGAGCGGTGCGGGCCGAGACCACCGCCAGGTCCCGACCGCCCGGCGGTGCTCGGCCCGCGCCACCGGCCCCGGACATCGGTCACGACGGCGGCGCCGGGCGCGGCGGGTGACCGCTCGGCGTGGTCACCCGCGCCGAGCGGCTGCGGCTGCGGCTGCGTATCAAGGTGCGACCTGCTCGGGGTCACCCCGCCGATCCGGCCGCGGTCCCGGTCTTGTCGCGGGCACGGCGGCGTGCCGCACCGACGAGCCCGTCGAGCAGGAGGAACGCGAGCAGGCTCAGGCCCAGCAGCGGAATCGCCCAGCCGAGGGCGATCAGCACGAGCGGGGCCGGGATCACGACCCACAGCGGGAGCTGCTGCCACGCGCCGCGCCTGGGCGGGGCGCCCAACGCGGCACGGCGGTCGGCACGGGTGGGGCGGCGCTGCCACCACATGCGGTAGCCGAGCACGATCAACGTCAGGATGCCTGCGGCGAGCAGGAACAACGCGAGCTGGTTGGCCACGCCGAACAGCACGCCCATGTGCGCCTGGATGCCCAGCGACGACAGCTTCGCCGGCACCGGCCGGTCGGCGAAGTCCGCGCGGGCGGTCACCGTCGCGGTCGCCGGGTCGACCGCGACCTTGTCCAGTCGGACCGGCCAGGTGTTGTCGGTCTGCGCGGCCGTCCACGCGGTGCCGGGCGCGGCGGCCACGCCCAGCTCCAACGGCCCGTCCAGGCCCGCGCCGCGGGCGGCCACGAGCACCCGGTCGAACGTCACCGGGTCCACCTCGACCGCCGACGACCCGTCGCCGTGCTCGCCGTGCCCGTCGCCGCTCGTCGCCCCCTTGGCGCCGCGCAAGCCGGTGTCGAGGGCCGGCGTCTTCGCGTTCAACGCCGTCAGGGCCGCGTCGAAGTTCGCGCCGGCGTTGTTCGACCAGGTCAGACCGGTGGCGGACAGGAACAGCGCGCCGAGCAGGACCCACACCCCTACGCTCGCGTGCCACGACCGGGTCTTCCGCACGCCCTTCGCGCCCTTCTCCGGCACGACCAGCGCCCGCACGCGACGGCGCGCCGTGCGCCGCCTGGCGAGCCACAGCACCAGGCCGCCGAGCGCGACCACCCACAGCCAACTGGCCGCCAGCTCCGAGTACAGCGCGCCCGTCTCACCGAGGTGCAGGTTCGCGTGCAGGTTGTCCAACCACGCCGTGACCGGCGTGGCCCCGAACCAGGTGGTCAACTGCCCGACGACCTGCGCGGTGTACGGGTCGACGTACACCGTCTGGCTGCGCTCCTCCGGCAAGCCCGGCAACGAGAACACGACCCTGGTCGTGGCCGTCGGGTCGTCCGGGAGCTGCACGCCGGTCACCGCGCCGTCCGGCAGCACCGCCTGCGCCGCCGCGACCTGCTCGGCCAGCGGACGCGGCGCGCCGGCGGCCGACGACACCTCCAGCAGGTCGCCGTAGAAGACGCGGTCGAACTGCGGCGCGAACGCGTAGAGCATCCCCGAGATCGCCGCCACCAGCAGGAACGGCGCCACCAGCACACCGGCGTAGAAGTGCAGCCGACGCAACAGGGGCACCACCGACACCCGGACCGGGGCGGGTGCCTCGTCACTGCGCACGTCGACGACAGGGGGAGCGGACACGGAGCACCTCTGGTGGGGACGAAGGGAACACCTGCCCACTAGTCGTACGCGAACGCCATCCGGTTCCCGCGATTCTGCGGAAACCCCGACCGGCGTGACGCGAACCGCCGCTGCCGGCGAGCACCCCACCTCCGAGGCGTCGTGAGCGCGCTCGAACCGTTCACCACCGGGTGGAGGGGACCTGTTTCAAGATCGGCTCTGGCGCACTGCCGGTGGTGACGCGGTGGGCCCCAGGCCGTGACGGGAGCGGGGTTGCCGTGATCGTTGGCGGATCCACCCACGTGCGCTCCTTCGCGCGGGGGGCATCGACCAGGACATCGACGCCGTCACCGCCGCGATCACCACAACGGACGAGCCAGCACCGCATCCTCCTCGGGTGACACCACCACCGAAATGCGCCAGAGCCAAGGGTTCGGCGGGTCAGTGCTCGACCGGAAGTACGGCGGAGCTCGGCTGCTCCGGCTCGGAGGTCGGGTCGTCGACCGGAACCCACGACAGTGCCAGCGCTCCGCTCACCACGGCTGCGGCGAAGCCCAGGAGGAAGCCGCCCAGGTTGGCGTGCACCAGGCTCGCCACGCCGACCACGAGGGCCACGACGCCCGCGAAGTGGCGCAGGGCCGGGTTGACCAGCAGCGTGACCCCCGCGACCAGCAGCAGGGCCGCGAACAGCCAGGCCATCGCCGCGCCCGAACCGGAGAGCACCACCACGCCGGCGGAGAGGCCCACCGCGGCGACCAGTTCCACCGCCGCCACGACGGCGAGCACCCCGGCGGTGAAGGGGCAGGAGCGCCGCCAGTGGCCGAAGCGGCTCACCGCCCGTCGCCGCTCGGTGAGCCCGAGCACCCCTGCGTTCCGTCGCGGTGGCCCAGCTGCAACCCTTCGGCGGCGAACGAGCGTGCCGTCACCGACTCGGCTTTGATGGTCATGCGGCCCAGGACCGCCTTCCCCGCGCGATGGCCGACCCGGCCGCCGTCGGGATCCGCGCCCCGCCCGACCAGCAACTCGTCGAGGCTGAGCGCGCCGCCGAGGTCGTGCACCTCCAGCACCAGGTCGGTCACGTGCACCTGGCGCGCCCGCAGCTCCGTGGTCATCGCGCCGATCACCGGCAGGTCGACCGTCGAGGTCTGGCACAACCCCGACACCTCCGCCGAGGGCAGGCGCACCACCAACGCCGCCGTCCCGGAGGTGGACACCGAGGGCATGATCTCGAAGCCTTCCGACTCGACCCGGTCGACCGTCAGGGTGATCTGGCCGGCGGTGGCCAGCGACACCCCGATCGCTCCCTGGGCGACACCGGTCAACACCGCCCCCGACACCAACCCGGCCGGCACCAGCACCGCCACGAAACGCTTCCAGCTCGTGCGCCCTCGGCTACGACCGCGATCCACCGGATCAGACTCCTCAGGTACTCGAGCACGGGACAACGGCCCCGAGTGCCGCGGGCCGGCACCGAACCTAACGGGCGGGGAGGATGACGGGCCATTCCCCGTTGGCATGAAGGGCAACCACTTGCGGTGACCGCGGTACGCAGGCACGAGTCGGCGGGGCATCCCATCGTGCAGCTGTCCACTGTGCACACACGGGGTGACGTGACATCTCTGCCTCACAGGCATCCGCGTCCACTGTCGGGCTCGGCGATCACGCTGGAACTGGGCGTGGAGCCCGAGGAGGACTGCACCGTAACCCTTTGGTGTGCCACTCGAAGGTGGCGCGCAGCTTGCCGGTGCTTGATCGTCCTGATTAAGTCCGCAGTCGGTCAACCGAAGGTCACGAGAGGGTGTCCCATGCGCGTTGCGCTAACCGGTGCCACGGGTTTCCTCGGTACCCGGCTCGTGCGCGAACTGCTGTCCCGGCACGGGGCGATCACGGTCCTCACCCGCGCGGGGGGCGCCGACCCGGTCGACCGGATAGCGCGTGCGCTGCACGCCGTCGGCACACCCGAACCGCGCCTCGCGGAGCGCCTGCGGGTCGTCGAGATCGAGCTTTCCCGGGCCGACCTGGGGCTGTCCGCCGCCGCCTTCCGGGAGCTGGCCGACGGCCTCGACGCCGTGTGGCACTGCGCGGGCGACATCGACCTGGAAGCGAGCCTCTCCCGGGTTCGCGCGGTCAACGTCGAAGGCACCCGGAACGTGCTGGCCTTGGCCGCCGCCGGCCGCCGCGACCCCCTGTTCTGCCACATCAGCACCGCCTTCGTGGCCGGTGGCCGCCGCACGGGGGTGGTGTACGAGGACGACCTCGACGGCTCCTGGGGCTTCGAGAACGCCTACGAGCAGTCCAAGTACGAAGCCGAACTGCTCGTGCACTCCTGGGCCACCGCCCACCGCCGCCCCGCCGTCGTGCTGCGGCCCAGCATCCTGGTCGACGACCGGGCGCCCCGACCGGAGCTGCCCGCCCACCCGCTCCAGGCGGTCACCCGCGCCATCGAGGCGATCCTGAAGCAGGCCACCCCGCTCGACAAGGTGCTCCTGGCCTCGACCAAGGGTCCGATCCGCCTGCCCGGCGCGCCCTCCGCCCACCTGAACCTCATCCCGGTCGACGACGCGGCGGCGGCCATGGTCGAGCTGGCCCAGGCCCGACGTGACCGCGGTGTGGACACCTACCACGTGGTCCACCACCGCGACGTCACGGTGGCCGACGTCCAGCACGCGCTGCGCGACCTCTCCCGCACCCGCTTCACCCTCGTCCAGGAGGTGCCCGTCCGCATGACCGTGCTGGAGGCCAAGTTGCACGAGCACATGCCGTCCCTGACGTCGGGGTTCCTGCCCTACCTGGCGCACCGGCGCCGCTACGACGACACCCACGTGCGCAGGGTGCTCGGCACGTCCGCCGGCACCACGCCGATCGGCGCCGGCTACCTGTTGTCCGGTCTGCGCGACAGCTCCCGGCTGGCCGAGATCACCCGATGACGCCCCAGGCCAGGCCGCTCACCGGCCTGGAGGCCGGTTTCTTCGCCTACGGGTCGCGCCCGACGCCGGTGAACCTGCAGATCGGGGGGCTGACCCTGTTCACTGGAACGCCGCCCCCGCTCGACGAGGGCCGGCGCTTCGTGACGTCCTGGACCGACGCCGTGCCCGCGTTGGCGCTGGTGCCGCACGGCGGGGGACGGCGGTCGCGGTGGGTGGTCCACCCGGCGCTCGACCCCGACCTGCACGGCCGGGTGTGGGAGGCCGAGCCGGGCGGGTTGCGGGCCGCGGTGGACGCCGTCATGGCGCAGGAGCTGCCGCCGGGCGCCCCGCCGTGGCAGTGCTGGCTCATCCAGGGGTACGCCGAGGGCGAGTGGGCCGTGCTGGTGAAGGCCCACCACGCCCTGCTCGACGGCGCCTCGCTGATCCAGGTGGCCTGTCGCGTGCTGGGGCGCGCGTCGGCGGAGGAGCCCCGGCGGCGGCCTCGGCGGCGCGGGCGGGGAACCGACCTCGTCCGCGTCGCTCGCGGTCTGCTGCGCTACGCGCTGCGGTTCCTGCCGGTCGCGACCGGTGCGTTCGCCTTCGAGGGCAGCGGCGCGCGGCGTTTCGAGTGGACCGCGGTTCCCCTGGCGACGTTGCGCGGGGTCGCCGACCGCCACGGGTGCACGGTGAACGACGTGTTCCTGGCCGCGCTGACCACCGTCCTGCGCGAGTGGCCGCACACGCCGTGGCGCCGTGGTCCGCGACCGGTCTGGACGCTGGTCCCCGCCGACCTGCACGAGCGGGACGGTGACGACGAGCCGTCGGCCAAGGTGGTCAACCTCAGGGTGGCGCTGCCGTGCGACGAACCCGATCCCCGCCGCCGGTTGCGGGCGCTGGCCCGTGCGACGGCGATCAGCAAGCGCAGCGGCCACGTCGCCACGGGGGCCGCCGGGTCCCGGGCGCTGCCGGTCTGGTTGGTCAGCGCCCTCCTGCGGCTCACGTTCTCGCGGTGGCACATCGACCTGCTCGCCAGCAACGTGCGCGGATCGCGGCGGGCGTTGGCCTACGAAGGCACGCCCATGACGGGCATGGTGCCGCTCGGTTTCATCCCGCGCGGGCATCCCCTCGGTGCGTTCCTGGTGTCGTACGCCGACCAGACCTGCGTCGGGTTCGCCGTCGACCCGGCGCTGCCCGGCGGCGACGCGTTGTGCCGGTTGTGGGAGCAGGCCGTGGACGAGCTGGACCGGCTGGAGGTCGTCGAGACCAGCCGGGAACCGGAGGACGCCCTCGACTGAGGAGCTGGTCCCCCTCGGTGCTCGTCGAGGACCGGAAGCGCCCGGCGTTCACCGCCGGGCGCTTCCGCGTCACGGTCAGAGCGCGCGCTCCGCGGCGGCCATCCGGATCAGGTGGTCGAGGGCCGGTTCGGCCATCGCCGAGATCCGGCCGCCGGTCTGCATCAGTTCCATGGGTGACACCTGGTACTGGAACCTGTGGCGCAGCACCACCAGCAGTTCCATGCCCATCAACGAGTCCACGCCGAGTTCGCTGAGCGTCTTGGTGCGGTCGACGCGGTCGGGCGTGGTCTGCATGATGGCGGCCAGCTCGGTGACGAGCACGTCCTCGATGAGCTGCAACGCCTCGGCGCGGGGGAAGTCGTCGATGCGGCGCAGGAGGTCGCGCAGCTCCTGCCCCGCTTCACCGGTGTCCTCGGGCAGCAGCCCGGCCAGCCGGGGCGAGGCGGACGCCGACAACGCCGTGGCCGCCTGCTCGAACCGGAAGTCGCCCACGGCGACGACGTCGCCTTCCGGCACGCACACCAGGTCTTCCAGTGCGTCCAACGCCTGGTCGGAGTGGCACGGCGCGAGGCCGAGCTTCGTCAACTGCTCGCCCATCGCCTCGCGCGCCACGTACCCGGTGTCGGCGATCGCGCCCCACTGCACGGCCAGCGCGGGCCGTCCGCGCCGCCTGCGCGCCCTGGTCAGCGCCTCCAGGAACAGGTTGCCGGCAACGTAGTTGGCCTGCTTGAAGTTGCCGACCAGCGCGGCGGCGGAGGAGTACAGGACGAAGAAGTCCAGCTCCAGCCCGTCGGTCAGGTCGTCGAGGACGAGCGCGCCGCGCAGCTTGGGGTCCAACGCGGTGTGGAACGCGCTGTCGTCCAAGTCCTCCAGCGGCCGGTCGTCCAGCGCCATCGCGGCGTGCACGACACCGCGCAACGGGTGGTCCGAGGAGATCGAGGCGAGCACCGCCGCCATGGCCGGCCGGTCGGTCACGTCGGCCGCGTGGACGTCCACCCGGACGCCCCGGGCGATGAGCTCCTCGACCAGGTCCCGGGCTTCGGCCGGCACCGGGCCGCGCCTGCCGACCAGCGCCAGCCGCCGGGCGCCGCGGTCGACCAGCCGGCGCGCGGTCGCCGCGCCGAACCCGCTCAACCCCCCGACGACCAGGTAGGTCGCCCGGGGGTCGAGCGCGAGCCGGCCACGCGCCCGCTCGACGGGCACGGCCTCCTCGAACGACACCACGACCTTGCCGATGTGGCGGGAGTGCTGCATCAGCTTGAAGGCTTCGTCGATGCGCGTCACCGGGTAGACCCGGTGCGGCAGGGGCACGTACTCCCCGGTGGCGACGGCGGCGAACACCTCCTCGGCGCACCGCACGGCCGAGCCGCGGTCGTGGGACGCCAGGTTGGCGATGTCGACGGTGAACAGGCTGATGTTGTCGCTCAGCGGTCGCATGGCCAGCCGGGAGTCCTGGTAGATGTCCCGCTTGCCGATCTCGACGAACCTGCCGCAGGGCGCCAGCACCTCCAGGCCGCGGACCAGTGCCTCGCCGCTGAGGGAGTTGAGCACGACGTCCACGCCGCGCCCGTCGGTGATCCGCAGGACGTCGTCGGCGAACTTCACGCTGCGGGAGTCCACGACGTGGTCGACCCCGATCGCGCGCAGGTAGTCCCGCTTGAGCTCCGAGCCGGCGGTGGCGATCACCGCGGCCCCGGTCCGGCGGGCCAGCCGGATCGCGGCGATCCCGACGCCGCCCGCCGCGCCGTGCACCAGCAGCGTCTCCCCCGCTCGCAGTCGGGCCAGCCGGCGCAGGCCCTGGTGCACGGTGATCCAGGCGACCGGCGCCGTGGCGGCCTCGGTGAAGGACATGCCGTCGGGCACCGGGGCGATCTGCTCCACCCGCGTGAGCACGTGCGAGGCGAACGAGCCGGGCGCCATGCCGAAGACCCGGTCGCCTGGCCGCACGCCGGGCACGTCCGGCCCCACGGCGGTGACCACGCCCGCGAACTCCAACCCGAGCGTCGACGCCGAGTCGATGCCCGCACCCGCCTCCGCGGCCGGGGGCAGCAGGCCCGTGGCCACCATGACGTCGCGGTAGTTCAGGGCCGCGGCCGCCACCCGCACCACCACCTGCCCGGCGCCGGGTTCCGGGACCTCCTGCTCGACCCACGTCAGCCGGTAGAACAGGCTCGGTTCGCGGACGACCAGGCGCGCGGAGGCCGCGTCCAGGCGGGTCGGGGTGCGGGCGGGCACCGTCCTCGGGACGAAGCGACCGGACGCGGTGAGCACGATCTCGTCCTCGTCGGAGGGGTCGAGCAGTTCGGCGACGAGCCGCCCGGCGGAGGCGGCGGGATCGTCGCCGTGGTCCCAGGAGACCCGCCGAACGGTCACGGCGCGGTTCTCGTTGGCCAGGGTCCGGGAGGCGCCCCAGGTGGCGGCATCCACCGGGGCGTCGGGCGACTCGGGAGCGGGCAGGGCCCCCGAGGGCCGTGCCACGACCCACAGCGGCAGCGGCTCGGCGCCGTCGCGCCGGGTGGCCGCGGCGCCGATCCCCCGCAGGATGGCCGCCGCGCGCACAGCGCGGTCCGCGGCGTCGCCCGCCGCGCCCCCGAGCACGACGGCGACACCGTCGGCGCCGGCCGCGGCCGCCTCCCAGTCGGGGGTGTGGGCGGTCACCGCCGTGGTGCCGGCTCCCGCCCCGCGCAGGGCCGCCGCGACGGCGTCCGCCCGTTCCCGGTCCTCCGGGTCCTCGACCACGACGACCCACGACGCCGTCGTCGTCGACGCCGTGGGGGCGGTGGCGGTGCCGCCGGCCGCGGCTGTCAGGACGGAGAACCCGCCGTCCTCGGCCACGTCGACCCGGTCGAACCCGCCGGTGCGCAGCAACTCCGGCCACGCGGCCGCGGGGACGAAGGGCGAGTCCGGCCGCAGCGAGACGTCGGTGCAGGACCAGAAGCCGCGTGAGAGCCCCTCGGTCAGCGCCAGCATCGCCACGTCGTGCGACTCCACGGCGATCAGGCGCCCGCCGGGGCACAGCAGCCGCGCGACACGGCTCACGGCGGCGCGCAGGTCGGTGGCCGCGTGCAGCGCGTTGGCCGCGATCACCAGGTCGAACCCGCCGTCCGGGAACTCCTGCTGGTCGGGGTCGGTGTCCAGGTCGAACGTCCGGTAGTCCACGAAGTCCCAGGAGCCGAACCTGGCGCGGGCCGCGGTGAGGCAACCGCCGGACACGTCGCTGAACACGTACCGCGTGCGGTCGGCGGGCAGCACCGGGAGCACGAACGCCGTGGTGCCGCCGGTGCCCGCCCCGACCTCCAGGACGCGCAGCGGGCGGTCCGCGGGCCAGCCGTCGACGAGGGCGCGCACCGACTCCCGGACCGCCCCGTTGTAGCCCGCGGCGACGGGGTTGAGGTCGTGGAGGTAGGAGGTCACCTCGGTGTCGCCGAGCACGAGGTCCTGGGGGTCCACCCGGCCGCACAGGACGTCCACGAGGTTCAGGCCGCTCTCGACGTGCAGGGCCAGGAGCGCCGCGGCCTCGGGGAGCCGGTCGTGCCGGCGGGCGAACCCCTCCGGGTCGGGGGAACCGGTCAGGTGCCAGAGCGGACCGTCGGCGCGGGCCAGGTCGTGCGCCGCGGCCGAGCGCAGCAGCACGTCGACCAGCCGCCGGTACTCGGGCAGCACGCCGGCGGCCAGCAGGTCGTCGGTGGTGAAAGCGACCCGGCCGGGCAGCAGCGACTCGACGGCCGCCACCATGGACAGGGCCCCGGCCTCGGTGGCCATGCTCCGCACGGCGGCGTGGCAGGGGGCCGGGGTCACGGTGACCGGGGGCAGTGCCGGCAGCGGCCACCGCCGGGTCTCCTCGCCCGGGCGCGGGGCGGCGCGCAGCACCGTCTCCAGTCGCTGGACCCCCGGTCGCAGCACCGCGCCGAACGACTGGAGCCGACACCCGGTCAGCTCGACGGCGACCTCGCCCTCGGCGTCGAGCACGCTGATGTCCCAGCACACCTCGCGCGCGGTGCGGGAGCGGACCTGGACGTGGATGCGTCCGCGCGCGGTGGGTCGACGCCACCGTCGGACGCGTGCCAGCGACGACGGCAGGTACGCCCGGCTGTCCGGCGCGTCGAGCCGGAGCAGCGGGATGCCCGCCTGCAGCGCGAGGTCGAGCAGCGCCGGGTGGACTTCGTGGTCGTCGCCGGCGAGCGGGAACTCGTAGTCCGCCCACGCCTCGTCGTGTCGGACGCGGATCTCCCGCAGCCCCCGGAACGCCGGGCCGTAGGTGATGCCGGCCCGGTCGCAGGCGGCGTAGTGCCCGGCGGCGGTGATGTGCTCGGCGGGCTCGGTGGGCTCCCGCGGCGCCACGGGGGCGTCGGCGACCAGGCGGCGGACGCGGCCCCGGGCGTGCAGGGTCCAGTCGCCGTCGTCACCCTGGCGGGACGCCACCCGGAACAGGCCGTCCTCGTCGGACAGCGAGACCTGGGTCCGGACGTCCATGGTCGGCAGCCAGGACAGCGCCATCGCGCGGGTGATGTCCAGGCCGGTCACCTCCACCCCGTCGCCCAGCACGTGGCGGCCGGCGGCCAGCGCCATCTCGACGTACCCGGTCGCGGGCACCACGACCGACCCGCCGACGCGGTGGTCGGCCATCCACGGTGTGCGGGCGGGCTCGACGGTGGCGAACCAGGTCGGCTCCAGCACGGGCATCCGCTCCCCCAGCAGCGGGTGGTCGAGGCGTCCGGTGCCGCTGGTGCGCAGCCACGTCTCGGGCGCGCCCTTCCAGTGCTCCTCGCGCTGCCACGGGTAGGCGGGGAGGTCGCGCACCCGGCCGCGGTCGGGGAAGTACCGGCTCCACCGCAGGGCGCCGCCCGCGGCCGACACGCCGGCGACCACCCGCTCCGCCAACGCCCGCCCGGTGCCGCCGCGGTTGAGGGTGACCACCGTCCTGAGCGGTTCGCCGCCGGTGCGGCGCAGGTAGCCGGTGAGCACCGGGTGCGGCCCGATCTCCACCACCACGCCGACGCCCCGCTCGGCGAGCGCCGACGCGGCCTGGTGGAACAGGACCGGCTGCCGGACGTTGCGCCACCAGTAGTCGGCGTCCAGCTCCCCGGCCCGCACCGGCATCCCGGTGACGGTGGACAGCATCGGGATCCCGGGCTCGGCGGAGCGCACGTCGGCCAGGCCGGTGCGCACCCGGTCCTCGATCGCGTCCATCGCGGGGCTGTGGAACGGGTAGTCCAGGTCCAGCTCGCGGGCGAACACGTCGTTCGCGATCAGCTTCTCCACCAGCCGGGTCACCGCGCCCGCGTCACCGGCGACCGTGACGTCCTGGGCGCTGTTGACCGCCGCCAGCGCCAGTTGGCCGGAGAACTCGGCGAGCACCTCCTCGGCCCGCTCGGGGGGCAGGCCGACCGCCGCCATGCGACCGGCGCCGGCGGTCCGCGACTGGGCGAGGCTGCGTTCGGCCACCACCCGCGCGGCGGTGTCCAGGTCCAGCGCGCCGGCCACGCAGGCCGCGGCCACCTCGCCGACGCTGTGCCCGAGCACGGCGGACGGCACGACCCCCCGTTCGCGCAGCAGCGCCACCAGTCCCCATTGGACGGCGAACAACAGCGGTTGGGCGAAGGCGGTGTCGTGCAGCCGGTCCTCCGACGCGGCCAGCTCCTCCACCACCGACCACCCCAGGTGGGGCGCCAGGGCCGCGTCCGCCTCCGCCACCGCCGTGCGGAAGGCCGGTTCGGCGGCCGACAGGTCACGTCCCATGCCGAACCACTGCGAGCCGTTGCCGGAGAAGGCGAACGCCACCCCGTCGCGGGTGGTCGCCACGTCGAGCGCGGCGGCGACCTCGTGGTCGCCGCGCAGCGCCGCGTCGAGCCGGTCGGCCGCCTCCGCCGGATCGGCGGCCACCACGACGACCCGGTGGGCGTCGGGGGTGCGGCGCAGGCAGGTCGTGTAGGCGAGGTCGTAGAACTCCTCCGCCGAAGCCGCGGCGAACCGGTCCCGCACCCGGCCCACCGCCGCCACCAGCGCCTCGCCGGAACGGGCCGAGACCACCACCGGCAGCGCGCCGCCCGGGGGCCGGGGCGTGTCGCCGGCCACGGGCGCGGGCGCGAGGACGGCGTGCGCGTTGGTGCCGCCGAACCCGAAGCTGTTGACGCCGACGACCCCTGGGCCGACCGGCAGCGGCTGCGACACCGGGTGCAGTCCGAGCCCGGCGAAGTCGATGTCCGGGTTGGGCCGTTCGCCGTGCAGCGACGGCGGCACCACCCCGTGGCGGAGCACGAGCATCGCCTTGAACAGGCCCGGCATCCCGGACGCGCTCTCCAGGTGCCCCAGGTTGGTCTTGACGGAGCCGATCGGCAGCGGACCCGCCTGGCGACGGCGGCCCAGCGCCTCGCCGAGGGCGGTGCACTCGACCGGGTCGCCGACGGGCGTGCCGGTGCCGTGCGCCTCCACGTACACCAGGTCGTCCGCGTCGACCCCGAGCCCGCCGTAGATCCCGCGCAGCAGGTCGGCCTGGGCGTGCGCGCTGGGCATGGCCAGGCCGTTGGTGCGCCCGTCGGTGTTGGTGCCGGTGGCCAGCAGGACGGCGTGCACCCGGTCGCCGTCGGCCAAGGCGTCGGACAGGCGCTTGAGCACCACGAGCCCGCCGCCCTCGGCCCGCACGTACCCGTCGGCGTCGGCGGAGAAGGAGCGGCAGCGGAAGGTCGGCGAGAGCATCATCGCCTTGGAGAACCCGATGAAGGTCATGGGGTCGATCAGGAGGTTGACCCCGCCGGCGAGCGCGAGCGCGCTGCGTCCGCCGCGCACCGCCTCGCACGCCTGGTGCAGCGCGACCATGGCCGACGAGCAGGCGGTGTCGACCACCATGCTGGGGCCGCGCAGGTCGAGGGCGTGCGAGAGCCGGTTGGCGATGATCGAGGCCGTGCCGCCGATCATCGCGTGCACGTCGACGCTGCGGAGGTCGTTCAACTGGAGCAGGCCGTAGCCGGTGCCCGACACACCGAGGAACACGGCCGTGTCGGACCCCGCCAGGTCGCGCCGGTCCAGGCCCGCGTCGTCCAGCGCCTCGGTGCCCATCTCCAGCAGCATCCGCTGCTGCGGGTCCATGGCCGCCGCCTCGCGCGGGGAGATGCCGAAGTAGTCGGCGTCGAACCCCTTGACGTCCGGCAGGAAGCCGCCGGCGAAGGAGTAGCTCTTGCCCGGGCGCAGCGGGTCCGGGTCGAAGAACCGGTCGGGGTCGAACCTGCCCTCGGGAACCTCCCCGATCAGGTCACGCCCCTCGGACAGGGCGGTCCACAACTGGTCGAGGTCGGCGATGCCGCCGGGTAGCCGGCACGCTGCGCCGACGATCGCCACGGCATCCGTCGGACAGTTCGGACTCATGCGCTGTTCTCCATGCATCGGTGGCTTTCAAGACAGGACCGACCTGACGCGGTCGCGGGGCGGCAGCCACTCGGACGGGTATGACTCGTCAGCGACTCGACACGAAGGACAAGCGCACCCGGTAGCCGCCGTCACGTGCCTCGCACGGGGAATCCGCGGTGTCGAATCCGCACGACGGGCACCCGCGCCGAATCACGTCCGGCGGAATTCCTCGAGACGTCGGGATATCGCTCCCGCACAGGATCTCCGAGGGAGAACTCGGCCGCAGGCGCAGCGCAGACGCAGGCCGCGCGGACAGGCTCCCGGGCGACGCCGTCGAACGCTGCCGCCATGCCCGGCGTCGACGCGTGTGCCAGGAGCACGGATCACCCTGCAGCCCTCCGGGCGGATCGAAGGCGAAGCAAAACGGCCGCGCCCACCACCGCCTTGCAGGCGCCGATTCTGCCGCCCCGAGAGCGCGTCGACCATTCCCTGATCGGATGACGACGACAGGGCCGCAGGTAGCGCTTCCTCATCGCAGGCGGCAAGTCGCCGCCCGACCGGCCGGCCGATCACTCGACAATTCGACACCGCGCACCACTTGCGCAATGCGCTCTTGGTCAGACCGAAAACGCGCGCTCTTGGCGGAACTGTCCGGGAATGCGGAGGACGGCAGGCCGCCGACGAAGTCCTGACCGTCAACGGCCGGGGATCACCGCTCCGGTCGCGTCGAAGGCCTCGTGGGTGAGGTCGCCGTGGTCGTAGTTCGCCTCGGCGGGCAGTTCCAGGAGGTAGACGCCTTGCCGCACCCGCGCGGGGATCACCCGGCCGTCCGGGGTGCGGAAGTTCACCGCCACCACGTCGTCGCCCGCGTACCCGACCAAGGTCGCGCCGAGCCGGTCGTCGTAACCGGTGGACAGGGGAAGGCCGAACCCCCTCTCGCGGACCGGGTAGCGGGCGGGATCCGTGGTGCTGACCCTGACGCCGAACTCGTCGACGCCGCACTTCATGATGGTGTCGCCCGAGATCGCCCCGACCACCAGCTGGCCGTCATCGCGCAGGTGAGCGGGCCCCATGACGAACGTCCCGTCGCCGGCGTGCTCGACGCACCGCTCGAACGCCGCCGCCGCGTCGGCTGACGACGTGTTGCCCGACCACGGATGGGCCCGGCCGGCCACCGACGTCGGTTGCGCCAGCGTGCTCCACGCCACGGCCAAGACGACGACCAGCCCGCACGCAGACCCCGTGACAACCCGGAACATCCCCCACCTCCGGGACATATCGTGCCCGACCGCGCCCGCCGGTGGGGCCCGAATCCGACGACATCCCCTGTCGCACCACCACACGGCCTCCATCACCCGTCGTCACCGCTCCGACGCGTGCCGCGTCGGGTGCGCGAGGGTTGCCCGTGGACGCGGATCGGGCACCGATCAGCTTTCCGCGCCCCGCCCGTCTGTATGGGTGAGATCGATTCACGGGAGGCCGGCACGATGCGGAAACTGATCTTCGCCATGAACGTGACCCTGGACGGCTACATCGCCGCGACCGGCGACGACATCGGCTGGAGCGGCGGGGGCGGACCGGACTCGTCGCCGAGCGACGAGCTGTTCCAGTGGTGGTCCGACCGGGTCGGGGCGACGGGCCTGGCGCTGTACGGGCGCAAGCTGTGGGAGGCGATGAGTCCCCACTGGCCGACCGCCGACCAGCGGCCGGGGGCCACACCGGCGGAGATCGAGTTCGCCGGCCGCTGGCGGGACATGCCGAAGGTGGTGTTCTCCTCCACGATCAGCACGGTCGACTGGAACACCCGCCTGGTCACCGGCGACGCGGTCGCCGAGATCACCCGGCTCAAGGCCGACGACGGCGGCCCCATGGACATCGGCGGCGCCACGCTCGCCGCGGCGGCGATGCGGGCCGGTCTGATCGACGAGTACGTCCTGGTCACCGCGCCGGTCCTGGTCGGCGGCGGCACGCCGTTCTTCACGGCCCTGGACAACTGGGTGAACCTGACCCTGGTGCAGACCCGGACCTTCCCCGGCGGTGTGGTGCTGACCCGGTACGAGACGAGGCGATGAGCACGGCTGCCCCGCCGGCGGTGCCGGCGGGGCAGCGGGGCTCGCGTCACGCGGTGACTTCGGTGACCGCGCCCGGGGCACTGGACTCGTCCCCGGTGGTGATGTGTCCGATCACAGCGTCGGGGGCAGGTCCAGCCACGGCTTGTCGGCGGCGTCGAACCCGGTGAGCCGGGCGATCTTCCCGTCCACGACGTGCAGGACCGCGACGGCGAACAGCCGGTGCCGCGGGTCGTCGGGGGTGCGGAGGTACAGCACGGCGGCGGGCATGCGGTTGACCGTCGTGGCGACACCGCGCCAGTCGTCGTGGCCAGGCCCGAAGAGCCCACCGGAGACCCAGCCGTCCACCGCGTCCTTCGCCGTCCTGGTCACGGTGCCCGGATCGGGCAGCATCGCGAAGCGCAGGTCGTCGCGCAGCAGTCCCATCAGCCCGTCGAGGTCGTTGCGCTCGTGGGCGTCGATGTAGGACCTCACCACGTCGCGCTCGTCGCTCGACAGCTCGCGGGTGGCGGTGCCGCGCCAGTCGAGGCGGCGGTCGGGCAGCTGCGCGCGCATCGTCACGCGCGCCCGTTGCAGTGCGCTGGTCACCGATGCGACGGTCAGCTCCAGGGCGTCGGCGGCGTTCGACGCCGGCCAGCCCAGGACGTCGCGCAGGATGAACACCGCCCGCTGCCGCGGCGGCAGGTGCTGGACGGCGACGACGAACGCCAGCTCGATCGTCTCCCGCGCCACCACCGACTCCTGCGGGTCTTCGGGGAGCATCCGGTCGGGGTAGGGCTGCAGGTGCGGCACCTCGGAGTCCGGCAGCTCGGACGGCACGGGCGTGCGGTCGTCGCGCTTCTCCAGGAAGTCCAGGCAGGCGTTCGTCGCGATCCGGTACAGCCAGGTCCGCAGCGCGGCGTGGCCCCTGAACGACTCCCGCTTGTGCCACGCCCGCAGGAACGTCTCCTGCGTCAGGTCCTGGGCGTCCTCGTAGTTCGCGAGCATCCGGTAGCAGTGCACCTGCAACTCACGCCGGTAGCGCTCCGTGAGCAGCGCGAACCGGGCCGTATCGCCCGAGCGGACCGCCGCGACGACCGTGGCGGCGTCACCCCGCAGGCTCTCGTCGGTCATGGCCGTGAATCCTTCCACCGGTGTGACGGGTCACCAGAACTGACGACGTGGCGGAGGATTCCTGATCGGTGAACCCTGCGCACGTCATCGATGTCGGACCTGTACCGGCCCGTGCGGCTCGTCCGCCGCGTGGATGGCGGTGGTTGGATGGATGTGGATGTCGATCCCGAGGGGGTGGCGTGCGTGGACGACGTTCGGCGGCCGTCGCAGTGGGCGTGGGCGGAGTCGGGGGGCAACGTTCAGCAGGCCGGACGCGACATCCGCAACGACACCTACGACGTGCGCCTGTCGCCGGGGCACGGGCCGGGTCTGGTGTCGGTGGAAGCTCCGTGGGGACGCCTGCCCGAGCGCCTGCGCGGCCGGGACGACATCTCGGCCGACTTGGCGGGTCTGGTGGCCGATCCGCCTGGCCGACTGGTCGTGCTGCACGGCGCGGGCGGGTACGGGAAGAGCACGCTCGCACTGTGGTTGGCGCGGCACGCCGCCGATCGACAGGTGCCGGTGTGGTGGGTGTCGGCCGACAACGCGCAGGCGCTGGCCGGCGGTCTTCGAGAGGTGGCGCTCCAGGCCGGGGCGAATCCCGTCTCGGTGGAGCTGGCGTGGTCGGGCCGGGCCAGTGCGCCCGACCTGTTGTGGCGCACCCTCGACGCCGTCGACGGCCGGTGGGTGCTGGTGGTCGACAACGCCGACGACCCCGACGTGTTGTCGGGCGGAGGTCGGTTGTCGGAGGGCACGGGTTGGCTGCGTCCCCCCGAGCCGGGCCACGGCCTGGTGGTCGTCACCAGCCGGCAGGGCAACCCGCGGAGCTGGCCGCGGCACACGGATCAGCGCCTCCTGACCGGTATCGACGCCGCGGACGCCGGCCTCGTGCTGACGGACCTGGCGGGACCGCGGGCGGGCAGCCTCCCGGAGGCCCAGCGCCTCGGCGACCGCCTCGGCGGCCTGCCGTTGGCGTTGCGGCTGGCCGGCAGCTACCTCGCCGCCGCCGACGACGCGCTCCTCGTCCCGGGTGCCGAACTCCCCCGGACGTTCGTCGACTACCAGGCGGCGCTCGACGCCCGCGTGGACGTGCTGGACGCCCCACCGGCCGATCACGACGAGGAACGCGACGAACGGGAGCTGATCTCCCGCACCTGGGAGCTGTCCCTCGACCTGCTGGCCCGCCGCGGTCACCCCCGGGCCCGGCCGCTGCTGCGGTTGCTGTCCTTCTTCGGCCAGGCGCCCATCCCGGTGGACGTGCTCGACGCGACCCTGCTGGCCACCGTGCCGACGTGGGCGGCCACCACCCCGGAGACCGTGTCCCGGCTGCTGCGCGTCCTGCTCGACCTGGGCCTCGTCGACCGCGCCGACCTCCCCGACCGACAAGCGGTGACGCTGCACCGCCTCATCCGCGACACCAACCGCCATCACGCCGCCGCCGAGCCGGACGTCCACCAGCACGCCATCGCTCTCGTCAAGCTGGTGCACGCGGCCACTCGCACACCGCCCATCGCGCAGGAGGCGTGGTCCCGCCGGCACGCGCTGGCCTCCCACGCCGAGGCGGCGCTGGAGCTGTGCCGGGCACACCTCGACCACGTCCCGCCGGACCTGGTCGAACAGGCGATCACCGCCGGTCGCGAGGCGGCCTTCTTCCGCCGGCACGTCTACGATCTCGACCGGGCCGCGGTCGACTTCCAGGTGATCCTCGACTGCCAGCGGCAGGCCTTGGGCGAGCACCACCCCGACACGCTCGCGACCAGGACGGACCTCGCCGTCGTCCGCGGCGCGCCCGCGCTGCCGGGACAGCCGGACCAGGCCGAGGCGGAGCTGTCGGAAGTGCTCGACGTGCAACGACGCGTGCTCGGCGACCACCACCCCGACACGCTGCGCACCCGGCACGCGCTCGCCGGCAGGCTGGCCGAGCGGGGTGATTGGCCCGCCGCCGAGCAGGCACACCGGCGGACGACGGAGATCGCGCAGCGGGAACTGGGACCGGATCACGAGGCCACGCTGGCCGGCCGGCACGCCCTCGCCCAGGCCCTCTACTCGCTGGGTCGGTCAGCCGAAGCCGAGACGGAGTTCCACGCGGCGCTGCAAGCCCATCGCCGGGTCTTCGGCGAGGAGCACGCCAACACGCTGGCCACCTGGCACGGCTACGCGACCGTGCTGGCCGACCTGGAGAAGCCGGCGGCCGCGGCGGTGGAGTTCCGGTCGATCCTGCGGATCCAGGAGCGCAAGTCCGGCGAGCACTCGGAACCCGCGCTGAGCGCCCGCCACGGCCTCGGGCACTCCCTGCGCCGACTCGGCCGGAACACCGAGGCCAAGGCAGAGTACGAAGCCGTGCTCGACCTCGGGCGGCCGACGCTGGGCGACGAGCACCCCGGCATCCTGACCTGCCGGGCCAACCTCGCCGCGCTCCGGGCCGAACTGGGCGACACCGCCTCGGCCGAGACCGAACTCCGCGACGTGCTGGAGATCCAGTGCCGCGTGCACGGCCTGGCCCACCCCGCCACGCTGCAGACGCGGCTGGACCTCGCATCCCTCATGGCGCTCAACGGCGACACACCGTCCGCCGAGGCACTGCTGTGGCAGGTCGTGGTGCTCGGATCGCCGACGCTGGGCCTGGACCACCCGATGATCCGACTGTGCCGGCTGCTCCTGAACACGGTGACGTCGAGCCCGACACCTCGACGCGACACGCGCCGCCCGCGACGCGCCGGCCCCACCCGACGACGACGCCGTCGATGACCACCCGGACCGCGACGACCACCGACCCGGCGGCCGGCGGGTTCTGCTCAGGCGTAGTCGGGCAGGGTGCGGGCGACGTCGTGAGGTGACGGCATGCCGGCTACCTCGGCGGCCATCGCGCGGGCTGCGGCGCGTACCGCCTCGTCGGTGAGCAGGTGGCGGGCCTTGGTGGTGATCGCCTCGGCGGTGGCGTCCTCGGGCCGCAGGTGGTCGCCCAGGCCGGCCTCGGTCACCACCACGCCGTTGTTGAACTGGTCGGCCGCCTGAGGCAGGACGAGTTGCGGCACGCCCGCGCCGAACGTGCCCAGGGTGGTGCCCGCGCCGCCGTGGTGGACCACGAGGTCCGCGTGGGGCAGCAAGTCGGCCTGGGGCACCCACGGCAGCACCACGACGTTGTCGGGCAGTTCGCCCAACGTCCCCGGATCGACCTTCGGGCCGGCGGCCACCAGCACCCGCGCGCCCAGCACCGCCAGGCCGTCGATGGCGGTGCGCAACAACGTCGCCTGGCTGAACGCCGTGCCCAACGTCAAGTACACCAAGGGCTCCCGGTGCTCCTCGACCCACGACGGCAACTCCCCCGCTGCGGCGAACGCCACCGGCCGCAACGGGATCCGGTGGACCGACGAGGCCAGGAACGCCGGGTTCTGCACCGAAGGCGGGCAGATGTCGAGGTACGGGTGGCCCAGCGCCATCGAGTCGGTCCGGGGCACCTCGACGCCCAGCTCCGCGCCGAGGGCGGTGAGGTAGTCGCGCGCGGGCGCGGCGAAGTCGGGCTCCTGCCACATCCGGCCGTACGAGTGGCACAGCGCGGGCACGCCCGCGGCCTTGGCGGCCAGGCCCGCGCCGGGGTTGCCGAACTCGTGCACGACCAGGTCGGGCTTGCGCTCGGCGAGGACCGGCGCCAGCCCGGTGGCGAAGCTGCGCGGCAGCACCGAGGCGAACGTGAACGCGACCCGCTCGACGTCGACGTCCCCCGGCGTCCCGGGCCTGGTCCCCGCCATCGCCTGCTCGAACGCCTTGCGCGGCGACAGACCGCCCTCGACGTGCTCGATGCCCTGTGAGGCCAGGACGTCCGCGAAGCCCTTGCCGGTGAAGTAGTCGACGTCGTGGCCGAGCTCCCGCGCGGCGACCGCGAGCGGCAGCAGGGGGAACGTGTGCCCGTACAAGCCGAGGCTGGAGAAGAGGATCCTCACAGTTCTGAGCCTAGACTCCGCCGCACCCCACGCCTATGCGCGTTCCCGCTGGCAGTCATTCCACTTGGCACGGTGCCGAACCGGACCTGGCAGGGATTCCCGGACGCCGTGCCGGCGACGTGGGCGTCACCGACCGAGGTGCGCGCGCAGGAACGCCGCGACCTCGGCCCGCGCCTCACGGGCCGCGTCCACCACGCCCGACATGGCGAAGAAGCCGTGCGCCGTCCCGGGGTACCGCGTGGCGACCACGGGCACGCCGGCCTCGCGCAGCCGGTCGGCGTACTGCTCGCCCTCGTCGCGCAGCGGGTCGTGCTCGGCGGTGATGACCAGTGCCGGCGGCAGCCCGGTCAGGTCCTCGGCGAGCAGGGGCGAGGCCCGCGGGTCGCGGCCGTCGTCCGGGCTCGCCAGGTAGTGGCCCCAGTACCAGGCGACGGATCGGCGGTTGAACGCGGCGGGATCGTCGTTCTCGCGCATGGACCCGGTGTCGCCGCGGTGGTCGGTGTTGGGGTAGACCAGCACCTGGGCGGCCAACGGGGGCCCGCCGCGGTCCAGGGTCACCACGGCCGCGAGGTTGCCGCCGGCGCTGTCGCCCGCCACGGCGAGGCGGTCGGGGTCGACGCCGAGCTCGGCCGCGTTCGCGGCGATCCAGGCGACGGCCGTGCGGCAGTCGTCCACGGCGGCGGGGAACTTGTGCTCGGGCGCGAGCCGGTAGCCGACGGTGATCACCTGGCACGGCACCGCGTTGGCCAGGGCGCGGCAGATCTCGTCGGAGGTGTCGATGCTGCCCAGCGCCCACCCGCCGCCGAAGAAGTAGACCACGGTGGGCAGCGGCCCGGCCGCGTCCACCGGGCGGTAGACCCGGATCGGCAGGTCGCCGCCCGGTCCGGGGAGGCGCCGGTCGGTGACGTGGCGCACCGGCTCGCCCGCGCCCGCCGCCGCCCGGATCGCGGCGAGGTCGGCCGCCCGCGCCTCCTCGACCGAGAGGGTGTAGAGCGGCGGGGAGGCCGTGTTCTCGGGCGCCGGTGTGAGCCGCGGGTCCAGTGGCATGCGGGCCTCCGTCGTCACTGCTTGAGCACCTTCCGGATCGCGGCGGTCAGCTGGGCGCGATCCGGTTGCACGGCGAGGTCGAGCCCGCGGGCGAACGGCACCACGGCGCCGTCCGGTCTGGTCACCCGGACGGGCGGCACGACCAGGTCGCACCCCTCGGCCGCGGTGGCGAGGACCTCGGCCGCGATGCCGCACATGCGGTTGGAGTCGTCGACCACGACCAGCCGTCCGGTCTTGGCCAGCGAAGCGGCCAGCCCGTCCCAGTCGAAGGGGTACACCGTGCGCGGGTCGAACACCTCGACCGAGACGTCACCGGCCAGTTCCTCGGCGACCGCCACCGCGTCGTGCACGAGGTGCCCGACCGCGACGACCGTGACGTCCTCGCCCTCGCGGTGGACCCGGCCGACACCGAGCGGCACCGGCGCGAGCCCGTCGTGGTCGAGGTCCACCCGGACGTCGAGCGCCGCCGCCGGGGCGAACACCACCACCGGGTCGTCGTCCCGGATCGCCGTCGTCAGCAGGCCGTAGGCGTCCTCGGGCGTGGCCGGCACCACCGTCTTCACCCCGGCGTGGGCGAACAGGGCGTACGGGTGGTCGGAGTGCTGCCCGGCCCAGCCCGTCCTCGACCCGGAGCCGGGCACCAGGTACGTCACCGGCACGCGGGTCTGGCCACCGGTCATCAGCGAGAACTTGTGCGCCTGGTTGACGATCTGCTCGAACGCCAGGTACAGCAGCGCCGGGATCTGGAACTCGATCACCGGCCGCCGCCCGCGCAACGCCGCCCCGGTGGCGAAGCTCGTGAACGCCTGCTCCGACAGCGGCGTGTCCAGCACCCGGTCGGGCCCGAACCGCTTGAGCAGGCCCGCGGTCACGTTGGACACCGCGACCCGCACGTCCTCGCCCAGCACGAACACCGCCGGATCACGGGCCAGCTCGTCGACGAGCGCCCGGTTGAGCGCCTTCCGGTAGGACAACCACGGCATCACCCACCACCGCCCGGACGCGCCCGCATCCCGGTGGCGTACAGGTGGTCGAGCGCGCCGACGGGGTCGGGGTGGGGGCTGTCGAGCGCGAACGCGACGGCCGCGTCCACGACGGCCTCGACGTCCGCGTCGACGCTCGTCCGCTCGTCGCAGGTCAGCCGCGCGCCCTGGATCTCCACCGGATCCCTCTCCCGCCCACTCCGGACCTCGTCGTCGTCGCGGTAGCGGACCCGGGCCTTGTGCTCCCAGGTGTGGTGCGCGTCGAACCGGTAGGTCAGGCACTCGACCAGCGACGGCCCGCCGCCCGCGCGGGCGCGGTCCACCGCTTCGCGCGCCGCGTCGAGCACCGCGCGCGGGTCCATCCCGTCCACCGTCACCGACGGCATCCCGAACGCCTCGCCACGCCCGGTGATCGTGCCCGCGACGGCGTCCGTCACGGTCAGGGTGGTGGCGTAACCGTTGTTCTCGCAGACGAACAGCGTCGGCAGCCGCCACAGGGCGGCCAGGTTCATGGCCTCCAGCAGCACGCCCTGGTTGACCGCGCCGTCGCCGAAGAAGCTCACCGCGACCTGGTCGCCGCCGTCCTGCCGGGCCGCCCAGGCCGCCCCGGCGGTGATCGCGCCGTTCGCACCGACGATCGCGTTCGCGCCGAGGATGCCCGACCCGAAGTCCGCCGCGTGCATCGACCCGCCGCGCCCCCGGTTCAGCCCGGTGGCGCGGCCGGCCAGCTCGGCGAGCGTCCGGGCCGGGTCGGCGCCCTTGGCGAGCACGTGCCCGTGCCCGCGGTGGGTGCTGGTGATCATGTCGTCCACGCGCAGCGCCGCGCACACGCCGGCGGCGACGGCCTCCTGGCCCGTGTACGGGTGGATGCCGCCGATGATGTCGCCGGAGCGCACGAGTTCGACCGCCCGCTCCTCGAACCGGCGGATCAGCCGCACCGTGCGGTACAGGCCGACGTCGGAGTCCGGCGCGTGTGCCGCCACGGCGGTCAGGAGCGCCACACGGGCGGGCAGAACTCCGGGTCGGCGTAGTCCGGCCTGCCGTCCGCGGTGCGCCGCACGAGGGAGTCGTGGTTGTAGAAGGCCAGGTTGCCGTCCGACAGGGGAAACTCGCGGTAGGCGTTGTCGCCGTCCTGCAGGTGCAGCGAGATGGCCTGGCGCGGCCGGGTGGAGCGGTTGGGCCCGCTGCCGTGGTAGGTCCGGCAGTGGTGGAAGCTCATGTGCCCCTTGGGGATGATCATCGGGATCTTCCGGACCGTGGTGCCGTTGTGCTCGGCGTTGGTGGTGAGCAGGTTCTCCAGGTGGTCGGCGTCGCGCTCGGCGAAGTGCTTCGTGGCGCTGTCGTCCGAGCCGACCTCCTCCCAGAGGTGGCTGCCGTCGACCATCGTGATCGTGCCCAGCTCCTCGTCGCAGTCGTGGAACGGGATGAACGCGGTGAGCATCCGGTCCGACGAGGACGACGACCAGTAGTGCTTGTCGAAGTGCCAGGGCACGACGTTCGACGGCTCCTCGGCGATCGGCGGCTTGTAGATCAGGGTCGACTGGAACACCCGGATCTCGTCGGCCTCCGCCAGCCGCGCGGCCACCGCGCCGATCAGCGGCTTGAGCAGAGCCTTGGCGATGCCGTCGCTCTCGTAGTGCACGTAGTCGTTGTGGCGCTGGACATCGCCGTGCTCGGGCGTCCAGTAGGCCAGCCGGGGCGGGCGCGTCGGCAGCCGCCTGCTCCGCTCACCGGAGTAGTAGCGGCCGACGGCCGCGGTCAGCTCGTCCACCTCGTCGTCGGAGAACAGCTTCTTCGACAGGTACCAGCCGTGCTCGGCGAAGAACCGGACGTCGTCGTCGGACGGGAGCAGCGCGCGTTCGTGGTCGGTCAGCGTGAACTCGTTCACCGTGGTTCCCTTCACGGGGCCGTCGTGCCGGACAGCTCGCCCTGCTTCGCCTCGTACAGCGCCTTGATGTTCCCGCTGCCGAAGGTCAACGCGCCCCGCCGCTCGATGATCTCCAGGAAGAGCGTCCGGCGCACGTGCATCGACTCGGTGAAGATCTGCAACAACTGCCCCCAGTGGTCCCGGTCGACCAGGACGCCGAGGCGGCGCAGCTCGTCCAGCGGCGCGTCCAGGTGACCGACCCGCTCCTCGAGCGTGTCGTAGTAGGAACCCGGCGTGCCGAGGAACCGCACGCCCTTGTCGCCGAGGGTGCCCACCGCCTTGACGATGTCGTCGGTGCCGAACGCGACGTGCTGCACGCCCGCGCCGGCGTGCCACGTCAGGAAGTTGTCGATCTGCCCCGGCTGGCGTTCCGGGTCCGGCTCGATCAGCGTGAAGGTGACGTGACCGGACGGGCTCTGCACCACCCTGGAGTCCATGCCCTGCCCGCCCACCTCGACGTACTCCTCGAAGATCTGCTCGAACCCGAAGACGTCCACGTAGTAGCGCGCGGTCGAGGCGAGGCCGCCGGCCGGCACGCAGATCGCCAGGTGGTCGATCGCGCGCAGCAGCTTGACGTCGGTGTCCGGGTGGGGTTCGGCCACCTCGATCGCGCCGGGCAGGAACTCGCGCGGCGAGCCGTGCCGCTCGACCAGCCGGTGCGTCACGTCGGAGAAGCCGGAGACCTCGGCGACGACGACCCGCCGGTCGTCGCCCCCGGCAGTCGCGGACACGTGCTCACGGGGCGGTGACACCGGTTCGGCGCCCCGCTCGGTGAGGGTGCGGTAGGCGGCCGCGACGTCGTCCACCCCGATCCCGACCACGGCCACGCCGTCGCCGTGCCGTCGCACGTACTCGGTCGCGGGGTGGTCGGGCACCAGGCCGGTCGTCAGCACGACCTGGATGTCGCCCTGCCGCAGCAGCAGCGAGCGCTGACCGTCCAGCCCCGTCTCGGGGCCGCCCTGGCCGCAGACCTCGAACCCGAAGGCGCTGCACAGGTAGAACGCCGTCTGCTTCGCGTCGCCGACGTACAACTCGATGTGGTCAATCCCGGATATGTTCATCAGGCATCCCGATCACTTCCCGGAGCACGTCAGCGGCTCCGGAGACGGTGGTCATGCGGCTGTACTGGCCGCTGTCGAGTTCCATGCGCACGCCGTAGCGCTGTTCCACCTGGTGCACCAGCCAGGCCAGTTCCATCGATTCGATCAGCTCGGGGACGTCCTCGGACGGCCTGCCGTCGAGGCTCGCCAGCATCCGCAGGACGTCGTCCCGGCCGGGTGTCTCCTCCTGGCTCACCGCGGCACCCCGCTCCCGGGTGCGGCGACGGTTCGTGTTCTCATCGGATCACATCCCTCCGGACGCGGCCTGGCGGAGCACCGACCGGTCGCGGACCAGCTTTCCCGTGATGGTGCGCGGCATCGCGTCGAGCACGTGCAGCCGGCGTGGTCTCTTGTAGGCGGCGAGCCGCTCGGCCAGGCCCGCCTGGACGGACGCCGCCGTGGCGGGCGCGTCGAGCTGCGCGTAGGCGGTGATGACGTCGTCGTGCAGCACGACGGCCGCCACCACGCCCGGCAGTCCGGCCACCGTGGCCTCCACCTCGGTCAGGTCGACCTTCAGGCCGCCGACCGACACCTGCGAGTCCAGCCGTCCCTTGACGGTGACGAGGCCGGTGTCCGGGTCGACCGCGCCCGCGTCCCTGGTGCGCAGCCAGCCGTCCGCCCACCGGTCCGGGTCGGACAGGCCGACGTACGGCGACTCCGGCCGGCTCACCAGCAGCTCGCCGTCGCGCTCGACGACCGACAGGCCGGGCGCCGGGGTGAGAGCGGGCCGGTGCTCGCCGAACAGGTCGGTGGCGATCACACCGACCTCGGTCATGCCCCACATGTTGCCCAGCGGCACGCCGTACTTCCCGGTGAACGCGGCGGCGGTCGCGGCGGGCACCGGTTCGCCGCCGGTGGTCATCCGCTTGAGCTGCGGCAGGGACGGCGGGTCCACCACGGACGCGAGCAGTCCGATGTGGAACGGGACGCCCAGCACCGTGGCCGGGGTCGGTTCGGCCGCGACCGCGTCCAGCACGCTGTCGCCGGTGAGCCGGTCGGGCGGCCTGATCTGCACGCCGGCGTGCAGGCCGTACAGCAGGGCGCCGACCAGGCCCAGCACGTGCACCATGGAGGCCAGCACCACGATCCGCTCGCCCGGCAGCGGCACGCCGTCGATCCGGGTGTACCGCTCGATCTCGGCGACCAGGTCGGCGGCCGTGCGGCCGATCACCTTGGACGGACCGGTGGACCCGGAGCTGAACTGGATCACCGCGTGCGGTGTCCCGGCGGGACGGCCGGAGCGGGCCGTGACGGTCTCCTCCACCTCGGCGAACGCGCTGAGCGGGCTGCTCGTGACGCGTCCCGGCTCGACCACCACCTGCGGTGCGAGCCTGCCGAGCGCCAGCTCGACCTCGTAGGCGGTGAGGCGGTGGTCGAGGAGGCTCACCTGGGCGCCGAGGCGCCAGCCGGCGAGCAGGTTCGCCACGTACGCCGTCGACGGCGGCAGCCGCAGCGCGAGCGAACCGCCCGCGCCCAGTCCGGCCGCCGCGAGACGTGCCTGCGCGTCCGCGACCACCCGGCGCAGCGCACCCCGGTCGACCGGTCCGCCCGAATACAGGCAGATATCGTCGTCCGCGCCGCGGAGCAGGATCTCGTCCACCCATTCCGGACTCGTCACGAGTTCGAACCCGGACGACGCCAGGCCTTTTGTCATCAGGTCTCCCCGCCTGGTCGCGCAATTCTCGAAATATCTACGCAGGAGTTTTCGGTCACGTCCGCCGACGAGCGCATGGAATAGTACGTCACGGTTCACCGCGAGCACTATCGGCCAAGTGGCCGTGGCCGATAGTGCCCGCCGACCGGCCCGACCGGTCATTGATCAATGCGGCCAGCCGGTCGAGGCCGCGGTCGATCTGGTCGACGGAAACGGCGCTGCACGACAGGCGCAGCGCCCGAACGGCCGTGACGCCGTCGTAGAAGTGCCCCATCGGCGTCCACAGCACGCCGTAGTCGCGGGCGGAGCGTTCCAGCAGCCGGTCGTCGACCGCGAACGGGACCGTGACCACGACGAAGAACCCGCCGGTCGGCACGGTCCAGGTGACGTCCGACCCGGGCGGGAAGCGCTCCGCCAGGCCGGTCACGAGGCGCCGCAGGTTCCGGTCGTAGAGCCGCCGCTCGGGGGCGGTCGCGCCGGCGAGGCGGCAGCCGTGCGCCAGCAGCTTGCCGCCGACGACGGCCTGCGCGATCGGCGACGTGTTCACCGTCAGCATGCTCTTGATCTTCGACAGCTGGTCGGCGAACAGGCCGGTCGTGCCGTCGGCGCCGGATACCCGCTGGTCGGCGACCACGTAGCCGACGCGTGCGCCGGGCAGCACGGACTTGGCGAACGAACCCAGGTAGACGACGCGCCGCGCCGCGTCCAGGGCCTTGAGCGTCGGCACCCGGTCCGCGTCGCCGTGGAACAGCCCGTAGGGGTTGTCCTCGATCAGCAGGACGTCCTCGGCCGCCGCGACCTCCAGCAGCCGCCGCCGGGTCGCCAGGTCCAGGCTCAGGCCGGACGGGTTGGCGAAGTCCGGGACGACGTAGCAGGCTCGCGGCCGGCGGCCGGCGGCGCGTTCCCGGCGGATCACCGCGACCAGGTCCTCCAGGTCGATCCCGTGCTCCCCGGTGCGGACCGGGCGCACGGGCAGGTCGACCAACCGGGCCGCGCCGGTCAGCCCGACGTACGTCGGCGACACCGCGAGCAGCACGTCGCGTTCGTCGGCGCGCAACGCGCGCAAGACGAGGAACATCGCTTCCTGACAACCGGCGGTGACCACGACCGATTCCGGGTCGACCGAGATGTCCTCGTCCAGTCGGAGGTTTTCCGCGACCAGTTCGTGGATGATTCCCTTGGTCCGGCCGTACTGCAATACGGTGCGCCGCACCTGGGCCTCGGTCAGGCGCCGGCCGAGGTGCTCGGAGAAGATGCGCAGATATCGGTGCACGTCCTCCAGTTCGAAGAACTCCTCGCTCGGCCTCCCGGCGGCCAGCGGTATCGCCTCCGGATAGTGGATCGCCACCTCGTTGAGGAAGTTCATCGAGTTCAGGGCGGGATCCTCCAGCGCGCCGAACAGCGTGCCGGTGTCCAGCTCGGCGAGGTCCCCGGCGGTGGCGGGCGTTGTGCTCACCTTCCGTCACCCCCGGTGGAGCGGCGGCGCTCGCGGGTGGCCACGACGGCGCGCAGCAGGTCGTCCAGCTCGTCGTCGGACAACCTCGCCAACCGGGCCGCCTGGTCGGCTTCGACGTCCCGGGCCGCCCGGGCGGCCTCCAACTCCGCCGACACGAACTCCGCGAGCGCCGCGACGGTCGGCGAGGCGAAGATGAGCGGGAGGGGCAGGGTGACGCCGTAGGTGTCGGCGACGATCGAGGCGAACCGGACCGCCGCGAGCGATCCCCCGCCCAGGCCGAACAGGTTGTCGCGCACACCGACCCGGCCGGGCCGGCGGAGCAGGTCGGCCCAGGTCTTGGCCATGGCCTGCTCGATCTCACCCCGCGCCGGCACCGGACTCACGTCCGCCTCGGGCTCCGCGGCCTCCGCGGCAGCGGACCGGACCGCGCCGTTGGGCGACGGCTCGGCCGGCGATGGCTCGACCACCGCGGACCACGTGTCTTCGGGAGCCGGCACCGGCAGCTCCGACACCGCGCTGTCCGCGGTCGCGTGCTCCAGCACCGCCACCACCGACCGCAGCACCCAGTCGGCGAACCCCGGGTCGGTGCGGTGCTCCAGGGTCAGGGCGCCGTGCTCGTCCACCCGCAAGTCGAGATCGGCGGTGGCCGCGTCGCTCAGGGCGACCCGGCTCCGCACGGTCACCCCGGGAAGGTCCAGGGCGGGCGTGGCAGGCGGCGGGAAGGTGAACCGCACCGCGTCGGACAGGCCCACCCCCAGTTCCTCCACGAGCACCCCGAGCGGAACCTCGTCGTGCGACACCGCCTGTGCCGCGGCGTCCCGCACCCGGACGAGCAGTTCGGCGAAGGACGGCTCGCCCGCCAGCGGAACCCGGACGGGGACCACGTCGGCGAACGGGCCCGCGATCGGCTCCAGCTCCACCCGGGTGCGGCCGCTCACCGGTGCCCCGACCACGACATCGGCCCGACCCGCGTACCGGGACAGCACCACGGCGTACGCGGCGAGGAACGCCGCGAGCAGGGTCGCGCCGGTCCCCTCCGCCACGGCCGCCAGCCGCCGGACCGCGGTCGGGTCGGCCACCGCGGTCAGCGACGCGGCACGATGCCCGGCCGGGAGACGCACCGGCGCGGGCGCGTCGCGCAGCACCTCGCGCCAGTGCGCCAGCTGACGTGCCAGCTCCTCACCGCGCAACCGCTCGCGCTGCCACACGGCGTAGTCCCCGTAGTCCATCCACGACGGCGGAAGCTCGGACAGGCCTCCGCGGTACACAGTGGACAGATCGGCGAGCAGCATCGCCAACGTGGAGGCGTCGGCCACGACCCGGTGCGCCACCAGCGCGAACAACCACCGGCCCGCGCCGACCTCGATCACCGCGGCCCTCGCCAAGGGCTCGCGTGACAGGTCGAACGGCCGCTCGGCCAGCTCCGCGGCGGTCGACTCGGCGCGCGCCACGTCGCCGGGCAGCACGACGTGCTCCAGCACCACACGACCCGTCTCCGAGACGACCTGCTCCCCCGAGGCGGTGACGTGCGTCCGGAGCACCGGGTGCCGCGCGACCACGACGTCCATCGCCCGCCGCAGCGCGGCGGGGTCGACCGGACCGTCCAGCCAGGTCGCGTGGGACAGGACCGCGGGCCGGGACAGCGCCCACTCCTGCGCGAACGACAGCGGGTACCGCACGAGCTACCTCCCGTGTGGCGCGTCCGCCAGGACCCGTTGCCGCATGAGGAACTTGCGGACCTTCCCGGTCGGCCCGACGGTCAGCTGCTCGTCGGGCACCACGTCGACCCGCCGCACCGTGCGCGCCACCGCCTCGCCGAGCGCGGCCCGCACCGCCTCGCCCCGGTCCAGCCCCGGATCGGCCCCTTCGTGCAGCACCAGCAGCACGTCGGTCACCGGGGCGCCGTCGTCCTGCTTCGACGCGAGCACCGTGCAGTCGCGCACGTCCGGGCACCGGGCCAGGACGCGTTCCTCGGACAACGCGGTGTAGAGCCACTCGCCGCCGCCGAGGTCGACCGCGTCGTTGGCCCGGTCGAGGTGGTAGTAGTAGCCCTCCTCGTCCCGGTACATCAGGTCGCCGGTGAGGTAGTAGCCGTTGAGGCGGTTGCGGTAGGTGGCGGTCGAGTCGTTCCAGTAGCCGGGCGCGAGCGTCGGCGACTTGAGCCCGCACTGCCCGACCTGGCCGACCGGCACCTCCTCGCCCGTCGTCACGTCCAGCAACGCCACCTCGGCGAACGGGTACGGCTTGCCGACGCACCGGTCGTAGCGGTCGCTGCCGGGCCGGTGGCTGATGGCGAACGCGCTGTGGCCCATCTCGGTCGAGCCGAGCGTGTCGATGAACTTCGAGCCCGGCTCGTCCACCACGCCGTCCGGCGTCCAGACCGGGTGGCTGCCGACCGCGACCAACCGCCGGATGTGCGCCTCGTGCGCGCAGTCACCGGTGCTCGACCAGTTGCGCACCGAGCCCAGGTCGCGCTTCGACAGGTCGAACCGGGCCAGCTCGGCCCACGTGACGGCGAAGCCGAACACCCCGGTCGGCCGCCACCGCTCGATGGCGTCCAGCACCACCTCGCCGCTGCGCTCGAACGGGCCGCCCTGCGCGGACAGGCACAGCAGCTCGTAGCCGTTGCACAGCGCCTGGTTCACCACGATGATCCCGGCCGCGTGCGCGGCGGGCAGCACGGACAGCTCGCGCACCCGACCGTGCGGCCTGGCCTCGGTGAGCCGCACCGCGCGCACGGCGGCGAACAGGCTGTGGTGCGAGTGGACGACCGGCGTCGGCATCCGGGTCGTGCCCGAAGAGTGCGTGATCGCCACCGGGTCGTCGTCGTGGTGGCGGTAGGGCGGCGGCGCCTGCTCGGGGTCGCCGGTGCCGGTCTCCGCCGCGTCACCGAGGACGGGCACGCCGAGTTCGTGGTCCCGCAACGCCGCGTGGTCCGCGTCGAGCAGCACGCCGACGCCGCGCAGCCGGCGGACGAACTCCGCGGCGACCTCGATCGGCATGGCGCCGTTCATCAGCGCCGGGATCGCGCCGAGGTGGTTGAGCGCGAAGAAGTTGAGGAACACGTCGGCCGCGGAGGTGACGAACACGGCGACGGGGTCGCGCCGGCCGATCCCCTTGCGGGCGAACCAGTCCGCCCGTGCCGCGACCCGTTCGGTCAGGTCGCGCAGCGACAGCGGGGTCCACGCGGGGATGCCGTCCACGTCGACGTCGAAGGTCATCCGCGGCGTGTCCGGGTCCGCGCCGTGCTCCACCAGCATGGGCAGCACGTTGCCCGCGCCGACCCGCATGTCCTGCGCCAACGCGGTGCGCAGGTTCGCCCCGCTCATGAGACCTCCCGGTTGCGGAGAACGGTGGACCGCCGAACTGTCGCCACCGGGGCGGGTTCGCGCATCGGCGGCAGTGCGGGTTCGGGCGGCGTGCGGTGTCCCGTCGACTGCTACGCCGACCGCAGGTCTCGTGAACCGGACGAAGGGCGGACGCGGACTCCTACGCAGAGACTAGGTTCGCGGTTCCCCGGTGGCAATGAAGCTTTCGAGTGCGCCTGCGGTCGGTTCGGGCGACTTCGGGTTCGTCCCGGGCACGCGCGGGCCGCCCAGGCGGGCGGAGATCGCGGCCCCGATCCGGGCGACCGGCGCGGGCAGCAACATGTGCTCGTGCAGGCAGTCCACCTCCACCACGTCCACCGGTGTGCTCACGTGATCGTCCCATGAGGCCACCTTCGACTCGGTGCTCCGCTCGTCCTCGGTGGCGGAGAGGAACAGCACCGGGCCTCGCACCCGACCGGGGACGTGGCGTTGTGCCGCCGCGAGGTTGTTCCTGATCACGTGCGGCAGGGCGAGCAGTTGCCGGTCCGGCCACTCGTGCAGGCCCAACCCCGGCCGGCCGCGGACGACCTCCAGCATCCGGCGCACCGGGTCGGGGTCGTCCGGCTCGACCACCGGCTGGTAGCCGAGCTCGCGGAGCACGAAGTCGCACACCAGCCACAGGTTGTCGTCGGCCACGCTGAGGCTGTTCGGCAGGCCGGGCACCGTGTCGCCGATGACGAGCAGGCCCACTTCGTGGCCGCGCCGCTCCAGCTCCTCGGCGATCGCGTGCGCCGTGTTGCCACCGATCGACCAGCCGAACAGGTGGTACGGGCCGTGCGGCTGGGTGAGCCTGATCTGGTCGGCGAAGTCCCGAGCCGCCTCGGCCAGGTCGACCGGCAGCGGTTCGGGCCTGCGCAGCCCGCGCAACTGGAGGCCGTGCACCGGGTGCTCGGGCGCGAGGTGGGGCAGCAGCGCCAGGTAGCACCAGCTCGCACCGACCAGCGGCGGCGCGCAGAAGAGCGCGGGGCCGGCGCCGCCCTCGCGCAGCGGCAGCACCAGGTCCAGGACGCCACCCGCGCGGCGGATGTCGGCCCGCCGCTGCCTGGCCCACGCGAACTCCTCGGCCGCCGGCAGCGCCTTCACCCCGGACCCGTCCACCGGACCGTCCTCTCGCTCGCGTGTGGTCACGTGCCGGACGCCAACTCGACCAGGTGGGCGGCGGCCGTCGCCGCTCCCCCGGCGGCGGCGAACTCCGCGCCGATCCGCCGGGCGTGGCGCCGGTGGTCCGGCCCGTCGAGCACCGCCCGCAGCGCGGCGTCCAGCTCGGCCACCGTGACGTCGAGGACCGACACCTCGATGCCCGCGCCCGACCGGGCGACCTGCCGCGCCAGCGCCACCTGCTCGGCCCGCACCGGCGCGACGACCATCGGGACCCCGAAGGTGAGCGCTTCGTTGACGGCGCCGCCGGCGTGGCACACCACGGCGTCCAGCTTCGGCATCAGCTCGAGCATCGGCACCAGCTCGGCGGTGATGGCGTTGGCCGGGAAGGACTCCGCGGCCACGCCGGAGGTCACGAAGATCGCCTGCACCTCGTCCGCCATGGGTGCGAGCACCGCCGCCGCCCGGTCGTAGAAGTCGCCGATCATGTGGCCGACCAGCGTGCCGACCGTGACCAGCACGTGCCTGCGGTCCGGATCCCAGAGGTGCCAGGGGAAGTCGGGCGCGTTCGGCCTGGCGCCCAGCGCCGCGCCGGTGAGCACGCAGCGGTCCGGCAGCACGGCGTCGCCCACCAGCCCGGGCGTCATCAGGGCGATCACCAGGTGCGGCGAGAACCGGGGGTCGATCGGCTCGTCGGACAGGCCCGCCATCGCCACCGCCTGCGCCATCTTGTCCGCCAGGTAGTCCTCAAACCCGACGAGGTCGGCCGGCGGGGTCAGCTCCAGCGTGCCGGTGCACAGGGTCGCCCACGGCACGCCGTGCCGGTGCGCCACCAACGCGCCGGCCAGCGCGTACTGCTCGGTGACCACGACGTCCGGCTGGTGCTCCAGCACCGCCTCGTCGACGGGGCCGAGGGTGAAGCGGGTGAACGGGATCAGGTAGCCGTCCCACATCGCCCGCACACCGGCCATGCCCGTCTCGTCGTAGCGGCGGTAGGCGCGAGCGCCGGTGGCGTGCACCGTCGCATCCGGACCGACCAGCGGGCGCAGCACGTCCTCCGGGCCGCACCAGACGACTTCGTGACCCGCGCGGGCGAGTTCCTGCCCGATCGCGAGCATGGGGTAGAGGTGGCCTTGCAGCGGCAGCACGACCAGCAGAAACCGCGACACCGCAACATCGTGGCACACATTGACGTTCCCCGGAACGACGTGGTGGGATCCCGAAGTGTGACCGCTCTCGACGCGGTGTCGGTGTACACACCGGCTTTTCGCGTCCCCATCGAGGACTTGGCCGAACCGCTCGGCCTGACCGACATCCAGGTCAGGCTCTTCCGGCGGTTCCACGGGCTCGACCAGGTCCGGTTCGACCCGGACCGGTCGTCCGCCGAGCTGTTGCGCGCCGCCGCCGAGGGGCTCGCCGAGCTGCGCGGTCAGGAGCACCGGGTCCGGTACGTCGTCCACGGCCGGGCGATGCCGGTCGTCGTGCCGTACCCGCACAACCCGCTGCACGACGTCTGCCGCCGGCTGGGGCTCGGCCACGCGCTGGCTTTCACCGTCACGCAGCAGAGTTGCGCGAGCGGGCTGCTCGCGGTCGACCTGGCCGGCCGGCTGCTCGCCGGCGACCCGGACGACGACGCGCTGGCGCTGGTGCTGACCGGCGAGAAGGCGTTCACCCGGCACGCGCGGCTGCTGCCGGGCACGTCGCTGTTCGGCGAGGGCGCGTCCGCGTGCCTGGTGAGCGCCAACGGGCGGCGCGACCGGATGCTGTCGTTCGTGTGCGCGCAACGCGGCGAGTTCGACGGCGAGTTCGGCGACCGGGAGGACGAGTTCCAGCGCCAGTACCGCCCGTCGCTGGCCGAGGTGATCAACCGGGCGGTCGCCGACGCCGGGCTCGTCCTGGACGACATCCGGCTGGTCCTGCCGCACAACGTGAACGTCGTGACCTGGCAGCGCCTGTGCACGCTGATGGACTTCCCGGTGCGGCGCGTGCTGCTGTCGAACGTGCCCGACAACGGTCACCTGTTCTGCACCGACGCGTTCGCCAACTACCGGACCGCCCGGGAGCGCGACCTGCTCCGCGAGGGCGACCACTACCTCGTCGCGACCGTCGGCGCCGGAGCCGGGGCGACGTTCTCCGCGATGGTGTTCCAGCACTGACACCCCGTCCCACCCAGGAGGCCGACATGACCGCACCCGACGCCCAGCTCGACGTCGCCTTACGAGACCGCGTGGTCCAGGCCATGACGACCGTGCTCAAGCGGCTGGTCGGGCGCGAGGAGCCGATCACCGAGGACATGCACATGGCCGACGAGCTGGGGGTCAGCTCGTCGCTGGGGCTGGAGCTGCTGCTGGAGGTGGAGGAGCAGCTCGGCATCCAGATCGACGTGGAGCGGATGCGCCCGGACGAGCTGCTGACCGTCGGCGAGCTGGCCACGTTCATCGCCGGCCACAGCCGGCCCTGGTGATGCGCCTGGTCCGCGCCGGGCGCAGGCGCTTCACCGGTGACGCCGCCGTCCTCGCCGACGACGACCACCGCGCGCAGGTGACCGACTACTTCGCGGACCTGGTCCGGCCCTTCGGCGCCGGACCCGTCACCGGCCTGTCCGGCCAGTCCTACGGCGAGATGGCGAAGGCGTTGGTGGCGGAGGTCGTGCCCGCGGCGGAGCCGGTCGACCTGCTGGTGCTGGCGTTCTCGATCCACGACGTGTGGCCCGGCCGGGCGACCGCGACCTACCTCAGCCACGTCTGCCCCGGCACGCCGATGTCGTTCGCCGTCTGCGACCAGGGCAGCGCGTCGCCGTTCACCGGTCTGCGCGTCATCGGCGACTACGGCGTGCGGCGGGCGTTGCTGGTCGTGGTCGAACAGGCCGCGCTGCCCTACGAGTCGGCGGCGGCGACACCGTCGGCGCACCAGGGGGTGGCCATGCTCTACGAGCGGGGACCCGGCACCCGGGTGACCGAGGTCCGCCAGCACCCCGGCGTGCAGCCCGACGCCGTGCCCGAGCTGGCCCGCCGCGGGGTGGCCGAGCTGTCGGCCGGCCACCCCGGCGCGCGGGTCGTGCTCAGCGACTCGCTCGCCGCGGTGTGGCCGGACGGTCCCGACCACACCCGGGCGCCGGCCGGGCAGCCCACCACGGGGGTGTGGTGGCACCTGGCCGGTGCGGGCGGGGGCACGGTGCTGGTCGGCGACTACGACCGGGAGCTGCGCTACCTCTGCTTCGCCGCGGTGACGGTCGGGTAGTCCTCAGTGGACGCCTGCGAGCGGGCCCGGCTCCGGGGTCACCGGGGCCCGGCGGTGGTCTCGGCAGGTTCACGCCGCGTCCCGGTCGGCACGTCCGCGCGGAACGCGGCCTCGATGGCCAGCTCCTCCACCAGGCGCAGCATCGCTTCCACCTGCTCGGCCGGGAAGATCTCGGTGTCGCTGACCACCTGGAGGTACACGGTGTCCGAGTGGTCCTCGATGTTGACGAACAGCTGGTCGGTCCACCGGTAGACGAACTTGTGCCACTTGAGGTACGTCTCGGGCAGCCTGGCCCTGATCTCGTCCTCGGTGAGGGGCGCGGCGTCCGCCACCGCGTCGGCCCGGGTCCTGGTGCTGAACCGCCGGTCGTTGATCCGGCACGTGATCCGGGCCGGGTAGCCGCGTTCGGCGTCCAGGCGCGCGGCCAGCTCCGCCAACTGGTCGGGGTCGTAGTAGGAGTTCATCAGGGCCGCGGTCGTGGCCCGGCGCGCCTGCGCGATCACGTCGTCGACCGTGCCGTCGAGGTCGAGGGTGAGCACGGCGTTCTGCACCACCGAGCCGATGACGTCGGCCAGCCCGGGGCGGTACCGGTTGCCCGCGGCCACGTGCAGGGTCAGCGGGTTGACGCCGGTGGTCCGGGCGATCGCCGCGGCGATCACCGCGAGCAGCACCCGTCCGGTGTCCGTGCGGGTCCGCCGGGCGATCTCGACCACGGCCAGGTAGGCGGCGCGCGACTCGAACCGCACGTTCCGGCACCGCCGTCCCGCCTCGTAGTCCGGCGCGCCCGACTCGCCGAACGTCAGCGGCGGCAGGGAGCGGAGGTGCCCCTCCCAGTAGCGCATGGCCCGGTCGCTGACCCGCCGCAGCTCCGGCGTCGCCTCCCGACGGGCGAGGTCGGCGAGCCGCACCGCGTCCGGGTCCACCGGGCGGCCGACCAGCTCGCCGAGGTCGAGGTCGGTCATGAGCAGCAGCCCGCCCACGCCGTCGACGACCAGGTGCCCGAGGGTGAGCACCAGGTACACGGCTTCGCCCCGGTACTGCATCACGCCCATGCGCAGCGGCCACGGGGTGTGCTCCGCCAGCGGGGCGGCCATCCACTTGAGCCACAGCCTGTTGCCGTGGTCGACGGCGTCGGCTCGGTCGAGGTGGTCGGCGAAGGTCATGACCTCCAGGTCGATCTCCCCGGACCCGTGCACGACCTGGCACGGCTTGCCGTCGTCGTCGGTGCCCAACCGCGTCCTCAACGCGGGGTGCTTGCCCATGAGCCGGCTCAGGCGTTCGGCGACGTCGGCGACGGTGAGGCCGGCCGGCAGGTGGTGCGCGCCGCTGATGTTGTAGCTCCAGTCGCTGTTGCGCATGTCCTGGAGGATGGTCTTCTGCCCCCAGCTCAGCGGCGCGGTCCCCGCTCCGGGACCGGAGAACGGCACGGTGACCCGGTGTTGGACGATCCGCTCACCCATCGGCACTCCCGAAGATCACGCTCACGTTGTGACCGCCGAAGCCGAACGAGTTGGACATGACCACGTCGACCCGGGCCGACAGCGGCTCGCCGAGGACGTGGTTGAGGTCGCAGGCCGGGTCGGGGTCGTCCAGGTTGCGGGTCGGTGGGATCAGGCCCTCGCGCATGGCCGCGATGCCGATCGCCGCCTCGACCACACCGGACGCGCCGAGCATGTGCCCGGTGACGCCCTTGGTCGAGCTGACCGGTGGCATGGCGTCGCCGTACACGCCGCGGATCGCCGCCGTCTCGGCCGCGTCGCCCGCCTTCGTGCCGGTGCCGTGCGCGTTGAGGTAGTCGATGTCGCCTGTGGACAGTCCGGCATCCCGAAGTGCGATCCGCATGCTCTGCGCCGCGCTGGAGCCGTCCGGCCGGGGCGTGGTCGGGTGGTGCGCGTCGCTCGTCGCACCCCAGCCGAGCACCTCGGCGCGCACCGCCGCGCCGCGGGCCCGCGCGAAGTCGGGCCGCTCCAGCACGAGCACGCCGGCGCCCTCGCCGAGCACGAAACCGTTGCGGCCTCGGTCGAACGGGCGGCTCGCGGTGGTCGGGTCGGACCGGCCGCGGGCGAGGGCGAGGGCGTTGCCGAACGCGTCGGCGAACGTCGGGAACAGCGGCGCCTCGGTGCACCCGCACACCACCACGTCCGCTTCGCCCGACCGGAGGATGCGCATGGCCTCGCCGATGGACTGGCCGCCGGCGGCGCACGCCGTGCCGGAGGAGGACGTGTAGCCGCGGATGCCGAACTTGATGGAGACGCGGGCCGCCGCCATGTTCGGCAGCACGCCGGGCAGCAGGAACGGGCTCACGCCCAGGCGCCCGCGCCGTGACCGCTCGACCGCCTGGTCCGCGAGCGTGCCGAGGCCACCGACCCCGGAGAGCACGACGGCGACGCGGTAGGGGTCGACGTCCCGGCCGACCTCGATCCCGGCGTCGGCCAGGGCGTCGCCCGCGGCCCGCACGGCCATCACGATCGAACGGTCGACCACTCGGGCGTCTTTGGGCGGAACAACGCTTTCCGGGTCGATGAACGGCCCGATCGCGGCCGCGTCGACCACGCCGTGCAGCGGGTGGTCCTCCGGGGGGCGCACGATCCCGGACCGACCGGCGCAGACCGCGGCGAAGACCTCGTCGACCGCGGTGCCGACCGGGCTGACCAGCCCGATCCCGGTCACGGCAGCGCTCGTGCTCACGTCGCCGTTGCGGTCTGCGCGCGTCGGGCCACCTCGGCGCAGAACTCGCCGACCGTCATGGCGGCGAACCGCTCGGCCTCGTCCTCGTCGAACCGGACGCCGAAGTGGTCCTCCACCCGCAGGGAGAGCTCGGCCAGGGCGAGCGATTCGAGGTCGGCGCCCGCCGGGCCCAGCACCGTGTCGTCGTCCATGTCGGCGGTGCTGTACTTCATGACCGTCAACGAGTCGAAAAGGAACTGGCGGATCTCAGAATTCATGACGGCACTTCCGCTCTCCGGGAGGTCAACGGGAATCTGCACCACCGGGGTCGAGGCCGTCAAGCGCGATCCCGTACCGAATACGGACTATGGACCGCGGTCCGCAACGGCCGCAGAATGTGCGCCATGCCCTCGGCGATGCTCGACCTCGTGACGCACGAAGAGGCGCCGCCGCGGTCCCCTGCCGTCCACCTCCTCGGCGGGCGGACGTTGTCCTACGACGAGCTGGCCGAGCTGGTCCGCGAGGTCGAGCGGTCCCTGCGCCACGACACCAAGGCGTTGGTGCTGTGCGCGGGAGACCGCGACCTGCCCACCCTGCTCGCCTACCTGGCCGCGCTGCGGCTCGGCCACGCGGTCGCGTTCCTGCCCGCCTCGGCCGAGATCCTCGCGGCGTACCAACCGGAGTTCGTCGTGCCGGGCCCGGCCGGTGGAACGCACCTGGCCGATCTCGGCTACCTGCCCGACGAACAGGTGGGACGTTCGCACGTCTTCCGCAGGCGTTCGACGGGACCGGCGGGTGACATCTTCCCGGACACCGCGCTGCTGCTGTCGACGTCCGGGACGACGGGGAGCCCCAAAGCGGTGCGGCTGTCGTACGACGGCGTGGCCGACAACTCCGATGCCATCGCCCGCGCATTGCGCATCACCGCCGCGGAACGCGCGCCGACCACCCTTCCCATCACCCATGCCTATGGCTTATCGGTGCTCAACAGCCACCTGCGGTCCGGCGCCGGCATCGTGCTGAGCGACCGGACGCCGCTCTCACTGGCCATGTGGGACCACCTGACCAGGGCGGGGGCCACGTCGTTCGCCGCCGTGCCGACGACCTACGCGGCGTTCGGCCCAGCGCACCTGAACCTGTTGGAACGCTCGGAGATCCGCACGATGACCCAGTCGGGCGCACGGCTCGGCGACGAACTGACGATGCGGCTGGTGCGGATGATGCAGCGGCGGCAGGGCCGGTTCTTCCCCATGTACGGCCAGACCGAGGCCACCTCGCGGATCACGTGCCTGGACCCGGCGGCCCTGCCGGACCGCCTCGGCTCGGTCGGGAAGGCCGTGGCCGGCGGCGTCATCACCATCGCGCCGGCCGAGGCGCACCACCGGGCCGCACCCGGCGAGGGCGCCGTGCACTACCGCGGTCCCGGTGTGATGCTCGGCTACGCGACCGGTCGCGACGACCTCGCCCGAGGCCCCGAGGTGGACGTCCTGGACACGGGCGACCTCGGCTACCTGCGCGACGGCTACCTCTACCTGACCGGGCGCACCAAGCGGATCGTGAAGGTGCTCGGCGTCCGCACGAGCCTGGACGACCTGGAGCGCGTGGTCGAGCGGTCCGACCACCCGTCCGCCGTGGTCCGCGGCGACGACGACGTGGTGTACCTGTTCGGGGCGGGCGACCCGGACGTGCACGAGCAGCAGCGGCGGCGGGTGGCCGAGGTGCTGGGGGTGCCGAGCCGGCACGTGGCGGTCCGCCACGTCGACCGCCTGCCCCAGACGCCCGGAGGCAAGGTCGACTACCGGGCGCTGGCGGCGGCCGTGGACACCCAGGAGGTCCGGCCGTGGAACTGACGCACTGGCGGCAGCTGTCCGATCGCGGACCGGACCTCGTGCTGTGCCTCGACTTCCCGGGTGGGCGGGCCGCGGCGGGGTTCGGGGACCTGGCGTCCGGCGTCCCGGCGGACGCCTGCTTCCTGCACCTGGCCGAACCGGGTCCGGGGCCGCTCGACGCGTGCGTCAACCGGTGGGTGGCCGACGCGGCGGCGACCGGCCGCCCGGTGCGCGCGGTGCTGGGGTACTGCGCAGGGGCCTCGCTCGCCACGTGCGTCGCCGACGCCGTCGCCGAGTCCGCACCCGCGCCGGTGACCGTGCTCTTCGACGCCGCGGCGACCACGGCCGGTTCGCTGGGCCACCAGTTCGCCTCCACCCTCGAGACCTCCGCGGACCACCTGACCGCCGAGGAGCTCGACGACGCGCGCGCCCTGGCCGACGGGCTGGTCGAGGCGCACCCGGACGACCTGCCCCGCATCGCCTCGGCCCTGGTCGACCGGTACGACGCGCTGATGGGCGAGGTCGCCGCCCGGCTGTCGCTCAACCAGTTCTTCCGGCAGCAGCTCACCGCCGGGTTCACCGCCTACGCGGACTACATGCTGCTGGCGGCCCAGGGCCGGTTCGACACGCGCTCCGGGACGCCGTTGTTCGTGTCCTCGAAGGACCACGAGCCGCCCGTGGACGACGTCCGGCGCCTCGTGCTCGACTTCGACCACGCCGACCTGCTGCGCGAGTCCGCGGTGCACGACCTCGTCGCCGAACTGCTGAGAGGAGAACGTCCATGGTGACCGTGGCCGAGATAGCCGCCGTCCTGTCCGCGCACCCCGGGGTGAGCCGCGCCGGCGCCGCCGTCGTGCGCCACGACGGGCGTGAGGTCACCGTCGCGGCCGTCGAGCTGACCGAGTACCTGAGCGGGCCGGTGCTGCGCAACCACGTGCGGCAGCAGCTCGGGGAGGACTGCGGGCTCAACGGCGTGCTCGTCGTGGACCGGCTCCCGGTGGCGGACGGCGAGGTGGACGCCGAGCAGCTGGCGGCGGCCGTCGCCGACGGCAGGTGCACCCTCTTCGAGGACCCGCGCGACGACGTCGAGCGCCGGGTGGCGGAGATCTGGTCGGCGCAGATGGACGTCCGGCCGGTCGGCGCGACCGACGACTTCCTGGAGCTGGGCGGCGACTCGCTGTCCGCGCTCGGCATCATCGCCGCGCTCGAAGCGGAGTTCGACCGGCCACTGGACGTCTTCGAGTTCATGAGCGCGTCCAGCGTCCGGCGGCTGGCCGAGATCCTGCGGTAGCGATGCCCCTCACCGTGCACCGGCGCATCGCCGACATCGCCCGCGCCGAACCAGGTCGGACCGCCCTGATCGGGTTCGACACCGACCTGGCCGAGCAGACCCTGTCGTGGGGGGAGCTCGCCGAGTCGGTGGACGGCGCGGTGGCCGCGCTGCGGGCCGCGCTCGACCCGGACGTGCCGTCGTGCGTCGTCGTGGAGGCGACCAACACCCTGGCCGCGGCGACCGGCATTGCCGCGGCGCTCGCGGCCGAGGTGCCCGTCTTCCCGCTGAACCCGGCCACCCCCGCGGCCGAGCGGGACGTCCTGTTCGGACTGCTCGGCCGCCGGTACGGGCACGTGCGCCTGATGGACGCCGGGAACCGGCCGGGGCCCGCGATCGTGTCGGCCGCGCCGCCGTCGGGCCGGGGCGGCGCGGCGGCCTACCTGCTGGCGACCGGCGCCAGCACGGGCGTGCCGAAGGTCTCGGCGCGGCCGGGGCCGCTGCGCTACGACCCCGCGCGGACGCCGTCGCTGGTGATCAGGCAGACCGGTTGGCGGACCGGCCAGCGGCAGCTCATCGTGGGTCCGCTGTACCACGCGGCGCCGTTCACCGCGTTCGTGGACGCGCTGCTGGACCTGAACACCGTGGTGCTGCAACCGTTCTTCGCCGCGCAGTGGACCGTCGACCTGGTGCGGCGGCAGCGCATCGAGTGGGTGCAGCTGACCCCGACGCACATGCGCGAGATCCTCATGCTCGCCGACGCGGACCCGGCGGCCTTCGACAGCCTGCGTGCCCTCCTGCACACCGCGGCCTCCTGCGACGCGGACACCAAGCGCGGGTGGATCGACCTGCTCGGCCCCGAGCGGGTCTTCGAGCTGTACGGCGCGACCGAGGGCATCGGCGTGACCCTGGCCCGGGGCGACGAGTGGCTGGCCCGGCCGGGCACCGTCGGGCGAGGCGTCCTGACCCAGCTCCGCGTCCTGGACGACGACGGCGCGCCGGTCGCGCCGGGCGAGGCCGGCACCGTGTTCATGCGCACCCCCCAGCGGGTGGGCCGGTCCGACTACCTCAACGACCAGGTCGTCCGCACCACCCCCGACGGGTTCGCCACGGTGGGCGACCGCGGCAGGCTCGACCGCGACGGCTACCTCTACCTCGAACCCCGCGACCACGGCACGATCAACGTGGGCGGCGAGAAGGTCGACCCGACCGAGGTCGAGGCCGCGTTGCTGGCCCACCCCGCGGTGGTCGACGCCGTGGCGCTGGCCGTGCCGCACCAGACCCTCGGGTCGGTGGTCGGCGTGCAGGTGGTGCTGCGACCCGAGGTGAGCGTCCGCAAGGCCGACCTCGCCGCGCACTGCGGCCGGCGGCTGGCCGGCTACAAGATCCCGAAGCACTTCGCGTTCGTCGACCGACTCCCCCGCTCCGCGGCCGGGAAGATCCAACGCTGGCGGCTCGCCGCCGATCACGAAGGCGGTGCACCCACACCATGAACCCGACCGTGGACGACGTGCTCGACACCGGCTACCGGCACCCCCGCGACCCGGTGGAGCTGTGGCTGGCGCGGCAGTGGCAGGAGGTCATCGGGTTCGCCGTCGGCATCCGGGAGAACTTCTTCGAGCTGGGCGGCAACTCCCTGGACGCGGCCAGGGTCGTCAACGCCGTCCTCGAGGAGCTGGGCGTCCAGCTGCCCCTGAACGTGATGACCGAGCACCCCACCGTGGAGAGCCTCGCCGCCCGGCTGCGCGAGCACAACGCTCGGCTGTCCGACCCGCTGGTCCTGATCCAGCGCGGCGACGGCGCCGCTCCCCCGCTGTTCCTGGTCCACCCGGCCAACGGGCAGGTCGGCCCGTACGCCGGGCTCGCCCAGGAGCTGGGCGAGGACTTCACCGTGTTCGGGCTCCAGGCCGCCGGGCTCTACGCCGATGTCGACCCGGTCGCGTCGGTGCGGGACATGGCGCGCACCTACGTCGAAGCCGTCCGCGCGGCGTGGCCGACCGGCCCCTACCTGCTCGGCGGCTGCGACACCGGCGCGTCGATCGCCCACGAGATGGCCGCGCGGCTCACCGAGGACGGCGCCGAGGTGCGGCTGCTCGCCCTGGTCGACGCCGGACTGCTGGACCTCGGTCCCCGGTTCGACCAGCCTCCCGGTGACCTGGACGCGGTCCTGGACCGGTGGAAGGAGCTCGACCTCGTGCCACCGGACGCGACCCCCGAGTTCGCCAGGCGCTCGGCGCGCGTGTGGCAGGCGAACGAGGACGCCGTCCACGACTGGGAACCCCGGCCGTACCCCGGCCCGGTCGACGTCTTCCTCAGCCCTTCGGGCGACCGGCCGGTGTTCGCGGACTGGCCGTCGGCGGTGACGCGCGAGCACACCCCGCAGGACGGGGACGTGGCCGGTCCGCTGCGCGGGCTGATCGGCTGACCGGGATGAGCACCACGACCGGCGCCACGCAGCGCAGGCGGCGGGTGCGGCTCACGCCCGTCGACGCCATCCAGATCAGCTCCACCGGCGCGCGCGCGGCCGAGGGACCCGTCACCCTCGGCCAGCTCAACACCCTCCAGTGGTTGCAGGACGGCGACGACCACCTCGTCGCGGTCCTGCGCGTAGAACTGCCCGTGCCCGACGGGAAGTCCGTGGACGACGTGGCCGAGGCGGCCGCCGTGCTGGTGGCGAGGCACGAATCCCTGCGGACCACCTACGTCCGGGGCCGGGACCCACGTCAGGTGGTCGCGGCGACCGGCACCTTCACCCTCAACGTGTGCACCCTCGGCGAGGGTCCGTGGGGGCCTCCCGACCGCTCGGCGGTGGCCGGGAGGCTGCTCGTGTGGTTGCGGGAGCGGCGCGACACGGCGGCCACCGCGCTGCGGTTGGCGGTGGCCACCGACGAGTTCGGCGCGGTCATCGCCTGCGTCGCGGGGTTCTCGCACCTGGGCGTCGACCTCGGCTCGCTCGACGTGCTCAAGCGCGAGTTCGCCGAGATGCTCGCGCACCCGGAGCGCCGACAGGTGGGCCAACCGCGCCACCAGCCGCTGGACCAGGCCGAGCTGGAGGCGACGCCCGCCGAGCGCCGTCGGACCCGGGCGGCGAACGACTACATCCAGGAGCTGGCGCGGCGACAACCCCGCTGCCTGCTCGCGCTGCCGGGCGCCACCCGCTCCGGCGAGTCGCTGGCCGTGGAGCTGTCGTCCCCGGCCGCCGCGATGGCGGTGCGGCAGGTGGCGGCACGCACCCGGTCCAGCCGGTCCTCCGTCGTGCTCGCCGCGACGTGCGCGGTGCTGGCGCGGCGGACCGGCTACCGCGAGCTGGTGTTCCCGTCGCTGTCGAGCAACCGCTTCGAACGCCACCTCGTCGACTTCGTCGGTTCCCTGGCGCAGGGCAACCTCGTCGCCGTCGACGTCGGCGACCGGAGCTTCGACGCGCTGGTCAAGCACACGTGGGCCGCGGCGCTGGAGGCGAGCAGGCACGGCAGGTACGACGGCGTCGAGCGTGGCGCGTGGGACGAGCGGATCCAGCACGACCGCGGCACGCACTTCCTCTACGACCCGTTGTTCAACAGCCTCGTGCCCGAGACGTGGTCCGGGGTCACCGCGGGCGTCAAGCACCGGCCGGAGGAGATCACCGCCGCCCTGCGGCGGACGGAGCTGCGGTGGCGTCCGGTGCCCCACGACGGGACGCCGGTGCGGTTCAACCTGGAGGAGGTCGACGGCCGGGTCCGGCTCGACCTGTGGAGCGCGGACACCGGGCTGGTGCCCCGGGCCGAGATGGAGTCGTTGTTGCTGGCCGTCGAGCGCCTGCTGGTCGCTGCGGCGGCGGGTGACCTTGACGCCCCGCGCATCCGCGAGGTCACCGGCCTGGCCCCCGTCGCCCGCACGCCCGACTGGGTGCTGGTCGACTCGTGCTGGGTCGACCTCGGCGAGGTGCAGCGGCTGCTGGACGAGGCGCTGGCGCCTGCCGCGGCCCACATCTTCGGCTCGGTCGACGGCCGCGACCTGGTCGCCTACCTGACCGCGACCGACGCCGTGCGGACACCCGAACAGGCCCACGCCCGCTGCCTGGCCGCGCTGCCCGGCCGCCTCAACGCCCTCGCCCCGCGCCACTACGTCGTGTGCCCCACCGCCCCGACCGACGCGACGGACCCCGCCGCGTGGCCCGCGCCCCTCGTCACCGGCACCGGGCGTTGACCGCCGACGTGCCGGGGGCGGGGCGGATCTGCCGCGGGTGACCCACCGGACCGGGAGGCCACCCGACCCGGTCAGCCGTCGAAGGACTGGTAGACGGCGGTCCAGAAGTCGCGCCAGATCGGCAGCCTCTGGTCGCCCGAGTGCCCCCGCTGCATGAAGAAGATCGCCGTCAGGTCCTCGACGGGGTCGTTGTACCAGGCGGTGCCGTAGAAGCCGGACCACCCGTAGCTGCCGACCGACAGGCCGAGCCGGCTGGGGCGGGACAGGACCGACATCCCGAAACCCCAGCCCATCTCGTTGAAGTACCCCGGCCAGAAACCGGAGACCTCCCGCTGCGCCGGGGTCAGCTGGTCGCTGGTCATCAGGGTGACCGACGGTCGGGGGAACACCTGCCGACCGCGGTGGGCGCCGCCGGCCAGCAGAGCCGCGGCGAAGGCGAAGTAGTCCTGGGCGGTCGAGACGAGCCCGCCGCCACCCGACTCGAACACCGGCGGCCGGCTCCACTTGCCGTCGGGGCCGTCGTCCACGACCGGCTCGTCGCCGGCGGTGCTGTCGCGCTGGTACGCCGTCGCGAGCCGGGCGATGTCCTCGCCGCTCACGCTGAAGGCGGTGTCCTCCATCCCGAGCGGATCGCAGATCCGTTCCCGGAAGGCGTCGCCGAAGGACATCCCGGTGGCCCTGGCGATGAGCACCCCGGTCACGTTGGACGCGGTGTCGTACATCCAGCGCTCGCCGGGCTGGTACACGAGCGGGAGCTCGCCCAGCCCGCGCACCCACACGTCCGGCGACGAGTAGTCGAGCCCGTTCACCGCGTCGACGATCGGGACCTTCCCCGGCTTGGTCGGGAGCACGCCCATGCCGCAGGTGTTGGTCAGCAGGTGCCGCACCGTGATCGGGCGCTGCGCCGGGACGACGTCGTCCAGCGGCCCGTTGGGGTCGACGAGCACGGTCATGTCGGCCAGCTCCGGGAGGAGGTCGTCGACCGGGTCGTCGAGGCGCAGGGTGCCGTCGTCGACGAGCGTCATCGCGCACGCGGCGACCATCGGCTTCGTCATCGAGGCCGTGCGGCAGATCGTGTCGGCCGAGAACGGTGTTCCCGAGCCCACGCCCTCGAACGCGAGGGCGCCCGATGCTTCGACGCGCACCTCGCCGCGGCGGCCGAGCACGGCCACCGCACCGGGCGCGAAGCCGGACTCGACGTGGCGCTCCAGCACTTCCCGCACCCGGACCAGCCCTGTGGACGAGAAACCGCCGGTGGTCATTCGCCCTCCACCTCATCCCTCGTCCGCCCGTCGCGCGACGACCCTAGCTTTCCGCCACGCCACCGGGGAGGGGACTTCGTCCCGGCACTACGGCTTGTCGGCGCGTCGTGCCGCGCGCTCCGCTCGGCGCGCGCGGTCCACAAGGAACTCGACGTGGTGCTCCAAGGAGAATTCGTCGCTCACTGTCGAAGAACGTGCCGGCGCCGTGGCGTGCGGGCCGCTGGACCGACCGGAGCAACGGCCGACGAGTTGCGCAAGAAAACCGTGCGGATACACGAAATCAGCTTCTTGTCGGTGCTCGCGCCCCCGTGCTTGGATGCCCTGGGCGCCTGGCCGGCCGGTTGAGGACCGTCGACGAACCGCACCACCGAAAGACTCGCGGGAGCGCCATGACGACCGGAACACCTCCCGCGGCGGGGTCCGCGACAGCCGGGTTGCGTGCCACGTGGACGAACTGGGTGGACGAGGCGGTGCGGCCGCGGTTGCGGATCGCGCGGCTGCTGCCGTCCGGCGGTGAGGCCCTGGTCGTGTCCCTGGTCGTGCTCAACGTCCTGCTCGGCCTGCTGCCGGTGGCCTTCGTGCTCGCGACGAGCGTGCTGGTCGGCGAGGTGCCCGCCGCGGTCGGCGGCGGGGTCGGCAGCGCACCCTGGGACCGGCTGACCTCGATCTTCCTGGTCGCCGCCGCCGCGTTCCTGCTCACCCAGATCCTCACCCCGGTGGGCAACGCCCTGGGCCAGCAGCTGCGGCGACGGGTGGACAGCGCGCTGCGGGACGACGCGATGGCGTTGATGCTGCGCCCGGTCGGCATCGGGCCGTTGGAGGACCAGCGCACGCTGGACGAGCTGAACGAGGCGGTGCGCGCCTTCGAGCGCGACTGGGGCACACCGGGGCAGGCGTGCTTCGGCCTGGTGGCGCTGGTCGCCCGCTACACCCGCCTGGTGGCCCTGGTGACGGCCATCGGGTTGGCGATCGGGTGGCCGGCGGCGCTCGGGGTCGGCGCGGCGGTGCTGGCGTTCCGCTACGGCCAGCGCGGCGGTCTGCGCAAGTACTCGCGGGTGGGGCGCGATCTCATCGGCAGGATGCGCGAGATCGGCTACCTGCACGAGCTCACGATGACCGACGTCGCGGCGAAGGAGATCCGCGTGTTCGGCCTCACCGGCTGGCTCGCGGACCGCTACGCGGCCGTGTGGGAAGCCGTGCGCAACACCTTCGAACGGGCGCGCCGCCGCGTCTACCTGACGCCGTACCTGCTGCTGACGGCGCTGGGCCTGCTGCTGGCGGGCGGCGCGATGGTGTACGCCGCCCAGCTCGCCGCGACCGGGCGGGTGGGCCTGACCGCGCTGGCGCTCGGCGTGCAGGCGGTCGTGCTGGCGATCTCGCTCGGCGGCTACTACCCGGAGGCGGACACCAGCACCCAGTACGCGATGCAGTCGTTGACGGCCCTGCAACGGTTGCGCGACCGGCTGGACGAGCTGGACGAGGGTCAGCCCCCGGCGGGTCGGGCCGCGGTGCCCCCGGGCACGCCGGCCGCGTCGCTCACGTTCGACCGGGTCGGCTTCCACTACCCCGGTTCGGACCGCACCGTGCTCGACGGCATCGAGCTGGACCTGCCGGCCGGGCGGTGCACGGCCGTGGTCGGGGTCAACGGCGCGGGCAAGACCACGCTGGTGAAGCTGCTCGCGCGGCTGTACGAGCCCACGTCGGGCGCCGTGCGGGCGGACGGCGTGGACATCGCGGAGTTCGACCCGGTGCTCTGGCGACGCCAGGTCGGCGTGATCTTCCAGGACTTCGTGCGCTACGAGCTGACCGCGGCGGAGAACATCGCGCTGGGCGCGGCGCACGTGCCGGTCGACCGCGCGGTGGTGCTGCGCGCCGCCGAACGCGCCGGGATCGCCGAAGCGCTGTCCGCCCTGCCCGGCGGTCTGGACACGCCGCTGTCGCGGGCCTACCCCGGCGGGACGGACCTGTCCGGCGGGCAGTGGCAGCGGATCGCCATCGCCCGGGCGCTCTACGCGCTGGAGGCGGGCGCCAGGGTGCTGGTGCTGGACGAGCCCACCGCGGCGCTGGACGTCCGCGCCGAGGTGGCGTTCTTCGACCGGTTCGTGGAGCTGACCCGCGGGGTGACCTCGCTGCTGATCTCGCACCGGTTCTCCAGCGTCCGGCGGGCCGACCACATCGTGGTGGTGGACGGTGGGCAGGTGGTGGAACGGGGTTCGCACGACGAGCTGATGGTCGCGGGCGGCCACTACGCGCGCCTGTTCGCCTTGCAGGCCAAGCGATTCGCCCACGGGTTGGACGCCGACGACGCCGAGGACGGTGACGTCGTGGACGGTGACGCGCCGATCGGCGACACGGCCGCCGGGCATCCGGTGGTCGACGGCGCGGCGGCGGACGGGGCCGCGGCGGACAAGGCGGTAGGGGGAGTCAGCCGGTGATCGAGGTCGTCCGCGGCGGCTGGGAGCTGCTGGTCATCGCCTGGCAGGAGAGCCGCTACCGCTTGGTGCTCGCCGTCGTGCTCATGATCGCCCAGGCGTCGGCGATGCCGCTGGCCGCGCCCGCCCTGGGCGCGCTCACCGACTCGGCGGTGGCCGGGGATGTGCGGGGCGCGACCGCGGCGGCGGTGCTGGTCGTGGTCGCGGTGATCGCCGCGCTGACCGCCGGGCACTTCGCCCACATCTTCTACTTCGAGCTCGGTGACCGCGCGGTGCCGCGCCTGGAGCGCGAGCTGATCGAGATGACCAACGGCTCGGCCGGGCTGGAGCACCACGAGCGGCCCGAGTACGCCGACAAGCTCCAAGTGCTGCGCCAGGAACTGCACCGGGCCGGCTGGGGTTCGATGGAGGGCCTGCTGAACAGCCTGGGCCTGCTCGTGGCGATCTCGATCACCGCGGTCCTGCTGGCCCGGCTCAACCCGCTGCTGTTGCTGCTGCCCCTGGCCGCCGTGCCGGCGCTGCTGCTCGGGCGCCGGGCGGAGTCGATCGTCAACGACGCGCGCGAGCGTTCGGCGCCGCCGTCCCGGCACGCCAAGCACCTGTTCGGGCTCGTGGCGAACGCGGCGTCGGCCAAGGAGCTGCGCGTCGGCGGGCTGGCGTCGGAGCTGCGCTCGCGCCAGCGCCGGGCCTGGGACGACGCGTCGGCGGAGCTGTGGCGCGGTGAGCGGCGGGCGGTGGTGCTGCGCACCGGCGGTGAGCTGTTCTTCGCCGCGGCCTACGTGCTGGGCACGCTGCTGGTGCTGCGCGACGCGGTGGCCGGCCGCCGGGGCGTGGGCGACGTGCTGCTCGTGCTGACCTTGGCGTCCCAGGTGAACCAGCAGGTGACCTCGTCCGTGGCGACGTTGCAGGAGATGCAGCGCACCGGGCGGGTCATGGGCAACCTGCGCTGGGTCCGCGCGCTGGTGGCGCGCCAGGCGCCGCCACCGCCCGACCGGGACGTGCCCCGACGCATCCGGGACGGCATCGAGCTGCGCGGCGTGTCGTTCGCCTACCCGGGCACCGACCGGCCGGTCATCGCCGACGTCGACCTCACCCTGCCCGCGGGCGGCACGGTCGCGTTCGTCGGGGAGAACGGCGCCGGGAAGACCACCCTGATCAAGCTGCTGTGCCGGTTCTACCCGGTCACCACCGGCACGGTGTCGCTGGACGGCACGGACTTCACCCGCTTCCCCGTGACGGGGTGGCGCGCCCGCATCGCCGGCGGGTTCCAGGACTTCGCCCGCTTCGAGCTGCTCGCCCGCGAGAACGTCGGCGTCGGCGAGCTGGCCGAGATCGAATCGGCCGACGCCGTGCACGACGCCCTGCGCCGCGCACGCGCCGAGGACGTCCTGGACCGCCTTGAGGACGGTGTCGAGACCCAGCTCGGCAAGACCTACGCCGACGGCGTGGAGCTGTCCGGCGGGCAGTGGCAGAAGCTCGCGCTGGGCCGGGCCATGATGCGCCGCGAGCCGCTGCTGCTCGTCCTCGACGAACCGACCGCGGCGCTCGACGCGCAGGCCGAGCACCGGCTGTTCGAGCGGTACGCGGCCGGCGCGCGCGACGTCGGCCGGCGGACCGGCGCCATCACCCTGCTCGTCTCGCACCGGTTCTCCACCGTCCGCATGGCCGACCTCATCGTGGTGGTGGCCGACGGACGCGTGAAGGAACAGGGTTCGCACGACGAACTGATGGCCGCGAACGGCCTGTACGCCGAGCTGTACTCCATGCAGGCGGCGTCCTATGCGTGATGGGTGATCGACGGCCGACGTCGGTGATCGACCGCCGGGCGGTCGGGCCCGGCGAGGTGACCGGGCACACCTCCACCGCCTGCACGATGCCGGGCCGGAGCCGGGCACGCCGCGCGCTCTCGCCACTTCCCGACCCGAGACGCGCTGTCGGCGGGCTTGCCGCGGGTTCACCGCGGCAGGCTGCTGGAGCGACAGTGGAAGCTCGACCGGCCGGCCGACACCGGGGAGGTCCTGCGTCAGTGGTTCCTCGGCGTGGAGGAGCACTGCGGCTTGCACGGAGGCCTTAGAACCACTGGCGGCCTCCGCCCGCAGCGCGGCGAGGCCTCGAAAAACTCCACCTCTTCATCGCCGTGAGCGCGGTGAGCTGGATCGCAGGCACCGGCGCCACCGACGAGGCGACTGCGCACGCTCTTCGAGGCCGGTTACCTGACGCAGTAGGTCTCGACCGGCGCGGGGCCTGAACGCCCGAGCGCGATCACCTGCCCACCGTGCGAAGCTCGACCCGGGCCCGGCGCTGTCGCGTTCGGGCCCGCACAACCCCATCCACCCGTCACCATCACGTTCCAAGGACACACATGCGCACCGTCAACGCCTACGCGGCGCCGTCCGCCACCGGGCCCCTGGGCAGGACGACCATCGAGCGACGCGACGTCGGCCCGAAGGACGTCATGATCGAGATCGCCTACGCCGGCATCTGCCACTCCGACATCCACACGGTCCGCGGCGACTGGGGCCCGGTCCGGTACCCGCTGGTCGTCGGCCACGAGATCGTCGGCACCGTCTCGGCAGTCGGCTCCGAGGTCACGAAGCACCAGGTCGGCGACCGCGTCGGCGTCGGCTGCATGGTCGACTCGTGCGGCGAGTGCGAGTACTGCCTGCGCGGCGACGAGCAGTACTGCGCCAAGGGCCACACCCAGACCTACCACGGCATCGACCCCACCGACGGCACGATCACCCAGGGCGGCTACTCGCAGGCCGTCGTCGTCACCGAGGACTTCGTCCTCCGCGTGCCGGAGAACCTCGAACTCGAGAAGGTCGCGCCGCTGCTGTGCGCCGGCATCTCGCTCTACTCGCCACTGCGCCACTGGCAGGCGGGGCCGGGCAAGAAGGTCGCCATCGTCGGCCTCGGCGGTCTCGGTCACGTGGGCGTGAAGATCGCGGCGGCCCTCGGCGCCGAGGTCACCGTGCTCTCGCAGACGACCTCCAAGAAGGACGACTCCCTGCGCTTCGGCGCGACGGCTCACCACGCGACGACCGACCCGGAGACCTTCACCCAGCTCAAGAGCTCCTTCGACCTGATCGTCAACACCGTCTCGGCGAAGATCGACATGGCCGCCCACCTCGGCCTGCTCAAGGTCGACGGCACCCTGGTGAACGTGGGAGCCCCGGCGGAGCCCCTCGAGGTCCCGGCCTTCGCCCTCATCCCCGCTCGCCGCAGCTGGGCCGGCTCGTCGATCGGGGGCATCCGCGAGACCCAGGAGATGCTCGACTTCTGCGCCGAGCACGGCATCCTGCCCGAGACCGAGCTCATCAGCGCGGACGACATCAACGACGCCTACGAGCGGGTGCTGAAGTCCGACGTCCGCTACCGGTTCGTCATCGACGCGGCCACCTTCGCCTGACACCGCCGGACGACGGAGCGCCCGTGATCGGTGGATCGCGGCTCCGCTCCCTCGCCGGCGTCGGGCCGCTCAGCCGCTCTGCCCGGCACACCGCTCCACATGCCGCACGGGCAGGTCCGCGCCGACGTGGTCGGTGCGGCCACGACGGGCGCGGAGACGCTGGGGAACCGCGGTCGCGCAGAGCGCGCCCCGCGGTCCGGCGGCGTGCAGGTAGACGCCGACCGCCCGCACGACGGGCGGGGTGGGGGTCTGCACCGGTTCCGCTGGTCGAGGTGGTGTCCGCAACGGCGCCGGGGTGCGCGGACCGCGCCGCTCGCTCCGGGCCTCGGCACACCACCGAGGTCCGGGGCGACGGCCGGTCAGCCGGGGATCCTGCCGAACAGGTGCGCGGCGGGGGTGTCCGGGTCGTTGCCGTAGAAGAACTCCGCGAGCGCCTGGTGGAACTCGGCGCGGTTCAGCCCACCCGAGCCGTCGAGGTCCAACGCCTCGAAGACCTCGGCGCACTCCTCGGGGGACACGTTGCCCGCGAGGCCGAAGATCTGGCCGAACTCCGCCTGGTCGATCCGGTCGTCGCCGTCGAGGTCGATCAGGTCGAAGTAGCAGTCGGCCACCGGCCCGACCTGCTGCGGGTACAGGGAGGGGTCGGCCAGTGCCTGCCGGAAGCCCTCGGTCATCTCGCGCAGGTCGACCTTCCCGTCACCGTCCCGGTCCATGGGCTCGATCACGGTGGTCCAGAACGCGTCCAACCCCTCGGTCAGCCGGCGGGCGGTCTCGGACTGCGGCGCGGCATCGCGGGCCGCGACGTAGCGCTCACCCATCAACCGGACGTCCTGACGGGTGATCACCCCGTCGCCGTCGACGTCCGCGCCCTTGAACCACTGACGGTACTTGAGATCCCGAACTCCAGTCATGATCGCGGAAAGTAGTCAGGCGATCACGGATTTCCAAGCGACGCGACCACCAAGGAGATCGAATCACTCGTTCGAGTGATACGGCTGTCGTTCGGGGAGCCGGCAGTGCCCGGTGACCTGATCGAGCAGGTGTCGGGGTCGCGCCGGCGGCAGGTCGACGGGGCGGGCGGTCGACCATCTCGGCGGCGGGCGTCAGCCGGGCGGCGCCAGGTTCGGCGGCGCGAAGGCGAGCACCTCGGGAAGGGGGCCGTCGTAGGGCTCGACGTCGACCAGCGCGCTGAGCGCACTCGGCCCCTGGGACAGGCGCGAGCACGGGCGATCCGCGGTGAGGGCGTTCGGGTTGCCGTGGCGGTCCAGTGTCCCGCTCAGCCCCGGTCGGACCGGGTCCCACCACGCTCCCGTGGACAGTTGCACGACGCCCGGCATGAGGTCGTCCGACAGGACCGCGCCCGCGAGGCAGCTGCCCCGGTCGTTGTGGACGCGCACGACCATGCCGCTCTCGATGCCCCGTGCCGCGGCGTCCGACGGGTTGATCGTCACGGGCTCACGACCGCTGATCTTCGAGCTGAGGCTGTGGCCACCGTTGTCGTACTGGCTGTGCAGGCGCGAGGCGGGCTGGTTCGAGATCAGGTGCAGCGGGAACCGGTCCGACAGGTCGGCGCGGAGCCACTCCACCGGTTCGAACCACTTCGGGTGCCCGGCGCAGTCGTCGTAGCCGAACGAGTCGATCTCCGCCGAGAAGACCTCGATCCGCCCCGACGGCGTCGACAGGGGGAAGCGCCCCGGGTCCGAGCGGAGGTCGTCGAAACTGCCGGGGAACGGTCCCGTCAACGCCGGCAGCTCGGCGGTGGTGGCGCGCCAGAAGTCGTCGAAGCCGGGCAGGGCGGCATCGCCGCCGAGCCCGGCCCTCGTCTGCTCGTAGAGGTGCCGGACCCAGTCGGACTCGGAGCGCGACTCGGTGAACTCCCGCTCGAATCCGAGCCTGGAGGCCAGGGCGGCGAAGATGCGGTGATCGGTGCGCGACTCGCCCGCCGGGTCGCGGACCTTCGGCATCGCGACGAGGTGGGGGTCGGAGAACCCGGCGGCGAAGTCGTCGCGTTCCAGGGTGGTCGCGACCGGGAGGACGATGTCGGCGAACTTGGCCGTCGTGTTCCACCAGGCTTCGTGGACCACGACCGTGTCGGGGACCTGCCAGGCACGGGCCAACCGGTGGAGGTCCTGGTGGTGGTGGAACGGGTTGCCCCCGCACCAGTAGATCAAGCGGAGCTCGGGCAGCGTGAGGCGTTCGCCGTCGTAGTCGATGACCTCGCCCGGGTGCAGCAGGGCGTCGGCGATCCTCGCGACGGGGATGAAGTCCGGAACCGGGTTGGGCGCCGCCGGCATCGCGGCCACGAAAGGCCGGCCCGGGGCGACGCCCGTCGCGTCCATCGTCGCGTACCCCGCCCCCCACCCGCAGCCGGGCCGACCCATCGAGCCCGCCATGGCGGCCAGCACGACGGACATCCAGATCGGCTGTTCGCCGTGGTCCGCCCGTTGCACCGCGTAGTTGACCATGATGAGGGAACGCCGGGTGGCGAGGCGGCGGGCGAGGTCGGTGATCGCGTCGCGACCGATGCCCGTGATCTCCGCCGCCCAGGCGGCGTCCTTCACGACGCCGTCGACCTCGCCGAGCAGGTAGGGGGCGAAGCGGTCGAACCCGACGCAGCACCGGCGGAGGAAGTCCTCGTCGTGCCACCCGTTGACCAGCATCGTGTGGGCGATGCCGAGCATCGCGGCGGTGTCGGTGTTGGGGACGACCGGCAGCCACTCGGCGTCGAGGAAGCCCGCGACATCGCTGCGGATGGGGCTGACGTTCACGAACCGCACCCCGGCCTCGTGGCACCGGCGTTGCAGGTCCCGCGTCTGGTGCCTGGCCAGCCCTCCGGGGTTGATCTGGCTGTTCTTGAGTGCCAGCCCGCCGAACGCCACCACCAGCTCGCAGTTCTCGGCGATCTCGTCCCACATCGGCATCCGGCTCTGGTAGCTCCACGGATGACCGCCGATCACGTGGGGGAGGATGACCTCCAGCGCCGCGGTGCTGTAGGTGTTGCGCGAGTCGGTGTACCCCCCGCCCAGCGACAGGAACCGCTGGAGCTGCCCCTGCGCGTTGTGGAACCTGCCGGCACTCGCCCACCCGTAGGACCCGCCGAACACCGCGCTGTCCCCGTGCTGTGCGCGAACGCGACGGAGTTCCTCGCTCACCAGCGTGATCGCCTGGTCCCAGCTCACCTCGACGAAGGCGTCCGCGCCCCTGGCCGCGCCGCGGGCGCGAGGCTCGCCGTTCAGCCAGCCCCTGCGCACCGCGGGGCGTAACACGCGGGCGCCGTCCTCGGCGGCTGCCACCATCCCGGGGCCGATGGGCGAGGGATCGGGATCATCGGGTCTCGGCTCGATCCGCACCAACCGGCCGGAATCGACGACGGCGTCGAAACTGCCCCAGTGCGTCGCCACCGGCATGCGTCGTTCCATGCTGCACCAACTCCGCCTCTGACGTGTCCTTGATCCTGGCGCCGGGTGCTCGCTCCGCGAGGGTGGTGCGCCGCAGCGGGAGCCTGCCGCCCACGTCGTCCGGTGTGCCGTGCGGTGCGGATCGTGGCGGGCGACGTGGCCACCCACGGTAGCCCTGACCAGGGCAAGGGAGAAGACGACGTCGAGCAGGTCCGCCAGCGGCACCCGACCGTCCCCAGCCGGGCGAGGGGCGACGCGAGCCGCCGCGGGTCTCTTCGCCCGGTGCGGTGCTCTCCCCGGTCGGTGAGCCCACGGCGCCGGCACAACGCCCGGGCGCGAGCGGGGGGCCGCGACACCACCCGATCAGACGGCGCCCCCGAACCGCTCCCCCTCATGCCTCGACGTGCCACCGAAGTTGCCGAGCAGGATGAACGCTTCGAGGACGTCGCGCCAGAACACGGCCGGATCGATGGTGGTCGCGCGGCAGTCGGTGCTGCTGAAGCGCAGCGTGGCGGCTCGGGTGTGCGCGCTGAGGTCGCCGTAGGAGTCGTCGCAACGGTGGTGGGCCAGCGAGCCGGCGGTGAGCCCGGCGCGGCGAGACCGGGTAGTGGTCCCGGGCGCCGAACAGCGCGCGGGCGGTGTGGCGGTGGCTGGGATGTCGCGCATCGCGGCGGAGAAGTGCCCGTTGTCGAGGCCCTTGCGCTCTCGCAGGTCGACTGCCTTGCCCGAACGGCGCCGGCAGGTGGGCGTGCGAGGCATGCAGTCGTGCACGGGCGTCGAGCCGCGGCGACCGGGCGGGTTCCGACGAATGACTCCTGTCTGCCGGGGGTTCGCTGTGACAGGGTGTCGCGACGCAATCCGTCCGGTAGGAGGAGACACCCCCTTGAGACCTAGACGATTAACCCGGCGCGCACTCTCCGCGGCCGGGGCGCTGGTCGTGGTCGTGGCCATGACCCAGCCCGCCACAGCCCAGCCGCAGGACACCGACTACACCGTGCTGGTGGAGGCCGGCGCGTCGACCCAGGCCGCACGTGCCGCCGTCCGCGCCGCCGGCGGACGGGTCACCGCCGAGAACGACGCGGTCGGCACGCTGACCGTGAAGGCGCCGGCCGCCGGGTTCGTCCAGCGCGTCACCGCCGCCGACGCGGTGTTCGGCGCGGCACCGGTGCGGCCGATCGGGCAGGCGCCCGGGACCGGCAGCAGGCAGACCCGCGAGTGGCACGACGTCGAGAACGAGCACGTCGGCGCCGCGGCCAACCCCAAGGCCCCGACCGCGCCCAGGACGACCGCGGCCGGCCTGGACCCCCTCGACGACGCCCTGTGGGGCCTGCGCCTGGTGCGCTCCGACATCGCCCGCGTCCGGCAGGCCGGTGACCGGCGGGTCTACGTCGGCGTGCTGGACACCGGCGTGGACGGCACGCACCCCGACATCGCGCCCAACTTCAACCGCGCGCTGTCCCGCAACTTCACCATCGACATCCCGAACGACACCAACGGCGACGAGCTGGACGGGCCGTGCGAGTTCCGCGGCTGCGTCGACCCCGCCGACCACGACGACGGCGGCCACGGCACGCACGTCGCGGGCACCATCGGCGCGGCGGCCAACGGCTTCGGCGTGTCCGGTGTCGCGCCGAACGTGTCACTGGTCAACATCCGCGGCGGCCAGGACTCCGGCTTCTTCTTCCTCCAGCCGGTGGTGGACGCGCTGACCTACGGCGCCGACATCGGCCTCGACGTGATCAACATGTCGTTCTTCGTCGACCCCTGGTACATGAACTGCACGGCCAACCCGGCCGACAGCCCCGAGGCGCAGATCGCCCAGCGGACCACGATCGCCGCCGTCCAACGCGCGCTGAACTACGCCCACGGCAAGGGCGTGACGCTGATCGGCGCGGGCGGCAACAACCACGAGGACCAGGGCAACCCGCGCACCGACGCGGCCAGCCCGAACTACCCGCCGGGCGCCGCCTACCCGCGCCCGATCGACAACACCACGTGCCTCAACCTCCCCACCGAGGGCGACCACGTCATCTCGATCTCCGCGCTCGGCCCGTCGACCGGCAAGGCCGACTACTCCAACTACGGCGTCGAGCAGACCGCCCTGTCCGCGCCCGGCGGCTACTTCCGCGACGGGTTCGGCACGGACTGGTACCGGACGAACGAGAACCAGATCCGGTCCGCCTACCCGCGCAACGTGGCGCTGGCCGCGGGTGACATCGACGCCGACGGCACCATCACCGCCAAGGGCGAAGCGGCCGGGGTGGCCAAGTACTGCGACGCCACCACCTGCGGCTTCTACCGCTACTCGCAGGGCACGTCGATGGCCGCGCCCCACGCCTCGGGCGTGGCCGCGCTGGTGGTCAGCCAGTTCGGCAAGCGGGACCGGGCGCACCCCGGCACGCTGACCATGTCACCGGACCAGGTCGAGGCGGTGCTGTACGGCACGGCCATCCCGCGGGCGTGCCCCGAGCCGCGGACCGTGTCCTACGAGAACGTGGGCAGGTCGGCCGAGTTCACCGCGACCTGCGTGGGCGACACCGCGTTCAACGGCTTCTACGGGCACGGCATCGTGGACGCCTACGGCGCCGTGACCCGAGGCGGCGACTTCCTCTGACGTCGCCCGCGAACCGCGGGCCCGGGACGACCGGGCCCGCGGTTCGCGGCCGGGCGGCCCAGTGCCGACCGCCGGTGATCGAACCCGTTCGGACGATATCCGCGTACTCCGAGCGCTCGTTGGAGGAGGGCAACTCCCACGACGTGAGGACATGACGGATGAGAAGGCTCGGAGCCGGGCTGGCCGCCGCCGCGCTGGTGCTGGCCGGCGGTGTGCCGGCGGGTGCCGTGGACGGCACCCTGCCCGGCGGGATCGGGATCGCGGTGGACGTCGAGACGCCGTTACCCGACACGGTGATCCCCAAGGGCACCACCACGGTGGTCGGCACGGCGTCGATCGGCACGAAGGCGGCGACGCCGACGACGTCGCTGGTGTACGTGCTCGACAGCTCCGGCAGCCTCACCCAGAGGGGGTGGGACGCCGAGAAGCAGGCCGTCGGCGAGTTCCACCGGCAGGTGGCGCAGCAGCCGTACCTGGGGGTGGGCGCGACCGGCCTGGTCGCGTTCTCCACCGCGGCGCAGGCCGCCTGGACCGGTCCCGCGGCGGGGCCGCGGTTCCACGACGTGCTGGCGGCCCTGCCCTGGCAGGACGGCAGCACCAACTTCACCGCAGGGCTCAGGGTGGGCACCGAGGTCGCGAACGCGACGACCGAACCGCGGTCGATCATGATCTTCCTGTCCGACGGGCGCGACAACCACACCCTGGAGAACTTCGAGGGCGCGCTGGCCGCGGTGCCCGAGCGGGTGGACATCCACACCGTGGCCTTCGGCCCGGACGCCACCTGCAGCAGCGGCCCGCGCAGCCTCAAGCGCATGGCGGACGCCACCGGCGGCGCCTGCGTCCAGGCGCCCGACATCCGCGACCTGCCGACCGCGTTGGGGACGCTGTTCCCCTCCGAGCTGCAACGCCTGACGCTGACCGTGGACGGCGGCCCGGAGCTGCCGATCACCGACATCACCCCGGCCCTGCCGCAGCCGGGTCCCCGCCAGGTCCGCTACACCGTCGAGACCCCGCCGCTGGACGTGGGCAACCACCCCTTGTGCGTCACCGCCCACGGCACCGACTACGCCGGGGCGGGGAAGGTCACCGACTGCACCAACGTGATCATCCTCGAACCCGCGCCCAGCACCACCCCGACCACCAGCCCCACGAGCACCACCCCGACCAGCCCCGGCGGCCCGCCACCGACGGCGGCGCTGCCCGGCAACCGCCAGGTCAGCGTCATCCCGCGCGGCGGCGTGGACACCGGTGGCGGGACGGCGGCGCCGTGACCGCCCGCAACCGCGCGGTCATCGCCGCGGCCGCGGCCGCGCTGCTGATCGCGGGCCTGCTCGCCACGGCCCTGCTCCGGTCACCCGGCGACGGCGGCCCCACCGGGCAGGCTGCCGGGCAACCCGCCACCGCGGCACCACCGCAGGTGTCCGCCGCCGCACCGGTCGAGGTGCGCATCCGAGCCCTCGGCGCCCGCTCCAGCCTCATCCCGCTCGGCCTCAACGCCGACGGCACCGCCGAGGTCCCGCCGCTGGAGCAGCCCCTCCAGGCCGGCTGGTACAAGCACGGCCCCGCACCCGGCGACCCCGGCCCCGCCGTCCTGCTCGGCCACGTCGACGGCCACGGCCGACCCGGCATCTTCCACGACCTCGCGACGCTGAGCCCCGGCGACCGCGTCGAGGTCACCCGCCACGACCAGACCACGGTCAGCTTCACCATCAGCCGGGTCGACCGCGTCGCCAAGGACCACTTCCCCACCGACGCCGTCTACGGCGAGACCACCACACCGCAACTGCGCCTGATCACCTGCGGCGGCGCGTTCGACCCCGCCACCGGCGACTACCGGGACAACGTCATCGCCTACGCCGACCTCGACTGAGAACGGTGGCCGGGGCGGCCGGGAAACCCGTGCCGCCCCGGTTCCGACGAGCTGTCGTCACCTGATGCGGGGATCTCGCCGTCAGGTGGTCGGGCGGGGCAGGTAGCGGCCCGCGGGGTCGCCCACCACCTTGCCGTCCTCCAGGACCCGGTGGCCGCGGAGGAAGGTGTCCGTCACCCTCGCGGTCAGTTCGAAACCCTCGAAGGGCGTGTACTCCTGGGTCGACTCCGAGTCCGCCGCCCGCACCACCCAGTGGTGGTCGGGGTCGACCAGGGCGATGTCGGCGTCGTAGCCGATGTCGAGGTCGCCCTTGGCGCGCAGGCCGTAGCGCCTGGCCGGGTTGGCCGACGCCAGCTCCGCCACGCGGTGCAGCGGCAGACCGCGCCGCGACCCCTCGGTGACCAGGCCCGCCAGGAGGTACTCCGTGCCCCCGAAGCCGGACTTGGCGACGAACACGTCGTCGCGCGGGTCGCCGAACTTCGTCTCGTCCCGGCAGCAGGCGTGGTCGCTGACCACCCAGTCGATCGTGCCGTCGGCCACGTACTCCCACAACGCGTCCACGTCGTCGCGGTCGCGCAGCGGCGGGTTCACCTTGCCGCCCAGGCCGTGAGCCGTGCGGAAGTCCGCCAGCAGGTGGCCGATGGTCACCTCGCGCCGGAAGTCGATGTGCGGGAACGCCCGCGCCATCCGCAACGCGGCGTCGACCGCCTTGCGCGAGGTCAGGTGCAGCAGGTTGATGTTGGTCAGCCCGGTCTCGTGCGCGAGGTAGGAGGCGATCGAGATGGCCAGGCCCTCGGAGTGCGGGGGGCGCGACGCCGAGTAGGCCTCCAACCCGGTCAGCACGCCCTCCTTCTCCACCAGCTCGGTGTAGGCGGTCATGATCTCCGCGGTCTCGCAGTGCAGCGACAGCGAGATCTCGTCCGCGCGCTCCGGGAACCGCTCGCGGGCGGCCTGGATGCCGCGCATCACGAACTCGAAGTGCGCGTAGTCGTAGCGCTCCCCTTCCGGGATCATCAGGAACGAGCTCTGGTCGTCCGACTTCCCGTGCAGGCCGTGCGAGCCGTAGAACATGAACACCTTGAACGACGACACGCCGAACGTCTCGACCAGCTCGGGGATCTCGTCGATGTGCCCGCGCATCATCGGCGCCAGGTGGAACCCGTAGTCGACGTGCGCGCGGCCCCGCGTGGTCTCCAGCACCTCCGGGAAGAAGGTGGCGTAGTCGCCGCCCTTGTTGAGGTAGTACTGGCCGGTCCTCATGTAGGTCAGGGCCGTCGTCACCCCGCCCTGCGCGCAGGCGCGGCTCTCCGACGCGGCGTCCGCGCCCAGCTCGTTGTAGATGCCCCAGTGCTGGTGGGCGTCGACCACGCCGGGGAAGGCGAGCCGGCCGCCGCCGTCCACGACCTCGTCGGCGTCCGCGGTGTCCAGGTCGGGTGAGATCGCGGCGACCTTCCCGTCCCGCACGCCGATGGAGGTGCGCCGGACCCCTTCCACGCCCGGCCGGACGAGGTCGACGTCGTGCAGGATGAGGTCGTAGTTCGCCATTGCGTGCTCCTTCTCGGTGTCGACCATTGATCAAGCGCCCGGTCGGACGCGGGTGAGGGCGAGCAGCTCGTGCGGCGGGAAGCCGTCGGGCAGCCGCGCCACGCCTTCCTCCACCGCGCGCACCGCGTCCTCGTCGAGCAGCTCCCGCGCGTTGTCCCGGAACTTCGCGCGCAGCTCTTCGACGGTCAGCGGGTTGTCCGGGCCACCCCGGTTGGCCGGCACCTTCGCCGTCCACTCGCGACCGTCGCGGGTGCGCGCCCGCACCACGGCCGGGAACTGGTGCGGGAAGATCGCCGTGCACTCCTCGTCGGCGACCACGTCCGCGCACGCCATCAGCCGCCTGCGGCGGGGTTCGTCCAGCCGGTCGGGCGCGTAGTCGGCGAGCGAGGCGCCGAGGCCGGAGCCGCCGAGCAGGCCGATGGACACCGCGTAGGGCCCGCTGAACTGCGCCTCGTAAGGGGTGCTCGGCGCGCGCTTGCGGCCGATCGGCTCGCCGACGGTGCGCACCACCGGCTCGGGCACGCCGATCACCAGCGACTCGACCTCGTCGGGGTCCACGCCCTGCTCCCGCAGCGCGCGCCCGGCGTCCACGATGGTGTGGGTGAAGTGGTTGGCGGGGTAGGGCTTGAAGAAGATCCTCGGCACCTCCCACTTCTCGCCCAGCCCGTCGGTGAGCGCGTCGGCGTCGAACCGGCCGTGCAGGAACGCCTCGAAGAACCCGAACCTGCCCTCCAGCACCGTCGGCGGACCGGTGAACCCGTGGCGCACCAGCTGCGCGGCGCTGACCCCGGCGTGGGCGGCCCAGCCGCAGTGCAGCCGCTTGACCGTGCCGCCGGTGCGGTTGGCCTCGATCACGCCGGAGGACATCGACGCGGACACGCCGATCGCGTGCGCGACACCCGCGGCGTCCAGCCCGTACAGGACCGCGGCGGCCACCGCGCTGCCGATCGCGCCGCAGATCGAGGTGGCGTGCTGCCCGTGCTCGAAGTACACCGAGTTGTTGGTGGCGTGGTCGTAGCCGGCCATGCCGAGCCGGACGCACACCTCCAGCCCGACCGCGACGGCGGCGAGCAGCGCCGGCCCGTCCGCGCGCACCGCTTCCGCGGCGGCCAGCGCGGCCGGCACCACCGAGGCGCTCGGGTGCAGCACCGAGGGCAGGTGGGTGTCGTCGTAGTCCAGCGAGTGGGCCAGGACGCCGTTGGCCAGCGCCGCCAGCGCGGCCGGTACCCGCTGCTCCTCGCCGACGACGTGGGCCTGGCCCGTCCCGCCCTGTTCCAGGACGTAGGCGATGGCCGCCGCGCTCGTGTCGAGCTGTCGCGCGCCGACGCACAGGCCGAGGACGTCGAGCACCCGGTCCCGGACGCTCGCGGTCACCTCCGAGGGCAACGGTCCCGGCCGGACGGCGAACTCGGCCAGGACGGCGCTGAGGGTCTGATCGGTCACGACGCCGCCTTCGGGGTCACGGCCAGTGGGCGGACCGGGGAGCCCGTGGCGCCCACGAGCTTGAGCGGGGACAGGACGAACAGGAACTCGTGGACCGCGGCGGCGGCGATCCGCTCCAGGTCGAGGGTCTCGATGATGTAGGTGCCGTGCTCCACCAGCAGCACGCGGTGCGCGGGCAGCAGGCTGTGCCCCCGGCCCGGGGGCAGGCACTCGAAGGCGATGGTGTCCGCGCCCGCGGCGTGCACGCGGCGTTCGGCCAGCCAGCGCGCACCAGCCTCGCCGATGCCCGGCACGCCCGAGTCGTGCCCGATGTACTCGGCCGGGCCGCCCTGGCCGAAGCGCGCGCCCCAGCCGCTGCGCAGCAGCACCACGTCACCGTCGCGCACGTCCACGCCCTGGCGCCGGACGGTCAGGTCGAGGTCGTCCGGGGTGATCTCGTAGCCGGGCTCGCACGTCGGCAGCCCCAGTGCCCCGGGCACGTCGAGCAGCACGCCCCGCCGGAACATGGGCTCGATGGTCTCCGCGCCGTGCGCGCTCATCGAGCCGCCCCGCTGGGCCTCGGCCGCGTCGACGCCCCCGAAGAGCCGCCCGTCGTGCGAGACGTGGGAGAACGCGTCGACGTGCGTGCCCACGTGGGTGCCGAGCGAGATGTGGTCGGCCGCGGCCGAGCCGCCGTCCGCGCGCACCGCGTCACCGTGCCTGCGGGGCAGGGTGTGCCAGTACGGCGGGTGGTTCGGCGACTGCGGCATGCCCCGGTACAGGGGGCGGCCGAGGTCGAAGACCTCGACCCCGCCGCCGAGGGCGCCGGTCAGCCAGCCGGCGACGGCGGGTGCGTCGAGGGCGGTCACGCGATCACGCCCCGCTCGGTCATCCGGTCGATCTCGTCGGGGGCGTAGCCCAGGTCGGTCAGCACGGCACGGGTGTCCGCGCCCTTCGCCCGGCCGGTGTGCCGGATGGCGCCCGGGGTCCGGGACATCCCCCACATCACGTTGTGCATGAGGACGTCCCCCAGTTCGTCGTCCTTGACGGTGGTCAGCATCCGCGTCTTCCTCACGTGCTCGTCGGCGACGACGTCCGCGGCGTCGTAGATCGGCGCGACCGCCGCGCCGGCCTCGTCGAACCGGGCCAGGACCTCGTCCCGGGTGTGCTCGGCGATCCAGGACCCGACGTGCTCGTCGAGCAGGTCGACGTGCTGGACGCGGCCGGCTCCGGTGGCGAACCAGGGCTCGTCGATCACCTCCGGGTGGCCGACGAGCCGCAGGACCCGTTCCGCGATGCTCTGCGCGCTGGTGGAGACCGCGACCCACTTGCCGTCGGAGGTCAGGTAGGTGTTGCGCGGCGCGTTGTTCGCCGAGCGGTTGCCGTTCCGGGCGCCGACGACGCCGAGCTGGTCGTAGACGGTCGGACCGGGTCCGACGGCGGTCATCAGCGGGGTCAGCAGGTTCATGTCGATCACCTGGCCGACACCGCCGCCGCCCGCGTCCCGCTCGTACAGCGCCATCGCGGTGGCCGCCGCCGCGGCGATGCCGCAGATCGAGTCGGCCAGGCCGAACGCGGGCAGCGTCGGCGGCGCGTCGGCCGGTCCGGTCAGGTGCGCGAAGCCGCTCATGGCCTCGGCGAGCGTGCCGAACCCGGCCCGGTGCGCGTACGGGCCGGTCTGCCCGAACCCGGTGACCCGGACGACGACGAGCCGGGGGTTGCGCTCCCACAGCACGTCCGGGCCGAGGCCCCAGCGTTCCAGGGTGCCCGGGCGGAAGTTCTCCACCAGCACGTCGGAGCGCTCCACGAGGCGGAGCAGGACCTCCGCGCCCTCCCGGGTGGACAGCGATGCCGCGACGGCCTTCTTGTTGCGCGAGATCTCCTTCCACCACAGGGGTTCGCCGTCCTTGGCCGGCCCGTGGCCGCGCATCCCGTCGCCCCGCACCGGGTGCTCGACCTTGATCACGTCGGCTCCGTGGTCGCCCAGCAGCCGGCAGCACAGCGGGCCGGCCAGGATGGTCGAGGCGTCGATCACCCGCAGGCCGGTGAGCGGCCCGGACGGCGGTGTCGGGGATGGCAGGTCGCGGGTCATCCGGTGGTCACCCTCTTCTGGTCGATCGTGTCGGCGAGCACCGCGCGGAACCTGTCCGGCTCCTGCTCGGCGAGGAAGTCGGTGGCCCCGGGCAGGACCACCGCGCGCCGGTGGCCGATCGCCGCGACCGACCGCTCGTGCATGGCGGCGATCCGGTCGGCGGAACCCGAGAGCAGCAGGTCCACCGGTCCGGCCCGGCGGGCGGAGTCGTGCAGGTCGTGCCGCCAGACGGCCCGGTAGGACCGGGCGAAGTCCGCGCCCGCGTCGAGGTAGTCGCGCACCAGCGCGGTCAGCAGCCCGACGTCGGCCCACGGGTACTCGCCCCGCACCCGGTCCCAGATCCACCGCAGGTGGTCCCCGTCCTCGTCCGGGGCCCACGGCGGGGCGAACGTCGCCAGCCGGTCGGCCTTCTCCCGCTCGGTGTAGACCGGGACGCCGTGCAGCACCACCCCGGCCGCGCGGCCGGGTCGGCGCGCCGCCGCGTGCAGGGCGAACACCGCGCCGGTGGCACGTCCGAACAGCCAGGGCCGGCGCACCCCCAGGTGGTCGGCGACGAACCAGGCCACGTCCGCGTACCGGTCGACGTCCCAGACGCCGCGCCCCGCCTCGGAGGAGCCGTAGCCCGGCGTGTCCACGGCGACCGGCACGCAGGACCGCGCCAGCCCGTCGAGCGCGGGCCGGTAGCGCCGGGACGACAGCGGGCTCTGGTGGAACATCAGCAGCAGCGGCAGGCCGCGCTCCAGTTGCCCGGCGAGCGGCTCGTCTCCCCCGCACCGGTAGTGCAGCAGGCCCCACGGCGCGCGCAGGTAGCCGGCGCCCATCACACGCCCTCGGCGGGGATCAGCTCGTCGCTGCGCTCGGCGCGCAGGCACGCCACCTCGTGCAGCGGCGCCACCGCCCTCGGCAGCACGACGCCCTTCGAGCAGTCCGCGATCTCGATCGGGCACCGGCCGCTGAGCACGCAGGTGGTCGGCGCCTGCGACGGGTTGGGGATCTCGCCGCGCAGCGGCACGTGCTCGCGGATCTCGCCGACCACCGTGCTCAGCGTCGCCGACATCAACGCCTTGGTGTAGGGGTGCTTCGGGTTGCCCAGCACGTCGGCCGTGCGGCCCTGCTCCACCACCTGGCCGAGGTACATCACCGCGACGCGGTCGCTGATCAGGCCGACCGTGGCCAGGTCGTGGGAGATGAACACGTAGGAGATGCCCTTCTCCCGCTGGAGGTCGCGCAGCAGGTCCAGCACGCGGGCCCGGACGGAGACGTCCAACGAGGACGTCGGCTCGTCGAGCACCACCAGCCTGGGCTCGGTGATGATCGCGCGGGCGATGCCGATGCGCTGCTGCTGGCCGCCGCTGAGGTTGCGGGGCAGGCGCTCGGCGTGCTCCGCGGTCAGGCCGACCCGCTCCAGCATCGCCACCACCTTGTCGCGCCGCTGCTTCCGGTTCAGCCCGCCGGCGTGCACGATCAGCGGCTCGGCGACGATGTCACCCACCTTGATCCGCGGGTTGAGCGACTCGTAGGGCTCCTGGAACACCACCTGCAGCTTCGAGCGCAGCGCCCGCATCTCGGGCCTGCGCAGCGAGCTCAGCACCCGGCCGTCGAAGCTCACCCGCCCCTCGGACGGCGTGATCAGGCCCAGGGCGATGCGGCCCAGCGTCGACTTGCCCGAACCGCTCTCGCCGATCACGGCGACGGTCTCGCCCGGCTCGACGGTGAGCGAGACGCCGTTGACGGCGTGCACCTCCTTGCCGCCACGGCGGAACACGTGCCGGATGTCGGTCAGTTCCATGAGGCTCATGCGCCCGTCACCTCCTCGCGCGCCGCCCGCGCCGACTCCCAGGGGGCCGGCGGCACCGCCGCCAGCAGCTGCCGCGTGTAGTCGTGGGCGGGTTCGCCGAACACCCTGGCGACCGGCCCGCTCTCCACGACCTGCCCCGACTTCATCACCACGACCTCCTGGCAGTACTGGGCCACGACCCCGAGGTCGTGCGTGACCAGCAGCAGCGACCGGTTCCCGGCCGAGACCTGCGCCTGGATGAGGTCCAGGATCTGGCGCTGCACCGTGACGTCCAGCGCCGTGGTCGGCTCGTCCGCGATCACCAGCGGCGGGTCGTGCACCATGGCCAGCGCGATGACCACGCGCTGCGCCATGCCGCCGGACAGCTCGTGGGCGTAGCCGCGCAGCACCCGCTCGGAACCGCGGACCTGGACCGACTCCAGCCGCGCCAGGGCCAGGTCCCGGATGTCCGAACGGCTCATCTTCCGGTGCGCCCGGACGACGTTGGCGAACTGCTTCTCGATCGACAGCACCGGGTTGAGCGAGCCGAACGGGTTCTGCGCGACGAACCCGATGCGCCCGCCCCGGACCTGCCGCAGCTGCTTGCGCGTCGCCGTGATCAGGTCGAGGCCCTCGAACTCGGCCCGGCCCGCGACGACCCGGCCGTAGGAGGGCAGCAGGCCCAGGACCGAGCGGATCGTCACCGACTTCCCCGAGCCGGTCTCGCCGACCACACCGACCGCGGTGCCGCCGGGCACTTCGAGCGAGATGTCCCGCACGGCGCGGACCGTGCGGCCCCGGCCGCGGAACTCCGTCGTGAGTCCGGAAACCTTGAGCACGTCAGCTCCCCTCCACCCGGCGCTGGATGCCGTTGGCCAGCACGTTGAGGCTGCCGATGGCGATGAAGATCGCGATCCCCGGGAACATGGCCACCCACCACTGGCCGGTGGCGATGCCCTGCGCGCCGATCTGCACCATCGAGCCCCACGTGGGGTCGGGCGGTGACACGCCGATGCCGAGGAAGTTGAGCGCCGCGATCACGATGACCGCGTTGGCCGCGGTGAGCGAGCACTGCACCAGGCACACGTCCACCACGTTGGGCATGATGTGCCGGAACACGATGCGCCGCGGTCGCGCGCCCGTCGCGACGGCGGCCTCGATGAACCTGCCGTCGCGGATGGCCAGCGCCTCGCCGCGGATGAGGCGGATGAAGCGCGGCCCGTTGATGATGACGATGGCGTAGACGATGTTCTGGATGTTGTTGCCGGTCAGCGACACGATGGTCACCGACAGCACGATCAGCGGGAACGACTGGAAGGCGTCCAGGGCCCGCATGAACCCCTCGCTGTAGCGGCTCTTCGTGCTCAGCGGGAGGCCGATCAGCAGACCCAGCACCAGCGAGGCCAGGGTGCCCGACAGCGCCAGCGGGAGGTCGCTGCGGCCGGCGGCCACGACCCGGGAGAACACGTCGAAGCCGTTGGCGTCGGTGCCGAAGACGTGGTCGGCCGAGGGCGTCCGCAGCACGTTCGACGGGTCGGGGGTGGTCGGCCCGTACGGCAGCGGCGCGAAGAACGCGGCCAGCAGCATGACCAGCAGCACACCGCCGCCGAACACGATGCCGGGGTTGGCGCGGACGAAGGTCCAGGCGGTCGAGCCGGTCCGGGTCTCGAGTCGGTCACTCATAGCTCACCCGCGGGTCGAGGAACAGGACGACGAGGTCCAGCAGCAGGAACAGGGTCAGGGTCATCAGGCCGGCGGTGACCACGAAGCCCTGGATCACCGGGACGTCGACCTTGAGCACGCCGTCCAGCGCCCACTGGCCCATGCCGCGCCAGTTGAACACCCGCTCGACGATGGCGGCGCCGCCCAGCAGGGAGCCGAACAGGATCGCGACGTAGGTGATCACGGTGGTGCGCGAGGCGAGGAAGGCGTAGCGGACCACCGTCCGCTCCCGCAGGCCGCACGCCCGGGCGAACTCCACCTGCGGCGTGGTCAGCGCCGTGCCCATGCTGCCGCGGGCGGTCTTGGCGAAGTAGGACGAGTACACCAGCCCCAGCGACAGCACGGGCAGCGCCGCGTGCTGGAGCGCCGTGCCGAGCGTGACCCAGTCGCCGCTGAACAGGCTGCCGAGGATCAGGAACGAGGGCTGGTCGCCGCTCGCGCCCACCGGCAGCCGGCCGATCGGCGGCGGCGCCCAGCCGAGCAGGAAGAAGAACACGTAGATCCCGACCAGGGCCAGGAAGAAGTCCGGCACCGACTGCAGGACGGACGTGACGCCGCTCATCGCGCGGTCCGGCCAGCGGCGGGCGAAGTACGCACCGAGCACGCCGATCACCAGGCCGAGCGAGATCGCGACCAGCAGCGCCATCGCCACCAGCTCGACGGTGTTCGGCAGGAACCGCCCGATCTCGTCGAGCACCGGCTCGTTGGTGAAGAACGACCGGCCCAGGTCGCCCTGGAGGAGGTGGCCCCAGAAGGACAGGTAGCGGTCCCACAGCGGCTTGTCCAGCCCGAGCTGGGCGTTGACGTGGGCCACCTGCTCGGGGGTGGCGAAGTCGCCCAGGATGGTGATCGCCGGCTCACCGGGGATGAAGAACACCAGCACGAACGACACGCTGCCCAGGACGAACAGCGAGATGGGGACGATGGCCACGCGCTTGAGCACGTAGCGCAGCACGGGGCGGCGGGTGCGCGGGCGGCGCGGCCCGGTGGCGCCGGGGCCCGCGGCGCCGGTCACCGCGACGGCGCCGGCGATGGGGTCGGGAGAGGTCTTCACAGCACGCTCACCCCGCCGTCCACGGCGATCGTGTGGCCGGTGACCATCGCCGCGTCGGTCGACGCCAGCCAGCGCACGGCCGCCGCGACCTCGTGGGGAGCGACGACCCGCCCGAGCGGGATGGTCGCCATCTTCGCCGCCATGTACTCGGCGTCGTCCAGCACGTCGGCGGTCATCGGCGAGGGCACGATGGTGGGCGCCACGGCGTTGACGCGGATGTCCACCGCCGCCCACTCGACGGCCAGGACCTTCGTGAGGTGGACGATCGCCGCCTTCGTCACGCCGTACACCGCCGAGCCGCCGATGGCGACCAGGCCGCCGGTGGAGGCGAGGTTGACGATCGAGCCGCCCCGCTGGGCCATGGCCGGGTAGGCGGCCTGCGACATCCGGAACGTGCCGTTGAGGTTGACGTCCACCACGCCGCCCCAGACGTCCTCGGGCATGTGCTCGGTGCGACCGCGGGCGTTGATGCCGGCGTTGTTCACCAGCAGGTCCAGCCGGCCGCAGCGCTCGGTGGTCTCCTCGACCGCGGCCCGGCAGGACTCGCCGGAGCGCAGGTCGAGCGTCACGGCGTGCCGCGCGCCGGGCGGTCGCCCGCCGTCCAGGTCGGCCGCGACCACGGTGTAGCCGTGCGCGGCCAGTTCGGCGCACAGCGCCGTGCCGATGCCGCCGGTCGCCCCGGTCACCAGCGCGACGAGCGCGCGGCCGGGGTCGTGCGCGTCGTCAGCCACCGGTCACCACCCCCACCGCGGTGCGCGCCGACCACTGCGCGCGGGCGTCGTCGGGCAGCCCGGCGCGGGTGAGCGCCGTGCCCGGGCTGAACGGCTCCTCGACGCCCGCCAGCCGCAGCAACGCCCACAGGGTGGCGAGGTTGCTGCTCACCGCCGGACGCCCGGTGTCGGCCTCGACCGCCGCCAGCGAGTCCAGCGTGCGCCAGTTCGTGCAGCTGATGACGACCGCGTCGGCGTCGGTCACGTCCAGTTCCCGGGCCGCCAGGTAGGACTCGGTCGGTTCGAGCCTGCCCTTGTCCAGGTTGGACAGGATGCGCAGGTCGTGGCGGGACACCACGTCGAACCCCGCCTGGACCAGGTAGGAGTGCGCACCGTCCGCGACGGACGTGACGTAGGGGGTGGCGACGGCGAGCCGCCGCGCCGCCAGGGCGGCCAGGGCGGCGACCAGCGCGCTGCTGGTCGTCACCACGGGAAGGCCGTGCCGGCGGGTCAGCTCGTCGCACATCACCTGGTCGGGGTCGCGGCCCCCGAGGAAGCTGCCCGAGGTGCAGGCGAACGCGATGGCGGCGACGCCCGCGCCGGCCAGCTCGGCCGCGGCCCGCTCGACGTGGTCGTGCATCGCCAGCAGGCTGGCGACCTTGTCCTGCTCGGCGGCCACCTCCGCGACCGGCACCCGGGTGGCCAGCACCGCCACGTCCCGGGGGACGTGGGCGGCGAACTCCGGCTCGACCGTGGTGTTGGTCGACGGGACGATGACGCCCAAACGGGCCCTGCGTCCGTACATGGGTTCTCCCGGCTACTGGTCGGTCGGTCGGAGCGGGACGCGGTGGTCCGGTTCGACCTCGGCGAGCAGGTCGACCACCGCGTAGTCGAGTTCGAGGCTGTCGCCCTCGGGGTCGCGCAGCCGCGCGGTCCACCTGGTGCCGAAGCGGATGCGCTTGTCCAGGCTGGTGTAGGTGCCGCAGTACACCAGGTAGGACTTCGGCAGGTCGGTGATCCGCGCGCCGAGGGCCGCGATGACGTCCCTCGGCGGCAGGAAGACGGAAGCGGGCGAGCGCTGGTACAGCTCGCCGTCCACTTCGGACTCCAGCACCAGGCGGTCCCAGGCGGCCTCGACGTCGGCCAGGGGCCGGACCCGGCGGCCCAGCACGCTGGGGCAGTACTGCTTGGCCCAGATGATGCTGTGCCGCTCCAGCTCCCGGTCGGTGTGGTCGGACCCGACGCCGACGTACACCTCGCCGTCCTGCACGACCAGCACCAGCTCCACCTCGCCCGAGGTGCGTCCGCTGTGCACGCCGATGGTGTCGTCCGTGGTCACCGAGTTGACCGACATCGGGTAGACGCGCGGTGCGGGCCGGTCGAACGCGATGCGCACCCCGACGTCCGCGACCTCCTCCTGGTGCGCCAGGGCGGACGCCGGGTCCACCGTGGCCGAGCCCAGGTTATAGACGCGTTCGGGCAACGCGGTCAGCTCGCCGTCGTCCTGCCCGGCCCGGGCCACCCGCAGCGTGAACGTGGTCATCCTCCGGCCTCCTCGCCGACCGTCGTGGATCAGGACTCGTCGAAGACCTTGGCGAGCACGTGCGTCGCCTCCTCGACGGTGGGCACGCCGCCGGGCAGCGCCGAGAGCAGGATCGCCTCCAGCACCTCCCGCCTGGTGGCGCCCTCGCGCACGGCCCGCTTGGCGCTCCAGACGATGCCGTCGGGGTCGCCCTTGACCGCGGTGGTGATGCCGACCAGGACCAGGTAGCGCGTCTTGAGGTCCAGGGCGCGTGGCTGGTCGGAGAACAGCAGGTCCGAGGCCAGGTCGTCGTACTTGCGCAGGATCTGCGGGTCGACCTCGGCCATCAGCTCGTGCACCGGCAGCAGGTAGCCGCGGCGGGCCTTGACCCGGGCCAGGGCCTCCTCGTCGGTGATCTCGGTGGTGGTGGCGGTGTTGTCGGTCATCGGTCAGATGTCCCTTCCGGCGAGTTCGCCTTCCCAGATGGCGTTGAAGACGCGGCGCGGCGACACGCAGTCGCCCACCGCGCGGACCGGCACAGAACCCTTGAGCGCGTGGAACAGCGCGTCGTCGGCCCGGTTGCCGGTGCTGAGCACGACCGCGTCGACGTCCTCGTGCGGCACGAGTTCGCCGGTCCAGACGTCGCGCAGGACGACGGTGTCCTCCACGACCTCGGCCAGCTCGTGGTCGGTGATGAACCGGATGCCCTTGTTCCGGGCCCGGCGGTAGGTGGACTGGAGGTCGCGGCTGGCCTCCAGGTCGGGCGAGACCTGCGGCAGCCGGGTGACCAGGGTGACCGCGTGCCTGCGGTCGGCCAGGTACTCGGCGGCGACCAGCGGCTGCCGCGCCCCGGTGTCGTCGAAGATCATGACCCGGGGTCCGATCTCCGCCCTGCCCTCCAGCACCTCCTTGATGGAGTGGACGTTCCACTGGTCCACGCCGGGCACGATCGTGCCGTCGCCCCACGACGCCGGCCGCAACGAGCTCCAGCCGTGCTTGAGCGGGGTGGAGCCGGTCGCCACCACCACCTCGTCGTAGCCGGAGAGCAGTTCGGCCGCTTCGACCCGGTGCCCGAGCTTCACGTCGACCGAGGTCTCGCCGAGCTGGGAGACGAGCCAGTCGGTGATGCCCTGCCACTCGGCGTAGGTCTCGGACCGGCCGATCAGCCGGACCTGGCCGCCCAGCTCGGACTCCTGCTCGAACAGGGTCACGTGGTGGCCGCGCTGGGCCGCCGTGAGCGCGGTCCGCAGCCCGGCCGGGCCGCCGCCGACCACCGCCACCCGCTTGGCGACGCTGACGGGGAGCAGCGTGCCCACGCCCAGTTCCGCCTCCCGTGCCACGGCGGGGTTGTGCACGCACGCCAGCGGCGAGTTGACGATCGAGGCCAGGCACCAGTTCGCCCCGACGCACGGCCGGATCGAGTTCGCCTTGCCGTCCCGCGCCTTGTTCGGCCACTCCGGGTCGGCGATCAGCGTCCGGGCCATGCCGATCAGGTCCGCGCCGCCCGACGCCAGCACCTGCTCCGCCAGCTCCGGGGTGTTCATCCGGCCCGCCACCACGATCGGCAGTTCCGGCACCGCGGCCTTGATCCGCGCGGTGTCCTCGACCTGGAACCCGGCGGGCTTCGGCGTGGCGCCGTAGATGTTCATCCGCTCCAGGTAGGTGCCCTGGGTGACCGAGATGTAGTCGACGAGGCCGGTGTCGGCGATGGCCCGCGCGATGCGGGTCCAGTCCTCGTTGGTCAGCCCGCCCGGCACGTCGCCGTCGTTGCCGTTGATGCGGACGCCGACGATCTTGTCCCGGCCGGTTTCCGCCCGGGTCTTCTCGATGATCTCCAGGACCAGGCTCAGCCGCCGGTCGAAGTCGCCGCCGTACTCGTCGTCGCGGTGGTTCGTGGCGGGCGAGAGGAACTGGCCCAGCAGGTATCCGTGGGCCAGGCCGTGCACCTCCACGCCGTCCAGGTCGCCCTCGACGGCGTAGCGCGCCGCCAGGACGTAGCCCTGGACGAGCTCGTCGATCTCCTCGGCGGTGAGGACGTGCGGCATCTCGCGGTAGACGGCGCAGGGCACCGACGACGGCGCCCACACCGGCAGGCGGTTGACCTGGCCGCTGGTCTCCCGGCCGCGGTGCCACGGCTGGGCGAGCAGCAGGCAGTCGTACTCGCGCACGGCCGCGGCGAGCTTGCGGTAGTTCGGCACGACCGCCTTATCGAAGGCGAAGATCTTGCCCTTGTACGGCTGGGTGGTGGGGTGGACCGCCATCGCCTCCATGGTGATGACGCCGACCCCGCCCTTGGCGCGCTCCGCGTAGTAGTGCACGTGGGCGTCGCTGAAGTTGTGGTCCTTCACCAGCTGGGTGCTGTGGGCGGTCATCCAGATGCGGTTCTTGGCCGTCTTCGGGCCGATCCGCATCGGGCTGAACAGGTTCGGGTAGTCGGTCATCTGGGTCATCCCCGCTTGAGCGTGTGGACGAACATCTCGCCGTTGGGCGCGTGCTGGTAGTTGGTGAACCCGGTGCGCACGGCGTGCACGAAGTCGCGGTCCACCAGGTAGATGAGGCCGGGGTAGGCGACCTGGAGCTCGGAGGCCTTCTTGGCCAGCTCGTCGCGCTCGGGTCCGGGGCTCAGGGCGCCGATCCGCCGCGCGACGGCGTCCAGCTCCGCGTTGGCGTAGCCGAAGGTGTTGAGCTTGCTGAACGAGGAGTTGTAGAGGAACACCGAGTAGTAGGGGTCGGCGACGGCGGGCGGCTCCAGGTACAGCAGCGCCTGGAAGTTGCCGTCGTGGAAGATGGTGTTGATCTCGGTGGCGCTCGCGACGGTCTGGATCTTGACCTCGACGCCGATCTTGGCCAGCTGGTCCTTGAGCAGGATCGCGATCTGCTCGGCCTCCGGGCCCGGTCGCGCCGGGCTGATGTGCAGGGTGATCGACGTGGCGCCGACCCCCGCGTCGGCCAGCAGCTCCTTGGCCTTGTCGACGTCGTGGGCGTAGGTGCCCTCGGCGGTGTGCTCGATGCCGTACGCCTGGCTCAGGCCGTACCGGCTCGGCTTGTTGAAGCCGCGGTAGACCGCGTCCACGATCGTCTTGCGGTCGATGGCCAGCGAGAACGCCTGCCGCACCTCGGGCTTGCCGAGCACCGGGTCCGCCGCGTTGAGCACCAGGGGGATGCGGTCGGCCGACACGCAGGTCTGCACCTCGACGCCGGGCGTGGACTTCAGCTGGGCGTACTGCTCGTACTGGAGCCCCGTGCCGTAGTTGGCGTTGCCGGTGGAGACGAGCTGGGCGCGGCTGGAGGCGTCGGGCACGGACAGGAAGACCAGCTTCTCGACGTCGCCGCGCTCACCCGGGTAGTTCGGGTTGCGGGACAGGGTGAGCCGGTCGCCGGCGACGAAGTCCTCCGGCTTCTGGGTCCACGGGCCGAAGGTCGCGCTGTTCTTGGCGACGTACTCCTTGCCCCACGGGTCGGCCTCGGTGACGTGCTTCTTGACCTCGGTGCTGTCGAGGATGCGGAACTGGGCCCAGGTCAGGATCGCGGTGTCCATCGCGGACGGGTTGTCCATGACGATCTCGAACGTCTTGTCGTCGACGACCTTGATCGGGTCGGCGGCGTAGTCGGCGACGTCCTGCATCAGCGTGGTGGGCGTGCCGACCTTGAGCGCGATGAGCCGGTCGATCGTCCACTTGACGTCGGCGGAGGTGAGCTTGTTGCCGGCGGCGCTGGTGGCGTCGCGGAGGGTGACCTTGACGGACTTTCCGTCCGCCGAGCGCTCGTGGGTGTCGGCCAGCTCCCCCTCGAGCTGGTCGACGTTGGCCAGGACGTCGCACCCGGCCTTGTCCAGCTTCTCCGTGCCCCACCGGAACAGCGAGCTGCCCAGCTCGAACCCGACGTTGCGGGAGGGGTCGCCCTGGTAGTCGGCGGGGTCGAGGCTCGTCGGGAGGCCGGACAGCGCGTAGGTGAACGTGGAGCTGGCCGCCTGGCCGCCGGCGGCCCCGCCGCCTCCGCCGCCACAGGCGGTCGCGGTGAGCGCAATCGCCGCGACGAGGACGCCCGTTCGGGTGATTCCAGATGACGTGCCGAATGTCCACTTCGCCCGGTCCAGTGATCTTTTCGTCATCCGAAACCTCACCTTGTTCCGCTCAGTGGGAAGGCAGTACGCTTGTGTTCCACTCTGAGGAGTGGCGCACATCATGTCAAGGTTCTTAGCTTGGCGATGCAAGGACGTAACCGGACGTAACCACAGTCGCCTGATCGGTCCAGAGGTCTGCCCTGGACGGCTCACGTCAAGAGGAGGTGCGGTGACGACACCCGACGAGCTGCTCACCCCGGTCCGGGCCGGCAGGCTGGAACTGCGCAACCGCGTCGTCGTGCCCGCCCACACGACCAACTTCGCGGTGGACGGCCTGTTCTCCGACCGCCACCTCGCCTACCACCGGGCCAGGGCCGAGGGCGGTGTCGGCCTGATCATCACCGAGGGCATGCGCGTGCACCCGACGAGCCTGGGCCGGGCCAACACCGTGTCGGCGTTCGACGACCGGGTGGTCGGCTCGCTGGCGGAGCTGGTCCGCGCGGTGCACGGCGGCGGCGCGAAGCTCGCGGCCCAGCTCCTGCACGTGGGACGGCAGGCCGGTGGGCACAACGTGCTGACCGCGGCGTGGGGCGCGTCGGCGTTGCCGTGGTCGAGCACCGCGGCCATCCCGCACTCGATGACCACCGACGAGATCGCCGAGCTGGTCGACGCCTTCGCCGCGGCGGCCGTGCGGGTGGCGGCGGCGGGCGTGGACGCCGTCGAGCTCCACCTCGGGCACGGCCACCTGCTGCAGCAGTTCCTCTCCCCCGCCACCAACCACCGCGACGACGCCTACGGCGGCAGCCTGACCAACCGGTTGCGGCTGGCCCGGGAGGTGGTCGAAGCGGTGCTCGGCGCGCTGCCGGGAACCATGCCGGTGATCCTGCGCGTCAGCGCCGACGAGTTCCTCGACGGCGGCCTCGACCTGGAGCAGATGCTCGTCGCCACCGAACTGCTCGTCCGCGACTACCGCTTCGACGTGCTGCACGTCAGCCACTCCGCGTACGTCGGCACGGGGAGCGTGGCGACGCAGATCGCCGACATGAGCTTCCCCGCCCTGCCGTTCCGGCACCTGCCCCGCGCCTTCAAGGCGGCGTTCCCCGACCTCGCCGTGCTCGCGGTCGGCCGCGTGGACGACCTGGACAACGCCGCCGCGCTCGTCGCCGACGGCAGCGCGGACCTCGTCGCCCTGGCCCGACCGCACATCGCGCTGCCCACCCTCGTGGCCTCGCGCACCGACCCGGCCGCGCCCCCGGCCCGCGAGTGCATCGCCTGCAACCAGGGGTGCGCGGGCCGGCTCGAACTGGGCCTGGGCATCAGCTGCGTGGTCAACCCCGAGGTCGGCCTGGAACGCGAGTGGGCGGCCCTGCGCGAGGCCGCGCGGCACGCGCCGAAGCTGCGCGTCCTCGTCGTGGGCGGTGGCACCGCCGGGATGGAGGCCGCGAGCGCCGCCGCGTCCGCCGGGCACCGGGTCACCCTGGTGGAGGCCGCACCCGAACTCGGGGGCGCGCTCCGGCTGGCCGCGAAGCTGCCCATGCGCGGGCGCTTCGGCCTGTTCGTCGAGCAGCTCGCCGCCACCACGCGCCACCTCGGCGTCGACGTCCGGCTGGGCGTTCGCGCCGACGCGGCGTTGCTCGCCGAGGGTTGGGACCACGTGGTGTTCGCGACCGGGGCCGCCGCGCCCGCCGAACCGGTCCGGGCGACGTCCGGTTCCGCCTACCCGGAGATCCCGGTGGACCGGGCCGTCGAGGAGCCCGGCGGCACCGGTCGGCACGTGGTGCTGGTGGACGAGGACGGCACCGCCACGGCCCTCGCGCTGGCCGACCACCTGCTGCACGAGGGCCGCCGCGTCACCCTCGTCACCGACCGCGCCGCGCTGTCCTGGCGCGTGCCGGTCTACTCGAAGCCCGCGCTGCTGGACCGCCTGCGGGGCAGGGGGTTCAGCGCCGTCCTGCTGCGCGCACCGACCGGGATGGCGGGCGACTCTATGATCCTCACCGATCCGCTGTCGGGTCGCGCCGAGCAGGTGGACCAGGTCTCGTCGGTGGTGTTCCTGCGCCCGCGCGAGGCCAACGCCCACCCACCCGTGCCGAGCGGGGTGTCGACGACGTCCGTCGGTGACGCCTACGCGCCCCGCACCGCCCTGGAAGCCGCGTTCGAGGGGCGCTTGGCCGGGCTGGCCGCCGCGCGGGCGGTCGGGGTGCGCGCCGCGGCAGCCGCGCTGAGGGGGAGGTTGTGAGAGCCGTGGACGTCGAGAGGACGAGTGGGATGCAGTCGAGCGGGATGCAGTCGGTCGACCGGGTGGCCGCCGTGCTGCTGAGCTTCACCGGCGCGGACGCGGAGTTGGGGGTCACGGACATCGCCGAGCGGCTCGCGCTGCCCAAGAGCGCCGTGCACCGGGTGCTGGAGGCGCTGACGAGCTGGGGCCTCGTCGCCAAGGAGCACGAGCGCGGCAAGTACCAGCTCGGCCCGCGCGCCACCGAGCTGAGCCTCGCCGCCCTGGGGTCGGTCGACGTCCGGGCGCTCGCCCTGCCGGTGATGGAGGAGCTGCGGGACCTGACCGGCGAGACCGTGACGCTCAGCTTCGTCCTCGGCTCCCACCGCGTCTACGTCGCCCAGGTGCAGAGCCGCCAGGACGTGCGCATGACGATCGAGGTCGGCCGGCGGGCCCCGCTGTACGCGGGCGCGTCGGGCCGGGCGATCCTGATGACCTTCAGCGCCGCCGAGCTGGACCGGTACCTGTCGCAGACGGAGCTGACGCCGCTGACCGAGCGGACCGTCCACGACGACCGGCAGCTGCGGGACCTCCTGGACGCCGACCGCGCCCGCGGCTACACCGAGAGCGTGGGCGAGCGCGACCCCTACGCCGCCGCGGTCGCCGCGCCCATCACCGCCCGGCCCAACGCGCGGGCGTTCGCGTGCTTCAGCGTCTGCGGCCCCACGGCCAGGCTGGGCGACGAGGTCATGCGCAGCTGCGGCCCGGCCGTGGTCGACGCGGCCCGCCGGGTCTCCGAGATGCTCAGGGGCAGCTGGTGACACCACCCGCGAGGAGCTTCCTCTACGTCCCCGGGCACCACGAGGACCGGCTGCGCAAGGCGGTCGCCGGCGACACGGACGCCGTGATCCTCGACCTGGAGGACGCGGTGCCCGCGGCGGACAAGGACCGCGCCCGCCAGGCCGTCCGCGCCCTGCTCGCCGACCTGCCACCGGGCCGGTCCGTCTGGGTCAGGGTCAACGGTGAGCCCGACCTCGTGGAGGAGGACGTCGCGGCCGTCGCGTCACCCGCCCTGACCGGCATCTGGGTCCCGAAGGCGGAACCCGGACCGCTGCGCCGGGTGGCCGACCTGCTCACCGCCGTCGAACACCGCCACCACCTGGCCCCGGGCGGGATCGCGGTCGTGCCGTTGATCGAGACGGCCCTCGGCGTGCTGCGGGTCGAGCAGGTGTGCGCCGCACCCCGCGTCACGCGGCTGGGCATCGGGGAGGCCGACCTCGCCGGCGAGCTGCGCCTGCGCCCGGACGACCGGCGCAGCGAACTGCACGGCATCCGCCTCCAGGTGGTGCTGGCCTCCGCCGCGGCCGGCCTGAACGCGCCGGTGGGCCCGGTCGAGACCGACGTGCACGACACCCAGCGGCTCGCGGAGACCACGAACCTCCTGCTGCGCCAGGGTTTCCGCGCTCGCACGGCCCTGCACCCCCGCCAGGTCGCGACGATCAACGCCGTCTTCACCCCCACGCCGGCGGAGGTCGCCGAAGCCGCCGCGCTCGTCCGGGACTTCACCGACCACGCCGCGGTGGACCGCGCCGGCCGGTTCGTGGACCCTGCCGTCCTCCGCGCGGCCCACGAAGTCCTCGCCCGCGCGGACGCCTCCGCGACACCGGCGGGGCGTCGCAACCCCGCGCCGGACCGCTGACCCCCGGCGCTCGCCGTCCGTGAAGAGGTGTTCGACGTGGACCGCCCCCGGCGGTCACCCTGGCAGACACCGGTTGCCGCCCTACGGCACCGCTGTCCATGCCGCGACTTGGGCGAGAGCGTCGGACGGGCAGGAGGTTGCTTCGGGAGGTGATGTTCCCCGGGAGCCAGGAGGCGGAAGGTCCTGCGCGGGGGCGGTCCCACCGACAGTGGAACCGTCCCGCGGTGTCAGGACTGGTGGTGGGAACCCGGCGGGTAGGGCGGCGTCGTCCGCTCGACGCGACGCCGACGACGCCGGGCGACCACCGCGGTGATCAGGGCGCCGACGGCCAGGCAGCTCCTGGACCGACCGATCCGCGCTCAGCTCGGCGTCGGCCGGCGCGCCGTGGCTGCGCTGGAGTTCGCCCAGCACCCCCAGCACGCCCATACGTCGACATCCGCTGGTCGCCGACCTGCAAGACGAACTCGGCCCGGACCGACATCATTCTTCTCGAACGTGAAGGCCGTGCACCGGTCACGCGCAAGGGCTGCCGTGCCGACAACGGGACCTTCGCCTGGTCGAAGATGATCTACTCGCCCAGCCGGTGCGGGTAGTGGCCCGCTACGGGAGCTGCGCGCGCGGTGGGCGTGTCACCGTGGCTGCGCCCGGACACCAACGCCTCCGCACGGTGCTCGAGGTGATCCGGCCGCCCTGCCCCGGGAGACCACAACCGGAGCACAGGCCGGTCGCAACCCGCCGTCCGTAGACCTTCCCCGGAGACGATCGCCCGGTCGTCCACGACAGAGAGGTCCTCGGATGAGAACACCACCGCGCACCGGCCTTCCGGGTCTGCGCCGTTACGCGATCCCGCTGCTCGTGGCGTCGCTGGCGGTGCTGGCCGTGCCCGCGCAGGCAGTCGCCGGGCCGCCCCGCACGGCTGTCGAGGAGCCGGAGTACCCGCCGACGCCCGGCCCCGCCCCGCTGGCCGACACCCACCCGGCGCTCCTCACCATCACGCAGGACGCCGAGCTGGCGCTGCGCTACACCTACAGCGCCGTCGCCTCCGACCCGACCGCGACCTACCCCGAGGGCAGCATCGAGGCGGACCTGAGGACCGGTCTGCTGTCCCTGCCCGCCGACCGCCTCCGCCCGATCGTCGACACGGCGCGAACCCTGGTCGCCTCACCGGCGGAGACCAGGATCGAGCAGTTCGGCAGGCACGGCCGGCTGCCCGTGGAGGAGTTCCGCAGGCTGGGCTTCGACGGCGCTTTCGCCGACGTGCGGTACGACCGTGAGTCCCTCAACCGCACGATCCTGGCCCGTGCCGCGGAGCTGGAGCGCGAGGGCTGGGTGGACGACGAGGCCGCCGCGCGGTCCGCCCTGCCCAAGCTGACGTCGCTCGACCTGCGAGTGGACAAGGTCAAGTGCGTGGACGAGACCTCGGACTGGTGGTTCGAGGACGAGATCGCCATGGGTGGCGTCGCCGTCGACCACACGGGCAAGGCCACGAAGGTCAACCGGTGGTTCGTCGGTGACTTCGACCAGGGCGACTCGGTCAACTACGCCGACCCCGGCAAGCTGTTCCGGCGGTTCGACCTCACCGCCGCCGGTGCCTGGCCGCGCAGCTTCGTGGCCACGGTGATGCTGGCGGAGGAGGACGAAGGTGACTTCGCCGCCGCGATCCAGCAAGCCTGGGCGAAGGTCTCCGCGAAGGTGCAGGCGGAGATCGCCAAGGCGGTCGCCTCGGCCACCGCGCCCTACGTCGGGGCCGCCATCGCCGAGGCGATCGGCCAGGTCGTGGGCTGGTTGGCGGACAAGTTCGCGACCTGGCTGATGGGTCTGCTCGACGACGAGCTGTTCAAGGCCGGCACGGCGTTCGTGAAGCTGCCGCACCGGCTCCAGCCGTTCTACGTCAACCCGCAGAACCTCGGCTGGACCAACCACCGGCTGCCGCCCACGACGATGACCTTCATCGGCCACGACGGCCAGTACAAGGTGAACCTCCACTGGCAGGTCAACCTGTGACAGCGCGGCGCGGTGGCCGGCCCACGACGGTCGGCCACCGCGCCGCGTCGGCTCCCCCGGGAGCGGCGCCGGCGCCGTCAGGTGGCACGCAGCGGTCGAGGCCCGTCCTCCAGCGTCACAGGCGTCTCGGCACCTTCGGCGTACGCCACGTGATAGGCGTCCTCGCCGAGCGTCGAGCGGGTGCGGGCCACGGTCCGCTCGCGGTCGGCGCGTTCCTGCGCCGGGACGGGGATGCCGTGCGGTTCGCGCAGGGAGTCGGCGAAGCCGAGCAGCCGCGCCCCGGTGGAAGGCCGCCCGACGGCCAGGTAGGCGGCGGCCAGGGTGTCGGCCACGCTCGCCTGCCGCCAGCGGTCGCCGACCGCGCCGTGGACCTCCAGGCCCGCGCGCAGCCGCGCGACGGCGTCCTCGGGGTTGCCCGTCCGGAGGTCCACCAGCCCCAGCACGTCGTAGGCGTAGCCGAGGCCTTCCTTGAACCCCAGCTCGCGGAAGGTGCCCAGCGCCTCCTCGGCCAGCCTGCCCGCCCGCCCGAGCTGTCCTTTGTAGACGGCGGTGAGCGCGAGCTGGATGCGCGTGGACGCGACGCCTTCTTCGTCCCGCGCGAGCCGGTAGTGGCGCAGTGCCTCGCTCAGCAGCGCCTCGGCTTCGTCCAGCTCGCCCGCCGCCCACGCGGTGAAGCCCGCCATCTGGCGGATGTCCGCGACGGCGGCCGGGTCGTCGACCTGCGCGACCAAGGCCTCGGCGTAGCACTCGCGGGCCTCCTCGTAGTGGCCCCGTTCCCGGGCGATGGAGCCGAGCAGCCGCAGCGCCCTCGCCTCGCCCGTCCGGTCCTCCAGCGCGCGGAACCCGGCCAGCGCCGCGGTCGCGTGCGCCACCGAATCGGCGTAGGCCAACTGGAAGTAGGCGAGGAACGCGGCGGCGATCCGGGCGGCGGTCACCAAGGGCGCCGGCACACCGTCCCGCGTGCCGGCGAGCGCGTCGTCGAGCCAGCGCCGGCCGCGCCGGTAGTGGCCGCTGAGCCGGTGGTACCGAGCCGTGGCGACGGCCAGGCGCAGCCCCGCCGCGCCGTCGCCACGAGCGGCGAACCACTCCTTGGCCGCCCAGAGGTTCTCGGCCTCCGCCGCGAACCGGCGCATCGACTCGACCTGACGGGGTCCGCGCAGGCCCGCGTCCGCGTCCTCGGCCGAGGCGAGGTAGAACCGGCCGTGCAGCTCGCGCGCCCGGTCGGCCTCGGCGGGCCGACCGGCCAGCTTGCCGACCGCGAAGTGCCGGATCACCTCCAGCAGCCGGTACCGCGCGCCCGCCGGGCGGTGGTCGACCACGACCAGCGACTTCGCCACCAGGCCGGCCAGGGCGTCCAGGGTGCTCGGCCCGTCCTGCTCCCACACCGCTTGCGCGGCGTCGAGGTCGAACCCGCCGTGGAACGCGCCCAAGCGGCGCAACCTGGTCCTGGCGGCGTCGTCGAGCAGGTCGTAGCTCCAGGAGATGGTCGCGTCCAGCGCTTGGTGGTGGAACCGCCCGCCGGGTTGGGGGGCGTGCAGCAGCGCGGGATCGTGCACCCGGTCGGCGATCTGGGCGATGGAGAGCACGTTCGTGCGCGCGGCGGCCAGTTCGAGCGCCAACGGCAAGCCGTCCAGCCGCCGGCAGAGGCGGGCCAGCGCGTCGGCGTCGTCGTCGGTGAGGGCTCGGACGGCGGGCTGCGCCGCGCGGGCGAGGAACAGCCGGACGGCGGCGTAGTCGCGCACCTCGTCGAGACCGGTCGCCTCGGCCGGCGGCGTCGCCAGGCCCGCCACGGGCCGGATCGCCTCACCCAGCAGGCCGATGGCCTCCCTGCTGGTCGCCAGCACGCGCAGGCGGGGGCAGGAGCGCAGCAGGCGGTCGACCACCGGCGCGCAGGAGTCGAGCACGTGCTCGCAGTTGTCGAGCACCAGCGTGACGGGCCGTGCCCTGAGGTGGCGGACCGCCGTGTCGACCGGGTCGACGCCCGGGTCCTCGCGGACGCCGAGCCCGTCGCACAGCACCTGCGGCAGCCGGTGCGGGTCGGACAGCGGCGCGAGGTCGACGAAGACCGCCTCCGCCCGGTTCTCGCAGACCGCGAGGGCGAGCCTGGTCTTGCCGGCCCCGCCCATGCCCACCAGGGTGACCAGGCCGTGGTCCTCCAGCAACGCGGTCAGCTCGGCGACCTCCTCGGCCCGGCCCACCAGGGGCGTCACCGGGGCGGGGAAGTCGCGCTCCGCCGGTCGCGGCGCCTCCTCGACGCCCGCGGCCAGCACGGTGGCCTCCAGCCGGCGCAACCCGGCGCCCGGTTCCAGGCCGAGCTGGTCGACCAAGGTGGCCCGAGCCCGTCGGTAGGCGTTCAGCGCGTCGCTCCGACGCCCGCCCTCGGCGAGCGCGAGCATCAACAGCTCCCAGAACCGCTCCCGCAGCGGGTGGTCGGCGACCAGCCCTTCGAGCTCGGCGACGACGTGCGCGCCGCGGCCGAGAGCGATGTCGGCTTCCAGCAGCTCCTCCATCGCCGAGAGGCGGACCTCGCGCAGCCTCGCCACCTCGGCGTGCCCCCATTCGTGGACGGGGCAGTCGGCCAGCACGTCCCCGCGCCACAGCGCCAGCCCTTCACGCAGGTGGGCGGCAATCTCGCCGGGCGTCCCGGCGCTGCGAGCGCGGCGGACGAACTCCTCGAACTGCCTGCTGTCGACCGCCTCCGGTCGCACGTCCAGGGCGTAGCCGGGTGGACGGGTGACGATCAAGTCGCCCAGGTCGGCGCGGGCGAGCGAGCGACGCAGGTAGGCCATGTGGGCGTGCAGGTTCCGAGTGCCCGACGGCGGCGGGTCCTCGCCCCAGATCGCGTCGAGCAACGCCTCCTGCGACACCACGCGTGGCGCCCGCAGGGCGAGGAGGCCGAACATCGTGCGGGGCCGCGGGCCGCCGAGCCCGACCGGGCCCGCCGGCCCGATCAACTCCAGGTTGCCCAGCACCCTGATGTCGGCCTTCGCGGTCATCTCACGACCAGCAGACCACGAGGCCCGGACCGGGCGCCACCGCCTTTCGGGCGGCCCCGGTCCGGGCCCCGGGTCGCGACCCGGCCGCGATCACGAGTCGTGAACGGTCACCGTTCGCAGGACCTCACGCGCTCGCCGCCGGCGCACGTGTCCGTGCCCGTGCCGCCATCCAGGACGTCCTCGCCCGAACCGCCTTCGAGGACGTCGTCCCCCGAACCGCCGAGCAGCGTGGCGGGCAGGTCGGTGCCGTTGGCGAGCCGGTCGTCCCCGTCGTCGCCGACCAGGGTGATGCGCCGGACCCCGTCGCAGGCGACCGCGGTCAGGTCGGACGGTTCGAGGTGCCGACAGCCGACGCCGGCGACGATCGGCGCTGCGTCGCGGACGAGGTGGCGTCCGCCGGGCAGCGGCGAGACCACGGCGGAGTTCGCCCTGTCCGGCGCGGCGGTGTGCCGGAGCTCCGCGTCGTGGACGTCGACATGGGCCGCCCCCTCGACGATCCAGAGCAGCGTGTACGGGCCCGGGTTGCCGGTGATGCTCTCGATGTCGTTGTAGACGAAGTCCCCAGGGGGCGAGCCGGACCCGTAACCGTACTCGACCGTGTCGGTACCGTCGCCGCCCTTGAGCGTGTCGCTGCCACTGCCCTCTTGCCAGGTCAAGATCGTGTCGTCGCCCGCTCCTCCTGACACGGTGTCGTCCGACATCCCGATCTTGATCACATCGCTCCCGGGGCCGCCCAGGACGGTCGACATCGGCTCTCGGACGGAGAGTTCGTCGTCCTCGTCGCCCAGGTCGATGTGGACCGCCGTGACCCCTTCGCCGCACGTCACGGCGTTCTCGGCGAACCCGCTCTGCCAGCATCCGCTGCCGGCGCGCAGGGCGATCGGGTTCTTTTGGTCCACGATCACCATCTCCCCCTCCTTCTGCGCGTCCACGTGGTTCTGGAAGCCCTCGTAAGCGACGAAGTGGATGGTGTTCCCCTCCCGGCGCACCCACCCGCCGTAGGCGTCGCCCTCCGCACTCGCACCGGTGATCGCCCCCGTGGCCACCGTGACCGCGACAAGCGCCACGACGACCACACCTCCTCGTGCCCTGCCTCGCATACCTCTCCCCCACTCGTGTGATGCCCGGGTTTCCGGTTCTCCGATGTTGTAGAGCAGCAGGCTTGTGATCGGGTTGTGGTGGCTCCGACCCCGCGACCCCCGGCTCTCGGGTGACCTCGCGCCCCTGGTCCTCCGCCGGGTGGATGCCCGTGAGGCCCCGGTCGACGAGGGCTGCGCGGTTCGGTAACGGACGCGGGCCGGGTGACGAGCTTGCAGGTGGAGGGGGAGATGGGCGTGCGCGGACCGACGCGGCACGGCGCCGACGAGGCGGTGGGTGGCCGCGGTGTGCTCGAAGGCGGTTTCCGGCTGCTCGACGTCCTCTCCCGCGCCGAGTGCGGCATGGGGCTGTCCGGGCTCGCCCGCGAAGCCGGGCTGCCCAAGTCGACCACGCACCGGCTGGTGGACCAGCTGGTGGAGCTGGGCGCCGTGCAGCGGTACCGGGGGCGCTACTTCATCGGGCACCTGATGTCCCGCTTGGGCAACACCTGGCAACCGATCCCCGGGCTGCAGGACGCCGCTCGCGAGCCGGTGCGGCGGCTGTCCGTCCTCACCTCGACCGCCGTCGTGGTGACCGTGCTGCACGAGAACCGGGTTCGAGTGGTCCTCGGCACCCGCGGACCGGTGACGGAACTGCCGCGGTTCCACCCCGCTGACGAGTTCCCCGTCACCACCGCCACCGGGAAGGTCCTCCGGCTGGCCGGCACGCCGGCTGCGGGCGACCCGCCGGCCGGGTTCACGTCCGGCGAGTGGCGGCGGGCGCTCGCGGAGTTCCGCCGGGCCGGGTCAACGGTGGTCGACCGGCACGAGGTGATCGCCGGCCTGTGCTGCGTCGCCGTGCCGGTCCGCCGCGACGACGGCTCCCTCATCGGCGCGGTCGGCGCGATCTCGGTGACCGAGCGGGTGCCCGCGGGGCTGGACGACCTCGTGCGGCGGGCCTCCCTGGACATCACCCGGAACCTGTCGACGAGCCGCTGAGGCCGGTCCGCTCAGCGGACCGCGCTGTTCCCCCACCCCCCACCGCGGCGGACTCTTGCCGTCATGCGCGTGAAGGGAGAAGTCCGATGGCGCATCACGGCAACTACCCGACGATGTCGTTGCAGTCCTTCAACCACCCCACGAAGTACGTTCGGCACCGCGACTTCCTCGGCGAGCTGACCGACATCACGACCGACCTCGACAAGCGGGACGCCACGTTCCTCTCCGGACGCGGCGACCACAACCCCGACGTCGGCGAGAGCGTCGCGTTCCGGGCGTCCGACTGGCCGCGGTTCCGCCTGCGGCACCAGGACTTCGTCATCAAGCTGCACGAGGACCACCTCGTCATCGACCCCGACCGGCCGCCGACCTACCTGACGCCCGAGTCGGAGCTGTTCCTCGCCGACGCGTCCTTCCGCATCGTCCCCGGCCTGGCCGACCCGTCGTGGGCGTCGTTCCAGTCGGTGAACTTCCCGGACCGCTACCTGCGCCACCGCGACTTCAGGCTCTACCTGCAGCCCGCGGCCGACGACCTGGCCCGCGCCGACGCGACGTTCCGCATCACCGACGGGTTCGTCCCCGGACCGCCCCGCCGCGACATCGCGTGACGCGGCAGCGGCGGCCGGCGCCTTCCTCCGACCTGACGAAAGGACATGCCATGGGACACGTCGGGCCTGCGTTCGGCAACGCGGTGGTCTCCGACCACCAGGTGTTCAACAGTTGGGGCGTGAACGGAGACACTCCGTCGGCGTTCCGCGTGCACCCGAATCCCCGTGCCTCCGCGGAGACGCTCCCCGACACGGTGCTCAACGGCTACACGTGGTCCAACCTGCCGAGCGGCACGCTGCTCACCTTCACCGTCGACTGCGTCTACCCCGACGGCGACGTCCGCGGAGCGAGCTTCCAGGCGCGGACCACCGGTCCGTTGGGGCCGCCGCCGGCGGCACGCGCTCCGTCCGGCCTCCACGTGGCGACGTACGCCAACGAGACGGCGACCCTGGCGTGGACCAACAACGCCGGGTACGACAAGGTCCTGCTCCGCTGGGGGGTCGGCGCGCCGGACGACTCCCAGACCGACCTCCCCGGGAACTCCACCCGGCGCGACGTCGGCGGGCTCACGTCGAGCCACGCCTACGTGTTCCAGGTCAAGGCTCTGCAGTCCGAGGGCCCGCACGACTACACCGCCTGGACCAAGATCCACTGGCAGGCCCCGGTGACCTGGAAGTTCCGGTCGGCCAACTTCCCGGACCGGTACCTCCGCCACCGGAACTGGCTGGGCGAGCTCACCCCACCGGACCACCCGGCGGACGACTTCCGCTTCACCCTGCTCGACCGCGGAGGCGACCAGGTGGCCCTGCAGTCGGTCAACTACCCGGACCGGTGCCTGCGCCACCAGGACTTCCGGATCAAGCTCCAGGGACCGGCCGGGGCCGGCGACCCGACCTGGGTCGACGACTCCACCTTCCACCTCGTGGACGGGCTCGCGGACGCGGGAGGCGTCTCGCTGCGGTCGAAGAACTTCCCCGACCGCTACCTGCGGCATCGTGACTTCAAGCTCTACCTGGAACCGGCGGTCGACCCCACGGCCAGGGCGGACGCCACCTTCTACCGGAGCAACTGAGCTGTCACCGCCGCCGACACCGGACCCCCGGGGCCGACCGGCGGACCGTCCACCACGCGGAAGGCGGCGGGGAGGAGCGCGCTCACGGCCGAGGGAGCCGGCGGATCGCCCGGACCAGCTCCACCACGACGTCGCCGTGCTGGTAGAGCCGCTCTTCGACGTCCCGGTGGTGGATCCGGATGTACGTGATGGTGTCGGTGGAGGGGCCTTGGTCGGTGCCGCTGCCCACCGTCTCGCTGTGCCACGTGAACGTCACCTCCGCGACCTCCGAGTAGGGGATCTTGAGCGTCGGGGTCACGTGGACGCGCCGATCGGTGAACGCGATCGGCACGTGCCCGTTCTCCAGGTAGCCGATCAGGTCCTCCCGGTCCGGCATGCCGTGCGTCCTGCGCAGCGCCGCCTCCCGCCGCGCCCTCTTGGACCCGCCGGCCCGGACCACGGGTCGGCGGTCGAGGACCGCGCGCAGCAGCCGACCGAACGGCGGCAGGACCAGCACCGGTCCCGCCCGCTCCGGGTCCAGCTCCGGCGGGGGCTGCCACCGGAGCGCCTTCGAGAGGTCCACGGTGCCGGACAGGAAGTCCGCCGCGCGCAACGACACCTGCCCACCGGCGAACGCGGCCCCGTCGAGGGACACCTCCGCTCCGTCGAACACCGCGCCGTCGAAGGAGACCTCGGCGCCCTCGGCGAACACCACGTCGCGGAAGGAGACGTCACCGCCGACGAACCGCGCGGACCGGAACGACACGGCGCCGCCGCCGAACACCGCGCCGCCGAAGTCCCCGCCGTCGAAGACCGCCGCCGTGAAGTCGAAGTCGTGCCCGTTCCAGCCGACCTCCGCCCCGGGCCGCAGGTGGTCGCGGACCAGCCGGATGACGGTGTGGCGCACCTGCCGCTCCTCCAGTGCCGCGCGCTCGTCCTCGGCGGACCCGGCGCCGTCCGGCGGCCGGTAGGGCAGCCGGAGGTACCCGCAGAACACGTCGATGCAGACCTGCCGGCGGCTCTGCCAGTCGTCTGCCAGGTCCGCCATCGCGTACACGCCGGCGAGCCGCACGGCGGCCTTGTCGGAGCCCAGCTGCTCGGCGACGCGGGCGTAGCGCTCGGTGAACAGCTTGGTGTCCTCGCGCGCGTGTTCCGCCTCGCCGAGGAGCTGCTTGCGGTAGGCGATGACCAGCGCGGTGACCCCGCCGACGCCACCGGCGACCGTCAACGCGATCGTCAGCAGCCGGTAGCGGTTCTCGACGGTGAAGTCGACCGGGGCGCCGGGCACGACCGGCGGACGACCGAGGAGCCACCACCACACGGCCACCGCGGCGACGACCGTGATGGTCAACCCGAGCAGGAGGACCAGCGCGATCTGCAGGAGCAGCAACGGCATGCCCAACGGGCGGGTCGCACGCGGACGTCTCCTCGGGCCGCCGTTCCTCCTGATCACCTGCGGAGGCTACACCTCTCGCGGCGGGGTGCCGCGGGTTCGGTCGAAGTGCCGCCAACGCCTGGTGCCCAACGGTTCCGGGCGTGACGCCCACCTCGGGTCCCGGCACGGTGCGCGACCCGCGACGAGGTCCCCGAGCCCGCGCTGATCGGGCTCGGGGACCGCTCACCCGGTCAGGACAGGGTGAAGTGGTCGACGTCGAACAACCCGCCCGCGCCGGTGCCGGTGAACACCAGGAACACCGGTCCGGACGCCGTGCCGGCCAACGTCGTCGACACGTCCGCGAACCGGTCGAAGCCGCCGGTTCCGGTGACCGCGACCGAGCCGAGCAGCGTGCCCGTCTGCGACCCCGCGCGGATCTCGATGCGCCCGCCCGCGTTGCCCGACGACACCCGCGCGGTGAAGCGGGTCTTGCCCGACGCGGTGGTCTGGCCGTAGCCGGCCCAGTCGCCGTCGTCGATGTAACCGACGGTCTGACCGCCGCCGGCCGTGCCGTGCGAGGCGATCTGCACGCCGGCCGACGACGTGTACGCCTCACCCTCGACCCGCTGCGACGGCTGGCCCTGCGGACGGCAGTCCGCCTGCACCAAGCCCGCCGCGTACCGGATGCCGCCGAGCAGGTGGGTCCGGAACACCGGGTCCGCGTACGACTCGACCGTGTGGCCGAGCCCGGTGTAGAACGAGCGGCCCGACGCCTGCGTGCGGCACCACGAGATGGGGTGGTCGCCCGCCATGGTGCCGCCGGTGTAACCGGACTCGTCCACGTTGGCCAGGACCTTCGACGTCGCGCGCGGGTTGGTGCGGAAGTTGTACCACTCGTCGGTGCGGCTCCACGTCGCCGGCAGGTGCGCGGTCGCCGGGTGGGACTGGTCCTCCGACCGCACGGTGGCCTGCTGGATGTGCGGGTGCGAGTGGAAGTACGCGCCCACCAGCCGGCCGTAGTAGGCCCAGTCGTACTCGGTGTCCGCCGCCGCGTGCACGCCGACGTAGCCACCGCCGCCGTCCACGTAGGACTGGAACGCGGTCTGCTGCGCGGCGTCGAGCACGTCGCCGGTCGTGTTGAGGAACACCACCGCCGCGTACTTCGCCAGGTTCGCGGTGGTGAACGCGGCGGCGTCCTCGGTGGCGGTGACGGTGAACCCGTTGGCCGACCCCAGGTCGCGGATCGCTCGCGTGCCCGCCGGGATGGCGTCGTGGCGGAAGCCGGCGGTCTTGCTGAACACCAGCACCTCGGGTCCGGGCGGCCCGGCGGCGCCGGTGGTGAAGGTGAACGCGTCCAGGTCGAGCAGGTTGCCCTGCCCCGTCACGCCCTTGAACACGAAGAACAACGCCGTCGTGCCGGTCGGCGCGTTCGCCAGGTTCGCCGAGACGTCGGCGAACGTGTCCCAGCTGCCCGTGTTGGGCACGGTGAGCGTGCCGAGCAGCGTGCCGGTCGCGGACCCGGCGCGCACCTCGATCGTGCCGCCGGGGCCGCCGGAGGACACGCGGGCCGTCACCGACCGGGCGTTGCCCAGGCGGTAGGGCTGGAACGAGATCCAGTCGCCGTTGTCGGTGAACCCGATCGTGCGGCCGCCTTCCGCGCCGCCGTGGTTCGCGGGTTCGACGCCCTGCTGGGCGGTGTGGTGCTCGGCCTGGCGGTGGCGCGGCTGCAGGACGCTCACCGCGTGCGAGGTCAGGCCCGCCCGGTCGGTGTACTCCGCGTCGAAGACGCCGTAGATGTTCGCCGCGTCGTCGTGCTCGCCGTCCACGGGCACAGTGATCTGCCCGCCGCACCCGGTGGCCTGGGTGATCTGGTGCCGGTGGCTGTCGTGGCCGAGCAGGTAGGTCACCTTGACCCGGGAGCAGTCGATCGCCCCGTCCTCCGGGTCGCTCACGGACACCTGGAACGGCACCGTGTCGCCGAACGCGAACAGCGCGCCGTCACCGGGTGCCTGCAACGTGACCGTCGGCGCGGTGTTGCCCGCGGTGACCAGGACGCCGGCCGTGCCGGTGAGCCCCTGCGGGTCGGTCACGGTCAACGTCGGCGAGTAGTTGCCCGCCGCGGTGTAGGTGTGCGTGGGGTTGGCCTCGGTGGAGGTGCCGCCGTCGCCGAAGGTCCACCGGTAGGACAGCGCGCCGCCCTCCGGGTCGGTGCTGCCCGCCGAGGAGAACCTCACGGTCAGCGGCACCGGTCCGGACGTGCGGTCCGCCGCCGCCCGGGCGACCGGGTCGCGCGGGGCGTTGCCCTTGTAGTCGATGCGGTAGATGGCCTGGTTGCCGCCGCCGGTGCCGTAGTCCAGCACGTACAGCGAGCCGTCCGGCCCGAACTGCATGTTCATGACCTGCGTGCCGCTCCACGGGAACGCCTCGATCGGGCCCGGCGAGCCGTCCGCGCCCACCCCGATCGCCTTGATCCACTGGCGGCCGTACTCGCCCGCGAAGTAGCGGCCGTCCAGCGACTGGGGGAACTTCGTCGCCGAGTTCAGGGCGGGGTCGTAGCGGTAGACCGGGCCGCCCATGGGCGACTCGGAGCCGCCGCCGAACTCGGGCGGCGAGCCCGCGTCGCCCGCGTACCTGATCCAGGCGGGCTGGGCGGCGGGCAGGGTGGTCAGGCCGGTGTTGCGGGGCGAGGTGTTGTTCACGCCGGTGCCGCACTCGTAGCGCGCCCCGGAGGGACCGCTCGGGAACGTGTGGCGGACGTAGGTCTCGTCGGTGGTGTTCGTGCCGGTGCAGTAGGGCCAGCCGAAGTTGCCCGGCCGGGTGATCCGGTTGAACTCGACCTGGCCGCTCGGGCCGCGGGTCGGGCTGGTGACGCCCGCGTCCGGGCCGTAGTCGCCGAGGTAGACGATCCCGGTGGCCTTGTCCACGCTCATCCGGAACGGGTTGCGGAAGCCCATGGCGTAGATCTCGGGCCGGGTCCGCGCGGTGCCGGGCGCGAACAGGTTGCCCGCCGGGACCGTGTAGGTGCCGTCGGCCTGCGGCTTGATCCGCAGCACCTTGCCGCGCAGGTCGTTGGTGTTGCCCGACGAGCGCTGCGCGTCGAACTGCGGGTTGCGGTCGGCGCGCTGGTCGGTCGGGGTGTACCCGTCGGAGACGAACGGGTTGGTGTCGTCGCCGGTGGTCAGGTACAGGTTGCCCTGGGCGTCGAAGTCGAGGTCGCCGCCGACGTGGCAGCACTGGCCGCGGTCGTTGGGCACCCGCAGCACGATCTTCTCGCTGGCCAGGTCGAGGGTGTTGTCGGCCTTCAGGGTGAACCGCGACAGGTGCAGCTCGCCGCGCCACGGTGCGAACGTCGCCTCGGTGCCCTCGGTCGGCGCGTCGCCGTCCGGTGTGCTCAGGCGAGGCGAGTAGTACAGGTACAGCCAGCGGTTGGTGGGGAAGGCCGGGTCGGCCGCGACGCCCTGCAACCCTTCTTCGTCGTGCGTGTAGACGTCGAGCTTCCCGGCCACGGTGGTGGTGTTGCCCGCGGCGTTGGTGACGCGGACCGTGCCGTCGCGGGCGGTGTGCACGACGGACCGGTCGGGCAGCACGGTCAGCGACATCGGCTCGCCGAGCTTGGCCGCGCCGGAGGCCAGCTGGACCTGCTGGTAGTCACCGGGCGGGATGGCCGCGGCGGCGGTGCTCTGGGTGAGGGGCAGCAGCAGGGAGGCGGTCAGCAGGGAGGCGCCGAACGCCCGCGCCCACCGCGGTGGGGACTCGGCCATGGCAGGGATTCCTTTCTCGGCCGGGCGTCCGCGAAGCCGCCCGGGTGGCGGTCGTGCCGGGTGTTCAGGGGTGGGCTCAGCCGCAGAGGTCCATCGGGAGGACGCCCGGTCCGTCGACCACGGCGGCCACCCGGTGCACGACCACCGGTGAGCCCGAGGCGAGGCGAAAGTCGGCCCGCTCGTTCTGGCGGTGCGCCAGGGCCGCGTCCGGCACGGTGATCGTGGCCGTCTGCCACGTGTTCGTGCCGGTGTTGGTGACGCTGCCGGCGTGCTGGTAGGCACTGCCGTCGCGCGAGTCGTACTGGAGGCTCCACGAGTGGGCGCCCTCGTCGAAGTAGTCGACGGTGAACGCGGTCGGGAACCGGCCGTCGGCGGCGATCCGCTCGTCCACCGAGAAGTACATGTGCAGGCCGCCGGGCACCCGTTCGACCATCCGACGCGCCTCACGCCCGCCGACCGTGACCGGGGTGGTGACGCCGTCGCCCCCGCTCTCGATGTGCGTGATGCCCCTGGCCTGGTTCGTGGCGCCGAGCACGCCGCACACGCGGGCGGAGGCGCCCGAGCCGACCACGGCGACCGGCACCGAGACCGGCGACAACGCCACCTCCGAGGTCAGCACGACGGGGATGGTCGTGAAGCCCTGCACCACGCCCTCGGCCGCCTGCAACGACACCTGCGCGGTGGCCACGCCGTCGACCACCCTCGCCGTGCCCTCCGCCGGGGTCACGGTCACACCGGCGGGCGGTGTGGCCCGCCACGACACGGTCGACGCGGACACCGGGGTCGCCGGTTCCGCGCCCGCGCCGACCGCGAACGACAGCGCGGCGGTGGACGGAGAGCCGACCGCGACCGTCGGCCGCGCGGGGCTGGTGGTCAGCTCCACCGGCGTCACGCCGGGCGGGAACCGCGGTGCGCCCGCCGGGAACGACGGCGGGCGGGCGTCGGCGCCCGTGCCCCACGTGCGGTCCGGCTGCCCGGTCAAGCCGAACGCCAGCGAGGTCGACGCGCGGCCGCCCGGACCGTCGCCGAGCAGCGCCGACCCCGGCAGCCAGGTGCGCTGCGTCGCCGTGCCGTCCACGGACAGGCCGCGCAGGTAGGCGCCGCTGCCGGTGGACGTGATCGTGGTGCGGTGACCGGGCAGGTTCACCTGGACGCGCGGGAACAGCGGCGTGGTCACGGTCAGCACGTCCGTGCCCGGGGTCGCCGGGTACAGGCCCATCGCCGACCACACGTACCAGGAGCTCAGCGCGCCGAGGTCGTCGTTGCCGGGTTCGCCGTCGGGTGTGTTGGCGTAGCGGGTGTCCAGGGTGCGGCGGACGACCTCCTGGGTGCGCCACGGCGCGCCCGCGTAGTTGTAGAGGTAGGGCACGTGCATGTTGACCTCGTTGCCCGCCCAGTAGAACGGGTTGTTCGGCCCGGCGTTGTCCCGGGTGAAGAACCGGTCGAGCCGGCTGATCGCCCGCGCGTCGCCGCCGACCGCGTCCAGCAGGCCGCGGGCGTTGTGCGGCACCAGCCACAGGTACTGGGCGGCGTTGCCCTCCTGGAACCCGGACTGGCCGAACACGCCCATCCCGGTGGTGACCGGGTTGCCCGCCGGGAACGCGCCGGTCGCGTCGCGCGGTTGCAGGAAGCCCGAGCCGCGGTTGACCAGGGTGGTCCAGTTCTGCGAGCGGACGAGGAACGCGCGGGCGGTGGCCTGGTCGCCGAGCGCGCCGGCGAACCGCGAGATGCCGAAGTCCGCCATGGCGTACTCGAGCGTGGCCGACGCGCCGTTGGGCACGTGGGAGATGTCGGTGGCCCTGGTGTTGTGCACGTAGCCGTCACGCAGGTACTCGGCCAGGCCGGGCCGCTGCTCGTACCAGCCCTGGCCCAGCTCGGCCGGGGTGGGCACCCGGGTCGCGCCCTTCACCAGCGCGGCCAGCGCGGCGCGGGTGTCGAAGTCGCGGGCGCCGAACGCGTGGGCCGAGGAGAGGAGCCCGGCGGCCGCGTCGCCGTTCATCACACCGGTGTAGCCGTTGGCGACCGGCCACTTCGGCAGCCAGCCGCCCTCGGCGGCCATGTCCACCAACGACTGCATCATCGCGCTGGTCTCGGCCGGCGCCAGCACGGCCTGCAGCTGCACCAGGGTGCGGTAGGTGTCCCAGCCGGAGAAGTTGGCGTACCGCACCCGGTCCGAGGTGTGCACGCGGTTGTCGAAGCCGGTGTACTGGCCGTTGACGTCGCTGAACACGTTGGGGTGCAGCAGGGAGTGGTAGAGGGCGGTGTAGAACTGGGTCTGCCGGTCCCGCGTGCCGCCGCCGACCTGGATCTTCGACAGCAGCCGGTGCCAGGCGGCGCGGGTCTGCCCGGCCACGCCGTCGACGTCCCAGCCGGGCGCCTCCGCCCGCAGGTTCGCCAGGGCGTTGGCGGGGCTGACGTAGCTGATCGCGACCTTCACGCCGACCTGGCGCTGTCGGCGGGTGTCGAAGGTGACCCACGCGCCGCCGCGCGGGTGGTCGACGGCCGTGCCGCCGGGGGTGAGCACGTCGTCGTGCCACGTCCCGGTGGCGGCGAAGGGCCGGTCGAACACGGCGGCGAAGTGCACCGCGGAGGTGTTGGGCTGCTCGCAGAACCGGCCGCCCGCTATGGTGCCGGCGAGCTGGTCCGGGCCGGTGACGCGGACCTGCGCGGCCGTGTTGGCCACCTGCGAGGAGCCCGCCTTGAACAGCAGGTTGGCCTGCTCGGTGGCGGGGAAGGTGAACCGGCCGACGCCGGTGCGGGTGGTCGCGGCGACGCGCGCGGTGATCGCGCCGCCGGTGCCCGCGTCACCCAGCTTCGTCTCGAACAGCCCGGGGCTCGCCTTCTCGTCGGCGTGGCTGAACGGGAGCGTGGCGCCCGCCGGCGAGCCGGTGACCGCGCCGACGGTCGGCAGGATCGGCAGGTCGCCCTGCACCGGGCAGCCGACGCCGGACAGGTGGGTGACGCTCAGGCCGAGCGAGGCCTGGTCGCGGTGGTCGTAGCCGCCGCCGGCGGGCCGGGAGGTGGTCTCCGGGCTCCAGCTGAGCATGCCGAACGGCGCGACGGCGCCGGGGAAGGTGTTGACGGAGCCGACGTGCTCCCCGCCGCTGCCGGTGCCGATGAAGTGGTTGACGAGGCTGGTCGGGTCGGTGACCAGTGGTGGCGGTTGGGCGTGCGCGGGTGTGGCGGCGGTCGCGGTGGACGCGGTCAGCGCCACGGCGAGGACGACCGCCAGGCGCGGCCTTCGGGTGCTCATGGCAGGGCTCTCCCTGGGTGGCGACGGTGTCGGCCGGAGTTGTCGAGGTGACGGCGGCCGCGGTTGACGATCCGGATGGTGAGCCGGCCCCGGGACCGCCCGGACCGCTCCCGCACCACCCCGCGCGGTCCGCTCGGTCCGCTCGGCGGCGCGGTCAGAACCGGAACACGCCGACCTCGGCCGCCTGCCCGGCGGGCCACCGGGTGTTGGCCGTGAAGACCAGGCGCAGGTGGCGCTGGAACGCCTGCGGGACGGTGATGCTCACGCGGTTGCCGGTGGCCGGGTCGAACCGGTGGCCGCGGTTGGCCACGAGGGTCGTCCACGTGCGGCCGTCCGCGCTGCCGCGCACGGTGATCCGCTGGGTGCGGGGCTCCCACCCGGGCGGCACGGCCACCTCGACGCGGCCCACCTCCTCGGTCGCGCCCAGGTCCACGGTCAACGGCTGGGGGAACAGGTTGTGCGCGCTCTCCCAGTAGGTGCCCGCGTCGCCGTCGTTGGCGTTCGGACCGGCGTGGCCGGGGACGTTGCTCCGGGCGGTGAAGACGCGGCCACCGGCGAGGTCCGGGTTCGGCACGGGCGGCGCGGACCCGGTGAACTGCTCGACCCAGTACCGGGTGCGGTCGAGGTAGGCGGTCTCGGCGGCCTGGCCCGTCCGGCCGTAGGCGCCCTCGTAGGTCAGGTAGCCGTGGCCGGCCGGCGGGGTGGAGTCGGCGGGCTCGATGGTCGAGCCCTCGTGCCACTCGTTGAACGAGGTGATCGACACCCAGTCCGGCTTGCCGCCGGTCTCGGGGCTCAGGGCGTTGCGCCACTGCAGGTCGTAGGTCGCCCCGTCGGCGCGGTCCAGGGTGGGGCTGGTGTTGCCGGGCACGGCGCGGTCGTCCAGGTAGCCGGGGCCGACGGAAGGCGCCCAGACCAGGCCGTTGGCGCGGGCGTGGTCGGCCACGCCCTTCCAGCCGATCGCGGCGCTGCTCGCGATCACGTCGTAGGTGTAGATGCCGCCGAAGTGCGCGACCTTGCTCATGTCGGTGGTCTGGGCGAGCACGATGCCGGTGTCGCGGACGGCGTCGAGCGGCGTCCAGTCGGCCACGTCCAGGCTGTTGAACACGTAGAACGCGCCCCGGTTGCCGCGCTGGGCGTCGCGGTAGAAGGCGGGGCTCGACCCGTAGCGGTCGTCGAGGTAGCGGACGTCGGCGACGGTGCTCTGCGCCGTGCGGCCGCCGTACGGCTCCAGGTGGAAGGCGACCCGCACGCCGTGCCGGGCGGCGGCGTCGAGCAGGCCGGGCACGAGCCGGTCCTCGTACGAGCCCTGACCCCACCAGCTGGTCACGATCACCCCGGCGCCGGAGCGGCGGACCCACTGCATGTGCTGGTCGACCACGCGGGTCAGGTCGCCGGAGTCGTAGGCGCCGAGGGTGGGGAAGAAGTCGGCGCCGATGTCGTCGGGTGGCGTGTGGCCGCCCTGCTGCCAGTGCCGGTAGGAGCCGTACAGGTCGGGGCTGCCGTACCAGGGGTAGTAGAAGAGGTGCACGTCCGAGGGCACCGCCTGGGCGCTCGGCGCGGTGGCGACGGTCGGTGTCCCCGCGGTCGGGGCGCCCGCTGCCGGAGTGCCTGCGGTCGCGGGGACGGCGAGGGCCAGGGCCGAGCAGAACGTGATCACGATGCTGAGCAGGGTGCGCATGGTGGTCCGCCCACATCCTTGCGTCGTTGTAAGGAGGGTCACACGACCATAAGTAAAGTCGACAACTTGACGCAAGAACTTGACTCACAGACGCAAAAACTCGACCAGACTTGTCCGGAACCGGACAGTTCGGTCGGCGGACTCACCTTGACGGCTCCACGCCACCACCGCCCCCGTTCCGCGTGATCACTTCCAGCGGCCGGCCGGCGTCCGCCAAGTGGCCGGCGCCGCGGCGGCCAGGTCCGCCGACGGGATGGCCCGGCGCTCGTCGTGCCAGACCGCGGTCAGCGGCACGTCGAAGGGGAACTCGACGTTCGCGCCGTCCTCGAACGAGATCATCACGTGCGTGTCGGGCCCGCCGGGGTGGTTGTCCAACCACTGCACGTGCGCCACGACCGCCGTCAGGGTCGCGTCCGGGGCGACGATCCGATATCCCTCGTCGACGTGCTGGGAATGCATCGGGACCAAGGCGGGCAACGCGCGAGCCGCCTTCTCGTCGCGGTAGTGCGCCACCATGGCCGACAGCCTATCGAGACCCCTCCGCATCACCGACCGGATCCTGGGGCACTCCGCCGCCGGGAAGGGGTTCCGCGAATCCGCACGACAATTGCCCCCGGCGCGGAAACGCCGATAGAATCGGATTCGAGTTCAAGCCCGCGGTGATTTCCGGCCGGGCGTCTCGGCCATTCTCGGGTCATCGCCGACGTCACACGACAAGGACGGTGCACGTGACCACCCAGCAAGCCGCGTTGAGCAGGAGCAGGACCAACCTCGCCCTGGCCGCGCTGTTCACCGGGATGTTCGTGCTGGGCAGCGCCGAACTGCTCGTGGTCGGCGTGCTGGACCTGATCGCGGGCGATCTCGGCGTCTCCATCCCCGCCGCCGGGTGGCTGGTGACGGCCTACGCGCTGGGCATCGCCGTCGGCGGGCCGGTGCTGACCGCGCTGACGGTGAAGCTGAACCGGAAGGCGATCCTGGTCGGCGCGATCGTGCTGTACGCCGCGGCCAACCTCGTCCCGGTGCTGTTACCCGAGTACGGCCTGTTCCTCGCGGTGCGCGCGGTGACCGGGGCGTTGCAGGGCCTGTTCATCGCGGTCGGGTTCGTGACCGGCATGTCGATCGTCCCGCCGGAGCGGGCGGGCCGGGCGGTCGGCACGATCGTCTCCGGTGTCGCGGTGTCGGCCGCGCTGGGCGTGCCGCTGGGGACGCTGGTCGGCCAATCGCTCGGCTGGCAGGGCTCGTTCGTCGCGATCGTCGTGTTCGCCCTGGTCGCGCTCGTCGCCACGCTGGTGCTGGTGCCCCCGGTGGCCAGTCCCGCGGGCGGCGCGGCGGGCCAGGCCCGGTACGCCTTCGCCCCTCGGGTCCTCGCCGTGCTGGGGCTGAACTTCGTGGTGTTCACCTCGCTGTACGCGGCGCTGACGTACATCGTGCCGTTCCTCCAAGACGTCACGGGCATCACCGGCGCGATGCTCAGCGCCTACCTGTTCGCCTACGGCGTCGCCACGGCGGTCGGCTCGTTCGGCGGCGGGCGGTTCGCCGACCGGAACGCGGGCCGTGCGCTGATCGTGGCCACGGCGGGCACCGCGGTCGCGCTGCTCGTGCTCTACCTCGTCGGGTCGAGCCCGGTCCTGGTCGCGGTGGCCCTGGTGGCCTGGGGCCTGTTCGCCTTCGGCATGGTGCCCTCGCTCCAGGTCCGCGTGGTGGGCCTGGCCGGTCCGGGAGGCCAGCTCGCGGCCTCGTTGCCCGCCTCGGCGGCCAACGTGGGCATCGCGCTGGGACCGGTCCTCGGCGGCGTGGCGATCAGCCGGGGCGGCGCGGCGGCCCCGGTGATCACCGGCCTGGTCGTCGCGGTGCTGGGCATCGCGGTCGCCTGGGCCACCAGCTTCCTGAAGCCGCCCGTGGCGCGGGCGGACGAGCCGGCCCCGGAAGGCACGTGACGGCGGGGGCAGGCTGCCCACGCGACCCACGCGACCCGACGTCCGCGCGGCACAAGCAGAGGTCGGGCCCGGCGGTGCGGCCGGGCCCGACCTGACAGCACGCGGAAGCGCCGATCGGCCCTTCCCCGCGTCACACCTGCGAGATCTGCGCCGTCGGCGAGTTCACCAGGCGGCGTCGCGCGACGGCGAGCACGACGAGGAACGCGAGGCCGGCCAGCACGGGCACGCTGCTCATGGCCACGATGCCGGCCGTGGGCATGCTCAGCGCGCCACCCACCAGCATGAAGATCAGCACGGTCATCACGACCATCACCAGCCACGAGACCGCCACCGCCGCGGTGTGCGCCGCGCTGCGCCGCTGCCGCGCCCACCACAGCCACATGGCCAGGGCCGGGATCAGCCACACCCAGTGCTGCGGCCAGGAGATCGGCGAGATGATCAGGCCGGTGACGGCGCAGGAGAAGATGCCGATCGCCTCCATCCCGTGGCGGCTGTACCACGACGAGATCGCCAACCCGGCCACGCCGACGATGCCCGCCAGCACGAACCAGAGCCACGGCGCGCTCAGCACCCCGGGCATCTGGGCGAGCACACCGCGCATGGACTGGATGTAGGGCCCCGTGCCGGGCGGCGTCATCCGCTCGGTCGCCAGCACCAGCTCGCCCCACCACCGGGCCGACGGGCCGGGCAGCAGGATGAAGGCGACGACCACGGTCCCGACGAAGGACACCATGGACACCACGGCGGCGCGGATCCGACCGGTGAGGATGAAGTAGGCGACGAAGATGAGCGGGGTCAGCTTGAGCCCCGCCGCGATGCCGAGGGCGACGCCCTGGAACCGCCCGGGTTTGCGCGCGAGGTCGGCGAGGACCAGGAGCAGCAGCGCGATGTTCACCTGGCCCGCGCCCAAGTTCATGATCACCGTGGCCGTGGGCAGCGCGACCGCGGTGACCAGCACGGCGAACTTCGCGCGCTCGACCCGGGCCTGCGGCGCCAGCAGCCCGAGGCCCAACCAGACCGCGATCTCCAGCGCGATGACGTTGAGGAACGTCCAGATGCCGAACGCGACGTGCACGTTCAGCAGTCCGAGCGGGACGAAGAACAACGCGGCGATCGGCGGGTAGATGAACAGGAAGCCGTCGTCGGTGGCGACGTCGAACGGCGAGATGCCGTCCAGCACCACCGAACCCGCCATGTGGTAGACCTTGAAATCCACTTCGAGCAGCCACAGCTTGTCGCGCAGGGGCAGGCTGGCGACGACGGCGACCCCCAGGGCCGCCGCGATGGCGAGACCGGCCAGCACCAGGCCGGCCGGCAGGCGACCCGATCCGGTCGCCGGTGTCGCGGGGACTTGTGCAGCAGGCATGCCAGCATCCTCACAATCGTCGGGCAGGGGCTCCTTGGGCGAATCGAGAGGCGGTTCCCGACTTCCCGGTCAGGTCAGCGAGTCCTCGCGGTCGTCGGTCCGCGGTCGCGACCGGAAGACCCAGGTGCTCAGCAGGACGAACCTGCCGAGGGTCCCGATGGCGGACGCGACCAGGAGGACGAGCAGCTCGACGGACCGGGACGGCTGGTCGGCGACGGCGTGCAGCGCCAGCAGCGCGCCGGAGGTGAACCCGCAGTACAGGCCGAAGACCACGAACGACTGCACGTGGACCCGCCCGGCGGGGTGAGAGCGGTCCCGGAAGGTGGCGCGTCTGTTGGCCTCGGTGTTGAACAAGACGCTCAAGGTCACCGCGGCCACGTTCGCGACCAGCGGCGGCCACCACGTCCGGAAGATCGTGTAGAGGCCGAGCGTGATCATCGTGGCGACGAAGCCGATGAGGCCGAACGACACGAGCCGGCGCAGACCGGAGATGTCGCGCCCTGACAACACGGCGTCGGGGTGGGTCGGCTGCGGCTCCGGCCGCTGGGGCAGCTCCGCCACGTCCGCGGCGCCGGACAGCTTCGCCCGCGCGATCCTGATCAGCCCGCGCACGTTCGTCGCCGCCACACCGGCGACCTTCACCCTGCTGTCCACGTCCTCCACCCAATCCACGGGGACTTCGAGCACCCGAAGCCCGTTGTGCTCGGCCAACAGCAGCAGTTCGGTGTCGAAGAACCACGTGTCGTCCTCGACCCGTCGCAGCAGCGGTCGGATCACCTCGGCGCTGGCCGCCTTGAAACCGCACTGCGCGTCCCGGAACTGGGCGCCGTGGGTGAGCCGGACGAGCGCGTTGTAGCCGCGCGAGATCACCTCGCGCTTGGGGTCCCGGACCGTGCGCGCGCCGGGCGCCAATCGCGACCCGATGGCGATGTCGGAGTGACCGGCGGCCACCGAGGCCACCAACGGGATCAACGCGTCCAGCCCGGTGGACAGGTCGACGTCCATGTAGGCGACCACGCTGGCCTCGCTGCTGGACCAGGCGGCTCGCACCGCGTTGCCCTTGCCCCGCTGCCCCAGGGACATGAGGCGGACCCGCGGCCACTGCTCCGCGAGCCTCTCCGCCGCCTGGCGGGTGCCGTCGGTGCTGGCGTTGTCGACGATGGTGATGGTCCAGGCGAACGGCATCCGGTCGGCGAGGTACTCGTGCAGCACGGCTATGCAACCGGGTAATGCGTGCTCTTCGTTGAGCACCGGGATGGCGATGTCCACGGTCACCGAAGACGGTGGTGGAGGGGAACGCCGCGCGGCGTCATCCCCGGGATCGGAAGCCCGACTGGCGCGTGGTCCGAGCGGTGTTTCCGCTCGGACGACTTCGTCGCCGGACCCGCGCCGTTGCGCGGGTATGTGTCCAGTCATCTGCCGCTCCTCGCACCGAGGGTTCCAAAACAGAATGGAGGACCTGATGGAGGTGGTGTTCTCCCAGAATGCCTGACCAATCCGAGCCGTGGCGATCCGGGCCGTGGTGATCCGGGGCGGCAGCACTTCGACGCCGAACCACAGCGAATTCGGCAGGGGTGAGCGGCCCCGGCGCCGCGGTGATTCACCACGTCCGATTCCGTTTCTCGTCGGAGACCGACCGCGATCAGCTCGGGACGGCGTTCAGGGACCGGACGAAAGACCGGATGTCCGCCACGAAGAGCTCCGGTTGCTCCATCGCCGGGAAGTGACCGCCGTGCTCGAACTCCGACCAGTGCCGGATGGTCGACAGGACCCGGTCGGCGAACCGGCGCAACGGGATCGCGGCGTCGTGCTGGAAGACCGCGACGCCCACCGGGGTGGTCAGCTCCCACGGACCGCCGTAGCGGGAAGCGATGTTGCGGTCGGTCCGGTCCAGCGACTCGTAGAACAGGCGGGCCGACGAGGCCGCGGTTCCGGTCAGCCAGTAGATCGCGACGTTCGCGAGCATCAGGTCGCGGTCGATCGCCTCTTCGGGCACCGACCGGGAGTCGGTCCACTCCTTGTACTTCTCCATGATGAACGCGAGCTGCCCGACCGGGGAGTCGGTGAGGGCGTAGCTCACCGTCTGCGGGCGGGTGGCCAGGAGCTTCACGTGCGCCGACAGCTCCTGGTCGAAGTGCGCCAGCTTGCCGAGCCGGCGCGTGTCCTCCTCGCTGAGGTCGGCCAGCTCCTCCGGGTCCTGCGGCGGGAAGGTGACCAACGAGTTGAGGTGCACACCCGCCACGTGCTCGGGGTCCGCGGCGGCCAGCTCCAGCGACACCATGAAGCCCCAGTCGCCGCCCTGCGCCACGTACCGCTCGTAGCCCAGCCGGGCCATCAGCTCCTTCCACGCCTGGGCGACCCGGAAGTGGTCCCAGCGCGCCTCGCGGGTGGGGCCGGAGAACCCGAAGCCGGGGATGGCGGGGATGACGACGTGGAAGGCGTCCGCCGGGTCGCCGCCGTGCGCCCGCGGGTCGGTGAGCGGGCCGATCACGTCGAGGTACTCCACGAACGAACTGGGCCACCCGCAGGTGATCAGCAACGGGGTGGCGTCCGGCTCGGACGACCTGACGTGCACGAAGTGGACCTTGGCGCCGTCGACCTCGGTGGTGAACTGGTCCAGCTCGTTCAGCCGGGCCTCCATGGCCCGCCAGTCGAAGCCGGTGCGCCAGTACTCGGCCAGCTCCTTCACGTAGGACAGCGGGACACCGCGCGCCCAGCCGTCCGTGGGCCCCTCGTCGGGCCAGCGGGTGTGCTCCAGCCTGCGGTCGAGGTCGTCAAGGTCTGCCTGAGGGATCTCGATGCGAAACGGTTGCACGATCAAGTACCTCTCCCTTGAAGTGCTTACGGCTCCATTTCCCTCCGGACGTCTCCGGCGTCACTCGACTGCCCCCCGACACAGCTGTTCATTCCAGCCGACCAGGACAGAATGATCGACGATCGATGTTTCACACTTCTTCGAGAATGCCCAGTTCCGGTTGCCGCGCGGGCGGGCGGCCGTGGTGCGCGACGGAGGCACCCGGGCGGGCGGCGCCCCGCCCGGGGCAGCAGGTCAGCCGACCCATTTCCCGTCGTCGGTGATGTGCGCCTTGGTGGGCGCGCCGGTGTCCCGGTTCAGCACGGTGAAGTGGGACTTCGCCTTGTTCCACTCGGCGAACACCGGGAACAGCGCCGACGCGTGCTCGCGGTAGACGATGACGACCTCGTTCACCACCTGGCCACCGTCCTGGGCGAGGACGACGTGGTGCTCCAGCGCGTTCGTCCGCCGGGTGGCGATGTCGATGTCGTCCACGTTCACCTCGGTCTTCTGGCCCGCCCGCCGGATGAGGCCGGAGTGTCCGTAGCGGACCACCGGCTCGCCGTCGCGGACCTCGTTGAGGTTGAGCAGGTAGGTGTGCATGTCGGTGGCCTGCGCCAGCCGCAGGCGCGTGAAGCGGTTGCGCATCTCCCGCATCAGCTTCACGTCGCCCTCGGTGACCGTCTTGAGCGACTGGATGGCGTTGAAGATCTGGGCGTCGCGTTCGGTGGGCGCCGGCATGAACACCACGGTGGCGTTCGCGTACGGCTTGAGCTGGGCGTAGATCGACAGCGGGACGCGGGTGCCGTGCAGCAACGAGCCGCTCAGGTCGTGCAGGCCCAGTTCGCCCTTGCGGTTCCGCCCGGTCCCCGGGTCGTCGAAGTGCCGCGGGTCGAGCCGCTTGCGCACCCCGTTCAACGTGCGGTCGAGGGTGATCTTCCGGTCCCAGGCCCGGTCGAGGCGGTGGTGGTTGTTGCGGATGTCGAAGTCGCCGCCCAGGACGCTCTCGTTGTTGACCTGCCGGGCGGTCATCCGGTCCCCGGCGAGCGCCGCCGCCCACGTCTCGGCGAGCTCGGCGACCTTCACCTCGCGCCACCAGGCGGTGATCCGGTCGCGGCGACCGTCCCAGGTGTCGCCCGCGCCGCCGAGCTGGTCCAGCCCTTGCCGGAGCAGGCGCTCCTCGGTGCGGGCCAGCTCGTCGCGGCGCAGCTGTAAGTTCAGCCGGCGCTGCTCGGCCCGCGCGGGCCGCTCGGCGAGTTCCAGTCGCAGGTCCTTGGCGATGTTCTGGGCGAAGACGTTGCCGCGGGCGAGCAGCGTGATGACCTTGCCCAGCTCCTCGTCGGTCAGGTCGGACGACCACATCTTGTACTGCTCGATCATCCGGCCGGTGTCCTTCTCGACCTCCTGGTGCCCGGTGGTGATCAGGCTCAGCAGTTCCGGCCGGTCCTGGTCCTGCGCGTACAGCGACCAACCCGTCTGGATTTTCATGGGATTCCCCCTCGGAGGCGCCTGGTGACAAGGAGCCCTTCGCGAGGGGGAGACCGGGCGTTACAGGTGTTCCCGGCGTGCCCGGTCGCCGATCGCGGCACCCGCCGTCGTGGCAGGTGCGGGGCGGCTGTCCACGACGGACGATGTCAGACCCGTTTGGCACGCTGTGCGCATGAGCACCTTCGTCCTGATCCACGGCGGTGGCGGCAGTCACCGGGACTTCGAGCTCCTCGAACCGGAACTGCGTCGGCGCGGCCACGACGTGGTCGCGCCGGACCTGCCGATCGACGACCCGGCCGCCGGGTTCGCCGAGTTCACCCGGACCGTGGTCGACGCCGTGGGCGACCGGCGGGACCTGGTCGTCGTCGGCCACTCCTACGGCGGCTTCACCGCTCCCCTGGTGTGCGCGCGGCTGCCGGTGCGGCTGTTGGTGTTCCTCGCCGGGATGATCCCGGCGCCGGGCGAGAAGCCGGGCGACTGGTGGGCCAACACCGGCTTCGAGGCGCCCGAGGGCCTCGACGACGCCGAGACGTTCTACACCGGCGTCCCGGCCGACGTGGCGGCCCTCGCGCTGTCGTGCGGTCGTCCGCAGGTCAGCGCCGAGTCCGGCGAACCGTGGCCGCTCGACGCGCTGCCGGACGTGCCGACCCGCGTGCTGCTGTGCCGCGACGACCGGTTCTTCCCGCCGGACTTCCAGCGCCGCGTGGCGCGTGACCGGCTCGGCCTCGAACCGGACGAGGTGGACGGCGCGCACTGCGCCGCGACCAGCCACCCCGTGGAGCTGGCCGAGCGGCTGGTCGGCTACCTCGATGCGGGTGGGCCCGCGCTGACGAGACTCGTCGGTCGGCGGGCCTCGTGGCAGACCGTCGCCAGGGCGTGGCGGTCCTCGTTCCGGCGAGATGCGACGGGTGTCAGCGCGCTCGTTCCCACAGGGGGAGGCGGAACGTCGCGTAGGTGAACTTGCCGGTGATCTCTGCCCTGAGTCGTTGAAGCGGGATCGCGCGCCGAGCGCGCTCGCCGGTCAGGTCCAGTCGGCACGCCCAGCGGATCGTGGCGCGGCCGCGGGTCTCGTCGATCACCCGGTCGTGCACGTCGAAGGTCATCGCGTCGCAGCGGCCGGCGAACTGCGGCGCGAACTCCGCCCGGATCGCCGCCCGGCCACGCCGCTCGGGGCCGCGGCCGGGCAGGTGGCGGGCGTCCTCGGCGAAGAAGGACACGACCCGGTCGAGGTCGGGCTCCGGGTCGTTGAAGGCGGCCACGGAGGCGTCGATGGTCTGGCTGAGGTCGACGACGCCTCCCCGGCCCCGCGACCGGCAGGTCGCGGGGCCGGGGAGGGCCGGGTGGGGTCAGCCCGCGGCGCGGGCGATGAGCTTGACGACCGCGTCCGGGCGGGAGACCGCCACGGCGTGCGAAGCACCCTCGACGGTCACGGTGGCGCGTGAGCCGGCCCGGTCGGCCATGAACTCCTGGGCCTGCGGCGGGATGTTCTTGTCGGCGCCGGCCAGCAGGAACCACGAGGGGATGCTCGTCCACGACGGGGCGCCGGACGCCTCGCCCAGAGCGGCGTCCCGGACGGGGCGCTGGGTGCTCGCCATGACGGCGGTCTCGCGCGCCGGGACGTCGGCGGCGAACTGCTGCCGGAAGAGCGACGGCTTGATGTAGAGGTCCTGCGAGCCGTCGGGCAGCGGCACCGGCGCCAGGGTCTCGCCCAGGGTGCTGCCGGGGTACTTCGCGGCGAGCTGTGCCGCGGCTTCACCCTCGGCGGGGGCGAAGGCGGCCACGTACACCAGCGCCTTCACCTTCGGCGCACGGGCCTTCACGTTGGTGATGACCGCGCCGCCGTAGGAGTGGCCGACGAGCACCACGGGGCCGTCGATGCCGGCGAGACGCGCGTCGAGGGCGTCGGCGTCGGCGCGGACCCCGCGCAGCGGGTTGGCGACGGCGACGGCGGTGAAGCCCTGCCGTTGCAGGCGCTCGATGACGGGGGTCCAGCTGGAGCCGTCCGCGAACGCGCCGTGGACGAGGACGATCGTGGGCTTCTTCCCGGCTGTCGGGTGGGCGGCCACCGCGGTCGACGCGCCGAGACCGGCGACGACGACGGCGACGAGCACGGCCAGCAGAGCGGTGACGCGTGCGGTGACGCGGTGTGTGAGCGTGTGCATGTCCGGTTTCTCAGTCGGTGAGGAAGGCGAGCAGGGCGGCGTTGACCTCGGCCGCGTGGGTGAGCAGCAGGCCGTGCGGGGCGCCGTCGATCTCGACGTAGCGCGCGTCGGGCAGGCGGCGGCGGAACTCGCGGGCGGTGGCGTCGATCGGCAGGATGCGGTCGGCGGTGCCGTGCAGGATCAGCGCCGGCACGTCGATGCGCTCCACGTCGGCCCGGAAGTCCGTCAGCCACGTCGGGACGCACGCGTACGCCGCCACGGGGGCCGAGTCGACGGCGGTGGCCCAGTTCGCCCGGAGCGCCGCGTCGCTGAGCCGCGACCCGAGGTTCTCGTCGGTGTTGAAGAAGTCGACGAAGAAGTTCTCGTACCAGGCGTAGCGGTCGGCTTCGGCCTGCTCGGCGATGCCGTCGAACACCGACTGCGGCACGCCCGCGGGGTTGTCCTCCGCCTGCAGCAGGAACGGCTGGAGCGCGCCGAGGAAGGCCGCCTTCGCCACCCGCTCCGAACCGTAGGAGCCGAGGTAGCGGGCGACCTCGCCCGAGCCCATCGAGAAGCCGACGAGGACGACGTCACGCAGGTCGAGACGGGTCAGGACCTTGTCCAGGTCGCCGGCGAAGGTGTCGTAGTCGTAGCCCGTCATGGTCTTGCTCGACCGGCCGAAGCCCCGGCGGTCGTAGGTGATGACGCGGTACCCGGCCTCGACCAGCGCGGCGGTCTGCTTCTCCCACGACTGCCCGTCCAGCGGGTAGCCGTGGATCAGGACGACCGGCCGGCCGGAGCCGTGGTCCTCGTAGTACAGCTCGACGTCGGTCGAGCCTTCGGTGCCGACGGTGATGGTTCCCATGGTGTGCCTTCCCTCCCGTCCGCGGTGCGCGGACCGGGTATGGCACGAACCTAGGGAGTGAGCAGGGCTGATCGCGTCCGTCAGACTACGTCTTCGTCGTACGTCATCGTGCTGCGCAGCACCGCCGCGAGCTCGCCGCGGGACGTCACGCCCAGCTTGGGGAACATCCGCTGGAGGTGGGTGCTCACCGTCCTGGGCGAGACGTACAGCCGCTCGCCGATCTCCCGGTTCGTCAGCCCCTGCGCGGCGAGCTGGGCGACGTGCAGCTCGGTCGACGTGAGCCGGTCGACGGCGGCCGGGTCCCGTCGAGGCGAGGACGCGCCCGCCGCGCGCAGCTCTTGGCGTGCCCGTTCCGCCCAGGCCGATGCGCCGAGCGCGTCGAAGACCTCGCGCGCGGCCTGCAGGACGACGCGGGACTCGGCGGGCCGCCGGTGACGCCGCAGCCACTCGCCCAGGGCGAGGTGCACCCGCGCCCGTTCGAACGGCCAGTCGACGGGAACGGCGTCGAGGGCCGCCCGGTAGAGCGGCTCGGCCGCGTGCGGCGGGCTGAGCAGGGCGCGGCCCAGGCGCAGCCCGCAGAGCAGGGCGGGCGACGGGGTCGGCTCTTCGAGCGGGGCCAGCTCCTCCAGGACGGCCCGCGCCGCCTCCGCGGACTCGCTGCGCACGGCCGCCTCGACCAGCTCGGCGACCCCGTAGAACCGCAGCCAGGGGTGGAACGCGGGGTCGGCCGGGTCGAAGACGCGGCGCAGGTGCCCGAAGGCGTCGCCGTAGCGCCCCTGGCACAGGGCCGCCTGCCCGCGGGCCATCTGCACGATGGCCAGCGCCGGGCGCGCGCCGTTGGGGAGGGCGGTGCGCTCCGCCTCCGCTGCCCACGCCTCCGCCCGGGGGTCGCCGCAGACGGCGGCGAGCTGCGCTCGGATGGCGTGCACCATCGCGTGCACGAGAGGCTGGCCGGTCTCACGGGCCAGCTCGGCGGCCTCTTCGGCGGCGAGGTGACCGGCGCGCACGTCACCGAGCCGGGCGGCGCTCCCCGCCTGGACGCAGAGGGCGCGGGCCAGCATCGACAGGCGGCCCTGGGCGCGCAGGGCGTTCAGCGACCTCGCGGTCAGCCGGCCCGCCAGGGCGGGCGCGCCCACGGTCACCGCGGCACCGCCCAGGAGCTGGTCGCCCTCGGCGTCCTCGGAAGAACGCTCCAGCTGACCGGTCAGGGCGTCGAGGACGGCTCGACCGCGCTCGACCGGCGCGCAGTACGCCCGCAAGGCCACCAGGTCGGCGTTGTCCGCGTCCACGGGCATCCGGTCGACGGCGGCGGCGACCCGTCGGCGGGCGGCCGGCCCCGGCTCGCCCCAGAAGCAGTGCAGGACCGCGCCCCACAGCATGCGCAGCCCCAGCACGGGCTCGCCACCGGCGGTGATGCCGACGGCCAGCTCGGCCAGCTCGGCGGTCGCGGCCCCCTCCCCCTGGGCCGCCCCCTCGACCAGGGCGATGCCGACCCACGCCGCACGGCCCTGGTCGCGGGCCGAGAGGTCGAGCGAGCGTGCCTGGGTCAGCAGGTGCGCCGCGACGTCGCACTGGCCCGACTCCAGGGCCAGCTCGGCCGCGCGCAGCAGCCGGTCCGCGCGGGCGGTCGGGTCCGCGGTCAGCTCCGCCGCTCGCCGCAGCGCGGCCAGGGCCGCGGCGACGCCACCGCGCCGCAGCGCCCTGTCGGCGGTGGAGTCGAGGTCCCGCGCCGCGTGCTCGTCGGGGCCGGCGGTGGCGGCGGCGCGGTGCCAGGCCTGCCGGTCGGGCTGCCCCTGGAGCTCGGCGGCGAGCGCGGCGTGCGCGGCCTGTCGTTCCGCGGCGGTCGCGGCGTGGTGCATCGCCGAGCGGACGAGCGGGTGCCGGAAGACCATCCCCCACGCCTGCACCAGGCCCGCGTCGACCGCCGGCCCCAGGGCGGCGACGTCGACCGCGGTCCCGAGCATCCGGGAGGCGGCGGCGAGGCACTCGTCCACCGTCCCGTCGCCGTTGAGGGCCGCGAGGAGCAGGACCGCCCGGGTGTCGACCGGGAGACGGGACACCCGTGCGGTGAAGGTCCGCTCCAGCCGTTCGGTCAACGGCAGCGGACCCGGGGTGAGCGCGTACGCCCCACCGACCGCTTGCAGCGCGACGGGCAGCTCGGTCAACGCCAGCGGGTTCCCGGCCGCCTCCTCCAGCAGCCGCCGCCTGACCTGCTGCCCCAGGCCGGGCGCCACCACGTCCAGCAGCTCCCCCGACACCTCGTCGGTCAGCGGGTGCAGGCGCAGCACGGGCAGCCCGCCGCCGAGCCGGTCGTCGAGGCCGCGCGTGACCGCGACCAGGGCGAGGGGGTCGGACTCGATCCGCCGCGCGACGAACCCGAGCACGTCGAGGCTGGCCCGGTCCATCCAGTGCGCGTCCTCGACGACGACCAGCAGCGGCGCCTTCACCGCCGCGTCCGACAGCAGGGTCAGCGCGGCCAGGCCGACGAGGTAGAGGTCGGGCACGGCCTCGTCGTCCAGCCCGACGGCCGCGCGCAGCGCCGCGCGCTGCGGTCCGGGCAGGTCGTCGATGCCGTCCCGCAACTGGTGGACCAGCTGGTGCAGGCCGGCGCAGGGCAAGTGCTCCTCCGACTGCACCCCCACCGCCGTGATGACGCGGGTCCCGCCGGACGCCGCCCGCTCCGCCGCCTCGGCGACCAGCGTCGACTTGCCGATCCCGGGTGCGCCGAGGACGACCACCGCCCCACCCGACCCGGAGGCGGCCTGCTCGACCAGGGCGGCCAGCGCGCGGCGCTCCTCCTCGCGACCCAGCAGCGCCCGTTGTCGCATGCCCCGCTCCGTCTCCTCCGTGCTGGTCCCGTCGCCCGCATGGCCCCGCGTCCTCGCCTGACCGGGCGACCGCGGCTTCGGCTCCCGAAGGCCGGGAGGGGGCGTGACCTGCACGATGGCACGCGCGTCGCTTCGGGGGGAAGCGAGGGCTCCAGTGCCTGCACGCGTATTTGAGCACCACAGTGGACTTCCCGGGAAACTCGCCGCCCACGGAGGTGGTGCGCCTCACAACCCGATGCGCTCGGTCGTCACGGCTGCCGTCAGGTGGTCGGCACGCCCCCACTGGCGGCCGGATGTCCGGCGACGGCGAGACGGCCAAGGACCGGCGCACCGTCCCGATGCCCGCGTCCCAGTCGTCGACCGTCGCGGTTGATCTTAAGTATCCCTAGTTTGCGGCACCCGGATTGTTTACCGCGGTGTGGCGCTTGATCGTGGGCGTCGAGCGGCCGTCAACGATCAAACCCTGCCCGACGGGCGCCCCTCCGGCTGGTGCTCCCGCCGGTGACGCACAATGGAGAAGCTCGTATGCGACAACGGAACACGAAGTCCGTCCCCCTGCGCGCGGCGGTCAGAGCGGTCGTGCTGCTCGCGGTCGCCGCCACCGGCGTCGTCACCGCGTCCGTGCCGGCGTCCGCCGAGAACGCGATCCTCGGCGCGAACGCCCAGGGCGCGGTCAAGGACCGCTACATCGTGAAGCTCAAGGACGTCCCGGGCGCCCTGCAGGCGGCCTCGGCCGACAAGGCGCGCCGCTACGGCGGCGAGCTGCGCCACCGCCTCGACCTCATCAACGGGTTCTCGGTGATCATGACCGAGCAGCGGGCACGCCGGCTGGCCGCCGACCCCGAGGTCGCCTACGTCCAGCAGGCGCACCAGATGACGACCGCCGACACCCAGAGCAACCCGCCCAACTGGGGCGACGACCGCATCGACCAACGCGCCCTGCCGCTGAACAACGCCTACACCTATCCCGCCGACGCCGGTCAGGGCGCGCACGTGTACGTGCTCGACACCGGCATCAACGCCGGTCACACCGACTTCACCGGCCGCGTCTCGGCCAGCTACGACTTCGTCGACGGCGACGCGAACCCGGCCGACTGCCACGGTCACGGCACGCACGTCGCCGGCACCGCCGTCGGCACCCGCTACGGCGTGGCCAAGAAGGCGACGGTCCACGCGGTGCGCGTGCTGGACTGCCAGGGCTCGGGCGCCAACGACGACATCATCGCGGGCATCAACTGGGTCCGGAACAACGCGGTCAAGCCCGCCGTGGTCAACTACAGCATCGGCTGCCGCCAGCGCTGCTCGGACCCGTCGCTGGACAACGCGGTGAAGGCGCTGATCACCGGCGGCGTGCAGTTCGTCATGGCGGCGGGCAACTCCACCGACGACGCGTGCGGCTACAGCCCGCAGTACGTCACCGCGGGCGTGACGGTCGGCAACAGCACCAGCTCCGACGCCCGGTCCAGCTCCAGCAACTACGGCTCCTGCCTGGACGTCTGGGCCCCCGGCACGAACATCGTCTCGGCGTCGCACACCAGCACCACCGGGACCGCGACGATGACCGGCACCTCGATGGCGTCGCCCCACGTGGCCGGCGCGATGGCGGTCTACCTGTCGCTGAACCCCACCGCCACCCCGGCGCAGGCCCGCGACGCCCTGGTCACCAACGCCACCCCCGACAAGCTGACCGGCATCGGCTCGGGCTCCCCGAACCGCCTGCTCTACACCGGGTTCATGACCGGCGACCCCGGGCCCGGCCCGGACCCGACGGACTGCGCCGGCACCAACGCCGGCAACGTCACGATCAGCGACCTCACCACCGTCGAGAGCCCCATCAGCCTCTCCTGCTCCGGGGCCGCGTCGGCCTCCAGCACGGTCCAGCTCGACATCAAGCACACCTTCCGCGGCGACCTGGTGATCGACCTGATCGCCCCGGACGGCAGCGCGTACCGGCTCAAGAACTCCAGCAGCACCGACAGCGCCGACAACGTCACCGGCACCGCCACCGTGAACCTCTCCGGCGAGGCCCGCAGCGGGACCTGGAAGCTGCGGGTGCGCGACGTCGCCGCCAACGACGTCGGCTACGTCGACTCGTGGACGCTGACCCTCTGACCCCGACCCCGCTCCTCAGGCCCTGACCCTGTGGCCCACCCGCCGGCGCCCCGGAACCATCCGGGGCGCCGGTCCGCGTCCGGGGCGGCCCCGCACCCGAGCCGGTGTGACCCAGGACATGTATCAACGTCCCCGGTCCGGACTCGTGCCGGACGACTTGAGAAACGCTTGATGTTCAAAGCAAAGCCTATGGGTCGGATAATCGGATTGCCGGTCCGGCACGTATCCGCCCCCGCTCACCGCACTCCTACCTGTAGCACTCGAACCCGCCCGACCTGGGGGACGGGCGGAACTTCGAACGGCGAGGAATGTGGTTGTGATGACATCGACTCTCGTGACAGCGACGACCGCGGCGACGGGCGGACACCCGACGGTCAATTCCGACGGCGCCGCCCGGAACATTACGACGCCGACGAGACCCGGAATTCCGGAATGGGCCGCCTCGTCCCTGAGACGTGCTTATCCGCACGGTTACGCGGGCCTGGAGAAGGCCATCGCCGACTCGTCCGCCGAGGCCGACCTGCCGAACGTGGCGGACGTCGAGGTCCACGCGGACCGGGTGCGGCTGAGCTGCCACCGGGGCGACGTGGTCGCGGAGGTCCCGTTCGACGTGAGCGGCGCCGCGCCGCACGGCGGTGTGCCCGACTTCGTGCTCGACCACGACCGCCAGGCGGTGTTCCTGTTCAGCGACCGCGACGAGCGCGGGGTGGCGGCGCCGGCGTGGCGGCAGCGCCTGTTCGACCTGCTGCGCCCCGGCTACTGGCTGGTCGAGGGCGCGGCCGAGCCCGGCTGCGCCCTGCTGCCCGGCGTGCCCGGGATCGGCGAGCTCCTGGCCGGGGTCCTGGGTCGGGAGGACGTGCGCGCCATCCACCCGTGGGTGCGCGTCGCGGCCGACGCGATGAGCCGGGAGCCGGGGACCGGCGGCGCGGAGTTCGCGCAGAACCTGCACCGCGCCTCCGTCGAACTGCGCCGCAGCGGGCTCGACCCCGAGCTGCAACGGGCGCTGGACGGCGCCGCGCGGACCGCCACCCGGCTGCGGCGCGGGGTCCAGCCGGTGCTGGCGATCCGCCGGACGTCGCGGCAGGCGGTCCTGCGCGGGCTCGACGCCGACGACGTCGACTCCCTGCGGGCGACCTTCGCCGACCCGGCGGTGTCCGGCCGGCTCGCGGCGGCCCACCCGGTGGACCCCGCCTTCGTCGCGGACGCGAGCGCGGCCGACCTGCTGGCGCTCGTGGACGACCTCCGGGAATGCGAGTTCTTCACCATTTTCCTGATGGACCGGATAGCGCCCGCCGACGGCGGCGCCACCAGGTCGCCGGCCGGCGTCGACCACGCCCCGGAGGCCATTCTGATCACCCCGGGCAGCCTCCGGGAAACCACGACCCTGGTGCGTTCCCTGTCGCGGGCCAACGCGTTCCTGTTCTCCCGCGAGCAGTCCCGCCGGATGATCGGCACGACGCGCGAGGGCCTGATCGGAATCGACCGCGGCCGGCAGGTGGTCGGTTTCTTCCCCGGGCTCGGCAGCCGGTCGTTCTACCGGGACCTCGGCCGGGGCCTGCTCGACTCGGGCATCCCCGAGGTGGTCGACGTCTACGAGCAGGGCGCGCGGGCGCTGGGCCTGCCGGGCCCGGAAGCGCTGCTGCTGGTCCCCGGGAACGTGCCGGGCGACCGGCTCGCCGCGCAGGGCTTCATCGGCGCCGCCTTCCTCGCGCACGGCCTCGCCCTCGACACCCACCTGCGCGTGACGGCGGCCAACGCCGGCGTGCCGTTGCGCATCGCCGGCTACACCGGTGAGAGCTTCGGCATCATCACGGCGGCGGTGGCCGCCGGCGCACTGTCCGTGGCCGACGGGACCAGGCTCGCGCACGCGTTCACCCCGCTGCTGCTGACGGCCGCGGACGGCGCGGGCGACGACTCGCCGGCCGCCGAACCGGCCGCGTACCTGCCGGAGTCGCTGCGCGGCCGGCCCCTGGTGACCGAGCCGCACCACGTGGTCGGGCTCCGCGGCGAGCCCGCGGCCCTCGCCGCGCTCCTGGCGGCGGTCGCCCGGACGTTCCCGACCTCCGACGTCGAGGTGCACAAGCTCTACTCCCACCGCCAGACCAACGTCTACGTCCGCGCCGGCGCCAAGGACGCCTTCGACCGGTTCGCCGGGGGCTTCCCGGCCGTCGCGGTCGAGGAGCTGAAGCCGCCGACCACGTTCCTCGCCCACGCCGAGCGGATGACCGCCGCGCGCCACGCGTTCGAGCGGTTCATGACCGACCAGGGCGTCGTGTTCCGCAAGCCGCACGCACCGGTCGTGTCGAACAACAACTCCGGTTTGCTCACCACCGCGGCCGAGGTGCGCAACGGCGTCCTGGCGATCGTCGACGAGGTCATGGCGTCGCGCGCGACCGCGGAGACGCTGGACGCGCTGCGCCCGGACGCGATCGTCGAACTCGGTCTGGGCGGCAAGTCGGTGCGCCTGCTGGTCGACAACGACCTCGACGTGCCGGTCACCTCCTACACCGGGACGGCGGGCGACGCGGATCCGTTCCTGCGCGCGGTGCGGCTGACCGACACCCTGCTGGGGCAGTTGGCGGACCTGCGGACCGGCGCCGGCCGGATCACCGACCGGCACCACGACGCGCTGCGGGACGTCTTCCGCGCCGCCGGGGAGGACCGGTTCTGCGAGCGGTACCTGTACCGCACCATCGGTCGCGTCGTCGCCGACGAGGCGGCCCGCCACGACCGGTCCGCGCCGCCCGCCTTCCACGAGCTGCTGGAAACGCTCCAGCACACCTGCAACTACCGCGATCACGTCGACGTCGAGGCGGGCGAGCTCGTGCTCCAGGCCCGGCTGAGGAAGCGGATCGTCGGCGCGGCCGAGGACCTCGGCCAGGTGTACGCCGAGCTGAAGGTGCTCGACGCGGCCGGGGTCGTCGGCAACCGGAGCCTCACCCGCGTCGAGCAGCACGAGGTGGTCGTGGTCCACTTCGACCACCTGCCCGGCCTCGACTACGCCGACCTGGCGGCCAACACCCGGCTGCTGCTCGACACGCAGCCGCTGGCACGGCAGATCTACGACCAGGTGTTCGACAGCCTCGGTGTCGCCGACGACGGGTTCCTGACCCTGCCCGGCGTCACCACCCCGACCGTCGACCAGCTCGCCCTCGGCTACCTGGTCTACCAGTACACCCTGTTCCGGCTGCTGCGCCTGCACCGGCCCGCCGCGTTCCTGCACGACCACTACCTCGCGGGCAGCGACCCGATGGGCTGGCTGGTCGCGCTGGCCGCGTCCGGCGCGGCGGCGCTGCCGGACGTCGTGCGGCTCTACGCCGCCTACCTGCGCTCCGGCACGGGGACCGAGGAAGCGCAGGCCGCCCTGGACCGGGTGCTGGCCTCGCTGCGGACCCCCGAGGTCCCGGTCCTCTCGTCGGCGGGCACACCACTTCAGGCCAAGATCGATCTGGAGGCAACGACCCGTGTCGTCTTCGCTTAGCACCCTCGACTCCCCCGCCCGCCGGATCCAGCTCAACGGCAACTGCCAGATCCTGTCCCTGGGCTCGACGCTCGACGCCGCGCACTTCGACACCGGCCCGTTCCGGGCGGACGTCATCGCGGTGCGGTCACCGGCCGACATCTGGCGCAAGCGGGCCAACCCCGCCCTGGACGACTTCGAGACGCGGTCGACGCTGTCGCTGACCGCCGAGTACCTCGAGGTGCTGCGCCACGCGCGTGGCCGCAACCTGCTCAGCAGCGCCGTCTACGCCTACGTCGACAGCGGCGAGGAGGTCGTCGGCTTCGGCAAGGGCGGCAGCGAGTCCATGACCATCTTCATCAGGAAAGAGGGCGACGAGCGCATCCACGTCCGCAAGATCCTCAGCGAGGCCCTGACCACCGCCCGGTGGAACCGCGACGGCGAAGGCGTGATGCTGCCGCCGTTCGCCAAGGCGCGCAACCAGGCGGAGTACCTCAAGGCCCTGCCCGAGTCGGTGCGCCCGTACTTCCCCCAGGCCTTCGCGAGCCTGGAGCGGGAGATCGGCGTCCCGGAGCACCTCCGGCAGGACGAGCGGACCGCGCACAAGGAGGTCATCTACGAGATGAGCTACGTGCCGGGCCAGGAGGTCAGCCGGTTCGTGGCCGAGCACTGCCCGCCGCCCGCCGTGGTCGCCCGCCTGTACACGGTGGTCCTGAAGGTCCTCCACGACGAGGTGCACTCGGTCAACCGCGTCGCCGCGCCCGGCCGGACGCTGGAGGTCTCCTACTTCCGCAAGATCGAGGACCGGCTGGACCTGTGCCGCCGCACCGCGCCGAACACGTTCGACGAGCACCTGCTCGACACCGAGCGGATCGTGGTCGACGGGGTGTCCTACCTGAACTCCTCGGCCCTGCTGAGGCGCTTCCGCGCCAACCCGGCGTTCCTCGACGTCCTGGAGCCGCGGGTGCACTCCCTGGTCATGGGCGACACGAACACCGAGAACATCAAGATCACCGACACCGGACCGCTGCTGCGGGCGCAACGCCTGATCGAGTCCGGCGCCCCGGCCGACGAGGTCGACGCGGCGCTGGCCGACGTCACCGCCGCGTCGCTGGGCATCAGGTTCCTCGACCCGAGGGCGATCGGCTTCCGCAGCACGGGCGCCGACACCAGCGACGACCCGATGTACGACAACAAGCCCTGGCACAACTCCATCGGCCACTACGACGAGCTGCACCACGAGCACTTCACGCTGCGGGTCCGGTGCGGTCCCGGGCGCACGCCCCGCGTCGACGTCGAGTTTACCGAGGACAACCCGTACCGGCGGGCGTACCGCGTGCGTGACGTGGCGGTCGACGGCGGACCGGTCCACCCGGACGCGCCCCGGGGCGTGGAGGACCACTTCGCCCAGATCATGACCGAGGTGTACGGCCTGGACGACCCGGACTCGCCGCACCTGCGCGACGACCCGTACTGGCTGATCCGGTTCGCCTTCGTCATGGGCACCCACTTCACCGCGATGCCGCCGTTCCACTTCCAGGCGGAGCTGGGCGGCGCCCTGGTCGACAACCACCAGTCGCAGCGGCGGCCGGTGGCCATCTACTGCGAGGGCGTCAAGTGGCTCAACTGGGCCCTGGAGATGCTGGAGGGTCGCCGCACCGAGTTCCTCGGCCTGCCGGTCCCGCCGCTGCCCGGCCGCACCGCCGCCGCGTAGCCCCCGCCCACCCGCGACCCGACATCGACCGACCACCAAGGACTGAGAGAACCATGGCCACCACCGCTTCCCGCACCCTCCCCGTCTCCGGGCTGACGGACCTGTCGAACGAGTCCCGCATGATCACCGCGCCGTGGAGCCGCATGATCCGCGCCCTGGGGCTCGGCCAGTACCCCGTCGACCACGACCCCGCGGTCGCCGGGCACATCGGCGACGCGCTCGACCGGCTGGCCGGGAAGGTCCTGCCGTCCAACGCCTACGCGTTGTTCTGCCGGGACCTGGGCCACTTCGTGCTGAAGGTCAACGACCCCGCGCGCGACCGCACGTGGGTCGAGCAAGCCGTCGAACCGCTGCTCGACGCGGCCCGCGCCGAGCGCAACCCCTACTACCGGGCGCTGGCGGGCTGCCTCGTCATGGACTCGTTCGCCAAGCTGGGCCTCGACGTGTCCTTGCTGGTCGACGACCGGCGTGACTTCCCGGCCGAGGTGCTCGACACGCTCGACGCGATCGCGCCGGACCAGATCCCCGACGAGAACCGCGGCCGGCACGGCGACTACGAGCGGCTGTCCGCCAGCTCGGCGGTGTTCCTCGCGCTCGGGCAGATCGGCTTGCGGGAGCGGCTGGTCACCCCCGAGCGCAACCGCGTCGTGGAGGCGCTGGACCTGCTGGAGAACATCCCGGCGCCCTACTTCCGCGGCCGGTCCGGCTCGATGTTCATGTCCGTGCTGTCGCTGCTGGGCTACGACGAGTACATCTTCGACGGCGAGCGCGACTACATGCGGGAGACCCTGCGCTACATGGCGCGCGCCGACGAGATCGGGATCTTCCCGTCGTTCCCGGAGGAGCTGCCGGTCGCCTGGTCGAAGGTCTACCCCCTGCTGTGCATGCTCAACGCGATCGCCATGAGCGGCCGCGCCGAGTACCTGACCGACCCGGTCGACTGGCTGGCCGAGGCCAAGGAGCTGTTGGCGCAGGTGCCGTGGAGCGACCGCGTCCACATGAGCCAGTACTACATCGTCGGCCTGCACAACCTGGGCCGGCTGGACGACCAGCTCCCCGACCTGGACGGGTACGTGGAGGAGATCGCGGCCGTGCTGGACCAGGTCGACCCGGGCGCCAACTTCTTCCCCAACGGCATCGCCTACCCCTACATCGTCGAGGTGGCCATGCAGACCGGGCGGATGGACCTCATCCCCGAGGAGGCGCTGCACAAGATGGTCGACTCCTTCACCGACCTCGACAGCACCCCGGCCAACCGCGCCAACCGCGGCTTCCCGGTCAGCTACGTGCTCAACGTGCTCGGCGAGATCGACGCCCCCGAGCTGATCTTCGAGCCGCGCGAGCACTACCGCGGCAGCTCGGCGATCGACTGGGTCGTCGACAACATGTCCGAGGGCGCGACGGAGGAAGGGCTGCGCCTGTACATGATCCCGCACGCGCTGATCAGCTACGCCCTCCGCCTGCGGGGCGCGGACACGCCGGAGACCGCCCTGTTCCGCGACTTCCGGTTCCGCCTGGCCGCCGACGGGGACCGGTCGGCCTGACCGGCCGCCGCCGCGGCGGAGCCACCCTCCGCGGCGCCCGACACCGGCGCGGAGGGTGGTCCGGGTCGGCCCGGGATCAGGGACCCGCCACCAGCGGGCGGGGCCCCGGTCAGAGAGAAACGGCGGCGCTGTAGATCTGCGGGATCTGGGTCACCGTGTTGTCGGGCCAGAGGACGGCGCCGAGGGTGCCGCTCTCGTAGCTCCCCGACGCGTGGGGCGACTTGGACGGCAGCGCGTTGGCGAACGTCGTGGAGAACCGGTCGCTGTCGGTGGAGGCCACGAGGTAGCCGTTGCGGTAGAGGCCCGTCGCGATGTAGATCTCGGGCATCACGTGGGTGCAGGTCAAGCTGCCGAACGCTTGCTCGCCGCCGCCCGAGCCCCCGTACCAGCGGTTGGGGACCGTCGCGCTCAACGTGCAGGACCAAGCGCCGTTGGAGACGGTCGACGTGGTCCGCGAGGAGACGTCCGGCACGGTCGCGGACAACGTCGGCGCGGTGAGGCCGGACGCCTCGGCGCCGGCGTGCGCGACCGGACCGGCCACCACCAGCGCGGCGATCGCGAACGCGGCGACGGCGATCCGACCCAGCCGCGAATGCACCTGCCACTCATTGTGTCTCATGCAGGTCCTCGATTTCGGGAGAAATCCACGAGCAGTTCGTGGGGCACTCAAGCTAGCCGCGCGCCAATCCGGCTGTAAATGCGTCCACCGAGTGACGGCCATTCAGTCCGCACCCACCGGACAAGCGCTGTTCGACCATCCAGCGAACCGGAGTGCGACGAACACCGGACGGCCTGTCCGCACAAATCGCACCCGAGGCGCGGGCGGCACTCGGGCCGCGGTCCGCCAGCCGCGCGTGACCGCCGGCCGACGCGTGGCTCAGGTGGCCGCCAGCGCGGCGTCCACCGTCGAGTGAACCATCAGCAAGTCGCCCAGACCGGTGACCCTGACCGACCGCATGGCAGGTGCGGTGGCGGGCGCGACCACGCTCAGCCGAACCTCGGGAACGGCCTCGTCGTGAGCCGCGATCAGCGCCGCCAGCCCCGCCGACGCCAGCAGGTCGACGTCGCGGAGGTCCACCACGACCACCGCGGGCCGCTCCCGCAGCACGTCGGCGAGCGCTTCGCGCAACCGGGGCGCGGTGCTCTGGTCGACCTCGCCGGACACCGTCGCCACCACCGCGTCGTCGTGGCGGCGGACGATCACGGCGAACGGCCGGGGCGCGGAGGAAGGCGTTGCCGCGGGCACGTCCTGCACACCTCCCGTTCCGGCTGCGCGGCCGGACCGTGCGGTGCGACCGGCTCCATCGTCGTACGGCGGCCCGGACCGCGCCACGCGACGCCGCGGCCAGGTCTCGACGTGGACCAGGGCGGGTCGCGGGTGGGCCGCGTCGGGAGTCGGGTCACGAGAGGGCGCGGTCGAGCGAATCGCCGGACGGCGACGGCGCCGTCGGTCCCCGTCGCCCCCAAGACCGGAGTCCGGCCACGTTATTCGCGCCGAGAAGTGAATGAATGGGGACTCGTCGTACCAGCCGCAGCGTCACCTCCGTGCCTTCCGCCACCGGTGAATCCTTCTCCGCTTTGCGGCGGAATACCTCTATCGGCCCCGCTGCGGATCGTCGTGACCGCCGACGCCGACCCGGACCTGGAGCGCGTCGTGGCCGGCCTGTCCGCGGTGCTGCTCAACGCGGCCACGATCACCCCTCGGTCCTGCGCCGGGCGTTGCGCGACGCGGCCAGGCTCGTGCGGACCAAGGAGGGCCGAAGGGCTGCGGGCCTACGTCGAGGAGCACAAGCTCGCTCTCGTGCTCCAGCGCAGCCTGCTGCCGCGCGAGCTGCCCGTCGTGCCGTCGCCGCCGATGGCCGCCCGCTACCAGCCCGCCTCCGCCCACGCCGAGATCGGCGGCGACTTCTACGAGGTCACCCGCCTGGGCGACCGGCTGCTCATCGCCATCGGTGACGTGTGCCTGCTGCTGGTCGACCCGGCGGACGGGTCCACCGCCGTGGCCAACGCGGGCCACGTCCCGCCGCTGGCCGCCCACCGCGCCGGCACCGACTACCTCCCGGTCCACGGCCCCTGCTCGGCATCGGCCTGCCGCGCCCGCCGTCGACCCACCTGGTCCTGCTCACCACCGACGGCCTGGTGGAGCACACGGGCGCGGACCTCGACGAGGACATGGACCTGCGGTGGGGCGGCACTGCCCGTCACCGGTCGGACACGGGTGCGCCATGATTTTTTTCCCAGTTGACCGAATAGTCTCCGCCAATGGAGACGAACTATTTCACGCGTGATGTGACGCCGGTTACTTGACCTCTCCGACGACCAACGGCTTAACTGCGGTCGCGATTCTCCTACCGGCCGGTAAGTGATCTTCGCGGAACCCATACCAGGGCGGGTGCGCCCATTCCCCCGTCAGGTCCGACACCACTGTCGTGATCGACCTCGGGTGACGCCTGCCGCAATCCGGGGAGTTCGGCATGTCCCTGCCCGATCAGCACGACCGCGTCCGACACCGCATTGCGCGCCGCGGCCGGGTCCGCATACTGCTACCGATCGTGGCCTGCCTCCTGGCGGCGACCGCGATCGCACCGGCCGGCGCGACCAGCGCCGCCGACCGGTCCGCCGTGGACGGAGGTGGCACCGTGCAGTCCTTCTGGCTCCACATGAACAGCACGCCCGTCTCCGACGAGGTGTTGGCGACCGAGGCGCGGCGGCGTGCGTACATCGTGTTGAACGCGTGGGAAGGCGGGTTGGTCCCGAAGTTGAAGGCGGCGAACCCGGCCGTGCAGGTGTTCGTGTACAAGGATTTGTCGTCCACGCGGTCGTATGCGTGCCGTGACGGGGCGGACGACGCGCAGTTGCCGACCGGGGTCGGCTATTGCCAGGCGGAGAAGGACCACCCCGAGTGGTTCCTGCTCGACCCGGACGGCCGCAGGTTCGAGTACAGCGGCTATTCCGGGCACTGGCAGATGGACGTCGGCGACACCGGCTACCAGCAGGCGTGGGCGGCGAACGTGATCGACCGCAGCACCGAGTCGGGGTTCGACGGCGTGTTCATGGACAACGCCCTGTTCCCGTGGGACGCCTACCACAAGGGCGTGTGCCCGGCGAAGTACCCGACCGACACGGCGATGCAGGACGCCTACAAGTCGATGCTCGCGAACACCCGTGACCGGTTCGTCGCCGCCGGCCTGAAGACCGTCGCCAACCTGTCCAACGCCCGGCTGCACGCCGGCGCCTGGGACGCCTACACCGAGCACCTCGACGGCGGCTTCGACGAGTGGTGGCTGACCTTCGACGACACCGACCTGCTCTCCGAGTACCCCGAGGGCTGGAGCAGGCAGATCGCCGAGATCACCGCCAACGAGGCCAACGGCAAGATCACCTGGGTCCAGCCCCACCACACCGCGGGCGCGGACCGCCCCTACCGCTTCGCCCTGGCCGGCTACCTGCTCGCGGCCGGCGACCACGCCGCCATCTCCAGCATCGACCAGACCGACGGCTACGGCGACCCCACCCCCTGGCCCACCGAGTACGACTGGGACCTCGGCACCCCCACCGGCCCCTACAAAACCGTCGGCACCAACATCTTCCTCCGCGAGTTCGCCTGCGGGACCGTCGTGGTCAACGCCAACCGCACCGACAGCAAGTCCGTCACCGTCCCGCTGGACGAAGCACACCTCACCGAACGCGGCGCCACCGTCGACCAGGTCTCCCTGGCCGGCACCACCGGCGCCATCCTCCGCAAACCCTGCTGACCCGACACGACAAGACACCGGGCTCGAACTGAAGTTGTCCTGGTCAGGGCCCGCCTGCGGTAGACCGTGGGATTGGTCGATCACCACGCACTGGCCGGTAGATGGACCAGCACCGACGGGCGCGATCTGGACGGCATGCTGCTTCCCGCCGAGGACAACCGCCTCCTGCTCACCCTGGCGGTCGACGACGATGCACAACACCATGCCGACACCGGACTGGTGCAGATCGCTTCCTTGAGCACTGATCCGACGTGAAGGGCCGCCGCACGAGCCATGGCCGGTTCAAGCGCCCGGCTTCCTGTCGTGACCTGTTGTTATCGTTCCCGAATGGCGCAGTGGCCTCAACTGAGCAGGGAGGACCTGCTCCACGCAGCGGGTCTGGCCGGGTTCGATGCCGACCTGCCCCTGATGGTGCGCCGGCTGATCGCCGAGACCGGCCGCGGTGTGACAGAGCTGGACATGCCCGGCGGTTCCGGAGTGGCCGCCGGCGGCTTCGACGGAATCGTAACCGCCGCCGAGCACACCCCGTTCATACCCGCCGGCACGTCGGTGTGGGAGCTGTCGGTGGAGAACGGTGCCCAGCTCAAAGCTGACTCCGACTACGGCAAACGCCTCGCCGGTCCCAACGGGGAGGCTACCGACCAGATCAGCTACGTACAGGTCGGCCTGGCTCGCTGGACGAAGGCGCGCACGTGGGCGGCCGGGCGCAACCGCGAGCGACGGTGGAAGAAGGTCCACGCCTACAACGTCGATAGCTTGCATGCTTGGCTGGACACCGCACCGGCCACGACGGCGCTGCTGGCCGAGCGCCTGGGCAAGGCATGGCCGGGTGTGCGCCCCGTCGAGACCTGGTGGACCGACTGGTGGCTGCGATCCACGACCATCCCACTGGACGTCGACATCGTGCTGGCCGGACGACAGTCGGCGGCCACGGACCTCGGCGACCTCGTGCGGTCGGGGCAATCGATGATCACCATCGGTGGCGACCTCCACGCCGACGAGTTGTATGCCTTCGTCGCCGCGGTCTTCGACGACGCCGACGATGCAGAACTCAAGACCGTGGCGGCCCGGACGCTCGTCGTCCAGTCCCGGGACAGTCTGGCTCAGCTGCTCGGACAAGCGGCCCGGCTCGTGCTCCTCATTCCCGACGCCGGATTGCTGGCTGGCCTTCCGCTCCAGCACGACCATCAGGTCATCGTCCCGGCAGAGCCCGGCGAGAACGCCGATGTGAACGTGTCCCGAGTCGACGACGAACAGGTCCGGCAACGCCTACGGCAAGCAGGGGTCGAGAACGGACGCGCCTACGGGTACGGTGCCCTCGCGCGTCGAAGCCTGTCTGCCCTGCGTCGCGCCTTGGCCGTGACCTGTGCCGCCCGAAAACTCATCGCTGCTGGTCAAGCCGCGTGTCTGTACTCGTTGATGGTCCGCCGAGGATGCGTGTGCGGTGCAGTCTGTGGGTGTCGAGGTCGTGTGCCGCGGTGGGGTGCTGCCGAGCTTCGGGTGGTAGTTGGCCGCGGGCTTGGTGGGGTCGGTGTCGGTTGTAGTGGTCTCCGTAGGTCTTGAGCACGTGGCGTGCGTGGGTTTCTCCCAGGATCAGGATGTGGTCGAGGAGTTCGCGTCGGAGGGTGCCGATGACCCGTTCGCAGTGGGCGTTCATCCGGGGAGCCTGCGGCACGCTCTTGATTACTTGGAGGTCGTCGGCCAGGAAGACGGCGTCGAATGCTTCGCCGTACTTGCCGTCGCGGTCCCGGAGCAGGAAGCGCAGGGATTCCGTGCGCGTTCCGAGGTCGGCGGCGAGGTTCCTGGCTTGCTGTGTGGTCCACTCCTGTGTCGGGTGGGCGGTGACACCGGTGACGCGCAGGCGGCGGGTGCCGTGTTCGAGGAACACCAGCGCGTACAGGCGCCTGCCGAGCACGGTGTCGAGGTGGAGGAAGTCCGCCGCGATGATGCCCTGGGCCTGGGCGGTGAGGAACTCCCGCCAGGTCGGGCCACTGCGGCGTGGCGCGGGGTCGATGCCGGCGTCGTGCAGGATCTGCCAGACCGTCGAGGATGCGATGCGGTGGCCGAGGCGGGCCAACTCACCCTGGATTCGCCGATGACCCCATCGCGGGTTCTCCCGGGCGAGGCTCAGCACGAGTGTCTTGACCGCGGATCGTGTCGGTGGGCGTCCGATGCGTCGACGCGCGGAGTGGTCCCATTTGCGGGCTACGAGACTGCGGTGCCAGGCGAGCAGGGTGCCCGGCGTGACCGGAAAAACCTCTCGCCACCGGCGGCGATCCACCATCCCAGCCAGGGCTGCGAACCAGAACCGGTCTGCGGGCTCGTAGCGGACCGGACCCGCCAGTTGCCGGCGAAGGACCGCGTTCTCGTGCCGCAGCACGAGCAGTTCGGCGTCCTTTGCTGCCTCGCTGCGCAGGAGCATCGACGGGATGGAGAGCAACCTCCGGGTCACCTTGTACAGCAGGGACACGATCACCCGGACATGATCCCAACACCGTGGCAACCTTCTCTACCAGCGACGATCACTTTTCGAGCGGCACAGGATCCAGCGCTCCATGATCGCGTTCATCCGCGGTATCCGGACACCGGTGAAGACGACCTGGATCCCCGCGTCGGCGAGGACGGCATCGAACAGCGCTGGGTACATCCCGTCCCGGTCGCGGATCAGGTACCGCATAGAGCTGCCCGCGTCTTCGAGGTCCATGACGAGGTTCCTTGCGGCTTGGGTGACCCAGGCGGCGGTCGGGTGGGCGGTGGCGGCCAGGATGCGGATCCCGGCGGCTGGCGTGTTCGGTGACCGCGAGTACGTACTGGCGGGTGCCGATCAGGGTGGGTGTCTCGAAGAAGTCGCAGGCCAGTAGCGCGTCGGCCTGGGAGCGGAGGAAGGCCGACCAGGTCGTCGAGGTGCGCTTGGCAGCCGGGTCGATTCCGGCGTCCTTGAGGATTTGCCACACCGTGGAGGCTGCGACCTTGATGCCGAGCACGAGGAGTTCGCCGTGGATGCGTCGGTACCCCCAGGCGGAGTTCTCGCGTGCCAGGCGCAGCACCAGTAGCTGTCACGGTCGCGGCGTCCAGCAGGGCAGGCGCCTACGCCCCCGCCGGGGTGTGCTGGGCGAGCACGTAGTCGGCCAGCGTGCCGATGGACTCGAAGTCGTCCAGGTCCAGGTTCTCGGGGTCCACCGAGATGCCGACCGCGTCCTCCAGCGCCATCAGCAGCTCCAGCACCGACGTCGAGTCCAGATGCAGCTCGTCGAACAGCTTGGTGCCGGCGCTGGTCCCGGAGACGTCCCGCTCCAGCACCTCGCTCAACGCGGCCTGCACGGCGACGATCACGGTCTGGCGGTCCATGTCGTTGGTCCTCCTTGTCGGTGTACTTGGTCGGCGCGGGCGCTCAGTACGCGAGCACGCGTTGTTTGGCGAGCAGGCCCTCCGGTGTGTCGCGCTCCCGCACCAGGCGCGTGCGGCCGTCGTGCACCAGCACCTCGGCGGGGTGGCCGTGGCTGAGGAACAACCCGGGTGACGCGGTCGGCCCGTACGCGCCTGAGTGCTGCACGCCCAGCAAGGCGCCGGCCTCCACGGGTAGCAGCGCAACCCTCTTGCCGATCACGTCGTTCGGCGTGCACAGCGGACCGGTGACGGTGTGCTCGGCGGCGGGCGCCTCGTGGTAGCGGGTCGGCGAGCGGATCGGGAAGTTGCGCTTGACGAAGTTGCCGACATCGACGGCGGCCATGACAGCGTCCTCCCGCTTCAGCACTCCGACGGCATCGGCGCGGTCAGCTCCGGAACCGCTCTGAGCTGCGCGAACCTCTCGATTTGAACGTACGTTCCAGAACTGCTACCGTCGACGTCATGGTTCGTCCGAAGGCGTTCGATCCCGACTCGGCCCTCGACCACGCTATGAAGACGTTCTGGTCCAAGGGCTTCATGGCGACCACCGTGCAAGATTTGGTGGAGTCGACGGGGCTCGGGCGGGGCAGTCTGTACAACGCCTTCACCAGCAAGGAGCAGCTGTTCCGCGACGCGCTGCGCCGTTACGACTCGGTGTGGACGGCGCGGCAGGAGCAGGTGCTCGTCGGGCCCGGGAGCCTGCGTGACCGGGTCTCCGCGTTGCTGATGACCGTCGTCGACGAGGAGACCACCCAGGGCCCGCCGCGCGGGTGCCTCGCCGTGAACACGGCGCTGGAGCTCGCCGACCAGGACCCGGCGGTGCGCGAACTGGTCCGCGAGGTGTTCCTGCGCATGGAGAACGCGCTGCACGAGGCGATCAGCGTCGCCCAGGCCACCGGTGAGGTGACCGCCGACGACGATGCGCGCGCGTTGGCCCTGTACGTCTTGAACTCGATGTACGGCCTGCGCGTACTGGGGAAGACCACCTCCCGCGAGTCCCTCGTGGGGGTCGTAGAGATGGTCCTGCGCGCTTTGTAGGGCGCACGGCGCGACCATCACCGATTCCGACGGGAGATGGAATGCCGCTCGCTGTGTACGTTCTCGGACTCAGTGTGTTCTGCATCGGCACGAGTGAGTTCATGGTCTCCGGTCTGCTGCCCGAACTGGCCTCGGACCTCGCGGTGTCCATTCCGGACGCCGGGCTGCTGATCTCGGGGTACGCGCTCGGGGTCGTGGTCGGCGGCCCGGTCCTCACCCTCGCCACGCTCCGGGTGCCGCGCAAGACCGCGCTGGCGGGACTGCTCGGCCTGTTCATCGTCGGGCAGACCATCGGCGCGCTCGCGTCCGGCTACGCGATGCTCATGACCGGCCGGGTGGTCGCCGCGCTGGCGCAGGGCGCGTTCTTCGGCGTCGGCTCGGTCGTGGCCGTCGAACTGGCCGGGCCGCAACGGCGTGGTCGCGCGCTGGCGATCATGTTCAGCGGCCTCACGGTCGCCACGGTCCTGGGCGTGCCCGCGGGGACGGTGCTGGGCCAGTACGGCGGGTGGCGCACCAGCTTCTGGGTGGTCGACGCCCTGGCCGTGCTGGCGCTGCTCGGCGTGCTGCTCCTCGTGCCGCGGCTGGCGCCACCCCGGCACGTCGGCGTGCGGGCCGAGTTCGGCGCGTTCCGCAGGCCGCGGGTGTGGGTGGCGCTGGCCACCAGCATGCTCACCCAGGCCGCCGTGTTCTGCTGCTTCAGCTACCTGGCGCCGCTGTTCACCGACGTCTCGGGCTTCCCGCAGGGCGCGGTGTCGCCGTTGCTGATGCTGTTCGGCGTCGGTTGCTTCGCGGGCAACCTGATCGGCGGCCGCTTCGCCGACCGGCACCTGCAGGCGACCTTGTACGCGGGGACGACCGCGATGGCGGTCGTGCTGGCGCTGCTGTCGGTGCTGTCGCACGACAAGTGGGCCACCGTGGTGGCCGTGGCGGCGTTCGGCGTCGCGGCGTTCTCGATCAACCCGGCGTTGCAGGCGCAGGTGATGCGCGAGGCCGGTGACGCGCCGACGCTGGCCACCACGACCAACACCTCGGCGTTCAACGTCGGCAACACCCTCGGGCCGTGGCTCGGCGGCCTGGCGATCAGCGCGGGCCTCGGCTTCACCGCGCCCGCCTGGCTCGGCGCGCTGCTCGCGGTCGCGGGCCTCGGTGCGGCACTGGTCGCCGGAGTGCTGCGCCGCGGCGAATCCGCCGATTCCGACGAGAGGTCGGCGGCCGTTCGCGGTTGACGGCCGCCGCGAATGGGAAAACAGGAACCAGCGACATCCCTCTCACGATAAGGAGACATCTTTCAATGAGCACGCCCGAAGCACCCGTCGTCGCTGTTCTGGGCACCGGCACAATCGGTTTCCCGGTGGCCCGGAATCTGGCCGCGAAGGGCTTTTCCGTCCGCGCGTGGAATCGCACTGCGAGCAAAGCTCGGGAATTGGCCGAGCACGGCGTCGAGGTGGCCGACTCGCCGGCCGAAGCGGTTCGGGGAACCGATGTGGTGGTCACCGTACTCAAGGACGGTCCGGTCGTGTCGGACACCATCAAGGCCGCCGAGCCGGGGCTGCGCGAGGGCGTCGTGTGGGTTCAGCTGAGCACGGTGGGCGAGGACGTCGACAGCCTCGCCGCGTTCGCCGCCGATCGGGGCCTGGTCTTCGTGGACGCGCCCGTGCAGGGCACCCGCCAGCCCGCCGAGAACGGCCAGCTCGTCGTGATGGCCGCGGGTCCGCAGGACGTGCGGCCGACGGTGCAGCCGCTGTTCGACGCCATCGGCAAGCGCACCCTCTGGGTCGGCGACGACGGCGCGTCCGGTGCCGCGAGCAGGCTGAAGCTGGTGCTCAACACGTGGGTCATCGCCCTGACGCACGGGGTGGGTGAGTCGCTGGCGCTGGCCAAGGGCCTCGGGGTGGACCCCGCGCACTTCGTCGACGTGGTCACCGGCGGCCCGATGGACAACGGTTACTTCCAGCTCAAGTCCGCGGCCGTGCTGAACGAGGACTTCACCCCCAGCTTCACCGTCGACAACGCCGAGAAGGACGCCCGCCTGGTCCTCGACGCCGCCGGACGCGCGGGCGTGCGGATGGACTCGACCGCCGCCGGCCACGCCCGGTTCGCACGCGCCTCCGCCCAGGGCCACGGCGGGCGGGACATGGCCGCGGGCTATTTCGCCAGCTTCACCGACTGATCGCGCACTTTGCCCGATTTCCCCAGGACGCGGCCGGGCAGGTGCTTCACACCTGCTCCGCCGCGCAGTCCGCCACCCCTGAAGAACGGCAATTCCCACGTTCTCCGCGTGGTCGACCGCCGATCCGTGGCGTTGATTTCCCCGGTCTCTGGAATATGAGATCCCGCTCGCACCGCTTGACAAATCGTCACCCGTCCGTGAAAAGCTGGAATCACACCAGGAAATACCCACCCGGAGGTTCGCATGGGCAATTTGACCCGTCGTGCCGTGCTCGCCGGCGCCGGTGCCGCGCTGGCCGGCACGGCCGTGTCGCCGCACTTATCCGGCGCGGCGCCGGCCGCCGCCGACCCCGTCCACACGGTGCGCCCCCACGACCCCCGCTACCCGCAACTGGTCACCGGCAACAACCAGCGGTTCGTCGCCGCACCCGAGTACTTCCGGATGCTCCGCTCCCCCGCCGACGCCGAGCAGGCCGTGCGGCAGGCCGTCGAGACCGGCAAGCGGGTCTCCGTGCGCAGCGGCGGGCACTGCTTCGCCGACCTCGTGTGCCACCCGGAGGCGCAGGTCGTGCTGGACCTGTCCGGGATGCACGGCGTGGGCTACGACCCGGCGATGCGCGCGTTCGCGGTCGAACCGGGCGCCCGCCTGCTCAACGTCTACGAGGACCTGTTCACCGGCTGGGGCGTCACGATCCCCGGCGGCATGTGCTGGAGCGTCGGCGCGGGCGGGCACGTGGCCGGTGGCGGCTACGGCCTGCTCTCCCGGGCGCACGGCCTGGTGGTGGACCACCTGCACGCCGTCGAGGTCGTCGTGGTCGACCGGGAGGGCCGCGTCCGGACCGTGGTCGCCACCCGGGACCCGAAGGACCCCCACCACGACCTGTGGTGGGCCCACACCGGTGGCGGCGGCGGCAACTTCGGTGTCGTGACCCGCTACTGGTTCCGCTCACCCGACGCCCAGGGCGCCGACCCGGCCGGGCAGCTCGTGCGCCCGCCGTCGACGGTCCTGGTTCGCGCGGTGTCCTTCCCGTGGGAGGACCTCGGCGAGCGCGAGTTCACCCGCCTGCTGGCCAACTTCGGCCGCTGGCACGAGGAGCACAGTGCGCCCGACGCGCCGCAGCGCAAACTGAGCAGCGTGTTCAACGTCTGCCACCGGGCGCACGGCTCGTTGGACATCTTCATCCAGGTCGACGGCGACGCGCCGGAGGCGCAGCGGATCCTGGACGACTACCTGGGGCGGCTCACCGACGGCACCGGCCTCACCCCGAAGACCATGCGGAAGGGATCCGGCGACCTGGCCGCGATGCCGGAGCTCGGCGAGGCGCAACGCCTGCCGTGGCTCAACGCCGCACGGCTGGTGGGCTTGAACAACCCGACCATCACCCATCCCTCACTACGCGGTGCGCACAAGTCCGCGTTGTTGCGCAAGGGTTTCACCGACGCGCAACTGTCCACGATGTACCGGCACCTCACCTCGGCCGAGTACGCCAACCCGAACACGATGATCGTGCTGTTCTCCTACGGCGGCCGGGTGAACTCCGTCGCGCCCGGCGCCACCGCCGCCGCGCAGCGCTCCTCGATCTTCAAGATGCTCTTCCAGACCTTCTGGGGCGACGCGTCCGGCGACCGTGCCGGGCTCGGCTGGACCCGCGGCATCTACGAGGAGTTCTTCGCCGACACCGGCGGCGTGCCGGTGCCGAACGGCCGGTACGAGGGCTGCTACGTCAACTACCCCGACACCGACCTGAAGGACCCGGCGCGCAACCGCTCCGGCGTCCCGTGGCACGACCTGTTCTACGGCGCGAACCACCGACGCCTGCAAGAGGTCAAGCGCCGGTGGGACCCGACCGACTACTTCCGGCACTCACTGTCGATCCAACCGCGATAGCCGGCGACTCCAGGAGGAGCGATGACCGACCAACTCGGTTACAGATTCAAAATCGGAGTGATCATCCCGTCCACCAACACGTCCTGCCAGCCGGAGATGGACGCGCTGCGCGTGCCCGGTGTGACCAACCACGTCGCGCGCATGTTCATCCACGACGACTCCATGGAAGAGAAGCCGGGCTTCGACCACGTGATGCACAGCATCCGGTCGTCCACCGAGCCCGCGATCCGCGCCGTCGTCACGTGCGCACCGGACCACCTGGTCATCGCCGTGTCGCCGGAGAGCTACTGGGAGGGCCCCGAGAGCCACGGCCGCATCCTGAAGTCGATGCGGTCGATCGGCGGCGGCCTGCCGGTCACCATGAGCCCGGACGCCATCAAGGCGGCCCTCGACTGTTACGGCGACGTGCGCCGCATCGCCGTCATCACGCCGTACCTGCCCCTGGGCGACGACCCCGTGTCCCGGTTCTTCACCGACAGCGGGTACGAGGTCGTCAACATCACCGGCCTGGGATGCACGAGCCCCGCGCAGATCGCCCACGTCTCCGAGGCGCGCCTGCGCCAAGCGGTGCGCGAGGTCGACGGACCCGACGTGCAGGCGATCGTCCAGGTCGGCACGAACGTCGCCATGGCCCGCGTCGCGACGGCCGCCGAGGCGTGGCTGGACAAGCCGGTGCTCTCCAACAACGTGGCCCTGTACTGGCACGCCTTGCGCCAAGGCGGCGTGCACGACTCGATCACGGGCTTCGGCAGCCTGCTGGAACGGCACCTCCATCTGCCGGAGCGCACCAACGGCACCACCCCCACCAACCCGCACTTAACGTACTCGACCACAGGAATCGCAGGGCGATGAGTTCGAGCAACCAGAAGACCGGCACGATCGGCGACTTACCCGCGCTCCGGCCCACCCTGCCGGAGATGCTTCTGCACCAGACCGCGACCCGACCCGACGACCTCGCCGTCATCGCGGACGACCAGGCCCTGACCTTCGCCGAGTTGACGGGACGCGCCGCCCACCTGGCCGAACGGCTGCGCTCGGCCGGAGCCGGCCCCGACGATCTCGTCGGCCTCTACCTCTCACCGTCCACCGGGCAGGTGACCGCGACCTGGGGTGTCCTCCTCGCGGGCGCCGCCTACGTGCCGCTGGCGCCGGACTACCCCGAGGACCGCGTCTCGTACATGATCGCCGACTCGCGGCCGGCCGCGATCGTCACCGAGCTCGCGCTGCGCGCCGAGCTGGCGGACCTGCTGCCGCACGACATCCCGGTGATCACGCTGGACGACACGACGACCGCGACCGCGCCGCCGCCGCGGGTCCGCCCGGCGGAGTCCGACGCCGCTTACGTCATCTACACCTCCGGCACCACCGGCCGGCCCAAGGGCGTGGTGGTCGAGCACGGCGCCATCGCCAACCAGATGCTCTGGCTGCGGGACGAGATGGGGATCGACCCGAGCCGCACGATCCTGCGCAAGACGCCCGTCAGCTTCGACGCCGCCCAGTGGGAGACGCTCGCGCTCGCCGTGGGCACCCGGGTCGTCGTCGGCGCGCCGGGGGTGCACCGCGACCCGTCCGGCCTGATCGAGTCGATCATCGAGCACGATGTGACCGACCTCCAGTGCGTGCCGACGCTGTTGCAGGCGTTGGTGGACGACGAGCTGTTCGAGCGCTGCACGTCGCTGCGCGCCGTGTTCAGCGGTGGCGAGGCGTTGTCGAAGAAGCTCGCGGCCCGGTTCGGCCAGGTGCTGCCCGACTGCCGCCTGGTCAACCTGTACGGCCCGACCGAGTGCACGATCAACGCCTCCTCGCACGTGGTCGCCGCGCGCAGCCTGGAGGGCGAGCAGCCCTCCGTCCCGATCGGCCGACCGGTCGCCGGCACCACGTTCCACGTCCTGGACGCGCAGCACGCGCCCGTCGGTGACGGCGTGGTCGGCGAGCTGCACATCGGCGGCGTCCAGCTCGCCCGCGGCTATCTCGACCGCCCCGAGGAGACCGAGGCGCGGTTCGCGCACGTGAGGATCGACGGGACGGCGCACCGGCTGTACCGCACCGGTGACCTGGTCACCCGCGACGCCGACGGCGTGTTCCACTTCGTCGGGCGCGTCGACAACCAGGTCAAGCTGCGCGGCCACCGCATCGAGCTGGACGAGGTCCGGGTCGCGATCGAGAACCACGACTGGGTGAAGAACGCGGCGGTCCTGGTCCGGCCCGACGAACGCACGGACTCGCAGCACCTCGTGGCGTGCGTGGAGCTGAACCCGCGTGAAGCGGCCCTGATGGACCAGGGCAACCACGGCGCGCACCACCAGTCCAAGAAGGGCCGCGTGCAGGTCCGCGCCCAGTTGGCCAACCTGGGGCTCCGCGACGACGACCCGGGCGCGACCGCCTTCCCGCTGCCCGGCAAGTACGGCACGGCGGCGCAGCGGCGACGCGCGTTCGCGCGCAAGACCTACCGCTTCTTCGACGGTGGGCCGCTGACCGCGTCCGACCTGCTCGGCCTGCTCCGCCACGACGTGGACCCCGACCGGCCGTCCACCCGGGTCGAGGACGTGGACCCGGCTCGGCTCGGCGCGGTCCTGCGCAACTTCGGCCAGTTCCACAGCGACCAGCGCATCCTGCCCAAGTACGCTTACGCCTCGCCGGGTGCGCTGTACGCCACCCAGCTGTACGTGGAGGTCGCGGGTATTCCCGGCCTGCCGTCCGGCATCCACTACCACCACCCGATCCGGCACGAGCTGGTGCTCGTCGCCCCGGTCGAGGAGCCCGCGGGCGAGCCGCGGCTGCGCGTGCACCTGCTGGGCAAGCGGTCGGCGATCGAGGCGGTCTACCGCAACAACGTGCTGGAGGTGCTGCGGATCGAGGCCGGGCACATGCTTGGGCTGTTCGACGAGGTCCTGCCCGAGGAGGGGCTGGGGCTCGGCGCGACCACGTTCGACCCGGCCGTGCCGCGCCTGCTCCACGCCTCCGAGGACCACCACTACCTGGGCGGCTACGACGTGGTGCCCTTCGCCGAACGGGTCGCCCCCGGCCCGCTCGACATCTACGTGCAGGCGCACCCCGACCGGATCGCCGACCTGGCGGCCGGGCAGTACCGCTACGAAGACGGTGAACTGCGCCGGATCTCCGACGCGCTGGTGCAGCGCAAGCACGTGATCGCCATCAACCAGCAGGTCTACGACCGGGCGGACGTGGGCATTTCGCTGATCAGCCGGTCCGATGGCCCCGCGACGGCCTACGTGGACCTGGGCCGGCGGCTGCAACGGTTGCAGCTCAACCCGTTCGGCATCGGCTTCATGTCCTCCGGCTACAGCTCGGAGACCGGCAACGACCTGCCTTCGGCCCGCCGGATCACCTCGGTGCTGCGCGAAAGCGGCTTGCCGTCCGGCCCGTCGTACTTCTTCCTCGGCGGCCGGGTCAGCCAGGAGCAGATCGCCTCCGAGGGCATGAAGGAGGACGCCGTCCACACGATGGGCCCGGCCGAGATGATCAAGCAGGACATCGCCAAGTTCCTGCCGCGCCACATGATCCCGGGCCGGGTGGTCGTCCTCGACGAGCTGCCGCACACCGCCAACGGCAAGGTCGACATCCGCGCTCTGGAGACGTCCCCGCAGGTGGTGGCCGGCCAGGCGGAACGGGTCGTGGTCGCGCCGCGCACACCGGCCGAGCACCAGGTCGCCGCGGCCTGGGCGAAGGTGATGAAGACCGATGACGTGTCGGTGCTGGACGATTTCTTCGAGTCCGGCGGCAACTCGCTGCTGGCGGTGCTGCTCGTGCAGGAGGTCAACCGGTCGGCGAACGTGACGCTGCCGATCCAGCTGATCTTCGACGAGCCGACGGTCGAGGGCCTGGCTCGGCGGGTGGACCGCATCGCCGAGGAGGCCGTGTCACGCCTGGTCGCGCTCCAGCCGAAGGGCTCCGGCCGGCCGGTGGTGTGCTGGCCGGGCCTGGGCGGCTACCCGATGAACCTCAAGCCGCTGGCCCGCGCCATGGGCGCCGACCGGCCGTTCTACGGGGTGCAGGCGGCCGGGATCAACCCCGGCGAGGAGCCGGACGGGACGGTCGCCGACATGGCGCGCCACGACGTCGCGCTGATCAAGCAGGTGCAACCGACCGGCCCCTACACGCTGTGGGGGTACTCGTTCGGCGCGCGGGTCGCCTTCGAAGCGGCGTACCAGCTGGAGCAGCGCGGTGACACCGTCGACCAGCTGGTGCTGATCGCACCCGGTTCGCCGGTCCAGCGCGAGCGGCCGGTCGACGGGGTCGGGCCGTACGGCGACCCGGCGTTCGTGCGGCTGCTCTACTCCGTGTTCGCGGGCAGGCTCGCCGGCGCCGACGCCGACGAGTGCGTCACCCGGGTCCGCGGCGAGGCCGACTTCGTCGACTTCGTCTCCGCGCGGTTCGCGGGCCTCGACCACGACACCATCCGGCGGATCGTCACCATCGTCCGCCTGTCCTACAGCTTCCGCTACACCTTCGAGGAGATGCTCCACCGGCGGGTCCAGGCGCCGATCACGATCCTCAAGGTCCGGGGCGACGACTACTCGTTCCTCGAGGAAGCGGTCGACTCGCTGCCCCGGCCGCCGGCGGTCGTGGAGCTCGACTTCGACCACTACAGCGTCCTGCGCTCGCCCGACGTGGAACGGCTGGCCGCCGTCATCCACGACCACACCCGCACGCCGGAGGAGGAGATCCACATGCCGCACGTCAGCATCAAGCACTTCCCCGTGCAGCTCAGCAGCGAGAAGCAGGACCGACTGGTCGACGCCATCAGCACCGCGGTGCAGCAGGCGTTCGGCGTCGACAGCGACGCGATCTCCATAGCCATGGAGCCCGTGCGCGCCTCGGACTGGAAGGCGGAGGTCTACGAACCCGAGATCGAGGGTCGTCGGCACCTGCTGGCCAAGACACCCCGGTACTGACCCCACCGGCGTACCCACTCACGGAGGAAGAACACCGATGGTCGACACGACCGAGCGAACGCGGGCACGGGCGGCACTGCCGCTGCTCGGGCTGCTGGCGTTCACCCTGGCGGGCTTCATCGCGATCATGACCGAGACGCTCCCGGCCGGGCTGCTGCCGCAGATCAGCAGAGGGCTCGGGGTATCGGAGGGATTGGCGGGCCAGCTCCTGACGCTGTACGCGATCGGCTCGGTCGTGGCGGCCGTCCCGGTCATCGCCGCCACCCGCGGCTGGAACCGGCGGCCGTTGCTGCTACTGGCGATCGGCGGGCTGCTGGTGTTCAACGCCCTCACGGCGCTGTCCACCGACTACGTGCTCACCCTGGCCTCGCGGTTCGTCGCCGGCATGGCGGCGGGTGTGGTGTGGGGCCTGCTCGCCGGGTACGCGCGCCGCATGGTCGCACCGCAGGTGCAGGGCCGCGCGGTGGCGATCGTGGGCGTCGGCCAGCCCATCGCGCTGTCCCTGGGCGTGCCGCTGGGCGCGTGGTTGGGGTCGCTGGCGGACTGGCGCGGCGTGTTCTGGCTGATGTCCGGGGTCGCGCTGGTGCTGATGATCTGGATCCGCGTGGCCGTGCCGGACTTCCCCGGCCAGCAGGCAGGTGCCCGCAAGCCGATCCGCGAGGTGTTCACCATGCCGGGCATCCGGCCGATCCTGGCCGTGATCCTGCTGTGGATCCTCGGCCACAACGTGCTCTACACCTACATCGCACCGTTCGTGGCCGAGCACGGCCTGGGCGGTCAGGTCCCGCTGATGCTGCTGCTGTTCGGGGTGGCCGCGGTGGTGGGCATCTGGATCTCCGGCGTGCTCGTGGACCGGCGGCTGCGCCTGGTCACGCTCGCCTCGTTGGCGGCGTTCGCCGTGTCGGCGGTCGTCCTGGCCGCCGGTACCGCGTGGACACCGCTGATCTACGTCGGCGTGGCCCTGTGGGGCTTGACGTTCGGCGGCGCGCCGACGCTGCTGCAGACCGCCATCGCCGACGCGGGCGGCGACTCCGCCGACGTGGCGCAGTCCATGCTGGTGACGATCTTCAACCTCGCCGTCGCCGGCGGTGGCGCGCTCGGAGGCGTGCTGCTCGAACGCGTCGGCCCGGACTCGTTCCCGTGGACCTTGCTGGTGATGGCACTGGCCGCGCTGGCGATCGTCTGGTCGGCCCGCTCCCACGGCTTCCCCTCGGGCCACCGCGTCACCACCGGTTGACCACGAACCAGGAGCGGCCCACGGCCCCAGCGTGGGCCGCTCCCTTCCACCACCCAGCGAGGAGGCGCCCATGCCCATGACCCTGCTCAACCACGTCGGTGTCACCGTTCCCGACATCGACGCGGCGTTCGCGTGGTACCGGGACGTGCTCGGTCTGTACCCCCACCGACCGCCGGAGGAGGTGGTCGACGACGGTTCCCACTTCGGCAACCTCGTCACCAACCTGTTCGGCCCGCGGCTGCACGGCATGCGCATCGCCCACCTGACCGCCTCTGACGGCCTGGGCGTGGAACTGTTCGAGTTCACCGACCCGGCCACCGAGGCCGCCGAGGAGACGTTCGCTTACTGGCGCACCGGCATCTTCCACTTCTGCCTGACCGTGGAGGACGTCACGGCCACCGCGGCGGCCATCGCGGCAGCCGGGGGCAAGCAGCTCAGCGGCGTGTGGCGCCTGTTCCACAACAAGGACTACGAAGTCGTCTACACCCAGGACCCCTGGGGCACGGTCATCGAGCTGTGCAACCGTCCCTACACCGCGGTCTGGGCCAACCACGAGCCTCCGATCAACGCCTGACACCCGACGAAGGGCCTGACGGCACAGCGCCGTCGGGCCCTTCCTCATCGCCGTGGGATCTTCCTGTTGGCGATGTGCCTGTTCCCCGAGGTCGGCCACCGACTGGTCTGGCAGAAACCGATCGGAGGACTGGCCGGTCTCGCGGTGGCCGAGCCGTCGGCGAAAGCCTTGCGGGATCTGCGCCGCAGACTCGGCGGCGCGCCGATGCGCCGCCTGTTCGAGGTGCTGTCCGGGCCACTGGCACACCCCCGTACCCCCGGTGTGCGGTTCGGGCCCTACCGCCGCCCGCACAACCCGCACTGAAGCCAGCCCGCCAACAGATAGACGCACTCGCCGCCACCAGCGTCGGCAGCCTGGCCAGTGCTGTGCCGGGCGGCTTGAATGGTCTGGGCGACGAAGTCCTGCTCGGACACCAGCGCACGTGGGCGATGCGGGCCGAGATCGCCCACGCGTGCTGCTTGTTGCGGACGCTCGTCCGTCGGCCGCTCGGCGAGCGGCCAACGCTGGTGCGGTTCCACACCTGGCGGCCGGTGTAGCGGGGATTGCCCAGGATCTCCGCCACTGTGCGCAGCGACCATCCGGGGTCCACCCGACCCCGGATGCGTTCCGCGTCCCCACCCGACGGGCTGGGCACAGCCTGCTCGTCGAGGTGACGGGCAATGCCCGCGGCACTGTGCCCGGCCAGACGTAAGGAGAAGATCAGCTTCACGGTGGAAGCGATGGCCGGGTTCGGCACAAGCCGCTGCTGCCGCACACCGCGCCGCGCCAACGCCCGATTCGGGTGCGGCCCAGCGTCCACAAGCCGGTAGCCGTAGGGCGGCCTGCCACCGAGATAGCGTCCCTGCTCGACGGTCTGCATCCGCATCGCGGTGACGACCCGGTGCCGGGAACGCAGCACCTCCGTCTGCGAACGCGCTGCGAGCAGCGACAGCAACGCTTCGTGCGCGGGGTTGCCGAAGTCCATCGGACCCTCCGCCTCCGGCAGCCACAGCTGCATCCCGTACCACTCCAACACCGCCCGCGGCTCCCGCACCTGATTGGTGTCGATAAAGGCGCGCTCGTACTCACCGACCACCACCGCGTCGACCTTGCCCGCGTTCGTGGCGATGCAGCGCAGCATCGCTGCCGCCCCCGAGACCGCGAATGCCAAGGAACCTGACGGGAACACCCGACCTCGAAGTACGCCCCCCACGATCGCGCCGTGCCCTCGGTGAGTCTGCGGGAGACATCCAGCTGCCATGCCCGCAGGGTGCGTGGGTCCTTGGTGTTCACGGGTAGAAGCCCGACCATAGAACAAGAACCGCAGACTCCCGACAGGAGCGGCGTCCATCGCCGGGATGCCCGACGGGACCGTGGCGGCGATCCACTCGGCGAGCGTGGTCGGGTGTGGCACGACGGACACTGGCATGCTTGGTCCTCGACGTCGGAACGGGGGCGGACGCCGGGGTGACGAGGTGCCCTCGCCGCCATGACAGAGACTCCAGTAATCCGACCCCGTACAACCAGGTGAGGATCAACCTGTCCGTCAAACGGGTCAACCCCACGGATAGCAGAGGCACTCGAAGAAACCCGGTTCGGTTTTACGCAATATCCGGCCGGCGCCCCCGAACTTTTGCGTCGCCAGCGAGACGCTGCCCCCTATGCCAAAGCCGTGATTACGGTAGCCATCAATGCTCGACGTTAGCCATCCGCAGACCCCTCGGTATGGATCTGCTTCGTTCAGCAGACCATCATGCTCACCATCGGTGACAGGCGCCGGCGGCCGCCGACGCAGGGTGTCGTGGCGGTCAGTGCGGTGATAGGAGATTCACTCCGCAACTCCCAGCTCAGCACCTTGTTGTCTGACTACGCAATCGCCCCGCATCCGGCATGCCCTGAACAGAGCAGTGAAACCCCCCTTGACAACAAGGGTAGACACGTACTAGGACAACCCACGAGCGCCGGATGTTACTTCGAAAGTGCCTGTCCACCTGATTTGGAATCACCGGAACAGAGCTTCCGTTGACGTTGTGGTGACCGCAGTGCCGTTCAGCTCGACATTCGGTCCCGAAGCAATCTGTTGGACGCGATCCGACCGTGCTGGTAGCGTGGAATTTCGATTGCCCTGCGTGATACTGGAGAAAGGACGGCGCACGGTGTCGCGCCAGCGGGTCCAGACCGGCGGACTGGGCATGTTTCGGCCTACGAGTGAGGGTGCGATTCTTCCATAAATGGTCTGGGGGATTTGCCGCGTGACCTCGGTGCTGCTCATCGACAACTACGACTCCTTCACCTACAACATCGTCCACCAGCTGGCGATCCATCCGGACATCAGCACGACGGTTCTCCACAATGACGATCCGGCACTGCTCGATGCCGACGTCGACCTCTTCGACGCGATCATCATCTCGCCCGGTCCCGGCCACCCCGACGATCCGCGGTCGTTCGGCCACTGCACCCGGTTGATCGACCGGGCTGACGTCCCGGTGCTGGGTGTCTGCCTGGGGCACCAGGGGCTGGCCGTGCGCTTCGGCGCCTCCGTCGGCCGCGCCGCCAACCCGCGTCACGGCCGCACCTCGCCGGTGGTCCACCAGGGCGACGAGCTGTTCCGGAATGTGCCCCACCGCTTCGAGGCCGTCAGGTACCACTCGCTGGAGGTGACGAGCCTGCCGAAGTCGGTGGAGGCCATCGCCTGGGCCGACGACGGCACGATCATGGCACTGCGGCACCGGCTCCGCCCGCTGTGGGGCGTGCAGTTCCACCCGGAGTCGATCTTGACCAGGGACGGCGACACGATTGTCGCGAACTTCGTCGAGATCGCCAACCGGTGGCAGCGCGGGCCCACGCGCCCGGTCGCGGTCCGGCCGGTCGGTCCCACTGCGCGGGGAACCCGTCGGGAACCGGCCGTCCCCGCGGACGGCACGGGCTTGCGGGTCGAGGTCACGACGGTCGACGCCGATCTCGACCCGGCCGAGCTGTTCCGGCGCGTGTTCGCGAGCGCGGACACGTCGTTCTGGTTGGACAGCAGCGACCACCGGCAGCAACCCGGCCGGTTCTCCTACATGGGCGGCTCAGGGGGTTCCCGGTCCCGCGTCGCCCAGGCGTCGGTGGCGGACCGGACGGTCACCATCCGGTCCGCGGACAGAGGCGTGGAGGTCCGGCACGAGTCGTTCTTCGACTGGCTCGACGAGGAGTTGGACCTCGCCTACCCGGTGGAGTCGCCCGACCTGGCGGGCTTCGCCCTCGGCTGGGTCGGCTACCTCGGTTACGAGCTCAAGAACGACGACCGCCCCGGCGCGGGGCACCGCTCGACTGTTCCCGACGCGGCGCTGCTGTTCTCGGATCGTGCGATCGCCCTGGATCACCAGCACCGCCGAGCGCACGTCCTCACGCTGATGCCGGCCGCGGGCGTCGACGTCGACCAGGCAGCGTGGGCGCGCACCACGGCCGAGGTCATCGCGTCGTTGCACGGCGTGCCGGCGGCCGACGTAGCCGCGCGGACCCCGGTGGTCGACGGCGTGAGCCTGCGCCACGCCCCGGAGTCGTACCTCGCCAAGATCCGACTCGCTCAGGAAGCAATCGCCGCGGGCGACACCTACGAGGTCTGCCTGACCAACATGATCACCGCGAAGGTGGGCATGGCGCCGCTCGACGCCTACCTCGCGCTGCGCGCCGCGAACCCGACCTCCTACGGCGCGTACCTGAACGTCGCGGGGGTCGAGTTGCTGAGCACTTCGCCCGAGCGGCTTCTCGCGGTCGACGCGGGCGGCAGGATGTCGTCGCGGCCGATCAAGGGGACCCGCCCCCGGGCGGACGACCCGTTGCACGACACCGAACTGCGCACCGCTCTGGCGACCTCGGAGAAGGACCGCGCGGAGAACCTGATGATCGTGGACCTCGTGCGCAACGACCTCGGTCGCGTTGCCGTGCCGGGGAGCGTGGCGGTGCCGCGGTTGTTCGACGTCGAGAGCTACGCCACCGTTCACCAGTTGGTGAGTGAGATCACTTCGCAGAAGCTGCCCGACGCCGGACCGGGGAGGTGCGTCCGTGCGATCTACCCCGGCGGCTCCATGACGGGCGCGCCCAAGAAGTGGACGATGGAGATCATCGACGAACTCGAAGAGGGTCCGCGCGGGATCTACTCCGGGTCGATCGGATATTTCTCGCTCACCGGTCCCGTCGATCTCAGCATCGTGATCCGCACCGTCGTCGCGCGGGACGGCGTGTGGGAGTACGGGATCGGCGGAGCGATCACCACGCTTTCCGACCCCGAGGAGGAGCTTGCCGAGACGATCGCGAAAGCTCGCCCGTTGACGCGTCTTCTGGGGATTTCCGCCGCTGACCTCGGGATTCAGGAACCAGGATCGGAGGAGTGCGTGAGCGACAAAGCCGAAATCGAAGGGTTCATCCAGAAATTCTTGTCGGACCTCAACTACGAGATCGGGGAGGACGAGCGGACGAAGCCCCTGGGGAGCTCCGGCATCGGGGTGGAGTCCCTGGGCGTCGTCGAGCTCATGGAAGCCCTCGGTCTCAAGTTCGGCATCGCCCTCTCCGACGACGAGATCGTCGACGGCGGGCTCCTGTCCGTCGTCGAACTCGCCGAGTTCGTGCACGTCCGCTCCGGCGGTCCCGCCGACGGCACTTCGTCATGACCGACGCCGAAGCCCTGCGGCGGATCGCGACGACGAAGGTGGCCGAGGCGCTGGGTGTCGGGGTCGACGAGGTCTCGGGCACCGAGCGGCTCACGTCGCTCGAGCGCGCGTGGCTCGCGACCGAGCTCGCGCCGGTCGTCGGCGCCACGGTCGACGAGACCCTGCGGGCGGTGAGCGCGGAATCCGTCGACGCGATCTGCGCGAACCTCGATCGGCTAGCTCGCCCGTGACCGCCGACGTGGAGCGGCCGTGCGTCCTGCGCGCCCGAGTCGCCGCAGGACCGCTGCGCAGTGCCGCGGCGCTGCTCCGAGCGCTCCGCGACGGACAGTCGCAGGCGGCGCCCGTGCAGCGGTTCCCGGTGCACGCTCACCGCGCGCGTCACGCCGTGGTCGACGAATCGCTCGGCACGGGCTTCGACCACCTCGTCGGCCCTGTCGAGGAAGTCGTGGACGGCGTGCCGCTGGCGGATCTGCGCGTGGTCCTCGCGACGTCCTGGCTCAGCGCGCTTCCCCTCTCCGAGGTGGTCCTGGGCACGCTCGCGCGGGTGTACCGGGCCACGGTCGAGACCGTGCGCGCGACCTGCCTGCCCACCACGCACAACAACGCGTGCATAGCGGCGGCCTCCGCCGTCGTCGAGGCCGCCGCCGCAGTGCGACGCGACCCGGGGACGGTGGTGCTCGTCGTGGCGGCGCGCAACCTCGACCGGCAGACTTTCGCGCTGTTCGACCGGGGGCGCGCGCTCAGCACCACCGGCGAGCTGAACTCCTTCGCGGCCGAGCGCGACGGGGTCGTGCTCGGCGAGGGCCACGCCGTGCTGCTGATCGGGGATCGGCGTCGTGCCGGGATGATCGCCGAGGCGTGGGACAACAGCCACCTGCACCTCGTGGGTGGCGCGCTGAGCAGCGACGCCCACCACCCGGTCCGGCCGCACCCGGAGGGGGACGGCGTGCACGCGGCGGCGATGGCGGCGCTGGACGAGGCCGGTTGGCGGCTCGCGGACATCGCGTCGGTCAACGCCCACGGCACCGGCACCCCCGCCAACGACGACAGCGAGCTGGCGGCCTACGACCGATTCGTCTCCGCCGGGCAGCGGGTGTACTCGTCGAAGACGGTGCACGGCCACTGCCTCGAAACCGCCGCCGGGGTCGAGCTGGTGGCGGCGTGGGCGATCGCCCTGAACGGGCACGTGCCACCGCAGGTGCACCCGATCAGCACTCCCCTGCGGGACTACTGCGGCCCGGGTGCCGTCAAGGGGGGCAGGGGGCTCCTGGTGAACTCGGCCTTCGGTGGCGCGAACAGCGCGATCGCCTTCGTCGTGGTGGACGGGTGACGGTGTCCGCGACGAACCTCCAACCCGACGACATCGTCCACGCTCCCCTGCGCGCCCACCACCTGTTCCGGCGGGAGTGGTCGGCCTCGGTCAGGAACCCGCCCGGGTTCTCCTTCGGCAGGCTCGCGGGATTGGCGGTCGCGCTGGTCGACGGCCTGGTTCAGCGCTGCGCCGACGCACCCGGTCCCGCCCTGCCGGACGGCAGCGGCCTGATGTTGATCAGCCCGGGGTACGAGTCCGAACTGGGGGACCTCATCAGGGGGAGCACGGACCCGGAGGTCCTGACGCCGACGCTGTTCTTCCAGTCCGTTCCCAACCCGGTCGGTGCCGAGGCCGGCCGCCGGCACCGGCTCACCGGTCCGCTGCTGATGTCCACGTCAGCGGACGCGGACCCGGCACCGCTGCGCGTGCAGCTCCAGCGGTGGGTCGGTGAGCTGTGCCCGGGACTCGTCGTCGTGCACTGCGCCGCCGGGGTCGACGGCGCGGTCACCGGCGGTTGGGCGTGCCTGGTGACGGCGAGTGAGGAGGTCTGAGGTGGACGACATCATCGCGCGCCTGCGCGACGCGGGAGTGCCGCAACCGGGCTACGAGGCCCGCCGGATCACGGCGTGGGCCGCCCGCCGCTCCGCAGACGGCCGGCCGGCGATCACCGTCGACGAGGTGGTCAGGCGTCGTGTGGACGGCGAGCTGCTCGCGCACGTCCTCGGCGAGACGATGTTCATGGGCCGCTCGTTCGCGTGCGGCCCCGACACCTTCCCGCCGCAACCGGCCTCTCGCCTGGTCGTCGAGGGCGCGATCGAGCACGCGCTCACGACCACCGACCCCCGCGTCGTCGATCTCTGCTGCGGCGTCGGGGCGCTGGGCGTCTCCGTGTGCCTGGGCCTCGGCGGCGGCACGCTCGTCGGGTACGACATATCCGCGACGGCCCTGGAGTTCGCGCGCACGAACGCCCGCGCCCACGGGGTGCGGGCGAGCTTCATCGAAGCCGACATCGGCGACCCCGGGCGCGTGCCGCGGGAGTGCGCCGACGTCGTCATCGCCAACCCGCCCTACTTCGGCGTGGCCGACCCGGTGGACAACGACGCCCGGCGCTTCCCGCGGGAGGCGGTGTTCGCCGACGACGAAGGCAGGTGGCTGGTGCGGCTCTGCGTGCGGGTCGGCGCGGAAGCACTGCGGCCGGGTGGCGTGCTCGTGGTCGAGCACCACGAGCGCATGGACGCGGTGGTGGCGGCCGTCGACGTCGGCGACATGACCCTGGTTGCGCAAACCCGCTCCGCCTCGGCGAGGTTCATGGCCGTCTCGTGCTTCCGCCGGTGAGAGGCAAGCCGCTCGGCGCCAGGAGGCCGGATTCCATCCTGGAGCGGTCCTGGAACCCCGCCCTCATCGCCGAGTTCGACCGCTGCACCCACGGTGCGGTCGGCGCGCGGCCGGCGCGCACACCGCCGATCGTGTTCCTTGCCTCCCTCTCCCTCGACCTCGACCCGCTGGTCCGGCTGCTCGGCGAAGCGGGCAGCGACCTCGCCGCGGCGGGTGCGGTGCACGTCGGCGAGGAGATGGACGTCGTCACCGACGTCCAGCCGGAGGGGCGGTGCGTGGTCACCACCGGCGTCCGGCTGGTGAAGCCGACGGCGCACGGCAGCGTCATCGGCCTCGTCGCGGTCGCCGAGACCGCAGCAGGGCTTCCGCTGTGGCGGAAGAGGTCCACCGTCCACGCGGGTGTCCGGTTGCCCAGACTGGGGAGCGCGCCGTTGACCCGGCTCGCCTGCGCGGCCCGGGAAGCGAGCGGTGAGGCGTGGACGGTGCCGAAGAGCTTCCCGAACGACTACAGCCGCTTCGGCGACCACAACCCGCTGCACCTCGACGACGCGGTGGCGCACGCCGCCGGTTTCGACCGCAGGCCCGCGCACGGGCTGGGCTTGGTGGCGGTCGCGCTGACGGCCCCGGACCGCCGCGCGCGAGCACCCAGGAGGCTCCGGGCTGCGTTCCGCAGACCCGTGCTGGTCGACGACACCGTGCGGTTCACCGCAGTCGCCGCAGGGACCGGCGCCGAACACATCGGGATCTCCACCGACACCGATCCCGAACCCGCGATCGTCGTGGTGACCGAGTGGGACAGGTACGGCAGGGGGACTGAACTCGTGCACACGGAGGAAACATGGACGTACTGATCATCGGCGGTGGTGTGCTCGGCCTGAGCACGGCGGTGCGGCTCGCGGGCGGCGGTCTGTCGGTGACGGTCGTCGAGCCGGAGGCGGGAGGAGGCGGCGCCAGTCGTGCGGCCGGCGCCATGCTCGGCTGCTTCGGCGAGATCACCGCGGCGGGCCTGCGCAGCGACGCGTTCGCGGCGAGGCACGCGCTCGCCCTGCGGACACGGGCGCTCTGGCCCGGTTGGGCGGCCGAACTCGCCGACCACGGCGGCGGTGACCTGCTGAACCGCTTCGGCACCGACGTCGTCCTCAACGCGGCCGGAGCCGACGTGGTCGACACCCGGAACTTCGCCGCGATCGAGGCCGCGGTGAAGGACGCCGGCGAGGAGCACTCGGTCGAGCAGGGCAGCCCCTGGGCAGCGGACCTGCCCCAGCAGCGGGAACGGCCGTTCGCCACCCTGCACCTGCCGCACGAGGGCAGCGTCCCGGCGGACCGGCTGCTCACCGCGCTCCGCGCGACCGCGCTCGCCCGCGGGGTGCGGTTCGTGGACGACGCGGTGAGCGAGGTGACGGTCGGCGTCGGCGGCAGGCTCGAATCGGTCGTGCTCCGGTCGGGCGTCCGGTTCACCCCGCGCCACGCGGTGGTGGCGGCGGGCGCGTTCAGCCGTCGACTGGCCGAAGCCGTCGCGGACCTCCCGCCGGTGATGCCCGTCGTCGCGGGGGTCGGTGTCTCGGTCGTGGTGTCGGCGCCCGGCATCGGCGCCGCGCTCGGCAGGGTGGTCCGCACCCCCAACCGGGCGTTCGCCTGCGGGTTGCACGCCATCCCCCGCTCACGGGACGTGATCTACATCGGCGCGACGAACGTCGTCCACACCGATCCGCGCGCCCACGCGCCCACGCAGGACGTGCACTTCCTGATCGAATGCGCCATGCGCCAGTTGCCCGTCGACGTGGCAGAGGCCGGGATCGTCCAGGTGCAGACCGGCAACCGGCCCGTCCCCCTGGACGGGGCGCCGGTGCTCGGCATGACAGCGGTCGACGGCCTGTGGTTCCTCACCGGGACCTACCGGGACGGCCTCTTCCTGTCGCCGCTGCTGTCCCAGCAGCTCGCCGACGCCATCATCGGCGGTCACACCGAGGTCCCGGGGTGGGAGATGTTCGGTCCGCACCGCGCGCGGATCGGAGCCGGAGACCGGCAGACGGTGGTGGACGAGGCCGTCGCCCACTCGATGGCGAGCGGGTTCGAGACCGACTGGGGTCTGTCGAACTACTGGCTGCGCATGGTCAAGGGGAGCTTCCGCTCGGCGCTGCGGTCGGTCGCCGACCGGATCGCCGACGACGCCATGCCCGTGCCCGAGGTGCTCGCGCGGATTCCCAACCAGCCAGGTCTGCTCCGACTGGTCAACGACTACGACAAGGCCACGGCCCGAGCGGGGTCGGGCGTCAGTGGATGAACTCGCCGGCGTGGTCCTCGGCCGCGCGCACGCCTGGGCAGGAAGCACCTTCGGCCTGACCCGCCGGGACGCGGCCTGCCGCGAAGTCGACGCCCTGCTGGGGCCGGTGCTCTCCGACGAGCCGCAACCGGTGCTCGTGTCGCTGCCGTTCTCGGCCACGTTCATCCGCGTCGTCGAAACGCTCGTGGCACGGGGGTGCCCGGTCGTGGTCGGCAATCCCGTCAACCCGGCGCTGCTCGACGGGTCGTTGGCCGCCGCGGCGGGCGCTGGCTGGCGGATCCACAGCCCGGGTCCGGGCGCGGACGGCGAACCGCGCGCCGCCCTGACCCGGCTCGACACCCGTCACGACCGGCCGGACCTCTCCGCGGCCCTGATCTTCCCGACGTCGGGGACCACCGGTCACGCCAAGCTGGTCACGCGCACGTTGTCGTCCATCTCGGCCGAGGTGGAGCGCTACCGCGACTACTACGCCCGCCTCGGCGTCCACGAGGGCAGTCGGCTGACCGTGCTGTGCTCGCCGCTGCACACCTACGGGTTCTTCGGCGGGATCGTCATGTCGATGGACCTGGGGTGCGCGGTCGGGATCCCGGCGCGGCACTCGCTCGACGGCTACCGCGACGCCCTCGCGGCCGACGCGACCGTCCTCCTCATCCCCGACCAGTTCCGGCTCGTGGCCGCGGCCCTGCCGCCGAGCGCCGAGGTGGTCCTGGTCTCGGCGGGCAGCAGGCTCGGCGAGGACCACGTCCGCGTGGTGGACGCCCACCCCGGCGTGCAGATTTGCCAGCTCTTCGGCACGACCGAGACCGGATTCGTCACCGGGGCGCAGCCGACCGACCCGATCCTGTCCGTGGGGCCCCCGACTGCGCGCACCCGCATCTCCGACGACGGGGTGCTCGAGGTCGACACCGGGTCGTCGCCCTACCTGGGCGGCGCCGCGCGGGCGTCGACCGGCGCACACTGGCACTCGACCGGTGACCTCGCCCGGGTCGAGGGCGGGCTCCTGCACATCGAGGGCAGGCGGGACCTCGTCATCAACGTCGAGGGCCGCAAGGTCGACCTGGAGCAGGTCGAGTCCGTCGTCGAGGCACTTCCCGAGGTGCGGGCCGCCCTGGCCCGCGCGCGGGGGGCCGCGGGCTACGTCCTGCTCGTGGAGGGCTCTGCCGGCAGGGACGCGATCGAGGCCCGGCTGCGCTCGGTGGCCCCGGACTACATGCTGCCCCGCGACATCCTGTTCGCCGAGGTGCCCCGAACACCGTCGGGCAAGAAGAGGCGGGCGCCACAAGACTGACCGACGGGCCCGGGACCCGCTCCCGCCCCGCACCGACGCCCATCACCGTCGGTGGTGGCAGCGAGCCACCGACGACAACCGCGTGGGATCTCCCCGAGGACTGAGGATGTGCTTGATGGACAACCCCTCCGAATCCGTCCGCAAGCCCGTGCGGGTCGAGCGGGAAGTGGCGCTCACCGGCACCTTCGACGGCGGTGTCCTGGCCGAGCACGACTTCCCGAACGCCTGGGACGTCCTGGAGTTCGACGGCGTCCTGGACCTCGACCGGCTCCGCCAGGCACTGGCGGAACTGGTCGGGGCGACCTGGCGGACGCACCGCGAGGTGCACCTCGACGGTCGGGTGCGCTCCGTGCCGGGCCGATCCGACGAGCCGCGCTTCACGCTGGACTCGACCACCTCCGACGCGGGCGGGTTGCGGGAGGTCCCCCGTGCGGTGCTCCGCCAGATCCGCGAGGTGCTCTACGGCCGCTACGACCTCCTCGACGAGCTGGTCTGCCGAGCCCACTGCATCGTCCTGCCCAGGGCGTCACGCTCTTACCTGGCGCTGTGCTTCGACCACTCGATCATGGACGGATACTCGCTCCACCGGTTCGTCGGGCTCCTCGCGGACCTCTACGGTGGTCAGCCGTTGTCACCCTCGTCCGTCCAGCTCCCGATGGCGCACATCGTCGACGAGCTGGACGCCGAGGAGGCGCCGGACCTCGCGGTGTACTACGAGGACGCGGCGGCCGACGTGTCCGAACGGGAGTCCGAGGCGGGCGCCGACTGGCCGCCGTGGTCCCGGACCAACACGACCGAGGAGCAGCTGTTGACCTACTCGGGCGCCCAGTGCCGGGCGTTGGTCGCCACCATCGGGACGAACGGTGTCTCACTCCCCGACTTCCTCCTGCAGGCGTTCGCCCGCTGCGTGCCGCTGCGCGACGGCGTGGAGGCGGAATCCATCTCGTTCAGCAGGCTCGGGAGGCACGGGTCGACCCAGCGGGCGGTGGCCGGCGCCCTGGCGGAGACGGCACGCACGTCGACGGTGTTCCGCGACCGCGGGCCGGCCTGGGGCGTCGGCCGCCTGCGCGACGGCGACCCCGGCCCACGCTACGGGTGCAGGTGGCCCACGGACTTCGTCGGTGTCGACGGGATCTTCGGGATGCGCCGGTTCGTGTTCAACTACCTGCCGAGGCCCCGGATCTTCGCCTTCGGCCCGATCCGGGCGATCTCACTGGACTACTCCGAGCACCACCTGTTCTTCCAGGACGGCCGCGACGACGAGCGCACCCAGCGGAAGAGCCTGTTGAACCTGCTCGCCGGTCGCTCGTCCAGCGGTGGTCTGGAGCTGCTGCTCCTCAAGGACCGGACGATGGTGGACGAACCGGTGGCGGAACGCCTCGACGAACAGGTTCGACGCTTCACCGCGGGGCGGAAGACCTGAGTCGCCCGGTGGCGACGACCGCGTCCAGGTGGACGTGTACCTTGCCGGCTCGGATCGAGGGGCGGATTGCAGGCGCATGCGCGCAATGGTGAAAGACACGGTCTGGCGGTTGGCCTCGTCGCTGTTCCTGGTGCAGTTCGGGCTCCTCTACACGTCGATCTGTCTGCCCATCCTCGTGCTGGACCGGTACGGAACGGTCACCGACCTGGCGTACGCCTTCGGCGCACGGATCATCCCGTCTGTCCTCATGGCACCCGTCGCCGCGCGCATGCTCACCCAGTGGGACGCGCGGAAGCTGGCCGCGGTCTCCTCCGTGCTCATGGCCGCCGTCACCGGGGTCCTGCCGTTCGCCGAGGACTTCGTGGTGTTCACGCTGCTGCTCGCGGCAGTGGGCATCACGTCGTCCGTCGCGGTCGCGGGCCGGATGGCGGTCCGGGGTCGCGTCGCGGCCGCAGCGGATCCGGTGCGGGTCAACTCCATCGTCGTCGGCGCCCAACGCGTCGCGATGCTGACCGCCCCGTTGGCGGCGGGCACCACCACGTCCGCGGCCAACGTCGCGCTCGGTTTCCTCCTCGAAGCGGTCCTGCTCGTGGCGTCCTCGGTGCTGCTCCTGCGCTTGCCGGTCCCCGCGCCGCCCGCGGCCGACCCGTCCGGGGCGCGGGGGCCCTCCGGTCTCCTCGGGGCGGTGAAGACGTACGCGAACATCGTCTTGCGACCGTCGCTCGCGGTCGGTCCCGCGACGCTGTCCACCTACGGGTACATGATCTACCTCGGGCTCCGCCAGGTGCTGTTGCCGCTGTACCTGATCGACGCCCTGGGGCGGCCGGTGAGCGCGCTTGGGTTCGTCTACACCGCTTCGGCGATCGGTGGCATAGCCGGGGCCGTGGCCGCGAGATCCCTCTCCCCCCGTCGGGGATTCATCGGCGTGTTCGTGTGGTGCACGGTGATCGAGGCGGTGATGTTCTCGACCCTGTTCCTCAAGGAAAACCTCGTGTGGCTGCTCGTCGTCTTCCTGGTCTCGGGATTCCTGGAGGCCGCGGCCACCGCCATCTTCTTCGTGATAGTCCAGACCGAACTCGGCAACGACGAGCAGGGGGTCTTCTTCAGCTTCTTCGTCCCGCAGTGCGAACTCTTCATCGGTTTCGGGGTGCTGCTGGCCGGAGCGTTCGCCGGCGTGGACCTGCTCTACTCGCTGGGCGGGACGTCGCTCGTGGTCCTCCTGGTCCCGCTGCTGTTGTTCACACTGCCGAGGCGCAGGACCGCGCAGCAGACGTGAGAACCCCCGACCAGAGCGTGTGCGGAGCTCAACCAGGGCGCGGTGGCGCCGGGCGCGGGAGGCTCACCGCTCGGCGCGGAGGTTCAGCACGTCGACAGCGGGCAGCAACATCCCAGGGTGGTGCTCGTAGGGCGCGTAGAACCTGAACCGGTCCACGACGTCCCCGAAGCGCGCGGCCACGGCGTCACCGAGACGGTCCGGCTCCGCGACCACGGCGAAGGCGTGCAGCACCTCGTCGTCGATGAGGTCGCCCATCGTCCGCCAACGGTCGTCGCGGCTGCTGCGGGCGAGCCGGTTGAGCTCGCTGCCCAACTCGGCCCACCCGTGCAGTTCGAGCACGCCGACGTAGTCGGTGGTGCTGCCGTAGAAGGCGATCTGCTCGCGGACGCGCCGGTCCGCGACCGCCATCGCTTCCTCCGTCGCCCCGGTCACCACCAGGCCCGCCAGGTTCACCGAGAACCCGGCCGGATCCCGGCCGGATGCGGTCAGCGCGCGGTGGACCAACGGCAGCGTCCGCTCGCGCAAGTAGCGCTCGGTGGTGAACGAATGCGGGATCAGGCCGTCGCAGACGCTTCCGGCCACCTCCGTCATCCGGTCACCGACTGCGGCCAGGTAGACCTTCGGCGGTCCCGATGGGCACGGGGGCGGGGCGAAGAACGGCGTCGTCAGCGTGTGGGAGTAGAACTCGCCGCGGAAGGCCAGCCTCTCCCCCGTGTTCCACGAGGCCCAGATCGCCCGCAGGGCCTGGATGAACTCGCGCATCCGACGCGCCGGGTGGCCCCACGGCATGCCGAACCGCCGCTCAACGTGCGATCGCACCTGGCTGCCGAGACCCAGCAGGAACCGACCACCCGACAGCGTGGCGAGGTCGTGGGCGGTGTGGGCCAGGCTCATCGGGTTGCGGGCGAACGCCACGGCGATGGCCGTGCCGAGGTCCACCCGGGGCGCGGCCGACGCGGCGGACACCAAGGGGAGGAACGGGTCGTGTGCCGCCTCGGCGCTCCACACACCCGAGTAGCCGTGCTCCTGGGCGTACCGCGCCTGCTCCGCGAAGCCCGCCAGCGTCCACGGCTCGCCGATCTGCATGTCGACCTTCACAAGAACAACATCCTAGTGGCCGGACAACCCCTCTACCGACTGCTTCCCCGGTGCGACCGCGTTCCGCGAACGGAAATCGGCTGCGTCTTTCGCGGTCCCTCACCGGTATGGTGACGACGGCGAACCGGAACGGCCCGCACGACCGCGGTCGTCCCCGCCTCGTCGTTCAGCGCTCGGCGCCGCGGAACTGCCGCAGCTCGCGCCGCGCACACCGCCGGTCACGGCGACGCGACTCGCGGCGGAAGCGGAACCACTCCCGCCTGCCGGCCCGGGTTCCCGCGAGATCGGGTGCCGCCCCAGGAGCAGATCGGCCGGTCGGACCACCGCGGTCAGGTCCTGTCGGTCTTGCCCATCCGGCCATCTTTCGGCTTCGTGACGCCCCGGTGTGGGGCTGTCGCAAGAGCTGGTGCGCCGTGATCACCTCCGACGGGCGTGCGACGGGGCCGAGTTCGACCTCACCGCCCGACGTCGCCCAGACCGACGGGTCGGGTGGGGTCGCCGTGGCGCAGGGCCTTGCCGACCTCGGCCGCGACGGCCGCCATGCCGGCGGCGTTGGGGTGGAAGGACGCGGCGGTCCTGGCGAGGTTGCGGGTGAACGGCTGGAGCCACGGCTCGGGCGCGCCGAGGGCGTGGGTGCGGCTCACCCGCGACACCGCGACGAGGTCGGCGCCGGTGCGGTCGGCGGCCAGTGCGCAGGCCGCTTCCAGGGCTTCCTGGACGGCGCGCAGGGCCATGATCTCCTCCGGGGTGAAGGGGATGCCCGGGGCGGGTTCGGTGCGGGGGCCGATGACGGTCAGGTAGTCGACCAGGACGACCCGGGCGCGCGGGGCCCGGCGGCGGACTTCGTCGACCACCCGGGCGAGGCCGGCGGCGGTCCGGTCGACGTCTGCGGAGGTAGGGGCGGGGATGGTGGTGCCGTAGTCCGCCGTGAGCACGTCGGCCATCGGGCCGTCGGGTTCGACGCGGTTCCAGGCGGTGGTCAGCAGCGAGCCCGCGTAGCGCAGGTCGTTGCCGCCGGCGGTGACGGTGACCAGGTCCGCCGCCGCGGGGATGCCGTCGACCTGGGGCGGGAACTCCACGCCGGTCAGGGTCACCTGGGGTTCGTCGAGGATCGTGGCGATCGTCGCGCCGGAGACGGTCAGGTCCACCAGTTCCGCCCCCAGCGCGGCGGCGAGCAGGCTCGGGTAGTTGCGACCGGAGCGGGCGGCGTTGGTGTCCACCAGCGGGGCGATGCCCGGACCGGCGGCGAAGGAGCTGCCCAGGGCGGCGTAGGTCATCCGGGACGTCACGCGCCGGATCCTCCCACGCGAGGGGTGCGGGGGCGCAGTCCTCGCGCGGGAAGAGGTGGGCGGAACGGGCGGGTAGTGCACCGACCGCGACCGGAGTGCGACGGGGGAACAGCCGGTGGTTCGGGTCAGGGCCCGCTGTGGATCAGGGAGGCCCTGGCGGGAACCGGAGATGGTTCTCGGACGACTACTTGTGCAAGGGCCTTCCACGTTGAGCCCGACTGCAGGACGGCGGTGGGGACTCGGCACGGTCCCCACCGCTCCACCACACGCCGCCGGTCCGCGCACCACCCGTTTCCGGAGGCACCTGTGAGTCCAGTGATGTTCTCGCTGCACGAACCGGGGGACGGCCACCCCGGCCGGGAGGATGGGGGCACCGCACCGGCCGGGACGGGCACGATCCGGCGTGCCGACCCCGCCGCCGTCGCGGCCGCCCTGGCTTCGACGGCGGTGACGAGCCCGTACTTCACCGTCGACGAGGATCTCACCGGCCGGTCCTTGAGCGCGTTTCACGACGACCGCGCCGTCCTGGCCGAGGCCGTTCGGCGGGTGGGCGCGCACTTCGGGACGAGGGAGGCGCGCGTGGCCGCCTCGACGTTCCAGTTCCTGGTGGCGGCGGGGCTGTGGTCGGTCGCTCTCGGGGCGCTGGCCCACGGCGGTGTCGTGCCCGACCTTCGCCGGCTGCGGTGCCGGATCGGCGAGGACGCGTCCGTGCGGCTCTCCCTGCCCGAGCCGGGCGGCTGGACGACCGGCGGCGATCCCGTGCCGCTACTGCGGCGAACCGTCGTCGAGGAGCACCTGAAGCCGCTGCACGCCAGGTTGCGCGCCGTGGTCAAGGTGGCGGACGGACTGCTGTGGGGCAACGCCGCCGCGGCCGTGCGCAGTGCCCTGCGCCCCCTACCCGCCGGCCTCGCCGAACTCGGCGACCGCCTGCTGAGCGCACCACCGCTGCGCGGCTCGCTGTCCCCTGACGGCACCCGACGCAGTTGCTGCCTGTTCTACCGCACGCCCGACGGTCACACGTGCCGCGTCTGCCCGCTCACCGGGGCCGCTGTCACGAGGCACCAGGGACACCACACCTGACCGGCGGTGTGGTGGAGCTTGTCGGGAGGGCCACAGCAAGCGGTCTCGGCCGGCCGGCGCAGGTGGGCTCACCGCTTCGCGCCGCAGCACGACGTGTTGGCACCATGCACCGATGCGCTTCCGCACCTCCTACGAGGGTCCTCTCGGTGACCATTTCGCGCACCGGGCCACCGACAGTCCCTACAACGCCCACACCGACCGCCCGGCCGTGCTCGCCTTGGCGGATGACCCCACCGGGTTGAGCGTCCTCGACGTCGGGTGCGGCGCCGGGCACTACATCGCCGAGTTGCGCGCACGGGGCGCGGCCGCGGTCTTCGGTGTCGAAGGCAGCGAGACGCTGCTCGGTCACGCGCGGGCGCGCATCGGGGACGACCCGGCGGTGACGCTGCGCCGCCACGACCTGGAAGAGCCGCTGGCGTTCCTCGACACCGGCTCGTTCGACCTGGTGGTGATGGCCTTGGTGCACCACCACGTCGAAGCACGCCGGCAGTTGCTCGCCGAGGTGCACCGCGTGCTGCGACCGGGTGGCGTCCTGCTCGTGTCCACGACCCACCCCGCCGCCGACTGGACCTGGCACGGCGGGTCGTACTTCGACGAGGGGCGCGTCGAGTCCAGCGTGGGCGACGGGTTCACCATCAGCTACCGCCGCATGACGCTCCAGACGTTCCTGAACGAGCTGCTCGACGCCGGCTTCACGTTGGAGCGCGTCGTCGAACCGCAGGCCACCGAGGAGGCCCGTCACGTCGACGAGCGGCGGTACCTCAAGACGCGGCAGACGCCGTTCTTCCTCGCCGTCAGGATGCGGAAGACCAGGTGACGGGGAGCCGGTCCAGGCCGCGCGCCATCCTGCCGTGCCGCCAGGACAGCTCCTCCTCGGCGACCGCGAGGCGCAGGGTCGGGAAGCGGCGCACCAGGGAGCCGATGGCCACGCGCAGTTCGGCTTTGGCCAGTTGCGCGGCGACGCAGTAGTGCAGGCCGAACCCGAACGCCAGGTGCGGGTTCGGCCTGCGGGTCACGTCGGGTTCGTCGGGGCGGTCGAAGACCCGTCCGTCGCGGTTGGCTGCGTCGGGGTGCACCATCACCGCGTCACCGGCGCGGACGAGCACGCCGCCCAGTTCGACGTCCTCCAGGGCGATGCGGGTGAACCCCGCCGAGGTGACCAAGGGGTTGAAGCGCAGCAGCTCGTCCACGGCGCGATCGATGAGCGACGGGTCGGCGCGCAGCGCGGCGAGCTGGTCGGGGTGGGTGAGCAGGGTGTAGATGCCGTTGCCCAGTTCGCTGGTGGTGGTCTCCAGACCGGCGTAGAGCAGGGTCACGCCCAGCACGACCAGCTCGTCCTCGCTGAGCCGGTCCTCGGTGTCGCGTGCCTCGACCAGGGCGCCGAGCAGGTCGTCGCTCGGCTCGCGGCGGCGGGTGGCGACCAGGTCCGCCACGTAGTCCTTCAGCTTCGCGAACGCGGCGTGGATCTCCTCGCTGGAGAACGCGGTGGTGGCCAGGGCGACGTCGATCCAGCCGGCGAACTCCTCGCGGTCGGCCACCGGCACGCCCAGCATCTGGCAGATCACCGCCACCGGCACTGGCACCGCGAAGCCCGCGATCAGGTCGGCGGGCGGTCCCTGCTCCTCGATCCGGTCGAGCAGCTCGTCGGTGACGTGCTGGGCGTGTTGCGCCAGGCGCTCGATCCGCCGGGGGCTGAACGCGGCGGCGACCAGGCGGCGCAGCCGGGTGTGCTCGGGCGGGTCCACCGTGTGCAGCGTCGCGTCGGTGTGCCTGCGGGGCGAGGCGCGGGGCACGTCGCGGTCCAGCAGCGCCGCCCGGCTGAACCGCGGGTCGCTGAGCACCGTGCGGACGTCGGCGTGCCGCACGGCCAGCCAGGCGTCACCGCCGTGGGGCAGGGAGACGCGGCTGAGCGGTTCGTGCTCCCGGAGGTGCGCGTACTCCGGCTCCAACTCCAACGCGGTCGGCTCGCGGAACGGGTAGTGGCGAGGTGCTTGCGCGGGTCGCATCGGTGTCCCCAATCCCGAGGGCCGGCTCGTCACCACCAGTGGTCGGCTCGAGGTACCGGGAAGTTCCCGCGCGGCCGACCTGGGCTCACCCGTACCGGGAACCAACGGGCTCTCGCTGACGACCATAGGACTGGAGCGGTGCGATTCCACCCGGGACGACGCGGCTTGGAGCGGCATGGACTGGTACGAGGACGACGATCTCTGGACGGGGTTCGCCGAGGTGATGTTCCCGCCGCGCCGCGCGGCGGACGCGGAGCAGGTGGTGTCCACCTCGCCGTTGTTCGCGGTCACCCCGGGCGATCGGGTGCTGGACCTGGCGTGCGGTCCGGCGACGCACCTGGTGCCGCTGGCCCGACGTGGGGTGGTGGTCACGGGGGTGGACCTGAGCGAGGCGATGCTGGCGCGGGCCCGCGAGGTGTGCGCGGAGGCGGAGGTCGAGGCTCGGCTGGTGCGGGCGGACATGCGCGAGCACGTCGAGCCGGGCGCCTACGACCTGGTGATCAACATGTACACGTCGTTCGGCTACTTCACCGACCCCGGTGAGAACCTGGCCGTGCTGCGCAACGCCTGCGCCAGCCTCGCACCAGGCGGTCGGCTGCTGGTCGACGTGCTGGGCAAAGAGGTCTTCGCCGGCTGGGTCGGCCGTCCGCAGGCGGTGGACGTCGGCGGCGGCACGGTGTTCATGCGCGACACCGTCCTGGACGACTGGACGCGCCTGCGCAGCGACTGGACCTGGGTGCGCGGGAACGAGGTGCGGCGCACGTCGCTCTACTCCACCCTCTACAGCGCCGCCGAGCTGCGGGCCCTGTTCCAGGAGGCCGGGTTCACCGACGTGGAGTGCTTCGGTGATTTCGACTGCTCCCCCTACGACAACCACGCACGTCGGCTGATCGTCCGGGGCACCCGCGCCTGAGATGTCGGGTCCTGGGCCGCCGGGCACGGGTGGCCGGCGGCCCGGGAGCCTCAGGAGGCGCGTGCGAAGCAGGTGCCCTTGGCGTCCGGGAACAGGTCGGGCGCCAGGCCGAGGGCGAAGTCGCGGATGAGCACGTCCACGTCGAGGTAGGTCTTGGCGCGGCACTCCTCGAAGTTCTCGTCGACCCCGGCGATGAACGCGTTCTCCCGGAAGGGCCGGAACTGGTTCGTGCGCGGATCGGCGGCCAGGGTGTCGCGGGTCGTCTTCATCGGGTCGTAGACGATGAAGAAGTCGGCGTCGGCCGCGGTGCCCACGGCCTTCTCGAAGTCGTACGGCTGGCCGTTGGGCGCGGGGTTGTCGGGTGCGAAGACGTTGTCCACCCCGAGTTGGGCGAGCAGGCGACCGACGAGGGTTTCGGCGCCGTGGCCGTGGAGGAACTCGCAGCCGCGTTCCGGGGCGATGCACAGGTAGCCGGCCTTGCGGTTGCCGATCTTGCCGGAGACGGTGGAGACGACCTGGTCGTACTTGGCCTTGATGCTGTCGAACTCGGTGTTGGCGGCGGCTTCGGCGTTGTAGAAGGCCGCCACCATCTTGATCCACTCGGCGGAGGCCAGGGCGTGGCGCTCCAGCCGGTTGGACACGCTCACGCCGGGCATGCCGGCCGCGCGGGCGTTGCTGATGTCGTCGAAGCCCTTGCCGAACCCCGACATGAAGATGGCCTGGTTCTTCAAGCCGAGCACGGCTTCCTTGTTCAGGTCGGTGTACTCGCCGATCGACATCGGCTTGCCCGCGGCCTCGGCCACCCCGGCGTACCACTTGTCCTTCCCGGCGTTGCCCAGCAGCTGGCCGCTCAGACCGGTGATGGTCTTGTTCTTGCCGAGCCGGTCGACCATGGCCAGCGCGTTGAACGAGGTGACGGACACGTTCGTGACGGGGACCTGGACGACCAGTGCGCCCTCCAGGTCGCCGGTGGCCTCGGGTTGCGGTGTGCCGCACTGGTAGAGCACGTATTTGAGCTCGGGACCGTCCGCGTTCTCGGTGTCCGCGAGCGTGATGGTCTTGTAGGAGTTGTGGTAGCTGATCTTCCACAGCTCCGACTCGGTGACGGTGCTCTTGTCGGGGAAGTAGTCGCGGCCCTCGGAGTAATCGGTGACGCAACCGTCCGCGCCTGTCTGGCCGCCCGACGCGTCGGGGCCCGATCCTCCGCAGCCGGCCAGGGCGAGGGGCAGCGCGAGCAGCGCGACGGCCGAGCGGATGAGTGTCTTCACGGTGGTGCTCTCCTGCTGGTACGTGGTGGGTGCGATGGCGGAGCCGGGTGTCGGCCGGTGGGCGCTACCCGGTCCGCGCGTCCTCGGGCTGCGTCGCGGTTCGGCCGCGCAGGTGGGTGACCAGGGCGTCGAAGCCGACGCCCTGCGCGCCGTTGACGTTCCAGCGGCACGGCGTGCCGTGCTCGATGCTCAGGACGTGGTCGCACGGGTCCGCGGTGGGTTCCCAGCCGGCGCGGCGCACGGCGTGCTCGGCCCACTGCCGCAGCCGCCCGTCGGCGACCACCCGCACGGTGGTCCCCGGTCCGGTGTCGTCGGTGACGACGATGGTGGCCGCGGCGTCGTCGAAGGACATGTTCTCGCCGGTGAACGTGCGGGTCACCGCGTCGCCGTAGGCGAGGTCCTCGGGTGCCCCGGCGGTCACCGTGCCGTCGCCGCCGACCAACCACACCTGGTCGGCGCGGCGCAGCGCGAACCCCAGGTCGTGGGTGGACAGCACGACCGCCGCGCCGGCGGTCGCGGCGAGCCGGGTCAGCATCGCCGCGAACTCGATGCGGCGGGCCACGTCCAGGAACGCGGTGGGCTCGTCCAGCACCAGCACCGCGGGTTCCTGCGCCAGGGCGCGGGCCACCATGACCCGCTGGCGCTCACCGTCGGACAGGTCGGTCAACGGGCGGTCGCGCAGGTCGGCGACCCCGGCGTCGGCCAGCGCCCGGTCCACCGCGGCGCGGTCCCGGTCCTTCTCCCGGCCGATCCAGGACCGGTAGGGCATCCGACCCAGCGCCACCACCGCCTCGACGCTCATCTGCCCCACGTCGACCGGCTCGGTCAGCGTGACCGCCAACCGCCGCGCCCGCTGCCGCGGCGACAGGGTCGTCAGGTCGCGGCCGTCGAGGAGCACGTGACCGGCCAGCGGCGGCTGCGCCCCGACCAGGGTGCGCAGCAGGGTGGACTTGCCCGCGCCGTTCGGGCCGATCAACGCGATCAGCTCACCGGGTCGGGCCGCCAGGTGCACGTCGCGCAGCACGGTGACGGCGGGGTGACGGCGGCGCCGCCGATATCCGGCCGCGAGCGCCACCGCCTGCAAGGCCGGTCGGGGGTTCTCGGTCGTCACGCCTGCCTCCTCGCCCGACCGGACAGCAGCACCCACAGGATCACCGGCGCACCGACGAACGCGGTCACCGAGTTCAGCGGCAACGAGGTCCGGGTCAACCCGTTGCCACCCGCCACGTACTCGGCCACCAGCACGATCACCGCCCCGATCAAGGCGCTCGCGGGCAGCACGAGCCGGTGGTCCGAGGTGCGCAACAACCCCCGTGCCAGGTGCGGAGCGGCCAAGCCGACGAACCCGATCGCCCCGCAGTAGGCCGTGGTGATGCCGGACAGCACGGCGACGCCGGCCAAGGACAGGAAGTGCACCCTGCGGACGTTGACGCCCAGGCTGCTCGCGTACCGGTCGCCGAGCAGCAGCGCGTTGAGCGGCTGTGCCAGGAACACCGACAGCACCAGCACCACCGCGCACGACACGGCGATGACCTGCAACTCGGTCCACGTCACGTTGCGCACCGAACCGCGGGTGAACGTCGCCAACGCCTGCAACCGGTCCGGGTCGGTGTAGTAGACCAGCATGTCCACCACGGCGCCGGCCAGGTAACCCAGCATCACCCCGACCACCAGCACCACCACCGGGTCGCCCACCCGTCGGGCGATGCCCAGGGCGATCAGCAGCACGGCGGCGGACCCGGCCACGGCCGCGCCGGTCACCCCCAACTGGCTCACCAACCCGAGACCCGACAACCACCCCACGCCGCTGGTTCCCAGGATGACGATCGCCGCGCCCAGGATCGCGCCCGAGCTGACACCGAGCACGAACGGATCGGCCAGCGGGTTGCGGAACAGGGTCTGCATCTGCGCGCCGCCCACCGCCAACGCCGCCCCGGCCAACAACCCGGCCACCACCTTCGGCAACCGCGCGTCCAGCACGATCGTGCGGTTGACCGCGGACTCCGCGTCCTGACCGGTCAGCACGCGCAGGACCTCGCCGATCGGGATGGCGATCGAACCCTGCGCGATGAGGACCACCACCGCGCCCAGCAGCAGGAGGACCAGCAGCCCGAACAGCCCCGCCACGTACCCGGCGCGCCGACGCACCCCGGTTCCAGGTCGCGTCGCGACGGCCTCGTCTCCGACCACGTCTTCGACACCCGTGCCACTACTCGACACCGCGCACCCTGTTCCTCCAGCTCGGACCGCCGGAAACCGGCCACCACCGTAGAAGTCGTGCCGCATCGCCATCCGGTTCCCGAGATCGCGGAAACACACAGGCCGCGACGATTCCGCACGAGCCGGGAACTTCACCGATCAGCCGACCGACCTGTTGGGCGTGCCGTGGCCATGCGACACGCACGGGCTTGCGTCGCTCCGGTCACCTCTGGAAACGGCCCTCGGGAGGACACCGCCGACGCGGTGCGCGGCCTGGCCGAACTCGTCGGGGAAGGCCCGACCGGGCCGGTGTTCGAACTCGCGGTGGGCACCGGGCGGGTGACGATCCCGCTGGCCGCGCTGGGCGTCGACCTCAGAGGTGTGGACGCCGCGGAGGCGATGGTGGCCCGCATGCGCGCCAAACCCGGCGGCGACCGCATCCCCGTCGTCATCGGCGACATGGCCGACGTCGACGACGGCACCGACGACCTGTTCTCCATGGTGTTCGTCGTGTACTCCACCTTCTTCCTCCAGGACCAGGAAGAACAGGTGCGCTGCTTCGCCAACGCCGCGAACCGCCTGTTGCCCGGCGGCCGGGTTCGTGCTGGAGTGCCCGATGCCCGACGTCGCCCGCTACCAGCGCAACCAGACCCTGGAGTGAGCCGTTCCGCGCCGAGGGCAACTACATCACCGTGTACGAGAAGCCCACGACGACTTCCTAGTCCCGCAGGGGTTCAGAAGGTGGCGGCGACGACATCGTGGACCGCGGTGTCCCGCTGCCCACCGCATCACTCCGTCCTGGACCGCCTGCGCGCCACCACCAGGACCAGCGGCGGCAGCAGCAGGCACTGCGCGGCCACCGCCAACCAGAATCCCGGCAGCAGCCCTGCCCCCTCGAACCGCCCGTACACCGCGCCGCCGACCACACCGCTGAGCAACGCCCCCACGCCGACCGCCAACCGCTGCTGCCCGAACGTCACCGTCGCCGACCGCGTCGACCCCGCCAACGCCTCCAGGTCGTTCTTGAGGAACAACACCGCGGTACCCACGGCCATCGCTGCCACACCCGCCGCCAGACCGACCACCCGGCCACCGGTGAAAGCCACCATGCCCAGGGCCATGCAGCAGAAGCCGACGGCCATCGCCACCGGGTAGCCGACGTGACCAACCCGCCGCGCCACTAACGGCTGCACCGCCACCACACCGAGTGAGTAGCCCATCATGACCAGCCCGTAGACCGCCGTGGGCACGCGGCCTTCCGCGAAGGTCGACAGGTAGTGGTAGAACTGCATGTACAGGTAGTGGGTCAGCACGGTCACCGCGAACGGCAGCCCGGCCAGCCCTCGCAGCACCCGCCGGAACGGCTCGACCGCGGACTCCGCGGTGCGTTCGGGGCGCAGGAAGACGTGCGCCACGATCAGCACCGCGTAGAGCACGGTGGTCATCGTGAACAACCGACCCGGCTGGTGCAGGAACAACGCCCCCACCACCGGACCGAGCGCGATGCCCAAGGTGCCGGCCGCGTTGCCCGACGACAGCAGTCGTGGGCGCTGCTCGACCGTCGCCGAGTGCACCAGGTAACCGCGGTAGGCGGGCGAGTACAGCGCCCCGGCGCCGCAGCTCAGGAACAGCGCGAGCACCGTCAGCGCGGGATCGTCGGCCCCGGCCAGGTAGGTCACCGCACCGAGCCCGTACACGAACGTGGCCAGCAGCAGGCACCGCTTCAACCCGATCCGCTCGGCGAAAGCCGCGGTGAACGGCGCACTGGCGAACTGCACCAACGTGGCCGCCCCGAGCACCACCCCGACCTGCGTCATCCCGACCCCCAGCCGGTCGCGCAGCAGCACGGCGAGGTACGGGTAGACCGCGAAAGTGCCCACGTTGACCAGGCAGCCGCCCACCAGCAACGCGACTTGGGCTCCCGTGAAGCTCCCCACCCCGGTTCCCGGGAAGCGCTTCCGGATCCCCTCGCGGGGAGGCATCCCAGCACCCATCAACCGCCCCAGTCCACGCACGGCCTCCGTGCTCCTGTCGCCTTCCGCACCGGCTGGTCCACGAGCCCGGCGCAGAACTGGTCGTTCCGCGGCGGAGGAGAGTTCCCGAGTCACCGCAGCCGAATCCCACGGGCCGGGGAACCAGCGACACCCCGCAGACGACCAGTAGGACTGGGGGCGGTGCGGCCGGTGGGCCGGCCGAATCGATTCGCCACCGTGCGGACGGTAGCGCCTCCCTCCTCGCCGCCGCCGCTCGACGACACGCCCCACACCCGGAAGGGCTCGATCATGACCCTGACCCGCACCACGGTCCCCACGGTGGCGACAGCAGCCCTCTGTCCACGTCCAGCCGGGAGGTGAGGACCGTGCTCGACCACAACGCCGTGGCGCCACCGGTCCACGAGCACGTCACCGACGCCGTCAAGACCCCGGCGCTCATCCGGCTCACGCACAACACCGTGCTGGTCCGCTTCGAAACCCTGAAGGTCTACGCGGCGCTCGGCGCGGTGCGGCACCTGGTCGAGACCGGGGTGCTGCGTCCGGGGCAGACGGTGGTGGACAGCTCCAGCGGCATCTACGCCCTCGCCCTGGCGATGGCCTGCCACCGGTACGGCCTGCGCTGCCACATCGTCGCCTCCACCACCGTCAACGACACCATGCGCGCCCAACTGGAGATCCTCGGCGTCACCGTGGACCAGATGCCGCCCTCCGACGACCTGCGATTGGACCAGAGTCGCCGGGTGGCCCGCGTCCGGGAACTGCTCACCCGCCACGCGGACATGCACTGGATGCGCCAGTACCACGACCCGGTCCACCACCTCGGCTACACCGAACTGGCCGACCTGCTGCGCCGCGCGTTACCCGGCGAAGCGCTGACCGTCGTGGGCAGCGTCGGCACCGGCGCCTCCACCGGCGGCCTCACCCGCGCGCTGCGCGCACGCGACCCGCTGACGCGGTTGGTGGGCGTGCAGCCGTTCGGCAGCGTCACCTTCGGCAGCGAGCGCTTCACCGACCCCGACGCCATCATCGCCGGCATCGGCAGCGCCATCCACTTCGACAACGTCCACCACCACCTCTACGACCGCGTCCACTGGCTGGACTTCCAGCACGCCATGGCCGCCACCATCGGCCTGATGCGCGACCACGCCGTGTTCGCCGGCCTGTCCACCGGCGCGGCCCACCTGGTCGCTGTCTGGGAAGCCGCCCGGCACCCCGACCGCACCCACGTGGTCATCGGGGCGGACACCGGCCACCGCTACACCGAGCGCGTCTTCACCCGCCACCGCGAGGCCCTCGACCCCGCCACGCTCGCGCCGGTGGAGATCGGCTCGCTGGACCAGTTGACCCCGCCGTGGGCCGCGATCGACTGGGCGCGCCGGCCGTACGGACCGGTCCTGCCCGTGCGGGAACGCCCCCGGGAACCCAGGAAGGACCCCGTGCCGTGACCATCGTGCTGCTCGAAGCCCTCACCTTCGGCCTCGGCCGCCTCGCCGACGCCGCCCGAGCCGCCGGCCACGACCTCGTGCTGCTCACCGGTGACCGCTCGGTCTACCGCCACGAACTGTCCCGCTACGGCGACCACGTGCAGGTCGTGGACATCGACACCACCGACGTCACAACCTGCGAACGGGCCGTGCGCGACCTGCCCCACCTCGCCGGGCTGATCAGCTCCACCGACACCTGGGCACTGCCCGGCGCGGCCCTGGCCGCCCGCCTCGGCCTGCCCGGACCGTCACCGGCGGCGGTGCGCGTGCTGCGGGACAAGACCGCTGTCCGGTCCCGGTTGCACGCACACGGCCTCAGCCGCACCGGGCCGCTCGACCCCGCGACAGCGCAGGACTTCCCGCTGGTGGTCAAGGACTCCGCGGGCACCTCGTCCCGGGCGGTCTGGGTGTGCCGCACCCCCGCAGAGCGCGACGCCGCCCTCCGCGAAGCCGCGGACATCCCGCTCAAGGGCGTTCTGACCGCCGAACCGTACTTCGAAGGCCCCCTCTACAGCGCCGAAACCCTCTCCTGGCGAGGCCGGACCCGACTGCTGGGCGTGCTCAGCCGCGTGCTCTCCCCCGAACCCGCGCGCCGCGAGGAGGCGTCCGCGTTCCCGATCGCCTTCCCCGAGGCCGACCTCGCCGAACTGGATGACTGGATCGGCCACGTGCTCAAAGCCGCCGGACACGAAAACGGCTTCGCGCACACCGAGTTCGTCCTCACCACCGCCGGTCCCGAGGTGGTCGAGATCAACGCCCGCATCGGCGGCGCCCTCGTCGGCGAAGCCCTCTGCCGGGCACTGGGCACCAACGTCTACGACGCGATGGTCCGGATCGCCCTCGGCGAGCGACCCGACCTGCTCGACGGCGCGGCCAACGGCGGCCCCGCGACCGGGTTCGTGGCGCTCTACCCCCGCCGGCCGGGGACGCTGGAGGGCTGGACCGGGCTCGACCGCCTGTCCGACCTGCCCGGAAACCCCGAGTGGTACCCGACCGCGAGCCCCGGCGACCTGCTGGAGCACCTGACCGACCAGCGCTCCTGCACCGGCATCGTGCTCGCCGAAGGCCCCACCGCCGAACTCGCCCTGCACCGCGCCCAAGCCGCCGCCGGCGGCATCATCCCCCTGGTCCGGGTGCACGGCTGACGGCCCGAGGCGGAGGTCGACCGCGCAACACCGTGCTTGCTCCGGGCCCCGGCCCCGTCGGCGGGAGTGATCGGCGGCTTGGCAGCGGCAACCCGGTCGCACTGGGGACGGCCTCCTACCGGAGCACCAGATGCCACGACCGCGGTGGTCGGTCGATGTCTCGGGGAGGCCCGGGCCGGCCGGGCGAAGGGGTGCCCGGCCGGCTCGGGTGATCGCGGCGGTGTGCGACGCCGGGGGCGGTGGAAGTCGGCGTGTCCGTGGGTCAGGCGGCTCGTCGGTGGTGGGCGGTGGGTCGCAGGTGACGCGGTTTCCCGTGACGCACGCCAGGGCTCGGAGCGGCTTCGTCACCACTGTGGTCGTGGTGGTGGAGGTCGTCGTGCTCGTGCTTGGCGGGTGTGCCCGGAGTCGGCTCCCGGTGGGCTCGGGCGACGAGGTAGAGCAGGACCAGACCGGCCACCAGGGGCAGGTGGGACACGACTCGGGTGGCTGTTGCGGTGCCGTCGAGCAGGTCGCTGACGGAGAAGACCAGCAGCACGGCGACGAACCCGCCCAAGGTCGGCAGCAGCCCGGCGGCGCGGTGCGCGTTCACGGCGGCGACCAGCAGACCGATGCCCAGCGCGAGGTTCCACGCCGCGCCCTCGTTGAACAGGTGGGTGGAGAGCCCGTGCCCGCCGTGCCCGCCGGTGGCGCCGGCGAGCAACTGGGCCAGGGCGAGCCACAGCTGGACGATGGCGACCGCGGCCAGGGCCAGCCGTGGGGTCAGGGCGGTGTGGCGGGGTGGGGCGGCGGCCAGCACAGCGTCGACCAGGTCCGGCTCCGGCCCGACGGGCCGGACGCGGATGGTCCTGGTCAGAGCCTGTGCGCTCGCCTGCCAGTGGGTGCAGGCGGTGCACTGTGCCAGATGCGCGTCCGTGTCGGCGGCGGGTACGGGCTCGGTCTCGCCGTCCAGGCGGGCCGAGAGCGCTTCACGGCAGGATTGGCAGTCCACACACCAGTAGTCGCTCCATTCGGTTCACGAGTTCCCGACACCGTGCGGTTACGATTCGGAATCGTGACAGACTTCGACGACGAGGTGACGCGCTGCGCTCTCGACGCTCGTTCCGGCGACCGAGACGCCCTGGAGCGCTTCGTGCGCGCCACCCAGCGGGACGTGTGGCGCTTCGTCGCCCACCTGGCCGACGTCGACCTGGCGGACGACCTGGCGCAGGAGACCTATGCCCGCGCCTTGCCGAGCTTGCGGCGCTTCGCCGGCCGCTCCTCGGCCCGCACCTGGTTGCTGGTCATCGCCCGCCGCGTCGTGGTCGACCAGGTCCGCATGGCCCAGTCCCGCCCCCGGCTGTCCTCGGGCGCGGACTGGGCGCAGGAGGCCGACCGCAAGGCGGTCGACACCGGCTTCGAGGACGTCGTCGAGCTCAACATGCTGCTCGACGCCCTGGACCCCGACCGCCGCGAAGCCCTGGTGCTCACCCAGATCCTGGGCCTGCCCTACGCAGAGGCCGCGGAGGTCGTCGGCTGCCCGGTCGGCACCATCCGCTCCCGGGTCGCCCGCGCCCGCGACGACCTGCTCCGCTCCGCGGGCGACGAGGCCACCGACGTGGGGTGAGCCTCGCTGCGCACCCGATCGTCACGACACCGTCACAGCAGGTTGCTCCAGTAGTCCCAGAAGGCGTGCAGCACCAGGCCGGCGATCAGCACGTACCAGAAGGCCAGGACCGCGCTGTGCAGGCGGCGCAGCGGTGCGAGCGCGGGCCAGGTGTCCAAAGTGGTGTACCAGAACAGCGGGATGGTGACGATCCACACGACCAGGCAGTAGGGGCACAGGGCGTGGATGTCGTACAGGCTCGCGACGATCAGCCAGTGCACGAACGCGAACCCGAACGCGGTGCCGGCGTTGAGCGCGATCCGGTACCAGCGCGGCGGTTCGAAGCCCGCCAGCACCGCGACGCCCGTGGTGACCACGACGGCGAACGCCGCGATGCCGATCAGCGGGTTGGGGAAGCCGAACGCCTCCGCCTGCGGGCTGTCCATGACCGACCCGCACGAGATGACCGGGTTGAGCGAGCACGTGGGGATGTGGGCGGGGTCGCGCAGCTTGGCGATCTTCTCCAGCGTCAGCGCCGCGGCGGCGACCAGGCCGAGGCCACCGCCGACGACGTGGAGCCAGGCGAGTCGGCGGCTCATCCGGCCAGCGCCGCGTCGATCTTCGCCCGCAGCTCGCGGTCGATGTCGGCGACGGTGCGCCCGGTGGGGTGGAACTCCTCCCCGTCGAGGAAGAGCGTCGGCGTGCTGTTCACACCGGCCTTCGTCCCGTCGGCGACGTCCCGGTCGATGATCGCCTGGACCTCCGGCGAGGCCACGTCCGTGCGGAAGCGCTCCAAGTCCAGGCCGGCGGCGGTGGCGTACTTGTCGAACTCCGCGGTCGCACGGCGAACGTCGGAGCTGGTCGACTGGCCGGCCACGGCCCACTGGTCGAAGTTGTCGTAGAGGGCGTGGTACATCTCGGCGTACTTGCCCTGCTTGGCGGCGGCCTCGGCGGCGCGCGCGGCAGGCACCGCGAGCGGGTGCATCTCCAGCGGGAAGTTGCGGACCACGAACGTGATGCGTCCCCGGTAGTCCTGCTCCAGCTTCTTGGTGATGCCGGTGTAGTACGAGGAGCAGGCCGGACACTGGAAGTCCAGGAACTCCACCAGTGTGACCTTGTCGCCCTCCACCCTGGACAGGGTGTGCGCGCCCGCTGGGAACAGCGCCGCGTTCGACGCGGCGCCGTCCTCATCGGACCGGTTGAACACCAGCACCCCGCCGATCACCAGGACCGCGACGAGGACCACGGCTCCGGTGAGGATGACGTTGAGGGAAGGCCCGCGCCGGGCGGCCATGATGTTGCGGCTCTTCTGGCGGCTTGTGCGTGACATCGACACGTCGCTTCTGATCGGGGACGGCTTCTCGTCCAGTTAGTCGGATGACGATCGGAGTAGTTCCGGGAACTCCGCGCCTCCTTCGCCCGACCGGTGTAGTCGTGAGGGTTGACAGGGCAGCCGTGCTCTCAGTGGGCATCGCGGTGTCGTGCGTCACGTTCGTCGTCCTGGCGGCGGGTGATGTGCACGGGGTGCTCGGCGACACCGATCCCGGACGCACGGCGTCGTGGCTGTTCGGCTTGGTCCGGTTCACCGCCGAGGCGGGGGCGGTGGTGGCGGTCGGTGCGCTGGCCTTCGCCGTGTTCGTCGTGCCGGCCGGCCGCGCGCGAGGGCTGACCGCGGACGCCTACGCCGCGGTCCGGGTCGCAGCCGGGGCGGCGACCGCGTGGGCGGTGGCCTCGGTGGTGGCGGTGCCGTTGGCGGCCGGTGACGCCTCGGGGCAGCCGCCGGGTGTGGTGTGGGCGCACCCGGGTGAGTTGGTCGCGGCGACGGAGGAGCCGAAGGCGTGGTTGTGCTCGGCGGTCGTCGCGTCGGTGGTGGCGGTCGGCGCGCGTTCGACCTTGACGTGGCCGGTGGCGGTGCTGTGGTTCGCGGTGGGCGTGGTGGGGTTGCTGCCGCCGGTGGTGGCCGGGCACGTGTCGGTGGGCGCGTGGCACGACCTGGCGACGGACGCGGTGGTGTGGCACGTGCCCGCCGGAGCCGTGTGGGTCGGCGCCCTGGTGGCGCTGCGCGCGTTCCTGCGGCGGCCGGGAGCGGAGCGCCGAGAGCGGGTGCTGCGCCGCTACCACCGGCTGAGCACGGTGTGCCTGGTGGTGTTGGTGCTCAGCGGTGCGGTGGTGGGCCTGGTGACGGCCGGCCTGGGTGGCCTGTGGTCGGGGTACGGGCTGCTGCTGGCGGTCAAGGTCGCGGTGTGCGCCGTCGTGCCGCTGCTGCGCCGCCGGTGGGGTGCGTCCCGCCCACTGGGTGCGGAACTGGTGGTGCTGGGGGTGGCCGTGGGCGCGTCGGTGGGGCTGACGCACCTGGTACCGCCCGCCTGGCTGGTGGCCCGGCCGACTGTGCAGGAGACCGTGCTCGGCTACGCACTGCCCGACCCGCCGTCCATTACGGGTCTGCTGCTCGGCTGGCGGCCCGACCTCGTGCTCGGCGTGGGCGCGCTGCTACTGGCCGTCGCATACCTCGTGGGGGTGTGCCGGTTGCGGAGCCGGGGCGACGGGTGGCCGGTCGGGCGCGCGGTGGCGTGGTCGGCGGGGTGCGCGGTGGTGCTGGTGGTGACCTCGTCCGGCCTGGGCCGGTTCGCGCCGGGCACGTTCAGCCTGCACATGGTCTCCCACATGGCGCTGAACATGCTCGGCCCGGTGCTGCTGGTCCTCGGCGGCCCGCTCACCCTGGCCCTGCGCGCACTGCCGCCCGGGCCGAGGACGTGGCTGGTGGCGCTCGTGCACAGTCGCGCGGCCCGGGTCGTCACGCACCCGGTGGTCGCGGCGGTGGTGTTCGTCGCGTCGTTCTCCCTGCTGTACTTCTCCGACCTGTTCGGCGAGGCCATGCGCTACCACTGGGCGCACCAGGTGATGAACCTGCACTTCCTGGTGTCCGGCTACGTCTTCTACTGGCTGGTCATCGGCGTGGACCGGGCACCCCGCCCGCTGCCGCACCTGGCACGGCTGGGCCTGCTGTTCTCCGTCATGCCCTTCCACGCCTTCTTCGGCGTGATCCTGATGAACACCCGGAACGTGATCGCCGAGACCTACTACCGGCACCTGTCGCTGCCCTGGGTGCCGGACCTGCTGACCGACCAACGGCTCGGCGGGGGCATCGCCTGGACCGCCGGGGAGCTGCCGATGCTGGTCGTGGTGATCGCCCTGCTGCGCCAGTGGGCCGCCGCCGACCGCCGCGAGGCCACCCGGCTCGACCGCCACCTCGACAGCGACGAGGACGGCCGGATCGCCGCCTACAACGCCATGCTCGCCGACCTCGCCGGTCGCCGGGACTGAGGAGAACCACGAGATGACCACCACCGCGGACGCGCCGGTCGAACTGGCCGTGTCCGGCATGACCTGCGCGGCCTGCGCCGGGCGGATCGAGCGCAAGCTCAACAGGCTCGACGGGGTGCGAGCCTCGGTCAACTACGCCACCGAACGCGCGATCGTCCACCTGCCCACCGGGCTGGCCGCGCAAGACGCGGTCGAAGCGGTGCGCGAGGCCGGCTACGACGCGCGAGTACGCCACCGCGCCGAAGACGACCGCGCCGCGCACACCGCCGCCGTGTCCGACCTGCGCCGCAGGCTCGTGGTCGCCGCAGTGCTCGCGATCCCGCTGGGCAACTTGTCGATCACCCTGGCCCTTGTCCCGTCGTTGCGGTTCACCGGCTGGGAGCTGCTGTGCGTGCTGCTGGCGCTGCCGGTGGTGGCCTACTCCGCCTGGCCGTTCCACCGGGCCGCGCTGCGCAACCTGCGCCACGGGTCCTCCAGCATGGACACCCTCGTCTCGCTGGGCGTGCTGGCCTCGTTCGGCTGGGCGGTGTGGTCCCTGGCGGCCGGCGCGTCGGGCCCCGGCTACTGGCTCGGATTCGGCGTCACCGCGGAGGGCGCGGACGCCGTCTACCTCGACGTGGCCGCCGGGGTGACCACATTCCTGTTGGCCGGGCGGTACTTCGAGACCCGCTCGCGGCGCAACGCCGTCGGGCTGCTCACCGCCCTGGCCGGGTTGGCCGCCAGGGACGCCCACGTGCTGCGCGACGGCGTGGAGGAACGGGTCCCCGCCGCGCTGCTGCGGGTCGGCGAGGAGTTCGTCGTACGACCGGGCGAGGCGCTGCCCGCCGACGGCGTGGTCACCGACGGCACGTCCGCGCTGGACATCGCGGCGATCACCGGAGAGTCCGTCCCGGCCGACGTCGGCCCCGGCGACCGCGTGGTCGGCGGCACGGTCAACAGGGCGGGACGGCTGGTGGTGCGTGCGACCGAGGTCGGGGCGAACACCCAACTGGCGCAGATGAGCGCGCTGGCCGAGCAGGCCGCTCAGCGCAAGGCCGCCGTGCAGCGGCTGGTGGACCGGGTGTGCGCGGTGTTCGTGCCGGTCGTGCTGGTGCTCGCGGCGCTGACGCTGGGCGGGTGGCTGATCACCGGCCACGATGCGCGGGAGGCGTTCACGGCGGCGGTCGCGGTGCTGATCATCGCCTGCCCGTGCGCGCTGGGCCTGGCCACCCCGACGGCGCTGATGGTCGGGGTGGCCCGCGCGGCTCAACTGGGCGTGCTGGTCAAGGGACCGGAGGCGCTGGAGGCCACCCGCGCGGTGGACACCGTCGTGCTGGACAAGACCGGCACCGTCACCACCGGACGGATGTCCGTCGTGGTGACCGCGGCGTTCGGCGAAGCGGTCGACCGCGAGGTGCTGCGCTGGGCCGGCGCGGTGGAAGCGGCCTCCGAACACCCCGTGGCGTCGGCCGTCGTCGCGGCGGCGGGCGACGCGCTGCCGACCGTGACCGGCTTCGAAGCGCTGGTCGGCGCGGGCGCGCGCGGCGAGGTGGACGGCATCCCGGTGGTCGTGGGCACGGCCGCGCTGATGACCGAACTGGGCATCACCGTGCCGTTGCGGGCCCACCGGTGGCTGGACGACCTCGCGGCGGCGACTGGCGTGCTCGTCGCCCGCGCGGGCGAGGTGGTGGGCGGCATCGCCGTGCGCGACACCGTGCGGCCGTCCGCCGCCGACGCCGTCGCCCGCCTGCACGCCCTGGGGCTGAAGACCGTGCTGCTGACCGGCGACGGCCTCTCGGCGGCACGGGCGGTCGCCGACGAGGTCGGCATCACCGACGTCCTGGCCGATGTCCGTCCGGCGGACAAGGTCGCCGCCGTCGAGGCGTTGCGCGCCGCCGGGCAGCGGGTCGCGATGGTCGGCGACGGCGTCAACGACGGCCCCGCCCTCGCCGCCGCCGACCTCGGCATGGCGATGGCGCGCGGCAGCGACGTCGCCGCCCACGCCGCCGACGTCATCCTCGTCCGCGACGACCTGCACGCCGTGCCCGACGCCGTGGAACTGGCCAACCGCACCCTGGGCACGATCCGCGGCAACCTGGTGTGGGCGTTCGGCTACAACGCCGCCGCCCTCCCGTTGGCCGCGTTCGGGCTGCTCAACCCGCTCATCGCGGGAGCGGCGATGTCGCTGTCCTCGGTGCTGGTGGTGGCGAACAGCCTGCGGTTGCGCGGCTACCGACCCGAACACTGATCCCCACATCGGGACCACCGCTCGTCAGACCTGTGACTCGGCGATCAGCCGCATCGCCAGTTCCCCGAGTCCCGGGTCGGCGCGCACGGCGTCGCCCGCGGCGAAGGGCGGTTCCGGGTCGTACTCGATGGCCGGCTGGATCGCCCTCGCCGTGAGGTCGTCGGTGAGCAGGGACGCCACGTACAGCGCCGTCGATGCCTGCCGACACGCCCGCGGCGGTGATGATCCGGTCCGAGCGCACGGACCGCTGCGGCAGGTAGGTCACGCCGAAGTCGTCCACGTGGTGCGCTCGTGCACTCGTCGGATCCAGTCCGGCAGCGCCCGGCTCTCCATCGCCGCCACCACGCCCCGCTCGTTCCCACCCAGGACGTCCAGCGCGTCCGTCTCGTCGATCGAGCGGTCCGCGACAACGGCCGTGCTCGCGGTGTCGGTGCGCACCGGCCCCCTTCCTCGGCGATCATCAGGGTGGTGGCGCCGGGTACCCGCGACAGCACCTCGGTCGGGCCGGTGGGGTCGAGCAGGCTGAAGCCGTCGTAGCGCAGGACGCCGATCACCGGACCCGACTCGGGTCGGCGCTCGCCGGAAAGGACGTTCGTCTCGTCGTGGGGCCGGGAACTCGTCATGGCTCGATGTCCTCCGGTGCGGAAGGGCGGCGGACGGCGATCACCGGGAACCACGGGGTGATCACGTCCGACTACCTGGATGTCGGATGGGCTCCTGGAACCGGCGACACCGCGTGGAGGGCGAGAACGGGACTCCCCGCCCTCCACGCGGGTGGAACGTCACCGGGCTGCCGGCGGGTCGCCGGTCACGGACGCGGTGACGAAGTGCGGTCGGCCGGTCAACGGGTGCGCCACGATCGCGCCGCGCACCCCGAACACGGCGGTGACGCGCTCGGCGGTGAGCACGTCCCGCGGCGTCCCGGCGCCCACCACCCGTCCCGTGTGGAGCAGAACCAGCCGGTCGCAGCAGGCGGTGGCGTGGTCGAGGTCGTGCAGGGCCGCGATCGTGGTCAGGCCGAGGCCGCGCACGAGGTCGAGCAGCTCGAGCTGACCACGAACGCGAGCACCGCCGACCGCACTCTCACGCGGCCTGAATTGATGATCACCAGGGCTCTCCTTCGAGACAGGGTGGTGGAGACGGCGACACCGCACGACGAGCGGACGCGGTGACCCAAGGTTTCGATCTGCTCCAACAAACTTGTCGATGCTCCGGATGCCCTGATCTCCGCTGCGGTCTCGGATGGCGATTGCCGTAGAAGCACCGGCGTGGCACCAGATTGGCCACAGGAGTCGACGGAGCGAGAGGTGTGGAGCCGGAATGGTCGATGCTCCACGCTCGGCGGCAGGCCGCAGCCGAGCACGACGAAGCGCCGGGTCCGTGTAGCGGACTCCGGCGCTCACTGCCCTCTTCGGCACCAGAGCCCGTTGACTTGAGCGGTCCAGCGGTGGTTCACCTGATCGGACCATTGGCTCAGGCTCGGGCCGATCCCGGGGCGGGTTGGCCGGCCCGGGCGGGGGTATCCCACAGCCCCTGGGCCGAACAGCCATCGGAGGGCCGCGGTGGGCAGTCTGGCGGGCGTGGCGACTCCGACGCTCGGAGTCGAAGAGGAGTTCCTGCTGGTCGACGCCCGCACGGGCGAACCCGCGCCGCACGGCGCGGAGGTGGTCGAGGCGGCCCAGCGGCGGTTCGGCGTCGAACTCGACGTCGAACTCCTCCAGTCCCAGGTGGAGACCCGCACCCCGGTGTGCCACGACCTCGCCGACGTGCACCGGCAGCTGACCGGGCTCCGGATGGTGGCCGTCGAGATCGCCCGCACGCTCGGCTTCGGGCTGCTGGCCGTCGGCACGCCGCCGGTGGGCGCGACGGCGGGGCCGACCACCGACCGCGATCGCTACCGCGGGCTCACCGAGGACTACCGGCTGCTCGCCGCCGAGCAGTCCATCTGCGGTTGCCACGTGCACGTGGCCGTGCCGGACCTGGAGACGGCGGTGCAGGTGTGCAACCACCTGCGGCCGTGGCTGCCGGTGCTCGGGGCGGTGACCGCGAACTCGCCCTTCGTCAACGGCGCGGACACCGGCTACGCGAGCTGGCGCTCGATGGTCTGGTCGCGCTGGCCGAGCGGCGGGCCGCCGCCGTACTTCGAGTCGGCGGCGCACTACGAGGCCACCTGCGACATGCTGCTCGCCGCCGGGTCGGCCCGCGACCGGCGGATGATCTACTGGGACGTCCGGCCGTCCGCGCACCTGCCGACCGTGGAGGTGCGGGTCGCCGACGTCGCGGCCACCGTGGACGAAGCGGTGCTGCTGGCCGCGCTGGTGCACGGCCTCGTGCGCACGGCGCTGGCCGACCTCCGGCGAGGGCTGACGGCCCCGCCGGTGCCGACGGAGGTGCTGCGCGCCGCCACGTGGCGGGCCGCGCGCGACGGCCTCGCGGGACTGTCCCTGGACGTGCTGTCCGGCCGGCTGGTGCCCGCGCGGCTGCTGCTGGACCGGCTCGTGCACCGCGTCGAGGACCAGCTCGACGAGCCCGCCCTGGTCCGCCGGCTGCTGTCCACCCTGGACAGCGACGGCGGCGGTGCGGAGCGGCAGCGGCGCGCCTTCGCCCGTGCGGGACGGATGTCCGACGTGCTGGAGCAACTGGCGCGCGACACCCTGTCCGGCGCGGAGACGTGGACCGGGGGCCGGTCCGGCTGACCGCGTGGATCAGCCGTCGGTCGGGCCGGCCCGCGCGAGGCGGAACAGGGCGGTGCGGCCGGCGAGCAGGAAGACGCGCGCGGCCTGGACATCACCGCCGGCGGCCTGGTCGCCGGCGTCGCGGAGGAACCCGAGCGCGGTCGACACCGGGCCGTTCGGCGTCAGCGCCGCCAGTTCCAGCAGGCGGTCCCGCACCGGGGCGGTGGCGGTGGCGAACCCGGCGAGCACGCGGTCGATCTCCTGCCGGGCGTCGGCGTGGCGGGGGTCCAGGCGCAGCACCGCCTGCACGGCGGAGTCCACCGCCACGCGCAGCACCGCCACCGGGTCGTCCACCGGAACCGTCTCCTCTGTCACGGAAAGCAAGGGTAGATCACGATCCGTAGCGCGGCATGTGCTCGGCGCGACGGCCGCGCCTCGATGTGTGCGTTCGGGTCGGTCGGGGTACCCCGACGCACCGAGGCCGTTTCGAACAGGCGGGGCGGCCCGGGTGTCCTGGGGGACGGTCACATGACCTCGTCGGAGAACACGCTCGCCGCCAGGGTGAGCGTGGACCTGACCACACCGGTCGCGCCGCTGGCCCAGATCCGGCAGTGGCTCGCGACCGTGCTCGCCGAACTCGCCGAGGACGTGCTGCAGGACTTGATGCTGATCTGCACGGAACTGGTGTCCAACGCCTACGACCACGCGCGGGCGCCTCGCCAGCTGCGCGTGCGGCGGTCGCGGGACAGCGATTCCCTGCTGATCGAAGTGGACGACGGCAGCCCTGAGCTCCTGCCGGTGGCCGGCGCGTCCCGCCTCGGCGCGTTCCGGGGCCGGGGCCTGGTCATGGTCGACCACCTGTCGCAACGCCGCTGGGGCACGCACCTCGCCGCCGAGGGCAAGACGGTGTGGGCGGAGCTGCCGCTGTCGTGACGTCAGGTCCCGCGCAGGCTCCGCTGAGCGGACCGCGCGGCCAGGATCGGCAGGAAGTTGGGGAACTTCGCCTTGGCGGCGAGCCGCTGGTAGGCGTCGGACACGGCCGCGCGCACGACCTGGTGGTCGATCTTGCCGCCGAGCCGCCTGCTGACCTCCTCCGCCGCCTGGTCCAGCTGCGCTTCGACGTCGGTGCGCAGCGTGCGCGGATCCCGGACCAGATGACCTTCAAGCCGTTCAGCCGTCATGACGTTCCTCCGTCGCGGCACGGTGGTGTTCAGCCACCAACGGGATCGGCCGCAGGCCCCGACCGCGAAACCCGCGATCAGAAGTCGTCGGTCGAGGTCAGCTCGTGCTCGAACGCGTCGGCGGCGGTGACCAGCAGCATCAGCGGGCGTTCGAACTCCTCCCGCACGCTCAGGTCCTCCAGCGGCACGGTGTGCTTGAGCAGGGCGACGTCGTCGACCACGGCGGCCCCGCCGACGGCCGAGGTGCCCGCGAGCACGAGCAGCCGCTTCAGGTCGATCGCGTCGGCCTGGCCGACGGGCGAGGAGATCTCGACCCACGCCACGCCGTCCGACTCCGGCACGTGGTGCACGGAGACCTGCTGGGTCCGGCTCTCGCCCAGGTCGAGCCGGAAGCGCAGCCAGCTGTCGGTCTCCTCCAGCACCTCGTACCGCGTCCGGACGTAGTTGATCACATCGATCCAGCTGGTCACCGTCGTTGCCCCTTGCCCCTGCTCACGCCACGCCGCCCGGTCGTCCCACACGGTATCCGAACTCGCCCGCGACGCCGGGCAACCGGTCGGGGAAGATCCACGCCGAGTCCGGCGGCGGTGACGGATCGAGGTCGCGGCCGGGTGGCCGCGACCTCGATCGGTGTCGTGCCGCCGCCTACCGGTAGGTGATGTCGGACGACGAGTAGAAGCAGTTCACGCCGTCCGCGCCGGAGCCGATCTTGGTCGGCTCGCTGCCCTTCGGGACGCCCTTGTACTTGTCGCAGATCGACGCCGAGCCGTAGACCGTGATGCGGGAGAAGCGGGCGGTGTCGCCCCAGTTGGTGTTGATGCCCGCCAGCGCGCTGGTCGACCGCGCCGTGACGCCGTCCATCACCACGTGCCGCTGGTAGGACGTGGCGCAGTTGCCGCACGCCCGGTACAGCTTGCCCGCGCCGTTGACCTGGAAGTTGCGGATGGTCACGGTGCCCGCGCCGTTGTGCTGGAACACCTTGTCCGACGCCGACTTCGCGCCGCCGCCGTCGACCAGGTAGGTCGCCGAGGAGCTGGAGGACTTGAACGTCGCCGCGTCCTCGCCCACGTCGTTCCACCAGACGTTGCGGATCGTGCAGGAGCCCTCGCAGTGGATGCCGTCGCCGGCGGGCGCGTCGAGGATCACGTTCTCGATCGTGCCGCCGTTGGCCACCACGAACATCGGGTCCTGGCTCTCGCCCTGACCGCCGTCGCCGATGCCGTAGTACCGCTTCATGCCACCGTTGAAGTAGGTGCCCACGTCACGCGTCGTGGTCTGGTGCACGCTGCCGGTGTCACTCGGCCACGGGCCGCTGCCGTCACCACCGCTGCCGGGGTTCGTGGTGGTCGTGGTCGTGGTGCGCGTCGTGGTCGAGGTCGACGTGGAGGTCGACGTCGGGCCGCCGCTGGTCGGCGTGAACGTCCACTGCTTGGTGGCCGCGCTGTCGCAGGAGTTCTGCTGCACCAGCGCGCCGGTGGCGGTGGAGTTGTCCTTGATGTTCATGCACTTGGCGCCGTTGGCGTTGATCACGCGGTAGTTGCTGCCGCTGGCGGTCAACGACCAGGTCTGGCTGGCGGCGCCGGTGCACGACTCCTGCTCGATCGCCTTGCCCGCCGAGGTCGACGAGTCCCGGACGCCGACGCACAGGCCGGTGGCCACGGAGGTGATCTTGAAGCCGCCGCTCACCGCCGCCAACGTCCACTGCTGGCTGCCGGTGGTGGCGCACGACGCCTGCTGGAGCTGCACGCCGCTCGCCGCGCTCGCGCCGGGCACGTCGAGGCACTGCCCGCTGCCCGCGTTCTTGAGGGTGTAGGTGCCCGCGCCGACCGCCGCGTCCGCGGGCGTCGCGCCCGGCCAGGCGAGGAGGCCGGCGGCCAGCGCCGTGGCGCCCGCCGCCGCGGCCAGGCTCAGGCGCCATCGTGTGCCACGCGGTGGTGCGGGTCGCGTGGATCGACGGTGATCCGCTGTGCTCATCAACAACTCCACTTCTCACTTTCCGGGACGCCGAGGTCGGCGGTCGACCGATTTCGAAAGCGCGTTTCCCGGCACCGGTTCACCAGTGTGAAGAATTTCCGGAAATCGCTTTCCAGCGGGATGTTAGATGCTGTTGAAGCGGCCGGTCAACGACGGCTTTCCCGAGGTCGGACCGCCAGCGTGTCGAATACGATCGAACACCGAGCTGATCGCGGGTGCCATTGATCAACTCAACCGGACGTGCAAATGCGGGCGGTCATATTCGTGAACAGAATCGCCCGGCCCGGTCACACTCGTGAACAAAAGGACAGGCGATGAACCAATAGCGGGCTCACCGCTCGTCGTCCTGGTCGGGCATCTCCGCGCCGCACCGGGGGCACACCGCCGGCACCGGGCCCTCGGCCATCGAGCCGCACTCCGGGCACACCCGCGACAGCAGGCACACCGGGTCCCCGGTCGGCGTCGGCGCGCGGTTCTCGTTCGACTCCACCGACGCCCCCACCTGGTCCGACCGAAACAGGAACCGAGAATACCTCTTTTGCTACCGTCCCTCCATGTACCTCATCCGGTCCACGGACATCGCGCTGCGCGTGGTGATGCTCCTGGCCACCGACGGCGGGCGGCTGACCGTCGACCGGCTCGCCGACGCGCTCGACGTGCCGCGCCACCACATGGCCAAGGTCGTGCAGCGCCTCCAGCGGCACGGTTTCGTGGCCACCTCGCGCGGCCGGGCCGGCGGGGTCGGGGTGCCGCCGGCGGTGCTGGAGACCTCGGTCGGCGCCGTCGTGCGGGCGTTGGAGGGCGACAGCGAGGTGGTCGACTGCGACGGCCCTCCCTGCCCGCTGCGCGGGGGCTGCCACCTGCGCGGGGCGCTGCGCGCGGCCCAACTGGCGTTCCTCGCCGTGCTGGACGACGTGACCGTGCGGGCGCTGGTCGCCGAACCGGCCGGCCCCGTCCTGCTCGACCTGGTGCCGCACCGCGCGGGCGGCGCGCGGTGACGGCGGCCCGGGACCTGGCCGGCCGGGAGGACGCGCTGGCGCTGGTGACCGAGTTCTACCGGCGGGCGTTCGACGACGGGCTGCTCGGCCCGGTCTTCCGCGACGTGGCCAGGCTCGACCTCCCGGCACACCTGCCCGTGATCGCGGACTTCTGGGCCACGGTGCTGTTCCGCGCCGGCACGTACCGCCGCAACCTGCTGCGCGTGCACCTCGACCTGCACGAGCGCTTCCCCCTGACCTCCGCGCACTTCACCCGGTGGCTGGCGCTGTGGGCCGCTACCGTGGACGACCTGTTCACGGGCGAGAAGGCGGACCTGGCGAAGTCGCAGGCGGAGCGGATCGCCTGGTCCATGATCCGCAGGCTGCGCCGGGAGGACGCGAGCGAGCTGGTCACCATCCGGCGGCGGGACGAGGTCGAGGAGCGCTGACGCCGCCGGCGGTTACGGTGTGCTGTCGGCTCCGAACAGAGGTTTGCCCATGATCAGGTTGGACCGCCTGGTGAACGTGCTGGGTGGCTACGGCGTGCGGTTGGCGTGCTGCCCCGTGCCGCGCTCGACGGAGTTGCGCAGCGTGGTGATGCGCGAGGCCAGCGAGGCGCGGGCGGTCGGCGGCGACGTGTTCCTGGCCGTCGGCGCCGAGTCGGTGGCCCAGGCCGTGGGGTGGGCCGCGGCGGCGAAGGCGGCCGTGGTGCTGCTGCACGGTGACGCCGAGCGCGAGGCGGCCGCGATCGGCGAGGCGGAAGGCGTCGCGGTGATGCTGGTCGACCCGGCCGTGTCGTGGAGCCAGCTGGCCGGGGTGGTCTACGGGTTGGTGCTGGAGGGCCGGGAGACGGAGTCCGGTCGCGGCCCGACGGACCTGTTCGCGCTGGCCGACAGCCTCGCGGGCGCGGTCGGCGGTTCGGTGACCATCGAGGACCGGCTCTCGAACGTGCTGGCGTACTCCAGCTCGCAGCAGGGCGCCGACCCGGCCCGCCTGGAGACGATCCTGGGCCGGCAGGCACCGCCGCGGCTGCGGGAGGCGTTCGAGCGCCGCGGCGTGTTCGCCTACCTCGCCGCCTACGACGAGCCGCTGTTCGTCGAGGAGGACCCGGAGCACGGCCTGACCGGGCGGATGGTCGTGGCCGTGCGCGCGGGCCGGGAGCTGCTCGGGTCGGTGTGGGTGACGTGCGGCGTGCCGTTGACGGGCGTCCGCTGCGCGGCGCTGGCCGACGGCGCCCGCACCGTGGCGTTGCACCTGCTGCGCTCGCGGGCCAGCGCGGACCTGGAGCGCCAGGTGGAGTCCGACCTGGTGATCCGGCTGCTGGAGGGCACCGCGGACGCCGCGACGGTGGTCAGCAGGCTCGGGTTGCCGCAGGGGCCGTCGCGGGTCATCGCCGTGCGCGCCCACATCGCCGCCGAGCGGCACGCCGCGCTGTTGCTGGCCTTCGAACGCGCCACCACCGGGTTCGGCTGGTCCCGACCCGGCCGCAGCACCCTGGCCGGCACCACGCTCTACACCGTCCTGCCGGGCGAGCAGGTGACCGCGGCGCGCGAGTGGGTGACCCTGCTGCGGGCCGCGCTCCCGAGCCGGGTGACGGTGACCGCGGGCATCGGCGCGACCGCGTCGGCGGCCGACCTGCCCGCGAGCAGGCAGGAGGCCGACGAGTGCCTGGCGCTGCACGAGGCGCGCACCCCGGACGCCGTGCCGCCGGCCTACGACGAGTCGTGGGACGACATCCTGCTGCAACGCCTGCGCGCCGCCGCGCGGGCGGGTCGCACCCCCGCCCGGGGTCCGGTCGCCGAGCTGCGCCGCCACGACGGCGACCACGCGACCCACTACGTGCCGACCCTGCGCGCGTGGCTGGAGGCGCAGGGCGACCTCGCGCGGGCGGGCGACCGGCTCGGCGTGCACCCCAACACCATCCGCTACCGGCTGCGGAAGATGGTCGAGGTGACGCCGCTCGACCTGGACGACCCGCGCAAGCGCCTCGCCATGATCATCGATCTGGCCGCCACCGAGTAGCTGTCGGTTCCCGACAAGATCAGGCCATCAGATTGTCGGTGACGGACAACCGGCTGGTGGGGCGTCCGGGGAATGCTGACGTGGACAGCAGTTCCGCTCGGGTGTGGAGGTGGTCATGGTCGACGTCGGGCGCAGTGCCGGCGGGCCGGGGTCGGCGGTCGTGGTCGGCGCGGGCATCGTCGGCCTGTCGACCGCGTGGTTCCTGCAGGAACGCGGCGTCGAGGTGACCGTGGTGGACCGCACCGGGGTGGCCGCGGGCGCGTCGTGGGGCAACGCCGGGTGGCTCTCGCCGGGCTTGACCATCCCGCTCAACGAGCCGTCCGTGCTGCGCTACGGCCTGCGGTCGTTGCTGAACCCGGCCGCGCCGCTGCACATCCCGCTGTCCGCCGACCCGGGGCTGTGGACGTTCCTGGCGCGGTTCGCGGCCAACTGCCGGTGGTCGTCCTGGACGCGGGCCGTGCGCGCGAACCGGGCGCTCAACGCCGAGTGCGTGGAGGCGTTCGACGTGCTGACCGCGAACGGCGTCGAGGCGCCCACGGTGGCCGCGCCGATCACCGCCGGGTTCGAGACCGCCCGGCAGGCCGACGGGCTGCGCCACGAGCTGAGCCGGATGGCCCAGGCGGGCCAGCCGGTCGAGCACGCCACCCTCGACCGCGACCAGCTGCGCGAACTCGTGCCGCTGGCGTCCGGCGCCCTCACCACCGGGGTGCGGATCGACGGCCAGCGGCACCTCGACCCCGGTGGGTTCGTGCACGCGCTGGCCCGGTCGGTCGAGGCGCGCGGCGCCACGTTCCGCGTGCTGGAGACCGTCGACGTCCACTCCACCGGCCAGGGCGTCGCGGTGCGCGCCCGCGGCGGCGAGTCGCTGACCGCCGACGTCGCGGTCGTGGCCACCGGCGCGTGGCTGTCCCGGCTCGCGGCCAGGTGGGGCGTGCGCGTCCCGGTGCGCGCGGGCCGCGGCTACTCGTTCACCGTGCCCGTCGACCGCCCGGTGCCCGGCCCCGTCTACCTGCCCGCCGCCCGGGTGGCGTGCACGCCCTACCAGGGCGCGCTCCGGGTCGCGGGCACCATGGAGTTCCGCGACCCGGACGCGCCGGGCGTGGTGGCCCGGCTGGACGCGATCACCGCCTCGGCCCGCCCGCTGCTCGACGGCGTGCGCTGGGAGGAGCGCCGCGACGTGTGGGTCGGCCCGCGCCCGGTCACCCCGGACGGCCGTCCCCTGATCGGCGAGGTGCTCGCGCGCGGGGTCTACGTCGCTGGCGGGCACGGCATGTGGGGGCTGGCGCACGGCCCGATCACCGGCAGGCTGCTCGCCGAGCAGATCACCACCGGCAAGCAGCCGGAGGCGTTGCGCGCGTTCGACCCGTTGCGCTGAGCGCCCGCGTGGACGGCACCCGCGACCCGCTCGCCCGCGACGAGCGCGCCGAGCTGCACTGGTTGCGCGCGGAGAACACGTTGCTGCGCGTGCAGCTCGACATCCTCACCGACATCGCCACCGGCTACGCCCACGACGTCGACACGATCCTCCGCCTGCGCGCGGACCGCTGACCGACCAGAGCCAACCACCCCGTCCGAGGAGCCGGCGCCGCTGCACCACCCGGCACCGCGGACACCCGCGCCGTCAGGGCGGCCCCACCCTCCCACCGGCCGCCCTGACGGCACCCCTCCCACGAAGGCCACCATGACCGACACCCAGCCCCGACGCACCTGGCTCACCCGGCACGCCCACGAACGGCTCCGGACCGAGCTGGCCGAGCTGAGCCGCACCGCGGGCGACGACGAGTCCGCCGACCCGGACGACCGCGCCGCGATCCGCCGGCAGCGGCAGGACCGCGTCCGCGAGATCCAGCACCTGCTCGGCAACGCGGTCGTCGGCGAGGACCCGCCCGACGACGGCGTCGCCGAACCCGGCATGGTGCTCACCGTCCGGTACGACGACGCGGACGACACCGAGACGTTCCTGCTGGGCGCGCGTGCCGCCGAGCACGGCGACCTCGAGGTCTACTCCCCCGACTCGCCCCTCGGCACGGCGCTCACCGGCGCGCGGCGCGGCGAGCGGCGCACCTACCGCGTCCCCGACGGCAGCACCATCGGCGTCACCCTGCTCGACGCCGTGCCCCACGGACGCCACCCCGCCGCCGCCAGACCCGACTGAAGGACGCGCCGCGCCGGGCGTCCCGGTGGCCGCTACTCGGTGACGCACGAGATCCAGTACCTGCCGCCCTCGTGGTGCACGCCGTGCGTCTCGCTGGCGAACCCCGGGAACCGCCGGTCGAACGCCTCCAGCACGCGCAGGTACCGGGGCAGCGGGCCGTCGGGCGACCCGACGCGCTCGCCGGGCACCAGCACCGGGATGCCGGGCGGCGTGGTGGTGACCTGGGTGGCCACCACCCGGTCGGCCAGGTCGTCCAGGCCGACGAGCTCGGTCGCGCCGCGGATGAACCGCTGGTAGGCCTCGGCCGGCGTCATCACGGCGGTGGGCGGCGTCGGGCTGGTGAACGCCTCGTTCAGCAGCTGCACGACCTTGCTGTCCGCGAGGCTGTGGTGCATCTCCTCGCACAGCTGCGGCAGCGTCAGCCGCCCGTACCGCTCGGGGTGCGCCTTCACCAGGTCCGGCAGCACCTCGGCCAGCGGCGCGCGCCGGTCGTGCAGCTGCTTGAAGTCGGTGAGCGCGTCGAGCAGCGTGCCCCACTTGCCCTTCGTGATGCCCATGGAGAACAGCACGAGGAACGTGTACACGTCGGTCTTCTCCACCACGATCCGGCGGGTCTCCAGGTACGCGGTGACGACCCGGGCCGGGATGCCGAACGCCGACACGTCGCCCAGCGCGTCCACGCCGGGGCAGGTGATCGTCACCTTGACCGGGTCGAGCAGGCAGAAGCCGGGTTCGAGGTCGCGGAAGCCGTGCCACGGCGCGTCCGGCGCCAGCGTCCAGCAGTCGGGTTCGGTCCGCAGCAGGTCGAGCGGCGCCTGGTGGAACGGCACCCGCTCGCCGGTGGCCGGGTCGGCGACCTCGGTGGGCTGCCAGACGCCGAAGAACCACGGCGGCCGGTCGCCCGCGGCGGCCAACCGCCCGCCGAGCCGGATCATGGCCTGCCGGAACCGGATGGCCTCGGTGATCGCCTCGGTGGTCAGCCAGGTCCCGGCCGGGCCGTCCATCATGCCCGCCGCCACGTCGCAGGACGCGATCATCGGGTACAGCGGCGACGTGGTGCCGTGCATCATGTACGTCTCGTTGAACCGGGACCGGTCGAACGGCGCCTTGCCGCCGGACTTCACGTGCACCATCGCCGACTGGGACAACGCGGCCAGCAGCTTGTGCGAGGAGTGCGTGGCGAACACGGTGGGGCTCTCGGCGGCCGGCGGCCCGCCGTCGCCGACCGCCATCCCGTAGCGGCGCGCGTAGAGCGGGTTGAACCGGCCGTAGGCGAACCACGCCTCGTCGAAGTGCAGGGTCCGGGTCGACGCGCCGAGCAGCTCGTTCACCCGGACGGTGTCGTAGCAGAGCCCGTCGTAGGTGGAGTTCGTGATGACCGCGTAGGCCGCGTCCTGGCTCACCGCGCCCGCGGCGATCGGCGTGCGCCCGATCTGGGCCCGCACCGCTTCGGCGGTCAGCCGGGCCGGCGGGATGGGCCCGGTGATCCCGTAGCCGTTGCGGGTGGGCACGAGGTAGACCGGGCGCGCGCCGGTGAGCGTGACGCCGTGGTTGATCGCCTTGTGGCAGTTGCGGTCCAGCAGGGTGATCTCGTCGTTGGCCACCGCGCTGTGCAGGATCATCCGGTTGGACGTGGACGTGCCGTGCAGCACGAAGTAGGTCTCGTCGGCGCCGAAGATCCGGGCGGCGTTGCGCTCGGCGTCGCCGACCGGACCGGTGTGCTCGAACAGCGAGCCGAGCTCGGCGACGGACACCGAGATGTCGGTGCGGAACAGCCGTTCGCCGAAGTAGTCGAAGAACGCCCGGCCGACCGGCGACTTGAGGAACGCGATGCCGCCCGCGTGCGCCGGCGTGTGCCACGAGTACGGGTGCGTGTCGTCGAAGCGGCACAGCTCGCGGAAGAACGGTGGCAGGACGTGGTCGAGGTACTGGCGCGCGGCGAAGTCGATCCGGCCCGCGATGAAGTCCGGCGTGTCCTCCAGCAGCCAGATCCAGCCGTTGATCACCTCGGAGACCCACAGCGGCGTCTCGTCGCTGTAGTCGCCGGCGGTCAGCAGGAACACCGGCAGCCGCGAGGAGAACCGGTCCAGCAGCATCCGCAGCACGCCGCCCTCGACGGCCGGGCCCGCGTCGGGTGGGCGCAGCGCGCCGCCGGCCAGCTCCCAGCTCACCACGGCGGCGGCGAGGTCGGCCTGGGCGGTGATCGCCGCGGCCGCGTCGGCGGCGGAGTGCACGACCATCACGTCGTGCCCGCACTCGCTCAGGTGCGCGCGGACCTGCTCGACCTTCGCCGCCGGCACGGTGTTGCCCGGGGCGGCCCGCTCCGCGGCGATGAGGATGGTGGACCTGGTCATCGGATCGTCAGCTCCTCTCACCGGGGTACCCGCCGAGCGTAGGAGCGGTGCGCGGACGTGGCGGCTCCATCACCGGAACGTGGAGCCAGCCCACCCGACAGTGGAGGAAGCGCTTCGCTCAGTCGAGCGAGCAGACCATCTCGACCCCGGCCAACGTCACACCGTCGGGGAGCGGAACCCGGGTGCGGTTCACCTCGCGGAACCCGAACGAGCGGTACAGCGGCACGCCCGGCAGCGTCGCCATCAGCACCAGCGACCGGAACCCGGCGGCACGGGCGTCCCGCGCGCACGCGGCGAGGATCGCGCGGCCCAGGCCCCGGCGGGTCCAGTCGTCGCGGACGAACATCGCCCGCACCCTGGCGGGCTCCGCGGCTGGGTCGAGCAGGCGGCCGTCGGCCGGCCGGTCACCCGACCCGGTGTAGAGCTTGTCCCGCTTGCTCCACCCGCCGCAGGCCACGACCTCCCCCGCCGCCTCGTGCACGTAGTAGGTGCCGTCGTCGATCAGCACCACGTCCGGCACGGTGAGGTAGCGCGCCGCGCTCGCCGTCTCGCGCTCGTCGTGGAAGTGCGGGAACAGCTCCAGCACCGACCGGCGCATCAACGCGGCGATACCGGGCACGTCCGACCGCACCGCCGCCCGCTGCACAGGCGAATCCCCCACGCGTCCCTCCTGCCGTCGGGGACGATCATCCCACCTGTGCGCGGTCGGCGGTCCGGGCCGGGTGGGGCGCTCCGCCGGTCGTCAGGCCGACTCCGCGCGCGGGGCCGGGACGAACGCGGCGGCGGTGTAGGGCGCGAGGCGGTCGGCCAGGTCGTCGGTCGCGCCGGGGATCGCCGCGAACCGCGCCGGGGAGCGGCGCTCACCGCGGAACAAGCCGCGCACCCACCGGGCGACGGCCCTCGGCGGCGGCAGGAGGTCCGGGCCGAAGTGCGCCTGGACGAGGACGTCCTCACCGCTGTGGGTCTCGATCGCGGCCGACCAGCCGTGCTCCTCGTCCCACACCAGCGCCACGTCGCGGTCCGGCGCGCCGGGCAACCGCCCGTCCAGGGCCAGGTACGCGCCCGCGGGCCGCTCGGCCTGCACGTACGAGCACTCCCCGGTGAGCCCCAGCTCCTCGGTGACCCGCCGCACGTAACCGCGCAGGCCCCACGTCACCGCGTCGTCGAAATCCAGTTCCATCGCGCATCGCCGCCTTTTCCCCGGACATCGGAGGTTGCCGACGCGCCGACTGTTTGACGCCCGGACGGAGTACCCCGATCGGACGAGCGGTGAAACCACCTGGTCCCGAACCGAGTTGACCATGGCGTCGCGGGTCCCGCACAGTGACGACGTGCAGAAGGCGCTGAGCGTCCTGACCGTGCTCGCGTACGTGACGCTGCCGCTGGGGTCGGAGACCTTCGAGCAGTCGCTCGTGCCGACGCTGCTCGTCGGCCTGGCCTACGGCGCGCTGGCGATCTTCGGCTTCCCGTTCGCGCAACGGCGCGGCCGGGTGTTCGCCGCGGCGTACGTCCTCGTGCAGCTGCCGATGGGGTTCGTGCTGTTCGTGCTGTCCGGCGCGGCGGTCGGGTCGGTGCTGCTGCTGGTGGTGCTGGTCGCGCAGAGCGTGCTGCTGCTGCCGCTGCCGGCCGCCGCCGCGGTGGCCGCGGTCATCCCGCTGGTCCACGTGGAGATGGCGTGGCCCGACGGGCTGCGGGAAGGGCTGGGCACGTTGGCCGTCACCGCGTTCACGGTCGTCATCACGGAGTTGCTGGTGCGCGAGCAACGCGCCCGCGCGGAGCTCGCGGTGGCCAACGAGCGGTTGCGCGGGTACGCCGCCCAGGCCGAGCAGCTCGCGACCACGCAGGAGCGCAACCGGGTCGCCCGCGACATCCACGACGGGCTCGGGCACCACCTGACCGTCGTGCAGATGCTGCTCCAAGCCGCCCGCGCGGTGATCGGCACCGCCGAGCCCGAGCGGCTGGACGCGATGCTCGCCAAGGCGCAGGACCAGTCCAAGCAGGCGCTGGCCGAGGTGCGCCGCTCGGTCGCCGCGCTGCGCGAACCCCGGTCCGGGTCGCTGGTGGACGCCTTGCGCGCGTTGGCGTCCGAGGCCGGTGAGGCGGGCGTGCCGACCGGGTTCGAGGTGCGCGGCGCGGCCCGCGCCACCCGCGCGGAGGTCGAGGAGTCGTTGTTCCGGGCCGCGCAGGAGGGGTTGACCAACGTCCGCAAGCACGCCGACGCGACCGCCGCGACCGTCGTGCTCGACTACGGGCGCGTCGACCTGGTCCGCTTGGAGGTGCGCGACGACGGTCGGGGGATGGCCGACCGGCCGGGTGACGGGTTCGGGCTGGTCGGGATCGAGGAGCGGGTGGCCGGGCTCGGCGGTCGGGTGTCGGTCGGCTCGGCCGGCGGGCGTGGCGTGGCGCTGACCGTCGAGGTGCCGGCATGACCGCGCCGGAGCCGCCGGTCCGCGTCCTGATCGTGGACGACCAGGCCCTGTTCCGGGAGGCGCTGGCGACGTTGCTGGAGGTGCAGCCGGAGATCGAGGTGGTCGGCGAGGCCGGTGACGGCGAGCGGGCCGTGCGGCTGTGCGCCGAGCTGCGGCCCGACGTGGTGCTGATGGACCTGCGGATGCCGGTGCTGGACGGCATCGCGGCCACGGACCGGCTGCGGGTCGAGCAGCCCGGGGTGCGGGTGCTGGCGCTGACCACGTTCGACGACGACGCGGACGTGTTCGCGGCGTTGCGCGCCGGAGCGCTGGGCTACCTGCTCAAGGACGTCTCGTCGGCCCGGCTGGTCGAGGCGCTGGTCGCGGCGCGGCGCGGCGAGTCGGTGCTGCAACCGTCCGTGGCGGCGAAGCTCGTGGCGAGGGTGGCCCGGCTGCCGCAGGAGGCCGCGCCGCCCGGTCGGCCGCCCGTGCCGCTGTCGGACCGCGAGCTGGACGTCGTGCGGCTGCTCGCCGAGGGACGCAGCAACCGCGAGATCGCCCGCGCCCTGTTCCTCGCCGAGGGCACGGTGAAGAACCTCGTCACCGGCGTGCTGGCCAAGCTCCAGGTGCGCGACCGCACGCAGGCCGCGCTGCGGGCCCGCGAGCTCGGGCTCTGCTGAGGTCATGTGACCTCGCGCATGACCTTCGGCACCTGACCCAGCTCCCCTCACCGCCCAGGATCTCCGTTGCGCAAAGCCGATCGCAACGGAGGAGCCGTCATGAGCCCGGAAGAGCCGATCACCACCACGAGCCGCAGGTCCGGGCGGACGGGCGCCGTCCTGCGCTTCGCCCGGCACGCGCTGGAGATGGCCGTCGCCATGGTGGTGGGCATGGTGGCGCTGGAGCCCGTCTGGTCGTTCGCCTGGCCGGGCCTGGCCGACGACGTGACCGCGCACGTGCTGGTCATGGCGACGAACATGGCGCTGGGCATGGCGCTCTGGATGCGGGTCCGCCGGCACGGCTGGGCGGGCATCGCCGAGATGTCCGCCGCGATGTACGTGCCGTTCGTCGTACTGCTGCCGTTCCACTGGGCCGACGCCCTGTCCGGGTCGGCGCTGATGACGGCCGGGCACGTGCTGATGGTCCCGGCGATGCTGGTCGCGATGCTGCGCCGCCGCCACGAGTACGGGTGCTGAACGGCCGTGCGCGCCGTCTCCCGGATCGCGGGCGCCGCTCTGGTGGTCCTGCTCGCCGCCCTCGCCCTGCCCGCCGCTCTCGGCGCGCCGACCCTCCGCGCCGCGTTCGGCGACCTGAACGCCCCGCGGGCGGACGGCGCCGCGCCGCCACCCGCCCGGGTGGCGCACGACCCCACCAAGCCGACCGCCGTCGTCGTGGTGGGTGACCGCGGCGCCGTCGTGTCCGACACGCTCGCCCCTTACGAGGTCCTGGCCACGACCGGCGCGTTCAACGTCTACGCGGTCGCGCCGTCCGCCCGCCCGGCGCCGCTCACCGGCGGTCTCGACCTGGTGCCCGACCTGACCTTCGCCGGGTTGGCCGACCTGCTCGGGGGCGCGGCCCCGGACGTGGTGCTCGTGCCCGCCATGCCCGACGTCGGTGAGAGCACGTCGAAGCCGGTCACGGACTGGCTCGTCGGGCAGGCGGCCGGCGGCGCGCTGCTGCTCGGCGTGTGCAACGGGTCGGGGGTGCTCGCCTCGGCGGGCCTGCTCGACGGCCGTGACGCCACCGCGCACCGGCTGCGCCTGGACTCGTTCGAGGACGACTACCCGGCCGTCGGCTGGGTCCGCGGCACGCGGTACGTGGACGACGGCGACGTGATCACCACGGCGGGCATCCTGTCCGGTGTCGACGGCACGCTGCGCGTGGTCGAACGGCTGGTCGGGCCGGAGGCGGCGGCCGGGGCGGCGGAGGCGACCGGCTGGCGGCACTACCGCCGGGGCGAGGCGGCCTCGATGCCGCGGGCGGGGGTGCGGCCGGCGGACGCGGTCGTGGCGTTCAACAGCGCGTTCGGCTGGGACCGCGACCGGATCGGCGTGCTGCTCACCGACGGCGTCGGCGAGATCGAGCTGGCGTCGGCCTTCGACGCGTACGGCCAGTCGTTGGCGGTCCGCACGGTGGCCGTAGCGCCCGGGGCCGAGCCGGTGCGGTCGCGGCACGGGCTGACGTTCGCGCCGAGGGCGGACCCGGTCGCCGCCGGCGGGCTGGATCGGCTGGTGGTGCCGGGCGCGGGGGCCGCGCGACGCCGGGCGGCCGACCGCTACGCCGAGGCGGACCCGGTCTACCTGCACCGGGAGGGCGGTTTCCCGTTCGACGGCGTGCTGCGCGACCTCGCGCGCACCACCGACGTGGCCACGGCGACGTGGACGGCGAGGGTGCTGGAGTACCCGACCGACCACCTCGCGCTCAGCGGGTCGGCCTGGCCCTGGACCAGGACGCTGCGGCCGTTCGGGCTGGCCTTCCCGGGTGTCCTCGTGGCGCTGGGCCTGATCCGGGCGGCGCGCGGGCGCCGATCGGTCAGGTCGACACCAGCCGCAGCGCCGCCACCGCCTCGTCCACGGACGCGTGCAGCGGCAGCGCCCCGTCCACCTGGCTGATCTGCAACGGCCGCAGCACCGCCCGGGTGTTCGCCACCACGGCGAACGGGATGCGCAGCCGGTTCGCCCGGTGCTGGCTGTTGACCAGCATCGCGATGCCGACCGAGCCCATGAACTCGACCGCGGCCAGGTCGAGCACCACGCCGGGCGGGCGTGCCTCGAACACGGCGTCCAGCTGGCCGACGACCGGCTGGTGCGTGGCGGCGTCGAGCGCGCCGGACACGCTCACCAGCAGGATGCCGCGGTCCAGTTCGGTGGTGGTCAGGTGGTGGGCGGGCTCGGTCATGGCTGGCTCCTCGGGGTCGGGACCCCGACACTGCTACCACCGGGCGCGGGCCGCAAAAGCTGGCCGGGGGCGGCTCACCCCGCCAGGGTGAGCAGGCTCCGGTTGCGCTCGGGGTCGCGCAGCATCCGGATGGACTCCTTCTCCAGCTGCCGGACGCGCTCGCGGGTGAGGCCCAGCTCCTCGGACAGCTCCTGGAGGCTGCGGGCCCGCCCGTCGGACAGGCCGTAGCGCTGGGTGAGGATGCGTGCCTGCCGCTCGGGCAGCGTGCCCACCAGGGCGCGCAGCCCGTCGGACAGCTCCTGCTGCTCGACCGCCTGGTGGGCGTCCACGGCCTCGACGTCCTCGATCAGGTCGGCCACGGACACGCCGCCGTCGTCACCGACCGGCGTCTCCAGGCTCAGCGCGGCGCGGCTGGCGGCCATCAGCTCGACGACCCTGGCCACCGGCATCCCGGCCGCTTCCGCGACCTCGTCGGCGGTGGGCTCGCGGTCGGTCTCCGACCGCAGCCGCTGCTCGGTCTTGCGCAGCTTGCCCACCTCCTCGTGCACGTGCATCGGCAGCCGGATCGTGCGGGTCTGCTCGGCCAGGCCGCGTTCGATGGCCTGGCGGACCCACCAGACCGCGTACGTGGAGAACTTGAAGCCCTTGGCGTAGTCCCACTTCTCCACCGCGCGGATCAGGCCCAGGTTGCCCTCCTGCACCACGTCGAGCATCGGCAGGCCGCGGAACGAGTGCTTCTTGGCCACCGACACCACCAGCCGCAGGTTCGCCCGGATCATGTGGTCCTTGGCGCGCCTGCCCTGCTCGGCCACGGTGCGCAGCGCCCGGTGGCGCTCCGCGTCCAGGGGCGGGCCGTCGCCCTCGTCGGACCCGCGCAGCAGCTCGGCCGCGTACACGCCGGCCTCGATGCGCTTGGCCAGCACGACCTCCTCGTCGGCCGTGAGCAGCGGCGTGGAGGTGAGTTCGCGCAGGTAGCGGCCGACCAGGTCGGCCTCGCGCACGGTCGCGGTCGAGCGGTCCCGGCGGGGCTCGCGGGTCGAGCGGGTCGGTCGGGGCATCTCCACCGTCAACGACATGGTCGTCTCCTTGCCGGATCGCACCCGCGCGGGGGTGACGTACGGGCTCAACTGGGGATTTCGTGGATCGTCCGCCGAGATGACGGGCTTCGGACGACTTCGCCCCGCGCACCTCGGGCAGGGCCGACACCTGCTTCAACGGAACGGTTCTGGCTCGTATTCCAGGCGAGGGGGCGGTGTGGGCGTGGACGTGACTGGGCACACCCGGAGTGCCATAGTGCGTCCACGATCATCCGACGGAGGTGGCTGGTGTGGCCGAGCACTCGACCAGCGACGACCTGGCCGCCAGGCTGAACGAGGTCGCGCGCACGTTGCACCGGCTGGACAGCGCCCAGGCGACGTTGGACGAGATCGTGCGCGCGGCCGTGGGCACCATCCCCGGCGCCTGGCACGCCGGGATCATGACCATCACGGGCAGGCGCGAGATCCGGACCGTCGCGACGACCGACGACGTGCCGCGCGAGGTGGACCAGGTGCAGTACGACACCGGCCAGGGACCGTGCCTGACCGCGCTCTACCAGCAGAAGATCGTCAGCGCGCCCGACCTGTCCGAGGAGGCGCGGTGGCCGCTGTTCGCCAAGCGGGCGCTGGCACTGGACGTGGCCAGCATGCTGTCGTTCCGGCTGTACGTGGAGGGTGACGACCTCGGGGCGCTCAACCTGTACTCACCGGACACGCGGGCGTTCGACGAGGACTCCGAGCACGTGGGCCTGCTGTTCGCGGGCCACGCCGCCGTGGCGCTGGCCACCGCCCAGGAGCGCGAGCACATGGCCGACGCGGTGCAGACGCGCGACCTGATCGGGCAGGCCAAGGGCATCCTCATGGAACGCCACCGGCTCACCGCCGACCAGGCGTTCTCGGTGCTCGTGCGCACCAGCCAGCGGAACAACGTGAAGTTGCGCGCCCTCGCCGAGCACCTCACCCGGACAGGTGAACTGCCGTCCCGGTGAGCCCTGTGGCCGACCCGCCGGCGCACCCCTCGGCCGAGGGCCTGCTCACGGACCTCGACGGGACCACGCGGGGTGGGGCGGCCGCGTCGTCGCGGGAGGCCGAACGGCTCGGTGACGTGGTCGTGCGGCCGGAGCACGTGGTGCCCGGCTGGGTGCGCGCGGTCGAGGACCGTGGCGCGCGGCCGTCGGGAGTGGACGAACCGCACCTGGTGGTGGATTTCGCGGCCGAGCCGCCCGAGGTCGGGGTGCGCCGGGTGCTGGACCGGTTCGGGTCGCCGGAGTAGAGCACGACGGCGGTAGTTCGACGCCGGGCAGGCTCACTACGTTCGGTGCAGTGACGTCGACGGCACGGGAGGCGACTCGTGGAGCTGGACATCACCGACCGGCGTTGGCAGGACGCGCGTGACGCCCTCGACGCCGCCGCCGAGCGGTTCAGCCGGATGCTCCTGGCCTGCCGGGCGCCCGACCGGCCCGCGATCGGCGACTGGTCGGTGGCCCAGACCGCCGCGCACGTCGCCACCGTCGCCCGGCTCAACGCGGGCCTGATCGGCGGCGACCTGTCGCCGCTCGACGCGCCCGACCTGGACCGGGGTTGGCAGGAAGCGGGACTCGGCGGGTTCGCCCGGCTCAACGCCCTGACCCTGGACCACTTCCCCGAGCGGGCGCTGGACGTGGTGTCGAACACCCTGCTCGAAGAAGTCGACCTGCTGCTGACCAGGGCGAAGAGCGTGGACCCGCGCGAGCTGCGGCCCTGGCTCGGCAGCGCCCGGCTCCCCGCCGCCGCGCACGTGGCGCACCAGCTCAACGAGATCCTGATCCACGGCCTGGACATCGCCCGCGCCCTGGACGTGCCGTGGCCCATCTCCGCCCACGAGGCCGCGCTGACGTTCGACCTGTTCCTCATGCCCATGCTCGGCGGCCAGTCGGGCCGGCTGCTCCAGGGCGGCGGCGACCCGGGCCGCGTCACCCTCGAGTTCCGCTCGAAGCACACCACGCCGGTCGTGCTGACCAGCGAGAACGGCCGACTGCGGGTCGAGCCGGCGGACGGCCGGAGGATCGACGCCCGGGTCACGTTCGACCCGGCCACGATGATGCTCACGATCTTCCGCCGCACCCGCCTGGCGCGTGCCGTGGTGACCGGGAAGGTGTTCGCCTTCGGCCGTCGCCCCTGGGCCGCCGTCGGCTACCTGCGCGGGATGCGCTCGCCGTGAGCCTCGGGGTACTCGGCGTGGACCTCGCCGTCGAACAAGCGCCAGTAGAAGCCGTTGAGCCGCGCGGCGGCGGGCGCGTGCCGGGCCAGGACCCCGGCCACGGCGGGCGGCACGTCGTCCGGGATGTCGCCGGCGGCGCAGCGCCGGACGTAGTCGTTGCGGGCGGTGGGGACGCCACCGGGCGGCACCCCCACCCCGCACACGTCGGTCACCAGCCAGTTCACCAGCCGCATGGCGGCGTAGTCGGCGTCGTGGCGGGCGTTGCGCCGGACGAACTCCCGTTCGGCGGCCGACAGCTCGAACCGCGGCGACGTGACGAGCCCGAAGTCGGTCAGGTGGATCCGCTCGCCGTCGGTGCGCATGTTGCCCAGGTGCGCGTCCATGTGCAGCAGCTCCCGGTCGCGCAGGAACGCCACGATCCGCGCGAACTGCCGCTCGACCTCCTCCGCCTTGCTCGCGGGGTCCTCGCTCAACCAGCCTTCCACCGGGTGCGGGACGTACTCGGAGAACAGCACGAGGCTGTGCGACGCGGCGGCCAGCGCGTCGAGGCGGGCGCGCACGGCCGGGTGGCCGCCCACCTTCGCCACGACCTCGTCCACGTCGGCGTGCTCGGCGGGGACGGGCGCGCGGCCGGGCAGCACCCGCCAGTGGTGCAGCAGCGGGAACGCCGCCGTGCCGCCGGCCCGCACCGCTTCGGTCACGACCCGGTTCGCGGCCAGCTCGCGCCACGCGTTGAACGACGGGCCGCCGATGCCGTACTGGCAGCTCACCGGCAGGTCGAACAGGTTCGCGGTGGAGTGCGGCCGGGCGAGTTCCCGATCGGTCAGCGGGACGCGCTTGACGAACACCGGCGTGCCGTCGACGTCGACCACCGCGGCGCCGCCGCCGAGGCCGACGGTCCCGTGCGTGCCGACGAGGGCCGCGAGGTCACGGTCGCCGAGTGAGGAAAGGCGGGTCGACAGTCGCTCGTGGCGGGTGGTGGTCACGTCCCGATCGTCCCGCAACCGGCCGGCCACGTGGCCGCCGACGGGCCGGCCGGCGAAATCCCGGTAAGTACCGGCCGCGACTGGTTACTGTGCACGTGACGTTCGAGGGGGCGACAGATGGGCGTATCCGTCACCGCGCACCGGGCTGCCCGGCGGCGCCCGTGGTAGGCGTGGGCCGCTCACCGGTGGTGCCGGTGCCGTGGCCGCAGGAAGCCGTGGTGCGGACGGCGCGGCTGCGGGTGGAGCCCGTGCGGGTCGCGCACGCCGAGGAGATGGCGGCGGTGCTGGGCGATCCCGCGCTCTACGCGATCATCGGGGGCGCGCCGCCCAGTGCCGACGAGCTGGTGTCGCGGTACTCGCGCTGGGAGCGGCCCACGTCCGACGACGGCGGTGAGGGCTGGCTGAACTGGGTCGTGCTGCGGGACGAGGACGGCGTCGCGGTCGGCACCGTGCAGGCGACCACCACGACCGGCGTGAACGGGCTGGCCGCCGAGGTGGCGTGGGTGATCGGGGTGCCGTTCCAGGGTCACGGCTACGCCACGGAGGCCGCCGCGGCCGTGGTGGGGTGGCTGGTCGACGGCGGTGCGCGGGACGTGCACGCCCACATCACGCCCGACCACCCGGCGAGCGAGGCGGTCGCGCGACGCATCGGGATGCGCGCCACCGGCGAGTTCCGCGACGACGGCGAGCAGCGCTGGCGGTGGCGACCCGCCCAGGGCCACCGGAACGCCACCTGACCCCGGCCGTTGGTCTCGATCACCGCACGACCGCGGCGGTCGAGTTGACCGGGCCCGCGTCGCGGGTTATCCACGGTTGTGAGCGATGACCAGACCGGGCCGGACCCCCACCACCCCGTGACCGCGCCCCACCCGGCCGGGTCACCCTCCTCCTCACCCCAGCGGCCCGAATCCGGTCCGACCACCCCACCACCGGCCGCACCCCCGCCGCCCGGGGTCCAGCCAGGCGGGTTCCAGCCGGTCGCGCACCCGCCTGCCGCGCCACCCCACTCCCCCGTTCCCGCCCGGGAAGTCCGAGCGGGGCTGTCGTTGGTCGGCGTGTTCCTCGCCGGGCAGATGACGATGCTGCTCGTGTCCGTGCTCGTGCTGCTGGCCTACGGCTCGGGGGACGTGGGGCTGCTCGAAGACGGGCGGCTGCTGGCGCTGCTCGTCGTGCCCACCTCGTTGGCCGCGGTCGTGGCGGTGGTCGGCACGGCCTGGTTCGGCGGTGGGCCCAGGCTCGGGCGGGCGGCGCGCGAGTTGGCGGTCCGGTGGAACGTCAAGGGGATCGCCATCGGCTTGGCGCTCGGTCTGGGCGGCTTGGCGCTCACGCTCCCTGCGGCCGCCGTGTGGGCCGCGTGGGTCGGTGAGGACCAGGCCAGCTCGGCGGTCGGTGACGCGTTCGCCGGACGTCAACTGGCGCCGGCGGCGGCCGTGGTCGTGTTCCTGGCGGTGTGGCTGATCGCGCCGCTCGCCGAGGAGGTGCTGTTCCGGGGTGTGCTGTGGCGCGCGTTCGAACACCTGGGCTGGAACCGCTGGGTCGTGTTCGCGGCGACCAGCCTCGTGTTCTCGATCGCCCACCTGGAACTGCTGCGCACCCCGCTGCTGCTGGTGCTCTCCATCCCGATCGGCCTGGCCCGGCTGTTCACCGGCAACCTGCTGGCGAGCGTCGTCGCCCACCAGGTCAACAACTTCCTGCCCGCCGTCGCCCTGCTCCTGGCCACCACCGGCGCCCTGCCGTGACGGCGCGCGTCACCGGGCGGCCCGCGCCTCGACGCCCGCGGCGTCGTTCGGCAGCGCGCCCGGCAGGACCTCGTTGCCCGAGGCGGTGACCAGCAGGTCGTCCTCCAGGCGCACGCCGATACCGCACACCAGGTAGCGGCGGTGCTCCTGGCCCTCCGGGGCGAGCGCCGACCGGGGTGGGGCGGGTGACGTCGGCCGGGTGGAGGGAGCGGGTCTCCACGCCCATGTCCAGCAGCAGCGCGTCGCCGGGCCGCACCGGCCCGTCGCAGTGGACCCGGTGCAGGATCGGAGAGCACGGCGGGCAGCCGTTCCGGGTCGTCGCGGCCCGGTCGTCGTAGTCGGCCGCGGGCCGCACGGGCAGGTCCAGCGCGGTCGACCAGGCGGCGATCCCGGCTGACGGGCCGACCCACAGCTCGCCGTGGCGGCACTGGCGTGGAAGTCGCGCTCGCCGGGACGGGCCGGCGGGGTCAGGTGGACGAAGTCGCTGTCGGCGCGGAACGCGTAGTTCACGTCACCGGCGCGGCGCGGCGCGGGGCGTGGCCTGCGGCCGGGACGATGGTGCACTGCGGCAGCTCGGCGCTGAGCCGGGCGCGGTGCTCGGCGGCGGCGTCGACCGGGCCGGGACCTCGCGGTCGACCAGCCCTGCCCGATGCGGGCCAGGAAGCCCGGGGCTGTCGTCGCCAGGCGAGCGGCCGGTCAAGCAGGACGATCGAGCAGTGACGGCGATCACCTGAGGGGGACAGTAGTATGTCACACCTCATTGTTGGAGGTCTCGAAGCAGATTTCCGTCTGTGGTGGCGACGGAGCTCCGGACAGCACGACGGGCCCGCCGTGACGCCGGCGGGCCTGGTCTCAGTCCTCGGAGTTCCCGCTCCACCAGCCCAGCACGTGGCCGATGTGGTCGGTCAGCAGCGCTTCCGCTCCCCGCCCGTCCCTCGCCTCCAGCAGGTCGACCAGGCTGTGGTGCTCGGCCGCGGACCTGGCCAACTCGGTCGTGCCGACCATGCCGGCCAGCCCGACCATGCGGGTCTGCTGGCGCAGGTCCTTCACGATGGCGACGAGCCTGCGGTTGCCGTGCAGCTCCAGCAGCCGCAGGTGGAAGTCCAGGTCGGCGGCGAGGTAGGTGGCCAGGTCGGCCGCGGCGGCGGCGTCCACGATGGCCTGGGCCTTGAGCCGCAGCTCGGCCACCGTCGAGGGCTGCGTGGTCCTGGCGATCTCGCGCATCGGCGGCGCCTCCAGCTGCTGGCGCAGCCGCACGATCTCCCAGAGGTCCTGCTCGCTGACGTCGGTGATGCGGAAGCCCTTGTTGCGCACGACGTCGACGAACCCGCGCTTCTGCAGGGTGAGCATGGCCTCGCGGACCGGGGTGGCGGACACCCCGAAGCGGGCGGCCAGGGTCGGCGCGGTGACCAGGGTCCCCGGCGCCAGCTCGCCGGAGACGATGGCCGCGGCGACCGCGTCCTCCACCGTGCCGCGCAGGCTCGCGCCCGCGACCACCGGGCTGATGGTTGACGGACTCACCGGTACGGCCTCCCGCAGTCGTCGGGCGTGTGAGCCTTGCACTGCAATGTCACACGATGCCGACTTTACCGGTAGGAGGCTGACGAGCAGCGCACCCCGTGCCCGCGCCCGGATCAGAACTCGAAACCCGCCGGGTACGGGTCGGTCGGGTCGAGCAGGTACTGCCCGACCCCGGTGACCCAGGCGCGCCCGGTGATGGTCGGCACCACGGCGGGCCGCCCGCCGACGGTCGTCTCCCCCACCAGGCGGCCGGTGAACCGGCTGCCGATGAAGGACTCGTTGACGAAGTCCTGCTCCAGCGGCAGCTCGCCGCGCGCGTGCAGCTCGGCCATCCGCGCGGACGTGCCCGTCCCGCACGGCGAGCGGTCGAACCAGCCGGGGTGGATGGCCATCGCGTGCCGCGAGTGCCGCGCGTCCGAGCCGGGCGCGATGAACTCGACGTGGTGGCAGTGGTCGACGCCCTCGATCTCCGGGTGGCTCGGCGGCGCGGAGGCGTTGACGGCGTCCATGATCGCCAGTCCGGCGGCGAGGATCTCGCCCTTGCGGGCCCGGTCGAACGGCAGCCCCACCTCGGGGAGGTCGACCATCGCGTAGAAGTTGCCGCCGAACGCCAGGCTGTAGCGGACCGCGCCCAGCCCCGGCACGTCGACGACCTCGTCCAGCCGGTCGCAGTACGACGGGACGTTGCGCAGGGTCACGCTGTCGGCGTGCCCGTCGCGGACCGCCACCTCGGCCACCACCAGCCCGGCCGGGGTGTCCAGCCGGATCGTGGTCACCGGCTCGGTCACCTCGACCATGCCGGTCTCGACCAGGACCGTGGCGACGCCGATGGTGCCGTGCCCGCACATGGGCAGGCAGCCGGAGACCTCGATGTAGAGCACGCCGAAGTCCGCGTCGGGGCGCGTGGGCGGCTGCAGGACCGCGCCGCTCATCGCCGAGTGGCCGCGCGGTTCGTTGACCAGCAGGCGCCTCAGGTGGTCGAGGTGCTCGACGAAGTGCAGCCGCCGCTCGTTCATGGTGGCGCCGGGGATCACCCCGAAGCCGCCGGTCACCACCCGGGTCGGCATCCCCTCGGTGTGCGAGTCGACCGCGGAGAACATCCTCGACGCGCGCACCTCAGCCCACCTCGACCGCGCGCAGCGCCTCGACCCCGGCGACGGCCCGGCGCACGTCCGCGCGCACCAGTCCCACCTGCTCCGCGGTGAGCGGGCCGCGTGGCGGGCGGCACGGTCCGCCGTAGCGGCCGACCTCGTCCATGCCGAGCTTGACGGCCTGCACGAACTCGGTGCGCGAGTCCCAGCGGAACAGCGCGACGAGGTGCTTGTACAACTCCCTGGCCTCGGTGAGGCGGCCCGCGCGCAGGTGCTCGTAGAGGGCCACGCAGTCGGCGGGCAGGGCGTTGGGGAAGCCCGCGAACCAGCCGACGGCGCCGTCGGCCATCAACTCGAAGAGCACGTCGTCGGCGCCCACGACCACGTCGATGTCGCACAGCTCGGCGATCGCGAAGAGCCGGCGCACGTCGCCGCTGAACTCCTTGACGGCGGCCACGTTCGGCAGCGCGGCGATCTCGGCGACCAGGTCGGGCACCAGGTCGACCTTGGTGTCGACCGGGTTGTTGTAGACCATGATCGGCAGGCCGACCTCGTCGATCTTGGTGTAGTGCTCGACCACCTGCGCGCGGCTCGCCCGGTACAGGGTGGGAGGCAGGGCGAGCACGCCGTGGGCGCCGTCCTCGGCGGCCAGCTCCGCCCAGTGCCTGGCCTGGTGCCAGCCGGGGCCGTGCACGCCCGCCACGACGACGCCGCGGTCGCCCACCGCGTCGACGGCGACCCGCACCACCTGGCGGCGCTCGGCGTCGGTCAGCGAGGAGTACTCGCCGAGCGAGCCGTTGGGGCCGACGCCGTGGCAGCCGTTGGCCATCAGCCAGTCGCAGTGCTCGGCGAAGCGGTCGAAGTCGACCTCCAGACCGGCGGGCGCCGACGGGTTCTCCTTGAACGGCAGCGCGGTGGCGACGATGACCCCGCGCAGGGGAGCCGGTGCGGAACTCACGGGACGTCCTCTCGGTTGCCGGTGCGGTTGTGGTCGGCGAGCTCACCGAGGCGCACCGGTACGGCGATGGGGCGGTGGGCGGTGCGGCCGGGGTCGAGCACGCCGGTGAGCAGGTCCTCGACGGCCGGGCCGCAGGTGCGGCCCTGGCAGAGGCCGAGCCCCGCGCGGGTGGTCAGCTTGAGCGGGCGCAGGCCCTTCGAACCGGTCAGCTCGGCGGCTCGGCGCAGGGCTCCGGCGGTGACGTCCTCGCAGCGGCAGACCACGGTGGTGTCGTCCGCCCAGGACCGCCCGCCCGGCCCGACGGCGTGGGCGGCGGCGAGCCGGGTGGCGAACTCGCGGAAGACCGCGCGACGGCGCAGGGCGGCGGGCGCGGGTTCTCCCCCGGCGGCCGCGGCCCCGGCGACCAGGCCCTCGGCGAGCGCCAGGTCGACGCCGCCGATGCCGGTCAGCTCACCCGCCGTGAAGACGCCGGGCACGGAGGTGCGCTGCCGGTCGTCGACCTCGACGGCGCCGTCCTCGCCGAGCGCGCAGCCGGCCGAGATGGCCAGCTCGGCGCGCGGGACGAAGCCGTGGCCGACGCAGACCGCGTCGACCTCGACGCGCCGCTGCGTGCCGGGGACCGGGGACCAGTCGGGGGTCAGCCGGGCGACGGTGACGGCCTCGACGCGGTCGTCGCCGTGCGCGGCGACGACGGCCGCGCCCACCCGGTAGGGGATGCGGTGGGCGGCGAGGACCCGCAGGTAGCCGGCCAGCTCGGCGGCCTTGCCGCCGGTGGCGGCCAGTCGCCACGGCTTGGCGCCCCAGCCCCTGGCGAGCCGCGCGGCGCCGGCTGCCTCGACCACGCCGACGACGCGCGCGCCGACGCGGACCAGGCTCGACACGACGGGCAGCAGGAACGGGCCGGAGCCCGTGACGAGCACGCGTCGGCCCACGGCCACCCGGTCGCCCTTGGCCAGCGCCTGCGCGGCCCCCGCGGTGAAGACGCCGGGCAGGTCCCAGCCGGGGAACGGCAGGGTCCGCTCCTGCGCGCCGGTGGCGAGGACCAGCGCGGCGGGGTCGAAGGTGCGCGGCACGCGGGCCTGGCCGTCGACCTCGCCGATGACGGCGTGCACGAGCGGGGGCGCGCCGTCGCGGCGGTCGACGGACCAGACGTGGGCGTTCGTGACGACCTCGCACCGGGGGTCGCGCCGCAGGGCGCTCCGCAGGTCGAGGAAGCGCTGCCAGCCGTGGTGCCACCTCCCCTCGTCGGGGTCGACGTGCCGGGCGGGCGGGTGCCGCCAGTACTGGCCGCCGACGTCGTCGCCCGCTTCGAGCAGGACGACGTGCTCCGCGCCGTGCCGGCGGGCGGCGAGCGCGGCGGCCATCCCGGCGGGTCCGCCGCCGACCACCAGGACGTCAGGCACGGTCGTCTTCCTGGAGCTCGACGAGGTCGCCGTCGGCGGCACGACGTTGGCAGGCCCGCACGTCGCGCAGGCCGTTGACGGTGACGACGCAGTCGAAGCAGGTGCCGATGCCGCAGAACACCCCGCGCGGGCGGCCCGTGCGGGTGCGCCGCCAGGAGGTGCGGCCGGTGGCGAGCAGGAGCGCGGCGATGCTCTGCCCCGCCAGGCCCTCGACCGGGCTCCCGTCGACCTCGATGCGGACCCGCGTCATCAGGCGGCCCTTCCGAGGTGCGGGAGCAGGGTCGGGCGGTCGAGGCGGAACTCGGCGGCCGACGGGTCCTCGCCGTGCAGGACCTGGTCGCGCAGGATCTCCGCGGTGGCCAGGCTCAGGCCGATGCCCGCGCCCTCGTGACCGGTGGCGTGCCACAGGCCGGGCAGCCGGTGGTCGGGGCCGATGACGGGCAGGTGGTCGGGGACGAACGGGCGGAAGCCGCCGTAGGCGCGCATGACCTGGACGTCGGCGAGGAACGGGAACAGCAGCAGCGCCTTGGCGGCGAGCGCGGCGAGCACCCGGGCCTCGATCCGCTCGTCGAACCCGCGCCGCTCGCGGGAGGAGCCGATGAGGACGGTGCCCGCGGCCGTCGACTCGACCACGCTGGACACCTGCAGGTCGGCCGCGCCGGAGCCGACCGCGCCCACGTAGTCGGCGTCGTAGACCTTGTGCCCGACCCGCCGGGGCATCCGGGAGGTCACCAGCACGGTGCCCCGCCGGGGCGCGACCGGCAGCACGACCCCGAGGCGCTCGGCGACCGCGCCGGACCAGGGGCCGGCCGCGAGCACGACCGCGTCGGCGAGCAGCACGCCGTCGGTGGTGTCGACCCCGACGAGACCGCCCCGGCCGAGCACCGGCCCGGTGACCTCGACGCCCGGGCGCACCAGGGCACCGTGACGACGGGCGGCGGCGAGCAACGCCTCGGTGGCGATGACGGGCTGCACCTGCATGTCCTCGAGGTAGAGCACGGCGGCGGTGCGGTGCGGGGTGAGGTCCGGTTCGAGCTCGCGGACGCGGGCGTCGTCGACCGGCTCGGCTCGGACCCCGGCGGCCCGCTGGGCGTCGGCGAACCCCTCGAGGGCCGCGGCGCCCGCCTCGGTGGTGGCGACCACGAGACCGCCCTTGCGTTCCAGCTCCAGACCGGGGAAGCCCTCGGGCAGCTCGTCGCGCAGCTCGTCCTCGATGCGCAGCCAGGAGGCGAGCGAGCGCTGCGCGAGTCGGAGTTCCGCGCCGGGCTCCTTGTCGGAGACGAGCAGGTTCCCCTCACCGCCGGCGGAGGTGCCGCCGGCGGCGGGTCCGCGGTCCACGACGGTGACCGCGCAGCCCTCGCGGGCCAGCGCCCGGGCGATCGCCGCGCCGACGATCCCCGCCCCCACCACGACCACCCGAAGAGTAGCGGACACGCCAGTACCATGTCACATGGCGCTCACCTTGGGAAGCTTCCCGATCTTCCGCCCGTGTGCCGGACACCCTCAGGCGTTGGCCGCTTCGGCGCGCACCTCCTCGCGGGCGCGGGCGAGGAGGTGCTCGAGACGACGACGCCGGGCGCGGGTCCGGAACTTGGCGGCGACGACCACCAGCGCCGCGAGAGCCAGCAGGGCCGCTTGGGGCACGGGAAGCGCCCAGGTGGTGACGGTGACGGTCACCGGGGTCGCGTCGGGCAGGTCGGGACGGCCGTCGGCGGGGCCGGGGGTCACGGTGACGGTGGTGGTGACGCGGCCGAACGGCCAGGCCCTGGTGTCGCGGGTCTCGAACCGGCGGGTCCCGCCGGGGAGGACCTCGCGGGAGCGGGCGGTGCCCCGATCGGTCCACGTGGTGTCGGCGAAGAGGGTGGAGCTGGTCACGCCGATGTCGGCGGCGACGCGGACGTTCCCCTGGTTGGTGACGTCGTGCCGCAGGTGCACCGTGCCGGGGGCGAAGGGGTTCCAGGTCTGCTCGTAGGTGGCCTGCACGTCGGAGACGGCGAGGGCGGTGGTGACGTCGCCGGTGACCCTGATGGTGAAGCGCACCCCGACCCGGTTGCGCACCTTCACCTGGCCGGAGAGCGTGTCCAGCGACGCGGTGACGCCCGCCGGGTGGTCACCCGGCGTGGCGGTGGCCGGAGCGGTGACCACGACGGGGACGACGGTGGTGGCGCCGCCCTCGACGGTCACGGCGTCGGGCAGGGTGATCCAGGAGCCGCCGTCGACCGGGACGACCTCGGCCGAGCGCATGTCGAAGACGCCCGTGCCGGTGAGGTAGCCGTCGTTGGCGTCGAGGGCGAAGACCACGGGCCGGGGCGAGTGGTTGGTGACCGCGATGTGCTCGGTGACCCGCTGACCGGACCCCACTTCGAGGTCGACCACGCGGCGGCCGTCCGGCCCGTCCGCCGCGGCGGGGACGGCCGACCAGGTCACCTCCCCCGCGCCGGGCGGCGTCGGGGGTTGTCGCGCCGCGGCAGGGAGGACGGGGACGGCCAGCAGGACCGCGGCGACGCACAGCAGCACGCGGCGGAGGGTGGGCATCGGGTCCTCCGGGAGGAGCGCCGGGGTCCGGGACGCGGCAGCCGCGTCCCGGACCGGGTCGACTTCAGGACTGGTCGAACAGGGACAGGGTCAGCGTCGAGGTGTACTGGCCCGCGGCCACGTCGACCGGCGTGCGCAGCACCAGGTCCGCGTTGACGTCCCACGAGCCGGTCTCGTCCGCCGCGTTCGCCGTCGACACCAGCAGCTCCTGGCCGAGCAGGCCGACCGCCGGCGCGCCGGAGCCGTCGGCGACGACGCTGGAGACCGGTTCGCCAGCGGCCACCGAGCCGGTGGTCGTGTCGGAGAGCAGGCGCGGGCGCCAACCCAGGTGCTCCGCGCCGAACCCGGCGCCGCCGCCGGCGGGGGTGAACGCGCCGGCCTGGCCGACCACCGCCCAGAACGAGCCCGCCGGGAGGTCCGCCGGGTCACGGGTGTCGGTGACGGTGATCGTGGGTGTGACGCCGGTGAACTGCCGGGCCGAGGCGTTCGAGCCGTTCTCGGTCAGGGTCACGCCGTCGTTCGCCGCCACCGTCAGCGTGAGCGAGCCCGGGGTGCCCAGGTCCTCGATCACGACGTCGATGTCGATGCCCGGGTCGTCGGCCGCCGCCGGCTGGACGGCCGCCGCGCACAGCGCGACGCCCAGCGCCGAGGCCGCGAGCAGCCGGGTCGGGGTTGGTCTTCTCATCGTGGGTGCTCCTCGGGGGTTCAGCGGCAGGTGTGGGCGGGGTGCTGCGCGGTGATCCGCGCGGTGACCGGTCGGCCGTCGACGACACCGGTGGCGGTGACCGTCGCCGTCCCGGCGGGCACGGCGGTCAGGCGGGTGTTGAACGCCTGGTAGGCGGACCTGCCGGGAGCCACGTCGGCCGCGGTGCGCGTGCCCAGCTCCATGGTCAGCGGCACGTCGTCGTCGTTGCGGGCGGTGACCGACACGTACGCGTTGGCGCCGATGCACTGCGCACGCGCCTGGACGTGCACGTCCCAGGTCGCGCCGCCGTCGCCCACGACCAGCGTCAGCGTGGTCCGCGAGGTGCCGGCCCCGCCCACGTGGTCGGGCAGGACGAGGTCGCCGTCGAGCACGTACCGGCCCGGTGTGCCCACGACGGCCGGGTCGAAGTCCCAGCGGACGCCGACGGCCTGGTTGTCCCTGGAGCCGTCGTTGAACGAGACCTCGACCTCCTCCGGCAGGTGGGGCAGTTCCCCCACCGCGACGGTCCGCTCGAAGGACTGGGCGCTCTGGACGGTGATGCCGCCCGGCCCCATGTCGGGCCGCACGTACACCTTCGCCTCGGCGATGAGCCCGTAGGCGTCATTGGTGCCGTAGACGGTGAACGGGTCGGTGTTGGGCCCGGCCACCATCTCCGGGGTGATCGGCTGCCAGGTGAACGCCACCTCGCCGCGGGCGCCGCTCGCGTAGACCCCGTCCAGCTCGGCGGGCAGCGCCGGCGCCTGCCCCACCGTGGTGCGGACGAGCACCGGCGACGCCACCGACTCGACGGTCTCGCCGTTGGCGCGCCACCGCAGCACGCCCGTGCCCGCGCCTTCGCCCTGGACGCCCCAGACGCGCACGCGCAGGTGGCTCGCCGCGACCGGCTGGAAGGTGAACCGGTTGTAGGCGCCGACGGCCAGTCCCCCGGCGTAGGTGGAGCCGTCGGTCAACGTGACCGGGGTCCACGTGGTGCCGTCGTTCGAGGACTCGACGGCGTAGGTGGTGGCCGTCGGCCTGCGGGTGCCGCCGTTGTCGTCGTACCAGTAGAGGTCCGTCGAGGACAGCCGCACCGGCGAGGTCCACCGGTACTGGATCCACGCCTCCCGCTCGGGGCTGGGGCCGTTGCGGGTCTGGCCCCAGTTGCCCCAGCCGTTGCCCGCACCCGGGCTGGAGCTCGCCGGGGTGGTGCCCTCCTTGACCCGCTCGTGGTTCTCCCACGACGCGGTCCCGCTGGTGGTGACGGTCGCGGAGGCGCCGAACTCGGCGGTGACGTCCTTCTCCGCGAGGGTCGCCGCGACGGTGGCCTCCCGCCGTTCGACGCCGTCGTCGGCGAAGAACCGGAACTCGTAGTCGCCGGCGACCGTGCCGGTGACCCTGGTGGCGAGCGCGCCCGCGTCGGCGAAGATGACGCCCGCGCCGTCCGGCTTGGCGACGGTCTCCCAGCCGTAGGTCAGCTCGCTGTCGTACGGCACGCCGTCGTCGAGAGCCGTGCCGACCAACCGGGTGGACAGGTTGCCGTCCGCCGAGGCGTCCCGGGTCGCGGTGACCACCGGCGCCTGGTTGGCGACGTCCGGCACCTCCCGGCCCGAGTCGAACACCTGGATCTCGGAGATGGCGGTGTGGTGCCCCGGCGAGTCGGAGAACGCGACGCGCACCTTGCCCGCCGTGACGGTGTCGAACAGCGCCTCGTTGAACTTCGCCGAGGGCAGCGCCGGGTTCTTGAACTGGTCGGGCACCTCGTGCCAGCCGCCGTCGCCGTCGGGCAGCTGCACCCACCAGCGGGCCGGCTCCCGGTACCCACCGGCCTGGCGGTCGCTGACGAAGGTCACCTTGACGTTGTCGAACGACTTCGCCGCCCCGAGGTCGAGTTCGACGTAGCCGTTCTTCCCCGTGGCGCCGTGGTTGCCCCAGTAGGGCTCGTTGGCGGTGTTGCCGTCGGTCACCGCGGCCAGTGAGACCGGTCGCTCCAGCTCCTTGGTGGCGCCGGGGGTGTGGTTGATCGTGGACGCGCTCCAGCCCGGCGTGTGGAACTGCCGCCAGGGAGCGGGTCGCGCGCCCTGCTGGGTGTGGGAGCTGCTCAGCGCGGCGCCGGTGGCCAGGTTCGGGGCGTCCTCGGTGAGGTCGATGCCCGCCGTCTTCAGGTAGTCGACGACCCGGCCGTCCTGGATCCCGGTGTCCACCGCGCTGGGGAACTCGGCTCCGGTGGACGCGGTGAAGGTGACGGTCAGCCCGTCCTCGGCGACGACCTCGTTGGCGCCGGGGTCGTAGGTGAGCTTGCCGATCCGGTCGGTGCTGACCTTCTTCTCTCCGTTGAGGAACAGGCTGTAGCCCGCGCCCAGCCCGTACTCGGTGCCGTCCGGGTCCCACACCACGGTGACGTCCTGCCCGTGGTAGCGGAGGTTGTCGACCATGAAGTGGTCGTGGCCGAGGTCGATCGGCGACAGCTCCACCTTGTCGTCGGACCGCGGCTGCAGGCCCGCCACGTCCTCGATGAAGATGTAGTTCATGTTGCCGAGCATCACGTGGTACGGGTTGTTGCGGTTGTAGGTCTTCGTGGTCGCGTTCCAGTTCGAGTAGTACTCGGCCTGGTTCGCCACCCGCGCGTCACCGCCCGGGTAGATGCTCCACGCCATCCAGTCCAGCAGTCGCTTGGCGTAGGCCGGCTCGACGTACTTCCGCTCGGGGTCGTAGTGGCGCAGCGCCGACCGCACACCGCGGTACTGCACGGTGAAGTTGATGTTGGAGAAGTTGTTCGAGCCGCCGATGCCGTAGGCCGCGCGGTCGTACTGGTTGGCGGTGTAGAACGGGAAGATCGGGAAGTTGTCGCCGTAGGTCAGGAACCGGAACCCGTCGACGTACTTCTCCCACTGGTCGAAGGGGATCAGGTTCTGGGCGTAGACGTCGTAGAGGTTCGACTCCTTCGCCGGGATCAGGTCCCGCTCCGCCTCCGGCAGCGGGTTGGCCCGCCCGTTGGAGCTCGCCGCCGAGGTGGCGCCGTGCGAGGTGCCCGCGAGGAACATCCGCGTGTCCGGGCTCCACAGGCGGTTCAGGATCGCGTCGCGGACCCGGTCGGCCGACGCGCCGACCTGGTCGACCTTCGCCTGCTCGGCGCCCGCGATCCGGTACAGCTCGCGGGCCGCGTCGAACGCGCCCCACACGTACGCCGACTCGGGCCGCTCGATCGTCCGCGCGCCCGGCGCGCCCGCGCCGACCTTGGGGAAGCCGAAGGTGATGGCGTCGGAGTCGTTGCCGGGCATGTAGTTCGAGTCGTAGGCGATGAGGCCGTCGTCGTTGCCGTCGTAGTGCTCCAGCTGCCCGGTGCCGTCACCCTCGAAGTAGCGGGCGAACCGGTCGGCGATCTCCGCGCCGCCGCCGTGCACGTTGTAGGCCTCGAGGCCCGCCGTGCCGAGGTACTGCGAGTAGTGGTTGTTCCACGACGTGTGGCCCGGGCTGTCCAGGAACGCCGACGAGCCGGACAGCTCGCCGATGTTGAGGATCTGCCCGTACGGCAGGTACGGCGTGCGCAGCCACTTGGTGTCCTGGAGGTGCATGGGCTGCGTCAGCGCGATCGAGTTCTGGTAGAGGTGGGACCCCTCGACCGTGGTCGGGTACTGGTAGACGTGCCCGGCCGCGTCGGCGTCCAGGACGTTGTGCCGCTCGCCCCACCAGCGGTAGACGATCGCCTTCTCCACGGCGGGGTCGGGGACGTCGATGTAGGGGACGTCCTGCGCCCAGCGGCGGTTGAAGTCGGTGATGCCGGTGCGCACCGCGGTGGCCGGGGCCATCGCCGCGTACTCGCGGTACCTCTCGACGGTCTCCGGCAGCGTGGCCGAGGAGACCGCGCCGACCACCGACACCGAGACCGTGCCGCCCGCCGGGACGGTGACCTCGCGGTCGAGGTTGGCCCCGGCGCGGGTGAAGCCCGCGGCGCCCAGGTCGATCCTGACGCTGTCCCAGGGGGTGTCCACCAGGCCGTTGTTGGAGCCGCTGGTGATCGTGCGGGCGCCGGTGACCTCGTTCGCGCCCGTGCCCGGCAGGGTGGCCAGGGGCGAGGCCGCGCGGACGGTGAACGTGGCGGGCGCGCCGCCGGGGTTGGTGAAGGAGATCGCGGTGACCGCGACGTTGTCGTAGGTGATGAACTTGGTCAGGTCTGCGGTGACGCCGGTGGCGCCGACGGTGTAGCGGGACCTGGCGTGGCTCGGCGCGTTGAACCGGTTGGCGTTCACCTCGGCGACGGCCTGGCCCGGCACCGTGACGGTGTAGAGGTTCCCGAGGTTGGCGGGCCCGCCGACGAACGCGCTGCCCGCGAAGCCCATGGTGGTGAAGTTGGCGTTGTCGATCCCGCGCATGTGGAGGGTGCGGCCGCGGGTCATCAGGATCGGGGTGCCGAGGGTGCCGCTGACGCCCAGGACCCGGTCGAGGTAGTAGTCGGCGCCGCCCGCCGCGAGGTCCTTGTCGAAGATGGACTGGTGCAGGTTGCCCGCCGTGAACGGCACGCCGGGCGCCAGCTTCCGCTCGACCTCGTCGAGGTTGGTGTAGACCGGGTCGCCGATCTCCATCGCGTGGTCGCGCCCGTCGGTGTGGACCCCGACGTCGCCCTCGTTGCCCGGGAGGACGTGGTCGTCGGCGTGCGCGGTGGACGGCACGCCGACGACTCCTCCCGCGACCAGTGCGGTCAGGGCCGCCCAGAGGGGCGCCCTCCGCACACGACTGTGTCTCATGACGCTTCTTTCTCCTGTCGGTGGGGAACGGAGAAACCGCGAAGGAGCCCTGCGGAGACCGGTCGCGCATCGCCGGTCGGGGCAGGGTTTCGATGATCGGACCAGGCACGCCCACGAGGGACCGAAAACGTTTTCGGAAATTCTCGTTGTTCGTTTCCGCGCTGTCAACACTTGATTTCCGTTGTCACCAACCGAATCCGCGTGCTCACCGACGCGGGCGCCGATGTCGACGGGCACACGAGCGGACGGCGTTTTCGGTGCGGTGCGGCGGCCTGCCGGGTCGCGGGCACGCCGGACACCCCGGGCGCAACCGCCCGGGGTGGCGTCGACGGCGCGAGGTCAGCGCGGCGGGGCGACCCCGGTCGACTCGCGCAGGACCAGGCGGGTGGGCTGGCGCACGACACCGCGCGACGGGTTGCCGTCCAACGCGGCGAAGAGGTGGCGCACGGCGGACGCGCCGAGCCGCTCCAGGTTGACGTCCACCGTGGTCAGCGCCGGGCGGCTCTCGGCGGCGAACGCCTCCCAGTTGTCGTAGCCCACCACGGCGATGTCGTCGGGGATGTCCCGGCCCAGCTCGCGCAGCGCCTCGGTCACGCCGTAGGCGATCTGGTCGCTGCCGCAGAAGACGGCGTCCACGTCGGGGTGCGCGGCCAGCAGGCTCACCACGCCCTGCCGGCCCCACCGCTGCGACCACTGCCCGAAGCGCGGGCCGCCCACCAGCGGCAACCCCGCCTCCTCCAGCGCCTGCCCGAAGGCGGTCGCCCGGTCCTGCGCCGCCCGGTAGGACGCGTCGCCGCTGATGTGCGCGATCCGGCGCCTGCCCAGCGAGATCAGGTGCTCGGCGGCCAGGCGGGCGCCGCCGGCGTCGTCGGCGAGGATCGACACGTCGTCCGGGTCGTCGGACTCGCAGTAGACGTAGACCACCGGCACCGGGATCTCCTTGGACAGCGAGGGCCGGACCTCGTTGCCGTCGCCCAGCACGATGAAACCGTCCACCCGCCGGGCGATCAGCGTCCGGATGTAGTGCCTGCGGCGGATCGCGTCACCGCGCGCGTCGCAGAGCAGCACGCTCATCTGCTCGCTGCCCAGGGCGTTCTCCGCGCCGAGCAGGACCGGGATGGCGAACCGGGCGACCATCAGCTCGTCGGTCAGCAGGCCGACCGTGCGGGTCTGCCCGGAGATCAACCCCTGTGCCAGGACGTTGGGCTGGAACGACAGCTCCTCCGCCGCTTTCAGCACCCGCTCGCGGGTCGACGCGGCCACCTCGGCGCGGGCGTTGAGCGCCTTGGAGGCCGTCGCGAGCGACACCCCCGCCAGCTGCGCCACGTCCGCGAGTGTGACACCAGCATGCTGTCGAGCCACCGCTCTCCCCTTCCTGAAACCCCTTTCGGAAGGATACGCACAAGGCGTCGCACCCTCCCGCCGAACGCGAAGACCGCCCACGCCCGCCGGTGCCGCACCCGTGCGGCGCGGCGCGGCCGACGGCGGGACGACCGGTCAGATCGCGGGCAGCCAGACGCGCATCGTCGACGGCCCCCGATTCGCCCACTCGTGGTACGGCACCAGGGGCACGTCCTCGAACTCCGGCGCCCCGACCGGCGCCGGGTCGTGCCGGTAGGGCCACCCCGGCTCGGGCAGCGCCACCCGGGCGCAACGCACGACGACCCGCCCGTCGACCACCTCCGGCGGCACCGCCGGGTCGACGCGCAGGCGGTCGACGGCGTCGAGGCCGGGCACGTCCACCGACTCCACGGCGAGCACCAGCGGACCTCGTTCCACCGCCACGCACCCGCGCACCGCGTCGATCCTCGGGTCCGGGTGGGTGAACCGCGGCGCCATCGGCAGGCTCAGCACGACCTCGTCGCCACGCCGCCAGGTGCGCCGCTCGGCGACCGTGCCGGGCGCCACCGGCCTGGTCGTCCCGCCCGCGGTCAGCGTCGCGCCGTCGCGCGCCCAGGCCGGCACCCGCAGGGACAGGGTCCAGGGCCGCTCGTCGTCGCTGTCCACGCGCACCCGGACCTCGCCGTCCGCCGGGTACCGCGTGGTCACGACCAGGCGGACGCCCCGGCCGCCGGGGAGCCGGCCCTCCACGGTGCCCTCGGCGTACTGGTGCAGCTGGACGCCCTCGTCGTCCGACGTGGCCACGTAGGCGGCCAGCGAGGCGAGGGTGCGGGCGAGGTTGGTCGGGCAGCAGGACACCTCGAACCACGGCGCCCGCAGCGACGACGAGGCGCGCGGGCTGGGCTCGTCCGCCGCCGGCACCGCGCCGAGCTCCCGGCGGTGCAGGGTGTTGGTGTAGAAGAACGCGCGACCGTCGGCGGACGGCGAGGTCGAGACCACGTTGAACAGCGTCCGTTCGATGAGGTCGGCGTAGGCCGGGTCGCCCTCGGCCAGCAGCAGCCGCCACGCGAGCATCACCGAGCCGATGCCCGCGCACGTCTCGGAGTAGGCGCGGTCCGGCGGCAGCGCGAAGTCCTCGGCGAACGCCTCGTCCTGGTGCCGCGCCCCCATGCCTCCGGTGAGGTACGTGCGCGCGGCCACCGTGTGCCGCCACTGCCGGGCGACCGCGGCGAGCAGCGCGTCGTCGCCGGTCTCGTCGGCCAGGTCCACCTGTCCCGCGGCGAGGTAGACCGCCCGCACGGCGTGGCCGCGGAACACGTGCGCGTCGCGCGCCGGGACGTCGTCCTGGAAGTACTCTCGGCCGAACTCGATCTCGTCGAGCACGTGGTGGCCACGGCGCTCGACGAAGAGCCGCGCCTGCTCCAGGTACCGCCGCTCGCCGGTGACCCGGTACAGCTCCACCAGGGCGGACTCGATCTCCGGGTGCCCGTCGACGGTGCCCCGCCCGTCCGGCCCGAACTCCGCGCACACCAGGTCGGCGGCCCGGCGCGCGACCCGCACCAGCAGGTCGTCCGGGTGGCCGGTGCGGGCCCGGGCGACCGCGGCCTGGACCAGGTGCCCGACGCAGTACAGCTCGTGGCCCATCTCCAGGTCCGACCACCGCGGCCCCTGGCCGGGTCTGCCGAACTTCGTGTTGAGGTAGCCGTCGGGTTCCTGCGCGGCGGCGACCCTGGCCACGATCTCGTGGAACCGGTCCTCCAGCTCCGGGTCCGGCTCGCGGCCCAGCTCCCAGGCCATCGCCTCCAGCAGCTTGTAGACCTCGCTGTCGGAGAACTCGCGGCCGCGCCGGTCGGCGGGCAGCCGGCCCGCGCGGGCGGCGTCGAAGTTGCCCAGCCACCCGGTCCGCTCCACCCAGTGCTCGACGTGCGGCAGGACCGCCCGCCGGTTGCGCTCCTGGAACTCGCCCCAGTGCCCGCCGGTGAGCCGGACGTCCCGGGTGCCGAGCGGCCTCAGCCGCGCGCGGCTCGGGACCACCGGGCGGCCCCGGGTCGGGGTGCCGTGCGCCGGGGGCTCGTGCGCCCCGGTGTCCTGCATGTGCGCCTCGTCGAGGCCAACGGTCTCAGAAGTCATCATCAGCCTTTGAACGCGCCGGACATGAACCCGCGGACGTACTGCCGCTGGAGGACCAGGAAGAGGAAGACGCAGGGCACGGCCAGCACGACCACGCCCGCCTCGGTGGCGCCGTAGTCGATGACGCCCATCACCTGCTGGCGGAGGTTGGCGACCGCCAGCGGCAGCGGCACCTTGTCCGAGTCGCTGATCAGCACCAGCGGGGTGATGAAGTCGTTCCACGCCGCCAGGAAGGCGAACAGGGCGACCGTCACCAGCCCCGGTCGCACGGCGGGCAGCAGCACGCGCCGCAGGGCCGCGAAGGTGCCGCAGCCGTCGACGAACGCGGCCTCCTCCAGTTCCTTGGGCAGCGCCTCGAAGGAGACGCGCATCATGAACGTGGCGAACGGCAGCTGGAACATCGTCAGCACCAGCGCCAGGCCGACCAGCGAGTTCTGCAACCCCAACCGGTTGAGCAGCACGTAGAGCGGGATGAGCAGGGTGGCGTAGGGGACCATGAGGATCGCCAGCGTCACCAGGAACAGCAGGTTCTTGCCGGGGAAGTCGAACCGGGCGAACGCGAAGCCGCCCAGCAGGGAGATGGTGACCGTGAAGAGCACCGTGAGCCCGGAGACGATCGCGCTGTTGAGCAGGTACTGCCAGATCCCCGCCTGGTAGTCCACGAGCGTGCCGTAGTTGGCGAAGCCCCAGCCGTCGGTCTGCGCCGTGCCCGCCTGCGGTGCCACCGACGCGACCGCCGCCCACACCATCGGGAACAGGAACAGCAGGGCCAGAGCGCCCGTCAGGACGTAGTACGGCGTGCGCACGACGAAGCCGGGCAGCGAGGTGCCCCGGCCGTCGCGCGCCGGCCGGACCGGGCGGGTGTCGAGCGTGGTGGCCATCAGGCGTCCCTCCCCCGCAGCCAGCGGAACTGCCCGAGGTTGACCACCAGCAGCGCGGCCAGCACGATGATCGACAGGGCGGCGGCGAGCCCGAGGTCGTTGCCGCCCTGGAAGGCCGCGTTGTAGATCAGCTGGACGATGGTCATCGTGCCGTTCTCCGGTCCGCCCTTGGTGAGGATGTAGAACTGGTCGAACGCCAGCAGCGACCCGGTGACGCACAGGATCGTGCACATCGCCAGCGACGACCGCAGCAGCGGCAGCGTGATCCTGGTGAACCGCTGCCACCGGTTGCACCCGTCCAGCTCGGCGGCCTCGTAGAGGTCGGTGGAGATGCCCTGCAGCGCCACGAGCAGCAGCAGCATGTAGAAACCGGCGAAGCGCCAGACGATCAGGCCGACCGTCGACCACAGCGCGGCGTCGGGGGTGCCCAGGAACGAGATCGGCCCGTCGGCCGGCCCGACGTCGCGCAGCACCTCGCCGAACGGGCCGCTCTGCGGCGAGTAGAGCGCGTAGAACAGCAGCGACGCGGAGGCCAGGCCCAGCGCGCTGGGCACCAGCACCGCCGTGCGCAGGAAGCCCGTCCACCGGGTCGACTCCTGCACCAGCAGCGCCAGGCCCAGCGACAGCCCGATCAGGATGACGGTCGTGATCAGCGTGTACTTCACGGTGAACCGGACCGCGGGCCAGAACAGCCGCAGGTCGACGGCGTCGACGAAGTTCTCCGGGAGGTTGACCCCCCGGTTGCCCGCGAACAGGCCCCAGTCCGAGATCGACATCTGCCCGACGAGCAGGACGGGCACGGCGAAGAACAGGGTCACGAACAGCGCGGTCGGCGCGGCGTAGGCCCAGCCGGTCAACCGCCGGCGGGACTTGGCGGAACGGCGGCGCGCCGGCGCGGGCGCGATCTGGTCCGGTGGACGGGTGGGCACTTGATTGAGGGAGGTGGGCATCGCATCCTCGACTCTGTGGGGACGGCGGGAGGGGCGCCTGCCGGGTCAGGCGCCACGTGCTCGGCCTACTGGCCCAGCGCCTCCGAGACCGCGGCGTTGTCCGCCGCCAGGCTGCCCGCGTCCCCGAACACCTGGTTGCGCAGCAGCGTCACCCAGGGGCTGCCGGCGGCGTTGAACGCCTGCTGGAAGTTCACCGCCGTCGGCGTCCGGCTGTCCGCGGCCGCGGCGACCTCGTTGATGGCCAGCAGACGGGGGTCGTCGCGGGTGTGCTCGTTGTCGGCGAGGTCGGACCGCGCGACCGAGCTGTTGTTGGCCGCCAGGACGCCGACCTGCGCCTCCTCGGACATCAGCCAGGACAGGAAGTTCCACGCCTGCGCGGCCTTCTTGGAGTCCTTGGAGATGCCGATCCCGTCGCCACCGAGGAAGGTGGAGCCGCCGCCGTCGACGCCGGGGATCGGCGCCACGCCCACGTCGACGGTCTTGTCCGCCGTGGCCAGCAGGGTCGCCGGGTACGGCATCACCCCGATCTTGCCCTGCTGGAACGCCGCCACCCAGGTGGCGCCCGTCTCGTCCCGGCTGGCCGGGTCGACCGCGCCGGCGGCCCACAGGTCGCGCCAGGTGCCGTAGAGCTGCTTGGCCGACGGGCTGTCCAGGCCGCTCTTGGCGCCGCCGTCGAGCAGCGGGTCGTCACCGGAGGCCCACATCGTGGGGAACCAGGTGAAGACGTTGCAGCCGCCGCAGTTGCCGCCGAAGGAGGTGCCGTAGACGCCTTCCCTGTCCAACCGCTGCACGGCCTTGGCGTGCTCCGCGAACTCCGCGAGCGTCGCGGGGCCCTTCTCCGGGTCGAGCCCGGCCTCCTGGTAGAGCGCCTTGTTCCAGAACATCACCGACAGGTCGAGCACGAACGGCAGGACGTGCTGCTTGCCGTCGCGGGTGCCCGCGCCGAGGTGCCCCTTGTTGATCTTGTCGGCGTGCGGCAGCTGCTTGATCTGCTCGGTGACGTCGGAGAACAGCCCCGCCTCGGTCCAGTTCGGGACGTAGACGATGTCGGCGGCGAACAGGTCCGGCAGGTCGCCGCTGCCCGCGGCGGCGCCGACGCGGGAGACGTAGTCGTCGTTCGGGGTGATGGTCAGCTCGACCTTGTTCTTGTGCGTCTTGTTGTAGGCCTCGACCAGCAGGTTGGCCTGGAACTCCAGCGGAGCCCGGGTCCACAGGGTCAGCGTGGCGCCGTCGTCGACCCCCTCGACACCGCCCGCCGAGATCTCGCTCGCGGGTCCGTTGTCCGCACCGCCGCAGGCGGTGAGCGCGGCCGTGGTGACGATGGCCGCTGCGACGGCGACGAGACGCCGTTGTCGGCCGCGCGTTCGCGTCCTGATCATGGGTTGCTCTCCTGGTGTGTCGACTGTCTTCGGTGACTGTCGGGAAAGGTGTCCGGCTCGGGGTGCTTCGGGTCCCTCGGTTCCGGCGGCAGCTCAGGCGTAGGTCGCCGTGAACTCCTCCGTCACCGCCTCGCCGTCGACGCTGCCCGTCGCCTTGACGGTGACGGAGCCCGCGGCGACCGACTCGGCCCGGGTGTTGAAGGACTGGTAGGCCGACTTGCCCGGGGCGACGTCCGCGACCGTCCGCGACCCGTACGCCGTCGTGATCTCGGCGGTGAGGGGCACCTCGCCGGTGTTGACCGCGGTGACGAAGACGTACGCGTTGGCGCCGATGCGCCGGGTGCCCGCCTCGACGCGGACGTCGAAGCGGGTGGTCGACAGCTCGCGGGCGGCGGAGGCCGCCTTGGCCACGACCACGTCCCGCTCGGTCCCGGTGAACGTGCCCGCGGTGACGAAGGCGTCGGCGAGCGCGGTGGCCGCGGCGACGAACCGGCCGTGGTCGGCGAACGGCGCCTGGTCCCAGAGCAGGTCCAGGAACGTCGGGCCGTCGGCTCCCGGCGAGGTGATGCCCTCGACCGGGACGTCGTAGTGCGGCAGGCCGTCGTCGCGCTTGCGATTGGGCACGCCGGTGTCGATGGAGCCGAACACCACCGTCGGCTCCACCCGGCGGAAGTACGACGACGCGGGCTGCTCGTCGCTGATGTAGTACGGCCGCAGCGCGAGCCCGCCCGTGGTGAACGTCGGGTCGCCGCCCGCCGTGGCCGCGCCCGCCTTGATCGCCGCGCGGCCGTAGTCGCCGTCCCGCTTGAGGTGCCGGTACAGCGACAGCTCCCGGAACGCACCGCCACCCGGGTCGCCCATGATCTGCAGCAGCACCGGGCCCCAGAACACCGCCTGGGTGTCGGGGCGGTCGAGGGCCCGCTCGATCCGGACGCTGAACGGCATCCGGATCTCCACCACGTCACCGCGCTGCCACTCGCGGCTCAGCGTCACGTAGGTGCCCGGCCGCGCGTCGAGGTCCTGCCGCCACCCGTTGACGGTGACGGTGAACCCGCGCCGGGCCCAGGCGGGCACCCGCAGCTCGAGGTCCAGCCTGCCGACGCCGTCGATCGTGAGCGTCGTGCGGTCCTCGCGCGGGAAGGTGGTCCGCTGCGTGACGGTGAAGCCCTTCTCGGCCCAGTCGAGCGTGGCGGGCGCGTACAGGTTGACCCACAGCGCGCTGTCGTCCGAGGAGCGGAAGAACACCGTCTCCTGGTACTTCGTGTGGTTCTCCAGGCCGGTGCCGCCGCAGCACGTCCCGGTGTTGCCGTAGCTGCGCGTGGCGCCCGGCCCGACCGGCTGGAAGTAGGTCACCTGCGGGTCGGTGGTCCGCGTGGTGTCGGCCCGCGACCCGGCGATCATGTTGAGCAGACCGCGCTCGTAGTAGTCCATGTAGGCCGGGTCGTGCTCGTGCAGGAACAGGTTGCGGGACAGCTTGAGGAGGTTGTACGTCGTGCAGGTCTCCGCGCCGCTCGTGGCGACGGCGTTGGCGACGTTGCCCCGGTTCTGGAACAGCTCCAGGTTGTTGTTGGAACCGGGGTAGTTCCCGCCGACGCCGCCGTGGGCGAACATGCGGTGCGGAACGGCCATGCCGAAGAAGTTCTTCGCGGCGGTGAAGTACTCCTGGCCGCCGCCCCGCTCGTAGACGCTGAGGTAGCCGATGAACTGCGGCAGGTGGGTGTTGGCGTGCAGCCGCTCGGGGCGGCGGCGGCCGGGGCGGTCCCGCGGGGTGACGACGAGGATGTCCCGGTCCTGCACGCACGCGTCGAACAGCGACTCGCGGTTGTCGAAGCACTTGGCGGTCACCAGGTGCTTCGGGTCGCCGGTGAGGTGCCCGATCTCCGGGAACACCTCGTTCGCGCCGCCGAACTCGCCGCCGATGTAGAGGTCCCACATGTAGTTGAGGTCGTCGCGGGTCAGCGGGCCTTCGTAGTCCGGGTGGTTCTTGTCGCCGACGGTCAACGCGAGGTGCGCCCAGTCGGCCATCTTCGTGACGACGTCGAGGGCTTGGGCGTTGTCGGCGTGGTAGTGCGCGTCGAGCAGGCCGCGCATGATCTTGTGCTGCGTGTACCAGGGCGCCCACGTGTTCGTCCGGGCGTTGCCGCCGTAGACCGCCCAGCGCGGCGGCCCGAGGCGCAGCACCGCGTCCTCCGGGATCGCGCCGAGGTAACCGGGGAAGGTCGGGACCCAGTCCGCGGTCCCCTCGGAGGTGGCGGCCACGACGCCGGCGTCGCGGTTGTTCGGCGAGGCGTCTTCCAGGGTCGTGCCGCCGGTCTCGTCGAACCGGTACCACGCGATGCTGCCGCCGCCCGTGGTCCCGGCCGGGGAGTCCGCCAGGGACCGCAGCTCGTCCTCGGTCAGCGCCCGGTCGAAGACGTGGAACTCGTCGACCGTCGCGTCCAGGTAGGGGTCGCCGTACTGCGATCGCCCGATCCACCGGTTCCCGGGGTTGCCCAGGTGCGACGGGTTGAGCGTCATGTTCGCGTTGCGGCCGACCGGCCTGCCGTCGACGTGGAGGACGCCGGTCGTGCCCGCCAGCGTCACCGCGAGGTGCACCCACTGGTTGGTGGGCAACGCCGAGGTGCCGTCGATGCGCTGCTCACCACCCGAGCCGCCGGTGGTGATGGCGAAGCGCGGCACGTTCCCGGCGACGCCCGCGCGCGGGGTCAGGAACATGTTGACGGTGCTGTTCTGGCCGAAGTCGAACAGCCTGCTCCAGTCGGTGGGCGAGGCGAGGTTGACCCAGGTGGCGATGGTGAAGTCGGTGAGCTGGTTGATCGTCTCCTGCGGCAGCGTGCAGTACTGCGCCTTGCTCGGCCCGTTGAGCCTCAGGCCGCTGCCGAACCGGCCGGCCACCCGACCGATGGGTGGCGCGGGCTCGTCGCCGCCGCCCGGCGCCGAGTCCATGCGCGCGGTGATCGCCGCCTGGCAGGCGGCCAGCTCCGCGACCATCCAGTCCAGCTTGTCCTTGTAGACGGCTTCTTCCCCGTCGGCGTAGGCCTGGGCGAGCGCGGTCAGGTAGTGCCCGGCCCAGTGGCCGCTGAGCAGCCCCCCGTCCTCCCAGCCACCCGGCACGGCCACACCGGGCGGGTTCGGCCTGCCCGCCTGGTTGTTGAACAGCACGAGGAAGCGCTTCTCGTCGTAAGCCCGCAGGAACGCCTTCACCCGGTCCCGCTTCTCGCTCAGCAGACCGGCGCCCAACCGCACGTCGCGCAGCGGGAACGGCCGCACGGGCGCCGTCCCACCCGGACCGGCCTGGGGTGGCAGTACCGCCCTGGGCGCGGCGGCGGCCGCCTGCGGGCCCAGCAGTCCTCCACCGGCGACGGCGGCGGCGCCGGCGCCGGCCATGGAGGCGTGCAGGAACAGGCGGCGGTTGAACGGGAACTCGGCGGATTCGGCCACTGGGGAGCGTCCTCTCTCGCGAAGGGGGTCGTGCGTGTCTTGCGGCCGGGCGCGCTGCGCGGATCGGCGGCTGCGGAGTCCGGCGCGCCCGACGCGGTGCCGGGCTGTCGGGCGTTCGGCGGCCACCGCCCTTCGGGATGACACCGTTCGAAATCCTTTTCGGGGATGGTGGCAACTCACCGCACCGATGTCAACGGTGTGTTTTTGCAGGCCGAAGCGTTATGGCGACACTCAGGAGCACAGCCGGACCGGTCGCCGAGCCGAAAACTTTCGACATGGACGCTGATCTGCGCAAAGACCGACCGGCCGCAGGCCGTGGGCCGGTCACCGCGGGAGGTCGTGCGGCATCGCGCGCCGGGCGGGCGAGTCGAGCTGGGCCGGGCGCGGTGGGCCGACGGCGACCGAACCCGGGCAGACCCCGCCCGACACCGCTTTCGGGGTGGCGCTCAGCGGGACTGGGCCGCGTCGGCGGCGAGGCGGTCGAGGGTGCGCCGGCCCATCCGGCTCATGGCCGGGTTGCTGTCGACGTAGTACCAGACCAGGCCCATCGCCTGCTGGAACGCCCAGGCCTTGCCGCGCTCCCACTCCAGGTCGTCGCACCCGAGGTCGGCGCGGAAGGCCCGGCGGGGGCCGCTGTCGAGCAGGTGCCAGGCCCCCACCAGGTCCAGGGACGGGTCGGCCGGGCCCAGGCCGCCGACGTCGAGGAGCCCGGCCAGGCGCCCGTCGGACACCAGCACGTTGCCGGGGATCAGGTCGCCGTGGCACATCACGTCGCCGGTCGCGGCGGGTGGCAGGTCGCGCAGGTGGCGCCACATCCGCCGCAGCGGGGCGACGTCCAAGAGCTTCCCGCTGCGCGAGAAGCAGGTCCGCATCCACTCGTCGTGGTCGCGGAGATCGCCTCCCCGACCTCCCCCGCCGAACGTCCGGCCGCGGGTGTCGATCGTGCGCACGCCGGCGACGAACTCGGCCAGGTCGTGCCCGAACCCGACGGACCCGCCCGGGTCCTCGTCGGTGGCCACGGCGCCGGGCAGCCAGGTCTGCACCGACCACGGCAGCGGGTAGCCGGGGCCGGGCTCGCCCGACGCGACCGGCTCGGGGGTCGGGAAGCGCGTGCGCCCCAGCAGTTCGCGCGCCGCGGCCGCCTCCGACGCCAACCAGCGCCACACCGACTCGACGTCCCCGGGCACCAGCGGGAAGCGGGCCGCGAACCGGTCGCCGATCCGGAAGACCGCGTTGACGGTGCCCGCCGGGGCGACGGCCCTCACCGGCAGGCCCCGCCACTCGGGGAACTGCTCGTCCACCAGCCCCCGCACCACTTCCGGCGAGATCGTCAGCCGACCGGTGTGCATGTCCATGCCCACAGCGTCACACTTCCGGCCCGGCGGGCGAACCGACCGGCAGCAAGTAGACCAAGGTGTCGTCCACGCCGTCCAGGACGAACACGTCGTGCGCGAGGTCGTCGTAGAACCCGCCGAGCACGCCCAGCGACAGCCCGGCCGACGCGGCGACCAGGGCCAGGTTCTGCGCCAGGTGCCCGGCTTCGGCGAACGCGAGCCTCGCCGCACGCAGCCCGTAGGTCCGGCGCAGCGCGCCGAACCGGACGTACAGCCCCAGCAACGCGGGCAGCGCCGCCACCTCCACCCCGGCGGGCACGGAGTCCGCCGGGCCGAACCACATCGAAGTCGCCGCCAGCTCCGCCGCGGACGGCGCGGGCGCCACGGCGACCAGCCGCCGGCCCACCTCGTCGACGTCGTAGACCCCGGCCGCGAGTCCCGTCACGTCCAACGCCACCAGCCGCAGCCGCGCGCTGTACCGGGCGCCCGCGCTCGGGTAGGGCCGGTGACCGTCGTCGAACGCGCCCTGCGCCGTCCACAGCAGCGTCGCCAGCCGCCCGGCGTCGAGCGGACCGCCCAGGTCCGCGCCGCGCCCGGTGCGCCGTGACCGCAACGCCTCCACCAGCGAGCCGGCGGGCGGGTCGCCGGGCGGCAGGTCGACGGTTCCCAGCCAGAGCGACGGGGCCTCGGCCGCGGCGTCCTCGCGCGGCAGCTGGGCGGCCACGCCCGGGACGAACCTGCTGGCCTCCAGGTAGCGGCGGTCGGCAGCGGTCACGCCGTCCTCGTGGAACGGCGCCAGGCCGTCCGGCGCGGCGGCGGTCGCGGCGACCAGCCAGCAGAGGGTGCGCTCCTCGTCGGGGCCGATGCCCAGCCGGTTGAGCAGCATGTGCAGCTGCGAGGCCCACACGTACGGCGGCACGTCCGGCCGGACCTGCGCCATCCAGTACGCCACCACGCCCGTCGCGCCGGTCGACAACCGGTCCCACCGGGCGCTCAGCCCCGTCGCCCACGCCTCGTGCAGGCGGCGTGCGGCGGAGTGGGACGCCACGGTCGGCGGCGTGGACGGCTCGCGGGCCTGCCGCCACCCGGCGGCGAGTGCCCGCAGCCAGGCCGAGGCGGCGAGCCGGTCCAGCTTCATCGCGAGCGTCGTCGCCATCACCAGTTCCACCGCCGCGTTGACCTTCGCGGTCGGGGTGCGCGCCACGCGCAGCACGGCCGCGGCGACCTCGGTGCTCCGGCAGAACACGTCCTCGGCCAGCGGCAGCAGTTCCGGACCGCCGTAGCGGCGCACCTCCGGCTCGTACTCGGCCGGGCGGACGTCACCGTGCGGCAACCAGGCGCCCGGTGCGGCCCCGATCGAGGTGTAGAACGCGTCCGGATCCGGCTCCACCACAGGGAAGTCCGCCGCCGCGACCAGGTCCCGCAGCTGCGCCGCCAGGTCCACCCGCGCGTCCTTGACCCGCACCCGCAGGTGCGGCCCGGTCTGCCAGTACCGCAGGTAGAACCAGTCGGCGAGCCCGCCGTCCGCCCGGTGCGCGGCCATCGCGGGCGCGAGCGCGTCGGCGATGAACGCGTCCACGTGCTCGACCGCCCACGACAAGCGCACGTGCAGACCGGTCCAGGTCATCGGGCCTCCAACGGCGTCAGGTCGTAGGAGAAGCCGGTGCCGCGCGGGCGGCCCGCCAGGAGCAGGTAGAGCAGCACGTGCGAGGCGGGCGCCCGGACGGCTGCCTCCAGCGCCCCGTCGACGGTGCTGCGGGCCGGGCGGCAGAACATCCCGGCGCCGGCCGCCGCGGTGCAGGCGTGTTGAGCCGCCGCGCCCGCCGCCCGCAGCAGCGCCCGGTAGCCGTCGGGCCCGTCCACGGCCACGGCCGCCGCCGGGTCGCCGGTGGTGACCAGCGCCAGGTTCATCGCGCCCACGTCAATCGTGTCGGGCGGGTGGCCGAACACCTCGCGCACCTGGTCCAGCGCCCCGCCGGCGTCGACCAGTCGCAGGCCGGCCGGCTCGTACCAGCCGTCGGCCACGCCCTCGACGTTGCGCACCGCCAGCCGGTGCCGCACGTCGTGGCGCACCGGCGAGCCCTCGGGCGGGTGCGTGATCGCCGCGACGAACGCGTGCAGGGCGCTCACCGGCAGGGGGCGCGGGTCGGCGGAGATGCCGCGGGGGCCGAAGCCGGAGCCGCGCACCGGGGACGGACCCGCCGGCCGGCCGCTCTCCCGCCACGACGACACGACCACCGCCGTGCCGTCGGCGTGCGCCCGCAACCCCAGCCGGGACGCGTGCTCGACCAGGGCCGCCGCCACGTGGCCCATCTCCAGCTCGGTCAACGCGTCGCCGAACTCGCCGTAGCCCTCCGCCAGCCGGTCGCGCCTGCGCACCGGCTCCAGCCGCACCAACCCGTCGGGCACGGGTGAGCCGTCGCCGACCACGACCCGCCGGACCGGGTCCACCAGCCAACGGCGGGAGCCCACCGCCAGCACGACGTCGACGGTGAACGCGGCCCGCGCCGAGGGGTGGCCGCGGTGGTCGTTGTACTGGTTCCACGGCTCCCACCGCAGCGGCGTCACCACGTCGGTCAGCAGGTGCGTCAGCGCGGACCCGAACCGGCCCCGCGCGGCCAGTGCCGCGAACGGCGTCCGCGGGCCCGACGCCGGCCCGGGACGCGGCGCGGGCCCGGTCTCCACCACCCGGCCGGGCCCGTGCCGGTAGGCGGCGGCCAACGCGTCGGCGGCCGTCACGGGAACGGGTGGGGCAGCAGGGGGCCGTCGGCGCGCAGCCGGCCGATGCCGTGCGTGCGGCGGTTGAGCTCGCCGAACGTCATCGGCAGCGTGCCGGGGACGATCACCTTGGCCGAGTGCAGGCCCAACCGGTCGCGCACCACCGGGTCGGTCTGGTCCACCGCGATCACCTCCAGCTCCAGCGCGGCCAACTTGCGCACGTAGTGCTCCAGCAGCGCGTCGAGGTCGTCGCGCGGCACGTCGGGCACGGTCGCCGCCACCGGGTCGCCCGGTCGCAGGAAGTCGTACCGGTCGGCGGCCTCGGGCAGGCCGTTGACGGTGACGTGGTCCTCCATGGTGCGGATCAGCCCGGGTTCCCGGAGCATCCGCAGCAGCCGGTCCCGGTCGTACTCCTCGGGGTTGGTCCGGAAGCGCCGCGCCGCCGACTCGACGTCCATCACCACCTCGGCCGCCGCCGCGCGCACCGCGCCGGCGGGGTCCAGGCCCGCGCCGGCGGCGAAGAACGCCCGCGGCGACAGCGGTCCCGGACCGGTGTGGCGGGCCAGGGAGAGCACCGACGGCACGTCCAGCTCGGTGGTGGCGTCGTAGAACTCCAACGCATAGCCCAGTTGCGCCACCCGGTCGGCCAGGTGGGCGACGAAGTCGTCCCGGACCTCCAGCTCGGGCAACGGGCGGCGGGCGTACCAGGCCATCAGGAACGCGTCGCGCTCGGCGACCTCGAACAACCCGTGCAGCACCGCTTCGGTGAGGCTGTTGCCCGTGCCGCAGCCGTTGGACGTCTCGTCCAGGAACCGCGCTCCCGTCCCGCGGCCCAAGCCCCAGTAGACGGCGTGCTCCGGCACCGCGACCGGTCTGCCGTGCGTGTACGACCACCCGTGCACCCACTTCGTGCGCGCCTCGGCGGAGTACGGGGTGATGTGCGGCGACGGGTGGTCCGGCAGGCCCAACCGGACCGGGTCCAGCGCGCGGGACGGGCCCAGCTCGGCGAACGACGCCTCCAGCACGGTCCGCACCCGGCGCGGGCGCATCCCGGCGTGCCGTTCCACCGACTCGAACAACGCCACCCGCTCGGCCTCGGCGAAGTCGCCCGTGCGGCCGAACCCGGCCTGCCGCCCCTGGCCCTCGGGCACGAGCTGGGCCGCGGCCGCCGCCAGTGGCAGGTCGCCGATGCGCAACACCCCGGTCACCAGGCCGTGCCGCGCGTCCACCAGCGCCGCGCGCACGGCGTCGCCGGAGGTGCGCGGGTTCGGACCGCGCACCGTGCCGGGCTCCGCCGGCACCGGCTCGCGCACGACCACGGCCAGCTCGGGTGAGTCCTCGGGCAGCGGCCCGCACACCGCGCAGCCGTCCGGCCGGGTGCGCACCCGGTGCTCGGTGACGGTCGCCAGGTCGGCGCGCACCGCCAGGACCGTGTCCCGGTGCGCGTCGGGGTCGGCCCGCACCCGTTCGGTCAGCGCGGCCAGCAACGGGCGCAGCACCGGGGAACCCAGGCCGCCCACCCGCATCCGCTCGTCACGGCGGGGCGTCGCCGTGCTCTGCGCGGCCAACCGCGCGTCCTCGGCGCAACTCAGGCACACGCCCGCGCCGTCCCCGCCGAACACCGGGCCGACCAGCACCAGGCCGCCGTCGTGGCGGATCGGCAGCACCGGCGAGCCGGTGGGCGCGGCGCTGATCCGCGCCAGGTCGCCGAGCGCGTAACCGGTCAGCTCCAGCACCTTCACCGGCCGACCTCCGGCACCGCGCGACCCACCACGCCGGCGGCGTCGAGCACCGGCCCCAGGCCCACCGGCTCCACCTCGGCCACGCCCAGCAGCCGCCGCAGGTCGTCCTGCAACCCTTCCTCGGCGTCGCGCACGCCCAGCGGCCAGTGCCGGTCGCGGTCGGGCCGCGACGCGTCGACGCCGTCGGGCACGTGCACCGGCATCGCGCCGGACAGCACGACGGTGTCGGACAGACCGGCCTGGGCACGGCCGGCGGCGGCCATCGCGGCGAACGCCACCGCGTCGGCCGCCGACGCCTCGACCGCCCACGACAGCTCGTGCCCGCCGGCGTGGACGCGGGCGCGCACCACCCGCTCGGCCAGGCGGGTCACCTCGACGGCGGCGGGCAGCGCGAAGCGCAGCACCACGGCCTTCCACCAGCGTCGCGCGGTGGGGTCGGTCAGCCACTCGTCCTCGGCCACCGGCGTCCCGGCCAGGCGGCGGGCGGCCGTGCGCAGGGCCAGGCCGTCGGCGTGCCGCCGGTCCGCGCCGAGCACGGCGCCGTCGGGGGCGAGCCGGTGCGCCGCGCGGATCACCGCGTCGAGCCGGGCGGCGCGGTCGGTCGTGCCGAACCCGACCACGTCGCCGGACGCCGCGAGCGCCACCGGCGACTGCGGCAGCGATCCCGGACCGGGTGCGGGCACGGGTCCCAGTTCGGGGTCGCCCAGGACCCGCACCAGCGTGCCGTCCGGCTCGCCGGGTCGCACCTCCGACAACCACGGGTGGTACTCGGCGCGCAACGGGTCCAGCCGCGCGACCAGCACCGGCTGGTGCGGCGGGTCGGGCGGCGGCGAGTCGTGCCAGAGGTTCACCGCCTCGGTGGACGGGTCCGGCAGCCCACCGACCGCGCACACCAGCCGGTGCGCGGCGGCCGACCCGACCAGCGCGGCCAGCACCTCCGGCGGCGGGCCGGGCTCGCCACCCAGCCGCGCGGCCACGGCGGCGGCGTCGGCGAGCACGTCGGCGGCCGGTCCGGGCCGCACCACGAAGCCCACGTCCGCGGCGCACCCGGCGGCGACCGCGTGCCCGCCGGCGAGCAGCAGCAGCGGTCCGTCGCCCGGCCGGAGCTCGGGTTCCAACCCGGTGGCCAGCAACGTCCGCCGCGCGGCGGCGGCCGGCGCGCCGCCGCCGACCACGGCGACGGGAGTGGAGCGCATCCGCCGCCACGCCCGCAGCGGCACGGGTGCGACGGACTCCAGCCAACTCGCGACGTGCGGCGGCGGTCCGGGGTCCGGGCCGCCGGTGTCGCCCGGTGCGGCGGCCCAGGCCGCGGGCACCTCGACCAGCAGGTCGTGCTCGCGCAGTTGGCCGATGATCAGCTCCAGCGCCTTGGCCACGACCGGCGGTGCGTCGTCGGGCGCCGCCAACCGCGCCGGCGGCACCCCGTCGGCCAGCGGACCCGCCAACCGCTGCCAGATCGCCCAGAGACCCTTGCCGCCGCGCAACGTGAACCCGGACCGCCAACCCCGCGCGTGCAGGCCGGTGGCGGTCGGCGTGACCTGCGCGATCGGGCGCAGTCGCACCAGCACCCGGTCCGCGGCGGCGGCCGCGGAGTCGTTCACCGGGTCGCCTCCGCCATCCGCGCGATGTGCTCGGACCAGCCGACGCCGCTGATCCGCTGCGCGGCCCGCGCCACCAGGCTCGCCGCCAGGTAGCGCTCGACCGGTGTCACGTCGCACACCGAGAGCAGCTGGTAGAGCATGTTCGTGCCGAACCGGTAGACGGTGAACGGCCGCCGGTACAGCGGGTGCTCCAGGTCCACCGCCCGCAACTGCCGGTGGTACTCGCTGTGGTGCTCGCGGTGGTCGGGGTGCCAGCGCCGGATGGCGCCCGGCTCCCCCAGCGCCAACGCCCGCTCGCCGTGGCGGGAGCTGTAGCCGCTGGGCAGGTCGCCGCGGTCGTACACGACCTCGATCAGCTCGCGGGCGGTGACCGTCCAGGCCGCCCACGGCGTGGTCAGGCGGCCCTCGGCGACGGCCAGGACGGTCTCGGTGACGCCCGGCGCGTTGTCCGCCCACACCCGGTCGAACCGGGACCGCAGGCGGCCGTCCGGGTCGCTGTGCAGCAGGAAGTCCTCCAGGTGGGACTGGAACGAGTGGTAGCCGTGCTCCAGGCCGCCGGAGTAGCGGCTCGCGTGCGCGGCCATCGCGACCAGCGCGGCCCGCACGCGCGTGGTGGACCTGGTGTCGTCGGCGGCCACCACGTCCCGCAGGGCGGGCACGCCCAGGCGCAGCACGCGGGTCCGCAGGTCCACCAGGACGTCCGAGCCGAGCAGCTCGCGGATGCCGCTGTGGTCGGTCGGCTCGACCACCACGGTGTTGTCCGGGTGGATCGGCTCGTACGGCGGCGGGACCAGCTCGGCCACGCCGTAGCGGTGCGACCGGTCCAGCAGCTCGTCGTGCGGCGTCCCCGCCGTGGACGGGTGCGCCGCCAGGTGCTCGCGCAGCCGCTCGGCGACCAGGTCGGCCTCCCGGTCCAGGCGCACCCGCAGGTGCGGGCCGTGCAGCCAGTGCCGCTCCACGTGGCCGCGCGCGCCGGCGGCCTCGGCCTCGGCGAGCGCGGGCAGGACCGCGTCGCGGAGCAGGGACGCCTTCACCGGGTCGTGGTAGTAGCAGACGACATCGGTCACGAGGCCTCCAGCGGGTGTCCACGATCGGTTCGACCACCCGGCCGCCGGGTGGCACCGGGCCGGGGACGCCCCTGTGGGCGTCCCCGGCGTCGACGAGCTGCGGTGAACCTCCTGGTAATCGGCTGGGACGCCGGTCTCAGAAGGTCGGTTGGGGCAGCTGCGGCTGGCAGCAGCACGAGCTGCCGCACGAGGCGCCGATCGACGCGCCGCTCTCGGGCAGCGCGACGGTGTCGCGCATCGTGGTGACGGCGAGGTCGTCGAGCACCAGGTCCTCGGCGTCGAAGGTCAAGTCGAACTCGTTCATGCACACCTCCTTCTCGGGAACGACGAAGCTAAAGTTCACCGATTCCGACCGACAAGTGTTTCGCATTCGGCGCTGCGGTTCCGCTTCGGCTGTGAAAAGCGCGGTCGTGCGCGACCGCAGCACATTCCGGCGCCCGTCGAATAACGGTGGACGTGGCCGCCCGGCCACCCCGTCGACGCAGGTCGGGCAGGCGCGTCCGACCCCGCGCGACCGTCCGTCCGCATCCGGCCGACCCCCGTCCGACCCGGTCGAGGCCCCACTGCGCGGGCCGGGTCGCGGCCGGTCGGCCGCACCCGGCCCGCCGTGCTCCCGCCGCGACGGTGCGGGCTGCCGAACCGCCGGCGCTGGTCACTCCCGCCTTCACCGATTCCCGGATCGGCGGGACCGCGCAGTCGTCGCGCCGGCGGGATCGTCGGCCTACCCGACCCGTCGCAGTGACCTCTCCCGGCGTTCGGCCACGCTCGACCCGGACTCCCGGCGGGCCATCCGGCGCAGCACCGCCGGAGCCAGGACCAGGCCGACGACCGCCCACGCGGTCAGCACGCCGACGGTTTCCAGGTGCCGCCAGGACTGGCCGATCTCCACGGCCGCGGCGGCATCGGGCAGGAGGGCCGAGCGCATGCCGAGCCCCAGCCAGTACACCGGGAACACCTGCGCCACCCACTGCACCCAGACCGGCAGCGCCGTGACCGGGTAGAAAACGCCGGAGATCGCGATCACGGCGAGGATCGGCAGGATCAACAGGCCCTGCGCGCGGGCGCTGGAGAACACCGAGCCGAGCACCGCGCCCAGGGGCAGGGCGGCGAGCAGGCCGAGCGCCAGCACCCAGGCCACCGTCAGCCACGCCTCGACGCTGCCGGTGACCAGGCCGGAGACCAGGAACGCGCCCGGCACCAGGAAGATCGACAGGTCCACGACGAGCCCGCCGGCCACGGACACGAGCTTGCCCACCAGGTAGCCCGACATCCCGTTCGGCGTCGCCTTGGCCCGCAGCAGCGTGCCGTCCTCGCGGTCGGCGGTGAGCAGTTGGCTCATGGTGACCATGGCCATCGCGGCGTTCATGCCGAGGATGCCCGGCAGCGCGAGGGCGCCGACGGAGAACCCGGTCCCCTCGAAGGACACGTCACGCAGGAAGAACGTGACGACGAGCATCAGCACGGGCCAGAACGCGTGGTCCCACAGGTCCGCGCCGTTGGTCAGCGACTGGCGCAGCTCGATCAGGCCCCGCTGCCCGCCCGCGCGCAACGCGGTGGTGGTCGGGTTCACCCGGCCGCTCCCCCCGCCTCGACCCTGCGCACCAGCGACAGGTAGGTGTCCTCCAGCGAGGCCCGGCGGACCTCCAGCTCGGTGATCCCGTCGCCGTGGCGGCGGAACAGGTCGTGCACGAACTCCGTGGACGCCCGCACGTGCCGCACGTGCCGCTGCCCGGCGTGGGTCCAGCGGACCTCGTCCTCGCCCGCGATGCGCCGCGCCAGCTCGTCGGCCGTGCCGTCGGCGACGATCCGGCCGCCGTCGAGGACGACGATGCGGTCGGCCAGCTTCTCGGCTTCGTCCAGGTCGTGCGTGGTGAGCAGGACCGTCGTGGACTCCCGGGCCGCGAGCCCGCGCACGAGCTCGTGGAACTCGCGGCGCGCGACCGGGTCGAACCCGGTGGTCGGCTCGTCCAGGAACAGCACCTCGGGCCGGCCGACGAGGCCGACGGCGACGTCCAGCCTGCGCCGCTGGCCGCCGGACAGCGTGCGGATCTTCGCGTTCGCCCGCGAGGTCAGGCCGACGGCCGCGACCAGGTCGTCCGGGTCCCACGGTCGGGCGATCCGGTCGGTGGCGTAGCAGGAGAAGTAGACGCCGAGGTGCCGGAGCAGTTCGCGGACCCGCCACTTGCCGTGGTCGCGCCAGGACTGCAGGACCACGCCGACGCGGGCCCGCCACTCCTCGCCGGCGTGGGCCGGGTCGACGCCGAGCACCGACACCCGGCCCGCCGAGCGCATCCGGAAACCCTCCAGGACCTCGATCGTCGTGGTCTTGCCCGCGCCGTTCGGGCCGAGCAGCGCCAGCACCTCGCCGTGGCGGGCCTGGAACGTGACGTCGTGCAGGACGTCGGTCGTGCCGTAGCGCATGCGCAGGCCGTCGACGTCGAGCACGACTCGCTCGCTCGTCATAGCTCCCCCTGACTTCCGGTCGATCTTCGAGAGGGGGCGAAAGCTACGTCGCCTTTCGGGCGCCGACAACGTCCGAGAATGGTCATTGCGGGGTTTCAGCAGCTATTCCGCGTCGAATCATTGCACCGGCGCTGACGGTGAACGCAATGATTCGGCGGACCTCGTTGCACTGCGCTGCCCGTGAACGCACACTGGCCGCACCGACGGGAGAGGACGGGCGATGCCGGGTGGCAGGCTGACCGACGAGGACCGCCGCGACATCGCGTCGGGGCTGACGCGCGGTCTGGGTTACGCGGAGATCGCGCGACGGCTGGGCAGGCCGACGTCCACCGTGACCCGCGAGGTGAGCCGCAACGGCGGCGCCCGTGACTACCGGGCCGACCGCGCGCACCAGGCCGCGCGGCGACGCGCCCGCCGGCGCAGGTCCGCCGCGCCCCACGAGCCGCCTGCCGTCGTCGGCGCGGAAGGCCGCGACCCGGCGGCGGTGTCGGCGTTCGCGGAGGAGTTCGCCGCCTCGATGGTGCGGATGGGGTTGCCGCGCATGGCCGCCCGCGTGCTGGCGAGCCTGCTCACGACCGACGCCGGCGCGCTGACCGCGGCGGAGCTGACCGACCGGCTGCGGGTCAGCCCGGCATCGGTCTCCAAGGCGGTCGGCTACCTCGAAGGACTGGAGGTCCTGCGCCGCGAGCGCGGTGTCCGGCGGCGGGAGAGGTACTTCGTCGACGACGACATGTGGTTGCGCACGTGGCTGACGAGCGCCCGGACCAACGAGGTGCTCGCCGAGACGGCCGGACGCGGGGCCGAGGTCCTCGACCCCGCCACGCCCGCCGGGGCCCGGATGGGTCGGATGGGCCGGTTCTTCGCGCAGCTCGGCGACGACATGGCCGGCGGGCCCAGCTCGGTCGTCGGCGACGTGGTGACCGTGCTGGGCGCGCTCGTCCGCGCCGTCACCCCGGACCTCGCGGACCGCCTCGCCGCCGAGCTGGGCTGGCCGCCGGACCGGGTCGCCGAGGCCCTGCGCGACGCCGCGCACGTGACGCGCTGACGCGCCGACGCGCGGACCGCCGCGGTTAGGATGACCGCATGGCCCTGATCCACAAAGCGACCGTCACCCCCACCAAGGTCGAGCTGCTGGCCGGCTGGCTGCCCGGCCGCGACTGGTACACGGGGCCGACCGGCGAGGTCGTGCGGGTGGCGAGCTACCGCTTCGACGACCCGGCCGGCGCGGTCGGGATCGAGACCATGCTGGTGCGGGTCGGCGACGGGCCGGTGCTCCAGATGCCCCTCACCTACCGCGACGCGCCGTTGGACGGCGGCGACGAGTGGCTGATCGGCACCACGGAGCACTCGGTGCTGGGCCGGCGCTGGGTGTACGACGCGTTCGGCGACCCGGTGTACGTGGCGGCCCTCGCGGAGGCGATCCTCACCGGAGCGGGCCAGGTCGAGGAGTTCGTGCAGCACGAGGACCGGCTCGAACGCCGTGACCTCAGCATGGGCATCGCCGTGACCGGGCACGGGCCGGCGGAGGCGCCCGCCGCGGGCGCGGTCGAGCGCGTGACCGAGGGCGAGCTGACGGTGGTCGTGACGGCGACCGTCGAGCTGGCCGTCCGCCGTCGCCTCGACACCGGCGGCGACCTCACCGGCGCCGTCCTGACCGGCACGTGGGCCGGTCAGGAGACACCGGTGCCGCTGGCCTCCGCGACGCCGCGCTGAGCCCGGTCAGTCCTTCCAGGGCATCTCGTCGCGCAGTCCTTCGTGGATCGCGTAGGCGTTCTTCACCGCTGCCTTCAACGCGCCTTCCACCCACCGCCGGTGACGCCGGTCGCACGCGTCGTTGGCGAACCACACCCGGTTCACCGGCCTGATCACGTCCTCGTAGAACGACTCGCTCATCTCGAACGCCCGGAACAGCGGTCCGATGCCGCACGCGAACCAGTCGAGCGCCCAGTCCTTGTAGACGCCGAACTCGAACGTGTCACGCGCCTCCGGGTGGATCTTGACCAGGTCCTCCAACGCCTGCATGACGCTCTCCTCGCCGGCCAGCGGCGTGTACGGCATGCTGTCCTGCTCCCAGCAGTACGACGCGATCATCACGCCCTTGCGGAACCGGGTGTCCTGGCCGGCCGGCGGGTAGACGATGTTGCGGATCGCCAGGTCGGTCACCGTGAGGCCGTGCGTGATGCCGTAGGAGGTCTCCCACCACCGTTCGCTGAACTGCATGAACAGCTTGTGCGCCCGGCCGTAGTAGGTGTTGCGGATGGCGTACCACTTGTCCGGGTCGAGCCCTTCGATCTCCATGTGCCGCAGGCTCGCGAACGGCACCGTCACGATGCACTCGTCCGCCTCGATCGTCTGCGTGCGCCGGCCGGCGCGGTAGTGCACCCGGACACCGCTGTCGTCCTGGTCGACGCCGTGCACCAGGGCCCCGAGCCGGATGTCGTCCATCAGCAACGACTCGTACGCGCGTGGCAGCGAGTCGGCGCCGTCGACGATGTAGACGAGGTGGCCGAAGACGTCCTCGTAGAAGTGGGAGAACCACTCGACGAGGGAGAAGTGGTAGCGGCCCTCCAGGTTGAACAGCGGCCCGAGCATGGACAGCGCGCCGTCGCTGAGGCCGCGCTCCTTGAGGTAGCCGAGCAGCGTGTACCGGTCGTAGTCGGTCAGCAGGCGGTGCCACGCCTTGGCTTCGTCCTCCTGCTCCATGATGTCGATCAGCGGCTGCACGGTGTGCCGCAGCAGGTCGTGCGGCGATTGCACCGCCTCGTCGGAGCGCAGGTCGAACGAGAACTGGTCGGCGCTGAAGTCCCGCCGCCGCACGCCCTTGCCCTGGAGGTACACGAACGTGTCCTCGTCGTACATGGGGAACGGTTTGGTGGCGAGCTTGAACTTCTCGTCGATCAACCACGAGACGAGCGGGTGCTGCTCGGGGAACCGCATGGCGCCGAACTCGCCGTACATGTCCCCGGCGAAGCCGCGGTGGGTGAGGATGCGCCCGCCCAGCCGGTTCTGGCCCTCGAGGATCGTCACCTCGTGGCCGGCTTCCTTCAGCAGCATGGCCGCGGTCAGCCCGGCCATTCCCGCGCCCACGACGACGACGTGCCGCCGCGGCGCGGAACTGTCCGGCAATCCTTCTTTGAGCAGGTCGAGAACGTCCAACGCCATCGAGACCACCTCACCCGGTCGTACCCGCGGTCGCGCCGCGAACTGTTTGGCAGAAGAGGTGGCCACCCTCGGTAGTCCGACCGTACTAGTCCCCAAACCTGTGGCCAACGCCCTGATGGGGTGAGGCGCGGCGTCGCTGAATACGCTGAATCCGGTGGTGGGAGCGCCGAAGGCGGCGTCGTGAGGTGCCCGCGTGGGCCGAACGGGGTGGTGCGTCCACTCTGTCGGGTGGCTAGTCCGACGAAATGCGGAGCGGCAGGTGGTCGAGGCCGCGCTGGGTCGCCGTCGGCCTCCGCACGGGTTCGCCCGCCGCCTCGACCCGGCCCACCGCGGCGAGCGCGCGGAACGCCGTGAGCAGCACCTCGCGGCCCAGCGGCGCGCCGAAGCACGCGTGCACACCGCGACCGAGGCCGAGGTGCGGGTTGGCCGGCCGGGCGAAGTCCGCCTCGTCGGGCGAGGGGAACACCAGCGGGTCGCGGTTCGCGGCGGCCAGCACGACGACCACGACGTCACCCCGCCGCACCCGCCGGCCGCGCAGGTCCACATCGGACTTGCAGTGCCTGCTCACCGCCTGCACCGGGCCGACCAGGCGGATCAGCTCGTCCACCGCCCGGCCGTCCAACGAGGACAGCTCGGCGCCCGTCCACGACCGCCGCGAGGTCAACCGGTGCAGGGCGTTGGCCATCATGTCGGCGGTGGTGGAGTAGCCCGCGTCGAACACCGCGCGCAGCGAGTTCACCAGCACCCGGTCGTCGCCGGGCCGCACGGCGTCGAGCACGCCACCGGCCTTCGCGCCCTCCCGCCAGCCCTCGATGAGGGTGTTGAGGGTGTCGCGCGCGGCGAGGGCGGGCGGCAGCCGGGTCGGGTCGAGACCGGAGTCCATGCCGAGCACCATGGTGCGCGAGGTCTCCCGGTAGCGCTCGTGCTCGGCCGGGAACCCGATGCCGTAGAGGTCCGCGACCGCTTGCAGCGCGAGCGGTTCGGCGACGTCGCGCACGAAGTCCACCACCCCGCGCAGGTCCTTGACGAGGTCGTCCGCCAGTCGCCGCACCGACTCGCCGACCAGCGCCTCCCGGGACCGCAGCAGCCCGAGGAACAGGTGCCGCACGGGCGTCGACTCGGGCGGGTCGAGCACGTGGAGGTTGCGCACCGACTCGGGCACCGGCTTGCCGAGCGCGGCGGGGTCCGAGCCGAACGCGTCGGTGTCCTTGAGGACGCGCGTGCAGTCGTCGTGCCGGGTGAGGACCCAGGCGTCGAGCGGGTCGTGCCGGTGCACGGGGTCCTCGGCCCGCAGCCGCGCGTAGATCGCGTGCGGATCGGCGAGCATGGTGGCCGACAACGGGTCGAAGATGCTGGACAAGGCGCTCCCCCGGGCCGTGGTGGGGTGCGCCCGGGCGCACCCCACCGGAATGGGTCATCGACTAGTGGACGTAGTACATGGCGAGCACCTCCCTTCCCGTCAGGGCCGCACGTCGTCGTCCCTGACCGCGAATCGCCCCACGGCCCACGCCATCGCCCTCATCGACTCGCCCAATGCTCCCGTGTGGACGTTCGACAGGTCGTCACAGGGCTGGTGGTAGCACGGGTCGTACGTCATCCCGGCCGTGCCGCCGAACACGGCGGCCTCCTCCGGGGTCTTGGTGCCGCGCACCCCGCCGAACGCGCCGCCGACCGGCACGCCCGCCGCGGCGAACGGCTCTTGGTCGGATCGGATGTCGTCGAGGTCCGCGGTGCGGAACGGCACGTGCCGCACGTCGTAGCCCCGGGACAGCACGGCTTCCACCGCGCCGGACCCCGGTGGTCCGGCCGGCGAGCCGGTGCCCGGGTGGTCGCTGTCGTCGCCGTCGACGACGAAGTGGACGTAGTTGGGCGAGGCGATCAGCTCCCAGTTCAGGTACAGGCTGATGGCGGCCAGCTCGCGCGGCGTGCGGGTGCCCACGTAGTGGATCGAGCCGACGTTGAGCCACTCCTCGGCGCCCCAGAACGCGAAGCGCACCTTGTTGACCACCCGCGCCCGGTGCGGCGCGAGCCGGACAGCGGTCTCCAGCAACGCCGCGGCACTCGTGCCGTTGTCGTTGACGCCCGGTCCGTCGACCGCGCTGTCGAGGTGCGCGCCGGCCATGACCACGTGGTCCGCCCGGCCGCCCGGGGTCTCGGCGAACACGTTCACCGTGACGTCGTCGTAGGCGTGCCCGCGCAGGTCGAGCGACGCCTCGCCGGGCGTCAGCGACCGGGCGGAGCGCTCGCTGATGAACGCCACCGGCAGCGGCGCGCCCGGCACGCGGCGGCGCAGCACGGCGTCCACGGCGGGCGACACGTCGTAGAACAGCACCGCGCCCACCCCGGCGGTCCGTGCGGCCACCGCCTTGTCCACCGTCGGACAGCCGCCGGTGGGCGCGACCGCGATCGCGGTGCCCGGCGGGTAGTGCGCGGCCTGGCAACCGTCACCGGCAGCCGTCGCCAGCACGCCCGTGACCTGTCCCGACGGGGTGAACTGGCCCATCAACGCCCGGACCCGGGCGCCACCGGGCGCGGTGAAGACCTCGACGTCGGCGGCGAACCCCGTGTAGGGCACCGGCTGGGCCGTCACCCGGTACCCGGCGCGGCGCAGGACGCGCTCGACGTGCTCCCGCGATCGTTCGAAGCCGGGGGTGCCCGCGGCCCGGTTGCCGCCGTGGCGCCGGGCCGCGGCGTCGAGCTCGGCGAGCGTCGCCAGCGCGGACGCGGTGCTCACCGACCCGGACAGCGCGCGGGCCAACCGGTCGTCGGAGGACTCGGCCGCGGCGGGCACGGTGCCGAGCACGATCAGCACGACCGCGAACGCGACAATGCGCACGACCCACCCCCGGAAACAATCACAGAAGTACTGCGAATAGGTCCGAGCGCGACCCGGAAACGTTCCGGGCAACAGCTCGACCCACCCGATTGACATTCTCCCCTGGGTTCGGAGGCTAGCGCCGTCCTGGTGGTCGCGCAACCGCCCGAGCTGCACGATCACGAAACCGGGAAACTCACCGGACATTCCTGGCGATCGGGAATCCGACCGCCACCGGCGATCTCGTACCGCACCGGAAGCGGTGGAGATTTCAACGAGGGCACAATAACCGGGATCGGATTCCACGTTGTTCGGGAACATCGCGAATACCCCTCGGCTGAATCGTGGCCGCCACCGGGAACGACTGCCGGACGACGAGGCGCCACCCTTGCCAGGAGGCGAACAGAGTTCTAGAGTTCTAGAAGTGTCAGTCGATGAGGTGGTCAGGACCGGCGGGATGCGCGCACCCGACGCGGCCGGTCGGTTCGGGAGGTTCGGCGGGCGTTACCTGCCCGAGGCGCTCGTGCCCGCCGCGCAGGCGGTGGAGGCGGAGTTCCGCGAGGCATGGGCCGACGCCGCGTTCACGGCGGAGTACCGGCGGTTGCTCACGACGTACGTGGGCCGGCCGACGCCGTTGACGGAGTGCTCGCGGTTGTCCGAGGCGTTGGGCGTGCGGGTCCTGCTGAAGCGGGAGGACCTGGCGCACACCGGGTCCCACAAGATCAACAACGTGCTCGGCCAGGCGCTGCTGGCCCGGCGGATGGGCAAGCGGAAGCTGATCGCGGAGACCGGGGCCGGGCAGCACGGCGTCGCCACGGCCACCGCGGCGGCGTTGCTGGGACTGGGCTGCACCGTCTACATGGGACACACGGACGTCCGGCGGCAGGCGGTGAACGTGTTCCGGATGGAGCTGCTGGGCGCCGAGGTCGTGCCGGTGACGTCGGCGAACGGCGTCGGCACGCTGAAGGAGGCGACCAACGGGGCGTTGCGCGCGTGGGTGAACGAGACCGAGGACGCGCACTACTGCGTCGGCTCCACGATGGGGCCGCACCCCTACCCCTGGATGGTGCGGGAGTTCCAGCGCGTCATCGGTGACGAAGCACGCGCCCAGTGCGCCGAACGGCTGCCCGCCGCGTTGCCGGACGTGGTGGTGGCGTGCGTGGGCGGCGGGTCGAACGCGGCGGGGACGTTCGCCGGGTTCGTGGACACGCCGGTCCGGCTGGTGGGCGTGGAGGCGGCGGGTGGCAGCGCGGTCGAGAAGGGCAAACTCGGCGTGCTGCACGGGTTCATGTCGCACTTCCTCCAGGACGACGACAGCCAGGTGCTCGAAGCGGAGTCGATCTCGGCCGGGCTGGACTACCCCGGCGTGGGGCCGGAGCACGTGCACCTCGCGGAGTCCGGCCGGGCGCACTACACGAGCGTGACCGACGAGCAGGCGCTGCGGGCGTTGAAGCTCGTGACCAGGACCGAGGGCATCCTCCCGGCACTGGAGTCGGCGCACGCCCTCGCCTGGGTGGTCGACGCCGCCGCGACCGGCGAGCTGACAGCCGGGTCGACGGTGCTGGTCACGTTGTCCGGCCGCGGCGACAAGGACATCCAGCAGATCAGGGAGCACCTGCGATGAGCGTGTTGGAACGGCGTTTGCGGGACGCGCGTGAGCCGCTGCTGATCCCCTACGTGATGGCCGGTGTGGTGCCCGACTGGCTCGACCTGGTGCGGGGCGCGGCGGAGGCGGGCGCGGACGCGATCGAGATCGGCCTGCCGTTCTCCGACCCGATGCTGGACGGGCCCACGGTCCAGCGGGCCGCCGCGCTCGCCGCCGGCCGGGGTGGGCGGCCGAGGCCGTTGCTGGACGAGCTGGCCGAGCTCGACCTCGACGTGCCGCTGGTCGTCATGACCTACGCGAACGTGGCGATGACGGTGACGCCCGATCGTGGCGTGAGCGGGTTCCTCGACCACCTGGCGGCGATCGGCGTGCGCGGTGTGATCGTGCCGGACCTGCCGCTGGAGGAGTCGGCGGAGTACCGGGCGCGGGCGGCGGAGGTCGGGGTCGCGGCGGTGCTGCTGGCCGCGCCCTCGTGCGACGACGACCGGTGTCGTGAGATCGCGCGGGCGTCGTCCGGGTTCGTGTACTGCATGAGCTCGATGCGGATCACCGGTGAGCGCGCCGATCTCGCCACGACGGCGCGGGAGACCGCACGGCGGGTGAAGGGGATGACCGGGCTGCCCGTGGTGACCGGGTTCGGCATCTCGACGGTCGAGCACGCGCTGGAGGCCTGCGCGGACGCCGACGGCGTCGTGATCGGCTCGGTGCTGATGCGGATGCTGGTCGACGGCGCGCCGGTCGCCGACGTCGTGGACGAGGTGGCCGCGTTCCGCCGGGCGCTATCCTCCGTGGGAGGTTGAGAGTCGGGGGTTCCCACCGGTGGACGACGGGCGGCGCACGGGCCGCGAGCACGGGCCGCGCATGCCCAAGTACCTGGCGATCTACCGGGTCCTGGCCGACCGGATCGCGGACGGCCGGTACCCGGCGGACGCGCTGCTGCCCGCGCAGCGGGAGCTGGGCGAGGAGTTCGACGTCTCGCTGATGACGGTGCGGCAGGCCATCCAGGCGTTGGAGGCGGACGGGCTGCTGGAGACGCGGCACGGTGTCGGCACGTTCGCGCGCCGGCCCGCGTTCGCCTACGGCCTCACGGGGTTGCGCAGCCTGTCGCAGGACCTGGTGGAGCAGGGCATCGAGCTGGAGACCGAGGTGCTGGACGCGCGGCTCGTCGTGCCGCCCGGTGACGTGGGCGCGCGGTTGGGCATCCAGGCGCAGGGTCGGGTGCTGGCGGTCGAGAGGCTGCGCAGCACCCGACCCTCCCCCGGCGCGTCCGTCCCGCTGCTGTTGCAGACGTCCTACCTGCCGGCAGGGATCGTCGACGACGTGGAGACCCTGCGGCACCAGTCGCTGTACCGGCTCCTCGAGGAGTCGGGGCGGCCGGTGCGGCAGGCCAGCGAGACGATCCAGGCGGTGGCGTTGACCGCCGAGCAGGCCCGCGTGCTCCGGCGCGAGCCCGGCTCACCGGCCCTGTCCAGCAGCCGGCTCAGCCGGGGCGAGGACGGCACGCCGCTGGTGGACGACCGCGCGTTGCTCGTCGGCGACACGGTGATCACCGCGGAACGCGCGGTGACCGGGACGAATCTCGCCTACGAGCACCGATGACGACGAACGCGCCCCCGGCCAGGGCGGCGCTGACCCACGGCGCGGCCCGGTAGTCGCCCGCGGCCCCGGTGGCGACCGCGGCGGCCAGTGGACCCGCGAACGCGCCGACGTTCAGCGCGACGGTGGCGAACGCGCCACCCAGCGAAGGCGCGTCGGACGCGACCCGCAGGACGCGGCCGACCAGCGCCGATCCGACGCCGAACGACAACGCGCCCTGCACCACCGCCAGCGCGACCAGCGGCGCCGGGTGCGCGCCGGTCAGGGCCAGCGCCGCCCACCCGACCGGCAGGACGCACACCGCCGGCCAGAGCTTCGCGTCGCCCAGCCGGCCGGCCGCCGTCACCCCGGCGAACGCGCCCACGCCGAACGCCGCCAGCAGCACCGGCACCGCGCCGGCAGGCAGGCCGGCGACGTCCGCGGCGATGACGGCGAGGTAGGCGAACGTCGCGAACGTGGCCCCGTTGACGAGGGTCGCGAGCACCAGTGCCCGCCGCAACGGCCGTGACCTCAACGCCCCGGCCTCCCGCCTGATCGACACCTCGCGACGATCGGCCGCGTCGGCCGGCGCGGATCGGAACACGAACGCCAACGCGGGCACGCACAGCGCGGCGACCGCCCAGAACGCCGAGCGCCAACCGGCCCAGTCGCCCAGCAGCGCGCCCGCCGGCACGCCCGCGACGCACGACAACGTGATGCCCGCCAACAGGACGGCGGTGGCGCGGCCTTGCCCGGTCGGGGGCACGAGCGCGGTCGCGACGGACATCGCGACGGCGAGGAACCCCGCGTTGACGATGGCGGCGACGATCCGGGTTCCGAAGAGGACGGCGAAGTCCGTCGTGACCGCGCCGAGCACGTGCACGGCGACGAACGCGGCCAGGAACCCCGCCAACGCGCGGCGGCGCGGCCACCGCGCGCTCAGCGCGGCCATCACCGGCGCGCCGATGATCATCCCGATGGCGTAGGCGGAGGTGAGGCTCGCCGCCGCACCCACCGGGACGGACAGGTCCCGGGCGATGCCCAGGACGAGGCCGGACAACATGAACTCCGAGGTGCCTTGCGCGAACACGGCAAGGCCGAGGACGTAGACGAAGACAGGCAAGGGGATCGACTCCGAGGTCGGCGTGCGCGGTCAGGTGCGTGCGCGTGCCGACCGCCGACGGGCGATCGCGATCAGGACCGGCGGGTCACCGGTCGGTCAGCTCGCCGCCGGCGATCGGCGGCTCCGCTCTGTCCGACTCGGGACTGGTCACCCGGCGAACAGTAGTCACCGCGCCGGGCGGCCATCAACGTCATTTCGCCCACCGCTCGCGCTCGACCGGACGCCCAGCGCGGGAGCCGATGCCGGTGATCGTCACGTCACCTCACTTGGCCCCCACCTCGGTCAGCCAGGCGCGCTTGGCGGCGGCACGGGTGAACTCGCGGACGTGGAGGCCGGCGCGCAGCCACGCCAGCGGGAAGTCGTCGCCCTCGTCGCGCACCACCCGGCCGAACGCGTCCCGGTCCCGGTCGCGCGAGGCGTCCGCCAGGTCGGCCAGCAGGCCCGCCGTGGTGGTGAGGCCGTCGCGGGTCAGGGCGGCCACCTCGCGCCGGGCCGAGGCGACGGCCGCCACCGCGCGTCCACCGAGCGCGATGCGGTGCAGCACGTTCTCCAGCGGGCGCGCCGGACGCGGGACGCGTTCGGCCGGCTCCGGTCGCGGCGGGAGTTCGCGGGCGCCGTCCCCGGCGACGTGGGAGCGTTGCAGCCGGTCCAGGCCCAGGTCCACGTGGTGGCGCAGGTCGGCGGGCAGGTCGAGGTCGCCGATGACGGCCAGCGCGACGGCCGTGCCGGGGCGGTCGGGCAGCAGGCGCGCCACGGCGCGGAGCCGCAGGCCGGGCGCGTTCGCGAGGACCCGCAGGTTCTCGCGCGCCCGGTCGCCGTCGCCGACGAGGTCCACCCCGGCCCCGTCGGTGGCCAGCCGCAGCGCGTCGCCCGCCGCGCCGAGCACGGTCCCCGTCACGAACAGCAGGTCCGCGCCGGCCGGGCGGTGGGCCTCGGGTTCGGTGTGGGCGTGGAAGGCGCGCGCCACCTGGTCCGGCAGCGGTCGCGCCCACAAGCCGGCCAACGGCGGCTCGTCCCACGACGCGGCGGACGCGGCCACCGCGCGGACGGCCTTGCCCGCGCCGAGGCGGCGGTCGGCCGACGCCGTGCCGCCGGAGAGCAGCAGACCCCCGCGGCCCAGTTCGCGTTGGCTGAGCCCGGACTCCCCGATCGCCACCGGCCCGCTCGCGGCGGCGGCGACCCGTTCCGCGCCGCCCGGCATGATCGCGGGCACGGTCCACAGCACGCCACCGTCGTCCACCAGGTGCGTGACCACCCCGGCGTAGCCGGAGGCGGCGACGACCACCTCGGTGCACAGGCCGTGCAGGCGCAGCGAGCCGATCGGGCGGTACTCGCGCCGGGCGGTGCCGCGCAGCACGGCCGTCGGGCCGACGCCCGTGCGCAGGTCGTGGCAGAGCAGCATCAGCTCGACCAGTTCGGCGGTCAGCGCTTCGCGGTCGAACGACGAGTCGCCGGCGCGTGCGGCGGCCAGCGCGGCGGCGATGCGCAGGCCGTTCGCGGCGGCGCGGTGCAGGCCCGCGACACGTGCGACGTGGACGGCGCGCAGCAGTCCGGCCCGGACCACCGCGCCGCTGCCCGCGGCCCCGGCGCGCAGCACCGTCCCGCAGGCCTCCCACAGCGCGCCCGCCGCCGCGCGCTCGTCGTCGGACGTCACCTCGACGGCGTCGGGCACGGGCTCGCCGGGCACGGGCTCGCCGGGGACCTCGACCGGCTCCTGGTCCCCTCCCGCGACGTCGGCCGCGGCCACGGCGACACCGCGGTGCAGGCACTTCGGCGCGATCAGGCAGCTGCACACCAGGTCGTCGGCCGTGGTGAGCACACCTCGGCGCAACGTCCAGGTCAGCGTGGTCTCGGCGTCGAGCGCGGCGGTCGCCGTGTCGGCGTCCGCCGTCACGGTCCACTCGGCCACGCGCCCGAGCGACGCGTCGACCCGCTTGCGCAGGCGGGGCGGCAGGGCGTCGAGCACATCGGCCACCACCGCCGGGAACACCGGGGGCACGCTCATCCGCGCACCTTCTCCCCCACCCAGCGGGCCAGTTCACCCGGGCTGAGCGCGGCGACCGGCATGCCCGCCGCGACCAGCGCGCCCGCCACCGACGTGGAGTAGCGGGCGACGCCGCGGTCGTCGAGGCTCGCGCAGCCGAGCACCGTCACCCCGGAGGCGACCAGCTCCCGGACCTGCGCGACGAGCGGCCCGACCGGACCGCCCTCCTCGAAATCGCTGACCAGCACCACCATCGTCCTCTCCGGCACGGTCACCAGGGAACGGGCGTGGCGCAACGCGCCCGCGATGTGCGTGCCACCGCCCACCCGCACCTCCAGCAGCAACGACAACGGGTCGGCCACCCGGTCGGTCAGGTCGACCACCTCGGTGGAGAACGCCAGGAAGTGCGTCGACAGCGCGGACACCCCGGCGAACACCGACGCGGTCAGCGCCGACCACACCGTGGAGGCCTCCATCGAGCCGGACACGTCCACCACCAGGACCAGTCGCCAGTCGTTCGACTTGCGCCCGCGGGTGCGGAACACCGGGCGTTCCGGCACGACGACCACGCGGCCGTCCGCGGCGCGGCGCGCGGTGGCGAGGTTGGCCCGCAGGGTGCGCGGCAGGTCCAGCCGACCGCCGGGCCGCCGGGTCGGTGTCGGCAGCTGGATCCCGGTCAACGCGGGCCGCACCCGGTTGGCCAGCTGGTCGGTCAGCTCGCGCACGAGCCGCGCCACCAACGGCCGCAGCCGGGTCAGCGCCGACTCCGACAACCCGCCCGCCAACGACAGGACGTTGCGCAACAGGTCGACGGACGGCCGCACGGAGCCGGGGTCGATCTCCAGCGCCGCCTCCAAGCGCCCGCCTTCCGCGGCGGCCGCCAGGACTTCTTCGCGGACGTGCTCGCCGAACAGGTCCCGCAGCTCCTCCGACCACTCGCGCACGTCGGGGAACGGGCTGGAGCGGTCCGCGCCGAGGTCACCGCGCGCCGCCCCTTCACCCCGATCACGCCCGTACAGCTCGTCCAGCGCCGCCGCGTACCGGGCCGCACCGGCCGGGCGTTCACCGTTCGCCCCGAGCACCAACCGCCACCGGACGCCGACGGGCAGCTCGCCCACGTGGGACCGGGCCGACGCACCGTCGACGGCCGGCTCAGCAGTCGGCTCAGCCGGCTCGGCAGTCGACCCGGCCCCGCCGACGGACCTCCGCTCGGGCAGCAGGCCGTGCGCCCGCAACGCGTCCACCGCCGCGTGCTCGGCGTCCAACCACACCGCCAGCAGCTCCGGATCCGTCGCGCCCGCCGCGTCGACCCGGTCACCGGTGCGTTCCTCGACCACCGCCAGCACCCGGGCCCGGGCCGCCGGCCCCACCGAGGTGAACGCGCCGCGCAGCGCGGGCAGCCGGGCGAGGAAGTCCCGGTCCGCCAAGCCCTCCACCCGGTCCAGCAGCGGTGCCAGCGCCTCCGGCGTCTCCAGCAACGGCCCGGCCGCCGCGAGCACCCCGGTCAGCCCGAGCCGCAGCACGCCCCGGCGCTCCGGCGTGCTCGCACCGTCCACCCACGACGCCACCCGCTCGCCCAGCACCGAAGCGGGCACCAGGCCGAGCAGCACGCGGGCCGCGCCGGCCGCACCGGCGATCAGCGGCGTCCCCGAGTCGGCCAACGACCGCAGGCACGCCTCGAGCCGCAGCCCGTGCACCCCCGGCCGCTGGCCCAGCTCCACCAGCGCCCGCGCGTCGGCGACGTCCTCCGACCCGGCGAGCCCGTCGAGCTGCGCCACCGCCGCCGTCTCCAGCTCCAGCGCCGACAACGGGTGCGCGTCGAGCACGTCGCCGGGGGTGCCGGGCACGTGACCGGCGCGCAACCGGTCCAGCAGGTCCAGCCCCGCCAACAGCTCCCGCAACGTCCCCGACGACGGCAGCACGGTCGCCGCGTCGGTCAGCAGCGCGTCGACCATCGCGGGCAACCCGCACAGCGCCGCGTCCAGCAGATCGCCCAACACGGCGGTGGGTGTGTGCCCGCCCCGCTTCTCCCGTTCGGCGCGCCGGGCCCGCAGCCGGCCGAACGCGGCCAGCTCCGGCGTCGCGCCCCACAACCCGGCCACCGGCAGCGTCGCCGCGGTCGCCGGGGTCCACGCCACCGTCCACCGGGTGGTCAGCGCGTCGCCACCGCCGACGCCCGTGGTCGCGGTCTCCTCGCCGTAGGTCACGCCGAGCACGGTCAGCCGCCGCAACGCCACCTCCCGCCGCGCGTCCAGGTCCGACCGCAACGGGTCCAGCCGCAACGACACCGGTTCGCGCGAGTCCGGACCGGGCAGCCGCAGCGACGCGACCAGCGCCTCCACCGCCGGCGCCAGACCGGACCGGGGCGTGCCGGGCGCGAGCACCCCGGTGCGGCGGCCCACCAGCACGTCACCGGCGGCCCGCGCCACGACCCGGCCGCGGCCCAGCGGCTCGGCGTGGGTCAGCACGGTCTGCACCGCTTCCACCAGCTCGCCGCGACCGGGCGCGGGCAGGCCGCGCAGCCGGGCCAGGTCGATCGCCAGCCGCAGCGCCTCCCGCGCCTCACCGGGACCGGCCGGGTGGCCGAGCTCCCGCACCCGCGCGCAGATCCGGACGATCAGCGACGCGGCGGCGGCCTCCACCGCCTCCGGGTCGCCCGCCGCCTCCAGCACGGCCTGCTGCCACTCGGGGTCGCGGATGCCCGCCGGGTAGCCGGAACGCTCGTCCAGCAACGCGAACCCGTAGGGCACCAACGACGTGACGACGTCACCGGCGGCCGGGACGGAGGAGTCCACCGGCCCGTCCAGCAGCGCCGCCGCGTGGAACGACCCGATCACCGCCGCGCAACGCCGGCCGTCGACCCCCTGCACGACCCGGCGCATCCACGCCTCCCGGCGCAGGTCGTACGGGTCCACGCCGACGCTCTCGGCGTCCTGGCGCAACGCCCAGCCGACCATCAACGCGGCCCGCCGCACCGCTTCCGGCGTCTGGCCGGGCGCGGCGGCCTCCACCAGCCGGTCCCACAGGTCGTCGCCGTCACGGCCGGTCGTCGCGCCGCGCAACGCGTCGGTCAACGGCGACGCGCCCCGCTGCGGCTGCCGGTGCCCGTCACCGCGCGCCGCGAGCGGCAGGTCGCACGGCCGCACCTCCACGCCGTGGCGGCGGGCCCACCGGATCGCGGCCAGCTCGGGTGAGAAGTCCGCGAACGGGTAGAACGCGAGGTCGCCGTCGGGCGAGGCGCCGGACAGCGCGACCGGCGCGACCAGGTCGGGATCGGCCAGGAACGGCAGCCACTCCCCCAGTTCCTCCGGCAGCTCGACCAGCAGCACCTCCGGCGCGAACCGGTCGAGCAGGGCGGGCACCACCGCCGCCAGCGCGGGCGAGTGGTGCCGCACCCCGATCAGGTGAGGGTGCCGGTGCTCGGCCAGCTCACGCATCGAGGACGTCACGGAGTTCCCACAGCCGCCGCCACGTGCGCGCGCCGGTCTCGGCGCGCCGCCGCACCGCTCCGTCCCAGTAGCCGAGCAGCCGGGCCGCGTCGCCCGGGTCGTCCTTGCGGACCACGCCGAGCAGGTGGCCGGGCAGCAACGACAGCGGGTCGCGGTCGCCGGGGAAGTACGCGTCGGCCAGCCCCAGCGAGGTGGCGACCGACACCGCCTCCGCCGTGCTCATCACCGTGGACGGCCGCTCGACCGCCCACCCCTCCTCCGACACGCCGTTGCGCAGGTCGCGGAACGCGGTGACGAGCACTTCCAGCACCACGTCGTCCACGGCGAACGGCGCGCTCACGCGGGCCAGCGCGGCGCTCGCCTGCCGCCGCACCAACGCCGTCTCGGCCGCCAGGTCGCCGATGGGCCCGACGTTCTCGAAGTTGAACCGCCGCTTCAACGCCGCCGACATCTCCGACACGCCCCGGTCGCGGAGGTTGGCCGTGGCGATCACGGTGAAGCCGGGTGCGGCGTGCACGGTCGCGCCGTCCGGGCCCGCCAATTCGGGCGCGGACAGCTCGGGCACCGCGATGCGCCGGTCCGACAGGATCGACACCAGCGCGTCCTGCACCTCCGGCAGGCACCGGGTGACCTCTTCGACGCGCACCACGCCGCCGCCGCGCATCGCGGTGAGCACCGGTGACGGCACGAGCGCGCGCGGGCTCGGGCCTTCGGCCAGCAGCAGCGCGTAGTTCCAGCCGTAGCGCAACTGGTCCTCGGTGGTGCCCGCGGTGCCCTGCACGACCAGTTGGCTGCTGCCGGACACGGCGGCGGCCAGCAGCTCGGACAGCATCGACTTGGCGGTGCCGGGTTCGCCGACCAGCAGCAGGCCGCGTTCGCCCGCCAGCGTCACCACGGCCCGCTCGACCAGGGCCCGTTCACCGACGAACTTGGTACCGATCACCAGCCGGTTCGGCACGCCGGCCACCGACACGCCCTTGGGCAGCGCCAGCGGGTCGCCGCTGCCCATCACGAACGTGACGACGGCACGCGGGGTGAGCCGCCACCCCGGCGGGCGGGGCCCGCTGTCGTAGGCCGCGAGGAACGCCAACTCCTCGCGGAAGGCGTCCTCGGCGGGTTCGACCTGCCTGGGTGCGGTCACTTGCGTCCTCCGGTCCTGAGCTCTTCGTAGGCGGGCGCGTCGCCGTCGAGCACCCGTTGCCAGGCGCGGGCGAACAGGTCCGCGACGGGTTCCCGCGGCACGATGGCGCCGGGCTGCCCGTTGGCGTAGTCGAACATCGGCGCCTTCCAGCCCTCCAGCGGCAGGTGCGGCGCGGACAGGGCCAGCCACCCGCCGGGCAGGAACAGCGACCGCCCGGCCCTGGCGCGTTTCGCGGTGAGCACCAGGTCGGTCGCGGCGAGCGCGGTCCGGGCCTGGCGCAGCCGCGCGGGTTTCCAGCCGGTCCACCTGGCCACGTTCGCGTCCGTCGGGTCGGGCAGGGCGAGCAGTTGCAGGTACAGCGCCGCCGCGTCCTCGGTCAGCCCGAACCGCGCCGCGACCTCCGCCACCAGCGCGGGCACGGACACCATCGGGTCCTGGTGGTAGGCGGCCGGGTCGACGCCCTCGGGCGCGGGGACCGCGCACAGGGCGGTGAGGCGGTCGTCGGCCAGCCGGTCCAGCATCCGCTGCACGTCCTGCCCGCCGGCCAGCGCCGTCAACGCGACGAACAGCTCCCGGTCGGCCGGTTCGACGAGACCGGGCCTGACCACCAGGCGGCAGTACACGTCGCCCGCGCGGGCCAGCTCCAGCCAGTCGTGGTACTCGTGGACGCCGTCCTCGGTGAGCAGGTCGACGCCGAGCAGCGCGCACACGCGCTCCAGCTCGACCCACCGGCCGAGGTCGAGGGCGAAGCGCGGGTGCGCGACCCGCTGCCGGGCCAGGGCCAGCGCCTCCGGCAGCCGGGCGCGCAGCGGCGAACCGGCCGGCAGCCGGTGCGCCAGCCACCCCAACGCCTCCGGAACCGCCCACAGCGCCGCCCGGTCGAACCCGTCCGGGTGGCGGGCCTCCAGCCCGGAGCCGGTGAACGTCAGGTCGGCGTCCACGACGAGCCACGGCGTGAGGTCCGGGTTGACCAAGCCGGCCACGTACTCGCCGGCGTTGCGCAGGTTCAGCAGCTTCACCGCGTCCACCAGCACGTCGTCCGGCACCGGCGACCGCCGACCGTGCGCGGCGGTCCACACCTCGGCGACCGCGGCCACGTCCGGGCCGCTCGTCCACAGGTCGGTCGGGTCGGCGGGCACGGCGGCGGCGACCAGTTCGAGCCGGAACGAGTCGGCCAACCCGCGGAACCGCTCCTTGGCGGCCTTGGCGGCGCCCGAGGACAGGCCGAGCAGGTGCCGGTCGGCGGTCGCGAGGAAGTTCGCGTCCCACCGGCTGACGCCGGGCAGGCCGGCCAGCAGCAACGTCGCCTCGGCCGAGCCCAGGCCGGTCAGCTCGACCAGCGCGGGCACCGCCTCCGGGAACCACGGCGCGGGGCCGCGCTCGGCGAGCGCGTCGAGGAACCTGGCCACCCGTTCGGGCCCGAACGGGTGGCGGACCTCCTGGGCCGACTCGACGTGCCAGCCCTTCGGCAGGTCGAACGCACCGGGCGTGCGGCTGAACTGGAGGCCGTCGAACCGGCTGCCCGGGTCGTTGCGCCACTGGGTCTCGAACAGGGCGATGAACCCGTCGCGCACCGGCACGACCCGGTCCTTCGGGCTCGCCTCGCCCTTGTGCACGACCACGCCGACGGTCCGCCAGTGCCCGGCGCCGTCGGCCAGGCCGCCGTCCGCGACCGACCGCAGCACGAGCGCCAGCGCGGCCCGCTGGTCGTCCGGGGTGAGCGGTGACGCGGCGCGGTGCGCGAGCGCGGCCAGGTGCGGCAGCGCGTCGAACCAGCGCGGCGCGTTCGACAGCGGCAGGTCCCGTGCCTCGGTCCGGGCGACCGCCTCGCCCAGCGCGGTGATCAACGCGGGCAGCCCGGTCGGCACCAGGCCGCGCGAGTTGTAGGACCGGTAGCCGCCGAACCAGTTGAGCGCGGCGTTGACCTCGTCCTCGGTGACGTCGGGCCCGGTGGGCGCGAGGACCGGGTCGACCGCGCGGGCCGCCTCGGCGACCTCGCCGTAGCCCCGGTAGGAGCGCTCCAGCTCGGCGGCCCGGCGGACCACGTCGACCACCCCGGAGATCAGCGCGGGGTGCGTGAGGCCGGGCAGCGCGGCGGCGACGACACCGGCGAGCCCGCCGCGTTCGCCCTTGACCAGCGCCGTCAGCCGCTCGCGGATCGTGCGCTTGTCCGGCCCTTCCGCGCGGGCGGCGGCGAGCATCCGGTTCACGGCTTCGCGCGTCACGCCGCGCAGCGCGGCGGAACCGGCCTCGTCCCGCGGTCGCAGGAGGTGCCACCACTCCAGCGGCGGCACGAACGGCGTGCCCGTCGCGTACGGCGGGTGCTGCGCGGTGGCCGACACCGCGGCCAGCCTGACGCCCTCCGCGTCGAGCACGACCATCGTCCGGTTGCTGGACGCCAGCGTCAGCTCCGCGCCACCGGGCAGCCGCAGCACACCGGTCGGGGTGTGGAAGGCGCCGGGCAGCCGGACCCGGCGGCCGTCCACGCCCTCGCCGACGCACGAGCCGTCCGCCTCGCGGCGCACCCGCCAGCCGTGCAGGCCGTCGGCCGCCCCGAGCGGACTGGCCTGCGTCGCGGGGACGGCGGGCCGGAGGTCGCACTGGGCCAGTTCGAGCGACGCGCCGTCGGCCGCGAAGTCCTCGATGAAGCGGGGCAGGCTCGCCCGACCGCGCCGGCCGGTCGCCGGGTCGACCTCGAACCAGCGCCACGCGTGGTCGTGGAACGCGCCGGTCCACAAGGTGGTGCCGTCGCCGTGCGCGTCCGCCGGCGCCGGCATGACCGTGTCACCGGGGTGCACGGCCCGCTCACCGGTGAACCGGCCGCCGCCGGGCAGGGCGATGGACGCCCTCGCCAGTTCGTGCCGGGAGTAGCTCCGGCTGCCCTCGGTGGGCGCGAACACGTGGTCCGGCGCGTCGCTCCAGTACGCCAGCTCGCCGTCCGGGCCGTGCCAGCGCACGAGCAGCACACCGTCGAACCACGACCCGGTCGGCGCGAAGCCCCAGCGGTGCCGGGCGTCGGCCGGGATGCGGGAGACGTGCTCGGCGAGCACGCCGTCCGGGCCGACCACCACGAACGTCTCGCCGCGGCGCAGCACCAGCGCGGGCCAGCCCTCGCCGCACACCACGACGCCGTCGTCCTTGGGCGTCCCGACCGAGGCCAGGCGTGCGACGGCCTCCTCCAGGGCGGGCCACCCCAGCTCGTCCAGCAGGCCCGCGCGCAACGTCCGGTGCAGGGCCGCGGCGACGTCGGTGCGGGAGAGCGACTCGGCCGCCTCGGGCACGTCCACGTACGCCTCGGGCAGCCGCACGACGGACAGCTCGCCGAGGTGGTCGGAGAGGTCGGGCAGGCCGACGGCGGTGTCGTGCCCGACCCGCGCCGCGATCCACGCGCCCAGCGCGCTGCGCAGACCCGGCACGGCCATCGCGGCGGACAGCACGTCCGGCGCGACGGCCGTCGGACGGGTCTGCGAGCGGGCGTGGACGATGAACCCGGCGCCGAGCGCGGCGCCGAACCGCTCGGACGCGGCCAGCGCGGCGAGGTCCCGACGGCCGGGATCGTCGTCGGCCAGCCACCCGGCGACGTCGAGCTGCTGGTCGTCCCGCCGGCCGCGGGCGATCGGCACGTCGTGCGACACCAGCAGGTCCAGCACGTCCAGGTCGCCCTGGCGGTAGTAGCGCAGCGCGCGGACCGGCACGCCGTCGGCCACGAGCCGGCCGGCCATCGCCTCGACCAGCTCCAGCAGCCGCACCGACCGCGCGGTGCCGCGCCACCCCGACGAGCGGACCGCGAGGACCGACGACAGCCACTCGGCCGGGTTCGCCTCCACCTCGTCCGGCCCGATCAGCGCGCGGGTCGCGCCGCACGCGGTCAGGATGTCCAGCCACAGGTCGAGCACCGACTCGGAGTCGGGCACGAACGCCAGCAGCCGGCCGCGCACCTCCGCGTCGCCCTTCGCCAACGCCACCAGCGAGGCGCGGTAGGACTTCCAGAACGCGCCGCCCGCGCGGCTGATCGCGGAACTGTCCAGGATCGCGCGCAGCAGCCGCTGGTCCTCGGTCCCGAGGTCGCGCTTGGCCGCCTTCGCCAACCGCCGCAGGTCTTCCGGCATTCCCGTGTACGGCGGCAGGCCACCGCGGGTGCGCTCCACGCACAGCGTGAAGAACAGCTCGTAGGCCGCGTCCGGGTCGTGCTTGCGGGCCAGGCCCTTGGCGTGCGCGGACAGCGCCTTGGCGGTCAGCGCGCCGGCGAACGCGAACTCCAGGAACACCTCGCGCGTGCGCTCCGGGTCGACCGCGAGGTCGTGCACCTCCTCCGCCTCGCGGGCCTTGCCGAACATGCTCGCCGCGTAGCTGGTGTTGCCGTGCTGCAGGAAGATCCGCCCGGCCTGCTCGTAGAAGGTGGGCAGGAAGTGCGGCGCGGACCGGCCGAGCATGGCGCCCAGCGCGGTGAACCCGTCCTTCGCCGCGCCGGCGCGCGACTTGGCCGTGCGGGCGAGCCGTTCGACGTCCTTGACCAGGTTGAGCGCGTGGTGGCCGTTGGCCGGGTCGTGCACCAGGGCCCAGGCGGGGAAACCGAGCGCGCTGCGCTTGCCGGTGCCGACGTCGGCGACCCGGACGGGCGCGTCGAACCCGAGGTATTCGCAGGTCAGGTCCTCGGCGCGGCCGAGGACGGCGGGCACCAGCCGCACCACGACGCGGCCGTCCAGTCCCTCGTGGGCGTAGTGGCGGGCGGTGACGGTGTCGCGGTCCTCGCCGACGTCGCCGGCGCCGGGCAGCACGGCCCCGGCCGAGATCAGGGTCTTCGGGCTCAGCTCGCTCACGGGGCCACCACAGCTTCCTCGACGACGCGACCGGCGTGGACCGCCGCCGCCATGCGCATCCCCTCGGACCACGCGACCGGTCCGACGTCGGCGAGCGGCAGCGCGGTTCCGTCCTCCAGCGACCAGCGCAGCTCGCCGGTCCACGTCTCGCCCTCGGGGTAGTCCGAGCCGAGCCAGTAGCGGGCCTCCACGACCCGGCCGTCCTCGAACGCGGAGTAGACCGCGTCGCCGCCGCGCACCGGGTAGCCGAGCGTGCGGCACCGGCCCAGCGCGTGGTTGAGCTGCTCGAACCGGCCGCCGGCGTAGTCGTCGACGGACGTCTTGCCCGTCGGCTCGGCCGGGCGGGCGTAGGTCTGCCGGAACAGCTGCTGCACCTGCTGCTCGACGCCGAGTTCCGCGCCGAACTCGCGCAGCTCCTCCAGGTCCTCCAGCAGCACCGGGTGCGGGATGCCCACCACCTCCGGCTTCAGCCGGCGGGTGTCGCCCTCGAGGGTCACCAGGCCCAGCCCGCGCTCGGGGTCGGCGTCGCGCAGGAACCCGGTCTCCGGGCCGCCGCCGTCATCGGCCGTGACGACGAGGTCGCGCAGCGCGTCCGCCCACGCCGCGTCGGCCCAGACCTCGGTGATCAGCGCGGCGGGCACCGGCAGCGAGCGCACCATCCAGCCGTCCACGGTGGACAGGCACTCGGCGCGGTGCCGGGACAGCCACTCGGCGAGCTGGCGGAGCTGGACGACCCTCGGGTCGTCCTTGAGCGACGCGGGCACCGAGGAGAGCACCTTGCCCTTGCCGTTGCGGCACTGGACGCGCCCGTTCTCCCCGAGCCGCACCTGGTACCCGGACGCGTGCCCAGCTTCGGATTGGGCATCGAGCCAGCCCACGGTTCCTCCTGCGAGTCGTTCACGACGGTGTGGCGCGGAGGTTAGCGAGGGGGTCCGACACTGTGATCGGATCGGCCGGTTCGTCGCCTCGTCGTGACCGGCGGCGGGCCTGCACGATCGGGCGGCTTTACCTCAAGCCTTGCCCAAATCAGGTGCGAATGTGACCGGCGTCTCCCTAACCTCTGTCCCATGAGACTGCTGCTGTGGATCGCGCTCACCTGCGCGCTGGCGGTCGAGGGGGCCATGGTCCTCCCGCTGCTGGCGGGCGTGGCGATCGTCGGTTGCGCCGAAGTGCGCCGCCGCTCGCCGCGCCCGCCCACCCGGACCCGCCATGACCTGCTCGCCCGTTGACCCGGTGGTCGTGACCACTGGAGACGATCGACTTCGTGCGCCGGGGCACGCGTTGTCCTGAGGCAGCGCGGTGAACTCCTGCGCCGCCTGACGCTCACGCCGAGCGAAGGCCACGGCTCCGGCGCGCTGCGCCCCACCCCGAGCCGAACGCCGCCGTTGTCCCGCATGTCCTTCTGCATCACCGCTACCGCCGGGTGCGGCGAGAGGGTGAAGCCCGCTCGAGCGGCGGGCTGCCGGACGGGGCGCGGTGGATCCTCAAGCCGGACCCTGAACCGCGGGTGGCGGAGGTGCGGCCGGTGGTGGTGCCCGACGCGCGACAACCGGGCGGACCCGGGCACGGCGACGACGGTGACGAGCCGCGCACCCGCAACCGCGTGACCGCGGCGGCGGTGGGCACGGCGGTGCAGGTGGGTGTGGTGCACGGCGGCCTGCACGTCCACCCGCGGGACCGGCCGGGTCCGCCCACCGGCCGGGTCCGCCCACCGGTCGGGCCGCCCTGCCGGACGAGGCCGCGGACCGGCTCGCCCGGGCGGTCCGCTCCCGGTGGCGACGTGAGGAAGGGCGGCGGCGGGTGTGGGAACCGTCCCCGCTGCCGGTCCGCTGGCGCCTGGCCTCCGGCGGTTCGACGGACCGCGCGGCCGGCGGTTCGACGGACCGCGCGCTCGACGTCCACGACGCCGGACCGGGCACGACCGGCGACGCGGTGGCGGCGACAGGCCGCCTGGACGACGTCGTGCGGGTCTACCGCCGACTCCGGTTCGGGAGGCTGGTGGTGCTGGGTCGGCCCGGGTCGGGCAAGACGGTGCTGACGCTGCGGCTCGTCCTGGGCCTGCTGGACACCCGCGCCGACCGCGATCCGGTGCCCGTCGTGTTCAGCCTCGGCTCGTGGGACCCGACCGGGATCGAATTCGAGGACTGGCTCATCGACCGGTTGGTGCGCGACTACGCCGGGCTGGACGCGACGGGCCCCGACGGGAAGTCGCTCGCCGCCGCGCTGGTCGAGGCGGGCCGCGTGCCGCCCGTGCTGGACGGGTTCGACGAGATCGCCGACGGCCTGCACCACGCCGCGCTCGACGAGCTCAACGCGACCGCCACGCCCTGGTGCTCACCAGCCGAACCGGCCAGTACGAGGCCGCGGCGACGGCGACCCGGCCGCTGATCGGCGCGGCCGGGATCGAACTGCTCGACCTGATCCCCGACGACGTGGCCGAGCACCTGTCGCAGACCGCGCGCGACCCGGGCCGGTGGACCCCGTCCTGGACGAACTGCGGGCTCGTCCCCGGACCGACGCCGGTGACACCCTCGCCGCGGTGCTCTCGACACCGCCGATGGTGTCCCCCGCCCGCGGCGCGTACGACGCCTCGCCCGACCGCGATCCCGCGGAACTGCTGGGCACCGGCCGGTTCGGCTCCCCCGCGGCCGTCGAGGCGCACCTGCTGGCCGACCACACCCTCGCCGCCTACCGGCGACCGCCGCACGACGGCCTCCGGCGGCGATGGGAACCGGAGGACGCCGAGCGGTGGTCGGGCTACCTCGCCTGGCACCTGACCGAGCTCGGGACACCCGACCTCGACTGGTGGAAGCTGGGCGCGGCCCTGGGCCACCGGACCCGGGTGCTGGCGGTCGCGCTCGTGTCCGGCCTGGTGATCGGGCTCGTGTTCACGGTGGTGCGCAAGTTCCCGCTCGGCGCGGCCGGGTTCGAGGGCGGGTTCGCCGACTGGGTGCTCCTGGTCCTGTTCGACGCGGTGGTCTTCGGGCCGCTGTTCGCGCTCGGGGCCGGGATCACGATGGGGCTCACCGCCTGGCTCGAGACACCCCTCGACACCAGGTCGGCGGTCGGCCCCCTCGACCTGCTGAGGAGGAGCCGGGCGAACACCGCCTTCCGGGTGCTCGTGGTGGTGCCCGTGCTCGGGCTCGTCATCGGCGTCGGCAGCGGGCCGGCCTTCGACCTCGCCCGGGTGCTCCTGGCCGGAACCGGGTTCCACGTCCGGTGGGACGCGGCCTCCCGGATCTCGATCGGGCTCGTCGCCGGTCTCGGCTGCGGCATCGGCTACGCGTTCAGCGCGACCGCGTGGGGCCGGTGGGCGACCCTGGCGCGAGTGTGGCTGCCGTTGGCCGGTCGGCTGCCCTGGGCCGTCCCGGCTTTCCTCGACGACGCCCACCGCCGTGGCGTGCTGCGCCAATCCGGCGTCGCCTACCTGTTCCGCCACGCGCGGCTTCAGGAGCAGCTGGACCGCACCTACCGCCCCGCGCGGAGGAACCGCCGCCGGAGCGGGGGCGGCGCCGACGACCGGGTCGGTGGTCGCCCTGACCCGGCCCGCGACGGATCCGCGAGTTCCGCGGGGACCTGCGACCTACCGCGCGGTCGGGGCGGCCGGCACTCTGGAGGACCTCGCCGACGTCGGGCGCGTGCGGAGGGTGGACGACTCGTCGACCCGGGCACCGGCCGGAACGAGGAGGCTCGATGACCGCGCCGGACCGGCCGATCCGGAGCGTGGCCAAGGGTGATCGCCGTTTGCGGGAGCAGAGCAGGGGGAAGAACCGCGGGCTGACGATCACGCAGCAGGTCACGGTGACCCGGACCGACGGGACCACGGACGGGCAGCAGTTGCGGGGCACTTACGGGTTCATCCCGAACCCGCACCGGAACCCCGCCTACAACAAGGACCAGCCAGGCTTCTACGCCGCCGCCTACGAAGCCGCCTCCCGCGACGTCACCGACGCCGCCCACCGGTACTCGCTCGTGCAGCCGGAACTCCTGGAGTTCGACTTCGCCGACGTCACCTACCGCGCGGAGAAGTGGTTGATCGGGCAGGGCAACCGCGGCAAGTGGCGGGTGGACGGCCCGGAGGAGCCCGGGTGACGGGTCAGCGGTCGGTGATGTCCAGGTAGCCACCGACCGTCACGGTGCCGTCGTCCACCGAGAGGCCCAGCGCCACGGGCGTCGCGTCGAAGCTCACCTCGTCGAGGTCGACGTGCAGGGTGGGCACCCGGTAGACGTCGAACGAGATGCCGGTGAGGGCGTCGGCGACGTACGGGCTGATCACCCCCGACAGCGCGTCCACGACCCACGACAGCACCATGCTGACGATGTCGCCGCTGGTCGGGGTGATGTCGAGGTCGAACCCGCCGACGTCGACCGTGCGCGCGGACAGCACCGCGTCGTCCAGGTCCAGCCGCACGGTGGCGACCGGGTCGGGCGACAGGGTCAGGTCGAAGAAGCCGTCGACCGACCCGCCGACGATCCAGTCGATCCCGGCCGACCCGCTGCCGGACACCGAGGCCGCCACCGAGATCGTGCGGTCGTCGGCGACCCAGCCGTCGCTGCGGACGTCGGACAGGGTGACGGTCGCCTTGTAGTACGCGGTGCCGAGGAGGATGTCGGTGGAGTCGTGGGGCCGATCGGTGAGTCCGTCGAGCGCGTCGGTCGCGGTGGAGGTGACCGCGCCGACCGCGTCGGGCCCGAGGACGATGAAGAACGGGGCAGGGGGCCACCCGGAGAACTGCCGGTCGGGCGCCGGGTTCCCGGCGATGTTGGCGGAGACCACCAAGTGGTTGTCGGCCACCTGCACCACGGGTTGGGTGAGCGATACTCCCTCGACCGAGGGAATCGGCACGGGGATCCCGGCGAGCAGCTGCCGCCCGGCCTCCAACGCGATCGGGACGACCTTCTGGTTGTAGACCCAGTCGGGGAACCGCTGCCCGGTCGACACGGTCGCGCTCAGCGGCGTGGCCACCAGGTTCGGGCCCGACTCGTCGACGGTCGCGGCGATCCGCACGGACGCCGTGTCGTGGGCGGGTGTGCCGTCGACGGTCAGGGTCAGCTCCACCTCGGGCAGGTCGACGTGGAAGGTGCGGCCGTCGTAGGTGTCGGCGACGCCCCGGAGCAGGTCGTCCCGGCTGATCCCCTCGACTTCGCCGTCCCGCACCACGGCGCGCGCGAGGCCGCCGTGGTCGACCTCGGACGTCAGGTCGAACGCGGGCGCCCGCACGACGTCCCAGTCCAGCCGGTAGTCGACGTCGCCGTCGGAGAAGGTGGTGGTGCCGCTGAAGTACCGGGGGTACTGCTCCTGGTAGATCCGGCCCGCGATGTCGTCGAACGTGCCGGTCGAGAGTCCGAGGGCGACGTCGCTCATGTGGTTTCTCCCCTCAAAGGGCGTTGGCGGCCCTGGTGATGGCGCACTTCTTCTCCAGCAGCTCCAGGGCTCGCTCCCAGGTGATGCCGCAGACCTCGACCAGCGCCTCGGCCATCGTGTCGAGGTCGAATCTGCCGAGCTCCAGCAGGGCGTCCGCGATGTCGACCACCGACTGCGCGAAGTGGACGAACAGCGCCTCGACCACGTCGACGGCGGTCTGCCCGACCCACAGCACGCCCTTGACGAGCAGGGTGAGCCACGCTTCGACGTCGTCGAGGACGGCTTTGAAGAACTGCTCCGCGTGCCCGGAGATCCAGGTCGCGATGGCCCGCGGCAGGTCGGCGAGCACCCGGGCGTCGACCGCGAGGCCCATGTCCGCGTCGAGCGGCACGCCCGCCCAGGTGAGGTGCAGTTCGGCGGCCAGGCTCGCGCCCCGCGGGCCCACGGCGCAGGTGGCCTCCAGGGTCGCGTCGGGCCCTTCGACGTGGACGCCGGCGGGGATGATCGTGATCCCGTCCACCGTGACGTCGCCCTGGAGGGTGAGGTCGAAGCAGTAGGCGCCGGCGAAGCTGCCGGTGAAGCCGGTCCCGGTGGACAGCGTCGCGCTGATCTCGGTGCGGAACAGCCCGGCCAGGTCGGTGGTGAAGGTGAAGGTGAACCCGGAGGAGTCGGCGTGGCCGCTGAAGGTCTCGGTCAGGCCGAGGAGGCTGATCCGGCCGGAGGCGTCGAAGTAGGTCTTGCCGGTCTGGCCGAGGACGGTGGTGTCGATGTCGACGTGCGGTCCGGTCGTGCCGGTGGCGTCGGTCAGCTGGAGCAGGTCGCCGAACGTCACGGCGGGGTCGATCGAGCCGGCGGCGACGATGCCCCGGGCGCCGACCACGGCCTTGACCTTGATCGTCCAGCCGAGGAACCGCACCTGCGCGTCGAGCCCGAACCCCTTGGGGTACAGGTGGTTGTCGGGCGCGGTCCAGCCGTTGGGGTCGGCCACCACGTAGCAGTCGAGCCGGTCGATCGCGATGTCCTCGAGCAGCGGCACGGCGTCCAGGTCCGTGCCGGTGAACTGGCCGACGACGCGGGCCAGCGTCAGCTCGTGGCCGGGCTTCGGGTCGAGCGCGAAGACGAACGCGCTGGGCTCGGTGAAGTCGGTCAGCTCACCGCCGAGGACGAGGGTGAAGGCGTCGTCGCCGGTGCCGATGAGGAACTTGCCCAGCAGGCCGATCGTCAGGCCGGTGTCCTCCACGGCGAGGTCGAGGCCGAATTCGTCGATGGTCAGGCCCTGGATGCCCAGCGGGTGGACCCAGTGCTCGACGGTGACCGACAGCTCCATGGTCAGCGCCTGGAGCAGGATCATGCCGCGACCGGCGAGGTGGAGCGCTTCGCCCTGCACGGTGAAGGTCAGGTCGGCTTCGAGGGTGAACTTCGTCGGGGCGAGGTCGACCACGAGCTTGGTGAACTGGACCGAGGCGACGGTGGCGATGTCGGTCAGGGTGCCGCGGATGTCCGACTGCGGGAGGTTCGCGGGGTCGATGTGCGCGGCGAGGTCGAGTTCCGTGCCGGGCGGCAGCACGTTCGACAGCACGCTGAGCGCCTTGTCGGTGAGCGACAGCGACCCGGCGAACGTCACGCCCTTCTCCACCGGGTACGGCAGGCCGTCCGCGCCGGGCAACGGCTGGGTCCACCGGTCGGTGGACAGCAGCAGCGAGGCGTTGCGGACGGTGACGTAGTCGAACACCTCGCCGAGCGGGCACCAGATCGACTTGGGGTTCCACTCGGGCGTGACGACCACGCCGGCCAGGAACCCCGCCTGCCCGTCCCCGGTCTCGGGCGGCTGGGGCGCGGTGCCGGTCTTGCGGGCCGCGAACAGCAGTCGGACCTGCCCGAACTGCTCGGCGTCGATCGTGGCGCCGGCGGCGAACTCGTAGCTGGTCGCACCGGCGTCCGTGCTCTTGCGCACCACGACGGCGGCTTGGCGAACGGTGATCTCGGCGATGCCGGACCCGGTGATCACGGAGGCGTCGGCGAACGCGTCGGCGAGCGCGGTCAGCGAGAGGTCCGACAGCGTGCCTTCGAGCTCGAACCCGGCCTTGCGCACCGCGACCGACCCGGCGAACGACCCGGCCGCCTGCCCGCCGCGCCCGGTCAGCGCGGCGGTGCCGGCGAGCGTGCCGTCGAAGCCGGTGTCGGGCTGGTAGGCGAGGTCGAGCGAGCCGCCGGTGAGGTGCAGCGCGGCGGCGCCGATCGGGATGGTCCAGTCGCCGGCGACGGCGAGCCCGAACGAGTACCGCTTGGCCCGCAGCTCGGCCGACAGCTCCAGCCGGTCGAGCGTGAGGTCCGGCAGCCAGGTGGCGTCGGGCAGGTAGGTCTGGACGATCCGCGTGAGCGGGACCGGTGTGCTCGGGTCGAGCGCCCCGGTGAACTCGACGCTCGACTTCGAGTAGTAGGCGGAGATGTCCACGTCGTAGGCGTCGAGGAAGCGGAACGTGCCGGTGAGCCGGGCCGTGATGTCCTTGGCACCGGTGGGGTCCTCGACACCGAACCGGAGGCTGACGTCGGGGACGGAGACCTTGCCCGGCACGATGTCGAGGGCTTGGCCGGTGCCGACCTCGACGGCGACGGAGGCGAGGCGGGCCGGGGTGAGGCCGATGACCGCGCTGAGGTGGCGCAGGACGATGACGTCGGGCACCTTCAGCACGTCTTTCACCGTGTCGGCGACTTGTGCGCCGTGCAGGAAGTCGGCGAACGCCGCCAGCGCGTACCGGGTGAGCCCGGTGAGGTCGGCGTCGAGGATCAGGTAGGTGTTCAGCTCGTCGGCGCGCATCGACACGGGGATGTCGGGCACGCCGTGGCCGATGGCGATGGTGCTGTCGAACTCCAGGTACGAGTCCGGTTCCGCCGTCGCGACCGCGGCGAAGGCGAGCGGCAGGGCGAGGCCGCCGACCGACAGCGCCGGCGAGGGGTCGGTGGTGATGCGGGTCGTCGGCGCCGCGCCGCCGCTGATCGCGCCGTGCGGGTCGGGCAGGTGCAGGTCCGGGAACGTGGCGAGCGCGGCCAGCGTGCCCTGCTTGAGCACCTCGTCCGCGACCAGGTTCAGGCCCGTGGAGATCCCGGACCGCTCGACGCTGGACCACTCCAGCCGGGGGTTCGCGAGCACCAGCCCCACCAGCGCCGGCGCGGTGTCCCGCCACGACGGGAAGGACACGCCGGGGTTCCAGTCGGCCGGCGCCAGCACGACCAGCAGCGCGGGCAGGCCGCCGTCGGCCAGGTCGAACGACAGCGTCAGGCGTGGCGTCCCGACGCCGAGCAGGGTGGTCGACGTGCCGGTCAGCACGACGGCGTCGCCCTGCCGCCGCGGCCCGTCGACGGCGGTCAGCACCCACTGGCCGGCGGTGAGCGGGAACGAGTCGGCGACCAGGGCGCGGATGCCCTCGGAGCCGAGCGCGTCGGGCGCCATCGCGAAGGTGCTCCCGGTGACGAGGGCGTCGACGGCGGCTTCGAGGTCGTCCAGCGTCACGGTCACCGCTCAGCCGTCCAGCCGGGCCGTGAGCACGGCGCGGACGTTGGTGGTGATCGTGGCGCCGAGGTCGGCCAGCGTGCCGGGCTCGGCGAGCTCCTGGTTGATCCGGTCCAGCACCTGCCGCTTGTTGTCCGGCTTGTTCAGCTCCTTGTTGATGATGTCCTGGAAGCTGTCCCCCACCTGTGCGGTGATCTTGATGTGGTCGAGGTCGGCTTCGACGGTGAGGGCGGTGCAGGTGATCGTCAGGGTGTCCAGGGCGTTGTCGGCGCCGCCGCTGGTCGGCAGGGTGACGTCGACCGTGGCGTCGGCGATCGTGACGGTGTAGGGGCCGGAGAACGGGTCGTCGTCCCCGATCTTGACCGACACGGTGCCGGACAGCGTGAGCGGCGCGCCGAGGGTCTTGGTCTCCTTGTGCCCGTCGTGTCCGGTCACCTCGACCGTCGTCCCGTTGGCCAGGGTCGACAGCTCCACGGTGGCGCGCACGCCGGGGTCGAACGCGAGCTGGTCGGCCGGCGCCAGCGCGTTGGCGGCACCCACCAGCGAGTTGTCCGTCAGGTCGATGGTGGTCGGGGTGTCGAGCAGGGTCACCTGGAACGAGATCGTGTCGGGTTGGTAGGGGTCGAGCGTGGGCGAGGTGACGGAGAAGACGCCGGCGGGCAGGTAGTAGTCGCTGTCGGGGTTGTTGACCGCTTGGCGGAACCGCTGGAACAGGTTGTCGTCCACGGAGGTGGAGTCGTCGGCGGTGCCGATGGACTGGTCGAGCACCGAGCGGAGGTGGTCGGTCAGTCCCCGGGCCAGGCTGTCGAGGTTGTCGGGTTGGTTGAGGCTGTCCTGGAGGCGGGCGACGAGTTCGCGTTTGCCGTCGTCGCTGTTGAACGCCTCTTCGGCCGCGTCGTCCCACACCTTCCCGCTGATGTACGGGGCGTTGTCGAAGGCGATGTCGTCCAGGGCCAGCGTCGGCGGGGAACCCGGCTGCGCGCCGCGCACGGTCAGCTGGTTGACCGTGATGACGGGTTGCCCCTCGTCGACGGTGACCGCCCAGTCGACGTCGGCCCACAGGTCCGTGATCGACAGCGTGAACTTCCCGGTGCCCGCCAGGTCGAAGGTGGGCCAGTCGAACGGCGCCCGGTACTGCGCCTTGGTGACGTGCTTCGACGTGCCGTCTCCGTCGGCGATGCTGATCCACTGGTCGAGCTGGAAGCGACCTTGGGCGGTGACGGCTCGCGGCAGGTCGGTGAAGGCGCCGAAGGCGATCACGATCCGCGAGGTGTAGCCGTCGCCGTCGCGGTCGACCACCAGGTCCGGTTCCAGGCGGGCGTTCTCGAGCCCGGTCACGGTCACGGCCGAGGCGCTCAGGTTCGGCAACGCCTTGTCCGGTGTCGCGATCGGCGTGAAGAGGTCGTCGTCGTCGATCGGCGGATGGAAGTCGTCGGGTTTGGTGTCGACCATGATGCCGAAGGCCAGCTGGAACTCCGAGACGAGGTTGGTGCTGATGGCCTGCCCGCTCTCGCCGCCCACCGTGCCGACCTGCCACTGGTCGGCGTGCAGCGGCAGCGCCTTGCCGCCGCTGGAGTCGGTGAGGTCGGTGAGCACCGTCGGCAGGTAGAACCTGGTGCCCTCCTCGGCCATCCTCGGTCGCAGGGTGTTGAACACGAATCGGAACAAGCCTTCGCCCACGGTGCACCTCCGGGGATGGGTGGTCAGCGGCCTCGGTCGACGACGTGCAGCGCGATCCGCTCCAGCGCGTCGCGGTAGGGGTTTCGGGGGAACGGGCGCAGGTACTCCAGCGCGTCCAGCGCCTGGCGGCGGGCGTCGGCGTACGCGCGGGCGAACCCGGCGGTGGCCCGGACGTCGTCCACCAGCGGGGTGAGGTCGTCGGGTGGCGGCCCGTCGCCGCGCATGAACCGGCTCAGCCGGTGCCCGTCGCCCAGCTCCGCCATCGCGTACACGATCGGCAGGGACAGCCGGCGGCGGGCGATGTCCACGCCGCGCGGCTTGCCGGAGGCGGACTCGTCCTGGGTGAGGTCGAACAGGTCGTCCATGACCTGGAACGCGCGGCCGACGCGGCGACCGTAGTGGCCGATGCGCCGCACGTCCCGGGTGCGGCCGTCGACCAGCGCGATCCCGCACTCGCAGGCGAGCGCGAACAGCACGGCGGTCTTGCGGTCGATGGTGCGCCAGTACCGCTCCAGGAGCACTTCGGTGCGCCACGACGGGTCCACGCGCAGCTCGTCCAGCTCGCCGCAGCAGATCCGGTGGGCGACGTCCAGCACGGACTTCACCAGGCCGAGGTCGCGGTCGCTGTCGATGCACTCCACGAACCCGCGCACGGCCTGCACGAACTGCATGTCGCCGACGATGATCGCCTGTCCGGGTCCGCGCGCGGCGTTGACCGACGGCACGCCGCGTCGCACCGCCGACTCGTCCACCACGTCGTCGTGGATCAGCGTGGCCACGTGCAGCATCTCCAGCGACACCGCGCCGCGGGCCGCCTTGTCGGGCAGCTCCCCCGGGCCGTGCACCAGGTGCGCGGACAGGGCCAGCAGCAGCGGCCGCACCTTCTTGCCGCCGTCGTAGAGCGCCCGTTCGGCGTCGGTGAGGTAGTCGCGCTGCGGCGCCAGCGCTTCGGCGAGCAGCGCGCGGTACCGGTCGAGGTCGGCGGACAGCAGCGTCCGCCACACCTCGGACACCGGGTCGTCCCGCGAGCCGGACCGCAGGGCGGTCACGGGCGCCGCCGCGTCGGCGGCGGTCACCGCCCCGGGTCCGCGAGCAGGGCCGGGTCGGCCGCCACGACGGCGACGCGCAGCCGTTCGGCGACGGCGTCGCGCACCAGGTCGGCGACGAACCCGGCGGCGTTGAGCCGGTCGCGGGCGACGTCGGCGGCGGCGCCGCTCCACGTCGCGTCGTCCAGCACGAGCTCGAACGCGGGCAGCTCGACCCGGACCGCGCCGGTGGCGTCGGTCACCGCGGCGGCGCCGGTGATCCGGGCGGTGCCGGTGCCCTCGAACACCGTGGTCGGCGTGGCGGCGGCGCGCAGGGCCAGGCGGTCCTCGACGGCCATCCGGTGGAACTCCCGGATGAGGTCGCGCTCGTCGTCGTCCCAGCCCTCCCACACGTCGTCGGCGAACGGGTTGCGCACGGCGTCGAAGCTGCGGTGCCCGGGTCGGGTCGCGGCGGCCAGGTCGCCGGTGTGCTCCTGCACCTTGTTGAAGACGTCGTCACGGGTCATCGCCGAGGTGGTGGTCCGGTCGTTGCCGGTGGTGGTCCGCACCGAGTCGGCGAAGTCGAACGTGGCCTTGCTGGCCTCGTAGTACTTGCCCTGGTCGGGCAGGCCCTGGCTCGGGTCGTAGTCGGGGTCCAGCGCGAGGGTGTAGGTGGCGGCGGCGAACTGCCGGACGAACGCGTTGTAGTTGTAGCTGCCGGGGTTGCCCTGGTGGTCGTGATAGGTCTTGAAGGGGTCGTTGACCACCTGGTCGCCGGTCTCGTCGGCGAGGGCCGCGTGGGTGTCGGCCGCCATGGCGGTCGTGCCGCCGCCCTTGGACCAGACATTCTTGGCGAACCTGCTCCTGCTCTCGTCGAACAGGTCCGCGTACACGTCCTCGTGCAGGCCGTACAGGTTGAGCAGGCTGCGGCCGTTCTCGGTCTGCGCCAGGCTCATGCGTTGGGTGCGGGCGTTGTCCAGCCACTCCGGGTGCTTGTCCTGGTCGTCGGCGGACCGGGGCGCGGTGGCCGAGTCCGGCAGCACCGAGAGGTCTCCGCCGCCGTCGACGGTCGCGACCTCGTCGGGCGTGGCGTCGATCGCGCAGCGCGCCCGCACCACCAGCGGCGGCAGGGCGACGATCGTGCGGTCGCCGTCGGACACCGGGACGGCGTGCGGCTGCCCGTCCGGCTCGACGGTCAGCTCGGCGAACCGCAGGGTCAGCGCGCCCGACGGGTAGCCGACGTGCTCGGGCATCCGGACCGTGCGGGCCAGCGGGAGGTCGGGCGGGGTCGGCACGGGCAGGGTCACGGCGCCACCTCGATCCCGCCGGTGGCCAGCAGGTGGCCCTCGTGGGTGCCGAGGGTGAGGCCGGAGGCGGTCAGGGTGACCTTCTGGCCCTCGATCTGGACCGTGTAGCCGAGGGGGTGGTCCAGGGTCATGGAGTAGCTCTTGCCCACGGCGGCCTGCTGGATCGCCGCTTGGATCTTCTTCATCGCGGTGTCGACCAGGGGCTGGGCCAGCTTCTCCAGGGCCTTGTCGATGAAGTTGCCGTCCGGGGTCGCCGTCGCGTCGGTCAGGTCGAGCTCGGTCACCTTGGCGGAGAACTTCTGCGCCGAGTCCGCCGACACCGCCACGGTCAGTCCCGGGTCCTCCGGTGTCAGGGTCACCTTGTACTGCATCGTGCTCACCGTCCTGGTGGTCGCGGGTCAGAGGCTGTCGCTGGACTTCTTGAGGGCGCACTTGTTGCCGAGCATCGAGGCCGAGGCGTCGAACGCCACGTCGAGGGAGGCCGACCAGGACGTCGCGTCGGATTTGTCGATGGTGACCTTGTCGATGCTCTTGACGACCGCCTTGGCCGAGAACGAGACCCCGCCGCCCGAGTCGGTCTTGTCGTACACGACCGTGTTCTTGTGCGCGTCGGCGGCGCTCTGGGCGATGTGCTGGGCGAAGACGCGGTTGATGACGGCGAACACCGGCTGGGCGGGCCACGCCTCGGGCACCGGTTGGGCGGTGCCGGTGTCGGCCGTGGCCACCACGACCAGGTGCGTGCCGGTGATCAGGGCCTCGGTGGCGGTGAAGGTGACCTGCGAGCCGACGACGTCCGCGGTCTGGGGCGCGATGGCGTGCCCGCTGAGCACCGTGCCGAGCTGGAGGAAGACCTGGGGCAGGATCAGCCGGTCGATGATCGACTTCTCGGCCGGGGTGAGGTTCGACTGGTCCGCCCAGACCGCCAGGGGTGTGAGCGACGCGGTGCCGTCGGCGAGGGCGAGTCGCGTGTAGAACTCGACGGCGGGCGACACCGTGGGCAGCGCGGACCCGTCGATCGTGACGGCGAGTTCGAGGCTGGGGATCGACAGCGTGAGGACGTTGTCGGTGGGCGGGTCGCCGGTCGGGTGCTTGCCGTCCGGGCCGATGGACCCCTGCCACTTGTCGACCGAAGGTGACTGGAACTCGAATTCCGGTGACTGCCCGGTGACTTCCCACGTCCCGCTCGCGTGGTCGTCCCGGTAATCACCCCTGAACAAGGCGGCGTGCGTTTTCTGGTCCTGGTTGAGCCGGTCGACCCCGGCCGAGAAACTCGCCGAGTCGATGCCGAACACGACATCGAAATCCATGTACCACGAACCCCCATTTCCGACCGAGAACATTTCCAACAAGCCTGGGGCGACCGGCATCGACGCTGCTCAGGTGCCCCACAGCAGCACGGCAGACGAGTACCGGAAATTCTCCCACCCCCGGAATACCGCCCTGCGGCACAATCCCAAGCTAGTGCGCTCGCGTGACGCTCAGCAATGGGCGAAACGGGTTGTCCGCCGCAGTTCGGCGAACCGCACGACTCGACCTCGCCGGCCACGTACAATAAGTCTCGCCGCCCTGCACTACCACCAACAGCGTAAATACCCACCCACGCGGGTGACGCATTGTTGGCGGGCCGGCCGGCCGGTTCACCCCTGTACGGAGCCGTCGGTCGGCGGTACCGTGCGTGACGGGCCGCCACCCTCCGCAGCAAGGACGGTGTCGCCATGTCGAGAAGGCTCCGGGCGCTCGGTGCGGTCGCCCTCGCGTCGGCCGTGATCGGGGGTCTGGTCGGGGTCGCGCAGGCCGCGCCGGGGAGCTGGACGTCGGTCCAGCCCGGCGCCACCGCAGGCGGGTGCGACGGGGTGCGGGCCACCGTGGCGCTGGACGCCGCGGGCAGCCTCACGCTGGGCGCCACGTGGGAGTGCCGGGTCGCGCTGCTGCCCGCCCCGGTCGGCGTGGTCACCGCGGCCGCCGACTTCACCTCCGGGTTGACCTTCGTCCAACGCGTCGACACCCCCGTGTCCTCCAGCTACTCCGTCGTCGCCGGGAAGTCGAAGAACCGCGCGCGCACGGCCACCGAGACCCGGCTGGTGTTCGCCAAGGGCGCCGACCGGGTCACGGTCGTGGTGCGCACCGCGCGGGACGGGGTCGCGTTGCGCTACGAGCTGCCCGGCAGCGCGACCGTGCTGCGGGAGGCCACGTCGTTCGAGGTGCCCGGCGACGCGGTGGTGTCGCTGGCGCCGTTCGGCGTGAACCACGAGAGCAACTTCGTCACGTCGACCGCGGCCGCGGTCGGGGACGGCGAGTACGACCTGAGCGTGTTCGCCCAGCACCCCAACGGGTCGCAGGTGCTGCTGGCCGAGTCCGGTGTGGACGGCGGGTACTCCGGTGGGCGGCTCACGCACGCGCGCGGCACCGGCCGGTTCGCGGTGAAGCTGGCCGACGCGCAGGTGGCGCGCACGGGCGCGTTCGCGACGGCGTGGCGGACGGCCGCGATCGGCACGACGGCGACGGTCGTGGAGTCCACGCTGGTGGACGACGTGGCGCCCCCGTCGAAGGTGGCCGACACGTCGTGGGTCCGGCCGGGCGTGGCGGCGTGGCCGTGGCTGGACGGCTTCCACGACACGCAGCGCAACCTGCCCAAGCTCAAGCAGTGGGCGGACTACGCCTCCGCGCAGGGGTGGCCCTACCTGCTGGTGGACGACGGGTGGAAGGGCGTCACGTGGATGCCCGAGCTGGTCGAGCACGCACGGGCGCGAGGCGTGCGCGTCATGCTCTGGTACCACTGGACGGACCTGGACACCGAAGCCGAGCGGGACGCCGAGTTCACCCGCATCACCGGGTGGGGCGTGGCGGGCGTGAAGATGGACTTCATGGACTCCGAGACGCGGGCCCGCCACCAGTGGTACGACGCGGCGTTGGCGAGCACCGCGCGCTACCGGCTGATGGTGGACCTGCACGGCTCGCGGCTGCCGGTCGGCGTGCACCGGACGTGGCCGCACGTGCTGACCACGGAGGACGTGCGCGGCGAGGAGTACCCCGGCGGGCGCACCATCGACCACGTGGCGGCGATCCCGTTCACCCGCGGCGCGTTGGGGCCGGCGGACTACTCGCCGATGAGCTTCCAGCAGGGCAACCCGAACAGCGACGCCGCCGAGCTCGCGCTGGGCGTGCTGTACGAGAGCGGCATCATGCTGCCGGGCGGTCGGGTGTCGGACTACCAGGCGCGGCCCGAGGCTCAGCGGTGGATGCGGCTGCTGCCGACCACGTGGGACGAGACGCGGTACGTGTCCGGCGATCCGGCCACGGGTGCGGTCGTGGCGCGTCGCGACGGTGACCGGTGGTTCGTCGGCGCGCTGCGCAAGGGCACGGCGGGCACGATCTCCTACCCCACCGCGTTCCTGGGCTCGGGCACGTGGCACGCCGAGATCACCACCGACGGCCCGGCCGGTCTGGTGCGCACCAGCAGGGTCGTCCAGGCGGGCGAGGCGTTGAGCGTGGCGTCGGTCGCCAACGGCGGTCACGTCGTGAAGCTCACCCGTGCCGCCACCGCGCCGACCGGTGCGCGGGTGCTCGCCAACACCGGCACCGGGTTCGTGGTGGACGTGTACGACGCGGGCGTGGCCGACGACGTGCCGGTGATCGGCTGGACGGGCAACGGCGGCACGAACCAGCGCTTCACCCTGTCCCCCTTGGGTGACGGCTACGTGCGCGTCGTGAACCAGAACAGCGGCAAGGACATCGTCGTGCAGGGCGCGTCGCGCGACGCGGGCGCCAAGGTGATCCAATACTCCTACGAGCCGGGCGCCAACACCAACGACGAGTGGCTGCTCGAAGACGCGGGCGACGGCCGCCACCGGCTGGCCAACCGCTTCAGCGGCCTGTACCTGACCATGCCCGCGACGCAGGGCGCCCAGCTGGAGCAGCGGCCGTACGACGGCAGCGACCGCCAGACGTTCACCGTCACGTGACGCTCGCGGCCGTGAGGGTCGCGGGCAGGGCGTCGTCGGGGTGGATGGTCAGGCCGAACACCGGTTCCGGGACGCGGTGCAGCCGGACGTCGAAGTCCGTCAGCAGCCGGTCGAGGAGGATCGCGGTCTCGCGGTGCGCGAACTGGGTGCCGAGGCAGGCCCGGGCGCCGGTGCCGAAGGGGAAGTAGGCGCCGGGCCGGGCCGGGCGGCGGCCGGTGAACCGCTCGGGCGCGAAGCGCTCGGGTTCCGGCCAGAGCGCCGGGTCGCGCTGGGTCAGGTAAGGGCTCATCATCACGGCGGTGCCGGCGTCGACGCGGTAACCGCACAGGACGTCGTCGCTCAGCGCGTTGCGGCGCAACAACCACGCCACCGGGTAGAGCCGGAGCGCTTCGTCGACCAGCGCGCGCAGGGCGGCGGTGCGGGCGGGCGATCCCGGCGGCCCGGCCGCCAGGACGCGGTCGCGTTCGCGGGGGTGCCGGTCGAGCAGGGTGAAGATCCACAGCAAGGTGTGGCCCGTCGTCTCGTAGCCGGCCACCACCAGGTTGAGGACCTGGTCGCGGACGGCGCGGTCGTCGAGACCGGGGGTGCTCAACAGCATCGGCAGCCACAGGTCGACGCGGTCGTCGTGCCGGGCGTCGCGGATGGCGCGGTCGACGACGCCGTGGACGGTGGCGATGCCCGCGACGACGTCGGGTGGCAGCTCGGGGTTCTTCCCGGGCAGGGCGGGCACGGCGTTGAAGACCGCGTTCACCGTGTCGAGGTCGCGGTAGGTCGCCTCGTCGCCGGCCGCGCCGGTCAGGCAGCGCCAGATCACGTCGAGGGAGTAGCGGCGCAGGTCGGTCCCGATGTCGCGGGGTCGGCCCAGCGCCGCCGACCGGGCCCACCGCCGGGCGACGTCCTCGGTCGCGCCGCGCATGGCCTCCTCGTAGCGGCCGAGGGCGCGCGGGACGAAGTGGGGGCGCAGCGTCCTGCGCTGCCGCAGCCACGACTCCCCCGACGCGGGGATGATGCCCTCGCCGAGCAGGAAGCGCGTCCGCGGGGAGCGCTTGGCGTAGCGGTCGGGATGACGGGCCAGCACGTGCCGCACGGCTTCCGGGCTGGAGGCGAGGAGGACCTGCTCCCCCTTGAAGGGGAAGGAGGCCACCGGGCCGAGTCGCTGGACGAGGGCCAGCAGTTCCACGGTCCCCGTACCGCTTTCCTTCCACCGCCGCACTTCCGCGGCGTCGAGGGCAGGCGGTGAGGGCGGCGTGGTCGCCCTGGTTCGCTGGTCTTCCGGGTGTGCGGTGCTCACCTCGTGGCCCTTCGCGGGGAGTGGCCCGCCGGGTTCGCCGGATCGCGGCCGGACAGGGCCAGCAGCGCGAAGGCGTCGGCGAGCACGGGGAAGTCGTAGGGCAGGGGTCGGGGCGCGGCCTGGTCGGGCCGGGAGACCACGCGACCGTCGGCGCCCTGTTGGGTGAGCAGGTAGGCCAGGCCGGCCTGGTGGACCGGCGAGGTCTGCCACGGGTGGGTCGCCAGCAGGGCGTAGGAAGTGCTGAGGGCGTCGGCGGGCCGGTCGGGCAGCTGCCCCCAGCCGCCGTTGCCCTGTTGGGTGCGGGCCAACCTCCCCACCGCCGCGGTGACGGCGTGGTCGATGCGCCGGTTCCGCTCCTGCCCTTCACCGGGCGCGGCGGCGCGCAGTGCGGTGACGCAGCGGTACACGGCGTTGGCCTCGCTCAGGCTCCAGCTGCGCTCGTAGGTGCCGTCGGGCTGCTGGGAGTCCAGGAGGAATCCCAGTGCGGCGCCGACCACGTCCGGGTGCCTGTCGCGGTGAGGCCGCAGCGCCGTCAGGGCGCCCGCCGTCATGGTGATCTCGGAGGGGTGTCCTCGCAGGAACGTCGGGAAGCCCCCGTCGGGGTTGGCGAGACCGGCCAGGTAGGACAGCCCGGCGGCGATCTGGTCGGCGTAGCGGCGCGGGGACAGCGCGGTCAGCAGTTGCAGGCAGTAGGCGGTGTCGTCGCTGTCGCTCTGGGCGACGCCCTCGGTGTAGGCCCAGCCGCCGTCCGGGCGCTGCGCGCCGGAGAGGTGGTCGCCCATCGCCAGCAGCCCGTCCCGCCGGGTCCTGCCGGCGGCCAGCAGCGCCAGGCCCGTGGTGGCCGTGCAGAACACGTCCAGGCCGTCGAAGGCCGGCATTCCCCCGTCCTCGTTCTGGACGGTGAGCAAGCCGGCCAGGCCCTCGGCCACCACGGGGTGCCCCGGGCTGTGGCGGTGCACGGCCAGCAGCACCAGTGCGTGCGCGAAGACGTAGCCCTCCCACACGGTCTTGCGGCTGCCGTGCGCCAACGCCCGCAGGAGGGACGTCACTTCGGTGTCGGGTCGGTGTCCCGAAGCCGATGATCGCAGCACTTCCGCGGCGCGCAGCGACAGCTCCACCCACGGGACGAGCCCGCGGTGCTCGACGCCGTCCGACGGGTGCGGCATCGCGAAGCCGGGCACGCCCACCGCGGCCAGCACAGTGGTGAAGAGCACTCGCTTGCGCTCGCCGCTGAAGTGCTCGAACCCGTTCAGCCACGACCACACCCGCTGGTGCGCCTCATCACCCGGCCGGCCGAGCGCCCGATCGGCCAGCGCCTGGTCGAACGGGTTGTCGGCGGGGTGGTCGAGCAGGTGGCGCTCCATCCGCCGCCGGGCATCGGGGAACAAACCCGTTTCCCGCAGGAGGACGAGCACGAGCACCGTGTCCAAGGCACGGCTCGCACAGCGCTCCTCGACCGCTCCCCGCTCGGTGACCCGCGCCGCCAGCGCGCGGGCGAGCCGATCACGAGCCGCGGCCGGTCCCGCCGGCGCCGACGCGGTTCGGGGCGTGGACAGTTCGAGACCGGTCATGGAGCGCTCCCAACGCGATGTGGAGGCACGGGCGCCGGGTCCGGCCGGCGCGGTGGGCGCACCGCTCGACGGGCGTGGCGCCCGCGCCGACCGCGGTGCGGCTCGCACCGACCGCGGTGCGCTGTGGAGGAATCATGGAACACCGCGGTCGCGGTGCCCAGACTCCAACCGACTGACCGCCGTGCCATGATCGTAGCCGGCGGTCACCGCCACGACTTCCCGCCGGCAGCCGCGATGCCGCAGCCCTTCCTCGAGGATCACGTGAGCACATCGGACGAACGCGCCCGGCGGACGGGTCCTGTCGCGGCGGGCGGCGCGGAGTGGGTCGACTACACCGATGCCGACGACCGGCTCGTCGCCCGCGGTCCCCGCGAGGGCTCCGGGGCGCAGCGGTGGTACCGGAGGTACGCGGCCACCATCCTGACCGGACCGGGCGAGCGCGTCCTGGTCTACCTCCGCCCGGCGCACGCGCGCGTCTACCCGGGCCACTACGACGTGCTGGTCGGCGGTGGCGTGCGGGCCGGGGAGACCTACCACCAGGCGGCGGTGCGGGAGTTGGGCGAGGAGCTGGGCATCCGCCGCGAACCGCGCGAGGTGCTGCGGTTGCGCCGGACGGCGCCGCCGGAGCTCAGTCACCTGGCGGTCCACCTGACCGACATCGCCGACCTGCTGCCCCCGGCGACCCCGCGGCCACGCCTGCGCCCCGACCCGGCGGAGGTCCAGTGCTACGACGTGCTGCCCGTCGCGCAGGTGCTCGCCTCCCCGCCGCGGCCGTTCCTGCACACCGGGCTCGACGTCCTGCGCCACCTGTTCGCCTGACCCGGGAGCCTGCGGGACCGAGACGAAACCGGGAGGCACACGCCCCGGGGGGACAACACCCGTCCGGTTCGTGGGCGCCTTGGTGGCGGTTCACGCGGTACCCGGCCGTGTCGCCGGAAACGCGTGCCGGCTGCCCAGCACCACCACGACCAGGACCAGGACCAGGACGATCAAGGCCGGCACGCTCCAGGGGAACGATGTCGGGCCCGGCACGTCCAGGAGGATGCCGCCGACCGCCATGTCACGAGCCATCGCGGGCAGCACGCCCGCGGGCAGGGCCTCGGTCAGGATGCATTCCCGACGTGACCGGCGCGTTCCCGCCGCCGCTCCGCGAGAGCGGCGGGAATGAGGACGCCGGCGCGATCACCCGGATCGCGCCGGCGTCCCCACCGGGAGCTGCGGCTACCTCCCGACCACGGTGCAGGAAGCGGTCGAGGACTTGGTCGGGTCGCTCTCCGACCTGGCGGTGAGGGTCACCTTCGACACCAGCGGGCCGCCGTCACGCCTGGCGTGCACCGGCACCTCCACCAGGTCGCCGAAGCCCGCCGTCGCGAGCGCGTTGGGCACCTCGACGGACCAGCCGCGTCCCTCCGCCTTCGCCGACACCCGGTACACGTCGCCGTCGAGGTACCGGTCCACGGGCTCCGGGTGCTGCCCGGCCGGCGCGGCGGCACGGCCGGTGTTGACCAGCGGGAACCGGCACGTCGCCACGCCGTCCGAGCCGGTGCGGCCGGCGGTCGGCAGCACCCGCGCTCCCCGCTGCTGCGGGCCGGCGCCGTCCAGCGAGCGGACGGCGACCCGGTAGGACAGCACGCCCTGGCGGTCGCGCTTCACGTCCAGCACGTAGAAGTGCAGCCGGTTGGCCGGGTCGACGTACTCGTACTCGCTGCCCGAGTTCACGCCGGCGTGGAACAGGGCGTCCGACAGCTGCCGGTAGTCGCCGACCGTGATGGGCACCTCGGTCCCGTCCGGCAGGACGTAGTCGGTCATGCCGATGTCCTGCGGGTTGGCGTCGACCACCCACGCGAACGGCGCGAGGTCCTCGTTCTTGGTCTTGGCCACCAGCACGCCCGCGTCCGGCGTGAACGAGTCCGCGCCCATCCGGTCCACCACCTCGACCGTGTAGTTCTGGTACCCGCCGCCGTCGCAGAACGGGTCGGTCCGGACGTCGCAGGCGGGCGACAGGTCACCCGTGCCGAGGGCGATGTTCACCCCCGACAAGCCGTTCGGGCCCGGTTGGACGGTGCGGGCGGTCACCTCCGCGACGACCACCCCGGACCCGGCCAGCGCTTCCCTGGACAGGCGCAGGACGTTGCGCTCGTCGACGATGCCGAGCTTGATCTTGTTGCGGAGCACGTGCTGCGCGCCCATCGACCCGCCCGCGGTGGCCGGGATGACCCAGCGGGAGTGCGGGCCGCCGGGACCGTTGAACGACCCGCGCGACAGCATGTCCCAGATGCCGGTGTAGGCGCGGCGCGGCGGGTTGCCGTACGGGTTGTTGTAGTTGTCCCCGATGCCGAGCAGGTGGCTCAGCTCGTGGGCGTACACGCCCTGCCCGGAGCTCTCCGCCTGCGTGGACGACCCGCCGCCCGCGTTGGGCCAGATGCTGGAACCCGCGGCCCACGACGTCCAGTCGACGTACCGGGTGCGCGACCAGTTCGGCAGGGCGTCGTCGGGCGGGCCGAACGCGTCGGTCACGTCCTCCTTGGTCGGGAACTTCATCATCCCGAACTCCTGCCACGTCCCGGACTCGTCCTGGCCCGCGGACAGGAAGTAGACGAAGTCGTACCCCTTCGGGACCTCCGGGCCGACGTCGGCCACCCAGGCGGCGTTGCCGTCGGTGCGGATGTTGCGGTCGCACGTGTCGCCCGCGGGACAGCCGCCGCCCGCCTGGAACTCCATGGCGTACTCGTGGTCCTTGCCCGGCATCGTGTACGGGCCGAACGCCTTCAGGTCGACGCCGTAGCGGCCGCCGGAGTCCTCCATCCAGTACTCGTGCACGGTGTGGCCGCGGTTGAGGCCGTTCGGCTTGTTGAGGAAGTCCTGGTAGAACTGGCCGACCTGGTCGCGCGGGACGCCACTGGCCTCCGCGCTGGGGTTGCCGAACACGGTCGACTGCTTCGGTCGGGTCACGACGAACGGCTGGTTCGGGTAGTCCAGCAGGACCAGCGCGCCTTTGAAGTTGCGCACCGACCCCTTGACCGACGGGTCGGCCCAGTCGGTCCCGGGCACCTCGCGGTAGTCCTGCTCCCACGTCATGTGGTCCGGGTTGACCCAGTTCTGCGGGTCGACGGGACCGGGGAATCCCGCTTGCGCCGCCACGCGGGCGGAGTCGCGGGTCTGCTGCCAGGGTTGCCGCTGCGGCCAGTGGTCGTGCTGCCAGTGGTGCGGGGGCTCGTCGAGCGGTGCGGCGACGACGCTGGAGTTGCCGGCGGTGAGCGCGGCGACCGAGAACAGCGCGGCGATCAGCAGGACAGGGCGTCGACGCCCGCGACGGACACGTGTGTGGTCCATGCCACCTCCGTGGTAGATCCGCACACGCTATCCAGCGGCGGTCGCGCGGCACGGTCGCGCGGACCCGTTGTCAGTTGACGGATGTCCGGCCGGCGGCCGACCACAGAGGCCGGTCGCACCGCACCCGTCCTCGCCGGGCGTGCGGTCGGCCCGACCACGTCGCGACCGGCCCCGGTCGGGTGGGCCGGTCGCGGTCGCGGGGTCAGGCTCGCAGGTCGTGCAGGCCGAGCCGGGGGCTCGTCACCAGGTACAGGCCGTCCACGGCGGTGTCCGGGGTGTCGTTGGCGATCTCGAACGCCCGCTGCTGGCGGATCATCGGGCCGGACTCGCCGCCGCGCATCAGCCGCGTCACCTTGTCGAAGGCGTCCTCCTCGCCGTCGGTCGCGTCCTCCAGGTCCTCGATGCCGGCGACGATGTGGAGGAACGACTCGTTGAGGTTCAGCCCTTCGCGCTCGCGCAGCGTCAGCTTCTGCGCCTTGAAGAAGTGCTCGTCCTTGCCCTTGTACGCGTCGTAGAACACCGACACCAGGACCAGGAGCCGTTCGTAGGCCCCGCGGTAGGCCGTCTGGTAGAAGTTGCGCGCACGCTCCTCGTCCGCTTCGCCGCGCAGGACCGACGCGATGGTGGCCGCGCTCAGCAGCCCGCTGAACGTCGCCAGGTGCACGCCCGTGGACAGCAGCGGGTCGAGGAAGCAGGCCGCGTCGCCGGCCAGCAGGTACCCCGGGCCCTGGAACGACTCCGCCACGTAGGAGTAGTCGGTCTCGACCTTCGGCTCCGAGACGAGCTCCGCGTCCGCGACCACGTCGCTGAGCATCGCCGACCCGCCGAGCCCTTCCCGGTAGACCTTCTCGATGCCGCCGAGGCGCTCGCGGTCCTCGGCGAAGCGCTCCTTGGACGTCACCAGGCCGATGCTGATCGTCCCGTCGTGCAGCGGGATGCCCCACAGCCAGCCGTCGCGCACCGAGCAGACCGCGATGGCGCCGTCCGGGCCGTGCGGGATGTCCTTGGCCCCGCGCCAGTAGCCCCAGGTGGCGATGTTGCGGAACACGTCGTGGTACTGGCGGGTGCCGAGCCGGCGGGCGAGGACGCCCGCGCGCCCGGAGGCGTCGACGACGTGGTCGAAGGCGATGCGACCGGTCTCGCCCGCCTTGGACCACACGGCCGCCACGGCCCGGTCGCCGTCGAACACGACCTCGCGCACGGTGGTGTTCTCGTGCACCTCGACGCCGTGCTCCCGCGCGTTGCGCAGCAGGATGTCGTCGAACTCCGAGCGCACCACCTGCCAGCTGTAGGGGGTGTGTGGGAGCTGGTCGAACGCCAGCTCCCACTTCTCCTCCCCCCACTCCAGCCACGCGCCGCCCTTGCGGCGGAAGCCGTGCGCCTCGACCTCGTCCCGCACCCCGAGGAGGTCGAGGACCGGCAGGATGGACGGCAGGATCGACTCGCCGATGTGGTAGCGGGGGAACGTGTCCCGCTCCAGCAGGGTCACGGTGAACCCCTCGCGGGCGAGCAGCGCGGCGGCGGTGGATCCGGCGGGCCCACCCCCGATCACGAGCACCTGGGTCGTTTCGCGCATGGCTCCTCCGAATGTCGTGGCCGAGGGACCGTCAGCTCCGGGTCGTGAGGAACGCGACCAGGGCCTCGTTGAAAGGCGTTCCGGTGTTCTGGGTGTTGTGCCCGCCGTCGACGACGAGGCGGCGCGCGGCGAGCCGGTCGGCGAGCACGTCGCCGATGCGCTCGAACACCGGTCGGCGACCACCGGTCACGACCAGGGTCGGCACACCGGCGGCCCGCACGGCGTCCAAGGGCAGGTCGGTGTCGTCCCACGGCCAGCGGACACCGGTCCGGATGCGCCGGGCGAACGCCAGCAGGTGGTCGGGCAGCGGGTCTGGGTGGCTCGCGGTGGGCTCGACGAGGGCGAACAGCTCCCGGAAGTCGCTCTCGGCGTCACCGGCGCCGACGTCCACCAGCTTCGCGAGCCGCTGGTGGTACTCGTCCACCTCGGGCGAGCCGGTCGCGATGCCCGAGGCGGCGCTCTCCACGAGGGTCAGGGACCGCACCGCACCCGGGCGGCGGGCGGCGGCGACGAGCGCCCCGAGCGTGCCGTAGGACTGGGCGACGACGTGCGCGCCGTCGCCCAGGAGTTCGGCGATCAGCTCGCCGTCCACGGCGAAGTCCTCGCGGTCGGTGGTGGGGCTGAGCCCGTAGTTGAGCCGGGACGGCACGACGAGCCGCCACCGGTCGGCCAGCTCCAGCTGCGTCTGCCACGCCTCCACGCCGCCGTAGGCGCCGCCGTGCACGAACACCACGCGCGGTCCTTCGCCCAGCTCCACGACGTGCATGCCGCCGGGTCCGACGCGGTCCTCCGGCTCGTGGCGGGTGCGGGCGACGACCGGGCCGACGCGCCGCGTGCCGCCCGCGAGCGCGGCGAGGACGCGGGTCTGGAGCTCGTCGGCGGTGGGGCTGTCCAGGAACGCCGCCGCGGGCAGCGCCGCGCCCAGTGACCGGGACAGCGCGGCCTGGAGCTCCACCGCCATCAGCGAGTCCACGCCCAGGTCCTGCAACGGCTCGTGCGGGTCGATCGCGCCCGCGCGGCCGCCGATGACGTCGGCCAGCCGGTCCAGGACGAGCGCGCGCACCGACTCCGGGTCTCGGGACGCGGTGGTCCGCACCGGGGCGGCCGGGCGGCGGACCTCCCGCCGCGCGGGGGCGGCGGCGATCCGCACCAGGTCCTCCCGGGCGACCTTGCGCAGCCGCACCCCGGTGAACGCCACCACGCGCCGACCGGCCTCGTCGTGCACCGCCACGTCGGCGCGCAGGGTGTCGGACCTGCCGTCGTGCAGCACGACGTGCGCCAGGAGCGGGCCGCCGGTGTAGCCGTGGAAGGTGAACTCGTCGACGCCGACGAGGATCACCGACACGTCGCCGGGCGCCGCGGGCATCACGGCCTGCAGGCACGAGTCGACGAGGCCGGGGTGCAGCAGGTAGGGGCGGGCCTCGTCGCCGTCGGGGGCGCGCAGCCAGGCCAGCGCCTCGCCGTCGCGGCGGGCGATGCGCTCGATCCACCGGGCGGACGGGCCGAAGTAGTGCTTGCGCACCCAGAGGGACCGGTAGAAGGCGGTGCCGCTGACGTCCGTGCCGCAGCGGGCGCGGATGGCGGCGAGCTCGCGTTCGCCGAGCGTGGCGGGTGGGGCGTCGTGCGGGGTGAAGGCGCCGGTGGCGTGCAGGGGCCAGCCCTCTTCGGCCTGGCTGTAGACGGTGAACGAGTGGGTGTCGTCGTCGAGCGGTTCGGCGACGAGCTGGGTCGTGACGCGGTCCTCGGGCACCAGCAGGGCGCGGACGATCGCCAGGTCGGTGACGCGCACGGCGTCCGCGCCGGAAAGCTCGCGGGCCGCGCGCAGCGCGGCGTCGAGGTAGAAGCCGGCGTTGACGACCAGGAGGCCGTCCATCACGCACTCGGCGAGGCACGGGTGGGCGTCCACGGTCAGCTCGGCCCGGTACTGCGCGGCCGACAGCGGTGACGGGATGCGCTGCCCCAGCACGGTGTCCGAGCCGCCGGGCTTCACCGCGGGCGCGGCGGCGGCGGGCGCGGCAGCGGCGGGCGCGGCAGCGGCGGGCGCGGCGGCGGCGGGCGTGGCGGGTGGTTCCCCGACCGCCGCGACCGGTCGGGCCTCGGCCTTGAACCAGTGGCGGACGCGCTGGAACGGGTAGGTCGGCAGGTCGGTCTTGCGTCGCGGGTAGTCGGCGTCGAACGCCGACCAGTCCACGTCCACGCCCCGCACGTGCAGCGCGGCGACACCGCGCAGCAGCGTGGTCCACTCGTCGTGCCCCTTGCGCAGCGTGGGCAGGCGCACCGAGTCCGGCACGACCGGCTTCGCCATGTTGAGCAACGTCGCCGACGGACCGATCTCCAGCAGCACCCCGCAACCGGCGTCGGCGAGCGCGCGGACGCCGTCGCCGAACAGCACCGTCGACCGGAGGTGGTCGCGCAGGTAGCGGGCGTCGACCTCGCGCACCGGCTCGCCGGTCAGGTTGGAGATGACCGGCACCCGCGGGCGGCCGAAGCGGACGGTCGCGGCGGTGGCCTCGAACTCGTCGAGGACCGGGTCCATCAGGGCGGAGTGGAACGCGTGCGACACGGCCAGCGGGGTCGCGGGGACGGCGTCGGCGGCCAGCCTGGCCAGCACGGCCGCCACCGCGTCGGCCGGTCCGGACACGACGGCGCTCTCCGGGCCGTTGACCGCGGCCACGGCCACCGGGTCCGCGCCGATCGCGGCGAGCACGCGGTCGCGTGACGCGAGGACGCTCGCCATCGCGCCACCGGTCGGCAGCGTCGCCATCAACGCCGCCCGCCGCACGACCAGGCCCATCGCGTCGGTCGGGGTCAGCACGCCCGCCACGGTCAGCGCGACGTACTCGCCGAGGCTGTGCCCGAGCATCGCCGCCGGCCGCACGCCCCACGACAGCCACAGCCGGGCCAGCGCGTACTCCAACGCGAACAGGGCGGGCTGCGCGTAGGCGGTGTCGGACAACCGGTCCACGCCGTCGTCGGGGAACAGCACCGACCGCAGCGGCCGGTCCAAGTGGCGGTCCGCGACCTCGGCGACCTCGGCGAAGGCGGCCCGGAACGTCGGCTGCGACCGGTGCAGCTCCCGGCCCATGCCCGCGTACTGCGCGCCCTGGCCGGTGAACAGGAACGCCACCTTCGGCGCCTTGCCCTTGCGCGCCACGCCCGTCGCCACGTCGTCGTCACGGGTGCCGGCGAGGTGCGCGGAGAGCTTGGCGCGCAACGAGCCCAGCGAGTCGGCGCGCACCGCGAGCCGGTGCGGGAAGCGGGCGCGGCCGACGTTGGCGGTGAACGCGATGTCGGGCAGCGAGCCGGTCACGCCCAGGTAGTCGGTCACGAGCGCGGTCAACGCCTCCTCGCTCTTGGCCGACAGCGTCACGACGTGCTGGGGCCGGTCCGCCACGTCCTCGGCGGGCGTGTCCGGCGCCTCCTCCAGCACGAGGTGGGCGTTGGTGCCGGACGCGCCGAACGAGTTGATCGCGGCCACCCGGGGCAGCTCGCCGCGCGGCCACGGCAGGGGCGAGGTGGGGAACGTCAGCGCGCCCGTCGCCGGGATCTCGGGGTTCAGCTCGGTCAGGTGCACCAGCGGCGGGATCTCGCCGTGCCGCAGCACCAGCAGCGTCTTGATCAGCCCGGCGATGCCGGCGGCCGGTTCGAGGTGCCCGATGTTGGTCTTCACCGAGCCCACCGCGAACGGCTCGGCGCGGTCACGCCCCAGGACCTCGCCGAGCGCGGCGATCTCGATCGGGTCGCCCAGGGACGTGCCGGTGCCGTGCGCCTCGACGTAGCCGATCCGCGCGGGGTCGAGGCCGGCCACGTCGAGGGCGTGCCGGATCAGGTCCTGCTGCGCGCGGCCGTTGGGCACGGTGAGGCCGCTGCTGCGACCGTCCTGGTTGACGGCGGTGCCCTTGATCACGCCCAGCACGCGGTCACGGGCGGCGATGGCGTCGGACAGGCGCTTGAGCACCACCACGCCCGCGCCCTCGCCGCGCACGTACCCGTTGGCGGACTTGTCGAAGGTCTTGCAGCGACCGTCCGGCGAGAGCATCTTCGCCTTCGACAGCACCACGAACCACTCCGGTGACAGCATCACGTTGACGCCGCCCGCCAACGCCATGTCGCAGTCGCCCGTGTTGAGGCTCTGCACCGCGAGGTGCACCGCGACCAGCGACGACGAGCACGCGGTGTCCACCGACATGGCCGGCCCTTCCAGGCCGAGCAGGTAGGCGAGGCGACCGGCGGCGAACGTGGAGGCGTTGCTCGTCAGCCAGTAGGTGTCCATCTCCGCCGGCGGCAGGCGCTGCATCATCGCCATCACGTAGTCGAACGCCGACACGCCGACGAAGACGCCCGTGCGGGAGCCGACCAGCCGGTCGGGTGCCTGGCCCGCGTGTTCCAGCGCCTCCCAGCCGACCTCCAGCAGCAGTCGCTGCTGCGGGTCCATCTCGGCGGCCTCGCGCGGTGAGACGCCGAAGAAGCCCGCGTCGAAGTGCTCGACGTCGTCGAGGAACGCGCCCTGGTCCGTGTCGGACTTGCCGGGGCTCTCCACGCCGGGGCTGTGGTAGTCGGCGACGTTCCAGCGGCCCTCCGGGATCCGCGTCACCGCGTCGCCGCCCTCGCGCAGCAGACCCCAGAACTGGTCCAGGTCGTTGCCACCGGGGAACCGGCACGCCATGCCGACCACGGCGATCGGCTCGGCGGCGCGCTGGTCGGCCAGGGCCGTGCGCAGCTCGCGGATCTCGGTCAGCGCCTGGCGCAGCACGGACTGCTGGTCGTCGATCTGCGCGGTCATCGCGCTCCCCTGTCCCTGCGGACCCGTCCGGCCAGCTCGATCTCCCGCGCGAGCTGGGCGACCAGGTCGTCCTGAGTGGTGGTGGGTGCGGCCGGCGCGGCCGGCGCGTCGGCGGCGAGCTTCGCGGCGAGCCCGGTCACGGTCGGGTAGGTGAAGAGGGTGGTGGTGGACAGGGTCCGCCCGGTGACGACTTCGAGGCGGGTGCGGAGCTTGAGCGCCATGACGGAGTCCAGGCCCAGCTCGAAGAAGCCGACGTCGGGGTCCACGTCGTCGGCGTCGAACCCGAGCACCGCCGCGACCTCGTCCCGCACGCGCTCGGCCAGCTCCGCGTCGTCCGGTTCCGGGTAGGACGGTGCCGGGCGGACCGGCACGGCGTCCCCGGTGACCGGTTCCGGGACCGGCTCGACCACGACCGGCGGCGCGACGGCGGGTGCCGGGACGGCGGGTGCCGGGACGGGGCGCGTGGCCTGGTCACCGGCCCAGAACCGCTTGCGCTGGAACGGGTACGTGGGCAGCGCGACCCGCGCCCGACCGGTCGCCGGCGGCGACGCCGACCGGTCGACGGCCTCGCCGCGCACGTACCGGCGCGCCTCCGCCTCCAGCCGGGCGTCACGCCCCGGCCGGGGCGGCTCGCCCTTCGCCACCGCGCGCAGCCCGTCGACCAGCTCCCGCAGGTCCTCCGCGACGACGGCCGCCCGGTGCGCGAACGACGCGCGCCCGTGCGCCAGGGTCGCGGCCACGTCGGCGAGCGCCAGGTCGGGATGCCGGCCCAGGTGGTCGGCCAACCGCACCGCCTGGTCCCGCAACGCCTGCTCGGTCCGCCCGGACAGCACGCACAGCGCGGGTCCGCCGGCGGCCGGCGGCTCCGTCGTGCCGGGCGCCTGTTCCAGGATCACGTGGGCGTTCGTCCCGCTCATCCCGAACGCCGACACGCCCATCCGCCGCGGCCGGTCCACCTCGGGCCACGGCCGCTCGGCGTCGAGCACCCGGACGCCGCCCCACTCGACGTGCGAGGAGGGCGCGTCCACGTGCAGGGTCGCGGGCAGCACCCCGGCCCGCAGCGCCAGCACCGCCTTGATCACGCCGCCGACGCCGGCGGCGGCCTGGGTGTGCCCGATGTTGGACTTGAGCGAACCCAGCCACAGCGGTGCGCGCCGAGCCCCGTAGACGGAGACGAGCGCGCGTGCCTCGATCGGGTCGCCGAGGGTGGTGCCGGTGCCGTGGCCCTCGACGGCGTCCACGTCGTCGGGGGTGAGCCCGGCCCGGTACAGGGCGTCGAGGAGGAGGCGGCGCTGCGCCTCGGAGCTGGGCGCGGTGAGCCCGTTGCTGGCGCCGTCCTGGTTGACGGCGCTGGAGCGCAGCACCGCGAGCACCGGGTGACCGCGGCGACGCGCGGCGGAGAGGCGTTCGAGCACGACGACACCCGCGCCCTCGCCCCACCCGACGCCGTCGGCGCTGTCCGAGTACGCCTTGGACCGACCGTCCGGCGACAGCCCGCGCACCGCGCTGAACTCGATCAGCGGACCGGCGGTGCCGAGCACCGTCGCCCCGCCCGCCAGCGCCAGGGAGCACTCGCCCGCCCGCAGGGACTGCGCCGCCAGGTGCAGGGAGACCAACGACGAGGAGCACGCCGTGTCCACGGTCAGCGCGGGGCCGCGCAACCCGAGCGCGTAGGAGACGCGCCCGGACGCGACGCTCGCCGCCATGCCGGTCATCAGGTGTCCGTGCAGGTCCGCCGGGACCGCGCTCAGCGCCGTCCCGTAGTCCTGCACGGCGATGCCGACGAACACGCCCGTGTCGCTGCCGCGCAACGACGTCGGGTCCACGCCCGCGTGTTCCAGCGCTTCCCACGACGTCTCCAGCAGCAACCGCTGCTGCGGGTCCATGGCCAGCGCCTCGTGCGGGGAGATCCCGAAGAAGGTCGGGTCGAAACCGGCCGCGTCGCGCAGGAACCCGCCGTGCCGGGCGTAGGTGGTGCCGGGGTTGCCGGGTTCGGGGTGGTAGAGCGCCGCCACGTCCCAGCCCCGGTCGTCGGGCAGGTCGCCGACGGCGTCCCGCCGGGACCGCAGCAGGTCCCACAGGTCGTCGGGCGTCACCACGTCGCCGGGGAAGCGGCACCCCATGCCCACGATCACCACGGGGTCGTCCTCGTGCTCCTTCGCCGCGTCCGGGGCGTCGACCGGCGCCACCGCCGAGCCGCGGAGGTGGTCCGCGAGCGCGCGGGGCGTGGGGTGGTCGAACGCGAGGGTGGCGGGCAGGGCGAGGCCGGTGGCGGCGGTGAGCCGGGCGCGCAGGTCGAGCGCGCCGACCGAGGTGAGCCCGAGGTGGTCGAACGACGCGTCCTCGTCCAGCGCGGCCGGGGCGTGGCCGAGGATGTCGGCGAGGACTCCCCGCACGAGCGCGTCGACCGTCTCGGCGGCGGGCGCGGCGGGCGCCTCGACCTCGATCACGGGAACCGCCGCGGCGGCTGTCCGCCACCAGTACCGCGCCCGCCGGAACGGGTACGTCGGCAGGTCCACCCGTCGCGCGCCGCCGAACACGCCGGTCCAGTCCACGTCCTCGCCCCGCAGGAACGCCTCGGCCGCCGCGTCGGGGCCGCCGACCCGGACCTCGCCCGCCGCGCACCGCGCCAGGCCGGCCAGCAGAGCTTCCCGGTCCCCGGCGACGACCACCGCCCGCCGCTCCAACGCCGACCGACCCACCGCGAGCGTGAACGCCACGTCGCCCGGCGCCGCCTCGGGGTGCGCCACCAGGTGCGCCCGCAGCTCCCGCGCCCGGTCGGCGAGCCCTTCGGCGTCCCGCGCGGACAGCACGAACGGCAGCGCCCCGGCGGCCGGTGACGAGGCTGCCGCCGCGGGCGGCTGCTCCAGGACCACGTGGGCGTTGGTGCCGCTGATCCCGAACGCCGACACGCCCATCCGCCGCGGCCGGTCCACCGCGGGCCACGGCGTCAGTTCGCGCGGCAACCGCACGCCCCGCCAGTCCACGTGCGTCGAGGGCTCTCCCACGTGCAGGGTCGCGGGCAGCACCCCGGCGCGCAGCGCGTGCACCGCCTTGATCACACCGGCGACACCGGCCGCCGCCTGGGCGTGGCCGATGTTGGACTTGACCGACCCGAGCCACAGCGGTTCGCGCCGCCCGCCGAACACCGCCGCGATCGCCTGCGCCTCGACGGGGTCGCCGAGCCGCGTCCCGGTGCCGTGCGCCTCGACGGCGTCGACGTCGTCGGGGGCCAGGCCGGCCGAGGCCAGCGCGGCGCGCAGCACCTGTTCCTGCGCGCGTCCGCTGGGCGCGGTGAGGCCGTTGCTGGGGCCGTCCTGGTTGACCGCGGAGCCGCGCAGGACGGCCAGCACCGGGTAGCCGCGCTCACGCGCCACCGAGAGCCGCGCCAAGGCCACGACGCCCACGCCCTCGCCCAGCGAAGTGCCGTCCGCGTCCTCGGCGAACGCCTTGCACCGGCCGTCCGGGGCCAGTCCGCCCTGTCGGTCGAACTCCGCCATGAGGCCGGGCGTGGCCATCACGGTCGCGGCGCCCGCCAACGCCACGTCGCACTCGCCGGCTCGCAGCGACGCCGCCGCGAGGTGCATCCCCACCAGGGCGGTGGAGCAGGCCGTGCCGACGGTGACGGCGGGGCCGGTGAGGCCGAGGTGGTAGGAGATCCGACCGGAGGTGAGGCCGGTGAACCCGCCGGTCAGCGCGTAGCCGGACAGCTCGTCGGGGATGGCGTCCAGCGGCGGTCCGTAGTCGGGGTCCAGGACGCCGACGAACACACCCGTGCGCGCCGTGCGGGCCGCGTCGAGGCTGATCCCGGCGCGTTCGAGGGCTTCCCACGCGGTCTCCAGCAGCAACCGCTGCTGGGGGTCCATCGCGGTGGCCTCGCGCGGCGAGATGCCGAAGAACGCGGCGTCGAAGTCGGCCGCGTCGGCGAGGAACCCGCCCTCCCGCGCGGACAGCGTGCCCGGCGTCGCCCCGTGCGGGTCGGGCCAGCCGCGGTCGGTCGGGAGAGCACCGACCGCGTCCACGCCGTCGACCGCGAGCCGCCACAGGTCCTCGGGCGTCCGCACGCCGCCGGGGAACCTGCAGGCCAGGCCGACGATCGCGATCGGCTCGTGGCGCCGGTCGCGCAAGGCCTCGTTCTCCCGGCGGAGCGCCTGGTTGTCCTTCAACGACTTGCGCAGCGCCTCGACGAGCGCGGGGTCCCGTGCGGTCACCGCGCGCCCCCGCTCATGGCCAGGGCGATCAGCTCGTCCACGTCCAGGTCGTCGATCGACGGCTCGTCGGGCGCGGCGGGCCCGGGTGGCGGCGCCGGTGGCGCGAGGGCGTCGGCGAGGTGGTCGGCCAGCTCGCGCGCGGTGGGGTGGCTGAACAGGGCCGTGACGGGCAGCGTGACGCCCGTGGCCCGGGACAGCCGGGTCACCAGCTCGACCGTGGTCACCGAGTCGAAGCCCAGGGTGAGGAACGGCCGGGCGCCGTCCACCGCCGCCGGGTCGCCGTGGCCGAGGATCGCTGCCGCCTCACCGCGCACGAGCCCGTCGACCCACGCCCGCCGGGCCACCGCGTCGAGCATGTCCACAGCGGACTCGCGCACCGGGGCGCCTTCTCCCGGCACCAGGCCGCGCAACAGCGGCGGCGGGATCTCCGCGCGCAGTGACGCCCGGTCGAACACGGCGGGCACGACCACTCCCCCGCCGCGCTCCAGCGCCTCGTCCAGCAGCGCCAGCGCCTGCCGCGTCGTCAGGGGCACCAGGCCGATGCGGGCGAGCCGCCGGTGGTCGGCGTCGTCGAAGTGCCGCAGCATGCCCCGCGCCTCCGCCCACGGCCCCCAGCCCAGCGACACCGCGGGCAGCCCCGCCGCGAGGCGGTCGCGCACCAGGCCGTCCAGCGCCGCGTTCGCCGCCGAGTACGCGCCCAGGCCGACCCCGCCGGTCACGGCGCTGATCGAGGAGAACGCGACGAACACCGCGTCGCGGGCCAGGTCGTGCAGGTGCAGCGCGGCCGTCACCTTCGGCTCGAACACCGCCGCCAGCCGCGCGTCGTCCCACTCGGTCAGTGGCGCGTCGGCGAACACCCCGGCGGCGTGCACGACGGCGTCCACCGGGTGGCGCAGCAGGTCCGCGACGGCCGCCCGGTCCGCCAGGTCGCACGCCACGAGCCGCACCGCCGCGCCCGCCGCGCGCAGGTCCGCCACCAGCTCGGCCGCGCCGGCCGCGGCCGGACCGCGCCTGCTGGTGAGCACCAGGTCGCGGACACCGTGGCGGCGCACCAGGTGCCGGGCGACCTGTGCGCCCAACGCGCCCGTCGCACCCGTGACCAGCACCGCCTCGCCCAGGCTGAGAGGTGGGCGGGTGGTCGGCGCGGCCGGTGCCAGCCGGGCGGCGGACACGCGTCCGCCCACCACGCGCACCTCCGGCTCACCGGAGCGCGCCGCCGCCGCGAAGTCCGCGTCGCCGTGCAGGAGCACGATCCGGCCCGGCTGCTCGGCCTGCGCGGACCGCACCAGGCCCGCCACGGCGGCATGGGCGACACCGTCGCCGGGGAGGTGCACGACCAGCGGCCCGGCGGTGTCCCGGAGCCGCGCCAGCACCGCCGCCACGGCCGTGCGCGGGTCGCCGTCCGGGGCGGTCAGCGCGGTGAACGCGCCCTGGCCGCCCGGGTCCGCGACCGGTGTCCAGGCGACCTCCAGCAGCTCCGCCGGGCGGTTGGGCGCGAAGCCCTCGTCGGCGGGCGCGTCGAGCCAGAACCGCTTGCGCTGGAAGGGGTACGTCGGCACCGGCGCCGGGCGGGCGCCGCCGAACGCGCCCGACCAGTCCACCACCGCGCCGTGCGCCTCCGCGCGCGCCAGCAACTCCCGCGGCCCGCTCTCCACGACCACCGCGCCCTCGACGCGCAGGCCCGCGACATCGCCCACGAACAGCTCGTAGCCGTCCGCGACGAGCGCGTCCGCCCGCGCGGCGGCCTCCGCCGGGTCCAGCACCAGCACCGGCAGGTCGTCGGCGAACCCGGTGACGCCCCCTCCCCCGCGCCGCACGACGACGACGCCGTCCACCGGACGTGCCGCGGCCCGCACGACGTTCGGCGCGGTGACGTCCCGCGCGACCGCGTCCAACCCGGCGAGCAGCTCGTCCCGGTCCCCGGCGAGCACGACCGCCCGGTGCTCGAACCGCGCCTTCGCCGCCATCGCCGCGCCGATCTCCTCGACGGCGAGCGCGGGGTGCGCGGTCACGTGCGCGTGCAGCCGCTCGGCCTGTGCCCGCAACGCCTGCGCGGTCTTCGCGCTCAGCACGCACGGCGCCACGCCCACCGCCGTCCGGGCGACGGGCGCGGGCAGCGGCGGTTCCTCCAGCACGATGTGCGTGTTCGTGCCGCTGATCCCGAACGACGACACCCCCGCCCGCCTCGGTCGCCGGCCACGCGGCCACGGCACCGGCTCGCGCAGCAGCCGCACGTCGCCCGCCGACCAGTCCACCCGGGTCGTCGGCCGCTCCGCGTGCAGGGTGCGCGGCAGCACGCCGTGCCGCATCGCCATCACGACCTTCAGCACGCCCCCGACACCCGAGGAGATCTGCGTGTGCCCGATGTTGGACTTCAACGACCCCAGCCACAGCGGCGTGTCGCGGTCCCGGCCGTAGACCGCGATCACCGCGTTGGCCTCGATCGGGTCGCCGAGCCGCGTGCCGGTGCCGTGCGCCTCGACCGCGTCCACGTCGGCGGGCGCCAGCCCGGCGTCGGCGAGGGCCTGGCGGATCACGCGTTGCTGCGCCGTGCCGTTGGGTGCGGTGAGCCCGTTGCTGGAGCCGTCGTGGTTGACCGCCGAGCCGCGGATGACGGCGTGCACCGGGTAACCCAGGCGCAGCGCGTCGTCCAGGCGGGCCAGCGCCAGCACACCGACCGCTTCGCCCCAGCTCGTGCCGTCGGCGTCGGCGGAGAAGGACTTGGCGCGGCCGTCCGGCGCGAGGCCGCCCTGCTTGGTGAACTCGGTGTAGAGGCCCGGCGTGGTCAGCACGCTGACGCCGCCCGCGAGCGCGAGGGTGCTCTCGCCGGAGCGCAGCGACCGGCACGCCTGGTGGATCGACACCGAGGACGCCGAGCAGCCCGTGTCGATGGTCAGCGCCGGCCCCTCGAAGCCGAACACGTAGGAGATGCGACCGGACGCCACGCTCAACGTCGTGCCGGTGAGGACCGCGCCCTGCACGTCGGCGGGCGCCTGGTGCATCCGGGGCCCGTAGTCCACGTTCATCGCGCCCACGAACACCCCCACCTGCTCGCCGCGCAACGACGCCGGGTCGATCCCGGCGTCCTCCACTGCCTCCCAGGAGGTCTCCAGCAGCAACCGCTGCTGCGGGTGCATCGCGCGGGCCTCGCGCGGCGAGATGCCGAAGAACTCGGCGTCGAAGTCCGCCGCGCCGGTGAGGAACGCGCCCTTGCCGGTGGCGCTGCGACCCGCGAGGCCCGGTGTCGGGTCCAGCAGCTGGTCCAGGTCCCAGCCGCGGTCGGTGGGCACGTCGCCGATGGCGTCCACACCGCCGTCCACCATCTCCCACAGCCCTTCGGGTGTGGTGATGCCGAGCGGGAAGCGGCACGCCATGCCGATCACCGCGATCGGCTCGCCCGCCGGGGGGCGCGCGGCGGGCCCGGCCCGGCCGAGGACCGCGCGGACCAGGTCCTGCGGCGTGGGGTGGTCGAACACGAACGTGGACGGCAGGTCCACGCCCAGCGCCGCGGTGAGCCGGTCCCGCAGCCGGTTCGCGTCGGCGGTGCGCGTGCCCAGGTCCCGCCACGTCGAACGGTCGTGGGCGCGCACGTCCGCGCCCAGCACCGCGCGGATCTCGCGGTGGACGGCCCGCAGCAGCGCGCGTTCCCCCGGCACGGGCATGGCGACTCCTGGTCCCTCGTCGGGCGGCTTCGCCAGCCAGTCAAACCCGGTGGACCCGGAACCGGGAGGTCAACTTGGTCAGGACGGGGTCAGCTCGGTCAACTCACCCGGTGCGCGGGAGGAGGGCGGGCACCGAATCCCACCGGTCGGGCGCGGCGGTGGCCCCGAGGTCGTCGAGGCGGCGCGCCAGGTCGCGCAGCCGGCGGTGCTTCACCTGGCGCCGCCGCAGCTCCGCGGCCGCCTGGCGCAGCGACACCACCACCATGTTGACCATCCGGTGGGGCTCCAGCTCGAACAGCGGCGACACCACGTCCGTCATCGCCTCGACGTCCTTGAGCCGCAGCTGGGCGCGCAGGACGTCGATGCGGATCAGCACCTCGACGGCCTGGAACCGCTGGGTCGCCGGGAGCCGTTCGACCCACTCCAGCGAACGGCCCAGCTCGCGCAACGCCCACGCGGGCTCGTCGAGGCTCAGCAGCGTGTGCCCCGCCAGGTAGGACTGCCGGTCGTGGCGGAAGCTGAACAGGCCGCCGCCGGGCGCACTGCCCTCGTCGCTCCGGTCCGCCCAGTCCTTCAGCGCGCGGCGCGCCTCGTCCGCCATGCCCGACGCCGCCCACGCCCGGGCCGCGCCCAACCGCAGCAGCACGTCCAGGCCGTCCGGCGCGGGCCACGACGCGCCGTCCACGGCGTGCTGCGCCGACTCCGCGAAGTGCCCCAGCCAGTACGCCTGCTTGGCCTGCGCCACCCGCGCCCAGCGCCGCGCCTCGTTGTCGTCGGCGAGGTCGGCCAGGTCCCACGCCGCCGACGCCTGGATGTAGGCCGCGCCGCTGTCGCCCAGGTCGTCGGACATCCAGGCGAGCATCGTGCACAGCTTCGCGCCCAGCGACAGCAGCTCCCGCCGCTGCACCGGTTTCTGGTTGCCCCGCAGCAGCTGCGCCACGCGGTCGCGTAGCAGCGCGACCCGTTCGACGAGCGACGAGGACGGCATGTGCGAGTAGTACCCGACGATGTTGTCGAGCTCCCGGGCGAGCTGGGCCAGCGTGGCGTCGTCCGCGTTGGTCTCCGAGACCTGCTGCACGAGCTGCGCCGACGTGTGCGAGTCCCGCAGCAGCGCGCTGGCCCGTCGTTCCTCCCCCGCCGCGCGCGGCCAGATCCGCCCGAGGTCCACCGGCTCGTCGAGGTGCTGCGACAGCACCTCGACGACGGCCTCCGGCACCCCCCGGCGGGGATAGGCGCCCTTGAGCCAGTGGTAGGGCGCCTTCGCGCTCACCGTGCCCGCGCCGCACAACCGGTTTATTTCCCGCGCGAGTCGTTCCGGTGACCAATTCAACCGGTCGAGGAAATAGGCCAACCCGCTGTCCCCCGGCGCAAGCACGAGCAACCCCCTATATCGTGGTCGACCCTCGAGAAAAAACGTTACCACGGTGCCGCGGTCAATCCACCTGAATGCGAATACCCCCGGCCACCACGCACGACAGGTTGACGAACCGCCGAACGCACCACGCCGCGCTCACCCGGATGGTCCGTTCCCGGCCGCCAGGAAGATCCGCGCGCAACACACACCACTGCGCATTCCCGATGAACCGGGACGTCCGTCTCGGCGATCCGACTCCGACCTGTTCGCGGTCTTCCGAGTCGCGCCGCGGCATTTCGTCCCGGTAATTGCCCACGCCGGCCCGGTCGGCCACCGCGTCGTCCTCCACCCGCACCCGGTGCTCGGCCTCACCCGGCCCGGCGCACGCGGTCACCTGCACGGGTGCAAGAGGTCGGCGACCACCCCGTTCCGCTTGCCGGGATTTGATCGCCGCGCTCATGCTCGGTCGCGGGTCGTCGCCACCCCGGTCCCGCGCACCACCTCGTCGACCGCCGGACGCTGACCGAGCTGGACCTCGTCCCCGGGTCCTAGGCGGAGCGGGCGGCCGTCCTGTGCCGCAACTCGTCCCGTCCGAATGCGGCGTGCGCTCATGCCGACGGCACAACGTCGACAGGGCCGGCGATCCGCCGGCGTGCGTTGCCCGGGGTGGGCCGAGCCGGCGTGGCGGCGCGAAGATCCTCCGGCGTTCCGGCAGGGTGTGCCGCCATGGGAACGCTGAGCTACGGCATGAACGTCTCGTTGGACGGTTACACCGTCGACGCGAACGGCGACCTCGGGTGGGGCACGCCGGACGACGAGCTGCACCAGTACTGGAACGACCGCACCGGGCAGGTCGCGCTGTCGCTGTACGGGCGCAAGCTGTACGAGCTGATGTCGGCCCACTGGCCGACCGCCGGCCAGGCGCCCGGCGTGCCCCCGGTGGAGGCCGAGTACGCCCGGCGGTGGCTCGCGATGCCGAAGGTCGTCTTCTCCCGGACCCTGGACTCGGTCGAGTGGAACTCCAGGCTCGAACGAGGTGACGTGGTGGAGGCCGCCAGGAAGCTCAAGGCCGACACCGACGGCCTCATGGAGGTGGGCGGCGCCACCCTCGCCGCGCCCCTGGTCCAAGCCGGCCTGGTGGACGAGTTCCACGTGCTCGTCACACCGGTCCTGATCGGCGGCGGCACCCCGTTCTTCCCGTCGCTCGACGCGTGGCTGAAGCTGGAACTGGTGGAGAACCGCACCTTCGGGTCGGGCGTGGTCCTCCTGCGCTACAAGACCATCCGCGACTAGCGGCTGTTCCCGCCCGAGAGCTCTCCACCTCGCTCCCCGCCCGGGAACGTCCGCACATTCCGCTGCTCGGGCGTCGTGGACGAGCCGTTGCGGCGGGACCGGTCGGCACAGGCGCGGTTGTCGATCTCTGGGCCTACGATCCCGTCATGATCTCCGAACCGCCCCTGCCCGCCGATCTGCGGGCGCTGTTCGTCGACGCGGCCGACGCCGGTCGGTCGCTGTCGGTTCCGCTGCCGCCGGGCCGCCCGGTCGTCCCGGAGGAGGAGGGCGGCGAGCGGCCCGCGTTCTGGCTCGGCGACGGGCCGGCGCCGGCCGGGCTGTGGCCGCGGTTGCGCGCCGAGCACGCTCGGTCGGGGCTGTGGCCCCTGCTGCTGGACTCCCTGGACGACGAGGACGAGGAGTACCGGCCGTGGGGCAACGGCGAGGTGCTGCCCGGTGACATGTCCTCGCCGGGCGAGCACGACCCGGACGCGTTGCTGGCGCACTGGTGGACCTGGAACACCAGCGAGGCCGCCGAGGACACGCTGACACCGGCCGAACGCGCGGCCGTCACCGCACCGTTCGGGCGCACCTGGCCGGGGTTGGCGCCCGCACCGCCGGTCGGCGCGGACCCGGACCGCATCGTCGACGGCCTCGCGGAGCACCTCCTGGCGGGTCACCCGTCACTCCGCCTCGGCCTGGTCGCGGCGGAGCGCGGCGCGGACGCGGTGACCGTGGCCGGGTGGACCGGCCCGATGAACCACGTCGGCGACACCGCCGAGGTCTCCGCGGTGCTGCGCAGCTGGGAGGAGCGGTTCGGCGCGAGGGTCGTCGGCGTCGGGTTCGCCACGCTCGTGCTGAGCGTCGCCGCCCCTCCCCGCACCCGCGAGAGCGCGTTGGCCATCGCCGCCGAGCACTTCGCCTTCTGCCCGGACAACGTCTGGCAGGGCCAGGCCCCCCACACGCTCGCCGCGTACGCCGAGCGCCTGGTGGACGACCACTCGTGGACTTTCTGGTGGGACTGACGGCCACCGTGACCGCGTGCCGCCGTCGCTGACAGCGGGATCACTCGACCCGGATCTCCGGTCGTCCGGCAGGCGCGGGCGGGGGTGTCCGGGGACGTCGGCCACGCGGGTCAGGCCCTCAGTGGGGGTTCGCCGGTCACCGCGCTACCAGGGTGGCCGGCCCTCGCCCAGTCGAGTCAGCAGCTCGGTGGGGTCCGGGCCGCTGCGGGTGTCGGGCCAGTCCCGGACCTGCTGTTCGGCCCAGTCCGCCCACTGCCGGGTCATCTGCGCCAGCCCGACCCGGTAGGCCTGGGTCAGGCCGACGATGTGCGCCCGGTCGGGGTAGGGCTCGGCGCCGGTCGTGTAGTCGTGCGTGATCACGGCCGCGCCGGCCTGGGTCCGCTCGGCCCAGGCGCGCATCGCCTCGATCGCGCCGAGCAGGTCGTCCTTGTCACCGAGATCGGAGAACAGGACCTTCATCATCGCGTCGTACTGGAACTGCGGTTCGGCGGCGGGGTCGGCCAGCCAGCGGCGCAGCTCCCGGCGTCCGGCCGGGGTGATCGAGTAACGGGTGCGGCGCCGCCCGCCGTTCGCCTCGGTCGCCGCCGTGGCCAGGCCGTGGGCCACCAACGCCTTGGGCTCGTTGTAGACGACGCTCTCGGCCGAGGCCCAGAACGTGCCGCTGCGCTTGAACTGCCGCGCCAGCTCGTAGGGCGTGTGCGGGCGCAGTCCCAGCAGACCGAGGATGCCGTAGGACACCGTGGTGAGCTTCTTGGTCCGACCGGCCAAACCTGCCTCCCGCACCTTGCCGAGTACTCCGTTCCGGAGTATAGACATACTCTGAAACGGAGTATCCCGCTGCGAGGTGTCCCATGTCCCAGACACCACCCGTCCCCGCCTCCGAGTCACCTTCCCCGGGCCGATCCGGCCTGATCCCGTCGACGATCACACCGAGCCCGGATGTCCGTCACCGGCCGGGATCGTCGTCGATCTCCCGAAGGCCTCACAGGTGCGACGTGACCGCTCATCGCCGTGCCCCTGCATGGATCCGGAGGAGCCACGTGAGTCATCCAGCCGGCAGGCGATCACCACGGCTGCTCGGTGTCCTGCTCTGCCTCTTCGCGGCCGCGGGGTGCATGTCGGTCGCCGAGATGGAGGAGCTCCAGGTCCGCGTCGTGGATGCGGGCTACACCGACGTCGGGGTCGGCCACACCACCGAGATCGGCGGCTACGACACGGTGACCGTCACGGCCACCAACCCGTCGGCCACCGGCGACGGCATCGACATCGCCCGCCTCGTCTGGCACACCTACCCGGAAGAGGTGGACGAGGTCGTGGTCACCCTCAACGGCACCAGCCGATTCGCCACCAGGGAGGAGATGGCACAGGAGTTCGGCCCTCGCGGGCTCCAGCCCGACCCGGACGACGACACCGACCTGGGCGACGTCCTGGAGTGGTTGGTCGTGGTCGTCGTGATCCTCGTCGTCCTGGTCAAGGTGCTGAGCTTCCTGGCGCGCCTCGGACGCCGCTGAGGGCTGGACCCCCGGTGAGCGGACGACCCCGCACCCACCCTCCGCTCCGGTGGGCACCCGACGTTCCCCCGGTCCAGCGCCTCCTCGCGCGCCGGACCGGGGGCACCCCCGGTGAACGCGCCCAAGCCGGTCAGCGGGTTGACGTGCTGGTGGCCGACCAACTCGTCACAACCGGGCCGCGCGAACCCGGACGGCCGGCTCGACGCGGTGGCCTACGGCTTGGCCGGGACTCCCGAGTCCGGCACCCCGGCGTAGTCGGGCAGCTCGACGCCGTCGATCGCGCGCCCGACCAGCTCCGCGAACCACTCGCCGGTGAAATCGGGACCCGGTCCGGCGTCCGGCCCGGGGACGTCGCGGCTGCGGGCGTTCAGCCGGCCGATCTCCTGGTTGGCCTCGACGAACGACCGCATCCGCGCCTCGTAGCGGGCGAACCCGACGGCGGGGTCCCACCCGGCGGCCGCCAGCTCACCGGCCAGCAGGTAGGCGCCGACCAGGGCCAGCCCGGTGCCCTGCCCGGACATCGGCGACGAGCTGAACGCCGAGTCCCCGAGCAGCCCCACCCGTCCGCTGGACCAGCGGTCCATCACGACCTGGGCGACCTGGTCGAGGTAGAAGTCCGGGGTGTCGTCCAGGTGCGCGAGGATGTCCTCCGTCAACCAGCCCAGGCCCGTCATCCGCTCACGCAGCAAGGCTTTCTGGGCCTCGACGTCGCGGTGGTCGACGTCGAAGTCGGCCGAGGCGAAGTAGAACATCGCCATCGCCCGGGTGGCGTCCTGGATGGGGCGCAGGAGGGCTGAGCGCCCGGACGCCTGGTCCTGGTGCTCGAGCAGCCAGCGGTCCAGCCCGAACTCGTTGGGCACGCTGTAGAACGCCAGCACGTGCCCGAGGTGGCGGAGGAACCGCTCGTGCGGCCCGAAGACCAGCGCCCGCAGCGACGAGTGCAGCCCGTCGGCCCCGACCGCCAGGTCGAAGCGCCGCCGGTCGCCGCTCGCGAAGACCACGTCGACCCCGTCCGCGTCCTGGGTGAGTCCGGCGATCCGGTCACCGAAGACGTACTCGACGCCGTCACGGGTGTCGTCGTAGAGCACCCGGGACAGGTCCCCGCGCAGGATCTCGATGTCCGCGATGAACCCGTCGCCACCGTAGTCGTCGACGCTGAAGGTCTCCAGCACCCGCCCGTCCGCGTCCACGGTGTGCGCCCCGGCGGTGTCGGTGCACGCCGCGCGCACCGCCGCGTCCAGCCCCATGCGCCCGATGACCTCCTTGGCCACCCCGCGCGCGTCCACCGCCTGTCCACCGGGCCGCAGCTCGGGCGCCCGCTCCACCACGGTCACCTCGGCTCCCCGCCGACGCAGCCAGTGCGCCAACGCCGGCCCCGCGATGCTCGCCCCCGCCACCAGCACCCTGATCCCGCTCACCGCGCCCCCCGTCGACCTGTCCGGCTCTCGGACCGGATCCTACGGCGACCCGCGGCCGGCCCGGCGACCTGCCGAGCACTGCGACAAACGTCAGCCCTGCCGTGCTGGGAGGATGTCGGTACCGAGTGATAGCGCCGCCGCGGAACGCAGCACGAACGCCATCGTCCACTGTCGACGGACGGGTGCCGGTTGCCCGGTGATCGGCCCGGGACCGGTCACGTCGGCAGTCCGAGGTGGAATCGCAGAAGGCGCGTTTGCTCGGGTCCGAGGATGGGTTCCGCTTCCGCCAGCAGTGCGGACAGTTCGTCCGCCCGTGGTCCTCGGGGGACGGAGTACGCGGTCGCGGCGTCGTGCCTCAGCCAGTCGGCGAGGTCGGTCCGGGCGTCGGCGGCGATGGCGTGCCCTGGGTCGTTGACGAGGTGCAGGTCGACGCTGATCCTCGTCCACGGGCCGTGCGCTCGGAGAAGGCGGTAGGCCGCCACCCGGACGTGGGGCGGGTGCGGTTGACCGAGCAGCGGTCGCAGGGAGCGCTCGTCGAGGGTGTCCGACTGGTGGAGCAGGGAGAGGGTGACCTGCCGCGTTACCGAGCCCACCGGGTCGGCGAGCAGGGGGAGGAGCAGTTGCGGTGACGTGTGACCGCGTCGCCGCAGTGCGCGGACCGCTTCGGCGCGACCGCGTGACGAGGGGTGGGCCAACCACGGCCGGAGCAGATCGGCGTCGGAGGAGGTGCCGGTTTCGCCGAGACCGGCGATGACCGAGGGGTCGGGTGGCTGTTGCTCGGCGAGCAGCACCCGGTACCGCGTGGCCGGGTCCGTGCCGGCGCCGCGTACGACGGCTTGTGCGGTCGCGCGCACGAGTGCGCTGCGGTCGGCCAGTGCCTCGGCGGCGGGGGCGACCTCGCCCACAGCGGCCAGGGCGCGCACTGCTTCGGCGCGGACCGCGGCCGTTCCACTGGTGAGCAGCCGACGGGGTACGTCACGGTCGCCGGTCGCCCTCGCCACGCGGATGGCAGCCTCCGCGCACATGATCCGGATCGGCAGGTCGGTGTCGGTCGTCGCCGCACGCACCAGCTGGTCGATACCGAGCCGACCGGTGTCCAGCCCGATGGCGTGCGCGACTCGTCTGGTGCGCCAGTCCTCGGCCGCCAGCGCGGCGGTCAGGGCAGCGGGCGGGCCGTCGCGGAGCAGGCCCTCCAAGGCGGCGGCCAGCCAGCCGCCCGCCTGCCGGGCCCGCAGGGCAAGGGCGACCGGCGCCAGGAAGGTGACCGCCTCGGTCGGTGCGCGGTCGAGATGTCGCCGGCACGCCCGGCGGGCACGGTCTCGGACTTCGGGTACCCAGTCCGCCGCGCGGAGGGCCAGCGCGGGCAGCACGATGACGTCATCGAGCTCGGAGAGCGCGGCCACAGCCGCTTCCCGGACGAAACCGTCCGGGTGACAGGCCGCGAGCAGCAGTTCCAACGGTCCGGGGTGGTCGGTGGCAACGCGGCGGGCCGCGCCACCAGCCCATGCGGAGACGTTCCACAGGCCGCGTCGGCCGGCACCGTTCAGCACGAGCCACAGCCGCGGTTTCGCCCCGACCAACGCCTGTTCCGCGCGCGCGACCAGGTCCGTGTCACCGTGACGGCCGACCGCGAGCAGGAGCGACGCGAGGTCGTCGACGGCACCGGCTCGTCCGCCGGTCACACCGTCGACAGCGTGGTGGAGCTGCTCGAGGCTGGGAACCGTCGACGGTGCGTCCTCCGGAAGGTGCGCGGCACCCGACAACCGGACGAGGCGTTCACGCAGTCGCCGGAGCAACCAGTCACCGGTGGCCTTCACGGCTCTCCCCTCGTCGACAACCGCCGCGCTCTGACACGCCCGGACCATCCTCCCGGCAGCCGCAGCGGTGGGCACGCGCTTTTCCGGCTGGTGCGGGCGAACCCGCGCTCACGGGGCCGCACGTCGCCGGATCACGCGTCCTGGGCAGCAACACCGAGTTCAGACGACGTCTTGTGCGGGTGCGCACACGCCGATCAGCGCATGACTGCGGAAGTGCCGCCGTGCGGGTGAATTGCCCGGGCGCACCGGCGATCGGACAACCAGGGGCCTCGCCGCGCGTCCCGATGTGCATCGGGCGACAGGCCCGGGGGGAGAGAGGAAGATCATGCGCAGAGTCGCGTTGGCGGTCGTCGCCGCGCTGGTGGTGCTGTCGGTGGTCCCGGCGACCGCCACCGCCGCCGCCTGTGAGCCGGTGGACTGGGGATCGGGCCTGAAGACCGTGGTCAACGGTTCCGGGGGCACCGTGACCGACATCCGTTCCGGGCAGCACGAGTGCTTCGACCGGCTGGTGATCGACACGCACCTGGCCGGTGGCGGCTACTACGTGCGCTACACCGACGAGGTCACCCACGTCGGGTCGGGTGAGCCGGTCCCGCTGCGGGGTGGTGCGAAGCTGTTCGTGATGGCGTACTCGCCGTCCTACGACGAGAACTTCGACCCGACCTACACGCCCGCGGACCCGGCCGAGGTCGTGGACGTGACCGGCTACCGCACGTTCCGGCAGGTCGCCTGGGCCGGTTCGTGGGAGGGCACCACGGACCTCGGGTTGGGTGTCCGCGCCCAGCTGCCGTTCCGGGTGTTCACCCTGCCCGACCGCATCGTCGTGGACGTCGCCCACCAGTGGTGAGCCGTGGTGGGATCGCCGCCGAGGCGATCCCACCACTCTCGGAAGACCGTCGCGTTGCACCGCCCGGGGTCGCCGGGTGCCGTAAGCGGGTCGGGCTCGGCGCGGCCGATCCGCGTGGACCGGCAGCAGGCCAGGTCCGCTACGCCAGTCCGGCACCACCTGTCCCGGCCGCTGCGCTGCCGCCGGGTCGCCGTCCGGTCGAGTTCTTCTTCCGGTTGGTGGTGGCACCGCCGAGGTCGTCGAGCTGCCGCTGCACTCGGGCGGCGTCATCGTCGCGGCCTTGTTGTCGGTAGAGGCCCAGGGCTTCCTGCCAGACGGCGCGGGCTCGGGTGTGTCGACCGAGCGCGGAGTAGGGGTGTCCGAGGTGGTCCAGCGTGTCGGCGGTTCCGGTGGTGTGCCCGAGCGAGCGGCGCAGGGTGAGGGCGTGCCGGTAGTGCTGGACGGCTTGGTCGTGACGTCCCGTGCAGTGGTCGATGTAGCCCAGGCTGGTCAGGGCGGACGCCTCGCCGTGGGCGTTGTGGTGCTGCCGGTGCACGTCGAGGGCGGCTTGGCAGCGGTCACGGGCGGTGGCGTGGTCACCCAGCTGTGCGGCGTACCAGCCCATCAGGTTGAGCGCGGTGGCTGCCCGACCTGGCTGGTCGAGCCTGCGGTAGAGGTCCAGAGCGTGCTGAGCGTGCCCCGATGCCCGCCGGTGGTCCTCCCGCAGGCCCCAAGCCCACGCGAGGGCCTGATGGGTGTAGGCCGACTGGACCGGATCGTCGTGGTGCCCGGCCAGCTCGAGGGCTCGGTGGAGGTTGGTCAGGCCCTCCTCGTGCTGACCCAGCGCGGTGTGGGCGCGGCCGAGGTGCCGGTGGGCGCGGATGCGGGTGGCGGGGTCGGGCAGGTGGTCGGTGACCTCGGCCGCGGTCTGCCACACGGCCAGCTCGTCGTGGCGGTGCCCGCGTCGCAGGTGGAAGGTGGTCAGGGTCCAGGCCAGGTGCCACACCGCCCAGTGGAGGCCGTGAGTCGCCGCGGTGTGCTGCACGGCCGGCAGGTGGCGGTGGTGGGTGTCCAGCCAGGACAGCGCGGCCGAGGGGTTCGGCAACGGGTGGGGCCGGCTGCCGGAGGCGGGCGGGTCGAGCCGGACCGGTGCTCGGTGGGGGTTGAGGAGGCGGTCGGCGGTGTGGGCGGTGTGCAGGTAGAAGTCGACGACCCGCTCCAGCGCGGCCTGCCGCACCGGTTCCGAGAGGGTGTGGTGGGCGGTGGTGGCGACGTGGTCGCGGATCAAGTCGTGCATCGAGTAGCGACCGCCGGGTGCGTGGGTGATCAGCGACGAGTCGACCAGCCCGCGCAGCACGGCGTGGGTGTCGCGTCGGGGTAGTCCGATGAGGCTGGTGACGGCGGGCAGGTCGGTGTCAGGCCCGGGGGCGATGCCGAGCAGGGCGAGCGCGACGCGCTGCTGCTCGGTGAGGCGGCGCAGGGACCAGGACAGGACGGTGGGCAGGCTGGCGTCGGGGTCGTCGGAGTCCAGGGCACCCAAGCCGTGTTCACCGAGGTCGGTGACGACGTCCTCCAGGAGGCCGGGGTCGGAGCGGATGCGGGTGGCGATCAGGCTGAGCGCCAGGGGAAGCCTGCCGCACAGCGCGATCAGCTCGCTGACCGCCCGCTCGGCTTCGGTCTTGACGCGGGAGTCACCGAGTGCGGTCACCAGCAGGGCGCGGGCCTCGCTGTCGGTCAGCACGTCGACGTGGACGGGATGGGCGCCGTGGCGGGTGAGCAGGGCAGGCAGCCGGTGGCGGCTGGTCACCAGGACGGTGCAGGTGGTCCCACCGGGTAACAGAGGGGTGACCTGGTTCGAGTCGACGGCATTGTCCAGCAGGATCAGCAGGTGCTTGCCGGTGGTGTGGGTGCGGTAGAGAGCGGCGCGGGCGTCGAGGTCTCGTGGATGGTGGTCGCGGTCGACGCCCAGTGCGGCGAGGAAGTCGGCCAGCACGTCGGCCGCTTGCCTGGGGTCACCGAGGCTGAAACCGCGCAGGTCCGCGAACAGTTGGCCGTCGGGGAAGCGGTGCAGGTTGCGGTGGGCCCAGGTCAGCGCGAGCCAGGTCTTCCCGACTCCGCCGGCGCCGCTGAGGGTGGAGATCGCCACCGTCACGCTCGGGCGGGGCGAGCTGTCCTGGACTGACGGGTCATCGGGTGCGGTGGTGAGGACGCGGTCCAGGTCGGCCAGTTGGGTCAACCGGCCGGTGAACCGGGCAGGCGCGGCCGGTAGCTGGAGGGGCACCACCGGCGATCTGACCGCCCCTGCCTCCACTTGGGCCGCGGCCAGGGCGGGGTCGGCGGCCAGGATCCGTCGGTGCAGGTCCCGCAACGCGGCACCGGGATCGGTGCCCAATTCCTCGACCAGTCGTTCCCGCACCTCTCGGTAGTGCTCCAAGGCGTCGGCGGTGCGTCCTGCCTGGTGCAGGGCGGACAGGTACTGGCCGGCGACCCGCTCGTCCAAAGGGTGTTCGGCGGCCCGCGTGGTCAGTTCGACCACCAGCGCCGAGCCTTCGCCTCGGCGCAGCCGGATGTCGGTCAACTCGTGCTGCGCGGCCAACCGCTCCCGGTCCAGCCGCTCGCGTTCGACCTCGGCCCACTTGCCGTGCACGCCTGTCAGCGCCTGCCCGCGCCACAACCCCAGCGCCTCGGTCAACAGTCGTGCCGCCTGCGCGTCGTCGGTCTGCTCGCGGGCGAGGGCGCACAGCTCGCGGAATCGGCGCAGGTCCACCAACGGCCGAGTCGGATCGGCGGTCAGGGTGTAACCACCCGAGCGGCGCTCGATGGCCACACCCTCCACCTGCGCCAACGCCCGGCGCAGCCGGGATATGTAGCCGTGCAGCGTCGACCGCGTCCGCAGCGGCAAGTCGACGCCCCAAACCTGCTCGATCAGCCGGTCCACCGGCACGACCCGGTCGACCTCGACCGCCAGCACTGCCAACAGGCATCGCTGTTTGGCGTGCCCCAGCTCCACCGGCCGCCCATCGACGTGGACGGCCACCTCACCCAATAGGCACAGCACGCGGACTACCACCTCCTGCCGCCGTTCCCCGGCTTAGGAATAGCGCCCTGAACAGGGCAGCGAAGGAACATTGCCAGCGGTTCACACGATCGGCCCCCGATGCTGACGCCCGTGGCGGTCGACCCGCCGCACCGGCGGAGGAGGACCCAGCGCCTTCCTCCCCGCGGGCGCCACACAGCGAATCGCACTCATCGAGGAGAGATCGTGAACCACTTCCAGACCCTGCTCGTCACCCTCGGGTGGGCGACACCCACTTCGACCACCCCCGCCGCCGCAGCGGCAGCGGCGCAGCCACCGGACGGGCCCGGCGGCTGAACCGCCCGGAGGCCGTCACGCCCAGTTCCAGCTGGGCTCGCCGAACCTGCCCGCCCGGTTGGCGGCTACGCAGTCCGGGCGCCGGACTTCCGATCCTCGGGCATCGCCCTCGTGGGATGCCTACCTCTACCTCACGGAAAGGTTTGTGGTGAGACATTTTCCATCGCCTACGAATTCCATCGACCGGAAAGCGGGGGCGCGAAGGAGGTGGACCCTTCTGATCGCATCCCTGGCACTGGCGGTCGTGACCGGTGCGGGAGCGGGCGGCGTCGCATCGGCCGTTCCGGCGCATGACGTCCAGTCGAACTCGAGCGACACGGGAGGGGTGATCACCCGGGACGAGGTGCTGTCGCGAGCGCAGTACTGGATCGACCAGCACGTCCCCTACAGCCAGACGTCGAGCTACCCGGACCCGCAGGGTGTGCGCTACCGGCAGGACTGCTCCGGCTACGTGTCGATGGCGTGGCACTTGCCGAAGTTGCCCGGCGGAGGCGACTACAGCACCGCCACCATCACCCAGGTCACCAGCCCCATCGCCCGATCCGAGCTGAAGCCCGGAGACGCCCTGTGGCGGCGCGACAGCAGCGTCCAGCACATCGCCCTGTTCGTCCGCTGGGCCGACACCGCCCAGACCAAGCCGGTCGTCCGCGAGGAGCCCGACTACGGCAAATTCGCCCAGGAGACCACCTGGTCCTCCTCCTACGCGAACACCTTCACACCATTGCGGTACCGCAACATCGACGTTTCGGAACCCCGGCCGGTGGACCGCACCGAAGGCGATGTGACCGGTGACGGATACGCGGACCTGACCGCGGTCGACGCCGACGGTCGACTCGTCGTGTTCGGCAACGGCCTGTTGCTGCCGAAGCACCACGGCATGCCGTTCCAGGGACGGATGTGGCAGACCGACAACACGAACTGGGGCCGGGACGCCAAGTCCATGACCGTCGCCGATGTCACCGGGGACGGATACGGGGACTTCCTCGTGTTGACCGCTTCCGGGAAGCTCCAGGTCTACGGCAACGGATCGCTCGTCAACGCCGACGGAGCGCCTTTCACCACGGTGTACCGGGAATACCCGAACTGGGCCGGCGCCACCCACGTCGCCGCCGGCGACGTCAACCACGACGGCTGGGCCGACCTGGTCGCGACGATGACCGATGACAGCTTGCGGATCTTCCTGAACACCAAGGAGATCGGAGGCAATGCGTGGCCGTTCCGCGACGTCGGCATCACCTACCCCCGCGGCTGGGGCAGCGACGTGCGTGACATCGCCATCGGCGACGTCACGGGTGACGGCTACGGCGACCTGGTCAGCATCCGGGACGACGGCACGCTGACCGTCTTCGGCAACGGCATCCTGCTACCCGGCAACAACGGATTCCCCTTCGTCAACCCGACCTGGTCGGTCAAGTCCGGTTGGGATCAGGTTGACGACACCTCCGTCAGCGACGTGACCGGCGATGGTTACGCCGACCTCATGGGGGTGACCAGTTCCGGCGAGCTCCAGATCTACGACAACGTCATCCGCAAGACAACCGGCCAGGACTACTACCAAGTGGCCCGCTGGCGCTACACCGACTGGGTCGGCGTCCACCACATCGCCTAGTACTCCGGCCACCCCTGGCGACTGTGCACGTTTCCACTGGTAGTAGCTCTTCCTGGAGCGCTCAGGGAGTGTTGCCCCGGTAGTCGGTCCTTCGGGCCGGCCGTCCAGGCTGGTCCGCGGGTTCGCCGCGTTGGGCCCGAGACGGAGCGGCGGGCGAAGTCGGGCGATCGTGAGGCGATCCGTGAGCGGATCTGCCTGGCCGCCCGCACCTCGCCCGCCGACCGGGACATCACCGCGTTCTGCAGCTGGTCGCTCGCCGGACGCGTGATCCGCCTGGACCTGAGCTTCGTCCGAGAGCCCATCGAAACCCGCGATCGCCGCGTTCAGCTCTGCCGGCGAGGGCTCCAGTCGGGTGGTCTTCGGTACGGCTCGCTCGCCGACACGGTTGCATGGTGACCGTGAGGCCATTCCCGATCCGCGACGGCGCGGGCAACGCGTTGACGGCCTTCCGCGGTTCCTCCGAGGCGGAGTTGCGGCGTCTGGGAGGTCGGGACGTCGTCCCGGCCGCTCTGGTGGTGGTCGAGTACGCGGGTGCCGTGCTCATGGTGTTCGACGCCTGGCGTGCGGCGTGGGAATTGCCGGGTGGTGGGCGTGAGCGCGACGAGACGACGCATCGGACCGCGGTCCGGGAGTTGCGGGAGGAGACCGGCATCCACGGGGTGAGGTTGGACGCCGTCGCCGTGGCCGAGTTCGACCTCGTCGCCCCGGACCGCCGCGAACTCCTCGCCGTCTACCGGGCCCGACTCCGGGCCGCACCCCGCCTGCTGGTCAACGACGAGGTCCTCGACTTCCTGTGGTGGCCGCCGTCGGACCCGGTCGGCGAGCACATGAACCCACTGGATGCCGAGATCGCCAGGCGCGTCGCACGGATGCCGACCGCCTGACCTCGACCGGACGGCTGCACGTCAGTCGTGCCGAGCCGAGGTTCGAGCACAGGTAGCCGATCCTGACGGTGTGGTGGGTTCGGGCGCTCCGGGAACGCCGCCTTCCGCCGACGAGGCAACGGTCGGTGGGAGCTTGACGATACGGAGGGTGGGCGGTCAAGTCGGAGGAGCGCTATGACGGGGTTGGACGTGTTGTTGGACGAGGCGGGGCGGCGACCGGGAACGGCGACCTGTGCCGCGTTGCTGAGCGTGCTCGTCGGGGTCGGGACGCTCATCGGCGGCGTGCTCGCCGGTGTGGTGCTGTCCGAGCCGGTCGGGACGGGTTGGTTCGCGCTGCTCGCGTGGTCGGTGGTCGTCACCCAGGTCGTGGCGGCGGTGCTGTCGATCGCGGGCGGGGTGCGGCTCGCGGTCGGTGGCGGGCGGGGCGCGCTGGTCACCGGTGCCGCGCTGGAACTCTTGGTCTGCGGAGGCTACCTGCTCCACGCCCTGACGGTAATGGCACCTGATGTCGGGGAACCGCCGAGCGCGGCCGTGGTGTTCGTCGCGGTTCCCGTCGCGGTCGCCGCCACGGCAGCGTCGGCCCTGGTGCTGGCGCTGCGCCCGATGACCGGCGAGTACCTGCTCTTCAGCCCGCGTGTTCCCTCCTGACCGACGCCGATCCCACCACCGACATCCGCTCCCGCCGATGTCAGGGCGCAGGTGGCCTGAGCTTCGAGCGGAGGCCGAAGGCGACTCGCGCTGATCCCGTGACCAGCACCGCCCGTCACCGGTGCGGGCGTGCCGGGGTGCGTTCACCCAAGCAATGATCGTGGCTTGGCGATGGGCGGCTCTAGCCTCCACCGCCCTACTTCGGCGGTTGGAAGCCGCCGGTCTCCTGTTCGAGCAGTTCGGCCAGGCGCAGCGGGGTGCGGTCCTCGAACGCCGGACCGATGAGCTGCACCCCGACCGGCAGGCCCTCGGGCGATCGACCGGCGGGCACGGCGGTGGCGGGCAGGCCGGGCATGGTGGCCAGGCCGGCCCAGACGAGCTGGTCGAAGTACGGGTGCTCGACGCCGTCGATGTCGATGCGCCGTTCCAGCGGATCGGGGTGGTGGTCGTGCGGGAACGCGGGCGTCGGCGTGATCGGGCACACCACCGCGTCGAACTCGCCGAACAGCTGCCGCCAGCCGTGGCGGTGGACCTCGCGGCGGTGGGCCGCCTCCATCCAGTCGCGGTGGCTGGACACCATGGCGCGCAGCCGCACGGCGTCGAGGCTCCGGTCGTCCGCGCTGAGCCCGGCGGCGCGGGTCCGCAGCTGCTCGTCCGACCCCACGGGGAAGCGGGCGACGGAACCGGAGATCAGCAACCGCGTGTAGAGCGTCGCGGCTTCGGCCAGGTCGGGCAGCAGCGGGCTGTGCCGTTCGACGCGGGCGCCGCCGGCCACGAGCACGTCGGCCACCCGGTTCACGCCCGCCCGCACGGCGGCCCCGGTCGGGATGAGCGGATGGTCCTCGAGGACCAGGACGCGGAAGTCGCCGAGCCGCTCGTGGCGGGCGGGCGGCAGCGCCAAGCGGTGCGCCTTGCCGAGCGTCAGCGGGTCCGGCCCGGCCATGACGTCGAGCAGGAGCGTGAGGTCGCGGGCGGCACGCGCCATGGGACCGACGACGGCGAGGTCGAACTCGGTCGGCAACGCCGGTTCGGACGGCGGGACCATGCCGCGGCCGGCCGCCAGTCCGAGCGTCGGCTTGTGCGCGTAGACGCCGCAGAAGTGCGCGGGGGTGCGCAGCGAGCCGGCGAGGTCGGAGCCGATGGACAGCGCGCCGAACCCGGACGCCAGGGCCGCCGCCGACCCGCCGGAGGAGCCTCCTGCCGTGCGACCGCGATCCCACGGATTGGTGGTGGTGCCGTAGATCTCGTTGAAGCTCTGGATGTCCTGCAGGCCCAACGGCACGTTGGTCTTGCCGAGCACCACCGCCCCCGCGGTTCTGAGGCGCGACACCTGTACCGCGTCCTCGGCCGGCACGTAGTCGCGGTGCTGCGGCATGCCCCAGGTCGTGGGCAGCCCGGCGACGTTGTACGACTCCTTGACCGTCACCGGAACGCCGAGCAGCGGCCGGTCCTCACCACGCGCCCGTGCCTGGTCGGCGCGGCGCGCGGCGGCCCGGGCGCGGTCGAAGTCCGGCACGCAGATCGCGTTGACCACTGTGTCGTCGCGCTCGACGCGGGCGATCGCCTCGTCGGTCAGTTCCACCGATGTCACGGCACCGGCGCGCATCGCGGCGACGAGTTCTTCGGCTGTCCTGAAGCTCCATTCCATGAATTCGACGTTATCGACCAGTCGCGAAAGCCACGAAATTCCCGTTCGCGCAACAGGGGAAGCCGCTCGACCCGCCGCCGAGAACGGCCCACCGCAGGTCAGGGGGCCGACAATGGGTGACTCAACCCGCATCGGCCATGAACGGCCGCGCCGCACAACAGGATGGACGTCTCATTCTCCGCGGACCGAGAACGGGTTCGCGCCGTCGGCCCAGCCGAGGAACCGCACGCCCGCGCCGCCGCGCACCGTTCCGGTTGCGGTGAAACGGCCGCCGCGGAGCACGTGCAGCAGACCTTCGACCGCCGGCTCCAGCACGGTGCCGCGCGTCTCGTCCGCCAGCCTTTCCGCGTGGGCGTACCGCACGGTGGGCTCGCAGAAGCTGAGCAGGAACAGGGCCTGCCGCCAGGCGTACGCCGCGTTCTTCACCTGGATCAGCGCCGCGTGCCGGTCGTCCGTGCGCTGGGCCTGCCTGCGGACGATCCAGTCGAACGCCTGCCGGGCGAGCCGCGGCGCGCGGTCGCGCAGTTCGTCGGTCAGGGTCAGGCCGTCGACCAGCACGGCGAGGTTGTGCGTGGTCAGGATCTGGCTCTGCTCCAGCAGCATGCCGTTCTTCACCGTGGTGCCGCCGGAGGTGCCCGCGCGTTCCCGGCACAGCGCCGTGAAGTCCGCGGTGGTCCGCTTGCCCCAGCGCAGGACGGTGCGCTGCGGCGTGGACCAGTCCGCCGGCAGGTCGTAGTAGTCGGCGTAGAGCGTGCCGGCCAGCAGACGGCTCGCCACCGCCGCGGCGTCACGCCACTTGGTGGTGAACGTGCCCATGAAGATGTCCGCGGCGACTTCCTCCACGAGCGGCAGCGCCAAGCCCGCCTGCTTCGCCAGCGCCCTCAGCTCGGTCACCAGCGGGTTCGGCAGCAGTGCGTGCGGAAAGGCGGTGAGCGCCAGCATCGTGGTCTGCCGCAAGGCGCGACGCGCGGCCGCGGCGTCGTCCGGCTCGGGTGACCGGCAGGGGGCGAGCGCGTCCACCCAGGGCAGCTCGGTGAACCGCACCTGGTGTTCGAGGCCGAGCAGCAGCAGGCCGCGGCGACGCCGGAACGCCGTGTAGCACTGCTCGTGCAGCCCCGCCACGACCGGGTCGTCGATCGCCGCGCTCAGCAGCCGCGAGGTGAGCTGCGGCAGCACTGCCGCCAGCGTTTCGCCCGACGTGATCACGCCGAGGCGCACCAGCTCGTCCACCGGCGCCTCGAGCGACCGCGCGGCCTTGTGCACCAGGTGACCCGGCATGGCCGTGCCGAGGGGGATCTCGGCGGTCGTCTCGGCTTCGGACACCGCGGCGGTGGCGACGTCGAGCGACGGCAGGCCGCCGTCGGCCGGGTAGCGGTCCAGCCTGCCCGCGAGCACGCCGGCGAGGGCGGCGTTGGTCGGCGCCGCGACCGCTGCGGCCTGAGCGGTGCGCCACGCGTCGCGCTGTCCCGTTCCCGGCGCGCCCCGGCGGCTCACCGTGTTCGCGATGGCGCGGCGGATCCAGCCGACCTCCCGCGCGGTGAGCGCGTCGCTGCCGTCCGGACAGGACTCCAGGGCGCGGCGCAGCCTCGCGAAGTTGTTCTTCGGGTGGGACTGCCGGCCGGTCGGGGCGCGGGCGCGGGCAGCTTCGGCGAAGTCCGCGAGCCACGTGGCCCTGGCGGTCGCCCAGTCGGCGGGCCAGGTCCGGCACGGCCAGCCGCCGCGCACCGCCCCGCTCCCGTCGAGGTGCGGCGGCTCGCCGTCGACGGTCCGGCACCACAACGCGACCAGCCGGTCGTACAGCGGGTTCCACACCGTCACCGCGTCACGCATCGTGGCGATCTGCGCCGGCACCCGCGCGGAACGCAGCGACGCGGCGGCGGCCCGCACCGAGGTGAGGCGGACGGCGGAGCCCGACGGCCGGGCGACCTGGGTGAGGCGCGGCGTCAGCCGCAGCCGGTGCATCAGCGGGCGCAGTTCGGCGGCCAGGTCGAGGGCCTGCTCGGGGAAGCCCTTGTCCAGCAACAACACCAGGACGGGCAGCGCCGCGTCTTCCGGCACGTCGACCCGGTAGTGCCCGCCGCGGAGCGCGGCCAGCAGCTCGGCCTGGCCGTCGTCGCCGAGGTACCAGAGGTTGAGCCGTTCCCGCTCGTTCCGGCCGGGCACGTCGTCCGGCAAGGAGGCGACGCGGGCCGCCTCCTCCTCCGACAGCGGCACCTCCGCCAGGTACCGCCCGGTCGCGAAGCCGCCGTGCGCGACTTCGAGCGTCACCCACGCCGGGGTGTCCGCGACCGGGGTGCGGGAGCCGACCGTGAGCGTGCCGTCGGCCATCCCGCCGAGGACGTCCTCCCAGCGCCGCAGCTTGCGCAGCGCCCGCTCGCGGTCGGCCTCGGTGCCCGCGGAGACCGCCGCGGCCAGCGCCCGCGCCAGCTGACCGGTCGCGTATCCGGACGAGCCGGTGGGGAACTGGTCTGGCACGGCGGTCTCCACGGTCGAGCAGACATGGAGGCGGGGATCGAACCCGCGCCCTCCCCGTCCGGAGCGGGGCGATCTACCACTGATCTACTCCATGAGGCCTGCGGAGCATAGCGACCACGCGAGCCGGGCACACCCGATTTCGCACGGCCGAACTGTCTCGGCGCACGCGTCGAAGACGTCCGCCGCTGCCGTGAGCGGTGGTCAGGTGAGTGACGGCGGCCAGCGGTGGTCGCGCCACTCGTCCCAGGAGGCGAAGCCGGCCGGTGGGTCGTCGATCGGTTCGCTGCCGTCGAGTTCGGCCCGCGTCGGGACCTGGATGACGCCGGCCCACTCGGCCAGTTCCCCGTCGGACATGGGCCACGTGCTGCCCGGCTCGTCGGCCTGGCGGCGGTCGAGCCGCCTGCGTTGTTCGACCGGGGACACCTCGAAGTAGTGCATCTCCACGCACGCGCCGCGGTCCGCCGCCGCCTGCCGCAGGGCGGACCGCTCGTCGCGGCTCCACAGCCCGAAGTCGATCACCACGTTGCCGCCGAGCTCCAGGGCGCGCAGCCCGATCCCGATGAGCCGTCCTTCGATCACGTCGGAGGCCGCCGGCGGGTTGTCGGGCCCGTAGAGGGCCTTCACCCATTCGTCCTTGGTCAGGCGAAGCGCGTCGCGCTCGACCTCGATGCGCCGGGCGGCGGTGGTCTTCCCGGTGGCCGGCAGCCCGACCACGAGGTGCAGCGTCGGTCCCATCCCGTCCCCCGTTCGCGCCCGTCGACCCGCGAGCGTACGACGCGTCTCCCCCGTCGGGCGGACCGGCCGTGGTGCGGACCGGCCGTGGTGACGCCACCACGGCCGGTCCCCGGCTCACGGCGCCCAGGGGGCGGCCACCGCCCAACTGCTGTCGGCGGTGAGGGTCTGCGGTCGGTTGAAGCCCGCGTCGTCCCCGGCCGCGATGTGGACCTGCGACTCGTGGTGCCGCAGGAACCACCCCGGCTTGTTGATCGACTCGAACGTCACGCCGGCGCCGCCCACGCCCGGCCGGGCGCAGAACGTGGCGTCGGCGGTGAAGAGCGCCGAGCCGTCGGCCGGCGAGATGCGCACCCGGCTGTCGGCGTGCCGCAGGAACTGGCCCGGGAAGTTGACCGACTCGAACGAGTAGCAGGACGAGTCGGCCAGGCCGCGCCGGACGGTGTAGGTGGCGTCGGCCTTGAGCAGCGCGCTGCTGCCGCTGGTCACGACCTCGGTGTGGGCCAGGCTGTCGGCGTGCCGCAGGTACTTCCCGGTGTGGCCCCACGTCGTGACCCGCAGCGACTGGCGCACGTTCGTGGCCAGCAGCACGGAACTGCGCCACAGCGCCGGGTCGGCCGCGTTCCAGGTGGCGTCGGCGGCGAAGCCGGTCGCGGTGTCCCAGGCGTTCGGACCGCCGCTGCGGGCCAGGTACGCGTTCTCGGCGTAGTGGCGCAGGTAGGACCCCGGGAAGTTCAGCGACTCGAACGACGTGCCGCCCGCCGCCAGGCCGGGCCGCGCGCACCACGTGGCGTCCGCGGCGAACGTGCCGCCGGTGTTCGCGTCCAGCCGCACGCGGCTGTCGGCGTGCCGCAGGTAGCGGCCCGGCAGGGTGACCGACTCGAACGAGTGACAGCGCGCGTCGGCGAGCCCGGCCACGGTCCGGAACGAGCCGTCCTGCCGCGCGCCGTCCGCGCTCGCCGAGCTGATCACGTCCGTGCGCGCGACGGAGTTCGAGTGCCGCAAGTACCGGTCGGTGTAGCCGGGCGTGGTCACCCGGAACGACCGGACGTGCCCGAGGGTGAGGGCGACCGGGGAGTTGAGGTTGCGCGAGGCGTTGATCAGCCCGGTGTGCGCGGCGCGGACCTGGTTGGTGTCCACCTTCTGCACTCGCCGGTCGTAGGTGAGCAGGCCGTTGTACTCGCCCTCCACGTCGGTGATCTCCGTGTAGACGTACGCCGAGACGCCCTTGGTGGCCATCAGCTGCTGCACGTCGCGCACCATGCCGGTGTAGCGGTCGTCGAGCTGGGCGTTGCTCGTCACCTGCTCGTAGGCGAAGTACTGGCCGTTCGGGCTGTGCTCGTGGCCCGGGTTGCGCAGCCCGATCCCGCCGAACTCGCCGAGCACCGACACCCGGGTCGCCGACGGTCGCGGCGCGTCCGGTCCGGTGTAGACGTGCCAGTCGATCATGTCGCCGGTGCCAGGGTCGCCCTTGGAGGCGCAGCAGTTGTAGCCGCTGTGCGCGTTCACCAGCCGGGTCGGGTCGTAGTTCTTCAGGCTGGTGGTGACGCGTTGGGTCTCGGTGAGGCTCCACTCGCCCCAGCCCTCGTTGAACGGCACGTAGGTGGTCACGGCCGGCGAGAACCGGTGCTCGTCGACGATCTCCCGGGCCTCGGTCTCGAACTGGGCGACCTGCGCCGGGGTGCGGTTGGCGTCGAACGCCTGCGTGGACGGGATGTCCTGCCACACCAGCAGGCCCAGCCGGTCCGCGTGGTAGTACCAGCGGGCCGGTTCGACCTTGATGTGCTTGCGGACCATGTTGAAGCCCAGGTCCTTGTGCTTCTGCAGGTCGGAGGCCAGGGCGGCGTCGGTGGGCGCGGTGTACAGCCCGTCGGGCCAGAAGCCCTGGTCGAGCGTGCCGACCTGGAACACGAACTCGCCGTTGAGGGTCGGCCGCAGGACGCCGTTGACCACCTTCTTGCCGACCTCGCGCATCCCGAAGTAGCCCACGACCTGGTCGACGGTCGTGCCCGCGCCGTTGCGCAGCGAGACGCGCAGGTCGTACAGGTAGGGGTCGTCGGGCGACCACCGCCGGGCGTTGGGGACCGGCACCGAGAACTCGGTGAAGCCGCCGGTGGCGCTGCCCACGACGCCCGACCCGGCCATCGCCTCGGCCAGCACGGTGTGCCCGGTGACGTCGCCGCGGGTGAAGACGCGGACCCGGGCGGTGTTGTTCGCCAGGTTCGGGTGGACGTCGACGGAGAACACCGACGAGACCGGTGTCGGCTCCAGCCAGACGGTCTGCCAGATGCCGGAGGACGGCGTGTAGAAGATGCCGCTGGGGTTGTTGGTCTGCTTGCCGACCGGCTGCTTCTCGCCGCGACCGTCGGTCGGGTCGTAGACGCGCACGACGATCTCGTTCGTGCCGCCGTTGAGCTGCGCCGTCACGTCGACCTCGAACCGGTCGTAGCCGCCCTTGTGCGTGGTGACCTGGACGCCGTTGACCCAGACCGTGGCCTCGTAGTCGACCGCGCCGAAGTGCAGCTGCACCCGCCGGCCGCTCCAGTTCTGCGGGACGGTGAACGTGCGGCGGTAGAACATCAGGTCGCGGTTGTCGTTGCGCATGATGCCCGAGAGCGCCGACTCGACCGGGTAGGGCACCAGGACGCGCTCGGGCAGGGTCTGGCCGAGCGGGGGCGCCGCGTACCTGTTGACGTTGCCCGCGCCGTCGGTGGCCGGGTTGAGGAACTGCCACTCGCCGTTGAGCGACTGCCAGTCGGGTCGGGTCATCTGCGGGCGCGGGTACTCGGGCAGGGGGTTGGTGGTGGACACCTGGCCGGTCCACGGCGTGGACAGCGGCGGCGTCTTCGGCACGACGGCGGCCGAGGCGGGCGCGGTGGCGGCGAGGCCGCCGAGCACGGCCAGCACGGCCGCCACGGGGGCGACGAGTCGGTGCATCGGGCTCCTTCGGGAGGGCGGGGAAGTCTGGTGGACCGGTCCGAAGCCGCGGACGACCTCGGACCGGCTCTCACGAGCGGCCTGGTCGGACCCGTGGGGCGAGCCCGCGTCGCGGTCCGCCGCGCGAGGTCGTGTCGTCCGGGATCAGCCGAACACCCGGAGCTCGTAGACGCGCGCGGCGGCGTCGGCTCCGTTGGTGGGGGTGCTCACGTCCAGGCGGGCGTAGCGGCCGGACACGCCGGAGACCGGGTGCACCGTGGTGGCCGCGGTGTTGTCGCCGACCTGGACGACGCGCCGCCAGGTCACGCCGTCGTCGGACACCGACAGGCTGAACGCCCTGGTGTTGAACGCGGCCTGCTCGCCGCCCGCCTGGGCGTGGGCGACCTCGAACCGGCTCACGGACCTCGTCGCGCCGAGGTCGACGCGCAGCCACGGGCCGGCGGCGGACGAGCAGAACTTGTCCGAGTTGCCGCCGTTCACGGTCCCGTTGACCGCCTTCTCGGGGCCTTCGGTCGACGAGCAGGACGCCGAGCCGGTGGCCGGCCGCCCCTGCGCCAGGTTGACGCCGCCGGCGGTGGCCGGGTCGACGGCCACGTCGTCGAACGTCGCGGCGGCGTTGAACACCCGCACGCCGTTGGCGCCGCTGCTGTGGGCGGCGTCGGTGACGCTGATCTTCGGTGTGGCCAGGTCGTCCACGAACACCTTGATCGACGTGCCCACGGCGGTGACCCGCATCCGGTGCGTGGAGCCGGGGTCGACGGTCAGCGGCGCGGAGCCCAGTTGCGCCCACGAGTTGTCCGCCCGGCCCAGCACCACCCGGCCGGCGGTGCTGATGCCCGCGTAGTAGCCGGCGTAGCTGTCGGCGCCGACGGCCGGCCTGGTGGCGCGGAAGACCAGGCCGGCGTCACCGCCGCCCGCGGTGATCGTGACGTCGGTGTCCTGGGTGAAGTCGCCGAAGTTGGTGTCCAGCAACGCCTTGCCGCCGGCCGAGGAACCCGCGCGGTACTGCCCGCCGGTGGCCGTCCAGGCGCCGCCGTAGGTCCGCCAGCCCAGCGCGTTGTCGTCGGAGAAGTCGTCGCGGACGCGCATGGCGACGCGGCGGATCGTGCCGTCGGCGTTGAAGTGCATGCGGTCGTAGGCGAGCTGGCGGTGGTTGCCGTCGGTCTCGCTCAGCGGACGGCGGTGGTAGACGATGTACCAGATGTCGGTGCCGGGCACGTTGATCACGGAGTTGTGCCCCGAGCCGCGCGCCACCGCCGGGTCCTGCGCCAGCACCTTGTCCAGCTTGGTGAACGGCCCGGTCGGCGAGTCGGAGATCGCGTAGGACACCGAGTAGTCCGGACCGGTCCAGCCGCCCTCGGACCACATCAGGTAGTACTTGCCGGCGCGCTTGAACATCTGCGGGCCCTCGACGTAGCCGGACGGGGTGATCTCCTTGTAGGTGCTGCCGTCCGGGAACGTGCCGATGCTCGTCATGTCGGCGTTCAGCCTGACCACGTTGGCGTGGCTGTGGCCGCCGTAGTACATGTACGCCTGACCGTCGTCGTCGATGAAGACGTCCTGGTCGATCGGCTGCGCGCCGTTGTGGAACCGCGAGATGAGCGGGCGGCCGATGGCGTCGCGGTAGGGGCCCTCGGGCCGGTCGGCGACGGCCACGCCGATGCCGCCGGGCTGCGAGTCGTTCTGGATGTCGTTGGCGGCGAAGTACAGGTAGTGCTTGCCGTTGCGGGTGATCGGGGCCGGCGCCCACATCGCCTGCTTCGCCCACGACACGTTCGCCGCGGTGAGCACGTTGGGGTGCTTGGTCCAGTGCACGAGGTCGGTCGAGGAGAACGCGTCGAGGTAGGTCTGCTCGGCGTAGGACTTCGAGGTGGTCGGGTACACCCAGTACCGGTCGCCGTGGATCGCGACGTCCGGGTCGGCGTACCAGCCGTCGGTGAACGGGTTGCCGGCCACGGCGGTCGGCAGGTCGGGCGCCGCGGCGGCCGCCGCCGCGAGTGGCGGCGGGGCGGCGAGTCCGGCGGTGAGCAGGGTGGCGAGCGCGGTGGCGGCGAGCCTGGGCAGGGAAGCGGTCATCGTTTGCAGCTCCGGTCTGGTGCGCACGGGCAGGGGTCGGCGGCGCTAGAGCGGGAACGGGCCTGGGTCGCGGGGTCTCCTCCTCACCTCCGATCCGGTGCTCTGGACAGCCGCGGACGAACTGCGACGTGGGTGTGCTCCAAGCATCCGGGTGTTCGTGACTCACGTCACCGGCCACCTTTACATCGTTGATACAACGTTGTAAAGACTGGATCGGCCGGTTGGCTTCCCGCAGGGTCGACGGGTTCGGGGCACCGGGGCGGGTCGAGGAAGCCCTGCTCACCCCGAGGCGCTGCTGGAAGGCGACTTCACCGCGCTCGCGCCCGGCATACCCGTGGTGATGCTCGGTGAGCACACCGTGCAGCTGCCATCGACCGCGTCGGGATCGACACCGTGCGGGCGGCGGAGGTCGCGGCCGGGTTGCCGGTGCGGGACGACCTGGTCGCGACCGCCTTGAACTACCACCGGGGTGACGGCGCGACGGCCACGGCCCGCCTGCTGTCGCCGCCCGGCCCGCCCGACGCGGTGTTCTGCTTCAACGACCTGCCGGCCGTCGGCGCGCTGCGCACGGCGGCCGAGTGCGGGCGGCGGGTGCTCGAGGACGTGGCCGTGGCCGGAGCTCACCGCTCCGGTCCGGGCGCCGTCGTCAGCCCCGCGGAACGGTCGGCTCGTCGTGCCACGACCGCGCCGGTTGCGCCACGTCGTCCGCTCGGCGGTGGTGCGCGTGCAGCGCGGAAGCGACGAAGGCCCAGCCGACGCCGACGAAGACGAGCGCCCAGCTGGACCACACGACGGCGAGGACCAGGTCCGCCGCGGCGCAGGTGGCGTGCACCGCCAGGACGACGTGGACGAGGGACGTGCGTCTCATTGGTGGCTCCGGTGACGAGGTTGTCCGACATCGCCGACCAGGCTTCCCGGCACACCGCACGGCCACCGGATCGATGACCGCGTTGTCAGCCGTATCGACACGCCGGGCAGATCCGTTACGCGGACGGCGGTCGTCCACGTCGGGGGGGTCGCCGCTCGGGTGAGCTGCGGGTCGGGCAGCCCACGGCGTCGGTGCCGCGGTCACCGGCGTGGACGACCGGCTGATGGACGGTTGCCGGCGTCGCAGCTGAGGACCGGGTGCCGAGCACGCGCTGCGGCTGTTCCTCGACCAGGGCCACGACCGGGCCGCCGTCGAGCAGATCGCCGCCACCGCGGCGCTCACCGCCGCGATGACCGCCTGGGTCGAGGACGACGGCGCCCAAGACCTGCGCTCGTCGGTCGACGAGGCGTTCGCGGGCCCGGGAACGAACGCGCCGGGGCCCACCCGGTCGAGGGTGCGCTGGGCCCGCGAGGCGGGGTCAGCGACGGGGGTGGTCGGGTGATGAGGCACGGCGGCGGGCGTCGCGGTGGTGGGTGCGGGCGGTGTCCGCGCCGTGGGAGAAGGAGGCGGACTCCTCGCCGCGTTGCGGCCGGTCCTGGGCGCGCAGCCGCGGCAGCGCCTGGCGCAGGGCGTCGACCAGGAGGTCGGCGAGGTCGTGGCTGAAGCCGTTGCGCACGACGATCCGCAGCACGGCGAGGTCTTCGCGGTGCGCGGGGAAGGTGTAGGCGGGCACCAGCCAGCCCTGTTCGCGCAGCGCGGCGGAGACGTCGAACACCGAGTACCCCTGCTCGCCGTCGGCGAGGGTGAAGGCGAACACCGGCAGTTGCGTGCCGTCGGTGATCAGCCGGAAGGGCCCGAGCGCGGCGATCCGCTCGGCCAGGTCGCGGGCCACGTCGCGGCAGTAGCCCTGGACGCGGCGGTAGCCGTCCCGGCCGAGCCGCAGGAAGTTGTAGTACTGGGCGACGACCTGCGCGCCGGGACGGGAGAAGTTCAGCGCGAAGGTCGGCATCTCACCGCCCAGGTAGTTGACCTTGAACACCAGGTCGTCGGGCAGCGCGTCGGCGTCACGCCACACCACCCAGCCCACGCCCGGGTAGACCAGGCCGTACTTGTGGCCGGAGGTGTTGATCGAAGCCACCCGGGGCAGTCGGAAGTCCCACTCCAGGTCGGGGTCGCAGAACGGGGCGATCATGGCGCCGGACGCGCCGTCGACGTGCACCGGGACGTCCCAGCCGCGTTCGCGCTGCAGCCCGTCGAGGGCGGCGCAGATGTCGGCGACCGGCTCGTAGCTGCCGTCGAAGGTGGAGCCCAGCACCGCGACGACGCCGATGGTGTTCTCGTCGCAGTGCTCGACGGCTTCCTCGGCGGTGAGGTGGAAGCGGTCGCCGGCCATCGGCACGAGCCGGGCTTCGACGTCCCAGTAGTTGGCGAACTTCTCCCAGCACACCTGCACGTTGACGCCCATCACCAGGTTGGGCCGATCCGCGGGCTCGCCCCGGGCTCGGCGCCGGTGCTGCCAGCGGCGCTTGAGCGCGAGCCCGGCGAGCATGCACGCCTCGCTGGAGCCGGTGGTGGAGCAGCCGGTGGCGTGATCGGGGTCGGCGGCGTGCCACAGGTCGGCGAGCATCCGCACGCACCGCTGCTCCAGTTCGGCGGTGCGCGGGTACTCGTCCTTGTCGATCATGTTCTTGTCGGCGCACTCCGCCATCAGCACCTGCGCCTTCGGTTCCATCCACGTGGTGACGAACGTGGCCAGGTTCAGCCGCGCGTTGCCGTCGAGCATCAGCTCGTCGTGCACCACCTGGTAGGCCGTCTCACCGTCGAGCTGCCCGTCGGGCATCCGGTCGCGCGGGATCGACACCGGTTCGCGGGTGAACACCGGGTTGACCGCGACGTCGCGGTGCGGCCGGTCCGACGGGTGGGCCAGGGACATGGCGGAACCTCGCTGGGTCAGGCGCCTGCTTGGGAGGCGGCGGCGTGCGCGCCGAGCTGGTCGAGCGTGAGCAGGTGGCGGGGCGGGTGGTCGAGCACGACGCGCCTGGTCACGTCCAACCGGCCGTCGACGTGCAGCAGCTCGCCGGGGCGCAGCTCCCGCCAGTCGGGGTCCTCGTCCATCCGCTCGCTGGCCACCACCACGGACGGGTGGTCGGACAGCGCGCCGGACCGGGCCCGGATGCGTCCCGCGGTGCTCGCGTGCTCCAGGTGCCGGTCCCCGTGGGGCCCACCCGCGGCGCGCTGGAGCACGAACAGGTCGTGCGTGTCGGGGTAGCGCAACGCCCACAGGTCGGTCGCCGTCGCCAGGACCAGGTTGATCGCGTACACCGGCAGGGTGTCGGCCACCCACCGCGCCGCAGCGGCGATCCCGGCGCCCACGTCCCCGCCGTGCGCGTCGGTGTGCTTGGTGACCAGCGCGAAGAACCGCTCCGAATCGGTGTCACCGGCCACCAGGTCGCGGTAGTCGCCCAGTTCCGCCTCCAGCATCGGGAGGTCGCCGATCACCCCGTTGTGCGCGAACAACCGCCCCCGCTGCTCGAACGGGTGAGTGTTGCGCGGGTCCAGGCCGCCGGTGGAGGCGTAGCGGATGTGCGCGACGAACGTGGCCGACTCCCGCTCCTTCGCCTCCTGCACGAACTGCCGGTCCTGGTAGGCGGCCAACGGCTGCTTGTCGACCTGCGGCGTGCCGTCCTCGGCGAACACGCCCAGCCCCGTCCCGTCCGGTTCGCGCCTGCTCTGCTCCGCCAGGCTGTCCGGCGCCTCCAGCAGCCAGAACGTCGCGCGCACCCGCCGCGGCGAAGCCGACAACCCGAACAGACGACACATCCGGTACCCCTCCCGCCGCAGTCCCCCTCGGGTGCCCCGCCGGCCTCCCGGCAACCACGGTCGGGACCACACCAACCGGTGACAGGACCGGGCCGGGGTGGCGTGGGTTCGGTCCCTCCCCGGGCGGGAGTACCGCTGGTCAGGCCGCCAGACGGGTGCCGCGACGCCAGACGGCCCTGGTGTCGAGGGTGGCGTCGATGTCGACGAGCGGATCGCCGTCGACCAGCAGGAGGTCGGCGCGGAGCCCTTCGGCGATGCGGCCCCGGTCGCTGAGGCGGAAGCGGCGGGCGGTGGTCGCGGTGGCCGCGCGCAAGGCCCGTGCGGGGGTGAGGCCGGCCGCCACGAGGTGCCGCAGTTCGTGGTGCAGGCTCGCTCCGTGCGCCAGGCCACCGAAGAACGTCTCGGCCATGGAGGCGTCGGTGCCGGCCAGCACGTCGACGCCGGCGGCGTCCAGAGCGCGCACGGTGTCGTGCACGTCATCGAGCTTGCCCTGCGGGTAGCGGTTGTAGCTGGAGCGCAGGGTCCGGTCCCACTTCTCGTCGAGGCGCGCGGCGACCCGGGGGTCGTCGGCCAGCTCGCTGCCGGTGTGCCCCATCAGCGAGGCGTTGAGGCAGATGCAGGGGATCACGAACATGCCCGCGTCCTTGATGACGCTGATGATCTCGGCGGTGTGCGGCTGGTCCACGAACACGTGGGTGAGGCCGTCGACACCTGCTTCGGCGGCCATCCTGGTGGCCTCCGCGGTCAGCGCGTGGGCCACCGTGAGGGCGCCGTGCTTCTTGGCCTCGGCCACACCGGCGTTCACCGTGGCCTGGTCGAGCGAGGGCAGCCCGGGGTGTCCCTCCACGCTGCCGTCGTCGATCATGAACTTGATGTAGTCCGACCCCTGGGCCAGCAGTCGGGGCACGAAGGCGGCCGCTTCCTCCGGAGTGGTGGAGAACGGCATCAGGGGCATCGCCGCCGGCAGGTCCCACTTCGGCCGGAAACCCTCGGGCATCAGCTCGCTCGGGTGACCACCGGGCGGCGTGATGGCGAAGCCGGAGGAGCGCACGTCGGCCTGGGTGTCGTCATCGGTGATGTGCCCCCGGTTCTCCCGCGTGTTCATCCCCTGCATCTCCAGTTCGGTCGTCACGCCGAACCGCAGGGCTAGCGCCAGGGAACCCGGCGCGGAGTGGACGTGGGCGTCGATCAGGCCAGGCAGCAGGGTGCCGCCGGCGCCGTCGACGACCTCGCTGCCGCTCGGGACGTCGCCGCCGACCCGAGCGATCCTCCCGCCTTCGATGAGCACGGTCTGCACGCCCACCGACTTCTCGCCGTCGAAGACCTGCGCGTTCGTGATCGCGGTGAGCCCCATGGCAGTCCGCCCCGTTCCTCGTTCGCCCGGAATTTCCATACCCAAAGTTATACACTTGCCTAAAGGTATGCAACTGCGCGGTCCGGACCTAGACTCCGTCACATGAGCAGCGCGCCCTCCTCCGAGCAGCCTTCCGACGACCTGGTGCTCGACCAGATCGGCCCGGCGCTGTCACGTCTGCGCCGACGGGCGCCGGCCTCGGGCAAGGACCTCTCCCGCAACCTCGTGCTCAACGTGGTCGCCGACGCGCCGGGTGAGATGACCGTGGGCGTCCTGGCCACCGAGATGGGCGTCGCCCAACCGGTGGCCAGCCGAACCGTCGCCGCCTGCATAGCGGACGGCCTGCTGCGCCGTGCGGCCTCCCAAGCCGACGGCCGCCGCACCGTGCTCGAACTCACCGCCCGCGGCGAAGCCGAACGCACCCGCTTCGCCACCGAACAGCGAGCAGCGTTCCAGGAGATCACCGCCACCTGGTCACCGGAAGAACGGATCCAGTTCGCCCACCTCCTGACCCGCTACGGAACCGACGCCGCCGAGTGGTCCCGAAACCGCCCCACGAGCCGCGGCTGAACGAGCGGCACCCAACGGTCGACCGCCACCACCCACCGGGCGAACTCGACTGCTTCTGGCCGCCGACCCACCGATCTGAAAAGCCGTGGTCGGCGTGCTTGCCCTCCGGTGAGGGGAACAGGTGGCCGACGCCCCGGTCGCCGAGGTTCGCGTCGAACGCGTCGGCAGGAGTCGGGTGGGCCATCCTCTGCCGGCCCTCGTCGGCGAACAAGACCATCGGCCAACGAGCCGGCCGCCGTAGACCGGGTCTACCCGCTCAGGGTGGATGTCGCGGGCGATGTCGGCGTCCCCGGCCCGCCTGCCGACCGACAGCGCGCCGAGCCCGGGGTCGAGCACGACGCGCGGCGCGGGGTCGAGGACGGCCAGGGGTTGGTCGCCTGCCGGTGCTGGAGGAGGTAACGCCGGTACCCCCGAACGACGGCCGCCCGATCGGGGGCGCACCCGGCGTCAGAGGGTGTTGGTGCGGGCGACCTCGCCGTACCAGCGCGCACTGGGCTTGACCGTCCGGGCGAAGGTCTCCCGGTCGACCGACACCAGGCCGAACGTCGGCGTCCACGAGCCCCACTCGTAGTTGTCCAGCAACGACCAGTGCAGGTAGCCCCGGACGTCGACGCCGTCGGCCAGGGCGCGGGCCAGTCCGGTCAGCGCCTCGCGGGTGTACTCGACCCGTTCCCCGTCGTCGGCGGTCGCGATCCCGTTCTCGGTGACCAGGAGGGGCACCGCGGGTCCCACCCGGGCCGCGGTGTGGCGGACGGCGCCTTCCAGCGCGGCGGGGTGGAACTCCCAGCCCGTGAGGGTCCGGCGCGCGTCGGGCTCGACCGGGCCGTCGCGCCCGATGAGCACCCTGGTGTAGGCCTGCACGCCGATGAAGTCGTCATCCTTCGCTGCGTCGAGGAACTGGTCCTCGCGGGAGTGGGCCCACTCGGCGGCGAGGTCGTCCGCGCCGTCCACGGCCTGGAAGTTCTGGTTCGCCACCGTCCAGCCGGACCGGACGCGCGGCAGTGCGCCGAGTTCCTCGCGGGCGGCGTGGTGGGCGGCGATCAACGCGTCGGCGACGTCCTGGTCCGGCGGGGGCATCGCGCCGGCTGCGTTCTCCCGCCGCTCGCCGCGCTTGATCATCGCGCTCATCATCGCCACCATGTTGGGCTCGTTGACGGTGCACACCCACTCCACGCCGTCGAGGACCGGCAGCACCGAGCGGACGTAGGCACGGAAGCGGGTGACGGCGTCGGGCCCGGTCCACCCGCCCGCCGCGCGGAACCACATCGGCGTGGTGAAGTGGTGCAGGGTGACCACGGGGGTCAAGCCGCGGTCGAGGCAGCCCTCGACCATCCGCCGGTAGTGCGCGAGGTGCGCCCGGGAGATGTGGCCGGGCGCGGGTTCGACGCGGGCCCACTCGACGCTGAACCGGTAGCTGTTGAGCCCGAGGTCGCGGACGATGTCGAGGTCCTCGCGCCACCGGTGGTAGCTGTCGCACGCGTCGCCGCTGCGTTCCGGCAGGAACGAGTCGGGCGCGTTCTCGAACGCCCACAGGTCGCTGGCGGTGTTGTTGCCCTCGACCTGGTGCGCGGCGGTCGCGGCTCCCCAGAGGAAGTCGCGGGGGAAGGTGGCGTCCATGGCGTCTCCTGAGGTTCTTCGCGCACTCACGGCCGGCGGTACGCGCCGGTGGCGAGCAGTCGTTCCTGCCCGGCTCGGGCCTGCGCGACCAGTCCCGCCACGGTCTCCGCCGTGACGCCGAGGCCGAACGACCGGAGCTTGTCCAGCGGGATGGACAGGAACATCCGGACCAGCTCGGGCGCGACGGTGGACTGGGCGGCGCCCAGGGCCGTCCGGCCGAGCAGCGCGGCCAGCACCTCCCGCCCGGCCGGGTCGGCGCGCCACTCGGCGATGGTGGACTGCGCGGTGAGCGGCGTCAGCACGCGGTCGCCGTCACTGTGGACGGTCGCCTCCAGCCGCACGTCCTGCGAGGAGGCGCCCACGCGGATCGCGTAGTCGCCGGCGGCCAGGGCCCAGCGCTGACCGCGCACGTCCCACGTCCGCAGGTCGGCGGCCGGCAACGGCAGCGTCACGGTCGTCGTCTCGCCGGGCCGCAGCTCGACCTTGGCGAAGCCGCGCAGCTCCGAGCGGGGCCGGGTGGGGTGCTCTTCGACCAGCCCCGCGTACAGCTGGGCGACCTCCAGCCCGTCCCGGTCACCGGTGTTCGCCACCGAGAACGTCACCTCCCACCCGTCCTCGCCCGCCTCGGTCACCCGCAGGTCGGCGTACTCGAACCGGGTGTAGGTGAGGCCGTGCCCGAACGGGAACGCGACCGGCCGGCCGAGCGTGTCGAAGTGCCGGTAGCCGACGAAGGTGCTCTCCCCGTACACGGAGACGCCGTCGCCGCCCGGGAAGGTGAGGTAGCTGGGGTGGTCGGACAGGCGCAGCGGGATGGTCTCGGCGAGCCGGCCCGACGGGGCCCGGTCCCCGAGGAGGAGGTCCGCCGTCGCCTCTGCCCCGCCTTGGCCGAGCAACCACCCCTCCAGGATCGCGTTGGCGTGGTGCTGCCACCCGGCCACCGAGACGACCCCGCCGTTCGACAGCACGACGACGACGCGCGGCGCGACGGCGGCGACCCGTTCCAGCAGGTCGACCTGGTCGGCGGGCAGGTCGATCGTGGTCCGGTCGAAGCCCTCGGACTCGGCGTGCTCGGGCAGGCCCAGGAACACCACGGCGACCCGCGCGTCACGGGCCGCCTCGACGGCCTCGAGCACCAGTGCCTCGTCGGCGACGCCGTCCACCGCGTACCCCGGCGCGAACCGGACCGCGCCCAGCCTCCTGGTCAGCGCGTCCAGCGCGGAGGACAACCCGGTCGGGACGATGCGCGACGACCCACCGCCCTGGAAGCGCGGGGTGCGCGCGAGTTCGCCGATCACCGCGACGGCGTCCGACGACGGGTCCAGCGGCAGCACGCCGTCGTTGGTCAGCAGCACGGCCGCTCGTGCGGCGGCTTCACGGGCCAGCTCGGCGTTGTCACGTCGGATCACGGCCAGCTCCTCCTCCGGCGCACGCGTCCGGGCAGCGCCGACGCGCTCCGCCAAGCGGCGCAGGCGGTCGATCACCGCGTCGAGCACGGACTCGTCCAGCTCTCCCCGCTCGACCGCGGCCACGACCTCCGCGTCCGTGCCGGTGGGCGGCATCTCCAGGTCCAGTCCCGCCCGCAGCGCGGCGACCCGGTCGTTCACCGCGCCCCAGTCGGAGACGACGACACCGTCGAAACCCCACTCCTCGCGCAGCACTCGTGTGAGCAGCCACGGGTTCTCGCTCGCCGCGACGCCGTTGACCGAGTTGTACGCGCTCATCACCATCGCCGGGCGCGCGGTCCGCACCACGTGCTCGAACGGGCGGAGGTAGACCTCCCGCAGCGCCCGTTGGTCGACCTCCGCGGAGACCCGCATGCGGTCGGTCTCCTGGTTGTTGACCGCGAAGTGCTTGACGCACGCGCCGACACCGCTGGACTGGACGCCCTCGACGTAGGCGGCGGCGAGCCGTCCCGTCAGGTGCGGGTCCTCGGACAGGTACTCGAAGTTGCGTCCGCCCAGCGGTGAGCGCTTGATGTTCATGCCCGGACCGAGGATGACGTCCACTTCCAGCGCGGCGGCCTCGCGGCCCAGGGCCGCGCCCACCCGGCGGACCAACGCGGTGTCCCACGTGGACCCGAGCGCCACCGCGGGCGGGAAGCACGTGGCCGGGACGCTCGTCCCGATGCCGAGGGCGTCACCGCCCTCGCCTTGGCGGCGCACGCCGTGGGGCCCGTCGGCGAGCAGGAACGGTCGCACGAGGCCCGGAGCCCCGGTCGAGTGCCAGGTGTCGCTGCCCGAGGTGAGCGATGCCTTGAGCGCGAGCGGTGGGCGCTCGGCCTCGTGGTCGGCCATGGTGGGCGGTCTCCTCATCGGTGAGCGTGACGGGGGGATTTCGGTCTTCCGGGGGTCAGCCCGACTTCCAGCGGGTCGTGTCGACGCCGAGCAGGGACAGGAAGTCGAGCAGGCGACCGCGCATGTCGATCACGTCCGGGGCGAGCATCCACTGCGTCTGCAACCCGTCGAGGAGCGCGAGGAGCTGCTGCGCCGCCGAATCCGGGTCGAGCAGGCCGTCGACCGCCTCGCCGAGGATGGTCGCGAAGTGCTCGCGGAGGATCTCGTAGCGGCGCAGGAAGTACCGGTGGGCCGGGTGCTCGGGATCGCCGGCCTCGTTGGACAGCTTGGCGTACAGCGCGACCAGACCGGGTGTCATGGCGTTGCGCTCGACGATGTGGAGCAGCTGGTCGAGGTGGTCCCACGCGTCGAGGTGCTCGTCGAACAGGACGTCGGCGTCGATCTGGTCGCGTCGCTCGAGCACCCGCATGAGCAGCTCGTCCTTGCCGCCCGGGAAGTGGTGCAGGGCGCCGGCGTGGGTCAGCCCGGACGCGGCGGCGATGTCGCGCAGCGACACCGCGAGGTAGCCGGACTTGGCGAACAGCTCCGCGGCGGCGTCGGTGATCCGCTCCTTGGTGCGCTCGCCCTTCGTGTACCGCTTGGCGGGGATCGGCGAGCCGCTCTTCACGCGGTCGGGTCCTGCACTCGCCATCGTGTCTCCTCGCGCCGTTATCAAAGTGGTCTGGACATCGTCCCCGCCGATGTGCCTACCATGTGGCCCGTAAAACTTACCACATGGTGAGTTCTAGCTCGCCGGACCGATCAGGCCTGGTGAACGGGCGACGAAGCCCGGCACGCAGACAGGAGTTGCCCATGAGGATCCGCAGGTTTCCCACCGTCGGGACAGCGGGCGCGGTGGCGGTCGCCTTGGCGCTGACCGGGTGCTCCGCGGCGGGCGGCGGGGTCGCGGGGCAGAGCGACCCGACGCTCGACATCGCCACGATGACGATCCCGCAGAGCCTCGACCCGGTCACCGCGATCGGCGGCGCGCTGCCCTTCTTCCAGGCCGCTTACGACTCGCTGCTCAAGCGCGAGCCCGACGGCGCTTACAGCCCCATGCTCGCCACCTCGTGGACGTGGGACCCGGGCCGGACGGAGCTGTCGCTGACCTTGCGGGACGACGTGAGGTTCGACGACGGCTCGGCCTTCGACGCGGCGGCGGTCAAGGCGAACCTGGAGCGCTTCAAGGCGAGCACCGGCGCGAACGCGAAGTGGTTCTCCGGCCTCCAGCAGGTCGAGGTCGTCGATGCCACCCACGTCGTGCTGCACCTGGACGCGCCCGACCCCGCCTACCCCCACTACCTGTCCGACGCGGCGGGCCTCATGGCCAACCCCGCCGCGTTCGCCGACGCGGAGAAGCTCAAGACCACCCCCGACGGCACGGGACCGTACGAGTTGGACAGCGCCCAGACCGTCGTCGGGACGAAGTGGGTCTTCCGCCGCGCCGAGGGCTACTGGGGCGAGCGCCTGCCGTTCGACGGTGTCACCATGACGGTGTTCGACAACGAGACCGCCATCGTCAACGGCCTCAAGACCGGTCAGGTCGACACGGCCGTCATCCAGGACGCCAACCAGCAGTCGAGCCTCGACGGCGCCGCAGGCCTCACCAGCACCCCGATCGACTTCGACTACCAGGGCATCCTGCTGTTCGACCGAGCGGGCAAGCTCACCCCCGAACTCGCCGACGCACGCGTGCGCCAGGCGCTCAACCACGCGATCGACCGCCAGACGATGCTCGACCAGATCCGCCGGGGCAAGGGCGCGGTCACCAGCCAGGTCTTCGGCACGGACACCGCCGGCTACCAGGAAGAGCTGGACTCCTTCTACGCGCACGACCCGGAGAAGGCCAAGCGGCTGCTCGCGGAGGCCGGGCACGCGGACGGCTTCGAGCTGAAGATGCCGCGCATGTCCTCCATCGTCACGGAGGCCATCGCCTCGTCGCTGCGGTCCGACCTCGCCGACGTGGGCATCACCCTCACGTGGGTCGACGTCGACCAGGGCGACGCGCTGCGCCGGATCTTCTCCGACCGCGAGTTCTCCGGGTTCGTGATGAACCTCGGCCAGTCCGCCGACGACTGGCTGGTCGTCAAGGACCTCGTGCTGCCGGGGACGTTCAACCTGTTCGGCTACTCCGACGACACGGTGCGGGCGCTGGTGCCGAAGATCCAGGCCGCGGCGGAGGGCGAAGCCGAGGACGCCGCGCGGGACCTCAACCGCCACCTCGTGGACGACGCGTGGTTCGTCCCGTTCTACCGGATGTCCTACGCGCTGGTCACCGACGGCGGCGTCACGGCGCAGCCCCAGTCCGGCATGGCCGTCCCGTCGCTGTACAACTACAAGTCGGTCGGCTGACACCGTGCTGTGGTTCCTGCTCCGCCGCCTCGCGGCCGGTGTCCTGCTGCTCTTCGCCATCTCCTTCGTCTCCTTCGTGCTGCTGTCGGTCCCGCACCTCGACGTGGCGCGGCAGCTCGTCGGGCAGGCCGCGACGCAGGACGTCGTGGACGCCAAGAACGCGGCGCTCGGCCTGGACCAGCCGGTCCTCGCCCGGTACGCGGACTGGCTGGGCGACGCGGTGACCGGAGACCTCGGCCGGTCGTGGTTCACCAGCGAGAACGTGGTGACGGCCATCGGCAACCGGCTGCCGGTGACGCTGAGCCTGATGCTCGGCGTCACCCTCGTCACCGCCGTGCTCGCGTTCACCCTCGGGGTGTGGGCGGGGGTGCGGCGGGGCGCCGTGGACCGGTTCGTGCAGGTGCTGGGCGTGCTCGGGTACGCGCTGCCCGGCTTCCTGGTCACGCTCGTGATCGTGCTGGTCTTCGCCGTGCAGCTGCGGTGGTTCCCGGCGATCGGCTACATCCCGCTGACGACGTCGGTCCCGGGGTGGTCGTCCACAGTGGTCCTGCCGATCCTGTCGCTGTCCGTCGCCTCGGTGGCCGGTGTCTCCCAACAGGTCCGCGGCTCCGTCATCGACGTGCTGCGCCAGGACTACGTCCGCACGTTGCGGGCGCGGGGCCTGCCGCCCCGGCGGGTGCTGTTCCGGCACGTGCTGCGCAACGCGTCCGCGCCCGCGCTCACCGTGCTCGGCATGCAGTTCGTGGGTCTGCTCGGCGGCGCGGTGCTGGTCGAGCAGATCTTCGGCCTGCCGGGCATCGGCTCCATGACCGTCACCTACACCACCCGCGGTGACACGCCGATCATCATGGGCCTGGTCATGACCACGGTCGTCTGCGTCGTGGTCATCAACCTGGCTGTCGACGTGCTCATCGGCTGGCTCAACCCGAAGGCGAGGACGTCATGAGCGCGGCCCGGCGGTTCGTGCGCAATCCCCAGGCCGTGGCTTCCGCGGCGCTCCTGGCGCTGATCATCGGCGCGGTGCTCCTCGCGCCGGCGCTGACCGCCCACCAGCCCGGCGCGGCGGAGTTGGGCAGAGCGTTCGCCGGGCCCGAGGCCGGCCACCCGCTCGGGTTCGACTCGGCCGGGCGGGACGTCTGGTCCCGCCTGCTCCAC